>OZ253474.1:0-5612731 GCA_965261695.1 Caldilineaceae bacterium
TCAGCACCGCTACTACGTTCTTGACGATCCTGAGATCAGCGACGCAGCCTTTGACGCCCTCTTTCGCGAACTCCAAACGCTGGAGGAGCAGCACCCGCAACTGCTCGACGCCAACAGCCCCACTGTTCGCGTCGGCGGCGCGGTCGCCGAGCGCTTCGAAAAAGTGCGGCATCACGTCCCTGTGCTGAGCCTGGCAAACGCCTTCGCTGAAGAGGACCTGCGCAAGTGGCGCGAGCGACTGTTGCGCCTTCTGCCGGAGGATGAACAGGCCCGCCTCGGCTACGTTGTCGAACCAAAGTTCGACGGCCTCACGGTGGTCCTGCAATATGAAGATGGCCGCTTCACACTGGGCGCGACGCGGGGCGATGGCGAGTTGGGCGAAAACATCACGCCCAATCTGCGCACGGTTAACCAGTTGCCGCTGCAGATTCCGGTGACGGCACAGGCCGATGCCGTCGACGGCCCCCAGCAACTTCCGCCCCGCCGGCTGGTACTGCGCGGCGAAGTCTATGTGGAAGTCGCCGCTTTCGAAGCGTTCAATCAGTCGCAGGAAGAGCAGGGCGAGCGCACCTACGCCAACCCCCGCAACTTCGCCGCCGGCTCGCTGCGCCTGCTGGACAGCGCCATCAGCGCCGAGCGTCCTCTGAAATTGTGGACGTATCAGACCTTCCTGCTCGAAGGCGTCGACGACGCTCCGCTCTCGCACTGGGACTCACTGCAACGTCTGCGCGCATTCGGCTTTCCCGTCTGCGAGCAGTCCCGCCGCTTCAGCGACGACGAGTGGGAGGAGTTGGTCCGATTTGTCACCGGCTGGCACGAGCTGCGGGCGCGCTTGCCCTACGAACTGGACGGCATGGTAGTCAAGGTTGACCTGCTCTCGCAGCAGGAGCGGCTGGGCTTCACCGGCAAGGATCCCCGCTGGGCGGTTGCTTTCAAGACCGGCGGCGAAGAGGCCGCGACCAGGCTGCTTGACATCGGCGTGAAAGTGGGACGCACCGGCGCAATCACCCCGAATGCCGTTCTGGATCCGGTCCCCATCGGCGGTGTAACGGTCCAGGCCGCCACGCTTCACAACGCCGACTACATCGAGGAGCTCGACATTCGCATCGGCGATGCCGTCCTCGTGAAGCGGGCCGGAGATGTCATCCCCAAACTGGTGCGCCCCCTGACCGAGCTGCGCAACGGCAGCGAACGGCCCTGGCAGATGCCGAACGCCTGCCCGTCCTGCCGCGAGGCGCTCGTGCGCTCGCCGCAGGAGTCCGCCACCTACTGCCTCAACAACGCTTGTCCCGACCAACTCGTACGCAAAGTCGAGTACTTCGTATCCCGCGGCGCGATGGACATCGTCGGCTTTGGCAGCAAGCAGGCCGAACTGTTCGTTGACGAAGCCTACATCCGCACCCTGGCCGACATTTATCGACTGCCCTGGGAGCGCATCGAAGCACTCGAACGCTACGCCGACAAACGGGTCGAAAACCTGCGCCTCGCCGTCGAAGAGAGCAAGAGCAGGGGTGCCACGCGTCTCCTGACAGCATTGGGGATTCGTTTTGTCGGCTCTGTCGTGGCGGAACTGTTGATGGCACAGTTTGACACCCTTCACGAGCTGATGGCCGCCGACGTGGAGACGCTCAGCGAGATCGAAGGCGTCGGGCCCAAAATCGCCGAAGCCGTAGTTGCCTATTTCGCGCTGGAGCCGAACCGGGCGCTCGTGCAAGCCTACGCCGATCTTGGTGTCGATCTGACCATGCCCCGCCGCCGAGGCGCCGACGCCCCAGACATGCAGCCCTTCTCCGGAAAGACGTTCGTGATTACCGGAACCTTGCCTAGCATGAGCCGCAATGAGGCCAAGGGACGCATCGAAAGGTGGGGCGGGAAGGTGACCGGAAGCGTCAGTAGCAAGACCGACTATCTGCTGGCGGGCGAAAACGCGGGCAGCAAGTTGACCAAGGCGCAGCGGCTTGGCGTCACGATCCTATCTGAAGAAGAGTTGCTGTCAACCGGTGCGCCGCTTGGGTAACGAACTCACCGCCCTTCTCTGTCAAAGGCTGTGCGTGCGCGCGCGACAAGTCCAAATAGCCAATTCGCGCCTGATTCGTTAGAATTCATGGTACAGGCGCTCGGTTCACCTTCATTTGGGGATGCAATGCCGTCTATCAGGACTGAGTTGGACTCTTTGCTACCGTCCGCGGCGGTTTCCCAAATGCTGCAAGAGGGGGCTGCGCTCGCAGGGGCGAACGACGCAGCCGGCGCAGCCCGGCGCTACACAGAGGCGGCCGACGCGGCCTGCGCGCAGCATGACCGCGCCGGCTATGCGCGGGCGATGGCGCAACTGGCCGCGCTGGAAGAGTCCTGCGGGGATGTCGACGGCGCTCTTGCCCATAATCAGTCGGCCCAGGAAACCTTTCTCGCCATCGGGGATGGCGCCGGTCTGGTACAGTCGTTTCGCGTAGATGGCTTTCTGCATCTGCGCATGGGCCACCATACGCCGGCGGCTTCTGCCTTTGCCAGGGCATTGGGGTTGGCTTTGCAGCTGGACGCTCGGATGGTGCTGGCGACGCTCAATCAGATCATTCCCGCGGTGAGGCATCTTATCGAATCGGACCAGGTTGCCGCGCTCCTCCCCTTGGGCGTTGCTTTGGAACAGGTGGCGAACAGCATTGAGCCGGAGCAATCGCCGGGAATGCGCGAATTTTCTGAGTTGGCGGCCACGGTTGGGGGCGTTCTGGCTCCGCTGGGAGTAATGGCCGATGAGTCGACCTTAACCACAGAGCAGCGAAGAAGGCTCGCGGCGCGCGCCACACATCAGGCCTGGCTTGTGGACGCGCTGACAAAACGGCGCTGGGCATTGGCCGCGCTCGTCAAGGAAGCGTTAAAAACAAAGCTGGATTTTCAAGAGGAATTGGACTGAACGCCATGACTGAAATCTGGACACCTGGCAGCCCGCCTCCGGATCAACCGGCAGGAGGAATTGAACTGCCCAAAGGATTTTCGACCCCCCGACCCAGTAAACCGGAAGAGCCTGAGACGAAATCGGAGACACCTCCGGCGCCTGATCAGGCCCCGCCCCTGCAACCCGACGCTGCAACAGCCGCACCAGAGAGCGAACCACAGGACGCGCCCCCGCAGCAGCCCGAAATGAACCTGCTCTTCCCCCCTGCCGGCGCACAGGTGAAATGTCCGGGTTGCGGGACATCTTATACCGCGGCTATTTTCACGATTGTCGACTTCGGCGCCAATCCAGAACTGCGGCCGCTCGTGTTGGGCGGGCAGATCAACACGGCCGTCTGCTCTGGTTGCGGCGCGGGCGGACCCCTCAGCGTGCCACTTATGGTCCACGACCCGGAGCACGAGTTTCTGGGCGTCGTCATTCCCGGCCAGACGCGGCTCGACGACATGCAGCTGCAGAAAACGATCGGCGACATGAGCCAGGCGTTGATGGGGCGGCTCCCTTCCACCCAGCACCGCGGCTATATGTTCCAGCCGCAGCAGTTCTTCGAATGGGACTCGCTGAATGAGAAGCTGTGGGGATTTGAGGGAATCACGCCGGAAATGCTGCGCCGCCGCCGCGAGCAGTCGGAAATGATCGGCAGCCTCATCCGTCTCGGCAGTGACGTGAGCGCGATGCAAATGGTGGTGGATCGCAACAAAGAGTTGGTCGATTCGAGTTTCTTCGCGCTGCTGGGCCAGGTGATCAACGCCGTCTCAACCGAGGGTCAACCGGAACAACATGAGGCGCTGTTGAACCTGCGCCGCTCCCTGTTGGAATCCACCGATGCCGGTAAAGAACTGAAGGCGATGGAGGATCGAGTGCGGGAGGCGCTGGCCAATATCGGTCCAGGCACGACCCGTGAGGAGCTTCTCTCGCTCCTGCTTGAGTACTGGCTGGAAGGCGAGAGCGGGGAAGCCATCGCCACTGCTCTCCTCAACGCCGTAGCCGCGCAGACCGATTACCAGTTCCTGCTCGGGCTTGCCGATCGTCTGGAGCAAACAGAGGACCCGGAACAACGCTCCGCACTGATTGCCTTGCGTGAACGCGTCGTCGAGATCGGCGAGCAGCGCAGCCAGAGCCAGCAGGCGGCCGCGCAACAGGTGCAGGCAGTGCTGCAGGAGGTCCTGCAGGCGCCCGACACCGACGCGGCCCTGCAAGAACACGCAGACCAGGTCGACGAGATGTTTCTGGCCGTGCTGGCCTCAAACATTCAACAGGCCGAGCAGAAAAAAGCCGCCTTTGCAGTGCAAAGGTTGAGGATGATCTACCAAAAGGCGCTTGAAATCGTAGAAGAACGCCTCCCACCGGAGCTGAAGCTGCTCAATCGCCTCCTCTCAGCGCCCGATGAAGGTACATTGCGCCGTCTGCTGCAAGAGAACCGCTCGAACCTTTCGCAGGAGTTTGTGGACGCCTTGAAATCGTTGGAAGATCGGTTCGGCCGCGAAGGCAATACCGCGCTCGCGACCCGCGTGCGCAGCATTCGCGGGCAGATTGCCCTCATGCTTTGAAAATTAGTTCCGTTCAACAGTTCATGACTACACAACCCTAAGAAGAACATGACTGAAACCAAGAGCATCTCAGCCGAGCTTGTAACATCCGGTACCGAAATCCTCCTCGGCGATATCGTCGACACCAACGCCACCTGGATCGCCCAGCAGTTGCGCGAGATTGGGGTCAATCTCTACTACAAGACAACCGTGGGCGATAATGAACTGCGCCTGAGGGGGGTCTTGGAGATGGCGCTCGCCCGCAGCGATGTCATTCTTATCACTGGCGGGCTGGGACCGACTGCAGACGACATCACCCGCGACGCAATCGCCAACGCCACCGGCTGTCCGCTCGAGCGGCATCCCGACATCGAGGCCAACCTGCGCGCGCGTTTCGCCCGTTGGGGCTATCAGCAGATGTCCGAGAACAATCTGCGTCAAGCGCTGATACCTGAGTCGGCAACTGTGCTTGAGAATCCGGTTGGTACCGCGCCAGGTTTTGTCACCTTTGATCGTCGGCACGGGCGCGGCAGCAGGGTCGTCGCCATGCCGGGCGTCCCCCGCGAAATGAAACGGATGATGAGCGAACTGGTGTTGCCCTATATGCGCGAGTTGACCGGAGGGGTGGGCGCCATTCGCCGCCGCATTCTGCGCACGGTGGGGATCGGCGAGAGCAATCTTGATGCCGAATTGGGCGACCTGATGCACAGTGCAAATCCGACGATGGGATTGGCCGCCCATCTGGGCCAAGCCGACGTGCGCATCGCGGCCCGTGCCCCAAGCGCCGCTCAAGCCGAACAACTGCTGGACGCGATGGAAGACCGTGTGCGCGCCATAATCGGCGACTATATCTATAGCACAACGCCCGAAGAAACGGTCGAAACTGTATTGGCGCAACTGCTGAAGAAGGCCGACGCGCAAGTGGCGCTTTTGGAGACGATGACCGATGGCGCAATCGCTGAACGGTTGCAGAATGCAGCGGGGCCGGAGGAGCGCGGACGCATCCTTACTGCCGACAAGTTGGGCCAGGCATTGCGGCCACTGCTTGACCAACCGCCCGGGAGCGACGCGGCCAGACAACTGGCTGTGCGTCTGCGCGCAGAGTATGGCGCCTCCCACGGCCTGGCCGTGATAACCAGCGGGCGGCCCGAAGAGACCTTCCATTCAAATCAGGGCGGCGAGACCTGGATCGGTTGCGCCGGACCGAACCGCACTGAAGTCGTACGCTTTCCCTTCGGCGGGGCCGACCGCCAGACCAATGCCTGGATTGGCAACCGGGCGATGGACCTGTTGCGGCGAATACTGTTGGACCTTGACGTGTAGAAAATGGGCTTTGCCGCGCAGGGGAAAGAGAAAGGAGGAGCAAGAACCGGTCTTACCTCCCAACCCTCGCTTCTCGACTACTCTCTGCCCTCTATCAGACCGAATCAGAGCGCCGGCGAGACACATGCCTCCCGCCCGGCGCCTCTGACTTAAACTTCTGTTATGAGCTTGAGGCGAAACTTCCCAGTTCCACTACGGCGCTCGCGCAAGGTGCTGCGTCGCGGGCTTCCGGCTTTCATCCGGCCTTACCTGCTCTTGATTTTCGGCAGCGCCATTCTTCTCAGCTTTGTCGTGGTCCGTTCCGGTCTGAACAGCGACGGCGACGAAACGGTTGAAACAGCGCATTCCAGTGAAGCGTTAGTGGACAGGCCGCCGCCGCAGTCGTCGATCGCTGTCCCGGAACAGCAGCCGCTCGCACAGGCCGAAGTGGAGGCAACGCCGACAGCCACGCCAACCGAAACGCCCCCGCCAACGGCGACGCCTATCCCTACCCCAACCCCAACTCCCGAACCCACGCCGGCAGTTGAGGATCTGAACGCAACCACAAATGTGCTCATTTTAGGCAGCGACCGGAGGCCCAAAGAACCCAATTGGCGCACTGATGTCATAATCCTGCTGATGATGAACCCTAATCTGGGCGAGGCGGCCATCATCTCCTTCCCGCGCGATATGTATATCGACTACATTCCGGGCCATCAGCCCAATCGCATCAACGTAATTGACTACTTGGGAGAAATGGAAGCGCCCGGCGGCGGCCCCAATCTTCTGATCACGATCCTGGAACAGCGTCTCGGAATCGAAATCGATCACTACGTGCGATTCCAGTTTGACGGATTCACGAAGCTGATAGATAAGTTGGGGGGACTGAGGATTTACGTCGACTGTCATTTGTTCGAAGACTACCCGGAGGAGGGCATCTATCTGAATCTCCACCCCGGCGAGCACCTGCTGAGCGGGCAACAGGCGCTCAGTTATGTGCGCAGCCGCAGGGCAGGCGGAGGCGATTTGGAACGGGCGCGTCGCCAGCAGCGCGTCGTTTGGGCGCTGCGCAAGCAACTTGCCGACCTGAATTGGAATCTTGTGCTACAAGGCGTGGGGCTCTTCGAGGCGCTGCGCTATTCGGTCGACACGGATGTGGGCATGTTTGATTCGCTCAAGTACGCCCGTTTTGGGCTGAAGCTGAGTGAGTCCGGCGTCAAGGGTATGGTGCTCGGAGAACCTGCGCTGCGGCACGGCTGGCGGCAGAATATGGCCGTCTTTCTGGTGGATTGGCGCCAAATCGCCAATGAACTGCAGAGTGTCTTCGACCGTCCGCCCCTGGTCGATACGAACACGGCCCTCAGCCCGAACCGGCCACAGCCGAATGATGGTGGCGGCACCGATGCCGTAACGCGGGCTGAATGCCCTTGAGAGGATGACGCATTTCTTGCCGAGAGCGGCAGCGACGCGCGTGAAGTCAGCCCCTTTACTCTTCGTTAGCGCTTCCGCAGAAGATACCAGCGGGAGCGACGTGAGGAATGGCTGGCAGGAACGCCCAACTCCTCCGCAATGATTTCCATTTCGGCCCCGAACAACCCAGCGACCTCACCTTCGTCCATTCCACGCGCGCCCGGACTGTCACTGGCTACACGATCAAACGAGTAGAGATGATAGTATCCTCGCACGGCCAGTGCCCGCGACAGTCCCTCGGCATACGCCGGTCGGCGCGTGTCGGGCAGGCTGTGAAGGCATCCGATATCGAGCGCATAAACCGCTCCCACCTCGCCAACCGGCAAGCTGCTAACGTCCGCCTGAACAAATGTCGCTCCACCGCACCGTAAATGTTCGCCGACGACGACGCTGGCAAGCAGCCGGGTTTGCGCCACCCTCAGCGCCTGCCCCGACAGATCGAACCCGATTGCGCAGAGTCCCTGCCCTGCCAGAAAGAACGTATTCAGTCCGGTGCCGCAGCCAATATCTAGCGCGAACGCGCCGGGAAGAGGCCGTTCCTGCTCTTGCCAGAAGCGTTGTACTTCCGGCGGCGTGATGCCCGTGTCCCAGGGCGTCTGTCCACTGCGGTAACGCGCATCCCAGTGAGAGCGCAGGTCGCCCGCCTGTTCAGCAGTCATGCGTTGACTCGACAGTCACGGTGGGCGAACTAGCTCCGGCGCGCATTCTCTAAAGTTGGGTGTCATCGTTGCTGTCCACGTCACCACTGCTTTCGTGCGCGTAGTCCCGCGCCTCCTCGAAACTGTCGAAGTCTTCAGTGATGAAGTCGATGATTCGCTCGGCGAGGACGACCGGGGATTCGATCATGGGACAGTGGCCGACTCCGCGCAGGATTTCAAGATTGGCCGCCCCGGGTATCGCCAGCAGCGAACGAGTAGCGGCCTCCCGTTCGACGATGATGTCTTGGGTGCCCAGCACCAGCAGGGTCGGCAAGGTGAGCTGCTTGGCCTCCTCCAGACGATTCCACCGGGATAGCGCCTCGGCCACTGCGGTAAAGGCGGCCGGCGCCATGTTGGCTGCGTCCTCCAAGATCAACTCAAAGTACGCGTCGAATTCCCCTCGTGTCATCGTCGGCGGCGGCGCAGTCGGCATCAGCGCCGCTAGTGCCTTGCTCAAAAGAGGGCGATCAGTTCGCATCTGCGTCAGGATCTGCAGCGCCTGCAAAGGGCTGAACGCCCCTTCTATTGGCACGCTGTCCACAAGAATCAGGCTGTGCAACCGCTCGCGATGACGGAGGGCGTACTCGACCGCGATAGCGCCGCCGCTGCCATGTCCAACCAGGTCGAACTCGGACAGTTCCAGCGCCTCTACAAATGCGGCGAGATCGGCGGCCTGGTCAGAAATCTCATATCCCGTTTCCGAATGGCTACTCTGCCCGCATCCTCTGAGATCGGGCGCGACCGCGTAGATCGAATCGGGCAATATCGCAAAGAACGGCTCCCACCAGCGGCTAGACGCGTGCGAGCCGTGGAGAAGAAGCATTGGTACACCGTCGGCGCTGCCCGCCGTGCGGTAATGAAAAGTCAAGCGCGATGTTTGAACAGTTGGCATTGTGTTAATTTCGTGTAGACATAACCAGACATAATTTTCCACCAAAAACATCTTCAGTCATCAACCACGACGCTTCATCTCTCTACCCGCCTCATCCTCCTCAGACACAAAAATCAAGAGTAACGCCGCCGCCGCCGCTTCCGCATGAGGACCTTCCACACGGCCTACCTCCTCCTCGGCGAAAATCAACCCGCCGCGCAGCACTGTTCCATCCGCTTCCAGCCAGCCCAGGCTGCCGCCTTCAAACAGCCCGTGACTCTGAACCACGCCATCAGTCGTGACCACGCCCAGTTCCTTCTCGTCAAAGCGCGTATCGCGAAAGACGCGCCAGCCTCTTTCGTCATGTTCGCAGCGCCCGATTCGGATGCCCGTCTGCCAGCGCACGCGAAAAATCTCGCCGCCTGACACGTAACCTACCATGTCCTCGCCGCTGCTGCGAAAGCGATAGATTGTCGTTCGGTCGCCTGCCAACTCTGTTTGTAGACTCATGTGCAGATTCTAACATTTCGCGGGGCCAATCACAACGATTCAAGCCTCCCTGGTAAGTTGTGCAAGCCGGGGGCACTGATTCTCCGACGCTCAACGCCGGAAGATCAGACGCTTGCGGCTCAGATCGTGGAGGAGGACCGTCGCCGTGTTTCTTCCGGAAGCCCCCATGATGCCACCGCCAGGATGTGTGCTGGCGCCGGTCAGATACAGGCTGCTGACCGGCCCTCGATAGTTGCTCATGTCCAACGCAGGACGCATCGTAAACATCTGATTAACCGACATCTCCAAATGCATCACGTTGCCGCGCAGCAATCCCAGTTGCCGCTCCAACCAAAGGGGTGTCTGTACGAGCCTGCCGATCTCCGCGCCGGTTACGTTGGGCGCGTACTCCGCCAACTTGGCAAGCATCCGGTCGGCCACCTGGTCGCCGATGTCGTTCCAACTCTCGCCGGAAGTGACTTCATACGGGAAGTACTGTCCCCACAAAAAGAGAACGTGTTTGCCGGGCGGCGCCAGCGTCCCATCCACCGCGGAGAAAGTCATCGCGATCAGGGCAGGATCGGCCGCAGGGCGACCGGCCAGATAGTCACCATAAGCGCGCTCCAAATAGTCCAGGTTGGGGCAGATGAACTGCAAAGCTCGATGTTCAGGTCGAATGAAGTCGCTGCCCCGATCATCCCCTTCCGCAAAGTCAGGCAAAGCATTCATCGCAAATCGCACCATCATCCCAAACCCATTCCCTGTTTTCGCCCTCTGCGCCAACGCCACGCGTGCAGGCGAGACCCGACCAGCCAAGAGGCGCAGCGTCGTGTGAATATGGGCGCCGGAAACGACGGCCCGCCGCGCTGTGAAGCGCTCTCCCCCCTCTGTTTCTGCGTCAACAGCCTTCCCGCCTTCCACCAGAATGCGGGCGACAGGGGCATCGGTTACGATCAAGCCGCCGTGCGCTGCAATCATGCGCGCCAGCGCCTGCGTCAGCATACCCGAACCGCCCCTGGGCCTCTTGATGCCGGAGCAGTGGTACATGGGATGCCACAGGGCGAATGGGCCGCTCAACGATTCGGTGGGCGGCGGGCCTGATTGGGCGTCCATCCAACCGACGAGCGCCTGCACTTGGGGCGAGACGAATGTTTTGCGCAGGAGATGGCCGTAGCTGCCGAGAATCGCCTTCAGGCGGCGGTACAGGTCCTTGTGAACGCCGCTCTGAAACCCCAATGCTCGGGCGACATTGAGCGGCGTAGGCGTTTGGAGAAAGAAGTCCGCCATTGCCTGCGCCATCGGTTTCCAATCCTCGATGAAGCGGCGGTAGGTTTCAGCGTCTTGCGGGGAGATCGCCGCGATGCTTTCGCAGGTGCGCTCGACATCTTTCCAGACAAACAGCCTGCTTCCGTCCGGAAATGGAGCAAAAAAGAGCGGGTCGATGTCGATGTAGCTGAGACCGTACCGCGCCAGCGACAACTCGCGGACGATCGGAGTATGGTGGATGAGAATGTGGGCGCTGCCGCCCAGATCGAAGCGAAAGCCGGGCAGAGTCTCCTCCGTAACAACCGCCCCTCCCACGACTGGGCGCCGCTCCAACATACCGACACGATAACCGGCCTCTGCCAGGTAACCGGCGCAAACCAGGGCGTTGTGGCCCGCGCCAACGAACAGAACATCGAAGTCGGGCATGTTCAGAAGAGCAAGCCAAGCGACAGCAAGAGGCTGAATGCCAGAGCCAGCCTGGCGGTCTCAGCCAGCACGGGATTGAGTGCCGTACCAGTCGCGCGATGGACTGAACGGATTCTCATGGCGGCCACTGGCAGACTCAGCAGCGGGAACAGAACGGCTGGCCCACCACCAAATCCGAGCCAGAGGACGAATGGGGCGACGTAGGCCAAGGTCAACAGGATGACATACTGTAACCGCGTCTTGCGAGCGCCGATCAGCACCGCCAGCGTGCGTTTGCCAGCCTTGGCATCGGTTTCAATGTCACGCAGATTGTTGACCACCAGAATGGCGGTGATCAGCGCGCCGACCGGCACGGCTGCCATCAATACCTCGGCCGAGAGCGTCCCGGCCTGTACAAAGTAGGTTCCCGCCACCGCGACCAATCCGAAGAAGATGAAGACAAACAGATCCCCCAGACCGTGATAGCCGAAAGGGAACGGCCCGCCCGTGTAGAGCAGAGCTGCCGACAGCGACGCAATACCAATCGCCAGCACCGGCCAGCCTCCCACCACTATCAGATAGATGCCGTCCAATACTGCCAGGCCTGCGACCACTGCCATACCCACGCGCATTGCTCGTGCCGAGAGGAGACCGGCAGCCATTACACGCGTCGGTCCGAGTCGTTCGCTCGTGTCGGCGCCCTTGGCAAAGTCAAAGTAGTCGTTGGCGAAATTGGAGAGAATCTGCAGCAGGAGCGCGCCGACCGCGGCCGCCGCTGCCGGCGCAAAAGCGAAAAGACCATCCGACCACGCGAGCGCCGTCCCCACCAGCACGGGCGAGACGGCCGCCGGCAGCGTCTTGGGACGAACCGCCAGCAGCCAGGCGGTCAGCCGATTGCGGGCTGCGCTGTTACGGCGGGGCGGTCGGTCGCGTCGGCTGCGCTGGTCTGTCACACGGCTTTTCCGTTGCTACTGAACGGGCCGGACGGCACTGCATATTTTCGAATTACTAAGCGTGCCTGGGCTGCCTGACCGAGCGGGCAATCCACAGGCCGAGCCAGAAGATCCCGGCTAATGCAAACACGGAAACGTACTCGATCAGCGGTATGTACACGATTTCGCTGAGCCTGCCCCAACCCAGCTGACCGTAAATCAGCAACGCTGAGGCGACGAACGCGCCGAGAATCAACAGCCGGCTCCACAAAGAAAAGCCCAAGCCATGCATCTGGGTGACGACCAGGATGCCGGCAAAGCCAAAGAAGAACATCGGCCAGAGTCCGTTGCCCTGCATGACTGCTACGAGCGTTCCGTGAACCAAAACCAGCAGCTCCAGCGTAAAGGTCCACCAACGGTTGGTGTGGATGCGCGTGTAAAAGAGGCTGCCCTGAAAGAGCAGCAGGAACATATAGAAGAAACCGATCAGATGGCCGCTTGTCGACACCATCGGGTGAAACCAGAAGGTGTAGATGATTGCCCAGGCGAAGAAGTAGCCGTGGTAGGCGCGGGCGAAGCGGACAACCTCGCTTGAGAAGGGCGCAGGTTTGCCGAAGAACTGTCCCCGCCGCCTGTTTTCCATCAGCAGCACCCACACGAGCAGAACGATGACCGCCCCCTGGCTGCTCCAGATCGGCGTGTCCTGGGCGAGGCCGTCATACCAGATGTGCTTCTGGATCAGATGCAGGAAGATGAAGAAGGCGTTGGCGGCCAACGCCGCAATGTTTGCCTTGTGAATGCCTTTCGTGTAGCGGTGTTTTCGATAGGTCTGAGCGTAGTAGATGATTCCCCAGATAACTAGCTGATGGGCCAGGTAGAATCCTTAGCCTGTGGCGCGCGTCCAGAAGGTCGGGGAGGACAGCTTCCACTAGTACCAGGTGGCGCCGGTGTCGGGCAGAAGTTCGATACTGGAAAGACGTGAATCGAGCGCCCAGATGAGCAACGTAAACAAAGCGCTGAAGGCAACACCTGCCCACAGTACATGGGCTGACGAAAATGCCGTGTGCCTATTCGCCTCCTGCGGTTCAGCAGGCTGCTCCTTAGCCGTCGGCGCAACCCTTCTTGTCCAATCCACAGACTGTTCTGTTGCGCCTGTGCTAGAGTCTTGCATATGTGGTCCTGGGCGCGCTCCCCTGTTTCACCTAGACATCTCCAGACCCTGCGATTTCAAGAATATACCTACACCAACTCACCCAATGCGGCAGCTGCTCCGCGAAATTCAAACTCGTAGCCCTCCTCTTGCAAACGCTCCGGAACTGCGCGCTGCCCGTCAAGCAAAACGGTTGACATTTCGCCGAACATCGCTTTCAAGACGAGAGAGGGCGTTGGCAGAAGGGCAGGTCTGCTCATCGCCCTGCCCAACTCCCGCACGAACTCTCGGTTGCGTGGGGGATCGGGCGCGGTGAGATTGTATGGCCCGGCTGCGCTTTCGTTTTCCAACAGGAAGCGGATGGCGCCCACTTCGTCGTCAATGTGAATCCATGGGAAGTACTGTTTGCCGCTGCCGAGGGGACCGCCGGCGAACAGTTTGAAAGGCAGCGCCATGCGAGGAAACGCCCCTCCCGCCGCGCTCAGAACAACGCCCGTGCGAATGACGGGACGCCGCACGCCCATCTCTTCCACCTTTGCCGTCGAAGCCTCCCAGTCAGCACAGACTTGCGCTAGGAAATCGGTCCCCGGGGACGCGTCCTCGCGCAGAATTTCGTCATGGCACGGCCCGTAAAAGCCGACTGCAGAAGATTGAATCAACACTCCTGGCTTCGTTTTGGCCGCGGCGACGGCAGCAACAAGCGCTTTACCCGCGTTGATACGACTCTCCCTGATGCGCCTCTTGCGCTCCGCAGTCCAGCGCCCGTCCGCAACCCCTTCACCCGCCAGATTGACGATTGCATCCACTTCTGACACCAGATCGCCCCATCCTTCAGTGGTTACGCCATCCCACTTCTCCAGACGAACCCCGCTGGGCACGGTTGCCCGCGTCCTTTCAGGGGACCTGGTCAGGACGATCACTTCAATATTGTTGTCACGGAGACTTTTTACCAGCGCCGAACCGATCAGACCGGTGCCTCCGGTCACCATTACTCGCATGATTCCTCCCCGCGTTCTACGTGCTTCCCCTCAACACTGTCGAGCGGTACTCATCTGGGCCCCGCCAATTACGGAATATGCAATGCTGTGCTAGGCCCACGCGCTCAGTCCCATTTCCAACGGATGGATAAGCGCCGCGTGCTGGGGCCGCACGCGTACGCCAAAACTGTATTTGCCCGTGTCCTCGGGCACAAAGGTACCCTGAGCGGTAAAAGTGTGTCCACCAAGATACTCGGAGTAGCCCTCGCCGCCCACCTCCATCGAAATCGTTCGCGACTCCAGCGGGAGACCGTCCTCACCGCCTTTGCCGACAACAATTTCGATCGCCAAGTCGTCCACAGAGAGCCGCCCTGGCCGGACCTGGGCCGAAAACTCAATCTGATCGCCGATCTCGGCCTGCGCCGGCGGCGCCCCTTCCAGCGTCAACCCAATCGACGGCCATGCTTCGCGCACGGCTCGCTTCCATTGCGAAATCTGATACGCCAGTTGATCACCGTCGCGGCGGTAGGCCCGGTTGCTATTCATGGCCGGAACATAGTAGCAAGACGTATAGTCCGCCAACATTCGCCGCATACTGAACTGCGGCCCGCAAGTGGCAATGGCGCGCCGCATCCGTTTCAACCAGGCCGACCGCTGGAACGCGGAGCGCGGGCCGGAGGGCACGACTACATCATAGTACTGCGGCACAATTTGGTCTTCGAGAATACTGTACAGACTGTGCGCGTCGGCGCCGTCCTGCGTGTCAGCATCCTTGTACTCCCGCTCTTCGCCGATTGCCCACCCGTTCAAAGGATCGTAACCTTCCCTCCACCAGCCATCAAGAATGCTGAAACTCGGGGCGCCGTTGATCGCCGCCTTCTGGCCGCTGGTCCCGCTGGCCTCGTACGGACGTCGCGGCGTGTTCAACCAGACATCGACGCCGCTGACCATATGCCGCGCGACATTCATATCATAGTTTTCGATAAAGACGATCTTGCCAAAAAAATCCGGCTCCTGACTCAGCCGGTAGATGCGCTCGATCAGAGCCTTGCCCATCTCATCAGCCGGGTGGGACTTCCCAGCAAAGACGACCTGCACCGGGCGCTCTGGATCATTCAGGAGACGCTTGAGCCGTTCGGTATCCTGGAAGATGAGGGTGGCGCGCTTGTAGGTTGCGAATCGACGGGCGAACCCGAGGGTTAGCGCATTCGGATTGAGCGCTTCCTCCACTTGAGTCAGTTTCCAATGGCCTTCGCCGTGGCGCAAGAACTGCCGTCTCAAACGCCTGCGCACAAAGTCGACCAGCCGCGCCTTGCGCGCACTGTGAACCGCCATCAACTGGTCATCGGGGATGGCTTCAACCGCTTGCCAGACCGCCCCGTCGTCCTTCTTGTCCAGCCAATTCGATGGAAAGTAGCGATTGTACAAAGCGCGCAATTCCGGAGCAAGCCACGATTCAGTATGCACACCGTTGGTGATGTGCCCAATCGGAATCTGGTCCTCCGGCGTGCCCGGCCACAGGTCTTGCCACATTCGCCTTGAGACTTCCCCATGCAGCTCGCTCACGCCGTTATGATATGCGCTCAAGTGAAAGGCGAGAACGGTCATGCTGAACTCCGCGCCCCAATCGTGCTCATGGCGGGCCAGCGCCAGGAATCGTTCCCGGTCAATGCCCATCTGCCCCCAGTATTGCCAGAAGAACTTGTCGACCAACTCGAACGGGAAGGCGTCATGCCCGGCGGGCACAGGCGTATGCGTTGTAAAGATGTTACCGGCGCGTACGATCTCGACCGCCGTCTCGAACTCCGCCCCCAGGTGCACCATTTCCCGAATGCGTTCCAGGCTCAGAAACGCGCTGTGACCTTCGTTCATGTGCCAGACGGTCGGCTCATATCCCAACGCCCGCAGCGTGCGCACACCTGCGATCCCCAACACATACTCCTGGCTGATTCGCATTTCATGATCACCGCCATAGAGCCGGGCGCTGAGTTCACGATCCTGGGGCGCATTTTCTTCAACATCAGTGTCCATCAGGAAAAGGGGCACGCGGCCAACCTGGATCTTCCACACTTTTGCATAGACCGTACGGCCCGGCAGGTCGACATGCACGACCACCGGGGATCCGTCTGCGCCAATCGCCCGCGTGGCCGGCATTTCGGCAAAGTCAATCTTTTCGTAAATCGCCTCTTGCCCGCCCTCTGCATTGATCTGCTGCGTGAAATATCCCTGCGGGTACAGAAAGCCGACGCCGACCAAAGGCAGCCCCATGTCGCTCGCCTCTTTGCAGTGATCGCCGCTTAGGATGCCGAGACCGCCGCTGTAGATCGGCAGCGCCTCATGCAGTCCAAACTCTGCGCTGAAGTAGGCAATCAGTTCGTCTCGTCGGTCCGGGTAGTTGCGCTTGTACCATGTGTCGGCATCGGCCGCCATGTAGGCGTCAAAGCTTTGCAGAACTGACGCGTAGCGTTGCAAATAGCTGTGGTTCTGGGCAGCGGCGCGTAAATGGGCAAGCGAAACGCTCCGCAGAAAGCGTATCGGGTTCTCGTTGACCTGCTCCCAGAGTTCAGGATCGATCGATTCGTAGAGGTCCTGGGCGTCTGGATTCCAAATCCACCACAGATTGAAGGCTAGTTCCTGCAATCTGGAAATGGGGGCAGGCAGGTGGGGGAGTACAGAAATCGTGCCCAAAATCTTCACTGCTACGCGCTCCTCGTGTCTAACTTTTTACTGATTTCAACTCCAGGATGTGATGCAGATCGATCATCAACACATGTCGTGCCATTACCATCCCTTCGCAGCATATTGCGTCGGCTTTGCCTCTATCAGTAACTTGCCTTGCAATCTATGACTCCGTCTACTTCCTGAAATGTCGATTCGATCTTCTCTGGGCCTCTGGGTCACTCTCTTCATCGCACTGCTCTCCATTCTTGTCGCCGGCCCGTTCTGGCAGACCGAGGGCATCCCCGCGAACACGCACGATGTGCAAGTGCATTTCCACCGCAGCGCCGCCATCGAGCGCGCCTTTGAACAGGGAGTCTTTTGGCCGCGCTGGTTTCCAGCCGTCTACAACGGACTGGGCGCGCCCGTCTTTCATTATTATAGCCCAGGATTGCACTGGCTGGTAGCCGCAGGGCATGGAATCGGCCTCGGGCTGGACCAGGCGATGAAGCTGGTGATGACCGCCGCGCTCGTCCTGTCCGGCTTCGGCGTCTACGCCTGGATACGCCATGCGTTCAGCCCCGCGGCTTCCCTCGCCGCAACTGCGCTCTATCTGCTTCACCCCGGCCTTCTTGTTCGGACAGTTTACTTTGGCGGCGATTACCCCCAGATGCTGGCTTTGTTGCTTCTTCCAGTCTGTCTGTGGGCCTTTACCGCTCTCCACCGCCAGTCGCGCCCACGCAATTGGTTTGCGGCGGCGGCGTCACTGGCCGTTCTGGTCGTCAGTCACAACCTGATGGCGATGGTCGGCGCGGCGATGCTGACGATCTTGTGGGTTCTGCTGACTGTCGGCGAACGCAAGCCCAACGGCCTGCTGCGTTGCGTAGGGGCCGCGCTGCTGGCCGCGCTGCTGGCCGCGCTGCTGACCGGCGGCTTCTGGCTGCCAGCGCTGGCCGACTTGCCGCTCGTGCAGAGTGGCAATTTTAAATGGGGCGCTGGAAACTTCAGCGATCTCTTTCTCCAATGGTGGCAGTTGACGGGCGTACAGTCCCCCATTTTGGACAGCCGGGCCGGCAATCCCCTGAGACCGCTCAACACCTTCGGCGCGGCAACATGGCTGGCAGTGGCGGCCGGGCTGCTGAGCGTTCTGTTCAGTATTGGCAGGGAACGCCGCGTCTGGGCACTCAGCGGAGGGGCTTTCGCCCTGGCGATGCTTGCAATGGCTACACCTCTGTCTGAACCCCTGTGGGAATCGTTCCCGGAACTCGCCATGTTTCAATATCCAGCTCGCTTTCTGCTGATCGCTCCTCTCGGCGCATTGCCGGCGGCAGCGTCAGCAGTAGACGTCTGGCGAAAAGGGTATCGATGGCTGCCCAGTCTTACCTTGGTGGTCGCCTCCATTCTTGTTCTCTTCCCTTACCTGTTTCCTACCCATACACCGATGTTCTCGCCTTTCATTCCGGTGAAATCGCTGAGCGCTGACGAGGCACGTTCATTTGAGTCGAGGATGAACGCTGGGGCATGACCAGCGACAATGAGTTTCTGGTCCAGGGTGGAGACATGCGCGTCATTACAGGCGAAATCGCCGAGCCTGACGCGACGAGATTGACGTGGCGCTCGCCCCACGAGGCGGTCGCCGACCTCTCCGGCCAGAAGGAGCCGTTGCTGCTGCGCCTGCATTTCCACCCGGCCTGGAGCGCGGGCGACAAGGCTCGACTGACTCAAGGCCCGGTCGGTTGGGTGCGGGTGACTGAGGTGCAAGATCGGTCGGAACCCCTGGTGATTCGCTGGCAGGGAACGGTTTGGCAGCGCTGGGGCGAGCGGCTCAGCCTGCTTGGGATGCTCGCAACTGTAGCCGGTGCGCTGCTCTTTGCGATCCACCGGCGGAAGGGCGAAACCGGTGTAAACGCAGCCACAGGCGACTTAACACGCTCTGTTGGCGTAATGACGGCCTGCGTTCTTGTTCTTGTCGTCGCCCGATTTGCATTGAACCGGTCGCCACAGGGCCCGTTTCTGCGCCATTCGCCGCCGGGCCAACTGGCCATTGCCGTGGAGGGTCAGCCTGCAACCCTGGGCGACGACGCGGCCGATAAGGTAACGCTATTGGGGTGGGAGTTGCTGAGCCGAACGACGCCCCGACCCGGCGATACAATCAGCGTGCGCCTGTACTGGCAAGCGCATAGCGAGCTTGACCATGACTATCACACTTTCCTGCATCTGTACACGCCCTCACTGCAGCGCTCATGGGCTGTCAAGAATCAGGGCGTGCTGCGCCCGCCCACACGCGTTTGGGATCCGCGCAAGTATTACATAGAAACCATGCACCTCAGCCTCCCCGAAGACATTCCACCGGTCACGTATACGCTGGTGGCCGGGCTTGTCACCTCTTCCGGCGAGAGACTCACAGTTCCAGGTTCAATCAATGATCTGTGGCATCTGCGAGAGATGGCCGTCACGCCGACGCGTCCGGGGTTCCTTCAACAGCAACGGCCAACCGTCGCTGCCCGCGCCGAAACCGATGACGGCCTGCGCCTGCAGGGATACGACTTCATCCCAACGACTGACGATCCTGGCCACCTGACGCTGCGACTATTTTGGGATACGGGCGACGGCGCCGCCCACGACTGGGTCACGTACATTCACCTGACCGACGCCCAGGGTAATCTCGCCGCGCAATTTGACGGGCCTGCGCTGGCCGGATTGCAGCCTACCAGCAGGTGGAAGGCCAACGCTCTCTACATCGACCGGCGTCAGCTCGACCTGCCTGCCGAACTGTCCCCTGGGAACTATCTCTTTCGCGTCGGCCTGTACAGCTTCAGCAATGGCGAACGCCTGCCATTTCAGCCTGAAGACGTTGATCAGCCCCACTTCGAGAACGGCCAACTGCTTATTCCCCTTCTCGTACCGCATAACAGCGACGCACCAGGCGTTTCCCCTGCATCGAATCGATCGGCGCAGCAGTGGCCTTGAACTCAACCCGCGTTTGCTATGCACCCTGTAGCGGGCAGATTTGCTCAGCCCTTTCTTGAACAGTATACTCATTTGAATGTCAGCCCGTCTCTCCCCAGGCCTCTTGGCCGCCCTCTTTATCGTTCTGCTCACATTGCTTATCGCCGGGCCGTTTTGGCAGGTCTCCGGGCTACCTGCTGGCACGCCTGACGAGCAGCTGCATTCGCACCGCAGCGCAGCTGTAACGCGCGCCTTCGAGCAGGGGGTTTATTGGCCGCGCTGGTTTCCAACCGTCTACAACGGCCTGGGCGCGCCCACCTTTCACCACTACAGCCCGGCCCTGTATTGGCTGGTGGGGGCAATCCACGGGGCCGGAGTCCGGCTGGATCAGGCGCTCAAACTCGTGATGTCCGCGGCGCTCATCCTGTCTGGTTTCGGCATATACGGCTGGCTTCGCTTCGCGTTCAGCCCGGCCGCGAGCCTGGTTGGCGCCGCGCTCTATCTGCTCCACCCCCATACGCTGACGCGTACCTTCTACTTCGTCGGCGACTATCCTCAAATTCTGGCATTGCTGCTCATGCCCGTCTGCCTGTGGGCCCTGACGGCGCTCCATATGCAGGCTCGCCCGCGCAACTGGCTGGCCGCAGTCGGCGCACTGGCCGCGCTCGCCCTCACCCACAATCTGACCGCGATGACGGGCGCGGCCGTCCTTGCCCTCTACTGGCTGCTTCTGGCGATCGGCTACCGCCGGGTGGACGGCCTGGCGCGCTGCGCGCTGGCCGCGCTCGCGGCCGCGCTGGTGGCCGCCGCTTTCTGGCTGCCCTCGCTCGCCGACCTGACATTTGTGCAGATTGACAATGCCCGGCAGGAGTTCTTCCACTTCAGCAATCATTTTCTCAGTTGGCCCGATCTGTTCACCGTGCAATCTCTTGTCCTCGACAGCCGCGCGGGCACGCCGCTCAAGCCTCCCGTCACCTTCGGCGCCGCAACCTGGCTGGCTCTCCTTGCGGGACTGGTCAGCGTGCCGATCGCGGCGCGGCGTGCGGGCAGATACTGGGGCCTCGGCGGCGGTCTGCTTGCGCTATTGCTTCTCTCGCTCACCCTGAACGCCACCGAACTGCTGTGGGAGCATGTCCCGGGACTTAGCTTTGTCCAGTTTCCCTCCCGCTTTCTGTCGATAGCGCCGTTCGGGGCGCTGCCGGCGGCCGCGCTGGCCGTTGACGTTTGGCCTGCACGCCGGCGCTGGCTCCCGGCTGTCCTCTTGTTGATGGTCTGCGCCCTGGTTCTTTCACCCTACCTGTTCCCTACGCATACGCCCTTCACCCCGCCGCGCCAAATGGCCGGTTCGACTGCCGCAGACATCCGCCGGTCTGAGCTGGAAGGCGGCGCATGGGGCATGACCGGCAGCAATGAATTTCTGGTCAAAGGGGCGGACATGAACGTGATCGCAGGTCTCAGCCCCGAGCCGGCCGCAGCGAGCGTTTTGTGGCGCTCGCCCCATGAAGCCGTTGTCGATCTCTCTGGTCAGTCAGAGCCAATCTTGCTGCGGCTGCACTATCATCCCGGTTGGAGCGCCGGCACGCGCGCCGCGTTGACCCCTGGCGCAGCCGGTTGGATGCAGGTGACCGAGTTACGCGATCCGTCCCAGCCGCTCGTGATTCGCTGGGAAGGGACAGTCTGGCAACGCCGCGGCGAGCGTCTGAGTCTGCTTGGACTGTTTGCAACCGCGCTCGGTCTATTATTCTTCGCTTTTCCGCGGCGCGCGTCGCGAAGAACACAGGCGGTCGAGGGTGGCGACTCCGACCCACTCTCTACCAACTCCGCCGTTCTTGCCGCCAGCGCGATGATCGCCTGCCTTCTCGCCCTCATTGCCGTGCGTTACGCGGTGGACCGCTCCAGTAACGGACCCTTTCTCGTGCATTCACCTGCTGGACAATTGGCATTTCCTGTACAAGGAGAGCCGGTCGTCTTGGGCAATTCCGGTGGCCCGCAGGTCACCTTTCTCGGCTGGGAAATGGTGCGAGGGTCATCGCCTCGGCCCGGCGACCCGATCATCGTGCGCCTCTACTGGCAACCCCACGGGACAATCGATGAGCGGGTGAGCGGCTTTATGCACCTGTACACGCCCGCCATCAAGCACTCTTGGGCAACCGGCAATCGCGGGGTAGGCCGTCCAGACTCCCAGTGGTGGCACCCTGAAAAATATTACGTCGACGAGTTGCGTCTGATCGCTCCATTGGAATTGCCGCCGATGACATATTCACTCATCGCCGGTATGGTCGCATCTTCCGGCGAACGTCTGACCGTGCCCGGCTCAGGAGTCGACAACATTCTGTACTTGCGAGAACTGGAAGTAAAGCCGACCCGGCCCGGTTCATTCCAGAATATTCGGCCAGGCGTTCCTGCACCCGCCGACACCAAGGACAACCTGCGCTTGCAGGGGTACGACCTGTGGCCGTCACCCGAGGGGCAGACTCTGCGCCTTTTCTGGGAGACGAGCGACGCCCCTGCCAACGATTGGATCACCTACATTCACCTGCATGATCCCGTTGGCGAACTCGTCGCCCAGTTCGACGGGGCAGCCCTTGCGGGACTGGTCGGCACCAGCAAGTGGCACACGAACGCCCTCTACATCGACCGCAGGCAACTCAACCTGCCAACCGGGTTGGATGAGGGCAGCTATTTGTTTCGCATAGGACTGTACAACATCACCAGCGGGGAGAGGCTGCCATTCCAGCCTGACAGGAACTCGGACAACTTTGAAGACGGCCAGTTGCTTGTACCGCTCAAGGTTCTGCCATCCGAAGCGGACGTAAGTTCATGCTACGTCTGTATAGAGGAGACCGTTGACCGGCGAACTCGCTCATCTTTCGGCGTCCGCAACCTGCTGTCAGTCTCTTTCTACAATCCAGTGTTGACCTTCGCGCGCCAGCAGAGCGCCCGCTTCTGCCGGTCCCCACGTGCCTGCCGGATATGTCGGCAACCGGAATGGGCCGTCTCCATTTGCCGCCTGCGCTTCCTGCATATGCCAACCCTCCAGCACTTGCGTGATGCGCTGCCACGCTATCTCCACCTCATCTCGGCGAGTGAAGAGCGTCGAATCACCCAGCACGACATCCAGCAAGAGCCGTTGATAGGCGTCCGGCGGGTCACCGAAACTGTGCCCGTATGTAAACTCAAGATTGACCGGCGTCAAGTTGACCGACGGCCCCGGTCTCTTGGCCAGGGTTTTCAATGAAATACCTTCGTCAGGCTGAATGCGCATCGTCAGGACATTGCGGCTGAGGCTGTCCCGGTGCAGAGGCGGATGCAGCGTCAAGGCAGAAACGTCGCCTGAACCCTGCCGACCGGCGCCGTCGAATCCTTCCGTCGAGTCGAATAGAAGGTGAGGCGCTCTGCGGAAAGTAACCGAGATTTCGGACGCTTTACGCGGTAGTGCCTTGCCCGTTCGCAAGAAAAAAGGTACGCCCTGCCAGCGCCAGTTGTCAATCTCGACTCGCCAGGCCACATAGGTTTCGGTGGTGGAGTCGGACGCGACGCCTTCCTCTTCCAGATAGGCGGGAACAGGGCGGGTTGCGGCAGTGCCGGCCCCGTACTGAGCGCGCACGACGTAGTCCGGCACCTCCTGCGGCTGCAGTGGCCGGATCGCCTGCAGCAAGTTCACCTTCTGATCGCGTACCGCCTTGGCATCAAACGCGATCGGCGGCTCCATCGCCGTCAACGCCACCAGTTGCATGAGATGATTCTGCACCATATCCCGCAATGCGCCCGACTTCTCGAAGTAACCGCCGCGGCCTTCGACGCCAATGCTCTCCGCCACCGTAATCTGCACATTATCCACGTAGTTGCGGTTCCAGATCGGCTCGAAAATCCCGTTGGCGAATCGAAAGACCAGGACATTTTGAACGGTCTCTTTGCCCAGGTAGTGATCGATGCGATAGACCTGGTCCTCTTCGAAGACCGACAATACATGGTCATTGAGCTTGTGGGCGCTTGCCAGATCACTGCCAAACGGTTTTTCAATAACGATGCGCGTCCAGTTGCGCCCCTCGGCAGGTTCGACCAGGTTCGCCGCGCCCAGGAACGTGACGATCGATTCGTAGACCGACGGCGGCGTAGAAAGATAGAAGAGCCGGTTGCCGCCAATGTTCCACTGCTCTTCCAGCCCCCTGATCCGGTCTCGCAAACGCTCGAATCCCTCGATATCGTCGTACTTGCCGGAAATGTAAAAGAGGCGCGGCGCGAATGCTTCCCAGGCAGCGTGCTGGAACTCGACTTCGGAGTTTGTCACCATGCTTGTACGGGCGCGCAAACGGAACTCGGTATCTGTCAACTGCGAGCGCGCGAAACCCAATATGACGAAATTAGGCGGGAGCAGCCGCTGCTGGGAGAGTTTGTAAAGCGCGGGTAGCAACTTGCGATTGGCCAAGTCGCCCGAGGCGCCGAAGATCACCATCAGCGCCGGCGACGTGACCTGAAATTGCTCGTGAATGTCCGGCGCCTCTTCCAGGATGATTCCTTCACTCACACCTAGGCCTCCTTTCGCGGAGAGAGTTAAGAGAAAAGAGAGGATGCCTCACTCATCTTTCCTCTCATATGCGATCACAGGCGAGCGCACCGTAACCTGGAGGGGCTGATCCGAAACGTAGCCGTCCAGAGGTCCCAAGCGCGCAGTCAAATGTGTTCCCGTCGGGAGTTGCACGGTCACCAATTTGTCGTGGCCAAAAAAGAGCATGTGTCGAACTCGCGACGCGGGCAGACCGGGCTGCGCCGCCAGAAGTTCGATATTTTCCGGTCGCAGCAGAATGTCTACCGGGCCAATGACAGGTTTGCGCGTAGCAAGAATGCCCAATTCACATTCGATCGTTTCGCCCCGTCCCACGCCCGGCAAAAAGTTGGCCTCACCGATGAACTCGGCCACCGCACGGCTGGCCGGGTTGGCATAAAGTTCAAGCGGCGCGGCCACCTGCTCAACCGTGCCGTTGAGCATGACCGCCACCCTGTCGACCAGGCTCAGAGCCTCTTCCTGATCATGGGTGACGAAAATCGCGGTCGTGTTGGCCGCGCGCAGGATCGCGCGCACCTCGGTGCGCACCCTTGCGCGCAGGCTGGCGTCCAGGTTGCTGAACGGTTCGTCCAGCAGAATCAAGGCCGGATGCGGAGCCAAAGCCCGCGCCAGGGCAACCCGCTGCTGTTGGCCCCCGCTCAATTCGTGCGGCATCCGCCTTTCCATACCCGTCAGCCCGGCTAGTTCCAAGACCTCCCTGGTGCGCACAGCCCTGACGTCTGCCGCCATTTGGCGCAGCCCGAACTCAATGTTGGCTAGGACATTCACGTGCGGGAACAGCGCATATTCTTGAAAGACCATGCCAACGCGACGCCTTTGTGGCGGCACATGAACCGTCGTGCTGGCGACGACACTGCCGTCGATCTCAACGACGCCGGCATCAACGCGTTCAAAGCCGGCGATGAGCCGCAGCGTCGTCGTTTTGCCACAACCGGACGGACCCAAAAGGGCGATCAGTTCGCCGCGGTCAACTTCGAGCGAGACCGCGCTGGCAGCCACGATCGGGGCCGCCTGGGTGCCAAATCGCTTGGTGACTCCGTCCAGGCGAAGCCCGGCACCGGATGCTCTTGCGAAAAATGTCATCTCACTAATAGCGCCTTATGACATAGGCGAGATAAGTTTAGCGGCCGCCGACCATCTCCCTTTCCTCCTGCATGAGGACAAGAAAGATGCTGAAAGTTGACATCACGAGGAGCATGAGCGCCGGCGCGGCCGCCCTCGTAAAAAAGGCCTCATCGGTCGCAGACCAAATCTGAGTCGCCAATGTGGAAAAGCCTGTAGGACTCAAAAGCAGTGTCGCCGGCAACTCCTTGACCGTTGTCAGGAAGACAAGCGCCATCCCGGCCAAAACGCCCGGTCGCACGATCGGCGCCGTAATCCGCCAGAAGACGGCGCGATTTCCCAGACCCAGACTGCGCCCCGCCTCCTCCAACCGCGGATTCATCTGCAACAGGCTGATCTGCATTGCACCCATCGCCTGCGGCAAGAATCGTACCACATAGGCAAAGACCAGCATCCACATCGTTTGGTAGATGCGCGGCGCGAAATTCGCGCCGAAAAAGACAAGGCTGAGCGCGATCACGATCCCGGGCAGGCCATAGCCGACATATACCGCGCGCGCCGCAAAGCTCATTAGCCGTCCACGCAATCGGACCGCGGCATAGGCGACCGGGAAACCCAGCGTGGCCGCGACGACAGCCGCCATTGCACCGGCTTGAAAGCTGTTGACCGTCCCGGCCCAGACCGCTGCCAGCGTTTCGCCTGATGCCAAGCCGCGCAACAACCAGAAGACGATCACACTTGTCGGCATGACCAGCGCAGCCATCACCACTGCGCTGCAATAGAACAGCGCAGGCCCTTTCCAACGCGCAAGTTCGATGCGGTTGCGCGATGACACCACGCCAGCGCCGCTGCGATAATAGCGGGGGCGGCCGCGTCCTCGGCTGTTTCGCTCCAGCAACAGAAGTATAATCGTAAATACGATCAATGCCAATGACAGGAGCGACGCGAGATTGCGGTCAAAGCTGCTCAGATACTGTACGAAAATCGCCCGTGTGAAACTGTTGAAGCGCAGCAGCGATACCGCGCCAAAATCGCTGAGCGTGTACAGGGCGACGAGGAGCCCGCCCGCGGTGATGGCCGGCCGCAGATTGGGCAAGGTAACCCGCAGAAACGTCTGCCAGCCGTTACTTCCCAGTGAACGCGCGGCCTCCTCTATTGACGGGTCAAACCGGTGCAGCGCGGCGCGGACGCTAATGAAAACATACGGATAAGTGAATAGCGTCAATACCCAAAGAGCGCCCCAGTAACCGTAGATGGATGGTAGACGCTCCACCCCGAGAGGGGACAGCAACTCCTGCAAGAGCCCGCGCGGACCGAACATGGCAATCAGCGCGAAGCCCCCGACATAGCTCGGAACCACCAGCGGCATTATCGCCAGGACCGTCCAAACGCGCCGCCCCGGCAGGTCGGTGCGTTCGGTCAGCCAGGCCAATGGCAGTGCCAGCGCCGTGGACAGCGTCGTAACGCCGACCACCAGCAGAAAGCTGTTCCAAAGGATGCGGACCGTGCGGATACGCGCCAACAGGTTGATCGCCTCAGACACGCCGACCCCGCTTGCCCGGTAGATCAGATAGGCCATCGGCAACAGCATCCCCAGCGCGATCAAAAGGACGACCACCCTGAAGAGTACGCCGACATACCGGTGGAACGATACGCGAATCGTGTCCTCAGAATGGTGCAAAGGCCCGGCGAAATAGGCTTTGCGCAAGACTTGAAAGGCGATGCTCCGCTGCGGCTGTGCAGGCGGCTCGGTCTTGTTGCTCATCTACTTGTCGATCCCGTTTGAAACGGTGCCGCATGCCATCGCCGTCCAGCTGAAATTCACGCCGTACTGCCGCATGATCGAAGGCCAGAACAGCCAGACCAGCCCGATGATCGGCTGAAAGAGCGGAAAATAGCCGTAATCGGCGCCAAAATGCCGCCACACGGTGCCCCCAATGGTATCGGGGATCGTAAAGCTGAGGCCGCCTACAAGCAGTGTCAGTATCGTCTCAAACGCCAGAACACCGACCGAGAGATGCCAACCCCAGCGTTCGCGCCGGGCAAAACCGATCGTCGCCGTCAGATAGCAAAGCGCGGCTACCAGGCTGAGCGTCGGCGCCAGATAATTGTCTACACCCGTTTTGAAGAAGAGCTGAAACAACGCCCGCACGCTGGTGGACAGCGCAAGGAGCGGATAGGAGACGGTTAGAATGTAGCCGAGAACGGTTACCAACTCGGTTGAGCCGGGCTTTCGCCGCGATTCGATCATGGCGCCGCCGGGAACCAATTTCGCATAGTAGTAACAGCCTCCCTTTTCAACTGTCCTCTAGCCACGCCTCGATGAATGCCTTGGCCTCTCCATAGTTGCGAATCAACGGCAAGTGAGGGTGGTCTTCGATGACGTTTTGCGGCGGATTAAAGAGCACGCCCACGTCTGCCCATTCCAGCATGGCAATGTCGTTGTATGAGTCGCCGACCGCCAGCGTGCTAAACTGCAACTCGCGAAACGCTGAAACCGCTTTGCGTTTGGACTGGTCGAGGCGCAGCCGGTAGCCGGTGATGGTTCCGCCCTCATCGACCTCCAGTGAGTGGCAGAAGATGGTAGGATACCCGAGTTTAGCCATCAGCGGCTTGGCGAATTCGTAGAATGTGTCGGACAGGATGACGAGCTGCGTGCGCTCACGAATCCAAGCGGTAAACTGCTCTGCTCCAGGCAGAGGGGAGATTGTCGCTATGACCGCTTGTATGTCTTGCAAGCGCAGATTGCGCTCCTTCAGTATCTTCAATCGCATCTGCATCAGTTGATCGTAATCGGAGATGTCGCGGGTCGTCAGCCGCAGCTGCTCGATGCCGGTCCTTTCGGCAAATGCGATCCAGATTTCGGGGACGAGGACGCCTTCCAGATCACTGGCAATAAGCCTGGGTCGCAAATCAGGCAATGGTGTCTCCTCTCTCAATAGGTCATGTCGTCAACTGCCAGGTGGTCGGTCCGGTTGACATAGCGAACGAAGGCCATACTGCTGCTTCCCCTCCAGGGCAGGAAATCAATGCGGGAAATGCCGGTGTTGTGGTGGTTGAAATAAAACTCGTTGCCCGGTAGCCGGCCCACGAGCGCCTTAAGAAGGCTGTCCATAAACGTGCCGTGACTGACGGCGGCGATGCTTTCATCTTCAGCCAGATTTTCCGCCATCCGATGAAGCTCTTCCGCGACCCGCACCGCACGCGCATGGCACCCGGCCCGGTCCTCCTCTCCGCCGCTCCACCAGCCGTACTCGCCGACCCCGTTAAGTCGAAATCCCGGAAACATCGCGCTCATCTCCCCTAGGCTGAGGCCGGGAAAGCCGACTGCTTCCGCGTCAATGCCGGCGCGATGAAAGATGCCGCCGTGTTCGTGCAGGCCGATCCAGATAGACGGCGCACAATCCAGCGCTTCGCCCACGGGCCGCATCGTCTGCAATGTACGCAACATCGGGCTACAGTAAAGCCGACTGATTGGCAGGTTGGCGACATGCTCGCCCAGACGCGTTGCCTGCCTCTCGCCGATCGCAGTCAACGGCGGCTCGACGACGCGCTGCTTCATGTACTCTTCATACGGGTAAGGCCCGGGCTGCTCCTTCAGTTCGTCTCCCAGCAGATTGTTGGAAGACTGACCGTGACGAATCAAATACAGGATCATCGGGGCGTTACTCCATCGTCTGTCGGGAATAGCACTATCGTTTCGTGAAAGAACCGTTTACCGATTGTTGAGAGTACATGAACTGAACGGAAATGGCAAGAAATCGGGTAGAGAAGGGGAGAGGGGCCCCTGCGCAGGGCATAAATGCCCTGGAGATTCCGTGGGCGGGGCGTCGTTGCAGCTGGAGTGAAAGGAGATGACGCGCTTGGCTATCGTGGCTTTCCTCTGCGTCCTCCTTTGCGCCTTCCCGACTCGCGCAGGTGCTATGTACGCAGGGCTCGGCACTTCGATTCAAAAACTAGTTTACCTCAACATTGTAGTACAACGCAACTACCTCGGCCAAACTGTTTATCTTCACATTGTTCCCAAGTTCCCGCCACAAAAGACTGCCATATAAGGCCCGCGCGCCGCTTCCAATTGCCCTGCAGTTATCCTCATTTCCAGGAAAAGGATCAACCTCTCTTGGACCCTTTACTTTAGAGAGCGTTTGAAAACTAACACGAAGCAGCCTAGAGGATGAAACCAACCACAAAGAAGCACTAACTCCTTCTTCTGGAGGCCATTTCGCATAGGACTCTTCCGGACCCTGCATTGCATCGTGTTTCCAAAACGCTTGTAACCTATCTATCATCTGGGTCTCCTGCTGTCTGAATGTTTGCTGGCCGGCGGCTCCTACGCGCTACCCCGTTTGCGCCACGCCAACAGTTCAGTCCCAAAACAGCAGCGGCCAATATGACGATATAGTTTAGAACTCCCGCTGCGAGTAAGGACGCCCCGTCCAGAATCATCGCAGCCTTCGCCACAAGCAGTTGCTTGCTGCTGCGTTTGCCCTTGTCCATGCTCAACTGTCCCCTCTACTGCAGCTGCACGTGTGCCAGGACGGTCTCCGGCTCCCCACCCTCCAACTCGACAGTCGGGGTAAATGTTTGAGAGTCGTAAACAACAAGGCGCAATTCATATTGGCCGGGCGAAAGGTCGGGCGGAACCTCGAGAAGGGAGAGCGTTTTGGTCGGCACGTCGCTCCACCACAGACCGGTGGGTCGCATGGCGCCCATAAACATGGCGACCAGGCTGTAGTCCTGTGCCCAGGCCTCTTCCCCATCCACATTGTAAAGGTAAAGGGAAATCCTATAGTCGGCATCCAATCCAGGGGCCACCTTCCAGGTCAGCATTGCGAACAAGGTCTGCTGCTGGGTCTCAAAAGATGCGTCGAGAAGGCTGATGCCGACGTCGAAGTCAATCGCGTGTTCGCGGTGCGGTTGGGAAAACGTCCAGGTGAGCTTGGATTCAGGCGTTGTCTGGGGAAGAAAGTCAAGAACTAACTGGGGATCGTTAGTTGTGAAAGGCAACCACAGGTCGGGGCCTACTTGCGCGGTATAGACCGCGTGTTTGCGCGCCTCGGATTCGCTGGCAGCAGGGGGATCTACCCATATATTGACACCCCGCCGCTCGAGGTACTCTGGCGTCGGATTGCGGTCGTGGGCGATGAGACGCTCAGTGTTGGGGTGCATGACCGGGGTGCGCGCAATTGTGGCATCGGTCAATCCATCTGTATCAACGACATCGAGATCGGGAAGAAAATAGAACTTTCCAATGCCGCTGGCCGCCATCACCGCGCCGTCGGGAATGATGCCGCGCTCCATCCCCTCGTAGGGTTTCCAGTGTCGCATCACAAGAGCGGCCAATTCACGGTGCTCGCTGAAGCGCAGTCCGACGAGGTGTTTGACGGATCTCTTGCGCAGGTCATTTGAAACGGCAACAATCGCCGGCATCCCCGGCGCGGCCAGCAGCCAGGCTTCTTCCTCCTCGTTCAGCTCCGTGTGCATCTTGTGGATGTATTCTTCTATCGCCGCGTTTTTGAACAACAGCACACCCTGTATCGAGTTGGCGTAGAACAGCACAGGCAGGAAGAGAACGATCGCGTAAACCTCAGGTCTGTTCATCCCTTGGCGAACCTGCCGCAACCTTCCAGCAGCCTCCGATACCCGAGACCCGAGATGGACAAGCCCTGTGGCCGCAGGCAGCGCCAGCAGCGGCCAGTAAAAGTCGAAAGGCCGGTACTCGAAATGGTCACCCCCGATCGGCATCAAATAGGCCATGTGGACGACCACACAGAGCAGCGCCAAAGCGAACGAGCTATCACCATTCTCACGCCAGCGGCTGCGCAGCCCCACATAGGCCAGCGGCAGGAGCATATAGAGCCCCGTCTCCAGCGCACCCGACCACACGTAACGGAATCCCGATTCGTACCATGGCCGTATGTGCTTGGCGTAGTAGGTGTTGGGCAGCCATTCGCCATAGTAGGCGTAGCGAAATAGATAGTGGGCCGCTACCAGCACCGCAAATGGCGCAACCAGAAGAATCATCTCCCGCACCACGACCGCACTCATCTTCCGCTCGCTGACCAGTCGCTGCACCGCGTACCAGCCAAAGCAGCAGCCGGCCAGCAGCAGCCCCTCCGGCCGCGTCAACTCCGCCCCCGCCAGACTCAACGACGTAGCCGCCAGACCCCAGCTTCGTTTCCCGTGTGAAGTGAGCAGTACGACCGCAGCCACGATGAAAAAGGTGAACTGACGCGTCTCCAGCCCGCCGGCTGATGTCCAGACCGCTACCGTCGCACTGCTGCACACCAGCCCCAGCGCCATCCAGCCGACCAGCCGCCGCTTGCCAAGCGAAGCCAGACGCGCGACCCACCACAGCATCGCAGCAATGGTTGCAACCGTATAGCCGACCGATAGCCACGGCGCGACCTCATACGGCAGCCCGCCGAATATGGCCCAGATCGCGGCCAGCTCAAGCACCCACAGAAAGTTCGTGTAGCCCTCGACGTACTCGCCGGGATTGAATACCAGGCCGTTGCCTTCGACCAGGTTGCGTACGTAGCGAAAGCTGATGAAGGCGTCGTCGCACAAAAACCAGGCAACGCTCGATAGCCAGCCCAGCAGCGCCAACCACGGCAAATAGGTCAACCCCGTCAGAACCCGCCTAGCCATCCCCCGACCCTCTTTCGTCCGACTCGTCACAGAATCGGACAAACCTTTTCTGGTGACGAACTTTCCCGATCATCCCCGGGCCGCCCATCTCTAAGCCTCATCGAATAGTTCTCTATTGTACCTTCATGCCATTCTGTTTTCTCGTCCATTCTCAAAATTTCCCCCTTACTGCACCAGCACATGCGCCAACACGACCTCCGGCTCCCAAACCCCCACCACGACAGTCGGCCTTAGCGTGTCGGCGTAGTAAACGATAAGCCGCAGTTCGTATTGGCCGGGCAGAATGTCGGGCGGCATGTCGAAAAGAGCGAGTGTTCTGACCGGCGCATCGGGCGCCCAATATCTCGTGGGTTGCATGCCTCCGCTAAACAAGGCGAGCAGTTCACTATCCCGCGCCCATGCATCCTCGCCGTCCACATTGTAGAGGCGGAGGGAAGTGCTGTAATCAGCATCCAATCCGGGGGCAACCCTCCAGGTCAACATTACTGACAAGGGCTGGGGAGCTGTGAATGATGCGTCGAGAAGGCTGATGCCGCCGTCGTAGTTAATCGTGCGCTTGCGGTGCGGTTGGGAAAATGTCCAGGTGAGCTTGGATTCAGGCGTAGTCTGAAGTAGATTATTGAGAATGACTTGGGGGGCGTCCGTTGTGAAGGGCATCCACAGGTCGGGGCCCACTTGCGCGGCATAGACCGCGTGTTTGTGTGCCGCGCATTCGCTCAGTCCATCGCTGTCAACGACATCGGGATCGGGAAGAAAATAGATTTCTCCAATGCCGCTGGCAGCCTTTACCGCCCCTTCAGGAATGGTTCCATGCTCCGACCCTTCGTAGGGTTTCCAGTGTCGCATCACATGGGCGGCCAATTCACGGTGCTCGCTGAAGCGCAGTCCGACAAGCTCGGCGGCAGACACGCTCCGCAGGTCGTTTGAGATGGCGATAAGCAACGGCATCCCCGGCGCGGCCAGCAGCCAGGCTTCTTCCTCCTCGTTCAGCTCCGTGTGCATCTTGTGGATGTATTCTTCTATCGCCGCGTTTTTGAACAACAGCACACCCTGTATCGAGTTGGCGTAGAACAGCACAGGCAGGAAGAGAACGATCGCGTAAACCTCAGGTCTGTTCATCCCTTGGCGAACCTGCCGCAACCTTCCAGCAGCCTCCGATACCCGAGACCCGAGATGGACAAGCCCTGTGGCCGCAGGCAGCGCCAGCAGCGGCCAGTAAAAGTCGAAAGGCCGGTACTCGAAATGGTCACCCCCGATCGGCATCAAATAGGCCATGTGGACGACCACACAGAGCAGCGCCAAAGCGAACGAGCTATCACCATTCTCACGCCAGCGGCTGCGCAGCCCCACATAGGCCAGCGGCAGGAGCATATAGAGCCCCGTCTCCAGCGCACCCGACCACACGTAACGGAATCCCGATTCGTACCATGGCCGTATGTGCTTGGCGTAGTAGGTGTTGGGCAGCCATTCGCCATAGTAGGCGTAGCGAAATAGATAGTGGGCCGCTACCAGCACCGCAAATGGCGCAACCAGAAGAATCATCTCCCGCACCACGACCGCACTCATCTTCCGCTCGCTGACCAGTCGCTGCACCGCGTACCAGCCAAAGCAGCAGCCGGCCAGCAGCAGCCCCTCCGGCCGCGTCAACTCCGCCCCCGCCAGACTCAACGACGTAGCCGCCAGACCCCAGCTTCGTTTCCCGTGTGAAGTGAGCAGTACGACCGCAGCCACGATGAAAAAGGTGAACTGACGCGTCTCCAGCCCGCCGGCTGATGTCCAGACCGCTACCGTCGCACTGCTGCACACCAGCCCCAGCGCCATCCAGCCGACCAGCCGCCGCTTGCCAAGCGAAGCCAGACGCGCGACCCACCACAGCATCGCAGCAATGGTTGCAACCGTATAGCCGACCGATAGCCACGGCGCGACCTCATACGGCAGCCCGCCGAATATGGCCCAGATCGCGGCCAGCTCAAGCACCCACAGAAAGTTCGTGTAGCCCTCGACGTACTCGCCGGGATTGAATACCAGGCCGTTGCCTTCGACCAGGTTGCGTACGTAGCGAAAGCTGATGAAGGCGTCGTCGCACAAAAACCAGGCAACGCTCGATAGCCAGCCCAGCAGCGCCAACCATGGCAAATAGGTCAACCCCGTCAGAACCCGCCTAGCCATCCCCTGACCTTATTTCATTTATCTCGGCCAAGACGCCGCCGATACGCGCGGCGAAATCAGTTTTGTTGACGTATACCCCGCGCCACAGACTGTTCGCCGGCCATGCTATTCTCTTCACTTTGGCAATCGCTGTCATCGCTCCACCTTTCTTCAGTTTGCCTCATTCCCCGCCAAGCAGAAAAAAGTGTGGTCCCCGTGATTGCAGACTCCCCAACAGAATTGTCGGCGCCAAATGATGCCGCCGCCGCAAGCACGTTTCCAACGGCACGATCGTCAGCGCCTCTGTGATCCGCAGACGCCTAGCGCCCTATTTTCGCCATTTGTTCATCCTCCCAAGCGCATAATGGCATTGGGCCTGTCGCGGCGCGGGCCGAGGGCAAAGGGCTGTTCCCGGTTTGCTGTGAATTTGGGCGTTGGCTGAATAGGGGGAATCCATTTGCGTGGCCCTCGTGGATCAAGACCGATGAAAATTCCGCCTCGGTTGGCCTTTTGGATTAGCCACGTTTTTTCATTGAGGCACGAGCCTGAGTAGGGGGAGTGGGGGTATCCAATTCACAAATTTTCATTCCCTATAATAATTTTTATACAAAGTAAAATTAAAGGGCGGGGCGCTACGCCTTCACCCATTTCAATAACTTCTGACTCACGAATTTTTGGACGGATAGTGGCTCGCGTGTACATTACGCTTGGTGAAGCAGACGTAGATCGAGCCTCCTGGCCAAGTGAGGCTATCCCAGTATCGTTAGGCGGCGCAGGCGATGACCAACGACTCTGATGAGTCCATAGGCGAAACTCCGCTCAGGCAGACCGATGGCGCTTCAGGAGATTTTCTGCTGAAGTTCCATCTGGAGGAACCGCAAACGCTCCGGCCAGGAGGGTCTGACAACCCACTCAACGCCAACGGGCGCCACGGCGAAGAAAAGGGGCGCCGCAAATCGCCGTTACAGACGCCGCGCGTTTTGATCATCGGTTTCGCTGGCATAATTCTTCTGGGAACGTTCTTGTTGAAGCTGCCGGCCGCTTCAGCTTCCGGCGTCTCCATCTCCTGGATCGAAGCGCTCTTTACCGCGACCAGCGCGGTCACTGTCACAGGGCTGAGCGTCCTGACGACCGCGACCGACTTTACGCGCTTTGGCCAGTCTATCATTCTGATTCTTCTGCAAGTCGGCGGGGTCGGGTTTATCGCCTTCAGTGTTCTGCTTTTCCGCCTGGTCGGGCGGCGCGTCACCCTCAATGAACGATTCGTGATACAACAGTCCTTGGGCGCCGAAAGGCTGGTCTCGTTCAGCCGCCAGTGGGGGCGGCTCGGCAGCGTTGCCAATCTCGCGCTCTTTGTGCTCATCGTTACGCTCTCGATCGAAGCAATCGGGACCCTTCTGTTATGGCTGCGCTGGCGAACCGAGTTTCCCGACGGCGAGGCGCTCTGGCTGGCCCTTTTCCACGCAGTCAGCAGCTATTGCAATGCTGGTTTCGACCTCTTTACAGGCAGCGGCCATGCCCCTGTTTTCGGTTTCGGCGCCGACTATTTCTCCCTCTCAGTGATGGCAGTTCTCATCACCTTGGGCGGTGTCGGCGTAGCCGTGTTGTACGATGTTGTAAGCTACTTCAGGAACCGCATACTGGCCCTCAATACTCGCATCACATTGGGGCTGAGCGCGGCTCTACTGCTTGCCGGGCTGGGCGTGATGCTTATGGATCGGGAGCACTACAGAGTTGCGCTGGCAGACTATTCCTATGGCGAGCAACTAGCCGTCAGTGCCTTCACCGTCATCTCTGCCCGCACGGCCGGCCTGACCATATTGCCCCTGGAACAGCTCAGCCAGAGCACGCAGCTAATGCTCCTGTTCTGGATGTTTATCGGCGGCGCGCCCGCAAGCATGGCCGGCGGCGTCACCAGCAGCACGGTCGGCGTCCTGCTGATCTCAGCGCTGGCAACCGCCAAAGGCGGCGATAACGAGGCGGTCGCTTTTGGCCGTTCCGTGCCCCGAGAAACACTCAACAAGGCCGTTGCGATCATGACCGTCAGCACGCTCCTGGTTGCGGGCGTTACGATCGTCCTGTCGCTCTTCAATCAGGGCGACATCTTCGAGTTGGGCTTCGAAGTCGTGAGCGCATTTGCCAATGCCGGATACTCGTTAGGCTTTACTTCGAAGCTGAACGCGTGGGGGCAGGCGCTGATCGTCTTAACCATGTTTTGGGGCCGCCTTGGACCTCTGACGATTGTCATTGCTCTGGCCCAGCGTGAGCGGTCCAGCTTGCTCCACTACCCTGAGGAGCCGGTAATCTTGGGCTAAGAAGGGCATGCCAATTCCGCAGTTCCTGCTTGAGCAACCATCTTTCTCTATATACACAGGGAGGCTTGCGACACCATGACGGCTATTAGGGTTTACACACTCGAGGACATGCGCGCGGGCGCCGAGGTGGCGGTCGGCATCTGCATGGCCGTACAGGCCGATGAGCGCGTGTTGATCCTGGGCGACGAAAGTTCGCGGTTGATCAGCCGGGCCCTGGCCGAAGCCGCCAGCGCCATCGCCGCGCAGGTTGAAACGCTCACCTTGGAATCGTTTGGCGCGCGCCCGATCACGTCGATCCCTGATAAACTCCAGAACGTGTTGGACCGCTTCCAGCCTCATGTCAGCTTCTACACCGCAAGCAGCCGTCCCGGAGAATTGAAGTTTCGCATGGCCTATTTGCCGGCGGTGATGCAGGCCAATCCGGGCGGCGCCCGCCACGGACACATGATCAACATTACGCCACCTCTGATGACGCAGGGAATGCGGGTCGATTATCAGCACATCTACGACGTTACGATGCGCGTACACGAAGTCGTGCAACGAGCCGCCGAAATACGCGTCACCAACCCGAAAGGCACCAATTTCACCGCGACCTTTAACCCGGATTTCAACTGGATTCCCTGCCACGGCCTCTATCACGAACCTGGCTTATGGGGCAATCTTCCCGAGGGCGAAACCTTCACCTCGCCGCAGACCGCCAATGGCGTGCTCGTGGTCGATGAACTGGGCGACTACTTCAGCGAGCGCTATGGGATTCTCGATACGCCCGTCACCTTTGACGTTGTCGACGGATTCGTGCGCGCCGTGCGCTGCGAGGATAGCGCGCTGCAGGAGGATGTGCGCTCCTATATCTTTGGAGCGGACAATGCCGACCGGGTGGGGGAATTCGCCATCGGCACCAACATCGCCCTGACTGGGCTGGTGGGCAACCTGCTACAGGACGAGAAGTTCCCCGGCGTGCATGTGGCTTTCGGCGATCCCTACGGCAAACAAACCGGCGCGGACTGGAAATCGGAACATCATGTCGATGTGATTCCGACGCAATGCACGATCGATGTGGACGGCAGACGAATAATGTCTGGCGGTGAGTTCGCTGCTGAAATTCTAGAGAAGTAGCGTCAGAGCGTATTGGCTTGATTTCACTATGCGAAATCTGCTTTCAAGCCCGCTCGTGCCTGACTGAACTTGCGTCAGCCTGACCGGCACAGGCTCGCCGACAACTTTAGTCATCGGCGCTGAAGGTCGTGATTCGCGGACGGAAGGCGCGGTCGAACGCTTCCAGCTTTTCCTTGAACCAGGCGTGATGCTCCGGCCACTGAGACCGGTTGGTCGCATCGGCATTGTATCGGCGCAGCATCACCTGTCCCTGCTTGTGTTCGGGCAGTTCGCGCCACTCAAGCGCATCGCCAATCTCCGACCCAATCTCGCCGCGCTGCTGGTAAAGAGTATTGTATGAGACCTCGGCATCTCCCTCGCGGATAACCAACTGGACGCCGATACCGCCGTCGCGCATATTGTTGAACGCTGTCATGCGCAGCCGCCAGTGACCCACGTCGAAGTTCATCCAGTTCTGCGAGCGCGGCGTACCAGGGCGGATGAAACTGCCGCTGTTTTCAAGATGCATTCGCAACGCCTGCCAATACTCAAGTTGCAGTTCATTTTCTACCAGTTGATACTCCAGTTGCAATTCGTTTTCTACCTGTTGCAGTTGGTCCTCAAGCGTTGTTTCGTCGTCCTCTGAAGACGGCGGCCCGGGTGCCTTGCTGTCAGCGCTACTGGCCGCTGTACTCGCTGGTCTGTTCGACGTGGAGGAGTTTTCTTCCCAGTCGCCGGGCTTGCATACAAGATGAAACCTGGGCGCAAGGGGCGAATCATCGATCCGCCAAAGCTCGACTTCCAATCCAAAGAATCGTATGTTGTTGCTCGTAACCTCATTCAACCAATTGAGCGTATTGCGTTCTTCCTGCGCAAACTGTGCCGCGACCCAGACCATTGTCACCGCCTTCAATTCCGCCGCGAAGGTGAGAAGTTGCCCAAGGTGACTTTGGTCGGTGTGCTCCAACTGATTTGCGATCACCACATAACCGCCGCCGCCGCGCGTGCGACAGACCACCCCCCGCGGCGAAGGCGTTACCCAACCCTCCATGTTTTCCAGTTCCAGGTCCAGGTTGAGCGCCTCTCCCAGCAGTGTCAAGCTATCGCTACGCGAAATCCATGAGGCAAAGTCACTGTCTTCGCTCACCCAAACCGTGCGCAGCTCTACCTGTTCCAGACGTCCAAAGTCAAACTTTATCATTCGATTATTCCCTCCCATTGCGTAGAGTTGCTGTAGGCGTCAGATTGAAGCGACACCCGGAACTTCGCCAAATCGATTGACCACGATCTGGCATTCGGCGCGCGAAGTGTGTCCGGCCTCATTAGAGAAAGTGATGAACTACGCCTCTTTTTTACCTGATCAGAACACAAAACGCAAGCGGCGTTTCTGCGCACTTGACAGATCGACGCGGTGTCGTTAATATAACCGCAAATCGAAAATCGCGCCATATAGGAAAGTCGCATTCGCGCAGGTTCAGTTATGCGGGCGTAGTTCAGTGGTAGAACGTCAGCTTCCCAAGCTGAATGTCGACGGTTCGAGTCCGTTCGCCCGCTCTTAACATCTTCGACGTTTTGCTCTTGTGCGTCGCATACCCCGCACCTTGTTAAGACTCCTCGTGTCTTTGAGAAACCGACTCTTTCTACAGGCAACCGAGCTACGCCCTCGCCTGCTTCCATCCGCAAGCGGACTCCGTAGTGCCATATGGAGTGGTGTTCTTGAAGTCTTGATGACTATGCGAATCAGGGTGCCGGATGCGACCCCGGCCCGATTCGAATTCGCATTGTAAATGTGCATCCCAAATCTTGGGTGTATGGGACAGGGAGCAACGTTTCACCCTCATTGCCTCAAATTGAATCAGACTTCTTTATGATTGAACAACATATCCTATCGCAGAACCCCGCACGCAATTGCCAAGCGAACGTGTTCTGCATCCTCTTCCGGCATGCATACACATTCCCCTCCTGTCACGCCGTCAGCTTCCAGAACATCAACCGTCCACGGATTTCTTTGGGAATTACTAACTTAAGTTCACAGCCCTGAGACGGGCTGGCTGGCCTAAGACAAAAGACATCGACGCAGCCTCATTTCTGCTCTAATTTGACAAATTTTGCCAAATATGCTATCATGTTTGGCAATGATGTGAACCTTTTTTAAGGGGGTCTAACGATGGATAAGCAAGTAGAAGAACGCTTTGAACGTATAGAGAAGAACTTGGAAGAATCAGGTGAGTATCTGAAAGACGCGCGTCTCATTTTAGATGAGACACTTGAGCATTTGAAATTGACTGCTCAAATGTTACAGGATTCAGGTACTCTTTCTAGGGAGACGCGGAAAACGTTAGATACATTGATTGCTAGGCAGTCAGAACGAGTACCTGTCTAACGATCTGATTCCTACATAACTACATAGGTAGTACCATACGAGACACGATAGGCGTCTCGTATTCATTTCCAAAGGGGGCGCGTTATGGGTAGGTTACATGGGGGAACTATCAGCGTTTTTGAATTCTTCGAGAAATTCCCGGACGAGAAGGCAGCCATCGAATACCTTGAGAAGTTGCGGTGGGGAGAGGATGGTGTGTACTGTCCTCACTGTGACTGCGAACGGGTCACCAAGCTCAAGCGTTTCCCGTATTACCTGTGTAAGGAGTGCAGACAAAAGTTCACTGTACGAACTGACACAGTATTTGAGAGGTCGCATATACCATTGAACAAGTGGCTATACGCGATGTACCTGTTGGAGACTGCGCGTAAAGGTATCAGTAGTATGCAACTGTCGAAACAGTTGGGCATTAGCCAGAAGTCGTCTTGGTTCATGTTGCATCGGTTGCGCGAGGCGTGCGATATTGAAGCTATTCAGTTGGATGGGGAAGTGGAGATCGACGAGACGTTTATTGGAGGTAAAGAGGGTAATAAGCATAAGGACCAGAGGCTTAACCCAGGAGGTGGTGCAGGTGGCAAACAACCTGTTCTTGGCATGAGACAACGTGATGGTCAACTTATTGCCAAGCCAGTTGAAGGGGTCGGGGCTACGATTTTGGAGAAGGAAATTCTACAACATGTTGAAGAAGGTTCTACTGTATATACTGACGAGCATCATGGTTATAGGAATTTAGAAGAGTATTACGATCATGGTGCGGTGCCCCATAACGCAGGTCGCTATCGAGATGGCGACGTACATACCAACAGCATCGAAAGCGTATGGGCAGTAATCAAGCGCGGGTATACAGGCGTTTATCATCACTGGTCGAAGAAGCACATGACGCGTTACATTAACGAATTCGTGTTCCGTCTAAACGAGGGAAACGTGTATAATCATACTATGGTCCGTATCGAGCATCTTGCCCGCAACGCATTTGGCAAGAGGCTCACGTGGGAGAGGCTGACTAAGGAGTAAGCCACATGGCAGAGAAGAAAAAGCCAAAGGTCGATATGGAGGCTATGGACAAGATAACAAAGAAGGTGCTGGCCTTCCGACCGAGCAAGCATCAGAAGAAGAAAACGCAGCAGCCAAAGAAAAAGCCACCGTCTCAATGACGGTGGCTTTTTAACTCTCGCTAGTTGACAGTTCATTACAAATAGAATACCGTAGCACTTGCCACAGCAGTATGCCCGTGGAAACACGGGCTTTTCTATGCTCTTAAATTCGAGTGAAGGCGCATTATGCCTCCTTGTTGATTTAAGGTGTATAGAGACTGCTGTGGCAAGCGTCCTTTCACTCATTCAGCAAGGAGGCTCTGTTATGTCTGGAGAAGAAATTTTTGTGACGCTGCTTTGGTCATTGGGTTGGATAGTAGTAGGGCGTTGGATAGCTATGAGAAAAGGTAGATGGACTACGAATGTCATAGTCGCACTCTTCTTGTTTGGGCCTGTCGCAATAGCGTACCTAATTTTTGCAAAGAAGGACCAGGGTGTTTTGGATAATGAAATGGTAAAAAAGGGCATACGTAAAAAATGTCCTTTTTGCATCAATATCATAGACATAGAAGCAATACTGTGTTCATTTTGCAATAGTGATCTAAGGGAGGTGGAATGATGTTGAAAGAGAAAAGCAGGAGTGATAAAGCTGACATCTTGTTTTGTGTCTACGGCCTAATGATTTGGGGTATTGAATGGTTTGTATATGATATGTCACATTACCGAACAGTAAAAAAACTAATATGGGATTTTATATCAGGGTAAAAAATGGAAGATCAAGACGCCCATCGAAGACATAACTGGGAGGTAGAAGAAAGGGTCGGGATCCCTAAATACGACAATTATTACATCGAGATAGAAGTGTGCTCCAAATGTAACGCCAAACGCTCCGTGCTATACCCGCATGGCATGATACTGCACTCAGTGCCTAAGCCCGTGCCTAAATTCTGCCCTGTAATTCTGGACAAATGAAGAGGGTGATGGTAGAGTGAGGACTGGAGCGCGTAACTAATGGAGCGCGGATTGTTCGAGATTCGCTATCTTAAAGTTGCTGCTCCGGGGCGGTGGCCTCGAACAGCCCCTGGATTATCAGGGGTGCCACCGTCCCGACAGCCCTCACTCTACCAATAAATAGTATTATACACTACCCGCCTCAATTGAACAAACTAAAGCTCAAGAAATTCGCTGTGAACTTAAGTAAATAACTCCCATTTCTTTTCACTCTCGGTCTAGTTTGACTCGCAATCGCTCGTGATCTCTCGTATAACGCTCGTACCAGCGCCTAATGAGCGGGTTACGAGTACTCGAATGAATTCCCCTATCATTGACCTCCCAATACCCCTCCTGTCTCCCCCTTCCTATCGCCGCATCGCCCCCATCTTCGATCGCGCGCCGATGCAAGTATGAACTTTGGTTGGTCGGGCGGATTCGCGGCGGCGAGTCATTGACTGGCTTGACTCGATACGGACATGACAGTATTCTGATTACGAATCCGTCTTCCCCCGATATCGTCGCATCCTGTTCACTAGTCCTGATGACTATGCGAATTTCCATATTCGACAGACTCTGCACTCTTGTAAGTGGTGTACCCTCCTTCCCCTCGTAAAGAAGAGCATCAATGACAGCCGACATGATCGTGCTTGTTGTCATTCTTGCGGTGGCGACGTTTCTCTATCTTAATGGCTGGCTGGCGACCGAGACGACGTCGGCGCTTGCCATCGCCTCCCTGGCGTTGACCGGCATCCTGGACACCGGCGAGGCGCTTTCCGGCTTCGCCAGCACAGCCACCCTCACGGTCGGCGCGATGTTCGTGATCAGCGGCGGCCTGTTGCGCACCGGCGCCCTGGAGATTGTAACGATCGGGCTTGCGCGCTTCTCCGGGGGCAGCCCCCGCCGTTTGCTGATGCTTCTCGGTGTCGTCATCCCGCTGGCCAGCGCCATAATGAACAACACGCCGGTGGTCGTGATGATGGCGCCGGTCGTTTTGTCTCTCAGTCAACGCTTTCGCATTCAACCCTCCAAGCTACTGATACCGCTCAGCTACTTTGCCGTGCTCGGCGGGACCATCACGCTCCTGGGAACCAGCACGAACATTCTGGTTGATGATCTGTACCGCAGCGCGGGCGGCCCCGGCTTCAACCTCTTGACCTTCACTCCACTGGGCCTGATCTTCACCGTCGCCGGCGGCATCTTTGTCGTGGTCACCAGTCAAAAGCTGTTGCCTGATCGTGCGCCCATGGGCGGGCTGGATGCGGGCCGCCATCTGCGCACGCCCTTTGTCGCCGAAATGAAGGTGGAAAAGTTGAACCCACTGCTCGGCCAGATGGTTGGCGAACTGTTCAGCGAAGGCGCGGGCGCCCGCTTTCCCCGCCGCCGGTCGGAGCGACACCACCGGCGCTTGTCCCATCTGCGTGGCGCGCTGCAAGGGAACAGCGAATCGGCTGAGGGACGAATCGAGTTGCTGGAACTTCTGCGTGACGGACAACCACATCGCACCAGCCAACCCAACCCTTCCCGCTTTGGCATGATCGGTCGGTTCGAGCCGCACGATGCCGAATCGTTGCGAATCCAGGAGGGCGATGTGTTGGTCATCTGCGGCCCGCCCCCGCTGATCGCCCGTTTCATCGAAACCTACTCGGCTGGCGGGGCAGTCTCGGGGTTTGGCGCAACCCCGTCACCGACCGAGAGTTCGCCCGCTTCCCGCATTGTAGAGGCCGTCATCTTGCCGGACTCGACTGCCGTTGGCAGGCAGCTGGCCCAGTTGCAGTTTGAAGACAGTCACCAGGTCCATGTGCTCGGCTTGCAGCGGCGCGGCGGCCAGCGGCGCGGCGGCCCGCGCCAGGCTCGCCTTCACAGCGGGGACGTTCTGCTCCTACAGGGCACACGCTCCGGCCTGCAAGCGGTTAGTGAACTGTTCAAGCTCCTGTTGGTCGAGGGGGTGGAGTCCGCAATCGCAAGGCGGGCGAAGAATCGGCTGGCCCTGCTGATCATGGGAGCTGTGATCCTGTTGGCCAGCCTTACCGACATTCCCATCGTCATTCTGGCGTTGGGCGGCGCCGCCCTGATGATCGCCACCCGCTGCCTGCGCACCGACGAAGCGATGTCGTCCCTCGACGGCGCGACACTGCTCCTCCTGGCCGGCACGATTCCCATGGGCACGGCCATGCAAAAAACAGGCCTGGCCCAACTGCTCGTAGATCAACTGATATCACTTTCCGGCCAGGTCAGTCCCGTTGTCATGTTGTCACTGTTCTATCTGTTCACCAGCCTGCTCACGCAATTGATCAGCAACAATGCCGTGGCCGTACTCCTAACGCCCATCGCGCTCTCACTGGCAACCACCTTGCAGGTGAATCCCCAGCCCCTGCTCATGACAATCGCATTCGGCGCCTCGGCCAGCTTCATGACGCCAATGGGCTATCAAACCAATGCAATCGTCCGCGGCGCGGGCGGGTACACTTTTGGCGATTATCTGCGTATTGGCATACCCTTGACGCTCATCATGTGGGGACTGGCGACATTGTTCATACCCATGTTTTGGCCTTTATAGAGACTGCAAACCGCTCACCCTTCGTCAATCAGCAAGGAGAGATTTCTATGGCCACGCCATATCTATCAGACCGAGATTGGAACCAGGGAGTCATCCGCTATCCTGACCCGGCAGTGGAGACGCTTGACGAACGCTTCAGCAAGTACGGGATTGGCAATGCCGCGGTCGAGCGTCTCTTTACCGGCTGCCGCTGGGCCGAAGGGCCGGTCTGGTTTGGCGACACGCGCTGCCTGATCTGGAGCGACATTCCCAACAACCGCATGTTGCGTTGGACCGAAGAGACCGGGGAGGTCAGCGTCTTTCGCAGCCCGACAAACCACAGCAACGGCAACACGCGCGACCGCCAGGGGAGGCTGGTCACTTGCGAGCACACAGGGCGCCGCGTCACCCGCACTGAGCACGACGGCGCCATCACCGTTCTAATGGACAGCTTTGAGGGCAAGCCGATCAACTCGCCCAACGACGTCGTCGTCCACTCCGACGGCAGCGTCTGGTTCACCGATCCCGGCTATGGCCTCCTGCTCAACTACGAAGGACAGCGCGCCGAGGCGGAGCTGCCCAACCGCGTCTACCGCCTCGAGCCGGATACCGGCACGGCGACCATCGTCGCCGACGACTTTCTACGGCCCAATGGCCTCTGCTTTTCGCCCGACGAAAGCCTTCTCTACATCGTCGATACCGGACGTTCGCACGACCCGAACGGCCCTTCCCATATTCGCGTTTTTGACGTGACAGCTGACAATCGCTTGGAGAACGGCAGGCTTTTCGTGGACATGAATCCGGGCATGGCCGACGGCATCCGGTGCGACGAGGACGGCAACTTGTGGGCGGGTGCAGGCTGGGCCGGCCCCGGCTCTGATGGCGTTCACTGCTACGCGCCCGACGGCACGCGCATCGGCCAAATTCACCTGCCCGAAATCTGCGCCAATCTCTGTTTCGGCGGCGTGAACAAGAACCGGCTCTTTATGGCCGGCAGCCAGTCGCTCTATGCCGTTTATGTGGAGACGGCGGGCGCGCAACAACCATAACGACCAGGCGTATTCCGTGGCGCGTGGAGGCTGGCGAAGTGACTTGGCCAACGTATTTCGACTTACGCAATACGCAGTGCTTTTACGATCTGATCCAAGAGGAGCGGACACAGATGTCCTACTCAATTCATTCTACGATTCAGGAGCTTTTGAGCAACGTGCAGGCGAAGGCGGTGCTGGAAAGACACCTGCCCGGCACATCCTCCCATCCCGATCTGCCGATGGCCATGCACATGACCTTGTTGCAGATTTCCTACTACCCGGAGGCGGTGCAGGCGGGCGTTACCCAGGAGAAGCTGCAGACAATTGACGCCGAACTGAAGGCATTAGGTTGAGGACAGGGCCGCAATGGAGGAGTCGGTGCACTCAGAAGTTGCCGCGCCTGCGCGCCATCTCGAACGCGTCATCCTGCGGTGTATAGTTGAGGATCGCCTTGGTGTCGGTCATGTCCAGCCGCTTGTAACGGTTGTCCGAGATGCCGTGGAAGTTGCCGAACAGCACTTCATCGGCGGCGTCGACTGCGGCTGCAATCAGGCGCGCGTTGTCTTCAAGCGTCTGGATGATATCGACGTACTGATGATCCCAGTGAATCATTTCTGAGTCAGAATACTGCACTGCGCCGAACCGCAGGCACAGCGAGGATAGCCCGTATGCTGCCGAATAGTAGCGGGCAAGCGCCTCGCCCCAGCATTTGGTCGCGCCGTATAGATTGATCGGGTAGACCGGCTGACTCGTATGCACCTGCTGGTCAACCGGATAACCCAGCACTGCATTGATGCTGCTTGCATAGACGACGCGGCGGCAGCCCGCCTGATGCGCCGCCTCGAACACATTGTAGGTGGCGATCACATTGTTGGGTAGCAGACTCTCCCACGTTGCCTCCATGCTTGGGTCCGCGCCCAGGTGGACCACGGTGTCGATGTCATCAAACAGCGGGCGGATGGCGCCCATGTCGCTCAAGTCCGCCTTCGTGAATCGAACGCCCTTCGTATCTGCCGGTTCGACAATGTCGGTTAACCTGAAGTCGTAGGTGCCGGTATAGGCATTGTGGAAGAAACCACCGATCTTGCCGGCCGCGCCTGTGAGTAGAACTGTGCGTGTCATCGGTTACCTCTTCTGCATTGCTGTTTGCGAACTTCCAGCTATCGGTCCGTTACTCTTTCTCGATCACCGCCACATACTGCGCGCCCCCGCTCTCGAAAATCTCGACGCTGCGCCAACCGCTATCCTGCACGATCTCCTGCATCTCTGCCTGGGAAACCATCAGATAGTCAAACCATTCGCTAATCAGATCACGATAGCGTACCCTTAGACGGATCTCTCCCGCCAGCCGACCCCGCTTCCGGTTGCGCGCATGATAGGCAAGATGCTCCGGCTTGTCCGTGGCGTAAACATCCACAGACTCGCCGATGATGCGGGACTTTTGACCGGTCAGCTGTTTGAGTCTACGCAACATCCACTTGGCGCGGCGGGGATTGGCGAACAGCCCGAAATTGTTGCCCATCAGCAGAACCGTGTCGAATACCCCCAGCGAGCCATCGATTCTGTGGAAAGGCGCCTGTCGCACATCGCGCACGCCCCGCTTGCGGCAGACCTCCAGCGCGCCCGCCGAGACATCTATGCCAACCACCTCGTGCCCCTTCTTTTGAAGGTAGAGCGCGAATCGGCCTGCCCCCGCGCCAACATCGCAGGACGCGCCCGCGCACCGATTCCATCGACGCCCGCACGTGTGGTTGCCAATCGTAGAACGTCGCGAAATACATCGACATATTGTCCGCCACGTTCAGAAAGCCGTCGTCCCGCTCAATGACTTCGTAGCAGTCTTCACCCGAGTAATAGCCGTTCAGCAGCTGGCCGAACGCGTCCTGATTCTGGTTTCCGCTTGCATTCATGACCGATCCGATTCAATTCGCTTAACTGCGCGGCGCTTGTCCATCTTAGCCGCCCATGCTATAAAGGGCAAGCAAAAGGGCCTGTCGAGAGTGTCCCAATTTGGGCGCAGCCGGCTTTCAAACCCCTGCTCTACCACACTGGATTCCCTAGCTCGCTCACGCCGCGTCCCATCCTGAAAATCTCACCATCCCGCGAATCCTGATTCAGACAAGGGATCGTTCTCCGCAAAGGAAATCAAAATGTCGGCCAAGAACTCCAGCCAGATAAATGTAGACAATGACAACGACGAACTCTTCGACGTGCAGACCAGCGCGGCCGGTCCCAGCGGCGAGTTGCCCTTGGATGAAGAGTTTCTGCGCAACGCGCCCAGCGGCGACATCTTCGGTCTCACGCAGGACGCAGGCATGGGCTGGTCCCCCCGCCGCCTGCGTAACCCTGAGTTCCTGATTCTCAGCACGCAGGGCGGCATCCGCGCGCCCGACGGGACCCCGATCGCCCTCGGTTATCATACCGGGCACTGGGAGGTCGGGCTTCTGATGGAAGCGGCGGCCGCGAAGCTCAAACAGCACGGCATGGTGCCCTTTGCCGGCTTCGTCACCGACCCCTGCGATGGCCGCACCCAGGGCACGACCGGCATGATGGACTCGCTGCCCTTTCGCAACGACGCCGCCATTGTTCTGCGGCGGCTGATCCGCTCGTTGCCGACGCGAAAAGGGGTGATGGGCATCGCCACCTGCGACAAGGGACTGCCGGCGATGATGATCGCCCTGGCCGCGCAGCGCGAACTGCCCGTCATCCTCGTGCCCGGCGGCGTGACGCTCCCCCCAAGCAACGGCGAGGACGCAGGCAAGGTGCAGACGATCGGCGCGCGCTTCTCGCACGGCGAGATCACGATCGAAGAGGCCGCGGAACTCGGCTGCCGCGCCTGCGCCACCCCCGGCGGCGGCTGCCAATTCCTGGGCACGGCGGCGACTGCCCAGGTTGTCGCCGAGGCGCTAGGACTCACGCTCATGCACGCCGCGCTAGCGCCGTCTGGTCAGCCAATCTGGCTGGAAATGGCGGACCGTTCCGCCAGCGCCTTGGTATCACTACACGAAAACAAACTCACCTGCGCCAACATTCTGACCGAGGACTCTCTCCACAACGCCATGGTCGTCCACGCGGCCTTCGGCGGATCGACCAATCTGCTGCTGCATATCCCCGCCATCGCCCACGCGGCCGGTCTGCCCCGCCCCACTGTCGCCGACTGGCAACGCGTCAACGCCGACGTGCCCCGCCTCGTGGATGTGCTGCCCAACGGTCCGCAGGGCCATCCCACCGTTCAGGCTTTTCTGGCCGGCGGCGTGCCCGAGGTGATGCTCCATCTGCGCGCGCTGAATCTGCTGCGGCTGGACGTGCTCACCGCGCATGGCCGCAGGCTGGGCGATCTGCTCGACGAGTGGCAGGGCAGCGAGCGCCGCAAGCGCCTGCGCGAACGCCTCTTCAGTGCCGACGGCATCGACCCCGACGACGTGATCATGGACCCGAAGACCGCGGCCGCCCGCGGGCTGACCAGCACCGTTACCTTCCCGACCGGCAATCTGGCCCCGGAAGGATCGGTGATCAAGAGCACCGCCATCGACCCTTCGGTCGTGGACGCCGACGGCATCTACCGCAAGACCGGGCCGGCGCGGATCTTCGTCAGCGAACGCGAGGCGATCGCCGCCATCAAGGGTAACCACGATAAGCCGGTGAAGGCGGGCGATATTCTTGTGCTGATTGGACGCGGCCCCATGGGCAGCGGCATGGAGGAGACTTACCAGTTGACTTCGGCATTGCGCTACCTGCCCTTCGGCAAGCAGGTGGCCCTGATCACCGACGCCCGCTTTTCCGGCGTCAGCACCGGCGCCTGCATCGGCCACATCGGCCCTGAGGCCCTTGCGGGCGGAGCCGTCGGGCGCGTGCGCGAGGGCGACACGATCCAGATCGAGGTGGACACCGCCAATCTGCGCGGCAGCCTCAATCTCATCGCCCAGCCCAATGGGAACGGAAGCGGCGGCCGCGTGGACGACACGACGCAGCGCGAGGCGGGGACGGCGCTGTTAGCCAGCCGCTCTCTCCATCCCGACCTGGCCAGTGACCCGCGCCTCCCCGCCGACACGCGTCTCTGGGCGGCGTTACAGGCGATCAGCGGGGGCACGTGGGGCGGCTGCGTCTACGACACCGACCGCATTTTGGAGGTCCTGGAAGCCGGAGAAAAGGCGCTCGCCCAAGCTTGAGCGAAACTGCAATTCGCAAACAGCTTGTTTTGGCTACACGAAATAAGCAGTACGAGGTACGCAATACTCAAGGGTCGCTACAATCACGCGTAAACCCGCATTGTAAGCAGATGATCTTGCAGTGACGCCTGCCCACCTCGCCGCCGCAGAGCCAGCAGTAGGTGTCGTCAGCCGGTTGATAGACCGGCTGAAAATCGGGTTGCGCGGCCTCGTGCACATGCTGGTAACGCTCCCGTTCGATCTGACCGCTGCCCCCGTAAAAGGTGGCCTCGTACCCCTGGAAGTCGCCGTCCTGGTAGAGGAACTTGGCTGAAAAGTAGCGCTCCTCGAAGACCCACGGGATGAAGAGCCTGTCCCCCGGCCACAGGTTCAACTCCAGCAGGCGATCGTTGTCGATCCAGGCCAGCCTGCCCTCGGGCGAGTCACGCAGCTGCCCCGACCAGCGCGGCGCAACGAAGAGCCAGACATACCAGTCGGCCTCGCCGTCGAAGTTCGGAAAGGTGATCTGGCCGCGCAGAACCGGATCGCGGCAGACAAGCCCGCTCTCCTCGTAGACCTCGCGCACGACGCACTCTTCCGGCGACTCACCCGCTTCGAACTTGCCGCCCAACCCGTTCCACTTGCCCTGGTGATAGTCATTCTTGCGCTTGACCCTGTGCAGCATCAGCGTCTGACCTGGGCGTTGCACATAGCAGAGCGTAGCGAGTTTCAGACTGAGATTGGCCATTTTCAGAACGCCGCCAACTCCTGCGCCAGCTTGTAGATCTTCGCGGCGCTGGGGCGGTAGGCGTCCTCCAGCGGTGGGCTGAAGGGGACTGGAATGTCGAGGCCGGTTAGCCGCTTGATCGGCGCGTCGAGCCATTCAAACGCCTCCTGCGCGATCAGCGCGGCCACCTCCGCGCCCACGCCGGTGTTGCCGGTGGCGCTGTGGACGATCAGGACTTTGCCCGTCTTGCGCGCCGTCTCCAGGATGGCGTCGGTGTCAAGCGGCTTGAGCGTGCGCAAATCCAGGATCGCCGCCTCGATGCCCTCCTCGCCCAGCCGCTCCGCCGCCTGCTGTGCCTCGCGCACCTGCGCCCCATAGGTGATGATCGACAAATCGGAACCCTCCCTGACCGTGTGCGCCGCGCCGATCGGCACGACGTACTCGCCCTCCGGCACCGGCCCGCGCTCCGACCGGTAAAGGATTTTGCTCTCCATGTAGATGACCGGGTTATTGTCGCGGATGGCTGCGATCAACAGCCCTTTGGCGTCGGCAGGCGTGGCCGGCGCGACCACCTTGAGCCCTGGCGTGTGCGTGAACCAGGCCTCCGGATTCTGGCTGTGGAACGGGCCGGAGCGCAGGCCGCCGTCGCACGGCGCGCGGATCACCCAGGGCACCGCTCCGCCCCAGCGGTAGTGATTGGTCGCCGCGAACTGAACGATGGCGTCGAAGCCGCTGGAGATGAAATCGGCGAACTGCATTTCGATTACCGGTCTCATGCCCATCAGCGCCATGCCGGTGCCCATGCTGATGAAGGCGTTCTCGCACATCGGCGTGTTGAAGATGCGCTCGGGCGCGTACTTCTCTGTCAGCGGCTTCGTCACCTTGAACGCGCCGCCGAACGGTCCGGCCACATCCTCGCCGAAGATGACCACCTCCGGATCGCGCGCCATCTCCACGTCCAGCGCCTCGGTGATGGCCGTTATGTACGTCATTTCCTGCCTGCCGCTCATCTCAACTGTCCTCCCGACTTCCACTTCTCTGCCCCTCCACCGCCTGTGTACGGACCGTTTGCCGCTATTCTACCATAGACCGGCGCCGAACGCGTCGCCTGCCAGAATGTGATATACTGTCGGCAACAGAACATATGTCATACGATGTCAATTGTCACGATGACGACTGGCTGGACAAATTGAGGCACGATAGTAGGCGTCACACAGGTAACGGTTCTCATTCGGTACCCGGCCGAGCCGGACAGGACTTGGGAAGGGCTTTTCTTGGTCGATTCCAGTGCGATCGACACGCTTGTGCCCAGGCCGCACCTGGAGGCGATCGGTCTCAAACCAAAGGGACAGCGCATAAATGGCCTGGCTGACGGCGGCGAAGTGAGGCTCGACATAACAACCGAGGACATCGAGTTCATGAGAGAGGTCGTCGGCGGAACGATTGTATTTTGCGAAGCGGACGCAGAGCCGTTGCTGGGCGTGACCGCGCTTGAGTCCGTGGAAATCGAAGTTGACCCGCGTGATCAAACACTCATACACTTGCCAACGACAAGGCTAGAGTCATTTCGGTAGATTTGGAGAAAGGACGTGGCTACATTCAAGACCAAAGCAAACGTGGCGGAAAACGGGACAGTTACTGTCGCCGGGTTGCCCTTCAAGACCGGTGAGCAGGTGGAAGTTACAACTGAGCCTCTCAAAGAACAAAAAGAAGTAAAGGACCAATTCCCACTGCGAGGCAAGCCGTACAAATACGACCGCCCTTTTGAAGGTGTGGCGCTTGAAGATCTGGGAATCCAGGAATGATCGAGCCGGATTCACATACGTGAACGGATGTCTGCACAATGGCGCGCAAACAAGGTGAATGCACTTTGAATTTAGCTAAGGAGACACATACGTGGATTTCCAAGTTATTTCTTTCGTTATCACAGTGATTACTGGAGTAGTATCTGTGGTCCTGGCTGTCTTTGCCATCTGGATAGGCAAATCGTCAGAACGAGAGAGCCGGCGGAATTTTGAACGGACTCAAAACGCAATGCGTGAATACAACGACAAGACCAAAGAAGTGTTGGCTGAGATCGACAAGAGAGCGGCGGTGATTGAAAAGACTGTTACAGACAGCCAGCAGCAATTGCTCGATACAGTCACGAATATCGTTAGAGAAACAGCGGTTCCAACGAAGCCAGATTTGGGAGAACAGATGGCGGCACAGTTTTTCCAAGTGATGATGACAGATCCCGCCAAAGCTAATGACATGATTACAGCGCTTCAGAAATTTGGCGAAATGCCAGGAAATCTGCAGGCTCAGAAGCCTAGTCAATTGGCCAAATCCCCAAAGGCTCCTGGACAACGTAAATCATGACCAACAAACTCTACTTCGGCGACAATCTCCACATCCTGCGCGACCACGTCGCCGACGAAAGCGTCGACCTGATCTACCTCGACCCGCCCTTCAACTCCAACGCCACCTACAACGTCCTCTTCCGCGAGAAGAGCGGCGAACAGTCGGCCGCGCAGATCACCGCCTTCGACGACACCTGGCACTGGGGCCTTGAATCCGAATCCGCCTACCACGACGTGGTGATGGACGGGCCGAAAGCGTTGGCCGACCTTCTGCAGGCGATGCGCACATTCCTTGGCCAGAATGACATGATGGCCTACTTGACCATGATGGCACAGCGTTTGGATGAGCTTCACCGTGTATTGAAACCGACTGGAACCATATTTTTGCACTGCGACCCCACGGCCAGCCATTACTTGAAACTCGCTATGGACGCTATATTTGGACCAAGATTTTTTAAGAACGAGATTATATGGAAACGTACTTCAGGGCACAGTGACGCCCAAAGATTCGGAAGGGCCCATGACGTGCTCCTCTACTATACTCGAAGCAACCAAGGAGTCTGGAATCAGACCTACCAGCCCTTCGATGATGAATACGTTGAACAGTACTATCGCTATAAAGACCCGGACGGCAGGCGCTGGATGTCAGGTGATCTCGGCGCGGCCGGCCTGCAAGGCGGTGGGTACGAGTACGAGTGGAAAGGCGTTACTCGCGTCTGGCGTGTTCCTCAGAGTACAATGGAGCGACTAGATTCGGAAGGCAAAGTTTTCTACACGAAAAATGGAATTGCCCGACGTAAACGATACCTGGACGAATCCAACGGCTTAAAGACTCAGGACATTTGGGCAGACATTCAAGCATTGAGATCTTGGCATGTCGAACGCCTCGGCTACCCCACCCAGAAGCCCGAAGCCCTGCTCGAACGCATCATCACCGCCAGCAGCAACGAGGGCGACGTCGTCCTCGACCCCTTCTGCGGCTGCGGAACCGCCATCGCCGCGGCCGAACGCCTCAACCGCCGCTGGATCGGCATCGACGTCACCCACATCGCCATCACCCTCATCCGCCACCGCCTGCGCGACTCGTTCGGCGAGGAACTGCGCCCCTACGCCGTCCTCGGCGACCCCAAAGACCTGCCCAGCGCGGCCGCCCTCGCCCAGCACGACCGCTACCAGTTCGAATGGTGGGCGCTCGGCCTCGTGGACGCCCGCCCGGCCCGGGACAAACGCAAGGGCGCCGATTCGGGCGTCGACGGCTACATCAGCTTCTTCGACGACGGCAGCGGCAAGGCCAAACGCGTCGTCGTGCAGGTCAAGAGCGGCCACGTGCAGCGCAACCAGATCGCCACCCTCAAGGGCGACATGGAGCGCGAAAAAGCTGAGATCGGCCTCTTCATCACCCTGGAGCCGCCCACCGCGCCGATGCGCAGCGAAGCGGCCGCGGCCGGCTTCTACGAACCGAGCCACTTCCTGGATCACAGGTTCCCGCGCGTGCAGATCCTCACCATCGAGGAGCTGCTGTCCGGCGCCCAGGCGCAGTATCCTCGCTTTGCGCCCGATGCCACCTTCCGCCGAGCGCCCCGCCGCCAGCGCCAGCAACGCGAACAGAAGCGGATGATCTGATGCCGCAACGGGCCTATGCCTAAGACTCGGTCAGGGTAACTGTCCCACCTTGCAGGACTAACGCAATGACAAACGCCAAGATCAGAATTGCCAATTTTAAGAGCTTCGCTGACCAGACGGTTGAACTGAACGGCTTCAACCTGCTGGTCGGCGCCAACGCGTCCGGAAAATCAAACTTTGTCCAGGCCTTCAATTTCCTGCGCGACATCTCTACACACGGTCTGGAGGACGCCATCTCGCTGCAAGGCGGCGTAGAGTATCTGCGCAACGTACAGATAGGGGACGCCCAGCCGCTCATCTTCCACGCGATTGTGCAGGAAGAGTTGACTTGGTCGATTCATGATCGTCGATACAGGATTCATTCGTTCGACTATGAATTCCGCTTGCAGTTTGATAAGCGCGGAAACGGCTATACAGTTGTCCGCGACAGAATGATCCTTACCTATTGGCAGGAAGAGATCACCCATGAAGATATGATGAATCCGGTAGCCGTTGCCGAAGAGAGAGCGAAATATGCCCCCAGATCGACGCTTAAATTCAAGAATTCGGACGGCAGATTGGAGATACTCTCCACTTCTGCCGAACAGGAGCCTCTGCTTTCGTCCAACGAAATCGAATTTCTGACATCAACCGGAAATCGGTCACTCTCGAAAAGGCGCCTGCTGCTGGAGACTCCATTAGCCAACTTTTTCGCCGAGTCGATGTGGGATTGGTATCGAGAGATCGGCATCTACGATTTTGATCCACGCAAAGCCAAGCGCGTCATACCGATCGCGGGCCGCTCTGAACTGGAGACGGACGGCGGCAATCTGGCGATTGTGCTGCGGAATATTCTCAGCGACGATAACGCGAGGCGAAATCTCCGCAATCTGTGCCGGGACAACCTTCCCTACGTCAAGAGTCTGGGGGTAGAAAAGGTAGCAGATAGATTTCTATCCATCACTTTGCAGGAGACTTTCGCTGAAGACAAGGATCTGCCAGCCTTCCTGATCTCTGACGGCACGGCCAACATCATGGCGCTGGTCGTGGCGCTCTACTTTCAAGAACAGAAACGGTTCGCCATTTTCGAAGAGCCTGAGAGGTATCTGCACCCAAAAGTGATCTCAGGGTTGATGGAACTGTTCAAGGAGGTTTCCCAACTCAAACAGATCCTGGCAACGACCCACAATCCAGAGGTGGTGAAGTACGCAGGCATAGATAACATCCTGCTGATCAGCCGTGAAAAAGACGGCTTCAGCCGCATAACAAAGCCCGCCGATAGCGAGGCAGTCAAGATTTTCCTGGATCATGACCTGGGTGTTGATGATCTCTTTGTTGACGATTTCTTGGGTGTAAGACAATGAGTTATCGAACGCTCTTCATTCTCGTGGAGGGTCGCGATGACGCAAGGTTCTTTGAACGCGTGGTTAGACCCATTTGTGAGGAAGACTACAATCATGTCCAATTTTGGCAATATAGCCAACAAGAGAAAGGTAAAGTCAATAGATACCTTTACAGCATAAAGGCCATGCAGACTGCTGGCGCTGCCGATCTAATCATCGTTGCAGACCTGGATGAGTCGCCTTGTGTGACTGACAGGAAGATGCGAATCCTTTCAAATTTCAGGAGTTTGTCTATGGAAAACGACAGACTCTCTAAGACCCGCCGCTCGCCAAGAGTCCTGATTGTTTGTAAAGAAATAGAGAGTTGGTATCTCGCTGGTCTCACCGACAATGATTGCAAGAAAATGGGCATCCCGGATAGCCTCAATGATACAGACCACTTGTCAAAGGAGAAGTTTCTTGGCCTTATGCCAGAAAGATTCGGATCCAAAACGGATTTCATGCAAGCGATCTTGGACCTATTTGATCTTGACACGGCCCGCTCCAGAAACAGGTCATTCGGATACTTCATGCAGCAATGCGAATCGGACCATGACCGGGCATGATCACCCCGGTTTCACTTTCGCACAATACACCCGGAGAACCCAATGAACGTAGAAATCCGCGACGAAAGATTCCGCGCCGTCGTCGGCGACGATGTTGAAATCGAGGAGGTCGGCAGCGGCTTCGATTTCACCGAGGGACCGATCTGGAACCATGTCGAAAAGCACCTGGTCTTCAGCGACATCCCCGGCAACATCATGCGCCGCTGGCAGCCCGACGGCAGCGTCGAAACCTGGCGCCAGCCCAGCAACATGGCCAACGGCAACGCCTACGACCCCACTGGCCGCATCGTCACCTGCGAACACGCCACCAGCCGCGTCACCCGCACCGAGGCCGACGGCTCAATCACCGTGCTGGCCTCCCGCTATGGCGGCAAGGAACTCAACAGCCCCAACGACATCGTCGTCAAACGCGACGGCTCGATCTACTTCACCGACCCCAGCTTTGGCCGCATGGAGTACTACGGCCTGCCGCGCGAGCAGCAGTTGACCTTCCAGGGCGTCTACCGCCTGGAGCCGGACAGCGGCGCGCTCACCCTGCTGGTCCACGACTTCGATCAGCCCAACGGCCTCTGCTTCTCGCTCGACCAGTCTCAGCTCTTCGTCAACGACACCATCCGCGCCCACGTGCGCGTCTTCGACGTGGACGCGCACGGAAGGCTGCAAAACGGGCGCGTTTGGGCCGAACCGACCGGCGACCGCGACGGCGCGCCCGACGGCATGAAGATCGACGGCGGCGCCAATCTCTACGTCACCGGGCCGGGCGGCATCCACCTCTTCGCCCCGGACGCCGCCTGTCTTGGCGTCATCTACATGCCTCAGGGCTGCGCCAACTTCTGTTGGGGCGAAGACGACATGAAGAGCCTGTTCGTCACCGCCGGCACCTCACTCTATCGGCTGCGCGTCAAGGTGGCGGGCAAACACTCGTTTTAGATTTGGAAAAAACCAAGGTGGGGAGAGTACTCTGTAGAACCTCAATCTTCACTTTTGGCCGACTTGCTGTGTTTCCGGCAACGGCCGCATACACAACCGAAGGAATAAAGGATGATTTCACTTGACGTATACTTTTCCGCAAAGCAAGGCGGAGAGGCCCAACTTGAACGGATTATCGTGGATGTCTGGATGGAGGCGATGCAACAGCAGCCGGGCTTTCTGCGCGCGGCGCTGTTGACGCCATTCCCGCAAGAGGAGTTGGATGCAATGGGAGCGGTCAGGCCGCCCTTCTCGCATGAGGTCATCTCCTTCTGGGAGAGCGAAGAACTGCGCCAGGAATGGGTGGGACGCGCCATTCACCAGCAGGTATGGCCCCAGATCGAAGCGGCGGCAGACATGATCGTCTACACGGTCTCCAACTGCGATGAGACCTGGAACGTGTAGCTTTGAAACCAGAAGTGAGAATCTATCGTCTCACTTCTCTCCCTCTTCCTGAAACTGGGCATCGACGACCGCCAGAATGGCGACGTTGACGATATCCACGACCTCGGCGCCCGTCTCCAGCACATGGATCGGTTTGCCCATGCCCACCAGGATCGGACCAATCGCCTCAGCGCCGCCCAAACGGCTGAGGAGCTTATAGGCCGTATTGGCCGACGCCAGTTCGGGAAAGACCAGCACGTTGGCGTCTTCGATGGCGCTGAAAGGGTAGTGGCGGCGCATCAGATCCGGCACGACCGCCACGTCCGCCTGCATCTCGCCGTCGATCTGCAAGCTCGGCCGCTGCGCTTTGACCAGTTCGGTCGCCCGCTGCACCTTCTCAACCTGGGGATGGCGCGTGCTGCCGAAGTTGGAAAAGCTCAACATCGCAACCCGCGGCTCGACGTCGAACTGTCGCGCAACGTCGGCCGCGTTGATGGCGATCGCGGCCAGCGTTTCCGCGTCCGGGTCGATGTTCACGGTCGCATCGCTGAAAAAGTAGATGCGATCGCGCACGATCATCAGATAGACGCCGCTGATCACGCCCCGCTCTGGCGCCGTGCCCACGATCTGCAAGGCCGGGCGCAGCACGTCCGGGTAGTTGTAGGTCAGCCCGGACACGAACGCGCCGGCATCACCGTTCAGCACCATCGCCGGCCCGAAATAGTTGGCCTGGCGCATCAGTTCGTTGGCGCGCGCCAGCGTTACCCCTTTGCGCTGGCGCTCCTGGTAGAAGGCCGACGCATAGTCACGGTACATGGGGTCCTCGTGCGGATTGACAACCGTCGGGCGGTAGTCCAGCCCCAACTCCTCGCAGCGCAGGCGAATCACTTCGGGGTTGCCCAGCAGGATCGGCGAACCGATGCCTTCGGACTCGACCGCATACGCCGCACGCACGATCTTCGGATGTTCGCCCTCGCCGAAGACCACCCGCTTCGGACTCTGCTTGGCCTTGCTCTGCTGCGTGCGCATCACCTGCACGCCCTTGCCGATCCGCAGCGCCAACTCGTCCAGATACCTGTCCAGATCGATTTCGCGCCGGGCCACCCCTGTCTCCATCGCCGCCTTGGCCACCGCCGGCGCCACCCACATCAACACGCGGCTGTCCAGCGGCTTGGGGATGATGTACTCCGGCCCGAAACGCAGCGTGTCCAGGCCGTAGGCCTTCAGTACGCTGTCCGGCACGTCCTCCTTGGCCAGGTCGGCCAGCGCCCGCGCCGCCGCCAGCTTCATCTCCATGTTGATCGCCTTCGCCCGCACGTCCAGCGCGCCCCGAAAGATGAAGGGGAAACCGAGAACGTTGTTGACCTGATTGGGAAAATCGCTGCGCCCCGTACCCATGATGACCGTATCCTGGCGAGCTGAAACCGCGTCGGGGTACGGGATTTCCGGGTCAGGGTTGGCCATGGCGAAAACGATCGGATTCTCGGCCATTGCGCGCACCATCGACTGGGAGACCGCCCCGGCCACCGAAAGGCCGATCAACACGTCGGCGCCGACCAGGGCATCGCCCAGCGTACGCGCCTCGGTGTCGCTGGCATACTCCTCCTTCCACTCGTTCATGTTCTCCATGCGCCCCTGGTAGATGACGCCGCGGCTGTCGCACATGACGATCTTGCTCTTGTCCGCGCCGAGAGCCACGTAGAAGTCGGCGCAGGCGATGGCCGACGCGCCAGCGCCGTTGATGACCATTTTGGCCTCGTCGAGCGGCTTGCCCTTAATCTCCAGCGCGTTCAGCAGGCCTGCGCCGGAAATAATCGCGGTGCCGTGCTGGTCGTCGTGGAAGACCGGAATGTCCAACCTCGCCTGCAGCGTCTGCTCGATCAGAAAACATTCCGGCGCTTTGATGTCCTCCAAATTGATCCCGCCGAACGTGGGCGCGATCAACTCGCAAAAGCGCACCATTTCCGCCGCGTCTTCGCTGTCGACTTCGATGTCGAACACGTCCACGTCGGCAAAACGCTTGAAGAGCACAGCCTTGCCCTCCATCACCGGCTTGGACGCCAGCGCGCCGCGGTTGCCGAGACCGAGAATCGCCGTACCGTTGCTGATGACGGCAACCAGGTTTCCCCGCGCCGTGTACTCGAACGCATCCTCCGGCCTCTTCGCGATCTCGAGCACCGGATGCGCGACGCCGGGCGAATAGGCCAGCGAAAGGTCCCGCTGCGTCTCCATCGGTTTGGTGGGCGTGATCTTCAGTTTGCCGGGGCGTCCGTCGGCATGGTAGTCGAGTGCATCCTGTTTTGTCAGCTTCATTGGGTTTCTCCGCAATTGCGAGTCTCTTTCTTGCAACTTATTGTATGCGATGTGGGGTCGATACGCACGTTGCGCAGACGCTCGTGCCCAGACTGCGGCCGCGCATGCTGGCTAGGCTAAGCCCTGGCAAGCTCAACCTCGGCACGCCCAATCATCCCCGCCTGCGTCCCGAAATGTTGTACCGCTGCGATGCTTTCGGTATCAAGCTTAAAGAGAAAAGGTCCGCCCAACTGCAATCGACCAATCGCCCGCTTTCCTTGAATCTAAGCATCTCGAGAATCCTGACTCAGACAACGTTTGCCCAAAGATTTGGGTTGCACCCGCTCGCGGCGTGCATACCGGTATTTTGGGTGAGTCTGGCCAACCAGAATTGGCTGGCTATGTCGAACGAGAATCCCAGCAAATTGCCAGGCAGTCAATCCTGTCGCGCCCGTAGAACGAGAGCGGCGCAATGGCCCAACGACGACGACAGCATCCCCTGAATGAGTACATCCCAAGATGGGGGGCGCATCCGACAGGGAGCCTCTTGTCACCTTCTCTCCAATCAAACGTTACACCTTATGTTTTCAAATAAATAATTTTTCTTATAGGTTTTCCCGTACTCCATGGCCAGGTCTACCCGTACTGCTCTCTCTTCCGCCACGTGTACATGACCCGCCCCCTTCACTCCATCAGCCTCCAGAACGTCTGCCGACCACGAATTGATATTCACCTTCAGGAAAATTCTTTCACAAACGCTCGTGAACGCTCGGGGACGCTTGCAAACACTCGCGGGCGCCCGCAAGCACTCGGTTACGCTCGCAAGCATTCGTCAACGCTCGCAAACGCTCGTACGAGCGCCAACATCATTAATTCGCACCTTTGACCTGCCAATGCCCTTCCTGTTTCCCCGTCCCTGTCGCCCCGTCGCCTCCACTTACTAACCTCACCCCCGTTCTGGGCTTCACCCCCGCAAGAGAGTGCGTCCCACAATGTCTTGCCGCTGCAATGCTTGTTCTCAGCCAACCGGAAAAGACCCGCCATATAGGAATCGAACAACTGCCCGCAAACCTGCGAGTCTGCAGATCTCGAATGCCCTGATTCAGAAAACGACTGCCCAACAATCTGGGGTACACCCATCGTCCCCCGCAAGATTTGATCCGCCTCCAGTCTGTGCTATACTACTGCCGCTTGTGGGCAGCTATGAACTACACCCCCGGAGGCCGGAAGGTTATTGCAATCAACCTTGCCGGCGCACTGCTCGCCGTCCCAGCCAATTCTCAATTTACTGATCGGGAAGTATCAATATGGCAACAATGGCTGACGTATCTGACGTCAGTGTAGGGCGCATGGCCGGCCCTCGCTCCATTCTTGGCGCTGTTTGGGGCTCCTATTTTTTCCGCAAGTTCCTGCGCTCCCTGGCCACGATCTTTATCGTCACCACGATTATCTTCTTCCTCGTGCGGCTCCTGCCCGGCAATCCGATTGAAATCTACGTCAACCAGTTAATTGTCACCTACGGCATGCCGATGCACGAGGCCCAAGACCAGGCGGCAGCTCTCTTCGCCATCGACTTGGAACAACCGGTCATTCTCCAGTACTTTTCCTATCTGCAAAATCTGGCGCGTGGCAATTTCGGTCAATCGGTCCTTTCACCGGGTACGACTGTCACCGAGATCATCCTGCGATTCCTGCCCTGGACCCTCTTCAGCGTGGGCCTGGGGCTGCTGATCAGCTTCACGGTCGGCGTCTTGCTGGGCGTTATCATGGCCTACCGCCGCGACAGCTTTCTCGATCACGGCCTCACCGTGCTTAGCTCAGTCGTCAGCTCCGTGCCCGACTTTCTGATCGGGCTGCTAATTGTTGTCTGGATGGGCGTGCAGTGGAAAATCCTGCCGTTCGCCGCCATGCGCGGCGCTTATTCATCCGGAATGCAACCGGGCTTCAATCTCGCCTTTTTCGCCGATGCCCTCTTCCACGGCGCACTGCCGATCTCGACCTATGTGCTGACAAGTATCGGTTTCTGGATGCTGAGCATGAAGAGCAATACGATCAGCACGCTGGGCGAAGACTATGTTACTATCGCAAAAGCGCGCGGCCTCAGGGAGTGGCGCATCACCACCGCTTACGTGGGCCGCAACGCCATCCTGCCCCTTTTCACGATTCTGACAATTCGCATCGGTTTCGTCGTCGGCGGCTCCCTGCTAGTGGAGCAGATCTTCGAGTATGGCGGGATCGGGCGCATGTTGGGGCAGGCGATCAACCAGCGTGACTATACCGTGATGCAGGGAATCTTTCTTGTCATCACCTTCTCGGTGATCTGCGCCAACTTTTTCGCCGATGTCCTGTACGGCTGGCTCGACCCCCGTATCAAGCTACAGGACAACTGATTCTTGAGTGATAACGTGTTACGCAACTCGCGCTTCGCAATGTGACTTGCCCGCCCTCTGGCGACCAGGAGCAGATTGATGACGGCAGACACGATCCAAGTCGAACAGCATGAGAGCCTTCTCGCCAGCGCCTGGAAAGGAACACGCCTCTTTGTGCGCCTCCTGGCCTACAACCGGGTCGGATTCGTCGGCTTCCTGGTCGTGGTATTCATGGTCCTGCTCTCCTACGCCGGGCCGTTTCTCATCGAATTGGACACGAAAACCAAGATTGACAGGATCTACATTACACCAACGCTTGAGCACCCCTTGGGGACGGATCACCAGGGCCGCGACATCTGGTCTCAGATCGTCAACGGCGGCAAGGATGTCATCTATGTGGCCTTTACGGCCGCCCTGATCTCAACCGTGATCGCGGTCGTGTTCGGAACACTAAGCGGATTCATCGGCGGTTGGGTGGACAGCGCCATCATGTCGGTAACCGATATCATCCTGACGATTCCCCAATTCCCACTCTTGGCCGTGCTGGCCGCCTTCATTTCGCTCAACAGCCTTACATTTCTGGGCATCCTGATGGGTCTGCTCAACTGGCCCACGCTCCTGCGCGCGTTGCGCGCCCAGGCCCTCTCACTCAAGCAGCGCGAATTCATCGAGGCGGCCAGGGCGCTCGATCTGGGCATCTGGCACATTGTCCTGCGCGAGATGGTGCCCAACATGATGCCCTATATCGTCGTCAGCTTCGCGCTCGGAATGACCTTCGCCGTCTACCAGCAGGCCGGCCTCGTCTTCCTGGGCCTTGTGCCGATCTCCGCCGGCAACTGGAGCGTGATGATCCAGTTGGCGTGGGTGCGGGGGGCGATCTTCTACAAAGACAGCGTCTGGTACATCATGGCGCCGATCGTGGCCATCGCCGTCCTGCAACTGGCGATCATCTCCATGACCCGCTCGCTGGAATTGGTCTTCAATCCTCGCCTGCGGGCCAGCGAATAGAGGACAAACGACACTGCACTCCCAATGAGCCAGACCAAAGACCTTTCCTGGCATCAAAGCCACGACGAAAACGGCATCCCGCCGCCTCTGAGCCTGCATAACGTTCACGTCAACTATCGCACCCGCAAGGGCAGCGTACAGGCGGTGCGCGGGGTCACGCTCGACCTCCAGGCGGGCGAGAGCCTGGCCCTCATCGGCGAGAGCGGCTCGGGCAAGACGACGCTTGGGCTGGGAATCGTCCGCCTTCTGGTCGACACGGCTGAGGTCAACCCGGGTGAGATAATCTATCGCCGCGATGGCCGCGAGTTGGATGTGCTTTCTCTCGCAGAAGGCCCGCTGCGCGAATTCCGCTGGCGCGACTGCGCCATGGTCTTCCAGTCGGCCCTCAACGCCTTCAATCCCGTGCTGAAGGTGTGGGACCAGGTGTGGGACACCGCCAAGGCCCACCGCTGGAACAACCGCCAGGAAGTGCGGGAGCGCTTCCTCGACCTGCTGCGGTTCGTGCAGCTGGACCCCGATCGGGTCATCGGCGCCTACGCCCACGAACTGAGCGGTGGGATGCGGCAGCGCACGCTCCTTGCCATTGCGCTGCTGCTCGACCCGCAGATTCTGATTCTGGACGAGCCGACGACCGCCCTCGACATCCTCACCCAGCGCACAATCATCGACCTGTTGCGCCGGTTGAAAGAAGATCTGCACTTCACCATGCTCTTCATCTCGCATGACCTGGCCATTGCCGCCGAGTTGGCCGACCGCGTCGCCACCATGTACGCCGGGCAAGTGGTGGAACTGGGCCCGGTCGAAGACATCTTTTATCGCCCGCGCCATCCCTACTCTTTAGGGTTGATCCGGGCTGTCCCGACCGTGACCGGCGGCTTCGAGGAACTCTCGTCGATTCCCGGTTCACCCCCAGACCTGATAAATTTGCCGAGCGGCTGCAAATTCCATCCCCGCTGCCCCTACGCCAGCCAACGTTGCAGCACTGAAGAGCCGGCGCTGGAGCGCGTGGGCGACAATCACTTCGCCGCCTGCTGGCATACCGATGCCGTGCAGGAAGACATCGAGCGCAACGGTCTGCGCGGTAGGAAAGCATAGGCTGGTCGCTCAATTTGTGGCCGCAGAGTTGAACAATCGACACGACGCGGCCATCGGAGGCCGCTTCGGATGACGCCGATTATCGAACTACGCAACGTAACCAAATTTTTCGGCAGTGGACGCGACCAGGTCACCGCGGTCGATTCGATTTCGCTCGGCATCGAGCCGGGTGAAATCGTCTGTCTGGTGGGTGAAAGCGGCTGCGGCAAAAGCACGACCGGTCGCATGGTGGTCGGCCTGCTGCCGCCTTCGCAGGGCCAGATTCTCTACCAGGGGCAGGACATCGCTTCAATGGAGAAGGCCGACTACCAGCAGTACCGACGCGCCGTGCAGATCATCCACCAGGACCCCTACGCATCGCTGAATCCGACCCAGACCGTGCGCCAGATGATTACCGCGCCGCTACTGCGCCACCGGCCGCAACGCGGCGCGCAGTCCGCTAACGGCAGCGGCCGCAGGGGGCGGCGCCGGGATGCCGAACGCCGCGCCGCCGAACTGCTCGAAATCGTCGACCTGACCCCGGTCGCCGAATTCCTCGACAAGTATCCGCACCAGTTGAGCGGCGGCCAGCGGCAGCGCGTATCGGTAGCCAGGGCGCTAACCGTCGAGCCGAAGTTCATCGTCGCCGACGAGGCCGTTTCGATGGTGGATGTGTCGATCCGGGTTAGCCTGCTCAACATGCTCTACCGGCTGAAGGATGAGTTCGACGTAACCTTTCTGTTTATCACCCATGACCTGGCGTTGGCCAAGTATTTCGCCTGGCAAGGGCGCATCACAGTGATGTACCTGGGCCGCATCGTCGAGGAGGGGCCGACCCCGCGCCTGATCACCGACTCCCGCCACCCGTATACGCAGGCGCTGCTGGGAGCGGTGCCCGAGGCCGACCCGCAGTTGGCCAAAAAGAAGCTGCACATCGAACTGCGCAGCGCCGAGATTCCCAGCCTGCTCAATCTGCCCACAGGTTGCTCGTTCCACCCGCGTTGCCCCTATTTCGTGCCGGGTGAGTGCGACGCGGCAGTGCCCACCTTGGAAGCGATCTCGGACGGGGGCAGGGTGGCCTGTCCCGTGCGCAAGTCGGAGCCGCTCCAGATTATCTGACGCCGCGCCAGCGGTCGCCGTGCACGCGCGGCCAGCCATTTTGAAACACGCAGTAACGAATGCGAAGTTCGCAATCATGGATCCATTTCTCGGCAGGGCGGCATTTCACATCGGCTTCTACATCACTTTTGTAGCCGGCGCGCTGCTGCTCTTTCTCAACAAAGGGACCGCCGAATTTGCGATTACCCAGTTCACCCTCGTAATCGGCCTTGTCTACTTGCTCTTGGTCGTATTGCTCGTGCGTTGGGGAAAGAGTCGGGAACAGTGAGGCTGCCGGTCAGCCATTGCGTCTATTGCCTCAGAAATGAGCACTCTTTCCCTTTCTATACACTTACATTTTTTTAGTTTCTCTAGGAGGAAACACAATGAACCGAAGATTTTTGCTTGCCATCGCGCTGATTGCAGCGCTCATCGTCAGCGCTTGTGGCCCGGCCGCGGGCACCGGCGATGGCGGCGCAGCGCCGGCTGCGCAGGAGGAGGCCGCTCCAGCCGCAGAGGCCGGTAGCGGCGTCGCCGAGTTCCATCCGGCCTGGCCCTATGCGCCCCCGCCCACCGGCCACTTCAACACCTGGGTCACCAACGGCATGACCCTGGGCATCTACCGCGCGCTGATGGAGCCGCCGCTGTTCATGTTCCTGTGGGCCGATGGCAGCTGGTTGCCCGTGGCCGGCGAGTCCTGGGAATGGGTGGATGACGTTACCTTGCGCGTCAGCCTGATCCAAGGCGCAGCCTGGAGCGACGGCAGCGCCTTCACCTCGCAGGACGTCGTCGACACCTTCTCGATCTCGCGCCTGCTCAGCCAGAGCGTTTGGCGCTTCCTGAGCGACGTGCAGGCCGTGGACGACCTCACCGTCGACTTCATCCTCAGCGGCCCGTCCACGACCGTGCCCCGCCGCGTGCTGCGCGAGGTGCATATCACCGCCTCCTCGGTCTACGGCGACTTCGCCCAGCGCACGCGTGATCTGGTCGAAGCCGGCATGACCAACGCCGACGACGAGTGGAAGCAGCTGCTGCAGGAGTTCAACGAACTACGCCCCGAAGCGATGGTCGTGCTCGGTCCCTACGCCATCGACCCGGCCAGCATCACCGAATCCCAGATGATTCTCAACAAGGTTGAGACCTCCTACTGGGCCGAAACCGTGCGCTTCGACCGCATGGTCAACTACAACGGTGAGACCCCGGTCGTGACGCCGCTCGTGCTCTCCGGTGATGTCGACTACGCCACGCACGGCTTCCCGCCCGCCACCGAGCGCGAGTTCATGTCCCTCGGCTATCGCATCATCCGTGCGCCGATTTACAGCGGCCCCGCCCTCTACTTCAACCACACGATGCACCCCTTCGAGATGAAAGAGGTGCGCCAGGCCCTGGCCTACGCCATCAACTTCGAAGAAAACGCTTACATCTCGCTGGCCGAGTCGGGCGTTGCCACCGACTGCATGTGCGGCTTCTCCGACAATCTGACGCCGCTGTGGTTGAGCGCTGACGCTCTCGCCAATCTGAACCCCTACAGCCAGGACATTGAGTTGGCCGAGCAGATGTTGCTCGACCTCGGCTTCTCGCGCGACGATGACGGCGTCTGGATGGACGACACCGGCGCGCGCATGGAGTGGGATCTCACTGCGCCGGCCGAGTATTCCGACTGGTCTGCCGCCGCTGAGAACGTGGCCGAACAGCTGACAGCCTTCGGCTTCAAGACCAGCTTCCGCGGCGTCAACTTCCAGCAGCACCCGATCGACGTGAACGAAGGCAAATTCGAGCTGGCGATTCGCGGCTGGGGCGCCGGCAACCCGCACCCCTCCTTCTCCTACGAGAACAACCTGAGCGTCCACAACGCGGCCGCTACCGGCGTCGCGGCAGAAGGTGGCACCGGCAGCATCGAGCTGCCCGGCATGTCCTTCGATCTGAACGTCAGCAGTGACAGCGTTGGCGATGTCGACCTTTGGGCACTGACCAAAGAAGCAGGCTCCGGCGGCGATGCGGCCATGCAGATCGAGGCGTTGGACATGATCGCGATGGCCTATAACGAACTTCTGCCGCAGATCCCGTTGTGGGAACGCTACGGCAACAATCCGGTCCCCAGCCGCTTCGCAAGCGGATGGCTGCCGGAGGGCGACCCGATCTACGTCAACAGCCCCTACGCCGACTCCTTCGTTGTCATTCAGATCCTGACCGGACAGCTGGGACCGGCCGAATAGGCAAGACGCAAAGGTAGGTTGCAGTCTCGATTGAAACCGATAAGGGCCGGCGCATCCGTGTCGGCCCTTTTCTCTTGGACTGAAATATGGGGATTCGCAATCCGTTCAGTCAGTTCGTCGATATTCCCCCACGGCCATCGAGGAAAGCATGAACACACACTTGACCCAGGCCCAGATCGATTCATACCGGGAAAACGGATTCGTCGTCATCCACGACTTCCTCACGCCGGACGAGTTGGAGTCGTGGCGCCAGGCCGTGGATGGGGCCGTGCGTCAGCGCGGCAAGCAACGCATGTTGCATCAGGAGGTGGATGAGGATCGCGAAGAAACTTACGACGACTATGTTTTTGTCCAGCGCGTCAACCTGTGGCAGGACAATGTGGATGTGCGGCGGCTGATTCTGGACCCGCGCCTCGGCAAGATGGCCGCGGCCCTGGCGGGTGTGGACGGCGTGCGCCTCTGGCACGATCAGGCGTTGATCAAGCAGCCCTGGGCCAACCCCACCGGCTGGCATCTCGACAACCCGTACTGGTCCTACTCCTCGCGCGAGACGCTCAGCCTCTGGGTGGCTCTCGACGACGCCGCGCTGCAAAACGGCTGTCTTTACTTCCTGCCCGGCAGCCACAAAACGGCCACCTTCGCCAACGCCGGCATCGGCGAGAACATCAGCGACATCTTCCGCCTCTATCCCCAGTGGAAGGAAATTATGGCGGCCCCGGCCGAGATGAAGGCCGGTTCCTGCTCCTTCCACAACGGCTTGATCGCGCACGGTGCAGGCGCTAAGATGACCCCCGGCTGGCGGCGGGCAATGACCTGCGGCTTCATGCCCGATGGCTGCACCTTCAACGGCACACAGAACATTCTCACCGATGAACAGTTCGCCAGCTATCAGATCGGCGACCTGCTCGATGACGCTCGTCAAAACCCGCTCATCTATCACCGGTCGAAGCCTTATGCGCAGAAACTGGCGGAGCGATTCGAGAACGACTCCTAAGCGGCCGCGCTCGATACAGATTTCAAAGCAACGTTTTTTGACAAGCGCTGCTCCTAATGCTAGGCTTGCGGGCATTCTTGCCAACCCACCAGCAGCCTTTCGACCATACATATCCACTCCAAGCTGAGGAGGATGCTTCGTGCTGAACGTAGCAACAATTGGAATGGGAAATATTGGCAACACGCACGCCAGCGTCTACCAGGCCAGCGCGCGCGCGCAGCTGGTCGCTGTCTGTGACCTGGACAAGGAACGCGCCGACGCGGCCTCCGAACAGTTCGGTGTGCCCAGTTTCTACAGCATCGCCGAAATCCTCAAAGGCGTCGAATTGGATGCCGTCAGTGTCACGACCGCCGGGCCGGAGAACGGCGGTCACCACTACGAGCCGGTTATGGAGTGCTTCGAGGCCGGTCTGCACGTTCTGTGCGAAAAGCCGATCTCCAACGACATCGAATTGGCGCGCAAGATGGTGGCCAGGGCCGACGAGACCGGCCTCTATTTCGGCATCAACCTCAATCATCGCTTCGTCCCTCCCGCGGCGAGAGCCAAGCAGTGGGTGCAGGACGGAAAACTGGGCGATCTGCTGCTGATGAACATGACGATGTGGATCGGCAATCCCAACGACACGTCGCCCTGGTTTCACATGCGCGCCCTGCACCCGCACAGCCTCGATATCATGCGCTACTTCTGCGGCGACGTACGCCGCGTGCAGGCCTTCTTCAACCGCGCGCCGGGCCGCGTCTGCTTCTCGAACGCGCAGGTCAACCTGGAGTTCGCCAACGGCGTCGTCGGCCATCTGACCGGCAGCTACGACACCAACCCGCGCCACAATCTCGAACGCTGCGAGGTGATGGGCACGTCGGGCCGCTTCGTGCTCGACAACCTCTACCAGGAGTTGACCCTCTACCCCCGCAACAGCGAAGAACTGACCGTCGTGCGCAACAGCATCATGGGCGGCCTCAGCGGCTTCGGCGCCACCTTCAGCAACCGCATCAATCGCTGGATCGAGCAGGTCGACGACGGCGCGCCGCGTGAAGAAATCGAAGCCTCCGGCCATGACGGTCTGGCCGTCCAGGAGATCATCGAAGCGGCCATCCGCTCGCATCACAGTGGCCGTGTGGAGGAACTGCCGGTCGTCTAGAGTTTTCGGACAGAGTGGTTCAGAAGCCAGCCCCAGCAAACTACGCAATACGCATTACGGCAGTATCCCGCAAGATGGTCAACAATGTCTGCAATTGTCAGTGAGATTCAAGAGCGGCTCGATCAACTCAACCGCGACGGCTTCATCCTGATTCCCAACGCACTGCCGCCGGAGCGGGTCGAACAGTGGAAAACGGTCCTCTACGCCCTCTATGACCGCGGCGCCTATGAGATCAGCAACGGCGTGGGCAATGTCGCCTTCGAGAAGCTGCTGGCGCTCGAACCTGAGATGGCCGGGGAGTTGGTCGGGCATGAGAGTGTCGCGCCCTATCTGCACGCCATCATGGGCAAGCAGTGCCAGCTGCGCAGCTTGCGCGCCCACGTCAATCCGGCGGCCTACAAGCAGGAATGGCACATGGATTTCTACGACTTCTACTACCAGGCCGAGAAATCCGAAGCGCAGAACCCTACCCACGGTCTTTGTGTCAATTCCACATTCTACCTGACCGACAACACGCCCGACCGTGCTCGCTTAACCTTCGTCAAGAACTGCCTGAACCAGCCCGTGCCCGTTGAACTGATCCCGTTCCTGCGCTACACCGAAGATCGCAACGATCCCTTCCAGCGTTGGTGCGACGAGCAGGAGCTGGCCCACCTGCACCCGATGGCCGGAGACGCGGTCGTCTTCTACAGCCATATTCCGCACCAGGGCGCAAAGTTGGGGCCGGACCCAGAAGGCGAAATTCGCGCCAATATCGTTCTGCACTATCAGCAGAATCCGATGTTTCCCGGCATCAAGTTTGTCAGCAGTCCCCAGTTCACGCTCGATACGCTGGGCTACGCTGGCACATTCCCGTTCGCAGAGCAAGAATAGCGGCAACACAGTTTCCATTCAGACACGATGAAAGGAAGAAATCGAATGAGACATTACCGAACAGCTCTCGGCCTGCTCCTGCTGGTGGCGCTGGTCTCTCTGGCGGCTTGCGGCGCGCCGGCGGACACGGGAGCGGCAGATGAGGCCCCCGCGGCCGCGGAAGAGGCGGCCTCCGAAGAGGAGGTTGTTGAGATCGAGGAGTCCGAAGAAGAGACGATGGAGATGAGTGGCGAAATCGTCGTCAGCGTCGCCTCCAATGATGTGCAGACTTACCAGGCGATTGCCGACGCCTACATGGAACTGAACCCTGATGTCAACGTCCTGATCGAGTTGAAGGCTCCGACCGTCGACGCCTATTTGCAGTGGATTCGCACACAGTTCACGTCGGAAGTGCCGCGTGTCTCGATCATCGAGTCGCCCCATCTGCGCGAATTCGCCCAGGAAGGCCGGCTCGTCGACTGGGGGCCATACCTCAACAAGGTGAATCCCTACACCGGCGAAAAGTGGGAGAACAACTTTGAGGAGTGGGGGCTGAACCTGGTGCGCGACCCCAACACCGGCCAGATGTTCACCATGCCCTATATGTCGGTCCAGACCTTCTGGGTCTATAACATAGCGCTCTTTGAACAGGCCGGCATCACCGATGTCCCGCCGCGCCCCACCTGGGACGAGTTCGTCGGCTGGAACGAAAAGCTGCGCGACGCCGGCGTCATCCCCATCGCCATGGAGGGCACCACCGAACAGATCTGGGGCGGCGGTCGCATGCCCTGGCTGATGCGCTCGGCCATGGACCAGTACCACCGCGACGACTTGCAGATCATCCAGTGCCAGGAAGGGGACTGGTGCTTCCGCGAGGGCATCGACGACGTGTGGACGTACGATCCTACCGACGTGCGCAACGATGATCCCGATCGCGTCTCCGTCAACATCGCCCGCCACTTGGCGGCTCTGCGCGACGACGCAATCAACTTTGACAACGAATGCACCGTCGAAATGATGACCCAGCTAGGCCGTGTCTTCCAGACGGAGAACGGCTTTGTGCCCGAGGGCTGGACCGGCATTACCGATGCTTACCCGCTTTTCCTGACCCAAAAGGCGGCCATGCGCATGGTTCATGGCGGCATCTACACCAGCCTCCCCAAGGACATTCGCTCGCTGGCGCAGGGTGAGTACGGTGGCAATGCTGAGGTAACGGAAGAGGATTCCGGCGCCGCCGTCGAGTTTGAGTTCGGCCGCTTCGCCTTCCCCACCATCGAAGGACCCTGCGTGCAGGGCACGGCGCGCGCAAATGAGTTGACGCAAGGCTACCTGGCGTTGCCATTGAAAGACCGCGCCCAGAATGACCTTGAAGTTGACTTCGTCATGTTCTGGACCAGTCCGCAGGGCATGCAGATCTTCCTCGCGAACAAGCTGGACACCGAAAACTTGCAGGGCGGTATCGCCGGCCCGCCGCTGATCAAAAACGTGGATCTCCCCGGCGAGTTGCAGGAAGTCTTCGCCACCAGCATCTTCGTCGGCAACTACGAAAAGCCTGGCGCACCGGGTGACGCCGTCGCTCGCGGCTTCTTCAAGTATGAAGATACGAAGCGCGAATGGTCGATCATGGTGCAGGAGTTCTTCGAAGGCAAGATAACCGCCGAAGACTTCGCCGAAGGCTACCAGACTCTGCTCGAGGGCAACTTCGACGGCCTGCTCGAATTCCTCAACCTGACTCACGAGGACCTCGACAATCCCGAAAAACGCCCGCCGGGCTGGGTCGCCGCCGGACCGTACTAAACCGTTAGACTTCGCCTCCGTCGCGGCTTGGAGGACGTAAAACCAGCTTGCACGAACGACTGTCTATGGGATTGTCAACGCATCAGGCGTCAAATAAGCAACAAACAGATCGTCGCAGATCAGGCATGCCGCTCTCGAAAGGGGGCGGCTTGTCTGGTCTGCCTATACGAACGTTCGCCATGCGTTTCCGCCGCGCTGTTCTCGCTGTCACGCTGGCCGCCGCGATCCTGTTTGCAGTCTCCCTTCCCCTCGCCGCGCAGTCTGCCGATGGGCTTCTGTGGGAGCATCAGTCGGCCAGCCGCGCCGAGGCGGTCGCCATCTCCCAAGACGGCGCACGCGTCGCCGTCGGCAGCCGCGACAATTCGCTGCGGCTCTTCGACGCCGACGGCGACCTGCTCTGGCAGTTCGACGCCGAGAACAGCATCCTCGGCGTCGACATCACCCCCGATGGCCAATGGCTCGCCGTCGCCTCGGAGGATCGCCACGTCTATCTGCTCGACGCGGCGGGTAGCCTGCTGTGGCAGTTCAAAGCCGCCCGCCCCATGAACAACGCCGCCGTAGCGAAAGATGGCTCACTCGTCGCCGCCACATCCGATGACCTCTCCGTCTACGCCCTCGACGGCGAGGGCAATCTGCTCTGGCAGGAGGCGCTCGGTATCGGCGTGCAAGCCGTCGACATCTACGGCAGCGGCGAGAAAACGCGCGTCGTCGTCGGCTCCAATGACGGTCTGATCACCATCTACAGCCGCACGGGCAAACCGCTGCTCGAGACGTGGCTGGACTACAGCGTGCGTGCCGTGTCCGTCTCCGCGACCGGCGCCCGCATTCTTGCGGGCGCAAGCGACGGCTCGGCCATGCTGCTCAACGGCTCAAACGGCTCTGAACTGTGGCGCTTTGAGGCCGAGGATGCCATCACCGGCGTCTCGCTTGCCGCCGACGGCTCCAGCGCGCTGGTCGGCTCGGAGGACGGCAGCGCCTACCTGCTCGGCGGTGACGGCGCGCTCACCCATCGCTTCAAGCAGCAATCGGAGGTGCTGAGCGTCGCTCTGGCGGGGGACGGCAGCCGTCTGGCAGTGGGTGACGTTTCCGGCGCGGCCAAAAACTACGATCGCGCCGCGGCTCTGACCGGCGCGGCGCGCGCATCAGCCCAGCGACTGCAGCTGACTCTCGTTCTGGTCGGCGTTTTCGCCTTGCTGGTCCTGCTGACCGTGTGGGCCGCCCGCAACACAGCCGCCGGGCAGCAGGTCTGGCAGCGCAGCGCCTCCGGCCCCCTCGGTGTGCTGCAAGCGATGTGGGGGGCGCGGCTCTCCTACATTCTGATTCTGCCAACCCTGGCCCTTCTGCTGACCTTCAACTACTATCCCGCTTTCTCCGGCCTTTATCACGCCTTCACCGAATGGAGTCCCGGCGTGCGCACCGAATGGGTGGGGCTGTCGAACTTCCGCTTTCTGTTGGAGGATCGCTTCTTCCTGTCCGGTTTCCGCAATGCCGGCATCCTGGTCGTCGTTTCGGTTCTGAAGACAATGACGGTGCCGCTGCTGGTGGCCGAGTTCATCTTTAATCTGCGCAACCGGTTCTCGCAATACTGGTTCCGCACGCTCTTCGTCGTGCCGATTGTGCTGCCGGCAGTCGTAGAGATTCTCGTCTGGAACAACATTTACGATCCCGCCATCGGCCTCCTCAACGAGAGCCTCAAACTCGTCGGGCTGGGAGAGTGGACCCGTGTCTGGTACGGGGACGCCAGCGTCTCGCTCGGCGCCATCATCTTTATCGGCGTGCCGTGGGTGAACGCCTTCGCGCTGCTGATTTTCTACGGCGGCCTTATCTCGATTTCCAACGAAATCATCGACGCCAGCCTAGTCGACGGCGCCAGCAAATGGCGCCGCTTCTGGAACATCGATCTGCCCCTGCTCATGGGCCAGATCAAGCTACTCCTGATCCTGAACTTCATCAACGCAGTGCAGACATTCGAACTCGTCTTCCTGACAACAGGCGGCGGCCCCGGCGCAGCCACGTATACGCCGGCGCTGGAGCTTTACTACATGGCAATGCGCATGGACCGCATGGGCGTTGCGTCGGCCATCGGCATGGTACTCTTCCTTATTATCCTGGCGGGCACGATCCTGAGCATGCGATTCGTCAGCTCCTCCACCGAATACGAGGCCTGAGATGACAACGGCGCAAGGCCGCAAAGGGTCAGACGGGGCGGCTGCGGTCGTGACGCGCGGCGAAAGCGGCCCAAGCGGAGGCCAGCCATTTTCCACGTCTCACCTCAACTTGCGCTCCCTGCAATTGAGCGGCGGCCAGATCCTGCTGTACGCAGTGTTGCTCATCCTCCTAATCATTACCTTCATCCCGATCCTCTATCTCATCGCCCTCTCGCTCAAGGACAACGGCCAGATTTATGGGCGCTTCTGGTCTCTCCCCGATCCCTATCGCTGGGCGAACTTCGCCTTGGGCATACAGGCGATCTGGCGACCGATTCTCAATTCGATCCTGACCTCCGGCAGCTCAACCGTGGCCACCGTCGTGTTGGCCAGCCTCAGCGGCTATGTGTTCGCCCGCCACCGATTTCCGGGCAAAGAGGGGATCTACACCGGGATCCTCGCACTGCTGATGATCCCGCCTATCCTCACCCTAATCCCGGCCTATGTGCTGATCCTCAACATGCGATTGGATAACACCTACTGGGCGCTGATTTTACCGTGGACTTCGGGCGGGCAGGTGTTTGCGCTGCTGCTGTGCCGCAGCTTTTTCGCCACACTGCCGGAGGAGTTCTTCGACGCCGCCCGTATCGACGGCGCCACCGAGTTGCAGAGTTTCGCCCAGATCGCCGTGCCGCTGTCCGCGCCCATTCTGGTGACCGTCGCGGTCGTGCGTCTCGTTACCACCTACAACCAGTTCATGTGGCCCCTGGTCGTCATCTCCAGCCCGAAACAACAGGTCGTGGCGGTTGCGCTGACCCAGTTCACGTCCGAGATCGGCGTAACCGATTTCGGCCCGCAGATGGCCGGCTACATCCTGGCGTCGGTGCCCCTGATCGTCCTGTTCTCCTTCGGCATGAGGCACTACGTGCGCGGCCTGACCGCCGGCGGATTGAAAGCATAGGCGCAAACTTCATCGCCTTTTGCGTAACTGGATTCTCTGAATGGCGGGCATGTAAGTTACTATATTCAGTCGGCGAACAGCGACGCACCGCATAGGAATTGACCCGTCTCCGCGAATCCTGCAATCTCCCAAATACCGCAAATCCTGATTCAGACAACGGGCGCAAAGCCGTGAACAAGACATCCACACCGCGCCGAAGACATTTAGCAATACGCATTACGCAATCCAATCCCGAGGTTTTCCAATGGACAAAGTACGCATCGGTGTGTTGAGCCACGCCCACGGCCACAGCAACGCCTACTGCCGAAAAATGCGAGGCTTCGGCGACGTGGAGTTAGTGGCTTGTTGGGACGACAACGAGCAGCGCGGGCGCGAGGCCGCGACCGCCTTCGGCATGGAGTACCGCGCCGATTCTTCAGCCATAACAGACGACCCGGACATTGACGCCGTGATCGTCACCACCGAGACGAACCGCCACGCCCAGTTCGTCGAGCAGGCCGCCGCGGCCGGCAAGGCGATCCTCTGCCAGAAGCCGCTGGCCACGACGCTGGCCGATTGCGACCGCATCATCGAGGCTGTCCGGCGCAGCGGCGTCAAGTTCAGCGTCGCCTTCCAGATGCGCCAGGACCCGGTCAATCGCAAGATCAAAGAGTTGGTCGACGCCAACGCGGTCGGGGAGATCGCGGTCGTGCGGAGGCGGCACTGCATCGGCGTGCTCAACAACGAGGCCTTCGTTACCGGCCCGACCCGCTGGCACATCGACCCGGTGGCAAACGTGGGCATGTTCTTTGACGACGCCATCCATGCCGCCGACTGGTTCTACTGGACGTTCGGCCCCGCCAAGCGGGTCATGGCCGAGATTGACAACGTCGTCAGCCAGCTCGCGCCCGACGACAACGGCGTTGCCCTGTTCCGCTTCGAAAACGGCGCAATCGGCACGCTGTTCAACGGCTCCACCACCGTGGCCGGTGTAAACACGACCGAAATCTACGGTTCAGAGGGCACCATCATCCAGGACTACGGCGACGGGCCGTCTACAGCCGCGCCCCGGCCAGCCGGCATCGCCCCGCTACGAATGATCCGCCAGGGCGACAGCGAATGGCATGAATTCCACCTGCCGATTCCCGCCAGCCAGGGCGAGAGAATCGCGGCCGTGCCGCGGCCATTCATTGACTATGTGCGCGGATTGAGCGACGAGCATGTCAGCGCCGAGGAAGGGCGCAAGTCGGTTGAGATGATCCTGGGGGCGTATCAGTCGGCGCGCGAGGGTCGGCGGATTTCACTCTGAGGCCGATTCTTGCAGACTTGCACGCGGTCGTGCATTGTCTTCCCGTTCAATTTCCAGCCACTCATCAACAATCTGCCGCAATTCACGACGAACTTCGTTGACATCGTCACCGTGACAACATGGCCCTATGATACCAGGACAATAGCCAATGTAGCATTGATCTTCATTCGACAACTCAACAACTTCGCTAAATTTCGAGTCTCCGGTCATTTTTGGGACTCTCCGATGTTTCTTCGGACTTCTCTTTCCTGATAGGGCTTTGCGTCATCATTTGCCTTTCCTGAAACCTGCCCCTCATCCCCTTGGGATGTCGGAAATTCCTGTGGCTACCCCTACCGCTTCGTTCGGCAAGACTGCTTTTGCCAAGTCTCTCATCAACGCTCGAATCTTACGGGGCATCTCTTTAGAAGGGTCTTGCCAACTGTTTGTAAGGAGGCGCTTCTCAAGTATTCATGGAACACTAGTAATGCTTTTGTTCCGGCGCGAGGCATTGTAGCGATCCTCACCCCTGCTTGCAAAAGAGCGAAAGGTCGACTGGTGGAGGCTCTCAGCGAATAGAGAATATCACTCAAATTAGCGGCAGCAGCGTTTTCGCCGTCTCCTCCACCAGCCAGCTGTAGAACGCTTCCGACAGAACGCCGCTGCCGTGGTCCTGGATAAATTGCAGCTGTTCGGGCGTCAGTTCCTGCTCCGCCGCCGCGACCGCATCCTTGTAGGGATTGGCCGGTGTGCGGTCCAGCGGCGCGACAAACTCCACCGTCAGCGCGCCGTCATAGCCGATCTCTTTCAGCGTATTCACAATCAACGGCCAGTCCAGCGCGCCCATGCCGCACGCCATGCGATTGTTGTCGGCCACGTGAAAGTCAACCAGCCTTTCCTTCGTGCTCCTGATGGCCTCGATCAGGTTGACCTCTTCGATGTTCAGATGAAACGTGTCAATGCAGACGCCGCAGTCCGGCCCGACCTCTTCGGCCAGCAGCATCGCCTGATCTGCCCGGTTGAGGAAATTCGTCTCAAAACGGTTGAGCGGCTCCAGCGCCATGCGCACCCCTTCCTTCTGTGCGTGGGCGTAGACCTCCTTCAGTCCTTCGACCGCCCACGCCCACTCCTGCTCGGGCGTATCCATCGCCGCGACCTTGCCCACTGTTGACGGCACGATCGTCATCTCATACCCGTCCAGTTCTTTCACCATTGTGATGCAACCGTTGAGGTACTCGATTGAACTGGCGCGCACCGACTCGTCGGCGTCGATCAGATCCCTGCCCTCGAACATCAACGAAACGACGCCCCAGCAGGCAAGCCCATAATGCGCCAGCAGCTTGCGGACCTCCTTCGTATCGTAAATCTCCGGCTCACCGTTTAGCTCGATGCTCCTGTAGCCATATCGTGCCAGCCTGCGCACGGTTACTTCGATCGGCTCGGCGCGCATCCAATTGTGCATCGAAATGTGCATGAATTCTCTCCACAAGGTTGTGTCGGGTCGAATGTGGCGCCTGCGTGGGAAGAGCACGCGCAGCCTACTCTGTCCCCCATCCTGACCCCATACCAATCCAATCGATTTCGAGATTCGCCTTTGCCATCAAGAGCGTGCTCAGATCGCCAACATGCTGTTGCAGATGGCGGATGTTGTAAATCTGGAGCTCCATCTTATCGAACGGCAGCCAGTGGAAGCCGGATGGCGCACTCAAGTCAATCGTCGGCACGATCCGATCGACTTCGGCGCGACAGAACTCGATGAAAGCCAGGATTTCCTCGCGGCGGTAAGGTTGATCGGCTACGGGTTGTGTGTGCGGCGGCCACGGCGTCGGCCCCAGGAATTGGTAACCCTCGCGCGCCCCCTCCCACAGTGTCAGGTCGTGCTCGGTCGGTTGCAGGTAGAGATTCACGAAAAAGAGCGCATGGTATGCGACGCGCCAGAACGGGTTGGCCTGGTCAGCCTCGTCCCACACATTCTCGGGACAGGTGCGAACCGTCTGCTCCATCATCGAAAGCGCGGCCTGGAACTGCGAGGTGACAGTCCTATAGATATCCATATTGTCAATCCTTTCAAGAGCGGCTGTGGTGCAACGCTGACGCAGGCATCTGGACTCCTCTTGATCGCCAATCTGCGCCGCGCTCTTAGGCAAGTTCCATTGTACTGGCTCGCCCAGGGGCTGTCAATCAGATCGGCGCGTGGGGGTGCATCCCAAATTTTTGGGGAACGTGCCCCTGCGATCGCGGGCCTCTCGCCCGCAGCCGGTTTCGGCTCCCGCGCCTGTTGAAGAACTGCTCCAATGGGTGACAGATGCAAGTTGCCTGTCGGCAGAATCGAACCGCAGCTCGCCTGATTCTCGTCAACGAAGACGCCGCCTGAGCCGCTGCCGTCAACTGTGCCCAGCATCCTGACTGCCTGAACCACAGTTTAGACAACTGCTGATAGTCCTGCCCTTCAGAGCAACTCAGAAACGCGCCCCCATTCCGAGATGCCCCCTGGAATTCCCAGCAACTGCAAACGCCCCGCTTTTGTAGTACACTTGTGCGCAAGACGAACGAGCGCAGCCGCGGCCATGCCGCAACTGCATACCGATTTCAAATGAATGCCATGCCATTTTGCCCATCCTGCCCCCTGCGCGGGGGAGCCACGCGCAGCAAACTGCTGCCCTCCCCGCCCAGCCGGTGCCGCAACAACCCGTTGCCCGCCATTCCCGGAAAAGCCATTTTGGGACGAAGAATGACGAGAAATGACGAGAAATGACGAAAGAACACGCCCAAACGTGCCCGAACGTGTCCGAACAAAAAAAAAAAATTGGCGCGACTAAACGCGACCAAACGCGACTAAACGCGACTAAACGCGACCTGGCGCGCTCGAACACGCTCGCAAACGCTCGTAACTGCAGGCAAACGCTCGTAAACGCTCGTAACTGCTTACATGGCACAGCTGACCTGCGCGCCCCGCACGTCGCCTGCAAGCGGCCCGTAAGCCCGGGCGCAGCCGAAATTCCGCCCCCCATTCTTGGCTTCACCCGCGCGAGGCGCCGATACTGGAACTTCAACAGTGTCTCAACGAACGCCACACTGTGCGTTTTGTGCGTTTTCAGTACTCAGAGTGATTGCGATGCTGTAAATCGTGGTGCGCGGGCGGAAAAAACGCAGCCCAACTGCTCAGCGCCGACGCTCGCTTCCCTTGCATGGGTGCATCCCAGTTTTTCGTTAAGATGAAAGGGCGTAGACGAGGAGAAGGGGTTGTGAAGACCAAAGGGGGTCCGCTGGCGATGCCTGCACGCCGCACGACTCCGCTCAGTCATACCTGGCCTCAACTGCTTCAACCGCTTGGCTTTACTCGACGCACAACAATCTGGCATGCACCCCTCCGGCGCCTGCAAATCCCCACTTCCCCCATTTCACGCTTTCGACAGACCCCCATTCTTCTGGACAAGAATTCGCAAGACTGCTACGCTACAGGTCGTACCGCACCCTGCGCAATTGTCATACGGAAGGAGGAGGATGGCGGATACAACCTCTGCGGCACTGATTCCAAAGGCGGTCTACCGCTTTGCCCGTACGCGCAACATCCGCTACTATCGGGCAGAGCGAACCCGCTCAGGCATCGAGTTTCTCTACCCGATCAGCGTCGGTGGTTCCCGCATTGTGGATACCAGCCGCACCGGTCGCGACTTCGTTGTGCTCTATCTTCTGACCAAGTGGGGAAGACTGGCCGCAGGCGGCTATTGGCTCAATCCAAAACAGATCTTCGAACAAGCATACGTCACCGACGCGACGCCCGCAGAACTGGTGCTCGTTGCCGAGCGCATCGAAGACCTGCCGAACGCGCACCTGCTGCTGGATGATGTTCTTAACCGGGCGGAGGTCGACGTTGACATGGAGGTTTGGGGCAGCACCCTTAAATGAAACTGCGGACAAAACTGAGCACAACGACGAGCGAAAGAGGAATCCTATGAACCTCTTGGAGGAAGGAACAGCCCCCACCCTGGACTTCAGCAAGTTGCAGGCCATTGGACAGGGCGATGCCGCCGTTATACCGGTGGCTGTGCAAGACGCGGACAGCAAAGAGGTGCTGATCGTCGCCTATGCCAATCACGAGGCGCTGACCTACACGCTGACCCACGGCGTGGCGGCCTTTTGGAGCACGTCGCGTAACGAACTATGGGTGAAGGGGGCAACTTCCGGCGATACGCTCGAACTGGTCGAGGCGCGGGTCAACTGCGAGCAGAACTCGCTGCTCTACCTCGTGCGCCCCCTGGGCGCGGGGGCGTGCCACACCAAGGATTCTGACGGCACGGCGCGCGCCGGTTGCTACTATCGGCGCATCGAGAGGAGTGCAGACTTACCCGAAAGCGCGGGCGAGACGCTGGCATCGCAGTGGCAACTGGACCTTGTGCGGCCACAGGATTGACGATCAGCGCCGCGCCGCCCGCTGACCACTCCGTGACGATTTAATTATCCAATACTTTTCACACATTGTATAGAGGACCGCAATGAGCCGCTTGACACTTGGAGTGCCGAAAGGCAGCCTGCAAGAATCCACCATCGCCTTGTTCGCGAAGGCCGGTTACCGGCTCTACGTGCGGGGCCGCTCCTACGCGCCTTACATCGACGACCCGGAGATCGGCTGCCTGATGTTTCGCGCCCAAGAGATCGCCCGCTACGTGGAGCGCGGCGTGCTCGACGTGGGACTGACCGGCAAGGATTGGGTATTGGAAAACGAAGCCGACGTGCTGGAGGTTGAGGATCTGGTCTACAGTAAGGCGACCAACCAGGCTTATCGCTGGGTTCTGGCCGTGCCGGATGACTCCGACATCCATCGCCCGCAAGACCTGCAAGGCAAGCGCATCGCCACCGAATTGGTGCAGGTTACGCGCCGCTATCTGGAGCGGCACGGCGTGCAGGCCGAAGTGGAGTATTCCTGGGGCGCGACCGAGGTCAAGGCGCCGCTTCTGGTCGATGCGATCGTGGAGGGGACGGAGACCGGCTCCTCGCTGCGGGCAAATCGACTGCGTATCGTCGACACGGTCGCCGAGTCCACCACCAAACTGATCGCCAATCACGACGCTTGGGCCGATCCGTGGAAGCGAAAGAAGATCGAAAACCTGGCGATGCTGCTGAAAGGCGCGCTGCAAGCGGGCGCCAAAGTCGGCCTCAAGATGAATCTGCCCAAGAATGCGTTGGAGGCGATTACCGCGCAACTGCCGGCGCTGCACACGCCCTCGATTACCAATCAAACCGACCCGAACTGGGTCGCACTAGAGGTGATCATCGACGAGAAAATCGTGCGCGATCTGATTCCCGATCTGAAGCAGGCCGGCGCCACCGGCATCATCGAGTATCCGCTCAACAAGGTGATCTATTGAGTTGTGGAAATAGAGTGTATCGCGTATAGAAGGAATGCTAAGATTGTGAAGGAGAGCCACAGTGTTTGAAGAATTACATATTCGAAACTACCGCATTTTCAGAGATCTTAAGGTAAGTCAACTTGGCCGCATCAACCTCTTCGCCGGCAAGAACAATTCTGGCAAGACGAGCCTGCTTGAAGCAGTCTTCCTACTTGCTGGGGCAGGCAACGCGCACATGCTATTGAATTCTAATATTGTGCGGGTAGATCCGGGGACCCAGGTCTTAGGTGACACTTTCTGGAAGCCTTTCTTTTCGGATCTTGACAAGAAGAAGCCGATTGAGATCAAGGGATGCTACGCGTCTCTTGGTCAGCTAGTCTTGGTGATCAATTGGGGAGGGCAACAGAGCACAGAAACTCTTACAGATTACATAAGCGCGCAGTCGGTGACAAATCTGTCTGATGAATTGTCGCTTGCAGTTAGCTATAGTGGCCCCAATGGAACTTCGATTGAAAGCCGCATCTATACGGAGAACAAGGAGCTCAAGGTAGATCAGCCGGAAATAGCTGTCCCTTTTAGGGCTACTAGCTTACACTCAACCAATGTCAGTAACAGGGACGATGCCATACGATTGGCGACACTAAGAAAGCAGAAAAGCGACCACCTTCTATTGGAAGCGTTACAAGTCGTCGAACCGAAGCTCCAGAGCATTGAAGACAATTCAGCTAGCGGCACCCCTTTGATCTGGGGAGACATTGGCCTTTCGGAGCTGATACCTTTGGCCGTAATGGGCGAAGCCATGAACCGAATTGCCCGGATAGTCTTGGCAATAACCGGGGCGCCAGACGGCGTAGTACTCGTAGATGAGGTAGAAAACGGCATTCACCATTCAGTCTTACCTGAGGTCTGGCGCGTCATCTACAAAGTGGCACAGCAACTAAACACTCAGGTAATTGCGACCACTCATAGTCTGGAGTGCGTCAGGGCGGCGAACGAAGCGTTGAGGGAAGATGACTTTCGCCTGCACAGACTTGAAGCTACCGATGACGGAAACCGTTGCGTCACCTATGATCCGGAGACAATCGGTGCCGCGCTGGACTTCAATCTTGAGGTTCGGTAAACATGAGCGAGCGAGAACGTATTGAGTCGAAGATTCAGTTGTTGGTAGAGGGCAACGATCAGAGAAATTTCTTCAAGGCTTTTGTTAGCCATCTAGCGATCGAAGACATACAGGTTTGGAGTTATGGTGGGGTGGATGACCTAAGTCGCTTCCTGAAGGCCTTTGTAAGTGAGCCAGGATTTCAAGAATCTGTTCAAAGCGTCGGAATCGTCCGTGATGCGGTAAAGTCGGCAGCTAGCGCGTTTCAAAGCGTTCAGTCTTCATTGGGACGGGCTGGGCTGTCGGTTCCGGATCGCGCGGAAACTCTCTCCAGCGGCAACCCATTGGCAAGTGTACTGATTATCCCAGGAAGTGGTAGGCCAGGCATGCTCGAGACGATTTTGTGCGAGACATTCAAGAATTCCCCGGAAGAAACATGCATCGACAGCTTTTTCCAATGCATCGCAGCTGCCAAACTGCCGTCCATCAAACGACCAGACAAAGCCAGGGCATGGGCCTACCTGACAACGAAGCCTGACCCGCACCATTCTGTGGGTTACGCAACGACAAAGGGATACTGGGGCGATCTCAATCAACCTGCCTTCGGAATCGTTCGCGAGTTTCTGAATACCTTATGACGGAATGACAATTTAGGTCAATGAAAGCTGAGATTCGAGAGGAGCCACCTCATGCCTATCAAACAATCGGTCAGCATCCCCATCCTGCCGCAGGACGCCATGCCCCGCGAGCAACTCCTGAACGAGATCGCCGCGATCGGCTTCCCGGCGATTGAAATCTGGGAACGGGGCGACGATTTCGTCGAACTTTGCCAGCTGGCCGCAAACTGCGGCCTCCAACTGATCAGCATGATCGGCCACAAGTCCCTCAGGGACGGCCTCAACAACGCGGCCAACCACGACCGCATCGAGGCCGAGCTGCGCGAGTCGGTCGATCTGGCCGTCGCGCACGGCCAGCGCGCGCTGGTCTGTTTCAGCGGCAACCATATCCCTGGCATGAGCGAAGAGGAGGCCATCGCCAACACTGTCGCCGGTCTGCGCCGCGCCGCGCCCTACGCCGAAGCCAATGGCATCCTCCTCCTGCTGGAGCTTCTAAACTCCAAAGTCGACCACCCCGGCTATCAGTGCGATCACAGCGCCTGGGGTCTGTCAGTGCAGCGGCAGGTGGAAAGCGCCAACGTCAAGCTGCTCTACGACATCTATCACATGCAGATCATGGAAGGGGATGTCCTGCGCACCATCACAGCCAATCTGGACGCCATCGGCCATCTGCACACGGCCGGCAACCCTGGCCGCAATGAACTGGACGACGCGCAAGAGTTGAACTACCGCGGCATCTGCCTCGTTCTCCGGGACGCCGGCTACGACGGTTACATCGGTCACGAATTCTGCCCTCGCGGCGACCTGGTTGCCGGTCTGCGTCAGGCATTTGAGCTGTGTAACGTCGAGTGAGTAACAGCAGTCCACTTGACGAGGTTGAATGCAGCTGACCAGTTCCCGCACCACAAACATCCGCCCAGGAGCAGCCACGCCGCGCCCACGCCGGGCCGGTGCAATTCTTCTTCGACGTGTACAAGGCGAGCGCGCCGAGCACGGCCACGGCTCTGCGGGCGGCTGGCTATCACACCGTCTATTTCGGCAAATGGCACTGCGGCGTCGTCCACGATCAGGAGCCGCCCCGCGTGCGGTCGGAGCGCGAAGAGTACACACGCTGGCCGCATCGCACGCCGGAGTATCATCGGGCCGGATTTCAGGATTGGACGGCTTTGAGATCAACAACGCTCCATTCAAAGGCTTTTACTATCACGAAGTTGAGGCCAATCCACGTTGGATGAGCGGCTACCAGACCGACTTTCTGACCGACCTGGCCATCGACTACCTGCGTTCCTACGACCGCGACGAGCCGCTGTTCCTCGTGCTCAGCGTGGAGCCGCCCCACTTCCCACTGCAAGCCCCGGACGCGTTCGAGCGCTTCGACCCTGCCGCATTGCAAACGCCGCCAAGTTTCGCCGACTCGAAGCAGATGCGCGCCCAGCTCGCCACCTATTACGCCATGGTCGAGAACCTCGACTGGAACATCGGCCGCCTGCGCGGCGCACTCGACAGCCTGCCCGATTTCAGCAATAACCGGTTGACCGTCTACTTCTCCGATCATGGCGACTACATGGGCAACCACGGCGCGATCAACCGCAAGGAAAACCCCCACGAGAACGCCGTGCGCATCCCCGCGATCTTCCACTGGCCGGAGCAGGTCCCGGCGCAAGGCCGGCGGGCCGGTCTGCTGTTCAGTCTCGTCGACCTCCTGCCGACCACGCTCGGTCTTCTGGGGCTGAACGTCCCGGACCACTGTCAAGGCATCGATTTCAGCGAGGCAGTGCGTGGGCAACAGGAGTTCACCGGGCCGGATGCAGTTCTGCTCGAAATGTCGGGCAATCCACGCTGGAATCTCGACTTTCTTGACTGGCGCGGGTTGGTGACCGACCGCTGGAAGTACGCCTACTACGAGACAGGCCATCAGCTACCCTTCGACCTGGAAAACGATCCCTTTGAGATGAACAACCTGGCCGACGCCGAGCCGGAAATCTGCGCCGCATTGCGCGGCAGATTGCTGGATCTCCTGGCCGAAAGCCGCGAACCGTACTTTGACGTGCTGATAGAGCATGGCGCGCCGTTGGAAGGACCGGCGCTGGACGTGGGCGAAACCTACGGCAAAGGTAAGCTTTCGCCAATCTGGCCGGACCTCGTGCGCCGACACAAGCCGTGACAAAGGCCGCAATGGAACTCCCGACCAGCCTCTCGACTTGCTTGAACGAGTGGACGACGCAGGAAACCGTGGCCTTCGCCCTGCTGGGCAGCTTCGCCCGCGGCGACGACGGGCCGTTTAGCGTTGTGGATGTCGTTCGCTTCGTTAATGACGACAAGCACGATGCCGAGAGCCGTACATTCTTGATTGATGAAGATGAGAGTGGGAACAGACAGGGCCCCGCGGCTATTGCTGAGGGCAAACTCCGCCAATGGCTGGTCGTCCGCAGTACAGCCACGCCAAGCCAGGTCGAGATTTGGTTCACCGACCCAGGCCAGGCGGTCAACTACGTCGCTGGACTATGCGAAGGACGCCCGCTGTGGGACCCTGAGGGCGTCTTTGCCGCGATCCAGCAGCGGGCGTGCAAGTTCCGATGATCGCAAACGCACTAGGAGAAGGCCAACCGCCTGGCGGACCAGGAATTGGTTGGCTGGATCGAGGAGGTTCACAAGGGGCTGGAGGGCTTGCGCCGCAACGATACACGGCGTTTGCTCAACGCCCCTTTCGGACTGTCCTGGGGCTTGGCCTGGGTGATGCGCGTCCAGCGCGGCGTACTGTCTGCCAGCGACAACGCCTTTTTCGACGATGTGGTCGGTATGGTTGGCCCTGAGAGCCAGTGGGCGCGTCTACTGAGTCGTGCCCTTGGCATAGCCGAAGATGGTGAGAGTGCCTCCTTATCACTACACGAAGAAGTGCGCGCCGGACTACTGCTCTTTTGCGAGACATTCGACCTTCTGAAAGTAGCGACTCCGCGCCAGGATTACGCGCTGATCGAGGCGACCGTGTTCCTTATCGGCACTGAGTTGGCAGGAAAACTTCCTGGCAACTTCCATGACCGAAGGTGGGAGCCTTGACGCACCGTACCCGCGCGCCTGCGGTTGCGCCGATCCCCCTTTCTTCGGTACACTATGCCGACAGATAGACCGTACATTCGCACGCACAGGAGATGACCCATGCTGACACAGCAACAGATCAACTTCTACCACGAACACGGCTACCTGCGCATCCCCCAGGTGTTCACGCAGGAAGAGACCCGCGAACTCTCGGACGAGATGGACCGGCTTGTCGAGGATTGGGCGTTCACCAGCCCCGGCTGGAGCGGTCCTTGGCGTCAGGCTTATATGGACCCGGAGACGGAAAAGAAGTCCAAGTTGACGGCGATGCACGACCTGCATTTTTACTCGGTCGCCTGGATGCGTGCCGCCACCAATCCCAGGCTGGCTAAAGCGCTCAGCCAACTGTTGGGCACCAACGTGGAGTTGCACCACACGACAATGCACATCAAGCCGCCCCAGACCGGTCACCCATTCCCGATGCACCAGGACAATCCCTTCTACGGCCATCAGGACGGGCGCTTTATCGACGTGCTCGTCCACTTGGACGACACCTGCCACGAGAACGGCGAGATCCGCTTCCTGGACGGTTCGCACAAGATGGGCCACCTGGAACATGTCACCGAGACCGAAGATGGCCCCTGCTCTCCCCATCTGCCCACGGATCAGTTTCACCTGGAGGATACGGTGGCGGTTCCTGCCAAGGCGGGCGATGTCGTGCTCTTCTGCCTTGATACCGTCCACGGCTCTTACATCAATCAGACTAAGGAGCCGCGTCGCCTGGTGCGCATGGGCTACCGTGACCCGCAGAACCGCCAGCAGTACGGACAGAGCATGGGGCGGCCTGGCGTGATTGTCACCGGATATCGCGAGCGCAAGGAGGGTGACGAACTGCTTCCCATCGCATGATCCGCACGAAGGTCGATCAGCTTTCGCTGGAACGCACCAACAGGAGATGACCCAATGCTGACGCAGCAACAGATCGATTTCTACCACGAACACGGTTACCTGCGCATCCCCCAGGTTTTCACGCCTGAAGCGACCCGGGTACTCTCGGACGAGATGGACCGGCTTGTCGAGGACTGGGCGTTCACCAGCCCTGGGTGGACCGGCCCGTGGCGCCAGGCCTACATGGACCCGGAGACCGAGAGAAATGCCAAGCTGACGGCCATGCAGGACCTGCACTACTACTCGGTCGTCTGGATGCGGGCCGCCACAAATCCGAAGCTGGCCGAGGCGCTCTGCGACCTGTTGGGCGCAAACGTGGAGCTGCACCACACGACTTTGCACATCAAGCCGCCGCAGTCCGGGCAGCCCTTCCCAATGCACCAAGACAACCCGTTTTACCCGCATCAGGACGGGCGCTTCATCGACGTGCTCGTCCACCTGGACGACACCTGCAACGAAAACGGCGAAATCCGCTTCCTCGATGGTTCGCACAAATTGGGCCACCTGGACCATATCACCGAGACCGAGGACGGCCCCTGTTCTCCCCATCTGCCGACCGACCGGTTTCACCTGGAGGATACGCTGGCGGTTCCTGCCAGGGCGGGCGATGTCGTGCTCTTCTGCATTGACACGGTCCACGGCTCGTACATCAACCAGACGAAGAAGCCGCGCCGCCTGGTGCGCATGGGCTACCGCGACCCGCAGAACCACGAGGTGGCCGGAAAGAGAGTGGAACGGGCCGGCATGATGGTCAGCGGCTACCGCGAACGCAAAGAGGGCGATGAGTTGTGGCCGACGAAGGCCGCAAACACGTAGGAGAGAGGCCCACATCCCGGGGAGTGCTTGCAGCGTGATCTATGACACACTGATCGTGGGCGCAGGCTCGGCGGGCAACATTATCGCCGCCCGTTTGACCGAAGATTCGACGCGTCAACTGCTCCTGCTTGAAGCCGGACCGGACTACCCGACCCTGGACAGCTTGCCCCCGGATGTCAGGCTGGGCTACGAATCCTCCTCCGGCATCATTTCAATGAGCCACGACTGGGGCTACACGGGGCGGGCGACCGCGCTCCGTACCGATATGGCGGTTCCCCGCGGCAGAATCGTGGGCGGCTCGAGCGCGGTCAACGCGCAGATTTTTCTGCGCGGCGTGCCGGAGGATTTCGACGCCTGGGCCGCGCTGGGCAATGACCAGTGGGCCTTCGAACAGGTACTCCCTTACTATTGCAAGCTTGAGAATGACCTGGATTTCGGCGCGGACGACTATCACGGAAACGACGGCCCCATCGGCGTACGCCGCTATCCGGAGGAGGAATGGGGGCCTGATCAGTCGGCCTGGGCTGAAGCCTGCCGGCAGGCCGGATTCCCCGAGTGCCCGGACGCCAATCAGCCGCACTCAACCGGCGTAGGCCCGTATCCACTCAATAACATTGACGGCGTACGCCAGAGCACCGCCATCACCTACCTGGCCGCGGCCCGTGACCGCCCCAACTTGCGCATCATGGGCGACTGTACGACCCGCCGGATATTGCTTGAAAGCGGGCGGGCCGTCGGCGTCGAAGTGGAGCGCAGCGGGCAGGTGGAGAAGGTCTACGCCGACGAAGTGGTCCTTTGCGCCGGGGCGGTCGGAACGCCGCAGATCATGATGCTTTCCGGGATTGGACCGGTGCCTCTCTTGCGCGAAATTGGCGTGGACGTGCTTCATAACCTTCCCGGCGTCGGCCAAAACCTGCGCGATCATCCGACCGTGAACCTACTTTGGCAATCGAAGGTCGGACCAACCAACCGCTATCACCCGCACCAGGTTGCCTTGCGCTACACCGCTGACGGCTCTGCCATGCACAACGATATGATCGTCTATGTCGCCGCGGTCCCGGATCCAAACGGCGAGACGGACGAGTTCATCTTCGTGCGCCCGACGGTGAATCTTGCCGTCGGCCAGGGCGAGTTTCGCCTGCGCAGCCCCGGCATCCACGACAAGCCGCTCCTCAGCTACCGCTATTATGAGGAGTCGTTCGACCGCACGCGCCAGCGGGAGGCTATCCGCCTGTGTACCGAACTGATCGAGGAGCATCCGGGCTTCCGCCAACTGGTCGGTCAGGTTTTGAATGGCCCCGGCAGCGCGCTGCACGACAATGCGGCCCTGGATCGCTGGATGTTCGCCAATTCCGACACTGGCCATCACACGTCCAGCACCTGCAAGATGGGCCCGCACAACGATCCGCAGGCTGTTGCCGACCAGACAGGGCGGGTACACGGAATTGACGGATTGCGTATTGTCGATGCCTCGCTGATGCCGGACAGCGTACGCGCCAACATCAACGCCACAGTAATGATGATGGCGGAAAAGATCGCCGCAGAGATGCGCGGCGGCAACTGATCAGGTGAACACAACGTGATCTATGACACACTGATCGTGGGCGCAGGTTCGGCGGGCAACATCCTCGCCGCCCGCCTGACAGAAGACCCGACCCGTCAACTGCTATTGCTCGAAGCGGGCCCAGACTACCCGTCGGCGGACAGTCTGCCCGCGGACATCAGGCTGGGTTACGGCACGCCATCCGGCATCTATTCGCTAAGCCACGACTGGGGGTATACAGGCCAAGCCACCCCTCACTGCACTGACATGCCTGTCCCTCGCGGCAAGTTGGTGGGCGGCTCCAGCGCGGTCAACGCGCAGATCTTTCTGCGCGGCGTACCGGAGGATTTCGATGCCTGGGTCGCGCTCGGCAACGACCGCTGGGATTTCAAACAGGTACTCCCTTACTTTTGCAAGCTGGAAAACGACCATGAATTCGGCGCGGCAGGCTACCACGGCGACGCCGGCCCCATCGGCGTGAGCCGCTATCCTGAAGAGGATTGGGGGCCGGAACAGCGGGCCTGGGTTGACGCCTGCCGGCAGGCCGGATTCCCTGATTGCCCGGACGCCAATCAGCCGCACTCGACCGGTGTAGGCCCGTATCCACTCAACAACATTGACGGCGTGCGCCAGAGCACTGCTGTGACCTACCTGGCGCAAGCGCGCAACCGGCCCAATCTGCACATCCAGGGAAACTGCACGACCCAGCGCGTTTTGCTGGAGGGCAAGCGCGCCGTCGGCGTCGAGGTCGAGCGCGGCGGCCAGCTTGAGCGCCAGTTCGCCGACGAAATCATACTTTGTGCCGGCGCAATCGGCACGCCGCAGATCATGATGCTGTCCGGTATCGGACCGTCGCCGCACTTGCGCGAGATTGGCATAGATGTGAGGCAACATCTGCCCGGCGTCGGCCAGAATCTGCGCGATCATCCGACCGCAGGTCTGCGCTGGCGGCTGAAGTTCCGGCCTACCAACCGATTCCACTGGCTGCAGACGGGTCTCCGCTACACGGCGGACGGCTCGGAAATCGCCAACGACATGATCGTCTACAACTTCGCGTCGCCGGATCTTGCGGACGACCCGGGCGAATTCTTCGCCCTGTTGCCGGTGGTGAATCTGGCGCTTGGCCAGGGCGAGTTGCGCCTGTGCAGCGCCGACATTGACGCAAAGCCGCTGCTAGACTATCGCTATTACGAGGAGTCGTTCGACCGAAAGCGGCATCGTGAGGGGCTGCGGCTGTGCATGAACCTAGTTGAGGGACATGCGCCCTTTCGTCAACTTCTCGGCCCGATGATACGCAACCCGGGGGATGCCCTGCACGACGATGCGTCCCTCGATCGCTGGATTCTCGCCAACGCCGAGACCTGCCATCACTCCTCCGGTACGTGCAAAATGGGACCGCACACGGACTCGCTGGCTGTCGCCGACCAGACTGGCCGCGTTCACGGCATTGACAGTCTCCGAATCGTCGATGCTTCGCTGATGCCAGACTGCGTGCGCGCCAATATCAACGCCACAACGATGATGATGGCGGAGAAAATCGCGACGGAGATGCGCGGCGGAAACGAGTAGAACCAAGAGACCAAATGAAGCGAGCTTGTTAAAACGAATGGAGTCGCACAAATGACCAGACGTATTCTGATAACCGATATTGCGTGGCCCGATATCGACATCGAAAAGAAGGTGCTGGCCGCAGTTGATGGCGAACTCATGGTTGCCGGAGGCGGCTCGCCGGAAGAGATCATCGCGCTCGCGCCGCAAGCTGATGCGATCCTCACCTGCTGGAAGGACGTACCCGCTGAGGCGCTCGACATCGCTCCCAACTGCCGCATTGTCAGCCGTTACGGCATAGGCCTGGACAACATCCCCATCGACCGCGCCACAAAACTGGGAATGCTGGTAACGAACGTACCCGATTTCTGCCTGGAAGAGGTGTCGGACCACGTGATGGCTCTGCTGCTCGCGACTGCCCGCCAGTTGTTCCCGCTTGCCCGCACGCCCGAGCGCAGCGGCTGGACACGGGACACGCCGCGCCCGATCCCACGCGTGCGTGGGCAGACGTTGGGACTGATCGGTTTCGGCAACATCGCGCGCGCGCTCGTGCCAAAGGCTCTAGGCTGCGGGCTGCGGGTCATCGCCTTCACGCCGCGTTTGCAAGCCGAAGACGCGCCCGATGGCGTCGAAGTGACCAATGACCTAGGTGTCCTGCTGGCCGCATCCGACTATGTGTCGATCCACTGTCCGCTCACCGACGAAACCGCGCACCTGATCGACGCAGCTGCTTTGGCGCAGATGAAGCCCTCCGCGCTGCTGATCAACACCAGTCGCGGCGGTGTCATTGACGAGAGCGCGCTCATCCGCGCGTTGCAGGAGGGGATAATTGGCGGTGCCGCGCTCGATGTGACCGATCCCGAGCCGCCATCAGCGGACAATCCCCTGCTGACGCTCGAAAATGTAATTGTCACGCCGCATGCCGCCTTTTATTCGGTCGAGTCCACAGCTGAGCTGGCACGTAAAGCCGCCGAAAATGTGGTAACCGTCCTGCAGGGCGAGGTTCCCAAGACGCTCGTGAACGCGCAGGTTTTGGAACAGGCAAATTGTCGATTGTAGAGTGGAATCTGATGCTAAGCAGGGGTATTGGAGGAATCCGGAGGCCGTAAATGCTTCGACGCGCGTCCGATTTCATCCTTGCTCGACGGCAACGCCAAGACCAAGCCCCAGCGTTTCCAGTTCGGGGAATTGCAGAACGGCAAGGAACGAGTCGTTGAAATCCGCCCGCCCCGACAGTTCATGGTACTCCACGATCTGGGGCAGTGAGCAGGCAACTTGCCGCTCGCGGAAGGAGAGCAGGGCGATCTTCGCGCCTTCACCTGCTGCATTGCCTACCGCTTTTATCCTTTCAACCGGCACCGGGGGCACCAACCCGATGATACGCGCGCTCTGAGGATTGATGTAGCTGCCGAAAGAACCGGCCAGATAGATTTCGACCAGATCCTCCGCCTCCACGCCCAACTCCTGCATGACCACGTCGATGCCGCCGGCAATCGAGCCTTTGGCAAACTGAAGTTCACGCACGTCTCGCTGCGTCAGCACAATCGCTTTGCCACTACCCGACTCCTCGGCCCTAGCCAAGACGAACGACCGCCGCCCCTCGTCGCCGGTGACGATGCGCCGCGCCAGTTCAGGGGTGACAATCTTGAACGCTTCATCCGCCTTGACGAATCGCCCCGATGGCAGCAACAGGCCGCTCAGCCGCAGCTGCGCCACCGCGTCCAACAGGCCGGATCCGCAGAGACCAATCGGCGGGACATCTCCAATCACCTGTAACGAAATCCCGTCCTGTGTGATGGCAACGGCCTCAATCGCGCCCTCACTGGCGCGCATGCCATCCTGGATCTGCGCACCCTCGAAGGCCGGACCGGCCGGCGCGGCCGTGGCGACGGTGCGCTCCGCCGAACCCAGAATGATCTCGCCATTCGTGCCGACATCGACCAGAAGTCGCACGCCTTCATTCTGGGCAAGTCCGGTGGCCAAAAGCCCTGCCACCAGATCGGCGCCCACGTATGCCCCCAAATATGGGAGGCAGTGTACCTGCGCCTGCGGCAGAATCGCCAGCCCAACCTCCTGCGCTGACGACTGCACCATCTCCTCGACCACGGGGATGAATGGTTCGAGACCGATCGCCTCCGGGTCAACGCCCAAAAACAGGTGCTGCATGGTTGCGTTGCCGGCGGTTACAACCTCGTACACCTCAAACGGGGCGACCTGACCTTCCTCAAGCAGCTGGGCGATGAGGCCGTTCAGCGTGCGAACGATGACCTCGTTCAACTGGGACAGGCCGTCCTCGTTGAGCATCGTATAGCTGATGCGCGAAATGACATCCGCCCCATGAACGGCCTGGCCATTCAGCGTTGACCGGACTGAGACCGGCGCGCCGTTGTTGAGATCGAGCAACATGCCGACGACCGTTGTGGTGCCAATGTCAAAGGCCAGCCCAAAGGCGCGCCCGCTCGTATCACCTTCTTCAACGCTGACCAGTTCTTGTCCGACAACCACCGCAGTCACCTGCCACTGGCTCTTACGCAATACGCCCGGCAATTGGCGCAGGGCGCTGAGCGACGCCTCGACCGCATAGCCCTCCGGGGCAAGCGCATCGCGGATGCGGTTGAAGTCGCTGCGCTGATCCTCCAGCGATGGCGGCGACAACGTCAGGGGGATCTTGTGGACATTAGCATTCAGGATGACGTGGCGTTCAAAGCCCATTAGCGCGGCTTTGGGGTTCCCCATCAGCCGCGGCACCTCGCAAACGACATCCGCCTGGGCCTCGCTGCGACAGGAGAGACGCCATCCGTCTGCCAACTCGGCCTCGGAAAAGATTCTGCGATCGGCCGCGGTCGCGCCATTATGGCCGCGCAAAATGCGCACCTTGCACTTGCCGCACGTTCCCTTTGCCCCGCAAGTGCTGTCGATGGGCAGCCCGATCCAGTTTGCGGCGTTGAAGAGCGTCATGCCGGGAGGGACCCGCGTCACTTTGTTGTGGGGGCGAAATTCGATGGAGACTTTGGTGGTTGTGGGCGATTCGGTCGTTGTCATGTCAGCATTTGCAGATGCGCTTCCTGTTCGAACAAAACGCGGGCTAGTTCGCTTCCTGCAGTCGTTTTCGTTCCGATCGGAATGCCTGTATCAAATTGCTCGCATAGGCATCATGCCCCATGAGCAGGTCGACGGCGAAAATGGTATGGCGGATCTCGGTCTCAAGCGGATTGGTGATCGCCGAAGTCAGCCCGGCGGCGATTGCCATTGACAAGAAAGCGGCATTTACGGTTGGGCGCCAGGGCAAGCCGAACGAAATATTGCTCGCGCCGCAGGTCATGTTGACGCCCAGCTTCTCGCGGATCAGGCGGATCGTCTTCAGCGTGGTCAGAGCGGCGTTGTCATCCGCGCTGACCGTCAATGCCAGCGGGTCGATCAACACGTCTTCCGCGGGAATGCCATGGTCAGCGGCGCGCTCAACGATCGCAGTGGCGATACGCAGGCGCTCCTCCGGGTCGTTGGAAATGCCGGAATCGTCGTTGGCGACACCGACGACGGCCGCGCCGTACTTCTTGACCAACGGCAGCACAGTCTCCAGCCGCTCATCCTCGAATGTAACCGAATTGACCAGCGCCTTGCCCTGGTAAACGCTGAGGCCCGCTTCAAGCGCCTCGACCACCGACGAGTCAATCGAAATCGGCACGTCTACGATTGCTTGAACGGCCTGGATGGCCTGGCAGAGGATCGCCGGCTCGACCCCATCGACAGGCACGCCGGCGTTGATATCCAGCACATGCGCCTGTGCATCAACCTGCCGTCGGGCGTCGCGGCAGACCATGCTCATATTGCGGTCGATCATCTGCTTTGTAAGGATTTTGCGGCCAGTGGGGTTGATGCGTTCGCCTATGATAACGAAGGGGTGCTCAGGACCGATAACGACAGTCTTCTGCGCGGACGAAATCACAGTGTTCATAGCGGGCTACTCGTCTCCGTGACCGGCCTTGACCATGAGTTCCTCGACAGCCTGGACCGCGCTGGCCAGGGCAGTTGTGTCTTTACCTACATCGCCCCGCATGCTGACATCATAGCCCATATCGGTCATGAGTTGCTTGGCCAGCCGCACGGCCGAGCTGGCGTCGGGAGCAAAGCCGTCGGCGCCAACACTGTCGGCGTATTCCGGCGTCACCGGCGCGCCGCCCACCATCACCTTGACCGAATCTCGCAGCCCGGCCTCGGTCAGCGCAGCCAGGTTCGACTTGAAGAACGGCATCGTCGTGGTCAGAAAAGCAGAGAAGCCCAAGAGCTGGGGCTGATGCTCCCGAACCGCTTCAACCACCTCTTCCGGCTTGACGTTGACGCCCAGGTCAACGATGTCAAAGCCTTCGCCCTCCAGCATGATGTTGCACAGATTCTTGCCAATATCGTGGACATCGCCCTTTACCGTCAGCATCACCACCTTGCCGATCGGTTCCGCGCCCTTGTCGACAAGCAGCGGTCGCAGCAGCGCCATCGCCCCTTGCATCGCCCGCGCAGCCACCAACATCTCCGGCACAAAGTACTCGCCGATCTCAAACAGGCGGCCAACCTCCTGCAGCGATGGAATGAGCGCGCCGAAGAGGATATCAAGCGGATCCATCCCCCGATCGATGCCCTCTTCCGTGAGCGCAACCACCGCCGCCGCCTCACCCACCAATGTATGCTCGTACAAACCTTTCTTGATTTCTTCTTCGCGGCTCATGGTAGACGGCTCCTATTGGGTGGGATTGTCTTTGCAGGTTTCCACGATCGCCTGCAGATTGGCGAGGGGTGCCTGGAGCGGAACGGCACATTCGGGCGCGATGATGTCCACGCCGGCGTCAATTGCGGCTTGGGCCTCGGCGCGTGCCTCATCCGGTCCGCGGGCATATAGCGTGATCGGGTTGTTGACGTTGCCCGTCAGCTTCATTTTGCCGGCGGCCTTCTCGACCATCAGGTTGGGGTCGTTGGCCGACTCGAAGTGATAGCACGCAAAACCGGCCTCATTGAAATACTCGACCCGATCCAGCGTCCGACCACAGCAGTGCAGGATAACGGGGCCCTTGACCTGCGGCACCAATTCCTGGTGATGGGGCAAAAGGAAGTCCCTGTACATCGTATTGCGCACAAGGTCGCCAGTGGCGTGGTCAGCCCAGACGATGGCGTCGGCGCCGGCCTCCAACTGTGCGGCCGCATAGGTCAGCGGCACGGGTGCAAGCGTCTCCAGCGACTTGCGTACGCGATCGGGGTCCATGATCGTATCAAAGAGAAATTCCTGCGTGTTGTAGCAATGGTAAGAAAGCGTCCACGGTCCCATCACCTTGCCCAGGATCATCACCTCGTCACCGAAATGCTGCTTGAGCAGGCGGATCGCATCAATCGAGCATTTGACGTACTTGTCTTCCAGGAACGAATCGGGAAAGCCGTCCGGCAGCTTAATCTCCGCGTCGCGGTCCATCCAGGGGGAATCGGTCGGGTTGGGCATCATGTCGGTATCGGACCAGTCCACCTGGCAGCCGAGCGCTACGGCTTCCTGCGCGATACTGAAGATCGGCATCACACTGTCGAAGCCCATTACCTCGTGTGCACCTGCGGCCAGCGTCGCCATCGGCTCCGGTTCGATGTTGGCATGGGGGAAATGGGCGCCGGTAATGTCCATCAGTTCATAGGTGATGACGGACACAATGCTGGCCGCCGGCGGTCTGTCCACCGGGTCGCCGTTCAATCCGGCCAAGAACCGCTGTTTAGGTGTCATCTTTTCCATTGCATGCTCCTTTTGGCGCTGGTTTCAGCTTGTATCGTGCGGCCATACTATGGCCACTTGCCTTGCGAAAGAATTACCAACTGTCCGGATCAAGTCCCAGTATACGCCCCTCCTGGCAGATGGCAGCCCAGGTGGTCTCGTCGATCTCAATGCCGCTGCTTTCCTTACGCTGCGCGCTGCGAAACTCCGGCTCGCCCGGCGCCAGAATCTCCGTGAACCCGGGCGCAAGCCGACTCGACTTGACGTGTTGAAGCAGCGCCTCTACCTCCTCGTAGTAGGTAGAAAGCTCGGTGAAGTGCTCAATGCTATAGACCGTAAAGAGGACGCCGTTGCTGTGCATCGTGCGCGACCCGGCCGCGCAGCCCTCACCGCTGAGCGCGCCGCCCAGCAATTCTACCATAAGACTCAAGCTATAGCCCTTATGGGCAACGACGCCTCCCATAGGCAGGATGGCACCCGGCGGATCTGCCCTGAAGTCGTTCGGATCGGTCGTCGGGTTGCCCTGCCCGTCGATCAGCCAGCCTTCCGGCACATGAACGCCCTGGTTGATGGCAACGCGTACCTTGCCCTCCGCCACCACAGACGTCGTCATGTCGACCAGAATCGGGTCGGCTTCCGGGCGGGGCGCGGCAAAGGCGATCGGGTTGGTGCTAAGGCGGCCTTCCAGCCCGCCGAATGGCGCAATCTGGTAGCCAAGGCGTCCTGCGTTGACGAACGCAAGCCCGATCATGTTCTTCTGGCGCGCCGCCATCAGCGGATAAGCGCCCGCGCGACCTACATGGCTTGTGTTGCGCAAAGTTACCGTGGCAAGACCATTTTGGCGGGCTTTCTCGATGGCCAGATTCATGGCGAAGGTTGCGCCAACCTGTCCCAGCGCGCCGCCCGCGTCCACGACCGCGGTAGACGGCTTGTCGCGCACCACTTCGGGCGTAGCACGCGGCTGGAAACGTCCCTCGCGGATCGCCCGCGTATACTCATAGTAACGAATCGCGCCATGCGAGTCGTGGCCGAACAGGTTCGACTCAACCAAGTGGTCAACCACGGCGCGGGCGTCTTCGGCTGTGCAGCCGGACGCTTCGAACAACTGATAGCCGATTTCGCGCAATCTGCTGGGGAGGATGTTAGGCATAGCGTTCCTATTTTACTTCACTTTGGGAAACTTGTGCGAACAGAGATGTGACCAATTTAACTTTCGATCTCCTCCTGCCGCTCTGGATCAGCGATGGCCGGTCGGGCTGGCGCGTCGCTCACTCCTTCGGCAACCGGCTGGCCATTGGCTCGCGCCAGATGTGTTCCCAATTGGCGTCTGGCCTCGCCCAGATCGGCGCTCTCCAGATAGTCCTGCACCTCGCTGAGTGTAAAGCTCCTTTCCTCCTCAGGCATTGGCAGAGGCAGCTGCACTGGATCCGGCACGACTGGAACGATGCGCGTGACTACCTGCGGTTGAACGCTGCTATCGGGAACAGAACGCGTTGTCATGTGGGCAAAAAGAAGATGCGCCAGAATGTGCGAGTGGCTGATGAAGACGGGGGAATGGGTGTTGCAAAGCGCCTGCCGCAAGGGCAACTCCGTTTGGTCGGGGTCCGAAAAGTCCGTTGCCAGGTCCTTCAACAACCGGGTCAGACTTTTTAGGCGAGAGGGATGGACGCTGCTTTCCGGCTCCTCGATGCAAAGGAGACCCTGGTGAGCAGGATCGTGCCTGAGTGTGACAAGGGCCAACATGCGCAGTGTACCGTCAGAGAGAACCCGGGACGGGAAACGCCGTCCATCGGTCATTTTCACCCAGACTGAATTGCGCTCTTGCAGTCGATCCTCTTCCACTTCGACCTGCAACACGCCGGGAACAAGGTCGGCCAGATCGCTGGAGACATCGGCCAACAACGTCGGGTCGGTCATGCTCATGCGCGCCAGCACATTGGGCAGGTATCTGCCGTCGGCGGCGAGTTTCGCGGGGGCGGTCATCGGGCTGGGCTGACGCAGATTTGCGGGATTGGGATGCATAAGGCACCATGCTTTCATCTCTTCAGCCACAGCAAACGCATGAGGGAATCCGGTGTTTCGAATCCCGCTCAGCAGTGTCCGCTCCACGTCGCGGGCGACAACAGTTCGACCCCCGCTGTAGCCGTCCTGATGCAACAGAAGATTGGCTTTGTCGCCTTCACCCTGCGTGGAGATAAAGGGGGATGGCCGCCCGCCGGTCATCGCCGGTATCCAGGAGCCGCCGGTCTTCAGGCCAAAGGACTTCGTCCACCTGTCGCTGTGGCGGGGGATTGGCGTCAACTGTTCATGCTCCACGGCAATTCGGTCAAGTCCCAGATTGTCTTTTGTGCGGGCAATGACCAGTTCGTAGCGCATCCGGGGGTATGTCAGCTCTTGGCGCGTGCCCCAGTCGTCCTGCACGTGGTGATTGACCAACATCTCGACTGCCAGACACATACGGCTCGACGATCCCTCGTCCGCTCGAATTGTGAAAAGATCCCCCACCTCGCCCCGCATTTCTTGGAACGCCGACCGCAAATCCGAAGCGGCCAGACGACCCAGCAGGCGCAGCGCATCGAACAGATTGCTCTTTCCCGCTCCATTTGCGCCAACGATGACCTGCAGAGGCGACAGGTCCAGCGAGAAATCCTGGAACGTCTTGAAGCCATCGAGTTCGATTCGGGTAATCATTGGATCCCCCACACCACTGGTCGGCGGCTTCCATTATACCACAGAACATTTGTATAGGAGGGTCGCGCGCAGGGTGAAAATTCGCTATGACGGAGGTGTCATTTGGGGGAAACGCAGCCATTGCACGCCGTGTTCTAGTTTGACCTTGCTTGTCAGCCGTTTGTCAGCTTCTGAACCGCGCGATGTCATCCTCACTCACATTCGTCCGCTATACTGAAAAGTATCACCCCGAGAAACACTCCAGACTTCGCGGTAAGGCGTCCAGAATCCACAACGCAAGCAGTTTCTACAGGACCAGGTCGTCTGCAAAGCAGAGTTTTCGACAACCGGGGGCCCGGTCGGCTCGGAATTCAGAGGTTGGAAGAGCAACAGTGTTCTGATAGAGGAGGTCGCAATTGTGATCAGGGTCATTCTCGCCATCGTGGGATTCTTTACTTTGATTTTGATCTTTGCTGGTATGGTGGCGGTGATTCTGAAAGTCCTGCCTTTCGTCCTCGTTCTTGGAGTGATCACTTGGATCGCTGTCGCCTTTGCAAGGAACAATCCATTCCAACAAGGGAGGGAAAGCGAACCTTCGAGAACAGGGGCAGGAGCGAATTCAGGGACAAAGCAAACAGCATCCCCAGGAAGGGAAAAAGGGCAGCGGCACGAGGCAGGAAGGAAGCGGCGTCAAGGGCAGCACCGATACAAATACTCCGATCCGGAGCAGGGGCGACCTGTTCATGGCAACCATTATGAGGTGCTGGGCGTAGACCCCAACGCGACGCGTGAAGAGATCAACAAGGCGTGGCGACGACTTGATTACGGGCAGCCTCTTCCTATTGAGACTCGCAGGGCGTACTCTAAAGCGCACAGAATCCTCAGCGATCCGGAAGAACGACTCAAGTACGATGCCGAGCTACAGAGACTGAGACGCGAGAAGGAGCAGAAGCAACGTCAGGATCGGGAGCGAGAGGAAAAGCGGCGCCAGGAACAAGAGCAAAGCAGGCGCCGCGAGCGAAAACAAGAAAACTATCGAAACGCTGGGAAACAGGAGACCCAGCCCTTTTCCGAGGCCTACTATGAAAGGCTGGGTGTTGAACTCACTTCAACGCAGCAGGAGATCAAGAGGGCTTGGCGTACGTTCGCTCAACAGTGGCACCCCGATGTGTGCAAGCGTCCTAAGGCAACGATGGTTTTTCAGGCGGGCAGCGAGGCATACAGCGTCCTGAGCGATCCTGAAGAACGACGCAAGTACGATGCAAAATTGCAGAGAAGTCGTCGCGAACAGCAGGGGCGCCAGGACGAGAACCGGCATCCCAAGACTTGGCAAGGCAATGAGCAGGGCCGCAACTGGCACGCTCCTCAAAACGCCCGGCGCCGCCAGGGATCCGACGCGGCAAAGAATGCACAACAGAGCCGACAGCGACATTCCTGGAGCAATTCTGGGCGACTATTCACCGGAACGTGGACGAAAATCCAACGAGGTCCCCTGGCGGGCACATGGGGAGTGTGGATAGAATCACTCTACGTTAGGGAGGGCGAAAAAGCTATCGTCAGACGGCGAGATGGTAAGGTCGCACTGGTCGTGGTTATTCAGGTTCTCAGACGTTCCCTTGCCAACCGGGTTACCTTGTGCCGGGTTCAAAACATTGCTATGCCTTAGAGCCTGTCAGGCAGACAAGAATCGGAACGATTGCGCCAATGAAGAGAGGGTTCACAAGATCGACAATTCCAGAATACTGCGTCAGCATTCAGACGATGGAGGAGCACTGCTTATGGCTGCCATTGACCGGCCCTACAAGGAAGCTCTTACCAATGCAATCGACATTTACCGGGAGGAGATGCGTGCCTTTCTCACCCGTTGCCTTCGACGCATTCCCGAACAAAGTGTAAGCGAAGCGATAAGGCAGGTGCTGAACGACCAACAGCTCAATGACTTCGACCGCAGCTTGCAGAAGAAGGGTGACTTGGAGTCGGCGATCGACGTGAGTCACTTCCCCTGACTGGTCCAGAACTTCTGGAGTGAAGTTTTCTCGACTGAATTCAGCGAGGACAAACGGACGATTGTGAAGCAATTGCGGATGATAAAGAAGGCGCGAGACCAAGTGTCGCATCCCCCATACGGGCGAGACCTGGATGGAGAGAGGACCAGGGAGCATCTGCGTCGAATTGCAAGAATTCTTGGAAGTATCAGAGCGGGACAAGCGCAGAAGGCAGTCGCCAGCATCTTGGCAAATCTGGATCGCGCCGGCGAAGAGTCGCGAGAAGCTGCCCAGAGGAGAACAAAGCAACAAGCGCAGGCAGGTTCCGCAAAAGCAAGGGTGAATTGGATGACCGGCGCAGCCGTGGGCGCCACTGCCCTCCTCGCCATCGCCGGTTCGGTAATCTCTTTTCTTGAGCTCGAAAAGTCGACCCCTGATCGTGACGGCAGCGCACGCCCGCCTCGGCGCGTAGAAACAGTCGCAAAACGAGGACGCCGGCCGACCGAAGGCTAAGAATCAGAAAAAACGGCCATACCGGCGCCGTTAGCGCCCTTCCGGCTGAAAGAGCGCGACCCGGGATTAGGATGAGATTCTGGTTACCTCTTGTCCGAGATAGCGGAACCTGCTAGACCGACCTGCGCGACCTGCCGGACTGCCTGCCTCCAAAACCGGAATGCAGCCGGCTGCAACGACATGAACAGGGAACAAGATGACGAACAGTGATATTGTCGAAAGGGTACAATTGCCTGGCGATGCCCGCAGTGGGGGCGCCGCTTCTGAACGTAACTGGCCCGGCCTACGCCAGTTACTACCTTTTCTCCCACCAGACAGAAATCGAAGCCAACCCTTCGGCCTCGAAGTACTCGACTCGAATCGTGTGATTGCCCTGGCTCAGGTAGATGTCTCCGAATGACTGTGTGGCTGGATGGATGTTCCAGTCCGCCAAGACCAGAACATCGTCCACATAGACCCGCGCCCCGTCATCCGCAAGTGAGAAAAAGCGATATGTGCCAGCCTGAAAGTGGCTGGTGGTCGTCCAGATAGCGCTGAAATTATCGCTGGGGACCCCAGTGTCCGGATGGCCTGACTGCCAATCGAAACGGATGGATGCATCCTGTCGGTAAAGGACGGGAACGTCACTCAAGCTCCGGTTGTCATAAAAGACGCCCGCCCACACGGCAGTCGCCTCTTCACCAACAGCAATATGTAACCTCCGCCCCAAGTAAGTGAGACCCGGATTCTGGATGTCAAAATCAAGGACCGCCCACTGGCAATTTCCTTCTTGAGGAAGGCTGTCCGTGTGGAAGTGCGCCATTTCCGAAATGCGGTCCCCGTCACTGTTTTCGATCCAGAACCACCAGTCCCCTTCGCGGGGGCCGGACGCTTGAAGGATGTGCGTGAAAAGACCCGGAAAGGGTCCCTCCCCAGAAATCGTTCTGCCTACCACCTCCCCGTCCGGCTGCCAACTGAAGACCACCCGATAGCCGTTGACCGGCTGGCCATTCAACCGCACTGTGCCCCGCGCCCGTGTGCTGTCGGCATTGGGGTCGCAGCCCGCCACCGTTGCCCGGTTAGAGAGGCTGTTGGCTGTCCTGAGATCCTCAACAGAGACGCCATAGAGTGCCGCAATGCTGGCAAGGGTTTGGGCGGGTCTGACGATGTGCAAGGATTGGTAGGCGGTGGAACCAGGACTGATGACAGCAGCGTTCCCGCCCACGGGAATGTGCAGCCTGCGCCCAATGTAGGTCAATTCCAAATTCCGAATATCAAAGTCAATGACCGCCCTCTGGCATCTGCCCCTGTGGGGATATTCGTCCGTGTGGACGTAGGCCATTTCTGAAATGCGGTCCCCGGCATCGTTTTCGATCCAGAACCACCAGTTCCCTTCCCGGGGACCGGAACCTCCAAGGATATGATTGAACTGGCCTCCCGCCTGGCCGCCCCCACCAGTAATCGCCCTGGCCACCACCTGCCCATCCGGCTCCCAACTGAAGACCACCCGGTAATCGTTGACCGGCTGGTCATTCAGCCGCACTGTGCCCCGCGCCTGTGTGCTGTCGGCATTGGGGTCGCAGCTCACAACAGTTGCGAGGTTGACAAGGTTATTGGATTCCCTCAACGCCTGAACAGAGACGCCATATAATTCGGCAATGCGGGCTAGGGAATCGCCGGGTTTGACAATGTGGAAGTAAGGGGAGTTTGGTTGCTCTTGGGGCGCTGCAACCGCCGACAGCGGGGACAAACACAATGACAGCAGGAACAATAGCAATATCGGAACTGCCTTCCATTTCGGCAAACGAACCCGTCTGAAAAGCGAATAATCCACAGGCATCATATACCTCCTCTCTGAGGATCGACTTGAGCTGTACGGATCAAAAAATGGACCGAAATCACAATGTCATCAGTGACTATTCGACCTCTTCACCCCCTTCAGATTGCCGAGGTCGCCACATCTACTAGGAGTTGGCGCACTGGAACAATTCTCATTTGAACGCTGCTTTTCGGCGGCACGGCTGAGCCACGGCCACGATTTTAAGTTAATTTCGGAAAAAAGTCAAACCAATTTTTTGAACGGGTGCATCCCAGATTACTGGGCGTCAAGTAAAGCCAAGCGGTTGAAGCAGCTGAGGCCAGGTTGGTCTGAGCAGAGTCATGCGTAGCGCTAGCAACGCTTGCGCGCCCCCGTTGCTCTTCTCATTCCCTTCTCCTCGTCCACGCTCTTTCATCCTCACAAAAGATTGGGATGCACCCAGGCAAGGGATTCGCCCGTCGGCGCTGAGCAGTTGCGCTGCGCTCTGCGCGCCCGCGCAACACGATTCAGAGCATCGCAATCACTTTATGTCCGCTCTATTTACAAAACGTACAAATTGCAGTTTAGGCACAAAACATACAAATCACGGTCCGAATGACGCTGTCGCAGTGCCGGCATTCACGCCTCGCGCGGGTGCATCCCAGAATGGGGGCGAGATTGCGGCTATGTCCAGGTTTCTGAACCGCTTGCAGGCGATGTGAGGCGCGCCCATGTCAGGTGTGCATGTAAGCAGTTACGAGCGTTTGCATGCAGTTACGAGCGTTTGCGAGCGTTGGCGAGCGATGGCGAGCGCGCCAGGTCGCGTTTAGTCGCGTTTGGTCGCGCCAATTTTTTTTTGTGTCCGGGCACGTTTGGGCGTGTTCTGTCATATCTTGTCGTATCTTGTCGTCATTTCTCGTCATTTCTCGTCATTTCTCGTCCCAAATTTTTTTTTCCGGGTATGGCGGGAAACGGGCGGTTGCGGCACCGGTTGGGCAGGGAGGGCAGCAGTTTGCTCGGCATGGTTCCCGCGCCGGGTGCGGGATGGGCCAAATGATATGACACTTATTCTAAGCTGGCATACAGTTGCGGCAGGGCCGCGGCTGCGTTTGTTAATGTTCCGCACAATTGTACTACAAAATCGGGGAGTTTGCAGTTGCTGGGAATTCCAGGGCGCATTTCAGAATGGGGGCGGGTTTGTGCCTTGCTCTGAAGGGCAGGACTCTCAGCAGTTGTCTGCACTGTGGTTGATGCAGTCAGTATGATGGAGACAGTTGACGGCTGCGGCTCAGGCGGCGTCTTCATTCACAAGAATCAGCTGAACTGCGGTGCGATTGTGCCCACAGGCGACCTGCATCCGTCACATCCTGGAGCAGTTCTTCAACAGGCACGGAAACCGAAACCGGCTGCGGGCGAGACAGCGGCGATCCCAGGAACACGTTCCTCTAAATTTGGGATGCACCCTCTGGAGGCGTGATTCCAAAAAGGGGAGGGCCGCGTGTGCATGGCCATAATCGTGGCCATCCTTTGGCGTTCCCTCGGCAACTTTGTTACATTATGCCGTTTACATGAACTATCGTTGTCGGGAATCTCTTGATGCGGCTGTTGCCAGAGCCATTAACGGCGACTGAGGGGGCTGAGAACGGGTCCAGGTGTGGGTGACATCGTGGTCATTTGGCCGGTCTGCCCAGGAATTTGTCTCTGGAGAAGTCGGGGCGCGGGCATCCCGTTACCCTTCCCTTCCTTTCCGGTTGTATTGCCAATGGCGAGACTGTAGTAGAATCTATCCCATTGATAGCAGAAGCCATTGATCTCGAGGTTGAGAGCATTCAGACGGACGAGGAATAGATCTCCACCGAAGTGCAGTGAGCTTGAACATCGCATGAAGAACACATCATTCGCCGCGCCACGCCAAGGGCTGACCGGCGCAGTCTTTATGATAGGGCTGGCCATCCTCTTCGCGACCGATTGGATCTGGCCGGGGATTCTCGTGCTCGTCGGCGTCACCAGCCTGGTGGGGGCTTACATCGAACGCTCGCAACCTGACGAGGACGACATCCCCCTGAGAGTGGATTATCCTCTTGAAGACGCTCCGCCACTGGCAGTGCGCTTCGCGCCGCAGTGCGCCTCCTGTGGCGCGGCCACACCGCAGGAACTCCAGGATGGCTCGACGGCACAACTGGACGCAGTCTGCGGCTTCTGCGGCTCCCAGTTGGACCGGGCCTGATGAACAGCACGCGCCTTCTGCTCGTAACTGTCCTGTCCATAGCCGTTTTGCTCGTCGTCGGCGCACTCGTGTGGAGCACAGTTTACGGCGATGAATTCAGCAATGGGTTGGCCACCTCGCGTGCGCCGACGCAGGATATAATTGTGATCACCGCGCGGTCGGTGGAGCCGTGGGTGCGGGCTGCGGCAGAGGAATTCAACCAGTCAGGGCATAAGGTAGCGGGCGCGTCGATCGAGGTCGAAGTCGTCCCCATGGACGGCCTCACTGCTTTGGGCAAGTGGGAGCGCAACGACTTCAACGCACTGCCAACGGAAGTCGGCCTGGACGAACTGTCCGCGCGAGAACGAGCCGCGCTCGACCGCTTTCCCGCCGCCTGGATTCCCGACAGCCGCTATCTCGTGGACATGGCCAACGCCGCCAACCGGAACCACATTGGCCGGGATCCCTTTCTTAGCGACGGCCAGTACCGTACGCGTTCGGTGGCGGTGAGCCTGTTGGCATGGGGCTTTTTCCGCAGCCGCGGCACGGCGCTGCAAGAAAACTTGGGCGAGATATCGTGGTCCACGCTCCGAATCGCAGCCGCCGCGCCGACCGGTTGGAAAGAGTTGGGTGGCGATCCCGCCTGGGGCCTCTTCAAGTTGGCGCTCCCCGACCCGCGCACAGACGCGGGCGGCATCGCAACCATGATGGCAGCTGCCGCAGAATACTACCAGCGCACAGATATCGCCGTGGAAGACGTAACCGATGCGAAGTTCCAGAAATGGCTGGCGGAGTTGATGACCGCGACCGCCGACAGCGGCGGTGTCAACGCCTACTCCGCCGACGAATTCGCTTTCTTCGGCCACGCCGCCGGCGATGGTGGACAGTTCATCGAAAGCGATCTGCTGCAGAACATGCAAGGCATTTTGACCCGCTGGGACGATCCTCTGCTTGTTCGCTATCCCCTGTTCACGACCCTGTTCGACTTCCCTTTTACGATCTGGGTCGGCCCGGAGACATCGGCGAAGAAGAAGGACGCCGCGCTAGCTTTTCAACGATTCCTGCTGAGCGAGGCGCAGCAGCGCCGCGCGCTATCCTTCGGCCTGCGTCCGGCCAACCAGGACATACATCCCCTCTCGGCAGAAGAGAGCCTCTTTGCGCAATGGCAGAAGCTCGGCGTCCAGGATGATGTACCCCCTAAAGAGGCGATGGGAAATCCGAATCGGGACGTTCTGCTGGCGCTGCTGCTTTGGTATGACCAGAATGTAGCCCAATGAGAGAATCGTCGCAGGCGGCAGATGGTGGCCGCACAGGTTTTCCCAAAACGACGCCGTTGTGGATCCCCTTGCGCCGCGAGCTTCTCGCTATCGGCATCGCAGTCTTCTTACTTTTCACCGCTTGTGCCACCGCAACGGTGCGCATGGGCGGCTTGATCGCGAAGTATGCGGGCGGCCATGATCGGCCTGGAATTGACCAAAGTGAGGCCGCCTTACTTACATGGCCTGCCAATAGCGCCGAGCTGACCGTGGCCGTCTCGCCTTCGATGGCTGATACGTTGCAAGAACAGGCCGACACGTTCAACCGCCGCAATTTACGCACGCCTGACGGCCAGCGAATGGGAATCAGGCTGGTGGAAGTGTCTCCCCAGGAGATGGTCGAACGGTCACTTGGACAGCCCGAATTTCAGGCGGTGGCGCCCGACAGTTCACTGTGGCTGCGGCGCATTGACCGGCGCTGGGCCGAACTGTTCCCGCAAGAGCAGGGCAGCCTGCCCGCGCGACGCGTCGGCGAATCAACCCGCTTTGCGCTAAGTCCAATCGTCATCGCCCTGCGCGAGAAGCTGGCTCGACAACTGGGCTGGCCGCGACAGATGATCGGCTGGAAGGAACTGCACCTCCGCGCCACTGCCGGCGCGGATGTCAACTGGCGGCATCCCGGAACTGACAACTCAGTTGGATTGCTGGCGACTCTGGCCGCGTTCCATGTGGGCGCGGGAATCACGAACGGATTGACGCCGGAGATTGCGACACGTCCCGATGTACTGGACTACCTGCGTAGGGTGGAGGCGACAGTTCAATTCGAAGTCGCCCAGGATGGGACCCAAGGGATAGATAGCCGCCCTCCACCGATAGCGGAGGAAAGCAACGCCGTTCTCGATGCGATCGTGACGCAAGAGCAGGCCGTGATCGCATGGAACCAAGCCATCAGACATGATGACCTCCCGGAGGAAGGGCCATGGGTGGCCATCTACCCGCATGAGGGCACGCTCTGGGCCGATCATCCCCTGGCCCTGCTGGAGTTGGACGGCCGCGCCGATCCCGCGTTGACCAGCAATCAGAGGCGCACCTATCGCGCTTTCACCGACTTTCTTCTGAATAAGGAAAGCCAGTTTGCCCTTTTGCAAGCGGGCTACCGACCGGCAGACCTGACCATCGACCTGAATGATGCGTCCGGCCCGTTTGCCAACAACCCCGCAGTGGACACGCTGCAGCCGCAAAACCTCTTGCCTATGCCGTCGCCGCCGCTGATGGAAGTGACTTTGAACATCTGGCGCTACACGAGGAGGCCGGCCAATCTCTTTCTGGTGGTGGACACAAGCGAGTCAATGCAAGGGGAGAAGCTGACCCAGACTAAAGCCGCTCTGCGCGCTTTCGTTGACCAGATTCAGGGAGATCGCGACCGGATCGGGCTGGTAGAAGTTGGCTCGGACGTGAAACATTTCGGCTCTTTGCAACCGTTGGATCGCGACGGCCGGTTTCAGCTGTTGCAGGCAATTGGGGCCATGCAGGCTGGCGGTTATACCGCCCTTCTGGATGCAGTCTTGACGGCGCATACCGCGCTCCAGAACGATGGCGACGCTGAAGCCATCAACGCCATCGTGGTAATGACCGACGGCCGCGACAACGACAGTCTCTATAGGTTTCGTGACCTGCAGATGGCCGTGCAAGACGCGCAAGTCCCGGTGGTGATTCACACCGTCGCCTTTGGCCGCGATGCTGACGGCGCGCTGTTGCAGGACCTTGCCCTCATTAGCGGCGGCCAGTTCCACCGCGCCGACAGGACGAACATCGGGGAGCTGTATCGCTTCATCGCCACATACTTACATATGACGGAAAGATAGGAAGCTTTCCTCCCCCTATGGCCAAAGTCAGCGACTTTGCGGGAAGAACTGTAGCGGCATCGCGCAACATCACGAAAGGGTTGGGATAGTGCCACCCTCCCCAAAACGTTTCATCGCCCTATACATCGTTCTCCTGATAGCTACTCCACTTGCCGCTTGCGGCGGCACGGGCACGGCTCTAACTGCCGGAGACGCGATCGTCTATGTCACCCTCCCGCTTAGCGGTGGCCGGGCAGATGCGGGGCAGACCGCGCTGGGAGGGGTACGGCTTGCCGCCAAGGAGATCAACCGCAGCGGCGGCCTGCTGGGCCACCGCCTGGTCGTGCGCGCCTTGGATGATCAATCGAACAGCGATGTTGCCATCGCCAACGTGGAAGTGTTGCGGCAGGCTCAAGGGCGGAACGAGCGCATCATAGGCGTCGTCGGCCACTTTGACAGCGCTCCAATCGCGGCCGCGCTCCCTCTGTATCAGGGAATGGGTCTCGTGCTCATCACGCCGGCGGCGGGCGAACGGTCGCTTACCTACCTGGGCCACACATTGTTTTTCCGCGTCAATGCCAACGACAGCTTGCAGGCCGCCGTGGTCGCCCGTTTCCTTGTCGAGCAGATGCGCGCGCAGCGCGTTGCCGTCATCCACAATGGCACCAGGTACGGCAGAGAGCTGACCGCGGGGCTGATTGACAATCTGCAAAACGTCGGGGCGGCAGTTCCGATCCAAGTGGAGTTTGACGCGGGGCAGCAAGACGGTGGGGAGCTGCTGGCGCAGATACGGGAGGCGTCGGTTGATGCCCTCTTTTTCGCCGGTTACGCTGTCGAAGCCGCCAATCTGCGCGCCCGTTTTGTGGAGGCGGGCGTTGAGCTGCCGATGCTGGCCAGTGACGGCGCGTTCCAGACCGCCGCAATTGACGAAGCGGCTGGCGCTGCCGAAGGGATGTACGTCAGCGCGTTTGCGCCAAGTCCCCGCCTCGCGGCCGACAAGCGCTGGATCGACGCCTATCGCGCGCTCGAATCTCGCGATCCAGGTCCCTATTCCATCAATGGATACGTTGCGATGCAGGCGCTGGCGGCAGGTGTGCGCGCCGCCAATTCGTTTCAAGGAGAAGAGATTGCGAATGCGCTACGCGCGATCGAAATCGAGACTCTCCTCGGCCCCCTGCGCTTTGGCGGCAACGGCGATCGGAGCGATGCGCAAATCTGGATATACCGAGTAGAGGGCAACGAGTTCAAACAAGTGGAGTGAGAAGCCGGGCGCGCTCGGGACGTTTCTCTCACGCAGGTCAAGCCGCGCCGTTTCCGTTTGCGATCACGTAGATTCCAACAGTGTAGCTAAGATAGAGCGCCAACATCAGCGCCCCTTTCCAGCGATTCATTATATGGGGCGCGGGGAGGACCAGCAGCAGTGGCAGAATCGCGATCAACAGCATTGCGGGGAAGTCGACGCCGCGCATGCTCAAGGGCGCCGGCAGCGGTCGCACCCCAGCCGTGATGCCGACGATGGCCAGCATATTGAAGAGATTGCTGCCGACAAGGTTCCCCAAAGCGATATCCGCGCGCCGGTAGACGATTGCCACAACCGACGCCGCCAACTCGGGCAGGCTCGTGCCAAGTGCCACCAGGCTCAGACCGATCACGAGTTCGCTGACGCCAAAGTGACGGGCGATGAAGGTGGCCGAGTCGACCAGCCAGCTTGCGCCAAGCACTAGAACGGTTATGCCGATCGCCACCATCCCGATGTCTCGCAGCAGCAGCGATCTGAAGAGACCGGAAAGCGCCGAGGGCAAAAGCGGCGTCCTCTGCGCGCGCGCGATTCTCGCCTGCGACGCTGCAGGCGCCCCATCTTTGCGTTCGTCCCCCGCCCCAGGCCGCGCCGAACCGGTCGCTGACTCCCCGCCAATATACTCGAGCGCTTCGTGCTCCTTCTCCTCGGCGAGCGAACGGCTGGCCGCATAGCTCCAGTAGACAAATCCGAGCAGCCCGAGGAAGAGGACGACCCCCTCCCACTGCACCACCAGCCCATCCCAGGCCATCCACGTGAACAGCAGCGACACCGCCACCATCAGCGGGAACTCGCGCAGAAGCAGTTGCCGGTCAATTCTGAGGGGCCGCAGCACCGCCACAACGCCGAGAATCAGCGCCAGGTTGGCGATGTTGCTGCCGACGACATTGCCGATCGCCAGGTCCGCCGTGCTGCCGCCTTGCAAATTGGCCATCAGGCTGACAACCAGTTCCGGGAGACTGGTGCCGAACGCGACAACGGTCAGGCCGATGACCACCAGGGGGATGTTGAGTCGAACCGCCAGGCGGCTGGCGCCGCGCACAAGAAAATCGGCTCCGCCGGTCATGAAGGCAAAGCCGACAAGAAAGAGAAGGATATTGAGAAGAATTGGGTTCATGTAGGAGACAATCTGCGAGGCCGCAGCCAACTTGATGGTTTCATCTCAGCCTGTGCGCTCAGGCATCGAATGGGGAGATGTCGCGGACAAAGCGGCCCTGCATACTCCACGGACCGGCCCAGGTGATCTGCGCTTCGACGAGACGCCCGCTCAGGTTCGCGCTGGAACACGCTGTGCCGCACTGATCGCCCGCCGGCAGGGAACGGCCGTCCAGCTCGCCTGTATCGACGAATACCAGCTTGTTCTGCCGTGTCCGACCCCGCCATTTGCCCTTGTGCCGCCCTTCGATGAGAAGCTCAACCGTCTCGCCCAGCAGCCGGGCGTTGATCTCACCGCAGACCTGCTCCTGCAGCTGCTCCAACGCTTTGTGGCGGCGCACTTTCTCAGCTTCAGGCACGTCGTCGGCCATCCGCCTTTCACTGACCGTGCCAGGGCGGGGACTGTAGCGGGCCAGATGAGCCTTGTCGAGCTTGAGATCATTCAGCAGCTGAAACGTTTCGTCAAATTGGGACGCGCTTTCACCGCAGAAGCCGACGATTATGTCGGTATTGATCGCGACGTCGGGAATCGTCGTCCGAATGTTGTCGATCAGATGCCGGTACTCCGCCTGCGAATAACCTCGCTTCATGCGAGCCAACACATCATCGCTGGCCGCCTGGATCGGCACTTCGATGTGTTCGCACACCTTCGGCAGATCGCGCACGGCTGTGAGGATGCGCTCCGACATGTAGTTGGGGTGGCTGGTCAGAAAGCGAATGCGCCACAGCCCGTCTATCTCGTGGACGGCCTGAAGCAGGTCGGCCAGATCGTGGTGACGCGCGGGCGTCCCGGCCAGGGCGTCGCCATTGCGCCAGTCGTGTCCATAGCGATCGACGATTTGCCCCAGCAACGTCACCTCGCGCACGCCCTGAGCGACGAGACCGTGCACTTCTTCCACAATCTCAGGCACAGGACGGCTGCGTTCAATGCCGCGACGGAAGGGGATAATACAGAACGTGCAGGCATGGCTGCAGCCGTAGACCACCGGCACGTGCGCGCTGACCGCCCCCACGCCGCTCGATGCCAGATGCCGGATCGATTGGCCGGCGTTGAGTGGTCGCTCTCCGTCCTGCACTGCGTAGCGCCGAGTCAACTGCTCTATTTCAAGGCGCGAGGACTCAGTTGCAATCTCCTCCTTCTGCAGGTGGGTAATCAACGGCGCCGGTTCGCTGGGCGGCATGAAAACGTCCACGTGTGGAAAGCGGTCGCGCAGTTGCGGGCTGGGTTTGACTCCAACCATGCAGCCCATCAGGGCCAGCGTCCTGTTCGCCCGGCCCCTCTTCCACGGCTTGAGACTGCCGGCCTTGCCGATGCCCTTGTTCTCCGCGCTCTGACGTACGACGCAGGTGTTCAGGACGACGATGTCGGCCTCGTCCAACTGGTCGGTCGGGTGATAGCCGATACGCTCCAACTCGGCGGCAACATGATTGGAATCGGCCACGTTCATCTGACAACCGATGGTCCAGATGTGGTATGCGCCCCGGTCAACCCCCGCCGACAGGCCCTCTGCATTATCGCAGCGCGTGGCAGATGCCAGGGGCAGGTCGATCGATCCGCCTGGACCGTCCGTCTTGCGCGTTGAGGTCAACTCGAATATCTCAGGATCAGGATTGGGATTACGCCCTGTCATAGGCTTCCTATGGTCGTTCGACACCGACTACCGAAGGCTGACCGTCGATTGTCCAACAACCGAAAAATCATCGCATTCACTTTTGTGACGTGAATCATAGCCCATTTTAGCTGGGATACACGAGTTGGTCAAGATTCCTGGTCAACTCGTCCGCCAGACAGTGAACCCAGCAGCCGCTCCCTGAGCGCCCATAGCCGCTCGCTCACGGAAACATGGTAGGATTGCGGTTCGATCAACTGGCGCACGCCCGCATCAAGCCGCTCCACGTCAGCGCAGCGTGCGGCCCGAATCTGCTCTATCGAAACTCTTTCGCCGACCAACTGTCCGTCAACCAGCACATCCACCAGGAGCGGCTCGATGGAGGAAATCTGATCGGCCGCCATCGCACTGCTTTTGGCCCGTTCCCATGGATGCCGCAGCGTCAGGACCGATTGGGCAGAAGGCGCATGGCTGACACCTGCTTGAGCAGACATTTGCCATTGTCTGGCGGGGTTTTCGTCGCCCAGTGTCAGCAGATCTGCCCTCGCGCCGCACCGTTCGTCATAGATCCGCCAGACCCGCTTACCGCCCGGCATCGGCGTCTTGACCGGATCCTCCGAGAGCTTGAGCACGGGTTGCCAGCCGCTGTCGTTCTCAAGCGCGACCAGCTTGTACACACCGCCCAGGGCGCTGTCCCCGGCGGACGTGATAAGACGAGTGCCGACGCCATAGACCAGCCGATCAACAATCCTGTCCCCGTCCAGCCCGTGACGCGCGGCTTCCTGCCCTATCTCTGACTTGATCTGCAGGATATTGATCTCGTCCAGGTCGTTTGACAGTACGATCGCAGCGTCTGAAAAACCTGCATCGTCCAGCATCGTGGCCGTCTGCACGCTCAGGTAGGCCAGATCGCCGGAGTCCAGGCGCACGCCCACGGGAGAATAGCCCCGCTTTCGCAGCCGCTCAAAGACGCGAATCGCATTGGGCACGCCGCTTTCCAGCGTGTCAATTGTATCAACCAAGAACAGACACTCATCAGGATAGGTGTCGGCATAAGCCTGGAACGCGTCCAACTCCGTCATGCCCAGGGCCAGAAAGGCCTGCACCATCGAATGGGCGTGCGTGCCCTTGGGCGGATAGCCCAGCAGATGGGAGATGCCCGCATTGGAACTGAAGTTCGCGCCGCCGATCAGGGCCGCCCGCGTACCGGCGTTGCCGCCGCGGCCATGCGCGCGACGAAGGCCGAACTCGAGCACAAGCGCATCTCCTGCGCTCTCCCGCAAACGCGCGGCCTTGGTTGCGATGAGCGTCTGATAATTGAGAATGTTCAGCAGCGGCGTCTCCAGAATCTGCGCCATGGCCAGCGGGCCGCGCACGACCGTCAGCGGCACGTGGGCGTGGACGACCCTCCCTTCGGGGATGGACTGAAGGGAAATACCGCCAAAATTGCCGCTGGAGCGCAGCCATGCCAGGAAGTCTTCGGAAAAGAGTCTGCGGCCCGTGCGCGAGAGCATTCCCCCCATCAATTCGATCTCAGCCGCGCCAAAACGGGCCGTTCCCATCCAGTCGAGCAGCCAGTCCAGCCCGGCGTTCACGCAGTACCCGGCCCGGTGCGCGCCGTAATCGGGATACCTGCGAAAGAAGTGGTCAAACTGTGCTTGTTGCTCGTGCAACCCCAAGCGGAAATACAACTGCGCCATCGTCAGTTGATACTGATCGGTGAAGAGAATGCCTTCGGCTGTGGAACGGTGTTTCATGCGCTCATGTCAGCCGACCAACTGGTCGGCGGTCGGCTCCGCTCAGCAAAACCAGTGTTCGGTCAGGCGGGGGGGCTGAGCAACGTATGAGGAGGGAATCAGCCAGTCGGGGGCGAGACGGCCCGCGCACCTGTAGGCGGCGTTTTCGATGCGGCGGAAGATGGCAAACGGGTTGGCGTCCTCGTCATGGGCGGCAACTGTGGAGTCTGAAGCGCTCTTGCCGCTGCCATTCGACGGAGGGGCGGCTTCCTCCCGGCCCGCATCCTCGGCGATGCGCGCCACCTGCTGCTGGAGCGCGTCCATACGCGCATCCGGGTGCAGCCAGCGGTAGGTGAAATTGGCAGCGTCGAGCGTTCCTCGCCATGCAGGGGCGTCATCGTCAAGGAGCAGGGCGCTGTGCGGCGGCACCAGCATTCGAATTGAGAGTTGGACAGCCGGAACATGCGGAATCAATCCCTGTTCCCGAATCCAACGCAGCATGAACAGATAGTCGTCCAGGCTGGTCCAAGGGGTAAATGGCATCCAGGTGGGTTGGATCGAAAGGGCAACCTCGTTCAAGACGGCAACCGCTTCTTCCATCTGCCTTCGTGTGTGGCCCTTTTGCAGGCGGGCGAGAACGCGGTTGCTGGTGGATTCAAATGCCGATACGACGAAGGAGGCGCCGCAGGCCACGAGTTCCGGCAAAAGCGCTTGATGCTTCAAGAGGTGCTCTACCTTCGCCGTGAAGTTGAAACTCACTTGGGGGAAGGCGCTGTGAAGCGTACTGGCAACCTTGCGGGCGTGCCCCGGCCCGTTGAGAAAATCGGGATCGCCGAAAGTGATGTGCCGCGCGCCCGCCTCAACCTGCTGGGCAATGTCGGCAATCACCGTCTCGACCGGCACGACGAAGAATCGCCCCTGGTAGACGGGCGCAACCGGGCAATGGCGGCAGGTGTGCAGACAGCCGCGGCTGGCCTCGACATACCCGGCCTGATCAGCGAAGGCCTCTTTGCTTTCGTCGGGGTCAGCAGGTTCAGCAACGTAATGGGCGTACTTGTCCAGTGAAGGCAAGGTAGAACGATCCGGCAGCGGCAGAGACAGCCGAGCCATCGTGGGCGCCGCTACCTTCCGAGCAGTCGTCAACCCCGGCACATTTGCCGGCGTGCGGCCTGCGACGAGGGCCTGCGCCAGCGCGACCAGGACAGGCTCCGCCTCGCCGGCCGCAACCGAGTCAGCAACCGCCCCCGCGCCGTTTTCCCCGTGCAACAGATAGCCCCGGTTGAGCCAGGCGTACAGCCCGAAGAAAAAGAGATGCGCGCTGGAATTTACGGCTCGCGCCTGCCGGGCGGCATCGACGCCGATACGCAAGGCCGTGTGCATCGGCACCGCAACGGCGATCAGATCGGCGCCGGCTGCTCTCTTCGCTGGAAACGCCTCCACTGCCAGGTCAACTGTGGACGCGTCCAATCCGGCCGCACGCAGCGCGGCCAGAGGCCAAGCCAGGCTGAGCGGCTGATGTCCGAGTTCGTAGCAGGAGATCAGCAGGATTGAGAATCTCATCAAGGCTGTATCCAGCGGCTCCAACGCGGCCCGAGCGCGAAGTCGGACGGTTGGCGCGAAACGATTTCCAATGGACTCTGTTTGGATTATAACCTAGTGACACCAATCCGCAAGTGCGGCGCCTCAACCCTGTCGTGTACCATCCCGAATACCCCTCATTCCCGCGACTTCAGGTTCAGACATTTGGACGGCGTTGTCGGGGGCCTGGAACAGGAGAAGAGGGTCTTTTCGGATCACAGAGACGCCCTCGTTACGCGTTGCGCAGCCTTTCTGATATGCTTGTGCTGCTTCCGAACCGGTTCAACATACGAGCAGAGATTCGTGGTGAAGTCTGGACGGTGAGGCCGGGCCCGACGGCCGGTCTTGCGCCCGCGACAGGCTCCTCGCAGAAAGGATTTCGAGAATGGCAGAGTCAACTGCAACGAATGGCAAAGAAAACAGCAGCGAACCGGTGCGCGTCGGTATCAGCGGATTGGGCCGCAGCGGCTGGGGCATCCATGCCAACGTCTTGCCCCATCTCGGCGAGAAATTCAGAGTCACGGCCATCTGTGACCCCGACCCGGCGCGTCAAGAAGAGGCCATCGACCGTTTCGACTGCCTCGCCTACTCCACGATCGACGAGATCGTGGCCGACAATGCGGTCGAGCTTCTGGTGGTCGCAACGCCAAGCCAGCTGCATGTGAACGACGCGACCGCCGCCATGCGCGCCGGCAAGCATGTCATCGTCGAAAAACCGATGGCCCCCACGCTGGATGGTGTAGACGAAATGATCGCGGTCGCTGAAGAAACCGGAATGCTTCTGACCATCAACCAGAACTATCGTTATCATCCCGACTTTCTGAAGGTAAAGGAAGTTGTGGAATCAGGTGTATTGGGGCGCATCGTGCAGATGCGGGTCACCGTCAACAGCTTCCGCCGGCGCTGGGACTGGCAGACGCTCAAACGCTACGGCGGCGGCGACCTCAACAACAAGGGCGCCCATTCGATCGATTGGGCGATCCACTTCTTCGACGATCCCCAGCCGGAGATCTTCTGTCAGATGGAGACGACGCCCCTGTTCGCAGGCGACGCGGAGAGCCACGTCAAACTGGTGATCAAACCGAATGACGGCCCTGTTATTGATGTGGAGATGACCAATTGCTGCGCCTATCCGCAAGATGCCTGGCTGGTGATGGGGACGCAGGGGACGCTGGTGAGCGCCGACCGGCGGGAGGTCCACTGGAAGTACTTTGATCCGGCGGAAGCGCCCCCTCTTGTTCTGGACACGAAGCCGACCCCGGACCGCAGCTACAACAGCGAGACGCTCGCGTGGAAAGAGGAAACCTTCACGCCTGAGTTCAGCTTTTTGACAAGCATGAACGAACTGTACGGCGACATCTACGACGCCATCCGCTCTGGAAGTCCGGTGGCGATTTCCGCGGCCAGCGTCCGGCGCCAGGTGGAGATTCTGGAGCGCTGCCGCGAGATCAGTCCGGTCTGAAATCGGCGCTCTGCCGCCAAAAGCGGCCATATAAAGCTTGTGTGCGCCGGTTCAGAACGCCATAGAATGCCCGCGTCTCAGCGTCCGGGTGATCCCGCCAGAGTGTAGCGGGTATGCCCGAGTCGTTGGACAGCGGCGGGCGATCGCTGTGCCTGTAATCGATCTGAACCGTCTTGCGCTCGGAGCTGGTGGGCCGGGTCGCGGCTGTGTGCAACGCCGCCACATTGAACAGCGCGCAGGTCCCGGCAGGGCCGTGCAGGTCATAGACGCCGCCGCGCGCCAAGTGCGCCTTTTCATCTTCAAGAATAGGGTCGTCAACCGACTCCGGCGAAAATGAAATGCAATGGGCGCTTTCGTCCACATCGGTCAGATAGACCATCAGTTGAACATAGTCCATCCGCAACGGGTGCTGCGGCCAGTGTGGCCTGTCGCGATGCCACCTGCGGTGGATCGGTCCATCATACGGACCCATGAATCGCAGGCCGATCTCACCGAAGCAATCCGGGCCGCCCATCAGCTCCTCGATCACGGGCATGATGCGCGGGAGCCGGATCAGTCCGTCGAACGCAGGTGATGTGATCAGCGCGTCGTAGTTGGCCTGCTGGTGGCAGCTGTGATGATGCCAATAACAGCGATAGTTGGCGCGGTCCGCGTAAGACGGGCCGCGTAGGGAGTCCAGTTCCTCGCCTTCCTAGACCTGCCCTAGGTTGAGAACGCCGGCGCGCGCCAACTGTTCCCGCTGGGAATGGGTCATTTGTCTCTCCGTCTATGGGCGGTTCGCCACCCACTTGAGGATATGTTGGCCCACGGCAACCAGTTCTGCGCTCTGATTGATGACTCGCATATCAGCGACCGAGCGTCGGCGCTGCTCGTCGATGGCAACGATCTCGTATTGGACCGTGACCGTATCGCCGAAATAGACCGGCGCCAGGAATCGAATCCTGTCATACCCCAGCGAGACCGGCGTCTCTTCTGAACTGCTGCGGGAGTTGGCAATCGCCAGCGAAGACGCCGTCGACATGAAGCCGACCACAAGCGCGCCGTGCGCGATGCGGCGGCCATAGCCGGAGCGTTTCATGTACTCTTCGTCGACATGATTGGGAGCCAGGTCGCCCGTTATTCCGGCGAAGAGATACACGTCGCTTTCGCTGACAGTCTTGCTGAACGTTACCTTGTCGCCGACGGCCACATAGAAGCTGTCCACCCTTTGACCTCCTCCTCATTGCGCGCAAAGTCTCAGTTGGCGGCAGTCCCGTTCGTGTGGATCGCCTGCCAGACATTTTCGGGCGTCAGCGGCATATCCAGGTGACGAACGCCCCGCGGTTTCAGCGCGTCCATCATCGCGTTGACGTTCGCAGGCGTCGAGCCGATCGTCGCCGCCTCACCGGTAACAACCGCCACGACTCCTGCAAGGCTGACCGCGGCCGCGGTGTCGATCTCACCGATGCGTTCGTGCGCGTACGGGCTGCGCACGAACGCGACATAATGCATGCCCGGCAGCTTCAAGTCGCCGACATACATGCCGCTGCCGGCGATGAGACGGGGGCCTCCTTGCGCTTGATCTGTGCGCCCATGTAGGTTGCGTAAGCCATCGCGAGTTCACCTTTCTTGTGCTGTCGACAGTGACAACGCGGGTGAATCGGAAAGATAGCCGCCAGGACAAAGGTGGACGAGACCGCCAGTTCACTCAAGCAATACCTTCACCGGTTTCTTCTCGTTACCGGAGGTGAGCACTGCAAGGGTTGCGGCAAGGGTGCGCACGCCCTCCTCAGCGCTGACTACCGGCTCCTCTTCGCCGCCTATGACCCGGCAGAAGTGGGCCAGTTGCGCGGCCAGCGGGTCATCATCGTCTGGCGCCCGCTCCTCCTGCACCAGCGGCTCATGCCAGCCTCTCTCGCCGCCGCCGGCGTATCGCCACAGCTCCATCTTGGGAAAGGCCAGCGAGCCTTCAGTGCCGAAGAAGAATGCGCAGTTCCCCGACACGTGTGCGTAGGCGGGATTCTCAAACATCGTCAGTTCGTAGGACCAAGGCGAGGGCGTCGCGTCGGAAAGGAAGACCGATCCAACCACGCCGCCGGCAAACTCCAGTGTAATCGCCGCGGTGTCCTCAACCTCATAGCCTCGCGTTGCCGAGCTTGTGGCCGCATAGACGCTGACAATCTCCCCGCAGACGTAACGCAGGCTGTCGATCTCATGGATCAGGTTGGTGAGCACGGGCCCTCCACCGGCGCGCGTGCGCCAGAGCGTGTCATAGTAGTCATCCGGCTTCTTCACCGTCCACAGCATGGAGACGCCGACAAGGCTGCCTATCGCTCCGCCATTCACGAGTTCCCTCAGCCGTCTGATGCGGGGATGGTACCGCCTGTGGTGGCCAACGAGCAGGGGTACGCCGGCGGCGCACGCTTCATCCACCAGTCTGCGGCCCTCGTCCAGCGATGCCGTGATCGGCTTTTCCACCAGCGGCGCGATGCCGCGGCGGATGCAGGCCAGTGCTATCTCCTCGTGCAACTGCGTGGGCGCGGCGATGATGGCCCCGTCCGGCGCGGCCAGGTCCAGCGCTTCTGTGTAGTCGTGGAAGAGTGGCACGCCATACTGCGCGGCCAGCGTCGCCGCCCGTGCATCTCTATCGCACACCGCGGCCAGATCGGCGCAACTGCTTGTTTCAATGTATTCGACGTGGCGGCGGCCCATCACACCGGCGCCGACCACGACTATGCGCGCTCGACTCACGGATTCGCTCCATCGCGGCGGCTAGACTTGCCAAAATTGTAGCGGGTTGAAGGCGATTCTGACCAACTCCAATCTTACAGCAGATTGTCGGTTGCGTCGACCTCCTCGATAGCATTTTCGCCCGAATTGGAGTATAAGTGAACGGAGGGCAATGCGACGCATCAGTGGCCACAGTCCAGGAGGGGATCGACAAATGATCCAGTATGATTTCAGCGGACGCACAGCAGTCGTTACGGGTGGGGCGAAGGGCATCGGTCTGGGCATTGCTCAGAAACTGGCGGGCGCGGGCGCCGGCGTGGCCGTGTGGGATCTGAACCCGGATTCCCTGCGCAACGACGCGGCCGCGAAAGCTTTCGAGGCAATTCTCTCGGTTGATGTGACCGAACCGGCAAGCGTGGAGCAGGCAGTACAAGATACCCTCGCCCAGCTGGGTGTCATCGACATCCTGGTCAACAACGCCGGTGTCTCCGGTCCGACCCTGCCCACTTGGGAGTATCCCCTGCACGAATGGGACCGGGTGATCGTTACCGACCTGACTTCCGTCTTTCTCTGTTGCCGGGCGGTTGTGCCGGTGATGATGGAAAGTGGCGGCGGGCGCATCGTCAACGTCGCCTCGGTTGCCGGCAAAGAGGGCAATGCCAACGCCTGCGCCTACTCGGCGGCAAAAGCCGGTGTCATCGCCCTCACCAAGTCGCTGGGCAAAGAGTTGGCGCAGAGCGGGATCATCGTCAACAGCGTGGCCCCGGCGATGGTGCAGACCGACCTCCTCGGCGAGATGACACCGGAGTACATCGCGGGCGTAACCGCCAAGATTCCAATGGGACGTTTCGGAACAATCGAGGAGAACGCCGACATGGTCGCGTGGCTGTGCAGCGACGCGTGCAGCTTCGCCACTGGCGCCGTGTTTGATGTATCCGGCGGGCGCGCGACCTATTGATGTAGATGTGCTCTAACGGTTAGAGGGGAAGGTCAATATGCAGGATTGTCATGCCGAATAGGACATGTAACTCTCTTTGAGGACTCTTAAGTCATCTTCCGAAATTTCGGATCGCGGGACAAAAACATATTGCTTCTCATCAACGATGTTTAGTTTCAGGATTTCGTCTTCGTCGCGAACAGCGAGTTCCAATACTGCTACGTTGTTTTCGGCAACAAATTGAAGAGCAATGGGACGACAAATGGCGTAAGGGTATCTGTCTGCACACAACGCAAAGTCCTGCAAGACCTGAACGATGCCAAATCTGTCTCCTTGAGACTTTGCCTGGCACGGAAGTACAAAGTGTGTTCCCCTTTTGTTCAATCCGACATAGATTTCATCAACTTCTACCTGACCAATACTCGTAACAGTGGTTCGCAGGTGATTTTGAATTGAGTAGCATGTCAATCCCGTGAATATGTCGACCAGTCGGTTGTATCGAACCCGTGTCAAGAGAGCCTGTTCATCGGTACCTGGCGCGTACTGCCTGACAATTTCAGGTGTTGCGTCCGGCACCTTGATTGGATAGTAGTGAATTGTTGGCAAGATCTTTCCTGGCATTGACAAGCGAAACTGGTATTCGGCTATCCCTGTACCTACAATGATCCATTCAGAACCTTCCGGCGCAGTTTCCAAAATACTGACAGGAAGCTCCCGACGAAACCGAAATGAGTAAGGAATGTCGCCTATATTCTTGGTCCGAGGTAGGCCCAAATCATCATGCGCATCAACCAACTCTTCCCTCGTAAAGCGGACTCGCACAGCCCCAGGCTTAAAATTGTTTTGGAAGACCCGCTCGATCACCTGTTCATATTTGCTCATCCGCTATCCCCTTCCCTCCAATGAAGCGACTTTAACGCACAGCTACAGCTCTTGCTACATCCCGCGAAATCATCCGGGCCATTGCAGCACCACGACCTCTTCACGAAGATCTTGCTGCGTGGCGGTTGCAAATCTGGTTCGGAAAAGATCGATTCGAACCAGCTCATACCCCAATTCCTGCGCAATGTCAGCCAGGAGTTCTCCTGTACGAATCAATACCCGCAAGTATGACGCCTGATCCCCAACCACGTATGCCAATCGCGCATTCGGCTTCAAAACATTTCGCAGTTGGGCAAGATGTCGAGCCATTCCACCAAAATACAGCCTGGTCGCACGCGAGTACAGCTTTTCAAAACCTGATGTCTTTCCCAATTCGACTCTTCGCTGCTCAATCTTTTCGGCAATCCGCTGAACTTCGGCATGGCCCACAACCCACTGGTCATCATCATCGGCTGCATAAATACCGCGAGTATTGGAACGTATCAATGTCTTCTTATAGCGTCTGAGTTGGGCCATATCTTCATAGAAGCCAAGGATAACCGACTCGAGACGGGTAGTACGAGTATAATCTTTCTCATTAGGATAGGGCGGTGACGTGATCACAGCGTCAACCGAACCTGGGGCCAAGATGCAGTCCAGACTCCTGGCGTCGGCCAGATGGATCACCGTTTCTGGGTAGACTGCGCCTTGAATTTCCTCCAGATCCCTTGCCATTTTTCTGACCTGATTCAACCAGGCAGCAATGACCGGAACATCCTGCTTGACTCTTCCTACGCCTACCTCTGGACCAAACCTAAGATTTCCAATACTGTTGACTAACGAATGACCTAGCGCCAGCACGAAGTGTTTGTGCCCGGCGTCATTTTGATGTCGTTTGATCTGTTCAAGCAAAATCAGGGTCTTGTGGAGAGGAAGAGGACTTATTGAATTCTTGATCAGGACCCGTGCAGCATCGTTTGGCAGCTTTCTCAGAGAAAGCTGTTCATCTTGGGAGGGGAACCGATCATCGATCCCCTGGCCTGATAGAATCAACTGTGTGTATTGAGCTATCTCGTTAGCTCTGTGAAGCAGGGAAGACGGATCCACACCCCAATCTGACTTCACACAAGAAGCAAAATGCGGAAAAGGATTAGCTTCGATTCCAATCCCCCTTAACCTTTGCATCTTCGCTTCAACCACAGTAGTGCCCGTGCCGCAAAAAGGATCAAGCACTGTGGCCCCACTTGTCAAACCAAAGTCATAGATGTAATCTCTGACTAGGTGCGGCGGAAAGGAAAGAACAAAACGATACCAATCGTGAATGGGACGGTCTTGCGGCGCTATTGAATTTTGGCGAGTCCCGATCATCCTGCTTTCCCTGCCATTGGAATCAGAAATTCCCTTGAACGGCAAAGGATGTTGTATCGATTGCTCCGACATTTGAGAAACCTGCTAAATAAATGTGGTTGACGTGTGTTGAATGATGAATAGTGAATCTGCAGTTTGACACCTTACCGACTGAGTCCCGAATTTGGTATCATTATATCCTATCGATCTAGTTTGGGGAATGAGAGACGCCACGAAATAACAGCCCATGGCCGAATTCAGCCGTCTTGCCATCAACCAGTTCACGACGCTGCACCAGTGGTCCTTGCCCCAGGCGATTGAAGGGTACGCCCGCCACGGCGTCCATGCGATCGGCATCGTGCGCGATAAATTGCAGGAGGTCGGCGCGGCTGAGGCGGGCCGACTGCTGCGCGAGCACGACATGACCGCCACCTGCTACTGCATCGGCGGCCTCCTGACCGACTCGGACCCGGCCCGTTTTCGGGCCAACCTGGACGCGACCCGACAGGCCATTGACGAGGCTGCGGAGGTTGCCGCCGAATGCATCGTCTTCGTCGCCGGCGGCCTGCCAGATGGCTCGAAAGACCTGCCGGCAGCCCGCGCCCGCTGCCAGGAAGGATTGGCCGAGATTCTGCCCTACGCAAGGGCTGCGGGCGTTACACTCGCGCTGGAGCCACTGCACCCGATGAACTGCGCCTTCCGCTCCTGTTTGTCAACTCTGGGCCAGGCGAACGACTGGATCGACCAGTTGGGCGGCGGTCCCGGGCTAGGCCTTGTCGTCGATGTCTACCACGTTTGGTGGGACCCTCACATGGAGCGCGAAATCGAGCGCGCCGCCGGACGTATCGTCTCCTTCCACGTTTGCGACTGGCTGATGGATACGACAGATTTGCGCCTGGACCGCGGCATGATGGGGGATGGCGTAATCGACATTGGTCGCATTGGCAGGCTGGTGGAAGCAACGGGCTACGCCGGCTACCGCGAAGTAGAGATATTCTCCGAACGCAACTGGTGGCGGCGCGATCCGGATGAAGTCGTGGAGATCGCCAAGGCCCGCTACCTGTCGGACGTGATAGGACCCTCGCAAGATTAGCTACGTGAAGAGCGAGAAAAGCACATGGGTGAGAGAGACTCGCGACTCACTTTTCACACATTGACAGTTGCCGGGACACTGCCCTTGTGAATGGACAGACGGAGTTCCCGCCTCGAGGCGACAGACTGGAGGCCAAGGCGGCCATCGTTACAGGAGCCGGTTCGCGCGGCCTTTCAGCACGTGGTATCGGTTCGGCCACAGCAATTCTCTTCGCGCTCCAGGGCGCGCAGGTGATTCTGGCGGACTTGGATGAAGACAGGGCAAAGGCAACTCTGAAGAGCATCGAGAGTTTCGGCGGAACAGCCTCCGTTGTCCTTGCCGACATCAGGCAGGAAGAAGATTGCCGGCAAATGGCCGAAGCGTGCTGCGACCGTTACGGCAGTCTGGACATCGTGGTCAATAACGCCGGCGCGCCGGGCGGCGGCATGGTGACCGAATTCGACGAGGAGACCTGGGATCTGGCCCTGGACGTCAATCTCAAAGGCGCGGCGCTGGTCTGCAAACACGCCGTGCCGCGCATGGCCGCGGGCGGCGGCGGTTCAATCGTCAACATTTCGTCGATAGATGGTTTACTGGCGGGCGCATACCTGAACGTCCCCTACTCCGTGGCCAAGGGAGGTCTCGCCACGCTGACCAAGCTGATAGCCGTTCACCACGGTCGTCAGAACATTCGCGCCAACTGTATTGCGCCGGGCCATGTTTACGCCTCTTTTGTCTCCAAGTTGCCGGTCGCTGAACTGGAGCGACGGCGCAAGATTGGACCGCTGGGAACCGAAGGCACGGCCTGGGACATCGCTTACGCGGCACTTTACTTCGCCAGCGATGAAGCGCGCTGGACTTCAGGCGTCATCATGCCGGTGGACGGGGGCCTGCTCGCCGCCACGCCGCTGGCGGTCGCCGGACATCTGGATGAATGAGCGTGGCAGAGAGAGGGCAGCGATCGTCTTCAAAGGGAGCAGAAAGTAGACCCTTGGCCCCGCCGAAGGACGACTGGCCTGGCTCGAACTGGCAACCTCCTCATCCACGGTCTTTTCCTCGCTCCGTCCAAGACCGTTTGGTCAGATAACGGCACGCTCAAGTGCCGCCGAGGCGACTCGCCTCGCCCTTCCTCTCCTCCTTGACTCCAGTTGGTATTTCCGCACGCGCAGCTTGAAACTTTGCAGCGCGCGCTGCCGCGCGTTGGCTCATTCGCTCTCGATGGTTCAGTTGGGTGCAGTCGACGTAGCCGCCTTGCCGGCAAACTCTCGATGCTGCTCCTTGTCGACGCTGAACGCATCGCCGCGGCAAAGCGGCTGCCATTATTTATCGTCGAGACACCTCAGCAACGCAGCGCGACGTGTACTCTTGCTAAAGAGTAGTCCACGCCCTGAACCCGCGGCAAAGTGGACTCGACCCCTTGGAATCGCCTCGCCTCGCAGATGCACGCCCTATAGGGTCGACCGCTAGCAGGGCCGCTTCCTGGCGGCGGAGTCGTTCGTTGTCCAGCAATGGCGAGGCCATGTAACCCAGGATTTCATCACAGGATCTGGCGCGTGTTTGCCTCTCCGCGGCGATTTCCCCGAGGAGGTATAGCAGGAAGGTTCTCGGTCTCAGATCATTTCTTGCCGTATATCCAACAGTTTCCAACTCTGGGCCATGCTCATGGGCCAATTTCGTCATGGCTTCCACTGACAAATCACAATAGGATGCCGAAAGGGCCAGATAGCCCATTATGACGACGAGGATCTCCGTTTGCTGGTCTTTAGTTAACGCCAACTATTCCCCCTTCAGGTGTTCCTCTTTGCGGTCTAACAAGATTAGGGCGAGGCCGTTTTCAGCCAAGATATGCTCGGCAGCTTTCCCTGCCGAGCGAGCCGGCGCAGGAGCGGGCGTAGCCGTAGGCTGCGGCGGCTGGGTGGGCAAGGCGGTGGGCGTTGGAGCGACGTGCATATATATCGCTACGCGCCGCGAAAGCGTGGGGCAAGTTCATGCTTAGCGTGTGTCGGCCGCGGCAGTTTGTGCAAATTGCCCAAAGCGATACGAAGCCTGCGGACCGCACTCCGGCTTGCTGTACAGGTTGCACAATTGATGGGGAAAGTGACGAAAACGGCGGCTGGTAAAGTTGTACAAAGGTTGTACGGCGAGGTGTGGAATCGGGAATTGCGGGTTTCGGAGATGGACAGCGCGAAAGTTAGCGTTAATAACGATTAGATGAGGTCAACCTGTACTGGGGAGTGGGGAGGCGGCGCTCGACTGGCGCGATCGCCAGGCGCCGGCTGCAGGCGGACGCGATGGCATGGCCGAGGGCGGTGTGGGCGTCGGCGAGCCACTTCGCTTGGTGGCGGCGGTTGTAGAGTTGGGTGACGGCGCGGCCGCGCTCGGCCTCAAGAGCGTGGATGTCGGCGCGGCGCGGGGCGAGGAGGGCTAGTTCGCAATATTGGGCGATGATGTGGAGGACGCGGTCGCTTGCTTGGCGGCGGCGCCGCTCTTCGGCTAGGGAGGCGGCTTGCCAGCCTTGGGCGTCACAGTCTTCGGCGCGGCGGCGCCAGTTCCATTGTTTGGCGGTGTGCTACCAGTTGCCGCCGGCGCGGCCAGTGTTGCCGGGAGACGATGCGGTAGACGGCGTCGATGGCTTGGGAGGAGCCGAGTAGGCGTTAGACTTCGATGCGGTCGAACCGGCCGGCGGGTTGGTGGAGTTGGCGGCGCCATAGCATGGGCAAGCTCTCGATGTGGACACGAGGGCCGCGGGCGGGTGTCGAGTGTTCAGGTAAAAGGGGCAGGCCGGGGGGCCGATGCGCCGGGTCGGACTGTCGCAGGCGGTGTGGCGTGCGGACCGGCGGATGGAGAGGTCGTGCTGGGTGCGGGCGTGAGTAGCTTACTCTAAGAATCCGCCACTGTGCAAGAGGGGCGCCTAGCCGGGCTCGAACCGGCAACCTTCTGATCCACAATCAGATGCTCTACCTTTGAGCTATAGGCGCCACAATCCTTTCAAATCAGCGGGTCCGATGCCCGCTTCACAACATCGCTGGATGGGAACCGTCACCCCGGAAAAGGCTGGGGGACAGGGATTCGAACCCCGATTGACGGATCCAAAGTCCGTAGTCCTGCCATTAGACGATCCCCCATCTCTTGTCGAATCGGGTCACTGGAAACCGGTTTCCGGAACCCGCGACTTACCGGAACAAGCAGGAACCTTCCCTCAGGTGCCGAGGCCCAGACTTGAACTGGGGACACATGGATTTTCAGTCCATTGCTCTACCAACTGAGCTACCTCGGCAAAAGACCGACTCGAAAGGCGATCGGGCCGCAGTAACTCGACCATCAAGTCACAACTGCCCAACCTTTTCAAAGCCGGTCCTGTCAGAGCGGGCGATGAGATTCGAACTCACGACCTTCTCCTTGGCAAGGAGATGTTCTACCACTGAACTACGCCCGCAAATCAACTATTAAGATAGTCTATCAACAATCGCTTAAACGGCAAACTGTCAAGTGGACCCGGTCGGATTCGAACCGACGATCTCCTGCTTGCAAAGCAGGCGCCTTCCCGCTTGGCCACGGGCCCGGAAGCTGATTCCCAGTGCCGACGAGAGGACTCGAACCTCCACACCCTTGCGGGCAATAGATCCTAAATCTACCGCGTCTGCCAATTCCGCCACGTCGGCTTCCTTTCAGGCAAGCTGTCCAGCGCCAATTGAGCAGAGCGGCCTCGCAAGCCATTCAAGTTGGCAAAGGCTCCCTTCGCCCTGTCAATCGAATCCCAAAAGGGCAGGTGTACCCCCGATTCTGTCATCAGAGCGGCCAAAAGGCACACACTGACCGTCATCATCTGTCTCGGGCCTAAGCGCCCGGCGGTTTGTAATTTGCTGGGTGTTACCCAACTTCATTCGCACCGCTGCGACGAGATTTTACATCATCTTCGCAGACATTGCAAAACCCACTCGCCTTGCTCTCCGTTGCACGCTCGCCTAGCCGATTTCGTCACCGAAACCGCTGGTGGGCTCTTACCCCACCCTTTCACCCCTTGCCTGTCCGGCCAACCAATTGCGCCAGACCGGCGGGTCTGCTCTCTGTTGCGGTTGTAGTCACATGACCGTTACCGGACATGCGCCCCCACTTACGGTTTCGTGGGGCAACGTCCCTACGATGCTGCGCCGCAGACATCGCGGGTAAGAGTCGGGAAGTTCCTCTGCCGACCAGAGGCCGACAGCGATGACTGCACCTGCCTTCAATTCCAACGGCCGCATTAATGCTTGAGAATGGCCTTCAGTTCACAAACGTCGTTATGTCAACAGCACCGCAATTTATCACAGGCCGTGCCGGGGGCCAAAAATGGAAGATGCCCTGATACGTCTCAACTTTCGGTTTCCCTGCTTACCGGCGAGCCAATCGCCAACTCCTGCTGACGGGGGCCTTCGATCCACACTTCGCCATCGCGCCAGTTTTCTTTCTTCCAGATGGGCACAATCGCCTTAAGCCGCTCAATCGCATAGCGGCAGGCCTCGAAGCATCCATCGTCCCGATGCGGCGTGGCGACGGCGATCAGAACCGTCGGCTCCTCGATGTCGCAGCGGCCAATTCGATGCAGAATGCTGACCGCCTTCACCCGGGGCCAGCGCTCCTGTATCTCGGTCCCGATGCGGGCCATCATCTTCTCCGCCATCGGCACGTAGGCCTCGTAAAAGAGAAAAACGGTCTCGCGTGCGCCTGCATCCGTGTCGGTCGAGCCTCGTACAGTACCGGCAAAGGTGACGATGCCGCCGCAGTCGAAACGGCTGACGCGGCGCAAAATATCATCCTGTGAAAGAGGCTGGTCAGTGACTTCAAACAGTTTGGTTGACATCGCTCGTGATGCATCTTTCCCCAACGGAAACGTCGTGGGCTAGAGAGACCGGATGCAAGGCGCGCCCCCCGGAAACGGGCGGCAGGAGCGCGACCTCGTCGCCATCGTGCAAAACTGTGTCGCGCTGTGCGTACTCTTCATTTACGGCGACGTAAAAGGTGCGGACGCGCAGATTGGGAACACGGCTGTCCAACAGGTCACGGACGGTCGCAGACTCAGGCAAGGAGACAACATCGTCCTTGAAGCCCGCCGCCTGTCGCAGACCTGCGAAAAGAGTCAAACGTATGTTCACGCTACAACGGTTCCTTCACATCAAACGGAGATTTCGCGCTGCCAGTCGCCCGACTTTCCACCACGCTTACGAAGCAGGCGGATATCGCCGATGCTGATAGATTTTTCCAGTGCCTTCGCCATGTCGTAGATCGTCAGGGCGGCCACGCTAACGGCGGTGAGCGCCTCCATTTCGACGCCTGTGCGGCCTTTGCAACGCGCGGTGCCTGTGATGATGACGCGACTCGCTCTTTCGTCGATCTCAAAATCGACCGCTACTTTGCTCAATTGAAGCGGGTGGCAGAGGGGAATCAGATCAGGTGTGCGTTTGGCCGCCATGATGCCGGCGATACGGGCTGCAGCCAGTACGTCCCCCTTGGGCACATCCCCGTCACGAATGGCGGCCAGCGTCGCTGCGGTCATGTATACGCTGCCCCCGGCCACGGCTTCGCGGCTGGAGCTTTCCTTCTCGCCCACATCCACCATCGATGCGCGGCCGTCCTGGTCTAGATGGGTCAAGTCAGACATCGTGTATGCCGTCCGTCGCTCACAATTCACCGATAAGCAGTGCGTCCACTACCTCCCCCTCCGCCAGGATGCCCTCACGCTGTGGCAGCTCGAGCAACGCGTTGGCAGTACGCATACTCAGTAGGCGGCTGCTCGCCTGGCTGCCTGTGCTGCTGGCGACGTAGCAACATTGGCCTTGATCCCAGCGGAGCGTGGCGCGGTGAAACTCAGGCCTGAAGGCGTCAAGGGGCAGTGCTTGCGCCAAACGCGCCTGAACGCGGCGCAGGCGCGGCCTGCGCCAGCCCGCCATTCTGCGCAGGGCAGGCACGGCGAACAGGTAGAATGTCACGAGGCTGCTAACCGGGTTGCCCGGCAGTCCGAACACCAGCCTGCGGGCCCCCTCGACATCAGCCGTGGCAAAGGTAACCGGTTTACCCGGTTTCATGCGCACGCGGCCATAGTGAACCGTGCCGGCATGTTCCAACAGAGGCTGGACCAGGTCCAACTCGCCCATCGAGACGCCGCCGGAGGTCAAGAGTATATCGGCCCTCGCCAGGCCTTGCCGGACGCGCTCTTCCAGCGCCTCCTGTGTATCGCCCGAGATGCCAAGGTCGACCGGCTCGCCCCCGACGGCTTCGATGGCAGCCAACAACATCGCCCGGTTACTGTCGCGAATCTGGCCGGGGCCGAGCGCATCGCCCGGCTCGATCAGTTCGTCACCGGTGGACAGAACCGCGACTTTGGGCCGAGGATAGACGGGCACGTCGACAACGCCTGCAGTTGCCAGCAGACCGATTTCGGCAGCATCCAGGCGCTCACCGGCAGCCAGCACCGTCTGGCCCGCCTCAACGTCGATGCCCACAGGCCGCACGTCCGCGCCCGGCTGCACCTGCGCCCTGATGCGGATCCTGGCTGCGGCGGGCCCCGTATCCAGTCGTTCTGTCTCCTCGATCATGACGACGGCGTCGGCGCCTTGGGGCAGCGGCGCGCCCGTCGTGATGTAGGCAACCGTGCCGGGGACGACGGAAAAGTCCGCCAATGCGCCGGCGCTGACTTCGCCAACCTGAGGATAGTCGCCGGGGCCGTCGGCGGCGACGACCGCGTAGCCGTCCTTTGTGGATGCGGGGAACGGAGGGAGCGGCTCTTGCGCAGCGACGTCGGCGGCCAGGATCGCCCCGCGCACAGCCGAAAGGGGTCGCGTCATGGGCGGCAGCGGCAAGGCCTGGGCAAGCGTAACCTCAAGGGCCACCTCGACAGGTAGCATCGGATAAGTTGATTTTGTCTTCATTCGCCCTCGCGTCCTGTCCAAGACAGAGGAGCTAACCCGTTTAGTCTTGGCAGATCAGCTCGACCTCGTTTCCGTCCGGGTCGTCTATATACATCGTACGGCTGGCGAGCACAGGATGGATTCCGCCTCTGGGCTGATAGCCCGCCGCGCGCAAAGCGTTTTCCTGTGCGTCAAAGCCGTCAGCCGGTAGCTCGAATGCAAGATGGTGAAGCTGATTGCCCCGCGGCTGGGCGGCAATGTCAGGCGGCATAGGCACGATCACGATCATCTGCGGGATGCCGGCGGCACCCTCTCCGGCCTTAAGAAAAACGTTCGGCAGTTCGGGCGGTGAGATCACCTCCAGCCCCAACAGGTCTCGATAGAATGCGACCGACTCCTGCTTGTCTCTTGCCCACAGCACAATTTCGGCGATACCGGTTATCAGTGACATCATTTCACCTTGCTTAGGCTTACCTGATTGGAAGGCCCTACAGTTTCCCTCCAAATGCCAGCGGTCAGTCGAGATGTTGTCTATCCCGCAACGCCCCGTTTTCGGCTGGCGGGAGCATCATCAATCGCATTCAGTATAACCAAATCGAAGCCAAACGGCTAGTTCCCGTGAGTTGGCGCGTCGTCAACGCAGAATCCGCGGCTAAGTATCAGACCAAGACGGGAGAGGCAATGGATTTTCCCGCCGCACGAATCAGAAAACAGGGGCGGAGTATATGGAGTTTGGCTCCTCACCTGTTACAATGTGCAGCAAAACGGAACGTTTGCCAGACGGGAGAATGAGTCGTGCAAGAGTGGATTCGAAGAGAAGCGGACGAACTATTGCCGGAACTTGTGGCGTGGCGGCGGGACTTTCATCAACACCCCGAACTGGGATTCGAGGAAGTCCGCACCGCCGGAGTGGTGGCCGCCCATTTGCAGGAGTTGGGTCTGGAGGTCAGCACCGGCGTGGGGAAGACCGGCTTGATCGCGATGGTGGAGCCGGATAATCTTGAAAAGGAAAGCGAGACGGTCCTAATACGTTTCGATATGGATGCTCTTCCGATTCAAGAGGAGACCAGGCTGCCCTTCGCTTCGGACAATCCCGGCGTGATGCACGCCTGCGGACATGACGGCCATACCGCGATCGGCATGGGTGTGGCGAGACTGCTGGCGCGACATCGCAACGAACTGCCGGGACGGGTAAAGTTGGTCTTCCAACCGGCAGAGGAAGGGTTGGGCGGCGCGCTCGCCATGATCGAGGACGGCGCGCTCGACGAGCCGCGACCGGCCACGGCTTACGGCCTGCATCTGTGGAGTCGGCTGCCATACAACCAGGTGGTGGTCCAGCCAGGTCCGCTGTGGGCGGCGGCCGATATGTTCACGCTCACGATCAGGGGCCAAGGCGGGCACGGCGCGACGCCGCATGACACGATCGATGCAACCTACGTCGCCAGCCAGTTGGTGGTTGCGCTGCAAAGCATCGTGGCGCGCAACGTCAACCCTTCGGACACCGCGGTTGTGACGGTTGGCTCTTTCCAAAGCGGCACGGTGGGCAACGTAATATCGGAGCGGGCCGTCCTCCAAGGCACAATGCGCAGTTTCGAGCCGGAGGTACGCGACTTGCTCCGCCGCCGCATCGACGAAATCTGCGCCGGCGTCTGTCAGGCGATGGGCGCGACCTACGAGTTTGCTTTGCAAAGCTGCGTGCCGCCGACTTCCAATTCCGAACGCGGCGCGGCGTTGATGGAAGGGGTTGCGAATGCGGTCGTCGGCGCGCGCAACGTGACGCAGATCCCGCCCATGATGGTGGGCGAGGACATGGCGGAGTTCCTAAACCGGGCGCCGGGTTGTTTCGTACTGGTCGGTGCGGCCAACCCAGAGGAGGGATTCTACAGCCCCCACCACAGCCCAACCTTTGACTTTGAAGAGAGCGTTATGCCGACCGGCGTGGCGCTACTGACCGAAGCCGCGTTTGCCCAACTTGCCAATCAACAGGCGGGTGGAGCCGAAGGCGACACATCGCCTGACATGCCTGGATAGGCCGGCCGCGATTTTGACCGCGGCCCGTGTCATCGCCAGCAGATCTGAACTTACTTGTTGCGCAAATTGACAATTTGCGACTCATAAAGTATGATTAAACTGTTTGATATTATTGATACAATTAATCCAATGATTAGAGTGGTTGCGGCACACTCTTTTTCACGAGTCCGGCCAATCGAATGAAACAATTCCAGACCGACTCGGATTTCCTGCACTATATCGTCGAAAACGGGTTTGTTCCCGGCGCGCGTTTGCCTGCTCTACATGAGATGAGCGCCGAGTTGGGGGTCAGCATCGGCAAGCTGCGCGAGCAGCTGGAAGGTGCGCGCGTACTGGGGCTGGTGGCGGCGCGCCCCCGCCGAGGCATCGAATGCAACAGTTATAGTTTCACGCCCGCGGCGCGCGCCAGCCTGATGTTTGGGTTGGCCACGGATGAGCGTCTGTTCGGTCACTTCAGCGAGTTGCGCAATGCGATCGAGAGCGCATTCTGGCAGCCGGCGGTTCAATCTCTGACCGAAGATGACAAGCAGGATCTCGACCGGTACGTCTCGCTGGCGTGGCACAAACTTCAGCGGAGCCGCATCCAGATCCCGCACCAGGAACATCGCGCTTTCCACACGACGATTTTCCGCAGGCTGGACAATCTGTTTGCGACAGGACTTCTGGAAGCCTACTGGGACGCATACGAGGCCGTCGAACTGAACCTGTACGCCGATTACAACTATCTGACCGAGGTATGGACCTATCATCAGGGGATTGCTGCGGCGATTCAGCGGGGAGAGATCGAGAGCGCAAGGGCATTGCATGAAGAGCATCTGCTGCTGCTGCGAACGAGGGGTGTCTCCCGCAACGGCGAACTGGATGGAACCACGGTAGACCTGCGCAGTGAAGTAAGGAGTCCAGTATGAGTGTTGGTGTTGCAGTGAGGGAAGAGCCGGCGGCGCAGCGGGACGTGCCCGCAACCGTTAATGACTTCGCCATCAACGTGGCGACGGCGAACGGTTCTGGGAGCCAGACCAGCAATGGCGTCCTGCTGCGCGCTCTGTTCAAAATGGGGATACCGATCAACGGCAAAAACCTGTTCCCCAGCAACATTCAGGGGCTTCCCACCTGGTATATCATCCGCCTGAGCAAGGACGGTTATCTCGCTCGCCGAGAAATGACCGACGTACAGGTCTGTATGAATGGCCGCACCGTGGCTGAGGATATGGAGCAGGTCATTCCCGGCGGCATCATCCTCTATGACGACTCTTTACCGATCGCCAACCATCGCAAAGACGTTACCTACTTTCCGATGCCGGTGAAGGACCTTGTCAAGGCGGCGAATCTGCCCCATGCCCTGCGGGACTATGTCGCCAATATGGTCTACGTCGGCGCGCTGACGGAGCTGCTCGGCATCGACGCTGCGGAGATCGAGGCTGCGCTTCGCCACCACTTCGACGGCAAAGAGAAGCCGGTGCAGTTAAACATGGATATGGTTAAGCGGGCGATCGACTGGGCCAGCCTGAATGTTCAGCCGCGCGACGGGTACCGCGTTGAACGCATGTCGGGCTTCAATGAAGGCAAGATCCTGGTGGACGGCAACACGGCCGGTGCCTTGGGCGCTTTGGCCGGTGGACTGTCGCTCGCCTCCTGGTATCCGATCACACCTTCTTCCAGCCTGGCGGAATCGATCGAAAAGTATGCAGACCAGTTGCGGGCGGACCCCGAAACGGGCAAGTCCACAGTTGCCGTCATTCAGGCAGAAGACGAATTGGCGGCGATAGGCATGGTTGTCGGCGCGGGCTGGACCGGCGCCCGTGCGATGACCTGCACGAGCGGGCCAGGCATGAGCCTGATGGCGGAGTTCGCCGGGCTGGCCTACTTCGCCGAGATTCCCGCCGTAATCTGGGACATACAGAGAATGGGGCCGAGTACCGGTCTGCCGACCCGCACTTCACAGGGCGACATCCACACCGCCTACTATCTCAGCCACGGCGATACGCGACACGTTGTTCTTTTCCCCGCCAATCCGGCGGAATGTTTTGAGTTCGGCCGCGTCGCTTTCGATCTGGCCGAAGAGTTGCAGACGCTCGTGATCGTGCTGAGCGATCTCGACCTCGGCATGAATTCGCACATTTCAGAACCGTTCGAGTATTCGGATGCCCCGTTCAAGCGCGGCAAGGTGCTTAGCTCAGAGGATCTGGAGGAAAGAAAGGGGGTTTGGGCACGGTATAAGGATGTCGACGGCGATGGCATCACCTATCGCACCTTGCCCGGCACCAAACACAATATGGCCGCCTACTTCACGCGGGGCACCGGGCACAACGAGAACGGCTATTACAGCGAACGGCCCGACGACTGGGAACAGAATCTGGTGCGGTTGCGAAGGAAATTTGAGACGGCAAGGCAACTTGCGCCGGAGCCGATCCTGGAGGAGGCCGAAAGGGCTGAAATCGGGCTGATCAGTCTGGGCAGCAATCATGACGGTGTCGAGGAGGCCCGCGATCGCCTGGCGCTGGCCGGTCTGCCAACCAGTTACTTGCGGCTGCGGGCCTTGCCAATCAGCGACACCGTTCGCGACTTCATTGACCGCTACCCTACAGTTTTTGTGATTGAAGCCAACGGCGACGGACAGCTACACACGATTCTGATCACCGAAGAGCCGGGCCAGGCTTTGAAGCTGAAGTCAATCGCCAAGTGTGATGGACTCCCTCTGAGCGCCCGTTTCATTGTCGAACAGATTCAGCTGTCAACGCAGGAGGTGCAATGATGGGCGCCAGTACCAAAGCCGCAGCGACGCGACGCGCCGCACGGCCCGCTAAGACCAACCGAAGAGGCCTGGAGAAAACGTCGTACCGGGGCCGCCCCTCGACCCTGTGCAAAGGCTGCGGGCATGACAGCATCAGCCAGCGCATCGTCAATACGGCCTGGGAGTTAGATCTGGATCAGACGCAGGTGGTCAAGCTCAGCGGGATCGGCTGTAGCAGCAAGACGCCGGCCTATTATCTGGGCTGGAGCCACGGCTTCAACAGTCTGCACGGACGGATGCCGTCGGTGGCGACCGGGGCGATCATCGCCAACACCAGTCTGCAAGTGATTGGCGTCAGCGGCGACGGTGATTCGGCGTCGATCGGTATCGGCCAGTTCAAGCATGCGGTGCGGCGCAATCTGCCGCTGGTCTATATCGTCGAGAATAATGGCGTGTATGGCCTGACCAAAGGCCAGTTCAGCGCGACCGCCGACGAGGGCCAGTTTCTCAAATATCAGGGCGTGAACGACCTGCCGCCCCTGGACATCTGCATGGAAGCGTTGACAGCAAATGCGACCTTTGTTGCACGCAGTTTCGCCGGAGATCCCAGGCAGTTGGAGGCGCTGCTCAAGGCGGCCATGAGTCACCGCGGAGTCGCTGTGCTCGACATCATGAGCCCTTGCGTAACTTTCAACAATCACGACACCTCGACCAAAAGCTATGGCTTTGGTCGCAGCAACGAGATACGGCTGCACGAACTGAACTATGTGCCCGAATTTGAAGAGATTCAGATCGAAGATTACGAGGACGAAATCGAGGTGCAGTTGCACGACGGCGGCAGCATCATTCTGAAGAAGATCGATCCGAATCACGATCCGACAGATCGCGCCGCCGCATACACTGCCATTCAGCGTTCTCTGGACGAGCAGAAGCTAATCACAGGTCTGCTGTATATCAATGAAAACCAACCAACCTTTACCGAGCTTCTTGACCTGACGGACACGCCGCTTGCGCAACTGCCGGAGGAGAAGCTGCGGCCCAGTCGAGAGGCATTGGAGAGCGTGGTAGCCACGCTGGCTTGAGTGGATTGAACCGATTGCGCGGCGCCAGGGCTTGGTTTGACTGTGCGTGGCGAGCTGCAATCAGGCGGACGCGATGTCTTTGACGCTGTCGCCAACGACAGACGAGGGCTGAGAAGCCGGGATTTCTGAGGCAGCAGTTTCGCTATAGTAGCCGCGCAGTTCCGGAGGCATCATGCGCGCAATGGCCAGCATGACTTCGTTTGTGTGATCAGCCACTTCCTCCATCGTTCCCGCGGCAAAGCGCATGGGTTTTCCGAAGCGAATAGATAGCCGCGTTCGCCTAAACGGATTGTACCAGTGCCTGTGCAGATGGGGAATGCCGAGAACGACGACCGGCACCACCGCCGCATCAGCTTCCAGAGCGATCCGCGCTGCGCCGCTCTTACCCCTGCGCATTGGTTTTCCACGATTGCGGGTTCCTTCGGGGAACATTCCTAGCACTCGCCCCTCGCGCACGAGTTTGACACCGTATTCAATGGCAGCTGTGTCGCGAGCGCCGCGATTGATCGGGAAAGCGCCGATCCCGTTGAGTAAGAATGTTATCACCGGATGGATGTTGAATAGCTCGCGCTTGGCCATGTAATAGACTTGGCGCGGCGACGCGTAACCGAGGACAAAGCTGTCCATGCTTCCGGGATGATTGCAGGCCAAGACTACCCCACCCTCTTGCGGCACGTTATGCGCCCCCTCCACGCGCAGGGAACAGAAAAGCGGCTTGAATGCAAACAACAGAAATGAGCAGAGGCGCCACAATGGGGAAGCTTCAGTTAGAATCTTCATCGTCTCTCTAGTTCAGTCTCCTGATTCCTTCCCGAATCTGCTCAAGAACAAACAACACTTGCCGGTCTTCGCTGGTCGGCGTCTGCTCGGTTTCCGGCATCCAGCCCCCCAGCGTAACCCCACTGAACACCATCTCGGACTCGCCGGTGAACAAATGCAGGCGATCTCGGAGCAAGAAAAAACGGCGCAGGTCATTCTCGGCGGCAAGCAGGTTGCGCATGCCAAAGTGAAGCAGCCCTCGATCGCGCCACAAACTGGCCTCTCCCGGTTCCACAATCACCATATAATCCAGAACGGAAAGCGCTTGAGCCAAACTGTGCTTGGAAATGTAAACGGCCCTCAAATTGTTCAGAATGCGCAAAATCAAAGTTTTGGTGTCAACTCTGTACTGATCCAAAGCAACAGGCGTACGAATCGACTCTTGAAAGAGCTGCGACAGATAGTATGTCAACTCTTCGCAGGCAACGACTTTGCCATGGAAAGGATCAAGGAGCCATGTCCCCAAAGCGTCGCGATGCTCAAGCATGAAATGGCGGGGAAAACTCATGCCCTGAAGTTCGATGCCGATGCGCCGGCCGACTGCGATGTAAAGGAGACTGAGGGTGATCGGGAGGCCTAGGTGTGTGTCCAGGACGCGGTGGAGAAAGCTGTTGGCCGGATCGTAGTAGTTCTCTACGTTGCCGAAAAACTCCATTTCGCGATGCAGAATCGCGATCAGCGCTTCCGCCCGTGCCTGACCGATTGCGCCGGGGGGCATGCGCTGTTCGACCTGATCCGCCAATTCGTCCAGCCTGCGGACATAGGTGTCGACATCCAGAACCGGATCGATCAGGCTGCCGAGCATCAGCGCCGGCTTTTCAGGTCGGTCAACGCCCAACTGCAGTTCGGTCGAGAATATCTTCAAGTGGTCCACCGGTTCTCCTTTCAGCGCACCAGGGCAAAACCGACACCTTCATTCTTGCGACCTTACTTGACAAGCGGAAATACAGTACCACCGGCAGCCAAATCTGGCAAGCGCCGGGGTTTGATGGACGGGTCACTACTCTGTGGGAAGACGTTGACTGAACCGGGATAGCCGGGATAGGAACAAGCTGGGCGCTGCCTATTGGCTATCAAGAACCGCCGGATCGCATCGCAATCAACTCACCACCGTCAACCCGCACGACTTCCCCCGTCATATAGTCGGACTCGACCAGGAAGCGCACCGCGCGCGCGACATCTTCGGGTGCGCCCCAACGCTTCAGCAGCGTGCGGTCCGCGCTGCGGCGCAAGCGCTCTTCGCTATAGCGCGGCGGAGGCATGACCGGCCCCGGCGCCACGGCATTGACCCGAACTCTGGGGGCCAGCTCGAGCGCCATCTGCCGCGTGAGCGCGAGCAGGCCGGACTTTGCCACGGCATGAGCAGTGAAATTGGGCCAGGGATGCCAGACGGAGAGGTCCACGATATTGACGATGGCCGCCTCCTGCTGCAACAGCAGAAGTGGAGCAAGTTCGTTGCTGACATAAAAGCTGCCATGCACTGTGATATCAAGAACGCGACGCCAGGTGTCATAGTCGTCGGTCGGGAAGGGATGGCGGGCGAACAAGCCGGCAGAATTAACGAGCACGTCCAGGCGACCGAAGCGGGTGCGCACCGCCTTCGCCATCCGCTGCACCGCCGCCAAATCGGCAACATCACACTGGACAGTCATTGATTCCACGCCCAGCGCCAGCGCGTTCCGCGCGGTCTGCGCGGCTTCGGCGTCGGAGGCGTTGTAGAGAATCACAACGTTTGCTCCGGCCCTTGCCAGTTCCAGGGTTATTGCCTTGCCCACACGGCGCGCGCCTCCGGTTACCAACGCGACGCCGCCTCGAATCTCCATTGTTCTCGCTGCTCTCGCCTGTGTTGCCGGCTCGCAGGCGGATTCCTGACCTCGCAGCCGCCAATTAAAAAGGCGACGGAGTTTGGACGTTCCGCCGCCTGTCTTCACTGTAGGATGCGCCAGCGGTCTACTCGCGCATCGTGTCCAAGGTGCGCTGGATGATTTCGGCCTGCATGGCGCTGGCGCGGTGCTGACGACGGCGGTGGCGGCGGTCGGGTTTGGGTTGCAGAATCTCCTCCCCGCCTTCAGCTTCCATCGCGCGTTTGAATGCCAATTCCATTGGAGATAGGACTTCGATGTTCTGGAACTTGTCGACGACTTGCCCTTCTGGATCGACGCCCAATACGGCCTCCGCTTCATCCAGTTCGGCCTCGTCCGCATCCGGTTCCTCGCGCAGCCCTTTGATGCTGACGTCGATATGGCGACGCCGTCGATTTAGGGTGATGATGCGAACTTCCAATTTCTCTTCGATCTCGACCACGTCTTCCGGCTTGGCGACGAAATTGTTCCCCATTTCGCGCACGTGCAGAAGGGCGTCGGTGCCCACGCCGATGTCGATAAATGCGCCATAGGGCACCATGCGCGACACTACTCCTTCGACGATTTCCCCTTCCTGCAGGTCGCGTATGGTTTTTGTATCGGGAGAGATCATTGTCAGGCTGATGCGGTTGCGTTCACGGTTCAGCCGCTTGATCCAGACGGTGACGGTCTGGCCTTCCTCCACAAAATCCTTGACATTGGTCACACGGCCGACCGACAGTTCGGAGATGTGGACCAAGCCATCGCGACCGGCGCCAATGTCCACGAATGCGCCAAATTCGGTCACCTGCTTGATCGTGCCGGTCAATTCCTGGCCGACGCTCAGGCGAACGACTTTTCTACTGCCGTCTGCTTCCTCGCCGGAAGTGTCAGCCTCTTCATTCTCAACGGTACGGGGTTCCTCTGTCATCTTCTGCTCCTCATTGAAGTCAGTGTTGTCCCTGCGCAACACCGAACAGAAGTATACATTTATTTGTCTGCCTGCACAAAAATGGACAGGCGCAAAAACGCAATAGCGGTTTGGTCAGACCTGAAATCGAATCTGTAGAATGTCGCCGTCCTGCACGACGTAATCTTTTCCTTCCAACCGGAGTTGACCCTGGCTGCGGGCCGCGGACATACTTCCCGCCGCCATAAGATCGTCAAAGTGAACCGTCTCCGCCCGGATGAAGCCCTTTTGCATATCGGTGTGGATGACACCGGCGGCGGTAGGCGCCTTGGAACCGGCGCTGACCGCCCAGGCGCGCACCTCATTCTCGCCAATCGTAAAAAAACTGATCAGGCCGAGAAGAGCGTAACAACGACGAATCGACCGGTTGAGACCTTGCTCAGCGATCCCAAATTCAGCCAGAAATTCGGCGGCTTCTTCCTCGGCCATTTGGGCGATATCCGCCTCAAGCCGGCCTCTCAGAAAGAGTGTCTCAGCATCGATCAGATGGGCGTACATACTTTCTTCATCGTCATCACCAGCGTTGAGCACGCGTAGAAGGGGCCGTGAACTCAGAAAACCGTAGCCGGTCAGCAATTTCGTCTCTTCGGCGCTCAATTGCGCATGACGCACGGCCTTTCCTTCTTCAAGCAACGGGTAAAGGCGCGTAAGCAACTCATCTTCGCGTGCCATACGCTGCCGCTCTTCAAGCTGTCCTCGCAAACGTTGAGCGCTGATCCGTTGCAGGCGGTTTTCGATCGTCACCATGTCGTTGAGCAGGAACTCGGTCTCCATTGCTTCCAGGTCGGCGGCCGGATCGATGTGGTCATTCGGATGGGGCACAGCTGGATCCGGAAAAGCCCTCGCCACCAGCAGCAGGGCGTCATTGACGGCGATTAAATTCAGCAGCGGCCCGCGAATGCTGCCGTCGCGACCGATACCATTGGTCAGCCCGGCAATGTCGTTGTATGTTACTTGCGCGTGGACCGCCGGGCGGGGAGAGAACATCTCGGCCAGCCGGTCTAACCGTGGGTCGGGAACGTCAACAACTGCGGTATGAATCTCCACTTGCCCACTGGAAAAGGCCGCCGTTGCGGTGGCGCTGCGAGTCAGCGCGTTAAAGATCGTCGTCTTTCCGCTGTTTGGACCACCTACGATTCCGATATTCATTCGCTTTCATCTATTCCGGCCGCGAGGGAATGGTCGCTGCGCACGGCAACCATGTCCGGCGCCGGTTTGCCATGTGTTTCGGCGCCGAAACGCCAGCCAAACAGACGGATCGCGTCGAAAACTGCGCTTGTAGCCTGTTTGCGTAAGGTGTACAATTAGATCCGGACTCCAAAACAACGCCGCAGGACCACTTTTTTTGAGGTTGCCAATGGATCCTACCATTTTAGCATTGTCAACCTGAACGGCCAAGGTCCTCGCCCCAAATCTGAGCAACTATGGCAAGCACCGCTTCTTCCATCCCCGCACGAATCCATCACGCCTACCTGATGGATCACCGTAACCCGCGCGCCAATCATGTCTTGCGGATTGAGCCGACCTTTGACGACGAGCGCGCGGCCAGAGGAAACCTGTACATTCTGATCGAACTGATTGGCGGCAGCTCAGTCAGCAACTACGCCTTGCGCGAGATGCAGTCGATCTTTGAACTCACTTACTATTCGGCCAGCGGCCCGGTCAGCGCGGTCCTGAAGCGGGCGATAAACGGGGCACATGAAACGCTGCGCGATCTGAACCGGCGCAGCCCCGATATCGACTTGGAGGCCGGCATCATCTGCGCGGCGATCGTCCAGGGTCATCTCGTGATTGCCTCAGCCGGGCCGCCACTGGCGCTGGTCGCAACCGCGCAACGCCTCGACCAGTTCCCGCTTGACGCCGACAGGTACACTGGGCCTGTCGGAAGGGAGTCGCAGCCGAACATACATGTTTACCGGCATAAGCTCAGCAGTGGAGATGCACTGTTTCTGGGAGAGAGCGAGTGGTTTCTGCAGTCTGATGTCAGAACCATTGGCGGCGCGATCGTCAACACGTCTGTCGCCAACATGCAAGATATGGCTGTCCATTTGCGGGAGCAGGGCGAAAATGTGCCGCTGCTCGGTCTCCTGCTGGTCTACACAGAGCAGACAGGAGCTGCGGCGGAGACGGCTGCCTCCTCGCGCCTGCCTACTGCGGTCGGGGCTGCCCCTCCCGTTAGGGGATTGCCTGGCGAAAGACACAGCATCCCAATCCAGAGCGGCCGCGGCACGGGGTCGCCCAAATTGCCCAGCGCGCCGACAATGCAACACCAATTGACGGTGCCATTTCGACCGTTCCTGAAGTTGCGCGGCCCCTGGTATAAGCGTACTTTAGGCCTACTGGGCAGACCCCGCACTTGGTTTTCGGGACTGCTTCGGGGCCTACTCCCTGAACGTGAATCGAAACAGGGCGAGCCATCCCGGGAATCGGATTGGTCCGGAGCTGCGCCAACGCCTCAAATCCCCCCGCCACCCGCGCCTCCGCCTGAACCTCGACCTGAGGAACGGCTTCAGCTTCCCGCGTTGCCCGGGTATGCGCCGCCTGCACCGACGAAAGGCAACCGGCGCAGGCTGATCCTTTCGATCGCGGTTCTTATCCCGCTGCTTACCTCCGCTGTCGTCGGGGCTGCCTTTCTGCGCGAGGGAAGCATCAACCAGGAAGAAGGCATACAGCTTGTTCAACTGGCCGACAGTCAGTTGCTCCAGGTTCAGCGGGCCCTGACTGTCGACGACAGAGCCACCGCCCGAGCTGCGCTGAGCGAGGCGCAGCGATACCTTGATGAAGCGATCGTCCTCATCGGAGTCACCGAACAGATTCAAGAGATGTCCGAGGTCATCGTCACCGAAATGCAGGACTTGCTGCAGGTGCGCGCCCTGTACTCGCTCGATGTGCCACTGCTGCAATACGCTGCCGAGGCTGCTCCGCAGCGAATCATCGTCTCCGACCAGGACATCTACGTGTTAGACAGTGGCCGCCAGTTGCTCGAACACTACCGGACCAACTCGGAACGCACGCTCATAGAAGAAAACAACGGCGCTGTCTTGCGAGAAGGGGATGTCGTCGCGGGTGTGACAGTTGGCCGTATCGTGGATATTGCCTGGCAGCCCCGTATTGCCGGCTTCGCCGACAAGGCCAGCCTTTTGATACTCGACAGGAACAACAATGTGTTCCGCTACAACCGTCTGGACGGGGCCACGCATCTGCAACTGGCGGGGCAAAGCTCGCTCGGCAGCATAGGACAGTTGGGGATCTATAGTGGCCGGCTCTATCTGGCGGACGAACGGTCGAATCAGATTTTCCGCTATACGCCGGCTGGGCTGGCCTACGACGAGGAGCCGGCCAGCTGGTTTGATGAACAGGTTCAGGGTGATCTCTCCGGCTTGGTCGCGATGGGCATTGACGGCGAAATCTGGCTGCTCACCGAGGATGGCACGTTGCTGCGCTATCGACAGGGTCAGCAGTTGCCGTTCAGCCTCGAAAGAATCCCGGGGTTGGGGGGCCTGCTCGTCGATATGGTGATAGACAACCAGGCGGAGGGCACGATCTATCTCGCCGACGCAACCGAGGAACGCATCCTTGTCTTTGACAAAGAGGGCCGTTACATCGAACAGTACGTTGACGCGGAAGACATGGCGTTGACAGGGCTGAGGGGACTTTATCTTGATGAGTTTAGCGGCATGCTATACATATTGACGAGTTCCGCTTTGTATGCGCATCCTCTCCCACGTTGACCGGAGCCGCCGCAACAGAGTTCAACGCGAGAGGAGGTTGAACCGGTTCCCCGTTCAGCCGATTCCTTGTCTGACAGCTATCCGCTTAATCGAGTGATTCAACACAGCTGATTGTTGGACGGGCCAGAATTCATGCTATAATTGCCGCACGATGTCGAACCTTAGTCCCTTTTCAGGTCATACAACTGAATCTGAAGAATCGTTCCCTGTTCGAGCCAGTGCCCGCCGGCCCTGGAGCAAGCCTCTTGCCCTCCTTCTGGCTGGGCTATGCGCAGTTTTCCTCCTACTCATCGCTTTCCTCGTTGGCAGCATCCTTGGCGATCTGGCCAGTGACTATGTCCAGAGAAATAGCTTTTTGCCGGACGTAGCCGCGCAACTGCGCCTTGGGACAAATACAGGCGCAGAAACGGGCAATCGGCCTGTGGAACAGGCAGCCGTCCACCAGGATGAGAATTCTGAAACGACGCCGGCCCTCGTCCTCGTGCCGGCGCGCCAGGTCAACATTCTTTTGCTTGGCTCGGATGACCGGCTCAGAGACGGAGAGCCGCCGCGCACTGATACGATGATCTTGCTCACCCTGGACCTGGAAAGGCATACCGCCGGCATGATCTCGTTGACAAGAGACCTGTGGCTTCCCATTCCCGGCTACAATCTGACGACGAAGATCAATACAGCATATGCTCTCGGCGAACAGAGGGGCTATCCCGGTGGGGGCGCACAGCTTGCGAAGGACACTGTTAGCAGCTTTATCGGTCAACCGGTCCACTATTACGTGCAGGCCGATTTTAATGGGTTTGTGCGATTCATCGACGAAATAGGGGGCGTTACGGTTGACGTACGCCAGGCGATCTATGACCCGGAGTATCCTACGCTAGATTTCGGATATCAGACCTTTCACCTGGATGCCGGGCTACAGCATCTGGACGGCGATACCGCCTTGAAGTATGCGCGCACCCGCAATATGGACAGCGACTACGGGCGGGCCGCTCGTCAGCAGCAACTGCTTCAAGCCATCGTGGACAAGGTGTTGAAAGCGGATATGATTCCGACTCTGGCTGCCAGGGCGCCTCAGCTGATGAACACGATGTGGGGCAGTGTCAGTTCAGACATATCGCCGACTAAAGCTGCCGAAATTGCCTATCATGTGCGCTCCAACTCGTTTGAACTTCGGCAACTGGTGCTGGACGACCACTTCGGTGAAGAAAGCTACAGCGATAACGGTGCCTGGATATTGCTGCCTAATCGCGAGTTGATTCGTCCTGCGCTCAGTCAGTTCTTCAATCCGGCGGCTCTACCGGCCATCGACGCGAGGACGTCCTCTGTGCTCCGCCCTTCACCGAATGCAACCGCTGCGGCTGGTGGAGGCGCGGTGTCCACAGACTCGAACCAGGCCAATGTGCCTGAGAACGTCGCTGTGCTGGATGCCGGCGAGGCGAGACTCGAGATTCTTAACGGTACGGGCCAATATGGTGTTGCCGCACGCGTGCGGCAGGAACTTGAGGACAAAGGCTGGAACGTTGTATCGATCGGCGACGCCGACCGCAGCGACTATCGGCGGACGCTTCTCGTCAACTACAACACCGACGAAAGTCTTGTCCGCGAAATCGGTCGTCAACTCAATTTGACGGCATCACTTTACGAACTGCCCGGCCTGCTTGTTTCGGAATCGACCGATCTGCGCATCGTCATCGGCCAGGACTACCTGACAAACGCTTCCAGCGAAAACCGATAAGCTCCCCTTCTCCCGACAGTTTCCCGCCGCGAATTTTCTTGCACCTTCGGCCTATGGGTCTCGTACAGTTTGGTGACCACGCCTTTGACGCCGACCTCATCGCCTTCGACAAAGACGGCACGCTGTTTGACTTTGGCGCCAGCTTGCGGCCGCGATTTCTGGCTGGTGTGGAGCGGTTGGTCGCAAGTCTCCCAGGCCAATCGGTTATTCGCGCGGCTCTCTACCGCACGCTTGGCTATGACCCGGCAACCGGCGCATTTGATGAGCGAGGCCCCTTTGCCACGTCAACCAGTGCGGCGATCGGATACGCGGTAACGACCGTTCTCTTCCAACACACCGCGCCGCAGCAGGATTGGGCTGCCTGTGAACGGCTGGTGCTTGAGCAATTTGCGCCGATGTTTTCGGGTACGCATAGTCTGGTGCCGACGACGAATCTGGCGGCGCTCTTTTCATCACTACACGAAATAGGCGTAAAGATTGCAGTGATCACCAATGACGACCGCAGCCCTACCGAGTCCGTTCTGGCCCACTTCGCCCTTTCCGCCTACGTCGATTTCATCGCCAGCGGCGACGGCCCAGCCAGGCACAAACCGGCCCCGGATGCGTTGCTGGCAGCATCACAGCGGCTATCCGTGTCCTTGAAGCGCACGGCAGTCGTCGGCGACGCGGTGACCGACCTGCGTATGGCCCATGCCGCCGGCGCAGGGCTGCGCGTCGGAGTGTTGACCGGGGTTGGCAGCTACGAAAGGCTTGCGCCGTCAGCCGACCTGATCCTGGCGTCGATCGCGGAGATTCGGTGCGGCGCTACTCCTGAGCGGTAACGGACATACGCGCCTGCCCGTTCGTAAGGTCCGCCAGGCTTGCCGAAAAGCGCTCCACGTGTCTGGTCGGCATTGAAAGCTGGTAGCACACGTCGACCGCATATTGCTGACAAACCAGTTCGGCCTCGTACTCCGGCAGCATACGCTGGAATCTTGTCACTTCGCTGTAGCCGATGACGATTTCGAGAGTGGATTTCGGCGTTTTCTCAGCGCGCGGCAGGCACTCTAACGCCAGTTTTACGCCGCCGCTGTAGGCTCTGACCAGTCCGCCTTTGCCCAACTTCACGCCACCCCAAAAGCGGGTTACGACGGCGGCGATATCACCAACACCGCTGTGGGTGAGAACTGTGAGCATCGGCCGGCCGGCCGTGCCGTGCGGCTCGCCATCGTCGCTCAACCCCGCTTGGGCCGTCGACCCTGGCGGGCCGACGACGTGCGCCCAGCAGTTGTGACCGGCGGAAGCATACTCCGTCCGCACCTCCTTGATGAACGCTCTGGCTTCTTCAACCGTGCCGGCAGGCGCCACGGTGGTGATGAATCGGCTGCGGCGGATCGTCTCTTCGACTCGATGACGCTCAGCCGGAATCTGGTATTGGTGGCTAATATTTGGCCCCCGTTTTCACGCCGCCGCTGGAATAGCGACGGAAGGCGCAGGAGTGGAAGCGGTTTTGCGAGAGCGATTAAGCCTGCAAGCTGTTCGAGGCGAGCGCTTTCGTCTCGGCCGACCACTCTCTCACCGCCCGCTTGAAACGCCGCCGGAGGATCATGGACAGCACGGGCGAGGTGATGAGAAAGATGCCCCAAACGTGGGCGATGCCGCCGTTGAGAAAGGTCACCACGAGCCAGGAAATGCCCATTGTAGACCAGATCCCCGCTGCGTTCGCTCGCAGGGGAAAGCTGGTGTTGCCCAGTCCTCGAAGCGCGCCCGACTGAACAAACATAATGGCCCAGAACGGCTGAGCCAGCGCGACGACCTGAATGGCGGCCGCGCCCCCGCGCACGACTTCGGGGTCCTGGCTGAACAGGCGCATGATCGGCGTAGCGAACAGGAACGAGACGGCACCCATAGCCGCCATCCACACAACGGCCCAGCGCGTGGCGATCTCCGCGGCTTCAGCGCCCTGTTGCGGCTCGCGCGCGCCGAAGGATTGGCCTACGAGAGCGGTCGCGGCGATGGCGAACCCGAATCCTGGCAGAAAGGAGAGCGAGAGGGCATTCAAAGCGATGCGGTGCGACGCTAGGGCGGCGGTGCCCAGGCTGGCGACGATTATGGTCATGATGGTAAACCCGGCCGAGATAAGTAGCTGCTCAAGAGCGGCGGGAACGCCTACGCGCAGCACTGATGAAGCTACTTTTAACTCAGGCAGCCATCCGGTGCGACCCGCAATTGAAACGCCTCGACGACCACGCCACATGGCGTACAGTAGGAGCGCCGCCGCCAGAAGCCGGGAAAAAAAGGTGCCCCAGGCGCTCCCCACCGGGCCGAGTCCGGGCAGCCCGGCGACGCCGAAGATCAATCCGTATGTCAGGAAAACGTTGACGAAATTGGCCAATGCTGTGACCCGCATGGGAGTCTGTGAGTCACCCAATCCTCGCAGCGCGCCGCCCCCTATCATCAGCACGACAAGCACCACTACCGTAGCCATTGAGACCTGCAGATACTCCTCGCCGATCCGAGCCACGTCCGCCTCCGTGCCGAACAGGCCGATCACCGGCGCGGCGAGATAAAAACCTACGACAGCCAGAGGAATGGAAAGTAGAATGCTCCACACGATCGACTGGCGGGCCAGGCGCGCCGCTACTGCCAATTTGCCAGCGCCATAGGCCTGCGCCACCAAAACGCTGCTTCCCACGCTCAGTGACATGAGCGCGGCCATGATGAAAAACATGACCTGCACCGATGCGCCGACGCCGGCGACCGCGGCCGTGCTGATTTGGGCAACCATCCAGGTGTCGACCATCATAAGCATCGTCTCGAGGAAGCTCTCGCCAATTACCGGCCAGGCCAGATCGAAGACCCGCTTTCTTGCTGTCGGGCGGGCCAGGGAAGGTATCTCTGTGGCGGGCGCCGCAACGGCAGATTCATTCTGCATTGTGTATCCCAATGACAGTAAACGTGGCCTGCAATGTATTAATTTCGCATCAGTGTAACAGACTGACTGCCCGGGCGCATTTTTCGGTGAAGATTGTTCGCCGTTCCATATCACTCATCCTCTGTCCAAAAGTACTCCTTTTCCTCGAAACCGACGCTGAATCCGAGGCGCCGATAGAACGCTACCGCGTCACTTGTGTGGAGGCCGGCATGGGAAAAGCCCCGCTGCCGCGCTTCGGCCAGGAGATGGCATACCAGGGAGGAGGCGTACCCCTTGTTACGGAAAGGCGGGGGAGTGGAGATGTCATAGATTCCGGCGATGCCGCCTGCCAGGATCAACGTGGCGGTCGTGACCGTTTCGCGGCCGATGCGCCCGCAATAGTTCACGGCATAGGCGTCGGCGCCCAAGCCGTGCCGCCGGTAGGCATCGTACCAGAGTTGCGCGGCCCGCTGGGTCATGCTGAATCCGCGCGCTGAAGCGGTCCACCAGGCGCGCAGTGCCGGTCCGGTATTCACGCGACTGATTTGAAGCGCGTGATCACTCGTTTGCAGTGGAAGCCGTTGAAGCGGACAAAACATCCACGAATCGCCCCGGCCCACGGTCAAGCCGCGCCGAACCAGCCGGTCGCCCAGGTCATGGGGCCGGTCGGCGGGAAAGATCAGCCAGCGGCAGCCCCCGGTCAGGCCGCGAATAGTGCGCAGCAGAACGTCGATTCCTTCGTCAGCACGGCGGGCGGGAAAGCTGGCGCGCAGAATGTGGTTGCCCGGTGGCCGGTTTGATATGATCCACGCCGTCTCCTCGTCTTCATGCATGCTAATTCCGTGCTGCCCGTCGAACAGTCGAAAATAGGAGATGTAGTTTTGACGCAGGGCTTCGATCAGTTCAGGGTTCGTCATCTTGGCTGCACTCTGGGCCTAGACTGAAGGATTCTCACCTGTGAAGCGGTCAGCCACTCCGTTGCCTTACCAAACTTCCTACCATATCACTACGGATGCTGCGCGGCAAGACCCATGGCGGAGGACCGCAGGGCATACGCATCTAAAGTGCGTCCACATCGGGAACCGGCTTTTTGCTGAGTTGCGTATGGCGCATTCCGGATTGCGTAAGGGTAGGCGAGACGGCCCCGATTCAGTTACGCTATTCGCCCGAAAAGTCTCTGTTTCAAATGGGATTCACAGCAGAAGCTTTTTTGGGGCGGTTGGATGGGTTGACAGGCAGGAGCGCGCGTACGAGAGATTTGGTGAGATTGGGCAAGAAAGTTCTCGGCGCATCAGGGGAGACGGGAGGCTGGGCGAAGGCCGCCCGCGTCGTCGCGGCGGGCGGCGCACTGGCGCAGAGCGGGGCAATGCGCTGCATGTATTCAAGTGATGCCCTGCTCTGTATCCTGTCAGTATCCTGTCGGGGCGGGCGGAGAGTATCAAAGTGGCGCGAAGTGGCGCGAATTGCCGCGTGAATTCATGTGCTGCCTTGCTCTTTCTGCAAAAGTTTTTGCGGATTGGCGCAGCGTGTTGCGCCGGCGGCGGCGGCGTTATGGTTTTGCGACCAAGTATGTTCTGCAAGATAGTATCCGTTTGTTAAGGTACAGAGATGGTTCGCTGTAGCCTTGGACTTTCAGCTATGGATACAGCAGCTATGGATACAGCCTATACGATTGTTCAGGCTCTTGCAAGGACCCAGGGCACAGGGCATACGCATCTATATCCGTATGCCTATTCTGTATGCCAATCCCGTCGGGATTCCTAACAAAAGGAGGTGATAACAGGTGGAAATCGCTGTAAGCCTGCTGATTGACGACGGAAATTCAGCGCAACAAAGGCCGTCAGTCGTCGAAACCAGTCAGATTCATAGCCTGCGCGCCATCATTCGTTCAATTTTCAATGTCTGAACCCGATCCGGAAGAGATCATGGCAGCATTTCGGTGCTTTGACCCAATTTAGATGCAATTGCCCTGCGGAGGACCACAGTTCCGTTGTTGCTTGGTCCCGCCTGGGCCTCGGCGGGTAGATGCCAACTGCCGTGATTTTCCAGCATCATGTACAATGGGGCGATGGATTCAGTGCCACAGCAGACATTAACTCAACTCCAGGAAGTTCTGATCATTGCTGGGCCAAACGGTGCTGGTAAGACAACATTCGCCAGGGAGTTCCTGGTGAATGAGGCGAGTTGCCCCAGGTCCATCAACGCCGACCTGATCGCTGCAGGTCTGAACCCCTTCCAACCGGAGAAAGCGGCGATACCACCGGGCCGCTTGATGCTGAAGACTATCCATGATACAGTCAGTGCAGGCGAGAGTTTTGCAATTGAGACGACGCTCAGCGGGCGAATTTATGCGCGCATGATCCCGGAATGGCGGGAATTTGGATCCTTCGTGCGCCTTCACTTCTGCGGCCTTTCGACACCAGAGAAAGCGATCGAGCGGGTCGCACAGCGCGTCCGCGAGGGCGGGCACGACGTGCCGCAGGAGGTAATCCGTCGCCGCATGGCGAAGGGCTGGCGAAACTTTCTGGCAACGTACCGGCGAATGGTCGATGAATGGATATTGTATGACAGCACGAACAGCCCTCCGGTGATTGTGGAACGCGGAAGCAATCCACGCCAGCAAGGAAAACAAGGATCGATGACGTTCAAAGAGGAGGGCCTGGTCTACGCAACGGAAGAAGAGAGGAAGTCTTTAAGCCATGCCGAACTCGCCTTGATCGCTCTAAAGAGAGCGGCGATCAAAGCGCGGCGCCGCGCCATTCGTACACAGGGTTATGTGGCCACGTGGCAGGACGGCAAGATGTATCGCGATACGAAGGTGTAGCAAGCGCGCGGCCTTGCACGCACACAAATGGGGACAATGCCGAAGAATTCGGCCAACAACCATCATTTCGCGTCTCTATCACGAAGAATCTTAGAGTTTGAAGCATGAGCGGGACGTAGTTCAGAAATACGATGCATCTTCCTCTTCTGCGGCTCAAAGTCTTATTGTCGATCGTATTGATTCTATTCCTCGCCGCCTGCGCGCAACCTGCTATGGTGCCCGCTGGCCCTTCGACCACTCCAGCCGCATCGGCAGCGAGCCCGCCCGATTTGAACCAACTGACAACTCAACTGGCTGCCGATTACGGCATGACGCAAGACCCGGCGCGCGGCGTGGCTGCGAAGCAGATCAAGACCGGCGGTGAGCAAGCTCTGTTCGTTGCCTACACCCACGGACTCCCCCTGGACGATTTCACCTTTATGCACAAAGTATCTCTGCACGCGACCGGGCCAAACGGCTGGTCGGAGTTGGGACGCGTGGAACTGCAGTGTGCCAACTACCTGGAAGAGTCGTCGCTGGAACAGGTAGAGATCGAACCGACCGACGTCTGGCTAACCGTAAAGGGTGGCGCAGGCGCCCATGGCGGTTGCCTTGAATTGCTGCGCTGGGATGGGGAGGCGCTGGCGGTTGTAATCAGCGGTTTCAGTAGCAGCCCTAATGCCGGTTCGGTTGCCGATCTCAACGGCGATGGTCAACTCGACCTGCTGCTAGATAACAGCGACCCCTATGTTTTCTGCTATGCGTGCGGGGTAAAGCAGTACTGGGCGCAGCTCTTCTATTGGGATGGGCAAGCGCTGGTGGAGGCAATACCAACCCCGCTGACCGACGAACATCCCGTCGATCTGCGCGCCCTGAACGATCGCGCTGTGGATTTGGCCGAAGCGAGTCTGTTTGCCGACGCATTGGCGCAGATCGAGCAGGCCGAAGCTATTGCACCGGAGGACGCCACAATTGCCTGGAATGCAGTCTGGATTCGCCACCACCTCGAGGCCAGCCGACAGGCCGCTTCCAGCAGCCCGTTCCCGCTATTGAGCCATGTCTTCGCCGGGGACTGGGAGACGGCCTTCGATTCCCTCTGGACGCTCGGTCTGCCGGCGTTTTCGAGCGGCGCGCCGATTCCCGCAGAGTCGTCGGCTGCCGGGTTCGAGCAGATTGTCGGCGTGCTCCTGGCGCAGTACGGTGATACGGCCCACAACTTGCAACCGGAACGGGCGGCCATCCACGCGCTGGGCGCGTGGGGACGCTTTCTGATCGACCGAAACGACCCGGCTGTCCGGGCCGGCTTTCAACGCGCAGCTGAACTGGCGCAGAAGGATCCCCGCTACAATGAAATCGCAGCCGCATTTGAAGGCCGGATCGGTACGATGCCCGTTGCTGCCACGCTTGCCCCGCCTCCAACTGTTCGGGCGTTGACAGAGCGGTTGGCCGCCGAATATGGCATGTCGCAAGACCCGGCGCGCAGTGTGGCGGCACAGCCAATCGAAGCCGGGGACGATACCCCTCTGTTCGTCGCACACACATACGGACTGCCTCCGGATGACGCCTCCTCAATGCACAAGGTGTCGATCCACGCGGCTCTGCCGGGCGGCTGGTCGGACCTGAGCCGACTGGAACTGGCCTGTGTGAACTATCTGGATAAATTCTCGTTGCAGCAGGTGAATTTCGAGCTGGACGACGTTTGGCTGACTGTCCGCGGCGGCGCCGGCGCGCACGGCGGTTGTCTCGAACTGCTGCGCTGGGACGGGCAGGAGTTGTCAGTTGCTATCAGCAGTTTCAACAGCATTCCCGACGCCGGTTCGGTAACGGATCTGAATGGCGACGGCCACGTCGACCTGTTGCTCAACAACAGCGATCCGTACATCTTCTGCTACGCGTGTGGAATGCAGCTTTACAAGGCGAGGTTCTTCCATTGGGATGGTCAGGAGCTTGTCGAGGCCGCGCCCAGGTCGCTGCCCGTCGATCATCCCGCCCAGCTGATCGCCATGAACGACCGGGCGCTGGAGTTGGCCGAGGCGGGTCTGTACGCCGCCGCGCTGGCGCAGATCGAACAAGCCCAGGCGCAGGCCCCTGAAGACGCGATAGTTGGCTGGAATGCTGCCTGGATTCGTCATCACCTGGAGGTCAGCCGTCAGCTTGCACTAGCCAGCCCGTTCCCGTTGCTGAGCCATGTTTTCGCCGGGGACTGGGAGAACGCTTTCGATGCTCTGTGGACAATCGGACTGCCGACATTTTCCCACGACATCCCCATTCCGGGCAGTTCGGCGGCTTTCGGCTTCGAGCAAACCGTCGGCGAACTGCTCGTTCAGTACGCCGACAATGGGCTAACCCTGCGACCGGAACGGCCGGCGATTCACGCGCTGGGCGCATGGGGCAGCTATTTGCTTAACCGCGACGATCCGGCCGTGTTAGTTGGCTTCCAGTTGGCAGCCGAACTTGCCCCGACGGACTCCCGTTACAGCGAGATTGCCGCCGCCTTCGCTGAGAGATCGGGTGGCGGCAACCGGGAGTGAGGTAAGGAGTGTTCATATTCTTCGGCTGATTTATCTGGACTGGAGACGACACCTTTGCGAACAGTTGAAGTCGAAGAAGTGAGACATTCGGTGGGTGAACTTTTGCGCCATGCCGCGCACAGCTTGCCGGAAGACTATCTGGCCGCCATGCGCGCGGCCAGCCGCGCAGAACATTCGCCCACCGGCCAACAGGTCATCGAACTCCTGCTGGAGAACGCGGCCTATGCCGAGGCCGAAACGATCCCAACTTGCCAGGACACGGGCATGGCGATTTTGTTCGTCGAGGTCGGACAGGATGTGCATTTCAGTGGGGGGGAGATTGAAGCCGCGCTGCAGGCCGCCACCAGAGACGCCTATGCCGACCTGCGCAAGTCGGTTGTGAGTGATCCGCTGCTGCGCGTCAACTCCGGCGACAACACGCCCGCTCTGATCCATTGGCAGATCGTGGCGGGTGACGGCGTGCGCATCAGCGCCTTGCAAAAGGGATTCGGGGCGGAGCTTATGAGCCGCGTGCAAATGTTTCCCCCGTCGGTTGGCGCAGAAGGTGTACGCCGCTTTGTGCTGGAAACGGTCGAGCAGGCCGGTCCCAACGCCTGCCCCCCGCTCATCGTCGGCGTCGGCATTGGCGGTTCACTCGACACCGTAGGCATCGCGGCAAAAAAGGCGCTGCTGCGACCGATAGGCAGTGTCAACGCCGCCGCCCACCTCGCCGAACTCGAGGAGGATCTGCTTGACGAAATCAACCGTCTTGGCATCGGTCCACAGGGGTTGGGCGGGGTGGTCACCGCGCTGGCGGTTCATGTCGAGCCGCTGGCAACACATATCGCCGCGCTGCCGATGGCGGTCAATCTCAACTGCTCCGCGCCGCGCCGGGCAACGATAGAATTGTGATGATGAGAACAGTTCAGGCTCCACTCGATGACGCCACGGTGCGCTCATTGCGGGCCGGAGAGCAGATACGCCTGACCGGCACAATCTTTACGGCCAGGGATGCAGCCCATCTGCGGCTCTTCGAAGCGATGAAACGGGGCGAGCCGCTGCCGCTTCCGCTCGCCGGACAGGTGATCTACTACGTTGGCCCGGCCCCGGCCAAACCGGGCGCGCCGATCGGGCCTGCCGGGCCGACCACGAGCGGGCGCATGGACCCATATACGCTGCCACTGTTGGAGCGGGGTGTGGCTGGTCTGATCGGCAAGGGCAGCCGCTCTGAGGAAGTCAAGCGGGGGCTTATTCGCCATACCGCAGTCTACTTCGGCGCGGTGGGCGGCGCGGCTGCGCTCTTGGCGCGGCAGATTCGCAGCAGCCAGGTCATCGCCTACGCCGATCTGATGAGCGAAGCGATTCGAGAGCTCGAGGTCGAGGAGTTTCCATTATTTGTCATCAACGACTGCCATGGTGGTGATGCATACCAGGCCGCCAGAGATGCCTACCGAAATGTCGCAGGGAGCTAGATTTCAGGAATCCTGAAAGTGAATCTCGCTGAGGCTGCGCAGACGTCTGGCGGCCTGCTCGGCGGTCAGATCGCGCTGCGGCGTGGCGAGCATTTCGTAGCCGACCATGAACTTTTTGACGGTGGCCGAGCGTAGCAGCGGCGGGTAGAAGTGGGCGTGAAGCTGCCAATGCGAATCGTCGCCGCCACCGGTAGGCCGGCCGTGCCAGCCCATCGAATAAGGGAAACTCGTCTCAAAGAGGTTGTCATAGCGGATTAAGAGCCGCTTGAGCAGATGCGCGAGCGCGTCGCGTTCCGAAGGCGCAAGAGCCGACAGATGCGTTACATGCCGCCGGGGCAGGACGAGCGTCTCAAAAGGCCAGACCGCCCAGTAGGGCACGACCACCGCCCAGAATTCATTCTCGATCACCAGGCGTTCCTCCGCCGCAAGTTCCGCCGCCAGATAGTCCACCAGCAGGGGCGTGTCATGCCTCTCAAAATAAGTGCGCTGCTCACGATCCTCTTTGGCAGGTTCGGTCGGCAGGCGGCCGGTCGCCCAAACTTGCCCGTGGGGATGGGGATTTGAGCTTCCCATCATGGCGCCGCGGTTTTCGAAGAGTTGCACATAGCCGATCTGCGGGGCGCGGCCCAGCTCGTCGACCTGCTCCGCCCAAAGATCCACCACACGGCGGATGTCCGGCAGAGCCATGCGCGCCAGTGTCAGGTCGTGGCGGGGGCTGAAGCAGATGACCCGGCAGACGCCTGTCTCGGCCTGCGTCTGGAAAAAAGGGCTGTGCGGCAATTCACCGTCCGGCGTGTCAATGCGCAGGGCGGCAAAGTCGTTGTTGAAGACGAATGTGTGACTGTAATCGGGATTGGTCAGCCCGCCGGCCCGTTCGTTGCCGGGGCAGAGATAGCAAGAAGGATCGTAGCGGGGCAAAGAAGGCGGCGGTACGCTTTCGGTCTGTCCCTGCCAGGGTCGCCGCATTCGGTGGGGAGATACAAGAATCCACTCGCCGGTCAGCGAATTGCGGCGCCGGTGCGGTTGCTCTGTCGGATCAAAGGGAGCGGGCATGCTGTTCAGGATGCGGAGACTGTCCATCTGAAAGAGTTGAGGGGGGCTAGCGACTCGCGTAGGCTTGCTCGGCCAGGGCAATCGCGCCCAATACGCCGGACCGTCCGCCCAACGCCGGCGGCACGATGTAGGTATCGAGCCCTTCCATGACGACATCGCTCTGAATATAGCCATTCAGTTGCGATTTCACCTCCTGGCGCAGGAGAGGGAAGATATGCTCTTGCTCCATTACGCCGCCCCCCATCACAACCAGCTGCGGCGACAGGATCATCATAATGTTGACGACGCCCAGGGCGAGGTAGTGCGCCTCCAGAGACCAGGCTTCATGCCCCGCGGGAAGCGTCTCGCCCGGCTGGCCCCAACGCGCCTCAAGCGCGGGGCCGTTCGCCAAGCCTTCCCAGCAGTCCCCATGGAATGGACAGACGCCCGCGAACGGGTCCCGCGCCCAGTCGTGAGGCAAGGGGATATGGCCCATTTCAGGATGGATCAGACCGTGCAGCAGGTTGCCGTCCACCATGCCGCCGCCGCCGATTCCTGTTCCAATTGTCAAGTAGACGAATGTATCCACGCCTTGGGCCGCCCCCCAACGCTGCTCGCCCAAGGCGGCGGCGTTCACATCGGTATCGAAGCCGACGGGCATGCCAAAGGCATCTCGCAGCATCGGCACGACCTGTGAGTGCGCCCAGCCCGGCTTGGGCGTGTTGGTGATGTAGCCGAAAGTCGGTGAGTCAGGGTCCGGGTCGAGCGGGCCAAAGCAGGCGACACCGATCGCGGCAATGTCGTGATGCGCCTGTTGCTCGCGGAAAAAGGCAATCGCCTGCCCCATGGTGGCGTCAGGCGTCTCGGTGGGGATGCGAATCTCCGCCCGAATGTCATCCGGCCCGGCGCCGACCGCGCAAATGAACTTGGTCCCCCCCGCTTCGATTCCGCCAAATGCTGTCATCTTGCGATTGACCTCGCGTGCTGGGTAGGCGGACTCTACTCTTGGACCAGGCCGGTGATTTTCCTGGCCTGTTGGGTGAATCCTTCTTGCGACCAGGCGGCCCGTTCTCCCAGCCGCGCCCGTAGCCAGGCGTACAGTTCAAGGGCTGCTTCCTGCGCGCGCCAGTCATCCCAGCCCTTACTCGCATAGAGCGCCGGGAGTTGCGTGCGCGCCGTCCGCTTGCCGCCACAGCCGTCGCCGGCGACGAAGCTATCCACCACGACCCGATCGCATACCTCCAGCAGTTGCCCGCCGAATGTCTCGATGTCGGTATAGGGCAGGCAAGGACTGACCGTCACCTGTGTCGGAATACCGGCCTCACGGGCCTGCCGGACTGTTTGCCAACGGGGGCGAAGCGACGGACAACGGGGGGTCAACGCTTGGCGCACGTCCTCGCGATCAGTCTCGATCGTAAGGTTGAGCAGACAGCGCTGGCCCAGCGCCGCCATCAAATCAAAGTCTCTTGCCGCCAGCGGCGAACGGGTCTGAATGACGAGCAAGCCTGGAGATCTCAGGCCAAACATCGCCAGACATTGGCGCGTCAATTGATAGGTTCGCTCCGCCCCCTGGTATGGGTCTGTTGCCGACGACATGAAGACGGCGGTTCTCTCCAGAGCTTCTTTCTTCTGCAGCCGCGCCAGCTCCAGTTCCAACCGCGCGGCGATGCCAATGCGCGGATAGACGTATGCCCCCCATTCCAGCCCCCCGTTGAAGAAACGATGGACGTTGGATTGACGTACATAACAGTAGCTGCACCCGAAACGGCAGCCCATATACGGTTGCAGCGTGTGGCTGAAACCGGCGAGAAAGCCGCCTGTCGGCGTCAAGGCGGAGCGGGCCGGGCGCTCCCGGAGAACAGTCCCGCTCTGCTCGTTCAAGGCTGCTTTGTCCACCGACGACATGACGCCAGTATACCACTTCAGGCGGTCAGGTGCTATACTGATTCTGATGAACAGAAGATACCGCTACTGCCCATATTGCGCCGGTTCGATTGCAGAGGAGATGCGTTTCAACGCGCTGCGGCCCGTCTGTTCGGCTTGCGGCTTCGTCCAATTCCATGACCCGAAAGTCGCCGTTATCGCCCTGATCTTGCACGGCGGGCGCGTTCTGCTGGTGCAGCGCGCCGTCGATCCTGCGAAAGGGAAATGGTCGCTGCCCGGCGGTTACATGGACGCTGGCGAGATGCCCCAAGAGGCCTTGCAGAGGGAACTTTGCGAGGAAATAGGGCTGCAAGTGCATATCGACGACCTGCTGGACATCTTTCCGATGGTCAATGATGTGAGCGCTCGCATCGGGATCGTGTTGGCCTTTCGCGCGATTCCCGCCGAATCAGCGGAGATCCCTTTTGCGGCGGACGATGTGCAGGCCGCAGCCTGGTTCGCGCCGCAAGAGATTCCGGTCGACCTGGCCTTTGATTCTACGCGCACTCTTCTGCAGGGCTGGATGGAAACTGAAGAGAAACTGGATACGGAAGCATGATGCAGATGTCAGTTGAAGCACGATTGCCAGTTGAATCGAACAGCCAGGTGAGCGGGCAGACCTGGTTAATCACAGGAGGCGCCGGATTCCTGGGCATCAATCTTGTGCGCTATTTGCTAAGGCGGGGCATTCGCCCGGTTTCGCTGGACATTGCCCCCTTCGACTATCCCGAAAGGGACAGGATAACCGTCTTGGACGGTGACATTCGTGACAGGCAGGCCGTGAGTGCGGCCATGCAAGGCATCGATCTTGTCATTCACACCGCGGCGGCCCTTCCCCTCTACAGCCCGGAGGAGATCTATTCCACAGATATCGACGGCATTCGCAACGTATTGCAGGCCGCTCGCGAAGCCAGCATCGAGCGCGTGATTCACATCTCATCGACGGCGGTCTATGGTATCCCGGATCACCATCCCTTGGCGGAGGACGACGAACTGATCGGCGTCGGCCCGTACGGTGAAGCGAAAATCAGGGCCGAAGAGATCTGCTTCGAATACAGGCGGCAGGGCCTGTGCGTGCCCATCATCCGGCCCAAGACATTTGTCGGACCTGAGCGTCTGGGCGTATTTGCCCTCTTTTACGACTGGGCGAAGGACGGCAAGAACTTTCCGATGTTGGGCAGCGGCAAGAACCGCTACCAATTTTTGGACGTGGAGGATCTATGCGCGGCCATCTATCTGACCGCAACGCTGCCCTCCGCGCGCGTGAATGATACGTTCAACATCGGGGCAACCGAGTTCAGTACAATGAAGGAGGACTATCAGTCCGTCCTCGATTCTGCCGGTCACGGCAAACGCATTGTGCCATTGCCAGCGGCGCCGGCCATCTGGACGTTGCGCTTGCTGGAGCGGCTGGGGTTGTCGCCGCTATACAAGTGGGTTTACGAGACCGCGGCGACAGACTCATTTGTTACGGTCGCCAAAGCCCAACGCGTGCTGGGTTGGAACCCGATTTACAGTAATAAAGAAGCGCTGGTGCGCAACTACACTTGGTACATCGAAAACCTGGCCTGCTTCGAGGGCCGCAGCGGAGTCTCCCATCGTGTGCCCTGGGGCCAGGGAATCCTTAAGCTGGCGAAGGCGCTCTTTTCGTTCCCCTGAGCACGAACCCGGCGCGGCCAGCGTGCGACCTCCCGGCCGTCTCTATTGCCGTTCCGTCTCAGAGTTGTCCGGTTCCACAGGGATGTCCTGGGCAGAATCGGTATCGCTCTGCCGCTCCTCCAGGCTGTCTGCAAACTTCTGAACTTCGGTGGTCGCTGTCTTCAGGCCTTTGGTCAGCCCGTCCTTCAGTTCGGCGGCGAGCGCGCTTTCGCGAACACGATTCGCTACTCTGGACGCCTGCTCCTGTAGCTCCTGACCCTGCTCACTGCCGCTGAAGCGGGTGAGCGCTCCCTCCAGGTTTTCGACGAGCGTCCCAAGGCAGCCGCGCAAGTCGGCTTCCAGTTGATGGCGCTGATCGCTGCTCCAGGCGTTGCGTGCCGCTTTGACCATCGCCTCAATCAGCAGGTTGACCTCCGCGGAAACGGCGTCTCCAGCATCGGCGGAATGGGTGGCATCGCTGGTATCGTCCGCTGCCTGTTCCTGTTCCTTGCGTTCTTCTTCCATTTGTCCCTCCCTGTTGGCGGTTATTCACTTAACTTTACGCCGCCCACGCGCTAAAGTTTCAGGCCGCCGAGGCTGTCTGCTTGCCAGCCGCCGAACTCTCGCTCAAGCGTCTGCGCCAGGGCTAGCAAGATGTCCTCGCGCCAGGGATGTGAGACGATCTGCACGGCGACCGGCAGGCCGTCTTCATCTTGGGCAACCGGCACGATCGCGGCGGGATAGCCGGTCAGGCTGAATGGAACGGTATAGTCGAAACGCTGGTTGTCACGGGCGCCAATCGGGGGCGCGCTGTGATGCGCCGCCGGGCAGAGAATGGCATCGTAATAGCGGATGTACTGGAGCAGGTTGGTGCGGAACAGGTCCCAGACATGGAGAAGCTCGACAACGTCCTGTCCGCGCGTGGAGGCCATCTTGCGCCAGCCGCGGTCCAGATCGCGGGCGCCCCCCACCAGATCGAGCGGTCGATTCTCCACAACGCGGACGCCGGCGCGGGCCAGGGCCTGCGCCGACGCGCCTACCGCTCTGGAGACGGAGGACGTGACCAGAGAGGCCGGGTCGAAGGCAAAGAAGGCGATTCTCAGTTCATTCAAGGGCAACTGGGCGGGGTCAAACAGGGGCATGGCGACGACGCCGGCATCCTTGTAATCCGGCCCATCGATCACCCGCAGGGCGAGCAGTAGATCCTCCACGCTGCGGGCCGCCGGTCCGATTTGCGTGCGCTGATCTGTGAATCCGCCGGCTTGGTTATAGACGCCTGAGTTGGGCACCCGGCCCTGCGAGGGCTTCAAGGCGACGATGCCGCAGTAGGCGGCCGGAATGCGCAAACCACCGCCGGTATCGCCGCCAAGTCCCATGGGAGAGCCGCCGGCCGCGATAATTGCTGCCTCGCCGCCGCTGCTGCCGCCGGGTGAACGGCTGGTGTCGCAGGGGTTGCGCGTCTGACCGATGACGGCGTTCTCAGTATCGCTGCCGCTTCCTGCGGGCGGGCAGTTGGTCTTGGCCAGCAGTATCGCGCCGGCCTGCTTCATGCGTGCGACGACGGTCGCGTCTTTCCGAGCGGCGTGCCGCTTGCGGATGCGGGTATCCAACCGGCTGAGGAGGCCTGCCGTAGCAAAGGTGTCCTTAACGGTAAAGGGCAAGCCATGCAGCGGGCCGAGGTCCTCGCCTTGGGACTGCCTGTCGTCCGCCAACTTGGCCTGCTCCAGCGCGTCGTCGGCTACCACGGTTACGGCGTTTAGATGGGGATTCACTGTTTCAATCCGCGCCAGGAAAGCCGCAACAACCTCCTGTGCCGACAGCTCGCGGCCGCGGACAGCGCCAATCAGTTGGGTGGCCGAAGCGAAACAGATTTCCTCCATCTTTGTTATCCTACCGCAGGTGGCCATTGCCAACAATTCGAACGCGAACACCGGTGCTGCCGCTTTTCCCGCTTCCGGACGCGCTGCCGTAACCTGATGCAATCGCGCAACATTATTCTACTTGCGTTCTTTGGGGCGAAGGGCGTATGCTGTAGGTAGAATGAAACCACGCCGCCTCACACAAGATTGGGAAACTGCCGCCACCGTATACGCTTTCCGGCTTGCCCGGCGCACACGACTTCAGTTGCCTGAGCAGATCAACTGACTGTCGTCGGGTTTGAACTGACCAGCGGTTGTTAGCGCCAAATTGCAAGGGCAGGCGGGCGGCGCCAGGGAATGCTTGTTCGTGCGTGCAGCGTAGCGGTGGAATGGAGGTCAGCATGGCAGTCGTAACCATCTCCCGTGAATTAGGCTCCCGAGGCACACGCATCGCCGAGGCCGTTGGAGCGAAGTTGGGCGCGCCCTGCATCGACAAAGAGGTTTTGGCCGAGATGGCCAGGCAGGTCGGCGTCCAGGTCGAGGTGATCGTCGAGGCCGAGGAAAAACTGATGTCGCGCGCCGGCGTTGTCAGCCAGGAGATGCGTTCTCTCATTTCGGCTGATCCAAGCCAGCGCGGCCGCCCGATGGATCAGCCGACATATGTGAAACAGATGACAGACGCGATTCGAACGCTGGCGCAGGTGGAAGACGCCATCTTCATCGGGCGGGGCTCCCAGTTAATCCTGGAGGATCATCCGACGGCTCTACACGTGCATCTTTACGCAACGCCGGATCTGCGCGCCAGCCGGATTCAGCGCCGCCGCGGTATGGCCACGATCGATACGGCCAGGCGAATCATCCACCTAGCGGACGAGCAGCGCCGAAACTGGTATCAACGTTTCTTCTCCAGCGCCGACTGGAAGAACAGCCGCCACTATCACCTGATGCTTGACACGGGCCGTATTCCCGAAGATGCAGCGGTTGCCTTGATCGTTGATGCGGCGAAAACGGTGCCGCCCGTCTAAGGGGTGCTGATATGAAAAAACAACAAACAGACCAAAGGCCGGGCCCACAGCCCAACGAATCTGTTGTGAAAGGGAGACGGAGAACCGGGCATCCAGTTGAGAGCGGCGCAATCCTTGTAATCCTTATTCTTTTGACGGTTGGATTGGGCGCATGTAACCGGGACGAGGGTGAAGAAGCCGCATCGCTGCCACCGCCGACGCCTGCCCCCGCGACTGGGGTGGCGCCGGCGTTGCCCACGCCCTTACCCCCTACGGCCGCGCCTGCAGCCGCTGTGCCGGCCACAGTAACCGCGACCGCCACCCCAACTTCCGCACCTGCCGCGACCGCCATACCAACTGGCACGGCCGTGCCGGTTGCCCTGCAGCCGCTGGTAACTGTCCACGGAGACATGAACGTGCGCGCCGGCCCGAGCATAGACTCCTCTGTCGTCGGCGCGACCACGATCGGTCAAGAGTTTCCCATCACCGGCAAAAGCGAGGATGGAAACTGGTGGCAGATCGAAATTGACGGTCAGCTCGGGTGGATTTTCGCGCCGTACGTGACCGCAATCAATACGGAGAACGTGCCCGTGGCGGAGAACGTGCGCGTGGCCGGCGGCGACGAGGCAATGATGGCAGAGAATGCAGTTGTGACCGTCAACGGCGATATGAACGTGCGCGCCGGTCCCGGCACCGACTATCCTGCCGTCGGCGCGGCCACTTTTGGGCAAGAGTTTCCCATCACCGGCCAGAATGCGGAAGGAGACTGGTGGCAAATTGAGATTGACGGTCAGGCAGGATGGATCTACGCCCCGTTTGTGACGGCATCCAATGCGGAAAACGTGCCCATCATTGCCAGCGAAGCAATGCCTGCGTCCGAACAGGCGCTGGTGACCCTCAACGGGGATATGAACGTGCGCGCGGGCCCTGGCACGAACTACCCTGTTGTCGCCGCGGCCACTCTCGGGCAAGAGGTGCCCGTCAGCGGCAGGAACGAGGAGGGAGACTGGTGGCAAGTCGACATAAACGGCCAAACAGGATGGATATACGCGCCGTTTGTGGTGGCATCGAATGCGGAAAACGTGCCTGTGGTGACCAGCGGCGAAGCGCCGACTTCCGGGCAGGCGTTACTGACCCTCAACGGGGACATGAATGTGCGGCAAGGCCCGGGTACGAACTATCCCGTCGTCGGCGCTGCCACGCTCGGGCAAGAGTTTCTCATAACGGGCAGAAATGAGGCGGGCGCCTGGTGGCGCATCGACTATGAGGGTCAGGCCGGCTGGCTATTTGCCGCCTACGTGACCGCAGCCAACGCGGAAGACGTGCCGGTCGTTTCCGCTGACTCTCCGCCGCCGCCTACGACGGCGCCGCAAGAGACCGACTCAGCTCTTCGCGGTCAGCGAGCTGACATTGTCGACGTTGTTGACGGCGATACTTTCGATGTGCGCTTCGAGTCCGGCGGCACGGACAGGATTCGCCTCTTTGACATTGACGCCCCCGAGGTTGTGGGGGAGGTCGAGTGCTACGGGAGACAGGCGTCAGTCTATGCGAATCTGTTCAACGGGCAGACGGTCACTGTCGAAAGCGGGGGACGTGACAGTGATGACAGACTTTTGGCTTATATCTGGCTTGCTGACGGCAGGCTTCTGAATGAGGAGTTGGCCAAACAGGGGTACGCTGAGTACAACGACTACGGCAATCCCGGAATCTACGCGGCGCGAATTCGGGCTGCGGCCGACCAGGCGCAGAGCGAGGGAGTCGGGATGTGGTCTCAATGCACGGTTGACGAATCGCCAACTCCCATCCCGACACCGGCCGGATAGCAGGAGCCCCTAACCCGACCGCGACCACGGCCTGAGACCCGCATCAGATCACGCGGACATGCCCTGCAAGTCCCGTTAAGAGCGCAATTGAGATCGCAATCCACTCCCGCGACTGGAATTTCAAGCTGCCCTACTGCTTGAAGCGCAAAGCCCGGCCCGGCAATACCGGTCCTGGCAGATCTGCGGGGCCCCCATCGCGAAAGATCGGCACGCCATTTACGATCACGTCTCGAACACCGCTCGACTGTTGGTGCGGTTCGGCGAAAGTTGCGTGATCTTCGACGGCATCGGGCTCGAAAATGACCAGGTCCGCGTAGCATCCATCCTCCACCCTACCCCGATCCTTCAGACCGAAGCGGGAAGCAGGCGCGCCGCTCAATTTCCAGACGGCATCTTCCAGCGAGAACAGTCCCTTGCGCACGCACGGTCCCAAAAGACGGGCTGCGGAGCCGTATTGGCGCGGATGAATCACGCCGTCTACATGGTAGATGCCGTCCGTGCCCATCATGTATTTCTCGTGGGCGAGGAAGGGTTCGACGAAGCGGTCGTCGCCATGGGAAAAAACGAGCAGGACGGCCAGATTCTCCTCAACGAGCAGATCGCACAGAGCATCCGCCGGCGTTTTTCCCACCTCGGCAACATACTGCCCTAGTGTCTTGCCCTGGTAACTGCTGTTCTCCTTGCCCGGCAGCCAGGCGATCGTGATCGCGTTCAGATCGGGCGCATGAATTGTGATGCTGCGCTCAACTTGGACGCGCATGTCAGGATCGCGCAGCTTGGGCAGCGCGGCCAGCGGACCGTCGCGCCAGACCTCGTAGGGCAGAAGGTAGTTGAGCATGGTCGAACCGGCCAGATAGGGGTAGACATCGAAGGAGAAATCGACCTCGTGCACAGCAACCTGATCGACGTACTCAAGAATGGCCTCGGCATCGGCTTCGGCGCCAGCCTTGAGGTGGGAGATATGCACGGGGACGCCGGCGCGCCGCCCGATTTCGACCGCCTCCTGCAACGCAGCCAGAATTCCTATTTTGTAGCGCATATGGGTCACATAGAGACCCTGGACCTCGGCCATCGGTCGGCAGGCCGCGACCAGCTCCGCAGTCGAGGCGTAGCACTGGGCCGCGTAGTCCAGCCCGGTGGAAAGGCCGCAGGCGCCTTGCTCGATTCCCTTTTCCACTTGCATCCGGATCAACTGCATCTGCGAGTCGTCCGGCGCGTCCTGTCCCCAGCCGCAAATCAGCGTGCGCACGTTGGCGTAGGGGATTTGGGTGATGACGTTCTCGACATTGCGGCGGTCGAGGAGAGCCATGTAGTCGGCCAGGCTTTGCCATCCCGTGTACTCCTCCATGCGCAGCGCGTTCAGACCCCGCATGTAATAGAGCCACTCATGGGCAGTCTGGCGATTGACCGGCGCGTAGGAGATGCCGTCGGCCATGATCACTTCGGTGGTGAAGCCCTGGCTCGTCTTGCTGAGCAGGTGGGGCGACTTTAAGAGCCAGCCGTCGGAGTGATTGTGAACGTCTACAAAGCCGGGCGCAACGATCCTGCCGGAAGCGTCGATCACCTGTGCCGCGTTCGCGCCGCTGAGATCGCCGGTGGCGGCGATCCGATCAGCGTTGATCGCCACGTCCCCGCGCCGGCGCGGCGCGCGAGAGCCGTCAATGATGATGCCGTTGCGAACTACGATATCAAACATGCAAATGTCCTTTGGGATTTGCTCCGGCTGTTTCAGCAGCGCTGGCGCTTGTTGGCAAGAGAAGGTCGGTCTGGCAATGTCAGGAACTGTTCAGCTGTCCGACCCGCTCAAGAGTCCTTTGGTAGCGGCACTCCATCTCCGGCGTTTGTGCCGTAAGATAGTCCTGCTCGGCCTGACGCGAGCTGGCTTCGCCCGGCGCCGCCGGCACATCGACCACGCCGTAAGTGATCTGGTCGTTGCCCCACTGATAAGCGCAGATTTCCCCTTTGCTGATGATCAGGTTCATGCCCACATTGGCTTCGACGATGGGAACGCCGTTTTCGCGCGCCCTGGCCAGCACGGCCTGATTCTGGCGCTTGGTCTTGTCACCATAGGAGGGGATGAGGATGACGCGGGCGCCGTCCAGCACGAGCGCGCGCACGATCTGCGGATTCCAGCGGTCGTTGCAGATGACAAATCCGGCGCGGCCAATCGGCGTGTCGAAGGCGCGCAACCGCTTGCCGACGCGATTGAAGCGCCACGATGAATGCGTACCTTCAGCCAACTGCACTTTGTGATACCTGCCGCAGATTTCGCCTTGGCGGTCGAGGAAGAGCGCGCAGTTGTAGGCCTCATCGCCAATGCGCTCGGCGAAACCGAACGCGAGGCAGGTGTTCAACGTTCGCGCCAGCTTTTGGAAGCGCCGGATATAGGGGCCGTCGATCGGTTCGGCCAGATCCAACATGGCATCTGCCGAGGCTCGACCTTCGACTACATCCATCACGACGTAGCCTTCGAGCGCGCCTTCGGTCGTCAGAATCAGGCGCGGGCTATCCTGCGCGGCGCGGACGAACAGCTGCTCCATGCGGTCGGCGTTGCCGTCCTTGTCCCACTTGGTCGGTCGAAAGGAGATTGCTGCGACTTCCACGCTTTCATACATGGTATTTCCCTGTTTCACCGGTCAGTTGATCAGAGACGCCTTCCAATGGCTCAACTCGTTGCCGTGGTCAGATAGACGGCGTAGAGTCTGATGTCCACCGCCGTGCGCGCCGCCCTGCCCGCAGACGTCGTAGCAGCCGTTGTGGCGCGTGCCCCCTGCCATCTCCAGCCAGGAGCCGACCGGATTGCGCGACGATTCGCGCCAGGCGAGGCCGTCGGCGCTGAAGGCTGCGGCGAAGCGGCTGTCATACTTGCGCGATTGGAACAGCATCTTGAACCGGCGGCTGCGATCGGGGTCGACGGGGTCGTAGTAGACCACGCAGCCCTGCACATGGAGCCTACCCTGGTCCAGATCGACGAGATTGTTGCGCCGATTTCCGTTATACTCGACCAGACCCAGTTGCGGCTTGTGCCAGTTGTAGCCGTCCGTGCTGGCGGCGAAACAGACGCGCTCGAACCAGCCCGATTCGTTGCCTTGGCCGAGATACCGCATCCAAAGCTCATCGCCGACGCGGTGGACGCTGCCATAGCAGACGACGCGCTCGCTGTCGGGCGCGCCCTCTTCGCCCAGCCTGACGACGATACGCGTGCGGCCGCAGGGGGTATGGTAGCCTTCCAGGTGGAGTTCTACTCCGCTTTGGAGCGGGAGGCTGTGGTCGTCAAAGGGAAACAGGACGATCTCATCGAACTGCTGGAGCGGCCCGCTGTTGTAAATGATCATCAAAGAATCCAGAATTTCCCGGTTGTAATGCGCCGCGCTACGGGTTGCCTTGCGCGGCCCTGTCTCTCAGACACGCTCCGGCTGCAAAGCGCCGACGCCAAAGATAGTGTAGAACTTCTGCCCGTTCTCCGCCTTCGTCGCCGCGTCCATGTAGCAGGCGCTGAACGCACGCCGGGGTATGTCGGTGTTGTTGACTTCTGAACTATGGGGCAGGTGATTGTGCAGCAGAACGCACTCACCCGCATCCAGTTCCAGGTCGACGATCTCAGCCTCGAGTGTCAGTTCAACCGCCTGCTCCGGGGTCATAAAGCCGGAGGGGTCAGAAGGGTTGATCAGCGTGTGGTGGGCGCCGGGCACTATCTGTACGCAGCCGTTCTCCGCCGTCGCCGGATCGAGCGCGGTCCAGATGGTGATTAGAGGGTCGCGGTCCAGGTAGCGCCAGCGGTCCTGATGCCAGATCAGGGGGGTGCCTTCGCGGGCCGGTTTGTTCATAAACATGGCCCGGTAGCAGACCACCATGGTCGCCTCGCCGTATGCGCGCGCGCAGATATGGTGAAACAGTGGCTTCTGCATGTAGGCGAGAAAAATGGGATCGAGCTCCAGGTCCTGGATTTTACGGTAGCTGAGCGTCGCTCCCTTGTGGCCCTTTGTCTGGGGGCCGGGCTTGCCGGTGCCCGGTTCGCGGTCCAGCTGCATCGCGATCCTGTCGTAGTCTAGCGGGGCGCGCCCCAGCATGATGTCATCCATGCGTTGCTGGAGTTCGCCCAGCTCTTCGCCGCTCAACACTTTGCCCAGAGGCAGATAACCCTGGTTCTCATATTGGCGCCATTGTAGATCGGTCAGTGTATCGGTCATGCTAATCTCCTGATCAGTTCTGTCTTTGAGATGGCTGCTCAAATTGCGAATCGGGCGACATTTGCCGCTAAATGGTGTCAATCCAGGCGGGTCTTGAGTTTCACTTGCCACACCATCACCTCAGGCGGGTCGATGGTGAGCGAGTACAGTTTCGTTCCCGGCGCGATGTGGAAGCGCAGTTTTGGGTAGAATTCCGACTGGGCAACCTGAGGATAGCGCGCGCCGGCTGTCACCGACCGCCGGCCAGGCCGGCTTGCCGTTCCACGAGAGCTGTTCGTCGAGCGAGTCGCCGCGAATCGGGTCGCAGTCGGCGGCCGTGCAGTGACGCATCAGCGGCGGCGGCGTCCCGGTGTGGCGGAGATGGGTAGGCGGCATCGGCGCAAAGTGTCGCGAACTTCCGCGTGAATTCATGTGTTGCCTTGCTCTCTCCGAAAAAAAAGTTTGCGGATGGGCGCAGAGCGTCGCGTCGGGTGCGGGGGCGTTATGGTCTTGCAACTGTGGTTGTTCTGTCAGACAGTATACGTTTGTTAAGGTACAGAGATGGTCCGCTGGCACCTTAGTCTTGCGCCTATGGGTACAGTTTATACGGTGGTTCAGGCTCCTGCAAGGGGGACGGAGCAGGTTGGGCGCTGAATTGCGTATTTCGTATTACGTAAGGGCAGGCGAGACGGCCACGATACAGTTGTTGCATTGGCCGGCAGCGTCCCGGTTTCAAACGGGATTGAGGTTAGAAGCATTTTGGCGGCGGATGGAGGGGTTGACAGGCAGGGGAGATGGACGAGCGTTACACGAGAGATTACGAGAGAATGTGTGAGATTGGGCAAGAAATTTTGGGGGCAAGACGGCAGACGGGCGGTGGCGCACGGGCCGCGCGCGTGGTCGCGGCGGGCGAGGGCAGGCCGGGCTGGAGGCCCTTTTGCGGCGGATGGAGGGGTTGACACAGGTGTGAGCGCATGTGCGAGGGCTGGTTGACATTTGTCTGAACTGTGATTTACGTGATTTATGTGATGGGGATGACTAACGGCGGCGGCGCAGATCGCGGTCTTCGTGCATGGGCACTGGGCGAATCGCAGTCGGGTTCTTGCCAGCAGGCAACCTGTAGAAGTCGCCTCTTTGTCCAATGCTTTGAAATATCAACGTAACGTAGAGATGTACGAGCGTTAGACGAGAGTTTGCGAGAGATTGTGTGAGATTGGGTAAGAAATTTTGGGCGCATGTACGAGGGCTCGTTGACATTTGTTTGAACTGTGATTCATGCAGTTTATGTGATGGGGATGATTGACGGCGCCGGCGCAGATCGCGGTCTTCGTGCATGGGCATCGGGCGAAAGGGGTCTTGGCCCGACGCCTGCGCGGCGACGAAGCGTTGGCCGCGTGCAAGCCGTGTGAAATCGTATTCTATTTATTTGAACTACGGTTATGACTAAAGGCTGTAGGCGGACGAGAATTCGGTGAGCTGGCGGCGCATCGCCTCGAGGTCTACCGGTTTGTTGGCGTTCTCTTCTTCTTCCTCCTCCTCCCACTCGCCATCATAATCGTACGCAAACCCCACACGCTTCTCGTACAGGATTTCGGCTTCACCGGTCAGCTGGTTGGCGTGCCGGAGCAGGTCTTGCAGGTCTGCTGCGGCCTGTTCGGCCTGGCCGGGGCCGGCGATTGGCACGGTCGCCGGTATCACGCCGACGGGCAGCCGGTTGAGGGGCTGGCCGGACAGGGGGTCCAATACGGGCGGCGCAGCGGGCGCGCAGTCGGTGAGCAGCTCTGCCAGGCGCTTACGCATTGTGAACAGGTCATCGAGTACGATGGGCAGATCATGGCCTTGAGGAGGGCTGTCTATTACCAGGGATCTGCATATATCGATGTGCTTCTTTGTGAGCTTGGTCAGACGCTGGTAGCCGAAGCGCTGTCTGCCGGCGGCGGTCAGGACGTGGGCAGGTGGTTGGTGCTTGCCTTTGGTTTCTACAGGTTCGGGCGCAACAAGGCCCTGATCGATGAGGGCGTTGATCCGGTACTGGTCTTGCCAGTCGGCGATGGCGGAGGCAGCGTCGAGGAGTTCGGGGTCGCCAGCGGCACCGGCGACCTGGGCGGCGGCGGCCGCGGTCTCCTCGCTGCGAATCAGGTCCATCTCCTGGTCGGCGAGGCGGTAGAGTTCGATGAGCACTTTTGCGGCGCGGGAAATGGCGGAGAGGGCGGCGGGTTCGAGCTTGCCCTCGAGGACCTGGTCGATGCCGGTGGACAGTTTGTCGATGGTGTGGGACAGGCGGTCGGGTATGCGTTTGTCGGCGCGGGCGGCGGCTGACGAGGCCTTGCCGCCGCGTGAGCGCCACTCCAATGCTTTGTCGGCGGGGGCGTGGGCGATACAGTAGCCGTCGAGTTGCTCGAGGCCGTTGCCGCGGCAGGGGGTCCCGTCTCTCTTGAGGCTTTTGCAGGGTGTTGAAGACATTTCAATCCTCTCTTTGTGTTGTCGCCGCAGGCGGGCGGCTGGGCTTTTGTTGGTGGTGCGAGACTAAAGTAGCACACTCTGAAATCTTTTGCTTTGGACCGGTAAATTGTTGTCGCCGCAGGAGGGCGGCGAGGCAATTTTGGTGGTGCGAAAGCAATGTAGCACAGTCTGAAATCTTTTGCTTTGGACAGGGGAGGTATTGGCGCGGCAGGGGTGGGGGGAAGCGGTTCAGCCAAAAATGGGGGTGAGTTCCCGACAGGCTATGGTCAGATGGCAGGGCTGGGAGATCCACGAAGGGCACGAAGGGGCACGAAGGGTAGGAAACGGCGTTGCGGAGGGAACTGAAGGGCGTTCACAATTGTCCGGACTGTGATTTATGTGATAAAGTGATGGAGATGATTGGCGGCGCCGGCGTAGATCGCGGTCTTCGTTGACGAGAATCAGGCGAATCACAGTCCGATTCTGCCCGCAGGCACCTTGCAGATGTCACCTCCTTGAGCAGTTCTTCAAGACTCAGCCACTGCTAATGCGCGTTCAGCCGGGAAGCTGCTTCTTTCCGGATTGGGTAATGCGTATTGCGTAAGGGCAGGCGAGGCGGCCTCGATTCAAATGCACTGGTCGCCCGAAAAGTGCCGGTTTCAAATGGGAGTCACATTTGCACAGTTGACCAACGCGTTCCTCTGGTCGCGTGTGAGCAGTTCAGAAAAACAGAGGTCGCCGCAATCTCGCCCCTATTGCGAGAAGCACTCCTATGCAGTGGATATTGATGGCTTGACAGAATGGCGGGCGAATGTTTATGATTGCGGCGACATTGATAGCGATGCCCGCAGGCGCGGATGTCGCAATTTGGAGACGCGCCCGCGCAATCGAACCTGAAATTCGTTCAGAGACGCCCAAAGAGAGATGAAAAAATGTCACTCACACACTCGCAGAAGATGGAGTACGAGCGGGACGGCTTTCTGTTGGTCGAAGGGCTGCTGACAGAAGCGGAAATCGAGACGCTGCGCGTGCGGGCGGAGGCGATCGGTTCGGGGAAACTTTCGCATATTCCGCAAGAGTGGATGCGTGAGGAGTCGGCCATCCAGGGTGAACAGGAAGGTGGGCCAAGCGGGTTGGACAGGCTGCGCAAGTTGGAGTTCCTGGCCTGGTATGATGACCTCTATCTGGCGCTGGCGAAGCATCCCAGAATCCTTGCCGTGGTCGAGTCGCTGCTGGATACGTCGGACCTCAAGTTGCTGGCGGACGAGATGTTCATGAAGCCGCCGGTGCATGGGTCAGCCAAGGAATACCACCAGGACGCGACCTCGTGGCCGTGGCTAGTTCCGCAGGCATGGGTGACGGCATGGCTTGCGCTCGACGATGTGACGCTGGAAAACGGCGCCTTGCAGATGGTCGCTGGCAGCCACAAGTTGGGCATGGTTCCGGCCGAGTGTGTGGACAAGTTGGATACAGACGATGTGCTGGCACAGGAGGTGACGGTGCCGGTGAAGGCCGGGGGCTGCATCTTCCTGCACAGCCTCTCGCTCCACGCCACTGCCGCCAACAACACGCCACGCCGCCGCCGCGCCCACGCCATGCGCTACATTCCTTCCGCCTCAAAATGCCTGATTGACCTGGACCAGGTTCCCGGCTACCGGTCCGACATTCTGCTCATTCAGGGCGAAGACTCCAGAGCGCCCTATGCCGTCTGACGCTGCGCGCAAGTCAAATCCAAGTATAGACGTCTGGCATCTCTCACCCATTCAGGAACTCGCCTATGGACAGGTCCGACGCATCTCCCGTTGACGTTGGAACCCGCAAGCAACTGTTCGCTGACGACCTCATCATCGGCCAACAGGAAAACGTCTTCCGCACGCTGAATCAGCCGACCAAGCACCAGGACAACCCAATCATCGCACTGGAGCCGCCGCAACAGGTAGGCGGCGAAGAGCATGTTATTGTCATGGGCACGGTGATGTACGACGATGATGAGCGCCTCTTCAAAATGTGGTATGAATGCGCCAACTACCCCTGGTCGTTCAACCACATCGCCTATGCCACATCCGCCGATGGCAGCCACTGGGAGCGGCCAAACCTGGGCATCGTCGACTTCCGCGGCTCAACGGAGAATAACTTCGTCTTTAACCGCGGCCAGCGGAATGTAACCGCGGGCATCTACAAGGACCCGGTGGCGGCAGAGCCGAGCAGGCTATACAAGATGATCTACAACTGCGGCGACGGAGTCGGCGTCGCTTTCTCGCCGGACGGTCTGCACTGGAAACCGGAGCCGGATGTGCGGGTGGCCAAGATCAGCGATAGCCCGCACTCGGTGATGTGGGAGCCGCGCCTGGGGCGCTACGTGGCCCACAGCCGTCACTGGGAGAAGATTGAGTTCGCCGACGGTTACGGTTATGGCGGGCCGCGCGGCTTGGGAACGCGGGTTGTACTGCAGAGCGAGAGCGAGGATTTTGTCAACTGGACGCCTTATGGGACCATCATGGCGCCCGATGACGACGACCTGCCGTGGGACAGGCAGTTCTACAACATGGAATGGATGCCCTACGAGGATGTCTATTTCGGCTTCATCGCCGCCTACCACGTGCTGCCGGGGATGGAGGAGAAAATAACGCCGGGCGCGCCGTGGATGGACAAGGTGGACATCCAGCTGACCTTCAGCCGCGACAACCGCACATGGATGCGCGCCGGCGACCGCCAGGTCTTCATCCCCACCGGGCCGGAGGAGTATGACAAGGGCATGGTCTTTGTGATGCAGCATCCGCTGGTTGTCGGGGACGAAATCCGGTTCTACTACGCCGGGTTCAGCGGCCTGCATTGGGCGACGCGGCGCAATGAGCCACAGGGCGGCGCGGTCTGCCTGGCCACGCTGCGACTGGACGGGTTCGTGTCGATGGACGCGGGCGAGGGCAGGCTGACGACAAAGACGCTGACGATGGCGGGAGACCGGCTGGTGGTCAACGCCGATGCCGGCCTCGGTTCAATCGCGGTTGAAATCCTGGACGGCGAAGGCCAACCCGTTCCCGGTTACAGCCGTGAGGAGGCCGAGTTGATTGACAGCGACGACCTGCGCCACACTGTTGGTTGGAAGGGGAGCAGTGATGTCGCGGCGCTGAAAGGGAGGCCCATTGCGCTTAGGTTTCACATGGATCGCGCCAAGCTCTACTCCTTCGTCTTTGCAAACTAGCGAGGAGGCAGATTGATGCCTCTGTAGGATAGTCAGGTTTATTCGGAATCCGATTCATTGCAGGTAGGAGGAAAACACGATGAGGAAGTACACTTTGTTTTTGAGCCTGTTGCTGACGCTGAGCGTCCTGGTATCAGCCTGCGCCGGCGCGGCCCCTGCCGCCCCGGCGGACGGCGGAGGGGGCGAGCAGATGGCGGAGGACACGTCAGAGGAGGCGGCGGAGGCGAGCGGACCTCGCTCCGGCGGCACGCTGCGTCTGCTGCTGGCCGAGACCAGCCCGACTTACTATTCGTGGGAGGTATCGGTCGCTTTCGACGCGGTTGACGCCAATACGATGACAAAGTTGGTGCCGCGCACGGGCGAGATTGTTGGCGATCTGGCCGAGAGCTGGGATATATCGGACGATGGACTGACATACACATTCCATCTGCACGAAGGAATCCGCTGGCACGACGGCGAGCCGCTGACCGCCGAGGATATCGCCTGGAGCTACAACACGGTGACCGATACGGCGGCGCAGTCGATCTGGGGCCAGAAGCTGAACGACGTGGTCGGCTTCGAGGCGTACAAGGCTGGCGAGACCGACTCGCTCGAGGGCGTGACGGTGATCGACGACCTGACGCTTGAGATCACGTTGCAGCGGCCCAGTGCCTTCTTCCCTTCGGTATTGCCCGATGTTTCAATCTGGCCCAAGCACATCCTTGGGGAGGTGCCGCGTGGTGAGTTGCGCAACCACCAGTTCTGGGTCGAACAGCGGACAGGAAGCGGACCGTTCAAGTATGCGCGCGAGGTGCCGGGCGAATTTGTCGAGTTCGCGCGCAACGATGACTACTTCAAGGGCAAGCCCTACATCGAGCGCGTGCTGCTGGTGCGCGGCAGCCGCGACGCCCACATCACGGCGCTTGAGGCGGACGAGGTCGACGGCCCGATGGGCGAGATGAGCCCGCAGGAGGTCGAGCATCTGAACTCCTTCCCGCACCTATTCGCCGGGGGCGCGGGCGGCGTTTCGCTGCCCATGTTCATGGCGATCAAGCAGACCAAGCCGGAGTTGAACCTGCCGTTCCGGCAGGCATTGGCGCACGCCATCGACCGCGACGCCATCCTCGAGGAGATCTTCAAGAATCAGGTCATGATGATCGATTCCTTCATCCCCGGCGGCCCCTACATGAAGCCCAATCTGGAGCACTGGAACTACGATCCCGCTCTCTCCCGCCAACTGCTGGAGGAGGCCAACTGGGACCCGGACCGGGAGCTCTACATCTTCTACTACTACCAGTCGGCCTGGGCGCACGAGATGATGACGGCGATTCAGGCTTATCTGGCGGACGTGGGCATCAAGGCGCGCATTCGCTTCGGTGACTGGTCGGTTGACGAGCAGGACTGGTACCTGACGGACACCGCCGATATCGAGATGGGGGCGCAGTCGCTGTTCGGCAGCCCGGACAACTTCATCCAGGTCTCCGGTTGCGAATACGAGTACCCGGCGGGCTGGAACGGCACCCATTACTGCAGCGAACGCGTTGACGAGCTGTTTAACTTGGCCAAGACGACGACGGACGAGGAAATGCGCAAACAACATTACTACGAAGCGCAGGACATCCTCAACCAGGACCTGCCCTTTGTGTGGCTGTTCAGCAAGCCGGCCGGCATCGTCTACAACAACAGGGTGCATATCGAGTCGGACGGCCTTTACATCTGGCGGCGGCAGTTCGAGAAGGATATCCACCTGTGGTGGATTGAGGAGTAGTGGATCCCCGGTAGTAGCCAGTGGCATTGCATGCCACTGGCTACTGCCGCCTGGCATTCTCAGACATACAACAATTCTCAGACAAACAACTAAAGGCACGGCGCTTGCGGCGTGACGTTGGGGGGCCTTCAAGAAAAATGGCCACGAATTCAGGCCTCAGGGAATGCCGCCACGCCCGACCGGCCTGTCAGCCGCTGAAGAAAAACGCTCTCGTTCCTTCCATCCCACAGCTCCCAGTGAACACGCTGAAACATGAATAAGGAATCCAGGAGTGAGTGAGTATATCCTGCGGCGCGTGGCAATCAGCGTTCCCGTGCTTGTCATGATCTCGGCGATAATCTTCATCCTGCTGGAGATGGCGCCGGGCGACCCGTTGGCGGCGATGTTGGCGCCGGCGCGCGGGGTGGTCGCGCCGTCCAAGGAGTACGTGGAGGAGTTGCGCAAGCAGTTTGGGTTGGACAGACCGGCGCCGGTGCGCTATCTGATCTGGCTGGGGCAGGTAGCGCGCGGCAATCTCGGCGCGTCGGTGACGACCAGCCGGCCGGTCGTGCGAGAGATACGCGACCGCCTGCCGGCGACGCTTGAACTCATGGTCATTTCGACGATTCTGGCGATCACGCTCGGCGTTACGCTGGGCGTCTATTCCGCCTTGAACCAGTATTCGATTCTCGATTACATTCTGATGGCGCTGAGCTTCACCTGGGTGTGCGTGCCCGCCTTCTTTTTCGCCCTGCTGGTCGTTTTTCTCTTCGCCATTCATTTGGACTGGCTGCCTGCCGGGGGCTTTCGCACGCCTGGAATCGAGAATTTCTCCTTGTTCGACAATTTGAAGCACGTCATCCTGCCGGCCTTCGTCCTGACAATGGGGAACTTGGCCGAGTATATGCGCTTTACACGCGCCAGCGTGTTGGATGTGATGCAGTCCGACTTTGCGACCGTAGCCAAGGCCAAGGGGTTGGGAGTGCCCACAATCATCTCCCGCCACATCCTGCGCAATGCGCTGATCCCGATCGTAACCCGCGTCGGTCTCAGCGTAGCGTGGCTGTTCAGCGGCGCACTGATCGTCGAGACTGTCTTTCGCTGGCCTGGCCTGGGCGTGCTGATGCTGCAAGGGGTGATGACCCGAGACTATCCGCTGATCCTGGGGATGAATCTGTTCATTGCCGTAACCGTGCTATTGAGCAATCTGATTACTGATATCGCCTATGCGTTTGTCGATCCACGCATTCGCTACACATGATTGCCTCGGTCGACGCGAGTGCGATTGAGTAGGCAGGCCTATGCAAGCTGATTCGACCGTTAGCAGAGCCAACGAACCGGTAGCAGCCGTTGAACTGAGCGGACGACGCCCACTTGTCACGCCAACCGGTTACGCCTGGCGACGCTTTCGGCGCCACAAACTGGCCCTGGCCGGACTGGTAACGATCATACTGCTGATCATCGTGGCGGTCTTTGCGCCGTTGGTGAGCCGCTATCCGCCCAACAAAATCAATCTGCGCGAGAAGGAGAACCCGCCCACGCTGGCGCACTGGCTGGGCACCGATCAGACGGGCCGCGATGTCTGGAGTCGCATCATCTACGGGGCGCGCATCTCGCTGCTGGTCGGCTTTGCTTCAGCTGGGGTGGTGACCGTGCTGGGCACGGTCCTGGGGGCGCTGATGGGCTATCACGGCGGCGTGGTCGACGGCTTTCTCAGCCGGCTGACCGATTCTTTCATGTGCTTTCCGACGCTGATCATCGTTACCGTGCTCGTCGCCATGCTGAGTCCGGGAATCCAGAATACGATTCTGGTGATCGGGCTGTTCTGGTGGCCGAGCTTGGCGCGGCTCGTGCGCGGGCAGTTTCTCAGCTTGCGCGAGATGGACTATGTGCTGGCGTCGCGTGCCTTGGGCGCAAAGCCGAACACAATAATTTTCCGCCATATCCTGCCCAACGCGGTCGGCCCCGTGCTGGTACAGATGACCTTTCTCGTCATCGGCGCGATCCTGACCGAAGCCAGCCTGAGCTTTCTGGGGCTGGGCGTGAACGAACCGACCGCCAGCTGGGGCAGCATGTTGTTCCACGCCCGCACCCTCCGCATCCTGGAGCAGAGACCGTGGCTCTGGATTCCACCCGGCATGATGATCGTCATCACCGCGCTCAGCGTCAATTTTATCGGCGATGCTCTGCGCGACGCGTTCGACCCGCGCATGGTCATCGAGTAGAATGTTGCTGCCGGGAAACAGGATGCAACGGAGCGCAGGCCGTCTATTGGTTGAACTCTATCCACTACGTTAGTCGCAAAGCGAATTGTCGCGTTCTGTCCCAAAGGGTGTACGATTGTCCTTACTCAGCCTAAAACGGATCATTGCGGGGGTTGCCGTCGCGGACCCGATCGGTCAGTTTGTGAGGAATGCCATATGGCACAAAACGCAACGCTTGAAGAGCAACTCCTGCGCCTGAAGTTGGACGGGTGGTGCGTTGTCGATGATGTGATCCCCGCAGACGAGGTCGACGCTGTGCGAGAGAGTATTTTGGCGTCGACGCTACAGCACCAGAGGAGCGACGCGCCGACCAACATCGGGCATCGCACCGGTCTGATCAACTACAATCAGTCGTTCGCGCCTTATCTGGTGACGCCGCACTTTTTGAACCTGATTGAGGCGGCGCTCGGTTCACCTGTGCGCGTTTCGTTCACCTCGGCCATGATCAACTATCCGGGCAACGCGCGCGGCACGCTGCACGCCGACTGGCCGTTCAATCAGCACAACGCCGGTCATATGCCTGCCCCCTATCCCGATATTGTCGCCCATCTTACGACGCTGTGGATGCTTTCACCCTATACAGCCGAAAACGGCGCAACCATCATCGTGCCCGGCAGCCACCGCATGGAGACGAATCCCAGTGCGGACGCGTGCAGCCATGACGAGAACATGCCCTATCCGACCGAGATCCAGGCGACTGGCGGCGCGGGCAGCGTCTTGGTGATGGACAGCCGCATGTGGCACGCGGCCGGCGCCAACCGCACCGACAAAGCGCGCGTGGCCATGGCAATCCGCCTTGCGCCGTGGTGGCTCAATCTGAACGGACTGAGGCCCGGCTCGGGCGAGCGGGCGCGGCTGATGCAAGCGACCGGCCTGAAGGAAAACGAGGTCGAGGCGGTCAGAAAAGAGGTATTCGCCGGGTTGCCGCCTGCGGTGCAGCCCCTGTTTGAACACTGGGTGGAACACTAAATGGATATACATGCCCTTGCTGCAACGCTCGCAGAGCAGGTTGACCCCGAGCGAATCACCCAACTAACGCTTGACATGGTGCGCATCCCCAGCCCGCCGGGGCAGGAACGGGCCGTTTCGGAGTTCTATGCGAAGGAGCTGCGGGAAATCGGGCTGGAGGTTGAGCTGGATGAGGAGTACCCGGACAGCCCCAGCGTTATCGCCTGGCTGCGGGGACGCGGCGACGCGCCAACACTGCAACTTGACGGCCATACCGATGCGATTGATCTGCCCGGCCCTGCGCCGCGCTTCGAGGACGGCTATATCCACGGACGCGGCTCGGAGGACATGAAGGCGTCGCTGGCGGCGATGGCCGAAGCGGCCCGCATCATCTGCAGGGCCGGCGTTAAGTTGGGGGGCGACCTGCTGCTGACTGCGCACGGTCTGCACGAGAGCGCCACCAACGAGACGCTGATCTCGCTGCTCGGAAAGGGCGTGCATGGCGACGCCGTGATTGTGACCGAGTTGGGCGGACACAACCTGCCGATCGCTGGGATGGGCCTCGCGTTCTGGGAAATCACAATCCAGGGCGAAAAGGAGAGCATCCATGAGACGGTGACCCCGCCGGGCACGCCCCATCCGCTGATGGCCGGGCATCGCACCGTACAGCTTCTGCAAGAAAAGGCAGCGGAACTGGCCCAGCATCAACTGCCATACCTGGGAGCGGAATCGATATTCATTGGCCGCTTTCAGGGCGGGGACTACTTCAACCGGCTGCCGACCACATGCGCCATCGCCGGCACGCGGCGGTTTGGCCCTGAACGCGACATGGAGGAAATCAGGCAGGAGTTTGATCAGCTGGCCGATTGCGTGGCTGAGGAGAGCGGCGCGCAGGTGGAAGTCTGGCTGGATGGCGTGCCGGGCTATCAGATCGACGAAGACGAGCCTCTGGCCAACGTTATCCGGCAGGCGCACTTGCAGGTTACAGGCCGGGAGCTTCCACTTGAAGGCACGCGGGCAGCGGCCAACGTCCCCCATTTTGTCCATTGGGGGAACGTTCCCGCTCTCTATTACGGCGCATCCTACCTGACCGCCCATTCGGATCACGAGCGGGTCGAATTGGCGCAAGTCGTGCGGGCCACAAAGGTCTACATCCATGCCATCCTCGCCTACTTGGGGGTTGCGGAGCGATCCAAATGAGCGCCAAGCGGCAAGTTGTCATCACGGCAAACATTTTCCCCGGTCTCGAGACGGAGCAGAAGGTCCTGGCCCCGCTGGGCGTAGACGTGGTCAAGCGTCCCTGCCAGAACGGGGCCGAAATCGTCGCCGCCGGCAAGGAGGCTGCCGCGCTGATCGTGGGCAACGTGCCGATCACCGCCGAGGTGCTGGGCCAGTTGCCCAACTGCCTGGCCGTCGTAAAACCGGCCGTGGGCGTGGACAACATCGACATAGACGCGGCCACGGAGGCGGGCGTCTGCGTTGCCAACGTACCCGACTACGGCACCGATGAGGTCGCCACGCACGCGATGGCGTTGATCCTGAACGCGTTTCGCCATGTAGACGCCTGCGCGGCGGACGTGCGTGCCGGAAAATGGCAGCCAAAACCGCCGTACCCGCTCCAGCGCAGTTTCGGGCGCACGTTGGGCATCATCGGGTTCGGGCGCATCGGGCGTTCAGTGGCGCGCAAGGCCGGTGGCTTTGGCTGGCGGCTCTTGGCGTGGGACCCCTACGTGGACGCCGGCGAGATGCGCGACCGCGGGGTCGAAGCCGCAAACTTTGACACGCTGCTGGCGGAGTCCGACTTTGTCACCCTCCACCTTCCGCTGACCGAGGAGACCCACTCCCTGATCGACGCCGGCGCGTTGGCAAAGATGAAACCGACGGCCTTTCTTGTCAACACGGCGCGCGGCGGCGTTGTCGACTCAGAGGCACTGTATCAGACTGTAGAGTCGGGCCGGATCGCCGGCGCAGCGCTCGACGTGATCGACGTTGAGCCGCCGCCGCCGGATCACCCCTTGCACCGCACCGACCGCATCCTGGTGACGTCGCATGTGGCCTGGTATTCGCAGCAAGCTTTCGAGGATCTGCGCGTGAAAGCCGTGCAGGAGGCTGTGCGCGTGCTGCAGGGCGAGTTGCCCTGCAACCTGATCAACCCGGAAGTCAAGCCGCGTTTCTCCTTGCGCGGCGCGACGTAGTTCCTGGATTGGCGATAGGCGCAGACATAGCAATCTCAACACAGATTACCGGCCTCAATTGGCTGAACAAACGAAACTGGAGCGATAGAATATGGCACGCCAGATCGAGATTAGCTTGACGAAACGCAACGTGAGGGGCGTTGCCACGTTTCTGGAGGAGGATGCGCCGCGCACTTGCGACGCGGTTTGGGACGCCCTGCCTTTGGAAGGGGACGCGTATCACGCCCGGTGGGCCGGCCGCGAGGTCTATACGCTGGTGCCGCCGTTTGACACAGATCCGGGCCAGGAGAACGGCACGATTCTGCCGATCGCCGGGGACTTGCTCTATTTCGAAATCCCGGCGGCGTCGATCGATATACCGCCGGAGCGGCGCACCGGGCAGCCTTTCATCGACATTGCCCTCTTTTACGGGCGCAACAACTTTCTGCTCGGCCCCGCAGGCTATTCGCCGGGCAATCTGTTCGCCACAATCAGCGAAAATCTGGAAGGTCTGGCCGAAGCTTGCGAGAGCATCTGGCGAGAGGGCTTCGTTGGAGAGCGCATGGTTATCCGACGTATCGAGTGAAGAGCCGGCGTGACGAGCGACACAATTCGGACTAGGAGGTTCAGAATGCAATCTGCTAACGCGAAACCTGATCGGCAAGCTCTTGAGGAGGGAACGGCGCTGCCCTCGATTGTCGTTCAGCCGCCCGGTCCGCTATCGCACCAGTGGACGCGGCGGCTAGGCAAGGTCGAGCCTCCGAACAGCTCGGTGATCCCGCGCGGCGAGACTCCCGTTTTCTGGGAGCGTAGCCGCGGCGCCAACATTGTCGACGTTGACGACAACCTCTACATCGACCTGACTGCCGGTTTCTGCGTAGCGACTGCCGGTCATAGCAACCCGCGCATCGTTCAGGCAATCGCCAAGCAGTCGGAAAAGATGATGCACAGCCAGGGCGGGCTGAATCCCAATCGCAATCGAGTCGAGTTGGCGGAAAAGCTGGCGGAAAGAGCGCCGGGCGAACTGTCGGTTTCGCATATTGCCAACACCGGCGCCGAAGCGGTCGAGACCGCGTTGAAGACGGCACGCATCTACACAGGCCGCCACAAGATCATCGCATTCCAGGGCGGCTTCCACGGCAAGACGATCGGGGCGCTGTCAGTTTCTTCCCAAAACTACTACCGCAATCCGTTTCAAAACATGCTGGTTGATACGACGCACGTGCCTTACGCCTATCCCTACCGATGCCCGACCCATTCGGACGACGAGGAATGTTTCTTTTGCGACGGGGGTTACCTGGAACATGTCCTGACCATGCCCGATTCGGGCGTGGGAGACGTTGCCGCCGTCATCATGGAGCCTATCCAAGGCCACGGTGGCTGGATTGTACCGCCCAGGAAATTTGTGCAGAAGGTGAGGCGCCTGTGCGACGAGCATGGCATTATCATGATCGCCGACGAAATCATCACCGGCTTCGGGCGCACCGGCCACTGGTTCGGGGTGGACTATCACGGCGTGGTACCGGACATCATCGTGGCGGGCAAGGGGCTGGCGAGCGGCTTCCCGATTTCGGCCACGATAATGAGCGAGGAGGTGGCGGACGCCTGGAAACCGATGATGCACACGAGTACATTCCTGGGCAATCCGGTCGGTTGCGCGGCGTCGCTGGCGTCACTGGCTGAGATCGAAGAGAAGGGCCTTGTGCAGCGCAGCGCAGAGCTGGGCGACTACTTCAAGTCGCGGCTGGAAGAGCTTCAGCAGGAGCACCATCTGATCGGCGAGGTGCGGGGCGTCGGCATGATGGTCGGCGTGGAGTTCGTAAGAGATCGGACCACGCGCGAACCGGCCACCGAGGAGGGCGCACGCGTGGTCGAGGGATTGCTGCAGCGCGGTATCATCGCCACCAATTACGGCGGCTCCTATCACAACGTGCTCAAAATGTCGCCGCCCCTGGTGATCACCCGCGAGCAGTTGGACTACGCCATCGAGGCGCTGAACGAGAGCCTCTCCGCGGTGGAGGCGACGCTGTAGCAGAGCGAGATTGGGGATCGGCCTGTTCAATGCGCCGGCCACTGCAAACGGGAAAGTGTAACTGTGCGAATCGGCATTATCTTTCCACTCTACTCGGCTGAGGATGATTACCCTTTCATGGCCGCCCGGCTTGAGCCGCCGGTGGAAGCCTTCGTCGTCCACACCGATGCGACCGACATTCATTCGGTTGAGGAGTGCCGCCGCGCGGGCGATTGGGATCACTTGGCGCCGGGTGTCGAAGAGCTTAGGGCGCACAATGTGGATGTCTGCATGTGGGCGTGTACGAGCGGCAGCTTTGTCTACGGCCTGGCCGGCGCCGAGGAGCAGGCGCAGCAGATCAGCAGTCGACTCGGCGTACCCGCTTCCAGCACTTCGCTCGCCTTTGTGACCGCTGCGCGCACAATGGGGATCCAACGCGTGGCCGTTGCCGCCACCTATCCCCAGAAATTGGCGGCTGCATTCGTCTCCTTTCTTGGCGAAGGCGGGATCGAAGTGGTTCAGCTGGAGAGCTGGGGCATTGTGACAGCGGCCGAAGTCGGCGAAGTCAGCGGGGAGCCCGTAATCGATTTCGTGCGAGCGAATGATCACGCCGATGCCGAGGCGCTTTTCGTGCCCGATACCGCGTTGCATACGGCGGCAATCCTGGACCAGCTGGACGCGGCGCTGGGCAAACCGGTACTGACTGCAAACCAGGTTACGATGTGGGAGGCGCTGCGGCTGGGTGGACGCCTGCAGAACCAGAATGGATTCGGTCAGTTGTTTGCCGCCGCTGAAGCGCGGGTCCGGGAGCGAGAATGAAGCACCGCTTTCGTGAGTACGTCGACGGCGACCGTTTAGCCTTGGGGCGTCTGTTCGACCGGGCGGATCGCCTGGACGGCGTGGCACGCGCCCTTTCGCCCGCCGCCGCAGACGAACTGCCCCTTTATGCGTTCGCGCCGCGCTATCCGCTGGGCCTTGAACGGGGCTTGACATACGCCGAGGTGCGCAGCCGGCTCGGCAGTCGCCTGACAGAGATCGAACGGCTTGTCTTAGTGGCTGCTGACGACGCCACCGTCGATGCCACTGTCGATGCCTGTGTGACGGTCTACCCCGTCGGCTCCGACGCACATTGGATGCTCGACTGGGTGGTCGATCCGGCGCGAAGGGGGGCAGTCGCGCCGCATGAGATACTCGAAGCGGCTTTCGATCGCATCGGTATGCTGGTCAATGAGGCAGGGCGGCGGGAGGTCAAAGTCGGCGGCCCTGCCCAGAGCAACGGGGCGGCCGGCAACTGTAGTGTGGAAGCCCGTGCGCCGCAAGAGGATGCGGACGTCAGACTGATCTTGAACAGGGCCGGCATGCCCGCGGTGAGGACGTTTGCGATTCTGGCCTGCGATTTGGGCGAAGCCTCCCCGGCCCGAGAGTCGATAAAACTTGTGCCGGAGGGCATCGCGTTGCGGACTTACCGTTCGGGGGACGCGCCGGCCTGGATCGCTGGTTTCAACGCGTCATTTTCGGACCACTGGGGCGGGTTCTCGTACACGGAAGAAAACTGGGGACGACATGCCACATCGCCCCGTTTTCGAGAGGACATAAGCGTTGTGGCCGAAGCGGGAGAGATCATTGCAGGCATCTGCCATTGCGCCCCGAGCCTCAATCCGAATGAACAGGGCCTGGCCCATCTCCACATTCTTGGAGTCCATCCAGCCTTCAGACGACGTGGGCTGGGGTACTGCCTGATGGTGGAGGCCATGGGCCGGCTGCGAGAACACGGGTTCAACCGCGTCGAACTGGATATGGACAGTTTGAATTCGAGGGCGCTGCCTCTCTACCAGCAACTGGGCTTCCGCGAGCAGGAGAAGATCACCATGTTTCGGCGGCAGATTGCAGTGAATCGTTCGCTCGCAACTTGATGGGAGTGGGACCAAAAGATACTGCCAGGTATCGCATATTGCGCCTTCTTGACAATACAAATTAGTGGAGAAATATGAATGGCCGATTACAGAGCAGGAATCATAGGGTGCGGACACATCGCCCGCGTCCATGCCGGCGGCTATCGCGCTACGCCCGGCGTTACCCTGGTGGCCGCGGCGGACATCGTGCCGGAGGCAGTGCAGGCTTTCGGTGACGAGTGGGGTGTGGAGCGGCGTTACACCGACTACGCCGAGATGCTTGCTCAGGAGGAGCTGGACATCCTGAGCATTGGCACGCGCAACCATCAGCACGTTGAACCCACGCTGGCAGGGGCCGAGGCCGGTTTGCGCGCCATCTTCTGCGAGAAGCCGATGGCGATGAACCTCGGTGACGCCGACCGCATGGTTGAAGCCTGCGAGCGGGCGGGGGTCAAACTGATCGTGGACCACACCATGCGCTTCGAAGCGAATTATGTGCATATCAAGGAACTGATCGATCAAGGCGCGATCGGGGATCTGCTCAGCGTTGAGGTGCGGGTCATCGGCGATTTAGGTGAGCTTACGCACAACGCCACACACAGCTTTGACACACTTTGCATGTTCGGCGGCGAGCCGGAGTGGATCTTCGCTCATTTGGAGCGCGATGTAGAACGCAACAACGAACGGGAGGACCTCTTCGCCCTCGTGGGCTTTGCAAAAGGCGTGCGGGGCAACCTGACTTTCGGTGGCTACACTAACTATCGGGATGAAGGCTTTGTGTGGGAGGGAACGCGCGGACGCATCGAGGCCAGGGCACGCGACGGTTGGCTGCCACAGGTACGCCTCTGGACACACGAACAGCCGGGCGATACGCAGTTCCGCGATGGAACGCCGATCCCAACGCGGCAAAACGATCCCTGGACGGGCGCGATTGGCGAGGTCGTGGCCTGCCTGGACGAGGATCGTCAGTCCGTCTCGGATGGTCATGCAGGTCGGCTGGCCTTGTCGATGACGATGGCGGCATATGAATCGCGCCGGCAGGGCGGCGTGCGCATCCGGTTTCCCTGCGACATACAGGCATCGCCGCTGGACTTGATGCTGGAAAGCGGGGAGTTGCCCAAAATCTGGGGACGCGGAATCAAGGATTGGACATAGCAAAGGAGCGAGGAAATGGGCCTTTTGCGCCATGTGGCATTGCGAACAAATGACTTGGAGCGGTCGCGTGCGTTCTACGAAAAGATACTGGGCCTGAAATTTCTGCGCTACGTGTATGACGAGAACTACCCGCCGGGGTGCTATCTTTCGGACGGCTCGGTTAACATGACCCTCATCCAATACGTTGGAGAGGAGCGGCCGCCCTTCGTGCATGAAGGCGAGTATATCCACCTGGGCTTTATCGTCGAGAATCTGGAGGAGACCTATCACCTGCTGCGCGCCGAGGGCGCGGAGATTCTGGTCGAGGATGTCAAGGTGGAAAGGGCGTTCGACTATGACCATGTGCCGGTAGGTTCGCTCAAGACTACCGATCCGGACGGCAATATCCTCGACATCACCGAACGCAAGGATGAGTGGGACGGCGTCCAGCTCTGAGAGATAGGGGCCGGCATCCCGGGTTGTGCGTCTTGGCGCGACTTCTGGGCGCGGGAAAATCACACGACCTGACCGGCGGCAGCGGCGCCGCTGGCGGCTAAACGACAATGTAGTGGACAATTCACAATTGGAAAGCGGAGGCCTGAGTCCATGAGAATCGCCCTGTTTGAACATGAGGACCACACACACGTTGGCATTGTAACCGACTTCGGGATGCTGAATTTTTCGCGCGCCTACCAGGCTCAACAGCTGATCCAACACGGTGACGAAAGCCCGCAGCTGATAACCGACATGGTTGCATTGATGCAGGCGGGCCTGTTCAATGTCGAGACATTCGAGTCTACGATGATGTTTGTCAATGAGCATCATCTGAACGGCGCGTTCACCGTCACAGATCCGACACTGCGCACACCGATCCCGCAGCCGGGCAAGCTGATCGCCCTGGGCGGCAACTTTTCGCATCCCGGCGAGGAAGACCCCGATGAGCCGCCGCTCTTCTTCAAGCCGACCTCCTCCATCATCGGGCCGGACGAGCCAATCGTCTTCCGGCGCGGGCTGAACGTGGTTGAGCCGGAGATCGAGTTGACCGTTATCATTGGAAAGCAGGGCAGCCATATCGCGCAGGCGGAGGCGATGGAATACGTGGCCGGCTACACGTTGCTCAACGACGTGACGGCGCGCGATCTGCAGAATGTCGCGTTCGAGGTGCAGCGACCGTGGTCATACACAAAGGGCATCGACACGTTCACGCCGATCGGTCCTCATGTCGTGCTGCCCAGTGCAGTGAGCGATCCGCACAATCTGGCGATGACGATGCGCGTCAACGGCAAAGAGATCGCGCACGCCAATACGAACACGATGCTCTTCCAGATTCCTGTGCTGATTGAGTACATCAGCCAGTATATGACGCTGGAGCCGGGCGACATCATCGCCACAGGGACGCCGGTGCATCCACCGGGCCTCCACCCGGGCGACACGGTTGCGTTGGAAATAGAGGAGATCGGCGTCTTGAGCAATCCGGTCGTGGCGGACAGTTGAGATGGAAGATCGACTATTGCCGCGCTTTGACGTGGCGGCCGCGGCTGGCGTGGAACAGATAGAAGAGTCGTTGTTGAGCGCAACGATCAGTCTGGCGGCATTGGGGCTTGAGCCGTCGCAGATCGAGCAGCGCCAAGTCGGGTTCTGGATGCAGGAGAGACTCTCTGACGGTCAGACGGTCAGCGTACCGGCCCAGGCCGAGTTGCCGCCCGACCAACAGGGCGGCATCAAACTGACCTGGCTGGCACCCGCTGGGGCCGGTGCGAAGCGACGCGTTGACCTGAGAATTTCAGCGCGGAAAGAAGGCGGCCCGATGCCGTTTCCAGGTGTTCAAGTTCTGCCTGACTCCAATGACCGCGTCTGGGTAAGTTGCAACGATCGAAATCTGCTGGGGTACTGCTATAGCCGGCAGTACCGCAAACCGTTCTTCTACCCCGTAACGGGGCCGAGCGGGCGTTCGGTGACGCGGCTGGGGCATCCGCGCGATTTCAGCGGCGGCCATGACCATCACCGTTCCCTGTGGATCGAACACGAGATCGTGAATGATGTCAGTTTCGAGACCGAACATCTCCACTTCTTTGCCGGGACCGACTCTCCGTTGGTTGGCATAGGGCGCATCGCGCACGACAGATTCTTGAGGCAGGAGGATGGACCGGTCTACGCGCGGCTGGAGATGGCGCTGGACTGGGTCAATCATGAGGAGGAGGCGCTGCTCAGCGAAACTCGCAGCCTGCGCGTTTACCCGCTCGCCGGTGGAGAGCAGTTGATCGACTTCGATTTGACGTTTCGGCCGCAGGCTGAGCAGGTTACCTTCGGTCAGTCTGCTTTCGGAATTCTGGCGGCGCGCGTGGCTCATCCGCTGGAGGTCATGCGTGGGGGCGGGCGCATTCTCAACGCCGGCGGCGGGCTGAACGAGGCGGGAGTCCACCTGCAGCAGGCGGAGTGGTGCGACTATTCCGGGCCGATCAGCCCAACCGAAACGAACGGTCTCGCCATTCTCGGCCATCCCGGCAACATTCAGCATCCCAACGTTTGGCATGTGCGCGACGACGGCTGGATGTGCGCTTCGCCTTTCGCCCGGCAGGCGGTCACAATGCGGGGTGACGAAACGCTGCGCTTTCGATTTCGGGTCTATGTACACGACGGCGACGACGCGGCCCGCATCGCGCGGCGCTATGCTGAGTTTGCGCATCCGCCGACAGTAACGGAGTCCACGAAGGGAGAAGGCTGAGCGGGCCGGAAAGGGAAATCAGGATGGCACAGGGTAATCTGACGCTGGGAGCGATCTATCCCGACGACATGTGGATAGACGAAGACGTCAACCGAATGCTGGAAGAATTTCGCAAATACCTGCCGGGGCAAGTGCCGATGGTGTCGGTGCGGACGCATGTGCCGATGGCATCGGAGGGAACAGACGGGCCGATGGAGGACGTCAGCGTCGCGCTGGGCAAGTGGCTGGCGGAAAACGGCGATATCGAAGCGGCGGCAACGCGCTTGATGAGGCTGAATCCCAGCGTCTTCGCCTATTATTGCACGACCGCCAGCTTCGTTTTGGGCGTAGCGGGGGACGAAGCCCTCAAGCAGCGGGTGGAGGACGCGACAGGGTTGCCCTGCACGACTGCAAGCACCGCAATCGTCAGCGCGCTCCACTTTTTGGGCGTTCACCGAGTGGCGACGGCATCGCCGTACATGGAGGACGTCAATCGGGCGCTGAGCAGCTACCTGGCGGAGTACGATATTGAGGTGGTGAACAGCAACCCGTTGCATTATCTGCAGGATCACGGCATCGTGCCCCCCGCCACAATCCGCGAAGCGGCGCGGAGGGCCGACGTGCCGGAGGCGGAGGCGGTCGTGATCAGTTGCACTGGTCAAAAGACGGCGGATTTTATTTCCGATCTGGAGCAGGAGATTGGCAAGCCGGTCGTCACCTCCAATCAGGCGACCGGCTGGCAGGTGCAGAAGATGCTCGGTATTGAACCGGTCCTACCGAAACGGGGTAAACTGTTCGAAAATTAGCCGGAACGACCACAAGAGAGGGAATCAACCGCATGGTTCGCAGAATTGAGATCTCATTCAAAAAACACGACGCCCGCGCCGTGGCCGAGCTGGTTGACGACGCCGCGCCTTTGACTGCCGAAGCAGTCTGGAACGCGCTGCCCCTGTCGGGCGCGGCTTACCACGCCAAATGGGCCAACAACGAGGTGTATATCCTGACGCCGCCCTTCGCCGAGCAGGATCCGGGCAGTGAGAACGCCACTGTCTTCCCCATTCCCGGCGACATTCTTTATCTGCCGGTGCCCAAGGGCAACAAAGTCCCGCCCGACATGCAGGAGCAGTGCCGTGCGACCGGGCTAATCGATCTTGCCATCTTTTACGGGCGCGACAACTACCTATTGGGGCCGGACGGGCATATGCCCGGCAATCTGTTCGCCACGGTCACAGAAGGGCTGGGGAAACTCGCCGCGGCCTGCCAGGATTTGTGGCGCAACGGCGCCGGCGACGAGCGTATGACCTTCAGCCGGATTGAAGAGTAGACCGGTCTCCCCGTGGAATTCTGCCGGTGGCCCGCACGATTCCGGGCCGCTGGTCACCTTCCTTCTCAGTCTTCGTACATCTCCTTGAACATCCGATGTCGCGATGTGAAGGGGTCTTTCTGCGGCAGCGGCAGCAGGCCGCCGAGCATCTCGCTGCGTCGACCCATGTGGGCAGACTGCGGCTCGGTGATGCGCGCCAACTCCGCATCGGAAATAGGGAGCGTATAGCGCACCATCGGCGCGAAGCGCTGGAACTGCGCCGCGTAGGACGCCAGCGCGCTGTTGCCGTAGTGTCCGTCTGACGTTTCGGCGCGCTTGCGCGCGTAGGGGCGGCCGTAGTACTGGCTGGCGATCTCATCCAGTGCGCGCACCTTCTTGTCGATCACGTCGGTGATGTCGATGTAGAGATCGGCCCGGTGCGTTCCGGCGTATTCCAGGCTGTTGTTGCCGATGTACGCCGTCGGGTTCATAAAGTAGATGCAGGGAATCGGATGGCGTTCCTGGCGGCCCCGGCCCGAATCCCCCTGCCAACTGCCAGGCGTAGAGCGCGCACTGACCGGCGGTGCCGTGCATCTTGAAGCCGCCGCTCTCAAACGGGTGGTGGGTGATCATCAGGTCCGGCTTCACCGCGCGTATCACGTCGGCGATGGCCTCGATTTTGTCCTGGGTGACCAGGATGTCGTTGTCCTCGAAGCCGAGGTCGCGCACGTCATCAAAGCCAAGAATGTGGCAGGCGCGACGCACCTCCTCCAGCTTCTCCTCAACCGCCTGCGCAACTTACTGCTCCACGTCAAGCTCGGCGCCGGCTCTGCGTCTCTGTTCGCCCAATTCCCAGTGGTGGGAGCGAACGCCGGTTGTCAGAATCGCCGCCGGCCATGTCAGAGCTGTCGGCAAGGATGGGCGGCGACCAGCAATATCTGTATCGGTCTGCTTGCCATCGTTGACTCTCTATTTGAGTGAAACCCTGATTCTTCGCAAGGACTTAGTCGTCCGGCGCCGGGAAAAATGTAAGATCAGCGCCAAAGTTGGACATGGCCGCAACCGAATCGCCCCGCAAAAGCCCCTTGATCTGACGCGTGCGGTGGCTTAGAACAAGCTCTCGTTTCGCCAGCTCAAATCGAACCGTGATCCAGCGGTTGATGGCCGGTCGACTGAGAACGAGATAACCGTTGTGCCAGCCGGGTTTGTCATCGAAACCGGTTATGTTGACCGACTCCGGCGCTACCCAGGTAGGAATGCGCACAAAAAGGGGCCCCGGCCTTTTGGCGCGCACGCGCAGTTGGCCGTTCGTATAGGGGGATTCTACCGCCGCGGCGTCGGTTTCGTGATCGAATAGCAGATTCACCCAGTGGCCCGCCTGGTCCGACGCGACCGCCTGCCGATAAGCTTCGCACAAAGATGCCACCGCGCCGCCGACAATGTCCATGTTGAAACTGATGCTCGACGCAGCCAGCGGCTTGTGGCCGTAGGGCGCGGGAAAGCCAAATGCCCCAAGGTGCCGGTCTGCCACATCCCGCTTGCCGTCCTCTGAACGTGGGTTGGCGGGCTCTTGAATGAAGGAGGTGTCTCGCAACTGGGAGGGCAGAAGATGGCAGCGCAGGATCCGTTCGGCGTCCTGATAGTAACGCGCATAACCCCATCTCCCCAGCAGCAGAGCAGTCTCCACGATATCCCCAGTATTGTTGACCTCGCCGCGGTCCGGGTCGACCTGGTCGCCGCTGCTCTCGATCACCCAGCCTAGCGGGTCGCGGATATCATTCAACCCGTTGTCGTAGAATGCGCGCACTCGCTCCATCAACGGCGCGTCGCGGGTCAGTTCGGCCAACTGCGCCAATGAGGAAAGTACACAGGTGGTAGAGTGCGTATGCGCGCCGAATGTTTCGCGATCATAGCTGCCGCTCGGCAGGAAAAATTCGTCTGTTGCCTTGCGCGCCAACTCCAGCGCCAGGTCGAGCGCGCCGGCACAGTCGGTATAGCGATGAAGCTTGACCAGTGGGCCGATTGCGCGTGCCACACCTGCGATAAATGTGGAGGGATGGAACTCCACTCTGCCCTCCAGCGAAGCGCTGTCCCAGCCCTTGCGCGCATGCCAAAGCTCTCGAATTGCACTGATGCTTCTCTCTGCCAGTTTGAGTGCGCGCGCCGAACGGCGAAAGCGGGCAAGCGCATAGAGGGCATGGAACCCTTCACGTATATTGTGGGGCGAAAAGTGCCGGAGCCGGCCGCCGATGCGGTCGCGGTTGAGCGGCAGAGGCAAGTCGCCTGAGTAGGAAAGGAATGCGGCGCGAGTGTGTCGTTCGATGCAGCCTTCGTCAACGTAGACGCCCAGCGCGTCCTCGGCGTTGAGGAGCGCGTTAAGATGGCGGCCGGGCACGTGGGACTCAGAGTGCATCGGGCTGAAGCTCAACCTCGCTTCGGGCCAGACCTGCGAACTGAAAAAGGGTATGTCATCGTCATCGGCATTGAAGACGGAACACATTGTGCGGCAGCCCAGCCGAATCGCCCCTTCGATATCCGTCGTATTGACATCAGAAAGCATCGTCGCCGCTTCCTCCACCAACTGAAACAGGCGAGTGTCGAAACCGAAAGCCGTAGAGACTTGATTCGAGAAGAGAAAAGCGGATGCGCACGGGCTTGTTCCACAGCTGGCGCATATCAGGGCTGCCTCTCCAGGCGGCCTCGTGCCATATCTGCGTTGGCGGCCCATGAAGCGGAACTGACTCTTCCAGGCTGAAACCGGGAAAAGGCTTCAGCTCAGAATCCAGCAACGCCACCCGGATGAGGCCATAGCTGCAGTCAGCGTTGACGCACAGTGCATTGCCCTCGAACACAAACTGCTTGGTGATTACCTGACCCGCCTCGTATCGGGGACGGAGCGCGGCCCAGCCGTCCTCCCTCAGGACCAGCCCGCCGATCCCGCGTTGAAGCGGAACTTCGGGCCGCACGCGGTCCATCATCGGCGTGCCCATTCCGTAGTTGCTCAACGCTTCGACGTGACCGCGGGATGCGCGCACCGATGCCTGCGGCGCGTGGTTTGACACGCCTGCCGGCCTGGTGTCGCGCTGTTTGTGCGGAAAGGCGGAGTAGGCGATCACCATCTGGCCGTTATGCAGCAGGAAATCGGCTACCGTATGGGCCAGGTAGCCATAGTCCTGGCTGCCGGGCGGCCCGTTGTCCGCCCAGGGACGGTAGCCGTCGGCGCGCAAAAAGCGATGACCGTCGCGGCTTGCATAGAGCGCGGCCTTGGTGTGGAACTGATCGCGCTGGTTGCTGCCGTTGCGGTTGACCAGCCACTGATGTTCCCCGTACGCCTCCTCGACGATGCCGATGTAGAGGCCGCCTTCTTTTCGTACCGACATGGTGTGGAACTCGACATTGGGGCCAAGGTTGGAATCCCAATCGCTCGACAGGATGATCTGCTTGGGCGACCAGTTGATGAAATCGTCGCTCTCCTGCCGCCCAATTGTGCGGACATGCAGGTGGCTGGCGAAGGCATGGGAGGCCTGCGAGTAGCCGACCCACTTGCGGTAGGCATCGTCCCAGATGACCCGCATCTGATGATGATGGCGGAACGGCGTATTGTCGCTGATCACCTGCCAGCTGATGCCGTCGGTCGACGCGGCCACGCGCGACATGGCCCGTTCGCCGCGCCGGACTGCCTCCATCAACGGGTTGTAAACGGCCAGGAACTTGCGCGAGGGGTCGCTGCGGTCGGGGTTGAGGACGATCGTGCCGTTGTCAAAGTCGCGCATGACGATATTCGTCTCTGCGCTGTCGCCAAACGGCTGGCAGTCGTCGCGCATGGGCTTGCGCCAGTGCAGCGCGTCCTCCGATTCGGCATAGCAGAGGACGACCTCGGTTCCTTGCGCCGAATTTGTGTTGCCGCTCACCAGGGTCTTATACCACATCTTATAGATGCCGTCGTCCGCATCGTACAGGGCTGCCGCGGGCACACAGGTGAAATGATAGCGTTCCCAGGGCAGGTCTTCATATTGAATCAGAGGGACTTTCGCCTTCTGCGGCTGCACGATGACCCGTTGCGGGTCGATCAGTTCGTCCAGGATGTAGTTGTCGAGAAAGAGTTGCTTTTGCGTACCGACATGCTTGAATGGGAGCCGATAGGGCGGGTTGAAGTAGGGATAGGTGCGGGGGTCAACGGGGCGCTCGCCCGCCCAGGTCTCCTCCATCATGCGCTGCGCGTCGACCCACTCTGTCTCGCTTCTCGCTTCAGGCGCATCGGCCTGTTCACGCTCGTTCATCGGTTCCCCTTCTCAGTTCTTTGAAGCGCCCCGCTGCACTTCCGGTCGTGCTGTGGCAGCGGTCTCGGCGCCGATATGCGGCACCTTTCAAGCGGCGGCAGCATGGCCGAAACGAAAACTGTAGAGCCAGTAATCGGTCAGATATATCTTCAGGCGGACCCGCCGATTCCACAAACTGCGTACGTCCGGGCCGCCGCGGCGAGAAAGTGGAACCTCGGACAGCCTACTTGCGTTGAACAAGAGTGTTATCGGAGTTTCGCTGCTGCAACTCCGCTACTCTTCCGCTAAAATGCCAAGGGTGCCGCTTGAAATCAAGGATGACCAGTCATGCAGAAACAGACAGGATATGCCGCCAGTGTCAGGCGACGGTTTTCCTTAAAGACGGTAGCCAGAATTTCAGCTGTGCTGCTGCTCGCGCTATTGGCGATTACAGGGTACTTGTTCTTCAAAGGGTACAGAGAGAGTCAGGAGATTCGGCAGTACGTTGGCGGCCCATTTGGCGCACAGCTTCTCTACCTGCAATCGTGCGCGGCGGCCGACAGCGGCGGCGACGGTCAGCCCGCAACTCTGGAGGCGCAACTCAGATCCTGCCAGCGTAGTGCTGGTCGACCGGCCGGATACTTTGTCTACGACTTCAATATAAGAAGGTCGATCGCACTCAACCAGAAGGACTTGGCGCTTTGGAAGGAGTACAGCGTTCTCTCCTTTCCCGAATCCATCCGTGGACAGGTCGTAAACAGCGAAACCAATCCCTTCAACAACATCGTCCCATTTGGAGAGTTTAAAGGCTTTGACTACGACTGTGTGCCCGCCGGCGGCGATGGCGGCTTCAGTTGCAAGCGCGCGTCAGCTTCGTGCGAGCTCAGCGCCGACACGATTCGTTGCACAGTGTCCAACCCGCGCACCAAACGCGACGAACTGCACGTCATCGAGCGTTACGCCGGTCTCGATCTCCTGCTGCCGCAGGGATTCATCACCGGGCCGGACCTTTACAAAATGCTCAAGCCTCGCTTCTTCCCCGTTCTTGATCGCTGGTGAACCACTGCCTGATTGCCGATTCTCGCTAGCTGCAAGCGACCTTGTGGCATCGGTGCGGTTACGCAGGAAAGGGTTGCACAGCCCGTCTTTCCCCCCGCCGGTGGGCGTACAACTCCTGAACCGGCTGCGGCAGGCTGTCAAAGACGTGGGCTGGAACGAAAGCGGCATTACGCTTGCCGTATTCTACGCTTAGCCACCAGGGCGAGTAGCGGGCCACGATTGACGTTCTGGTCTCGTCGGTCAGATTGGCGCCGGTCGAGTGCCAGATGCGGCTGTCAATGAGCAGGACATCGCCGGCTTCGCCGCAGACTTGCAGTTCGCCGGGAATCGAGCGGAACTCGTCGATTCCGTCCTTCTCGCCGCGCGGGTTCCTGGCATCGCGATGGGTACAGGGCACGACCCAGGTCGCGCCGTTCTCACGCCTGAAGGGCGACAGCATCCAGATCGAGGTCAGGCTCATGACCATGTCGGGGAATGGCTGATCGACGCGCCCGCAGCGTGAGCGGTCGGTTAGGTCGTGGGGCCAGTCGGAGTGGAAGCCGCGCCATTCGGGGGGATTGCTCTGCGGCGGCACGCTCTTGAATTCAGTCTGGGAGATGCGCACAGTTGCATGATTGAACACTGTGCGCACGATCTCCAGCAGACGTCGATCGGCTAAGTAGGGAGCCAGCGACAACATGTGTGTGACAGCTGACCAGCCCAGTTTCTCATAGGCCTCCAGGCCCGCTTGCATTGAATTGTCAATGTCGCGGCGGACCTGTGGCGCCTTGTCGCGGGGAACAACGCCCGCGAGCAGGCAATATCCCTTTGTCCGCAAACGGGCAATTTCATCCATCTCGCTTCCTCTTTGGGCCCACAGTCTTAGCCGCAGAAGAGGTGTACCATGAGTGTGAGGCTGAAATGCCTGGGCAGGCGGTCGGCGCGATCAGGAAATTCTGAAATCGGGCAGAGCGAATCGAAGCCAGACCTGCCTGCTTCTTCACCCTGCCCGATCAGTTCAATCATTGGCCGCGCAATCAGCCGATCAATCCCCTCTTGTCGGGCGGTGAAAGGCTGCTGCGTCCTTTTTCTTACTGGAACAGTTCGCTACTATCGCCAGTCGTCAACCGAAACCGTGCCGCCATAGTTGCAGCCCATAATGCGCCAGTAGCCGTTGGTCTCGCCGCCCACGACGACGACATGGATGTCGTCAAGCTTGTAAATCGGAATCAGCTCGTCACTGGCCGCCTTGAGCTTGGTGGCGTGCGGCTCGACGCCGTTAAGCGCATAGGGATGGACGTAGTTCTCGATCAGCTGATAGTCCCAGTAGACGCCGGCCGGCATCGTGGCGTTGTCATGCACCCACTGGATCAGCTTCTCCTTGGTATCGAAGCCGCCGCGGTCGATGAACTGCTGCGCGGTGATGGGATCGAGAACAAAGGTGGGTGGATTGTGCGGGTTAAGGCCGCGCAGCATGTTGCGCACGTGGTCCTGCCAGTGCTTCGCCCGCAGGCCCAGGTTGAAGGCCGTCGAGCGGCAGCCGCCGAAGACGCTGACCGCGCTCTCGTCGGCGGCGAAGCCGCGCTGCACGTGGAACGGAACCCACGGGCTGCGCTCCTCATTCTCGGCGAAGGTGACGCTGTTGTAGGCGTAGTTGTTGCCCTGCGAACCGAGATAGGTCACTTCGGGCACCGAGCCGCCCTGCAGATTCTGCGAGAGCAGGCCGAAGGCGCGGCCGATCGTGGCATTGGCGTGATTGTAGGGTCCCATCGCGCCGATGCCCCAGTTCATCTCGATCTCGCGGCGCACGGGGCCGTTCACAACCGCCATCGATGCGGCCGAGCTGGTCGTGCTGGCGCGCGCCGATGCGCACGTTGACGCCAGCGCCAGGATGACGGGAAGATAGGCCGGCTTGGCCCCTGCCATCACCGCGTTGACCGCCACCTTCTCGACCGTGAACTGCCACGCCTCGCGCGTGGAAGTCGGGCGCATCTGGCCCACCACCGTATCCGGGCTGCGGCTGGTGCCTTCCAACATGGCCGCGACCCGCTCCTCCGTGGGCAGGATGATCGGCAGCATGTCTGTCCAGCGATTCTCGACAAACAGATGGTGCAGGCTCTCTTCAGTGTCCGGTTCGACCAGGCGCGGCGTTGAGCGGTCGAACGCGTGGCGGCGGGTTTCATCCCCGGAAGGCGCACGCGTGAGCGCGGCAATGACTTCGCTCATGAACGGGCGGCCCGTGATGTCGTCAGGGCCATCGACATAGGCGCGCAACTGGTCCGGCGTGCGGCCCATTACCGGCTGCGGCACAAAGGCATGGCGCAGATAGGGGATACCCTGCTGCAAGGTGGAGGCCTTCACCAGGGGCTCGAAAATCCCGGTCTGGATGGAGGCCGTGGGGACGTTGTACTCGGTTTCCAGAATTATGCATTGGTCGGCGACCGCCGGCGCACAGGTACTTCAATGGCCGACGGCCATGACGGCCCCTGCTCCTTTCTGTTGAATCTCTGTGTAGAGCGTTTCGTCACGCTCGGTATAGACGCCCGACTTGCGCCGCACTTCAATCTGTATGTCGGGCCGGTTGTCGCGAAACCAGTTGGCCATCTGCTCGACCAGGATGTCGCCGTCATCGAAGCGGCAGTCGACGAGATAGACCGTCTTGCCCGCCAGTTCGCTGACACGCGGTGCCAGGTGCTTCTGGTCGATCTGGGGCGGATAGCCCATCGGGTTGTGAACAGGCAATGTCGTGCCCATGCTTGGCTCCTTTCGGTTGGGAACAGAGTAAAGTTCCGGGAAATTGGCTAATTATAAGAGTTGTCCGAAGTTTACGAACTGGAAGGAATAAAGGCTGGCCTCATGCAGATGAAAACGGTTGCGTAGCGGCTTGTTTTAGAGTTGGCGCCGATCGCGGCTGCCGATGCTTACAGGCTCAGATTCCCCACTTTTGCCGCATCTCGGCCATTGTCTTGCGTTTCTCCGCCTTGGGAATCTGATCGGGATGAGGGCCCATATGGCGTTCGTCGACAGGCTCGGAGGCGAGCTGGTAGCGGTTGTCGGTGCTGATGCGAAAGCGGTCGGAGACGTTGTCGAGCGAACCGTGCAGGAAGTACATGCCGAAAATCATCACGTCGCCGGCTCGAAACGGCGTCGACGCCCAGCGCACGCCGAGTCTGTCGATTAGCTCATGCGGGTCGCGACTGAGGTGGCCGTCGGTGAGATCGTTGTGCGCGTCGGCCGTGCCATAGGTGGAGCGCAATATGTCGAGCCGGTTGGAACCGGGACAAAAGGCCAGCGGACCCATCTCCAGTGAAATGTCGTCCAGGGGCGTCCACACGGTATAGAGTTCATTCGTGCCCGCTCCCATGAATACGATGTCATAGTGGGCCCCGGTGCTCACGCCCCGGCTTACCGCTCGCGGCCACTTGTGGTCCAGCGTCAGGACCGGTCCGCCCAGGAAGCGTTCAAAAAAGGTCAGTATGCGCGCGGAATTGACGACGCGCAGGTAGTTGCTCAGCTTCACTACAACGTCGTTTCTTAAGACCGCACTGGCGCTTTCCTGCCCGATCACACCTTGCTCGAGAGGCGTATCGACCGCAAGGCGGCCCTGTTCTGACAGTTGCTCCAGGATGTCGATCCTGGCGGCCAGCACCGTCTCGCGGTCATAGAAGCCGCGAATCAACAGATACCCGTCTTCAGCGATTCTCGCCTGCAGCGCTTCGGTGTCGTCCAGGATATCGTTGGCCGCGCGCGGGCAATAGATCGTTTCACCAAATACGAGTTCGTGACCCGCCATCGTAACCCTTGTCCCGTCTGCCACTTCGAGAGACTGCATCTGCAATGCCTCCTCCGACCTGTCTCACTCCGCTGCGACCTGCTGAACTTCCACGAGATCGCCGACCGATTTCCCAGGGTTTAGCCGCTAGCGGCGGTCCTCTTTAGCGAGCTGACGCCCAACGGGATTGAAGTCAGTATAGTTCAGTTCGAGTGGCTAACAAAGGTAAACCTTCAGGCGCGTGCGTGCCAGATTATTGTGCGTCGAGTCGAGCCAAGCGGATGAAGTGACGGAGGCCAGGTTTAGCTGAGCAGAGTTGAGCGGAGTGCGGGCATCGCCAGCGTACCGCTCTTGGTCTTCTCATTCCCTTCTCCTCGTCTACGCCCTTTCATCTTCACAAAAAACTGGGGATGCATCCATGCAATGGAAGCGCGCGTCAGCGTTGAGCATTTGGGCTGCGCTCTGCCCGCCCGCGCAACACGATTAAGAGCATTGCAATCACTTAGTGGACTGTTTACGCACAAAACATACAAATCTCGGTCGGTTGAGACACCTTTGAAGTTCCGGTATGCGCGCCGCACGCGGGTGCATCCCAGAATGGGGACGAAATTTCGGCTGCGTCCGGGATTCCGGACCGCTTGCAGGCGACGTGCGGGGCGCGCAGGTCAGGTGTGCCAGTGTAGCAGTTACGAGTGTTTGCGAGTGTTTGCGAGCGTGTTCGAGCGTTTGCGAGCGCGCCAAGTCGCGTTTAGTCGCGTTTGGTCGCGCCAATTTTTTTTTGTTCGGGCACGTTTGGGCGTCTTCTGTCTTCAATTTTCGTCATTCTTCGTCATTCTTCGTCCCAAATTGGCTTTTTTCGGGTATGGCGGGCGACGGGCGGTTGCGGCAGGGCCACGGCTGGGTTCGTTTATGTTCAGCACAATTGTACTACAAGACCGGGGTTTTTGCAGTTCCTGGAAATCCCAGGATACATCTCAGAATGGGGATGGGCTTCTGACTTGCTCTGAAGGGCAGGGCTCTCAGCAGTAGTCTGAACGGTGGTCCATGCAGTTCATTTGATGGAGGCAGTTGACGGCAGCGGCACAGGCGGCGTGCGATGGCCGCTGCGCGTCGGTACGGCCGCCACCAGCCCATGCATGAAGGCATTCAGGCCAGAGATGTCGTAGGGCTGATGCTCGATGCCGATGACCAGCCAGTCGGCGTGCGCCTGGGCGGACTTTACGCGCCCCTTCAAGGTTCAGCTCACGGCCGCCATCCCAACTGAACGGCTGACCGGCTTCGAGCAGTTCAATTATCTGGTTGATGCGTTTCGTGGGGCCTTTCCCCATGTGGATTGTGTCATCAGAGGGCGACTCGCCAAGCGGAATACGCTACCGATTCACCCAGTCGCGCAGTGGATGTTCGCGGTCCGCCAGCGGCAGCGGCGTGCGCCCGTGGCGGTGGGCAGTGTAGACGCCGAGGATCATCTCCAAAGCCCAGCGGGCGTCGCGTCCGCTTGAAATCGGTTCGCGGCCCTCCTCGAACGCGGCGATCAGGTCGCGTACAATGAAAGCGTTCAAGATTTCAAAGCCAACATTGTTCGGCTTGACTACCACCTTCCAGGCTGGCTCGGCAAAGGCTGGTGACCAAATTGGATGCGGACAATGCAGAAGAAAGCCGTCGCGATGGAGCAGGATCCCCTCGGTCCCGTAGACCGCCAGCCCGCCCGGACGCGGCCCGGGACGCACATCGCGGCTGCGCGAGGAGAAGGTGGCGATGATGTCGTTGTCGAAGGCGTAAGTGGCCTGCAAATGGTCGCCGACGATTGGCCCGATCTCCTCGTCGCCCTGGCGGGCGTCGTCCGGCCGGGCGTCGTGCCCATCCTGCAGGATATAGGACTGCACCCAGCGCGGGCGGCCAAAGAGGAAGCAGAGCAGGTCGAGCGAGTGCGTCCCCAACACCATCAGGTCCTCACCGCCGCCGCGGTGGTCCTGTTTGCCGGCGCTGTGGACCTCCTTGACCTCGCCGATGACGCCATCGGCGATCATCTCTTTCATTTTAAGGGCGAAACTGTTGACCCGGCTCTGGTGGGAGACGGCGATCCTGGTTCCGGCGCGGTCGCAGGCGTCGATCATGGCGTCGGCCTCGGCCGGCGTTCTCGCGAACGGCTTTTCGCAGAAGATGCCGCGCACGCCGGCAGCCGCCGCGGCGACCACCATATCGTGGTGCTGGTCCAGCCAGCGCACGGCGACGCTGACAATATCCAGCTTCTCTTCAGCCAGCATCCGGTGATAGTCCTGGTAGCGATTGGCGGGGTCGACATTGAGGCGCTCGCCGGCCGCGGCCAGTCCGTCGGCATCGGCGTCGGCGACGGCAACCAGTTCGATCTCCTCCATGCCCAGGTAGACGATATCCAGGCTGTGGCCGTAGTTGCCGCGCCCGGTGTGGCCGATGACACCGGCTCGATACGTTGTCATGTCAACTCCTCTTTGTTGGTGATATAGACCCTGATGATCGGTTGCGCGCCCAACATCGAAGCGGCGTCATGGAATTGATCGTTGCTATAGTCGGCGATGACAAACTTTCTGTCGTCCGCGACTGCACGCATCGATCTCAGTGCCCCGGCGGCAGCGGCAGATCGACGCGCACGTTGCCGCGCGCATGGGATTGCAGAAAGCCGACAAGCACCTCGACCGTCTTCTTGGCCTCCCTCGCCGGGCTGAGCAGGTCGCCGCCATTCTCGATCACGTCGATCAACTCGGCGACGCAGGCCGGGATGCCGGTGAGCTGGTGCAAGGGGAGGGGGAAGAACTCGGTCGTATCGCGGCCGTGGCGAATGACCCGGTTGTTGTGGACTTCGATCAAGCCGGTTTCGCCAAAGACCTGGAAGCGAAAGCTGTCCGGGTACTGCCCTTTGGCGACGTTTACAAAGGCACGCACGCCGTTGCGGAAATGGATGAAGCCGGAGCCGGCCGGATCGGTGGCCGGATCGCGACCGCCATCCCCAAGATACCTGTCATAGTGGTCGTAGCCCGGTTCCAGTTCGGCGAAGACCCATTCCGGGTCGGAGTCGGCGAAGAAACAGACGCCGTCGACCAGGTGCGTGCCATTGCGGAAGAGCATCGCGCGCGGGCCGCCCAGGTGGGCGATGATGCGATGTACCTTGCCGATCGAACTGTTGCGGATCGCCTCTCTGGCCACGTCGTAATGGGGGCGCCAGCGGTTGGTGTGGTCGACCGAGATCAAGGCGCCGTTCGCCTCGCAGGCTTCGATCATGCGTGTGCATTCGTCCACCGTCGTTGCCAGCGGTTTCTCGCAGATGATCCCCTTGACGCCTGCTTCGGCGGCGGCGACGACGATGTCGGCGTGGCGGTTGTCGGAGGTGCAGACGCTGATGATATCCAGCTCTTCCCGCTCGATCATGGCGCGGTAGTCGGTGTAGGTCTCAAGCTCTCCGAACTCCTGTCCCCACGTCTGCGCCACCTTCTCGAACAGTTCCGTCTTCAGTTCACAGAGGGCGACCACATCCGTCTGTGGCAGAAGGTGGTAGGCGCTCAGGTGTGACGTCGGGCTAGGCGTCGTCAGAATGGCGCCTGTTTCAGCGGCAGGGCGGTTGGCGGCGATGCCGGAGAGGCCGACGACGCCAACGCGATAGTTCTTCTCCATTTCTCAACTCCTCCTGTTCTTCCTCTTCCTTATATCGAAACATCCAATTTACCTGCCCACTCTTCTATCTTGCCGAAAGTTTCCGCCGGCACTTCGATCCCCTCGGTGAGTCGCTGCTGCCGGGAGCGGTGTTCGAGGTCGCCTGGAACCAGGACCTCGTCGAAGCCCGGCGCCGGGGTTGTCGCCTTGACGCCATCCAGGACAGCACGGACATTCCTTTGATATTCTTCGAGGGGCGAGAAAGCGGCCACGTCATAGACCTGCATGAACAGACCCGACATGGCCGTGTGTTCGCTGGCGAAACCACCGGCCAGCCCGCCGATGAGACTGAAGAAAAGCGACAGGGCGTAGCCTTTGTGGCCGCCAAAGGGCAGGAGGAAGCCGCCGTCATAGTAGGCCGCCGGATCGGTGCTGGGGCGCCCGTGCTTATCTACAATGGCGCCCGGCGGCAGGTCAACGCCTTTGCTGCGGGCGACCATGACCTTGCCCCCGGCGATTACGCTGGTGGCAAAGTCGATGACAAAGGGAGCGTCATCGCCGGTCGGAATGCCTACCGCAATTGGATTGGTTCCCAGCACGCCCTGCGCGCCGCCGAAGGGGACCACCTGCGAAACGCCTCCGGAAGCCCAGCCCAATGTGATCATGGTAACGCAGCCAGCTTTGGCGGCCTGCTCGGCGTACTCTCCCAGGCGGCCGATGTGAGTCGTGTTCTCGAATGTGACGCAGCAGACGGTTGACCGTCTGGCCCTGTCTATCGCCCAATCCATTGCCTGGCGGCTCATGTAGTGGCCGAAGCCCTTGTGGCCGTCCACATGCAAGGTATTAACGGTCTCGCGCACGATTTCCGGGTAGGCGGTCTGTGCGATTTCGCCCGCCTCGATTCGATCGAGGTACATGGGGACAAACTGGACGCCGTGGGAGTCGTGTCCGGCGAGGTTGGCGTTGACGAGGATTTGCGCGATCGTGGCGGCGATGTCGTCCGGCGTTCCCGCGGCGGCAAACAGCTTGCGGCTGATCTCTTGCAGATACTCGGCTGAATGGCGTTTGGATGTTGTCATATGGGGCCCCTGTTCTTTTGGAGAAGACCGTAAATTGGTTTCAATTTATGCCCGCTCGGGTCGCGGAACTAACGATCGGTCAGTACTCTGTCCCCAGCCCATCGCTATCGCGGGCGCGCCAGCGGCAGCCTGACAACGACTCCTTCGGCGGCGGACTTGTATCCCGCCAACAGGATCTCGGTCAGCATAGCGGCCTGCCGCGCGTTCATTCCGCTTTCGCGCCCCTCGACAATGCAGTCGATAAAGTGGCTGGCGTCGCTGCGGTCGTCCAGCATGTCGGCAAGTGGAGCGAGCGTGCGTTTGGGTTGGGCGTTGACCTCTTCCTGCGCCGTTCGCCAGAAACCCATCGGATCGCGCGGGTTGACCGGCGGCGCCGTCCACGGCGGCTCAGCGTTGTAAATCTCCAGGCGGGGCCGGTTGGCGTCAACCAGCAAGGAGCCTTGCGTGCCGATCAGGTAGATTTGATTGACGCCGCCGGCCGGGTGGCTCGTCCATCCCACGCGCCCGCCGGTGACGGTCGCGGTCGCGCCGCCTTCCAGCGTGAGCGAGAGGTAGCCGAAATCCTCGACGTTGCGGCGTTGGTGGGCCGCGAAGAAGTAGTTGGCCGTGCTGCCGTAAACGGTCTCGACTGCGCGCCCGGCGATCAGGCAGACCAGCCCCAGCGCGTAGACGCCCATCGCGTACAGTTCGGCCTTGGCGTCGACGAAATTGGAGATAACCGGTGGGTAGATTGCCTGCCGCGGCCTGCCCAGCGTCGCGGTGCCGCCGGGCCCTTTGGCAAACAGATTGTCGACGTGAATGGCCACCAGGTCGCCCAGTTCGCCCGAATCGACTACCTGGCGCGCCTGTTGCACCCACGCCTGATGATTTGAGCTGAACATCTGGCTGCGGACGCCTGCCCTTTCGACCGCGGCGACGGCCGCGTCGGCATCGGCCAGATAGGGGGTCAGCGGCTTATCGATGTAAACGTGCTTGCCGGCCTCGGCGCAGCGGGCCACGATGCGGGCGCGACGTTCCGGCTCGGCGCAGATCGATACGATCTGAACGTCCTCTCTGGCCAGCGCCTCGTCCAGGTTGTGCCAGTAGGGGATACCCATGTCCTCGGCGAATTGGCGGTTCAACTGCGCGCGCTCAGAACTGATTTCCGTTTCATCACTCAGCCCAACAACTATGCAGCGGGGGTCGGCGCGCAGGTTGAGAGCATAGTTTTCCTGGTGCGTCAGCCTGCCTGACACGAGAAGGACGCCAAACTGTTGCACGCTCATTATCGGCCTCCTTGACTGGACAGGAAAACCGGCTGGGCTCCTGCCAGCGATCGGTCAACCGCGTTCAGCGCATCGGCGGCGGAAAGCGCGGCGGGCCGGCCTGCGTCATCGCCCGTCGCTAGAACAGCGCCGCTGCCAGGGGATGGAATCGTCGCATCTCGGTGATAGATTACGCCGTTTGCGCCGTAGATGGCAATGTCGGTCAAGGGTTGACCGTGCGCCAGCGTCAGGGCAAGCAGCGCCGAACTGCCGTTGTCATATTCGAGCGACAGGGAGAGATGACCTTGCGATTCAGCGCCCGTCGCATAGAGTCGCCGCGGGCGGGCGGCCAGCCAAATTTCGGTGTAGGCGCTCATCTCCACCAGAAGCGGCCGGAGGTCGTCCTTGCTTTGCGCGGCGGATGCTGTCCAGCGCACAAAGACCGGCGCGCCGACGCTGCCGCCGGCGAGCGCCGCCATGACTGCTTGATTCAGCACAGTCCAATCGTACATGCGCAGTTCCTCCTGATAATACCCGTCAAGATCGGCCACCGCGTCTGCGGAGGCATTGCACTCTGTGCGCTCTTTACTCTTTCATGGATTGGGGGTTGCTTCAGTTGAGTGGGAAGGCCTATCCTGAAATTCAATTTTGAATCTTTCAATGGATTTTGCAACGGATAGGGCCGGCCCATCAATGATACAGACTTCTGAGGGAAGTTCATTTGCGAATGGGAAGTAGCCTCCCTCTTGTATTGCGATCAGAAACATCAGAGGTGCTCCCTTAGTCTTTGCAGCATTATACAATTGGGCGGCAGCTTCAGGAATCGTCTCGTCGAGTCGTTGAATACGGATTGGGATCAGGCGGCCATCTATGTCGTCCTTCAGAAAGGCGTCGATTCCCTTGTTTCGTTGTACCGGCACAATGTCAAGCCCTTTCAAAAGGGCTAACGCTTCTTCATCTGCCGTCCTGTATGCTTCGCGTCCTGCCTTCAACAGATTCGATTCTGACTTGATCGGCTTGGCAAGTCTCCTTCGCGCGATTTCGATGGCATCAGTCGAGATGTCGATGCCGATGGATCGACGATTCGAAAGCATTGCAGCTACCAACGTTGTGCCACTCCCGCAGAAGGGATCGAGAACAATGTCATGTTCATTGGAAGCAATTTGGATAATCCGTTCGAGGAGAAGAACCGGCTTCTGCGTCGGATACCCGACTCTCTCCTTCGCTTTTGGATTCAGAAAGGGAATTTGCCACACATCGCTGAGAGGAACGCCCTTCTTCGCCCCTCCCGGAATGATTTCGCCGTTATCGTCCCGATCATAGACAGCCTTTCCATGCGCATCACGCTTGCGTCGTTGAAGGATCTGATCGACGTTCGTGGCCGTGGAATAGTCATCATAGATCGTGTTAAATGTGTAGGTGTCGGACTTCGTGTAAAAGAAAATCGTCTGGTGGGCGGGAAGGAGCTTTTTCTGCGAACTTGACCATCGCCTGAAATGCCAAATTATCTCCGACCGAAAATTTTCGGCGCCGAACAGTTCGTCCAAAAGAAATCGGATAATGTGTGAGGCATTCCGATCACAATGGAAAAAGATCGAGCCCTCCGTGTGCATGACTCGTCTTATTTCTTCCAGCCGCTCATACAAAAAGTCGGCATATGCAGTATGTGAGGACCATACGTCATCAAACGAGAACGCTCGTTGACGATCTCTTGTCAGCAGCCGATGTGTCTTCTGGCTGAAAAAAGGCGGGTCAAGATAGACCAGGTGGAAGCGGCAGGAATCCAAGCTTCGTATGATGTCCAAGCAATCGCCTTGAAACAGTTGCGCTTTCATGTTTGGTTCTTTGTGTTTTCGTCGGCAAGCATTTCGAGGATTGCCTTCAGGTCAATATCAGTTCGCTTGTTTACATAGTCCCAAGCCGACTCTCCATAATAGTATTGCCCATCGACTCCTGAATAAAGCGTGGACAAAGTTTCCTGAATACGAATGGCTTGGCTTCGATTCGGATAGTAATACATAGCGCGGATTGGTATGTATCCAGCGTCAGCAATCGTTCTGATACGAGTATGCTCTTTTGTGATGTGATCTCCGTCTGTTGTCGCGTCGCGCCACTTAATTTCTATGGCATCAAGCCCTTCCAAACAGTCAATCTCGAAATTTCTCGGTCGACTTCCCCTGGTATTTGGAATCCTCATGCTTCCCGAGTCGGGATACTTGGCGCGAAAACACAGCTTGGTCGCTTCTTCCACAAACCTGCCCGCAGTATTGTAGAGGAAACGGCCCTTGTTCTGATACACATCGATCAGTTGGCCTTCTCCCGACGAAACTCCCAAAACGCGATAAATCAGAAAATGAGACGTGTCATCCTCTCTCATTTCCTCTATCCGGTCTGATATCTTACGCTGCAAATTCAAGAGATGACGGGCAGCCAACTCGCGAATTTCTTGCTCAATCGCCAACGACATGTAGATAGCGTGATTTGGAAAATTGCGACCGCACGGAAGACACTCAGGAATCGGCCCGGCGCGGGTTCAGCCCATGGTTCAGACCGTCTCCGAGAAAGTTGATTCCCAGGGAAACGATGGCGATGGTGAGGCCGGGCACTGCGACGAACCAGGGGCGGTGGCGCCAGCTCAACTGGTTGTCGGCGATCATCGCGCCCCAGCTCGCCTGGGGCGGCTGCACGCCAATTCCCAGATAGCTCAAGCCCAATTCGGCGACGATCGCGCTGCCGAAGCCAAAGGTAACGGCCACGATAAGGGGACCCAGCGCGTTCGGAATCAGATGTTTAAGCAGGACTTTTGTCTGGCTAACGCCGACCGCACGCGCTGCCTCTATGAACTCTTTCTCGCGCAGCGAAAGGATCTGTCGGCGGATCAGGTGGGCGTAGCAGGGCCACTGGATCAGGGCAAGCACTCCGAAAATGACGATAAGAACGACATAGGTTGGCGTGGAGAAAAACTCTATCCCCGTATTGGCGTACATCTTGTCAACCCAGTCTGAAACAGGTTTACGAAATGTGGCGGCCATCGGGAAGCCGAAGAGGAGTTGGGGAATCGACATCGTAACATCGACGGCGCGGCTGATCAGCCAGTCTGCCCAACTGCCCATGTAGGCTGCGATACCGCCGAGAATGATCCCTAAGATCAGACTGAACATCGTCGAGACAATCGCAACGATCCCTGCAGTGTGCGCGCCCCACATGATGCGGCTCAACATATCGCGTCCGAGATCGTCCGTGCCCAACAGATAGTCGCGGCTTGGCGGCTCGGCGACCCGGTCCTGGTCCTGGAGCATGTAAGGATACGAGGCAAGGTAAGGACCGAATTGGATGGAAAGTAGCTAGGCCCGCTCCCGACCGCTGCACTCTTCATTTCGGGTGGCGGCGCTTACGGTATAGACGATACCGATTGCAGGTTGGTTCATGCAGATTCGCGATACGCTGAAACAACAACGCTTGTGATTTCTGCGAATGGATTACTGAAAAGAAAACCGCAGGCGGACGCAGCGGTTCCACGCTCGAGGGACAATTGGCGATGTTGGCGCCAGTTTACAGTTCATAACTTCAACATCGGACAGCGACAATGTTACTCTATTTAAGCGTCGATGTCAAGGATTGGCCAGCCAGGGCGCCTGCCAGGATTGGGGGCGCATCTGACCGGGAGCATCCTGCCACGCGCGCTTCATTCAATCGGAACGGCATCATATTTCAATTAAATTGAATATCCTATTTGGGACCCCGCACTCCATTGCCAGGTTTACGGTTTCTGCTTTCTCTTCCCCCACCCATGTATCACCTGCTTCTGTCTCTGCATCAGCCTCCCGAACGTCAACCGTTCTCGAATAGATACGCACAATTCGAAAACTTCTTGGGCAAACGCTCGTGCAACGCTCGTAACGCTCGTACGAGCGTTACGAGCGCCTGCGCCATGAATTCGCGTAATTGACCTCCCAGGGCACCTCCCGCTTCCCATCCTTCAGGCCGCATCGCCTCCTTCTCAGACGTCACCCCCATACTGGGCTGCGCTCGTCAGCCAGAAATGTGTCCCTGATTGTGCGGCGAAGTGCAACAGCTTTTATTTTTGCCTGGCGCAGAAATGGGAATCCGGGATACTATGGCATAATGTTCGGCAACGAGGCTGGAGTCGGACGAAATCGTTACGCCAACTATGTTGAGGAGGAGTCTATGCAGCCCAAAGCACATAATCATTACTGGGAGAAGGGCTGGGCGGTCGTGGAGGGCGTTTTCAGCTGCGACGAGGCCGACCGCATTGCCCGGATCGCGCTTGAGGTGAGCAAGCAGGAGATTAGCGATGCCGATGATCACTATGTCGTCGACGCATCCGCTGAGGGGGAGATCGCGCCGCGCAAGATCGACAGGCCCTTTCTGAAGCGAAGCGAGTTTCAGGCGTTCGTCATGGATCGGCGGCTGAGGCAACTGGTGACGGGACTGTTGGGCGCGCCGCCGCTCTTGTCAGGCGACCAGATCTTCATGAAGCCGCCCCAATTCGGCTCGGCCAAACCCTACCACCAGGATAATTTCTACTTCCAGTGCGACCCCGGCGACCATGTGATCACCGCCTGGATTGCGCTGGATGACGTTGGCGCTGAAAACGGCTGCCTGCGCTACATCGACGGCTCGCACAAGGGCCCGGTCCTGCCGCATAAAGCCGTGCCCGGAGAGCCGTACAACCTCGTGCCGCCGCCCGAACTCATCGATCTGAGTAAGGAGTCGCTGGCGCTGGTTCGCAAGGGAGGCGTCGTCTTTCACCACAGCCAGACGCTGCACACATCCCATCGCAACGAGTCGGATCGTTGGCGCAGGGGCTATGCCACGCACTGGGTGACCAGCGACGTAACGTCGAGCAAGGGCACCTTGGACAAAGCCTATTTCCGCCGCGATGATTACCCGGCGGATGCGTAATTGCCGGCGACTGAGGGCGGCCCTGCCTTGACCGCCTGCCCTCTTTCGTCCCGTAATCGAGCAACTGTTATCCACCCTTGAAAATCCTGTTTCAAGGAGACGCCAAACCATTTTTTGTTCAAAGACTACACTCTTGCTTGTGGTGGTCCTGGCCCTGATCCTGAGCGCGTGTGCGGTGCAGAACCCTGCCGCATCTCCCGCCGACGATGCGCAGGTCGCCCAGGAAGCCACGCCGGCGGCAGAGGAAGAGACCGAAGAAATGGCGGATGCCGGCAGCGAGGCCGAATTCGAACGCATCCTTGCCTGCGTAGAGCAGAATTTTCCCGCCGAGAGCTACTTCACCAATGAACTCCTGCCCGACCTTGATGCTGCTTGGGAACCCATGGACTGTGAAAGCATCGATCAGATCAAAGTCGGCATGTCCTGGATTCTCAACGACGGTGGAGCGCCCTGGTACAATGCTGTGGAGTTGGGCTTCTTCAACGATCTCTGTCTCGAAGTCGAGTTGTTGCGCGGCGGGCCGGGCTTTGGGCACTTGCAGTCCCTGGTTGACGGTGAGGTGGACTTTGCCGCCAGCGCCGGCGGAGGACTGATTCCAGCCATGATCGCCGGCCCTTCCCAAGCTGATATCGTAGCAGTCGGCGCGCTGATCAATCACAGTCCATACATCTGGCTGGGTTTGGATCACGAAACGCCGCCGGATCAGCGATCAAGCAAGCGCCTTACGCCCCAGGATTTTGTCGGCAAGAAGGTCGGAATCCATGAGGGCGAAGGCTACTTTTTCGACTTCTTTTCGCACAAATATGACATTGGCGCCGATCAGGTGGAGCTCGTCGTGACCGGCTTCACGCCCGATCCTGTACTGGCGGGCGAGATGGACTACACTGCGGGCTGGCTGATCAACGAACCGCGCTTTATGGAAGAGCAAGGCTACATGAACTGGGTCGCCTTTCAGTTCAGCGAATGGGGCTGGGATGACTATTCGGAAGTCATGGTCGTGCGGCGCGAGACCTTGGCGCAAAACCCTGAACTGGTGCGCCGCTATGTGGCCGCGGTTTCCCAGGGACTCGCCTATCTGCTTGAGAATCCTGAAGCGTCGGCTGAGATAGCAGTCAAGTACGGTGTGGATGCCCCATTGACTGTAGAATTGGCATTGCGGCGCTTCGAATTGATGGAGCCCCTCGTGACCGGTGTTGACCAACCAACTTTAGGTCTCATGTCGGCTGAACGATGGAATTCTCAAGTGGCGTCAATGGTGCAGTTCGGGCAGTTGGAACTGGCCGCGTGCAAGTAGGCGGGCACGAGGAACAGGACGACTTTGACTATCGAGTTTACGCAGGTCAGAAAACAGTTTGGCCAGGTGTCTGCCCTGGAGAATGTCAGCCTGACGGTTCAGGATGGCGAATTCGTTACTCTGATCGGCCCGTCGGGCTGCGGCAAGACGACGTTGCTGCGCATTGCCGCCGGGCTGGAGCTGCCCAGTGGCGGCAACGTGCTGGTCAATCGCGACACACCAAAGAACGCCTGCCGCCAACACCAGATCGGCGTTGCCTTTCAGCGCCCGGCCCTGCTGGCTTCCCGCACCGCGTTGAGCAATGTGCGCATGACCCTCGAGATTACAGGGCGGGCGTTCGGCTGGCTTCGGTCGGCATCGTCTCCAACCATGCCGAGGGCCGCGACGAATGGGTAGGCGACTCGGCCGAAGGTATGGCCGACTTCTACCGCAGCTGCCCGCACTACCTGGGCCCGGTGATGGCCAACGCCATGCAGGCGCTGATCGAAAGCGGCGCGACACCCCCCGAAGAACCGGACATCTACCTTTTTGGGCTGGATCAGTTTCCTGTGGAAGGCGCGTAGGCAAGCGCGGGCATTTAAGCGAAGCCGCATCGCCAGCAACGCTGCGGCTGCCTACTTCTCTGACGGAGGCTCGCTCGCAATAACTGTTGCGGAACCGACAGTCCAGTGTGAGCGGGCTGCTTCGACCAGATCACAGGATTCAAGCGTAAGATCTCGTCGCAGATGGCTGGGGCCGCCGGTCGGTTCACCCGTGCCGGAAGCCGCGGTCAAGCACAAGCCTTCGCCAGCTTCACTCGCCAGGCGGATCAGGGCGCTGTCGGTGTACTGGAACTGTTGCAGCGGGGAGGCGGAACATGCCGCCAGGTGAAGGGTTGATCCTGCATCAGCGCTGCTTGCTTCCACGCACATGGAGTACGCGGGCATCCAGATCTGGCCCGGAGAAGGCGCGTCCAGGAGGAACATCTCATCGTCGGCGCCGGGTTTGCAGGTATGCGCAGTGAGGGCACCTTGCAGATTCAAGCTGCGCCCGAAGCCGGGCACGTCTACGCAGTACTGTTCCGGCTCATCAAGCGGGTCCCGCAACTGGATCAGGCCGGCTGTAGCAGAGCTTGGGGCTGCTGTCTCAGCAGCGATTTGCAGGCTTGACGCGGCAGGCTCGGCGCCTGCACCGGCCGGTGTCGCAGCCGGCGTTCCTGGCGCCACCACCGCGTACTGGCATGCCGCCAGCAGGAGTGCCACTGCGAAAGAGGCTATCTTTGGCGCCGGGTTGCGCTGGCGCTGCACGGTTTGGGGCTCGTGGCCTATCGACATGGTGGAGCCTCCTTTCAGAACTGCCTTGTTGAAGGTGGCCTCAAATAGGACGGCCGGCAGTTGATTGTCGAATTATACATACAGAATGCTTCCGCCAAAACGGGTCAAACCGGCTCTTGCCGGTGCGACTGTCAACCCTGCCGATGCGATGACTGCTCAACCCAACATCCTGCTCTTCATCACCGACGACCACGGCCAATGGGCATGCAGTCCCTACGACAACCGTGAAGTGCTTACGCCCAACCTGGATCGGCTGGCCGCCGCCGGTGTTGTAATGGAGAATGCTTTCACGCCTACGCCTGTCTGTTCCCCCGCGCGCGCTTCCCTGCTCACCGGGCTGACGCCTTCGCAGCACGGCATCCACGACTACATTGCGATGTCTTTTGACCGGGTGAACCGGCTGGCGGATGTGCCGACGCTGCCCCAGCTTCTGCAGATGGCCGGCTATCGGACCGGCCTCGCCGGCAAGTGGCATCTCGGCCATGAAGACAGGCCGGCGCCGGGCTTCGACTTCTGGTTCAGTGTGGGCAGCGCCTACCCGCTTCTCCACCATGGGTCGCGCCAGTTTTGCGACCAGGGCCGGATGGCAAGCCTTGGCGGATACACCGATGACATCATTGCTGAGAAGGCCAGCGCATTTGTGAGGACGACTGACGGACGTCCTTTCTTCCTGATCGTCGGCCTGACCGCCACGCACAGCCCCTGGCAGGGCCATCCGCAAAGGCTGGTCGATCTGTACCGCGACGCAGCCTTTGCCGACATTCCCCTGGGCGAGTCCTATCCGTTTGGTGAACACGCGCTGGAATCGCTGAGCGTAGACCGCAACCGCGCGCGCCAGGCCTGTGCCGAGTACTACGCGGCGGTCAGTCATGTCGATGAGAACGTGGGGCGTCTGCAGAATGTTGTGGAAGAGGCAGGCCAACAGGAGAACACGTTGGTGGTATATGCTTCAGATCACGGGCTCAACTGCGGTCATCACGGGGTCTGGGGCAAGGGCAACGCCACCCTGCCGCTCAACATGCTTGAAGAGTCGATCCGGGTGCCGCTGATCCTGAGTTGGCCCGGCGTTTTCCCGGTTGGCGTGCGCCGCGATGCGTTGGTCGATCACCTGGACCTCTTTCAAACTTTGGCCGCGGCGGCGGGAGCAGACCTGCCTTCAACACACGAATACGCGGGCGAGAGTATGGTGCCGCTCCTGATGTAGTTCCACAACAGGCGAACGTTGGCGCAATGTCCAGTTTGGCGAATACGCAACGATGCGAATGGCGCGCACGCGCCAACAAAAGCTGGTGCGCCGCTATCCGAACGGACCTCACGAACTCTTCGACCTGGAGGCTGACCCGCGCGAGAGCCGTAACCTGATCGACGATCCAGCGTACCTGTCGGTGGCCGCGCATCTGTCCGATCTGATGGACTCCTACTTTGACCGCTACTCCACCGCGGACAAGAGCGGCCTGCTGGCAGCGAAGTTGCCGCAGCATAACATGACCGAAGCCTGGCGGCGGTGAGGGGAGGGGAGACGATCGTTACACATTTGCTTTTCAGGTGGACAGGCTACAGCGATGACCAGGAAGTAGATCCGAGCGCGACGCAGCGAGGCAACTTTTTTAACCACGAGAGGAGAGATCATGTATACAACCGAACAATACGAAGGAATGCTGGCGGAGACGGTCGTAATGCAGGGAGCAGACGGCGATAGCGTCCACGCATACTTTGCCCGCCCCCTGGGAGCCGGCCCTTTTCCCGGCATGGTTCTCGTCCACCACATGCCCGGCTGGGACGAGTGGTATCGGGAGGCCGCGCGCAGGTTCGCTCATCACGGCTACGCCGCGCTGTCGCCGAACTTGTACGAGCGCTTCGGGCACGGCTCGCCGGAGGATGTGGCCGCGGCCGCGCGCGCAGAGGGGGGCGTGCCCGACGACACGGCCGTCGCCGACTTGGGGGCAGCCATGCGCTATCTGCGGGCGCTTCCTTATGTGAGCGGCAAAGTCGGCGTATTCGGAACCTGCTCCGGCGGACGGCAGGCGCTGCTGGTGGCGTGTCGCGTCGCCGGATTTGATGCCGTGGTCGACTGCTGGGGCGGCGGCGTCGTCATGCAGGCCGATCAGCTTACGTCCCAACGCCCGGTTGCGCCGATCGACTACACCGCCGACCTCAATTGCCCGATCCTGGGCCTGTTCGGCGAGGAGGATCACAGCCCGACGCCGGCCGAAGTTGCCCAACATGAAGATGCCCTCAAACAGCAGGGCAAAGCGTTCGAATTTCATATGTACGAGGGCGCAGGGCACGGCTTCTTCTACTACCACCGGCCCAATTATCGTCAAGCCCAGGCGGTCGACGGCTGGGAGAAAATCTGGGCGTTTCTGGGACAGACCTTGGCAGGGTGAAGAGGCAGCGGGCAGCCGGTGACAAAGAGAAAACCAACACGGGAGGGCAGTACCATGTGTACGATGATCGTCCAGAAAGTCCCGCTGGCAGGGTTCGGCAAGGGCGCGGACGGCTGGTTTGACATGAGCCGGGCCAACGTGAGCTGGGATCACCCCTTTCACGCGCCTGAGGAGCACGCGCTGAATATCGACTTTGTGAACGAAGCCTATGGCCCGAGCGCACGGGTCGCGGTGGAGTTGAGCGTCGAGGGCGCACGCCAACTGGTGGAGACGATTCAGGCGGTGTTGGCCGAGGCCGAGTCCAAGGGGCTTGTTGGAAGCGGCGAAACGTAGACCGCCAGTTTCCTGTCAGTCTCGATAGGGGTCGAACTCGTTCTCACCGGCCATGGCCACGCCGAACGGCGTCAGGGTGTGGAGAATGCGGATCGACTGGCTGTGGTGCTCAAGGACTTCGGGCAGGCGTTTGTAGACCTGGGGCGATTCGTCGGTTCCGGCGCCGCGCAGTTCCACGCCCATGCGCCGCACGGCGTTGAGCATCTGCTTGCGCCCGATTTGGCCCTGCTTGACCTGCACTTTGCGCCCCTTTTTCCAGCGAACACGCCCCGCGGCCTGTGTGCGGGACATCACGCGGCCCGCGCCGTGAACGGTCGAAAAGAGAGCCATCGGGCCTTCTTCGCTTTCCACGCCTTCCAAAATGACGGAAATGTCCCCCATCGAGCCGCCGACAAAGCCCTTCTGCCCGGGGAATGCCGGGGTCGCCCCTTTGCGGGTGACCCAGAGCGAACGGCCGTCATGCTCCTCTTCCCAGGCGAAGTTGTGGTGGTTGTGGATTTCTTCCTCGATGCGTGCGCCCAGCAGAGAGGCCACCCGCTGGCAGACCCAGTCGCGCCCGGCGTAGGCGTAGCGTCCGGCCAGCAGCATACAGGCGAGATAGTCCTGGCCCAGCGCCGTGTCCACGTCGAGCAGGGCAGGAGCTTTGCCGCGGCCGCCTCGCTCGCGATCGGCGGCGTTGATGAAATACGTCGCCAAACGGTGTCCCAGCCCGCGTGAACCGAAGTGGACGCCCAGCCAGATACGGCTCTGCTCATCCTCGAAGATGTCCACATAGTGATTGCCGCTGCCGACCGTGCCTAGTTGCTCGGCTGCGAGCTTCTTCTGCTTGCGTGCAACGGGCAAAGCCCAGGCCGGGTCGTTCTCAAGGAGAGGATGATCGACCGGCTCCTTGTTCTTACGCCCGACGCCGAAAGAGATCGTGTGCCAGATGTCGTCCATGATCGGCTTGATGTGCGCCTTCACTTCCGCGGCGGGCGCGTCCAGGCGAACGGCCTTGTTTCCGCAGGCGATATCGTAGCCGACTCCCGCAGGGTTGAGCTTGTCTTCGTAGGCCACCACGCCGCCGATGGGCACGGTGTACCCCAGGTGATGGTCCGCCATCAGCGCGGCGGCGGTCGCTTCACCTGCGCAATTGAGAATCTGATCAACGGCGTTGTCGAGGGGATCCCCCCAGACGGGCACGCCGTCAATCATCTGGACAGACATGGACGCCTCGTAACGCTCATAGCGTAAATCGCCGCGCAGGTACACAACTCGACATACCCATTACTCGACAGGCCGGACGCCCGCATAGACGCCTTCCGGCAGTGGTTGCGGGCGTTCACAGCGCGTTGTCAGCTCAACATGGCGGCCCGTTTCCGATGCCACGTGAATCGCCTCCATGATCTCCAGCACATGCAGCGCCATTTCGCCGCTGGCCCGGTGCGGCAGATCTTCAGTCGTGCTGACAGCCATATCAGCAAGCCCGATGCCCCGGCTGCGGTCATCGTGTCCGAACCGCAGCGGCAGCTCTTGCCACGTATCGTCGGCCGCGCTGCGCAGCTGGAGGGGCCCGCCAAAGGTATTGGGATCGGGCAGGCTGAGCGTGCCGGTTGAACCGTAAATCTCAATGTTTGGCAGCCCTGACGCCTGCACATCGAAGGTGGTGACGAGTGTTCCGATCGCGCCGCTTTCAAAGTCGAGCACGCCGGCAACATAGGTGGGCACTTCGACGTGGATGATCTGGCCTCGAAGTGGCTCGCTCTTTATCGTGCGCTCAGCCCAAGTGGCGCGCGCCGAGCCGGTCACGCGGCGCACCGGGCCGAGCAGATGCACGAGCGCCGTCAGGTAATAGACGCCCATATCCAGCATCGGGCCGCCGCCCGGTTTGTAGTAGTACTCTGGGTTGGGGTGCCAGTGCTCGTGCCCCCGCCACATCAGGAAGGCGTTGACGGCGACGGGCGCGCCGATTAGTCCTTCGTCCAGATAGCGGCGCGCCGACTGAAAGCCTGCGCCGAGAAAGGTGTCGGGCGCGCAGCCGATGCGCAGATTCTTCTCCCTGGCAAGCGCAAGCAGTTGCTCGCCCTGGGCAAACCTGGCCGCCAGAGGCTTTTCGGAATAGGCCGGCTTGCCCGCCTCCAATGCCGCTTTGCAGACGACATCGTGCGCGTTGGGAGAGGTGAGATTGAGCACCATGTCGATGTCGGGCGCAGCGTACAGTTCGTCGGGTGAAAGCGCGCTGATGCCGTACTTCCGGGCCTGCGCTTCGGCTGCGGATGACACGAGATCGGCGCAGGCCACGATGTCGATCTCGGGCAGTTTCTGGATATTCTCGAGATAGCGGCTGCTGATAATGCCGCAACCGACCAGGCCGATGCGCGCTGGCAGTCTCATCGCTGGTTCCCCCTACGTTTGAACTGTTGCCTTCCCCAAAGTAGTCATATTGTTCGGCGCTTGTCAATCTCTGGCGGCCCAGATGATGCCGCGGCGTACGATCTCTCTGGCCTCGGGCACATCAAAATCCCTCGCCACGTGCCCCAATGAGCAGTAGAAAATCCTGCCCTGGCCCCAGCGCCGCTTCCACACAACCGGCATGACTGTGCCTTCGATCCAGGGCGCGTGCTCGCCGGAGAAGGTTGTCGTAGCGAGCACTTCGTTGCTGGGATCAACCTGCAAGAGATACTGCTCGCTGTGCATGCGGAAGTCGTCCAGCCCGGCGGTGATCGGGTCGGCCTGGTCAACGATGTTGACCGTGTAGTCGACGATGTTGCCCGGGTGGGCCACCCACTGGCCGCCGACCATGAACTGGTACTCCGTGTTCTGGCGGAACGCGTCCGCCATGCCGCCGTGCCATCCGGCAAATCCTGTCCCGGCCGCAATCGTGTCGAGTAGCCCCTTTTCCTGCACCTTCGTGATCGAGCTCATCGTATGAACCTGGGTGATGACATCATAGGCGGCCATGCGCGCGGCATCAGTATAAACATCGAGAGAGGTTTCGACATCCACCTCAAAGCCGGCATCGCGTATCAACGGCGCGAAAATGTCCACGCACTGTTTCGGCTCGTGGCCTTCCCAGCCGCCCCATACCATCAACGATTTCTTTGCCATCGGGCACTGGCTCCTTGTAGCTGAACCTGGTCGCGCGCATCTGGAGCGCGCCATGTTGGCGCTTTCGGTGCCAGTATAGCACCCGCGCCGGGAAGCCACAATGAATTGACCGGCTTGTAGTTAGGTGAAATCGCCGCCGAGACAGTCGCGTCCCGGCGGACAGAGTCAAGGGGCTGTTCAGCGAAGTTCAAACTGCAACGGCATCCCCCCTTTGGGATGCAGGGTGATCTGCGGAGCCAGTTCTGCCGTATGGCCGGCGGGAATACGCAGGCGGAAACGCTGGGCAATTGCCGCCACCACCAAAACGCCCTCTGCCAGCGCAAACCCGTTGCCGATACATTGACGAGGCCCGGCTCCGAAGGGAAGATAGGCATATCGGTGGCGGCCGGCGCTGTTGGCCGGAGTGAACCGCTCCGGGTCGAACCTGAGCGGGTCGCGCCAGAACTCGGGCAGCCTGTGCGTGATGTAGGGGCTGAGAGTGACCACGGACTGAGGCGTAATCGCGAAGCCGCCGATGACGTCGGCCGCGTTGCAGGCGCGTGACAGCGCATAGGCCGGCGGATAGAGCCGCATGGTCTCGTCAAGCACTTGGCGCGTGTACACCAGTTTGGGAATGTCCTCCATCGTAGGCAGGCGCCCATTGAGTGTCCGGTCCACTTCGTCGTGCAGCTGCGCCTCCACCTCCGGGTATCTGCCAAGGCAGTAGAAGAACCAGGTCAGCAGAAGCGACGTCGTTTCGTGCCCGGCAATCAGAAGCGTGAGCGCCTCATCGCGTATCTGTTTCTCGCTCATGCCGATGCCAGTGTCTTCATCGCGCGCGGACAGCAGCATTCCCAAGAGGTCGTTGCCGGCATCGTCGGCTTGGCTTCGCTGCGCAATCATGTCGTAGATCAGCTGATCAAGCGCCCGAATGTCACGGTTAATCTTTCTGGTCCTGGGCCAAAACGGAATCTCCAACGTATAGAGAGAGAACGCCTCCAACGCCATTTGGATGAAGAGTGCATTCAACCTGTTAAAGATATTGCCGATTTCGCGCGCCTCGGCTGTCAGGTCCACGCTGAAAAGCGTCCTGCCTGCGATTTCAAAGGTCATCTCCATCATTTCGCGATCGAAAGCAACGACCTCCTTGGCGCGGGCGGACGCTTCCCAGCGGCTGAACCGTTTCTCCGCCGCCGCGGTCATCGTCTGACCGAAGGCATGGATCTGTTCGCGGTGAAATGCCGGTTGAGCCAGGCGCCGCTGCTGCAACCAGGACTCGCCGTCATTGGTCAGGAGACCCTTGCCGAGCAGCGGCAACAGCAGTCGAAATGTGGGATGGGGCAACTTCGTGTAATTCTTGTAGTTGTCCTGCAAGAGGTGCTGGTTGTGTTCGGGGTGAACAAAGAGGTAGCCCCACCTGTTGAGGAGGAACCGGTAGTGGGCGGCGGGGCCGACCTCTGCGACAAACGACTCTAAGCAGCCGAGGGGATCACGTTGAAGCCGCTTGGCGGTGCCGAATACCGGGTTGGCCTTGGGGGAGGGGGGAGCCGGTCGCCTCTCCATCGGGACGACAGCGCTGGTCATGGGAATTCTCCTTATCGCGCTCTGAATCGGCGCGCTATCTTATCTGAACAACGACTGATCCGGGCATGCGCAAGAGGCTTAAGCCCGGATCAAGACTGCCATATTGTGAATCCATTCACAAAACAGAGTATACCTTCCACGCGTCCCACTGTCAAGCGTCCCCGGTAATTCCAGCGGGGGAGCGCACCAGGGTTTGGCCCGCATGAACGCGGCGTGGCGGCGCCTGCATGGCCCGGAAAGTACAAGACCCCGTCGTTGACGGGGTCTTGCGGCTTCTGGTCCGATAGCATTCCCTAGAGAGCAATCTCCAGAGGTGATGCTACCGGACCAGTACTACGACTACAATTATCCATTGGGCATCACCTCCTTTGGTTTAGGATATGGCGACATTATCGCACAGAAGGCGCTATCTGTCAAGAGCCGATGATGCGCGCTCAGCAACTTCGCATGGCGGCCGTTCTGCGCGCGGAGGCGCTTGGTCTTGGGACGAGGCTAGCGGGCGACGAATCCGCCATCAACGACCATGACGTGGCCGACGACAAACGATGCCTTGTCGGAGCAAAGCCAGACGACGGCCTCGGCGATCTCCTCGGGCCGGGCGGTACGGCCAATTGGCTGCCAGTCATCGGCTTCCGCCCTCAATTCGGGGTTGCTGGCGTAGATGCGATCCATGATAGGGGTGTCAACCAGGCCGGGAGCGACGGCGTTGATGCGGATGCCCTGGTCGGCATACTCGACCGCGGCCGACTTCGTGATGCCGGCGACAGCGTGCTTGCTCGCCACATAAATCGGTTGGCGGGCAATGCCGACCAGGCCGGCGATTGACGATGAGTTGACGATTGCGCCGAAACCCTGATCAAGCATCTGTTGGATCTCGTATTTCATGCAGAGCCAGACACCTTTGAGATTCGTATCGACGGTGGCGTGGAAAGTCTCCTCCGTGAATCTTTGCTCCGGGTGCGTGTATTCGCACTCAATGCCCGCATTATTGAAGGCGCAGTCCAGCTGCCCGTAGGCAGCTACAGTCATTTGGACCAGGGCGGCGACCTCGTCGTCTGCCGTCACATCGGCTCTGACAAATATTGCCTCTCCACCGGCGCTCTCGATCATGCCGACGGTTTGGCCGCCTCCGGCAACGTCAACGTCAGAGACAACTGTCTTGGCGCCCTCGCGGGCGCAGGCCAGCGCGGTCGCGCGACCGATTCCGGATGCGCTGCCGGTTACGAGCGCGACTTTGCCTGAGAGTAACTCTGCCATGGGTCTTCCTCCCGTGAGCAACAGTTTGCTTCGTCCGCGTTGGGTTGATTCGGGTCATTGACGGCGCCGACGCATCACCGTTCGATCAATCCTCATCAGTCATGACGAACCACTTTTCGTCTCCGATCACTCCCTTCCACCAGCGCCTCATGTCTTTTTCGTCCATGCTGGCCCAGTCCCTCGCCGGATCCTGTAGGGCCTGGCCCAGCCTTTGCGACAGCGACACGAGCCGACCGCCCTCTCTGCTCTGCTCCTCATTCCACAACGTCAGGGCCGCATCCTTTGTAGGCTGCGTCTTGAGGAGTTCTGCCAGGGCGATCGCGCTGTACAGCGCCTTTGTCGCGCCGGCGGCGGCATGGGGTCGGGCAACCGAAGAGGCGTCGCCGAGCAGCAGGATGTTGCCTTTGCGGTAGTTCGGAACTTGCAGGTCGAAGATCGCCTGGATGAAGGGCCGCTCAGTACGGGCAATCGCCTCGGCAACGAAGCCGGGCATGAAGTTGCTGGCCTGGGCGCGCAGTTGAGCGGCGCGTTCATCCGAAATGCTTCCGGCGGGCAGCGACGTGGCGTGCGTCTTGCCGTTGCGGTCCGTTAGCGCATGCGCCAGATCGCTTTGCGGCGTGTTGACATACCAGCCCCAGTTGAGCCGCCTCTTACCAGGTTGCGTCTCGCCCTGCTTGCCCGGAACCAGGTAGGCGATGAGATGGCCCAGCGGCGAAACGGCAAAGATGTTCACCCCTTCGAAGGGCTCGATGTCGCTGACTAGGCCCTCTTCGAGCAGGCCCCGCCACATGATGTAGCCGCCGTAGCGCAGCGTCTGCGCGGGGAACAGTCTGCGTCGACCGGTTGACATATAACCGTCCGCGCAGACGACTAGATCGAAAGCAGTCTGCTGGCCTGTGGCAAGCTCGACGACGGCGCCTTCGGCGGTCGCATGAAGCGCAGTTACTTCGCTGCCCTGGCGATAGATGTCGTCGCGCACGCGTTCGCGCAGATTCTGGTAGAGCGCGTCCCAACTGGTGGCGGCGATGACAAAGCCCTGTTTCCAGAGAATGCGATCAACGTTGCGGGAGCGGGTCACGAAGTGGCGCATTTTTATCGGCACAATCGCCATGTCGGCGTCGAAGAGGTCACGGCTCTGCAGCAGTTCGACCAGGGCGAAAGGGATGCCGATACCGGCGCCGCGGTCCTTGAGCGAGCCGGAGGAGCGCTCAAAAATCGTAACATCGCAGCCGGCGCGTTCAAGCTCTATCGCCGCGGCGCAGCCGGCGATGGAACCGCCGACGATGCCGACGCGCAGCCCGCTATTGGCGCCCCTGTCTGACAAAAGCGTTCCAGTTGACACAGTTGCTCACCACAGCCTTCTGTCCGACTTTCAGATGCTATCCAGCCACGCCGCGTCCACCTCGATTCCGAAGCCGGGCGCGTCGCTGGGGACGAGGCAGCCGTCCTCGATCACAGCCGTTCCGGGCAGCAGGACCGTCTCTGCCAGAGGCACGCCGGGCGCAGAGACACCTCCCGAGCGTTCGCCCCAGGTGATGGCGGGCATGGCAAAAGCGAGATGCTGTCCGTAGGGATAGTTCATGCCGCCGTGCAGGATGACCTCAAGCCCGGCTGCCTCGGCGATGTGGCAGATGCGCAGGCAGGCTGAGATCCCGCCCGCCCACAACGGGTCCGGCTGGAAGATATCCACCAGACGTCGGCTGGCCGCCTGCGAAAATGTCTGCGGCATATACCAGTGTTCTCCGGCCGCCAGTGTCTGCCAGGGCAGGCGCTGGCGCACCTGCGCGAAGCCGTCCATGTCCTCCGGCAACAGGTAATCTTCGATCCACCTGAGGCGATAAGGCCGCAGCGTCTCGGCCAGGCGAACCGCGTAGTCTACGTCCAGGGCCATCCAACAGTCCAGCATCAGATCCACGTTGGGCCCGATCTGTGCGCGCACGGCGGCGACCATTTCTTCCGCCTTGTTGAGACCTTCCAGGCCATCTGCGGGGCCGTAGGGCAGGGGCAACTTCATGGCTCGAAAGCCCAACTCCATGTACCAGGCGCTGTCAAAGCCGGTGGCGTAACAGAAAACCTTCTCCTTTTGGGGGCCGCCCAAGAGTTCATAGACGGGGCGGTCCAGAATCTTCCCTTTCAGATCCCAGAGCGCCAGGTCAACGGCGCTGATGGCGTAGCTGGCCAGCCCGTAGCTTCCGTATGGCGTGGCAAGGCGCGCCATCATGTCGAAGATCTTCTCCGTGGCCATGCAGTTTTCGCCCACGATGCGCGGGCCGAAATGATCATTGATGAGCCTGACGACAGGTCCCGCAAAGTTGGAGATACCCAGGCCAAACGTGCCGTCTGCCGCGGTAACGATGCAGGCCGTGCTCTTCCACTTGGTTGACCACTTGGATCTGCGCCCCTTGTAGGCCGGGTAGCGTGCCATGGGGCTTGCCGGTTCAAGTCCCTCCCACTGGTAAGAGGAACTGCGGGCGCGCTCATCTCGGCTGCGGCTGCGCTTGGCCCGCATCGCGCCGAGATCAATCTCCGCTGCCTTCACATCAATGATTCTCAAAGAGAGTCCTCAAATCCTGGTGAGTGCGACTAATCCGCCCTCGGGAACGTCTAGGTCGACCAGCAGCGATCCGTTGGCGGCGCACAGGCTTGCTTCCGTCATCGGCGTCAGATCGTAGTTGTGTACGACAGCGAGGAATTCTCCCTCGACGTGATTCAGAATCGTGTGGAACGCATCGTCGTTTGTGCAGTTGAACAGGTAGATTTCGGCTGCGTCGGGACTTAGAGGCACTCGCAGCGCCGGATATTGAGCGTAGCTGACGAACGCTTTCGCGCCTCGCTCAACCTTGATCGTCGAGAACAACAGATCGTTCTGTACCGGCCTCATCTGCCCGTAGCGAAAGTCCTCTTTGTGTTCATGGTAGAAGGACAGCCACGCCTTGACCAGCGCTCGATGCGCCGCCGGCATGTTCACAAGGTCAACGCCCAGTTGCGGCACGCCCGAGACCACCATCGTTGACAACATCTTGGCCACCGACTCGTTCTTCTCATCGCGATGCCACCAAAGCGGGTCGAAATGGACCGCCAGGCCGGGCGGAACATAGGAGCGCAGCAACAGGCAGCAGCGCCGGTCGGCATCGTAGGAAGAGGTGAAGCCGGTGTCGGGCGCGCGGTGGGCGGTAGCATTATACAGGTTGCTGATGTTGGAGTACATCACCCTGAACTCGATCACCGCGTTGGGGTTCACCGCGTCCATGGCCTCCCTCATGCGCGCGAAGGTTTCGGCCATGGCCTGCCCGACCGAACTGTAGTTGTGTTCGTGGTCCGCGGTGCAAGGCTCCATCACCCACGAATCGATCATATCGACGCAGTAGCCGTCAAAGTTGTACTCGCGCATCAACCGCGCCATCAGTTCAGGCACGTATTCCTGGGTGAAGGGATGGCGCGGACAGAGCCGCGAGGTCGCCTCATTATACCAGCGGTCGGAGGGATCCAGGTCCACTTCGATCAGGGCATGCTTGAGTTGATCTCTGATCTTCGTGCCGCGTCCGGCCATCCACGGCGAGACCCAGGGCATGACGCGGATGCCGGTCGCGTGCAGTTTGTCGACAAACGCCCGCAGGTCGGGGTACTTGCGCGGCACCGGCACGAAGTCGCCGACGTCGTCCGGGTACGCCCAAATCATGTCTTCGACACCGTAGTAGTGGGGCAACATGTCCCTGAACCACCCACCCCAGTTGATCATGCCGCGCATGCCCAACTCGGCTGCGATCTGCGCGCCGGCCAATACTTCATCCGCCTCAAGCGCCTCTTCGCGTCCCCACTCCCAGTTGCCCTCCGCGCCGCCCCAGGGCACCCAGAGCGGCTCCCAGGCCGCGTCCGGGCTGGGCCGCATTGTCCTGTCCAACTTCTCATCGTGCAACGCGCGGTAGGTCTGCATCGTGTCGAACCAGGACGGACCGCTTGCTACGAAAAAGCCGTCTCTGTGTTCGGTTAGCGGGCCCAGCGTGTAACCGTCGATAGGCCTCGACAGCTCATAGCGAACTGTGCCCTTGGGTTGCAGCCCGGAAGCGTAATGGGTCATGGTGCGGTACTGAATTTCGGTTTCGATGCTCTGGTCAAGAAAGCCGTAGGCATGAACGGTTGCGCCGCCCCTGTCCATGCCAATCGCGATCGGGATGCGCCGATCGGCCATTGTACGATGAATTTCGCCGAGTTGGCGGTGGCGGCTGTGCGATTCGCGTACACTGTGGGGAAAGAGCCCGTGAGGCTCGATAAACCAGTTGAGATGCCAGGGCAGCCAAACTCTGTCAAGCCGGACCGAGCTGCTCTCGGTCTTCACAACATATTGGTGAATCGTGAATGGCTCCCCGCCTGCGCGCCGCAGGTGGAACTCAAACAGCGTGTGGTCTTGACGGCGGTCCTCTGTGATGTCCAGAATATAGCCATCGCCTTCGTACTTTGCATGGGAGCCGTCGCTCGTTGCCGAGACGGCCTGCCACGCTGATACCGGGGGCTCCAGCGTGAACTCCAGCGTGGCTTGCGTTCCGTGAGCGTTCAGTTCGATTTGCATGATGCGCCCAATCCTTTCTTGGCAAGAGTGTGCGGTTATCTCAGGCCCAATCACCAATGTGGCCAATCGACGCAGACGTTCCGCTGGTCAATACTCTTAACGGTCGGTGGGTGCCTGTTGCGAGGCGTCTTTCCTGATGCAGACGTAGCCCCCTTGGGGGACGGGCAGGTCAACCAGCAATGATCGATTTGCGGCGTTTAGTGTCCTTTCCTCAATCGGCGCCAGGTCATAATTGTGGACGGTTGCCGCGAATGAACCGCTGACATTCTGAAGTATCGTGTACAATTCATCTCGCTCTGTGCAGTTGAAGAGGTAGATTTCGGCTGCATCGGGACTGAGCGGCACTCTCAGCGCAGGATAGTTGCCGTAGCTGACGAACGCCTTCGCGCCACGCTCCACCTTGATCGTCGAGAACAGGGCATCGTTTTGCACCGGCCTCATCTGCCCGTAGCGGAAGTCCTCCTTGTGCTCATGGTAGAAGGATAGCCACGCCTTGATCAGCCCGCGATGCGCCGCCGACATATTGACCAGATCGATTCCCAGTTGCGGCACGCCAGATACCACCATCGTCGACAGCATTTTTGCCACCGACTCGTTCTTTTCGTCGCGGTGCCACCACAGCGGATCGAAGTGAACGGCCACGCCGGTGGGCACGTATGAGCGCAGCATCACACAACAGCGCCGGTCGGCATCGTAGGCGGAGACAAAGCCCGTGTCGGGCGCACGGTGCGTGGAGGCATTGTAGAGGTTGCTGATGTTCGAGTACATCGTCCTGAACTCGATCACAGCCTCGGGATTGACGGCATCCATCGCCGCCCGCATACGCTCGAATGTGTCGGCCATGGCCAGCCCGACCGAACTGTAATTGTGCTCATGATCGGCGGTACACGGCTCCAGCACCCACGAGTCCACCATGTCGACGCAGTAGCCGTCGAATTCGTACTCGCGCATTAGGCGGGCCATCAGTTCGGGCACGTATTGCTGGGTGAAGGGATGGCGCGGGCAGAGGCGCGAGGTGACTTCATTGTGCCAGCGGTCGGATGGATCCAGGTCCACCTCGATCAGGGCATGCTTGACCTGTTGCCTGAATTTGGTGCCGCGCCCGGCCATCCACGGCGATACCCAGGGCATGACCTTGATGCCAGTCCCTTGCAACTTGCGTACAAACGCCCGCAGGTCCGGGTACTTGTCCGGCACGGGCACAAAGTCGCCGACGTCGTCAGGGTAGGCCCACAGCATAGCCTCTGACTCGTAATAGTGGGGCAGCATATCCCTGAACCAGCCGCCCCAGCCGTTCATGCCGCGGATGCCCAGGTCGGCCGCGATCTGCGCCGCTTCAAACAACTCGTCCTGCTGTAACGCCTCTTCGCGTCCCCACTCCCAGTCCCCCTTGGACCCGCCCCAGGGCATCCACAGCGGCTCCCAGGCCGCGTCCGGGCTGGGCCGCACCGCTCTGCCCAGGCTTTCGTCGTGCAGGGCGCGATAGGCCTGCATGGTGTCGAACCAGGACGAGCCGCTTGAAACGAAGAAGCCGTCGCTGTGCTCGGTTACCTCGCCGAGGGTGTAGCCTTCAAATGGCCGCTCAAACTCATAACGTACAGTGCCCTTGGCTTGCAGCCCAGTGGCGTAATGGGTCAAGGCGCGGTACCGGATGTCAGTCTCGATGCGCTGGTCGAGCAGACCCACTGCGTGGACTGTACGCCCGGTTCTGTCAATGCCTACCGCGATCGGGATGCGCCGGTCGGCCATTGTCCGATGCACTTCGTCAAACTGGCGGTGGCGGCTGTGTGTGCGTTGTACACCGTCGGGATAGAGGCCTAAGTACTCGATGAATTGGTTGAAATGCCAGGGCCGCCAGATCCAGTTGAGACCTACAGTGCTCGCGTCCGCCTTCACTACATACCGGCGAAGATGAAAAGGCTCGCCCGTGTCCCGTTTCAGACTGAACTCGACCAGGCAATGGTCGTCCCGTCGATGCTGGCGCAGGGTGATCGTGTAGCCGCTGCCCTGGTAGCTCTCCTGCGCGCCGCCCCGGCTTTCGGACACAAGATTCCACTCCTGGACGCCCGGCTCAAGGTCAAAATCAAGAGTGACGGTCACGCCTTGGATCTGTTTTGTCAGTGTCATTTCTAAGGGTGGTCCGACTGTGGCCGTGAGGAAATGATGAGTCGCTCAAATCGCGCCCGTCACTTGCCGCCGAGCGCGCCGGTCACCAGGCCCTCCACGATGTATCGCTGGGCGATCATGATGATTATAACAATGGGAACCAGGTTGATCAGTCCCCCCGCGGCCATGCGATGCAGCGGTGTGAACTGATCGGCAGGGACTTCGAGAAGGCGCACAGTGAGTACTTTAGCGCTATCGCTGAAAGTAAGGAAAAACGCGAACAGGAACTCGTTCCAGGCGCCGATGAAGAGAACGATAAAGGTCACCGAAATGCCCGGCTTCACCAGAGGAAGGATGATGCGAAACAGCGTGCCCAGGGTGGAACAACCATCGATCATGGCTGCATCATCGAGATCGGTGGGAATAGTGTGGAAGAAGGCAAAGAGGTAGAAGGTGGAAAAGGTGACCGTGCCGGATAGGTTGACCAAGATCAGGCCGAGCTTGGTGTCGAGGAGGCCGAGCGATCTGTAGGAGATGAACAGAGGCGCAGCCATTACCATCCCCGGCACGGCCATCGTTACCAGCAGGAAGCCCAGTAGAATGGGCTTGGCGGGGAGGTCGAAGCGGCTGAACCCGAACCCTGCCATCGCGCCTAGGATCGTGCCGCCCAGCGCCGAGGAAAGGGCGATGATCAGGGTATTCAGCGCTGACTGCCCGAACTTGTGCTCCATCCACAGAATCTCGTAGTTCTCGAAGGTTAGGTTCCTGGGCCAATAGGACTGCGGAAACATGGCCACCTCGCCGCCAAATTTCAGCGAGGTATTGATCATCCAATAAATGGGAAAAAGGAGGATGACCAAGACGATCGCAAGGATGCAGTACTGGCCCGTTCTCAAAACCCTGAGTTTTGCTTTTGCCTGCATAGCCACCGCCTCCTTCGGCGCGGGGCGTCTCTCCTGCCGTTTCCGCGTTAGCGCCTCTCCTGCTTGGAAAGCAGATACGCGAAGATGCCCCCGATCAGAACGGTCAGCAACATCAGGACCAGCACCATGGCGGCGCCGTAGCCGTATTGGGAATCCTTGAAAAATCGCTCGGCAACCAGCAGGCTGATGACCCGTGTCGCGCTGCCGGGGCCACCGTTGGTCAGCCCGACGATCTCGCCAAACGCGTTGATCTCCCCCATGCCATTCAGCATCAACACGACCAGCATCATTGGCACGAGGAGAGGCAAAGTGATGTAGATGAACCTGCCCCAGACGCCGGCCCCGTCCACCTTCGCCGCCTCGTAGACCTCTTGGGGAATGCTCTTGAGGCCGGCCAGGAGCAGCAGCGCCACCCAGGGTGAACCTTTCCACACGGAAGCGATGATTACCGAGAGCTTGGCCAGTTCGGGGTCGCTCAGCCAGAGGACGCGCGATGAGGAGAGGTTGAAACGCAGCACGATGTCGTTGGCGACGCCGCCGTACTCAACGAAGATCAGCTTCCACATGATGCCCCCGACGATGCCGGCAGTGCCCCAGGGCAGCAACATCGCCACGCGGGTCAACCATTGGCCGCGCAGATTCTGATTGAGCAGCAGCGCGATTCCCATTCCAGCCAGGACTTGAAGCACGGTCGTCGAACTGGCGTACAGCGCGGTGAAGCTCAGCGTTTCGTGGAGATGGCGGTCTGTTACCAGGTCAACATAGTTGTCCAGCCCGATAAAGCTGCCGTCGCGAGCAATTGACTGGTCGGTAAGGCTCATAAAGAGCGTGTGAATCAGGGGTCCGACCGTGTAGATGCCGCGAATTAATATCGCCGGCAGCACCAGGATATAGAAGATCGTGTACTTTCCCAGTGTGCGCTTCCAACGTCCGTGCGTTCCTCCGGCCGCTCCCGGCCAGACCTGCCGCGCCACGGTATTTCTCAGCATATGGCCCGCTCCGCGTTTAACCCCTGACGAAAGATGGCGAAGCCAGTGTCTCACACTGGCCCCGCCAGGTCAGGGCCTGTTCACTTGGAGAGTTGGAAAAGCGGCCAGTCCGGTTACGTGGCCCAGACTCGCGCCAATTCTTCCTGGACCCAAGCCCAGGCCTCGTCGACGTTCATCTCACCGGCCCACATGCGATTGGCGACGTCGCCGTAGACCTTCTCGAAGGCGCCCGCGCGCACATCGCACGTGTACGGGCATCGAAATTCGCCGTCGCGAATGATCTCGGCAAAGCCTGGCCCGGAATCCATGATGGAGACCATCTCCCTGATGTCGGGGTCCTCGTACAAAGAATTCCGCGCCGGCGTGTAGTTCTTGAAAATGCACAACTGCTTGGCGTGCTCCTTCTGAATGTAGAACCTGACGAACTCGAACGCCTCATCCTTGTTCTTGATGTTCCATTTCGGGATCCCAATCCCGCCCAGCATGATGAGCGTGTTGTCCCCGGCGGGGCCCGCCGGCCAGCGTGAGGCCACCAGCGTCTCTTTCGTCATCGTGTTACCATCAAGCCCGAGCGTGTAGCCAAGACCGTTCTCCATGTCCCAATACATGGGGACATTGCCGGCGGCGACGTGGGGGCGAATCGCGCCGGGGTCTTCCTGCACGATGGTGGGCGGCGTGATGCCGTGCGTGTGAACCCAGTCGTACATGTACTGCAATGCCGCACGCGAGGCGTCGTCATCCATGGTGTCGATGTTGCCGCCGGCCTGATGCACCATTACGGCAGTGACATTGGGCGCCCAGCCCGCGCCTGACGAGCGCCAGCCCCACATCTCTTCATCCGCATTGGTCAGTTCCTGCGCGACATCGACCATCTCTTCCCAGGTCGCGGGCGCCTCGGGAACCAAATTCGTGTTGCGATAGAAGACGATGGCCGCCAGGTTGAAGGGATGCCTGCCCCAACCGTAAGTGTCATTGTAGTTGCGAATGGAACTCGGCATATCCGCTTTGTCTTCTTCCGAGTAGAGATCCGAGAGATCCTCGAACCACCCCTTTTGCAGGTAGACCGCCGCGGTGGTATCCATGTGAACCTGAATGTCGATGTCGTCGTACTCGATTTCACCAAGCATGATGAACTTCTGGGTTACGGCATCGCCGCCGCCGGTGGGATAGCTCTGCAAGTTCACCTTGATGCCGGTATGCTCGGTGAAATAGTTGTAGATGTTCTCCCACATCTCACCGCCACCGCCGATGAGAGTCAACTCTCTCTGAACCTCGGCCGGCGCCGAAGCCATCTCGCCCCCGGGCGCTACCGGGACGCAAGCGGCCGCCAAAAGCCCCGCCGCCCCCGCCACGGAAGCGTGCAGGAAATCCCGCCGACTGATCCCTCTCTTTGTGCCTGTCATGGTTTCTCCTTTTGGGTCTACGCGTGAATGACAGAAACCGATGCCTGCGACCTTTTTGTTTCCCATTGGCTTCCCTCCTCGTAGAATAACGGCTGCTCGTGAAGTCTCCGCCCTCTACAGCCGGCTATCGCATGAACAGGTAATCTCCCTTGCGGCATTGCCTCGAGGGAGCGTCGGCCTTCCGCCTGCTGCGTCGACCTGCGTATCCCCTGCGCTATAGAATTGGGAAAGCAAAAGTACAATCGGAAAACGGAGCCGGGTACTGGCTGCAGCATAGCGGCTGATCAGCACGCGGCCGGGGGCGCGCCGGCGCAAAAGCCACTTTCAGCTGGATGTGTGCGTTCGGCGAGAATTCGCATTGTATGTCGAAATCCGTCGTTGCAACAGGGAATTGCAAGGGGAAGATGCAGAAATGTCAAGCGGCAGACGATTTCAATGCGCCGGGAAGGATGCAGGCCTACTCCGCTATAACGAAAGCCCGACGATGCGACTGACTTGGCTGTTGTCAATTTCAAGCATACATTATTATATGGAGGAAGTCAAGTAGGCTAATTTTCCGGGTGCATCCCAAATTTTTGGGGAACGTGCCCCTGCGATCGCGGGCCTCTCGCCCGCAGCCGATTTCGGCTTCCGCGCCTGTTGAAGAACTGCTCCAATAGGTGACAGATGCAGGTTGCCTGTCGCCAGAATCGAACCGCAGCTCGCCTGATTCTCGTCAACGAAGACGCCGCCTGAGCCGCTGCCGTCAACTGTCTCCAGCATACTGACTGCCTGAACCACAGTTCAGACAACTGCTGCGAGTCCTGCCCTTCAGAGCAACTCAGAAACGCTCCCCCATTCTGAGATCCACCCTGGAATCTCCAGCAACTGCAAACGCCCCGCTTTTGTAGTACACTTGTGCGCAAGACGAACGAGCGCAGCCGCGGCCCTGCCGCAACTGCATACCGATTTCAAATGAATGCCATGCCATTTTGCCCATCCTGCCCCCTGCGCGGGGGAGCCACGCGCAGCAAACTGCTGCCCTCCCCGCCCAGCCGGTGCCGCAACAACCCGTTGTCCGCCATACCCGAAAAAACCATTTAGGGACGAAGAATGACGAAAAATGACGAAAAATGACGAAAAATGACGAAAGAACACGCCCAAACGTGCCCGAACGTGTCCGAACACGAAAAAAAATTGGCGCGACTAAACGCGACCAAACGCGACTAAACGCGACGAAACGCGACCTGGCGCGCTCGAACCCGCTCGCAAACGCTCGTAACTGCATGCAAACGCTCGTAAACGCTCGTAACTGCTTACATGGCACAGCTGACCTGCGCGCCCCGCACGTCGCCTGCAAGCGGCCCATAAGCCCGGGCGCAGCCGAAATTCCGCCCCCATTCTTGGATTCACCCGCGCGCGGCGCCGATACCGGAACTTCAACAGTGTCTCAACGAACGCCAATCTGTACGTTTTGTGCGTTTTCAGTACTCAGAGTGACCGCGATGCTGTAAATCGTGGTGCGCGGGCGAAAAGAGCGCAGCCCAACTGCTCAGCGCCTACACGCGCTTCCCTTGCATGGGTGCATCCCAGTTTTTCGTTAAGATGAAAGGGCGTAGACGCGGAGAAGGGGTTGTGAAGACCAAAGGGGATCCGCTGGCGATGCCTGCACTCCGCACGACTCCGCTCAGTCAAACCTGGCCTCAACTGCTTCAACCGCTTGGCTTTACTCGACGCACAATAATCTGGGATGCACCCAATTTTCCCAGGCGTGTCCCACTGAGAGGGGTGATTGTCTGGCGGCGCTTGGAAAGTCGCGGCGGTTCGCGCCACTTTGCGCCTACGGTCTGAATCAACGGGAAAGGGGTTGGGATTTTGGTGTCGACAGGGTCAATGCTTATAATTGATAGGGTTACAGTCCAATTTGAGACATCTCAACCAACGCGCGTGGTCGGCATGGGACTGAAATGTAACCGGGGTGAATGTCGCTTGGTTCTTATTTCGTGCCCGCCGCCTGTCGTCATGGCTTTCTGATTTCGGACTACGCGTCGCAGAATACGTCCAACGCAAAGGTACTGTATGCGCAATCAATATATCCTCGTCGTGGTCATTGTCTGCCTGTTCGCAGGCTCGTTGTTCGTGGCGCTGCCGATCGAGCATCCTATGTGGCTGGAGGAGGCGTTGGCGCCGGGCCCGAACACACAGCGAGACATCCGCGAACTGACGCTGGGGCTGGACTTGAAAGGCGGCACTCAGGTGCTGCTTGAGGCCGAGATCAATGAGGATCAGCCCTTGCAGGAGGACGCGCTCAACGCGGCCAAAATTATTGTCGAACAGCGGGTGAACGGCCTTGGCCTGGCTGAGCCGACAGTTCAGTTGCAGGGCGAGAGTCGCATGATCGTCGAACTGCCGGGCGTCAAGAATCCGGACCAGGCCATCCAGACGATCCGTTCGACGGGCCAGCTGGAGTTCGTGGATCTCGGCGAGGCGCCCGTCCGTCCCGAGGATTTCATCAACACGACGAATCGCCCCGACGACGTCACAAAGTTGCAGGAGGCTGTAGCCGCGGGAGAAGCCGCGCCGCAGTCGGTTCCCTTCCCGGAGCAGGTGTTCACAACGATTATGACCGGGGACATCCTGCAGGCGGTGGTCGCGACGCAGGACCAATACACGAACTGGCAGATTCAGTTCGATCTGACGAGTGAGAGCAGCGGCGACTTCTTCAACTACACGCGTGACAACATCGGCCAAGTGCTGGCGATTGTGCTTGATGGGCGCGTGCTCTCGACGCCGGTCATCAACGCGGCCATCAACGACAACGGCGTCATCAGCGGCAACTTCACTCAGGATGAGGCGGAGAGCCTGGCGATCCAGATGCGTTACGGCGCGCTGCCTATCCCCCTGAAGGTGGTGGACGTGCGCACTATTGGAGCCAGCCTGGGTCAGGATTCGATCGACCGTAGCCTTCAAGCGGGCATCGTCGGCGGCGCGCTGGTGCTGCTGTTCATGATACTGATGTATCGCTTGCCCGGAATCCTGGCCGCCATCGCGCTGGGCATCTATGTGACCTTGAATGTTGCCATGTACAAGCTGCTGCCCGTAACGCTCACTTTGCCCGGCATCGCCGGTTTCATCCTTTCGATCGGTATGGCGGTTGACGCCAACATCCTTATCTTTGAACGCATGAAGGAGGAGTTGCGCAGTGGTCGCTCCTTGCGTCTGGCGGTGGAGACCGGCTTCAGCCGCGCCTGGCCTGCCATCCGCGACGGCAACCTTTCAACGTTGATCTCCTGTGCAGTGCTGTACTGGTTCGGCAACAATTTCGGCGCCAGCATTGTCAAAGGCTTTGCCATAACGCTTGCGGTCGGTGTGCTGCTGTCTATGTTCACTGCCGTCTATGTTACGCGCACCTTTATGCGCAGTTTTCTCGCCAACCAGGGGCAAAAGTTCCTGGCCAGCCGCGGGCTGCTGGGATATTGAACTAAGGCGTTTAGCGCAATGTCGCTTTGTTGAGCTAGTCTTTCCCTGCAGCTCTCGCCCCTTGTTACCTTGTCAGAGGACTCAGCGTGTCTCGCCTGATTCCGTCCGGTCGGTCCGATTTCGCTATACTAAAGTAAGAAATACGAAAGAGTCGCCTATGTTTCGCTTGGTTGAACGACGAAGTCTTTGGTTTCTGATTTCACTGGTTGGAATTCTGCCGGGCATCGTCTTTATGGTCTGGAATCTGACCTCAGCCGGCATACTTCTGCCGCTGAGCATCGACTATATGGGCGGTACACAGTGGGAGATGCGCTTCAACAATTCCGTCGAGCCAACCGAAGTCGGCAGTGTCTTCGTCGACGCCGGTTTCTCTGACACAAAGGCGTTCCTCGTCGAGGACGATCGCACCGTACAGGTCAAGTTCAAGAACATCGACATTTCCCAGAAGGCGCTGATCGAGCAGTCGCTGATCGAACGCTTCGGCGAATTCGATGAGCGGCTTTACCGCAGCATCGGCCCGGCCATCGGCGCAGAGGTCAGCCGGGCTGCCCTGCTTGCGGTCATCGCCGCCTCAATTCTGATTCTGGCCTACATCGCGTTCGCGTTTCGCGAGGTGTCCCACCCCTTCCGTTACGGCGTCGCTGCAATTGTGGCGCTGATCCACGATGTCCTCATCACAGTTTCGTTCTTGTCGATCATGAACCTGATCGCAGGTTGGGAACTGGATGCCCTTTTCCTTACTGCGACGCTGACTGTGATCGGTTTCAGTGTCAATGATACGATCGTCATCTTCGACCGCATCCGCGAAAACCTGCGCCGTTTCCGCGGCGAGCCGCTGGCCATGGTGGCAAACCGCAGTATCATCGAAACAGCGCAGCGCTCTATCGCGACGCAAGTGACAGCGCTCCTCGTCCTTGGGGCAATTCTTATATTTGGCGGCTTCACTCTGCGCATCTTTATGGCGACGCTGATTGTCGGTCTCATCTCAGGGACCTATAGTTCCATCTTCACTGCCACTCCGCTTGTCGTCGCCTGGGAAGAGGGTTCTCTCATCGCAGGAGCAGGAAAGCGGGTCACATCCAGCGAACAGACGGCGCCGGCGTAAACCGTATTGCGCGCCGAGTATTGCGAGCAGACGCCGAGGCTGTCTAAAGGTCCGCGTCTCCGGTTGCGTTGTCCGGGAAGCGTAATGCAAAAGCGGGCCGTCCTCTATCTGGCAGCGCTGAGTCTTACGCACTCTGGCGTCGAAAGTGAATTGCAAATGACAGCGCTGCGGTGGCTGGCCTTCTCTGTAACGCAGGGAATTGCCGGGTCCCTGATGAAAGTGTGTCGGACTGATGGACTCCCAAAATGATTAGCCAGAGAGCCGTGAACCAAGCCAGACGGACCGAACACGATGCGTATGCGCCAGCAAGTCGGCAACTCACGCTAAGGAGTGCGAAATACGCTACTCCCCTCTTGGGTCTGCTGGCGCTGTTTCTATGTGGGTTTGGCCCGCCGACGCTCAAGGATCGAGATGTGGCGCCGCGGCATCGGCTCACAATCGGCCAACTGAGTCAGATTCAACAGGCGCGCACACCGCTCCCCGGTATGAGCGCGCAGTCCGTGTTGGTTTACGACCTCGACAGCGGGCGAACGCTGATGACAAGAGCGATCGATCTCTCAATCTCGCCAGCGAGTCTGGCGAAACTGATGACCGCGCTGCTGGTCCTGGAAGCGGATCGTCTGTCAGAGCAAGTTACGATTCAGCCGCAGGATCTAATTGGCGAGGCCGCGATGGGGCTGCGTGGCGGTGAGGTGCTGATTGTCGAGGAATTGCTGTGGGGGCTCCTGGTCGCCAGCGGCAATGACGCGGCCATGGCGCTCGCCCGCTATCATTCTGGTCAGGTCGAAGCGTTTGTTCAGCGCATGAATTTGCGAGCCGAAGAGCTGAATCTCCATGGCACGCGGTTTGCCAATCCAAATGGCTTCGACGCCGACGGGCAGGTGAGCAACGCGCAGGATCTGCTTACGCTCGTGCGGATTCTGTGGCAGTATCCGATTTTCCGCCAGATAGTCGGAACAGCTTCCATGACAGTGGCCAGCCATGAGTTGCATAGTACGAACCGGCTGCTCGGCTCGTATCCCGGCATCAATGGCGTCAAGACCGGCACAACGTTTCGCAGCGGCCAATCTCTGATCGCCGGCGTGGAACAGGACGGTCATCAACTCTTCGCGGTCATACTTGGCAGCGAGGATCGCTACTACGACACGCAAGCAGTGCTGGCGGCCGTGCAGAGCACCTACGGTTGGGTTCCTTTGCGCCTGTCTGAACGTCCGACCGTTCTGGACAGAGTGTTTGATTCTTCGGGCAAGCGTTGGTTTCTGCACACGGAAGGGGGCACGCAGAGTCCCCTGCTTAGTGGAGGCGCCGCGCCTGTCGACGTGATGCTGGCCCAATGGGAGAGGCAAGAGTTGCACGTCTTTCGTCGCGTCCATCCACCGCCCTTTGAAGGCTGGAGCGCGGGCATGGAGGCCGGCGTCCTGGAATGGCGGCAGGGTAACCAGGTCATCGCAACGCAACGCTTGGTCGTGCGCTAAGGAGATGTGAAAGGTGAGATGCGTGGAGAGTTCCACCAGGTTTTTTAGTCCAGAGTCTCAGGAACCGTCATGACCGAAGAGCGTTTGCATAAGGTGCTGGCTGCGGCCGGCATTGCCAGCCGGCGGGCTTGCGAAAAGATGATCAGCGCCGGGCGCGTGCGCGTGGATGGTCGCGTTGTCACTGATCTGGGAACCAAAGTGAACGCGGCAATCGCGGCGATTGCCGTGGACGGAGAGCCTGTTCAATTTTCAAAAAACAATGTTTACTACAGGGTCTACAAGCCCAGAGGCATCCTCAGCGACATTGGCGGCGACAGCCGCGGGCGCGAGACAGTTGCGAAACTGTTGCCGCCGGGCGTAGGCCGCGTTTTTCCCGTAGGGCGGTTGGACTTGAACAGCGAAGGTCTCGTGCTGCTGACTGACGACGGCGAATTGACCCACAGGCTGACCCATCCCCGATTTGAACATCCCAAGACATATTATGTTTTGGCCGCCAGGCGGCCAACGACCGAGGCGCTGATTCGGCTGCGGGAAGGGGTCGAACTGGAGAGCGGGCGCACGGCCCCGGCCAGGGTTGAAGTGGCGGAACGGCTGCCGGCGCGATTGATTTTGGACAAGAGCAAGCCTGAACAAGCGCCCTGGGCAGCCGACGTTTGGAAGTCTTCGTTGTCGGAAAAAGGCGTGTGGCTCCGTTTCGTCCTGCGCGAGGGCAAGAAACGCCAGATTCGGCACATGACCGCAGCCGTGGGGATACAGTTGCGGCGGCTGATCCGCTGGTCGATCGGTCCGCTGACGTTGGACGGGTTGCAACCGGGCATGGCCCGTGCGTTGACTCCAGGCGAGGTGTACGCGCTGCGCGCCGTGGTTGACGGACGGTCCGGCAGAGTCGGGCCCAAATCGCAGCCCGAACGGCAGCGGTTTGATAGGCGGTCTGCCCGCAGAAGTCGGCGATGAAAAGTATTCACTTGCTGGACTACTCCCTTATAGGCGCGGTGCGAACACAGTAAGGGTGAGGGCTTCTCTCTGCCCGCTTGTCAGGACTTTGCGGTGAACGCCATCACCATCGACGGCCCGGCGGCGTCCGGTAAAAGCACTGTAGGTTACGCAACCGCCCAGCGGCTGGATTTTCTGTTCTTCGACACCGGCATCATGTACCGAGCCGTCACCTGGGCCATCTTGGAACAGGGGCTCAACGTCGCCGACAGCGCCGCAGTCGGGCGAGTTGCGGGGCAGCTTCCAATCGAAATAAGCGCCCCTCAAAGCGATCACACCGACGAGCGTCTGGAAACTGTTCAGATTGGCGAGCAGGACATCACGTGGGCCGTCCGCACACCGCGGGTAGATCAGAATGTCTCGACGGTCGCTGCCAACGGTCAGGTGCGGCGGGCGTTGAGCAGGCAGCAGCGCCGTATTGGACTGATGTACAGTTCGGGTGCTGGCGGAAAAGCAGGCGTTGTCATGGTGGGCCGCGATATTGGCACGGTAGTGCTGCCGGAAGCGCCGCTCAAAATCTACCTTGACGCTCCGGTCGAAGAGAGGGCCAGGCGCCGTTACCAGGAGCTTGCGCAACGCGGAACTGAGGCAGAACTTACTCAAATCGTGGACGACATGCAACGCCGGGACGAAATCGACAGCCAGCGTGCCATCGCCCCGCTGCGCCCGGCGGAGGACGCGCACCGGATTCAGACTCTCGAATTGTCTGTCCGGCAAATAGTGGACCACATCGTCGCACTCGCCCGCATGCGGTTAGAGTTGGATGCTGCCTTGTCAGACAGGAGGTCGGCGCTCCCGGGCAGCAAATGAGACGACTCACCGAAATAGGAGAATCGCTCGAGGTAAGACGCCGCACAGTTTAGATTCGGTTCTCCTGCGGCGATGAAGTGCATAATTGTCCTCTGAGAATTCCGCCGCCAAACTGTCGCCAATATATGGTATCATTCCAGAAATAGGGGATTGATGGATCTTTGCACTGCGCAGGCGCAAAGGGGATGCGCGATGGCAGCATTGACAACCGAGCAGAGATTGGAACTCTACTACTGGATGGTCCTGACGCGGACCTTCGACGAGGGGATGGTCTCCTTGTGGAAACAGGGGCGGGGGCTGGGAGGCACATTCAGTGAGAGGGGCCACGAGGCGGTCAGCGTCGGCTCGGCCTACGCGCTGGCGCCGGAGGATATTATCGCGCCCATGCACCGCGACATTGGCGCCTATTTCCTGCGGGGGCTGACGCCGCGCCGCGTATTCGGCAATCTACTGGGCAAAGAGAGCGGCGTTTCGCGCGGGCGGGACGCCAACATTCATGGCATGGGCGATCTCAGCCTGGGCATTGTCGGCTATATCAGCCACATTCCGATGTCGATGCCGATCGCGCTGGGGGTCGCCATGAGCCTGAAGCTACGCAATGAGGCACGGGTGGCAATGACCTACGTGGGCGATGGCGGCAGCAGCGCAGGCCTGTGGCACGAGACGCTCAACATGGCGGGACTTTATCAGGCCCCTTACGTGCTGATCGTTGAGAACAATCAATATGCCTACTCAACGCCGGTGTGGCAGTTGATGCCGATCGAACATATTGCAGACCGCGCGGCCGGTTACAACATTCCGAGTGTGATCGTTGACGGCAATGACGTGGAGGCGGTCTACGCAGCCACGAAAGAGGCAGTGGAGCGTGCAAGAATGGGCGGCGGCCCAGCGCTGATTGAGGCCAAGACGATGCGCATGATGGGTCACGCCATTCACGACGGCGCCGAATATGTGCCGCGGGAATTGATGGCCGAGTGGGAGAAGAAGGACCCTATCGATCGTTACGAAGCCAAACTGCTGGCGCAGAAGGCGGCGGATCAGGATGAACTCGATGAAATTCGCCATCGGGCCAGTGTCGAGATCGAGGATGCAATCGAATTCGCCGAGTCCAGCCCGCTGCCCGATCCGGAGACGGTAGAAAACGGCATCTACGCGCCCTGACGATGCGTGGTTTGCAGTCAGTGACAGTTTCCAGACAGCAGGTCGGCATGGAGCTCAATGAGCCTTGGCCGCCATGACCTTTTGTGGAGCAAAAACGTTGCCGACCGAATCACGGTCGGCAATTCTGATTGGGCCGCCTTGGGCTCAGGCCGCCAGCTGGGGATTAGACAATCTTCCGTCCAGACTCTTGAGGGGGATACACGCGCCTTGTGGGGAAACTCATGGTCGCTCCCGTAGCCGTTGGAACATTACTTGAGCGTGTTCAGAGCCTGCTGGAACGGGGAGAAACGCGCGCGGTCATCGACATCTTGCGCCGACTCCATCCGGCTGACAGTTCGGAGATCCTCTATCGGCTCTCGCCGGACTTTCAGAATCTCATTTTGCAATAGCTTCCCTGGGAAGAGGTCGCAGATGTCCTGGAAGAGCTGAACGAAGAGGAGATGGTCGAAGTCGTTCAAGGCTTGACGGTCGCCGCTTTGGCCGATGTTCTCGACGAGATGGAACCGGACATGGCGGCTGACCTGATAGGTGAACTGGATGATGCACAGGCCGCCGAGCTGCTGGACGAAATGGAGGCCGCCGAGGGCGTTGCACCGCGGCTGGCCTACGCTGAAGATTGCGCAGGCGGCATCATGAACTCGCCGCGCCATGTGCAGCGCCGCCAGATGACCGCCGGCCAGGCCATCCAGTTCCTAAGAACGCACTACGATGACGAGCACGACCTCTACTATCTCTACGTTCTTGGCGACGGCGGCGCGCCCCGGGTGGACGGCGACAGGCTGGCTGGAATCGTCAGCTTGCGGTCGCTGATTCTGGCCGAACCGGATGCCAAGCTGGACGACATCATGGAAGCGGATGTGCTGACTGTGCGCGCCGATGCCGACCAAGAAGAGGTCGCGCGCATTCTGGCCCGCTACAACCTGCTGGCCGTGCCGGTGGTCGACGAAGCGAATCATCTGCTGGGTATCGTCACGGTGGACGATGTGGTCGATGTGATGGAGGAGTAGGCGACCGAGGATATTTACCGGTTGGCCCAGATGAGCGAGGAGACCGTGATCTTCAGCACCATGCCCCGCGCCATTCGCACACGCCTGCCGTGGCTGGTTGTCAATCTGGGGACGGCGCTGATTTCATCCACGGTCGTCGCTCAGTTTGCATGCGCCATCGCCGCGGTCGCGATTCTGGCCGCGCTGATGCCGGTTGTGGCGGCGCAGGGCGGCAACGCCGGCTATCAGTCTATGACGATTATCGTGCGCTCTCTGGCGTTGGGTCAGATCGAACTGAGAGATTTTGGCGAGTGTTCCGCCACGAGATCGGCGTAGGCATGTTGCATGGCCTGGTCCTGGGCGTGCTGCTTGCGACGATCGTCTACTTCTGGCTTGGCAACCCGGTTCTGAGCGCGGTGATCGGCGCGGCCATGGTGGGGAATCTCCTGGTGGCGGCGGTAGTGGGCGTGCTCGTGCCGATGACCCTGCTTAGAGTCGGCGTCGACCCGGCGTTCGGTTCCAGCATGATGGTGACTGCGTCGACGGATATACTGGGATTTACGCTGTTTCTGGGGTTGGCAAGCTACTTTATTGCGTGGTTGACCTGATGACATTCCGGTGCAAAGGCCGCGCTGGCAGTCTGCCGCCATGTTTGCCCTTCCTATGCCGCCGTCATTACAATGGGGCAGCATCCCGCGCTTGCCCTATTAGGTTTTCGGCGGCGTCAAGTCCAGGCAACTCATCGCGGTCAGCTAGAATTGAAGAACTCCTGCAATGAACCACGCGCGACGACAGTCAACCTTCCCGGCCGCTCTGGCCTATGGCGTGCTTGTCCTGCTGTTCTTCGCGCCGCATCTACTGGGTCTGGCCGCCTTCCCGGACGGTGATTTCAACCAGCATTTCCTGCCCTTCAGCCTTTTCCAGCAGGACGCGCTATTGAACTTACGCCTGCCCGTCTGGGACCCATACACAAACTCCGGCCATCCATTTCTGGCTGACGCCCAATCAGCTGTGTTTTACCCGATAAGCAACGCGCTTCTGTTCCTTACCGGATTCGACCGCAGCGCCGCAGGCAGACTCTTCTGGTTGCAGGTGGAGGCCGCGTTGCACATCTTTCTGGCCTGCGTCTTCACCTACATGCTGGTTCGCCGCTTGACGGGCAGGAAAATGGCCGGGTTTATTGCCGGCGCCGTCTTTGGCTTTTCTGGCTACCTCACCGGCTATCCACCTGTGCAGCTGGCGGTCCTGCGCACCGCGGTCTGGCTGCCTGCGATCCTGCTTCTGTTGCTGCCGCGCGAGCGTGCAACTTCGCAGGAGAGTAAGGGGGAGGCCGAGGCTAAGGGAATATCGCTATTTGGAGATACCCTCTTGCGCCGCTTTTTCCCGCAGTGGACCGGCTGGTTGGCGGCGGCGGCAGTTCACGCGGTCGCTTTCTTCGGCGGTCATCCCCAGACATTTCTGTTTCTTTCCTACGCGGTGGGCGGCTGGATAATAATGTTGCGCGCCGTGGAAATCAAGCGGAGGTGGCGGACAAGAGGTGAAAACAGAGCCGGGACCAAGTTCCTGATAGGGGAAGCGCTGCTGTTAGTCTGCCAAGTGGGTTCTTATATTGGCGTACTTGTCGTTTTGACCCTCGTTCAGTTGTGGCCGGCGTTCGAATACACACAACTCTCGGTTCGCTCTTCCCTGAGCTTCGAGCAATTGAGCGGAGGTTTCCCCCTGGAGGATACCTGGCAACTTCTGCTGCCAGGCATACTAACCCAGTATTCCCCGCATTACGTCGGGATCGCCGCGCTTGGCTTGTCGTTAATCGCGGTTTTCGCTCTGTTCTCATCTGGATTCTCCCTGCCCAAGGGCGACTCGTATGCCCGCCCGGCGGCCCTCTATTTTGTAATCTGCGGCGGCGTCGCTCTGTTACTATCCTATGGGGCAAACGGGCCGCTTTACGGCCTTTTCTATCGCTTTGCGCCGGGCGGTTATCTTTTCCGGGGACAGGAGCGGGCAATCTATCTGGTTGCCATTTCGCTCAGCGTCCTCAGCGGCTACGGTCTGGCCCTCTTGCCAACGATGAGCGCCAAACTACGTCGAAATCTCTGCTGGGGATTTGTGACCGTTGTCGCCGTCGGCGCGGCGTTGTTTTTGCTGTTGTGGCAGCTTCCGGCGCGCGCGGAAGCGACGCGCACGGAGTTTCTCATTCTCGGCGGCAAAGCCTTGATCTTTGCCGCTGTCTTTGCGCTTCTCGGCGGTCCGCGTTTGGCGTTGAACAGGACAGCAGCAGTCCACGGCGTTTCGCGTACCCGTCTCATCTTGCTAATCCCGTTGCTTCTGGCCGATCTGTTTATTGCGAATTTCGCAACAAACCTTGCCAACGGGCCGGCAGTACGGGGGGCACTGGCGCGCCCGGAGGCCGCTGCCACGCTGCAAACGTCTCAGGCTGCCGCTGACGAAACCGGCTCACTGCCGCCGCGTGTCTACAACGAGTTCCGCCTGCCTGAGAGCAGCGGACAGTTCATCGGCTGGGAGGATGTTTATGGCAGCAGCCCGTTGCGTCTTGCCAAATACGACACGCTGTTTCAGGACTTTCCGCTGGAAAGAATGTGGGAACTGACGGGAACGGGAACGGTCCTCACCTGGAGGCGGGACCTGTTCGTCGAAAGCGATGTGATGGCCGAATTCCCAATGCCGGCAGACACGACATTCGTGCATAGGCTCAGCGCGGTTTCCCCGCGGCTGTGGTGGACACAGGCGGCGCGGAGCGTCAGTGACAAGACCGCGCTTGCGCTTTTGAAGGACGCCAGCTTCGACCTCAGGGCCGAGACGCTTGTCGCCGCGTCTGACGCCGAGAAACTGGGGAACGGCTGGTCGGAAGGGCGGCTGTCATTCGGAGATGGCGGCGGTGCCGCGTTGCACGTTGAACGCGACGGCCCCGCGCATCTTCTGATAGAGATCGAGAGCGAGCAGCCCGGGCTTCTGTTTATCAGTGAGAACTGGATGCCCGGCTGGCAGGCCACCTGGGATGACCAGTCGCGGCTACCGGTCGTGCGCGCGCATCAGGCCTTCCTCGCAGTACCCGTTCCCGCCGGCGCGGGAACCCTTGAACTCGCATACCGACCCAGCAGCGTGAAGTGGGGTCTTACGACCAGCGCAATGGGTTGGGCTGCCCTCATCTTTGTATTGCGCTTTCAACTGTTAGCGGCGGCGCTGCGTGCATGGCGCAGCGCGCGCGATGTTTCTAAAGCAATTCGGCGATTTCCTGCATGGTCCTCCGCCGAGAGAGATGACGAGGTCGCGGGTGGGGCGGAGAGAGAGCAGGTTGAAGGTTCAGGCGTCCTTTTGAACAAGCAGGTCCAACGTGCCGGGGTATTGGCGGTCATTCTTATCGGCTTTGCGCTGCGGCTCCTCAGGCTGGACTTTCAGGAACTTCGCGGCGACGAGACGTTCGGCTACCTCTTCAGCCTTCAGTCGCTCGATGCCATCGTCCGTCAGACGCTGGCGCTGCTGGAACCTCATCCTGTCGGCAGCTATTTTCTGCAACATGCCTGGTACCTTGTTGCCGGCACGAGTGAATTCGCGCTGCGGTCTATCACCGCTCTGGCCGGGACCGCGGCCATCGCTCTTGTCTACCGGATGGCGCGGCAGCTTCATCTGAGCGGTTCCGTCGCCTTGTCGAGCAGCCTTCTGATGGCAGTGAGCGCCTACGCAGTCTGGCACAGCCAGGATGCGCGCATGTACACGCTGAGCTTGGCGCTCACGATGGCCACAACCGTGCTGGCGTTGAAGATTGTCGACGAGCCCAGGAGCCGGCCCGCTCTGGCGGGGTATGCCGTCTGCACGGCTGCGGCCCTGCAGGTCCACTATTTCGCCGCCTTTGTCGTATTGGCCCAAAACCTGTACGTCCTGTTTCTGCTGACTCGTGACTTCCGGCGCCAGCGCTTTTCCGGTGCGCGCCGTTCCTTCGGAAGCGCGCTTCCATTGCGTTGGGCACTGGCGCAAGTCGCGGCGGTCGCTCTGAGCGCACCATGGTTGATCAGCGCCTGGCAGACTCTGGTCGGGTACCACGGCGACGGTGATTCACCTGCGTTTGGGGCGATGTTGTGGCGGTCTCTTGGCGTCTTTGTACTGGGAGAAACGGTTCCGCATCACAACTGGCGGTTCGACGGTGGAGTCATAGCCGCCGCTGTGATCGCGGTGGGCATTGTCTTTGGACTCAACAACGCGCGCGCGAAAGTTGGGCAAGGGGCGGGTGAACGACCGGACCGGGCGCGAGGAGAGGTTGATGGGAGACAGTCGCAGGCCCCAAGCAACGGACACAATGCAGTTCTCCTTCTGCTTCTGTACCTGTTCATTCCTCTGTTGGCAACCTGGATCATTGCACGCGAACGACCGATCTTCAACGAGCGCTATCTGATCGCTGCGCTGCCACCTTTCCTGGTGCTGCTGGCCATGGGCGCAGCGCGAATCGGCAGCCGCGTCGAGGTCTGGCTGGGTTGGAGGTGGAGATGCTGGGTTGACGGAAAAGGGGACGGCGATCCATCGTCATCAAGTCCTTCCCCTATCGCGAGGATTCCGATTGGCCATGTCGCGGCGACAGCCCTGATCCTCCTCACGATCGCTGCAAATGTTTACAGCCTGCGCAACTACTACATTGACCCGGCTTTCAGCAAGACGAGGGGGTGGAGGGAGTTGGCCGAGAAGTTGGATCGTTGGAGCGCCGGACTCACGTTGGACGAGGTGCGCTTTGCGGAGAACTTCCCCTATCCGACAATCTGGTACTACTATACAGGCGATGTCGAACATATTGTCCTGCCACCCGGACCGCACGACGCTGAAGGCGCGGCAGAAGCGGTCGAAGCGATACGCGATCGCGGTGTCGAGAGGGTCATTCTGCCGATCCAGCCGGCGCCGAATTGGGATTCGACAGGGATCGCACAAACCGCGCTGTCCGGCGTTTATCGACTGGTCGCGGAGGAAAGAGTCGGCGTTTGGCCGCTGCAACTGTATGCGCGGCCCGACCCCAAAGAGTGGCTACTGTTCGACGTTGCGTTTGCCAATGGAGTGAAGTTGGTGCGTGCTCAAATCGGACCGAGAACAACGCATGATGGCGGCGTCCTAGTGATCCACATGGACTGGAGCGGGAATCCGACAACTCTGACAGGCGGAGAGAAGATATTCCTGCATCTGATCGACGAGTCCGGCAACCTTGTTGCCCAGACCGATCCAGAGTTGCGGATGGATTCCGATGAGTCATCTCTCAGCGCTGGCCTGTTCCTGCCGCAGACACTGCCGGATGGCCCGCTGCGCCTGATGACCGGCCTGTACGATATCACTTTGGAGGGCGCGCCCAAAATCCTGACAGAGGACGGGACGGACTCGCTGCAACTGGCTCGCTTCGAGGATGAGCAGTGCGACGCATGTGGACGATGACTGAATGATGCCTCAAAGCCCGTCGCCAGCACGGATTGACCACGATCGCGAATGGAACTCGACGGTAGTCTCTCTATTGTCCGATTGTCGCCAAGCGCCTGCCTGCCTCCCGCAGCGTTTCAATCCGCTTGGCAAAAGCAAAACGCACAATTCCATCGCCGTACCTCTCGCGATCTCTCGTGTAAAAGTTCAGCCCTGCCACCGCAGCGACGCCGATATCGGTCGTCAGCCAACGGGCGAAGCGGTCTGAGCACCATCCCGCCTGTGGCGCAGGAATCTCCCTATAGTCGGCCATTGTGTAATATGCGCCTTGCGGGCGGACGGCGCGGAAACCGGCGGCATCCAAAATCTCCATGATCACATCGCGGCGCTCAGCATATTCCTCGCGCATCTGCGCCCAGTAGTCGGTTGACTGGTCGAGGGCGACGGCGGCGGCGGCCTGCAAAGGGGTCGGCGCGCAGATCGTCGAATAGTCGTGGACTGCGCGGATTGCAGAGGAAAGCGGCTCACGGGCGATCACATAGCCCAACCGCCAGCCGGTGACGGCAAAGCTCTTGCCCAGCCCGCCGACCGTAACTGTGCGCTCCGCCAAGCCGTCCAAGCTCCCAGGTGAGACGTGTTCCCGCCCGTCATAGAGAATGCGGTCGTAGATTTCATCGGTAATTAGAATGAGATCGTGCCGGTTGACGAACGCGGTCAATAGCTTGAGTTCATCGCGGTCGAAGACGCGGCCGGTCGGGTTGTGGGGCGTATTGAGAAGCAGGGCGCGGGTACGGGGCGTTACGGCCGCTTCGAGGCGTTCCAATTCGATGCGGTATTGAGGAGCCTCCAGGACGACGGGAACCGCCGACGCGTCGGCCAGCAACGCGGAGGGGCGGAAGTTCTCATGGCCCGGCTCCAGGATGATCAGTTCGTCACCGGGGTTCAACAGCGCTAGCAGAGCGGTGGTTATGCCTTCGGTCACGCCGCAGACGACGCAGACGTGAACATCCGGGTCCACGCTCCATCCCAGTTGCGCAGTGTACTGCTCCGCCAGCACCTTGCGCAGCGGAGGGTAGCCCCACGTAACCGTATACTGGTTGGCCGCGCCGCGGATCGCCTCCACCGCCGCGTTGACGATCATATTCGGCGGGCTGAAGTCGGGGAAGCCCTGGCTCATGTTGATGGCGTCGTGCTGGATGGCCAGCCGGGTCATCTCCCGGATCATCGACTGGTTGAAGTTGGTTGTACGCGTTGCAGGATACACGGGCGGTCTCACGGAGGGTATGGACAAAGGACTGAATCGAATGCAGAGATTCTACTCGAATGTATGCCAGCCCGCAACGCTAACGCTATCGCGAATTGCCTGTCGCTCTTTCGCTGAGCAGGGCCAGTAGCCCAGAGTCGCGCATGTGGGCCAGTTGGCTGATGGACGTTCCGGCAATCATCTCCAACACATCTGTCACAATCCGGGCGATTAGTTCGTCTGTCAATCGCGGATCTCCCAGAGTCCGCCAGCGGGCTTCCTGGGTCGGCCCCAGATGTTCCATGTAGTGGGCAATGCCGTCAGGCCCTCCTGCCAGATGATAGGTGGTGAACGGTCCCTGCAGAGCCCAGCGCAGACCCGGCCCCTGCGTGATCACCTCGTCAATGTCTTGGACCGTGGTGATGCCCTCGGCCACAAGATGGACAGCTTCGCGAAAAAGCGCGGCCGTGAGCCGGTTGGCGATGTGGCCGACGGCCTCCTTTTTCATCAGCACAGGCACCTTGCCGACGGCCCGATAGAACTCCATCGCCCAGGTCAGCGTTTGGGGAGCGGTCTGTGACCCGCCGACGACCTCCACCAACGGGATCAGATGGGGCGGGTTGAAGGGGTGTCCTACCAGGACGCGTTGAGGATGTTTGCTCGCGGCCTGGATTTCGGACGGCATCAACGCGGTGGCGCTGCTGCTGACGATGACGTCCGGATCAATGACTGCTTCCAGCGCGTGCAGCGTCTCACGCTTTAGGGGCAGCTGTTCCGGCACACTTTCCTGCACGAACTGCGCCGCAGCCAACCTGTTATCGATTGCATTTGAGAACTGCATCCTGCCCGGGTCCGCGTCTTGGGCCAGACCCATTCTCTCCAGCGCGGGCCACATCTCATCTATGGCCCGGCGCAGGTCGAACTCTTCACGCAGTGGATCGACGACTACAGTCTCCAGCCCGTGGGCCAGAAAACAGGCAGCCCAACTTGCGCCAATGGTCCCGCCACCGATGACGGCGACATATTGCACTTCCTCGGCTGACCTGCGTGCCATCATATTTACTCCAATCTTATGGATTGCTCACGGAATTGGTGCGCTTAACGCTGTGACGCGCAGGAACGCTGAGTTCCCGGCCTTTAATACGCGAGGCGGAACAGGCTGGAGAGACGTGTGGATGGCATGACCGCGAACCTGCGCCGGTTCAGAGCGACGCCAGCAAAGTTTGAAAACGATGCAAGACTTCGTTCATGCCCGGAAGGTAGTCTTGCAACAGCCGCTCTTCACTGATCGAGCCATCGGCCAGTTCAACCATTCTTGTAGCCTTGGCGTCCGTCTCCAGGTCAACATAGCTGGTTGAAAGGCGGAGGGAGAGTTCTTGCCCCGGTGCGCCAAAGTCCGTTCCCGGCAGCGTCGCGATCTGCATCGTGTCCAGCAGAAATCTTGCCAGGTCGTTCGATGTGCGAACGCCTTTGGCGGCCAACGGTCTGCGCCAATGATCGAAATTCGGGAACAGATAGAAGCCGCCCATCGGCTCTGCACACGGCACGTCCAACTCACACAAGCCGCGCCAGAGAAAGCGCGTGCGGGCAGCGTGCAGCCTGGTGCATTTTTGGATGTAGGCGGCCAGTTCGGGGTCGCCGCTGTAGGCGGTCAGAGCGGCATACTGGATGGGTGCTGACGCGCTCGACCACAGCTCGCTGCCGACCTTGGCGACCGCCTGGAGCAATTGTTGCCCGGACTCTGCGGGCGGCACGATTGCCGTGCCCATGCGCCAGCCGCCAAGTGAGAGATGTTTGCTCATTCCGCCAAGCACGACCGTGCCTTCAGGGTAGTAACGGCTGATCGAGACATGATCGCCGCCGAACGCGGTAAGCGCGTAGATCTCGTCCGAGAGGACGAGCACGTTTTCCTGCCGACAGATGGCCGCGATCTCTGCAAGCAGGGCGGGCTCCAGCATCTGGCCGGTTGGATTGTTGGGACTGTTCAGAATCAGGAGATGCTGGTCGTGTTCGGATTCGCGCAGTAGCTTCTTCAGACTCGCCGGATCCAGCCGGTGACCGTCCTGCGGGTTGGCGGGAATTCGCAGTGTCGGGCGGTTGACAAGGCGGGCCTGGGCCGCGTAGCTTACCCATGAAGGCGTATGCAAGATGGTCGCGCCTTCCAGCGCCATCTGCAGGGCGAACAGGAGCGCCTTGCTGCCGGGGGCGACGAGCACTTGGTCGCCGCTGACATCATGTTGCAACTGCCTGGTATGAAACTCAGCGATTGCCTGACGAAGCTCCGGAAGCCCTTTGCCGGGCAGATAGCTGCGGCGGGCGCAATTTTCGGCCAGCGCGCGGGCGATCTTCGGATGCACTGGAAAGCGAGACTCGCCAAATCCGAGGTGGTAGACGGTGTCGCCGGCGGCCCACATCCGGCGCACTCGTTCGTTGATTAGGAGCGTGGGAGAAGGGGTAAGCTGGTCGCCCAAGGATGGAGAGAGAAGGAATTTCACTGGAGGTCTGCACGTATTGTGTATTACATATTGGGAAATGCGCTTGCTATCCGACCCAGAAGGCCTTTTCGAGATCGGTGAACTCTTCCGCCGGACCTTGGAACTTGTTGCGGCCCAACTCCAGCACATAGACGTAGTCGGCGATCTTTAAGGCCGAGCGAATCTCCTGGTCCACCAGCAAGATCGTCAGGCCTTCGCGGTCACGCAGGTCCACCAGCATTTGGTAGACCTCTTCTGACAGCAGCTTGGCTAAGCCGGCAGTTGGCTCATCCACAAGAATCAACTTGGGATCGGTCATTAACGTGCGCCCAATCTCGACCATCCGCTGCATTCCACCCGAGAGTTCCCCTGCGTTGGATTTGCGCCGCGGCTTCAACGCGGGGAACCGTTCATAGTTCTCCGCCAGCTTACGTTTGACTCGGTTCTTGTCATTCCTGAACGTCCACGCGCCCAGCACAAGGTTTTCCTCCACCGACATGAAGCGGAATACGCCCGGCTGTTGCGGAATATAGGAAATGCCCATGTTGATGCGCTCGTGGGTGGGCACATCGATGATATTCTGTTCATTGAGCATGATTTGCCCCTGATTGGGGCGCAAGAAGCCGTAGACCGCCTTGAGCATCGTGGATTTGCCCACGCCGTTGGCGCCGAGAATCGTTGTGATTTTGCCGTTCTCGGCCTGCATCGTAACGCCCTGCAGAATGTTCAGATCGCGGTAGTAGCCAACGTAAAGATCGTCAATTTCCAGCATTACTCTTCATCCTCACCCAGATAGGCCGCCTTCACCAGCGGATCTTCTCGTACCGTCTCAGGGTCGCCGTCGGCAATGAGATCACCGTAGTTCAGCACCAGCAGCCGTCGGCTTAGCGTGAAAATCGTATCCATATTATGACTAATGATAATGAACGCCTTACCTTGGGCATTGACCTCGGTGATGTAGCGGTAGATGACCTCCATCAGCCGCGGGTGGACACCGGCAAACGGCTCATCCAGAATAATCATTGCGGGGTCGAGCATGAGCAGTCGGCCCAACTCCAGCAACTTCTGTTGACCGCCGGACAGCGCGCGGGCATACTCATTGCGCAGATGCGCGATCGTCAGGAACTCCAGCACCTCCTGCGCCTTCTGTTCAAAGTCCCGCTGGCGAGCGGTTGCGCGCATGGCCATGGCCGGGATGAGTAGATTTTCGAGAACGGTCATGCGGCGGAAGGCGCGCGTAACCTGAAAGGTACGACCCAGTCCGGCCCGGGCCACACCGTATGGCGGGCGCGTGTCGATGCGCTCCCCGTTCATGTAGACCGTGCCGCTGGAAGGCTTGAGCGCTCCGTCCAGGATGTTTGTCAGCGTCGTCTTGCCAGCCCCGTTGGGCCCGATGAGACCGATCAGCTCGGGCCCTTCGACAGAAAAGGAGACATCCTTCAGAACCTCCAAGCCGCCGAAATTCTTGTAGATACTGTTGGCGTTTAGTTTCAACATGGTTTCTGCCTGCCATCCGATTGCACTATTCGCGGCTCTCTTCAGCGCTGTTCCTTTCGTACACCGGCTCGTCATCCTCTTCGATCTGCTCGGTCGAATCAGCGCGCATGGAGACCGTCTCCTCGGCGACGCCGGCCCGGTTGAGCCGTTCCAGAATAGGGTACAGCAGGCCGTTGCGCTGGAAACGGAGGGTGAGCATCAAAAGCAGGCCAAAAAATACTAGCCGCCACAAAGTCATGTCGATGTGAAGCGGGCCGATGGTTACGTTTGTGCGCAAAAGTTCGAGGACAAAGGTGATGACGATCGCGCCGACCGAGGCGGCGTAGATGTTCTCCAAGCCGCCGATTACGGCCATCGCAATGACCAGGGACATTTGCAGGATGATCAGCGTATTTGGCGTGACGATGCCGATGTAGTGGGCTTGCAGCGCGCCGGCCGCGGCCGCCAGAACGCTGGTTATCACGAAGACGAGTACTTTGTAGCGTACGATGTTGACGCCCAGGGCGGCTGCAGCCTCCTCGTCTTCGCGGATGGCGCGGATGAAGAGGCCGAAGCGGGAGCCGGCCAGCCACGTCATCAGTGCCATGGCGAACAGGAACAGCAGCAGCATGGCGTAGTAGGGGGGAATCTTGCTGGTCGAACTGAAGCCGAACAGCCCGCCGGAAAAGAGCGGCACCAATTCCAATCCGCTTTGGCCTTCGGTGATCGGAATCTCAGCACTGATGGAGGCCCGCAAGATCTCTGAGAATCCAATGGTAAACAAGGCCAGATATGTGCTGCGCAAGCGTAAGACGAGCGAGCCGACCAATAGGCCGAAGATCGCGCCCATCACAAGCCCCATGGCGATGCTTGCCCACACCGGCGGGAAGACAATCAGCGTACCGGCGGGGAGCGTCTGGGTCTTGGCCATGTCAAGGCAGGATTCGTCTATTGTGCCGACGCGACGGATGTTCAAGATGACCAGCCACCAGTTGCCCGGCAGTGGTACGTCTGTGCAAAGTTCAGAGGGGGCGGTGGTAAAACGGATGAATTTCCCGATCAGCCCGGTGGTGTATCCTCCGATCGCCATGAAGGCCATATGGCCGAAAGAAAACTGGCCGGCATACCCGGCCAACAAGGACCAGCTGGAGGCGAGAATCGCGTAGAAGAAGGCGGTAATCGCCAAGTGCATGATGTAGCTGTTGAGAACAAGGGGCCCCAACCCGCCCAGTTCCGACGATGCCAGGGGGATCGCCAAGAGCAGAGCAACCGCAACCGTCGCGACCACGCGGTGGAGACCTGTGCTACTCATAGCTCCCGCCCGAAGAGCCCGGTGGGCTTCAATAGCAGCACAAGCGTCAGGATCAGCATGCTGTAGGCTGGAATGTAGGCGGCGGCCCTGGTCGCATCGGGGATGCAGCCGGTGCCGGCGGCCTCGACCAGCCCGACGATGAGGCCGCCGAGGAAAGCGCCCGGCAGACTGCCCATGCCGCCCAGCACGACGATGACGAAGGAACGGGCCGCAGCAGGGATACCGACTTGGGGCAGCCAGGAGAAGACCTGCACGAGCGAGGCGCCGGACAGCCCGGCCAACATCGCGCCGAGGCTGAATGCGAGCGAATTCATCGAGTCAGGGTTGATGCCGGTGACGGCTGCGGCCTGCCTGTCCTGGCTGACCGCGCGCAGGGCTTTGCCGATCCAGGTGCGGTAGAGGAACCACAGGAGGGCGGACAACATAATAAGGGCGAGTACGGCGGCGGTGAAACGCGGATTGGGGACGGAAATCGCATCGAAAATCGTAACATTGCCTGGCGTCATCTTGAGCAGCGCGCCGGATTCGGCGGGAATTTCGGTGCGGGGGAAAGGGAAGAAGCGCTGCGCCTTGACGGGAACCGCCGAAGTCAGGGCCTGGGTGAAGTATTGGAGGAAGAAGGCCAGGCCAAATGTAACCAGGATGGCGTACTCGGTGGGCCGTTCAATCTGTCCGCTGCCCATGGGGCGCAGGAAGATGCGCTCGAAGATGTAGCCGATGGCGAAAGTCACGACGCAACTGGTCAGGATGGCGATAAGGGGGGAGACGCCGGGAAGCCATCGGGAGGTCATGAAGTAGGTAACCATGCCGCCGATCATGTAGAACTCGCCATGGGCAAAGCTGACGACGCCCAGGATCGAGAAGATGAGCGTCAGGCCCAGAGCCATGAGGCCGTAAATGATGCCGATAACGATCCCGTTGGCAAGCTGGGAGAGGACGAAGCTGCCATTGGCGACGCACAGATTGTCGGGATCGGCCAGAGCAAACGCGGCGACAAAAATGCCGACGACGAGCGCGATGGCGATGCCGATCATGCGGTTGTTGATTTTGGGCGTGGCGATCCAGAGGGGGACGAGGCTGAATGGACCGAGCGCTGCGCCGATCACCGCGCCGCCAAAGGATGCCTGGGAGATTTCCAGGTCTTTGCGCGCGTAGATGCGAGGCGTAACAACGCCCCCCAGCGCACCCCAGAATAGAATCCAGAGAAGTGCCCAGCCGAATATTTCTGCGTTATCCATAGTTCAGAATTGCGATTCGCGGGCTGGGTGGAGAGTTATATGCTGAACAATAAGTGAAACGGCATTGGGAGGGATACTGGGCCGAGTTGAAGGTCGGTGGATGGACCTGCAAGCCAGAACCGGTCTGACTGTGCAGGTCCATCCATTCAAATTCAATCTGTTACTTAAAGGAGGTTACTCCTGGCCGACAATAATCGGATCGCCGGTCTGATAGATAGTCGGATAGACGACGGTTGTATCTACTGCGTCCTGGCCTTCTACCTGATATTGAACGATGGTGATAGCGGGATCGGGGAATTGATGCCACCACTTGGGATCGACACCGGCGGCGTCAGGCGTATTGTCGCGATTGACCGGGAAGGTGATCGATCCCAGGGCGCCCATGTGGTTGATGTTTTCGAGGGCTGTGATAATGTCGGCTGGGTCGGTAGAGCCGGAGTCCTCGATTGCCTGGGCGATCAACATGATCGAGTCGTAGGAGGCCATGGCATAGGATTCGATATCATCCTTGCCGGTGCGCTCGGAGTACTCTGCGACCAAAGCGGCAGCCACGTCGTTGTAGAGTTGAACGGGCAGACCGATGCGGCGCACGAAGCAGTTGTTGCCATCAGGAACATTTTCCCAGAAGGCGTCACTAACGAGTGAGACCTGATTGCACATTGTGGGCACGTCCTGCGGGCCGATGCCGGCGTCAGCGGCCTGCTGGGTGAAGTTGTAGGAGGCTTCACCGGTGGCCAGCGTCACGATCAAGTCGGGGCTTTCAGCCTTGACTCGCTCGATTATCCCGGCAAAATCCTGTGTGCCGATGTCGACACCGAAGGTCTCGGAGGCGACGCCAGCTTCGTCCAAGAGTTGTGCGGTGTCCTCAGCAGCGGGGATACCGTAGTCAGTATTTTCGGTGAGGATGACCACCTTGTCGAGCTTCATGCCTTGCTCGTCGCGCAGCCACTGTATGAACTTGACATCCACGGCGGAGACTTCCGAGCTGAGGGGCGCAATGCGGAAAATTTCATCGTATTGGACACTTGTTATGGTGTCATTCCAGGTTTCGGCGAAGACGATGGGAACACCGTTGGCGCGGGCGACTTCTTTGGCGGCCACCCCGACTGAGCTATGGTAGCCGCCACCAATGCCGACGACGCCGTCCTGGTTGATCAAGCGTTCGACCACGGCAATGCCTCGTTCCGGCAGGCCCTCGGTATCGACGATGATCAGTTCGACCGGTCGTCCAAGCACGCCGCCTCTGGCATTGAGTTCGTCGGCCGCTATCATCATCGCGACACGCATCGCCTCGCCGCCGACCACGGCACCCGGCGCGGAGAGAGGTGCCAATGCGCCAATCTTGATTGGCTCCATCGCCATGTCGTCAGCTTCTTCTGCGGCGGGCGCTTCAGTCGGTTCGGGGGCTGCTTCCTCCTGCGCAGCCGGCTCAGTCTCGCCGACGGTTTCCGTCCGAGGCGAACAGGCTGCCGCGAGCAGCGCCAGCATAATCAACGCAATAACTATCCAGGCAAGGGTTCGATTTCGGTACATTGCTGATTCCTCCTTTGGAATGCGGGGTTTTCGGCAGACTGTTCCTGTTTGATGGCTGTAACGTGACTGACAAGCAGGAACGAAATCGGGGGGTGCTGAACGGGGATTGCCAAGCCATGATATTGTGCAATAGCCTATGTGAAAAGTCAAGAGAGAGAGAACTGGGCAGGGCATACGCATCTAATGTGCGTCCACATCGGGAAGCGGCTTTTTGCTGAGTTGCGTATGGCGCATTCCGGATTGCGTCAGGGCAGGCGAGACGGCCCCGATTCAGTTGCGATATTCGCCCGAAAAGTCTCTGTTTCAAATGGGATTCACAGCAGAAGCTTGTTTGGGCGGTTGGATGGGTTGACAGGCAGGAGCGCGCGTGCGAGAGATTTGGTGAGATTGGGCAAGAAAATTCTCGGTGCATCACGGGAGACGGGAGGCTGGGCGAAGGCCGCCCGCGTCGTCGCGGCGGCGCAGCGTGACGCAAAGCGCTGCATGAATTCATGTGATGCCCTGCTCTGTATCCTGTCGGTGCGGGCGGAGAGTATCAAAGTGTCGCGAAGTGTCGCGAAGTGCCTCGTGAATTCGTGTGCTAATTTGCTCTTTCTGCAAAAATTCTTGCGGATTGGCGCAGCGTGTCGCGCCGGCTGGGGCGGCGTTATGGTCTTGCAACCATGTATGTTCTGTAAAAAAGTATACGTTTGTTAAGGTACAGAGATGGTCCGCTGTAGCGTTGGACTTTCAGCTATGGATACAGCCTATACGATTGTTCAGGCTCTTGCAAGGACACCGGGCACAGGGCATACGCATCTAAATCCGTATGCCAATTCTGTATGCCAATTCTGTCGGGATTCCTAACAAAAGGACGTGATAACAGGTGGAAATCGCTGTAAGCCTGCTGATTGAAGACGGAAATTCAGCGCAACAAAGGCCGTCAGTCGTCGAAACCAGTCAGATTCTTAGCCTGCGCGCCATCATTCGTTCAATTTACAGTGTCTGAACCCGATCTGGAAGAGATCATGGCAGCATTTCGGTGCTTTGACCCAATTTAGATGCAATTGCCCTGGAGAGAACTGGGTGGGGTGCAGCCCGGAATGGGGGCGGGGTGTGAAGGGGGGCGATGCGGCGCTAAGGACGGGTAACAGGAGGGGCTTTGGGAGGTCAACAGTACAAATTTATGATGCAGGCTCTCGCAGCGCTGGTACGAGAGTTTACGAGAGTTTGCGAGAGTTTACGAGAGTTTGCGAGAGTTTACGAGAGTTTGCGAGAGTTTACGAGAGTTTACGAGAGTTTGCGAGAGTTTGCGAGAGTTTGCGAGAGTTTACGAGAGTTTACGTAAGCAAATTTGAAAGTGAATATCAATTTGTGGACGATTGACGTTAGGCGGAATGATGGCGTGACAGGAGCAGGTCCTGCATGTTTGGCGGAAGGGAAAGCAAAACCGGTCAGCCTGGCAATGGGGCGCGTGGGCCCAAATTAAGATATATCAATCTTGTTGATATTGCAAGGTGTTCCGATTGAATGGAGCGCGCGTGACACGAGGCTCGCTGTCAGATGCGCCCCCGATCTTGGGATGCGCCCGAACTGGTTGCTTGCCAGAGTGGTTGGACATGTCAGAACGGGAGTGAACAGTGCCTACCGGCCAACGACAATCGGCTCGCCGGTACGAAAGGTTTGCGGATAAACAACGGTCGCTTCGACGGAATCCTCGCCTTCCACCTGATACTGGACAACTGTAACTGCCGGGTCGGGGAATTGATGCCACCACTTTGGATCGACGCCGGCCTGCTGCGGCGTGTTGTCGCTGTTTATGGGAAAGGTGATCGTTCCCAATGCGCCCTCGTAAGAGATCTTCTCCAGGGTCGCGACAATCGCGTCTGCGTCGGTTGATCCCGCCTCGGTGATCGCTTGAGCGATGATTCGAACGGCGTCATAGGCTGCAAAGGCGTAGGACTCTGCCCCTTCCTTACCGGTGCGGGCCTGGTATTCGGCGAGGAAGGCGAGAGCGACGTCGTTGTAGAGCTGAGGGGGCAGGCCGATGCGTCGCACAAAGCAGAAGTTGCCGTCAGGGACGTTGGTCCAGAAGGCGTCGCTCACCAGCGCGACATGTTCGCACAGCGTCGGCACATCCTGAGGACCGATGCCTGCGTCAGCCGACTGCTGGGCGAAATTGTAGGAAGCCTCCCCTGTCGCCAGTGACATAATCATGTCCGGGCTTTCGGCCTTTATGCGCTCAATGATGCCGGCAAAGTCCTGTGTGCCGATGTCCACGCCGAAGGTCACGGAGTCGATTCCGGCTTCGCCCAACAGCCGTGTCGTGTCTGCGGCTGCGGGTATCCCGTAATCGGTATTTTCGGTCAGAATCACAACCTTCTCAAGCTGCGCTCCCGCTTGGTCACGCAACCATTGGATGAACTTCACATCAACAGCCGAGACCTCTGAACTTAACGGTGCGATGCGGAAGACTTGGGGGTACTGTACACTGGTGATGGTGTCATTCCACGTATTGGCGAAGACGATGGGGATGCCGCTGTTGTGAGCCACCTCCTTGGCCGCCACGCCGACTGAGCTATGGTAGCCCCCGGCGATGGCTACGACGCCGTTCTGGCTGATCAATCGCTCAGTCACCGCGGCGCCGCGCTCCGGCAGACCTTCGCTGTCTACGACGATCAGTTCGACCGGCCTCCCCAGCAGACCGCCGGCGGCGTTGATCTGATCGGCGGCAATGATCATGGCAGCGCGCATCGCCTCGCCGCCGACCACCGAGCCTGGCGCAGAGAGTGGAACCAATGCGCCGATCCGGATCGGCGTCTGAGTTCCTACTTGCGTCCTCTCTTCAACCTGCGACGACGTTGCTTCCGACTGCGCTTCGCCAGCATTTCCCGTTTGCGGCGCGCAGGCTGCGAAGACAAGCAATAGCAGAGCAGATCCAATTGCACTCCATATCACTCTTGCGAAATGGCTCATTGGTTGATCCTCGTGGAAGGATTGTGATTCTTGAACTGGAAAGCTGTGTGAGAGGCGGGCGACGAGAGAGGCCTCACTCCTCACTCCTCACTTTTCACTTCTCACTCTTCACTTCTCACTTCTTTCAGTGTACTAACAGGACCAGGGCTGGCAGCCGGGTACTTGGGCATTTTGCTAAGAATCAACCGGTCGCGAAGCACAGTGGGCAGACGCTCGATCCAGCGCCTGATTATTGCGTCGCGGCCGATCAGATAGCGGGCTTCAGGTCGCGGCATGTTCAGGACAGTATGGACTTTCTCAGCAACCTCAGCCGGCTCGATGCCCCGCTCCTGCTCCAGCGACTCGAGCATCCTGCCAATCAGTGGGCCATACAGGTCAAAGGCCCTGGGAGGATACTGGCTAAGCGCCCGTTTGGCGTAAGTGCGGGCCTTCTCCCAAATGGCAGTTCTTATGGCGCCCGGCTGTAAGGACACGACATTGATCCCCCAAGGACGTAGCTCCAGGCGCAACCCGTCTGTAAGAGCCTCCAGCGCAAACTTAGAAGCGCTGTAGGGAGAAGCGAGCGGCGTCGAACTGAACCCGGCTTCGGAGCTGATCATCACAATACACCCCTGCGCCCTCCTAAGCAGCGGGATCAGGGCCTGGGAAACGGCGACCGGCGCGACCGCGTTCACATTGAGAATCCGGCGAATATCTGCGGGATCCACATACTCCAGAAGTCCGCCGCCGGCAATCCCTGCGTTGTTCACCAGCCCGTGCAGACCGGCGGCACCCACCAGTTCGCTGACCGCACGCGCCGTCTGCGCGATCTGTGCGGAATCGGTCACGTCCAAGAGCATGGTTTGAAGCCGTTCGGACGCGTCGCGCTGCAAGCGGCGGGCGTCTTCGTGCTTTCTCACGGTCGCGATGACCTGCCAGCCTGCGCGGTCCATACGCAAAGCGCAGGCGCGGCCGATACCGCTGGAAGCGCCGGTTATGAGGACCGATTTGGGCGTGGAACCCAGCATCTCCTGCAACGTTGAGTCTTCTACCATATTATTACACGGCAGATTTAAGAGGTCGGCCGCGCCTGCTATGACCCTTCCAATTATACCGTCGCCGCCAATCAGATTCCCATGCCGCCGGTCACTTCGAGCACGTGACCCGTGATGTAGGAGGCAAGAGGCGAGGCAAGCAGAACGATGCCGGCTGCTGCCTCCTGGACCGTGGCGGGACGACCGAGAGGGATGCGCTGCTGGATATCTTTATCCAGCAATGTACGCACCTTCTGGGGAATGCCGAGCACAACTTCCTTCCCCTCAATCTCGATGGCTTCCTCCTGGATCTCCTGGACGCGCGTCAGACGTGTGTCGACAAAGCCGAAGGCGACCGCGTTGCAGCGGATGCCAAGGCCGCCCCACTCTTTGGCAACTGTTTTGGTCAGGCCGACGACGCCCATCTTGGCGGCGGCGTAATTGGCCTGGCCGATGTTGCCGTGCAGGCCGGAGGTAGAGGAAACATTGACGATGCAGCGATTGCTGAAAGGCGCACCCGATTCCAGTTCCGATCTGGCTGCTTCGCGAAAGGAGGGGGCTGCGGCACGAATCATGCGGAAGGGAGCGGTCAGATGCACATCAAGGATCGCCTGCCACTGCTCATCGGTGATCTTATGCGCCATGCCGTCCCAGGTGTAACCGGCGTTGTTGACCAGGACATTGATTTGGCCGAAAGCCTCGACAGCCGCGTGCATCAGCCGGTCTGGGAAGTCGTCATCTGTCACACTGCCTGGCACGGGGAGGGCCTGTCCACCACTGGCGGCGATCGCGTTTGCCGTCTGCTCAGCCATTGCAGCGTCGAGATCGTTTACGACGACGTTGGCCCCGTATTGGCCGAACTGTCGCGCCGCGCTTGCGCCGATGCCTCGTCCTGCGCCGGTTACGATGACGGTCTGGTCGTTGAACATGCGTCGTTGCCAGTCGTGTTCAGGCTGCGTGAAAGTAGAGTCTAGACACCATTTCGGCGACGCAGGTTGGTTTATCCTCGCCATCGATATCTATGGTTACATTGTGAATCATCTGGAGGCCGTTGCCCTTCACCTCGTCAACCGACTGCAACTGAGTGCGGGCACGGATGCGCTGGCCTGCCAGCAAGGGATGGGGGAAACGAACGCGGTTGAGCCCGTAGTTGACGGTGAGGGCGACGCCGGGATATTGGGGCTTGTCCGGTTCGACCATACCGGTGAGATGGGGGACCAGTGACAGCGTAAAGAATCCGTGGGCGACCGTCGCGCCGAACGGCGATTCACGCGCGGCCCGCTGCGCGTCGATGTGAATCCACTGATGATCCAGGGTGGCATCGGCAAAGCTGTTGATCATTTCCTGCGTAATCATGAACCAGCCGCCTGCGCTGGATTCGATGCCGATTTTGGTCTGCAGATCTGCGTATGCCGCCTGTCGGGACATGGTTTGCTCCATTCGAGTCGTATGTAATTTTAGTGTCAAGCGGTCATGCCGCCATCGAGGTTCAGCGCCTGCCCGGTGATGAAGCGGGACTGCTCCGAACAGAGCCAGATGACGGCGTCAGCGATTTCTTGCGGCTGCCCGAAACGGCGCATCGGTATGCGTTCCAGCATCTTTTCGGCTCTGCGGGGGTTGTCGGCGATGAGCGGATCAAATAACGGCGTGCGGGTGTAGACGGGGCAGACGGCATTGACGCGGATATTGGAACGTGCGACCTCCTGGGCTGCGACGCGCGTCAGGCCGATGACCCCGTGCTTGGAGGCGGTGTAGGCGGACTGATTGGGGAGGCCCCGTTTGCCGGCGATGGAAGCGATGTTGACGATAGAGCCGGAAGAAGCGGCCATGTGTCTGATCTCCTCCTGCATGCAGTAGAAGACGCCGGTCAGATTGACAGCCAGCACCTTCTGCCAGGCTGCGGGAGGATAGGATTCGATGCGTTCCCACGGCCCGCCGATGCCGGCGCTATTGACGGCGCAGTCCAAGCGGCCAAAGCGGCTGACCGTCTCGTCCAACAGACGCGCCACATCCTGCTGATGCGAGACATCGCAGGCAACAGACAGCGCTTCGGCGCCGTTCTCTTGCAAAAGACGAACGGTTTCGGCGCCGCCCTCTTCGTTCATGTCGGCGACGACAACTGCGGCGCCCAAAGCGGCGAAGCGCAGCGCTGTTTCGCGTCCGATGCCGGATGCAGCGCCGGTGATCAGTGCAACTTTGTCAGCAAATTCCATTTCAGAAGTATGTGGCGCGTGGCCGTTGTTCGGTCGTCATTGTTCGCGACCTGTTACTGATCAGGGGCCGCCGATAGAATCTCTTCTCCCATTTGCTGCAATTGGGCGAGGAGATCGGCAGCTTCGACATCGGCGGCGAAAAGCTGAACCATGCCTTGGTTGAAGCTGTTCAGAAAGGTTTCAAAGCCGGGCGGAAACTGCCAGACCCTGGACTGGGGCACGGCATCGGCAAAGGCGGCGAGCTGGGGGAAGTCCTGACGCCATTCTGCGCGCAGGGCGGTCTGGGCGGGCATCCAGCCGCCGTTATTCGGCAGCGCCCGCACTTGCTCCGGGCCGTTCAGGAACGCCGCAAGCTCGAAGGCTTCGTCCAAGAATTGCGAGCGGGCGGAGACGGCATAGCAGCTTGTGAAGGCCACCGATTGGTTCAGCTGAGCGGGTCCGGCGGGCAGAGGGGCGACGCCGTAGTGGAACGTCGGAAACTCTGCGGCGAAAAAGGGAGCGACCCAGTTGCCCTCGATGGTCAGCGCGCCCTTGCCCTTGGCCAAGACCTCCCCGGCCCACTCGTTGTTGGACTCGCCCGCATGACCGGCAATGTTATCGCGGAAAATCTGGATGTACCAATCGAGAGCTGAGGCAGCGGCGGCGGATTGCAACGCGATGCGCCCGCTCTCATCTATGATTGTACCACCTGCCCCGTACAGAAAAGGAAGCCAACGGGAGAGATCGGGCGACTCGATGAAGCCGAACCGATTGGAGTCGATATTGGTCTGCTGCACGGCAACGGACCGCAGCGACTCCCAGTCCGTCGGCGGGGGCTGATTGGCGTAAGACGCCAGCCCGTCGCTGTCATAGACCAGCGCCAGCGTGCGCACCTCGCGCGGCAAGCAGTGGCGAAGGGCGGATTCCCCTGCAGACGGCCAAACGAATGCTGCGGCAAGATGGGGAGGATAGCCCGCCGGATCGAGGGTTCCCTGCGCTGCCGGGGCCAGGAATCCGGCGGCTGCCAGATCGGGGAACAGAAAGCTGCTGACCACGAACAGGTCCGGCGGCTCCTCTGCCTGCAATCGATCGCGTAGTTCCTGAATGTAGTCATCCGCGGTGGACAGTTCGACTCGCAGTTCTCGGTCAGCCGCCCACGCGGTCACCTGGCTGCGCAGTGCCTCGGTCAGCGGACCCTCTTGAGGCAGAAGCAGGCGCAGAGATTGCACGGTCTCGGTTGGGTCCCGCGCCGACTCAAAAAAGGGCAGGCGGGGTCTGGAAGGCAGCCCGTTGCAGCCGCACAACAATAGTGTCAGCAGCAAGAGGGCTACGGGTTGAGGAGGCGGAGTGAAATGGGCGAGAAGAGTTCCGGCGCGTCTATGCGCGCGCCTCGCTCTTCGCCCTACCTCACTTCTCGCTTTCGATAAACGCTGTATACGCATCCGCGTCCATCAGCTTGTCAAGCTCAGCGGCGTCGGCTGCGTCGATTTTCAAGAACCAGGCGCCGTAGGGATCGCTATTCACAAGCTCAGGGGTGTCGATCAGCGCCTCGTTGACCGCGGCGACGATCCCGGTTACCGGCGCGATGATGTCTTCGGCGGCCTTGACCGACTCGACGACCGCGACCGCGTCACCGGCGACGACAGTTTCGCCCACCTCGGGCAACTCGACGAAGACAATATCACTCATCATGTCCTGGGCCGGGTCGCTGATGCCCACGACGACGGTGGAATCTTCGCGTCTGGCCCATTCATGGGTTCCTGCATATTTGAGACTCGATTCATAGTGGTAGGATGCCATTACTCTCTTCCTTGAGAACACCAGCGGCTAGGGGCTGCTGAATTGCGTTTTGGCCAGGCCAACCGTAACTTCCTCATCGCCCAAGAGGAAGGTTACGCAGACTGCATCGGTTGTTTCGCCGGCTGCGGGCTTCGACACCATGTCCAACGTCAGTGTTTCCTGCATGATAAAGTCGCGGTGGGCGGACATCAGTCTAGTCAGCAACGGAGTCTGCGGAATTATCAGCCTGATGCGGTCGTTGATTTCCAGATCGGAATCCTTGCGCAGTTGCTGAATGCGGCGCACGAGTTCACGTGCGTGGCCCTCCTGCTCCAGTTCCGGCGTCAGAGTCGTTGTGACGGCGACCAGATAGCCGCCGTCTGCGGCGACGGCGAAACCGGCGCGAGGTGTTCGGCGCAGCTCCACGTCCTCAGCTTCAACGACATAGCTGTGACCGTCGGCTTCAAGGTTAACAGTTTCGCCGGCGTCAAAGCGCCCGGCAAGTTCCCGCTGATCCATCTTCGCAAAAGCGCTGCGGATGACCGGGTAGCCGCGTCCATACTTCTGGCCAAGTTGCCTGGGCAGAGGAAATACCTCCACGTCGACCAATTCGTCGCCATCGCTGGCAAAGGCCAGTTCCTTCACATTCAGTTCGGACAGTAGAAGTTTTTTGACCCGCGCCAATCCGGCCTTCTCCCTCTCTGTACGGGTGCGAACAACCACCTGCTGCAAAGGTTGGCGAACTTTGAGGGCGGCGGATTCTCTTGCGGCGCGGCCCAACGTCGTTACCTTCTGGCCAAGCGCCATGTCGGCGCCGAGATCGGCGTCGATGGCACTCTCATCGGCCTGGGGCCAGCGCGTCAGGTGGACCGAATCCGGCTCGCCGGGCTCACAGGTTGCGACCAGGTTTTGATAGATGGCTTCGGAGAGGAAAGGGATTGCCGGGGCGAGCAGTTTCGAGAGCGTCACCAACGTGTGGCGCAGCGTGGAGAGGGCGGCCGCGTCCCCTTGCCAGAAGCGGCGCCGGTTGAGCCGCACATACCAGTTGCTGAGAATGTCGACGAAATCGGCGACGGGACGGGTGGCGGCGGTGACGTCGTAGGCTTCGTATGCGGCGGTCACGTCGCGGACGAGACAGTTCAACTCGGAGAGCAGCCAGCGGTCGAAGTCGCGGCCGCTGGCGTCAGGCTGCTGTCCGGCGGTGGGTTCCATGTTTGCGTAGACGACGAAAAAGCTATACGTGTTCCACAGCGTGTTGAGGAAGCGCCGCTCGACTTCCGCCACCAGGTTGCCGCTGAAACGGCGGGCGTTGCCGGGCGGGCCGGCGGAGTACATATACCAGCGGGTGGCGTCGGCGCCATGTTCGGCGAAAATCTGCCACGGGTCGACGACATTGCCCCTCGACTTGCTCATCTTTGAGCCGTCTTCGGCCAGGATGTGGCCCAAGCAGATGACGTTCTTGAAGGCGGGCCTGTCGAAGAGCAGCGTGCTGACCGCGTGAAGCGTGTAGAACCAACCGCGGGTCTGATCGATGGCTTCACAGATGAAATCGGCCTGTTGATAGGTTTCCCACTGCTGCTGATTGGCCCAAGGGTAGTGCCACTGGGCTACGGGCATGGAGCCGCTGTCGAACCAGACATCGCAGAGTTCGGAGACACGGCGCATTGTGCCGCCATCCGGGGCGGGCCAGGTGATCTCGTCGACGTAGGGCCGGTGGAGATCAAGACCCTTCAGCGCATGCCCGCTCTTCTCTGAGAGTTCGGCAATGCCGCCGATACACTCCATGTAAGTGCTGCCGGGCGCGTCGCTCCTCCAGATTGGGATGGGCGTAGCCCAGTAACGATCTCGGCCCAAGGCCCAGTCCACGTTGTTCTCCAGCCAACGGCCGAAGCGCCCGCTGCGAATGTGGTCAGGCACCCAGTTGATCGTATCGTTGAGCGCAACCAGCCGTTGCTTGAAGTCGCTGGTTCTGATGAACCAGGTCTGCTTGGCCCAGTAAATCAAGGGCGTATCGCAGCGCCAGCAGAAGGGGTAGGTGTGCTCGTAGGTTCCGGCCTTGTAGAGCAGACCGCGCCGTTCCAGATCGGCGGTGATGTGCGGGTCGGCGTCCTTGACGAATTGGCCGGCCCAGGGCGTAACCTCGGGTTTGAACTGCCCGGCGCCATCAACGGTGTGGAAGACGGGTAGATCGTGCGCCTGACCGACGGCCAGGTCATCGGCTCCAAAAGCGGGGGCGATATGGACGATGCCGGTACCATCGGCGGTGCTGACGAAATCGGCGGCGATGACGTAGGCGTAGGGCGCGGTGGGCGGGGAGCCGAAACGGAAGAGCGGTTCGTACTCCTTGCCTACAAGCGCGGCGCCCTTCATCTCTTCCAGTTGTTCGTAGCCCGGTTCCAATACGTGCTCGGCTCGTTCCTTTGCCAGGTACAGCTGTGCGCCGGATCGGTCCCGCACCTTCAAATAGTCGACTTCTTCGCCCACCGCCAGCGCCGCGTTGCCCGGCAGTGTCCAGGGCGTGGTTGTCCATGCCAGCAAGAAAGAGTTGTCCTCGTTCTTCAGGGTGAATTTTACAAATACACTTGGATCGACTGTACCCTCTTTGTAGCCAAGGGAAAGTTCGTGGCTGCTCAGGGGGGTGCCGCAGCGGGGGCAGTAGGGGACGACCTTGTAGCCTTCATAAAGGAGACCCTTGTTCCAAAGCTGTTGCAGAATCCACCAGAGGGACTGGACGTAATCGTTGTTCATGGTGACGTAGGCGTCGTCAAGGCTCACCCAAAAGGCCATCCGCTCGGTGAGCGCCTCCCAGTCGCTGAGATACTCCCAGACGGAGTCCCTGCACATTTGATTGAATCTGGCGACGCCATACTCTTCGATCTGCTCTTTGCCGGTGAGGCCGAGCTGCTTTTCGACTTCCAACTCCACGGGCAGGCCGTGGGTGTCCCAGCCGCCTTTGCGCAGCACATGGAAGCCCTGCATCGTCTTGTAGCGAGGGAACATGTCCTTGAAGGCCCTGGCGAGAACATGATGAATGCCGGGACGTCCGTTGGCCGTTGGGGGACCCTCGAAGAAGACATACTCAGGGCCGCCCTCCCGCGCCCGCATCGAGCGCTGGAAGACATTCTTGTCCTGCCACAGCTTCAGGATCGCCTCCTCCATCTCAGGAAAGGAGACGCTGGCAGGAACCGGTTGAAAACGGCCGCGCTGCGCGCCCCCGTTAGGCGAGGCATCCGTGCTGGAAAGTGTTTGAGTCATTGTCGATTTGCCCTCTTTGTATGGGGAAGCGCGATCGCGCTACCCCTCAATCTCGCCAATCTCCACATAGATGCGCTTATTGATCGCGCCTTTGCTGCGGTAGTCGACCAGGCGCATGGCGCCGACTTCGCTGGTGTTGCCGGTATGCGTGCCGCCATCGGCCTGCAAATCCAATCCCTTTAGCTCGACGGTGCGAACTTCGGCGATCTGTTTGGGCAGCAAATTGATCTTGGTGCGGATCAGATCCGGGATCCGAAACGCTTCATCGCGGGGCAATACTTTGGCAATGACCGGGCGGGCCGCGCCAATTTCAGCATTGCATTTACGCTCGATGTCAGCGACCAGATCGGCGCTCATCGCAGCAAACTCAAAGTCCATCCGCCCCTTGCCCGGTTCCATGTTGCCGCCGGTGACAGAGGCGCGGTAATCCCGCCAGACGACGCCGCAGAGAATGTGCATGGCTGTGTGCGTGCGCATCAGCGTGTAGCGCCTCGCCCAGTCAAGTTCACCATGTACGCGCTGCCGCGGCGCGAGCCGGATCGATTGGCCCTTCATGCCGCCCAGCTGGTGCCAAATCTGACCGCCTTCTCGTCTGACTTTGTCCACCGAGAGCCGACGACCGTCAATCGTGAGCCAGCCGGTGTCGTTGGGTTGACCACCGCCGCCTGGGTAAAAGGCGGTGCGATCAAGCGCGACGAGCAGGTGACCGTCCTTCTTGTTAACCGTCGTGATTGCGGCGTCAAACTCGCGCAAGTAGGCGTCATCGTAATACAGGTGCGTTGACATCTTCTCCTCACTTCAGGCCGGCTTGGCCCGTCCGGCACTTCTGAGGCGCAAAAGGAAAACCCGCCCCCAAATTCAGGGACGGGCCTATGAGTCCGCGGTACCACCCTGCTTCCCGGCTCTGAGACCGGGCCGCTTGGCGCCAGGAGACGACATACTATCCTACCTGGCCGTGAGGGTAACGGCTCACGAAGCCGGCGGCGCCTACTCAGCGGAATACCGCATTTCGGGCCGCAACTCAGGAGTGATGTTCACCGCCTCAGAGGTCTGCCCGGCTCTCACCTACCCGGACTCGCTGAGGACTTATCGGCGGTTACTCGGCTCCGTCGTCGCCTTTGTCTGACTTAATTTGTTCGCTCGCCCGCTTCCACCGCCTAGACTAGCGCGCCGGGCAAGACTTGTGAAATGTTATCAGCCTTGCCGGTCTTTGTCAATCTTCTATCCCGGTCGATTCAGCTTCGTCTTCACTGCTGACGGCGGGCGAGATGTCTGCGCTGCCGGGCGGCAACTCCATCAGCGCCGAATCGACGGCGCGGCCGGCTACCAGCTCGACGGTATAGCGCACGCCGTTCAGTTCGAAAGCGTCGCCGACTTCCGGGATGCGCCCCAGGTGGGCCATGATCAGACCGCCGACAGTATCGACCTCTTCTTCGGCAAAGTCGATGTCGAAATGTTGGTTCAGTTCATGCAACAGGAGGGAGCCGTCCACGCGCAGGCGGCGCTTGCCGATCAACTCAAAGGGAGCGCGTTCAATATCGAATTCGTCCTGAATTTCGCCGACGACCTCCTCAAGCAGATCTTCAAAGGTGACGATGCCTGCCGTTCCACCGTATTCGTCTATGACCACTGCCAGCGCTCCGCGCTCGGCGCGGAAACGTTGCAACATCAGATCGAGCGAGAGCGTTTCGGGCACGACGATAACGGGGCGGCTCTCTGCCATTTTGAACAGGTCCAGTGGGCCGGCGCGGCCGCCTTGCTGGAGATGGCGGGCCAGGTCCTTTACATGGAAGAAACCCTTGATCTGGTCCAGATCGCCCTCGAAGATTGGAAAGCGTGAATGATTTGAGTCGCAGACAAGGCGCCAAATCGTTTCCTGCGTCTCATGGGCGGAGATGCCGACAATGCGCGTGCGGGGGGTCATCACTTGGCCGACAGTGCGTTCGCGCATGTCCAAGATGTTCTCGATGTAAAGCTGCTCCGAGGGCGCAATCAGTCCTTCTTCGGAACTTTCTTCGACGATCAACTCCAGTTCTTGCGGTGAGATCATGTGGTCGTGCTCGTCTCGTTCAGGCACACCACAGGCGCGGGTGATGGCCCGCGCAATCACGTTGAGAACGTAGATAACCGGAAAAAAGATGCGCTCGATAATCGAGACAGGGCCGATCACACGCAAGGCCGTGGACTCCGGCGCCTGGAGAGCCAGCGATTTGGGCATCACCTCTCCCAGGACGACGTGCAGGTAGGTCATCAGTGCGATTGCCAGCACGGAGGCCGCGCTGTGGGCGGCGGCAACGGTCAGGAAACCGCGTTGCACGCCATAATGTTCCAGGAGCTCAAGGAACCAGCCGGCGATAGTGTGTTCACCGTACATGCCCAGTCCGAGGCTGGAGAGTGTTATGCCCAGCTGCGCCATGATGATGAAACGCGTCTGCCAGCGGATGTCGGTCAGAATTCGCATCACCCTGGCTGCAGCGGCGGAGCCTTGGTTGGCCAGTTGTGCCATGCGCGTCCTGGAGGAGGCCACCACGGCAAACTCCACGGCGACAAACAGGCCATTGAAGAGTATTAATGCGGCGATGATCACGACGGGAAGGAGAAATTCCACAGGCTCAACTCCCGTTGCCTGGTTGGCCATCGCCGGCGGGCGACAGTTCGACATGCGGCGGCAGATTCACGGCCGCGCCGGGGGGCAATTCGACGCTGACCAGCGAGACCGCGTAGCCGCTCACCTTCTCAACGCGAAAGTCAATGCCCTGCAGCCGCACCTCCTGCCCCTGCTCGGGAATGGCCCCCAAGGCGGCGAGAATGGCGCCGCCAAGCGTATCCACATCTTCAGATTCGAGTTGCTGGCCGAGTATGGCGGCCAACCGTTGCAGTTCGACGTCGCCTTCGAGGAGCAGGCGCCCGTCTTCCCCCATCACCATTTCGTTGCTGTCGGCGTCAAACTCATCGGCAATATCGCCGAAAATTTCTTCAATCAGGTCTTCGAAAGTTACGATTCCGGCGGTGCCACCATACTCGTCGATGACAACGGCCAGGTGGTAATGATCACGCTGAAGCTGGCGGAAGACGGCGCCAACCGAGGCGGTTTCCGGCACATAGGGAGGGACGCGCATCATGTTGCGCACGTCGGTGTCGGCCTGGCTCGGCGTCAGATGCAAGCAAAGAAGGTCTCTAAGATGGACGACGCCGACGATGTTGTCGAGCGAGCCCTGGTACAGCGGAAGTCGGGAATGACTTGATCCCGCCAGCAGACTGAGGAGTTCGGCTGCGGGCATCTCCACCGGCGCGGCCAACAGCTGTGTGCGGGGGACGATTATATTGTGCACCGACCGCCGGGGCAGTTGCAGCGTATTCTCGAGCAACTCCGTCTCACCTTCTTCCAGCAGGCCGCCGGCGCCGCTTTCCTGCACCATCATCAGTATTTCCTCGGGCGCGTGAATGTGCATTCCCTCGGAGACAGCCCTCAGACCGATCAGGCGCAGGAACAGACGTCCGCTGCCATTGAAAAACCAAATCAGCGGCCGCAAAAGGATCATCGCCCAACTCACGGGCAAAATCAGCAGCAGGGCGGTGCGTTCGGGAAACTGGATGCCGACGGTCTTGGGCGCCAGTTCGCTCAGAGCAACTTGAATAACGGTCAGAACGACCAGGACGCAGGTCGTCGCGATTGAGGTCGCCGCGCCCTGGGCCACCAGGCCAGACCCGCTGAGCAGCGGCTCAACGAGGGGCGTGATCGCGGCCTTGCCGTAAAAGCCCAGCACCAGGCTTGAGAGCGTGATCCCAAGCTGACAGGCGGCGATGTAGTTGTCGAGCAGGGTTGGACTCTCGAGAATTGGCAGCAACATCTGGGCAAAACGATTGCCCTCCTCGGCCTGCTGACCGATGCGCGCCCGCCTCGCGCCCACAGTGCCGATTTCCGCGCCGACGAAGAGACCGTTAAGCGTGATGAGAAGAAGCACAACCAGAACGATACCGACAACAACCATTACTTGTATTCTTTACCTTCAGCCATGATTCAGGCGGCGGTGTGTCAAGCGTGTTTCCAGCTTTTGATGCGGCGCTGACCGGTACTGCGCCAGGTGGGGAAAAGGGCCTCCATGCTTTTTCGATGCGTCGCGGGGACATGGCATGAACAACCTTATCGTTTGGGCCCCCTTTGCCGAGTGAATTATCATAGGTTGAAATTGCGTGGACCGAATTGAGCCGTTCATTCGTTTGCAAACCGGAGTATTCGCGATGCCCAACGCCCCCGAGCCGTCTCCGTCCATGCCAGCGGGCGGCCTCAATTCAACTGGAGAGCAGCAGTCAGGACTGCGCCTACAACTTCTTGGTCTGCTGCGCACAATGCGGCTCAAGCAGTGGACGAAGAATGGCTTTGTTCTGGTCGGGCTGATTTTCGATGGCAAATTGCTGGACCCCGGCCTGGCCCTGGCGGCCGGAATTACTCTGGTCGGCTTTTGCCTGATCTCCAGCAGCGTCTACATTCTGAATGATCTGGTCGATGTCGAAAGCGATCGGCATCATCCTCGTAAACGACTTCGGCCATTGCCAGCCGGGCAACTCAGCCCGGGCCTGGCCAAAGCGGCAGTGGTCGTTCTGGCCGGCGTCAGCATCCTGGGCACCGGCCTGATCGGCGCAAATATCGGCCTGACGCTGATCGCCTACCTGGTCCTTAACGCGGCATACAGTTTCTATCTCAAGAAACTGGTGATCATTGACGTAATGATGATCGCCGTGTTTTTCATCCTCCGGATCGTTGCCGGCGCAAGCGCGGTTGAAGTCAGCGCCTTCAGTCCTTGGCTATACATTTGTGTCAGTCTGCTGGCGCTCTTTATCGGCTTCGGCAAACGCCGGCACGAGATTGTTCTACTAAAAGATGGCGCGTCAGGCCATCGGAGCAGTCTGAAACAGTACAATCTGCCGTTCCTGGACCAGATCATCGGCATCGTCACGGCCAGCGGCCTGATCAGCTACACCTTTTACAGTTTCGAAGCCGAAACGGCCCTGGCCGGCCCTGAGCGGATGATGCTGACAGTCCCACTGATCGTTTTCGTTGTCTTCCGCTATCTGTACCTGATTCATGTGGAACAACTTGGGGGCGCGCCGGAAGACCTGTTGTTTGCCGATCGACCTTTGTTGGCCGGCGTGATTCTGTGGACGCTCTCGGTGGTGGCGGTCATCCATATCTAGTGAACTTGCCCGGTCAGCAGCCGGTGGACGATGATGATGAACTGCGCTAGCCGCCGTCAGCGACAAACTGGGCCCAGGCGCCTTCCATTCCCTCGACGGTAACGCCGTAGAAGATGCGTAAGGCCGAGCCTTCGCGCAGAGCCAGGTCGAATCTAACCTTTCCCGCCCGCTCGGCCGAGCGAACCATACCGACGTTCTCCTTCCAGCTGATTTGATCTGATTTGACCGGGCTGTCTTCGTATTGGGTGATGGCGTAGCTCCAGAGTTTGCGCGCGCCCTTGCGAGTCACATTGCCGACCGCGCGCTGGTTACGCAGATTGCGCACCACGTAGTAGGCCGTATCTCCGCGCGTTTCGTGTTCCACGATTTCAACGCCGTCCTGAGGCAGATAAAATGGGTCTTTCCGCACTGCGGAACGCTGGTTCGAACGCCCTCTGGCGCGTCTGGAGCTTGTGCCCTTGGCCGCGTTCGTCTTGCCCCCATCTTCGAGTTCACCTGCGGACGGCGCGGCATCACTGTCGGCGCCGGTGACGAGATCAGCGTTGAGGCCGACACTCTCCAGCACCAGCGCCACGATCTCATCGCGTAGCGCCAGACTGGTCTCGGCGTCGCTGCGCACAAAGAACTTTGAGCCGTCGAGACAGTAGGGCTTCTCGTCGCCGGCGTCGACGCCGATGCGCAGTACTTCGTCGCCGCCATTGGACAGGATCTCAAAGCGGACCTCAAGGGGAGGCGTAAGCCGTTCCGCCAGGGCCTGCTGCATCTCCTTCTGCACCTCCTTCGAATTCGTCAGCCCTTTGACGCGGCCTTTGCGGGCGTTGGCGCCGACGAAGATTGTGCCGCCATCGGTATTGGCAAAGGCGCACAGATCGGCGAGCACGACCGTCTGCCGCCCGCCTTTCTTGTTGGCAGTCTCATGGAAGCTCTGCGTCTGATTGGGGCCTTCGGCTCGGGCCGCGGCCAGATGATCGACCACCTTTTCCGGCGCGCGAAAGGGGCGGGTACGGTCGAAATTGCGGCTGGCCAACAGCTCGCTGATGGCGGAGAAAGAGGGTCCCGGCAAGAGAAGTTCGGTGGCGCGTTCACCGATGCCCAAGCGCCGGCTGTTGCGGGGATCGGAGTCGAGCCGGTGCGCGTCGCTGCCCTGAATACAGTGCATCTTACGCGAGTATTCCGGCTTGGAACCGTTGAAGAAGCGGGGCGTGGCCCTGCGGCTGCGGCTCTCAAGATCGGTGACTTCCAGTGCGCTCAGGTTGGCATCCTGCGTATAGGCGATCTTCGTTTGTCCGCCGAAGGGAAAGTTACGCATCGCCACGCCGTTTGTGCTGTTGGCATGGGCGGCGATTGCAATGCCGCCGGACTCGACAATCGTCTCGTAGGCGGAAATCACATCGGTGCTGGCTCCGGTTTCGGTGGAACCGACGTCGAGCTTGTCTTGCGGTATGTTCAGCCGGATCAACGTATGCTCCAACTCTCGTATCGTCGTGTCTGGGGGAAAGATAGCGAGGATGTGGAAGCCGAACGTGGCGGTAAACTCAAAGCCGGGTAGAACGACGATTTCGTTTGCGAGTTTGCGCCATTGCTCCAGATTGCTGCGCTCTACTTCTGTCAGCCGGTTCTGCTCCTGCAGGCGGGTCAGCCAATCAATTTCGCTGCGGATGGCATTAATGCCGGCAACGGTGTTGTGATCAGTAATGGCGACGATATCCAATCCGCGTTTGCGGGCTGTCGCCAGCCATTCGAGGTAGCTGATGCCTGGCTCTTCATAGTCACTGGAGGCCGGCGTGTGTGTGTGCAGATCGACCTTGTACCAGCTCAGCTTACCGGCGGTCTGTCTTGTATTGGATTGGGTCGGCGCGTCTTCATTCGATGCGCTTCTTGTTCTTCGTCTTCTGCTCATTTTCTATCTCTGAACTTGAAACTGCCCCGTTCTTAGCAGGGCAGCTAAACTAGGAGGCGTACTCGACTCGCTGCAGGGGATCTGCGACCGTCTGGGTCGCAGGCACGTCCGCGGGCGATTGAGACGCGTCGTTTTCGGCGTCCGGAACAGCAAGGGACAAGTCGTCCAGCAGGGCCTCTTCCAGCACTTCGTCAACCGTGTCCACTAGAATGAACTTCATCGACTCGCGCACGTTTTCCGGCAGGTCCTCCAAATCGGCTTCGTTGGCGGCCGGCAAGATGATCGTGCCCAATCCGGCCCTGGCTGCAGCCAGCACCTTCTCCTTCAACCCGCCAATGCCCAGTACTTTGCCCCGCAGCGTCACCTCGCCGGTCATGCCGATATCGGGGTGAACCGAGCGTCCGGTTAGCAGGCTGGCGATAGCCGTCACCATGGTAACGCCGGCACTGGGGCCGTCTTTGGGCAAAGCGCCCTCAGGGATGTGCAGATGAATGTCGATGTCTTCAAAGAAATCGGGCGCGAGGTTAAACTCGTGGGCGCGGCTGCGAATGTAGCTCAGGGCCGCTTGGGCGCTCTCCTTCATCACATCGCCCAGTTGTCCCGTGAGGACGAATCCCTTCTTTCCGGGCATCTTGGTCGCCTCAAAGAAGAGAATCTCGCCGCCGGTCATTGTCCACGAAAGACCAACTGCAACGCCGGGCATGCGGGTGCGGTCGACGATCTCTTCGCGCTGGAAGCGGCGCTTGCCCAGGTAGTCAGCCAGAGTTTTGGGCGTGATGCGGACAGTTTCAGAGGAATCGACGTTGTTATCTCGCTTGGGTCTGCCGTCCACTCTCTTTTCGATGTAGCCCTGCTGGGAGGCGGTGTCATCCAATCCGAGGGGAAGAGGCGCTTGCAGCTGCAAAGGCACGCGGATGGCGACCGTTGCGGCAACTTTGCGGCAGATCTTGCCGATCTCCCTCTCCAGATTGCGCACACCGGCTTCGCGCGTATAGTCATGCACGATCTTATGCAATGCCTCTTCGGTAAAGACGATCTCGCCTTCGCGCAGGCCGTTTTCTTTGATCTGCCGAAAGACCAGATACTGCTGCGCTATTTTGACCTTCTCGGTCTCCGTGTAGCTGCTGAGATGAATGACCTCCATCCGGTCGCGCAGCGGACTGGGGATCGTGTCGAGCACATTGGCGGTGGTGATGAACATCACCTCGCTCAGGTCAAAGGCAACGTCGAGGTAATGATCGCGAAACTCCCGGTTCTGTTCTGGATCGAGGACCTCGAGCAGGGCGCTGGTCGGGTCGCCGCGGAAGTCCCGACCCAGCTTGTCCACCTCATCCAGCATAAAGACCGGATTCTTGGATTCAACACGGCGCAGGGTCTGGATAATGCGACCCGGCATGGAACCGATGTAGGTGCGGCGGAATCCCCGGATCTCGGCCTCGTCGCGCACGCCGCCGAGGGCCAGGCGCATAAACTTGCGCCCCATGGCTCGGGCGATGCTGATGCCCAGGCTGGTCTTGCCCACGCCGGGGGGCCCGACAAAACAGAGCAGCACGCCCTCCCGTTCGCGGCGGATCTTGTCGCGCACGTCTTCCTCTTCCTCGCTGTCCCGCCCGGCCTTGCGCGCCGCCCGCAGCCTGCGCACGGCCAGATATTCGACGATGCGATCCTTGATTTCGTCGAGGCCGTAGTGATCCTCTTCCAACACTTCGCGTGCGTGGGTGATGTCCAGATTGTCCTCGGTCGTCTGCTGCCAGGGCAGTGAGACCATCAGATCGAGATAGGTTTTGATGACGCTGTATTCCGCCGCCTGAATCGGCATGCGCCGCATGCGGTTCAGTTCTCGCAGCGCCTCTTTGTGCGCCTCTTCGGGCATGCCTGCGCCCTCGATGCGCTCTTCCAACTCGCGAATGTCTGCTACCTGCTCGTCTTCTTCGCCCAGCTCCTTCTGGATCGCCTTGATCTGCTCACGAAGGAAGAAATCCTTCTGCATTTTTTCCATCTCGCCCTGGGCCTGCGATTGAATCTTGTGGCCCAGTTCCAGGACATCGACTTCGTTATGCAGAAGCTGCGTCAGGCGCAGTAGTTTGTCCTGGACGCTGTCCATCTCCAGAAGTTGCTGGGCGTCCTCCATCTCGAGCCGCGTGCTGCTAGCGACGAGGTATGCCAGTTGACGGGCGTTCTCGACATTGGCCGCCATCACCGCCAATTCATCCGGCATCTGACTGTCCAACTGCACGAGCCGCCGGAAGAGATCTTGCACGGCGCGCGCCGTCCCGTCGATGTCCAGGCCCTCTTCCAGCGTTTCCGGCAGCACTTCGACGCGTGCGCGCAGATAGGGCTTTCCCTGGACGAACTCGGTCAGGCGAATGCGCTCCAAGCCCTGCACGGCCAGACGAATCGTGCCATCGGGGGCCTTCAATACCCGATGTACCTGGGCGGCCGTGCCGATCTCATAAATTTGCTCGGGTGACGGCTCCTCTACCGACTCATCCTTGCTTGTCACCAGCGCGATAATGCGGCTCTGGGGCAGTGTTTCCTCCACCATTTGAATGCTGCGCTCCTGCCCAATCGTTAGAGGCAGCCACATCATCGGATAGACGACGATGCCCCGCAATGGCAGCACTGGCAGGTCGTCGACGACATCGCTCAACGGGGAGTCTTCTGAATCGCTGCTCTCCGCCGTTTCGTTTGGGTCCGCATCACCTTCCGACTCTTCCGCATCACCTTTCGATTCTTCCGCATCACCTTGCGATTCTTCGGTGTCAGCGGTGAGTGCCGGAGCCGCTTCAGACGGGACTGTCTGTCCCTCTTCAGACTCTTCTACGGGCGAGTCCTCCTGGCCTTGCTCAACCTCAACCTCATCCTCTTGTTCCTCTTGTTCCTCTTGTTTTTCGGTACTCATATTTTTCCCGACACGTCCGATAAGTAATCTGGCTATCCAACGCAGCCGTAACTGCCCGCGGTGGAGACCGCCTCAGGGGGGACTCCGTTCTCCACGCCGTTTCGCTTCTACGACAGATCGGAACTCTCCCCCGACGACTGGAGCGGTCCAGGGCCACCCATCCCCTGTTGAAATCGCGTGTCAGCCCGACCGGCGACCGAGACGCTTCAGACCGAAAGCCTAGAGGAATTGTACCACAAATGCCTGAATCCAAAAGTGGGGCGGCTACCGATTGGCGCAACCGAGAAAGAGGTTGCGTTTTGCAAGAGGGGCGAACTGGCGATGGGGAAGGGAAACAGGAGGGGGATAGAGAGGCCAAAGACATGAATCTTTGATGCAGGCGTTCTTAACGTTCGTGCGAGCGTTTACGAGAGAATACGAGCGTTTTCGAGCGTTTTCGAGAGATTACGAGCATTCACTAGCGATTACGAGCGGTTACGAGCATTCACGGGCATTCACGAGCAATTGCGAGCGTTTGCACCTTATTTTCCGAAAGTTGGTATCGAATCCGGGACGGTTGACGTTCGGGAAGCTGATAGCGTGACAGGGGAAGGTCATGTATTCTTGCCGGAAGATAAACAGAAGCAGGTAAAGCTGGCAATGGTGAGCGGGGGTTCCTATTAGGATATATTATTTATTTGACAATACAGGGTGTTCCGATTGCATGAGGAGCGCGTGACCCGATGCTCGCTGTCAGCTGCGCTCCAATCTTGGGATGCACTCACTGCCGATTGTGGCGGCGTTGGCCGGAGGATGCGGCGCGGCGCAGAAAGAGACGGGGCGGCTTCGTCCGGCTCTCCGAACTGTGCTACACTTCCATGCCAGGCAGGAATTACCGCACGCTGACAGCGGCGCATCCTGCCCGGTAAAACCCCATCACACTCCACTGGCAGGGGAAGGCTATGAAGATTTCGGATCTGACCGTTCGCCGCTTCCGCTACATCTCCAACACTGTACGCGATTCGGAAGGCCACGGACATCCGGGAGATGCGCACGAGGCGGTGCAGTCGTTGCTGACAGTTCACACCGATGAGGGGGTCGAGGGCTACTTTTTCGGCAGCCCGCCGCAGGCGCTCATCGACAGCCTGGTCAAGCCCTATATTGGCGGCGAAGACCCGTTCTACCGGGAACGGATCTGGCATAATCTGAAGGAGCGGCAGCGGCTCAACATGGCGACGATGTCGGACAGCTTGCTGAACGCGGTGGATCTGGCGCTATGGGATCTGGCGGGGCGGGCGCTTGACATTCCGGTGCATAAGCTGCTGGGCGCGACGCGGGACAAGGTGCCCGCCTACGCCAGCACGATGTGCGGCGACGACACCGAAGGCGGCCTGGGAACGCCGGAGGACTATGCGAAGTTCGCCGAGTGGTGCATCGGGCGGGGCTACCCGGCGTTCAAGCTGCATACGTGGCAGCCGCCCTATGAAGGCGCGCCCGATGTCAAGCGGGACATCGCGGCCTGCGCGGCGGTGCGCGAGGTCTACGGTCCCGACGCTCACTTGATGCTGGACCCATACCATTACTACTCCCGCCTGGAGGCGCTGCAACTGGCCAGGGGACTGGAGAAACTGGACTACTACTGGATGGAAGAGCCGATGGACGAGCACAGCATGTCCTCCTACGTCTGGCTATGCGAACAGACGGCGTTGCCGATCTGCGGACCTGAGACGGCCGAAGGCAAGATGTACACGCGGGCGGAGTGGATCAAGGCCGGCGCGTGCGACCTGGTGCGCGGCGGTGTCGGCGACCTGGGGGGGCTGACGCCGCTGATGAAGGTGGCCCACCTGGCCGAGTCGTTCGGCATGAGGATGGAGGTCCACGGCGGCGGACCCGGCAACTTCCACGCTCTGTGCGCGATGGGCATACCCGGCCAGTATTATGAGCGCGGCCTGCTGCATCCGTTCATCGACTACGAACAGCCGCCGGCTTGGCTCAACCGGCTGGACGACCCGATGGACGACGAGGGGTTCGTGCATATCTCGCAGCTGCCCGGCCTGGGTCAGGACATCAACTGGAATTACATCGAGGACAATTTTGTCGTCTAGCGGGGGGCAGGGGATAGGGGTGATGTGTCAAGAGTGAGGACGGCCTCTGTGCGCGTCCCTGCGAGGGTGGGCGCGGGGAATGCCCGTCTGGACGCTTCGCAAGCAGTTCGCAGCTTTCAACACGCAGTTAAGGAGTCTTTCAATGTCTCAGCCATTTCGCATCGGCGTATCGTCAGGATTCAAGACGGCTGCGCCCGGCACAATCGAACCGATTTTGGCGCGCCTGGTCGACCCACTGCCCCATGTTGAATGGGACTTCTTCGACGCCGTTTCGGGGGAGCCGGTGCCGGCGGCGGTCGTCGCCGAATTTGATGGCGTGATCGCAATGGGCGCGCGCTACGACGGCTCCACTGTCGGCGGCGGGGGACGAATGGCCTGTGTCGCGCGCTGGGGGGTCGGCTACGACCTGGTGGACACTGAAGCGCTGACGGCCAACAACGTGCTGCTGGCGATCGCGGTCGACGCGGTGCGCAAGCCGGTGGCGGAGGCGATTGTCACACTGATCCTGGCGCTGGCGAAGAAACTGGCGGCCAAGGACCGGCTGGTGCGCACAGGGCGTTGGGACCTGAAGGCGCAGGTATCCGGGCTGGGCCTGAGCGGCAAGACGGTCGGCTCGGTCGGCATGGGCAATATCGGCGGCGAGCTGTTCCGCCTGTTGGGACCGTTCGACCTGGGACGGCGCCTCACCCATGACCCCTACCTTGATCGGCAGCGGGCGCGGGATCTGGACGTGGAACTGGTCAGCCTAGAGGAGGTTTTCAGCGAGTCGGATTTCGTCGCGGTCAACTGCCCGTTGAGCGACGAGACGCGCGGCTTCATTGACGCGCGGCTGTTTTCGCTGATGAAGCCGACGGCGTATTTCATCAACACTGCGCGCGGACCGATCGTCAACCAGGACGACCTGGTGGCGGCCTTGCAGGGCGGCGCGATCGCGGGCGCGGGGCTGGACGTGGTTGAGCCGGAGCCGCTGCCGCTGGACCATCCGCTGATCGAGATGGACAACGTGATCCTGACCCCGCACGCGCTGGCGTGGACGGATGACCTCTACGAGATGAACGGGACGATCGCGTGCGAGAGTCTGCTGGCGCTGTTCCGGGGGGAGATTCCGGCGTTTCCGGTGAACCGGGAGGTGATTGGGACGGAGGGATTCCAGGAGAAGCTGCGCGGGATGGCGGCGCGCTGGGAAGCGTTGGCGGGTTGAAGGGGATTGAGTACTAGGGACGAAGAGCCAGTGAGGAAGGCAATGCCGAAAGCCAGTGCCCTCTGCAGTGGGGATATTGTCTTTGAGGCAGAGGCGACAGCGGGCAGCGCGCGCATACAGAAGAGTTCGCATGGATCTTGATGGCGGCTTCTGGGTCTTTGTGGCGATTGGCTTTGTTCTCTATATCTTTGAGTTCAGGTCACAACGAAATCCAGGTGTTCTCACTCGTCGCCTTATGATCAACCGCGTCATGGCGTCGATGGCTGGAAGTCGCTCAACTTGGGTGAGTTGCTATGATCTTGCCATGCAAGTAGGCGCCATCAGTTTGCCGGTTTGGCATCTTCTGCTCAGTAATATCCCCGGCGTCGAACCAGAATTTATTCTGTTCTTTTTCGGTACCCTGACCTTCATTGTCGTGCGAACTGCTCTCGAGTTTATCGCCAAGAGGAGGCTGAAGGCTGCAGACTATCTTCGGTTGGGCAGTCTGTTCCGCTTCAAGGTGACGGCAGTCGGAAGTAGGTTGATAGAGAACAAGACAGTATGCCGGCATTGCGGCTTCAGGGAGCAGACGTACCACTTCCTAAACATGCACATTGAGGGGGAGCCCAGTGGCCCCTGTCTAGGTTTATCGCTCGCGTACGACTTATTGAACGCTATTTTGATACCTCGGGAGCTGGCCGTTTCCCTTCGAAGCGCATCTGTTGCAGGCTGCACTCTATCGCCTGTCGGGGGCGGCGAACCTGCCGATTGGTATGCCTTGCATAGCGATCACATCTTGCCCCAGGCGATTTTTTCGCCTCGCAGCCGAAAACAGATGCCCTATAGGACGGTGGAGTTTGATGAGAATCACGGAATGGAGTTCAATTCGGACAGTCAGGATGTGGACATCAGCTACCGTCGATCTTCCTTTCACCCACCGGATGTTAGCTCATCATACGAACTTTTCGGCGGCAAAATGAGGCAGGGTGGGCGATTCCTGGTAATATCGCAGAAGCTGTTTCGGATGCTCATAAAGTCCGACAAAGAGTTGCTTTGGCAGTGCAGGCCGGTCCAGCTCGTCGATTCGTTAGTGCTCACCTGATTAACGCTTCTCAATGGGCTTGAAATGGCAGGCAGGTGGTGAAGAACAGTTTTTGGGTTGGGTTCGATCGCGAGTCAATAGACGGTCCGAGGCATTTAGCGGGAAAGTCTGTATGATATTGAACATACGGCGCAATCAGACGGGAGGTATACTGCAGATTGTTCTCGACGACCACCTTGTTTGAACCGGAGAACCAGAGATGAGAGTTCGCTTCTTTGTCTGCCTGTTTACGCTAGCGTTTGTGCTGAACGCCTGCAACATGATCATGCAGGATCAGAGCGACGGCATGGCGATGGACGAAGACAAGATGGAGATGGATATGTCGGGCGGATCGATGGAGGCCGACGTGCTTGAAGCGCAGACGACCGAGAACGGCCTGTTCACCGTGAGCGCGGTCAGCCGGCTGGACCCGGTGGTGATCAACGAGACGCACGCGTGGACGCTCCACATCGAGACGGCGGACGGCAGCCCGGTCAGCGTTGCGGAGATCACGGTTGCCGGCGGGATGCCGGCGCATAATCATGGCTTTCCCACCGCGCCGCGGGTGACGGAGAACCTGGGCGGCGGCGACTATCTGCTGGAGGGAGTGCGCTTCAATATGGGAGGCGAGTGGGTGATGACGCTGGAGATCAGTTCCGGCGACCAGAGCGATACGGTAACGTTTGAGTTCGAGTTGAAATAGAGCGTGCGTCGTCGTCTAATGGTTGGCGCGGCGGCAGTTTTGCTGATCCTTGCTGCCGCCGCGGCACTATTTTCCACTGGATCGTCGGAGGCAGGGCTAATCGGCGCCGCCGTCGGCAAGCTATCGGCCGTCTTCGCAGGCGGGGAGCGTTTAGAGGGGGGCGTCGCGGCCCAGGGGTGGACGGCAGCTGAGCGCGGGCTGATTGCCTCGCTCAGCATTGACCGGCTGCCGCCTCTGCCGCCGGATCCCTCCAACGCGGTCGGCGACGATCTCGCCGCGGTCGCGCTCGGTCACTCACTTTTTTTTGACAGTGGCCTCAGCCCTGACGGGACGGTCTCGTGCTCATCCTGCCACCAGCCGCAGCTCTATTTCACAGACGGCAAGGCGCGCGCCAATGTGCGGGGCGTGGATACGCCACGCCACACGCCGTCGATCGTGGGGATCGCCTACAGCGACTGGTTCTACTGGGACGGACGCAAGGACAGCCAATGGGCGCAGGCGCTGGCGCCGCAGGAGGCCGGCATCGAGCACAACGGCAATCGCACGGCCCACACGCGCTACGTGCTGGAGAATTATCGGAGCCAGTACGAAGCGCTTTTTGGGCCGGCGCCGGATCTTTCCGACCGGTCCCGCTTTCCACTTGCTGCCGCGCCGGTTGAGGACGCGACGACGCGGGCTGCCTGGGAAGGAATGACGGTAGCGGATCAGGGGACAGTCAATCGCATCTTCGCCAACATAGGCAAGAGCATCGCCGCCTATTCGCGCCGGATTCTGCCGGGTCGCAGCCGTTTTGACGACTATGCGGCGGCGGCGCTCGCCGATGATCAGGGCCGCATGGCTGAACTTTTCAGCGAGCAGGAGGCGGAGGGGTTGCGCCTGTTTATGGGCGGCGGCCAGTGTACCGATTGCCATAACGGACCGCTGCTGACGAACGGCACGTTTCATAATATCGGTCTGCCTTTACCGGAGGGCGGCAAGTTCGACCAGGGCCGCTCGCAGGGCACGCTTAAGGTGGTGGAGGACGCATTCAACTGCCTTGGAGAATACAGCGAGGCCGCCGCGAAGGAATGCGTGGAACTGCGTTTTATCAACCTTGAAGGCGAGGAGTTGGTGGGCGCTTTCAAAGTGCCGAGCCTACGCAATGCGGCCAATACGGCCCCGTACATGCACAACGGAATCTTCCCTGATCTCGACGCGGTGATCCGCCATTACAATCACGCCCCACCCGCATTTCCCGGCCATTCCGACCTGGTGCCACTGGCTTTGACGGTAGAGCAGAGCGACGCGCTGAAGGCGTTCCTGTTTACGCTGAGCGCGCCGGTGGATGCGCCGCCGGAACTGCTGCGGCCGCCTGAAGATGGGGAATAGGCTGGAGGTGTGCGCTAGGCGGCGCGGCTGGGCATCTCCTGCCCGCGCAGGCCGGCGAGCAGATTGTCGACGGTGCGGCGGGCCATGCGGTAGCGCGACTGGCGGGAAGCGCTGCCGAGATGGGGCAGGATCACGCAGTTGTCGAGCCGCAGCAGGGGATGGTCGCGCGGCAGCGGCTCCGGGTCGGTTACATCCATGATGGCGCCGGCGATCAGGTTACGTTGCAGCGCGTCCACCAGCGCGTCGTGGTCGACAACGCCGCCGCGGGCGACATTTACCAGGTAGGCGGTCTCCTTCATGCGCGCAAGCTCGGCGGCGCCGATCAGGTGGCGGGTCTGCGGCGACATGGGAACACTCAGGACGACGAAATCGGCCTCGCCCAGAAGATCCTCCAGCGTGCGATAGGAGGCGTCCAGGTCGCCGGCGTGTGGGCTGGGGTTGCGGTTGTGGTATAAGACGTTCATGTCGAACCCGACGGCGCGGCGGGCGACTTCGCGGCCAACCCGTCCCAAGCCGACAATGCCAAGCGTTGAGCCGTAAATCTCGTGCCCATGCAAGATGTTGGCGTCGTAGGCAAGGTAGTCGGGCCCGTGCGCGTGGCGCCAGCCCTGAATGAGGTTGCGGCCGATTGCCATGAGCATGGCGAAGGCCATGTCCGCGGTAACACCATTGACGAAATCGGGCGTAAACCCGACCGGCAGGCCCCGGGCCTTGGCGTCTGCAAGGTTTACGTGATCGACGCCGACGCCGAAATTGCTGAGGCAGCGCAGCTTGGGCATCTTGTCCATCAGCGAGCCGGGCACGATCGGATGGCCGTAGACGATGAAACCTTCGATTTGGGGCAAAGTGGGGTCATCTTCGGTGAGATCCCAGATATGCACTTCACAGGTGTCGGCCACCATGGCCGCCAATTCCGGCGGTAAAGCGGAGTCGGTCAAGACTTGATACGGCACCGGATTCTCCTTTGCGATGTGTTGCGGCGCGGGCCGGGTCTAGCGTGTTGGAAACTCAGTTGAAGCTATTGGAAAGACAACTGCGCGATGTCACGCATCCTCTATTTCTGTCCTGACTTTCCTCAGCCGTCGGGCGGCATCAAGACCCTCTACCGCCATGTGCAGCGACTGGCCGGGATGGGTTTCGACGCCTGGATTGTTCATCAACAGCGGCCATTCCTGGTAACCTGGCACGGCTATGAGGCGCCGGCGCTGTGGCTGTCGGAGCGCCCGCAGTTTGCGCCGCAGGATGTCCTGGTCATACCGGAGGTGATGCCCCAGATTATGCAGCAGACGTCCAGATTCGCGGGAGAGCGGATCGTGATCGCCCTGAGCTGGTCTCCCACTTATTGGAATCTGCCGCCCGGGCAGACCTGGTCCAGCTATGGGATCAAGAATATAATCACCAAGTCGCCGCTCATCCAACGGTATCTGCGCTGGAGCATGGGTATCGAGGCGACCTTGATCAGCGAATACGTCAACTGTGAGCGCTACTGCTTTACGCCGGAAGCGAAACGTCCCAAGGTCTCCTACCTGACGCGCAAGGATCGTTCGGCTGGGTGGCTGCAAAGCGTTCTGTGCGCCAAAGGTGGTCCTTTCAGCGACTTAGAGTGGATGCCGCTGCGCGAGTTGAGCGAGGATGAATATGCCCGCCACCTGCGCGAGACATCAGTTTATGTTACAACGAACATGCAGGAAGGCATGAACACATCAGTGCTGGAGGCGATGGCCTGCGGCTGCCTGGTGGTGGGCTATAGCGGGATCGGCGGCGGCGTCTACATGAAAGGCGACGGGCTGTCACAGAACAGTATCCTGGTGGAAAACGGAAATGTGCCTGCGCTCGGCGAACAGTTGGAAAACGTCCTTCTTCAACTGTCCGCCGACCCAGCAGCCTACGGGCGGGTCATTGAGAACGGACTGCAAACCGCCCGCGCTTATCAAAATCCGGATGACGAAGCCAACAGTTTGCGCGCCGTCTATGCCCCACTTGTCGCTGGCAACGCCTAACTGCCCTCCATTTCCTCCTCGCCCAGCGGCAGTCGCTCCACCGCGTCCCCCACGAGAATGATCCCGCCCTCAACAACTTTGGCCGTGATGCCGCCGTGGCCGCGCATGGCGTTGTAGCCGCCGGTTCCGAAGTTCTCCTCCATGCGGCTGCACGGGTGGCACGGCCCGCTGTGCTCGAAGACCGCGCTGCCTATGCGAAATCTTCTGTCCTGCAGGCTGAACAGGTTGATGCCCCGCACGACGATGTTGCGCCGCGCCAGCGCCGGTTGTGCGGACGGCCCGCGCAGGAATGCGCCGACGGCATCGAGATGCTCACCCTGGATGAGTGTCACCTGGCGCTTGCCGTCCCCCTGACCGTGGAAGTGATCGCCCAGCAGTCCTTTGCCGGGCGCGGCCTCTGCCTCCTGTACTGGCTGCAAGGGGCCGCGCCGCTGCGCGCGCAGACCGATCCAGGCCACCGTTCCTGCCTTGGTTGATGTTCCCATAAGTTTCGCCACATCGCTTTGCGGGTTGAGTGCGTTCATCTCTTTCTCCGGTCATTTGATTGCGCTCGATGCCAGCCCAATCAGATAGCAACTGCCAGCGGCGCCGCCATCGCTGCGTGTTACGTTTTCGGCTCTCCGCACACGAATGCGCCCAAACGAACGGGCGCGCGAAGCACCCCAACCTTGCGCATCGTCTCCTCAGCCTGCTGGCGGACCAGAACAGGCAGTTGGCGTTTGGCCTCCTCACTGACATTTTCTTGCGCCAGCAGGTTACGGTAGCGGCCAATCGTCCTGTAGCTGGCCAGAAAGTCATCGGCAGAGTGATACAGCGTCTCATCCTCAAAGTAGACCTGTTCCACGTTGCGGAACCGGCGCTTCAGGAGATCAAAACCGTTTTCCATCGAAAAGGGTGAGCGCAGTGCGGCCACATAGTCGATGCCCAGTCTGTCGAGCGCTGCGTAGTGAAAGTCAAGAACCGGCACGCTGACCTCGTCACTGTTGGTTGCGGCCAAAAGCCAACCGTCTGCTTTGACGACTCGCGCCAGTTCGCTTATCCCTGCGGGAATATCGGGCAGGTGATAAAGTACTTGATTGGCCATAGCGCCGTCGTAATGGTTGGCGGGGAAGGGCAGCGCCTGGATATCAGCGGCGACAAAGCGGGGGCAGTGCCGGCAGTGGTCTGCTTCTTGCGCGGCGGTTTGCAACATGCCCAGCGAACTGTCACAACAGGTGATATTGGCGGAGGCCAGTGCGTGCTTTTCAATCAACGGCCAAGTGAATCGACCCCAGCCGCAGCCCGCGTCCAGCACGATGGCATCAGGGCGCAACGTCAGGAGATCGAGCGCCCAGGTTTCGAATCGCCGTCCGGATCTCAGGGTTGTGCCCTGATGCTTTGCCCTCAGTTGTTCTCCACTGCTGTAGTAGGGGCTGAAGGCAGGCTGACCGGGATTGAGCGGTTCAGGCTGCGCGGCAATGTTGGGCGCGCTAGAGGGTGCGTTCATCTTCGACACCGAAAACAGCCAAAATCTCCAAAGCGAACGGTTGCATCGCTGACGGCGGGTGTAGCGACATCGTCCGGCGTGAATCCGGCTGCATGGAGCATCTCTGCGTGCCGGGCGGCAGTGAATCGGCTTGGATGCGGATCTTCGGCATCAAGAAGGAGGTCGCTGTAGATCAGCCGGCCGCCGGGGCGCAGCAGTTCGCGTGCGCGCGCCAGGACCGAGGTCTGTTGCGGGAATCCGCCCAGATCGTGCAACGCCTGCAATGAGATCACCGCGTCGACCCGTCCTACCCAGCCCATGCCCATCAACTCTTCTTGCCAGTCTGCACGCACCAGATCAACGCAGCGCAACTCAATTTCACTGGGCTTCCCAGACGGCGTCGCGCAGGCAGTAAGGCGTCGACGGGCGTAGTCGAGCAGATGGGGCGAGAGGTCGAAGCCACAGTAGCGAGCGGTCGGCAGTTGGCGGAGCAGAACTTCGGCCAGATAGCCGGCGCCGCAGGCCAGTTCAACCACTCGCGGCGAGCTTATTGATTCGGAGGTTATCTGGGTCACGATCCAGGCGGCCACCTGCTGTCGCTGGGGCCACTCGCGATTGAGCCGCGCCTCCCATTGGCGCGCGTCTGAATCGGTGCGCACGTCTGCTGTACGTATCATCCGCTGTCTCAGTCTTTGTCATCCTGGCAACCCATTCGCCAATTTCGCGATGCGCTTGCCGCGCCTCGGGCACCCATGGATAGAAGGCATGGAAGGCGTGCCAAAGGCCGTCCCAAACGGTGAGCGTAGCGTCCACCCCGGCGGCGGTCGCCTTGTCCGCCAAGCGGGTGGAGTCGTCCAGCAGGATTTCGTCATTGCCGGCGTGGATCAGCAGAGGCGGCAGGCCGTGCATGTCTGCATACAACGGGGAAACCAGTGGATGCTCCGTCGGAGTGCCGCCGCGATAGCGATTCGCCATCAGTTCGATCCCCGCGGGACGCAGCCAGGGATCCTGTTTGGCGCGTGTACGGATGCTGTCACCTGTGCCGAGCAGGTCGGTCCAGGCAGATAGCAGCACCGCGCCGGCGGGCATCTGCATCCCCTCATCGCGCAGTGTCAACAAGAGCGCCAGCGTCAGGCCGCCGCCCGACGAATCGCCGCCGACCACGATGCGGTGGGGTGGATAGCCCTGGGCCAAGAGGAACCTGTAGGCGGCGCGGGCGTCCAGGAGACCTGCGGGGAATGTGTGCTCTGGGGCAAGGCGGTATTCGGGCAGCAATGCCCGAGCATGGCAGGCCGCGGCGATGTGTGAGACCAAGCCGCGATGGGATTGGCAAGAGCCGATGAAATAGCCGCCGCCGTGCAGGTAAAGGAACGCTCTATCCGAACGCGTGCCCTGGGCATCGATCCACTCTCCAGGCACGCCGAATCCGTTGACCGGCGCTGCCTGCATGCCCTTTTCCATCGGGAGCAGCGCCGCTCCCCGCGCATCTAAAGTTCTGCGCTGGTCGTCAATGGGGCGGTCCAGAGCAAGCCGCCTGTTGCGCTGACAAAAATAGATTTTGAACAGTTGGCTGCGGATGCTTGGCATATTAATGGCCCACGAGTCGCCTTTTTCTGAATCTGACCTAGTAGTGTAACAGGTAGGGTTTGACGGATAGGTAAACTGTGGCACACTCTCCAGAGACGCAGACACAAGGAGAGGAAAGATGCCAGCGAAACGATATCGGGTGCGCTTGACAGAGGAAGAGCGCAAGGAACTGGATGGGCAGGTGAACACAGGCACAGGGTCGGGGCGCCGCTTAAGACGGGCTCGCATCCTTTTGATGGCCGATGAAGCGCAAGCGGGCGGGGGCTGGTGCGATGCCGAGATTGCCAAGGCATTAGGGGCGCACCCGCGCACGGTCGAGCGAGTTCGGGAGCGGTGTGTCACAGTCGGGATCGAAGCCGCCCTCACCCACACGCGACCGAAACGGAAGCGACCACGCGTCTTGGATGGTGCGGGCGAAGCCCGGTTGGTGCAGTTAGCGTGTAGCGCTGCACCGGATGGACGGGAGCAGTGGACGCTGCAGCTGCTGGCTGATAAGCTGGTCGAATTAGAGGTTGTCGAGCGTATTTCGCGTGAAACGGTGCGCACGACGCTCAAAAAAACGAACTTAAGCCTTGGTTGAAAGATGCGTGGTGTATACCGGAGGCGGCGAGCGCCGAGTTCGTCTGCGCCATGGAAGATACGCTTTCGGTCTATCATCGGCAGCAGGATGCAAAACGACCTGTGGTCTGTTTTGATGAAGGCAGCAAACAGCTGACCAAAGAGACCCGTCTGCCTCTGCCGCCCCGACCGGGTGCGGTGGCCAAATATGACTACGAGTATGAACGCAACGGCACCAGCAACCTCTTTCTCTGCTTCGCACCGCTGCAAGCTTGGCGTCATGTCAAGGTGACGGCGCGCCGCACCATGGTCGATTTTGCCCACTGCATGCGCGACCTGATCGATATCCATTTCCCGCAGGCAGACACGATCGTCGTGGTGATGGACAATCTGAATACGCACAAACTCGCATCTTTGTATGAAGCGTTCCCGGCGGCCGAGGCCCGCCGCATTGCCGCCAAACTCGAAATCCATTACACCCCCAAGCATGGCAGTTGGCTCAATATGGCTGAAATCGAACTCAGTGTCCTGCATCGACAGTGCTTGAACGCTCGCATCCCTGACAAACACACCTTGATGCAGCAAATCACAGCTTGGCAAAATCGCCGCAATGCTTCTGCTTCGTCTGTCAACTGGCGTTTCACCACCGCTGATGCTCGCATCAAACTCGAACGCCTTTATCCGACAATAAAAGACTGTTGAACTACTAGAGAGTACCACGAAATCTCGCCTTGCAAAAGCAGACACCGTGGGGTAGCGTACAGTCCGCGATTTTATAGGTATAAGGAGAACAGTCAATGCAGTACAAGGCGTTGGGAAACCGGAGCGACTTGCAGGTCTCCGCCATTGCGCTGGGCTGCTGGCCGTTCGCGGGCGGTGAAGTGTGGGGCGCGCAGGATGATGCCGACTCGATCGCCGCGGTCCGTGCGGCGCTGGACGAGGGCATCAACTTTTTTGATACGGCAGAGGGATATGGCCGCTCGGAGGAAGTGCTGGGCCGGGGGCTGAAAGGGCGGCGGCACGAGGCTACTGTTGCCACCAAAGTAAGCGGGGCCAACTTGGCGGCAGACGAGCTGATCAGCGCCTGCGAGCGTAGTCTGCGCGCGTTGCAGACCGATTATATCGACCTGTATCAGATTCACTGGCCCAATTGGGATGTGCCGCTGGCGGAGACGGTCGGAGCGCTTGAGCGTTTGCAGGAGGCGGGCAAAATTCGGGCATACGGCGTGTGCAATTTCGCGGAGCGGGATCTGTCGGAAATGATTGCTCTGGGACGCTGCGTAACCGATCAACTGCCTTACAATCTGGCCTGGCGGGGAATCGAGCGGGCCGTGTTGCCGCTATGTCGGGCGAACGGCATCAGTGTGATTTGCTACAGTCCGCTTGCCCAGGGCGTTCTTACAGGCCGTTATGCCAACGCGGATAAGATGCCGGATGGTCTGGCGCGCACGCGTCTCTATTCGGGCGAGCGTCCCATGTCCGAACATGGCGAAACCGGCCACGAGGATTTGCTGTTTACGGCTGTGGCCGAGATCGGGCGCCTTGCCGAAGAGTTGGGAGAACCGATGGCAGCGGTCTCTTTGGCGTGGTTGCGCCATCAGGAAGGAATTGTTTCCCTGCTCGTCGGCGCGCGCAACGCGGATGAAGTGCGCAGGAATCTGCCTTCTCTCGAACTGACGCTTTCCGAGGACATCCTGCTGCGGTTTGCTCAGGTGACGGAAGCGCTAAAGCAGGCGCTGGGCGAGAGCCTCGACATGTGGTATGTGCCTTCGCGGATGAGATGAAGGGGAAGTCGCTTACTTCTGCGGTTCGCGTTCCATCACGTCATGGGGCCACACAATTTCGCGGCGGGCGAGTGTAAGCCGCCTCAAGAGTTCGGGCGAAGGTCGATAGCCGAAACGAAAGAAACCCCAGGACGGCCCGTAGCGGTAGACGGTCGCGCGGCGGTCGCCGGGCGTGGTGCGGCGGGCGGAGCCGTGGCAGATGGTGTCGACAAAGATCAGGGCGTCGCCGGCGTCCATGTAGATTTCCTCTGCGCCGATCACTGCGTCTGCCGAGCCACCGACCCCAATGCTATGCGCTTCGTATTCAGGGGGCGGGAAGTTGGATTTGTGGCTGCCGGGGATCACCATCGTTCCGCCGTCCCCCGGTCCGATGTCGGTCAGGGCGACGAGAACGTTGACCTGCCCGTTCATGAAGCGGCCGTTGCGGAAGCGGAACTGGTTGCGTTTGACTGCGTGATGTCCACCGGAGTGGATGCCGATGGCCTCGCCCGGCCCGCGCAGGTTGGCAAAGTTTTCGTCGATGAAGAGTGGGCCGTGATGATAATCGAACGTGCCCTCGCCGCCAACGAAGTACTTCACCTTCTCGATCCAGGCCGGATGGTCAATGAGGTTTTCAAAACCGGAGCCGGCCTCATAGATCTGTTGCAGGTTGAGGCCATCGGCGGCGCCGTACTGATGGCCGTGAATGTAGCCGGACCATTGGCCGATCTTTAGCGGCAGAACGGCATCAATCTCGGCGTTGCAGGCGGCAACTTCCTGGGCGGTCAGGGCATTCTTCAGCAGCAGATACCCTCGCAGGTCGAAAAGAAAGCTGTCGATTTCGGTAGGGTGCTGAACTACGGCGCTCATCGTTTCTCCTGTTGAGAGTTACGCTCATTTTGTCGGTATGTATGGTTAGGCTACAATGCGGGCAGAATTGCCAGACCAAAGGCTTTGGCAAGAAAAACGCGCACGAATCGTTCCCGAAACAATTATACAACAGGGGAACGCAGACAAGCATTGCGGGACAGTTCGACAAAGCAACTATGGCTCTTTCACCCGATCATCTCGTATACGCCGCGCCCGTCCTGGAAGAGGCGGTGGACAACCTGGCTGAGCGGCTGGGCGTGCGTCCTTCGGCCGGTGGCAGGCACCCGCATGGGACGCATAACGCGCTGCTGGCGCTCAATCAGAGTTGCTACCTGGAGATCATCGCGCCCGATCCGACGCAGAACAGGGGGGATGACGAACAACCGCTTGCCTTCGGGTTGGACCATCTGCAAGGCGGGAAGTTGGTGACCTGGGCCGTCCTGGCCCCTTCGCTGGAGGAGGTGTCAAAGGCGTCACAGGCTGCGGGCTACGACCCCGGCGTGGTGGTGGAGGGTGGGCGCAAAAGGCCTGACGGCGTTCAATTGCGCTGGCGCTCGACCAAACGACCTGAGGCGCAGGACAGCTGGCCTCCGCCGGGGGATGGGCTGGTGCCGTTTCTGATCGAGTGGGGAGAGGGTACGCCTCATCCGGCGGCTTCGTCGGCGCAGGGGGCGCGTCTGCTCGAACTATCATTGTTCCATCCTCGTCCCGCCGAAGTGCAGCCAATGTTGTCGGCGCTGCACATCGACATTTTGGTGGCGGCAGGGCCGGCTCCGGCGATGCGAGCGCGATTGGAAACGCCAAACGGCATCGTGACCCTGGAGTGAAACCGGGCGGAGAGGTTTAGCGGTTTAGCACAAGTCTCAGGTTGATTTTTTGTGCAGGTCTGTGGTACAATTAGAGGTAGGTAGTAAAATATACTTATGGTAGTTCCTGAATTCACTGTTGATTTGCCCGCTATGCTGGCATCAGGAGGATGACCATGGCAGACACAAAGAACCTTTCCGGTTCACCTGAGACGCTCTCAGACAACCTGAACGGTCATGTGCCGTACCCGGGTATTCCTACGACGACAGACGGAGCTGGCTCTGTAGTTTGGGTCGAGACACACATAACGCAGGCCGCTTGCGCCTATCCCATCACGTCTTCAACGACGATGGGGGGCGGCTACGGGTCGGCTGTCTCGAATGGCGCGCGCAATCTGTGGGGGGACGAGCTAAAGTTCCTTGAGCCGGAATCGGAACACAGCGCGGCGGCTGCCTGTGAAGGATTTGCCGTGGCCGGGGGCCGAGTCAGCAATTACACGTCGGGCCAGGGCCTCATTCTGATGCACGAGGTGCTGTATACGATTTCAGGTAAGCGGCTGCCGGTCGTGTTTCACATCGGCTCGCGGGCGCTGACGAGTCAAAGCTTGAATGTTCACGCCGGTCATGACGACATCATGTCGGTTTCCGACTCGGGCTGGGGCATACTGTTCGGGCGCACAGCCCAGGAATCGGGCGATTTGGCGCTGATCACACGCCGTGCCGCTGAAGATAGCCTCACGCCCTTTTTCAATGTGCAGGACGGCTTTCTGACCACGCACACGGTCGAAGACGTGTTGCTGTGCGAACCGGAAATGATGAAGGACTTTATCGGCCGCCCGGAGGACAAGCTGGTCAATCTATTCAACCCGTATAATCCCGTCATGACCGGTGTTGTGCAGAATCAGGACAGCTATATGAAGGGCAAGATTGCCCAGCGTGAGTACTATTCGCAGGTGGGGGGCGCGGTGCAGAATGCGATGGACGAGTTCTATCGGTTGACTGGCCGCCGCTACCAGATGCTGGACAGCTACCGCATGGAAGACGCGGAATACGCCGTCGTGGGCATGGGCTGCATGCTCGAGACGGCGATGGCGACGGTCGACTACATTCGCCGCGAAGAGGGGATCAAGCTGGGCGTCGTGCATGTCACCTGCTACCGGCCTTTCCCAAGCAGGGAGATAGTGGAGGCGTTGCGCCACCTGCGGGCGTTCACCGTACTGGAACGAATGGACGATCCGATTGCCCCGAACAACCCGTTGACAAACGACATCAAGGCTGCATTCACGGATGCTTATACCGGCAGCCCCGGCTTCGCGGCCATTGACGACATTCCGACAATCTACAGCGGATCGGCCGGCTTGGGCAGTCGCGACGTGCGACCCGGGCACTTTATTTCCATTGCGCGCAACATGGAAGAGGAAGGCTCTCGCTTTTTCGTCGTCGGCATCAAGCATGATCTCGCCTTGCCGATGACCACCGACCCGGACTTGCGGCCCAAAGGGGCGTTTTCGATGCGCGGGCACTCGGTCGGCGGCTTTGGCTCGGTCACAACCAACAAGGTTATTGCCACGATTGCGGGCGACATCTTCGGCAAGAAGGTTCAGGCGTACCCAAAGTACGGTTCGGAAAAGAAGGGTCTGCCCACGACGTACTATTTGACTGTGGCCGACGAGCGGATTCTGACCCATTGCGAACTCAACAATGTCGAGTTTGTGCCGATGAACGACATCAACGCCTTTTTCACAAGCGATCCACTGGCAGGCATCCAGCCCGGCGGCACACTTTTTGTGCAGACGAACAAGAGCACGCCGGAAAATGTGTGGGCCAATGTGCCGCCCAAGGCGAAGGATCTGATTAGAGAGAAGAATCTGCGCGTTATGGCGGCAGACGGTGCCAAAATCTCGCGCGAGGAGGCGCCGGTGGCCGACCTGGAAGTGCGTATGCAGGGCATCGTGCTGCTGGGTATTTTCCTGCGGGTGACGCCTTTTGCCCATGATGCGGAGCTGAAGGACGAGGATGTGATGGAGCGCTCTGAGCAGGCGTTGCGCAAATATTTCGGAAAGCGCGGCGAAAAGGTCGTGCAGGCGAACATGCGCTGTGTGCGGCGGGGCTATGAAGAGGCTTTCGAGATTCCGCCGGAGATCATCGCACAGGACATCAACTCGCCCGTCTTTGTTCCTGGCGCTGAGATTACGCTGTTTACCTAGACGAAAACCGGTTGTTTCGACACCGGTTCCCTATAATCCCGAAAGGCGGAAATTCCTATGGGTGTTACAACCAATACGTTTGACATTCGTACTCTAACCCGCACGGCGAACGGCCACGAAGAGAGCGAAGAAAGTAACGGCCACACAGACGGTTTTGAGGCGTCGGTCGTTGATGCCCATGACTTTTTCGATAGGGTCATACATGAATACAACGAAGGGCCGGGGTCGGATTCGCTTGATGCGGACATTGGCCTCGCTCGTTCCATCATTCCCGCCGGAACCGGGGCTTATCGTGATTTCAGTTACATTGCGCCGGAGATTCCCGAGTACATTCAGGAGAACTGCACCGGCTGCATGAGTTGTGTCACCCAGTGCCCTGATACCGCCATTCTGGGCAAAGTCGTGACAGATGATACGCTGGGCGAGGCGTTGGATGAGATCGAGGATGACGCTGAGCGGAACTTCATGTCGAAGCAGTTCGCCGAGACCAATAAATTCTACAGCGTGCCGGCCAAGCGCAAGAAGACGCCCGGCAAGTTCGGCATCTTTATTGATCCGACGAAGTGCAAGGGTTGCGCCGAGTGTGTCGAGGCCTGCGATGATCTAGGCTATCACGCGCTGAAGATGATTGAAAAAGAGGATGTGACGGTTCCGATCTACCAGAAGAGCATCGACTTCTTCCGCAAGCTGCCTCCCACGCCGCCGGAGTTTATCAACGAGCGTGTGGCTGTGGATATGATGCTGGCAGAGCAGAGTATGCTGTATGTGGGTGGGGCCGGTTCCTGCGCCGGTTGCGGCGAAGCCACTGCCATCCGAATGTGGTTGGCCGCCCTGGGCTACAAGTACGGCTCCGAAAATATCGGCATCGCGGCCAGCACCGGCTGCAACACCGTCTACGGCAGCACCTACCCATACAACCCGTACATTGTGCCGTGGAGCAACTCGCTGTTTGAGAACGGACCGACGTTTGCCATGGGCCTTCGTATGCGCTGGGACCAGTTGGGCTGGCAGGACAAACAGCTTTGGGTTATGGGCGGCGACGGCGCAATGATCGACATCGGGTTCCAGGCGCTCAGCCGTATGTTGGCCAGCGGCATGAACATCAAAGTGCTCGTGCTGGACACACAGGTTTATTCCAACACGGGCGGCCAAACCAGCACTGCCTCCTTCACGGGTCAGGACTCCAAGATGTCCCCGCATGGTTCGGCCCATGCCGGCAAGCAGGAGATGCGCAAAGAGTTGGGCCGGATCGCCATGATGCACCCGAACACTTATGTGGCGCAGACGGTACAGTCGGTCCCCAATCACTTTTACAAGTCGGTTCTGGAGGCCGCCGAGTTTGAAGGACCGGCGATCGTAAATGTCTTCACGACCTGTCAGCCGGAGCACGGCGTGGCCGACAACATGGCCCGCCATCAGGCCAAACTGGCGGTGGACAGCCGGGCGTTTCCGATGTTCGTCTATGACCCGCGCAAGGGCGAGACGATCCGCGATCGGTTGAGTCTGCAAGGCAACCCGGCGGTGAAGGAAGATTGGTACACGATCAAGAAGACCGGCGAGACGATTGACTTCATCACGTTCGCCCGCTCCGAAGGACGATTCAGCAAGCAGTTCGACAAGGAGGGCGAACCGTCAGAGGTGTTGATGGGTGCCCAGGCGGACCGGCTAGCGAATTGGCATCTGTTGCAGGAGATGGCCGGGATACGGTAGGCGAACTTAGCCAGGACGATCGCAGCGTTCCTCCCCTTGCGCTAGAGGATGATGGGAACGTGGCAGAGACCCTGCGCCAAGTGGACACTGCCAGTCAAAGGTTGCTATGAAACGGGGTGCGGAAGCGTACCCCGTTTGTTTATTGGTTGGAAGGAAGGCCTCGCCGGGTGGGGTCAACCTTCAGCCACAAGAGCAATAGTGTAGAATCGTTATTGACCGTCCGCATGCTTCTCACATCCGGCGCTGCAAGAGTTCGTCGGCAAGGGCGAACAGCAGGGAGTTTTCTGCTTGAGGGCCAAGGGCGTCGCAGAGCGCATTCAGCCCCGCGCGGTGAAACGCTTGAAGTTTTTGTGCAGACCAGTCCCTGGCCTCGATTTCCTCCAGGAGGCCAAGCACCACCGACAGACTCTCCTCTGAGATCCCGCTACGCCAAATTTCTTTCATACGGCAGGAACCGCTGGGGTGTTCCAACGCGTAGAGCAGGGGCAGACTTTTTTTGCGGCGCAGTATATCATTGCCGGCCGCCTTGCCGGTCACGGCCGGATCGCCCCAAATTCCGAGGATGTCGTCCTGAATTTGGAACGCCAGCCCGATGTTGCGCCCGAAGCTGTGAAGGCATTCCGCCTGGCGCGCGTCGGCCCCACCAAAGAGTGCGCCCAAGGCGATGGAACCGGCGATCAGGGCCGCGGTCTTGCCATCGATCATCCGCAGATAGTCGGCGACCGTCACGCTTTCGCGCTCTTCAAAACTCAAATCGAGATGCTGACCCTCTGTCAGCGCAATACAGATCTCTGTAAAGCGGTCTATGGCCGCCAGCGCGCGGCCTGAAGTAAGCGATGATCCGGCGTCGGCGTTACGTCCGGTGTTTGAACGCAGGAGGGCCGCGTAGGCGAGGGCAAACATCCCGTCCCCGACATTGATCGCCTGGGGTACGCCCCATAACGCCCACAGCGTCGAGCGGTGGCGGCGGGTCTCGTCGCCGTCTTCGATATCGTCGTGGATCAGCGAGAAATTGTGCAGAATCTCGACCGCGGCGGCGGCGGGAACGGCAACTGACGGGTTGCCCCCAACGGCTTCGCACGCCATCAGACAAAGAAGTGGCCGGATACGCTTGCCGGACGGAAACGCGCTCGGTCGCAGCGCTTCGTCTGCCCAACCCATGTGATAGTGCATCATCGCGTAGTGGCTGGCCTGCGCCGGGTGCCGCGTCGCCAGGACCGCTCGCATCTCCTCTTCGATTTGGGGCAGCCAGTGCGTTGCAAAATCGGCCAGCGCCTGGCCGAGCGGCGCTCCGGGACGCGTTTCCGGGGGGCCGGATTCGCTCTGAGGCAAACCGGCAGTGCTTTCTTTGCGGGGCTGAAGCGGCGTCCGATCTGGTGCGCCGCTGTTCTGCGTCTCGGCGACGTTGGTCAGGACGCCCGGTTGGCGCAGAGCCTGGATGTTATGTGCGCCGCTGGCAAACATGGCGATACGGAGTTCATCGGTCAGAAGGTCAATCTCCTCGACGACCGCCCGGGTCGAATCGACGGCGCATTTCAGAAATGGGGATGCCAGTCCCGTAAGGTCTGCTCCCAGAGCTGCCGCCTTGGCGACATCCTGGCCGCTGCGCATGCCACCGCTGGCGAAAATCGGCAGGTCCGGCTTGCCGGCCTGGGCACGCGCAGTTCGGACATGGGCCAGGCTAACGGCGGTCGGGATGCCCCACTCGCGAAACGAGGCGGCCAGGCGGCGCTGGCGTTCAGAGGCGGCGCGATGCTTTTCCACTTCGCTCCAGGAGGTGCCGCCGGCGCCGGCTACGTCGATGGCGGAGATTCCAGCATCAATCAATCTTTTTGCAGCCTGTCTGCTGATGCCCCAACCAACTTCCTTGGCAATGACCGGGATTTCCAGTCGCGCGCAGACCGCCTCGATTCGGGACAGAAGCCCTCCCCAGCGAAAGTCTCCTTCCGGCTGCAGAACCTCTTGAAGAGGATTCAGGTGCAGGATGAGGGCGTCGGCCTCGACCATTTCCACGGCGCGCCTGCACTGGTCAACCGTATAGCTATAGTTGAGTTGCACCGCTCCCAGATTTGCGAAGAGGAGCGCATTAGGCGCGTATTTACGCACGGCGAAAGAGGCCGCCGACTGGCCGTCCTCCAGCGCGGTTCGCTGGCTGCCGACGCCCATGGCCAGGTTCCTGAGCTGTACGGCTTCTGCCAGCCGCCGGTTGAAGAGAGCAGCCTGCTGAGTGCCACCGGTCATGGAACTGACAAGAATCGGCGCGGAGAGACGCTTGCCGAACAGCGTGACGCTGGTGTCTACTGCGGCGAAATCGATTTCAGGCAATGCCTGATGGACAAATCGATAGTGCTCGAATCCTGTCGTCAGTTGATGGAAACCGACATCCTCTTCCAAGTTGATGCGAATATGGTCGTCTTTGCGCCCGGCGTGGGACAAACGATGCCTCCGATGAGCCAATTCAAGAGAGGCCGATGCTCGCCGCTGCTCCTCGGATTCGCCGGCTGCGTCCTCCACGGGCGGGTCGCGGCGGACGAATGGGCACATGATAGCTCGGCGTTGCGGTCATGCCTGCTCCGCGGTGCAAAGGCGTTGCATCGGTCCTGTCGCGATCCGTTTCTACTCTTCAAGCACATTTTGGCGCGCGTGTTCGTAACTTTGCTTCGATTTTAGTGTTTTATGCTTTAGAATGCAAGATTACTGGCATTGACACCGTATCAGAAGGTCGACAAAGGGGGCAAGAGTATGGCAACAACCTTTGAGCAGGTTCGGGATATTATTGTGGATCAATTGGACGTTGATCCTGATGAAGTGACCGAAAACGCCAAGTTCAAAGAAGATTTGGATGCTGACAGTCTGGACTTGGTTGAACTGATAATGTCGTTTGAAGAGGAGTTCGGCGGTGAGATCAGCGATGAACAGGCGCAGGAGATCGAGACCGTCGGCGATGTCGTGAAGCATCTTGAGGCACAGGCGGCCTGAATTGGCGCTCCAGCATACGTTTGTGGCTCAATGCGGGTTGCGTACGCAACTCGCTTTTTTTATTGGTGATTGAGGAGCGCCGAAAATCAGTATCGTGAAGCCGACGTCCTGCAACAGCGATAAAGTGGCGCTCTTGATTATTGCCGGCGGAGAGAGTCGTCGCATGGGGGATGACAAGCTGTTGCTCCCGGTGCCTCCGCGGGGCATACCGCTGATTCGGCACGTGGTAGAGCAGCTCCTGCCAGTTGCTTCAAGCGCGCTTGTCGTTGCCAACGACGCCAGCATCGGCGCCGCATTGCGACAGCTTGGAGAGAGTGGCGCGGAGAAGCTAACTGAAAATCCAGTCGCCCAAGTGCGGGTGGACTGCTTGCCAGACGACAATCCGGGACACGGTCCACTGGGCGGTTTGGCAACCGGTCTGAGACGCGTGGAGGGTTGGGCGCTGGCCGTCGCCGGGGATATGCCTTTTGTGTCAGCAGCCGTTTGCAAACACTTGATCAGTCTTGCCGACAGCGAAATTGACGCGATCGTACCAACCGCGCATGGTTTAGCCCAACCTCTCCATGCTGTGTACCATCGTCGCTGCCTGCCTGCCGTTGAGAAATCGTTGGCATCTGGTTTGCGCCGCATGGATAGTTTCTGGCCCGATGCCCGCATACGGAAAGTCAGCGCAGCCACACTGCGCTCTCTCGACCCGGAACTGCGCACATTTGTCAACGTCAACACACCGTCGCAGTGGCAAGAGGCGCTCGCTCTGCTTTCGCAAGGCTGACTTCCCGGTGGTACAATGGGGTCGTAGGTGCAACGGATACAGACGCGATTCTGAGTTGGGTATGGCGAACTGCACAGATTGTGCATACAGTGTTTTGCACGAGTTGTGATTGATCTAGTTTGTCGCCCGGGGGACTGCCCATATCGACATGGCGAAATCTCGTAAACGCGCAGCGTTAAGAAATAAAAAGGATCATGGACGAAACGGCCGCGGCCTGCCGCTTGAGGAGGGCGCTGTTGTCAAGGATTGGGGGGGACGCCTCTCGGTCGCGCTGACGTTTCCAAACAGTTATTATGTAGGGATGAGCAGCCTGGCTTTTCAGCTACTCTACAGCTGGCTGAACGATGAACCTGACGTTGTATGCGAGCGCATCTTCTGGCAGAAAGGCGCGGCCGCGACCGGCGAGCGGCTGCTCTCGCTGGAGAACGGACGTCCGGCGGACGATTTCGACATTTGGGCTTTTACCATCTCGTGGGAGATGGACTATTTCAATGTGGTAGAGATGCTGCGCCAAGCCGGCATCCCCCCTCTGGCGGCAGAGCGCGACAAGGGCACGCGCTGGGACGGCTCGGCATGGCCGCTGATCATCGCCGGCGGTCCGGGAATCACGATGAACCCAGAGCCGATGGCCCCCTTTTTCGACGCCGTTCTGATCGGCGAAGGAGAAGAGGCAGTGCCGGAGTTCCTGGCGCTGTGTCGTGAAGGGCTGTACGAAGATCGCGATGCGTTGCTCAAGAGGCTGGACCAGCAGCCCGGTTTCTACATCCCTAATCTGCGCCCTTCGAACCGCAACCATGTCGACTTCCGTGCCGTGGAGCGGCTGTGGGTTCGGGAGCTACACAACTATCCTACGCAGTCGGTCCTCTACTCGCCGGCTACGGAGTTCAGCGGCATGCATTTGATGGAGATCGCGCGCGGCTGTGGTCGCGGCTGTCGCTTCTGCCTAGCCGGATACGTCTACCGGCCACCGCGTGAGCAGCCGCTGGAGGCACTGTTGGGCTGGGCGGAGGAGGCCATTCGCAAGGGGCATGACCGGATCGGACTCGTCAGCGCGGCGGTGAGCGACCATACGCAGATCGATGAGCTGGCCACCGAACTTGCAGGCATGGGTGCGGCGATCAGCGCAAGCTCGATGCGGATGGACCCGATCAGTGTGCCGCTAATCCAGGCGATGGCCGCGGGCGGCAGCCAGACGTTGACCGTAGCGCCGGAGGCGGGCAGCGAGCGCCTGCGCAATGTGATCAACAAGACGCAGACCGAAGAGCAGATGATGCGGGCGGTTGGGCTGGCGAGCGAGTTGAACTTTCCGCACCTCAAACTCTACTTCATGACGGGCCATCCTACCGAGACCGATGACGACATACAGGCGCTGATTGACTTTACGCTCAAGGCGCGTCAGCTTTTCAGGCGGCGGCTGGCAATCAACGCGACGCCGTTCGTTCCCAAGGCGCACACGCCCTTCCAATGGGAAGCAATGATGCCGGCCAAGGAGATTAAACGTCGCCAGAGGGTAATCAACAGAGCGCTGGCGAGGCATGGCGTCGAGGTTCGGGCCGATTCCGCTGAATGGGCAGAGGTCCAAGCTGTCCTAAGCCGAGGCGACCGCGCGTTGGCCAACGTCTTGCTCGAAATACCGCCGGGGCAGTTGAATACGCGCATCTTTTTCCGCACAATGGAGAAGTTGGGGCTGGACAAGGACCACTATCTGGGCCAGTGGGAGTCCGGAACTCCACTGCCTTGGGATATTGTTGAGAGCGGCGTCTCTGAGAGCTACTTCAACTATGAATTACGGCTGGCGACGCAGGAGCGCACGGGGCTGTCGTGCCCGCCGGACAGCGCCGGTTGCCTCACCTGCCAGGCGTGTGATAGTGACTGGGCGTTCCGCTACGGCGCGAACGAGAACCGGCCGATTCCGGCAGCCAAGGGCGGAGCCTGGCGTGCGCAGGACTGGCTGCCATGGACGAAACTCAAGGCCCGACAGCATGATACAGGCCTGGGAAATGTTACGATCGAACCGATCCCGCTTGACTAAAGTTGCGTTATCCAAAACCGGCTCAATTCGAAGAGCGACATTCTGCAGGGACGTCAGTGAAGACGCGTTTGTAAGAGGACACTGTTTTGACCGATGCAGCGCAAATCCTACCAAAATGGCGTAGTCGCCTACGCCTTTGAGAGTCTCGCCAAACTGCCTCTGCAAGCCCATGTGAGTACCCGTCACGGCGGCATATCGCCCGACCCCTGGCGCAGTCTGAATTTCAGCCGCAGCCGCGGTGACGAGCCTGACCGAGTAATGGAAAACTTCGTTCGCTTTTGTACTGCCCTGGGCTGCGAACCGTCCCACCCTGTACGCACTCACCAGATCCACGGCACCGCCGTCGCAAAGGTCGATTGGGACGACGCCGGTACGCGTCAGCAACAGTGCGATGCCTTGATCACCGATGCGGTCGGCTTGCCGCTTTTTCTGGTCTTCGCCGACTGTGTGCCGCTAATCCTCTATGATCCGGTGCGTCATGTTTTGGGGGCGTGCCACGCCGGCTGGCGCGGCACCGTAAACGGGGTCGGCGCGGCGACTCTGTGGGCGATGCAGGCTGCCTATGGCACCGACGCGGCTGACGTGCGGGTGGGCATTGGGCCAAGTATTGGGCCGGAGAGTTACGAAGTTGGCGAGGAGGTCAGACAGATGGCAGTTGCCAAACTTCCTGGCGGCGCAAACTATTTCCGTCATCGAAACGGCGCAGAGGCCAATCCCTGGTTTGACCTGTGGCACGCCAATGCCGACCAACTGATTGCGGCGGGAGTCCGGCCCGAGAAGGTGGAGTTGGCGGAGATAGACACGGCCCGAAATACCGACGACTTTTTCAGCCACCGGGCCGAGGGGGGTAACTGCGGACTGTTCGGGCTGCTGACGTGGCTGGAGCTGCAAGAGAAGGAGGGTCGTTCTCTACAGGAATGTGATACAATGGCATAAAAGAGGAGTCTGCTGAACCGCTTTCCTTTTGTGTCAGAACGAGTTGATTCTGCATGTCCGATAGTGAAAACCGATTTGAGGAGTTGCTCCGGCGGCTCGGTCTGAATGACCTGCCGACATACCAGCAGATTCTCGAATCAATGGATCCTCTCTTGTGGGCGCTGGTTCTGCTCCTGACCGGGGCGGTGATACTGGGCGTCTTTTTTGCGCTGAACTCTCGCTACCGTTTCCGCGATTTCCAAGAGGCCGAGGCCGCGCCCGAAATCCTTCTGGCACGGCTGAAGCAGGACCCAACCTATCTGACACCGGCCTCCATCATTAACCGGCTTGGGGCCGACACGACCTTGCAACTGCTGGAGTATGGCGACCAGATAACCGTTATGCCGTGGCGGTCGAGGTGGAATCGCGTGCGGGAGGAACTATTGGGGTTGCTCTCGGCCCAGAATGCGTTTGGCCCCGTTTACGCTCTTGCCAACTACTACCAGTGCGTCGATGCACAAGAACCGGACAGCATGCGCATCCGCCGCACAGCGCTAATCCATAAGCTGGGTCAGCGCCGCCAGCTGGAGCCTGGCGCTGACGGTATGTCGGCCCAACTGCGTTTGGTGCGCCACCCCGCCGAGCAACTCGGTGAATTGGGCTTCGATGGACCGACGATCTGGCTGGAAAGCGGCGCGGAAACGATGCAAGTGGAAGGACCGATCATCCAGATGGATTCAGTGCGCTTCGACACTGTGGATCGGGCAGGTGTGCGTGTGTTGATACAGCGGACGCCCACCGTTGGCGGAGACTTTTACTTGCAGATGGAAAAACGGCACAACATGTGGGTTGTTGTCAGCGAGCGGATCAACTGGGAACTGTAGGGTGGACTGCGGTCGCGCTCCAGGAACTTCGACTGAATGGCGGCTTTGCCTAAGATAGAAACTGATGAACGAGTTTACACTGACTTTCACTGACGCCATGGGCTTTATGAACGCCCTGATTTCGTCAGTGGTTGTAATTCTGGCCTTCTCGCTTCTGGCGTATACGCTGACGTACAACTTCCGTCATCCAGTGGCGCGACGGTTCGCGTTTCTGCTGGGCTTGGTCATGGTGACGTATGCCTCCGAGGTCGCCCTCACATGGGTCATAAGCGCCCACTCGGCTACCCTCTGGCTGCGCTTCCAGTGGCTGGGGATTGCGCTTCTGCCCTGGGCCTACTACTCCTTCTCCTACTCTATCCTTCGTACCACCAACTATCATACGGACCGGCGCCGGCTGGTCAACATCGGAATCGTCATCGTTGCACTTGTCTGCGCGCTGATGGCATTCTTCTCGACCAATCTGGTGGGATCGGTCGAATTTGACCCACTCTTCAGCTATCTGCAACCGGGCATCCTGTTTTGGCCTTTTGCCGCCTTCTTCGCCTTTGTTGTCATTCTTTCACACTCTAACATCTGGAAGGCACGCCAGCGCTGCCTGACAGCCGAAAGCCGTCAGCGGATGACATATCTGCTGGTCGCGTCGGCGGCGCCGGGCATCGGCGCGTTTCCCTATCTGATCGCCTTGGGCAAGTCTTCGGTTGGCCTGATGTCAGCGGAGTGGATTCTTGGTCTGGCAATCGTAGGCAATAGCGCAGTCGGTTCCATGCTTGTCATTTTGAGTTATTCGGTGGCCTTTTTCGGGGTCTTCACTCCGGACAGGGTGGTGCGTTATCGACTTATCCGCTACTTTGCGCGCGGCCCGGTCGTTGCAATTCTCGTCATTCTGGCAGTTCAGACACTCCCAACCGTTGAGCATGTTCTCGGTCTGCCGCGCAACATCGTCCTGTTCAGCGTCATCACCGGCGTGATTGTGGCCGCCCAGATTGTCCTCAGCATCACAAGGGCCCTGACTGATCGACTGGTGTACGGGGAGGACCACCAAGAGATCGCCTGGTTGCGTGAGCTGGACAGGCGCTTGCTGACAACCTCCGATCTGCGCCAGTTTCTTGAAAACCATCTCACGATGCTATGCGAAATGTTGCGCGTTCCTTCGGCTTTTGTGGCTGCGGCGATCGGGACGGAGTTGATCTTGGAGGCAATGGTCGGTCCAGAGGGTACGAGGCAGGAAATACTGGAAGACAGAGATTGGAGCGATGCCTTAAACGAGGCCCTGGTGCAGGTCCGCAGGAGCGGCGCCCTCTCTCGGGTCGGGTCTGCGCAGGATTTCGACGGGCAGGACAATCCATCGGTAAACGGCGGCGCGGTTCTTCAGACAGCGGAAGGGATGCAACCGACCCAGTATGGCGGATACTGGCTCTGGCCAGTGCTCGAGCCGCCAGGAGAACGGGAAGGGGAGTTGGTCCTGGGCATGTTGGGCGTGCGCGCCCGCACTGACGCGCCTACCATCAGCCAGGAAGAGCTGGCTTTACTTGGGCAGCAAATGGAAAGAGTCGGCATGGCTCTGATGGATCGAAAACTGCAGATGCAGGTCATGGTCGCGCTGCGGCGTATCATCCCCGGCATCGACCGCATCCAGCAGATGCGCGGAATCGTGCCCTATGTGTCGGAGAATACGGAGGTGCCCCCAGCCGAGCTTTCGCAGCCAAGCCCAATCCACAATCCGGAATTCGAGAGTTGGGTAAAGGATGCCCTCAGCCACTATTGGGGCGGCCCGAAGTTAACCCGCAGCCCGTTGATGCAGCTGCGAGTGGTCGATCGGGTCATCGAAGAGGCGGACGGCAATCCGGGCAAAGCACTACGGTTGGTGCTGGGGCGCGCGATTCAGAATCTGCGCCCGGGCGGACGACAGGACCTGAGCACGCCCGAGTGGCTACTCTACAACATCCTGGAAATGCGCTTCATTCAGGGGCGCAAGGTTCGGGACATTGCCAGCCGACTGGCGATCAGCGAGAGCGACCTGTACCGCAAACAGCGGGTCGCGATCGGCCAGGTGGCGAAGGTGCTGACGGACATGGAGCAGGGGGACTGGGAAGATCTGCTCAGTTTTCAGGAAGAGGATGCGGGAGCGCTGACCGGGAGCGGCAGGTAACGAAGGAAAGAGGCGCGTAAACTCTGTTTGAGCGCCGCGCGGATTTCGAATAGGGACGAATATCATGGCTGCCAGACGGCGCAGGCGGCGGCGAAACTATCAGACGACCGGCCCAATTATGGGCTTGCAGGCGACTCTGCAGGCGCTTCTCGTGAAATTCGCCAGGGAAGCCCTTGGGTTCGCGGTTTTTCTCCTGGGGGGCTACCTGGGATATACGCTCTTCACGCTCGGCCAGGAGTCGTGGTGCGCGATCCTCGCGGGCAGGATGGCCTGGCCATTGGCGCTCAGCCTGCTGACAACGGGTGCCGTGATGATGTTGGGGCAGCAGGCCGGTTACTGGAATCCGGAGGCGCTGGTGGGCGGAGAGTTGCTGCTCATTTCGCTGGCCTCCTGGGAATATGTCAGCAGGCACGAGGTTGCCATTTGGACGTGGCCGAGAATGGGGGTACCCGGTGGGCTGATGGGCTGGGTCGCAGGCAACGTGCTGATCAGCCTTCTCGGTCAGCTGCCGGCTGCGCTGTTTGCCGCTCTGGTCGCTTTGGCGAGCGTCTATCTGCTGATACGGCATACGCCCCTGATCTATGTGGCAGGAAACATTGCGCTCTTGCCCCAAGTCATTGCGGAAGCCTGGTTCGATCGTTCTCATCCCGCCACGCGTGACCGGGACGAAGCCTTGGACCTGGATGATGAGGATGATCAGGAGCTGGTCACACCAGCCAATGGCGATGCCGATGAATTGCAGCCCGACGTAGGTGGAGTCGATTGGTTGGAACCGGACGCGCCCGCGCCGGAGTCATCTCAAGTGCCGGCGGCTGAGCGACCTGTCAAGGCTGAGCTACAGATGCCGGCGGCCGTTCCCACCAGACGCAGGCCCAAAGAGGCCGGATCGGGAGAAAGCCCGCTCAAACGGGCACGTAAAGCGGAGGACCTGCCACCCCCGTCAATCCTGGACGACGATATCGACCAACTGAGATGGGACATTGAGGGGATGGCGGAGATCATCCAGCAGACGCTGACGGATTTCGACATACCGGTGGACATTGTCAGCATCGAGAGTGGGCCGACGATCACCCAGTTCGGCGTGCAGCCCTTGTACATCGAACGGGGCGGCCAGAGACGCAAGATCCGCGTAAGCCGCATCGCCTCGGTCGCCGACGACCTTGCGCTGGCCCTGGCCGCGCCGGCCATTCGTATCGAGGCGCCGGTGCCGGGACAGCCGTATGTCGGCATTGAAGTGCCCAACCCGGAAAAGACGATGGTGGGCGTGAAGGGGATTTTGCAGAGCAAGCAGATGGCCAGGCAGGGCGGGATGCTGCCGCTTGCATTGGGCCGGGACACGGCGGGACTGCCTGTTGTCGCAGATCTTGCACGCGCGCCGCACCTGCTAATCGCCGGCGCGACCGGCTCCGGAAAGTCGGCCTGCATCAATGGGCTGATCGTCAGCCTGTTGATGCACCACGGGCCGGAGAGTTTGCGCTTCATCATGGTGGACCCGAAACGGGTGGAACTGCCCGGTTACAACCGCATCCCCCATTTGATTGGCCGGGTGATCACCGAAGTTGAGCAGGTTCACGGCGCGTTGACATGGCTGCTTCTACAAATGGACGACCGCTACAACCTGTTTCGGGAGAACAAGGTGCGGGACATTGCGGCCTACAATACCCTTGCCCGTCGGCGCAAGAAGCTGGTCAGCCTGCCCCACTTGCTCCTGATCGTGGACGAACTGGCCGATCTGATGATGACTGCGCCGGATGAGATCGAGAAGCAACTGGTTCGCTTGGCGCAGATGGCGCGGGCGACCGGCATTCATCTGGTCCTCGCGACGCAGCGTCCCAGCACCGATGTCGTAACCGGCCTGATCAAAGCCAACTTCCCTTCTCGCATTGCCTTTGCAGTCACGAGCCAGGTTGACAGCCGCGTGATTATGGATGCGCCCGGCGCAGAGAAGCTGCTGGGGCAAGGGGATATGCTCCTTATGCGGCCTGACAGAGCCAAGATGCAACGGGTCCAGGGCAGCTACGTCAACGACGCCGAGATCAAGCGCGTGGTCGACTGGTGGCAGGAACGGGATCGTGTCGAGAATCCGGATGGTCCCAAGGCGAGAGTTGCGCCGTGGATCGGTCTGCTGGATCGGCTGGATGACGAGGAGGAGCTGCTGGCGGACGCCATTGACGCCATGCGCGGCGAAAAGACGATCAGCGCCAGTTTCGTGCAGCGGGCGCTGCGGATCGGCTATCCGCGCGCGGCGCGGCTGGTCTCTCTGCTCGAGGCGAGGGGATTGGTCGGCGCGGATCCGGGCGGCGGCCAAGGCCGGACCGTGTTGCTCAAGGCCGAAAGCGAAGCTGAAGAAGAGGACGAAGCACTCGAGCAAATTTAGAGTTCAGAAAAGTGCAGCACAGAGCTGACGACCCGACAGTCCTCCGAATTCCTTTACTCCACTGAGGAGCGCCCGATATGCCTTACTCATTCCAGCCAGATGCGATGTACCGGATGCCGACTCATTTTGGCCCGCGTACGGGTCCCCGCCGAGGGCCGGACGGGCGGGGATTCGACTGCGTCGACAGCCCCAAGAGCCGTTCCCATGCCATCAGCTATCTGACCCATGCGTCGGCGCTGGAGGGGCTGCTGCCGCCGGGCTTTTCCCTGCACGGCGAGCCTGTGGTGACGGTCAACGCAACGTTCATGAAGGAGATCGACTGGCTGGCGGGGCGGGGATACAACACTTTGGGAGCTTCGATTGCGGTCACCTACACGGGGCAGGTTGACCGCGTAACCGGCAGTCTGCTGCTGGTCTTGTGGGAGAATCTGACCGATCCGATCCTGACCGGTCGTGAGGAGTTGGGCTTTTCCAAGATCTACTGCGAACTGCCAGAGCCGGCGGTACATAACGGCGGAACGCACTGCGTCGGAAGCTGGCTCGGTTATCGCTTTCTGGACATGAGGCTACAAGGCATGAAGGGGTTGGGGGAGGAAGAGATCGCCGCCCAAGCGGCCAGCCCGGCCAGCGACGGCACGCTGCACTACAAGTACATGCCGCGCACCGGCGAATGGGGCACGGCTGACGCCGAGTACGCGGTGCTGACACCGACGCATACGCCCAACCGCCGCGTGCTGGGGATGTGGCGCGGCGAGGGGACAGTTCGATGGCATCGCGCCAGGTGGGAGGATATGCCGACACAGTACAATATCGTCAACGGATTGGCCGATCTGGAGATCCTGGAGTATCGCGGCGCGGTGATCACGCAGACAATCGGCGGCAAGGACCTGAGCGATCAGCGAACTCTCAGATAGCTGGTACGAGCTTGGGACGAGGACAAAAGGAAAATTTTGCGATTCGGTTTTCGAAAGGGAGGGGTTGAAGGACATGATCCTATGTGACTCTACAACCTAAAAGTATCTATTTATACCTGGGGTCGACAATAGGCACTCGTCGACAAAGAGAGTTCAGAAAGCGATACGCGTCAATACGATTGAGGAATTGGATGCTGCATTCAAGGAGGCTCTCCTGCAGCGGCCTGCCGACGTCGATGTGAGTATTTCGCCGTACGAGAATACGTTGGGGGTTGGAATTGAAGAGCACATTGGATATATCATGTTCCAGGATAGATCTGGCTACCCTCCTTACCGAACGGTTGTAGAGAACTCCGACGCTCCAGACAGATACTTTGAATTCGATGTGGGAGGAACGCCCACACCGATTTCCTTGAGGCGATGTATCCCGATAGAGAGACTGGTCGGCCTCGTGAAATACTACTAGGGCCTTATGCTAATTAGCGTTTGAAAAAAGTCCCCTGGTGAGATAGCTTTGGAGTTCGTCACCAACCAAAGCGACTCACCAGGAGGACCAACCGAATGATAGCTCATCTTGACGACTTCTGTCTATGGGTTTATGTGCTCGTTGACGACATGTGCCAGGCACTGGAAAGGCATCTGAGACGACCGGGGCCCAAGCCGGCCTGTAGCGATAGTGAATTGATAGCCATCTGTCTCATCGGCGAATGCTTGGGGTGGGATGTGGAAACAGAGTTACGCAATCATATGCAGGCACATCGGGATAAGTTTCCCATCTTGCCGAAGCAGAGCCGCTTCAATCGGCGACGACGTAACTTGATGGCGATTATGAATGAGATGCGGCGCATGATGTTGGCCCAGATGGACCTCTTTCGAGACCAGCATTGTGTACTAGATAGTCTGCCCATTCCTGTGGTTCAGTTCCATCTGGCGCCGCAATCGCGCGGCGATTGGCCCGCTCATGGGGCCAATTATGGGAAGGTCACTTCAAAAAAGATGACGATCTACGGTTTCAAGCTACATATGCTGATCACGAAAGGTGGCCTCATCCTTGATTTCGAACTGGCTCCTGCCAGCGTCGGCGACTTGGCTATCGGTCGCGAACTCCTGCAAGAACACCACAACCGCATCGTCATCGGCGACAAAGCGTACGTCAGTGCACCGGTCGCTGATCTACTCTGGCAACACAATCGCATCCGCCTGCTCTCCAAGCCGCGCAGCAACCAGAAAATACAGATCCCTGCATCTGCACGTCGCCTCTACGACAGGGTCCGCCAAATCATCGAAACAGTTAACAGTCAATTGGTCGCACAATTCTCGATAGAAACCAACCATGCACACACTTTCAGAGGTCTATGTGCACGACTCTACACCAAATTGACTGCTCACACACTTTGCATCTATATCAACCGACTCTTGGGCGTACATGACTATCTTCAGATTAAGAAACTGGCCTTTCCTATCTAGCATAAGGCCCTACTAACCTGATAGGCGCGTTCCCGGAAGGTACAGAGTGGGAAGAGGATTAGCTTGCCTGGCTGAGACTAATGGAATCTATTGCCTTCTGGCGGGGCTGTCCGGTCAATTGCACACTTGTACAGTTCAGATGAGTTTCAGCAGGGGCAAGTCGATGTGAATAGCACCGAGAAATGTCCCGCTCCTACAGTTCCGTAGGAACTACGTCATCATCGTCCCGCCGGCGACGGGGATGGCAAGGCCGGTGAGGAAGTCGGCTTCGTCTGAGGCCAGAAACGCGACGGTGCGGGCAATGTCGCGGGGCTGGGCGAGTCGACCGATCGGTGTGCCCGCCAGACTCGCGGAGAGCATGTCATCCGCCGCCTCGTCCACCGGCGTGCCCGGCTCCGAGAGGACACTGGCCATGTGGCCGATGCGCTCAGTCATGGTCAGGCTGGGGCAGACGGCGTTGACCGTAATGCCGTGGAGCGCCAGTTCCTGGGCCAGTGATTGGGTGAAGCCAATCACGCCGAACTTCGAGGAGCAGTAGGCGGCAAAGCGGGCAACGCCCCGTTTCCCCGCGGTCGAGGCGACACTGATGATGCGTCCGCCCCCGCCTTGGGCGACCATTTGCCGCGCCGCCGCCTGGCTGCACAGAAATGTCCCTTTCAGGTTGACCGTGAGCACGCGATCCCACTCGGCCTCCGGCAGTTCGACGACAGGCACGCGGTCCCCCGCCGCGCGGGCACCGGCATTGTTGACCAGAATGTCGATTCGTCCGAGCGTCTGCACCACCTGTTGCATGGCGGACTGTACGGCGTCGGCGTCAGTCACGTCGCAGGCCAGTGCCAGGGCACGGCGTCCGAACGCTTCAATCTCCGCCCCGACTGCCGGCAAGCCGCCCCAAGCGGCGTCGCTATAAGGTTTGGCGGTGAGGTCGGTAACGACGACATCCGCGCCCTCTTGGGCCAGGCGCAGCGCGATGCCTCTGCCGATGCCATGCTCGCCGCCGGCGCCGGTCACGAGTGCGACTTTCCCTTCCAAATTGTACATTTCGCCTATCTCCAAGGGATGGTTTACAATGGTGCCTGCGCGTTCGGGCGGTTAGCTCAGCTGGTTAGAGCGATTCCCTTACAAGGAATAGGCCGGCGGTTCGAGTCCGTCACCGCCCACTTCAGTCCAGGCAAACCGAAACTGCCGTGCGGTGGCATCGGTTGCCCGAGATGTCCTAGTTCTTCGAAAGTCTTTTTCCCTCTGGCTGCGTGCATCCCACATTTTCTCTCTCGAAAATCTATTTGCCCACTTGACACAACCAACGACTAGACAGGCGCCGCCCTTCTGTGGAAACGAGTGCAAGGGGGGGTTAGACTGCGGCATAAGCTCGCGTCGATTCTCTGGCCGTTTCCACAGGTCAGGGCAGCAGCTTGACTGTCCGCTTTTGGCGGGCGCTGAGCATGGCGGAATCGACGATCTGCTGGCCGATGCGGCAGATCGTCGGGGATAGTGGACCTTGCGGCGACTGCTCCGTCTCCAGGCAGTGGATGAAATACTGGATGACGTTTTGCTCGGGCTGCAACAACTGGTCCACCGGTTGCTCGTAACCTTCGGGGCTGCTATGGGTCTGGACGCGCACGGTTTCCTCGTAGTCGCAGCTGCTGATCGTTCCCTCGCTGCCCTTTAGGACAAAGCCGCATTTGGGCTGTGGCTGTAGCGTCCAGGGGTCGGTGAAGGTGCCCCAGCGCGTCTCGAATTTGGAAAGGCCAAAGGGATACTTGCAGATCGTGATGCTGTGCTCGTCCACCTCCAGGCCGACCGGCTCGTCGACGACTGTTGTCACCTCCAGGGGCGCCCGGCCATTCAGGAACCATGTGCCCAGCGTAACGCCGTAGCCCAGATAGTCCAAGAGCGAGCCGCCGCCCTCGGCCTTCTGATAGAACCAGCTCTCATTCTTGCGCTGCCGGAAGGCTTCGTCGGTCTCCGCCTTGTCGGCCACGTGGAAGAGCGGCCCGCGATTGCCGTCGTAGTAGTGAACCTCGATCAGTTCGCCGATCACACCCTCTTCAAGCAGGCGCTTGGCCGTCACGTGGCAGGGATACCAACGTAGTGGCCAGTTGATGATGAACTGCCTGCCCGTCTTGTCCATGGCCGCGATCATCGCGTCGGCGGCGGCAAGGTCGGCCGCAAACGGCTTTTCCAACAGTACATGCACATCGTAGGGAGCGACCTTGAGCACCCAGTCGGCGTGACTGGCGGTGGAGGGGCACAGAATCACGATGTCCGGCTGCGTCTTCTCCAGGCATTCCCGATAATCGGTGAAGACCTGCGACTGGGGGATGGCGAAGTTCTCGATTGCGTTCGTCATGCGCTCGCGGTGGGTATGGCAGATGCCGACGATCTCGGCGTCAGGATGCTCATGGGTCTTGCGCAGCAGATCGCCCATATGCGAATGATCGAAGTTTATGCCCGCGACTTTCCAGGTCATTTGAATTTTCTCCAGTTCGATGTAACCCCGCGCTGGCTTCAATGCCTTGTCTCGTATTGCGTATTGCGTATTACCCGCAGAACGAAGGGTCGTGGATGCGACAGGGATTCGGCAGAGTAACCCGCTCGCGATGTGTCAGGTTTCTTTGGCGCTGGGCGCTCTCGCAATTATCGCAGAGTCTGTGCGCTTGTGTCTATAGGGGCTTGCGCGCGCTGCCCGTTTCTCTGATAATACGCTACAGTTGGATGTTCGCATTGACTTCCGATGACAAATCAAGCTCCAAAAGACAAAATGGCTGATTCTTTCTATTCGATCTATAGACACGGCTACATCCGCGTGGCGGTATGCGTGCCCCATGTACGGGTGGCGGACCCGGAGTTCAACACGACGCGCACCGTCGGCTTGGCAAGCCAGGCGGCGGCGGCGGGCGCGGCGATCGCCCTGTTCCCGGAACTGGGAATTTCATCCTATGCGATCGACGACCTGCTCCAGCAGGATGCCCTCTTGGGGGGTGTGCTGGCGGGCATCAAGAAGATCGTGGAGGCCAGCAGGGAGTTGACGCCCGTTCTGTTGATCGGCGCGCCACTGCGATTTGAACACCGGCTGTTCAACTGCGCTGTCGTCATTTACCGGGGCCGCGTGCTGGGCATCGTGCCGAAGACCTATCTGCCCAACTACCGGGAGTTCTACGAACGGCGCCAGTTCAGCGCGGCGCGCCATGCGGTCGGTCGGCAGGTGCGATTCTTGGGAGAGACGGTACCGTTTGGCAATGATCTGATATTCCGGTCTGAGATGACGGGCGCGGAGGGTACGGCTGCTGCGGGGCTGCCCTACGCGACGCGAGACGAGGGGGAGCAGTTTGCCGATGGCGCGGGCGGCTTCGGTCTGCATGTGGAGATCTGCGAAGACGTATGGACGCCGATTCCACCCAGCTCGTATGCGGCGCTGGCCGGGGCGACGGTACTGGCCAATCTGTCTGCCTCCAATATCACAATTGGCAAGGCCAACTATCGCAAGGACCTATGCGCCAGCCAGTCGGGGAAATGTATCGCCGCCTATCTCTACTCCGCGGCCGGGCCGGGGGAGTCGACGACGGATCTGGCGTGGGACGGTCATGCGTTGATCTACGAGGACGGAGACCTTCTGGCCGAATCCGAACGCTTCGCCGACCACGAGCAGATCATCACGGCGGACATCGACACCGAACGCTTGACGCAAAGCCGCATGAGGCTGACCAGCTTCAACGATTCTGCCGCGCTGCACCGGAAGCAGCTGGAGTCGATTCGTACTGTCGAGTTCGTTTTCCAACCGCCGACGCTGGAGGCCGGGCTAGACGGCTCAACGTCGTCGCGCCGGATCGACCGCCTGCACCGCAGGATGGAGCGCTTTCCCTTCGTGCCCAGCGACGCGGTGCAGCGCGATGACCGGGCCTACGAAGCATACAACATCCAGGTGCATGGGCTGATGCAACGGCTGCGCGCTACGGGTATCGAAAAAATAGTTATCGGCATCTCCGGCGGGCTGGACTCGACGCAGGCGCTGATCGTGGCGGCGCATACAATGGATCGCCTGAAGCTCCCGCGCAGCAACATTCTGGCGTACACGATGCCCGGCTTTGCCACCAGCGCGGGCACGCGCGCCAACGCCCTACGCTTGATGGAGGCGCTCGACGTCAGCGGTCACGAGATCGACATCCGTCCGGCGGCGATGCAGATGTTCCGCGACATTGGCCACCCTTTCGCGGAGGAAGATCCGGAGTACGACATCACCTTCGAAAATGTGCAAGCAGGCGAGCGAACCAGCCATCTGTTCCGTCTGGCCAACTACAACGACGCGCTGGTGCTGGGGACCGGCGATCTGAGCGAACTGGCGCTGGGCTGGACGACTTACGGCGTGGGCGATCAGATGAGCCACTACAACGTAAATGCGTCGGTGCCCAAAACGCTCATCCAGCATCTGATCCGCTGGATCATCGCGACTTCGCAGTTCGATGAGGCAGCCAGCCGCGTGCTGCAGTCGATTCTGGACACGGAGATCTCGCCGGAACTGGTCCCGGGGGACGGGGCGGGCGATGGCCCGGCGCAGTCAACCGAGGCCAAGATCGGTCCGTATGAGTTGCAGGACTTCTTCCTCTACCACATCTCCCGCTACGGATTCAGGCCCAGCAAGGTTGCGTTCATGGCACTGCAATCCTGGGGCGAGCGCGGCCGGGGCATGTGGCCGGACTTTCTGCCGGACGCCAAGCGCAATGAGTACGACCTGCCAGCGATCAAGAAGTGGCTGGAGCTATTCCTGTTCCGTTTCTTCCAGATCAGCCAGTTCAAACGGACGGCGACTCCGAACGGGCCCAAGGTGGGCAGCGGCGGCTCGCTCAGCCCGCGCGGGGACTGGCGCGCGCCCAGCGATTCCTCCGCCGCAATCTGGCTGGCGGAGTTGCATCAGAATGTGCCGGACTGCGAATAGCTAGGGGTGAGGCGTCAGGATTCTCGGCGGCGGCGGTTGCGCGTGCGGCGGGGCCGGCGACTGTTTGAATCGGCCTGCGGGGCGGCCTCGTCGGCGGGCAGCGCCGGCGGCGCGTGCAGTAATGCCTGATAGAAATCATCGACCAGCATTGCCAGCAGCGTTTGACCCTCCTCGGACTCCAACCAGTCGGTTACAAGCGGTCGAAACCGTCTCATGCGTTCGCTCTTCAGGTTGTCGCGGCCGCGCAGCTTCGCCTCCAACAGAGAGGTGACCCGCTCGGAGACGAGGGTAGCGACCTCCTCGTCTGTGGGCAACTTGCGCTCCTCCAGGGGAATACTGTAGCGTTTGGCAATGCGCTCCATCTGCGTGCGCTCATCGAAAGAGGCGGTCAGAGAGATGGCGACTCCAGAGGCGCCGGCGCGGGCCGTGCGCCCGGCGCGATGGATGTAGGATTCGGGATCATCGGGCGGTTCATACTGGAAAATATGGGACAGTTCGGGGATGTCGATACCGCGCGCGGCCACATCGGTCGCCACCAATAGGCGCAGCTTCCCCTCGCGCACACGACGCAGCACCTTTTCACGCTCCTGCTGACTGAGATCGGAGGTAAGCTTGTCAGCGTCATATCCGAAACGCTGCAAGACGATTGTCACATAGTCAACCATGCGACGGGTATTGCAGAAGACGATAGCCGCAGCCGGATTCTCGCTTTCAATCAGCCGCACCAGCGCCCGGTCCTTTTTCATGCCCGGATCGGCATATAAAATGTGATCGGCCTCGGCCACATGGACGCGATCGCGGCTCAAACTGAGGAAATCGGGCTGCGAGAGGAACTGTTGGGCCAAACGCAACACATGCGCCGGGAAAGTGGCCGAGAACATCGAACCTTTGATTGGACGCGAAGGCAGGTAGGTCTGCACCTGCAACATGTCCGGGTAGAAGCCCATTGACAGCATGCGGTCGGCCTCGTCGAAGACAAGCAGATGCAGGCCGTCCAGGCGCATCGTGCGCTGCAGCAGATGATCGAGAATGCGTCCTGGCGTGCCGATCACCAGTTGCGCGCCGCCGCGCAAGGCTTCTATCTGGGGGCCGTACCCTACGCCACCATAGACGGCGACGCTGCGCACGCCGGTCGCCTGCGCCAGCAACGCGGCCTCCTTCGAGACTTGTAGAGCCAGTTCACGCGTCGGCACCAGGATCAACGCCTGGCAGACATTCTTGCGCGCGTCGATCTGATGCAGGATCGGCAGGAGGAATGCGCCGGTCTTGCCGCTGCCCGTGCGCGACTGGACCATCAGGTCGCGTCCGGCAAGAAGGTAGGGGATGGCCCTGGCCTGAACGGGCATCAGCCCTGTCCAGCCAGCGTTGGCGGCGGCGTCCTGCGCCAGCTGGGGCAGTTCCGTAAGACTGATGGCTGGCAGGGCGTTCTCCGGCTCGACCAGATCTGCCGGATTGACGTTCTGATCGAATGCGCCTGCTTCTGTTTCGGGACGCGATACCGCAGAGTCCGCTCCCTGACCTTCTTTTGTATTTTCTGGCATGGAATCCTTACTTAGGTTGAATTGAATACGGATAAGGCGTGACATCACCATATACCGTTCAATCCATTCTACTCTGTTCGCGTACGAACGCATAGAATTTACCATGGGCGTTGGGTACACGCGAGCAAGGCCGAGCATGAAGACCGGTCGCGGCCTTGCACCAGGGCGCCATTCCTGGAGATCAGATTCGCTAAGGGCAGGCGCGACGCGCGCGAAATTTGCGGTATGGGGCAGGCGGGTCGGGGGCCTCAGAAAGGACGAGGATAGCAGGCTCAGGAGGAAAAGACCATCGCAGGCCGTGCGCGCTGCTCAGACGCTGCCAAATAGCGACTTTGACTGCTCACAAGCCCTATCAATCAGAACCAGCAGTTGATGGCTGTTGTCCAGTTCCGGTCGCTGCTCAATCCAGCCAAGCAGCACCATGCTCCGAATCAGTACAAATGTGGGTAGAAGGTCGATGTCGTTCTTGGATAATGGGCGCAAGGTGAGGTAGCCGGCAACGATTGCTTCCCGGATGGTGTCGAAAAAGGGCGTGTCCTGGTAATAGAAGATCGCCACGGCCAGTTCATATTGATGCCAGCCGAACCCGGCATCGTCAAAGTCAATAATGTGAACGTTATCGCCGGTAATGATCAGGTTGTCCGGGTGCAGGTCTGCGTGGATCAGGCTGTACGTTCCTCGCCCTTTGCCGTAATCGGTCAGGATTCGATAAATCAGCTTGCGGGCGTGGATGATCTGCCCGCGCTCGCCCGCGGTCAGCTTCGGTTGCTCCCAGAAAGGCCCCCAGAACGGCTTAACGCCGATCAGTCCATCGGCGTCAAATGCGTGGCGCTGGAATCCGGGCGGAAGCGGCCAGGTCATGGCATGATTGTGGATTCGGGCCGCAAGCTGTCCTGCCTTGTGAAAATAGCTGACTAGATTCGACTTGTCGGTTTCCTGCTCGATCATTGTCGCCAGTGCGACGCCTTCGACCCACTCGACAAGACTCGCGTATCTTGTCTGCGACAACTCCGGCAGGTGGACGCTGACAAAGGCACGGCCGTCTTTGGCCAGTCGAGGTACAGGCGCGCCGATGCCAGCCTGATTAAGAGCAGCGACCCATTTCAACTCAGCTTGCAGTTCGGGAAGCGAATGATAGCAAGGCCGGTGGAAGCGGAAGACGAATGCCTGGCCAGATTCAGTATCTACCCGAAAGACGATGTTTTCTGAGTGGGAGACCAGGTCAATGCCGGTTACGCGCAGATCCCAGGCATCTAGGGCGCGGGCGGCGGATGCGAGCAGGGCTTCCTTGTTTTGGATTTCATAGGTATGGCGGAAAAAGCTGTCCTCTGCACTCGGATCGTGATTCGTGTCTGTCAATGGTGTCATCCTGAACTGGATTGCGCAGAGGCGGGCAAGGCGCCGGCGCTCTCAAACTGTTGATTGTGCGATTGGTCCTGGTGTCTAACGAAATTCACATTTGGCCACAATACGAACCGACACGGACGTGCTGCGCAGCCGGCATTTCACACGACTTCAAGCTGACGGATGCTCTCTGCGAACGCGGTCAAAAACAGGTCTGCGTGCTCCCGCTGGAAGACAAGCGGCGGTCGAATTTTCAGGACGTTGCCCGATGCTCCGGCGCTGCCGATGAAGAAACCTTTTTCTCGCAGGCTGTTGACGACTGCGGCGGCGCCGTCAGGGTCAGGCGTTTTGGATTCCCGATCGCTCACCCACTCCATGCCGATGAACAGACCGGTGCCGCGCACGTCCGCGAGCGGCTCGCAAATGCTCTGCAATGTGCAGAGTTCGCTTCGCAGATATGCTCCCACCTGGTCGACTTGATGGTCCAGTTCTTCATCTTCGATCACATCGATGACTGCCATGCCGACCGCGGCTTGCAGAGGACTGGCGGCGAACGTGTTGAAGTAACGTTTTTGCCGACGGAAAGTATCCACGAGGTTCCTTGAGGCGGCGACGCCGGCCACGGGCAGCCCATTGCCCATCGGTTTGCCCATCGTAACGATGTCGGGCATGAACTCGGTTGCTTGATAGCCCCACCAGCGGCCGGTGCGGCAGAAGCCCGCCTGCACTTCGTCGGCGATGACCAGCCCACCGGCGGCGCGCACCAACTCAGCCGCACGGGGCATAAACCCGCGCGGGATCGTTGGCAGCCCTTCGTTGGCAAAAATCGAGCAGACCAGCATCGCGGCCAAAGGGACGCTGCTGTCTCGCAGGCTGTCAATGGCGCTCTGCACCTCGGCCAGATACAGTTCAGTCAGCCCCACTTCGGACACGTCGCCGCACAAAGGGCGAAAACGCTGTGGGAAGGCGAAGGCGCGAACCTCGTCTGCCCGCTCCCCGGCGCGCTGTTGACCGACACGGGTGAACTTGCCAACTTCGGCGCTGTTGCCGTGGTAGGCGGCGTCAGTGCAGATGATGCCGCGGCCGCCGGTTGCGGCGCGGGCGATGCCGAGGGCGACCTCGTTGGCCTCCGTTCCGGTGCATGTGAAGACCAAGCTCGTGATTGGGTCCGCGTGCAGATTCGCCAGCCGTTCGGCATAGTCCAGAACGCCTTCGTGCAGGTAGCGGCTGTGGACGTTGAGCGTCTGCGCCTGCCTGTGCATGGCTTGGACGACGCGGGGGTTACAGTGACCGACGCAGGGCACGTTATTGTACATGTCGAGGTAGCGGCGTCCCCCGTCATCAAATAGCCAGACGCCCTCCCCACGCACGATATTGACAGGCTTGTGATAAAAGATCGGCGCCCCCGCGCCCAGCAAGCGATCGCGGCGGGCGAGCAGTTCGGTTGATGTCATTGCTACGCCATTTCAGATTCTGGGTTATCCCCGTACCTCACTCGTCGAACTCCACTACAATGTCATTGCCGACGACCCGCACGGGATAGGTCTTCACGCGCGCCTTGGGATCGACCAAGCATAAACCTGTAGCGATTTCGAAAGGCCACTGATGCCACGGGCAGCGCAGGACCTCGCCGTCCCCCTCAACGGTCAACTCGGCATGGTGGCCGGAGGGCGGCGCGGCGGCGGCGATGCGGCCGGTCAGTTCGCCGGTGCAGAGGGGGCCGCGCTTGTGGGGGCAGATGTTGCGCAGCGCATAAAGTTCGCCGTTGACGTTAAAGACGCCGATGCCGGCCCTGCCGCGAAAAGGAACGACGATCTTGCGTTCTCCCGGCGGAATCTCCCAGACTTTTGCGATAACGACGCGTGTCATTGCAGATAGTCCCCCATGCGCAGCATCTCGAGCGCGTTGTCGGCGAAGATGCGCTGGTGCGCCTCCGGCTCGAGTTTGGGGAAGGTGGTGACGGGATCGTTCCAGTCGAAATGGGGAAAGTCCGAACAGTAGACGAGCGTTTCGTCGGCGTGCAGCATCTCCAGGAAATTGTACAGTTGCTCGGTGGTCTCCGCTTCGTGCATCGGTTGTGAGCCGACGCGGATGTGCTCGCGGAAGTATTCGCTGGGCAGGCGCTTCAGCCATGGCGTCTGATCGCGAATTGCCTTCCAGTCGGAATCCAAATGCCACATCACAGCCACGGCCCACAGCTGCTGCACCTCGGTGAGGGCGAACTTGAAGTTGGGAAACTTTTCGAAAACGCCTTCGCAGATCAGCGATGCGGCATGCGTGCTGGCCACGTAGGGGCGGCTCATGCGCGATTCCATGTAGTAGGTGGGGAAGCCGACGGGGGTGGGCGTCGTGCGGGCTGCGCCGCCGCCGCCGCCGATGTGGGAGACGACAGGCAGACCGTGTTGCTCGCACGCTTCCCAGATCGGATGATAGAAGCGGTTGCCGAACGGCATGCTGGTCCCCATCGGAATCATCACGGCGACGGTGTCCTTACGGTCGGCCAGTCGATTGATTTCGGCGACGGCCTGGGGGGGATCCGAGGGCGAGACGAGGATGGCGTTGACGACGCGGTCATCCTTTTCCAGCCAGTGTTCAATCGTCCAGTCGTTGAAAGCGCGGCAGAGCGCGGCGGCCCAGTCCGGGTCGGGCAGGCCGGTGTAGCCGTAGAACGGGGGCGGGCCGGTCAATAGCGCGTAGTCGATATTCCAGGGATCGAGATGCTCGCGCTGGAGGAACTCCAGCGAAAAGTTGAAATCGCGTTCTTTCAGGTCTGGGGCTTTCAGATCGGGGCGATTGGTGCGGTAGGGGATGTTCGAGTATCCGCCACTGGGCAGGTGCAGACCCTGATTGAGCAGATGGTTCTGCCAGAACTTGGACAGGTAGGGCAGCAACTGTTCGGGCTGTTCAAAGTTGTGGTGAACGTCACAGTCCACGATATTGACGCCTTTATTGGGCCGAGCGGTCCAGCCTGGCGCTGCGATCGGAGTAGCTCCTGGCTTCGTCATCAAAACGTCTCCTTGTGATCTCTCGGTCTCCTCGATTCTGGCGCTTGCGAAGCATCTGTGATGCGGCTTAAATTGCTGCGGCGCCAGTGAATTGCGATCCGGTAGGCTCTGTCTTTAGCCAGACATCGCGTTGCGGGAAGGGAATGGCGATGTCGTTTTCCTGGAGTTTGAGATAGATGCCTTCCAGAATCTCGCTCAGAGAGGAAAGACGCAGGGTTGGATCATCGATCCAGTACTGGATGCGGAAGAGCAGGGCGGAATCGGCAAACTCAACCAAAAATGTGCGCGGCTCGGGATCCGGTATCACAGCGACATGGCCGACTATCTGGGAGCGCAGAATCTCATGCACCTTGCCGATATCGGACCCATAGGCGACCCCAATCTGGGATTCAATGCGCAGGATTCGATCCGACTTTGTCCAGTTGTCGAGGCGCTGGGACACCATCAGAGAGTTGGGAACGATCACCTCGGTGTTGCCGAACGTTTTGACGACCGTGGTGCGCAAACCGGTCTCCATCACCGTGCCGCGGATGCCGTCGACTTCGATCACGTCCCCGTCCCGGATCGTTCTTTCCGTCATCAGGACCAGACCTGCGATATAGTTGCTGGCAAGCGTCTGGAGTCCGAGTCCCAGTCCGATGCTCAACGCGCCCAGCGGCACCAGAAAGATGGACAGGTCCACACCAAGATAGGAAAGGGAGGTGTACACACCGGCAGACAGGATGGTGAGGAAGATGGCGGACCTGAAAAGACGCCGGTTGGTGGCGGTGAGCTTGAGCCGGTCTTCCACCCTCCGGTGGAACTGGCGCGCCGCGACGCGTGCGAGCAGATAAAAGAGCAGCACGGACCCGAGAGTAATGAACAGATCTACCAGTGTCAGGGGCGTTCCCTGCACGGTCGTCAGCGGCGCGCTAAGAAAGCGGACGATTCCGCCCATCTGCTCCTTCCATTTCTGTTGCTACGCCAGCTTGTAGAAGCGGCGGGCGTTCTCCGCCATGATGTTGCGTCTGACCTCGAACGGGAGCGTTGCCGGCAGCGCGCGACCGGGGGAGTCAAAGTCCCAGTGGGGGTAGTCGGTCGCGAACATCAGATGGCTGCCCCCGTCCATCTGCTCGAGCAATTGTTCAAAGTGGCGCTGATGCCGCGGCTCCTCCATCGGTTGGGTGGACAGCCAGAAGTGCTTCTGAATGTACTCGGAGGGCGCCATCTTGAGATACGGCACCTCGGCGCGCAGTTTCTTCCAGCTCTGATCCAGGCGCCAGGCGAGCGAGGGCATCCAGGCAAAGCCGCCCTCGATGATGACGACGCGCAGCTCGGGGAAGTGCTCGAAAACGCCCTCGCACACGAGGCTGGCGATCTGCGCCTGAAACGCTTGCGGCATACCGCAGTGATCTTCGATGTAGTAGGATGGCCACCCACCAGCAGTGAGCGGATGCCCGCTGCCGCCGCCGAAATGGATGCCGATCGGGAGGTCGTATTCGAGGGCAGCCTCGTACATCTTCCAATATTTGCGCCGTCCGAGCGGCTCACTGGTACGGGCAACCAAAAGGACCTGTACAAAGCCGTCATGATTGCCAAGCCGGTGGATCTCGGCGGCGGCCAGTTCTGCGTCCTCATAGTTTACCAGCATCGACGCGCGCAGACGCGGCTCGCGCTCCAGCCATTCGGCGATCTGGTAGTCGTTGACCGCCCGCGCCAGTTGCGCGCCGTACTCCAGGTTCATTTGCCCGCCGGCGCCGGCGAGCGGATTCAGGATGCCGTAGTCCATGTCCCAGGTGTCGAGCAGTTGCTCGCGCATGAAGGCCAGATCGGTACCAGGCGGGCGTCCGCTGGGGGGCCAGGAGTCGGCGCGGGCGGCGTTGGGTTGAGCGCGCGGATAGCCGCCGCCGGAATGCCCGCGCAGCCCGATCATCCTGTAATATTCCTGCCATTCGGGCGCCAGATAGTCGGTGAAGATCTGGTTGAAGATGGGATCATCGTAGACATCGAAGTTGTGAATGTCGGTGTCGATAACCGCAAGGCGGGTCGGCTGGACGTCAGTCGGTTGCGCAGCGATCTCGAACTCCAGCGTCATGTTGGTTCTCCTTAAAGTCGATAAAAGGCGCGGGCGTTCTCTGACCAGATATTGGCGTTCAGCGGTTCCGCCAGCGTGACCGGCCAGGCTTCGTCGTCATGGTCATAGTGCCAGTGCGGGTAATCCGTCGCAAACATGAGCATCGTTTCCGACTCCAGCTGCTCGATTGTCTGGAGGATGTAACCGGGGTCGGGCGGAGCGCCAACCGGCTGCACCGTCAGGCGAATGTGCTGGCGGATATAATCGGAAGGGGGTCGTCGGACCCAGGGCGTGTTGGAACGCAGTCCCTTCCACTCTTTGTCCAGCCGCCACATGAGGGAGGGCATCCAGACGAAACCGCCTTCGATGAGGGCGATACGCAGGTCAGGGAAGCGGTCAAAGACGCCCTCGGCAATAAGGCTGATCAGCTGGGACTGGAAGACCTGGGCCATGCCCGCATGTTCTTCGAGATAGGTCGAAGGCCAGCCCACCGGTGTAGGCGGATGGCCGGGCGCGCCGCCGAAATGGATGCCGACCACCAGATCGTGATCGACCGCGGCGGCGTATAGGGGATCGTAATAGCGATTGCCGTAGGGGATGTAGGAGCGGACGGGCAGAATGACCTGCACAATCTGTCGATGATCGCCGAAGCGGTCGATCTCGGCGGCGGCGCGCGTTGGTGTCTGACTGGGCACGACCAGAGAGCCGCGCAGCCGCGGTTCGGGCGCGAGCCATTCGTCGATCTGCCAGCGGTTGGCGGCCGAAGCCAGGTCGGCGGCCAGATCCTCCTGCTTGACGCTCTGCACGCGGTAGGCGCAGTTGAGGATGCCGAACTCGGTTTCCCAGGGGGCCAAAGCCTGCTCGCGGACAAGCTGCAAGCTGGAACCGGCCTCTCCACCCTCGAGGGGAATGCTCCCCGGTCGCGCGGAGGTGGGCGCGCCGCGGGGATAGTCGTTGGCGTTCGGGCCGTTGAAGGCCGAGCCGCGAATGTAGTCGCGCCAGTAGTCGGCCAAATAGGGCATCAGCAGTTCGATCGACGAAATCTCGTTGTGGATATCGCAGTCGATCACGCGATGGCGAGCGGTCTGCCTTCGCTGCCGCGGGTTATGACCATTCCCCGTCCCAACGGGCTGGGAGGGCGGCGTCTTGGCATTGGTCATGGCACGCTGATCTCCGACCTTGCTAGAAGCAAATTTCAAACCGGTCAATGGTATGTGAATTCTAACGCGTTGCGGGTTCGTCGTCAACGCTGCAAGGGATTGTACCCCAGATTATTGTGCGTCAAGTAAAGCCAAGTCGTTGAAGCAGTTGAGGCCAGGGTTGACTGCGCAGATTCGTGCTGAGCGCCAGCAGCGCTGGCGCGCCCCCTTTGCCCTTCTCTTTCCCTTCTCCTCGTCTACCCTCTTTCATCCTCAAATAAACTGGGAGGCCCCCATGCAAGGGAAGCGCCCGTCGGCGCTGAGCAGTTGCGCTGCGCTCTGCGCGCCCCCGCAACACGATTCAGAGCATCGCAATCACTTTGGGTCCGCTCTATTTACAAAACGTACAAATTACAGTCTATGCACAAAGCATACAAATCACGGTCCGAATGACGCCGCCGCAGTGCCGGCATTCACGCCTGGCGCGGGTGCATCCCAGAATGGGGGCGAGATTGCGGCTACGGCCGGGTTTCCGGACCGCTTGCAGGCGATGTGAAGGGCGCGCAGGTCAGTTGTGCCGGTGTAAATGTAAGCAGTTACGGGCGTTTGCGAGCGCACCAAGTCGCGTTTGGTCGCGTTTAGTCGCGTTTAGTCGCGTTTGGTCGCGCCAATTTTTTTTTTTGGTGTCCGGGCACGTTTGGGCGTGTTCTGTCATATCTTGTCATATCGTGTCGTATCTTGTCGTCATTTTTCGTCATTTTTCGTCAATTCTCGTCATTTCTCGTCCCAAATTTTTTTTTCCGGGTATGGCGGGCAACGGGCGGTTGCGGCACCGGCTGGGCAGGGAGGGCAGCAGTTTGCTGCGCATGGTTCCCGCGCAGGGGGCAGGATGTGCATCATGTCATGATATTCGTTTCAAATTGGTTTGCAACTGCGGCAGGGCCGCGGCTGTGTTCGTTTATGTTCAGCACAATTGTACTGCAAAATCGGGGAGTTTGCAGTTGCTGGGAATTCCAGGGCGCTTTTCAGAATAGGGGTAGGTTGCTGACTTTCTCTGAAGGAGCAGGATGCTCAGCAGTTGACCGAACTATGATCCATGCAGTTGATATGATGGAGGCAGTTGACGGCAGCGGCTCAGGCGGCGTCTTCATTCACGAAAGCAGGCGAACTGCGGTTCGACTCTGCCCACAGGCAACCTGCATCTGTCACCGCTTGGACCAGTTCTTCGACAGAAGGGAACCGAACGCTATCCCTGGGACGCGTTCGCCAAGATTGGGATGCACCCCCACACGGGGATGGCTTGCAGGCGCGTTCTCCTACCCCTATAATGGAGCTTCAGGTCAGGCAGATTCAGCCCCGCTCTCAGGTACCTATTGCAGATGGACCCGAGTGTCCAGCCACGTCAACGACTGCTGTATTTACATGCGCGCACGCCGAGCGTCTTTGCTGAGATTCTGGGGTACACGCTGATCGAACCTGTCGAGGGCTTTGAGGTTGAGATCAGCGGCGGCGAGTTTGAGTGGCCCTATACGACGGTGCATGACGCGCTGGTTGACGGCTGGAAAATCGTGCAGTTCCCGCATTTGCAGTCGCCGTTCAGCGACACGGAGCTGGATGTAATCGGCTACGAGTTTATCCTGCAGAAGATGGAGGTCATGGCGTGATCGACGCAAAGTATCTGCTCACTGACATTGAGATGGCCCGCTTTCTGGTCAACGGCTACCATCTAATCCAACCGGAGCTGGCAGCAGGGCTGAATGAGCGCGTCGCTGAGCAGCTTGACATGCTTTCGACCAACCCGGGCGACGCCATCACCGAGACGGCGCCGGACCTGTGGCAGGTGCTGGAGCATCCGGCGGTGCGGGGCGCGCTCGTCAGCATTTTGGGCGAGGACTATGCGGTCAATTCGCACCGACACTGGCATTGCAAGCTACCCGGTTCGGGCCACATGCAGTGGCACCAGGATAGCACGAACAACCGCAACACGCGGATCGACCGCCTGCTGGGGCTTTACTATCCGCGCACTATCAACGCGCAGATGGGGCCGACCGTCATAGTGCCGGGCACGCAATATCGCAATGCGCCGACGGACAGGATGTCCACCTACACCAATATCCGGGGACAGGTGGCTCTGACCGTGCCGGCGGGGACGGTGGCCTTTACGCACTATGATCTGTGGCACGGGACCGCGAGCAACCGCTCGGAAGAAAAGCGGCACATGATCAAGTTCCTCTTCAACCGCGCCAGCGAGAACACGGCTCCAACCTGGAACCACGATCCGGAACAACTCAACGCGCCACGCGATTGGAACGCCCGCGAGAAGGCGCAGGATGCCAACAACACTCTTACCTTTGGCAACCCGCTGGGGGTCTCGCAGAGCGATCATTACAAAGAGCGGCAGATCCGCCGCGCCTGTTGGGACGAACTGATGGGGCGTGTGACCGCGACTTGAGGTTCGCCTGGCTGGGAAACGGTGGCTTCACCGAGGAGAGAGAGTTGCCTAATGGATGATCTATCGAGAATCAATCGTGAACGCTGGAACGGGCTGGTTCGCGCCGGCATACTCTATTCGCGGGCCAAGCTGGAATTGGACGAAATTTCGGCGCGCGAAATGGTGGATGAGGCCGGTCTGCTCGGCGACGTACGCGGTCAGCGGGTGCTGCTTCTGGCCGGTGGCGGCGGCCAACAGTCGGCCGCGCTCGGCTTGCTCGGCGCGCAGGTTACGGTGCTTGACCTCTCCGACGAACAGCTGGCGCAGGACCGACGGGTGGCAGAACACTACGGGCTGAAGCCCGATCTGCTCCAGGGCGACATGCGCGATCTGTCCCGGTTCGAGGAGGATGCATTCGATATGGTGTATCAGCCATATTCGATCAACTTTGTGCCGGACGTGCATCCTGTTTTCGCGGGCGTGGCTCGCGTGCTGAAAGCGGGCGGACTGTACCACGTTCAGTGGCACAATCCCTATACGCAGACCTTTAACGCCGAGGATTACGACCCGGTGCGGGGCTATTCGTCCAATTCGATTTACGGCGATGGTGAAATTGATTCGGTCGCAATCTACGGGACTGAGAATTGGACTGTCGACCAGGAAGACGGCACGGTGAACGAGGTGCCCGGCCCGCGCGAGTTTCGGCACACGATGCGCACGTTCATCAACGGCCTGATCTGCAGCGGGTTCGAGATCCTGGGTTTCGACGAGCACAGGGCGTACGAAAAAAACCCGGAGCCGGGTTCGTGGGAACATTACAAGGCGGTCAGCCCGCCGTATCTGGCGTTCTGGACGAGGAAGTGATGATTGTGGAGTTAGAGCCCAGGCCAGTGCTTGATCGAAACGCAAAGGTCTCAGTCGAACGCCAACCTGAACGGGTCTGCCGAATGCTCCATCTCCTGTAGCAGAAGGCTACGGTGTTGCGATACGATCTTCCGATAGGCGGACTGGTAGGCCAGATTCACTGTCTCGCCGGGATCGGTTTCCAGGTCGAACAGGAGTTGCGGGCGCTGGCCGTGCGAGAAGACGATGTACTTGTAGCGGGCGGTGCGAATCATCCGGCCTTTCTTGGTTACATCATCCCTGAAGGCTTGCAGTTCTGACACGACATAGTGGCGTCCCGGCAGAGCGGGGTTCTCGATCAGCGGACGCAGGCTGTGTGCGCGCAGGTTGGCGGGGGCGGCGATGCCCGCATAGTCGCACAGGGTGGGCAGTAGATCGACGCCGGAGACGAGGTGGCTGCTGTCCAGCCGATTTTGCGGCACTGCACCAGAAAGACGGATCACGAACGGGACTTTGACGACTTCCTCCCAGAGCATCAGCTTGGTGACCCACTTGTGGGCGGCGACGCCCTCCCCATGATCGCTCGTCAGCACAATCAGGGTGTTGTCGCTGAGGCCGCTCTCCTCCAGTGCCTCAAGCAGCCTGCCGATTTGCTGATCGACTCGTTCCGTCAAGCGGTAGTAAGCGTAGAGATACCTGCGCCACTCCGTCTCACCCCAGCCAGGTGTCCAAGCGATTTCGGGCGCGTAGACGGCCCGCCGGCGGCAGAGGCCGACAAACTCCGGCTCATCCTCCAGGGGCTCAAAATTGGCGGGCAGGGGCGGAAAGTCGCTGCCGGGCGCTATGTCGAGGAACTCGCGTCGGTCCATGCACCAGTAGCAGATGTCGTGGGGATTGTGGAGCGAGGCGACCAGCAAGAAGGGCTGGTCTGAATCGGGGTTCGGCGGCTGCTGGCTGCGCAGGAACTCAACAGCGTGATCGGTCCAGATCGGATCGGTGTCGGTGCCGAGCTGGCGCGGAACTCCCTCCGGGTACTCATCGGAGAGATATTCAAAGCCGGGTCCGTCGCTCGTCTGCTCCCTTCCTTTACGGTAACGGGGGCCAAGGTGTAGCTTCCCCGCGTAGTAAGTTCGATAGCCGGCGCTTCGAAAATGTGCGCCCATGGTGGGGATTCCTGGCCTGATGGGCGGATCAGTGACCTCGACGCCGGTCTCGTGCGGCATACGGCCGGTGAGCAAACTGCTGCGGGCGGGGCTGCAGACGGGGAAGGTGCAGTAGGAGTTTTGGAAACTCAGGCCACTATGAACAAGGGAATCCATGTTCGGCGTGTGCAGGTAGGGATCGCCGTAGGCGCTGAGCGCCTGCTGCGTCTGCTGATCGGTCAGGATGACGAGGATATTGGGCTGAGATGTCATGAACGGCTCCAATGGGTCTGCGCCGGGTCAGAGCGCCGCAACAGATTTTGGCGGCGCGGCTGGTTGTCATTGAAGGTTATACGAGCTTTTTCATCGGGCGCAGGTTTTCGGCGTCAACGTCGTGTATGCGCATTTCGATCAATCGGTCGGGCGGGCGTTCCTCCTGGTCGAGGGGTTCCTTCCGGCGCACATAATCGGGCGTCACACCGTGAATGCGCATCTCGATCAGCTGGGCCACTGTAGGATAAAGCCCGGCCGGCCGCATCTCCTCAACAAAGACAGGCGTTACGCCATGAAGGCGCATCTGCACGAGCCTGTCGGCAGATAGACCGGTTAGCCCCAGATCGCGCATTGTCTCGATGAATTCGGGCGTTACGCCTTGTACATGCATCTGCTTCATTTTATCCAATTTGATCTCGGAGGCGCTAATTTCTTTCGGAACAGGTGGTGTGGACGGCGCTGAGGTCAACTCCCCTGGCGGTGCCGCCTGCGCTTCGTGGTAGCGGGGTTGGTCTGACTGCGCGGGCTGTTCGGTCGCTTCAAGCAGTTCGGTCGCTTCGTCCACGCTTTTCTTGTCTCTTCCAATATTCTGAGAATAGTAATACGCTGCTGGGCCATCGTCATTGACTGCTTGAACATTCGCTTGTCCTGCTACGGTGCCCGTCGGCGCGGCCTGATGAAACAGTTCAAGTCAGGCACAGTCGCGGACAGGACGCGTCTCAAGTAACTGTCTTGATTGGATTTGGCTAAGGAGTCCAGCCGCTTGGCCGGCTTTGAGTTTACCGCGATTCCGGACGAAGAGTTCCAGGAACCGGGCAGTTTCCGGGCGTGGATCGCAGAAGCGGCATGGGGCAAAGCGTCCGGTTACCTCGGTCTCACAGCGCGTGCAGGAAAGACTCGTCACTTCGATGTTTCCCCCGCAGGAGAGGCACTCCTCCAACACTTTGCGCATTCGTTTTTTCCTTCTTTTCGGGCCAAGACAGTGATGTTTCCCATCTTACAAATGGATTAGCCATCGCTTTGGCTCATCTGACAGAAATTTAGGTTCTTTTCCAATATTATCAACTTCAAGGCGGACGCGGCTGACAGGGCAAGATGCAACCTGAAGGCTCAATCCAGCGGCGCATCTTCTGCCTCATCTTGCGCATTTGGGCGCGATAGAAGACAATCTATGCCTCTGTTAGTGGCGATCCGCCAATTCATCCTACACTTGATTCTGTTGGACAACTGGAGTTATGCATATGCTTACCAAGAGTTTTGGCAAACTCGGCTGGCCGGTGTCGGCGGTGGGGCTGGGCGCCTGGAATATCGGGAACCAGTGGGGCGAGATCGACGACGCCACGGCGTGGCAGACTGTGCGGGCCGCCTACGACGCCGGCATGACCCTGTTTGATGTGGCTGAGTCCTACGGCCTCCCCAACGGCCTTTCGGAGACGCGGGTCGGGCAGGCGCTCAGCGGCGTCCGCCACAATGTAATCGTGGTCAGCAAGATCGGCAATTGGGGCCAGCGCAGCGGCTGCGGCATTCCCAAGATGGGCGTGGACTCGATCCGCATTTCGGGTCATGCAATCCTGGGGCGCCTGCGCACCGACTGGGTGGACGTGATCCTGTGCCACAAAGGCGACCTGGCCGACCCTACCATCTACCTGGAAGGGTTTGAAGCGCTGAAAGATGAGGGCTGCTTGCGGGCGTACGGCATTTCGACCAACAGTTTGGAGGTTCTCAAGCGCTTCAATCGGGAAGGCACGTGCAGTGTGGTGCAGGTGGACTACTCGCTGCTCAACCGGGACCCGGAGGAGGGGTTCCTGCCCTACTGCAAGGAGCACGGCATCGCGGTGATGGTGCGGGGGCCTTTGGCGAAGGGACTGCTATCCGGTCGGTACGGGAAAGGCGCCGTTTTCACCGACTCGGTGCGGGCCGGTTGGAACGCGGGCGGCGGGCAGCAGGCGCAATTCGAGGCGGGGGCGGCGCGTGTTGGTCGCCTGTCCGAGGTCGTTTCGCCGGGCGAAGAGATGGTGCAAGCCGCGATTCGCTACACGTTCAGCCACGGGGCGGTCTCGGTGGCGATCCCCGGCGCCAAGTCGGCAACACAGGCGCGCGCCAATGCCGCGGCCGGCAGCCGGATGCTGACTGCGGAGGAGTTGACGCGCTTGCGGGAGGCGATTGACGGATAGCGGGCGTTTTCGATGGAGCGCTTGGTGCGTTTCGTAGTGAGTAAGGGTCATCGATAGGACCAGCCAATGAAAATCACGGAAATCAAGACCTACCCAGTCTGGGTGGGGCAACGCAATCAGATGATCGTCAAAGTGGAGACGGACGAGGGTCTGCACGGCTGGGGCGAGGCCGGCGTATCCGGGCGTGAGATGGCAGTGGTGGGGGCGGTCAGGCACTATGGCGAGTTTCTGATCGGACGCGATCCGCTGCGCATGGGCGCGTTGTGGCAAGAGATGTACCGCAGCCAGTATTTCGAAGGCGGACGCATCCTGACCGGCGCGATCTCGGCGATAGACATCGCGCTGCATGACATCGCGGGCAAGGCTCTGAACGTTCCGGTCTACCAGTTGTTGGGGGGCAAGCAGCGGGAGTGGGTCCCTTGTTTCGCAACGACGGGCGGGTCATCGCAAGAGGAGTTTGTCGAGAACGTCAAGCTGCTGGCCGATTTGGGCTGGCCCGCGATTCGCACGGGCTTCCATCCGGGGCGCAAAACGGACGAGCCTGAAGCGGTCTACGAGCCACGCGAGTCGCTTGGCAGGACGGCCCAGTGGTTGACGGCGGCGCGGGAGGCAATCGGACCGGAGCCGGTTATGGGCATCGACTACCACCATCGCCTGAGCGTGGCGGAAGCGGCATCATTCTGCCAGCGCATGCCGACGGGAACGCTGGATTTCCTGGAGGAGCCGATCCGGGACGAAACGCCGGCGGCCTACGAGGCGTTGCGCAGCATGACCGACGTGCCATTCGCGATTGGCGAAGAGTTCTCGAGCAAGTAGCAGTTCCTCCCCTATCTTGAGCGCGGCATCACCCAGTTTGCGCGCATTGACGTTTGCAACGTCGGCGGCCTGACCGAGGCGATGAAGGTGGCGGCGATTGCCGAGGCGCACTACATCGACCTGATGCCGCACAACCCGCTCGGCCCCATTTGCAGCGCGGCGACTGTTCACCTGGCTGCGGCAGCGCCGAACTTTGCCTGGCTTGAGGTGCGCGTCTCCCCCACTGAGGAGGGCCGCTTCTACGACGCCGACTGGTTCCCAGTCCAGCCGGAATTAGACGGCTACCGCTATATTGTGCCGGATGGCCCCGGGCTGGGCGTGGAGTTCAACGAGGAGAGGGCACTGGCGCAAGAGTTCCGTTTCTGGGAAGCGCCGCATCTGAGGCGCCGCGACGGATCCTACACGAACTGGTAGCGGCGCAGGGTGGCCGGTCCGGCGCGAAAGCGCGTCATATGGTTGCGCTGCCATCCTGGCCCGCTTGATAGACGAGGAACAGTTCAAGATGAATGTAAGGCAGGCCGTTCCCTTCTTCAGAGTGTCTGACATGGAGACGACGATACGTTTCTATGTCGATGGCTTAGGCTGCACAATCAGAGACAGATGGGAGCCGGCCGGCCGGTTGCGCTGGTGCTGGCTCAGCCTGGGAGACGCTGCCTTGATGCTGCAAGAGTTTCCGACCAAGGGGCAGGACTCCTGGACGCCGAGCGGAAAGGTAGGCGAGGGTGTAACGATCTTCTTCCTCTGTGAAGACGCAGTGCAATTCTACGGTGAAGTCAGAGAGCGCGGCATCGAAGCAAAGGAACCGTTTGTGGGCAACGGAATGTGGGTCACGTCGCTGACCGACCCGGACGGATACCGCCTAGACTTTGAGAGCGGGACGGACGTGCCTGAAGGGACGCGGCTGGGCGAGGCGCCTGGTTAAACGGGGTGCGTTTCAGTAGGGCTCGTTGACATTTGTCTGAACTGTGATTTACGTGATTTGTGTGATTGAGATGATTGACGGCCCTGGCTCCCGAGGTGGGCTTCGTTCACGAGAATCAGGCGAATCAGAGTCCAAACTGTTCTCAGACGGCCTGTAGATGTCGCCTCCTTGAACAGGTTACTCAAATGTCAACGGAACCTAATCTTCGCTGCGCCTTTCGAAAGCAAACTCTTGCATTCGCAGAGGAGCAGTTCTCTTTGCTTCGCTTACTGTTGGCCGGCTTCAGGCGCGGGAGTCGGGGATTCCTGAGGCGGCGTGAGGAAGTCATCGCGTGCGCTCTCGATCAGCCGCCCCACACTGTAGCCGGAGGCAAGCACGTAGTAGGGTGAAGAGGAAGACTTGACCACGTAGTTGAAGCCCTGCTCGTCGTGGGCGCCGATGGTGAGGGTGCGTGAGTGGCTTTCCCCTGCGCTTCCAACCGATGTCAGAGTCAGGACTGCATTAGGCTGTTCCATGCCGTATTCGGCCAATTCCTGCTTGCCCAGCGGTTCGACCATGCTCAGGTTGGTCAGGAATGGGAGCGTGGCGATGAGGGGACCGGGGTTGAACTGCTCGGATTCCGTCAGCGCGGCCATGCGCCAGAGGCCGTTCTCATCCTGAGTAAACTCCAATGCGCCGTTGGCGTTGACAATTTGCAGTGAGCGGATTTCGGATGCTGCCACCTGGAAGTAGAGGGTGTCGATCCAGTTGTGGACGGCGGCCGGCGCGTCCGAGCCGCTAAGTGTGTCGGCGAGATAGACAGCTGAGTGATTGGCTGCTCTTACGTGCGTGGCGCCGAAGCGGGGGGCAGTGCCGATGTAGAGAGTATGACGCGTATCATCTTCCGCTTGGAATTCGACGCGGCGGACATACTTGTCCTCGGCGACGCGCAGCCGCGTGTAGCTGGCCTCGCTGTTGGCGACGAGGCGGGAAGTGGTCAGTTCGGCGAGCGTGTTCAACAGCAGTTCAACTCTGTGGTTGGCGGCAGGGAAGCATGGCGCAGCAGCCTCCTGGCCGCAAAGTTGGGGCGCGTCCGAACCCTCCTGAGCAGTTTCAGTCAGGAGGACCCACCACCGGCCGGCTTCTTTCACCAGTTGGATGCGCTCGCCGGCGTCGTCGGAGATGTTGAGGCGGACGACATCGTCAACGCTCAATTCAACAAAGATGGGGACCGGCGTCGAGAACGTTCCTGCACGCGGCCAATACACCCATGCGCTGAGACCAATTTGCAACAGAAAAAGCGCGGTCAGCCCGATGAGCATGGTTCTTTCGCGCGGGCTGCCGCCTTGCAGAATCTTCGCTACGTCGCTCAGGACGCCAGGCAGTCCGGCCGCCTCGGAATTGCGAGCCACGATTCACCTCAGTAGAAATTCAGGGCGAAACAGCGCCCTATTGCGGGACTCAAGTTCAGGACTCAGGTCAGGTGCATAAAGACGTGGGGGTGCTGCTCTGCAGTTAGCAGACTAACGCCCATCATGGCCGCGAAGGCAGTTTGGGAGCGTTGCAGCTTCTTGCGAATATCAAGGGGCGCTGAAGGCTGGCGCAGCTTGCGAACCCGTAGATCGATTTGACCTGCTTTGTATGCCTTGATCTCTCCAATCCCTTCCAAAACCTCCTGACCGATGTCACGATCATCCATCTTGTATCTCCTTTGATTCAAGTGCCGGAGTCGTGTTGCACTTCAGCGGCCTGCGGGGGCATCTCCAGTTCGATGGGCCGCTCCTGGCGTTTGCGCCAGCGCCATAACGCGGCCAGGCCGGACAGGGCCAGCAGCGCGAGGGCGTAGTTGACGAACTCCCAGGCCGACTGCTGTCGCGGCGTCAGGGGAGCGAGGATGCGTGTGTTGCCGCCGCGGGCGCGAATCGTGAGCAGGTCGAGATCCTCCACACTCCAGTCCAGCGCGTTCTGCATCAGAAACAGATTGTTGAGGAAGCGATCGTTGCCGGCGAGGCTGCGCGAAAGCTCGAGTACGAAGTCGTCTACGAACTGGGCGCTGCCAAAGACGACCAGGCGGGCGTCGGCGGCGCTCTGGTGAAGAAAGCTTGCGGGAGGCGGGTCGAGCGTGTCGGCAGCGGTCGTTTCATTCCCGTTTGCCGCCCAGGGCGACGGCTTATCTCTGAAAAAGCTTTCAAAAGCCCCGTGCACCGCGACAGCCAGCGTGTGGGCGCCGATTTCTCCTTCAACCGGGAAACCAAAATCGGGAAACCGTTCAAAGTCGGGCTGGATGCTGGTGTCGGCGCGCAGCCAGGAGAAGGGCGTCGATCTGAGCAGTTCGCCGGATTCACGCTCAGCGTTTTTGTCGGCGTCAAGCGTGATCGGGGACACCCAGTTGAGAGTGGCGGCGGTTATACCGGCCAGGAGCGGATGCACGCGATCGATGCCGTCGCTGCGCACGTCAACGAAGTAGGGATAGGCGATGGTCTGGATTTCGCGGACGCTGACGCCGTTGGCTCGGCGTTCGACGGCGATGGGGAACGGTTCATTCTGGGGATCCATGACCAGTTTGTCCGACACGTCGACCCCATAGTGGGCTAGCATCTCGCGCAGTCCCCCTTCGACGGCGGCCAGGCGCAGCTCGCCGGTGAAGGGATCGGGGGTAACGGTGTAGCCGCTATGCGCGATCACAACGGAACCGCCGCGCATCAGAAATTGGTCGATGGCAAAGCGCGCTTTGTCGCTCATCGCCTGCGGCGCAATCAGCAGTAGCGAGTCGATCTCTTCGGGCACGCGGCCGTTCTCCAGCGTAAGCGGACGCAAGGCGTACTCGCTGGCCAGTTGTTCGCTGATCAGATGCCAGGACGAGAGTTGCTGTTGGGGCTGACCGAACATATCCGTGGCAGGGGCGGGCGAGGGCGTCCACAGGCCAACGACCTTGAGGAAGCCGGGCGCGCTGCGACGCAGCGCGGATTCAATGGCGGTGCGCACGCCGGCTTCGGTCAAGTCGCCGGCGGTATAGAGGATTTCGATCCGGTCGCCGACTTGAAGGAGCATATGGAGGTAGTAACTCTCGACAGAGAAGAAGGAGACCGGAAAGGGCTGGATGCCGAAAGAGTCGAACAGCAGCTGCCGGTTGAGCAGCGCGCCCTCTGCATCGGGGTTGACAATTTCGAAAGTGAATTTTCCCTTCGATTCGGCGGCAATTTCGAGGGCGACGGCTTCAATGGTAGAGGGGGCGTCCTGAATCAGTTCCGGAAGCAGCGCCGGCGTTGCAATGAGTTGAAGTTGCGCCGGCCGGTCGAGCGCCGCCAAAACCGCGTCCACGCTCTGGAAACCGTAGACAACTCGCTTGATGGCGCTCGTCAGGTCATATTCGAGATTGCGAAAGCCTAACTCAACGCTGCCGTCGCGGTTGGCGCTGAGCGCGATCAGGTCGGCAAAGCCCAGAACGACGCTCTGATCGCCGTAGCGGATGAGAATGTCGAAGTAGGAGTTGATCACCGAGGACTGGTAGCGATCGGCCAGGCGGAAAGGCGTGGGCTGGATGCCATAGGTCTGGTTGGCCTCGGCCTCCATTTCCGGATCGGTCGCAGGATCGACGACTTCGCCGCTGAGCATGTTGCCTGAGGCGATCTCGTACTCGCTTAGCGTATCGGCGAGACGCGGCGCGAGCGGCGCGAGCAAAGGGTGCGTCCTGCTGCTGATGAAGGCGCGCAGCAGGAGCGGCTCTTGCAGCGTGCCCAGCAGATCCTTCGTCGCTGACGAAAGCGTGTAGGTGCGGGACGCCGTGGTGTCGGCCCGAAGCGCGCGCAGCGGGTAGAGCCAGACATTGGCCAGCGCCAGGTTGATTGCGATGAGGACCGCCAGCAGAATACGACGCAGCCGCTTTGGCCGGGTCTGGGCGCTGCGGCTCCAGCGTTTGATGTCCAGCGAAAGGACATTCAGCATCAGGAAGGTCAGCGTCAGCGAAAGGTAGTAGATGAGGTCGCGCAGGTCGATGACGCCGCGCTCGATGCTCTCGAAGCGGCTGCCCGTGCCCAGGGCGCGCAAGATGTTGCCGACCTGATTGCCGGTATAGTCGGTCAGGCCGCGCGTGCCGACCAGGTAGAACGCCCCGCCCAGCAGCAGCGTGGAAATCAGCGCGACCAGCTGGTTGTCGGTGCGGGAGGAGAGGAAGAGGCCAATTGCGGCGTAGGCGGCGGCGAGCAGGACGGCGGCCAGATAGCCGCTCCAGACGGGACCCCAGTCGAGATCGCCGAGCAGCCAGACGGTCATCGGCAGCGGCAGAGTCAGTGCCAGCGCCACGAGCGCCATGACCAGGACGGATATGAACTTTGCAGCCGCCAGTTGCGCCGTGCTGACGGGCAGGGTGAGGAGAAGCTCCAGCGTGCCGGCGCGCTGCTCTTCGCTCCACTGACGCATCGTCAGCGCGGCCACCAGGAAAATGAGAAGAAGCGGCATCCGGTGAAAAAGCGGGCGCACGTCGGCCAGGCCCCGCAGCCAGAAAGCACTATTCCAGAAAAACAGATAGAGCGTGACGGCCAGAAATGTCCCGACAAAGATCAATGCCGTGGGCGATCCGAAGTAGCTGAACAGCTCTTTGCGGATGAGGGAGCGCACTTGCATCATCGAGCTTCTCTCCAACCGGTTAAATCTTGTCTGCGGGCGCGGCGGTCAAATGGAGGTCGCGTCTCTGGCTGCGGGCGGGAGTGCCATGTCAGTTCATTGAATTGGCGGTTGATCCGCAGGCTGGACCGCGATCGCCTCGGCAGCGTATTCCTGGGCCGGCGCGGAAGATAGGACCAACTCATTAAATAACCCCAGTTCGGAGTTAGATTAAGGCCGGCAATAGAGCCATATCTGTGTCAGGAAGATTGAGAGATGGCTTCTTAGCTTGCCAAGTGTAGGCAATCAGACCGGCGATGAGAGTGACGACAAAGTTGGTCGTGCTGCGGTGACGGGTGTGTTCAATCTGTGAGATATTCTTGAGTTGGTCAACGATGGTTTCAATGACGAAGCGCTTACGCGTTAGCAGCTTGTCTTCGAGAACGACGAGTCGATTCTGCATGTTTTTACGAATGGGCGTGATCAATTGCAGTCCCTGAGCGAAGAGTTGCTCAAAGAGAACTTGGGAGAGATAGCCGCGGTCGCCGATCAGCTTCCCCCACAACTTTTTGGTCATCTGTGGGACCGGTTTACGGTCATCGGTGTTGCCGGGCGTGAGTTGAAGCGCCAGCAATTCCCCCTGGTCATTGACAATCAGATGGAGTTTAAAGCCATAGAACCATCCCATGCTGCTCTTGCCGCGCCTGGCCACCTCGGCAAAGACCCGGTGGCGGCCGATGCGTCTGTTGTGGCAGACGGACAACGGGGTCGAATCAATGAATGCCACCCCTGTCGCCTGGCCAAAGCGCACACGCAGATAGAGACACATGGCTGCCAGGGCTGATGGCATTAACTCCACAAAGCGTGTGTAACTGACCAGAGCAGGGAATTCACTGCGCATATGCTTACATACGTGCTGCGTATAGAAGGCCTTGAAATCGCGATAATGCGACTGATGGAAGTGAATCAGAATCGTCATCACTTCACTCAAGCTCAAGCGCGGGGCCGGCCCTCGCTTGCGAGCCACGCCTAACAACTTGGCATTCTCCCATGTAGCCAACCACTGACAGAAATCATCGACATGACAGAACAGATTGAGTATACTCATCACTGAGCACCTTTCTTTGCTGGAGAATTTTTGTTAGAGAACTTCTATTCTACCAGCTTGATAAGGTGCTCACTTACTCCGAACTCAGGTTAAATACGGACTCCAGGGCGCGCGTATCGTTGCGCAGTTCGCGAACGGGCCAATCGCGCGCTTGGGCCAGGCGGTAGATCGCCAGGCTCAAATCCTGGTTTGGGGATGCCGAGATTCGATAGAGCGCGTGCCCGGCGGGTGTGTCTTCCCTCTTCACTGCCTGCACGCCGGGCAGTTGAAGCAGCGCCGCGCCCACGCCGTCGACGTTGCAATCGAGCGTCAGCAGAACGTTGTTGGACGCGGCGAGGTCGGCGATGCGTGCGTCGGCCCGCAGTTGTCCATTAATCAGGATAATGACCCGGTCGCAGAGTGTCTCGACCTCGGAAAGGATGTGGGTTGAGAAAAGAATCGTGCTGTGTTGGGAGAGCCTCTTGATCAGGTCTCGGATCTCTACGATCTGCGTGGGATCGAGACCAATCGTCGGTTCGTCCAGAATTAACAGACGCGGCCTGTGCAGGATCGCCTGCGCCAGCCCAACGCGCTGCCGGAAGCCCTTGCTGAGTTCGCCGATTGGCTGCGTGAGGCGTGCGGTCAGCCCGGTTGCGATGGCGGCCTCGGCGATCTGCGCGGCCTGCGTTGACGGCGGCACGAGATGCAGGTCGGCCATCAGCTTCAGATAGGCTTGCACGGTGAGTTCGGGATAGAGGGGCGTGTTTTCGGGAAGATAGCCGATTCCGGCCTGCACGCGCAGGAGGTGTGCGCTGACATCAAGCCCGTCGATGCGGACATCGCCCTCATCCGGCTCGAGGTAGCCGGTCAGCGTCTTGATCAGAGTGGTCTTTCCGGCGCCGTTGGGGCCAAGTAGCCCGACGATTTCGCCAACCCCGATTTCAAATGTAAGGGCGCGCAACGCCTCGATAGGGCCATACGACTTGGAGAGCTCGCGTACCTGGATCATCCTGCCTGTTCTTGCTCCTGAAAGTCGATCTTACGATTGACCGCCGTGCTTCCATTCGGCGCCATTATACATGAAGATGTGATGCGGTCAGAAAATCAGCCCGCCGCTCGAATATGGAGGCGTGGCGCGAAAGTGCAGAGCCTCCGCTGTCGCGGAGACAGAGAGGCTCTGGAATGTGCTGGCAGCACGCCGACTTGAAATTGGGAACGGTGGTTGGCGTTCAGCGGGAACTTGCGCTCATTGGTATGGCATCAGTTGGACGACGCGGCGGCAACCGCATCAGATGACGGATGATAGGGCAAGGAACTGTAGGTGCCGGCCGAAGTCGCGTCGACCTGAACTTCTGCGACCTGCCGTCCTGCACTGCTCGACCCACACCAGGCGGAGATGAAGCTGTTGGCGGGCAGTGTTTGGAAGCTGAGGTTCTTGGAGCTTGCGGTGGAGGAGGTGACCGCTGTCTCCAGTGAGAAATAGGTTGGCGAATCGGTGTTGGACCTGTAATAGAGTTTGTAAACCTGGGCACATGCGCTGGCGTCGGCCCAATTGACTTCGAGATTGATGCGGCCGTCCGACGGCAGCGTCAGTTCAATTGTTATCGAACTCACGGCCGGCGGCGGCGGCGACGCGGGCGGCGGTGACGCGGCCGTTGTCGGCGGGGGGTTCGTATCCACCGCGATCTGCTCGACGCCGGAGAGCGAACCGGCGAGACGGGTGAGGTCTCGGAGTACCCAGGCCTGGCCGGTAATGCCATCCACTTTGATCTTGAACCACTGGGATTGGGTGTCGACGCCGAGGATTTCGGACCAGGTTCCCTGTGACAAGGTGGTGACGACGCCGTGGCTTGTGCTAGGCCCCGAGCGCACGTTGAGGACGGCTGTCTGCGCGATTGCAACGGGAAGCATGGCAATCTCTTCGGCGGTGATTCGCTTGACTCCATCCAGGTCGCCAACCAGAACGGTCAGGTTTTCGGAAATCCAGCCCAACTGGTCCAGGCCGTCCACTTCGATCAGGTACCAGTCTTCGTCCGGGTCGACGCCGTAGATTCTAACGCGCGTGCCCTGGCCTATGGCAATCAGGACGCCGTATTCGTCGCCCGGCCCTTCGCGCACGTTTACAAGCGACGGGTAGGTGACGGCCAGCGGACGGTCGACTTCCGAATCGGTACTTGGTTGCCCGACCTGCCATGAGGCGATCTGCCTGACTCCCGCCAGCGAACCGATCAATGTCGTCAGGTCCTGGAAGATCCAGGCGGGATCGTCCAGAGTGCTTAACTCAACGTAGTACCACTGGTTCTGCGGGCCGATGCCGATGATTTCCGCCTGCGTTCCCTGCGGCACGGTCGTAACGACTTCGTATTCGGTGCCCGGTCCCGAGCGGACGTTCATGATGGTGGGCACGGTGATCGCCAGCGGCTTGTCGCCCCCGGTGTCGGTCCCGTCCAACTCGGCTAAGGTATACTGCTTGACGCCGACAAGCGCGCCGACCAGGGTTGTCAGGCCGGCGTAAACCCAGGCAGGCTGATCGAGCACACCCAGTTCGACCTTGTACCATTCACGATCCGGGCTTAAGCCGATGATCTTGGCCTGCGTGCCCTGGGGAACGGTGGTGAGGATGTCGTAATCGAGGCCCGGCCCCGAGCGCACATTCAATATGTCGGGCGTAGTGATGGCCAGTGGGCCGTCGCCCGGCCTCGTAATCAGGTCTATTTCCGACTGCTGGAGGAATCGGACCCCATCCAGAGAGCCTTCAACTGTGGTCAAATCCTGATAAATCCAGACCATGCCGTCAACCCCTTCAATTTGGACCTGGAACCAGTCGTCAATCGGGTCTCTGCCGCAGATGTTAGCGCGCGTCCCTGCTGGTACGGTTGTGATGACTTCGTAGTCGAGGCCTGGCCCGGAACGAACGTTCAAGAAATAAGGTATGGTAATCGCGACAGGAATGGGAGTGGGCGCTGGCTGCTGCTGCAACTGCAGCTGAGACGGCGCCGGCGGAACGTATCGCTGCTGCTTTCCCGAATTACCGGAGTTACCTGAATTACTCTTGCCGCCGCCGCCACCGCCACTACCGCTCTTTACGCCACTTCCAGGTTCGCCTTGTTGGCCGGACTGCCCTTCGTCGATCGTGATGGTGAAAGAGTCACTGGTGGAGTCAAAACTGCCGTCAGTGGTGTTCGTGGAGCGGTATTTTGCCGTCGTCAGGATCCTGTAAGTGCCTACAGGGCAGTCCGACTCGATGACAAGGTTGTCGCTTCCGCCGCTCCAGACATCTACAGGGCTTCTCCACCATGTGTTAAAAGTATAGTTTCTGCCGAACAGATTTGGATCACAGCCGTTTTCTTCGATCCACGTGCCTTCCAAACTACGTTGCATGTCTAACCGGGAGATGAGGTCGGGGTGAAATTCGGTGTCGTCATTGGGGACCTGCGGCATATTGTAATACTGGCCTACGAGGTATGTTCCTCCCCCTTGTGGCAACGTGGACTCTCCAATAGAAACCGAGATCCGAGGATCGGATTGGGCGTAAGCCGACTGCGCGCGGGGGGAGAGGGCGGCAACAAGCGCGGCAAGCAGCACCAAACTAAGCCCCAGTGCGGCTGTCAGCATTTCAGTGCGCTGTCGCATCTCTTCCACCCCTTTTGGTAAACGGCCCAGATCCCCTGCTGCCATCGAGGGAGAACGACGAATTTCACAAGAGTCTCAGTGAAAATGTATAGGACGCAATGCCACTGTGTCAAGCGATATGAACCTGAAGCAAATCGCCTTCGTGCGGGTGTGGATCAGGTGGTAACCTGCCCCTGAAATGGTGCGTCTACCAGAGTAAATTGACCGCAATCGACAGTTCTTACAAACCCTTGCGACAATGGATTTTGAACTCAATTTTGGGTCGCGTCCAAGTAAGCGATTTGCTGACGTAGGATTGGCGTAGGGAAATTGTCATCGGAGCATATGCCGACCGCAAAAAAGCGAAGCCACAGGAGTTCGGAGAGAAGAACGATCTTTAGGGCATCACCGAAAAGACGAAGGACGCAGTCCAACCCTACGCCCAACAGAGGACCTTCACAATAGCTGAACTATCGGCATCCGTATAATATTTTATCGTCTTTAACACTTGCAAGTCTTGCCTGATCGTACCGGTTTCGGTGTATAGAATGTCCGATTCAGGTAGCGTGGCATTTGTAAGGAGAATTCACGAAACGGGTCGACGAATTTGACAGACGCGTCAGACGCGTGCATAATCCAAGCAACGGTGTGAGAAGCGGTGCAAAATTGTCGGCAGGAGACGTTGCTTTTCGGCGGCGAGAGGGTGTGGCACCGATGCGAAGCGGTAGCGATTTGCCAGGTTTTTTCTGCATAAAGAGCAAAAAGCGGATTACAGACTGACCTGTCTGTTGTTTGTGCCTGCTCAGATGTTGCAACGGTAGCGACCGGCCATTCCAGACAGGATGGACCGGTTTTTTTGTTGCTTTACAGATCGCCGGGGGCGAGCGTATGAGTCTTGAAGATTTCGCAATTATAGAATCGACGCTGCGGGAAGGGGAGCAGTTCGCCAACGCTTTCTTCGACAGCGGCCAGAAGGTGGAAATCGCCCGCCTTCTGGATGCCTTCGGCGTCGAGTATCTGGAGTTGACCTCGCCGGCAGCCAGCCCGCAGAGCCGGGCTGACTGCTCGCGCATCGCCGGCCTGGGGCTGCGCACCAAGCTGCTCACCCATACCCGCTGCCATCTCGACGATGCCCGCTTGGCCGTAGATACCGGCGTTGACGGCATCGACGTCCTCTTTGGCACCAGCAGCTACCTGCGAGAATTCTCGCATGGCAAGTCGATCCGCCAGATCATCGACAGTGCGGTGCAGGTTGTCGAGTTTATCAAGAGCCAGGGACTGGAAGTGCGTTTCAGCAGCGAGGACTCCTTCCGCAGCGACCTGGTTGATCTGTTGACCGTCTACCGCGAGGTCGATCAGACCGGAGTGGACCGGGTCGGGATCGCGGATACCGTCGGCATCGCCACGCCCCTGCAGGTGCATGACCTGGTGCGAACCTTGCGCGGTGTCGTCTCCTGCGATATCGAGTTTCACGGCCACAACGATACCGGCTGTGCCATCGCCAACTCCTATTGCGCGCTGGCGGCCGGCGCCACCCATGTAGACACCTCCGTGCTCGGCATCGGCGAGCGCAACGGCATCACACCTCTGGGAGGTCTGGTGGCTCGCATGTACGCGCTCAACCCGGAGCAGATCCGCAACAAATACAACTTGCCGATGTTGCGCGAAGTCGAAAACTTTGTCGCCGAAATCGTCGGCGTCGATGTGCCGTTCAATAATTACATCACCGGTTACACGGCCTTCACGCATAAGGCGGGCATTCACGCCAAGGCGATTCTGAACAACCCCGAGACATACGAGATCCTGGATCCGGCGGATTTCGGGCTGACGCGCTATCTGCACATCGCCCACCGCCTCACCGGCTGGAACGCGGTCAAGCAGCGGGCGGAACAGCTGCAACTGGACCTGACCGACCTGCAGGTGAAGGAGGTGACGTCGCACATCAAGACGGCGGCGGACCAGCGCAAACTCAGTCTCGACGACGTGGACGTGCTGTTGCGGGAGTATCACAGCCGCGCGGTGACCATCGAGAGTTCGACCGTATAGGGGACGCAGGGATGCAAGAACAGCCTGATTCGCAACAAGACGGGCGGCAAGCCGGTGAGTGGAACCGCTCGCCGCGGACCTTCGCGCAGAAGGCGCTGGCGCGGGCCGCGGGCCTGGACGCGGTCGAGGTGGGGCAGGTGGTGGACGTGCGCCCGGACGTGGTGCTGAGCCACGACAACACGGCGGCCATCCGCGAAATCTGGCAGCAGTTCGGGCAGGACAAGGTCGCCATTCCACATAAGCTGGCGATCACGCTGGACCACGCCGTGCCGGCGCCGACGACCCGCCATGCGCAGAACCACGCCGAGATCCGCAAGTTCGTGCAGGAACAGGGCATCCGCCACTTTTTTGAGGTGGGCCGGGGAATCTGTCATCAGGTTCTGAGCGAGGAGGCGTTGGTGCTGCCGGGGCAGATGATCCTGGGCGCGGACAGCCATACGCCCCATTTCGGCTGGATGGGCGCGTTCGGCGCGGGCATCGGCCGCAGCGAAGTGGCCGCCTTGTGGGCGACGGGCGAACTGTGGCTGCGCGTGCCGGAGTCGATCCGCATCGTCCTGGAGGGCGACCTGCCGACCGGTGTAACGGCCAAGGATTTCGCGCTGCGCATCATCGGCGATTGGGGCGCGGACGGCGGGCTGTACGCCTCAGTCGAGTTCAGCGGCAGCGGCGTCGAGGCGTTGAGCCTCGACGCGCGCATGGCGCTGGCCAACATGATGGCGGAATTTGGCGCGAAATCGGCCTACATCGCGCCGGACGGGAGGACGTTGGGCTATCTGCATGCGGCGTTGCGGCGGCGGGCAGCCGGAAATTCCCGTGAACTCGGGCAGTGCAAACTCTTTCCTGACGAGGATGCCGCCTACAGCGCCACCTACCGGTATGACGCGTCAGAACTGGAGCCGACGGTGGCCTGCCCGCATACGGTGGACAACGTTGTGCCGCTTTCGGCGGTGGCGGGAGTGCGTGTGCAGCAGGCGTTCATCGGCACATGCACGAACGGGCGGCTGGAGGACATTGCCGCGGCGGCGGCGGTCGTGCAGGGACGCCGGGTAGCGGCAGGCACGCGCTTGCTGGTCATTCCGGCCTCCAGCATGGTACTGCAAGAGGCGCTGCGGCGGGGCTATATCGAGACATTGGTTGCGGCGGGCGCGGCGATCGGAACGCCGGGCTGCGGACCGTGCATGGGCAACCACATGGGCGTGCCGGCGACAGGCGAGGTCACGATCTCCAGCGCCAATCGCAATTTTCGCGGGCGGATGGGCACGGCGGAAGCGGAGATCTACCTGGCGAATCCGGCCGTGGTGGCGGCTTCGGCGGTGGCAGGCAGGATCGCCGACCCGAGAAGCATTGGTTGAGGAGAGAAAAGTGAGGAGTGGCAAGACTCTCTCTCCGCTGCATGGAGGAATGGTGAAGATTCAAGGCAGGGCGTGGAAGTATGGCGACAACGTCAACACCGATGTGCTCTTTCCGGGCAAGTACACGTACACGGCCAAGGGACGCGAGGAGATCGCCGGCCATGCGCTGGAGGACCTGGACCCGACCTTTGCAAAAAATGTGCGGCGCGGCGATCTGGTTGTCGGGGGGCGCAATTTCGGCTGCGGCTCAAGCCGGGAGCAGGCGGCGACCTGTCTGGTATACAGCGGCGTCGGCGCGGTGATCGCGCAGAGCTTTGCGCGCATCTTCTACCGCAACGCCATCAACAACGGCCTGCTGGCCATCGTCTGCCCACAGGCCGCGCAAGCGATCCGAGCGCAGGAGTTCGTTTCGGTTGACCTGGAGCGGCGCGTGATCGAGTGCGCTGCCGGCAGCTTTGCTTTCCCGGCGCTGAGCGGGACCGTGCAGGAGATTGTGGCGGCGGGCGGATTGGTGGAGCAGGTCAAGCGGCGGCTCGGAACATAGTTATCGTCTACCCTGATGGCGTTGCCGTGCCGGACGAACGGATTGGGTAGACATAGGGGTAACGTTGCCGCCGCGATCGCTGGCGCGAATCCCGTATTACATTCAGCGGCTGAGCTGGCGCATCTTTAAGACCGCTGACCATTGGGGTCCGTCTGCTTGCCGTGCAGGAAGGCAGGATTCTTCTCGTCAAACACACCTACACGGACGGCTGGTTCCTGCCAGGCGGGGGAGTGCAGTCGGGCGAGACTTCGGGTGATGCGTTTCGGCGTGAAGCGACTGAAGAGACCGGGGCGGTTCTGCACGAACTGTGCCTGTTTGGCGTCTACAGCAATTTCTCTGAAGCAAAGAGCGACCTTGTCGTCGTCTTTTGCAGTGAGGACTTTGAATGGGCACAGACAGGCAGATGGGAAATTGAGAATGCTGACTGTTTCGCTCTTGACGGCTTGCCCTCAGGCACGTCGCCAGGTACGCGCAGGCGAATCGCCGAGTATGCCGGCGGCGCAAGGGCTGTCGGTGCGCTTTGGTGAATGGACATAGGCCTGAGTCTCATTGTTGATACCTTTTTAGACGACACATCAGGAGAATCTACATGGCAGTTCAGACTGTAACGACCGTGGCCGAGTGCCCGGAGTGCTTCGGCTCAGTCGAACTCAACGACGTGATGCAGAATGAAATTGTTCAATGCGGCGATTGCGGCGCGGACCTGGAGGTCGTCGGGCTGGACCCAGTCGTGTTGGAATTGGCTCCGGAAGAGGACGAAGACTGGGGAGAATAGGACCGATGCGAATAGGCATCCTCTACAGCCGCGTGCGCGCGGAGGAAAAACTGCTGTTCGAGGCGTTCACGCAGCGGGGCGCCGAGTTCGACCTGCTCGACGATCGCAAGCTGATCTTCGACATCTCGGGCGGGAAAGAAGCGGCCGCGCGCTACGAAGATTACGATGTGATTGTCGAGCGTTGTATCCATCACGGGCGCGCTCTGGTCAGCCTGCGAATTCTCAACGATCGTGAGATCCCGACCGTCAACTCCGCGCATGTAGCTGACGTCTGCGGCGACAAGTTGCAAACGACCAGCGCGCTGACTGCGGCCGGCGTCCCCTCCCCGCGCACGATGGTCGCTTTCACTGCCGAGAGCGCGCTGGAGGCGATCGAGGAACTGGGCTACCCTGTTGTGATGAAGCCTTCAATCGGTTCGTGGGGACGGCTGTTGAGCAAGATCAACGACCGTGAGGCCGCGGAAGCGGTGCTGGAGCACAAGGAAGTGCTTGGCACGTACCATCACAGCATTTTCTACATTCAGGAATATATCGACAAGCCGGAGCGGGACATCCGCGCCTTCGCAGTCGGCAACGAGACGATCTGCGCTATTTACCGCGACTCGCCGCACTGGATCACGAACACGGCGCGCGGCGGTCTGGCCTCGGTCTGCCCTGTGACGGCGGAGTTGAACGACCTGTGCGTGCGGGCGGCCAAGGCGGTCGGCGGCGGATGTGTCGCCATCGACGTGCTGGAGGACGCGGAGCGCGGGCTGCTGGTGAACGAGGTCAACTACACGATGGAGTTTCGCAACAGCGTGCTGCCGACGGGCGTTGACATTCCTGGGCGCATCGCCGATTTTGCGCTGCGGGTGGGGCGCGAGGGCTGGCAGGCGGCCAACGGGTAACCAAAAGTGAGCGCTTCAGACATGCCACAGGGTAGTTCGAAATCCACGATTTCGGTCTCGATTCTCGGCGCCAGCGGCTATGCCGGCGGGGAGTTGCTGCGGCTGCTGCTGGATCATCCGCACGTTGACGTGGCGCAGGTGACGAGCGAGCGCAACGCCGGTTCATTCGTGCATTTCACGCATCCGAATCTGCGCGGGCGGACGAAGCTGAAATTTGTCAGCGCGGCGGAATTGGAGCCGTGCGACCTGCTGGTGCTCGGCCTACCCCACGGCGGCGCGATGGGCCGCATCGCCGAGTTCGCCGCGCTGGCCGGGCGCATCATCGATCTCAGCGCCGATTTCCGCCTGCGCGACGCGCAGGCGTATGTGGACTGGTACGACAAGGTGCACGCCGCGCCGTCGTGGTTGGATCAGTTCGTCTACGGGCTGCCGGAACTGTATCGGCAACAGATTCGCGGCGCGCGCTATGTCAGCGGGGTGGGCTGCAATGCGACGGCGACGGTACTGGCGGTGTGGCCGCTGTTCGCGGGCGGGCTGGCCGATGCGCAGCGAGATCTGATCTGCGAGGTAAAAGTCGGCAGCAGCGAGGGAGGCAACCGCGCCGGCGACTCAACGCACCACCCGGAGCGGGCGCGGGCGATGCGCAGCTTCGCGCCGACGGGACACCGGCATACTGCTGAACTGTTGCAGGCGCTGGCGCTGGCGGATGCGGAGGACTACGGCGGCGCAGCCGCGCACATGAGCGCGACCGCGGTGGACAACGTGCGCGGCGTGCTGGCGACGGCGCATGTTTTTGTCAAGCCGGGCGTCAGCGAGCGCGATCTGTGGCGGGCCTACCGGCAGACATACCGGGACGAGCCGTTTGTGCGCATCGTCAAGGAGAAGACCGGCATCTACCGTTACCCCGAGCCGAAAATCCTGAGCGGGACCAACTATGCCGATGTCGGCTTCGAGTTGGATGAGCGCACGGGACGGGTGGTGGCGCTGTGCGCGATCGACAATCTGGTCAAGGGCGCGGCCGGCAACGCGTTGCAGAGCATGAATCTGATGTGCGGTTGGGAGGAGACAACGGGATTGGGTTTCGCGGGGCTGCATCCGATTTGAATTGCATTGGTGGCGGCACATACCAGTTCTCGTCACCGATGGAAGGCGCAAATGATCCGGGAACACGAACATACGCTGAATGTGTGGCTGGCATCTCATCTACGAAAGTACGGGCTGAACGCTAGGCAGGAATCAAAGCAGGCGGGCAATCGCCGTATAGATGTGGAGATACGCATTGGCCCTCTGGTGATTGCTGTTGAGGCCGAACATGGCCAGAGCAACGCGAAGAAGGCGTCGGCCATCCGCGATGCCGACGCCCGCCTGAAACAGGGACTGGCTCAATGCGCGGTTGCCGTCTGCTACCCGGATAATACAACCGAGGAATCCTTGCCGTCGGCCCAACTGATGTGGACCGTGCGCGATCCGGCTGCGCCCACGCCGCCGGCGGCCGAATGGAGCGCCGGCAACCTGGATCAGTTGGTCTCGGTAATCCGGCTCACGCCGGCGCAACTGGGCGACCCTGACTCGGTGGCTGCCGCGCTGTCCAGCAGTCTGGACGGGGCGGTCGCGCGGCTTAGCGAGGGCCAGAAGCGGGCATTGGCGCAGACCCTGGATTTGCCGGAAAGCGCCACAGCAGCCAGAGGCAACGCCCTGGATACCGCGGCCAAGCGCGCCCTGCTGGTCATCGTTACCGCGGTCATGTTTCATGCACGGCTGGACAACCACCGGCACAAGCTGCGTCCCGAATTGGACAACCGGACGGCGCCGCCTCAGCCCTTTGAGGACGAATGGCCGCCCGCTATGGCGCAGCACTGCCTTCATGCCGCCGACCCGATCGGCGCGTTTGGCGATGCTTGGAACCTGATCCTGGCGCTGGACTACAAGCCGATCTTTGAAACCGGACGCGCGGCCCTCTACTCCTGTCCCAATGACCCGGCCTATACCGCGGCCATACGGGATAGCGCACGCGCGGCCCTGGCCGTGGTTCGCACCATCGCCGGGTTGCGGCATGATCTTCTGGGCCGCATCTTCCATACCGTGCTCGATACGGCGCGCTACGACGGCTCTTTCTACACCACGACGGCCGCGGCGACGTTGTTGGCTACGCTGGCCATCGACGAAAATATGTGCGACTGGCAGGATGCGGAGGCCATCGCCCGATTGCGGATCATCGACCCGGCGTGCGGCACGGGCACTTTGCTGATGGCGGCGGCGGAACGAATTCGCGACCTGGCTCCGCAGTCACAGGACGACGGGACGGTGGCCGCGGCGCTGATCGAGCAGGTGCTCAGCGGCTATGATGTCAACCTGACCGCTACCCACATGGCGGCGACCACGCTGGGACTGCTGTCGCCCACGACCCAGTTTCGCAACATGAAAATCGGGCGGGCATTTCTGGGCGTGGACGGCATGGGCGAGGCCTATCTGGGTTCGCTGGAGTTTCTGGAGCGGCAGCCGTGGCTGATACCCTGGCCAAAGTCGGTCCAGGCCATATCCCAGATAGAGACCGGCGAGGAGATCCCCCAGGCCGAGCCGGCCGACCTGGTGATCATGAACCCGCCCTTTACCCGCGACAGCCTGCGCCACGATCAGTTCAGCCGTGCCGAGGAGCGCAAGATTAAGGCGCGGGAGAAGGCGCTGTTTGCCGACAAACCTGTACATCTGTCCAGCAACGGCAACGCATTCCTTGTTTTGGCGGACTTCATCAGCAAAGCCGATACGGGCGGCATAGCGTCGATTCTGCCGCTGGTTACTTCAACCAACGCATCATCGCTTGAGACCCGCAAGTATTTGGCAAGCCGCTTTCACATTGAGACTATTGTTACTTCGCATGACCCGGAGCGCATCTATTTTTCCGAAAACACCAGCATCGGCGAGATGTTGCTGATATGCCGGCGGTGGGCAGCAGACAGAGGACCGAAACCGCCGACGCGCGTGGCCAATCTTGCGGTAAATCCTGCCTCGCCATCGGCTGCCATCTCTGCAGCGTATGCCATCAGGAATGGAACTGTGGCAGCCCAAGGAACAGGAACAGTACAGGAATGGCCGGAATGGAAAATCGCAGCCGGAGATTGGGGCGCGGTGCAGTTTCTCTCGCCGTATTTGTGTCAGAAATTTGCAGCCATGAAGAACAACAAACGGTTCCCGTCAATCACTCTGGGAAGGATTTCTGACATTGGACCAGCCGGTCGACGGATACGAGATGCCTTCGTAAAGTCCAAAATGCCGGACGAACTGGGCCGAATTGCTCTATGGCAGCACGATACTGAGCAGACACAATCTATGGCTGCCGAGTGGGACACACACCTCGCGGCAAAGCCGACGAAAGCGCATCTGGCGGAATCCTATTGGCAGCAGCGGAGTACCTTTCTTCTGCCAGCGCGCCTATTCTTGGTTACGACCCGCGCAGTTGCCGTTCGGTTGAGTTCACCATGTGTAGGTTCGGCATGGGTTCCGTGCCGCATTAGCCGACCTCACGCACTGAAAGTGGACTGGGAGAAAGCGTTATGCGTCTATTTGAACTCGTCCGTCGGCTTACTTTCCCTTTTGGGCGATCGTTCCAATAAGAAGCCAACCTATCCGAACATATCTATAGACGATATGCGAAAAGTGTTTGTGCCAGACTTTGACGCAATCGGCGGAGATACGGCAGCCATCTTGGCGGCGGCATATGATGCTCACGCCAGTGACGTTCTGCTACCGCTGCCGCAGATGATCGACTGCCCCGTTCGCCGCGCGCTGGATGATGCCGTCATCGCCGCGCTTGCTCTGGATGGGGAGATGGTGGCCACGATTCGCCGCAGCCTGGCCGCGGAGCCGTCGGTGACGGGGCGGCGGTATAGCGCCATGCAGTAGTTGGGATATCTGGAACGTTTGTGCTATACTGAAGAACTGATTGTGATGGATGTTAAGGACCATCGCTAACTGGCCGCCCGGCAAGGAATGTGGAGCGAATTGCTGCGTTTATTTGTATGCCGCGCAATACTGCAGACATATAGGGAGCAGTGGGAATGTCCACGACAAGAGTCTCGTGCCCCATTTGGGGCCCAGAGCACGAAGCGACAGTAATCCAAGATACGAGTCGGGTGTTTGAAGTCGGAGCAAATGCAACAGCTGAGACAGTCATAGTTGACTCTGATAGGGCGGGCGGCAAATATGAGATCACTGGCGAAGGGCAACTCTCGTTGCGCGTGTTTGGGGACTCCGAGAAAGCGCGGCTAACCACTTTGCTTGTCGATCAACGGACCCAAGGGATAGAGACTCCAGTGGTTACTGAGGAGATTGTCGAGTATGCCCGCAACAGACGTCCTCTCCAGGTACATGAACGGGCCGAGAGGTTGCTTCAATATATCGCCAAAAAGTCAGATGGAGTCGGCTCCGATGTACGCATCAGTTTCTTCAATCCAGGCTCAGATACGGCCGCTCTTGCGTGGTCTGAGTCGACAGATTGGGAGGAAGTTGACTATTTTCTCGACTTTCTGGAAGAAATCGGTTTGCTAAGCGGACGAGGTGTGAATGGTGGTTTTCTTGCCAAAGTCACAGTGGAAGGCCACGCTCGAATCGCAGAACAGGCAACAAATGTCGACTCTTCCCAGGCATTTGTTGCAATGTGGTTTCACAACAGCATGACAAAGGCTTATGAAGACGGAATCAGACCCGCTATTGAGGAGGCCAGATATAACCCTTTGCGAATTGACCAGAAAGAACATATCAACAAAATTGACGATGAGATAATCGCCGAAATCCGTCGCTCAAGATTTCTCGTGGCCGACTTTACGCAAGGTACGGATGGGGCACGCGGCGGCGTCTATTACGAGGCCGGATTTGCGCACGCTCTTGGCATTCCAGTCATTTTTACTTGTCATGAGAGTTCGCTGAAATATCTGCATTTTGACACTAAGCACTACAACCATATCGTATGGACTGACGAGGAGGAATTGCGCGAAAAACTGAAATACCGAATCCTCGCTGTTATCGGCGAAGGTCCAAATCTCCAGAAAATCCCAGGCGAATGACGGGGCGAAGATCAGTCTTTTCTTTCCTGTGGACGCCCAGCCGGCGGCGCGTCTCGCTGGCGCTGGAAGGAGATGTGGACGCGGCCGCGCGGCAAATTGGGGCGGCGCTGGCGTCGAGCGGGGAGGTTGCTGGCCGGGTGGCGGGGCGGGGCGTGAAGATCGAGCGCCATCCGAGCCGGGCCAAGCAGAGGGGAGCCTTCGCGCCGGTCTTCTACGGGTTGCTTCAGGAGGACGGAGAGGAATGCCGCCTGGTAGGTCATTTTCAGTTGCATCCGGTCGGGCGGTTGTATATCGCCGCGTGGATCGTGATGAGCACGCTGCTGGCGTTGTCGCTGCTGGTGGCCGGGGCGCTGAGGGCGACCGCGGATAGCACGGCTCAGGACGCGCTGCCGTTTACGCTGCCGGCGCTGCTGCCATTTCTTGGACTGGCGCTGGCGCGCTGGCAGCGGCGGCGAGGTCAGGCGGACGAGACGGCCATACGCGACTGGCTTATCTCGCTGAGGATGGTTGGACTCGATGCAAGCGACGAAAGGGGATAGCATATCATGTCGACGGTGACCCACTTGAGCATGGCAGAGATGGAACAGAATCTGGACGAAATCCGCCGCTCTCCCAGGGGCGAGGGCAGGCTAAGCCTGATCGTGAGGCGTCCAAGATCAGGGGAGCGGGAGGTGATCGGGGAGGCCGAGTTGTCGGTCGACGAAGGACTGGTCGGCGACAATTGGAGCAAGCGCAGTCCCGGTGTTCCGCTTGAACCGGAGCGGCAACTCACGATCATGAATTCCCGCGTTGCCGGTCTGCTGGCGAAGGATGAGGGGCGCTGGCAGCTGTTCGGCGATCAGCTCTATATCGATCTCGAACTGAGCGAAGCCAACCTGCCGAGCGGCACGCGCCTGGCACTGGGCCGCGCCGTGATCGAAGTGACGGCGGTGGAGCATACCGGCTGCAAGAGATTCGCGGAACGCTTCGGCGTCGACGCGGTGAAGTTCGTCAGTTCGCCGGTGGGAAAAGAACTGCGCCTGCGCGGTATCTATGCGAAGGTAGTCCAGACCGGGCTGATCCGAGCTGGAGACGCGGTGCGCAAGCTCTGAGGAGGCTGCCGCTATCGCCGTGAAATCCAATTGCCTGTCGCGAGAGTTTGGCATGGCTGGCGGGCGCATTCCAAGATGGGGGCGCATCTGACAGGGAGCATCGTGTCACGCTCTCCATTCAATCGAAACAGTTTGCATTGTCATTTTAATAATATATCCAATTTGACAACCCCCTTAACATCGCCAGGTTTACGAATTCTGCTTGCGCTTCCGCCAAGCATTCATGACCTGCTCATGTCACTCCATCAGTCTCCCGAAGGTCAACCGTCCACAAATTTATATTCACTTTCAACAAATTTTTTTGCGTGAACTCTCGCGCAACGCCCGTACGAGCGCTGCGAGCGCCTGCATCATCAATTGGTATCATTTACGTCCCAATCCCCCTCCTGTATCGCCGTCCCTAGCGCCGGATCGCCCCCCTCTTCAAACCGCGCACCCATTCCGGGATGCACCCCGGCAGCCGGGTGCATCCCAAATTTTTGGGGAACGTGCCCCTGCGATCGCGGACCTCTCGCCCGCAGCCGGTTTCGGCTTCCGCGCCTGTTCAAGAACTGCTCCAATAGGTGCCAGATGCAGGTTGCCGGTCGCCAGAATCGAACCGCAACTCGCCTGATTCTCGTCAACGAAGACGCCGCCTGAGCCGCTGCCGTCAACTGTCTCCAGCATACTGACTGCCTGAACCACAGTTCAGACAACTGCTGCGAGTCCCGCCCTTCAGAGCAAGTCAGAAACGCTCCCCCATTCTGAGATACACCCTGGAATCTCCAGCAACTGCAAACGCCCCGCTTTTGTAGTACACTTGTGCGCAAGACGAACGAGCGCAGCCGCGGCCCTGCCGCAACTGCATACCGATTTCAAATGAATGCCATGCCATTTTTCACATCCTGCCCCCTGCGCAGGGGAGCCACGCGCAGCAAACTGCTGCCCTCCCTGCCCAGCCGGTGCCGCAACCGCCCGTTGCCCGCCATTCCCGGAAAAGCCATTTTGGGACGAAGAATGACGAAAAATGACGAGAAATGACGAGAAATGACGAAAGAACACGCCCAAACGTGCCCGAACGTGTCCGAACACGAAAAAAAAATTGGCGCGACTAAACGCGACTAAACGCGACCAAACGCGACTAAACGCGACGAAACGCGACCTGGCGCGCTCGAACACGCTCGCAAACGCTCGTAACTGCTTGCAAACGCTCGTAAACGCTCGTAATTGCTTACATGGCACAGCTGACCTGCGCGCCCCGCACGTCGCCTGCAAGCGGCCCATAAGCCCGGACGCAGCCGAAATTCCGCCCCCATTCTTGGATTCACCCGCCCGAGGCGCCGTTACTGGAACTTCAACAGTGTCTCAACGAACGCCAATCTGTGCGTTTTGTGCGTTTTCAGTACTCAGAGTGATTGCGATGCTGTAAATCGTGGTGCGCGGACGGAAAAAACGCAGCCCAACTGCTCAGCGCCGACGCGCGCTTCCCTTGCATGGGTGCATCCCAGTTTTTCGTTAAGATGAAAGGGCGTAGACGAGGAGAAGGGAATGAGAAGACCAAAGGGGGTCCTCTGGCGATGCCTGCACTCCGCACGACTCCGCTCAGTCATACCTGGCCTCAACTGCTTCAACCGCTTGGCTTTACGCGACGCACAATAATCTGGGATGCACCCGGCTGCCGCCGTGATAGGGATTGTCCGCTGGGACGTGATACAATGGAGGACAAGCGCGTCCTAAACCATTACTAAACCGGATTTGAAGAATGACAACGCTCCCAGCGGACCTGCCTGCGCCGGTCCGGACTGGCCAAAGCAGCAGCTTCCTGTGGCGGGCATTTTGCCAACTGCGACCCTACTGGCGGCTGACCGCGGCTGCATATATGTCGCTGGTGGCAACGACCGCCATCGTCCTGGCAACGCCGCAGATCATACGCTGGATCATAGACCGGGGCATTCGTCAGCATGATTTGCAACTGTTGACCTGGTCGGTGCTGGCGCTGCTGGGGCTGACTGTCGCGCGCGGCGTCTTTATTTTCTTCACCGGCCTGTGGACGGAGATCGCCTCGCAGAGCGTCTCCTACGATCTGCGTCGTGACCTTCACGCCAGGCTCACCGAACTCTCCTTCGCCTACCACGACCGCACCGAATCGGGACAGTTACTTTCGCGGGTCATGCAGGACGTGGAAAGGCTTCGCTTCCTGACCGGGCGGGCCTTTCTGGGGCTGGCGAATGGCGTGCTGCTGCTTGTCGGCACTGCAGTGGCGCTGATCATTATGAACCCGACGCTTGCTCTGCTGGCGCTGTTGACGATGCCGATTCTGGCCCAGAGGGCTACCAGTTTCGGCGCGCGCCACCGCCCACTGTCCCTGGCGATTCAGGAGCAACTGGCCGTGCTGACGACGCTGCTGGAACAGAACCTGCGCGGCGCGCGCATCGTCAAGGCCTTTGCGCAGGAAAATGCCGAGATCAAACGATTTGAGACTGAAAATCAGAAATGGTTTGGGCTGGCCGCGGCGACCGCCAAGCTCACGGCGCTGAACGTCCCAATGCTGGACATGATCGCCAATCTCGCCACCGTAATCATCATCTGGTACGGCGGCCTGCAGGCGATAAGCGGTGAGCTGACGTTGGGGGAACTGGTGGCGTTTATTACCTACTTGGCCCAGTTGGCGGCGCCGATCCGCCGCCTGGGCCTCGTCATCCCCGCCATCGCCATGGCCGGGGCGTCCGCCGAGCGGATCTTTGAGATCCTGGACGAAGAAACGCAGGTCGAGGAGGCGGCGGACGCAACTCCCTTGGCGCCGGTACGGGGCCATCTTCGCTTCGAGAATGTGTCGTTCAGCTATGCCCGTCCCCACAACGTGCTGCGCAACGTTGCGTTTGAGATTGAGCCGGGCCAGGTGCTTGCGCTGCTCGGGCCGACCGGATCGGGCAAGTCTTCGATCATCAACATGATCCCCCGCTTCTATGACCCGACGGAAGGGCGTATCCTGCTCGACGGCCATGACATCCGCGGGGCGACTCTGCACTCGCTGCGCAGCCAGGTCGGCATTGTTCTGCAAGAGTCGACCCTGTTCGCCACAACCATACGTGAGAATATCGCCTTCGGTCGGCCCGAGTCTACCGACGAAGAGATCATCGAAGCGGCGCGCGCGGCCCAGGCGCACGAGTTCATCGAGGGCTTCGCTGACGGCTACGCCACCAAGGTGGGGGAGCGGGGGGCGACCCTTTCCGGCGGCCAGAGACAGCGTGTCGCCATCGCGCGCACACTTTTGACCGATCCGCGCATCCTCATTCTCGACGATGCGACCTCCAGCGTGGACACGCAGACCGAGCACCTGATCCAGAAGGCGCTGGAAAACCTGATGAAGGGCCGCACTTCGGTCATCATCGCGCAGCGTCTCGGCACCGTGCGCCTGGCCGATCAGATATTGATGCTGGAAAATGGGCGGATTTCAGCTGCCGGGAAACATGAGGAATTAATCGAATCGTCGGCGCTGTACCGCAACATATACGAAGAGCAACTTGAAAAGGTCGAACTCTGAGAGGTAGGAGAGTCGCGACCCCGTCGAACGAACTCCAGGTACCATTATGTCAATTTCGATTGGATCGGAAGGACGCAGCGGCGGACCCCAGAACCTGCTGCGCAATATGGCAAACGAGGCCGACGGTAAGGCATTTGACGGCCAGGTCGTAGGGCGGCTGCTGGCTTACCTGCGGCCCCACCGCGCCAAGATGATCGTTGCCTTTGTCTTGATGCTGGTCGTAACCGGTCTGACCCTGGCAATCCCGCTTCTACTCAAAGTGGCGATCGACCGATACATTGCGGCCCGCGACGCGAGCGGGCTGGGGCAGATCTCGATCGTGATGGCGGCCATGTACGTGGCGCTTTTTGGGGCGGCGTCCGGCCAGCGTTTTCTGCTATCGTGGGTCGGTCAGCGTGTATTGGCGACGCTGCGGGTGCAGTTGATGCGCCACTTGCAGGCACTCTCCCTAGGGTACCACAACCGGCATATCGTCGGCGTAACGATTTCGCGCGTGATCAGTGATGTTGCGGTCATCAACGAACTGCTGTCGCAGGGGCTGATCAGCCTGATCGGCGATCTGCTGGTTCTGCTCGGCATCATCGGTGTCTTGCTGGCGCTCAGCCCGTCGCTGGCGCTGCTCACATTCAGCATAATTCCGCTGATGCTGCTGGCGACGTATTGGTTCTCGCGGCGAGCAAGGGTCGCGTTTCGCCAGACGCGCCGCAGCGTGGCCGGCGTTGTCAGCACGTTGGCGGAGCACCTGACCGGGATGCGAGTGATCCAGGCGTTCGCGCAGGAAAAGGCGATGCGCAACCGCTTCGATTCGGCCAATCAGGACAATCGCAGCGCATTCGTGGATGCGATGTCCCTTTCTTTCGTCTTTCTGCCGACGGTCGAATTTCTGGCGGTACTGGCGACGGCTGTTGTCCTTTGGTTCGGCGGGCGGGCCGTCGCGCAGGGCGCGCTGGAGCTGGGCGTGCTGGTGGCGTTTCTTGCCTATGTGACCCGCTTCTTCCAGCCGGTGCAGGAGTTGAGCCAGCTCTACACGACCATGCAGTCGGCCATGGCCGGCGGTGAGCGAGTGTTGGAGCTGCTGGACGCGCGGCCCGACGTGCCTGATCCTGAGAGCGGCAAAGAGATGCCGGCGATCACCGGGCAGATCGAGCTGCGCCGGGTCAACTTTTCTTACGGCAGCGATGTGCCGGTCCTGCGCGACGTTAGTCTCGTGATCGAGGCGGGGCAGACTGTGGCTCTGGTCGGGCCGACGGGCGCGGGCAAGTCGACAATTGCCAATCTGGTGGCGCGCTTCTACGACGTGAGCGAAGGCGCAGTGCGCATCGACGATATTGATGTGCGAACTGTGACCCAGCAGTCGCTGCGTCGACAGACCGGCATTGTTTCGCAAGAGCCATTTCTGTTCGCGGGCACGGTGCTCGACAACATCCGTTTCGGCCTGCCGGAAATCGACGCCGCCACCGTTGAGATGGCGGCGCACCAGGCGAACGCGCACGAGTTCATCGCGGAACTGCCAAACGGCTACGAGACCGAAATCCTCGAAGGAGGCGCCAATCTGTCCATGGGGCAGCGTCAACTGATCTGCATTGCGCGCGCGGTTCTAGCAGATCCCCGGATTCTGATCCTTGACGAGGCGACTGCCAGCGTGGATACGGCGACGGAGGTGCTGATCCAGGAGGCGCTCGACCGGCTGCTGAGCAGATGCACCGCAATCGTTATCGCGCACCGGCTGAGCACTATCCGCAAAGCGGACCTGATCTGCGTGATGCAGGAAGGGCAGATAGTAAGCAAAGGGAGCCACGCCGAACTGTTGGGCGAGGACGGGCTGTACGCGGAACTGTACCGACGGCAGTTCATGGACAGGGAATAACGGCACTGAACGCGACTGTGATCCCCAGCCGTTCAAACAGTAGCGGCGTGTGGCGGATCGCACCGGCCTGAACGCCATCGCGCCGGCGATCTGAACTCAGCCGTCCGAAACAGGGGAGAGGCCAGAATGTCAACCCAGCCGAACGTTATCTTCTTAATCGCCGACGACCACCGCGCCTCCGCGATTGGCGCATACGGTGATCCGACCGTGCGGACGCCGAATCTGGACCGGCTCTGTGACGAGGGTACATCATTCCACCAAAACTGTCACATGGGCGGGCTGAGGGCAGCGGTCTGCGTGCCGACGCGGGCCTGTGTTCACACTGGGGCGCACGTCTTCCGCACGTCAATCAGCAACGACATCAACGACATGCACGCGCTGCAAACGCTCGATCCGGGGCACACGTACCTGGCAGAACTGTTCCGCCTGAACGGGTACGCGACCTTCGCCACAGGGAAATGGCACAATGACATTCCCAGCTTCGCCCGCTCGTTTGGCGAGGCCGAGAACGTGTTTTTCGGCGGCATGGACAGCCATTTCGCGGTTCCGGTGCAGGACCATGACCCGAGCGGCGCATACGACCGCAGCCGCCAGCGCATCGGCGATCAGTTTTCAACCGATCTGTTTGGAGATGCGGCGATCCGCTTTGTTGAGCGACAGGACGGCAGCCGGCCTTTCTTTCTCTATTGCGCGTTCACCGCGCCGCACGATCCGCGCACGCCGCCACCGGACTGGGTCGACGAGTACACCCCCGAGGCAATGCCGCTGCCGCCCAATTTCATGGGGAGGCATCCTTTCGACAACGGGGATCTGTGGTTACGCGATGAGATGCTGGCCGAGTTCCCGCGCACGCCCGAGGAAACGCGGCGGCATATCGCCGAATACTACGGGATGATCTCGGACATTGACGAAAAGATCGGGGAAATCCTGGACGCGCTGACGCGTAAGGGACTGGCCGACAATACGATCGTCGTTTACACTGCCGATCATGGCCTGTCGGTGGGCCAGCACGGTCTGCTGGGCAAGCAGAATCTGTACGATCACAGCGTGCGCGTCCCGCTGCTGCTGCGCGGGCCGGGCGTGCCCCAGGGCAAGCGCGTGGACGCCCTCACCCACACTTACGACCTGTACCCGACTCTGTGCGAGTTGGCAGGGCTGGCGGTTTCCGCGCAGGTCGATGGACTGAGCCTCGCGCCGCTGATGGACGGCACTGCTACGGTTACGCGGCCCTACCTGCATTCTGTCTACATGCATGTGCAACGGATGGTGCGTGACCGTGAGTGGAAGCTGATCAGCTACCGGCCGGATGGGGACGAGGGCTGCGACCGCACACAACTATTCCACATTGCCTCGGACCCGTGGGAGTTGAACGATCTGGCGGAAGACCGAAGCTCGGCGGCTGAGCGGGAACGGCTGGAGCGGGAGTTGGCGCGCTGGCAGGTCGAGGTACGAGATCCTCTGCTGGCGGCGTGAATTGTTGAAGCCGTCTGCATCTGTCTACAACATCCGACCACTTGAAAGGATAAGGCGATAACCGGCCTTCTTGATCGACTCCCGTACGGCCAGGCGCACACGGCAACAGAAACAGGTGGGTACGATCTCGCCTTGCAGATGACGGGCGGCGCGTTCAAGTAGCAGGGCAAAACGTTCCACATCCCTTACAGTCAGGTTGAACTTTAGCTCCCCTACAATCCATATCGAGGTATCGGGACGAGCCGGGTCATGGGCTTTGCCGAGGAGATCGATCTCTTCTTCCGTTCCGTCCCACGTCTGCCAGGCGCGCTCGAGTTCGTCAACCCGCCAACCAAGCTCACGCTCCAACAGATCGTGGATCATGATTGCGGCCACGCCTTCCGGGGCGCCGCCCATCCGGTTGCTTAGTCCGCCCACTTGACGGGCTAGTTGCTGGATTGCGTATTACGTACGCTGTTGAGTCTCTACCAACGAATCCATACGTTGTTCGGTACGCTGCTGGGCTTCTGCCAATTCGCGTACGATCTCTTTGAGTTCGTTGAAGTCATCGCGTCGCACGAGATCGTTGTAGGCATTGAAGATGACTTCCGCCAATACCTCGGCCTGTTCTTCGGCAAATACATTTCCAAGTTGCTCGAGCATGAGCGTGCGGTTTGCCATCGCAATTGATCTCCACCTGGATTCCAATGAAGCCATCGCCTGCCGCTGAATATAGCATCGGCGCACAACTTTCGTTCGGACGAATTCAGTGGGAATCCGCCAAAACATACAAAGACACTCGGTTCAGAGAAGAGGCGAACAGAACTTTCTAAGGTTGTGCAACTTGCCGCATCCGATAGTTGCACATCTTACAGAATTATATATAATAGTGTGAAGTGTGAAGCGATTCACCGACTTGGTTGCTATTTTGAGCGAAAAATGACAGTTTTTCCACTGGCAGACACGATTATTGCCCTCGTCATCCTTCTTCTCGGTCTCGTAGCCCTTCTTGTAAGCGGCTTGGGGCCGTGTGGGGTTGGCGAAGGCGCAGAAGCTCAGTAGCCGAGGCTTCTCGCTCAGGTCAGTGCGGACCCTTCCCCAGCCGGGAAGGGTCTTTTGTTTAGGTAAGATTCGGATGACGCCTAACGACGCCGGGGCAGGTCGCCTTAGCGCCGCGGGGGAGGCGCCACGCAGACGCCGGACCACCGATCTGTGAAGAACGAGCCGACCACGATTGAGTCAGTGTGCAGGAGGAGATAGATGGCACTAGCCAAAAGAGAACCGACCGATAGCGGGTACGACCTGGGTCCCCAGGAGATGAGCGGTTCGCGGATGATCTGGGAAGCGCTATTGCGGGAAGGGATCGATTTGGTCTTTGGCCACCCGGGCGGCGCAATTCTGCCAGCCTATGATGCGTTGGCCGAATACCAGGGGGACGGGCGCATCCATCACGTACTCGTAAGGCACGAGCAGTGCGCCGCGCACATGGCCGACGGCTATGCCAGGGCGACGGGCCGGGTGGGCGTCTGTATCGTCACCAGCGGGCCGGGCGCAACGAATCTCGTCACCGGGCTGGCGACGGCACAGATGGACAGCGTGCCGATCGTCGCCATAACCGGCCAGGTTCCGACAAATCTGCTGGGAACTGACGCATTTCAGGAGTCGGATGTGGTTGGCGTCACGCAGCCGGTGTGCAAACACAACTATCTGGTTACGGACATTGCAGAGTTGCCGCTGGTGATGAAAGAGGCATTTTATATCGCCCGCGAAGGCCGACCTGGTGTGGTGCTGGTCGACATCTGTAAGGATGTGCAGAATGAGACCGGCACATTCCGTTACGACTTCGAAATCAATCTGCCCGGCTTTGAACCCTGGCCGGAATACAGTGTCGAAGCGGTGCAGGCGGCGGCAGACCTGCTGAATGAGGCCGAACGCCCGCTGATCCTGGCCGGACACGGCGTTCATCTTTCCAATACGAGTGAAGAGTTGCTGCAACTGGTGGAGAAGGCCGGAATTCCGGTGGTGACAACGCTGCTGGGCACGGGCAACATCCCGGAGACGCACCCGCTGAGTTTGGGGATGGGGGGCATGCACGGCGAGGCGTATGCTAACCGGGCCGTGCAGGCGTGCGATGTGCTGTTGGCAATGGGAATGCGTTTCGATGACCGCATCACTGGCCGCCTGGACCGCTTCGCCGCTAACGCCCATATCATCCATTTCGAGCTGGACCGGGCAGAGGTCGGCAAGAACATCGTTCCTGAAGTGGCAGTGGTCGGGGATCTGGCCGAGACGCTGCCGGCGTTTCTCCCGCTCATCAAAGAGCGGCGTCACAAGGAATGGGTGGAGACGCTCGACGAATGGCGCGCGGAGACGGACGAGGCGGACATCATCCAGTACGAGGTCGAGGAGTTGATCCCGCCCTATGTGATCCGCCAACTGTGGCATGCGACCGAACGAACGGACCAACGGGTGATCGTGGTCACCGATGTTGGCCAGCATCAGATGTGGGAGAGCCAGTATTATGTCCATGAACAGGCGGGGATGCTGCTGACCAGCGGCGGGCTGGGCACGATGGGATACGCGTTGCCGGCGGCTTTGGGCGCGCAAATCTCCGACCCGAAGGCGCTGGTGTGGTGTGTGGCCGGGGACGGCGGCTTCCAGATGACGTTGCAAGAGCTGGCGACCATTCAGCAGGAGAAGCTGCCGGTCAAGATAGCCATCATCAACAACGGATTCCTGGGCATGGTGCGCCAGTGGCAGCAGATTTTCTACGACAAGCGCTACGTGGGTACGCCGATTCTCTCGCCAGACTACGTGAAACTGGCTGATGCCTACGGCATCCCCGCCGCGGTGGTGCGCCATCCGAGCGAAGTGGTGCCCGTTCTGGAGCAGGCGCATGCGACCGACGGGCCATACCTGGTCGAATTCCAGGTTAAGGAAGAGATCAACGTCTACCCAATGGTGGCCCCGGGCGCGGCAGTGGACGAGTTGATCCGGCGGCCCAAACCGGGTTATGCGCAGGGATACAGCGGCATTAAGCCCAGTTGGTAACGTCAATCTGATTTTGTGATAGTCATCTAATCTTTGTCAGCTTTCGCTTGCGCGGCTTGCGCCAGCAACAGAGAGATGCAGGCAGGACGCCTGCGAACCCAGGGGGAGACGAATGCCATACACTCTAGTTGCCTGGATGCGCGATAAGCCCGGTGTTCTGAATCGGGTGTCGGGAATGCTGCGCAGGCGCAACTTCAATATCGACAGCCTTCAGGTCAGCCACAGTGAGACACCGGGCATTAGCCGCATGACCTTCGTGGTGGACGGGGACGAGCGGGTGGCGGACCAGGTGGTCAAACAGCTGCGCAAGGTGGTGGACGTTACCGCGGTGGAGGACATTACCAACCGGTTGGCGATCCTGCGCGAGTTGGCGCTGATTCGGGTGCGGTCGACGCCGGCGACGCGCGGCGAGATCATGCAGTTCGCAGAGATCTATCGGGCGCAGATCGTGGATGTCAACGCCGAGAATCTTGTCGTGCAGGCGGTTGGAACAGAAGACAAGGTCGATTCGCTGATTGAGCTGCTGCGACCGTTCGGCATTGAGGAGATGGTGCGCACAGGGCGGGTTGCGCTTTGCCGAGGAGACGAGCGGCCCAAGCGAAAGAAGTCGTCCACCGCGATCTTCAAGGCCGCGGCCAGCCTGAACGGCAACGGACGCAGCGATCAGAAGTAGATTGGGAAACATAAAGCTGGCGCTGAACGTCTAATACAGTTATGCGCCCATTGATTGGGCGGTCGCGGCGACTGTAAATTACACGAAACCAGAATCCCGGAGGAAACAGTGACGACGATCTACTATGAGAGCGATGCCGATATTGGTCAGATCAGCGGCAAGAAGATCGCCGTGATCGGATACGGCAGTCAGGGCCATGCCCATGCGCTGAATATGAAGGACAGCGGCCAGGACGTGCGCATCGGCTTGCACGAAGGCAGCCGCAGCAAGGCAAAGGCCGAGGCCGATGGATTGCGCGTGGTGAGTGTAGCCGATGCGGCGCGGGAAGCGGACATGATTATGATCGTGATTCCCGATCCGATTCAGGGAAATGTATATGAGGAAAAGATCGCGCCCAACCTGACGCCGGGCAACACGCTGATGTTCGCTCATGGATTCAACGTTCGCTACGGCTTCATCGTCGCGCCGGACAACGTTGATGTGTCGATGGTGGCGCCGAAAGCCCCCGGCCATCGCGTGCGGGAGGTCTTTATCGAAGGGTCAGGCGTGCCGGCGTTGGTCGCCATTCATCAGGACGCGTCGGGCAATGCTTTGGCCAACGCGCTCGCCTACGCCAAGGCGATCGGCTCAACCCGCGCCGGCGTATTGGCGACGACGTTCGCGGAGGAGACGGAGACCGATCTATTCGGCGAGCAGACGGTGTTGTGCGGCGGCGTGAGCGAACTGATCAAGGCCGGCTTCGAGGTTCTGGTTGACGCCGGATACCAGCCGGAGATCGCCTATTTTGAATGTCTGCACGAACTCAAGTTGATCGTCGATCTTATGTACCAGGGCGGGCTGAGCTACATGCGCTACAGCATCAGCGACACCGCTGAATGGGGCGACTATAGGAGCGGCCAGAGCGTGATCACCGAGGATACGAAGGCGTCGATGAGGAAGATTCTAGCAGACATCCAGTCGGGCGCCTTCGCAGAGGAGTGGATGGACGAGTACCACGGCGGCGGCAAAATCTACTACGAGCGGCGCCGGACTGAACAGAATCAGCAGTTGGAGAACGTGGGCAAGGAACTACGCAGGATGATGACTTTCCTGGACGCCAAGGAAATCTGAGCTTTGCATGGCGGGCGAATCGCATTAGGAAAGGAGGTGTTGAACATGGATGATGGCCTTAGTGATCTTATGCGCGAAGGCAGTTCGCACCACACAACTGCAGAATCCCTGGCCGCAAACGGCGCGGGCGAACGAAACCGTCATCTTTCGATCAGATCACCTCTGGAGGCACCTTGCAATGACGACTACGAGTGATGTTCAACAGCAGGACGGCGCGGCCGCGGACAACGATCCTGCGATCGATGTAGAACAGTTCCACCTGGCCGATATCAACCGGTGGGCGCGGGACGTTGCGCAGGGCAACACGATTCTGGTGTTCGACACGACGCTGCGCGATGGCGAGCAGTCGCCGGGCGCGACGCTCAACGAGCAGGAAAAGCTGGAGATCGCCCGCCAACTGGCTCGCCTGGGCATTGACATCATGGAGGCCGGATTCCCGGCGGCGTCACCCGGCGATCTGGCGGCGGTCAAACGCATCGCCATGACGGTGGGACGCACGCCGGGCGTCGACAGTGAAGGAAATGTCAGCGCGCCGCCTACTATCGCCGGTTTGGCGCGGGCCAACAAGAACGACATCGACAAGGCATGGGAGGCAGTGCAGGGCGCAGTACGACCGCGCATCCACACTTTTCTCGCTACGAGCGACATCCACATGCAGCACAAGTTGCGAATGTCGCCAAGTGAGGTGCTGGAGACGGTGGGAGACATGGTGCAGTACGCGCGCAGCCTGTGCGACAACGTTGAGTTCAGCCCGGAAGATGCCGGCCGCAGCGATCCGGAGTTCTTGGTCGAGGTGCTGAGCGTGGCGATCAAAGCGGGCGCGACGACATTGAATATTCCCGATACGGTCGGATATACGACACCGGAAGAATTCGGCGGCCTGATCCGGTATCTGCGCGAGAACGTTGAAGGTGGCAAAGACGTGATCTTCAGCGTCCATTGCCATAATGATCTGGGGCTGGCGACTGCGAACACGTTGGCGGGCTTGCAGAACGGCGCACGTCAAGTCGAGGTAACGATCAACGGGATCGGTGAACGGGCCGGGAACACGAGCCTGGAAGAAACGGTGATGGCGCTGTACACGCGGCAGTCGGTCTTCGACCTACGCACGAACGTCCGCAGCCAGGAGATCCACCGCACGAGCGACATGGTGAGCCGTTACACCGGTATGGTGATCCAGCCGAATAAGGCGATCGTGGGCACGAATGCCTTCGCGCACGAGGCCGGCATCCACCAGGACGGGATGCTTAAGAACAAGCGCACCTACGAGATCATGGACGCGGACACGATCGGACTGCATCATAGCCGATTGGTGCTGGGCAAACATTCGGGGCGTCATGCTTTGGGGGTGCGGCTGCAAGAGATGGGCTATCATCTGGACAGAGAGAAGCTGTACGAGGTTTTTCTCCGTTTCAAGGATTTGGCGGACAAGAAGAAGAGGGTCACCGACGCGGATATCGAGGCGCTGGTTGCCGATGAATTATATCAGCCGGTCGAGATCTGGGAGCTGTTGGGCGTGCAAGTGCAGTGCGGCACAAATATGACGCCGACGGCCGTGGCGACGCTGCGCAACAATGAAAGCGGCGAGGAGGTCACTGACGTCAGCTTCGGCGAGGGGCCCGTGGACGCCGTTTATCAGTGCATTGACAAAATCGTGCAGCGGCCGAATGAGTTGACGGAGTTTCTGGTGCAGGCGGTAACGGAAGGGATCGACGCCAACGGCGACGTTACCGTGCGTATCGAGGCGCCGGACAGCCGCGGGCACAGCCAGACTGCGCAGGGCCGGCCGCGGCGGCTGCTGTTCAGCGGTCGCGGAGTCGATACGGACATCATCGTCGCCAGCACGAAGGCATACTTGCAGGCGCTGAACAAGCTGTGCGCGGCCGAGGAGGAGGAGGACGCCACTGTCGCGATCGCGGCCGCGGATTCCGAGGTGGCTACGGTCGGGATTTGACAGGAGTGCATAACAGGAGGGCGGCAACTGGCAATTGATGGGATTGCCGCTCTCTTGGCATTTCAGAAAAGCTTTCTAGCCGCATTTTCAATTCGCTCGGAGAAAAGTCGCAGAGAAAAGAAGGACCGAACTCTTCCTTTCTATATTCAGCAGATGGGCTGCCCTGCATACTCGATTCGAGGACTGGCGGATTGCCACTGATCCGCCTTCTTTATATCCTCCTCGCGTTCCTGACGAAGGGTCGTAGTTGTTGGCCGCAAAGGCCGAAAAAATCGCGACTGTTTCTGTGTGCGCAAATGTCGGGTCAAGTTGACGGAACGGCCAATTTCGTGTAGAATGTTCGGAATGTTTTAGGATTGGTTCTTCATAATCAGGCTGTAGGCAAGGTAGGCACGTTTCGACAACGACGTCATCCGGTCTGCGCAGTCGTTCTTGCTTCACACTAGTTGTTAGTTGCGATTGTTCGTTTGCGGTGACGAGACCACCTGGTTGCCCGCTCAGAGCGAACGACACGAAACTAAAGCTTTGTTGAGGAGATGTCGTTATGTCTGAATCTGGTCTTACCCCCTCCTGTTCTTATCATTCAACGCCCCATTCGCATCCCGGCCTGCCTGCCAAACAGGGTCTCTATGACCCGCGCTATGAGCACGACGCCTGCGGTGTCGGCTTCGTCGTGGACATCAAGGGCCAGAAGTCCCATTCGATTGTTTCGCAGGGTTTGCAGGTGCTGCTAAATCTGGCGCACCGCGGCGCGTGCGGATGCGAGCCCAACACGGGCGACGGCGCCGGCGTCCTCATGCAGATGCCGGACAAGTTCATGCGCAAGGTCGCCGCGGCCGCTGGGATCGAACTGCCCCCGCAAGGCGAGTACGCCGTAGGGATGATCTTCCTGCCGCAGAGGGGGGACTACCGTTTCCTGTGCGAGCAACTCTTCGAGAAGATAGTCCGCGCCGAAGGGCAGACCGTTCTCGGCTGGCGCACGGTGCCGACTGCCAATCAGGCGTTGGGGCACACCGCGCGTCTGGGCGAACCAGTCGTACGCCAGGTTTTTATCGGGCGCAACCCGGAGCGGATGACAGGCAACGACGACTTGGCGTTCGAGCGCAAACTGTACGTGATCCGCAAGCAGGCCGAGAACCAGATCCGCTATTCTCAGGTAAGGGAAGGGGATGCGTTCTATATCGCCAGCCTCTCGGCGCGCACCGTCGTGTATAAGGGCATGCTGATGTCTGTGCAGGTCAAGGGCTTCTACCCTGACCTGCTGGATCAGGATATGGAGTCGGCGCTGGTGGTGGTCCACTCGCGCTTCAGCACCAATACATTCCCCAGTTGGGAACGCGCCCACCCCTATCGTTACATGATCCACAACGGCGAGATCAACACGTTGCGCGGCAATGAAAACTGGATGCACGCCCGCCAGTCCCATTTCAAGAGCGAACTGTTCGGCGACGACATCAAGAAGATTCTGCCGATCATCCATGATGATGGCAGCGACTCGGCCAAATTTGATGAGACGCTGGAGTTTCTCTATCTGTCGGGACGCTCATTGCCGCACGCAATGATGATGATGATCCCGGAGCCGTGGTCTCAACATGAGACGATGAGCGATGCCAAGAAGGCGTTTTACGAGTACCACAGCACGTTGATGGAGCCTTGGGACGGCCCGGCATCGATCGTCTTTACCGATGGTTCCGTCGTGGGCGCGGTGCTTGACCGCAACGGCTTACGGCCCTCACGCTACTGTGTCACCAAGGACGACATGGTGGTGATGGCGTCGGAGGTGGGTGTGCTGCCGATTGAGCCGGAGCGCATCTTGAAGAAGGCGCGCCTGGAGCCGGGGCGGATGTTCCTGGTGGATACGAACGAGGGCCGCATCATCTCCGATAAGGAGTTGAAGGAGACGATGGCCGCTGCCCAACCCTACCGTGAATGGCTGGATCAGCACATGGTCAGCCTGGACGAGATTCCGCAGCCGGATGTCGAAGTGCCCGGCGTCGACCACAGTACGCTGATTACGCGCCAACAGGTCTTTGGCTACACCTTTGAACAGTTGCGGATTTTGCTGGCGCCGATGGCGACCGACGGGGTCGAAGCGCTGGGCGCGATGGGCAACGACACACCGGCGGCCGCCCTGTCCAACCACGCGCAACTGCTATACAACTACTTTAAGCAGCTATTTGCCCAGGTAACCAACCCGCCCATTGACGCGATTCGCGAGGAACTGATCACGGCCACCGAAGTGATGATGGGCACAGAGCTGAACCTGCTTGAAACCAGGCCGGAAAACTGCCGGCAGCTCAAGCTAAGCCGCCCAATCATCACCAACAGCGAATTGGCAAAGATCCGCCACATCGAGAGCAGCAACGCACAGGGCTTCCGCGCCAAAACACTGCCAATGCTGTTCGAAGTCAACGGCGGGGCGCAGGCGCTGGAACAAGCGCTCGAAGACCTGTTCAAGGCGGCGACGGAGGCCATCGACGAGGGCGTAAACATCCTGATCCTTTCGGACCGGGGCGTTGAGCCGGGCATTGCCCCCATCCCCGCGCTGCTGGCGACTTCGGGCCTGCATCACCACCTGATTCGCAATGAGACGCGCACGCAGACGGCGTTGGTGGTCGAATCGGGCGAGCCGCGCGAGGTGCATCACCTGGCTCTGCTGATCGGCTTTGGCGCGACCGCGGTCAACCCCTATCTTGCGATCGAAACGCTGGACCAGATGATCCAGAACCGGCTGCTGGTCGACATTGACCACGATACCGCAGAATATAATTACGTCAAGGCGGCCATGAAGGGTGTCGTCAAGGTCCTGTCGAAGATGGGCATTTCGACGATTCAGAGCTACTGCGGCGCCCAGATATTTGAGGCGCTCGGCTTGAGCCAGCGGCTGGTTGACAAGTACTTCACCTGGACGGCGAGCCGGGTGGAGGGAATCGATCTGCCCGAGATCTACGCCGAGGTGAAGATGCGGCACGATCGGGCTTACCCGGTACGGCTCTATTCGCGGGTGCAGGGTAATGGCCATGTCACTGAAGTGGAACGGCCGGCAGTAAACGGAAACGGCAGCGGCGGCGGAGAGTTGCTTGCGCCCGGCGGCGACTACCAATGGCGCAGCGACGGCGAGCTGCACCTGTTTAACCCGCGCACCATTCACCTGTTGCAGCAGGCGACGCGCACCGAGAACTATGCCTCTTTCAAGGCTTATACGCAGGACATCGACCGCATGAACAAGGAGTGGTGCAACCTACGCGGCCTTTTGGAGTTCGATTTCGACGGAGTGCCGAGCATTCCCATCGAGGAGGTGGAACCGGTCGAGTCGATCTGTAAACGCTTCAAGAGCGGGGCGATGTCCTACGGCTCGATCAGCAAGGAGACGCACGAAACGCTGGCTATCGCGATGAACCGGATCGGTGGGCGCAGCAATACGGGCGAGGGCGGCGAAGACCCGTCGCGCTATACGCTGGAGCCGAACGGCGACTCGAAAAACAGCGCCATCAAGCAGGTGGCGTCGGCCCGCTTCGGCGTTACGAGTAACTATTTGGTCAACGCCAGAGAGTTGCAGATAAAAATGGCGCAGGGCGCCAAGCCGGGGGAAGGCGGGCAATTGCCCGGCAAAAAGGTCTATCCGTGGATCGCCGAGGTGCGGCACTCCACACCGGGCGTCGGTCTGATTTCGCCGCCGCCTCACCATGACATCTACTCGATTGAAGATCTGGCGGAGTTGATCCACGATCTCAAGAACGCCAACCATTACGCCCGCATCAACGTCAAGCTGGTGTCGGAGGTGGGCGTAGGCACGATCGCTGCCGGTGTCGCCAAGGGCCATGCCGACGTAATTCTGATCAGCGGCCATGACGGCGGAACTGGCGCGTCGCCCCAGACGAGCATCAAACATGCCGGATTGCCCTGGGAGCTGGGCGTGGCCGAGACGCATCAGACTTTGCTCATCAACAACCTGCGCAGCCGTGTCGTCGTCGAAACCGATGGGCAGCTTAAAACGGGTCGCGACTTGGCGATCGCGACACTGTTGGGGGCTGAGGAGTTTGGCTTTGCCACCAGCCCGCTTGTCGCGCTGGGCTGCATTATGATGCGCGTCTGTCATCTGGACACGTGCCCGGTAGGCGTCGCCACGCAGAACCCGGAATTGCGCGCGAAATTCACGGGCGATCCGCAGCACGTGGTTAATTTCATGCGCTTCATCGCCCAAGAGTTGCGGGAGTATATGGCGAAGCTCGGCTTCCGCACCGTGAACGAGATGATCGGGCGAACCGACCGTTTGAAGGCGCGCCAGGCAATTGAGCATTGGAAGGCGCAAGGAATCGACCTGACTGCTATCTTGCACCGACCGGACGTGCCGCAAGATTGGGGACGCTACTGTCAAATCGATCAGGATCACGGACTGGATTTGGCGTTGGACAATACGACCTTGCTCGAACTCTGCAAGCCTGCGCTCGAAAACAGTGTGGAGGATGTGCGGGCCGCGCACGAAGGACAGTTGGATGAAGGCTCCGCCAAGCCTCTGCAAACTGTCAGCGCGTCGCTTCCAATCAGCAACACGAATCGCGTGGTTGGCACGATTGTGGGCAGCGAAATTACGCGTCGCTTCGGCCCGGACGGTCTGCCGGAAGATACAATTCAGTTGCGTTTCCAGGGGGCGGCCGGCCAGAGTTTCGGCGCATTCCTTCCCAGAGGACTAACGCTGGAGTTGGAAGGCGACGGTAACGACTACTTCGGAAAGGGACTCTCCGGCGGCAAGATCATCGCTTACCCGCCGTATGGCTCCACGTTCAAAGCCGAAGACAACATCATCATCGGCAATGTGGCCTTCTATGGCGCGACGAGCGGCGAGGCATACATTCGCGGCATGGCCGGCGAACGCTTCTGCGTGCGCAACTCCGGTATGCAGGCGGTCATCGAGGGCGTCGGCGATCACGGGTGTGAATACATGACCGCCGGCCGCGTGATTGTGCTTGGGCGAACAGGACGCAACTTTGCCGCCGGCATGTCCGGGGGTATCGCCTACGTTCTGGATGCGGAACCGGTCGACGACGTCTGGTTTAGTCAACGCGTCAACCTCGAGATGGTCGAATTGGCCAAGCTGGAAGACAGCGAGGAATGCGCCGAAGTGCGGGAGATGGTCCAACGCCACTACGCCTATACCAATTCGGAGGTTGCCCGAAGGATTCTTTCCGAATGGGATGAGTACGTGTCAAAGTTTATCAAGGTGTTGCCGAAGGACTATAAGCGGATGCAGCAATGCCTGGCCGAAGTCGAGGCTACCGGTCTCAAGGGCGCGGAGGCGATGATGGCCGCGTTCCAGCGCAATAGCCAGGATGTGGCGGCGCGGGTGAGCGGGAACTGAGTATTGCGTAACAGGAGTGGCAACTCGGTATTGCGAAACAATACACTTTACGCAATACGCAGTTAGGAGACATGTAATGGGTAACCCGACCGGTTTTCTTGAATTCAAGCGGCAGACCTTTCCGGAACGTCCGCCGCTTGAACGAATTCAAGATTGGAATGAGTTCCATCTGCATCTAACGGAAGACGACTTGCAGCGTCAAGGCGCGCGCTGCATGGACTGCGGTATTCCATTTTGTCATACGGGAACGATGCCGGAGGGCGGTTGTCCGGTCAACAATTTGATTCCGGAGTGGAACGATCTGGTCTACCAGGGTCGCTGGCGGGAAGCGCTGGCGCGTCTCCATGCGACCAATAACTTTCCCGAGTTCACGGGGCGCGTCTGCCCGGCGCCGTGTGAAGGTTCCTGCACCTTGGGCCTGATTGAGCCGCCGGTAACGATCAAAAGTATCGAATGCGCAATCATCGACCGCGGCTTTGAGGAGGGTTGGGTCGTGCCCCAGCCGCCTGCGATTCGCACGGGTGAACGGGTCGCGGTGGTCGGTTCGGGGCCGGCGGGGCTGGCCTGTGCTGCGCAACTCAACTCGGCGGGGCATTCGGTGACCGTCTATGAACGGGCGGACCGGATCGGCGGCCTGCTAATGTACGGCATCCCCAACATGAAGTTGGAGAAGGAGAAGGTCGAGCAGCGGGTCGATCTGATGCGCGCCGAGGGCATTGAGTTCATCACCAATTGCGAAGTGGGCAAGGACATTCCGGCGGACCGGCTGTTGGAGGAGAACAGCGCGGTCGTTCTTTGCGGCGGCGCGACCAACCCACGCGACCTGCCGATCGAAGGCCGGGAGTTGGACGGCGTCCATTATGCAATGGAGTTCTTGCACGGCAATACCAAGCAACTCTTGGATGACAAGTATGGCCGCGTGCCGGGGGAAGGGTTCAACTATCCGTTCATTTCGGCGGAGGGCATGGATGTGATCGTCATCGGCGGCGGCGATACGGGCAACGACTGCCTGGGCACATCGATGCGCCATGGCTGCAACAGCGTCAACATGTTCGAAATCCTGCCCAAGCCTCCGCCGGAACGAGCTGCTGACAATCCGTGGCCGGAGTGGCCGCTCATCTTCCGGGTGGACTACGGCCATGCCGAAGTTGCCGAGCGGTTTGGCGCGGATCCGCGCACCTTTCTGATCAGTACGAAGCGGTTCGTCGGTGATGAACACGGGCGGCTCAAGGCGTTGCATACGGTAATGATCGAATGGGTGGCGAGCGAAAACGGCGCCCGCCCGCAGTTGCGCGAGGTGCCGGGCAGCGAGAAGGTATGGCCCTGCCAGTTGGTGTTGCTGGCGATGGGCTTCCTGGGGCCGGAGAATCCTGCATTGGATCAGTTGGGCGTTGAACGCGATGCGCGCTCCAATGCTCAGGCCGAGTACGGCAAGTTCGCCACCAATGTGCCCGGTGTCTTCGCGGCAGGGGACATGCGGCGCGGCCAGAGCCTTGTCGTGTGGGCGATCAACGAAGGCCGCGCCGCGGCCCGCGAGTGTGATCGCTATCTGATGGGGGAGACGAGTCTGCCTTAGTCGAGCCGGAAGCGGAATTAGAACGCAATAGGCAAGGAATCAAGCATGGCAAAGACGTTGTATGAGAAGATCTGGGACGCGCATGTAATCGCCCAGGATGAGGGCGCGCCGGCTGTCCTGTATATTGACGCCCATTTGGTGCATGAGGTGACCTCGCCGCAGGCGTTTGCCACGTTGAGGGAGCGGGGGCTGCCAGTTCGCCGCCCTGACAAGACCTTCGCCACGATGGACCATGCCATCCCCACCCGCATCGGGGCGGTCGAGGTGGACTGGCCGGAAGACGCGGCCACGCAGGTGCGCACCCTGCGCCAAAACTGCGCCGAGTTCGGCGTTCCCTTGTTCGACATCGAGGGGGACATTCAAGGCATCGTTCATGTGATCGGCCCGGAGTTGGGCGTCACGCAGCCGGGGATGACAATCGTCTGCGGTGACAGCCACACGAGCACACACGGCGCGTTCGGCGCGCTGGCGTTTGGCATCGGCACGAGCGAGGTGGGCCACGTGCTGGCGACACAAAGCCTGATGCAAATGGAGTCCAAGACATTCGCGATCAACGTCGAGGGTGAGTTGGGCAAGGGAGTAACTGCCAAAGACATTATTCTGGCGATCATCGCCAAAAACGGAGCCGGCGGCGGCGTTGGTTACATCTTTGAATACCGGGGCGCGGCGATTCGTGCGCTGGATATGGCCAGCCGTATGACGATTTGCAATATGAGCATCGAAGGCGGGGCGCGCGCCGGCCTGATCGCGCCGGACGAGACAACATTCGAGTATATCAAAGGACGCAAGTACGCGCCGAAGGGCGAAGCCTGGGAGCGAGCGGTGGCCTACTGGCGCACTTTGCGGACGGACGAGGACGCCGCATTCGATCGCGAGTTTACGTTGAACGCGTCGGCACTGGCGCCGATGGTGACTTATGGCACCAACCCCGGCCAGGGTGTGGCCGTCACAGGGCGCGTGCCCAGAGCGGATGAGCTCGAGGACCCGGCTGATCGGCGCAGCCTCCTGAATGCGCTGGAATACATGGGGCTGACCGAAGGTCAACCGATCGAGGGGCAGCACGTGGACATCGTTTTCATCGGCTCCTGCACCAACAGCCGCATTGAGGACCTGCGCGCGGCGGCGGCCATCGCCAAGGGACGGCGGGTTTCGGATCATGTTGAAGCGCTGGTCGTGCCGGGATCCAAAGCGGTCAAGGCACAGGCCGAGGCGGAGGGGCTGGACCGCGTCTTCAGCGAGGCCGGCTTTGAGTGGCGCGGGGCCGGGTGCAGCATGTGCCTGGCGATGAACGATGACAAGGCGGGGGAAGGAAAGTACGTAGCCAGCACCAGTAATCGCAACTTTGTCGGCAGGCAGGGTCCGGGCAGCCGTTCGCTCCTGATGAGTCCCATCATGGCGGCCGCGGCCGCGATCAACGGGCGCGTGATCGACGTGCGGGAGATTCTGTAATGCAACCTTTCACGAAGCTGAAGTCAACCGCGCTGCCCCTGCGTGTAGAGAATGTCGATACCGACCAGATCATCCCGGCGCGCTACCTGACGGCGGTTACGCAGGCGGGCATGGGCGATGGTCTTTTCTCATGGTGGCGCTACAACCGCGATGGTAGCCCCAATCAGGATTTCGTTCTCAACCAGCCGCAATTTCATGGCGCGCAGGTGCTGGTGGCGGGCCGAAATTTCGGCATTGGCTCAAGCCGGGAACATGCCGTGTGGGCGCTGACCCAGTGCGGTTTCCGCGCAGTGATCTCGTCTGCATTTGCCGACATTTTCTATAACAATAGCTTGAAGAACGGACTCCTTCCGATCAAGTTGGCGGAAGAGAGCGTCGACCAACTTCTCGACATGGTCGAAGAGATTCCGCAGACGACGATCAACATCGACCTGGCAAGCCAGACCGTCTCCCTGCCTGACGTCGGCAACGGAGAAAACGCCTGGCCATTTGATATCGATCCCTTCCGCAAGCAGTGTCTGCTGCGCGGTCTGGACGATATGGGCTATCTACTGGACAAGGAGGAGCAGATCAGCGCCTTCGAGGCCGCAGCGTCATTTTGACAGTTGTTGGTTTTCGTTGTCGGCAGCGAAGAGTCCGTTGTTCGCCGCACGGAAGCGAGAACCGGGAACTCGCAAGGAGATGAGTCAAGTGGCAGCAGGCGCGGCTGCGGCAGATAGCAAGAGTTCGGTGTGGAAAGATCCCGGCCTGGTCGAAGATTACTTGCGTCAGGAACGCAAAGGCGTCCCGCTGGCCCAGATTCAGTTGGACGTGATGATGCGAGTGATTGCCGGGGCGAAGAACGCTTTTGAGTTGGGCGAGCAACCGGTTCGCAACTTTCTGGATTTGGGCTGCGGCGACGGCATCCTAGCGGCGACGATTCTGGAAAAATATCCCTTTGCCAGGGGAACGCTCGTCGATTTCTCGATGCCGATGATTCAGGCCACGATTCGTAAATTGCAGGCGTACAGTAAGTCCCTGCACGTTTCGTCGGTAGACTATTCCGACCCCTCCTGGTTCGACATCATCTCCTCCAACGCGCCCTTCGATGTGGTTGTCTCCGGGTTCTCGATCCACCAACAGCCCGATCCGGTCAAGCGGCAGGTCTATGTAGACATTTTTGACCTGCTGGAGCCGGGCGGCATCTTTGTAAATGTCGAACACGTCTCCTCGGCGACGTCGCACACCGAGGCCCTCTATGACAACTATTTCATCGACAGCCTGTGGGCAAGTCAACTGACCGCGAGCGGCGCCCAGACCCGCGACCAGGTGGCGACGGCCTACCACAAGCGGGAGGACAAGCAGGCAAATATCCTGGCGCCGGTGGAGTTGCAATGCGACTGGTTGCGGCGTATCGGCTATGAGGATGTGGACTGTTTTTTCAAAATCTTTGAATTGGCCGTCTTCGGCGGGAGACGCCCGCTGGCGAGCGACGAAGAACTGGGCTGACCATTCAATTCATGCGCCCGGCTTCGACCCAGTGGATTTGCTGAAGATGGGCAATTCTTCGCAAGGAAAATGCACTTATGGACGCCACGATTGTCATGTTGGATGGGGACGGGATCGGCCCGGAAGTCACGGCAGAGGCCAAGAAGATTTTGGCGGCTGTAGCCGAGCGCTTTGGCCACAATTTTGTGTTCGATCATCAGATGATCGGCGGCTGCTCGATCGATCGATTTGGAACCAGCCTGCCGGACGAGACAGTAGAAGCGGCTGCCAGGGCCGAAGCAGTGATGCTGGGCGCCGTCGGCGGGCCCAAGTGGGATGCTCCGGCCATGCCCGACAGGCCGGAGCGGGGCGTGCTTGCGCTGCGCAAGAGCCTGGACCTGTTCGCCAATCTGCGCCCGGTCAAGCTCCGGCCGCAGCTCTTGTCGGCCAGCACGATCAAGGAAGAAACATTGGAGGGCGTGGATCTGCTGGTCGTGCGCGAGCTGACGGGCGGCATATACTTCGGCGCGCGCAAGGAGGCCGACGACAATTTCGAGGCCTACGATACGATGGTCTATACACGGCCGGAGATCGACCGCGTCGTGCGGATGGCGGCGGACTCGGCGATGGAGCGCAGGCGTCGGCTTGCCAGTGTAGACAAAGCAAACGTGCTCGCCTCCTCCCGCCTGTGGCGCAGCGTGGCGACTGAAGCGTTGTCCGACTATCCCGAATTGGAGGTCGAGCACATTCTAGTCGACGCCATGGCCATGCACTTGATCCGCCGACCGGCCGATTTCGACGTGATCGTGGCGGGCAATCTGTTTGGGGATATCCTCACTGACGAGGCGTCGATGCTGGCCGGTTCGATGGGCATGTTGCCATCGGCCAGCCTGGGGGACATCAGCAACCGGCACGAGCTGCCCCTCGGTCTCTATGAGCCGATCCACGGCAGCGCGCCGGACATCGCCGGGCAGGGGATCGCCAACCCGCTGGCCGCGATTCTGAGCAGTGCCATGCTCCTGCGGCACAGCCTAGGGCTGGAGGAAGAGGCGGCGACAGTGGAGGCGGCTGTCGATTCGGTGCTGACCGAAGGCGTGCGCACGCCGGACATCGCTCAACCGGGGACGGAGACGACCGGCACCGAGGTGATGGGCGATCTGGTGGCGCAGGCACTGCGCGGTTCTTAGCGTGGGTTCGCGTTGGTCAGACCAACTTCAGGTTTTGCCTATTCCGTATTTGGTTCTACGTTAGAGGATGCGTCATTCGATTGACGTTGCCGGTGGGATAACCCATTGGCTTACTTGCAGATGCGCTGAGCGAGGTGGTTGAAACGTGGCAATCCCACGGGAGAGCATGGCGGCGCCTGCCGACGCCGATGCCAGGCTGCGATGGACGGTTCGCCAGCTTGGCAACCTGCTGGGCGAAACGATTGTCGAGCAGGAGGGACAGGAGATCCTCGATCTGGTGGAGACGTTGCGCTCGCTGACCCGCGCCCAACGCCAGGGAGATGTGAACGCCGGCGCGCTGGTCGAGCGGCGCAGCAGTCAACTGGTGGATGACCTGGACGGAACGCTTGGCGTTCTCAAGGCATTCACGACCTACTTTCAGTTGGTCAACCTGGCGGAGGAGCAGCAGCGGGTGCGGGTCATTCGGCAAAGGGCAGCGCGGGCGGAGGAGGAAGGTCTGCCCATGCCTGAGACGATCGCCGCGGCGGTCGAGAGGCTGCGTGCTGGCGGCACGCAGCCCGCTGAGATACGCCAGCTTCTGCAAGGAATGTTGATTCAGCCGGTCTTTACGGCGCATCCTACAGAGGCCAAACGCCGCACGATACTGCTCAAACTGCTCGACCTGGCGAAAATGCTTCACGACCTGGATGCCGGCGTCCTTCTGACCAGCGAAAAGAGCGCGACCTGGGAAAAGATTCGGGAGATCGTGGTCTCGCTATGGCAGAGCGATGTGAACCGGGAACGCCGCCCGGATGTGTTGGATGAGGTCCGGGAAGGCCTGTATTTCTTCGATACGACTCTTTTTGATCTGATACCGGAGATCTACGCGGAGCTGGAGCGGGCACTGGAAAGTACTTATCCTGGTGAAACTTTCGGCGTCGCGTCAGAGGATGCTGTCGGCCGTCTGCCTACCTTTTTGCGTTACGGTTCATGGATCGGCGGTGACCGCGACGGCAATCCGTTTGTGACGCAGGCAGTCACTGAAAATGCCTTACGTCAACAGAAAGAGCAGGCGTTGGAACTGTACCGCCGCACAGTGGTCGGCATGTACGGTCATCTGAGTGTGGCCAATACACGCGGCGGCTTTTCGCAGGAATTTCTCGCCAGCCTGGCGCGGGACCTGGAGCGTGCGCCGGAAGGCGACAAAGCCCGGCTTGAGCGCTTCTCGCTGGAGCCGTACCGCCAGAAGATGATTCTGATATACCGGCGGCTTGGCGCGACTTTGGCGCAGAACAGGGAGAGTTGGAGGGCGCAGAGACCGGATCCGTGGGCCTACAGGGACGCCGACGAATTCATAGGCGACCTGGAACTGATTCAGCGCAGCCTGCGCCAGAACAGAGGCTGGCGGCTGGCTGAAGGGCGGTTTGCCCGGCTGGTGCAGCAGGCACGTATTTTCGGCTTTCATCTGGCTTCGATGGACATTCGACAGCACTCGGACCGCCACAGGCAGGCGGTGGCAGAGTTGCTGAATCGTTACAATCGCGGACGTCATTTCGATTACATGGCGCTGCCGGAGGTCGGACGGACGCAGCTGCTGGTCGAGGAGATCGATAGCCCGCGTCCGCTGACAGCGCGCTTACAGTACAGCGGCGAGACGAATGAGACCGTCGCCCTGTTCCGGCTCATCGGTCAGGCGCATGAGCAGATCGCGCCTCAGGCTATCGGCGCCTACATCATCAGCATGACCACCTCAGTCAGCCATGTCCTGGAAGTGCTGCTGCTGGCGAAGGACGCCGGTCTGTTCGGGAAGATCGACATCGCGCCCCTGTTCGAGACGATCGAGGATCTGCTCAGGGCGCCGGAGGTTATGAAAGCGCTGTTTCAGTCGCCGATTTACCGGCGGCACCTGACGCAACGTAGCAATCGCCAGGAGATCATGATCGGTTACAGCGATTCCAACAAGGACGGCGGCTACCTGCGGTCGACGTGGATTCTCTACCAGGCGCAGAAGAGGCTGGCCGAGACGTGCAGCGAACACGGCGTGTCGTTGACGCTCTTTCATGGGCGGGGCGGCTCGATCGGCCGCGGCGGCGGACCGGCCAACCGGGCGATTCTGGCGCAGCCGCCAGGGTCGGTGCAGGGGCGGATCAAGATCACTGAGCAGGGGGAGGTGATCAGCGCGCGCTATAGCAACCGAGCCGTCGCTCAGCGCCATCTGGAGCAGCTGGTCAACGCGGTTCTGCTGGCAAGCTGCGAGAAAAGCCAACCGCAGGCCGATGGTGAGGAGAGGGGAGGCAACTCCTCGCGCCCCTTCGAAGAGAGTTGGGCGGGTATTTTGGAGGAGACCAGCGAACGCGCCGAGCGCAAGTATCGGACACTGGTGGAGAAGCCCTCCTTCTTGCGCTACTTTCACGAAGCGACGCCGATTGAACAGCTGGCGCAGATGAACATCGGTTCGCGGCCGGCCAAGCGCCGCGAAACGACGGAAATCTCCGATCTGCGCGCGATTCCCTGGGTCTTTGCCTGGACGCAGAGCCGGGTGAATCTGCCGGGCTGGTATGGGCTGGGAACGGGACTGCGGGCGGAATCGCCGCAGCGGATGGCAGTTTTGCAGAGGATGTATCGAGACTGGCCCTTCTTTCGCACGGTCATCGACCTGGCACAGCTTTCGATGCGACGGGCGGACATGACGATCGCGGCGCTGTACGCCTCTTTGGCCGAGCCAGGGACGCGCAGCGCGATCTTTGGCGAGATCATCGAGGAGTTTCGGCTGACGGAACGGATCATACTTGGGATTACCGGGCAGGATGCCTTACTGGACCATGAACCGTGGCTCCAGCGCAGCATCAATCTGCGCAACCCTTATGTCGATCCGCTTAACTATATCCAGGTCGCGCTGCTCAACAAGCAGCGAAACGGCGGCGGACGCACGCCGGACGGCGATCTCTCTGCCGATGACGACCCGCGGTTGCGGCAGGCGATACTGCTGTCCATCAACGGAATCGCCGCCGGTTTGCAGGCGACAGGATGAAAATTGACAGACTGGTTCAGGTCAAGACGGCGGCTGCCACGGGGCCATTTATAGCGCTTTCTTTTGCACGAGGTCAGGAAGAATGACGATTCAAATATTTGATGCCACATTGCGTGATGGCGCCCAAGCAGAGGGCGTTTCGTTCAGTTGCGACGACAAATTACATATCGCCGCCCGTCTGGATGAGTTCGGCGTGGACTTCATCGAGGGCAGCTGGCCCGGTTCCAACCCGAAGGACATGGAGTTCTTCGAAAAGGCGCGACGTGAACTCAAGCTGAGACGGGCGCGGCTCACGGCTTTCGGCTCGACCTGCCGGCGCGATACGGAGCCGGAGGCTGATCCGCAGTTGCAGCTGCTGCTGGAGGCGGACACGCCGGTGATCTCGCTCTTCGGCAAGAGTTGGGATCTGCACGTGCGCGACGTTTTGCAGACGACCGCGGCGGAGAATCTGCACATGATCCGTGCGTCGGTGGCCTATCTCGCGGGGCGCGGCAAAGAGGTGATCTACGACGCCGAGCATTTCTTCGACGGCTTCAAGGAGAACGCAGCCTATGCGCTGGCAACGCTCAGGGAGGCGATAACGGGTGGCGCATCCTGCATTGTCCTGTGTGATACCAACGGCGGCAGCCTGGCCTGGGAGCTCGGCGAAATCGTCCGCACTGTGCGCGGCGAACTGAACACCGGAGATTCGCGATCGGGTGAGAAGGGCAACGGCCGGGCAGGGGGCGCAGGTCGGAGGACGCGGAATATCAGGCTGGGAATCCACGCGCACAACGACAGCGACAGCGCGGTCGCGAATTCGCTGGAGGCGATCCGCAATGGCTGCACGCATGTCCAGGGCACGATCAACGGCTACGGCGAACGCTGCGGCAACGCCAATCTTGTGAGCATCATCGCCAATTTGCAGTTGAAGATGGGCTACGAAATGGTGTCGACGGTAAAACTGGCCTGCCTGACCGACCTCAGCCACTATGTCAACGAACTGGCGAATCTGCGACCCAGTAGGCATCAGCCTTTTGTCGGCCACAGCGCCTTCGCCCACAAGGGCGGCACACACGTGAATGCCGTCCTGAAAAATGTCGACAGTTACCAGCACATTGAGCCGGAGAAAATCGGCAACCAGACGCGTGTATTGGTCAGCGAGCTGAGCGGCAAGGACAATATCACGATCAAGGCGGACGAGTTCGGCGTAGAGGGGCTGTCACGCGAGTAGGAGCGCGCAGTGCTGCAGCAGATCAAGGAGTTGGAGAATATCGGCTTTGCCTTCGAGAGCGCCGAAGCAAGCGTCGATCTGATGTTGCGGCGTTCCGGGGAGGGGTATCGCCCTTGCTTCACACTAATCGACTACACGGCGGCTGTAGCGAACCGCGCCGGGCGCGTGCTCTCATCGCAGGCGACCGTCAAGGTCGAGGTGGGAGAGCATGTCTATCACGAGGTGGCGGAGGGCACCGGCCGGTGAATGCGCTGATGCTGGCGTTGCGCAAGGCGATCCAGCACCATTTCCCGCAGCTTGACCACATGCACCTGCTGGACTACAAGGTACGCATCCTCAACAGCGACCGGGGCACGGGCGCGTCGGTGCGCGTGCTGATCACCAGCACTGATGGCGTTCGCAACTGGACGACGGTCGGGGCGAGCACCAACATCATCGAGGCCAGCTGGACCGCGATCTACGATGCGGTCGAGTACTTCCTGCTCACTGGTGACCGGATTGAGGGTGTCGATACGACGGCAAGCAAGGCGACGTTGCCACCGAACGAGCACGTTGCGCGTGAAACACCGGTTCATTCGGGCAGCCATTTGCGCGCGGAGCTTCCCGGAGCCGGATAGTTCAGACGGTAGCCGGGGCGGCGGCAGCCCGGTACCTGGCGGCTTTATACAGACGCGGGCCAACCATCCTTTGAACGGGAAAGAGAGTCTCATGGCAGCGACAACCAATCACAAACTCAATAAGTACAGCAGCGTGCTCACGCAGACGATCTCTCAGGTCGGCTCGCAGGCGATGCTCTACGGGGTCGGGCTGAGCGACGAGGACATGAAAAAGCCGCAGGTAGGCATCGCCTCGATGGGCTGGGAAGGCAACACCTGCAATATGCACCTGAACGCCCTGGCCCGGCGCGTGAAGCAGGGCGTGCAGGAGGCGGGGCAGGTCGGCCTGATCTTCCACACGATCGGCGTAAGCGACGGCATCTCGATGGGCACATCGGGGATGAAGCTGTCTTTGCTGAGCCGTGACATCATCGCCGACTCGATTGAGGCGGTCATGCGCGCGCAGTGGTATGACGCCAACATTTCGCTGCCCGGCTGCGACAAGAACATGCCGGGCGTGCTGATGGCGATGGCGCGCGTCAACCGGCCCAGTCTGATGGTCTACGGCGGGACGATCCGCCCGGGCCATCTGCGGCTGCCCGAAAACGGCGGAGAGCAGAAGCTGGACATCATCTCCGCGTTTGAAGCCTATGGGCAGTATCTGGCGGCGGACATCAACGAGGAGCAGATGCGTGAGGTGCTGCGCAACGCCTGCCCCGGCGAGGGCGCGTGCGGGGGGATGTACACGGCCAACACGATGGCCTCAGCGATTGAGACGCTGGGGATGAGCCTGCCCTACAGCTCCTCCTATCCGGCCAGCAGCGAAGATAAACAGCAGGAGTGCATCGAGGCCGGCGCGGCGATCCGCAATCTGCTCGAGATGGACCTCAAGCCGCAGGACATTCTGACGCGCGAGGCGTTTGAGAATGCCATCACCGTCACCGTTGTTCTCGGCGGCTCTACCAACGCCGTGCTGCACCTGATAGCGATTGCCAAGTCGGCGAACGCGCAACTGTCAATCGACGATTTCCAGGAGATCTCCGACCGCACGCCCTTGCTGGCAGATCTGAAGCCCAGCGGCCAGTACGTGATGGAGGACCTTTACGAGGTGGGCGGCGTCCCTGCGGTGCAGAAGATGCTGCTGCGGGAGGGCCTTTTGCACGGCGACTGCATGACGGTTACCGGCAAGACGCTGGCGGAAAATCTGGCCGATTTGCCCGATTTGAGCGAGGGGCAGAAGATCATCATGCCGGTGAACAAGCCGCTTAAGCAAACGGGGCATTTGCAGATCCTCTATGGCAATCTGGCCGAAACGGGCGCGGTGGCCAAGATCACGGGCAAGGAGGGCCTCCTTTTCAGCGGCCCGGCCGTCTGTTATGACTCGGAGGAGGACTGCCTGGCTGGCATCGAGAGCAACGAGGTGCTGCCGGGTAACGTGGTCGTCATCCGCTACGAGGGGCCGAAGGGCGGGCCGGGGATGCGGGAGATGCTGAGCATCACCGCGGCGATCATGGGCAAGGGGCTGGGCAAGGACGTTGCGCTGGTCACCGATGGACGCTTTTCCGGCGGCAGCCACGGCTTTGTGGTCGGCCACATCACGCCGGAGGCACAGGAAGGCGGACTGCTGGCGCTGGCGCAGAACGGCGACACAATCACGATCGACGCCGACAACAACAGGCTCACGCTGGAGGTCGAGACGGCGGAGATAGAACACCGTGAAGCTGCCTGGCATGCACCCGAGTACAAAGCCACGAGCGGCGTTCTCTGGAAGTACATCAGGACGGTTTCAGACGCCTCGGAGGGATGCGTTACCGACGCCTGAGCGCCCGTTATGCAGACAATTTCGAGTTGACAGTCTGGCAGGAGGAGACCCATGACAGCTGCCGATAGCGTTTCGAGCAACAACGGGAGCGTCGCCCATGGCAGCAGCCTGCGCCTGGGCACGTCGACCTACTCATATTGGCATTTCACCGAGCAGAATACCCCGATCGAGGGCGTGCTCGACGCGGCGGCGGCGTTGGGGTTGAACGGTGTGGAGATTCTGCACCGGCAGATGGAATCGGAGGAGAACGCCTACCTGCAGAAGCTCAAGCGGCAGGCGTTCACGCTGGGGCTGGACCTGTACAATCTGTCGATCCATCAGGACTTTGTCCACGACGACGCGGACGTGCGCCAACAGCATGTCGACCACACGCTGCACTGCATCGATCTGGCGCACGAGATGGGGATTCCGTCGATCCGCGTCAACTCGGGCGGCTTCCGCAAACAGGGCAGCTTCGACGACCTGATCAAGGCCAAGGGATGGGTGGAGCCGTGGGAAGGTTACACGATGGACGACGCCTTTGGGTGGGTGATCGACGCAATTGAGCGCTGTTTGCCGCGGGCGGAGCAGCGGGGCGTGCAGTTGCTGCTGGAGAACCACTGGGGCCTGACGACCTTCGCGCAGGACATGGCCCGCATCATCGAGACGATCGACTCGCCCTGGTTGCAAGCGATCCTCGATATGGGCAACTTCATTTTTGAAGAGGATATGTACGCGGCGATGGCGCGCATTGCGCCCCACGTGCGCCTGGCCCATGCCAAGACCTACCCGGGCGGTGGCTCGTGGTACACGCTCGATCTCGACTATGCCCGCGTTTTCCGTATTCTGCTGGACGCGGGCTGGCGCGGCTACTGCTCGATTGAGATGGAGGGGGCGGAGGAGGCCGCGACCGCGGTGCCCAAGAGCATCGAAATGCTGCGGCAGGCGTGGGACGAGGCGGTCTGAGCGCGAAGGCGTTCAGACGGCGAAGCGCTCGCGCAGAACCTTTTTGTCGAATTTACCGGTGCCGGTCTTGGGAATTTCGTCGATCAGCACGAACTCGTCCGGCATCCACCATCCGGCGATCTGCGGTTCCAGAAAACTTCGCAATGTTTCGGCCGACGGCGGCGCCGTCTTGTCGGTGGGGACACAGACTGCCAGCGGGCGCTCCTGCCAGTGTTCATGGGGGACGGCAATAACGGCTGCCTCCAGCACCTGCGGATGGGCCATGAGCAGGTTTTCCAGTTCCACTGATGAGATCCACTCGCCCCCGCTCCGCACCATATCTTTGGTGCGGTCGACGATGGTCATGAAGCCGTCGGCGGTGATGGTCGCGACATCACCGGTGCGGAACCAGCCGTCGGCGGTGAAGCTGTCGCCGCCGCCTTCCAGCTTGTAGTAGGCGCGCGCCACCCACGGCCCGCGCACCTGTAGCTCGCCCAGGCTCTCGCCGTCCCAGGGCAGTTCGGCGCCCTCGTCGCTGACGATTCGCATCTCCACACCGGAAATCGGATAGCCCTGGCGGGCCTTGACATCCCACTGCTGCTGCAGCGGCAGGCCCCGATGGCGGCTGAGCAGTTTGGATATCGTCCCCAGCGGCGACATCTCCGTCATGCCCCAGGCATGGACAACGTTGACCCCCAGTTCCTGCTCGTAGGCTTCGATCAGGCTGCGGGGCATGGCCGAGCCGCCCACCACCAGCGCGCGGATACAGGAGATGTCGCGGGTATTCTGCTTGAGTTCGTGGTAGAGGCCGTTCCAGATGGTCGGCACGCCGGCCGCGACCGTGACGCGCTCCTCTTCGATCAGCGCGGCGAGAGTTGACGGCTGCATGTGCGGGCCGGGCAGGACGAGGTCGGAGCCGGCGTTGATGGCGGCGTAGGGCAGGCCCCAGGCCATGGCGTGAAACTGGGGGACGACGGGCATGATGACGTCGTTCTCAATGAGGCCGATGGCGGCGGCCTGGCATGCGCCGACGGTGTGCAGATACATGGAGCGGTGGCTATACAGCGCGCCCTTGGGATGGCCGGTCGTGCCGCTGGTGTAGCAGAGGCCCATCGCCTGGTTTTCGTCCTCCACGCGCCAGCTGTAATCTTCGCTGGCGACGGCCATCAAAGCCTCGTAATCGTGAATCTGGCCGGGCAGCTTCGCCTCTACGCCCTCCGGCGGCGTGTTGAAGAGCACGAAGTGCTCGACCGCGCCGATCTCGGCCGCAATCGCTTCGATGAGCGGCAGCAGCGTGGCGTCGATGAAGATCACTTTGTCCTCGGCGTGGTTGATGATAAAGGCCAGCTGCTCGGGAAAGAGGCGAATGTTGAGCGTGTGCACGACCGCGCCCGCGCCCGGCGCGCCGAAGTAGAGTTCGACGTGCTGGTAGTTGTTCCAGGCGAAGGTGCCGACGCGATCGCCCGGCGCGACGCCCAGCCCATCGAGCAGATTGCAGAGCCGCTTGACCCGCCCATACAGGTCGCGGTAGGTGTAGATGTGCAGGCCGCCGCCGGGCAACTTGGTCCTGATCTGCTTGTAAGGATAGAGGCGGTTGCCGTGCTCCAGAACACGGTCGATGGTGAGGGGATAGTCCATCATCAGGCCGGACAGCATGCGATGGCTCCTTGGCTACTGGCGGTGCGGCTGGCGGGCGCAGGGGCGGGGGCTGGTGGAAGGATTGTAGTGCCAGGGTTCGGATTGGTCAACCTGAATTGGATGACGCCGCCAACACAGTCCAGATCAGACGAAGGCGCCGATTCCGGTCAGTTCGCGGCCGGCGACGAGGAGGTTGATCTCGTTGGTGCCTTCGTAGGTGTAGGTGGCTTCGGCGTCGGTGAAGAGGCGGGCGGCGTGGTTGTCGAGCAGGATGCCGTTGCCGCCGAGGATCTCACGCGCCAGGGCGGCGGCGCGGCGGGCCTTGGCCGCGCAACTCTGTTTGGCGAGCGAGAGTTGACCTGAGGTGGCGCTGCCGGCCTCCATCAGTTGGGCCAGCCGCCAGACGAGCAACTGCGACTGCACCAGGTCGGACGCCATTTCGACCAGCTTGGCCTGGACCAGTTGAAAGGCGGCGATCGGTTTGCCGAACTGCTGGCGCTGGCAGGCGTATTGCAGGGCGATCTCGTAGCAACCGGCGGCGAGACCGACCGCTTCCCAGGCCACGCCGGCGCGTGTATTGCCAAGCACTGCGGTCACGTCGCGGAAGCTGTTGCAGTGGGCCAGGCGGTTGGCCGCGGGGAGGTGGACATCGTCAAGAATGATTTCGGCCTGATGCACGGCGCGCTTGGAGATCTTGCCGGTCATGGCGGTGGCGGTGAAGCCGGGCAGCTGCGCCGGGTCTTCGAGCACGAAGCCGCCGAAGCGACCGCTTTCGTCACGCGCCCAGACGATCAGCAGGTCGGCGATGGTGGCGTTGCCGATCCAGCGTTTGTGGCCGTTGAGGACGTACTGCTCGCCGGCGCGGCGGGCGGTCGTCTGCACGTGGGCGGCGTCGGATCCCTGCTGCGGCTCGGTCAGGGCGAAGGCGCCGAGCTTCTCCATGCGCGCCATGCCGGGCAGCCAGCGCTGCTTCTGCTCGTCCGAGCCGAGCATGCCGATCGAGCCCATCGCGAGGCCGGAGTGGACGCCGAACAGGGTGCTGACCGAGCCGTCGACGCGGCACAGCTCGTACTTTACGAGGCCGTCGCTCACGCAGTCCAGTCCGGCGCAGCCGTAGCCGCGCTGGGTCCCGCCGACGATGGGGAAGTCGCGCAGGCCGAGGGCGAGGGGGAGGGCGATTTCGGCGCGTTCCCAGTAGTCGTTGATGGCGGGTTTGACGACGGTCTCCATGTAGGCGCGCACCTGGTCGCGCAGGGCGCGCTGGGCGGGGGTCAGGAGGTCGTCGAATTGGAATGGGTCGGTAACAGGCGGCGTCATGGGAGTGCCTCTTGTGGGTGGGGCAGGAGGCCGGCAGGGCAGCCTGCGCGGGCTGACGGGGCAATCTGCGGCGATTGGGGCACGGGTGGGCGGAGACGCTGTATGGAGGGGGCCGCTGCACTCGCCGCCACAGGTCGATCAGTTGATGATAAGCCGGTGCGATTTGGTTGGGGCAGGCGGGCGGGTGGTGGACGGAATGCGCACAAAACGTACATTGTGGCGTTCGTTGCATCCGCCTTTACGTGAAACCGCGCAGGGGCGCAGTGGGAGGGACTGGTACTTTTGCATAATTGGGCGGCACATGCAGATTCAGGCATGGGTAGAGAATAGCACATATGGTCGAATTCTGCAAACCGGGGCGAGGGCACCGGCACAAATTGGGTCAGGCGCTCGTGGGCCTGCGTCAATTGAATCCAGCTCAGGGGAAATCACCGAAGTGGGTAGGAATTGTGGCGCGCGGCCAAGGGATCTGACGGGTTGAGGCTGGGTCGAGTTCGAGGATGGCGGCGGGGACGGTGGAGAGGCGGGGCGTGTTTGGTCGTGATTCGTCGTGATTCGTCGCGAAGTGGCGCGAAGTGGCGCGAAGTGGCGCGCAAAAAGGGCCTATCTTTCGAAAAGTGAAATGGAATTTTTCCCGGTCTCACGTTCGGGAGGCTGGGGGCGTGACAGGAGCGGGTCATCAGTGTGCAGCGGAAGCGAAAGCAGAGCTCGTAATCCCGGCCAAGGTGTACAGGGTCTGCGGATGGTCAATGCCGGTCCAAATCCTATTGCAATGTGTTTCGATTGAAGGCGCATGGGGCAGGGCATACAGATCCAGTGTGCGTCCACAGCGGGAACTCGCTTTTTCTGAATTGGGTATTGCGTAATGCGTATTGCGAAATGCGTGTTGCGTAAGGGCAGGTGAGACGGCCACGATTCAGTTGCTTTATGCGCCCGAAGAGACCGGGTTTCAAATGGGATTCATGTTGGAAGCTTTCCTTTGGCGGTTGGATGGGTTGGCAGGTGCGAGAGTTGTATGAGAGATTACGAGAGATTACGTGAGATTGGGCAAGAAATTTTGGGCGCATGACGGCAGATGGGGTGGCAGGCGGAGGCCGCGGGCGTCGCGGCGCGGGCCGGGCACAGGCCGCGCTGGAGGCCCTCTTGCGGCGGATGGAGGGGTTGACAGGTATGAGCGCATTTATGAGGGCTGGTTGGCATTTGTTTGAACTTTGATTCATGGGATTTATGTGATGGGGATGATTAACGGCGGCGGCGCAGATCGCGGGCTTCGTGCATGGGCAGCGGGCGAAAGGGGTCTTGGCCCGGCGCATGCGCGGCGAGGACGAGTTGGCCGCGCGCGAGTCGTATAAAATCATATGTTATTCATCTGAAGACACTTGTGGCAAAAGGCTGCAGGCTAACGAGAAATCGGTGAGATGGCGGCGGATCTCCTCGAGGTTTGCCGGCTTGTTGGCCTTCTCTTCTTCCTCCTTCTCTTCCTCATAGTGGTACGGATCCCCATAACGTTTCTCGTACAGGTCTTCGATTTGCCGGGTCAGCTTGTTGGCATGCTGGAGCAGGTCCTGCAGGTTTTTTGCAGCCTGTTCGGCCTGGCCGGGGCCGACGATTGGCACGGTCGCCGGTATGACAGCGGCCGGCAGCCGGCTGAGGGGCTGGCCGGTCAGGGCGTCCACTACGGGCGGGGAAGCGGGCGCGCAGTCGGTGAGGAGCTCGTTCAGGTTCTTACGGATAAAGTACAGGTCATAGAGTGCGACGGGCAGATCATGTCCTTCAGGAGGGTTGTCTATCACCAGTTCTCTGCAGACGTCGATATCCCTCCTTGTGTACTTGGTCAGTCGCTGGTAGCCGAAGCGCTGTCTGCCGGCGGCGGTCAGGACGCGGGCCTGTGGTTGGTTCTTGCCTTTCGTTTCTACAGGTTCGGGCGCGACAAGGCCCTGGTCGATCAGGGAGCTGATCCTGTACTGGTCTTGCCAGGCGGTGATGGCGGCGGCAGCGTCGAGGAGTTGGGGGTCGCCAGCGGCACCGGCGACCTGAGCGGCGGCGGCGGCGGTTTCCTCGGCGCGAATCAGGTCCATCTCGTGATCGGCGAGGCGGTAGAGTTCGATGAGCACCTTTGCGGCGCGGGAAATGGCGGAGAGGGCGGCGGGTTCGAGCTTGCCCTCGAGGACTTGGTCCATGCCCCTGGACAGTTTATCGATGGCGTTGCCCAGGCGTTCGGGTATGCGTTTGTCGGCGCGGGCGGCGGCTGACGAGGCCTTGCCGCCGCGTGAGCGCCATTGCCATGCTTTGTCGGCGGGGGCGTGGGCGATACAGTAGCCGTCGAGCTGCTCGAGGCCGTTGCCGCGGCAGGGGGCGCCGTCTTTCTTTACGCTTTTGCAAGGTGTTGAAGACATTTCTTTCCTTCCTTTGTGTGGTCGCCGCAGGCGGGCGGCGAGGCAATTTTGGTGGTGCGAAAGCAATGTAGCACACTCTGAAATCTTTTGCTTTGGACAGGGGAGGTATTGGCGCGGCAGGGGGGCGGGGAGGGGTTCAGCCAAGAATGGGGGTGGGTTCCCGACAGCCTATGGTCAGATGGCAGGGCTGGGAGATCCACGAAGGGCACGAAGGGGCACGAAGGATAGGGAGGGCGTTGCGGAGGGAACTGATGGGCGTTCGCTGGGGAACCTGCTTCTTGCCGGATTGGGTAATGCGTATTGCGTAAGGGCAGGTGAGACGGCCACGATTCAGTTGCCTTATGCGCCCGGAGAGTCCGGGTTTCAAATGGGATTTGTGTTGAAAGTTTTACTGCGGCGGTTGGATGGGTTGGCAGGCAGGAGAGTTGTATGAGAGTTCTACGACAGTTTACGTGAGATTGGGCATGAAATTTTGGGTTTATCACGGCAGACGGGGTGGCAGGCGGAGGCAACGCGCGTCGCGGCGCGGGCCGGGCACAGGCCGGGCTGGAGGCCTTTTTGCGGCGGATGGAGGGGTTGACCAGGCAGGAACACTTCACGAGAGATGGACGAGAGTTCACGAGAGTTCACGAGAGATTGGGCAAGAATTTTCGGTGCCACACGGCAAGCGCGCGGCTGGCGGCAAATGCCGGCAGGGGGTCCAGTCTTGCTTGAGGCCTTTGCAAGGTGTTGAAGTCATTTCTACTCTTCCTTTGTGTGGTCGCCGCAGGCTTGCGGCTGGAGTTTTTTTTGGCGCTACGGAACCAAAGTAGCACATTGTGGAATCTTTTGCTTTGGGCTGGGAAATTGTTGTCGCCGCAGGCGGGCGGCGAGGCAATTTTTGGTGGTGCGAAAGCAATGTAGCACACTCTGAAATCTTTTGCTTTGGACAGGGGAGGTATTGGCGCGGCAGGGGTGGGTGGGGAAAAGGTTCAACCAATAATAAGGGGTGCGTTTCCGACAGGCTATGGTCAGATGGTAGGGCTGGGAGATCCACGAAGGGCACGAAGGGGCACGAAGGATTAGGGAACGGCGTTGCGGAGGGAACTGGTGGGCGTTCAAGCGGGAACCTGCTTCTTGCCGGATTGCGTTATGCGTAAGGTCAGGCTAGGCGGCCACGATTCAGATGATTTATGCACTCGAAAAGTGCCGGTTTCAAAGGGGACTCACATCAGGTCTAGCAAGAGCTGTTCCGACCATGGCGGTGGCACAGAAGGCGGAGAGGCAGCTGCCAGCAGACTGGCAGACGTCCACGAAGCTCTGCTTGATTCGAGTAAGTTTCGGTTCGGTAGTCTTGCGAGCAGCATTCGCGCGTACAGTGGTGAACGGTTGTACAGCGCGCGTCGCGAAGGGCAAATGTCAAGTGCCTGACAGATGTTGCGGGCGTTCCCCCAGCGCTATCGCTTGAACGCCCGCTACGTGTACGCGGCCCCAAATTTTGGGATGCGAGCCGAAGCGATGGGTGGGGTCGGAAATGGAAGTGGGCTTGGGCGGCCTGTGGGCAGCGGCATGGGTTGCGGGCGAGACTGATCGAGAGGGCAATCTGTTCCAGAGAGAGAGCTCGCCAAATCCGGCCCACATTTTGCAGAGCGCGCGGCGCCAGATGGGCGGCAGGAACGAAGGGCCGGCATGGGCGGCGGCGGGCGGGATGGGGGAAGCTTCTCTGGCGGGCGAGGATTGGCCCGCCTTGGGGGATAGGATAGACTGTGGGCGCGGCGGGGGAGGGGGTAGGGGAGAGGGGTTAGGGGGTAGGGGGTAGGGGATAGGGGGTAGGGGATAGGGGGTAGGGGTTGGGAGACAGGGGCTGGGAGACAGGGGATGGGAGACAGGGGATGGGGGCATGGAGATGGGAGCGCAGGAGTTTATTGGCAAGTGGCGGGCGTCGGAGCTGAAGGAGAGTTCGGCGGCGCAGGAGCATTTCATCGACCTGTGCCGGCTGCTGGGCGAGCCGACGCCGGCGGAGGATGATCCGAGCGGGCAGCGGTACTGCTTTGAGCGGGGGGCGCGCAAGGATACGGGCGGCAGCGGCTGGGCGGATGTGTGGAGGCGGCACTGTTTCGCGTGGGAGTACAAGGGGCCGCACAAGAACCTGGACGCGGCGTTCAACCAGTTAAGGCAGTATGCGCTGGCGCTGGAGAACCCGCCGCTGCTGATCGTGTCGGACATGACGCGATTCCGCATTCATACGAACTGGACGAACAGCGTGAGCGAGGTCCACGAGTTCAGGTTGGGGGACCTGGCGGACGGGGCGGTGCGGGACAGGTTGAAGTGGGCGATGTCGGAGCCGGAGCGGCTGCGGCCGGGGGAGAGCCGGCAGGCGTTGACGGAGCGGGCGGCGAGGGCGTTCGCGTCGCTGGCGCAGGCGTTGCGGGCGCGCGGCCACGACCCGCAGGAGGTGGCGCATTTCGTCAACCGGCTGGTCTTCTGCATGTTCGCCGAGGACGTGGGGCTGTTGCCGAACGAGATGTTCACGCGCATGTTGGAGCACGCGCGGCGCAGGCCGGACGACTTTGAGATGATGGCGCGCGAGCTGTTTGGAACGATGGCGACGGGCGGGCGGGTCGGGTTTGAGACGGTGGCGTGGTTCAATGGCGGGCTGTTCGACAGCGACGCGGCGCTGCCGCTGGCGCGGAGCGAGATCGAGACGACGCTGGAGGCGGCGGCGCTGGACTGGAGCGAGATCGACCCGTCGATCCTGGGGACGCTGTTTGAGCGCGGGCTGGACCCGGCCAAGCGTGCGCAGCTGGGGGCGCACTACACGGACCGCGAGAAGATCATGCAGATCGTGGAGCCGGTTGTGGTGCGCCCGTGGTTGAAGGGGTGGGAGAAGACGAGAGCCGAGATCGGGTTGTGCCTGGAGCGGGCGGACACGGCCGGGTCGAGAGGCGGACAGACGCGCTGGCGGGGGCGGGCCGAGGAGCAGCTGCGCGGGTTTTTGGAGCGGTTGCGGGGGTTCACGGTGCTGGACCCGGCGTGCGGGTCGGGGAACTTCCTGTACCTGGCGCTTCATGCGTTGAAGGACGTGGAGCACCGGGTGCAGTTGGAGGCGGAGTCGATGGGATTGCAGCGGGCGTTTCCGGCGGTTGGCCCGGCGAACGTGAAGGGAATCGAGATCAACCCGTACGCGGCGGAGTTGGCGCGGGTGTCGGTGTGGATCGGGGAGATCCAGTGGATGCGGCGCAACGGGTTCAGCGGGGCGCGCGATCCGATTTTGGAGCCGCTGGAGACGATAGAGTGCCGCGATGCGATTTTGGCGGCGGACGGGGGGGAACCGGCGTGGCCGGAGGCGGATGCGGTGATCGGCAATCCGCCGTTTTTGGGGGGCAAGTTGCTACAGGGCGTGTTAGGCGGGGCGTATGTGGAGGCGTTGCAGCGGCTCTATAGGGAGCGGATTCACGGCGAGGCCGACTTGGTGTGCCACTGGTTCGACAAGGCGGCGCGGCTGGTGGCGGACGGGAAGCTCGGCCGCGCCGGCCTGGTGGCGACGAATTCTATCCGGGGCGGGCGCAACCGGGCCGTGCTGGACCGGATTGTCGAACAGGGCGTGATCTACGATGCCTGGGCGGACGAGCCGTGGGTGGTGGATGGGGCGGCGGTGCGTGTTTCGCTGGTCTGCTTTGCGGGCAGAGATGGGGGGCTTTCTACGTTCCATGATGGGAAACAGGTCTCAAGTGTCAACGCTGACCTTACCGCGGGGACCGTCGATCTCACGAAGGCAAAAGCCTTGCCCCGAAATGCAAATGTAGCATTCATGGGAGATACCAAGAACGGCCCATTTGATATTGCGGGGGATGTGGCGCGGGATTGGCTTCAACTGCCAGCAAACCCAAGCGGTCAACCGAACTCCGATGTTCTCAAGCCATGGGTAAACGGCAGAGACCTGACCCGTCGGCCTGCTGGGAAGTGGATTGTGGATTTTGGATGGACACTGGATGCAGGGGAGGCTGCACTCTACGAAATGCCGTTCTCTCATATAGCCGAAAATGTGAAGCCGGCGCGCCAACTCAACCGAAATAGGAAGGTTAGAGATTTCTGGTGGCGCCACGAAGCGCCCCGACCTGTAATGTGGAAGGCACTGGATGGCCTGTCCCGGTACATTGCCACGCCGACCGTCGCCAAGTATCGCCTGTTTGTTTGGCTTGACGCCCGTGTCTGTCCCGATCATCAACTGATCGCAATTGCCCGCGACGATGACACGACTTTCGGAATACTCCACAGCCGGTTTCACGAAGCGTGGTCGCTGCGGCTAGGCACCAGCTTGGAAGACCGGCCGCGCTACACGCCGACCACGACTTTTCAGACGTTCCCCTTTCCGCCCGGGCTGTCCCCCGACATTGCTGCTGTTGACTATGCGAAAGATGCGCGCGCGGTGGCGATTGCGGATGCGGCGCGGCGGCTGGTTGCGTTGCGCGAACGCTGGCTGAATCCGCCGGAATGGGTGGAGTGGGTGGATGAGCCGGTGGCGGGGTATCCGAAGCGGGCGGCGGCGCGTGACGAGGCGGCGGCGAAGGCGTTGAAGGCGCGCACGTTGACGAATCTGTACAACGCGCGGCCGCAGTGGCTGGCGGATGCGCACACGGCGCTGGATGCGGCGGTGGCGGCGGCGTATGGGTGGGATGCGGATATTTCGGAGAAGGATGCGCTGGGGGCGTTGTTGGGGTTGAATTTGGTGGAAGTGAGCCGATAAGAGTCCGAATGAAGAGGCGAAAGAGAGGAAAACCATGATGCAACGAATCATCAAAGGGTCTGTGATTGCCCTCTGTTTAGCGGTCCTTTTGGTTCCAACTTTGCTTTTCGCGCAAGGCGACCTGACTTTGGAGGGGTTGGCGGAACAGGTTGCTGCGCTCTCAGAAAGGATCAGCAATCTTGAGGCTGCTCACACGACTGTGACTGTAGATGGATATTGCAAACTCCCTGTCGGACTCGATGAACTGGACCCAGTGGCTGAAACAAAGTGGGAAGTATTGACTGGGGAGGAAACTCTGATTGCATACAGGCGTGGTGTAGAGTTCAATCCCGATCGGCAGATAGTCTCCTATTACTATCAGGAGCGATACGATGGAGATCACTATGGTCTTTTTGTCTACTACGATCGAGATTGCAACGCAACTGTAGGAGAATGGGAAAACCTTTCGGACTAGGCGCAGAAGAGTAGGGTGGCTTATTCCAAAATAAGAATAGCTCGTTGACGTTTGTCTGAACTGTGATTTACTTGATTCACATGATGGACATGATTAGCGGCAGTGGCTCAAGCGGCGATCTTCGTTTACGAGAATCAGGCGAACCAAATTCAGAATTGTTCGCAGGCAAACTGTAGATGATGCCTTTTTCACCAATTCTTTGAAATGTCACCGGAACCCGATGCGTGAGGAATGCTCAAGGGTCGAGGCATTGTTCGTGATGCCCCCTAGTTTCCAGTAGGAGGCGTTAGTCGGAAACTAGCTCTACGAATGTTCGTGAGAATTCTTACGGCGCACGGGGGGCAGCGCCTGCTGCTCCATAGGATTTGCTGAGGCAAGGGTCGTCAAAGCAGCTCGACGAAGGGGCGGCGGCGAAGGGGTTGAAGGTGCGGACTGTGACGGATGTGTACGGTGCGCGGCCGCAGTGGCTGGCGGATGCGCAGGCGGCGCTGGACGCGGCGCTGGCGGCGGCGTATGGGTGGGAGGCGGATATTGCGGAGGAGGATGCGCTGGGGGCGTTGTAGGGGTTGAATTTGGCGGGGGGGGAGCGAGTGAAAAATTTTGGGAGATTGCCGGGATTCCCAAACTGCCGAACACAAGGCAAGATCTCATACGATTTGCAAGTGTAGAGCAAATGCCAAACCGAATACAGGTGCTGTAGAGGTAGTCATCGTGAGCAACTCCGTGGCATTCGGCCCGGACACGGCCAGAAAAGACGAACCAGTAAAGTAACGAAGGGCAGACGTTCGGGGATTAATTATGCACACGCCTGCCAAATAGTGGTCTTATCGGATGATGTAATTGAAGTAGGAGGAAGACAGCCATGTCTCAGCAAGAAGAAGAAATGGAACCGGTGGACGTTCGCGATATGTGGAAGGACGAGGCGCTAGACTTCACCCCCTGGCTGGCTAGGAATCTTCAATACCTTGGGGAAGAAATCGGTCTGGACTTGAAGCTGATTCAGACCGAAAAGCAGGTAGGGTCACTGTCGCTTGACATTTTGGCGAGAGATGAAAATTCAGGTGAGAAGGTTGCAATCGAAAACCAACTGGAATGGACTGACACGCACCATTTGGGTCAGTTGATCACCTACGCAACGGGATGTGAGGCTCGAATCGCTGTATGGGTCGCCACGGAATTCAAGTACGAGTATGCCGATGCCTTGCACAAGCTGAATCTGTGGACAAGCGGAGACATCAAGTTTTTTGGAGTAAAGGTTGAAGCCTATAGGAATAATGGAAACTCGTGCCTCAAGCCTCGGTTTACTCAGGTCGTGTACCCAGGCGGTAGGAATGACAACCTCATACTGCCGCCCAATCCTCCGGACAAGCCGCGTGTCCAAGAATACAATAGCTTCTTCCATCCTTTAGTCAGTGCTCTTCAAGAATCAGGTTTTTCCAACAAGTCCAGGCAGATGTTCGGACCGTCAGGCAGGATAATCCCCTCGCACCACGACCAAAGGGTAGGATATACGGCCTATTTCAGAGACCAAAGCGACTACTTGTGGGTTTCGGTGCGTATCCATTCGGAAGACAAGGATCTGTCAAACAGCTTGTTCGACAAGCTCCACGCTCAACGAGAGCTTGTCGAAAACAGTATCGAAGTCGACCCCGGTGGGGAGTGGGATTGGAACCGGTGGGATCACAGCAAATACTTTACCGTCGCTATTATGGGAAGAGGGTCTATCGACGAGTCTTGGGAGGATGTGGCGCATATCAGGAAATGGATGCAAACGCACCTCCACAGACTCAAGGACTTTTTTGAGCCGCGTTTGGACAGAATTGTTAACGGTCTGCCTTTATGAGGATTGAGGTTTCATGTCAAAGATTCAAGTGGTTCAATCCGAGTGTATCCACAAAAACATCCTGATTGATACTCTGTTCGACACACACGCGAAGCAGAGCTAACGCTGGCAGTTTCAAGGGGAGCCGATCAACGGGGCGACGGCTAGTGTTGGGAACGGGTTGGCGGATGCGGTGTACGTGAGGGATGAGTTGCCGGCGTTGATATTGGCGAACTAGAGGAGTCTAGAATCTGGATTGAAAAGAAAGGGGACAAGGGGGGAACAGTAATGTTGGTGGTGGCCGGAAAGATCTGCCCCCAATGTGGTTGGGACGGCGGGGCGAGCCTAGACGAAGCGATCGTCTATCTTAAGTGCCTGAGTGTGATACTGAGTGGCTCGATGAAGAGGCCTGGGCTCGAAACGGGAAATGGTATCGTGAACCACCGGATTTTCGGGCGAGTCCTGGGTGCTGTCCCTATTGTGGCTGGGAAGGTGAACTTTACTTCGAGTTCTGCCTGGACCGGAGTGTTGTCATTATAAAATGTGATGAATGCGACGAGATATGGCTCGATCCTGAGAAAGTAGGTTGCGAATCTTATTTTGGCCCTAGCGTGTCGGATAGACATTTCTTGTCGGAGATTCAGTGCTCAATGTGGAATAGGCGGTGGGCGACGCGCGATGAGGTCATTGCCCAGGGTTGGGAGAGGTATATACAGGAGAAAAGCCCTGATGAAGGCATGGAGAATGGGACCCAGGGATACGTTCACTATGTAATCCGCCGGTATAACAATGAAGGAAGGGAGGCGGCGGCGGGGTACTGCTGGTCGCCAGAGAGTGTGAGAGGGCAGTGGTATGTCTTTATTATAGGCGGAGACGGGTATACGATAGCGAGTCCGTTTCCAGAGATGATGGGGCGGGACCCTGCGCTCCGGGTGGATTCGTCCGGCTATTTTTATGGCGACGACCTGTTGAGCGCGACGGAGGAGGGCAAGTGGATCAGCTATTTGTTCCGCAACCCGTTAACGGACAGGGAGGCGCGCAAGCATACGTGGGTGGTGCGGCACGAGGGGCTGTTCTTTGCTGCGGGCTATTATGTAGAGGAATGACTGGCTGGTTGCCGGCGCCCAGGTGAAGGGGGGCTTGCTGTTGCGCGTGCGAGTCTAACTTCGCATCAGCCCATGCAGCCGCTTCTTGACGGCGGGCCACTCGCTGTCGATGACGCTGAAGTAGACTGTATGGCGGTCGGCTCCGTCGCGGGCGATGCGGTGGTTGCGCAGGGTGCCTTCTTCGACTGCGCCGAGCCGGCGAATCGCTTGCAGCGAGCGTGTGTTGCGGCTGTCGGCTTTGAGAGTGACGCGTCGGGCGGAGAGGTCTTCGAAGGCGTGGCGCAGGAGCAGATACTTGCATTCGGTATTGACGCCGGTGCGCTGCCAGGCGGCGCCGTACCAGGTCATGCCTATTTCAAGGGTGCGGTGTTGGCGGACAATGTCTATGTAGGCGGTCGAACCGACGGCTCTGCCGGTCTCAAGGTGAACGACGGCGAACTGGATGGCAAAGCCCTGTGCCAGTTCAGCGGTACATTGTGTGATCCACTCTGCGGTGTCTGCGAGGCTGCTGAAGGCAGGGCGGGACGAATAGCGCCAGATCGATTCCAGTGTGCCAGCCGCATAGAGATCTGCGGCGTGATTGGGGTTGACCGGCTGCAGGCGCACCAGGTTGCCGGTCAGGGTGACGGGCTGGGGGTCAAAGGGATTGGTCGGTTCGGTTTTCATGGCAGTTGTTCCGGTGCAATCGATTGGGTCGCCGGAGGCAGGCAGGTCGTCGGGGGGCCGTCGCGCGAAAGGGGGAGCGGGTCGCGGCATCGATTGGGGCCAGGGGTACAGGTTGGCCGTTGGGCCGGTTGGGTGGGGCGAACGAGCTTTGGCGGCCCACCTGGGTTGAGCGCGAGAGGGCGTTCGGCGGCCCTGTCGTATGGCTCACGGTTGCAATGCTAACGTTACGAACATTTTAGGGCGAAACGGGACGAATTCCCAGTTTTTCGAGGGGCGGTCGTTCGAATGGGAGCAGAATTTTGGCCTCACGTGGGCCAGAATTCCAGCGAGGATGGTCGGTGGAGTGCGGCAGGTGCGCCAGACTGCAGGGGGATTGGCTTTTTGATTTTGGCGCCTTTCCGTCCAGTGCGCGACAGGGGCGCCAAACCGAATGCAGGAGATTCTCCGCTAACGGGAGATTCATTTCGACATTCACGCCGTCGGGCAGCTCAACAGCATGGTCGGTGGGTTGGATGTCGGAGGGGTTGGGCGCAGATGCTGGTCGGGGCTCTATTTCACTCGCGGTTTGACGCTAATATATGGGTTTGGCCCCGACGACGCGCCGGCTGTGGGAGAGGCGGCCCGTAGACGTGCCAGGACGGGACTGAAGACGCCGGAGGGGTTTGACGCCGCGAAGGTCCTGTACGCAGCGTGTACGCTCTTTATCACGAACGACAACGACTTTCGGCGAATCGAGAATCTGGACGTCGTCGTCTTGGATGACCTGCTCTAGGAGTCGACTGTAACCACGTTAACTTGATGGCGGACGCATGTATTGGTAAAGTTGTACCGGGGTAGGCAGAGGTATGACTTTGCGCCAATTGCAAGCTGGCTTAAACGACTGTTTCGACTTCTACAACGATTAAAGACCGCATCAAAGTCTCTATTGGTGGACTCCAGCTGACGATCACTACGTGCTCTGTTCAGAGTTGGCCGCATCCGTCTGGATGCACCTTATTTTCCCCGTTTCGTGGTCTAGTGATTGGGGCCAACCATAATGCGTTACTCTTTTCCCGTTGAAACCATTGGCGCTTTCAGCCCTGAACTTGAACTCTTCAATACAGCATGAGACGAAGCAGAGTTCGTAGGGCGGCGTTTGGTGCAGTGACACCAGATAATTGCCGCAAGTGCCGCCCTCCTCGCTCCGCTCTACACCCATAAGAGTCAGCTAGGGATACTGGACGTTGACCATGTCCTCACCTTCCCGGCATGCCCCTCCACCAGACCCCCTGGCTCCCCTCTGCTCTCACTGCACGTATGTTCAGCCGTAACAAACTTCTGCTTGAGACTCTACCGGCGACTTACTTTCCACATTTTCAATTTCTGTAGCCCGGTCTCACCTTCCATTGGAGTTCCAACAGGTGTGGCCATCGTCCTTTAGTTCGACTATCTCGCACCAAGAGCAGACTATGACTCTCGGTCAGTCGGTCTCAACCTATTCGGGGGGTCTGATGGTGAGTGTCAGGTCGGTTGGCGCACCACCATCGTAGTTCCTCACACGCAGGAAAATGTGTCCGTCAACCTGCACATTGATAGTAATGCTCTCATCTCCGTCAGAGCTCGTGTCCCGGTCGTCCCAACTGCCCCCCCGATCGTCTCGTCCGTACAGGTCAAAGTCGTGTTGGTTCGGTGTAGCGTCGATTTCGACTGTCCACGAACCGGCTCGCTCTTTCGTGTTCCATTGGAAGTACACCACCTCGCGGGCACTCAGGCTGGATACGTAGCTGCGAATCGAACGTGAGGACACGCCGGTCGGGTCATTGATAATGTACGGATCGGAGAAACTTCCCGATCCACTGGACGTGAATTCACTAGCCGATGCGATAGGCGTAGCCGTCAGTGTGGCTGTTGGTGTGGCTGTAGGAGTTGCCGTTGGCGTGGCTGTAGGAGTTGCCGTTGGCGTGGCTGTCGCTCCAGCAATCGGGACTGCTGAGCCAGCCGCCGTGGGTGGGCTGATACTAAGAGTTAGGTCCGTTGGCGCGCCGCCGTCGTAATTCCTTACACGGAGGATGACATGACCTTGACCAAACAAATAAAGGGTGATTTCCTCATCGCCGGAATACGATGTGCCATAGTCATCCCATTCGCCTATCTGGGCATCCCTATCATCCCTTCCGTAGAGGTCGAAGTCGTGACTAGAGGGTGAAGCGTCAATGCTAACCCTCCAGATGCCAAGGCGGTCTCCTCCTACGTCCCACCGGAAGTAAACCGACTGTTGGGCTTGTAGATCGGAAACGTAGCTGCGAATCGAACGTGAGGACACGCCGGTCGGGTCACTGATAACGTACGGATCGGAGGAAGTTCCCGATCCGCCGGAAGTAAACGGACTGGACGCTATAGTAGGTGTGGCCGTTGGAGTCGGCGTACTTGCCGCAGGAGTACTCGTAGGTGTCGGGGTGGCCGTTGCTGTCTGCTCTGTTAAGTCGGTCCGCGCGGGCGGCCGGACAGTAAGAGTCAAGCCTATTGGTGGGTAGTGGAATTTTTCGCCACGCTTAATGCGGATGTAAACGTGCCCGCCGGACTGTACAGAGATGATGATATTCGCGTTTCCATTCCCCCAGCTTTCATCTGTGTCATCCCAGGTGTCACCCTGGTCATCCCTGCCAAAGAGGTCGAAGTCGTGCGAAGCTGGTGTTGCGTCGATACTGACTGCCCATTCACCTGCGTGGTTACCTACATCCCACTGGAAGTAAACGGAATGTTCCATGTGCCAGGCGAACATATAACTGCGAATCGACCGCGAGGAAACGCTAAACGGATCAGAGATGATATACGGATCGGACGCTGTTCCTGAGCCTCCCGAAATAGTAACTGGGGGCGCTGGTGCGGCGGACGCTTCGGGCGTATCGCAGTACGGAAGTCCAAGGCTGTATAAGTCGTTGAATTCATAAGTGTTACCATCTTCAGAGGTAGGAATACTTCGCCAAGATGTAGGAATGCATCCACTCATTATATTGTTGCCTCTGAGACGCACCCATTTCAGGCCAGTGAGGTTACCCAGCTCGGAAGGAATGGAGCCGGTCAGTTCGTTCCAAGAGAGGTGCAGTAGCTCCAACTTGGTTAGGTTGCCCAACTGTGACGGAATGGTCCCGGTCAGACTGTTGCGACGAAGATACAACCTCTCCAGGTTGGAAAGGTTGCCCAACTGGGTCGGAATGGACCCACTCAGTGCGTTGTAGTGGAGAGCCAGACTCTTCAAATTGGAGAGGTTGCCTAGCTCAGTCGGAATGATTCCAGTCAAATCGTTCGCGTGAAGGAGCAGCGATTCCACACTGGAGAGGTTACTCAGTTCAGTCGGAATGGTTCCTGTCAGACGATTTTGGAAGAGGTACAATTTACTTAGGTCTGAGAGGCTTCCTAACTGGGACGGAATAGACCCAGTCAATTGATTCCAAGACAGATCTAATACTTGCAGATTTGAAAGGCTACTCAGTTGGGTAGGAATAGGCCCGGTCAATCCGTTGATGCCAAGGGACAATTCCTCCAGATCGGAAAGGTTGCCCAGCCCTGTCGGAATACTTCCTCTCAAGTTCCTGTTCCAACTCAAATCCAGCACCTTCAATTTGCTCAACTGGCCCAGTTCCGTCGGGAGCGACCCAGACAAGCCGTTTTCTCTGAGGTTCAGTTCGATGACGCGGCCGTTGCTGTTGGTTGTGACACCGAACCAGGTGCTGATAGGCTCACTGCTATTCCAGTTAGTATTGTCTTCCCAATTCGGTCCATCCGCCGAATTGTAGAGCGCGACCAAAGCAGCCCTGTCTAAAGACACGATCGCAACTTCAGATGTCGCGGTAAGCGTAGCTGTGGCAGTCAGTGTCGCAGTTGGCGTAGCTGTAGCAGTCAATGTCGCGGTTGGCGTAACGGTGGCAGCAATTGCCGCAGTTGGCGAAGGTGTCGGTGTTTGCGTGAATGTAGGCGTGGCTGTAGGCGTGTGCGTGCCGCAAAGCGGCAGACCAAGGCTGTCCAAGTCATTGTGGAGTACATTTCGCCAAACTTCGGGCACGCATCCACGCAATTCCGTGTGAGAGAGGTACAGGTGTGTCAGGTTGATGAGGTTGCCCAACTGAGGCGGAATGGCTCCACTAAAATTGTTCCACGAAAGTTTCAGAATCGTCAGACTGGAGAGGTTGCCCAGTTCTGGCGGAATGGCTCCACTAAAACCGTTGTATACGAGGTTCAGAGTCTCCAGGCTGGAGAGGCTGCCCAGTTGTGACGGGATGGCTCCACCCATACTGCTGTATGAGAGGTCCAGAGTTTCCAGGTTAGAGAGGCTGCCCAGTTGTGACGGAATGGCTCCACTCAAATCACCGCTCCATGAAAGTTGCAGAGTCTTCAGGCTGGAGAGGTTGCCCAGTTCTGGCGGAATGGCTCCACTCAACTCGTTGTGTGAGAGGTCTAAAGTTTCCAGGTTGGAGAGGCTGCCCAGTTCTGTCGGAATGGCGCCAATCAAACCGTTGTTTGACAGGAACAGATGCTCCAGGTTGGAGAGGTTGCCCAATTGTGACGGAATGGCTCCACCCAAACCGTTGTGTGAGAGGTCCAGCCGAGTCAGGTTAGAGAGGTTGCCCAGCGTTGATGGAATCTCCCTACCCACCAGGTTGTTACTGAGGTCCAGTTCGATGACGCGACCGCTGTCGTCGGTGTTGACTCCATGCCAGTCGCCGATCGGCTCGTCGCTCAGCCAGTTCGCGTTGTTCCGCCAGTTCGCGCCGCCCGTGGCATTGTAGAGTGCGACCAACACGTCCCTATCCGAGGTGGTGGTCGTGGTAGTATCAGGCGTGGGGTCGTTGCAGAACGGCAGACCAAGGCTGGTGAAGTCATTGTTTGCCACAGTTCGCCAAACCGCGGGTACACAACCAGTCAACTGATTTCTTGAGAGGTACACCCATCTCAGGATGGTGAGGTTGCCCAGTTCTGTCGGAATGGCTCCACTCAACTCGTTGATTGAGAGGGACAGATACTCCAGGTTGGAGAGGCTGCCCAACTGTGACGGAATGGTCCCGGTCAGACTGTTGCGACGAAGATACAACCTCTCCAGGTTGGAAAGGTTGCTCAGTTGTGACGGTATGGACCCACTCAACTGGTTGCCATGGAGAGAAAGGCGCAAAAGGTTGGAGAGATTGCCCAGTTCTGTCGGAATGGGCCCACTCAAACCGTTGACATGGAGGAACAGCCACTCCAAGCTGGAAAGGTTGCCCAGTTGTGACGGTATGGACCCACTCAAACCGTTATTATGGAGGGACAGAGTCTCCAGGTTGGAGAGGTTGCCCAGTTCTGACGGGATGGACCCACTCAAATTGTTCCAGGAGAGAGCCAGAGTCTTTAACTCGGAGAGGCTGCCCAGTTGAGACGGGATGGACCCACTCAACCGGCTGACTTCGAGGGACAGAGTCTCCAGGTTGGAAAGACTGCCCAGTTCTGAAGGGATTGCCCCGCTCAAAGCGCGGTTCCATCCCAGGTCCAGCGTCTTTAGCTCGGAGAGGCTGCCCAGTTGAGACGGGATGGACCCACTCAAACCGTTGCTTGCGAGATCCAGAGTCTCCAGGTTGGAAAGATTGCCCAGTTGTGAAGGGATTGTCCCGCTCAAACGAAGGTTCCGTCCCAGATCCAGCGTCTTTAGCTCGGAGAGGCTGCCCAGTTGAGACGGGATGGACCCATTCAACAGGTTGTTTTCAAGGTCCAGTTCAGTGACGCGACCGTTCACGTCGGTGGTGACTCCGTACCAGGTACCAATCGGCTCGTCGCTCAGCCAGTTGTCGCTGTTCAGCCAGTTCGCGCCGTCCGTGGCATTGTAGAGCGCTACCAAAGCAGCCCTGTCTAAAGACACGATCGCAACTTCAGATGTCGCGGTAAGCGTAGCTGTGGCAGTCAGTGTCGCAGTTGGCGTAGCTGTAGCGGTCAGTGTCGCGGTAGGCGTAGCTGTGGCAGTCAGTGTCGCAGTTGGCGTAACTGTGACAGCCAATGTCGCAGTTTGCGAAGGTGTCGGTGTTGCCGTGAGTGTAGGCGTGGCTGTTGGCGTGGGCGTGCCGCAGTACGGTAAGCCAAGGCTATCGAAATCGTTGTCCCCAACGAACGTGATTTCTTCGGGTATGCAGCCGCTGAACTGATTACCAGCCAGGTAGAGATATTCAAGGGCAGTGAGGTTGCCCAGTTCAGACGGTATGGTTCCGGTCAGTTCGTTATTCTGAAGGTAGAGGTGCACCAGCTTGACGAGACTTCCCAGTTGTGTCGGAATTGGCCCACTCAGATCATTGTCCGAGAGATCGAGATATCCTAGTGCAGAGAGGCTGCCCAATTGGGAAGGAATGGTCCCTGTCAAAACGTTGCTCGATAGGTAGAGATATTCCAACTGGCTAAGATCAGCTAGTTGTACAGGAATCGGCCCGCTCAACTGATTGTTTGTGACGAGGAGTTGCGTCAGGTTGGAGAGGTTTCCTAACTGGGATGGAATGGCCCCAGTCAGTTCGTTGCCTGAAAGTGATAATGTCTCCAGGCGGGAAAGGTTGCCCAACTGCGAAGGAACGGCCCCGGATAACTCATTCCAGGAAAGATAAAGAGTTTCCAGTTTCGAGAGGTTGCCCAACTGGGTCGGAATGGTTTCGGTCAACTCATTGGTGGCGAGATCGAGGTCCTCAAGGTGGGTGAGACTTCCCAATTCTGAAGGAACTTCCCCTCTCAGTCGATTGTTATTCAGATTCAGACTCTTAAGGTTGCTCAGTTGGCCCAGGCCAGTGGGAAGGGTCCCACGCAAATTGTTGGAGGAGAGGTTCAGATGCTCCACGCGGCCCGTTGTATCCACTGTTACACCGAACCATTCGGACAGAGGTTGATTGCTCAACCAGTTGCTGTTGTTGGTCCAGTTGGGTCCGCCTGTCGCGTTGTAGAGTGCAACCAGCACATCCCTATCGGATTTACTTTCTGTCGGAGCCGTTGTGGGAGTTGACGTGGGAGTCGAAGTGGCTGTAGCAGTAGGACCGAGAGGGTCCGCATAAATGTCTGGCAACGGTATATTGAAGTGTACCGTCAGAACGTAATCGTAGGTATAGCCAACATCCACATCGCTGTCGACATACCTCGTCTCCGTGCCATCTATCCTGAAGGTGCTTGTCGTTACGACACCCTGATTATCTTGGGTTCGAGTCAGAATGTAATGGCTTACGGATCCGGGGGCAGGTGGATTCCAGGTTACGATGATCGAGTCTTCTACAAAGTCAAAAGACGGGGTGATGGATCCTGTTGAGGTCTGAGAACTGCTGGTCGTTGCCGTAGGAGTAGCTGTCTCTGTGGGAGTCTGCGTTGCGGTAGGCGTAGCCTCCTGGATTTCCTCTTGCGCCTGAGCCGCCACTGTGGGTGTCTGCGTTGCGGTAGACGTAGCCTCCTGGATTTCCTCTTGCGCCTGAGCCGCCACTGTGGGTGTCGGTGTAGATGTAGGCGTGGGTTCGGAAGCAACTACAGCCTCAACCGGTTCGGTCCAGGGGCCGGAAGTGCCGCCATAGCGGGCGCGCAATATCACCTTGTAGCTGACACCCTCGTCCAGATCGGTGATCGTATAGGGGGGTGACGTGGGAAAGGCATTGCCTGTGCTGTCCGTCCAAGTCAGAAAATCCTCCCCCACCCGCGCCCAACTAATGCGGTAATCATGGGGAGTTTCGGGCGGCGCACTCCAGGTAACTGTGAGAACTCCTGGTTGGAAACTCCCTACACTAATAGCAACCACGGCTCGGCTGTTTTCCTGCGTTGCCGTAGTAGTTAGCGTGGCAGTTTCGGTGGGAGTAGGCGGGTCCTCAGGCTGAGGTGTATGTGTGGCGGTGGCCGTGGGAGTAGCCGTGTCCTCAGGTAGAGGCGTATGTGTGGCAGTTTCGGTGGGAGTAGCCGTGTCCTCAGGTAGAGGCGTATGTGTGGCAGTTTCGGTGGGAGTAGCCGTGTCCTCTGGTTGAGGCGTATGTGTGACTGTAGCCGTGGGAGTAGATTCGGCTGCGGCAACAGCCTCGACCGGTTCAGTCCAAGCGCCGGACGTGCCGCCATAGCGGGCGCGCAATATCACCTTGTAGCTGACACCCTCGTCCAGATCGGTGATCGTATAGGGGGGTGACGTGGGAAAGGCATTGCCTGTGCTGTCCGTCCAAGTCAGGAACTCCTCGCCTACTTTCGCCCAACTGATGCGATAGTCGTGAGGTGTCTCTGCTGGAGGCTCCCACGATACTATCAGTTCGCCGGGTTGAGTACTCTCGACGCTTATGGTGACGATGGCCCGTGTGTCTTCCTGTGCATTGGCTGGAAGACGAAAAGAATTCAGAACGACAGTGGAAAATAGGATGAGTACCGCGACCAGTACTAAAGCTGTTCGTGTACTGCGGGGCTTAGTCTGTTCGTTGCGTCCTGCGACTTTCATAGACTCTCTGATTTATCTGATTTATCTGATTTATCTGAAAGGACTCCAGAATCCATTCGGCCCCCTACGGGCCAGCACTCAACCCACTTTAATATACTTTATTGGTGTGAATCCATTGTGACTTTTACCTTCATCTTGTGTTTTTTTTGTGAACAAAGGGAATTCAATGTAAACTCGTGCAATAATCGGCGATAACGGAGTTCTTCTCATGCAAGGCGATTCTATTAACCTGAGTTCGGAGTAAGTGAGCACCTTATCAAGCTGGTAGAATAGAAGTTCTCTAACAAAAATTCTCCAGCAAAGAAAGGTGCTCAGTGATGAGTATACTCAATCTGTTCTGTCATGTCGATGATTTCTGTCAGTGGTTGGCTACATGGGAGAATGCCAAGTTGTTAGGCGTGGCTCGCAAGCGAGGGCCGGCCCCGCGCTTGAGCTTGAGTGAAGTGATGACGATTCTGATTCACTTCCATCAGTCGCATTATCGCGATTTCAAGGCCTTCTATACGCAGCACGTATGTAAGCATATGCGCAGTGAATTCCCTGCTCTGGTCAGTTACACACGCTTTGTGGAGTTAATGCCATCAGCCCTGGCAGCCATGTGTCTCTATCTGCGTGTGCGCTTTGGCCAGGCGACAGGGGTGGCATTCATTGATTCGACCCCGTTGTCCGTCTGCCACAACAGACGCATCGGCCGCCACCGGGTCTTTGCCGAGGTGGCCAGGCGCGGCAAGAGCAGCATGGGATGGTTCTATGGCTTTAAACTCCATCTGATTGTCAATGACCAGGGGGAATTGCTGGCGCTTCAACTCACGCCCGGCAACACCGATGACCGTAAACCGGTCCCACAGATGACCAAAAAGTTGTGGGGGAAGCTGATCGGCGACCGCGGCTATCTCTCCCAAGTTCTCTTTGAGCAACTCTTCGCTCAGGGACTGCAATTGATCACGCCCATTCGTAAAAACATGCAGAATCGACTCGTCGTTCTCGAAGACAAGCTGCTAACGCGTAAGCGCTTCGTCATTGAAACCATCGTTGACCAACTCAAGAATATCTCACAGATTGAACACACCCGTCACCGCAGCACGACCAACTTTGTCGTCACTCTCATCGCCGGTCTGATTGCCTACACTTGGCAAGCTAAGAAGCCATCTCTCAATCTTCCTGACACAGATATGGCTCTATTGCCGGCCTTAATCTAACTCCGAACTGGGGTTATTAGCAAGTAAAGCCACCTGGGCGACGGGTATTTAGTTGAGCGGGTTTCTGTGGCCGACTTGAAGCGTAGAAACCATTCGTGATGGGAAGGGGTACATTGGCGTATCTTTCAAGTAGGGAGTGCCAAATGGCTGTGACCAAGGAATGTGGGACTGTCCAAATAGACAGTCGCCAGCTGGACGCAGAAAAGATACGCCAGTGCTGTGCCTATCTCATGCACTAGGCACAGCAGTAGGCGACATTAGATATCACCTGAGGGGACAGGGACATGCGAAAAATCGACGAGCAAACGAACGAGACAGAGATGCTGCGGGATCGCCTCTCCAGACTTAGCGAGGCCAGCCTGCGCATCAATGAAAGTCTTGAGATCGACAATGTTCTGCACGAAATTGTGGAAAGCGCCCGTCATCTCACAAATGCCCGCTATGGGCTTATCACCACGAATGACGATTCGGGTCAGGTTAAGGAGTTCCTTTCTTCCGGCCTTACCCACGAGGAGAGCGAACGGTTGTGGGCGTTGCCTGAAGGGCAGGACTTCTTCGCTTACCTCAGCGGTCTCACTGAGCCGTTGAGAGTGCGGAACTTCCACAGCCACGTCGTCGCGCAGGGCCTTCCCGTGTTCCGCTCGCCTGCAACAGTGAGTTCCTTTCTAGCTGCGCCGATGCGTCATCGAGGCGAGGGACTGGGCTATATATTTCTTGCCAAGAAGGAGTTGGGCCAGGAATTCAGTCGCATGGACGAGGAGACGTTGGTGATGTTTGCGTCGCAGGCCGCACTGGTGATAGTCAACGCCCGAAGATACCGGGACGAACAGCGCGCGCGGGCTGACCTGGAGGCACTTATTAACACTTCGCCAGTGGGTGTCGTCGTCTTCGATGCCAAGACAGGGTTTCCGGTGTCGGTAAATCGCGAGTCGAGAAGAATTCTGGGTGATTTGTGCTCGCCGGGCGAATCAGTAGAGCAAATCCTTGGAGTGGTAACTTTCCTTCGGGATGACGGGCGTGAGGTCTCTCTAGGCGAGTTCCCTTTGTCGCAGGCACTGGCTAGTGCCGAAACTGTGCGCGCGGAGGAAATAGTGGTGCAGGTCCCAGATGGACGACAAGTTACTACTCTTGTAAACGCTACGCCCATTTGCGGAGAGGAGGGGACAATAGAGTCGGTCGTCGTAACGCTACAGGACATGACGCCCTTGAAGGAGTTAGAGCGGCTGCGGGCTGAATTCTTGGGCATGGTGAGCCACGAACTGCGTACACCGCTGGCCGCCATTAAGGGATCGACTGCTACTTTACGGGACCGATCTCTCGACCTCGATCCGGCTGAGATGGATCAGTTCCATCGCATCATTGAAGAGCAGGCCGAACTCATGCACGATTTAGTTAATGACCTGCTTGACGTAACGCGCATTGAGAGCGGTACGCTGGCTGTTGTTCCCGAACCCATAGACGTGAGAATTCTGGTAGACCGTGCCAGAACCATATTTCTAAGCAGTGGGAGGGAGTACGACATTCAGATCGATTTGCCGCTGGACCTGCCGCAGGTTCTCGCAGATCGGCGGCGGATCGCACAGGTCTTGAGCAACCTGATCGCCAACGCCTCCCAATTCTCACCCAAAGGATCTACAATATGGTTGACTGCCGAACTTGAGGCAGTCCACGTTGCCATCAGTGTCGTTGACGAAGGAAAAGGTGTGTCACCCGAACACCTGCGGCACCTGTTTAGAAAGTTTTCGCGAATCGACGGTGAGATTGGGGGCGGTGGATCCGGACTGGGACTTGCTATCAGTAAAGGTATAGTGGAGGCACACGGGGGACGCATATGGGCCGAAAGCGAAGGTGAGAATCAGGGTACGAGGTTTGTTTTCACTCTGCCACTAGTGGCGGAAACGGTGACTGCCGAGAGTGTTACGAAACAAGAGCCAGACCGCTTGCAACAGCATGAGGATAGGGCAAAGCGCATTCTAGTAGTCGACGACGACCCGAACGCGCTCAGGTATGTCCGACAAATACTATTTCAAGCAGGATACACGCCGATCGTGACCGGCGAACCTAGTGAAGTGGATGCCCTCATTAGGAAGGAGAAACCCCATTTAGTGCTTCTCGACCTGGTGCTTCCCGGGTTCGATGGGATTGAAATGATGGAGCGAACGCCAGAGATTACTGAGGTGCCGGTCATCTTCCTGTCAGCATACGGCAGAGACGAAATAATCGCTAAGGCATTTGAGAAGGGAGCTGTCGACTACATTGTCAAGCCCTTCTCACCAACGGAACTGGTGGCAAGAATCCAAGCGGCTCTGCGCAAGCGCCTGTCACCCGGTCTCAACGAAAACCGCGAGCCATATCGGATGGGCGGCTTGACCATCGACTATGCTACGCGGAGCGTGTCGGTGAACAGCCGTCCAGTGCAACTGACTTCGACCGAGTACAAACTACTCTATGAACTTGCGGTCAACGCTGGAAGAGTCTTGACCCATAGTCAGTTGCTTGAACGGGTCTGGGACATGGAATACTTCGGCGACTCAAGTCTGGTTCGCTCCTTCGTGAAGAAGCTGCGGAGCAAACTGGCTGACAAAGCGAGAAACCCCACCTATATCTTTACCGAGCCACGCGTAGGCTATCGCATGGCGAAAGCCGAGGACTCGGAAGAGATGACGCCTTGACAGGAAAATATCCTTCCTTTGACGCCATCGGTCATGCTGCGCGGTATCCCCGCCGCGGCGCACGGATATGTGGTCAACGGGCGCACGCCGTTGGAGTGGGCAGTGGAACGGCTACACATCGGCCAGGACGAGGAAAGCGGCATCGTCAATGACCCCAACGCCTGGTTCGCCGAGGACCCGGCCGAGCTAGTGGCCCACCTAAAACGCTTCGTTCATGTGAGCGTGGAGACGACGCGCATTGTGGAAGGACTTCCCCCAGCTTTAGTGGATTAAATGTCTTGGGATTAGGTGCCAAAGTAACATTCAGTGCTTGGTGGTTTCATTGTGGGTGAATGGTATGATGCTGCTCTGCGATATGGTGCATTCTGGATACCTATATTGATCATTTTGTTCTTTGGAGTTCCTGACAAAACTCTAATTTAGGTTTTGTCGCTGACATTCTCGACAGTCCGCATATGATTTGAATGAACGATTGGTGAGTAGAACTAGAACAGATCAAGTCTACACCCCAGCAAAATAGGAGGTGGCCGGAATTGCAGACACAAATGTTGTTCAACTATCTTTTGGAACATGGATTTAGTATCGCGTTGGTAATCACTAGCATCACTCTGTGTTTCTTTACGTGGCGTCTAGCGGTTGAAACAAGAAAACTGGGCAGGATACAAGTGGAACCCAGAGTCAGTGTGCGAGCCGAATACGACCGTTCTGAAAAGGCGTATGAATTGGTAATTGCTAATGAAGGTCGAGGTGTCGCAAAGAACTTGCAGTGCGAATTTGAAGGTGACAGTGCGCACTTCCGAGATTCTCTCGTATTCAAAAACGCAACCCCAGTGGACAAATTACACTTCGTAACGCATGGCATAGAACAACTAGAATCGGGGCAGAGCTACAGGTATCTTGTAGGGGGAACCTCTATTGAAGGGTTTGAGTTAGCGGCGACAAGCCCATGGGTTTTTCGACTCCAGTATGAAAATGATTATGGAAAGAAACACAAAGATCTACAAAGAGTAGAATTCTCTCTGTTTAAAGGAGATTTTCCTCCTCCAAACAGAATAAAAGAGATTTCTACTACTCTAAAGAAAATCCACGAAACGCTTAACAAGCAGGAATAGACCTAAACGTAGATAATCATGCGATTCTTTTTGCATATTATGGTTGGCCCCGATCACTAGACCACGGAAAGGGAAAAATAAGGTGCATCCAGACGGATGCGGCCGGCTCTGATCAGAGCAGGAAGCGCTCTTCAGCTGGAGTGCGATAGTTGAGACTTTGATGCGGTCTCACATGGTTGTAGAAGTCGAAGTCGTCAATTGGAACAGCTCTCAGGCTGGGCGTATAGACGATGGCTTGTTTGCTACGGTTTGGCTATACTGCACGATTCGATTAGCAGATCAGTATCGGAAAAGAAGTTTTGGTCAAGCTTGGTGTGACCGTAGGCGATAACCGTATGGCCTTGCGACAACCCCATCATCTCTGATAGTTCAGCGGGTGGAAGTTCACATACCAGATTCAAGCCATCACCATTAAACACGATGACAAACCCGTTGTCCCTTTTGTTCATCAGATAGACTTGTCCCTGCACATAGAGGGTCTTATTCACATAGTCGCTTTCAAACCGCTTCTTGTCTCTGTCGTACTCCTGGGCAAGGAAATTAAAGTCCTGGGGAGGCGGCAGGGGTGTTGGCGCTGGTGTATTGGTCGGTGTGGGAGTCAGCGATTGTGTATTGGAATCGGTCGGTGTATGAATCGCCGTTGGTAGTTCCGCAGGTGTAGGGGTAATGGTCGGGGTAGAGGTTACCTCCACACGGGTTTCCAGCACTCCCAAGGGTTTATCCGGCCCGCTTCTTGCATTTGAGAGGCCCGGAATTCTGATGAAAATCGCAAGGATGGTTAGCAGCGTGACCGCAGCAACCAACGCAACTATGCTTAGAACAATAATTCGTCTCACACCGTCACCTCGAAATGATGGAAAGAAGTCTTTGTCATTGTAGCACAGGAGAGGGGGTGAGAGATATAGGGTGGGTCCCAATGTGTGGACCACGGAATTGGATAAATAATGTTCGTTCAGACGGACGCGGCCGGCTTCGGTCAGAGCACGGTGCGCTCTTGAGCCGGAGTCCGATCGTTGAGACTTTGATGCGGCCCCGTTCCAGAAATCCTGGGAGATTGTAAACTTGGGCCCTGCCAAGGATCGACTCAATCCCAAATCTACTGTCGCGGCAACGCCGTTGTGACCGGCAACCTGGAGTGGAGAGTTAGCGCGATGGAACAGACTAGACTATCTTGTATACCCCCAACTGTGTGCTAGCGTTCAGAGGTAAGGGAGGCATGGCAATGGCAACTGACTTGAACTCACTGTTCCGCATATCTGGCCCGTCTCAGGTCGATATCGAGGCTTTTCATAACGATGGCTACATCGTTTTTGCCGACGTCTTCACGGACGAGGCGAGGGAATGCCTGATCAAGGAGATCGAGGAACTTGGGCAGGTGCGCAAGTACGTCGAGGAGTTGGAGCGCAATCGCGACGAGCCGAAAGCGTATTTCATCCGCCCGTGGAACGAGCGGGGCCGCTACTGCGACCGGCTGATTGACGATCCCTTCATCGACGCGCTGCTGCGAGGCACGATTGGCGACGATTATCACTTCTGTCATTCGGCGCTCAACATCGCGCCGCGCGGCATCGGTCCAATTCGCTACCACCAGGACCATCACCATTGGAAGCACGAGAATGCGGTCAACCTGGCTGAACGCGACAGGTACTATGTGCAGATTCTGTACTACTTGAACGGCTTCACGCTGGGCGACCGCAATCTGAAAGTCATACCGGGCAGCCACCGGGTTGCGCCGACCGAGGCCGCGACAGCGGAACGGATGCTTGCCGGCGCGTTCGACGCGGAGGCGGGCCGCCCGTTGCGGGAGAAACGACTCTCGCTGCCGCCGGGCAGTGTGGTTTATATCAACGCGCGTCTCTTTCATGCGGTCGAAGCGAAGCCGTCAGATTCTCCGCAACCGTATCGGATTTTCAATATCGACATCTTCAAGGAGGCGGGTCCGCCGCACCGGTATACGCAGGAGATTCCCGCTGAATGGATGGCGCGCGCCAACCCGGCGCGCAAGAAGCTGTTCATGCGCGAAGCGTACACTGAAGGTTGCTGGAACTCGTTGTGAGCGGTAACGCTTAAGTAAAGTTGGCTGCATCTGCATTTGGCGCAGATTGGATTTTTCCATCCTGGCCCAGAGCAGGCTGCTACGCTCTCAACATGGTGCTGGGCAGTGAGGATTGGCTGCGGGGTCTTCAGTCACTGAAGTCGATGGCGCTCCGACGTTTTGTCGGGGCGTCTTCCATTTCGACGTTAGGCGTATTCCGATCCGGGGGCAAGTGCAGGCGTATGGTGTGTTTGAATCGCGGTTCAGACATGGCTTTGCGATTGCCCTGACGCTGTTTGAAAGGCGCCAGGACAGTGCGATACACTAGAGCCTAACTCGACAGTGACGCGCTACTCTCAAGCGATTACACAATCCACAGGAGCGCCCAGCCCTATGCAGGACTTTCTCCGCTACCGCCAGATTCACCTCGACTTCCACACCAGCGAGCAGCTTGCCAACATCGGCGGCGAGTTCGATGCCGCGGCGTGGGCGCAGCAGCTGGTCGAGGCGCAGGTGGACTCGATCACCTGCTTCGCGCGCGGGCACCACGGCATGATCTTCTACGAGACGCAGGCGCACCCGGAACGGCGCCATCCGCATCTGCAACGCAATCTGCTGGTCGAGCAGATCGAGGCGGCGCATGCGCTGGACATCCGCGTGCCGGTCTACACGACGGTGCAGTGGGACTACTACACGGCGCAGCACGAGCCGCAGTGGCTGCAGGTGGCTGCGGACGGCTCGATCCAGGGGCAGAAGCCCTACGAGGCCGGGTTCTATGCGAAACTGTGCCTGAACACGCCCTACGTGGATTTTCTCGAGGCGCACGTGGATGAGATGTTCGAACAGCTGCCGGCGGTGGACGGGCTCTTTTTCGACATTGTGCAGGACCAGGACTGCTCGTGCAGGGCCTGCCGGCGGGAGATGCTGACGCGGGGCATGGACCCGTCGTGCGCGGCGGAACGGCTGGCGTTCGGACAGGAAGTAACGGACCGCTTCAAGCGGGGGCTGTCGGCGCACGTGCGCGGACACAGCCACGACTGCACAATCTTCTACAACTCGGGCCACGTCGGGCCGCGCCAGAACGCGACGCGCGACGCCTACAGCCACTGGGAGCTGGAGTCGCTGCCCTCGGGCGGCTGGGGCTATATGCACTTTCCGCTGTCGCAGCGCTACGCGCGCACGACCGGCCGCGACTGCCTGGGCATGACGGGCAAGTTCCATACGGCGTGGGGGGATTTCCAGTCATACAAGAACGAGGCGGCGCTGCAGTTCGAGTGCTTCCAGATGCTGGCGCTCAACGCCAAGTGCTCGATCGGCGACCAGCTCCACCCCACGGGGCGGCTGGACCGGGCGACCTATGAGCTGGTCGGGCCGGTCTACGGCGAGGTGGCGCGCAAGGAGGCGTGGTGCCAGGGGGCGCGGGCGGTGACGGAGATCGGGCTGTTCACGCTGGAGGAGTTCACAGGCGAGCGGTTGACGCCGGCGACGATCGGCGCGGTGCGCATGTTGCAGGAGGGCGGCCACCAGTTCGACATCGTCGACAGCGGGAGCGACTTCTCGCCGTACCGGGCGCTGATCCTGCCGGACGGGGTGCTGCTGGACGAGGCGCTGGCGCAGAAGGTGTCGGCGTACCTGGACGGGGGCGGCAAGGTGATCGCCACGTTCGAGTCGGGCCTGACGCATGATTTGGCTGACTTTGCGCTGGCGGCATGGGGCGTGCGCAAGTCGGGCGAAGGCGCGGTCGATGGGCGCGGCGAGCTGGTGCGGGGCCGCGAATTCGCCAAGGGCGACTACGTCGACTATCTGCGGGCAGAGGGAGCCCTGGCGCGGGAGTTGCGGGATACCGAGTACGTGATGTACATGCGCGGGCTGGAGGTGGCGGCGAGCGGGGCGGCGGAAGTGCTGGCGAGGATGGCGCCGGCCTATTTCGACCGCAGGTGGGAACATTTCTGCTCGCACCGGCAGACGCCATGCAGCGGCGAACTGGCCGGGCCGGCGGCGACGCGGGCGGGGGATGTGATCTACTTCGCGCATCCGATCTTCGGCCAGTACCATCAGAACGCGCCGCGCTGGTGCAAGACGCTGCTGCTGAACGCGCTGGAGATGCTATTACCCGAACCGCTGCTACGGCATGACGGGCCGAGCGGGCTGGTGGCGACGGTCAACGAGCAGGCGGAGCGGAAGCGCTGGGTCGTGCATCTGTTGCACTATGTGCCGGAGCGGCGCGGGCAGGCGTTCGACGTTCTGGAGGATGTGCTGCCGCTGTATGACGTGGCGGTGAGCGTGCGCGTGCCGGGGGCGGTTACGGGCGTGCGCTGCGTGCCGGAGGGCGAGGCGATCGCGTACGCACAAGAGGATGGGCGGCTCGTTTTTACGTTGCCCAGGTTGGAAGGGCACCAGATGGTGGAGATTGGGCTGGGATAGGGGATAGAGGATAGGGAATAGGGGATAGGGGTTAGGGGATAGGGGTTAGGGGATAGGGGATAGGGGGGTGCCCTTTCAGGTGCGCTGCCAGTAGTCGACGACCAGGACTTTCTCCAGGTGGGGGCGCAGGAGCGCGCCGAAGGCGGTATGATCGGGATGGGGCAGGTAGGCGTCGCGATCGGCTGCGCTGGCGAAAGTGACGAAGAAGCAGTGGGTGAAGCCGTCGGCCTTGCCCTCGACGCTGACATCGGTGCCCCACTCAAAGTCGCGCATGGCTTCGATCCTGGCGGGCAGCGCGCGGAAGGCGTCTTCGATGGCGCGGATTTTGGCGTCGGGCGTTCCGTCCTTGAATTGGAAGAGGACGACGTGGCGCAGCAGTGGTTGGGTGGACATTGGGGATCTCTTTGCGGTGATGGCGGGAGGAATTGGGTGTTTCGTGTTGCGTGTTGCGACCTGCGGCCTGGGAAATGCGAAATGGTGATGGAGAGTCAACTTCTGACAGCGCCCGGCTCTGGGGCAAGGTAACTGAAAAGGGGTTGGATGGCAAGCGGGCGTCCCTTTGTCTGAACTGTGATTTGTGCAGTTCAGGGATGGACAGGATTACACATTAGCTCAAACCCGCCAGTCGTCCCCGGAGCGCAGCCTGTACCCCGGAGCGTTCTGCTTGACCCTCCTTCACCATTCTGATAGCATGGCCCTGCCTGCCTTCGTTTCGCCCGCGTGCAAATGAACACCCACCACACGACGCCCGACACACATTACAAGGTACGCAATACGAAAGGGATTTCCCATGCCTGACCCGCGCCCGAATATCCTCTTCATCATGTCGGACGACCACGCTTCGCACGCGATGAGTTGCTACGGCAGCCGCATCAACACAACACCGCAGCTGGACCGCATCGCGCAGGGCGGGATGCGCTTCGACAACTGTTTTTGCACCAACTCGATCTGCACGCCGAGCCGGGCGGTGATTCTAACCGGCACGTACAACCATGTCAACGGCGTTACGACGCTGGCGTCGACGCTGGACGGGCGGCAGGTGACGATGCCCAAGCTGCTGCAGGCGGCAGGTTACCAGGCGGCGATCATCGGCAAGTGGCACCTGGGACACGGCGGCGCAAACGACCCGACCGGTTTCGACTATTGGAATGTGCTGCCGGGACAAGGGCTTTACCACGACCCGGAGATGATCGAGATGGGCACGCGCAAGCGGTATCGCGGCTATGTGACCGATCTGATCACCGACTTCTCGCTGGACTGGCTGCGGGCGCGCGATCCGGAGCGTCCTTTCTTCCTGATGTGCCATCACAAGGCGCCGCACCGCGCGTGGGAGCCGGATGAGAAGCACGCGCTGATGTACGAGGACGAGGAGATCCCTTACCCGGAGACGTTTGACGACGACTACAGCAACCGGGCGGCCGCGGCGGGCGCGGCGAAGATGCGCATCGACCGCGACATGACGCTGACCGATCTGAAGCAGCCGACGCCGGAGGGGCTGACGGCGAAGGAGGAGAAGAAGTGGAAGTACCAGCGCTACATCAAGGACTACTTGCGCTGCGTCGCTTCGATCGATGACAACGTGGGGCGGCTGCTGGACTATCTGGAGGAGGAGGGGCTGGCGGAGAACACGATCGTCGTCTACACGTCGGACCAGGGGTTCTTTCTGGGAGATCACGGTTGGTATGACAAGCGCTTCATGTACGAGGAGTCGCTGCGAATGCCGTTCCTGATCCGCTACCCGCAGGCGGTCGAGGCGGGGACGGTCAACGAGCAGATGATCCTCAACGTGGACTTTACGCCGACGCTGCTGGACTATGTGGGCTTGGAGGTCCCGCCTCATTTTCAGGGGAGCAGCTTCGGTCCTCTGCTGGCGGGTGACAGGCCGGCGGGTTGGCAGACGTCGATGTACTACCGCTATTGGATGCATCTTGCGCATCACCACGTCTATGCGCATTACGGCGTGCGCACCCTGCGCTACAAGCTGATCTACTACTATGCGGACGGGATGGATCAGCCGGGCGTGATCGACGAGCCGGAGGAGCCGGAATGGGAGCTGTTCGACCTGGAGTCGGATCCCTACGAGTTGAACAATGTCTACCACGACGCCGGCTATGCCGAGGTGGTGGTGGAGTTGACCGCCGAACTTAACCGCTTGCAGGCGAAGTTAGGCGACGAACCGTTTGACCATCCGAGCGCGGCGGGGACATGGCGAGGGTGAGAAGGGCATTGCGTAGTGCGGAGTGCGAATTCCGATGGCGGGCAAGGGGCACCTTTACAAGAAAGGCTTAAGCTCGCTCCGCGGCCAGCGCAAACAGATGCGCGCGCCCCAACCAGAGCGCAAGCGCAGCCAGCGCCACCGAAAACGCCACCCCACTGACGGCTACGGCAACAACGCCGCTTATCTCGAAGACCATGCCGGTCCCCAGGCTGCCTGCGGCCGAGGCGATCGCCACCATCGCTTCGCTGATGCCCTGCACACGCCCGCGTTGGCGCGAGCCTTCCAACGCCGCCGACAGCAGCGAGGAACCGGCGATAAAGCTGAAGTTCCAACCCAGGCCGAGGAGAAAGAGCGAAACGAAGAGGACAGGCAGCTCCGTGGAAAGCGGCATCAAGATCGCCGCCAGCACCTGCACGAGCGCGCCGGCGAAGATCATGGGCACTTGACCCACGCGCGACGCCAGCCAGCCGCTGAGGGCGGAGAGGCCGAACATCCCCAGCGTGTGCGCCATCAGGACATAGGATATCGCATTGGCTGCGTAGTCGGCGCGATCCATGTGATGCGGCGTGACGACCATCAGCAGCGTCATCACCATTTGCCCGATCGCCATCGCCGCGATCGCCAGTTGCACATCAGGCAGCTTGAGCAGCTGCAAGACCTGTTTCAACCCCCTGGGCTCTGCATCGCCTTCGGCCGGCGAGGCGAGCGACCCTTCCTCTGAACCAATGGCGGCCTTGGCGGCCTTCGCGGCGCGGGCCAGTCGCGCGGCCAGCTCCTTGGGGTCGGGCCGCAGCGCCACCAGCAACAGGACCAGCGCCACTGCCATCAACGCCGTGCCGAACCAGAAAGGCCCGACGTGCTCGTTAAATCCCTGCTCCCTGGCCAGCGCAACCGCCGGCTGCACGAGGAGGGGGCCGCCCACCGCCCCGACCGTGCCCGCGAACACGATCAGTCCGATCACCTTGGCCTGCTGCGCCAGCGGGAAGATCTCTGCGGCGGCGTAACGCGTCTGTTCCAGGGCGGCGCGGCCGACGCCGAGCAGGATTGCGCCGGCGAGAAAGACGGTCAGCGAGCCTGCGGTGACCGCCGATGCAGAGACGAGCATCCCAAAAATGACGAACGAAAGACCGACCGCCAGCCCGATGCGTCGGCCCACTTTGTCGAGCAGCCAGCCCATTGGATAACCGGCGCCGGCGCGGCCCACCATCGACAGTGCGTTGGGGAGCCCAATCAGTTGTACCCTGCCGCTGAGCGAGTATGAGATGATCGGCGTCAGCACGAAACTGGCTATCATCGCCGCGCTGTTGAGGCTGCTGACGACGAACAGTGTGATTATGAGCCGCCGCTGAACCGGGGACATCCGGGGCATGAGGAAAGAGTCCTTCACAGGTCTGAATCGCCCGGCGCTACACAGACTGGGCGCGGGAAGGTCCTGTGTTTGAGGTGGTGTAGGCTCCATTGTAAACAGTCGCCTGGCAAAGAGCAATTGCGCTTACGACTGATACTTCAAACCCTGTGGGCGGGCATGCGGGCCGACAGGAAGATATGGGCACATTCTTGCGGCGAACAAGGGGTTGTGGTACGGTTCGATCGACTTGCAGAGTTCCTTCCGTTGCATCCATATACGGGACCTTCCCTTGGTCAGACATATACCGGAATCCGCATATCGAAAACGGTTGCGAGCAAGCAATTGAAGAAGCGGGCGAAGATGGCCGCGCGCTCGGTTCACTTGACAGGCAACATTTCTCCGGTTCACCAGCAGAGAAGGAAAGCTCCATGGCTTCGAACGCAAAACCTAATATCGTCCTCTTCGGCATCGACTCGCTGCTGGCCGATCACATGAGTTGCTACGGCTATGACCGGCTGACGAGCCCCTACCTGGACCGCTTCGCCGAGCAGGGCGTCCTGTTTGAGAATACGTTCAGCGCTCACATTCCGACCACCAGCGCCTACGCCTCGATGCTGACCGGCATGGACGTGTTCTCGACACAGGTGGTGGCGCTGCGGCACCAGGGACCGCTGCGGCCAGAGGTGAAGACGCTGGCGGAGATCCTGCGGGATGACGGCTACCACACGGTCTGCGTCGGCTTCGACGGCAACCCCAGCAGTCGCGGCTTTGACGAGTATCTGAGCTATCGGGCCTGGGGCTCGTGGGAGGAGGGGCGTCTGCCCAAGGCGCAGAGTCTGAACGAGCAGGCGCTGCCGGCGCTGGATCGCCTGGTGGCTGATGACAAACCGTTCTTCCTTTTCCTGCGGCACATGGACCCCCATGCGCCCTATTTGCCGCCGGAGCCGTATGAGCGCATGTTCTATCACGGCGATGAATGCGATCCCGCCAACAAGTCGATGGAGCCGGTGCTGGCGTTCAAGCCGTTTCGCGACTTTCTGGCGTCGTGGCTGCCGCCGGGCACCAGCGACAAGGACTATGTAATCGCCCAGTATGACGGTTCGATCGCGTACATGGATGCGGCGATCCAGTCGATCTTCACGGCGTTGGAGGCGCACGGCATCTTCGACGAGACGATCGTGGCGATCAACGGCGACCACGGCGAGACGCTCTACGACCATGAGTGCTGGTTCGATCATCACGGCATCTATGACAACGTGCTGCACGTGCCGCTGATGCTGCGCTATCCGCCTAAGCTGCCGGCGGGCAAGCGGGTGTCCGGCTTCAACCAGCACAAGGACCTTGTGCCCACGTTGCTGGAGCTGGCTAATATTGACGCCGCCATCGAGTTCGACGGGCGCTCTCTGCTGCCGATGATCGACGGCCGGGTGGCTTCGCACGAGAGCGAAATCTACATTACCGAATGCACGTGGATGCGCAAACACGGATGGCGCACACCGCAGTGGAAGCTGATCCTGGCGTTGGAGCCGGATTTCCACTTCAAGCCGCCGGTGGAGCTGTACAACCTGGTCGAAGACCCGGAGGAGAACTGCAATCTGGCTGAGGAGTTGCCGGACGTGGTGGCGGCTCTGACGGCGCGCCTGGATGCCTGGGTGAGCAAGCGGGAGGCGGAGACCGGGCTGTTGAACCCGATCCATCACCAGGGCGACTGGCATGGCATCAAAGGGGTGGGCGCGTTCAAGAGTTCGCAGCAGGCCTATGACTCGCTGCACATCGGCGACGCGGGCGCGGCGCGGCGGCTGCAGGCGAGGTCGCGCGAGGTAAAGGAAAAGGAATAGCGGTCCGGCGGCTGCCACGGCAGCGTAAGCGACAAGGAAGGTAGATGACACCTTCACGGGAAAAGCCGAATATCGTCCTGCTTGGCATCGACTCGCTGCGGGCCGACCACATGAGTTGCTACGGGTACGAACGGCTGACCAGCCCCCACCTGGACCGTTTTGCCCAGCAGGGTGTGCGATTTGAGAATACATTCAGCCCCCATATTCCGACCACCAGCGCCTACGCATCGATGCTGACGGGCATGGACGTGTTTAACACGCAGATGGTGGCGCTGCGTCATCAAGGACCGCTGCGGCCGCAGGTGAAGACGCTGGCGGAGATCCTGCGGGGGCAAGGCTATCACACGGTTTCGGTGGGGTTTGGCGACAGGGCGAGCAGCCGGGGTTTTGAGGAGTATCTGCGATACGCCGCGCAGGGCAGTTGGGCGCAGGGACGCGTGCCCAAGGCACAGAGCTTGAACGAGCAGGCGCTGCCGGCATTGGACCGGCTTGCGGCGGGGGGCGGGCCGTTCTTTCTTTTCCTGCGGCACCTGGACCCGCACGCGCCCTATCTGCCGCCGGAGCCTTTCGAGCGCATCTTCTATCACGGTGACGAATGCAATCCCGACAACCCGACGATGGACGCGGTGCTGGCATTTGAGCCGTACCGGGAGACGCTGATCGAAGCGTCGCCGCCGGGCATCAGCGACACGGCATATCTGAATGCCCAGTATGACGGCGCCATCGCCTATATGGATGCGGCGATCCAGTCGATCTTCACGGCGTTGGAGGCGCTCGGCATTTTTGACGAGACGATTGTTGCCGTCAACGGCGACCACGGCGAGACGCTCGACGAACAGGAATGCTGGTACGATCATCACGGCCTCTATGACAGTAATTTGCGCGTGCCGCTGCTGCTGCGCTACCCGCCGAAGCTGCCGGCGGGCAGACGCGTGGCCGGATTTAATCAGCACAAAGACCTTGTTCCGACTCTGCTGGAGCTGGCGGGGATCGGCGCCGGCATCGAATTTGACGGGCGCTCGCTGCTGCCGATGATCGACGGGCGCGTGACTTCACACGAGAGCGAAATCTACATCACGGAGTGCGCGTGGATGCGCAAGCACGGATGGCGCACGCCGCAATGGAAGCTGATCGTGGCGTTGGAGCCGGATTTCCACTTCAAGCCGCCGGTGGAGCTTTACAATCTGGTCGAAGACCCGGAGGAGAACTGCAATCTGGCGGACGAGTTGCCGGAGGTGGCGGCGACTCTGAGGGCGCGACTGGATGCCTGGGTGAGCAAACGGGAGGCAGAGAGCGGGCTGCCCAATCCCATCTTTCATCAGGGGGACTGGCACAGCATCAAGGGGGTGGGCGCCTTCGAGAGTTCGCAGCAGGCGTATGACAATTTGCGTATCGGTCGCGCCAGCCAGGAAGCGTTGCTGCGGACGAAAGCGCAGGAGGTCAAGGAAGGGAGATAAACATCAGGACCGGGCGAGAAGAAGCAATGCCGGCGGCTGTCTGTCAGACCGGCGCGCCTGATCGCCCTGCAACGGAGTGACCGTTATGAAACTTGGCGCAAATTCGGTATTGTTCGGCGGTTTCGACATGGAGACCGCGTTTCGCTGCATCGCCCTGGCCGGATACGACGGCATCGAGGTCGCGGCGATTGACGGGATGAGTGAGCACCTGGTCTTGGCGCGCTGGCAGGAGATAGCGCCGGAGGTCAGGCGGCTGGCCCAGGTCTACGAGTTGGAGCTGCTGGCGATGGAGCAGCCCCGGCGCGATGCGGAGCTGATGGAACGGGCGATGCAGGCGGCGGTGGAGTGCGGCATCCCGATTGTCAACTGCGGGCCGGGCGGCGAGAGCGGCGATGAGGAGAGCCTGGCACAGACGATCGACGAACTGGGCGCGCTTGCGTTGATGGCGGAGAAGTACGGAATCACGCTGTGCGTGAAGGCGCACGTGGGCGCGAGCATTTTCGATACGCCGACGACACTGCGGGCGATGGAGGCGATCAGTTCGCCCAATTTCGGCATTGACATGGATCCTTCGCACATTCACCGGGCCAACGAGAACCCCGTTGAGGCCATCGCCGCGGTAATCAGCCGGGTGAAGCACGTGCATATTCGCGATTGCAAGGGCCGGCAGCAAGGGCCGGGCAAGCCGGAGTTGCAGGCAAACGGCCGTGGCGACATCGATCTGGTTGGATACGTCGGCGTCCTGCATGAGAACGGCTACGACGGCCCGCTGAATCTGGAGGTGATCGGCGCGAAGGAGTACAGCCTTGAGCAGTGCTGCACCATCGCCGCCGAGAGTCGCGGACACATGCAGGCGTGTTTACAGGCGTGCGGCGCGCGCTGAGCCGCCATGAGTCATTGGCCTGAGTAGCTGGGCAGTTCGTCAGTAACAAGCCGAAAAGGGGAGGTATTTATGCTATCTTCAACTCAGATCGAACAGTTTCACGCTAACGGATTTCTCAATGGCGGGCAGGTGCTGAACGAGGGGGAGGTGGAGACGCTGCGCGAGGAGGTGATGCGGGTCATCGACGCGCGCGAGCGCACCGACATTCCCCAGCCTGTACATGTGCGCAACATGAGCCGCGACGATAGCCGGGCGGTGTGGCAGATTGTCAACATCTGGGAGGCGAGCGAGCCGTTCCGGCAGTTGATCAGCCGTGAGGACATCACGACCGGCATCGCCCAGTTGACCGGCGCGAGCGAGCTGCGCATCTGGCACGACCAGATCCAGTACAAGCCGCCCCAGCACGGTGGCACGACCCACTGGCACCAGGACGCGCCGCTGTGGCCGATTATCAGGCCGATGACAGAGGTGACGGCGTGGGTGGCGCTGGACGACGCCGACGAAGCGAACGGCTGTATGTCGATGGTGCGGGCCTCGCACAAATGGGGCAACAACATCGAATATCTGAAGCAGCTGGAAGCGATCAAGGCGATGCCGACCGAATATCAGGGGCACCAACTGCAGGTGGCGAGTTGTCCGGTGAAAAAAGGCGAGGTCCATTTTCACCACTCGCTTACCTGGCACGGCTCGCACAACAACACGAGCGAGCGGCCGCGGCGGGCAATTGCGCTGCACTACATGACGGGCGACACGCATTTTGTCGCCAGCGGCGAACACGTAATGAAGCAGTTTGTTGAAGTGGAGGACGGCGAGCAGCTGCGGGGCAAGCATTTTCCGCAGGTGTATTCGACCAGTTGAGCGAATCATCGCCATCAGTGTTCACGCAGTGCGCGGATTCGCCCACTCGCCCGTACCCTTCGACAACTGGAGCATCCCCTCATGATCCGAATCGGCATTGCCGGCTGTGGCCGCATACTGAACGCCCATCTGCACGGCTATCGGCTGCTGCGCGAGGCGGGCTATGACGGCTTTCGCATCACCGCGCTGTGCGCGCGCAAGCGGGACGACGCGCTGATGTTCCGCAAGCGGGGCGAAGGGCCGCCGCCGCGCGCGGCCGTACTGCCGCCGGAAACGGGCGACCCGCTGGCCGCGCCGCATATCTACCTGGACGAGTTCCAGCCGGACACTGACGTAGCCGTCTTCACCGACTACCGGGAGATGATAGCCGCCGGGGCGGTCGACGCGCTCAACGATTTCACGACGCTGTCGATGCACCATCAGATCGGCGCGGCCGCGCTGGACGCCGGTCTGCACCTGCTGGTGCAGAAGCCGCTGGCGATTTCGGTGGCCGCGGCGCGTCTGCTGGTGGACAAGGCCAAGGAAAAGGGACTGACGCTCGGCCTGTTCGAGAACGTGCGTCAGTCCGCATCGACGCGCGCGGCGGCCTGGGCTATCCGCCAGGGCTTGATCGGCGAGTTGCAACTGGCGCTGTTTGGCGGCATCGGCGGGCTATGGTCGCCGGACAAAATTGTTGCCGAGACGCCGTGGCGTCATCGCAAGCTGGAAGGCGGCGGCGGCGGCGCGATCGACATCGGCGTGCATGTCATGCACATGGTGCGCTATGTTTGCGGCGAGGTCGAGACTGTCAGCGGGACGGTCCGAACATTCGAGCCGGCACGCTACCTGCACGGCGATCGCGCGGCGGGCCCCGTCGTTGAGGCGAATGTGGACGACACCTACCTGGCGACCGTTACATGTGAGGGCGGCGCGCTGGCGCAGCTGATGTGGTCGTGGGGCGGACACGGCGAGGAGACGCCGATCCCCGGCGCGCCGGTCTTCTACGGCAGCCGCGGCTGTATCAAGGGCGGTGAGATTATCGCGGACGATGGCAGCCGCCGCGATCTGCTGGATACATTCTGGGCGCAAGCGGAGACGGAGTTGCTCGAATCACAGTTTCCCGTTGTCGGGACGAGCGAATCACGGCTGACCGACGCTTTCGCCATCCAACAGCATGATTGGCTGCGGGCGATCGAACGCGGCGGTCAACCGGAGACTGACGGCGAGCAGGGTTTGCGTGATCTGGCCGCGGCGTTGGGCATGATCGAGTCCTCTCTGTTGGGCCGGACCGTTGCGATGGAGGAGCTGCTGTCGGGCGCGGTGCGGGGTTACCAGCTGGAGATCGATGACCACTATGGGTTGGTCTAGCTGGCGGAAGGACGAAAGCAGGTGGTACACATCACAGGCCTTTGGCCACCAACTTCCTGAATTGACGGAGGAAAACGAATGCGACGTGTCGGAATCGTCGGGGCGGGCGGGATTTCAAGGACGCACGCGGATCGCTGGCTGCAGATGCCGGGCGTGGAGTTGGCCGGGTATTTCGACATTGCGGAGGAAGCGGCCCGGAACGCGGTCGGTCAGTTTGGCGGCGTCGTATTCGGCAGCTTGCACGAGCTGCTCGATGCGGTCGACTACGTGGATGTCTGCACGCCGGGAACGGCGCATGTCGGGCCGGTGATCGCCGCTTTGGAGGCTGGATTGCCCACAGTCTGCGAGAAGCCTCTTGCCAACAGCGTTGCCGACTGCGAGCGGATCGTGGACGCAGCCGAGCGCACGGGCACACCGCTGTTCGTGGCGATGGTGGTGCGCTTTTTTGCGCAGTTCGCCAAAGCCAAGCAGGTGCTGGACAGCGGCGCGATTGGCGCGCCGGGCGTGATCCGCACAGTGCGCAGCGGAAGCTATCCCGACGCCAGCGCAGCCTGGCGCAAGGGACTGGCCATCACCAGCTATTACGCCGACTTTGCCAAGAGCGGGGGCGTGCTGCTGGACCTCTGCATCCATGACATCGACTATCAGCGCTGGTGCTTCGGCGAAATCGAGCGCGTTTATGCGCAGGGGATGATGTTCGCGGGCAAGGAACCGATAGATCATGCACTGCTGACCGTGCGTTTCGCCAACGGCGCGGTCGGCCACATCGAAGGCAGCTGGGCGTATCCGCGCGGGCGTTTCTGTACCCGCATCGAGATCGCCGGCACTGAGGGAATCATCGAGTGGGATTCGCGGGCGCGGGCGCCGGTTGAGGTTGCGCTGGCCAACGAGGACGGTACGCTGGCCGCCTCCAGCAGTTCACCTACGGCGCCGCAGGACGATCCGTACTACGCGGAACTGGCCCACTTCGTCAGTTGCGCGGAGGCGAACAGGCCGTTTCTGCTCTCTCCATATGATGGGCTGATGGCGGTGAAGGTCTCGCGGGCTGCGATTGAGAGCCTGGAGACGGGGAAGGCGGTCACTATCAGTTGAGGCCTCGGAATGCGTATTTCGTATTGCGTAGCGTGTCCAGGCAGCGCATGGAATTGAGGTAGCGAATCGAATGACTTACCAAACGAACGACGACCGGCAGAGTGGCGAGGCAGAGAAGCGAGAGACCGGTTCTGCGGCCGATGTCCGACTGGGCCTGTTCAGCTTCGCGCATATGCACGCGGCAAGCTATGTCCACTTTCTGGCGCAGATGGGAGACGTTGCGCTGGCGGGCATCTACGACGACAACCCGGACCGGGGCAGGAGCTTTTCGAGCCAGTATGACATTCCTTTCTTTGAGCAGGCGGAGAGTCTCCTCGCTGAAGGGCTGGACGGCGTGATCATCTGCTCGGAGAATGCGGCGCACGCGCCCCTTGTATTTCAGGCCGCCGGCCGCGTGCAAGCCATATTGTGCGAAAAGCCGATCGCCACGACCGCCAGCGACGGGCAGGCGATGATCGACCGTTGCCGCGCGACCGGCACGAAATTTCAGATCGCCTTTCCGATGCGCTACGCGCCGCCGGTGATCGAGTTGAAACAGAGGCTCGATACGGGCATGCTGGGTCAAATCTACAGCGTCAAGTGCACCAACCACGGCTCGATGCCGGGCCGCTGGTTCGTTGATCCGGACCTGGCGGGCGGGGGCGCGGTGCTCGACCATTCGGTGCATGTGATCGATCTGCTGCGCTGGCTGTGGAATACGGAAGTGGAGGAGGTCTACGCCGAAGTCGGCCACGAACTCCTGCATCCGGGATTGGGCATAGACGACGTGGGGCTGTTGAGCTTCCGGCTGACGAACGGCGTCTTCGGCACGCTGGACACGAGTTGGTCGCGGCCGACGAGCTACCCCACCTGGGGCGACGTAAAGCTGGATGTCCTCGGCGAAAAGGGCTTGATCTGCGTCGACGCCTTTGAGCAGAATCTCCAGGTCAGTTCGGACAAGGAGGGCAAAACGTCGTGGGTCAACTGGGGCAGCAGCGGCGATGAAGGGCTGATGGCCGATTTCGTTGCCATGATCCGCGAGAGCCGCGAGCCGTTCATCAGCGGTGAGGACGGGCAGCGGGCGCTGGAAGTCGCGCTGGCGGCCTACGAATCGGCGCGGCGGGCGGAGCCGGTGCGGCTGCCGCTTTAGGACGGCGAACGTAGGCCGTAGTGCGGCAGTTCGACGTTGACGCCCCGCCTGAACATGTACTCAGGGCGCAGCGACGGCAACCAACATTCATCCCTTTGCACAACTCTGCCAACCCTTGAACAAGGCCAAACCTATGGGTGAGAATTCGATCCTGCGGGCGCGCAGGATACTACAGAGCAACCCTCTCTTTTTCGACACTGAGACGACCGGCCTTGACAGCGGCGCGGAAATTGTCGAGATCGGCGTCGTTGACGTAGACGGCCAGGCAGTGCTGGAGAGTCTGGTGCGCCCGTGCCGTCGCATTCCTTCCGGGGCCACAGCTGTACATGGCATCAGCGACGATATGGTTTTGGACGCGCCGACGTGGGTGGAGATCTGGCCACAGGTGAAGCGGCTTTTGGCGGATCGCAGCGTGGGCATCTTCAACGCCGACTTCGACCTGCGCATGATGCGGCAGTCGCACGAACAGCACGGTCTTACGTGGGAGGAGATGGGCGGCAGCGCCTTCTGTGTAATGAAGATGTATGCCAGTTTCTATGGAGAAGGTATGGGGGGAGGCAGCTACAGGTGGCAAAGCCTTGAAAAGGCCGGGCGCCAGTGTGGCATCGCCTTACCGAACAGCCATAGGGCCATAGACGATGCCCGGCTGGCCTGCGCCGTGTTTCGCCACATGGCTCGTTCAGAAGGCGCAAAATAGCCACGGATGCGACCTGGGTGGACGAGGCAAATGGATCAGACACTGAAGGCGTTCTTGCAGGGAAGGACGCCGCTGGCGGAGGACCGGCAGGATTGGTCAGGAGGCGGGAGGGAATTGGTGCAGACGCGCTTCACCTACGCGCTGCAGGCAACAGCGTCCCCGCCGGTGGGACTGGTCACCTCGGTCCGGGCGTTGCTGACGCGCGGCGCGGAACTCATGGTCGTGCGGGATCCGGGCGGGCAGCATATCGTGCCCGGCGGTCGCGTTGACGACGGTGAGGGGTTGTTGGATGCGCTGAGGCGGGAACTGTTGGAAGAGACCGGCTGGAGCGTTTGTCGTGAGCCGGCGCTCCTCGGGCTGTTTCACTACCATATCCACTCTTCCAAGCCAGCTGGCTACACTTACCCCTACCCGGATTTTCTACAGTTGATTTACAGGGCGGAAGCCGACAGCCACATTCCCGAAGCGATGGAAGTCGGCGGATTTGAGTTAGGCACCGCGTTTCGGCCGCGTGTCGAGGTGGGACGGTTACCCCTTACAGCGGGGGAGTTTGCATTGCTTGGTCTGATGGACATAGGAAGACAACTGCTTCGAGACCGGAGCGCCGCATTGGAAAGAGGAGAAAACTGAACGTCTCTAGGCGAGCCGGTGCAGCTCTGCCAGCAGACGGTCGGTCTGTTCGGGGCGTCCCACGGAGATGCGGATGCAGTTCTCCAGGCCCGGCTTCTGATAGTAACGCACGAGGATGCCGCGTTGCTCCAGCGCCTGTTTGAGGGCTGCGGCGTCACCGTTGCCTGCGCCGTTGAATCCTTCGACGCGGCAGAGGACGAAGTTGGCGTTCGACGGATATGGCGAGAGATAGGGAACCGCCTGCAACCCGTTGTAGAGTCGATCGCGCTCGGCTCTGATCTTCTCAATGACTTCGTGCATCGCGTCGGCGTTGTGCAGGCTGGCGAGTCCGGCGACGGTGGCGGCGACGTTTACGTTGTAGGGCTGTTTGAACTTCCACAGTTCGGGCATTAGCCATGCCGGGAAGATACCGTAGCCCAGCCGCAGACCGGCGATGCCGGCGGACTTGGAAAAGGTGCGCAGAATGACCAGGTTGTCATGCTCCAAAACCCAGGGCGCGCGGCTCTTTACGACGGCAAACTCGATGTAGGCCTCATCCAGAACGACGAGCAGGGGAAGTTCCAGCAGGCGGAGCAGGTCGGCGTCCGCCAGCAGTGATCCCGCAGGGTTGTGGGGCGAGGTCAGGAATAGCATTTTGGGGGCGGTCGGACTGGCGCCCTGCGCAGCCGATCCGACGAACTTGCTGATCTCCCCAACGTCCACCTGAAATCCATCTCTCAACCAGATCTCAATCACCTCAGCCCCAGCCAACTTGGCATCGAAACTATACATGCCGAAAGTGGGCGGCGTGTTGATGACGGCATCGCCTGGGCCAAGAAAGAGGCGGCAGAGATAGTCGAGTGGTTCATCGGCGCCGTGACCGGTCAGGATCTGTTCCACGGGCACGCTTCTGGCTTTCGGAGAAGCGTGCTGCCCGGCTGACTCGCCGCCCACATGCTGATTACGCTGCTCCTTCGCCAGATGGAGCGCCAGGGCCTCGCGCAACTCAGTCTGTTGCGGGTCGGGGTAGATGTGGTAGTAGGCGTACTCGGCCAGCGCCTCCGCAACGGCTGGGTGCGGCCCGTAGGGATTCTCGTTGGCGTCCAGCTTGACGATTTCGGAAGACGGGATGCCCAGCCGCCGACTCAGCACTTCAAACGGTTGAATCGGGGTGTACTCTTCCAGGTCGGCCAGATGTGGGTTGAGTAACGATTGAATCGACGCAGCGTCCATCTTCAGGCTTCTTCCTCTCGGTGCGGCGTGGGCTGCAGCCGCTTGCTCACGGCCGCGGCATGCCCCCCCAGCCCTTCGGTGCGGGCCAGTGTCTCGGCGGCAGGGCCGATGGCGGCCATCGCCTGTTCATTGAGACCGATCAGGCTGATCAGTTTGACGAAATCTGTCACGTTGACCGGGCTGGCGAAGCGCGCCGTCCCGCCGGTGGGCATGACATGGCTGGGGCCGGCCGTGTAGTCGCCCAAAACCTCAAAGCTGCGCTCACCGAGAAAGACGCCGCCGGCGTTCTGCACGCGGTCGACCCAGTTCCACGGGTTCTCGACGAGGAGGCAGAGGTGTTCGGGCGCGTATTGGTTGGCCAGTGTAAAGGCGTGGGCCAACGACTCGGTGACGACGATGCCGGCGCTGCGCGCGAACGTGGCGGCGGCGATCTGCTTTCTATCCAGCTCCTCCAATTGGGCGTGGACTGCGGCCTGCACGCGCTGCGCGAGGGAGCGGCTGGGGGTAAGGAGCACTGCGCTGGCCAGCACGTCATGTTCTGCCTGGGCGAGCAGGTCTGCGGCGACCAGCTGTGGGTCGGCCTGTTCATCGGCGACAATGACCGTTTCCGTCGGTCCGGGCAGACCGTCGATCCCCACCAGGCCGAAGAGCTGCCGCTTTGCCAGGGTAACAAAGAGGTTGCCAGGGCCGCAGATCTTATCGACGGCCGGTATCGACTCGGTGCCGAAGGCGAGGGCAGCGACCGCCTGCGCGCCGCCTGCCGTGTAGACGGCATCGACACGGGCGATGGTTGCTGCAGCCAGCGTTACCTGGCTCGGAAAACCGGTCTCCCGCTGGGGCGGGGTGATGACGACGATCTCGCGCACACCGGCCACGCGCGCAGGAATGGCGGTCATCAGTAAGGTGCTGGGCAGGGGGGCCGTGCCGCCGGGGACGTAGATACCGACGCGGTCAATGGGCCGCACGAGCTGGCCGACCGTGCCTTCATCGTCGTTCTGGATCCAACTCTGGCTGGGTTGGCGGCGATGGAAACGTTCGATGCGCTCGGCTGCCAGGACCAGCGCGTCATAGACATCCGGCCCGACTTCGGCGGACGAACGCAAGATGCGCTCGGCGTCGACGCGCAGATCGTCCACGTCAACGCCATCCAGTTTTTGCGTCCAGTCGCGAACCGCGGCATCGCCGCGTTCACGGACGTCGGCCAGAATGCGGCGGACCACTTCATCGGGGCCGATGCGCGCGCCGAAGAGGCGTTCGTTGTCATCCAACATCTCATCCGGTACGTCGAATGCGTCCCAAGACTGACGGCGCAGGATCGACTGCTGCGCCGTAATAGGATCGAGAATCGGGAATTCGGGTGACATGGCGAAAAGGGGAGAAGGCCTGTGTTACGTGAAACGCGTGTAATCAGCCGGTTGCTAAATCTATTGCCGCAGCCGTTCGGCATCCTCCATTCTGCCCAACACGACGACGACATCTTCCTCTTTGATACGAAAGCCGGCGCTGGGGCTGACAATCAGGTCATCGCCGCGACGCACGGCAATAACTGTCAGTTCATAGCGTTGGCGCAGACTCAGTTCGGACAGCGTATGTTCCCACGTACTGGGCGGGGCGAGGAGTTCGACCACGCCAATCTCGCTGCTGACCTCCAGGTAATCCACGATGTGATCGATTGCCATTTTGCGCCCCAGGCGGCGGCCGGCCTCATGTTCGGGCAGGATTACCTCGTCAGCCCCCACCTTGAGCAGAATCTCGCGCTGCGTGACGTTGAGCGCCTTGGCGATGACCCGCTCTACGCCCAATTGGCGCAACAGAACCGTGGCCAGCAGGTTGTTCTCAAAGTCGGTGCCAATGCAGACCAGCCCGGTGTCAAAGGTCTCGACACCCACTTGGCGCAGGGCGTCAATGTTGGTCGCGTCCAGTTGAACGACGTGGGGCAGCGTGCTGCTAAGCGCCTGTACGCGACGACGGTCGGTGTCGATGGCCAGGACCGTGCGGCCATGCTCAACCAGCGTCGTCGCCACCGCTGTTCCGAAGCGTCCCAGCCCAATCACCACAAACTCCGATTCGCGCCGCCTGCGCCTGAACGGTGAGGTAGAGGCGTGAGGAACCTCGCTCTTCCGCTCGCCAAGATTGTGGGAAGCCGTATCGGTCTTGGCAGCCAAGGGAGAAGCGCGACGAAATAATCGGCTAAGCCTGTCGCGAACCGGCATCATGCGCTCCTTGGGGAACAGAAACTGTCCGAACTGATCGGCGCGTCTCAAAACGCGACCCATCGTCTATTGTGAGAGTCATGCCAGCTTTGACTTTCATTGTCTCCCGCCTCCCTGATGGCGAGACGGGCAGGACCGCCGCCCGGTCAGTGTGCAACACCGACCGCATTATAGCATAGTCAAGGGGTCTACACGTTTTCAGAAACGCACTGAATCATGATACCATGCGGCGAAGAAGTGGCGACGGGGCTTTCCCCCGAGTCGTGCCTGGTTGCACCTGTGAAGCGGCTCGTTGCCGCGGCGATCAGTAACTGGGAATTGCGGGGTCAACCCGTATGGACGACGGCGATTTGCAGGCCGTTGCCTGCGCTCCGGTGGGATGCAGAGGATGCTGGTTATCAAAGTCGGCGGCGGCAAGGAACTGAATATCGACGCCATCGTCGCCGATGTCGCCGCTCTGCTCCAGGCGGGAAGGGAACTGATTCTGGTCCACGGCGGCGCGGAGACGACCAACGAAGTGGCCGAGGCTCTGGGTCATCCGGCGCAATTCGTTACCAGCGAGAGCGGCTACGAGAGCCGACGCACCGACCGCCGCACGCTTGAGATTTTCGAGATGGTCTATTGCGGCCAACTCAACAAGATGTGGGTGGAGAAACTCCAGCGCGCAGGTGTGAATGCAGTCGGCCTGAGCGGCCTGGACGGGCGCATATTCGAGGGCAAACGCAAGGACAGGCTGCGCGTGCGGGTCAACGGGCGGCGGCTTGTCCTGCGCGACGACTGGACCGGCACGGTCGAGTCGGTCAATGTGGAACTGCTGCGGCTGCTGCTGGGGGCCGGATATCTGCCTGTGCTGACGCCGCCCGGCGCGTCCGATAGCGGCGAGGCGATCAACGTGGACGGCGACCGCGCGGCTGCGATGGTTGCGGCGGCATTCAACGCGGAGACGTTGGTAATCCTTTCAAACGTGCCCGGTCTGCTGCGCAGTTTCCCGGATGAGACCAGTCTTATTCGCGAGATTCCCCGCGCAAGGGCCGACGACTTTATGCAGTTCGCAGCCGGGCGCATGAAGAAAAAGGTCATGGGCGCGACTGAGGCCGTGGCTGCCGGTGTGCAGAAGGTGATATTCGCTGATGGGCGGGTGGAGAATCCGATTCAGCGGGCGCTCGAAGGGCATGGGACGCAGATCGCTTGAGCGTATCATATTGCGTATTTCGTATTGCCTGGTCCGAGGACTTTGGCGCAAGAGTAGTACATTTCCGGAACTGCGAAGAATGGGAATTAAGTGTGCCGCGAACGATTACGAAGGATCCGCCGCGGCGCATGAGAGTCTTTCGCCTTGTGCTTTTCATCGGTGAGCTGGGGTGGAAGGTTGTAACAGAGCGATACCGAGATCATCGGACGGCAGGTGTAGCTGGGCAACTTTATCGGGCGCTTGGCTCGATAGGCGCAAACATTTCTGAGGGTTTCTCGCGTGGCACCGGCAAGGCACGGGCACAGTTTTACGAGTATGCGCTTGGCTCGGCTCGCGAGAGCCGAAATTGGTACTTCCAGAGTCACTATATTTCAGGGGAAGACGTATTCGCCCAAATAGGTGAGACCCTCACTTAAATCTGCCGCCTCCTACTCATAATGAATCCGGCGCAACCCAATATGACTGCACCAGAAGGGCAAGCGTTGTACACGGTTGCACCCGGCCAGCAGGAGATGCGGGAGTCTACTTTAGCCTAAAGTCATATGGACAACAACGAGCAAGTTTTCGATACGCAACACGCAGTACGCAATACGCAATCCTACGAGTCCGGTGTCGTGCCCCGTCGCGGCGAAACGGTCATGGTTGCGGGCGAGGGCTGTTGGATGATCGACAGCGAAGGCCGGCGCTATCTTGACCTGACATCATCGCAGGGTGTGGCCATGCTCGGCTACAACCATCCGGTCCTGACAGCGGCTTTGCAGGAGCAGGTGGCGCGCCTGCACGCGTGCCCAAACTTTTTTCACAATGACACGCGCGCCGCCTTCCTGGAAAAACTGATTGCTGTAACGCCGCCGCATTTAACACACGCGTTCCTGGCGAACAGCGGCTCCGAGGCGATTGACGGGGCAATCAAGTTTGCGCGGCTGGCAACGGGCCGCACCGGAATCGTCGCCGCCCGCAACAGCTTTCACGGGCGCACGCTCGGCGCGTTGTCGATCACCTGGAATCCGAAATACCGCCGCAAGTTTGAACCGCTGCTGCCCGATGTCAGCCACATACAGTTCAACAACATTGAACAGTTGGACGCGGCGGTCAACCACGGCACTGCCGCGGTCGTGCTGGAGGTCATCCAAGCCGAAGGGGGCGTCCACGTGGGTGATGCCGACTTCCTGGCCGCGACGCAGCGACTGTGTCGAGAGCGAGGCGCGCTGCTCGTCATTGACGAAGTTCAGACCGCCTTCGGGCGCACAGGCCGCTGGTTCGGCTTCGAGCACTTTGACCTGGCGCCGGACATCATCGCCCTGGCAAAAGGGGTCGGAGGCGGCTTCCCCATGGGCGCGGTCGTCTACACCGATCAGGTGCAGAAGAGCCTTTTCGTCGGTGCGCACGGCAGCACATTTGGGGGCAATCCCCTGGCGTGCGCGGCCGGGGTTGCTGCGTTGAGCGTGTATCAGGAGGGATTGATCGAGCAGGCGGAGCGGGCCGGCCGCCGCCTGTGGGAAACGCTGGAAGGGGCGATCGGCGGGCGCAGAATCGTACGCGAAATGCGCGGTCGGGGGCTGATTGTCGGCATCGACCTGCGCACGAAGGCGATGCCTTTTCTGAAAGCGCTGATGGAAGAGCACAGTGTGCTGGCCTTGCCGGCCGGCTCAACCGTGCTGCGACTGCTGCCGCCGCTGATCATCAATGATGACGAAATCGACCTGGCAGTTGAGGCCATCGCCGCTGCCTTGCCAGCAACAACCTGACCTCTGACACGCAGTATATTGTTCACAGGATAGACTCGTGAAGATTCTTTTTGACAGCGCCTCTGTCGACGATCAAGAAAAGGCGTTTAACGTCTTTACGAGCGTTTTTGGCTTCGTGAAAAAGAAGGATGTCACCGCCGGGAAGTATAGATGGTTAACCGCTGTACCACCCGACGATCAGGACAGCGCGGAATTGGTCCAGCAGCCAAACGGAAACCCTGCTGCCGAACAGTATCCGAAGGCGATCTTCGAGCGGGGAATCCCCGCCGCGATGGTTGGCGTTGATGACCTCCAAGCGGAATGTGAACGGCTGAAAGAACTGGGTGTTCAGATCAAAGTCGAACCGACCGACTATGGCTACATTTCCCTCGCTTCCTTTGACGATACCAGCGGAAACCTGATCCTGATCCAGCAGAGATTACGCAGACTTGCCGATAGGCCAGGGTCAATTGGGTGCCAGGCCCCATAAAGCCAGGCCGTAGAAGGCGATAATGATGGTGAGGACCTTAGCAGTTGAACCGTTGCCTCCCGTCCCGAAATGTTCAGGTGGCTCTTCGCGGCGCAACTGGACAAGTCTGGTCTCTTGGGCCGCGCAGGCATCTCAATTGTATGCGATGAAGTGTCCGCCAACTTACAGATAGTCAGGAGACATAGAATGGGTGAATCGAATCAGAACGGTGCACAGATGCCGAACGGCGCGGGGGCCAAGTCCGCCAAGGCTGGAGAGGAAGGCGCGCTGCATGAAGTGATCGTGATAGGCAGCGGGCCGGCCGGGTGGACGGCGGGCCTTTACGCGGCGCGGGCGAACCTGAGTCCGCTGTTGATCACAGGCGACGATTACGGCGGCCAGGTCAGCATCACCTACGAGGTCGAAAACTATCCAGGCTTTCCCGAAGGGTTGAGCGGCCCTGATCTGGTCGAAAAGTTCAAGGTGCAGGCCGAGCGATTCGGCTGCGCCGTCTCCTACGATCATGTCACTGAAATCGTGGTTGACGAGCATCCCTTTACCGTGCGCACGGCGCAGAATAAAGAGTACATCAGCAAGTCGCTGATCCTCTGCACCGGCGCGCGACCGCGTTTTCTGGCGGTCCCCGGCGAGCAGGAGTATACTGGCAAGGGCGTCAGCTACTGCGCCACCTGTGACGGCTTCTTCTTCCGCGGCAAGGAGTTGGTGGTGGTCGGCGGCGGCGACAGCGCGCTCGAAGAGGGGCTGTTCCTGACCAAGTTTGCGACAAACGTGAAAATCTTCCACCGGCGGGACGAGTTGCGCGGCAGTAAGATTTTGCAGAAACGGGCTTTTGACAACGACAAGATCGAATTTGTATGGAATACGGTGGTCACGTCGATCAATGGCAACGAGAACGGTGTCGTTTCCGGCGTTGCGACTAAGGACACGGTGAACGGCGCGCAGGGTGAGATGGCCACGGACGGCGTATTCGTCTACATCGGCCACATTCCCAACAACGATCTATATCACGGCAAGCTGGACCTGGATGATGACGGTCATCTGATCATTGACCCGATGACGCACACCAACATCCCAGGCGTATTTGCAGCCGGTGAGATTGCCGACAAGGTTTTCAAGCAGGTGGCGACAAGCGTTGGGCAAGGCTGCGCCGCCGCGATGCAGGCGGAGAAATTCCTGGCCACGTTGGAAGCCGAGGGCTTGCCAGATCTGCACGCGGATCCGCGCGCGTGGCCGACGCCCGGTGTCCCCAAGCAGTCAGCCGCGATGGTTGCAGCGGACTGAAACCGGCTATCCAGCCTGTAGGCGTTGCAGACGATGCGATAGACGAGCGAATCGACCGGGGCTGTCAAACCTCCGGGGCTTCAAACATCGCGCGGGAGACCAGATCCGCAGTGCCGCCCCGTTCAGACTCGCCACCCCAGCCTCAGCCGTCTTCGGCCTTGGCCCGCAGCGCATCACTTCTCTCACTGGGCGCGGTTGCCAGCCGTGTACTGGGCCTCGTGCGGGAGATGGTCATCACCGGCCATTTTGGCGCGTCCGGTCTTGTCAGCGCCTTTACCGTAGCCAGCAGCGTGCCGACGATGTTGTACGACTTCCTCATCGGCGGCATGTTGAGCGCAGCGCTCGTCCCGGTCCTTAGCGACTATGCCCGGCCCGACCTCAGCCCCGCCAACGTATCAGATCAGGCCAATGCCGGCAAGGCGCGTCCGAATCCGGAGCTGGTGCGGCTGGTCGGAGCGCTGCTCAGCCTGGCCGCGCTGACGCTGGCGGGTCTCGTCCTGATTCTGGCGCTTTTCGCGCCGCAGGTGGCGCGTCTGCTGGCCGCAGGTTTCGACGAGTTCGACCCGGCGCTCCTGCCGCTCACAGCGCGTCTGCTGCGGCTGATTGCGCCGGTCGTATGGTTCTTCTCGATGGCCGGTCTCTTGACCGCCGTTCTCTACTCGCTGCAGCGATTCAGCCTGCCCGCCCTGGCCACGGCCATCTACAATTTTGGGATCGTGGTGGCTGCCCCACTTCTGGCCCCGCGCATTGGCATCGCCAGCCTGGCTGTGGGCATACTGGCCGGAAGCATGGTGCAGTTCGCGCTGATGGCGTGGGACGTGCGGCGGGCGGGACTGTGGCTCAGCGTGCAGTGGAGCCATCCGGCGCTTGCCCGAATCGTGCGGCTCTACCTGCCGATCGCGGCTGGGCTGGTCATCGCACAATTCCAGGTCGCACTGGATCGACGCCTCGCCAGCGGCACCGCCGCGCAGAGCATCGCCTGGATGCGTTACGCGACCACGCTTCAGCAAATGCCTCTGGGGATGATCAGCGTCGCCATTTCGCTGGCCGCTCTCCCTCGCCTGAGTCAGCAGTTCGCCGCCGGTGACGAAAGCGGCTACCGTCATACCCTGGCGGCAGGCATCCGCATGGTGCTGGTGCTGATCGTGCCGGTTCTGTTGGGCCTTTGGCTGCTGGCCGAGCCGACTGTGCGGCTTCTGTTCGAACGCGGGCCGTTCACGGCGGCTGACACGTCTCAGGTGGCGATGGCCCTGCGCGTCTATCTTCTCGGCGCCCTGTTCGCCGCCATCGACTTCCCTCTGATCTATGCCTTTTACGCCCGCAACAACACGCTCCTGCCCGCGCTAGTCGGTGTGTTGAGCGTGCTGGCCTACGGGGCCATCGCACTGACGCTGATCGAAGGGCTGGGCTTTCTCGGCCTCGTCTGGGCGGATACGGCAAAGCAGGCCACGCACGCTATCGTTATGCTGGCAGTCCTGGGCTGGACTGTCAGGTCGTTACATCATCAGAGGCAATCAGACGGTGCGGCGCAGAGCCAAGTTGGTCGGCTGGATTGGATGCTGGGGCAAACTGCCAAGACGCTCCTCGCCGTCATCGGCGCGGGCGCGGCGATGGCTGCCGTGGTTTCCGTGCTGCTGTCCCTGTTCAGCGCAGCGGGGCCACCTTCGCTGGCGAACGATCTGCTTCAGCTTGTGGTCGCCGGCGGGGGCGGCCTGCTGGTCTATGCGGGCGCACTGCTTCTGGTTGGTCAGCCGGAGGCGCACCGGTTGTGGCGTATCGTGCTGCGGTACGCTGGACTGAAGGTGAGCGCCTGAACGGGCTGGTGCTTATGATGACTATGCGAAGGGAAGTCCAGTAATGCCGGATTGTGGGGGCTGGCGGTCCTGCCAGAACGCGCCTGCCATCGCCCGTCCGCGATCTTCCAGTCGCCAGCCTGCGACCTGCTACCTGCCAGTTTTGCGTCATCGCTTCCCATGAACAGCAAGGGTCCTGAACCGCAACCGTTTGCTCAGCAACCTGTGGCTGCGAACAGCCTCGGCAGGGGCCTCTCGCAACGCTTCAACTTGGCAAGCGCAGTTTCCTTTGGCGATCTGCGCCGCACGCTATGGAAGGCGATTGCGCTGCTGCTTGCCCTGCTTCTGGCCGGCGGCGGCGCGCCGACAGCCCTCCAAATGCGCGCCCGCGTCATCAAAAAAGCGAGCGCGCTGCCGGACTTCAGCTTCATCGCCTGGGAGATTGACGCCCTCGCTCAAACATGGACTGCAGGCAGAGGCAATCAATTGGATCGGCTGAGCGTGGAGGCGCAGGTGGAGTTGGTGCGGGGTTTCTTGGAGCGCAGAAAACAGATCGGGCAAATCGAAGAGGAACTCAATCGCGTCGTCTCGCAGGCCGCTCAAGACGGCGTCGCCGACGGCACTGCCGCCCTGTCAGGTCTCACGTCAGAACAGGCGACCGCCGACCGCCGCCGTGAAATGGCTGCGTTGCGGGGCGAACAGGCCGCCGAGCGCCCGCTGGTCGAGGCGGTCCTCGAGCGTCAAGTGCGGGAGGAGCTGGTCGAAGCCGGGCTGGGGCTGCGGGGCTTTGCCTGGCCTCCGGTCCGGTTCACTTTCATCGAGCCGCCTCTCAAGTTGACCGTCAGTCCGCGCGACCGCATCTCCACCATCCACTCGCGCGTGCTGCAGACGGCATACGACCCGGTGACGCTGGGGCAGAGCGAACAGGCCATCAGAGTGAGCGCCGATCTGAGCGCGCATATCTCGCGCATCGGCGGCATGGCCGTTTACCCGGCAATGGTTGTGGAGCAGGCCTCGCTGCAGTGGGTACTCAGCACGGTGGCACACGAATGGGTGCATCACTATCTCTTCCTCTTCCCGCTGGGCCTGCGTTACGCCGCGAGCGACCAATTGACGACCCTGAACGAAACCGCGTCCGAAATTGTGGGCGATGAGGTCGGCGAGCGGCTGGCGCGGCGCTACTATCCTGAAGCGCTCCCCCCGCAGACGGCAACGGACGGTCCCTCCTCAGGCGACGACTGCTCTTGCAACACGTATGCGCTTTGGTCGGAGTCGTTCGCAGCGGCTCAGCAGCGCTGGGAGCGTCGCGGTCGCCCGCTGCAGTTCGACTTTCAGCGCGAGATGCGGGAAACGCGGCTGCACGTGGATGCCCTGCTGGAGGCCGGGCTTGTGCAGACGGCGGAAGCATACATGGAGGCGCGGCGGCGATATTTTGTCGCCCAGGGCCATCCCTTGCGTGTGCTGAACCAGGCCTACTTCGCCTTCCACGGCAACTATGCCACCGGCGCGGCCTCCTCCAGCCCGATCGGGCCGCAGTTGCAGCGGCTGCGGGCCGAGAGCGATGACCTGGCGCAGTTTCTGGCTACCGTGCGCTGGTTCACCAGCCTGGCCGATCTGGAGAAAGCGCTGGCGCCTCTGGACTAGTGAAATTTGACTTGAATGCTGCTGCTGGTTTACTCTGGCAGGCGTACTATTGGTTCGTTCACGCTTCATACGGGTATCTTTTTACAATGCAAGGAGGAAAGCTATGACCAGTCGTTTTAGCCGTCGTGATTTTTTGAGGTTGGGTGTCGTGACCGTGGGATCGGGCATACTGATCCCCGCACTGAGTGCTTGCGTTCCTGCAGCGGCGCCGGCGCCAGAGCAGGAGGCCGCAGCTGAGTCAGCCGCCCCCGCAGAGGAAAAGGTTGCAATTTTTATCCAGGGCTCGGGCAACAACTATGGTTCTAAGCCGAAGACCCTTTGGACGGGCTTCCGCTTCTGGACAAATAGCGGGCAGCCCAGCCGCATCATGTGGGAGCCTATCGTTGATTTGGACGAAAACCTTCAGCCAGTACCCGGTCTGGCCGAGTCGTGGGAGTTTCTCGACAATCAGACGATTCAATTCAACCTGCGGCCAGGCTTGCAGTGGAGCGACGGCACGCCCATCACCTCACAGGACGTTGTGTACAGCATGAACATGACGTTCCACGCCGACTCACGCGACCTGACGGCGGGTGAGCTTTCGCTGATCAAAGGCAGCGCCGAGATGATGGCAGGAGAGACTGAAGAGTTGGCCGGTGTCCGCGCTGTGGATGACAACACTTTCATCATCGAAACGTCCAAGCCCGACACGACTCTGGTGTTGGGAATGGCGCACCGCTGGTGGGCGCCGATTCCCCAGCACATTTACGGTGGTATTGCGCCGGCCGACCTGGAACAGTCTCCCGAGATGCTGGAACCCAGTGTAGGCTCGGGGCCGTACCTGATGGAGCGGCATGAGACCGACAAGTGGTTCGAGTTTGTACCCAACCAGAGTTACTGGCGCGGTCGGGCGCCGCTGGACAGAATTCTCTATGTCTACGGTGACATCGGCGACCTGGTGGCGCTCGGCACGCAAGAGCGATTCCATCATTCGTGGGTGCGGGACGGTGAAGTGGCTTCGGCGCTTGAGGCGTTGCCGAGCTACACCGCCATCTGGAAGGAGTACATCCAGGGCTATCGTATGCAGTTCAATCTGACACTGCCCAAGTACCAGGATCCGCGCTTCCGTAAGGCGGTGTGCTACGCGATTGACCGGGAGACGCTGTGTAACGACATTTACAAGGGCTTTGCAACGCCGCTCTACACCGATTTCTTCGAGGACTTGCTCGACCCGTCGGCTGAAGTCTACCGCTTTGACATGGACCATGCCCGCTCTCTGCTGGCGCAGTCCAACTGGAATCCCGATGATACGGTCAATTTCCTGCGAACGACGTCAAGCGGCGCGCCCAACCCGACCGCGGAAGCAGAAATGCTGGCATACCAGGAATGGTTCACCGACCTGGGTGTCAAGTTTGAGTTTGACACAAAGCCTGATGGCGCCTCCTACACCGCGTCCATCAACGAAATGGAGTTCGAACTGTTCGAGAATCCCCACCGGCCCTACCACATCTACGGCCCTCTGGAGATGCAGAACTATCTGTATTCTGCCGAAGGGGTTGGGTTCATCGGTTACAACAACCCCGAGGTCGATGCGCTCATCGATGAGGCGTTTTTGACCTATGGGACCGACTATGCGAGATACGCCGAGATAGGGCGCCAGATGTCGGTCATCGTTCAGGACGAGGCGGTTTACGTTCCGACCAAGGCACTGATGGCAGCCAACATCGTGCATGAGGACTTCACGGGCCTCACTTCGATCAGCGAAGCCTACCTGACCTACGCGCAGCCGTTCTTGTGGGATCTGAAGTAGTCGTTTTTCCTCAGTTTACCGGCTCTGTCGGGGCATGCGGAACTGTGCCCCGACAGTTCGTTCCTCTGCACTTTCTCTCGACCGGGATGGCAACCAATGTGGCGCTACATCCTCCAGCGGGTATTGACCTTCATACCCACTCTACTCGGCATCACGGTGATCAGCTTCGTCGTCATCGCGATGGCGCCGGGCGACGCGGCCACGGCGATGCTCGCCGAGGGTGGGGAAATAGCCAGGGCGTCGCAATTGGCCGATCTGCGAGCCAAGTATGGACTCGACGACCCGTTGCCGATTCGCTACGCCCGCTGGATGGGCCAGTTGCTGCGGGGCAACCTGGGCATCTCTCTGATCGACAGCCGGCCCGTTGCCGATACACTCCGCCACACGGTTGGATTGACGCTGGAGTTCACGCTGCCCGCATTTGTGATTGGACTGGCGCTGGCGGTCGTATTGGGCGCATGGAGTGGGTTCAGACCATACTCCCAATTCGATCGCGTCATAAGTTTCGGTTCGATGATTGTGATCGCAACGCCCTCCTTTGTGCTGGCTCTGCTGGCGCTCTATGTGCTGGCCGTGCGCCTGCCGATACTGCCAGCCGGCGGCAACCGCGACATGCTTGGAGCCGATGCGACGAGCCTGGTCAGACGCCTCCCGTATTTCGTGCTTCCGGTTACGACTTTGGCGTTGCTGACCGCAGCCGAAATTATCCGCTACGTACGCGACAGCGTTATCGACGTTTGCGGCGAAGACTATGTGCGTACGGCGCGCGCGAAAGGTCTGGCCGAACGGCTGGTGTTGGCTCGCCACATCCTGCGCAATTCGATGATCCCGATCGTCACGATCAGCACACTGCGCTTGCCCGTTGTGGTCAACGGGGCCATTCTGATCGAGACCGTGTTCGGCTGGGGTGGGATGGGCTCCCGCATCGCGCTGGCCGTTTCGCAGCGCGACTTCCCCGTCATCATGTCAGCCACGTTGGTTACAGGCGTCGCGGTGCTGGTTTCGAATCTGGTCGCAGACATCCTTTACGGTGTCGTCGATCCCAGAATCCGTCAGGGGTAATCGCAGCCAGGGAGGGGAATTGGTGAAGGCGGCGACGGGAGCGCAGGGAACCAATGGCGTGCGAGTAGAGCAGACGATTCGCCAGGGCGCGCGCCATCGCATCCGGGAATCTTGGACGTTCTTTGCCAAGGACAAATGGGGCGTGGTCGGATTGGCTATTTTGCTGATTGTGATCACGGCAGCACTGGCGGCGCCGGTGATTACCCCCTATGGCCCGATTGAACCGAATTTCAGTGAGGCACGTCTACCGCCAGGACTCGCGCATCCGCTCGGCACCGACGTTGCAGGGATGGACGTTTTCGCGCGTCTGATTTACGGCAGCCGGGTCTCGTTGGCGGTGGCCGCGGTGGCCGTCTTGATCAGCACAACATTGGGCGCGACCATCGGTCTGGCATCTGGCTATTATGGCGGCTGGATCGATTCTGTGCTGCAACGCGTGACGGAGGTGTTCGCTTCGTTTCCGACGCTGATGTTGATGATCGCGCTGGCTGCCGTATTGGGACCAAGCACGCAAAACGCGATGATCATTATCGGAGTCTTTGCCTGGACTCCTCTCAGCCGTTTGATGCGTGGCCAGGCGCTGGCTTTGAGAGAGAGAGATTTCATCACCGCGGCTCAGGTGATCGGCTGTAGAGAAGGCCGCATCATATCCAGGCACATTCTGGTCAACACTGTGGGCCTATTAGTGGTGAACGCGGTGTATGGCATTCGAAGCGCCATCCTGGCCGAAGCCAGCCTCAGTTTTCTCGGCGTTGGCGTACCGCAACCGACGCCAAGTTGGGGCAGTATGGTCAATTTCGCCACCAACATCGCCTATCTTCAGTTGATGCCGTGGGCCTGGGCGCCTTCAGCAATCACTCTCATTACGGTCATAGCGTCGATCGGATTTGTAGGCGACGGGCTGGCGCGGGCGCTGCGCCGCTGATTCAGGCGCCGCCAAGGAGAAACCGGCGCCAACCGGGTGCATGCAATCAAATTTTACCGAGAACACAAACAACCATCGCTCCTACCCCTCACAATTCATGTCGCCCCGTCATCGAAGCAAAACTAGCTTTACGGTTGATCTTGTTGCCGCAATAACTGCCACTTTCTGATCGGCCGCAGAGCCTCTGTCCCTCTCAGCGACAAGGAGACGACCCGATTTCCTTCATCAATCTGGCTCCATTTCCGGCCGAAAAGCCTGAGACACAACGCCGCACACCAAATGGGAGAGTTTAAGATGAGCACGGATCTTGAACGGGAGCTTCAACGCAGCAAACCGGATTATGTGGTCTACAGACCGGGCAGCATGGACGGCACGACCTTCGATACGGGCAACGAACATTTTCTGGTCTTTGACGGCCCCGACGGCTCGCTGATGACCGTATGGACGCAGAGCAGCTATGAGGGCGCCAGCGATCACCGCATCGTATTCTCGCGCTCGGAGGACGAAGGAATCAGCTGGGCAGCGCCGCGCCGGTTGGTGGGGCCGACGCGACCCGGTGATGGTGCTCCAGCCAGTTGGGGTTTTCCGATTACTTCCAAGTCAGGACGCATTTATGTGATCTACAGCCAGCACCAGGGGATGGACGATGTCAGCAACAACCCGTTTTCCTGTCACACGGGGACGATGGATTGCGTCTACAGCGACGATGCCGGTGCCAGCTGGTCGACGCCGGCGACGATTCCCATGAAACGCAGCCCGTATGACAACCCGGACGCCACTGTGCCTTCGAACTGGATCGTCTGGCAGAGGCCGATCCTCGATCTTGAGGGCCGCTGGTTCACCGGCTTTACCCGTTGGGTCAGCCAGGCAGTGCGGACGCCGCCGCCCAACGATTCGTGGACGAGCCGCGAGGCGGTCACCGAGTTCATGCGCTTCGAAAACATCGACGACGACCCGCGGCCGGAGGATGTCGAGATCAGTTACTCTGCCTGGGGATCGAAAGCGCTGCGGGTGCCCCACTACCTCAACCCGATGCTGAGTATCGCGCAGGAGCCGAGCCTGGTGCGACTGCCTGACCAAAATCTTTTTTGTGTCCTGCGCACCATGAGCGGCTACATCTGGTATAGCACCTCCGACGATGACGGCGCGACCTGGCGTCAACCCGTTCCCCTGCTGCGACATGATTTTGGACATCCCATTGTCGAGCCGCTTTGCTGCTGCCCGATCTATCAGTTGTCGGACGGACGCTATGTGCTCTTGCACCACAACAACGATGGGCGGTTCGAGGGCTGCGCCCCCGAGGATTCCCATGTCAACCGCCGCCCTGCATTTATTGCGCTGGGCGAGTTCCGGCCGCACGCCGAACAGCCGCTATGGTTCAGTCGCTCCAAGCAGTTGATGGACAATGACGGCGCGCGTATCGGTCCGCGTAAGCGGATTGACATTGGGGTCTATCCCAGCATGACCAATCGGGATGGAAACGACGTGCTGTGGCACCCTGAACGTAAGTTTTTCCTGCTGGGCAAGCGGATAACGCCAGAGTGGCTGTCGGACTTGGATGTGCCAACGTCGTAATCGAGCGCGCCAAGCCCTGACTGGTCGTTTCCGATCACTGCCGGATTGTCCCGTCCGCGTTTTCGCATGCAGGCCTGATGTCGGTTGCGCCGACAGCCTCGAAACGCAGGCGGCTAAAGATGTCAAGCAGCTCCAGGACGGGTTGCCGGGAAGGTGTCATTTCGAGGAGACGGTGCGCTGGTTCAACAGCCTGGCCGACCTGGAGAGGGCGCTTGGGATGTTTACAAAATGACGCCAATGGAGCAACCCATGTCGAACTATCGCACTGGAATCATTGCCTGTGGAATCATCGCCCGTGTTCATGCGCGCGGCTGGCAGGGCGTCAAGGGTCGGCCCACCGCAATCGGCGCAATCGCCGACACGAATCCGGATGCACTGAGAGAGTTCGGCGACTTTTTCGAAGTCGGCGAGGAACACCGTTATGCCGACTACCGCCAGATGCTGGACAGGGAAAACCTGGATTTCGTCGATGTCTGCTCCTGGCACCAACAGCACGCCGAAATGGTGATCGCGGCCGCAGCCCGGCAGCCCAAGGCGATCATCTGCCAGAAGCCGATGGCCATCGACTTGGGCGAGGCCGACGACATGCTGACAGCTTGCCTACGGAATGGGGTCAAGCTAATGATCGCATACCAGCGGCCCCACCACGCAACCTGGCTCAAGGCAAGGGAGTTGATCCGGCAGGGGACCGTTGGCCAGGTTTCGCAGATTCAGTTGGACGCCGGCGGAAATCTGCTCAATACCAACTCGCACAACATCCGGCTGGCCCTCTTTCTGATGGACGAGCCGCGGGTCGAATGGGTGATGGGCGCGCTGGAACGGACGACGGATCTGTTGGAACGCGGGCTGCCGGCCGAGGATGCCATGCTGGGCATAGCCGCCTGTGACAACGGCGCCACCATTCTGATTCAGGGGAACTTGATCGAAGGGCTGGGCCAGGGCTGCCGCGTGATAGGCAGCCGCGGGATCATGGAACTGGATACGAGCTGCCATGAGGAAGAGGTGATCCCGTCGGACGCGCCGATGCGCATGCCCGAAGGACTATCGGCCCGCTACAATTACGAGATTGGCAGGGCGCGCTATCTCAACGGCGCCAGCAACGGCTGGAATGAGGTATCAGAGCCATGGCATGACTGCTGGTCGCGCCAGTGCCAGGAGGCGATCGACTGGGTCGAAGGCCAGGTGGAGGCGCCGATCAGCGGCGCAGCGCAGGGCAGGGCTGTGCAGGAAGTAATGATGGCGCTGTTCGAATCGGCGCGCAAGAGGCAGCGCATCTACCTCCCGCTGAAGACTCGCTTGAACCCTCTGCGGCTGATGGTGGAGAGCGGAGCGCTGCCGGTGGAGTGGCCGGGCCGCTACGAACGCCGGGCCACGCTTGTGCGCGGCGAGGCGATGTCGTGGCATGAGGATGACCGCTAGAGCCGGGCGCGTATTTTCAGGGCCGGATCGTACCGTCCGGGTTTACCCGCGTTGGGTGAGTGACGGTTACGCTGTCGGCCTCGATCAGTGGGCGATTGTAGATATACGGCGCCTCCAGGGCAGCTTGCCGGGCGGGTGTCAACTGCTGTACCCGGCCGGGCATGCTCGTTTCGTAGACGCCGCCGTCGAAGTGCAGATAGTTGGGCGAGTAGCCATATAGCAATGAACGCCTTTGGTGGCCGGCGCGCCAAGGAGGGTTCCGTGGATCGTCGCCTCGTCAAAATCACCATCGCGCCTGCCTTGCCAGGGATGTTGTAGCCAGGCCCCCGGTTGCGCTGGTAAATCAGGACGTCTTTCGGACAGGGGAAGTAGACCTTATGGCTGCCGGGAATAACGCACAGTCCGCCGTCGCCTTGGTTCCCGTCGGCCAGTTGAAACCGGCAGACGATCATGCCGCAGCACATCCGGCCTTTTGCATATCTGTCGCGCTGCGTTCCATCAAAGCGCCGGCTTGTCGTGCGATGCCGGCGCAGCCCCTCCGTGCCACCCGCTGACGCCAGCATAAATGGCGAGTGATCCATCTTCCAACCGCGGCCAAACATCCAATCCAGGTGGTGGATCAACTTGGGATCGGCCGGTCGTTCGCGCAAAAGCAGGCGCCAGGCTTCTGCCAGGTCAACATGCCATCAATGTCGTTGCGAGGCAGTTCACCCGCCCAACTACCGTCCGCCTGCGAGTTTGAATCGGGAATGGCTTTGTGGCAGTTGGCGTCGCAGGCATCGTTCAGTTCCGGCGCCTCCTCGGCGGTGAGTGAGGGTGCATCCCAAATTTGGCCAACGTGTCCCTGGGAAGGCGGGCTTCTCGCCCGCAGCCAGTTTCGGTTCCCGTGCCTGTTGTAGAACTGATCCAGGAGATGACGGATGCAGGTCGCCTGTCGGCACAATCGAACCGCAGTTCACCCGATTCTCGTGAATGAAGACGCCGCCTGAGCCGCAGCCGTCAACTGTCTCCCTCATATCAACAGCAGGGACCACAATTCGGACAACTGCTGTGCATCCTGCTCCTTCAGAGCATCTCAGCAACCCACCCCCATTCTGAGATGCATCTTGGGATTCCCAGCAACTGCAAACTCTTCAATCTTATAGTACAATTGTGCGGATCATAAACCAACGCAGCCGCGGCCCTGCCGCAACTGTAGCCCAACTTAGAGTGAGTGTCATGTCATTTTTCGCATCCCGCGCCCGCCGCGGCAACCATTCCGAGCAAAAAACTGCCCTCCTTGCCCAGCCAGTGCCGCAACCGCCCGTTGCCCGCCATTCCCAAAAAAAACCATTTTGCGACGAAGAATGACGAAAAATGACGAAAAATGACGAAAAATGACGACAAGATATGACACGATATGACACGATATGACAGAACACGCCCAAACATGCCCGAAAACGAAAAAAAATAATTGGCGCGACTAAACGCGACTAAACGCGACTAAACGCGACCAAACACGCTCGCTCTAACGTGAATCCCGTTTGAAACCGAGTCTTTTCCGGCGCATAAAGCAGTTGGTTCGTAGCCGTCTCGTCTGCCCTTACGCAATCCGCAATCCGCAGGTCAAAAAATACCCGGTTCCCGATGTGAGCGCACATTAACAATTAAATAATATGTCTTAATTGAGGATCCCCTATTCGATTGCCAGGCTGACGAGTTCTGCTTTCTCTTCCGCCGCCCATTCATGATTCGCTTCTGTCACTGCATCAGCCTTATGAACATCGACTATCCACGAATTGATATTCACTTTTCAAAAATTGCTAAGAAAAGCTTTTAGACACGCTCAAACCTGCCCAAACCTGCCCGAACACGAAAAAAAAGAAATTGGCGCGACTAAACGCGACTAAACGCGACCAAACGCGACCAAACACGCTCGCTCTAACGTGAATCCCGTTTGAAACCGAGTCTTTTCCGGCGCATAAAGCAGTTGGATCGTAGCCGTCTCGTCTGCCCTTCCGCAATCCGCAAACCGCAGGTCAGAAAATAGTCGGTGCCCGATGTGATCGCACATTGACAATTAAATAGCATGTCTTAATTGAAGCTCTTCTGTTCGATTGCCAGGCTGACGAGTTCTGCTTTCTCTTCCGCCGCCCATTCATGACCCGCTCCTGGCACGCCATCAGCCTCCCGAACGGCAACCGTCTACGAATTGATATTCACTTTCAAGAAACTTTTTTGCCTAAACTCTCGTAAAATCTCGTGCATCTCTCGTACGAGCGTTTCAGGCGCCTGCCTCATGATTTCGTACTGTCGACCCCATTGCCCCTCCTGTTTCCCGTCCTCATCGCCGGATCGCCCCCCCTTCCCACCCCGCCCCCTTTCTGGGCTGCACCCGTGAGAGAGTTCTCCACTTCGAGAGAGCCTTGCAGATCCTGCAAGAACTTTGCGCCCGCGTTCAATTGAATGCTTGTCAAAGAAATCCACTTACAATCGCTGTTCAGAAGCGGAAACAAAGTCAATCACTTCATTTGCAATTTAAGCTGCGGATCGGGGATGGGCAAGCGTCCTGACTGTTTTCGTTGCGAGGAGGGGGTCACGCCTCCACTTTCCTGGTCGATGACGAAGAAAATCCCAACAGCGTCCCCAGTTGGCCTTCTCAGGAGTTGCCCTCCAGCAGAGTTTCACATATAATCTGGGAACCATCCTTTTGTAGCGACTTCGCAACCACAACTGAAATGTGCGACTGGTGGTAAGCCTAATCGTCGCGGCGATTCGCGCGGCGCCTGCAAGCAGAAAAGGCCAGACTGAACGCCAGGTAAAACGCGATGCTCTTGTTCATTGTCAAACGTGTCCTACTGATGATACCCACGCTCACGGTCATCTCCGTGATCTCCTACATCATCATCGAGTTGCCCCCCGGCGATTACGTTTCGACTTACATCAACCAGTTGACGGAGACGGGAGACGTTCCCGCCCATGTGATTGAAAACCTGCGTAACCAGTACGGTCTCAACCAGCCCTGGTACGTGCGCTATCTGAAGTGGATAACGCGCTTTGTGCGCGGCGACATGGGCTACTCTCTGGCCTGGCACATGCCGGTCCGGGACCTGATCGGCGCGCGGCTGCTCCTATCATTTCTCATCTCCTTCTCGGCGCTGATGTTTACGTGGGTGGTGGCGTTCCCGATTGGGATCTATTCGGCGGTGAAACAGTACTCGCTGGGCGACTATCTCTTTACCTTTACAGGGTTCCTGGGTTTGGCCGTCCCCAATTTTCTGCTGGCGCTGATCCTGATGTACCTCGCCTACAAATATCTGGATACGAGCGTAGGCGGCCTGTTTTCGAGGGAATATGATGGCGAGCCCTGGAGTTTCGGCAAAATAATCGACCTGTTGAAGCATATGGCCATCCCAATGGTCGTGATCGGCACTGCGGGAACTGCCGGCACCATCCGCGTCATGCGCGCCAATCTGCTGGACGAGCTGCAGAAGCCCTATGTCATGACGGCGCGGGCGAAGGGTTTGCAGTACTGGAAGCTGATCCTGCGCTATCCCGTCCGGTTGGCGCTCAACCCTTTCATTTCGACCGTTGGCTGGGTGCTTCCTTCACTGATTGCGGGCGAGACGATCGTGTCGGTCGTGTTGTCACTGCCCACGGCCGGGCCGCTCTTTCTGCAGGCGCTGCTGGAGGAGGACATGTACCTGGCCGGCTCGTTCGTCATGCTGGCTGCCAGTCTGACCGTGGTCGGCACTCTGCTTTCGGACATTCTGTTAGCGGTTATCGATCCCAGAATCCGCTATGAAGGAACGACTTGACGCAGTCGTAGCAAGATGATCGATCTGATGGACGGCGGTTTCCGAATCCCACGCACAGGAGCGCGCAGGCAGCTATGGATGCGGTGAAATCAAGCCCCTCTGAGGCTGAGGATTTGGCAAGCCTGTTTCTTGAAGATGCCGACGACGAAGTCGAGGAGGCCTACTACCTGGCGCCTCCTCTTGTTCTGACCTGGCGCAAGTTCCGCAAGCACAAATTGGCCGTGATTTCGGCGGTTGTGCTGCTGATCCTCTACCTGTTTGTCCTCTTCGCGGAGTTTTTTGCCCCGCATTCGCCCCACAAACGCTATGTTGAATTTGCCCAGGCGCCGCCGCAGCGTCTGCGTTTCATCGACAGCGAGGGGAAATTCCACTTGCAACCGTTCATCTACGGGACTGAACAGCATATGAGTGACAAGTTCATGCGCACATATGAACCGATCACGGATCAGGTCTATCCCGTGCGGCTGTTCGTTCGCGGCGCCCGGTACAAGATGTGGAACTTTCTGCGGACAGACGTTCATCTGTTTGGCGCTGGTCCTGAAGCCCCGCTTTTCCTGCTCGGCACGGACGGTGATGGGCGGGACCTCCTGTCACGGCTGATCTATGGCACGCGCCTTTCACTGTCGATCGGTCTGCTGGGGGTGGCAATGAGCTTCGTTTTCGGCATCGTCATTGGCGGCGTATCCGGCTACTTTGGCGGCTTGACCGATACGATCGTGCAGCGGTTCATCGAGATTTTGCGCGCTTTTCCCAGCCTGCCGCTGTGGATGGCGTTGAGCGCGGCTTTGCCGGCCAACTGGTCGGTCGTGCGCATGTATTTCTTCATTACGCTCATTCTTTCAATTCTGGGCTGGACAGGCATGGCGCGGGTGGTGCGGGGCAAGTTTCTGGCCGTGCGCGAAGAGGCGTTTGTCAAGGCCTCGCGGCTGTCCGGGGCCGGCACCGCCTGGATCATTCGCAAACACCTCGTGCCCTCCTTTATGAGTCACATTATCGCCGTGGCAACCTTGAGCGTGCCGGGCATGATCATTGGCGAAACGACGCTCAGCTTCCTGGGAGTCGGGCTGCGTTCGCCCGCCATCAGCTGGGGCGTGCTTCTGCAGGACGCCCAGCAGGTCCAGGTGATTATTCGTTTGCCCTGGATGTTGCTGCCCGCGGTGCTGGTGATCATTGCCGTCCTCGCTTTCAACTTTGTGGGCGACGGCCTGCGCGATGCCGCTGATCCCTATCGTTAGCCAAAAGGTCAGGAGAGGGCTGTTTTGTCGGGCAACCTACTCGAAGTTAGAAATCTGAAAACCTATTTCTTCACCGACGAGGGCATCGTCAAAGCGGTTGACGGCGTCAGTCTGGACCTTGCACGCGGCCAGACATTGGGCGTTGTCGGCGAGAGCGGCTGCGGCAAGAGCATCACCGCGCAATCGATCATGCGGATCGAACCGACGCCGGGCAAAGTGGTAGGCGGCGAGATTTTGTGGCAACGTGAAGGGAAGGAAACGCAGACCGATCTGGTGAAGCTGGCGCAGGACGGCAGCGAGATCAGGGCGATTCGCGGGGCCGAGATCGCCATGATCTTCCAGGAGCCGATGAGCTCCTTCAGCATGGTGCATACGGTCGGTCAGCAGATCATGGAGGCGGTGCAGTTGCACCAGGAAGTTAGCCGGACAGACGCGCGCGACATCGCGGTCGAGATGTTGAGCAATGTCGGCATCCCCGATCCGTTGCAGCGGATCGATGAGTATCCGTTCCGGCTCAGCGGCGGAATGTTGCAGCGCGCCATGATCGCGATGGCGCTCTCGTGCAACCCAAACCTGCTCATCGCCGATGAGCCGACGACTGCGCTGGACGTGACCATCCAGGCCCAAATCCTGGACCTGATGAACCGCGCGCAGGAACAGGTGGGCATGGCCATCATGATCATCACGCACGATCTGAGCGTGATGGCCGAGATGGCAGACACGGTGGTGGTGATGTATTGGGGGCGCGTGGTTGAACAGGCATCGGTCAGGACAATTTTCCGCGAACCCAAACACCCCTATACAGTCGGGCTGCAGCGGTCGATCCCAAAGTTGGGCGAAGTCAAAAAGAGGCGGCTGAGTTCGATCAAAGGCGTTGTGCCGGACCCGTTTGCCAGCTTGCAGGGCTGCCCCTACCACCCCCGCTGCCCTGAGGCCATAAAGGGCGTGTGCGATGAAGGGGCGCCGCCGGCGCTGGAAGAGATCGAGTTGGAGCATCAAGTGGCCTGTTTTCTCTATCACGAAGAGAGGGTTGAGCTTGCCTAGGCCGGAGCCGGACCAGATGGACGACATCCTCTTGGAAGTTGTCGACGTCAAGAAGCATTTTCCGATTACGCGCGGTGTGTTCAAGAAGGTGATCGGGCACGTCAAAGCGGTTGACGGGGTCAGCTTTGCGATCAAGGCGGGCGAAACGTTCTGCCTGGTCGGTGAAAGCGGCTGTGGAAAGACGACAATAGGCAATCTGATCGTGCGGGCATTGCGGCCCAGCAGCGGCGAAATCCTGTTCCGGCACAACGGCAATCTGGTGGACCTGGCCGAATTGTCGGATCAGGAGTTGAAGGCGCAGGGGATACGCAGGGCGATGCAGATGATCTTTCAGGATCCATTTTCCTCGCTCAACCCGCGTATGCGCGTGCTGGACGTGGTGGGCGAGCCGCTGATTGTCAACGAGATCGCCAAAGGCAAGGAGTTGGAGGATCGAGTCAGACAGCTGCTGAGGCAGGTGGGACTGAAGTCCCATTACCTGAAGCGCTATCCCCACGCCTTCAGCGGCGGGCAGCGCCAGCGGATCGGCCTGGCCAGGGCCTTGGCGCTCAATCCCAGTCTGATCGTCGCCGATGAACCGGTATCGGCGCTGGATGTGTCGATCCAGGCACAGATCCTCAATCTTTTGCAGGACCTGCAGGAGGCGTTCCAGCTAACCTATCTCTTTATTTCCCACGATCTGAGCGTCGTCGAGCATATCAGCGACCGGGTGGCGGTCATGTATGTGGGCAAGATTGTGGAGTTGGCGGAAACGGAAACTCTATTTCGTCAGCCCAGGCATCCTTACACCGAGGCGCTGCTGTCGGCGGTGCCGCGAACCGATCCGGATGCGAAGACGGAGCGAATCATCCTTGCGGGCGAAGTGGCCGACCCGGCCGATCCTCCGTCGGGCTGCTCCTTTCACCCGCGTTGCCCGTATCAGTTCGAACGTTGCGTTAGCGAAGAGCCGGTCTTGCAGGAGACGGAACCCGGCCACTTTGTCAGCTGCCATCGAAGCGAGGAACTCCAGTTGACAGGGGTAAAGCCAGTCCAGCTGGGCTGAGAGGAAAAGAAAGGGGTGATGCACACGGAACAATCGTAGACTAAAATCAGCCATCAGACCAGGAGGAAATCCCAGTATGAAGAACGAGATTATTGCCAAGCGAGACATTTCCCGGCGCGAGTTCCTGCGAGTTTCGGGTCTGGCCACGGCCGGCGTCGTGCTCGCCGCATGTGCAGGGGGAGACACCGCAGCCCCGGCTGAAGCGCCGGCGGACACGGCTGCGGAAGAATCGGCGCCTGCCCCCATGGAGAGCGCCAGCGGCTTCAAGGAATCGCCACTATTGGCCGAGATGGTCGCCAATGGCGATTTGCCGCCGGTGGATGAACGGCTTCCCATCAACCCGCTGGTGCTGCCGATGATCGACGGAATCGGCAAGTACGGCGGCGACATCAACACGGCAGGGACGCGCCCGCCCCCGTTCAATGGCTACAACCTGGGCAACTTCTCGGGCCAGGTGCTGGTCTTTTACGCCTGGGGTCTGCGCGGCGAAGTTGGCGAGGTCGTCCCGAACATCGCCGAATCGTTCGAGATCAACGAAGACTCGTCCCACTTCAAAGTCCACCTGCGTGAAGGTCTCAAGTGGTCGGACGGGCAACCGTACGATGCAGAAGACGCGGCCTTCTACTGGGACCATGTATTGAAGAACGACGAATTGGCCCCCGTCAAGCCTCGAGAGTACCTGAACGCGGACGAGAGCCTGATGGAGTTCAATGTAGTCGATAACTTTACGATAGAGTTCGTCGCCGACACGCCCAAGCCGTGGTTCATGGACCGGCTGGCCTCCTACTGGTCCGGCGGCGACTTCTGCCGCCACCCCGAACATTACATGACCCAGTTCCACCCCGACTTTGCGAGCGAGGAGGATCTGGACAAGCTGGTTAGCGACGGCGGCTTCAACAGTTGGAACGAACTGTTCGGCCACAAAGTCGGCCGTCACAACGTTGAAGGGCAGATAATGAAACCGTATCTGCAGGGCTTCATTCCAACTAAGGTTGCCCCGGATACGCCGCCCTGGATTTGGGAGCGCAACCCCTACTTCTGGGCCGTGGACGAGGAGGGCCAGCAGCTGCCCTACATCGACCGCATTCTGCATACACAGGTCAGCAAAGAGGTGCAGGAGTTGCAGGCGCTGACCGGAGACCTGGAGTATGTGGTGTGGCTGGACTTCAAGCTGTTGCCCGACTTCCTGCAGGCGGAGGAGGAAGGGAAGTTGCGGGTGGTCAAGTACTACTTCCCCGGCGACACAATGCTCAACATCACATTCAACCAGCACACCGAGGATGAAGCACAGCGGGAGATCTACCAGGACCTTCGGTTCCGCAGGGCGGTCTCATATGCCATCAACCGCGAGGAGATCAACCAGCTGAACTACTTCGGCACGGTCAGGCCGTCGCAGCCGATGCCGCCGCTGGGCTCGCCGACACGCGCCGCCACCGAGCATCTGGCCACACTGTACGCCGAGTATGACCCGGAGTTGGCCAACTCACTCCTCGACGAAATCGGCCTTGACAAGCGCAACGCCGACGGTTGGCGTCTGCGCCCGGACGGGGAGGAACTGTTCATCAGCTTCCTCCACTATGGGTGGACCGACGACACCGAACTGGTCGTCGATCATCTGCAACAGGTCGGCATTCATGCCACCAACAATTTTGTCGACAGCCGGCTCTACTGGGAGCGGATGCAGGCAATCGAGTATGATGCGGTGACGATCGGTGGAACGCCAACGCACCCCTACATCCTGACGTCGCGGCGCGGGTTCGTGCCGGTAAAGGCTTCGGCCCCCTACCCGCTCTACGGGCTCTGGCTTGAGACCAATGGCGAACAGGGCCTGGAGCCAATGGGCGGGCCTGCGTTGAATCAGGAAAGGTGGCTGGCGCTCCAGTCAGAGACGGATCCGGCCAAGCAGCTGCAGTTGGTCGTCGACATCGTCACCACCGCCCGCGAGGAACTGTGGGTAATCGGCACGACGACCATGTCGCCGATTGTAGGCGTGGCGGACCCGACACTCAAGAACCTGCCGGACGAGATGTTCTTGGGCTGGGACAACACGATGGCGGATGTGTACCGCCCGGAAACATTGTTCTTCGACCGATAAGCTTACGCGGCAAGACAACATTGCACCTATTGGATCAGTACGCAGCGGGAGGTCTCCAGGGGCCTCCCGCTCCTTATAAGGGGCTTGATTCGTTTATGTCTGACGAAACGCAGAATAGTGAAAGCGCCGCGCCTTCAGCGGGAGAGGGGACAGCCGCGCAGTTATTCTACCCGCTCAACAATGGCGCGATCGACAACTGGCTGGTGGCCGGCCCCCATGCTACGCCGCTTATTGACCCGGCGTCTTCCGTGGGGATGGCGTTGCGCGGCCATTCAATACTTCCGATGGAGCACGCATCTTCGCTGCTTCGCGCCGTTCGCAAGGAGTATTCATTTCTTCCTTTTCCGTATTCGGATTCAGAGCGGCCTTCATCTGCGAGTGGTCCCCCGTTTTTTGACGGGTGGAGCGGGGACTCGGCCGCTGCGCCGGCGGAACGCGACAGTTTCGCGCTCGGCGAGAGCAAGTTGAATTGGAGAGCCTACCGCTGTCTTGACGACCACCTAATCGACCTTGGCGCCTCCTACCCGACCTGGCATTACCAACAGGCCTGGTCCTGCGCCCAACTGGTTTGTCCGGCGGCACAGCAGGTAGAGTTGGTGGTCAATGTCTGCGGCGCGGCGCAATTCTGGCTGAACGGCGAGCAGCTCTTACAACTGGAACAGCGCCAGCGCCCCCATCTCATCACTGTCGACGCTCCGCTCAAGGCGGGTCATAACCAAATTCTGGCGCGTCTTGACACGGTAGCCAGGGGCGCGTCGCCACAGCGCTTCGGTCTGTCGATCGCGAATACGAGCGGGGAGGGCTGGTCTGTCTGTCTGCCGACCCGTATCACTGCGCTGGACAGACGCCAGAAGTTTGAAAGCTTCTTCGAGAGTGCCTGGCTCGACCGCTTCGTCTACACCGCGGAGGACGACGTGGAGGTTTTCTGGCCCGATGCGTTCGAGCGGCCAGACAGCACTTCAAAGTCTGATTTCGAGTTGCGCTTGCAGACGCCGGAAGGGCGCATCTATATGATGGCCCGGGCGCCGTTTCCAAAGAGCGGAGGCGCGCCAACGGTTGATATGGGCACGGCGCGGCGCGCGCCGGAAGGGGCTTGCGAACTGCAGCTGATGCCCGGGCCGGAGGAGTACAGCGTCGGCGGAATGCGGATCCGGCGCAGATTGCGCCTGCACGTCTGCAAGAATCCATTCGAAGACCAACCGGCCGACCCTGGCGCCTATCCGCAGCGCAGAGTGGAAGCCCTGCTTGACGCCACGCGGCGGCAGGACAATCTGTTCTGCGAAATCGCCCGGATGGCGCTGGAACGGTGGGCGCAGATCAGAACCGGCGCGATCCAACAGACTGTCACCGAACTGATGCAGGGTGCGGCGGACGGCGCCTGCTCCGTCGTCGGGCTGCTGGGTATGTTGGCGCGATTTGGCGAGAACAGTTCATTTCCCACCAGGCTCAAGCGGACGTTGGAAAAGGAAGTATGCCGGTTCCCTTTCTGGTTGGAGGAAGAGCGTTGCAAAGAGACAGGAGGCTGGGGCGAGAGCCAACAGATTCTCTACTACGCGGCGCAGATCCTGGCGGGCCAACTCTTCCCAGAGCAGGAATTTGGCTCAGGGGGCGCAACGGGGAACCGGTATCGTGAAGAGGGGGAGCGGGGCGCGATAGCCTGGTGCCAGGCAAGGGGCAGATTTGGCTTCGAAGAATGGGATTCCAACAAGATGGTTGAAGCCAATGTGGTCGCCCTGATCCACCTGGTTGACCTGGCCCAGAGCGAAGACGTGCGCGAATTGGCTGCGGTCGTATTGGACAAGATCTTTCTCAGCATGGCGCTGAACTCCTACCACGGCGCATTCGGTTCCACGCAGGGGAGGGCCGACAGTCTCTCGATCCGCAGCGCCCGCGTCACGCCATTGTCGGGCATCTCGCGCCTGTTGTGGGGCATGGGCGTCTTCAACGAGCATGTAATGGGCAGCGTCAGCCTGGCCTGCTCGGATATCTATTTCTTGCCGCCGATCATCGCGGCGATCGCCGCTGATCGGCCGGAGGCGATGTTGAACCGGGAACGGCACCGCGCCGCGCCGCCGGCAGAAGGGGATCAGGAGGCCGCGTCGTGGGAGGTCAACAAGGTCACCTATAAGACGCCGGATGCCATGCTCTGCTCAGCGCAGGATTACCGCCCTGGGCAGCCGGGGGCGCAGGAGCACATCTGGCAGGCAACATTGGGGCCCGAGGCAGTGGTCTTTGTCAACCAGCCGGCCTGTCTGAGTGAAGAAGAGGCGCATCAGCCGAACTGCTGGCGCGGGAACGAGACGTTGCCGCGCGTTACGCAGTGGCGGGACGTGCTTATCGCCGTTCACAACGCTCGCGAGGATGACGGCTTTGCGGCCCTCACGCACGCCCACTTCCCGGTTCACGAGTTTGACGAACACGGCTTGCGGGAGGGCTGGGCGTTTGCCCGCAAGGGGGACGGTTATCTGGCTTTGACGGCGGCGCAGGGCCTGACGTTGACCGAAAGGGGAGCGCAGGCTTACCGCGAACTGCGCTCTTTTGGCCGGGAGAATATCTGGCTGTGCCATCTGGGGCGGCGGGCTGAGGACGGCGGTTTCGCCGAATTTCAGAGCAAGATATTGGCGCTAAGGGTGGATTTCACGCCGTTGACGATGCATTGCTCAACCCTTCGCAATGAAACGCTTTCTTTTGGGTGGAGCGGGGTTCTGCGTGTGAATGGAAAGGATGAGGCTATCACCGGGTTCAGGCAGTTTGAGAATCCCTATTGCACGGTTGATCCGGGCGCTTCGCAGATGGAACTGATTCACGGCGAGGATGCGCTACGGCTGCACTTTGTTTGAACGGCTTGCTCGTGTCCCTACGTGCCCGCTCGATTGCGGCGCATGATCTCCCACGTTGCCTGATCGGTTGATACGCGGTGGCCGGGCAGGGGAAGGATGCGCGCGTGAATCGTGTCGATGATCCACTCTTTCTGGGGGAAGAAAGCATCCTCCAACTCGGCCGGGGGCGTGATCCAGTTGCGTGCGCCGACCACGGCCACGGGAGCGTCCAGGTCGTCAAAGGCCAGTTGGCTGATGTTGGTGGCGACCGTGTGCAGGAAGGAGCCGCGTTCGCAGGCGTCGGAGGCCAGCACCACGCGCCCGGTTTTGCGCACTGAGGCGATGATCTTCTCGTAGTTGAGCGGGTTGAGGAAGCGGATGTCGATCACCTCGGCTGACAGGTTGTGCGTCCGGGCCAGTTCGTCGGCGGCTTCGAGGGCGCGATAGAGAGTCGCCCCGACCGTGATTATGGTCAGATCATCGCCGGCGCGCCGCACAGCCGGCTGCCCCACTTCGACCTCGTAGTAGTCGACCGGCACGCCGCCCTCTACCAGCGTTTCCGGCTCCGTGTACAGCCGCTGACTCTCGAAGAAGACGACCGGATCGGTGCCGCGCAGCGCCAGATTGAGCATGCCCTTGGCGTCGTAGGCGGTGGCGGGGAACATTACTTTCAGGCCGGGGACGTGGGCAACCATCGCGCTCCAGTCCTGCGAGTGCTGCGCGCCGTACTTGGAGCCAACCGAAACGCGCAATACCAGCGGCATCTGCAACACGCCCGCAGACATCGCCTGCCACTTGGCCATCTGATTGAAAATCTCATCGCCGGCGCGACCAATGAAGTCGCAATACATCAATTCCGCCACCACGCGTCCGCCGCTCAAGGCATAGCCCACCGCCGTACCGACGATTGCTCCTTCCGAAATGGGCGCGTTGAACAATCGATGATAGGGAAGACACTCGGTCAGTCCGCGATAGACGCCGAACGCGCCACCCCAATCGCGGTTCTCCTCGCCATAGGCGATCATAGTGGGGTCTTCGTAGAAACGGTGCATCATGGCTTCGAAGAGCGCGTCGGCATAGGTAACGGCCCGCAGGCCAGATAGCGGTTTGCCCTGTTCGTTGACACCGAAGCGCTGCTTGGCCTGCGTCTGCTGCAAACGACTCTCCTCGCGCGCGATGCGTACCTCCGGCCTACCCGCTGCCATCCGATCGCGCGTCTGGTCGGAGAACATCATCGCGCCGATGGCGTCGCCTCCGGCGCAGACTCGCGGCGATACCTCTTGCGAGACGGCTGCGGCCAACACACGGGTCAGCCGGGCGGTGATGTCGGCCTGGAAATCGTCCAGCGAGGCGCGGTCGGCGTGGCCGTTCTCTATCAAATACTCGCCGAAGTTGAGCAGGCCATCCTGCTGTCGCCACAGGTCAATTTCAGAGCGGTCGCGATAGGCCGAGGCGTCTGAGGGCGAGTGACCGGAAAAGCGGTAGGTCACAGTGTCGAGAAGCACGGGGCCGCGTCCGGCATCCAGGACCGCCCGCTTGCGCGCGACGGCATCTGCGACGGCCAGCGGGTTGTAGCCGTCGATCCGTTCAGCGTGCATCGCCTCCGGGTTGACGCCCATGCCGACGCGAGCAAGCATGCCCAGCCCCATTGTCTCGCCCTGCGGCTGTCCGCCCATGCCGTAAAAGTTGTTCATAAAGTTGAAGATGATGGGCGGATTGCCGCCCAAATCGCTGTCCCATAGGGTGCGGAACTGATCCATCGAAGCGAAGATGATCGCTTCCCAGACCGGACCACAACCCATGGCGGCGTCGCCAATGTTGGCGATCACCAAGCCGGGCTTGCGATTGACGCGCTTGAACAGCGCCGCGCCCACGGCGATGTCGGCCGAGGCGCCGACGATTGCGTTGTTCGGCATCACACCAAACGGAGCGAAGAAGGCGTGCATCGAGCCGCCCATCCCCTTGTTGAAGCCGTGCTCGCGGCCGAATATCTCGGCCAACGTGCCGTAGAGGATGTAGTCGATGGCCAGTTCTCTGGCGCTGGCAGGGCTGAATTTCTCTACAACCCGCAGCGGCGCGCCGTCCATGTAGCCTTCCATCACACGGGTCAACTCCTCTTCGGACAGCTTGGTGATGGCGGAAAAACTCTTTGCCAGGATCTCGCCGTGGCTGCGGTGCGAGCCAAAGATGAAGTCGTCCGGCCGCAGATGGAAGCTCTGGCCGACCGCGGCCGCCTCCTGTCCGATCGAGAGATGGGCCGGGCCGCGATGGTCGTAGGCGATGCCCTGGAAGGCCCCCTCCCGCTTGATCAGGTCAAGCATGGTCTCGAACTCGCGGATGTAGACCATGTCGCGGTAGATGCGGAGCAGGCCTTCGCGGCCATATTTCCGGGCTTCCCGTGCCGGGTCCGAACTGTAGGCATTGACCGGGATTTCGCGGCCAATGATGACCGAACTCTGGCGGGCTGCTGTAGGGTCAATGGGGATGAGCTTGGTCATGGTTGGTCTCGTAACTTGGAGTCCGCGACGGCGGTGCTGTGGCCGTTCATACCGCCAGCAGCAGGTCCACCTCGGCCAGTCCCCGCGCCAGGTCCTGCAAGAATCTGGCAGCCGGCGCGCCGTCAACGACTTGGTGATCGACGGTCAGCGAAAGACTGATCCGTTTCCTGAATGTCACCTCGCCATCGATCTCGACCGGCTTCAAGGTGATGCCGCCAACGCCCAAAATGGCGACTTGCGGCGGGTTAAGGATTGGGGTGAAGCTCTCGATCTCCAGACTGCCCAGGTTGGTGACGGTGAAAGTCCCGTCGTCCATCTCGGCAGGCGCGATCGCGCCATCATGGCAGGCGGTTGTCAGTCGCTTCGACTCGTGCGCGATCTGACTGAGTGTGAAGCCATCGGCTGCGCGAATCACGGGCGCCATCAGACCGCGCGGCGTATCGACTGCGAACGCCAGGTTGACACTGTGGAACTGATAGACGATTTCATCCACGTAAATGGCGTTCAGTACGGGATGGCGTTTCAGCGTCCGGGACACTGTGAAGAGGATCAGATCGTTAAGCGTGACCTGCCGAAGGCCGAGCGCCTCGTCACTGGTCTTCAGGCGCTGGCGATAGGCGAGCAACGCCTGCGCGTCGGCGGAGCGGTTGAGTGTGAGTTGGGCGGTGGTTTGCAGCGATTCCAGCAGGCGCTTGGCGATGACACGGCGCACGCCCTGGACGGGAACGGCTGTATGGTCGGCTGGCCCAGACGGAGCAGGCGAGGCAGCTGCGTCGGGGGTCAGATCGGCGGCTACAACGCGACCGCGAGGACCGGTACCTTGGTCCGGCGCTTCGTAACCGCCCTGGCCAACCATTCTCTTGGCCAACGGCGTCATTGTCAACTGCCGCGCGACGGCGGCCCGCACATCGCGCTCGATGATCCGGCCCTGCGGCCCGCTGCCAGTGAGAGCGGCAACATCCACATTGTGATGTTCCGCCAATTTTCTGGCTCGTGGGGAGATGGCGGCCTGTCTGCGTTCTTCTAGCGTATGGGTCGCCGGTGTCTGCTGCGGCGGATTCTCCGTATGCGCCTGCGGCGAGGTCACTGCCTCTTGCGCCAAGCCTGCAGGCCGCAACCCTTCGACGCTGTCGCCGGGCTGGCCGATGGCGGCGATGTTGGTGAAGACCGGGATCTCAACGCCCTCCTCAAAGAACTGCGCCAGCATCGAACCGGCAAAGGCGCTGTCCACCTCCATCACTGCCTTGTCGGTCTCGATCTCGCACAGCGTATCGCCGGCTTCCACCCGGTCGCCGATCCGTTTCTTCCAACTGACAAGGACACAACTGTCGACGTTGTTCCCCGGCTTGGGCATTACAACAGCTTCTGCCATAAATCAGATCCCTCGATTCAAACGTTCACCAGTGCCTCACGGTTCAAGGGCGAAGGTCGCCTCCAGCAGGATCCCAACTTCCACTTTATCCAAGGAATTGGTGAGCGGGCTCATGCTACTCATCATGGATTCGAGGCCAAAGGATGCCAGCCCGGACATGGCTATGCAGCCCCCCGAAGCGCCGACCGCGACATTGGCGCCATGTTCTTCGGAGATTGCGATGACTCGTCCCAGATTCATTTCCAGCAGTCCGGCCATCCGCGCAGCGCGCTGCCGTGCGTTTTCCAGTGCTGCCTTCATGGCAGCTTCTTCAAGGGTGCCGCAATCATTTACCAAGAAGGCCAACTGCACGTTCTGTATTGCGGGCCCATGTCTGGCTTCCAATTCGCTCACCAACGTCCGCAGGAACTCGTAGAGACCAGCCGGATCGGGGTAGGTAAAGGAAACCGCGCTTCCAGGCATCAAGAGGCCGAGGGGAAAGTTACTGCTGAGCAAGTCGACTTGAATCGCACTTTCCTCCACTTCATTCTCGATCAGGATGTTTCGCACAAGCTCCACTCCCACATAATCCGGTATCTCAAACTCAGGGCTAACCGGGCCAAATGACTGCTCAGGGCCTATCATCATCCTGACTTGCACGCTGTCAGGAACGGCGGATGCTATGCCGAAACCCAAGACCGAAACGCTCGATGTCGGTTCCGGCATTGACTCCGCAGCCGGGGACGCGGCGAAACTGGTCGCCGGCGCCAACATCAGCGCAAACGCGCACAACAGGAAAAGCACTTTCGACTTCATTCAAGAAATCCTTTCGCCTGTATTCTGTTTCGACAGAACAGACCGGTCTACTCCACAGTTCGCAGCGACAATTTATCGCCGGTCGTGCCGATTCGCTCCAGGTAAGCGATGTATTCGATATGAAGACGCTCGGCAACCTGTTTATGTTCCTCAACCTGACTGACAGCCTGGGAAGGATCGCTCGGCAAGTGGTACAGCTCCCAGTTTGCGCGGCTGCCGCCGTCGATCAGCGTCCATTCGCCGTCGGTGATGCTGCTGTAGACCAGAAAGTCCGGGTCAACGGGCAGCCTGGGCGAACTGACCGCCAACCGGCGCCGCGTTCCATCTTCGCCGCGCAGGATGGGCAGAATGGAATTGCCGTGCAGGCCGTCAGGAGGTGTCGCGCCGCCCAGTTCAAGCAGCGTGGGCATCAGGTCGACCGGCTGCGCCAACTCCGTTACGCGGCGTCCGGCAGTAGCCGTATCATCGCCGGGCAACTTTAGCAGCAGAGGCACGTGTGCGACGGTCGAGTAGAGCGGCCAGCCATCCTTGGGATCAAGAACCGTATGTTTGCCGACAAAGCCGTGCTCGCCCAGATAGAAACCGTGGTCGCTCATAAACAGGATTGCGCTGCTGTCCCAGAGATCGAGCGCCTCTAACTTGGCGAACAGGCGGCCCAGCCAAGCGTCGGTCATCGTAATCATGCCGGCGTAGAGGGCGCGACTGTGGCGAAGTTCGGCATCTGACATGTATCCGACACGATCATAGCGGGGCAGGATCACCTCTTCGCCCTCGTAGCCGGGATCGTACATGTCGACATAGTGTTGCGGCGGGTCCCAGGGTTCGTGGATGCCGAAGAGGTCCAGGTAAAGGAAGAAGCGTTCCTGGAGATAGTTCTCTTCCAGCCAATCGATGGCCGCCTGGATCGTCTGCGGGTCGTGCCACTCGCGTTCATGTGTGCGGTTGCGGTTATTGCGCAGGTGGGGTACGACCAGGTTTTCAGGCTGGCGCAGCTTGGCTGGGTCGCAAGGGAACTCGATTGGCGTATGATAGGTGCGCCAGCGGTCGGCCTGATGGCCGCGGATCCACTGGCAGGCGTCGAAGCCGACGTGGTAGTTCATGCCAGGATTCAGATACTGGATGTTATCCGAAATCATGGCGGTTACGTAGCCCTGCTCTTGCAGATAGCTCTGGAGCGTAGACTGGCCCGGATCCAATGGTGCCCATCCGGTGGTGTGGAAGACGTGTTGGCCGGTCAGCAGTTCGGCGCGCAACGGGATGGTGGGGAAGGAGCCGATGAAGGCGTTGTCGAAGATCAGCGACTGAGCAGCCAGGCTGTCGATGTGCGGGGTGCGCATCCGGCTATTGCCGCAGTAGCCCAAAAAGTCGCGGCGCAGCGTGTCACAGATGATAACGATGATGTTCATGGGGACTCCGGGGGTGATTGTTGGGGTAAAAACTTTAGGGAAGCAATGAGCCGCTCAACCCTTCAACCCGGAAAGGGCGATGCCCCCCACCAGGTGCTCCTGAAAGATGAAGAAGATCACCAGACAGGGGAGAACTGCGACAAATGCGGCGGCCATCACCAGATTGTACTGAATGCCGCCTTCCAGGTCTTTGAAGGTGGCAAGGACCACGGTGACAGGCATCTTTTGGGGCGAAGAGAGAAAGATGAGAGGGCCGAAATAGTCATTCCAGCCGCCGATGAAGGAGAATATGCCGACTGTCGCCAGCGCGGGTTTGGACAGGGGCAAGAAGATCTGGGCGAAGATGCGCCCGGCGTTGCAGCCGTCAATGCGGGCCGCGTCCTCAAGCTCCACTGGAATGGTCATGAAGAACTGGCGCAACAGAAAGATGTAGAAGGCGCCGCCGCCCAGAAACGCGGGCACGATAAAGGGGTAGAAGGTGTTCAGCCAGCCGATGTTCTTGTAGATGATATACAGCGGGATGAGCGTGACCTGGGCGGGCAGCATCATCGTCGCCAGCACGACGATGAAGAGAAAGTTGCGCCCGGCAAAGTGCAGGCGGGCGAATCCGAAGGCCACGAACGGCCCGGAAACAAACACGCCAATCATCGCGCCAAATGTGATGATCGCCGAATTCAACAGGCCCCTGTCAAAACTGGCATATCTCCAGAAATCGACGAAGTTGACCCAATTCACCGGAGCAGGAATCCACTGGGGCGGCCGGAGTTCGATTTGGGTGGCAGGCTTGAGGGAGGTGGACAACATCCACAGGATCGGCAACATGAATAACAGCAGCATCACCACCAGGGTCAAGTGAATGCCAATGCTTCCAGCGGCGGCGCGCAGGCGGTAGGGGGAATAGCCTGCCCTGGCCACTGGCGCCGGTGCGAGCCTCCTCTGGGAATCGATGTCGGCCTGCCCACTCATACGCGTGTCCCGCTATAGTAGACCCACCTGCCAGACGTCTTGAGGAGAATCAAGGTGACGGTGACGATCAGAATGAAGAGTACCCAGGCCAGTGCCGAGCCATAACCCATGTGGAGGTAGGTGAAGGCCTGGCGATAGAGGTAGAGCAGGTAAACGAGTGTCGAGTTGTAAGGTCCGCCATCGGTGAGGACGGCGACCTCGCCAAAGACCTGGAAAGATTGAATCATGCTCATGACCAGATTGAAGAGCACGATTGGCGTGAGCATGGGGATGGTGATGGCGAAGAACCTGCTAAGGCCGCTGGCGCCGTCGATTTCGGCGGCTTCGTAGAGTTCGGAGGGAATGTCTTTGAGGCCGGCAAGAAAGATCACCATCATGCCACCGACGCGCCACATGCTCATGATGATGATCGAGGTGAGGGCGAGCGGCGGCGTGGACAGCCAGCGCGGGCCTGTGATGCCGAATCTGCGCAGCAGGTCGTTGATCAGCCCGTAATCGAAGGGGAACATCCACGCCCAGAGTACGCCGAGGACGACGCCGGAAAACATGACCGGCATGTAGAAGCCGGCTTGAAAGAGGCGATGACCGCGTATGCCCTGGTTCAGAAGAGAGGCAAGCAGAAGAGCGATGCTGACGCGCAGTACAACGCTGACGCCCGTGAAGATAGTGGTAACGCGCAGCGATTTCCAGAACAGATCCTCGCCCAGCAGTTTTTCGAAATTGCCCAGCCCCACGAACTTGGGCGGCTCTAGGATACTCCACTCGGAAAGGGCAAGAACGAAAGAGAATGCGAACGGGCCGAGAATGAAGGCCAGAAAGCCGATCAGCCACGGCCCGATGAAGAGGTAGCCTTCCAGATTGCGCCTTACCTGTGGAGTCAGAAGATTGGCGGCGCGCACTCTTGCCCTCCGTTGCGAAAGAGAAGGTCAGGAGAAGCCGTCCGCAAGCGAACGACCTCTCCACTGCAACTCTGCCAAGGCGGCTACGTGTGAGACGAACTCGCCCGCCTAGAGCTTTTCGATAGCGTTGGCAGCCGCGGCGTCGAGCGCCTCCTGCGGCGACTTCTCGCCGATCCAGGCGGCCTCCAGTTCGGGCCGCAGGATGTCGGCATTGATTTCGCGCCAGCTCACGCACAAAGGCATGGGCCGCGTCAGTTCCAATTGCTGCGCGAAGACAGTCCACGCCCAGTGATCGTTGAAGGGCGGCTTGGCGAAGGTACGCGGCTGGCCGGGCAGGAAGTTGAGGTTCTCATGGTAGACCAAGTCCACATCCGCGCTCAGCATCCAGGCGAGGAAGGTCCAGGCCGGATCTTTGGCCTCGCTTGAATCGAGAATGCTCTCGTAGTGCGCCCAGCCCCAGACTTCGTTGCCTTTCATTCCTGCCGGCATGATTGTGGCGCCCAGAACGTCGTAGACTTCGGGCGCGTTGTTCTGGGTCCAGCCGACGATCCAGGGAACGGTTGTCACCATCGAGGCGCGGCCATTTTGGACGCTGACATCTGAGCCGTGCGGCGTGGCCACACCGGCGTTAACCTGTTCCATCAGGAAAGTCAGTGTTTCGACGCCGATTTCGTCGTTGAACAGGGGTTGGGAGCAGGCTTCGTCGAGGAAGCTGCCGCCGTTGGCATAAAGGTAGCTGGCGATGTTCCCCCAGTTGGAAACGACGGCCTGGAGGCCATAGTCGACGCCGTCAACGGCAGTAAGCGCCTCGGCGGCGGCGGCGATGTCGTCAAAGGTCGCCGGCGGGTCGGACAGACCGGCCTCTTCGAAGTGCGCCTTGTTGTAGAAGTAGACCATGGTGATGGAGTCCTGGGGCAGGGCGTAGGTTACGCCTTCATACTGCCCCGCCAACATCGGCGCCTCATAGAACAGGTCCACCGAAATATCGGCATCGGCTTCAAGGAAGGGGTCGAGCGAGGCAAAGAGGCCGCGGGCGGAGAAGTCGGTGACGGCGCCGGTTTCGCCCGTCTGCACCAGGTCGGGGCCGCCGCCGGCCGCCGAACGGATCAGGACCTTTTCCTCAGTGTCAGGCCAACTGGTTGCCTGCTCCATGACGATGGTGATGTCGGAGTTGGCGTCCCGCCACATGTCCATCAGGGGGCCCTGCAGCCACTCAAAGCGATAGGCGGGGAGGAACGGGCCCAGCCAGTTGACCTCTGCGGGGGCGGCGGAGGGCGCCTCTCCATCCATGGCTCTTCCTGGCTCGGCAACGGGCGCGCAGGCGGCGAGCGCCATGCCGGTTGCGGCGCCGGCCGATGCGCGCAGGAAGTCGCGACGATTGAGAGTTCGTGCCTTCATCGTGTCTTTTCTCCTTGGCTAGAAAAAAACGGTGGATTGGAATTGTCTGCTTCGATCCGCCGAAAGGAAAACGTCCAAATCGGGGTCCGCTGCGACAATGCACCGGAATGAGTGCTTTGATAATACCAACAAGCCATCAAAATACAAATTCTTGATTTCCGTTTTCCGAACGGGTTACGAGACGATGCTGTCCACATCCAGCCTGTTTCATCCACCAGTAATTTGGAATGGCAGGCATCGGCCGCGTCCTCGTTCCCTTACTGCCCAAACAGCCCCGTCTGGCCGTGCGCGCTATGGGTTGACTCAGGGCTATTGGGTTCCTGAACGGGCGTACCGCACCTCCTTCAGAATCGCGAACTTGCGGCGAAATTCGGCAGGGTCCCGCATCAGACTGTGGGTTGCATAGCGGGGCATTATTTCATTGAAACAGCCGCATAGCCCGGCCATGTCGTGGCGTCCGCTTTGCAACAGCGTCAACACGTCGTCAAAGTCACTCTCGGTGCCCCGTTCAATCTTGCTGAGCGCAGTGCTGTAAAGGTCGAAATGGAACACGTCCAACCGGCCTTAGCGCCTGATGTACTGGGCTGCACTCGCTGTAGCCGGAAGGGAGGGGAATAAAATCGGAAGGTGAGACTTCCACTATATTGAGCGAAAGGGTCTCCTTGAGCTCGCGCACCGCCGCGACAATAGCGCCGCGATCATCATTGGCAACCTGGAAACTGATGTTGATGTCGATGTCGAGAGTTTGTTGACGAAACCCTTCATAGACCATTGTAGTGCCGCCCACCAGGTAGATTCGGCCAGGCCGCGTAAAGAGCCGCCCAATTCTCTGCAAGAAAAGTTCGGTTCGCTGGCGATCAACCTGTCGGCGCATGTTGCTGGTTGGCCTTCTCCAACTTCAGCTGTTCAAAGAAAAGATCAATTGTCTTGTTGAGCGCTTCGAGGCGGGCAAAAGGGAAAGTTGACCGCGCCTGCCAGGCGTCGGCCAACCGGTACAGGCCGGCCTTTCCGAAACGCTCCTGCGGCGGGCCAGCCCCATCGGCTGGGAGAACAGATCGGGCAGGAGAATCATGTCGTCCAGGTAGAGACCGAGGCGAGACTGCCAGTGGCGCTGCATGTAGACCGCGGCCATGTACAGCGTCTGCAGAACCAGCGCCTGAGGCGCATCGAGCCGGGCGACCAGGAGAGGTACGTGGTCGGCGAACCCAGGGTTGCGCAGAAGGAGCGGAACAATCGCCAGTTGCAACCGCGAATCGGGCTGTTGCAACAGTGCGGCCAGCAGCGTCTCAGGAGAGTTCAGCCCCGGGTGGGATGCCGCATCGCTAGGCACAAGCTAACAGATTCCATGCTCGCGCAAGGCTCCTACCAATGTCTCACCTTGAAAGTTCATCTGACAAGAACCCCCACCCAAATACGTCACCACTCAGACAATGCGTCCCATTGCCCGGCTCAAGCGAACGGGTCATCCACCCACGGGTACTTGTGCAGGTCCACCCGCTTGAAGGGGATCTCGGTATAGCGGGGGGCGACTGCCCCAGGCGCGGCCATGTAGACAATTTCCGAGGCGATCGGCGCGAAGCCGGCATAGAAGTGCTGCGCCGACTTGACGACCAGAATGCGCTTGCTGGCAACGTCGATGCCGAAGTTGATGAACACGTCCGGGCTGAACGGCTGCACGCGCCGGCTGTTGACGATGATGTCGACGCCGTCGCAGTGCAGACAGACGGAATCGCCGCAGGGGATGCGCATGGGTTCGCCCTGCTGCGGCCAGTGCTGGACCATGTTTTCGACGATGCCGGTCACGGTTACATTCAGATCAAGCGGGTCGCCGGACATTGGCCCCATTTTGCCCCCCAGACGTATGTCCAGCTTGGCGCCGATGCCGCCGGATATGGCGACCTGCACGGCGATCGGATCCCAGATCATGGCCATGCCGGCGTTGTCGATGCCGCGTTCCAAAATCGCTTTGAGCATGAATGTCGAGTCGCTGGGCGCGCCGCCGCCGGCGTTGTCGGCGCGATCGGCGATGACGACCGGCCCGGTGGGAGCCGCCAGAGCCTGGTCGAGCGCTTCGTCGATTGTCCACGGCGTCTGATCGAGAGCATGGCGCATGTTGAAGAATTTGCGCCCGACCTCCCCGGCCACGCGCGCGGCCTGCTTTACATCGCCATCGGTGATCGCCAGGACTTGCGCGCCGCAGGTGGGCACGTCACCCCAGGGAAAGCAATGAACCAGCGAGATTGAGAGAATCCCGTCCTTGCCTTCCATTGACAGGATCTCATCCACCAGGCCGCGCATCGGCTGATTGGGAGTGAGATAGAGGCCGATCATGCGACAGTCAAAGAGGGCCATGGTCGGCCTGGTCTTGCCTTCGGCGGCATCGGCGATGATGTTGAACAGATCGGCAGCCCGGACGGCAACATCAGTATGGGGGTACTCTTTGTAGAGTACGATGGCGTCGGCGGTGTTGATCATCGCCTGGGTCACGTCGCAGTGGAGGTCAAGCTCGACGCCAATCTTTGCGTCCGGCCCGACAATCTGGCGCACGCTGTCGATGATGTCGGTTTCGCAGTCATCATATCCGTCAGCAACCATCGCGCCGTGCAACCCCAGCAGTACGATGTCGACCGGCAACGCGGCCTGCAACCGTTCCAGCAGCTCATCGCGCAGGCTCTCATAGGTGCTGCGGGTGGTAACACCGGCGGGCTGCGCGCCGGCATACAGGCCGAAGACGTATTCCCAGTTGCGCGCCTTTGCCTCCGACTCGAACTGGTCGAAGGCCGGCATTGTGCCCGCTTCGACTTCATCAGCTGGGCGGGTGACCTTGTAATCCCTCATTCCGGTCGGCATCGGGGAGAATGTATTGGTTTCGGTTGAGACTCCACCTGCGAAAACTTTCATTGCATCAACCTTTCATTGGGTCGATAATTAGGTGCAGGGGCGGCGGCAGGGAGAGGTGCTGTGTCGGCAGCAGGGAAGCGCCGCTGCACGACAGGAATGTTAGCATATTTGGCGGCAGCGGAGTACTATTCAACCGAACTGGAGAGAAGACCACGGAAGTACGCACGGTCACGCACTCCAAGACACATTGAAAGGGAATCAGAGGATGAAGCCTGAATCGCAGAAGAGATATCGCGTTGCTCTGGTGGGGACGGGCGGCATATCCCGCGGGCATGCCAGGGCCAGCCAATACACGGACAGAGCGGAGCTGGCAGCGGTGTGCGATGTGTCACCGCAGGCTCTCGAACAGTTTACCCAGCAGTTTAACGTACCCAATGTCTACGCTTCGCTCGACGAGATGCTGGAGGCGGACGAGTATGACATCGCGGTGATCTGTGTGTGGGGCGCGTTTCATGCGCAGGTCGGGACCCAGCTGGCGGCCTCGCGCCGGGTGCGGGCAATCCTGTGCGAGAAGCCGTTCACGCAGAGCGCGGCGGAGGCCGAGGCGCTGGTGGCGGCCGGCCGCGAGCATGACGTTCTGATCGCGGAGGCGTTCAAGTTTCGCCACCATCCCATGCACTTGTTGGCGCAGGAGATCATCCGGCAGGGCGGCATCGGCTCTGTGCAGAACATCCGCAGCACGTTTTGCACAAACATTCCAACCGAGAGGCGGCACAACCCTGAGAGCAACTGGCGCTGGAATCGCAGCAAGGGCGGCGGCGCCATCTACGACCTGGCGTGTTACAACATTCACCACGCCCGTTTCGTCTTTGGCGAGGAGCCGGAGTTGGTTTTCGCGGCCAAGGTTCCCGGCGCGGAGGTTGAGGATGCGGCCTACATTTCGCTGGTCTTCCCCGGAGGACGCACGGCGCAGATTTCGGTGGGGTTCGATTCATGGGCGTCGCAATACGTTGAAATCAGCGGCTACGACGGCCTGCTGCGCATGGAGAAGGCGTGGAACAACGAGAGCAAGGCCGTGACGCTGGAGCATCACTCGGCGGATGGGGTGGAAGAGATCAACTTCCCGCCAACGTACCAGTTTACGCACCAGTTGGAGCACATTCTCGACTGTCTGGACAGCGGGCAGCCCCATCGCATTTCTCCACAGAACAGCATTGCGCAGATGCGAGTGTTGGACGCGGTGGCGGAGTCGATGCGAAGCAGCAAGGTGGTCCCGCTCTGAGTAGGGCAACAGGTTGACAAGATCACGCTGGGCGATTACGATTTTGGCGCGGTTCCTGGTCATGCAGGACGCCCTGGTTCCCAGTTCCCACGCAGCAGCGCAGTAATCAAGATGGGCAGTTTCCGACAGGAGTACTATTCATGGCAGTCATTGACGCAATCCCGAGCATGGAGCGGGATCTCAGATTCTTCCCTTCCAACGCAACGCATCCCAAGAGGATGACGGCCGAACAGATTGAGCAGTTCAACGAGAAGGGCTATGTCTTCCCGATCGATCTCTTCTCGGAGGAGTAGGCGGACGCCAACCGGCGCTATTTCGACAAGCTGCTGAAGATGGCAACGGACGCGAGGCTGGACAGCTATGCGATCAGCAGCTGGCACCCACATTGCGCCGGCATCTACGATCTGGTCACCAATGACCGCATTCTCGACTACGTTGAGGACATTCTGGGGCCGAATATCGTCTGCACGATGACGCACTACTTCTCTAAGATGCCAAGCGATGTCAAGTCGGTTTACTGGCACCAGGACGCCTCGTTCTGGGCTTTGACGCCGAGCAAGGTCGTGACGGCGTGGTTGGCGATCGATGACGTGGACGTGGAGAATGGGGCGATGAAATTGTTCCCCGGCACGCATCTTTTGGGAAGGATCCCATTCGAGTGGGTTACGGACGAAGAGGAAGGGGTTCTGAACCAGCATATCCACAATCCTGAGCGCTACGGCCAGCCGGTGTCGGTGGAGCTAAAGGCGGGTCAGATATCCTTGCACACCGACATGCTTCTGCACGGCTCCCAGCCCAACCCGTCCAACCGTCGCCGCTGCGGACTGACGATCCGCTACTTCCCGCCCGATGTGCGCGGCCATGAGCCCGAACGCCAACCTGCAATCATCGCACGCGGCGTCGACCCCGACAGCTACTGGCAGCCAATTGCGCGGCCGAATGGGGACACTATCCCGCCGGAAGCGCTGAAGGAGCAGAAGAAAGGCTAGAGCGGGTTCAGTTTGAATTCTGATTGTTTCCAAATGGCGAGATTCGCAATGTTTGGGCGAATGCGAGTCGGCCACGATGCAGCGTGCGGGGAGGGGGAGGGTCTTGGCGGGGAATGTGCGGCAGGAAGGCACGTTCTCCTTAGAGCGAGGCTCAGTTCTCCCGCACAGACATGAAACGGCGCAACCCTGCCTGAATGCCAGGGGGTTGGGCCGTTTTTGATTCAGTTACTGCGTAGGGAGACGATTTCCAGCCGGACGCGCTCAGGCTGCCAGCGATTCCTCGAACAGCGAGGGGAAGTGGGTAAACGGGTCCGCCGGATCGCGGAAGAGGAGCTGCTGGCGAGGTGTCAGGTCGGCATCGGCGGGCGACTGGACGCGCCGAGATGTCCACGCCATGTTTGAGACACAGTACTTGTAGAGAAGCGAGCGCCGTTCGTGCCTGGCTTGCCATGCCGCCGTACCATGCGTCAGCGCCTCGGTGAACAGGATGACCGAACCGGCCGGCGCCTCAGGAATAATGACGCAGGGGGACTCTTCGGAGGCTTCGTCGATCTGTTGGGGCAGCCGGTAGTTGCTCTTATGGCTGCCGGGAATGCAGCAGAATCCACCCATGCCGGGGCCTGAGTTGGTCAGACACCAGCTAACGACCACAAATCCGTTGTAAATCTGGTCGTCGCGAAAGGGAACGTATTCGCCCGGCTGCGCGCGCGAGGCCTTGGAGGTAGCGCCGTAATCGGCATGGAGGCGCCCCCGCGCCATTCCCTGTTTCATGCACATTCCGTAGATCCGATCGAGGCGGAAACAGTCGCCCAGCCGAAAGCGCAGGATCGGCATGATGCGGGGATGATCCAGAAGCGCACAGAAAGGTTGTCCCCATGCGAGAAAGCCGGCGCCGTCGGGCGCACTGCCGAAGCGTTGAGTCTGACCGGGGCGGGAAGCTGTTGCCGATCCAGCAAGCGGTTAAGTTGGGCAACTTCGGCGGCGCTCAGCGCGTCTTTTATTACCAAGTAACCTTGCACGTCAAAGAGATACTGCTGCAAGTGAAGATCGGTCATCGCTCGTCCTCTGCTCTGTGGTCTCCGCGATTGTCCAAATTGGCGGCGGAATCGTCTGTGGACGCTTCTGTCCTGCACGGTCCACTGCATCATAATCCATCCGCTCGCGTGTGGCAACAGGGGCAAAACGAGCACGGCGCAACGTCCACCGGTCAGGTGTCGCTGCGCCGTGCCAACTGCCGTGTATTGATTTCAAAGCGGCTGAACCGCTCATCACTCTGAAGCGACTTGCACGGGGCCGATTGTGGGGCTTAGCCCTCTCTTTAGAATGCCCTCGCTGTCGAGATAGGTTGCGTAGGCTCGCAGGAACTTGCCAGCGTCAGTGCTGACGGGCGTGTAGATGGACGAATCGTCGGTCGCGATGTCGGCAATGTCGTCCCAGTCGCCGAGGGCGTCGTCGGAGCGCTCCCAATGCCAGCTTCCCAGATCGCTGTAGGAGTCCATTGTCAGCGAGAGTTGCACAGTGATGGCCTGGCCAACCTTTGGCGGCTGTCCGCTCGCGAAGTGGACAGCGTTTGTTTCGGTCTGGGGCGTTGGCGCTGGCGTCGGCGTCGGCGATGGTTCAGGTGTCGCAGTCGGCCCTGGTCCGGGGATAAGCCCGTTTGACGGGAACCAGTCCGACCATGGCCCGGCGCCGAGAATGTTCCGCCCTCGCAGGCGGAAGCGGTAGACTCTGTCCGGATCCAATCCCTTGACCGTGTACGCCACGCCCTCTGTTCCCTCGGTTACGCCCAGGATCGTGACTTCTCCCTCGGTTGTCCAAGACTCGCCTGTGCCGATAGAGCGCCATTGGATGTCGTATGAAGAAACATGCAGCAACGGCATCGACAATGGGATTGGCGACGTAGAGAATTGGACTGTCAGTTCCTCAAGAGAATGTTGCTGCACCTCTCCGGCCATGGATTTGGCGGGGGGCGCCACCCTTAGCGCGGCGAAAATTGCGCCGGCGATAAACAGCGCGCCAATTACGGCAAGGGTGACCCGATTGACGAACAGGCGCAACATGATTACGCAGATGCGGAAGAACATGTGCAGGACAATGCGTAGGACAATTTGTAAGCGATTTACTCCTCTTACGGGCAAGTTCGCCATTCTGTCAACCTCCTGGCTCTGATAGTTCGAGAAATCGAATTGGCGGGCTTTAAGTGAACGAAACTGTTTTCTTGCGTCAGCCGAAAATGGGCTTCAACGACCTACCTAACGAATTCTCAGTATAGTCGCTGGGTATTGGTTTGTAAATCCATCTGCCAAATAAGAATGGTGGGAGAAAGGAGGCGCGAAGCGGGCGAAATTCGGCAAAATTACTCTGGTAGAGGGCGAGAAATAGTGGCGATTTGCTCGTGGAATCGGCCCCTTCTACCTGCCTGACAACATGGCTACGAACTGTCAACGTCGACAATGAATTGTCTCAACGTAGCGGAGTCGTCTGATTGGTCGCGGCAAGAAGGCGGGGCGGGCGCTGACGGCGTTGCCGCATTCGGCTCAAGCTTGCGCGGGCAACGGGGGCAATGTAGAAACACGGATCGAATGTGTTCGAGGTCAGGTCTGGCGGTTGGAGTGTGTTCAGGGTCCGATCGCGGGGCGGCGGCGGCGTAAGGGCCTCAGTATGGAGATGCTGGAATTATAGAATTCGCGGCGCGAGAGGAAGGAGGCTGACCGGACAAGCACAGGAGCAGGAACGGCCTGCCCGGGCACTTCATTGAGAAGCCAAAATTGAGCGCGTCAAACTGGGGATTATTGCACGACAACTGGAATGGCAGTCGGCCAGGATCACTCTACGACGGGGCCGATGGTCTGACTGAGCGCCCGCTTGCGCTCGCCATCGCTGTCCACGTAGAGGGCAGAGGCGCGCAGGAATTTGTCTGCGTCTGCGCTTGAGGGGGTGTATCTCGATGCATTAGTGACGCCGTAGTCGGTAATGTCCTCCCAGTCACCAAGACCATCGTCCGAGCGCTCCCACTTCCAGTTGCCAAGGTCGCTGAACTGGTCACTCTGAAGCGTGAGGCCAACGCGAATCTCGGTATCAACCGTCGGCGGATTGCCGCCCGTGGTGAACTGAACGACGTCGGCCACCGTATCAACCGCGATCACCTGACCGAGCGTCTGGCTAAGGCCCCTCCGGTAATCGTCGTTGCTGTCGAGATAGACAATAGATGCGCGCAGATACTTTCCTCTATCGGTGGAACCGGGCGTGTAGACCGATGAATCATCAGCGTCGTAATCGGTTACGTCGGTCCAGCCTCTCAGCCCATTGTTGGAGCGATCCCATCGCCAGCGCCCCGCCTGGCTGTGTTCTGAATTGGAGAGCGTGATGCGAGCGCGGACGGCGCGGCTGACGACCACAGGATCATGGCCCAAAACGAAGGCAACCGTGGTGGTGTCAATTGTGGCACTTACGACCGGGCCGGCAATCGGGCTGAGTCCGATCTTGGCGATATCGTCGCTGTCCACGAAGGAGACTGAGGCGCGCATATATTTGCCTTCATCGGCAGCCACAGGCGTGTAAAGGGATGAATCGGTCAACCGGGGGCCGGAAACATTCGTCCAGCCGCTGAGACCGTCGTCAGAGCGTTCCCATTGCCAGCGTCCGCGGTCGCTGTAGCTCTCCTCGTCAAGATTAAGCTCGACGCGAACGGTCTGGCCAACGACCAATGGATCGCCGCCTTCGACGATCCGGACTGCATCAATGGCTGTCTGGCGCGTCGGGGTCGGCGTGGGCATCGGCGTCGGGGTCGCCGGAGGAGGGGGATTGACGATAATGCATGCGCTCAGCACCACTGCCGCGACAGTTGCTGCCATCCAAATTAGGACGGACCGGCGGCTCCCATTTCCTGACATGCGTTCGTTCTCCTGAGTGAAAATGTGGTCCGAGCGTGCAAAAGGCACTGCCGCCTAGCGCCAATAAAGCGACGGTTTGTGATTTCAATTTCACTACAGATTCTCCAGCATGTTTAGTGTACCGACATGCGAAATGAAAGTCAAACCAAACTCGCTTCCCGGTAGCGGCCGTCGCGCCGCGGAAAACGCACACAACGTGAACGCGACTTGTATGCTGCCTGCCTGTCTACGGCGCCGGCTCCGTATTTTGAACCGGGCTGGGGTGACAGTTCAGCCCTTGACGCCGGTGATGACGATACCCTGGATGTAGTTCTTCTGGGCGATGAAAAAGAGAATGATGCAAGGAGAAAGGACGATCAGCGATGAGGCCATCAGCAACGTCCATTCGACCCGGTACTGTCCCTGGAAGTAACGTAGGCCAATCGCCAGCGTGAACTTGTCGAGGTCGGAGAGGAAGATCAGCGGACCAAGAAAGTCGTTCCAGTGGTGCATGAAGGAGAAAACGAGGATAATGCCCAATGCGGGCTTGATAAGCGGGACACAGATGCGATAGAAAATGCCAAAGGTGCTGCAACCGTCGACGCGGGCGGCGTCGTCAAGTTCCAGTGGCAGAGTCATGAAGAATTGGCGCAGCAGGAAGATATAGAAGGCGCTGGTGGCGAAAAAAGTGGGGACGACGAGGGGCAGAATGGTATTGATCCAACCCAACTCCTTGAATAGAATGAAGAGCGGAATGATGATCGACGGATAGGGCAACATCATCGTTGCCAGGACGAGGAGGAAGATGGCATCACGGCCGGGAAAGCGGATGCGTGCGAAGCCAAAGCCCACGATGGCGCAGGAGACGCAGTGCCCCACAATCGACAGCCCTGTGATGCGGACGGTGTTGACCAGCCACAGGTTGAATGGCAGAATCGTCCAGGCTCTAGAGTAGTTGCCCCAACGCGGCGGGAGTGGAATCCACTCAATGGGAAAGGTAAACTCAGTGCCCGGCCTTTTCAGCGACGTGCTGATCATCCAGAAGAAGGGCAGCATGATGCCAAAGGCTCCGATGAGCAAGAGCAGGTAGACAACCGCCTTGAGCAGCAGATCCTGCTGGCGCTGGCTCTGCCTAAGATTTGCCAATCCTGACAGAAACGGTGGCCGACTTTGTTGTTCGAGACTGTGTTGTTCGAGACTGTGTTGAGCCATTCGATCACCCACCCTCGTAATAGACCCAGCTGGAAGAGGTGCGCAAAATCAGGAAGGTGAAGGCCAGGATGACCAGGAAGAGCACCCACGCCAGTGCGGAGGCGTACCCCATGTTGAACCACTGGAAAGCATTCTGGTAGAGATAAAGGACGTAGAAGAGGGTGGAGTAGTTCGGCCCGCCACTGGTCATAATGAACGCCTGCGTGAACACCTGAAAGGAGGCGATGACCCCCATGATCAGATTGAGCAGGAGAACAGGGGTGATCATGGGCACGGTGATGCGGCGGAATTTCTGCAATACGTTGGCGCCGTCCAGCGTTGCCGCCTCATAGAAAGTGGTCGGAATCCCCTGAAGCGCGCCGAGGTAGATCAACATGCCGCCGCCCACGCCCCAGACGCTCATGACGATGAGGGCCGGCAACGCCCAGGTTTCGCTGCCCAGCCAGGCAGGCCCCTTGATGCCGATGTTCTTGAGCAGAACGTTGATGACGCCGAAGCGAGGGTTAAAGATCCACAACCAGAGCAGCGACACAGCCACGCCTGCGGTAACGCTGGGCAGATAGAACAAGGTGCGGAAAAAGCCGATGAGGCGGATTTTCTGGTTGAGCAGCATGGCCAGGAAGAGGCCCAAGGCCAGGTTCAGCGGCACGTTGAGGAGAAAGATGAGGGTAACCTTGAGCGATTTCCAAAAGAACTTATCCTCTATCATTTTCCGGTAGTTTTCCAGCCCGATGAACTCAGGCGTGCCGACGATGTTCCAACTTGTCAGGCTGATGGAAAAGGAGCCGAGGAGCGCGCCGGCTGTGAAGACGGCAAAGCCGACAATCCACAACGAGATGAAGGCATAACCCTCAAACACGTTTTTCCAGTAGCGTTTGCTTTTGCCCAACATCAGGAAATAGCCCTTCTGCACTATGTACGACTAAGCACTCTGGAAAGGAGACGGGAGGCAGGCAGGCGCGCTCCACGTCTCCACTCTTGCCAGATATGATGTCAGGGATAAGGCCGTCTATGCGTTCTCAGCCAGGATCTTTTCGATCTGGTCGCACATATCGTCGGCCGCTTCCTGCGCCGTCTTGGCGCCGCGCAGGGCGTTGTCGACCTCGGTCGTCATGACGGTGAAGAGCACGCGGTAAGGCTGGGGGCTTCTGGGCACGAAGGGGTTGGGAATCGTGTTGATATACCCTTCGCGGATCATGGGAATGTCGAGCGCGCCCAGCGGTTCGGTATAGGCCTTGGATTCAAAGATCGAGTAGCGGGTTGGGCCGTCGGAGAAGGCGAGTTTGATGCCGCTGTCGTAGCCTTCTTCCCAGGCTTCCAGGCTGCTGCGGTAGACGGTCCAGTCAAAGGCCTCCTGCGAGTTCTCGCTATTGGAGGAGATCACGATCTGGTCGGTATCGCCCCAGCAACGGAAACCGGCTTTGCCGGCGGGCACCAGCACAAAGTCCCACTCAAAGGGGAGTTCGTCGCCTTCGCGCAGGTCACGCACCGAGTCGCAGGTGGTGCCGCCGGCCAGCGCGATTCTGCCGGTGTTGAAGTTGATGCCCAATTCATTGGCCTGCATCTCAGGCGGAGGCTGAATGCCGTACTCCAGTACCAGATCGGCCATGAACTTGATGCCTTCGACCGCATCGGCGCTGTTGATTGTGCAGGTGGAAATCGCTTCGTCAAAGACTTCGCCCCCGGCCGCACGGATGAGGGCAAGCTGATTGGTGCCGCCCGACCCGCCGTAGAAGTACTGATCGATTTCGCCGTCGCCGTCGAGGTCTTTGGTCAGCTCCTTGCCCATCTCGATGAAGGTGTTCCAGTTCCAGCCGTCGGCTCCCTGTTCCCAGTAGAGATCACCGGGAAGCGGCAGCCCGGCTTCTTCGAGAAGCGTCTTGTTGTAGCGCAACTGGTGGGTGCAGGATTTCTGCGGCAGCCCGAACACGACGCCGTCAAAGAGCGCGTCGCCATAGGCATCGATGAAGTCGGTCAGGGGACTGGAGCCGCCGGCGGTGTGCGTTTCCGCCATCAGGGCCGGGTGACAGCCGAAGGTGTCAGGCGCGGTGCCGCCGGCGACCATGATGGGGATCTTGGTGTTGTAGTCGCCCCAGGGGAGAACAAGCGGCTCAACCGTCACGTCGGGATTTTTCGACTTGAAGAGTTCAGACAGGCCCACTTCGGTCGGCACGTCCGCTTCGGAGCCGTGCCTGGCCCAGCCGATCGTAATGACGTCCATCGCGGGCATATCAGCCGCGCCGCCGTTATCGGTAGCGGCCGGCATGGCTCAGGCGCCCAGCGCTACGGTCGTACCGCCAGCCGCAATCCGCTTTAGCATGGCACGTCGGCTCAGTCGTTTTGACATTTGTACTATCTCCTTGTGTGCATGGTTACTGAATGGGAACATAAATAGGGAAACGGCATTACGCATTACGCATTACGCATTACGCATTGCGCATTGAGTATGGCTTAGAGGCAGATGGGAAGACTGGCGTGTAAGTCATTCCTGTCGCGGCTGTTTCGTCGCAGAAATTTTACACTATCAGTGGCATTTATACAAGGCCTGATATCAGAGAGCGCGCCGGGATTGGACGCGCAGCAGAGGTTCCTTCAGACCCCGATTCACGACCGTGCCGCAGGGCAATTTGCAGGTCGCGCCGCGCCGCGCCCGCCAACATTCAGTCCGACCGTTCTACTGTGACCCGCACGCCTGCGGCCGGCATCACCAGCGACGAGGATACGCCGTCAGGCCAGCGGATCTCGAGCAGGAGGGGGACGCTGCCGGCGGGGTAGCCGAAGTGGGCCTGCGACGGTTCGCCCGTGAGGTAGCCGCTATTGGATCGCAACGTGCGCACCTGTTTCCCGGTCGTGGTGTGCAGAGTGAGCTGCGCGCCGATGGCGTGGGTGTTCTTGCTCTGCGGCCAAGCCAGATCGACGGTCAAGCTGTTGCCACCGCAAAGTCGATTCTCATAGATGACGGCCGGCGCCAGCAGATTGTTCACAGCGATGTCGAGGTCGCCGTCGCCGTCCAAGTCGGCCATGACCATGCTGCGTCCGCCCTCGGTGGCGCTCAGACCCCAGGTGGTTTCGGGCCGGAAGTTTCCTTGCCCGTCGTTGCGGAAGACCAGATTCTCCTCAACCAATTCGTCGCCAGGCAGGTGGCCGAACATCTCCTCAGCCGCCATGCCGTTTACGACGTAAAGGTCAACGTAGCCATCCTGATCGAGGTCGCCAAACTGGGCGGACCAGCTCCAACCGCTGGCCTGCAGGCCGCGTGCGCCGGCCTCGTTTGCATAGTTCCCGCCGCCGCCCGGGACCTGGAGGACATTTTCGATGACCTGTTGGTCGTCGTCCATGTCGACCATCGTCTGCATGAGCGGAGACCAGGCCACCAACATCTCTTCGGTCTCGGCAAACGGCTTCATATCGGCCGCGAACAACTCGGTGCGGCCGTCATTATCGATGTCTGCGGCCGCGAAACTCATGGTGTTCTGGGCTGTCTCGCCAAAGGGCGTTGACTCCTGCCAGCCCTGCTCCGACCAGAGCCAGACCTGATCGGGCATCAGAAAATCATGGCCAACCAAGATGTCCAGGTGATTGTCCTGGTTGAGATCGACGAGAAGCAACGCAAGCGCCTGCGAATTGGGGGCGAGGTGGGTAGCGACGAAATCGTCTCCGGTGTTCTCGTAGTAGACGACGCCGCCGTTTGCGAGGTCGGTCGGGTCAACGCGAGTGTACTCACTCTGATAGGTGGCGAGCACCAGATCGAGATCGATGTCGCCGTCCAGGTCAGCCCAAGCAAAGGTGTAGGCCTTCTGGTTAGCGCCAAACCAGTCGAGGCGAGTGAAACCGGGGATGTGTTTGAAATTGTCTTGGCGCGCCTGGCTATCTCCGCTCTTTGCGCCATCAAAGAATCCGTCATTCATCCAAACCAGAGGTCGAGTTACGCGGTGGGCAAATACAATGTCGAGCCAGCCGTCGCCGTCGATATCGACGATGCTGACGCCGCGCGACTGTCCGTGCGGGAAGGTCTGCTTGCGGAACGTGAGGCCGCCGTCGTTCCAGAAGATCGCATTCGGCCCTGCCAGGTTCGCCAGCACAAGATCGAGGTCGCCGTCGCGGTCGAGGTCATTGACGGCCAGACCGGCGCCGTTGCTGTCATAGGTTCGGACTACATCGCCCTCAATCGAGGTGACATGATCCACGGGGTGTGCGATGAAGCGGTGTTCGCAGGCGTGGGGCGAGGATCGATGCGCTCGCTGCGTTACCGCCAGGCTGATGGCCGAATCTGCAGGCGTCCCCACTGGAACGCAGGCAGCGAGAAGGAGGAGAGAAAGGAGGATCACAGATTGGGACGCCAATCTTCGACTCTGGATTGTGCGTGAATTCGTCATGCCCTTCTCCAGCTTGTGGCAGCGTTGTGCGTTGTTTCCGCGTTTTCACCTTGGGACCTTGTCCGCCACAGTAGCTGACGGTTTAATCGAATCACGGTTACGCGTCTTCGTTCAGCCAGGCAAGGTTGAAACGAGCCAGAGTCAGGCTTTCAGAGGGATGTTCGTCGCCGCCCTCGTACAGACAGCAGATCGCGCCATTGGGAAGCGCGGCCAGATCCGAGTAGGCGGCAGGCCCGGGATGAAGCACCCTGGCAGCAGGCCAGGTCAGCCCACCATCAGGGCTGAGGCGGACGGTCATGCGCTGGCGGCGCGTGCTGGCCGGGTTGGACAAGAGTAGTTGACCGCCGGGCAGCGCCTCGAGACCGGCCTGGCAGACAGGTTCGATCAATGTTGCATCCCACGCGAACTGAACCAGGGTCTGCCCCTGATCATGGCTGCGGGCCACGCCCCGGTTGTTTCCGCCGACGCCGTTGCGGCAGTTCAGATAGAGGCTGCCATCCTGCAACTGCGCGACGGCGCACTCGTCGGTTTCGACCTGCACGCTACCGCCCATGTGCCAGGTCGCGCCGCGGTCGTCGCTATATATGAGGTGGGAATGGATCGGATCTTTGCTGCCGTCGAAGTGAATGCCGACGATGTGATCGCAAGGAACGAGCAGGCGCCCGCTGCGAAGTTGGATGCCGTGACATGGACCGGTTGCGTACCAGGTCCAGCGCGAGTCTTTGACTGACTCGGTGATCTCGCGCGGCTGTGCCCAGGTCTGGCCGTCGTCATCGCTGTGCGTGATCCAGACGGTGCGCGGCGCTTTGCCCTGGCAGATCAGGCTTTCCCCGCCTTCGGCCAGGTTCTTGCAGAAGGGCAGCCAGATCGTGCCGCTCTCCCGCTCGACCACGGGGCAGGGGTTACCGCAGGACATGCCGGATTCGCTGACAACGACCTGGGTTGCGCTCCACGTGCGGCCGCTGTCGAAGCTGCGCCGCAAAATCAGGTCGATCTCACCGGCGTCGCCGCGTCCGTGTTTACGTCCCTCGGCAAAGGCCAGCAGCGTACCGCGCGCCGAGACGACCAGGGCCGGGATGCGGTAGGTGTGATAATCGCCTTGGCCGCTGACGAACAGGGCCTCTTGTACACACCACGTCTTTGACGAATCGTGTTCGGCGCTCATGCTGGCAGCTCCCTTTCAGTCAAGGTCTTCAGTATTGATGAACACGCCGACCAGATGGGCGCAGCCGCCCGGATCGCCGTAGTTGGTGTAGTCCACCCACATGATGCGCCCATCCTCCAGCGTCAACCAGGAGGAATAGCCGTGATCCGGCGCGGGCGGCTGTTCCGGGTGGTTGCCGTGAATTTGGATCATGCGCTGCCGCTGATATTGGTCGGGATAGTCGCCACTGGCCGCATTCCACGACCAGCTGTGGTCGTCTATGGTGGGATTTTGCGAGCTGTAGGATAGCTGGCGCCAGTAGCTGCGCCCGCCCGCCTGCGGCTGGCCGAACTGCGTGTACCCGCCCAAGGCGCCGGCGCGGCGGGAGTCGCCGATCGGTCTGTCCTCGCGGAAGATACAGTGGCTGATCACGGTCTCGCCGTCGACCTGGATGCGCAGCAGCCCGCGGCGGTGGTGAATGGTGAGCTTGCGGTAGCCGGACATGTCAACTGCATGGCGGAAGTCGGTGCCGAGGCGGCTCCAGATGCCGTCCACCGCGACATTGAGCACAATGCCGAACTGTGAGAGCGACAGAAACGCCGCAGGCTGGCCGGGCCGGCCCTCCACCTTGAGGGTCGCCTCCATGAGCACCTCGCTGCGCACGGACTCCGGCGGCAACAGGCAGTAGCGGGCTTCGTGACCAGGCAAATTCTCGATCACCAGCGCGCCATCATCCAGACTGGCGGCATACCTGCGACGCGGCCCCCCGATCTGGTAAGTTCCGGCTTCGGCCTTGAGATCTCCGCACCAGCCGTAAGTGCCGAGCGGCCCGTTGACATGGCGTCCGCTGACAAAGACGCGGCCATCGGGCAACTGCTTGCCATACGGGCGGTCGAGGGCAAAGGGGCACATCTGCGCGGGCGACCAGGTGCGGCCGCTGTCGGTCGAAAAGGTAATGAAACAGGGCTGGCCGCCGTGGTGATTTTCGCGCAGGATGCAGGCCAACTCCTGACCGCCGACGGCGTCGGCATTGTCCAGCATGACGATCGCACCTTCGCAGACGCGATGATAACCGTTGTTGGCAATCGTGGCTGCCTCGTACCAGGTCTCGCCGCCGTCGTCGGAGCAGGAGAGGATCACCGTGAATTCCTGCGTTTCGCCGCGCATGATGTGGGAGCCAACGCCCAGCCGTCCATCGGGCAGATCGAGGATGCGGTCAGGCTCAAAGCCCATGATGGCGGGCTTCTGGGCCGCCGTCCAGGTGTCGCCGTCGTCATGACTCCAGTAGAGCCAGTTGCCCGGCGGCTGATCCTCGTGGAAGTGGCAGTTGTCGTCGTGATCGATGATCACGACGAGGCGGCCGTCGTTGAGGCGGCTGAGTCGAGGCGTACACATTCGCTCTTCGCCTTGGCGCAGGTCAGCCTGATCGACTTCGCCGTGTTTGAACCAGGAGCGCCCGCCATCATCGCTGGCGAGCAGGGTAAGGACCTGATTTTCCTGCGACCAGTGCGAGTCGGTGTCGGCAAAGATCAGCATGAGGCGACCTGAGGGCAGGGCGATGATGTCCGGGTTCTTGGTAAAGCGCCCGGGGTTGCGCCAGACGTCAAAGACTTTGTGCGCGACAGAGCGTGGATGGATATGCACGGCTTCTCCTTTGCGGTTGAAATTCGGATCGGTATTTCAGCGGCTCGCGGTAAGCGTCACAACGCCTGCAGGGCTGCCCGCCAGGCTTCAAAGGATTTGGATTGGCCGGCGCCGCGAACGACAAAGGGCAGGCGACCTGTTCTTTCCAGTTTGGCGCGCATGAACTCCTCCCCTTCATCGACCAGCGGCAGCGCGGTATAGGTCCCTCGGGTGCGGCAGTAGCGGATGTCGATGCTCCAGCGCACCTCTGCGCTGCGGTTGACTTTGCTGCCGTGGAAGGTCATGTTGGAGAAGAGCAGAATGTCGCCCAGCTTCATCGGCAAGGGCATGGGCGTGCCGCGGGCCTCGACTTCCTCGAATGAGCGCATGTTCTGATTATTGTCGCGCTTGCTGCCGACAAGCTCCCAGGAATTGCTGCCGGGGATGAGGTAGAGGCAGCCGTTGACCTCGTCGACGTCGACCAGCGGGATCCAGACGGTAATGATGTGAGCATGCTGTGACGCCTTGCCGTAGTACTGGCTGTCCTGATGGAGAGGGAAGGCTGTCAACTCGCTGTCCGGCATCTTGGGGCGCAGGTGGTAGTCGCCGTTGAAGCTGATGTTTGGCCCCAGGTGCGGGTCGAGCGCGTCGACAATGCCGGGGTGATGGATGAGGGCGTGCAACTCCGGGCCGAAGACCGGGGCGTCCCAGTTGCGCAGGCGGATTTCATGCTCGCGGTGCAGCGCGGCCAGCTGCTGGCCGAAGGGCAGCTCTTGGTAGAGCCTGTCAAGTTTTCCTTGCTCGAACATGTCCTGCGCGTAGCTGCCGACCTGGCGCTGGATGCAGGCGCGAAACGACTCCAGATCGGCGGGCGGGATGGCCTGGCGCACATGCAGATAGCCATCCTGCTTATAGGTGTCAGTCATCGCGCTGCTCTTGCTCCCGGGCGGATTGATCTCGTCTCATCGCTCATATTGTCGCGTCTTCTCTGCTCTATTGCAACTCGGCCTGAACCTGAATCGGGCGGACGAGATTCGAGTATTTGCTCTTCCTGCAGAGGGTCTGAACCGAGACTTTGCGAGCAGCCCCGAACGAGGGTGAGGTTCGGAAGGCGGGCGACCGGGCGAAATTGACGGGAACTGGAGGGGTCTGAGGAGGTCGGCAGCACGAATCCATGATGCAGGGGCACTCGCAGGAGTGTTTGCGGGCGTGCCAGGTCGTCCCTGGTCGTATCAGGGCGAATCAGGGCGTACTGCCTGGCGTTTTGCCGGCCTGGTCGAGCTCGAGAAAGTCGGTGGGGGAGGTGGAAAGGGTGGGGGCTTGTTTGGCCGTGACAGGTCGTGATTCGTCGCGAAGTGGCGCGAAGTGGCGCGCTATAACAAGAAATCTTTCGAAGGAAAAGAATTTTTTCTCACGTTCGGGAGGCTGGGGGCGTGACAGGAGCAGTTCATAAATGTGCAACGGAAGCGAAAGCAGAACTCGTAATCCCGGCAATGGTGTACAGGATCTACAGAAAGTATATGCCAGTCTAATTCTTATTGCAAGGTGTTTCGATTGAAGTGTGCAGCCCGGAATGGGGGGCGGGGCGTGAAGGGGAGCGATCGGGAGGTAAGGAGGTAAAGGCGGAGGGTCATTGGGAGGCCAACAGTACGAATTCATGATGCAAGCGCTCTTGGCGCCCGTACGAGAGTTTACGAGAATTTACGAGAGTTTTCAAGAGTTTTCGCCCAATAATGCTTGAAAATGAGTATCAATTCCCGGACGGTAGGGATAGGGGAGGAGGATGGCGTGGGAGGAGAGGGTCATGAATGCGGGGAGGAAGAGAAAACAGAACTCGTCAGCCTGGCAGCGTGTGCAGCCCGGAATGGGGGCGGGGCGTGAAGGGGAGCGATCGGGAGATAAGGAGGGGAAAGTGGGGGGTCATTGGGAGGCCAACAGTACGAATTCATGATGCAAGCGCTCTTGGCGCCCGTACGAGAGTTTACGAGAATTTACGAGAGTTTTCAAGAGTTTTCGCCCAATAATGCTTGAAAATGAGTATCAATTCCCGGACGGTAGGGATAGGGGAGGAGGATGGCGTGGGAGGAGAGGGTCATGAATGCGGGGAGGAAGAGAAAGCAGAACTCGTAAGCCTGGCGACGGGCTGCGGTAGATAAAGATATATTATTTAATTGGATATAGAGTGTTCCAATTTGGTGGAGCGTTCGCGGCACGACTCTCCTTGTCAGATGCGGCCTCGTCTTGGGCTGCACCCTGATTGAATCGCGAGAGAGTGGGACAATAGGCTCCCATTTGGTTGCGTCCCCGACCAGGGAGGCGTGAGAGACCTTGGGTGCATCCCAAATTTTTGGGGAACGTGCCCCTGCAATCGCGGGCCTCTCGCCCGCAGCCGGTTTCGGCTCCCGCGCCTGTTGAAGAACTGCTCCAATGGGTGACAGATGCAGGTTGCCTGTCGCCAGAATCGAACCGCAACTCGCCTGATTCTCGTCAACGAAGACGCCGCCTGAGCCGCTGCCGTCAACTGTCTCCAGCATACTGACTGTATGAACCACAGTTCAGACAACTGCTGCGAGTCCTGCCCTTCAGAGCAAGTCAGAAACTCTCCCCCATTCCGAGATGCCCCCTGGAATTCCCAGCAACTGCAAACGCCCCGCTTTTATAGTACACTTGTGCGCAAGACGAACGAGCGCAGCCGCGGCCCTGCCGCAACTGCATACCGATTTCAAATGAATGCCATGCCATTTTGCCCATCCTGCCCCCTGCGCGGGGGAACCACGCGCAGCAAACTGCTGCCCTCCCTGCCCAGCCGCTGCCGCAACCGCCCGTTGCCCGCCATTCCCGAAAAAACCATTTTGGGACGAAGAATGACGAAGAATGACGAGAAATGACGAAAAATGACGAAAGAACACGCCCAAACGTGCCCGAACGTGTCCGAACACGAAAAAAAAATTGGCGCGACTAAACGCGACCAAACGCGACGAAACGCGACGAAACGCGACCTGGCGCGCTCGAACACGCTCGCAAACGCTCGTAAATGCTTGTAAACGCTCGCAAACGCTCGTGATCACTTACACTCGCACACCTGACCTGCGCGCCCCGCACGTCGCCTGCAAGCGGCCCATAAGCCCGGGCGCAGCCGAAATTCCGTCCCAATTCTTGGATTCACCCGCGCGAGGCGCCGATACCGGAACTTCAACAGTGTCTCAACAAACGCCAATCTGTGCGTTTTGTGCGTTTTCAGTACTCAGAGTGATTGCGATGCTCTGAATCGTGGTGCGCGGGCGGAAAGAGCGCAGCCCAACTGCTCAGTGCCGACGCGCGCTTCCCTTGCATGGGTGCATCCCAGTTTTTCGTTAAGATGAAAGGGCGTAGACGAGGAGAAGGGAATGAGAAGACCAAAGGGGATCCCCTGGCGATGCCTGCACGCCGCACGACTCCGCTCAGTCATACCTGGCCTCAACTGCTTCAACCGCTTGGCTTTACTCGACGCACAATAATCTGGGATGCACCCGAGACCTTGCGGGGGTTGACAGTTCAGACCGGCGCGGCCTATACTAGGCGGTACAATTGAATTTCACTCTGTGAAGGTGCGCCCAACGCCCGGATGCGCGGCGCACAATGGGGGAAGACCGGTGACGTTCTGAGGAACCAGTCCGGCGCTGTCCCGCAACGGTAACGTGAGCGAAGGTTCGCGAAGCCCGATAACCCGCCTTTGCAGATGCTCGATCGAACGAATCGGCAGATGGAGCACCGGTTCGTCCGACCACCTTCGTGGACAAAGGGGGATGAGCGGCAACGAATCTTTGCCCGCCTTCCGCCATCCGGCGGTTTTTTGTTTCCCAGCGATCCACCGAAGTGGGGGATTGCCTTATGTTTTTCGACGGCATCGCACGACAGTTTACAAGGTTGACAGGCAGCGGAGGAGAGGTATGGCAGCGGCGCGTGTACGCCGCCGTGGTTGCGCTGCTGCTCGATGCCTGGCTGGGCGATCCGCCCTCGCGCTTCCACCCCGTCGCATGGATGGGAAGGTGGGTCGCCGTCATCCGGCAGCGCGCGCCGCAAGGCAGCGCGGCTGCTTCGCTGGTCTACGGCGCTGTGACCACAGGCGCCAGCGCGGGTCTGCTGGGACTGGGCGGGTACTGGTTGGCCCGCCTATTGCGGGTCCGGCGGTACGGCTGGCTGGTTGAGGCGGCGGTCCTGTCGCTGCTTCTTGCCTGGCGAGGACTGATGCGGGCGGGGGAGGCGGTGGCGCGGAATCTCGATCAAGACAACCTGGCCGCCGCGCGACATCAGCTGGGTTGGCATCTCGTCAGCCGGGATGTCTCGCAACTCGATGGGAGCCTGGTCGCGGCGGCAACAATTGAATCCCTGGTCGAGAATAGCTCGGACAGCGTCGTCGCGCCGCTTTTCTGGTTTGGCGTGGGCGGTCTGCCAGGCGCCTTGGTCTATCGCTTCCTCAACACGGCGGACGCGCTGCTGGGCTATCGCGATCCCGAACGGGAATGGCTGGGCAAGTACGCCGCCCGCTTCGACGACATCGCAAACCTGGTTCCATCCCGGCTGACAGCGCTGTTGATCATCGCCAGCGCCTCCATTGCCGGTGGCAGGAGCTGCCACGCATGGCGGGTCTGGAATCGCGACGCGTGCAAGACGGCCAGCCCCAACGCCGGACATCCGATGAGCGCGGCCGCCGGCGCGCTGGGCGTCGTGCTGGAGAAGACGGGGCACTACCGCTTAGGGGAAGGGCTGGCAGGCGCGACAACTGAGGACATCCGACGCGGCCAGCGGCTGTTCAGCGGCAGCATCGTGCTGGGGCTGCTTAGCGTGGCGGCAGCGGTCTTGATCAGATCAGGAATCAGAACTGTGGCCGCATCATGGAGCGGGTCGGAAGCGGCTCGGCGCGCAAAGGGGGTAGAGAATGGCTGAAATCGGCAGTCGCAGGATGCGAAGGTAGGGACGTCAGATCTTCATCTGCAATCACGGGGACTGCGAACCTGCTGGGCGCGGCCAATGACGGCCCACAAAAGTGACGCCGATAGTCTGCGAAGCGAGGAATGTGGCAGATCCCGGATCAGATTCGCCCTGCGCACCACTGAATGCCGCGCAGGATCATCTCGCGGAAGTTCGGGTTCACGTAGGTGAGATTGTCGTGGCCTGACTGGAAGCAGAAGACGCGCGAGTTCCTGAACTGCCGCGTCCAGCCGAGCACCTTCATGCTCTCGGGGTGATCGGTGGTCAGAAGGATGCGGCTGTCCTGGCCGGCGCTGGCCATCGAATAGGTTTCGTCGTTCATCTGCCAGTCGGCGACGCCGCGTGTGATCGGGTGGTCAGGGTCGGCGACTTCGACAGTCAACTCCTGCATCATCGAGAAGCCGAAGCTGCGGTCGGGGATGCCCACCACATCCGACAGGAAGGGCCACTCCAGATAGGCGAGGATGGCGTGATGGAGCAGGAAGATGCCCTGGCCGCTCTCGCCCAGTTGCTCAAAGACGGCCTCGGTCTTGCCATCGGGCATGCCGCGGGGCATGTTGTAGAAGAGGAGGACATCATAGTCCTCGCGCACCTTGGCGACATCCTCTGCCCAGTCGTCCTGATGCTGAATGTAGCTGTCCACCCCGGGCATGGCGCGGAAGATGGCGTGGAAGCCCGGCACATCAAACCCGTGTCCGCCGGTGATGACGGCCAGCGTGATCTTGTCGTTGTCGGTAAACTTTGCGCTCATGCTTTCTGTGTCCTTTCTATTGCCAGTTGAATACTGTGCCCAGCATCTGGTTGGGCTGGTCGCGCAAGGTATCGTAGATGCGCTTGGCATCCTCTACCGCCACCACGTCCTTCAGCAGAGGCGCGAGATTGATCAGGCCCCGGCTGACGAGACGGCAGAGGTTGTCAAGATCGTCATTGTAGAAATGGCTGTTCTGCTTGATTGTGATTAGCCGTCGTTGCCCGATGTTGAAATTATAGCCGACCTTATCACGCCCGGCAATGAAGAGGACTTGCCCGCCGCGGCGCACGGCCTGTAAGAGTTGATCTTCCATGCCGGGCACGCCGGCAAAATCGAGCGCGGCGTCGAAACTGGCGTCGGCGATCTGTTGCGTCCAGCCGGCGCCGCTCACATTGAGCGCCTTTTCAACTGCGCCGATCCGTTGGGCGACGTCCAGACGGCGGTCGTCGATATCACAGATCGTTGTCCGCGCGCCAAAGAGGGCGGCAATTTGGGCGGCGATCTGCCCGACGCAACCGGCGCCGACGGCCAGCACGCTCTGGCCCAGCTTCAGATCGGCGTTGCGGCAGGTATTGAGCGCCACGGATGCCATTCCAAAGAGGGCCGCCTGCTGAAGGTCGACCGAAGCGGGAAGTTTGACCACCAGATCGTCTTCGGCGGCGACGACATATTCCAGATGGCCACTGGCACCGCCGCCGGCGTAGACAAGGTCACCGGGTTGAAGACGGGCGGCATCCGGCCCGGTCTCAATGACGCGGCCGACGGTCTGATAGCCGCTCGTAGCCGGCAGCCGCTCATCGGGCGGCGCGTAGTTGCCCTTGAGCAGTTGATTGCGTTCGGTACCATTGGTGATGCCGGTGTAGAGGGTCCGGATCTTGACCTGAGTGCCGACCGGCGCAGCCGGGGCGGGCCAATCGCTGACAAGGACTTTTTGCCTGGTGTGCGCATCTTGCTGCGTGATGACAATTGCTCTCACGAGTCATCTGATCCTTCATGCCACTGCGGTGTCGTGCTATCGGGTTGCAGCCGCATCGACTGCCTGAGAGAGCGTGCGGTATGAGAGGGCGGCGGCCGCCAGCGGATCATATCCGGCGGCGCCAAACAGCTGCCCGCTGACCTCGACGGTGATGTAGCCACCGTATCCGGCTGCGTCGAGCCGACGGACGTAATCGGCGTAGTCCAACCCGCCTTCGCCCGGCAGGAGGAACTCGAACTCAGGGTAGCGGCCGCGCACATCTTTGACGTGGACGCCGGCGGCGTGGGGGACCAGCTGTTCCAACGCCTGCTGCAGTGGAACGTCGATCAACTCAAAATGGCTGTAGTCAAAGTTGAGCTTGAGACTGGGCAGATTGACGGCTTCGAGGAGCCACAACATGCGATCCGGCGCATGCACCAGGCCGCCGACGTGCGCCTCGGCGGCGAAGATTGCGCCGCACTCGGCGGCAACGGCCGCCCAATCGCCGACGCGATCAACCAGAAGCGCGCGCGCCTGCATCCAGTCGTCAATGCGCCCGCCCAAGGTGCTGGTCAGCACGGGTTGTTCGAGGCCCAACGCTGCAGCCAGCGAAAAGATGCTGCGCAGCTGTTCGAGATGCAGTTCATGCGCCTTCTGGTCCGGCTCGTAGACAGGGATGCCGACCGCCATGAGGGTGTCGATTTCGAGGCCGTGGTCGAGCGCGCGCCGGCGCAGATCGCGGCGCTGGGCGGCGTTCAATTGGTCGGGGGCGGTGGGGTAACCGGGCCCGACGCACAACTCCAGCCCGTCATAGCCGATGGCAGCGACTGCGCGCAGCATGGCAGGGTAGGGCATATTGGGCATGCCGTAGTTGCCGTAAGCGATTTTCACTGTTCGTCCGTCCAATCGAAGAGCAGGCCCATGTGGGAATCGGGCTGTTCACGCAGTCCGGCGTAGGCCTGCGGCGCGTCAGCGGGACTGAGAACATGGGTGACCAGGGGTGCGATACACAGATTTTGCTGCGCCATCAGGCGAAAGATTATTTCGGCATTGCGCGTCATGGAATGTTTTTGGAAGGGGCTGTGGTGGCGCGGGTAGCGCCATTCATGCGCGCCGCGCAGCATCACCGAGCCGTTGCGCCACAAATGGACATGGTTGAGAAACGGGGTCAGGTCGGTCTCGTGCTCTTTGCGCGGCGAACCGAGGAGGACGACGATGCCCTCACCGTCGCGACCGGTCAATGAGACGGCCAACTCGGCTGCCTGCGCAGTGCCCGACGCTTCCACGACGACATCCACGCCCCGCCCCTGCGTCAACTCCATCACGGCGTCGTGGACTTTCTCTTCGCCGGCATTCAGCGTTTGGGTGAGGCCGCAGGCGCGGGCCAGGTCAAGACGAGCGGCGTTCAGGTCGATGGCGATCACTTCGGCGCCGGCCAGGCGCAACAGTTGAGCAGCCAGGTTGCCGACCAGTCCCATGCCGATGACGACGACCCGATCTCCCAGCTCAACCTGGCCGACGCGCAGGGCGGTCATCGCCACGAGCGCAAGCCCGACGAGGGCGCTGTCCCTGGCGTCAACCGCCTGCGGCACAGCGATGCGAAACGCACTGGCCAAGGTGTGGCTGACATGGGGTGTGTGGCTGAAGAGCAGGTCACCGACGCGCGCATCGGAGACATTTTCGCCCACGGCGATGACTTTGCCAACGGCGCGGTTGCCCGGTATGAAGGGATAGTCAACCTGCTGCAGGCCGGTCAGCTTAGCCAGTTCGGTGCCGGCGCTGATCAGGCTGTAGCGGGTCCGGAGCAGGACGTCGTCGGGTCCAAGCTCAAAGCGCTCGTGGACAGGCTCGAGGGCTACGCGGCCAACTCCAGGAAAAAGGATTTTGTGAATATCGATCTGGTGAGCCATTGCTTGGTCTCTGCCTTTGGCGGCGCCGCTGGCGGCCGTACTGTTAGGCGGCTACACTTTGACTTCAAATTCGCTCTGCTCCTGCATCTGGCGATCCAGGTCGGCAAGCGATGCCTGCGTCGAACTGCTCTCAATCGCATAAGCCCAACGGCCTTGAAACTGCACAGCCGTGACCGACTTGGCTGGGAAAGTCAGGCGGCACTTGTCCGCCTCAGAAATCGCCGCGTGTAGCGGTGTCGGGCTGACCGCGTCGGGATCGTTCGCTGTATTCTCGGCGCGGATATCGGGCGCCGTCAACCTTTCGGCGGAGATGCCGGACGGTGTGAAGGCGTGCGGGAGCAGAAGGTGGGCGTCAAAATCCGTCGAAAGGTCGTTGTTAACGACGGTGACGAACAGCCCGTCCTGCGAGGCGGTGGCCGACAACGACAGCGCGGGCCGGGTTGAACCGTCGGGAAAGCGCAGTTGCGGCGCGCCAGCCAAGTCGCAATCCAGGAGGATGCCGTTGCGGTGCGGCTTGTACATTCTGAATACATGATAGGTCGGTGTTTTGACCGCCAGGGGCCCGTAGGTATGGACCAGACATTGGAGCGCGTTGACCGTCATCGACATGTTGGCCATGTAGAGCGTATCGGCAAAACTGTGAAGGAGATGAAAGCCGGTGGCGGTGAAGAGCGCGTCGCGCAGCGTGTTGGCCTGGTGGAACCGGTTGGTAATCCAGACGCCTTTGTACCACGTCCCCCACTCGCCGAGGGCCAGACCGATAGGGTGGCGGTTTGTGCTATAGGCCCCGACCAGATTGGCGGCGCGGCGCAGCTCGGCCGCCAGGATGTCCAATTCGCCCAGGAGACGGTAGTGGTCCTCATCGGGAAAGTCGCGATCGGTCAGGTCGCGGCCCTGATAGATATGGTCCGAGATGTAGTCAACCATGTGGAGCATGTTGGGCGTCTGTTGCATGCCGGCCAGGTAGTCGGCGTCCCAGTCGCGATAGAGGAGGCAGGCGCCGCAGGCGATCAGCTTGACTGCGGAGGCCTTATCGCGGTCGCCCGTGCCCAGCATGCGCAGCTTGTTGGAGTAGCGGCGGTAGGCGGCGACGTAGTCCTGCGAACGGAACTGCCCGCCGGAGTGCCAGCTCTCGTTGCCTATGTCCCAGAGTCTGACGCGCCAGGGATGCTCCTGCCCGTTGGCGCGGCGCAGGCGAACGATCTCGCTGTCATGGTCGGCGTTGCAGTATTCGACCCAGTCGCGCCCCTCCTGCACCGTGCCGCTGGCGACGTTGAGCACGAGGTAGGGTTCGGCGCCGATGGCCTGGCAGAAGCGCATGTATTCGTGGGTGCCGAAGGCGTTGTTTTCGGGGATGCCCCATTCGATGTTGTAGCGGAGCGGCCGTTGATGCGGCGGCCCGATGCCGTCGCGCCAGTGGTAGTATTCGGCCCAGTTGCCGCCGGGCCAGCGCACGGACGGCAGCGCAAGTTCGGCCAGGGCCTCAAGCGTATCGCGGCGCAGACCGTCCTCGTGGGGAATGTCGGAGCCCTGCCCGACCCAGATGCCGTCGTCGATGCAGCGGCCGAAGTGTTCGGCGAAGCTGCTGTAGAGATAGGGGCTGACGGTCGGCGCGCCAATGCGCGGGGTCAGCCTGATGATGGAATCTGTCATGTCTTTAGGCAGGGTGGGGGAACTGTATGCCGGTTTAGGCCCCGCCCTTCGAACTTGGTTTTCTTGCGGAGAAGCTCCGCCTGGGCTATAAGAGTTGTGTGAACTGACCACGACGCGGCAGTTACCGGAGTCCAGCATGCCACGTTCCAGCGCTCAACGCAACGACGGTGAAAGTAAGGGCGGACGCGCCGGCGGCGAGGCCAACTCCTGGCAGGACGCTTTCGGCGCGGCGCTGGAACAGGCGGACCTGGCGAGCGCTATCTTGGTCCTGGACGGGCAGAAGACGGGGCACGCCGGAACGCCGCGCCAGGCGGTCACGCTGCAGGCGGCCAAACTGGTGCGCGCCCACTACGACGAATGGCCGGCGTCAGTATACAGAACGGGCGCTGCCTTTACGCGCTCCGAAAACGAAGGCGCCCAGGAGATCGGCCTCGTGCTGCTGGCGCCTTTCTACGCGCACAACCCGCCCGAAGTCAGCGCGATCGTTTTGAAGCTGGCAGACAGCGATCATTGGGAGGTCAGAGAGTGGGCGGCCAGCGCGCTGAGAAGGATCATTAGCGATGATTTCGCGGCCATTTTTGAGACGCTGAAAGATTGGGCTGGGCACGCCTCGCCCAATGTGCGGCGGGCGGTCGCGGTCGCGAGCGGCTCTGCGTCGAGGGAGTGCACGCAGGAGGAGTGCCGCCTGCTGCTGGAGATACTGGCACCGCTGCTCGTGGATGACGACCCCTATGTACGCAAGAATCTGGGCGCGTTCGCGATTGGCGACAGTTTCATGAAGAGCCAGCCGGCGCTAGTTGCCGAGTGGCTGGGGCAGGCCAGCGCCAGTCCGAGGGCACAGTGGAACGTGGCGATGGCGCTGTCGGCGGCTGAGGCGACAAAGCAGTTTCCGATTCTGTCGGTGCTGCTGCGGCAACTTGCGGCGGATGAGCGCAGCGTTGTGCGCAGGGCCACTTACAGGGCCGTTCTGAACCTGGCTAAACGCATTCCCGAAGAGATTGGGCCGCTGGCGGAGAGCAGGGCGACGGACCCGCGGCGGTCACACGTTCACGCGCACGTCCACGCCAAGCTGTAGGGCGAGACCCGATTTGCGGTCCACCATGCGCTGAATAGGGGCTGGCAATTGGCCGGACCAGCCTTAGGCCGCCTTTCAAACAGGCAGCCAGCCCCTTATTCAACGACGGCGCGCTATCTGCCAACCTACCAGTTGACGATTGTGCGTTCGGGCACGAAACGTGTCGCGCTCTTCAGCGGCGCTGAATCCTGCCGCATATGATCGCGGCGGTAGAAGGGGTAGGTGGTCGGATCTTCATCGCGCGGGGAGATGTCGACAACGGTGCTGCCGCGGAAGGTGCAGCGGTATTGTGTCTCGCGCACTTTGCTGGTGCTGTTGCCGGGACGGTGGGCGTTGCCGGTATAGGTGGCCTCGGATTCCTGGATGGGGAAGACGAGCGCGATGGTATCGCCCGGTTTGAGTTCGTCCAACACCAGGTAGTTGCCAAGGCGAACGCCGTCGCGTGCGATGCCGTTGACGCGTGTCTGCAAACCCTGCCTTGGAATCCATGAAGCCAGGCGTATTGCGACACGCTGAGCGTTTTTGACGTGGACCAATACCTTGCCTTCGTAGGGTAGGAAGCTATCGACATCCGCCCACGCCGAAGCTCGGTTGAGCAGCAGGTTGATGGTAACGGTGCCCTGATCGTGGCGCAGGGCACCCTCCCAGGCATAGTAGAGCGCCCTAGGGGCATTGGCGCTGCAACACTGCATGACCCATGGTTGGGGAATGCCGACGGGCGTGGCGCAGGAGCCGAAGAGGCCTAACGTGCGCTGGATCACGTTCTCGTCGCACTCTCCCTGCTTGGTCTGGTTGAGGGGGACGGAGGGGTCGCGGTGGGGCGGGGTGGCCTCCATGACGCGGCGCAAGATGTCGGGGTCGATGAGTTGCTGTTCGGCCAGGTGGTTGCGCACGATCGTATCGACGATGTCCCAGTAGTCGCCAGCGCCGGTATCGCTGAGACGGACGCCGAGCCGGAGAAGGTCGAAGAAGGTACAGGCCTCGTTCATGCCGACGTGACTGCCACCCCAGAAGGGAGCGGTAACCCAGCCCAGCTTGGCGACGCCGATGGTCATGGCGAACTCGAAGCCGCGCTGGGCGAACTCGAGCACGCGGGCGTCGTTGGCCATGTGGGCGTACTCCAACATGCCGGCGAGGATCAGCAGCCGGTTGTGGGCGTGGAAGTTGAAGTGACCCAACTCGTTTCCGGCGACCATGACCGGCTCGGGGTTGCCGCCCCAGAAGCGGGGCTGCATACAGAAGCGCGACAGGCGGCCTGCCAAGTCGAGGGCGCGTTCGTCCCCGCTTTCGCGATACCAGAGGGGGAGTACGCGGATGATGTCACCATAGTAGCTGGTTACCGAGCCTTCGGCGTTGTTGTAGTCATCTTCGGGCTCATCGGTATGGCGCCAGCCGGAGCGGGGGTAGCCGCACACTTCGGCGAAGCCGCCGTCGGGGTAGTAGGCGTAGTCATCCTTGTAGACCGCGATCTGGATCAGCCCATCCACCATCTTGCGAATACGCGTTTCCCAAGCCGGGTCGCCGCTCAGCTCGCGCCAGAAGATCATCGCCTCGAGCAGGTGGGCCTGTGCGACGGTGACGGCAAAGTCTTCGGGGATGATCCCCCTGTGCGAGTGCCCGTACTCCGAATGCCAGGGCTTGTCGGGGTGAAAAACGTTGTAGTAGAGCCCATCGTCCGGCGACGTGTCGCGCAGGACACGCTCCATCAGGCCGACCTCGGTGTTGAGATGGGCGGTGCTGCCGCTCATCAGGCGCAGGAGCGGGAGGGTTGGCGCCAGGAGCGCGTCGCAGGTTGCGTCGGCGGCGTGATGGTGCATGGTGGCAGGATTGCGGGCGTAGTGGACCAGGAACCACATCTGGTGATCGAGGTCGGGGTCGATGGCGCCGGCGATGCCGTTGATGGCGAAGGCGGCGCGGTCGGCGAGGTCGAGCGTATCCGGCACCTCGGCGTGATAGCGTTGGCCCGGGACCTTGGGCGCTGGGAATACGGGCGGCGGGTAGGCTGAACTGTCGTTGCTCATCGTGGAGGAGTCCTTTCTGGCTGGCCTCAGGACGCAGCTAACGCAGCCGCCCTTCATAGAAGACAAGCCGGTTGGAGGCGATCAGGTATGCTTCCCTCTCCGGTTTGACCGAAGTCGCCAGCATCCACACGAAGGGGGTCAGAACCAGGGCGAGCGCCAGTAGCAGCGTAGAGTGGGAGGTAATCCGGCCAACGATGCGCAAGAGCTGCGCGGGCCGCTTCAGGCGCTGCGCGTTGGCACTGTCCGAAAACTAACGAACCAGAGGGATGTCGCTCATTTTCGCTCCACTCGCTTGTCCTGCGAGCTGCGATTGTGCCGCAATAGAAAGGTCTGTATGTGTCCGGCGCCACTATCCAATGCCTGTCTAGAGAAGCTACTGCAAATGGACGGGGGCATATTGGGGCAGTTCACAATTGGCACGCATCAAGATCGGTACAATTACTGCACTGAGACTACCCTTTCACGGCGCCGGCGCTGAGGCCCGAAACCAGATAGCGTTCAACGATGGCATAAAAGATAAGCGGCGCGATGACAAAGATGCTGGCAGCAGCAAAGATCAGGTCGACCGGTGTCGCCATTTCGCCGATGAAGGTAGAGATGCCCACCGAGAAAACCCGCAACGATTGCGAGATGATGAAGACGGAGGCAAAGACGAACTCATCCCAAGCGGTGAAAAAGGCGATGACGGATACGGCGACCAGCGCCGGCAATGAAAGGGGGAGCAACATGCGGACAATAACGCCCAATTCGGAGCAGCCGTCCGCCAGGGCTGCGTCAGCGATCTCTGCGGGAATCGTATCGAAAGCCCCCTTGAGAATCCAGATGCCGACGGGTACGGTCAGGGCAGTGTCGACTGTGATCAGGCCAATGTGTGAGTCGACCAGGCCCACTTGTCGGAATATGATAAAGATAGGGATGACCAGCACAGCCGATGGGATCATCTGCGTACTCAGCAGCCCCACTGCCAGCACTCTCCGCCCGGGCCAGCCATGGCGGCTGAGGGCGTAAGCGCCCATGATTTCCAAAAGCACGGACAGAAGCACCGTCCCCGCGGAGACGACGAAAGAGTTCTTGAGCCATGTGAGGATGGGATGAAGCTCAATAATCTCTCTGTAAGCGTCGAGGCGGATTGATTGCGGGAAGAATGCGGGCGGATAGCGAAACACTTCGCGTCCCGGAATCAGGGCGTTAATCACCAGCCAGTAGAGCGGAAAGACGATGACCAGGCAGACAAGGGCGATCGTGATGTACAGGGCGATGCGCCCGGCGCGCTTCCTGGCGATTAGCCATCTGCGTCCTGCCAGGGCAGGGAAGTTCAGCATGCCTGTCACCTTCTGTGGCTCCCGATTCCTCAGATCTGCGCCTGGCCCAGCCGGCGGGTAACGAAAACGTATAGCACTGTGATCATGAGCGACATGATCAAGCCCACGATGGCCATCGCGGCGCCCAGTCCGATGTTCAGCGACTTGATTGCCGTGATATAAGTAAGGACCACCAGTGTGGCCGTCCTCACGCCCGGACCGCCTCCGGTCATCAGATAAATGATGGGAAAGCGGCGGAAGCCCCAAACGGTGATCAACAGGGTCATGATCCCCAGAGTTGGGGCGATTCCCGGCAAAGTGATGTGACGAAACAACTGCAAAGACCCGGCTCCATCTATCTTGGCGGCGGCGTACAGTTCTTTGTCGATCAACTGCAAAGCGGTCAGGATAATCAGGCTGAAGAAGGGGAAGATCTTCCAAACCGTCATGAGTACGATGGAGAACCAGGCCATTGCCGGATCCAACAGCCAATTGGGGTTCTCGGAGACGCCCGGCAGCCAGCGGGCGAAGACGTTCATTACGCCGAAGTCTTTGTTATACATCCAACTCCAGACCAGGACGGCGGCCACCTCGGGGAACGCCCATGGCAGGGAGGAGACGACGCGGGCCAGCTTGCGGCCATGAAAGGCCTGATTCAGCAGCAGCGCAAGCCCCAATCCGAGGACGAGGATGACTGCGTTGGCTGCGACGGCGTAGAAGAGCGTGTTGCCGATCACGAGCCAGAACTTCCTGCTTTCCGCCAGCGATCGGTAGTTATCAAGCCCGACCAAGACCGCCGGCGTGCGCTCGAGCAGGCGCGCATTGGTAAAGCTCAGATAGATCTCCTGGCCGATCGGATAGGCAAAGACGAGGAGAAGGTATACCGCCACGGGCAGAGCCATGGCGAGCGAGAAAAGTCGTCGTCGGTCGGCGAACGACAAGCGTTTCCGTGCGAGCAAAGTTTCGGCCCTCTGCCTGCTGCGCCCAGGGCAGATTCGTTCCTGAGCGCAGCAGGCCGTGATGAGGCAGGCGATGAAGGTTAGACGACCGGGGCCGCCTCTGCAGGCCCAGGTCAGCCGAACAACTGGTCGGCCAGGACTTCCAGCTCCTGCTGGGCCCTTTGAGCGCCCTCTTCAGGGCTAATGGTACCAACCACGACTTCCGAGGCGTGCTCGACCACGATGGTTCGGAACTCTTCTACATGGCCCTGGTAGCCGCCCATAACGAACAGCCATGGGACGGCGTCAGTGGTGGCGAAACCCGACATCCAGGGCAGCGATTCCAGATACTCAGGCGTGTTGGCCTGGGGGATCATGGGGGGATCTTTACGCGCCCAGGTCATCTCCTTGAAGTTATCCGGTTTCGCCCAGAATTCGAGGAATGTGCGCGCTGCCTCCTTTTTCTCCGGGGGAGAGTCAGCGGGCCATGCCCAGTAGGAGGGGAACGACGCGCCTTTGCGGTTCGGCCACGGCAGCGCCGCGGAGCGGATGAAACTTTCAGAGTCCGGATTCATGTTGAAGAAGTTCGGGGGCAAGGCGTTGTTATCAGTGTACATGGCCACCTTGCCTTCGGCAATCATGCGGCGGAAGGTGGCGGCGTCCGAGCCCTGAGGGAAACAGTCGAGGTACATGCGCCGCCAGTGGGCCAACGTGTTGATCATGGCATCGGTGTTCACCGTCGGCTGCTGGCCGTCGGCATAGACGCCGCCATACCCCAGAAGCCATGGGATCATGTCGCGGAAGAAACCGGCTTTCTCTGGGACCGTGTGCCGGTTGGCCCACCCGAACTGGTTGGGCCGGTCGGTAAGCGCCTTGGCCAACTCATAGGCTTCGTCCTGGGTCTCGGGCAGTGCGGCGCCCGCCTGTTCGATGATGTCCATGTTGTAGATGAGGCCGTCCTGGGCCGTGTTGAACATCAGGACGTAGAGATCACCGGAATCGTCGGGGGAGTCTTCAAAGGTCGATCGATCGCTCCAGAACCAAGGGGGAATTTTGGTGATGGCGTCGTATTCCCAGATACCGGCGCTCCTGCCAACGTCATTCAGAGGTTCGAGGAAGCCTCCCTCGATCAGCTTGATGCCTGTGCCTTCGAGCGTGTGCATCACGTCGGCATCGAGCTTGCCAGCAGCCATCTGACTGTACTGCGCATCCTCGTAGATGTTGCTGGGGAAACTGACTTCCTCGACCTTAATCTCCGGGTAAGCGGCCTCGAACTTCTCGACGAGGTTGCGCAGGGCCACGTCTGAGCCTTTCTCCACCCACCACCAGGACATCACCTTGATCGTTACCGGTTCGCTGCTGACAACCGCCGGCGCGGCGCCGGGGGCCACCGGGGCACATCCAGAGAGCAATGACCCTGCAGTCACGCCGGCCACGCCGGCAGCCGATACCTGTAAGAAACCGCGCCTGCTCAGTTGGCGCACACCCGCCTGCCTTCGTTCGTTCATGAGTCTCCCTCCTTGTGGGAACCAATCAGGGGCAAAAACCTGCCTCAGTTGCCGAGGCTCCGCGCGAAGCCCCGCCGAACGCCTGTTGATATAGGGGTAAGTACAGTTCACCTGGCTGTATGCGGGAGCAACATCGCTCTGCTCCCAACTTGTCAATGTATGCGCTTGACCTTTCGCAGCGAATGCGAAAGGTCAAGCATGCGGGTGGTCTGCCGCCCCGCTGCGTCAGGACAGGCCTTCGCCGGCCATCTGCTCGAAAACGGGATGGCCTGCGGGTCTGTCTGACGTCAAACTCTAGTAGACGGCAAATCCGAGGACTTTTTTCTCTTGCACGGACAGAGCCGCAAGCTGCTCCGAGCTGAGAGCCTTGACGTCCGAATAGTCGGGCGGCGCGGGCCGGAAGCCGAGTAGGTGTTTGGCCTCCTCCGACAAGATGGGGCGCACTTCGGGCGGGATAAAGCGTAGGCTGTCGGTCTTGCCTCGCATCCACGAGCGAATGTAGTAGGCCAGCACGGCGTAGCGCGGGCTGTCGCCGCTGTTGATGCCGCTGGCGTGCCAGATGGAGGCATCCCAGATGACGGCAGAACCGGCGGGCGCCTCGGCATAGATATAGCCCGGCGGCCTGCTCTCCGGTTCGGGCACTTCACAGGAGTTGTGCGAGCCGGGCCACAAGAGGGTGGCGCCGTTCCCGATCGTAAAGTCGACCAGGCACCAGGTGACATTCATCGCCATGGGGAAATGTTTGCCGCCGGCAAAGGGCACGACGGTGTAGTCCTCGCGGTCGACGTGTAGTTGGAAGCCCTGGCGTTTGTTGGCTGCGCCGGTGGGCATCGGGATGCGGATGTTGGCGTCATAGATGAGCGCGTCGTCGCCGATCATCCTGCGCACGATCTGCATCGTGGGCGGGTTGAGGAAGAACTCATAGAATACCGGATGCTTGCCGACGATGGTGTGCGAGGTCAGCAGGTTGGCCGACTGCGTACCGGTGCCCAAGGCGACTTCGCGCTCCTCCGCCAGCAGATCCTTGACAGCCTGACGCGTGACGCGCACCTCCTGCGGCGAGAGCGCGTCGGGTATGACCGTGTACCCGTCGCGTTCAAGTTCGGCCACGTGCGATTCTAGGTTCATCGGTATCGCTCCTTACTGCAGGTTTTAGAATTTAGTTTCGTGTAACTCTACTCGTGCGCGGGGGGATAACCAATAACTTGAGAATAGAGAGAGAGAACTGGAATTTCACGCACCCAGGTCCTTCAAGAGCTGAATCTTCTTCATCCGTTGCTCGTCAGCCGTTTCGAACAGGCGGTCGGAGATGAGGCGACCGGATTTCTTCGACCACTTTTGTGCGTACCCCTCGAGGAATCCGGCGATTCGATCGATTTCCCACTGCATGCGAGGGGCCGTGCGCATCATCCAGGCCATCTGCCGCCGGTTGGCGCCGCCGCCCCACGATGAGTGCCAGATGCGCGTGTGGAAGACGATCACATCGCCTTTGCCTGCGGGCAGGTCGTAGCGGCCCGGGAACTCCTGCATGGGATAGCCGAGCACGCGCTCCTCGATTTTCTTTTCGAGGTCGTTGTAGTGGAGCGGCCACAGGTGACTGCCGGGGATAAAGCTCAGGCAGCCTTTGCCGGGGGCTACGTCATCCAGATAGAATGTCAGTTTGGCTTCTATCGCCGGGCCGGGGGAGCCGCCATCGCGGTGCCAGGTTGTGTCGCCGTCGTGGATCTGTCCGTCTGAACTGCCATAGAAGATACAGTCCTCGCCCAGCAGGTCTTCGGGGATAGCGGCCAGGTTGGGATGGTCCAGTATGTTGTAGAAATAGGGGTCGGCTTCGATCAGCGGAAGGATGACGCGGTGGCCGTCCGGGAAGATACGATCGCCTGCTTCCGAACCGTCACCCTGTGTTTCGCCGCGCTCGATGATGGCGTCGAACCGCCAGGAGAATTGGTCGACCTCCTCGGGCGTGAGCGCGCCTTCCACTCTTACGAAGCCCAGTGCGTGAAAGTGTGCCTTCTGCTCATCTGTCAGCATTCCTTTTTTCCTTCCCAATTTGTAAGCCTTGGATAGCACAGTTATGGGCCGCAACCGCTTCCGCTCAGGTAATTCGTCCCTCATAAAAGACGAGCCGGTTGGAGAGCCGGAACGAAATTAGGGTAAGCGTCATAATGACCAGAAACAGGATCATGCCCAGCGCGGCGGCGTACCCCATTTTGAAATTCTCGAACGCGTGGCGGTACAGGTAGAGGACGAAGAAGAGAGTGGAGTTGGCGGGGCCGCCTTTGGTGATGACAAAGCTGTTGGTGAAGACCTGAAACGAACCGATGATGCCAATAATGAAGTTAAAGAAGATGACTGGCGAAATCATGGGAAGTGTCACATTCCAGAAGGCGGCCCAGCGGCCGGCGCCGTCCAGGGATGCGGCTTCGTAGAGCTGCGTTGGCACGCCCTGAAGCCCGGCCAGGTAGAGCACCATGCCGCCGCCGACTGCCCACAGGCTCATCACGACAAAGGCCGGCAGCGTCCAAGTGGTGCTGAAGAGCCAATTCGGGCCCTCAATGCCGATGAGACTCAGGGCATAGTTGACGATACCCGCTTGAGGGCGAAACACCCAGCCCCACATGTAGGCAACGGCGACGCCTGAGACGACCGCGGGCAGGTAGTAGATGGTGCGGTACAGGGACATGCCGCGGATTTTCTGATTCAGAAGGACAGCCAGCATGACGCCGAGGATGACGCCGAGGAAGACGGTACTCAGCGAATAGATGGCGGTGACCCACAGGCTCTTCCAGAACAGCGGGTCGCGCGTGAACATTTTGTCGAAGTTGGCAAGCCCGGTGAATCTGGGGGGCGTGAGGATGTCATACCTGGTCAGGCCCAGATAGGCGGCGGCGATCAGCGGGCCGAATTCGAATGCCAGGAATCCGACAATCCAGGGACTGATGAAGAGAAATCCGGCGATGTTCTCAAGGCGCGCGCTGCGGCTCATGCGCGGTTTGCGAATGCTGGTCGATGGCTGGGTGACGGTAGTTGCCATGGCGGATCTCAGATCGTCGTGTGCTGGAGAAGCCCGCGAGATTGACAACTGCGCGCGGCAGCCGCCAATTTCGCGGGCTATTGCGGTCAGAGAACTAGGCGTCTTCCAAAATCACGTCAATGGCTACGGTGGCGGCTTCCATCGCTTCCTTGGCCGTCTTTTCGCCCAGAATGGCAAGCTCGTACTCGGAGCGGAAGGCGTTCAAGATCTCGGTCGTACTGGGTCCCCAGTATTCGCCGGTGGAGAGTCCAGTGATGGGCAAGTGAAGTGTCAGGAAGTCGGCTTGACGTTGGTTGGTAATGGCGCTATTGACGGTCTCCTCCATTCGATAGTTGATCGGGAAGAGCGTGATCTGGTAATCGAGGGAGTCCTGGTTGATGGCCCGCCAGATGAAGAACTCCCAGGCAGCGTCGACATTCTCGGATTGGGACCAGATGGCCTCCATGTGGACGCTGCCGGCGTAGACATCGACCGCGGGCGGATTGGACACGGAGGGCCAGTAGGTCATCCACTGATCGGTCTCGTCGTTGGCGGTGACCTTCAGCCAGGAGTCCCAGTCGGCCAGGACCATCGGCCACATGGCGATCTTACCGCTGGCAGTGGGAAAGTCGCCGAGTGCGCCATGCTGGCCGGGTTTCATCGAAAATTCGGTCCAAGCGACGAGCTGCTCGATCGCTTCGACGGCTTCGGGCTGGTCGAGCAAGCACTTGGTTTCGTCTTCGTTGATGATCTGGCCGCCATTTTGCCAGATGGTCGTGAGATAAAGGTCGCCGGCGAGGAGCGGTGCGGGCATGGAGTACGATTCTTCGCCGCGGTTCAGCTTCGGTCCGGCCGCGGCGACGTCGGCAAAGGTCCAGTTTTCGTTGGGAAGGTCAAGGCCGGCCTCTTCAAAGCGCTTCTCGCTATAGGCGAGACCCCGCAGGATAACCGAGTTTGTCGGCAGGCCGTATATGTCGCCGTCGACCATGCCCCAGTCGCTGTCGGCGGGGAATTCAAAGTTGTCCATCACGACGTCGGGGTCGTTGGCGAGGAATTCGCTGATGGAGAGAGCGACCTTCTTGCGCTTGATCTGGATCCACCAGGGGCCGCCGATGAACCACAGATCGGGGGCGGTGCCGGCGGCGACGTCGATCAGCAGCTTATCGGCGTGTTCACCCCAGGGGACGAGTTCGAATTCGACGTGGACGGTGTCGCTCTGTTCATTAAACATGTCGACCTGTTTGTCGAGCGGGCCGATCACCTGGGCATAGCGAACGGTCGTCATCTCCATGCTGGGGGCTGCTGCTTCAGCCCCGGAGTCGGAGTCCTCTGCGGCCGGCGGCCCTGAGCCGCAAGCCTGCAGGAACGGCACGCCGACTCCAACAACTGCCGCTCCGCGAAGGAATTGTCTGCGGCTCAAACTCTTGTTAGACATTGCTGTCTCCTCCATTGTGAGAAATGAAATGTTAAACATTCAGTGAACTGCGAACTATGGTAACGTGGACGGAAACTCCACTGATTGCAGGCTCTAACCTTTAATGCCGGAGAATGTCACCCCCTGTATAAAGTAGCGTTGGGCGAAGAAGAAGACGAGAATAGGCGGCACCAGCAGCATGGTCGAACCGGCCATCAGGTGCGGCAAGTTCGGGCGGACCGAGGAGGATGCGGCGCTGGCCATGAAATGCAGTCCCACCGCAAGCGTCAGCATGTCGCGGCTGCGGAGGAAGATGAGCGGACCGAAGAAGTCGTTCCAGGTGCCCATGAATGAAAAGATGGCGACTGCGGCGAGCGCCGGTTTGATAAGGGGTAGGGTGATGCGCGCGTAGATGCCCAGCCAGCCGCAGCCGTCAATGCGGGCGGCGTCGTCGAGTTCCGGATTGATGGTGAGGATGAATTGCCGCAGCAGAAAGATGAAGAAGGCGCCGCCGCCGAACCATGTCGGGACGATCAGGGGCCAAAAGGTGTTCAGCCAGCCCAATTCTACGAAGAGGATGTAGAGCGGGATAATGGTGACCTGACCGGGCACCATCATTGTGCTCAGCACGAGGATGAAGATTAAATCGCGGCCGATGAAGCGGATGCGGGCGAAGCCGAACGCCACCAGCGACGCGCTCAATAAGCGGCCCGCCAGCACGCCCAGCGTGATGACCATGGTGTTGGAGCCGTATTGGGCAAAGTTGAAGTAGTCGACGAAGGCCTGGTAGTAATGGATCCACTGGAATTCGCTCGGGATCCACGTGGGCGGAAGCAGGTAGACCTCGTACTCGGGCTTTAGAGAGGTGGAAACCATCCAGTAAAGGGGGAAAAGCATGGCGACGGCACCGATCAGGAGAACGAGATGGATGGCCGCACGCTCCAGGGCGCGCGCCGACTCCGCCTTTCGACGGAGGTTGCGTGCATCGGCGGTTCCTGATACTTGACCTCCTAAGGAGGTTGCCATCGTCAAGCCTCATGCAACGGTTTCAAGGGGAAGAACACACATATTGTATTTTGAAATTCCGTGATTGGCAAACGCCGAAAAGCGGGGCGACAGCGGGTGGGTTCGGGGCAGAAAAATCGGGCATCGCCAGAGTTCAACAGTGAAGCGAACTGTTCTGCGTCCCGTCTAATTCGGTTTGAGGCACGAGCGTCCGTCTATCTTGCAGCCCAATTCCGGCGGACATTGAGGCCACAGGCGCTGCACTCAGCGTGACTTTGAAGCGAAGAGAGCGCTCAGAACTGAAGTGCGCTTGAGATTCGTCAGTTGCACTCCTCCCTTTCTCAGAACTGCGTTTTGCACGGCGACAGGCTGTACCCCAGGGCCACAAGGTACAGCCTGTGCCAGAAGTCTCGGTCTGGGACCGAGTTGACCTCAGTTCTGCTTGAAAGTGATTTCAGTGCAGGCAACGCTCTCGCTTATCGTTCTGCCCCACTTGTTCGAAATAGGCGAGAGATTGGAGAAGTCCTTGGTATTGGTTCTCGATGCATCCCAGCCGCCACCCGGGCAATTCACCACCCAGATTTCAACAAATGTGCCTGACGAAGCCGGACCGCCGAAGGGAGAGAAGCCCCAGTTCCCAGCCGGCTTGCCGCAGCCGGTACACTTGGTGTTGCGGGGTCCGCTGAACGCAATATGCAAACAGACGTTATTCAACAGGTTGTTGTTCCTGTCAAACACTTTACCTTCAAAGTAGGTCTGTCGATCGTTGCGGATACAGCTTCCGTTGTTTATGAGGGAGAAGGCATGCCCCGGCGGCGGCGGCTGCGTCGGAGCCGGAGCCGGTGCCGGCGGGATTGGTGTCGCCGTTGGGATCGGGGTCGGCGGCGGTGTGGGGATGAACGAAGCCACTTGCACCACCCCGGCATTGGTTGCCGTCACCAACGGACTGTAGACCCATGCATATTGGCCGCCGAAAATGATCTGCCACCAACCGCCGGCAGGGTTTCTGCCGGAGATGAGGTACTGACTGCCAGGATCGGCCTGGCCGACGATGGGATAGTTGGTGCCCGGCCCGGCGCGCACGTTCATCCGCCCGATTATCGATACGGTCGGCGAGTCGGGTGTGGGCGTCGGCGTCGGTGTCGGAGATTCGGTCGGCGTCGGCGTCGGCGTTTCTGTCGGCGTCGAGGTGGGCGTCGGCGTATCGGTCGCTTCGAGAATGGTCAGCCTCTGTTCGAAGGAGTTCATCCGGTCCGACATCGAGGTCACCAGTTCGACCATTGCCTCCACTTTGGCCGCCAGCCCTTTGAGCGTAAGTCCTGCGTCCTGGGCATAGAGCGGCACTGAGACGCCAACGAGACATAAGACAAGCAGCACTACCACCAATGATTTTTTCATCTTTCTTTCCCCGGTTCTTGCTACCTTTTTAGTTTGGACTTTCGCTATGCTGGCTGGAAAGCCTGGATAATCGGGCTGCGAAAATGAGTTCGCGGATATTCGCTCACGTGGTTAGAGTGCGTGCGTTGGATGATATTGCTGGGCACGGTATAGCGTTGGACTTCGATGAAGGCCAAACACGGTAATGGCAAACGAGGCGATGGCGCTGCGAATGAGCTTTGCGACTTTGGCATTTAGCAGAGCCAGTCAGTTGCTTCACTTGATGTGTGAACCAGGTCCACGAGAGCGATGCCAGGCGCCAGACCGCTTTCAGCGCTACTGCACGTTCGCCGCACTTTGTCGATTGAGGGTGAATCGACTTTGTCTTGCGCACTGTCTTCAACAGTTGGGTAAGCCTGCGGGCCCGCGTCCATGGCGGCAAATCACCCGCATTGCAATCTATCCTACGACCTGTTGCCAAAAAGGCTTTGCTGCGAGTCGGTGTCGTTTAGAAAAATCGCTGGCGACTATGCGGCTCGGCAGCTTCCAGGTGTTCAGCCAGGTTGGTACAAGTTTTGTTGGTCGGCGTGCCGACAGGGTTTTCGACTTTCATCTGTTGTGCCATCATTTCTAAGTTTTATTGCCACCGACATGCAAGCGAAAGTCCCGACTCAATTGTTTTGGGCAAAAATTAGCCATATTTCGCCATTTCCCGCTGACACGGTAAACGCGTAGGTCTGGCTGACCCGTTCCCCGATGCCGTTCTTGACAAAAATCGTGTAGTTGCCCGCCACATTCCCGCCCGGGACCTGATTGAGGGGGACCGCCTTGAGGTAGTTGTACTTATTGCCCTGAGGCCCATTGTGTGTATTGTTTTGACCGCGCGTCGTATGATCGACAGCGGAAACAAGTACGCCATCCTTGTGCAACTCCACGAAATAGCTACCACCCGCGCCCTGAATCTCGTCACCGCGTCCCTGATGGACAAAGCCGATGTTGAGCTTCAGCTCACCCCCGCCGTTATTTGTGAAGTCCTGGTTGCGCAACCAGAAGAAGCAGTGGATGTTGGCGCAGGGATCCGCTGGCGGCGGCGCGGCAGGCGGAGGTACGGCGGTCGGCGGGATGGGCGTGGCCACGGGGATCGGGGTCGGCACCGGCGTGGGGACGAACGAAGCCACCTGCACAACCTCGGCATTGGTTGCAGTCACCAACGGGCTGTAGACCCACGCATACTGGCCGCCGTAGATGATCTGCCACCAGCCGCCAGAGGGATTTCTGCCGGAGATGATGTATTGGTCACCGGGTGCGGCCTGGCCGACGATGGGATAGTTGGTGCCCGGCCCGGCGCGCACGTTCATCCGCGTGGTTATTGACGCTATGGGCGAACTGGGCGTTGGCGTTGGCGTGGGAGTAGATTGTTCGGTCGGCGTCGGCGTCGGCGTTTCTGTCGGTGTCGGCGTGGGCGTCGGCGTATCGGTCGCTTCCAAAACGGCCATCCTCTGTTCGAATGTGCTCATCCGATCCGACATTGAGGTCACCAGTTCTACGATTGCCTCCACTTTGTCCGACACGCCTTCGAGCGTGAGTCCTGCTTCCTGGGCATAGAGCGGCACTGCGATGCCAGCGAGACACACGACGATCAGCCAGACCAACAATGACTTTTTCATCCTTTTCTCCCGGTCCTTGTTACACTTGAGAGTGATGGTTGCGAAGGGTGCATCGCCATGTTGGGGTCGTTGATTGATTTCCAGGGAGTGAAAACAGGCAACCCGCCCAGATACCCGTTGCGAAAGAGAATTCGCTCGCGCCGGCACGCACTATCCATGCGCAGGTCCGGACATCTCCATGCGCGCCCTGGCGGAAAGAGCGGGTAGATGGCCCTCGTTGTCGATCACCTGTTGCAGGTGGCGCATACGTGCGGGCGACGCTGTTCCACGCATGACATCCGAATGCATCTGATCGATCCAATAACGGTGATGGTTGGCGATGTACTGCTTCAACTCTTCGATCTCCTGATCGGTCTCGGAGTGGGCGCAACAGTTGAGGGTGAACATGCGGCGCCGCGTGCTGCCGCCACAGGAGGCATGCATCAGGTTATGGTTGAAGGCGACCACGTCGCCCGGTTGGGTCTCCAGCGCCACGGCCGGCACGTCGCTTTGCTCGATCCCCCAACGCTCCAGGGATTCGCTGGCGTGGCGCGCTTCCCAGTCCTGGAACATGTCCCACCGGTGCGTTCCGGGGATGACGCGCAGGCAGCCGTTATTGCGGTCAACTTCATCCAGATACAAGGCGACCTTCAAGAACTTGCCGACATGATGGAAGCCATCGCTGTGCCAGCGGGTGTCGCCGGTATAGAAGTTGCCATCGCCGCCCAGATAGTTGAACTCCTCGCCCAGAACACTGGAAATCAATCCCACCAGCTTGGGATGATCGAGGAGGGTGCTGAGACGCTTGCGCTGGTCGATAAAGGGGACGATGCAGGAGCGCTCGCTGCCGTCGTGGGAAACGTTGCGCCCTTGGAAGACCGCTTCGAACTCCTCGGTAATCCAGGCGATATCATCTTTCAATAGACCGGGCAGAGCAAGGTAGCCGAAGGTCTCGAAAAAATGTTTCTGTTCGCGTGTCAACTCCATCATTTCTCCTTCTCTGGAACTTGGAGAACCCCTAAGGCGTGCGAGCGCCTTGCGGAATCGTCTTCGGTGAGCGAAACCTGGAGAATAAATTTGGACGAAGCGCGGTCTAAATCGAGGGTCAACAGACCTGTTGGACACAGGCGCATTACATGCTATAGTAGCATGCATAATCACTATATTGCTAGACATCTGAATTGTCAATTCCCCTTCAGCGTCCTTGCTGCCGTGAGCGCGAGCAAGGCTGCTTGAATCGCAGTGCGGCACGGCGCCGCCACTTTATCGGCTTCGCGTCCGCGTCGAACCATCTCAAGCAGACTATTTTTTGGGTGGGGATAATAGTCAGAATTCGACCACACAAGGAGTGAAGAGAAATGGCTCAGCATGGTTTTGTTTCGCGTCGTGAATTCCTGCGTGTGAGCGCGTTGGGGGCAGCCGGTGGGCTGATGGCGGCTTGCGCGCCCCAGGCAGGCCAGCCAGCGGCTTCGGATTCGGGCGGGGAAGAGTCGTCCCCGGCTGCCGCGCCTGAGGATCAGGAGGGCGTTCAATGGGGCTTGCAGTACGACCCGCACGTCGCTACCTACGAGCGCATTGCCGAGCTAGTGCAGGGCGAGACAGGCTACAGCGTGCAAATTGAGCCGCAGGCGTGGCCCTTGCAGACGAAGCTGATCGCTGCCATGTCGGCCGGCACGCATCCGGACGTTATCTGCATGATGGGCAAGGTCTCGATTCCTCTCTACATCCAGCAGGGTTTGCTGCCACTGAGCGATGTTGTGTTTGACGCAGTGGGAGTTGTGCCGAATGAGGCGTTCCAGCAGGAGTCGATCGAAGCCTACTCTTGGGAAGGCGAGATTTACGGCGTACCGACCGAGGCCAACCTGGTCGGCTCGATGGTCTGCGTACCAACGCAGGATGTGGAAGCGCTCGGGCTGGCCGACCTCTATCCGCCGACCAATGGGGACTGGATATTCGACAGCTACGAGCAGATGTGGGAGTTGGCCGTGGCGCTACATGTTGAGGAGGAAGGCCGCGTCGTAAAGTGGGGGCTTAGCAGCAAGGGGTGGGACAACCAGAGCTATCTGGGCATTGTGCGCACGCTGCTCGCCGCCGAGGGCACGGACTGGTGGGACCTCGAGTCCAAACAGTTCAACCTTGACAGCGAGGCGGGCGTGGAAGCGATGCGCATTTTTGCCGAGGCGCCGGTGCAGATGGGCATCGAGACCGAACTGGACGAGAACCAGTTCAACACGGCGTTGGCGGGCAAAATCGGCATCGCCCGAGGCATCTCCAATCCGGCGCTGCAACAGGGGCGGGATGAGGGCGTTTATTACGAGCTCACCTCCGCGCCCAAGGTACTGGCGGACGAACTGCCCACGTTTGTAGGTGAGGCGGGCTGGGGGTTTGCAGCGCCCGCCAATACTGGCAACCGCGACTTTGCCATCGCCTATCTGCAGACGATGTGTACGCATGAAGGCCAGCGCGAGTATGCCAAGATTTACGGCGGCATCGGCGCGCCGGCCTGGAAAGGGCTGGTCGGCAAGTACGATCACTATTCCGACCCGGATGAGAGTGGGCCGCAGGTACAGGCGGCCAAAGTGATGGAGAAGCTCGGCCCCATAACCCGCTACTACGGCGAAGGGTTCGGCTATCCGTCAGAGGTCGATGGGATCGGAGCCTCGATCTGCTCGGACGTTCGCTCTTGGGCAAGCTGACTGCGGCAGAGGCGGCCCAGTCGTACCAGGAGCGGTGTGAGGACCAGTACAACGTCTACCTGGAAGACATCGCCGCGCTCTCCTGACATTTTCCAGTGCGCTTCTGCACATAGGGGGCGCGCAAATAGGCTGAAATTCTACGCGACCAGCGCAGCGCCGCGGGCGGCGCTGCGCTGGTCCGGCTTTCCCTCTCGAAAACAGGGTGACTCGAATGACAACCGCTGACACTAGCGGCAGCCGCGAAAGTACGGCTTCCGGGCGCCGCAGCATCGTCCCCGCCGTTCTGTGGGCCCTGCGCAAGCCCCAGTTCTGGTTCGGCGCCAGCATCATCCTGCCAACACTGGTCTGGTACTGGATGTTCTCGTTCCGGCCGATCATCAGCGCGCTGCGCTTATCCGTCGTGCAGTATCGAGTGTTGAGGCCGGAGGCCAGCAAGTTCGTCGGCCTGGACAATTTCTTCCAACTCTTCGAGCACCCGCTGTTCTTTATTTCCGTGCGCAACACGCTGCTGTGGGCGGCGCTCGCCTTTGTCTTTATCTTGCCGCTGAGCATCTTCATCGCCACCTGCCTGGCCAATGTGCGGCGCGGGCGCAACACGTACCAGGCGCTCATCTTCGTGCCGGTTGTGGTATCGCTGGTGGCGGTCTCGCTGCTGTTTCGCATGTTGATGGATCCCGAAGTGGGCACGTTCAACCAGATTCTGCGCGCACTGCACCTGCCCGAGTCGCGCTGGTTGGCCGGCTCGTCATCGGCGTTGCCAACCATTGTGGCGGTTGGCAGTTGGAAAGTACTGGGGTTCTACGTCGTGATCCTCACGGCGGGCATCCTCCACATCCCCGATGAGCTGTACGATGCGGCACTGGTCGACGGCGCCAACGAATGGCAGCGATTCTGGCTCATCACCCTGCCGCTGCTGGGGCATACGCTGCTATTGGTAATGGTTCTGCTGGCCATCGGCACGCTGCAGGAATTCACTTTTCCCTTTGTTATGACCCGAGGCGGGCCGGGTGACGCCACCTACGTGTACAATATGCTCATCTATTCAGAGGCATTCGAGGATTTGCGATTTGGCACGGCGACCGCGGCCGCGCTGCTCCAGTTCGTCCTGATACTCTTTATCAGCCTAGTTCAGATCAGGCTTCTACGTCCACGGTGGTCGTATTGATTTGGAATCGCGACCTGGCATTCCGGCCTGGCTGGCGGAGGGCGCGACGACCCACATTCCACTTAAAAGGTGATTGAGACGAATGGCGACATCGGAGGAAATCAATCCGGCCAGCCCCTTGCAGGGATTAATGTACCGACGTTCGCCGCGGCGGCTGGTGGGTCAGACAGTTCTGCACCTGATCCTGCTAGCAATGTCCTTCATGTCGATCACGCCATTCGTGTGGATGATTTTCGCTTCGTTCAAGCATTTCCAGGAGCTTGTGCGCTCGACAGCGCTCTTGCCCAAGGTGTGGACGCTGGAGAACTACATCGAAATCATCGGGCGTGTCAACTTCCTCGCGGCCTTCAGCAACAGCATAATACAGGCGACATCCGTAACCCTGTGCAGCGCGCTGACCTCGGCCGCCCTCGGTTTCATCTTCGCCAAATACCGCTTCTGGGGGAAAGAAAAGCTCTTCACCCTGCTTCTCTCGACAATGATGATCCCCTTTGCGGTGGTTCTTGTGCCGCTCTACATCACCATCGCCGACTTGAAAATGGCCAACAGCTTGAGCGGAATCATCGTCACAGGGCTGTGGTCTACATTCGGGCTATTCCTGATGCGCCAGTTCATGGAGTCGATACCGTCTGAGTTGCTCGATGCGGCCCGCATCGACGGCGCTTCGGAATGGCGCATCTTTTTCACCATCGTCCTGCCGATGGCCACGTCGGCGCTGGCAGCTCTGATCGTCTTCATCTTCCTCTTTAACTGGGACAACTTTCTGTGGCCGCTGGTGGTACTCAACAGCCCGGAGAAGCAAACACTTCCCCTGGTGCTGGCCGGTCTGCGCAGCCTCTACTGGACCCGCTACGAGATGTGGGCGGCCGGCTCAATGTTGACAGTTGTGCCGGTCATGCTCATCTATATCTTCGCCTCCAAGTACTTCATTCGCGGCCTGGCCATGACAGGTCTGAAGGCATAAGTGCTGAGCGCGGGGCGGTTGTCTCCGTCGAATCAATCCTCCGGCAGATTTCGGAAAAGCGCCGCCATCACCGGATCGTTAGAGACCCGCACGTCCGCCTTGGTCAGGACGGCCTTGCTCCTGTAGTCATCGGGCAGATCCTTCCTCACCCAAGTCGGCGTGCGCGACCCGGCGTACAAGGCCCATATGATCTTGCGCACCCGGTCGCTCAGATTGGGCGTGTTGGCATGGTAGATCGAGGTGTCGTTGATCAGGCAGTCCCCCGCTTTACCGCTGGCTAGGACCATTCCCGGAACTTTACGCGGCTGTCCATCGGGAGCCATGAACCAGGGCGGCGAGTTCACGTGGGTGCCATGCGTGCCGGGCAGCAGCGCGGTCGGGCCCATGTCGTCATCCACATCCTCGATCAGAAAACTGAGCCGGATATAGATAGGCGGGGTCATATCGGAGGCCTTTTTGTTCACGCGCGAATCGTTGTGCCAAGCTTGATGGGCCGGGCTGCGCTCAAACAAGCAGTGTCCATGACCAGCGCCGAAGACCATCGGCTCATCGTCCCAGTAACGCTCCATGTAGCCGCGCACGATCGGCATAATCCTGGGCAAGTTTACCAGTTGGCGAAAGACCGGCTCCTGCCAGAGCGGGATGAGGTCGAAGCGGTTGAAGGCATTGCGATGACCTCTCCCCATGGTCGCGATCTGTTCGCTCATTTTCTGTTCGAACGCGGTCTGGATTTCCTGCAATTTGAGCGGCGGAATCGCGCTGCGCACCATCGTGTAACCAAGGTTTTTCAGATTCATAATCTGGACTTCCAGCTGATGCGCTTCATCCAGCCCAACCATTGGCGACGCAGTTTGAGGCTTCGTATTGGTTTGCATACTGTTCTTGCTCCTGTTTTGACATGATTCAGCCCGCGTGACGCTCATCGTCGAAATAAAACCTGTGCTGCCACGACGCTCACATGCCAGATTTGACGTGGTTGACAAACGCCCAGGTACTCATTATACTCCCAAAGTCTAAAATAATATACCAATCCATCGACACCAGTTCAACCAATAGAATTAGGGCTCGTTGACGTTTGTTGTGTTTGGTCAGGTCGGCGACAATAGAAGGATGTCTACCTATAAGATCGACAACGTTCAGTGGCAGAAACTTTACGCATTCTTGCAAAGTCAGCCGCGTGCCTATGCAGGGCAAGAGGAAACGTGTCGACGTTTGGTTGAGGCAGTTCACTGGATTCTGCACACCGGCGCCCAGTGGCGTGAACTGCCAGAGCATTTTGGCAAGTGGAACAGTGTCTTCAAGCGCTACGCACGCTGGGAAGAGAACGGAGTTTGGGCAGACATGTTCAAACAGTTCGCTCAAGACCCTGACATGGCAGCCGTCATGCCCGACAGTACTGCTGTGCGCGCCCATATGTGCGCTGCGGGCGGGTCCAAAAAAGGGGGCGCCAGCGCGAACAGAGCCTAGGGCGGAGCCGGGGTGGATTCAGCAGCAAGATCCAACTCCTCGTTGACGCTCTCGGCTTTCCCTTACGCTTCATTTTGACGGGCGGTGAACGTCATGACATCACCCAAGCTGAATCGTTGCTCGCTCCATTCCACTTTGACGCTGTCATTGCCGACAAAGGCTATGATTCTGACTCGCTTCGCATCCTGCTCGCAGCCCAACAGGTCGAGGTGGTCATCCCTTCTCGCCGCCATCGCAAGCGACAACGCGACGATGACCAACTCCGCTACAAAGAGCGCAACATCGTCGAGCGTTTCATCAACAGAATCAAGTGGTATCGACGCATTTTCACTCGCTATGAAAAGCTAGCACGACGTTACATGGCATTCTTGCATTTTGCCGCTACCCTGATTTGGCTTCGAAGAAATGTCAACGAATCCTAGTTTCATTCCTGACTCGCGTCAGCGATTGGTCCTGTTTTAGCGACAGGTCAGGGGAACAATATCCGATTGCTTCCTGTCTGAGTATGAAGAAGCTGCACAAAAGGGCATCAGGCGGCTATTTGAGCTAGGAGCGCAGTTGTACGCCTCCCTCCCCACATGGCGTCGGGCGTGTTGCTTGGGGGCAGACGAGACGCCGGGAGCGTTCCGGGGATCGTCGGCGTGCAGACCTTGCAAAGCTTCTTGTCTTAAGGCGGAAGTCGCTTTCGTGCGCAAGTCCCGATGCCAGACACTCAGGCCAGACACCAGTGACGATTGGAAATCTTCCACCATGTCCGACGAAATAAGGCTTGCCCTGGTAGGTGTTGGCAATTGCGCCAGCGCGCTGGTGCAAGGGTTGCATTACTACGCGCAGAGCGGCGAAACCGTCGGGCTGATGCACCGGGATTTGGGCGGCTATGATGTAACCGACATCAAGCCGGTCGTCGCTTTCGACGTCAACGCCAGCAAGGTAGGACATGACCTGGCTGATGCCATCTTTGCGCCGCCCAACAACGCCTACCGCGTGCCCGGCATTGAGTTGCCGAAGAGCGGCGTCGAGGTCACGATGGGGCCGGTTGCGGACGGCGCGCCGCCTCATCTTGCCCGGCACATGGAGATTGGGGGGCACGAATCTAAAGATATCGCAACCGCGCTCAGAGATGCGGGCGCGCAGGTGATGTTGAACATGCTGCCGACCGGCTCGGCCAGAGCGGCTCGCCTTTATGCGGAGGCCGCGCTGGAGGCGGGCGTCGCGTTCATCAACGGAATGCCTGAACTAATCGTGTGCGATGAGTCCTTTGCGCAGGCGGCGGAAGAACGCGATTTGCCCCTGGTCGGGGATGACGTCAAGAGCCAGTTGGGCGGCACGATCCTGCACCGGGCGATGGTCGAAACGATGCTGGCGCGCGGGATCCACATCAATAAGACGTATCAGCTCAACTACGCCGGAAACACCGATTTCGACAATCTCGTCCACCGCGGCGAGAGCAAGGAGAAGACAAAACGGGGGGCTGTGGAAGCCCTCATCCCCTACGAGGCAAATGTTTCGGCCGCCTTTGCCCATGTGCCGAACATGGAAGACCGGAAGACAGCCCGATTCTACTTTGAACTGGCGAATTTCAGCAATGCGCCGATTATTCTCGACGCCAAGTTAGAGGTGGAGGACAGCGCCAATTTCGCCGGGGTTGCCGTTGATGCGATTCGCTGCTGCCGCATCGCGCTGGACCGGGGCACGGGCGGCGTGCTGACAAGCGCGTCGGCGTACTTCTGCAAACATCCGCCGCAACAGATAGCCGACGAGCAAGCCGTCAGAATGCTGGACGAGTTCATCAAGGGCAATCGCCCCAAATAGTGCGATTGAGCGGAGTTCACTCTCTCCACAAGGTGAGGGGCAGGACGAATGGAACCCAGTCGAGGTTCAGAAGGCACGCAGCCTGAAATCGTCTTGATCGGCCATATCGTCAAGGAGATGATCCACTTTCCGGATCGGACGCTTGGTCCTGTGCTGGGAAGTCCGGTCGCGTATGGGTCGGTCGTGGCCGGGCGGCTGGGCGAGCGGGTCGGCATCGTCACCACGATTGGGGAGGATATGCCGGAAGGGTTGTTGAAGCCATTCAGCGATGCGCAAGTGGATACGCGCGGTCTGCTGGTGAAGGCAGGCAACTGCACGACGGCCACGCAACTGATTTACGAAGCGTCGGGCGAGAAGGAGATACGCTACCCGCAGAAGGCGCCGCCCATCCGCTTTGAAGACATTCCGCCCACCTACCACGAGGCCTCAATTTTTTACATCGCCACGATGGACCATGACGTGCCGCCGGACACGATCCGCCGCTTGCGCGCGCTCGACGCGACGCTGGCAATCGACCTGGGCGGCTACGGCGGCGCGCATTCACGCGCCCATCCCAACGAGGCTGAACGGAAGAACCCGGCGCGGCTGCGCGAGCTGCTTTCCTGTTTCGATATCGTGCGGGCCAGTGTTGAAGATTGCGGCCATCTGTTCGGGGCAAGTTCGCTGGCGTCCGACGCGGGCGAGGAGGAGACGGTGCGCCGCTTCGTTGACTGGGGAGCTACGGTCGGGCTGTTGACGCTCGGGGAACGGGGCTGTATCGTCGCGACGGCTGAGAAAGTGGTACGCGTACCGGCCCTTGGCGGCGAGGTCATCGACACGACCGGCGCCGGAGACGCGTTCTCGACCGTCTTCCTGACCGGGTACATGCGTACCGGCGACGTGGAATGGGCGGCCAGATTGGGCGCGGCCGCGGTCATACACATCATCGAACGGACGGGGGGCGTACACGCTGCACGCATGCCAACCAGGGGGGAGGTCGAGAAAAAACTGCAAACGCCGGTGACTGGAAGTTTACAAACAATTAATTCTCATTCAGGAGGAAACAGATGAAAGCTCGAAAGCCCAGTATATTGTTCGCCCTGCTTGTTCTTGTCGCGCTGTTGGTAGCGGCCTGTGTCGCGCCGGCGCCCATGACATCGGACATGGCGGGGGCGGACGACGAACAGCCGGTCGATCTGTCGATGTGGTACTTCAACTGGCCGGCCGGCTACGAGTATCAGGCCGAGCGCGTACGCCTCTACATGAACGATAACCCCAACGTAACGATCGACTTCGACCACAGCATTCCGCCGGTGGGTGAAGGTGGATTCGAGGACAAGGTGACCAGCGCGCTTGCGACCGGCACCGCGCCCGACATTTTCGCCGTCATCAATCCCCAGGCGATCAAACTGATCAACAAGGGGCAGTTGGCGCCGGTGGACGATGAAGCTGTTGACGCGCTGGGATTCGATTCGGTCGAGGCGCTCAAGTCCAGCCGCCTGCCGGGGGCGTTCGACTCGTGGTCGTCGGCCGACGGCACGCCTTACGGCTACCACTGGGAGTTGAGCTGGCTCGTGCTCTATTGCAATGACCAGCACTTCCGCGATGCCGGTGTCGACCCGGATGCGGTCACGCTGGAGACGTGGGACGACTTCATCGCCGTGGGCAAGCAGGTGATAGAAGGCAACCCCGACTTCTACCTTGACGACGACGGCAACTTCAAGCGGAACTTCATCAAACTGCCGATGTATTTCGACGATACCTGGTCGATGCAGGTGTTGACGACGTTCCTGGCCCAGACCGGCGGCAGCGTCCTGAACGCCGACCGCACCAAGACGATGATCAACGAACCGGCCGGCGTTGAGGCGGTCGAGTGGATGATGCGCGTCAGCCACGAGTTGGGCGACCCCAACGTCGGCCCGGTGATCCCCGGCGAGGTCCACGCGGCGTTCGGTTCGGGAGAGATGACCTGCGACTTGGCCGGTCCGTGGATGTATGAGGCATTCCTGGTGGCGACCGAGAGTCCGGTGCTTGAGAGCGGTTATCACGCGTACGGTATGCCGTCGATTGAGGCGGGCAAGCCGGGCAACGTCTTCTGGGGCTGGGCGTGGGTGGTGAACGCGGCCTCGCCGAACAAGAAGGCCGCGTGGGAGTTCCTGCGCTTCCTGGAAGCAGACCCGCAAGGACAGGCCGCCGCATCGGGCATCTGGCAGCCGTTGCCGGATATTGAGAAGGGATCCGGCGCGGGGCGAGTTCCCAACGCTGACCTGGTTGCTGCCGCGGCCGCTGGCGGCCAAGCGATCTTCATAACCGAGCACTACGCCGAGGCAGCCCGCGTCCTGCGGGGCAAGATCGAGGCGATGGCGTTCGAGGGCGCCGACGTGCAGGCGAGCCTCGACGAGGCGGCAGAAGAGATCGATCCGGTTCTGGACGGCAATTAGAACTAGAGTGAGTTGTGGATAGTGGAAAGCGCTCTAACGAGCCGCTTTCCACTATCCTCTGACCTCTAGCCACTGGGGTTGAGCGCTGTGGGCATCTTGAATTTGCTGCTGTTTGTCAGGCTCAGGTCGGCCAACTTGCGTTATCATACGCGCATGAAGGTGGTCGGCTTTCTTTTCACTCTCCCAGTGCTGGTCTTCTTTCTTGTTTTCAACATCTACCCGATCCTCAGCGCCATCGTCATCAGCTTTCATGAGTTCGACCTCTTCGGCCCCATGACCTGGGTGGGGCTGGAGAACTATCAGAATCTGCCGGGCAACAAGAACTTCTGGTCCGCGATGCGCGTGACGCTCAGCTTCACTCTTTTCTTTGGCCCGCCGGCGTGGGTAATTGGCTTCATTTTTGCCTCGCTGATCAAGGAAAAGCTGATGGGCCGCTTCTTTTTCCGCTCGGTCTTTTTCGCGCCGACGATCCTGTCGGCGGTGGCGATGGCGACTGCGTGGTCGCTGCTGCTGCGCCAGAATGGGCCGCTCAACGCGATCCTGGGGCTGTCGGTGTCCTGGTTGACCAAGCAGAACAGCGCGCTGTGGGGCATCGTGATCATGTCGGTCTGGCAGGGCGTGGGCTGGTTCATGGTGGTCTTTCTGGCCGGACTCCAATCGATTCCCCAGACATTTTATGAGGCGGCCGCGATCGATGGCGCCGGGCGCTGGCCGCTAATGCGGCACATCACGCTGCCGATGCTGAGGCCGATCTTCGCCTTCGTTGTGATCCATACGATCATCGCAGGCATGAAGGTGTTTACGCCGATGTTCATCATGACGGGCGGCGGACCGAACAACGCCACGCGTTCGATGGCGATGCTGATCTACCACGAGGGCTTGCGCGATCTGCGCATGGGCCGCGCCAGCGCCATTTCGATGGTCGGTTTCGTCCTGATCATTGTTCTGACAGTCGTCCAGTTGCGCCTGTTCCGGGTGCATGAGGGGATCGAAGAATGAGCGGGCGCCTCGATCTCTTCAAGGCGGGGCGTTTTGCGCTCTTGTGCATCTTTGCCGCCATCATGCTGTTCCCGGTGGTGTGGATCGTCTCCGGCTCGCTCAAGCCTTTGGAGCAGGTGTTCGCGATACCGGTGAAGTGGATACCGGACCCGATCCAGTGGCGAAACTATCCAGAGGCGTGGACATCCGAGAACTTCACCCGCAATCTGATCAACAGCCTGATCGTGCTGTTTGCGCAGGTCGGGATCCAAGTCTTATTCTCGTCGTTGGCCGGTTACGGCTTTGCCAAGCACAATTTTCCCGGCAAGGAGATCATGTTTGTCATCATCCTGGGCATGTCGCTGCTGCCGCTCCAGATCATCATGATCCCGCTGTTCGTGATCGTCAAGCAGCTTGGTTGGATCAACACATATCAGGGCCTAATTTTGCCGATTTCGGTCAACGCGTTCGCGGTCTTTTTCATGCGCCAGTTCATCACTTCGATCCCGTCCGAGTATATCGACGCGGCGCGGGTCGACGGTGCGGGAGAACTGAACATCTTCTTCCAAATTGTGGCGCCGATGGTGAAACCGGCGCTGGTTACCCTGGCGGTGTTGGCCGCGCTGGCGAGTTGGGATGAATTCCTGTGGCCGCTCATTGTGATCAGCGACCAGGATCTGGCAACCCTGCCGCTGGGCATCTCCTATCTCAAGTCGTTGTACCAGGCGCCGGCGCACTGGCTGTTAGCAGTATCAGTGGTGATGGCCACGCCACTGCTGCTGATTTTTCTTGTGGCCCAGCAGCGCATTATCGAGAGCGCCGCGCAGACAGGCATCAAGGGTTAGCCGCCCGAGGGAGGCGTCGTGCTAAAAGTTGGGTTCATCGGCCTGGGAAATGTCAGCAGCGAACACGTGCTGGGATACCTGGACTCGGAAGAGGCGCAGATCGTCGCGGTCTGCGATATCGATGAGGACGCAGGCAAACGCTGGCTGGAGAGGTGGGATCAGCCGCAGGCAACGCTCTACCAGGATCACGCAGCGATGCTGGAGAAGGAGACACTCGACATTGTAGAGATACTGACGCCGCATCATCTGCACTGTCCGCTTGCTATCAGTTGCGCCGAGGCCGGAGTGAAGGGCGTGAGCTTACAGAAACCGATGGCGCCGCGGCTGCACGAGTGCGATCAGATTATAGACAGTTGCAAGCGCAATAGCGTCAAGTTGCGGGTCTATGAGAACTTTCTGTTCTACCCGGTCTACGAGTATGCCATGTCTCTGCTCTGTCAGGACGCGATTGGCGAGCCGATTTCAATTCGAGTCAATACGATGGGCGGTGTCAGGGAGGGCGCGCCATGGCCGATTTTCTGGGATCCGAACAGTTGGCGCATGGACCTGGAGAGATCAGGCGTCGGCCCGCTGGTGGGTGACGATGGGTTCCACAAATTTGCGCTGGCGCGCTGGTTCATGGAGCGCGAGTACGAGAAAGTCGGCGCGTGGATTGACGCCGACACGCCACTGGACGCGCCAGCCATGATCCGGGCACGCTTCAAGAGCGACGCGGGCGATCACAAATACGCGCAGATCGATTTCTCATTTTCGCCCCGAATGGCGCTGCCGTGCGACTTCTGGCTAGACGACTTTGTCGAGATAGTCGGCGAAAAGGGCGTCATGTGGATCAATCAGTGCACCGGCGGCAAAGATCGCCACTACTTCAAAGCTCTGGAGATGTCCGGCAGCCCTGCCTTCCCACCGATTGCGGTCTTTGCCGATGGCAGGGTAACGACATACATGGATGACATTCCCCCGGAGAGCCGCAGTTGGTCATCATCGTTTATCAACTGCACGCGCAATTTCCTACAGGTCGTGCAAAACGGAAGCAGGCCGGTTCTCACGGGTGAGGAAGGGAAGGAGATCACCCGCTGCGTCATGGCCGCCTACGTTTCGGCGCAGGAGCAGCGCGATGTCTACCTGGATGAGATCACGACTGAGGCCGAACAGAATCGGGAGTTCGAGATCAGGACCAACTTCTGCAACATCGAGGGATGAGAAGTGAGGAGCGAGATGCGTTGCTCTGTGCTCGCTCCTCTTCAACCGCTCCTCGCACTCTAAGGAGGGACCCAAAATCAAAGGCCCTGCGCAACTGCAACAGTTGATCGACAACGGTGAAATGGCGGTCGCCATTGGCGCGCACGATGCTTTCTCGGCGGTTTTGGTGGAGCGAGCGGGCTTCAACGCGGTCTACATCGGCAGTTTCGCGACCGAGGCGACTTTTCTCGGCCAGCCCGATCTGGCGTTGATGCCCAAGACCGAGAGGCTGATGATTGCCCGCAACATCGTCAAGGCGGTCAACGTGCCGGTTATCGCCGACATGGAGGAGGGTTACGGCAACGCCATCAGCATGATGGACGCGGTGCGGGATTTTGAGGCGGTCGGACTGGCCGGGGTCCACATCGATGACCAGGCGTTGCCTTCAAAGTGCCCGTTTTTGGCCGGCATTCCGCGCAGCGAGTTGATCAGCGTGGAGGAGATGTGCGGCAAGATACGGGCTGCGCTCGATGCTCGCTACGACCCGAACTTCAAGATCATCGTGCGCTCGGATATAATAGCGACAACACACTTGGACACCTACTACCGCGAACAGATGATCGACGATGTTGTCAGCCGCAGCAACGCCTATGCGGAGGCAGGCGCCGACGCCATTTTCGTGATGGCGCTGACCGTCGAGGAATTGGAGTACTTTGCCGACAGGATCAGGGCTCCGCTTGTGGGCATCTTTGCCACGATCGAACCGATCGCCATCAACGAGTTCGAGAAGGCCGGTTGCCAGATGGTGATCGGCTCGCTGGTGTCGCTCTATATGGCGGGGCGCGGACTGGTGGACGGGTTGAAGGCACTCAAGGAGACCGGCGATTGGAATGCGGTACAGGACAAGATGATCAACGACGAGGAGTTTTTCGATATCGTCGGACTGGAGAAGTACGGAGACCTCTGGCGCCGCTACAAGATTCCGTGAATTCGCGGTGACCAGAGTTCCCCAAGGTCACTGGTCACGGGCTATTCGAAAGGAGGTGGACAAGGGCAACTCAGGTGTGTTCGATCGTCGGTCCCGTTGGGTTAGACAGGCTATCCCACCGGGTCAGACGTGATCGGTCAAAGGAACCACATACACCGTACAAGGAGAAATCTTATGAAACGACCTCGTATCCTGTCAGTTGCCCTAGTTATCGCCTGCTTGAGCCTGGTGGCGGTTGGGTGCGTAGCGCCGGCCGCGCCGATGGACTCAGGTGACGAAATGATGGACGCGGACGCAATGCCGCTCGCCGGTTCGACATTGCGCGTCGGCAGCATCGGTGACGCCTTGCCGGCCCTTGGCACGCAGCACGAGCGCCTGGACCCGGCCTTCGTCGAGGCTACCGGCGTTGACCTCCAGGCCGATTTCCCGCCCTTCACCGACTACGTGGCCAAAGTAACGACCATGTGCCAGACCGGCAGCGATCTCTACGATGTCATGTGGCTGGACGGCCCGTGGTATGGCCTGTTCGTCTCGCAGGGCTGCCTGGAGGATCTGTCCGACTATATCGCCAACGACTCGGGAGAGGTGGCGCTGGACGATTACCCGCTGCGCTCACTGGCCGTGCTGGGCACGTATAACGAGACCTTCTACGTGATCCCGCAGTTTGCCGCGGTCGGCATGTTGGCCTATCGCATGGATCTGTTCAACGATCCGGATGAGCAGGCCGCGTTCAAGGAGGAGTACGGATACGACCTGCAGGTGCCGGAGACGTGGGGCCAGTACCTGGACGTTGGCACCTTCTTCACGCGCCCCGATGAAGGGCTGTGGGGATTCAACCATCGCTATGGCAACCCCTCGACCTTGATGGGAGACCTGCTGATCGGTTTCGCATTCTCGCGCGGGGCCTCTCTCTTTGACGGAGACTGGAATCCGACCTTTAACACGCCGGAGATGCAGGACGCGCTCGGATTCTTCACCAGTGAGGAGTTTCTGGCCGCGCAGCCCCCTGGCAAAGAGGGCTACTTCACCGACGACGTGATGCTGAACGCGATGCAGGGCAAGGTGGCGATGTACATCACCGAGAACTGGGCCATCTCCAACCTGATGGATCCAACGCGCTCGCCGATGGCCGAAAACCTGGGCTGGGCGCTGATCCCCGGCTGGGAAGACCCTGAGACGGGCGAGATTCACCGCGGCACGATGGCAGGCGCCGGCGGCTGGGCCATCAACGCCAACAGCGAGAACAAGGAAGCGGCCTGGGCCTACATCCAGTTCATGCAGGGCAGGACCAACGCCAAGATTTTGGCCGAGGAGCAGCAGTGGTGCTACCGCATCTCCGATTGCTCCAACGCCGATTACGCGGCCATGTATCCGTATTTCCCGATCAACCTGGGGCAGATGGAGATCATGGTGCCGCGGCCGAGCGAGGCGTGGTGGCCGGAGGCCGAGTTCGCCTTTGCCTCGAACGTGGGCAAGTTCATGGCGGGTGAGATGACGCTTGAAGAGGCGCTGGCGGCCGCCCAGGCCGAGGCCGAGCAGATCGTGGCCGACGCGGGCTATGCCGGCGTCTTCAAGAACTATACGCCGGACGAGAAGGAAGCACAGGCCTGCACAGAGTTGGCGAGCCTGGGCGTGCAGCACCCTGACTGCAATTAGGAATTAGCAAGCCCCGGTTTTTCGCTCAGCTAGAGAGACCGGGGCGATCCGTGTGTTTGCGTTTACGCTCGTTGTAGCTTCGTATTTACGGGTATCGCCAGATGCTCAATCTGCCTCTGAGAAGAGGAAGGAGAAACAGAACCATGAAACGTCGTAGATTTTCCCGTCGTGATTTTCTGAAGTTCACCGGCGTGACCACGGGCGGTCTTCTGTTGGCGGCCTGCGGTGGAGGGCCGGAGGCCGAGGCGCCTGCTGCTGACGCACCTGCGGAAAGCGAGTCGGGGGCTGGGGCCGAACCGGCGATGGAAGAGAACGTGTTGCGTTGGGGGCACTGGGACACCGGCTATATCGGCAAGCAGTTCCCATGGACGATGGCTGGCGGCGTAAACCATACACCGCTGGTGAAGATGAGCCACGAAGGGCCGTTCTTCCGTAACGCCAAGCTGGAGCTTGAAATGAACCTGGCTGAGTCGGCCGAGTACAACGACGACTTCTCGGGCTTTACGGTCAAGATCCGGGAGGGCATCAAGTGGAGCGACGGCGAGCCAGTCACGGCGCATGACGTGTGGGGCACGACGCTGATGGCGATCACGCCTGACACGAGCGCCAGCAAGGGCGTGGAGTCGGCGCTGCAGCTGGTCAAGGGTGTGAAGGACTACTGGCTGGGGTCCACGGAGGAGCAGCCGGAGGGGCTGATCGTCGAGGACGACTATACCTTGCGCGTGGAGATGATCGAGCCGTGGAGCGATGCCATCTGGAACATCCTTGGCGGTCAGCAGACACTGCCGTGGCACATTTACGGCAAAATCTTCGAGGACAAGGAGGCGCGCTCCGCTCTGCGCGACTTCGAGACGCCGATCATGCTCGATCCGGAGCTTCAGATTGGAACCGGCCCCTATGTCTATGAGAAGGGGGAGAAGGAAGTCTTCATGCGCTATGTGAAGAATCCGATGTACCATGGGCCGGAACCGCAGCTGGATGCGGTCGAGTTCATCACCTACGGCAGCGCCGACGCCTGTCTGGTCGCATTCGAACGCGGCGAGGTTGATGTGATGGCGACGAGTGATGCTGCCTACGTGCCGAGCATGGCGGCGGTGGCGGGAACGACGACGTACGATACGCCGGACTACTACGTCCGCATGTTGCGCTACAATTGGAACCAGCCCTATCTCAACGACGTGCGCGTCTTCCGGGCGATCGACATGGCGCTCGACCGCTCGGTGCTCTGCGCGCAGGTGCTGAACCAGGCCTGCATCGCCTGGCGGCAGTACGGACCGGGTACGGATGGGTTTGATCACAACCCCTACGATCCGGAAGAGGCCAAGCGGCTGTTGGAGGAAGCGGGCTGGGATCCCAACCAGGAGATCGACCTGCTCACCGACTACACCGACCCACTGACGGCTCAGTTGCTGCCGGCTATCGCGGCGATGCTGGGTCAGGTCGGCATCAAGGCGACGCCCAAAGTGTTGCAGGGGCCGGCGCTGACCGAGTACTACTACAACAACAACGTCGATATCTGGTATGACGGCTCGTGGGGCATCCCCTCGGTGACCGTGTGGCCCGGCCAGTACGACGACCCCGTCTGGGTGGACGGCGAGGGCAACGAATACGGCGAGTATGCCGATGGACTCACGCCCAAAGGCGGCAACCTGATGGGATTCCATCCGGAGTGGGCGCAGCAGGCGCTGGAGGAGTACCGAGCGGCCAGCCCAGAGCGCAAGTCGGAGTTGCTGAAGATGATCCAGGAGCGCACGGCGCTGGAAGGCACATCCTGGATGACGCTGGCGCGCTACAACCGCTGGATCTCGCACAAGGACTCGGTTTCAGGCGTGGACAACCCCGACACGGTGCTGTGGAACTTCGACGTATTCTGCACCAAGTCCAATGCCTGGACCTGGTCAAAGGCCTGAAGTGCAAGTGCCGGGAGAGAGTAGAAAGGAGCGGGGGGTGGGAATTCTTCTCACTCCCCACTCCCCACTCCTCACTCCTCACTGCTTGGAGTTAGGGGATATGCCATGACAGGGTACATCTTCCAAAGGCTCATCTACATCATCCCGCTGATGCTGTTGATGACTGCGATCACGTTTACGATGATCGAGTTGGCGCCGGGCGAGTTCGTGGATGCCCTGGTACCCCCGGATACAGCGTTTGGGATCCGGCTCACGCCGGAGGAGAGGGAGCGGCTGAGAGCGCGCTACGGTTTTGACAAGCCGGCCTACGTGAGATACTTCATCTGGCTAAAGGAATTGGTGGTCTATCAAAATCTGGGGACGGATCTGGTCACGGGAGCGCCCGTGCTGAAGGAATTGTCGCAAAGATGGCCAATGAGCCTGAAGTTGCAGGGGACGGCTCTGCTAATCTATGTTGCGGTAGGCGTACTGGTTGGCATGGCCAGCGCCTTCAGGCAGTATTCGGCGCTGGACCATGTGCTCACTGCCTTCGGCCTGATCTGGATTTCGACGCCGCTCTTTGTGTTCGCCATCTTCCTGCTCTATCTGTTGGCGCTGGCCTTCCCGATCTTCCCTGTGGGCCACGAGAAACCAATTGGCGTCGAGAACCCCACTATTTTGCAGACGCTACATCATATGGCGTTACCTGTGCTAGTCCTTAGCCTGAGCGGGATCGCGGGGACGCAGCGTCTGATGCGGGCCACGGTCCTGGAGGTGCTCAATGCCGACTATGTGCGCACGTCACGCGCCAAGGGGTTGCGGGAACGGGTGGTGCGGTTTCGTCATGTGCTGCGCAATGCCTCGCTGCCGCTGGTCACCGGGGTCGTGCTGGGGCTGCCGGAGCTGATAGGCGGATCGTTCATCGTCGAGTATGTCTTCAGCTGGCCGGGGGTGGGCAGCTACAGCCTGAACGCGGCGCTGCATTACAACTATCCGGTCCTGTTGGGAGGCCTGATCCTGAACGGGGGCCTGGTGCTGCTGGCCAGTCTGTCTGCCGACATTGCAATTGGATGGGTGGACCCGCGCATCAGGATTACGGCAAGGAGGCAGGCATGACGCGCTCGGATCTTTCTAAAGCGGAGGGCGAGGGCGGCAGTGGGGGAATAGAGGCTACGTTGCAACTCGGTGTGCGCTCGTCGCGCAGTGGGAGCACTTGGGCGCGCCTGCGGCGCCGCTTTCTGCGCCACAAGCCGGCCGTGTCCGGGGTCGTGGTGGTGTGCATCCTGCTGGTACTGGCCATCTTCGCGCCTGTCTCGGCATTGGGCGTCGACCCCTTCGAGCCGAATTTTGGCGAAATCAACAATGCCCCCAGCGCCAAGCACATCATGGGCACCGACGGCATTGGACGCGATATGTGGGCGCGCCTGGTATTCGGCGCGCGCATCTCGATGTCGGTCGGCTTTGTCGTGGTAGGGATCACAATCGTGATCGCGATCATCATCGGCGGTATCTCCGGCTATTTTGGCGGTTCGGTCGATACGATTTTGCAGCGTTTCACCGAGGCGGTGATGCTTTTCCCATCGTTTATCCTGATCATCACGGTGACGGCCTTCCTGGAGCCGAGCATCTATAACGTTATGTTCGTGCTGGGCATATTCGGTTGGCCGGGCATGTCGCGCGTTGTGCGCGCGATGTTCCTATCGCTGCGGGAGACCGACTATGTGATGGCGGCGCGGGCGATAGGCGTGCGCTGGCCGGGGATCGTTTTCCGGCATATTCTGCCGGGCACGCTGGCTCCGATCATCGTCAGCGGGACGCTGGGATTGGTGGGCGCGATCATGACGGAGTCCACGTTGAGCTTTTTGGGTCTGGGCGTGCAGGAGCCGACCCCCAGTTGGGGCAGCATGCTCACGCACGCGATGCAGTTGCCGGTACTGCGCGAGATGTGGTGGCGCTGGATCCCGCCGGCCCTGCTGATCTTCGTGACCGTGCTGGCTGTCAACTTCATCGGCGACGGTCTGCGCGACGCGGCCGATCCGATGGCGATAGAACGCTGAACGGCATTGGATAGTGGATAGAAACTCCACTGAAAACTATGCGTTGGAGAAGAAAATGCGCACTCCAGTCGAAGGTCAACTCGAACCGATGCGCCCCGTGGGGCCGCAGTGCCTGGTGGACTGGCGCTATGTGAAGGCCGGTTTCGTGGGTTGGTACGCGGATGCTGACCGCGTCGGTGTATGGGAACATGCGCCGGAGAACACGACGGGGAAGCCTGAGGCGCCCTCCGGCATTCGCTTGCGTGCGCAGCCGGCTCAGGAGACGATGGGGCCGATCATGGCGCGCGACAAGCCGTGGGAGTACACCTATCACATCAACACGGTGCTCTACGATGAAGGCGTCTACAGGGCATGGTACGAATGCGTCCCCGGCGATCACTTTTCGGGCCAGGATGTGCGCTGGCCCAAGGGGCACGGTAATCTGATGTGCTATGCCGAATCGGATGACGGCTTCAACTGGCGAAAACCTGTTCTCGGGTTTTCAGCCTATCACGGCGAAGAGGATACGAACATCGTCTATGGACGTGAGCTTAGCCCCAACGGTTTGCACGGGGGAAGCGTGTTCAAAGACCCCAGCGCGCCTCCCGCCGAACGCTACAAGCTCATCTACATGGGCTCTGCGGAGGAGTCGGACATTGCGGCCTGGCGGGCGAAAATGGCTGCGCGTTTTGGCGACGACTTGGATCCGATGTGCATGCGAGCTGGGGGGGAGTCGCGCCGTCTGTTGGGAGCGACCGGTCACCTCGACCGCGAGCGTCGACCGCAGGTCAACTGGATGGCGGGCGCGGTCTCGCCTGACGGCCTGCACTGGACCGCGTTGACCGAGCCGCTGATGATTCACTTCAGCGACACGTTGAACACCGCCTACTGGGATGACGCTTTGGGGCGCTACGTGGGATACTTCCGCACATGGCGACATGGGCGCCGCTGCGTCGGGCGCGCCGAGACTGAGGACTTTCGCCATTGGCCATCCACGCCGGACACAGTGTTGCAGACACCGCTGGAGCGTCACCCGTCTGACGATGTATATACCAATGCCAAAGTCATCTACCCGGGCAGCGGCAACACGCATCTTATGTTCCCGGCCATCTACCATCGTCTCGACGACAGCCGTGAGGTCTATATGGCTTCGAGTGTCGATGGCATAAACTGGCAGTGGGTTCCGGGCGGTCCTGTGGTGGAGCGGGGCGAGTTGGGCACGTGGAGCGGCGGCGACATCAGCTCCAGCCAGGGCGTTGTGCCCTTGGCGGGGCAGCGGACAGCCGTGCCGGTCGTCGGCTATGTCCACGCGCACAAGTTCCCGCGCGGCAGCGAACCCTTTGGCGCGCCCGGCTGGGCCACGTGGACGGAGGGTCGTCTGGCCGCGCTCGAAGCTGACGAGGCCGGCGAGTTTGCCACTGTTGAGCTTCTTTTTGAAGCGAGTGAACTCTCGCTAAATCTGAAATGCCGCGAGGCCGGTTCAGTCCTGGTCGAGTTGCGCGATGACACCGGCCAACCGATTGACGGCCACACTTTCGCCGATGCTGATCCGATTGTCGACGACAGCGTGGACAGGCGAGTGACATGGCGAGGCGACGCTAACATCGGTCGATTGGCAGGTCAGCCGGTGTCGCTTGCCTTCCGCCTGCGCAAAACGCAGCTCTTTGCCTTTGAGCTACTGTGAGCGGTGAATATTCGAGGGTGGGGTTGTGCTTCCCACCATTCACTTTTCGCCGTCGTAAAGGAGGGTCCCATCAAAGACACAACGCTCTCACAAAAGATCGTGCTCTTCACCGACCTGCGGCACATCCGCTGCGGTGATCTTGAATGGTTCTCGCCCGAAGGTGAACTGCTGCCGGTGGTGCGTCCGCCGCTTCCGCAGACGGAGTCACATGCCGAGTTGGGCTACCAGCCGCGCGGCATCCGGCTGGCTGCGCAACCGGGTACCAAAACCGGGCCGCTGGAGCAGCCGCCGCCAGGCAAGGTCATCTACGAAGATGGCATGTACCGTTCATGGAACGTGGTCTGGGAGGTGCCGCCTAACGCCGATGCCAGCACCTTTTATTCCACGCCGCCCTCAGCTGTAACTGTGCGCTATGCCGAGTCGGACGACGGATTCGCTTGGCGGACCGTGGCCGACTCTCCGCTGGAAACGGCCGGGTTGACCGGACTTGACGGGCCGACCTTTTTGATTGACCCCCATGCGCCGGCGGATGAACGGTACAAGGTTGTCTTCGGCGCGCGCCCGCCCCAGGGCGACATGGCGGCTCTGTGGGCAGCTTATCAGCAGTTGCACCCGCGCTATCACGAACCGCGCATTTACGAGAACAATCTGCATTGCCTGTACGCCGCGGTCTCGCCCGACGGCCTCAATTGGAAGATGTTGCCCGAACCGCTGATGGTCCACCAGAGCGACACCGACACGACGGTCTACTGGGACGCCTGGCTGGGGCGCTACGTCCTGTACACGCGCATGTACTGGCAGGAGCGTCGTTGGATAGGACGGGCGGAGTCGGACGACTTTCGCACCTGGAGCGGCATCGATCCGATGGTCTGGCCGGAACTGTCCTGGACCCCCACGACCGACATCTATCTGAATGCCAGATCGGAATATCCCGGCGCTCCGCAGTATCATCTCATGTTTCCAATGCTCTACGACCGGTTCACGCAGGCATCGGAAGTTCATATGTACTCTTCCAGCGATGGCATTGTCTGGTTCCGCCTGCCGGGAGGCCCGGTCATCACGCCCGGCGAGATAGGCTCTTGGGACAGCGAGTTTATTGCGGCCGGCAGAGACCTGGTGCCCTTCGGCCCAGAACGTGTCGCGGTTCCCTATCACGGTACGGCCTTTCCGCACAAATATCCACGCTGGCAAAATGTGCATGATTCGAATAGGGTCGGGTGGGTCTGGTGGCAGAAGGGACGTCTGAGCAGCGTCGTTGCCGATGCCGAGGGGGAATTTTTCACCTTCCCCATGGTTCCGGCGGGTCGGTCGCTGCGCCTCAACGTTCGCACGCGCGGGGGAGGCGAAGTGCGGGTGAGCGTCATAAAATCCCGGCAGACGGGAGACAGCCGTTTCCACATTCGCGATATCTATTCCCGCCGGGAAGTGACGCCGGGGCGCGGTTTAAGCGACTGCGCCGCCATTACAGGCGACAGCCTGTCCGCCGTCGTCTCATGGCAAGGAAGCAGCGACATAGGCAGCGCAGAGGGCGAGCCTGTAACGTTGCATTTCAAACTGCGGGCGGCAGAGATCTTCGGCTTCGAATGGGAGTGACCAACGTATCCGGTTCTTGATTACCAGTTCCTGGTGAACCCCTGCGCATGAGTGGGGCGCCCACTGGGCCACGAAAAAATAAGAACTAAGAACTGGCAACTGCCGTCAGGAGTTGACAATTGTATCAAGGCGCGCGCAACGTCTATTGTCGCTACAAGGATATCAAGAGCGTTGAGTTGATCTATGACCTGAACGATAAACCGCTCCTGTTTCTGGACCTGGGATTGGTCTTTCCCGGCATGATTATCTGGGAGGATCAGAAGTCGGGGGAGGCGCATCCTCTTCATGCCGGGCTCGAGTACTACGGTGAGCGACTGCTGGCCAGGGAGGACGTGGTCGGCCGCGAATTCCGCGTCCCCTTTGGGGTTGCATTCACAACCGAGCCGGCCCGCAGGGGTCCCCACTTTGGCCTGGAGGGGATGGAGACGCAGTTGGTGGGCGGCACGATGCTCCATGACGGCGGCCTCTACCGGCTGTGGTATCCGACGACGGAGCCTGAGGGATTCGTGTCCGCGGCCACCAAGACGACGTCTTCGCGCAGCGGCTTCGACCTGGGTCATCTGGGGAACGTGCTCCGCTATGCCGAGTCCGAGGATGGCGTCGACTGGCGGCTGCCGCAGATGGATCACGTTCCCGTTGACGGCGGTCGAACGAATATCGTGTACGGCTCGATGTCCGAACCGGAGATCGGCTACGGCGGTGGGTCCGTCTTTGTGGATCCGTCAGCCGAGGCGAGTGCCCGCTACAAGGTGATGTTCACCGGGCGCATGTCGCCGCGTCGCCAGATGGAATACGCACAGGCGACGGGTCAGCAGGTCGATCCGATGTCGCTCATGACCGGCATTCCCCCGGGGGTCGCCTACTCACAGGGTGAAGCATTCGCCGCCCAGTTCGAATCGCTGGCGTTCGGACAGTTGCCGGACTCTCCTGCCCTGCTGCCAGACACCGGTGGGCAGGTGCTTTTCGGCGCCGTCTCACCAGACGGGTTGCGCTGGAGCACGTTGCCAGACCCGATCATGCTGTTCATGGCGGAATCGAACAATGCCTACTACGATGTGGAAAGGAAAGCCTGCGTGACCTACATTCGTCTCTGGCACATGGCGCAGCGGCGGGCGATAGGCAAGGCCGAAACGAGGGATTTCGCGCGCTGGCCATTTCCCAGTCCTTTGCTCGTGCCTGAATTGGGAGATCCCCTGTCCACCGATTTCTACACCAATTCTCACAGCCTCTACCCCGGCCACGAAGACGTTCACCTCTGTTTTGTAGCCAATTACCGGCGCGGCGGCGACGATTGCAGCGATATCAGTGTGGCCGTCAGCCTGGACGGAGACATCTTCAACTTCCCGCCAGGCGGCCCGGTGATCACCCAGGAAAACTGGGAGTGGGGGCCGACGGCGGAGCCAGGCGCAGGCTTCATCATTCCGATGTCTGCGCTGGTACCGTTCGGGAGCGATCAGATCGGGCTGATCTACGGGGGTAGCAACGTTGCGCACAAGTGGCCGCGAACGGTTGAGGTCGAACATTTTTCGCGCTGGGCATTGTGGGATAGGGAGCGCCTGGTTTCGCTGGCCGCCGAAGAACATGGTGAATTTGTCACCGCGGGCCTGATCCTGCACCGTCCGCGAATCTTTATCAATGCCCGCACGGAGATGAGCGGCCGCATTGAGGCTGAACTGCTGGATGCGATGGGCGAAACCGTACCCGGCTACTGTTTCGAAGACTGCGATGCCATCATCGGTGATCACAACCGGGCGCTACTGTCCTGGCGGGGGCGAAGCAACCTGTCCGAGCAGACCGGGAAAAAGATTTTTCTGCGATTCAGGATGATCCGCGCGAACCTGTTCAGCCTGACTGCGGAGGGTGGATGACAGCCTCTCAGTCCTCTAGCCGCTGGGGCTTAATTAATGGACCATCAGCCTGAGCCTGTTCTGTCGACGCAAAATCAGACTTGGCGCGTGCGCTATCAGCGCTTCGTCAGAGAGCATACCGGCTTCCTATGGGTTGCGCCGGCCTTGGTCACGCTGCTCGCCGTGATCATCTATCCCATGATCTACGGGATCTATCTCTCATTTGTCGACATGAACCTCGGCCAGAAAGAGGCGCCCTTCATCGGCCTGGAGAATTTCAGTTTCGTCCTGCAAGATGACATTTTTCTCAACAGCGTCTCCAAGACGTTGATCTATGTTGCGGCCAGCGTGAGCTTCACTTTCGTCTTTGGCCTGGGCCTGGCGCTGCTGATGCAGAAGATAAGGTGGGGCCGCACGCTGTTCCACCTGATCCTGATCGCGCCGATGGCCATCGCGCCGCCGGTCGTCGGACTGACCTGGCGCTGGATCTACAACCCGCTTTTCGGGCTGCTCAATCCGTTTCTGGGTCTCTTCAATCTGCCGCAGCAGGCGCCGTTGGGCAGCCCGAACTCGGCGATGGAGGCGGTTCTCGTGGTTGACATCTGGCAGTGGACCTCGCTCGTCTTCCTGATCCTGTACGCAGGCGTCACCTCGCTGCCGCGCGAGCCATATGAAGCCGCCGACCTGGACGGAGCCGGTCCCTGGGCAATATTCTGGCGGATCACGCTGCCTTTGTTGACGCCCGTCATCCTGGTCGTCCTGGTGCTGCGCACTGTGGACGCCTTTCGCACGTTTGACCTGGTGAATGTGATGACCGCGGGCGGACCGGCGCTGTCGACGGAGGTGATGAGCCTCTACATCTATCGAGTGGGCTTCAAATTTTTCCAGATGGGGCGGGGGGCGGCCGCCGGGCAGATTATGCTGCTTGGCGCCGGCGTGATCCTGGCAGTCTATTTTCGCTTCCTGTACCGGGAACTCGAGTAACTTCAGAGGATAGTGGGTAGTGGATAGCAGCACAACGAACAGCAGGCAGACTATGCAAACCGCGAATGCTATGCGAAGACAGCGTTCAATCTGGTGGCAAGTGCGCCGGCACTGGGGCACGGCAGTGGCTTATCTGATCATCATCCTGGTCAGCGTAATGGTTCTGATCCCCATCCTGGCCGGATTCGTCACCGCGTTCAAACCAGGCCTGATCCAGATCGCCAGTCCGCCGGTCTGGCTCTTTCTGCCGACGCTGGACAATTTCGAGCGCGTGCTGTTGGCCAAGAAGGGGCTGCTGAACCTGCGCAACAGCATCATCGTTACGTTCCTGTCGATCAGTGTCTCAATGCTGGTGGCGGTGCCGGCCGCCTACTCGCTGGCGCGTTTGCGCATGAGGGGCCGACAGCAACTGCTGGGCTGGATCATCTCGCTGCGCATGATCCCGCCGGTGGTGGTGGCGCTGCCTTTTTTCGTATTGATCGACCGCTTGAAACTTTACGACACCTACATCGGCCTTTCGCTGACCTACCTGTCGTTTATCATCCCGATGATCATCTGGATCATGCGCGGCTACTTTGCAAGGACGCCGCATCTGGAGGAGTCGGCAATGGTCGATGGATGCAACCGCCTGCAGGCCGTGGTGCGCGTGCTGCTGCCGGTGGTCATGCCCGGACTGGCGGCCACTGCGCTGCTGGTGGCGATGGTCGCCTGGAACGAGTATATGTTGGCGCTCATTCTCACGGGACGCAACACGGCCACGCTGCCGATCGGCGCGGTGACCTACGTCACGCGCGTACGCGTCGAATGGGGTGAACTGTTCGCCATGAATCTGATCATTGCCGCGCCGATACTCCTGCTGGCGGCCACGTTGCGCCGTCACCTGGTGCGCGGTCTGACGTTTGGGATGTTCGAATGAGCTTTCGGTAGTCTGCCCTGCGCAACCCCACACGCTCGCGAGCCGAGCGGCGACACCCACAGTGCCATAGAAAGTCGGAATCCAAGAACTAGGGTCAACGATGCTATTAACAAGACAGAAACTGGCGGGAATGATGGAGTGCGGTCGCCTTGAACCCTACTCCAACAAGGATGAGATTTTGGAACTGTGCCAGAGCGCCAGAGAGTTGGGGCTGGGCGTGGCCTATGCCAATTTGAGCTATCTCTCGCTGGTGGGCAAGGCCATTGCCGGCAGCCAGACCAGGCTGGGCATCCCGATTGCCTTCCCTTTCGGCGCGACGAGCCAGGCGATGAAGGTGATGGAGGCTCGTAAGGCGTTGGAAGAAGGGGCGGTGGAGTTCGACATGGTGATGAACATCCAGCGCCTCAAGTCGGGCGACTATGACTACGTGTGCGATGACATCCGCGGCGTGGTGGAGGCGGTCGGCGATCTGACGACCAAAGTGATCATCGAGACCTGCTTTCTGAACAAGTCCCAAATCGTCAAGGCGGCGCAAATCGTCAAGCAGGCCGGCGCTCAGTACGTCAAGACTTCAACCGGCTATGGAACATACTGCGCGCGACTGGTTGACGTGCAACTGATCAGGGAGAATGTGGACATAGGCATCAAGGCGGCCGGCGACATCATCGACCTTTACACTTGCATGGCGATGATCAAGGCCGGGGCAACGACAATCGGCGCCAACCCGGAAGACGCGGAGACGATCCTGAACGAATTCGAGAAACAGTACGGCGATCAGGTTGAAATCCAAGTGGCACAGGTGGGGGAAAAATGACGGATACTGTGGGATTTGGCATCGTAGGATGCGGCAGCATCGCGGAGATCGCGCACTTTGCGTCGATTGCAAAGACGCCGGAGGCGAGGCTGATCGCCTGTTGCGACATCAACCCCGATACAGCGGCGCAGGCAGCGGCAAAATATGGGGCTGAGGCATGGTACACCGACTACCGTGCGATGTACAGCGAGCGCACTGATCTGGATGCGGTGATCATCGCCACGCCCAACAACCATCACCGCAACCAGGCGATAGCGGCCGCGCAGGCCGGCCTGCACGTGGTGGTAGAGAAGCCGCTGGCGGTCACCAACAAGGAGGCCTGGGAGATCGTGACGGCCTGCAACCAAGCGGGCGTCAAGCTGATGGTGGGCTGCGACCGGCGCTTCTGGACGCAGAACCAGTGGGCAAAACAGTTGATCGAGGACGACGTGATCGGCCAGGTACTGATGGCGCGCGCGTCGCTGCATGAACATTGGCATCTCTACCAGAATCACGTCGCCAAGACCGACTTCCGGCTGCGCGCCGATGTCGCAGGCGGCGCTGCGCTGCCGGACACGGGCGCCCATGCCATTGACCTGCTGACCTGGTTGATCGGCTCGCCGGTCAAGCGGGCGGTCGGGGTGGCCAAGCGGCTGGCGATGCCGGCCGACTACACGTTATGCGATGACACGGTCTGGCTGTTGCTTGATTACGAGAACGGCGCGCAGGGCTGCGTAAGTTGCAACCGCTTCTCGCACGCGGTCTCGCAGGCGACCGAGCTGTACGGCACCGAGGGCACGATCTACACGACCACCGATGCGACCAACCCGTTCCAGAGCGTGCCGATGGCGGTCTACACAAACCGGGACTATGCGATCGAGGAGTTGCCTGAAATCCTGCGCAATCATCGCTGGCCGCAGCTGTTCTGGGTGGAGGACATCGTCAATCGCCCGGTTCAGAAACGTTGGACGGCGCTGCATCCGCCGCGTGAACCGAACAACTACACAAACATGACCCGTCACTTCATGGACTGCATCATCCACGATGAGGAGCCGCTCGTCTCGGGCGATGACGGCGCGCGGGCGATCGAAGTCATGTGCGCAGTGTACAAGTCGATGGAGACAAGCGCTTGGGTTGAGCTCCCGCTGCAAGAGGAGATCATCCCGCCGCACTACGTGCCGCTGCCGGCTGAGGGTTGATCGGCGCCATCCTTTCCGCCACCATCTTTCCGTTCAAGAGTGAGGGCGTCGTCCGATGAGAAAAGACGGGAACAGGGCTGACAATCTGTTGCGGCTGGGGGCTGGATCGGCCTGTCCGGGCGAGAGATTGGACCCGGCCATCGAGCTGGTCGAAAAAGGGAACATCGACTACATCGTCTTTGATTCGCTGTCGGAGAGCGAGATGCTGGCTTTCGAGCGGCACAAGATGAGCCAGCCGGACGAGGGCTACGACACCTACACTGAAAGGCGGCTGCGGGCGATCTGGCCCGAATGCACCCGCAACGGGATTCGCATCATCGGGAATATGGGGGCGGCCAATCCGCGCGCCGCCCAGGATCTGGCGATAGGAGTCGCTCGTGACCTGGGACTCAGAGGTCAGAAAGTGGCTGCGGTCTTGGGCGACAGTGTCCTTGCTACGATCAGGGAACTGAATCCGGTCGTGAACGAAACGCAGAGACCGGTCAGCGAGTTCGGAGATAGTCTAGTCGCCGCACATGCCTATATTGCAGCCGATCCCATCGTCGAGGCGCTTGAACAGTGCGCCGACCTGGTGATCACCGGACGGGTGGGGGATGCTTCACTCTTTCTGGCGCCAATGATCCATGAGTTTGGTTGGCAGGCGGACGACTGGGATCTGCTGGCAAAGGGAATCGTCCTGGGACATCTCTTTGAGTGCGCCGGTCAAGTTACGGGTGGATACTTCGCGGACCCGCCGTACAAGGTGGTGCCCGATCTTTATCGTCTGGGCTTCCCGATCGCTGAAGTCTCGGCAAATGGCGATATCATTGTCACCAAGACGCCGAACAGCGGGGGACTGGTGAGTCCGGCAACGTGCGCCGAACAGATGCTGTACGAGACCGATGATCCGGCCAACTACATCGAGGCTGATGTGGTCACCGATTTTACAGACATCGAGTTCGAGCAGGTAGGGCCGGACCGGGTGGCCATCACCGGAACGGTTAAGGGCAAGCCGAAACCGGAGATGCTGAAGGTCAACCTGGGCGTCAGAGAGGGCTATCGAGCAGAGGGGATGATCATCTACGCCGGTCCCGGCGCCTACGAGAGGGCCAAGCTCGCTGCCGAGGTGATCAGGGAGCGCCTTGAGCGGGTGACCCACCTGAAGGCGGACGCGCTGCGTTTCGACTTCATCGGGATCAACGCGTTATACGGGCCGCCGCAGGAGCCAGTAGACCCGCCTTGGGAGGTCGGTCTACGGGTAGCGGGCAGAACCCGCGAGCGGGCAGAGGCCTGGAAGATCATGCACGAGCTGGAAACCATCGACAACAATGGGCCAGCCGCCATCGGCCGCGGCCTCAGGACCGAGGAGATCACTGAAATCCTTGGCTACTATTCGACGTTTGTCCCCAGAGAGATGGTGACCACCGAGGTGATCGTCAAGGAGGCATAGTCGATGAAGAAAGTCCAGCTCCGTGAAATCTGCCACGCCCGCTCGGGCGACAAGGGATTCCACGCCAACATTGGCCTCATCGTCTACGACAAGCGGCATTTCGAGCTGATCAAGCAACAGGTCACTGCAGAACACGTCAAAGTCCTTTTTCAAGACAGTGTGAAGGGCGAGGTTATACGGTACGAACTCCCCCGAATGGGCGCGCTCAACTTTGTGCTATACTACTCCTTGGATGGCGGGGCAACGCGCACGCTTTCGATGGATAGCTATGGCAAGGTACTCAGTTCGGTCCTTTTGAGTCTTGAAGTGGAGGTCCCGGAAGATTGCGAATGACGCGAGTTGGACTTCGCCGGCTTGGCCGCTCGCCGCTAGTCGGTCATCGAAATGAGTACTTTTGAGTTGGATTCTTGCATGAGCACTCTGCGAAGCAGGGAACAACTGAGGCGTGTAGGACTTTTCCTGCTGCAAAAGCCGCAGGTCATCCTCACGCTTGCCCTGATCGTGCTGATTGGTATTCTGAACACCCGCTTCCTGACGGTCGGCAACCTGATCAACGTAGTGCGGCAGTCATGCATTGACGGGATTGTGACTGCCGGCGTCTGCTGGATGATGATCAGCGGGAGTTTTGAACTTACGGTCGGCGCGATTGTGTCGCTGTTCAGCGTTACTGTGGTCGCGATGCTGGAGCGCGGCAGGGGAATCGTCTTCACTTGCCTGTACGGTCTCGGGATGGGGCTGATTGCAGGCGTGTTCAATGGACTTCCGGTTGGCAGGTTGAGCAACGTAGCCCGATAAGCAGACTGCCCCGTCAAGACCTGTCGTTTACGGATGCGAGTATTTATTTTTCGTTTCCAACGGTTGCAATGAAAGAGAACTCCTGGCAAGAGAGTCCGATTCGTCTGCCCGATCAAGGTGCTGCCAATCGAAATTCTACAGCGTATACAAACCATTCGCACACATGGCACGTCGATTCTTGTGGTAGGTTCTTTGCAATTTCCTATTCGCAGAGCGGGCAGCGATTGAACGCTCCCGCACCACAACTCGAGGAGGGGGTACTGAAATGGAAATGCGTAAGATGACTCGCCGGGAGATTTTGAGGCTCATGACCGCAGGGGCTGCTGGCGCCTCCGTGCTTGGATCGGTTTCGTGTGTCGCGCCAGTGGAACCTGCGGCGCCCGCGGCTGAGCCGCCGAAAGATGGGTTTGACTACCGGCGCTTCGAAGGGGAGACTCTTTTCATACACGGTGAGAATCACCCCATTTCGGAGCTCGTGGCCGAGGTCGAAGAAGAGTTTGATGCACTGACTGGCATCAAACTCGAGTGGGAGCTGGCTCCGGAAGCGCAAGCTCGACAGAAGACGCTTCTCTACATGCAAGGCAATGACACCGGCCTTGACGTGTGGGAAACGGCGATTCCGATTGAAAAGCTGAAGTTTCAGAGCGAGGGCTGGTATTTCGCGATCAACGACTTTCTCAAGGACCCGAACGTCAGCGACCCCAGTTGGGATGCCGACGATATCGCTGCCGCCGGCTGGCAGTGGGTAACCATGGACAACGGTGACATTTACGCGCTGCCCTCGTTTGTGCCACAGATTATCTACGCCTATCGCAAAGATCTGCTGGAGGAAAAGGGCCTCGAACAGCCGAAGACGCTGGAAGAGATGGAAGCCGTCGCCGACGCACTCCACGATCCGCCCAATGTGTATGGAATTACCATGCGCGGCAAGGCAGCAGTCTGGGTTATGTGGGGGGCCTTCCTGTGGAACATGGGCGGGAGTTGGCAGGATGAGGACGGCAACCTGGCAATTGCTACCCCAGAGGCGGTCGCGGCGGCTGAGACGTATGTACGGCTTCTCCAGAAGTACGGTCCGCCAGGGTCAACCGGATATGACTGGCTCGAATGCAGTTCACTGTTCAGCCAAGGCCAGGCAGCGATGTGGGTAGATGGTTCTGACCTGATCGCGAAATCCGAGGACCCCGAGAATTCGGTGATCGCCGACAAGATCGGCTACTCCCTGTTGCCGGCAGGGCCGGGAGGACAGTTCGGTCCGGTGGCCTGCGTTGGCTGGGCGATCAGCCCGTTCAGCCAAAAGAAAGAGGCAGCCTTCTACTTCCTTCAGTGGGCGACCAACAAGAGTAACCAACTCAGGGCCATGATCAGCGGCTCGCCAGCTGCTCGGGTTTCCGCTTGGGAGCACCCCGATTTCGCCGCCAACAGCCTCGTGCCGCAGGACTGGATCGATACCTGCGTAGAATCGTTGAAGGAGGGTGTGGCAGTGCCCATGATTCCGGAAATCATTCCGGTCAATGAATTCGGCGAGGCGGTTGGAAACGCTCTGACCCGGGCGATCGAAGGCGGCGACGTTGCAAAGCTGCTGCAAGATGCCCAGGATGAGCTTGAGCCTGTCATGCGCAGTTCGTAAAGGATCGTCAGGCCGACTGCGCCGCGGCAAATGTTCAAAAGTCCACACGTGTGCGAATACTGCCTGCTTCGCAAGGCCTGCAAGAATCGGCGTTCAGAGTACATCCCTGGCTCCTGTCCTGCGGATTGAGGGCAGGGGCCAGGGCGAAGGACCAAACCCGGGAAGAGAGTGAAATGATCCTGTCACGTCTGCCGACCAGGGCATCCCAGTTGCATGTATGGCTGCAAAGGGCCGAGCATGCATGAGTCACAGGGTGATACTGGCAGGGCCGCAGTTAGCAATCTTCATCGATGGCGCCCGAAGGCCCTAGGCGATTGGTTTGAGCGCCAAGCCGGTCTGTTCTTCATCGCCCCAGCTGTCTTCGCCGTGCTGTTGCTCATCGGTTATCCCTTGATCTGGAACTTATACATGAGCCTCCAGAAATGGGAACTCGGTACCCGTCCCCCAGAGTTCATCGGCCTCGCCAACTACGTCACCGCCCTGTCGGCGCCCAGGTTTCATCAGGGCGTCGTCAAGACTTTGCATTATTCGGCACTTGCAACATTTATACCAACACTCCTGGGGCTGGGCGCCGCGCTCGCATTCAACCAGCGGTTCCTCGGGCGCGGCCTGCTGAGGTCGGTTTTCGCATTGCCGATGATGGCGACACCAGTCGCCGTGGCTCTCATCTGGCAATTAATGTATCACCCGGCGCTGGGCGTATTCAACTACCTGCTGAGCCTGGTCAATCTACCGCCCAGCCTATGGGTTGCCTCGTCCCAAACAGTCATTCCCAGCGTTGCGCTGGTGGAATCTTTTCAGGCTACACCGTTTGCCGCGCTCGTCCTGCTTGGTGGGCTGGCAGCCTTGCCCCCCGGGTTGTACGAGGCGTCCAAAATTGACGGAGCCAACGCCATCCAGAGATTCCGCTACCTGACATTCCCTCTCATTTGGCCTTACATCATCGTCGTTGTGCTGATTCGCTCCATTGACGCGCTCAAAGCCTTCGACGCCATTTTTGTACTGACCCAGGGCGGACCGGGGCGCGCATCCGAAACGATCAACATCTTGCTCTTCTTGCAAGCGTTCAACTTCTATCACGTCGGCTACAGTTCGTCCATGGTGGTGATGCTCTTCGTGCTGGTTGTTGGGGCAGCTTTGATACTGACTCGAGTGAGAAGAGATCCATCATGGTAGGTCCAAGCGCATTGGGGCAACCACGGGACGAGCGACAAAAGGTTGCTTTGCAATTCAGATTTGTCGGCAAGATCGCCTTCTGGTTGGTGATTCTGGGGCTCATGCTGCCCTCTCTTTTCTTCTTTTTCTGGATGATCTCGCTCTCTTTCAAGAGCCAGGTGGAGAATACGGCCTACCCACCGATCTTTCTTCCGAGCAATCTCGGGCTAGAGAGCTATGCCGAGGTGTTTCGCAAGCATCCGTTTCCACAATATGCAAGAAACAGCATCGTGGCCGGGTCTGGAGCAACCAGCCTCGCGCTGTTGATTGGAGTTCCTGCTGCCTATGGAATCGTCAAGTGGAGACGCTACGAGATGGCCTTGCTGATCTTGCTTGCCAGGTTAGTGCCGCCGATGAGCTTTCTGATACCCTGGTTCGCCGCAAGCCGCAGCTTGGGCCTGGCCAATAGTTACTTTGCGCTCATACTGGGTCACATGGTCGGCGGTCTGCCGCTTGTGGTCTGGATCATGATCAGTTTCTTCGAAGACCTGAATCCCGAATTGGAAGATGCAGCGGCCGTCGACGGGTGCGGTCCCTACGGAAGCTTTTTCAGAATCGCTCTGCCCTTGACGCTTCCAGGCCTTGTTGTTTCGGCAATCATGGCGTTTATAACCTCCTGGAACGACTTCATGTTCTCCGTAGTCCTATCGGGACCGAAAACACGGACACTTCCGGTTGCCGTCTATAACATGCTGAGCTTTGAAACGGTAAACTGGGGCCCGCTGGCTGCAGCTACGATCATGGTTACGATGCCGGCGGTGTTGCTAACGCTCTTCATTCAACGCTATATTGTGGCTGGATTGACGGCTGGCGCGGTAAAGGGCTGAGGAAGAGTTTGCAAAATAGGTTGCTGTTCCCAATCAACGATGACGTCTTCTTCACCTGCAAGCAATCCATCCACTGACACGCCGCGCAATCGGGGTAGGTTGAAGGCCCTGGGCTTATTTCCTCCTGCAAGAGCCGCAGGTCATACTCACGCTTGCCCTAATCGTGCTGATGGGTATTTTGAATCCCCGCTTCCTGACGGTCCGCAACCAGATCAACGTACTGCGGCAGTCATCCATTGACGGGATTGTGACCGCCGGCGTCTGCTGGGTGTTGATCAGCGGGAGTTTTGACCTTTCGGTCGGTGCGATTGTATCGCTGATCAGAGTTACCATGGTCGCGATGCTGGAGCGCGGCAACGGAATCGTCTTCACTTGCGTGTACGGTCTCGGGATGGGGCTGGTCGCAGGCGTATTCAATGGTCTTCTGGTTGACAGGTTGAGGGCGAATCCCATGCTGACCACGCTGGGAACGATGACGATCTTCCAAGGAGTCGCCCTGCTGACGGCGGGCGGCTACTACTGCAGAGTGCCGCGCGATAGCGCTTTCAACCTGATTGCCGATGGGTTTGTCGGGCCAATTGCCGTGCCCACAATCATCTTTCTGGGGCTTGCGCTCGTCATGCACCTGAGTCTGTCGGAAACCTCCCTGGTCGCCAGGGTCTACGCGATCGGCGAGGATGAGAAGGCGGCCAAGCTGGCGGGGGTTCCGGTCCCGTCCTACCGGATCCTCATGTCCATTGCGACGGACTCAGCCCGGCGGATGCCGCCATGGTGGTCAGCGCGCGCGCCGGCTCCGGCCACCACTTTGTCGGCTTGAACTACGAGTTTCATGCGATCACGGCGGCTGTCCTGGGTGGGAACTATATCTTCGGCGGCAGGGTCAGCGTTGCCAGAGGTGTCTGGGGTGCAATTCTTGTCGCCTTGCTCAACAACTCGCTGACAATCCTCAGATTTGAACCGGCGACTCAGCTGGTCGCCCAAGACATCGTTACGGCGAGCTTGGCTGCAATCCAAGAAAGGGCAGGGAAAAGATGGTGGAGACGGAGCAAATCGAGAGCTGATGAGAAATGGACGACGCAAAGTAAGCCTTGCCGCTTCGGCGAACTTCTGCGACGGGCGGGGGCTTAAATGAGTGAAGAGCTGAGGCAAGCAGGACAGATCTCAGGCAGGACTATAGGTTGGGCGGAACTCCCCCAGTGGCTGATCGAGTACCAGGCCTTTGTCCTCTTGGGGATAGCGTTCACGTACGCGGTGCTATTCGTTCCGTTCTTTGCAACGGAGCGCAACATCACGCAGATGACAACGCAGTTCTTTATCGATGGCATCATCTCGATCGGCCTGACAATTCTGATGATCGCCTGGGAAATCGACCTCGGTGTCGGCGCCACGATGGCGTTTGGCGGCGTAAAGTTTGCTCTCGCCCAGGATTTGGGCGTCCTGCTTGCCGCGCTGCTTGGCATACTGGCCGGAGCCGGCGTCGGCATGGTCAATGGCTTCTTTGTAACCAAAATGAAGGTCAACTTTTCTATCGCCACGCTCTTGAGCATGGTGGCAGTGCAAGGGATGACATTCATCATCACTGACGAAACGACGTTCTACGGCCATGCCGAAGGGTTAGGCTGGATGGGTTCGGCGAAGTTGTGGATTTTCGAATTCCCGGGGTGGGCGTGCGGGAAGCCAACACGCCGTTGCGCTTGATCAAGGACCTGCGCGATGAAAGGCATTCAATCGTCCTCATCACGCAGCGCGTGCCGGACATTTTGGCGATCGGCGACCAGGCCATGGTCCTCAAGGGAGGGCGGAGACAGGGTGTACTGAACGTCTCTGAAGTTGGGTTGGACGATGTTGTTGAGTTGATCGTCCGCGGCCGGGCGGACGCGGAATCGGACGAAGACGCGATGGAGTATCTCTCGTTCGGTTAAAGCATCCACACCGGAGTTCAGTGGCCAGCAAGCAGCCAGATTTTAGATCAGCGGTCACAAGTCACACGCAATTTCCTTCCGCCATTCGCCACAGAAGGCAAGATCGAGAGGGAGCAGATGTTCGACTACATCATCGTTGGTGCGGGTTCTGCGGGCGCGACCCTGGCAGCGCGTCTCTCGGAAGATCCAACTGTTTCCGTTCTGTTGCTCGAAGCCGGCCCCGACTACCGTTCGCATGAAGCGCCGGCGGCCATGCAGAGCCACAATCATGGCGAAATCTTATTGGCTGAGAAATACCAGGAGATATACCAGTGGCCGGGTCTTATGGCGCGGCGCAGCGAGGTGCAGGGGCCGCGCGCGTTTGTGCGCGGGCGCGGCGTGGGCGGCAGTTCGGCCATCAACGGCCTGATCGCCCTGCGCGGCGAGGCGGACGACTTCGACCGTTGGATGAGGATGGGCTGCGACGGCTGGTCGGGCGAAGAGGTCTTGCCATACTTCAAGCGGTTGGAGGACGATCTCAACTTTGACGACCCGGCGTACCACGGCGGCGGGGGCCCGATCCCGCTTTTTCGAGCGCCGCTTGAGGAGTGGGGGCCGGTCGATAAGGCGTTGCGCGATGCCGCTCTCGACCTGGGCTACGGTTGGGAAGACGACTGCCATGCGCCGGGCAGCACAGGCATATCACCCGTGGCCTTGACGATTAAGAACGACATTCGCGTCTCGACCAACGATGCCTACTTAGAACCGGCGCGCGATCGTCCCAACCTGGAAGTCATCGGCGAGGCGCTGGTTGATCGTATCGAGTTTGAGGGAGGCCGCGCCGCGGGCGTGCGTCTGCATGCCGCCAACGATGGGGCAGAACGGCGGGCGAATCAAAGCTCTATGTCGACCTTGCGGGCAAGGGAGATTCTGATTTGCGCCGGGGCAGTATACTCGCCGGCCATCCTGATGCGCTCGGGCGTCGGTCCTGGTCATGCCCTGCGTGGGCTAGGCATCACTCCCATCGTGGATCTGCCGGGGGTGGGCGAAAATGTCCTGGATCACCCGGCGGTCGGGCTTCACCTCACCTTGCGCGCTGAATCCCAAGCCGGAAATCCGCACGCGCGCCGCACCAATTGCTGCGTCCGCTATACGTCAGGGCTTGCCAACACCGGTTTCAACGACATGCTGATTGCCAGTTGCAACGTGTACGGCATTGAGGGGGACGCGCTGGCGCGGGGCGTGGTCGTCGTGTCAGTTTTCCAGGCCTTCTCCAGGGGTCGGCTGCGCATATCGTCGCCCGATCCGGCGGTCAATCCGGTCATTGAAGAGCGCATGCTCTCGGACGAGCGCGATCTGATCAGGCTGCGGGAAGGCGTCCGGAAGCTGTTTGAGATTGGCCGGCATCCCGCATTCTCGGAGATTGTTGAAGACATGTCGGTTGGGGATCCCCTCAGCGGAAGTCCACGAAGCATCGAGAGCTTTGCGACCGACGCGCAACTCGATCAGTGGCTTCTGCAAGAGTGCGCCGACTGCTATCACATCGTCGGAACGTGCCGCATGGGGGCGGTGGACGATCCGTACGCGGTGGTTGACCCAGACTGCCGCGTGATCGGCGTTGACGGCTTGCGCGTAATTGACGCCTCGATCATGCCGGAAGTGCCGCGCGCCAACACGCATCTGACCACGGTGATGATCGCCGAGCGTATGGCGGAGTTGCTCAGACGAAGTTAGGACGAATCTAACGGTTGCCAATGCCACTTGTGGCAGCAGGAGCCAGACAGGAGCGATCGAAAATGACCAAGAGTCTCGTTGTCGGCGGTTCGGGCTACATTGGACGCGAGCTTGTGCGCCAACTCGCGGCGGGCGGGGACGATGTGTTCGTATTTGGGCGCTCAGCGCAGCCTCCGGATATGCCGGGCAGGTTTTTGCAGGGCGATATGACGCAGCCCGACACGATTGGCGCGGCCCTCGGAAGCCACAAATTTGATCTCATCTACCATGTGGCATCCCTGCCGGGCGATACCGGTGACCCGCTGCAGATGGTCACGGTCAACTTGCTGGGGTTGACCCACCTGCTGATCTACGCGCGCGATACGGACGTAAAGCGTTTTGTCCTTTCCAGCAGCGTTTCAGCCTATGAGTGGTATCCGGCCACGAAGTTCGCCCCGCCCGACTACATGCCGGTTGATGAGGAGCATCCAGCGCGTCCCAAAGACACTTACGCTTCCACCAAGCTCATGCAGGAGATCCTGGCGATGACTTTCTATCATCAGTACGGGCTGCCGGTCACTGCCCTGCGCCTGACGGCGGTGGCCGGGCCGGGCGGGCGGGGCGGCGGGCGCGGCTGGCGCGAGTTCGCGGAGATGCTGGCGGAGGGCGAGTCGGTCCAGATCCCCCACTTTTCGATGGACGAGTTGTGCCACTATGTTGACCTGCGCGACACGGCGCGCATGCACATCGCGGCGGGGGAGCATCCCAACGCGCCGGGTGAGGTGTTCAACTGCTGCGGTCCCGGTCCCACGCGCGGCTCCGAATTCGCCGCTATTCTGGAGAGCGTCGCGCCCGGAATCCAGATCAACACCGGCTTCCCCTGGAGTATGGCGCAGGGCGGCGAGATCGAATTTGACATGTCCAAGGCCAAGCGGCTGCTCGATTTTTCGCCGCGCTACACGCTGCGGGATACAATCCAGAGTATCAAGGACTGGGTCGACGCCGGCGGGCTAGAGGAGGACCGGCCGGAGCGCGACAGCGCCTTTTCCAGCGGCGTGCGCGATTGAAGAGCGAGGCGCGGAGATTGACCAGGCGTCACGCCCCTTGTGTGCGCCCTCCGCCTCGCAGGCGAGAGAGGGAACGAGTGGATACCATCGCCATCGACAAGCGGGAACAGTTCATCAGGGACGGCTTTGCCGTGTTTGAAAGGGTCCTTGAACCGGAGTTGGTCGCCAGGCTGAGAAGCTCTAGCGACGGGATTCTCGACCAGCAGGAAGATGAGCACTTCAGAAAGATGAGCACTTCAGGCAGCAACGCACGACCGGCAGCATGGTGCTGATCGATTGGCCGATGGCCTATCAGCATGACGTGCTGGCCGAACTCATCGTCCATCCCAACGTGCTGGCCGCGCTGGCGCAACTTGGATTCGCTCAACCCAAGTTCGGCCATGGTCGCATCATCAGCAAGCCGCCGCACAGCCCGCCGCTATTCTGGCACGAGGACGGGCGCTTTGGGGACGATCCGGTCAGCTATCCGTGGCAGCCGATCCAGTGTTTTCTCATGTTCTATCTGAACGATACGAGCGCGCAGAACGGCTGCCTGCGGGTGATATCGGGATCGCATCGCAAGCGGCACGCGCTGCATGATCAGGCGTCGCCCATGCACACGGATGAGATGAGAACCTATGCCAATCCGGAGAATGTGGCTTTTCGGCGAGCGGAGGGGGAGGTCGACGTGCCGGTGAAGGCCGGGTGACCTGGAGATGGGCTACGGCACGCTGTTTCACGCCGCGCACGCCAACCAGACGGACGTCCGTAGAACGGTGCTAACCATGTGGTACTACCCACACTTTGTGGACCTGCCTGGGCGCACACAGGCCACGACAAGTTTTCTGGAGGAAAACAACTGCGTGACTGCGACGCCGCTGCAGATTCGGCAGCAACTGCGGATGGAGCCGCTCAGGATGGTTTATGAGGGGAACGCCGAACCGATTGAACAGCAGTGGACACCGGGACCGGCACTGAAATAGGCGTCAAATCTTGCCCTTGGCCTTCATCTCCTCTGCCAGCCGTTTCTGATAGGCTGCGTACGCCACTTTGTCCTCCTTGGCGCGTTCCGAGTAATAGATAAAGCCAATCGCCTGGCGCGTGCGTGACCGGCTGCGGTTGCCGTCGGCACGGTGGATGGTCATGGCGTTATGCACCAGAAGATCGCCGGGCTGAGCCGGGAAGGCGACTTCATCGGCAAGGTCCTGAGGCGTGCCGTAGTCGGTGACTCCCTGTGAAAAGCCGAGCGTCTGCGTGCGCCCGTGGGGACGCAAGCCGCGCCGGTGTGAGCCGCGCACATAACGCACGCAGCCGTTCTCCTCGTCCACCTCTTCAAGCGCCAACCACATCGTCAGCGCCTCACAGGGGTCGAGCATAAAATAGTAGCCGTCCTGGTGGGGCGGCGTTGCCTTGCCGATCTGGGGCGGCTTGTTGAAGTATTGCATATTCTTGCCGGCGACCGGGCCTTGCAGGAGCAGTTCGGCCAGCCTCTCAAATTGGCTGCCGAACATCAGGCGTTCAAAATACGGGTCGTGGCCGTAGAGACCCACAATCTGTTTCAGCGTTTCGGACTGGCCGCGCTTCTCGTAAAACACCTGCTCGCGCGGTAGATGCTGTATCTTTTCAGTGATTAGGCGGGCGACCGCGTCTTTGGCCTCCGCAACTTGATCAGCGTCCAGAAAGCCGGTCAGGGCGAGGTAGCCGTCGCGCGTGAACGCTTCCAGCGTCACCTCAGGATGTTCCCGCCATATCCTTCCTTCAAACGTACCGTCCATTCAACTCTCCTAAGTGCCGCCGCCCGGCCAGACAGGTAGGTTAGCCTTGAGCAATTGGCGTCATGTGGATTGGCGGGCTGTCAGGCCTCGGCCGACAGGGAACGAGCGCATGTGCCAGAAGGAAGAGCCTAACCCAGGTTTCCCAGGTTCGCCAAATTCAGGCCGACGCGACCGCCATCGACGTGCAGGGTCGTCCCCGTGATGTATGAGGCGTCTTCGCTGAGGAGAAAAGCAATGGCGCCGGCGACCTCCTCCGGGCCCGCCCGCCGCTGCATAATACAGGACGTGATGCGTTCCTCGTCCAACTCTTTCTTGCGTGCGGCCGGGTCAGCGTGGTGGCCGAAGTGCATTTCGGTCACGATCCAACCTGGCGCCACCGCGTTGACGCGAATGCCATAGTCGACAAACTCGTGGGCCATCGTCTTCGTCACCGACACCAGGCCGGCCTTGATCGCGTCGTAGACCCACATCCCAGGTCGTCCCAGAAAGCCACCTTCGGACGACAAATTGACAATGGCCCCGCCCTCCTATTTCAGCAACGGCAGCAGCATTTGGGTCATCAATACCCAACCGCGCAGACCGGTGCGCGTCTCGATCTCCCAGTTTGGGCCCCATTCGCCGCTCTGTATGCGGCCTTACCTCAGAAGCGCGGCATTGTTGACCAGCGAGTATAGCGCAGAAACCTCACTGGCCACGGCGCGTGCGCAGGCTTCGACGGCGGCATCGTCGACCAGATCGACCTGCGTGAAGGACGCGGAGCCGCCGTCCGCGCGGGTCTGCTCGACAGCTTGAACGGCCATTTCGTCGTTCAAATCGGCGACAATGACATGCGCGCCCTCCGCGGCCAAGCGAACTGCAGTGGCGCGGCCGATCCCGGACGCGTCGCCCGTTATCAGCGCGACCTTGCCCTCAAAACGGGCCATGCCGTACGGATTGGCGGTCAGCCCTGATCTCCGGTCAGCTCCCGCAGAACAGCAAGCGCGGCCTGAGCCGATCCTTTGGGGTCGTCGAACTTGCCCGTCTCCAGGACGACGTATCCGTCGTAGCCCACTTGCCGCAGGCTGTCCAGGACCGCTGATACGGGCACGTCGCCTTTTCCAAACGGCTTTCGATTCAGCCCGTCAAAGTGAAGCTCCTCGGTCGTGCCGGGCGGATCATCTCCCTGATGATACTCCTTGGCGTGCACGCGCACGATGCGCTGCCCCAGCTGGGCGATCTCCTCCAGGGGGTCGGCGCCAAGCGCCATGCAGTTGCCCATATCCCAATAATCGCCGACGTTAGGGGAGTCGATCTTGTCCAGCAGCGCAGCCGTCGGTTGCGCCGGCATCGTGTGTTCAAGCGCGAGGGTGACGCCAGCGGCTTCGGCATCGGGCGCCAGCAGTTGCAAATTCTTGACCAGACGCGATACAGTGGGCGCGCTGGAGACGACTGCTGGGCCGAAGAAGGGCAGCAGTAGATAGCCTGCGCCCAGGTCGGCGCAGAGGGCGATGCCGGCGCGCACCGCTTCCAGCCCGAAAGTCTCCCTGCCTTCATTGGCCAGTCCGCCTTTACTGAGGAAATGGGCGGCGACCGAGGGGATCTCTACATTTGCTTCTGCGGCAGCCTGCCGTATGGCGGCGCGGTTTTCCGGGCCGAGTTGGCCGCCCGCTTGCGCGTAGGCGACGTCGCTCCAATCCAGTTCCACGCCGTCAAAACCCAACTGCGCGGCAGTCGCGAAAACAGTTGACAGCGGCTCTTCGATGACATTTTGCAGCGTGCCGAATTTCATATCTCACTCCACGGTTTCGACCTGGCCCGTCTCGAGCGAACGATTGGCGGCCAAGGTGGCGGCCAGCGTCTGCACCGCATCGGCGTAGGAGGTGCGCACCAGGCTTTGGTCCTGCGCTTCGACTGCGGCCACAAAACGTTCGACTTGGCGGAAGTAGCCGCGTTCCTCACCGCGATAGTCGATTTCGTCCTGATCGATGTAGCCGGTGAGTTCGGTGTCCATTTTCAACCGCAAGTAGAATTCTCGCCCTAACAGTTCAGTCACGAAGGTATCGTGAACGCGTGCCGAACAGGTGCTGACGATGCTCCCCACCGCGCCGTTGACGAAGCGCAGATTGACGGTGGTGCTGTCATCGAAATCGGCGATCGTATCATCCGGCCCATCGTGGCCGAACGCCTGCACTGACTCGATTTCGCCCAGAAAGTAGCGCAGCCAGTCGAAGATGTGCGTGCTCTGTTCGACGATCTGACCGGCGCTGATGGCCGCTTTGCCCCACCAGGAATGGGAGGAGGGCATTCGAGCCATGAAGCGTCCGACGCCCATACCTAGATCGCGTCCCTGGACCAGTTCCTTGGCCCGTTCGGTAATGTCCGAGTAGCGCGCCATGTAGCCGACCTGGTTGATGCGTCCGCTGCGCGCCACCGCCGCCTGTGTGCGGCGGGCAAGCTCCAGGTCCAGCGCGACCGGTTTGGCGACGAAGACGTGCGCGCCCGCTTCGACGGCGTCGATTGTCTGGCTATCGTGGGCCGCGGGGGGGATGGCGATGAACACTGCGTCCAGCTTCTCTCGCGCCAGCATGTCGCGATGGTCAGTATAGCGGTTACAGTGCTGCTCTTGGGCGACACGGGCGGCGGTTTCGGGGTTGATGTCACAGATGGCCGCGACGGGTCGCTGCAGTTTTTCCAGACTGCCCAAGTAGTTGCGGGCGATCCCGCCTACGCCGATAAACCCGATCTGCATGTTTGCCCTTCCTCGTCAATTGGTCATGGGAGAGATCGGCCTCGTGCCCGTTCTCCTGCGGGCCTGCCCGGTTCGGTTCATCCGATGCGGACGTAGAGCGTGTTGCCGCGGCGTTCGACGGGGTAAGTATCCAGATGATCGCAGGCCGGGGCGCGCAAGGCGCGACCGGTGGCAACGTCGAAGCGCCCGTTGTGCAGCGGACATTCGACGACGCCGTCGATGACCAGGCCGTCGGCCAGATAGGCGTACTCATGCGTGCAGAGGCCATCGGTGGCGTAGTAACGGTCGCCCTTGAGCCGGTAAATGGCGAGAGTGCGGCTGCCGTGGTCGAGGCGGATGACGTCCTCTTCGTCGATGTCCTCAACCGGGCCGACCTCGACCCACTCACCGGACGTTTGCGCGGCGTAGGTCCCCTCGGCGGCCTCGGTCTCCGGGTCCTGCGGAATTGGCCGCTTGATCTGATAGCCCGGGTCGCCGGTCGCCTGCTTGATGAGCGCGGGGATCATCTCCTTGTAGCACTCCCACAGGCTATTGTAGGCCGGGGGCATCTGATCCTTGACCGCCTCATGCAGCTTCGGCAGTGCGTGAAAGGGCGTCATGGGCATCGAGTGATGCTCGATATGGTATTGCATGTTCATATACAGGAAGGCAAAGACGGGATTGATGAATACTGTGCGGGTGTTTTCGCGATGGTCGTAGGTGTCTTCGCCCAGGCCGGCGTGTTGCGTGAGGCCCAGCAACTGGTGCAGCCAGGCGCCGTAGAAACGGGGCAGGCCAACGAACATGATGGGCAGAAAGCTGCCGATGGCGATGGACCAGATCACGAAAACGCCGATGATCGCCAGATAGATGCGGTTCGACCAGTACATCTTGGGCAGTTCGCGTTCCGGCATAAAGTCGAGCACATGGGCGCTGGGCCGCGCGAATGCGTTGCGCACAATGCGCCAGACTTCGGGCGGCCCGCTGCGAATGTAGAAGAAGTCCAGCGCGATCTTGAAAAGATCGGCAGGCCGCTGCACCTGAATCTCCGGGTCGCGCCCGACGATGTAGGTGTGCGTATGGTGGCGGGAGTGGCTCCAGCGCCACATCACGCCTTCGCGCAAAGTCATAAAGGAGCTTACATGATAAAGCACCTCGTTGACCCAGTGCGTGCGGAAGGGCGTGCCGTGGCCGCATTCGTGCCAGCGGGCGTCCGAAGAGGAGTAGATGGTCCCGTACACCAGGAAGGCGGGGATCGCCCACCACGTGCCCCAGGAGATGACGGCCAGATAGCCGCTGGCGGCCAGAAGCGCAAACCAGAGGCCGAAGTGCCAGAGCCCGGGACCGTCGCGGCGCCGCATGATCTCTCTCATTTGCTGGCGGGACAGTTTCGGCTTCCACCAGGTCTCCTCCAACCGCTCTTCGATGCGGTCGCCGTCCAGTTCGACAGCGTCCTGATGACCGCCGGAAAGGCTGTAATCGCGTTGAATCGCCTGTACGCTCATGGATGGTCTCCTTTCATCAGCGCGCAAATCGCTACAAATCTCTAGGGCGGCCCCAAGCTGGCAGCGTCAACTGTGGGCACAGCGGGCCGCGTCATTGCGGGCGGAATATGACGTTGGTCAACGTGCATCGGTCAGACCGCGGGCCGCCTGTGGGCACGGCGGACGCGGCCATCATGCATGTCAGGCGTACGCTGGGGGTGCGACGCGTGAAAAGGTCATTCAGAGTTGGCTAATTGTACATCCAAAAGGTAAATTGCGCACGTCAAGAAAAGCGAGGAGCAATCGCAATGAGGCCGCGGCGATAGACGCCGTAGGCCTGGTCGCAACATCTATTTGTCGACCAGCTTGCGGGCAACACGGCATCGCAGGCGTGTACCGAGTTAGCGCACGTCATCGCTCCTGCAAGGGCGTCCAGCCGCGTCCCGGCGAAGCGGGGCGATTGCTCTCGTACCGTTGCCGCACCTGCCTGAACTGCGCGGCCGAGCGAATCTCCCGCGCCGGATCGCGCCTGTCTCGGATGACGAAATCGGCCTCGGGCGGATAGCAGGCCATGGTGACGGGATCCCGTTCCGGCGTAAAGGCTGCCGGGTCCTCATCGACGTTGTTGGGGACCTCTGCTTTCTGAAAGCGCAGGTCGATGCTCCAGCGCACCTCGTCCGTGCGGTTGGCAAAGGAGGCGTGAGGCGTCAGATTGGTCAGCAGGAGGACATCGCCCGCCTTCATGGGCACTGGAACCGGTTCAACCGGCGGCAACTTATCCGGCGGCACTTCGAGGAAGCCGGCATGGCCGCCAGTAAAGTGGCGCAGAATTCCGCCCTGATGCACGGTGGGTATCACGTGCAGGCAGCCGTTATCGAGCGTCGCATCGACCAGGGGCACCCAGCAGGTTACGATGAGATGGCGGTCGCAGTGGGCCAAGGTATAGCCGGCGTCCTGGCGCCATGGCACTTCGCCCCGGCGCCAGCCCGGCAGCTTGGGCCGGATGCGGCATACGGATGAGCCGACGATGTCCGGCCCGACCAGGCTCTCGATACAGGAAAGCAGGGGGGGGTGTCGAATGCAGTGCAGCATGGCAGGCCCGTTATAGCCGCCGCCGCCTTTGCCGATAATCCGGTGGTTTATCTGCTCGCCGGCTTCAGGATTTTCGGCATGGATGCGGGCCAAACGCTTGCCGAACGGTTCTTCTTCGTAGAGCTGGGTCAACTGTGCATCGGCCAGTAAGGCGCGCGCCTGCCGATCAATGATCTCGGTCAAGGCGGTTCGCAGTGGCTCCAGATCCTCCGCTTCGAACAGGCCGGGTTTGAGCAGAAAGCCTTGACGGTGAAACCGGGTCAGCTCTTGTTGGGTCAGACTCATCGCGACAGTTCCATATTGCTTTCAGATGATCTTGTGAGTCAGTAGTCGTCAATCGCGCTTCGCTCTAATGGTGTTGATCACCTGGTCAAAATAAGGCCGACATTGGGGTAATCGCAACGCAGCTGCTCAGTAACTCCCGGCGGGAATCTCCTGCCACTGTTGCAGCCACGGCTGGTAGCTCAGTACCGAGTCAGGATGGTCGAGACTATGGGCGACGAAGCCTTGTTTGCGGCCCGCTTCGGTCGCCTGCGCGGTCGGCTCGTAACGCACATCGATCGACCAACGCACCTGATTCGAGCGATTGGGCAGGGCGCGATGGGGCGTCAATTGGGTGAAGCAGAGGGCATCACCCGCGGCCATTGGAACCGAAATGCCCTCCAGCCGTTGGCGCACTTGCGGCGCAAGGCCGAGGAAGCCTGTTTCGGGGTCTTTCCAGCCGTCGTGCAGCGCGCCGCGATGCTGGCCTGGCGCGATCTGTAGACAGCTGTTATGCTCCGCCACCGCCTGAAGGGGCATCCAGATCGAGGATACGTGGACGTGCTCCGCGTCGCGATAGTATTGCGCATCCTGATGCCAGGGTGTCTGCGTCCAGATCTGGTCGGGCAGTTTAGGGCGGGCGTTGAAGACTCCGTGGACGGAGACCTCGGTTGTGCAAAGCAGGTCCTGCGCCAACATCAGGAGGGCGGGATGGACGAGGATATCGAACATCTCGCGGCTGACGAGGTCGCGACGCGGGCTGCGAATGTAGGCAGGTCTGCCCGCGGCCTCCCATAGATGCGCCAGCCGATGTTGAAAATCGAGACCGGTCCGCGGGTCATCGATCAGTCCTTGAGCGAGCCAGCCGCCGATCGTGTCATCCGCCCAGCGTGACAGAACTGTCCGCATCAGACCCAACAGGTCGGGCGGGATTACTCCCGGCGCATGGAGGTATCCATTGTTCCGATACGAACTGAGTTGATCGGAGGTCAAAATCGTTGGCATCGGAAGGGGTCCCGTTCCTGAGTTTTTGGTTCGGGGGGAAGTGCGAAAAGACAGTGGTATGTTTAATGCCATGGCATTGAAATTGCCCAGGGCTTTCAGTGATGGGCTACATGAAAAGAAGAGGGAAGCGCGTTGCTCGCCCTCTTCTCTCTCTTCTCGCTCGTCCAGCGGTTGGGACCCGGGTGGGCCTCCTTGCTGCACCGTAAGCTCCTGTCGGCAAGAGCTATTGTTCACGCAGGGACGCCGGCCTCCTCCAGAACCGCCCTAGCCTTCTGGGCCGCCTGCGACTCGGGATCGTTCCTGATCGTCCGCTGCAGTTTGACACACGCCAGCGCATGACCTTCGCGCGCCAGCTCCAACGCCTCAGCAAAGCCCCTTTCACCGTAGCTCAGATCTCGCGTCACGACGGGGTGGTCATACTCTTTCCAGTAGTATTTGTACTCGTCCAACTCCCAGTCCTGGTAGACCTCTTCCCACGTCAGCCCGCAGGGGCCGTGTGGTTCGAGCATGTGATCGGCGATCGGATCGCCGACTGCGAAGTAACGGTTGTCCAGCGAGATCCGCAGCCTGTCCTCCGTGTAGTTGGGCAGGGCGCGGTGGATCATCAGCGCAGGGAAGATGAGGGTATCGCCGGCCTCGTAGTCGGCCGAATACCAGATCGGTTCTATCTCTTCCTCCTGGTCAACGTCGACTGCGAGGCCGCCTGCGCCGAGCGAGAAGTGATGGTCCAGCACGCGTTCGACCTTGTGCGAGCCGGGTATCACGGCCAGCCCGCCCAGTTCGATGGGGCAATCCCCGATTGGCGCCCAGCTGGTCAGCGTTTCGAAGTTGCCCTGAAAATGGACGAAGTCCTGGTGCATGGGCGTCGTGTGTTCGGTGTATTTGGGGAACCAGATACGGGAGATCTGGTGCGGATGGGGCAAGCTTGGCCGCCCCATGATCTTCTCGATCATTTGCGTCACTTCGGGCCAGTGCCCGGCGCGGTGAAACGCCTCCAGCTTGTAGACCTGGCTGTACCCGGCAGTGTATTCGCGATCGCCCTCGGTGCATTGTTTGGAGATGTCGGCGATCCCGTCAACCGGGTCGGTGTGCGGCAGCAGCCAGCCCGCTTCCTGGATTTTGGCCATCATCACACTGCGCAGTTCCCGCATATTGGCGGGATTCTGCAATTGCCTGAAGAAGAGATAGCCCTCGTCAGCGATGCGGCGCTGCAACTCGACAGGATCGTCTACGGCGTCATTCGAGACGCGCAATTCGCGGACTTCTTCAGCCATTTGAACATCCTTTCGTGGGCGTAGGCGACGTGGCGAAAATCTTCCCGGTTGGTGCGGCGTCGGATTGGGGGAAGTATAGTTGCAGAGGTGCGGAATGTCAATTGGTTGGCATCCGAGGGCAGGGCATACGCATCTAATGTGCGTCCAGATCGGGAACCGGCTTTTTGCTGAGTTGCGTATTGCGCATACCGTATTGCGTATGGGCAGGCGAGACGGGCTCGATTCAGTTGCTACATTCGCCCGAAAAGTCTCTGTTTCATATGGGATTCAGATCCGAAGCATTCTTGGGCGGTTGGATGGGTTGACAGGCAGGCGCGCTGGTAGGAGAGATTTGGTGAGATTGGGCAAGAAAATTCTCGGTGCATCACGGGAGACGGGAGACGGGAGGCTGGGCGATGGCCGCCGGCGTCGTCGCGGCGGGCGGCGCACTGGCGCAGTGCGGGGCAAAGCGCGGCATGAATTCATGTGATGCCCTGCTCTGTAACCTGTCGGTATCCTGTCGGGGCGTGCGGAGAGTATCAAAGTGGCGCGAAGTGGCGCGAATTGCCGCGTGAATTCATGTGCTGCCTTACTCTTTCTGCAAAAGTTTTTGCGGATTGGCGCAGGGTGTCGCGCCGGTCGCGACGTTATGATTTTGCAACCAAGTATGTTCTGTAAAAAAGTATGCGTTTGTTAAGGTACAGAGATGGTTCGCTGTCACCTTGGACTTTCAGCTATGGATACAGCGTATACGATTGTTCAGGCTCTTGCAAGGACACCGGGCACAGGGCATACGCATCTAAATCCGTATGCCATTCTGTATGCCAATTCTGTCGGGATTCCTAACAAAAGGACGTGATAATTGGTGGAAATCGCTGTAAGCCTGCTGATTGACGACGGAAATTCAGCGCAACAAAGGCCGTCAGTCGTCGAAACCGGTCAGATTCACAGCCTGCGCGCCATTATTGGTGCAATTTTCATTGTCTGAACCCGATCTGGAAGAGATCATGGCAGCATTGCGGTGCTTCGACTCTATTCAGATGCAATTGCCCTGCAAAGGAGGGTGCAGCCCAGATTATTGTGCGTCAAGTCAAAGCAGGTCGTTGAAGCAGCTGAGGGCAGGGTTGACTGAGCAGAGTCCTGCGGCACGTTAGAAACGCTTGCGCTGCCCCGTTGCTCTTCTCCTTCCCCTCTCCTCGTCTACCCACTTTCATCCTCAAACAAACTGGGATGCAACCATGCAAGGGAAGCGCCCGTCGGCGCTGAGCAGTTGCGCTGCGCTCTGCGCGCCCGCGCAACACGATTGAGAGCATCGCAATCACTTGGATGTCCGCTCTATTTACAAAGCATACAAATCACGGTCCGAATGACGCGCCTGCAGTGCCGGCATTCACGCCTGGCGCGGGTGCAGCCCAGAATGGGGGCGAGATTTCGGCTGCGTCCGGGTTTCCGGACTGCCTGCAGGCGACGCGAGGGGCGCGCATGTCAGGTGTGCCAGTGTAAGTGATCACGAGCGTTTGCGAGCGTTTGCGAGCAGTTACGAGCGTTTGCGAGCGAATTCGAGCGCGCCAAGTCGCGTTTGGTCGCGTTTAGTCGCGTTTAGTCGCGCCATATTTTTTTTTGTGTCCGGGAACGTTTGGGCGTGTTCTATCATTTCGTGTCGTATCTTGTCGTCATTTTTCGTCATTTCTCGTCATTTCTCGTCATTTCTCGTCATTTCTCGTCCCAAATTTTTTTTCCGGGTATGGCGGGCAACGGGCGGTTGCGGCTCCGGCTGGGCAGGGAGGGCAGCAGTTTGCTGCGCATGGTTGCCGCGCCGGGGGCAGGATGTGCGTCATGTCATGATATTCGTTTCAAATTGGTTTGCAATTGCGGCAGGGCCGCGGCTGCGTTCGTCTATGTGCAGCACAATTGTACTACAAGATTGAAGAGTTTGCAGTTGCTGGGAATCCCAGGGCGCATTTCAGTATGGGGGTGGGTTGCTGACTTGCTCTGAAGGAGCAGGATGCTCAGCAGTTGTCCGAACTGTGATCGATGCAGTTGGTATGAGGGAGACAGTTGACGGCAGCGGCCCAGGCGGCGTCTTCATTCCCGAGAGTCGGGCGAACTGCGGTCCGATTGTGTCCACAGGCGACCTGCCTCCGTCACCTCCTGGTAAAGTTCTTCAACAGGCGCGGGAACCGAAACCGGCTGCGGGCGAGACAGCCGCGATCCCAGGGACACGTTCCCCTAAAATTGGGATGCACCCGCGTAGGAGAGCGTGTCAGGGAGACTTGGGGCAGGCGTTGTCTGAATCAGAGTCTGGGGGATTGGGAGATGGCAAGAAATTATGGAAGCGGAAGATTCAGATAGTGGTTGAAAAGCGGTAGATGATAGAATTATGGCATTGTAAATCTGGCGAGGATAACACACAGGGAGCATGGAATCATGAGCGAATCTGATCAGCAGGTGATGTTCAGCGAGCAGTTTGACGACCAGTTGGACGCCGGCTGGTTCTGGCTGCGCGAGAATCCAGGTTGCTGGCGGCTGCGGGAGGGCGGCCTGGAGATCATGGTCGAGCCGGGATTGGCGGCTACGGTGCGCAACGCGCTGGTGCGCCCGGCGCCGGATCGCAGCCGCGGCCCCTATGCAATCGAAGTAACGATCTTCAACCACAAAGCGCCGAGGCAGCAGTTTGAGCAGGCCGGCATCACCTGGTATCAGAACGGCGAGCCTGTCTTCAAAGAGGTCAAGGAGTTGGTGGACGGAAACATCTGTATTGTTCCCGGCCTCAAGCCGATGTCGAGGCAGAGTGTGCGCCTGCGCCTCGTGGTCAACGCCGATTCGTGGGAGGCGCAGTTCCGCCCGGAGGGGGCGTCGGAATATGAGACGGCTGCCGGGGGTGAACTGCCAGCGGCGGACGAGGAGCAGGTCAGCATCCAGTGCTATAACGGCCCACCGGACGCAGAGCACTGGATCCGCTTTGAGAATTTCCGGATCGTGCGGCTCTGAGCGAATCCGAATTCAGGTGTGAAGAGAGAGGGACAGTTCGCCGCCGGGTGGGTAGACTTGCGGGCGGGATACCGGCTGGCCGGGCAGATAGAGGGTGACGGCGCCGCCACCGTAGACGGTCCATGCGTGCTCCGACAGGTCGTTGACGATGCCAGTCTCTTCGTCGATGCCGACCAGGGTCGCCCGGGGCAGCAATGCGCGCAGGCGCTCGGCCCAGCCCTTACCAAAGTTATTATGATGGGGCAAGACGCAGGCGTTGGGAATCAACCCCAGGCCGGGTATGACCTGCTGTGCGCGCGGGTCGTAGAGATGCTGGCACAGGACCATGGCGCCGGCGCTGCTTCCGGCCAGCACTGCGCCCTCTGCATAGGCGGAGTTCGTTGCCTTCCACGCCGGCGTATTGTGGAGGGTCTGGCAGAGATAGGCGGGAAAGCCGCCCAACAGATAGATCAGCCGGGCGTCGGCCAGGGTATCCACCAACACCGGGTCGGCGGCTGAACTGCGATCGATTAGGGGAATGGTCTGCAGATTGGTCGCGCCGAGGCTGCTGAACCAACGGCGGCCATTTTCGCCGGCGCGCGCGTGGTTGTTGTCAGGGGCGGCGGCGGTGGGAACGATGACAATGGGCGCGTCCGTGCCGCCAGCCAACTCGATGCAGCGCCGGTCCGGCAGCGCCATCTTGCCGCCAAACTCGGCGCCGCCCTGCAGGGCGATGTGTCCTCGTTCCACTTGGGTTAACTCTCCATTGTCGGCGCTAAGAGCGAATGTTGTCCGTCCGCTGGCTTCCTATCCCTTCACTGCGCCGGGCGCGGCCGCGCTCGAATCGCCTGTAGGCTGACCTGCCGGCGCACAGGCTGCCAGTAGCCCAAGTCCGGCCAACGCGCTTGCATTGCGCAGGAAATCTCGCCGGTTGAGCGTGCCGCGCGTTCCCGTCTGCTTCTTCCCATTTTGATCAGACATTTCTGCATGCCTGCTTGTTAAGTTCCTTGCCGCTGGCAAGACACAAGTAGAGGAGTGAGTTGAGAGAAATGAGGGGAGAGAATTGAAACCGGCCCTTCCCACTCCTCAACGATGAGACTCCGCCCAAGACTATATAATTCATTTTCTTTTCCGTCAACCACGTTTGCATCGTCCAAAAGGCGGGGATTCGATGTGTTTGTGTTGATGGGATCGATGGGCAGAAGCCACATTGGAGACACGCCGAGCGACGCGATACGAACTATGAGGCAGCCGAAATTCGTTTCAGACGTAGCTTTCCAACGGCGGGCAGGCGCACACCAGATTGCGGTCGCCGTAGATGTTGTCGACGCGCCCGACGGCGGGCCAGAATTTATTGTCGCGTACCCAGGCTGCGGGGAAGGCGGCGCTCTGGCGGCTGTAGGCGCGGGACCATTGATCAGCGGTAACGAGGTCAGCCGGGTGGGGGGCATGGCGCAGAGGAGATTCCTCGGCGCTGACAGTGCCATCCTGCACAGCCTGAATCTCGGCCCGTATCGCCAACATGGCCTCGCAGAAGCGGTCCAGCTCATCTTTGGACTCGCTTTCGGTCGGCTCGATCATCAGCGTTCCGGCCACGGGAAAGGACATTGTGGGCGCATGAAAGCCGAAATCGATCAGCCGCTTGGCGATGTCGTCGACCTGCAGGCCGTGATCCTTGAGGAAGCGCGTATCGATGATGCACTCGTGCGCCACCCGTCCCTGCGCGCCCCGATAGAGGACAGGATAGGCGTGCTGCAGGCGGACAGCGATGTAGTTGGCGTTGAGAATGGCGATGCGGGTGGCCTCGGTCAGACCGCTGGCTCCCATCATAGCGACGTAGGCGTAGGAGATCGGCAGGATGCTGGCGCTTCCGAAGGGCGCAGCAGAGACCGCGCCGATGGCTTGCTCTCGGCCTGCCGACGTTACGACGGCATGACCGGGCAGGAAGGGAGCCAGGTGTTCGGCCACGCAGATTGGACCCATGCCAGGCCCGCCGCCACCGTGAGGGATGCAGAAGGTCTTGTGCAGGTTCAGATGACAGACATCTGCGCCCATATCGCCGGGCCGGCAGAGTCCCACCTGCGCATTCATGTTGGCGCCGTCCATGTAGACCTGGCCGCCGTGCCGGTGAATGATCCGGCAGATTTCCTCGATTGCCTCTTCGAACACGCCGTGCGTGCTGGGATAGGTGACCATCAGCGCGGCCAGGCGCTCGCCATGTTGCTCGGCCTTGGCGCGCAGATCGTCTACGTCGATGTTGCCTTTTTCGTCACAACGGACGACCACGACCTTCATGCCGGCCATGACCGCGCTGGCCGGATTGGTGCCGTGGGCGGAGGAGGGGATCAAGCAGATATCGCGGCGTTCGTCGCCGCGGCTGCGGTGCAGCGCGCGTATGACGAGCAGACCGGCGTATTCACCCTGTGAACCGGCGTTTGGCTGGAAGGAGACGGCCGCAAGACCGGTGATCTCCTGCAGGGCGCGCGACAAAAGGAAGAAGAGAATCTGATAGCCCTTGGCTTGTTCCAGCGGGGCGAACGGGTGCATCCCGCCGAACTGCGGCCAAGTGACGGGGATCATCTCGGCGGTGGCGTTCAACTTCATGGTGCAGGAGCCAAGCGGGATCATTGAGTGGGCGAGGGAGAGATCCCGGTTTTGCAGCTTGGTGATATAGCGGAGCATCTCGGTCTCCGACTTAAACATATTGAAGATCGGATGGGTCAGGAAAGGGCTTGTGCGGGCGAAAGGCGGCGGGTATTGCAGATCGACCGCTTCGGCCCGCCTGGCTATGTCAGGGTCGGCCAAGTTCGCTTGACGGTCCAATGCGGCGGGGGCGGGGTGTGGAGGATCGTCTGCGCCGAAAATCTCCAGCAACGCGCGCAGTTCAGCGACCGTTGTTTTTTCGTCGAGCGAGACGGCCACCGCCCCGTCGTCGAACAGGCGCAAGTTTATGCGGCGGGCGTTGGCCGCCTGGCGCAGGGCATCCTGTGCGCGGGGGCCGCCTGCGATCTTGATCGTGTCGAAGAGCGGTTCACCATCGTGCTGAACGAGTCGATAGCCCATGTCCCTCAGGGCAGTCGCCAGAATCGAGGTGAGCAGCTGAATGCGGCGGGCGATTCGTTTCAGGCCATCGGGGCCGTGGTAGACGCCGTACATCGAGGCCATGATAGCCAGCAGCACCTGGGCGGTGCAGATATTGCTGGTCGCTTTGTCGCGGCGGATATGCTGCTCTCTGGTCTGGAGGGCAAGGCGCAGCGCCGGTCTGCCGTGGACGTCCTGCGAGACGCCGACCAGCCTGCCCGGCATCTGCCGTTTGAGCGCGTCGCGGGTCGCCATGAAGGCGGCGTGGGGACCGCCGTAACCCATCGGGACGCCAAAGCGCTGGGCGCTGCCAACGGCGATGTCGGCGCCCCATTCGCCGGGCGGCGTCAGCAGTGTCAATGCCAGCAGATCGGTGGCGACGACGACGAATGCGCCAACCGCGTGGGCCTGCTCGACAAGGTTGCGGAAGTCGCTGATTGTTCCGTCGGTGTCCGGGTACTGCACCAGGAGGCCAAATGTATCCTCGTCGCAGCTGTATTGGCGGTGGTCGCCGACGACAACGCGATAGCCCAGTGGTTCGGCCCGCGTACGAATCGTGTCGATCGTCTGCGGATGGCAGGTCTCCGAAACGAAGAAGGTGTTGGCGGATGCGCCGCGCTTCTGCGCCCGCTTGCACATGGTCATCGCTTCGGCAGCAGCGGTGGCCTCGTCGAGCAGGGAGGCATTGGCGATGTCGAGCGCGGTGAGGTCGCTCACCATTGTCTGGAAGTTGAGCAACGCTTGCAGCCGCCCCTGCGCGATCTCGGCCTGATAGGGCGTGTACTGGGTGTACCAGCCGGGGTTTTCGAGTATGTTGCGCAGGATTACAGGAGGGGTGATGGTATCGTAGTAGCCCATGCCGATGAAGGAGCGGAACAGTTCGTTGCGGGAAGCGATTTCGGCCATTTCCGCCAGCACATCGGACTCCGGGCGCGGGCCTGGCAGGGCCAGTTGGCGTTCGGAACGAATCTGGGCGGGGACAGTCTGATCGATCAGTGTGTCTACTGAGTCCACGCCGATCAGATCCAGCATTGCCTGCACATCGTCGGCGGCGGGTCCCAGATGCCGGTGGACGAATGCGTCGGTGGGTTGCAGCATACCGGCCTGCCCTGAGGTCGGCGCGGCGGGTTGCTCGGGTCGCGCTTGCAGACCTTGGTCAGAGTTTGAATCGAAGCCGTTGCGGGCGGGAGTTGTGGGGGTCAGGTGGGCAGCAGCGCTCATCTCTCTCTCCTCTGGTCTCCGTCTGATTTCGGCTGCCCCGCCGGTTGCAACACGGGCGTAAGACAACGAAACCGGGAAGAAAAAACGGGCATTCGCTTTGAATGCCCGTTGCCTCTGTCCTTGACCTGAGAGATTGCCGCAGGCCTGTTGGAGCCTGCGCTTGCCCCGTCGGTGGCCGCTCTTTCGTTCGGAGCGGCGCTTTCCAAAGGTGCCGTATCGCGACGATCCTTTTGCCTGAGAGTGTCACTGGACAGGTTGGGTCTTCCTGTCGGCTTGCCCCTTCGGCGCTTCGATTGCGAAGTCTCTCTCGTCGCGCATCAGCCTACTATACTATTATTGCGCTATTCTTGGATAGCAGGGCTATTGTAACGCAGTGCGACCAATTGCACAATTGTCAAGATTCTGATAAAGACATCTATAATCTGCTGATGTGAGGACGGATGCGAGCAGGCGCGATAGCGACAGCGCGTCCCTGTAGCCGATGAACAAGAGGATCGACAATGACATTTAACGAGCATGATGCCAAGGTTGGCTCGCTTCTCAAACAGAAGGACAAGGCCGAAAAGAAGCTAAAAAACCGCCTGTGTCGCGCAAAACAATCAGCCAACACTCTGCGCATTCTGGCGGATTGCTTTGATGACGAGGTGGAGGATGCGGAAGTCACCAAGGTGATGGGTAATCAGTTTGAGTGTGTTCATTCATCAATCCCCACACATCCACACATTGTCAAGCCGGATACTGAGTGGCCTGAATTTCCACCAGACTTGAAGGAAACCGTATCAGAGATTTGTGATCTGAAAACAGAAATCAAACGACTTTCAGAACTCCTAGAAACTGAACTGGATTGTTCCTAGAAAGAAAAAATAGGCTTGTATCGCAATGAAGTAATGGGAGGTTGTACGAAATGTCGAAGCTGGCGACCACACACCAGATGACGTATTAGGGGAAGTGTGATGCTAACTCACACAATCTGCAAGACCAACAAAGTAAATCGAGCATAGGCAACGACGTACATTGCAGAATCCAACAAAGGCGTTTTGGCCGTCAGGACTGCATTGAAGACACGCCTCCCATCTTCAATGCAGAACTTATTCCCATCGGCCTGTCAGCAGTGTTAGTAATAGACCAAGTAACCCAATGATCATTCTGGGCGCATTGGCAGACACAACATGACCCCCCTTCGTGATTTCAAGGGTGATGTGCAGCCACCAACTTCCGGTCTTAGGGTATACGCGTAGAGATGGAAGTGGCAAATACGCATCATCCGAAATCCCCGTTTTTCGGGAATCGGTTGGTGTTATGACGATATACAGCCACTAGCTTCTAGCCGCACAGAATAACCGCAAGCGTATTTGAGTGCAAGAATGAGAGATCGAGCAGCGTTCCATGAGATTGCGTACTGGTCAAGATGATGGTAAGGTGTTGCCACCACAGTACACTACCCGAACTCATCCTCTTGAACACTAAGCCCCAACAGTTAGAGTTGCCTTGCGTTATGATCTTCTAACGGAGGGGTAGAGCAATTGTGCCACATACAACATATCGCGCAAATAGGGGGATTCCTATGCGACGACACATCGCCATACTATTCATTGTTGCCCTCGCCCTCGTGGTCCCCGGCATTCTTCTCGCCCAGGACGACATTACTCTCCAATCGCTGTCCGACCGCATCGACGCTTTATTTGAAACCTCTTCCGATCTAAGTAGCCGAATTGAGGCACTAGAAACCAAAGTTGCTCCGCCGCCACCAACCGCCACGCCCACGAAAACAATCACGCCTGTCAAGCCAACAGCCACTCCGACGAAAACACCAACTCCTGTTCCGGCAGTAACTGTTCCCAGATATGGACTTGGGGACATCTTCGACGAATATAGGGCAAATGAAGCTCGTGCCGAGGGCAAGTATCTACACAAAGTCATTGAAGTAAATGGAGTTATCCTTGACATCGAAAAGAAAGGCGGGGGTTTCTTTTCAGGCAAGGAAAGATACGAGATAACGCTCGAAGGTGAAGGCTTTCTCAGTCACTTGGATTGTTCACTTCCCTTGTCGAGCCAAGAGGAGATCCTTCAGTTAAATGCAGGCGAGTCAGTTACCTTGAGAGGCGAACTATATTTTGGAAGCAGCACCATAATCAACATGAGGAACTGCGAGATCATCAAGGAGTAGACTCCATCTATACCGTTCCAGCCTACTGAGATCGGCCTATAACCATTAAGCCCCAAACTGCCAATTCCGTTCTTTTATGCAGTCCGTGCAACCGTCTAAAGAGCAACACATTCACCCTTTCCGGGTTACGCAGGGAAAACAAGAAACGTGGCTACATGGCTGTTTTGTAAGAGTCAAGCCCCTATCTTGTCATTCCCATCATCAAAACATGGTCTGAGGCCAAACACGAGGAGGACAAACCATGAAACGGACACTTATCATCATCGGATTACTAGCATTGCTCATTCCTAGCGCACTTTTGGCACAAGAGAAATTGACGCTTGAAGGTCTGGCCGATCAGTTGACGGCGCTGGAAGAGCGACAAGGAGCACTCGAAGCGATGTTTGCTGACCCCTGGTCACCAGACGTAATCTACATGGATGATGGCATGTGCCAGTATGGTGGGTCCCAATGTCTGGACCACGAAACTGAAAAAATAAGGTGCATCCAGACGGATGCGGTCGGCTCTGATCAGAGCACGAAGTGCTCTTCAGCCGGTGTGCGATAGTTGAGACTTTGATGCGGTCTCTCATGGTTGTAGAAGTCGAAGTATGCGGTCAACCCAGTTTGCAGCTGACGCACTGTGTCATACTGGTTGAGATAGATGTTTTCGTATTTGACGCTGCGCCATAAGCGTTCGCAGAAGACGTTGTCAAGGGCGCGGCCGCGGCCGTCCATGCTGACCTGAATGTTGGCTGCGCACAGAGCGGTAGTGAAGGCATCGGCCGTGAACTGTGCGCCTTGGTCGGTGTTGAAGATCTGGGGCCGACCCTTGCAGAGCGCCTGGCGCAGGGCATCGAGACAGAAGATACCGTCCAGCGTGTTGGAAAGCTGCCAGGCGAGCACATAGCGACTGTGCCAGTCAATGACAGCGACCAGGTACATGAAGCCACGAGGCATCGGTACATAGGTGATGTCTGCGCTCCAGACCTGGTTGACGTGGGTAATCGGCAGGTTGCGCAAAAGATAAGGATAGAGCTTGTGTCCCTTGCCAGGAGAACTGCTGCTTCTCCTGGGGTAGATAGCTTGAATGTCCATCATACGCATCAGCCGTCTGACCCGCTTGCCATTGATGGCGTAGCCCAGCCGGCGCAGAGAGGCGGTCATCTTGCGCCAGCCATAAAAGGGGGTGCGCAGAAATTGCTCGTCAACCAGGCGCATCAGTTGCAGGTTCAGTGCTGACTCGGGCGCCGCGTGGTAGTAGTACGACGACCGATTGAGCCCGAGCAGTTCACCCTGCCGCCGTACACTTAGAGTCGGGTTTGCTACCTCGACCATATGCCGTCTCTCACTGACCGAAGTGGGTAACTTTTTTTTTCAACCACTCAAGTTCCATCTTGAGCCGCCCGATCTGTTCATAAAGTTCTGCTTCCTGTGCCTCCTGCTCCTTTTGTTTGCGCTCGCCGTTCGTAGCGAAGACCCGAGGCCCGTTTTCCAGCAATTGCCGTTTCCAGGCCCGAATCAGGTTGGGATGAATCTCATGTTCACTCGACAACTGACTGATCGTCTTACTGCCTTCAACCGCCTCCAGCGCCACTCGGAACTTGTAGGCCGCTGTGTGTCGCCGTCGTTTCTTGACCATGAATCTGCCCCTCCACGTGCTTGGTGTTCTGCTCCATTATACACCTTAGCCCGTGGTCCAGTTTTTGGGGCCCACTTCACAGAACCCCCTTCATTCAAAGAGGGAGAGGGGAGACTTTATACAAATGGAAATTCGGCAGGAGACTGCTGACGCGTACAGAACTCAATACGGCACATCTATCGACCCCAGCAGCAACGTGTACCTGTCGAGCATTTCATTCGATGTGGACAGCAGTGAAGTCTATATCCAGTACACCACAAACAATCGCACTGTGGTGGAGAAGTGGGCGCACTGTGAGTTCCTCGACCATTCCGAATGGGAAGATGCTGAATAATACCCGTGACTCCAGCTATGAAACAGGATGAAACCTAAGTGAACACACCAAACAAATCACTACCAAGTAAAGAGCAACCAGCCACGTCCAGCCCATCAAGTCGGCGGCGCGGACGACCTGAAAAGCTCCTCAAAATAGACGACACGCCAGAAAATGTCGCCCGCGCCCTGTGGGGTGAACGATCAACCAAATTCCCTAAAAATCAGAAAAATCACAGGCTAAGTGGGGCGTAAAAACCCCAATGTTACTTTGCGATATAAGCCCCTTCGGTTATGCCGAAATGATGTGTGTCGCGTTCAACCGTGCAATTGAAATGATCCGATGCGTTCCTTCACAATTTTCATCCTCGGTGGCCGCGCCCAGCTCTATAACTGCGCTATTTCCCGCGCTGACAGAAATTCGTAATTCTTTTGAGCATATCGAAGACCGGGCAATGGGGCAGGTCCGAAACAAACCCCATCAGGACGCGATTTCTATCTTCCATCAGCCTGATTTCTTCAAATCTGGCGTATTGCGCTACGCCAGCCATTCATTGGATCTAGTCAAAGAAGTGCTCCCGGCACTCGTTGCCGGACGGCAATATATCTTTGATGTCGCTGTCGAAAAGTCCGGGCCTTCAATAGTGATCAACCAGCCTATCGAGCTTGGTCCATTCACAGAGCAATCATTGCTGGATCCGTGATTCTGGTTGTCTTTTCTGGATCGGCCGCGCCATTGGTAATGGCGATGTTGCCGCTTAGGAATCGTCTGCGGCATTCGCAGCAGCGCCCGGCACGCCGACGGATGAGATTATGGCGCAGGGGCACTGAAAGACGGCGAGGATGGGGGAGGTCTATACGCGCGCCGAAGAGGCGGGGCGGGCGGCGAGGTGGTTGGCGTAGGGGCGCAGTGCAAATGGATTACGCCTTCCCACAAATTGGGTTTATTTAGTCGTGATCACTCCTTTTTCTGCCATCGTTTGATTCGAACAACGTCGACCTCTCCGTTAGGTTCAAACACCAGCGCGACAAGACTTTGTCCGGCCTCTGCAACTGATCCTGGAGTAGTAACAGGCAACGCAAGGAAGCGTTGAGTCTCGAATTCAATACAGAAATTTTCGTGGGCGTCAGTCAGGTTATCGACGACAATTATCGTTGACAAGAGGGTCAGGAGGGCGGGAGAGTCCGATGTCACTGTTAACCATAAGATTTGAGGATCAATACCCCAAGAATTTATGGGCTAGATGAATGTGCGTACCTTTTAACGTGAATGCGGAGTTAATGAGCCTTGTCACCAGTTTGCGGAGCACTATATGCAGATCTACGCCGATCAGGTTATGATTCGTTGTCGCCAACACTCTGATCACCTTATCTGTATATTGTGTATTCATATCATCCATATACCAGATATAATGATTGCGAACTCGTATTGCAAGCTACTCGCTTTGATTTAACTCCGAGCTCAGGTTAGGAGAAAGATGATCATGGATGTTTCAGATCTGATTAACCACTATGTAACCTTATTGAAGGAAGAAGGTTGCATCCAGTCAAAGAGCGTAGAGGCGGCATTTCGCCAAGTTCCACGTCATCAGTTCATCAAGGAATCCTATAGTGGATCCTATCGGAGACCAGATATCCTGGAGATCGACGCCGCCAACCCCGAGCATTTGGCGATGATCTATTCCAACAGAGCCATCATGATCCGGTGGGCTCCCGACCCCAGTTCATCCTCGCAACCTGGATTGACGGCTAAAATGCTGGAACTCCTGAAGCTACAATCTGCAATGCGGGTATTAGAAATCGGCGCCGGCTCCGGGTATAGCGCAGCCTTGATGGCTGAACTGGTCTCCAATCCCAAGTTGATCACCACCCTTGATATTCAGGAAGATCTGGTAGAGCAAACCCGGCAACAGTTGGCAGCGGCTGGTTATGGTGAGATCAATGTCCTTCACCGAGACGGCTTCTATGGTTGTGAGACCGATGCGCCCTATGACCGTGTTGTGGTCACCGTGGGTTGTTCAGACCTCTCTCCCCACTGGCTCGCCCAGCTGGCCGCGGATGGATTCATGCTGATCCCTCTTTCTCACGGTGGCGTTGGCCATTGTCCTTTGGCGCAGGTAGAGAAAGACAACGAACGGGTGGTAGGACGGATAGTAGGATATTCAAGTTTCATGCCGATTCGTGGTGGCGAGTTTCCTCAGGAGCTGTGGTCTGTGTCCTCTGACGATGAGGAGGGCAAATTAGTTCACCTCATCCAAACGGTTGCGCCAGATAGCGAATATCCTCTTTTTCAAGGCCTCAAAAAGCTTCCAGGTCCTACACTCGTGACTCCTAATGAGTGGGCTGGACGATTCGAATTCCATTATTTTCTCGCCTTACACACGCGCCGGACCTTTACCTGTTGGAAAGGCACGGGGCTTGGGGATGAGAAGAGTTTTATACTCCTGGGCGAAAACGAGATCCAGCTTTACGGAGATCAGGCGCCTTCGCTCTATGAGGAGTTGGAAAGCATTTACAGGCGATGGGAACAGCTGGGAAGGCCACGGATGCTCGACTACAACCTGGAGTTTATCCCTCTATTGCCAGCCAACGAGCAAGAGCAAGATCCCCATTCGGACGGCGCAACGATGCCCGAAACCTGGGAGGTTGCGCCGTCCGAGTCAGACACTTGGGTTATCGATCGCAAATTCTTCCGCCAGGTTGTGCGCTTGTGATGTTCGACTTCGGTCTTCGGGTCGTCGGCGCCGTCGATTTCGCGCCGCATCCGCGGCGCGGGCGCGGGCCTGGGGTCGGGTTTCTCCGGCCATTCGGGACGGGTGGGCATAGCGCGGCGCATGGACGCGGCCGGCGCGCCGACGCATGAGATCATGGCGCAGGGCCGCTGGAAGACGGCAAGGATGGTCGAGGTCTATACGCGCGCCGAAGAGGCAGGGCGGGCGGCGAAATGGCTGGCCTGACTCCGCCGGCGCGGGCAAGCTGCGCCTGTTGCGGACCGTGCGACGTGCGACGGCTGGGCCCCGCAAACCGGCAAACCGGCGCACTGTCCGCGAGATGGTGCGTCGCCTGAGCCGCGTGCACGGGCAGAGCGGCAGAAAGCGTCAAAGCAATGACTGTCGGACTCCAGGTGAAGAGATGTTCGCGCTCGGATGGCGACAGACCACCCGGCGCGAGCCGGATCGGCCGCATCCGTCTGGATGCACCTTATTCTTCCCATTTCGTGGCCCAGTCATTGGGGCCAACTATCGTGTGATTCCTTAATCGGCAAGCAAGGTGCGGTCTACCTCTACGCCTAAAGCAGATACCACCTCTCGAATTCTGGTAAAGCTTGCAGAAGCGTAGTCGCTCGCTTCATAGCGCTGGATTTGTTGCTCTTTCAAACCGAGGCGGTCAGCCAGCTCGCGTTGACTGAGGCCGCTCGCAATGCGCGCCCTGATTAACTGCTTGGGGAGTTCCGCAACACCCTTCAGTTGCCCAAACGCAAAGTCTCCGGCCTTGAGGGCCTCATACTCCTGAATATCCGCCTCAAGGTCAGATAGCTGGCTCTGCAGCGCCTCTCTCTGCACAGAGAGCAAACGTGGATGGGGGTCGGATCGGTCTGCAGCACCGACATCAAGTCTGCGTAGCGCTTCGGAAAACCGGTCTGCTTGCGCCTTGGTGATTCGATATTGCCGCTCATTCTTGATCATGTCAGACCTCCAAGATCTAAGGCTACGATGCCTTTCCGGGCGCCTGTATCCTTATCCGTCTGAAAGAAGTCCACGAAAACGCCTTCGTCCAAACCGGCTACCGCGGATGCCGGAAACAACTCCCCCTTTTACTTGATTTTCTGAGCAGCGCGGCCGTCGTCAAATGTCAGCAGAACGGGATCCAGCCTGTCGAGATCCACGCCCGCTTCCTCCCAGCAGGCGTCGAAATCGCCAGGTTCCGGCTTGGAGGAGACGAAGCTGCCGTCCACGTAGGCTGTAAGACAACCGGCGCGGCGGAGCTCATCCAGAGCAACTCGAAGTCCGCCGAGCAACCGGCGACGCCACCTTGTTGTCCCAAATCGGTCATGGAGTAGATTCCAGGTGGCGCAGTGGACACCTGGGGGCAAGTTGCCGTCGTGTTCGAATTCCGGGATCACAACACAACTATAACATTGTGTTTGCAGATTGTCAATCGTAGGAGGAAGAGGTCGTGCGCGTTGACCCACCGCATCTACGAACAGAAAGGCCGTGCGCAGGTTGCCTTGGGGTATACTGCCCTGGTATTGCGTTGGCCGGAGATCGTCCGCTTGGCGCGTCGCGGCCAACGCCGTAGTACAGGCAACTTTGCCTAGCCAGGCCGGGGGCGCACAGTGACCAACCAAGCCATCGTCGATACCATGGTGGAGCGCATTGTGGCGTGCTTCCAGCCTGCGCGCATCCTTCTCTTCGGCTCTCGTGCGCGCGGTACCGACAACCGCTGAAGCGACGACGACCTGCTCGTCGTCATGGACGAGGTGGAGAACAAGCGCCGCGCCGCGGTCGAAATGCGCCGGGCCTTGGGCGACCTCACCGTCAGCAAAGACATCGTGGTGACCACGCCCGCTGAGATTGCCCGCCGCGGCAACGTCGTCGGGAGCGTTCTGCGCGCGGCGCTGCGCGAGGGGATTCAGCTGTCAAAAAGCAGTGCTGACCTTTATGGGGTCGGCAGGTAATTCGGTACCTGCGTCCTATTCGTTTCGTCAGTCCAGCCATCGCAGCCAGGTAGGATGCCGTGTGTCAATGCTGCCCGTCGGCTATGTTGCACAACTATGGTACTCCTCAAATGACATAATCGTGATGGAGCTGATCGAACCGGGCCACGGTCTGATCAGACAGAGCTCCCAAGCCTGCAGGTAAGGACCATAGACGGCGATCGCCATTCGTTCTAGTTTGCCGGGCGCCACAACAATAAAGTCACCCTTTTGGGGGCCTGAAGAACCCCCCATCAAGGTCCCGGGCTTTATCGACGGCCAATCCGACTGTCCGGAGATAACCGGTCGACGAGACGAACCATGAATGACAAACCCTTTCTCCACGTACCAGAGAGAGAACTCCAGCCAGTCATAACGATCCTCGACAATGGCAGCGATATAGTACTCAGGAGACCCCAGGCAATCAATTGCCTGCGCTAGCGTAGGGGCGAGATTCTCCACCAGTAACTGGCTACGTGCAGGAGCTTCTCCTTTCTATCAAACAGGACTCTGTAGCTCAAACCGGGCAAATTCGTGCTGTCAGCATTCCACCGCCCCCACAGGTCTTCACTTTCCTCAATGCGGATGGGAATCGTCCACGCTTTTACTCCCCATACTCTCTCGACGGTCTCCTCAAACCCCCAGGTCGCCGCTGGTCGCGACCTGCAGCCCCATGCAGTGCCGCCACGTTTGGGGATTGACCAACAGTCTGACCTCCGCATCCGTGATGGCGTACTTGCCATCGACCGCACCGTCGTAGGCCGTCACGTAGTCCGACCAGGTCGCCGCGTCGGTCGGGTTGTCGGGGTCGGTCAGGCTGCTGATCACGCCAGCCACAACGGGCGAATTGCTGCCGTCCGCCGCCTGTCCGTTGATCGTGAGGCTGTCGAGCTTGTCGGCCATCACGGACCGCAGGTCTTGGCGTAATGCCTCCTCGAAGCCGACGATCCGCGACAGGGTCTCGACGCCGAACGTGTAGTAGGCTGTCAGCCTCACGGGGCTGATCGTGACGGTGGTCAGGGCGGCAGCAGTCCCGTCCAGTTCCACGCCATCAGTACGAACGTCAGCGGTTGTGCCGCTCGTCAATCGGGGGAAGCTGGCATCACCTACCGGAACGGACGGGAACTGCGCGCCCAGGTATGCGGCAGCCGACCGCGCAAAGACGCGGGCCGCGATGGTCTGCTGATTGTCCTGAATCGCCTGCGCGATGTTGGTCACGCCATCGGCGCGGGTCTCGATCCCTCGACCACCAGCACCGGCGATCCGCTCCTCCGGGTTGAGCAGCATATCGACCGGCAGATAGCCGACCAGGTTGTCGCCCAGCAGGTGGCTGCGCAACTCCAGGTTTACACCGTCCAGCGGTGCGCCCGTCAGGGTCTCATTGACGAATTCGGCCAGACTCGACCGCCTGAACAGTTCGGCCAGCTCGCGACCCTCCGGCGTCTCGACCGTATCGGGGATCGCCTGCTCCTGCTCGATCGTCAGGGCAGCCCGCAGCTCGACCTCGACGCTTTGAGCCTCGCGGGTTAGCCGCTCCAGCTCGCCCTCCGTGCGCTCTTCCTCTGATCTGTCCAGCTCGGCCGCAATCTTGGAGCGCACTTCCGATTGCCGCAGCCGGATTTTCTGCAAGCGTGTCATCTCTCCCCTCCGATCGGGAATAAAAAAAGTCCAGAAAAAGCCAATGTCTTGTCGGCTCTCTCTGGACTCGAATCTGTCTACCGGTTCAAACGCGGGCGGGGGTGTGTTTAGGCCACCCCCACCCTCATATCATGGGCGGGCTACCTTGCCAATAGCCCGCCCGCATTGTATCAGCTCTGTAAAACTTCGTCCACCAGGGCGCGCCATGCTGCCTGCTGCGGTGTCAGCCGTGCCTGCCGCTCCCTGTTCTTCCTGCGGGTCTTGCGGATGTGGCAGCCCCGACAGAGAGCCTGGAGATGGTCGAGGTCGTAGACGAATTCACCATCGCCCATCGGCTCGACATGATCGACCTCCAGCCGCCCACGTCGCCCACAGACCCGACACTTCCAACCATCTCGTTCCAGCACCTGCCGCCGGATAGCCTCCCATCGCTTCCTGTCTACCGTAGTCCAGGCCCTCTGATTCCTCATTTTGGGGAATTCCCGCTGCCGCCGTACCGACTCCCAGCGCCTCCGATCATCCTTTCGCTTGCCGCTCGCAGTGGTACTTCTTGCGCATAGACTCATTCTGATAGTGGGTGGATCGCTTGGCCATCCTGCCATTTTGCCAGCTGTAAATGATAGTTTTCGTTAGTTGACAACGCTGACAAGTCTTGGCTATGGAGACAGTATCGTTCTCCTCTCTAATACCGGCTTCACTCCAGTCATGTTCGCTACTCCAAACAGGTTCGCTCATTTTTTCTCCTTTCCGGCAGGTAAGAAATTTTACGGGGCGATTGAGACACCCCGGTCTGGGTCTGTCTTAATCTTCCTCCCACCAATCCGAATGCCCTACGAACTCGCACCCGTCCCAGGTCTCGATCACATTCTTGTCTTTCTGTCCCCTCTCGTATGTGTGGAATGTGATCAGGGTACCGTCCTCTCCCTCTTGTACCTCGATGATGTAAATATATTCCGGTGATCGGTTATCGGGGTATGTCTCCAGATAGGCCACCATCGATTGGGGATGGACGCGGTTCCGGAGTGCCAGCCGACAGTTGCCGTCCTGGTCAACCGGGGGGGTAAAATCCAACTGGCTTTCGATAGCCTCCATCCGTTCCACCAAGGCCGCCAACTGGTCGGCTAGGTCCTCCAGGGTGATGTCCCCCTGCGCCATCACTTGCGCCACCGGAACCACAACCAGCAACACCAGAAGCACCAAAAACAACCCTTTTCGTCTCATTTGTTCTGCCTCCATTTTCACTTCGTATAATTAATTATTATACGGAGCAAAACAGCCCAAAACCACCGTTTTGGGCCATACCGTAGTACCTCGAGTCGCTCAAAAGGCCTCTCAGTGGGACGATTTTCGCCGTTTTCCCCCGATAAGCCCGCAAATAGCCTCCTTTTTCCCCCTCTTTTGCCGCAGGTGGGGAGGTCGCCCTATGTGTTTCACGCTTAGAATCGCTCTCAACGCGTCGATGAGGCCGATTTTCGACCGTCAACACCTTCTCAGAACGCAGTCAGTCTTGTGTAGATTGCCCATTAGACCTTACCTGCCTAGCTATTCAACGATTGCCAAACAATACTTAGCGCCCCAATGATCGCCGTAATGACAACGCTTGCCACCGCAATGGCAATGATTATCTTATTGGAGCGTGAATTCTGTTCGCGTTCTCGCCTTTCTTCTTTTTCCCGGTACCGTTCTAGCGCTTCCGGAAATGTCTTTCCTGCAGGATAATTTACGAAAGAGCATTGTCCTTCACGATTCATCCAAATTTCTTCCTTTAGTGATTGTCTCGAAAATTTTTCGTCATAAGCGCTCTCCCATTCACCCCTGTAACACCCCACTTTGTAAACCTTAAAATAACTACGGTTTTCCTCAGGAATCCTGGTTAAGAATTCATTGTCTCTTTTACCTTTTGGCTGACATAATAAGCGATCTTCTTTGTCCCAAGGGCTGGGACCATAAGCAGTTGTGTACTTTGTCAGGAAATGGCAATCTCTGCAGCGATCAGTCATTCCAGTTCCGCCCCTCCTAGGGCCACCAGCCTGGCCGCTGACGCATCCAACAACGCGTTTAGAACGCGGTCAGTCTTGTGCAGTATGCTCGATGGTTGCATCATCATGCGAAGTTTTTGCACCGCCTATCAGTTGATCCACGCTATTGCTAAAGATAGACAGACGCCGTTTCGTCTCGGCAATTGCATTAGAATCGTCTTTCAGCGGGCCGATATTGACATGGCACATCAGACGCCTACGCATCATATACAGACCCGCCGACACTAACTCATCGCTCTTGAAAGACTCCACCAGAAGGCGAATCTCCCCCTTCACATTTTCGCTGAATTCCTGCAGTTCGTCGGCATCCAGAAGCCGCCGGGCCAGGGCCGTTGGCTCCGCCCGCTCCCAATCCCACAGGTCATCGCAACTAATAACGTAAGTCGGGTTGATCTTCTCTTTTGCCGGAACTGCGCGCTCAGTCTCGCGCGCCTTCTTGCTGTCTGTCAGAGCAGCCTGCACGCTCCGAAACGTCCCAACTTGGGACATTTCAGGGTATCGCTTGCGCAAAGTGATAAAGCGATGCGCCGTACTTTTTGAAATGCCCCGCTCTTCCAAGCCTGTCCGCCAACTCCCATGCGGCAACTGGTCTTTGATCCGGAGCAGAGCATCACCCGCCAGCCATGCTTCCTCAACAGTACGCCGCGCCAGTTGCTCGAAGGCCCGCAAGTGTTGCTCAGCTTCTTGCCAGAGACTCTCAGTTATGGCGTCCACAACCTGCACCCTTCTCGCCTAGTCTGGTCGACTACGTTCCCTATCCGCAACTCGATCTATCTGTGCTTTATTGCCGCTGATCTTCTGTTCCAATTCATGGGTGCGCTTTATTACCCTCCTCACGTCTGTGTCGGAGGGTATCGGGTATGTTTGCCTTGGGATCTTGCCTGGGGATTGATGATCTGAAACAAAGGCATTCTCTCTATCCCTGTATAATCCTTAACCTTTGCATCGTGTTCCAAATCAAGGCAGTCTGCAATCACCCGCAGCAGCGTCGCTATTTCGTTCCCCTCCCTCCTGAGGCCCTCCAATTCCTTCTCGTTAAATTGCACCTGTACGTGCAAGCGTCCGATTTCAGTAAAGTTTTGCTCTGGCATTTTTCCTCCAATTTGATCTAACCAGATTGTTGTATTTTACCACGTCGCCGTAGCTGCGAATTCCTCAACTTGGGGAGTTTGATCTCACCTGATTTCATCGCTCACCTCCCTCTCCATCTTGCCGTCCTCATAGCCCTGACTGTAGCCAATATACAAGGGACTCGGCTTGCTCTTGCCATCTGCCAAAAAGGGCTTCCCCTTGCTTCCGTCCCTCCACCCTTCCCGATAGCCGTAAGCATACCCTCGCTCCTCTGGGGCATTCCCTTCGAGGCATCCGCGGCAGATAAAGTCTCCTGGCATGCCTTCAAGGTGGCTCTCCCTGAAGCAGTCACCGCACTGCTCACAGTAGTCGTACTGCTCTAGGATCGGATCCAATAGGCTTTCGATAAGCTCAGTCGCCGACGTGTTCTCGATCTCGGCCACTGCCAGCAGCTTACTTTTGTATGTCTCGGTCATCCTGATCTGGATCTGAGTGTTCTTCGCCATAGTTTTCCCCTTGTGTGTGTCAGCCAAAATCATTGTGATGTCATTATAAAGCCATTACAATGATTTGTCAAGAGGGACACTTTCTCACAGCACCACATACTTAAAAGGTCGCCGCCTGGCCTCTGCCTTTGCCCGTCTGCGCCCCCCGCCACTGCCAGGATGCTGGCCGCCACCGCATCGTCACGGCATCGCATCCGCCGACCTTGCCCGCCCTTCGCTAGTTTGCTGTTGCCAGCCGGATCGGTCGCGACCCGTGCCCCACTCATGGCTGACCGGAGCAGCAGGCTGCGAACCGGCTGCACCTGTCCATCCAAACAGGCCGCCCTGAACTCCCGCACATCCGCGCCCCCATCTTGAAAACCCATGCCCCTGACGACCAGGGGGCAGCCCGGATACTCCTGCTTGACCAACTCCTGCCGCAGCTCCGCCTCCCGCCACCGATCGCACACAATGGCAGCTGGAGGCCCCCATCGGTTCAAAGTTTCTTCCAACAGTGCGCCCACGTCCGACACCTTCAAACCGGCCTGCAGGAGTTCGCCACGTTCGGCGCACTCCGTGTAGAGCCTATCGACGCCGTCGGTCAGCCCCCTGTCGTGCAGTCTTGGATCCAGTGGGAACACTGCAAAGCAATCCAGCCCGCCGGTGTCGGTCCAGTAGGCCGCCGCCGCACTCATCGCCGCATTCTGGCCCACAGGTCGATCCCCAACACGTAAGCGGCCCCTTCCGCCGCCTGTTCGGTTTCGATTTCCCGCCAAACGTCGGCATCTAGCAGCACATTCTCTACCGTGTCGCTGACCCCCTGATTTAGTCTCAGGGCCTTGAATCTGGCCAGTGCGGACGGGTCGATCTTGGCCCTTGCCGATTCCTGCCGGATCGCCGCCTCGAGATCCGGAAGCCGGTCGAGGCCGGGGTTGGCCTTGCGCCACGTCCTGCGCTGGAAAGGCGGATCGTCCTGCCGCGCAGCATGTACCTGGGCGTACCCGACCTGCTTGAATGCCGCCTCAAAGGGGTGATCCGGACGGGCCGCACGTGTCCCCAACCAGAGCATTTTGCTCCCCGCCATCTTGCCCCTGCTGGTCTCCAGAGCGGCCAGCATCCTGTCGATCTGCGTTTCGGGCCACTGGGCCACCTCGTCGGCTAGGATCAGCTTAGGGGCCGCCCCGTGCAGCCTGCGGGGATCGGAACCCAGCACCCGGAGCATTGCGCCCGTCTGCCGGTCGGTGATAGTGGCCCGGTTAGCCGAGTCTTGAATCCGCCACCGTTTGAGGTCGGCCTCAATGTCCGGTTTCAGGAAGTGGAGAATGTGTCGGAAATTGACCAGGCCCTGGTCGAAACTGCTGGCCACGATCAGAACCTCGGCCATCGGCTCGACCAACGGCCCAGCCAGGGCAGCACAAGCAATCGCAGACGTAAAGGTCGATTTGCCCCCGCCTCTGGCCAGACTCAGGGCCGCATCGTCATGCTGGCCGAACGCCCCCCGCAAAAACCGTTTCTGCCAGGGGAACAACCGCAACGGCTGACCAGCATAACGGCCCTGGCCTATGATCAACTGCTCAAGATACTGATATAGTGGCTTCACGGTTGTGAATAAATCAGTCCTCTACACTCACGCTATTTGCTTTGTCGGCCCACTCCTGACCTTTTTGATTATATTCATCCAACGCCCGTTTTCTTCCCTGCTCGACATCATGCTTGCGCACATGGTCCTTAATCTGAGTCAGAATAGCATTTGCGCATTTGCAGACAGCCTCTTCAAGTGTCCTGTACTGCTCACTTTGGTTCCGATTCAACTCCCACTTGAATGCACTGCCATCTGAGACCACAGAAATTAGTGGGGTCCACTTTTCTTCTTCCCATTCATATGTAGCCTGAATGAAATGCCCAGAACCTACATTTTCGGCTTTTAAAGGACGCCACTCCATCTTGTTCAATACCTCTTTTGGAGTCGGTGCTTTCATCAATCTATCTCCTTAACTGTTTGTTGGTTCGTGACCCCCCTCTACGTTCCGTCCCCCCCAAAATCGCTATGGACAGGGGTCCCCATACCTATTGGCAACTAGGCAGCGGGTCAGGATCGGTCATCAAAACCCGATCTAACTTTATCCTGTCTAACCCGTCCCACTCCACCCGCCTCTGTCGTCTCACGTCGCATGTCGCGCAGCGCTCAATCCGGTTTTCCCATCTGGCCCAGGCGTCAGACTCTAGGCCGCCGTGTGCGCGGAGAGTTTGCCAATCGTGGGGAGTTGGGCAATGTTCGGACGCGTCGGTTTTGATACTTTCCTCAAAAGTATCAGGATGACCTGGTGAACCTGATACTTTTATGGTCCGCTTCGCCCCGCACCCGCTGCACCATTCGTCAAATATATTGACCTTTTTGACAGACCGTCGCACTGAACCATTTTTCAATCTCCAATCATGTTGCTGTTTCATGTCTCACCCCTGTTCTATGAATCCTTACACCTAAGATCGATGGTCGAATGTCCGCACCAACCCGTTCAGTGCCTGATCAGGAATCGGACCGCTCCCACGCGTCGCGATCAAAGGACGCCTCTAGCCTATCAAATATCCTGTCTACCTCTTCCAGAACTTCGTTAGCAAGCCGTTCTGTATAATCAGTTTGCTTTCTATTCAGGATAGAGGCCGCGGCTTCCAGTCGATTGATAACTCGCACTACCTGCCTGGCATCTGCTCCGATCAACGAAATTTTGGCGTATTGAATCTGATAGTCCACCATCTCCTGCAACTGGTCCGCAGACGAGCTGAGAACCTTCTTCACATCCAGCCCAGCCACGGGATCCCAATCATCATCTTGGTGATGTGCGACCATTGTGTTCGCTCCTTATTGTGAACGCAGCGCCAATCGCCGCGCTATCCGCTCCATCTCAGCCGCCAACTCCGCATCCATGCCTTCCCCCTGTTTGCCTAAATCACGCCCATCTCAGTGAAGCGATCACGCAGAAAGGTGGTGCTCACCTCGCGCAGAGCCGGCACTTTCTGTCCATTGAGATACCCGCCGTGATCTGTGATCGCCATCCTGATGATGTTTGGTCGGTCCATGCCGCCAGCCAGATCCAGTCTCGCCAGCCACTCGCTCGGCGAATGTGCAGGCCCGCGCTTCTCGAAACTGTCGTCAGGGTCGTTGCCGTTGCTGTTGAAGTTATCCCCATTTTTTGAAAATGGAGAGACGCTTTTTCTTTCTTCCTTTTCCGGAGTATTTATTTTTACATAACCCCAGTTCGGAGTTAGATTAAGGCCGGCAATAGAGCCATATCTGTGTCAGGAAGATTGAGAGATGGCTTCTTAGCTTGCCAAGTGTAGGCAATCAGACCGGCGATGAGAGTGACGACAAAGTTGGTCGTGCTGCGGTGACGGGTGTGTTCAATCTGTGAGATATTCTTGAGTTGGTTAACGATTGACCTGCCCCCGATGTTTGTACCACCCGTTATGTTAGTCCGACAAGTGCAGGGACAGGGTCGGCAGGCAAGAGGGCCTCAGGCGCCGGCGGCCGGTAGCCCAGAGAGCTGTGCGGTCTGACCTGGTTATAAGTCCGCCTGTACCGCTCGGTCAGCACACGCACCTCCAGCAACGTATAGAAGACCTCCCTGTCCAGCAGTTCGTCCCTCAACTTCCCGTTGAAACTCTCGATGTAGCCGTTCTCCCACGGCGACCCAGGCTCGATGTAGAGCGTCCTGGCTCCCACCCGCCCAAGCCACTCACGTACAGCCCGGGCCGTAAACTCCGGCCCGTTGTCCGCGCGCATATGGTCGGGCACGCCTCTGGTTACCGTCAACTCGGCCAGCACCTCTATCACATCGGCAGACCGTATGCTGCGGGCAGCCCGGATCGCCAGACACTCTCTGCTGTATTCGTCGATGACGGTCAGCAACCGCACCCCTGTGCCGTCATGGAGCCTCAGGTGCACAAAGTCGTAGGCCCACACATGGTCCTTCCACGCAGGCCGCAGACGCACACACGAACCGTCATTGAGCCACAGACGCCCTCTCTTCGGCTGCTTCACAGGCACCTTCAGCCCTTCACGTCGCCATATCCTCTCCACTCGCTTGTGGTTCACTTGCCAGCCACGATGCCGCAGAAGGGCGGTGATCCTGCGGTAACCGTACCGGCCGAACTGACTGGCCAGCTCCACGATCTCCTCGGTCAGCGCCTTCTCATCGTCCACCGGGCTTGGCTCGTATCGCTGTGTGGAGCGAGGATGACCCAGCACCCTGCAGGCGCGTCGCTCCGAAACCCCAAAGAGCGCCTTCACGTGGTCGACACACTGGCGACGACGTGAAGGGCTCAGAAGTTTCCCTCAGACGCCTCCCTCAGGATCTGGTTGTCCAGCGTCAGGTCTGCCACCGCTCTCTTCAGGCGGCTGTTCTCCAACTCCAGACGCTTCAGGCGCCTGGCCTGGTCGATCCTGAGACCCCCGTACTCGCTGCGCCAGCGGTAGAAGGTCTGCTCGGTCACTCCGATCCGGCGGGCGGCCTCAGCCACTGTGCTGCCCTCGGCTATCGCCACCTCGGCCTCTCTCAGCTTGTTGATCACCTGCTCTGGCGTATGTCTCCTCCTGGCCATTTCTTCCCCCTTTCTACGGCCCAATACTAACATATTACCTGGACCAGTTCTTGGGGGGCAGGTCACTAGGTCTTCCTGTCGGCTTGCCCTTTCGGCGCTTCGATTGCGAAGTCTCTCTCGTCGCGCATCAGCCTACTATACTGTTATTGCGCTATTCTTGGATAGCAGGGCCATTGTTGCGCAGTGCGACCAATTACGCAATTGTCGAGATTCTGGTAAGGGCATCTATAATCTGCTAATGTGAGGACGGATGCGAGCAGGCGCGATAGCGACAGCGCGTCCCTGTAGCCGATGAACACCAGGATCGACAATTATGCGAGTCATTGCCGGCAGCGCCAGAGGCCACAAGTTAAAGTCGGTAGCGGGGAACACGACGCGCCCGATTACGGATCGGGCAAAGGAGGCGCTCTTTTCAATACTGGGCGATTGGATCGTGGACCGGCAGGTGCTTGACCTGTTTGGCGGAACGGGCGCGGTGGGCATCGAGGCGCTGAGTCGGGGCGCGGCCCATGCCCACTTCATCGACCACAGCCGCACGGCCATCCGCGCCATGCAACAGAATCTGACGCATTGCAGGCTGGCAGCGCGGGCAACGGTCGAACGAGGGGACAGCTTTCGATTCTTGGAAAAGTTCAAGGGTGGACCGTTTGAACTGATCTATATTGCGCCGCCCCAGTATCAGGAGTTGTGGCGCGAAGCCTTGCTGGCGGTCGAATCCAGGCCGAACCTTTTGACGGAGGACGGTGTCGTCATTGTCCAGATTCACCCGCGCGAAGAGACGCCGCTTGCGCTTTCAAGTTTGATCGAGTTCGACCGCCGCCGCTACGGCTCGGTGTTGCTGATCTTCTACGAAGGCGTGGAGTCTTAAATTGCGCCGAAAAATTCGCGGTGCGGCTCAGTCTGCGTACGACGTTACGACAGCGAAATAGATGACCTGACCGGCTTCGGCCTCCGGGTCGACGTAGACGGTAACGCTGCTTTTGCTGGCAAGCAAGTAACCATGCACATCCTCGACCGCGACGGTGTAGTCGCCCGGCGCCAAGGCTGTAAACAGGGTACCAGCGGTATCGAGAGGCACCGCCATCAGCATCGCCTCGCCATCCGGCGCGTTGAGCGTAACCGTAGCGCCGGCGATGAAGTTTTCGTCGCCGCCGAAGACGCCGTCTGCGTCCACATCGAGAAAGAGATAGACAAGGACGGCATCAGGCGCGACCTGCTGACTGGGGACGATCGCCGGTTCGGGCAAATCGGGGGGCAACTGCGCCAGTTGCGGCGGTTTAACAGTTGAACTTTCGGAGGTCGGGGAGGCGTTGGGCAGCTTTAGGCCTTGAGAATCGTCGGCGTCGGTTGCGCTTGCTGCTGTAGGAGCGGGCCGACTTGCTTGCGCAGCCGAACTTCCTGTTTCCATCTGGGCCAACGCCTGCGACAGGGCGGCGGTAAAGAGATCAAAATTGCGCCGGGTGGTCTGAAGATCGGCGACGGCGGTGTCCAACTCGCTGAGGTGAATCCCCTGATCGCCGAGGCTCCGGTCGAGGCCGGCCAGGCTGGTGTCGAGCGCCGACAGGCTCTTTTGCAGCGCCGCGACCGCGCCGGCTTCCTGTTCCAGTACAACCAGGCGCCCGCCCAGCGCGTTTACACTTGCATTCACGGTCTCCAGGTCTGTGGCGACGTCGGTTAGACCGGCTTGGAGGGCGTTCACCTTTGAGGTGTTGGTGAAATTGAGCGTGCCCCCGTTCCAAATCGCCAGAACCAGCAGCGTGAGCAGAAGGCCGATCACCGCTCCGCCGATCGCCGAGAGATAGGCTGTCAGCGACTCTTCGACCTCCGGCATACTGAATTCCAGTTCCGGAGGCTGCTTTGTCTGGAGTTCCATCGTCTTTCCTCGCTCGACTCGGAGGCTGGCGGCGAGTTCCTTCGTTCCTTGCGCTGCCAGCCGATATCGTGTTGGTCGCTGCACGTTTACGACCATTCACAATTCGTCCTCCGACAATACAGAAATCGACGGATTCTGTCAACTGCGCGGCTTTCTGCCGCGGCCAGGATAACAGGGCGCAGGACAGTTGAGGGAGTTGGTCAGTCGGATCGGGGCGTTCTATAATGTTTGAGAAAGCGTGCATGCAGGCGCTACGAACGGAGTCCATCGCTCAATCACGCGGCTTACATTTCAGAAAATGTCGATTGATATCAATGTTCCTACCAATGAAGAGGCGCTGACGGTTCTGGCGAAGGAGACCGGTCTTGCTTTCAAGCGGGCCGGGCTGACGGCGGCGGTCGCTGAGAGCTGCACCGGGGGACTAGTGGGCCATCTGATCACCGAGATTGCGGGCAGTTCGGGCTGGTTTCTGGGCAGCGCCGGTGTCTACAGCTATGCCGCAAAGGAGTCGTTGCTGGGCGTGGATCATTCGCTCTTGCAGCGTGAGGGCGCGGTCAACGCGGCGGTGGCGGAGCAGATGGCAAGCGGCGCGCTGCGGGCGTATGGCGCAGACGTGGCCGTGTCGATCACCGGCGTGGCCGGCCCCGGTGGCACGGCCGAGAAGCCGATGGGGCTTGTTTATCTTCATCTCGCGGCCAAGGACGGCGCGAGCCAGGCGGAGAATGCCATCTGGCCGGCGGACAGGCGCGGTAACAAACTGTTGAGCGCCCAATGCGCGTTGGAGATGCTGCGCTCCTATGCGGCGGGCAAGACGAGCGGATGCGTGAACAACGGGTGATCGATGAGCCGGTGCGCGTGGCCATCCGCACGCTGTCATCGGGCAAGATCGTGCCGAAGTCGTTTGTCTGGCAGGGGCAGACGCATTATGTCGCTGCACAGGGTCGACAGTGGGCCGAGCAGATGGATGGCAAGCGGGTCCGATGTTTCCTGGTGCAAACGATGGGCCTGAATTCCTACGAACTGCGTTGGGAGCCGGTTGAAGACGTGTGGAACCTTCATCGAGCCTGGCTGATGAACGCGGTGTGAGCGTTGCTTGGCCAGTTCACAGACGACGGCGGCAGCGTTTCGGATGTCAGCCTACAGGCCCATCACCCCAGTCCGGTATCGACAGAATCTCCCCATCACGCATGGCCGACTTGTGCGCCATGACGCCGGCGGCCGTGTAGCGCACCGCTGACCAGACGGGAATCGCCGGCTGCCGCTGTTGCGCGACCGCTTCGACGAACTCATGCACAAGAAAGGGATGCGATCCGCCGTGTCCGCCATAGACCTCTGAGGTCTTGCTGACGGCGCGAAACGCCTCTTCCACTTCCGCCGGCAGGGGCTGGCGCATCTCGGCGGCAGAGAGAGGAGTGCTGCCATTCTTGTCGCACCATTGGGCGTTCTCAAAGCTTCCCTCTGTGCCATAGATGCGGAATATCTCGCGCCCGCGCAGCCCAATTTCGCGCAGTTCGCAGATGCGCATGGTGGAGCCGTTGCTCATTTGAAAAAGGGCCGTTTCATTGCTGAAGGCTTCGCCCTGTTCGGTGAAGTAGGTGTCTCCCGTGCGGTTGGCGTAGCCCCATGCGCACACCTTCAACGGGCGGGCGTTCATCACGCTCATGGGTCCGCTGGTCGAGTGGGTGGGATAGTGCATAGGCCCGGAGCGCACGCCTCTCTTCTTGTAAGCCTCGCGCAGATGCAGCCACTCCTGCCCGGCCTGGCCGGCCTGGCGATGGGCCAACACATCGCGTAGATTGCTGCCTGGGCTGTCAACATCGTGTATGTACTCGCCCTCGCTGTAGACGAAGCCGCCAAAAGCGCCCTCGGCGGCCCGGCGCCGACAGTAAATCGTCTCTGCCCGGAAAAAGGTGGTTTCGCCCAACATATACAGTTGCCCAGTGCGTTCCACAGTCTCGACGAGCCGGGCGCACCAGTCGAGAATCTCATCACCATCGGGCAAGGTGACGATGGGCACGGCGCTGTAGACGTGCTTGCCCGCCTCCATGGCCTGGACAGCCTGGGGGGCATGAAGCCAGTGCTGGGTGAAGAGAGCCAGGGCGTCGACATCGCTGTTGCAGATGTCATCCAGAGAGGCGTAGGCATCGCGTGGATGAAACTTGGCCTGCCAGCGCTCCTGTTCGGCGAAGCGGGCGATCCGTTCCGGTTCGCGGTCGCAGAGCGCGATGCGGTCCACCAAGGGGTGGCTCATGAAGAGGTTGGCGAAGGAGCTTCCGAACATCCCCAAGCCGACCAGTCCCAGGCTGATGCCCATACTGCCTCCTTTACCGAGTGCAATCAGTGCGTCTTTGGCAAAACGTGCTTGGATTCCATGCTCATGCCTCGCGCATTGAAGGGCATATTGCACCGCGCGCATGAAATGACTCTGTGCGGATTCTATCACGGCTGCAGGGCTGCCCAAACGGACAACGGGGCCCTAATGACGCCATGCCACTGGTCCTGATTTCGCCGACGCCGCATGGGCCGCAGACAAGCGTGATCGCCTAGTGCAAAAGCTGATAATCATTTATGATTGGCGTTGTATACGCTCTTTTTCGCCGTTGAAGCACGACTTCAGATAAGGGGGACTGCCATGAAAGCCGCTATTCTCTACGCGCCGCACACAGCCATAGCCGTCAAGGATGTTGAGATTGACGATCCACAGACAGGGGAAGTCCTGTTGGATGTTGTCGGCGCGGGGGTGTGCCACAGCGACTACCATTACGTTACCGGGCACAGAACGCTGCGGCGGTCGCCGAGCGTGCTGGGTCACGAGGGGGCGGGCACGGTGCGCGCGGTCGGCCCGGGCGTGGGCGATTTCGCTCCAGGCGACAAGATCATTCTCTCGCTGGATGCGATGTGCGGCAGTTGCCGCAACTGTACCAATGGCCGCCCTGCACTGTGTGAAACCTACCGCCCGGAACCGGTCAGCCGCATGACACTGGACGGGGAACCGGTCTATCATGTTCGGCCAACGTTTATTGAGCAGACGCTGGTTCAGGCGGACGCGTGCGTCAAAGTGCCGGACGACACGGCGCTGGAGAAGGCCTGTCTCATCAGTTGCGGGGTCATCACCGGCATCGGTGCGGTGGTCAACCGGGCCAAGGTGGAGACCGGCGCGTCGATGGCGGTATTCGGCTGCGGGGGTGTCGGGCTTAACGTCATTCAGGGAGGGGCGCTGGCTTCGGCCGGCAAGATTATCGCGGTCGATACGGTGCCATACAAACTGGAGTTGGCCGAGCAGATGGGCGCGACGCACTTTGTCAACAGCGCCCAGGAGGACCCTGTCCAGCGCATCATCGAGATCACCGGCGGGGGCGCGGACTACGCGTTTGAGGTCGTCGGCTTTCCGTCAATTGTTAGGCAGGCGATCGACTCAGTGCGCATGACGGGCACGGCAGTGGTGGTCGGCGTACAGCCGCAAGGGCAGGATGTAACGGTCGAGGGATGGCACCTGTTGGAGGACCGGACGCTGATGGGCGCCTTCCACGGCGCGGCGCGCCCGCGCGTCGACTTTCTGTGGATCCTTGACCTTTACAAGCAGGGCAAGATCAAGCTCGACGAACTGATCTCCCGTTACCGGCCGCTGGACGAGATCAACGAGGCCTTCGACGACATGGCGCAGGGCATCGTGGCGCGGACGGTTCTTGTTTTCGACTGAGTGGGCTCCGGGCGAGCCGCCCGAAGTTCTGGCAGAGAGACCATCGCCCCCAGCAGCAAATCGATATCCCTTCAACTCATGCGATCGACCAACGAACTGCGCGCATTGCAGAGCGGGCCTGTGATGCCGGTGCATACTCCTTTTGGCGCGGATGGTGAGATTGATTTCACCAGTTTGCGCGGACTGGTGGAGGGCGGCAGCGCCGCAGGCAGTACGACCATGCTGCCGACCTACGGGGACAGCCTCTTTTCGCTGCTCACAGATGACGAAGTGGCCGAAGTAACGAGAGTGGTGACGGAACAGACGGCTGGGCGGGCCGCGGTGGTGGCGGCTGAACGCATCTGGTGGACCGGCAAGACCATCGACTTCGCTCGTTACGTGCGCGAAATCGGGGCTGACTTGCTGATGGTCTTGCCGCCGGACTGGGCGCAGTCTTGCACAACGGATACTTTGATCCAACACTACGCAGTGGTGGCGGCGACCACCTTATCACTCACTAACGGACGAACAAATGGAGCAGTTGTCGCAGCTATTGTCTGATCTGAAGTTGAGGTAGGTCGTCTTAGTTTGGTGCAGTCTCTCTGTACACTCGATGCGAGTTCTGGCCGGAACGTATTTCAGAACGGCCTTGTCTGCGGAGGCCCTGTGTCCACGGAAAAAGCGAGGGCGTCGAAATTGCGGCGCACCAGGTCGAAGCGCAGACCGGCGCAATCGGGTTCATCCCACAGGTTCTTGAACTCGCCCGGATCCTCCTGCAGATCGTAGAGTTCCCCATGCTCGTGGCCGTGGTAGACAACGATTTTGTAGCGCTCACCCCGGTACATGGTGGCATAGCTGCCCTCGTACTGCGCTCGGCCCGGCGCGTCAGGATTGAGGGCGCGGTAGTACTCGCAGCGGACAAAGTCGCGGTGCCGGTGCAGCGGAGCGTCCCCGCGCAGGAGCGGCAGCAATGACCGGCCCTGCATACCTGGTGGAATCGGCAGGTCTGCCAGTTCCAGCAGCGTCGGCGCAATGTCGATCAACTCCACCAGGGCATCGCTGACCAGGCCGTCGGGCGCGTCGGCCGAAATCGAATTGGGTGTTGCGGCCGCCTCGTCCGCTGGATCGGCTGGTTCGGCCGCGGGTGAGCCGTTTTCGTCCGGCAGATCATCGGGGGCCGTCTCTTCCTGCGCCGGGAAGCGGCCCGGCCAGCTGATGATGAGCGGCACGCGCACCAACCCCTCGTAGAAGCGGCAGCCCTTCAGCAAGAGTCCATGGTCCCCCAGCATCTCGCCATGATCGCTTGTGAAAATGAATACGGTATTGTCGCGCTGCTCCGTCTCTTCGAGCGCATCCAACAGGCGGCCAATGTTCTCATCAATGAGTTCGATCATCGCATAGTAGGCGGCGATGACCTCCTGGGCATTGAACTCTTGCGGCGGGCGAGCCGGATTCTGGAAATCAGCTGGGATAGCCGCCTGCGTGGTCAGATCGCTTTGGCTAAAGAGGGGCGGCGGCATCTTGGCAGGATCGTAGCGATCGAGATACTCCTGGGGCGGATCGAACGGCGCGTGGGGGTCAAAGACGTTGACGCTCATCAACCAGGGACCCTTGCGGCGCTTTTCCGAAATGAAATCGATCGCGCGGTCGGTACACCAGGTCGTCTGATGTAACTCGGGGGGAATCGAGGCCGGGTCTTCGCGCAAGTCGCGCAGCGCAAAGCCCTGGGCGGTCAACCAGTCGGCGTAGGCGTGTCCGGACAGGTAGCGGTCGGTCGGATCATGGCTCCAGTGAAAAACGCGGTAGCCGTCTTCCTGTGGGCGGGGTTCTTCGCGTCCATGGGCGCCGGCCAGATGGAGCTTGCCGCCCAGGCCGCAGTCGTAACCCTTGTCGGCCAACAGTTTTGTCACGAGCGGCGCGCCTTCGCCCCACTCTTCATTGCCGTTCATACAGCCGCGCACGTTGGCGGGATAGCGGCCGGTCAGGAAGCTGGCGCGGCTGGGCGTGCAGATTGGGCTTTGACAGAAGGCGTGCGTAAAGGCGACGCCTTCGGCAGCCAGGCGGTCCAAATTGGGCGTGCGGATATGCGGATTGCCAAGGGCTTGCACCGTGTCGAACCGCTGTTGGTCGGCGCAAAACCAGAGAATGTTGGGGCAGTCACGGGTCATGGAAGGCTCTCCCTCACAGGCTAAGTAACTGTCCGCAAACAACGTAGCGGTTTGGTTGAGATTCAAGATATCGATGTTGGTGCAATCATATAGTTCCAAGTTGGACAGATAGGTCGCCGTGTCAGTTGGATTGTTTGGCGTTGCTCTTTGGAGACCTTGCGGCCCTTCTGAAAAGCTCGGTCAACGAGAAAGGCATTGACGGTCAAGCCGGTCGTGGTGGTTGTGCTGCGGATGTAGTTGCGCATTGTGGCAAAAGAGCGCAAAGGTTTGCCGGCCCAGTTGCGCGTTATCTGACTGAAGAGACGATACTCGATCGGATTATACTTGGATGCGCCGGTCGGATAATGGCAGACCAGAACCGAGATGCCGAAGCGGTCCGCGCATTGGCGCTGCAATTCAGCTTTCCAGAGCCAGGAACGGCAGTTGTTGCTGCCGCCCGCATCACAGAGGATCAAGAGCTTGTCCTCGTGCGGAAAGCGGGGGCGCGCCGGGTCGGCCCACCACTGTGCGATGGCATGGGCGGCAAATTCGGGCGTATCATAGGAGTTGCCCAGATAGACATAGCCTTGGTTATGGAGGATGTCATAGATGCCATACGGCACGGCCCGACCCAGCGCATCGCCAGGGAAATCATGCAGATTGACTTGCTCCGGCGCCTGACGCCAAGTGCGACCTTGGTTGGCGAAGTTGCCGATCAGTTCCTTGTTCTTGGTATCGACACTGATGACAGGATAGCCTGCGCGCAGGAACTGTTGTCGCACACGACGAATGTAGTCAAACTGGCGGTTGCGGTCGGGATGCACTGCGCCCGTCAAGCTCTTGCGGTTGGCGACCAAGCCAAAGCCCAGCTTGCGCAGCAGCCGACCGACTGTGGTGCGACCGATCCTGTATGCCTGTGCGCGCAGCCGAGATGCAATCGTGCGCAAGCTTAGTTTCACCCATTTCTGTTCATCTGTCGCTGAACCAGCGATGTCGTCGTTGACGATTTCCTTGATTCTGTCTTCTATAGCTGGACTTTTTTTTCCAGCGCTGGCCGCCCACCGCCCGGCTTGCGCACCCGGTCGGTTGGGCGTCCGGCCAAGTCGTCGTTTAACTCGCGCCGACCTCGCCGAATCGTGTTGACGTTCATACCGGTAATCTGCGCCAGCCGTTCGCTGCCGCCATGCCCGATGCGTTCGGCTTCCAACGCTACGTACCAGCGTCGATGCTGTTCGTTGAGCCGACTCAGCAAAACATTCATGCGATGGTGGTCCTCTTTGTCTGCATGGGGCTGCGGCGACTGACATATCTCACACTGACATTGATGGATCGGTCTCTGGCTCATCTCTTTGACTCCTTGTTTGTTCCTGTTCGTGGAGCCATTTTACGCCAAACACCGCTAATTTGTTAACGGACAGTTACTAATTACCTTTTTCGTTCGTCGTCCACCGGGCTGAAGCAACTTGAACGTTCGAACTATCATGCCGAGCGCTTTCCGAAGTCGTTCATTCAGTAAGCGAAGGGGAGCCGAACACTCTCACCTCACGCCAGGCAACCCAGCTCGGACTGTCGCGGGTAAGGATCAGCACCTCATTGATCGCGCGCGGCGGGTCGACTGACAGTTCCAGCGTCTGTCCATCCTCAGTAAAGAGGTCAGAGAGCCGCGTGAAGAGCGTCAACACGCCGGAATCATTCCCCAGCCATAGTTCATGCGTCGTTGGGCCAGCTGGCGCCTGGGTGACAACCATCTCTATTTTATCCACCCTGTAGAAATCATCAAGGTAAACCAGGAACCATTGCGACGCGGCTGCCTGCGCACTCCAGAGTGTGTTCTCATTGCCGTCTATAGCCAACTGTGAAGTCTCATTTCCGGAGGAAGCGCGCCCTGAGCCGGAAACCGCAACATTCTGACTCGGCGGCGCAGGCGTTTCCGAAGTCGCAGGCCGCGTCATTTCCGAAACGACGGTCTGCGGCGAAACTTCAGATGAGCCGTCGGTCTGGCTGGCTTGCGCGATAGTCACGCAGGCAGCCGCGGCGAACAGGACGATGAAGCTGATCGTCCACACTGGGAAGGTTTTCATCAGTCACTCGCTTTTCCATTCAAGGCCAGCATTAAAAAAAGGCCGAAGTCATGACGTTGGTATTGCGGACATGCTTTGCGTAAGTACTGAGACTGGTGTCGTTGGGAAATTGCCATGTGTTGTGGTCGCACGGGCCGGAATGCGGGCGCGACCGGACTGCCAGCTCAGCCACATTTCGGACACGCTCCTAATTGGCGCCTCATCTCGCGATCATGATCGCAGGTGATATACGACGAATCGGGGTTGCGGTTCGTCGTCGACGATGGTCTCGCCACCGGGATGGAGTTCCCGCAGCCTGTCGATCTCCATCGCGTAATCCCCGACCAGCAGATAGGTCACCGGTCCCTGGTGGAGTTTGCCCAATTCGAATGAACCGAACTCGCGCGAGCGGTCGATCCCATGGCTGTTCGGGTAGAGGAAGCGGACACTCTCATAGTTGAAACTCCACCTACCTGAGTAAAAGTAGATCGTGCCGGGAACTTCGAACGAGTGGGCGGCGGCAAGCCCATCTATATGATCGGGGGCGAAGGTAAACTCGACAGTGGGACTTTGGGTCAGTTCGGCAAAATAGTATCTCAGGTTCCAGGCGCCGCTTGCGAGCAGGACCAGAACAAGGCCGCCTACAGCGACAATGCGCCCGTGTCTTCCATATAGGCGCTGGGCGAGACCGACGAGGCTGATGGCGCCAATCGCGGCCACGCCCGCCACAAATGGGACGGCGGCTATACTGCGCCTAAGCGTTCCGGACTCAGGGAGAGAGAATATCTGCGTAAGGATAGCCATAATGACAACCATGGCGGCAAGAAGATAGGGCGGGCTCCTCCACTTCGTGATTGACACGGCAAGGCCGATATAAGCCAGCAGCGCTATGCCGATATCCAGCGGACCTGCACCGCCCGTGCCATCGACGCCATCAGCCCTCAATTCCCTGATCAGTATTGTCACAGCCGCCCACGCACGCCCGGCGAAGAAAGCCGCTTTGTCCACGAAGTCACCGGCCTGCGGGAACTCGTGCGATCGAATCACAGAGGCCGTGGTTGTTCGCTGCAGGTAGTTTGCCCAATTGTCAAGCAAAAAGTACAGAAAGGGCGACGCCACGATAAGCGTCCCAAGGGCGAAAAGTCCGAGAGGTATTAGAAGGGACTTGCCCTGGTTTCTTTGCAGAAACAGATAGACCGCAAGCGTCACCGCAGCGGAAGCGACAAAGGCTGGAAAGGCAAGATAGGTGTAAGGAAGAAGGCCCATAAACGCCCCGGCGACCAGCCAACTCCAACGATTCTGCGAGCGCATCGCCCACAGCAACGCGGCAGCGGCCAACACCGCCGCGAAGGGAAGCGACACCAACTGGAATCCGAGTCGGCTGAAGTGCATGTGCCAGTAGCTCACGGTCAAGGCGAATGCGCCGAATAAGGCAACCCAACGGCCGAATCCCAATCGCAACAGGAGATGGGTTGCAGGCACAGCGGCGATGCCGAAAAAGGCCATCGAAAGGCGAACGGTGAAGATCGAGGCGTCAGAGAGCCAGAACAGGAACGCCGTCAGATAGATTGGTCCCGTCATGTTGCCCAGGGCACCCGGCGTATAGACGCCTATCCAGCCTTCATTTAGAATGCGCACCGCGTCGATTCCGTTCCAGGCTTCATCACCGTGAAAGCCGTTTGGAATGTCCCCCAGGCGATAGACGCGCAGAAAAGCGGCCAGGACTGTGAGCAGCGCGATGGCGAGCAGTTCCCATCTGTTGCGCAACGCCCAAGTAGACAGACAGGCCCCGGTCCACTGCCAGCGAGGTGCAGGCGTGTCCCAGAACAAGCCAAGGAGCGGCATCCTTCTACGAGGTTTTGGAGTCGTTTGCATTCCTGCCTCAGTGGAGACATCGCCGCCGGTCTCAGCCGGTCGGCTTTCCTCGCTAAGGCCGATTGTTGAGTAAGAAACCTGCTCGAAAGGTGTGCCGCAAAAGTCGCAGAAAAGAAATGCGCCCGGGCTGTCCTTATCGCACTGGGTGCAAGAGCGCGCCAGTGGGCGACCACAATTTCCACAATAGTCAGCAAGCGAGCGGTTTGTGTAATGGCAATTGAAACAGACTCTAAAGTGCGTTTCCATTTTCGGATTTAAGTTTGGGCGTCAACAGGAGTCCCTATCGCCGTGGAATCCACTCCGTCATGAGCGAAGATGATACACGATGAAACGGGGTCGAGGCTCACTGTCGACGATGATTTCGCCGCCGGGATACAGCTGCTCTAACCTGTCGATTTCCTGGGCATAGTGTCCTATGAGTACATAGGTCACGGGGCCGTCATCAAGTTTCGTTAGGTCAAAAGTACCGAATTCCTGAGACCGGTTGATTCCAGGACTATCCGGATACAAGAAGCGAACAGTCTCATAATCGTAGCTCCACCTTCCCGAGTAGAAGTAGATTTTGCCAGGGTCTTCGAAAGTGTGGGCCGATTCGAGAGCCTTAACGTGGTCGGGAGCGAACGTCCACTTGAATTGCTGACTCTGCGACAGGTCGTCAAAATAGTATCGCAGGTTCCAGGCGCCACCCGAAAGCAGCACGAGAACGAGAATTCCGACCGCGACATAGCGGCCTCTCTCTCCTAAGACGCTGCGGACGACGTGGACAACGCCGACTGCGCCGACTCCAGCCAGACCAAACACCCAGGGAACGGCGGTGATGGTGCGCCGCATGGCGCCTGTCGAGGGGTCGGTTACTACGAGAACTGACAATGCTCCAAGAACGGCCAACAGAGCAAGAAGATACGGTGGACTGCGCCACCTGGTGACGGCGACGACGAGACCGACATAGGCCAGCGCCGCGATTCCCTTGTCCACAGCGCCTTCACCTCCGGTGCCATCGGTTCCGTCGCCCCTTGAGTTCCTCATAAGAAGAGTCAGCGAGTCCCATATGCGCTCGCCGAAGTAGGCCGCTTGTTGTGAGAAGGGCTCGTCTAGCGGAAACTCGTGGGAGCGGAAAACCCAGACCTGACCCATACGACCGGTCTGCACGGTCGGAGAGGCTGCCATGTTATAGATGACCGGGATCAGAGCAAGAAACAATCCGAGCGCGAAGAACGCCATTGAGATCGAAGATGGTTTCAATCTATTTCTTTGAAGATAGACATAAAAGGCCAAGACGATAAATGTGGCAAGCCAGAAGCTCGGATATGCGAAGTATGTATAGGGCCCAAGGCCCAGCATCATGCCCGCGATCAGCCAGCCTATGCGGCTGCGGGAACGCATTGCCAACAGGATTGCCGCGGCTGCCAATGTGCAGGCAAATGGCAGGGCAATCACTGAAAAGGACAGCCGGCTCATATGCACGTGCCAGTAGCTGACTGTCAGGGCGCTGGTTGCAAACAGCGCCACCCAGCGGCCGAATCCAACTCTGAACAAGAGATAAGACGCAGGGATCGTGGCGATGCCAAAGAGTGCCATGGGAAGGCGGGCGGTAAAGATAGAAGCGTCGAAGAAATGAATGAGGAGCGCAGTGAAATAGAATGTGCCGGCCGCTTGTCCAAGAGCGCTTCCGCTTTGGATGCCAATCCAACCTTCGTTCAAGATGCGCAACGCTTCGAGTCCGCTCCAGGCTTCATCGCCATGGAAGCCGGCGGGAATGTCTGCCAGAAGGTACAAGCGCAAGAAGGCCGCGACTGCCGTGAGAAGGACGACGGCAAGCAACTCCCAGCGGTTGCGGAGGGCCCAGTCTCTCAGGAAGGGCAGAGACCATTGCCACTGGGGCGGAGGCGTGTCCCATGTCAATCCCAAAGTCCGCAGCTTGCCGGGAAGATTGGTTGTGCGAATTTTGAGCCGGCTGAAGAAGCCCCGGTTCTCGGTTATAGGAGAGGGCGGGCAGGAATGCGAGCCGTCTGAATCCGGCAAGGACGCTGTAGGGAGAGGGTCGCCGCAGGCGTCACAGAAAAGATGATGGCCTGGACTGTAAATGCCACACTTAGTGCAGGCGACGGTCAAGGGGCGACCGCAGCGTCCGCAGAACAGGGCTGTGGAGCGATTGATTTGCTCGCAGGCAAGACAGGAAACTTGCCCTTGAATTTCGGTCTCTACTGCTAATTCACCAGGAGCCATTGTCGATTGCGTCCATCACTCATTGCCAAAGACCAGAATGCGGTTGTTTTCGGCGTCGGCGATGAGAATCTCGCCGGTGAGCGGGTCGATTGCGATGCCGGTCGGCTTGGCGAATCGGTTGAGTTCGCTGCCATATCTGCCGAAGCTGGCGCGCACCACGCCATCGGCAGAGATAATGAGTACCTGAGCATACTGAGGATCGCTAGCGTAGATCATGCCGTCGGCCCCCGCGGCCAGATAGGGTTTGTCCCAGATTTGATCGCTTTCCCAGGTGGGCATGGGCCACTCGGTCAGCGGTTGCAGATCGGCGGTGAAAACCTGAATGCGCCGGTTCCAGGCATCGCTCACCAGGATGAGGCCGGTCGGGGGGTGAACGGTGACATCGACGGGTTCATCGAAATGGCCGAGAATGATGCCGCCGCCGCCGACCTGGCGCACGTACTCGCCGCCGGGCGTGAACTCAATGAGGCGCTTATTGCCTGTGTCTGCGACGAGCAGGTTGCCGGAGGGGAGCATGGTCAGCCCGCGCGGGCCGAAGAGGACGAACGGGTCTCCGTTTTCCCCGCTGACGGTGCCGAAGACGCCCCACTTGTGCAGGAAGTTGCCGGCGCGATCGAAGGCTTGAATGCGCCCGTTCCAAGTGTCGGCGACGAAAATCGTGCCATCCGCAGCCACGGAGACGCCCCAAGGCTCGCGGAACTGGCCATCGCCCACTTCCAGAGGGCCGCCGCCGTCCAGGTCAACGCAACCGCTGTTGACAACGTCGTCAAGGAAACAGGAGCTGCCGAAGGTCAACTCGAAGGAGCCGTCCGGACTGAGGACGATGACCCGATTGTTGCCGGTATCCAGAATATAGCGGCGGGCGTCCGGCCCAACGGTTAGGGCGCGGGGTGCAATCAGGGGCAGATCGGCATAGGGGCCGCTGTAGACGCCGGTGGCGCTGCGCTCAATCTCGGTATAGTCAAATCTGGGAGACTCTGCGGCAGCGGGGGCCACATTCAGATCCCAGACGAGATTGGCGATATCCTTGCGGACGTACATGCGAAAGTCCTCGACGTGGGGCCATGCGGTCAGGGAGCGGTCCGGGTGGTTGCGGTAGAAAAAGATCTGCCACAAGCGGTTACGCCGCTCCGCGTCTGTCAATGCGCCCCACATCTGGGCGAACGTCAGGCCCCGATGCTTTTGGCTGTCCCCATCCCACACTCCTTTATAGCTCTCTTCCGGCCACCAGATCAGGCGATAGTTACGGCTGACGTAATCCCTGGCCACGTATGGTTCGACGACCGCATAGTTTTTGTTGCCAACGAGGATGATCGGCGAGGTCATGCTTTCGCTGGAAGGATTGGCGCCGTAGAAGATGGCATTTGGGTAGAAGCGCATATACCAGGTCATGGGCCAGGCGACGTCATCGTCATAGGCGACCTGAATCTCGCGCTCACCGACTGTGCGCTCGCTGATCTTGTCGATCTCCTCGAGTGCGACTTTCACATCCGGGGCGGCGTGGGCATAGACCAGGTACTCGGTCGCCATGTCGTAGTTAAGGAAGGTGAGCAGATAGGAAAAGCGTATCGTCAAGAGAAACAGGAGCGCAGCAGCCACCACTGCCGCCATCCGCAGTATCTGCTGCCAGCCATAGCGAACGAAGGCCAAACCAACCAGAAACAGCAGTACGAGAATCGCGCCGATAACGGGGATGAAACGGACGGTCCTAGCCAGAGCGTCGACTTCGCGACCGCCCAAGGGGAAGGATACGAACAACGCTGCCAACATGAACAATAGAGCCGGGAGAAGCGCCAGAACCCACCATCCATGCGTGGCCCGCACCTCCTTCCAGTCGATTCGCTTAACCTGGCGTGCGCACCACCAAGCGCCTAAGAGGGCCATGGGCTGCGCCAAGTGGGACATCAACCAGGGCATTTTTTCGCCAGCATAAGAATAGGCCAGCCAGGCCGCAATCGTCCACCAGGCCAGAAGGAGGATGACGTATGGACGCGCGGACAGGGCGGGCTGGTAATCTTCGGCTGCCGCCTCGGCGTTGAGGGATTCGGGCTCTTCTTCGGCTAAGGTCTCCTCCTCTTCCTGCGCCCGCGAACGTCTAATGTTTTTGACGCCACGCCACAAGAGCAGGGTGATTCCGCCCAGGCTGAGGAAAATTGGCAGGATTTCATACAGCAGGCCCTGCAGTAGGTAGTAGTACCACGGTTGGCTGCCGCGCTGCACCTCCTGCTGATCGAGCCAATAGCCGAGGCTGCCGACGACTCCGGTGGCCAGCCCATCAGCCGAATTGGTGAAAAATGTGGTGAAGAATACGATCTGGATTGCCCAGAACATGCCCATCAGCGTCGCCCAATTGGTAAAGGTAATGCTTTGCTCCGGCCCATCTGTGTGAGAAATCCCGTTCCCTCTACTGCCGTTCTTCAAGACGACAAACCAGAACATGGCGATCATTACGCTAAAGGCGGACATCAGCAGCACGAAAAGCGCCGATTTAGCTAAGTCTTCGGCGGTGGAATGGGCGAGCGCATCCCAACCCAGGAGGCGATGGCCGAACGGCGCGGTGAAGGGCAGGACAAGGGTCAGGAACAGGACGGCGAGATCAGCGAAGGGACCACGAAGGATTCGCTCCCGCCCTGTCAACCAACGCCAGAGCGCGGCGCCGACCAGAAAGACGCCGAAAATCGTGCCGGTCATGAACTGATTTTCTTTGGTAACAAAGCCGAGGGCCATTGCGCCGACAGTCAGGTAGAGCCACTTCATTTTGCGCTCTTCGACAAACCGGAACATGCCATATACCCAGATCATGGCGAAGAATACGATGTAGATATCGTTGCGGATGTAACGGCTGTGGAAGAGAAGGCTGGGGCTTACAAGCATCAGCAGGCCGGCCATAAAGGCGCCGAGGCGCCCGATCCAGCGGCGGTAGAACCAGGCCATGACGATCGATCCGATGCCGGCCAGTGCAGGCATGACGCGCGTGGTTGCGTCGCTTACGCCAAACAGAAAGTAGATGAGGGCGTTGGCGTGGAAGAGGAATGGCCCGTGCATCATGGGATTATGTTGATAACTGCCGCTGCGGTAGAGTTCCAGCGAGTAGACGGCGTGCAGACTCTCGTCGTGGCTCATCACGCGTTCGCCAAGCGCGTAGAAGCGGGTGACGACCGCAACGATCAGGATGGCGGCCCAGGCCAACACTTCCCAATCGAGGCGTAAGGACTGAAAAAGTGTGCTGTCGAGCAGCAGGGACGGCGCGGCGGGCTCCTGGGCGGAGGTAGAGGGTTGTTCTTCGATTGAGACGGGGGCGTCCTCAGCGCTCAGCGACGCATCTTCCGATTTCACTTCTTCAGCCATCATTTACTCCCGTTCTACCCATAGTTCGACTTCTTGCCTGGCCGGTGTTCCTTCCGAACCGTCGCGCCTCTCTCGAAAGAGTATCCAGCGCAGACGTGGGCCCACGCCGACCAGGTCTGTAGGCAGCCAGCGCTGTGTTGCGGTATAGCTGCTGCCAATGAAACTGGTCGGCAAGTTGATAGGTTTTCCCTCACGGGCGCCGGCGGGCTGGCTCACGACCAAGGCGTTGTCGCTCAAATCGCTCATTTTGAGGCCCGGATGCCAACGCAAATCGCGCATGGCGCGCAGATGCCAGGCGAAGAAAGGCAGGTGGCTTGACTTCACCTGCAAATAAACGGGCGCGAAGGTCAGATACCCGGTACGCAGGAAACTGAGCCGGGCGACATCCTCCGCCAACTGTGTAATCCCCTCTTCTCCGCTCTCGGCGAAGAAGCCGCGAAGTTGACTTGCTTCCGGCTTTAGATTCAGCTTCCAACTGCTACTGGCCTGAGCCAGGAATAAGACCGCCAGCGCCAACAAGGCAAATGCCTGCCCACCGGCGCGTGCGCCGGACCATAATAGGAAGAAAACGCCGAGTGCAGGAATCAGCAGATAGAAGGCGGCCAGGCGAATGTCATAGCTGCCGTCCCGCAGCGCTTCGGTTAGATTTCCCGTCCAGAAAAACGCCGTCACTAGAAGGATACCCATCGTCACCAGCGTCAGCAAACCGGCTTCGTTTTGATGCAGCCTTTGAGACAGCCCGAAACGCAGCATGGAAGAGGCCGTCCCTGCCCCCAGCAACAACAAGGGCAGCCCGAGGACAAGCAGGCTGACGGGCGTGCGTCCTGGCAATAGTATCAGGAGCAGACCCCAGCCGACACCACCTGCCAAAACGCGCAGCCATTGGCTCCCGGCTATGAACTGTTGGCGTGCCGCATCATCCCCGCTCTCCTTGCCCTTCTGTGGACGCTTTGCAGCGGACGAGCCATCTCTTCTCAGGAGGGCGGCAATCAGCCCGCTGCCGCCGATAAAAAGAAGAAAAGGCTCGTCCACCAAGAGACTTAGCAACGCCCAGTTCAGAGGGTAGACGGGATCCGAAGGCAAAGGAGCAATGCCGCCGGAAGCGCCGGTCAGATGGCCGATGGCGACGCCGACACTTTCGCCAATCGTTGCCAGGCCGGAGATGTGGGCGAGCAGACCGGTGGATCCCATCACAATCGTCACCGCGCAGATGAGAGCGGCCTTTCCACGCCGGTCACCCTCAAGAAATCCGAGCGGCCGCCACCTGCGCAGCACCAGTGCGAACAGAAAAACCGGGAGCAACAGCCACGCCAGCGGTCCACTGATCAAGAATAACCCGCCTACGACAGGCAGCCAAGTGTTCCGGCCGCTTTGCGTGTCATCGAAAAGCCATCCCAAAAGCAGCACCGCTGTCAACAGAGAGAGCGCTGCACCATCGGCCATGCGGCTGAAGGAGAGCATCCAAGGGTCGAGAGCGAATAAGAGCGCCGCCATCAACGCACTGCTTCGCCCCATTGGACGGCGGAGCGTCCATGCGGCCAGAACGATGCCGGCGCCAGCGCAGGCGGGCACGATGCGAGCCCAGAATGCATTGCCGCCTCCGGTCAGGAAAAAGAGGCCACGCTGGAGCGTAAACAGGAGCGGGCTGACCGGCGCGTCCGGCTGCGGAAGCAGACTCCCCTCAGCCAGACCGAAGGAATGGGCCAGCCAGGCCGGCCAGATTTGCGCGGCCTCCCATGGTGAAATCGGATTCAGGCCGCCCAGGCCGTAGAGCCGCAGCCCCAGCGCAAGCAAGAACAGAATTGCGTACAACGCCAGTTCGACGGTTGGCCCGCCCCGATGGTTGACGGACACAATCGCGAGAGGCATTTCCACTGTGGTCGGTTCTTCCTCTGGCGCGGATGTCTGGGAATTGTCTGGTTTGTTCGACTTCGCTTCTGCCACCGGCAGCCTCTGATTCCTTCACATGCAGTATCTTGATTTGCGTCTTCAAGCATCAATGTCTGCGCATGATGTGCGTGACAATGGGGCGAATAACAGTTGCTAAGATCCTTTGTCAGTCGCGTCAGGCGCCCGGTAGATACGATAATTGCCTTGTTCGAATACCAGCTCCAGAAAATGATTCAATTGTTCCTCCAACGCCGGCGTAATTCCATATTGCGCACGTTCCTCCGGCCCGATGAGGAGATAATCGATCTGCCAACGTTCCAGCAGTGCGGGCAAGGTTGACGGAATGGGGCGACTGTAGATTTGCTCAACTGCCTCAGCCCGACCGGCCGTCATCTCGGAGTACGCGCGCCCACGCCACTGGGACTGATGGCCGTCCCACCCCAGGAGCGTGGCACGACCCGTAGCCGCGCTGATGCGCGCTGAATTGCCCCGGTAACTGGCCCCTTTGGCTTCCAAAATGACGGCATCCGGAGGCGTATTGTACCGTATCCAACTGATCACGGCCTGTTCATCGGCGCCGACGTAGGCCAGGCCGTTCAGTGTCGGCTGGCGCGTGCCAAATCCGCTAATTTTGGCGTAGACCCCAGCCACAGGATAGATCAGACAGGCGAGGATAAGCAAGAGCGAGCATGCAGCGGGAAGGTAACCCAGGGAGGGCATTGAGACGCGGCCCGCGAAGCCCCAGACAATGGTGTAGGCAGAAGCGACCGCCAGCAGCAACCAACCTTGGTAGTAGAACTTGAATACGGTATTCATACGATTGCCGAAATGGTCGCGCAAGAAGGCGAACTCCGGGGCGTAGGTCAGCAGTAGACCGATGGCGGTCAGACAGAGAACAAACGCGGTCGTGCGCGGCGCGTTGCCCGGCTCGACCAGGCGCTGCCAGAGCAATGCCAACGTCGGTGCGAGGAGGCAAGCGATGAGGAGGAAGGTCCATGGCTGTGAGAGGCGGCGTTGGATGATAATCTCGCCGATGCCGCTTGCACTGTCCGGCAGGGGCGGCGTTGCGCCAGCACCATTCGCCGTCAACAGCACGGTGACGACGAGGAAGATGAGCGGCAGGCCGATCACCAGGGCGGCGGCGGTGACCAGCGCGGCCGCCGAGGGGCGCTGCTCGCGCCAGGCGACGAGCAGAAGCGCGCCGACGGCGAGCAGGAAATGGCCGAACATCAACAAAAATTGGGGCAGCCGGGTCGGGTGAAGAAGGTTGGGCAGGATGCCGCCGGCTTGACTCTGGGCGGTGAAAAGGTAAGGCAAATAGAGTGCGATTGTTCCCAGAACGAGTATGACGCCCAGGATTCCCGCCCGCGTCGCAGCCGACCGTAAAGGTGCGGGGCCGCGCGGTTCTTGCCAGGCGCCGGTGAACAGGGCCGCCGCAACCATCAGCAACAGGTAGGGCGGGAAATCCCATGTGTTTAGGAAGAAGAGTGCGCCGGTCGCGGCGATCAGCACGACAAGCCCTACCGTACCCAATGGCAGTGCTGCGGACAAGGAGCGGAGATGGAGCAGCATGAAGTAAGGTCGGCTCTCTCTCCGCCTGTCGCCGCAGAACCAGTTCAACGCGATTGCGATGACCAGGAGGACAAAGGGCATCGCCAGCAGGTGGGGATGGTTGTCTCCGAGGACATAGCTGAATATCGGGAACTCGTCGATAATTTCAATATGGTTACCCGACAGGTCGACATCCTCGATGACGCGGCTGGCCCGCCACCACCAACTCCATCCGTTGTCGATGTACCAGAGGCGGGAGACCTGCGCCCTCTCCGGGAAATTATAGACATCAGCCAGGCGAATCAGGCCGTCAATATGCACGCCATGGGCATAAAGCCATTCGAGGATGACATGCAGGTTGGAGGTCAAGGAGACGGTCACGGCTGTGAGCAGGCCCGCCACCAGCGGCAGCGCCCCTGACTGGGCGGGCTTCTCGTCAGTGTCAGTGTCAGTGTCAGTGTCAGCGTCTGCCTGTTCCTGTGCCCGTAGGCGCAGCAGGTTGTAGCCGACGCCAAAGCTGCCGGTGAAGAGCAGGCCGAACCAACAGGCCTGGCCCAGGTTATAGGCGATTTCCGGTGCTTGGCCGGCCAGGCGGGCCAGTGTGGTGACAGTCCAGTATCCAAAGTAGTAGTAGCTGATGGCATAGCCGGCCAGCCACGGGTCGCGGGGCGGATAGGTGGGGCTGCTCCAGATTCCGCTGATAAACATCAGGTCCATCGGCTGTTCGGTATGATTAATGGCCGGGTCGCGGGCGCGCACCCACGTCCATGCGGCAAAGGCAAGTAGGAAGAGCAGTTCGACAGCCAATATGTAGGACCATGGCGGAAAGCGAAGCGGGCGGCGGGGAGCAGACTGTGCCTCGCTTTCCCTTTCGTCGCTCTTCTTGAAAGTCGCCCAGAGGCTGAGGAGGGCGACAAGGAAGAGGCAAAGCCAAGCGCCCCCGATGGAGTTGCGGAGCAGGCCATAGCTCGTACCCAGCCAGAGCAGGAGGCTGACAAGCAGGATGCCCAGGACGCGTGCAAACACATAACCCCTATCGGGCAGATTGCGGAAGAGACGCAGGGCCAGCGGCAGCGTCGCGACGGTGATGAGTTGGGTGATCAGATACCAACTCAGGAAGGGTAGTACGATGTCACGCATGCTGCGCTTCCTTTGGCGCGCCGTCGGAGTCTTGTGAGGGTTCTTCGCATGCAGCCATCTCCTCTTGCGGTCGGCGAAGCGCCTGCATGATCACTTCGTGATGAAACGTTTTCATAGGCGGCAGTTCCTCAGGCGGAAAGAAACGGGCCTCGACAATCTCAACCGGATCGATTGTCAACTGGCCGCCGCCGATCCGCCCAAGCAGGAAAAACTCCAGAGTTCGCGGGGTGGCCCGATGGGAAATGATCTCTTCAACGACAATGTCCAGGGCGAGTTCTTCTCTTACCTCTCGGCGCCAGCAGTCGAAGATTGTTTCGCCGGGCGACAGCCAGCCGCCGGGCATCCCCCAAATCGCGGTGTGATGAAAGCGGTGGCGCAGGAGCAATACCTGATCAGAATCGGTCAGGAGCACGCCGCTCACGCCGACAATCACCTTGCCATTGATCTTCCAGGTGACAGCGACCCGCAGCCATTGCGGCGCTGTGCGCCAGATGCGCGCTAGAAGCGGCGCAGTTCTCGCAAGCAGCCCCATTTTTGCCTCCCTCATTGGCCTGTCAACTGAGCCGATAACTGGGATGGCACAGCGTATATCGTTACTTCCTGATTGCGATAGACCGTCTCCAGCAGGCCGGTCGCTTGCAGTCTCTCCAGTCTGTCAGGGGCGGTCGGGTGTTGATGGCGCTCGAGCTGCCCGACGTAAATGAGGCCGATTCTCAGTTCGTCGATGAGTTGCTGGATGCGCCCGATATCATCGGTTCGCCAGAATTCACTGAGCTTGCCGTGGCGCTCACTCACGTCGCGGCCATAGCGCTGCTCTTGTTCGTGCATACCCAACAGCCCGCTGAGACCGGTAAGGCTGGCGACTCGAGTGCCGCCAGCGCGGTAGTAGTCGATCTGAGCGGATTCGGCGACGACGACGTTGCCGTCCACGTTCGCCAGGAGCCATTGAATCGCCTCCCAATCGTAGCGCAATTCGACTGCGTTGTCGCTGTCCGGCCAGTAGTAGACGCCATTCTGCATAAAGGCCATTCCGTTCAGCGTGCCGATCGGTGGCCGCCAGCCGGGGAATCGTTGCGACAGTCGCGCCGGTGTGCCCCAAAGCGGATAGACCAGGACGGCGAAAAGCAGGATTAGGAACGCGGCGGCCCAAGCTCGCCCAACCGGCGTGAGCGATTTTCTCGGGGGTGACGGGGACACATTCCTTACCGCTCCTGCATCCTGGGAACTCGAGTGTCTCCCTGGCGCGGTTGTGAGGCGGGCAATGATCTTGGGCAATGCGATTGCGGCCGCGACGCCCCACAGCACCCACACTTGGCTGAAGAATTTGAAGAGAGTATTCATGCGATAGTAGTCGCCGCCGTGCAGGAAATCTTTCAAGTAGACCAACTGGGCGCCGGCCAAAACGGCCAGACCGGTTGCGGTCAGCAAGGCGGCGCAGATTGTGCCTGTATCCAAGGCGCGGCCCCGACGCCAGAGAAAAGAGAGACACAGGCCCAGAGCCGCCACGCAGATGGACAGTATAACCTGGTCGGTGAATATCAGGAGCAGAATGGATACAAGGACGGCGATAGGGAGCAAAACAGTCGCTGTGAATTGGGCTGCGGTTTGTCGATGCACGAGCAGGCGGTGCAACCGAAGGGAGCGGAGCCGCCGACTCTCCTTTTGCCCGACCAGCAGCCAAGTAAAGAGAATGAAAGCGAAGAAGCCCCAGATTTGCGCCCACTCGCCCAGCGCGTCCGGCGCGCGCACAAGGCCGACTCCGCTGGCTGCCACATTGGAGTAACTGCGAAAAAAGGGCAGGAAAAGGAGGTAAACGCCTGCGAGTTGGAGGACGCCAAGCCCGATAACCGGCCAAGCGTAGAGACGGCCTCGCTTGCGGTAGAGCGTAACTGCCAGGGTAAGGACGCCCAGCCCGTAGTAGGTGGGCAACTCCCAAAGGTTGACGGCGGTGAGGACGCCCAAAGCGAAGCAGAAACCGCCCAATAGCAGCGCCCCGTAGAGCCAGTGCCTCTTCCAGTCGAGGTCGAAGCTGTTAAGGAGGGTCAGCGCCAGCGCCAAGAAAAAGAGCGAAAAGGGAATCCCGATCAGATGAGGATGCAGATCAGCGAAGGTGAAGCTCCAGTAAGGGAACTCGTTGATCGTGAAGGGAATCACGCGGCTGGGCGCCCAGAAATCATAGCTCGGAAGGGCCACATCGGTCGTGACTATTCGCCACAGACCGCTAACGGCATGGACCGCCTTCTCCACGCCGGGGACGCCACTCTGAAATCGACTTTGACTCATCCTGCTCAGCGTATGAACCAACTGGCCGAAGCCGGCCAGATTTCCGAGAATTGCCACGAACAGTGGAGCCAGCAAAGCCGTGCCGATGCCTTCGTACCAGGGTCTGTGGCTTGCGGCTGCAGGGCGTGGAGCGGGGGAAGTCTCTACGGGTGGAGTAGAAGTGAAAACGTCGTCATCCAGCATAGCGTCGTCGAAGTCCGTCTCCTGCACAGAGGCTGAACCGGCGGCGACAGGAGGCTCGGGGGCCAGCCTCGCATCGTTTTGCCAGAAGGGCATCTCCTCCGGTTCAGGCAAGACTTCATCAGTTTCGGATGGGAGGTCTTGGCGGAAGCCACCAGGGTGAGGCGGCGGAGGCTCCCACGAACCGGGAGCGGTGAGAAGGTCCTCTGACCCCATTAACGGGCGCGGTGGGAAAGGCAGCTCTTGATCCTGGGCGCGCGGCGGCGGCTTCAATTCTCTCCTGGAAAATACCTTTTTGGCGGAAACGGAATAAGCCACAGCGAACGCATTGAGCACGGTGACGGCGAACAACGTCGGAATCGCCAAGTTGAAGGCGACCTCGGCGTAGATGCCGGTAAGCTTGACCAGAAAGCCGACGAGGTAGATGCCGTAGTAATAGTAGTTGATGTAGCCGCCGGCGAAGTGTGGGTCCACAGGTGGAAAGCTGGGGCTACGCAAAATGCCGTTGAGGAAAGCGAACTCCATGAATTTTTCGCCCCCGACCCAGGGCTGCCAGAGGTCCGGGTTGCCGCGGCGGATCAACGTAAACAGGACGAAGGCCGAGGCGAAGAGTAGCTCACCGACCAGCAGAATTCCCCACATTCGCTGCACAAATGCGCGTACCTCCTGCCAGGAACGGGCCAGGATGACAGCATTCAGGAGGGCGACAAAGGCAACGACCAGCCAGGCGTTGCGAACGGTGTTGTGCGCCAGTCCGACGCTGGCCAGCATCCACAGCAGCCAGCCGCACAGCAGCCAGCCGAGCGTTTTGGCCAGCAGAAAGCCGCGATCGCGCAGGCCGCGAAAGAGAAGAAATGCCAGTGGCCAAGCCGTCCAGCCGAGCAGGGAGACGACCAGCCACCACCAACCAACCGCCAGCCAGGGATTGACGCTGGCAGCCGTGTTCCACCTGTAATTGTCCACGACAGCCAGTTCGTTCAGCGGCGTTTCGAGCAGGAGAGAAGGTTGTGAGTCGTCGGCTTCGTGGGCTCCCGACTGTACGCCGCCAGCCGGTAGTTCCTTGCTCTGCAGGAACGCAAACAGGATGTTTAGAAGGCCGCGATTTTCGCTTTCGGGCGCACTGCCAAGCCCTAACGCGTTGAGTAAAGAAGAGAGAGGGGGATCGTTTCCCCTATGCCAGGGGATCGACCCTTCCCATGATCCTCCCAGGAGAGCGTCAAACTCTGCGTCGCTCAACTCCCTTTGTTTGGCGAAGATCGACACGCGTGGATGGTCGTACAGGCTCCAGCTTTCGTCAGCATTATGATCTGGGAATGCAAAACCCAGCAGACGCGGCGGTGAGGTGAAGTCGGCCGCGTGAACAAAGCCCAACTGCTCGCCGAACATCAGCTTGTAGTAGCGGATGGTCATCGGGTAGCGTTGAGGCAGCTCATCGACGCTTTCATAGATGCGTTTGGAACTGTAGATCACATAATCCGCCTCGTGCAGCTTCTGCCGCATGATGGCGTACTTGTCCGCGGTATCCTCTTCGTAGGGTGACCAGTCGATGTGACGCAGGCCGTGGCTGCCCATGTCCATGCCCGGCTCGCCGGGGATGCTCTTGGGCAGAGGGTCATCCCACGACTCCCACAGGATCACTGAGCCGGCCTGCGCGTTGGCATAGACCCAACGGCTTGCGGTGATCCAGGTGTGTTCGCGGGCATAGACGCCGTTGACATAGGCCAGGGACCAGAGCAGACCGCCGCCGACCGCGACGATGGAGAGGAGCGCGGCCGGCAGGCGAGCGGGCAAGCGTAGCTGCCGCCTCGCGCCCAGTTGCCATAGCCACACGATAAGTCCGGCGGCGAAGAGCAGGACAAAGGGTAGTAGGGGGCTCATGTAGCGGTTGAACTTGGCCAGGAATGCACCTGTGAGGCCGAAGTAGGGCACAACCCAGGCCCAGACGACAAGCTCACCGGGTTTGGCGCGCAGAAGCGCAGATTTTGTCAGTGCCCAGACGCTGCCCGCCAGCGCGATCAGTCCCAGGGGCAGGCCCATTCCCCAGACGACCTGCTGCTGGATGAAATAGAGATAGGGCGTTGTATTGCGGTATTGACGGGTGAAGGGGAAGTCGGCAATTCCCCGAACCATGCGACCCTGTTCAACAAGGGTTGCCTGGATGAAACTCTCCCAATCGAGAACGGAGTACGGGCTGGTGGCGAAAAAGGCGATAAAGGCAAGCAGCAAGGCCAGCGGCGCGCCCACAAGCATAGGTGCGCCTACGGCGGCATGATGGGAGGGACGGTTAGACCGCCAGAACACAACCAGGGCGGCAACAACCGGCACGGCCAGGATCGGCAGGGCGCTGAACTTGGCGGAGATTGCCAGTCCGGCGCCAATCCCGGCCAAGATCACACCACGCCAGGAGCGATCCTGGACCATTACCCCGCCACCGAAGACGCACAGAACAACGAAGGTAGTGCTGGAGGTGTCCATGGCGAAAAAGTGACTGAGCTGGACAGCTTGGGCGGTAAAGGCGTAGAGCGATGCAGCAAGAAGGCCGGCGGCAGCGCCGTACAATCTGCGCCCTAGCAGGAACAGGAGGAAGATCGTCAGAGTATCCAGCAGGGCCATCATCAGCCGACCGGCGAAGGCCACGCCCTCGCAGGGCGCGCCGGCGCGCTGCATGAGTGTGATCGTTCTGTCCGAAAGGGGCAGCAAGGAGGCCGGCTTGGCAAGGTCGCTCAGCAGTTCGCCGGTGAGGATACCGAGATAGAGGGGGAAATGGCCGTAGGTAAAGGCGCGGCGGCGTTCGTTCTGCCGGTCCCAGAGGGGGTTTAGCGGGCTGCGCTGCGGATCGCGGAATTCTTCAAGTGAGGAGGGCCAAGCGATGGTTGGCGCGTAAAAGCAGGTGGTGCTGCGTTCATCGGGGTGAGCATTCAGCCCGCCGTCGAAGTTGACATTCCAGGTTCGCAGAGCCAACCCGGCCAGCGCCACAACGCCGAGAATCAGATATATCCAGATTGAGCGCATCGTGCTCGTTTCTACTGCGAATTAAGTATTTGGCATTTGTCCGACCCGCCCCGCGAAACGGATTGAGTTAGGCGAATTGTCTTCTGTTTACCGTTCGATAGGCCAGTTTCGCACGAGCCACACTATTTGATGTTGTGGCGGGGGCGGCCACAGCAGGTAGACATCTACCCAGCTGCTCCACAACTCCAGGTTGTTGTCGTCGTAGCCCAGGTCGATGCGCCGCGAAATGATGTTGCCCCCGGTATCGAGAGCGTCGCCGAAGCCGTAACCGGGCACATATAATTTGCTGCGCAGCGGAATCAGGGTTGGGTCAACGGCCACGACGCCTTTCCGCATCGGGTCGCCGGTGCGGGTGATACCGTACCATGGCACATTGGGCGACACGCCTGCGGTAGAGGCGCTGTAGCTGGTGGCCCTCATGCGGATTTTACGCCAGTAAGTAATCTCCTGGCCGCTTTCGGTCACAAAAGTTTGGGGAACGATATTCTGGCCATAGACGATCACCTGGTTACGCGGCTCCTGGGCTACCCACACGTCTTCCAATGTGCGGGCGACCTCCTGGCCATCGACAAAGCGAGTGCGATAGCGCCGCCGCGTTATCCCTTCTGCGCCTGGGCGGACCTCACGCGTGTCGATTAGCAGATCCGGATCGCCCACGAAAACGGTCTCGAAGGGGGCGATCTCCTCTTCGAGGTCGATCTCCTCTAATACGCGCACAATTGAGATCTGCATCTCAGGATACACGCGCGCATCGAGCGAGGGGGAGACTTCATCCAAACCGGTAAGACCGACGCCTATCTCGGCCAGGGCATCCCCCACATTCTGGCTCAGAGTGCGAGTTCTGTACAGGCGGCCGTCGGCCAGCAGACTGATAGGCGTGCTGCGCTGAATGAGAACCCTCATGCCGGTGCTGACTGGCGTGCCCAGGCTAGGCTGCACGCGGTCTCCCAGATAGATCGTGATTTTCGCGTCGAGCAGAGCCTCGCCCACCGTTTCAGCCATGGTGTGAATCGTATAGGGAATTGAGCCTTCATCGATGAGGAGTAAGGCTGAGCGTTCGACTTCTATCCGAAGTGGATCCCGCTCAATTTCCACCCAAGGACGCCCGATGCCAAAGAGGGGAGAACTCAATCGGGTAGGTTCTACGGACATCGTTTCATCCCACTCGCCAGGCTCGCCGCTGATCATCACGTGGTCGTGTGAAGAGAAGGCGATGCCTGCATCCATCAGAAGCTCGGTAGGCGTTTCGGCCCAACTCAAGACCAAAAGCACCCGTCCATCAGCGATGATGTGAAACGGGCGCGGACGGTCAACGTTTACTCTCAACCCGTTTTCGATATTGGCTTGTAGGCTGTGGGAAAGCCGCGCCTCTCCACCTTGGGCATCGCCATCGCCCCATCGGGCCCAATAGGTTCCTTTTGGCTGGCCGGCCCCGCCCGGCACTTGCAAATAAATTATTTCGCCTTCGGGACCAAAGATAAGACCGACATCTGCCAGTAGGGCGCCCACAGTCCGACGATGAGTACGGACCGTTTGTGAGACGCCGTCGACCACAATCTCAACAGGAGTTGCGGTAAAAATCCACAGTGCCCAAAGACCAACAATCGCAGCCGTTATCATGGACAATTGTACCGCCAACCGAATCTCCCGTATCGACCATCGCCTGATAGGACGTCTGGCGATTGTCAAATCGGGCTGCGCCCGTCGCGTGACAGTAGTCATGGCTCTATTCTATCCAAACAGATTAAGTGAATGAAAAAATAATACACTGCCAGTCTCACAATAAGACTGCGCGCGGGTCGAAAATGTTCCATAAACGGTATAATTGCTCTTGGAGAAGGTAAGGTTTGGCCGAAGTCGAGGAGGCTCAGACTTGCGAGTTGGCGACGTCCGGGCTGCCCAGCTGTGATTTAATGGCCGTCCTAGATAGCGACCTTCCCGACTCGGCCTGCAAAGATTGCAGGCTGGGCAACAGGCTGGGCGCGGCGCCCAAGGCGAACGGACTACTTTGCCACGGAAGCAACCTAAAGTTATCGTGCGTGAGTCTCCTCCAGGTCTGTTTGAAGATACCCGCCCGGAAGCGAGGGAGGTTCTGATTGAACTATTGCGCCAAGCGCCGGGGTGGAAGAAGCTGCGCATGGTCTGTCAACAGAACGTCAGGATGAAACGATGCGTCCTCGGCGGGTTACGTCAGCGCCATCCGACCGCGCCCGAGGAGGGGATTCGGCGGCGCTTGGCTGACATCCTCTTGGGGAAGGACGTTGCTGAGAATGTGTACGGCCCTCTTACACTTGTAACTAAAGTGCCGGAAGTCGAAAATGAGTGAGGAAGCAGTTCAGGTCACGTTACGGTCATTGATGCCTTCGAGGTTCTCGAAATTCCATACGTGATCGCCGGCGCTCTTACAAGCGCTATGCACGGAGTTGCACGGGTGACCCTTGACAGAGGTCTCGTGGCTGGCATACATACAACACAGCGTATTGCCCTTCGCCCACAGGTCGATTCGGCCCACATCGGTCCGTACTGGACGGGTCAATTTGCAGTCGGCCGCCTATGTGCAAGACAGTTCTACGCTAGCCAGTTCATCTCTCCCTTCAAAGGCCAGCGGTAATGTTCTTGCGGACCGGTATGACGCGCCCAGGCCAGCATGATCGGCTCGTCCGCTCTTTTCTGTTCCATTTGCTGCCGCACCCACTCCGGATCCCACTCTCGCAACACCTCGCTGTGAAGTTCCCGCAAGAGCGAGCGGCAGCCCGAATCGGTTGAACGGTCGAACAGTTCGTCCGGATCCTCTTTCAGATTGAAGAGTTGGGACGGCTGCCCGTGATAGTAAATGTGCTTCCATTCCTCTCGCCGGATCATGCGGTGGAAGGCCCCTTCCTGTGGGCAGAACTTGTCGGTGCAGTATTCGGAGAAGGCGATGTCCTCCCAACCGGGAGCGTCTGCTCTTTCGTCGATCTGGGGAAGGAAGCTGCGCCCGGCTGAATTCGGCAGTGGCGGCGCGTCCAGTGCGTCCAGCATCGTCGCGGCAACGTCCAGGGCGCTGACGACGCGTTGGCTGCGCTGCCCCGCGGGAATACGGCCGGGCCAGCTGGCGATCAGGGGCACACGCACCGACTCCTCATAGAAGACGTGCTTCCAGAAGAGGCCATGCTCACCCTGCATGTCTCCATGATCAGATGTGTAGATGATCAACGTGTTTTGGGCGAGATCGTTGGCAACCAGCGCTTCCAGGATTTGGCCGATCATCAGATCGGTGCGATGGACCAACCCGGCGTAGGCGGCACGTGCGCGCCGCACCTCGTTTTCGTTCAACGTTTCGATCCCGGTGGACCTTCGCCACCAATGCAGAAAGGGGTGCTCCTCGTTGGCGGCGGGAGGCGGCTTGCGCGGCAGCGGCATCGCGGTGGCGTAGCGGCCATAGTCCTCCTTGCGGGCCACAAATGGGGGATGGGGCAGCATCAGCCCGACGGAAAGGCTGAACGGCTCCTTCATGAGACCGGCCCGCTTCTGTACGCCGAGCTGGTTGAGGCGGGCGATGGTGACCGCGGTAACTTCCTCGTCATGTACCTGGTACCCGCTCTGGCCCGCGCCGGAACGCTCCAGGCTCATGTGCTGCGGGCCGGCCGTGCCCTCCAGGGTCCCCCGATCCGGCCCCGGGTTTCCCGGATAGTTGGCGCTGTGGTCGCCGACAAAACGAGCCGCGTAGCCGTGGAGTTGGTCGGGGCCGAGCGCATGCATGCGCCCGACCAGTTCCGGGCGATATCCGGCTGCGCCCATGGCGTGAGCGATTGTAGGAATGCTGGAGTCCAGCGCGTGCTCGTTCGTCCAGACTTCATTCTGGTAGGGATGCCGCCCGCTGAGCATCGACATACGGGAGGGAACGCATATCGGCGAGCAGCAGTAGGCGCTATCGAAGACGACGCCGCTGGCGGCCAGCCGATCAAGATTGGGCGTTTCCACCAGGTCATTTCCGTAGCAGCCGGTTGTGTGAGGGCTGTGCTGGTCGGAGTGGATGTAGAGAAGGTTAGGGCGGGACAGGTCGTTCATGGCGCGCTCCGTATGATTTTGGCCTTTCGGTGGTTGTCGAGACCTTGCGGGTGACAATGTAGGGTAGGACATCTCCGGGTCTATAGCTAATCGCGGGGGCCCCCTCTTCGCAACTGACCAGGCCACGTGTGTGCCGCCTATGTTGATCAACGCATCACACATCCAGGCTGCTGAGTCGCCCCCAGGTTTGGCCGTTGAATTCAGATGCTGGATAATAGATCACTGGCTGACGGTCGAATTTCCTGGCTGGAGATCAGAAATCTCAGCCAACTACATCGCGGAAGCGAGACCATCGTTGACGACGATCTTCAGCCCATAGATAACGAAAATCACCTCCGGCAGAGGGGAAATGAAACTCTAGGGGAACGGAATGTCCGTTCGGCGAGTTGCTCGGCGCCTACGCCAAAATCATTGGGAATAATGATTCAAAATTCAGCGAACGAAAATCCGGGGGAGAGTCCAGAAGTCATTTGCCCCAGTTGCAGTTACAAGAGTCGGTCTGACGCCAACTACTGCGGCAACTGCGGCCGGCAGCTTTTCTCCACGCAGACTTGCATCCGGTGCGGAGCTGACAACGCGGGTAGTCACCCTTACTGTAATACCTGTGGCGCGCCGCTGCCAGTGGGTCCGACGCAAGCAGAGGATAGCCCGCAGGATAACAGAATTCCGCTATTCTCCAGCTTGGCCAAGGGCGCGAGGCGCATCAATCCTAGAGAGTGGCTGCGAGGCGTGGCCTCCAAGAGGATTCGGACTCTCATCCTCTGGAGCGGCAGCCCCATCATTTTCGCCGCGATCCTGATTGCCGCCGTTGCAAAGGACACTCTGGGCATAGGAAAGGCAGGTGCTTTCCTTTTTCAGCGAGGCGATTCCGCGAATGTTGCTTCCGATGATGCCAGGAGGGGGGATCCGGCTTTCGCGGAAAGCGCGTCAACCTTCGCTCTACCCATCAACACGACGACCCTGCCCGCAGGGGAAGAGCAGACCGCTGCATTCGAGAGCTTGAACGAAAATCTCGCACGTCCCCGCGGCGTGACCGGAGCGAACGGAAGGCTGTATGTTGTCGATCCAAGCCAGGGCGCGCTGATTGTTCTGGATGCTGACGGAGGCGAGTTAGCCCAGATCCACAGCGGGGGCCGGCGTTTTGTCGAGCCGGTGGATGTTGCTGCCGACGCGGCTGGCAATATCTACGTCCTGGACGCCGGCGATGGCGGGCATATTAGTATCCATGACGCCGACGGCAGTTTCATAGAGGCGGTGCCCATTATTGGACGCGCGGTCGACCGCAGCCGTGGAATTGATGTCGATAGCCAAGGCCGCATTTGGGTAGCGTTGACCCCGGCACTGGCCGTGGCGGCTTTCGACGTTTATGGACAGGAGTTGATTCGCATTGCGACCGATTTGGAGGGTAGGGATCTGCAGCCAGTGGATGTCGCCTTCTACAGCGACGATGCCGTGTATGTATCCACTGTCGGCATGACGACTGTAATTCGCTTTTCGCTTTCCGGGGAGCCGCTCAACCTGTGGCCGCTGGTCAATGCAAACAGTGTGGACGGCCCGCATCTGTCTCTAGACCGCAACGGTGTTCTGTTTGTCACTCAGCCGGAGCAAGGAGGCTTTGTGCGCATTTCTGGGGACAGCGAAGAGGCGTTGCAGGCCTGGGTTCTTCCGGCCAGCGATCCGATCCGCAAACTGGTCGGCATCGCCGCAGGCGAGGACGGAAACTTGGTCGTGACCGATAGCGAGAACGGCAGTATCTATCGGATTCCGCTTGCGAAATAGGTTGGCAATGTTGAGTATACACTGAGGCGGACGCTCGCGGCGGCGATCAGATCAGCCGTATTGGAGGCACTGTGACAGAAAACACAGACAACAGTGACGGCCGGGGCCGCGCCTTCTTCAATGAACCGGACACCGCTGGGCTGATGCACCGCGCATTTACCCGCTCGCTGGGCTTCGACCGAACCGACATGAACCGCCCGATGATCGGGATTCTGAACACTTACAGTGAAATGAACAACTGCCATGCCCATTTCCCCGAACTGGTCGAAGCGGTCAAGCGGGGCGTGTGGCAGGCGGGCGGGTTTCCATTGGAATTCCCAACCATCAGTTTGGGAGAGATTTATCTGACGCCGACATCGATGCTATGGCGCAATCTGGCGGCGATGGACACTGAAGAGATGCTTCGGGGCAACCCGATGGATGGCGTTGTCGTGCTGTGCGGGTGCGACAAGACGACGCCGGCGGCGCTGATGGGTGTGGCGAGCGCGGACCTTCCCGCCATCCTCGTGTCCGGCGGGCCGATGCTCAACGGCCATTGGCGCGGCCAGACACTTGGGGCATGCACGGATTGCCGCCGCCTAACGACTGAATACAGGGCGGGTAATCTGAGCGATGAGGATTACATGGAGGTTGAGGAAAACCTGGTGCGAAGCAGGGGCCACTGCATGGTGATGGGAACGGCCTCGACGATGAACTCGCTGACCGAGGCGCTGGGCATCTCACTGCCCGGCAATGGGGCCATTCCGGCGGCTGATTCGCGGCGCGTCCTATTGGCGGAGAGGGCTGGTCGGCGGATTGTGGCGCTGGCGGCGGAAGGTCTGCGTCCATCTCGTTTCCTGACGCGCCAGTCGCTGGAAAACGCGATTACGCTGCTATGCGCGCTGGGCGGCAGCACCAACGCGGTCGTACATCTGCCGGCCCTGGCTGGCCGCCTGGGAATCGAACTGCCGCTGGAGCGATTCGACGAGATCAGCCGGCGCACGCCTCTTCTCGCCAATTTGAGGCCCAGCGGCTCCTATCAGATGGAGGATCTCTTCTATGCGGGCGGTATCTCCGCGATCGTGCGGCAGTTGCTCCCCTTGCTCCACGGCGATGCGCCGACCGTCACAGGAAAGACCCTGGCAGCGAATGTGGCCGACAGTCAGATCGTCGATGCCGAGGTGATCCGGACGCAGGGTAATCCCCTGCAAGCGGAGGGAGGGTTGGCGGTCCTGTTCGGGAACCTGGCGCCGTCGGGGGCGGTGATCAAACACGCGGCCGCGTCCCCCGAACTCATGCGCCACAGGGGGCGGGCGCTGGTTTTTGGCTCCATTGCCGACCTGCGGAATCGGATTGACGACCCTGCCCTGGATGTCGAGCCTGACGACGTGCTGGTGCTGCAAAATGCGGGGCCGGTAGGCGGGCCGGGCATGCCCGAAGTGGGCAATCTGCCGATTCCTAAGAAGCTGCTGAAAAGGGGCGTGCGCGACATGGTTCGCATTTCGGACGCGCGCATGAGCGGCACGGCTTTTGGCACGATCGTGCTGCACGTCGCGCCGGAGGCCGCCGTGGGCGGGCCGCTGTCATTGGCGTGCACGGGGGACGAAATTGAGCTTGATGTGCCCGGCAGGCGGCTGCATCTATGCGTGCCGGAGGAGGAGTTGAACCGGCGGCGAGCGGCCTGGCGTCCACCGCAGCCGGACTATCAGCGCGGCTACGGCAAGCTGTTTCTGGATCATGTGATGCAAGCGCCACAAGGGATGGATTTTGATTTTCTGCTTGGTCGCGATCCGGTGCAGACGATGGCGCAGCCGAAGTTCTGACAAATGTCGATTGCACGGCCGCTGCAGGCAATGCGTAGTGCACAACAAGAGAGTTGAATTACAAGTGGCGGGCAATTTTATGAAGGAGCTGAGACGATGGCGGAGTTCCCAGCAGTAGAAGAGCAGATGGCGATATTGATGCGGGGTGTCGAGTTTGGCGATGAGCAGACCCGCACCAACATGGAGAAGGAGTTGCGCGACCGGCTGGAAGAGAGCCGCAAGGAAGGGCGGCCGCTGCGGGTCTACTGCGGCTTTGATCCGACGTCAAGCGACCTGCATCTGGGTCATACCGTGCCTCTGCGCAAACTGCGCCAGTTCCAGGATCTCGGGCACGAGGTCATCTTTCTGATCGGCACGTTTACCGGCACGATAGGCGACCCTAGCGACAAAGAGAGCGCCCGCACGCAACAGAGCCTGGAAGAGGCGCTGGACAAGGCACAGGGCTTCACGCAGCAGGCGCAGCGTGTGCTTGACCAGGGCAAAACGATAGTCGACTACAATCACAGATGGTTGGGGGAGTTGGACTTCGGCGATGTGATTCGGCTGGCGAGCCACTTCACTGTCCAGCAATTTCTCGCCAGGGAGAATTTCAGCAGGCGTCACGCCATAGGTGAGCCGATCTGGCTGCACGAATTCTTCTACGCGCTGATGCAGGGCTACGACGCCATAATGCTGAAAACTGATGTACAGATCGGCGGAACGGATCAGCTCTTCAATCTGATGGCCGGGCGCACGCTGATGAACGCGCGGGGAATGCGTCCACAGGTGGTGCTGACATTCCCGATCCTGGTGGGAACGGACGGCCACCGGCGCATGAGCAAGTCGACCGGAAATCACGTTGGGATCGATGAGCCGCCCGCGTTGATCTATACGAAGGTGGTCAATTTGCCGGATCACACGTTCCGCAACTTTGCTGAACTGGTGACGCGCTGGAGCCAGGAGGAGATCGATCGGATGGCGGCGCAGATCGAGGCGGGCGAGATCGAGCCGCAGGAGGCGAAACGGGCATTAGCCCGGGAGGTCGTGAGCATCTTCCACGGAGAGAGCGCGGCACTGCAGGCGGCGGTGGACGCAGTACGGATGCACGAGGGCTCGGCTCCGAGCGATGCGCCACACTACCGACTGTCGCAGGAGATGAACCTGCTGGAGCTGATGAGCGCGTCCGGTTTGGTTCGCAGTAAAGGGGAGGCGCGTCGGCTGATTCAGCAGGGCGGCGTGCGTCTTAACGGAAAGACGGTCTTGGACGGTGTGCAGACATCGATTGCGCCAAACGGCGAGGAGAGCGTTTTGCAGGTGGGCAAGAAGAGATATTTGCGGGTCGTTTCCGCTCTGTAACTTGACGGGGAACTTGGTGTTCTTGAGAAGGGATAGTTGCAGGAAAAGATAAAGGAACCGGATGCCACGCTTCCCCCGATAGTGGCTTCCAACCACAACGTGACAACTCGGTCCCTCTGGAAGATAGAATAACATACTTTTCATTGTTTGTAAAGGGGCAATTTCCAGAAATTAGCTAGCAATTGGGGCGGATTTTGCCAGTTAGTTGTCAGATTTGGTCATTTCGAGTCGTTCGGGGGCCGTCACATTTGGTTGTACAATAAACGACAGCACAACCTGTAGCAGAAACAGAACAGTGCCGAATAGGAGCGCGGTCAATCACGTCGTAATTCGATGTCGAATCAACGTAAGGAGCAAGTGATGGGGTCATTTGACGGAAAGCGCGGTCTGATATTTGGCGTCGCCAACAAGAACTCAATCGCCTGGGGGATAGCGCAGGCGCTGGCCGAAGAAGGGGCAACGCTCGGATTCAGCTATGCCGGTGAGGTGCTGCAGAAGCGGGTTACGCCTTTGGCAGGCAGCGTTGGCAGCAACTTCATCGAGGAGTGCGATGTCACGAATGATGCGGCGATCGACGAACTGTTTTCCAGGGTCGGGGATCACTTCGGCAACATCGACTTTCTCGTCCACTCGATCGCGTTCGCACCTCGTGAGGACCTGAGCGGGCGCTTTGTCGATACAAGCCGCGAAGGCTTTCGACTTGCGCTCGATATCAGCTGCTACAGCCTGGTGGCGCTGGCCAGGCGCGCGGTACCGCTGATGCCCAATGGCGGCAGCATGTTGGCGATGACCTACTACGGCGCGGAAAAGGTGACGCCCAACTATAATGTGATGGGTGTGGCAAAGGCCGCATTGGAGGCGACCATTCGCTACCTGGCCTGGGATCTGGGCAAAGAGCAAGTGCGGGTCAACGCGATCAGTGCCGGTCCCATCAAGACGTTGGCTTCCGCCGGGGTCAGCGGTTTTCGCAAGAGCCTCGGTTACGTCGGCTCGGTCGCGCCAATGGGCAATGTAACGCAGACGGACGTGGGGAATGCTGCCCGCTTTCTGCTGGGCGATTGGGCAAACAAGATCACGGGTGAAGTGGTCTATGTGGACGGCGGCTACAATATCATGGGCGCACCGGACCTGGACGCAGTGGAGGGTTAAGAAGGAGAAGGTGAAACAGCTTGGAACGAAAACAGGTCAGCCCAAGGTTCGGGCTGACCTGTTTGTTCATGTCCACTGCGGGAGCGACGGGATTTGAACCCGCGACCTCCGGCTTGACAGGCCGATGTGCTAACCGCTACACCACGCCCCCCGATTTCCTTCTGATTTGGCAGTTTCTCTGCCGTGGCGGGAGCGACGGGATTTGAACCCGCGACCTCCGGCTTGACAGGCCGATGTGCTAACCGCTACACCACGCCCCCATCAGGAAATCAAGACATGTGACGGGAAGCATACCATTGCCCCGCCCGAATGTCAAATGAAGAAGAGTCCGGCAGACGCTGCCAGAAGGTACGAATGGTGTGAATCCGCTTCAGTCGCGGCGAGGCGGCAGGCGGGGAATGCTCTTGAGAAGGCGCCGCAACAAACGTTTGGGGATGGCCGATTTCGGGGCCGGTTTCGGGGCTTGCGTCTTCGCTCGCCTGCTATCGGTCAGACGGGGGCGGCGGGCGTTGTCGGCCATCCGCCGGGCCGCCTGCCGACCGTGGCCCAGGGCATCCCGATAGAATCTGGCCATGAGATCCGGCGTGATTCTCTGGCCTTCAGTCGCCCACAGCACGACCGCCCGGCCAATCGCCCAGGTGCCGGCGTAGGAGACGGCGACCTTGGGCACAATCCCAAACACGGGAATCAGACCGCTCATCTGGCGGGCGAGTTGGCGGAACAGGAAACCACCGCCAAGAACGCCGACAATCTCGCCCAGAAGCTGTTGCGGCGTGCCGGTCTTGCCGGAGACCAGCGCGATCTTGTATGCCATCATCAATTGGTTCTTGGTGAGAACAATGGCGTCACCGGCGCCTAGCACAAAGCCCAGACCCGGAATTGTTTCACCCAGACCGGTGGTGAAGGAGTAGCTGGCGTTGACCTGCGCTGTTTCCTGAATGAGCAAATTGAATGCAGCCAGGCGCAGCGGGGGCAGGCGGCGCGCCAGGGGCAGGCGCAGCGTGCCGGGAACGATTTCGATCAGGGCGCTGGCCACCTTGGCGACCGCCCTACCGGACCAATCCGGGACTGCTACACGCGCCTGCTCTCCTCTTCGGGCGATCGCGCCGTCGGGACGCTGTCCTTCCGGACCGATCACCACGATCAGTGCCGGAATCGACTGCGCGCTCAACGCTTGAAGCAGAGCCGCCAGGTCCGAGCTAAGTTCAAGACGCGGGGTGACCAGCAGGGCGCAGTCCGGGGATTGCCTGGATTGTTGCGAGGAAGCTTTCTGCACGGCGGGAGAATGCGGCGCGATCTCCGTGCTCTCTGAGCGCATGCCGGAGCCGGTGCGATCAGTAACGGTAATCCAGGGATGGAGGAATTCAGCACTGGGATCGCTCAGGCTGCGCGCGGCCTGCTCCGCGTCGGCCTCTTCATCGGCTGCTATAAGCAAATGAAAGGTCGTTTCGATCTCTCGCTGAATTTCCGCCAGATTGATCTCACTGACAATCTGCCAGATGGAGCGCAACGGCAATGCGCGCATCGCCTGTTCTGCCTAACCGTAGACCCGCACGCTGTCGCTGCCGCCAGTGCCCTCAGATTGGAGAACGCTTGCAAAAGCGTCGAGAGTACGCTCAATATCTGCGGATGTAACGCTCAGGTTTGTGACCGCCCGCAGATGCGTGTTGTTGATGGGACTAAGCTGCACGCCCAACTCTTTCAGTCCGGCGGACAAATGTGCCGGGGTCAAATCGTCGCGGCGCAGTTCGAAGATGACGATGTCCGTCTCGACAGTCTCCGGGTCGATGACAATGCCGTCAAGCTGCGCCAGTCCCTCAGCCAGCTTGCGGGCATTGGCGTGATCGTCAGCCAGCCGTTCGACCATCTCGGTGATGGCGACGATTCCTGCCGCGGCGATGATCCCGGCCTGGCGCGTGCCGCCGCCGAGGATTTTGCGCATTCGCCGCGCGCGGCGGATGAAGTCGGCATCGCCCACAATCAGAGAGCCGACCGGCGCGCCTAACCCTTTGCTCAGGCAGAGGCTGGCGCTGTCCGCCTCTTGCAGGAGGCGCGCGGGCGCAACGTTCAAGGCCACAGCTGCGTTCCACAAGCGCGCGCCATCGACATGGAGTTTGAGGTCATGGCTGTGCGCGAGCTTGCCGGCCGCGTCCATGTACTCGACGGGCAGGCAGCGACCACCGCTACGATTGTGCGTGTTCTCGATCGCCAGCAGCCGGGTACGCGGATAGTGTTGGTCATCGGAACGAATCGATGCCTCGACCGCGGCCAGGTCCAAGGTACCGTCGGGAGCGGTGGGCAGCGTGCGTGAATGGACACCGCCCAGAGCTGCGCAGCCGCCCTGCTCAGCCAGGAAAATGTGAGCCTGATCGCCCAGGATCATCTCGTCTCCGCGGCCGCAGTGGCTCAGGACCGAGGCCAGGTTGCCCATCGTGCCGCTGGACACGAACACGGCGGCCTCTTTTGCCAGCATCTCCGCAGTCATCTCCTCAAGGCGGTTGACGGTCGGGTCTTCGCCGTAGACATCATCACCAACCGGCGCGGATGCCATCGCCTTACGCATAGTCTCCGTCGGCTGGGTCACGGTATCGGAGCGCAGGTCGATTGTTGTTGGAGTCAAGACAGTAACCTTTCCTGAAATAAGAGAAGTTCGGGCACGCTGTACCAGGTCGATTCAATCCGATTACGCGTAGCTCAGGTCGCGTTCGTCTGTTGGTGCTGACCGATGTAGCCGATGACGACGACCTGTCGATCTTTATCCCAGTCAAACGCAATTCGAATCGTATAGCGAGCGTCCTTGTTGCTGCCCTTTCCGATGTGATTTCTTAGCCAGTAGACTTTGCCATCGAGGCTGGTTGTATACCAAGATCTATATTTGTCCATCGTTTTCTGGCTTTGATTACCTTCGTAACGCCAACCGCAAGCCTTGAGTATCGACGGGTTAAAGCGAGGCACGTTGAATTCACCAACTTTGGAGCGGTAGTATGTCGTAGCCAGCCATTCCAATGCAGACCAGACTTCTCGCGGTTTCTCGTAGGGATTTTCTTCAATCTCTGACTTGGAGTTTGGTTCAATTTGGAGTTCGTCGGCAAACTTTTCCCTTGCAACCGCCACGGCGGTCCTCACATCCCTTATTGGCAGAAATCCATCGTCGTTCCCCGCTTCGCCAGTCTGTGCCAACTCCTTGCGCGCCGTCTCGTAGGCCACACGCCACAGCCTGACAATCTCGTGGCTCGTCTGCAGGTTGTTCCTAAGCGTCTCTATCTCTTTTCTGAGGCTCTTACTTTCTGCTTCCAGCGAAATGACTTCCCCTACCGAGACAACCTTTTGATCGTCAGAAGCCGTCTCACCAACATCCTCGGCGCGACGTATTCTTGTCTGTCGCCGTTCGGCCTCCCTTTCGTCGTCTTCACCTGCCAAACCGTCGAGAGTTACCTTCACACTCGCTGGCGCGCGTTCCAATTCAACGTGCTCGATCTGAACTTCGGCCGGGGAAGGCTGTCCGTTCTGTGCCTGACCATTTCCTGGTAATGCGCCGTCATCCTTGTTGGGCAATTCGGTGACGAATTCTGGAGCCGAAAGAATGCCTATGTCGCTCGGCTGTGGTAAGTCCTCGTCTGCAGCTTGGGTTCTTGCAACCAGTTGCTGAATCTGATTCAAACACTCATGTGTTTGCCGCTGAAGCTCTGTGCGCTTCGGCCACAGCTCCACTTCTTCTTGGAAGACAGGAGCTATGTCGTGAACCGGTCTGTAGTCGGTCAACAAGGCCCCCAAGCGCTCCGTCAGGTGCAACAACTCGACCATACCATCAGGCGACCCGCTTTCTGTGGCCGGCCGTTGGCTGAACTGAGGCTGCAATAACCATGAATCCGTGTCACACTCGAAAAAAGCCAATTCGCGCCCAAACTCCTGCTTCAACTCCTTCAGTAACTCCTTCATAAGGACAATCTGCTTGCGATCATCCTCTTTGGCCTGAATCAGTTCGCGAAGCGCAGCCACAAAATCGTCTGCCCCTTCCCACTCTGGAGCGTCTGCAGGCAATTCGCGCAACGATTCAAGCCACTGTTGGAAGCGTCCTTCCTCGTGCGTCTCATCTGGCGCTTCTATCTCATTCCATTCTGCGACAGGCAATTTCCCTGTCACGCAACACAGCATAAGCGCGACATCATCTTTGCAGAGATGGCCATGAGACGCAATGATTTGTTCCTTTTCTCGCATCCAACTCTCAGTACTACAACGGCCTGTGAAACGATGCTCCTCATAGTCCAGACCTTGCGTTGAAACTCCAGACTCAGTGAGGTGTTTGGACACGGTGAAACAGAGTCCATCCTGCGACTCCATCCAGATTCGCAAGACCGAGCCTAGCAGCTCGGGTGAGAAAGTCATGCGATCGGCGATTACCCTCTGCAGAACATGATTGTCCGCCCTATGCGGATTCCTGAATCCGTCGATTTTGATGGTTTTGCGCAAAGCTGCATTGAACGACTTCATCGCGTTGCCAGTGGCCTGCTTTCGCCACTTCAGAACGCGACTGACAACTGAGGCGCAATAGTCGTCCCCCATCAACCTGCAAATGGCAGTCAGAGTTGGCTCGGCGCCTCGCACCTCGTCGATCATCTCTCACCTGGCAATGCCTGGTATGCCCTTGTGCCAAAACAATGGGAACAGGACGAGGAGAGGGAAAGTTACGGTGGCCTCGACGAAGACCCTGCCGCCACCGTCCTCTCTCCTCGCTGCATCGTTGTGTCCTAATGACTATTCGGGGCGGAACGTCCCGACAATCTGTTGGATCTGTTGATCCCGGTTTCTGGCCTGGTTGGCCGGAACAGCGACAACCAGAATGTAGGCCGTGTCATTGGCCCGCAAAGCGGTGATAACGGCATGCGCCTCGAAGAGACCCTGGCCGCTGAGGTCGGCAGTGGCAATGCCGTTGATCGACGGCACATTGTTGGTCGTGCCTGCCTCCAGACTCTGCACCTCCAATGGGATCATGGTGAACCCACCGAGCACGCCTTCCAGCCATTTCACCACGTCCTCCGCCGGAATGTCATCGTCAAGCGGAACCGCGCCTACGCCCGCCAAAGCGGCGATAGGCGGGTTGGAGAAAATCGCCAGTTCTACGCCGAGATGGCCTGCGTACTCGCTGCCGGGTCCCGTGAGGGCTTCGTCAACTTGCTGCGCCGCGGCCGGGCTTACGAAGCGCATGATCTGGCTCAGTTGGCCGCTCTGCAGGTCAAAGACGGACCATCCGCGCGGGACGGCAAACGAATAACCGAGACGATCGTTGACAACAGGGCTCCAACCATTAGGAATTGTCACCTTCGGCTCAGGGGCCGGCGTGGGCGGTACGGGTGTGTCGGTCGGCGGCACCGGCGTGTCCGTCGGCGGTACGGGTGTGTCAGTGGGCGGCACCGGTGTTGGCGTTGGAGTGGGCGGCACCGGCGTGTCGGTCGGCGGTACCGGCGTGTCGGTCGGCGGCGGCGGTTCCGGCGTAGCGGTCGGCTGCGCCTGTTGCCTGCGGTTGCATCCCGCGAGCGCCACGGCGAAGACCAGTACGATCAGAACGACCCTGAGTGATGATTGCGCTGGCACAAACCGGCTCAACCTCTTGACGCGTCGGCCCAACCATCTGGCTCGTTCATCTGTCGAGTATTGCATCGTAATCCTCCATTTTGGATAGTTAGAGTCGCAGCTGCGACTTCAAAAAAATAAGGGGTTCTTCTTCACCACTATTAAGAATAAGCCAAATAAGCAGCCCTCCTTCAAACGATTGCAGTACGCCGCTCGCCTCTACAGGTTGGTCAGTGGCCCAGCCCAAGGCTTGTTGAAGGAAGAGGCTTTCGGCCCAGATCTGGCCGATCCCGCGCACCGGCTGGTAAAGCCCTCCCGCAGGCGCCTGGAGCCACTCGTCGTCACTGCGCTCCTCCATTCCCTCACGCCAACTATGTTCCCGCTGCTCCCATTCGCCATTGCTGAATCGCAGATAGACCGTAGGCTTGTCCAGGCGAGCGAGTGCCATGCCGGTCTGAAAATGCTGTATCTCAAAGGAAGGATCAGTGGGTTCAGAGGGATCAGTTGGTTCAGCAGGTTCAGTGGGCACATCTCTTGGACATCCCAGCTGTTCAGCGACCGCTTTGTTTTCGAGGAGATAACTTTCGAACTCAACTGCGGGCTTGTATAGACAAGGGGTCGTAAGTTCATCATCGAGCGCGGCGGACGGATCGGCAATGGCTGACTGCGACCCGGCGGTAGCGGACGGCGTGCTGGCAGCTGCCGCGGGGGCAACGGCCACTTGCGTTGAATCGGGCTGCGGCTCGGCGATAGGAGAATCAAGCGGGGGCGCGGTCGCGCTAACCCTACCCGTTGCGCCTGCCGGCGCAGAGTTGTCCAGCAGCACATTTGTGGCAGCAGCGCCGATTACCGCCACCAGCACCAACATCAGGAGGCTACCCAGAATTGTAACGATCAGACGTGTGCGCGATCGCGTCAGTCCTTTCAGCCTTGCATGGTCGGACCGCTCATCGATGCGCGGTGACGCGGGCATAACCGGCGGGGCTGATGTATCCGGCTGGCTTTCACCGGCAGGAACGATGACCGTGTCGGTGGTGTGCGTCTGCGGCGGGGGCAGCCCAACCGATGTCAAAGAAACGAATGTAAGTGTCGAGGTCTGCTCTGCAAGGCTTGTTTCTTGCGAAAATATACGGTTGGCGATAGCTGTCAAGTCATCGGCCATCTCCCCAGCAGTGGCATAACGCTCCTCCGGGTCTTTTGCCAGGCTGCGGCGCAAGACATCGACTAGCTCGGGCGGGAGCGAAGCCAGCAAATCGTTTGGCAGCGACAGGGGCGCGTACACATGCGCGTGCAGAATCTGCGTGGTCGTGCCGGAGAATGGCGTGCGCCCGACCAGACAGCGAAACAGAACCGCTCCGAGCGAATAGATATCGGCGCGGCCCGTCACCTCACGGCTGCCGGCGCACTGTTCCGGCGCCATAAATGCCGGCGTCCCGATTGTGCGGCCTTCATTGGTCAACTCCGGCATGTCCAGCGCGCGGGCGATGCCAAAGTCGGAGAGCAGTGGAGCCACCGGTTGATCGGCTAGTGCGCGACTCGTCTCCTGGGCAACCTTGTCTGAGCCGCCGACGAGAAGCTGTTCAGCCTCCTGGACGGCGGAGGCCGCGAGGCTGTCTTTATGCAGGGCGCCGAACACGTTTGGGCCGGCCGGACGCAGCAAGATATTGCTGGGCTTTACATCTCGATGGACGATACCCTGACTGTGCGCGTATTCCAGCGCGCGGGCAATCGGGGCAAGCAGATTGCAACTTTCGGCAACGCTCATTCGTTCGCGACGACTTAGCAGCCGCGCCAAGCTGTCGCCTTCGACCAGTTCCATAGCGATGTAGGCGCTGCCTTCACCGGTGGCATCGCCAACCTGCAAAGTCTGAACGATGTGCGGATGCCGCAAACCGGCCACGGTGCGGGCTTCCTGACGGAAGCGTTTGCGGCCCGCGTCATCGGCATTGGGCGACAGCATCTTGAGGGCGACGAAGCGATCTTGGATCTGATCGTATGCCCGGTAAACGCTGGCCGCGCCACCGCTGCCGAGACGCTGGCCCAGCATGTACCGCCCAATTCGTTGGTCGGTCAAGGAGGCCCCGTCTTCCGGCGGGGAATCCAATTCTGTATTGACGGCCTCCGCGGGCCGCTCATCGCTCCTGGATTCTGGTTCTCGTGGTTCAGACCTATCGACCAAGCGGGCAGAATCCTTCTGCTCAGGAAGCATAGTTTCTCAATATGATCACGCGCAATAACTGTTCGAAGTCACTCTCAGCCCTACATCAGGCTCAACACGATTGAGCTTATCCCGCTCAGCGGTGGCGAAGAGGGTCGAAGTCAGGAAAAGGATACGGCTCTGCTGCCCAACTTTGGCGGCGGGCCCGCCCCTCTCTTGCCGCCCCGCCTGCCGCGTCGGCACTGAAAAGGGCCGGTTTGGGCGCAAGGGTTGAAAATCCGTCTATAGCGTAATATAATACCAAAGAAAAGTGAATTGGGAAACAAGAGGTCGAAAGTGTGGACGCAGTGTCGCGCCCAATTCCGACGTGCGAATTGAACCCGGAACGCCGCCTCTCCTATAGAGTAATGCAGAAAGCCCTTACCGCAAAAGGCGGAACGGAGAGCCGGGCGGGACGGTGGCCTTAAGCACGTCACCGTCCCGCTGGGGCGGCGCGGCGAAACCTGTTTCCGGTTCATCGAGACATGGAGTAGAGCGACACGTGAGTCAGATTGCCAGATTGGTCTGCCTGAGTGGACCGGATGCAGGTACGGAATACGATCTGTCGAAAGAAACGATGCGGATCGGACGTTCTGCCGGCGCCGACATCACAGTGAACGACAGTTTTTCCAGCCGTCAACACGCGGAACTGCACTTCATTGACAACGCGTACCGGTTGCACGATTTGGAAAGCAAGAACGGTGTTTTCGTCAACGGCGGACGCCTCGCGCCGGGCGCGACAGCCTGGCTGGAGGACGGAGACGCGCTGCAATTTGCCTCTACTCGTTTCCGCTTCCACGACCCATCTGCAACGCTTACCGCACCCTTTCTGGAGGCCCTGCCGGAGACCGGCATCCGCGTGGAACCGGCCACGCGCCAGGTCTTCATTGACGGCAAAGTGCTCATTCCGCCGCTAAGCGTCAAGCAGTTCGACCTGCTCTGGTATCTCTACCAGAATCGCGGGCGGGTTGTCAGAAAAGATGAACTGGCCAATCAGATCTGGTCGGAGGTCAGCGGCGACGTGTACGACGCCAGCATCGACCGCATGGTGAGCAGAGTGCGCAGCCGCATCGAGACTGCATCTGCGGCCGCCGGAGAGCCGCAATCCCGCTTTATTCTAACCGTGCGCGGCTACGGCTATCAGTTGACAGATCAGTAATGGGTCCATCGCCTTTTTGGGGGCCACCCCGAGACCCGATGTCGCGACCGGTCTGCTGAAACGAGATACAACCGGGGCGCATTGGTCGATGCGCTACTGTCTACGCAGCAGGCCCAACTCCTCGTTCTTCGTCAGAGGCACAATTCTAAAACAATTCCGTGTCGTTCGCGGCCCCTTGGTCGCGGGCAGATGATCGTAGGCGAACGGTCCGATTTGTGTTACAGAACGTTCAGACTTCGGTCCGTGCTTGTGTCCTATCCTGGAGACGTTGCCCCGCTTGGCGCCCAGCAGGGCGTGCAATCAACCTGGCAAATTGAAAGGATATCCCCATGGCCCCAAATCACAGTGCTATCGCCCTTGACAGGGAAAACATTGTGGCAGCACGCAGTCGCGGTGAGAGCAACGTATCTGCGCCGCCGCGGTCGGGGCGTTCGATTGCGGCGGCCGTCGCGCCCAATGGAGGAGCGTCACCGCAGGCCCTAATCGCTGCCGCCAGAGCTGGGGATGAGCGGGCTTTCCAGGGTTTGGTCGAGGCCCACTGGAGTGTGGCGACGCGTCTGGCGCGCAGCATTCTGAGGACAGAGGAAGCCGCGGCCGACGCGGTCCAGGACGCGCTGATCAAGGTCTACCAGGCGATGCCCCGCTTCAAGGACGGAAACTTCCGGGGATGGCTGTTGCGTATTGTGACCAACACATGCTACGACCACCTGCGTTCCCAGAAACGCCAGCCCGCGGTCAGCCTGGATCAGCTGGTGGAGGGGTGCGAAATGGAGATGCCCGGCTACCACGTCGACCGGGACCCGGAACGACAGGCGTTGCGCCAGGAAAGGCTGGCCGCGCTCAGCCAAATGGTCAACAGGCTGCCGGCCTGGTACAGGGACGTGGTGATCCTCGTCGACATCCACGGCTATAATTACGGTGAAGCCGCGGACCTGTTGGGCCTACCGCGGGGTACGGTCAAGTCGCGGCTAAGCCGCGCCCGCTCCAACCTGCGCGATCAGTTACTGTCTTCGGATCTGTTGCGACAGCCGCCCAATTGACACCTAGAGCCGCGTTGCGGCGACGGGGCAAGGGTTATGCCGCGTTCCCCCTCAGTGCCTCGATGCCTGCCCGTAGCCGTTCGATGTCCGACTCATCGTTGAAGAAGTGGGAAGAGACGCGCAACAGAGTCGGTTCCGGCACGGCGCGTATGAGAACACCGGACTGCGCCAGACGCTCAACTGCAGTGGCCGGGGGGATGCCGTCGATCGTGAAGCTGGTCAGTCCTGCATGGGTCGGGGTGTTGACCAGGCGCACCGATGGGATGGCGGCCAGCACCGCGCGCGTATGGCGGGTTATCGTTTGCGTGCGTTCGTAAATCCAGTCCAGGCCCAGCTTCTCCAACCATTGCATGCCGCTCCACATGCCGGCGTTAGCGGGCCGGTAAGTGGTGCCGACTTCGTAGCGTTTCGCGCCGGCGGGCGGGAGGAAGAGACCAGTCTCGTCGAACGCCTCGCCGTTTCGCAGGCTGGGATAGCCGACGTATGTTTGAAGCAGATTCCCCAGCCGCTCGCGACTGACATAGAGCGCGCCGATTCCTTCCGGCCCACACAGCCACTTCTGGCCCGGAATCGCGTAGAAATCAGCGTCAAGCGACTGCATGTCAAGGTGAAGGGCGCCACCTGACTGCGCGCCGTCCACGGCGATCAGTCCGCCATGACGGTGGACGAGCGCGGCGATGCGGGCTATGGGCAGAATTGCGCCGGTCTTCCAGGAGACGTGTGTGACTGAAACGAGACGTGTGCGGGGGCCAATGACGCGTTCGAATTTGCCCATGATAGATTCTTCATCGTCGTCCAGGCCGAGGGGCACGAGGCGTACATTTAGGTTGAAACGCCGTGCCGCGGCGTAGACCGGCAACAGCCCACCGGGGTGCTCCCAGGAGTTTGTGACGATCTCGTCGCCGGAGCGATACTGTACGCCCCAGGTGGCGATATTCATGCCGTCGGTCGTGTGATGCGTCAGCGCCACTTCGTCGGCCGCGCAGCCGAGGACGCGGGCAAAGCCGCCGCGCAGCCCAGCGGCAATGGACTGATTGGATTCGCCGACGCTTACGTTAAGGCGGCCGCCGGTCAGCTGTTGGCGGTTCGCCTCCTCGATGGCAGTTGCCGCGGCGCGACTGAGGGGGCCATAGGATCCCGTATTCAGGTAGGCCGCGCTCTGCACTGCCGGTAACTCATCTCTGACTTCGGTTAGATTAGGTTGCATAGTTTTTTTGATCTCGCTTGGTATGCTAATGCGTCAGGTTGAATAGGACGACCGGCGGACGCGGCGGGGCAGGGGCTTCACCCGCTAAAGGCCCACTGGCCCGGTCCATGGATTTGCAAATAGAGATCGACCGCGGATTCCGGGTCGCTGCGGAGGGACGCAGGTTGTTTGCGAAGCCATTGGGGGAAATCGCTGACCCAGGGTAGCCCGTCTTCGAGTGTGCGCTGAATCAGTTTGGTGACGGCTTCACTCGCCTCCAACTGCCCGCTGGAGCGAAAGGCGCGTGCAACCCGGGCGCGGTCATACGTCAGTTGGCGAAAACGGGGCTGCCAAGTCTGTTTTCCGTTCGCCTCCGCCAAGTCCAGGAGGAGATAGTGCGCGCGGGTATCACCGTTATAGGGCATGCCGACGCTACCGGGATTCAGGACTCGCTGCCGACATGAACGCACAGGCCCGCCGTCGGATTCCGCCGCAATGCCCGCAACCGTGCGATCCAGGGGTTGGTGCGTGTGACCGCAGATGATGACGGGTTCATCGTAAAGCGCGATCTGGCTGGCGATCTTCTGGTCATCTGCGCCGGGAACGATGCCCGCGAACGGGTCACCCGGCAAACCGTGGAACAGCCTCAGCGGCGGCGCACTTTCTATCTCGATCAGCAGGTCATGCGGCAGGCTGAGTAGGTGGCTTATGTCGAGCGGGCGCAACTGTTCCCACGTCCAGTGGACGATGGGAAAACGCTGCCGGTCGCTGAAGATGGGCCAGCACTCCGGCGTGTGGAGCAGAGCCAGGATCAGGTCATGGTTGCCCTGCACGGATAGCCAGTCCCGTTCGCGCACGATGTCCAACACTTCTCGGGTCCACGGGCAGCGGTTGATCAGGTCGCCCAACAGAAATACGGCGTCAGGCGCCTGCCGGTCGATGTCATAGAGGACGGCTTCAAGGGCAGGCAGGTTGCCGTGAATGTCGCCCAGAACAGCGAGGCGCAGGGAGCGGCTCATATTGACTGTGCCGCCTTGAGTGGATCCCGCTCCTTCACGTAGCGATCGCGTCCGGTGGCGTCGCTGTAGGCGGCAAAGGACTGCCTGATCTCTTCTGCATCCGGGTCATGCCCGTTCGACCGGCACCAGCGGAAGAATTGGATGATCTCCGGTTCAGCGGTAACCAGTTCCCAGTAAAACAGTTGGGCAATAACGCCGCCTGCCTCCAACAATCCTTCGCTGAAAAAGGCATCGAGTACCGGACGCCGGTCGTATGGGACACGCTGATGCAGCACCTTCCAGCCGCCGGGCTCCACGCTCTCGGGCACAGACTCCAGCAGGGCAAACTGGGCTGCCGGGTCGCCGTTGAGGGGGAGACCGATGCTGCCGGGATTCATCAGGTGCCAGTGACGATCCGGCCCGCGTTTGTCGCCAACGCTCTGAAAGGTTTCCGGCAGCGTGGTTCGGGGAGGTAGGGGGGCGTTGTCCTCATGTGGATCGGTCATCGGATCCGCCAACTCGGTCTTGGATAGATGTCTGTCCACTTGCACATGGGTATGCGCGGAAATTACAGTGCCTTCTTCGATGCTTTCAAGCGCGGGGATAATCTTTTGCGCCGGCATCGTCTGATAGAAGCCGACGCGATTGCGTCCCGGCACGCCGTGTGCGACGCGGATTGACCGGCAGCCGGGAAAGCGCAGGCTGAGTTCATCAGGCAGGGAGGCCAGGTAGTTGGCCTGTTCAACTCCCATGCGCTTCACCAGCCAATGCAGACTGCCCCAACGTTCAGTATCCTCCGCGCCCTTGGGCGCGCGGGCGGTGCCGTAGTCGAGCAGATAAAACTCGTGGTTGCCGCGCACCACCGCCCAATCGGAGGCGCGCACGACATCCACGACGCGGTTGTTGAACGGCATCGGGTTTATCAGGTCGCCGTCGAGAACGACGTAATCGGGTCGAAGCCGCTCCAATTCAGCCTTCACCGCGTGCAAGGCGGGCAGATTTCCGTGTATGTCAGCGATTACGGCCAGTCGCATGGGCATGAGATCGTTCAGCCGCAGTCTTTCTGCGGCCTTCTGACCGCTATGCTACCCGGTGGAAAGGAAACCGTCAAACGGGGGCAGGGCATACGCATCCAATGTGCGTCCAGATCGGGAACCGGCTTTTTGCTGAGTTGCGTATGGCGCATTCCGGATTGGGTAAGGGCAGGCGAGACGGCCCCGATTCAGTTGCTATAATCGCCCGAAAAGTCTCTGTTTCAAATGGGATTCAGTTCAGAAGCTGGTGTGGGGCGGTTGGATGGGTTGACAGGCCGGAGCGCTGGCAGGAGAGATTTGGTGAGATGGGTCAAGAGAGTTCTCGGTGCATCACGGGAGACGGGAGGCTGGGCGAAGGCCGCCGGTGTCGGCGCGGCGGGCGGCGCACCGGCGCAGCGCGGGGCAAAGCGCGGCATGAATTCATGTGATGCCCTGCTCTGTGATCCTGTCGGTATCCTGTCGGGGCATGCGGAGGGTATCAAATTGGCGCAAAGTGGCGCGAATTGCCGTGTGAATTCGTGTGCTGCCCTTCGCTTTCTGCAAAAGTTTTTGCGGATTGGGACAACGCGTTGCGCCGGCTGCGGCGGCGTTATGGTTTTGCAACCAAGTATGTTCTGTAAAAAAGTATAGGTTTGTTAAGGTACAGAGATGGTTCGCGGTCGCCTTGGACTTTCAGCAATGGGTACAGCGTATACGATTGTTCAGGCTCTTGCAAGGACACCGGGCACAGGGCATACGCATCTATATCCGTATGCTAATTCTGTATGCCAATCCCGTCGGGATTCCTAACAAGAGGACGTGAAAACAGGTGGAAATCGCTGTAAGCCTGCTGATTGACGAGGGAAATTCAGCGCAACAAAGGCCGTCAGTCGTCGAAACCGGTCAGATTCATAGCCTGCGCGCCATCATTGGTACAATTTACAGTGTCTGAACCCGATCCGGAAGGGATCATGGCAGCATTTCGGTGCTTTGACCCTAATTGGATGCAATTGTCCTGCAAACGGGGGCGGCTTGAAGATAACGGGGGCGCCGTGCCGGATGGACGGGTGACGGGCGGGCCCAGCGAAGGAACAGGGTGCTCCCACTCGCAGGGGGCGGCAGTTGACAAGCAGACGACCTATCGCTAAGATCGAAAACCGTTGATGGTCTGAAATTCTCGCTTTGCACGTGTTCCTGGGGGTAGAAATGTGCGGTCGATTTGTCTTACGGGCCTCCACGCAGCAGCTGCAGACGCTCTTTGACCTGGCGGAAGCCCCGCCCATTGCGCCGCGCTACAACATCGCGCCGACGCAGCCGGTGTTGGCGGTACGCGCCAATCCCCACGGCGGTCTGCGGGAGGCAACCTACTTTAACTGGGGCTTGATCCCGTTTTGGGCCAAGGATCCGAAAATCGGCAGCCGGATGATCAACGCCCGCGCCGAGACTGCCGCGCAAAAGCCTTCCTTTCGCGCCGCGTTCAAGTACAGGCGCTGCATCGTGCCCGCCGATGGCTTCTACGAGTGGAAAAAGGAGAAAGACGGCAAGCAACCCTTTCTGATCGGAATGGAGTCAGGCGACGTTTTTGGCATCGCCGGGCTGTGGGAGCATTGGGAGCAGGACGGTTCGGTGATCGAGTCCTGCACGCTGCTGACGAGCGAGGCGAATGCGTGGGTGGCGCCGCTCCACCACAGGATGCCGGTCATTCTGGAGCCGCATGACTATGACGAGTGGCTCGATCCGAGCGTGCAGAAGGCGGATCCGTTGCTGCACTTGGTACGACCATTCAGCGGCGCGGCGATGCAGGCTTTTGCGGTGAGCAAAGTCGTCAACAACGCGCGCAACGATCAGCCGGATTGTGTCGAACCGATCGCGCAATAGAGAATTGCTGCGTGTTTCGTATTGAGCAAGCTTGGCACAAATGAGGTTAGGGCTCTTTGAGATTTGTCTGAACTGCGATTCATGCAGTTATGTGATTGGGATGATTAACGGCCCCGGCGCAGATCTTGGTTTTCGTTCACGAGAATCAGGCGAATCACAGTCCGATTCTGCCAGCAGGCAACCTGCAGATGTCACCTTTTTGACTAATTAATCAAAGGTCAACGGAACCTATTGACTCCTATGAAAGCGACCGCGCAGACGATGACAGATACTGGTGGACTGAGGGAGGAGGGATGGCAGGAGGCCGCCTTTAGGACCCCGCCGGATAAGCCGGCGCAGAGGTTGTTCATACCCGGACCGACCGATGTGCATCCGGCTACGCTGGCTGCGCAGGCCGCGCCGATGATCGGTCACCGCAGCGACGAGTTAGAGGCGCTGTTCGGAAAGTGCAGCGAACAGTTGCAGCAGCTTTACCACACTGAGGCGAGGGTCTTCACAGTGGCGGCGTCGGGGTCGGGACTGCAAGAGGCGGCCATCCGCAATGCCGTCGACCGGCGGGTGATCAACTTTGTAAACGGGGCATTCAGCCAGCGCTGGCACGATGTTTCGGTCGGGTGCGGCAAGGAGGCGATCGCGGTGCAGATTCCCTGGTGCATGGCGGTCAAGCCGGCGCAGGTGGAAGAGGCACTGCAGGCTGCGCTCGGCGATGGCCGCGTGGATGCGATCACGGTCGTTCACAACGAGACGAGCACCGGCGTCGCCAGCCCGGTCGGGGCGATCGCAGAAAGCGTACGGCGGGTCAGCCCGGACACGTTGATCCTGGTGGATGCCGTCTCATCCTTCAGCGGGGTCAAGCTGCCTTTCGACGCCTTGGGGCTGGATCTGCTGCTCACCTCTTCGCAAAAGGCGTTGGCGGTTCCGCCCGGGCTGGCTTTCTGCGCGGTTAGCGACCGGCTGATGGAGCGCGCGGCCTCGCTGATCGATCGAGGCTGGTATTTTGACTTCCTGCAACTCGAAAAGTACCGCCAGCGCAGCACGACCCCGGCGACGCCGGCAATCTCGCTGCTACGGGCGTTGGGCGTGCAGCTTGACCGCATCTTCGCCGAGGGGCTGGACGCCCGCTACGCGCGCCACGCATTCTGCGCGCAGATGAGCCGCGCCTGGGCTGCCGACAACGGCTTTGGCCTGATGGCGGAGGCCGGCTACGAGTCCGACACGTTGACGACCGTCGCGAACTCTCCCGGCCTGGACATCGGCGCGCTCAACCGTTTCCTCGACGCGCGTGAGATGCAGATCGCCAACGGGTACGGCCCATACAAAGGCAAGGCATTCCGCATCGGTCACATGGGCGAGGTGTGGCCTTCAGACTTGGCGCGCTTGTTCGCCGCGATTGGAGAATTCATGGCGGCAGAGCAAGGATGAAGAAGAAGCGCTGCGCAGCCGCGGCTGGCCCTTTGAAACAGTTGACGGGCTAGGGTAAAGCAGGATTCGGCAGGTCTTCCACCGGCCAATCCGAGACATATCAGAATGCTCTATCTCGTCGCCACCCCTATCGGCAATCTCGGTGATATCAGCCTGCGGGCGTTGGAGACGCTGCGCGCGGTCGATCTGATCGCGGCGGAGGATACACGCAAGACCGGGCGGCTGCTCAAACATTACGAGATCGAAACACCCCAGTTTTCATACCACGAACACAACGAGCGCCAAGCTGTGGAGCGCGTCGTCGGCGCGCTGCGCAGCGGGCGATCGGTCGCGGTGGTGACAAACGCAGGCACGCCGGGCATCTCCGACCCGGGATTTTCGGCCGTGCGGCGGGCGCTGGAGGAGGGGCTGCCGGTCTCTGCCATCCCCGGACCGACCGGGTTGATCACAGCGCTGGTGCTGTCGGGGTTGCCACTGCACAGCTTCACTTTCCGCGGCTTTTCACCGCGCAAATCGGCGGCGCGGCGGCGCTTCCTCGAAGTGGACGCGGCGTCTCCACACACGCTCGTCTTTTACGAGAGCCCGCACCGGTTGGCGGCCTGCCTGTCCGACGCGCTTGCCGTCTTCGGCGACCGTCCCGCGGCGCTGGCCAACGACCTGACAAAGCTGTACGAACTGATTCAGCGCGGCAGCATTGCCTCCCTCCTGGAGGAGGTCGAAGGCAAGAAACTGCGGGGCGAGTACATCTTCGTCGTTGGCGGCAAGCGCTGAGCAAGGCCCGCCGCAGAAAACTGGGCGCTTGTTCCTCACCTTGCAATTCCACGCGTAAATTCCCGATTGACCCGAGTACGGGGCTAGAGGCGGCAGCAAGAGAATCATCTCCAAGTGAGAGTGATGGCTTCTTAGCTCGCCTAGTGCAGGCAATCCGACCGTTGACGGGGTCAACGTCATCGTTGGTCGCGCTGCGGTGACGGGTGGGTATGGTTGGCCCGAATCTCGTGTTCGCTGGATAACCGGCTAACGGTCTTGCTGCCTTCAAGCGCTTTCAGCGCCAGCCGGACCTTGAAGGAAGCCGTGTGCCGCCGCAGATTCCTGACCATCGATGTGCCCCTTCACGCAGTTGGCGCGTTGCTCGATTATACAGCTTAGCTGGTGGCCCAGTTTTTGTCTCACTTCAGAAAGCCGGTGGGCGAGATGGAGAGGTGTTTGCGAACGTTTACGAGCGTTTACGAGCGTTTGCGGGTGTTTGCGGGTGTTTTCAGGCGTTTATGGGGGCGGGGCGATTGGAGGGAGGCCGGGGAGGGGTTTTATTGATTTCCAGTTAATTGTATTGCGTATTGAAGGCGGTGGGGGGCCGGGAAGGGCGGAATCGGCGGGCGGGCGGGGTGCGGAAGGGTGGAAAGCGGGCACTGTCGGCGTAAGGCGGGCGCGAGTCGAGAGCGCCGCTGGTTGGAGGGGCGCAAGGGCGCAGGCTTATCTGGTAATATGATATTTATTCTATATTTTGGTCAGCCGGGCGGACTGTAGTGGGCCGCGCCCGGCGACGCTATATGAATTTGTGGACCAGCCCGTCGTATTCGTCCGTGTAGGTGTCCTTCAACTTGTCCAGGATCTGGTTGACCTGGCGCAGCTTGTCTTCGAGGACGGCGGCGGTGTCCGGGGCTGTGCCAGGGTCGGTGGCCGGGGGGCCGGGTTCGACGCCGGACGGGAGCTGGCTGAGGGCGAGGCCGGTGAGGGCGTCGCGCGCGGGCTCAGGCGGGTGGTCCAGTTCGGTCTTGGCCGCTTGCAGGTCGGTTCGCATTGCAACGAGGTTTTGGAGCATGTCGCGCAGTGGGTACTCGCTATAGACGTTGCAATAGACATCGTCTTTGAGGAATTCGAGGTAGTCCTGGGAGGGGCCGGCTTGTTGCTGGTAGCCGAAGCGGCGGCGGCCGGACTCGGTGAGAACGGGCTGGGCGGAGGGCTTGGTTTTGCCGTTTGCCGGCGGCGGCGCAGGTTCGATGGACAGGAGACCCTGGTCGGCCAGAGATTCGAGCCGGTAGCGCTCCTGTTGGGCGGAGAGTTCGGCGGCCGCGTCAAGAATCTCGAGGTCGCCGTGACAGCCGCTGACTTCGGCGGCGGCGGCTTCGATTTCCTCGAGGCGGACCAGCTCCATCTCGGCGTCGGCGGCGCGGTAGAGTTCGAGCAGGATTTTGGCGCCGCGGCAGATGGCGGCGTAGGCGGCCGGTTTCAGCGTCCCTTCTCTGACTTCGGCGATGCCATTTGTGACGGCCTGGATGACGGGCCGGAAGCGTTCGGGGATGCGTTTGTCGGCGCGGGCGGCGGTGGATGAGTTTTCGCCGCCGAGTACGCGCCAGGCGCGGGTCTTTTCGGGGGCGCCGTGGGCGATGCAGTAGCCGTCGAGTTGCTCGTTGCCATTTCCGCGGCAGGGGGTGCCGTCTTTCTTTACGCCTTTGCATGGTGGTGCAGCCATTTCTTTCCTCGCTTTGTGTTGTCGCCGCAGGGACGCGGCAGGGCTTTTCTTGGTGCTACGAAACCAAAGTAGCACACTCTGAAATCTTTTGCTTTGGACAGGGAACGCATTGTCGCCACAGGTGTGCGGCAAGACTTTTCCTGGCGCTACGAAACCAAAGTAGCACAGTCTAGAATCTTTTGCTTTTGGGGGAACAAATATTTGAAGCTGGGGTATTTTCAGCAGGAATTTGTGGCTGCGTTGGCGTTATGGAGGGACCTACATCGTCAACCTGAATACGGAGTCAGTGAGCGCCTTATCAGGCCGGTGGAGCAGAAGTTCTCCAACAACAGTTCACCAGCAAAGAGAGGCGCTCAATGAGGAGGATAGGCAAATTGATGGCGGCAGCCCGCCCGTTGCCGAACACGCCGATTGGCAAAACCATGTAGTATCGACTCGTCGTGCTGGAAGAGAAGCCGCTGAGGGGTAAGCGCTTGGTCATGGGGACCATCGTTGACCAATTCGGGAATGTCTGACAGATGGAACACAGCCGTCACGGCAGCACGACCAACTTTAGCGTCAATTTCAGCGCCGGTCTGAATTGCCTACACTGGGCAAGCCAAGAAGCCACCTCTCGATCTTTCTGGCAAAGACATTGCTCTCCTGCCGGCCCTGACCTAACTCCGCACTCAAGTTATTGCACACTCCTACGCGTGACCCCTTTTGCGCGTCAAGAAGGAGCGCGGGCACGGCGCCGCCGACGTTGCCAGACGGGCGCGGCGGCGACAAGGGAGACACCGACCAGAATTCCGGCGCCGCCGAGCAGCTGCAGGGCGGTGGGGAAAACGTCGAAAAGGAAGAGCGACCAGAGGACCGCCGCCACGGGGCTGGCCGCCAGAGCCATCGTGTGAATGCTCATATCGAGAAGTCGGAGCGCCCAGTAGTAGAGAAAGCGGCTGATGACGACGTCGACGGTGGCGACGAGCAGAATTATCGGCAGCGCCCGACCACTTGGAAGGGCCAGTTCGCCGCGGGCGCCGACGACCAGCGCCAGGATCGCCGAGGACAGCAGCAGACGGTAAAAGAAAAAGTTGAGTAGATCGACCTCGCCCATGTGGCGTTTGGTCAAGGCGGTGTGCAGAGCATAGAGTAGTGTGGAGCCGAGTACCATCAGCGCGCCCTGGCCCAGATAATCTCCCGGCTGAAAGGAGATAACCGTCAGCCCGACCAGGGCGATAGCCGTGCCCACACTTTGGAAGGGGCTGAAGCGCTCGCCCAACCACAGCATGCCGAAGCACAGGCTGAAAGGCACTGCCATCTTGCTTACCATGGAGGCGACGCCCGGGTCGATATAGGCCATGGCCGCATAGTTGAGGTTGGTGCTAACCGCAACGCACAGACCGATGGCCAGAAATACGGGCCAAAGACGAAGCAGCGGCTCCAGACGCAGCCGACCGAGAGCCAGCCCGAGGATGCCGACCTCGAGCGCGGCGAAACTCATCACATAGAACGCGCCGGGACCCGGCTCGATGTAAGGAAGGAGGAGGCGGGCGAAGACAAAATGCAGGCTGTCGATCATCAGCAGGCTGGTCAACAGAGCGATGCCGCGCGCGCTGTCCGTCCGCCCGCCGCCGTCCGTCCACAGCATGGCGGCGCGACCTCTGCGCGACCTATCCGTCATCGCATCTCCTTTTGCATGAGGGGTGTGGGCGAGGTGTCGGCGTCATATTTCCCCACTCGCTAGCTGCCATCATATGCGCCTTCTTGCGCCGATGCCAAACGAGCGCGCGTCACCTATGATAAAATAGATGGCGCAAACAGGCCTCTGTCTATTGGGCAGGAGATCCTGCGCAGCGGCTCGAGGCGCTCTGGGGGCCGCGCAAGACGCCATACGCAGTACGGATTACGCAATTCGCAATGATCCGCAAGATCATCCACTTCGATCTCGATGCGTTCTATTGCGCGGTCGAAGAGCAGCGACATGCAGAGTTGAAGGGCGTGCCCTTTGCTGTGGGCGGGCGGCCCGAGAGCCGCGGCGTCGTTTCCTCCTGCTCCTATGCGGCGCGCCGCTTCGGCATCCGCTCGGCGATGGGAATGGCGCAGGCCGTGCGCCTGTGCCCGCAACTGCGCATCCTGCCGCCGGATATGCACGAGTACGGGCAGGTCTCCAAGCGGGTGATGGCGATCCTGCAAGAATTGACGCCACTGGTGGAGCAGCTCTCGATCGATGAGGCCTTTCTGGACGTGACCGAGCGCAGCGAATATGCCACGGCGCTGGCCCGGCGGCTGCAAGCGCAGGTCGAGGAGAGGCTGGGGCTGCCCTCCTCGTTGGGCGTGGCGACGAACAAACTGGTCGCCAAGATTGCCACGGACGTGGGCAAAGCGGCTGCCCAGTCGGGCGACTACCCGCGAGCGATCCAGGTGGTGCCGCCGCAGCGGGAGGCGGAGTTTCTGGCGCCGCTGCCGGTGGACGCGCTGTGGGGAGTCGGTCCGCGCACGCGCGAACGGCTGGCCGCGTTGGGCATTCACACGGTCGGCGAAGTCGTGGCGGCGCCGCCGGCTGAGCTGGCGCGGCAGTTGGGCAAATTGGGCCGTGATCTCCACCGCCAGGCGCAGGGGATCGACGCGCGGCCGGTGATCACCGAGCGGGAGGCCAAGTCGATCAGCCAGGAGACGACCTTCGCCCAGGACGTGGTAGACACTGAGACATTGCGGCGGGCGCTGCGGCAGCAGGCCGCCGAGGTGGGTGCGCGTCTGAAACGCGGCGGTCTGGCCGCGCGCACGGTTACGTTAAAGCTGCGCTGGTCCGACTTCACGACGCGCACGCGCCAGATCACGGTTGCGCAGCCTGTGGATGACGGCGAGGAGATCGCGCGCATCGCCTTGGATCTGCTGACGGCGCAGCGGTCGAGGGGGGAGGCGGTGCGGCTGATCGGCGTGGGCGGCAGCGGGCTGGTCGCGGCGGTGCGTCAGATGAGTATCTTCGAGCTGCCGACTGACAAAGAAGCCTTTGCGAAGGCGGCGCAACTGAAAGAGGCGGTGAAGATCCTGCGCAAACGGTTCGGCGAGGATGCGATCAAGCGCGGGAGCGAGTTGTGAGGGTTGTTCGCTATCATATCGCCGGGCTGCTCCACTCTCCCCGTTTCCCGCGCGACTGGGTGGCAATGATCCTGTTCTATTTTTGAGCTAAGATCAAGTTTCAGTTCTATCTTGGACAGGACCATACATTTAGTAAGGCTTGGAATTATATGGAGCCGTCTCTAGGACCTAAAAAAGGGGGCATATATACCTAAGTAGCCAAGCGAGGTGAAAAATGCAAATTCGTTAGTCATCAAAATCGACAAAGAATTCCCAGTCTGGTTTAGGGATTTCGGGGCCCTGACCAGGATCAAGTTCGATTCCCAAATCATTTTGAATAATGTGGTCAGAAAAACTACTTGTCAGGTGCTGGAGTTCTTGCCGATGCAACTCACTAGCTCGTTTTCCCTCAACACACACGCAACAATTAGGACAGTGTATCGAAACGAATATCCCGTTGACAATAGTCCTCTCAGCGCTGACTTTGCACTGGCGGCATTTGAGTTGGCCTGACTCTTTCATGTTTGACAGTCCTCCATGACTGTTGCTGGCTGGCTGCGTTGCCGCGTGTCGAACACAACAGAGACCATTCCCTTCTACAAGATTCTGAAAGGGCTTTACTTCTTTTGGGTTGACTACTGTTGCTTTAGTGCGTAGTAAACTGCCCAAATCAAACACAAACATTCATACTTCAAATTGTGACAGTGAATTGCTCTGGTTTCCGGCGGCTAATCTCCTTTCCTTCTCGATCTTTCTTTCTCAAACCTCCAATTCCCTCGGCCCTTCGGCTTCGTGTTCAAGACGGCGTGGGCGATGTTTTCCGGTGTGTCAGGAATGGGATCGGGAAATTCCAGTGGAGGGCGTCCGACGGAGCGTTTGGGACGGGGATCAATAGGTGCTTTCGTGTCTTCTCTTGGAACTGACCGCTTTCGTTTTGAAGTCTTTTTGGGCACCTCCTTTCAAGAGAATTGTACCCCGAAACGCTGATTTTGTAAAGAGTAAGGCACCAGACAAAATGGCTGGGGCTGAAATTGAATTCTAGGCCATCGCCTTATTACTGGAAAAGTGATCGACCCCCTTTTCTTCGTTATTGCGGTTAGAATTGGCCCGCAGTAACGATATATGATGGCCTCGGCTCAAGTCAGTTCGGCACAATTGGGGCATCTCTTTTTCGTTCCGCTTTGGAACGATTTGCTTTCCATCGCCTGCCGGATCGGAGAGACTACTGGAGCCAGCGTGAGGCCAGATGGCCCAAGCAATACTCCTAATGCGAACCGTCCCCCAAATCGCGCCCCTTGTTTGTGGCCACCACTAGGCTGACGATGCCGAACAGAATCCAAATCCCCACGATTTCCACTATGGCTTCTTTGCACACATACGACCGTTTTTGGTCGATTCAGGTTGCCCGCCAGCTGGGTTTCACCCTTTATTCGTAAGGGTTAAACACCTCTGACCTGTCACGAAGGCAGTCGGACAGTCGGTAGTATTCCCTCATACGCCATCCGCTTGTCCAGTTACTAACCGACATAGACCATAGCACCACTATTTCATTTTGAACGGGGTCGTAATAAGCGTTCCTGAAACCTACGCTTAGTTCGCCCACGTCTGGATTCTCCGTAAGAAACGCCCGTTTAGACGCGGAATCAATCTCGCTCCGAGCAAAGAGGAAACATGGCTTAGGAGGCTGCTCTGTCTCTCCGCAGACTCGCCACAGGCCGGTGTTGCCCTTTTTGCTCTGCTCTTCTGCTGCCTGAATCTGCTTCGCATACACACCTAGTCCTCGTTCATCGTATCTGGCGTAGCCGAACAAAACAAGCATTTCGTTCAGAAGCGTGCCATCTGCCAGTTTGATATAGGCCAGAACTTCGTCGTTCTCGATTTCCCCCATTGGTTCTACCGTAATCAGAGGGTTGTTCTGGTACGACTGTCTTGCGTACTCAGCGGCCTCACGACCAAAGCACTCGATCTCGCCTACCGAATTCGGGGCGTTGGCGTTAGCCAAATGAACTGTTGCGATCTGTCCGTTGTCAGTGAACACGACCTCAAATGAATCTCCGTCAAGCGAAGTCTTGACGACTGCCTGACGCGGAGGGAGAGGAGTTGACGGTGTTGGAGTCACTGTTACCGAAACGGAAGTAGGCGCAACGGTTGCAGTTAGAGTAGGAGGGTCTGGTGTTGCCGTAGGTGCTGGAGTTTGGGCCTGAAGTTGTAAAATGGTGAACACGGAAAGGAGAACTACAATCGTGCCCACGCCGGTGATTCTGCGCTTGAAGTGCATCGCGGTGCCCCCTTGGTGGTAACAGATCGATGGTAGCCACCACAGCAAGCCATAAACGTTTAGCCAACAAGGGGACGCAATGCGTCCACCAATCAGTTACAACAGACTACGCGTTCAACTTGCTGTGGTGAGTTCACGTTACCATGCCTCCGCTCGCTGAGCAACTCCGTAAGGCTCCTCTAAGAGCCGGTCTGATAAATTATCGAGAAACTTTGTCGGTTCGTAGGCCCTGCCATATACTTCCTATGACTGCTAAGTCAGACAGGGTGATTTCACTTCACAAGGGAACCGATGACAGCATGAGCGAGCCAAACTGGGCGAACCGCACAATGTGGACCGGAGACAACCTCGACATTATGCGCGGCATGAATTCAGGATCGGTAGACCTGATCTACCTTGACCCTCCCTTCAATTCCAACCGCAATTATGCAGCCCCCATCGGCTCTAAGGCGGCTGGGGCGGCGTTCAAAGACACTTGGACGCTGGATGACGTGGACCTAGCTTGGCACGGGGAAATAGCTGATCAGCACCCGGCTTTGTACGCTATCATCGGCTCGGCCAGGGAAGCGCACAGCAAGGGTATGCAATCCTATCTGATCATGATGGGGGTGCGACTTCTGGAAATGCGTCGTCTGCTTAGGCTAACCGGTTCAATTTATCTTCACTGTGATCGAACAGCGAGTCACTATCTAAAACTGCTCATGGATTCCGTGTTTGGGCAGAGCAACTTTCAAAATGAAGTAGTATGGCGACGTACAACTGCCCATAACGATTCGAAACGATACGGCGAAAATGTAGACAAGATTCTGTTCTATACAAAAGGCAAAGAGTGGACATGGAACGCTCAATATCAACCTTACAGCGAGGAGTATAAGAAACGCTTCAACCGAATGGATCCAGATGGGCGTGTCTGGTCTGATGAAAAACTTACTGCAAAGGGCTTGTCTGGCGGTGGATATGAGTACGAATACAAGGGGGCAACCTCCTTGTGGGCAGTTCCTTTGGAAACCATGAAAAGGCTTGACGCCGAGAACAGATTGCACTTCACAAATAAGGGAGGCATCAGGACCAAGAAGTACCTCGACGAAATGAAGGGTAGACCCGCTCAAGCTCTCTGGGATGATGTTAACGCGTTGAACTCTCAGGCTAAAGAGCGCACTGGATATCCCACACAGAAGCCCTTAACCCTGCTGGAGCGCATCATAAGAGCCAGCAGCGATGAAAAGGGTATGGTATTAGATCCTTTTTGTGGATGCGCTACGGCTTGTGTGGCTGCCAACCGTTTGAATCGACAATGGGTAGGGATCGACATCTCTCCGCTTGCGGCTAGGCTTGTTAAGAGTCGCATACAGGCGGAGGGTCCGTTGCTCTATGACCTCATACACCGAACCGATATTCCGAAGCGTACCGATATGGGCGAGGTGCCGCATTACCGGACACAGAAGCATACTCTGTTCGGTCTACAAGAGGGCGTCTGCAACGGCTGCCGAATTGTATTTCCGTTCCGCAACTTCACGGTTGATCACATCATCCCTCGGTCTCGCGGAGGGACTGATCACCCGGACAACCTGCAACTGCTGTGTGCGGCCTGCAACAGCCTTAAAGGGAACCGCACTCAGCCAGAACTCATTGTGGCTTTGCGAAAACAAGGAATAATCGAGTGAGGGCTGCCAACGGCATTCGTGCGTCGCGTCGAAGCGCAAGGGGGCGGGTGGGGATTGTTTCTGGGGAAACATCATGGAGGAGCCGTTATGAATCTACGCGCAAAGGAATTTAATATGACTTGGGATGTATTTCAAAAGATGTTCAAGAACTATGTTGTTGCTTTCATTGCTGTTATCACCCCGCTATTGATATTATTTGAGTTAATACCTTTTGAGGGAATAAGACTTGCCAGCGAACAGGCGGAGCTATACCTAAAGGATGACCGAGTTTTCCAACTGCTTCTCACTGGCATCAGCCTATGGGGATCGTTTGTTTTGGGTAGATTACAATGTATGAGATCCTTCGGTGTGTTTTCACGAGACCGATGTAGGCGGCTTCAGACTGTTTACACTGGTCTTCGAGACATTACGAACCTAATAGTTGCAATGAACGACGCCTTAGATTCGGGAGACAACAAAGAGATGCAAATGGGGCTAGGAGGAATTTTCTTTGCGAGCGGATTGCTGCGTCGCCAACTTTTGGATTGCCTTGACGTTTGGAGCGATTACGCTTCGGAGGAAGTAAGACAGGATTGCAAAAAGTTTGCATCGGAGGAAAGGGAGGGTATGGACAGTGACAATTAAAGGCCAAGTTGCCAAGATTCTTTCAAACAGAGATTTGGTGCTCAATATCGGTGCCAACAATGGAGTTAGAAGCGGCATGCAGTTTCATGTAGTTGATGAAGTCGTTGCAATAGACCCAATTTCAAAGAAGCAACTTGCTCCCATAAAGATAATAAAGGCAAGAGTGGTGGCTAAAGAGGTCGTTGAGGACGCTTGTGTAGCATCTACCTTTATAATTAAACCCCCCGGCGTGTCGGTGAGCGAAACATTATCTCGAATGTTTTATCAACCAGAGAGAATGTTAGTGGATGCGAGCACAGAGAATGATCCAGCCTGGAGCAGAATTGTAATGGTTGGAGACTCTGTAGTTCAATTCGAAGATGAGTAGGGAACCCTTGTCCATACTGACGAAATATGCAATAAGGAAATCACCTCCACCACCCGGAACTCCAGACACGCCAGACGCCAACACTTGACTCCCCGTCGCGTTCCGTGGTAAGTTCCAACCCCAATGTTCCCCTACAATTTCCAACCCAAACACGACCAACACCCACAACCCAAGACAACTATCAAAAGCATCTTCACGGACTTCACGACCAAACCCATCCCGCTACCGATCTGGCTCTGGAACCTCATAGCCATCGGAATCTACCTGTGGGTCGGATACCTCCTGATTGCATTCGCAGTTATACTCCTGGTCGGAATAGTTTCCTTGTTTACCTAACCCCTCACCTAAGAACAAAACAAAAACCGCCACGTTCCGTAACGGCTCAATCCAACCCTCCCACTTGCTACCCGTACCGTGCCGTGGTAAGTTCAGACCTAGCCACCATACGAATTACACTGCGCCCCAACCCGTTAAGGATGCGTGATGACCCAATCACCAACAAATAACCAAACCATGAAAAAAGTCTCGCCGCCCGATCTCATGTTTAGACCGAAAATCGAGTTAGCTATTCCAGAGTGGTTGAACGCGCCGCAAGGACTGTTTTCAGAATTCCATAATACAGGACCCGCGGCAAGAGTGATTGAACTTCAAAAATGGGCGAAAAATGCAAGTTTCGAGGCCGGATATCTACCACATCGAACTGTGCCTTTTGTCCGTTTTCATGACGAGTGCGGGGACAACTACAGGGAATTCCTCTCTCTGGTTTTGGCACACTACGAGAGTCATCAGGATGACATTCTTCTTAGTATCGAATCGCAAAAAGAAAAACTAACCCTTTCCGAGGAGATAAAAGCGACGTTTTCAGAAGCAATACAAATGCACAAACAAAGATTGTTTCGCCTTACCTGCCGCGCATTGTTGCCAGATGTCGAAAGAGTCATCTATGAAGATTTGCTACAAAAAAGCGGGATTGGCAGTGTAAAAGCGCAGGAGTTGGAAAACATAATTGGCGAAATGCCTGCGAGAATCTTTGCTCAACCCTACTGGACTGATTTGATTTTGGTAAACGTGCTGATAAGCCGCCTGTACTCGAATGGCAACAACATCAAGAGCTTTCCCAGCCACCCCCTCCCTAATCGTCACGCTGCGCTGCATGGCTGGTTGAATTACGGATCACAAAAAGATAGCTTCAACACGATATTATTCGCAGACTTCATCTTTCGTAAAGGAACTTTATTCAATAAAATCATGAAAGAAAAAACAGCCCAGCACAATCCGCGGGGGCATCTCAACTAGTGACATCCCTCCAAACTGCCCAACCTCAAAATTACCGCCACACTCCGTGACGGGTCCACGCAACCTATCCCAATTCTTGACAGCACAACCCATATAGCGTTAAGTTCCGCAACACCAACCCAATACACAAGAGAACCATCAGGGGAGAAAACATGAGCAGAACAACGACTTACGAAGAAATCAAAGAAGACTACATTTCCAGAGCAGAAAAAATTACCCCAGGCAGCGGCCAGGAAATCGGCGAAACCTACCTCTTCCTGGCAGGTAAATTGCTGTTCATGAAACATAGGTTTTCAGATTACAAAAAGATGATGGGAGGGGAAGACACAGACAGAATAATCTTGCGTCATTATCTCCGTCACTTTTTCCGAGACGCAAGCAACGCCTTTCTGGATGCCGTAATCCTGGAAATCGTCAATTTTTTGGACAACAATACCGACCCCCGAAGAGGACACCTCAGCCTGAAATCTTTCGATTTGTATTTGACCGATAAAGTGATGACGGACAAAATCGAAGAGATCGAAACAAGGGCGAATCCCATCATCCGACAAAGACACGCGTTTGTCGCTCACTGGGGAAGAGTGGCAAACCTCGACGGACAAACCATTCCGATTTCCATAGACGAACTTGATTGCATCATTGAACTCATCACCGAAGTTATGGATTACGCAGGAAAAAAACTGCTAGGGACTGATCGTTACACAGAAAGAACAGAGAACTACCACCCGTGGGAACTAATAGTGCCCGGAGGAGTTGAACATATCGTTGCCGACCTGAGACAATACGAATGGCTCTCACATAAACGCAAACAGTATGCCAGGAGTAGCGAACCCTTTCTCTCGCCACGCTGGTTTGACCTGTTCAGTCAAATGCCGGAAGGTGAAGAAGAACGCAGAAAACAAGAAGAACGCATTCTCGCATTGATCGATACATAGAGACGGAACCACAGACCCCATCAGCAAGACCCGTATCATGCCAACCCATGCTTAACCCCAAACCCACAACTTAGTCGAGCCATACCCGCGTACTTCCGGCAGGAATAGTAAAATTTGTGGCGGCTCAATACGTCCCGTGACAAACAAAGTCGCACCCAACAAAAGGACTCAATGTGGACACCAACCGTGACTCATACATCAACGAACACTTCGATCAACTCATCTCCGCCTTCACGAAAATTGAGTTGGATGAGAGGCTTGCAGATGTCCCTTATCATGGATACACGGGTTTGTCTATGCAATTGCTGGACGCAGCAAGCGAGGCCAATGGCAAGAACGACGAGCTTCATTTCACGGCCTTACGACTGTTGCACGAGATCTGCGCCGTGAGACTTAATCTTGAAAGACCGAATAACCCATTTGACGATAGTTTTACCGACACCGAAATCAAGTTTTTTGCAGAGATTGCAAAGCTCATATGCAACCCGTTCCTCAAGGGAAGGCTGGCGGACAGGGTGTGGAATAGTCGCAGATACCGCAACATAGAATACGCCCGCATCGCCATTGACAGTTACATGAATACCCCCCTTGATGCTGATACTTGGTTCAATGGTGGATGGATGTGTTGGCACCGATCTATAAAATTGTGTCTGTTGATTGGTAAGGGTGCCGAAAATCGCATGTCTCAAATCAAATGTCTTATTCTGGCGACGCTAAATGAGTCAACAACAGAACGCAAATTCTATGCTGAAAACTTATCCCATGCGCTAAAAGAAACCGATGTGTCCGGCGAGGACTCAGCCAACATTGCTACCAAACTCGAATCCATGGCCCAAAAATTTGATGTTGCAGGAAACTTCCACGCAAGCGGAGGCTATAACAAGGCCGCGAGCTATTGGTTCGAGAGGTCCAAGATGGCCGATAAGGTCGTTGACATGAAGGTGGGAGAAGCAGAAGCGTTTGAGAAGGAAGCAATGACTAAGGTTTCGTCTGATAACCCAAGTCACGCGGTGGCAGTGTCCGGCCTGAAGAATGCTGCAAAAGTCCTTTACGAAATCCCCAAGGATCATCGGGCACGCCACAACATTGACAAGAAAATCCGTGACTTAGAGTTACGTATTAGCCAATACGGACACATTGCACTAGATGAAATGGCAACGTACAAAACTCCGGGGATTGACGTGAGCGACTATGCTAGGCAGGCACGCAACTGCGTAGGTAGTAAATCAGTTTCGGAGGCACTTGTAAAATTCGTAAATCTTCACCACATAGAAGTTGACGAATTGAAGGAATCGGCAAAAGAAAGCATATCATTGTATCCCTTCCGCCGTATCTTTCCCGCAACCATGTTTGAGTCGGACGGACGGGTTGGGGGTACGACACCAGGGTATAGCGAGTCTGCGTCCGACGAGGTAAAAGAAGCAGTGGTTCTCGCAGAAATGTTTCAATTTCATTACGTTCCTAGAGTCTCCATTGTGGTGAATGGGATGATATTGCCAGCCCTGCTAGTTGTAAATAATGAGCACTGTTTGAGAGAAACTGACTTCACAAATATGGTCAGACGATCACCCATTGTGCCGAGTGACAGAAAGGAACTTTGGGGCAAAGCCTTGTTTCAAGGATTCAACTACGATTTCACAACTTCTGTTCACCTGCTGGCACCACAGATCGAACACGTTGTGCGTTGTCACTTGAAAGCAGTTGGAGTACGCACGACCTTCACAGATCGTGATTCTGGAGGGAAAGAAACCGAAAACGGGCTTTGTAGACTAATGGAATCACCAGAAGTTGAATCCATCTTCGGCCCGGACTGGGCATACGAAATCAACACACTGTTCTGTGGCTCTTCAGGTTGGAATCTTAGAAACGAAATTGCGCATGGCTTGTTGTCTGATCAACAATGCCATTCCATAGAACTGGTTTACGCATGGTGGTTTGCATTGAAAATCATTCTACTCAGTTCTTCGCTCGCCTCATCTGCGACAAACACCACGAAACAATAATCCAACCATTCTTTGTTGACACCTCACAACGGTTGGCTTCAATTGACTTGCTTGACAATCTCGATCTACCAGGATATGGTATATCCCTACCGCCCCACCAGCATAAGGGATAACATCATGACGCCTACTGATTTTCGCAACCGCCCAACATTGCCGTTTTCCAAAGACATTGCTATAGAACTGGGAATCCGTGTCGCCAATGACTTTACAATCAAAACCTTGATCCGGCTCCTAAACGACCAAAACGGAAAAAGAAAATTTCAGTGAAACGTCGACACTTTTCCTCTTGCCCAGCATAGGCACGAGGGTGACTTTGCAAGAATGCGTAAAGTTTCTGCCACTGATCGTTGGCGATTTTATAGGTAGACATCCTTCTATTGTCGCCATTTTGATAGAATTCAACAAACGTCAACGAATTCTAGTCACATCTAAAGCAATTCCCCAATGAAACCAAGGGATTCCGCATAGCGAGAGTACGGGTGAGATGCCTACGATCCCAGGGTGCAATTTTTGTGAAGAGTAGTGGTATCAAAAGGGATCCGCGTCAGACCACAACAAGGGAACCGTCGCGTAGGTTCTGCCCCGACCGTTCACCCCTCACACACCAGCCCATCCCCATCTCCGTTCCGCATAAACTCATACGCCGGATACCCCCGCCCACTGGCATATCGCCCCGATTCGCGCGGATGATGGTAAAATATCCTTCAATAACAGTTCCATAGCGGCTGGCAGACAGGTGACGCCCTGGACTACTATAAGAATCTCGCGCCGTTGCCTTTTCTTGCCTTCTGATTTTGACCGCAGGGGAAATGACCTTCTTCCAATTGCCGGATGAGGCAACCGGAACAATAAACCCGCAGATATCAGTATCCAAGGCGGCCCTAGCCGCTTTCTGTCAGGAGCACGACATCAGACGGCTCGCCGTCTTTGGCTCAGTCCTGCGCAATGACTTCGGCCTCGACAGCGATATCGACCTGCTAACCGAATTCGAACCGGACTGTATTGCCGGGCTGCTGGGTCCCGCTGAAATGGAGTTGACTCTTTCTGAACTCTTCGCCGGCGCAAAGTCGATCTGCGAACGGCCGAGGATCTCAGTCCCTACTTCCGTCAGGATGTCCTGGACAGAGCCGAAGTTCAATATGCTCGAGGCAGCGCGTGAGGCTATATCGTTTGCGTGCGGCCGCGTCCGAGGCGATCTGGAGACCGACCGCCCGGTTGCTCCTATCGCTGGTCAAAGATATCAAGATTGTCAAGTCGCTACGCAACAGGCGCCGATTCGAGTTGCCTCCTGAGCGATGGGATCCGAAAGGCGATCAGGCGAGAGGACTGTGATTGAGGCTTCCTAATGCGCATCTGGCGCGGATCGACCGCCAGAAGATTACGAACTACCTGCTGTCGTCTGTCAATCCGCGTGGCAGAACCAAGGCGAATTTCTTTCAAAGGTTTGGGTTCAGCACAGAGCGCTGGGAAGAATTCGCAGACGCGTTGAGACGTCAGGCGGCAACCCATGAGGTCGCCCGGGTTGTTGAGACCCCATACGGGCCACGCTATCACGTAGACGGGGCGATAGAGACACCCGACGGGCGCAATCCATGGGTGAGAACCGTCTGGCAGATCGACCTTGGCCGCGACTATCCCAGGTTCATTACGGCGCACCCGCGCAGGAGGTGAGAGGTGTTCAGGGAACATGAGCAGATCGTGCTCACAGCCGATGTCTTCGGTGACGAGAAGGAAAAACTGAAGCCAGGCGATGTCGGCGCCATCATCCACATCCACCCCAGTGAAGAAGCCTTTGTTGTGGAGTTTATGTCCTTGGATGGCGAGACAGCGGTGATCGCCACTGTGCTGCCGTCACAGGCGCGTCGCGTCACCAGCGCGGACCTCACACACGCGCGCACGGTGCCGGCAGCTGTCTGATGCGCCCAGCCCTGCGCGCGAATTTGACGGCACCTGGAAGCGGTTGCATGATAGGCTCAGAGCGCGGGTGCGCCAACGAAGCGGGCGGCACAGGCATTCAACTGCTGGCAGCATAGTTAGTCAGACGGTCAAGACCGGCATTACACCTACAGGTGTACGCGGCTACGATGGCGGCAAGCGCTTCATAGGACGGAAGCGGCATCTTCTCGTCGATACGATGGGACTTTCATTGGCTGTCCTGGTCACCGCCGCCTGCGCTGTGTCGCCAAATCAATTCAGGATCCCAGCCTATGACCGGCCCGGCGCCCCTGATCGATATTCGCAACCTAACCAGGACCTACCACATCGGCCGCACGGCGCTGCATGCACTGAAAAACGTCTCCCTTACCATCAACCAGGGTGAGTACGTGGCCGTCGTCGGCACCAGCGGCTCCGGCAAGAGCACGCTTCTGAACATCCTCGGCCTGCTCGACCGGCCCACCGAGGGCACATATCGCATCCACAGACAAGACGCCGGCGAGCTGACCGATAGACAACGCACGACCCTGAGGAACAGGGAAATCGGATTCGTCTTCCAGGAGTTCAATCTGCTGGCGCGTGCAACCGCCCGCCGGCAGACGGAACTGCCCCTCTTCTATGCCGGCGTCTCCCGTAAAGAGTCGCGCCGCCGCGCGCTGGACGCGCTGGCGCGAGTCGGCTTGGCCGATCGAGCCGAGCACAGGCCGGAAGAACTGTCAGGAGGGCAGCGCCAGAGGGTGGCCATCGCCCGTGCCCTCGTCAACAACCCCTCTCTCCTTCTCGCCGACGAGCCAACCGGCGCAATCGATACGCAAACCGGTGAAGAGGTAATGGCCCTCTTCGAGCAGCGACACCATGAAGGACTGACACTGGTGATCGTCACCCATGACCGGGAGATCGCGTCAAGAGCCCGACGCATCATCACCCTTCGCGACGGCGCCCTCATCGCCGACGAGCGGCGGCCGACACCGGCCGCCGCGCCGTGAAACACACATTTGGACTGGCTGCCAACAGACGGGCAGGAGGAGATCTGAGGTGAGGCTGCTGAAATACTTCCCGCTTGCCGCCGAAAGCATCGCAGCTCACAAGATGCGGTCCATTCTGACCATGTTAGGCATCATCATCGGCGTGGCCTCCGTTCTGACGACATTTGGCATCGGCCGCGGCGCGTCAGTCGAAATCATGCAACAGATCGCCAGTGAAGGCCTGACCCTTCTCAATATCGAGTCCGGCGCGATATCCGGCGCGATATCCGACCAGACCTGGACTTCTGGGCAGCCGTTCACAATGGCCGATGTGGCGGCTCTCTCCGACCGTTCCCTTCACCCCGATGTAAGCCAGGCTGTCCCTCTCTACAGTCGATATATCTTTCTGGTGGCCGGCAACAACAGCAGACACAGCGAAGTGGTGGGCACGACTTCCGCCTATGCCGTCATCCACAATCTGGAACTGGACCAGGGACGCTTTCTCACCGAAGACGAGATTGCGCAAAAGACAAAATCCATTGTCATCGGTGCGGATGTGGCCCAAAAGCTGTTTGCAGGCACCGATGCAGTGGGGCAAAGCCTGCGCATCAATCGCGAACCCTATACCGTCGTGGGCGTGCTCCGGAGACGCGGCGGGGACATGTTCGGCTACATGGATGGCAGAGCAATCATCCCTGTGGCGGTGGCCCAGGATCGCCTGCGGTCCGCTTACCCTGCCCACCGCCATCGTGGTGAATACACCGTCACCGGGATCCACGTCAACGCCGTCAGCATCGAACGCATCGATGCAGCCGTGAAACAGGTCGAACAGACCCTGCGCCTGCGCCGTGCCCTTGCCAGAGACGATCCCAACGATTTCACCATCGACAACCAGGCCTGGCTGCTCGAAACGGTCAGCTCCGTTGCTGCCACACTGACCGTCTTACTCGCCGGCATCGGCGCCATAAGCCTCCTGGTCGGCGGTATCGGCATTATGAACATCATGCTCGTATCCGTGACCGAGCGTACAAGAGAGATCGGCCTGCGCAAAGCCGTCGGCGCGCACAGCCGCGACATCCTGCTTCAGTTCCTGGTCGAAGCGCTCGTGTTGACACTCGTTGGCGGCCTCATCGGGATCGCCATCAGCTACGGCCTGGCAGAAATTGTGGAGAGCTTCTCAAGCCCGGATTTCCCACTGTTCGTTCTCATCGAGCCGCGTTCCCTGGCCGCCGCCGTCAGCGTTAGCGCCGCCTGCGGGCTTCTCTTCGGTCTCTACCCGGCCATACGCGCGACCCGGCTGGACCCGATCGAGGCCTTGCGGCACGAGTGACGGCATGGCAGCCCGCTAGGTGTTCGGCGCGACCTGCCCGCAAATCTCAGGGCCCGCTGCCATGCGATACAGAGCGCCTTGCCCGTGACCCGTCCCATGGGCTGCCCGCCGCCACACGCCTTCCATCGACAGGAGCATCCCAATGAACCGCAAACATCTCTTGCTCATTGCTATTGCTCTCATCGTTGTGGCCGCCGCCGCCGTCTTTCTTCGTCTCCTTCAAACCTCGGACGGGGCCCAGGCCGGAAGTCCGGCCGAACTGGAAGGGAGCGCAGAGACCACCCGCATCCGGCCGGCGGACGCCTCCATCGGCCAACTGAAGGCGGCAGGCAACATCAACCTCATCGAAGAACTCCAGGTAGTCGCACAGATCGATGGCTTCGTCAAAGATGTCCTGGTCGAAGTCGGTGACACCGTCAACGCCGGCGATCTTCTCCTGTCGCTGGACCAGGACGATCTGCAGCGCGCAGTGGAGCAGGCCCGCATCGACCTGGCTTCTTCCCAACTCAGGCTCAGGCGGCTGCTGACCAGCGCGGACGAAATAGAGATGGAATTAGGAAAACTGAGCGTCGGACAAGCGGAGCTGGACCTGCAGAAAGCGTTGCAGGACCTGGCCGCCGCACAGCTGATCGCCTCCATCCCCGGCTCCGTTCTGAGCCTCAATGTCGCCCCGGGAGCGAAAGTGTCGCCGGGAACCGTTGTCGCCACCCTCGCCGACCCCGGCCGCCTCGAGCTGACCGTGCAAGTAGCCGAAATCGATATTCCCAGGATCGAGATCGGCCGTCCGGTAGATGTCGTAATCGATGCCTTTCCCGACGAAACCTATGCCGGTGTGATCAGCCGGGTCGAGCCGTTCAAAGAAACGCAAAGTGGTGTCATCAGCTATCCAGTCACCATACGACTTCTCGCTAACGCTTTGGACTCCGTATTGCCCGGCATGACAGCTGTAGCGGCGTTGCGAAATGAAGTGGTTGATGACCGTTGGCTCGTCCCCTCTGCCGCCATTCAGGAGGTTAACGGCGAAACCGTTGTCACTGTCGTGCGCGGCCAAGAGCGTTTCCCGCTTGCCGTCACCCCGGAGGGAGTTCACGGAGAATGGACTGTTGTCCGCTCGGCGGACTTGCAGAACGACGACGAGGTGTTGGGCGCGACCGCTACCTTCGTGGGAGAATGAACTGCCGCCCGAATGTGTCCCCCTGGAACTGAGGAGACAGCAATTGACCCCAAGAACTGGACCACTAGCTACGCTGTGCAATGGTCCGATTTGGCTAGCACGTGGAGGGCAAGTTCAACGGTCAAGAAACGGCGGCGACACACGGCAGTCGACAAGCTTCGGGGTGCGCTGAAAGCGTTTGAAGGCAGCAAGATGATTAGGTCTCGTTGACGTTTGTTGTGTTTGGTCAGGTCGGCGACAATAGAAGGATGTCTACCTATAAGATCGACAACGTTCAGTGGCAGAAACTTTACGCATTCTTGCAAAGTCAGCCGCGTGCCTATGCTGGGCAAGAGGAAAAGTGTCGACGTTTCATTGAAGCAGTTCACTGGATTCTGTGCACCGGCGCCCAGTGGCGTGAACTGCCAGACGATTTTGGCAAGTGGAACAGTGTTTTCAAGCGCTACGCCCGCTGGGAAGAGAACTGTGTGTGGACGGATATGTTCACTCAGTTCGCCCAAGACCCCGACATGGCAGCCGTCATGCCCGACAGCACTGCTGTGCGCGCCCATATGTGCGCTGCGGGCGGGTCAAAAAAAGGGGGCGCCAGCGCGAACAGTGCCTAGGTCGCAGCCGGGGTGGATTCAGCAGCAAGATCCATCTCCTCGTTGACGCTCTCGGCTTTCCCTTACGCTTCATCCTGACGGGCGCTGAACGTCATGACATCATCCAAGCTGAATCGTTGCTCGCTCCATTCCACTTTGACGCTGTCATTGCCGACAAAGGCTATGATTCTGACCCGCTTCGCATCCTGCTCGCAGCCCAACAGGTCGAGGTGGTCATCCCTTCTCGCCGCCATCGCAAGCGACAACGCGACGATGACCAACTCCGCTACAAAGAGCGCAACATCGTCGAGCGTTTCATCAACAGAATCAAGTGGTATCGACGCATTTTCACTCGCTATGAAAAGCTAGCACGACGTTACATGGCATTCTTGCATTTTGCCGCTACCCTGATTTGGCTTCGAAGAAATGTCAACGACTCCTAATAACTTACTCCAAGAAGGCATATTCGTCCCGGCTCAAGTAATTCAATTGAATTTGTCGTAAGAGGATGTTCGAGGCTGGGAGGATGACATTGAGCCTCCTCTTTCGCTCTTTGAATTGGCAGCTTGCAGAGCTCGCTAACCTCCACTTATTGTTCGTATTGCTTTTTGACCTCTTCAAGCGTTCTCAGATAGTCATCCGAGGTTCTTCTTGTCTCAGTTCTCTCAGGCATGGCTTTCCCCTCCATTTTGCCAAGATATGTTCTTTCCGTTTCAATTCGGGATCTTGTCAAGAGATTGGTGAAGAGAGCAGAGAGTTCGAAGCCGTACTTTTGGCCACAGTAAACCGTTTGGCGACAATGACAAGTTGAGATTCGCGCAAGTTACCCAGAGAAAGAACATTTTACGTCGGCTCTCGTCTCTCTTGGCACTTGACAACGTCCTATGGTATGGCATACTAACTATAGTTACTAATTAAAGTTAGTAAAGCCAATGAGCCTTAAACACGCGCTGCTGGCGTTGCTCGGTGAGCAGCCCAGTCACGGATACGAACTGAAAAGCCGCTTCAGCGACGCTCTCGGTCCACTGTGGCCCTTGCGCGAGGCGCAGGTATACAACAATCTGCGAATTCTGGAGCGGGATGGGCTTGTTGCGCCGGATGAGCAGGACAGGCAGAGAAGTGGAGCAGATCGCAAGTCGTATTGCGTTACCGACGCCGGTCGCCTTGCGCTGACCGAATGGCTGGAGTCGCCGGTGCGAGAGAGCCGCAAGCTGAAGGACGACTTTTATCTGAAGTTGTCGATCCTGGCCGCGACCGGGGGCATGGAGCGCCTCCGGAATTTGCTCTGGCAGCAGCAGGAGGTGGTGTTGCAGCGGCTGCGGGAATTGGAGTCAGCGATAACTCAGGCGGAGGAAGGCGGCGACGCTCTGTACGCGGCGCTGCTTGAGGGAGCGATCCTCCACGCCGAGGCGGACCTCTCCTGGCTGGAACGCTGTGATGAGCGACTGCTGAAGGAAGGCGAACTGTGAATCCGGGGGCAGAGCGTTCCAGCCAGACCGTCAACGCACGGCGATTGCATCGTTGGCGGCGGGTAGCCGGCTTTGCGCCGGACTACCTGCGAAGCGTAATGCGCCGCGAGTGGCAGTTGGCTCTGCTGGCCCTGTGCGGCCTTGCGCCGGGCGTGGCGGTGCTGACTGCCTGGCTCAACTTGGCGCTGCAGCTGCGCACGGCTGGCGTTTCCGCTTCCTCGCACGCAGGCTGGCTGCTGCCGGGCGTCGTGCTGGAGCGGCTGGGGCTGGGCGGGGTCCTGGTCGGGGCCGGGGTGGTGACGCTGCTGATCGGCGGGCTTGGCCTGGCCAACGCGTATCTGGCGAGCGTAGAGCGGCGCGCACCCCAATTGGCTCTGCTGCACGCGGCCGGTCTGCAGCGGCGGGAGGTGTCCGTGTTGCTGCTGTTGGAAGCGGCCTGCGCCGGACTATTGGGGAGCGCGGCAGGGTTGGTCGGCGGGCTGATTCTCAGCCGCCTTTCGTGGATGGCGGCCGGACGCTACTTCGGCTTTACCAGCCCCTATCAGCCAGAAGCGACGGCTTTGTTGACAGCCCTGGCAGTGGGTCTGCTTGCAGCCCTGCTTTTTATGGGGACGACCGCGCTGGCCTCGCTGCAGATCGAACCGGCGCTGGCCTTGCGGGGTCAGGATCGACCTTACCTCTTGCGGTCCTGGCGCAGAAAGGAGACGGCCATTTATGGCACACTTTACGCGGTTGCGCTGGTGGTGGCGGCCGGTCTGCCGGCGCTGCCCTCCGCCTCTCTGTTTCTGTTGGCCGGGTTGACGGCGCTGCTCGGGCTGCTACTCACCGGGGGCGGATGGCTGGTCACGTGGCTGTTCGAACGTCTGCCGGCGCCGATGTCGGCGATCCGTTGGCGTATGGCGTTGCAAGGCCTGGCCCGCTACCCCCGCCACACGGCCGGATTGACGCTGGCGATGATCGCGGGCGCGTATGCGGTCGGGCTGGCGGCGCTGGCTACAAGCAACGGCGCCCCCATCTTTTCCTTTCCTGCGTGGGTGGCCGGGGGCATCCTGGTAGCGGGAGGCGGATTGGTCTTGACGGCCGCGGCGCTGGCGGCGCTGGAACGGCGGCAGGAACTGGCACTGCTCGTCGCCCTCGGCGTCCGTCAAAGCCGAGTGCGGCAACTGACGCTGCTGGAGTATGGCATCGTCGCCGTCTGCGGGGGTACGCTGGGCGCGTCTCTGGCGCTGATCAACTGGGCGTGGGCCGGCGCGGGCAACTGGCGCAGCGCGCTGCTCATCGCGGTGGTTGACGTGCTGGCGACTTTGATCGCAGCCTGGGCGGGGGCAGCGCCGGTGTTGTGGCATCTGGCGCGCCGCAATCCGGGTCGAAACTGAGCGCGCGCCGGTTGGTCCGGCGAGACCACTTTGTCGAGACACGTTTACCTGAATGCTGACGGGTGGCAGGTGAATCAAGATAGAGTTGCTTTTCCTACATCTCTTTTGAGGGCGTTGAGGAGAGTGAAATGACTGAACTGAATGAAGTTCTGGTATATACAGAGAAACTGACGATGCGCTACGGCGCGGTGAAGGCGCTGGACGGGGTGGATATCGAGGTGAGGACGGGTGAGTTTGTGGCGTTGGTTGGCCCGACGGGCAGCGGTAAGACAACGCTTCTGAGCCTGCTGGCCGGTCTGGAATCGCCGGATAGCGGCAGGGTAACGTTGCTTGGCCAGCGGCTGGACGGGATGGGTGAAGATGCCCTGGCCGATCTGAGGGGTGAGGCTGTCGGCATGGTCTACCAGTCGATCAACCTGTTCTCCGGCTTCACTGTGCGTGAAAACCTGGGGCTGCCACTGCGGCTGATGGTGCGACCGCCGTTTGACGCGCACATGCGAACCGGTGAACTGCTGAACGAGTTTGAACTACTTGGCTTGGCGGAGCGCTTCCCGGCGGAGCTTTCCGGCGGCCAGCGGCAGCTTGTGGCAATCGCCAGAGCCTTGGCGGCGCGCCCGCCACTGATTGTAGCGGACGAGCCGACTGCCAACCTGGACAGCGCGGCAGCGCGGCAGATCACGGTGCAACTGCGGGCACTCGCCGACAGCGGCAACCACGGCGTCCTGCTGGCGACCCACGATCTGCGCATCGCCAGCCAGGCGGATCGGGTCATCTCTTTGCGGGACGGTCAGATCGTCAAGGAGACGGTTTTGCAGCCGGGCCGCAGCGCGCGGGAAGTCTTAGCGGAGCTTGCATAACATGAGCATGCGAACAGTTCCTCTATCATCAGGACTGGATTGGGCGGTTCGCCTCCCCGCGGGCTACCCGTTGTTCTTCATGGCGGCGCTACTGTTGTCAATCGGGGCGGCCGCGCTGATAACAGCCGTTTCGGTTGTGATGCTTCCCCACGAGTCGCAGGCGCTCGGCCTCGAATTGGCGATGCTGCACGGGTTTCATCCTCGCCAGACGCTAGTGTCCTTCATCGTCCATAACCGCGTCTCATTCGGCGGTCTGCTGATTATGAACGGCCTGCTGTACTGGTGGTTGACGCGGCAGATAACAGGATCGGGGCGGCGCTGGGCATGGTGGACCCTGTGCCTGTCCGGCGCTGCGGGCGTATCGAGCTATCTTGCCTACTACCCCCACGGGTACTGGGACCCGATACACGCTTTGGGCACTACTGTCATCGCCGCCGCGTTGGCGACCGGACTGGCCCGACCTGGTCGCATACGGATGGAGCGGGGCTGGCGTTCCGGCCAAGGGAGCCGGTGCAGCGACGGTCCACTCTTGCGCGGCTACTGCTGACCGTGTGGGGCGGGGGTACACTCCTAGGAGGGCTGGTCATATTGGGCGTCGGCATGATACCTGTGTTTGTGCCAACGGACCTGGAATTTCTCGGCTCGACGACCGCTGAGGTGACGGCAATCCACGAGGCCGTCCTGCCCTTTGTCGCCCACGACCGGATCGGATTCGGCGGCGCACTGGTTTCAAGCGGCATCGCCATCCTGCCGATCGTCTGGCTAACGGACGAGCGAAACCGGCTGGCTTCGTTACGTCTGTTGCTGCTGGTGTGGGCGGTCGGCGCGGTGACCGCGATTGGCGTACATCCGCTGGTGGGCTACAACAGCCTACCACATCTGCTGCCGTTCATCATGAAAGACGGGGCCTTCATTTTGGCCGTTTTCGCATTCCGAAAAGGCTGGTGACGGCACTGTGTATGGATGGAACTGTAGACCAAAGCGCACGCCCCTCGTCTGTCAAGAACGACCATGTGGCGTGTGAGGATTGGGCGCAATGGCTACCCCATCATCGCGTCGCCGCGCCATTCGATGTCAATGCCAACATAGTCTTCCACCATCTGTTGCAGATGCTGGGGGAAGGCTTTCACAAACTCTTGCGCGGTCTCGGAGAGCGGCCAAGGCGCGTCGACAGGATATCCGCGCGGGCGGAGGCCGACGCCGCAGGAGAGCCGTACACGGTCGATCCGGTTTGGAAAGGCGGAGTGATAGGTGCGGGCGGCGAAGACGATTTCATCGCGGGGGTCGGTGAAGAGCGGCACCAGGCCCGGGATGTCAAAGCCGACATAGCTGTGAGGATCCGTGCCCTCGGGGTGAAACGAGCGCCGGTCCGGGGTCAATTGGAAGCCTTCGGGCCCTTCCCAATCTTCTACATGGGAATCTTCGATGACGGCCAGCCCGCCGTGCATGGGATGGGAGCCGGTGATATAGAACCAGAGGCCGGACGGCCAAGGGCCGCGGTTGAGGACGTCGCCTGAGGATCGAGGAGGGCCTTCGTAGTGGCCTTGCCAGTCGGAGTGCCACTGGAGCGGGGCCGAGCCGGGATTGCGCAGAATGGCGGCGGTGCGGTTGATGGTCAACTCGTCCGCCTGGCAGAAGACCCGCTGCGCCCGCATGAAGGGTTCATGGTCAAGCATCTTCCACAGGGCCGGCGAATGTTCGATAAATGAGGCATGGGTGTAGCTGTTGCCCTCGCCCAAGGCGCCGTCCGGATCGAGGACCTGCTTAACCGACTCCTGAAGTTCCTCCACCAGCGCTTCGGTCAGCACGTTCTTGACGATGGCAAAGCCGTGCGCTTCAACACAAGCCTGCGCAGCGTCCAACTCATCAGTTCCGAACTCACAGGGGTAGCCCAAGTCAGGCTTCCGGATGTGGCTGTAGTCCATACGAAACTCCTTGCGTTCTTAACCTTTCAACGATCCGATCGCGGTCCGCTGGATCATCTGTCGCTGCATCAGCAGGAATGCGATGAAGGGAAGGACTGACATGAGGATGGCGGCTGACATGCTGATGCCGTAGGAGGGGCCGGCTGCTTTGATCTGGTGCATGATGAACGGGACGCGGACAGGCATCGTGTAAATTTGGGGCTTGTTCAGCGCCAAGAGCGGCCACAGGAAATCGTTGCAGTGGGCCACGAAGGTGAAGATGGCCAGAGTGGCCAGCACCGGTCTGGAAAGAGGGAGGGCGTTAAGCCACCAGCGTTGCAGTTCGTGGGCGCCGTCGATGCGCGCCGCCTGGAAGAGTTCCTCGGGCAGGGTCATGCCGTTGGCGTGCGTATTGAACGGAACCATCGTTCCTGCCCTTATAGAGCAGCCCATCATACCAACCTGCGGACAGGTCATCGAGGAACTCCTGCGGGCGTTCAACTTCGAAGGCGACGTCACCCTCCAGCGCGTCGATGATTTTGTCGACTCCGCCGCCTTTTCCTGCCCCCAACTTCCGGGCGGCTAGAGGTCACCGGGAAGGCCGAGGGGAAAGGACCACCACTGAATCTCGACAGGCGCGGCCGAGACTTCAGTTTCTGCAGCCGAAGGGCCTGGCGCCTGGGCCGCTACGCAGGCGGTCAGGGCAGCCGCACCACTGGTCAAAGCCGCGGCCTTGAGGAATTCACGACGTGAAAGAACGGTTCACCTTGCTGCTCCTCCTTTGATGATGGACACTCAACGATGAACGCTTGCCGCACAAGGGGAACTGTACAGTTCTCCAAAAGCTGTGTCAAGCAAAATACTTAACCTGAATTCGGAGCAAGTGAGCACCTTATCAAGCTGGTAGAATAGAAGTTCTCTAACAAAAATTCTCCAGCAAAGAAAGGTACTCAGTGATGAGCATACTCAATCTGTTCTGTCATGTCGATGATTTCTGTCAGTGGTTGGTGACACAAGAGAATGCCAAGTTGCTAGGCGTGACTCGCAAGCGAGGGCCGGCCCCTCGCTTGAGCTTGAGTGAAGTGATGACGATTCTGATTCACTTCCATCAGTCGCATTATCGTGATTTCAAGGCCTTCTATACGCAGCACCTATGCGAGTATATGCGCAGTGAATTCCCTACTCTGGTCAGCTACACGCGCTTTGTGGAGTTAATGCCATCAGCCCTGCCAGCCATGTGTCTCTATCTGCGTGTGCGCTTTGGCCAGAGGAAAGGGGTGGCATTCATTGATTCGACCCCGTTGTCCGTCTGCCACAACAGACGCATCGGCCGCCACCGGGTCTTTGCCGAGGTGGCCAGGCGGGGCAAGAGCAGCATGGGATGGTTCGATGGCTTCAAACTCCATCTGATTGTCAATGACCAGGGGGAATTGCTGGCGATTCAACTCACGCCCGGCAACACCGATGACCGCAAACCGGTCCCACAAATGACCAAAAAGCTGTGGGGGAAGCTAGTCGGCGACCGCGGCTATCTCTCCCAAGTTCTCTTTGAGCAACTCTTCGCACAGGGAATGCAATTGATCACGCCCATTCGTAAAAACATGCAGAATCGGCTCGTCGTTCTCGAAGACAAGCTGCTAACGCGTAAGCGCTTCGTCATCGGGACCATCGTTGACCAACTCAAGAATATCTCACAGATTGAACACACCCGTCACCGCAGCACGACCAACTTTATCGTCACTCTCATCGCCGGTCTGATTGCCTACACTTGGCAAGCTAAGAAGCCAACATTCAATCTCGCCGACAAAAATATGGCTCTCTTGCCGGCCCTAATCTAACTCCGAACTCGGGTTAGTTAGTCAGTTTGCGTCTGGCATTTCGGCGAACTTCTGCGAGAAGGCGATGGATTGCAGATGAAAGAAAGTTACGGAAGGGCGTTGTCCTGGCGAGAATTTGCGGCCAGCAGTTTGATCACCTCGGCGTCTCTAACCTGGCTAAAATCATCATACCATGCGCCCACGCCCCAAAACGGGGAGGGCGTCAGCAGGGCAACGGCCTCGCGGACTAGATTGGATGGCGCGGCGGCGGAACTGTCAACAGTTGTGGAGAAACGCGATTGCAACTCGTTGACCGCTTGACGCGGCGCGACCGGAACCGCGGGCACGATTGAATGTGGTTTCTGGTAACGCAGGGCCAGAATCGCGGCACGCATGGAGGCGCCGGTAGCCATCCCGTCGTCTATCAGAAAGACGGTGCGCCCCTTAATGGTCGCAGGCGGACGCTCGCCGCGATAAAAGCGGGCGCTGCGGGCCAGTTCCCGCTGCTGTTGGCGGACTATCTGGTCGATCAGGTCCCCACCCAGCCCAGTCTGTTTGATGACGCGCTCGTTCAAGACCTGTACGCCACCATCGGCGATGGCTCCAAAGGCCAGTTCGCTCTGGCCGGGCACGCCCAGCTTGCGAACCAGAAAGACGTCCAAGGTGGCGGCGAGGGCCTGGGCGGCTTCGTATGCCACGGGCACGCCCCCGCGCAGCAGGCCGAGCACCAGCGGATTCACGGCCTCGAATTCACGCAAAAACGCCCCAAGCAGCGCGCCGGCTTCACGCCGATTGCGGAAACGTTTCAACTTACCGCTTGCCAAGTTGCAGCCTCCGCAGGCGATATCGGGGGCAAAAGAAGGGAAAGAGGAAGGAGGAAGGATTAGAAGGGAAATAACACTGAGAAAAGCGAAACGGGAAACTCAGGCCGCCTTCCTCACTCCTCGCTCCTCGGTTATTGCTCTCGATTGGGGTCGAGCAGCCACGCGACCAGGCCCTGAATCTCGTCTTCGCTGAGTTTCTCGGCGAAATTCTGGGGCATCTGCCCCACCTCTTCGTATGTCGCGACCACATAGGCGCGGGGATCGACGATGCTCTGGTAAATGTACTCTTCAGCCGTCATTCCTTCGACGCGGCTGGCGGCGCGTTGGTAGAGATCGGCCATGTTGGGGCCGCTCTGACCGGCCACATCCAGCTGTCGTTCGGCGAGATTGTGGCAGGCGAAGCAGGCTTCGGACTGCCATAAATCCTGGGGCAGGCGGATGTTGCGCGCCTTGTACTCTTCGATGGCGGCGGCCTGCTCGTCTTCGGTCAGGAAGAGAAAGGCGGCATTCTGAAACTCGGTCGCCTGGACGACATCCTCAAACGGCTGGAAGGGATCTTCTTCCGGGTTCTGGGCCAGCGCGGACTCGCCCCAGTTCATCACGTAGAGGACCAGATCTTCAACCTGATCGCCCCGCAGCGGCCCGCCGAACTGCCCGGCCCAGGTGGGCATGACCTCGGGCCACTGGGTTTCGTACTTGCTGGGGCGACCGGCCGCGACGGTCAGTTTCACGTAATCTTCGAGCGAGCCGACCCAGCCGACATCGGCCAGACGGCCGGTGTCAGTGAAGAAGTAATAGCTGTTCAAGCCCGGCCCTTTACCCAGTATCCCTTGCCCGTTGGGCCCGTGACAGATGAGGCAGTTGTTGGAAAACAAGATTGCGCCGTTTTCAATCGAGCGACCTTCCCAGTTGACGGTCTGCGCCTCCATGCGGGGAACTTCGCTCACCAATACGAGTAACAAGGCGATAATGCCGACCAGCGCGGACAGGATTCCCCACATGATTTTGGCAATCGGAGACCTGACGGAGAAACGGTGCATAATTGCTAGACTACTCCCCTGCAATTGCTTCGGACAGACTCTTCCAACCGTCTGCTACGTAGTCGAAGAACAGACTCTTCCAGCCGTACTGCTCCCAGTAGATCGAGTCTTCATGCAGCCAGAAGCTTTTCTCGTACTCGCCCGTTCCACCCTGCGCGTCAAACCAGTTGATCTCCCATTTCAGCTTTTTCAGCCCCGGTTGATCCTGGGTGATCGTCACCTGGCCGACGGGCGCGTTGAAGTCGGGATCCTGACGCCGGTAGAAATCGACTACAGCAACGAACTCGTGCAGGAGTTCAGTGAATTCGTGGTCATGCACATCGTACTCTTCATCTGTGCGCCAGACGCCGAGCGGCAGATGCTTGTAGCCGATTTCGCGTGAAATGCCTGAGCCTTCTTCGGGCATCAAGTCCTGCACGATTTCAACGGAAGGCGCGCCCTGGACGGCGTATTCGGGTGTACCCATCCAGCTCAGAATGATCATTACAGTTCCGGCGACGACGCCGGCAACGATGGCGACCTTGCGATCTTTGCCGCGGCGGCTGGGATTGTAGTCGAGATAGGGAATGGCCATCAGCAGCACGAGCAGCAGGCCCGGCATCAGCACGCCGGCGATGAACTTGTCAGCGATTTTGAGCATACCCTGCAACCAATAGAAATACCAGGGCGCGACCGTATGCAAAGGCGTCGACTGCGGGTTGGCGATATGCTCCAGGGGGGCCTGGAAGAAGAAGACGGTAAGCAGGATGAGCAGCGTGTTGACAACTGTCATGAAGCTCATCTCGTCGACAAACACGTCGGGCAGATAGTAGACGCGTTTGTCGGCCGGCACGCGATTGCCGGTGTCCACGCCCACCTCCTCTTCGTCGGCGGGCAGGCTGATGCCGAAATGCACGACCTTGTAGTAGTGGACGAAGAAGAAGAGGACCAGCAGCAGCGGCAGGAAGAGAACATGCAACAGATAGAAGCGCAGGAGGCCGTTGGCGCCGATGTCGGGCGCGCCGCGAGCCAGCAGGTTCACGGTCTCACCGACGACGGCGGGCGGCACGGCTTCGGCCATGGAGGTGCCGATGGTCACAGCCCAGAGGGCCAGTTGATCCCAGGGCAACAGGTAGCCGGAAAAGCTAAGGAACAGGGTAAACACGAGCAGCAGGACACCGGTGAACCAGGTAAACTGGCGCGGCGGTTTGTAGCTTCCTGTGAGATAGGCGCGCACCATGTGCAGCGTCACGATCGCAACCATCGCCTCTGCGCCGAGCCGGTGCATATCGCGCAGGAACTGGCCGAGCGGGATATTGGTCAGCAGCAGGATCATATCGGTATAGGCGCGCTCGGGCGAGGGCGCGTACCAGATCATCAACAGAATGCCGGTGATGGTTTCGACGATGAAGAGATAGGTCGAGAGCAAACCCAGCCGGAAAGTATGGGTGAAGCGGGTTACGCTTTCGTGGTAATAGGTGGGTTTGATGTGGAGCAGGAAGGATTCTGCATGGGGCTTGAGGCGGGGGTTGGGGCGGCCCGGCGGGTCCCCCTGCAACATGCGGCGAAACTCACCGGCATCGATGCCGGCGGTAATGCGGGTGAAGACGCCGTCTGCTACGGCCGCGGCCGCGCCCAGAACTCCCTTTTCGCGAATGTCTTGTTGGACGCCCATCTGGATCTATCGTCTCCTGGTAAGAGAAATGCAGATCGAAACCAGTCTGCTACATGTTCAGGCAGCTAATGCCGTCATGCCGAAAAGTAAGAGCTCTCGGCGCTCCTACGAGAAGCTTGCCAGTGTCGACAACGGTCTCCGCGTCCGGCGAAAGCACGACTGGGGCCACTATCAATTTGTCGGAGGGAACCGTCTCGGCCAGAACAGTGCGCCCCTTGACGAACTCAATCACGAACTGGTCAAGCGAGCGCGGCGCGGGTCCAAGAATGTAATGTCCGTCAGGGCAGAACTGGGACCCGCAGGCCGGGCATTGGAAATTGTTTCGATCGGCGTCCCACCAAAGCTTGATGCGCACGTTATTCCAACTGTGCGTGCAGAGATTGTACAGAGCGTGCGGCCCTTTTGCAGTATTGACCAGAAAAAACCTTCCTTCCGGATTTGTCTTGGGTTCACCGCCAACATCAGGCAAGTCTGCAGCCGCGCCCAGATAAAACCTGCCGCCAAATTGGTTGGCCGGGGAGCGGGGGTAAATGAATTGATAGGTCGCCAGGCCGCTTTCCAGGGTCAGCAGAGCCAGCGCCCCAGCCCAGGCATATGTTAGAAACTCGCGCCGATTGATGCCTTCGTGACCGACTTTGAACAGTTCGAGAGTTGCCGCGCGACTAAGCGGCGCAACCCGGTCAGCGGCGGCCGATGTGTCAACTACCTGCCGAAATCCTTGCTGTCTCAAGCTCTGTTGGACAGTCATTTGGGTCAGATTCTCGATTCAGAAAGAACGAAGCTTGAGTTACCTGCGCGTCCTCTAACCCGGCGCGTCTTGGAACGGTTCTGTTTCAGGCGGCGGTGTCGTCGCCATTGTCCGGCGCCATCGCGACGGCTTTGGCCGGTGACAAGGCTTTCGGCTTGCCGGGGATGCGCTTGCCAGTATCCACGACGATGTCAACGTCTGGCGCGGGCAGGGCGGGCGCTACGATGGTATCACCCACATCTATGGTTTCGGCCACGACGGCGTCGCCTTGCTTGACCTCAATCCTGAATTGGTCGAGAGAGCGGGGCGCCGGGCCTACGATGTAAAACCCCTCGCGATTGAACTTGGAGCCATGGCAGGGACACTCGAAGCGATTGTTCGAAGGCACCCATTTGTATAGGCAGCCCAGATGCGTGCAGACCATGTAGAGCGCGCGCGGGCCTTCGTCGGTGTTGATGAGCCAGAACTTGCCGGTGGTATTGCCTTCAGGGTCGAAGCCGATCTGCGGCAGGACGGACGCGTCGCCGAGCAGGAACTTGCCGCCGAACTCATCTTCACGGAAGCGGGGGTACATGAACTGATAGGTAGCCAGGCCGCTTTCCAATGTCAGCAGGCCGAGCGCGCCCGCCCAGCCGTAGGTGAGGAATTCGCGCCGGTTGATGCCCTCGTGACCGGCTTCGAAGGATTCGAGCACCGCCGCGCGCCCGACCGGCGCAACGCGTTCTGCGGCGGCGGCCGCGCCGCTGCCATTGCTCTGGACGGGTGACGGCGCTTGCGCGGCCTGGGTGGCCGCGGCTTCTTCCATCGGCGCCTCTGCTTCGACGACGGCTTCGACGACGGCCGCGGCGGGCGCGGCCTCTGCCACAGGCGCAGCCGCAGGGGTCCCAGCGGCCGCGCTGGCCGCGGCCGGTTCTGATACCGGCGCGGCAGCCATTTCAGTTGTCGGCGCGGCCTCAGCCGAGGCGCCGCCGCTGCCATCGCGCGGCGACAGCATCGCGCTTACATCCACACCGAGCCGTTCGGCAGCCATCTGCTGCGCACGACTTACCCGGTCGAGCCATGCCTGACTCACTTCCGCCATGGTTTCCGATCTCCTTGGAGAAGGTGTTGTTCGGTGCGCCCCTGCTAGAAAGAGGCGCCTTGACCCCCTCCTACTTTTCGTCCCTTCCTCATTCAATCAGCACGTAAAATGATGCAACTTCCCCCGCCGGTGCGGGCAGCGCCACATCGTTGGTTTGAGTTAGGCTGAGTATAGCAGGCGGACAGGGCATTGTCAAAATTATCACAAACGATTTGGCTTTGTTTGCCTTGCATTGCGAAAGCATAATGATGGGGTGCGCTATCGATACAGATGCACATATTCGGCATCGAAAATCTCTCGACGGGGCTGGCGCAGTTGCTCGATGAACTCTTCTGGGTCCGACTCAAATTGGGGCGCATCGTCGCGCGGGCGGCGCACAGGCGCAGAGCGGGGCAAAGCGCGGCATGAATTCATGTGATGCCCTGCTCGGTATCCTGTCGATATCCTGTCGGGGCGAGCGGAGAGTATCAAAGTGGCGCGAAGTGTCGCGAATTGCCGCGTGAATTCATGTGTTGATTTGCGCTTTCTGCAAAAGTTTTTGCGGATTGGCGCAGCGTGTTGCGCCGGCTGCGGCGGCGTTATGGTTTTGCGACCAAGTATGTTCTGCAAGATAGTATCCGTTTGTTAAGGTACAGAGATGGTTCGCGGTCGCGTTGGATTTTCAGCTATGGATACAGCGTATACGATTGTTCAGGCTCTTGCAAGGACACCGGGCACAGGGCATACGCATCTAAATCCGTATGCCAATTCTGTATGCCAATTCTGGCGGGATTCCTAACAAAAGGACGTGATAACAGGGGGAAATCGCGGTAAGCCTGCTGATTGACGACGGAAATTCAGCGCAACAAAGGCCGTCAGTCGTCGAAACCAGTTAGGTTCTTTGCCTGCGCGCCATCATTCGTACAATTTACAGTGTCTAAACCCGATCTGGAAGAGATCATGGCAGCATTTCGCTGCTTTGACCCAATTTAGATGCAATTGCCCTGTATTCGAGAGGGATGCCATCACTCTATAGGCCAAGTTGAGCGAGGCTGGCGGCAACCTGCTCGCGCTGGGCCGCAAGTTCCTCCAGTTTGTCCCGTTCGCGCTGCACGACCTGCTCCGGCGCCTTGCCGACAAAGTTCTGGTTGCCCAGCAGCCCTTGGGCGCGGCTGATCTGACCGTCCACATTGGCCAACTCCTTCTCAAGCCGCTTGCGCTCGGCTGCCAGATCGACCATGCCGGCCAGGGGCAGATAAGTTGTGATGCCGCCGGCGGAGAGTTGGACGGACGGGCCGGCGTCGCTGCGGTTGGCACTGCTTTCGACGGCAACCTGCGCTTCGTCCAGCCGCGCCAGATTGGTGAACAGCTCCAGGTTGTCCTGCACAAGGCCGCGCCCGCCGGCGGCAAAGACGGCCGCGATGCGCCGGCCCGGCTCGACGTTGTATTCGGCGCGGGCATTGCGGATTGCGCGCACGATCTCCTGGATGCAGGCGAAGGCTTCCTCGGCAGGCGCGTCGCGGCGCGGCGCCGCGCGGGGCCAGCGCTGGGTCATCAGCGCCTCGGCCTGCTGCGAAACGCCGGGCAGATGACTCCAGATTGCCTCGGTGACGTAGGGCATGAAGGGGTGCAGCAGCCGCAATGACTGTTCGAGCGTATGGGCCAGGACCTGGCGCGTCGCCTGGCGGGCTTCGGGCTGCCCGCCGTAGAGCCGGGGCTTGGCCGCCTCAATGTACCAGTCGCAGTATTCGCTCCAGAGGAATTCGTAGAGTTGGCGGCCTGCCTCTCCCAACTGCCAGCCTTCGATCAGCTGGGTCACGTGGCTCTGCACTGCGTTGAGGCGGCTCAGGATCCAGCGGTCGGCCAGCGTCTGCCGGGACGCGGGCGGCAGGGCGAAGGTCAGGCTGTTTGGCCCGTCGCCCTCGTCCAGCTTTATTTCGTCCGCAGCCAGGTTCATCAGCACGAAACGGGCTGCGTTCCAGATTTTGTTGGCGAAATTGCGGTTGGCCTCGATGCGGCTGACGGTGAGCTTCATATCATTGCCGGGCGTGCTGCCGGTGAGCAGCGTAAAGCGCAACGCGTCGTTGCCATATTCGCTGATCAGATCCAGCGGGTCGAGCGCATTGCCCAGGCTCTTGCTCATTTTGCGCCCGTCCTCGGCGCGCACCAGCCCATGCAGGTAGACGTATTCGAAGGGCGCTTCGTCTGTGAAATACAGCCCCATCATGATCATGCGGGCGACCCAGAAGAAGATAATGTCGTAGCCTGTCTCGAGCACGGTTGTTGGATAGTAACGGGCCAGATCGGAGGAATGAGAGGCTGCGTCGCCGGTTGCTTCTCTCTCCTCGACCTGCGGCCAGCCCAGGGTGCTAAACGGCCACAGCGCGCTGCTGAACCAGGTGTCGAGCACGTCATCGTCCTGTTTCAACTCGACCGTTTCGCCGTACCGTTCGATGGCCTGTTCCAGCGCGTCGCTCTCGCTGCGGGCGGCGAACTGCTGGCCGTCCGGCCCGTACCAGATGGGGATGCGATGGCCCCACCACAGCTGGCGGCTGATGCACCAGTCGCGGATATTTTCCATCCAGTGGTAGTAGTTTCTTTCGAACCGCTGGGGCACGATCTTGATGCGCCCGTCCCTGACCGCGGCGATGGCGTCTTCGGCCAGTGGCTTTGTCTTCACGAACCATTGCGTGCTCAGCAGCGGCTCGACGATGGTGTGGCAGCGCTGGCAGTGGCCAACCTCATGGACGTGGGGCTTTTCGTCGACGACGAGTCCGGCGGCGCGCATGTCTTGCCACAGTTTCTGTCTGGCGGCGAAGCGGTCCAGCCCGGCATAAGGGCCGGCGGCTGCGTTGAGGCTGCCGTCGTGGTTGGCGATATTGAGATACGGCAGGTCATGGCGTTGTGCGATCTGATAGTCGTTGGGGTCGTGGGCGGGCGTTACTTTGAGCGCGCCGGCGCCGAATTGAGGGTCCACGTGCTCGTCGGCGATGATGGGGATCTCGCGGTCGAGCATTGGCACCAATGCGGTTTTGCCGATCAGGTGGGCGTAACGGTCGTCGTGCGGATGGACGGCGACGGCGGTGTCGCCCAGGATCGTCTCCGGCCGGGTCGTGCTGACCTCGACGTGGGCGGCGTCGGGCGCGTCGCCGTGGGGGTGTTGCAGCGGATAGCGGAAGGTGTAGAGCTTGCCCTCGATCGGCTCATGCTCGACTTCCAGGTCGCTGATGGCGCTTTCGCAGCGGGGGCACCAGTTCACAAGGTAGTTGCCGCGGTAGATGAGATTGTCGTTGTAGAGGCGGATAAAGGCCTCCAGCACGGCATCGCTGAGGCCGTCGTCGAGGGTGAAGCGTTCGCGGCTCCAGTCGCAGGAGATGCCCATGCGGCGCTGCTGCCCGCTGATCTGGCCGTGATATTCGTCCTTCCAGTCCCACACCTCCTGCAGGAAGCGTACTCGCCCCAACTCGTGACGGGTCGTTCCGGCCTCGGCCAGCTTGCGTTCGACGACATTCTGGGTGGCGATGCCGGCGTGATCGGTACCCGGCACCCACAGGGTCGGCCGTCCCGCCATGCGGTGATAGCGGACCAGCATATCCTCGATGGCGCTGGTGGTGGCGTGCCCCAGGTGGAGCGCGCCGGTCACGTTCGGCGGCGGCATGGAGATGACGAACGGGGGTGCGTCCGGGTCGGCCAGGCCGCTCTCGATCTGCTGTTCGGGGCGGAAGAAGCCCATCGACTCCCACCATTCGTACAGCTTCTCTTCCCACTGCTGGGGGTCGTAGATTGTGGGCATTTCCTGCGTCATGCTGGTATTCCTTTTGCCTGCTGCCCCGTTGGGGGAAATAGAACAAAAAAGTCATCTCATCCAAAGGACGAAATGACTCCGCGGTACCACCTTGGTTAGCAGGCGGCCATCACAGTTGAAGCGAGGGGCCACATGCTCTCTCTACCGCGCTAACGGGCGGACCCGGGGAGAGTTAAGCTCTCTATCTATTCACTCTCCCAGCCTTCCCGGCGACTTTCCCCGGTGATGCTCCAGCGTCTATCCGAAACGATGCTGTGAGCCACCTGTGCACTGCGTAAACGAACACCCCTTTCAGCCCAGGGGGGCGTCTCTCTGGCGTCCGCGCGCGTGGGTACTGCTCCGGTGCGCTGCCTGTCTCGATGATTTTAGCGCAGTATAGAGCTTGGGGGCGGCGTTGTCAATTTTGCGGGCGTGCTGCGTGCATCCCGTCGTGCGGGCAAACGATACGAGTCCGTCAGCCTACGTAGCCCATTCGGGGCGCTTTGCGCGTGTTGAGGAGACCTTCCAGAGAGTAGAGCAGGAGGGCTGCCCAGATAAAGGAGTAGCCGACGAGGTCCGCCGTCGTGAACGGCTCTTTGTAGAGGAAGACACCGAGGAGAAACTGGGTCGTTGGGGCGAGATACTGCATCAGGCCCAGAGTCGACAGGGGGATCAGACGGGCGGCCGCGCCGAAGCTGACGAGAGGGACGGCGGACACGATTCCTGTGCCGAGCAGGAGCGCGATGCGGAGCCAGCCGCCGCTGGACCCAGCACCGCTGCCCTGCTGTCCCGTGTACAGCAGGATAAGCAGGGCAGGACCCAACATCAAGGTCATCTCCAGGCAGAAGCCCTGCATTCCGCTCAGGTCGATCTGTTTCCGCACCAGCCCGTAAATCGCGAAGGTGAAGGCCAGCGACAAGGCGATCCAGGGTAGCTCGCCGCGACTGAGCGTCAGATAAAGCACGCCCGAAACCGCCACCAGGACGGCGGTCTTTTGGCCGCCGCGCAACCGTTCGCCGAGGAAGATGCCAGCCAGCAGTACACTGAGCAGCGGGTTGATGAAGTAGCCCAGACTGATCTTGGAGACATAGCCGGTATTGACCGCCCACATGTAAGTGAACCAGTTTACCAGGGTGAGGAGGGAGGCCGCCAACACCAGCAGGAAGGTGCGGGGGGAGCGCCACACCTGCAGCAGCCAGGCTCGCTGTCTCAATACGGTCAGGACGATGATCATGGTCACTGCGGACCAGATCAGGCGGTGGGCGAGCGTCTCCAAAACGGAGAGGGCCTGCAGCTGTTTCCAGTAGATGGGAAGAAAACCCCACGTGCCGTAGGCGAGGAGGGCATAGAGGTAGCCGCGATTGGAGGAAATCTTCATATTGAAGGGGGGAACTGTTCATTCCGTGCCCGTTTGCCCTGATCGCCGGTCAGGCGGGACGGCCTTTCAGGGTGAGGCGATGGCGGGTCGCTTCCTCAACCGCCGCCCGGCTCCAGGGCATCTTGTGATAGGCTCCTTCCAGCCACATGGGGATCTGATCGGCATAGTTGCGGCTGACCGGATGGCCGGACTGACCGCTGCCCGTCAAGCCCAGCGCTGCGTCCCAGTTGCCGACATCGAGAATCTGCCGGTAGCTGGCCTGGACCTGGACCAGGCCGGGAGGGAGTTCGGGCATGAACCCGGTCTGGTTGAGCGTGGTGCCGTCGCCGCCAACCGGGTACGGCCCGCGGTTGAAGAGCCAGCCGAGGATGGGCGCGCTGCCCAGCGTGTGGTTGTAGCGGATCTGGTGAATCCGCCCCCAGGCCCACTTGCGCGGTGTGGGATTCACGTCGCGGCGCAGTCGATCCACCGCCAGTTTAAGCGACGTCTCGATCAACTCATCTCTTGATCGTCGTTGGCCGCTGGCGGCGTCGGCATACCAGGGCGATTCTTCCTGATTTTGCAGCAGCTCGAGCAGGCGGGTTTCGGCGCGGAGCATGAAGCCGTTGACGAGGAAGATGGGGCTGCTGCCTTTGCCCAGATATCCCTCGGCGGTCGCGCCCAGTTTCTGCCCGAAAGTCAGGTCGAGCAGGTGCAGGAGCGTGTAGTGGAAGACTAGCGCGGCGGCGCTCTCCTGATCCATGTGATAGCCCCAATCCTGTAGCATGTTGACCGCGATGCGCACGTAGGGATCGTCGCTCAGCTGTCGAGTCAGCAGGGGGGTGAGCGCCTCGGCGTAGATGCTCGTCTGGTCGAGTTGAATCTGCTCCATATCGCGCAGGGAAAGGCGCTTCTTCTGCCCCAGCATCTCTTCGATGCGCCGCGCGCGCCAGCCGGGCAGCGTCTCGAAGGTAAGAACATAGGGGTAGTCGTCGCCGGTAATCTTGTTGTTGGCGGTCACGACCATGCCGCTGGCCGGGTTGAGCAGTTTGGGCAGTTCCTGATCGGGTATCAGCCCAGCCCACTCGTAGCTGCTGCTCCAACCGGGTGCAGGAACCAGGCCGTTGCCGCCGCGACGCAATGGGACGGCGCCGGCCATGCGGTGGGCGATATTGCCTGCGCAGTCGGCGAAGACGAAGACCTGCGAGGGCGCGCTCCAATCAGCCAAGGCGGCGTCGAACTCCTGCCAATTCTGCGCACGATTGATACGCAGGACGGCGCGTATCACCTTGCCCGGCTCGTGTCCGATCCAGCGCAGAGCCAGCGGGGCAGCCGTCAGCGCAGGATCGTCGGGGAAGCCGGAGGGCGCATTGCCGGCATTTAGCAGACCGCTCAACAGGGGGCCGTTGCGGGTGATCACCACCTCTTCCAGGTGGGGGCGCGTGCGGTTGCGCAGGTAAATCTCTTCGCGGATGACGGTTGCCTGCTCCCATTCGCCCTCATATTCGAAGCGCGGCGGCTCGCCGGGCTCGTTTTGCGGATGGGGGCGCTCGACGTACACGTCCTGCACATCGGGGAAGGCGTTTGTCATGCCCCAGGCGATCTGCTCATTGTGGCCGATGATGATGCCCGGCGCGCCGGCGAAGGAGGCCCCGCTGACATGAACGCCGGGCGCGGATGAATCGGGCGGCGCGGAGGAGAGGTGCATCTCGTACCAGGCGCCGGGCATCGTCATGGCGAGGTGCGGGTCGTTGCACAGGATTGTGCGCCCACTGTTCGTCTTCTCGCTCGACACCGCCAGGCGTTGCTGCCCTGGCCCATGCCCTGGCCGCCGAGCGGTATCCACTCCTTCAGTTGTTCGTATTCGTTCAACATCAGCCCGGCGGTATGCAACAGACGCATCGAGTCCTGGCTGCCGGCGCCCTCGTCAATAGTCGGATTGGTTGCCGGATAGTTCGGCTCCAAGTCGGCGGCCAGCGTCGAGTCCAGCTTGCCCAGCAACTGTAAACGGATCAATTCGCTTTCCCAGTTGATGCTCAGGCTCCAAGCTATCATCTTGGAAAAGGCCAGGATGTCCACGGGCGCCCACTGCTCCGGCTGGCGGCGAAGCAGGTTGAACTCGGCGGCCAACCTCCCCTTGCGGCTGCGGATATAGGCATTTACCCCTTCACAATAGTGACGCAGGGTCGTCGTTGTGGCTTCGTCCAGGGCTGCCAGATCCGCGTGGGCGGCGCGTTGAAAGCCGATGATGCGGCTAAAGCGATCGGCTTCCAGCGCGACCGTGCCGAACAACTCGGCCAAGCGTCCTTGGGCGACGCGGCGGTTCTGCTCCATCTGCCACAGCCGGTCCTGTGCGTGGACAAAGCCCTGCGCCCGCCACAGGTCGGGCTCGGTCTGGGCATAGATATGGGGGATGCCATGTTTGTCGCGCAGGACCTCTACGGCGGCATCCAGTTCGGGAAGCTCCAGTTCGCCCTCATGTTGGGGCGCGGGCCGCTGAACCAGCCACCAGTAAACGTAGATGATGAGACCGCCGCTCAGGAGGAGGATGACGAAGAGGAGAGCGAGGGCCAGGATCAAGGTTGGCAGGGTCATGGGCTTCCGTCTGGTGTGTTTCACTGGTTTTCAGTTCCGAAACTGATTGAGGGGCGCCGCGCGCTTCCTCGATTCTATCACCTGTGTTAAAACCAAGTAAAATCGGTCGATTGTCTTTTCGAGTTGGCCTATCCGCCATCAGCTTCTTTCACAGTTGTCCAGAGGCAATACGAAGCCGCCCCATGCGCACCGATCTCTTTGACTACGACCTGCCCGAGCGCTTCATCGCCCAGCGGCCGACGGAGCCGCGCGACGGCAGCCGCCTGCTGGTGTTGGATCGGGCGACAGGACGAATCGAGCACCGCGGATTTGGCGAGGTCGGCGCGTTTCTGCGGGCGGGCGATCTGCTGGTTGCCAACGACAGCCGCGTGATCCCGGCGCGTCTGCGCGCGCGCAAGCGCAGCGGGGGCACGGTGGAGATCTTTCTGCTGCGTCAATTGGACGAGGGCGGCAGGGAGTGGAGTTGTCTTGTGCACGGGCGCGGTCTGGACAGGGGCGCCGTGGTGGCGTTGGCAGGTGGGCCGATCGAGGCGGAGATCGTCGCTGAGGGGGCGGGCAGCCTGCGCACGGTGCGCTTTGCGGCGCCGATTTGGGCGGAGTTGGACGCACTGGGGGAGATCCCACTGCCGCCTTACATTCGCGACTTCAGCGGTGACAGGGGACGCTATCAGACGGTCTACAGCCGCGCCGAGGGCAGCGTCGCGGCGCCGACCGCCGGTCTACACTTCACGGCGGAGCTACTGCAAGCTCTACGCGGGCGGGGAATCGGCTGGGAGACGATCACACTACACGTGGGGCTGGACACATTCGGCCCGGTTACGGCGGAGCGGGTGGCGGAGCATCAGATTCATCGCGAGTGGGCGCATCTGGCGGGTCAGTCGGCGTGCGCTGTCAACGCGGCCAGACAGCAGGGAGGCCGCATTGTGGCCGTGGGCACAACCTCTACGCGCGCGCTGGAGTACGCCGCCAGCGGCGCGCAGGGCATCGATCCCTACGGGGCGCAGCGCGGGCGCGAGGCGGTCGCCCCGTTCGCGGCTGAGGTCGATCTGTTCATTTATCCGGGCTACTGTTTTCGGGCCGTTGACGTGCTGCTGACAAACTTTCATCTGCCGCGCTCCTCGCTGCTGATGCTGGTCAGCGCCTTTGTCGGGCAGGCCCATCCCCAAGAGCTGGACGCGGGACGCCGGATGCTGCTGCGCACCTATGAAGCGGCCAAGGCGGAGGGGTACCGGTTCTACAGCTTTGGCGATGCCATGCTGATCCGGTGAAGGGCGTTTGGAGTGCAGACGCGTGATTGGGCGTATTTCGTACTGCGTATTCCGTAGGAATCGTAGAGACATGCGCCGACAGTGTACGACCTCCTGCGCGGGAAGTCTTCCCAAAACGAACTAAGCAAAACGCAATACAGTTCAGGCCGCGTTTGGAGCCGGCGGCGTGGAGGGCGCGATCGCATAGAGCGGTTCGCGGTGGGCGCGGTTGTGGAGTTCGGCGACGCGGGCGATATTCTGAGCTGCCATCCACTGTTGGAGTTCGGCGCGGATGATCCGGATGGCGTTTTCGCCGCGCAGGTAGATGGCGCTGCCGACGCCGACGACCGTGGCGCCGGCCATCAGCATTTCGACCGCGTCCTGGCCGCTGCTGACACCGCCGGTGCCGATGATGGGTGTGTGGGGACAGGCTTTGCGCGCATCGTAAACGGCCTTGAGCGCGATCGGTTTGAGGGCCGGGCCGCTGATGCCGCCGCTGCGGTTGGCCAGGACCGGCTGCCCGCTGTACGGGTCGAGGACCAGTCCTGGCATCGTGTTGATGGCGCAGAGCGCGTCGGCGCCGGCATCGACGACGGCCTGGGCGATACGGCCGACGCTGGGCACGTTCGGGGCCAGCTTTACGATCACGGGGATCGCCTGGTCGGCGACGGCTGCCTTCACATATTGGGTAACAGCCGCGGCAGACTCGGCATTGGCGGCGAAGGGTTCGCCGAAACTGTCCTCCACATTGGGGCAGGAGATGTTTACCTCGATGCAGTCGGGGCGGGCGCGGGCGATGCGGCGGGCGACGTCGCCGAACTCGGCGGCTGTGCCGGCAAAGATGCTGGCGATGACGAGAACTCCACGCGGCTGCAGCCGCGCGCGGGCCTCATGCAACAGGCCGACTTCCTCGTCTACGCCGGGATTCGCCAACCCAATCGCATTGAGGAGGCCGCCGCCCCAGTCGACGCAGGAGGGGTTGACATGACCGCTGCGGGGGGTTGGTCCGCAACTCTTGGCGGTTACCGCGCCGCAGCCGGCCGCGGCGGCGCGCTCCAAAAGGCTGACCGTCGTGCCCCAGATGCCGCTCGCAAGCACAAGCGGCGTGGACAGTTCGCGGCCAAGAAATGTGACTGAAAGATCGGGTGGTTTATCAGGCAATTTGGTTCACTCGCGGCCCTGCTCAGAATCAAAGGCTGCGCCGCCGCCGATGGCGCCGGAAGCCAAGAGCTGCTTGCGAATCTCTGCGGGGATGTGTCCGGTCGACGCCAGAAGCTGCAACACCTCATTCAAAGCCAGGACGCTGTGGACGCGAATGCCGATCTCCCGCAGATTCTCGACGCCGCCCTGCTGCCTGTCGAGCAGCACGACCGCATCCTCGACCACCAGCCCGGCGGCGCGGAACAGCTCGACCGAACTGACGATGCTGCCGCCGGTTGTGATCACGTCCTCGATAATGACGACACGTTCGCCCGGCTGCCAATGCCCTTCGATTTCCTTGCCGAGGCCGTGGCGCTTGCTCTCCTTGCGATTGTAGATGAGGGGGACGCCGGTGGCCAGGGAGACGGCCGCGCCAATTGGCAGCGCCGCGTAGGGGATGCCAGCGACGCGGTCGCACTCAAGCGGTTGCAGCAAGTCGGCATAGGCGCGGGCCGCCACCTGCATCAGGTCGGGCTGGCTGACGAGCAGGCGCAGGTCGACGTAGAGGGAGGAGCGTTTGCCGCTGGCCAGCGTGAAATCGCCGAACTGGAGCGCGCCCAACTGGGCCAGGCCGATGGTCAGTTGGTCGTGAGGCGAGGAGGGCGGGACCGTCCCGCCGCGTTCTGATTTCGTGCCAACGTGCTGCTTTGTCCTTGCACGGTTAATCTGATCCCGCAACTCTTGCGCGGCTGACCGCGGATTATCGGACTGTGTTACGCCGCGGGTGGCGGAAATGAGCATGCCCAGCCCGTCGGCGCGCAGACCGGCTGCGAGCGCCGCGTCCAGGTCGCCTCCCTGCGCGCCGATTCCCGGCACAAGCAGCCAGGCGGCGGGCGCGACGGCGCGTACTTCGTTCAGCGACTCGGGGTAGGTAGCGCCCACGACCAGCCCCACGTCAGGCGACCATGCGACCGCTTGCTCTGCCACCTGCATGAACAGGGGGACAGCCTTGTCATCGCCTTGCCCGTCGCGGACGGAGAGTCTCTGCAACGCGCCGGCGCTGGGGTTGGAGGTGTGGCAGAGCACGAAGAGCCCCTTGCCCTCGTAGGCGGCGAAGGGCGCGATGCTGTCCCTGCCCAGATAGGGGCTGAGCGTGACCGCGTCGGCGCCGAGTTCGTCGAAGCAGGCGCGTGCGTAGGCGGCGGCGGTGGAGCCGATGTCGCCTCGTTTGGCGTCGAGGAGGACGGGGATGTCGGCGGGGACGGCGGCGATGGTCGCGCGCAGGAGCGCCATGCCCGGCTGACCCAGCGCTTCATAGAAGGCGATGTTGGGCTTGTAACAGCAGACAAACTCGGAGGTGGCCTCGATGACGGCCCGGTTCCAGCGCAGCAGCGCGTCGCAAATGCCATTTGTCCCGCCAGCGGAAGCCGCGTCAGAAACTGGTCCGACGGCATGGTGCTGCGCGGGGCAGGCAGCGGGCGTGGGGTCGAGGCCGACGCATAGCAGCGTATGATTGCGGCGCGCGGCCGATTCCAGCTTGGCGAAAAAGGACATCGAGCTGCCTCACATTGACAGAGTTGTAAGCCGCGGCGCGGCAGACAATGCGGTTCGGCCAATGCTACGCCAGGCGGATGGATCGGTCAAATGAAGGCAGCATCGGGGAATTGGAATGGAGCGCGGTCGTCGGGGAGCGGAGGGCTAGATGGCGGCCAGCGCGGCCAGGTCGGCCTCTTCAAGTTCGGCGCGCATCCGCTCTTCCTTTTCGGGCGCGACAGGCGCTTGCGGCAGGCGGGGAGGGCCGCAGTCGATGCCCTGGAGCTTGAGAGCCACGCGCAGCGCGGCGGCAACGCCATGCTCGATCATCACGGCGGTCAGCCGGTTGGCGCGCTTCTGCAAGTCCAACGCCTGCGCCACATCGCCGGCCGCGTAGCAGGCGCGCATGCGCCGATAGGCGCCGGGCATCACGTTCAAGGTCGAGCCGATATTGCCGGGCGCGTCCATCATCATGGCGAAGAGGCACTGTTCGTCCATGCCGGAGAAGATGGTCCAGCCCCTGCCCTGCGGTTGGTCGCCGCCAAGGGCGATGATGTGCGCGAGTTCATACATATTGGGGCCGGTGTACTTTGCGCCGCGCACGTTGGGGATGCGGCAGAGGAGTTCGCGCATCAGCGACACGGCGTCGATCTGGCCGCCGAAGAGATAGGGGAAGAAGGGCAGGTCGGGCGCGGCGGCGGCGATGGCGCCGTAATGGCGGTAGGTGGCCTCGAGGCCACCCAGGTAGATGGGCAGCACGGAACTCACGCCGGCCGTGCCCATTTGCTGGGCGTGGGCGGCGAGGGCCATGGCATCGCGCGTGCTGACGCTGCCGACGTGGACGATGATGGGAATGCGGTCGCTGACCTGCTGCATGACGGTCTCGACCAGGCTGCGGCGTTCTGCGGGCGGGAGCAGCAGACCCTCGCCGGTGCTGCCGCAGAGGTAGAGGCCGTCGATCTTTTTGTCGAGCAGCCAGGCGACCAGATCATGCAAAGCGGCAAGGTTGAGGTCGCCGTCCTGTGTAGCAGGTGTAATGAGCGCGGGCCAGGCGCCGTGGAAAGTCTTGTCCATTCTGTATTAACCTTTGATGGAGCCGAGCATGATGCCCTTGACGAAGTAGCGCTGGAGGAAGGGGTAGACCATGAGGATCGGCAAAGTGGTGACGACGATCATGGCGGCCTTCAAGGATTCGGCCGGCGGCGGATCGATCAGTTCGGTCATTTCGCCCAGGCCGGATGTATCGCCGTATTGACCGGTGCCGAATTCGAGGAAGCCGCGCAGAACGAGCTGCAGGGGGAACTTTGAGGGTGTGTTGAGGTAGATGGCGGCGTCGAACCAGGAGTTCCAGTGAAAGACCGCATACCAGAGACCAATGGTTGCGATGACGGGCATGGAAAGCGGGAGGTAGACGCGCAAGAGGACGGTCAGCGGGTTGGCGCCGTCCATGATGGCAGCTTCTTCCAGCTCATCGGGGATGGCGAGCATGAAGTTGCGCATGATCAACAGCCACCAGGGGTTGATCAGGGGCGGCAGAATCATCGACCAGAAGCTATCCAGGAGATTCAGCTTTTCGACCAGGATAAAGTTGGGGATGAGGCCGCCATGAAAGAGCATGGTGAAAAAGATAAACATGGTGATGGGGACGCGGCCGTACAGCATGCGCTTGGAGAGTACATAGGCCAGCGGGAAGGTTAAGAGCAGATTGAGGCCGGTGCCGATGGTGACGCGGGCGAAAGTGACAACATAGGAGTTCAAGACGAGCGAACCCTGGCCCAGAAGCAGGTGATATGCAGTGAGCACCGGCTTTTGGGGATAGAGAATGAAGAGACCGCGCAAGGCGTACTCGCGACCGCTGATGAGCGAGGTTGAGACCACGGACAGAAAGGGAAGCAGAAAGAGGAGGGTAATAAGTGTGAGAAAGATGATGTTGATCCAGTCGAAAAGCTTCTCCCTTCGGGAATATTTCATGGCGGCTATCCTACCAGAGTCCCTCTTGCCCAAGTTGGTGGGCAATCTTGTTGGCGATATACATCATAATGAATGCCAGTAAGGATTTGAAGAGACCCACCGCCGCGCCAAAGGAATATTGGCGGCCAATCAGACCGGCGCGGTATACATAGGTGTCGATAATGTCGGAGACGGAATAGACGGAGGGCGAATAAAGGAGGAGAATCTGCTCGAACCCTAAGTTCAACATGCCGCCGATGCGGAGGATGAGTGTAATGACGATGGCGAAGGAGATGCTGGGCAGGGTGACGTGCCACATGCGGTGGAAACGGTTGGCGCCGTCCATGGCGGCGGCTTCGTACATCTCGGGGTTGATGGTGGCCATGGCGGCCAGATAGATGATGCTGTTCCAGCCGGCGTGCTGCCAGACATCCATGGTCACGATGATGGAGCGGAAGAGGTCGGGGTCGGTGAGATAGGCTTTGGGTTCACCTCCCAGCGAGACAACGAGTTGGTTGAGCAGTCCACCCTGGGGCGTCAACATGGCGCGCACGATGCCGGCTGCGACCACCATGGAGAAGAAGTGGGGCAGGTAGGAGATGGTCTGGACGGTGCGTTGGAACACGCGCATGCGCAGTTCATTGATCAACAGGGCGAGGATGATAGGCAGGGGGAAGCCGAAGACCAGCTTGTACAGGCTGATGACGAACGTGTTTCGCATTACATTCCAGAAGAATATGGAATCAAAAAAGTTGCGAAAGTGTTTGAGGCCGACCCAGCGATCCAGGCGGAACATGTCGTAAAGCCCCAGAAACGGGTCATAGTCCTGGAAGGCGATGATGACGCCGGCCATGGGGAGATACTGAAAGATGACGAAGTAGAGGAGGGGGAGCGCGGCCAAGCCATAGAGGAAGCGGTCGCGCTTGATCTGGCGCCATGCTTCGCGCCAACCTTTGCGCTCGGTGTAGGCAGAAGAGGTCGGGCTTACGGCCTGTCCTGGCTGCTCACCGCCTAGTTGCTGCATCGATACACCTCCAGAGGTGAGGAGCGGGTTGTGAGGAGAGAGAAGAAGTTACTCACTCCTCTCTCCTCACTTCTTACTTCTCGTTTAAGCGGGGTGATAGAGCCGGTACTGCTCGGTGTAGAGTTCGCTCCAGCGGTCCAGGCCGGCGCCGTTCAGATCGTCTCTGAAACTGCTCCATTCGGACAGAGGGCGATTACCGGAGATGAACTTGATGCTCTCCTCGTCCATAAACCGCTCCAGGTCGACTTCGCCGGGGAACTGGTCGCGAATGGAAGTGCGGTCGTAGGGTACGTCGAAGTCGACGGGCGTGCGACCGCCTTCGTACTGGTTCCAGTAGGTATTGATGTGCTGCCAGTGCCGGTTCCAGAAGATGCTGCCGTCGTCCTGTTCGATCTTGACGGCGGTTGCCCATGTCTCCGGGCCCAGGCCCAACGTGATCTGGTAATCGCGCGAGTACTTCTCCTCGCAGACCGAGCTACCAGCCGAGAATTGGCGGGCGATCTTCTCCGTCTTGTCGACCCATTCCCAGTCCTCGCCCTGGATGCCCCAGGAGGCGATCAGGTAGTTGGTCACATCGTCGGGGCCGCCGGTGTAGAGCCAGTTGACATACTTGATCACGGCATCGGGATGCTCGGACTTGCGGGCGATCATGTAGGCCTGATTGGAGCCGGCGTTGTTGGTCTTGGCGATGCCGGAGGGACCAACGATTTTGAGGGAAAGGATATAGTCTTCCTCGACATAACCGGCGTCGCGTCTGATATCAGACCACCAGCCGGTGATGCGGGAATACCAGCCGAGCCAGAGGCCGATGGTGAGGGTCTTGAGCATGGAGCGGTAGTCGGGGTTGGCGAATGACTCCTGCTGCAGCCAGCCGTCCTCCCACCACTGATTCATTTTGGCGAGCCAGTCGGGATAGCCTTCCTGCAGTTCGGGGGGCTTGAGCATGTTGTCGGCCGGGTCGATCCAGCGGGAGAAGCCGTGGTCGGTAAACGCGCCCAAGGTGTTGTACATCAGGTGGGTGCGGCCCATCGTGGTGATGATGGCTTCGGGGTTATTGCCGCGCATGGCGAGGTAGGCTTCCTCCATGCCTTCCCAGGTGTCGGGCACATCGAGCCCGGCTTCGGCCAGCCAGTCGGAGCGGAAGTAGGGGAAGTGGGTGTGACCCATCAGGCCGAGGCGGGGATAGCCCCAGGTCGTGCCCTCAAAGTCTGACATCATCTTCCAGTCCAGGGGGGAGTGACCGGCCAGAATGTCCTGCCCGCCTTGCTCAAGCAGGTCGTCGAGCGGCTGGACGATGCCTTTGAAGTCGGGCCAGGCGCCCTCGAAGACATCCAGGGGTTCGGTGCCGGAAGCGATCAGCAGATTGAGCTTCTCGGTTCTGGCCGTTCCCGGGGGCATCAGATAGGCATTGACGCGCACGCCAGTCAGTTCGAGGAGGTGGTCGCGTACAGCCGCGGTGCGTTCCGGGTTGCCGCCGCCGGGGCATGGTGTGCTGGTCGCCACCCAGATGTCGGGGGGTTCCATTTCGCCTTCTTCGCCGGCCGCCATCGGCGCGCCGGCCGGCACACAGGCAGCGAGTGCGGCCCCTGTGGCGGCAATGCCCATGCCCTGCAGCAACTGTCGTCGATTCAGCTTGTTTGTGGACACAATCGGATTTCCTTTCAAATTTGAACTTGGATGAACGAACCTGACTTCACTATAAGAGATATAGAACCGGCGTTCAAGGCCAAACTCAGTTCAAGCCGGTCTGCGCGATACACAAATATTCTGGAGAGTCTGCTCGTGCGCCTCTGGTTGCAAGCGTCCCGCCTGTCGCTAAAACGTCCGACTAAGCGTGCTGCATCTCGACCACGGGCGTGCCGTCGATGTCAACCCAGCGGCCGCACAGGTCGCCGCCCTCGCTGATGTCGAGTTCAACCTGCGTTCCGTTCATGCGCAGGACGGGGTGGAAGTAACTGGCGACTTGCTGCGCTTCGCCGGCGATGTAGTGGCCGATGAAGGCGCGGCGAAAGCGGTCGGCGCTGCTGTTGGGATAGCTGCCGTGCACGACCTGTCCGTTGAAGAAGACGACATCCCCGGCCTGCATGAGGACGGGTTGGGCGGCGATGCCGTCGGGCAGGTCTACGGTCACGTCGGTGAAGCTCTGGGTTGTGTCGGCTTCGGCTGAGCAGAGCAGGGGCCAGCTGTGGCTGTCGGGCACCATCTGCAGGCAGCCGTTCTCTTCGTCGCAGTCGTCGAGGGCCAGCCAGGCGGCGATGCAGGTGCCGGGATGCACGCGCAGATAGTGCTGATCCTGGTGCAGGGCCTGGCCGCGTGCGCCGGGCGGCTTGAAGTAGAGCATCGTTTGGACGGCGAACGGCTCGCGCCCCAGCAGGACGGTCATGCAGTCGCGCAGGCGGGCGTCGAGCATCCATTGCATGCTCAGCTCGTCCCAGCGGTGCATGTGGATCATGCGCGGGTATCGTTTCAGCGGATCGCGGCTGCCGTTGTCAATGCCGGCCGAGTCGCCGGGGTAGCTGCCCGCCGCCCGCAGCGCCATGAAGTGCCGGCGATAGCGGTCGACCTCGGCGGCGGAGAGAAGCTGGCTTACATTGAGGAAGCCCTGGCTGCCAAATAGGCGTTTCTGTTGGCTGGTCAGCATACTTCGCATTCTCACACTGCCGATGGAACTTGGAGAAGAGTTGCCTGCCATGCTGTGCTTGGTTGCGCTAATGGCCCGACGCCGTACAACATGCACACTCTGGATCAGTTGAAGCCAGTTGGGCACTCCCAAACAGATAACGCTTCCCATTTATATACACTTTCGTGATTTTTTGCAAAATTGAGGGCAGCGCGGTGTGCCAGCCAGAATGGGGATGTGCTGTGAAAGGGGGGCGTTCCGGCGATAAGGACGGGGGAACAGGAGGGGTATTGGGAGGTCAACAGTACGAATTCAAGATGCAGGCGCTCGTACGAGCGGTTGCGAATGTTTACGAGCGCTTGCCAGTGTTTACGAGTGGTTAAGAGTGGTTACGGGTGGTTGCGAGTGGTTACGAGTGGTTACGAGCGGTTGCGAGTGGTTGCGAGCGGTTGCGAGTGGTTGCGAGTGGTTGCGAGTGGTTGCGAGCGGTTGCGAGTGGTTGCGAGTGGTTACGAGTGGTTACGAGCGGTTGCGAGTGGTTGCGAGTGGTTACGAGTGGTTACGAGTGTTTGCGAGCGGTTGCGAGTGGTTGCGAGTGGTTGCGAGTGGTTACGAGTGTTTGCGAGTGGTTACGTGAGATTGGGCAAGAAAATTCTCCGTGCATCACGGGAGACGGGAGGCTGGGCGAAGGCCGCCGGCGTCGTCGCGGCGGGCGGCGCACTGGCGCAGAGCGGGGCAAAGCGCGGCATGAATTCTTGTAATGCCCTGCTCTGTATCCTGTCGATATCCTGTCGGGGCGGGCGGAGAGTATCAAAGTGGCGCGAAGTGGCGCGAATTGCCGCGTGAAATCGTGTACTGCTTTGCTCTTTCTGCAAAAGTTTTTGCGGATTGGCGCAGTGTGTTGCGCCGGCTGCGGCGGCGTTATGGTCTTGCAACCAAGTATGGTCTGTAAAAAAGTATGCGTTTGTTAAGGTACAGAGATGGTCCGCGGTCGCCTTGGACTTTCAGCTATGGAGACAGCAGCTATGGATACAGCGTATACGATTGTTCAGGCTCTTGCAAGGGGGGAGGGATCAGGGCATACGCATCTAAATCTGTATGCCAATCCCGTCGGGATTCCTAACAGAAGGACGTGATAACGTGGGCCGGTGGTGGTCGTCGTCGCTGTAGCTGCTCGTGCGCGTGAGGCTGTCGATGGTGACGCTCTCGCGGTTGAGGCGACCGTAGCTGTCGTAGGTGAAGCTGCGGTTGACGCTATCGTTGGAGACGCGCTGCACGCGGCCTCTCATGCGCCCGAGGCTGTCGTAGTAGAGGCAGCCGGTCTTGGCGCGGGCGTCGGTCGGGCGCGTCAGTTGGCAGAGCGCGTTGTAGGCATAGCTATAGTTGCCGAGGTCGGCGTCGCTCATGCCGGTCTTGCGGCCGAGGAAGTCGTAGCCGATGCTGCTGCTGCGCTGCCAGCGGCCCTGCCCGCCGTCGCGGCGGTAGACCTGCGCCAGGCGGTCGGCTGTTTGGCCATTGCCAAGTGTCCACCAGATGGAGTCGGCAATGGCCAAAGTCGTAGGCGAGCGAGATCTCGAACTCGAGCGTCCATTCGTCGCGGCCGGGGATGCAGCTGCGCAGGAGGGTGGTGCGGCCCAGCTGGTCCTGCTGCTGCCAGCTGAGCATGCGCCGGGCGTCGTCGCTTTCGGCACCGCCAATCACCGAGGAGTTCAGGCCGTCTTGGTGGTAGGTGGTGGTAGGTGGTGGTAGCGCCGTTGGGCGCGCGCGCTGGCGGGGCGCAGGGGAAGTGAGAAGGGATATTCGGTTGGTAAAGAAGGGTACCGACCATTTTGCGGGCAACAGCTAGTTCGTCACGGTCAATGATTCACCGGATAATGCTGTCGCTCCTTCGCCTCTCTCCGAAGCCCCTTTTCGATTCCCGCACTCGAAAGGAAAGGCGCGGGTCTTCCCCATCTGGCTACTGTTGAGGAAGAAACTCGATCGCGCCCCCACGCCTACCGTCACCCGCAAGATGCCGCCCGCTTCAGCGCGGAAGAGCAGGGTCCGGTCGCTCTCCTCGATGAGCGTGTATCCCTGGCCCTCGAAGGTCTGGCGGGCATCGGCCAGCTGCTCGTCGACCGGCATGGTCTGGTTATTGGGTGGTGTTACCTTGAATGGAAATTCGGGCAGGCGGCGGGGTGACTGGAACTGCTCCGGTTCGAAGTTGTGGGGAATCGGCTCCAGCTGACGCACGCGCGCAAAGACCGTTTCGGAATCGAAGAAGGCCTCCTCCCCAAGATGTTCTTTCACCGCCTGCTGCATCTGTCGGGCTGCGGGCGTATTCCAGTCGAAGGGCGTGGCCGAGGTGGTAAAAAAAATGCCGCCCGTGTCGAGCCAGCGTTTCTCGACGCAGGGCAGATCATCGAACTTCCCTCTGCCGAACCAGTCGACGTAGAAAGGACCGAAATAGTTGCCCCAGAAGATGCCGGGAATGCACTCTTCCAACTTCACGCCGACGCCTCTTATCATGCCTGTTACCCTGTACTCCGGGGAAGGTGCCTGCCCCCTCGTCGTCTTCCATTCGAGGTAATTCTTCGCCATGCCTTCCTCGTCGAGAGTAAAACGGGCATACCATGCTTCATGCCGCGCCAGCAGGCCGGCTGTGAACTCCAACCACTCCTCCAAATGTTCCGCCTTCCGCAAAAAACTGTCCTCGACAACGTAGCGGCTGATCGAGAACGCTTTGTGAGGCAGTGTGCTCCATTCTACGCTGTGGCGACAGTACGGTTTGCGTGTCCGTTCAAAGATGTGATGCGACCATGTGCCGTCGGGATAGAATTCCTGCTTTGCCAGCGCGGCGAGAGAGGAGACCGCCTGCTCGACCCGTTTGCGTGTCAGGCGGCGATACGGTTCATACTCGCCAGCCTTGATTGGCGCGAAGCGCGGCTGCGCCAGCAGATAGTCGACCATCTCCCTGGCCCGCTCTTCCGTATCAAATACGGCTCGGGTATAGATCCAAAGGTTAAACATGGGTAGGTTTTCCGTCATTTCTGTTCACCTTTATAGGACTTTCGCTAAGTCGGCTGGAAAGCCGGGATAGTAGGGCAGCGAAGTTGGTTTCGCAGATAGTCGCTGAACAGGTCGGTATGAACGCGATAGATGGTTTTGTTGAGCAAGGTGGCGTGAACCTTGAGTGAAAGCCAGGCATGATAACAGCAAGCGAGGTGATTGCGCTGCGAACGAGCTTTTCGACATTGGCATTGGGCCGAGCCTGTCAGTTGTTACAGTTCGCGGTGAAATTCTTCGACCTGCCAGCGCAACTCGTTCGCGTTTTGAGCGACTTGCGTGATCACAGTCTCATCCAGATCATTGGTGATGACCCAGTCAACGTCGCCGTTTATGGCAACGACCTTGAACAATTCCACTTTGAAAGGCAGTTTCTTGAGCTTGACAATGATGCCATGCTTAAGCCGTTCGTCGGTCCAATCGAGCGCATCAAGCTGAATATAGCCATCGTCTGCGCTCAGACTGACCATGCGGTTGGCTTTGCGTGTGGTGTAGAAGGTCAATCCCAGACGGTGAATCAGGTTCACGACCGCAATGCCGCGCACCAGACCACCGGCAGCGCCACTGTACTGCAGCTTCACCATCTCGATTGACCGTGAATCGCGTTTGTCTCGCACACTGTCGTCAATAATCAGCTACGCATCCGCACTGTCGTCGATCCGTTCTTGCACAAGTTCCCATAGATGATTGGCTGTGAGTCGCTCTCTTTTCAGGAAATCGCTGACTACATCGTGACTCATGCCATCCAGATGTTCAGCCAAATTGGTACAGGTGTCGTTGATCGGCGTGCTAACCAGGTATTCGACATACTTCTGTTTTGTAATCATGTCTCAAACTTACAGGATCCTGACCTCCTAGCGAAAGTCCTAACCAAATTGACTTTTCACACACTTTGCATTTATATCAACCGACTCTTGTACGGACAAGACTATCTTCAGATTGAGAAACTGGCCTTTCCTATCTAGCATATGGCCCTACGAGAGTTTGCGGGACTTTGCGGGGGTTACGAGAGTCTGCGAGAGTTTGCGGGAGTTTACGAGAGCTTGCGAGAGTCTACGAGATCTTGCGGGAGTTTACGAGAGTTTGCGAGAGTCTACGAGAGTATACGAGAGTCTACGAGAGCTTGCGGGAGTTTACGAGGGCTTGCGAGAGTTTGCGGGAGTTTACGGGAGTTTACGAGAGTCTACGAGAGCTGGCGGGAGTTTACGAGGGCTTGCGAGAGTCTACGAGAGTTTACGAGAGTTTGCGGGAGTTTACGAGAGTCTACGAGAGCTTGCGGGAGTTTACGAGGGCTTGCGAGAGTCTACGAGAGCTTGCGAGAGTCTACGAGAGCTTGCGAGAGTTTTGGCAGAAAAAATTGTGAAAGCAGATATCAATTCGTGGAGGGTTTACCTTGGGGATATTGAATGACTGGGAGGAGCAGGCTATTAGAGCGTACCACAAGCGGAACAGAACTCGCGATCCTGGTACTGACTTGAAGGGGTATCAAGTAAGATATATTATTTAATGGTTATTGATGGCGCTGCGATTGAATGGAGCTTGGGCGCCGCGGTGCTCCTTGTAAGACAGGCCGCCATCCTGGGATACGGGCAAGGCGAGAGTGTGCAGGAAGGTTGGGTGTCGGGTGGAACGCAGATCAGGAGGCATCCGGCTAAGCATCAGGAAAGCGGGCAGACCTGGCTTGGCTTGTCAACTTAACTGGTCATCTTCGTCTATTGGCGGGTTGGCGTCGGGTTCCGCCTCTTGGGCGGCGTCGGCTTGAATGCGCCAGGCCGCGGGCAGGAGGGCGTCAAGCTGCTTTAGCAAAGGGGGCGGATCGTAGCCCAACTCGTAGGCGCGGCTGCTGTCGAGGGCGACGTTGGCGGAACGGGCGGCCAGAAACTGCTGATTGCGCCCCTGCTCGAAAGGGGAGCGGAGTGTGTCCTGTTGAGCGGAATAGCTGTCCCACAGACTGACGGGAATAGCCAACTGGTCGTCCAGCCCCAGGGTTTGCAGCGTCAGCAGCCCGATCTCGAAGAGGCTGATGCGGTCGCGTCCGCCCAGGTGCAGCCGGTCGACCACGCGGTCGATCTCGGCGATGTTGACATCGTCTTCGAAGCCGCTGCCGGCGATCTGCAAGAGTCCGGTCGCGGCAACGGCTGCGCTGACCGGCGTGCGGATGCCGTCGCCGAAGAGCGTGACCTCCTGCCCGGCGCGAAAGGCTGCGACCATCTTGTGGTAGAAGGTCTCGCGGCCGAGGGGGGCATAGCCGATCATCATGGGCAGCCGGCAGATGACGGCGTCGGCATAAGCGGTGAGTATGCCCTCTTCGGCAAGGGCTTTGTGCTCGCCGAAAACGTTGATGGGGGTGGGCGGGTCATCCTCGGCATAGGGGGCCCTGGCGCCGTCGAAGACGAGGTCGGCGGATGTGAAGACAAAGGGGATGTCCTTGTCGCCGCAGAGGGCGGCGAGATTGATGGGCGCGTGCAGGTTGATGGGCAGGGAGTCGTCGGGAAACTGCTCGCAGAAGTCGAGGTCGGTGATGGCGGCGGTATGGATGACGGCTGCGGGCTGCACGTCGGCCATCATCGCTTTGGTCTCGCTGTAGTCGCCCAGATCGATGCGTCCGCTGTCGATTTCGCCAAAGAAATATTCGGCATGGCGGCGGCTGGTGCGGTGGTAGGTCCCGACCGGATGCCAGCGCTCTTGCGCGGCGCGCAGGAGATGGGAACCGAGGAAGCCGGTGGCGCCGGTGATCAGGAGTTTTGGCGGCATATCACCAGTGCCATACCTGATTCCAGGCGGCCATCCAGTCGGCGCCGACGCTGTGGACGCGGTAGGGCGGCTCGAGGCGAACGCCGGGCCGGCCTCTGAAGGCGTCGAGGTGATCGGGGCTGCCCACGTCGAAAGTGATGGTTGTGGGGCTGCACAACTGATAGGGGGGCACGGCGTTGAGGTCTTGCAGCGCCAGGCGGGCGCCTTCTTCGATCATGCGGCGGGCGCGCAGCGGCGGAATCTGGCGGGCGGCGTAGCGGGAAAGGCCCTTCTTGACGGCGACGGTGGTGAGCCCTTCGCCCAACAGCTCGGTGGACTCGCGGCAGACGGCCTGGTCGCCGGTCACCAACAGCACCGGCACGCCGTAGTAGCCGCAGAGCGCGGCGTTGATGCCGACCTCGCCGACATCCTGGCCGTTGAACCAGAGATGGCGCCAGCGCACGGTCGAAATGGTGTGGCTGAGTACGCCGTCAGCCGTGCCGGCCTTGGCGTGCATCCCCACCAGGAGCACGGCGTCGCAGCCGGATTCCAGCATGTCAACGTAGCGGCTCCAGGTGTGGTGTGCGACCCATTCGCAGCGGGGATCGAGCAGTTCGGGGACAAGTGAGTTGAAGGTCCAGGGGCCGCCAGCGCCGTGACAGTCCACGACCACGATTTCGGTCGCGCCGGCCGCAGCCGCGCCGCGTACGGCGGCGTTGATTTCCTCGGTGTAGAGGCGCCGCCCCTCCTCGTACATCGGCTCGCCGCCGTTGACCTGTTCCCAAGCGACGATGCCGCTGACACCCTCCATATCGGTCATGATCTGCACGCGCATCGTTGAACTCCGAGGTGTGCGTAACGTTTGCCCTTATGCGGCACGCGCTGGGGAACGTCGGCGCGGCGATGCAGAAACGAAGCGGCCAACTCGACAGGTTAAACGCGCTCAACGAGGGTGTCTTGGCCCCAATCCACGGGCACTGCCGCGGCAAACGGCCAGTCCGTCACCGGCTCAAGTTCCTGCTGCCCCTGCTCTTCCGCTGCCTGCTGCGCTTGCTCCTCTGCGACCTGCCGTGCGCGTTCTTCTGCGGCCTGTCGCGCGCGAATCCCCCGTCCGATCGCTTCGTCGAGGCGCAGTTCGACATGCTCCCAGGTCTGCTCGAGCGCCAGAGAGGTCTCGGTGATCAGCAGTGCGCGTGCCTCTTCCAGCGCCTCACGATCGGCTTCGGTCAGATATTTGACCGTCTTGCGCCAGGTCAAATCGCGCACTGCGGTCGCGATTTGGTTGGGATAGCCTGAGTGGATCTGTTTGTCGATGAGCGAGCGGCGCAACCTGAACTCATCCGGCAGGTCGATAGGATGAGATTCCAATGTTTGAATCACACCGGAGATAAGACCGGCCGGCATGACGGGCCGCACGCCGATCTGCTCGATGCGGCGTTCTGGCAGATGCACGGTCAGCCGATTACGAACAAATTCGATGACGTAGTAACGCTGAAAGCCCTTAACGAGCTCCTTCTCCTGAAATTCAATGATTTTGCCTGCGCCGTGTGCCGGGTGGATGACGCTCTGCCCGATCATGAAACTCATTTTACCCTCTCCGATCCTTTACTAGTCTGCGCCAGCGCGCTTTGCGACACCCGAAACTGCCCGAACCTCGGTTGCGACTGCTCGGTTGTCGCTGCAAGAAAGCCGCCTGACTCATCGAATGCCCGAGGCATCTGCTAAGAAGTTGTCCTGCTTGACCGCCGCCAAACGGCCCAGCCTCAGGCGTCGGCGACAATTCGTCCGGCGGCAGGTAATCCAACCGCCCCTCCTCAAACCGCCGGGCGTGGTGGAACCGCGACGTTGATGCAGCGGCAGGCATGGGGGCAGTGGGGTAATGTGTGCCGCGCCGCACCATTCACTGCGAAAGGAGGCACTAAGAATTCGATGATCTTAACACGATAGGAGGAGGCATTCAATCTAAAAAGCGGCATCGTACTCTTGCAAAAGGGAGGGTGTGCGGCCGCCGGAGAAGAGGCAGGATTACACTGGGAAAGTGGGTCGAAGGCTGCACAACCGGAGTCATTCAGAGCGAAAAACGCTGCCGAAAATCGTAACCAATGATTGGTAAGCGATATGCCTACGTTCTATCTACGACGCCGGAAATGTAGCAGATCACAGGCGTGCAACAGCGAAACAAGGGGTTGGCAAACCTCTGACGAGATTCGCGCGGCTGGCAGGCATCAAGGTTGCTGAAGGGGAGTGTGGAGAGGGTCTTTCCGACCTCAATGGCCTGGAAGAGGCGGCAATAGAGTTGGCCAGATGTACTAGGAGAGTATTCGAAAAGCGGTCGTCACTGCGGCCAGGTGTTCAGACCAGGTGTTCAGGCAAGCTGGTAGCCGTGCCAGAGGATAAAGGTGGCGAGCCCGCGCCAAGGCCGCCACGCCGCGGCCATGGCGTTCAGTTCCTGCCTGGCTGGCCGCGACGGCAGTCGCTTCACCTTCTGTGCGCCGACGATGACGCCCAGATCGCTGGCGGGCCAGGCATCGGCGCGGCGCAGCGCGAAGAGCAGGTAGATCTCGGCGCTCCAGGCGCCGATGCCGGGCAAGGCGGTCAAGGCGGCGCGCACGACATCATCGTCGCTGCGGCCGATCCGGTCAAGATCTAGCCGCCCTTCGAATAGCGCGGTCGCAAGCTCGCGGCCGTAGCGGCTCTTCTGGCGGCTGAAGCCAATCGAGCGCAATGTTTCGTCGTCAAGAGTCAGAAAAGCGGCGGGCACTGGAGGGCCAATCGCGTCACAAAGCCGTTGGTACATCGCGTCGGCTGAAGAGCGGGAGACCTGTTGCCCCAGGATGATTTGGAGCAGTGTCGAGAAGCCAGGAGGCTGCTGACGCAGAGCCGGCGCACCCAACTGCTCCACGACGCGCGCCAGGTCGGCATCCTGCGCTGTCAGATAGGCCAGGCCTTGCGGCAGGGTTTCTTGGCTCAGAATAAGCATGGATTCCTCAGTATCTTGCCGACATTCACAAAGTGCGCGCCTGCCGGAACTGTCATTTCCCGGACGCCAACGACCGATGCAGAAAGCGGCCGTCGCCAGGGCTGCCGACATACTCCTCGTCACGCACGATCTCCTTTCCCCGCAGGAAAACCGTACGCGGCCATCCTGCCACCTTCATGCCTTCATACGGAGTCCAGTCGACGGCTTCGTGCATCGCATCCGAGCGAAGGGTCCTGGCGCGTTTGGGGTCGAACAGAACGATGTCGGCGGCGTAACCGGGCAGCAGGGCGCCGCGGCCTGTCATGCCCATGCGGCGGGCGGGAGCCGTACAACAGGCCGAGACCCAGGCGGTCAGCGGAAGGCCGCGTTGGTTGACGCCGAAGTGATGAAGCAGCGCCAGCCGCGATTCGATGCCGGGCAGCCCGCCCGGCACATCGACAAAGGAGGGCTGCCGTTTCTCGCTGCGGGTCCACGGGCAATGGTCGGTGCTCACCATCTCCAGGCGCCGGTCGCGCAGCGCGCGCCACAGGGCTTCCTGATCGGCGTCGCGGCGCAAGGGAGGCGCACAGATGAAGAGATGGCCGTCTTCTCCTTGCAGATGCCGGTCGGCGGTGAGCAGGAGATATTGGGGGCAGGTCTCGGCGCTGATGTCCACGCCGCGAAGGCGCGCGGCGATCACCTCCGCCAGCGAATCGGCGGCGCCGACATGAAAAATGTGCAGGGGGCAGCCGACGAGGGCGGCGACTTCGGCGGCGCGTTGGACTGCGCTTGCCTCCAGCCGGGCAGGACGGGTGCGTTCATGCCAGATCGGGGCGAGGCAGCCGTTGTCGAGCGCATCGGCGCGCAGCGCATCGAGGAGCGGGCCGGTCTCGCTATGCAGGACAACGGCGCCAGCGGCCGCGGCGACGGCACGCATCACGCGCAGCAGGGCAACATCATCCAGCATCATGCGGTCGTAGGCCTGGTAGAGTTTGAAAGTGGCGCAGCCGGCGGCTACGGCGGCAGGGATCTCAGCGAGCCGCTCAGGCGCGGCGGCGTGCCAGGCAGGGACGGTCATGTGCAGGCCGTAATCGACGGCGACGCGACGGTCGGCCTCGACGCGGCGGGCTTGCAGCGCGTCGAGCAGCGGCTGCTGCGGCTGCGGATCTGTGAAGTCGATTACCGTGGTGGTGCCACCACAGGCGGCGGCCACCGTCCCGGTCTCAAAGCTGTCGGCGCTGGTGAGGCCGTTCAGCCGCATCTGCATGTGGACATGACAGTCCACGCCGCCGGGAATCACGAAGCAGTCGGAGGCGTCGACGGTGCGCGCGGCGTTCAGATTCTTGCCGATGGCCGCGATCCGCCCTGCATCAATCGCCAGGTCGGCAAGAACCGGGCCGGAAGAGGTGATAAGCTGCCCGTGCCTGATTACCAGTTCAAACATAGTCGGGATGCAGATCGCCCCACATGCCGCTGAATACCTGTTCGGACAGGGGGTTGCGGGCGCGGGGTTCCAGCTCGCGCTGCTGAATCTCCTGCGGCAGCACTGACGGGTCGGCCAGGTAGCCGATAGCGGCGGAGACGACCGGCTCATAGTCATCGGGGATAGCAAGCACCTGCCTGGCCCTATCTCTGCGGAAGCCGCCCATCTGGTGAATGTAGAGGCCGCAGGCCATCGCCTGGATTGAAAGGTGGGCCATGGCCTGGCCGACATCGTAATGGGCGTAGGGATTGGGGCGCGGCGAGCCGGCCGGATTGGGCTGGGTCGCGACAATGAGCAGAACGGAGGCGTGCTGCGCCCAGACCTGGTTCGCTTGCATGAGGGTGTTGAGAATGCGGGCGAATCCGTCGGTATCGCGATGGCGCTCTGCGATGACAAAGCGCCAGGGCTGCAAGTTGCGGGAGGATGGCGCCCAGCGGGCAGCTTCCAGCAGGCTGCCGAGAACATCCGGGGGGATGGCGCGGTCGGCAAAGGCCCTGGGGCTCCAGCGCCCGGCCAGGAGGTTATGGATGGGAAAGGTCGTGTCAGCGCGCTTGTCGATATCGGGCACAGAAAATCTCCTTGGAATCGACTTTATTGAATGCGAAGCAGGGTACAATCAGTCTCGGAGCGCAGTTCGAATGCGCCGAGGGCGGCGGGCAGCAGCAGCCAGGAGACTGCCCGCAGTTCGACCGGCGCGCCGGCCCAGTGCAGCGTTGCGCTGCCGGAAAGGGCTGCCCAGATCTGAAAGGCGTCTCCGGCGCAGATGTCGGACCAGACGGCGCCGGGCCGGCCTGTCAGGCGTTCGACCTGGAAGAAGGGGCAGGCCGTGGCCGCGCCGTCGGCGGCGCGCAGGTCGGAGGCAGCGCCGCCGATCGTGCGCAGATCAGACAGTATTTCGCGCACCCAACCGTCAGGCGACGACAGAACGGGCGGGCGTGCAATCTCCGGTTCGACCACGCGCCAGTCGATGACATCGAGAGCCTGTTGGACGTGCAGAGGGCGAGATTGGCCGTCTGCGCCGCTGCGTCCCCAGTCGTAAAGGCGATAGGTGGTGTCGCTGTTCTGCTGGATCTCGGCCACAATTGCGCCGGGACCGAGCGCGTGGACCGTCCCGGCAGGCACGTAGACCGCGTCGCCGGAGCGTATCGAAACATGGTGGAGCATGTGTTCAATCGCGCCGTTGGCGGCTGCCTGCGCAAACTGTTCACGAGTGACGCCGTCCTTCAGCCCGTAGATCACCTCTGCGCCCGGCTCAGCGTGGAGGATGATCCACAGTTCAGTCTTGCCCAGTTCACCGGCGTGCTCGCGTGCGTAGGCGTCGTCCGGATGCACCTGGACGGACAGCCAGCGGTTGGCGTCCAGGAGTTTGATCAGCAGCGGGAAGTTTGCGGCGTCTGCCGCCTGACCCAGAAGGCGCTCGCCAAGACGCGCTTGCAGCGCGTCGAGTGTATAACCCGACAGCGGGCCGGCGGCGACCTTCGTCTGCCCGTTGGGGTGCGCCGCGACCTCCCAGCTTTCGGCGACAGTTCCAGGCGGGAGCGCCCGCCCCAGCTTCGTCTCAAGGTTGCGTCCCCCCCAGATGTAGTCCTTGAAGACCGGCTCGAAGGCGAGGGGATAGATCTGAGGAGTGAGGGCTAACGTTTGAGAAGTGAGAGTGGGACTGAGACTTGAAGAATCCGGCGGATTGTCTGTTTCCTCACTCTGATTCACCCTCTCTTGGCTGGCGCCTTGATCGGGGAAGGGCGGCAGATCCAGCATCTTGTGCCAGGCGTAGTCAGCCAGGATTCGGAGGGAAGCGACCACGGGCGCGGCCAGAATTGCCCCTAGCAGCCCGGCCAGCGACGCGCCCATAATCACGCTGACGAGCACGAGCAGCGGGTGCAGGTTGAGGGCGCCGCCGACGATACGGGGCACCAACAGGGTATTCTCGATCTGCTGGATCAGAATCATCGCCACGGCCACGGCCAGCGCGAACTGGAGCGGCGTCATGCCGAAGCTCTGGCTGTTCTGAAAGAAGGCGACCAGAACGGCCGCGCCGACGCCGACGAACGGCCCGAGCAGCGGCAAGAATTCCATCGCGCCGGAGAGCAGCCCGAGGCCGAGGGCATTGTCCACACCGAGCGCGCCGAGAACGACGCTGACCAGCACGAAAATCACCAGCGCAAGCAGGGCCTGGCCCCGCATGTAGGCCGCCCACACCTGGTTGATGCTGGAGGTCAGGCGCTCAGCGTCGCGGCGATAGCCGGGCTTTTGAGCGAGGTTGGCGATCCTGCCGCCAACCCGGGGAATGTCGTTGGCGATGTAGATGGAGATGATGAATATCAGCATGATCTGACCGAGTACGGCCACGGTGCCGGTCACGACGCTGGCGGCCAGACTGCCCCCGCGGCTGAAAATCGGCTGGATGTAGCCAAAAGCCTGGCCGAGCACCTCATCCCAAGCGGGCAGTTGGGGCAGGATGCTGGCGACAGGTAGTTCAAGCGGGCCAAGCGTGAGCGTATCCGGCAGCTGGGTCACGAACAGCTGAAGTTGGACGACCGCGTCGTCAAACCAGCCGGGCAGACGACCGGAGAGATCGACAGCTTGCTGGAAGGTCGTTACGCCCACCAGAGAGAAGGTCGCCACGACAAGCAGGGCCAGGGCCAGGTAGACGAGGAGAACGACGCTTACCCGGTTGAGGGGCGTGCGGCGGTCGATGAACGAGATCAACGGATGGAGAAGATAGGCCAATAGCACAGCCAGTACCACCTGCTGCAACAGGCCGCGAAATACCCATACCAGCAGGCAGAACAACGCCAGCGCCGACACGGCGACGATCGCTTTGGTGGTTGTGTTCCAGGGTGGTGAAACGGATTGCAGCATCTTTTCTGTTGCGCCTCTGCGCGTTCTTATAATCTTACAGTATCTTCAGATTGGCCAGCGACGCCATGAATTTCTTGATGCCCAGACCTTGAAACGCGACCGTGACCTCCTCTTCACCGCCGATGACGATGCTGTCGATCACCATACCAACGCCGAACTTGGGGTGCTCCACGCTCTGGCGGCGTTTGAACTGCGTCTCTGCCTCGGGCGCGGCAGGACGGCGGCGACGAGGCTTGCGTTGCGACCAGTCCTGCTGTCGGTACTGGCCAGAGGCGGAGGCGCCTCCACTCTTTGGTTTGAATTCGGTCGAATCGCGCGCGACATTGGGCCCTTCCTTCCATCTGCCCGTTGCAGCGGGACGATCCGAACTCGGCCCGAATTCTGGGCGGGGTTGGGCAGAATCCGAGCCTCGCCAGCTGGTCGCCCGATCGTAGGCGGCCTGCCGTCGTTTCTGACGGTTGACCTTGCCCTGCAACAGCTCGGCCGGTATTTCGTCGAGGAAGCGGCTGGCCTCTTGCAGTTGGCTGGCGCCCCACATTGCGCGTTGGTAAGTATGAACCAGGTAGAGGCGGCGCTTGGCGCGGGTGATGCCGACGTAGGCCAGGCGACGCTCCTCGGCGATATCCTCCTCATCCCCACTTTGGGTGCTGCGGGAATGGGGCAGCAGCCCCTCCTCCATCCCGACCAAAAAGATGACGGGGAACTCCAGCCCCTTGGCCGTGTGCAGAGTCATCAGCGTGAGCGCGTCCTGGCTCTCGTCCAGGTCGTCCTGCTCGCTGACAAGGCTGATCTCCTGCAAGAAGAGGCCAAGCGGGTCCTCGTCCGGTTCCAGATCCTGCAGATTGGGGCCGTACTGGACGGCGACGGCGCGCAACGCGTTGATGTTTTCAAAGCGTTCCTCGCCCTCCTCGCTGCCATCGCGCAGGCGGTCGAGATAGCCGCTCTCGGCCAAGACCCGATCCAACAGCGTGGCGACATTTTCGTAGTGGTTGCGGGTTGCCGTCACGATCCACGACTCCAGCATCTCGGCGAATCTGATGAGGGCATTGCGGGCGCGGGCGGCGAACGGGGGGGCGAAAAGTGAGGGGTGAGAGGCGTTGGGGATATTCTCTGCGCGGGCGCCTTCAGCTTCTGGCCTCAGAGCCTGTAACGCCTCCCATTCGGTCACGGAGGCCGCGGCCGCCCACACTTTCAGCGCATCGTAGGTCTGCGCTCCAATGCCGCGCGGGGGCAGGTTGACAATTCGATCGAGCGCGATCGTCGCCGCGGGGTTATGCACCAGCCGCAAATAGGCCAGCACGTCCTTGATTTCGCGCCGTTCGTAGAAACGGGTCGCTCCAATCAGGCGGTAACGCACATGGCGGCGTACGCACGCCTCTTCCAAGGCGCGGCTCTGGGCGTTTGTGCGGTATAACACTGCCACCGCACCCGTGCCCAGACCATTCTGGGCGCGCATTCGGGTCGCCTCGTCGAGCACGTAGTCGGCCTCTTCCACCTCGTTGTAGGCTTCGTGGACCGAAACTTTCACGCCGTCGCCGTTTTCGGTGCGCAGCCGCTTGGGCGTGCGGTTGACATTTTGGCCGATGACCGCGTTGGCGACATCCAGGATACTTTGCGTGCTGCGATAGTTCTGCTCCAAGAGGACGACCTTGGCGGCAGGATGGTCGCGGCGGAAGCGCAGGACGTTGCGGTAATCGGCGCCGCGAAATCGGTAGATCGACTGGTCTTCGTCGCCGACGACGAAGAGGTTGCTCCTGCCTTCCGGCGCGCCGGCGAACAGTGTCGCCAACTCGTATTGGGCCGTGTTCGTGTCCTGAAACTCGTCCACCAACACGTAGCGCCACTTGTCTTGATACTTGCGGCGCATTTCTTCATTCTGGCGTAGGAGCAGGACGGCGCCCATCAGCAGATCATCGAAATCCATGGCGTTGTTGAGGCGCAGGAGTTGCTGATAACGACCATAGACGCGGTCGCAGATCTCCTGAATGTAGCCCTGGGCCTGCACAGCCTCCGGCGCAACCAGGTCATTCTTCCAGCTGCCGATCTGCGCCAAGACTGCGCGGGGGCTGAAACGCTTCTCATCCAGTTTCATCTCCTTCAGAACCTTGCGCACGAGCGCCAACTGATCGGCGCTGTCATAGATGACCCAATTGCGCTGATAACCGACGGCATCCACTTCGACGCGCAGCACGCGGGCGCAGACGGCGTGAAAGGTGCCGATGGTCAACCCGCCAAGCGAACGGCGCTGGCCCAGGACCGGCGGCGGGAACTGGTGACCAATGAGCTCGACAACGCGCTCGGCCATCTCTCTGGCAGCCCTGTTGGTGAAGGTAACGGCCAGGATGTGCCACGGCGCGATCTTGTTTTCCTCGATCAGATGGGCGATGCGCCGGGTGAGCACGCGCGTCTTGCCGGAGCCGGGGCCTGCCAACACCAGCACCGGACCCTCAGTGGCCTGGACGGCCGTCTTTTGCTGGGGATTCAGTTCATCGAGAATTTTGGACATAGCGAGCGTTGCGTATTGGTTACCGGGTATCGAAAAGGGCGGGGGCGGAGGCTGACAGACGGCCCGCCAGGCGGCATTGGAGGGGCGATTATTGATCACCACTCGTCAAGCTGAAAGCTCTCACCGTTCAGGATTCGCACGTAGCTGTCATAGCGATCAGGCGCGACGTTTCCGTCTTCGACAGCTTGTCGCACCGCGCAGCCCGGCTCGTGGTCGTGCGTACAATTGGGGAAGCGACAGTCGTTGACGTAAGGCTTCATGTCGATAAAGTAGAAGCAGAGGCTGCCCGGATCGATCTCATATAGACCCAGCTCGCGGATGCCAGGTGTATCGGCGATGAAGGTGTTGGCACCCACGGGAAGACGGAATAGCTGAGCGTTGCGCGTTGTGTGGCGACCCTTGCCCTCGAAGTTGCGTAGGGCACCGACCCGCAGGTTCAACTGGGGGTGAATGGCGTTGATTAGCTCGCTTTTGCCCACGCCGCTCGGCCCGGTCACGACCGTCAACTTGTCGGCCAGCAGGTGAAGCAGCGGCCCAAGTTCAGAGGATTTCGGAAGCCCAGGAGAATCATGGGCTGGGCCGACCGCGAACTGTTCTGTGGCGCTCGCATAAAGGAGTGGATAGCCCAACCCTTCGTAGAGGTGGAACTTTGCGCGGGCTGCCTCCAGCCCGGTGAGATCAATCTTGTTGACCGCGATGACGGCCGGCAGTTCGTTGGCCTCTGCAATCACCAGAAAGCGATCCAGCATGCGCAGATGCGGCTCCGGGTCCTGGACGGCAAAGACGATCAGGACCTGGTCGGGATTGGCGACGATCACATCTTCAGCCGGCCGCGTCGTTCCCGGAGATTGACGGCTGAGCGTCGACTCGCGCTCTTCGACCGAATCGATCTGGCCGGTGCGTTTGCCCTCCATGACGACCTGCACGCGGTCGCCGACGGCAACCAGCGTGAGATCTTTGGTGCGCTCTTGGAGGAGCCGCCCGCGAACGCGACAACTGACCAGTCTGTCCTGCGCGGTAGCGACATCAAAATGATGTCCCCTGGCGCGCACGACGACGCCCGCAACTGTTCGCTGGCGTTTCTTTTTCGGCTTCGGCTTGCTCTTGGCCGGCGCGTCAAAGTAGTCATCCTCGTAGGCTTCATCCCATCCGTCATAGGCTTCCGTATCTTTTGCCAACGGCATCTCCTGGTGAGGGCTGAGCGGCACGATTGGCGCGCAACCTGCGGGCGCGACATTTTCGCTACAAGTGTATCAATCCTGCTGGCCTTTTGGCAATACGCGGGCAGCGCAGTAGTTCAGATCCGTTCAGGGGAAACGGACCTCACTGCGTGCATCATTTTCCTGACAACAGGGGAAGCCGGTCAGGGCGCGGCAGAACTGAACCGGAGCGCGGGCGACGGGGAATCCAAACTCCGTCAATAGGCGCAGCAGGTCTGCGGCCGGCAACCCCATCACAGCGGCGGGGCAGCCTGACAGGCTCTGAACGGGCCTGAACTGCTGATGCTGAATGGCGTAGGCGCCGGCCTTGTCCTGTGGATCGCCTGTGGCCACGTAGGCGGCGATCTCGGCTTTGCGGTAGGGGCGCATCGTCACGGTGGTCGTGTTGACCAGGCTGCGCTTGCGCCGGCAGTTGCCTCCGGCAAAGCGGGCGACTGCCAACGCCGTGTGGACATGATGGGGGCGGGCACGCAGGCGCAGCAACATGGCGTAGGCCTCGTCGGCGTCCGCCGGCTTGCCCAGGATCTCATTCTCCAGCGCCACGATTGTATCTGCGCCGACGACGAGGAGTTCAACTGCCGCCTCTGCATGGGCGTCGACGAGCCGCCTCCCCGCGGTCAGCGCTTTGGCAGTTGCCAGCCGTTCCACCAGGGCAACGGGCGACTCTCCGGGCATTGGCGTCTCGTCGATATCTGCCGTTTCGATTGCGAAGGGGATGGCAAGGGCGTGGAAAAAATCCTGCCGACGTGGACTTGCCGAGGCAAGGATGACTAGGGGAGAGGCCATTTGCGTCCAGGAGTTAAAGCAGTTTAGCGGTCAGAGGTGATTGCTAAGCGATGTTGGCTGCTCAATTATCAGTGCGTCTCGAAACATCCTGATGGGTAAGCAGTCGACGCTATGCTCTATTCTACGAGACGGCCGAAAGTTCACAAAATCTGGTCGTGGCCCCAAATCAGGTGGTGAAGGTAAAAGTTGGGTCTGAACTGTTGCTCGCCCGCGGTTGAACTCTCAGGTTGCCGCCAACTATTCCGACCGCCGTTCTCAGTTTCGGGGGCATCCACTCCGGCTAACATAGCGGCGTCCTGGCACACCCCCCGGCTGCCGCGCCAATTGGTGGCGCAGCTACAGCGCCGCCCGGTTCCAACGCGACGTTCCGTGATCGCGCACACTCCACGTCCTGATGTCCACTGTCCTCTATCCACCTGTCTCTGCGCAGACACCTTGCGAAAGGATTTCGCCCTGGTGACTGTCGGCGAAAACTGCCTTGACGCGGACGAGGCGCCTTGCGTTTTGTCCCGGGGTCATATCCAACAGAGTTGAGATTGGACTCGCAGACAGTTTGTCACTGCTGTTCCAGTCCAAGGTCGAACTGCCGCCAGCTGCGCATACAGGCCCGTTGACAGTGGAGGTAAAGCAACTTAGTGGGTTGAGACGCAAGGGGGGCGGCGTGTACTTCTTCAACTCGACAAAGCGCGCCTACTGACTCGACGGGAAACTGACCGCACCTATACCCGCATTTGGGTTAAGGTAACAATGCCTTGCTATCGCGTTATTGCGACCGGTCAAAGATGGCCCTGACCGTTGGTAGGTCAACCATGTAAAACGTAAGGGCATGCCTTGGTTCGCTCCACGCTAGCGATCGTTACGAATTCTATCACGCGGCCATCCATCAACCAGGCTGTATAAGAATGCAGAAAAATTGTAGTTATGGTCTTTTTTTGAAAAGCCAATAAATTCATTGAGCAGACTATCTGTACCTGTGGAGGTCGTGAGATCAATGCGATGGGGGTAACCCCGCTTGCCGAAGGAGCCCTTCGCTTCTACCCATCTGTTTGAAATGCAGCCGCGACAGCCGAATTCTTGCCGGTGACCGCGCCGCAAGTTATGATTGGACGGCCCGTGGGAATCGTTGGCGGTATCGGCGGGGAATCCCGCGCGTTTGAAGCGCCCCGAATGGCGCAAGGGCGCCCCCGTTACAGGGTGTTGCGCGATCTTGCCGTCACGATACGGGCAATTACCATTGTGGTTACACTCACAGTCAGGAGTCAGGCGATGACGGATCGTCAATCCGGCGGGGAATCGGCCCGCGTTCGAATGGCCTTTATTGGGTGCGGCGGCATGGCGCGCAGCCACGCCCGGCGCATCCTCCAACAGCAGGATACGACCGAAATCAGCTTGGTATGCGAGCCGTCCGCGCAAGCATACGAAGCGTTTTGTGAACTGTTCGACGAGGCGGGCCTGCCTCCGCCTCCCAATCAACCGGAGCTTGAGAAACTGCTACGGCAAAGCGAGCTTGACGCCGCCTTCATCATCACCCCGCACGCATTCCACTTTCCCCAGGCAGGCGCTTGCCTGGAAGCCGGTCTGGACGTGTTGTTGGAGAAACCGATGGTGATGAACGCGGATGAGGCGCTGGCGCTGATCGAGGTGAAGCGGCGCAGCGGCCGCCTCCTTTCGGTGTCCTTCAACGGCAGTTTGTCGCCACAGGTGCGAACCGCGTCAAAGATCCTGCGTGCGGGAACGTTGGGCAAGATTCTGAACATCAGCGCGGTTGTGTGGCAGAACTGGATGCGCAGCACGACCGGACTTTGGCGGCAGGTACCGGAGATCGCCGGGGGAGGCTTTCTGTTTGACACGGGCGCACATATGCTCAATACTATCTCCGATTTGGCGGACGAGGACTTCGTCGAAGTGGCCGCTTGGATGGACAATCATGGCGCGCCGGTTGACATCCTGGGAGCGGTAATCGCCAAGCTGGCTTCCGGCGCGCTGGTGTCGATGAACGCGGCCGGGAATACGAACTGCAAGATCGGCTCGGACGTGCGCGTGCTGTGTGAGAAAGGGATGCTGCAAACGGGAGTCTGGGGGGAGCGGTTGCTGATTCAGAAGAGCGAGGACGACGAGTTGACGCCGGTCGATCTGCCCGAATCGCTCGGAACGTGGCAGCAGTTTCTCAGAGTGCGGCGCGGAGAAATGGAGAACCCATGCCCACCGGAGATCGGTCTGCGCATGGCCCGCCTGTGGGATGCGATTCGGGCTTCCGCCGCGCAGGGGGGAAAGCCTGTGGCAGTGGGCGGATAGCTATTGCATGAGGAGCAGGGAGAAATTCCCTCGCGCTTCTCGCTTCTTTATTCTCTAAATACGGAGGTAGCAGGATGGGCGACATTCGCGTGACGGTCTGGAACGAGTATCAGCACGAAAAGGTCAATGAGTTCGTCGGCGGCCTGTATCCCGACGGCATTCACGGCGCCATTGCCGAGGGGCTGCGGCAGCACGGGTTCAGCTCGGTGCGCACGGCCACGCTGGACGAGCCGGAGCACGGTCTGACCGAAGATGTGCTGGCAGAGACGGATGTGCTGACGTGGTGGGGCCACCGCGCCCATGAGAAGGTATGCGATGATGTGGTCGAACGCGTGCAGAACCGGGTCCTGGAAGGCATGGGGCTGATCGTTTTGCATTCGGGCCACTATTCGAAGATATTCCGCAAGCTGATGGGCACGACGTGCAGCATCCGCTGGCGCGAGGCCGACGAAAGAGAGCGGCTCTGGGTGGTGAAGCCCTCCCACCCGATCGCGCATGGGCTGCCGCCCTTCTTCGTCAATGAAGAGTGCGAGATGTACGGCGAACTGTTCGATATCCCCACGCCGGACGACCTTGTGTTTGTCAGTTGGTTCGAGGGCGGCAATGTTTTCCGCAGCGGGGCATGTTTCCACCGCGGCAACGGCAAGATTTTCTACTTTCGTCCCGGCCATGAGACCTACCCGATCTTCCACCAGCCGATCATCCGGCAGGTGGTCGCCAACGGCGTGCGCTGGGCCGCGCCGGCGGGGGGGCCGACATTCCCCTACACGCAACCGGGCACGACACAGCATACCGCGATCAACGAAAGGGAGCCGCACGAACCGATCTCGGAGAAAGGTTCGGTTCGGGCCAGAGTTGGCTAGAGACGGCGCTACGGCGTCGCTTGTATTGCGGTATTGGTTGATGCGCTGGATACAGAAGACGGCGCTGCCATGCCCAAGTGGTGGGAGGCGGCGCAAAGGTAGCCGGGCACCAAATCACGGAGGGAAGAGATGCCGACCGACAATGAGCTACTCAGACGCATTACCGCCCGCCCGGATGTTTTCGGCGGAAAGCCTATTATTCGCGACATGAGAATCTCGGTAGAACTCATACTCAGCCTGCTGACACAAGGCATCACGCCGGCTGCAATCGTGGACGATTTTCCCGGTCTGGAACTCGATGACATTCGCGCCTGTACCGCTTACGCGCGCGCAGTGATCGCCGGAGACACACTGGCCGCCGTGTCCGTGAAGCAGTTGTGAGGTTTCTTATCGACCGTTGTGCTGGCCGTCGATTGGCGGAATGGATCCGCAGCGACGGGCACGATGTACTGGAGGCGCGTCATCTGGGCCCTGATCCTGGGGACCGTGCGCTGTTGGAGCGTGCAGAGGCCGAAAACCGTATCCTGATTACGATAGATACCGACTTCGGTGAACTCATCTACTTGCATGAAGTTCCACATGCAGGGCTGGTTCGGCTACCTGACGTTCCGCCAGAACAGCGTATCGTGTTGCTGGCCGAAGTAATCGAACGACATCGGCAGGCATTGGAAGCACAAGCAGTGATAACGATACGTGGCGACCGCATCAGGATTTCATATCCTCCGTCGGTATAAGGCAGAGCTAAGACGTTCGGGAACTGAGACTTAAGACTGTAACAATGCAATCATGTAAGTCGCTGAATCACGACATGAAGGCCAGTCGTATTGCGTATCTCGTATTCCGTAGTTGGTGGATGCGCTGGATACAGAAGACGGCGCTGCCATGCCCAAGTGGTGGGAGGCGGCGCCGTTTGATTCTGCTCTTTATGACCTAGAGGCCGGACCAGACCCAGCTGTTGGTACGGGTTGCGCGATGCAACTGACCCGATTCGGTTGGGGGAGAAACCCCAGCCTGCACGCGCCTCGGATTGCAAAGGCACCCCCTGTAGGAGTCGAACCTACGACCGACGGATTAGAAGTCCGTTGCTCTATCCTCTGAGCTAAGGGGGCGTGTGGGTGTGTTTCGATGTGGCGACGCGTCGTTCTCAGTCCGTTGTGGTGGCGGCCGCGCCGAGCTGTCTCCTCTGACTTGCGGCCTGCAGCAAATCGATCAACTCAGTAGTTCCTGATTCAGATGATAGGCGCAGCACTACTCGCTGCTTCCACTGTCGCTGCCTTCACTGTCGCCGCCTTCACTGTCGCCTGGCGGGTCATCGCCGAAAAGCGACATGTTTGCGGGCCGCTGCAACAGGTTGCCCATGCGCACGCGAGCGATGACAGCCAACTGGGGACTGCTGTCAATCGCCAACTGGAAAGTCTTCTCGAAAGAATCGATGGCGGCGATGGTGTCCCCTTCTACTTCAGCAACGCTGCCCAATAAGAAGTAGCCCTGGGGGTCATTGGGATCCAGGGCCAGGGCCTCATTGCCGGCAGCGCGAGCTTCCTCCAGATCGCCGACCGCTAGCCGGATAGTGCCGAGCGTCCACCAGTAGGAAACCTGTTGATCGGACGGCACAAGCGCCTTCGCTTCTGCCAGCGGCTGCAGGGCACGCTCACCTTGCCCCAGGTTGTCGCGAATGACCCCCTCCCAGATCAGCAGTTCGGCGTCCGGCTGCGTGAGCTGCGCTTTGGCGTCTTCGATGACCGTCAGCGCTTCCTCCCAGCGTCCCTCAAAGGCCAACTGTTGCAGCGTGGTGATCGCTTCGGACGATATAATCGTGTTGGGATCCGGTGGAAAGACAAACGTGAGCAACGCCCACACGATCGCCAGCAGAGCGGAGATGGTTCCTACCGTCATGCCCAAACGGCGAATGAAATGGCGGCGGGCGGCGGCAACCACGGCGTCGAGGCGCCACCACATCCCTAGCGCCGGTGGATTGGCTTGGCGCAGCCCCTCCAGGCCGCCTGCGACATCCAGGACGCGCTTGACGCGGCCGGCCTCACTCCGTAGCTTGCTTTGCAAACTGCCCCAGCGCGTCTGCTCCGGGCGCAGGTCCAGACCGCTGGATTCCAGCTGTGTGAAGCGCTCTTCGATGTTGTCCAACAGTTGGAGGAACGACTCAACGTTGTTGCGTCGCAACTGGACGATCAACCGTTCTGCTTCGTCAAGGTCCTCCCGCAGACTAACGGCCAGGCTCTGGCGCTCCTCGCGAACCGAATAGGCCATTACCGGTTGGCCTCCTGTTCGACCTCCCGCCCCCCGTTGTTTTCGGGCTGTCCAATCGAGGGTGCGGCCAGGCTTACCGGTTCCGCCATCAGATCGGCCTTTTCTGTCGGCTCCCGCACCAGGATCGCGCTTGATTGCGGCGGTTGCGACGGGCCGTTCCTCGACTCGGCCGTGGCCAGTTCCTCTTCGCGCTGGATCTCCCGGTAGACCCGATTGATGCCGGACTTGATCTGGCTCTCAATTTTTGCCTTGCGTTCCAAGGGCACGGGGAACAGCTCCAGCATGTCGCCGACCAGCCCGCTTTTGGCTTCGTTCTTGGTTTTTCCCTCGCGATAATAGTCCAGCACGCGCTGGCGTTTGAAGAGAATGTACTCTTCCACTCTTAGCGTGTCGTCCGGCCTGCAGACCGGCCCATGGCCCGGGACGAGCTTCTCTGCCCCAAGCGAGCGGATGCGGCGCAAGGCGTCGATCCATTCGAGAGAGTTGGCCTGCGCCATGTATGGATGTTGGTCCACCCAGAGAATGTCGCCCACAAAAGCGATTTTTTCTTCCGGCAACCAGGCGATGCTTGTGGCCGGTGTATGACCGCCGACATAGATCAACTGTACCTCGCGTCCACCATATTGCAGACGTACGCAGTCGGTAAAGGTAACGTCGGGCAGGATGATTTCGATGTCGGTCAACTGTTGCTGGATGTCCGGCTCGCGCTTAAAGCTGTTATAGACGCGCTCCTTGAAATTCTCTGTATAGCCGGACATCTCCTTAAAGGCGCGCTCGTGGGCGATCACCGTCGCGGGCAGGAAATACTGGTTGCCCAAGGCGTGGCCGCGGTGGTGATCGGTGTTGAACAGATATAGGATCGGCAACTCTGGCGCCTCCATTTCGATCTGTTCGCGCCAGTCCCTGGCCTGCTTCGGGATGAGAGGCGTATCGATGAGAATCAGCCCCTCTTTCGTGACCACAAATCCCGGCGTGCAGCCGCGATAAACGGTGTTGATATAGACGCCCGGCGCAATCTCCTGCCGTTCACCCAGGCCCGTAACCCCTATTCTGAACCTTTCTCCGCGTCTGGCTGGCATAGTAATGACCTCTGACCTATCCGAACAGAATGGCAATGATCGACTTCGGCATTCACAATTGTCGTGCAAATCACACGAATCTCAGTCCGAGTTACGGGGTGAAGTGTACATTTGAACCGCTCAATCTGTCAAAGGGCGCGTGGTAGTGAACCCACTGGCACTGTGCAACTGGCTGGCGGGCGGCTGCGTTGCCTTAAAGATTGGATGACAAGATGCAAACAAGCCTGGCTACGTGCTATAATGCTAGTTGAACGGATTGCATCCGCCTTTGGAGGCGGCCATCAGGTGAAAATTCGCCGTAGATGGAGGACGGCACATGGCCTCAGAGACACCGGCACGACTGGGCGTCCTCACCAGCGGAGGAGATGCGCAAGGCATGAATGCCGCAGTGCGTTCAGCGGTGCGCGCTGCGCTGGAGCAAGGCGCGCAGGCATACGGAATTTTTGAAGGGTTGCAGGGGATGATCGAGGGCGGCAGCCTGATCCGCCCATTCAACTGGGACTCAGTCGGCGGCGTGTTACAGCAGGGTGGGACGCTGCTGGGCACCGCCCGCAGCCCTGACTTTCTCAATCGGGAAGGCCGCAAGGAAGCTGTACACAATCTGATTCAGTGCGGCATCAATCGCCTGATTGTAATCGGCGGCGACGGCAGTCTGACAGGAGCGCAGGTGTTGCACGAGGAATGGGCCTCGCTGGTGGCGGAGTTGGCGGCCGAGGGTCGTTTGACGCCTTCGGCAGTTGAGGCGCACGGTTTTCTGGCAGTGGCCGGTCTGGTCGGCTCGATCGACAATGACATGTTCGGCACCGACTTGGCGATCGGCACCGACTCCGCCTTGCACCGGATAACGGAGGCGCTCGACGCCATCACCAGCACGGCGGCCAGCCACCAGCGCGCCTTCGTCGTCGAGGTGATGGGCCATCACTGCGGCTATCTGGCGCTGATGGGCGCGTTGGCCTCGGGGGCTGATTTTGCGTTGATTCCGGAGAGTCCGCCAAATCTGGATGCGTGGGAAGAGAAGATGTGTTCGATCCTGCGCACTGGTCGCGACATTGGGCGGCGCGACAGCATCGTCGTGGTGGCGGAGGGCGCGCAGGACCGCCACGGCAATCCGATTTCCAGCGCCTATGTGAAGGACGTTCTGTCGAAGTATTTGGGAGAGGAAGTGCGCGTTACGGTGCTTGGCCACGTGCAGCGCGGCGGGTCGCCCAGCGCGTATGACCGGGTGATGGCGACGCTGCTTGGGGCTGCCGCCGCGGATGCCGTGCTCGACGCCGGGCCCAGCGATGAACCGATACTGATCGGTATCCAGAACAACAAGATTGTCCATCATTCCCTGGCCGCCAGCGTGGCGCAAGCTCAAAGGGTCAACAAATGTATTCACGAAAGTAGCTTTGAAGAGGCGATGCAGTACCGCGGCAAGGCCTATGTGGACTCCTTCCGCATCCTCCGCACGCTGATCCGCGCCAACCCCCACCCGCCCACGCCGACTCAGAAACGCCTGCGGGTCGCCGTCATGACGGGTGGAGCGCCGGCCCCCGGCATGAACGCGGCGACCCGCGCGGTGGTGCGCCTGTTGGTGGACAACGGCCACATTCCTCTTGGCGTCAAGCGGGGCTGCCGCGGCCTGATCAACGACGACATCCAAGAAATGAATTGGATGACGGTCAACGGCTGGGCGCCGACCGGCGGAGCCGAGCTGGGCAGCAGCCGCAAGTGTCCGGAAGGCGCTGAACTATACGCGGCGGCGCAGGCGCTGGAAAGACATCAGGTCGATGCCATCGTTATGATCGGCGGCTGGGCGGGCTATCACGCCATCCATCGCCTATACGAAGAGCGGCACAACTTTCCGGCGTTCAACATCCCCCTGCTCTGTATCCCCGCCAGCATCAACAACAATCTGCCCGGCTCCGAACTGAGTATCGGCGCGGACACCGCCCTCAACAGCATTGTCGAGGTCGTGGACAAGATCAAACAGTCCGCAGTGGCCTTCAATCGCTGTTTCGTCGTCGAGGTAATGGGCCGCTACTGCGGATACCTGGCGTTGATGAGCGCCATTGCCACTGGCGCCGAACGCGTCTACCTGCACGAGGAAGGGATTACGCTGAAAGATCTCCAACAGGACATCGAACTGCTGAAACAGGGATTTCAACAGGGCAAACGGCTGGGGCTGATGATTCGCAACGAATCAGCCAACTCTTTTTATACAACATCGTTTATTTCCGCGCTGTTCGATGAGGAAGGCGGCGATCTGTTTGAAGTGCGCCAGTCGATTCTGGGGCACCTTCAACAGGGCGGCAACCCCTCCCCATTTGACCGAATTCTGGCTGCGCGGCTGGCATGGGAAGCGGTCCGCAGGATCGAAGAGATGGCGTTGCGACACCAGGCAAAGAGCTATGCGGAGGTCGGCGCCGTCTGCCTCGGCATTCAAGAGGGCGATGTCAGGGCCACACCGCTGTATATGGTTCCCCGCCTGATGGATGCCGAACTCCAGCGCCCGCATGAGCAGTGGTGGATGGAACTGCGGCCGGTGGCGCGCATGTTGGCCCAGCCCGGACCCGCTTTCTTCCGCCGGGCGGCCAGTGAAGGCGCAGGCCGCTGACAGGAGCGGCGAAAGAAACGGACGTGCTGTGACCGATTACCGTTCCGTCACCGCGGAGTTGAAGGGCGCGTACGATGCACGGGCCGCCGCGCGGGACAGCAGTCCGGTCCCGGAGTGGAAGATCGCGTTGCGGGCGCAGTTCCTACAGCGTTTGCAGGCGGAGAATGCCTCATCACTGCTGGAGGTTGGGGCCGGTCCAGGCCAGACGGGCCTGTTTTTCCAGGATGCCGGGTTGGCAGTCGTTTGCACTGATCTTTCGCCGGAAATGGTGCGGCTGTGCCGGGCGAAAGGTCTGGACGCATACGTCATGGACTTCCTGCATCTGGACTTTCCGGACGGCCATTTTGACGCGCTTTTCGCCCAGAATTGTCTGCTGCACGTGCCCAAAGCCGAATTCACTGGGGTGCTGCAAGCGATCCGACGGGTGATCCGCCCGGGCGGGCTGCTTTTCATCGGCACCTACGGCGGCCGCGATTTCGAAGGCGTGTGGGAGGAGGACGATTACGAGCCGAAACTCTTTTATGCCCTCTATGCAGATGAGAAGATGCGGTCGATCCTCGACCGCTTTTTTGACATCCTGGAATTCAAAGTGACTCCCATTAACGGGGAGCGGTTCGCCAATTCTCAGGCGATTACGCTACGCAATCGAGCATAGCAATTGGAGCGCGGCGACCATGAATTGCACAGTTCTATTCCTCTGCACAGGCAACTACTACCGCAGCCGTTTTGCGGAGCATTACTTTAACGCTTTGGCGAGCCAGAGGGCATTGGCATGGCAGGCGATCAGCCGAGGGTTGCAGCCGGGCACTGAGAATATAGGCTCTATGTCTTCGCTTGCCCTGGCGCGGCTGCGATTGCAGAGCATCGAGCCGCCCGAGCCGCTGCGCTTGCCCAAGGACGTAACGGAAGAAGACCTGGGCGAGGCCGCGTTGATCATCGCAGTCAATGAGATTGAACACCGACCGCTGGTGCAGTTGCGCTTCCCGCAGTGGGCAGAGCGCGTTCGCTATTGGAGAGTCCACGATCTGGATGTGACGGACGCGGATACGGGGCTGACTGCGATTGAAGAGGCTGTGCAGGCTCTGTTGGCCGAACTCAGCGCACCTTGAGAACGATTTTGCCAATATTCTCGTAGCCGCGCATGAATTCGTGCGCGGCGTGCGCGGCGGCGACAGGAAGCACGCGGTCGATCACCGGTCGGATCGATCCTTCCTCGATTTGCGTCCAGAACTGCTGCCGGAAGCGGCGGATGATTTCGGCTTTTTGGTCAACAGGGCGGGGCCGCAGCACCGAGCCAATCAGACGCGCGCGCTTGCGCATGAGTTGGCCGATGTCAAACTCGGCCTGCGCGCCGCCAAGCGTGGCGATGAAGACCAGCCGACCCCTAATCCTGAGCAGGCTGACGTTGCGCTCCAAATAGTCTGCCCCCACCATATCGAGAATGACATCAACGCCGTCGCCTTGCGTAAAGTCTAAGGTACGGGCGACGAAATCCTCGGTGCGATAGTTGATCGCCAGGTCTGCGCCCTGAGCTCGGCAGGTTTCCACTTTATCCGGGCGGCCCGCGGTGGTGATGACGCGCCCGCCGGCCCCCTTTGCCAACTGGATGGCCGCTGTGCCAACTCCGCTGGCGCCCCCGTGGACCAGGATCGTCTCACCCGCCTGAAATCCGGCCTCCATGAAAATGTTGACATAGGCTGTCAGGTAGACCTCCGGCAGGCAGGCTGCTTCTTGGAAAGACCAGCCATTGGGGACCGGGATCAGGAGGCGCTGGTCCACGGCCACGCGTTCGGCGTATCCGCCACCGGCAAGAAGCGCGCAGACCGGGTCGCCCGCTTGCCAGCCTTGAACGTCGGCGCCAACGGCTTCAATTTCACCGGCCATGTCCAACCCCAGGATATGCGGCGCGCCGGGGGGCGGCGAGTAGTTGCCGGCGGCCTGGGACAGATCGGCCCGGTTGAGCGTCGTGGCATGGATGGAGACCAGCGCCTCACCCGACTTCAAGACAGGGTCATCCACCTCGCGCCAGACGAGTTGAGGACCGGTTGGCGTCTGCTCGACCTCGATTGCGTGCATGGTTGGTATCCTCATAAAATCTTGTTGTGCCTGGCTTTGCAGATCAGGCTTGTATACGGGAAGTACACAGCTTCATCCCGCCACTAAGGCGGTCGGGACGAGTGACTTGGCTTTGGATGGAACAAGAGCCAGTTGGCACAGTTACTCATCTTCCAGTTGATCGGGTTCTAACTGGCGCCGGTAGAGTTCGTCGGATGCGATGGTCTCTTGTAGGCGATGGTGATAGCGTCCTCGACAGCGGCATTTTTGGCGTGAGCGGCTTTGTGAGGAGCCATGTCGTCTCGCAACTCTTGGAAGGAGCTATCCACTCTATCCAACCGGGCATCATGTCCATCTAAACGCGTCTCGATATTTTCCATGCGCCCAATTGTGGAATCAACGTACTTGTCGACTTTTTCGGCGAGGCGGGAAATCCGCTGCGGTCGCTGCAAGACTTCCCTTGACAGCAGCCGAGCGCGCATTGCTTCGACCCATTCAGGGCGATCATGCATGATAGGGACCAGGTCTCGAATGGCATTAATACTGATGACAGTCGCCACGTTCGCCTCTCCAGGCCAAATCACTTACTGAGCTGATCAACGGTCAGCGATAGAGCGATCTCTCGAAACACACACGCACAAGCGTTCGTACACCGAGCATACGCCAAGTCATTGTCATGCACAAGGATTCACCGGCGAATCCCATGCCGCGCGGCGATGGCTGACTCACTGATAGGCCAGCGATCCGTCCTGGCGCATGAGGAAGGGCCGATGCCAGGACCGGCCCGGATGCGCGGCCAGGGCTTCCAGGTTCAGATCGATGCCCAGTCCGGGGCGCTGCGGCAGTTCCAGGTAGCCGTCCACCAGCTTGATTGGCTCGTCCACAATTTCAGCGCGGCGGCCTTCGTCGACCTTGTACTCCAGTATCAGGAAATTGGAGGTGCTGGCGGCGAAGTGGACATTTACTGCGGTCGCAAGCGGCCCGCACGGATTGTGTGGTGCGACGCTGGCATAGTGGACTTCGGCCATGGCCGCGATCTTCTTCATCTCCCACAGGCCGCCGGTTATGCAGATGTCCGGCTGAATGATGTCTACGGCGTGGTAGCCCAACAATTCCCGGAATTCGTGGCGGCTGTAGAGCATTTCGCCGGTGGCGATGGGCACGCTTACCTTCTGGCTGAGCTTTGCCAGCGCCTCGTAGTTCTCTGGTCGCAGCGGCTCTTCGACAAAGAAGGGCCGCAGCGGCGCCACCACTTCACACAGTTGCGCCGCGCGACCGATCTCAAGTATGCGGGCGTGGGGATCCAGGCCGATATCGACGTCCGGCCCGACGGCTTCGCGCACAGCGGCGACGCGACGCTCCGTCTGGCGCAGAACCTGATTCCAGGGCATCTGTTGCCACGCGGGAGGAAGCGGCCCCATCTTCAGGGCGGTGAATCCGTAAGTCTGGACGAGACGGCAGGCGTCGTCGGCCAGTTCCTCAGGCGTATCGCCGCCCACGCTCTGATAGACGCGCACGCGGTCGCGGGCTTTGCCCCCAACCAGCCGGTAGACCGGCAGACCGGCGGCCTTACCGGCGATGTCCCACAGAGCGTGTTCGATGCCGCTGATGGCGGCGTTGACGACCGAACCACCGGGAAAGCGGCCACCTGCGTACATCAGATGATACAGGCCCTCGATGTCGCGCGGATCACGTCCTATCAGCCATTCCTCGAAATCGTGAATAGCCGCCACCGTCGCCCGATCCGGCCCGCAAGAGAACGGTTCACCGACACCGTGGATCCCTTCATCGGTATGCACGACCACGAACGGGATTGAACGATGCGACAACTCGGTAAGGTGTGTGTCAATGCGCGTGATTTTCATGGGAAGCGCTCCTGTGGTTGATTGCAGGAATTATCAGATAGGGCGGCCTACGTGTCAAGAAGGTCTGCTCTTGTGTTTCGAGACCAATTGACAGATCGCTGTGGCTATGATTAGATCGCAGCCAGGCATTGTCCCGGCAGTCGCGCCCTGGAAGGTCGACGCGCCTGTCAGTCTTATTTCCATTTCCCGACTGGTCTCGATTGCAAAAAACGAACCATGCAACGAGACCCTACTGCCGCGAGGATGCGCCGTTCGATGGACCGCATGGAGATCCAGATCGCCGTTGCCAAAGTGTCAAAGTACGCCTCCAGCGAGAGCGGGGACACGGTGGAGGTGGTCGAGCGGCCTCACGGCGGCATCAGCATCGTCGTCTCGGACGGCCAGCGCAGCGGTCGCAGCGCCAAGGCAATCAGCAATCTGGTGGCGCGCAAGGCGATGAGCCTGTTGGCGGAAGGAGTGCGGGATGGGGCAGTGGCGCGGGCCACGCACGACTATCTGCGCACACACCGCGGCGGCAAGGTCAGCGCCGAAATGGTTATTGCCAGCGTCGATTTGGTGACCGAGACGCTTGTGCTCAGCCGCAACAGCCGTTGTCCGGTACTGGTGCAGCGGGGCGGCGCGAACGAGTGGTTGGATGAACCATGCGACGCGATCGGCATCTACCGCAACACCAAACCCAACATCGTAGAACTGCCGCTGGCGCCTGGGCTGACCGCAGTTGTATTTACGGACGGTATCTGGAGCGCGGGCCATCGCAGCGGAGGTTCGATGGATGTCGTCGGCGCGGCAGAATTGGATGGCGTCGACAGTCGGGATGACTCAGAAACGCCGGCCGAGAACAACGCCAAAGCAGTTGCCGAGCGCGTGCTAGAGGCGGCTCTGTCACTGGACCAGGGCAGGCCCGGCGATGATTCCACCGTCCTCGTCGTCAAGGTTGAAACACATCAGCAGGAACAGAAGATACGCCGCATGGAGCTTTCTCTGCCGATCTGATCTCGCCGCGACTGGGGAAGGGCGCCGGATTTTTCTCGCCGCCAATGGGGGCGGCAACATGAAGACGGAACTCGTCAAAATTGTAGGTGTGAGCGCTGCCGGGAAGTCGACATTGGTCGAAGGTTTGCGACAGTTCGGCTACAACGCCCGGCCTGTTGCGCAGGAGCATAGTGAAGTGCCGGACATGTGGCAGCGCATCCGCCCACCGAACTGGCTCATTTTTCTGGACGCAGATCTACCCGCCCAGGGGGAGCGGCGTCCGGACGTCAGTTGGAGCGAACGCTGGCGGAGAACCGAGCTGCAGCGGCTGGCGCATGCCCGCAGCCATGCCGATCTGCTCATCGACACCAGTTCGCTTACCCCGGAGGAAGTCCTACAGGAAATAGTCAGGTTTCTTCGTGTTAACCGGGTCGAGGCTGCGTCCGGGCCGTTGTCGGAGTTGCCCAGGACGGGCAGCGTCTGGACTCATCGGTGACCCATATTTCTTGCCAGAGGGTTGACATTTTCGGCTTGGCGTGCTAAAAGTTGGTCTTGGATGCCGCAGGCGCCGGCCACGCGTGAAGGGGACGCGCCCAGGCATGCGCCATGCCCCATGCACGATTCACCAGAACGAACGACGCAGTGATAAACGGAAGGCGCGGAGGCCCCGCTACGGTCACTTGCTTTGAAAGGACAATAGAATGTCAGTTCATTCTGTAGAAAGGCTATTTTCTTACAACAGATGGGCCTGGAATCGCGTTTTCCCCAGCCTTGCCGCGCTGCCGGCGGAGGGATACTTCGCCGAACGCCCTTTCTTCTGGCACTCCCTGCACGGCCTGACAGTTCACGGTTACGGCGCTGAACGGGCCTGGCTTCAACGCATTGGAGGCGTTAACCCATCGGGCCTTGTTTCGCCGTCGGAGTTCGCTAGCTTCGCCGACTTGCGTAGCGCATGGGAGCGGCTTTGGGGTGAATGGGAGGAATATATCGGCACGCTCACGTCGAGCGAGTTGGACAGATCCCTGCATTACAGAAATACAGAAGGAATCGAATTCTACTTGAAGATGGATGATGTACTGCGCCACGTCTTCAATCATGCCACAGAGCACCGCAGCCAGATAACACCAACGCTGGCGCAATTGGGGCAGCCGACGAAGCCGCTCGATTATGCACGTTTTGCTGCGGCGGTCGATTAATGGCTTCCATTCTAGCGGGAGGTAAGACGATGGCAGCACAAGTGAAAGAAGGCGAGAATGCGTTACACTGCTGAGAATGCTTTGGTCAGGCCACAGACCGATGGCAACGACCCAGGACTGATCATTGAAGTAACCCCTCAGAGCGCAGGCTGGGAATACATATCGTTCCAGGCGCGGCGGCTGGACACGGGCGCCAGTTGGTCCTTTGACACGGGCGAGAACGAGTTTGCGCTGGTCAACATGAGCGGGCGCTACCGGGTCGAAAGCAGCCGGGGCACCTGGGAAGGGATCGGCGGGCGGGCCGATGTTTTCAGCGGCGGCGCGCACGCGCTCTATCTGCCGCGGCGCACACGGTTGACCGTCACCGCCGAGGCGGGGGGTGAGTTTGCGGCTACATGGGTGCCCAGCGACGAAGATCACGAGCCGTGGCTGATCAGGCCGGAGGATGTGGCGGTCAGCATACGAGGCGGGGACAATGTGAGCCGCCAGATCAACGACCTGCTGCCGCCCGGCTCACCGGTGCATCGAATTGTGCTGGTCGAAGTGTATACGCCCAGCGGCAACTGGAGCAGCTATCCTCCGCATAAGCACGATGTCCACATTGAGGACGAAGCCGGCGGACTGATCGAAGCCGATCTGGAAGAGGTCTATTTCTATCATATCGACCGCCCTGAAGGGTTCGCCTACCAGCGCGTGTATACTGACGAAAACTCGCCCATGCACGCCGCCGGCAATCCGATTGACGCGCTGGTGCGGGTTGGCCACAACGAGGCGGTGCTGGTGCCGGAGGGCTATCACCCGGTGGTGAGTATGCCCGGCTACACCACATACTATCTGAACGTCCTCGCCGGCAGCGCGCAGAGCCTGGCGAACCAGGAGGATCCGGATTTCGCCTGGGTGAAGGACAGCTATGGCGGTATGGATGGACGGCTGCCACTCTATTGAGGGGGCCGGCGCGGAAAGGCGCTTGAAGATTTCGCCGCCGCGAGCGGCAACGGGAATACCTAATCATGTCATCTGACAACGCAGAAAGAACCTTTGACTCTCTCCACATGGGGCGCTCGTCGATCGACCTGTACAGCAACGATGTCGGCGCGCCGTTTGCGGAGATCGGCAGCTTTGCCGCGTATGTGGGCGGCTCACCGACCAACATCAGTGTGGGCGGCGCGCGTTTGGGCCTGAAGACTGCGCTCGTCACCGGGCTGGGCGAGGATCCGGTGGGGGACTTTATCGCCGCTTTTCTGCAGAAGGAAGGCGTCGATTTCAGCTTCAGCCCGCGCAAGCCGGGGCACCGCACCAGCGCCGTCGTCCTCGGCATCGAGCCGCCGGACCGCTTCCCGCTGGTCTACTACCGGGAAAACTGCGCTGACATCGAGTTGACGATCGACGACGTGCTGGCGGCGCCGGTGTCCGACGCCAAGGTGTTCCAGTTTGCCGGCACCAATCTGAGCAAAGAGCCGAGCCGCAGCGCCACCATGTTTGGGGCCGAGTTCGCCCAGCAGGTGGACACGACGGTCATCTTCGATCTCGACTTTCGCCCGGACCAGTGGCATGACCCCAGGGCGTTCGGGGTCGTGGCGCGCTCGGTGCTGCCCAACGTAGATGTGGTGATCGGCACGGAGGATGAGATCAACGCGGCGGTGCTCAGCGATGCCAGTCAGATGTCGCTTACGCATTCACAGGTATCGGACGCCAAGGTCGAAGGGGACGTCAAGACGGCCATAGACTGGCTCTTGCAGCTTGGTCCACAGGCCGTGGTTGAGAAGGTGGGCGCGCTGGGCTCGCGCGTGCATCTGGCCGGTGGCGAGGTACTCGAGGCGCCCGGTTTCCCGGTTGAGATCTACAATATACTCGGTGCGGGCGACGCGTTCGGCGCCGGTTTCATCTACGGATTTGTCAACGACTGGGGCTGGCAGGGTTCGGCGCGGCTGGGAAACGCCTGCGGCGCAATTGTCGTGCTGGCGCACGGCTGCGCCAACTTCATGCCCACCTACGACGAGGTGATGGCTTTCGTGGAGGAGCGTGGGGGTCTGTAGGGTGTGGGTTTCAATTGAAACATAGGTAGCATTGTCGCTTGCACGCCAACTGATTGGCGAGAGTTGTGGATGCTGACTGAGTAGAGTCTCTATGAATTCGGTCTCTGTATCAAAGATTACGACGAAGAACTATAAGAATGTCAGGCTGGAAGAAGGCATCGATTTGGGCGCGCTGACTATCTTCATTGGGGCGAACGGGTCGGGCAAGAGCAACGTGATTTCACTCTTGCAGTTTCTACAGGAAAGTCTTACAGGATCAGGGGCGGATGATCAGCGCGGGCGAACTAACTTTGAGGACGCAGTATTCAGACTGGGCGGGGCAAGGGTTCTGGATGGAACGCTCAATGCACCGGCCAACGTATGCGTCGAATATCAGTTCGCTATCGACGGGAAAGTGACCACTCTGGGGATTGAGCTTTTCGTTCAAGGCTCCCATCGGCAGGTTATCGTCGAAAAGGAGTTTCTCGACAGTAATCGGAGCCATGCTGGCCCGGCCACTTACTACCGTGTGCATAATAGCAAGGATGGCGGTAGCGGCTCCGGGGTTATTTCCGTCATCAGCTATCCACACCACGCGATGAATGCGTTAATGAGCTCTCATACCCATTTGGAGAAAATTCAAGACATACCGGTCAATGAACTCGCTTTGTCTGCCATACCCCGCTTGCTTGAAAACAGCTCTTTCCCGCCTAAGGCAGTACCATTGTACGAGCCGCGCGAAAAGATTATGGATTCTACTTTTTTTTGGAATTTCTACAATGCAAACAATATGGAATTGGAACGGATTCGACTTTCTGATCCAAAGTTGGGCCAAGGCGATTCTTTCGTATCGCAAACAGGCGAAAACTTGGCGCTCGTACTTTTCAATCTGATTCAGGCGGATTTTGAGTTTGAAGACTCAATTAACGAAACGATAAAGGATGTTCTACCTATCACTAGAAGGATCAGGGGAGTGCCAGTAGGAAGGTACGCTCTAACTGTAGAGTGGTATGTTGAAAGCTGCCCTGAGCCTTTCTTTCTGAGTGACATGTCGGACGGCACTGTACGCATGTTATGTTGGGCTGTCATTCTGCATTCGCCTAGACCGCCGGCGTTAATCGTTATCGACGAACCTGAGCTTGGAATCCACCCAGCCTGGATGCCAATTCTTGCGGACTGGATCAAGCGGGCGGCGCAGAAAACGCAGGTCATTGTGACGACACACAGCCCGGATTTACTCGATCATTTCACCGACCAGCTTGATGAGGGCGGCTATATCTATACTTTTCAACAGGATCCCGATAGTCAGAATCACTTCAAACCCAAGAGACTCGACAAAGATACGGTCTCCGGTTGGCTTGAGGATGGGTGGCAGTTGGGAGATCTGTACAGGGTCGGCAATCCCGCGGTTGGGGGGTGGCCGTGGTAGTTTGGGTCTTTGCAGGAGGAGGAGAATCGGAAGTGCGCGGGCTTCTTCCCTTACTCGCAAACGTCTGCAAAGATCACACATACGAACGCAAGTCCCCTATCAGACGGAAACCTGGTCCACGACCGTCTAATGAGCCAGGCTATGGCAGGACCGGAACGAGCCTGGCAGCACAGATTGAAGAGATTCTCTCGAGTTCTCTGGCGGGTAAGAGCAAGTGTGATCTGATCCTTATCATTGATGATCTGGACTGCCATGATCCTGAGAAGCGGCGAGAGTTGTTTAGTAAGGCGATAGCAAATGCGCAGGGAGCAGCCGACACTCCTAACTTTGTTGGATTTGCCTCTCCAGAAGTTGAAGCATGGATTATCGCTGATTGGAACAATACGGTTGGCAGAGATCTTGATTTCCGTAACTCTCATCAGCAGATGCGCCATTGGCTGAGCACGCAGAAGTCTGTTCCCTTTGGAAACCCGGAGACGTTCAGCCATTTCGACCCGGACAAGAATTCATGTCGCGATAAGCTATCCGATGCAATTGTCGAATCATCCAAGCATTGCAGCGCCCGCGCGCCCTATTCAAAGGCTACCCATACTCCAAGATTACTGCGACAGGTCTCGCCTGAAGTCGTGAGTGGGAATTGCCCACTCTTTCAAGAGTTACATATCCGCCTTTCTCAGCCACAATAGGTAGGTAAATCATGCAAGTACGAGTCGCCTCTGCCCCTTGCTCGTGGGGCGTTCTGATGAAGGACACGCCGAATGTGCCGCCCTATGATCAGGTTTTGGATGAGATCAACGTGGCCGGCTATACCGGCACTGAGCTTGGGCCATACGGCTACCTTCCGTTCGACATCCCGACGCTGCGCGATGATCTGGAGAGGCGCGGGCTAACCCTGACCTCGGCCTTCACGATCTACAACTTTCTGGAAGGAACGAAGGACGAGGCAACCTACCGGGAAGCGATCGAGACTGTCGAGGTACTGTCAGCTTTGGGCTGCAAACACGTCGTGCTGTCGGACGTGCTTTTTGAGGTGGACAACCGCGCCCAGCGCGCCGGCCGTATCCGCCAGCAGGATTCGCTCGACGAATCGCAGTGGGAGCAGGCCGCACGCAATGTCAATGCCTTTGCCAAAATGGTCTATGAGGATTACGGCATGAAATGCGCGGCGCATCCCCACGTGGGCGGCTACCTGGAGACCAACTTCGAGATCGATGCCCTGCTGGAGCGGACCGATCCTGAACTGGTCGGCCTCTGCTTCGACATGGCCCACATCGCCTACAGCGGCGGCGACCCGGTTGCGGTGCTCGACAAGTGGCGCGACCGCACCTGGTATCTGCATATCAAGGAGTGCGACACCAACGTACGCGAGCAGGTGATTGGACGCGGCGGCGACTATTACGACGGGGTCGAGTCGGGCGTCTTCCCCGAATTGGGTAAAGGTACAATCGACTGGCAGTCGATCAACCGCATCCTGCACGAGATCGATTTTGACGGCTGGGGCACGGTTGAGCAGGATATCATGCCAGCAATGGGCATCGATGCCCTGAAGAGCGCCAAGAGCAACCGGGCATTCCTGCGAAACGAGCTGGACTGGTGACAGCCGGTTGTGAAACCTGGAGGATTGTATTTCGACAGGCCGGCGCCTTTCCGGCTACCACACCAGATGGGAGAGCCGAACAATGTCAACAGATCCCAGTTCTTTTCAAGGCAAGTACGCTGTCGTCACAGGAAGCACGCAGGGGCTAGGCGAGGCGACGGTGCGCCTCTTTGCCGAACGGGGCGCGGCAGGCATCATTATCCACGGGCGCAACGCGGAGCGGGGCAATGCGGTGGCGGCGGACCTGCGGGCGGGCGGCTGCGAGGCGCATTTTGTGCAGGCCGACCTAGCCGATGTGGACGCCTGCCGCAGCATCGTGGCCGCGGCGGACGAACATTTCGGCGCGCTGCATGCGCTCGTGAACTGCGGCGCGCTGACCGTGCGCGGCAACATCTGGAATACGACGCCCGATCTCTTTGACCAGATGATCGCGATCAACGCGCGCGCGCCGTTGCTGCTCATGCAGGACGCCTGCAAGCTGATGCGGCGCGAGCGCAACGCCGGCTCGATCGTCAACATCTCCAGCGTGGCAGCGTATGGCAGCGTACATTTCCTGCTGCCCTATACCGCGTCCAAGAGCGCCCTGAACGTGATGACCAAGAACATCGCCTTTACGGTAATGCGTTATGGTATCCGCGTTAACGCCCTGTCCATCGGTTGGATGGACACGCCCAGCGAAAATAACATTCAGCGCACATTTCATGGGGGCGGGGACGACTGGTTGGAGCAGGCGGAGCGCGCGCAGCCGTTTGGCCGCCTGCTCAAAACGGAGGAGGTGGCGCGGGCCATCGCCTTTTTGTCGTCCGACGAATCGGGCATGATGACGGGAAGCGTTGTCGACTTTGACCAGTCGGTGTTGGGCGCAGGTCCGGTCCCTCAGCCGCCGCCGTTGGACGATCCCCACTGGGATGACGGCGACCTGGAGTAACGTGCAACCATTCCAAGCACGCCCCTCGACCGTCTTGCGCATTCCATCCTGCCCAAGGGCTGGCGAGACGCTTCCCGAAAGGCAACATTCACCGCCGCGGAGCCAGCGAACATGAGGAAAACAGCCCACATCGGCATTATCGGCACGGGGGGCATGGGCGGCCGCCACGCCGTCAATCTGAACGATGAAGTTGCCGCTGCCAACGTGGCCGCGATCATGGATGTGGACGCGGCGCGCGCCAGCGAAGTCGCCGCGATGTGCGGCGGGGCAGCCGTCTACACCGACGCCGAACAGTTGATCGCAGCAGCGGAGGTTGACGCGGTCCTGATTGCGGCGCCGGACCGCTTCCATGCCGAACTGGCGCGGGCGTGTGTCGCAGCCGGCAAGCCGGTGCTATGCGAGAAGCCGCTGGCGACCCGGGGAGAAGATGCCAGAGCGGTCGTGGACGCGGAGGTGGCAGGGGGCAAGCGGCTGGTGCAGGTCGGTTTCATGCGCCAGTTCGACCCGGCCCATATTGCGGTGAAGCAGGTCAGTGACAGCGGCAGTCAAGGCAAGGCGCTCGTTTTCCGCAGCGTCCATATCAACCCGGCCAAAGATCTTGTACGTTCGATTGAAGAGCTAATCACCAATTCAGCCATTCACGACATTCACTCGGCGCGCTGGATGATGGGCGAAGAGATCGCCCGCGTCCACACCGCTCACATCCCATGCTCCCCTTCCCTTCCGCACAGCGCGCGCTATGTTATGATTCAATTGCACTATCGCAACGGCGCGCTGGGAGGGATTGAATGCAACTCGGAGGCCGGATACGGTTATGAGATCATGGTGAGCATCACCGGGGAAACCGGCATGGTGCAGACAAGCCCGCTGCCAAGCCCGGTTGTGCGCCACAGCAACGCCAGCAGCCAGTGGGTAGAGGAGGACTGGCTACAGCGATTCAGAGTGGCCTATATCGATGAGGCGCAGGCGTGGGTGCAGTCGATTATCGACGGGGAGGCAACGGGGCCGAGCGCGTGGGATGGATATGTGTCGATTCTGGTGGCAGATGCCAGCATTGAGTCGGGCAAGAGCGGGCTGCCCGTTGACGTAGACGTACCGCAGAAACCGGCGATCTATGGATGACGCCTGAACGGGATTCGCCACTAGCCGCTGCCGCGAGGGCGGAAAGTCTGAGGACAAACATGAACACCGAACGATTGACCATGGCGCAAGGGATTGTCCGCTTTCTCAAGAACCAGTACAGCGAACGGGATGGCGCAGAGCAGCCCTTCTTTGCCGGCTGTTTCGGGATCTTCGGCCACGGCAACGTGGCGGGAATGGGCCAAGCGCTCCAACAGTACCCGGATTTTCGTTATTACCAGACCCGCAATGAGCAGGCGATGGTGCATACGGCGACTGCGTACGCCAAGCACAGCAACCGGTTGCGCACGCTGGCCTGCACGACCTCAATCGGCCCCGGCGCAACCAACATGGTTACGGGCGCGGCAACGGCGACAATCAACCGGCTGCCGGTGCTCCTGCTGCCGGGGGACATCTTCGCCCGCCGCAACGTCGCCCCGGTCTTGCAGCAGTTGGAATCGGAGCACAGCCAGGACATTTCGGTCAACGACTGCTTCAAAGCTGTCAGCCGCTACTGGGATCGCATCAACCGGCCCGAACAACTGATCACCTCGCTGATCGAGGCGATGCGCGTTCTCACCAGCCCGGCTGACACGGGCGCGGTCACGTTGGCGATTCCGCAGGACGTGCAGACCGAAGCATACGACTATCCTTCGGAGCTGTTTGCGAAACGCATCTGGCGCATCGCGCGCAACCGGCCGGACCGGGACGCGTTGCAACAGGCGGCGGACGCGGTCCGCGCGGCGCGCAAACCGCTGATCATCGCCGGCGGCGGCGTCCTCTACAGCGAGGCGACCGCGGCGCTACACGGTTTTGTCGATCGCTTCAGCATTCCCGTGGGCGAGACGATGGCAGGCAAGGGCAGCCTCCCCTACGATCATCCGCTGCAACTGGGCGCGACGGGCGCGACCGGGACGTTCGCGGCGGAGAAAGTCGCGGACGAGGCCGACCTGGTTATCGGCATCGGCACACGCTACAGCGATTTCACTACCGCCAGCAAGACGGCATTCAAGCACCCTGACGTGAAGTTCGTCAACATCAATGTGGCCGAGTTTGACGCCTACAAGCATAGCGCGATTCCACTGGTGGGGGATGCCCGCGTCACGTTGGAGGAGCTTGGCGAACTCCTGAACGGCTACCGCAACAGCGACCAGAATGTCGCCGAGGCGCAGCGCCTGCACGATGAATGGGAGGCCGAGGTCCAGCGCAACTACGACATCCACACGGCTGAGAGCGGGCTGCCCTATCAGGGCGCGCTGATCGGCGCGGTCAATGAGCAAGGCGACCCGGATGCGGTGATGATCTGCGCGGCCGGCAGCCTGCCGGGCGACATGCACAAGCTGTGGCGGGCGCGCCATGCCAAGCAGTACCACCTTGAGTACGGCTACTCCTGCATGGGCTACGAGATCGCCGGCGGCCTGGGCATCAAGATGGCGGAACCGGAGCGCGAGGTCTACGTGATGGTGGGCGACGGCAGCTATCTGATGATGAACTCCGACCTGATCACCTCGATCCAGGAGGGCTACAAGCTGACGGTCGTGTTAATGGACAACAGCGGTTTCCGCTCGATTGGCGCCCTCAGCCGAGGGCTGGGGCAAGACGGTTTCGGCACGCGCTATATCTACCCGGACCAGGTCGAAGCGCCCCACCGCAACGGCAAGTCCTTCAACGGCCTGCCCACGGACGAGGTCGGTTACGATGTCGACGTGTTGCCGGTGGACCTGGCGACCAACGCCGAGAGCCTCGGCTGCCATGTCATCCGCTGCCAGAGTGTCGGCGACCTGGTGCAGGCGCTGCAGGACGCCAAGTCAGTTGACAGGACCACGGTCATCCATGTGCCGAGCGACCGCTACCTGGGCGTGCCAGGCTACGGCTGGTGGGATGTGCCGGTCGCCGAGGTGAGTGAGTTGGACAGGGTCAACGCAGCGCGCGAGGAGTGGGAAGAGATGCGCACGCAGGAGCGGTATTTCATTTGATGATCCGGGCGGCCGTTGGGATACTGCTTGCCATTCCCTGCTCAGTCCCGGAACGGGACGGGAGCCTGAAGAACCGGGTCGAGTAGCGCATGGCTATTGATGAGGAGACGCGCGATGACAACGATACTACCACCGGAAACAAGCCTGGTGGAGGATTACGAGCAGGAGCGTGGAAAACCCATGCCGAGCTACAATCACTTTTTCGTGCAGACTCAGTTGCAGCATGCCCTACGTACAGCCTGCGGAGAAAGATATATCGTCGGAGGCGAATTAACGCTTGCAACCGAGCCTGCGACCACGCCCGATATCTCAGTATGTAATTTTCGACAACCGGACTGGCTGCGCGACGAGATTCGCGCGGTCGACCCACCGATAACCGTAGCCGAGATCCTGTCGCGTTCTCAAAGCGTTGAAGATCTTGTTCCCAAGATAGAAACATACTTCCGGTTCGGAGTACAATCAGTTTGGCTGGTGCAACCGCCTCTGAAGCAGGTAGCCGTCTTCACGTCGGACATGGAGCCACGGGTCTTCATTGAAGGCAAAGTCGTCGATCCGACGCTGGACGTTAATGTGGCGCTGGCTGACATTTTCATCGTGAGTGGCCCATCGACCGCCTCCTAGGCTTGCACGGCTAAAGCTGGTGGGAAGTGCCTGTCGCCGAAGTGAGCGAACTGGACTCGGTTAGCGCCGCGCGTGAGGAGTGGGAAGAGACGCGCGAGCAGAAGCGGTATTGCATTTGACCGCAAAGTTGGGAGTCCAGCGCCATTGCTTATTGGCTTGAAGTGCATACAGGATAGTTGGCCTATTATGAATTCAAACGGGAAAGGGACCGAAACCTTTCCGACGGCCCATGGCAATCGGAATGGAAGGAGGCAGTGACCATGACGCTTGCGCCAGAAACTCTTCTGGACGAAGAATACGAACAAGAACGGGGAAAACCTTTGCCTAGCCTCAATCATGGAGTTGTGCAGGCAAAGCTTTCCTTTGCACTCATATCGGCCTACCAGGACCAATACCTGGTTGGAAGTGAAATCACGCTTGCCACTGAGCCGCCGCTAACACCGGACTTAATTGTGTCTAGCGAGCGGCAGTTGGACTGGCTGCGAGACGAAATACGCGTAGGAGAAGCTCCGTTGACCGTTTTTGAAATCGTTACGCCTTCCCAGAGCATAAACGAATTCATTCCCAGGATCGAAAGCTATTTCCGGTTCGGAGTAAAATCGGTTTGGCTGGTGCATCCTCCTTTCAAGCAGGTGGTCATCTTCAGACCGGACATGGAGTTGCAAGTATACAACGAAGGCGAAGTCGTCGATCGAGCGCTGGGCTTCAAAATCGCGCTAAGCGAGATTTTCTCATAGAAGAGGAATGAGACATGACTCAAAAGCAGGAACTACTCAACTTTGTCAACGGCCAGTGGCAGCGCGGCGGCGCGAGCGACGCGCTCGACGTGCTGAACCCGGCCACCGGCGCGGCGATCGCCACGGTGGGCCTATCACCGGCGGCGGTGCTTGACGCGGCGGTGCGGACCGGGCTGGATGCCTTTGCCGAGTGGCGCGAAACACCCGTGGTTGATCGCATCCAGCCGCTCTTCCGCCTGAAGATGCTGCTCGAAGAGCATCTGGACGAGATCGGGCGCATCCTCACCAATGAGTGCGGCAAGACTTTAACCGAGAGCGTGGGCGAGATGCGCCGCGGCATCGAGAACGTCGAGGTTGCCTGCGGCACGCCCTCGCTGATGCAGGGCTGGAACAACGAGGACATCGCGCGCGGCATTGACGAGCACATGCTGCGCCAGCCGCTGGGCGTTGTGGCCGCGATCACGCCCTTCAACTTTCCCGGCATGATCCCGCTCTGGTTTCTTCCCTATGCCGTCGCCACCGGCAACTGCTTCATCCTCAAGCCGAGCGAAAAGGTCCCCATGACCACGCAGAAGCTGTTCGCGCTGATCGAGGAAGCGGGCTTCCCGCCGGGCGTGGTGCAATTGGTCAACGGCGGCGCGGACACGGTCAACGCGATCCTCGATCACCCGCACATTCGCGCGGTCAGCTTCGTTGGCTCGACCGCGGTGGCGAAGTATGTTTACAGCCGCGCCACCGCAAACGGCAAACGCGCCCAGTGCCAGGGCGGCGCCAAGAATCCGGTTGTTATCATGCCGGACGCCAATATTGATATGACCACGCAGATGATGGGCGATTCGGCCTTTGGTTGCGCGGGACAACGGTGCCTGGCGGTGTCGGTCGCCGTTACCGTCGGGGAGGCCAAAGACCCCTTCACCGAAGGCATCGCCGACCTGGCCGCCAGCCGCAAAGTCGGCTACGGGTTGGACGCCGAAACGGAGATGGGACCTGTCATCACCCGCGAAAGCAAGGAGCGCATCGAGGGCCTGATCGAGTCCGGCGCGCAGGAGGGCGCGCGCGTGCTGGTGGATGGACGGCAGAAGAGCGTGGCCGGTTACGACGACGGCTACTGGGTCTTCCCCACGGTTCTGGATGCGGTCGAGCCGACCAGCCAGATCGCCCGCACTGAGATCTTCGGACCGGTGCTCAGCCTGATGCACGCCGATACGATTGAGGAAGCGATTGCGCTGATCAACGACCGCAGCGTCAGCGCCTACGGCAACATGGCCTGCCTCTTCACGAGCAGCGGCGCGGTGGCGCGCAAGTTTCGTCACGAGGTGGACGCAGGCAACGTCGGCATCAACATTGGCGTGGCCGCGCCGATGGCCTTCTTCCCCTTCAGCGGCTGGAACGAGAGCTTCTTCGGCGATCTTCACGCGCAGAGCCGCCACGGTGTCGAGTTCTACACGCAAACGAAAGTTGTGGTCGAGCGCTGGCCGCAGGAATGGAGCCGCAGGTTCTGAGCTTGATCGCTGCCGCTGTCTGAACCGGAACGCGGGGCATCAAATGATGGACAATCGAGGCCGTCGCAATCTATGGAGGTTGAGTTTCACATGGCTCAAGAGATTGGCATAGGTGTTATCGGCATGGGCTGGATGGGCACGGTCCATAGCCGCTCGTACCGGCTGGTGAATGATCGCTTCCACGACCTCGGGGTGCGCGCGCGGCTGGTGATCTGCGCCGACGATGTCGCGCACAGAGCGGAGGGGGCCAAGACCTCGCTGGGATTCGAAGAGTCGACGACGGACTGGCACGAGGTCGTGGCCCACCCGGACGTGCAGGTCGTCAATATCGCCGCGCCCAACTATCTGCACAAGGAGATGGTAGAGGCAGTCACGGCGGCGGGCAAGCATGTCTTCTGCGAGAAGCCGGTGGGCCGCAGCCCGCAGGAGACGGCGGCGATCGAACGCATGGCGCGTGAGGCCGGTGTGATGAGCTTTGTCGGCTTCAACTACCGCTGGGCGCCGATGGTGCAGCATTGCAAGAATCTGATCGACGAAGGGAAGATCGGCCAGTTGACCCATTACCGGGGGCGCTTCTTCACGATGTACGGCAGCAACCCCTATGGTATGCTGACCTGGCGCTTCAAACGGGAACAGGCCGGCCTGGGCGTGCTGGGGGACATCATGTCGCATACGGTCGACATGGCGCACATGCTCGCAGGCCCGATCAAGCGCCTTGTGAGCAACAGGCATGTCTTCATTCGAGAGCGCCCGCTGCCGGTGCCTGGCCAGGGCACGCACTTTTCGGTCGGCGAACCAGGCGACCCGACCGGTGAGGTCGAAAACGAGGACTACGTGGGCACGCTAGTGGAGTTTGAGAACGGCGCGCAGGGCAGTTTCGAGACCTGCCGGGCGATCTTCGGGCCGAAGTGCGAGATGTCCTTCGAGGTCAACGGCAGCGAGGGGGCGGCCAAATACAATTTCGAGCGAATGAACGAGTTGGAGCTATATTTGCCGAGCGCCGACGGGATGCACGATGGCTACACGACGCTACTCGGCGGACCTGCCTACCCTTACCACGCTCGTTTCAATCCGGGCGACGCCATTGGATTGGGCTATGAGGATCTGAAGGTGCTCGAGGCACACAATTTCCTGATGTCGATCGCGGAAGGCGTGCAGCGCGCGCCCAGTTTTGCAGATGCCCTGAGGCTGGCCGAAGTGCAGGAGGCGATGACTCGCTCCTGGGAGAGCGGTGCGTGGGAGGATGTGCGGCCGGTCGTGGAGGAGGGGACTGGGTAGACGAGTTCCAGTGGGTAACCGAGCTGCGCGCCACTGCGTATTTCGTATTGCGTAGCCCGCCGCGGGGCAGTTGGAGTCGAATGCGGTCATGTCTGGGTTCATCGGCGGGGCGGGCTGATGCAGACCAGAGTAACTGACGGGGAGAAGAGACATGTCAAGCAAGGTACGCGTGGGAATCGTCAGCACAAGCTGGTGGGCGGATGCGATGTATCTGCCGGCGCTGGACGCGCACCCACAGGCCGATGTCGTCGCCGTCTGCGGGCGCAACCGGGAACGGGCGGATGACTTTGCCGCGCGCTGGCAGATTCCGCAGGTCTATACGGATGTTGATTCGTTGATTAACAGCGGAGAGATCGAGGCGCTGGTCGTCGCGTCGGGTCACGAAACGCACTATCCGATCACCATGAAGGCGCTGAACGCGGGCTTGCACGTGCTGTGCGAGAAGCCGTTGGCGCTGACTTACAGCGATGCGGCGGAGATGGCGGCGCTGGCAGCGGAGAAGGGGTTGATCCACTGCACGCCCTTCACCTACAGTTTCATGCCGACGAACCGGTATATCAAGGAACTGCTCGACGACGGCTACATCGGCAAGCCCTATCACATGAATCTGCGCTACTACACGGGCTACGCGCGCGAAGGGGGTTACAGCTGGCGCGATGACCGGGCGTTCGCGGCGACCGGCGTGTTGGGCAACATCGCTTCGCACTTTTTCTATCTGGCCTACTGGTGGTTCGGCGACGTAACCGATGTCTTCTCGCTGACGGGCGAGTTCGTGGAGCGACCGTCCCTGACGCCGGAGGGTGAGCCGTATGAGCGCACGGAGGACGGCGCCTACACGCTATTGAAGTTCGCCAATGGTGCGCAAGGTCTAGTACATGCTTCGGCCGTCTGTACGGAGGAGACCGTCTTCGGCCAGCGCCACGAGTTCGACCTACACGGGGCGGAAGGCACGCTCCGCAGCGTCATCGACTGGGTGGACGGGCAGGAGGTGCATGGCACACGCCGCGGCGAAGGGCCGACCCGCCCGCTTCAGATCCCGGAGCATGTGTGGGGCAAAGCGCGCCGCGATACGGTCCACAGCACCTATCGCGATGTCTTTCGCGTCGAGGATCATATGACCAGGGGTTGGATCAACGCCATCGCCGACGGGCAACCGTTCAGCCCCAGCTTTGAAGACGGAGCCGTCATTCAACGAATCACCGATGCCGCCGCTCTGAGCGCACGCACAGGGCGCTGGGTCTCGATGCAGGAGATCAACGAATAGTGGGTAGGAGAAGCGCTTGAACGGTACAGTGCGATTCGCGATCATCGGCGCCGGACGGATCGGGCAGGTACATGCCGAAAATATGACGCGCCATATTGCCGAGGCGGAGGTGGTTGTCATCGCCGATGTCGTGCACGCCGCCGCTTGCGCGGCGGCTCAGCGTTTTGGCATTCCACAGGCCAGCGGCGACCCGGCTGAGGTTTTTGACAACGCCGCAATTGATGCCATCGCCATCTGCTCCAGTACGGAAACGCACGCCGATTTCATCATCGAGGCGGCGCGGGCGGGCAAGCACGTCTTCTGCGAAAAGCCGATCGCGCTGAATTTGGGCGCAGTTGACGCGGCGCTGGCAGCCGTGGCAGCGAGCGGCGTCAAACTGCAGATCGGCTTCAACCGCCGCTTTGACGCCAACTTCCGCGGCGTGCGCGACGCCGTGCGCAAGGGGGAGGTTGGGACCCCTTATCTCGTGCAGTTTACCAGCCGCGATCCGGAGCCGCCGCCGCTGAGCTACATTGAGAGGTCGGGCGGCATCTTTCTGGACATGATGATCCACGACTTTGACATGGCGCGCTTTCTGCTCGACGACGAGATTGACGAGGTGTCAGCGAGTGGGGCCGTGCGCGTAGACCCGGCTATCGGCGAGGCGGGCGACATCGACACGGCCGTGGTCGCGGTGCGCTTCCGCAGCGGCGCGCTGGGCGTGATCACCAACTCGCGCCAAGCCGTTTACGGTTATGATCAGAAGGTGGAGGTCCTCGGCTCGCTCGGCTCGGTCTCCTGCGAGAACAACACGCCGGATCGGATCATCCGGCAGACTGACGCTGGCGTGATCCATTCCAAGCCCCACTATTTTTTCCTCGAACGCTATCAGGCCGCCTACGCCGAAGAATTGCGCTCCTTCATCCGCGCCGTAGTCGAGGACAGCCAGGTCGAGGTGACAGGGAGGGACGGCCGGGCGCCGGTCAAGCTGGCGCTGGCCGCGGGGTTGTCGTTGAGAGAAAAACGATCGGTTGCGGTCAGCGAAATCAGTGACCGATGAACAATAGCTAACGGATTTCAGGTGAAGTATTCACAAGCCTCTTTGAAAACAGATCTTTCCTCTCTCCGGGATAAACCAACACTCTGGCCCCGCTCAAAAACAGTGGTGAATCTGGTCTTACTTGCCGTCATCATTGCGACTTCAGTCCTAGCGCTGCTCTATGGGGTCGGGGGGCCGGTTGACGCGGTTGCCGGTGAGTTGGAGTCGGGTCTGCAACAGGATACAACGACAGAACCGTATACCAGGACCCTCACGATCTCCGACTTTGGCCTTGCGTTCGTCAACTCGGCTGAGACGCACAGCGGGACGCAGCGCATCCAGCGCGGCGTCGACACCGGCGTGCGCATGGATCGTTTCCCGGTCTACTGGGAGCAGGTCGAAAAACGCTACGGCGAATTCACCTGGACGAGCCAGGACACGGCCATCCGCGCCAATGAAAGCCTGGGATTGAACACACTGGCGATTCTGCTGGGCACGCCGCGCCAGTACCGTATCGGCGGGCGGGCAGTGGCCACGTCGTTAGGGGGATCGTTTGTGCAGCTGCCGCCTGGCCAGATGCGTCAACCCGATAACTGCAATCCGCAGGAGACAGGGGGCGAGTGCGACATTATCGGGGTCACCGACTACTCCGAGGAGTTGGTGCAGGCCGCGACCGAAAGCGGCGGCGAGGATCCTTACGAACCGGGGGTGAGGGCGCAGTCCGGCAGTTGCTCGCGCGAGCAAGGGCCGCCGGCGCCCTTCGGCCTGTGGAACCCGATCTTCGTCAACGGCAGCGATGAAGCGTCAACTGGCACGCGTCTCAATCCTACCAACCCGTGGGCGCGCTTTGTCGGCGGGGCGGTGCAGCGCTATATGCCCGGCGGAGACGCGGGCACGAATGTCAGGCACTGGGAGGTCTGGAACGAGCCTGACCTATGCCATTTTTGGTCGGGTACGCCGAGGGAGTACGCCCGCCTGCTTAAGGTGGCGTACATCGTCATCAAGTGGGTCGATCCCGACGCCTTCGTCGTGTTCGGCGGCCTAGCCCACTTTGCCAACGGCCAATGGCTCTACGATATGCTGAACTCGCTGCAAACAGATACTTTAAGCGCCACGTACGGCGGCTTTTTCGACGCGGCGGGCACACATCACTACTCGCTAGCCTACGTAGGCTATCAGTACACGAATCGCGTGCGAAGGGCGCTGGACGAGCGGGGCTGGGCAGACAAGCCGATCTGGATTACGGAGAGCGGCGTGCCGGTCTGCAACGATTACCCGGGGCCGACCTGTCCAAGCCCGTGGCGGGCGACGGCCGACGAGCAGGCCTCCTATGTCTGGCAGAACATCGCCTATACACGGCTGGCGGGGGGCGGGCCGATCTTCCACTTCATGCTGCATGATGACTGCGGCAACGTTGTGGCGGTCGACTCGCCGGATGGCTTCGGGCTTGCCAAGAACGAGAGCACCAGTTACTGCTCCCCTTCCGGCGCCGAACAGCGGTTGGCCTATTCGGCCTTCAAGCTGGCAAATGAGCACCTCACTAACACGGAGGTTTCCTGGGGCGATATCGATCGTTTCCGCGTGCGGCGCGTGGCATTCTATCACCCGGAGACGCAAGAACGGCGCCTGTTGACCTGGGCGCTCACTTCGGAGGCGGAGACCGGCAGCATCCCGGCGACCGGAACGAGCGCGCGTATGATTGAGATGGACGGCACGGAAACGGAACTGACGCCGACAGACGGTTATTATGAGGTCAGTCTGGCCGGCGCCACCAATGCGAACTGGCCCGACGGTCATGGGGGATACGGCAGGGGAATCTTCGGCAAGCCGGTCTTGCTGATCGAAAAGGACACGCTGCCCCCGACCGCCTCGATTGTGGGCATGCCGACCTACTCACCGCCCAAATTCGCAGTGACGTGGCGGGTGAACGACTGGGGCGCGGGGGTAAAATCGGTTACCGTTTGGGCCAAGGTTGAGGACGGAGAGTGGGAGTTGTGGCAGGAGAGCACTGCGGCCTATGGCAGCGCGTTCTACGAGGGGGAGACTGGCACGCAATATCGTTTCAGCATAGAGGCTGAGGACCGGCTGGGGTACAAACTGGAGGGGAAAACCGTTCTGGCGGAAACGACCATCGCAGAAAACAGTGTGGTGACCGGAAGAGTGATCAATCCGGCCGGGGAGAACGCGGCCGGGGTCGAAGTGAAAATCGGGGAAAAGACGGCGACCACCGACGCCAGCGGCAATTTCGCGATTGACGTGCCAATCGGCAGCTGGAATATAACGGTTGGCGGCCAGCTTCTCATCCGCCGGCGGGCCTTCAGCACGAACGATAACCTGGCGCTGCTCTATGCGCCGAGCACGAACGCGGTGACGAACGGGGACTTTGAGAACGAATTCACCAGTTGGACAAAGTCCGGCAGTTCCCATTCGCAGATTGAAGGCCAGCCGAACACTTCGGATCACGCGCTGCGGCTGGCGAGCACCTTCGTGCCAAATGTAGGCGTTCCCGGAACCGAAGGCAGCGATGGCGGCAACAGCACCGTGTCCCAACGGGTGTCGGTGCCCACGGGCCGCCCGTACCTGGCCTTTGCCTATCGTGTTGTGAGCGACGAACCTTCTTCGGGCAACGACTCGTTCGAAGTCATCGCGGTGGAGGAGGGCCAGGCGGCGAACTACATGCTGGTCCAGCGGCACAGCAGCAACTGGCAGTACCGCTCGTTCAACATGAGCCAGTACGCGGGCAGGGAGATCACGCTTATTTTCAACGTGTACGAGACATCACCGAACCGGCGCACGAGCGCGCTGATTGACCTTGTAACACTGAGCGATGTGCCCGTGCAGACGACCCAAAGCAGCGGCGCAACAGCCAGACCGCGGCCAGCCGACGTGCCTTCGCCGGTCCCCACGCCAGCGCCGACGGCAACGCCCAGCGGCTTCCGCATCTATCTGCCCGACTTGCGAAACACGGGCGAATAGCGGCCTGTCGGTCGTTATTTGCCTTCCTCACTATCGAGACCGACCTCTACCTCATCGGCGGAAAGCTCCCGCCACAGTATCCAGGAGCCGGCGCGGCGCTGACCCTTGGGCGCGCGGTCGTAGTAGAGATCAAACAGCCGCCCGTTCTTCGTCCGTATGCGGTAATAGACGCGGCCCTGACCCCACGATCCCTGCGTGCGGCCGCTGCGAACAAAGTAGGGTGGTCGGCCGCCCTGCGTTCGAATCTCCGGCTTGCCGTAACGATGCCACATCGCCAGCATCTCCGTCACCGTATGCAGCTTTCCCTGCCACTGGAATGATTCCGGCACGGGTGGTTTTTTCTCCAGCGAGAAGCCGCTTGGCAGGGTAACGGTGATCTCGTGGCCGATGAACTGCATGGCATTTCCTGTCGCAATTGCGGAGGAGGGTGAACAGTGAAAAGTAGCTCCACTAGCCGCCGGCTATTGACGGCCGCTTTTTGGCAAGGCGGGCGTCAAGCATGGCTAGATGCGACAGAGTCAGCACGAATAGCAGCGCGGCAACGCCGTAAACCGGCGCAAAACCGACCGCCGTGACCATGGAGAAGGCAAATAATGGGCCTACCGCTGATCCCAGATCCGAAGCGGTTGCGTACGCGCCAACGAACATCTGCGGCTGGGGCGCGACCAGGGCCGCCTGGTTGGCGTAGGCGTCGAGCACGACGTTGACGCCGGTGCTGACGACGAGCACAGTTAAGAGCGCAAGAATCGACATGCTGCTGGAAATCCATAGCATGACTGCCAGCCCAAGGCAGAGCAGGAAGACGAGCGCGATGGTTAAGCGGATGCGCCCGATCAGGTCGGCCAGGGCGCCCATTGCCGCGCCGAGAAACAGATCGGAGAACCAGCGGGTCCCGAGTACGATTCCGGACAGCGCGCCAACCTGCAAGCCCAACAGAATCACCCCGGAGCCGTTGCCGAAGCGGTTGGCCAGAAAGATGGAAGCTGTGGCCATCAGAATCGAGTTGAGCAGCAGTTTGAAGAATCCAACCAGCAAGACGGCGCGCTGCAAAGGGTTGGAAATTGCGGTGACAAGTGAACGGTGACCTGTAGCCAGCACATTGCGCCAGGCTCTGGCTTCCGGCAAATGACCGCTGTCCGCTGCCGGCGCCGGCGACGCGCTGGCCGGCCAGGAGAGTCCGGCCGCGATCGGGATCGCAATCGCTGAAAAGGCCGCGATGGTCCAAACAGATACCTGAAATCCAAAGTAGTCGAAGAGAAAGCCGCCGAGCACGGCGCTGATAGCGCTGCCGCCGCGCACGATGCCCCACGAAAACCCCATCAAACGGCCCGCATCCGATCCGGCTCCGGCCCATATTGACTGGAAGGTGCCCTGGCGCAGGCCGGACCAGCTGATTCCCCAGGCAATCCGCGCTGCCAGCAGAACGACGAAGCCCCATCCCGGCCCATAGGCGGCTGTCGTCAGCACGCCCAAAATGGCTGAGATGACAAACGTTCGGTACGGCCCGAAGCGGGCGAACAGTGCGCTGAGCCAGGTATTGGAGAATAGCCGGATGAGGCGATTGGCGCTAAGCAACAGCCCCACTTGTCCGGGCGACAATGCCAGATCGCCCGCCGCCAGAGGGAGAATCGCGTACAGCAGCGAATCGCCCATTATGGCGAACGCGACCGCCCCTGAAACGATGAACACCAGTTTGGTGGAGGAAGACTCGCGAACAGGCGAAGGGTTGGGCGGCGTATCCATTTCTGGTTCAGGCACAGTTTGGGGTATGACGACTGCCAAAAGGTTGATTGGAACTGTCGGCTGCGCGACGAACATATCGCTTGCGGTTCGCGGACGCCGCCGCGACAGAGGTGCGATCCGGTAAACGGCGCGGCCGCATTGATCCTCGCGGGCAGTCGCTTTTGCCGACACCGGGACGGCCAAACAGACGCCGATAGAATAGTGAGAGGGAATCCCAATTCAGGAAATTGTAACATACTGGCAGCGCACGGCATCATCGGGCGAGGCAGGCAGGGCGATTGCATCTGAATCCGGGCGCCAAATCAGCCGGAAATTCAATGCAAAAAGTGTGATGACAGATGGAAGCCGCTATCCGCTTGCCGATTGAAGGTGGTTTACGGCCAATAAGGCGGTCATCAGTTGCCGGAATCGGTCGGATTCCCTGTCTGCGCGCCATCATCATGGCAGACGGGCGGCTGGGTGAAGGCCGCGGGCGTGGTCGCGGCGGGCGGGGCAGAGGCGCAGCGTGACGTCAAGCGCGGCATGAATTCATGTGATGCCCTGCTCTGTGATCCTGTCGGTGCGTGAGGTGAGTATCAAATTGGCGCGAAGTGGCGCGATTTGCCGCGTGAATTCATGTGTTTCTTTGCTCTCTCTGAAAGAAATTTTGCGGAAGGGAGCAGAGTGACGCGTCGGCTGTGGGGGTTGAAGGGGTTGTGCTCGGGCAGGAGCGCGCGTACGAGGGCTGGTTGGCATTTGTTTAAACTGTGATTTACGCAGTTTGTGTGATGGGGATGATTAACGGCGGCGGCGCCGGCGCAGATCGCGGGTCTTCGTGCATGGGCACCGGGGAATCGCAGTGGGATTCTTGCTGCAGGCAATCTGTAGGAGTTGTCTATTTGTCCGATTCTTTGAAATGTAAACGGCACGTAGAGATGCAGGAGCGTTAGACGAGAGATTGCGAGAGATTGGGTGAGATTGGGTAAGAAATTTTGGGCGCATGACGGCAGATGGGCGGCTGGCGAAGGACGCGCGGGTGGTCGCGGCGGGCGAGTGTGGGTTGGGCTGGAGGGCCTTTGGCGGCGGATGGAGGGTTTGACAGGCAGGAGCGCATGTACGAGAGATGGACGAGAGTTCATGAGAGTTTACGAGAATTTACAAGAGTTTACAAGAGATGGACGAGAGTTTACGAGAGTTCACGAGAGTTCACGAGAGTTCACGAGAGTTCACGAGAGTTCATGAGAGTTTACGAGAGTTTACGAGAGTTTACGAGAGTTCATGAGAGTTTACGAGAGTTCATGAGAGTTTACGAGAGATTGAGAAAAAAAATTTAGGCGCTTGACGGTAGACGGGTGGTTGCGGGCAACTGGCGGCAGGGGAGGCTGCGGCAGTGGCGGCGGGTTCGAGCTTGCCTTCGAGGACTTGGTCGATGCCGGTGGACAGTTTTTCGATGGTGTGGCGCAGGCGGTCGGGTATGCGTTTGTCGGCGCGGGCGGCGGCTGACGAGGCCTTGCCGCCGCGTGAGCGCCATTCCAATGCTTTGTCGGGGGTGCGTGGGCGATACAGTAGCCGTCGAGTTGGTCGAGGCCGTTGCCGCGGCAGGGGGTCCCGTCTTTCTTGCGGCTTTTGCAGGGTGTTGAAGTCATTTCAATCCTCTCTTTGTGTGGTTGCCGCAGGGGTGCGGCTGGGCTTTTTGGTTGCTACGAAAGCAATGTAGCACACTCTGAAATCTTTTGCTTTGGATAGGGGAGGTATTGGCGCGGCAGGTGGGTGGGGGGAGGCGGTTCAGCCAAAAATGGGGGCGAGTTTCCGACTGTCTATGGTCAGATGGCAGGGCTGGGAGATCCACGAAGGGCACGAAGGGGCACGAAGGGTAGGGGCAGGCGAGACGGCTACGATTCAGTTGCTTTGTGCGCCCGAAAAGTGCCGGTTTCAAACGGGATTCAGATTAGATGCGACTGCCCTGGCGAGGCAGGCGCCGCCTTTGACATAGGATGCATCTACCGCTACTATCAGAAGGCAATGCCGCGCATCAGACGATGCACGCGCATTCGCAACTGGACCAACTCCCCTTTCTCGCGCATCTGCGGATGCCTTCAACTGCTTGTCGAATCGGTTCACAGCCTTTGAGACTGCCATTCCAGGAGGGACGAAGTGATTCTCAACACAGCCAAACAGAAGATGCTCGCCGGTCAGCCCGCTTTCGGATTCGGTCTAGCGATGGGCTCGACGCTGAACGCCGAACTGCTGAGCCGCAGCGGCATCGATTTCGTGATGATTGACCGGCAGCACGGTTCCTGGGGAGAAGACAGCGCCATCGCCGCGCTCGTCGCCATCAACGGGAGTCCCGCCATACCGATGGCCCGCGTCGCCCGCAATGACTACACCTTTATCGGCCGCTTGCTGGACGAGGGCGTGCTGGGCGTCATCGTGCCGATGGTCGATACGCCGGAGCAGGCGCGTGCCGCTTCCGACGCCTGTCATCTTCCTCCTGCCGGCAGACGCTCGTGGGGGTGGGGGCGGGCAAAAGTTTATGGAGCAGACTACCCTGAGTGGATAGAGGAGCAACTCTTCGTTGCCGTGCAGTTGGAAAGCGCGGAGGCCGTCGAGAACGCGGAGGCAATCCTGAGCACGCCCGGCATCGACGGCTGCTGGACCGGACCGGGAGACCTGTCACTTTCGCTGGGATTCCTCCCGTCGGAGATGGACGACCGCGAAGAGCACGGGCGTGCGCTTGAAGCCATTTTGCAGGCGTGCAAGAACACGGGCAAGGTCCCGGGCATTGCCGGACGCAGCGTTGACGATGCAATCCACAGAGCCCAACAAGGCTTCCGGTTCGTCACCGCGATCAACGACGGCGGCCTGCTCGAATCGGGCGCAGAGGCTGCCTTGTCCCGCCTGAACAGTCTGAAGCTTTAGTGTGTGAGCGCGGGCCGCTTCGCTCTGGACAGAGCGAAGCGGGAAGCACGCCCTGGATCGACAGGCCACCGGAGGCCAGAGGCCGACAGGAGCAGCACAATGACCACCTCTTCCAACTTTCTCGTCGTCGGCGCGGGCATCTTCGGTGTGACGACGGCACTGGAATTGCGCACAAGAGGCTACCGTGTCACACTGATCGACCCCGGCCCGTTGCCCTATCCGCTGGCCGCTTCCACCGATGTCAGCAAAGTCGTGCGCATGGAGTACGGCAGCGACCGCCAGTACATGCGCATGGTGATACGCGCAATTGAGGGATTTCACCGTTGGAATGAGCGATTCGGCGAAACCCTGTACCACGAAACCGGCGTCTTGTTGGCGGTCCAGGGCCCGATGTCCGACAGCGAATTCCTTGACAAGAGCTATCGGACGCTGCTGGAGGAGGGTCAGAAACCGGAACGGGTGTCGGCTGACGAGATCGCAAGTCGTTTTCCGGCCTGGAGCACCGGCGTCTATGTAGACGGTTTCTATCACGCGCGGGGCGGATATGCGGAGAGCGAACGTGTCGTGGGCAAACTGGTCGAATGGGCGGCGGACGCGGGCGTGGCCGTGCGGCCCGGCCAGACTGCCGATGAACTCATTGTGAGCGGGAGCCGTGTGCGGGGGGTACGTACGCGCGAAGGGGAAACGTTCGAGGCGGACCACACAGTGCTGGCAGCCGGTTCGTGGACGCCCTGGCTGCTGCCGGAGTTACAGCAGGTGATGAAGCCGACCGGACACCCGATTTTCCACCTGAAGGCGAAGGACAATACGCTGTTCACGCCGCCCAACTTTGTCGTCTTTATGGCCGATTCAGCCCGCACCGGCTGGTACGGATTCCCGCTGCTGCGCGAAGGCATCGTCAAGGTGGCACGTCACGGTGTCGGCGTGAGACTCCACCCGGAACACGATGAGCGGGTTGTCCACGAGGAGGACTTCGCCCAACTGCGCATCTTCCTGGAGGACACCTTCCCTGCGCTGCTGGACGCCGAGATCACCTACACGCGCCGCTGCCTGTACACTGACACGCTGGACGAGCATTTCTGGATCGACCGCCACCCGGAGAAGGAAGGGTTGAGCGTGGCTACGGGGGGGAGCGGTCACGGCTTCAAATTCGGGCCGGTTTTCGGCGAGTTGATCGCCGACGTTGTCGAGGGCAAGCCCAACGACTGGGCAGCGAAGTTTCGCTGGCGTGTCCTCGACCCGGAAATGCAGGGGGTGGAGGCGTCGCGTTTCCACGGGGATGCCGAAGAGGTCGGATAGAAACGGCGCAGACAGGCAGCGAGGTGACGACGGCTATCGATCGATGACAGGAAAACCATGCCCGGGCAATTTGCGCTTGCAGACTATGACCGCGCGGCAGACTTTGTGCGGTCGCAGACAGGCCGACACGATTTTCGGCTGACCGAACGGCGGCTGATCGGCCTGGTGCTGGGCAGCGGACTCAACGCGCTGGCGGCGTCGGTCGAAGACGCGGTCGCCATCCCGTACGGGGCGATTCCGCACTTCCCGACCAGCACGGTGATGGGACATGAAGGGCGGCTAATCGTCGGCAGGTTGGCCGGACAGGCGGTCGTGGCGATGCAGGGGCGGATCCACCTGTACGAAGGGTATTCGGCGGAGGAGATCACTTTCCCCATCCGGGTGATGCGGCGCCTGGGCGTCGAAACGCTGGTCCTGACGAATGCAGCCGGCGGACTGAATCCAGAATTCCTTGCCGGCGATCTGATGCTGATCGTCGATCATTTGAACTTCGCGGGCATGGCTGGGCACAACCCTCTGATTGGCCCCAACATCGAATCGTTCGGGGGGCGCTTCCCTTCAATGACGGAAGCCTATGCGGCATCTTTGCGGCGGCTTGCTGTGAAGACGGCCCGCGAGCTGGGCATCAGGCTGCGCCTGGGCGTGTACGCGTATCTGGCCGGCCCCAACTTTGAGACGCCTGCCGAAGTTCGCTATTTGCGCCAGGTGGGCGCGGACGCGGTGGGGATGAGCACCGTGCCGGAGGCGCTGGTTGCCGTCCACGCCGGCATGCGGGTTCTGGGCATCAGCACCATCACGAATGTGGCGGTTGATCAACTGGATTCGAACCGCGACACCAACCACGAGGAGGTCCTGGAAACGGGCCAGAGGGTGGTTCCCCAGCTGTCAAGACTGCTGACCGCCGTCCTGGAGCAGCTTTAGCGCAGATTGGACCGGGTCGGGAGGGGGTATTGGCATTTTGTAAGTACTCCTGCTCTCGCAGGTGTGGATGCGCGACCGGGCCAAAGGAGTCGGAGGCGTGTTCGGGGCGGCTACTCCGTGGCTGCGCCTGCCGGGTCCGGTTGTATCCCAGCCGAGGACCTGGAGAAGGGGGTCGATCAGGGCCATGCGTGAACGTGTTTCGTTGTCTTGCAGGATGGCGCCGTGGTCTGTGATGCGCTGTTTGAGTGTTTCGATGACTGTGATCAGTTCGTCAAGAAGCATCTGGCCTCTCCTGTGTTCAGGTTGGGTCCGAAAGGCGGACCGGGTTGCGAGCCGCGAGCAGGGCTAAGTTGCGTTTGCTTTGCGGCGCCGGCGGTTGCGCGCGCGGCCTGGCGACATTATGCATTTTGTGGGGGCTACTGGCAATGGGATTTGATTGGCGGGAAGGTTCCTTGGGAGGGATGCCTCGCATCGTTAATCAGAGTCTGGGTTCGATGCAGGCGGCGAGGAGGGCGACCGGGGCGGGTGGCGAGATGGACTGGGCGCCGAGGGCGATGAGGTGGGCGTTGTGGGGGGAGGGGAGGGTGTAGACGGGTTTGGCGGCGGTGGGGCCTGCTGGCCCAGGGCTGCGGTTTTGGCGCCCGGTGCGGCGTGGAGGACGGGGATGCGGTGGGCAAGGGCGGCGGAAGCGGCGGTGGGGCGGCGGATGGTGTCGGCGAAGGTGGAGAGGAGCAGGAGGCGGCCGGCGGCGAGGGGGTCGCGCCAGGGGCGGGGGCGGGGGATGCGCATGGCGGCGGGGTGTTGGGCGCGGCCGGCGGACCGGACTCATATCGTGTGATCTGCAAGGAGAAGATTCTGTCCTACGGCGGGACGATTGTCAGGTTACGAATTCCAGGGTGGAGGGATTCAGATTGTCGGTGCCGCTTCGACAGTTGGAACATTTCGATGTTGGCGACCTGCTTTAAGCGTCCCTTGGTCTGATTATTGGGGCCAACCATATTCTTCTTTTCCCACAAGAAAGTTGCTTTATCAACATACTGAAACGGCAAGATACCGGAATTTACCCAGCGGCTCCTCAGTGAAGTCGGAATAGTCTTGCCAGAGAAGACAATAAGAACCTTCTATCCGTATCGGTGACTCTCGACCCCTCATCGTTCCCGGACTGGCACGGGGGGACCATGCCAGTTCTCCAGAGATCTCCCGTCCCTCGTGAACGCGGAAGGCGGAGTCCACCGTGTCCCGGCTCCTTGGAAGGTTCCAGTACGACGAGTCGTTGGTCAGCAGCACCGCATGTCCAGCCTCGCACAACTCCGGCTTAGAGCGCATAAGCTCAAGTCTTTGAATATCCAGAAGAAAATCATATCGTCTCTGGTCCTGGGCACTGTGATTACGTAGGGCGAAGGATTCCCCGTTTTGCTCCAGTTCCAAGCTTCGAGTCACGTACTTCAGCTCGATGGCGATCTTCTCCACTGGAAGCCAGATGTCAACGTACATCTTCCGATGCGCTACCGGCATGGGGAACTCCAACCGGACTTGACTTTTTGGCATTGTCTGGTGGATATGCCATGCCAGGGCGTGCTGGAAGTCAGCTTCGGAGTGAAACACCTCTCTGCTTTCGGCCAAGTTTGTCAGAAGACCCCTGATGACCAACATAGCGACCTTGTGCTATATCCTAAGCTACAGACCTTTGTTGACCGGTCCCTTCTCCGGCACCTTATTCTGCACCGTGATTTACACGCCTAATTCGGCTTGGTCATCCAACTTTGAAGTCAGGTCCGCCAAGACCTTATCCAATAGCGATGTGATGGTTCACCTTGAGTCGTATCCAGCAGCGGCAGGATGCTGCTGGTATCGTAAATTACCATAGATTGGACGGTTGCGGGACCTTCCTGTTACGTGGGTTGTGTGTCTCTATTTAGGAGACCAAGCAAAGCCAAATACCCAATGGACATTCCGTTCTGCTTGTGTGGTTACAAGCTAGAGTCGACAATCAGCAGTATTCCAATCACCGCCCCGCCGCAACGCTACGTTACCTCCGTCATGTCGCAAGTGACCTTGATAGTAACCTCTGTCGCACCTGGGTTTCTTTCCTCGGGCTTCAGCGTTGCTGTGAACGAGTCTCCCAACTGAACCTGTACCGGATTGACACCGCGGTAGCCATCCATGTTGAACCAGAACAAGCACTTACTACCATGGCATTCGCCAGGTATGGTCACCTGCACCCTCTCATTTTGGATTTTTTGGCTATATTCATAGCCTCCCTCGCTCAGCAATTTAAGTCTCGCCCCATCCACCGAATTTCCGTCCGGGTCCTGTGCTTCGACCCATATGCAGTGGCTTTCTACGGCCGTTCCTGTATCTTTTACCCTTTGAAATCCTCTTGGACGCTCTTCTTCCTTCCGCTTGGCTTTGTCAAACCATTTTCTGAACTGTTCAGGTAATTCCGGTTTCCCCTCCCAATTCCCCCGGTCGAATATCTTCAAATCGTCCAAAGCGTCACTACAATTCCCAGCATTGAAATGTGCTATCCCTCTTTGGAGGTATAGGTAGTTTACAATTCCTTCTTCAAAAGAATTTTTAAGGCATTTGGTATAGAAATCAATCGCTTGGTCCCAATCGCCTGCATCAGCGGACTCTTGTCCTGCAAAAAAATCTGCTTCAAAATCCGGGAAGCGATCTTGGTCGCGGATAAACCCGGTTATGTCGTTATACACGGTAGACGGTACTATGCCGTACACATTTCGCAAATGCCGCAGAATGCTCGCTTTCAATTCGCTCGGGATTTTGTAAACGGTGAAGTCTTCGTCTCTGATGTAGCCTTTGTTTGAAACAACAAAAAGACTTTTCTGAGCATCCGCCATGTTGGAAGGCTGGATGGCAGGTCTGATACAGTAATCGTCCCACTGTCGATTTTCGAAAAAAATAATCCGCCCGTCCTTGTCTTGCGAATAGTTGCACGCAAAAAACAATGCTATGTTCAGATCGGCTGTAAAGTCTATGAGATTCGTCTTGCCGCCTCTGTGTTGTATTTGAGCCAAAACTTTGTCAGGATCGTCTTCATCTTTGGCGAATGCTCGAGCCATCTTCAATTGCCTGCACTGGGCTTTCATGATGTCGAAAGACTCATCATCAAGTTCGTAAAACTGTCTATACAAACCGGAACTCACTCTATCATGGCACTCTGATTCGCCCCGATATATGAATGTGCAATCTTGATCGTGATCCGCCACCAGCGCGAGGTTGCCTATGAGATCGCGCACCTGTTTTCTATTGTCCTGCTTCCTTTCAGATCTCCACATCTCAACAAGGACATCCATCATATTCATTTCAACCCTGTTCCTCCGCTTGTTCCTTTAGAGTAGCCTGCACATCGGCTCATCCCCTGGCGGGGACTGTTCCTGTCTGTCCCCCATGACCTTTCGGCTAAGTAAACCTCGAATACGTCAGCGGGTCTACCGCATCAGCCACGACAGATTAGGCGTCTCACCCACCAGCATCGCCCCGATAGTCAAACCCTATTTCACAGGGTATACATTTCCCCAGCGGTAGTGGCCGAAGTCGGCTTTGTCGTGGCGGCGGACGATGGGGAAGGAGTCTAGGATGTAGGCGGCCGTGTGTCACCACCGTTTCCTGGCTATTGAACTGGCCCTCCACTGGCTTGGTGGATTGCTCCATTGTAGGGTAGGCAGCAAGCGAGTTGCCTTTTGGCACTTTTCCTACTGCCCCCCTCCGAACCGTGCTTGCGGCTTTCACCGCACACGGCTCTCCAGTGTGTCTTTCCATTTATCGTTCTTTCTGGATGACGTCAAGTACATTTTCGACTTTTTTGCATTACGCATGTCTCTCTATCTATCTGTCTGACACACCTGTCTCCCTTCGCCATGTAAGAGGCTTTCCCTCTCTCAGACTACTATGGAGACTCCGTTACCTTATGCCTCTCAGCACTCAGGCAATCACGGATTCCGTAACTAATCCCTGTGTCGTATCCCTTAGACTCCCCATTTGTCTCCTTGTTCTTGCTCTCTGCAAGCTGTTCCCCTTCGGCGGGTAGTACTGACAGTGTATAAATGTCAGCACCGTTGGGGCTTGGGTTTCAGCCACTTTCCCAAGGGCGGCTAATTTTCGCCAACTGGAGACTAGGATTCAAGCAGTCTAGCCTTAGTAACTGTCCGTTAACAAATTAGCGGTGTTTGGCGTAAAATGGCTCCACGAACAGGAACAAACAAGGAGTCAAAGAGATGAGCCAGAGACCGATCCATCAATGTCAGTGTGAGATATGTCAGTCGCCGCAGCCCCATGCAGACAAAGAGGACCACCATCGCATGAATGTTTTGCTGAGTCGGCTCAACGAACAGCATCGACGCTGGTACGTAGCGTTGGAAGCCGAACGCATCGGGCATGGCGGCAGCGAACGGCTGGCGCAGATTACCGGTATGAACGTCAACACGATTCGGCGAGGTCGGCGCGAGTTAAACGACGACTTGGCCGGACGCCCAACCGACCGGGTGCGCAAGCCGGGCGGTGGGCGGCCAGCGCTGGAAAAAAAAGTCCAGCTATAGAAGACAGAATCAAGGAAATCGTCAACGACGACATCGCTGGTTCAGCGACAGATGAACAGAAATGGGTGAAACTAAGCTTGCGCACGATTGCATCTCGGCTGCGCGCACAGGCATACAGGATCGGTCGCACCACAGTCGGTCGGCTGCTGCGCAAGCTGGGCTTTGGCTTGGTCGCCAACCGCAAGAGCTTGACGGGCGCAGTGCATCCCGACCGCAACCGCCAGTTTGACTACATTCGTCGTGTGCGACAACAGTTCCTGCGCGCAGGCTATCCTGTCATCAGTGTCGATACCAAGAACAAGGAACTGATCGGCAACTTCGCCAACCAAGGTCGCACTTGGCGTCAGGCGCCGGAGCAAGTCAATCTGCATGATTTCCCTGGCGATGCGCTGGGTCGGGCCGTGCCGTATGGCATCTATGACATCCTCCATAACCAAGGCTATGTCTATCTGGGCAACTCCTATGATACGCCCGAATTTGCCGCCCATGCCATCGCACAGTGGTGGGCCGACCCGGCGCGCCCCCGCTTTCCGCACGAGGACAAGCTCTTGATCCTCTGTGATGCGGGCGGCAGCAACAACTGCCGTTCCTGGCTCTGGAAAGCTGAATTGCAGCGCCAATGCGCGGACCGCTTCGGCATCTCGGTTCTGGTCTGCCATTATCCGACCGGCGCATCCAAGTATAATCCGATCGAGTATCGTCTCTTCAGTCAGATAACGCGCAACTGGGCCGGCAAACCTTTGCGCTCTTTTGCCACAATGCGCAACTACATCCGCAGCACAACCACCACGACCGGCTTGACCGTCAATGCCTTTCTCGTTGACCGAGCTTTTCAGAAGGGCCGCAAGGTCTCCAAAGAGCAACGCCAAACAATCCAACTGACACGGCGACCTATCTGTCCAACTTGGAACTATATGATTGCACCAACATCGATATCTTGAATCTCAACCAAACCGCTACGTTGTTTGCGGACAGTTACTTAGTCGTAGGATACAGGTCTTGGCGGTCTGATGTTCATTGTGGCTATCCTATCCTCCGCCTTTACCACCATGCTGTTTTCCCTTCATCCTTTCGGAATCCGGTAGGGTGGTTGACCTACGGGGTGTCCCGCTCCCCGTGTCCACTTTGTGGGCAGGGAACTAGCTCGTAAACCGTCGCACTTACACCTTAGCTCGTGGTCCAGTTTTTGGGGCCAAGCTCACAAATTAGAGGGCATCACGGCATGGGAAGAGCCGTCACGGGACGTGGCGGTTTTTCATGTTTCTCTTTGTAAAAAAATGTCAATGGGGCCGTGGTGTTTGTATAAGCAAGTCTACCACTTGTAGTGTGTGATCGTGTCTTATCGGGATATATCTCAACCCGGAGGAAATTTTGCTCCTGAACTCCCACAGAATCGAATTCGACTGTCTCCCGCTTCGGATTTCAGTCAACACTGAAAATAAGAGTAACTCAAATTGATCAGGAAGCAACGATATTCTCGCTAGGGCGTTAATGATATCTACAGCGACGATGACGGCGGCGTTTTCGGAACAATCTGGCCCCCGGAGTGTTCTAAGCATTGCATTTGCGCCCAGAGTTGTTTGATAATTGCTTAACTCAAGACTTCGCAAAATATCATTCGCCCGAACCCTAACAAACCAGTAGTTCATGAGTGCCAACTCTTCGATTTTCGACGAATATGTTTCTTCTGTGATGACGCCAGACTGAAGTAACTCCACCAATAATACTTGGGAATTAACAACACCAATATCACGTGACCGAGCGAGTTTTGATAGGACAAGATCGTCAGATATCAAGACTGAATCAACTTCGAATTCTTCGTCGCCCAAATAGACTGCACCTGCCCCGGACGGCCTGAAAATCTCAACAGTCTCTTGGGGTTCATCAACAGAGAGCATGGGATACGAAGGGATTCGCTCGAAAACCTTGGCTAATTCAAATACAGAGGACGCGTATCCCTCCCATTCTCTCCAAGCATCCTCTGAGACCTCGGTTAAAGTGTATCGGCCTTCCTCGTTCTTCCCCACGAATCCTCTGGGTGCATTACCTAACTTTATCTGAAAAACCTCTCCTTGGATTTCATCAAACACTAATTGTGGTATGGAAACACACGAGAACCGTGTTTGGAGATGGTCTGATAGTTCTAGCCTGTGCACAGTAAGTAAAGCGATGATATCCAAAGTAATTGTATCGGCATCACGTAATAATTCAGCACCCTCATCACTTTCTTGAGTAGAACCTTCCCCGAACCAAAACTGCTTGTTAGGTTGCTCTGTATATTCGAGCCACGTCGTGAGGGTAGAGTTACCGATAAGGGAACAAAACGAAACGAAAGGGAGTTGGTGAGACTTATAGAGCCTTTCGGCGCTTTCAACATGTTGATGCCTCAACTCCACACTATGGAAAACTGGCGTAAAGTTATCGTCCATTCTGATTCGCGATAACGAGGGGTTGCCAGGGAATCGCATCGGGAAATCTTCGCAGATTTCTTGAAATGCGCGGACATACTTGCTTTGCAACTCCACAATTTCACAAGTGATTACTCCAAGTCCTTGCTGTAAATCAAAAACGTCTCCAACGCCACGTCCCAATAGGTGTTGCGCAAGTTCGTTGTCGGGAGACAACTCTCGATCGTTGGTTGGAATATCTGTGTCTTCGACGATGTGCCACCACTGTTCTTTCTCGTCGGCTCTTATTCGAACCAAGCAGTCCGGCACGACGACACTAGGTTCTTCCCAATCTCTGTTCACGCTAAGAAACAGGGCAAAATATCCCATTTGGAGATTTGGATCATTAAGTTCGCAACGACGAGAAAGGTAAGCGTCGGCGATATAACCCGATACCCCAAGAAGCCGTTTCATGTGTGCTAGTTTCATGAGGGCCTGGGGGTTATGGCTGATCCCTGAAACATCTATGTCAGCAATGGTCTCTCTAGCGGCGGAGTGTTCTCCGCACCGAAATTGAGTTATCGCCAAGCCTACCAAATTATCCGGCGTGGAGTCTGTTCGAGAGCACATTTCACGATAGCGTAAAACCGCAGTCTTGACATCTCCCACATGCCCAAGTATCTCGGCTTCAAGATTCAATACAATTCTTGGGGGCGAATCCATTTTTTCACGAAACTTTTTTGCTACGTCCAGAGCCCTGCGATACTGCCCACTGGTTGACAGAGACAACAGCATTGGGATCGCATCTGGGTGGGTAATGTCGTCTCCACAAACCTTACTGAATTGTTCGGCGGCATCCGAGAATTGACCAACCTCTTTGTAAAGATGGCCAAGTTGCGACTGTAGCATTCGCCCTAGGGGATTGTCGGCCAGACTTATCGCCTTAATGAGTGCTGACGCGGTGGCTTCGGTATCTCCCTCTAAACTGCTTCGAACAGCAGACAGCACAAAAAGGTTTGGATCGCGCGGGTGTCGGTCCAAGGCAACCTCAAGCATGGGCCCAACTGAGTCGTCGCGCCCAGCCTTAGATTCGGCTCGCATGAGGGATTGGGCTCTTCCCAGGTCTTCATACCCTGGCGGATCAAGGCTAAAACGATCTTTGAGTAGGGTTATGGCGGCTGCCGCATCGCCAGACTCTAGGCACGCGTCTGCAAAAGGGAGCAGTGAGTTGGCCCTGATGTCAGGGTCCTGAATGCTTTCTAGCCAACTCCGTGCCTCATCAGCACGCCCTTCTTTCAAAAGTAGGATCCCCTTCTGTTGAATAGCATTCGAATTTCCTGGTGATTCATTGAGCACCGAATCTACATCATGCATGGACTCAGTTGTCTTGCCGAGTCGTGAGCGAGCATAAGCTCGAAGCAGGAGGGCCTCATGACGCCGAGCGACCAGTTGGGTAGGACCAAGAATGCTAATTGCTTTGCTTGCCATTGACTCGGCCTCACACAGGATTCCCTCTAAATCTTCTGAGTACAATGTTGATGTACGGTCCTCCTGGGCACGGGCAACGAGGCATTGACACAAGCCTGCATATACGTGATGGCTATCAGGGTTGGTCTCGACAAGAGTTCGGTAGATGACTTCTGCATCTTCATATCGATTTTGTTGCATGCAAATTTTGGCGAGTGCTTCTGCGCTATCCGGTTCACTTGTTATCCACTCATTCGACGTGATGAAGTTTTCAAGTTGATCATTCTGACCCGCGTCCCAAAACGATGCCATTAGGTTAGCTGCTGCAATTGGGTCGTTCGGATTTAGCGCAAGTGCCTTCTGTGCAAAATTGACCGCTTGGTCGCTATCCTGTTGTAGCCGAGCCGCCAAAGAAGCATTCGTGATAGCGGTGGGATTTTCTGGTTGAATCTCATAGGCTTCATAGATGAGGGAAATCGCCTCATCAAACTTGTCCTCACTCAGTTCACAGAATGCCAAGTTTGTTAGGTAGCGGAACCTAAGAGTGTTTGGCAACTGTGTCACCTCGTGCTCGATTTCTTTCAGTCTTGTCCTGGCCGTAAGAATCATTCCTTGTTGGATAAAGTCTTTAGCTTTGTCTATGGTTTCTAATATTTCTTGATGTTCTGAATCCTGAACGGGTTCTGAATCAGGCTGTTTTGCTTGCCTTTCGAAGTTTCTGTTCAAAGACTGCACTTGGGCGGACAGGGTGTCTAGTCTATCCTTTACCTGGAAGGCATTAGGGGACGCACTCGAAATGCCAATGAACCATTGTGCGACATTTGTAGATTGGTCCAACCATGCCACCAAATCATCCGCATCATAGGCCCGCACCTCCCGCCACGACCCTTCTTCGCAACGTTCCTTGACCCACGTTCTTTTGCTTTGCCACCTCCGCGGGGTAACGAACACAAAGGTGGAGGTTTCTATATCGATACCCTCAGGGTCATTTGTTCGTTTCCTATAGTCCCTGTTTGCCTTATCGGTGATATTCTTGCTGCAACTAAACTCCCATCCTGAAACACCATCGGGTGCCCAAGAGTTGCCACAGTCTACTTTTAGCAACCCATCCCACCCGGGAAAACTAACAGAACTTCCACTCGGCATATCAATGATTGGTTTGGAATCGGGAAGAGTTTCCATAAGCAATTTGCGGATAAGTGTTGGCAACTGGCCTCTGGCGTCTTGTCTGTCAGCCCAGTTGTCGATTTGACTTGGGTCGAAATCGTAAAACATTGCTTTGGGTTCCCTCTGCATCAATTTGAATCCGGTTATCGCGTTTGCTTGATGGTATCTTCGGAAGGGGATTTCACACGCTTGTCAGTTAGGATGAATCGCCCAACTCGATACTGTAGTATTCTGTGTAACAGCGACCAAGACTTATGTGGCCCGGCTGAATAACTGTACTTCTGAACCAAGTTGAACCTCTCCGCGCAAGCTAGCAAGACCCGCTCTCTAAAGCTATTAGTGAGCGGTTTGATTTCCACATCTGCCGACCTATGTCTCTTTTGGAACGAGTCGAAAATTCGGTCGAAGTCCATATTCTCTGTCCGTCATCACAATCACTTTCGACACAATTGAATTCAGCATATCACAGAACCTTTGTTCGTTCACAATATATGCTCCATCTGATCCTGCCAGACCCACCGATTCACCCCCCTCCCGCCCCGCCGCGCTTCAACCCGTCGCGGAAATTGACTTCATCTCACCTTCTGACATATCCATAACCGAGAAATTTCGACACGTTCTGTGGAGCGTTCAGGAGCTTGTGGTTTGACACGGGTTCCCCGATGAGGAAACGTAAGCGCACCACAGCAAGTTGAACGAGTAGTGTAGTGGGCCCCAAAAACTGGACCACGAGCTAAGATTTATGATGGAGCAGATTATCATGTGCGTGGAGGGGGAGTTCAGTGGTCAAGGAGCGTCGACGGCATGCAGTGGTCTGCCACTGCAGAATGAGAGCACCCTGTTTGTTCCATTTTGTGGTCTAAATATTGGGGACAAGTATAGCTCGTAAAGCGTCGCACAAACACCTTAGCTCGTGGTCCAGTTTTTGGAGCCCACTTCACCAGAAGATAAAGACAACAACGCACCCCATCATTCAGGCAGCATGATCTAACCTATCAACATGCCGCTGTATCACGACCAGTGTATACACCCCTCGTAATACAATTCGGCTGGTCGGCATGATAAAAGGTCATTCCGTACGAGTGACGATCTCGGCGGGGACGAAGCAGCATATCCGGCGTACTACACCAAACACAATAATAGAGGCCACCTCCACGTGACGCTGGTTCTGCATCACAAACATGGACAATTCTTGGGTCATGCAGTTGTGCATCATCCGGATTGTCATTTATTGTCTGACGGATCCTTTCTCTGTCATTGTCATGAATAAGGCCATTGACCGCATAGATCATTTGACACTCCCATTCTGGTTGGTTTTCCCTGTTTGTGACATTGCTCCTATGGAGAAAGTTTAGATCTACCACATCGCATGTAACTGAGTAGTGTGTGAAAGCGAGAAGGTGGGCTCTATGCGTCCCCTTGCTGGCTATTCGGTTTATGGGCGCTGTAGTGGAGCCCATCTATGTATACCTTAATTGACTGGTTATCCACTTTGAGAGCGTCCTCTCAGGACCAAGCGGTTTCCTGCAAAGTCACTCAAATATTATAGTGGTTGGAAGGTCGAGAGTCAACCGATGGGATTGAAAAACGGCGGGTAGTGGTGAGAGGATGAACTACTACACCGCCACGTCGGTGCTAGTATCGCCGGCGGCGAGGGCGTTGTGGTAGGCGAGGACCATGGCTTTGGTACGGTAGTGGCCGAAGGCGGCATTGTCGTGGCGGCGGACGATGGGGAAGGTGTCGAGGATGTAGGCGGCGTCTTGGCGGGAGAGGCCGTAGAGGTGGAAGTAGAGGGCGTCGAGGCGGGCGCGCAGGTGGCGGCGCTCTTCATCATTCCAGATGAAGGGCGGGCCGTCGTAGCCGAGGTCGCGGGCGAAGGGGGCCATGTCGTGGGCGGTGTAGGTGAGGCGGAGGACGTGGTCGCGCACGAGGTTGCGGGCGGTGGTGGGGCCGAACTTGCGGTCGTAGTCGGCGGGGGCAATGACGGGGAGTTGCTCTAACGAGGTTAGGCTCATACTTGTGCCTTGCAGTTTCTGGCGGGATATGTAATCAAAGCAGAAACTGGACATGACAGATTGTAGACAGGCCGCGTCGGTAGCTGAGAAGCTTTGGCCACTGGTTCGGAGCATTGGGATGGTGTAGCTGACTGCACACCACGGGAGAATCGTTGTGAGGGTCGTGCGGGCATTGGTCGGTGCTGTTATGCGCCGGTAGACAAGGGTCCATCCCATTGACTGGGGAAATGCGACAGACACTTTTGCTTCCGGGACCCAATAGGCGGGCTTTGGCAGAAAGTTCGGATCCTTTAGTTCTTCAAAAGTTGTTTCCTTGGGTTGACCCTGCCGATTCAGGTTGTCGGGATTCATCTCAACGCTGGCACTCCGGTGATCAAATGGGCTCACCATCTTGCCTTCATACAGCGGTAAATATATCTCCATTCCTTTCTTCCACCGATTGAAATTGATGGGATAGTATCCCCGCTCATCAAGTTGGGCCGCAGTTTGAAAAAGGTAAGAATGATGTGTAGCGTGAAACTGATTTAAGTGACCTATCGGCCAGGCGCGGCGCTCTTCGTCACCGGAACGGTCCACGAGCACTGGATGGCGCTGATAGATGCGGCGGGTGATATCTGCGTCGCGGCGAGTACGGAAGACGGGGGCGGTGCCGGTGTTGGGGTTGACGCGGGCGAAGTCGGCGGGAGAGAGAGGGAAACAGCGATCCGGGTCGTCGATGGCGGCGGTATCGTGTAGGAAAAAGGCACATTCGGTCTCGCCGAAGCAACGCTCCTCGCCGCCGAAGATGAGGGCACAGAATTTGAATGAGCCGTGAACGTCCGGAAAGAATATCTTTCGGTTTTCGAAGTCGAAAAGGCCACCGACGCGACCATTGGTGGAGACGGTTTGGAAAAAGGGGGCGGCGGTCTTATCGGCGAAGATGCCAGAGGGCGTCAGCAGGCCGACGATGCCGTCCGGTTTGACCAGACGCATGGCACGTTCGACGAAGAGGGAGTAGAGGTTGATGTCGCCTCCGCCCAGCAGAGGGTAGTGGCCGGAACCGCGGACTAGCTGGCCGAGGCGGTCGGCGCGCAGCTTGGCGGCGTCGAATTCGGACGCCAGCGGGTCGCCCTGGTCGCGCAATTGCTTGATGCCGCGGCGGCGGGCGGCAGCGGTGGGGGCAAGGGCAAGTTTTGGTGATCGGGTTGCGAACCATTCGACCTCTTGCAGCTTGATACGGTCCCAGGGCGGGTTGCCGATCACAGCGTCGAAGCCGCCGACCGGCTCGTCATCCTGCCAGCCGTGCCAGACGCCCGGGAAAGCGACTTCCCAGTGCAGAACGCCCTCGCGGTCGGCGACCTCTTTGGCCGCGCGCCACATTTCGGTGTAGGCGGGCCAGAAGCTGCGCTGCCGGATCGGGTCTGCGGCATCATAGCTATCGGGGCCATTTGTCAGCAGTGAAAAAGCCTCTTCCTCCTGCGAGACGATTGCCCCCACCAGCGGCGCTTCGAACTCGGCACGCTGCCTCTTTTTCATGCCGGCGGCCAACCAGTTGACGCCGCAAAGTGTATTCAGCAGGCCGCGCAGATCAGCGGTCGTCTTCTCGACCTCACGAAACAGTGTGGCCGACTGCTCGACCTCGGCGATGTCCGCGTCCGACATCTCTTCGATCCGTTGCATGCCTCCGGTTGCGTTTTCGGCGGCCTGGATGGCGCTGGCGGAGGTGAAACCGCCCAGGCGGGACAACTCCTGGGTGGCATCGTGGACGCGCAGGCCGATGAGCGAGTCGCCGCAGCGCAGGTGGTGGTCGAGGAAGGAGAGCGGCGCGCCGACGGTGAAGCTGTGCAGCCAGAGCGAGACCTTGGCCAGTTCGACGGTCAGCGGGTTCTTGTCGACGCCGTAGATGCAGCGTTTGAGGACCATGCGGCGGATAATGGCCTGGTCGGTGAGCTGGGGCTCGTCGATCACCCAGTTGGCGGCGTGTGCCCGCGCCAGAATGTTCTCACGGATGGCGGCGACGCGTTGAACCAAGGGCGATGTGTAGGCGCTCTCCAGCCAGGGCGCGACGGTCGGCGCGTATTCGACCAGTTCGAGAATGGCGTCGGATAGGTAGTCGACGGCGGTGACGAGAAAGTGGCCGCTGCCCATGGCCGGGTCGAGCACCTTGAGGTCGAGCGCGGCTTCGGCGGGGTCCAGACGGCGCAGTTCGGCGATGCGGTCGGCCTTGGCGCGTGTGTCGCTCTGCAGAGCGGCGGCTTTTTGCTGGAAGGCAGCTTTGCGCTCTGCCAGCAGCGGCGTGAGCGTGCGCTCGACGATGAGATCGACGAGCGGTTGGGGCGTGTAGAAGCTGCCGCTGTCCTTGCGTGCGTAGCTGTTGGGGCGCACGACGATCCGGCCGTCCGGTGTGCGGGCCGGTTCGCGCTCCAGCAGGCGCTCGTAGATGGAGCCAAGCTGCTGCACGGTCATGTCGCGGTAGTTGACAAAGCGGCGGCCGGATTGGCCTTCAACGCGGCTAAGGCTGTGGATGATCGGGGCCAGCACGGCGTCGGAGAGGCTTACCTGTTCGAGCATGGGCGCGGCTTGCTGGGCGAAAAGGCCGCCGTTGTAGGGCGGCAGGCCGATGGAGGCGTCGCCCGCGTCGACCTGGCGGCAGAGCGTGGTGATGTGGTTGTAGTAGTTGCTGGCGATGGTGGAAAAGGTGTCGCGGGCGGACATGCGTTTGTCGATGTCGTCGCGCACGGATTTGCGCAGGCCGTAGTCGTCGTAGCGGCTGTCGTTGACGGGCAGCAGATCGCGGTCCTCGGCGTAGAGAAGGAAGAGCAGACGGTAGAGGAAGATGAGAGCGGCCTGGCGGACATTCTCCAGTTCGGCGCCGCTCTTGTCTGCGAGGGCGCTGATGAGGGCGGGATAGACTTCATCGAAGACGATGCCGGAAAGATCGTTTGCGACCTGTTCTTCGTAGCGGCGGCCTTCGGCGATGGCGTCTTCAAGGAAGCTGGTCTGGGCGCCATGTTGGGGGCTGAAGGCGGGGCGACCGAAGAGGAGGCGGAAGGCGCGCAAAGCATGGGAGCCGTCGTCGGCCTGGAAAGCGGCTGCCAGGTCGACTGGGTAGTAACCGCTGGCGCGGGGGAGGGCGCGGCGGTCGTAGAGACGCCAGACGCGGCCGTTGGTGAGGATGCCCCAGCGGATGCGCCCGTCCGAGTTGATGTCGGCGGTAGCAAGATAGCGGAGGATCTGGCCGTGCGGCGAACTGGTCTTGCCGCGTGCGTCGAGAGGCCGGTTGAAGCGCTTGCTCTCGGCGACGGCCAGGGCGTCGGGGTAACGATTGGGGCCTTGTTTGGCGGTGGCGCGGTCTTTGGATTCGGCGTCGCCGAAGAGCAGATGATCGGGGATGTCTTCGCTGTGGTCGCTGCCTTGCTGGGGCAGATAGTCGACCCAACCGAGCAGTTCGAACAGAGGACGGATCAGCTCCTGCTCGGTGGAGGCCTCGTTGATGGTGTGAAAGTTGGCGGCATTTTCGAGAAGGGCGAGCGCCTGGGTGCGGAAGGAGTCGAAGTCTGGGGGCTGGGACAGGGATTCCTGCCAGGCGTCGGTGTGGAGGATGCCTTCTTCAAGAAAGTAGTTGGTGAAAAGTTGACCGGGCATTGTAAAGGGCTTGTGGGGACGGGCGCCGTCATTGTGGCTGGCGGCTGTTTGCGGATGGCCTCCTAGGATTAGGCTGGAGTGAATTGTCGCACATGTGGGCTGATTTTGCCAGTGGAATGGGGGCGGCGGAGGGCAGGGGAAACGTATCGTAATTGGGACGCCAAAATAGCCGACGAAGGGCGCCCACAAGGGGCGCCCCTACCAATTGTCTTCTTTTTTCGGCTAAGAAACCGGCCTCCAGTTCCAGGCGTTATGCCCTGAGAAGGGCACCCACAAGGGGTGCCCCAACCCGATTCAGGCAGCCTCACGTGGGATTGTCCCAATTTGATGCAATTGCCCTGGGGTGGAGGTTCCCCCGCATACGCGAGGAAGACCCCTAATGGGTGCCGGCGAAGGTGGAGAGTAGCAGGAGGCGGCCGGCGGCGAGGAGGTCGCGCCAGGGGCGGGGGGTGGGCATGTTGGCGAGGACGCGCGCTGGACAACGTCTTCTGCGAACGGCGCTGGCGCAGCGTCGAGTGTGATAACATCTATCTCCAGCAGTATGACTCGGTGCGCCAATTGCAGGCTGGTTTAAGCGACGATTTCGACTTGTACAACCACGGGAGACCGCGTCAAAGTCTCAACTATCGGACTCCAGCTGAAGAGCAGTTCGTGCTCTGATCAGAGCCGGCCGCATCCGTCTGGATGCACCTTTTTTTCCCCGTTTCGTGGTCTAGTGATTGGGGCCAACCATAAACGACCCGTAGCACGCTCTGAGGCAGCTGAGATGACACTCAAAGGGCGAACACTGACTAACCTATATAACAAGCCGCGCCAACAGTGGCTACTAGATGCTCATGCGGATCTAGATGCAGCAGTGGCAACCGCCTACGGATGGGCGACAGACATTTCTACAGAAGAGGCTCTTGGAGAACTGTTGAGAATGAACCTTAAAGGTGATTCTGAGAAACGAACTGGTCTTTAATATTTACCAGAACTCACTTTCTCATTTCCACGCCTTATCAGGAGTTATTGTAATGGCTGAATCAGACAAACGACAACAAGAAGAAAACCGACCTCGCAAAGAACCGGACATCCAACCGAAAAGACGGCGCGGCCGACCCGAAAAACTACTCAAAATCGAGGACACCCCTCTCAATGTAGCACGTGCATTGTGGGGGGAACGATCAACCAAATTCCCTAAGAAATAGGGGAAATAGGGTGACGGTAGATTGTCAATTGCCTAATGTTACTTTGGTATATAATCCCCTTATTTTTCCCTTTTCGTGGTCTAGTGATCGGGGCCAACCATATTCAACTTCGGCAAAGAAGCGGCCCCACCTTTCGGCTTGCAAGCGGTTGTGGTCGTACTCTTGCCACTCTTCCAGTGTTTCCGGATAATCGACCCACGCAGCGTTACCGATATCGACAGCCAGTTAGTCGTCTTGGTCTCTCATTTCAAGGGGTCGGATTGAAATCAAGATTCCTTCTCCATTCGTGAAATCCGCTGAAATGCGCACTTCCCCTGGCTTTCCAGCTTGGGCAGTCCTTCACGGCTTCGACATTGTCCATGCCCGGAGTGGTACCCGCGCGCGCAGGCCCAACGGAAACGAAACCTGCACTCGTTTCCTTGTCGTCTAAAAGGACACGCGGGGACGTCTACCAGACTGTGCAGGATCTCCGCCGCCGAACGTGGCCGATTGTACGAGCAGACATCCGTCATTGACCACACCTCTATTGCGAATGCAGTGGACTGCAACCGAACCTGGTCCACTGAAACGCCTTAAGCGGCTAATTCCTCCTCAGACCGAGGCACGATTGTGAGGTGGGCGTCCTCCGGGCGTTCCTCCCGCATCACCTTGATAAAGTCGATGTGGGCCGGTTGACGCACGAAACCCATGCGGTTGTTGATATCCAGAATCGCCTCGTTTCTGGTTTCGTTCCAGGTGCGGATTTCGCGAATCCCCTGCTGTTGGGCATATTCGATTGACTTCAGTTTGACGGCCGTTGCGATGCCGCGACCACGGTGGGAGCGGATCACACCGGTCAGGCCGACATAGAGGACATCTGGCTCGGCCTGACTCGACCACAGATCGGACATCGCCACGTATTGGCCGTTGTGCAGAGCGACAAACCAGGCATCGGGGACGAGGTTGGTCCGTTCCCACACCTTTTGAAACTCCTCAAAAGGCAATTTTGAAGGCGGCTCCGTGCTGGGCACGTCCCGGTCAACTGCCCACCCCAACTCATAGAGTTTGCGATCCCGGTTCGGATCGGACGCCAGTTCTACAACTGTCTTTATTTCTATGCCTTGCTCGGCAATGCGACGGGGGTAACGTTTCCATTCAGCCAGATTGAGGGTGGCCGGGTCCAGCCGCGATTCCCAGTCGCGCATTTTCTCGGTGAAACCGAATTTCTGTGCAAAGCGCACGCCGTCTTCGTAATCCTCTCTTGTAACGGTGCGCAGCCGCAATGGATCGAATTGTTCGACCTCCCGGCACAGGTGTTGCCAGAGCGCCGTGCCCACGCCACGATTTCGATATCCCGGCAGCGCCATCACGTCCACCGCCAGTTTGCCCGGATGATTTATCCAAAGGCTCTGACTGTAATAGGCAAAGCCGACGGTCTGGCCGTCAAGTTCGGCAAAGTAGCGGCCCCATTTGACCGCCTTCGACTGTTTCTCGTCGGATTCCTTCAACTCTTGTAACGTTTCAGGATATTCGGTCCACACGGCGTTGCCTATATCGGCAGCCAACTGGTAGTCTTCGTCCTTCATTTCAAAGGGTCGGATTGTGATCAAGTTACGTTCTCCATTCGTGAGATTCAGCGGAATTCTCAGAGGTTGAAGACGGTAAAACGGCATTTTTTCGTCCCTCCTTTCCCCCGATATTGGGCTATGGCTTCTTCGACAAATAAAAAAACCGTGGAGCGGTCGAGACACGCGTCCACGGTCTGAGAAACAGGTCAGGGTTGGCTCAACAAACAGGCTCAGTTCTGCCCGCAAAGGACGCGAAACGACCGGAATTGACGGAAAACTTAGTTCGCACGGTGTTCGCTCCTTTCTGTGTGGGCTAGATTTGGGCACCGGTTCCGTGAACTGGCACGCCCGCAAAAGTAGCACGGAACAGGAGCCCAGTCAAAACGGGAGGGTTGCAGATGGCGCCGATTGGATGGCAGGGCCTATTGCAGCGGCTCGGTCACAATCTCAGCGAGAATCCTAGCCGTCGCGGCGTCAACTACATCGTGCATCTGATCGACGATATCGTCCAGCGGCAACTCCTGGGATTCATCGCTGGGGCGCAACTTCAGTTCAGCGACGCCGTTCTTTAGGCCCCTGGCCCCGATTGTCAGCCGAATGGGGATGCCCAGCAGGTCGGCATCGTTGAATTTGACGCCGGCGCGCTCGTCGCGATCATCGTAGAGAACTTCGATGCCGGCCTGCCGGAGTTGCGCATAGATCCGCTCGGCAGCTTCGGAGACCTCCGGCGTGCGCCTAGTCGCCAGACTGACCAGGTAGACCTGATAGGGCGCAATCGTGATCGGCCAGACAATGCCGTTCTCGTCATTGCTCGTTTCGATCACGCTGGCCATCAGCCGGCCGGCGCCGATGCCGTAACAGCCCATCGCCATCGGCGCGCTCTTGCCGTTTTCGTCGAGGAAAATGGCTTCCATCGCCTCGCTGTATTTCGTGCCCAGCTTGAAGATATTGCCCACCTCCACGCCGCGCGCGGATCGCAGCGGCGCGCGGCATGCGGGACAGGGGTGACCGTCAGCCGCCGCCACAAGATCCAGCACCAGATCCGGCTCGTAATCGCGGCCACAGTTGACATTCCTGATGTGCCAGCCTTCCCGATTTGCGCCGGCGACCAGATTCGGGCTGCGGGGAATCAGATCGTCGACCACCAGTAAAACGCCGTCACGCTGGATGCCGACGGGAGAGCCATAGCCCGGCTCGGCGCCGATCGCTTTGATCTCGGCAGGCTGGGCGGGGCGCAACTGGCGGGCCTTCAAGGCATTGGTCAACTTCGTCTCGTTCAACTCCATATCGCCGCGCACAACGACAAAGACGAACTGCTCGGTCTCCTCACCGTCTTGCTCGATCGTCGCCACCAGAAAGAGCGCTTTCGCGGTCCGGCTTTGCGGAATCTCGAGAAAATCGGCCAGGGCAGCAATCGTGTCGACCGCGGGGGTGGCGACATCCTCGATAGGCAACGCCTCCTCCGCATCCCCCCTGTCGTCCGACTTGACGAAGGTGGCCACCTGCCGATTGGCCTTGTAGCCGCAGGCGTCACAGAGCAGAAGCGTGTCCTCGCCGACCTCTGTCAATGCCATAAATTCATGGGCCATGGTGCCGCCCATCAGGCCGGTATCGCTTTCGACCGCGATAACCTCCAGCCCGGCGCGCCCGAAGATGTTGAAATAGGCCTGGTAGACGAGCGGATAGTATTCGTCGAGGCTGGCATGATCCGTATGGAAGGAGTAGCCGTCCTTCATCGTGAACTCGCGTACGCGGATCAGGCCGCCGCGGGGACGGGGTTCGTCGCGGAACTTGGTTTGAATCTGGTAGAGCATGAATGGCAGCTGCCGATAGCTGTTGATCACGCCGGCGGCCAGTTCTGTGATCACCTCCTCATGGGTCATGCCCAGGACGAGTTCACGCCCGCCGCGATCGGTCAGGCGGGCGAGGTCGTCGCCGATTTCGTACCAGCGTCCTGAGCGTTTCCAGAGGGATGCCGGCTGCACAACCGGCATCACGATCTCCTGCCCGTCGATTGCGTCCATCTCTGCGCGCATGATCGCTTCGATCTTTTTCTTGGCGCGCAGCCCCAGGGGCAGGTACTCGAAGATGCCGGCAGCCACCTGCCTGATCAGCCCAGCCCTCAACATGAGTTGATGGCTGCGTACGTCGGCGTCCGCGGGCGCTTCCCGCAGCGTCTGGAAGAAGAGTTTCGACATCCGCATGAGGACTTATCCTTGTTCTGTTGCTTGTGCTTGGCTTCTCATCAAGTCATGTCAGCTGCTCGGGATGGCCAAGAACGCAGGCTGACAACCAGATGCCTCCCGAATACTCAACTGTAGGTCCTCCACCCGCGTCGGCGTGCTGCGCTCAGCGAGTGGAGGTGGTAGGGTCTGGGGACGGGACGCGGGATTCGCGATCAGGGGGCGGGTCTGAAGACGCCTCCCAAGTAGAAGGCCGGAGGGCAAGCTGGACAAGAATGCAACTCTCAATGACGTCCAGTCCGTGATCCTGCGCCCAGCGGATGGCGGCGGCGTTCTCTGCGCCCGGCTGGAACCAAACGGCCTGCGCGCCGGCATCTTTTGCCTGCTGCACAATAGCGGGCGCTTCTTGCGGCGGCACGACCATGTTGACGACCGCGGGCTGTTCCGGCAGGTCGAGCAGACTGCTGTAGGCGGCATCACCCTCAATCAGACGCTCGCGCCGATTGACGGGATAGACGCGGAAGCCTGCGGTCCTGAGCTTCAGGTATATGCGATTGCCGTATTTGGCCGGGTCGTTGCTGGCGCCTACGACGGCCCAAACCGGCTCCTGCACGTATCTCTGCACCAGCGAAGTCATATCCTGCTTCTTCATGCCTACCGCGAACCAGGTTCGATTTCTCTGCAAATGGCAGCAGGGCACCAGAATGGCCTTGCCTGCCAACCCAGTATACTCGCCTCCGATCGGGCGTGTCAAAGTAGATGGGCACTGATACCCGCCATTCGCCAACAGATTCATTGCTGTCGTAATCCTGTGCGGGCAAGAGGTTAAACGAAGGGCGCCGGCAGCGTTGAGCCTTTGCCTGAGATGCACTCTATATTTGACCTCATTGCCAAACCTACGCGTCTGTATGATATACTTTTTGTACATTCAACAGGCTCTTAGCCGCGTGATTCCTGATGGTCAGATTGTTTTGGTGGGCGTCGTGTTGCGCTGAGCAGCTTCCAGCAAAGGAGAATTGAGAGCGATGTCTTTGTACGAACAGAAACCATGGGTAGAGAAATACGAATCGGGAGTGCCGGAGGCGATCGAATATAGCGGCCAGCTCACGCACGAAATGCTGGATGCCTCGGCCCAGACCTATGCGAAGCAGGTGGCGACCCGCCTTCTGCTGTCTTACCTGCCCCTGGGCATCACCGTCCAGGCCACGCAGACGTACACCGAGCTGAAGGACTCGGTTGACCGCTTTGCCTTTGCCTTGCGCAAGATCGGCCTGCAGCAGGGGGACCGCATCGCGATCATGCTGCCAAATATCCCCCAGCAGGTGATCTCCTTCTTTGGCGCGCTCAAGGCCGGCTGCGTTGTGGTCAACACGAATCCGACCTACACGCCGCGCGAGCTTGGCCACCTGCTTGAAGATAGCGGCGCGACCGCGATCGTCGTTCTCAGCGGTTTCTATGAGCGGGTAGCGCAGGTCAAGGACAGCACTGAACTAAAGCATATCATCGTGACCGATCTACCCGATCCGCTCGGCTTTCCCTTCAACAGACTGGTTGAGAAGAAGGTGCGCAAAGCGGGCATGATGGTCGACGTGGCGGACGGTGCGGGCATCTGGGGGTTCGACAATCTGATCAAGACAAGCGCGCCCAACCCGCCAACCATCGACGTAACGCCGGATGATGTGGTGCTCTTCCAGTACACGGGCGGCACAACCGGTTCACCGAAGGCAGCGATGCTGACGCACAGAAACGTCGTATCCAACGTTCAACAGATTGAGGCTTGGTACAGAGACCTGGAATACGGCGGCGAAAAGATCCTGGGGGCGATTCCGTTCTTTCATGTTTACGGTATGACGGTTGCGATGCTCTTCTCCATCTACAACGGCGCCGAGTTGATTGTCACGCCGGATCCACGCCAGACGGATCTGGTGCTGGAGATCTTGCAGCGCGAGAAGATTACCATGTACCCCGGCATCCCTACGATGTACACGGCGATTATCAACCATCCAAAGGTTGATGAAGCCGATCTCAGCTCGATCAGGGCCTGCCTCTCCGGTGGGATGTCGCTGCCGGTGGAGATTCAGCGGCGCTTTGAGCAGATCACCGGCGGCAAACTGGTGGAGGGATACGGCCTGACCGAGACTTCGCCGGTGGCTTGCGCGAACCCGATCAATGGGATGCGCAAAGAGGGCTCGATTGGCTTTCCCGTGCCCAGCACCGAGGTCGCGATTGTTGGCCTCGAACCGAATGAGGATGGCAAGTACGAGCCGGTGGCAGCCGGTGAAGATGGCGAGTTGGTCATCCGTGGGCCGCAGGTGATGAAGGGCTACTGGAACCGTCCTGAAGAGACGGCCGCGGCGATCACCGAGGAGGGTTGGTTCCACACGGGCGACATCGCCCGCATGGATGAGGACGGCTGCTTCTACATTGTGGATCGCAAGAAGGATCTGATCATCGCCAGCGGTTACAACGTCGTGCCGAGAGAGGTCGAGGAGGTACTCTACATGCACGAGAAGGTGCAGGAAGCGGTCGTGGCCGGCGTTCCCGACGCGGTCCGGGGTGAAAATGTGAAGGCCTATATCGTGCTGAAGGCGGGTCAACAGAGCACGCCGGAGGAGATCATTGAGTTCTGCCGGGAGCATCTGGCTCCTTACAAGGCGCCGCGGTTGGTGGAGTTCCGCGACGAACTGCCCAAGAGTCAGGTGGGCAAGATCCTGCGGCGCGTGCTGCTCGAAGAGGAGAAGCGCAAACTGGCATAGGTGGGGCAATGCTCAATATGCTTAATATGCTCAATCTCAAAGATGGCATCGCCACCGGAGGGCCGCTACCTGAGGAATTGTACCTGGCGTTGGAGACAAATCGGCTTATCGAGTTTGACAACGGCACCGTGGAGGTTCTGCCAGCGCCCACTGACAGACATCAGGCAATTCTGGCCTTCCTGTTTCTGGCCCTGCGCAGACTCGCTGAGATAGAAGGGGGCATCGTCCGTTTTGCCTCCCTGCGTCTGCGTCTGTGGAACGGCAAATAGCGGGAGCCGGATATCCTGTTTCTATCGGAGCGACGCCGACACCTGCGAGGAGAACGCTTCTGGGAAGGCGCCGACCTGGTGGTGGAGGTCGTCAGCCTCAGTTATGGGGACAGAGAACGGGATTTGGTGACGAAACGGCGGGAACAGGCCCGGGCGGGAATTCCAGAGTATTGGATCGCAGATTCGCAGGAAGACTCGATCACCGTTCTGCGGCTGGAAGCGTCGGCTGCGCGCTACTCGGAGCAAGGTGAGTTTGGGCGCGGCGCACGCGCCCAGTCGGCCCTGTTCCCGACATTTTCGGTGTCCGTTGACGAGACACTTGATGTCGATTGAACGGTTTGCAAGCGGGGCGCATTTGACAGAATCAACGCCAACTCGTATTATTGGAGTCGGTTGCGCCCCCGTGGTGGAATTGGTATACACAGCAGGTTGAGGGCCTGTGCCCAATAGGGCATCTCCGTTCGAGTCGGAGCGGGGGCACCAGAGGCGAGATGCGTGAGGATGCTGCTCACGCATCTCGTTTTGCTTTCGTCGGTCTAGGCTGAGCCGCTGATGTGCGCGAAGGCCGCGGTCCCTGCATAGCGGGCGAATTCGCCCAGTTCTTCATCAATGCGCAGCAGTTGATTGTACTTCGCGACCCGATCGCTGCGGGCGGGCGCGCCGGTCTTGATCTGCCCGGTGTTGAACGCCACCACCAGATCGGCGATCGTGTCATCTTCGGTTTCGCCTGAGCGGTGACTGACGACAGCAGCCCAGCCGGCGCGATGGCTCATCTCGATTGCGGCGATGCTTTCGGTCAGCGTGCCGATCTGATTGACCTTACATAACAGGGCGTTGCAGGCCCGCTCTTTAATCGCCCGCTCGATCCGTTTCACGTTGGTCACAAGCAGGTCGTCCCCGACCAGTTGCACGCGCGCCCCAATCCTGTCGTGGAGCAGCCTCCAGCCGTCCCAATCGTCTTCGGCCATGCCGTCTTCAATCGAGATGATCGGGAAGCGTGTGCTCCAATCCTCCCACAGATCGACCAACTCCTCGCTGGAAAGCTCAGTGCCTTCGATCTCCAGCTTGTAGCGCCCAGTCTCCTCGACATAGAGTTCGCTCGCAGCTGGGTCCAGGGCGATATGAACGTCCTCGCCGGGCCGATAGCCGGCCCTCTCAATCGCCTGCAGGATCACCTCGATTGCGGCCTCGTTCCCACCGAGGCTGGGAGCGAAGCCGCCCTCATCCCCTACATTTGTGCTGTAGCCTGCCTCGTGGAGAACGTCTTTGAGCGCGTGATATATCTCGGCGCCCCAACGCACACTTTCGGCGAAGGTGGGCGCGCCGACCGGCATGACCATGAACTCCTGAAAATCGGTGCTGTTGACCGCATGTTTGCCGCCATTGAGGATGTTCATCATCGGCGCCGGCAGCATATGGGCGTTGACACCTCCCAGATAGCGGTACAGCGGCAGGCCGACCGCCTCGGCCGCGGCTTTTGCCACCGCCAGGCTGACGCCCAGAATCGCGTTTGCGCCCAGTCTGCCCTTGTTTTCCGTGCCGTCGAGTTCCAGCATGTAGCTGTCAATCGCAATCTGGTCCAATGCGTCCGCGCCTTCCAGTTCCTGGGCCAGAACGGTGTTGACATTCTCCACCGCCTGCAAGACACTTTTTCCGCCATAGTTGGACCTGTCGCCATCGCGCAGTTCGACCGCCTCGTGAACGCCGGTACTGCCACCGCTGGGGACGGCCGCGCGGCCGGTTGCGCCCCCAGTCAACTGGATCTCTACCTCCACCGTGGGGTTGCCGCGGCTGTCCAAAATCTGCCGCCCTACAATTGTCTCAATATCGGTCATGTCCTCAGCCCTTGTTGTTGACCGCCCAAACGCCGGCCGATCTGATTCAACATTCGTCCACCGTGGGGAAAGTCCACCCTTGCCCAAAACGCCCTCTGCGCGCCGGCAGGTACAAATACATAAGCACTTGACAACACGTTGCTATTGCTATACGATATGCTGTTCGTTCTGATCCTGCAAGTTGCTGGTTAGAGGGATTACACGCAAGAGACTACAGGATGACCCTGATATATCTGGATCACTCGGCCACGACGCCATTGCGCCCGGAGGTTATGGCGGCGATGGAACCGTACTACGGCTCGACCGAGCAGACGGAAAGCTCGAAATTCGGCAACCCGTCGAGTATCCACCATGCGGGCCGGGCGGCTTATGCGGGCCTGAGCAATGCCCGTCGCACGATCGCTGACGTCCTCGACGCCGAGGGCAGCGAGATTGTCTTCACCGGATGCGGCAGCGAGAGTGACAACGCGGCGTTGCGGGGGATCGCGCTTGCGCGTCGCAGTCAGAGCGGCGCCAACCGCATCATCACCACGCCAGTCGAGCATCACGCGGTGCTTAACACAGCGGAGGATCTGCGCGACTTTTTCGGATTCGAGTTGGCCCTGCTGCCGGTGGACAGCGACGGCGTGGTGAACGTGGATGACCTGGCGCAGACTTTGGGGGACGGTTCCGACGTGGCGGTGGTCAGCGTCATGTACGCCAACAATGAGATCGGCAGCGTCCAGCCGGTAAGCCAATTGGGCGCGCTCTGCCGGGCCCGCGGCGTGCCCTTTCACACCGACGCGGTGCAGGCGGCGGGGAAATTGCCCCTGGGTGTGAAGGAGCTGAGTGTCGACGCGCTCAGCGCCAGCGCCCACAAGTTTTACGGGCCGAAAGGCGTCGGCTTTCTGTATCTGCGCCGCGGCACGCCGTATCATCCCTTCCTGACCGGCGGCAGCCATGAGGGCAGGCGGCGTGCCGGCACTGAAAATGTGCCCGGAATCGTGGGGATGGCAACAGCCCTGGCCCTGTGCGAAGCGGAACGAGAATCGGAAATGGCCCGCCTGCGTCTGCTGCGCGATCGGATCATCGGCCGCACGCTGGAAACGATTGAAGGGTCGCGGCTGACTGGCAGCTCCAGGCTGCGGCTGGACAATCACGCCAGTTTCGTCATGCGCGACGTGGAGGCCGAGGGCATCCTGATCGGTCTAGATCTGGCAGGCATTGCCGCCAGCAGCGGCAGCGCCTGCACGAGCGCCCGCCAGCAGCCGAGCCACGTGCTGGAAGCCATCGGCGTCCCGGGGGAGTACCTGGCCGGTGGTCTGCGGCTCAGCCTGGGCTGCGGCAACACGGCCGAGCAGATCGAGTTGCTCCTGGAACGGCTGCCCCGCATTGTGGAGCAACATCGCCAGGCCGTGCCGGTGGCCCTGTGAATTTGGCCGGAGCCGTCAACGTGAGTAGCCATGGCGCCGGCAACGCAGCGATGGTCGACAACCTGTTCCGAAGCCTATGCGCAGCCCTCCTCAATTGCAGTTTCAACACTCCCATGCACAGCACCACGACCTGACGCTGCTCCGTCTGCTCAGCCTCGATCTGCCGGTGATCGTCAGTTTGCTTTTCGTTCTCGGCGCCCTGATCCCTGCCTCCCTTGTCCTGACACTGGGATATCTTCCGGTCGGATTCTTCAATGCCGCGTTGGGACGCGGCGACATGGACAGGCTTGTTTTCGCCGGCGCGGAGATCCCCCTGCTGATCGGCGGTGCGGGGGCAGTCACCTTGCTGGCCGCGCCGACATTCTTCTGGCGCCTCCATCATTTTCGCCGGATTCTACGCTACACCACGATGGCGCCTGGTCAGATCACGCGTTTGAACATCACCCCGTTTGAGTTCCGCGTCGACTACGTGTACCGCTTCCAACAGCTCGTCTTTTCCGGCCACAACTCGATCCGCCGCAATCACCGGCGCGAGCGACGCGCCAGCTTGCGGCCCGGCCAAAACATCACCGCACTAGTTGACAGTTTTCAGTCAGAGGCTTCGATTGTGCTGGAACTATACACGAACGAGATCCACAACCCGCCTGCGCAAGGTTAAATAAACGGGGGCGGAGCGCGCCGCCTTCATATCAAGTATTTCGTATTGCGCGATTGGCGTCGAGAAAATGCATGATAGACAATGCGCGCGATGCGCCCTTCTTGCGCTATACTTTATACGGAATGGATCTTGACTGGACGTACAAACCGCGCCGCCGTCGTCGCAGTGGGTGTATCGTCTGGAGCGGTTTGGCAGCGCTACTCGCCGTCTATCTGTACATACAGCGCCCGGACTGGCTTGTGAGGCAACCACCGCCACCGTTGACCACGCCCACCCCCAGCGCGCTCTTCTGGCAGACGAAGGCGGAAGCGCACATCGCCGCCGGCAACTACAGTGAGGCTGAGACTGCCCTGGAGCGGATGGCCGAGTTGGAACCGGACAACGCCTATCCGCTGGTCGCCCTGGCCGAGCTGAACATGATTGCGCGTCGGGTCGAGCAGGCTCACGAGCTTTCGCGGAAAGCGGTTGGCATTGACGGCGAAAACGTGGCCGCGCTGACGGTCCACGCGCGCGCGCTCGACTGGCTGGGCCGCTATGACGCTGCCAGCGAATTCGCCTTCGAAGCCCTGGACTTGGAACCGGGCAACCCGGAGGTGCTGGCCGTGCTGGGCGAAATCTATACCGACGTGGGCAACTGGTCCCTCGCGCAAGAGTACCTGGAAGAGGCGCTGGCAATCGATCCTGAGAATATACTGGCCTTGCGCAACCTGGCGGTCTTCTACGAGTTGCAGGACGAATTTGAACGCGCCATTGCGGAATTCAGCCGCGCAATCGAACTGGCGCCGGATCGAGCTGATCTCTACATCGAATTGGGACGCCAATACCAACATCTCGATGATTGGGAAGCGGTCATCGCCAGCTACGAACAAGCGGTCACGGTGGAGGAGAGCGCTTACACGCTGGACGCGCTCGGCTGGGCGCTGTGGCAGAGTGAAGACCACTTGAAGGCTTTGAGGATTCTGCGCCGCGCGGCCGAACTGGACCCGCAGAACGCCCTCATCCTGGCCCATCTGGGCATGGCCTACTACCGCCGTCTCAACTACGAGAGCGCGGCCGATACGCTAGAAGCGGCGCTGGCAATCATGGATGAAGATGATATCAACGCCCAATTTACATTGACCCTGGGGCTGTCCCACGTCTATAAGAAACCGAAAGAGTGTGATCGGGCACTCCCATGGCTGCACAAAACGCTGGAATTCGCGCCCGGTCTCTCCTCTGCGCACCACGGCTTGCGCCAGTGCCCTACCGGTTCTTGAGATTGGCGGCGGCGTTCGATATTGGTTGGGGAAAGCGACAACGGTTGAACATTGGAAACTGAGAGCGGTTCTGCCAATCCGAACGATCACTATATATGTCATACAACCGCGGCCGCCTGAAATCCTCGCTGCCACGCCCGACGATTGCAGTGCCTTCACGCGGAAACGGTCGGGGCGCGCCTGCCGCGCCGCAGCAACCGGCTGCGCTGACCCGCCCACCTGCCCCGGCGGAACGAAGCGCCTTGATCCGGGAGCGGGTCGCCACGCGCACAGTGACCAGAAAACGCCGGCTGCAACGTCCCGGCACGCCTCTCAAGGTACTGCAACAACCGATTCAGGCAGGAATGCGCAAGGTTTTCGACCTGCGCCGCGTGCTGTTTGTGGTGGGCTTGACCATCATCGTCCTGCTCCTGCCGACGCCGGCCGGACTGAGCGCGGCGGGGCACAAGTCGCTGGCGCTGTTTGTCTTTACCGGACTGATTCTGGCCCTGGAGCCGGCCCCCCTGCCGATCGTTGCCCTGCTGGTGCCGATTGCACAGATTGCGCTGGGCGTTGACAACGCCAGCGGCGCGTTCGAACCGTTCGGCACGCCGGTCGTATTTCTGATCCTGGGCAGCCTCTTTCTGGCGGAGGCGCTGCGCAAGCACGGCCTCACCCGCCGCTTGGCGCTTCATGCGATTGTCGGCAGCAAAGGACATTTCGGCCCACTGCTATTGGGACTGATGGCCATTACCGGCGGGCTGAGCATGTTCGTGCTCAACACCGCGACGGCTGCCGTTTTGATTCCGGTCGCCATCACGATTGCCCAGCAGGTGCCGCGCGCCGAGGATGGACGCAAGGCGCTGGCAGTTCTGATCCTGGCGATCGGCTACAGTTCCAGCATCGGCGCGATCACCACGATTATGGGCAGCGGCGAGAATGCCATCGCCAGCGGCCTGTTGGAGCAGTTGTACGGTTTCGGCTTCATCGACTGGATGAAATACGGACTTCCGGTCGCGCTGCTGCTTATCCCTCTCGCTTGGCTGTTGCTGCCGCGTCTCTTTGCCCTGCCTCAGTTGACGATTGACATCGAGCCGGCGCGGCGCGAGATCGAGCGGCTGGGGAAGCTCTCCGGCCCGGAGCGGGAGATCATCGCTGTGTTGCTCGTTTCGGTGACCTTATGGATCGCGGGCGGTTACATCGAACAACTTCTGCAGTTGCCGTCAACACTGCTGAGCAGCGCGGTGATCGCCATCGGCGCGGTGGCTGTCCTTTCGGTCGAGAAGATCGTCGATTGGAGCGACTTGAAGGGCGTGAACTGGGGCGTCTTTTTTGTCATCGGCGCCGGCCTGACCCTGGGGGATGCCCTGACGAAAACCGGCGCCAGCGCCTGGTTCGCCAATCTGATGGCGCCCACATTCGAAGGGCTGCCCTTCATCTTCGTACTCGGCGCGTTGGTCCTGCTGGCCTTCTGCATCACCCAGTTTATGAACAACGTGCCGTTGGGGGCGATTCTGGCGCCGGTGCTGATTACACTTGGTCAGGCGTCTGGGATCGATCCGGTACGCCTGGTGATCCCGACGATCTTTGCCATCGCCCTGGCCTTCGCGCTGCCCAGCGGCTCCGCGCGCATGATGCTGATCGCGGTGACCGGTGCGGTGGACAGGCGGGAGATGATGCGAACGGGCATGATCGTCGGGCTGGCTTGCTCGAGTGTAATTTTCGTATTCTTCTATCTGCTCAGCCAATTCGGCATGATCTGAGGGGCGTCGCCGATTTCTTATCGCGCAATGGGGATTGGGTGGCTTCCCTGAAGGAACGACGGGTTGGCAGGACAGTTTCCGAGAGGAGAGACTATGCGCGTCTGGCTCATAGGCGCTGGCAACATCGGCAGTGTCGCCCTACGTCAGCTACAGAAGAACTCGGCTGTGGAGATCTTCGTCAGTGATCCATCGGACCGGCCGGAGGCGGTGCGCAGCGGGCTGATCGAACGGATCGACCTGGTGGCAAACATCACGCCCGTCAACATCAACGAGGTCGCCCGCCGCGTGCGTCCTGATATGATTCTGCTCTCTCCCGGCATCGGCGAACAGGGCTTCGGCGCAATCGAAGGCAGCAAGGCCCTGTCGGATGCGCTCAACTACGAGACGATCATCGCCAGCGAATATCCCTGCCTGATCCTTTCGCTGTCGAATCAGAGCTGAAAGGCTTTTTGGCAGTTCGATTTGCATCGTGTTCAACTGCGCAACTCGCAAGCGGTGAAGAATGGCTGAACAGTTTTCGGACATCCAGCACAATCTAGGCGTTTACAGATTGCGCGGATTCAGCGGGCGAAAAGAAGAACTGAAGACGTTGTGCAGCTGGCTGCTCGAAGCGCACGAGCAGCCGGCGCTTTCGATCAGCGGAGGGCAGGGCAACGGCAAGAGCACGCTGGCCACTGCCGCCGCCTGGAACACGATCCACCATTTTCCAGATGGCATCATCTGGGTGGGGGCGGCGGGGGGTGACCGCTTTCGCATGTATGACATCGTGCGCACGTTGGACACGGTCCTCGGCACGACACTGACGCGGGTGAGCGAAGACCGCTGGGGCATCGGTATTCTGGAACAGCTGTACCGCCGCCGCCGTCTGCTGATCCTGGACGAACTCTCGGGCGCGACCGACCGCGAAGTTCAAACACTGGCAGAGATCATCGGCCATTTGCGCGACTCCGGCGGTCAATCCCACATTCTGCTGATCGATCGCGACATCCATCCCGAATTCGCCGAGTTGGTCAACGATCGACATCTGCAACTGGGCGGTCTGTCGCTGGCGGAGACGGTCGGCTTCATTCATGCACGCGGGCCGGTCGCCGTGCGAGACACTGCATTGCGCAACATCGAGGCCCTCTATCGCCGCACCGGCGGCAGACCTCTAAGTATGCGGCTGTTGATGGGACTGTTGATCGATTTCGGTCTTTGGAGCGATCTCGATCAACTGCTGGCCGAACTGCCCGCCACGGACGGGGCCGTCGAGATGCCGAGCATCGCGGCCTTCGCCGTCGAAAACTTCGCCGCCTTCTGGCCGGAGGCCGGCCTGATCCTGGACCGGATGGTCAGCGCGGCGGGCGGCGCGACCTACCAGGCGCTGACAGAACTTTTCACAAGGGGATTGGGCTCTGAGGCGGAGAAACGCCAGACGCTTGAAGCCTTGGTCGAGCGCGCCCTGGTCGAGGTCGACTTATTCAACCACCGAATCGTCGTGCAGCCGGTCGTGCGCCGCTACCTGGTGCAGGGCTCGGTGATGCTGGGCGAGGACTGGTACCGCCAACACTCGCGCTACTACTTGCAGTTTGCCCAGCGATACCAGGAGTTGCCAATTCAACGTTGGCAGGAGATCGACCCGTTCTGGGGCAATGTCCACTGGGGCGCGGACTGGGCTACGGACCGCGTGGAGCGCATCTTTGGGCGGTCTGTGCAGGAGTTGGTCGGTGAGCAGCTGGAGACAGAGGGGCTGCGCGATATGCCGATCAACTTCCCGGAGTTGCAGGACGACCTCAAGCTGATGCGGGACTACGCGCTGGCGCTTGCCCATTATGCCTTCTGGCGTCATCCGCCGGGCATATGGCGCTGGCTGTGCGGCGGCGCGGTGGCCGCGATCGCGCTCGGCGATGTCGGTGATTTTGGCTGGATGTTGGCGAACATTGGCCGCCAGCGTTTCTTCAACGGCGAAGTCGAGGAGGCGATCGAATGGCTGCAACGGGCTCTGCGCATCTTCGACGAACGCGACATGCTGATGGCGATGGCCTACGGGCACACCGACCTGGGCACGTCGTTGCGCGTGCTTGAGGAGCCGCGCCAGGCGCTTGACCACTTTTGGCTGGCATTCGAAGCTGCCGCGCAACTGGGCGACTCCCGCTCGCTGGCGCCGGCCTACATGAATCTCGGCAGCGCCTACCTCAGCCTGAACAGTTACGAGCGGGCAGTCGAGCAGCATCGCAAGGCGCTGCGGGTGGCGCTGCGGCTGGGCGATGAACAGCTGGTGGCCAGCGCGCACAACAACCTGGGACTGGCCATGGAAGGGATGGAAATGTACGCTGAGGCGCAGCGCGCGTACGAGGCCGCCCTGACCGTCTTCCAACGCAACCGCGACGACACCGGCATCAGTACCTGTTACAACAATCTCGGCTCTGTCAGCTACGCCCGCATTGAGTTTGCCGCTGCGCTCGACTGGTACGAGAAGGACCTGGAGCTGTCGGACCGGCGCGGCGCGTGGATGGACAAGGCGGCCACGCTCCACAATTTGGGCCACGTGGCGCTGGAACAGAGCGACTACGCCCAAGCGACAGAGTACTTCCGGCGCAGCCGCGAACTGTATGCCGCATTTCAACTGCAAGAGTACGTGGCGGAGGAGGACGAAATGATCGCGTACGTCAACGCTGTTGCCGTCCCGAGCAGAAGTCAACGCTAACGAAACGCTTACACTTTTGAACGCTCACAATCTTGTCATGCGACAGGAACTATGCTACACTTGCTGATGGATTAGCACTCTAGACGTTTGAGTGCTAATAGGCATCGAAAAGGGCTACACTGTCCGAGCAGGCGTTGCCTCGCCGGGCAGTTGGGCGTAGTCGAACCGGAATTCCCGTCAATGTATGGCGGGCAATCTACTTTTTACCGTAACTCAATCACAGAATGTCGCAAGGCAAGGAGGAAGGTCGCATGAATCTCAAGCCGCTCGGTGATCGGCTGGTAGTGCAGCCCCTGGAAGGGGATGATCAGACTTCCACGGGTATCTATCTGCCGGAAACTGCCAAAGAGAAGCCGCAACAGGGCGAGGTGGTCGCAGCGGGTCCCGGTTCGCGGGACGAAGACGGAAAACGCATCGCGATGGATGTTTCCGTCGGTGATATCGTTCTTTACGCAAAGTACTCCGGCACCAACATCAAACTGGATACGGACGAGTATCTGATTCTCAAGGAAACTGATGTTCTGGCGCTGGTGGAAAAGTAACCGACCCTACACTGAACAGGCTCAATTCTCCCGCCACTGCAGAGCGGGACAAACCGGAGGAGATAGACCGTAATGGCAAAGCAAATTTTGTTTGAAGAGGAAGCCCGCCGCCAACTGAAGAAGGGCATCGACGCCCTGGCGGATGCGGTAAAGACCACACTTGGCCCCAAGGGCCGCAACGTGGCGCTCGATAAGAAGTGGGGCAGCCCCACCGTCACGCATGACGGCGTTACCGTCGCCAAAGAGATTGAACTGGAAGACCCGTTCCAGAACATGGGCGCGCAGCTTCTCAAGGAGGCCGCCACCAAGACCAATGACATCGCCGGCGATGGTACAACCACCGCGACCGTTCTTGCGCAGTCGATTGTCACCGAAGGCTTGAAGAACGTCACTGCCGGCGCCAACCCGATGCTGCTCAAGCGAGGCATCGAGGCCAGCTGCACCGCGATTGTTGCCGCGCTGAAGGAGATGGCGACACCGGTTGCGGGTGAGGAAGAGATCGCCCAGGTCGCCAGCAACTCGGCCGCCGATTCGACGATCGGCGACCTGATCGCCGAGGTGATGGCCAAGGTCGGCAAGGACGGCGTCATCACGGTAGAGGAGAGCAAGGGTCTTCAGTTCGAGACCGAGTATGTCGAAGGTATGCAGTTGGATCGCGGCTACCTCAGCCCCTACTTTGTCACCAGCAACGAGAGGATGGAGGCGGAGCTCGAGGCGCCCTATATTCTGATCACTGACAAGAAGATCAGCAGCGCGCAGGACATCGTGCCCCTGCTGGAGAAGCTGGTCCAGGTCGGCAAGCGCGAGCTGATCGTGATTGCGGAGGACGTGGACGGCGAGGCGCTGGCCACGCTGGTGCTAAACAAGCTGCGCGGCATGTTCAACGCGATGGCGATCAAGGCGCCCGGCTTCGGCGACCGCCGCAAGGCGATGCTGCGCGACATCGCTATCCTGACCGGCGGGGAGATCCTTTCGGAAGAGGTTGGCCGCACGCTGGAGAGCGCCCAGTTGGACGACCTGGGTCAGGCTGACAAGGTGATCAGCACCAAGGACGCCACCACGATCGTCGGCGGCCACGGCACGTCAGAGGAGATCCGGGGCCGGATCGAGGAGATCCGGGCCGAGATCGAGAACAGCACGAGCGACTATGACCGCGAGAAGTTGCAGGAGCGGCTGGCGAAGCTGGCTGGCGGCGTAGCCATTTTACGCGTGGGCGCGGCCACCGAGACCGAGTTGAAGTATCGCAAGACCCGCGTCGAGGACGCGCTGAGCGCCACCCGCGCCGCGGTCGAGGAAGGCGTTGTGCCCGGCGGCGGCGTCGCGCTGATCAACGCGGTCTCCGCGCTGGACAGCCTGGATGTGGAAGATGCCGACGCGGTGACCGGCGCCCGCATTCTGAGGCGCGCGCTTGAGGAGCCGATGCGCATGATCGCCAGCAACGCCGGCATGGACGGCGCGGTTGTGATCGAGAAGGTGCGCGGCCTGCACGAAGACGGCAAGGCCAACACCGGCTACGACGTTATTCAGAACGCCTACGTCAACATGCTGGAGGCAGGCCTTTCGGACCCGGTCAAGGTGACCCGCAGCGCGGTCGAGAACGCAAGCTCGATTGCGGCGATGATCCTGACGACGGCGGCGCTGGTCACGGATATCCCCGAGGAAGAGAAGCCGATGCCCGCCGGCGATCCCGGCATGGGCGGAATGGGCGGGATGATGTAAGCGCGGTTGGTTTGGGAAGTGAATAGAGATGGAAAGGGCGCCGGGGACGGAATGTCTCCGGCGCTTGTTTTTGGGAATTCTTATGAGTCGACGGCACTCGGCTGGTGATGTGAGTCAAACTATATCCAGGAAAAATTTCGATGTATCTGAATGGCGACGCAAAAGCACTGTTTTCGAGACGCGAGTGGTTTCATGTCGAAAGGAGTCAGAAAGAATTGTTGAAGGAGGAGGTCGCCTCAATGGATGGGAATCGCCTCATGAATACTTCGGTTGATGATCTTTGCGCTTACCTCGTGGGCAAGTACTCAATAGAAGATGTACCTACTTTGAGACGTGAAGCAATCGTCGTGGACCAGCATGATATGCAAATAGACATCAGTCGCGATCCTTCGAGGCTTGTCTATGATCGAAGCTGTCCTGCCTACGTTCCAGGGACTGAAATTGAATACACTATTCCCTTTAAGGGAGATCGCAGTATCTTCGAAGTGCGGCCAACGACACGTTCGTTAAGTCCACCAAGAGCCTATGTCGTTGACGGTGAATTGCGAGTCTACATTCGGGGAATAGACCTCGCGCCCGACACGATAAATTTGGAATTTGAGAAAACGCTTAGCCAGATTGAAAGGCATCTTCAGACACTGCGCGAGGACACTTCCAAACTCAATTCCCAACTTCCTGCTTTAGCGCGTAATACAGTCGATACCAGACGAGAAAAACTGTTAGCCGATCAAAGACTGGTTTCGTCACTTGGTTATGAAATGAAGCAACGCGAAAGTGTCCCTCGTACCTATGCAGCACCAGAGGTACGACGGAAAGTAACTCCGATTCTTCCGCCGGCGAGCTCAAAGCCATACAAACCGGAACCAGAGTTGCCACTAGACGAATATGAACACATTCTCGAAGTCATCAACAATATGGCTCTGGTAATTGAACGTTCCCCCTCAGCATTCACTACCATGGATGAGGAGTCATTGCGGACGCACATACTCGTACAGCTTAACGGGCACTATGAGGGTCAGGCAACGGGCGAAACGTTCAACTTTGAGGGGAAAACCGACATCCTAATTCGGTCGGAGGGCAAGAATATCTTCATTGCAGAGTGCAAATTCTGGAAAGGGCCGAAGAAACTGATAGCTACAATAGATCAGCTTCTTAGCTACAGTTCCTGGCGTGATACAAAGGTCGCGATTATCGTCTTTAGCCGCAACAGAGACTTCACGAATGTCCTAGCATCACTTGATGAGGCAACAAGACAACACCCGAATTTCAAGCGTGACTTGGGGAAACATCTAGAAACTTCCTTCCGATACATTTTCGCTCATCGTGATGACCCGAACAGAGAAATGGTACTAACAGTGGTTGCGTTTGATGTCCCGACCTGAGTGGGGGCTTGACATAATAGTGTCTCAGTTTGATTCCCTTTGTAGAGTGACTGCTGTAGGCCAAACACATGAAGGATTTACAAAACGACTGAAATCCGATAGCGTACCCACCTTTCCCTTCAGAACACCCCCTCCAGCACGAAACTGAACCCCTCCAGCGTTGGTGAACACATCGTCTGCCCCTTTCCATAGATACCTCTGACCTCAAAGCGGCTCTCGCCCCGCAGCAGCACCATTATCGTCTTGGCGTCGGGGTGTACTATCCGGTACTCTTGCAAGCTAAGTTGAAGGTACAGCTAGAGTTTGGGTCCAGGTATGTTGAGCTACTGAAGCAGCGTGATCCCCATAATCGGGAAGTGCTGATCAAAGGCGAAGGCGGCCGAGATTCCAAAGCTTTGGCACACGACAAAGCTCGTGCAATCGGTGAACGACAGCGTCTCGGAACTGTATTGACGGAAAATCTGCTTTGCTTCTTGAAAGAATGCTTTATCAATTGCTACGAGTGTTACGGTACTCATCTCTTCAGCGCCTTCGATGGCATCGATGAATTCAACCGCCGCCGGATGGCTCACATCGTATCTGAGCCGTGTCACTGTCTCGTCGATCACATAGTCTGTGGTATAGAGACGCTCCCTCTGCTGCTGAAGTGCATTGAAGATTACACGAGCTTCCGAATGAAGTTGGTCCCTCACATTGAAAAGGGCAATCCAAGCGCCAGAATCCACGAATGTCATTGCTGGGACCGCAGTTCATAGATGAGGTCATCGTGGTTGACAGAGCCATCGACTGAATCGGACTCGATGAACCCGACCAACTCTTCAAGAATCGCGAATCCTGCTCCTATCTTGTCTTCCTCGCTTTTATCAACCTCCGATAAGTATTGCTTCCACTCTTCACTAACATATTCAATGAATCCATCTACTGGCTTACTTTCGCATATCCGGGAAAGCTCATTTCCCGTCCTTGTGAAAAACGTGTGTCCGATTCTTAGACCTTTGTTGGCATTCTTGGGCAAATCCAAGAGGAGTTGCCTACCGTGATACCGCGCGACCCATTTTTTTGGAGATTCGGGTCTTGGGCAAGTTCTATCTGTTAAAAAGCCTAGGTCTGCCATTTGGTCAAAAACAAGCAGCCCCATACTCTCAAGGTTGCACAAGGTAACGAAGTCTATTCCATGCTTCCCGTAAATTGCCGCATTTACATCCAATACCAGTGGGACAACCTCGATTTCAGACTCGAATTCTAGAACCCAGACGAATGCACAAAGCTTTGCAAATGCCTTGGCATCCGTCTTATCGATACCTGAGAGAATATTGATCGTCTTCTTTGAGAAAGAACCAGGTGCGTTTGCCTCACCAGCAAGTATACGCGCCCATAAAACTTGCATTTCACTGTCTGACACGATCCGCGATTTATCAAAGAGGCTGGCAATCCAGTCGTCCTCCATGGCAGCGGGGTCTGCATCATCTTTCAGAAGAGGAATTGCCTTGGTGGTAATTTCCTCCATATTCCTCTGGTGTCTTTCCTCCTCCTTTAGCCAGCGATGCGCTGCCCGCCTCTGCAAGTCGGAAATCAGTATCTCGGATTCCGCGATGATCACTGCCGCCTCAGCTTCAGCTTTGGCGACTCTCTTAATCTGATTCGGCTCAAAGGCCCCTTCAATGAAACCTGACACCTTCTTGATAAAGGTATCAACTGGCTTCGAATAGGGGCCCAGGTTAACGAGAGAGAAAGATGGCTGATCAGACATAGCTATGGTCCCTATCCTATGAACCGTGCGACAAAGTATATTGGCAAGAGCTAGAGTGAAAGTGTCAACCGGACTGCTTTTCTAAGCCTAAGATAGCACAAGGGTGCTAATTGCCCAAGAACTCCGGGGCGGACCGTAAATTCTCGCCGCCCTTGGAGTACGAGACGAGGCCGATGCGCGGTTCACAGCTACCCTCTTACCGAGTAATACCCCCCACCGGCGCAGGTGCGGCACAGCGCGCGGCCATCCTCTTCGACCTCGCGCTCGTTGATGATTTCCTCTCCGCACGCATCACATTTGGCACGCGCGCCGGCGCGGCTGACGATGGCGGCGACCGGTTGGGCCAGGTCGACCCACTCGAAGGTGAGCAACTCGGCGTCGGGCATGCGCTGGTAGCCGTGCAGCATGGCGAAGTAGCGCCGCGTCTGCTCGGGCGCGTAGTGGCGGGCCCGCGCGCGTACGTCGACCTGGGGCGCGACGCGCAGCGCCCGCTCGGTCTTCACGTCGACAAAGGTGGCCGCGATTTTGCCGTAGTCCTCCACGCGCAATGTGCGATGTCCGACCGACGCGCCGGTGACCGCCTCCACGCCATCGACAAAGCAGCCGTCGGTTTCGACGATCACAAGCAGCCGCTTGTCGGCGCGCGGCAGATCCAGTTGCAACATCATCGCCGCGGCGATGGCGGCGCGTGCGCCCAACACCTGGCGCGGGCACAGATGCTTATGGCGGGCAGAAGCCACCTCCAACGCCCGCTGCAGCGTCGGCGAGATTTCCGGTCGATCTGCGTCGTTCGGCATCGCCATTGGCGCGTCTCCTCGCGTGCGGCCTGCCATCGTTGCTGCCCGCTGGCTTCTGACCGGGCGACAGCTCCTCACATTCGCGTCCGCCCGGCCACATTATACCACCTTCCGCCCACCGCGGCTGCCTTTTGCAGAGTAATCATGGGTGAAAAGGATAACGACAGTTGACACAAAGACCGCCGTTACCATGACGGAAGCTCACCGGCTGTGTTAGAATACGGGCATGATGGACACGGCAACTTTGCGCGAGCATCACAGTTCCCCAGCCGAAACGACGGTCGTGGTCGCCATGAGCGGCGGCGTCGATAGTTCGGTCGCGGCCGCTTTGCTGACTGAGCAGGGCTATGGCTGCGTTGGCGTGATGATGCGCCTGTGGGCGGAGGTGGCGGGCGGCGAAGGCTCCGGCAACAAGTGCTGCGACGAGGAGAGCGTGGACGACGCCCGCCGCGTGGCGGACCAGCTTGGGATGCCCTTCTATCTGATCAACGTCGAGCGGCGCTTCAAGGAGAGCGTGGTCGATCTCTTTATCGACGGCTACAGCGCCGGGTTGACGCCTAACCCTTGCCTGGCCTGCAACCGGCACATTCGCTTCGACTATCTGCTCAACTACGCCCGCCGCCTAGGCGCTGACTACCTGGCCACCGGCCACTATGCCCGCTTGCAGCGACAGGCGGAAGGCAGCGTGCATCTGCTGCGAGGGATGGACGCACACAAGGACCAGTCCTATGTGCTGAGCATGTTGGGGCAGGCGGAACTGACCGATCTGCTCTTCCCTGTTGGTGACTACACGAAGGATGAAGTGCGGCAGATGGCGGCCGCCCGCAACCTGCCGATCCACAGCAAGCATGATTCGATGGATCTCTGCTTTGTGGTTGATGACGACTACCGCCGCTTTCTCAAGCAGTGGGCGCCCGATGCGATGATGCCCGGCGAAATCGTTGACATCGATGGCAACGTGCTCGGTATGCACCTCGGGTTGCCCAACTACACGGTCGGGCAGCGCAAGGGGCTGGGCATCAGCGGGACGACCGCGCCCCTGTACGTGGTGGCGCTGGAACGCAACCGCAACCGGCTTATTGTCGGACCGGCAGAGGCGCTGGGCAGGACGGAACTGCTGGCGAGCGGCGTCAACTGGACGCTGGGCCGGCCGATTACAGACGGCAGCCGCGTTCAGTGCCAGATCCGCTACACGGGCCGCCCGCTCGACTGTGCGGTCTATCCGCAGCCGGACGGCAGCGCGCGTGTCGTGTTTGATGCACCGGCGCGTGGGATCAGCCCCGGCCAGGGCGCCGTTTTCTACGACGGCGCCCACTGTTTGGGCGGTGGCCTGATCGCCAAGGCGGATGCGGACGGAGAGACCGCGGGAGCGCGCATACCGTGGCCGGACGAACGTATTCCTTTGACATAGCGGCGAGAAGGAGCACAGCTGTTCTTCGGTATGCCTCTCATGGCACTCTTGCTCAATCCGACGATCCTGTTGGCAACAGTTTTGGCCGCAGGCTACGCAAGCATCTTCCATCTGTGGACTGGGCGTTCTAAACGGGACTTGCCACTGTTCTTGGCCGCAGCCGCTGTAGGCTTTGCGCTGGGGCAATGGGCAGGCCAGTCTCTACAATGGGAGATTTTGCGGATCGGTCAGTTGTTCATCCTGGAGGCGACACTTTCGTCGCTGTTCGCCTTGTTTCTCGTCAGAGTGCTTATGCCCTAGTCGCGGGGAGCTTGCGGCCAGACCGGGGAGACCTCCGGTTGAACCGGTCATCGTCAACTTGACCTTTTGGCAAAGGAGTCCGTTTTGGTCAGCGCCACAGTGCGGGATATCGCGATTATTCTCGTCGCCGTAGAGATTCTGATAATGAACGGATTGCTGGTGGTGCTCATCTGGCAGATTTGGCGGCTGGTCAAAATGATCAGGGCCGAGATCAGGCCGGTGATCAAGGATGGTCAGGAGACGGTCGGCACGGTCAAAGGTTCGGCCGAATTTGTCAGCGCAAGTTTCATCAGCCCGCTCATCACCGCCAGCAGCAAGCTGGCCGGGCTGCTCCGCTCCGCGCGGGTAATGAGGTCGGAATTGGAGAGTTCGATGGACGCGGTCACGCCGTCTCGCCGCCGTTCCAGAGCTTTTGACGCCGATGCGTCGAAAGCCGCGCCGGAAGAACCGCCACCCGGCGCCTGATGGGGTACGCGCCTATGCCCTCGTCGGAACAGGAAATCGGTCGCTTGTTCCGCCAGCGCCAGATCCCCTTCAACGACCACACCCGCTTCTTCGCCTCCGCTGCCAAGCAGAAACTGCGGGCCTATCGTCCCAAACAATGGACCAAGAACTATCTGGAGACGCGATGAACTACTGGCAGACCGAACTGATCCGCCTGCGGGGGCTGGAGCCGGAGGACGGTGACACACTCTGGCGCTGGAACCAGGACAGCGAAATGGCTCGCAATCTGGACTTCGTGTGGCCGCCGGACTCGCTAGCGCAGGTGCGCCAGGAGACGGAGGCGGACGCGCAGAAGAAACTTGAAAACGACACCTTCAGTTGGGTCATCGATGACAGCGAAGGTAGGCCTGTCGGCTTTATCCACACGCATCATTGCAATCCCCGCAACGGCGCCTTCAAGTACGGGCTTGGTGTCGAGGCGCGGCATCGGCGCAAGGGCTATGCTGCGGCCGCGATCCTGCTCGTCCTGCGCTACTACTTTCAGGAACTGCGCTACCAGAAGGTAACTGTGCAGATGCACAGCGAAAACGAGGCATCTCGCTTCCTGCATGAGCGGCTAGGATTTGTGCGGGAGGGCGCGGTGCGGCGGGTGATCTTCACGCGCGGGCGCTATCTCGACGATTTTTACTATGGCATGACCGTTGAAGAGTGGCAGCAGCGGTACGGAGAGGCCGCACAATGAGTTACTGCCTCAGCGCGACGCGCATCGACGCGACAGCCGCTGACTGGCCCGCTCAACTGCGGGAAATGCGGCGGCGGTTAGCGGGTCGACCGACACTGCTGCCGCACCACTTTCTGGAGGTCGTCCTGCCGAAAGTCGGCGGCTCTCTCTTTGCGCTTGAGCGTAAGCGTGCGAACGAAGCAGCGTCTCTGTTCGGCTACGCATTCCTGCTCCCGCGCGACATCACCGACCTTGGCGCCGTCTACACCTTGCGCTACGAGCAGGTGGACGGCGCGCCGGATTTCAGCGCGGACACCATCACACAGGCGGTCGAGCAGGCGCTTACGCCGGGCGACCGGACAGTGTTCTACCGGCCCGACGCGGTCCAACACTACACGCCCACCCATGTCGACTTGGAAGGCGTGGACTGCGGCCATCCCGATGCGGCGGAGGCAGCCGCGATTCGAGCGATGCAGCAGGCCATCTGGCACAGCCCACCGGAGGGGCTTTACCCCAGCGATCTGCACAGCGACGACGCAGGGCTGGGTTGTTCGCTGGTGGCGCGGATTGACGGCGCGCTGGCCGGATTCCTGCTGGGGTTCTACTGTTTTGGCCGCAGGCCGCTCGCCGTGCCGCAACAAGATTACCGTCAGGCTTTACGGCTGGAATCACAGTTGCTGGCCGTCGCCCCGGACTGGCGCGGGCGCCGCATAGGAGAGTTGCTCAAGCGGCTGCAGGCCCGCCAAGCCCTGGCCGCCGGGATCGACCTGATCAGCTGGACGACGGATCCGCTGCTCTTTCCCAACGCGCTGCTCAACTTCACGCGCATACGCGCCCTCACCTACGAGTTTCAGCCCAGTCTCTATCCGTTCCGCAACGAACTGAATCGCGTACCCGCTTCCCGACTCAATCTGCTTTGGCCAATTCGTTCGCGGCGGGTGCAGGCGACGCTGGCGATGGCGAGTAAGGAGGATTCGTGCGAGATCGGACCCGACACGGAACTGACGATTGTCAACCAGGCTGAATGCAACCCGGTCTTCGATGCCGTAAGCGCCCGAATCGCCATCGAGATTCCCGCCGACTGGATCGCTCTCCAGCGCGCGGACCAGACGGCTGCCCGGCGATGGCGGGATGTCACCAACCGGCTGTTGGATTACTACCTCGGCCCACAGCCGGGGCAGTACATCATCACAGAATCCGGAACCAGCGGGGCGCGGCGCTATCTGATCGGCGAGCGGGTGAATCACAGGCTGCTGGAGGATCTTTTCGTGCGCGCAGACTGAAGCGCCGGCGCACGGGGAAGCCGGTTTGGAGGTATGGCGAACTGCGAAGGGGCCGGGTTCTTGCTAGATCAGCAGACGGTCGATCTCCTCGTCGTGCCGCGTCCTGCGAGCCTGGATGGTCGCGCGCTGGCGAAGGACGCGCGGCAGACCGAATAGGCCGGCCAGTTGTCCGCGCAGACGGGCGCGGGCGGCGCTGCCTCGCCAGTTGCACAGCGCGTCGGCGCAGATCGAGAGCTGAGCGCCGACGATCTGCACGCAATGGCGCAGGAGCAGTGAGGTCGGCATGTTTTTGGCCAGGGTCCACAGGGTGTTGCGGCCCACATAGAAGCTGCTCAAATCGTCGCCGCCACTGCCGCCCAATTTGTGATAGACCCGCGCAGCCGGCGCGAAAGTCGCTTGCCAACCCAGAAGTTGCGCCCGAAAAGAGAAGTCCACATCATCCAGATACATCCAAAACTCCTCGTCAAAGCCGCCGAGCGCATCCCATAATTCACGGCGCACCGCCATCGCCCCGCCACAGCCGCCGAACACTTCTTTCGAACCGTCAAACTGGCCGCTATCGATGCTCCAGACGCCACGATTGCGTGGAATGCCGTCTCGTCCCATCATATCCCCTGCCGTGTGGATACGATCGCGTTCATCGAACAACAGCAGTTTCGCGGCTACAATTCCTGCATGCGGATGCGCGCAGACGGTCTTGGCCATTTCGGCCAGAAACTCCGGCGCCGGCTGCGTGTCGTTGTTGAGCAGCACGATTACCCGCCCCAGCGCCGCTCGCCCAGCCGCGTTGACACTGGCAACGAAGCCCCGGTTTTCGCGTCTGGCAAATACACGAGCCAAGGGCGCATTGGCCTCCACCCAGGCCACGGAGTCGTCACTGCTGGCATCGTCGACAAAGATCACTTCGAAATCGGCGAAGGTCTGCGCGGCCAGCCCTGCAAACAGATCGGGCAGGTAGCGGCTGCCGTTATAGTTGGGAATGACCACCGAGAAGAACGAAGACGGGCTGGCCGACTCGTTCACCCTTGCAGTTCTGCCCAATTCGTCGCCTGCTATCATTGCGTTTCTCATTTCATTCATTGAGATCAGTCTGCGCGTATTCCGCCAGCGCCTCGCGCCAGTCGCGCAATTCGATACCCAGGGCCGCGCCGGCCTGGTTGACTAGAACGGCGTGCGGTGGCGGCATTGCCGGGCGCGGCCATTCGTGCGCGCCGACAGGTGTGACGGGAAGCGCCGCGCGCGCGGTCAGGCGCATTAGCTCCACCGCCCAGTCATAGCGGCTGGCGCAGCCCTCGTTGACGAAGTGATAGATGCCATAGCGCCGTGTGCCGATGAGAAGAGCAACCGCCGCGGCCGCATCCGGCGCATAGGTCGGGTTGCCATACTCGTCACTGACCACACGGAGCGCGCCGAACCGGTCCGCGGCCGCGCTGATCTTGGCGGGAAAGTTGCTGCCGCCCGGCCCGTAGAGCCAGGCCACGCGCACGATGTAGAGTCGATCCAGAACCGCGGCGGCCAGCTCTCCTGCGGCCTTGCTGCGGGCGTAGACGCTGCTGGGTGCGGTCTGTTCATACTCGCGGTAGAAGCGACCCGCCTCGCCGGCGAACACCTCGTTCGTGCTGATCTGCACCAATTCCGCGCCGCAGCGCGCGCATCCTTCCGCCAGATATTTGGGGCCGAGCGAGTTGACCGCGAACGCGTCGCCCGGCGCGTCCTCGGCCCCGTCTACGTCGGTCCAGGCGGCGGCATTGATGACGACATCCGGGGAAGTTTCCGCCACCGCGTCGGCGATAGCCGGGTCGGCGATGTCATAGCTGGGGCGCGTCCAGCGCGTCAACCTGTCGGCGGAGGCAAACTGCGCGGCCAGCGCGCGTCCGAGTTGTCCATTTGCGCCTATGATGAGGATATGGGGCATCGTTTACTTTGTGCAGACCTGGCCCCGACGGGCTTACCCGTAGAAAGGCTTTCCGCTGTGAACGCGTTGTAGTATACCCGACCATCCAGCTTAACCGAAAGAATTATAGGACTAACGGCGTCCGCTCTGTGAAACCAGGCCCCCTATACCCGGCAGCCTGATAAAGCGTGAGCAGGACTCTCTTCTCTTCCCGCACTTCTCCACTGCATGGTGCAACAATGCCCGCAGCCCCAAACTCAGGTCCCGTTTTCATCCTGTTCCAGCAGGGGCGCAACCAGATCCGGCAGGCGATTGCGCAGGGGAAAGAGATCGTTGTATCCTACATGACCCCCGTATGGCAGGACGTGGACTTGCAGCAGCGGATGGGACGGCAGCGCGGCGATATCCAGCCACGGGATGATTGGGTCGTTGGCCGCAGTGAGGATTGACACCGGCACGGACAGGTTGACGAACTCCCTCGGCTGCACGCTGTATGCGTCCAGGTACTCGTCGACATCGCTGAAACGAGCTGACTGCCGGATCAGCCAGTCGCTCATTTCTCGTATCGACGGGATTGATGCCAGGTGCGTGAAATCGTAAAGATCGGGAAAGAGCGCCTGTTTTTTGCGCAATGATTCGAGCCAGCAGTTGCGGAAATAGCGGCGCAGGAACCGGTGGCCGTCGAGAAGCATGCAGGTACGCTGGGGATTGAGCGCCGGATTGACAGCGATGGCCCGGCGCAGATTGGGGATGGGGTGGCGGGCGTGGCGCAGGGCCATGCGAATGACGAAATTGCCGCCTAATGATGCCCCGATCAGATAGAGCGGCCTCCCCCCGGCCAGAAGGCCAACCTGCTGGGTGGCCGCATGGACCTCCTCGATCAGCGTGGCATAGAAAATGCCCTTGTTCAGATGGTGGGTCGGCCCGTGATCGCGCATGTTCAGCCGCACAACATCATAGCCAGCCCGGATCAGCGCGCTGCCCATCACAAGATTGTAGGCCGAATGGCTGTTCCCTTCCCAGCCGTGTAATAACATCACCAGCCCCCTCGGCTTGGCGGGCGCGCCATCCTCCTTCCGGCGCGGCGTGTAGCATCCGAGCAGGCGCACAGCCCGCCCCGGCTCGAAACCAGTGTGGTCGGCGCCGGCGTCAAACAGAATCATCTGCTCGCCTTGGGTTACAAGCCGGGCATCGGCCGGAAGGTAGCGACCCAGCAGCGTCTGCATGTCCCCATTGCGCATAAATAGCGGTGGCCGATAGATGGGGACAGGGTCGTCGGGTCCAGTTTGTGTAGGTGCAGCTTTCCGATTCATCATCAAGTTTTGGGAACTGGTTTGGGTGTCGTCTCTACCATTACTCTGCTGCCGCGGGCGAGAGGGCGTCTTTACACGCTTGGAACTGCGAAATTGTGCGCATCATTTGTAGTCTTTGCACAATACTCTACCTTGCGATACACTTCTATGACATTATTCTCGGGCGGCTGCGGGAGTCGGTTGGCTTGATTCCCAAAGTCTGGCAGATGTGCGTCAACCCTTTATTCCGACGCCATTTTCTGCATTCGTGAATTATACTGTAGCGGATAACGAGGTCTTATACAATGGTTGATCAGGTAACGCGCCTTGGGCCAGAGCCGAATGGGATACACCCCGACGGCGTCCCCACAGCAGCCATCGAAACTCCACCTCTCGAAACACTCCTGAACGGCGTTGGTGAGCAGGTCGATCCCCTGACGCAGAGAATCGAAGCATGGTGGCAGCGCACGGAAGAGGTTAAGGACAACGACCTCTACTACTACTTCCAACCGGTGGATTCTCTGGAGGGGCCTTGGGTTCATACTGAGGGCAAACGCAAACTGATGTTTGCCACCTACAGTTACCTCGGCCTGATCAAACACCCCCGCATTGTGGCCGCGGCCAAAGCGGCTGCCGACAAGTACGGTACCGGCACGCACGGTGTGCGCATTCTGGGCGGCACGCTGGACCTGCACACCAAAATGGAGCGGACGATAGCCAGCTTCGCCAAACGCGAAGAGGCCATCGTTTACAGTTCCGGCTACGTAACCAATCTGGCGACGGTCAGCACAGTTGTAGGCCGGGGCGACTGGGTCTTCTCCGACAGGTGGAACCACGCCAGCATTGTCGACGGCTGCCTGTTGGCTAGGGGTAAATTCGTTCGCTTCCGCCACAATGATATGGACGACTTGGAGCGGCAGTTGCGCTCCGCGCCGGAGTTCGCCGGTAAACTTGTGATCGCGGACGCCGTCTTCTCCATGGACGGCGATATCTTCAATCTGCCCGCCGCGCACGAGTTGTGCCGACGCTACAACGCCCGGCTGATGCTCGACGAGGCCCACAGTATCGGCGTCCTCGGCAAGACCGGACATGGCATCGAAGAACATTTCGATATGTACGGCTCGATCGATCTAAAAATGGGCACGCTGAGCAAGACGATCCCTGGCATTGGCGGCTACGTTGCCGGCAGCAACAAAATGGTCACCTATCTGCGCCATACTGCGCGTGGATTCGTATTCAGCGCCGCATTGCCGCCCTCGGTGGCGGCGGCCATCACCGAAGGTTTCCACGTGCTCGAAGATGAGGGACCGGAGCGCAACCGTATTCTCCTGCGCAATGCAAAACAGTTCACCAGCGGACTGCAAGCCGCCGGTTTTGACACCGGCCTGACCGAGTCGCCGATTGTGCCGATTATGGTTGGGACAGAAGAGCGCGCGTTCGCGATGACCAAGTATTGCCAGGACAACGGCGTTTTCGTATTGCCTGTGCTGCCGCCGGCCGTGAAGGAAGGCGCGGCACGCCTGCGGGCCAACGTCACCGCCGCGCACACACCGGAAGATATCGACTTCGCGCTGAGTGTCTTCATTGAGGCAGGGCGCCACGTAGGCGTCATCGATTGAGGCCGTTGACGGAGATTGCACGCGCCCGCCTGCAATCCCGCTCGCACGCCACAAGAGCCGAAGTTAAGCCACAATGAAACGGGTCGTCTCCATCAGCTTGGGCAGCAGCAACCGCAACAAACGAGTCGAAACCACGCTGCGCGGCGAACCGATCGTGCTGGAGCGAATCGGCGCGGACGGCGACCAGAAGCGGATGCGGCAGCTCTTTCTGGAATACGACGGCCAGGTAGACTCCTTTGGCTTCGGCGGCGCAGACCTTGGGCTGGAGGTGAACGGCCGCTACTTTCCGCTCCACTCTGTGCACAGCATCATCGCAGGTGTGCAGGCGCCGGTGGTGGACGGCGGTGGCATCCGTGCCGTTGTCGAGCGGCAGACGGCGCAACAGTTGCAGGGACTAGTGCCGGGCCACCCAAAGCGGGCGCTCTTCTGCGTGGCTGTTGGCCGCTATGCGATGGTACGCGGCTTTCTCGACATGGGATATGAGCCGCTCTTCGGTGATCTGGCCTTCGGATTGGGCATTCCCGTCTTCCTGCGCAGCCTCAGCGCCCTGCATTTGCTGGCCAGGGTCCTGCTTCCGATCATGGCCCGGTTGCCCTTCGAATGGATCTACCCAACCGGCGGAAAACAGAACCAGATCGTCCCGAAATACGAGCCGCAATACCGGTGGGCCTCGATCATTGCTGACGACTTCCTCTATATCAAACAACATCTGCCGGCGCGCCTGGATGGAAAAACGATCGTTACCAATACGACGACCGGCGACGACGTGGACCTGCTGAAGGAACGCGGCCTTTCCCATCTGGTCACAGTTACGCCGCGGCTGGATGGGCGCAGCTTCGGCACCAATGTGATGGAAGCGGCGCTCACGGCTCTGGCCGCAAAGGGGCGCCCGTTGTCAACCGCCGAACTCAAAGAGATGTTGGACGAAGAAGAGATGACGCCAAGCCTGCTTTCCTTGGCTTAATGAGATTGGGCTGTTAGTCAACTCTTATATCCACGTGTGCCTTTCCGCGGCTGTCGCGGGAACCCCTGACATAGGCCCCCCGCAGACCTTCACCGCAAAGGAGCAGTTTTGTCGATGACCACCAGGACAGTTGTTTCGAACGCCGCCTGCCTCGTAACAATGAACGCACAACGCGAGGAAATCGCTGACGGCGCGCTCGTGATGGAAGACCGGCAGATCGTCTGGGTGGGAGCCAGTGCCGACCTGCCAGAACAATATGCGGACGGGGCGAGCGCTGGCTCCTCTGCTACAACACGTTTAGACGCCCGCGGGAAGATTGTCCTGCCCGGATTCGTCAACACGCACCACCATTTCTTTCAGACACTCACGCGGGTTATTCCCGCCGCGCAGAATGCAGTGCTGTTCGACTGGTTGAGGGCGCTCTTCCCGATCTGGGCGTGTATTGGCCCGGATGATGTTCATGCCAGCACCCAGTTGGCGTTGACAGAGCTACTTCTGAGCGGTTGCACCACCAGCAGCGATCACCACTACCTGTGGCACAACGGCTCACGGCTCGATGACCAGTTCGCCGCCGCGGAGGAGACCGGCGTCCGCTTTCACGGAGCGAGGGGCAGCGTCAGCCTTGGCGAGAGCAGCGGCGGACTGCCCCCGGACTGGATGATTGAGAAGGAGAACGACATACTTATCGAATGCCGCAGATTGGTCGAAGCGTATCATGACGCCGCTCGCTTTTCCATGCGCCGGGTTGTGATCGGCCCGACCAGCCCTTTCAGCGTCACCCAGGAGTTGATGCGCGAGTGCGCGGCCCTGGCCCGCTCGTTCGGGCCGGAGATGGATGTCCACCTCCATACGCATCTGGCTGAAACTCTCGACGAAGAAGAGTTCTGCATGGAGCAGTACGGTTACCGACCCGGGACGTATGCGGAGGTTGTGGATTGGGTAGGCGACGACGTCTGGCACGCTCACTGCGTGCATCTCAATCAGAGTGAGATCGGTCTGTTCGCCCGCACTGGGACCGGCGCGGCACACTGCCCTACGAGCAACATGCGTCTGGCAAGCGGCATCTCGCCTGTACGCGCCATGCGGGATGCGGGCGTGCATGTGGGGTTGGGCGTGGACGGCAGCGCCAGCAACGACGGCAGCAACATGATGGAAGAGGTGCGCCAGTGTCTGATGTTGCAGCGGGTGATGGGCAATCCCAAAGGCATGACGGCACGCGAGGCGCTGGAGATCGCCACGCTCGGCGGCGCTGCCGTTTTGGGGCGCGATGATGTTGGCGCGCTTGTGCCGGGAATGGCCGCAGACGTGATCGGATTTGACCTGTCGGCTCCGACCTTTGCCGGAGCCGCCGTGCATGATCCGGTGGCCGCGCTCGTCTTCTGCTCGCCCCAGCCGGTCGACTTTGCCTTCGTCAACGGACGCCTTCTGGTCGAGAGCGGCATGCACCGCCATATCGACCTGCCGCGTCTGGTCGACCGTCACAACCGCGCTGCGGTAGCGCTGATGCGCCGGGCAGAAGGCGGGTAATCGTCGTATCCGGCGCGCCGGGAAGCCCCGTCCACAGACAGTCTGATCCAGCTTGGCTTGCGCATCCGCGTCGCGCGGCGTATAGTAGTTTCCATATACGACCATTCGCCGGACCGGTGACGTAAATGCGCGGCCAATCAGTCATCCTCACCCACGAACACGCCGATTTCGACGCTGTCGCGTCGCTGCTGGGCGCGGCGCTGCTCTTTCCCGACGCGCTGCCCGTCCTGCCGCATAAACTGAAGCGAAATGTAAAGGGCTTTCTGTCGCTTTATGTAAACCAGTTCCCTTTCATCGAGCCTCGGCATCTACCGCGCGGCCATGTCGATCGGGCGATCCTGGTGGACACGCGCAGCTTCAACGCCGTGAAGGGAATGGGTGAGAACACTGGCTATCTGGTCATCGATCACCACTCGGCCGCGCAGCCGCTTCCGCAAGGCTGGGTTGTCTGGCAGGAGTCGCTGGGGCCGCACACGACTGGGGCCAACGCCACCCTTCTGATCGAGCGGCTGATGCACCAGAACATGGGGCTGTCCTCACTCAACGCCACACTACTGGCCCTCGGCATATACGAGGACACCGGCGGTCTGCTCTACGCCTCGACAACGCACCGCGACATCCGTTGCGCCGCCTGGCTGGTCGAACAGGGCGCGCGCTTGGAGGTGATCCGCCGCTTTCTTCACTACCCCCCGACTCCCGCGCAGCAGAAGTTGACCACGCAGCTGACCGAGAAGGCCGAGCACTTGACAATCGCCGGCCAGAACATCGTGCTGGCCATTGCTGATGCGCCGGACTACGAGGATGAACTTAGCGGGCTGGCGCACACGCTCCGGGAACTTTTCGACCCGGACGCCCTCTTTGTTGTCGTCGACCTGGGCGCTCATGTGCAGGTTGTGGCCCGCAGCAGCACTGACGCCATCAACGTCGGGATGATCGCCGAGCAGCTCGGCGGCGGCGGACACCGACGCGCCGCGGCCGCGTTGCTTGAAGACGCGACACTGGCAGAGGCCAGGGAACGAATTGTCGGCCTCCTACAGGATTTTGCGCGGCCCCCCGTTACCGTCTCCCAGATTATGAGCAAGGGCCGGCCGCACACACTGAACGAGGAGATGTCGGTTGCGGCGGCGATGGAACTGATGCAGCGTTACGGCCATGAAGGCTTTCCCGTCCTGCGCAAGATCGACGACGGCCACGGCCGTCTGGTGGGCATCCTCACCCGGCGGGAAGCGGACCGCACGCTCGGTCATCGGCTAGGCGCGCTGCCCGTCTACAAAGTGATGGGCAAAGGTGGCTTTACCATCAGCGCTGACGCGCCCATCAGCGCGTTGCACCGGCTGATGATCGAAAGCGGGTGGGGACAGATTCCGGTATTGGACGCCTCCGGGGAGCTGACCGGAATCGTTACGCGCACCGATCTGCTCAAACTTTGGGGGGAAGACGGGGAGGCGCAGACCCAGATCCCGGACGTCAGCCGCGAACTGGAACAGACGCTGACGCAAGCGCAGCACCGGCTCCTGTGGATTGCGGGTGAGATTGCGGCAGAGATGGGGCAGGCCGTATACGTCGTCGGCGGCTTCGTGCGTGATCTTCTGCTGGGGCGCGTCGACACTACCGGCAGATCAGGCTCGGTCGACATGGATCTGGTTGTCGAGGGCGACGCCATCCGCCTAGCCGAGCGCATGAGAGCAAGATGCGGCGGGCGGGTCGTCACCCATACCCGTTTCGGCACAGCCAAGTGGATTCTGGACGAGGCCGACCATCCGCTGAACTGCCCAAGCCTGTTGACGTCCTCAGCGCAAGCGGGGGAAAACCAGTTGCCGCCGCATTTCGACTTCGTCACCGCGCGCACCGAGTTCTACACCGAGCCAACCGTCCTGCCGACCGTTGAGCAGGGCAGTATAAAGCTGGATCTGCACCGGCGGGACTTCACGATCAACACGCTGGCCATCGCTCTGACGCCTGATCGCTGGGGCGATCTGCTGGACTTTTATGGCGGCCTGACCGACCTTCGCACAGGGCAGGTGCGTGTTTTGCACAGCCTGAGCTTTGTGGATGATCCAACCCGCATCTTGCGCGCCGTCCGTTACGAACAGCGCTTCCATTTCCGCGTCGAAGCGCGCACAGAGGAGCATCTGCTGGACGCGGCGCCGCTGCTGGAGCGGGTCACGGCGGCGCGCATTCGCCAGGAGTTGGACCGCATCTTTCAGGAGGCCAGACCGGAAGAAACCATCCTGAGACTGGACGAGTTGGACGTACTCAAGCAAATCCACCCTGACTTACGCGCCGGCGCGCCCTTTGCCCGCAGCAGCGCCGCGCTGCGCGACAAGCTGGCAGCACTGCCGGACGGTGTTCAAAGTGGATATAGCGACTCTGATCACTACACGGAAAAGAGCCAGCAGTTGGCAAAGGCGACCACACTGCCGCGCCAGAGTCGCCAAGTCGTGCAGCTTGAAGGAATGGATACACCAATCGAACGGCTCTATTGGGGGCTGCTCATCTACGAACTTCTGCCGCCGGAGCCAGAAGCCGATGGCAGACCCACGGCAGTTGAAGAGGCGTTGAGCGAGCGCCTGAAGCTGCGCGGCGAGACGCGGCGACTGATGCGGCATCTCCAGGTGCTGAAAACGCGCCTGCCACAGCTGGTCGACCCGCAGGCGTCTCCCAGCGAAATCGTCGCTCTGCTCGATCTGACGCAGCCGCATGCATTGCTGCTGCTCTCTTTGCTGGAAAGCGACCCGCTTCTGCGTGAGCGGCTGCACTGCTACGCGCAGACATGGCGGCACATCCACCCTTCGCTGAATGGCGAAGACCTGCGGCGGTTGGGCCTTGCGCCCGGCCCCGACTACGGCGAGATCCTGCGCCGGCTGCGAACAGCTCTTCTAAATGGCGAGATCGCTGCGGGTGATGCCGAATGGCAGTTGGCGGAGACGATGATACATGAGAAGCTAGCGACCGCATAAGGGAGGATAGCGATGAAAATCACCGCGATCAGACCGATTTTCGCTCAAGGGGAGCGCCGCATCTTCGTCTTCATCAAGGTTGAAACCGATCAGCCGGGACTGGTCGGCTGGGGCGAGGCCACGGTGGAGGGCAAGCCGCGCGCAGTGGCCGGTTGCGTCCAGGATATGGAGCCGATGATCCTGGGATTTGACCCGCTTGAAGTGGAACACTGCTGGCAGATTCTCTATCGCAGCGGGTTCTGGCGGCAAGGGATCATCGGTCTTTCCGCCCTCTCCGGCATCGACCAGGCCCTGTGGGACATCAAAGGCAAGGAAGCGGGCAAACCGATATACGAACTTCTGGGGGGCAAGGTGCGGGATCGCGTGCGGATGTACACGCACTTTGGCGGCGACACGCCCGACGAGATGGCGGAGAGCGCGCAGTCCAAGGCGGCCAAGGGCTGGAACGCCGTCAAAACGGTGCCCGTGCCGATTACGAACATCCTGGACGGGCCGCGCGTGCTGGATGAGGCCGAGGCCGGTCTGAGGGCTGTGCGCGCGGCCGTTGGCAACGACGTGGACATCCTGTTGGATATGCACGGGCGGGTTACGCCGCAGATGGCGATCCGCTACGCGCAGCGCTTTGAACCGTATGAGCCGTTCTTCATGGAAGAGCCGGAGCAGGCGGAGAACCCGGCGGCGATGGCGCAAGTGGCGCGGGCCACGAACATCCCAATTGCCACCGGCGAGCGACTCCTTACGCGCTGGGGCTTCCGCGAAATCCTGGAGACCGGCGCAGCCAGCCTGTTGCAACCGGACGCCTGCCACGCCGGCGGCATCAGTGAGGTGCGGCGTATCGGTGCGCTGGCTGAGGTCTACTACGCCGGCCTGGCGCCCCACAACCCCTATGGCCCGATCTCGACTGCCGCCTGCGTTCAGGTAGATTTCACAACGCCCAATTTCGTCATTCAGGAGATGGTCGACCCGGACGATATGCCGCTTTCGATGACCGAGTTTGTCGTCGAGCCGCTGACGGTTGTGGACGGCCACATCCTGCCGCCGGACAAGCCGGGCCTGGGCGTTGAGGTGGACGAGGCCGCCTGCGCCCGCCATGCGCCCGACTTCAGCTCGGAAGCCGTCCAGAACTCCTATCGCGCATACCTCGTCCGTCACCAAGACGGGGGCGTCGCCGATTCCTGACGCGCTGTCGCGTCCAAATTGAAGCGCGCAGCGCCAAATACATTCAGCGCGGAAATCGCTCATGGCTCCGATCCTTTCCGGCAAACGCATCATGCTCGGCATCAGCGGCGGCATCGCGGCTTACAAGTCGGTGACGCTGGCCAGCCGCTTCACGCAGGCCAACGCGCTGGTGGACGTGATCATGACCCACTCGGCGGCGAAGTTTGTTGCCCCGGTTACCTTCCAGGCGATCACACAGCGCAGCGTGGCGACCGACACGTTCGAGTTCTGGCACGACGCCGGGCGGCTGCGAATCGGTCACGTGGCCCTGGCGCACGCGGCCGACCTGTTCATCATCGCGCCGGCCACGGCTCACACGATCGCCCGCCTCGCCCTGGGACTGAGCGACGAACTGCTGAGCATCACCGCGCTCAGTTACAAAGGCCCCATGCTGCTGGCGCCGGCGATGGAAACCAATATGTGGACCCACCCTGCTACGATGCGCAATGTCCAGACCCTGCTAGACTGGGGCGTCGATTTTGTCGGGCCTGCCGAAGGGCGCCTGGCTTCCGGCGAGGTGGGCGAGGGCCGGGTGGCGGAGCCGGAGGAGATCTTTGAAGTCGCCTGCAAAGTGATCGGCCGCGGCGGCCCTCTTGACGGGTTGCGGGTGGTGATCACTGCCGGCGGCACGCGTGAGCCGATCGATCCGGTGCGCTTCATGGGCAACCACTCCACTGGCAAGATGGGCGGGGCCCTGGCGCGCGCGGCGCGTGATTTGGGCGCGGACACTGTCCTCGTCCACGCGCCTCTGGCCGTGCATCCGCCCGGCGGCGTAACGCTCGTTCCGGTCCATACGGCCCATCAGATGTATGCGGCGGTCATGGAGCAGTTGGCCCAGACCGACGTGCTCATCGGCGCGGCCGCAGTGGCGGACTATCGACCCACCAACAGCGCCGACCACAAGCTGAAGAAGTCGCCGCAGCAGCAGGTCATAACGCTCGAACGAACGCCGGATATTCTGCAGACCGTCGGCAAAGAGCGGGCAGCCGACGGGAAGCGCCCACAACTGGTCATCGGCTTTGCCGCGGAGACCAACGATCTTGAAGCCAACGCCATCGACAAGCTGAAACGGAAAAACCTCGATCTGGTCGTCCTCAACGACGTAACCGCGGCGGACAGCGGATTTGCCGTGGATACAAACCGGGTCACGCTGTTCGAGCGCGACGGCCACCGCGAGGCTTGGCCGCTGATGAGCAAGGATGAGGTCGCCCAGGCGATCATGCAGCGGGTTGTGGCGCGGCTGGGGCGGCTCAACTGGAAAAAGTCGCAGCAACACGTGCAGGGCGACGAGTCTTGATTCAGAGGGCGATGGCATTGCGCCGATTGAGCCCCGCTCTCGACGCCTCTTACGACAGGTAACGACCTTGCTATGCCTCTCACCCACATCCAGGAGCGGCAGGTCGCCGGCGCTTTGAGAGAAGTCGATCCTAAGCAGATAGACGTGACCCGCCAGTTGACGGCAGCGCAACGGACTCAGCAGGGGTTATCGATGATCCGCATCGCGGAACAGGTCGTAGCCCACCGCATGCGCTTGCGACAGCCCGAACTGACGGAAGGGATGTCGCTCGGACTGGCGCGTATGCCGTACATGGACAGGAAGGAGGCAGTGGTGGCGGACCCCGAACAGGAATTTGGCAGATTCATGCGCAACGTTCTCGATGCGCTTGAGGAGGCGGAAGTCAAGTATATGGTGGGAGGCGCCGTCGCCGTCTGGGGATGGGGGGAGGCCCGAACTACACGTGACTTTGATGTTGTAGTCGATCTCCCGATCGAGCTGATGTCGCGTCTTTCCGGAGCGCTTAGGGCCAGGCAGATGTTGGTTCCGGTAGACGTGATACTCGACCTCTATCAGTCACCGGGGGACCTGCCAATCAACGCCATCCATCAGCCGACAGGCTACAAGCTGGAGATCTTTCTGCTGAAACCCGACGATCCGCTGCGGGCAAGCGCGTTGCAACGGCGCCTGATTGTCGACTTCGGCCCGCAGATCGGCGAAATCTACGTCCATTCGCCGGAGGACCTGATCCTCTACAAACTCCAATACTATCGTCTGAGCAGCCAGCCCAGACATATCCGCGACATCGGCAGCATCATCGCCATGGTCGGAGATGATAGTCTGGAGCATGACTACCTGGCCCAGTGGAGCGACCGGCTGGAGCTGACCGAGATTTGGCAGGAAATCCAGGTTCGGATGAAGGATTCAGATTCTCAATAGGGAGGCATTGCCGGGCCTTCATAGCCGCACACGCTCGTTCGCGGCGAGTTGACCAGCGGCAAGGCTCGCTCTGCGGCATGTTCATGCTTTGCGAAATGCCTTTGACAGTAGAGCCATTCATCCTCTTCCCAGGGACAGTCCACACAGATCCACTTGGCCTGCTCTTTGCAAGCGTTGCAGCGGTGGACTGGAGACAAATTACGCGCCATCAAGTGGATGGGCTTTCCCCGCCAGGTTCCTTCACGTTCATACTTAACGGAGATCTTTAGGCGGGTGGGGGAGCCAAAATCGTAGACGTACACCGCCTCCATTCCCTGCCGCAAGACGCAACCGATCTGAACGTCCATCGCCCTGACCTCACCAGGCGCCCATTCTTTCTCAGACTCTCTCACATAGTAGACTTCATCGAGGAGGAATCGGCTCATATGGCCGCAGCATTCCAGCCAGATAACTCGCAGATAAAAGTCCAGTTCATCCAGCGTGGCTTGTGCCGACGACTGCAGGTGAAGCCAGTAGTCCCCGACCCAGGTATCCTCAACCAACAGATGGTAGATATTCTGATATTCACCACTCTTTTTGGTATCTAGCGAGAAGTCATTTGCCCGTTCTGAACAGTCTTGTAGATGACGCGTCATGCCCCAGCGAGTGTACTCCCTTGAGCAGTAGACTCATCTACCCCGTGTAGACTTTTTTCTTGCCATATCCAGGCACCTTTACTTGGCCAGCAGATGCTGGTCAGGAATCAACCCCGCCGCCTCTCACTCTTCGCTCAATTCCACCACAACCCAATCCGTTCCCGTCCGCCCGAACGTCTCAGGCGCGTACATCTCCTCCGCCTTGGCAGGTGGGGCCACGAAGGCGCCGGGTGTCGTGGCCCTAGCCATATAGCTGTATTGGTAGACCCCGGCCCACAGGTAGGATGTGAAGGCTTCGGCGCGCTCGTCGCGCAGGTTCTGATGCTGATACCAGCTTCCCCACCACCAGCGCCCGCTCCGGCTGCTGTTCGGGTCTTGCGGCAGAGCGCCGGTCACTGCCAGTTCCGGGTTGAGAATCTCCAGGCCGGCGGGCAGCGGATCCACCAGAGCGACGTGAACGCGGCGAGAAGGCGCCGCCATCGTCAGCCTGACGCGCACGCGGGCGCCGGCACGGATATGCCATACGCCGTCATCATCGCGGCGCACGTCCTCCGGGTCGTCCACTGCCTCGTAGATGCGCTCGACAGTAAAGCCATGGTCCGCCGGGGCCAGGCGCAGGTCCGAAGGCGCATAGCGCAGGCCCAGCCGGTAGTAGAGCCGCCCCTCGCCTTCCTTCTGCACGATCAGCGGCACGTCCCCATCCACGCCCGTCGCGCTCTCCTGTACGAACTTCATCGGCACTTCAAGATTGACATTCTCCGCCGTGCGGCCCGCAAACGTATGCCCGCCCGCGTACTGCTCACCAAGCCAGATTCGGGCGACAAAGTCGGGCGTCTGCGACTCGTATGCATTGAAATAACGGTCCAGCGCCAGCAGCACCCACACGTTCTCCTGCGTGTTGCCCCAGCGCCCCGCCGTGCGATGCCCCAGCAGCCCGCGCACCAGCTTGGTGATCAGGTCGCTTTCGGGCTGGTCGACCACGAGCGCCTCCAGCAGCACCGCATCCGCACGCCGGCTCGAATGGAGAAGCAGGTAGTCGCCGTCGCTGTAGCCGGAGGTGACCGTGGCCGCGCCGGCGGTTTCCGTCACCCGGTTGTTGAGATAACGCCGCATCTCCGCAACCGTCGCCTGCGAGGCAGTGTCATCGGTCAGCACGAACAGCAGCCAGCCGACACTCTCCAGCGAGAGGTCCTCCAGCCCCGCTTTACTGATCAGCGCACGCGCCTTGGAGGGATCATCGTCCCTCAGCAACTTGCGCACATACAGCGCATAGGAGGAAAGCCCCCGCCGGACGTCGGCCCCGTACCAACTCGGGTAGTGATCCTCGATATGGCGCAGGTAATCCAGCGAACTGCTCAGCATCTCTTCGGGCACGGCGAAGCCCTTCTGCCGGGCGCGGGCCAGCGCATGGGCCACATGCACGCTGTGATAGGGCCAGACTTCGCCCCAGCGGCGCCAGATGGGGAAGCCGCCGCTGTCGTCCTGCAGGGCCGCCAGTGTCTGCAAGTCCCGTTCCATCGTACTCTCGATCTCGGCGGGCGAAGGCAGACCCTCCGTTTCAAACGCCGTCAGTACGTCCCGCAGCGCGGCAACGCCCAGAATGCGGGAAGCAATCTGTTCGGAGCATTCGTAGGGATAGCGCACCAGATAGATGAAGGCGTCGGTCAACGCCTGCAATGCGGTCGAGGAGACCGTCACCTCCAGGCCGCCGTAGTTTGGCACTACCCCTAACGGAGGCCGCAGCGGCTGCATGACCGCACCACTCTCGTCGATCTCACCGTAGACGGCAAAGGCTTCAGTCGTCGCCGGCGTGTACACGGGCAGGTCCACCTCGGCCGCGTCGGCGATCGACGGTTGATTGGCGTCAATCGCGCCGAACTGGAAACGGGCCGTGCCGGCGCCGGCAGTCGTCGTCGCGAAGCGCACCTCGACCCTGTCGTTGGCCGGAACGGTCACCGCATAGCCGACAGCCCCGTTTTCGCCGCCTTCCGCCGTCACATCGGCGTTGGTCGCGCGGACGATAACGTGCGTCTCCATCGCTTCGTCGGTCTGGTTTTGCAGCACCACCGGCAACTCGAAACTGTCGCCAAAGTTGAGGAAGCGGGGCGCGGAAGGCCGCACCATCAGCGGCAGCCGCGCGGTCAGGCTGGACTCACCCGTCCCGAAGAACTTGCCTCCTGCCACCGCCACCACCATCACCCGATAGCGGGTCAGATTGTCCGGCAGTGTCACTGACACGCTGGCCTGGCCGTTTTCATCCGTGCGCACCTCCGGCGCGAAGAGAGCCAGCGAATCGTAGTTCACCCGAACCCGAATCGACTCGGCATCGCCTCCAGCCACCTTGGACTCTTCAGCCATTTCCGCATCCATCGCCATCGCTGGCATGGCCTCCGGGGCCGCGGCCGCCAACGCCCACGTCCCCCTCGTCCCCCTAGGCATCGCGGGCTGCGGCGTGCCGGTCGGCGCCGGCGGTGCCCCTTGCAGCGACTGAAGACTCGCCAGCAGCACATCGGCGCGATTGTGATGATCGCCGACGCCGCGGCCGCGTTCACTGTAGAATACGCTTACGGGGTCGATCAGTTGATAACCGGTCAGGGCCAGAATCGCCTCATCGACCACGACGACGGCAAACTCGGCATCAACTACCGGCTCGCCGTTGGCGTCCTGCACGGTTACGTCGATCGTCGTCTCCGCGCCCGGCTCCAACTTGACGGCCCGCGGGACTGCGTCCACCCACAGCGTACGGCTCAACGGCGGGACCGACAGATTCAAACTGCCGCGCGCGTAAGCAGGACGACGCGGCGCGGACTCTAGCTCATTGCCTTGGTCATCCACGCGCACGGCTGACCCAACCAGATCCACCTGAACATGAATGTTGGGAATGTACTTTTCTTCGATGGGCACGTGCAATGTAAAGGTGGGGCCTTCCATTGTGAACCGCTCGCTGGAGACGAGACCGTCGCGACGCAAAGTAACAACCCCCTCGGCTGGGAAGAAGGGAGCCTGCACCAATATTTGGGCAGTATCACCGGGCGTGTAATTCTGGCCGTCGGGAATGAGTTGCACATCTTCCCGTTGCAAGTTACCAGTGGGCGGACGCTGGCCGCCGCTTACCCAACGGGTCAGTTCGGTCCGGTTGCGCCGGCCTGTGGCGTCTGTGACGGTCGCGGTGATGCGATACTCGCCGCCCAAGTGTGTTTCAAAGGTACACGAAGTGAATTCATGTTCGGAGTCATCCGGCCCGGACGCGGCGGTCGTCGCGACATTGCATTCCTGCGCCACTGTCTCGATCTCCTGCCACCTGCCTTCGCGATACTCCCAATCGAGCCGGGCTGCCCGCACGACCGCGCCGTGCCCTTCGATTGCATTGCCGTCGATATCGGTGACGACGATATCAACCGTCAGCGGCTCGCCCTGCTCAACAAAGTAACGGGCTGTGCGCAGACCGATGTAGCGGTCAGCGGGATGCAATAACAGACCGGCGCCACTGCTCCACGCCTGCCGGTTCACGTCCAGCACCGTTGCCGTGGCGTCGATGTGTACCGGGAATGGTCTCGCTCTCCCCTCGTCAGCCATTTCAATAGCGTCATCTGATGCGTCTTGGGTAACGAAATCAATGCGCAGGCTGTGCTCACCGGTCGCGTCGGTGCGCGAACTGAACGAGGCGCCGCCAAGGTAGCCGTAGTCGTGGCCATAGCCCCACCACGGTACCCACTTGCCAAAGACGAAGCCGGACCAGTTGGGCGGGTCGTAGGAACCGGTTGACGCCTCTACGTGCCAGTCCACCTCGGAATTGGGCAGCGGGCCCCCGGAGAAGTAGCTGGCGCTTACGGTCGCCAGCGCGTGGCCGCCGGCGATGTGTGGACCTTCGCTGACGCTGGCGCTGACCTCATACTCAGGGCGGCGGAACTCCTGCACCTGAAACTCGTGGTAGTGGCGCGCTTCGTCGGCATAGAGTCCGCTGAAATTCGGTCGCAACTCAATCCAAGCGTAGCCTAAATTAGCGTTTTCGGGCAGGTCGAACTGGAAGTGGAATCCGCCCAGGGCGTTAACAGATACGTCGCCCGTGTCGACCAGGTTGTTCGACGAATCCCGCACTGTATAGTTGAGTTGGGCCGACTCGTCTTCTGCCAACAGGCGCACGTCGCCCTCCGGGCCGCGCTCGATCCGGCGCGCCCACCCCTTGATGCTGACGGTCTCGCCCGGGCGGTACATCCTGCGGTCGTCAAAGACATAGTAGCGGACTTCTACACGCTCGTCTCGCTGCCGCCAGCCATTCCAACCCCGTTCGGTCCTGTAGTATTCGTAGCGATTTTCGGGCAGGAAGGCCACATCATCGCCGTCGCGGGCGATCAGCAACTGCGCGCTGTTTTCGGGTAGCGTCAATCGCAACGAACCGGTCTCGTCAGTCGTGCCAACCACGTCCTGCGGCCAGAGGGTTACGCTGACACCTGCCAAGGGCGAGCCGTCAACCAGGCGGTTTGCCCAGACGTACATCTCATCGGCGTCGGCGAAGGCGTCCAGGCCAATTTGGGTTACCTGGACCCAACTGATGACGCGCATGTCCTGGAGCCGCCGGTTGAATAGCGCAGAGAGGAGACCGCTCTGCGGCTCAACGTTCAGGATCAGATGGCCCGTATCTCCATTCAGCGCCTCGGCGAGGTCGATGTTCGTCTCCATCATCACATTGGCCTGGGCGCCAAGATCCAGCGTGCGCTCCATCACCAGTTCGCCGGGTGGATCCTGTGGGTTGTCACGACGGAGGTCTTGCCGCCACAGCAAGTATTCGACGTACTGCTCCGGCGCGACCCGATAGGCGCGTACTTTGACCGCATTTACATTGACCGTGTAGATGGGGAAGGCCGGTGCGCCGTAAGGATCCAGGACGGTAATGGGGCCGTTGCCCTTGGCGATCAGAAACGCTTCAATTGCCCCCATCTGGAACTGGACCTGCACGTCCTCGGCAAGCGTCTGGTCGAACCTATCCGTCAGCCCGGCGGACACGTTGACATTGTAAGTTGTGTTGCTGTGCGCGTTGGTCTCAATCCAGATCTCGTTGCGAAAGACGTTAACTGAAATTGCGTCAGGTTCCGGCTCGATCGAGATGAGCGCAGGGTCGAATGTTTCGGTGTCAATGGGATTGTTGAAACGCAGGACCCAGGGATCGCCAAGCGGACAGATGTTGCCGCCAGTCCAGCCGCATTCATGTTGACGCATGGCGAACGGGCCGGGCGTCTGGAAGCTGTAGCTCTGCGGATGCGCGCTAACGAGCGGGCCTTCGACTGAGGGCGTGCCCGCTGCAAAGGTTGCTGTGACGGTCGTGTTGCGTGGGAGAGGTTCAGTGGGAACGAAAGCCAGCCAGCGGTCCGCCGCCGCGCCTGCGACCAGCCGCTCGACGCGTGAATCGGCGGCGATCTCCTCATCGGTTGCGAGGCGAACCGCGTAACTGCGGCCGCGGGCGGTGACCTGCGCATGCTCGGCTACCTCAGCTGGATCGATGCGCTGGTCGAATGATGCAAATAAGACCGGAGACAGGCCAAGCGCGCCGCGTGCGGGATGTGCCGTTTGCAGCGTGGTGGCCGGTGTGCGGAAAATCCAACTGACGGCCTGTGCCAATTCCTGGCCGCTCGCGGACTCTATTCCTGCGGGAATCTCAACTGTGTACTCCGTCGCCATCGGCATGCGGTCGACGCCGTCCACCTCGGCTTCAAACAGGAGCGTATTCGTACCCACCCAGCGCCAGCGGCCCGGCACAGCGGGAGATAACTTCACTGGCACATCTTCTTGTGACAGTTCCTGGTGGCTGCTGAGCGGCACCATCGGCTGGTTGAATGTTACGCTCAACTGCGGAGCCAAGGGCACGTCCCCGTCAGGTGAATAACGCAGAACGGCCAAGGGCGTGTCCGCATAGTCGTCGGCCTTCGTCACGGCCTGCGGCGGCGGGAAGGGCAGTTCCTCCTCTGTGCCGGGACGGGGCGGCGGCAGAAGTTCGTCTGGCAACCGCGCTTGCTCGACATCGCCCTCTAGCGCGTGGAAGGGCGGTAGGCGGTTCAGTAGACTCTGAACTTGCTCCTGCGTGAGCGCCGTCACCTGCGCGAGGGGCGGGCGCGCCTCACCGGCGTCCCAGTCGAGTTGCCCTTCGCTGAGCGCAAACGGCGGGGCAACGGAATCGTCGGACGACTGCCACTCGTCATCAAAGTATTCGTCAATTGGGAAGTCAGCCACCTCAATTTCCGCTGCTGGCGAGAAGCCACCAACCCCGTCCGAGTCGGACCTGTTGTCCGTGCTGCCCTGCCCGCAACTAAGGGTCGACAGCGCGATCAGGAAGATCACGATGGGGAGAAAAATACGGTGGAACATGGCTCTATACTCCTCTCGGGGGGATGACCGGTTTGGAGCGCCACCCCTGCTATCGGGGCAATGCGAAAGCTAGCGCGCTTCGTTGCCCTGCCAGATACGGTTCAGAAGTCGAACATGGACCTTATCAGCGGAATAAACCCCGCGCCGAGGAATGCGAAAATGATATGTTTGATGATCTTGCCAATGATGACCGGTACCAGAAAGCGATGGAGAGGCAACCGGATTGCGCCGGCCAGGATGCCGGCGACATCAAAGAGAGGCGTTGGCAAGATCGCCAAACCGAAGAGCACCGGCATGGTATAACGTGTGGTCAGTTTGTGGAGTCTCGAATTGATGCCCCGCTGAAGAATCAGGTCGCCGCCGGTCGCTCCCGCCAGGTATCCCGACAACTCGCCCAGTCCGCTGCCACATCCGGCAACGACGCCGAGCAGGACCGGATTCAGGTTGGCTCCCAAGGCAAGCACCACGAACAGACCGGGTGCGGGCAGAACGACCGTCGCGTTGGATATCAGACTGATCAGAAAGCTACCTGCATATCCCCAGTGGTTGAAACGCTGCACCCACTCGCCATTGAGGGCCAGCCAGATGGAACCGGCGGTGATCACAAGCAGCGCAAATAGTTGCAATATCAACTGGAGCGGCTTGCGGCCAGGGGCATCCTCTGCGATCTTTTCGCCGGTTTCAGCGGTCGCTTCGCCGCCCCTCATTCTGTTCAGCGCATCCCGCAATCGGCCTCGAATCCTGGTACGGTTCATAAACGGTTTTCGGGTTGAGTAATTTCACTGACGACAATCGTTGAGGAAGTGTTCCCGCAAACAGGATCAGCTGCTGTTCAGCAGGTCTTACTGAGCGCCGGATTCTTCGATTTCAACCGTTTTCAGAAGATCGCCGGCAAACTCGGATGCCCCTGCAGCCATCGGGTCCCGTAAGGAAAGCGAGCTCAACACGTCCATGCCCTCCACGATCTCGCCGAAGATCGTATGGTTGCCGTTCAACCAGGGCGTTTCGGCAAGGGTGATAAAGAACTGACTGCCGTTCGTGTTCGGCCCGGCGTTCGCCATCGCCAAAAGGCCGGCGCGGTCGAACTGCAAGCTGGCAACAATCTCATCCTGGAACTCGTAGCCGGGCCCGCCGGCGCCGCTTCCGGCTGGATCGCCCGCTTGGGCCATGAAATTCTCCAGCACGCGATGAAAGTGCGTGTCGTTGTAGAAGCCATCGCGGGCCAGAAAGACGAAATTATTCACCGTTGCCGGGGCTTGGTCGGCGAAGAGCCGCACGCGCATATCGCCTTTCTCGGTCTTGAAAATGGCGTAGTACTCGCCCGCCGGGTCAATCGTCATCGCCGGCGCAGCGCTGTACATCCCGTTGCGGGCCGCCGGTTCGACGGCAGCCGCCGCGCCGCTGTCGGTCTCTACGACTTCTTCCGCCGGCTCGGTAGTCGAGTTACAGGCGGAGATGACGAGGGCGCAGAGCAGCAGGAAGGCGACGATACATCGGCCCAGACCGCGTTTTCCCATGTCGGGCCGGGAGGCGATAGCGACCTGCATGGGGGACACAGGTAGGAGCGAAAGCCTAGTGCGATTGGTAGACCTGTTCAAGATATTCTCCTTTTCGAAGAGTCATGTTCCCGGTGGTTGAGTGGGCGCGACTGACTCACAATTGGCAGACTGCCTCTCGAGCTTCCACAGGGCATAGACAGCCAGAAGCAGAACGCCCAGCGCGACGATGATGGCCTCCTGTAAGTTGGCCTGGGTCAGAAATACTGATGCCAGCCCCATTGCTCCGGCGATCAGAAAACATATCAGGACCGCTTCACGCTGGCTGCCTGTTAGCCGTGCCAACCGGTGGCTGAGATGATCCTTGCCTGGTGTGGTGAGCGGGTTTTGGCCGCGGCGCAGGCGGCTGATGAAGACCAGCGTCGTGTCGAAGATCGGCAGCGCCAAAATGAGCACTGGAATCAGCCAGGTTACGCTGGCGCTGTTCATGGGGAAACGCAGCTTGATGCCGACGGCGGCAAGCAGAAAGCCAAGAAATAGACTGCCGGTATCGCCCATAAAAACACGCGCCGGATTCCAATTATACACCAGGAATCCCACACACGCGCCGCAAAGCGCGGCGGCCAATGTACCAACCAGATATTGATCGCTCATGGCGGCGAGGAGCGTGAAAAAGGCCGAAGCAATGGTCGCGATTCCGCTGGAAAGTCCGTCCATATTGTCGAGAAGATTGAACGCGTTCGTGATTCCGACAACCCAGAAAAGCGTCACAATGATGTCGATAATCCCATTGAAGAGGCGGACTTGCACTCCGCTGACGACGAGAACGCCGGCGGCAGCCACCTGTACGGCCAGCTTGACGTAGCTCCCCAGACCGCGGCTGTCGTCCAGCGCGCCAACGAGGCTGACCAGCGTGGCGCCGACAAAAATGCCGACGACCTCATTGACGTAACGTCGTTCGCCCCAGATGGCCAAGGCGACGATAAAGGCAATATAGATGGCAGCGCCTCCCATCAACGGCACCGGCGTTCCGTGGAGCTTGCGTTCGGAGGGATGGTCGAGGATCCCCAGCCGCAAAACTGCGTAGCGCACCAGGGGCGTACCGCCAATGGCGATGACAAGGGCGCTGGCGGCCATCAAGAGAAAAGTGCTCATAGGACGATTCGGTTTCCGATGTCCGCCTAGCTATTCGAGCGAATTGATAAAAGCCTCAATCTGCGGCCTCTCGCCATCGGGCGCGAGCGTCAATGCGGACTTACCGAACTGTTCGGCCTTTTCGGTGTTGCCAAGTTCACTGTGAATCTTAGCCAATCCGAACGGATAGCGATATTCGTCCGGCGCAAGTTCGATCATATCTTGCAAGAGTTCTGCCGCATCAAGCAACTTGCCATTCTCAAGATACAAGTCGACAAGCAGGTTGTAATTGGAGATGTTTGCGACGATCCCGCCATGGCCGCCTCTGAGCAGTTCGACCGCCTGACCACCCCACATGATTGCTTCATCTGAACGTCCAAGTCCGTCATTCAGAATGACCAGATTGAAAAGCGTACCCACATTGTTGGGACTCTTTTCAATCAGCCGCAGATTGGTTGTCAGCGCTCCCTCCAGGTCCTCACTGCGTGACTGGGCTACCCCCAAATGGCTGAGTAGCAGCAGACTGTCCGGGCGTCTTTCCAGGCCGCTTCGAAGGAGTTCGGTGGATTTTTTCGGATCGCCCTTCTGTGTATACATGTCTGCCAGTTGAAGATAAGTGCTTTCGAAATGGTCGTCAAGGGAGAGACTATGCCGCAGTGCAGCCACTGCCTCTTCTTCTCGTTCCAGCAATGCCAGGACTCTAGCCTTCTCATTCCACAAGTGGGCCGCATTGGGGCTGAGTGCCAGAGTTGCCTCGAAATACCTCAAACTCTTTTCCAGAAGTTGCAACTGCAATTGCGCGTCATGGGTTAGTGTCGACCAGTGTCGATAGAGACGGGCCAGATTGGCCGTGTGATCGGTGTTTAGAGGGTTGACTTCCTGCGCCCGTTGCAAGACGATTTCCGCGCTGCGCAACAACTCCTCCTGCCCCAATTCCTCCAACTCGGCAGCAGAGATGCTGAGGATATCTTGCAGAGAAGGTTCGGCGGGCAATAAGCGCGGGCTTCCTGCGGGCGCCTCTCCCGCTCTTGCAAGCAGACTGCGCCCGTAGAAGAGCATATAGTAATCCTCTGACTGTCGTACAGCCAGAGCGCGCCTGTACAGATCCGCGCTTCTTGCCCAATCGCCGGCGTTATCGAATTCCTGTCCCTGCTTGTAAAAGACATCGGCCCGCACCTGTGCAATGTTGACATTGCTTACGATGAAGAGGACAGCTGCCGACAAAACGACAGCGCCGCATGTGGTTGCCAGTGTCCGGCCCATCCACGCCCGCCTCGGTTGCGCGATCGAACGCCACGCAAGGACCAGGCCGGCGACCAGACACCAAAACAGAACGGTCCATGTAAACGAACTGAAGAGTCCAGCGATGTGATTGAGATGCTGCACCAGTTCACGCGTTGGATTTCTGGGCACCAGACTACCTGCAAAGAACAAAACATACAGAATCCAGCCCGCAAAGAGCGTCATCGCGTACAGGCCCAATGCCAATACCCACCTGAGAACGACTTCAGACGCCCGTCCGGGCACAGAAGCGTCATTCCCACGCCTTGTCCTGGCCGCTGTATTGCCCTGAATTCCAGCCAAGTTGACCTTTGGCCGGCGCAAGAAGGACGCCGAAGTGCCCAACAGAGCAGCAACCAAACCCGTGAATAGCACGAGCCAGAACACGCTGAATCCGCTTTCGGACGTTTGATTGGCGCTAGCCGAAAACAGGCTGCTGGAAAGAATCGAAAAAGGATTGGTTGAGCCTGCGCCGTTTCTAATAAAGAAAAACGCCACGGTCGACAAAACCAGGAAATCCAGAAGAAGGGTTGCCAGGACTGGGGCAAGCCATTCTTTTCTGCCATCTCTGCTCCGGCGGCGGCCGCGGCTTGTCCTTGAACGTCCCGACGCGCGCGCAGAACCGGCTCGCCCCGCGCTTCTGCCTGCTCCCTGTTCGGCAGAAGAATCCTCAGCGGCGAACGACTCCGGGACGAGCCACCGCATTCCCAGCGCCAGCAGCATAGCGACGAAAACCCAGAAATAGACGCGCGTGGCAGCAACTGCGATCCCGAAGTGAATTTCGACGTAGTGAGCGATGATTGCGGAAAGAAGCGCTACGATCAAGAACTGTCTCCGGCGCTCTTCAGCCTGCGTGTTCGATTCGGGCTGCAGGAAAACGGCCAACGTGACGTAAGCGATCAGTCCCAGGATCAGACCGGTCGGCCAGTTTACACCGAGGAAACCGGCGCTGACCCCGCGCAGCAGGAAGAACGCGCTGAGAAACAGTCCGCCGCCGATTGACAGGCCAGCGAAAAGCGCGGCGTCCCGCCGTGAACGGATAAGCCCCAGCCAGCGTAACGCCCAGAAGAAGATCGATAGGAATAGGAGAGAGTTGGCCAGGAAGCCCAGCACACCGGTCATGGCGAGGCTGTCCCAGGTCTCATTGTGGGAGCGATCGGGGGTGCGATTGCGCGCTTCCCACTGGGCCAATTCGGGCGAATAAAACCTGTTGAACGCCATCCACATCGCCTCTGGGCCATAGCCGATGAGCGGGCGCAAGGGATTAATGGCATCTGCCTTTCCATCGGGAAAATTCAGCGGTTCATGCGGGGAGACCAACTCCGCCACGCCCTCCCAGATAAGGACGCGCACGCGGCCTGTGCCGCTGCTGCTATCCAGCATCGTCGTCAGCCGGCCCCAAACGGGAACCTGCCGGAAGCCGGCGCCGAGAGCCGTCGTATTCAAGAGGACTAGCAGAACGGTTACGGCCACGCCCAATCCCACCCAGGCTGCCGTCAAGGCACGGTAGTTGCGCGGGCGCACTCCAGTAAGCAGGAGCAACACAAAGATGTAGATTCCGCTGGCCAATCCAAGCCAGGGGCCGCGGCTCTGAGTCCAAAAAATGGCAAGAAGCTGGATGACAAGCACGAATAGGTAGCAACCACCGGCCAGGATGCCGGCCAGGCTATGCTCGGGCGGAGGAATCCTCGTGTCCACATCTGGCTCGGCTTCGTCGGCGGCCTGTGTCCCTCCCTGAAGCAAAAAGACAAAGCTGGAAACTGCCCGTTCAAGCGTCAGGAAGAAGGCCATGATGAGGTAGGCGGCCAGGAAAATCGCATTGCCGGCATTGGCCGCGATGCGGACCGTCACATCCTCACCCCAGGACAGAGGATCCTTCTCAAAATGCTGGATCAATCCGTAGATGACGATGGGCAGGCTGGTGAGGATAATTGTATGCTGCAGCCGCCGCAACTGGGCCGATTGGCGCAGATGGGCTGCCGTCAGAATGGCGATGATCAGATAGCTGGCAAACGTATAGGCGCCTTGAAGACGATGATACGAGCCCCACCAGCTGACATAGGGCGAGACGCTGAAAATCGTACTGATGGCGTAGGCCGCCGCCAGGAGCGCGACGGGCAACAGCAGTGGCAGCCTCCAAAAATTGGCCACTAGCCGGCCGCCAGCGATCAATGCACCGCCGCCGGCCTCTGCGCGCCCGCCGCTGTGGGATGATGGTTCACTTCCCGAAGGCAACCAAAACTGCCCGCCGTCAATAAGCTTCACCAGATATGCCAGCAGCATGACCAGAGAAATGGAGCGAACGAGAGTGATCTTGTCCGGCTCAAAGACGCGACTGGAATAGGCGTTGAAGAAGAGCGGTGTCACAATCAACGCCGCCAGCCAACCGGCTTCGATCACGGATTCGCAGTATTTCTGGACTTTCGAATGTTGCATTGGTAGACTTAACCGACAGATCTATGCGCAACTGTCTTCATTATTGGTCGCCAAAACACGTCTTGAGCGCACTTGCCTTGGCTGGATCGACCAGGCGCTGACCCGGACGCTTTCATGACACAGCAGACTCATCCTTGTGGCTGGCATTGCCGCCAAGCATCATCCAGCGCCGTGAACGCCAGCGCCGGCGCATTGGGGCTGGTCCCATGCCGGCTGCCCGTATTGTACGTCAGAATCACCTCTTGGCGGGCGCGGGTGATGCCCACATACAAGAGGCGCAACCGCTCCGCCGCCACCTCGCGGCGGGCATCCAGCGTTGCCTTACCGGAGACATACTCGTCCAGAGTACCCATGTGCAGTTGCTCGGTCTGTTCAATTGCTTCCGCCGTCAGATTGAGGCTGTCGCGTACGAACCAGCGCTCGCCCCGGTACGTGTCCTCGTCCCCGCCGCTGGGAAAACTATAATCGCTGACCGACGTCAGATGGACGCGGTCCCATTCCAGACCCTTGGCAGTGTGCATCGTGGCGATGGTCACTTTGCCCGGCGGCGGCTTGAAAGCGTACGCATCCTCGCTGAAACCCAGAATGCGCCGTCGATTGCGGGCGATCTCTTCCAACTCCTTCGTCAACTCCGGTAGTCGCAGTTCGGGGCGCTCCCGCACGCGATTCGCCAAAAGGATGGCCACGCTATGCGCTAGGGCCAGTTCTGGCGCCTCTGTGAAAATACCTTGGCCCAAAGTCAGAATCAGTTCGTCGATGGGTAGTATCGTCGCCGCGCACCAACGTCGAACATCGGTGCGGAACCGCTCGACGACCGACCGAAAGCCTTCATAATCATCGACCCAGCCGATTGCCGCCAGCCAGTCATCTGCGGCTGCGGGGAAGACGAACTGCTCCGGTTGGCGCATCTGGCCTAACGCCTTGCTGAAAAGCGACACCGGCTGAGGCAGCTCCTTCTCTGACAAACTCTCCCCTGCATCGTCTTCCTCCCCCAACCAGGGGAGAGCAACCTTTTCAGACCCGTTATCAGCGTACTCGCCAGCGGGATTGGATGGATTGTGCGGCCGCCCTCGGCGCGGCCACCATACCTCGGACCAGAACGCAGGCAGGTGGGACGCAATATGGGGCTGACTGATGTATCGCAACACGTTCACAAGCGCGTCGACGGTGACGCGGGTTGAACGCTTGGACTGAAGCAGGGAATCATCGTAGGCCAGGGATGCCTCCTCGAACGCCCTGGCAAAATCGGCGCCGCGGCGATTGTCGGGAACCAGCACGGCAACAGTCTTCTGCGTATTTTTCGGCAGCCAGCGCCGCAAACTCACCACCAGCGTTTGGATCTCTTCAGCGGGCGTGAGCGCGCGGTCAAAGAAGAACACGGCTGGATCGCCGGGAAGCGGATTCGGCTGCGGGTCGTCCGCGCCGGTTTCCAGAATGTGTGGAAGGGAAAGCGCATCGACCTCCGTGAGGACCGGATGTTCTGCGCGGCTCCAGTCGATGACCAGATTTGCCAGCTTGATGATCGGCGGCGCGCTGCGACCGGAGTTGGGCAGCGGCAGAGAGCAGACACCATCGTCCTCCACAAAATCGCGCAGGAATTTTGGATCGGCGCTGGTGAAGGTCGTGTGAATGGCCTGGTTGGGATCGCCGACCCGCACCCAATTGCCATGCGCCGCGGTCAGCAGGCGCAACATCCGCTCTTGCAGGACACTGCTGTCCTGCGCTTCATCCTCCAACACGTAGGGCCAGCGCCGCTGCAAGCGGGCCAGGTAGTTGCCGTCGGCTTCAAGGGCTTGCAACGCCAGCAGAATCAGGTCATCGAAATCGACCCCGCCGTGCACGGCCAGACCGCGCTGATAATCTCCGTAAACTTGCAACCCGAATGACAGCAGCGGCCACGTGCCCGACTGCTGTTTTAGTGCGTGGTCGAGCGTGACGGCGTCTGTGCGCAGATTCTTGGCCTGCCTAATGACCGCTTCGGCGATCTCCAGCGCAGTCTCGGGGATATGGCGTTCGATGAGGCGGGGATTGCTAAGATATTCCGGCTTTAGCAGCCCACCCAGCACGTCGGGATGTGCCTGCAAATAGCCATCGACCGCTTGCCGCTTTATCTCCTGGCCGGTGCGCTCGTCGATAATTCCGAAGCCCTCGGACAGGCCGGCCAGCCCAGGCCGTTCGCGCACAATGTCATGTGCCAGGCTGTGAAGCGTACGCACGCGGAAGCCGGCAGGCAACAGCTGTTGGCTCTGGACAAACTGATTGATGCGCGCACGGAAATTCTCTACAGCCGCGTTGGTCAGCGTGACGACCAGCACCTCGCGGTCGTCCATGGGACCTGCGCTTGCCAGCCTCTGCACCAACAGAGCGGCAAGGCGGCTCAGCGTAAACGTTTTTCCGCTGCCGGGCACCGCGCTGACGCCGAGCGGCCCCTCTTCATACCGGAGTATCTCCGCCTGTGCCGGGCGCAGAGTCAGATCAGCGGCCATGAATTAATTGCAGTTTGCCGGGTGTATGACCGGTACCGGACAATGAAAGTCGGTCTCCCTGCCGCGGCCCGCGAGCGGGGAGGGGAATCGAGGTGAAGTGGACGAGCACGCCGTTCTCAGGCCAACGGGCCAAGCACTCTGAGAACGCCCACAAATTGACCCTTTGCATCCAGACTGGCGTGCGTGATCAAAGCGGAGGCAGAACGGCCATCCTCCAGTTTGACGGTCATCTTTCGATCACGGTGGAGTTCGACCATCGTTTTCGTCGCGTTCAGGTTCGCAGTTTGATAATAGATTCGGACTCGCTCGTCTTCCGGGTGGTTATCGCTGCCGAATTCCACCACCTTCACATCATCCAGCACAGCCACCGGCTCGCCCATCTGGTCCAAGTAGAGCATCGCTTTCATGGAAAGCCTTCCGCATTTTCAGATCGAAACGATTAACTCGACCAACCGCCACGGGCGTGGCGTCGGTCGGCACAATTGACCCGGCTGTCAGTGCGCGCGACCGAACGTCGGGCCATGTGCTCTGACGCTTCATGCGCTGCCGCAAGCAAAAGCCATTCTAGCAGATAGCCAATCGCTAGAGCAAGCTTTCGCGTCCGGATAGGCCGCAATTGAAGCGGAACGGGCAGCATAGAGGCCGGTCCGGCGCGGCGGGCAAGCGCTCCCCCTGCCGCGCCCGTGCAGCCGGGTCAATGGCCGCGCTCAGGCCGGTGTCCAGGCCCTGGGCGCGATGCCTTCAACGTGGGTCTTGACATCAACGACCGCCGGCCTGCCCGAAGCGAGCGCCTGGTCCAGCGCGCCTGCGAGTTCACTCGGCTTGTTTACCGTAAGCCCTAGTGCGCCCATCGATTCGGCTATCCTGGCGAAATCGGCGTCATCGAACAGCCAGAGTTCATCGGAGCCGGTCGTACGCCCACCGTATATCTGCTCCACACCATCCTGCTCCTGATTGAGAGAGTGGTTGTTGTTGACGATCGTGACGGTATTGATGCCGTTGCGCACGGCGGTCTCGAGTTCACTCAGGTGATACCAGATACCGCCATCTCCGGTGAAGCATAGCACAGGACGCTCAGGCTGCGCGCACTTGGCGCCCATGGCGGCCGGCAACCCCCACCCCAGCGAACCGGCGCAGCGAATAAAGCTCTGATCGGGGTGTTTCAGGTCCATCATCGTGCCCGTCCAGATGCCGGCGTGCCCGGTATCGGAGACGAGTATCGCGTCAGACGGCAAATTGTCCGACAGATCGCGGCAGAGGCGTTCCGGGCGCATCGGCAAAATCTCTGAGTTGACGTGCTGCGACACGCTGGCATTCCAGTTCTCCACCAACTCCCGCACACGGCCAATCCATGCCGTGCGCGCAGGCGCGGGCGCAGCGCTGTCAATCATGCGCCGCAGGCTGCTCTTGACATCCCCGTGCAGCCCCACTTTGATCGGATAGTTGCGCCCGATCTCCTCCGGATTGATGTCAAGCTGGATGATCGGCGTACTCTGGGGCGGAATCTGATAGAAGTTGGTCACCTGGCCGCCGGCGTGGCTGCCAATGAAGAAGACGAGGTCGGCCTCACACAGTGCCTGATTGGCGCAGGCGCGGGAGTAGGAGCCGGGGACGCCCACTGCCAACTCGTGGTCGTAGGGAAACATTGCTTTGGCGTTCAACGAGGTGGCCACGGGGACAGAAAGTTTTTCGGCCAGCTCGATCAGCTCGGCACGGGCATCCGAAGCTGTCACGCCACCCCCGGCTACGATAAAGGGACGTTCGGCGCTGTTGAGAAGCTGAAGTGCAGCCGCAATCGCCGAAGGCTCCGCCTCGGGACGGAAGGGCGGCAGTTGCGAAAACATCTCTTCGACAACGACCTCAAAATCGGCCTCTTCCTCCACCACGCTCTGCCCGGCGATGCCCTCAAATTCGAGGTGAGCCGGACCTGGAGTTCCCGAAGTGGCCGCGCGAAAGGCCTGGCGCAGGTAGACCGGCAGGTGCTCCGGCGACGGCACGTAGGCGCTGTATTTGGTCACAGCCGAGAATGGATTGACGTGATCCACCTCCTGGTAGGCGTGGCGCTTCTGATTGATGAGAAACTCGCGGCCTGTCAGAGCAACGACGGGCGAGCAGGCCAGAAAAGCGTCCTGCAGTCCTGCTGCCAGGTTGACTGCGCCGACCGACTGCGCCATACACAGGCCGGGGCTGCGATTTACCCGTGCGTAGGCGTCCGCCATATAGGCCGCAGCCTTTTCTCCGTGGGTCTGAACTCGCTTGATCCCCAGTTTTTCCATCTCCATTAGGGCCCTCGGGCCGATATAGGGCATGAAAAAGACATGGGTGATTCCATATCCATGAACTGTTTCGGCGATAAAGCGGCCGCCTGTCATACTTGGCATGCTCTCTTCTCCTGATGGATGCCTTGAAGGTGCAGGGTTGTTGAAGAGTTGACTCAGCCAATTCATAACATCAGTTGGGCAACTTTGCAATCGGCCGACAACGGTGGCGAAATCCGGAGCGTGTGACCTTGAGATGGGAGTCTCGTCTCTCTTCCCACATTGAAGATTGCAACGAACCGACCCCACTTGAACCTGCGAGCAGGGCAGGGGTGCATCCCAGATTATTGTGCGTCGAGTAAAGCCAAGCGGTTGAAGCAGTTGAGGCCAGGTTTGACTGAGCGGAGTCGTGCGGAGTGCAGGCATCGCCAGAGGATCCCCTTTGGTCTTCACAACCCCTTCTCCGCGTCTACGCCCTTTCATCTTAACGAAAAACTGGGATGCACCCATGCAAGAGAAGCGCGCGTCGGCGCTGAGCAGTTGGGCTGCGCACTTTTCGCCGGCGCACCACGATTTACAGCATCGCAATCACTCTGAGTACTGAAAACGCACAAAACGCACAGAGTGGCGTTCGTTGAGACACTGTTGAAGTTCCGGTATCGGCGCCTCGCGCGGGTGAATCCAAGAATGGGGGCGGAATTTCGGCTGCGTCCGGGCTTATGGGCCGCTTGCAGGCGACGTGCGGGGCGCGCAGGTCAGCTGTGCCATGTAAGTAGTTACGAGCGTTTACGAGCGTTTGCGTGCAGTTACGAGCGTTTGCGAGCGTGTTCGAGCGCGCCAGGTCGCGTTTAGTCGCGTTTGGTCGCGTTTAGTCGCGCCAATTTTTTTTTCGTGTTCGGACACGTTCGGGCACGTTTGGGCACGTTTGGGCGTATTCTTTCGTCATTTTTCGTCATTCTTCGTCATTCTTCGTCATTCTTCGTCATTCTTCGTCATTCTTCGTCCCAAAATGGCTTTTTCGGGAATGGCGGGCAACGGGCGGTTGCGGCACTGGCTGGGCAGGGAGGGCAGCAGTTTGCTGCGCGTGGCTCCCGCGCGCAGGGGGCAGGATGGGCAAAATGGCATGGCATTCATTTGAAATCGGTATGCAGTTGCGGCAGGGCCGCGGCTGCGCTCGTTCGTCTTGCGCACAAGTGTACTACAAAAGCGGGGCGTTTGCAGTTGCTGGGAAATCCAGGGGCATCTCGGAATGGGGGAGTGTTTCTGAGTTGCTTTGAAGGGCAGGACTCGCAGCAGTTGTCTGAACTGTGGTTCAGGCAGTCAGTATGCTGGAGACAGTTGACGGCAGCGGCACAGGCGGCGTCTTCGTTGACGAGAATCAGGCGAGCTGCGGTTCGATTCTGGCGACAGGCAACTTGCATCTGTCACCCATTGGAGCAGTTCTTCAACAGGCGCGGGAGCCGAAACCGGCTGCGGGCGAGAGGTCCGCGATCGCAGGGGCACGTTCCCCAAAAATTTGGGATGCACCCCAGGCCAGCAAGCTGTTGAGTCTGGCAGGCAGACGTGCTATGATCGGCACGGAAGATCAGCGCGGCACGAATTTTCGAAAGGATTTTAGTGTGTCCAAACTATTGAAGGTCGGCGTTGTCGGTGTCGGCGGCATATCCAAGGCCCATATGCCGGGTTGGGCGGCCTCGGAGCAGGCGGAGGTCATCGCCGGCAGTGATATCTCAGCGCAATCTCTGGAGAAGTGGGGCGCGCGCTACGGCGTCTCCAGACTGGTGAGCGACCCGGCGGCGCTGTTCAAAGACCCGGACATCGACATCATCGACGTCTGCACGCCCAACCGCTACCACGCGCCCCTGACCATCGCGGCCCTGAATGCGGGCAAGCACGTTCTATGCGAAAAGCCGCTTGCGCCGACACCGGCGGAGATCCGCCAGATGATCGAGGCCAGAGATCGCTCTGGCAAGCTGCTGATGACCGCCCAGCACTACCGCTTTCGCGGCGACTCCCAGGCGTTGAAGGCCGAGTTGTCGACCGGTGTGCTGGGGGAGATCTACCACGCCCGCAGCTGGATGTTGCGCCGTGCCCTTCTGCCGGTCCGCCCGGGTTTTATCTACAAGAAGCATAGCGGGGGCGGCCCGACGATCGATGTCGGCGTCCACATTCTGGACCTAGCGCTCTGGCTGATGGAAAATCCACAGCCCGTTGCCGTCTCCGGCGTGGCCAAGGCCCCCCTGGCCAAGCGGGAGGGCGCGTTCAGCGCCTGGGGGCTTGACCTCGTGCCTCAGGACATGGACGTGGAGGATTTTGCCGCCGCCTTTGTCCGCTTCGAGAACGGCGCGACCCTGATTCTGGAAACAAGCTGGCTGCTACACCACGACGCCATGGACGAGGACCCGCAGATCTGGCTTTACGGCACCGAGGGCGGTTGCCACTGGCCTACGACCAAGATTCTGGAAACGAACTACAAGACCAGGCAGTTCTATAACCGGTTTTTGCAACTGACGCAGGACAAGATGGAGCCGCACGCGCTGGAATGTGTGGCCTTCGCCAAGGCGGTCACCGAGGGCGCGCCGTCGCCGGTGCCCGCCGAACAGTCATTACAGGTTCAAGCGATTCTGGATGGCGTCTACCGCAGTCAGGCTGAGGGCAGAGAGGTGCGTATCGCGGCGTGACGGACAGACATGGCATTGAGCGCGTCTAATTTGGCTTGTCTCGACATCAAATGCGCATTGTCTGAACGCACCAAATATTTGGGAAACTCTGTAGATGGAAATTCGCGGGCGCGCGAAACTTTCCGCCTGGGCATGCGTAGAGTGTGGTTAAGAATGCATCGCGCCGTAGAAAAGGTCAGGTCTTCTCTACCCACTGCCTTAAGGAGCCAGCTATGAGCGAATCAACGCCAAATCAACCTGCGCAGACGAACGGATCAGAGGTGCAGGACAGCCCCGTTTCGATGGCCGAGCCTCAGGCTGAAGCGGTGGTTATTGCCGTGGAATCGATCGAGAAGGAGCCTACTCCCAGTGCCGGGAAAGAGCGGTCATCTTGTCTTTACCGCCACCCGGAGGAGAAGCTGATCGGTGGGATCTGCGGTGGATTGGGGGACTGTTTCGGCATTGACCCTATTTTTGTGCGCATCATGTGGGTGGGGTTGACGCTCGGCACCGCGGGCGCGGGCCTGTTTGCCTACGCCGCGCTATGGCTGCTGCTCCCCGTGGGCACAGCGCAAGCCGGTCAGCGAGCCCCGGCGGCGCTTGAACTAAACCAACGCAACGTGGAGCGGGCTGGGCTGCTGCTGGTCGTTGTCGGCGCCCTGTGGCTGCTGGCGAACTTTGGCGTCCTGCCGGCGCTGTGGAGCCTATTCTGGTTCTTGATCAGGCTGCTCTTCTGGCCGGTGCTGCTGATCGGCACGGGGCTGTTGTTGCTCAACAACCGGAAGGCCTGGCGCAGCCGTTTCGTCGGCGCACGCGCCAGGATGCAGGACGGGAAAACACGCGCTGCCTCCGGCTTCAGCCGCGAATCGGTCAAGAGCGGGCTGCGCCGAGCCAAGGCCAGAATCCCGCTCAAACGCAGCAGGGAAGACCGTATGGTCTTCGGCGTGTGCGGGGGTATTGGCAGGGCCATCGGCCTGGACGCCAATCTGGTCCGACTGATCTGGGTTGCCTTCGCCATCGGGAGTGTCGGCACGGGTGTGCTGGTGTATGTGCTTATCGGCTGGCTCCTGCCGCAGGATGAAAAGGCCCTGGCACCCGTTTACAATCCGGAACCGCAGGACAATACCATCATCGACGGCACGGCAGGCTGAGACGCCTCAAGGCTTCTCGAATCCGCTTGGAAAGACGATCGCACGCGCTGGGAATTCAGGCGCAATCAGCCCAGGAGGAAATCGCTGTGGGCAAAGCTGGAAATCTTGTGGTCGGCCTGCTCATCGGCGCGGCGATTGGCGCGGCTGCGGCCTACATCTTTGGGCCATCGCGGCGGACAACCTTTGACGCCAACTACCAGTCACGCTGGGATCGAGCATTGGCCGAAGGGAAAGAGGCCGAATTGGCGCGCAAGGCGGCGCTGGAAAATGAGTTGGCGGAGGCGAAACGTCGGCACACGCCGGGACAGCCGGCCTGATCGAAGGAATCCGAGCCGGGGCGCAACGGCGGCAAACGGATGCTTCTCCGCCTACTTCTGACATGCGGGGCAGAAATGCGTGCTGCGTTGGCCGAGTACAATGCGGCTGATAGGGGCGCTACAGTAATAGCAAGGTTCACCGCCGCGGCGAAAGACACGAAACTGCTCCTGGAAGCTGCCCTTGCCCCCAGTCGGCGGCGCATAGTTTCGCAGCGAACTGCCCTGGGCCTCAATCCCTGCCTGCAACACATCTCGTAGTCCCTGATGCAGCCGGGCAACCTCCTCGGCAGCAAGCTCGCCGCCCGCCCGCCGCGGATCGATCCCCGCTCGGAACAGGGCTTCATCGGCGTAGATGTTGCCAACGCCGGCCACAACCGTCTGATTGAGCAACAGGGACTTGACGTTCGCCTTGCGATAGGCCAGGGCCTGTGCCAGGACATGAGGCGCATACTCTTCGGCCAGCGGCTCCGGCCCTAATTTCCCCACAACAGTCTCCGCATCCGCCACCAGCCAGATTCGCCCGAACTTGCGCATGTCCCGATAGCGCAACTCCTCGCCCGTGTCCAGCTCGAAAAGCACGTGGGTGTGCTTGTCTACGACGCTTCCTTGCGCGCAAGGCGCGCCCGCTGAAGGGTCATTTTTCTGGCTGGTACCTTCTGGCGCATGGAGCCGCAACTCGCCGGTCATACGCAGATGCACGACCAGCGTTTCGCCGCTGTCCAGACCAAACAACATGTACTTGCCCCGCCGCCCAAAAGAAACGAAGCGCCGCCCCCGGATCAGGTCCGGGAAGAACGACGCATCAGGAATGGCGATTATACGGGGCCAGCGCACCTCCGCTGCCAGGATCGTCTTCCCACTCAGAAGAGGCTCAAGCGCCCGCACGTAGGTTTCCACTTCCGGCAGTTCAGGCACGGCTTTCTCTGCGTTTATAGCGGCTCAGCAGCCACAAAGCGATGACCGCTACGACAAGGGCAAGGCGTGCATAGCGGAAAAGCGTCAGCAGTGAAGATCGGGAATCTACTTCGCTCTGACTGTCGGACGGGACAGGCGGGGTCGAGACAGCTGTTGCTTGACTGGACTGCGACCTTTCCGAAGCACCACTGTCGACAAGTTTCTCCGGAGTTGCAACAGCCGGTTGCGGCGTCGAAACGACAGTCTCCGCGTCCCCATCATCTGTGCTCGTCACACCAATGTCGGTTGAAGTGTCCCCGCTCTCCTGGTCCGACGACGCTTCCGTCACCGTCACGGATTTCGAGCCGCCGGCAACCTGTTCCTCTGGCAGGGGTATTACGTCTTCTCCGTCAGCCGTCTCGGCGAAGGACCCTCCCACGACCGTCACTTGGACCCTGGGCGTTAAGAATGCCTCGGGGGGTTGGCCGTTCTCAGGGGCGAGGCTGCTGATTTGACTCTGTTGCAGAGGGATTTCGGCGACGACAACCAGCAGGAGCAGCACTGCCGCCACCGCCGCCGCATTGCGAAACACCGGGTTGCCGCCGTACAGATAATCGAGGAGACGTTGCCAGGGAGACTCGACAGGGGCTTCGACCTCGATAGCGGATGAGGCGCGCGCGCGACCGCGCCGCGCCTCCAGCACATCCCCTACCTGATCTTCCGTCAGGACAAATGAACGCGGCAGGGCGACTCGCGGCATATCGTGCAGCAGCTCGATTGTCTGGCGCAGCGTGTTAACTTCCCAGGCGATCTGATCATTGACCGCCATCGCAGCCTCGACGTGCTGGCGTTCCTCGGCTGTGAGGTCTCCGTCAACATAAGCCGCAATCAGTTCTTCATCGATCGAAGGCGAATACTGAGACACCATACTTGCTTGCTCTAAGCTTCGACTGTCCTGACAAGACGATATGGTAAACTGACCGCGGCCACAAACCGCAAGCTACCGCGATTTTTTGCAAACTGCTATTTCCAAACAAGAACCCGTGCTAAATGCAAAACTCCCCTACTTCCTAAGATGACGAAAATCGGCGGGCAAAAGTTCCGCATGTTGGTTCAAATGGTCGCGTACGCGGCTGCGGGCGCGGTTAATGCGGGATTTGACGGTGCCGACCGCGACGCTCGTGATCTCCGCAATCTCCGCGTAAGCGTACCCTTCGATATCGCGTAGAACGATTGTCGTACGCAGAACTTCGGGTAAAGAGGTAATCGCCGTGCCAATCAATGCTTCAAGCTCCTTGCGCTCGGCAACATCGTGGGGAGACTCGCTGCGGTCCCTAAGCTCGGTGAAGTACTCCTCTTCCACCGGCATGTCGTCCAGGCTGTCAGCCGATTTTCGCTTGCGATGGCGTAGGTGATCGTAGCAGGTGTTGACGACAATGCGCGTCAACCAGCCCCTGAAGCTTCCCCCCCGGTAGTTCCCCAGCCCCCGAAACGCTTTGACAAAACTGTCCTGCATCGCATCCGCGGCCGAATCTGCGTCATCGAGAAGTCGATAGGCGACACTAAAGCCAAACCCCTGATACTCGATTACCAGTTGGTTGAACGCCTCCAGGTCTCCTTGCTGCGAGCGTTCAATCAGATCGTCCAAGTTCATTTCCTGCCCGCTTTGGCACGCGAACGGCGGACCGTAGGGCCTTCCAGTCCTTCTTCCCGCGCGGCAACGACTCAGTAGCCGGACGTCGTTGCACTGTCAGATTCGGATTCCAACGGATGCGGGTGCAGTCACGTTGGCGGATGTATGTCGAAGCCATTTGACTGAATTCGTCCTAAACCACTATACTTTGTCCAGGCCGAAGTGGCGGAATAGGCAGACGCGCACGACTCAAACTCGTGTGGGGAAACCCGTGTGGGTTCAACTCCCACCTTCGGCACAGATGATGGAAGGATTTCTCCTCCCTGAAGAAGACGGGTCGAGTTCCACTTTCCACACATTCCCCGGGCAGGAATCTGGCCGGTCTGAGTGGAGAAACCCTTTCGGCCAGCGGTCTGCACTGACGGCAGGCCGTTTTGTGTCCTTCACTGAGCGTGATGTGCCCCGGCAGTGCGCACGCGTCTCGTCCAAATCGGTCGACAGATGTCGATTACATACAATTATATCAGGAGCGCAACAGTTTCTCCAGTATTGAGAATATCCTAACACTCCACCTCTTGAATAATCAAGACAGGAGTCGCTTCACTACTCAAGGTTGTCGGGGGAACGGGACCATGAGTCGCCACATTCGGCTTCTTTGTCGAAGCGGCAGGCTGGAAAACCTTCCAATTGCAGCAAACGGTATGGGCCAGGTCCATTCCGGCCATATCGGGAAGAGCAAACGGGCCGACAGTGACGGCGCGATTGCCCTGCCGACGCACTCATTAGAGAAATTTTATCCTCAGGCAAATTAAGGTTGGACTTTGCGGCGACGCCTCCGTGTCCGAAAGGAGTTTCCATGTCTGTCGAAATCCTGCGAGCAACGCCACTCTTTCACGGCCTGTCAGACGAAGAGTTGCGGGAATTGGTTGTGATTTTCCGCGAAGAGAATGAGCGCAGCGGCGCTGCCATCTTCCGCAGTGATGAGACCTGCAACGAACTCTACCTGATTCGCAGCGGCTTTGTCCGCTTGTTGGACCCCGACGGCTCCGTGCTGGCGACGCTCGGCCCCGGAAGTCTGCTCGGCGAAGCGGAGTTCCTGCGCGGCCTGGCCCACAACACCGGCGCCGTGGCCGCTTCCGACGTGCAGATGTGGGCCTTGCCCGATTCCAACCTGCGCAATTTGTTGCAGCGCCATTTCAACATCGGCATCAAACTAAGCCAGAACTTCGGTGAGCAGATCGCGCAGATGGAAGACTATCTGGTGGCGCGACTCGCCCGCACTCGAGCCCTCGGCGAGCTTCCCCACAAGGTTCTTTGGCCGGTTGCCAGAAGTATGCAGCCTCACCAACTCACGCGCGGCAGCTTCCTCTACCAGACCGGGGATCAGGCCAAGGCATTGTTCCTGCTGGAGAGCGGCACGCTAGAATTGCAACCGGCGCCCACGCCGGAGCAGCCTAGCTCGACTGCAAGCCTGGTTGAATCGGGAAATCTATTCGGCGTTCTTCCGTTGTTGACGAACAAACCGTACAGTTCCAGCGCTTATGCAGTAGAAGACTGCATGGTCTGGACGTTGCCGGCGGCCACGTTTTACAGCCTGAGCAGCCAATTCCCCCTTTTGCGCCGCACGCTGGGCCGCCACAGCCGCAGCCGCTTGAGCATCGCCGATCAAACGCAGGCGGTTGTCCGACTGGCGCAGACGCCTCTTTTTGCCCACCTGGAACCGGCCAATCTGCACGCCATCGTTCAACGGTTGGTCCTTCAACACGTGCCCGCCGGCGAGTCGATCTACCGCCTAGGCGACACCAGCGATGCCCTCTTTCTGGTTGATCAGGGTGAGGTGGAGTTGACCGCGGAAAACGACAGCGGCGTTCTCCAGGAGTTGGCCCGCATCGGTGTCGGCAGCTTTTTTGGGGCCATGAGCTTGCTCACCGGAGAGGATCGACTCGAAAACGCAACTGCCATCCGCAACACTAATCTGTGGGTGTTGTACAAAGCGGATCTGGAGGAGCTAGTAGGTCGCCATCCCGCCATTGGGTCGGCGCTCGACCAGGCAGTCGCCTCCCGACTCAACGCCCGCCAGGATTCAATGGACGAGGAACGACTGCGCCGTTTCCCGCTGCTGACAAATCTAGTCTCACGCGAACTCAGGGAAGTCGCCCGCCATCTTCGCCTTGCCCGCTTTCGTGCCGGCGAACAGGTCTACCGGGCCGGCGCGCCGAGCGATGCGCTGTATTTTATCGAAAAGGGGATTGTGCGGCTGCAACCACCTAACGGCACCGGCAGTTGGACGCGCGGCGAGGGGGAGATTTTCGGTGAAAAAGCGATTCTCTCGGAAGAACCATACGGTCAGAGCGCGTTCGCCGAGACAGAACTTGAGCTGCTCCACATCGAGCAACCGGGATTGGACGCTCTCAAGTCGCGCCTGCCTTCGCTCGCCTTCGATCTGAATCGGATGTTGAACCAACCTGTTGCCGAAGAGGAGGACTATCTGGGCGTGCCCCCGCCAAGGGCCAGCACCGACCCGGCAGGAATCTCCGCGACACCTACTCGCCGCCGCGCAACCGCAGACCCGGACGACATGCCGCCCCCTCGTCCCCGTCGCAGCCGCGGGATCTGGTTTGGTAATCTCAGCGCTTGGGCCAAATTGCGGCTTGTGCTTGTAGTGGCTCTACTGTTCTACCTGGTCGTCATCGTTGTGCCAAGTTTACTTGGCATTTCATTCTGACACGCTCTTTGCCCGCTCGGACGCACGACCGGAAACGCGACCGACGCTCTTTCTCCACGCAAGAGGCGACGGGGCAAGAACGCGGTCACTATCTGCACGCCGTTTGCCCCTCACCAACCTTTCGCAAGGATCGGCCACTCCAGTTCGACCTCGCCCTTTCTGTGGCCGACGACGCGCGCGAAGAGATTGTTGGAGACGCAGCAGTGGTTGACGAGAACGGTGACCCGGTCTTCGATTTCCGGCTTGCGGGCGCAGCGGGAAACGTCCACGTGGCCGTGCTCCTCCGATAGCTTGAAGACTTCCGCCTCGGGATGTTCTACGATCAGGCCGTGCCCCGCCGACTGGCGGGCGCCGTCCGCGGCGAGCGACTTACTGCCCGAATCCAGCACCGCTCGATCCTCGGTCGGCCGGCTGACCACCGTCGCCAGTACGAAATAGGAGCACTGATCCAGCGTCATTGCGCCCGCATCGACCAGATTACGGTCGCCGTAGACATACATGCCAGCACGATATTCGGTGAACTCGGTGAATTCATGGGCCTGCCACATGCAAAATGAACTGCCGCCGCTGACCCGCTCCGCCTCCAGTCCATCCTGGGCCAGCAACATCTTCGCCTCCGCCATGAACGCGTTCGCTTCCGCGTTGCACGGGAATACCATCAGCCCGCCAAAGTGCAGATGCGGCGCGCTGTCTATCTGCCGCGCCAACTCCCGGACGCCCTCCGGCGTGGTCACGCCGCAGCGTTCGTAGCCGCCATCCATCTCGATCAGCACCGGCAGGACCGTGCCTTCCTGCGCGGCCGCGTCGGCGTAACCGGCCACGGTGCGGGCGGAGTCGGCGGTGACGCTCATACTCGCCCGCCGCGACAGCAGCATCAGCCGTCTCAGTTTGGCCGCGCCGAGCAGATTGTAGGGCAGAAAGATGTCGCGGATGCCGGCGCTGCACATCACCTCAGCTTCGCCCAATGTCTGGCAGGTGATGCCGACCGCGCCCGCCTCCATCTGCATGTGGGCGATGGCCGGGATGCGGTGCGTCTTGATATGGGGGCGGTTGTCGATACCGTTGCTGTCGAGATAGGCTTGCAGCCGCTCGATGTTGGTGGACAGGCGGTCCAGATCGACGACACCGACCGGCGTTTCCAATTCCTCAATGTGCATAAAGTTATCTCTGTTCCAAAAAAAGCAGAACGATCAGGATCACCTCGATGGCCTTGGTGAGCAGACCGAACCCGCTGTCAAAGGGCTGTTCATTGACCACAAAATAGAGGATAACCGTCACAGCCGTATAAGCCAGCAATGCCCAGCGGATCTGAACTCGCCAGCTTGCCAATTGGGGGAGCAGATAGAGTCCGGCGACCAACGCAAGAAATCCAAGACCGTTAAGGATGAAGATCGTTATCCCGCCCTGGACACCCAGAAACAGGTGGATCAGGCCGGTCAGAAGCGCAAGACCAATGATGCGATATGACTGTGAACTCAAGGAACGCAACTCGTTCATGATCTTCCATCTCCTTTTGTGAGTCTAACAAAGGCAATCCGCCGAAAGTGGGAAGAGAGACGACACTATAATCGCATAGACTGGCGTTTTCCTCAACGATCTGTTTTCGGCGGCGAACTACCCAAGACTGCGCGAATCTCTTCTGCGCTGGCGCCAGCTCTTTCCAAGGCATGTAGCGCGAAGTACCACTCACTCCGTATCGGGCCATCGCCTAACCAGCACTATGTATGGAGCAAACAGAACTTGCCGTCGTTATCTACATCGCAACGCCAATCTTCGGTCTCGTAGTCCAAGAGCAGATTGCAGTCGGCGCAAAACGTCGGCCAGCCTTGGTAGCGAGAAAGCATCACATCCTCCAGGCCCGCAACATGTGTGAGAGCTGTTGCCGCGTGCCGGGAAAGGCCCAGCGGGGCTGCCCAGCGTTCTGGATCACCTTCGGCAACAGGGATAAGGGCGGTTGCGTTGTAAAATATGTCGTAGGCCTCGTTGAGCGTGATTTTACGTTCATGAAAAAAAGCGATCAGGTCGACGATCTGCGATCGTTGTGGCTGGGCCGGTGCTGGAAAATCGGTTATGTCGTCGCAAGTAGCGGTGATGCGCTCAGATTCCTTTTCAGTTTCAGACAGCTTTCTGGGAGATTCGGCCAGGAGAGTCCGAATCTGGTCACCGTGTATTCCAACCCTGGCCAGGGCGTCGACGGCCGACATCCAACTTCGCTTCACCCACTCTTCCCAACAAGAGCCATGTATCAGACACATTTCACCTTCCGGCCCTGACTGATCGCTCCAACGTTCAGTCTTGTAGTCCAGTTGTAGATGGCATTGCGCGCATGTTTTCGGCCAGCCCTCGTAGCGCACCCGAACCATTTCTTCTAAGCCAGTGAATTTCAGCTCATCTTCTGATAACCCAAACGCCGCGATCCAGCTTAGAATGTTGGCGTCACCATAGTGAATGCTCGAAGTGTTGCCATCCCGCACGGCATAGGCTTCATTAATAGGGCCTTATGCTAGATAGCGTTTGAAAAAAGTCCCCTGGTGAGATAACTTTGGAGTTCGTCACCAACCAAAGCGACTCACCAGGAGGACCAACCGAATGATAGCTCATCTTGACGACTTCTGTCTATGGGTTTATGTGCTCGTTGACGACATGAGCCAGGCACTGGAAAGGCATCTGAGACGACCGGGGCCGAAGCCGGCCTGTAGCGATAGTGAATTGATAGCCATCTGTCTCATCGGCGAATGCTTGGGGTGGGATGTGGAAACAGAGTTACTCAATCATATGCAGGCACATCGGGATAAGTTTCCCATCTTGCCGAAGCAGAGCCGCTTCAATCGGCGACGACGTAACTTGATGGCGATTATGAATGAGATGCGGCGCATGATGTTGGCCCGGATCGACCTCTTTCGAGACCAGCATTGTGTACTCGATAGTCTGCCCATTCCTGTGGTTCAGTTCCATCTGGCGCCCCAGTCACGCGGCGATTGGCCCGCTCATGGAGCCAATTATGGGAAGGTCTCCTCTAAAAAGATGACGATCTACGGTTTCAAGCTACATATGCTGATCACGAAAGGTGGCCTCATCCTTGATTTCGAACTGGCTCCTGCCAGCGTCGGCGACTTGGCTATCGGTCGCGAACTCCTGCAAGAACACCACAACCGCATCGTCATCGGCGACAAAGCGTACGTCAGTGCACCTGTCGCTGATCTACTCTGGCAACACAATCGCATCCGCCTGCTCTCCAAGCCGCGCAGCAACCAGAAAATACAGATCCCTGCATCTGCACGTCGCCTCTACGACAGGGTCCGCCAAATCATCGAAACAGTTAACAGTCAATTGGTCGCACAATTCTCGATAGAAACCAACCATGCACACACTTTCAGAGGTCTATGTGCACGACTCTACACCAAATTGACTGCTCACACACTTTGCATCTATATCAACCGACTCTTGGGCGTACATGACTATCTTCAGATTAAGAAACTGGCCTTTCCTATCTAGCATAAGGCCCTAATACTAATTTTGCCTTCGTAGATCAGCTTAAGCAGGTCGATCATCGCAATTTGTGTCTTACGAAACGGTCGCTGCGTGCGTCCCTGATTTCTTCACATTCCCTTTGGGAAAGCGGATGTCTCACCCGTGCTCACAAAATACTTTGTCTGCGTATTTTTAGAGTGAGCGCACATTGGCAATCAGATGAAATTTTGTGCCGTCTCCCTTTACTCATTTCCTCCGATGCCGATTCGCAGCCAGCGCTCTTCCGGGATCCAGCACGTGAAGCGGCCGCTGCCGACGACGATCAGGAGTGATGACAGGAACAGGAGAGAAAGACCCAGCCACGCCGGGCCGCCGGAAGCGAAATTGACATACGCCGCCAAGTTTACAAGCCCGGCTGCCGCCCTGGCGCCTATCCCCAACAGGACCGCCAGCCCGCCGAGCCCGCCGCCCCACACAATGAGCCAACTTAACGCCGGCGGCATAGAGGACGTTGCAGAAAGAGTGGATGTCACAAGCAGCGAGGCGAGCGCCGCGATCGTGACACGCAGGCCGACCGGCAACCAGCCGAACGCCCACCGCTTCAGGCGGGATCGCCATAATATGAAGGCTTGATGGTCGGCCTTCAGCCAACCGATAGTCACCAACCAATCGCGAACAAAGCTGAGCGCGACCGCCCCGCCGAAGACCGCGCCGACCACATACGTTTCAGGCGGCTTGAAGATCGGCCACAGCACGGTCGATAGAAATATCATGAGCAGGCCGGCCATGATACGCCGCTGATCACTCTCTGTCATCGGGTAGTTGGGCCGGCCTTTGCGCGTGCGCCACAACATGCCCCAGACGAAAAGCGGACGACCGAGGCCCACCAGCAGAAACACTAGCGGCAATTGCCCATACTGCACGGCCAACGCGCCGGCCACCAGCACGCCGAGGCCGTCATATTCCATGTCCAGCGTTTCGCCCAGACGCGAAACGCGGTTGATTCTGCGGGCGACATAGCCATCGAATACATCGACGATGCTGGCGCCCACGTAGAGCAGGGCCGGCAGCCAGTCCATCAGCCCGCCGGGCCGGGGCAAGAGAAGAAAACCAGCCAGCCAGGCGTAGGCGAGGCCGCGGGAGACGGTCAGCAGGTTGGCCGCGCCGAGGTTTGGGTAGAGCTGCTCGCTGTCAGGAGGATGATTCTGGTTAAGCACGCGGCGCAGATACCAGAACTCACCGGCGACGACAAGCGCCGCTATCATGAGCCAACGGCGCACGTTGAAATCAGGATTCTGGGCAGTGAAACGCAAAAGCAGCGCGCCGAACAGCAGCGTCACGCTACAGATTAGCGTCAGCCAGCGGCTGCTCTTCTGCAGGAGCGCAGCTTTTTCCTCTTCCGTCAGCATCTGCACCTCCAGTCGGGTCGGACATGCGCGCCACCATAGCACAGTTTTTCGCATCCCTCAATATCCGGTCGCCAGGTCAGGCTGACAGCGCACCCGGGACGCTCAGAAGTTGATTCGTATGCGCTTGTTTTGTTGTGCTATGATGGTATGAATTCACTTTCATTACTTGGAGACAGTTGTGTCCAGCACTATCCCGTTGGTGATCCATGCCACCCATGAAGCAGGCACGAAAGTCGGCGGCATCGGCTCTGTTCTCGAAGGGCTTCTGGGCGCAAAACGATACAACGAGCAGGTTGACCGCACCATACTGGTCGGGCCGATGTTCGGCTGGGACGCGCTCCAGATGGAGCGGCTGAACAGCCCCCACAGTGGCGTGCGGATCCGTTACAGCAGCCTGCACGGTATCTATTTCGGTGTCAGCGAGGCGGTCCAGCAGGCACTACATACGGTCGAGCAGACCTATCAGGTAGGGATCCTGTTCGGGGTGCGGCGGTTCGGAGATGTGGAGCATGAGATCCTGCTGGTCGATGCCAGCAACCCAAACATGGAGCACGTGACGAGATTCTGTTACTTCCTCTGGGAGCACTACGGCATCGAAAGCCAGCGCTACAGCCATGATTACGAATACAACCTATATGTCTCCATCGCGCAGCCCCTCTTTGACGGGCTTAAGGCGCTCGGCGTAGACGCTGGACTCACTCCCGGTGAGCGGGTCATTGTCTCCCACGAATGGCTGGGAATGCCGTTCATCTTTGCCGCGCAGATGAACGAGCCGGAGCAGTGGCGCACCGTCTTCTACGCCCACGAGATGGCAACGGCCCGCTTGTTGGTGGAAAGTCACAGCGGCCACGATACGCGGTTCTACAACGTGATGCTGCGTGCCAGAGAGTCCCATCTGCCACTGGACACGGTCTTTGGCGACCAGAGCGACTACTTCAAGCACGCGATCGTACAGCAGGCGGTACATTGCGATGCGATCTTCGCCGTCGGCGACCTCGTAAGAGAGGAGTTGCGCTTCCTGGGCGGTCATTTGGCCCACTGCAACATCGATCTTGTCTACAACGGGGTCGACGCAACCGACATAACGGCGGTTGAGCGGCTGGATTCCAAACGCCGCTTGCAGGAATACTGCCGCAACTTGCTCGGCTTCACGCCCGATTTCGTTTTCACCCACGTGGCGCGGCTGGTCCTCTCTAAAGCGCTTTGGCGAGACACGCGGGTGATGACGCATCTGGAACGGATGCTGCATTCGGCTGGGAAGACGGCGGCGCTGCTCGTACTCGCCACCAATCAGCCGGCCGGTCGGCAGCCGGATCAGGTACACAGCTGGGAAAGGAAATACGATTGGCCCGTAGGCCACCGCGCCGACAATGGCGACCTAATCGGAGCGGAAGCGCCTTACTTCTTCGGCGACGTAGAGCCGTTCAATCATGCCTCCGGCAGCAGCCGAATTGTCCTGATCAACCAGTTCGGCTGGAGCAGGGAACGATGCGGCGCGCGTATGCCGGCCGCGATGAAGTTCGAGGACATCCGCCGCGGCAGCGATCTGGAGTTCGGGCAGAGCATCTACGAACCCTTTGGAATCGCCCAGGTGGAACCTCTGAACTTTGGCGCGATTGCGTGTGTCAGCAGCGTGTGCGGCTGTATCGGTTTTCTTGAAGAGGCGGCCCGCGATCTCGTTCAGCAGGGATTGTTGCCAACAGACGGGATGCGGGGACGTACCTTCCAGCGTGACGAACATGACAGTTGGTCTGGCGGCGCGGGGGATACTGCGGCCATCGCTGGCAAAGCCTTTCCCCTGGTGGTCGCCGACTATATCAGTTTGCCGGAGGAAGAGGCGCCCGGCTCCACCCAGGGGGCCCTCGGCATCAACCAGGAGATGCGCGACAGGATTGAGAGCCGCAATGCGAGCGATGCGGCGCAGCAGATATTCGAACGATTGCCCACCGGCCGGGAACAGATGGCGGAGAGGATCCGTCTGGGCAGCGCCCTGGCCCAGAGCATGAGTTGGGATACCGTGGTGGACAGGTACTTTCTGCCCGGTTTGAAGAGGATATGCCGGTGACAAAGTCTGTCGTCGCGCGCACTAGAGAGGCTGGCCGCACGCCCGAAGGGAGCGAAGACGGCCGCGCCGAAGCGCATGCAGAGCGCCTTGGAGAGGAACTTTCCGGTAACGAGCACGGCAGGAGCGAAGGACGCAAACAGTTGACTGGATCATGGTTCAGCGATGACGAGGCATACCTGTTCGGTGAAGGCAACTTTCTCTATAGCTACCACCGGTTTGGCGCACATTTCCGTACGGTGGACGGCGTCAGCGGTGTGCAGTTCGCGGTCTGGGCGCCGAATGCCCAGAGCGTAGGTGTGATCGGCCCCTTCAACGGCTGGGACCCCCACGCTCATCCAATGCGCGCCTTGCGCGAGGGAATCTGGGAGCTTTTCGTCCCAGAAACGCCCGCCGCCGCGCTTGCGCCGGGGCACGAGTACAAGTATTCCATCCAATTGCCGCTGGTGGATATCAGGATCGACAAGTCGGACCCGTATGGATTCTACGCCGAAGAGCCGCCGGAAACAGCATCCCGCATCTGGCCGCTGGACAGCTACGCCTGGGGGGACGGAGCGTGGGTCGCCGAGCGCGTCAGTAGGCAGTCGCTATCCCGACCACTGAACATCTACGAAGTCCACCTGGGCAGTTGGCGGCGAGCGCCCGAAAACAACAGTACGTTGGGCTATAGGGAACTGGCGCATCAGTTGGTGGCCTATGTGCAGGAGATGGGCTATACGCACATTGAGCTGCTGCCCATAACCGAACACCCATTCGAAGGCTCCTGGGGCTATCAGACCACGGGGTACTTCGCGCCAACCAGCCGCTTTGGCACGCCGGATGACTTCAAATATTTCGTCGATTATTGCCACCAGCACGGCATCGGCGTCATCCTGGACTGGGCGCCGGCCCACTTCCCCAAGGATGCGCACGGGCTGGCTTACTTCGACGGCGCGCCGCTCTACGAGTACGAGGATCCCCGTCGCGGAGAACATCCCGACTGGGGCACGAAGATCTTCGACTACGGGCGCAACGAAGTACGCAATTTCCTGGTCGCCAGCGCCCTGTTCTGGGCTGAAGAGTACCACATAGACGGCCTGAGGGTTGACGCGGTGGCCTCCATGCTCTATCTGGACTACAGCCGGGAGGAGGGCGAATGGATTCCGAATCAGTATGGCGGGCAGGAGAATCTCGATGCTATCGCATTTTTGCGCCAGGCAAACGACACGTTGCATGAACGAGCGCCCGGTATCCTGACCATCGCCGAAGAAAGCTCGATCTGGTCGAAGGTGACCCTTCCCACCCAAAGCGGCGGCCTGGGGTTCGACTACAAATGGAATATGGGCTGGATGCACGACACGCTCAACTTTTTCGAGATGGACCCGCTGTTGCGCGGCCACAATCAACACTTGATCACATACAGCCTGAGCTACGCTTTCAGTGAGAATTTCGTCCTCGCGCTCAGCCACGATGAAGTCGTTCATCTCAAGAAGTCGCTGCTCGACAAGATGCCCGGCGATCTGTGGCAGAAATTCGCGCATCTGCGCCTGCTCTACGGCCTGATGAACTCTCATCCGGGCAAGAAACTGCTGTTCATGGGCGGGGAGTTCGGCCAATGGCGGGAATGGACAGAGATGGCAAGCTTGGATTGGCACCTGCTGGAACGCGCCGAGCACCGCAACTTACAACGTTTCGTGCGCGACAGCAACCGCCTCTACTGCTGGGAAAAGGCGCTGCACCAGGTCGATGCCAGTTGGGACGGCTTCCAATGGGTCGATTTCCTGGATGTCGATCACTCGATCATCAGCTTTGTGCGCCGCGACGCAGAGGACGACAGCTGCATTCTCGTCGTCTGCAACTTCACGCCGGTGCCGCGCCATGGCTATCGCGTCGGTCTGCCCGGGCCGGGCCGCTATCACCAGATTCTGAACAGCGATTGGCCCATTTATGGAGGCAGCGGCGTAGACAATCCCTTCCCGCTGCTTGCAAAAGAGATTACATGGCAGAACTCGGCCTGGTCCACGCTCATGGAACTGCCGCCGCTGGGGGTTCTCTATTGGAGGAGAACGACCGGAACGCCCGTTAAGGAGTAGACCGTGCAGAACGAGCGCAAGCCGCCGGCGAAACCAGACGCAGACAACGGCCTTCCGATCGCTGGCATTAGCGGCCTGACCCCGCGAACCGTTTTTGGCACTGTGGCAGCGCCCCCTGGCCCATCCTTCACGCTCACTTGTCAGGGCGAACTGCTCGGCCCCTGGCAGAATGAAGGCGGGCAACTGGACGGCCCGCATCTTGACGGCAGCGACTGCATCCTGCTACCTGGTTTCATTGACATCCACATTCATGGCAGCGCCGGCGCCGATATGATGGACGCCACGCCGGAAAGCCTGGCGGCGATCAGCCGCTTCCTGGTCCGGCACGGCGTTACCGGATTCTATGCCACGACAGTCAGCGCCTCCCATGCCGATACGCTGGCTGCGGTCGCGAATGTTGCCGGATTTCACAACCAGTCGCGGCCGGTCGCGGCGCGCATCCTTGGCGTCCATCTGGAAGGTCCCTACCTCAATCCGCTGTTCCCCGGCGCGCAGAATCCGGCCTTCGTGCGTCCGCCGTCCGTGGAGGAGTTCGAAGAGCTTCTGGCCGCCGGGCCGGTGCGCATGGTCACGCTTGCACCGGAAGTAACGGGCGCTGAAGCGCTGATCGAGATGGCGCTGGCGGCGGGGGTGCGGGTTGTGCTCGGGCACACGGCGGCTACATTTGATCAGGCAAGCGCCGCCATCAACGCGGGCGTCTCGCAGGCCACCCACACTTACAATGCGATGACCGGTCTACACCACCGCCGTCCCGGCGCGGTGGGCGCAGTGCTGAGCGACGACAGAATCTACGCCCAATTGATTGCCGACGGCATCCATGTGCATCCTGCGGCTATGCGGATTCTGGGGCGTTGCAAGGGGCCGACCCGCACGCTTCTGATCAGCGACGCGATGCGCGCAGCGGGCATGCCCGCGGGTCGCTATGACATGGGCCGCCTGCCGGTCATTGTCAAGGATGGCGTCTGCCAACTCGAGGACGGCACTCTCGCCGGTTCGGTTCTGGCTCTGGATGCGGCGCTGCGCAACTTCATGTCTGCTACCAGCTGGCCGCTGGTACGGGCGTGGCCGCTGACAAGCCTTTCACAGGCCCAGGCGATGGGGATCGACAGCGAGGTGGGCCGCATCAGAGCCGGCGCCCGCGCCGATCTGACGTTGCTGGACGCGGAAACTCAGGTCGTGGCAACCGTCGTCGGTGGTCAACTGGCCTATCTTCGAGACGATTGGCGGCTGCAAGGCGACCCCGCATAAGCGCCTACGCGCCCACCTCGGTCACAATTGCCCTCACAGCGCCGCCAGCCCGGAGCGCCTGCCGTACTTCGTCGACTCTCTCAGGCTCCATTATTGCGATCAGATTGCCGCCGCGCCCGCCGCCGCTTAGCTTCGCGCCGACCGCGCCCGTCTCCTCCGCAATTGCGATCAGCCGCTCAAGCGCCTGCGTGCTGACATCAAGTTGGCGCAGTAGCACCTGGTTTTCCTGCATCAGCGGGCCTAGCGACTCCACATCCCCCGCGCCGATAGCCCGCCGCGCCGCCTGCGCGATTGCGCCGATGCGATCGAAGATCGTCTCGTATCGCTCTGTGTCTTCCTGCCAGGCCCGGCGCACGTCCGCCACGACGTGGCCGGTGGGACTGGCCACGCCGGTATCGGCGATGACCAGATGGAATGGGCGGGCGATGTCGAAGATTTCCGGCGGCTTGCCGCGCACGAACCAGACCGGCTGCTCGTAAACGACGACGGTATTGTCGATCCCGCTGGGGGTGGCGTGATGCAGTTCCTCCACGGCATACACAATCCGGTTGACCGTCTCAGCAGCGGGACTGCCGCTGGAGGGCGCCGCGCTGTGCGAGAGGACAGCTCGCGCCAGCGCGGCGCCGACGGCGGCGCCGCTGCCCATCCCGCCGGCAATCGGGATGGTGCTGCCGACGGTAACGTTCCAGTCCGGCTCGGCCTGGATGCCCGCCGCCTCTGCTGCCAGCCGCACCGCCACAGCCAGCGGGTGGGCAGGCGCATCGGATAATCGGATGAGCACGCCAATATCCGGCGCAGCGATCGTGCAGCCCGTTCCCGGCAGCGCGTCCTCGACCGTGGCAGTGGCCCGCACCTTCGTCACAGGCACGGCGATGGCCGCCCGCCCATAGACGACGGCGTGTTCCCCGAACAGGATGACCTTTCCCGGCGCGGTTGCAGTGGTGGAACTCATGCGCTTGCTCGCATTGGCTACCCGCCTCGCCCGCCTGGATCTGCGCCGGGGTCGGCCATTGACAGTCCCTGCCGTATCGCGTCGGGCAGATCAGTGATGATCGCATTCACACCCAGACGGGCCAGCCGCAGAGCCTCTGTCGCGCTGTTCACAGTCCAGGCGTTCACGAGTTGACCCCGGCTGCGCGCCTGTGTCACCAGTTGAACGTCGATTGACTCAAAGTATGGATGAAGGGCTTGCGGCGCGATGCGCGAACTGGACCAGGTTCGCGACAGATGTAAAAAGAGATGCTTGAGCGGCAGTTGGCGGACCTTCTGAATCAAGTTGCCCGGCTGGCCGGTCGGTCGCGGCAGTCGGGGAAAGTAGAGTAGCCCCAGGGCGATAGAGGGGTCCAGCTGGCGCATTTTGAGCAGTGCGAACGGATTGAAGCTGGAGACGATGACCTGATCATGCAGCCGACGCCGTTGAACTGTGCGTGTCAGCGGCTCCGCTTCAGAGCCACCGTCCCAATCCAGATTCTTGATCTCGACATTGACGATACAGCGCTCACCCACAAGATCAAAGACCTGCTCGAGCGTAGGAATCGGTGTGCCGGCGTAAGAGTTGTCAAATCGAACGCCGGCGTCAACATCGGCAAGTTGCGCCAATGTATGTGCGCGCAGAAGGCCGTCGCCGGTTGTTGTGCGGCCCAGGCTGAAGTCGTGCAGGACAACCAGCGCGCCATCGGCGGTCGCCTGCACATCCAGTTCAATGCCGTCGGCTCCCAACTCCAGCGCCTTCTCGAAAGCCGGCAGCGTGTTCTCAGGCGCGACGGCATTCGCGCCCCGATGGGCGAAGATCAGTGGTTGGGCAGGCACGGCTTTCCTCCGGCCAGGCTGCGCCGTGTCAAGCGAAAGACGCGAAGCACCAGGCCTTTTTGCAGCGCAAACTGCGGCAGCGTCTCGCTGCCAGGCACCGCTCGTCAATCAGCTGAAGTCGGGGCGAACCGTCATGCCTACCCCTGCAGAATGAACATCCACTCTTCCAAATCGTCATCGTTGGGCTTGTGCTCGACATGGCAGATGCGGAAGTTATGGCGTTCGATGATCGTGAGTATATCGATCAGGGAGCGGCGCTCGGCTTTGGCCGGATGGTATTCCAACTCGCCGATAGATACCTTCACATCCTCCTTAATGAGGCTGTCGCCCAACACTTCGATACGCCAGGTTTTGCCCGCGGATGTCTGGCGGGCTTTGGTCTGTAGAATGATGGTGTGCATTTTTCCTCTTATCGTTAGAAAGAACCGAATTGTTTCATATGTCCGACAGATGGTCTCGACGCGGCCGACCTTGAAACTCCTCAGTCAAGACCCAGACGCCGCTTGACGGCTGACAGCACCTTGTCCGCAGCCTGCGGCTGCCCATCGACTGCGCCAAACGGATCGCTGATCGCGTGCCTATCGCCGCTAAGCGCCCGCAATGTGGATAGAACGCAGTGCGGCAGCGCGTCCAGATGGTAGCCGCCCTCCAGTGCGCAAATCAGGCGCCCGTTGCAGAGCGCTTCCGCCAGGGCCAGCAGCTCCTCCATCAGGGCCGCGTAGCCGCCAATACTCACGCGATGCTCGCTCAACGGATCCATCCAGTGGCCGTCGAAACCGGCGGACACAAAGATCACATCCGGCTTGAACCCGTGCGCGAGGGGGATCAACAGTTGGCGCAGCGCGGCGAGGTAGCCCGCATCCCCGACACCCGCCGGGAAGGGCACATTCACCGTGTAGCCTTCGCCGGCGTCGCGTCCTACTTCGTCGATGCCTCCGCTGAACGGGTAATGTGGGTACTGGTGAATACTGAAGAAAAGAAAGGAACTGTCAGCGTAGAACATCTCCGCCGTGCCATTGCCGTGATGCACGTCGAAGTCGACAATGAGCGCCCGCTGCACGCCGTGGTGGCGCTGGGCATGGCGGGCTGCCGCGGCCACATTGCCAAACAGACAGAAACCTTTTGCGCTGCGGGGCCGCGCATGATGACCCGGAGGCCGCACCAGGGCAAAGCCGTTCGTCGCCGCGCCGGCCATCACTGCGTCGGTAAGGTTGAGCAGGCCTCCCACTGCCCGCAGCGCCGCCTCATAACTGCCTCTGAGGAGGTATGTGTCCTGGTCAAGCCACCTTGCCGCCGCGCCCCTACTCTGAATTTCGCCTTCGCCGCCCCCGTCGGAACCCTCCATGTCCCGGCAGACCGCCTCCAGCAACTCGACATAGTTCCCGCTATGGACGGCCAGAATCGGCTCGAGCGGGGCAACGGCATTGGGCAGGCGGTCGAGTGAATTCAGGATACCGTCCGCTTCCAGAAGCGCCCAAATATGCTCCATGCGCTGATGGTTCTCCGGATGGCCGGCAAAAGTGTGGTTGCTTTCGTACGGGTCGTAGACGTAAGCGGTTGTCATGTAAGTTCACGCCGGCGGCATGTGGGCAAGACGCCTGCGATCCTAGTTTGTATCGCCGTCTTGCTCAAATGTGGGCATGAACAGTTCGCTGCCCAGGCGAAAACGCAGGTTGAAGCTGTTTTCGTCGGATCCGAAGGCCCGCACCTGGCTTTGGGTCGCCAGCGGACCGTCGAACGTAAGCGGACGAGTCGAGTGCAGCGTCTCCCCGTCCCAGAGCAGGCTGATTTCGTCGTTTTCCTTCTCTGCGGAGTATGGCAGATTCAGCAACGCCCACCAGTTCCAATCGTCCGGCCACGCCCTTTGGACAGTCAGATTTCCCTGGTCAGCCGAGATGCCCAGTTGCTCCCAGATCGTCGGCTCGGTTGTTGCTGACGGCGCGCCAACGCCGCGCTCCATCGCTTCTGCCGCATCATCCCAACGCGCGGCGTCATCGTCGTGTCCCATCATGTGCGCCAACGCCGAGGCCGCGTTCAACGCGCTGCGGGCGGCCTGCTGCGCGTCCACATTTGAAATGTCGGGAGCGCGTGGACCTGAGAGAGCCCCTGACAATGCCAACAGCTCTTTTGCGCACGCGCTCAGCGCCCCGGCGTGCGTCGCAAGCCATGCCGAATTGGGATGACGCCGCTGATGCGCTTGCAAGGCCGACAGGTAGGCGGCAGCCGCGATTGACAGTTCGGCATCGGGCGCGTCGATAGTCTGCAGGGGCAGTGTCGGCAGTTGAAGAGGCAGGGCGCCGCCTGTCCGCTCGGCCACGCGGCGCAGCGTGTCCAGCAGCGCGCGGCTCTGTTCAGGCGCAAATGTGTCGAACAGATCGACCAGACCCGGAACGGATGTGGTCAAGCGGTCGGCGGGCGCGAAGCCCGAACGAAAGCGGGCCAGCCTGTGCATAGCGGCGATTTTGGCATCCTGCACGGTCCGGTTCACCTGCGCATCCGGCGACCACAGACGCCCGCGGTGGGTGATGTCATGCCAGCGGCTGAGGCTGCGCTCGAAGGCACGCGAGATGTCCCGCTGGACGAGAAAACCGTTCCACGCCACCTGCTCGCCGACATCGCTCAGCGCCAGGATCAGCGGCAGGTCCACCTGCCCTGCCACGAGAACATGGTAGACCAGCGACGCCTGCGAGTCAGAGGGAAACTCTACCAGATCGGGCCGCCCTTCCGCCGCGCCAAAGACGCGCGTGCTTTCGGCGTTGCGCTGATCATGCGCGCCTTTGGCCTCGCCGGGATCGCGCTGGGCGAGCAGCAGCCCGTCCACCATGCGCTGCTCCAGAGGTTCGCCCCAGTCTATCTCCACGCGAATCTGGATCAGCCGATCGCCCTCGGATTGCGCTTCCATCATCCATAGCAAGGAGCGGTCGTAGTAGCTGTCGAGCGGCGCGAAAATGCGCTTGCTGACGATGACCCCTTCCACACCGTATATCGTCTCCTGATAGCCGGGATACAGTTGAACGGCCAAGGGCAGAACGTCATCCAACTGTTCGCTGCTGATTCCGCCGCTGGTGTAGATCGGCGCGTCGATGCGGATGCGGATGGCGCGCGCATAGGCACGCCCGTGCCAGTGCCAACGCAGATCGTAGAGGTCGCTGTCCCGGTCAGCCAAGAAAAGGAGTTCGCCGTTGGCATGAGGAAAACGGGTCTCCTCGCTGATGTCGTCGTAATCTTCCAGTTGTGGTTGATCGAGGGCCGGATCTGTCATGGAGTCGTTCTTTTCCGCTACGTTTTCTGTGTTCGCTTACGCCTCGGCGCGGACACCGGCCATCAGCAGACCGATCGCGGCGCGGGTCGCTTCATGGCGTGGAAGCACTGCGCTGATCTGGCCGTGGAACATCACCGCGATGCGATCGGAAAGCGCCATGATCTCATCAAGTTCATAGCTGATCAGCAGTACGGCGACGCCCTCGTCCCGTTTGGCGACGATCTGACTATGGATGAACTCGATCGAGCCGACGTCAATGCCCCGGGTCGGCTGCGCGGCGATCAGCAGGCGGATGGGGCGGCTGAACTCGCGCGCGACGACCATCTTCTGCTGGTTGCCGCCGGAGAGGCTTGCGCCGAGCGTCCTGATGGAAGGCGTGCGCACGTCAAACCGCGCCACCAGTTCCTCGGCATGTTTCGCAATCGCCTGTTCGTTCATCGTCATGCCGGAGGAAAACGGCGGCTTGTAGTAGGAACTGAGAACGAGATTGTCCGCCACCGAATAGGCATCCACCATACCGTACATATGGCGGTCCTCGGGCACGTGGCAGATGGCGCCTTCCTCGGTTATGCGTCGCGGCGGGGCGTTCGTCATCTCCTGTCCGTTGAGCATTAGGCTGCCCGCGGTGGCCGCGCGCAGGCCGGTAATTACTTCCACCAGTTCGGTCTGGCCGTTGCCCTGCACGCCGGCGACGCCGACAATCTCGCCGGCGCGCACGTCCAGCGAGACCCCGCGCAAGGCTGGCTCGCCGAGGTCATTGAATGCCTGAATCTCGCGCACCTGCAGGAGCACTTCGCCTACGTTGGCCGGTTGCTTTTCGACCTCAAGCGTCACTTTGCGGCCCACCATCAACTCGGCCAGGTCCCCCTGCGAGACGGTCTGCGGATCGGCCTCCCCCACCATCTCGCCGCGCCGCAGCACCGCAATGCGGTCAGCGATGCGCAAAACCTCCTTGAGCTTATGGGTGATGAAAATGATGGACTTGCCCTGGCTGCGCAGCAGCTCCATCACCGCGAACAAGCCCTCGATTTCCTGCGGAGTCAACACTGAGGTGGGCTCATCCAGAATCAGGAGATCGGCCCTTCGGTAGAGAGCCTTAAGGATTTCGACGCGCTGCTGTATCCCCACCGGCAGATCTTCGATGACAGCGTTCGGGTCCACCGGCATGTTGTAGCGCTCGGCAAGTTCCCGGATCTGCGCGGCGACGCTCTCCCGGTTGAGCAGGCCGCCGTGAACGCTCTCGCTGCCAAGCATGATGTTGTCCACCACGCTCATCACCGGCACCAGTTGGAAATGCTGATGCACCATGCCGATGCCCAGATCGATGGCGTCGCGGGGCGAGTGCATCTCAACGGGGCGGCCATCGACTCGAATTTCGCCCTCTGTGGGCTGGTACAGTCCGTAGACAATGTTCATCAGCGTCGACTTGCCGGCGCCGTTTTCGCCCAGAAGAGCCAGGATTTCTCCCCTTTGCAGCGTCAGGTCGATCTCCTTGTTGGCGACGACGCCGGGAAAGGCCTTGGTGATGCGGTGGACTTCCAGCTTCGGCGGTTCGGTTTCCTGTTGCCGGTTCGGGACAGAGTGGGACTGGCTCATGCACTGCCCTCCGTCTCATAGACCTTGCCTTCGGCGGCAGGAGGCCGGACACGCCCCACGAGGCCGGACACGGCGACAATCGTAACGAGATAGGGCAGCATCGAGATGAACTGGCGGGGCACCTGCGTGACGCCTGCCAGCAGCAGTTCGTTCTGAAGAGCCTGGGTATAGCCGAAGAGCGCGGCGGCGCCCAACGCGCCGAAGGGATTCCAGTTGCCAAAGATCATCGCCGCCAGCGAGATGAAGCCGCGTCCTGCGGTCATGCCTTCCTGAAACTGGCCGACCGCTTCGAGGACGAGAAAAGCGCCCGCCAACCCGGCGAGCATACCGCCCAGGGATGTGTTGATGTAACGATAGCGGTTGACATTGATGCCGACGGTGTCGGCGGCGCGCGGATGTTCGCCCACGGCGCGGGTGCGCAGCCCCCAGCGCGTGTGGAACAGCGCGACATGCGTCACCGCCACCAGAATCAGCGCCAAATAGGTGATCGGCGGGTTGTCGAACAGGACGGGCCCGATGACAGGAATCTGGGCCAGCCCGGGGAGCGCAATCGAGGAGAACTTGCCTTCGGCGATGGCGTCCCGATTATACAGATAGGATGAGGTTCCAAAAGCCAGAATGATGATGACAGTGCCGGAGATGATCTGATCCATGCGGAAGCGGATCGAAAAGAGGGCGTGGAGCGCGCCCATCAGCCCGCCGACGGCCACGGCTACGGCAACGCTGAAAATGAGACTGACTGTCAGCGGCCAGTGATTGGTGCTGGTCTTGGCGACAAATCCGGCGAACGCGCCGGCCAGCATCATGCCCTCGATGCCGATGTTAATGATGCCGGACCGTTCGCACAGGATGCCGCTGAGCGCGCCCAGCGCCAGCGGCACAGTCGCCCGCAGGGTGAAGTTGAGCGCGCTGATACCAAACAGCACGCGCAGCCAAGTCTGTTCTCGCAAAGAGGTGTGGTTGACCAGGATCGCCATGACGATCAGCGCCAACGCCAGGAGCAAGGCGCCGCCGAAGCGCCTTTTATGGCGCTGCACAGACGAGAGGAGTACTGTTTCGCTCACGACCCGCCCCAACTTGTGCTGACCGTAGAGGCCGCCTCTTCCTGCGGCTGCTGGCGCATGCGGAAAATCATGCGGATGATCAGCGGCGCGGCCACGAAGGCCAGCACGAGCGCCTGAATGATCTGAATGATGTCGGCAGGCACGCCGGACTCGAACTGCATCTTGGTCGCGCCACCGTCCAGCGCGCCGAACATGAACGCTGCCAGCAGAACGCCGAAGGGATGGGTCTGCCCGAGCAGCGCCACCGTAATGCCGTCGAATCCGACTGCGCCGCCGAACTCCGGCGCGAATTTGTGGTTCAGCCCCAGCGTCTCGATGGCCCCGGCCAGCCCGGCCAGCCCTCCGGCAATCGCCATGGTCAGAATGATGGTGAAATTGACGCGAATGCCGGCGTAACTTGCCGCCTTCATGTTGTGTCCGACCGTGCGCATTTCAAAGCCGAGCGGGGTCTTGAAAATCAGCCACCAGATAAACACTGCCGCGGCCAAGGCGATGAAGACACCGTAATGGACCCGGTAGGGCGCGCCGAACAGCCAGGGGATCTGCGCTGACGCCAGCACGTCGGGCGTCTCGGAAATCGCGCCGGCGGTTCGGTCCCACAGGGGGCCGGGCGTCTGACCCTGCGTGCCGCCCGCATAGACGGTCCAGCTGGCGAAGAGGGCGGCCACATAGTTGAGCATGATCGTAACGATCACCTCGTGGGCACCCGTATAGACTTTCAGAATGCCGGGGATCGCCCCCCAGATCATGCCGCCGATTATTCCGGCGGTCAACGCGAGGGGCAGGTGGATGAAAATGGGCAAGCCTTCGAAATTGATGCCCACGGCCACGGCAAAGATCGAGCCGATCACGAACTGACCGGACGCGCCGATGTTGAAGAGGCTGACTTTGAAGGCAACGGCAACCGAAAGCCCTGTCAGGATTAACGGGATCGTCTTGCGAATCGTCCTGTCCCAGCCCTTGCCATCGCCGAATGCGCCTTGAAACAGCCCGCTGTACGCGGCCAGCGGATCGTCGCCCGAAAGGAGCATGACGATTGCGCCGGCGAGAAGCGCGGCAAGCAGCGCCAGGAGCGGGATGAGGAGCGCTCGCAAAGAACGCGAGAAGCCAATTGTCGGGGAGGCGGTCGCCACAGCGGGTCTCCGTCAGATAACGATGCTGGACCTGGCGGCAATGATAAGCACGGCGGACCAAGCAGTCACGGCCATACTGCGTAACGCGGCAGCGTCGAGGCCTCTACGCAGTCGCCTCTGAAAGAGAAGCGGGAGGCCGCCGCACAGCCTCCCGCTCCATTGACAAGTTTCACGACCCGGGCGGCTCAGTTGCCGTATCCGGTGTCGACCGAGCCGTCCATCAGGCCGGTCTTGGTCTCATCAAGCAGGTCTTTCAACTCCTGCGGAATCATCTCGTCAAAATCGTGGAACGGGGCCAAGTCGGCATCGCCGAAATAGTTGCCGCCGAGGAAAGTGCCATCGTTCGCCATGTTCACCAGTTCGACGACGCCGGGTGTGATCAGCTTCATGGCGCTGGACACGAGACAGGGCTGGGCGGCGGGGACCGTATTCCACTGGTCCGTATCGACGCCGATGCAGAAGACGGTCTCGCCCGCGCCTGCAGCGGTGGCGACCTCTTGCAAAGCGCCGTTGCCGGTGCTGCCGCCGGCGCCGAAGATCACATCCGCGCCCTGATCGAGCGCCTGCTTGGCCGTCGCCGCGCCCCATTCAGGGTCTACAAAGGCCTGGGAGATTTCGCCGGGATGGTAGGTGGAGATCACGTTGATGTCCGCGTTGACCGATAGGGCGCCGGCGACGTAGCCCTCATTGAAGGCCACGACGGGGGGCACCAGATCGGTCCCCAGCACTGCGGCGATGGTGCCCGTCTTGGAAAGGCTTCCGGCCAGTACACCGGCCAGGTAACCGGAGTGATCCTCGTTGAAGATGAGGCCGGCCAGATTGGGAAGTGTCTCGACCTGAAACTGGTCAATGCCGATGAAGAAGACATCGGGGTTTTCCGTGGCCGCAACAATGGTGGCATCACCCAGCGCGAAACCGACGCTGAGGATAACATTGTAGTCGGCGTCGATGAACTGTTGAATGTTGTCGGCGTAGTCTTTGGCATCCTGCGTTTCGATATACTTGATGTCATCTTCCGCCAGGCCCAGTCCCTCGGCGGCGGCGACAACGCCTTCCCAGGCAGATTGATTGAAGCTGCGATCGTTGACGCGACCGACATCGGTGACCAGGCCAACCTTGAACTGCCCTGCCATGTCGTCGGTTTCGGCAGCGCCAGCATCGGCATCGGCAGCCGGCATCGCCGCGGGCGCGGGACAGGCGGCCACAAGCAGCGCAAGCGCCGTCAGAACTACGAACAAGGTCATCAGACGAGAGTATTTCATCGCGTTTCTCCTTTGCAGATAAGTGAACTGCTTGTCAAGACGGCTGGGCCGCCGCGATCGATAAGGTCAGGCAAGGAACTGCGACCCAACTGTCTTGTCAGAAAATCAGGTCAACGGGCACAGAGGCGGGTGAAGAACGCCGCAGTGCAGCGATATGCTTCCACGCAGCACTTCAGCATTATATGCGAATTGCAGTGCAGCGACAAGGCGCAGGAACCTGCTGGCGCACCCAGAATGGAGGCGAGATTTCGACTACGCACGGGTTTCCGGACCGCTTGCAGGCGACGTGAGGGGCGCGCAGGTCAGGTGTGCCAGTGTAAGCAGTTATGTAAGCAGTTACGAGCGTTTACAAGCAGTTACGAGCGTTTACAAGCAGTTACGAGCGTTTGCGAGCGTGTTCGAGCGCGCCAGGTCGCGTTTGGTCGCGTTTAGTCGCGTTTAGTCGCGTTTAGTCGCGCCAGTATTTTTTTATGTCCGGGAACGTTTGGGCGTGTTCTGTCATATCGTGTCGTATCTTGTCGTCATTTTTCGTCATTTCTCGTCATTTCTCGTCATTTCTCGTCCCAAAATAGTTTTTCCGGGTATGGCGGGCAACGGGCGGTTGCGGCAACGGCTGGGCAGGGAGGGCAGTTTTTTGCTGCACACGGTTCCCGCACCGGGGGCAGGATGTGAAAAATGACATGACACTGACGTGATGCTGGCTTACGTTTGCGGCAGGGCCGCGGCTGCGTTCGTTTATGTTCAGCACAATTGTACTACAACATTGAAGAGTTTACAGTTCCTAGAAATCCCAGGGTGCATCTCAGAATGGGGGTGGGGTTCTGACTTGCTCTGAAGGAGCTGGATTCTCAGCAGTTGTCTGAACTGCAGTTGAATGCAGTTCATATGATGGACCCAGGTGACGGCAGCGGCTCAGGCGGCGTCTTCATTCGCGAGAATCAGGCGAACTGCGGTCCGATTACGCACACAGCAACCTGCATCCGTCACCTCTTGGACCAGATCTTCAACAGGCACGGGAATCGAAACTGCCTGCGGGCGAGACGCCAGCGATCCCAGGGAGACGTTTCCAAGAAATCAGGGGCGCGGCCCAAAATGGGGGTAAGTCCTGAAAGGGCGGCGATGCGGCGATAACGGTGGGGAAGCAGGAGGGGGCATTGGGAGGTCAATTATGCGACTATATGATGTAAGCACTCGTAAGGGCATTTGCGAGCGCTATTGCGGGCGATTTTGCGGTCGAGTCAGGGCGGACCAGGGCGGACTTATTTGGCTTTTTTTAGAAAAGTGATTATCAATTCGTGGACGGTTGAGGTTCGGGAGGCTTGCGGCGTGACAGGAGCAGGTCATGAATGTGCGGCGGAAGAGACAACAGAACTCGAAATCCTGGCAATTGTGTGGGGCCTTCAGACAAAACATATCAATTCAATTGAAATTGCAGGTCATTCAGAGTGAAATCAGGGATGCACCCGAATCTGTTCGAGATTGTGATATACTGAAAGACCGACCCTTTTGCATCCACCAACAAGGAGGCTCCACTGAACAGCAACCAACTGGCCCAGAAGGTCGTCGAAATCATTGAGGAGAAGCAGGCGGCGGACATTGTTCTGCTCGACGTGAGCGAGCAGACCAGCATCGCCACCTATTTCGTGCTAGGCACTGTGGACAATGAACGGCAGGCCAACGCCATTCGCGATGATTTATGGCAGCAACTCCAGATTGAAGAGAAGATGCGCCCGCTGAACGTCCATGATCTGCGACAGGAGGGGGGCGGGTGGCTCCTGGCCGACTACGGCGACGTCATTTTACACCTTTTTACAGAGGAAACCCGGCTCCACTACGACCTCGAAGGGCTATGGGGCGACGCCCAAGTCGTGATGAAGATATTGTAAACGGCGCGAATGTCGGGCGGTATCGAAGGGCTTAAGCCCCGGTTCATCATGCGGGCGCTACTTTGTTCCAACATTTGATCTGTACAGGGCTACGGCCGGATTGGTGTCCAAGTGTTCGGTCGCACTGAAGAGATCGGTGGTTTCGCCCGCGCCATCAACCAGCTCGGGATTCGCCATCGCCCTTAATGTGTCCCCTTCCAAGATGCCGGCGCCGGCCAACGCTTCGACAATGCGAGGCGGCGTTGATGCGACATCCACGTCGAGCAGGCTGCCGAAGAAGTTGGCGATTTCGAACATGGCCTCAAAAGGACCGGCCGAGAGATGCACACCGTTGTTGGCGATTGTAACTTCCTCGAATCCGTAACGTTGCGGCGCGGCGTGCAGTTGCCCGCGAATTGAACCGGCCACCGCTCGCTCAGGGAAGGTGTCCCCGATCATCTCGTCGCGCAGCGTTGCCCAGGCCGTGTCCGCATGCACCAGCATAAGCGCAATGCGGTGGGACGCTTCGGTGAAATGGGCCAACTGGGCGGGGTGGAATCCGTTGACGAGAATGAACTTTTCGCTCTCGGCCTCATACGCCTGCACATAGAACCCGCTGCGAATCTTCTCGGCCTTCTTGGTAAACCAGAGTCTGTCCAGGCCGGCCGGTGTATTGGTGGGATGCGCAGCCAGGAACTCGTGGCCGCCGTAAATAGAATAGTCGGCGGCCGGGACGGCGAGCGCGTCGTACACGCTGTGGCGGTCGGCGGCGCTCAGGCCGGATGAAGAGGTCTTTGAGAGGACGTTGATTGCGCCGTAATGCCGGTCCATGCTCTCCTTGCGTTCGAGCGCCTTGCCGCCCACCAGCGCGAGCCCTGCGACGGATGCGCCGAACTGGGACAGTTTTGCCCAGATCAGATCGAGAGAATTTAGCAGGCAGTCCTGATCGGCAACGGCCAAGATCTCCGGCTTGATGAACATAAGCAGTTCATTCTGCAGTTGCGTCTGCCCGATGGCAGGCGGCTGCACGACTGCGATATCTTCATCACTTTGCATCGTCCGAATAAGCGCTTGCTTCAACTGTTGCTGACTCTGCACAAACTGCTCCTTTTCAGTGTGAGGATGATTTGGAAAACTCAGGCACCCATTTCGCTGGCGCCGCGATACGCTTTTGACGGATCAGGCCGCCTGATCGCTGCAAGCCCGTCCTATTGCGCAGCCTACCGCAGAGCCTCTCTTTTGACAAGAAATTATTATAAGGGGGTATTCTCAGACGGACAGATTTTTCGCAAGCACGAAGGCACAGACTACCGGGCTGCCTTGGCCGCGTTCAGCAGGGCGGCGTCCTCCGGCGCGACGGTAATGTCAGAGGGGAGGGCGTATGCGTTCTTGTCGGCGAAGCGCGTAATCGCGTACTCCCCGTCCGGGTCAAGGGCGGCAAGGGGCGCTTTGGCCAGCGCCTTATCATCCTCATCGCCGATGCGGGCTGAGACCACCCAGCCCAGCAGAAGATAGGGGTTTTGGTTGACCAGGTCACGCCCATGTTGCAGCGCCTCCTGGGTGCGTCCGCAGTGCCAGGTTGCCTCCAGCAGACTGCACTGGAAGTCCAACCGGTGCGGTTCGGCCTCGGTCAAATCGGCATAGAGACGGATGGCTTTTTGCCAGCGTCCGCCCATGCGATACAGCGTTGCCAGCGCCGGGCGCGTGAGCATCAGAGGCCGCTTCTGGCGCAGAAGTGTACGCGAAAGTCCCTGGCGGATCGGACGGTTGTAGGGCGCGTTCTCGAGCGCAAGGGTCCAGTAGCGTTGGGCGCGTGTCAGCTTGCCCTCGGCCTCGGCGCACCTCGCCAGCACGGCCCAGGCCAGCTCGCTGCCGGGATCGGCCTGCAACAGGCGCAAAGCCCAGTCGCGGCCGTCATCCCAGCGCCGCAACAGCCAGATGACCTGGAGGAAGCGAAAATATGACGGCAGATGGCGGGGCAGATTTTTTAGAAGAACGCGTATCAGGGGCAGGGCATCTTCGGCGCGGTTAGCCGCCAGGTGGCCGTCGATGATGTCGTTCCAGTGGGACAGCTGCGTGCGTATCCCAGGTTTATTGCGCGCAATCGCTGATGCCATGCGAGCTAACTGTCCCCGTCTTTCTGCAGAAGTTCGATCATCATCCCGTGTCCGGCCTGCGGATGGACGAAGGCCACATGACCGTGGATGCCCCGCCGAGGCGTCTCATCAATGAGCCGGACGCCGCGCGCGCGCAGTTCCTCCATCGTCGCTTCGATGTCGTCCACGGTGAAGCAGACGTGATGGGGGCCTTCCCCCCGCCGCGCCAGGAACCGCGCCGTGCCGCTCTCGCTGACGGTGGGCGACAGAAGCTCAATCGTGCCGTGTCCGCCGTCAAGAAAGGCTATTTCCACGCCGTGATCCGGCGCGTCGATCCGCTCCAGCAGCCGGAAACCGAGAACGCCGCAATAGGTCGCAAGTGCAGCGTCCAGGCTCTGCACGACAATGCCGACGTGATCGATCTGCGCGTTGGTGAGTTGCATATAATCTTTTTACACCAAGTGTCTCGGTACGCCGAAGCGACCACCGATGTTTTCAATCCCGATTTACTCGCAGTCGGGGTACACCTTCCAGCCGGGGAGATCCACGTCCGGCCCGGAGATTGCGCTGAGCGGCAGCTTCAGAAACTTGCCCTCGGCGCGCACGGCAACCGTCCCGTCGGGCAGACAGATTTCACCGCTGCCGGTGAAGATGCGCCGGTTCTTGGTGAGTACGCGCCCGCGGGCGCTGATCTCCACGTCTAGCGGCACGGGTTGCAGGAAGCGCGTGGTCAACTCGGCGGTGATGCCCCACCTCTGCACTTCCACGCCTGACCCATAGTTGATGGCGCGGGCGATCGTTTCGTCGAGGACGCCGGTGAGGACGCCGCCGTGCATGCGGCCTGGATAGCCCTGATGGCACGACTGCCCGCCAAAACGGGCCAGAATCTGCGCTGTTCCGTCAGCGGCAACGGTCTCGTAGAAACGCACCTGCACACCTGCGACATTGTTCAAACCGCATACGAAACAAAATGAGCTATTGGGCTGCTTCTGCATCATACCCAGCTTGTCGGTTGATATTCGCCGAATTCTGCACGCAGGGCATCGCAGATTTCGCCCACGGTGACAGCGCTCTCGACCGCCTGCACAAATAGCGGCATCAGCGCTTCGTCCTGCGCACGCGCCGCCTGTCCGATGCGATGCAGGATGGCATCGGCCTTTGCCTGGTCGCGGCCGGCACGCAGCGCGGCGAGCGCGGCGATCTGCTCATTCTGCACGACCTCATCCACGCGCAGCATCTCTTCGGGGAGGGTATCCTCGCCCTGGTAACGATTAACACCGACAACGGTCTGCGCGCCGCTCTCTATCGCCCGCAAGCTGGCGTAGGCCGACTCCTGAATCTCCCGCTGGATGAACCCATCGGCGACCGCCTGCATTGCACCGCCCATCTCGTCGATGCGCTCCAGGTAGTCGAGCGCCTGGCGTTCGATCTCATCGGTCAGCCCTTCGATATAGTAGCTGCCGCCAAGCGGGTCCACGACATCGCCAAGGCCGCTTTCTCCGGCCAGAATCTGCTGTGTGCGCAATGCGATTTCGACCGCCTTTTCGGTAGGCAGAGCGAGGGCCTCATCCTTGGAATTTGTGTGCAGGCTTTGGGTGCCGCCGAGCACTGCGGCCAGGGCCTGGACCGTCACCCGCACAATGTTGTTGTCCGGCTGTTGGGTCGTCAACGTGCTGCCGCCGGTCTGGGTGTGGAAGCGCATCCGCCAGCTGTCTGGATCGGTTGCGCCGAAACGATCCCGCATCAACTTTGCCCAAAGGCGGCGGGCCGCGCGAAACTTCGCCACCTCTTCCAGAAAGTTATTGTGCGCGTTGAAGAAAAAGCTGATTTGAGAGGCAAAGCGGTCCACATCAAGCCCGGCTTTGACAGCCTGCTCGACGTATTCGATGGCGTTGGCAAGCGTGAACGAGACCTCCTGAACGGCACTGCTGCCGGCCTCGCGGATGTGATAGCCGCTGACCGAAATGGTGTTCCATCTAGGCAGGTGGCGGGCGCAGAAGCGGAAGAGGTCGGTCATCAGGCGCATCGAGGGCTGCGGCGGGAAGATGTAGGTTCCGCGGGCGATGTACTCCTTCAGAATATCATTTTGCACAGTGCCGCGCAGCATCTCCGGCGGCACACCCTGCTCCTTGCCGACCGCAATCACCATCGCCAGCAGGATCGCGGCCGGCGCGTTGATCGTCATGCTGATGCTCACCTTGTCGAGCGGGATGCCGCGGAGAAGCGTGCGCATATCCTGCAAGCTGCTGATCGAGACACCGACTTTGCCGACCTCGCCCAACGCGAGGGCGTGGTCGGCGTCATAACCGATCTGCGTGGGCAGGTCGAAGGCGACGGACAGCCCGGTCTGCCCCTGTTCGATCAGGAAGTGGTAGCGCCGGTTACTCTCGGCAGCCGAGCCGAATCCGGCGTACTGACGCATCGTCCAGAGGCGGCCGCGATACATATTGGGCTGAACGCCGCGGGTGAAAGGAAACTCGCCGGGAAAACCGAGGCGTCGCATGTATTCTTGCGCGCATCCATCTTGCGCCGCGCTGTCGGTAGGCGTATAGAGCGGCTGGATGACGATGGACGGGCTGCTGGTCGTGAAGCGTTCCATGCGTTCGGGGAACCTCCTCACAACAGGGGCCAGGGTTGTGTCCTGCCAAGTCTGTTTCAGTGTCGTCAGTTTGCCGGGGTGGGAGTGGGTCTGCAGGCCGTGCGCTTGAGGGTCACCTTTAGAATCAGCCATCTCGATACACCTTTGCAGAGCGGGGCGCCGCCCGAGCCGATTACATTTCCAGCCGCCCGGACAGCGCGTTGCTCAGAGTCATTTCGTCGGCATACTCAAGATCGCCGCCGGTGGGCAAGCCGCGCGCCAGGCGAGTCACACGAACGCCCAGAGGTTTGATAAGCCTGGCTATGTACATCGCCGTGGCTTCCCCTTCCAGATTGGGGTTGGTCGCCAGCAGCAGTTCCTGCGTCAAAGTGACATCGTTCAGAACTCCGACGTGGCCCTGCCGCAGCCGGTCGAGCAGTTCCTGCAGCTTCAAGTCGTCCGGCCCGATTCCTTCCACCGGCGAGATGGCCCCGTGCAGGACATGATACAGGCCGTGGTATGTACCGGTACGCTCGATGGCCTGCACGTCAAGCGGCTCCTCGACCACACAGATGATGGATCGATCGCGCTGGTGGTTGTCACAGATGGCGCAAGGATCTCTGTCGGCGATATTGTGGCAGATGTGACAAAAGAGGGTATTCGCTTTCAACTCCTGCAACGCGGTCGCAAGTGTCAATGCGATTTCTTCATCGCTGCGCAGAAGAAAATAGGCCAGGCGCGAGGCCGATTTTGGCCCGATGCCCGGCAGGCGGCCAAAAGCATCGATCAGATTGGTGACCGGCTGCGCCAGTGTTTGCATGGCGGAATCCTAAATTCCAAGGCCAGGAATATCAAGCCCGGAGGTGAGGCCGCCCATGCGCTCTTCGGTCAGCGTCTTTACCTTATCGGCGGCGTCGTTGATCGCGGCCATCAACAGGTCTTCCAGCATCTCCACGTCTTCGGGGTCGACTACTTCCGGCTTGAGGCGCAGCGCCTGCACAGTCTGATGCCCGTCCATATCGACTTCGACCATGCCGCCGCCGGCGCTTCCGGTAACTATTTCGTCGGCCAGTTCCCCCTGCGCTTTTTCCATGTCATCCTGCATCTTGCGCACGCGTGCGGCCAGGTCTCCGCCCATGCCGCCTCCGCCCATGCCGCCTCCGCCAAGCGAGCCGCCAGCGGGAAAGCCGCCGCCACCACCACCAAAAGGATTGCCACCACTCCTGGTTCTGCGGTTCCTCTTCTTCTTCGCCATAGTTCTCACTCCCAATGCGATATGTTAGTCGGAGTAGTTCATCCCATCAGTTGCCGGAGCGGCTGTCACTGACCTCTGCACCCAGTTCAGCGACAGCGTATTCGACCAAAGGGTCCGGCCCGGAGGCCTGTTGATCTTCGACGACCGGCCCGGCCGCCGCGGGGATCGTTGCTATGTCGCCGCTCTGGCAGTTCAGGGTCACTTTCTGACCCAGGATATCCCCCAGGATGTTGGCAACGGCTTCCCTGGTCTTGGCCTCCGAAATGACGCCCTGCGCGAATGTGTTGGCGCCGAAGGCCATGGCCACGGAAGCCCCACCGATCGCCACATCTCGTATCGAGCGCAGCGAGGCCTGCTCCTTTAGTCCACATTGATTGCGCACCGCATTCAGGAAATCGTTCCATTGCGCTCGCAGTCGCCGCAAAGCGTCGGCGTCGAGAGGAGCGATTGCCGTCCTGTCAGCGACGGGACTCTTATCGGTCTGTGCCTGTGGCGGGGCGCCGGTCTGGCCCGCCGCTGCCCGGGTCGGGGGCGCCGATGGCGCCGGTTGTGGTTGGACCTGGTCGCGGGCTGGCGCAGGCGCTTGTGTCTGAATCCCTTGCACCACCTCCACCAGCGCAAGTTCCAGAGGCAGTTGGGGCTGGTAGCCACCCTTCAGGTCAGACATCGCCTGGCTGAACCGCTTGATGGCCCAGAGCGTCTCCGCCTCAGGAATTCGCTTGGCCTGCTGCTGCATCCCCTGCAAAGTTTCCGGCGCACGATCCTCGAGCAACGCGCCGTCGCCGACCAGCTGCACCAGCATCACGCCGCGCAAGTACTCGATGACCTGCGCGGAAAACTCATGCAGGCTGCCCCCTTGCAGCAGCAACTCACCGATCAGCTGCAGTCCCGCGGGGATATCTTTTGTCGCCAATACTTCGACAAATGCGGCCACGGTTGCGCTGGCGACACTTCCCAAGACCTGCTGCACCGACTCCAACCTGATAATGGGTCGATCTTCGCCCGATGTTGCCGCTCCATAACTGGTCATCTGGTCCAACAGGCTGACCGCATCGCGCATACAGCCCTGTGCGCTGCGGGCAATGGCAAAAACTGCGGCCTCTTCCAGCTGGTAGCCCTCCTCGGCGGCGATGTGGGTTAGATGCGCGGCGATTTCAGCTACAGGGATACGGCGAAAGTCAAAACGTTGGCAGCGGCTCAGGACTGTGGCAGGGATGCGGTGCGGTTCTGTCGTCGCCAACACGAAGCGCGCATGCGGGGGAGGCTCTTCCAGCGTCTTCAGCAGCGCGTTGAATGCGCTAGGGCTGAGCATATGCACTTCGTCGATAATGTAGACTTTGTAACGGGATTCGCTGGGTCGAAAGCCGACCTTTTGGCGTAACTCGCGCACATCATCGACACTGTTGTTGCTGGCTGCGTCGATCTCGATCAAGTCCAGCAGGCGTCCTTGGTTGATAGCGGTACAGTGGCTGCAGCGGTTGCACGGGCGCTTATCGTCGTCGGTACAGTTAAGCGCCTTGGCAAGGATGCGGGCGGTGGATGTTTTGCCGGTTCCGCGAGGTCCGGCGAACAGATAGGCATGGGCGACACGCTCATCGCGCAGGGCGTTAAGCAGGGTCGTGGTTACGTGCTCCTGCCCGACGACTTCCTCGAATGTTTGACTGCGCCACTTGCGATAAAGCGCCTGCGCCATTTTGCCTTACTCCCGGCTTGGCCGCGGCTTCGGCGAGGACTCGCGCCCGTCCGCGCGGCGTCCACACATCCCCAGCCTAGTCTACCATCGGGCCGAAGCAGAGGCAAACGCTGGCGTATTTTCTGCTCGTGGTATACTTTGCTTATGAGCGACAAAATCATCAATACTCTTCAGCAAAGACGCCAGCTCGACGAGGCCGTCGCCGCACTGGTTGATACCTCGTCAGAATCGGAGTTGGCGCAGGCGGTGCAGGGGATCATGCGGGAACACGCGCCGACTCTGATCCTGCCGGCGCTGCGGAAACATCTGAACACCGGCAGCAGCCAAATGCGGGGTGGATTGGGCCGCCTCGCCGCGCTTCTGCCCCAGCCGGAAACCGTCGCGCTGCTGCGCAAGGAGGCCGGCCGCCGCGGCAATCCCACGCAGTCCCGCCTGACCGCTGCCATGATTCTGGAAAGATTTTTGCAGGCGGAGGTTTCGCCGGGCCTGATGGCAGACCTGAATGACCCGAATCTGATCGTGATGCAGAGCCTGCAGGAGGCGTTGGAGGCGGGGCACGCCAATCGACACATTCTGCTGGAGTACGTGCGCCAAATGCGGGAGGAAAGCCAGGATATCGCCTTCCTCGTCCTCGATCTGCTGGGACAATTGGCGGAAGCGGATCAGCCGGAGTTGCTACGCCTGATCGCATACGATGCGCGCGTTGGCGTGGCTGAAGCCGCCCTTGCCCGTCTGAGCGCGTTGCGCGATCCTGCGGCCGCGGCACAGAGCGCGGCCGGGCTACATGCCCTGCAGGCCAGTCTGCAGCCGGATTTAGGGCAGGCGGCAGCTCGACAACTGCGCAAGTTGCGTCTGGCCGGGGTGCGCTGGGAGCCGACGCCAACCGACGAATGGTGGGCGCTGATTTCACCATGCGATTTCCAAGGAACCCAGCACCTGTGGTTCCTGCGCTACGCGAACGAAACCGAGGGCACGCTTATCGGGCTGCGGATCAACCGCAAGGCCGGAATTCTGGAGACGTTTGGCAACGAAATGATAGACCGCCAAGATTTTCCGCCCAGGCGGCGGGTGGGTGAAATGCTGTCGATCTCGCTGGCGCCGGAGGCAAGCGCTGTCTTTCTGGCCGTACCTTACGCGTACGCGCGCCATTGCCTGCAACAAAGTCTAGGGAGCCACTGGCAGGCGGCGGCAGGCGCCTTGCCGGAGGAGTTCACACTTTACAGTCCTTTCATCTTTCAACACAGTGCGGGCGCAATCTCTGACCGGTTGACGGCGCTAATTGAGTCAGGCCCGGAACTTTGGACGAAGGAAGAAGGCGAACTGTCGCAGGTCACCGGGCGGCTGCTGGAGCATCCGGCCATGGCTGGCTGGTTCCTGTCGGTTCAGATTACAGATTCGGACGTAGAAGGGGGCGCCGGCGATCTTCTGAGCCAGGACTTGCTGCCGACCGGCGAGCATCCGCTTGCGAATCTGGCGCCGGAAGCGCTGGAAAGGTTGGCGCGTTCGATCGTCAAGGAAAACGTTCCCCAGGAGTTGGCGGATCAACTGCGACAGGCGCTCCTGGCGCAGGCGGCTTGGTTGCATTTGGCCGACCACCAGGATTACGCTCGCCGCGCAGTCTACGCAGCCGAAAGCCTGCGCCACGAGCCGCTGCACAAGCATCCGCTGCTGTTACAGATGATCGCACTCGGATTTGATCATCTTCAGAAACGAGGTCGAGCGCCTGACTAACCTAGGCAAGGGGCCAGTTTGACCAAACCGCTCGTTGCGCTGACCGACGCATTTGAATAGGATGAAAATATTTGTCTCCCGACAAAATATGAGAAAGAAACAGCCTCACCACATGTCAAGGCTTCCTGGCAAATGGAGAGTGTTTTACGAGAGCAGTGTGGTGGAGCAGCTTCGATGACCCTCATTACAGAAAGTTATCTGAATAGAATCAGCGAGTTTCCTGGCAAGTGCGCATTTCGTGGTCAAGCAAACAGTTCTTGGAAGTTGCACCCGGCTGCGACGCGTCGCTTGGTCAGGTACTTCGATAATGATGAAGAAATCCTAACGTCGTCTCGCTTCCCGCAGATTCACCTGGCCTATCATCGTGCCATATTGATCGATCCTGCCCGCAAAAGTGTCTTCGGCGTCGATGATGGTCACATGATTTCGGACGTGCAGCTGCTTGCCGAATTACAACACTTTGGCGCGGCGACGGGTCTGATGGACTTCACCTGGGATCCTTTGGTGGCTATGTGGTTTGCATGTGAAAGAAACGACCTAGATGGAAAAGTGTTTATCGTGGACCTGCGCGATGCGCGTGGATTTCAGCGCCTTTCCAGTGACGAAGCAACGCATCGCGCCGAAGAGATCTTTTCTCCGTCAAGCAATCACCGGGAGCTGTTCTATTGTGACGCGACAGTTCAATTTGAAGGGACGCCGCGCGTTCTTCGCCAACGAAACCTGTTCGTCATCGGGCGGCCTCTGATTCCGACTGAGGCTGTGAGTTCGATCGTGATCAGCGCTTCCCACAAGGTGCAAATTCGAAGGGAACTTGAAGAACTGTTCGACATTGGTGAACTCGCGCCGTTTGCCGACATACAGAGCTTCTCGAGAGCGAACAGCGTTCAATCACCTCTGCAGCAGATGGAAGACCCGGTGTCTTTTCAAATTCAAGGAAATCAGAGTTACAACCTAGGCAATTACCTCGACGCGGTCTCCCGCTACGACCGATGCATTGAGCTCGCTCCCCTTATGAGCGAAAACTACTTTCTGAGAGGGAACGCCAAGGCGGAACTTGGTGATTACGTCGGAGCCAAAGATGACTACGATCAGGCCGTTCGTTACAAGGACAGACCATTGCTGAATTGGGAACCGAATACGGCTAAGGCCGCCAATCCATCTGTGCTCAGGTCAATCTACTTCAGTCGCGGCAACGTCAGGGCCGCAGTGGAGGATCTTGAAGGGGCACTGGAAGATTACAATGAAGCGATTCGCTTGGGGGGGCAGACAGATTCAAGGGATTCTTCTCTCTACTTCAACAGAGGAAATGTCAACACTCTCCTGCACAATTTTGATGATGCAAATCGGGACTACCAGGAGGCGATAAGTCTTGGTAGTTTTCACGCTCTATTCAACAGGGGAAACTTGCTTGTCTCGATTGGCTGCTTCGACGAAGCGCTTCAGTGTTACGATGAGTCAATTGGGGCGGGCAACGATCGGTCGGACCTGATATACAATCGCAGTAGAGCAGACGCGATCCTGGGTAGGATAGGCGGCAATGACGTCGAAGTCCGTTCACCAAGATATGAAGGCGCAGAGCGTCGGATGGCGATAGACGTATCGTTGCGGGACGCTGACAGCAACATGCACACGGAACTGTTCAATTTTTATGGCATTGTTGGGAATACTGGAAACGCAGGCGGATGCGGCCAAAGGGGCGGAAGGGGATACGAAGGGAAAGTCGGTTTTGTCGTCGTGTTGCAGGGCCGACCATTTCGAAGCTGAATAGGGAACACCTGTCACAGGGTCTCGGCTTCGTCATTCCCAATGTAGATTCCCGATCTGACGCATAGGAACGGTCGAAACGACGGAAATAATGAGAGATGGCGCTGTATAACCCAGAATGGGATTTCCACCTCAACGGCTGCGGCGCGATCTTGACATATTCGTTTTTGCAAAAATAGCGGGGAATAAGATTCTTAGAGTTAATTGATGGCAATCGGCGATTCCGAAGACCAAAAAAGCAGTCAGAGCGTCCAGCGAGTTCCATAATGCGAAAATCACTGATTTTGCAGTGGCTTGTCGTCGCCGCAGCGGCGCTGACGGTGGTTGCCGCCACTGATTTGAGCGCGCCCGACGCTCTTTATGCGCAAGCTCCCGCGACAGAGGTAACGCCCGCGCCGCAGGGGAGTGCCGGCATCGACACCGGCACCGAAGTCGAGATTCAGCGCCGCTTCAACGATCTCCGGCGCGAGCTTCTGGATGACCGCGCCGCCGCCATCAATTGGTGGCTGTCCGGCATCGCATTGCTCCTCACGATTCTGGCAATTGTTATCGCCGCGGCCGGATATCTGGGCATCAGGAAATTCCAGGACATCTTAGCCGACGTGCATGCGAATGTCGACAAAGCTCGAATGCACGCTGAAGAGGCGCGCAAGCTCGTTGAAGAGATCAGGCAGTATGGAGAAGAAGCCGGCGAGTTTTTGCGGGGCATGGGCAGCGTCAGCTCGGGCTCTGCCCAGGTCGTAACCGACGAGGATTATATGCGCGATGCCGCCAGAGTGGGGGCATCAGCGATTGCCGAGGCACGGCAGTTGGCGGAGGATGGAATGATTGGTGAAGCAATCGAGAGATGGCGGCAAATCGCCAATGTTGCTGCAAGAACGAATGATGACCTGGCCGCGCTCGCCCACCGGTCGATTGGCGACCTCTCTGAACAGAGGAGCCGGAGGCACAGACCATGACCGACCGGCAATCACGCGCATATATTCTGCCGAAGGAGGGTCTGAATCAGGCTGGACGCTCCGATGCCCGCGATGCGCTTGCCGCGTACGAGCATGCGATTCGATTGAAACCGAATTATGCCGAGGCCTACAACAACCGGGGAAATGTAAAGTTCAATCTAGGTCAATATGAGGCCGCTATCGATGACTACGATCAGGCCATCGGCCTAAGGCCGGATTACGCAGAGGCCTACAGCAATCGAGGCAACGCGAAGGCTGCGCTCTACCAGAATCGGGAAGCCATCGCCGACTTTGACGCCGCCATTGAGTTGGCGCCGGACGATGCGTTGGCATTCTTCAATCGGGGTCTCGTCAAGAGCGCGCGTGAGGCTTTTGAAGACGCAATCGCCGATTTCAGCGAAGCCATCCTGCTGATGCCGGAGATTGAAAACGCCTACTACGATCGCGGCATTGCGAAGGCCGCGATCAGCCTCCATCAGGAGGCGGTTGTTGACTTCAGCGAAGCGATCCGCCTGAATCCGAATTATGCCGAGGCGTACACCAATCGGGGCCTGGCTCTGGTTGCCCTGGGTCAATATGAGGCCGCCATCGCCGATTATGATCAGGCGATCCGCATACAGCCGGAGTATGCCGAGGCCTACAACAATCGCGGCGTTGCCCAGGCCAAACTGGGGCGGCATGCGTCCGCGATAGCGGACTATGAACAGGCGATCCGTCTGCAGCCGGAGAGCGCCGAACCCTACTACAACCGGGGGTCAGCCAGGGAGCGTCGCGGCCAGTATGAGGAGGCAATCGCCGACTACGATCAGGCGATCATTTTGCAGCCGGGCGATGTTGAGGCCTACAGGAACCGGGCAGTGGCGAAGGCTGCTTCGGGCCGGACTGCTGAGGCGCGCGCCGATTTCGCGGCGGCGTTGGAGGTGAGCGCCAAGGGGCGGTGACCCTTGGGCGGCTGACGAAGAAACCGGTGTTGTGAATACACCGCCGCAAAAGTGTTTGGAGTTAAGATGGCAAGCACTCTCCGACCCAAAGTATTATTCCCACACATCGTAATTGCAGAATTGGCACTCGCTGCCCGTTGAGCTGTTTGGAGCCATCAGGACCCCTGACAGCACAAGGCATGTACGCAGTAGGGCCAGAGGTTTAAGAGAGTGGGGATCGAATGCAGCAACCTCCGAAAAGAATGAACTATGCCAAAGCAGTCATAACGGTGATTGCAGCAGTTGCCACGAGGGGCGGGTTGGATGAAGCCAACGCCATCTACAGGCACGGCATAGCGAAGGTTACGATTGGCTGGGAGTGGGGGTGGAAGAGATTGATTGAGTGGGCCATAGCCGACTACGGTCAGGTAATCGGTTTGCAACCCAATCACGCCGACGCCTATACCGAACGCGGCTTAATGAAGGACAGACTTGATCGCCAAGAAGAGGCCCTGTCCGACTTCGATCGGGTCGTCCGATTACGCCCGGAAGATCCGTGGGCTTACGTCAACCGGGTTTTGCAAAGAGCATTCCAGGCCAGAGGGAAGAAGCCATAGCTGACCTAGACGTGACCATACGCCTCCAAGCGGACTTCATCGAAGGCTACTACAATCGTGCTGCCTTCAGGCCAGGGACCGGTTGGGAACGTGAAAACCTGGCCGACCCGGAATCAGCTCTGAAGTACGCGGAGAGGGATGGCCACAAACAGTTCGCCGGCGATCTGAAACGATTCATCAAGAAGTTAAAGAAAACCGACCGGAGTTGATGAGGCGTCGAGCGCAAGGCTGGTGGGAGCGACCACCCATCCATCGTTCATCCCCCAGACGGCGCATCCCACACCGCTCAGAAGATCCCCAACTCGTCCTTGGCGTCCTCCGACATCATGTCGGGACTCCAGAAGGGCGTCCACACCAGATGCACGTTGACCTCGTCGACGTTGGGGAAGGCGGTGTGCGCGGTGCGCTGGACGTCGCTGATGATCTGCGGGCCGACCGGGCAGCCGGGGCTGGTCAGCGTCATCGTAACGTCAATGCTGCTCTGCTCGGTCACCTCGATGTCATAGACAAGCCCCAGGTCGACGATATTCATCATCAACTCCGGGTCCTTGACGTGCGTTCTGATCTCGGCGCGTACCTCGTCGGGCGTCGGCACTGTATTTTCAGTCATCGGTTCATTCTCCTCAAAAGGGCTGTTCCACGTAGATTTCGCCGCCCTCGACATGCACGTCGTAGGCGGGGGTCGGCTCGAAAGCGGGCATGCTGAGGGCCTCGCCGGTGCGGATGTCGAAGCGGGCGCCGTGACGGGGGCACTCGACCTGACATCCCTCCAGGATCTCGCCTTCAACCAATGGGCCGCTGTCGTGCGTGCAGACATCCTCGATCGCGTAGTAGTCGCCGTCCAGATTGAAGACGGCGATACGGATGCCGTCCAATTCGACCAGGAGGCGCTCACCCGGGGGGATTTCCTCTACCGCAGCAACTCTGACAAAGTCATCCATATCATCTCGCAGCCTGCGCGCTTCTCCTATTCAGGCCAGTCCGTCAAGCCGTAAAGCCCGGCCTTGAGCGCCTTCAGGGGCAACAGCGCGCACTTAAGTCGCACCGGCCCGATCTCGATTCCGAGCAGATCGAGAACATCCTCCTTGCCCCAACGCTTCAGTTCGTCAACCGGCATCCCGATGATCTCCTCCATCATCATCGACGCGCTGGCCTGGCTGATCGCGCATCCGCGGCCCTCGAATGCGGCATCCACCACTCTCTCATCTGCGACCTTGAGCTGAATCGTCACCTCATCGCCGCAGAACGGATTGGAATCGTGGTAGTGGATGTCTGCGTCATCCAGCTTGCCCTTGTGGCGCGGTCGTCTGTAGTGATCGATGATCGCTTCGCGAAACGAGTCCATAAACGCAACGATTCAACCTATGCGAAAGGCAAAGGGTGTCGTCCACCCCTTGCCTTTAGTATCACCGCCAATCTGCTCCCGACGACGGTTCATGGCACGGGAACGTGCCCCGCTTGCCTCTTATCGCTCAATCGGCAGACCGACCGCGTTGCCCCACTCGGTCCAGGAGCCGTCGTAGTTACGCACGCTGCCGTAGCCGAGCAGATAGGTCAGCACAAACCAGGTGTGGCTGCTGCGCTCCCCGATGCGGCAGTAGGCGATGATGTCGTCACCACCGCTGAGGCCCTGCTCATCCTCGTAGATCGCCCGCAGCTCATCCGCGCTTTTGAAGGTGCCGTCGTCGTTTGCCGCGCGCGCCCAGGGCACGTTGCGGGCGCCGGCGATATGCCCGCCGCGCAGCGAGCCTTCCTGCGGGTAGTCGGCCATGTGCAGCAGTTCGCCCTTGTACTCCGCCGGGCTGCGCACGTCAACCAGCGGCCCACCCGCGCGCTGATGCTCCAACACCTGCTCGCGCATGGCACGGATTGCGCCATCGCTGCGCGCCGGCGCGTTGTAGGAGGAGGCGGCGCAGGAAGGCTTGTCGGTGTTCAACTCTCGGCCTTCGTCAGTCCATTTCTGGCGGCCGCCGTCCATCACTTTGGCGTTGGTGTGCCCGAACAGCTGGAACACCCAGAAGGCGTAGGTGGCCCACCAGTTGCTCTTGTCACCGTAGAAGACGATCGTGGTGTCGTTGGAGATGCCCAGACGCACCATCAAGGCTTGAAACTGCGCCTGGCCCAGGTAGTCGCGCACGATCGCATCGTTCAGGTCTTCCTGCCAGTCGATCTTCTGCGCGCCGGGGATGTGGCCCGTATCGTAGAGCAGAACGTCCTCATTCGATTCCAACAGACGAATGCTGCCATCATTCAGATGCGCGGCGACCCACTCAGTGCTGACCAACACATCCGGATTGGCATATCCCTTGTATGTCATTTCTTTCCTCCATTACTTAATTCGTGAGATTATCTTCTAATCTTCCGACTAATCACCTTTTCCAGCTTATGCACAACGCTCTCCACCGGCACGCGGTCGAGAACGCCCTGGAAGAAGCCCTGCACGATCATCCGTTCAGCCTGGGACCTGTTGAGGCCACGGGCCATCAGATAGAAGACATACTCATCCTCGACCTGCGCGGCGGTGGCAGCATGGGTACAGCGCACGTCGTCCGCCTCAATCTCCAGACCGGGGATGCTGTCGGCGCGGGCGCCGCCGTCCAGGATCAGGTTTCCGTTACGTTGGAAGGCGTCCGTCTTCTGCGCGTCCGGCAGCACTTTTATAATACCCATGTAGACGCTGCGGGCGCGATGCTTGAGCGCGCCGTTGAATAGAAGGTCGCTAAAACAGTTGGGAACGCGATGCAACTGCAACGTCTGGTGGTCAATATGCTGCCGCCGCGTGGCGAAGTACAGCCCCAACAGTTCGCCATGCCCGCCCTCGCCCTGCAAGTCCAGGTCGAGGAAGGCTTTGGTCAGACGGCTGCCCCAACTCACCTGGATCCAACGCAGGTCGGCATCTTTGCCCATCACCGCCCGCCCCGTGAGGAAGTTCCAGGCGCTATGCTTGAAGTCTTGCAAGTGCATATAACGGACGCGGGCATTGTCCTTCAGAATCAGCTCCACGACGCCGGCCTGGAAGGCGTTTTCCGCGCCCAGCAGATCATCCAGGACCGTGACTTCGGCGCCTTCCTCGGCGACCAGAAGCGTGTGATGATAGCCGCCGACGCCATCGCCCTGGTTCAGGATCGCTTGCAGTGGCAGGTCGACCTTGGTGTTGCGGGGCACGTAGATGAACGAGCCCGTGTCCCACAAGGCCGCGTGCAGGGCGGTGAACTTGTTGGCGTCCGGCTTCACCGCCTCGGTCATAAAGTAGCGCCGCACCAGTTCAGGGTAGCGCTGAACAGCTGTCTGCAGGTCGGTGAAAATGACGCCTTGCGCGTCCAGATCGTCGTTCTCTTCGCTGTATATCAGGCCGCCATCGCGGTAGATCAGGCTGGCGGACGACTCCACTTCGTCCAAGTTGTTGAGCAGAACCGCGTCCAGTTCATGGCGTGCAACGGTCCCGCAATTGGTCGCGAAGGGCGTGTAGTTCTCCAGCTTAAAGCCGGTCAGGCGCGTGCGCCGCCAAGCTTCATCGGTCGGCTTGGGCCAGTGCAGCCTTTCGAACGTCCGCCAAGCGCCCAGACGAAAGTCCAGCATCCATGCCGGTTCGTCTTTGATAGCGGAAGCTCGCCGTACAGTCTCCTCCGAAAAACCGGCGGTCGCCGCCACGATCTCTCTCGGTTCTCTAATAAGCACAGTCACACTCAGTTGACTCCAGATATGTAAATGGGAGAGCGTCTGTACATCAATATCTCCCGATGCGATTTGCGAGTTTTGTACCGCGATTGCCGCCCAGCGCGTCGGCTGGGATATGCGGCAACCAGACTATCCGATGCTGCCTTCCATCTGCAACTGGATCAGCCTGTTCATCTCGACCGCGTACTCCATCGGCAATTCCTTGACGAGCGGCTCGATGAATCCGCCGACAATCATGGCGGCGGCCTCGTCCTCGTCGATTCCCCGGCTCATCAGATAGAAGAGCTGCTCCTCGCCGATCTTGCTGACCGACGCCTCGTGGCCGACGCTCACATCGTCCTCGTCGATCTCGATGTAAGGATAGGTATCCGAGCGGCTGTCCGAATCGAGCAGCAGGGCATCGCAGACGACGTTGCTGCGGCTGTTGTGCGCGCCTTTCGCCACCTTCAACAGGCCGCGATAGCTGGCGCGGCCGCCGTTCTTGCTGATCGACTTGGAAACGATCTTTGAACTGGTGTTCGGGGCTGCGTGAACGACTTTGCCGCCGGCGTCCTGGTGCTGACCCTTGCCGGCGAAGGCGATCGACAGAATTTCGCCGTGGGCTTTGGGGCCCATCATATAGACGGCGGGATATTTCATCGTCACCTTGCTGCCCAGGTTGCCGTCGATCCACTCCATGGTGGCATCTTCGTAGGCCATCGCCCGCTTCGTCACCAGGTTGTAGACGTCGGTGCTCCAGTTCTGAATCGTGGTATAGCGGCAGCGTCCGCCCTTTTTGATGATGATTTCCACCACCGCGCTGTGCAGGCTGTTGCTGGAGTAGATCGGCGCAGTGCAGCCCTCAACATAGTGGACGCTGGCGCCCTCCTCGACGATGATCAGCGTGCGCTCGAACTGCCCCATATTCTCGGCGTTGATGCGGAAGTATGCCTGCAAGGGGATGTCGACATGCACGCCGGCCGGCACATAGACAAAGCTGCCGCCGCTCCAGACGGCGCTGTTGAGCGCGGCGAACTTGTTGTCAGTGGCCGGGATGATGGTGGCGAAATACTCCTTGACGATATCCTCGTGCTCGCGCAGGCCGCTGTCCATATCGAGGAAGACGACGCCCAGCTTCTCCCACTCTTCCTTCAGGCTGTGGTAGACGACTTCGGACTCATACTGGGCGCCGACCCCGGCCAGAAACTTACGCTCCGCTTCAGGAATGCCAAGCCGGTCGAAAGTGCGCTTGATGTCCTCCGGCACGTCGTCCCAGCTCTTACCCTGTTTCTCGGCCGGACGCAGGTAGTAGAAGATGTCGTCAAAGTCGATGCCGCTCAGGTCGGCGCCCCAGGTCGGCATCGGCTTGGAGAAGAATATATCCAGCGCTTGGTGCCGGAACTGGCGCATCCAATCCGGTTCATTCTTGATATCCGCGATCTGATCGACCACCTTATGCGTCACGCCTTTCTCGGACTTGAAAACCGCCTTCTCTTCATCGTGAAAACCGTACTGATACTCTTCCTTGACGCCTTCAAGATGCTGTAAATCTGATTGTCCAGCCATAATAATCCTCCTTGAAAAGGTTAAGGAGCAACTTTTTATTTTTGCCGGGCGCAAACCTTCCTGGTTTTGCGCCTGCTGCACTGTGCGCCGCAGGTCAGCCAGTGGCGCCCGACTGCCCCTAGCCGCATCTGGATCAGACGGCCAGGGTACCGGTAACCAACTCCTCCTCCACCCAATTGTAGCCCCTCTCCTCCAACATCAGAGCCACTTCCGGGCCGCCCGTTTTGACGATGCGGCCGTCGAAAAAGATGCTGACAAAATCCGGCTTTACGAAGTTCAGAATGCGCTGATAGTGGGTGATAAGCAGAAAACCCCGCTCCTCCGTCGCCAGTTTGTTGATGCCATCCGACACAACCTTGAGGGCGTCAATGTCCAGGCCGGAGTCGGATTCGTCGAGAATCGCGAATTTTGGCTCCAGCATTGCCATTTGCAAGACCTCAGTGCGCTTCTTCTCACCGCCGGAAAAGCCGTCATTCAGGTAGCGGCGGGCAAAGCTGGAATCGACGTTGTACTCCTTCATCTTCGTGTTCAACTCGCGGCGAAAGGCCCGCATCGGCATCAGGTTGCTGCCGATGACGCCATTGGCGTTGCTGTCGGCCTCACCGTTGGTGTAGCCGCGCACGTTGGAAACCGCCGTGCGCAGGAAGTTCGCCACGCTGACGCCGGGGATCGAGACAGGATATTGGAAGGCCAGGAAGATGCCCGCTCTGGCGCGCTCATCGGCCTCCATGTCCAGGACGCTTTCGCCGTCCAGCAGGACGTCGCCCTGGGTGACTTGGTAATGGGGATGCCCGGCGATCACATAGGAAAGGGTGGACTTGCCCGACCCATTCGGCCCCATCATTGCATGAATCTCTCCGCTGTTCAGGGTCAGATTCACACCCTTCAGGATTTCGGTGTCTGCGACAGTTACGTGCAGATTTTGGATTTCAAGCGTGCTCATATCTTTCTTCACTCCTGGTCTGAACGGCTAAGTACAGCCGTATACTTTCCGACTTTCAACCTGAAGCGGGGAGCCGTTCAGGTTTCGAACTCCAGTTCCATGGGGCTGTTTTGGGTGATCACAAAGGAGCAACTGCCGTCCCCGTCCATGATGCAATCATCCAAAGCGACATCTGTCCCCAGCACCTGCTCCATCATCTGCTGATCCATCTCGCAGACTTCGCGGTGGGCGAAGGCGAGGTCGTGATAAGGACAGTTATACAACTTGAGGGCAATCGTATTGTCGTCAAGGGCGGACACATCGGTCAGGACGCCCTGCCCTCCCAACGCGCCAGCCAACTCCTCGACTCTGTGCTGCAAACCGGTTGCGGTTACGCTCTCCGCGTAACGATCCGCCAGCCGCAAGGCCACCCGTTGCAGCAGCGAGCCCATCTGCTCTGCGCCGACCATTCCGTACATCTCCTGGAGCATCGTCAGCGCCAGAACGTCGCAGCGGCAGGCGAACAGCTCGCGCGCCGCGTCCGTCGCCACATAAATATAGTGTGGCCGCCCGACACCTGAGCGCTCCTCACGCCGGTGGAGATAGCCGCTTGCCTGGAGCGCGTTGAGTTGCTGGCGCACTGCGGTGGTCGTCACGCCCAGCAGCATCTCCAAATCCTTGATTGTGGCAGACGGATTTCGCTGCAGGTGTTCAAGAATCTGCCATGCCGGTGAATTTTGGTCAGGACTGATAGACATAAGATTGTTCTCTGAACTGAGTGGCCGTTTCCGGCGTCGGGCACAGGCCCCGGTCAAGCTGACATACGCCTGTTATGCGAATAATACTACATATTTGCCGTTTTGTCAATTTACACAGTTTCTATTGCGAAAATTGATAAAACCGCAGCCATGACCAAGTATTTATACCATCCATCGTCTACAGACGCCAAAATTGGAGCGTCCTAATTCAGCATCAGTTGCCTTGGGAACCAGGCCGGCCGACCGAGACGCCAACCTCCCCTGACGCACGGTAGGGCCTGTTTTTTGGCTGAATGGCCGATCTACTTCTATAATTTATTTTCGTGCGCGCGCCACGCTGCGCGGAGTTTGCCGCCCGACTGTTTGCAGGATGCAGATCACACTAGACCAACAGTTAAGCCGGGACGCTCGTTAAAACGTTGGCATCGCTCAGTGGGTCCTGCAGGCGCCGGGCAGGAGGTTCGAACCAGTGGAGTTTAACGTTGCTCAACTCATGAAGGAGGCGACCGGCGCCCGCAGAGAGTTTGCGCTCGACGATGACATCACCGACCTCGACGACGACCTGACGCCTCTGAGCCATATGACCGGAACGCTGGAGCTTCTGCGCATCCATAGCGGTGTGCTGGCGACCGGCGACCTTCGGGTAACGCTTTCGATGCAGTGCGGACGCTGCCTGGAAGCGGTGACTTTTGCCGTGACCGTTCAGTTCGTGGAAAACTTTCGACCGCTGACCGATGTTCAGACCGGCCGCTTCCTGCCGCCGGAGGAGTTTGAAGGGCAGACAGAGGATCTGACCGACGAGGCGCTGCTGATCGATGCGCAGCACATTCTCGACATTTCAGAGGTGGTGCGCCAGAACATCTGGCTCTCCATTCCAATCGTGGCCGGTTGCGATTACGTCGATCCCAGGACCGGCGCGCTGGATGAGGATGACTGTCCGAATTACCTTGAACTGCTGTCGGAGTCTGCTCTCGCCAAAGACAAAGGCGGGCGAAGCCCGGCTGAGGTCGCAGGGATCGATCCCCGCTGGGAAGCCCTGCTGACGCTGCAGGAAGAACTGACCAGCGAATAGATTAAGGAGAACCCTCAATGGGACCGCTACCAAAACGGAAGATCAGCAAGGGCCGCCGCAACCGCCGCCGCGCGCATGACGCATTAGGCACGCCTAAGGTGGTAAGTTGCCCGCAGTGTAACCAGAAGACTCTGCCGCATCGGGTCTGCCCGCACTGCGGATCTTACATGGGCCGGATGCAGATGCGGGACATCGAAGCAGAAGAAGCCTGAGAGGGATGAGACCCGCGCTCTCGTACCGCGATGACGCCGGTGCGCTGCTCTTTCTGTTTCCCGGACAAGGCAGCCAGCATGTAGGCATGGCCAGAGAGCTGGCCGCGGCCTACCCGGCCGCGCGCGCCGTCTTCGCCGAAGCGGATGATTTGCTGGGAGTCGCGCTCAGCGAGCTCTGTTTCGAGGGGCCGGAGGAGCGGTTGACCGACACGATCAACGCGCAGCCCGCTCTGTACGCGTCGAGCATGGCGGCTCTCAGCGCCATACAGGAAGAGCTTGGCGACCTGCCGCGACCGGCCTTTTTCGCCGGTCACTCAATGGGCGAATATACCGCACTGGCTGCGGCCGGTTGCATCGACTTCGCCGACGGCCTGCGAATTGTGCGTGCGCGGGGACGGCTCATGCAGGAGGCGGGGGCAAAGCAACCGGGGCGCATGGTCGCCGTCATCGGGTTGAGCCAGGAGGTGGTCGCCCGGATTTGCGCCGAGGCCGCCGCCGATAACGACGGCGTGGCTCAGATCGCTAACGATAACTGTCCGGGCCAACTCGTCATTTCCGGCGACGAAAGAAGCATCGCCGCAGCGATGTCCGCGTTGGAGAAAGCCGGGGCGCGTCGAGTTTTGCCTCTGGCGGTCAGCATCGCCGCGCACAGCCCGCTGATGGAACCGGCAGCCGCGCAACTCAAGGCCACAATCGACGCGACCGTTGTAAGGGCGCCGATGTCGCCGGTGATTGGCAATACCAGCGCACGCCCTCTCGACAACGCGGCAGCGATCTGCCAGGAGCTCAGTGCGCAACTGACCGGCAGCGTCCATTGGACCGATTCGATGGTCTATGCTGTGGACGCCGGCGTCAAAACGGTGGTTGAGATCGGGCCTGGCGCGGTGCTGACCGGCCTGATGAAGCGCATTCAGCGCAAGATCAAGCGTGTGAATGTCGCCAACGCCGCCGACGTGCGGACTTTCGCCGAGCAATTCGGTTGAGTGACGCACCCCGATACAGGCGATTGTCGAATGCTAACGCAGGACCGGAATTTGTATTCTTCTATTTCACCGGCCTGTAGTAGAATAGCGGCAGCAACGCCACTGCGCAGAGAGATTTCATGGATTTCAGGGGCAAGATTGCGCTGGTAACGGGCAGCAGCAGCGGAATCGGCGCAGCCATCGCAAGGGAGTTGGCCGCGGGCGGGGCGCGCGTGGCCCTGAACTACCGCGGCAATCAGGCCGGCGCGGAGGAAACGGCTGCCGCAATCGGCGAAGCGGGAGGCGAGTGTGCCAGCTTCCAGGCCGACGTAGGCGATTTTGACGAGGCGGCCGCGCTGGTGAAATCGGTTGAATCGGAGTTTGGCCGAATCAACATTCTGGTCAACAATGCCGGTACAACGCGGGACACGTTGCTGATGAGCATGAAACCCGATGAGTGGAACACGGTCATTGGCACCAATCTGGACAGCGCCTATCATGTCACCAAGGCGGCGCTGCGGGGCATGATCCGCCAGCGCTGGGGGCGAATTATCAACATCTCCAGCATCGTGGGTCTGGCTGGGCAGGCCGGTCAGACGAACTATGCGGCAAGCAAAGCCGGCTTGATTGGTTTGTCCAAGAGCCTGGCACGTGAAGTCGGCAGCCGGGGAATCACCGTGAACGTCGTCGCGCCGGGCTTCGTGCCGACGGCGCTGACAGAGGTGATGACGGCTGAACAGAAAGAGCATACCATCGCCAGTACGCCGCTGGGGCGCTTCGGCAAACCGGAGGAGATTGCATGGGCCGTCGCCTTTCTGGCGAGCGAACGGGCGGGATTTATAACCGGTCAGGTACTTTCCGTAGATGGCGGCTTGGCGATGATGTAAGCATTAGAAAGTTAACGGGCAGGCGTTGATGACAGAACATCCTCAGCACCCGGTGGAGTCGTCTGCAATACCCAAACCCGCGCTCGACGTTGAAGCGGGCGGCGATCATGCGCAAGATGGCCCATCCTCACAGCCGAGGACGGCTGCCCCGATCATTGCCGTAGAATCCGAAGCCACAGCGGTCAGAGGCGCGGGCGGCGGGCGGCAGAACGGCAATGGGACAAAGGGCAAAGGCGTTGCTCCTTGGCTGGCCGAGCGCAGACGCGCCCGCCGCACCGCCGTGCAAGTTCTCTACGAAGTGGACTGCACGAACCACAGCCCCGGCACTACCATGCGTTATCGCCAGGAAGAGGAGCGGTTTGCGCCCGAGACGCTTGCATTCCTGTCCTGGCTCATACGCGGCGTGCTCATTTACCAGGTCGACCTGGACCTCCTGATCAGCCGCTACGCGCCGGAGTGGCCCGTGGATAAGTTGGCCATCGTCGATCGCAACCTGCTACGCCTTTCCATTTTTGAACTGACAAGCCCGGACGCCGACGCGCCGCCTAAAGTGGTCATCAACGAAGCCGTAGAACTGGCCAAGACGTTCGGCAGCGACAGCAGCCCGCGCTTTGTCAACGGTGTCCTCGGCACGGCAGTGCGCGAAATCTACCTGCCATCAGGCCGCCCTGTGGGCCATGGATAAGTGAGCCGCTAAATTCAGGCATGAACAGCATCTTTGGCATCGGCGTCTTGGAGTTTATCTTCATACTGATCTTTGCATTGATATTTCTTGGCCCGGATCGGCTGCCCAAGGTGACCAGGGAAGTCCTGCAATTCATTCGCCGTTTGCAGAAGCTGTCCGGCGACCTGACGCGGCAGGTGAACGAAGAGATCGGCGACCTGCGTGAACTCGATCCCAGCTACCACATGAGGCAGTTGATGGATGACGAGGAGGAGGAGAAACCCACCGCGAGAGCCAGACAAAAAAAAGGTGCCGGCTCATCGCGCCAGACATCCGCCCCATCTGAGCCGTCGGTGGGGGAAACCATTGGCGACGGATCGGCGGAAGAAGAGGAAAAAACGATTGCGCCTGAGACCGCCGCATCAACTGCTGCGCCGGCGCTGTCCGACCTGAACACATCGACATCTTCGAACGGGCGGCAGCAGAACGAGGACAGCACTGAAACCAAGTCCACCGCAACAACAATCCCCACAGCGCCGCGGGCCGCAACTTCCAAGGCACCGATCCGCAATCCGGCGGTCGGTTCAACGCCCCGGCAGACGAGCAACACACAGAAGCGCGGCGTCAAGACGCTGGCGGAGTTGCGCAAGCAGCAGCAGGCGAAGCGACAGGCCAGTTCGAGCGGGTCGAAATCCACCTATCTGGAGGAGCGCAACAAACGCGCCCAGCGACGGGCGGATGACCGGCGTGAGGCAGTGGCCGCGCAGAAATCGGGACAGGGAGAGGAATCCGACACCGAGGGCGGTGTGCTTGAGCAAATTGACGCGCCTGTGGAAGAGAGCGCTGCCGCGCTGGCCCTTGAGGGAGCCGACGGCGATGCGCAGGCGGATGAAGTTGGCGCAAATGACGACGAAACACCGGTTGTGGCGATGACGGAAACGCCTGAGGAGTCGGGCGGTGAAGGCAGCGATGAGAACCAGGCATGACGCAGCAAGACGAGGATCCGCTTGACGGCAGCCGCATGGGGCTGCTGGCCCATCTGGCCGAACTGCGCAACCGGATGATCTGGATCGTGGGCGCGCTCGTATTCGGCATAATGGCCAGTATCGCTTTCGTAGAGCCCGTCCTCAAATTCATCACGGCTCCTGTCGGGAAAATACTGATTGCAATCGGCCCGACCGACACAATTTTCGTCTTTTTCAAGGTCATGTTCGTAATGGGCGTGATCGTTGCCATGCCCGTGTTGGTCTACCAGATTGTCGCATTCATCGCCCCGGGGCTCTATGCTCACGAAAAACGCAGCCTGCTCCTCCTTTTGCCGGGATTTATGCTCTTGTTCTTCGGCGGCGCGTCCTTCGCCCACTTTGTGATGTTGCCAGTGGCCGTCAGCTTCTTGCAGAACTTCCTGGGAGACGTTATCGATCAGGAGTGGACAGTTGATCGTTACGTCGGATTCTTCACCCGTATCGTCTTCTGGATCGGTGTTTCCTTTGAGACCCCTCTCGTGATCGCGTTCTTGGCGCGAATTGGCCTCGTAAGCGGGCCGCGGCTGCTTGGGCTGTGGCGGCAGGCGATCGTCGTCATCTCGGTCGTGGCGGCGATGATTACGCCCACTATCGACCCGGTCAACATGACAATTGTCATGGCGCCGCTCATCTGCCTCTATTTTCTCGGCGTCGGGCTGGCCTATATGCTCTACAAGCCGAGAGCGCCTCGCAGCTTCGATGAAATGGACTGGGGCGACGATGATGAATGACCGGGAGTCGCTGATCGCCCGTAAACAGGAGGTTCTGAGTGAACTGACTAGGGCGCGGCGGCAACTGGAGGTCGTTGGTCAGTCTGACAGCCCGCACCAACGGCGGCAGCGGCAGCAGCTGGAAAGTGAGATCGAACAGTTGATGGCGGAAGAGTACCGACTGCGCATCGCTATCGATCGCGTCAGTTAGCGATGTGCAGTCTTCCCCGTTTCAGCCCAACCTGAATGGCCGAAGACTGCGGGGAGGGTGACGAGGGGGGGAAACTGCAGCTTTCCACTCCTCAGCCCCGGCTATGCGTCGAATTCGCGATGATTTGGCAAGAAGGGGGCGCTATGCAGGAACGGTTTGACGCATTCGTCACCGCCGGTTATGACCCGGACAAGCAGGATCAGGTCAGCGCAGCGGTCGGCGCGGCGCACAAGTCGGTCGTGCCCGTGGCGGGAATGCCGATGGCCTGGCATATCGTACAGGCGTTGACGGAGAGCGACCGCGTCGACGAAATCGTTGTCGTCGGTCTGGAGCCTGGGGAGATCGAATTCGGTGTGGTGGTACATCATGTGCCCAACCAACCCAGCCTGTGGGCCAGCCAGAATGCCGGGCTGCGAAAGCTCCACGAGTTGAACCAGGACGACCGCTACGTCCTCGCCCTCTCAGCCGACACAGCCCTGCTGACCGGAGAGATCATCGACCGCTTCATTGAAGCGTGCGAACCATGCACCTTGGATGCCTACTGGGGCATCGTCCCAAAAGAGGTCATGCTGGCCGCCTTTCCGCAAAGCAGACGCACCTATTTGCCGCTGCGGGAAGGCTCCTTCTGCAGCAGTGATATCTACCTGGGGCGTCTTTCGGCCGGCTTCCGCATCCAGGAAAGAGTCCGCTACTTCATCGAACATCGCAAGAATGTACTGGCGCAAGTGTGGAAGCTCGGCATACCGACTCTGTTCAAATTCCTCCTGCGGCGTCTGTCGATCGCCGACATTCTCGACATCGCCGTCCGCATCGCGGACCTGCGCGGCAGCCCGGTGATCCTGCCGATCGCCGAGGCGGGCATGGACATTGACAAGCCGGAGCAGCTGGCCCAAGTGGAGGCCTTTCTGCAGACACACCCCGACCATCCGGCCAATACCCGCTCACGCGGCAAGTCGGATGGGGGCAACGAGTAAGGTTTCGGGATGCGCGCTGTACTGGAAACCCTTACCGGGCTTGATGAAACTTACAGCGCCCGGGCGGCCCTCAGCGAGGATCAATTATCGAGGCGCCATCCTCTCTTTTGGTTGGCCCATATCGGCGCGCACCTTGGCGACTCAGTTGTATGGCTGCTGGTGACGCTCTTGATGTGGCGGCAGTTCCGCGGCGACGAAAAGAAACAGGACACCTTGATCGGATGGGCGTTGTCATTCGCGGGCGGTCTGCTTGGGACGATGCTGGTCAAGCAGGCGGTGCGCCGTCCACGCCCCGGCAGCGGGCGCTTTCTCTACGCCGGCGGCGCCGACGCGCACAGCTTCCCCAGCGGGCACGGCGTGCGCTGCGGCGTCATATTGACGTGGGCCAGCGTCTTCTGGCCTTGGGCCGGCAGACTGGCCCCGTTGCTCGTCCTCTGGATCAGCTGGGCCAGGGTGGCGTTGAACATCCACTATATTGGTGATATCGCCGCCGGATTCCTCTTGGGCTTCGGTCTGTCCCGCATCATTCGCGGCCGTGCCTTAAGCCGCCACAAGGAGTAGGTGTTACGACCGGCTGTTGGCGGCATTTAAACGCCCGCTCTTGCGTCAGCGCTGCTCAATCCGGTAATCGTACAGAGCCTCTTCCGTCGTCCCCGGCGTCAGCCCACTAATTGCAAGCACGACTTCGCTGCCCCGGTTCCAATTATCGACGTCGATGCGGACTTTGCCGTCTGCCCCCACCGGCGCGCGTTCGACCCGCACCAGTTCACCGTCATCGAACACCATGATCTGCACGAGCCACTCCTGCAAGAGCCGGTTGTCGGTCAGAAGCCAGCCTTCGCTCTCCCAGCCATCCGCTCCTTCTTCGAAATCCACCGCATAGTCAATCGCGGGAATGGTGATATCGTCGATGAACCAGCCGGGCGCGTTCACAGCATCATCGGTAACGTACTCGAAACGCACCAACACCTCCTCGCCGGCATAGGCCTGCAGACCAAAGGACTCCTGCACCCAATCCGATGTCTCGGCGCCGGGCGATTGCGCGCTTTTGGCCGTGTAGGCATGGCCGAAACTGTTGCCGCTTGGGTTCATTGTTGTCGTGCGCTGACCCGGAAGGATATTCCACTTGCGTCCATCGCGGCTGACCAGCACATAGCCGTAGTCGTAATCGGCCTCGATGTCGAACCACATTTGCACGTTCATCGTCAGCTCTGCGCCGGCGCGCACATGCGAGAAGTCGAACGCCCGCGTCAGACGAACGTCGGAATCGTCCGCCCGATTGCTCCACCAGACATGAATGCCGCTGTAGGGGTCTACGTCTGCGAACCGCGTACCGGTACTCCCTTGAAAATGAACCGATAGATCGCTACGGCCATTCAGGGCGATATAGTCCACGCCGAAATTGCGCACGCTGCCTTCTTGCGGCGCCTGAGGATAGCGGCGGAAGCTCTCTGCCAGAACTGGTTCAGGCGCGATCAACTGCCGGTAGCCATAGACGCCCTGTTTGCCCAGCGCGCCGTAATCGTTGACGTAGTTGGCGATGACCCAATCGGCGAAAACGTCTTCAAAAACGAGGCCCACCTTTGCCTGCCGCAACGCATCGGTGAAGCCTTGGATGCCGTTGGCCGGTTGAGATACGACGGCCCGCGTCAACTCCTCACCGAACCTCTGCAGGAAGTAGGCCATGAACAGGTATGCTCCCCCGTAATGGCTGCCGTTGGCATCCGGATCTGCGCTCCAGGTGTTCAGCTGTGTGTCCGGATGGGCGGCGTATACGCGGGCGAAGCCGATATCCGGTGGGTATCCCGCGACTTCCTGGGCCAGTTCGCTCATCCCTTCATTGACCCAGGTTTCCTCATTGCGATCATTGTGCCAGTGGACCATGTGCTGAAATTCATGGGCCAACACGGTTTCATACTCCTCAAAATTGCTCTGTGTCAGCCAGTCCAGGCTGATGTAGAACATCTCCTTCTGGTTGGAGAACGGATTGGCCAGCGAACTGAAGGAATCGGCGCTGCTGAAGTAACCGGCGACGCCGCGCCCAAGGTCGGTGGCATGGAGAATGTGCAGTCGAGGGTCGGCGTCAACGCCTGGACTCTGCTCGGCGCCGAAAAAGGCGCGCACAAACGGATAGATATTCTCGGCGAACCGGTCCGCCGATGCGGTCATCGCTTGCAAGTCGGGGTCATGGCCGCTCTCCACCCAGATGTAGACCACATCATTCTTGTAGAGCAACTCCGCCTCGAGCTGAAATTGCTCGTTGTCGTCGAGGTTGGAAGCCCAAAACGGGATCCGGTCCCCGACCGCGTATTCGGGAGCGGGCACGGTCTCCGGGATGCTGTCCACGCCTGCACGCAAACGCAACGCCAGATCCCGCAAATCACGCATGGGCACAAACACAGTCTGCTGCCCCTGTGATGCCTGCGCGACAGACATGGGCTGCCCGGAGTTGCCAGCTTCGGTCTCCCGCGCCATCGTTTCACCGGTCGCGGACGGCTGAAGAGTTTCGGACCTTACTTGATGATGCACGCTGATCTTTGCAGCGCGGTCTTGACGGCTGCCTAGTCCGAAGAGAGAGTTGGCGAATGAGGAGCAGGCGCCCAGACTTGCGCCCCCGAGGAAGAAGAGCGCGACGATGCCGAGAGTCAGGAAACGACTTCCATCCTGGCCGGCTGAACTTTGTGTTAGAGGTCTATGCTGGAAGGTTCGCGTTGGCGGAAGGTTGCCGCGGCGGTTGTCAGAATCCATAGCCTGTCAGATCGCAGATTTGTGGTCGGCTACAGGGTGTCAGCCAGACCATACATGACTTTGTTGCCAGGCGTGCTCGGCTCACTTCAATCTCTGGCCGAGAACGCGATGCTCCAGGCCGGGTGCGATGGTCCGCTCCGTCGCGTCCCAACTGATGGGCGGCGGCGGCGGCGCTTCAAAGTTGCGGAAGACGCGGCCCAGGAGCGCTATGGCAACGCCGACGTAGACAATGCTTCCGAGAAACCAGATCATCCCGCCGCTGATCATCTGATCCTGTAAGGCCGTCAGTCCAGGCACGGCAAATCGGCCCACATAATAATCATAGGCAGGCGTCTGGCGAAAGGCCAGTGTCACGCCGGTCACCATATTCGGCACCTCGCCACCGACAATGACATAGAGAAAGCCGATGACAGGAGGCATCGCAGGCCGCAAGCGCGGGCCGGTCCCCAGTGGATGCCACCAGAAAAGCATATAGGTAATCCAAACGCCCCACAGGCCGAGGCGATAGAGGGCCGGATGGGCAAGCAACCGGTTGACAATACCTGGCTCGTGCCAGAGCAGAAAAACGCTGAAAGCCAGCATCCAGATGACAAGAGGGTGTGTCGCTCTGCGGAAAAAGCGTCCGGAGCGCGTCGAGGCCTTCAGCTTGCGCACGGTCCAGCGCCGGATGGATAACGGCAGTCCGCGTAGGACGATATGCGCCGGACATCCCAGCCACAGCAGCGGCGGAGCCAGAAGCCCGATGAGAATTTGTTGTGCTGCCCTACCGATGAGCAACTCCTGTTGCACAGCGACAAGCGGTGAGAGGAACGCCAGCCCCAGCGCCGACAGGCCCGCGGCAAAACTGAACAAACGGCCAAACGTCGCCAGCGGCGCGCGCTTGCGCCTCAGCCGCAGCCAGCCCCACGTATAGGGCAGGGCAATGAGCAGCAACGCCGCGGCCGAGCCAGGATAAAACGCCCAGTCCGATAGCAGAGCAGGAATCGAGTGTTGCATGAATGCCAGCATAGTCGCGGATTGGCGTTTTGCCAAACCGGTAGCAATTGTCGGCGGGGTGGGGCGAACAGGCGGGCAGGTTGCTGGCCGATTTTGGGCAAACACTTGGAGTGGTGGCAGGATTGAGGAGTGGGAGAGGTGAACGCCTGGCGAACAGGCCGTTGACGCGGCGGGACGGTGGGAGGTCCTGCCGCACTACAAGGAGCAAGGTCCAGTGACCGACCGAGACGAAAGTGTCTGCCGCAAAATGCTGCTCGTCGTTCGCCAGATCCCTTCTGGGCAGGTGGCGACATACGCTCAGATCGCGTGGATCGCAGGCGCTGCCTCACCGCGCATGGCCGGTTACGCTTTGGGCGGCCTGCCGCCGGACACCGACATTCCCTGGCAACGGGTGGTCAACAGCCAAGGGGGCATCAGCCCACGAGGGGACCCGCTTGCGACAGATCGACAGCGAAAAAGGCTGGTGAGTGAGGGCGTCCAGTTCCTGCCCGAGGGTCGTATCGATCTACGCCGCTTTGGCTGGGACGGCCCGGATCCGGCCTGGCTGGAAGCGCACGGCTTCACGCTCCTGCCTTGGCGCGCCCGCCGCTGAGTTGCCAGCGCCATAACCGAAAGTCGTGTTGGGAAGCGCGGCGTTTTGGCGATACCGGTCACAACCCAGGGTCCACTAACTTTCGGCTGCGTCCTGCGTCTGCCAATTGAAGCGCTTGTGCAGCAGCGCCGCCCCCGCTATTTGCAGGTCGGCGTCAGCGAAACCGCCGAGTAGAGCCAAGACAGCCGCGTACACAGCCCAACTCGGCAGGATTGTCAGCCAGACGCCAACGCCGACCGCGGACAGGCCGTACAGAAAGGCCCCCATTGCTACAGCGGAAAGCGCCGGTCGCCAGATCAGATCCGGCCACGCGACCGCGCCCACGTGCTGCCGAACACGTCGAGCGAAGAGAATCAACAGACAGAATTCGCTAAGAATCGTCACAACCGCCGCGCCAATGTAGCTGAATACAGGAATCATAAGCAGATTGCCCGCCACGTTGAAAACGACGCCGGCAATGAACGCCTTCGTCAGATATCGTTGCTGGTCGGCGGCAATAAGAACGTATTGGGTTACGCTGTTGACAAAGCCGACCGGGATGCTCCAGATAATCACCTGCAGCGCCAGCGCTGAGCCGCCGCGATAGCTGAAAGCGCTGCAATCGAGCGACCCGAACAAAAACGCGGCCAGACGGCAAGCGAAGGGCGGAAGCGAGGACACCTCGTAAGCCGCGGTGGAAAAATTTGTCCCGCCAAGTAGAGAGATCAGCGGATGCGCCAACAGAGCAATTGTCACCGCCGCGGGCAGGCTGATCAGCAGCAGAATGCGCACGCTGAGGGTATAGGAGCGCAGAAGCGCCGCCCCTTCCTGTTTCGCAAAACGGCTCATGAGCGGGAAGACCGCCAGCGTAAAGGTGCTTGGGATAATGTTCAGCCCGTCCAGGTATTTGAGCGCGGCGCTGTAGAGGCCAACGCTGGCCGCCCCGACCAGGGGTCGCAGTAGCCAGATGTCGATACGCCAGAAGACCGTCGCCAGCAGATGGTTGATCATTAGCGGACCGCTGGTTGAGACCATCCACTTCTGCAAGGGCCAGTCCCACTTCCACTCGGGTTTGAAGAGGGCCGTGCGCACCAGCCAGATCAGCCAGGACAGTTGGACAAGGTTCACCACCAGCGCCATCCAAGCCAGCCCGACGATCCCCCAGCCCAACAACAACGCGAGCGCGCCCAGAGTCGCCTGCAGGAGCGCGATTGCGATGCCGAGACCGGCGGGATACTCCATCTTTTCAAAGGCGTTAAAGAGACTGCTGAAGGCGTCAGCCCAGTTGGCGACAAGCATCACGATGGCAAACACGGCAACGGCTTGCAGCTCCTCCTGACCGATGCGATCGTCAAACCAGTAACCGCCAACCACAAGTCCCATCAGGATCAGACTTGCCCCCCACAGGAGCGTGCGCAGGGCCAGCACGTTCGTCAGAAAGCGGCTGCCCTGGTTCTTGTCGGTGGCAACTTCGCGGGTCAGCAGCGTGCCCAGTCCGTAACGACTGAGGATTTCAAATATCCCGTAGACTGAGATGACCCACGCATACTTTCCGGCGCCCTCCGGCGCCAACACGCGCAAGTACAACATCGCATAGGCGAAGGAGATGGCTCGGTTGGCCAGATTGAGACCCATCGGCACAATCGAGTTCTTGGCGACTGTGCGCACCTGGCTGGCTGTGACCTCTGGCCGGTAATAGCGCCCCCAGGCCCACCACAGCAGCAGCAGCAGGCTCAGCATCGCGGCCAGGAAACTGACGTAAAGCCCCAGCTTGAAGCTCATGGGGCTGTAGGTGAAGCGCACGGTCCACTGGCCGTTTTCGGGCAAATAGACGGCGCGAAACGCAGAGTTGGCGCGGTGAATCGTCAACTCTTGCTCGTCCCGTTCCACGCCGCCGAATGGCCGCAGATAGGCCTTCCAACCCTGGTCATAGGCGTCTGCCAGAATCAGCCAGCCGCGATCGCTTAAATTGACGTCGATGAAGACATTGTTGGCGGTGTAGCTGCTGATTGACGCGTCCGCGATCTGCGGGCTGGACGGAATGAGCGCGTTGCCGGCTGCCGGCTGCGTTTCGATAAACACGGTGCGGCGCAGATCCGCTTCGAGGAGTGGTTGTTCTGCGGGCGGCAGGACGACCGCCTCGGTCGCGATGAAGGCGCGGGGAAACACCTCCAGGTTTTCGTATACGCGAACCGTGTCGTCCTGGTACACCTTCGTCCACGTATCCGCATTGGGCACGACCAGTTCGGAGAGAACATAGCGGACGCCCAGCAGGTCCAGCAGTGGATTTTCGAGCGCGGCGAAGGGGTTGAAGCCATTGGCCGGCGTGCCCGTGGCGTAGATAGGCGCAATGCGATTGTAGAGGAGTTCGCCGCTCTGATCAGCGATACGGTTCATCAACTCAACATACTGCTTCAGGATGATCGAATCGTAGCCGCGGATGTCCTGCCAGCCGTAGTACATGCCGGCATTGGCGTTGAAGGTCTTGCTGCCGGGCGGGTCAAAGGTGGTGAAGCGGAACGGCGCGTAGCGGATCGCAGGATCCGAGCCGACGCCCTCCTTCTCGTTGATGAACCGTACCACCGGCGGCACGTTCTTGAGGGGTGAAAGGGCCGAGTTGGCTGCGGGATTGAAGGAGCCGTGAGCAGCGTACAGATCGAGAAAGAGAATAAGGATGAACGCGAATGGTAGGATTCCGAAAACACGCGCTTGTATACCCGAAACGCGGCGCTTGCCGTTCTTGGAAGCACTCTGATTTCCCCGCATGAGCAGCCACAGGAGCAACCCGCTTAGCGCGGCAAAAAGGCCAAAACGCGCCAGGCCAACGCTCTGGTATCCCCAGAACATGCGCCCGTCGGCAAATGCAGCCTGCACCAGATCGGAGCCATCCACGACTCGCTGCGCCAAGTTCACGAAAGCCGAGGGAAAAAAGAAACTGGCGACGATTATCAGCAAAGTTGCTAGTCCGACGACAATCGACGCGCACGATAGAAAACCAATTAGCGGCCTGCACGCTATGCGGACGCGCCCAAACGCGATCGAACGCTGGGGGCTGCCCTGCGTGCAGAGAGAGAGTGCCTGCTCCAGCCCGATTGCACCCAATACGGCCATCGCCAAGGTGAATGGGAAGACCCAGCGAAAGGGGCTTCGGAGTTGGTCCCAGCCAGGCAGTCCGTAGAAGAGCAAAGCATAGAGTGGCGTGCCGAATGCGAAGAGCAAGGAAAGCAGCGCCAGCAAGGCAAAGAAGGTGGTAGGCGTGCGCAGCTTGTTCAGTGCGCCCTTTTTTGCGGTGGTCGGCCTGCGTGCCAAGGCGATCACCACCGCCAGCGCGGCCAGCAGCCATGTGCCGATGCCGACGTAGTTGCCGCCCTCGACATAATCCTTGATGCCCCAAAAAATCGTATCTTTCGGCTCGCCAAAGCGGTTGACCGTCGCGGGCTGCCAACGTAATTCCCAGAGATCGAACCAGTGGTGATGACTGGGGTTGCCGAAGATGTCCGGCAGCGCAAAGGCGAGGATGTGTCGATTAGGCCAAGCCCATTCGACGACCTGCCGGTAGGAAGCCGAACCTTCCCGAAAGTTCTGTTGCACCAGTTCGAATAAGGGCAGGAGCTGCACGGCGCCGAATGCAAGGCCGAGGAAAGCAAGAAAGAGGAGCCAGGCAGAGATTTTCGCGAGCGCCGCCATTACACGTCCCGCCCGCCTTCCGAGAAACTTCGTACTTCGAGGCACGTAGCGCTGGTCATCATCCGCCGATCTCTCTTCGGACTCGTTTCCTTCCGCTGCCTGAATTCTCCGCCACGCCACGAGCAGCCGCGCCGCCGCATAGATCCCCGCCACGAGCAACGTATAGTAGAGAAATTCGGGGTGACCGGCCAGAGTGACCAGCCCTACCAAAACGCCGCCGGCCACGGCGTACGGGATAGGGCGGAACGCGGCTGTACCCTTCTCTTCCTGCTTCTGGATCACGCGCTCGATGATCGCCAACAGCAGCGGCAGCCACACCGCGCCGGCAATGACCATGGTGAAAACGACGCTGACGATCAAGAAGCCGCTGAACTGAAAAACGACGCCGCTAAAAAGGGAGGCCACGACCCTCAACTTCAGCGCCCGACCCAATAGATATGCGTTGATACCGGCAATCGCCAATTGGATTGCAGTAAACCAGCCGTAGGCGGCTTCGAGAGGAAGAAGATAGAAGAGGACGCTCAGGAAGTAAGCAACGCTGGCCTGACCGGCGGCGAAAAAGGGTGCGCCGGTAAAGAGCTGCGGATTCCAAAGAGGCAGTTCTCGTTGCTCCAGGGTTCGGCGCAGGTGCAGCTTCCACACCGCGTTTTCGAGCACCAGATCGCTCAACAAACCGTTGTGAGGAACCGTACCGGGCTGCAGTGCGCGCCACGGCTCAGCCTGGTACAGATTGTCGTAGGGAAGAAGGGTCTTACCGGTGAACAGAACCGGGGCGAACCAGAGAAGGGGCAGAACGATGAGCAGGGCAAAGGCGAGCAAATCGGTGCGGAATCGTCGTAGCCGGTGCATTATGTCGGCGCGTCCGATGGCGATTTCTCGCGGCCGGTTGGGGGCTGCCCGCCGCGCTTGAAAGGCGGCCCGTTCGCAAGGGACTCGCTCTTTGGCGCCAGACGCTTGCGATGCCGCCAGGGCAACTCCCACACTCGCCAGAACGACTCAATTTTCACCCACACATCCAATTTGCTTTGGCCGACCCTCCGGTCTTCGAAGTGAATCGGCATTTCGATGATGCGAAATCCCAACTTTTCGCTGAGAAACGCCATCTCTACCTGAAAAACATACCCATTGCTGCGGATGTTATCCAGCCCGATTTCCTGAAGCGCGCTGCGCTGCCACAGCTTGAAACCTGTGGTCAAATCGCGTACGCGGATTTTCAGGACAGTGCTGCAGTAGAAGTTGGCCCACCGGCTGAGCAGTTTTCTCCACAAACTCCATTGTTTGTCCAGTGTTCCACCTGGCACGTAGCGGCTGCCGATGACGGCATCCATGCCGGTGGCGCGCATCACGCCAAGCATCTGGACAATGTATGCCGGATTGTGGCTGAAGTCGGCGTCCATCTGTACGACGAAATCTGCGCCGTCTGCCAGGGCCCGGCGAAAGCCGGCAATATAGGCGGTGCCCAGACCGCCTTTGCTAGGCCGCTGGATAACGGTCATGCGAGTTTGCACGCGATTGTAACGCCGGGCCAGTTCATCGGCGAGAGCGCCGGTGCCGTCCGGGGAGTTGTCGTCAACAATCACTAAGCGCAAATTGGGAATTGGCAGGTCAAACAGGGCGTTAACCAACTCCTCCAGATTGCTGACCTCGTTGTAAGTCGGCACGACGACAGTCAGTTGTCCCGGCTGGTCGGCAGCCTGTTGGCCCGCCAAAGCTGAAACTGCGTGGGCGGCGGGCGCTGACTCTGCTCGCTGGAGGGCGCGCTCTTGCATCGGGTCGGTTTCGAAATGGTTCAATCTAGATTTCGTCCTGACTGCAGAACTGGCGCGGGGCCTTGTGGCACGCCTAAACCCCGCATCTCGCGGACCAATTCATCTGGTCAAGTCTTTGGCGGACATTAGAACACAGCTATTGCCAATCAACCAGAACATAGCTATACTGAAAAAGTAGGAATCGGGCGTGTCACTAAGTTCTGTTGCAGCGGCCAATTCGCTGCCCTCGACGATTTCCCCATTGATATCAAGACAGAATAGCACTGCCCGTACTACTCACAGAGGCGAATCAACTGATGAAATGCACTGAAAACCGCTACGGCAGCTCCACTCAAGAGCTACTGATAAGAATATACATCAACAGAACCTGGCCCAAAAAAACATCTCGCCTTTTGCTCCTTCTCACTCTGCTATTGCTGGCGGCGTGTGTGCCGATTGCAGCGGACGATCCCACCCCCGCGCTCACGCCTGCTCCCACTGTAGAAAAGGAGCAGCGCATCCTGCCCCCAGGGGTCATGCTGCAAGAAGAGAGTGGCTCAATCGCAGATGGGGAGGAGACCGAGGGAGTCGCTGGCGCCGAAGGCGATACAGCGACACCGGCAACGCTGACCGTCATAAGACCGAGAGTCAATATCCGCAATGGACCAAGCACTGACTTTGAGATCGTGGCCAATTCAGTGGAAGACGACACCTTTACCACCACAGGCAAGACTGTGGGCGGCTGGTGGCGCATCTGCTGCGTCGTGGGGGCGGGCGAAGCTTCTGGCGAGCCGTCGCAGACCGCATGGGTCTCCCAATCCGTCGTGGTCGCTGACGAGGCCGCCCAGGCTTTGCCCGTCCTGCTGCCTTTGTTCCCCGACGATCTGGCGGCCATCTGGAACGTGCAGTACGAATGCGGCTCCAGACGCTGCGCTGTCAGCGAGTGCTCAGCCGTCTCCCGAACGGAGGTGCTTGACAATCGCAACCTGCGCTGGTTGGAGATCAACCGCATCGTGACGTGGGGAGGGGCTTGCGGAGAAGATTCCACCTGGCCGCATCAGATTGACCGCATCGAAGGCACGGAGCGCTATCCCAACAGCACCGGTCTCTTCTTCTTCAACTACTGGATTGGCCCCAGTCCAGGTGATGCAAACGCCCTGTTCCGCCTAGGTACCGGCGAGGAGATCGAGGTCTGGTGCAGCGATGAGCAGGAAGCGGAAGTCATCGAAGAGAGCGGCTGGTCGACGGTCTATAACGGTCTGACCTGCCACGACGTTCGGACAGGTATGCTCGCCTCGATGCAGTATACCAAGCGCTGGTTCTTTACGGGAGAATTTGAGGGTGACCGGTACGAAATGGCCTACTTTGGCGATTTCGAAATCTACCGGGTGAAGCTGGAACAGACCAACGCCTTGCTCGCCGTAATCAACGCCAGGGCCCCCGAGTAAAGGCTACTCGCCTACGGAATCCCACGTCAGGAAACCGGCGTAAATTCCATTCGCTTCAGGTAGCTTTCCACTTCCTTTTTCGCCTGTTGCGCGTAGGCCGCGTAGCGTTGGAGCTTGTTGCGGACGCGTTGCGGTAGAGGAGGCAGCAGGCCCATATTGGCCTTCATGGGCTGAAAGTCATCCGCCGCCGCATGTGTGATGTAGTGGAACAGCGCGCCGCTCATCGAGGCGCGCGGCATCTGCATCAACGGCTCATCGGCCATCAGGCGCGCCATATTGATCCCGGCCAGAAGCCCTCCCAACGCGCTGCCAACGTAGCCTTCCGTGCCGGTGATCTGACCGGCAAAAAACAGATCGTCGCGTCCATTGAATTGCAGGGTCTCATGTAGGAGGGTCGGGCTGTTGATAAACGTGTTGCGGTGCATCTGCCCCAGACGCACGAACTCGGCATCCTGCAGACCAGGGATCATCCGCAGAATTTCCTCCTGCGCGCCCCACTTCATATTTGTCTGGAAACCGACAAGATTGTAAAGCGTACCGGCTACGTTGTCCTGCCGGAGTTGAACCACGGCGTGGGGGCGCTGCCCGCTGACCGGATCGCGCAGACCGACTGGCCGCATCGGTCCGAAAGCCAGCGCGTCCCTACCCCGCTGCGCCAACGCCTCAATCGGCATACAGCCTTCGAAATAGCGTTCAAGCTCCTTGTCCGCGCCGGACAGTTCAATCCTGGGCGCGGCCAGCAGCGCGTCGACAAACGCCTCGTATTGCGGCTGGTCGAGAGGGCAGTTGAGATAATCGCCTTCGTCGGTTCCGGCGCTGTTGGCTTTGTCCCATCGGTTGCGGCGAAAGGCGATCGAGCGGTCGATGCTCTCGAAGGTCACGATTGGGGCCATCGCGTCATAGAAGTAGAGATAAGGGCCGGTCAGCGATTGGACTGCGCGCGTCAGGGCATCGCTTGTCAGCGGGCCGGTCGCCAGAATTGTCGGGCCGTCGGGGATTCCCGTCACCTCTGCGCGGATCAGTTCAATCTGGGGATGCGCGGCGATGCGGGCAGTGATCTCCTCGGCGAACTCCTCTCGTCCCACGGCCAGCGCCTGGCCGGCGGGCAGTGCGTGCTTGAACGCCGTGCGAATGACAAAACTGCCCAGGCTCAGCATCTCGCTCTTGAGAATGCCCAGCGCCCGGTCAGGCAGCGTGCTGCCCATTGAATTGGAACAGACCAATTCCGCCAGCCGGTCGGTAACATGAGCGGACGTAGGGCGTACCGGACGCATCTCGTACAGCCGCACGGCGATGCCACGCTGCGCCAGTTGCCAGGCAGCTTCCGTACCGGCCAATCCCCCGCCTACCACTGTAACTGTCTTGCCCATTCGTCGCTCTGGATAGATAATTGAAAGGACTCTTCACCAATTCGGCTGCCTGCAAGCGCTCCGCTCCGGCCTGGCGCTGTATGCACCGTCGCGAGCGTGACATTTTCTGAGTCGGCCACCGGCGCATTGGAAAGTATACCACCGACGCCGACAGCGCCCAAGAAGCCCGCTATGAACGTTGTTGATCTGATCACAAAGAAACGGGACGGCGGCGAGCATACAGCCGATGAACTGCGGTTCCTGATGGACGGAACAGTCCGGGGCACGATCCCCGACTATCAGATCGCCGCCTGGGCGATGGCTGTCTATTTTCAGGGGATGACGCCGGAGGAGGCGACCGCGCTCACGCTGGCAATGGCCGCGAGTGGAGAGACGCTGGATCTGCGCGGGCTGGCGCAGGCCGGCAAACTGATTGTGGACAAACATTCCAGCGGCGGCGTCGGCGACAAGACCACGCTGGCTGTCGGCCCGATAGTGGCCGCCTGCGGGCTGCGGGTCGGCAAGATGAGCGGGCGCGGTCTCAGTTTTTCGGGTGGCACGATCGACAAGCTGGAGGGTATCCCCGGTTGGAGCGCGAGCTTAAGCGAAGAGCAGTTCCGGCGTCAACTGCGGGAGGTGGGGCTGGTGGTGGCTGCTCAAACGGCCACACTGGCGCCCGCCGACCAGCGGCTCTACGCGTTGCGGGATGTTACCGGCACCGTCCCCAGCTTGCCTCTGATTGCGGGCAGCATCATGAGCAAGAAGCTGGCGGCCGGTGCTGACGCCATCGTCCTTGACGTAAAGTGCGGACGCGGCGCGTTCATGGAATCCTTGAGCCAGGCCGTAGAACTGGCCCGGCTGATGGCCTCGATCGGCCGCGGCGCCGGCCGCCGGGTGACGGCGCTGATCACGGCGATGGAGCAGCCATTGGGGCGGGCGGTCGGCAACATCCTGGAGGTGCGCGAGGCGATTGAGACGTTGAACGGCAACGGGCCGCATGATTTCCAGGAGTTGACCGAGGCAGTGTCAACCGAGATGCTGTTGCTGGGCGATCCGCAGCTGCGGCAGGAGCGGGAATCGAAGGGAGAAAAGGCCGCGGTCGCCATCGCCAAAGGCAGGGTGGAGAACGCCATCAGTTCCGGCGCGGCCTTTGCCAAGTTCGTCGAATTTGTCGCGGCCCAGGGTGGCGAGGCGGATTGCGTTGTCGATCAAGAGCGCCTGGCCGCAGCGCCCGTCACTCTCGACCTGCCGGCGCTACAGGACGGCGTCGTCAGCGCTTTGGACGCGCGCGCCATCGGCCTGGCGGTTGTGGCGCTGGGCGGCGGCAGACAGCAAAAGGGAGACGCTATCGACCACCGGGTGGGCGTTGTGCTGGCGGCCAAGGTGGGTGCGCGGGTCCGCGCCGGCGATCGACTCTGTGCGGTCCACGCCGCTGACAGCGATGCCGCCACACTCGCGGCCGCTCAGATACAGGACGCCTACACCTTCACGGATCTGGGGAGCAACTCTTCTGGCGCATCGCCGGCCGATTCGGTCGAGTTGCCGATCATCCTGGAACGAATCACCAGTTGATACCCTGGCGCTGCGCGACAACCGATCGGTATGTATCCAGGGTGGAAGCGGCGATCGCGCACCAGTCGTAGGAGCGGATCACCTCTTGCATTCCCCGTGCGCACATCGCTTGCGCCTGGACCGCATCGGAAAAGAGCTGGTCCACAGCCCAGACAATGCTTTGGGGATCGTTGGCCACCAGGGTCAGGCCGGTGCGCCTGTGATCGACAACCTCGCCCAAGCCTCCGACGTCACTGGCAATCACGTTGCAACCGGCGGCCATCGCCTCAAGCGCCACGATTCCGAAGGGTTCGTAGAGACTGGGAAAAATCGCCGCGTCGACAGCGCGATAGAGACAGTTTCGCGTCTCGTTATCGATGAACCCCAGCAACTCCACCAGATCTCCGATTCCCAACTCGTCCACGAGCGGCTGCATCTGCTCGCTGTTCTTTCCCGCCACCAGCAGGCGCACATTTGGATATCTCTGGCGCAAAGCGGGCAGCGCGTGCAGCAATACGTGTACGCCCTTCTCCGGAGTGATGCGCCCGATGAAGAACAGCAGTTTCTCCCCGTCAGGCGCATACTTCGCCCGCAGGTCCTGCACGCGCTCCGCCGAACATGACTGAAACGGAGTGATGTCAACGCCGTTTGGGATCAGGATCACCTTGTCCAGCGGCACGTCAAAGAACCTGCCCAGTTCTCCGGCCATGTACGAACTGCATACGATAATCCGCCAGGCTTCGTAGCAGACCTGCCACTCCAACTGATTGATCTGGTGGCTGGTTTCACTCGGCAGGTGGGAATGGTGCCGTCCCCTTTCGGTGGCGTGAATTGTCACGACCAGGGGCACCTTCCAATCGTGCTTTAACCCAATACCAGCGGAGGCGGTCAACCATTCGTGAACGTGGACAAGATCATAAGGCGCATAATTGTGCAACTCCTTGGCTTTGGCCTCCAGATAGCGGTTGTTGTCAATGACGCTGTTGAACAAGTCCAGGGGATTGACAAACGGCATCTCCACCCGATAGACCGTAACCGTCTCCGACAGTTCTTCGATTTCAGGAGCGTTGCCGCTGTGAGGGGTCAACAGGTCCAACTGGAGCGGAACACTGCTCTCGATGGCCAGGCCTGCGAAAGCCTGCACAAGCTCCGCCACGTGTTTGCCAATCCCGCCCACGACATTCGGAGGGTACTCCCAGGAGATGATGAGTAGACGCATTGTGAGCTCTGCGAAAATATGATGGGGCTGTGCAAGTCAAATGGCGGTCCTGACCCGACGCGACTCAAGGGAAAGGGACGATTTCGGCCAATTCACTGCTTCCTGTGCGTTCGAGAGTGAATATCGCCAGTGCCTGCGTGTCGGATCGCGCTTTGTTTCCCCCCACTTGCTCCAACGCCGCTTGCGTGGCCCGAAAGACGGCATACGCAGTCGGTGTGGAGGGTTCATGCGTTGCAGCCCACTCCCTGAACTGACCTGCACTGACACTGCCGTCCAGCGCGATTCCCCAATACACGGGGCCAAGCGCCGCGCCATCCAACTTCTCGAGCAACAGAGCCGCAAAGACCGGATCACCGCCGATGCTCGTTGTCCAGAAGGGAACGGTACGATTTTCTGACCGAAGACGGGTCAGAAACGCCGCGCCCGTCGGTGCATCGCCCAACCAGAGTATGGCATCTACAGACGCGTCGGTTTCCACTTCGTCGCCGATAGTCACATCCTTGCCCGATCTGGCTGACCACTCGTCAGCCGACAACTGGGGCCAGCCTGAATTCTGGCCGGCAAGCAGGATGTTTTTGCCGTCGATCTGAGTCAGGAAGGCGGTCACCAGCATCTGCAACTTTTCTGCCGAGGATGGCGCCGTCGGCAACCGCCAAATAACATCGGCGACGGCGATGAGATCGGCGACCGCCGCGACCTGCTGCGGTCGCAATGGCCCGACGACGGCCACAACGCTTTCGTCGCGCAACAGTTTCGCGGCCGCGCGGCGGGCCTGTGACGGGTCTGCGGATGTGTCGAGCGCGAGGGGCAGCACCTCCACATCAGATAGCGGCTGCTCTGCCAATGCCGCGCGCATGGCCGCAAGTGCTTCGTAGCCCCTCTCACGGTGCAGCCCTTCAAAGGGAGCCAGCAAGCCGATCTTTACCACTGGCCGCGTGGCGGTGCAGGCTGAGAATGCGAAAGCGATAACGAAGCTGCAGCATACAAGGAACACAGAAGGTAGGGACACTCCAATCGTACCACGAACGTTCGTCGACTGGGAATATTCAGGTGTCCCGGTTAGGTCATGCCTAAGCCGTCCCCAGGTGCGGCCAGAACGTATCATCAACGGCTTTTGCGCCTTCTGATGCTGGAAATCTAGGGTTGATAACCGTAGATCGACAGATTTCGCTCGTGCTCTGCCAGCGTCTGGGCGAAGATATGACGCCCGTCTTCGCCAGTGGCCAGAAAGAAACAGTAAAGCGACTGGCCTGGATCTCTTATCGCTTCGATTGCGAGCAGACCGGGGCTGGCAATGGGGCCGGGCGGGAGCCCGGGGTAGAGGTAGGTATTGAACAGACTCTGCACCTGTGCGTACTCTTCGATCGTTTGTGGCTTCCACCACCAGTTGCCGGTCGTGCCTTTGGCATATTGTACGGTCGGATCGGCCTGCAGGTAACGCCCCCCCACATCCGGGCAGGAATTGTTGAGCCGATTCAGATAGACGCTGGCGATCAGTGGACGTTCATCTTCCTGCACCGCCTCCCGTTCCACAATCGACGCAAGCGTAATGAGGTCATAATCACTTAGGCCGCTGCTGCCCCCGATGAGACCCTCCGTGCCTACCCGATTCTCGAAGTTGTCCAGCATCGAGGCCAACACGATCTCCGGTTCGCTGACATTGACGGGGAAACGGTAGGTGTCAGGGAAGAGATACCCCTCCAGCGACGCGCCGTCAGGCAGCCTTTGCAGGAAATCGTATTGGTCAAACAGGCTCAAGCTGCGGGGCTGGCGCACAGCCGTCAGGAAACGCTCACCGTCGATCACGAAATTCTCCGCCAGCCGCTCCGCGATCTCCTCAGACCGAAAGCCTTCGGGAATCGTCACCAAAACCTCTTCGAACCGGGCCTGCTGCAACTCTTGCGCAATTGCCGGAATGGTCATCGACTCCGCCAACATGAAACTGCCGGCCTCGATGTTCCTGTCCAGGCGGTTCACCCGCAGATACAGATTGAAGAGGTCTGCGTCGTGGACAAACCCGGCTGCGGCTAAGCGGGCGGAGATATAGCGGGCAGGCTCGCCCAGATTGATCGTGAATGGGCGGGGCCGGGGATCAGTGCCCGCAGGGATCAGCAACTGATCCTCTTTCAGACGCAGATTCCAGGCCAAAACCTGGGCCTCTATGTTCTCCGGCGTCAACGCATCTTCACCCCTGTCCGGATCGATGAGCCCGGCAGACTGCTGCTCGATCGCCAGGAATTGCTCGGTCAAGTGGGCCTGTGCCACGCTCCCCACACCCAAAAGGACGACAAGGACCAAGGCCAGAAAACCGAGCCGGATCAGATGGAAGAGGACGGATTCCCATTGATTCTGTCGATCTAAAGTGCGATAGTTCGCTTCCTTTTGCACGGTTACACGCTCATCCTGTTTAGCCCCCGGGGCCTGCGCTGCCTACGTCGGACGCCGAAAGCATTGTATCACTTAGACTGCCCATGACCAACGCAGAGGGCGGGTGAAATGTTCCATGCAGGCTTGGCCGCGGCGCCTTACTCCTCAGGATTCTTTGGTCAGTTCTTCATTATCTGCTATGCTAACCTCAGGTTTGCAAGATTGATATCAGTTGGCAGACGCATGAACAGCAATCCTATGGACGTTTCCTATCTCTGGCATCTGACCACCAGCGGTCTTGCCTTTCTTGTGCCCGCGGGCCTGATCCTAGTGGTCGCGTCCGGCTTGCAAACGCAACGGGCATGGGACGCCGCGCTGGGCGGACTGGCGGCTTTCTGTCTGGCCTGTATGGGCTACTGGGCCGTCGGATTCGCCTTTCAGTTCGGCAGCGTGGGTTTCCTATACGCGGATAACCCGGAACTGGCCGGCTTGGTGCGGGGTTGGATTCCGCTGCCCGAAGGTTGGGGAGTCGGCTGGATCGCGGCAGGACTGGAGGGCTGGTTCCTCGCCGGTCCGGCGGCGACCCCAGCCGCGCTGGGCCTTTTCCTGGCGCATGTACCCTGGGCCATGGCCGCGGCGATGATACCGGTGGTGGCTTTGCGGGGGCGCGCGCCGGCGGTGGCGACTCTGATCATCGCGCTGCTGGTCGGCGGCATTGTCTATCCGTTGGCAGGGAATTGGGTACAGGGCGGCGGCTGGCTGGGGGCGCTGGGGCGCAACCTCGGTTTAGGGCACGGGCTGGTCGATTTTGGCGGCGCAGGCTCTGTCTTTCTCGTGGCTGCTTCCGCAACGCTCGCCGCCCTGCTGGTTTGGCTGCCCATTCGCAGGCCGCAGGCGCTGTCCGATCCGGAGTTGCCTTCCGTCCACCTGCCGATGCTGGCTGTTGTCGGCGCGCTCTTTGTTATGTCTGGCGTGCTGGGGTGGGTGTGGGCAAGCCCGGTTCAGCAGTTGGGCTTGAATCCATTCACTGCAATGCGTACCGCAGTCAACGGCCTGCTCTATGCGGCCGGCGGCATTACCGTTCCGCTCCTCTATACGTGGTTCGTTTCCGGCACAAGCAACCCGGGGATGAGCGCGCGTGGACTGGTCGCGGGGGTCATTGCCGGATTGGCCGCGGGTCCATTTGCAGGGCACCTCGGCGCGCTGCTGATCGGCCTGTTGGCCGGAGGAAGCGTGCCGTTCATCACATTTGCGCTCAACAGAGTGTTCCGCCTCAACGACGGCACCGGAGTCATCGCCACCACAGGTTTACCAGCTGCAATCGGGCTGTTATGCGTGGGGATATTCGCTGACGGCGCGGCAGGCACGGGTTGGCAGCAGATTGGCGTCGACAGCTATTTGGGCGTCTCCGGTCAGGGCGTGACAGGTTTGCTGGCCGCGCAGAACTTTCAAAGCGACTTTCCCGGTCAGATCCAGGCGCAGATCATCGGCATCGTTGGGCTGAGCCTATGGGGATTCATCAGCGGCAGCCTGATCTGCGCGCCGTTGGGCTTTGTCTTCTTGGGCATAGACCGGGCGACCCGTGAAGAGGACCCACCTATCCGCCAAGAGCCGCAGCAACCAATGTCCCGGCCCAGGGCAGAGTCCCTTGCGAGGACGCAAAGAGAGGATACACCGATTGCGCAAGAGATGGTTGCCCCGCGCACGGCGGAATTGCCTGCGGATGAACCCCGCTTTTAGCAAACTTACTCTGATTCTTGAGCCAGAGAACAGCGCCCCAGCGTCGAGTACTGCGCACCGCCTCTGCCCAACACGCTGCGAATGTAATACAGATCGCGAACGTTCCAGTCGAATTCCGACTGGGGCAGTTCCTGCGAGGCTGCCCTGCGCAACTGGTCCGACGCCGCGCGCATTGCAGCACGCGGGGCATTGCGCACGCGGCGCGCCAGCGTGATATGGGGCGAGAAACGCTTTTGTTCCTGCTCGAAGCCCGCCCGCCGGGCCAGGCACTCAACCTCCGTTTGCATAGCCAGCAATGCCTCGGTCTCACCTCTGATCCCCACCCATAGAACGCGCAGATTGTTCCATGAGCGAAAGCAGCCGAGCCGTGACAGCGACAGGGCGAAGGGCCCATTCGCCGCCGCAATCCCGGCCAGCCCGGCCTGCATCTGCCGGCGCTGCTCCTCTTCGGTCTCGCCTAGAAAGCGCAAGGTCAGGTGCAGATTGTCCGTGTTCGTCCAATGCAGGACCGGCGGCAGATTGTGCCGCGCCAGGAGTTCCTGCAGGCGCCGTTGCTCCGTTCGCAACCGCTGTTTTGCGTCAGGAGGAATCTCAATCGCGACAAACGTGCGCATGTTCTGGTCTCTGTCCCGAATCGGAGCAACGCGCAGCGCAACTCAACGCAGCAGCGCCTTCAGGTCGGCGGTCAACTCCTGCGCGGTCACATCCGCGCTGAATAGTCCCAGCCAGTTCCCCTCGCGGTCGATCAGGAAGACACGAGAAGTGTGATCAAGAAGATAGTATTCGTCCGAAAGGCTCTGCCCTTCCGGGGGCTCGACATAGAGGCCGTAAGCCAGTTTGAGCGCCTCAAGCTCGTTCTCCGGGACACGTACGCCGTAGAACTGTGGATGGAAGGCCAGGACGTATGGCTCAAGGCGGGCGAGATTGTCGCGCTGTGGGTCGATGGAGACGAAGACGACCTGGAGATCACTGGCCAGGACGGGCGCGTCCTCCTCCAACGCGCGTTTGGCCGCGGCCAGTTCCATCATCGTCAGCGGGCAAACATCCGGACAAAATGTATAGCCAAAAAACAGAAGGACCGGTTCACCCTTCAGATTAGCGAGATTGAAGGGTGAACCGTCGTAGTTTTCGCCAAGAATCGGCGCAGCCGGCTCAACATCTTCAAAGACTGTGCCCGTAATCTCATGCTGACTACATGCCGCGCATAGAAACAGCAACGCGGCCAGAAGAATGCCGGGCGTCAGACGTAATCGAAAGGCGCATCTGGCACGAGATTCCTCTGGCTGATGCAGTTCAGCAGGTTTTTGCCCGAACGAATGTGTCGGCGGCAGCAGCATTGCGGCATCCTTGAAAAATTCGTGGCGGCCTGACAGCACTCCCCTTGCCCTGTCGGTCGGATCACCCACATTTCAGTGCCTGCCATTCTATCATACGCCTTTTTCCCTGCAGTAGACAACGGCGCGGCGCTCCTTGCGCGGATTCTCATCGTGGATCAACTGTATCGAGAATTGGAAAGATGGAGGCGCGATCTCAGAAGGAGTAGAGAGCGAATTACCGGTTGGTGAATTCCCAAATATCACCCCGAAATTGACGAAAGCCCCGGCCCGTGCTAATGTACCATGTTGGCGCGATATGACACGATATTGAGCGCTGGAGGCCTTGAAAGAGTCAGGAGCGGACCTTTATGAACGAGCTTCTAACGATAACGCAGGAGGTTGACATTAGCTTGCCCGCCTGGACCGACCAGCCTGATCCCAGGCAGATTCTGCGTGAGAGCGACCCCGAGATTTACCGGGCAATCGAGTTGGAGCGGCAACGACAAACGAACGGCATCGAGTTGATTGCCAGCGAGAACTACGTCTTGCCCGAGGTGCTGGCGGCGGCGGGCAGTGTTCTGACGAACAAGTACGCCGAAGGCTATCCGGGGCGGCGCTACTACGGCGGCTGCCAGTACGTGGACATCGCCGAGAAGATTGCCATTGAAAGGGCGCAGGCGCTCTTCGGCGCGCAGCGGGCCAACGTGCAGCCCCACTCCGGCGCCCAGGCGAACGCGGCGGTCTACATGGCGCTGTTGAAGCCGGGCGACACCGTCTTGGCGATGAAACTGGATCACGGCGGCCACTTGAGTCATGGCTTCCATCTCAACAGTTCGGGCCACTACTACAACTTCGTCCACTACGGCCTCAATCCCGAAACGGAGCAGCTCGACTACGACATCATCCGGCGGATGGCGGCGGAGCACCGGCCCCGGCTCCTGCTGGTGGGCGCCAGCGCCTATCCTCGCCATTTCGACTATCCCGCCCTGCGCGAGATCGCCGATGAGGCCGGCTGTCTCCTGATGATGGACATGGCCCATGTCGCCGGGCTGATCGCCGTCGGGCTGCATCCCGACCCCGTGCCCTACTGTGATGTCGTAACAACCACCACGCACAAGACTTTGCGCGGCCCACGCGGCGGCCTGATCCTGTGCAAGGAGGAACACGCCAGGGCGATCAACCGGGCGGTCTTCCCCGGCATCCAGGGCGGCCCGCTTATGCACATCATTGCGGCGAAGTCGGTCGCGTTCAAGCTGGCGATGGAGGACTCCTTCAAGGCGTATCAGCAGGAGGTGCTTGACAATGCGCAGGCGTTGAGCGATACGCTGCAACGGGAGGGCCTGCGCAGCGTATCGGGCGGCACGGACAATCATCTCTTGCTGATCGATCTGAATAGCTTGGGCAGGGAAGAGATCAACGGCAAGGTGGTGGAGTCGGCACTCGACAACGCAGCAATTCACTGTAACAAGAACATGATTCCGTTCGACACGCGCAAGGCGATGGTTACAAGCGGCATCCGGCTGGGCACGCCCGCGGCCACGACACGGGGGATGAAAGCGCCGCAGTTTGAACAGATAGGCCGCTGGATTGCGTCGATTGCCCACGATCCCGACGATACAGCTTTGCAAGAGGCAGTGCGCGACGAGGTGCTGGAATTGGTGCAGGCGTTTCCGGCGCCGGCGTAAAGGAGCATTTTGCCCTGAGCCGGCTCCATGTTTGCTGGGCCTCGGCGAAGGGCAAAAGAGGAGGGCGTCGGTGGCGAGCAGGGTCAGGACGCAATACATCTGCAGCGAGTGCGGCGGCGCTCAGACGAAATGGATGGGCAGATGCCCGGATTGCGGTGAATGGAACACGCTGGAAGAGAGCCGCATCCAGCAGAGCGCGAATGCGTTGAGCCACGCCGGCGCCGGGCCGCTGGACACGCCGGCTCCTCTGCCCCTGCCCGATATTCCCGATGAGCCGTCGCGCCGTCTCACGCTCAAAAATCCCGAACTGAACCGCGTTCTGGGGGGAGGAATCGTTCCTGGCGCAGGCATTCTAGTGGGCGGCGATCCGGGCATTGGCAAGAGTACGCTGCTCATCCAGACGGCGGCGGACGTGGCGCGCCGGGTCGGCCAGGTTCTTTACGTCAGCGCAGAGGAGAGCGCCTATCAGATCGCGCAGCGGGCCGCACGCCTGGGGCTGGATGAAAAACGGCTGCTCATTTTGGCAGAAACGATTTTGGAGCAGATCCTGGAACAGATCGAGCGGATCAAACCCGCGCTGGTAATCGTCGATTCCGTTCAGGCCATCCACAGCAAAGCCAGCGCCAGCGCGGCCGGTTCCGTATCGCAGGTAAGAGGTTGCGCCGCCCAGCTGTTGCGACAGGCCAAACAACTCAACATTCCGCTATTCCTCGTCGGTCACGTAACCAAAGAGGGCGCCATCGCCGGCCCGCGCGTGTTGGAGCATATGGTCGACGCCGTACTCCAGTTGGAGGGAGAGCGCTTCCACGCCTATCGACTGCTGCATTCGATCAAGAACCGCTACGGCAGCACGAATGAAGTCGGCGTCTTTGAGATGACGGAGCGGGGCATGGCGGCGGTTGCGAACCCCTCAGAATTGTTCCTGGCGGAGCGGCTCCCAAACGCCGCCGGGAGCGCGATCGCCGTGCCGATGGAGGGCAGCCGACCGCTGCTGGTCGAAGTGCAAGCCCTTGCCAGCCCGACCGCGTTCAGCCAGCCGCGACGTACAGGCAATGGCGTGGATTTCAACCGCCTGCTGCTGGTGACGGCAGTGCTGAGCAAGCGCTTGGGCCTATCGCTGGGCGCCCAGGACATCTTCGTCAATGTGATTGGCGGTTTGCGCGTCGGGGAACCGGCCGCAGATCTGGCGATTGCCGCGGCCATCACCAGCAGCTATCGCAACGTGCCGATCGCTGCCGAGGTTGCGCTAATGGGCGAAATCGGTCTGAGCGGCGAACTGCGCAGCGTCAGTCAGTTGTCGCACCGTCTGCGCGAGGCGGCAAAGCTCGGCTTCACGCGCGCGATCGTGCCCCGCCATGCGCTCAGGCGCAAGCAGGCGGGCCGGGACCAACCGACAGCGTCCGATCCCCAGAACGCAACTGCGCCCGAGCCTCATCCCGAAATTGAAGTTGTCGGCGCGCGTACGGTGGCCGACGCACTAGATGCCGCGCTGGTGAAGTAGGAGACAAATTTTGGAGAAAACTGATGTCTAAATTGACTGAGATCGATCCCTACCAGCAGTTCTTGCGCGATCTTTTCCATAGCGACGATGACGACTTGGCGCGCCTGCAAGCGGAAGCAGACGCGGCCGGCCTGCCCCACATAAGCATCGGCCCTGAGCAAGGCAAGTTCCTGCAGGTGTTGGTGCAGCTGACCAACGCGCGCAAAGTCCTGGAGATCGGCGTACTGGGCGGATACAGCGGGGCTTGGATTGCGCGCGCTTTGCCGCCTGACGGCAAGCTGTTCGGCCTGGAACAGGAGCAAAAGCACGCCGATTTCGCCCGCGAACAGTGGCGACGCATGGGGCTGTCAGACAAGATAGAGGTGCGGGTCGGCGCGGCGATGGAACTGCTTCCCGGCCTGGCAGACGAGGCGCCATTCGATCTCATTTTCGTCGACGCCGACAAGAACAACTACCCCGGCTATCTGGACTATTCGCTGCGATACAGCCGCCCGGGGACTGTCATCCTGGGGGACAACGTTTATATGTGGGGAAGTCTGATGGATCCCGACCGGCAGGATTCGGACTGGGTACAGGGGATGCGCCGCTTTGCACGCGAACTCAGCCGGGATGAACGGCTTGTCAGCACGGTTATCCCCTACGCCGACGGGCTGGCGATGGCTGTGGTTAAGTAGACGGACGCCGACGAGTGGCCAGCAGCCGGTAGCCACTGACCAGCCCTTCCTTTGACTCAGCGCGCCAGGAGCGGGCCGAGCGGACGCCCGCCCAACAGGTGGAAGTGGGTGTGGAAGACCTCCTGACCGCCGTGCGCGCCGATGTTGGTGACAAAGCGCCAGCCGTCGGCGGCGACACCCTCCTGCGCGGCCAACTGCCCGGCAACCTGCGCGATGCGACCCATCAGTTCCGCTTGCTCATCGCCCATCTCACCCAGATCTCTGAAATGCCGGTTGGGAACGATCAGCAGATGGACCGGCGCTTGGGCTGAAATGTCGCGAAATGCGGTTACGAGTTCATCCTGGTACAACTGATCCGAGGGAAGCTTCCCCGCCACGATTTTGCAGAAAACACAGTCTCCGCTCATGGGATTCCTTTGCTCAGGCCGACCCCCTCAGTTGAATCAGGCGGTCGAGTCGGGCGTTTTCCTTGCCTCCAGCTTGCGGTTGACGCTATCGATCTTGTCCTGCATACTCTGCTCGCGGTCGCTGCGCGTGCCAACTTTCAGGCTGGTGGATATACGCGGTGCGCCCATTCCATGCACAACCTCATGGCAGCGTTTCACGGCGGCGAAGACTTCATCCCACTCGCCCTCCACGTTGGTGCCGTAGGCGTGCATCTGATGACGCAGGCCGGCCTCGTCGAGGATGCGCTCACAGGCCGCGACGTATTCTGAAACCGATACGCCCACGCCGATGGGGACGACGCAGAGATCTATCATTACTCGCATGGCTTCACCCGATGGCGGCAGACCGCCCGTTACCCGATCACGATGTTCACCAGCTTGTTTGCAACGACAACGACCTTGCGCACCTGCTTGCCGTTCATCCACCGCTGCACGTTGTCTGAAGCCAGCGCCATCGCCTCCAGCTTCTCTTTGGCCGTATTCGGCGCGACGGTGAGCTTGTCGCGCACGCGGCCATTGACCTGCACGACAACGGTGATCTCGTCCTCCCTGGCCTTCTGCGGATCGGCCTGCGGCCAGCTCTGCAGGTGAACGCTCGCGGCCTCTCGACCGCCAGCGCCGTTCCCCGACCGCTGCCATAGCTCCTCACTGACATGGGGGAAGATCGGCGCCATCAGCAACAGCAGCGTGCGGATCGACTCCCGCAAGATGCCTGCTTCGGCACTGCCTTCGGGCGCCCCAGCCAGAGCCTCCTTCACCCTGATTAGGTGGTTGTTGAGCTCCATCAGCGCGGCAATGGAGGTATTGAAACGAAAGCTGCCCATGTCTTCCGTCACCTTCAGGATCGTCTGGTGCAGCTTGCGCTCCAGGCCGCGCGCATCGTCGGCGGCGGGCCCGCTTGCGGCGTTCGCGTGCGGCTCATCGACAACGACGCTCCACACCCGGGACAGAAAGCGGCTTATTCCTTCGATCGCGCTCGGGTCCCATGGTCCGCCGTGCTCCCACGGGCCGATGAACATCAGGTAGCCCCGCACGGTGTCGGCGCCGTACTTGTCCACGTATTCGTCCGGGTTGACGACATTGCCGCGGCTCTTGGACATCCGCTCGCCGTCCGGACCCAGGATGATGCCCTGATTGTACAGGCGCAGCATCGGCTCATCAAAGTCGACCACGCCCATATCCCGCAGCGCCTTGGTAAAGAAGCGCGTATACAGCAGGTGCATCGTGGCGTGCTCGATGCCGCCGGTGTACTGATCGACCGGCAGCCAGTATTGGCCGCGGGCGCTGTCCCAGGGCACATCGTCGACCGCCAGCGGCATGCCCGCTTTGTAATAAGGATCGACATAGGCGTACTGATACCAACTGGAGCACATGAACGTGTCCATCGTATCCGTCTCGCGCTCGGCATCGCCATGGCAACTGGGGCATTTCACGTAACGAAAGCCCTCGTGATAGTTGAGCGGGCTTTCACCGGTGGGCTTGAACTGGGCATCGTCGGGCAGGCGCACGGGCAGGTCGGCGTAGGTGACCGGCACCGTCCCGCAACTTTCGCAATGGATCATCGGGATGGGCGTGCCCCACATCCGCTGGCGGCTGATCAACCAGTCGCGCAGGCGGTAGTTGACCGCGCCGACGCCCTTGCCATTCTTTTCCAGCCAGGCGATTGCCGCCTTGACGCTCTCGCCCTCCTCCTTGCCCACGGGCGTGCCGTCGAGCGGCCCGGAGTTGATCATGACGCCGGCGCCGGGCCAGGCCGATTCCAGATCATCGGCGCTGCGGACGTGGCCGGCTTCGCTATCCGCGGGCGGCTGAACCACCAGTTGAATCGGCAGGCTGTGCGTTTTGGCGAACTGGAAGTCGCGCTCGTCGTGGCCCGGCACCGCCATGATTGCGCCCGTTCCGTACCCCATCAGCACGTAGTCGGCGATCCAGATCGAAATCCGCTCCCCGTTGACCGGATTGATGGCATAGCCGCCGGTGAAGACGCCGGTCTTCTCCTTGTCCTCGGCTGTCCGTGCGATCTCGTCCAGACGGCTCGCCTGCTCGACGCAGGCCGCGACCGCGCCGCGCTGCGCATCACTGGTGATCTCGTCCACCAGGGGATGCTCCGGCGCCAACACCATGAAGGTCGCGCCCCACAGCGTGTCGGGCCGCGTGGTGAATATCTCAATCGGCGCGCCCGTTTCCGTCATGAATGTGACCTGCGCGCCATCGCTGCGCCCAATCCAGTTCGTCTGCATCACTTTCACAGGCTCCGGCCAGTCGATCTCTTCCAGGTCGGCCAGCAACTCTTCACTGTAGTTGGTGATGCGGAACTTCCACTGGTTCAGGTCTTTCTTGATGACCGGCGTGTCGCAGCGTTCGCAGTGGCGGTCCTCGCCCCAGACCTGCTCGCGCGCCAGCGTCGTGTTACAGTTGGGACACCAGTCGACAGGGGCAAACTCCCGGTAGGCCAGGCCCATCTCGTACAGCTTGAGGAAGAACCACTGGGACCACTTGTAATACTCCGGGTCACAGCTGATCGCTTCGCGGTCCCATGCCCACATCGCGCCCATGCGCCGAAGCTGGCCCTGCATGCGCTCGACGTTCCTGTATGTCCACTCCTGGGGATGCACGTTATTCTTGATGGCCGCATTCTCCGCCGGCAGACCAAATGCGTCAAAGCCCATCGGGAAGAAGACGTTGTAGCCGCTCATGCGGCGGAAGCGGGCGGCGGCATCGCTGGGGGTCATCGCGTACCAGTGGCCCGTGTGCAGGTCGCCGGATGTGTAGGGCAGCATGGTCAACGCGTACCACTTCGGCCTGTCCGGGTCTTCGACGGTATCGTACAGACCCTGTTCTTCCCAGGCCGTCTGCCACTTGGATTCGATCTCGCTGTGCGTATACCTGTCAGACATATTGGGAATCTCCTGTCACGGAGGATCAATTTCGATGGAAGTGTAGATAGTCAAGTGTGTTGGGAACAGAAAAAACGTGACACATGGAAGCCATGTCCGCGCCTGTGCGGGTCACGTTCCACATCTCACGTCTTCAGTTGCGCCCGCTCAGGCACGGGGAGTGCTTCGCGCAGTTCCCCGGCGCGGGCTATCTAAGCGCGATCACGCCGCCGACGGAGATGCCGTCGATGGAGGAGGGGCTAAAGGTGCGAACGTCACACGCGCTGGTTTTCATATTGGAGGGCAGTATACCATTTTGTTTTGTGGCAGGGCAAACGGAGGACACGTTCATACGAAGAGTCAACTGTGGATAGTGTTGCTGTCGCGCGGGTCGGCGACCATGGACCAAAGGACCGCCGACCACCCATGATGCGCCAGTACCAACACCCAATCTGGCGACTGGTTCATTTCGACCAGGAGTCTTACGGTTTCAGAAGGGAGAGCGGAACCTCCCGCTCTCCAGCCTCTATGCTGGGTAGGCTAAGGATTGGTCGATATCTCCCAGTTTCAGGTAAGGATATTAGGCCAGAATCTTCTCGGCTGACCGTCCAGTTGCAGGGAGGCCGACGACTGTTCCAACCGTCATGGGAAGCCCCCAAATGCATGCCTTGCCACCCATGACGGTCGGGTCGAAATTAATTCCAGGGCGTGCTACCACTCTAACTTTCTGCCGTAATTGGCAACTAATTATTCGGCGTAAGAAAGCGACTGGCGCACTACTGATCCACTACCGAACCGTCGGCGTGGAGGCGCGTCTGCACCTCGCGCGGGACATAGGGATGGCGCACGGCCGCGTCCTCCGCCAGTTCGATGCCGATGCCGGGCGCGTCGGGAATGATGAGAAAGCCGTCCTTCTGGGCCAAGGCGTTCTTGACGATTTCGCTCTTGGGCGGCTCGTCCTCTCCTGCGGGATATTCCTGCAACGCAAAGTTAGGGATGCAGGCCGCCAGCTGGATGCAGGCCGCTGTGCTGACCGGGCTGAGCGGATTGTGCGGCACCACCTGCACGTGGAACGCCTCGGCCAGCGCCGCGATCTTCTTAGCGTGACTCAGCCCGCCCACCATGCACACGTCCGGGCGCACGAACTGCACCGCTCCCCGCTGAAGCAGAGCCTGGAATTCCCAAATGCTGTGCAGGCGCTCGCCGGTGGCGATCGGAATGCCGATTTTGGACGCCACCAGCGCCATCTCGTCAAAATTGTCCGGCGTGACCGGATCCTCGTAGAAAAAGGGATGATACGGCTCGATGCCCCGGCCCAACACAATCGCCTCGCTCGGGGTCAGCCGCCGGTGGATTTCGATGCAGAGGTCCACCTCCCGTCCAACCGCCTGCCGGTAAGCGGCCACCGTCTCGACGGCGTCCTCGATCATTTCCACATGCGTCTTGAAATAGGGAATGTCGCGGCTGTCGTCGAGGAAGGGCGTCAGATGACCGATGGCGGTGAAGCCCTGTTGCTTGGCATCGGCGCAACCGGCGATCAGTTCCTCCTTTGTTTCACCGAAGACGTGATAGTAGACGCGTGCCTTGTCGCGCACCTTGCCGCCCAAAAGCTGGTAGGCGGGCACGCCGAAATGCTTGCCGGCGATGTCCCACAGCGCGATGTCAACCGCGCTGAGCGCGCCCATCACCGCCGCGCCGCGGAAGTGGCTCCAGCGGTACAAGTATTGCCAGTGGTGCTCGATGCGCAGCGGATCCTGGCCGATCAGATAGCGTTTGAACGTCTCCACTGCGCTGGCCGACGCCTCCAGAAAGCCCCAGGCGCCGGACTCCCCCAAACCGGTGATGCCGGCGTCGGTGTCCACCTCAACGAACAGGTAGCGGTCCACAAAAATCGTTCGCACGTCAGTGATCTGCATTGCGCTCATCCTTTAACGAGAGTTCAGTTTCCAGTCTTTGGTTGTCAGGCCGCTGCGGATACGCCACGCCAGCAGGGTACGCAGAAGTTCCTGCTTCCTGTCCATATGGGCAGGATCATCCCACAAGTTGTGAACCTCCGCTGGATCGTTCACCAGATCGAAAATCTGACCGAATGGCTCATCCACAAAGTGGACCAATTTCCACTGTGCGGTGCGCACCATCGTCATATAGTCGGTCGGCAGTAACCCATCCCGGCTGTGTTCGGCAAAGACGGCATCACGCCCCGGCCACGCCTGGCCCTTCAGCGCGGGCAGCAATGATTCGGCTTCGAATTCTTGCGGCACTTCCAGCCCGGCCAGTTCGAGTACCGTCGGCCCGAGATCGAACAGAGAGCAGAGCTGGTCCAGCAAGCGGCCACCGGCGAAACGACCCGGCGCCCACACAATCGCCGGCACGCGGGTGATGGTATCGTACATGGTCCACTTCTGGCTGTGACCGTGATCGCCCAGACAATCGCCATGATCCGACGTGAAGATCACCACTGCGTTTTCCAGGTAGCCCTGCTCCTCCAGCGCCGCCAGCAGTTCGCCCACCTTGGCGTCGATCATCGACACGTTGGCCAGATAGTATGCGCGCTGGCGATGGCGCTGGTCCGGCGTCGGGTCGAGCAGATGCACAACCGAATCGTGATCCACTTCCGAGTTGTGAAGACGCATTTCCTGGAAGGGCGGCGGCTGGCTGGCGATCTCGTCCGGCGCCAGTGCCTGGACGGGTAGCTCCTTTTCCAGATACTGTTGGGCGAAACGGGGGGTGGGGTCGTAAGGAGGATGGGGGCCGGGAAAACCGACCTGCAGGAAGAGCGGCCGATCCGGCCTGGGCTTGTTGCGTACCCACCAAGTCGCGAAATCGCCCACGAACATATCGGAGTGCAGTTCCTCCGGCAACTCCCAGTCGAACGCGCCCAGGCTGTCGGCATAGTCCGCCCGCTGACGGTATAGCCCGCGCTGCTGCTTTACGAGGCCGCGTGCGCGCAAAGCTTTGTCCCATTCGTCGTAGTAGTAGCGGCCCTCCAGATAGCGATCCTTGTTCTCAACCACATAACGCTCGTGAAAGCCGAGCGGCGTCTCAAAAGGGGAGGTGTGCATCTTGCCGACATTGACGCAGTGGTAGCCGCTTGCGCTCAGTTCCTCCACCCAGGAACGGGTCCAGCTGTCGCCATTCTTGAGAATGCCGGTGGTGTGGGGATAGTAGCCGGTGAAGAGGCTGGCCCGCGCCGGCGCGCACGAGGGCGCTGTGATGTGGCAGTTGGTGAAACTCACACCTTCCTGCACCAGACGGTCCAGATGCGGCGTCTCCATGTAATCAAAACCGAGCGCGGCGATCGTGTCGAAGCGCTGCTGGTCGGTGAGGATGAAGACGATGTTGGGCCGGCTGTCGGCCATGCGGCTTGGCTCCTGGTTGCGGTTCACGCTTCAACGCTGGCGCGCAAGAACGCCTTCTTCTCTTCTACATTGAAGCAGGCATTCTGGTTGCCGTGCATAAAGCGCCGCGCCAGATCGATCGCCTGATCTTCGGTGAGAAGTCCATCGGCTATCTCCGCCTGCATCAGCCGCGTGAACCAGGTGCGCGCCTGGCGGGAGTAGGCCAGGGCCGCGCCCGGGTAGCCGGTGTCTCCGCCGAATAGGAATAGCTTGTTGGCCGGAGCCGCGTGGATGAACCGGCGCACGAACTCCATCGAGCTATAGGGGTTGATGCTCCAGGCCCAGCACAGGTCGGCGTAGACGTTGGGATAATGTTTGGCCAGGGCGATCAACTCTTCCGTGTAGGGGTAGGCGATGTGCATGAGAACGAATCGGGCGTCAGGATACTTTGCCAGCAGCGGCGACAGATGCCCGCTGCGGATGAGGTCCACCGGCATCCGGCTATGCCCGGCGTAATAGCCGGTGTGTAACTTCTGCGGCAGGTCATGCTCGATGCACAGTTCCACGCCCCTGGCCCAGCACCAGTCGCCCAGACAGAGCCTCGTCGCTTCGTCCATCTCGTCGCCGTTTCGCAGGTAGATGTCCAGCGCCCTGGCAGCCTCGTCATCGGACCGCTCCTGCCAGCGCAGGGTGCGATTGTAGGCGTGTTGCGACTTGACCGCGATGGCGGCGGACGAGGAGGACGCGAAGATCGTCTCCATAACCCTTCGCAGGGAGGCAAGGTCGGTCACTTCAAGGCCCGTGCTTTCTCCGATCGCCTCGTGGTCGGGACGACCTGAGCAGAAATCGACCCAGGAGATGTCGTAAAAGAAGAAGTCCGGGCCGGACAGGTCGGCCTCGATATCCATCGACTTGGCGTCGGTCTGAATGTGATCCAGATTGGCCTCATCCCGCAGCAGACGCAGGCGCTCGCCCGGCTGAACAAGCGCGCCGTTCCTGTCCTGGGCCGCGGCGATCGATTCGGGCGTCAACTCGTCGAGACCGTAGAGTTCGCTGGCGATGATGCGCACGGCCTCACCGTAGCCCGTGTACTGCGCGGTCTCCCACGCCTCCTGCACGGGCGCGAAGCGAGCCGCAACGTCGGCATCGCTCTGATCGTAGAGACGGTCGAGCGCCTCTGGGGACGCGCCGGCCACGCGCAGGTCGGCAGAAATGTAGTTCTGGAAAAGCTGGAGTAGAATGTCCGGCTTGTCGTCCAGATAGACATGCTCATATTTCATGTGCTCATGCGTATCCACCAGCGGGGTCTGCTGGATGAAGCTGGCAATATCAGTTTGTGTGGTCATGGCGCGCCTCAACTCACTTTCAGTTTGGCCTGCCACTGCTTTCGGAATTTGTTCACTTTCGGTCGAATCACGAAGAGGCAGTAGGGCTGGAATCCATTATCCCGGTAGTAGTTCTGGTGATACGCCTCGGCACTGTAGAAGGTGTCGAATGGGGTCAACTGGGTAACGATCGGAGCGTCCCAGATCTGTGGTGCGAAGTCGCGGATCATCTCTTCAGCGACCCGCTTCTGCTCTTCATCATGGTAGAGAATCACGGAGCGGTATTGGGGGCCCGCGTCATTGCCCTGGCGATCGGGCGTTGTCGGATCGTGGGAGGTGAAGAAGACTTCGAGGATCTCGCGAAAGGTGATCACGGACGGGTCGAATGAGACCTGAATGACCTCGGCGTGGCCGGTCGTCTTGGTGCAGACCTGTTCATAGGTCGGATTGACGACATGGCCGCCGGCGTAGCCCGATACGACCTGTTTCACGCCGAGCAGTTCTTCATAGAGGGGTTCCAGGCACCAGAAACAGCCACCTCCCAGGGTGGCGACTTCACTTGCATTCGCATCATTGGTCATCGCGTTTTCTCCCTGGCGAAACTTCCTTCAAATTGGGCGCACGCAGCAGTGCGGCAGGTGCTCGTAGGAAGGGGCAGGATTGGTGAATGGACATATCTTAACGCACAAACAGGGGGAGGCCAACAGAACTCGCCGGGAGGTCATCTGCGTTCGCCCTGTGACGGCGGGCAACTTGCGATGAGAACAATCTGTGATATGTTTCTGACACAGGTGGCAGGCGGCGCGCAGCCTACGCCGACTACCGGCCTACGATCGCAGGCCTACGATCGCAGACCTGCGATCGCAGACCTGCGATCGCAGACCTGCGACCATAATCAGATAGCCAAGGGAAACATATGATGATTCGAATCGCTGAAATGTTACCGGCGCATCGATCGCCCCTGTGGAGGCTTATCAAGCAGTGCGGCGTCAACAATGCGGTGGGTATGATGGATATGTCCACGATCGATCACCCGGACACGGACATGAAGCCGTGGGGGTTCATGAGCCTGGCGCGGCTCAAGAGCGCCTACGAGAACGCCGGTTTCCGTCTTGAAGTGCTGGAGAGCCGCCCGCCGTTGGACAAGGCCAAGCTGGGTCTGCCCGGCCGCGACGAGGAAATCGAAATCGCCTGCGAACTGATCCGCAATCTGGGGCGGCTGGGCGTGCCGGTCTGGTGTACCGAGTGGATGCCCGTGTTCGGCTGGATGCGCACGGCCACGACGATTCCCGAACGGGGCGGCGCGCTCGTCACCGGTTTCGACTACGATGTCATGCGCAACGCGCCGCTGACGGAACATGGCGAGGTGAGTGAAGAGCAGCTGTGGGAGAACCTGAAATACTTTCTGGAGATCGTCGTGCCGGTTGCCGAGGAGGCGGGCGTCAAACTCGCCATGCACCCGGACGACCCGCCGCTCTCGCCGATCCGGGGGCTGGGCCGCATAATGCGCAGCGTCGAAAACTTCCAGCGCCTCATCGAACTTGTGCCCAGCCCGGCCAATGGTATTTGCCTGTGTCAGGGCAATTTTACGCTGATGACCGACGACCTGCCGGACGTGATCCGCCATTTCGGCGCCCAGGACAAAATCTTCTTTGTCCATTTCCGCGATGTGCGCGGGCAGCCCGCCAAGTTCAACGAAACGTTTCACGATAACGGGAAGACCGATATGCTCGCCTGCATGGAAGCCTATCGCGAGATCGGATTCAGCGGCGTGCTGCGGCCGGATCATGTGCCGACGATGGAAGGCGACAGCAACGAAGAATTCGGTTACTCTTCGATCGGGCGGCTGTACGCCATCGGCTACATTCGCGGCCTGCGACAAGCTGTATACGCAGCCTGACCTCCGCTTACCTTACATCTCCAGCATCCACTGGAAAATCATATCGGCCAGGCCAGGCGGCATCTCGTGGCCGTAGTCGGGGTAGATGACGGTCCGTTTTGGCGCGCTGATCTTGTTATAGGCGGCGTACTGGGTCGAGGGCGGGCAGATCTGATCCATCAGACCGACGCCCATCATCACCTCAGCGCGGATGCGCGCGGCGAGGAACTGCACGTCGATATAACCCAGACGCGTGAAGACCGCTTCTTCACGCTCATGGCGCGGGTCAAAGTTACGGAACCATTCGCGCAGCTCGGCATAGGCGTTCTGGTCCAGGTCGAGGTCCCACACCCGTTTGTAGTCGCAGAGGAAGGGATAGATGGGCGCGGCCCGCTTCACGCGCGGCTCCAGCGCGGCGCAGGCAAGAGTGAGCGCGCCGCCCTGGCTGCCGCCGGTCGCGCCGACGCGATCTGCGTCCACGTCCTCCATCTCCATCACGATCTGCGCCATACGGGCGGTGTCGAGAAAGACTTGACGGTAGAGCAGGTCTTCCGGTTCGCCGTCCAGCCCGCGCACGATGTGGCCGCGCAGCGTCCAGCCGGGCACGCCGCCCACGTCTTCCGAGCGCCCGCCGCCCTGGCCGCGACAGTCGAGCGCGGCAACGGTAAAGCCGGCCGCGGCATAGCCCAGTTTGCTCTGCCAGTCGCCGGCGTTACCGCTATAGCCGTGAAACATTAGCACAGCAGGATGGGGCGTTGACGCGCTGCGCGGACGCAACAGTTTGGCGTGGACGCGGGCGCCCTTCGTCCCTGTGAAATACATATGAAAACATTCGGCATACGGAGCCTGGAAGTCGGCGGGCACAAGCTCCACGTCGGCATCGACCGCGGCCAGTTCAGCGAGGGCCGCATCCCAATAGTCGTCGTAGTCATGCGGGCGCGGGTTGACGCCCTGATAGGCGGGCAGTTCGGCCTGGGGCAAGTCAAAGAGCAGTGGCATGGCGTTTCCCTTCGGCTAGAGATTGGCAGTTGCTTGGCATGGCAAGCGCGATTTCTTCGTGACACGCCGCCTATATTGTCGCGCTGATCGGACATTGGCCGCAAACGCCGGAAGCGATGGCCCGGCGGGTTCACGAAGCATGTTATCCCCGGGTGGAACCGAAAGTGGGGGCTCATCTGACAGGGAACATCATGGCACGCGCGCGCAATTCGAACGGAACCCCTTGCAATATCAATTGAATTGATGTAACCCGAGTTCGGGGCTAGAGGAGGCAGTAAGAGAGCCATATCCAAGCAAGTGAGATGGCTTCTACGCCTGCCAAGTGCAGGCAATCAGACCGTTGACGGGGTCAACGTCATCGTTGGTCGTGCTGCGGTGACGGGTGGGTATGGTTGGCACGAATCTCGTGTTCACTGGATAACTAATGTGCGTTCAGATCGGGAACCCGCTTTTTTGGATTGCGTATTGCGGGAGGGAAGGCGAGAAGGCCACGATTCAGTTGCTTTATTATCCGGCAAAGTCCCGGTTTCAAACGGGACTCATCTTGGAAGCATTTTTGCGGCGGTTGAAGGGGTTGACAGGCAGGAGAGATGCACGAGAGTGCTACGGGAGATTGCGAGAGATTGGGTCAAAAAACATTTCATGCATCACGGCAGACGGGAGGCTGGGTGAAGGCCGCGGGCGTGGTCGCGGCGGGCGGGGCACAGGCGCAGAGCGGGTCAAAGCGCTGCATGAATTCATGTGATGCCTTGCTCTGTATCCTGTCGGTGCGTGCGGTGAGTATCAAATTGGCGCGAAGTGGCGCGAATTGCCGCGTGAATTCATGTGTTGCCTTGCTCTCTCCGAAAAAATTTTGCGGATGGGCGCAGCGTGACGCGTCGGGTGCGGGGGTTGAAGGGGTTTCACAGGTGTGAGCGCATGTACGAGGGTGTTGACATTTGTCTGAACTGTGATTTACGTGATTATGTGATGGGGATGATTAACGGCGGCGGCGCAGATCGCGGTCTTCGTGCATGAGAACCGGGCGAATCGCAGTGGGATTTTTGCCGCAGGCAGCCTGTAGGAGTCGCCTCTTTGTCCAATGCTTTGAAGTGTCAACGGAAGGCAGAGATGCAGGAGCGTTAGACGAGAGATTACGAGAGAATGTGTGAGATTGGGCAAGAATTTTTGGGCGCATGACGGCAGACGCGGCGGCTGGCGAAGGCCGCGCGCGTGGCCGCGGCGGGCGGGTACGGGCCGCGTGCGGCGGATGGAAGGGGTTGACAGGTATGAGCGCATGTACGAGAGATGTACGAGAGTTCACGAGAGATTGGGCAAAAAAGCTTTCGGCGCATGACGGCAGACGGGCGGCGGCGCACGGGCCGCGCTGGTGGCCTTTTTGCGGCGGTTGAAGGGGTTGCACAGGTATGAGCGCATGTGCGAGGGCTCGTTGACATTTGTTTGAACTGTGATTTACGCAGTTTATGTGATGGGGATGATTAACGGCGCCGGCGCAGATCGCGGGCTTCGTGCATGGGCAGCGGGCGAAAGGGGTCTTGGCCCGGCGCATGCGCGGCGACGGCGCGTTGGCCGCGCGCGAGTCGTATAAAATCATATGTTATTCATCTGAAGACACTTGTGGCAAAAGGCTGCAGGCTAACGAGAAATCGGTGAGATGGCGGCGTATCTCCTCGAGGTTTGCCGGCTTGTTGGCCTTCTCTTCTTCCTCCATCTCTTCCTCATAGTCGTACGGACCCCCATAACGTTTCTCGTACAGGTCTTCGATTTGCCGGGTCAGCTCGTTGGCAGGCTGGAGCAGGTCCTGCAGGTTTTTTGCAGCCTGTTCGGCCTGGCCGGGGCCGACGATTGGCACGGTCGCGGGTATGACAGCGGCCGGCAGCCGGCTGAGGGGCTGGCCGGTCAGGGCGTCCAATACGGGCGGGGACGCGGGCGCGCAGTCGGTGAGGAGCTCGTTCAGGTTCTTACGGATAAAGTACAGGTCATAGAGTGCGACGGGCAGATCATGTCCTTCAGGAGGGTTGTCTATCACCAGTTCTCTGCAGACGTCGATATCCCTCCTTGTGTACTTGGTCAGTCGCTGGTAGCCGAAGCGCTGTCTGCCGGCGGCGGTCAGGACGCGGGCCTGTGGTTGGTTCTTGCCTTTCGTTTCTACAGGTTCGGGCGCAACAAGGCCCTGGTCGATGAGGGCGTCGATCCTGTACTGGTCCTGCCAGGCGGTGATGGCGGCGGCAGCGTCGAGGAGTTGGGGGTCGCCAGCGGCACCGGCGACCTGGGCGGCGGCAGCGGCGGTTTCCTCGGCGCGAATCAGGTCCATCTCGTGGTCGGCGAGGCGGTAGAGTTCGATGAGTACTTTTGCGGCGCGGGAAATGGCGGAGAGGGCGGCGGGTTCGAGCTTGCCCTCGAGGACCTGGTCCATGCCGGTGGACACTTTATCGATGGCGTCGCGCAGGCGGTCGGGTATGCGTTTGTCGGCGCGGGCGGCGGCAGACGAGGCCTTGCCGCCGCGCGAGCGCCATTCCAATGCTTTGTCGGCGGGGGCGTGGGCGATACAGTAGCCGTCGAGTTGCTCGAGGCCGTTTCCGCGGCAGGGGGCGCCGTCTTTCTTGAGGCTTTTGCAGGGTGTTGAAGTCATTTCTTTTCTTCCTTTGTGTGGTTGCCGCAGAGGTGCGGCTGGGCTTTTATTGGCGCTACGAAACCAAAGTAGCACATTATGGAATCTTTTGCTTTGGACTGGTAAATTGTTGTCGCCGCAGGCGGGCGGCGAGGCAATTTTGGTGGTGCGAAAGCAATGTAGCACACTCTGAAATCTTTTGCTTTGGACAGGGGAGGTATTGGCGCGGCAGGGGTGGGTGGGGAGGCGGTTCAGCCAAAAATGGGGGGGGCGTTCCTGACAGTCTATGGTCAGATGCCAGGGCTGGGAGATCCACGAAGGGCACGAAGGGGCACGAAGGGGAGGGAACGGCGTTGCGGAGGGAACTGATGGGCGTTCACAGTTGTCCGGACTGTGATTTATGTGATAAGTGATGGAGATGATTAGCGGCGCCGGCGTAGATCGCGGTCTTCGTTGACGAGAATCGGGCGAAGCACAGTCCGATTCTGCCCGCAGGCAAGCTTGCAGATGCCCCCTCTTTGACCAGTTCTTCAAGAGTCAACCACTGCTAATGCGCGTTCAGCCGGGGACCCGCTTCTTTCCGTAATGCGTATTGCGTAAGGGCAGGCGAGACGGCCATGATTCAATTGCTTTATTCGCCCGAAAAGTCCCGGTTTCAAACGGGATTCACATTAGGTCGTTAACCTGAATTGGGAGTCAGTGAGCACCTTGACATGCTGGTAGAATCGAAGTTCGCCAACCAAAATTCACCTGCGGATGTTTCCCGTCCATATGGCCGGACCGCCCCTCTTCACACTTCACCCGTAACCTGGGTTGCACCCGTGATCCCCTGTCAAGTTGACCTCTATGGGAAACTGAGATACCCTTTCGCGACTGCGATTCAATGAATCACAGTTGATACAGCTTAATTTTGCTCGTACTGTTATACGATAAGAATGTCGTCGCCACGTTGCTTGCCCCGCTTATCTTTCTGCCGGCCTTGCTGCAGTGGCAGAAGGCTGGCTGGGGCAGTCGGGCAGAACAGTTCTTCGACAGACCCGTCGTCGGAATTTTCCACGCGCATGGAGCCTAAAGGGCAAAATCAGGACGTTGCCGCGCCAGAGATGGAGATTCTGTCGGCCAGTTGAAGGGATTCGCTGATTCCCGGCCTCCGTTTTGGTTCTTCTTAACCGATACTCGTCACACGTCAAACAGCATCTTACGGGCTGAAGATAATCCAGTAAGACCTTGGCGGCACAATGGCAATGAGGACAAACAAAAGGAGACCAAATCAGGAGCCAGAACGACACTTGACATTGTGCGAGAGGGAAATGGTGAGAACCTACTGTCTTCCTCTCTTCTGACAGATCGATTCCACCGTACATCAATCAACACAACAGAGGGAAGATAGAGATGAAATCTGAATCTTCGGCCTGGGATGCCCTCAGATTCCGCTGCATCGGACCGCCCCGAGGGGGGCGAGTGGTCGCGACCGCCGGTCATCCGACGGCGAGCAACGTCTTCTATTTCGGCGCGGTGGCGGGCGGGGTATGGAAGACGATCGATGGCGGCCACTATTGGGAAAACATCACTGACGGGCAATTCAACGTCTCATCGGTGGGCGCGATCGCGGTCTCGGAGGCCGATCCGAACGTGATCTACGCGGGCACGGGTGAATCGACGATCCGGCTGGACGTGAGCTGGGGGGACGGCGTTTACAAGTCGACCGACGGCGGCGAAACCTGGACGAACGTGGGTCTGCGCGACAGCCACCACATCGGGCAGATCCGCATCCACCCGCAGGACCCGGATATCGTGTACGTGGCTGCGCTGGGACACGCCTTCGGGCCGAACGATGAGCGCGGCGTCTACCGCTCGACAGACGGCGGCGCCAACTGGGAGCGCGTGCTGCATGTCAGCGACAAGGCGGGCGCGGTGGACGTCACGCTGGATGTCACCAACCCGCGCATCATCTACGCCTCGATCTGGCAGGTGCATCGCCACTTCTGGGAACTGATCAGCGGCGGGCCGGACAGCGGGCTGTGGAAATCGACCGACGGCGGTGACAGCTGGACGGACATCAGCCGCAACCCGGGCCTGCCGCAGGAGGGGTTACTGGGGAAAATCGGCGTCTCGGTTTCACCTGCGCGTCCCAACCGGCTGTGGGCTATCGTCGAAGCGGAAGGCGACAAGTCGGGCGTCTACCGCTCCGATGACCGCGGCGCGAACTGGGAGCATCTGACAGACAACCGGGACCTGCTGAACCGGCCCTGGTATTATCTGCACATCTTTGCCGATCCGCAGGACCCGGACACCGTCTACGTCAACAATCTGAAGATGTGGAAGAGCATCGACGGCGGCACGAACTGGGGAGAGATCACCACGCCCCACGGCGACAACCACTCGCTATGGATCGACCCGGCTGACCCGCAGCGCATGATCAACGGCAACGACGGCGGCGCCTGCGTTAGCTTCAACGGCGGCGAGACCTGGAGCACCATTTACAACCAACTCACCGGCCAGTACTATCATCTGGACGTGGACAATCAGCAGCCCTATCGCGTCTATGGCACGCAGCAGGACAACTCCAGCCTGTCAGTGCCCAGCGCGACCGAAAAAGGCGCGATCCCCTGGGGCGACTGCTACCCGGCGGGCACGGGTGAGAGCGGCTACATCGCAGTGAAACCGGACGATTCCAACATCGTCTACGTCGGCGCGGTCGGCTCTTCGCCCGGCGGCGGCGGCGCGCTGCAACGCTACGACCACCGCACCAAGCAGATCCGGCTGGTGACGGTCTGGCCGGAGCCGTTCAGCGGCTTCGGCGCCAAGGTTATGAAGTACCGCTTCCCGTGGACGTTCCCGATCCTCTTCAGCCCGCACGACACCAATGTTCTCTACACCTGCGGCAACCACGTCTTCCGCACGACGGACAACGGCAGCTCCTGGCAGGTGATCAGCCCGGACTTGACGCGCAATGACGAGAGCAAGCTGGAGGCGTCGGGCGGGCCGCTGACGTTGGATACGAGCGGGGCCGAGCACTACTGCACAATTTCGGTGTTCATCGAATCGGCGCACGAGGCAGGCGTGTTCTGGGCGGGCAGCGATGACGGCCTCATTCATCTCAGCGAAGACGGCGGCGGCAGTTGGCGCGACGTCACGCCGCCGGACCTGCCCGAATGGAGCCTTGTGACGGTCATCGAGCCGAGCGCGCACGACCCGTCGACCGTCTATATGGCCGCCACCCGCTATAAGCTGGACGACTACAGCCCCTATCTGTTCAAGACGACGGACAGAGGCCGCAGCTGGCAACGGCTCGACGGCGCCTTCCCCAACAACGAGATCACCCGGATGCTGCGGGCAGACCCGGCGCGCGACGGTCTGCTGTATGCCGGCACGGAAACGGGCCTGTTCGTCTCCTTCGACGACGGCGCATCGTGGCAGCGGATGCCGGGCAATTTGCCGGTCGCGCCGGTCTACGATATGCAGATCAAGGACGACGACCTGGTGGTGGCTACGCATGGACGCGCCTTCTGGATACTGGACGATCTCACGCTTCTGCGCCAGACCGAATCGCTGACCGCCGCGGACGACGGCGCGGCGCAGCTCTTCACCCCGCGCCGGACGTTGCGACGCTGGCTGCCCTGGAGCGTCAACATGACGCGCGGCGACGGGCGCAACTACGCGCTCGCGTTCGGCCAGCTGATCACCTATCGCGACGGGAAGGACGACAGCGGCCAGAACGTGCGGCGGATTCTCGACGGCGGCGAGAATCCGCCGCAAGGCGCAATCGTCTACTACACATTGCCGGAGGGCGCGGAGGAGGTCTGTCTGACCGTGCTCGACGCCGGTGGCAACGAGATTGGCTCTTTCGGTCCAAAACCGGCGCAGACTGACAAGGACGAGAGTGAAGATCCGCTGGCCCAATATATCGCGGCCAAGACCGGCCTCAATCGTTTCGTGTGGAATCTGCGCTATGCGGACGCCGAACAGTTGGAGGGCGACCCGTTCACCGAAAAGAGCGTCACCGGGGCCCTGGCGCCGCCCGGCGTCTACCAGGTGCGCCTGACCGTGGACGGCGAGAGTCAGACGGAAGCGTTTGAACTGTACGTTGACCCGCAGGTGGGGAGCAGCCAGGAAGACTTGCAGGCTCAGTTTGAGTTGTGGCAGGAGGTGAACGCCAAGCTCAGCGAGACCCATCAGGCGGTCAAGCGTCTGCGGCGCGCGCGCGAGCGGGTGAAGTCGATGGCCGAGATGGTGGCGGACAGCGCGGCGGACGAGCAGGCAAAGGGCGCGATACAGGAGCGGGCCGAGCAGATCGCGGAACAGTTGGGCGAGGTGGAGGGTCAACTGGTTCAACCAAAGGCCAAGGTGGCGTTCGACCGGCTGCGGCTGCACACGATGCTCAACGCCAAGTTGCATAATCTCATCAGCGTTGTCTCCTCGGCGGACGAAAGGCCGCCTCAGCAGACTTATGACGTTTTCGAGCATCTCAGCGCGCAGACCGATGAACAGTTGGACAAACTGAACTCGATTCTGGACGAAAGCCTGGCAGATTTCAACGCGGCGGTGCAGGCGGCCAACGTGCCGGCGGTGGTGGTTTAGAGTCGACGCGATGCGTATACCTCTCGCTGCCCGCATCGGCGCGGGCACGCCTGCGTTGCTCCAGATTACTGTGGCCGATTTCATCGTCCGCAGCGCCTATCAGATGGGCAAGACGCCCCTGCTGCCGCTCTTCGCCGCGTCGCTGGGCGCGTCGGACGCGCTGCTGGGGCTGATTGTCGCCATCTCCACGCTCACGGGGATGTTGACAAAACCGCTCTTCGGCCTGCTCTCGGATCGCATGGGGCGGCGGCTGTGGCTACTGATTGGCACGTTGATCTTCGCGGGGGTCCCCTTTCTCTACGGGCTAATCGAGACACCGGCCCAGTTGATCGCGATTCGTTTGCTCCACGGCACGGCCACAGCGATCTACGGCCCGGTGACGGTCGCGTATGTGGCAGAGCGCAGCGGCAGGAAGAAGGCCGAACGGCTGGGCTGGTTCGGCATGGCGCGCAGCGGCGGCTACGTGGTCGGACCGGCAGTGGCCGGTTGGCTGCTGCTGACGCTGGAGCCGGTTGCGGTTTTCACGCTGATCGGCGCGTTGAGCATGGCTGCTTTCGTGCCGGTGCTGGCGTTAGGGAGGGAGGAAAAGAGGCCGCGCCAGGTCACAGCGCCGCGTCGTCAGCCGCGCGGCGAGCGAGCAGGAGGTAGGGGTATTCTGGCGGCGGGAACGGTTCGGCAGTTTGTGCAGGGCCATGCCGTTCTGGTCGGCGCGCCTGCGGTCTGGCTCTCCGGCGCGCTGGAGGGGGCTGTCTTTGTTGTCACCTATGTGATCAAGGCGTTCCTGCCGGTGTACGCGCTGACCGCCGGTTACTCTACCGTCGAGATTGGGTTGTTCTTCACGGTGCAGGAGGGCGCGCTGTTGCTGCTGAAACCCTGGGGCGGTCGGCTGGGCGACCGCTTGGGACATCTGCGCGCCGTGCCGCTGGGCATGATCTGCCTGGCGCTGTGCCTGCCGTTCCTGCAGACAGCGACAGGAGTCGTTGGTCTGCTGGCGGTCGCGGCAGCGATGGGCGCGGCCCAAGCGTTGATCTTCCCGGCGACGGTGGCCCTGATCGCGGAGCAGGCGCCGCCCGGCAAGGTAGGGGCCGGCATGGGTCTGGCCGGCTCGCTCAAGAACGCCGGCAAGGTGGCCGGGCCGCTTCTCGGCGGCCTGCTCATCGCTGCGCTGGGTTACGGCGGAATGTTCTGGTTGCTGGCAGGCGCCTTGCTGACCGGCGCGCTGGCTCTGTTCATTCGCATCCACTTTGTCGATTTCTCGCTGGCGCCGACGACGCAGAGAATCGAGTCATAGCTGCCAAGCTATTGGATTTGCGCCTTGCGAATTGGCGAGAAGACGATCAGTGCAAGTTCGACTGCCAGCGCCGCCGCGCCGACCAAAAGAGTCGCCCGCAATCCGATCGCCTCGCCCAGCCCGCCACCGATGAACGCGCCGACGGTCGCCGCGCCGAAAAGTACAAAGCGCCTGGCTGCGGTTACCCGCCCCATCAGCCGCACAGACGTGATCGACTGGCGCAAGCTGATCTGATTGACAAAGTAGAGCGAACTGCCCACGCCGCCCAGCGCCAGCGCCGCGCCCACAGCCACGAGCGCGCTGCCACTCTGATCGGCGCTCGCCAGCAACAGACTCCCCGCGATCCACAGCAGTTTGCCCAGAATAAGCGTCCTGCCCACCTGCAGAATCCGCGCCGCCCTGGTTGAAAGCAACGCGCCCAGCAGCGAACCGGCGCCGCCGCAGGCCAGGACTGTGCCGATCAGCGCCGGTGTGAAGTTGAGCTGATGGACCAGGAAAAGCATCTGCACAGCTGCGGTCACGGCCCCGGCCAACATCCCCAGGCTGGAGCTGATCGTAAGCGCTCTGAGCAATGGTGTGCGCAGCAACTCGTAGATGCCCTCGGCGATCTCGCTGCGGATCGATCGTGCAGTCAGTCGGGACTGCGGATTGCGCCCGGCCGATTCGTCCTCTTGGCGCGGTTTCGTCTGTCCTGCCTCTTCCTCAGAGACCCCGTTGAGCGCCAGGGCGGACAGCAAGTAGGAGATGGCGTCGATGAGAATGACTCTGGCCGCGCCCAGGAGTTGCACCAGGCCGCCAGCCGCGGCCGGCCCCGCGATCGCGAGCAACGCGTCGCTGGTCGAAAGTCTGCTGTTGGCCTCGACCAGATCGCGTTTCTGCACCAGGGCGGGCAGGAGGGAGATCGCCGCGATCTGGAAGAAGACGGTCAGCGCGCCGGCGGCGAAGGTTACGATCCACAGGTGCAGGAAAGAGAGCTGACCCAGCCAGGCGGCAGCGGGAATCGAGGCCAGCAGCAGCGCGCGCCCGACATCGGCCCACACCAGGATCGGCCGGCGTCGGAAGCGGTCCACCCAGACACCGGCCACGAGGCCGAAGAGCAGGTTGGGCAGGGAAGCGGCCGCGGCCAGCAAGCCCATCTGCGGGGGCGTTGCCTCTAACACGAGCACGGCGGCCAGAGGCAACGCCACGGTTGTGATCGCAGTCCCGGCGCCCGAGGCGATGTGAGCCGCCCACAAGCGCGTGAAGGCCCGGTTGTTCAAGAGGCGATTGGTCTGGCTCATCGGTCTGCCGGCGGCGTCTGCGCCGCAATTATGGGCTGCATCCGCTTGCTGACTGCGCGCGCCGAGTCTGCTACGCAGCCGCCGGTCGTGTCCAGCAGCGTCAGCGGCGGGTCCTGCAATGGCCCCTCCTGCTGCAGCCAACGGTTGAAGGCGAGTTGCTGCTGCAGACGCGCAGGATGGCTGCTATTGCGCCAGGCAGGGCGCGCTTCAAGCCGGTCGCGCAACAGATCTGCTGCGCACGACGGGGCCAGGTAATGCACCTGGCTGAAGTGACGCCGCTCCAGACACGGTTCAATGTTTTCCGGCACGGCGAAACCTGCGCCGCAGTGCGCGACAGGACGACCGCTCTGGCCGATATTCTTGGCCAGCCGCAGCCAGGTCTCGAAGAAGCGGCGATGACCGTCTGCCGGCGTGTTGAATTCCTCCTGCCACAGCAGATCCGCCTCCAGGAGCACCGCTGCTGTAAAGCGCCCGGTCAACAGCTGCAGAATGGCGGTCTTCCCCGTCGCGCTCGCCCCGCCTATCAGTCGCAGCGGCAATCGCAGAAATGGGAGCGCGTGGCCGCAGTGCGGACAGGTCGCGGTCGCGGACGGCAGCTCGCGCCCAAGTCCGTCAAGATTGGCGCGCCATGGCCCAGCGACATTTCCCGTCGCTGCAGACACGATCTTGCCGGCCCGGTACAGACGGCAGTGGGCGCAGACGTTTATCATCAATGCCTTACCGTTCCTCAAGCGGTGGTCGCTGCGGACAGATTGCGGTCCGGGCAGCTCAGAACCTTGGCGGAGTCGACCCAAGTTGCCAGTTCCCGGCTTGCATATTATCATGGCTGGGGAAGAGGGATGAAGATTCTTGTGCTTCAATCCCTCTTTTTTTTGGTTACGGGCCGGGACGGCGGTACAAGGTTGCCAAACGCAGGCGGGCGGTTGCCCGTGCAAGTAAGACTTACTATGCGAATTTCGAGATGATAAGCGAAGGGCAGACGCAAGAGGTCCCACGGACTTCTTTCAGGAATGCGATCCTGACGAATACCGTTTTCCTGGTGGCGTCCGGCCACTTCGTGCTGGAACTGTTCCACCAGTATCTGCCGGTATTCTTCCCCTTTTACCGCGCCGAGTTCGGGTTGACCTATGCGCAGATCGGCATGGTCACGCTGGTCGGGACCACCACAATGTCGCTGGCGCAGCCGCTATTCGGTTACTTCATCGACCGCTGGGATGCCCGCCGCATCACCGCGCTCAGCATCATCTGGCTGGGGCTGGTTATGGCGTTGCTCGGCTTCAGCAACAGCTACGGGACGCTGTTGGCGGCGGTCGCCCTGGCCGGGTTTGGCTCGGCGGCGTTCCATCCCGCCGGCGCGTCGGTCGTCAACAAGGCCACGGCGGAAGGAAAAACGGGGCTTGCGGTCTCCTTCTTTGCTGTCGGCGGCAACGTCGGTTCGGCGACCAGTCCGCTACTGCTGGCGGTTGGATTGGGGCTGCTGGGGCTGAAGGGAACGATCGTCCTGCTGCCCGTCGTCATCGTGGCCGGTTTCTGGCTGCTCTCAGGGCTTGGGCGCGAGAGCAGCGACGACCGGGAAGCGCATCGACAGCGGCAGTCGCGTGCGGGGCAGGGCTTCGCGCTGGGCCTGTTGTTGATCACGGCTGTGGCAATGACCCGCGCCTGGTTTCAACTCAGCCTGACGACCTATCTGCCAACACTGTTGGAGAGCCGCGGCTATTCCGTCGTTTTCGGCGGCCAGATGCTCTTCGTATTCTCACTCTCTACCGGCGTGGGAAGCCTCTTTGGCGGAATTTTGGCCGATCGATTTGGCCGTTGGCAGCTGTTGCTGGCCTGTTTCGCGCTGTTGGGTCCGGCATACTGGGTCTTTCTGCACGCGACTGTCAGTGTCCAATTCGTCAGTGCGGCTTTGGTTGGATTTCTAGTGGGTTGCACATACCCCACGACGGTTGTCCTGGCCCAGGAGGTCTGGCCCAGAGGGCTGGCGATGGCGTCCGGCCTGGTGATGGGGTTGGGCTCGTGGCCGGGCGGTCTGGGCGCGACCCTTACCGGTCGGCTGGCGGACCAGCTATCGCTTGAAACTGCATTGGAAGGGATCGTCGTCGCGCCGGTCGTGGGGGCGGTGCTGATGGCCGCGTTCGCGCTGGCGCAGCGCAGTCGAAGCGGTCGCCTATTCAAAGAGATGGATGCTTCATCGGCCCGATAGGAGCTAACCGATGTCATCAGCCCTGCCCGTATTGCTCGACGTGGACACCGGCGGCGACGACGCGCTTGCCCTGCTGTTGGCAATGGCCACACAGGCGCTGGATGTGCGCGGCATCACCTGTGTGGCCGGAAACTGTCGCTTACAACAGGTTGTCGCCAACACGCTCACGCTCCTGGATGCGATTGACGCGCCGCCCGTCCCTATCGCGGCGGGAATGGACAGGCCGATCCTCGATACAGGTCTGCCGCCGCCCCCTCTGCATGGCGAGGACGGCATGGGCGACCTGGGTCTGCCGGCGCCGCGGCGCACGGCGCTCGATATCCATGCGGTCGAGTTTCTGCGTCGTTCCCTGTCGGAGGCGGTCAATCCGTTGACTCTGATTTGTCTCGCCCCCCTGACCAATATCGCCATGCTGCTGCGGACGTACCCGCGCGTTGGCGAAAAGATCGCGCGGCTGTATGTGATGGGCGGGACTTTCGCCGCGGCGGGCAACGCCACGCCGGCAGCCGAGTTCAACATCCGCTGCGACCCGGAAGCCGCGGCCATTGTTCTGCATAGCGGGCTGCCCGTTACCCTCTACCCCCTCGATCCGTTCATGCAAGTGCAGTTTACGCGGGCGGAAGCGCGTGCCATGTCGAGGGCGGAGAACGCCGGCGCGCGTATCGCGGGCGGCATCGCCTTGCACTACTGCCGCTACTTCAAGGCCGACTACTCGCTGATCGGCGATGCCGGTACGGTTGCCGCGGTGATCGACCCGGAGGGAGCGACAACGGCGCGAGGCTCGATGCGGGTGGAACTGACCGGCGAAGCGACCAGAGGCGCGACCGTTTTCGACCGGCGCAGATGGAGGCAACGTGAAGCTGGAGAGGGCTGGGCGGATATCGACGTGATTACGGAAGTGGACGCGCCGCGCTATCGACGGCTTATGGCAGCTGCGCTAGACGCGGAAGCGTTACTGGCGGCATAGACTTCGCCGCGGCGCTGGCCGGCTTGCCTGCGAATCTCCCCATCCTCAGAACGAGCGGCCACAGGCCAGTAGCGCCGCAGAGAAACCCCGTACAATTTACTGAAGGGACTTATACACTGATGTTATGCAGTAGTTGACGAGATAGGTAGAATAAGGTCAGGAGGTGAGACATGAATTTCAACCTTTTTGACCTGTATTCAGACCATCTACTGAGTTCATTTTCGGCGAAAACAGCGACAGGTATGTCGGCGTTGATGAACAAGGCGATCAGCCACGACCAAGTCAGACGGATGCTCAACCGCCGACGATTAGAGCCCCGGCAGACTGGTGGGAGATGGTCAAGCCCTCTGTACGCAGTATACAAGGTGAGCATGGTGTCATCACGATAGACGACAGCATTGTCTAAAAGCCCTACACCGATGAGAACGAACTGATCTGTTGGCATTACGACCATGCGCAAGGACAGATGGTCAAGGGCATCAACTTTATCTCTGCTTTGTACACGGTTGGCGACGTCTCGCTGCCGGTGACCTATCGATTGGTGTCCAAGACCGAATCGCACATCGACAAGCAGGGGAAGATGAAACGACGCAGCGCTGTGACCAAGAACGAGCATTTTCGTGCCATGCTACAAAACTGTCTACACAACCGCATTCCCTTCCGCTATGTGCTCAATGACATCTTGTTTACTTCGGCTGAGAACATGAGCTATATCAACGCGAGCTGGGCAAAGAGTTCATCATGGCGCTCAAGGCCAATCGCAAAGTTGCGCTTGGCAAACAAGACAAACAGCATGGTCGCTATCACAGACTGGACCAACTCTACTTGCCCGAAGACACAGTGACAAGCATCTATCTGGATCAGGTGCCTTTTCCACTCTATCTGCTCCGTCAGAACTGAACAAACGCAGATGGCTCGACCGCTGTGCGCTATCTGGTGACCAGTGACGCCTGCCTGACAGCTGACCAACTGATCACAATCTACCAAAAACGGTGGAAAGTGGAAGCGTATCACCGCTCTCTCAAAGAAAACGCATCCCTTGCCAAATCACCGACCTGCACACCAACCACCCAGACCAATCACGTTGTGGCTGCGCTCTGGACCTTCACCAAGCTGGAGGTGCTAAAGGTGCGCACCCAAAAGAATCACTATGCCCCCAAGACTCACTTGTAACTCTCAGCGCTGCAACAGGCTTTCGAGGCCTTGTGTCAGTTGGACCCAGTCCGTCTTGATTCGCTGACTGCGTAACATGAGTTACTGGAGTCGTTGACATTTCTTTGAAACAGGTAAAATCCGAACGCTCAAGTGCGAGATTGACAGGGAATCGACTCTTCCCGCGTATCATTTGGGCTGAATATGCAGGAATCTGAGCGCTTCCGATTATAAAGTCACGTTACAATAGACGATAAACGTCTTGAATATGCCACCCTTCTCAACTCATTTCGAAAATGTTAACGGATCCTAGTGGATAGTGGCGAGTGATCACCGCAGTTACTATCCACTAGCCACTGACCACTGCCGTCCCCACGCCTCGTCCTTCATCGACGCGGCGCGGCGACGACCTCGACGCCTGCGGCATTCATGGCTGTGACCAGCGGGGCGTACAGCCAACCGCTGCGGCCATCATAGTTGACCTGCCACCAGTCGCCGGCGCTGTTCTTGCCCGTAATGACGTACCAGTCGCCGGGCGCGGCCGTCCCCATCACCGCGTAGTTGGTGCCCGGGCCGGCGCGCACGTTGATCGGCGTGGTGATCGACACCAGCGGCTGCAATGGCGTCAGCCGCGCCGTCCGCCCCGCCCGCGCCACCGCCACCATGTAGCCGGCCGGCGCAGCCGAACGCGACTGCACGTCTTCAACGAGCAGGATATACTCTCCCGCAAACGGAGCCTCGAAAACGATCAGCGCATCACTGCCGAAGAGACCGCCGCCGCTGTTATCATTGCGCACCCATGCCGCCAGGCTCTCGCCGCGATAAGCCCACATAGTCAGCCGAACGTCCGCCAGGATCGACCGCGCCTCGATCACCACCTTCTCGCCCCGCTCCAGCTCCAAAAATAGATAATCCACATCCGTCGGGTAATCGATATTGCCATACACAGTCTGGCCAACCCGAATCTCCTTGCCCCGGTCGGCGTCGTCGAATCGCAGCAGCCGGTGGCTCGACGACAACGTGAACTCCTGTGGAATATCCCGAAAAATCAGAAAGAGCGGTCCATGATCTCCCGTGACATGCGAAAAGAATGCGCCTTCGCCGTCAACAATCACGTTGCCGTAAACGTCCACAACCTTGAGCCCCACCTCGCGCGCGCCGCCAAACTCAACCTCAACGCGCGTGCCCGCCGCTTCGTGGAGAATATAGGCGTCGCCGTAGTCGCGCGGCGTGATGCTGTGGCGCAATGTCCCGCTGCCCAGTTGCAGCCGCCTTTCGCCATGCCCGGACGGATCCCTGCCCGCGACCAGTTGATCGATGCGCGGCAGCAGGTCCGTCGACGAGGCCGCAATCCCAAACTCGTCACGGAACTTGAACCCGCTGATGCCGATCACCGCCCCCGTCTCCGAAACGAGCGCGCCGCCGCTCTGCCCGCCTGTGATCGACGCGTCGGTCTGGAAAAATGTGATGCCGACCTGCTCCCACTCGCGCAGTCGCGACAATATCCCGCGCGTCATCGTCGTCTCGGGGTAGGCGTCGACCTCGCCCGGATAGCCGATCAGGTAGAGTTCGGAGCCGGTCGACAAGGCCTCGCCGTCGAGCATACGCGCCGGTTGGACGTCTACGTCAACCGGGCCAAGCACAGCCAGGTCGGTGAGCAGGTCCCAGCCGATGACCGGGACATTTCTGAGGTCCGCCCCATCGGGGAAGTAGACGCGCACCACCGCGTTGTAGGGCCAGACAACGTGGGCGTTGGTCACGATGTAGCCGCCGTCGATGAGCACACCGCTGCCGCTGCCGGTCCACGTTTGAATGTAGGGGATCGCCGGCGATACGCTTGCGAAGATCTGGGCCGATGTGAGAGTGCCGCCGGTTGCGGCGGTTGATGCGATCAGGGCGCAGAAGGGCAGATCAAGCTCGTCGAAGTCGTTGCCCTCGACATCTTCCCAGGCAGTCGGCAAGCAGCCGCGCAAGCGGTTGTCCGCCAGATAGAGCTCCTCCAGCTTTGCGAGGTTGCCCATCGTCAACGGAATTTCGCCGCTGAGGTTGTTTTCGGCGAGGCCCAGCCCCGTCAGTCGGGTGAGGTTCCCTAATTCGGCTGGAATCTCGCCGCTCAAGCGGTTGCCCCACAGGACCATTTCGGTCAAACGAGTCAGCTTGCCCAATGCCGATGGTATCGCCCCGCTCAGTTGATTCGAAGAGAGATGCAGTCCTTCCAGCTTTGTCAGATTTCCGAGTTCGGGCGGGATCGGACCGCTCAGCTCGTTTTGCCAGAGGTATAGCGCCTCCAGGTTAGTGAGTTTCCCCAACTCCGCCGGAATCGGACCCTTCAACTTGTTGTCGGCCAAGCTCAACAGTGTGAGATTGACAAGCTTGCCCAGTTGCGGGGGAACTGTCCCGCTGAGCGAGTTTGCCCCGAGTAACAGGTGCTCGAGGCGGCGCAGGTTGGCCAACTCGACAGGTAATTCGCCGCGCAAGTTGTTCTCGGACAGATACAGCCATTTCAGATTGGTCAGGTTGCCCAATTCGGGCGGAATCTCGCCGCGCAACTCGTTGTCAAACAGATTCAAATGGGTCAGGTTCGCAAGTCTGCCGAGTTGCGGTGGAACTGTCCCGCGCAGCCCGTTTTCGGAAAGGTCGAGTTCAATCACGCGGTCGTCGCGGTCGGTGGTGACGCCATACCAATCCTTGAGCGGCGCGTTGCTGAGCCAGTTCTCATTGTTCAACCAGTTGCGGCCGCCGCTCGCCTCGTAGAGCGCGACCAGCGCGTCCCTGTCGGTGCAGATCGGCAGGTCGGCGTCGTCGAGATCATTCTCCTCTATATCGGCCCAGGCCTCGGGCACGCAGCCGTCCAGTTCGTTGTCGGCCAGGTACAGCCATTCAAGCCGGGTGAGTCTGTCGAGCGCGAGCGGGATCGTGCCGGTCAGGCGGTTTGCAGCAAGCGCCAGCATCTCCAGATTGACCAGATTGCCCAGCTGCGGGGGAATCCCGCCGCTCAACCGATTGCCGGAAAGCGCCAGCACCGCCAGATCGTTCAGGTCGCCCAGCTGCAGGGGAATTGTGCCGTTCAGTCGGTTCCACGACAGCGCGAGTTGCTCCAGTTGGCTCAGCCCGGCCAGTTCGGTCGGGATCGTGCCGTCGAGTTGATTGTCGTGGAGATAGAGCAGTTCCAATTGGGAGAGGTTGCCGAGCTCTGGCGGAATGTCGCCGCGCAACCGGTTGCGGGCAAGGTTCAGCTCCTCCAGCCGGGTGAGGTTGGCCAACTCGGGCGGGATGGTCCCGCGCAGTTCGTTCTCCGCAAGTTCCAGCGCAATCACGCGTTCGTTCTCATCGGTGGTGACGCCGAACCAGGTTCCGAGCGGCGCGGCGCTGAGCCAGTTTTCGTTTTCGAGCCAATCGTCGCCGCCAGCGGCCTCATACAGCGCGGCGAGGGCCTCCCAGTCTGAGCAGATGGCGATGTTTGCGTCCTCTAGGTCATTCTCTTCGACGTCGCGCCAGACCTCGGGGATGCATCCACTGAACCTGTTTTCTGAGAGAAAGAGATATTCGAGTAGGGTAAGGTTTTCCAAGGCCGGCGGAATCGTTCCCACCAAATTGTTGTACGAAAGGCTTAGGCGCTCCAGGTTTGTCAGGTTCCCCAGTTCTGGCGGGATCTCCCCTCTCAGTTGATTGCCCCACAGATACAGCCACTCCAGGTTCTCAAGGCTGCCCAGTTGCGGCGGGATCGAACCGGTCAGGCCATTGTCTGAAAGCATAAGCAATGTCAAGTTCGCAAGTTGGCCCAACTCGGGCGGTATCGGACCGCGCAGGTTGTTCCCGGAAAGCGCCAGTATTTGCAGCTTGGAGAGACTGTCCAATTCCGTTGGAATCGACCCGCTCAATTGGTTTCCGTAGAGAATCAGCGCTTCGAGGTTAGCGAGGTTGCCCAGTTCGGGCGGAATGTTGCCCTTCAGTTGATTCTTGGAGAGGTCCAGGGCTTCGAGGTATGTGAGGTTGCCCAACGCGGCTGGAATTGTGCCGTTCAACTTGTTTTCGGAGAGGTCGAGTTCGGTCACGCGCCCGCTGCGGTTGGTGGTGACGCCGTGCCATCTGTCGAGGGGCGCGTTGGTCAGCCAGTTTCGGTTTTCGGTCCAGTCGTCGCCGTCGGCAGCCGCATAGAGGTCCTCCAGCGCATCCCTGTCGGTCGTTTCATCGGTTGCGGCGGTGGTTGACGCCTGGAGATGCGCGCCTTGCGGCCCAAAGATCAGGATACAGGCGGCAATCGTAGCAATCAGGACTTTGAACGACGATTTCATGGTATCCCTCCACCTCGTGTGAACGGAAATGCGTATTGCGTATCGGGAATTAGGTATTGCGTCGTGTGAGCGCGACGTGGGGTGGCGGGCTTGGGCGCGATATTGTTTCGCACACAGGCTGGGGAGCGGCTGATGATCGCGGGTTACGCCACCGGCAATATAGTTCATTCGCCACGGTTCCGTTGACATTTGCAGAATTCGATTCAAAATGTGACGAGAATAGGGTGCCTGCGGCCAGAATCGGACTGTTTCTCGCCTGATTTTTGTGATCGATGACCATGATCAACGTCGACCCCGAAGGACTTTCTGCGTGCAACTTCGCGGATAGACCACCTTTTCGTCCTGCAAATCACAGCACAGACAAATGTCAACGACTCCTAAAAATTACGCTAGGAGCGCCTCGGCATTGGCGCAGAAGATCTTGTGGCGCGCCTCCGGCGAGAGGTCAAGACTGTTGAGGAGCGTCTGCATGCGGCCGTCGAAGTAATCGCGTCCGAAGAGCAAGCGGTCCTGGAATTCGAGCAGAAACTGTTCAACGGTGGCGCCGTCCGAAAGTTGGCTGAAGTCGCGCGTCAGCGCCGTGAAGGCCGAGCCGGCCGAGAGGTCGGCGTAGAGGTTCGGATAGGTGCGGAAGAGGTGGAAAAGTCTGCCGCCGGGCAACACTTGCCCCTTGGGATAGCCGACTTTGTCGAACTGGTCGTCGCCCGAGATGTGGGCCCAGAAGCCGGGCGCGTGGCCGATGAAGACCGTTTCGGGGCAGGCCTGCAAAGCTCGCTCAAACGAGTCGATGCTGCCGCCGTACCACCAGTCGGTGCGGGGATAGCGGCGGCCGGTGGCGATGGGGTAGTCGATGTGGAATGTGACCGGCAGCCCCTTCTCGCCGCAAAAACGGAACAGCCGCAGCGCATCCGGGTTGTCGTAGAGCATGCGCAGCTTGATCTCGCCGCAGACCTGCACGCCGTGAATCTCGATCGCGGCGTGGAGTTGGTCTATGGCTTCGGGGCGGCGGGGGTCGGGGGCATAGCCGAGGATGAAGCGCTCGGGCGCGGCCTGTTTGTAGCGCAGGCAGGCGGAGAAGGGAACCGGGTAGGCATGGCCGTCGCCGAAGTGCATTACCGGGAAGTAGCCGGCCGGATCGTACTCATCCGGCGGGCATTCCCAGGTGAGGAGCCACGTCCTGTCGATGCCGTAGCGGTCCATGTTGGCCAGGAACTTCGGCAGATCGTGGCCGTGCCAGTCCGGGTGGTTGTGCGCGTCGATGATGGTCATGGGCGGTTACTGCATATCGGAGACAACCAACCCGTAAATCACTACAATAAGGCAACCCACCACAATCAGCACGATAAGAAGCGGCGCAACAACCGCAACAATTGCTCTCCCTTGGGAAAGCCCGTATTCCGCTTTGATGGCAAAGTAGGCAAGCACCAACTGGTAGATTGGCAGGGTTAAACTTATGCAGATTCCAGCGATCGGGACAAAGCCGAGAAGGGAGCTGACGATCAAGAGCGGCGCATTGAAGGTCGCAGAGAGATAGGCGTACCTGCCGTACTGCCCGCGCCCGCCCAAAATGGAAGCGGTCACGTGGTAGATGCCCACTCCGATGAGGAAACCGATCGGCCCAACAATGATGAGCGCCAGGCTTGCAAATGTTCCTTCGGTCACGCCGGTCTGCGGCATCGCTTCGAAACCTACCTGGAGTTCAGCCGGCAGTAACCTTACGATTTGGCCCATGCTCCCCATTGCCGACGAAAAGGCCAGCGATTGCAGCACACCCAGTATCGCCGCGATCACAAAGGCCAAAAAGACCCACGTGAAAGCGGTACGCAAGGTCGCCGAGGATTTTTCGCGTTCAGCGACAAAGACTTCTTCGCCCGGGCTGGACAATACTTTCACCCACGTTTGAAAAATCGATTTGAAGTCCATTGGTTGTTCCTTTCTTTCAGCTAGAGGATGATAATCCTGCCTGCCGTGTGAGAACGCAGCGCTGGCGGGTCGAGCCTCTTTGAACCACTCCTCATCCAGTCCAAACGTATCAGGATCAGCAGCGCTTGCTTGTCGATTGCGGCCTGCTCCCCATACTCCTCTGCAATGAAGTCAACGTCCTGCCCTAGAAATCGTCGTTCCGTTCACGATCCGGGTAGTCATTATAATCATTGTTCAAATGAATTACAACCGTTGCTTCTCTACATTCTGCTGCGCAGTTGTCCCAGGGCGAGAACCGGAAAGTTGTCAGTTGCATATGAAGCGGAATTGCGGGATGATCCAAGTTCGAGGCCGGAGAGCATAGACCGTATTATGGAAGCCTTATGAGCGTAAACGTGGACGTGGACGGACGCCGGTGGGTCCGGGTAGAGGTCGAGGCGCCGGGCACGGTCTAGGAGGTCTGGCGGGCGATCGCCACCGCGCCTGGCATATCGTCGTGGTTCGTGCCGGCCGAGTTCGATATCGGCGCGGACTGGCAGCCTAGGCGACTGGTCTGCCATTTCGGACCGGGCATGGACTCGGAGGCAACGGTGACGGCGTGGAACGCGCCGTGCAGCTTTGCGGTCGAGAGCCATGATTTCGTCGTGGAAGGCCCGCCGGTAGCCACGGAATGGAGCGTGCAAGGGAGATCAGACGGTAGATGCGTTGTGCGCGTAGAGCACAGTCTATACAGCGACAGCGATGAGCGCGACGTCCATCTACTTGGCGTTGAGGCCGGGTGGCCGGCTTTCTTCCGCATCCTGCAGATCTACATGGCCGACTTCGGCGGGCAGCCGTGCGCGCGGTTGGACCTGCAGTGCGCGGCCTCGAAGGAGTCCCCGGCGTGGGAGACGCTGGCCGCCGAACTGGGCATCGCCGGCGCCGAGGTGGGCGAGCGCAGGTGCGCGCCTGCCGGCGCGCCGCGGTTGGTTGGACTGGTTGATCGGGTTCCCGATGAAACGGAGATCATCATGCGGCTGGACGAGCCGACTTGCGGCGCGGCGCACCTGTTCGCGATGCCGGCAGAAGACCAGTACATCATTTCGGTACGGCTGTATCTGTACGGTCACGGGGCCGCCGAAGTCGTCGACCGCGACCTGCCCCGTTGGCGCGGGTGGATGCAGGAGCGCTTCCCCGTTCGGGAAAGTTAAAGCCCTGCTCAACCGCGGGAGAAGAATGTCTCCTCCGAGATCCCCCATAGCCGCGGCGAGGTGATCTCTACGCTGTTCCGCGACGGATCACGAAAGTAGATGGCACGGCTGCCGCCAATACGAATCTCCTTCTCGATCTCCACGCCGTGTCCGGCAAGGTGCTGCTTCCAGGGCTCAATCTCCTGCTCGCGCACGGCAAAGGCCAGATGCCCCGCGCCCTGCGCGCCATGCACCGGAGCATCCTTTTCGCCGCCTGCGGAAACAGCCGTCGCTTCGGCGTTGAAAAGGAGCACCATCCTATCGCCGCAGCGCAGAAAGAGGTGCCGCCCCTCCATTTTCGAATAGAACAAGAGACCCAGGACTTCCGTGTAGAATTTCTGCGCGGCCGGCAGGTCGGTCACATAGAGGGCGGACTCAAGAACGTCTGTAACTCGCATCGACGGTTTCATGGCGCTGCTCCTCGCTTTCAAATATACGCCCGCAGCTTCTCGCGCAGGAAGCGCACGCAATCGGGCGTCTGCTCCGGCGTCAGGCTGTGAAGCACGACCGCGCCCTTGTAGCCGCTGCGATGGAGCAACTTCAGGTAGTGGTCATAGTCCAGCAGACCGGTACCGGCGGCTTCATGGCCGGCTTCGCCGTCGCGGCTCAGGTCTTTGGCGTGCGCCAGCGCGATGCGGTCCCCCAGCAGGTCAAAGGCTTCGTCCAGGATTTGAAGCTGGCGCTGGATCGTTCCACGCGGGAAGACGTTGGCGCCGTCCATCACAATCGTCAGACGCTCCGAACGCATCGTGTCCAGTAGTTGGCGGGCCTTGTGGGGCGAACTGACCACGTTCGACACCTCCGGCTCGATTCCCAGGCGCAGGTGGTGTTCTTCGGCCAGGGCGAGCGCCTGGTCGATAGCGGCCAGCAGATCCGACCAGGCCTCGGGCGAACCGTTTTGCGGATGATCGGCCCACATGTTGTGCGGGTCGCGGGTTCCCGTGCAGAGAGTGAGCAGGTCTGTGCCCAGGTCGGCGGCACGGGCCGCGAGCGCGCCCAGCCGGTTCATCCCCTGTTTGCGCGCGGCCGGGTCCGGGTGGATCATATTGTAGGTCGCGGAGAGGGAGACCACCTCGATATTGCGGGCGTCGATCTCCCGCCGCGCCTGCACAAAAGCTGCCTCGTCCAGGCTGTCGGGCATGTCGGAAAGTCCCATGCAACTCACGTTGAATTGAATGTGGCGGATGCCGTGTGCCGCGACGGCATCCAGTATACCTGCCAGCGCGGGCGCTTCAAAGGTGCGAGCCAAGATGCCGATGTCCATTCAGACTCCTCCTGTAACCTGATCAAGCGCGATCCAGTCGCCACCTGCCGCGGCGGAGCGCGCGATCGCCGCGATCGCCCTCATCGACGCCAGGCCGTCATGCACACTGGCGCCCCACTGCGCTTTGCCGTGCAGGATCGTGTCGGCCCAGCCTTCGAGCTGGCGCCGGTAGCCGTGGCCGTCCTGGCCCAGCGGGCGGGTGTAGAGGTCGTCCACGGTGGAAAAGCACTCTACGCTGCCGGACTTGTGATACCAGGAGATGGGCAGCGTCCCGTTGACGCTGCCATGTTCGCCCTGGATGCGGAAGCCCTCTTCAAAGTCACCGGCCACAGTGATCGTCAACTCCAGATGGCCGAGGCTGCCGTCGGCGAAGGCCAGATCCACGAACCAGCAGCGCCGCTCGAAGCGTTCCAGCAGCCGCGCACGTACCTGCACGATTTCGCTTTGCGACAGGAAGCGGGCCGTGTCGGTCAGATGGCTGCCGTGCGCCAACATGAGGTAGCGGCGGCGGTCGCCCTTGGGGTTGCCAGGAGGGCGGAGGACTTGTGCGCTGGTCTCGATCAGCGGTTGCAGGGCGTCGGTCATTGTGTAGCGGTGGACAGAGTCGTAGTACCAGAATTGGGCCGACATCAGTCCGCCAATCTGCTCCTGGATGAATTGGCGGGCATGGATGACGCCGGGGTCGAAACGCCGGTTATGGCCCACTTGAAGGGTCAGGCCGGAGGAGACGACCGCGTCGCGCAAGGCCTCGCACTCCTCAACGGTCACGCCCATCGGCTTTTCTACCAGCGCATGCTTGCCGGCAGCCAGCGCCTGGCGCGCCAGCTCGGCGTGAAACTGATCGGCCACGCCAACGATGACCGCGTCCAACTGCGGGTCGGCCAGCATATCGGCGTAGCGGGTGAAGCTGCGTCGGGGCCGGTGCATCGCAGCCATGCGCGCCAACAGGTCTGGCGCAGCCTCGCACAACGCGTAGAGCTGCGTATTGCGCCCCTTGCGACAGGCCTCCAGATGCGCGATCTGCGCGATCGGCCCTGCGCCCAGCACGCCTATGCGAAGAAGTCGCGATTCCTTTTCGATTGCCATGACCATCTCCTGCGCAGATTCCCGGTTAGGCCACCAGCGCCTGATAGGCCGCGACACGAAACTCGCGCGCGACCGGGTAATAGCCGGAAGGCATGAACTGGGTCATGAATATGCCCAGCATCTCCTCTTCGGGATCGATCCAGAATTGGGTGGTGGCCGCGCCGCCCCAGCCATAGACGCCGACACTGCCCGGCGCGCTTGAGGCCGGCAGATCCACCAGGACGCTCACCCCCAGGCCGAAACCGTAGCCGGCGTTGGGGACGCCGTTCAAGACGATAGGGACCAGTCCGGCTGGCAGATGGTTGGCGCGCATCAGATCGACAGTCTTGCGACCGAGCAGTCGGTTGCCGTCCAGTACGCCGCCGTGCAGCAGCATCTGGGAGAAGCGCAGATAGTCGACGACAGTCGAAACGAGGCCGCCGCCGCCGGAATGAAAGATCGGCGCTTTGGTGAAGCGGCCTTGGTGGGGGGCGTCCTGGAGTTCGATCTTCAGTTCGCCGGCCTTTTCGTTGTCATCGATCTTCCCGCGCCTGGTTCTCGCATTGCGTCCGAGATCGCGGCCAAAACTGAAGCCGCCGGGCGGGCCGTAGCAGGCGGAGAAACGCTCGAGCGACTCGGCCGGCACGTGAAAGCCGGTGTCGACCATGCCGAGCGGATTGAAGATCTCGCGGCGGAAGAAGTCGTCGAGCGTTTTGCCGGAGAGCACTTCAACCAGGCGGCCCAGCACATCAGTCGCCAGGCTGTATTGCCAGGAGGCGCCCGGCTGATAGAGCAGTGGCAACGTCGCCATCCTTTGCACCACCGTCTCCAAGGATAGCGTTTCGCGGTCGCCGACCGACTGGCGGTACAATTTGTCGACCGGAGAATCCTGGGCCCAACCGTAGCTCAGCCCGGCGGTGTGCATGAACAGGTCTTTGACGCTTATGGGCCGCGCCGGCGGCTCGAGGTTTTCAAGGTCCCCGGCGAAGACCTGAACATCGGCGAACTCGGGCAAGTATGTTGCCACCGTGTCATCGAGGAGGAACTGCCCGTCCTCGAACAGCATGAGGGCCGCCAGCGCGGTAATCGGCTTGGTCATCGAGTAGATGCGGAAGATTGTATCCTCGGTCATGGGCCGACCGGTCTCCAGTTCACGCTGACCGACGGCATTGCAGTAGGCGATCTCGCCCTTGCGGTAGATCAGGCCGAGCGCGCCGGCCAGCTGGCCGCAATCCACGTAGCGCGCCAGCAGCCTGTCCACACGCGCAAGGCGCTGATCCGAAAACCCGGCTCTTTGTGGTTGAACGGTCGTCATCATAATTCCTTTTGGCGGAAAATGAACTGTATGGACGGCTAATCGGCGGCCGCGGCGGCTGCGACCAGTTCCGGTCGTTCCGGTATTGGCAGATGGACGAGGGCGGCAAAGACGCCCAACGCGATGCCGGCGATCCAGATCGGCATATAGGTGCCCGAAGCGTCGTAGATGCGCCCTCCCAACCACACGCCGATAAATGCGCCGATCTGATGGCTGAAGAAGACTATACCGTAGAGCGTGGACAGATAGCGAGTGCCGAAAAACAGCGCCACCGTTCCAGTGGTGAGCGGCACGGTCGCCAGCCACAGGAAGCCGATCGCCCCGGCGAAAACCAGCGCGGACATGCGGGTGACGGGCGCAAGGAGGAAGAGCAGGATGACCAGCGCCCGGCCGAGATAGATGAGGCTTAACATGTATTTGCGAGGGTAATGGTCTCCCAGCCAGCCGAATGTGATTGAGCCGAGAATGTTGAATGCGCCCACCAGCGCCAGCGCGCCGGCGGCGACGAACTCCGGCTGGCCCTTGTCACCCAAATAGGCGGGCAGATGGGCGCCGATAAAGGCGACGTGGAACCCGCAGACGAAGAAGCCGGTGGTCAGGAGCAGATAGCCCTTGTGCCTCCTGGCCCTGCCCAGCACCTTCAGAAACGGCTCGTCCAGATGCGCTTGCTGCACGCCGTGCAGTTGAGCACCCGGCCGCCGCGGCAGACCGAACGCCAAAAGCGCGACAATTCCAGAGACCGCCGCCAGAGCGTAAAGTGCGCCCCGCCAGCCCAGATTGGTGAGCAGCAGTTGCGCCAGCGGCGGCAGCACGAACATCCCGGCGGAACCCATTGCGGTGATGAGGCCGAACACGCGACTGCGCTGTTCCTCCGAGACCAACTGCGCCACCGCGCCCAGCACGACAACATAGGTGGTAGCGCTCAAAGCCACGCCCACCAGTAGCCCAAGCGACAGAACCAACCCCAGCGTTGTCGTCACAAGCGTTACCAGAACCAGGCCGACTGCGTACAGAATCGAGCCAGCGATCACAACCCGGCGCGGTCCGATTCGGTCAGAGAGCAGGCCAATCAGAGGCAGGCCCAAGAGCAAATTATTGACGGCGAGCGCAATGCTCAGGTTCTCGCGCCCGGTTGCCAGCGTCTCGGTGATCGGCGTGAGAAACAGTCCGAAGCTGGAGCGAATGCCAGTACTGAGCATCACCGCCAGTGAGGCGGAGAGTATAGCGACAACAACGAGTTTGCGATCGCTGCTCACCCGATTCCCTCCACTCTTGGTGAGACGCGCAATCGGCAACCCGGTGAGCGCCCCGCTTCAGTCTGCACAGTTCTCTCCAGGCGTGTCAGGTTGCACGCCGCGCGACAGCGATATAGACGACGGCTGCGGTGATGGCAAAGCCAAACCACTGAAGCGCGTAACTGAAATGGTTGCCTTCTTCGAAATAGATAAGCGGCTCAATTGGCTTCGGCAGATACGCTGGGTCATAGGCGTCTTTGGGAAGCAACTGCAAGACCACCGGCAGCAGTTCATAGGGCAGAGTCTGGCCGATGGCTTCGATGTCAAGCCGAAACCAGCCGGAAACGGGATCCTGTGGAATGGCGGAGACCGTGCCGTCCGGCCGGCGGCGGGTTGGCTTCAGGATGCCCGCCAGGGGGCCATCCAACGGCAGATCGAACATGCGCCAGGTGGTCGGATCGGCCTCACTCACCGGTATCCAGCCCCGATTGACCAGCACGGCCTTCTCCGAACCGGCGAGCAGGAGAGGCGTGACCAGGTGGACGCCGGGCTGGCCGTCCAGATTCTGATTGCGGATCGCCACCTGGCGCGCGTGGTCGAGTTGGCCAAGCGCCACGGCGCGGCGATCGCGCAGTTCGAGCGGGGACGAAGGAAGGGGCGCGCCGGTCAGTTCGAGAGGCGCGGCGGCCTGCGCGGCGCGGCGTTGCTGATTGAGCGCCCGGCGCTGTTCCAGCCGGTCCAACTGCCAGAAGCCGAGGCCGACCATGATGGCCATCGCCAGCAGGACGAACAGGGTCTTCCACCACCAGCGGCGGCTGAACAGGAGCGCAAGTGTGGCCCCGATCTCTCTGAGGTGAAGCGCGCGGCGCGTTTCGGACAATCCAACCGTCATGAGCGGCTGCCCTCCAGCGCGGAATCCCGCTCTTTGACGCGAACGGCCTCTTCCGGGGCGGGCGGCTGGGTCTTCCAATAGAGCAGGCCCGCTGCAAGAATCAGAGCTACGGCGAGAAGACCGCCAAGAACTGCCGGCCAGGGAAAGACTTTGGGCAGTATCTCATCTTGATAGCTCACAACCTGCTCCGGTTGGCAGGGCGAGGCAGGTGATCCGCTGCCGTTGTCATTGCCGTTCTCACCGTCTTCGCAGCCCGGCGGGGCAATACGCACCTGCACAGACCAGATTCCCTGTTTGGCCGGGGCAAAGGACGCCTCGTAGAAAAGCTTGTTGAGCGCGTCATCGTGTGTAGCCCGCGCGCTGAGAGTTTCGCCGCTCTCTTGGTGCGTAATCTCGACAATGACGAAGGCGTCGAGGATGGGGCCGCCGGCGAGACCGGTCGTGTCCCCTTCGACATTTTCGGTCAGGGCAACCGTCACGTGATACTCGCCGACTTCGGGCGGCTCCGGATCGGACCAGACATAGACTCGGTAAGGGCCGGTGGGCACGTTGTTCAGATGTTGGATGCCGACGCCGGCGTGGGCCAGCAGAGGCGCCGGCAACAGGGCGCCGATCAGCAAAACCAGCGCGCCGATTCTCGTGTTTAGAACTCTGTTTGCGTTGCGCATCTCTTTTGTCTGCAATCGCAAGCATTTCGCCTGCAAAATCATGTCTAATCCACACCAACTGTGAATGAGCGGTAGCGCCTGCGCTAGCCGCAGGCCAGTGCTGTCGGACCGCCTCGGTTGGGCCGTTGCGCCAACCCCGTCACGGGCGGATGGGGCCGCCTGGCGCGCGCCTGTTGTTCCGCGCTCGAGAGGAGCCGCGCCAGCAGCGCCAGGGCCGCGATCACGTACATCATGCTGCCGGGAATCCACATGATCAGCCCGCCCCATACCTGGTCATCGATCACGCTGAGGCCGTAGAGCCGGGGCACCGTCTCGTAATAGGGATAGATCGGCGCTTCAGCGAAGGAGAGGGCGACGCCCAGCAACATATTGGGAGGAATCATGGCCAGAACATACGCGACCCGCATCCATTGAGCCGGCTTGGCGTGGATGCGGGGCGCGGCGCCGGTTACATGCCACCAGAAGAGCAACGCCGCGCCCAGAAAGGTGAAGTGCTCCAGGCCATGCACGGATTCGAAGCGCAACGCCAGGCTGTAGGCGTTGCCGTCGTGCCAGGCGAAGAAGATCAGGACGTAGAGCAGCCAGGCGCTGCCCGGCGCGGTGATCTTGCACAGGCCGCGGCTGAGGATGCTTTCGCCAGCCAGCCAGACTGACAGGCGGCGAAAGGCGGAGGCTACGGCGGCGCGCAGGCCGGTGGGCAACGCCCAGAGAAAGGTCGGGAACGGGTTGGCCAGGAGCAGGAGCGGCGGCGCGACCATCATCAGCAGCAGGTGCTGCACCATGTGGATGGAAAAAAGCTGTGCGCTCAGTACGTCGAACGGAGAAAGGAGCGCCAGGGCCAGAACAAGGATGCCGCTCGTGTACGAAGCCAGCCGCCAACGGTTGGCGAAACGCCCGTCGCTGCGGCGCCGCAATCTCAGCCAACCGGCAAAGTGGAGCGCTCCCAGCAAGATCAACGGGACCAGGATCTCCGGACGGAGGTCCCAGGAAGACAGGAGCGCTCTTGTTAACGGATTCATTTGGAACTGTGCTGGAGCATGCAATGCAGACGTCGCGCTGGCATTTCCTTTATCAGTGGCCCGAACCGACAGCTGTACCGATCAGATAGATGGCCGGGTAGAAGAATATCCAGACCAGATCGACATAGTGCCAGTAGATGGCGCAGGCTTCCACGCCCCAATGCCGTTCAGTGGTGAAGTGGCCTTTACGCCCTAACCACCAGACGTTGAGAATCAACACGACACCGGAGAGGACGTGCAACGCGTGCATGCCGGTCATGCCGAAGACGACTGCGCCGAAAACGCCGTCGGTCGGTTTGAGATGCCCCTTCACCAGGCTGGGAAACATGCCCCACTCCCAGATGACGACACCGAGGAGGAAGGCCGTGCCCAAGGCGGCGGTTATGAGCAGGCTGACGAGAAAATCTGAGCGTTTGTTGTTGGCGATCGAGATTTCGGCCCGGTTCATGAAGTAGCTGCTCAGCAGCAGAACGGCGGTGACAATCAGGCCGGAGAACTGGTCCAACTCTGGCCGCACGATCTCGCCATGGGGGCCGCGCCATAGATAGAAGCGTGTAACCAGCAGGGCGAGGAACAGGAAGGCCTCAGAAGCGAAGAACAGCCACATCCCCAGCCGGTTGCGCCGCGTATTCTCCTGGTAAGTTGGCAGATCGATTGCGCCGGCGTAGCCGTGATCATCGGCGGCGTGGCCGTGCCCATGTTCGATAGCGGAAGCGCCCATCAGTGTTCATCCTCCGACCAGAGGCTGCGAATGTGCATGAAGTAGTTCACGACAAGAATAGCCTTCAACAACGCCAGGATCATCATAATGGCGAAGGAGTTGAGATTGAGGGCCACGTAGTACTCGATGACCGTCACAACGGCCAGAACGATGGCGACGATGATCCCTTCGCGATAGAGGGCGGACTTCCGTTTGGTTGGGCTGTGTTCACTCATTTCAGGTTTCTCTTAAGGTTGCTTGCTCACCCGGCGCGTAGGCGTATTGTTTGGCGCGGGCTGAAATCGCTAGTCGTCGCCAGCCGTCGTCACATAAGCGGAATCCGCCAGGCCGTAATCGTAGGGTTCGCCCACAACGCGCAGGGGGGCCGGAAAACTATGTTCGGGAATCGGCGAAGGAATCTGCCATTCGGGTGAGCGGGAGCGCCAGGGATTGTTGCCGGCAGCCACCCCTACCTCTGCGTTCTGGAAGAAGTTCCACAGCATCAGCAGCACGCCAAAGGCGATGGCGAACCCGGCAATCGTTACCGCGAGCTGCCAGCTCTCAATCTGACCGCCGCCGAGTGTAGGATCGTAGTCGGCGATACGGCGGCGCATGCCCATCACGCCCACGCCCATCTGGCCCAATGTCTGCACCCAGAAGGCGGGCGTCATTATGAAGAAGTGAATCTTGCCGAGCGTCTCGTTGTACATGCGTCCGGTGACTTTGGGGAACCAATAGTAGAGCGCGGCGAAAAACGGGAAGACAAAGCCGCCGAACATGGTGGCGTGAAAATGGCCGACCACAAAGTAGGAATCGTGAAGCGGCAAGTCGGTCGGCACGGTTGCCAGAATCGGGCCGCTCAGCCCGCCGATCAGGAAGACGCTGATCGCGCCGAGGACGAACAGCATCGGCGTATCGAAATGGATCTTCCCGCCCCACATCGTCCCGAGCCAGCTGAAGAATTTGACGCCGGTCGGGATCGCCACAAGCAGGGTTGCGTACATGAAGGGCACGCGCAGGACATCATTGTAGCCGGAGACGAACATGTGGTGGCCCCAGACAAGGAAGCCGACGATGGCGATCGCCATGCTCGAGAGGGCGATCGGTTTGTAGCCGAACAGGGGCTTGCGGGAGAAGACGGGCAGCAGTTCGCTGACGATGCCCAGACCGGGCAGCACGAAGATATAGACGGCGGGGTGGCTGTAGAACCAGAACAGATGCTGGAAGAGAACCGGGTCGCCGCCGCCGACCATCGGGCTGACCTCTCCCAACATGCCGCGCGGGTCGAAGAAGCCCATGCCGATCGCGCGCTGCACTGAAACCATCAGGAAGCTGGTGCCGATGAGCTGCGTCGCCGTGAGCTGAATCAGGCTGGTGGCGAAGACCGCCCAGCAGAAGATGGGCATACGGAAGAGGCTCATGCCCGCCGGCCTCATGCGCAGCAAGGTAACCAGGATGTTCAGAGAGCCGACGATCGAAGAGAGGCCGATGGCGAATACGCCGAGGAAGAAAAGCTGATAGCCGACCGGGCCGCGCGCGCTCAGTGGCGGGTAGGCGGTCCAACCGGCATCCCAGCCGCCGATAAAGATGCTGAGCAGGAGAAGAATACTGCCGGGCACGTTGAACCAGAAACCGAGCGCGTTGAGGCGAGGGAATGCCATGTCTTCGGCGCCGATCATGAGGGGAACCAGGTAGTTCGCCATGCCACCGACGCCGAGGAGGATGGAGAAGATCATGATCATGCCGTGCATGCCGATAAAGCTATTGTACAGGTCAAGCCCGAGGAACTGAAGCCCGCTGCGCGCCAACTCGGTGCGAAAAATCATGGCCACTGTGCCGCCCACCATGAGCAGGAGAATGCCCCAAACCGTGTACTGGACGCCGATGACCTTGTGGTTGTAATCGACGCTGAAATAGCGCGTCCAGGCCGGTTTGTCCGGCGGCGGCCCATGATGAATTGGTGTGTGGACGCCCTTCGTCCATTGCAGCCAGTCGTCCAACGCGCCGACACCGACGAGGAAGCCGATGATGCTGCAGAGGGCGCCGACTGTCCAGGCCGGTTCCCTTGCCCAGGCCTCCAAGCCCAGCAGTATGCGCACGCCGCAGGTCAAGAGCATACCGATGACCATGCCCAGCACCTGGCCGAAAAGCCCGCGTGCGATTCCTAGAGTGAAAAGGGACATAAAGGATCTCCTGCCAAAAGTTTCACATCTGCGTTCCGGCAATAACAGGGAACAGGGCGTCTTGCGACCGCTTCCTCACTCTCCGGAATCGCCTCATTCCTGGAGCTGAGCGAGTTGCTCGGACTGCCAGAGCCTGAACTCGTCAGCGGGGACCACGCGCACTGTGGCCTTCATCCCGCTGTGATTGGTGCCGCATAACTCGGCGCAGCGCAGCACATATTTGCCGAGCACGTTGGGCGTAAAGCGCAGGTACGTCACCTTGCCCGGCACCATGTCCTGCTTGACGCGAAACTCAGGCACCCAGAAATTGTGCAGGACATCGTCCGACGTCAGGTGCATGCGCACAGGTCTGTCCACCTGTAAGACCAGTTCAGCCGTGACCGCGCCGCTCTCCGGGTAGGTGAAGAGCCAACTCCACTGCCGCCCTTCGGCGCTGACCACGTATTCGTCAGGCAGTTCCCGGGTCAGGTCAAACAGCATGGTGGTGGCGATCCACGAGAAGTAGATCACAACGAAACAGGGGACGACGGTCCAGAGGATTTCAAGCGTGTTGTTGCCGTGGATATGTTCTCCGTCACCCTCATCGCCGCGGGAGCGGAAGACGATCAACGCATAACACATGAAGACGATGACGAGGGCGAACAGGAACGCAATCAGCCAGATGTGCTGGTCGAACAGGTTGTCGATCGGGCCGGCCTCGACGACAGCCGCCAACGGCTTAAGCAGAACGCTATCAAGCACCCAGTAAACCAGCACAGTGCAAATTGCGATCAACACCGAAGCGATGACGAAATGTCGACGGTTGTTCGCCATAAAACTTTATCCTCAAGAGTCGCCGGTTTGAGCCGTCATGCCGCTAAAGAACGGCTTTCGGGATCGATGCGCGCGTCGCAGCATTGAGTTGCGGGCGAACACCATCCGTGCGACATTGTACAAAAAGGCACAAGACCTGTCAAAGATGTGGCGTGCGAAATTGCGCGGAATGCAGGCTGCCAGAGGGAGGGCGGACGCTTTACGACGACGCGCAAGTGACTGATCTGTTGGCCGCCGCGAGCGCCGTCCATTTCCGACACTGGGTCGCGGGGATTGCAGGTTGCCAATTCCGCAGGGCGCGTCTATATTGGCCTATGTCTATACGCAATTGGGAGGCGCTTTGCGCCAGGAGTCGAAGGCAGAACCGGGAGGCCGGCTTTATGAGTGAGAATCGGACGCAAGGAGCGCAAATGGTAGAGGTCGATCCTGTCGGCGGCATCGCGCCGACGCTGAGAGCGAACAGCCAGCTCAGGGACGCAATCCCCCAATACGAAGAGCAGATGGTTGGCAAAGGATACAGCCAGAACACCATCAGCGCCTTTGCCAACGATCTTAAAATACTGCGCGCATTCATGGATGATTCGGCCGTGCTGCGGGAGATTCAGACGCAGCATCTCGAGGATTTTCTCGAGTGGATGCAGAATGAGCGCGGGCGCCCCTGCGGCCCCAAGACGCTCTCACGGCGGATCACCACGCTCAAGAACTTCTTCGCCTGGCTGCACAGTGTGGGGGCGATCGGCACCGACCCGGCTGAACCGATCGTCCAGCAGCCGGTCAGGACAGCGCTTCCCGCGGTTTTGAACAATAGAGACATGACCAGGCTCATAAATGCCTGCCGGGACTTGCTGTTGGATGCCCGGAAGCCGGATGCACGCCCGTATGTGCTCGTCAGCCTGCTGTTGCAGACGGCCATCAAGAAGAGCGAGACCGTCAAAATTCTGATCGAGGACATTGAGCGTGATAAACCGGGGCAGGCGTCGGTGTTCATTCGTTACCAGGAAGAACGCTACGCGCACCGGAACCGGCAGCTGGACCTGGACTCCAACTTTCTGAGGCCGCTGGAGCAGTACCTGGAAGAGTACCGACCCGAAAACTATCTCTTCGAATGCACGCCCCGCAACCTGGAATACGTGCTGGAAGAGGCGGGCGCGCGCGCGGGCATCAGGCGCGCAAGAGTCGGCTTCGAGACGTTGCGTTGGACCAGCGTTGTGCGGGACTACAAGCAGGGAATGAAGGACGAACGGCTGCGGTTCAAGATGGGCCTTAGCAAAGTCACTTGGCGTGAAACCAAACGCAAAATACAGGAATTGGCCGGGTTGCCTTAACGCTGCGCGCTGCCCGTCATTAACGGGCCGCCATCTGCAACGCTGCCCGCGCCGGCGGGCAGCATTGCCTTAAGAGACCTTGAGACCCCTCATCAGCAATTTACGAACCCCCCGGCCAGTTGCTGGCGCCAGCGACAGGCAGAGTTGCCTGCCCCCGTTTCATTCTGCGCCATGCACAGTGCGCGCCAGCCGCCCCCATTCGGGCAGTGAGAGCGTCTGCGCGCGGCGGCTGGGGTCGACACCGGCTGCATCCAGCCACAGATCGGCCTGCTGTTTGGAACAGCCCAGCCCGGCACTGAGACTGTTGCGCAACTGCTTGCGCCGCTGACCGAATCCGGCGCGCACGACGCGAAAGAAGCGGGCCGGGGCCAGATCGTCGACCGCGGGCCGGGGGCGCAGATCCAGGCGCACAAGGCAGCTGTCGACTTTGGGGCGCGGCAGGAAGGCGCCGGCGGGCACTATGCTCAGGATACGCGGCAGGGCGTAAAATTGGACGCTCACGGCCAGCAGCGACATTGCGCCGGGCTGGGCGACTATGCGCTGGGCCACCTCGCGCTGCACCAGGAAAACGGCCAGCGAAGGCGGCTGCGGCGCTTCCAGAATGTGGCGGAGGACGGCGCTGGTAATGTAGTAGGGGAGATTGGCGACAACCTTGTAGTGGCCGGCGCCGGGCTTGTTTGGGCTTGTTTGGTCACGTTTGGTCGTGCTGTTTAGCGTTTTTTCGGCTGGATCGAGTTCGAGAATGTCGGCGTGGGCGAAGGATTCGCGGGGCGTGTTTGGTCGTGTTCGGTCGTGTTCGGTCGTACTGTTCAGCATTATTTCGGCTGGGTCGAGTTCGAGAATGTCGGCGTGGACGAAGGAGACGTGGGGCTGATCGGCGAACTGCTCACGCAGAATGGGGATGAGCCGCTGATCGAGTTCGACGGCCACAACGCGGCCGGCCCGTTCGGCCAACTGATGGGTCAACGCGCCGAGGCCGGGGCCGATTTCGAGGACGGAATCGGCGGGCGTGAGATCGGCGGCGGCGGCGATGCGCGCCAAGTGGGTTGTATCGATGAGGAGGTTCTGGCCGAGGGACTTCTTCAGGTCCAGGTTGTGCCGGCGGATCAGTTCGAGGGGGGCGGGGGCGTTGCCGAGACTCTTGTTGGGGGAATTGCATTCAGCAGCCAAATCGTTTTACTTAGGCGCCCAACCACAATGTCAACAGCGAGCCCACGATGCTCGCGACTATACCTGCTATTGAGATTCCAACGCCGATTAACCACTTCATACCGCGCAACTCGGCACGGAGGCTCTCGATGTCTGCCCTTGTTGCCAAGTGTCTGTACTCACCTTCCAAGCGAGCAATTCGTTCTCCGTCGGTCGCCACGCATATCACCCCTCATTGAAATCGTCAGCAATGGCCTGCTGTCCCAAGTCTAATTCCGTCATTCCCCAGAATTTCGAAACTATAATGACCATGCCTACTTGAAACATCAGTGTGGTTGTCTTCACGAGCAATTTTCTTCAGCACTTACTGCTTACCTTGCTTTTGCTGAGTAATTCGACTGTTATTCTGATAATGCTCAGGACAGCTTCCCCTGCAACAGCAGGCCACTGATAACGATTCAACCAGTATGTTCCTGTTTTGAATTCTTCCTCAAGCCCTCCAGATTGTATTTCCGACTGATCTATCACGATAAGGCCCATACACTATTTTAACACAACGGGGGATTCTGTTCAATTGAAGGAGAGGCAGCCTTGGACATATCTTCCAGCCAGGAAATGGGTGCAATGGCACCCATTTCCCTTCGTTACTCATCCTCCAGACTCAGCACGGTCATAAAGGCCTCTTGCGGAATCTCCACCGCGCCGACCATTTTCATGCGCTTTTTGCCCGCTTTCTGGTTTTCGAGCAGCTTGCGCTTGCGGGTAACGTCGCCGCCATAGCATTTGGAGAGTACGTCCTTGCGCAGCGCCTTCACATTGGCGCGGCTGATCACCTTGTTGCCGACGGCGGCCTGGATCGGCACGGTGAACTGCTGGCGAGGGATAATGTCCTTCATCTTGCTCACCATGCGCTGCCCCTTGGTGTAGGCGTTGTCGCGATGGGTGATGACGCTGAGAGCGTCGACCGACTGGCCGTTGACCAGCACGTCGAGCTTAACCATATCCGAGTCCTGATAGCCGTCCAGCGTGTAGTCCATCGAGGCGTAGCCGCGCGTGCGGGCTTTCAGTTCGTTGTAGAAGTCGACGATGATTTCGGCCAGCGGAATCTGGAAGCTTAGTTCCACCCGTTTCGTATCCAGCCACAGTTGATTCTTGACGCGGCCGCGGCGCTTTGTCACCATCTCCAAGATCGGGCCGATGTAGGTAGAGGGCGCATAGATCTGGAGGCCGCACCAGGGTTCTTCGATGCGTTCGATCTGGCTGGGATCGGGCAGGCCGGCAGGGCTTTCGAGCAGAAACTCATTGCCATCGGTTGTCACCACGCGATAGGCCACCGACGGCGCGGTGAAGATGATGTCGAGGTCATACTCCCGCTCCAACCGCTCCTGCACAATCTCCATGTGGAAAAGGCCGAGAAAACCGAGACGGAAACCGAATCCCAGCGCCTGGCTGGTTTCCGGCTCGAATGTCAGCGCGCCGTCGTTCAGGTGCAGCTTTTCGAGCGCATCGCGCAGATCGTGGTAGTCGTCTGAATCGGTCGGGTAGAGACCGGCGAAAACCATCGATTTCATCGGCTCGTAACCGGGCAGCGGCTGCGACGCCGGGTCGGCGGCGAGCGTGACCGTGTCGCCGACATCCAGGTCTTGCACTCTTTTGAGGCCGGTGGCGATATAGCCGACCTCACCGGCGGTCAGGCGGGAGGCCTTGACGGGCGCGGGCGTGAGAACGCCGATTTCGATTGGGTCGATGCGTTTGTTGCCGGACATGGCGAGCAGGCTGGCGGGCGCGATCAAGGCGCCGTTGACGACGCGCACGTAAGCCACAACGCCCTTGTATGGGTCGTAATGGCAGTCGAAGATCAGCGCCTGCAACTTTTCGCCCGCGTGCCCCTGCGGCGGCGGCACCTGCATGACGATCTCCTCCAGCACCTCTTCGATGTTGAGATCGTCCTTGGCGCTGATGCGAAGTATATCAGTGGCGGGCACGGCCAGAAGGTCTTCGATATCCTGGGCGACCTCATCCGGCATGGCGGCCGGCAGATCGATCTTGTTGAGCACCGGAATGATGGTCAGATCCAGTTCCATCGCCGCCAGCAGATGGGCGACCGTCTGCGCCTGGATTCCCTGGGAAGCGTCAACGACGAGGACGGCGCCCTCGCACGCTTGCAGCGCGCGCTTGACCTCGTAGGTGAAGTCGACGTGCCCGGGCGTGTCGATGAGATTCATCTCGTAGTCTGCAGGGGCCTCTCCGGGTCGGTCGCGGCGGTAGATCATACGCACCGCGCTGGCCTTAATGGTGACGCCTTTCTCCCGCTCCAGGTCCATCGAGTCGAGCAGTTGCTCCTTCATCTCGCGGTCGGTCACGGTGCCGGTTCGCTGGATCAGGCGGTCGGCCAGCGTACTCTTGCCGTGATCGATATGGGCGATGATGCAGAAGTTGCGAATGTTTTCGAGTTTCATAGGTTTGCCGGTATACAGCCGCCGATGTTTTGTGGTCGTCACCTTGGGAACAGTATACTACAGATGTCGCTGGCGTTTGCGCCCGATGTGCCGCCTCTGCGCCAGCATTGCTGAGGAGCAACCGTGTATCCGTCACTTTCGGTAGGACCGCTCTCACTGCCCACCGCCCAAATTCTGGCGCTCGCTGCGGCCTGGTTCGGCCTGACCGTAATGGCCCAGGTCGGGCGCCGCCTGCAACTGGACCCGGACATGATCTGGAATCTGGGCACGCTGGCGCTGGGCGCGGCGCTCATTGTAGCCCGGTTGTCCCATGCAGTCCAGTTCTGGAGTGTCTATCGCGCCGAGCCGTTCTTGCTGATCAGCATTCGCCCCGGTGGACTGCTTCTGTGGCCGGGCGCGGTCGCGGCGCCGGTTGCAGCCTATCTATACCTAATCCGGAAGGGGCTCGATCCGCGCCCGGTCGGGGTCGCGGCAGTTTTCGGACTGCTCGCAGCCGGCGCGGTGTTGGAGGTGTCCAACTTTCTGACCGGCGCAACGGTTGGGACTGCTGGCGCGCCTTCTGCGGCGATGTCCCTGGCGGCGAATTGGTTAGGCGAAATGCGCCATCCGGTTGCGCTCTACCGGGCGATGGGCATGATGCTGATCACGGGCGGCTTTCTGTTGTGGGGCAAGTGGAGCAGAGCGGGACGCCTGACGGGCCAGGCGCTGCTGGCGCTGGCGCTCCTGCGGCTGATTGTCGACGGCTTTGCGGCAGACACGCGGCTGCTCGGTCCATTGCGCACGACACAATTGGGAGCGCTCGTCGTCGCGCTCGGGCTGACGCTGCTGCTGGCACAGACCGCTGAAAGAGGACAATCAACGCCACAAGATGGTCCGAGTTAAGTTCAACTCCCTCGCATCATTTGAACTCCGCGCAGTCTACGCAAAACGAGATAGGCAATACGAAGCGCAAAAGGCGAGTTTCGACAAATGCAACGCGCTACCCGATCTGCTGAATCAGCAGCAGGATGCCGGACTCTATCGAGATCTGCGCCGGTGAGGAGGCCAGCGTATTGCTCACGCCGCGCGTGCTGCCCAGGCGCAGGGTGGCGTTCTCCAGCGGATACTCGAGACCCGCATAGGTCACGCCGGTCACCTCTTCGCTCAGGGCCACGGCGCTGACGTAGCCGCCGGTCGGCCCCGTCAATGTCACCGATTGGGGGCCCCGCAACACGCGCGCCGACTGATCCCCCTCGACGATGGCAAGGGGAACCGCCCAGTCCTGTTGGGCCAGAATCAGAAGATTGGCGCAGGTCTGGTCGAGGCGACCGCCGACAGCGCCGAACAGCAGGATCTCGGTTGCACGGTCGCGCACCGCACGCGCCAGCGCCAGCTCGAGGTCGGTTGCGTCTTTGGCGGCGGCATGCTTCTCGACGGCGACGCCGCGGGCGCGCAGCCGCGCCAGGTGCGCCGGGTCGACGCTGTCCATATCGCCGACAATCACATCGGGCAGCAGACCGAGGGCTTGCAGGTGACGCGCGCCGCCATCGGCCGCGATGCGATAGTCATCCGTCCGCAGCCAGCGCGACAGCACGCCGTAATCGGCGATATCCCCGTTGACAAAAACGACAGCCCGCATTTCTCCCAAACTCCCGGCGCATCGTTCGATCAGATGCGCCCGCGACCACGGTTACAGAAACGCCTGCCAGACAAAGATCGACAGCATCATTACGCTGATGACGAACTCTACGGCCATTGCCAGCAGAAAGCCGCTGACATAGCCCTTCACCGCCTGCGTGGCGGCGGCCCGGTTTGACCGCGTAAGGGTCGCGTCGGTGCGCTCGACCTCGACACCCGATCCATTCGCCGTCGCGGCGGACAACTGGGCGCGGCGGTACTCCATCAGCCACAGGGCCGAAATCGAGCCGACGGCCGCGCCAATGAAGGTACCGATGATCGGCACGCTGGAAAGCAGGATCGCGCCGACGAGCCCGCCTAGAATCGACACGCCAATCGAGCGCCAGCCCGCGCCTGAACGACGGCTGCTAACCAGGCTCAGCCCCAGATCGGCGCCCCAGGAAATGATGGTCAGGGCTGCCAGCACCAGGAGCGTAGGCCAGCCTATGTGGACAAAGCCGTCGGCCCAAGCCCAGACAAGCACGCCCAGCCAGATCAGGAGCGGCCCCGGCAGAACCGGCACCAATGCGCCGACAACGCCCAAAATGATGAGCAGATAGCTGACGGCAAACAGAATGGTCGAAAGTTCAAACATCGGTTTCACAGCGCGCCTTTGGAGCAGGGGCGCTTGCAATACCAGGCTGCAGGCGGGCAACGCCGTCGACGACTTGCAGCGGAAGAACCGTGTCAGCGGCAAAGAGGGGCGGCAGCTCCAGGCCGAGGCGTTCATACAGCGCCGGCGGCACGCCAATGTCGGCGAGGAAAAACTGGCCGCTGGCCGCACGCGCGCGTGGATGCAGCAGCCCGTGTTTGGGCAGCGCCAACGTCATTGTCGCAGCCGCCGCAATGTGGGGATTGAACAGATGACCGCTGGTCGTGTCGAGGCCGCTGGGCGCGTCCAGGCTGAGAATTGGCGCGACGCTGCTGTTGGCTAACTGGATCAGGTCGGCGGCCCGGCCGCGCGGGTTGCCCGACAGTCCATAGCCGATCAGCGCGTCGATGACCAGGTCGGCGGGCGGTAGTTCCCAGCCATCCTCCGCCCAGGCGAGCGGCGCGTCCATCCGCTGCAAAATCGACAGCTGATCGCGGGTAACGCCGGCCGGAATATCGCTGGGTTGATGCGTCAGCACGATCTGCACCCACGCGCCCCAGTTGAGCAGATGGCGCGCCGCGGCCAGTCCGCCGCCGCCGTTGTTGCCGCGCCCGGCCAGCAGCACGATCGGGCGATCTTCGAGCGCGTCGGCGCCATCATCCTCGTAGTCGGACAGCATTCGTTTGGCCAGCAGAGCCAAGTTGCGCCCGGCGTTCTCGATCATCTGAACAAGCAGGACGCCAAACTCCTCGACCATCAAGCGGTCGACTTCCCGCATCTGATCTGTGGAAAGCGCAGGTAGATTCACGCTCGGTCCTCCGGCATATTTCTCAGCCGCCGCTAAGTGTCAGGACGGTTGAAGTCAGCGGCGGCTTCAGGCGGCAACAGCAGGAAGCTGAGCAGCCAACATGCCAGCGCCGGGATGACGATTGTGCTGGTCCACATATGGACCGACCAGGTTGTCCCAACGACCGGCAGCAGGACCGCGTAGTAGCCGCCATAGAGTAGCAGCGGAATGGCCGGGGCCAGCCAGCGAACCGCTTTCGGGTTGCTTGTTGGACGCGCCCGCCAGGCCAGATAGTCGGCCGCGAGGGCGGCGGCAGCCATGCCCAGCGCCAGCCAGATCATCAGCGGGCCCTCGTAATCCACGATTGTCGCGCCCAGAATAGCCAGACCCAGGGCAGACGCGACCGCGCCCAGAGGCAGTCGCCAACGGCGCAGACTCAGGAGCAGCGGCCCGGTCAGAACACAGGCGGTAAGCGTGGCCCCGACCAACCCGGCCACTTTGCCCACATCATTGCGAAAGTAGCCTTTTCCCGTGCCCACCGTGCCTAGTTGCACGGTTACGGGGAAGAAGAACATCATGAAGAAAGTCATCGCGGCCAGGGTCACGCCCAGCGAAGCAATCGCCGGCCCGAGCGCGCGCCAACTGCCTTCATCATCCTGACGATGCCAGGCAGCCCGCAGAGGACCGGTGACGATCAGGCCGATGCCGATTCCAAGCAGGATATGAGTTGGGCTGAAAAGCGCCTCAACTCCTCTTTCGACGCCGAAGAGCTGGTGCCACACTATGTCGCCGACGCCGCCAGCAGCGAAGATGAAGAGGCCAATACCGGTCAGGCGGTAGCCGGTGGGGATCGCGAGCGCCAGAGCGTATCCCCGCATTATGTTATTGATCGTAACGCCGGCGAATGTAATGACCACGAGTAGATAGCCGCTGTAGAAAAAGGCGTGCCAGGAAGTGAAAAAGGACTGATCGACGCGCCCGTGATTATGCGCCCAGCCGTCCAGATACATCCCGCCGACGAAAATCGCACTCAGCAGGGTCATCAGCCAGTCAAAGCGCAGACTGGATACCTGTTGCGCCCGTTGCGCTGCCTGCTGCGATTCGCCCGCAGCAGCGGCCATAGAACGGGATCCTTTCGCTTGCGTTCCTGCTTGAGTGATGCGTTGAATCGTATCGTTCATCGTACTTATTCCGTGGATCAATACGCATTGCCAACTCTTTCGTTTCAGTGTAACCGAAACCTTGAGACGATCAAAGCGGACGCCGAATCTCGGCAAATTATTGATGCGGATTGTCATCCTCATCACTGGCCCGATGGCTGGGTATGTCCGTCGCGCTCCTTGCGGTCAGGAGGGTAAACAACGCTCTGGAACCGATACACCGGTCGCCCGGATCGGAGATCTGACAACCGAGGCAAAGACATTGCAGAGTAAGTTGAATTCGCCAACAGAATTATGGCAGCCTTTTTAGATAATTTCAGACGCCGATGGCATTCTACGCCGCAAACAGACGCACACATTTCGAGCAGCTGAGCAGGCGATTCAGCCGCAACTGTAAGCGTGCGACGATTGACGAAGGGGGGAGCGAAGCGCCGCATTGGCGGAACTCGCGTCCCACAGAGGAAGCGTGCATGGGCGATTTCATCTAACAGGCCAGGCCGGCCGCGGTGCGCATTCTGGCTGAGGAAGGGCCGGACGCGGTGCGCGATGTTATGCTTGTCCGCGCGCCGGTCGGCTTTGACCGCAAGCCGGATGGCGAATTGTCGCTGACGCTGGAAGGCGGGCACAGCCGGCACCGCATCATTCACGCGGCCGACGCCACGGGGAAAAACATCAAGGTCGCGCTGATCAGGGCGTTGGAGATTGAAATCGAACGGTTCTACCGCAGCCAAGCGTTGACCGACGACCTGATCGGTCTGCGCAACGCGGCGCGGGCCGCGATTATTGTCGCCAGTGCAGCCTGGGCCAACCGGCGGAGCGCCGGCTGCCACTACCGAGAATAAGCCCTTGCAAGGCTCCTGCCGATCCCAGCATCGCAAAACAAGCTACTGTGGTGGGACAAATCCTGACCCGCCTTCATCGGACGTGAACCAGTCGAGTTGGTCATGCAGCGGGACGACATCGCCGAAAACGAGCACGGCCGGCGCGTGAATCTCCGCCTCAACCATCGCCTGCGCCAAGCCGGCCACCGTCGAGCGGGCCACCCGTTGCTGCTGCGTGGTGGCGCTGCCGATCGCGGCAGCCGGCGAGTCGGGAAGGCGGCCGTGCGCGATTAAGGCGTCGCAGATTCTTGCCGCCGAACGCACAGCCATCATCACGACCAGCGTGGGCATGCGCGCCATCAGCGACCAATCGACTGTCGAATCCTGGCTGAACGGGTCTTCGTGACCGGCGACGACGGCAAAAGCGCTCGCCAGGCCGCGGTGGGAAACGGGGATGCCGGCATAGGCGGGCGCGGCGATGGCGGCGCTGACGCCGGGCACAACTTCATAGGGCAGCCCGGCCGCGGCGAGCGCCAGGCACTCCTCGCCGCCGCGCCCGAAGACGAAGCCATCCCCGCCTTTGAGGCGCACGACCTGACGACCGGCACGCACGCGGCTGACAAGAAGCGCGTTGATTTCGGGCTGCGGCATGCCCCTGGCCCGGTGGCCCTGCTTACCGACGAAAATGCGCTCCGCTTGCGGACCAATCTCGTGCAGAAGCTCGCGGGCGATCAAACGGTCGTAGACGACGACATCGGCAGCGCGCAGCAGCCTCAGTCCGCGCACGCTGATCAGGTCGGCGCGGCCCGGTCCGGCCCCCACCAGGTACGCTTTGCCCGTCATGGTCTCCTCTCCCTCGCTCCAGGTCGAATCAAACTCATGACTCGGCCGCCAACAGCGCCGCGATCTTGTCCCGGGCCGTGGTGGCTTGGCGGGGGCGGCCGGACAGTGTGCTGACGGAGACGATCAGGTCACCTTGTCGGACGACTGCGGGCGAGTGGAAGTTGCCCTCTGCCGGCGCATCGGCCACGTTGACCAGCAGCCCCTGACCTTGGGCGGCCACTGCGATTTCGCGGTTGACCGCGCGCACGTTCGTCGCGGCAAACACCAGCCAGGCGCCGTCCACATCTCCCTCCTGATAGCGCCGCTGCTGCCAGGCGATTTCGCCGCGAGCGGCCCAAGCGGTCAGCTGCTCCGTCGCGGTGGGGCTGATCAGGCGCACCGGCGCCTGGGCGAGAAGAAGACTGCGCACCTTGCGTTCACCGACAACGCCGCCGCCGACAACAACGGCGGTGCGCCCGCTGAGGTTGGTGATTGTCAAGGGGTATCGCATGGCGTTGCGCTCCTTTTGGCACGCGGCTGGAGGCTGGCAAACCAGAAAGTCTCAGAATCCTCCCCAACTTTGCGTCGTTTGTTCAAAAACTCGACCCCATCACCGAACGAAACTCGGGTTCAAGTTGACTTCTCTAACATTCTCGCATGGATTAGGATTGTAATATAGAGTGCTGCATCCCCCTATACCAACATGAGGAAAATTGATATGGGCCTTGTACAGCCGGTCGAGGTAAGAGCGTCAGAGGGATATCGAATCTGGCTTCGGTACGATGACGGCGTAGAGGGCGAAGTTGACCTGTCGCACATGCTCGAAAGCGAATTATTCCAGATATGGAAAGACCGAGCCGTTTTCGAATCTGTGCATATAGACGGCAGAGATATCTCCTGGGGCGAAGACCTTGAATTCTGCCCGGACGCTCTCTATATGGAGATTACTGGCAAAACCTATGAAGAGATGTTCCCAAATCCACGCCCTTTGGCCGCATATGCCTAATCTTTGCCGATTCAACGGAATCGTCATAAGAATGGAATGACCACAATCCACCCCACTTTCATGTAAAGTACGCCGGAGACGAAGCCACAATTGAAATTGCCACCCTATCAATGTCCGGTGGCAGTCTTCCCAAAAGTATTGAGCGGTTGGTCTTCAATTGGGATTCAAGCCATAAAGATGAACTGGAAAGTGCTTGGCATCTGACACAGAATATGGTGTCCCCTGGCAAGATTCCGCCTCCGGAGTGAGTTCCTCAAGACTCAAAAGAGCGGAATCGTTGGGTTTAGTGCCTGATCGTACTCCTCAAACACCAAGTCACATCGAATCCGAATCTCGTTTCAAGATTGCGTTTGCGACCCGCAGCGCCTGCACATTTTCGCGCACGTCGTGGACGCGCACAATCTGCGCGCCGCGTTCGACGGCCAGCACATTGGCGGCTATCGTCGCCGCAAGCCGCTCCTCCACCGGCGCGCCGCCGGACATCTTGCCCAGAAAGCCTTTACGCGAACAGCCGAACAGCAATGGATAGCCCAACCGCGCCAGTTGATCGAGACGGGCGATGAGCGCGGCATGTTGAGAAACCGTCTTGCCGAAGCCGATGCCTGGGTCGATGATGCGATGCCAGCGGGCCACACCCGCGCCGCGGGCCAGCTCCAACGCGGCGGCCAGTTCACGGCCAACGTCGGCAACAATGTCATCGGAGGGCGGGCTGCTGCGCGTGTCCTGATTCACTTCGCCGCTATTCAGCGGCGCGCGGTTGTTCATCAGCACAAGAGGGACGCGGCGGCAGGCTGCCAGGGCGGCCATACCGCCTGACAAGCGGGGATTCTCTTCTCCTTCGTCAGCGGCCGTCCGCAGCCCCGATACGTCATTCAACCAGGAGGCGCCGGCGTCCAGAGCCGCCTTGGCAACGTCAACGCGGAACGTGTCGATCGATAGGGGCAGATCAACTTGGTCGCGCAACGCGCCGATAACCGGAATCACGCGGTTGATCTCCTCCTCGACCGGAAGATCGGTGTGGCCGGGCCGCGTCGAGTAGGCGCCTATGTCGAGCACGTCGGCGCCCTCTGCGGCACACTGCCGCGCCAAGATGAGCGCGGCGGCCAGCGGGTCGGGCGCGCTGGCCAGCCCATCACCGGAAAAGGAGTCGGGCGTCAGGTTGAGAATGCCCATCACGCGTGCGCCCTGCCCCCAGCGCCACAGCCCATCAGCGAGCGGCATGACACGCGGCGGGAGCGGCTTGTCCAGCCGTTGCCACAGTTCGCGCACGCCCAGGCCCAGGCGAGGATGAAGCAGCTCCGGCGCGAGGTCCAACATGGGGGCCAACACAAAGTCCCGTTCGGGTATGCGAATGTGCGGAATCGTCAGATCGGGCGTATCGACAATGGCGTCGTTATAGAAGAGAATGTCGAGGTCGATGGTGCGCGGCCCGTAGCGAATCGTCTTGACCCGTTCAAGTTGATCTTCGGTCAGCTTGAGCGCCCGCAGCAGATCCGGCGGCGTCAGGCCTGTTGTCACCTTGCAGACCGCGTTAAGAAACAGTGGCTGGTCCGTCACCAGCATCGGATCCGTCTCGTAGAGATGCGATGTCTCTTCCACGGCCAGATACGAGTTTATGGCGTCCAAAGCGGCATGAATATATGCCGCCCGGTCGCCGATGTTGCTGCCCAGCGCGATGTATGCTGTGTTATTCACCGATCATCTCCCGCCGAAAGTTTGGACAGCTTCATGCAGGCCGCGCCGACGCGCCAATGATGCGCGGCCAGGTACCCTTCTATCCCCCGAATCCAAAGTCGGTAAAGCTTGAGCCAGACCCTGCGCTCAGACAGTGGAGCGGTAGCGCATTTAACCACATAATCGCGTTGCGTTACAAGCGCTGGCCGGCTTTCCCAGGGCAGTTGCATCTAAATCGGGGCGCCAGATCAGCCGGAAATTCAACGCAAAGAATGTAATTACCTGAATTCGGAGTAAGTGAACACCTTGTCAAGCTGGTAGAATAGAAGTTCGCCAACAATAATTCACCAGCAAGGAAAGGCGCTGGATGATGAGTGTACGCAAACTGATCTCTCATGTCGATGATTTCTGTCAGTGGTTGGGTACACGGGAGCATGCCAAGCTGTTGGGCGTGACTCGCATGGGATGGTTCTATGGCTTCAAGCTCCATCTGATTGTCAATAACCCGGTTGAATTGCTGGCGGTTCAACTCACGCCCGGCAACACCGATGACCGCAAACCGGTCCCACAGATGACCAAGAAGCTGGGGGGGGGGCTGGTCGTCGCCCGCGGCTATCTCTCCCAAGCGCTCTTTGAGCAACTTTTCGGACGGGGACTGCAATTGATGGCGGCAGAGTTTCCGTTGCCTATCACTTTCATTCGCAGAAACATGCAAAATCGACACGTGGTCCTCGAAGACAAGCTGCTAACGCGTAAGCGCTTCGTCATCGGGACCATCGTTGACCAACACAAGAATATCTCACGGATTGAACACAGCCGTCACCGCAGCACGACCAACTTTATCGTCAATCTCATCGACGGTCTGATTGCCTGCACTAGTCAAGTCAAGAGGCCATCTCTCCTCCTCTCCGACGAAGATATGGCTCTCTTGCCGGCCCTAACCTAACTCGGGGCTCTTTTCATGGATGTATCCGGTGACAATTTGGTCAGTCGAGTAAGGGAAGAAACGCATCTTCAGGATCGACTGGCCGCGCTGTTGCTGGCTATTTTCTCAGGCCTCATTTTCTTTGACATGACTGCCGAATGGCCAGTTGTTACCCACGACGGGCCGACTCACATTCGATGGCTGGAATCATTGACTGTCGCGCTGCGGACAGGAGTGATCTATCCCCGTTGGTTCCCCGACATTATGTTAGGCCTCGGCCAACCGGTCATCGAGTATTACCCGCCGGGCTTCTATTATCCACCTGCGCTGCTACATTTGGCCGGGCTGGACCTGGTCTCGGGCATTCGCGTCACGTTTTCCCTGGGCTTTGCCCTTTCAGCATGGTGGATGTACCGCCTTTCGCGACTGTTTGTTTCGTTATGGCCCGCGATCGTCAGCGTCGTCTGCTTTCAGTTCTTTCCCTATCGCATCTACGATCTCTTTGTAAGGGGTGCGTTTCCTGAATTTAGCGCGTTTTTCTGGTTGCCGGCTGTCGCTCTCTACACTTTACAGGCAGCAACAGCAGACAAGGGATCTTCTCGGGCGACCTTGTTTCCCAAGTCATTGACAATGGCCGGCCTGGCCTGGGCCGGGCTCATCGTCACCCATAACCTGTCCGCGCTGATGGCGGTCCTAGTGCTAGGCGCTTTGCTTACTCTACTCTTTGTGTTTCAGCGTGGAATTGGCGTTAGCTTCTATCAGGTCCTGGTCAGAAGTGGCGCCTCGGTAGCCCTTGGCATGCTGCTGACCGCCTGGTACATCCTGCCGGCATTGCTGGAACTGCGTTGGGTCATGAACGGACACGGGCTGTTCTCTGGAGTTGGTCTGGGTCATTTTCTAGAGTGGAGCGAGCTCGTTGATCTCAGAGTTTTCTACACTTATATGTTCCCATCGCATCGACCCAGACTGCCAATCTACGTCATTCCAACTGTCATCGGCGCCGTGTTGGCAGCCTCGACAGTGCGAAGGCCCAAACTTCGTCTATTCACTTTTCTGACGCTCGTGTTGACTCTTTGCCTCAGCTTTTTGATGACCGATACAAGCACTTGGTTTTGGTTCAGTGTTGAAGCCCTCATTGACCAGGTTCAGTTCCCTTGGCGGTGGCAGACTTTCGCAGCCCTCGGAGTTGCGCTGCTACTGGCAGCGTCTCTAGAGTCCCTGCGAAGATCCGGGAGCAATTGGAGGACTGCCCTGCCGCTCTTCAGCCTGCTGATATCGGTCTACCTGTTCGCCTACGCAACGGTTCGCCTCGACTATCCGAAAGGCGATGAGGCTACAACTCGTACGCACTATTCCGACTCAGCTGAGAGCTGGTCTTGGATCTTTACAAAAGGTCCCCATGCCAGGCACTTCTTGCCTGTAGGGTCTGCCAAGTCAATTGGAGAGGCTTTCAAGGCTGGACAGTCACCTTGGGAACATTCTGCACATCAGGACCCGATCCGCACAGCAGCGGTTACGCCAACGCGCGCGAGTCTTCTGCAACAACGATACCTGGTCACCACAGAGCAGACATTCCGACTGCTCTTCCACCAGTTCTACTTCCCTCCCTGGCGCGTAACCGTGGACGGCATTCAGGTGGAGGTCCAACCTGCGACCGCATTCTCGCTCGCCAGCGTGGTGATTCCTCCGGGCACGCATACTGTCGAGTTTGCGTGGAGGGCAACGACTGCAGTTTGGCTGGGCCGGATTGTGACTACGGTAGGATGGCTGGTTGTTCTAATTCTCCTAGGCCTCGCGGCGAGGGCTACGGATCTTCTGCGTAGGGGGCCGAAGGCTGGCTGGCTGGCGGTCTGGCAACTCCGTTCTCCTCTCATCTGGCTTGCAGTCGGGGCGTTCATGATTGTGGCGGCCTCGGGCGTCACCGTACGGACCTGGGACGAAACTGCGATAGGGGCTGACTATGGAAACATTCGGCTGGAAAGCGTGCGATCGATTTCGCCGGTACGTGCGGGAGAAGTCGCTCCTGTTCGCCTGACATGGCTTGTCACTGGCCCAGGAGCTCCTGTGAGCGCATTCGTGCATCTTGTTGACGAGGCGGGCATGGGGATTGGCCAGGACGATGGCCCGCCGGGGGACTCGGAAGCGCCCTACAAAATTTGGACGCCGGGCCTAATTCTGACCTCAACCCACAACATCACAACACCGGACACTTTGCCACCTGGAAGATATCGGCTCATAGCTGGCCTGTACTATCCTGACCAATCCCATGAGCCGATTGTGCCCTTGAATGGCGACAATTCCCGCCTGGAGATTGGCACGCTGGAGGTATTGCCCTGACAAGCTGGCCGCAGAGTCGCTCGGTGCAATCAATCGACTCCAGCATCCGCGGCGCCGTCCCTATTCAACAGTGGGGCAGGAACCGACGCTTGCGGAGATTCGCGCCCTGACTGGTCCTGCTCCGGCAAGAACATCCGAAACACTGGTCCAGACGCCGTCTAGAACTTCCAGTATCTTGCATTGATTTCTCCGAAGGGCAGTCATCCGATCGCAATCAATTGGCACGATAAGTTAGTCAATCCGGTAGAATAGAAGTTCTTCAACAAGAATTCGCCAGTCGAGATAGGTACTCAATGATGAGTTTACTCATGCTGTATTGTCATGTCGATGATTTCTGTCAATGGTTGGTTACACGGGAGAATGCCAAGCAATTGGGAGTGACTCGCAAGCGAGGGCCGGCCCCTCGCTTGCGCTTGAATGAAGTGGTAACAGCTCTGATTCACTTTCACCAGTCGCATTGTCGCAATTTCAAGGCCTGCTATACGCAGCACGCATGTAAGCATAAGCGCAGTGAATTCCCTGCTCTGGTCAGTTACACGCGCTTTGTAGAGTAAATCCATCAGGCCTGCCAGCAATGTGTCTCTATCTGCGTGTGCGTTTTGGCCAGAGGACAGGAGTGGCATTCATTGATTCGACCCCGTTGTCCGTCTGCCATAACAGACGCTTTGGCCGCCACCGGGTCTTTGCCGAGGCGGCCAGGCGGGGCAAGAGCAGCATGGGATGGTTCTATGGCTTCAAACTCCATCTGATTGTCAATGGCCAGGGTGAAGTGCTGGCGTTTCAACTCACGCCCGGCAACACCGATGACCGCAAACCGGTCCCACAGATGACCAAGAAGCTGGGGGGGGCTGGTCGTCGCCCGCGGCTATCTCTCCCAAGCGTTCTTTGAGCAACTTTTCGGACGGGGACTGCAATTGATGGCGGCAGAGTTTCCGTTGCCGATCACTTTCATTCGCAGAAACATGCAGAATCGACACGTGGTCCTCGAAGACAAGCTGCTAACGCGTAAGCGCTTCGTCATCGGGACCATCGTTGACCAACACAAGAATATCTCACGGATTGAACACAGCCGCCACCGCAGCACGACCAACTTTATCGTTAATCTCATCGCCGGTCTGATTGCCTACACTTGGCAAGCTAAGAAGCCATCTCTCAATCTCTCTCTCAAAATGAAATGGCTCTCCTGTCGACCCTAACCAAACTCCGAACTCGGGTTAATGATAAATTGAAGTCGCTATCCGCTTGCCGATTGAAGGTTGTTTACGGGCTAAAAGGCGGTCATCGGTTGCCGGAATCGGTCGGATTCCTTGGCTGCGCGCCATCATCACGGCAGACGGGCGGCTGGGTGAAGGCCGCGCGCGTGGTCGCGGCGGGCGAGGCAGAGTGACGCATCAGCTGCGCCGGCGGGGCACAGGCGCAGAGCGGGTCAAAGCGCTGCATGAATTCATGTGATGCCCTGCTCTGTATCCTGTCGGTGCGTGCGGAGAGTATCAAAGTGGCGCGAAGTGTCGCGAAGTGCCGCGTGAATTCATGTGTTGCCTTGCTCTCTCTGAAAAAAAAGTTTGCGGATGGGCGCAGAGCGTCGCGTCGGGTGCGGGGGCGTTATGGTCTTGCAACTGTGGTTGTTCTGTCAGACAGTATACGTTTGTTAAGGTACAGAGATGGTTCGCTGTCGCCTTGGTCTTGCGGCTATGGGTACAGCTTATACGGTGGTCCAGGCTCTTGCAAGGGGGAAGGAGCAGGTTGGGCGCCGAATTGCGTATTTCGTATGGCGTAAGGGCAGGCGAGACGGCCACGATTCAGTTGTTGCATTGGCCGGCAGCGTCCCGGTTTCAAACGGGATTGACGTTAGAAGCATTTTGGCAGCGGTTGAAGGGGTTGACAGGCAGGCGAGATGCACGAGAGATAACGAGAGATTGCGAGAGAATGTGTGAGATTGGGCAAGAAATTTTGGGCGCAACACGGCTGACGCGGTGGCGGCGCACGGGCCGCGCTGGAGGCCCTTCTGCGGCGGATGGAGGGATTGCACAGTTATGAGCATGCGTACGAGAGATGGACGAGAGTTTACGAGAGATTGGGCAAAAAAGTTTTGGGCGCATGACGGCAGACGGGTGGCTGGCGAAGGCCGCGCGCGTGGTCGCGGGGGGCGTGCATGGGCCGCGCTGGAGGCCCTTCTGCGGCGGTTGAAGGGGTTGCACAGGTATGAGCGCTGTTACGAGAGATAGACGAGAGTTCACGAGAGATTGGGCAAGAAATTTTCGGCGCATCACGGCAGACGGGCGGTTGCGGGCAACTGGCAGCAGGGCCGGCTGCGGCAGTGGCGGCGGGCGTAGATTGGGGCCTGACCGTCAATGAACATAACCGGGCGAAAGGGGTCTTGGCCCGACGTATGCGCGGCGACGGAGAGTTGGCCGCGCGCGAGTCGTATAAAATCATAGGTTATTCATCTGAAGACACTTGTGGCAAAAGGCTGCAGGCTAACGAAAAATCGGTGAGATGACGGCGTATCTCCTCGAGGTCTGCCGGCTTTTTGGCGTTCTCTTCTTCTTCTTCGTCCTCCCGCTCGCCATCATAATCGTATGCAAACCCCACTCTCTTCTCGTACAGGATTTCGGCTTCACGGGTCAGCTGGTTGGCGTGCCGGAGCAGGTCTTGCAGGTCTGCTGCGGCCTGTTCGGCCTGGCCGGGGCCGACGATTGGCACGGTCGCCGGTATGACAGCGGCCGGCAACCGGCTGAGGGGCTGGCCGGTCAGGGCGTCCACTACGGGCGGCGCAGCGGGCGCGCAGTCGGTGAGGAGCTCGTTCAGGTTCTTACGGATAAAGTACAGGTCATAGAGTGCGACGTTCAGATCATTTCCTTCAGGAGGGTTGTCTATCACCAGTTCTCTGCAGACGTCGATATCCTTCCTTGTGTGCTTGGTCAGTCGCTGGTAGCCGAAGCGCTGTCTGCCGGCGGCGGTCAGGACGTGGGCAGGTGGTTGGTTCTTGCCTTTCGTTTCTACAGGTTCGGGCGCAACAAGGCCCTGGTCGATGAGGGCGTCGATCCTGTACTGGTCTTGCCAGGCGGCGATATCGGCGGCAGCGTCGAGGAGTTCGGGGTCGCCAGCGGCACCGGCGACCTGGGCGGCGGCGGCGGCGGTCTCCTCGCTGCGAATCAGGTCCATCTCGTCGTCGGCGAGGCGGTAGAGTTCGATGAGCACTTTTGCGGCGCGGGAAATGGCGGAGAGGGCGGCGGGTTCGAGCTTGCCTTCGAGGACTTGGTCCATGCCGGTGGACAGTTTATCGATGGTGTGGCGCAGGCGGTCGGGTATGCGTTTGTCGGCGCGGGCGGCGGCTGACGAGGCCTTGCCGCCGCGTGAGCGCCACTCCCAAGCCTTGTCGGCGGGGGCGTGGGCGATACAGTAGCCGTCGAGCTGGTCGAGGCCGTTGCCGCGGCAGGGGGTCCCGTCTCTCTTGAGGCTTTTGCAGGGTGTTGAAGTCATTTCTACTCTCCATTTGTGTGGTTGCCGCAGGGGTGCGGCTGGTTTTTTGTTGCTACGAAACCAAAGTAGCACATTACGGAATCTTTTGCTTTGGACTGGTAAATTGTTGTCGCCGCAGGCGGGCGGCGAGGCAATTTTGGTCCTGCGAAAGCAATGTAGCACACTCTGAAATCTTTTGCTTTGGACAGGGGAGGTATTGGCGCGGCAGGGGGGCGGGGAGGGGTTCAGCCAAGAATGGGGGTGCGTTCCTGTCAGCCTATGGTCAGATGGCAGGGCTGGGAGATCCACGAAGGGCACGAAGGGGCACGAAGGATGGGGAGGGCGTTGCGGAGGGAACTGATGGGCGTTCACAGTTGTCCGGACTGTGATTTGTGTGATAAGTGATGGAGATGATTAGCGGCGCCGGCGCAGATCGCGGTCTTCGTTCACGAGAACCGGGCGAATCACAGTCCGATTCTGCCCGCAGGCACCTTGCAGTTGTCACCTTTTTGAGCAGTTCTTCAAGCGTCAACCACTGCTAATGTGCGTTCACGCGGGAACCTGCTTCTTGCCGGATTGCGTCATGCGTATTGCGTAGGGGCAGGCGAAACGGCGACGATTCAAATGCACTGTTCGCCCGAAAAGTCCCGGTTTCAAACGGGTTTCAGATTAGATGCGATTGCCCTGGGGGCTTTCCGCCTTGGATGCCTTTTGTCTCCAGTTCGAGTATACTTGGGCAGGGCACTTGCGCTCGCCCCCAACGCCCGTGAATACAGTTGTCGTTCACGCAGCCGCGACCAGATGTAATCGCGAACGCGAAAGAAAGAGGCATGGACGAACTCACTGCCGACTATCCCTTGACGGATGATCAGATTGCCAGATACCGTCGCGACGGCTTTGTGAAACTGCCGAATGCTCTGTCAGCGGCGGCGCTGGACGAGTACGGCGCAGCGTTCACGCGACTGGTTCAGGCGTTGAACCGGCAGACGCTCTCCCTGGAAGAACGCAGTACTTACGGCAAGGCTTTCTTGCAGGTAACAAACCTGTGGGAGCACAGCGAGAAGGTCAAGAGGTTCGTGCTATCCCGCCGGTTGGGCAAGATCGCAGCCGAACTGATGGGGGTGGACGGTGTGCGCATCTATCACGATCAGGCGCTGTACAAAGAGCCGGGCGGCGGCTTTACGCCCTGGCACGCGGATCAGTTCTACTGGCCCTTGTCCAATGACAACGTCGTGACCGCCTGGATTCCGTTGCAGCCGGTCCCGCTGGAGATGGGGCCGTTGTCGTTCTGCGTCGGCAGCCACAAGCTGCTGAAGAACCGTGAACTCAGCATCAGCGACGAGAGTGAACAGAAGATCGGTGGCACGCTGCACGACTATGCGAAATATGTCGAGCCTTTTGAAATGGGGGAGATTAGTTATCACTCCGGCTGGACGTTTCACCGGGCAGGGCCGAACCGAAGCGAGCGGATGCGAGCCGTTATGACGATCATTTACATGGAAGACGGGATGCGGGTGGCGCCGCCCCAAAACGCCAATCAGCAGGTAGACTGGGATCGCTGGCTGCCAGGGGCGCAACTGGGCGAACCGATCGATACGCCGCTGAACCCGGTGAGCTATAGCAGAAAAAGGGCGCTGTTCTGACGCGCCTTGACTTGAAAAACCAGCTCGCTTTCGCATTGCGTTTCAGGCGATGCCCACGAGTTGACCTTGACAATCAGGGGGGTGAATCAGAATGAAAGGTGTAGCCAAATTGCGTTCGGGTCCCGGTCAGGTGGGGCTTTTGGACGCGCCCGAACCGGCAGCCATCCCAGGACACCTGGTGATTGAAGTGACCGCGGGCGGTCTGTGCGGCACCGACGTGCATATCTTCCACGACGAATATCCGTGTCGTCCGCCGGTCATCCTCGGCCACGAGGTTGCGGGAAAGGTTGTGGATGTGGGAGAAGGCGTGACGCGCTGCGCAACCGGTGACTCCGTCACGAGCGAGCCCTATTTCAGGCTCTGCGGACTGTGCGCATATTGCCGGGCGGGGATGCCGAATCACTGCGGGCAGCGGGCGTCGATAGGCAGCGGGAAACACGGCGCGTTTGCACGCTACGTGCTCGTGCCGGAGCGTTCGGTGCATCACTTGCCTGACGGCGTAGACGAGTGGGCCGGCGCGCTGACGGAGCCGCTGGCCTGTTGCGTGCATGCGCTGGAGAACACCAAAGTGGAGCCGAGCGACGTAGCCGTCGTCACCGGCCCGGGCGCGATTGGCCTGCTGATGCTACAGGTGATCAAGGCCGCCGGCGCGCAGGCGGTGGTGATCGGGACGGAGACGGACGAGCCGCGGCTGGCCCTGGCGCGACAGTTGGGCGCGGACGAGGCGCTGGCCGTGGGCAGGGACGATCTGCAAAGCGCCGTGGCTGAACGCAGCGACGGACTGGGCGCCGATGTCGTCTTTGAATGTTCCGGCGCGGGGCCGGGGGCGCAGACCGCGCTCGAACTGGTGCGGCATCAGGGGCGGTATGTGCAGGTGGGCCTCTTTGGCAAACCCGTGATTTGGGACCTTGAACAGGTTTGCGTCAAGGAAGTGAGCGTGCAGGGAACCTTCGCCACCGTCTCCAGTTCCTGGCGCAAGGCTCTGAATCTGCTGCGCTGCGGGCTGGTCCAGACCGGCCCACTCATCAGCCACCGGCTCCCGCTGGCCGATTGGCAGCAGGCGTTTGACCTGTTCGAGCGCCGCGAAGGTGTCAAGATCGTCTTTACGCCGGCATAAGAGAAATAGAGCGTTGAATATATTCGCTCCTTTTATGCGGCCTCGGTGGCACTACAGCCGAAATCCGACTGTTCGCGCGGGCGCTGTGCCCGTGCTATACTGCGCACATTTAGCGATGTGGTCACACATTCGACGACCTCGGCATGACTCAGAGTGTACATTCAACTATTCCGGCAGGCCCCCGCTGCCCAAACTGTGGATCACGGGTCGCGCAAGACGCTGAGACCTGCTACTTCTGCGGTCATGAACTGACGGGAAATTCCAGGAAAAGGCCGACGCGCCTTACCTTGCGCGACGCGACCCTGGTGCTGGCCCTGTTGGTTGCCGTGATCCTGTGGTGGCAGCTTGGCCGCCAGGGCGAAGACGGCCAGCCTTCAAGTCAAGCCCAGTCCGATACACTCTCTACACCGCAACAGCAGGTTGACGCGCCAACCTCGGCTGCCGGCGCCGACGAGCAGCAGAGCGGACCACTCATACAGCGCCATACCGTGCAGGCTGGCGAAACGCTTATCGCAATCGTCGCCAAGTATGGCGTCACGGTCGAGGATGTCCAGGCGGCCAACAATCGGAGCGGCACTCTGATTCGCGCCGGCGAGGTCCTTCTGATCCCCGTTCCCCAGTCCATCTCTGAGAGTGGGAGCGATGAGGGCGGGGCGACCATCTCAACAGTTTTCAATTATACGGTCAGGCCCGGCGACACGTTGATTTCGATCGCTGTGCGCTTCGGCACAAATGTTGCCACCATCCAGGAGGCCAACAGGATCGGCGAGGGAGAGATCATCCGGCCAGATCAGGAAATGCTGATTCCCGTTTCCGGCGTGCCTGCCGCAGTGCTGGCCGGCAGCGAAACTCCGCCTGGGCGCACGGCTGACGAATCGGACCAGATGTATGGGGCCCTTCAGTTGCTCGGCCCGAATGACGGCGAAAGAGTCGCCCGCGGCGACGGTGTGCTGTTTCGTTGGTTGAGCGGAGGCCTGTTGGAACAGAACGAGTGGTATGTGCTGTACATCTGGCCATTGGACGGGTTGTTCGAATTGCCGCCTCCAGTCTGGACAAAGTCGACCAGTTTCCGGTTGTCGGATCAGTGGGCGCCGCCGCCGGACCGGAACGTGACCTACAGGTGGCAGATTTCGGTCGTGCGCGTCTTGACCGGCGTTGAGGGAGAACGCAGCATTGAGGCCGCCGGCGACCCCAGCGACGTGCGCAGTTTCATCTGGTCCGCCCCCGGCGGTTGAGCTTGAATTCACGCTTCATATTCCCGGTTGTATCGTGTCGCCGCGCCGATGGCGGCACGAGGCGCGGCCCAGTCATTGCGTGTCTGCGGGCAATCGGAAACAGGCAACATAGGAACGAGATGGGAACTACATACTTGAGTTCACAGCCCCCCCCCCGCAGGGGGGCAAGCGTTAGCACAATTATTTACAATATGATATACTGGTTAAATGTAAAGAGTAGGGTTTGGCAAAGTGGTGGTGGAAGTAGGCAATTGTGACGAAAACTAAAATCGGTTCTGGCATTCCAACAGACCGTTTTGGCTATTCTTTAAGCCCCTTCGGGGTTATAAATAGAGGAGATTAGCATGAAGAAAAAAAATGAAGATTTTATTGTGAGAATTGGGGAGAAATACCACAAGATATACAGAATTGAGAATCAACTACAAGAGTTGAAACAAGAAGTAGAGAAATTAGAGGTCGAAAAAGAAAGAGAATTGAGTGATCTAAACTATTATTGTGACCAATTTCCTGAATTTTCAGCTTTCTGACTAGTAGTGTAACAGGTAGGGTTTGACGGATAGGTAAACTGTGGCACACTCTCCAGAAAAGCGGACACAAGGAGAGGGAAGATGCCAGCGAAACGATATCGGGTGCGATTGACAGCGGAAGAGCGCAAGGAACTGGATGGGCAGGTGAACACAGGCACAGGGTCGGCGCGACGCTTAAGACGGGCTCGCATCCTGCTGATGGCCGATGAAGCGCAAGCGGGTGGGGGCTGGTGCGACGCCGAGATTGCCAAGGCATTAGGGGCGCACCAGCGCACGGTCGAACGAGTTCGGGAGCGGTGTGTCACAATCGGGATCGAAGCCGCCCTCACCCACACGCGACCGAAACGGAAACGACCACGCGTATTGGATGGTGCCGGCGAAGCCCGGTTGGTGCAGTTAGCGTGTAGCGCTGCGCCTGATGGACAGGAGCAGTGGACGCTGCAGATGCTGGCCGATAAGCTGGTCGAATTAGAGGTGGTCGAGCGTATTTCACGCGAAACGGTGCGGACGACGCTCAAAAAAACGAACTTAAGCCCTGGCTGAAAGATGCGTGGTGCATTCCGGAGACATCGAGTGCAGAGTTCGTTTGTGCCATGGAAGATACGCTTGAGGTCTATCATCGGCAACAGGATCCCAAGCGACCTGTGGTCTGTCTTGATGAAGCCAGTAAACAGTTGACCAAAGAGACCCGTCTGCCCCTGCCACCGCGACCGGGTGCAGTGGCCAAATATGACTACGAGTATGAACGCAACGGCACCAGCAACCTCTTTCTCCTTTTCGCACCGCTGCAAGCTTGGCGTCATGTCAAGGTGACAGCGCGCCGCACCATGGTTGATTTTGCCCACTGCCTGCGTGACCTTGTCGACATCCATTTCCCGCAGGCTGACACGATCGTCTTGGTGATGGACAATTTGAACACGCACAAACTTGCTTCGCTGTATGAAGCGTTCCCGGCGGCTGAAGCCCGCCGCCTTGCCGCCAAACTGGAAATCCATTACACGCCCAAGCATGGCAGTTGGCTCAATATGGCTGAAATCGAACTCAGTGTCCTGCATCGACAGTGCTTAAACGCTCGCATCCCTGACCAACACACCTTGATGCAGAAAGTCGCAGCTTGGCAAACCCGCCGCAATGCTTCTGCATCGACTGTTAACTGGCGTTTCACCACCGCTGATGCTCGCATCAAACTCGAACGCCTTTATCCGTCAATAGAAGATTGTTGAACTACTAGGGAGAGGGGGCTATTATGACAGCCCTCCCCAGTTCTCATCATCTAATACAACAATTATAGCTTCCAATCTACTTTTTAGTTTCTTTCTCGCCTCGCTCACTAAGTGTGAAAAATTCAGCCCGTCTTCGTCGTTCACTATCACTGAAACACAAACGGGATCTTCGGTTATTCTGGAATCATTCAGTTTCCAGATATTGAATGATACGACTGCCATCTTTTGAAAAACGTCGGGTTGTTCGGATGTTTGCTGCTTCCGAAAGTTACATTCGCGACTTCAACTTGGACATTTGGCTTGCCAGTCATTATATCCTCCAAATAAGGGGTAAGAGTGGGCCAGCCTTAAGTTAGTTTATACGCATATAGTATAACGTCAAACATAGCATGATTTGTCCGATTTGACAAATCTCGCAAGTGTGTTAGCATGGCTGACACTACATAGAGGGGCGAACTGCGCCCCGCAAACGCAGCCACCGTTATCGAACGGTGGTTTTTTGTTTCCCAAAGGAGGTCCGCCATGCCTGCTGCAATAAAAAGAGAAGGGGTAATCAGCGTATTCGATTTCTTTCAACTGTTCCCTGACGAAGACGAGGCAGTGAAGTATTTGGAGAGACTACGATGGGAAGATGGCACATTCTGCCCACACTGCGAAGGCGAGAGAATTACGAAACTCAAGCGTCCTTGGTTCTATCTGTGCAAAGACTGTCGGAAGAAGTTCACTGTGCGTACAGACACCGTGTTTCAGAGATCGCATATACCGCTAAACAAATGGTTATACGCGATGTACATGCTGGAGACTGCGCGCAAGGGGATCAGCAGTGTTCAGCTATCGAAAGAGTTGGGCATCACCCAGAAGTCAGCATGGTTCATGTTGCACAGACTGCGCGAAGCGTGCGATGTTGAGGCTATACCACTGAAGGGCTGAAGTGGAGATAGACGAGACATTCGTTGGTGGCAGAAAGGGTAACATGCACTATGACAAGAAGAAACTACTCCCGCCTGGACCGATTGGTGGCAAGCAGCCCGTCTTGGGTATGAGGGAACGGGAAACGGGCAGAGTGATCGCCTATCCGATAGACGATATTGGCGTCTATAACCTGTCGGGCAACATTTTGGAAAACGTAGAGCAAGGGTCAACGATCTACACAGATGAACATGGCGGATATAACTACCTGAATGAGTGGTACAATCATTCAACTGTAGCGCACACCAAAGGGCAGTACCAAGAGGGGCGCACCCACACGAACGGGATTGAAAGTATATGGGCTGTCTTGAAACGGGGGTACAGAGGCGTGTACCACTATTGGAGCAAGAAGCACATGGAACGTTACGTTAATGAGTTCGTGTTCCGCTTAAACGCTGGCGGAAATGACGTTCCAATAATGAAGCGCATGGAACTCTTGATTCGTAACGCTTTTAACAAGCGTCTTACTTATGAAGAGTTGACAGCGGAGTGAGGGGTGAGGGGGAAATTTGCATTCCTCTTCAATGAGAAGAACGTGTATAATGAGGGCATTGCACATGGTCTCCCCCCGTTGAAGGCTTGTCAAGTTGGAGGCGCAAATGGCTGAGAAGAAAAAAAGCAAGGTCGATATGGAGGCGATGGATCGGGTGTCGAAAAAAGTCCTAGCCTTTCGACCGAGCAAGCACAAGAAGAAGAAAGCGCAGCAGCCAAAGAAGAAGCCACCGTCTGAATGACGGTGGCTTTTTAGTTGGTAAATGCCCTGAGCAAAACATTAACTCCATACATCATATTTGTTGCTATCTCTTTAGTAAATCTCCAATCATTGAACATCCCGTCTGTCAGAAGAAAAATAAATACTATCACCCTCATTACTTCATCGACACCCCAACCTTTACCCGACCCTTTCTCGCTCATAGGGTGCCCCCTTGGTGGAAACAGATGAATGGTTGCCACCACAGCGAACACATGTATCTAATTGCCAACAAGGGGGCGCAATGCGCCCACTCATCGAGTTTCTCACTTTGCAATTAGATACTGCTCGCTGTGGTAGCAAACACCCTAGCACAACTCAATCCAAGGGGCAATAATGCAAGATCAAGACGCACATCGTAGACATGACTGGGAGTTAGAAGAAAGGGTCGGGGTCCCTGAATACGACAATTATTACATCGAGATAGAAGTGTGCTCTAAGTGCAAAGCGAAACGCTCCATATTATACCCGTATAATATGATACTGCACTCGGTGCCTAAACCCGTGCCCAAATTCTGCCCTGTGATTCTGGACAAATCGAAGGAGTAATGGTAGAGTTAGGGCTAGACTCCGAGATGCAATTCCAATTGCACTACTGTTGGGGGCGCGTATTGGAGGTTAGTCGTGAGTGTCCTTCTGGGCGCAATGACGCCTGGGGGCAGCGATTTTGAAAAGCCTCTGACACAAGTTTGAGGTGTCGTTGTCCCCGCCCCTCACTCTACCAATAAATTCCATTATACTATAACGAAAGCGAATACCCCAAATGGTTCAGAGGCGTGTTACCACCTAAGACACGTCGCCACCGCTCTCGTTCAATTCCTAATGAGGAGAAAACCAATGGCTAGTACACCCGATGCGAGAAAAATCAGAAAACTTCGTGACGAATTTGAAGAGTTCAAACGGGATACAAAGATAGTTTTGCGCGATGTTCTCGTGCTGCTAGAAAAGTCAGATGTGCTAATAAAGAATTACCCACCTGCTTCTCTAACAATATCCGATCTGCAAAGAAAGATTAGAAATCTATGAAGACAGTACTACCCTGAAAACTGAATTAACACCTAACTGGAGACAAGAGTGCTGAATGAGTTGTCGTTCCCCCAAAGTGATATTGCTTCAATACTCCCACTTCTCATTCCCGGATTTGTCGCATTGGGGGTCCGATCTCAGTTCATAAGAGGATTCAGCCCATCTCAAAGCAAAGAGAATTTTGTTATCTATTTGGCATTTTCTTCCGTTTACGACACCTTGGTTGTCCGATTTATTGAACCAGAATGGATGACAGATTCTACAATTTGGTTCTTGGTCATCTTCATTACCGTGCCTGCCATAATTGGGCTTCTTCTGGGTATCAATGTTCAGAGAAACTTTATCCGCGGTGCCCTCGGTCGTATTGGGATATACACAACACATGCTTTTCCCACAGCTTGGGATTGGGTTTTCAGTAGAGCTGTCAGTGAAGAATGGGTCCTTGTTACTCTAAAGAATGGCGTTCAATTCTCAGGTCTGTTTGGTCTTGAATCATTTGCAGCTAGTAGCCCTAACGAACGAGACTTGTATATTCAGTGGCTTTATGATATAGATGAGGAAGGAAATTGGGATCCGGTAGATGAAAAAGGGAGTGGAGTATTGATTTCTGCCAGCGAGATTAGTACAGTCGAGTTCTGGCCCGTTGAAACAAATGAGGAACAAAAATGAGCACTAAGAAAAAGTCAGCCCAAAAGACGCCCCCCAAATTACAACATGGGTATCAGCCAACTGTAAGCAAGCTGCCAACAAATGCACCTCCCAAAATTGGCACCCCAAAAGGGGGGAGCAGTGGCAAAAAGAAATAGCATCGGACAATAACGTCCCTGTGGTAACCCTCAGGGACGTAGTGTTATTATTTTTACCTCGGTTATGACAAACCAACAATTACGACAACGCCTGCTTCGCCTCTTCCCCCAACTGCAAGATAGCGTAGTCGAGAAGCTGGCAGAGGACCAAAACTTTATCCAATTTTTGGAGAAAGCTAGAAGCTATGAGTTTGCCCTACTTGCTACTCAGGACGGAAACAAACGCGCAATACAACTCAATTCTTATAATAACGTTGTTAAGTATTTCATGCTAGAATAGCCCTGCCTCGCTCGCCCCGAAATTGACAAATTTCGCAAGCTGTGCTACACTGACAGAATCAGCAGCCCGCGACACACCTCCCAGCCACCAAGCCCAAAACGTCTAACTTCGGGATACGGAATCCCGAAGCTGAAGGCTGTCGCTATATATACAAGAATTCTTGTGAACTTAAGTATATAGTTCCCAACGAGATGGTTGTGGAAGCGGAAGCTCTACAGATTGCCATTTCAGGGCGATGGTTGTATAGTGAGCCGGTTTAAGATGCCCCTTCACCCTGTTATTGCGCACGGGGCCGCTCTGCGGTCTGGCGGGAAGTCCCTGCGCCGAACATGTCTCAATCGAATTCGGTAGCGTCTACCACTCTCATAGCCAATAATCTAGGAGGAATTCATGCCGCGACCAGTAACGCTCTTCACAGGTCAGTGGGCCGACATGCCCTTTGAGACCATCTGTGAGAAGGCCAAGTCTTTCGGATATGATGGCGTGGAACTCGCCTGCTGGGGCGACCATTTCGAAGTGGACAAAGCCCTGGAGGACGACAGCTATGTGCAGGGACGCTGGGACACGTTGAAGAAGCACGGGCTGAAATGTTTCGCCATCAGCAACCACCTGGTCGGCCAAGCGGTCAGCGACCGCATTGACGAGCGACATGCGAGCATCCTGGCGCCGCGCATCTGGGGCGATGGCTCTGAAGACGGCGTGCGCGCCCGTGCGGCCGAGGAGATGAAGGATACCGCCCGCGCGGCCGCCAAGTTCGGCGTGAAGGTGGTGCCCGGCTTCACCGGATCGCCGATCTGGAACCTGGTCTACTCTTTCCCGCCCAACCCGCCCGACTTTCTGGAAAAGGGGCTGGCGCTCTTCGCGGCGTTGTGGACGCCGATTCTTGACGTGTTCAGTGAGAACGGTGTCAAGTTCGGCCTGGAAGTCCATCCGACAGAGATCGCTTTCGACATCTACAGCGCCCAGAATGCAATCGACGCGCTCAACGGGCACGAGGCGTTCGGCTTCAATTACGACCCCAGCCACTTCGGTTATCAGGGAGTCGATTACGTCGCCTTCATCCGCAAGTTTGCCGATCGCATCTTCCACGTGCATATGAAGGATGTGGGCTGGTCGGACAGCGGCCAAGAGGCGGGCGTCTTTGGCGGACATGCCGAGTTTGGCGATCACCGCCGCTACTGGGACTTCCGCTCGGTGGGGCGGGGCCGCATCGACTTTGAAGCGATCATCCGGGCGCTAAACGACATCGGCTACGCCGGCCCGCTCTCAATTGAATGGGAGGACGCCGGCATGGACCGGGAACACGGCGCGACCGAGTCCTGCGCCTTTACGCGCAAGGTTGATTTCCCGTCCTCGGATATCGCCTTTGACGCGGCCTTTGCCGAATAGAAGCCGACGGCTGCAGGATGCAAGAAACCAAGAACGAGAGAGGAAACGACTCATGAGTGAAGGATCCGGTTTCACTTCGATGGCCGGGGCGCGGGCGGAAGGGGACGCCCCTGAGATCGGTATCGGGATGCTGGGCTATGCTTTTATGGGCAAGGCTCACAGCCATGCGATGCTGAATATCGCCCACATGATGTACCCGCCGCCGGCGGTGCCGCGCCTGGTGGGAATCGCCGGGCGCGATGAACAGGCGGTGGCAGAGGCCGCCAGACGCTACGGCTATTCCGGTTACTATACGGACTGGCGGGCGATGCTGGACAACGACGACATTCAGCTTTTCGACAACGGCGGGCCGAACGACACGCACGCCGAACCGTGCATCGCCGCCGCCGAACGTGGCAAGCATATCCTCTGCGAAAAGCCGCTGGCGCGCAATGCGGATGAGTCGCAGATGATGCTGGAGTCGGCGCAAAAGGCGGGTGTGAAGCACATGGTGGGCTTCAACTATCGCTTCGTTCCCGCGATTCGCCAGATACGCAAGCTGGTGGATTCCGGCCTGCTGGGGCAGATCTACAACTTCCGCGCCGTCTACCTGCAGGAGTGGGTGATGGCCCATTATGGTGTGCCGATGATCTGGCGGCTGCAAAAGTCTAGCGCCGGCAGTGGCGCCCTGGGCGATCTGGGCGCACACATTATCGATTTGGCCCGCTACCTGGTGGGCGAGGTCACGAGCGTTGCCGGCATGACACGCACCTTTATCGAGGAGCGCCCCCAGGACGATGGCACGATGGGCAAGGTGGACGTTGACGACGCCTTCACCGCCTTGCTGGAGTTTGACAACGGCGCGATCGGCACGGTCGAGGCCAGCCGTTTCGCCGCCGGGCGCAAGAACGGTCAGCGCCTCGAAATCAACGCCGAGAAGGCCAGCATCGTCTTCAATCTTGAACGGCTGAACGAGTTGGAGATCTTCTGGGTCGGCGACGAGCCGGAGGAGACCCAGGGTTTCCGCAACGTGCTGGTCTCGGAGCCGTCGCATCCCTGGTGGGAGAACTGGTGGCCGCAGGGTCATGTCATCGGCTGGGAGCACACCTTTGTGCATGAGATCACCCACCTACTCGACTGTATCGTCAACGATGGCGCGGTGGCGCCGATTGGCGCGGACTTCGTCGACGGATACCGCAACGCCGTGATCTGTGACGCGATTCTGGAGTCGGCGGCGAGCAGGCGGCAGGTCGACTGTGTGTACGCCGCGTAGCGTCAGATTCATGTAGGCGACAAAAGAGGTCGGCTTGCCCGGCGACTCTGAGCGGGCAGGCCGTCGCGAATGCGCTGCGGCCACTCTTCAGATTACCCCTCTGGGCGAGAACCTGTTGCTTGCGCTCCTGCTATGCAGTAATTTGGTCTGGTTGAGCCGCTCCCCGCTCGCATCGTGAAGCAGCAGCGCGTTCGATAAAGTGTGCTGCTGCCCCCGTGTACGCCGCCCGACCGACGCGGCATGTGTTGACGGCCTGAGTTTGGTGGATTGTGCAGTCGGATAGCGCGGTTGGCGCGCTTTGCGGGGCACCATCCGCTTTACGCGGTACGAATCAGGCAACAGGCAACGCAGTTAGGGACACCCAGCTATGAAAATCGAACGCATCGAGCTCCGCCGCATCCATATGCCTTATGTGCGCCCCTTTGAGACCAGCGGTTGGCGTCACGAAGGCAGCGACGCCGTCATTGTGCGCGTTGACGCGGACGGGGCGACCGGTTGGGGCGAGTCTCCGGTCAGCGATGGCCCCTGGTATAACGAGGAGACCTTTCACACTGCCGTGATCATGCAGCGCGAATTTCTGGGGCCGATGCTGCTTGAAGCCGATATTGAAGGGCCGGAAGATGTGCGCGGGGTCTTCAAGCGCGTGCGCGCCAACCGCATGGCAAAAGCGGGGCTGGAGTTCGCGGTCTGGGATCTGTTCGCGCAGGCGCAGGGCGTCTCGCTTGCCAGCCTGCTGGGCGGCACGCGCGACGAGGTCGCGGTCGGCGTGAGTGTGCCGATCCACGCCAGCATCGACGCGCTGCTGGAGACGGTGGAAGGCTATCTGGCTGACGGCTACCAGCGGGTCAAGCTCAAGATCAAGCCGGGCTGGGACATCGAGCCGACGAGGGCGGTGCGCCATCGTTGGCCGGACCTGCTGCTGCAAGTGGATGGCAACAGCATCTACCACCTGGACGATGCCGAGCATCTGCGCCAGTTGGACCAGTTTGACCTGTTGCTTAACGAACAACCCCTCGACCATGACGACATCTTCGATCACGCTAAGCTGGCCAAGCTGATCGAGACGCCGGTCTGCCTGGATGAGAGCATCGTTTCGACGGATCACGCGCGCTGGGCATTGGAGTTGAACGCCTGCGGCGTGATCAACATCAAGCCGTCCCGCATTGGCGGTCTGGCCGATTCGGTCGTCATCCATGATATGAGCCTGGCCGCCGGAATCCCTGTTTGGCACGGCGGCATGCTGGAGACCGGGATCGGGCGGGCGATCAGTGTGGCGCTGGCGAGCCTGCCCAACTTCTCGCTGCCGGGGGACATCAGCGCCAACGATCGCTATTTTCGGCGCGACATCGTCACCAATCCGTTCACGCTCAACAGCAACAGCACGCTCACCGTCCCGGACGGTCCCGGCCACGGCGCGCAAGTGGACGAGGCGTTGCTCGAGGAAGTGACGGTGGAGAGGGTCTGTCTGCGTCGGAACGGCAGGGGATAGTGTTCAGGGGACAGCGGCCGGCAGCTTCAGCGGCCCCAAACCTGATTGTGTCGCGCGAGGAGTCGCAGCATGGCAAAGAAATGCGGCAGGCCTTCCTTTATCGGCATCGACCTGGCCTGGAGCGAACGCAATCTTACGGGCGCGGCGGTAATCCGCGACGGGCGCCTCGTCGCCTATACCGGCAGTCTGCGCCGGACATCCGAGGTGGTCGACTTCGTTGGCGCGCATCTCTCGCGCCGCAACGGATCGATCGTGGCGGTCGACGCGCCGCTGCGCGTGCCCAACGAGACCGGCAGCCGGGCGTGCGACCGTTCGCTTACGGCAGAATGGCGCCGCTATCACGCCGGCGCATACCCGGCCAACCGCCAGTTATTGGCGCGCGACGGGATCGTGCGCGGGGAGGCATTGGCCGCGGCCCTGACCGAACGCTTCAAGTTCATCGAGTCGGATGTAATCCCGCGACGGACGAAGGCGCGGCTCGTGTGCGAAGTCTACCCGCATCCGGCTCTCGTCAGCCTGTTCGGGCTGGAGCGCGTCCTCAAATACAAGCGCGGGCGCGGGCGTAGCTATGAGGAGCGCTGGCCGGAATATGAGCGTTACCGCTTGTTGCTGCGCAGGCTGCGCAAGGCTGATCCCCCGCTGCGAAGAACAAGGCAGTTTCTCAAGGAAACGGAGGTCGCCGGCCTGCGCGGTTCGGCACTGCAGGCCTATGAGGACGCGCTCGATGCGCTCACCTGCGCCTACATCGCCGCCTATCTGTGGCGGCACGGGCCAGGAGTCGCCAAACGCTATGGAACGTTGGAGGAGGGGCACATTCTGGTGCCTCTGCCGCAAAAACTGCTCTGACGCATTATTTTTGCGTCGCGCTGACCTCTCTGAGCCGGTCCACGACAGAATTCCCATTTCCCCGCAACAATCAGCCGCCGCCGCGAAGGCGCGGTGATTTCTGCATCCTCGCCCAGGTGTCGCGCAGTGTGATTGTGCGGTTGAAGACGAGCCGGTCGTCGGCACTGTCCGGGTCCAGGCAAAAGTAGCCTTTGCGCTCGAACTGCACGGTCTGGCCGACCGCCAGGTCGCGCACGCTCGGCTCCAAGCGCGCGCCGTGCAGAAGGGTCAGCGAGTCGGAAGAGAGGCTGGCCATGAAATCCTGGCCTTCCGGCACGTCGTAGGGATCCTCCACATTGAACAGGCGGTCGTAGAGACGAACCTCGGCGGGCGTTGCATGGTCGGCGCTGACCCAGTGGATCGTGCCGCGCACCTTGCGCCCGTCGGGCGCGTAGCCGCCCTTTGTCTCCGGATCGTAGGTGCAGTGCAGCGCGACGATCTCGCCCCGCTCATCCCTGATGACCTCCTCGCAGCGGATAAAATAGCCCCAACGGAGGCGCACTTCACGGCCAGGCGCCAGGCGAAAGAACTTGCGGGGCGGGTCCTCCATGAAGTCGTCGCGCTCGATCAGGAGATTGCGGCTGAACGGCACCGCGCGTTTGCCGGCGCGCTCGTCCTCAGGGTTGTTGACCGCCTCCATCCACTCGGTCTCGCCTGCGGGAAAGTTTGTGATCACCACGGGCAGCGGGTCGAGGACGCCCATCACGCGCATCGCGGTGCGGTTCAGTTCCTGGCGAATGAAGTGCTCCAGCAACTCGATTTCCATGGTGCTGTTGGTGCGGGCGACGCCGACATGATCGCACAGGTCGCGCAGCGCTTTGGCCGGCACGCCGCGCCGCCGCTGACCTGCCAGCGTGGGCATGCGCGGGTCATCCCAGCCGTTTACATGGCCCTCTTCCACCAGGCGCAGCAGGCGGCGTTTGCTGGTCACGATATAGGTGGATTCCAGTTTGGCAAACTCGATCTGCCGTGGATGATAGACGCCCAGCGCGTCCAAATACCAATCGTAGAGCGGGCGATGGTTCAGATACTCCAGCGAGCAAAGCGAATGGGTCACGCCCTCAATCGAATCGGATTGGCCGTGCGCCCAGTCGTACATCGGGTAGATGCACCACTCGCCGCCGGTGCGCTGGTGCGGCGCATGGCGGATGCGGTACATCACCGGATCGCGCAGATTGATGTTGGGCGCGCTCATATCGATCTTGGCCCGCAGCACCTTGGCGCCATCGGGGAATTCGCCCGCCTTCATGCGTTTGAACATATCCAGATTTTCGGCGATGGAGCGGTTGCGGTAGGGGCTGTCCTTGCCCGGTTCGGTCAGCGTGCCGCGGTGGGCGCGAATCTCTTCCTGGCTGAGATCGTCGACGTAGGCGCGGCCCGTTTCAATCAGCTGGAGCGCCCACTGGTAGAGCTGGCCGAAATAGTCGGACGCGTAGAGGACATTGTGCGGCTCGTAGCCCAGCCAGCGGATGTCGGCTATCTGGGCGTCGACAAACTCCTGCTCCTCTTTGAGCGGGTTTGTGTCGTCGAAACGCAGGTTGCAGTGGCCGTTGAACTGCGCCGCCACTTCGAAGTTCAGCCCAATCGCCTTGGCATGGCCGATATGCAGATAACCGTTCGGTTCCGGTGGAAAGCGCGTTTGCAGCCGTCCGTCAAAGCGACCGTTGCCTATATCTTCCGCAATCGCTTCACGAATGAAGTCGCGCGCCGGCGTGGTTGAATCGGAATCGCTCATCTGTACTCCCTGGGTTCGCGTGGCTTGCGCTGGCTCAGAATGGACTTGTGCAGGGTGTCCATTTTTGGTTCGATGGCGCTACGTAATGTTAAGACAATATACATTTCTTCTGCGCGCTAAGCAAGAAAACTACGCTATGAAAAATGAGCGGGGACTGGTTGCGTGTCCTCAGCGCAAACTGCTGTCCGGTTCATCAGATGCCGCTGGCCGCGGAAAACCCTCCGTCGACGGGCACGACGATGCCGGTGACGAAGCGCGAGGCGTCGCTGGCAAGCCAGAGCGCGACGCCGACCAGTTCATCCGGCTCGCCGAATCGTCGCATGGGCGTATGATCGATGATCTGCTGTCCGCGCGCCGTCAGAGGAAGGTTTCCGTCTTCGCAGGGCGGCGCGTCCACATTGAGCAACAGCGCTCGATTCTGGTCGCCGATGAAGAAGCCGGGCGCAATCGCATTGATCCGCAGTCCGGGCCCGTGCTTCTCGGCCAGATCGACTGCCAGCCAGCGGGTCAGATTGTCCACGGCCGCCTTGGCCGCGGAGTAGCCCATCACCCGTGTGAGCACCTTCTGCGCGGCCATCGACGAGATGTTGATGATCGAGCCGCTGCCCTGCTGCGCCATCGGTGCGCCGAAGATCTGAATGGGCAGAACCGTGCCGGTGAAGTTCAGACCGACCACGCCTTCGAGCGCAGCGCGCGGCACATCAAAAAAGGTCAGGTCGCCGAATACGGTTGCGTCGGGCCGGTTGCCGCCGGCGCAATTGACCAGCGTATCCACCCTGCCCCACTTGTCCAGCAGTGTCCGCCGCGCGGCGTGCAGACTTTCCTCGTCCAGCACATCAGCCGGCAGGGGCATGGCCTCGTGGCCGGCGGCAGTGATTTCGGCGGCTACGTCTTGGGCCTTTGGCGCCCGCCGACCTAAGACCGCGACGCGCGCGCCGGCCGCGGCGAGACCACGCGCCATGGCGCCGCCCAGCACGCCTGTGCCTCCCGTAACAACGGCAACCTTCCCCTCCAATGAAAACTGCTCCCAAATGCTCATGTTCTTCTCCTGACTACATGAAGCGTGGAAAGGGGGTCTTTCCTGCGTGCGCTCTTCTCGTCTTTTGGCGTTTCATTCGGCTATAATCAGTGAATTGAGGCAAGCGGAAATTGATACGTGGCGTGTACTGTCCACTATCCACCGTCCACCAACCACTCCTTCCGAACCAAAGGATTACGCTGTGAAATCGTCTCTGCGCCAGCACATGCCCGACCGGGCCGAACGTTATTTCAGCGGCGGCAGCGCCCAGCGGTCCGCCGCGCGGACATTGTTCGAGAGCGTGGCCGACCTGCCGCTGATCTGCCCCCACGGTCACGTGGAACCGCTGCTCTTCGCCGATGCCTCCTATCATTTCGGATCGCCCGCAGAACTGTTCCTGATCCCGGATCATTACGTTTTCCGCATGCTCTACTCGCAAGGAATTCCGCTGGAAGCGCAGGGCGTGCCGATGAACGACAGTGGGGATGCCAGCGGCGTCGAATCCGATCACCGCAAAATATGGCAGACCTTCGCCGAAAACTATCACCTCTTTCAGGGTACGCCCACCGGGTTATGGCTGCGGGACGAGTTTCACGATCTGTTTGGCATCAGCGAGAAGCTGACAGCTGCCAATGCCCAGAAGATCTATGACGAAATTTCTGAACAACTGGCCGCCCCGGACTTCACCCCCCGCCGCCTGTACGAGCAGTTCAAGGTGGAGGCGTTGACTACGACCGACGCGGCCACCGATTCGCTCGAACATCACCGCGCAATTCGCGATTCGGGCTGGCCTGGGCGCATCTATCCGACCTTCCGCCCGGACAAGGTCGTGAACGGAATCGATCAACCGGTGTGGCGGGAGCAGATCGACCTGCTGCGCGCCGCCTCCAGCATCGACATCGGCGACTATGACTCTTATGTTCGAGCGCTGGAAGCCCGCCGCGTCTTCTTCAAAGAGATGGGCGCAACCGCCACCGACCATGCGGCGGAGACACCGTACACAGAGGTTCTTCCAGCGAACGAGGCCGACGTCATCTTCCAGCGCGGTCTGTCGGGCAACGCGACTGTCGAAGACGCCCGGCGCTTCAGCGCGCACATGCTGGTGGAGATGGCACGCATGAGCAGCGAGGACGGGCTGGTCATGCAACTCCATCCCGGCTCGATCCGCAACCACAACGCGGCGCTCTTTCAACGCTTCGGCGCGGACATGGGCGCGGACATCCCGCATGCGCTCGATTTCACCCGTAACCTGAAACCGCTGCTGGACCGGTTCGGCGCGCATCCGTCGCTGCGCCTGATCCTGTTCACGTTGGACGAATCGACCAGCGCCCGGGAGCTTGCGCCGCTGGCAGGCCACTACCCGATCCTGCGCATTGGCCCGCCCTGGTGGTTCTACGACAGCATCAACGGGATGCGCAACTTTTTGGCGCAGGTGATGGAGACGGCGGGCATCTACAACACGGTCGGCTTCAACGACGATACACGGGCCTTCGCCTCGATCCCCTCCCGGCATGAACTGTGGCGGCGGGTGGCCTGCGACTGGCTCGCCGGTCTGCTGGTTCAGGGCATCATCGACGACGAGGAGGCCTTTGCGATGGCCCACGCCCTGGCGTATGGACTGGCGAAGGAGGCATACGGGCTTTAGGCGGGCACAGTTGCTCGTATCGTATTGCGCAATGGGAATTGCGTATCAAAGGTCTCTTCGGCAGGTTCCGCGACGCCTGCACACAACCATAATACAGATTCGGTTTGACGCCAACGCTATTCGCAAGGTCTGCGTTACGGGTGCGCTGGGCGTCCCATCCACCCTTACGCAATCGGGAATACGCAATGCCAGGACAGGGCGGTTTTCACAGTGACCGCAATGTCGCAATCAGTCCACTTCCGCCGAGCGCCGATGACTGGCATCGGCAAAGAGATTGAAATGGACGCGGCGGCGCGGGTTGGCGTCGACGACCTCCTCGTCGAGAGTAACGCCGAGGCCGGGGCCGGAGGGCAGGGCGAAATCGCTGTCGTCGATTTCAGGATTGCCCGGCGCGGCATTCGCCCAGGCCGAAAAGCCCCTCATCCGTCTCGACTTTAACAATCGTCAGGTTGCGCCACTCGGTGCCCAGCACCATCGGCGTCACTTTGCTTATCTTCACAATAATCTTCGTCTCTGGCTATAGGTTTAGTGCGGCGACGCGCTTACTGTAGCGCAAAAGGGGGAAACGCGCCACAAACCGGGGACGAATCGCAGTCAGCTTGGCGGTGTTTCGTCGACCTACCGCGGCAAGTCTAACGCGTCTCAGCGCCTTTCCGGATTGGCGATCCGGCGTCCCTTCTGATACAATTGAGCTATCTGTCCCAAATAGCCGGAGTTTTCATTCAGGGCGGCCTTTGGGGTCGCGGTGGAGAAGCAGATGCCGAATATCAGATCAGCCGCCAAGCGAATGCGTCAGGATGAGCACCGCCATGAGCGCAATCGAGTCTATCGCAGTGCTGCGCGCACTGCTGTGAAGAAGGCCCGCGTCTTGATCGAGGATGCGAATCCGGAAGCGCAGGAAGCCATCCGTACAGCAGTTGTTGCGCTCGACAGAGCTGCTCAGCGCGGCGCCATTCATGCCAACAACGCGGCGCGGCGCAAGAGCAGATTGATGCGCCACTACAACAAGGTGAACGCGGCATAATCTGCTGCCGGTCGAGATCGGCAGCATTTGCGGGCGGCCGCTTGGGCCGTGCGCTGGCAACTAGTACAAGAGCCGTCAGATCAGAAATCGGGCGGCTTTTTCACGTCGCCCGACAAGCGTCAGCCAGGCCCGTTCACCCATGCGCCGACCCGCCTGTCATAATCACACACGTCCTGCAATACGCAGAGCGCGCAGCGGGGCGTGCGCGCCCGGCACACTGCGCGCCCATGCTGGATCTGGTTGACGTGCAGGGCAAAGTAGGTCTCCGCGGGCAGAGCCGCCTCCCAGATTGCCTTGATCTTCTCGGCAGAGGCCCGCCTTCCGCCGATGCCAAGACGCTGGCTCTGACGCTGAATGTGCGTATCGACCGGAAAGGCCGCCATGCCGTAGCTGAACAATAGCACGATGCTGGCCGTCTTGTGGCCCACACCGGGGAAGCGCTGCAAATAGGTTTGGGCCGCCTCCGGTTCCATCAACCGGACGTGATCCAGGCTGTACTGTCCCTCCTCGCGGCGCAGCATCTCTAGGGTCTCGACAATGTGGGGGGCTTTCTGGTTGTACATGCCGGCAACGCGAATCGCCTGCTTGATCTCCGCCAGCGGCGCGCGGCGCACTGCGTCCCAGTCGTCGGCGAAGCGCTGGCGCAGCGTCTCGAACGCTCTGCCCGAGTTGCGATCGTTGGTATTGGCGCTGAGGATTGTCTGGATGAGTTGCTCGAAGCCGGAACGTTCAGGCCGCCATGCCGGTTCGCCGTACTCAGCCAACAGCAGTTCATAAACCTGCCGGGCCTTCTCATCCAGATTCGTGTCCGCTTCAGCCACTCTTGCGCTCCTTGATCGCCATCCAACCAGTGCATCGTTTAAGATTCGAGCGGCAACAGGCGGCCTTCGGCCTTGGCGATGCGGGGCAGGCGAGCCATGAGACGGCTGGTCACCTCGTAATTGATGGTCCCCAGCCGTGCCGCGACCATTTCCGCCGACAGGTTCGCGCCCTGCTGACTGCCAATCAGAACGACCTCATCATGCTGCTCTACTGAAACACCGGATGCCACAATTTCGGTCACATCCACAACCGTCTGATCCATGCAGACACGGCCCACAATCGACGCCTCCCGGCCACCGATCAGGACGCGCTGCCAGTTCTGTGGACTGCGCGGGAACCCATCGGCATAGCCAACCGGCACAACGGCCACTATGCGCGTATCCGGCGCTCGCCACGTGTTGCCATAGGAGACCGGCTCACCGGCATTCAGGCGGCGCACCTGCGCGATGCGCGCTTTCCAACTGAGAACGGGCCGCAACTCGGGCGGCGCGGGGAGGTCGGCGCTGGGCGAAAGGCCGTAGAGCAGGATGCCGCAGCGCACTGCGTCCAGATGCGCCTGCGGCAGTGCCAGGGTGGCGGCGGAGTTGGCCGCGTGGGCGATGGGCGGACGACAGCCCGCGCTGACAAGCCTGTCCAACAGCACGCAAAAGCGGCGGAGTTGCTCGCGGCTGTAGCGCTGATCCACTTCATCCGCAGTGCTGAAATGCGTGTATATCCCCTCCAGCCGCAGATGGTCGTCGCGGTTGAGCCGTGCGCACAGTTCGAGCGCGTCAGCGTGGTCGACCCCCAGGCGATGCATCCCGGTATCTACTTTGAGATGAACCGGAAGCGGCTGGCCCTGGCGGGCGGCGGCTTCGGCAAAGGCGAGCGCGGTACGCGCTTCGTAGACGGTGGCGGTAAGCGCGTATTCCAGGAGTGTCTCCGCCAGTTCCGGCGGCGTGTAGCCGAGCACGAGAATGGGCGCATCCAAACCGGCCCGCCGCAGAGCGACCGCCTCATTCACCGCGGCCACTGCCAGTCGATCGGCCCCGGCCCGCATCGCGCTCGCCGCGATCAGATCGGCCCCGTGGCCGTAGGCGTTCGCCTTGACGACCGCATACAGAAGCCGACGCGGCCCGATACGGCGGCGGAGTTCGCGCACATTGCTCGACAGGACGGATAGATCGATCTCCAGCCAGGTGGGGCGCAATGCGCTACCAGCCGTTTTCGTCTCGAAGTCGTTCCCACTGTTCCCATTCAAGACCGGCCTCGCCCAGGCGATTGCCCTTGCGCTCGCCGTGATAGTCGCTGCCGCCGGTAATGAACAGACCAAGGCGCGCCGCCAGTTCGGCGAAACAGGCGATGGGCCTGTCAGTTGCGTACCGCCCTTCGGCAGCATAGGGATAATAGAGTTCAAGTCCGTCGAGTCCTACGCCAATCATACGGCACAGCGACGCTTCGAGACTGCGTAGCCGCGCGTAAATGCCCGGGTGCGCCAAAACCGCTTTGCCGCCGGCGGCGTGCGTCAGTTCGATGGCTTCCTCCACGCGCAGAATGAAGGAGCGGCGCACATAGGTGGAGTGGTCGGCGTCGGAAGCAAGATACTGTTGAAAGACATCGCTGATCGAAGTAAACTTGTGCGGGTTGTGTTTGAGAGCGATCTGAGCAATGTGCGGACGCCCCGGCACGCCGCCCGCCAGCGCAAGCACCTCCTCCACCGGAACATGCAGACCATAGCTCTGCATACGCTCGGTCTGACGGACTTTTTGCTCGACCCGACTTTCCATCACGTGCTCCAGCGTCGCGAGCAGCGTCGCGTCGCTGGGCTCGATGCCGTATCCCAGAATGTCGATATCCAGAAAGTCCTTTTCGCGATCGCTGGCGGTACTGAATTCGATTGCCGGAAGCACATCGACGCCGGCGTCAACGCCGCTGGCCTGGGCTTCGGCAACGCCCAATAGGCTATCATGATCGGTAACCGCCAGAACGCGGATACCGAGGGCCGCGGCCTTGGCGACCAACTCCTGCGGCGTATCGGTGCCGTCGGAAAAGTTGCTGTGGGCTTGCAGATCCACCGGGTAGATTGGCATCAGATTATGGCACTCCGCAGTCATGGGATCGTCTTTCGTATGCACTGTGTCCGGCGCGCGATCAGCTCCTGTGGCTTGAAAATTATCGCCGCGCCGGTCGCTTGCCGCGGATGCCGCCCGCCTTCGGCAAAGAAAAGCGCCCGGGAAACCCGGACGCAATTTTCCTGACCCCGCTATGCCGTGTGATCCAGTGGGTACGAACCGAGGTTCGCAGGTGGGCGCCGGCTGAACGCTTCCGTCTTGCCTTGTCCCTTGCCGGGTAGGCTATCACATCTACGCTCGTTGGCCTTGCACCCTTAACTATAGTGTTGGTTCGCCCTCAAGCTAGTCAATCACGGGCACTGCAGGGCTGTATTCGCAATATAGCACAACTGCGATTGGGCGCCAAAACACAAATTCGGCAGCCATTCGATGCCGTGTCAGCCGGCTTGACTCTTCTTCTCCCTCACTGCGATGTGCAACTCGGCCAGTTGCTTGTCTTCGACCGGGCTGGGCGCTTCCATCAGGAGATCGGCTCCGGTTGCGGTCTTGGGGAACGCCATGACTTCGCGTATGCTCGGCGCGTCGGCATAGAGCGCCACCACGCGCTCGATCCCCATCGCAATGCCGCCGTGAGGCGGCGCGCCGTACTGGAAGGCTTCCAGCATGTGACCAAACTTTGCGTCCACTTCGGACTCGCTCAGACCCAGGCGTTGGAACATACGCATCTGCTGTTCACTGCGATGGATGCGGATGCTGCCGCCGCCGATTTCCCAGCCGTTGAGCACGATGTCGTAGGCCTTCGCCCTGACATCTGCGGGACGCTCCTCCAGAATGCTCCAGTCCTCGTCGCGCGCGCTGGTGAAGGGATGATGGATCGCCTGCCAGCGCTCCTCTTGGCTGTCGTATTCAAGCAAGGGGAAGTCGACCACCCAACAAAACGCCAGCAGATTCGGATCGATAAGATTCGCGCGTGCGCCGATCTCCAGGCGCAGGTTGGCCAGCGCAGGGTTGGTCACATCGGCGTCGTCGGCCACCAGCAGAATCAGGTCGCCTTGCTCGGCCTGCGCCGCACGCACGATTCCGTCAATCTCCTCCGCGCCCAGGAACTTGATGATCGGGCTGCGCAGACTCTCAGCATGGTAGCGCCCGCCGGCATCCGATTCACCGGTAATGCCGATCCACGCAAGTCCCTTTGCCCCGTAGGGCTTCACATAGTCGATCAGCCCGTCGACATCCTTGCGGCTCAGCCCCGCCCCGTTCGGGTAACGAACACCCTTGATGATACCTCCAGCCGCGGCAGCGTTCTTAAAGACGCCGAAACGGCTGTTGCGCACCAGTTCGGTTACTTCGAACAGCTCCAGGCCGAAACGCAGATCCGGTCGGTCGATGCCGTAGCGGGCCAGCGCGTCTTCGTAACGCAGCACCGGAAACGGGAGCTGCTGGATCTGCTTGTCGCTGACCAACGCAGACAGTTCGATCATCATCTCTTCGATCAGCGCCATGATGTCAGGCGCTTCGACGAAGCTCATCTCCAGGTCGAGCTGCGTGAACTCCGGCTGGCGGTCGGCGCGCAGATCCTCATCGCGGAAGCAGCGCGCGATCTGGAAGTAGCGTTCGAATCCGGCGATCATCAGCAGCTGCTTCATCTGCTGGGGCGACTGCGGCAGCGCGTAGAACCGGCCCGGCTGAATGCGGCTGGGCACGACAAAATCACGCGCGCCCTCGGGCGTGCTTTTGAGCAGGATCGGTGTCTCGATTTCGAGAAAGGCCCGCTCGTACATAAAGCTGCGGATAAAACGGACAATCTCGTGGCGCAGGTGCAGATTAGCGGCCAATCGCGGTCGCCGCAGATCGAGATAGCGATATTTCAGCCGCACCGCCTCATCCACGTCCTCGGCCTGGTTGCCGCTGACGACGAAGGGAGGCGTGAGGGCTTCGTTCAAAATCTCCAGATTGGTGGCGATAACCTCGATCTCGCCCGTCTCCAGTTCTGAATTCTCAAACCCTTGCGGGCGTTTTTGCACGGCGCCGCAGACCTGCACGACATATTCGCTGCGCACCTTTGAGGCCGTCTCCAACACGTCCGAACGATTAGGGCCATTGTTGGTCGAACCGGTCATGTTGGGCGCATCGAGTGCAGGATCGTCCGAAACCGTTACCTGTGTGATGCCGAACCGGTCGCGCAAGTCGAGAAAGATCAGCCCGCCGTGATCGCGGCGGCGGTTGACCCAACCGGCGAGGGTAACCATTTTGCCGGCATCGCCGGCGCGTAATTCGCCGCATGTATGGGTCTTTAGCATAGCAGTGCTCCATTAAGTTGGAACGGTTGAATCGCGCAGCATCGGGCATACGGTTGAACAATATGCGCTCCCCGTGCGCGCCTCTCAAGAGGTCAATTATAGATGGGGCGGGGCGGTGTATGCAATTTTCTGGTTACCGAATTGCTTTCCATGACCAGCTTCATGGCGGACTTGACGCGGAGCTGGATGGCCTGTATCGTATTGAATCTGCGTTGTCAGCTGCAGGCTGGCCCGCAACCACTCGCACAACACACCTTGAGGGGTACAATCATGCCGGTAAAGATCGCACGGGTAGAGAAACGGTTCGCAAGCCCGGGGCCGCAACCCAACGGCCTCCAGGCCAGCGCCGATGGACTGTGGTGCATTGACCAGGGCAATAATCGGCTCTATCGTCAGGACTACGCCACCGGCGACGTGCTGTTCGATGTCCAGACCGACACCGTTCACTCCAGTGGAATCACGCTGGGCGGCGGCTATATCTGGATCGCCTCCACCTATGAACGAAAGATCGCGCAACTGGACGCGGAAACGGGCCGGACCGTCGCCAAATACAGTTCGCCAGGCGCCGGCGTGGTGGCCTGGCGGGAGGGCGCGTCCGACGCGCAGGAGACGGGTGCGCACGGCCTGGAGTGGCGCGACGACCTTCTGTATGTGGCCTCGCCGCCCTCGCAGATGGTCCATGTCATCGACCCCGACGGCTGGCAGGAGACGCATCGCTTGCGCGTGCCGGGGCTGCGCGTCCACGGCCTTGCCTGGGCAGACGACGGCAAACTGTGGGCCGCCGACACATCGGCGGGCACGGTCAGTCTGTTGGACCCGCAGAGTGGGCGCATCTTAGATGTCATGCGCGTCGAAGCCCCCGACGAAGTCCATGGCATGACTATTCACGAAGGCGTGCTGTGGTTCTGCAATGCCGCAACCTGCGAAATTGGACGCCTGCTCGTCTCCTGACTGCGTAGAGTCCCTGGAACCTGGCTAACGTTGACCTACTCTTAACCTGTCGTTAACGGTGGTGCGCCACAATTGAGTGGTGCGAAACCGCCCGGTTGCAGAGGCCCAGAAGAACGTGATAGACGCGCTGCTCTGACGACAATAAAGTGGCGGAACGGCAGGTGTCCTCGTTGACGCGAGAGGCAGCTTGCACTATAATATGGGCGGAAAGTACGGTGTTGGCACTGCGTCTTTGCAAACCTGGGTAAGCGGCCTCTACGTGGACAGCACAGTCTCTCAAACCGCGGCAATAGGCAGTGAACTCCGGCAGCAGATGCGGGTGGCGCCCGGCTGGTTGCGCGGGAGGCAGGGCAGGCGTCTGCGCGAGATGCTGCTCGCCTATACGTTCCTGGCGCCGGCTTTTGTCATCATTGGGCTGTTTGGCCTCTTCCCTCTCGCCTTCGCCGCCTTCGAAAGCACACTGCGCGGCCTGAACAAGATTGTCGGCTCCTACGACGGTCTGGGCAACTACGTCAAAGCAGTTGACAACCTGATCTATATCCTTGCATTTTGGATGGCCGTCGGCCTGTTCTATTACGCAGGAATTACGATCGCGCGCGCGTTCCAGGAGCAGCAGCAGGAACAGACAGAGCCGGTGCCTTGGCTGCTGCCAGGCCTTCTGACCGCTGTCGGCGCCGCGCTCTTCACCCGCTTTGTCTACATTCTCCTGCCGGAGATGCTGCGGATTCCCTCAAAGCTGCGCGGGCAGAACAACACACAGGCTGCATTCCGCAGTCTGGTGGTCGAGACGTGGTGGCTGCCGAAAATCCAGATCGCGCTGTGGCTGGCGATCTTGGTGCTGGCTGTGGGCGCCGGTTGGGCGCTGCTCATCAATCGCCGGAGACCACCTGACAGGCGCGAGCGCATCTATTTCATGCCGTTTTTCAGCGCCTGCATCTGCTTGATCGGCGGCGCGGCGTTGGCCTGGCTGACCTGGACCGAGATCAACGCCGCCTACGCCGAGGCTCTGGAGGAGGGCGTGGGGCTGGAACTGTGGTTACAGATCGTGACCATCAGCGCGGGGTTTCTGCTGCTCCTGCTCGCCTGGATCCTGTGGGAGCGCGCGGGCGACCGTTCAACCAATGCCGGAGTCGCCTTGCGGCTGGTCGGCGCGGTGACGCTGATGGTCGGCGGTTGGGTACTGATCGGCGAGCTGCCGCGCGCCATCGCCGCCGGTGACGAGGATTGGTGGAACGGGCTGATGGCGACGGTCTTCTATGTCCTGGGCACGGTGCCAATTCAGTTGGGGCTGGCGCTGATCCTGGCTGTGCTGCTGTTCCAGAAGATTCGCGGGCAGACATTTTTTCGCGTTCTCTACTTCCTGCCCTACGTCGCGCCGTTCGTCGGCACGGCGGCCGTCTTCCGCATTATCTTCTCCAACCGGCCCACCGCGCCGCTCAACAGCATGCTGGATCTGTTCGGGGCCGAACCGCTGCTCTGGTTGAGCGAGCCGGCCGGCATTTTTCAGATGATTGCGGGGTCGTCCCTGGACTTGGGAAAGATCTTGTCCGGACCCAGCCTGGCGCTCGTCGCCATCATGATCTACGGCATCTGGACTTACGTCGGCTTCGACACGGTCATCTTCCTGGCCGGGCTGGGCGCAATTCCCAATGAACTCTACGAAGTCGCCGACATCGACGGCGCCGGTGGGTGGGCGCAGTTTCGGCATGTCACGCTGCCGCTGCTCTCGCCTACGATCTACTTTCTTTCACTCTATGCGGTCATCGGCACGTTTAAGGCGTTCAATCATATTTTCGTGTTACGCCAGGCGGCCGCATTGGGCACGACCGATACCGCGAGCATCGTCATCTTCCAGGCCTTCAAAAGGGATACGCGCTACGGTTACGCCTCCGCGCTGGCCATCATGTTGCTGATCGTCATTATGGCGATTACATTGATCAACAATCGGATTGCCAGCAGGAGGGTCTTCTATGGCTGACAGCGCTCTGGCTGGCGACCCCGTCCCCATCCAAGGCACACACCCGGCTGCGCGCCGCGCGGCGCTGAACAAGATGGTCGTCTACGCCATTCTGATCGTGGGCGCGGCCGCTGCGATCCTGCCTTTTCTCTATACCGTCAGCGTCTCGCTGATGAACCTGACCGAAGCGACCGGCGGGCGCGCGCTTCCCACTACGCCGCAGTGGAGCAACTACGTCGAGGCGTGGCGTGACGCACAATTCTCCCGGTACTTCATGAACAGCGTCAAGATCACGCTGATTTCGGTCGGAGGCGCTATCGTCTTCTGCGCGCTGGCGGCCTACGCCTTCGCCCAGATGGAATTCCCCGCCAAGGGCTTTCTGTTCACGCTACTGCTCTCGACGTTGATGCTGCCGGAGGCAATTACCTGGGTTCCGAACTTCATCACCGTTTCCTGGCTGGGGCGCATCAGCCCAGTGCCCTGGATCAACAACTGGCCGGCGCTGACGATTCCATTCATGGCAAGCGCGTTCGGCATCTTTCTGCTGCGCCAATTTTTCCAGCAGATCCCCAAAGAGCTTTGGGACTCGGCGCAGATCGACGGGTCCGGGCATCTGCGCTATCTGATTACGGTCGTTCTGCCGCTCTCCAGCGCCGCGGTCATGACGCTTGTTCTGTTCGGGTTTGTCGGCGCCTGGAATGCGCTCGCTTGGCCGATTCTGGTGACGACGACGCCGGACTGGCGGCCCATCTCCTACGGGCTGCTCTCTTTTCTGGACGAGGCCGGCGCGCTGCTGCACCTGCAGATGGCAGGCGCAATCATCACGATGCTGCCAATCGTCGTTCTGTACTTTTTTACGCAGCGACACTTCATCGATGGGATTGCCACTACCGGGCTGAAGGGATAGGAGGCTCTGATCAGCCAGAACGTTGGGAGAGCGCACGAGTTGGGCTCTCCCGCCAGGATTTCAATTTCGTGTGATTCGTTTCAGCGCTCAACTAACACAGGAGACCAAACAGGATGAACAGGAAAAGTTTTTGGATGCTGGCAACGCTTCTGGTCGCGGCAATGATTTTGGCTGGTTGCCCTGCGCCCGCGGCTGAAGCGCCGCCCGCGGCCATGGAAGAGGAAGTGGAGGAGGCTACCGCCGGCGAGGCCATGGCCGAGGGGCCATGCGCGCCGGCGTCCGACGGCCCGTTGGCAGGTATTGACCCGCGCGGCCAGACGATTGTCTGGTGGCATCAGCACAGTGGCTCCCGCGAGGAGAAGCTGGCGGTGATTGTCGAGGACTTCAACAACACCAACGAGTGCGGCATTGTCCTCGACGCGCAGAATCAGGGCGGCTACAACGATATCCGCGACAAGGTAAACGCCGGCGCCGCCTCGGGCGAGCAGCCCGCCAGCCTGATCGTCGGCTATCAGAACGATCAGGCCTTCTACCAGCTGAATGAAGTGCTGGCCGACTTCAACAAGTTCATCGACGACCCGACCTGGGGATTGTCCGCGGAGGAGAGGGCTGACTTCTTCGCCAGTTTCATCGAGCAGGGCGTCCACCCGGTCTTTGACAACCAACGCCTCGGCTTCCCGCCAAACCGCTCGATGGAAGTGCTCTATTACAACCAGACTTGGCTGGAAGAGTTGGGCTTCTCCGGGCCGCCGACGACACCGGACGAGTTTGAGGAGATGGCCTGCGCCGCGGTAGCGGCCAACGGCGACGGCACCGGCGGTTACATCCTGCGCGATGACGCCTCCGCGATGGCGTCCTGGACGTTTGCCTATGGTGGCGACGTTTTGAACGATGACAATACCGGCTACGTTTACAACAGCCAGGCAACGATCGACGCGATGACGTTGCTGAAACGCATGTTGGACAACGGCTGCGCCTACTTCTTCACAGAGGGGTATCCGAATCCTGAGTTCGCGGCGCGCCGTACCAGCTTCACTCAGGGGTCCAGCTCAGGGCTGCCCTTTTATGCCAATGACATAAAGACGATTGCCGAGGAACAGGGCCGCGATATGGACGTGTGGGGCGTAACCGCAATCCCGCACACGACGCCTGATCCCGTGCAAAACATCTACGGCGCCGACGTGATGATCACCGCCGGCCCGCCGGAGCAGGAGCTTGCCGCCTGGCTGTTCATCAAATGGTTCACGTCGCCGGAAGCACAGGCCCGCTGGGTTGAGGCCAGCAACTACTTCCCGACACGCGCGGCGACGGAAGCGCATCTGACCGGCTACGTGGAGCAGAATCCTCAGTACGGTGAAGCGCTGGCGCTGCTGGCGTACGGGGCATACGAGCCGCAGCTCATCTCCTACCAGGCAGTGCGCGACGCCGCGCAAACCGCCTTCAATGAGATCATGCAGGGCGCGGACATCCAAGCGACGCTCGACGGGCTGACGGCTACCGCCAATGAACTGCAAGAAGAGTTGATGGGTGAAATAGAGTAAAGCGTGGTTTCAGATGCTGTAACAGCATCGGGAGCGCAAGATTGAAATAGAACGGAGAGTGGAGGGTTCGCCCCTCCACTTTTCGTTTCCGCAGACGCTTGAGCGTCTTTAATCTTTCTTTTCCGGCTCTTTGCGAGGCCGCCGCTGAAAGGTCAGCTGTTGAAAGCGCTCGAAGTGGCGCTTGCTGCCGTCTTCCTGTTCCTCGCCCCCCGACTCGCGCATCCGTTTCTCCGTGGCCTCCAGATCGTCGAACTGGCTTTCATGGCAGAGAATCGCCTTGATTTTCAGATCGAGATCATCGGTAATGTCCACTTCGACGTCCGATTCCTCGGCGTGGCTGATGTAGAGCTGATTGATCTTGTGGGGCGGATAGCCCTCGTTCGTCAGGTCAGGGTAGAACATCGGGTTGTCGGCTGCCGGGAAGATCGCCTCCAGCGTGATGAGTCCGGCGTTGCGATGATCGGGGTGGTTGATATAGCCGCGCCCGGAGACATATCTGTCGGGACTGTTGCAGATGATCAACTGCGGTCGGATGCGCCGGATCTCGCGGCAGACCCGCTTGCGGATCTCCAGCGTAGGACGCAGGAAGCCGTCCTCCTCATCCATAAAGAGGACGTGCTTGACTCCGGACAGGGCGGCCGCGTTGCGCTGCTCCTCCCTGCGCATCAGAATCAACTGGTGACGCGTTACGAGCGGATTGTGATTGCCCTTGTCGCCATTGGTTAGAATCATGTAGGTGACCTCAATGCCCTGGCGCGCCATCTGAATGGCGGAACCGGCGCAGGAGAAGTCCGGGTCATCTGGGTGCGCCATAATCACCAGGGCGCGCTCAACCTCCGACCAGTCCGGTGGTTTCACTTCGCGGGAATCGGTCATGGGTTTCTCCTCCTGAGGCTTCTGAAGGTCCTGCGGACAGAAAAGCCCCTGCTTCGGCAGGGGCAACGTCCCACATCGCTCAAACCGGCATTGAGTCCTACCGGACAGCCATCTCGGTCAGATGCGCAGCCGCGCCTTCCGACCGGCAGCTGGACAGCTGATCCGTGCGACAGAATCGAACAAGGTCAGACCAAATCGAGAGCTGAGTAGCCCGGTCCTTCTTCGAAATACATTGCGTTGAGTTCGGTCGTGTAAGCGTACTCCTCCGGCAAATCCTCCTCGGTAAGGATGGCGTCGGTCGGACATTCGGGCACACATGCGCCACAGTCGATGCAGGTTTCCGGATCGATATAGTACCAAGGCCACTCTTCTTCAGGCATCCCTGGGATAATGCATTCCACGGGGCAAACGTCGACGCAGGCACCGTCCCGAATGCACAGATCAAAAATAACGTGGGTCATCGGATTGACTCCTCTGTAAAGCTAAGTTAAACCACTAATGTGAATCGGTAACGTTCTAAACATGCTTGCCTACGATCCGATTTCACCATACACCAGAAATGATAACCTATGCAAATCCTTTTCGGTCTGTTTATTTGTTGCCTGCGGGTCGCTTTGATCGCGCTGCAACGATAAGGAAATGATCGGCTGAAACTGCCGTGTAGGACGGTTCTGCGCAGCGCGGCTTCGCCCTGGCCCGACGTCATATTCCGCCGCGCCATCGGCGCAGATGGAGGCCAGGTCAAGCGTCGCGTTCGGCCAAAGGGAACCTGGGCACAACCCCGGGGTTGACAAGCTTCTCGCGCGGGGGCCAGTACCCGCTCAGCACCGCCACCGCGTTGCCGATGCCGCCATTGGATACGTCCTCCATCGCCTGCACCGAGATTGCGCCGACATGGGGCGTTAATATCACATTATCGAGCGACAACAGGGGGTGGTCCGGCGGTCTCTCCTCTTCGACGAAGACATCGATGGCCTCGAACGTGTCGATGCCGGCCCCGGCCATTCTCCCCTCGCGCAAAAGTTCCACCAACGCCATCTCGTCCACAATCGCCCCACGCGACGTGTTGATCAAGTACGCGCCCGGCTTCATCCTGCGCATCAAGTCTTCGTCGAAAAGATGGTAGGTATCGCTGGTCAGGGGAAGGTGCAGAGACAGATAGTCCGACTGTTCAATCACCTCCTCCAGGTCCATCATTGCAACGCCCAACTCGTCGGCGACAGCGCGGGGCGCGTCCATATTGCGGCGCGTGGCGATGACCCGCAAACCGAAGCCGCGCGCCCGCAAAGCCACTGCCCGCGCGGAGTTGCCGAAGCCGATCAAGCCCAGCACGCGTCCGGCAAGACGTTGATTGGTGGAGGCCTGGCTGCGCCCCTTGCTCCACGCGCCGGCGGACATGGCCTGCGCCATCTGCGGCAGCTTGCGCAGCAACGCCAACAGTAGCGCCATCGTATGGTCGGCCTGCTCCTCGACGCAGAATGTGGGGACGTTGGTGACCAGAATTCCCTTACGCGTGGCGGCGGCAACGTCGATCTTGTCCGTTCCCGTGCCGAGGCGGGAGATCACCCGGCAGCGGCTCAGGCTCTCGATCACGCTTCCCGGCAGCGCGGTGGAGACGACAAAGATCGCATCACAGTCGGCGACGCGAGGGATGATGGTCGCAGGCGTGTTGGCCTCCCCCTCTACGGGATAGAGGTTGTGCTCACTAAAAAGGTCCCTTTCGTATTGGCTCATCGGAGAGAGCGTGGCGTTCAAGCGCACGGCTCGAAAATTTCGCAGATGACTCCACTCGGACATGGTTTGAACTCTCCGTGTCGATGCACCAGCGCGCGAGCGCCTTGGGTTCCATAAAGCCGTTTGCGCGCACCCTGCGGCTATGCTATGATTTCGCCCGTAATGCAGTATACTTTCAACGGTTTTTGCTTGTCAATCGAATGGCGCGATCTTTCCCCAATTGCCGGAGGATTACGACACCACACCCCAAGCGGTTCAATTGGCACTTCATCTCGGTCAAATTAGAAGCGGTATATTCCCTCTTCAAGAAGGGCATTAACGCCGCGCGGCTTGGAGGCTCTCCCGTCTGATCAGCCGGGTAACGGCCTGCTTTGGTCTGAGAGCGATCTACGGCCTGACGAATGATCGTGTCACTGGTCGTGACGGGCTGCGTCGTGCTGACTTCGGCGGCGGCGGCCTACGTCTTCGCCAAGTATCGCTTCTGGGGTAAAGAACAGCTTTTCATCGTGATCCTCTCGACGATGATGGTCCCGTTTGCGGTGGTCCTGGCGCCCCTCTACGTGACGATCGCCGACATCGGGCTGTCCAACAAGGTGGGCGGCGTGATCGTGCCAGTGCTGTTTTCCACGTTTGGCATCTTTTTGATGCCCCAGTTCCTGGAGGGGATCCCCTCCGATTTGATCGATGCCGGCCGCATTGACGGCGCGTCGGAATGGTGGATCTTCAGCCGCATCATCATCCCGCTCTCCACCGCGGCGATGGCGGCATTGGCCGTCTTCACATTTCTTTTCAACTGGGACAATTTTCTGTGGCCGCTGGTGGTCCTGACAAGTCCGAAGTCGCAGACGTTGCCCCTTGTCCTGGCTGGGCTGCGCAGCCTCTACTGGGAACGCTATGATATGTGGGCGGCCGGCTCGATGCTGACCGTGGCGCCGGTCATGCTGCTCTACGCCGTGGCCCAAAACAGTTCATTCGCGGCATTACCATGACCGGCCTGAAGGCTTAGGAGGAAGAGTTGAAGATCGAGAAACTCGAGACCGTCTGGTTTGAGGAACAGTTCAATACGCTCTGGCTGCGCATTCACACCGACGAGGGCCTGATCGGGCTGGGCGAAACCTATTACGTGCCGCGCGCCGTGGCCGCGGTGATCCATGATGTCTTCGCCAACCTGCTGCTGGGCCGCTCCGTGTTCGACATCGAGAGCCACTGGAACAACATGTTCGCCACGGTGAACTTTTTCGGCTTTGCCGGCGCGGAGACGCGCGCCATCTCTACAGTGGACGTGGCCCTGTGGGACCTGCTGGGGCAATACACAGGCCAGCCCATCTACAACCTGCTGGGGGGGCGCAGCCGCGACCGCATCCGCATCTACAACACCTGCGTGAGCCACGGCCCCCATATGGACTATCACGCCTGGATGGAAGGCCGGGCCGGCGAACTGGCGCAGGAGTTGCTGGCAGTGGGCGTCCGCGGGATGAAGATCTGGCCTTGGGATCAGTTCGGCGTCTCCTTGGGCGGGCCGGTAGGTCAACGCGCCGGCGTCGGCGCGGTAGGACCCGTCGGCCACTACCTGGATCCGGATGACCTCAAGCGGGGTCTCGAACCGATCCAGCAGATCCGCGCCGCGGTGGGCGACAAAATGCAGATCGCGATTGAAGGGCACGCGCGCTGGAATCTGCCGATTGCAATCGACATCGGCCGCGCGTTGGAACCTTACGACATCATGTGGCTGGAGGAGATCATCCCCCCAGACAACGTTGATTCGTATGCGCGCCTGGTTGCGGCCACAAAGGTGCCCATATGCGTGAGCGAACGCCTCTTCACGCGATTCGGCTTCCGGCAGGTCGTGGAGAAAAACGCGGCCCACATCGTGATGCCCGACATGGCCTGGACCGGCGGCCTGACCGAGACACGCAAAATCGTAGCCCTGGCCGACACCTACTATCTGCCTTTCACCACGCACGACACCATCGGCCCGGTGGCCCTGTGGTCAGCCGCGCATCTCGCTGCCCACGCGCCCAATGCCATGCTCATGGAGACGGTGCGCGCGTACACGGAGGGCTGGTACAACGACGTGATGACCGAACAACTGGTGATCCGAGACGGTCATATTGAGTTCCCCGACCGGCCTGGCCTGGGCACGGCGCTGCGGCCGGAAGTGCTGGAGCGCAGCGATGTCCACGTTGAGGTGAGCGACGCTTCGAGCCGCAAGGATGTTTCAACGGGATAGGTTACGATTGGTCTGGTGAACGGCGCCTTGCTCGATTGCGTGTTTCGTATTGCGTAGATTGAGCGAAGGGCTTTGCGTGGGATATAAAGTCATTTTCGTACATAGATTAAGAAGAAAGACGAGTTTATGAATCCGACCGTCGTGATTGCATACCCCGGCTTTGGGGACATCGAGATTGAGAAGAAGATTCTCAGCACGATCGACGTACAGGTCGAGCATGTGGGCAACCTGGATACGGAGGAGGCCAGAGAGGCGGCGCGGCGGGCTGATGTCCTGATGGTGACTATCCAGCCGGTCCCGGCCGGGCTGATCCAGAGTATGGAACGCTGCCGCCTGATCTGCCGCGTTGGCACGGGATTGGACGCGATCGACATTCCCGCGGCCACGGCGCGCGGCATCTGGGTGACATACGCGCCCGACTATTCGATCGATGAGGTCTCTACGCACGCAATTGCGTTGGTGCTGGTGCAGGCGCGCGGGCTGCCCGGCCTCCTCGGCGCAACGCGTCAGGGCACTTGGGACGCAGCAGCCGGCGGCGTCCTATACCGGCTCAGCGAACAGACGCTGGGCGTGATCGGTTGCGGTCGCATCGGTCAGGCCACGGCGGTTAAGGGGCGCGGACTGGGTCTGGATGTAATCGTCTACGATCCGTATGTGGACGCGGCGGCCATGGCGGAACTGGGTGTGCGGGTGGTGGACCTGGAGACTCTGCTGCGCACTGCCGACTATATTTCGCTGCATTCGCCGTTGACGGAAGAGACCCGCCACCTGATGAACGCCGAGACGCTGGCGATGATGAAGCCGACCGCCTACCTGGTGAACGCGGCACGCGGCGGGCTGGTTGACGAGGACGCGCTGTTGGCAGCCGTGCAGAACGGCCAGATCGCGGGCGCGGCCTTGGACGTGCTGGCGGTCGAGCCCGTGGCGGCGGATCATCCTTTTCTGCAGGAAGAACGTATCTTGCTCACGCCCCATGCGGGGTGGTATTCTGAGGAATCGAAAGTTGACGTGCGCGTGCAGGGGGCGGAGGAGGTAGTGCGCGTCCTGCGCGGCGAGCGGCCGCGTGCGCCGGCCAATCAGCCTGCAACGACCAAGTCGTAGAATAGGAGATAGCGTTATGACGCATCCACTCTTTGACCTGACAGGCCGCGTGGCCATTGTATCGGGCGCGGCCAGCGGTATGGGGCGCGTCGCGTCGCTGGGCCTGGCCGAAGTCGGGGCGGACATTGTGTTGCTCGACATCAACGAGTCCGGCGCACAGGAGACCGCGCACGAGATTGAGCAGATGGGCCGCCGGGCCATGCCCGTCAACTGCGACATCTCAAATCCTGATCAGATCCGCGCCATGTTCGAGTTGGTCGATAGAGAAATGGGACGCGTTGACGTACTCGCCAACATCGCAGGCGAGGGCATTATGACCGATCCGTTGGGCCTGACCGAGGACCAGATCCAGCAGGTGATGCAAAACCTGGTCGTTGGACGCTACATCTGCACGCAGGAAGCGGCCAAACGCATGATGACGCAGGGGCGCGGCAGCATTTTCAGCATCGTCTCCATCGCCGGGATCACCGCGCTGGGGCGCGGCCATGTCGCCTACAGCATGGCGATGGGCGCAGTGGCCGCGATGACGCGTGAACTCAGCACCGAATGGAGCAGCCTGGGCGTGCGCGTCAACGCCATCGTCTGCGCCCAGATCATAAACCAGGGCTTGGAAGTACGCATCGCGGCGGACCCTCATCTCGGCGCTTCCTATCTGCGCGGTCTGCCCATCGGCCGCATGGGTCATCCCGACGACATCAAGGGGCCGGCTATCTTCCTCGCCTCTGATGCCTCCGGCTGGATGACAGGCGCGCTGATTCCTCTGGATGGCGGCAATCTGGCCAAGAATGTCAGCGGCTCCCATCCCGGAATGCCGCTCGCCATGCCGGCCTGAAATCTGTCTGAGCGGATGTGCGCCGCGCAAAAGGAGCCAGCTACAGATGACCGCCCAACCCACCACACAGGAGATCGATAGCATGCCCCAGTCGGAGCAACTCCAGGCTCTCTACCGGCAGATGCTAATCATCCGCTACACTGAGGAACAGTTGGCCCGTTCGCATCAGATGGGGCTGATCCACGGCGCCTGCCATACCTACGTGGGCGAAGAGGCGATCGCCACCGGCGTGTGCGCGCACCTGCGCGACGACGATGCCGTCTTCAGCACGCACCGCGGACACGGGCACGCCCTGGCCAAAGGTGTAAGTCCGCGCGAGGTGGTCGCCGAACTCTTCGGTCGCGCCACCGGCTGCTCGCAGGGGCGCGGGGGGAGCATGCACCTCTTCAAGCCGGAGGTCGGGATGATGGGAACGAGCGGCATCGTCGGGCCTTGCATCCTGCAAGCGGCCGGCGCCGGATACTCCTTCAAGCTGCTCAAGAGCGATCAGGTCGGCGTCGCCTTTTTCGGTGACGGCGCGGTCAACAACGGCGCCTTCCACGAGGGGCTGAACCTGGCCAGCATCTGGAAACTGCCGACACTGTTTGTGTGCGAGAACAACCTGTATGCCACCGAGGTGCCTTTCGCTTACTCCGCGGGGAATCCTCACGTGGGAAACCGGGGGCCGGCCTATGGCATGGAGAGCGCCACGGTGGACGGCAACGACGTGCTGGCCGTCTACGAGGCGGCGCAGGAGGCGGTGCAGCGGGCGCGGGCGGGAGAGGGCCCCACCCTGATCGAGTGCCGCACCTATCGCACACGCGCCCACTCTGAAGGGATGCGCGACGCCGGCTACCGCACGCAAGAAGAGGTGGATGAGTGGAAGGCGCGCGATCCGATTGAGCGTCTACACCAGTGGTTGCTGGACAATGAGGAGGCTGGCGCCGAGACGCTCGCCGCCATAGTCGCCGAGGTCAAAGAGACGGTGGCGGAGGCCGCGGAGTTTGCCCGCAACAGCCCGTGGCCGGAGCCGGATACGGTCATTGATCACATTTACAGTCAAGGGTGAAGACCATGCGAGAGTTGACCTTTGTCGATGCTACACTGGAGGCCTTGGACAGCGCCATGGCCCGCGATCCGTCGATCTTCGTCGTCGGTGAAGGGATCGGCGAACGGGGCGGCAACTTTAACACCACCGCCGGTCTCTTTGCCAAGTACGGCCCCGAGCGCCTGCGCGATACGCCCATCAGCGAGCGCGGCTTTGTCGGCATGTGCGCCGGCGCGGCCTTGACCGGCACGCGCCCCGTCGTCGACTTCATGTTCATCGACTTCATCCTCGACGCCTTCGGTGAACTGGTCAATCAGATCGCCAAGATGCAGTATATGAGCAGCGGCCGCCTCAAGATGCCGATCATACTGCGCGGCGCGATCGGGATCGGCCATTCGGCCGCGACCCACCATTCAGGCAGCTACTATCCCGTCTTTGCCCATATTCCCGGCTTTCGCGTGGTGGTCCCAGCCATTCCGAGCGACGCCAAGGGCCTATTTGCCACCGCGCTGCAAAGCGACGACCCTGTTCTCTTCCTAGAACACAAGTCGCTGCTCTTCAACCGCGGCGATGTGCCCGAGAATGACTACGCCATCCCCTTCGGGCAGGCGCGCATCGCCCGTCAGGGGGCGGACTGCACTGTGGTTGCCATCGGTTCGATGGTGGCGAAGACGCTCGCCGAGTGCGAAAAGCTGGCGGAGGAGGGCATTTCCGCCGAGGTGATCGATCCACGCACGATTGCGCCGCTGGACATGGCGACGATCATGGAGTCGGTTCACAAAACCGGTCGTCTGTTGATCGTGGACGAGACCTTCCAGCCCTGCGGCGTCGGCGCCGAAATCGCGGCGCAGGTGATCGACCAGGGATTCGACGACTTGGACGCGCCGGTCCGCCGCCTCAACGGCGCGCATGTGCCCACGCCCTACAGCCCGCCGCTGGAGCACGCCATCACCCCACAGCCCGCTGAGATCGAACAGAGCATACGCGATCTGCTTGCAGAGTAACCGAGAGGAATTTCGATGGCCTACGAAGTAACGATGCCGCGCCTGGGTTGGACCATGGAAGAGGGTATCTTCGGCGAATGGCTGAAGCAGGACGGGGACGAAGTGCAGGCCGGCGACTTGCTCTTCACTGTGGAAGGGGACAAGGCGACGCAGGAGGTGGAGGTCTTTGAGGGCGGCATCCTGCGGCTCCCCCCTAACGCGCCCGTTTCCGGCGATGTCATTCCCGTCGGCGCTCTGCTCGCCTACATCGTCCAGGCAGGGGAATCGCTGCCGCAGCAGAGCGTTCAGGCGGCAGTGCCGGCCCCTCAGGTTGAAACGCAGCAGACTTCGGCGGGGCAGCCCTCGGTGCCGCAGGTTACGACGGCGCGGTCAATTGCCGCGGACGGGCGCGCTGCGCCGCCGATCAGCCCGCGCGCGCGGCGAGTGGCGGGCGAGTTGGGCGTGGACTGGACCCGGTTGGCAGGCAGTGGCCGCACCGGACGAATCGTCGAGCGGGATGTGCGCGCCGCCGCGGAGATGAGCGAGAAGGAGACGGTTGTGGACGCCACGCCGGTGGCGCGTCGCATGGCCGCGCAGGCCGGCATCGATCTTGCGACTCTGACAGCGAGCAGTCCGGGCAGCCGCATCCAACGCGAGGACGTGGAGGCAGCCATCGCGGCCCGCGATCTGGCGGCGGTGGGGGCTGATGAAGCTGCGACTTCGCTTGTGCCCCATACGCGCATTCGCCAGATCACCGCCCAGCGCATGGTCGAGAGCGCCCGCACAACCGCCCCTGTTACACTGACGACCGAAGCCGACGCCACCGAGTTGGTGGCGCTGCGCCGGCAGCTGAAGGCGAGCTACGCGCGCCGCGGGCTGGCTGTTCCGAGCTACAACGACATCTATCTGAAGCTGACAGCCGTGGCCCTGCAGGAACATCCCACGCTCAACGCCAGTTGGCGCGACGACGGGCTTCTACTGCACGGCGATATCCACATCGGCTTCGCGGTTGACACTGAGGAAGGGCTTCTGGCGCCGGTGCTGCGCGACGTGGCCGCCAAGTCCCTGCGCCAGGTTGCGGCGGAATCGAATCGCCTGATCGAAGGCGCGCGTCAACGGCGCCTGGGCCATGAAGCGATGCAGGGCGGCACATTTACCATCACCAATCTGGGCATGTACGGCATCGATGCCTTCACGCCGATCATCAATCTGCCGCAGGCCGCCATCCTGGGCATCGGACGCATCGTCTGCAAACCGGCCGTCCACAACGGCGAAGTCGTCCCCCGCCAGATGGTTGCGCTCAGCCTGACTTTTGATCATCGCGTGGTGGACGGCGGCCCCGCCGCGCGCTTCCTCAACACCGTGCGCGAGTATGTCTCCGAGCCGATCCTGTGGCTCACTGCCTGACGGACCCTGGCCCGTTCACAGCTTAGCCGTCGCGCCCTCCCTTCCAGCGCAACTTAACCGCCATTCCTCTCAGCTTCCCGCACTCAGCGGTCGGCGTCCCCCCGCCCTACGCCCGAACCGGCTCAAACCAGACCGGCTGACCTACCGAAATGCGGCCGGCCGCTGAACTGCTGGCTGCCGGCAAGATCGGCATGCAGCGCATGGGCTCATGGATAACGGGCAGCCTGGTCGAGGCCGGGTTCCGCTTCAACGTTGTCGCTGAGCCGAGCCAGGCCCGCCGCGACACGATCACGCACGGCGCGTTCAACAACATCGCTACCACGTCCGAACACAAGGACACGGCGTGGACGTGGCTGAACTACAACACCAGCACGCAGGGCATCTACAACTACGCCTCAGAGGCGAACTTCCCCGGCACGCGTCGCTCATCCAATGAGATCGAGCCGTTCCCCTGGGTCGCCGATGTCGACTTCGACGTGGATTGGGACGTGATTCCCGACGCGTTGATCTATGGTCACATCCTGCCCGGACCGGCCAACGAGAGCGAATCACTGAAGTTGATCGGCTACGCGCTGGAGAAGGTCTATGCCGGCGATGCTCAAGCCGCCGACATCTTCCCCGAGGTGGCGCCGAAAGTAACAGCCGTGATTGAGGACGTTTAGTCCGACTTGCCGCATCTCCATACCTAACGAGGGGCACGAAGGCTTCGGATGTTCCGAATCACCTTCGTGCTCTTCGTGATAGGAACTGTTCGCCCCGGCGCAATCCGTGCCGAGCGGCGATCGAATTGAACATCGGAGCAGATTTCCGTGTCCACGACCGGGATGGCAGTCCGCAATAATTTTTGGCGCAGCAGGCGTTTCCGCGGCGCGCTGGTTGCCTATTTGTTCATTCTGCCTTGGGTGATCGGCTTCATCATCTTCACTGGCGGGCCCATCGTGGCCTCATTCGTCCTCAGCTTCTTCCGCTGGAAGATGATCGCGCCCCCAAAGTTCTACGGACTGACGCACTATATCAAAATGCTCACCACGGACGAACTGTTCCGCACCTCGATCTGGGTGACATTCAAATTTGTGCTGATCTCCGTCCCGATTGGTCAGGTGCTGGCCCTGGGGATGGCGCTGCTTTTGAACCAGCGAATCCGGGGGCTGGGTTTCTGGCGCTCTGCCTTCCATCTGCCGGCGGTCGTCAGCGGCGTGGCCGGTTCCGTTATCTGAGTGTGGATGTATCACACCGAACTGAGAATCGTGAACAACGGTCTGCTGCTGCTGGGCATAGAAGGGCGCAACTGACTCTTCGACAAGGAGGTGGTGCTTGGCTCGCTGATCGTCAAGAGCCTCTGGAACATCGGCATCCCAATGGTCATCTATCTGGCTGCGTTGCAGGGCTTGCCGCAGCAGCTATTCGAGGCGGCAGACATCGACGGCGCGGGCGAGGTGTCGAAGTTTTTCTCCATCACCCTGCCCATGCTGTCTCCGGCCGTCTTTTTCAACGTTGTCATGGGCATCATCGCCTCTGTCCAGACTTTCGCCGAACCCTATGTGATGACCGGCGGAGGCCCCGACAACGCAACGCTTTTCCTGGGTCTCCACCTCTACCAGAACGCGTTTCATTACCTGAAAATGGGATATGCCTCGGCCATGGCCTGGATCATGTTCCTGCTCATTTTCGGTCTGACGGTCATCCAGTTCCGGCTTGCCGGACGCTGGGTCTACTACAAAGGCGGAGCGTGATAGCCCGCCGGGAGAGTTAGCGAAGTGGTCGTTAGCAACAAGGCGGCTCCGTCAGCAAAGAGACTTGGCGGAAGGGCGTATACAAAGCCCAGCAAGCTGCGCACGATACTGCTGGGAAATCGCTTCCAGACCGGTCTCGTGCGCCTGCTCGTGATCTACGCGCTCCTGCTCGTTGCCGTCTTTCTCTTTCTGTTGCCATTCTATTGGAGGGTGAACACGGCGCTCAAACCGCCCAACCAGGTTTTTGCTTTGCCGCCCATCTGGTTCCCCAAACCGATGATGTGGTCGAACTTCCTCACCGCCTTCACGATCCAATACGAAACGGACCCGCCGGTCGACAACTATGCTTTCAACAGACGATCGTCGCCATAAACGGCGGCATCTCTACGCTCTTCTCCAGCGCACTGGTGGCATATGCCTTCGCCCGCCTTGAATTTCCGGGCAAGAACGTCATCTTCCTGGGCATCCTCAGTACGCTCATGATTCCGTTCGCGGTCGTGATGGTGCCCCAGTTCATCATCTGGAAGGAACTTCAGTGGCTGGACACGCTGTGGCCGCTGATGATTCCGCACTGGTTCGGCTCGGCGTGGAACATCTTTCTCTTGCGCCAGTTCTTCATGACGATTCCCAGAGAGTATGACGAAGCGGCCTACCTGGACGGCGCGTCGCGCTGGCATATCTTTATTTGGATTATCCTGCCTCTCTCCAAGCCGGCCCTGGCCGCCTTCGCCGTTTTCGCTTTCGTGTTCTTTTGGAACGACTTCCTCGGCCCGCTGATCATCCTGTCAACGCCGGAGAACTTCACACTGACCTTGTTCCTGGCGAACTTCAGCGTGGCCTACCGCTGGACACCATGGCACCTTTACATGGCCGCCGCGCTCATCATCATCCTGCCTTGCCTGATCCTCTTCTTTTTTTCGCAGAACGCGTTCCTCAAGGGGATCACCGTTACCGATCTCAAGGGATGAGCGCCAGAGCGCGGAATCAGGGCGTTGAAATCCCCGCTCCGCTTCAAGGATTCGCGAAGCGCATGCAGGGTTTGCATTTCAGGGCAAGTAAATTAGAATACAAGACAGACAGGTATTCTTTTGTGAAGGTCTGTTGACGTCCACCTCTTTCGCAATGTGAGTACACCTCCCGGTTGTCGGTATCGATAGGCGGAAAGACATTGGTTCTGCCACCAATGTTTGTCCAGGACAGTTCCGGCATGTCACCCGTCGCCCTGTGCCCTTGCACGGGGTTTTCTTCATAAACATGGGGCAATCTGAATGAGAATCAAAGAGATCCGCGCATTTGAGATTACGACCAACCCGCAGCCGCAGACAATGCCGCGCACGCCCAGCCGCGCCCAGACCATCCACATGAACCGCCCGATGGCGCGCTACCCCCGCTTCCCCAACGGCGAGGGGCACGTCTCCTTCGCCACGTGGAAACGCCCTGCTGTGCTCGTCACGGCGGAGGACGGCACGCAGGGCTTTGGCCTCTCGCTCTACGCCCCCCCGGTTACGCGTATCATCAACGAACATCTCGGCCCCAATCTGATCGGTGAAAACGCCATGGCTACCGAAAAGATGTGGGATATGATGGTGCGCCTCAGCACCGCCTTCAGCCCCACCGGCATGGCCAGCTACGCCATCAGCGCGCTCGACGTCGCGCTGTGGGATCTCAAGGGCAAGCTGCTCGGTTTGCCGGTCTACGAACTGCTCGGCGGGCCGCAGAAAGACAAGATCTTCTGCTACGCCTCCGGTTTCGACCAGGAGTGGTACATGGAGTTGGGCTTCAAAGCGACCAAGCTTTTCAGCCCCTGGGGGCCGGAACACGGTCTGGAAGGCCTCAACAAGCTTGAGGAGCTTGTCGCCGACACGCGCGCAACCGTCGGTGACAACGTCGAACTAATGTTGGACGCCTGGACAGGCTACGATAGCGAGTTCACCGTGCGGGTGGCCGAACGGATGCGTCCCTACAATCTCAAATGGCTGGAAGATTATATCCAGCCGGAGGATCTCCTGGGCTATGAGTCGATCCGGCAACGACTGCCCTGGCAGACGCTGGCGACCGGCGAGCACTGGTACAACCTGGCGCCCTTCGCCGCCGCCGCTGGCAAACGTCTGGTGGACATCTTTCAGCCGGACGTACTCTGGTGCGGCGGCATCACCGCCGCGGCCAAGATCTGCCACCTGGCCCAGGCCAACCATATCTCCGTCATCGCCCATGGCGGCATGAACTACCCCTTCGGCCAGCATCTGTCGATGGCCATGCCGGCCGTCACATGGGGCGAACGCTCGGAGGAAGTCTCCGCGCCCGGCGTGCCCCTGGCGGAGATGGTCAAACTGCCCGGCACTGCGGTCATAGAGGACGGGTATCTGCGGCCCAGCGACGCGCCCGGATTCGGTCTCGAAATCGACGAAGCATGGCTGGAACAGGCCGCGGCGTAATTGATCACAGGCAGCGGCCCGATTGTCAGGCATCCCTCGACCGAAAAGTGCCGCAATCGAATCGCCGAGACGTTCGCAAATGGCTGCCGATGGGTGGCGACCCGGCGGCTACCCTCACAAAATTGGAGGTCTGTCCATGCAACTCGGCTACTTTATCATGCCCCTGCACCCGCCCGAGAAGGACATCACGCGATCCTTTGAAGAGGATCTGGAGTTAATCGTGCGGGCGGAGGCGCTTGGCTATTCAGAAGCCTGGATCGGCCAGCATCACACTGTCGCCTGGGAGCCGATCCCGGCCAACGATGTGTTCATCGCCAATGCGATGGCCCGCACCAGTACCATAAAGTTCGGCACCGGCGTAACGATCGCTCCGTTCCACCATCCTGTAAATGTCGCGGTACGGCTGGCGTTGCTGGATCACCTCTCGCGCGGCCGGCTCATGTGCGGCTTCGGTCAGACCGGCATCCCCACCGACACCAGCCTGTTTGATCTGCCCCGCGATCCCCGCACCTTGGGGCTGATGACGGTGGAGGGCATCAACATGGTGCTCAAACTGTGGACTACGGACGCGCCGTTTGATTTCAAAGGCGACTTCTGGCGCATCCACATCGACGAGACTCGCCCTGAGATCGCAATGGGCCAGATTCTGCGCCCCTATCAGCAGCCCCATCCACCGGTGGCGATGGCGATTGTGAAGGGCGCGTCAATGGCCGCGCGCATGGCCGGACAGCGCGGTTTTCTTCCCATCAGCACAAATCTGGTGCCGGCATCCACGCTATCGCAACATTGGGAAACCTACTGCGCCGGCGCGCGCGAAGCGGGCCGGGAAACGCCCAATCGCAAGGATTGGCGGGTGGCCCGCAATATTTTCGTGGGCAAAACCACGGAAGAGGCGCTCGACTTTGCTCTCAACAGCGCTTTCGCCCGCTCATTTGACTATCTTATCAAACTGATCGGTCCGGGCCGCGTTGATAGCATGAAGGAGGACCCGGACATGCCAGACGAGGAACTGACCGCGGAGTACGTGGTGCGGCGGCTTGCTATCGTCGGCAGTGTTGAAGAGTGCATCCGCCGATTGCAGGATGTGCAAGAGCAGACTGGCGGCTTCGGCACGCTCCTGGCCATCGCCCATGACTGGGACGACAAGGCGCGCTGGCTGCGCTCGATGGAACTGTTGAAGAAAGAGGTCCTGCCCGCGCTTAAGGACGACTGATGCGAAATTCGTTAGCAGTTTCTGTGAATCGTGCTACCACTCTATCATCACTTACGAAATGACCACGACATTTTGGCGAATCTGCATGAAAGCCCGCGTACAGTCCCCCTACACCAGGCCCACCTCTTCGTCTATCTCCAACTGATAGCTGTCGACCTTCTCGGACAACATTTCCTCCATCGTCAGCGCGCGGCCAGCCGCTTGGGATTCCAGCATCGCGTACGAGATCGCCACCGAGCGGGCGCCCTGGGCCGCATCGACCTCGATCGAGCCGCCGCCTTCGATGGCCCGGCCCAATTCTCCGTATTCGGCAGCGATTAGTTTGCGATCGATTAGTTGAAAGGGAAAATCGTAGCCCCATAGGCGGTCGCCGCCGAAAAGCGCAGCGACAATCGGCTCCAGATGGAACTCCGGTACCAATGCGAGCAGGCTTTCATCGCAGATCGACTCGCCATCCTTGTGCAGCGTGATGAGCTGGCCGGAGCGATCAGGCGGCAGTTCGAGCGACCCTTCCGAACCGTGAATCTGCCGCGTCCAGATTCCCTGGCCGTGGCCGGCATGATCCTCGATGTACTGGCAGACCGCGCCGCTCTCAAATAACAGGGTCGCATAGGAGGCGTCATCAGCAGTGGCCTCAAACTGCGCCGGCATCTCCTTCTGCCACCTGTCGTAGACGCCGGGGGGGTTGCTCGGCGAACGCCCTTGCGGCCCAGCAGCCAGGTTGCGCCGGATCGGTTCGTGCAGCCGCGTCTGGGCGTAAACCGTGCTGACAGGGCCAAGGTAGTATTCGATTATGTCGGTAAAGTGAACACCTACATCCAACAGCAATCCGCTCTCGTTTTTCTTATGCCGCCAGACGGTGATGGTCATCTTATCGCCGCCGCCCATCGAGTTTTGAATCATCAAACGCGGCGAACCGATAACACCGGCGTCCACAAGCGCCTTGCCCAGGCGATTCATCGGATCGCGGCGGTAATTCTCCGCCACACTGACGATCTTTCCGCTCCGCTCTGCCGCCTCGCGGATGCGATTGCTGGCGCGCACCGTCAGGCCGACCGGTTTCTCCACCATCGCATGCCAGCCCCGCTCAACCGCTTCCACCGCCACAATGTGGTGATAGCGGGGCGTGGTCGTGATGTCTACCGCGACAACGCCAAGCGCCTCCAGCATCTCCATGCGCTCTACGACCGCAGGGCGCGTTCCCAGCCGCTCCTGGGCATCGTCCGCCAGGGATTCGGCGTTGGCCCGTACCGGATCACACGCGCCCACCAGTTCGAACGGCGAAAGCCCGGCGTCGTTCAACTCCGCCAGCCCGTACAGGTGGCGATGTCCCATGCCGCCGCAACCTACGATTGCAAGGGGAATCTTTTCCATCATAGTTCCTTTCCCAGAAGTTGACGCCCAGGACCCAAGCCGTCCAGGGCCGGAGCATCCATAAGACTATCAGATGTGGTCACTCTACATTCTTTATCAGTTGTATGCTCGTTGCAAAAAACAGGAGAGGCAGTGTTACGTCAACGACAGTCCACAACCAGCCATATGTATTCACAGGATTCGCGAATTGAAAGCCTACCCAGTTCCAAAGCAGGCCGACCAGCAGAGCAATGCTGAGGTAGAAAGTGCCGTTGGCCTCCAGATACTCTCTGGTAACGCCGTCATCAAGGCCGGTATCGACGGCGCGTTTCCGTTGGTTGGCGTAGTAGACAGCGATGAGCAGCCCCAGCACCATCAGGGGATCGATTATCCGATAAATTGACTCTGCCAGTCCCTCGGAGGTGGGATCATAGAATTGCGACCCGATAAACTGCACATAAATCACCACTGCCAGCACCCTCAGGTATATCCAAAATATCAGCTTCACATCGGGCCTCCGAGCCGCTCGCTAACTTCCCCATATACCTGACTGTCAACGAATTCCTCAAGTAGCGTTCTTTTTCGGGGATTTGACTGTTTCCTTTGCTGGCAACGGAGGTAATTGCATGCTTGGGTAAGCATTTTCACAACTGTGATCAAGTGTAACCTACCTTTACATCAATGGAAATAGTCTTTAGCGGTGCTTGAGCCCCAACATGCCGTGTAATGCCCGCGACCCCTGGACAACCGCCCCGAATGCCTTGCCGCGATTTTGCCTCCCGTCACTCAGCTCCGTCGAAGCGTAGTCGCGCCAAGACCGCCTCCGACGTCCAGACGCCTAACTCGACAGTCGGAATCAGTGTTTCGTAATCGAAAACAATGATACGCAACTCGTATACGCCGGCTGGGAGATTTTTCGGAAATTCCATGTGGTAAAGTGTCTCTATCGGTTCGTTTGCCAACCAGTGACTGGTACCCAGATCTTTCCAATTCACCACGTGGACATCCTTTTGGTGAACCGCCGCGCCCTCCGCGTTGTGGAGACGCAGTGATATGGCATACTCGACATTCAGATCGGAAGCCGTTTCCCACTGTAGGGCAATCCAGAGATTGCGCTCTCGTCCCAGATTGATCAGTTGCTGTGTGGAGAGTTGCTTCTCACCCTGGCCTAGGGCCACACCCAGAAGAGAAATTCCGCGATCATAGACGATGGTTGGCGACTCAAGTTTCTGATAGAGTGTCCAAGGGCGATCTAAAGAAATTCCAGTGTAGGAGTGAATCTGAAAATACTCATACTGTTTGCTTTCCTGGTAGGTGCCGTACTTATCGAGAAGAGCCACCGTGAATTGTTCTCCACCGCCTGCCCAGCCCGAACCGTCAGTCCAGTCTACGACCATCACCTTGGATAGGTTTTCCACGCCGGTCAGAAATCTTTGGACTTTGAGCGCAAGCTGTGCGGTGGTCGAATGGATGACAATGGCTGGCGCCCCGCCCTGGTAGAGGTATTCGAAACCATGATGCCCGTTTCCCAATAAATAGGGCAGCATGTAGACCGTTCCGGCAGGGGAGTGCTGCGCGTTTAATGCTTCGGCGACGAATGCCATCTCTGCGTCGACTGCCGCCAAGTATCCGGTGGAGCCAACCCACTCTTGAAAATAAGATCGATAGTTGAGCGCGCCTTGAGCCAGTACCAGGGCACTGACGAAAACGCCTGCAACGAACGCCAGCCTGGTCCTGTATTGACTGCCGAAGCGTTTCTGAAGAAAGCGAAAGGACTCCCACATGCCGACACCCACAAGGAGATAGACCGCCGGCGCAGCCCCTATTATGCGCAAGGAGTTGGGGCCTTCGACTTCATTCAAGGTCAGCGTGGCTGGCAGGAGCATCACGACCAGCCAGAAAAGCAGAAGACGTAGGGAGGGCCGACTGCGCCAGCGCCATATGGAGATACCCACACCCAACCAGAAAAATAATGACTCCCATGCATTTAACATCGGTCTATCGTTGAAATTGTACGCATTGTTTCGGTCGCCCTGAAAGCCAAATATCAGCAGGTACTCCCATGCGTTTTTGAGATAGGCACTCCAAAAGGTTGTCTGACTTTCACGGAAGAGCCACAACTCGCTGCTGCGAATGAAAAAGCTTTCGGGGTGAAGAACAAAGTATATGAGAATCGGAGCAGCTACTAGTCCGGTTACGCCTGCAAAGACAGCAACCCTTGGCCATGTAGCCCGAGCTCTTCCTATGGCATCGGAACTGAGGGGAATCAGAAAACTCAGGCCAAAGAAAAGAAACAAGAAAGGTGCAAAACGCGAAGGGATATAGGTATAGGGCAGCAAGCCTGCACATACCCCTGCAAGTGCAATCCCCCACCGGGCTCTGCTGCCGCGGCCGTATTGACTCCACCCCCACCAGAGCAGCGCCACACTCAGAGCAAGGAACAGTGGAAGAAAGTTGGCTCTGTATGCCCCGCGCGCAACAATCGTCTGACCGATGGAGGTCGCCATCAGACCAGCACTTGCACCGGCGACGAACAGACCACGCCAGGGATTGGCCCTCCCACTGTTCTCATCCCATCCAAACAACAGCCACCCAAGCCAAAAAACAGCAAATACGGTACTCGCGCTGGCGAGAGCCGCGGGAAGATGAAAGGCCAGAAGTGATCTTCCAAAGAAAAGAGTAGCCAAAGCAACCGCATAGACACCAAATGCTTCGACACCACTACTCCTTTCAGGGAAGAAGGGCGCGTGGCGTCCTTACAACACCTGGAGGGCAAACACTCCAACCACCCCTTCGTCGTTTATGATTCCAGGCGGGTCTTCGGGCAGACCATAGAGTCGCAACAACACGACAAAGACCGACAAAGCAGCCAAGATTGCCCCAGCAATAAAAGCAAGGCGCCTGCGTTCCTCCTTTGTCATCTCCTTGTGATTGGCGGAAGATCGTTCAACCGACATCGCAATCAGACACTGTTCTCTTCTCAACTCTCATCAGACAGTTCTTTCGTTGGCAGAGATTGGCCCTCGTCCAGCAGGGCTAGTTTTTCGAAGCAAACTTGCCTTTGACGAAACAACCACAGATTTTCCGCAACAGCCGAGGCTTAAGTTTCTTCTGAGGTAGTAGCCAAGAAGCAATGGACATAGAAGAGCGGTTCACACCAAGGGACAGCGCATCGCACCTGCCTTCGAGCGAAGGCACTCTCTTCACAACGGTTGACGAGGGATAAATCAACCTCTAAGGCAGACTCTTGTCGTGATGGCTCAACGGCTCGGCCCCGTCTGCCGTAACCAGGAAGGCGTCCTCCAGGCGTATGCCGGTTACACCGGGGATGTAGATGCCAGGCTCCAGCATGATGACTTGGCCCTCTTCTAGCAGTTCCTGGTTGTAGGGGACGATGCGGGGCGCTTCGTGTCCGGTCAGCCCGATGCCGTGGCCGGTGTGGTGGGGATAGACTTCGTAGCCGCCGTCGGCCATGTAGCGGCGCACTTGGCGGTCCACCTCCTGTGCCGCAACGCCGGGCCGGATAAGGGAAATGGCAAAGGCGAGAGCCTCCTCAACGAACTCGTGCAATTCAATCTGCTGGGCAGTGGGTTGATCCGCATAGTAGGTAGCGCAACTGTCAGTCCAGTAGCCGTCGACAACGACGCTCAAATCAAGAATGAGGGAATCGTCGGCGATGATTTCAAAGTCAAGCGGCGCGGCGCTGATATTGGCTGGCCGATGGCCGACGATGCAATCATTGCCCATCTGCATCCACTTGCCCGCCTCCCGCTCCACCGCAGTCTGCACCTCGGTCCAAACGTCGATCTCGCGCTGCCCCAACCTGACGGCCTTGCGGCCTGCGTCGTGGCCAATCGTAACCAGACGAAAGCCCTCGCGGATGCGGGCCAACTCCTCCTCGGTCTTGACCGCCCGCAACGGCACCAGCTTACCCTCAAGCGACGCCGGTTCGCAGCCCGGCAGCGCCTTTTGCAGCGTCTGCCACAAAGCCCATAGCAGGCTCTTCTCCTCTATCCCGACCGGAGCGGCGGTCGTTCCGCTGCCGCCAACCAGTTCGTTCAGGGCTTCAGCCAGCCGACCCGGCGCGTCAATGGGCTGCTGAATCGTATAGCCGACGTACGAAACGTGCGCGCAGTTCGAGTTGTCACCGAAAGCGGCGGCGACGACGGCATACCCCTCATCGGCAAGCAGCGTGAAACTGCCGCGGTCAAACCAGACCAGCGCCGGCGCGGGCAGATTCAGCCCGGTCAACCAGCGCACACTGTCAATATCCGAAAAAAGCGCCCATTCGATCCCGGACTCATCCAATAGCTGCGCGGCGCGCTGTCGCTGTTGTTCGTGCATTGCGCAATGTTCCGCCTGTTGGAAGGATATCCTCGCTGGAACGGGTGTGAGGGTGGTCTTCTCTTTCCTTGTCTACCACGGCATCGTGCGCTTGGTATATTCGCGACCGACACTGGCCGCCTCTTCGGTTGCCGTGCCGATCATCACACCTTCATCAATCCGTTCGCGCACATCATGGGGGCGCACGCTGTTGAGGAAGAATATGCTGGCGGCGTCGCAGGCGCCCTTCACGCGCGCGCGGGCCGCGATCATATCAGGCGGGTAGGGAGCATCGTGGGCATCGGCGTGGCCCAGGCTCATGCCCATGTCGCCCGGTCCCCACTCTGCGAACGCGATCCCCGGCACGGCAGCGCTGGCTTCGGCATTCTCCAGCGCACGCCGGTTCTCGATCTTCAGGCCGAGCAGAAGCTCGCCGTCCGGATTCAGAGGCCAGACATCGGCTTTCTGGACATATTCCTGTGGTGAAAGGCCCCAGATGGCCCCGGCCATGGCCTGTCCGCCCGCGCCTCTGCGTCCCTGGGCAAGCGTGATCCCGCCATTTGCAGGCGCATCCGGTGAGGCAGCGCCGTCCGCGACACCGACCGTATGGACGGGATAGCGGGCGGACTCTACGAACACTCTGACCGCGCCGGGCGTTTCAGCATGGCAGAGCAAAATCCCGTGGACGCCCCGCGCCAGGACCTGTTTGACCATCCAGGCGTTGGCCCGCATCACATTCTCGTCGGTGCCGTCGGTGGGCAGCGTGCAGATGACCGCCGGCGTGCGGTGCCCACTTTTCGTCGTCCCCGCATCGACAAGCCCTCGCATGAATTCCCCCAGCCCGACAGGGTTGAAGGCGCCATGCTCGAACTCCACCAGCAGGTAGTCGGCCCACGTGTCCCTGTGGGCAACCCCATTCTGATATGTCAATCCACCAGGGACGCCGCTATAGTAGATCGGCTGATCAGCTTCCAACAGTTCAATCGCTCGGTTGACGCGCGGCATAGGCGGCTCCCACTTCTTAGTAACTGCGTCGATCTCGACGCGAGAGAGCAGCTACAACGCCCGCAGCGGCTCTTCGATCAGACCCACCAGTGCATTCAGAAACTGTGCCGCGCGCACGCCGTCAACCGCGCGATGATCGCAGGACAGGGTCAGAGTCATCATCGGACGCACAGCCGGTTGCCCGTCCACCGCCACGACGCGGTCGGCGATGCGGCCCACCGCCAGGATCGCGGCCTGGGGCGGGTTGACAATCGCGTTGAAGGCATCCACCCCATACATGCCCAGATTGCTGATCGTAAACGTCCCGCCGGCAAAGTCGTCGGGCTGCAATCGACCGTTGTTGGCGCCTGCAACCAGTTCGGCCCTGCGCGCGGCGATGTCCTCCACCGGCAAGCGGTCGGCGTGATGTACCACCGGCACCAGCAGCCCCGCTTCAACTGCAATCGCCAGGCCGATGTTGATATCCGGATTGGTGACAATCGCGCCGTCCTGCCAGAAAGCGTTGAGGCGGGGGAAGCGGGCCAGCGACAGCGCCGCCAGCTTAGTCAGCAGGTCCGTGTATGTGATCTTGGCCCCGTCTGCCGCATCGCCGGCAACAAGACTGCGCCAGTTCATCAGTTGGCCTGCGTCGACCTCGCGCACCAGATAGAAGTGGGGCGCGCTGTTCCAGCTTTCCGTCAGGCGTTGGGCCATGATCTGCCACATGCGCGAGACCGGCTGCTGTTCAACTTCCCTGATGGCAGGCGCAGCGGGCGTTTCGGCCGCTGCCAGCGGCACATCCGCGGCCAGTACAGCGCCTTGCGGACCGCTGCCTGCCAGTGATGCCAGTTCGATGCCCCGTTCCCGCGCCAGCCGCCGCGCCTTTGGCGACGCCAGCACGCGGGCGCCGGAGCCTACGGAGCGAATATGAGCCTCCACGTCTTCTTTGGAGATGCGCCCTCCGACAGCCGGCACCTCTGACAGATCGATGCCGTGTTCCGCGGCAATGCGCGCGGCGACTGGGCTGGAGGCGCGGCTCTCTGGTGACGGGGAGGCAACCGGTCCATCCGTCTTGGCGGCTGCCTGCGCCGGCGTAGAACGGACGGGAAGCTCCTCCCCTTCAGCGGCGATAAGGCCAATCACCTGGCCGACCGGAATCTCATCGCCTTCCTGGGCGGTCACAGCCGTCAGCATCCCGGTGGCGGGCGCTTCAACCTGCACGTCCACCTTGTCGGTCGCCACCTCCATGAGCGGCTCACCGGCCTGAACCATCTCACCTTCCTTTTTCAGCCAGCGCAACAAGATACCTTCGTCCTGCGCCATCCCCAACGCCGGCATAATCACTTCTTTGGGCATGTCATTCCCCTTTCGGCGGTCACCCCTGGCAGGTTTGTGTCGCGTCAGCCGCACATGGCCTTGGCCGTTTCGACCACAGTATCCGCGCTGGGGATCGTCAGATCTTCCATAGCAGGCGAGAACGGCACCGGCACATTCATCGCGCCAATGCGCTTGACCGGGGCGTCCAGATAGTAAAATGCGCCGTCAGCGATGACCGCGGCAAGCTCACCCGTAACTCCGTACTGCTGACAGCCCTCGTCCACTACCAGCGCCCGGCTGGTCTTCTTGGCTGATCGGATCAGCGTCTCAGCGTCCAGGGGAGATGTCGTGCGGGGATCGATCAACTCTGCGCTGATGCCAACCTCAGCCAGCTTTTCCACCGCCTCCAACGCCACGTAGACCATCGAACTGGTCGCAACGATTGTGATGTCCTCGCCCGTGCGCTTCACATCCGCCTGGCCCAAGGGTAGAACGTACTCCTCCTCCGGCACCGGCCCCTTCTCCTGATAGAGCGTCTTGTCTTCGAAAATAATCACCGGATTGTCGTCGCGGATGGCGCTCTTCATCAGCCCTTTGGCGTCGTACGGCGTAGCGGGAACGGCCACCTTCAGGCCGGGGATGTGGCTGAAGAGCGCATGCAGAGATTGGCTGTGCTGAGCCGCGGAGCGGCGGCTGGCACCCAGGGTCGTGCGCAGGACCATGGGCACATTCAGCTTCCCGCCGGACATGTAGTGGGTCTTGGCCGCCTGGTTGATCAACTGATCCATCACCAGGGTCGTAAAGTCGCCGAACATGATGTCCACGATCGGTCTCATGCCAGTGATGGCCGCGCCCACACCGATACCCGCGATGCCCGCCTCCGAAATAGGCGAGTCGATGACCCGGTCGGCGCCGAACTCGTCCAACAGGCCCACCAGAACCTTGAAGACAGAGCCTGCCTCGGCCACATCTTCACCGATGACAAAGACACGCTCGTCGCGGGCCATCTCTTCGGCGATCGCCTCGCGAATCGCCTGGCCAAAGGTGATTTCACGCTCACCCGGCGCGTAGATGGCCGGGCTGCAACGAATTCCGTTCTCAAGCGTAGACATGATTATGCACCTCGCTATCATTGGGAAATGGCGCCTCAAGGGCGAAGGCGACTGCCTCGTCAACGGCCGTCTTCACGTCCTCCTGGATGCGCTCGAAGACGTGCGCTTCCGTTTGTTTGCTCTTCAACAACCAGTCTTCCAGGATCTTGACAGGATCCCGCTTGGCCCACTCCGCTTCCTCTTCGCGCGTGCGGTAGGGGCGGTCGATATCGCCGACGTGATGCCCGTGGAAACGATAGGTGTCGCAGACGATGAAGGCCGGCCCGCCCCCTTTACGCGCCCGGTCAACCAGGAGACGGGCAGTGGCATGGACCGTGCGAATGTCCTGGCCGTCAATCCCCAGCGCGTGGACGCCGAATGCTGTGGCGCGACCGATCATCGTGCCGGCCGCGGTCTTTGAGTTGTGCGTGTACTCGCCGTACTGATTGTTCTCGCACACATAGATGACCGGCAGTTTCCACAGTTGCGCCATGTTCATCGACTCGTATAAAAGACCCTGGCCCAGTGCGCCGTCGCCGAAAAAGCAAACGGCCACCTGATCCGTTCCCCGCAACTTGATCGACATGCCCGCGCCGGTGGCGATACCTGAGCTGCCGCCGACGATTCCATTGGCTCCCAGATTGCCGGTCTCCTGATCGGCGATGTGCATTGAGCCGCCTTTGCCCCGGCAGTAGCCGGCCTCCTTGCCCAACAGTTCGGCGAACATCTTGTCCAGCACCGCGCCTTTGGCCAGGCAGTGGCCGTGCCCCCGGTGCGTGCTGGTGATGTAGTCGTCCTGCCGCAACGCCTCACAGATGCCGACGGCGATCGCCTCCTCGCCGATGTACAGATGGGCGATGCCCGGCATTCGCGCGCTGGTGTAGAGTTCGTTGGCCGCCTCCTCAAAAGTCCGAATCTTGATCATCTGCTCGTAGGCGTGGAGCCAGTGTTCGGCATCCAGTTCCGCTTCGTTCAGGTTGTTTCCGTTTGTCTCGGTCATAGCGTCACCCCCATGATGTAAAAGCAGGAAACTTACCAATGCATGACCCAGCCACTGTCCACGTTGATGGCCTGGCCGGTTATACTGCGGGCGTGCTCTGAGGCTAGAAAAACAACTGTGGCCGCGATCTCCTCCTGGGAGGTCAGACGACCCAATACGGCCAACCGCCCGATCTTCTCCTTACACCACTCTTCGTAGCTTGGTCTTTCGTCCTCCGGCAAGTCGGCGGTCGAGAACTTGTGGATACGCCTCTGGAGCGGCGTATCGACCATGCCGGGGCAGATGGCGTTGGCGCGTATATTGTAGGCGGCAAAGTCCTTGGCCGCAATCTGCATGAAGCTGAGCACCGCGGCCTTGGAGACGCTGTACGGTGGATCGGTCTGGGAGCCGATTTGCCCCGCCACGGAAGAAAAGAAAAGAAAAGTGCCCTGCCGCCTGGCGATCATCGGCGCGTAGAAGGCATGGGCCGTGTTGACCGCGCCCAGCAGGTTGACCTCGTGGACGCGTGGCCAGTCCGACGGTTCCAGGTTCCAGAACGGGAAGCCGCCCTTGCCCGAATCGATGCCGACGGTAAAGACCACGTGGCGCACCGGCCCCAGTTCCTCCTCGACGCGCGCTGCGGCTGCTTTCAGGGCGGCAAAGTCGGTCACGTCCACCAGTTCCGAAAGCGTCGCCACGCCCTGCGCGGCCGCCTCCTGCGCCACGTCCACCGCGACCGGATCGCGGTCGAGCAAGGCAACCTTCGCGCCCTCTGCCGCGAATGTATTTACGATCATCCTGCCCATCCCGTTGGCCCCGCCGACGACGACGGCGACTTGGCCTGCAAGTTCCAGATTCATGGTGTTCCCTTAATTCGATGTGCGGTCGCCTCGTTAAATAGTGCAACGTTAACAAGAGTCAGAAGAGTCTACTGTTTGACGCGTCTAAGGCAGCGTCCTGTATATTCTGGGCCATCATTACAACCGGTCAAACAATGAGATTGGTGGCAATTCAGCCCTTTTCCCTTGGGCAACTACTCGCTATCTGTTGCATGACTCATCGAACACCTCAAAGATACTCTACCCGACCCTTCATTTCCTCCATTTCCAGCACTAGGAAGATCAACGTCAAACCATGGATGATCTCACCAGCAGTACTTTCTTGGGTTGTATAAACAATCCCTGCGTGATCCGAGGCCGCCGCCAAACGGAGAAAGTCACTATCCTGAGTGAAAATGACTCGTCCTTCCCTTCGCCCTCTCTCCAAATGTTCTTCGTCTGATGCACCAAGTGTTCCTGCCTCTGGAGCAGTAAGTACATCTATATTTCTTCTGCGAAGACCTCTCACGACGGCTCTTGATACGTGCTCATCCATATAAAACTTAATCTTCGCCATTTTGCATTTGCTGTTGAAGCTTTTCCAGCAACCTCGAAGGCGTCTGCTGTCGCAAGGCTTCGACAAATGCCTGATCTTCTTCCATCGAATGGTCGATCTCTGCGCGATGATCGTAATAATAGGCCAGAGCCGCATACACGTCAGCCAGTGTAAGTTCGTATTCTGCGGCGATCTCGTCGGCGCACTTGCCCATGCGCTCGTGCCAGATCACGATATTCTCTACGGTGATCCGATGTCCAGCAATACGTGGCTTCCCGCCCACTATACCAGGCGTAATTTCAATGTGTTGGTCTAATGATTCCATTTCAGTTTCCTATGTCCTCATTCGGACTGCGTTAGTCGACGGGTAGAAATACCCTATCACAGGCCGAAGCGCCAGGCTTAGCGAATCAAGAACAGCAAAATGACAACCAATGTCAAGGATCCGCCCCCGTGCGGTTCGCCTGCGCACGCGGCGTCAGGTCGAACTGCGTCTCATGGCCGTCGAAGAAGCGTTCCAGTTCGTCGACCATCAGCGTAAAGAAGTCTTGCTGCGCGGTCGGGCCCCCGTATGAGCCGATGTGAGGACTGAGGAAAACGTTGGGCAGTTGCAGAATCTCGCTGTCGGGCGGTACAGGCTCCGGGTCGAAGACATCCAGCCCGGCGACGATATCGCCTTGCTTTAGCCGTTCGATCAGCGCCGCCGAGTCGGTTACTTTGCCGCGCGAAACGCTGACAAAAACGGTGCCAGGGCGCAGGCGGGACAACTCCGCCTTGCCAAGCATCCCTTCGGTCTTGGGCGTGTGCGGCACCAGACAGACGACAACATCGCAGGAAAGTACATTCTCCAGGCTCGTCTGCAAAAAACCCAGCGCCTCCGGCAACTCCTGCGGCAGATAGGGATCGTGTACCCAGATTTCCGTCTCGAACGCGCGCAGAAAACTGATCAAGCGCCGACCCATGTGACCGCAGCCGATCAACCCCACCCGACGGCCCCACAACACGCCCGGCATCCCCTCCATCAGCGACCGTTCAGCCGCTGTCTGGCCGGCGATCATCCTGCGAAAGTGCCCGCCGCCGTTGCGCAGGCTGACGAGTATCATCGCCAGCGCCCACTCCGACACCGGATAGGAGGAGGCATTGGTCGTGTCGACGGTGCGGATGCCGTGCGCCCAGGCCGCGTCGAGATCGATGCGGCTGGCGAAACGATCACCTTCCATCTCGCCGATAAACTTTAACGTCGGCGCACTGTCGAGCAGATGCGCGGTCAGCGTCGGCGCGCCCCAGCAGACGACCAGCGCGTCGCGCCCGGGCAGCCTTTCCGCCAGCCGGGCGGCGTCCTCAGGATCGGTGTTCGTATCGTAGATGCCTCCCCCTTCGCAGGGGAACCATTCCCAGTCGGCCATTGATTCGAGGCGGAGAAGGTCCTGCGAGGCCAAATGGTTATGGCGGACGTTGGCGTCGAATGCCAGCAGGACGCTGGGTCGATTGTCAGTCATTCGAAATGCTCTCAATTTAACGCCTTCAGTTGTGCCACAACTCCTTGACGTACTTTATCGCCCGCCGGAAACCATCCTCGCCGCTCTTGCTGGCCTCTTCCACTGAGATCCAACCGTCGAAACCGGCGGCCCGCAAGTGGTCGAAGATCGCAATCAGGGGCGTAACCCCACTCCCAATCAGGACCGGCTCGAAATCGCCCACCCGTCGAATGTCGCTGACATGGACGGCGGCCACGCGCGGCAAGACTTGCTCCAGCACCGCCAACGGATCATCACCGACCGCCAGCAGATTGGCCGTATCGAAAAGGAGTTTCAGCCCGCTGTCCGCTGTGCGCGCACAGATTTCCAGGAAGACCGGCGCCGTCTGTGAAAAATCGAAATACGTCCAGACGTAGCCGATGGCATGATTCTCGTAGACGAGCGTGACACCGGCAGCATTCGCCTCGTCCACCCACGCGCACAGCCCATCGGAGGCCCAGCCAACACCGTCGGCCTGCGCCACACCCGGATGCCTCTGCCCCGCGGTGACGCGCAGGAAATCAACGCCCAGCCGTGCGGCCGCATCGACATAGCGGCGCAGTTCCTGCCGATGGCGCTGCCGCTCCGCCGCGTCCGGGTGGGTGAAATCTGTGTAGGTTACCATGCCGGCGATGACGACGCCCGCATCCTGCGCCTGCCGCCGCAACCCATCCAGGTAGACGCTGTCCAGCGAGTCCAGATGGGCGACGCTGATGTCGGCGCCGTCCAGGTCGAGCGCGGCGGCCAATCGGAACCAGTCTGCCAGCGTCAACGCCCCATTGCTGATGTCAGGGTATAGAGAGGCAGGCAGGCAGGAAAACGACATCGCGCTACGACTCCCCAATCGCAACAACCCATCCGGACGACGCGTCGCAGTAGAGGAAGCGGCTATCGGCGTCGGCGCTCAAGCCGTGCGGCTCCGGTTCACATTCCGGCACAGTGATACGCTCCAACTCCGCGCCGTCGGCCACGCTCAACTTCACGATCACCCGGTCGCCGGTATGCACGACCCACACGCCGTCCTCCACCCGCACGACGCCATGGGCGCGCGCATAGGGCAGGGGGATGACATGCTGTACCGACCAATCGCTGATGCGCACTTGGCTCAGCGTCTGGCTTTCGAGTGTCGTCAGCCACAGGTGGCCCTTTTCGATGTTGTCGTATTCGATGCCGTGCGTGCCGCCGCCGTTGGGCAGCGGGTGACGGGAGATGGTCTCGCCGCTTGCCGGGTCTACCCGCAGGATCTCGCCCATCGACTTGCCCGCATCCTTTGCACGCGACGGTCGCCACTGGCCGGCGGAACCATTGGCCGCCAGCCACAGGCTGCCCTCGCCCCAGGCCATGCCGCTCGTATTGGAAGAGTCGCTGCTGATGTCGCGAATCATCTTGGGCACGCCGTAGTATTCCAACGCGCCGGCGCGTTCAACCAGCATCAACCGGTCGGTGATCTGATCGACGATCCAAAGGCCGTCATCCGTCACCTGCAGGCCATTTGGCACGGCGTAGGGCGCACGAAACAGTTTGGTGTAGGTTTTCATGTCATCGCCTTGCAAATCGGTTAGTTCGTTCTGACTGCCGGCGCGGGCACGCCCACCGCGTCACCCGTCTCGACGATGCGCGTCCACGTGCTCTCCTCTATCGGGATGCCGTCCGCCAGGCGCTGTTGACGGCGCTCCTCCTCGATCTCACCGGGGTAGTAGATGCGTCTCACGCCAGGCAATTTCGGCGAGGAATGCACCCATTCCACCAGCTTCTCCACTTCCTGTTTGTACTCGTCCGGGTCGATGAAGCTCTCGATGCGAATCGCGATCGCCATCCAACCGGAAGCGCCCCGGGTCGGCGGGTCCGCGCTGCAACCAGCCCAGGAAAGACCGCCGGCAATCGCATCGACCATCATGCCCAGGCCGTAGCCCTTATGCCCGACCGACCCGCCCAGCGGCAGCATCGCGGCTTCGCCGTTCAGAAAGAGATTGGGGTCCATGACGGGATTGCCTGCGGCATCAATCAGCCAGTCATCCGGCGTGGGCAAGCCCCTGGCCCGCTGCAAGTCCACTTTTCCCCCGGCGACCATACTCGTCGTCATATCGAGCATAAGCGGGGACCCGTCGGCACGCGGCGCGCTGAAGGCGATCGGATTGGGCGGCAGCCGGCGTCCTGTGCCGCCGAAGGGCGCGGTGAATGGTCCGCCGCCGTTTAGCATCAGCAGCCCGATACAGTCCTGTTCCGCGGCGATGGGGGGAAACGCCCCCAGCCGCCCGATGTGCGTGGAACGGTGGACGGCGACCGCGCCGAAAGTGTGCTTTTTGGCCCGCTCCACCGCCATCTCCATCGCCATTTTTGCCAGAACAATCCCCTGCATCTGTTGGGCGTCAATGACCAGCGATGCCGATGTCTCCCGCACAATTTTCAGCGTGCCGACCGGCTTCATATTCCCTTCCCGCACGGCCTTCACATAAACCGGCAAGCGAATGATACCGTGGGAATCGTGCCCCACGAGGTTTGAATCGACCAGGTGATCCGTGACATCTTGGCCCTGATCTGCGGGGAAACCGGCGGCGGCAAAGATGGCCGCGCCGTACTCTCTCAACCTGTCATGGGAGATCGTAGGCATTGATGAGGCGTCCTGTGAAGGGTTCGTGGAAACGACGATGGAAAATTGGCGGCAGCGCGTCATCCGGTTGGGCGCGCCTGACCTGTGAATCGAGTTAGGAATTTCGTCCGCGACTCGTCAGACTTACAAGGGAGAGTATACCCTGCTCAGTCAAAAGATTCAAACAGTCTCTGCATGGTGGCTCGTCCTGATCTTTGGGTAAACGTTGCCTGGATCAAGATTCTCGGGAACTGTGGACGAACAGGATGCCGGCAATCCCACAACATGGGGCTTCACCCGCCAAATGAAAGGGCGGATTGCGATGACTCGAAATCTTGAAGTGTACGTCTGCGCAGGGCATTGGGCGTGGAAGTCCGCCAGGTGTACGGAGTGTCATTCGGATGCCTCTTCGGGGAGCGGGACAGCAAGCTTTATCAACAGTTGGCCGTCTTCAAAGTGATGCTGTTCCCCGCCGTCAGGTTGAAAAGGCAACCTCTGACCGCTCACGGGGTCATATAATCCGATGCGAAGCAGATAAGCCCCCGGCTGCAACGCGGCTGGCAGATTGAGCTGACGGCGGTCGATATACAGTGCATTCGTGTGCCATTGGCTGGTCGGTAGCAGCCCGGCCAGCGCCGGCCCGTCGAATTGGGCGACGCGCTCTCCCTGGTCATCGTACAGATGGATGTATGTGATCCAGTCGTTGGCTATCCCATCGCCGGTCTCCCAGAAGAGGCGCAGCGTCGGCCCGCCCTGCGTCGGCAGCAGGTCGTAGCCCTGCAGCCGCAGGCCGTCATCGGTGGCAGCCTGCGCGTCGATAGTCGGCCGCTCCCTCTGAAAGAGGCCAGGACGCAACGGCGCGACATCAAGCGTCCTCAGATGCAGGAGATTGTCCGCTGAGCCGGGCACGGTCAGCCTCTCGCCGTCCGAGGTGACCAGACCAGCGACCAGCGAATAGCTTAGCGGCGGCAGGTCAGGGGGAAGGCTGAGACGGATATCATCAACATAGTACTTCCCAGGATCCCACCACTGGGAGTCCGGCCGGGCCACACCATGGTTATCAACTGCCCAGGAACGCTTCAAAGAAGGCGTATACAGGTGCAGAAAGCTGAGTAGCTCCTCCCTGATCTGTCCATGTGGTTGCCAATACAGACGCACCCTGACCGTCCCGCCGGGTTCGGGTGAATCGCTGCTAATCAGCTTCCAACCGAGAAGCGTCACTTGAGAGCCGTCAGCGTTTCCCACGGTGGTAGGCTGTCCCTCCACTGAGAAGGCCAACCGCCCCGGCGGCGAGTCAAACAGAAATGGCCCTCCGTTGGACCGACTGAGCGCAAAGTGCAATACCGCAATGACGAAGACACAGCCTGTCATTGCGCCTAGTGTCAGGGTTGTAGAGCGATGCGAGGAAGCGGGTGCCTCGCGCCTCCTTTGATGCCCCCGGCTTCGCAACCCAAGGTACAAAAGGCCAACCACAGAAGCAAGCAGCCCGACCATGCTCAGCCGCTCTCCCCAGCGTTGCGCAACGGTTCCCTCCCAGCGCACTACCAACGGCAGATCCGGGTTGCGTACCTCTGTCACTTCTATCCAGCCAGCGGGGCCTGGCGCCACGACGGCCTGCCCACCCGCGCTCCAGCCGGGATGATAGTGCAGACGCAGCAAGATTGGCTCTGCCTGACCGGAAAGATCGACAAATGCTTCATGGGGAGAACGCCATGTCGGTCGCGCCGCGCTCGGCTCCGGAATCTGCCCGGAGACAACGCCAATGTCTGCGCCGCGCACCAGGAATTCATTGCTGGTGGTCAAACCCCAGTCCTTGGTTGTCTGCTCGAACAAGCGCGTTTCTTCGGCAGTCAATGCCTTAACAGGCAGGGGGGATGAAAAAGATGTGTGTGAAGGAAACAGATAGGGGAAAACCACCAGTATGGAAGCCATGATGAGGAAAAGGCCTGGCAGCCACCTCCGACCGGCAGCCCATGCGTCGACAGCCAGCGCGGCTGCCGGTAACGCGCTCAGCGGAGCGACCCCGAGGAAACGGGAGGGAGTCTGAAGGAAACTAAGTCCGGGCATCGTCCTCCATAGCGGTTCAGAGACCGAAAGCGTAAGAGTTGTCATTGCCAGGGCAAGCAGGCCGCCGGCAAGGCCCCAGATGCGGCGCTCGCTGCCTGCTGCAAACAGTGCACTGCACAGCCCGGCTGCTAAGACCAGCCACAAGGCCGCGCCGAACGTAAATAGCGGCATCAGCGGGTTGCCGTCCCGGCTGTCCAAGACCGGAGACTGAAAAACAAAGAGTTGCCACCAATTGAGAAAGTGATTGCTGTAATGAAAGTACTCCTCACGCGCGCTTTCGATTTGCACAAACGAAAGGTCGGCCAAAGCGGGCAGCCAGAAGACCGCCGACAGTAAAGCGGCCAGCAGCGCAGCCAATGCATTGCGAATCAGACCATCCAGCCTGCGGTAGCCGACCGCAAGCAGCAGCCCGTAGAGGCACAAAATGGCGACGCCAAGCATTGCCGTCAGATTGTGGCTCAAAACAAGCGCGGCCAAAGAGACGACTGCCGCCAACCAATTGCGTAAACGCGAATCCTTATGAAGGGCGGTAAAAGCCCAAAGACAGACCGGCAGGAGCAGCAACCCCAGAAGCTGGGGAAAGGCTCCTCCAAACAGACCTGGTGAGTAAAATGCTCGCGCCACATTATACAGATTGCACAGATACACCGCGACCGCGGCCAGACTCGCACCGGGACTGAAAGTGTGGCGCAACCAGGCGTAGACCCCGAAGCCCGACAGTAGCAGCGCCGCAGTCACCACCACTTTCAGAGCTTGATCTAGCCTGACGCCGACCGAATGGACGGCAGCCACCAACCAGTACAGACCGGGGCTATAGTGGTGAAAAGTAGGGGCGCCAAGACCATCATAGACAGCCGGAAACCAACGCGGCCAGTAAACGCCCTGCTCAAAACCGCGTTGGACTGCCGAACTGCGGTGGACGTGTATCAGCGCATCCGAGGTGCCCCCCGGCAATCCGGGGAGTTGCCAAAGCGGACCGACGAGAAGGAAGGCCAACAGGCCGATGAAGAGGACGACCCAAAGGCGGGTCGGAATACGAATCGACATTATCCGTCACTTGGCGGGATTATAGGTAAACGGGAGTAGCAACTGGCCGTCTTCAAAATGGCCTTGCGCATCGTCGGCAGGCCGGAACGGAAGTCTCTCTCCGCTCGCATAGTTGTACACTCCAATGCGCAACAGATACGCACCCGGCTGTAACACGGCCGGCAGCTCAATCTGCCGGCGGTCGATATACAGCGCATCGGTATGCCACTGGCTGGTCGGTTGCAGCCCGGCCAGCGCCGGCCCGTCGAATTGGGCGACGCGCTCTCCCTGGTCATCGTGCATATGGACGTATGTGACCCAGTCGCTGGCTGCCCCATCGCCGGTCTCCCAGAAAAGACGCAGGGTCGGCCCGCCTTGAGTCGGCAACATGTCGTAGCCCTGCAGACGCAGACCGTCGTCGGTGGCGGCCCGCGCAGTGACGGTTGGGCGCTCCCTCTGAAAGAAGCCAGGACGCATAGGCGAAACGTCTAGCGTTCTCAGTTCCAGAATACCATCTGTTGAGCCGGGCACAGTCAGTCTTACGCCGCCGGAAGTGAACAAACCAGCGATCAGTGAATAGGTGACAGGCGGCAGGTCGGCAGGCAGGCTGAGCCGCAGGTCTTCCACGTAATACTTGTCCGGATCCCACCACTGGGAATCCGGGCGGCCTCCAATCCCGACAATTGTGGTAGCCCATGAGCGCTTCAAGGAGGGAGTGTACAGGTGTACAAAGCTGTGTAATTCTTCTTTGATCTGGCCCCGCGCCTCCAAATATAGGCGCACCCTGACCGTCCCCCCTGGTTTGGGCGCTGATCCGCTAACCAGCTGCCAGCCGAGGAGCGTCACCTGGGGGGAGGAGGCGTCTCCCAGGGCTGTGGGCTGCCCCTCTACGGGGAAAGCCAACTGATCGGGTGTCGAGTGCCGCAAAAAGGGCCCACTACTGGACTGATCAAGCGCATAGCGCGCCACCACGAGAATAAAGAGGCAGCCGACCATCGCTTTGACATGGCGTGATGTGGATAGTGAGGGTTGTTCTCTCTCCCCGTGCGTTTCTACCTCCTTGCGCCGCCGAAATGCAAGAAACAGGAGACCGGCGAAAGAAGCAACCAGACCGACCATACTCAGGCGCTCTCCCCAGCGTTGCCAGGTGGTTCCCTCCCAGCGAATTGCGAGCGGCTGTGACGGGTTGCTGAGTTCGGTCACCTGCACCCAGCCGGCAGGGCCGCGCGTCAGCGTCGCCCGCTCTCCTGCGCCCCAGCCAGGATGAAAATGCAGTCGCAGCAACATGGGATCTGCCTGCCCTGACAGATCCGCAACCGCTTCATGGGGGGAATGCCATCTCAACTGTGCCGCGCTCGGCTCCGGCGTCTGACCGGTGATGATAGTCATATCTGCACCCGGAACCAGGAATTCACTGCTCACGGACATGCCGTAGGCGAGGCTCGTCCGCTCAAACAGGCGCGTTTCTTCGGCTGTGATTGATCCCACCTGCCTGACCGGTGAGAGTGACGTATGCGCGGGAAACAGATAGGGGAAGAGCGCCAGGACAGAGACCGTCAACAGGCTCAATGCCGGCAACCATCGCCGACCCTTCGGCCATGCGTCTATCGAGACCGCCGCCGCCGGCAGGATGCCGAGTGGAGCGATCGAGAGAAAACGAAAAGGGAACTGAACCATGCTAAGGCCTGGGACTGTCTCCCACAGTGGTTCAGACACAGAGAGCGCGAACGTGAGCATCGTCAGAGCGAACAGAACGCCCGCAAGGCCCCAGTAGCGGCGCTCCCGCCGCGATGCGAAAAACAGACTGACCAGCCCGGCCGCCAAGGCCACCCACGATGCCGCGCCGAATCCTAAAGTGTTGAGAGGCATCAGTGGATTGCCGACGCGGCTATCCAGTACAAGAGACTGAAAAGTGAAGAACTCCCACAAATCGAGGAAATGGCCGCTGTAGTGAAATGGACCAATGCGGGCATTTTCAATCTGCACGTGGGCCTGGTCCGCCAGCGCAGGCAGCCAGAAGCCTGCTGAAAGCAGTGCCGCCAGCAGCGCCGCACCTGCACAGCGCAGTAAACCGGCCGGCCGGCGGTAGCCAATCGCCAACGCCAGCCAGTAGAGAGCAAGTACACTCGCGCCAACCATCGTCAGCAATGTGTGGCTGAAAACCAGCGCGGTCAAAGAGAGAACCGCCGCCAGCCAATAGCGAAGACGAGACCGCGCATGGAGCGCGGTAAAGGCCCATAGGCAGACCGGTAGAAGCAGCAGCGCCAACAGCCGGGGGTAAGCCCCCACGTAGTAATATGAACGCGTCAGAATATGAGGGTGGAGCAGATACAGCGCGGCGCCCGCCAGGCTTGCCGCCCGGCTGAATGCGTAGCGCAACCAGGCGTAGGCGCCGAATCCGGACAGGATGAGCGCCGTGGTTACGACCAGCATCAGCGCCACATCCATCCTGACGCCGGTTCCATGCACGGCAGCCACCATCCAATACAGACCGGGGCTATAGTGATGGAAGGTTGGCGCGCCGAGCCCATTATAGACAACGGAAAACCATCGCGGCCAGAAGACGCCCTGCTCAAAGGAGCGCTCGACGGCCGCGATGCGGTGCATATGCTGCAACTGGTCAATTGCCTCTGCTGGCAGCCCGCCCAGCTGCCAGAACGGACCGGCAAGGAGTACCATCAGCAGAGCGATGAAGAGGATGACCCAGAGGCTGCTGGGGAAACGTATCGACATTCCAGAAAGTATAAAGAGTTATCTGAAGCCGGACAAATCGGCTGCCCGATTCTGACGATTGTTAGCCTCCCATGAAGGGAGGACATTAGGTTCCGTTGACCTTTGATTAATTGGTCAATAAGGTTACATCTGCAGGTTGCCTGCGGGCAGAATCGGACTGTGATTTGCCTGATTCTCGTGAACGAAAACCGAGATCTGCGCCGGGGCCGTTAATCATCCCAATCACATAACTGCATGAATCACAGTTCAGACAAATGTCAACGCGCCCTAAAGAGCAAGACTACGCGCAATCCCACTGTGGGCTTCGACGGCCTCTAACTCGTTAGCTGTCTTTCGCACGCTGGGCTTACGGTGATATCCTTTTTGGATAGAGTGGCGGTCCCGTTAACTCCATCAGAACGCATCCACCCTTTCCGTCGAAAGGAGCATATCCAAATGCCGGCACAGCATCACCCGGAGCGCAGTCAGTCGAGGTCAATCGGCTCCGCCGAAAGGACCGCTGCGGTCAAGGAAAGCGCATTCACGATCGACACCTCCAGCATTAAGTACGGGCCGGGCGTCACCCGCGAAGTCGGCTTCGACATGAAGAAGCTGGGCGCCAATCGGGTGATGGTGGTCACAGACCCGCGCCTGGCAAGCAGCGAACCGGTGGCGGTCGCTTTGGCCGCCCTGCGGGAGCAGAACATCGACGCAGTCCTGTACGATCAGGTGCGCGTGGAGCCGACCGACATCTCCTTTCAGCACGCCATCACCTTTGCCCGCGACGGCAATTTCGATGGTTACCTCTCCGTAGGGGGCGGCTCCGCCATCGACACGGCCAAAGCCGCCAACCTTTACGCCACCTGGCCGGCGCCCTTACTGGACTATGTGAACCCGCCGATAGGAAAGGGCGTTCCCGTGCCCGGCGCGCTGCGGCCCCACATTGCCGTGCCCACCACCGCCGGAACCGGCAGCGAGACCACCGGCGTCGCCATCTGCGACCTGACGCAACTGCACGCCAAGACCGGTATCGCGCACCGCGCTTTGCGCCCACAGTTGGGCATTCTCGATCCGAACAATACGCGCACACTGCCCCAGATGGCTGCTGCCAGTACCGGGCTGGATGTGCTTAGCCATGCGCTGGAATCCATGACAGCCTTGCCTTACGACAGCCGCGACGCGCCGGGTTCGCCGGAGCTGCGTCCCGCCTATCAGGGGGCCAACCCGATCAGCGACATCTGGGCGACCAGGGCGATTGAGATGGTTTCAGCCAACCTTGTGCGCGCGATACAGGATCCGGAAGACGACGATGCCCGCAGCGCCATGCTCCTGGCCGCAGCCTACGCCGGCATCGGGTTCGGCAACGCCGGCGTGCATCTGCCCCACGGCATGAGCTACCCGGTCAGCGGTATGGTGCGCAGTTACAGACCGCCGGGATACCCGCCCGATCATCCGATCATTCCCCACGGGATGTCGGTTATCCTCAACGCGCCGGCGGTCTTCCGTTTCACCGCCTCGACGAATCCCGCCAAGCATCTCTACGCCGCCCGCCTGATGGGCGTCGACACGACCGGCGCGGCGGATGAGGAGGCCGGCGAACTGCTGGCGCAAGCAATCATCGACCTGATGCAGAAGACCGGCGTTCCCAACGGCCTGAGCGCCATCGGCTTTACCGAGGCGGACATTCCGGCCCTGGTAGAGGGCACTTTGCCCCAGCACCGGGTAACCAAACTCTCGCCGCGACCGGCCGAGGCCCACGATCTGGCGGAACTGTTCCGCGATGCGATGAGGTATTGGTGATCGAACTGCTTTAGGGTGGGCGGGGGCAAGTGGACAGGAACAGCGGACCCGCCGGGCGATTCACTGACCGCCGTCAACTCTCAGCGCCGCCGCCAACGCCTGGGTCATGTGGAGCGGCGCCCGCCCCGTGAACTGGCTGATCTGGTCCCGGCAACTGGTGCCGCTGGCGACCAGCATCGCGTCCGCGGGCACCCTGCGCACAGCCGGGAAAAGTCGATCTTCCCCGATTGCGCGGCTCACCTCGTAATGATCCTGCCCATAACCGAAATCACCGGCCATGCCGCAACAGCCGCTGTCGATAAGCTGCACGCTGTAGCCGGCCGCGCGTAGAGCTGCCAGGCTGGCCTCGTTGCCGATCAGCGCCTTCTGATGACAGTGCCCGTGCAGGTAGACCGTGCCGGGTTCGCTGCGCCAGATGGCGGGGACCGAGTCGTGAGAGGAGCCTTCTCCCTTATCGAGAGCCGTTGTCTCGCGGGCGATGAACTCGTCGAAGGTGTAGGCATTTTCGGCCAGAATCTGTGCCTCGTCGCGATTAGTAGCCAGGTCCAGATATTCATCCCGCAGCGTGAGGATACAACTCGGCTCCAAACCGACGATCGGCACGCCCTGGCGCGCGTAAGGAGCGAGCAATGCCACGTTTTGATCCACCCACGCGCGCACCTTGTCGGCCTGCCCACCAGTGATGAGCGGCCGCCCGCAGCAGGCCCGCCCCTTAGCCAGCTTCACGCCAAAACCGGCCGCCTCCAGCACCTGCACTGCGGCCTGACCGACCTCCGGATGATTGTACTCGGCCCAGGTGTCGTGAAAAAGGATAACGGTACGCGCACCTTCTGCAGCAGAGCCGCGTTGCTCGCCGGTCGCCGCGCGGCTGGCAAACCAGGCCGAAAACGGCTGCCGCGCATAGGCGGGCAGATTCCGGCGCGGGTCAATGCCAATACGCGCAAGCAGCGCCTTCACCGGCGCAATCTTTAAGCTCCAGTTGACAAGCGGGATGAGCGGGCGGCCATAGCCGAAAAGCAGACCGTTCAACGTAGGCAGCAGGCCCATCAGGCGGTTGAAGAGGGGCAGGCCGTTGCGCGCATAGTAGTGGACCAGAAACTCAGCCTTGATACGCGCCATGTCCACCCCGGAGGGGCATTCGCTCTTGCAGGCTTTGCAACCGATGCACAGGTCCATCACTTCGTACATCTGTTGTGAGAACAGCTCTTCGCGGGGGATGCGTCCTGCCAGCACGTTGCGCAGGGCATTGGCGCGGCCGCGCGTCGTATCCTGCTCATCGCGGGTCGCGATGTAGCTGGGACACATGGTGCCCGCGCCCAGTTTGCGGCAAACGCCCGCCCCATTGCACATTTCGATGGCCCCGGCGTAACCAAAATCGCTGCTCCAATCGAAGACGTTCCGCAGTTCAATCGTGTCGTATTCCTGGCCGAACCGCAGATTCTCGGTGGAGGGCGGCGCATCAATGATCTTGCCCGGATTCATGCGGTTGTCAGGGTCGAAAACCTCCTTCACGCGCCGCATTGCGCCATACAGTTCGTCGCCGAACAGACGCGGATGAAGATAGCCGCGCGCCAGGCCGTCGCCATGCTCGCCGCTCATTGCCCCGCCAAATTTGACGGCGAGATCGCAGGCGTGTTCTCCCACCGTTCGCAGCGTGTCAATGCCAGTCCGATTCTTAAGATTCAACAACGGGCGCACGTGCAGGCAGCCGGCCGACGCATGGGCGTAGACGGCGATGCCGGGCACATCCTCCTGCTCGCCACAGAAATCTAGAATCTTCTCCAGGTAGTCGGCCAGTTTATCCTGCGGCACCGCAACGTCTTCGATGCCTGGCACCGGCTTATAGTCCCCGCGCCGCCCCATCAGAATGTTCAGCCCGGCTTTGCGCACATCCCATACATCTTTCTGACGCACCGGGTCCAACAGTTTAACGATAGTGCTCTGCCAGCCCCGACTGCGCAGCTGACGCTCCAACGCATCTAGCTTCCCCAACAGCTCGCGATCGTCCGCGCCGTAGAATTCGGTCAGCAGCACCGCCTCCGGGTCGCCGTCGACAAAGTGGAGCCGCTTTGCCCACTCCGGCTGCGCGCGCGCCAGGTCGATCAGGTGTTTATCGAGAAGCTCGGACGCGCTCGGGTGCGTCTCCAGGATGTCGGGGATGGCCGCGCAGGCGTCGATCAGGCGGTCGAAATGGACCACAGCCAGCGCGGTCATCTGCGGCTTGGGCACAAGCTTCAGCGTCGCGCTCGTCACTGTCGCCAGCGTGCCTTCGCTGCCGGCCAAAAGCTGGCTCAGATTGAGGCGGTCGATCTGGGCGGCGTCGCAGTACTCGGAGCGAAAGAGGTCGTCGAAACCCAACCGCGCCCGCAGCAGAGCGGCGCGATCGGCATCGCGGCCCTCGCCTTCCACGTCACATCCCTCTTGAAGCAGCCCCACCAACAAACGGTCCAGATTGTAACCGGAGACGCGGCGCCAGTGCCGGGGCCAACGCTCCAGAATCTGCTCGTAGTGGCCGCGCACGATTACGGGAATATCACGATAGATCTGCGCCTCAAGCGAGTCCCCGCGGCCGCGGCTTGCCAGTTCCGCCGCTGCCACCGGTCCGAAGCGAGCGCTAGAGCCGTCGCTCAGGACGACACTTGTCTCCAGCAGATTGTCGGCCATCATGCCGTAGAGAATGCTATGGCTGCCGGTGGCGTTGTTGCCGATTGAACCGCCCACCGAAGCGCGGTCGGCGCTGGCCGGGTCCGGCCCCAGCATCAGACCCAGCGGGGCCAGAGTGCGGTTTAACGTGCCAATCGAAATGCCTGCCTGAACGGTGGCAGTGCGGGCTTCCTCGTCCACTGCCAGGATGCCGTCCATATACTTGCTCGTGTCGATGACAAGCCCGGCGCCGACACACTGCCCGGCCAGCGAACTGCCGCCGCCCCGCGGTAGCAGCGGCACGCGATGGCGGGCGGCAAGCTCCATCGCGGCCTGCACATCGTCGGCGTCGCGCGGAACGACGACGCCCAGCGGTTGGATCTGGTATTGGCTGGCGTCGGTGCTGTAGAGCATACGGCTGTAGCCGTCGAAACGCACTTCGCCATCAATTACCCGTTCCAGTTGCTGGACAAGTTCCTGCGCCTCCTGAAGAGGTTCCGAAAAGGCGGCGGGCGGCAAAATCCCTGTGCCCTGTGGCAGCGTGGTCTGAGTCATCTATACGGCTTCCCGGATAGTGCCTGACATGTAATCGGCAAAAGGACAGCTCCTCTGCGAAAGCGTGAACGAGAACGCAGCTTGCACCCAGGCGAGATCAGTTCGCAACGCACTTTAACAGAATTCAGAGTTGCGGTATACTCGCTAAGCAAAGCCTGCAAATTGCGCTGCAGCAAATGATGCCGCCCAGGGCAAAGCACGACAGCCTTGCGCTTCAGCGCTCTGATCCAATTCCCACCATAGGAGAATTGAATGTCCCATAGCGTAACCGGAAACGGCGCACAGATCAAAATGTACACCACCGGATGGTGCCCGGACTGTTGGCGGGCAAAATCGGTGATGAAGAGTCAGAGTATCCAATTCGAGGAAATTGACATTGAGAGCGATGAGGATGCCAGAGAGTTGGTGCAGCGTCTCAACAACGGCAACATGTCGGTGCCGACAATTGTTTTCCCCGACGGCGACGTAATGACAGAGCCGTCCACAACGGCGCTGATGACGAAACTCTCTACATTGTAGCGGTGTTGCATTCGCACATGCTGGGGCTGGAGATGAGCAGCGATAACCTGGATGCGGTTGGCGAACGGGAGCTATATCCCGGCTACTTTGGCAAGGTCATCCATACCGACAACATGACGCTCGTCTACTGGAGGGCGGACGCCGGCGCGCGCCTGCCGACCCACGCCCATCCCCACGAGCAGGTCGTCAGCATACTGGATGGCCAGTTTGAGCTGAGCGTCAGCGGCGCTGATACGCGCCTGCTGGGGCCGGGCGAAATCGCCGTCATCCCGGGCAACATCGAACACGCCGGGCGCGCGGTCACCACCTGCCAGTTTCTGGACGTGTGCGACCCGCTTCGCCAGGGCTATGTGACCGAAGACTGAACAGGCCGGTTGACTCTCGCCGAGAACTTCCGAATTCCTGGCAATTTTGAGGGCCTGGGACGCGCAGCGCACTCGTGATACACGCGCCAGGCTCTCGAATCCATTGTAAAGTCCAGTGTAAATAGGTTGAAACCGATTCCTCTACCGTCAGACGCTCCACTCTCCCTCCAATTGACCGGAATCGAGAAAGGTATGGCCCCGAAATATGGAACACTCAGTCCAGAATCATGTTGATTTGAGCCAAAGTCTGAAGCGTAAAGAGTACGAGAGCATCTTGGCCGCCCGCCAACAGGAGTTTCTGGCGTTGCGCCTGCGACTGGGCGGGCAGATTGGAGGAGAAGTCGGCCCGCCGCTCCTCATACTCCTTGAAGGTTGGGATGCAGCCGGCAAGGGAGGCTGCATCCGGCGGCTCACCGCCCCCCTGGATCCCCGCCACTTCTCCGTGCATCAGTTCCAGGCGCCAACCGACCGTGAGAAACGGCACCATTTCCTCTGGCGCTTCTGGCCCGCCGTACCAGGCAGAGGAGGCATGTGCATCTTTGACCGCACCTGGTATGGCCGCCTGCTGGTAGAGCGCGTGGAAGGCTTCGCAAGCGTCCCCGATTGGCGCCGCGCCTATGAGGAGATTCGCCATTGGGAGTCGCTCCTGGTCTCGGATGGGACGATTCTGATCAAGTTCTTCCTGCACATCTCTTCCAAGGAACAGAAGCGCCGCTTCGATAGCCGCGCCAAGGACCCGCTGCGCCAATGGAAACTCACCGACGAGGACTGGCGCAACCGCAAAAAGCGTCAGGCATACGAAGAGGCGATCGAGGAGATGGTGCAGAAAACCGACACAGTGCTGTCGCCCTGGACCCTCGTCGCCGCCGAGTCGAAACGATTTGCCCGCATCAAGGTCCTGGAGACGGTGATCCAGCGCGTAGAGGCCGCTTTGGGCTGACTGGCTTGGGTTGCGCCGCCGCTCCCGGATTCGCCCACCTGGGCGGAGGTCGAATCCGTAAGAACATTGAAGGCCCGAGTGACTTTGTTGGTGAACCGTCTCCCTTTACTCGCGTTTGAAAGACCGATCCAGTCGCGCTGTTCCATCGCGGCGGCAGCGAATTGGCGAGTGACATGACGGTGAAATCGCAGCGATGAAGGCGCGGCAATGAATAAGTCAAACAAAGTAACGCTCATCACAGGGGCGGCGTCGGGCATCGGGCGAGCCTGCGCGCAACGGTTTCTGGCTGACGGGGCGAGCGTGCTGGCCTGTGACATCGACCAGGCCGGCCTGGAACGACTGGCAGCCGAAAACGAGCGGGAGCGCCTGCTTACGATTGTCTGCGATGTGACCCGGCGGGCCGATGCCGAAACCAGCGTGGCGCAGGCAGTTTCTCGCTTTGGTGGGCTGGACTGTCTGGTCAACTCGGCCGGCATCACCCCCCGCACGCTGCCGCCCGAAGCCGACTTCGAAGAACGCTGGGACGCGGTCATGGCCGTCAATGCCAAGGGCGTCTTCCTGATGTCGCACGCGGCTTTGAGCGTGATGCGCCCCGCCGGCCGCGGCGCGATCGTGAACCTCGTCTCCATTATGGGCATCGTCGCCTACCCGACGTCGCTGCCCTTTTCCGATGGCTTCACCGCCTACCCGCACAGCAAAGGGGCGGTTGTGCAGATGACCAAGGAGATGGGCGTGCGTTTTGCCAGCGAAGGCGTTCGCATCAATGCCGTTGCGCCCGCCTTCGTCTATACACCGCTGACGGCCAACGTGATCAGCGACCCGGTTACCTACGCGGAGATGCGTCGGCTCCACCCGATGGGACGGATGGGACAGCCGGAGGAAATTGCGGCGGTGGTTGCGTTTCTGGCCTCCGACGACGCCTCCTTCGTTACCGCGAGCGTCTGGCCGGTGGATGGCGGGTACACAGCGCAATAATAAGACCTGCCAGCGTCTAGTCGTTACCGACTTCTACGTCCAGTTCAGCGAAGACTTCACGCCAGGTTCGAGCCTTCGATGGGCCGGACTTCCATTCTTTAAATGCCGGCGTGGACTGCCGAGCCACCCACGGATCCTCTAGCGTTTCCAGAACGGCGATGTAGTCAGCGAAGAATTTCAGTTAATCCATCACGAACAATTTAAGGTTTCTCGCTCCTCAAAGCACGCCACACCCGCTCCGGCGTAAAGGGAATCTCGCGCATGCGCACGCCGGTGGCGTCGAATATCGCGCTTGCAATGGCCGGGGCCATGCCGTCCATCGGGATCTCGGCCACCGCTTTGGCGCCAAAAGGGCCGGTTGGCTCGTAAGTCTGCACCAGAATCGTCTCCAGCGCCGGCATCTCGTCGGCCGTCAGGATGCGGTAGTCGCCGAATCTGTCGATCTCCAGTTTCCCTTTCTCGTCATAGGGCATCTCCTCGCACAGCGCGTAGCCGAGAGCTTGGGTCATGCCGCCTTCAACCTGGCCGCTGGCTGTAACCGGGTTGATCGCGACGCCGCAATCCACCGCCATCACCGCCTTCTCGACCGTCACCTGGCCGGTCTCCGTGTCAACTTCCAGCGCCGCGTATTGCGCTGCAAATGGCGGCGGGCTGACGTAGCTCATGTGGCTGGCGGTCGCCATGATCTGATGCTGCTCCTCCTGGTGGATGCTGTGCAGGGCGACCGTTTCCAGTGAGACTGAGCGGCCATCCGGGGCGTGTACATGCCGCCCTTTGAGCCACAGTAGATCGGAATCCGTGCCCTTGAGCAGATGCGCGGCCGCGTGGCGGCGAATCTGGCGGCTGACATCCTCTGCCGCCTTGAGCACAGCGCCGCCGGAAATGTAGGTGGTGCTGCTGGCGTAAGCGCCGGTGTCGAAGGGCGTAAAGTCCGTATCGCTGCTGTAGATGACGACCTGCTCCAGGGGGACGCCCAGCGCCTCGGCCGCAATCTGGGCCAGCACAGTATCCGAGCCAGTGCCCAGATCGGTTGCGCCGACCAGCAGGTTGAAAGAGCCGTCGTCGTTGAGCTTGATGCTGGCCGCGCCCATGTCCAGTCCGGCGATACCGGTGCCGTGCATGCAGATTGCCAGGCCGATGCCGCGGCGGATGTGAGGACGGTCCGGCGGCGCCTTCCAGGCCGGATCGTTGCGCCGCGCCCAGTCGATGGCGGCGGCGCCGGCTTCGACGCACTCGGCCAATCCGCTGCTCTCCACCGTCTGCGGGAAGCCCTCGCGCCCCTCTCCCATTGCCACGGCCATCGGCAGCGTTTGACCCTCCTTCACCCAGTTGATCCGCTTGAACTCCACCGGATCAATGCCGAATGCCAGCGCCATCTCCTCCATGTGCTGCTCCAACCCAAAAAGGGCCTGAGGCGCGCCGTACCCGCGGAACGCGCCGGGCACCGGCTTGTTGGTATAGACAACATCACAGTCGAAACGGGCCGCAGGCAGCCAGTATGTGCTGAGGGCGCGAAAACCGGTGACCATCTGCACCGTCAGGCCGTGCGTTCCGTAAGCGCCGGTGTCGGCCACGACCTGCACATCCATACCAACCAACTTGCCCAAAGCGTCCACGCCGCTGCGGAAACGCAACCGCTGCGGATGACGCGAACGCGCGGAGCTGAACTCCAACTGGCGGGTATACTCGAACTTGACCGGGCGGCCGGTCGCGATCGTCAGATGGGCGCACAGGTCCTCGATCAACATCTCCTGCTTGCCGCCGAAGCCGCCGCCGATGCGCGGTTTCACCACGCGGATGCGGCGCACGGGCAGACCGAGTAAAGGCGCGACCATGCGGCGCACGTGGAAGGGCACCTGCGTGCTGGTGCGAATGACCAGCCGGTCATCTTCGTCCCAATAGGTGATAACCACGTGCGGCTCGATACTGGCCTGCTGCACCTGGTGCACGCGGTATTCGCTTTCGAAAACGAAGGCGGCAGAAGCCATTGCGTCATCCACGTCATGGAGGTCAACGCGCAACTTCACCGCGATGTTGCCGGCTGGGTCGTGGATCATCTGCGCGTCGTCCTCGTCGTGAATCACCGGCGCGCCGGGCTGCATGGCCTCTTCGGGCGAAAAGACGGCCGGCAACTCCTCGTATTTGACCTTGATTCGCTCCAGCGCCTCCTGCACCAGCTCCGGAGTCTCGGCGGCGACCGTCGCCACCCGGTCACCCACGTAGCGCACTTTCGAATCGAGGCTGACCTGGTCGTATGGAGGTGGTTGAGGGTAACTCTGACCGCCGCTGGCATAGATGACGCGGGGCACGTCCGCGTATGTCTGCACCGCGTGAACGCCGGGCAGCGCCAAGGCATCGGAAGTGTCGATCGAGAGGATGCGCGCATGGGCTACCGGACTGGTGAGCAGGCCCCCATAGAGCATCCCGGGCATCTCCACATCGTCGGTGAAGACGGGGCGCCCCTTGGCTAACTTGACCGCATCGACTTTCGGCTCCGGCTTGTTGACCACCTGTGTCTGGGGTGAAGCAACCGTCACCGTAACGCTGTGGGTCTGCGTTCTTGTCTCCGGCCCGTCATCCCTCCAATCACGACCGGACGGATCATCCGTCGTCGGCCATTCACCGGTAGCGGGCGCGTCGCGCAGGTCGATTGCCGGAGGCGGAGGGGCCTCTCCCCGCAGTTGCGCCGCGGCCCGCAGGATCGCCTGCACCGGCTTCATATATCCTGTACAACGGCAGAGGACACCCGCGATTGCCGTCCGAACCGCCGCTTCGCTGGGCAGCGTGTCCGTGTCCAACAGATGCTGGGCAGCCAATATCTGCGCCGGCGTACAGTAGCCGCACTGGATTGCGCCGCATTCGATAAACTGCTGCTGCAGCGTGGAGACCGCTGGATTCAGGCCGCCGCCTCCGTTTCCGTCCAACCCTTCGAGAGTGATGATCGATGCGCCGTCTGCCTGCGCAGCCAGCAGGACACCGCTGTTGACAAGACGATAGCTGGTCGGTTCGTCGGGCGTGCGTGTCAAAAGAAGGGCGTCCGCGCCGCACTCGCCCGTCTCATCGCCGTGCTTGAGGCTGAAAAAGCGCAGTCGGCGCAAGGCTGTTCGCAGCAGTTCACCGGGATGGCAGTCGATCCGGTGGTCGATTCCATTGACAGTAAAGGTAACTGGGATAGGCATGGTCTGTCGTCTGTAGCGAATGGAAGGTGAAAGGTGGGGTTACCGGCGACCGGTTACGGGGCGCCGTTCAGTGCAGTCAGCGCCCTTTGCCGTACCACGTCGGACATCGCCAGCCTGTACTCGGCGCTGCCCTTGAAGTCGCCTGCTGGATTAAGCGCGCCGTCCGCCAGCAGAGGCCGCCCGCCGACGCCGCAGAAGACGAGACGCGTGCCGTCTTGATCTGTGGCTGAAGGTTGGGAGAAGACGCCGTCCGCAGCGTTGACCGCCACCGCGGCCACAATGCAGCGATCCATCGGTGTGCGGGCGATGCGCGCGTGCCCGCTTTCCGACGGCGCCAGCGAGATGCGAATTTCGCTGATAAGCTCGGCTTCGCCCGCCCGCCGCGACCGGTTGGCAGAGTACGCATCCAGCGACCGCAAACTCTTGCGCCCCTCGCGGTCAACCGCCGCTACCGCCGCGTCCAACGCCAGCAGCGCGCCGTAAAGCTCACTATCCGGCTCAGCCAGTGCGACAAGACCGCCCACCGTCGCCGCGTTGCAGAGATTCTGCGGCCCTTCGAAGCGGGCAGTCCGGGGCAAGATGCCGCCCGCCAGAGTTACGCACAGAGGATGCTCGACCAGGGCCGAGAGCGTCGCCATCGCGCCGACGCGCAGGTGCGACTCGTCCCGCTCGATAAAGGCGAGATCCAGACCGGCCAGATCGACTACGCCGTCCACATCCTGCCGCTGCCGCGTCTCCAGCGCTGCCACCAGATGCGTTCCCCCGGCCAGGGGCACGCGCCGCGATGCGTTGTCAGCAAGCAGATCGAGCGCCTCCGCCAGCGTCTGCGGTTTGTGATACTCAGCAAGAATCGCCATAATTGCGGTCGGTGGTTGGTGGTTCACGCCAGTGGTTGATGGCGTTGCTGCCCGCGACGCTCTGACTACCAGCCTTTTGAGTTACGCGCCGGGAGGCGGTTCGGGCACCAGATCCAGTTCCTGCAGCAGTCCAGCAAGGCCGAAATTCATCGCCAGAACGACCGCTGCCGGAGTGAGCAGGAAGATCGGCAGCACGGTCGCAACGCTGACGACAATCAACACGACCTGAAACAGTAACATCAGAAAGGTATAGATCGGGTGGCGCAAGGCGAGAATGAACGAATTGCGTAGCACCATTTTGACGCTCATTTCGTCCTGCTGCCACAGCAAGGGGAAGAAGTACTGCCCCGCCATCAGAATAATCAACAGAATCCAGACCCAGATGATGCTGACGATCCGCGCCCAATTGGCCTCGCTGCTTCCGTAAAATTGGATGTTCACCACCACGCCCACGACCAGCAGAATATTGGTGCCGAGCAGCAGCCAACTCTTGCCGATCGTCTCCCGCGCCCCTTCCCAGAAAAATGCGCTATCTACCCGCTTGTAGTTGGCGACGCGGTTGGCCGCATTGTGGATGCCGGCCGTCACCGGCCCCGCCGGCAGCACCAGGAAGATCCCAACCCACCAAAGCACGCTGAGCCAGACCCACAGCAGCAGGTCCTCGTAGAGCGCTTTGATCGTGCGCCACATGACTGTAAATGCTTTCATACCGTTTCCAAGACCCAAATTGATGCGCAGAGAGCGACCGTTTCTCCTCTATTATATCTGTCTACGATCAGAAATTGCAAAAACTTGCGCCGTTCCGTACAATGCGGAATGTGCGGCAAGAGCGGTCTCGATCCACGGTTCGTTTACCCGCGTTCATCCCAAGATGGGAGTTCAACTGACAAAGATCATCATGACATGCTCTCTCGATTCAACCTGAACACTAGAGTTAATCAATTAAATAATATATCTTGTTTGGGAACCCGCGCACCATTGACAGGATTACGAGTTCTGCTCTTCCTTCCGCCGCACATTCTTGGCCCGCTCCTGTCACGCCATCAGCCTCCCGAACGTCGGCCGTCCACGAATTGATATTCATTTTTCAAATTTGTTGCTTAATCTCTCGTAGACTCTCGCAAACTCTTACAAACTCTCGTATACTCTCGTATACTCTCGCAAACTCTCATAGACTCCAGCAAACTCAAGTAAACTCTCGTAATCTCTCGCCAACTCTCGTAGTCTCCCGCAAACTCTCGTACGAGAGTTACACGCGCCCGCATCATATATTCGTATCAATGACCTCCCAATGCCCCTCTTGTTTCCCCTCCTTTTCGCCGGATCGCCCCCCTCACATCTCACCCCAATTCCCCGCTACACCCCAATCCCAGGGCAATTGCATCTGAATTGGGTCTAAACACCGAAATGCTGCCATGATCTCTTCCAGTTCGGGTTCAGACACTGTAAATTGTAACAATGATGGGGCGCAGGCTATGAATCTGACCGGTTTCGACGACTGACGGCCTTTGTTGCCCTGAATTTCCGTCGTCAATCAGCAGGCTTACCGCGACTTCAACCTGTTATCACGTCCTTTTGTTAGGAATCCCGACGGGATTCGCATATAGAATTGGCATACGGATTTAGCCGCGTATGCCCTGTGCCCGGTGTCCTTGCAAGAGCCTGAACAATCGTATACGCTGTATCCATAGCCGAAAGTCCAAGGCGACAGCGAACCATCTCCGCACCTTAACAAACGGATACTATCTTGCAGAACATACTTGGTTGCACAACCATAACGCCGCCCCAGCCGGCGCAACACGCTGCGCCAATCCGCAAAAACTTTTGCGAAAAGCGCAAAGCAGCACACGAATTCACGCGCCACTTCGCGCCACTTTGATACTCTCCGCCCGCCCCGACAGGATACCGACAGGATACAGAGCAGGGCATCACATGAATTCATGCCGCGCTTTGCCCCGCTCTGCGCCAGTGCGCCGCCCGCCGCGCCGACGCTGCTCCAATCCGCAAAAACTTTTGCAGAAAGCGCAAAGCAGCACATGAATTCACGCGGCAATTCGCGCCACTGCGCGCCACTTTGATACTCTCCGCCCGCACCGACAGGATACAGAGCAGGGCATCACATGAATTCATGCCGCGCTTTGCCCCGCTCTGCGCCAGTGCGCCGCCCGCCGCGCCGACGCCCGCGGCCTTCACCCTCCCTCCCGTCTCCCGTCTCCCGTGATGCACCGAGAATTTTCTTGCCCAATCTCACCAAATCTCTCGCACGCGCGCTCCTGCCTGTCAACCCATCCAACCGCCCAAACAAGCTTCTGCTGTGAATCCCATTTGAAACAGAGACTTTTCGGGCGCATATGGCAACTGAATCGGGGCCGTCTCGCCTGCCCTTGCGCAATCCGAAATGCGCCATACGCAACTCAGCAAAAAACCGGTTCCCGATCTGGACGCACATTGGATGCGGATGCCCTGCCCCCAATCCCCTGGCCACTGGCGCTATTGAGCAGGCTGCTGCTATAATGGAGAGACAGAGGCTGCCTTTCGCAATACGCAATTCGCACCAGAGGATTCCCAATGACGCATCAAGCCAAAAAGATCCTTGTGTGCGTCGCCTGGCCCTATGCCAACGGCGAAAAGCACATCGGACAGATCGCCGGCGCGTACCTGCCGCCAGACATCTTTGCCCGCTACCAGCGTATGGCAGGCAACGATGTGTTGATGGTCAGCGGCTCCGACACCCATGGCACGCCCATTACCCTGCAGGCGGAGAAAGAGGGCATTCACCCCGCAGAGATGGTGGACAAGTACCACGAGCTTTTCTTGGAGGGCTGCCACGCGATGGGCCTGACCTTTGACCTCTACACCCACACTGACACGCAGAATCACTGGGACGTTACCCAGCAGGTGTTCCGGCGCCATCTGGCGAACGAGTTCATCTACACCGAGGTGCAGAAGCAGTGGTTCGACCCGGAAGCGGGACGTTTCCTGGCCGATCGATATGTGGAAGGGAGCTGCCCCTTTTGCGGCTTTGCCGAGGCGCGCGGCGATCAGTGCGACAACTGCGGACGCCTCTACGATGCGCTGGAACTGACCAATACACGCTCCAAGTTGAGCGGCAGTACGGCGTTGGAGGTACGGGAGACCGAGCATTTCTTCCTCGATCTGGGCGCTCTCAATGACCCCCTGCTGGATTGGGTCGGCAGCGGCAAGGAGCATTGGCGCAACAATGTACTCAACTTCACCCAGGGGCAACTGAACCTGAAGGAGTTGCGCGGGCGCGCCATCACCAGAGACATCGATTGGGGCATCGCCATACCGCTGGAGGGTTACGACAGCAAGCGCATTTACGTCTGGTACGACGCGGTTCAGGGCTACCTGAGCGCGGCGATCGAGTGGGCCGAACTGAGCGGTGGGCAGTGGCAGGACTGGTGGGACCGCGATTGCGCGCCGGATGCCCGCCACTACTACTTTATCGGCAAAGACAATATTCCCTTCCATACGCAGATCTGGCCGGGCATGATTATGGCCTACAACGACGAGTCGCGCGGGGAGGATGCATCGCTCCCCGGTCTGTCCGAGAGGGCAAAGGGGCTGGCAGCGGCCCGGCTGCATCTGCCCTACGATGTTCCGGCCAATGAATACCTCAACTTCGGCGGCGCCCAGTTCAGCACCAGCCGCGGCAATGTCATCGGCTGGAATACTGTGCTGCAAAAGTATCAGCCGGACGCCTGGCGTTACGCGTTGACGGCCATGGCGCCGGAAAGCGCAGACACCGAATTCACCTGGCCCGACTTCATCGAGTTGGTCAACAACGAGCTGGTGGCAAACTGGGGCAACCTCGTCAACCGGGCGCTGGGCTTCGCATACCGCCGCTTTGACGGAGCCGTGCCCCAACCCGGCCCGTTTGACGCAACCGATGACGCCTTGCTCAAAGAGATTCGCGGGGGATTCGAGAGCGTGGCCGCCCTGTATGAAGCGGCCAGGTTGAAGGCCGCTCTGCACGGGGCGCGCCGCCTCAGCCAACGGGTGAACCAGTATCTGAACGAAAAGGAGCCGTGGCGAACCATCCGGACCGATCCTGCGGCTACCGCTACGACTGTGTACGTTGCGCTACAGGCGATAGACTGGCTGAAACTCATATGGGCGCCGATCCTGCCCCACAGCAGTGAACAGCTGCACCGCTATCTGGGCTACAGCCAGCCGCTCTTCGGAGAACTCAACACAGCATCGGCTCAAGACGCGCGCGGCGCGCATCAAGTGCTGCGCTACGACCACGCCAACGCCAGCGGCGTCTGGCAGGCGCAGCCACTGCCCGGCGGACAGCCGCTACAAAAACCTGCGCCGTTGTTCACCAAGTTGGATCCCGCCGTCGTCTTGGCAGAGGAAGTGGGCGGGTAGCGTGTGGAAAAGCCCCCCCGCATCGGCGCAACCTCTTACACGCTGCTCCTGGTTCTGCTCGTTTACCTTGCTCTGGTCGCGCTTTTCGCCTTCAAGACCCCGCCCTGGCAGAATCCGGACGAACCGGCCCACTACAACTATGTTGCCTATCTGGCGACCGAGGGCAAGTTGCCGGTGTTGCAGATGGGCGACTATGACGGGGCCTATCTCGAACGCCTGAAGGCGGAGAAGTTCCCGCCCGCTCTGTCGATTGACCCGGTTCGCTATGAGTTTCACCAGCCCCCACTCTATTACCTGCTGGCCGCGCCGGTCTATTGGCTGAGCGGGGGGAGCCTTCTTGCACTGCGGCTGTTCAGCGCCGTGCTGGGCGCAGGGGTCGTGCTGCTCATCTTCCTCTGCGCGCGCACCGTTCTTCCCGGCTCGCCGCACATCGCCCTGGGCGCGGCCGCGTTCACCGCCTTCCTGCCCATGCACATCGCCGTGATGGCGTCGGTCAACAACGACGCGCTGGCTGAGCTGATTGTCGCCGCGGCGATGCTGGCGCTGCTGCGCTGGCAGACCACATTTACCAATGAGGATCCAGCCGATGGGTCACTGGGATCCGCTCGCCGCCTTCTGCTGGCAACCGGACTCCTCATCGGAGTCGGCTTTCTCACCAAGGCCACTGCCTACATTCTCTTGCCCATTGCGCTGATCGTTGTCGCCGCCGGGATTGTTTGGAGGACGCAGGCACGACCGCTTTCGGCCAGGGCGCAATTCACCCAGTACGCGCTCCTCATCGCGCCCGCGCTCCTCCTCGGCCTGCCCTGGTGGATCCGCAACAGCCTCCTATACGGCAATGGGGACTTCCTCGGCCTCGCCTGGCACGATGTTGTCGTGACCGGGCAACCGACAGCCGCCGCCTGGATCGCCGATAACGGCTGGAGCGCCTACTGGGTGCGGGCCTGGACGTTCACGAGCAAGAGTTTCTGGGGCGTATTCGGCTGGTTGGGCGTCTTCATGGATGCCCGTATCTATACCGCGCTCTTCCTCCTGTCATTGATGGCGGCGGTAGGCGCCCTTCTCCGCTGCCGGCGCTGGGCAAAAGGCGACAAAAAGAGATGGCTCCAATTCCCCTCTTCTCCCTGGATGGCGCTGCTGCTGCTGTGGCTGGGTGCGTTCGCCGCCTATGCCTGGTACAACGTCGGTTTCATCCAGCACCAAGGCCGCTACCTCTTTCCGGCTCTGCCCACCTGGAGCCTGCTCGTCGCCGTGGGATGGTGGGCCGTACTGGAAAAGCGGTCCGGCATCGCGGCCGCGGCCATCCTGCTGGCGGGCGCGGCCATTCATGTGTTGGCAGGCATGACTACAGGCGGAGTCGACAGGTGGACGCTTCTGCTGTACGGCGCGGCGGCCATTGGCCTGCTGCTTTACACGCTGCTGTCGCCGCAAATCAACCGCGTCCTGACTGGAATTGGCGGTGCACGGTGGGCGTCCCATGAGCCGCTGCGACCGATCCTGTATCTCTGCCTGTTTCTGGCGCTGATCGCACTGGACATCGCCATCCCGTTCCTGTATATTGTTCCTCAGTTACACGCGTAAACCGCACGTCAGCAGCTAGTGGCCGGTCAATGTGCCGACTCCAGGCCACTTCATGTGCCTAACTACCAGATAATATATGACCGCAATCACACCTTTCCCCCCCGACCGCCAGATTACCGATGGCGGCAACGCCGGGCCGCTTCGGCAACCGAGAAGACCACCTGGCGGCGGCGAGTATCTGCTCATCTGGTTTTGCGTCGCCATCGTGGCGGGCGTCGGGGCATTCGCCGGTTGGCAATTCTGGCACACGGACCGCATCTTCAGCGGCGTGCGCATCGCCGGTGTTCCCGTCGGTGGAGAGACCCGCACAGCCGCCTTGCTTCTCTTGGACAAGGAGTTGACGCCCTACCCATTGGCGCCGGTCTTTCTTGAACACAAGGGACGGCAGTGGGCGCTGGGTACAAAGTTGCTGACGCCGCATGCCGATCTCGAAGATGCGGTCAATCGCGCCTATTTTTTGGGACGGCAAGGCGGACTGCTTGATCGCATCCGGAATCAGTGGCGGGCCTTTACCGGCCAGAAGACAATTTGGCCGCAGGTCGCCATCAATGAAGGCACCGTTCGTCAGGTCGTCGGCAACGCCGCGTCCGAGGTGCGGCGACCAAGTCGTCCTGCTTTAGAGATCGGCGGCTACTCTCTCCCACCCCAGTCGGGGCTGGACGTAGACATCGCGGCGACCGCGCAACTGATTCTGGCGCAAACGGCCAGCGGTCGCCCCGGAACCGTGCAGCTGCAAACGTTCACCACTGCACCGCCTCAACCCTCCCCTGGCGCTCCGCTTGAGTCTGCCGAAAACAGAGCGCAGCCTCCCCCCCCCAAGCCGATTGTCTTGCGTCACGAGCCATCGAGCATCGGCTTCGCCCTGGACGCGGCGCTTCTGGAGAGATTCATGCCCGGAGGCGACCCCCAATTTCTCAATGAAGAGGCGCTGCGCGTCGTCGTTGAAGGTTGGGCGAAGCAGGTTTCATTTCCGGCTCAGGACGCTCGCCTGCGCTTCGACGACGCCACAGGCCAGTTGACCGTCTTGCAACCTAGCCAGCCCGGTCAGCGGTTGAACGTCGACCTCACGATCGAAGCGGTACGCAAGGCGTTGGTCACCGATCAGAGGACGGCAACTTTGCCGATCATCGCCATCCCCCCTGCGGTTGATTCCGGCCGGCTGGGCGAATTGGGCATCAGAGAGTTGATAGCCAGCGGCACCACCTACTTTGGCGGCAGCAGCAGCACGCGCGTTCACAATATCGAGGTGGCCTCCGAAAAATTCGTTGGCGCCGTCATACCTCCCGACGGCATCTTCAGCTTCAATTCAACCATCGAGGCGGTGAGTGGAGCGAACGGCTTTGAAGATTCATTCATCATCTGGGGAGACCGCACCGCCATCGGCGTAGGAGGCGGCGTCTGTCAGGTAAGCACGACCGTCTATCGTGCGGCCTTGGAAGCTGGCTTTCCCCTTCTGGAGCGTCACAATCACGGCTATGTCGTGAGCTGGTACGGCGACCCCGGATTCGATGCGACGATCTACACGCCCTATGTCGATTTTAGATTCCGCAATGACACGGCCGCCCATATGCTGATCCAGCCCGTCGTCGACAGCGAGGCCGGTATCCTCTCCTTCCGCTTCTACGGCACCAAGCCGGGCAGAGAGGTGATCATCAGCGAAGCCGAAGTCAAGGACATCAAGCAGCCCGGAGACCCGGTCTATCGGGAGGACGCGTCGCTTGAAGCCGGTCAGATCAAGCAAGTGGAGTGGGCCAAAGAGGGCATGACCACAACCGTCATCCGTACGGTCACGGAGAATGGCAAGAGCCGCGAGGACAAAATCGTTTCGGTCTATCGCCCCTGGAATGCCATGTTCCTGTACGGACCGGGCACCGATATCCCCGGCGTGACCGATGTGGAGGAGCCGGACGCGACAGAGTCAGAAGGCGCTGAAGATGCGCAGAACGAGTGAGGCCGGTCGACAGTCAGGAGTGGATGGTCGACTCTCCAAGCAGTTGCCCGCGCTTCGCTATTCGCTGATACATGCTTCTCACCATCGACATCGGCAACAGCAATATCGTTATAGGCGCCTATCCGCCGTGCCAGCGGGAGCCCACCGGCGCCGGGCTGCGCGCTGACGATGCGCCCCTTGCAAGTTGGCGGCTGCCCACCGATCGACATGGTCGGCAGGAATCGTATCGCCGCTCTTTAGAGCAACTCTGGCAACAGAGCGGCTTCGGCGCAGACTGTTTTGAGGATGCCGTCCTGTGCAGTGTCGTTGAACCGCTGACTGGCCTGTGGCAGCGGTTGCTGACGTCGACACTTAATCGGGAGCCGCTGGTTCTGCATCAGCAGCTGCAACTTGGGATTGCGCTGGAAGTGGCGCACCCGGACCAGGTCGGCATGGACCGGCTGGCGAACGCAGTGGCCGTATGCAGGCGCACGTCGGGCGCAGCAGTGGCCGTGGACTTCGGCACGGCGACAACCTTCAACGTCGTTGACGCGCAGGGGCGCTTCCGCGGCGGGGCCATCGCACCGGGTCTGGACACGTTGACAAGCTCGCTCAGAAGAGAGGTGCCCGCCCTCCCGGCCGTCGAGTTGACCGCACCGGCTGCGGCTATCGGCCGCGACACGGACGCGGCGCTCCGCTCAGGGATTGTCCTCGGCTACACAGGCTTGGTGGATGGGCTGCTAGCGCGTATCCGTGCCGAACTCGACGCGTCCGTCAGCGTCATCGCAACCGGCGGCCTCGGCCATATCATCACCCCGCTGACCAACTCCATCGACCACTTCGACCCCTGGCTGACGCTGGCCGGAATCCGGGCGCTGTACTGGCTCAACAGGAAGAGAGAGTAGCGAGGGATCAAGCAAGAAGGGTCCTCTCATTTTTCGTTCCTCGCTCCTAGCAGTTCCCGGTAGCAATGCAGGGTCGCGGCGGCTGTCGCCTGCCAGGAAAATCGCTGCGCCCGCGCCAGGCCCCGCTCGCCCAGTTCTGCCCGCAGCGTGTCATCCTCCAGCAGTTCCGCCACAGCATCCTTGATCTTAGCCGCGGAATGGGGATCGAACAGCCGACCGGCCTCGCCAACGATCTCCGGCAGGCTGGCGGTGTTGGCGCAGGCCACCGGAGTGCCACATGCCATCGCCTCCAGCACAGGCAGGCCGAACCCTTCATACAGGCTGGGAAAGACGAAGAGCGTTGCCGCGTTGTAGAGCGCGGGCAGGTCGGAGTCGTCCACCCCCCCGAGGAAGCGCACCGAGTCGCCCAATTGATATTGCTCGACTCGCTGCTTTGGCTGCAGATAACGCGCATCCCAGGCGCCGGCGATCACCAGAGGCTGCGCGTGCCGGTCGGCAAGCTGCGCGTACGCGTCGATCAGAGCTGCCAGATTTTTGTGGGGTCTGTTTGTCCCGAAATACAGCACAAAGCGGGTGGGCAGGCTGTACTTCTCCCGCACCGCTTCTACCTCGCTTGCCGGTTGCGGCTGAAATCGAGGGTCAGCGGCAAGCGGCACAACACTGACTTTGGGCGAATGAACGGGAAAGTAGCGAATGAGATCGTCGCGAGCGGCCTCGGAAATTGCAATGACCCGGCTTGCAGCGCGCAGGGCGAGGGTCGTAGCCAAACGGAAGAAAAGCCTTGCCTTCATCGACACACTCTGCGGATACATGAGCGGCGTGACGTCGTAGAAGGTCAGGACGGTCGGAAGCCCTGTGCGGTAAGGCATCAGGTAGTAAGGACTGTGATAGAGAGACGGCCCGCCGGCTCGAAGCTGTCTCAACAGGAGAGGGATGCGCCACTGCTGGCCGATGTCGAACGGTGAGACGGACACGGGGATGGTCCTGTTCGACAACCGGCGGCCGACTGCAATCTTTGCCCCGGACTGAGACGTTTCCCCGGCGCCCCAACTGGCCGCGTTTCCAAGGAGTGTCAACTGTTCTTCGACTGCGAGCAGAGGGATCAATGCCGAAGTCAGGTTACGCACATAGCGACCGATGCCGGGGAAATGCGCGCTGGCTGTGCGGATGTCGAGAATGTAGTGGCTCATCAGGTGAGGGGTCAGTGATGTGCGGCCTGTGATCCGCGGCTTGTGGTCGGCAGCGCCACTAACCGCTTGCGACAGCCGTTAGAGCTTCTTGATAGAGCGATACTGTCCTTTGGACCATGCCTCGCAACGAAAACGCCTCCTGCACTCGCTTCCGTCCGGTCGCCCCCATCTGCGCACGCCGCGTCGGATCTGCCAACAGATGGTTGATCGCGTCGGCCAGCGCCTGAGGGTCGTTAGGCGGCACGACCAGTCCGGTCTCTTCGTGCCTGTTGACGTAGGATGTGCCCGTGCCCAGTTCGGTGCAAACGACGGCCAGGCCGCAGGCCATCGCCTCAAGCTGCACGATTCCCAGGGCCTCGGCGCGGTTGGTAGAAGGCAGCACGAAAAGGTGCGCGGCATAGCGGGCGGCCAGGCTCTCCCTTTCCGAACACTCGCCGAGAAATGTAAGTCTGCCAGTCGGACCCTCCGCGCGCGCCAGATCATGCCACAAATCCTGCATAGGACCGCTGCCGATGATCAGAAGGTGCGCGTCAACGTGGCGCATGGCGCGGATCAGTACATCGACGCCTTTATAGTGGCGCAGGCGCCCAATGAAGAGCAGTAGCGGACGGTCACCAAAGCGGCTGCGCAGGCGCTGTGCGTCGGCCTGCACTTGCGCGGTCTTCTCGAAGCGCTCCAGGTCGATGCCGTAGTGGATCAGGCGGCACTTGTCGCGCACGCGGCGCAGAAAGGGCGATGACTCGACATAGGCCGGGCTGGCGGTGGCAATTCTCGTCGCTCGCTTCAAGACCAATCGCAGCAGCGGAGCATACAGCCTCCCCGAAACTCTCTGGCGCACGATGTCGCTGTGATAGGTGATGACGAAGGGCTTGCCGACTCCCGCAAACAGTTGAGCCAACTCGGCCGGCGGGTAAGGCGCGTGCAGGTGGACGAGATCTGCGCTCGCTGCCTGGCGCCGCAACTCAGTGAAATAAGACAAACTGATGGGCGTGGACAGGACGTGAGCCTGCCGTCCTGTCTTGGTCACCGGCACGCCGCTAATGGACTGACGCACTGTGTCCGGCCCGGTGTTCGTGACGAGCACGCGCGCGTCAACGCCCTCTGACCGCAAACCTTGTGCCAACAGACGGATATTGTTCTCAATCCCGCCGAGAACCGGGTAATAGTCCTTGTAGAGCAGCAATACTCTCATGGCGCAGACACCAACTCCAGCTTAAGGCGGGCAGTTGCCGTTACAACGCATTTGCGAGCAGCCGCTGATAAGACGATTCCAGTTCAGTCACGGTGCGTTCTATGCGAAAGTTCTTTTCTACCCGCCGCCGTCCAGCCTGGCCCATGCGGTGAAAGCGCGCCCGCTCCTGCAAGAGCCGGGAAACGGACTCGGCTAAAGCGGCTACGTCACCCGGAGGCACGAGAAGCCCCGTTTCGTCATGCGCGACGATTTCCGGCAGCGCGCCGTGGACGAATGCAACGACCGGCTTGCCCATGGCCATCGCCTCGATATTCACCAGTCCAAACGGCTCGGGCGCGCCCGGATGCACGAAAATGTCCATCGCCGCCAGGGCCGGCCTCACATCCTCAAGCTGACCTGTCCAATGCACCCGATCTTCAAGACCGAGTTGGGCGCACAAAGCCGTCAAACGCGCCTCGTAGTCGTCACCAACATGGAACGGGTCGCCGCCAACCACCAGAAAGCGACAGGCCGGCGTGGCTGCCGCGAGTTGGCCCGCCATCTGCAGAAAAACATCCTGGCCTTTCGTTGGCCTCGCCCTGCCCACCATGCCCACGATGGGCGCTTCGACGGCAAAGCCTGCGGCTTCACACAAAGTAGCTCTGTTGTCAGCCGCAATTTGGCTCGGGTCGAAGCGGGAAAGGTCGATGCCGTTGTGGAGGGCGGACAGTTTGGCGGAGCATGGCAGGTGCTTGGCGACTGCGTGTGAATTGGTAAGCACGCCGGTCGCTATGCTGCAGAAAATGAGTTTCCCCAGCCGATCGGTCCACTTGCTTGAAGGCTCGGCCTCTGACAGCCAGAAATCCCGCATGTGCCAGATAAACGGCAGCGAAGCAAGCCGGGCAGCCAGTCCTGCATATGCCGTCGCGCGCACGGTATTGCTGTGAATAAGCGCGGCGCCGGTCTCCTTGGCAATCTTCGATATGCTGACCGCCCCTTGCCACCAACGCGCTAAGCTGCGGGAGGAGCCGCGCAGCCGCGGCAGTTCAAGCGTATGTACCGGAATGCCTGCCTGGGCTGCCTCTTCGGCCAGTCGGCCGCCCGGCGCGATCAGATGGGGCCGCCAGCGGCTGCGGTCCAGAAATGTCATGAGCAAGAGCAAGCTTCGTTCGGCCCCGCCCAGGGCAGCTGCATGATCGACGAAAAGTACAGGTCGTGGTGTCATAGCGCACGATCAACAATCGAAATGAGCTGCTGGCCCGCCCGATCCCAGTTCATCTCGCGCTCGACCCAGCGCCTCCCCGCGCGGCCCATGCGTTGGCGCAGGTCGGCGTCATTGATCAGGCGCGCCAAGACCTGTGTCAGCGCTGCGGGGTCGTCGGGCGGCGCCAAGAGGCCGGTTTCGCCCTCGATCACTGCCTCGGCGGCGCCGCGGCTTCGGGCCGCAACAACGGGCAGGCCGCTGGCGCTGGCTTCAAGATAGACAATGCCGAACCCTTCCACGCTGGCGGCGCCATCTGGGCCATCATACTCTTCCCGCGCCGGCATGACAAAGATGGAAGCGCGCCGGTAGAGTCCTGGCATGTCTGAATCGGCAATGGGGGCGCCCTCCTCGTTCAGGAATCGCACCGCATCCGTGAGCCCAAGATCCCGCGCCAGTTGCTCCAGCCCCGGTCGCGCCGGTCCGTCGCCGACAACCCAATATTGCAGCCGCGGCGCAAGCTCCAGCAGCGGCGGTATGGCCTGCAAAACAGTGTCGACTCCTTTGCGTGAGACCAGTCGCGCCACGGTGAGGAGCACAGGCGGGCCGTTGTCGAGCGCCGGTGACGGCGTAAAGCGATGCGGATCCGTTCCGGGAAGGATCACTTCAGGCGCGGGCAAGCCCAACTCTTGCAGTCGCTGCGCGTTGGCGCGTGAATTTGTCACCAGCGAACGCGCGCCCATCAGAAACCGGTTGACTATGGCAGAATGCCAACGCCGTTGCGCGGCTTCAAAGTCATTTCCGTGCGCTAGCGCGATGTAGCGTCCCCTGGACAGTAGGGCCGACGGCAGCAGCAGCCTGGGATGGGTATGCCCCACCACCGTGAGATGAGGGCGCAGTGTCGCCAACACGCGCCCGAAATGCCAGGGCGCTGCTGAGGGAACGGAGACGACCCGAAAAGGCTCTTCTTTGTAGTGTGAAGGGTTGGCGCGCGGCAGCACGACGGTCAGATTACAGTGGCGCCCGACTCGTCGGCTTAGTTCGAACAGATACTGTTGGACGCCGCCGATCTGCGGTGGGAAGTCCAGTGTCAGCAATGCGACCTGGGGAGTATGAAGTCTTGAGTGTTCAGCTTTCAAATGCACTGCATTTCCGATTCATGAGCTACCGTTGATACCTAAGAGTTGGAAACCAGAGTTTCGAACAGAGACTCATACGCATCTACGACTAGATCCTGCGAAAAAGCGGCCGCGCGTTCCAGGCCCAACTGCGCCAGACGTTGCCTTTCGCCTGTGTTCTGCAACAGCGACAGCAGAGTTGACCCCAGGTCCTCGGGCGAGGCCAGGACACCCCACCTGCCATCTTCAAGCAGTTCCCGCGCGCCGACATTTGATGTTGCGACGACCGGCGTGCCGGACGCCATTGCTTCAATGTAAGGGATGCCAAAGCCTTCATAGGTGCTGGGCAGGCAGAAGAGCCAGGCCCGGCGGTAGAGGTCGGCCAGGCTATGTTCGTCCGGTTTCCGGAAGCAGACCACGCCTGGCCCCGCCGCGCTCCGCTCTGCCACCAACCAGAGTTCGGCGCCTGGCAGGGCGGGGCGGATCTGCGACTGGAAGATGTCAAGCAACATGCGCCCGCGCTTGCGTCCGCCCATGGTTCCCACGAAGAGGATGGAGGGGTGGGTTGACGGGGAACTGTCGTCGGCGAAAAACACTTCTGGGTCGACCGAATTAGGGATGATGTGGTCAATACCCGGTATATGGCGTCGCGTTTTGGCGCTATCCGAGACGACCACATCTGCCTTTACAGCTTCCCAGAGTTCCCGGGGGACAAACGACAGGTACCAGAGTTTCCTCTTCCACGTCGGCGCGTAAATCGCTTCAGCCATGGCTGCCCCGTGCAGCGTGCGTACAAGCGGCGGGCCGGGTTTCCAGACCAGCGCGTCGTCACCGTGAGCGTGAATAATGTCAAAGCCGCCGAACTCTTGCCTTGCGTATCGCCACGAAAGTCGCCAGCTCTCCAACCAGGCGCGCAGAGGGTTAGCCGAGGTCAGCGAAAGTACAGTGCGTACTTCATAATGGGCCTCCGCAGGTCGTAAATCAGTTGTGAAGACCGTAACCAAGTGACCGCGTTGGCTCAAGGCATTGGCCAGCCGATGCGCCGCGTAGGCCACACCGCCGCACTTGGCGCGGCTGTCCGACGGCAGATGCGACGACAGCACGGCTATTTTCACGATGACATCTGCCTCCGCTTGCGCATGCCAGTCCAATAACCACGCCACAGGCCCAGGAGAGAAGCGATGGTCCGCCCCGGATCTCTTTGAAAGATGGCTTGTTTCACGAGTATCCATCTCAATTCCCGTTTCAGAAACCAGGGCAGATACCGCTGTCGAAAATTCTTGGCAAAGAAGTAGACGTCATTCTGGTGCCCCTCACCGTAATACCGACCTTCAGCGACGCCTTTGCTGGTGTTCGCGCCTCCCACAAGTTGGCCAAGATGCACCACTGCGGCTGCAGGATCGTAGGCGATCTGATAACCGTTGCACAGAATACGCAGCCAGAGAACCGTCCCCTCTCCATTGGATCGGCCAATATATCCTTCGTCGAACAGTCCCACCTCAAAGAGGATCGCACGCGACATGGACATGTTGCCACCCCCTCAGGCTATCCGTCGTTCCTCCCTGGACGTCATCGTCCCAAAAGTCGAGAAAACTGCCATTGGCGAGGACTACGCAAGGACGCGGCTGTGGGGGCTGCTTCTTTCGCTCCACATAAGCGCCTCCGGTGGCCGCCCCAATGCCGGGCTGCAGTATGCTGCGCATGTGCAATTGGATCAGATCCGGCGGCGAAATAATATCGTCATCATAATAGAGAATTTACCCCCCGCTTGCCATGTTCGCGCCCACGTTTCTGGCCTTAGGCAGGTTGACTATCTCGACAAAATGCCATCGAAATCGCTGCGGGTATCGACTTTCGCAATCGCGGATGAACTGATCCGTCTCTGCTTCGTGGCGTGGCGTTTGATCGATGATCAGCAACTCGAAATGTGGGTAGGAGAGACCCAGCAAGTGGTCGATTGTCTCGCACAAGATTTTTCGCGTTGGTATGTGGGAACAATCACGGACCAGAATGGATGTCGTGGATCGACCTCCTGGCGTGGACCGACCTCCTGGCGTGGATCGAAGTCCTCGCTGCTCGATTGGACTTGTCGAGTCTTTTCACTGTTAGCAGTTTCAATCACAACTTTCTCCGCTTGCGTATGCCCGCCCAGTATCCCCGCCAGAGTCCCTCGAGCGAACGGATGACAAGACCCGGCTCTCCCTGAAAGCTGCCCCTCTCCTTGACAAACCACGCCAGTTCCCGTTTGAGGAACCAGGGCAAGTAGAGCTGCCGGAAGTTCTTGGCAAAGAAGTACGCGACATTGTGGTGAAACTCGAACAGGTATTTCCCCTCACCGGCGACCTTGCTGGCGCGTGACCCCCCTGTCGGATGACCCAGATGCACAATCGCGGCGGCAGGATCAAGAACGAGCTGAAAACCCTTTTGCTTGACGCGCAGCGAAAAGTCGGTCTCCTCCCGGTAAGCGTTGCCGATATACGCTTCGTCAAACAGTCCCACATTAAAGACGAGTTGACGCTCCATCGACATGTTGCTGCCACAAAGGCTGTCGGTTCTGGTAGGTCCGCGACCAGGTCTATTGGCAACACGGCCGTCGGCAAGAATTTCGCTCGGTTGCGACGTAGTGGGTGACGCAGGCTCTCGGTCCAGCCTAATGCCCCCGGTCACAGCCCCGACTCCAGGACTCTTAAGCCTACGCTGATGAAGCTCGATCAGATCCACCGGTGGGATAATGTCGTCGTCGCAATAGAGGAGAAACTCACCTTTTGCCATCTCCGCGCCCACATTTCGCGCGTGGGGCAAATTGGCCTTGGCGACAGAATGCCAGCGAAAACGCCGCGGGTACCGGCTCTCACATGCGCGCAGAAACTGATCCGTCGCCGCTTCGTGCCGCGGCGTCTGGTCGATGACCAGCAGTTCGTAATTGGGATAGGAGAGGGCGAGCAGGTACTCAATCGTTTCGCACATTACCTTCTCGCGCTGATAGGTCGGAACAATGACCGACCAGAATGGCATTTCAGACATGGCTTTCACGCAACTGCCAGTGGGTAGCGAACCGTAACCCCGCCTGACACTATTCGCTCATTTGCGGCGCAAGAAAGTCTACCAGACCCTGATAGGCAGGCACCAGTCTGCTGGGCAGATAACCGCTCACCCGGCTGAGAAAAGCGTGATCAGTTGCTTCCAGGGCCGCGAACAGCCGCAGCAAGAGAGGATATACCAGAATCCCGGCGCCAATGGCTAGAACCAGCCCCCCGAGCCACCTACTGATGAGCCAGGCGATTGCCGCGGCCGCTAGGGCGGCCAGCCCAATTCGGCCTAGTGAGCGCAGCGGAAAAGAGAGATTGAGACGCCGCGTGGAGTAAATGATGCCCACAATACCGGAAAGAAGCTGGCTGCCGGAGTTGGCCAATGCAGCGCCGATGGCCCCATATCTAGGTATTAAAAGGAAGTCAAAGCCTATATTTAGGACCGCCACCCCCAATCCGAGCCGCACAATGAAATTCTGCTCGTCCACGCTATGCAGGATCGTGGCGCTGACTGATGCCAGGGCGCCGACTATGTTGCCGACAAGAAGGATCGATAGAACCGGAGACATCGGCAGGAAGTCAGGACCATACAACAGCACGAACGCCGGTGTGATTGCAGCCCCCCCCAGTCCGATTGGCATGGCGATCAGGGCCAGGATCCGATACGATGACAGGTGCAAAGAATCGAACCGCTTGGGCAATTCCCCGGTCTCCCTTTGTCCTGCCAGCGAGGAAAAGGTTGGCAAAAGGACACCGGAAAAGATGGCCGGGATCGCCATCGACTTCAGAGCCAGATCAAAAGATTGACTGTAAAAAGCGATGTCGGCCTCGGTGGCGAACCGCTTCAGAAAGTAGAGTTCTGATCGCTCGTAGAGAACTGTGTCGATGACCAGGATCAGACTTACATCGCGGCAGTAGAGAAGAAGACGGCGGCGAAGTTCGGCTGGAACCGCAAACGGGAGCGCGCCGCGCAATGAGTAGTGAGTTGGCAGCTGCCAGCCAATCAGAAGAATTGTGACGATGCGCCTCGCAAGGAGGCTGAGAAGAAGGGCATGGATGCCATAGCCAAGCATGACCGCCCCAATGGCGCAGACGGCGTAGAAAAGATTGCCTCCCAGGCTGGCCTGGCTGAGGTAACGAAACTCCTGCGTCCCTTTCGCGGCCGCCAGCAACAGCCTCTCGACAACGCCGGGCACCACCGAGATGGCGACAATTGCAAAGGCAACAAGGTCCGCAGACGGATCAGACGCCCGCGTGGACCAGGCATAGAGCAGAGCTGCGCCCGCTGTCAGGCTGCCGAGCGCAAGTTCTGCCACAAGGAGCCATGCAAAGAGAGAGGAGGCCGTCTGCCGGTCCTGCTTGCCCAACAGCTCCGCGCCAAACTTCGTCATGGCTTGTGCCGGACCGGGAGAGGCAATCAGCACCAACAGGCCCGTCACCCAAATCCAATAGTGATACTGCCCGATGACGGTTGGACCGAGCGCGCGGGCGAGGACGATGCTGGTAACCAGCCCGAATAGGAGGCTGCCCAACGTGCTGAGGGCGCTCCACAGACTGTTCGTCGCTACCGTGGAAAAGAGGCTCATTCCAGTTATTGGTGCTTGGTTACTGATTCATAGTTCTCAGGAAACGCCATCGCGCCGCGACGGTTTCTAAGAACTGGAAACGACCTTGCGATAACAGCCAATCGTCTCTTCAACCATGCGTTGGACCGAGAATTTCGCCCGCGCCCGCGCGTAACCGCGTTGACCCATCTCCTGCCGCATCGCTGCATTTTCTGCCAGCCTGATCAGCGCATCCCCCAACTCGGATATATTGTCCGGTTCAGCCAGAATTCCGGTCTCGCCATCGTTAACGACCTCGGGCGCCGCGCCGCTATGGAATGCAACAACCGGTTTGGCGTGGGCCATAGCCTCCAGATAGATGAGGCCAAACGACTCCGACAGTGACGGCGCAACGAATATATCGCAATCTGCATAGAGTTGGGAGCGCGTCCCCTCTTCGACATGTCCGAGGAAGGTCGTCGCCTCACGCGCTTCTGAGGTGGCGAAGCTGGCAAGGTAGTCCTGGTAGCTGCTCCCATTCGGTGCGTCGCCGGTATCAGCGCCGGCGATGACAAACTTGCAATGCGGCGCCTCGCGAATCACTGCGGGGATGGCTTGGAGCAGACGGTCGATCCCCTTTCGTCTTTCCAGGCGGCCCACATATAGAATCGTAGCCTCCGTTGTCCCCTTCTCCAGTGAAGCGCAGGGTAAGGGGACACCCAGCGGTATCACATGCGATTTAGCAGCTGGGATGCGATATAGATCGGCGCAGAAATTGGCGATGGATTCACTATGGGCAATTATGCCGGCAGCGTGCCGGGCGGGAAGCGCTTCCAGATGGCACAGCAGACGCAGACCTAAGCGGCTCGAGCTGTTCCTTCGGAGTTGATTGACCTGCGCTAGCGGCGTGGACAGGCGAATCACAAGCGGCGCCCGCGGATGGAGGCAGTAGCAGAGAGCCTCTGCACCCCAGTTGGGCATTTCTACGAGATCAAATGGCCCTTGCGACCGTTCCAGGCGCGCGATTGTCCGGTCAACGGCAAAACTGCGTTCCACTGTCATCCGCAGTCCGAGGCCCTTGCCCCGTACCGGAGCGGGCAGCCAAAACTCCCGGTTACGCACTCCGTACAGACTGACTCCTTCAGTCGATAGCGCAGACTCTGACCGCTGGTGTGCGGGGCCGGCTATCACTGAAACGTCGTGCCCTTCCGCTGCCAGCCCATGGGCCAGTTGATAGACATATGCGGCGATTCCACCTGTCCCGGCTGGGGGATACTCTGAGCTCACAAGGCAGATACGCATTGGCTTCAAGAACTCCATCGCGCCGCGGCCCGGTAGACTTGCACTGTTTCATCCGCCGCACGCTGCCAGCGATAACGGCCTGCCTGGCGCATGCCGTCGCTGAGCATCTTGTCAGCCATCTTCGGGTGCGACAGAACCTGCCGCACAGCGTCTGCCAGTCCCTCTGCGGTCAGCGGTTCGATGAAGCGGGCAGCCTCCCCCGCAACCTCAGGCAGGCTGCTGACCTTGCTGCACACGACCGGCGCACCGCACGCCATCGCTTCCAGCACTGGAATGCCGAATCCTTCGTAGAGGCTGGGCATCAGGAAGCAATCGGCGCCGCTGTAAAGGGCCGGCAGGTCGGCATCCGCCACATGGCCGGCAAAGATGACGTCGTCGCTCAACTGTAGCGATTCCACTTGGCGCTGCACGGCATCAAAGAGCCAGCCGCCCCCGCCGACAGCCACGAGACAGTGAGGCCATCCCTCCGCTTTCAACTGTGCCAGTGCCCGAAAAGCAAGCGCGTGATTCTTGCGCGGCTCCAGCGTGCCCACCATCAGCAGGTAGGGCCGCCTGATTGAATACCGCTCCTTTACCCGCCGGATATCCGCTTCACCTGCCGGTCGGAATCGTTCGTCGATGCCTTCTTCAACCACATATACCTTTTGTGGCGGCGTCGCGTAAACTTCCAGCAGGTCCCGCCTCGTGTGTTGACTCACCGCAATAATAGCATCCGCCCGACGTACAAACAAGGGCATCGCAACGCGCAGGAAGGCTCGATTTGCCCGCGTATGGTGCTGTGGATAACGCTCGAAAATCAGATCATGCACCGTCATCACCGACGGGCGCGCCATCCACGGCAGGAGATGCTCGGTGGCGTGGTAGACGTCGCCAGCCGGGAGTCTGCCCTCCACCAGCGACGCACGCAGAAGTTGGCAGGTCAGCGCGCCCAGCCGCCAGCGATGTTGGCCCAACGGCAGCGTGAGGGCAGGGATAGATCCGAGCGAGGCAGGCAGTCTGCGGCCGCTATGGCTGTTGTAGACGAGAGTGAGGTCGAGCGCATCCCGAAAGTGTTGCCACAGGGCAGATGCAAGACGCTCGGCATATCGGGCCAGGCCCGCGCGCTGATGGACCGCCGGGCCGGCATCAAGGACGACCCGCAGATGCAAACGCCGCTCGTCGGCTCTATGACTAGCCACTTGTCACCAGCCGCTTGTCACCAGCAACCGGCGTCGGCCCGCTGCGGTTCAACCAGTCCCGCACCGCTTCCTCCAGATGTGACAGCGGACTATGGCGCTTCGTGCAGGCGGGCAGCGCGTCGACAAAGATCTCGCCGTAGCTGCGTTGCCACAGGCGGCTGTCCAGCAGGACGACGACCCCGCGATCGCTGGCGCTGCGGATCAGGCGCCCGAAGCCCTGGCGCAGGCGGATAACCGCCTCAGGCACGGCATACTCGTGGAAGGCGTCCTCGTACAGTCGACTGCGCGCAACGTACAGCGGGTCCGTCGGCACGGCAAATGGCAGACGGGCGATCAGCAGGCACACAAGCTGATCGCCGGGCAGGTCGATCCCTTCCCAGTAGCTGCTTGTGCCGAGCAGGATCGAGCGGGGATTGGCGCGGAAGTCGCGCAGATTGCGGCGGCGGCTGCCCTCCCCCTGCTGGAGAACGGTCAGCCCGGCCGCGGCCAGCGGCGCGCGGATCGCGTCCGCGGTGGCGCGCAGGTGACTGTGGCTGGTGAACAGGACGAGCGTTCTGCCGTCGGCGGCCAGCGCAGCCTGTTGTACGGCCTGTTCCAGCGCATGCTGGTAGTTGTTATGATCCGGTGTCGGCATGTCGCCGGGCATGTAGAGGAGTGCATTGCGTTTGTAATCGAATGGGCTGTCGATGACGGCCCCGTCTGCGTCCCAGCAGCCCAGCCGATCGCGCAGAAAGTCGAAGCGATCCCCTGCCTGCAACGTTGCGCCGGTGAGAATGACCGCTCGCCGCGGGCTGAACAGATCGGCGGCCAGCTGCTCGCTCACCTGAATCGGCGCGCTGCGCAGGATCACCGCATCGGCGCCGCGCCGCGGACGGGAACTGGCGCTGGCCGCGGCGCGCCCGTTGCCGAGCAGTTCAAGCCAGTCGACCGACCGCTCCTGGACGTGGAGGGGGCGCAGGATCACATCGTCGGCCACCTGCAGCAGGTCTGCCAGATCGATCTGGGCGCGTTGCAGCAATGCCGCCGCGCGGCTGCGCGGTTCATGTTCCAATTCGACGGCGGAGCCCGCAAAAGCCTCGCCGGCCCCCTGCCCTCCGTCTTGCCTGGGAGCGCCCTCCAGCAGGGCAGCCAGTTCGGTCAGCCGCTCCAATATGCTCCCAAGTTGCGCGCTGACCCCATCCCACTCGATTTCGATTTCGCTCCACCCCGGCTGGGCGCGTACACGGTTGTCCAACGCGACCTGCTGGGGATAACCGCTTCCGCCGCGGGGCGTCGCTTGGCCCTCTGTCTTCGTCCCGCAGTGGCGCAGGACGAAATCGAGCAGTGCCTCGAAGAATGTCGGTAAAATCGCTTGCGCCGCTTGCCGCTCTGCCGCCAGTTGGCGTATCAGATCGCGTGCTGCGTCCAGGGCAACCCGTCCCGCCAATTGGGAAAAGGCGTCGTCCAAGGCGTCCAGCAGGGAAGTCAGGACGCCGAGATCAATCTGCCGGGTAAACTGCTCGGTCGCCGCCTTCTCCAGATGGTGGGCTTCGTCCACAATCAGATTGTCGTAAGCGGGCAGCACTTGACCCCCCGCCTCAACATCGGCCAGTAGCAGAGCATGATTGACGACCAGCAGATGGGCTGTCCGGGCCTTGCGGTGCGCTTCCAGGTAGAAGTCGCGCAAACGCCCGCCAAGGTAATCGTGTCGACCGGGCGTTGCGCTCACCATACAGCGCTCCGGGCTGCACTCGTCGCCATGGGAAGACACGTGCGCCATCAACGCCTGCTCCCGCCGGTCGTGGACTGGCAACTCGCTGAGGTCGCCTGTCCGCGTGCAGGGCAGCCAGACGAGAATCTTGGCCAGAAAGCGCAACTCCAGCGGCGAGAGCCCTGTCGCCAGCAGGCCGTTGCGCGCACGCGGCTGTTCCAGCCAGCGCGCCAGCCGCCGCGTACAGAGATAGCGTGATCGCCCCTTCAGCGCCATCGCCCGCACCGCAGGCTGGCCCGACGCCTTAAGAGTTCGAGTCACCCGCGGCAGTTCCTGTTCCAGCAGCTGGTCCTGCAAGGGAATTGTATTGGTGGCGATGACGACGCGGCTGTCGTTGGCCGCGGCCCAGGCGGCTGCGGGCAAAAGGTAGGCCAGACTTTTGCCGGTTCCCGTTCCCGCTTCGATGATCTTGTGGTCGCCGCGGTTGAGCGCGTCCAACACAAGCCGCGCCATCTCAAGTTGACCGTCGCGCCGCTCGAAGCTTGCCCCGGTCTCGCCCTCGAACTCTGCGGCCAGCGCCCCGTCGTCGGCAAAGGCGGCAGTAAGAAATGTGTCGGCAATCTCCTGCGGCGAGGAGCGCGGTTCGAGCGGGCCGGGTAAGCGTCGCACACTCTCCTCTTGCCATGCGCCCCGCCCGTCACTCTCTTCGCGTTTCAGACGGCGGGAGCGCGCGTCCTCGAAGAGGAGCATCGGCCCCCAGCCGCTCTCCAGGCCGGCCGCGCCCAGCGCCTCCAGTGTCGCGCTTGGCAGCGCCTCGATCCGCTGCCGCAGGTGGAGCAGCAGTTCGGCGGTCGCTTCCGCGTCGTGGCCGGCGCGATGCGCCGTGGACAAGGGGATTTCCAGCGCCCGGCAAAGTTCGCCGAGGCTGTAGCTGTCCTGCCCAGGAAGCAAAATCGTCGCCAGTTCGTACGTGTCGAGTACGGGCGTGTTGATCTTCACCCCGGCCGCGCGCAGGAAGGAAACATCGAACCCGGCGCTGTGAGCGACAACCGCGTCGGTGCGACCGCCGATGAAGGCCAGGATTTCCGGGATCAGCTCTTCGATAGCAGGCGCGTCGGCCACGTCAGCCGGGCCGATGCCGGTCATCTGTTGGATGCGCGTCGGGATGGAGCGGCCAGGATTGACGTAGGTGACGAAACGTTCGCGCTTGCCGCCTTCCTCAAAGCGCACCGCGCCAAATTCGATGATGGCGTCCCGTTTGGGATTCAGCCCGGTTGTCTCCAGGTCAAATGCGACGAATGTACGCGGGCGCATCTCTCAGTTGCTCGTGGCGAAATCTGGTTGCCGGTGGTTAGCCGCTGCTGGGGAGTGCCTTACTGAACACCAGCCGCGGTTCACTGACCACCGTTTTTGAACGTGATGGCTGCTGCGGTCTTGGTTACGCTGCCGGTGTAGAGCCAGGAGACCTGCCGCAGCGTGAGGGCCTGGTCGAACTCGGTCAACGCCGAGACGCCGTCGGCAGGCACGACAACCGAGTACCAGCGCAATCCGGCGGACGCGGCCGTATGGAGCACGCAGATGCTGGAAACGGTCCCGACAATCACCAGGTTGCGCACCTTCCATACATTGGCCAGGTAATGCTCCAGCCACGTGCCATAGAAGCCATCGTAGCGGCTCTTCTGGCAGACCAGGTCCTCCTGTTGCGGGGCCACCTCCTCGACGATCTCCCAGCCCCAGCTGTCGACCTCACAATGGCGCGGCCAGATCTCCCATTCGGGATCGCCCGCAAAGTGACTGTCCTGCGTGTAGGCGATCGGTACACCCGCCTGGCGGGCACGCGCCAATAGCGACTGCAAACAAACAAGCGTGGCCGCCGCGCCGGGCACGACCAGCGAGCCGCCTTCCTTTACAAAGTCGTTTTGCATATCGACGACGATGACGGCGCTGCTCCGGGCAGGAAGTTCAACGCGGGGCTGCCACGGGATTTCCGGAACTTCGACTGATGGGCCTGGAATCTGCATCCTGCCCTCCTTCAGCAGTGGATAGGGAATCGGGGTTAGTGGATAGCAACCCCACTGGCCACCAGCCTCTAATCACTGCTCGCTACCGCTTGCTAACCCCTATGGCGATTCCCAGCGGCTGGGGTTGATGCCGGTGGCTTCGCTGGCCATATTGGCCGGCTTGTTGCCGCCGCCAAAAATCCAGCGCCGCGTATTGCGGTCGATGAAGAAAGGCTTCACCTCGTCCGGCAGCTTCGCCACCTCATCGTCCGGCCACGCTTCAACCTCCTCGGCAACCGGCCCCGCCCAGACTGGACGGTAGGCAATTGCCAGCAGCTCGCGCGCATAGTCGCCTACGTTGGGGAAGTTGCCATGAAAGACTCGATGATTGATCAGCACGGCGGAGCCAGCCTCTGCCGTCACCATGACCTCTTCCGGGTGCGACTCGTATCGCAGATAGGGGTTGCCGTGCGCGTGCATGGCCAGGTGGGAACGGGGAACCACGCGGAAGGGCGAAACCGCCTCCGTCAAGTCCTGCAGATAGTAGAGCACCCTTACCATGCAGGGGCAGCTCCCTTCGTAGCCAAAAATCTCCGAGCCATAGGGCTGGCCGTCGGTGTGGATGCTGATCCCCGGATGGCCCGGTTCGGAGCGGGCGTAGGCGTAGGACATGAAGACGATCTCATCGCCAAACAGCCGCTCCAGGAACTGAACCGTAGGCGGATGCGCGATCAGCCGCGTGATGGCGCCGCCGACAAACTGCGTGCGGGGACGCACCTGCTGCTTCACACTGTAATCCACCGCAAACGTATTCAGCTCCGCCGTTTCCGCCTGCAGGCGCTCCAGATGCTGCGACGAAAGCAAATCGGGCATGACCGTATAGCCTTCGACTTCGAGTTGGTAGACGTGCCGACCGAAGCTCAGCTTTGACCAATCGCGGTCGTCGATCTTCACCTTACTCATGAAAATTCTCCATTTGCCAGTGCACAGTCGCTAAATCCACAGACTCCAGCCCCTATCCCCTAATCCCTACCCCCTAATCCCTTTCCCCTACCCCCTATCCCCTGCAGTTCTCACCGATGGAAGATGTAGAGCGACCGGTTCTCCAACGGCAAGCTGATGCGCCGTCCCTGCCGGTGGCTTTCGGCAAGCGCCAGGCACACCTCGGTCAGGTGATGAGCGATCTCGACATGGCCCAGCGTTGGCCGACCCTCTTCCTGGGCCAGGATCAGGTCCTCCAGGCAGTATTGCGTCGGGCTGTGCTCGGTCGCCTGCTCGACGGGGACCTCGATTGCGACGCGCCTCCTTTCACCTTGGACCTTGCGCAACAGCAGCCCATCACCATTGTTGAACGTGCGCACGCTGCCGCCGTCGCCGATCACCTCGAACTCCCAGTTGCCCCCCGGCACGCTCGTCGCGGCAACCCCGTTCGCAAAGGTCAACTGGAAGATGCCGTATGGGTCTTCGTCCAGCCGGTTGGCGGGGATGCGATGGTCGATCGAGTTCAATTCACCCCAGATGCTTTCCACCTTCGGATCGTCCAGTAGAAAACTCAGCGTGTCGATCGAATGAATGTGGCCGTGCAGCAGATTCGTGCTGGCATAGTGGACGGCCGCCTGCGGCTCGCCGATCTCACCCTGGCGGATCAGTTCCCTCGCCTGGTGGTAACGAAGGTCGAAGCGGCGCAGGACGGCCGAGTTGAAGCGCGCGCCGTTCTCCTCAACCGCCTTGCGCAGCCCATCCGCCTCCAACATGGAACAGGCGATCGCCTTTTCGCAGAAGATCAACCCGACCCCCTCCTCGGCTGCACGCGTCGCCATCTCAGCGTGCAGGTGCCCGCGCGTGCAGACGGCGACCATGTCGGGATCCTCCTTTCGGATCATCTCAACATAGTCGTCGTAGAGCGCGCTGACGCCCCAGCGTTCGGCGAAGGCGGCCCGTTTGTCCGCCTCAATATCGGCGCCGGCTACGACCTGCAACCGGTTGCTGGCTCGGCACGACGCGGCAACCGAGTAGGGCGGACTCCTGTCGGGAAACTCGTCGTCAATCGTGCTGCCCATACGGCCCAGCCCGATGATGGCGACGCGGTAAATTTTGTCGGACACGGTCCATTCTCCTTTTAGAATTACCCAACGATTGACCTGATTGCCAGGCTCAGAGACCGCCGCTCTGCTGACGGCGAACGCGGGCGGGCACGGCGTCCCGCGCGATTCCACCCGACAGGATGCGCAGCGAACGATCCGCCAGCGGCAGCTCGACGCGGCGGCCGCCCTGCCGGTGCGATTCGCGCAGCGCAATCGCGATCTCCAGCGCCTTGCGTCCATCCTCCGCTGAGCAACGCGGCTGCGTTCCCCTCTCGATGCAATGTACGAGGTCTTCGATCACGGCCAGCCCCATGCTGGGAATGCTCCTGGGCAAGGGGAAGGGCGCACGCGCCGGCAGCCCCTCATCGCGCAGACCGCCCGGCGTCCAGCGGTAATACTGCGTCTCCATGCCTTGCGCCAACGAACGGACGCGCCCCTCCGTGCCGATAAGGTCGAACTCCCACGGGGCCAGACCGGTCGGCATCCCGCGCAGGAAGCCGCGCACCCCGCTGTCGAAGGCCAGATAGCCGTTGCCCATCAGGTCTTCCTCACCCGCCGCCTTCGCGTCCGACTCCATCTCGCCAAAGACCCACTCCACCTCGCCGCCGACCAGATAGCGCATTGTGTCGATCGCATGGCTGCCGTTGTGGGAAAGATTGCACTGCGCGTAGGCGGTGATCTGTAGAATCGCGCCCAGTTCACCTTCTTCAACCATGCGGCGCGCCTCGGTGAAAAACGCATTGTAGCGCCGCGAGCAGTTGACGGCGACGGCCACGCCCTTGCGGTTACACAGGTCGATCACGGCATCGGCATCGGCCAGACTCAGCGTGAACGGTTTTTCGGCCCAGATCGCCTTGACGCCGGCATTGATCACGTCCTGCAGAATCGCGGCGCGCAGACGCGCGGAGGTGCAGACGCTCACGATGTCCGGTCGCTCCGCCTCCAGCATTTCCCGGTGATCGCTGTAGATCTGCCGCTCCGACAGTCCCCAACGATCGGCGAAAATCGCGCCCTGTTCACTGTGGGGGTCGGCGCCGGCGACCAGCTCGGTATGGGGAGACGCCGCGTAGCTGGGGGCGTGACAGTAGGGCATAAAGAACTGGCCGCCCTGCTTGATCTCGTCATCAAATGTGCTGCCCATCCGCCCCAGGCCGATGACGGCAGCGCGATAGGTCCTGTCGGACATCTTGGAACCTCCTGGCGGCAACTGTCAGCCGCCGCGCATTGGGCGCTTCCTCAATCCACCGCGATGATGGCTTCGATCTCCACCGCCCAATTCAGGGGTACGGTCAGACCGATCGCGCTGCGGGCATGGCGTCCTGCCTCGCCGAACAGCTCGATGAACAGTTCGCTGCAACCGTGAATGACCGAGGGCGTATCGTCGAAGCCCGGCGCCACGTTCACCATCCCGAACACCTTGACGACCTGGCGCACGTTGTCCAGTCCGGCGATCGAGTGGACCGCCTGCAGGATGCTCAGCGCGCACAGTTGCGCCGCCCGGTAGCCCTCCGCGGTCGTCAGCTTCTGCCCGACCTTGCCCTGGATCTCCTCATCGCCAAAGCGAGAGACCTGCCCGGAGACGTACACGTGATCGCCCGAGCGCACCGCCTGCATCAGCCGCCCCGAGTCCAGGTCGATCTTCTCCAGTTCGTAGCCCATTTCCTTCAGTTTTGCCAGATATGACACGCTCTGCTCCTGTGGATGGTTTTGCGCGCGCGAATGCGCGGCGATGTGGCGGATAGATGGGAACTTCGATTGTTCTCTGCCCTAAGTTTCCAGCGACAGCACCGGCGCCCGTGCAGCGCGTTGATAAAGGTCGGCGAAATCGGCGCCGCCGTCATCGTCGAGATAGTCCGTCCGCACGCCCCGCTCGTAGATCGGTTGATTGGCCGTGCGCCAGTAGTCCCACATACGCGAGCCATGGCTCCAGCAGGAGTCGACGAAGTAGACGCGCACACCGTTGGCGCGGCTGTAGCGGATCAGGCGGCGCGGCAGGCTGAAATCAGCCTCATCCACGCGGTAGGCGGCCAGGGCGTCCTCATCCAGGCTGATGCCCAGCCCCGGCGCTTCGGGCGTCTGCGCGTAACCGCCGACCACGGGGATGCGCGCGCTCAGCAGGTTGTGCTCATAGAGTTCATGGCAGTTGATCGCGGGCCACTGGGCATGGCTCAGCGCCGCGCCCAGGTGCAGCGCCATCGTCGTCGTCAGACCGGTGCCCACCATCTGGATGAAAAATGGCATGTTAGCGGCCGCCGCCGAGTTGCCGGCGCGCATCACGTTGGAGACGCCCCCCGCCACCACGAAACCGTCGCAGTAGCCCTGCTGGATGGCGACCGCGCCGGGCGCCGCGCCGTAGTGGTGGGCGACCGGCGTGCGCACCTTCTCGCGCAGCAGGCGGTTGCCGGCCACGTCGTCGGACCTGATCGGCCCCTCCCAAATTGTAATTTTGGGGAAATCCGCCTCCAATTCGCGCAGAACGGGCACCGCGGTCGACACGTCGAGCAAGAAGTCGTTCCAGTCGCAGTCGATGTGGAACCAGTCAGGCGTGGCGTTGCTGATGCGCCGCACCGTCTCGTAGACATCGTGCCAGGGGCGGGTCTTGATTTTGATCGAGGTGAAGCCCAGTTCAACCGCGACCTTCGCCTCGCGCTCGTAAGCGTCCGGCCCCATGTCATGATCCCAGAACGAGACCGGGCACCAGTCGCGCACTTTGCTCCCCAACAGCCGGTAGACGGGGACGCCCGCCAGCTTGCCCGCGGCATCGAAAAGCGCAATCTGCAAGCCCGCGCCCAGCGCATCATCCCACATGCACTCGAACGGTGAACGGCCCAGCACGCAGCCCGTGTCCGCCACCCGTCCCCAAGTGTAGTTCTGGATCGTCTCGCCGTAGCCGACCGTGCCGTCGTCAGTGGTCACGCGAATGATCTCGCACTCCGACCAGCGGTGGATGTTGGCGCGCTCCATCTCCCGCCGCACCCGTTCCACAAAAGGCACGACGAGCAGGATGCGTTCAACGTCCGAGATCTTGGAGGTTGCGGTCATCAAGCGCTCCTGTGCATTGGCATGGAACTGGGAAGCACGGAAGAATAATCTGTGGAGATTTTAGCACGCTTCGATTCAATTCCCTCACAGAAGTGTGCCATTTCTTACCCCTCCGCGCCCTGACCGTTGCGGAGAATCTCCTCGTATTTCTGGCGCTGCTCGTCAAGCCAGTCGGCCATCTTGTCCCAGTTGTTCCGGTCGCGTGTATCGATTTCCAGCACAGTTCTGCAGTCAGCATTTTTGCCCCCAAGAAAGTTAGCATCATTCAATGCTTCCCTGAGGGACTGTCGATATGGCTCCATTCGCAATTGTGCTTGGACCTTGTCCTCGCTCTGAGATTTCCCTGCCAAGTAGATGCCGACGCCCTTACTTGACACATAATGGACCACTCGTAGATCAGGACCCGACACTTTTTTGTGCCATATGTGCTGAAGTGCATAGTTCGGCCAAAGTTTCGGCCGGTCCCGCCACCTGGCAAGGCAATGAGCCCAAAACTCGCGCTGAAAATCACCTTTCTTGCTGAGTTCGCCAGACTGGCTGGCTGCCTGAACTTGGCGATTCCAATCATTGGGGCGCTCAAGCATTTCAAAGACCGGAGCGAGTTGTGAATTACCGATCTGCACCACGCCAACTTGCACAGCAAAAAAGGCAAACGGATCCACAGTGTGCTCGTTGAGCCAGCGAATGGCAGAGAGGTGCTCATCCTTAAAACCTTTGGCGATCCAAACAACGATCTTGGCTTCTAGTCCGGCCAGATAAGCGAGAACTTGGCCCAAATGTTGTAAATTTGCCCATTCAAGCTGATTCTCAATTAGCACGCGGTCGTCAGATTGGGGAACACGAGCGACGATGTCCGCCCGATATGACCCAACTTCAACTTCGGTACCTTCAAGTTCAAGGTCGATGCCGAGTTGAGAGGACAGGCGGCCTAAATTGTCGGCCAGCCAGGGCGTAAAATCCTGTGCCTCGTGCGACCATGCCTTGCGCACGTCAACACGCTCCAGCCTGCCCAGTTTCGGGATACTCACTCCGCTATTCTCCTCAAAAGACCTGCTTGTCTCTTTGATCGACTCAACAACTCACACCGGCTCGGGCAGGTCCAACCGCTCTTTCAGCCAGTCGCGCACCAACGCCGAGACTGATTTGTCGGATGCGACCGCCTCGGCATGGAGCACGCCCTCAATGTATTCGTCCAGATGAATCGTTAGCGAACTCGAACTGTGGTCTTCAATTGGCAGAAACAGTTCAAAGTAGTCTGCCGGGTAAAGGTAGCCCCCTTCGCTTCCGGCTTCACCAAAGCTCTCGTCAATGACACGCAACATCCCTTGCCGTTCTGCAATGGGATCGGAAATGAGTTTATACACTTTCCCGATCGTCAGACCGAACAGAGGCTCCTGCTGCTCTGGCAGATGCGGCAACTTCAAATAGGGCCGATTGTCAATACACTTGACGTAGCTCTTTTCTCTAACGTACTTCTGGAAACTGATGCCTCGGCCCCCCAAGTCACTAGGTTCCGTTGACCTTTGACTAATTGGTCAAAAAGGTGACATCTTCAGGTTGCCTGCGGGCAGAACCGGACTTTGTTTCGCCTGATTTTCGTGAACGAAAACCGAGATCTGCGCCGGTGCCGTTAATCATCCCAATCACATAATCACATGAATCACAGTTCAGACAATTGTCAACGAACCCTAGGAGTCTTGACGTTTGAAGAACTGGTCAAAGTGGTGACATCTACAGGCTGCCTTAGAACAGTTCGGACTCTGATTCTCCTGATTCTCGTGAACGAAGACCTCCTCGGGAGCTAGTGCCGTTAATCATCCCAATCACCTAATCACGTAAATCACAGTTCAGACAATTGTCAACGAACCCTCACCCCCGTATCTCCTCCACCAGCCGCGCCAGCACAACCTCCTCCTCGCCCTCTTCCAGCGTCGTCGGGTTGAGATAGAGAGTGTCTCCCGGACCGAGCGCAACCGAGACCGCCGGGCGCCCGTCGAGCAGACCCTGCACGATCTCGTCGCGCGCACGCCCAACCGCGGCCGCATCGATGTGGACCTCCGCCCGCGGCATCGGCTGCGTCGCCTCGCTGGGAAAGGAGCGGTCCGCGCGCACGCCGTCCAGCCGGTTCAACTCGCTGCACCAGCCGGTCACGATCTCCTCCATCTGCGAGGCGCGCCCCGCGTGATCGAGCGCCAGGTAACGCTCCACCGCGGCCAGCAGGCCCAGCATCTCCTCCTTACCCACCTTCATCGGGCGGCCAATACTGTGATTGGGCGGCCCGTTGAGCGCGCAGGCGTCGACCAGCCACTGCTTGCCCAGCACCAGGCCGGACGACTGCGGACCGCGCAGGTCCTTGCCGCCGCTGAAAATGGCGCCGTCCGCGCCCATCTGCGTGAACTTCCACAGATTCTCCACCGGCGGAAGCTGCGCCGCCGCGTCCACCAGCACCGGCACGCCGTGCGCGTGCGCGATGTCGATCACCTGCTCCAGCGGAAGGTCGTTCGGCCCGCCCATGCTGCCCTGGAACCAGATGACGGCTGCCGTGTTGGCGTTGATCGCCGCCTCCAGCTGCCAGTCAAACGCGCCGTCCGCGTAGCCGATCTCAACCAGCCTGGCGCCGACCTGGCGCACCGCGTGATCGTAGCCGTTGCGGTGCGACTTGTGGACAACAACCTCGTTCTTGAGCCCGCTCAAGTCCGGCAGCCGGTCGATGGCGGCCCTGTCCGTGCCGGTAATGCAGGCGGCGATCGTGACGACGATGCCCCCCGCCGCGCCCGAACTCACGTAGCAAGCCTCATTCTGCGTCAGCAGAGCAATGCGGTTGCCGACCCGCCGCTGCAGTTCCGGCAGATCGACGAACACCTTGGCCGCCTCCAGCATCGCCTCCAGCACCTCCGGCGGCATCAGCGAACCGCCCAGCCGGGTCAGCGTGGCGTTGGCATTGATGATCGGCGTAATGTCGAGTTCGGAATAGGAGGGCATCAGCGGGCCGCCTGTTTACTTGTGAAGGAGGATGCAGTGGGGTCGTTCACGGCGCGTACCGGTTGATAGCGGTACGCGCCGTGAATTGTGAACTTTGCTCGCCCCTTTCGCACAGGAGCGCATACGACGCTACGCTGCCAGCGGCAGGACCAGGTCGCAGGCATCGGCCGGCATCCAGTGGGCATCCTCGCCGGCCCACTTGACGTTACAGCCGATCGGATTGGTCATCTCGACGCTGATCGGCTGACCGGACGTGTGCTCGCCCAGCGCACGGTCGATATCGTTGACCGTCGCAAGGCTGGCGTCTCCGGGACTGTCGACGCCGCGCCCGGTGTAGACCAGCTCGCGGTTCTTGTTGAAGACGTAGAAGTGGGGCGTGCGCAGCGCGCCGTAGGCCTTGGCCACCTCTTGTGTCTCGTCGCGCAGGTAGACCCACGGGAAATTGTGCTCGCCCATGCGCTCGACCATGTGACGGAAGTCGTCTTCCGCGTTGACATGCACGCTGTTCGAGTTGATGCCGACGAACTTCACGCCCTTGGACGCGTACTTGTCGGCCGTCGCCCGCGTCGCCTCGTCCGAGCCGATGACGTAGGGGCAGTGGTTGCAGGTGAAGAAGACGACGAGCGTCTCGGCGTCGTCAAAACTGCTGAGGTTGTAGATGTTGCCGTCTGCGGCGATCAGATTGAAGGCAAGCGCCTTGTCGCCGATCTCGAGGGTGAAAGCCATGCTATCCTCCTGTATGGGTTCTTGGTCCAAGGCGCTCCAAAAGCGGGACGCCCTGGGTAATCACAACACTTTGCAGCCTCCGGGCGCACGATGCCCCGGCCCTCCCTGCGCCCGCAATACGAGCGGCGTTGCATAACGGGTTGCAGATCGGGCGGTCAAGGCAGATAATGTCCGCCATTATAGAGGTCTATCTCCTTGATTGATTATACTGATGATCCGCCACTGGGCAAATACGCACTGAAAAAAAGGAACACCGCCATGCGCATCGGCATCGCATCACTGTCCCATGAATCGAATACGTTTGCCTCCTTCACCACCGCGCTGTCGGATTTCCACATCCTGCGCGGGCCGGAAATCGTCGCGCACTACCGGTCAACCTTCCACGAGGTGGGGGGTTTCATCGCCGGCGCTAACGAGTACGGCTACCAGATCGTGCCGCTCTTCAGCGCCGACGCCACGCCGTCGGGAACGGTGCAGGCCGAGGCCTACGCGGCGCTGGTCGATGAACTGCTGGCTAGGATCATGGCTGCGCTGCCGCTGGACGGCCTGCTGCTGGCTCTGCACGGCGCGATGGTGGCCGACGAGTTTCCCCACGCCGACGGCGAGACGGTGCATCGTGTACGCGCCCTCGTCGGGCCGGATTTTCCCCTTTTCGTCACCCACGACTATCACGGCAATGTGCCCCCGCAGCTGGTCGACGATGCCACCGCGCTCGTCATCTACAAGACCTGTCCCCACGTCGACCAGCGCGAACGCGGTCTGCAAGCCGCCGAACTGCTCACGCGCACCGTGCGCGGCGAGGCAAAACCGACGGCAGCCATCGCCAAACCGGATCTGCTCTACAACATCGCCTTCCACAACACCGGCGCCGGACCGATGAAGCCGCTGATGGACGCCGCCATCGAACTGGAGCGGCAGCCCGGCATCCTGGCCGCCAGCCTCGCCGCCGGCTATCAGTACGCCGACGTGCCTTGGATGGGACCGTCGGTCGTGGTCGTGGCCGATGGCCAGCAGGCCCTCGCCCAGCGCGAGGCGCAGCGGCTGGCCGATCTGATGTGGTCGACACGCGACGAACTGCTGCCGCGCGTTGCCGCGGCGGCCGCGGCCGTCCAAATGGCGATGACCAGCCGGGAGACGCCGGTCTCGCTCTTCGAAATGGGCGACAACATCGGCGGCGGCAGCGCCGGGGACGCAACCATCATCCTGGCTGAGTTGCTGCGGCAAGGGGCGGACGGCTGGGTGGTTGCGCTATACGATCCGGAGGCGGCCGCGGCCTGCGCGGCCGCGGGCATCGGCGCGAACCTGACATTGCCCGTGGGCGGCAAGGTTGACGATCAACACGGCCCGACGCTGACCGTCACAGGCACGCTGCGCGCCCTCCACGATGGCAAGTTCATCGAGACCGAGCGCCGCCACGGTGGCAAGCGCGATTGGGATCAGGGCCTGACCGCAGTGCTGGCGGCGAGCGGGGGGCTGCTGTTGCTGGACAGCCTGCGCACCCCGCCGATGAGCCTGAACCAGCTGCGCTCCGCCGGCATCATGCCGGAGCAGCAACGGATTTTCGTGGCCAAGGGCGCGGTTGCGCCGCGCGCCGCCTATGCGCCCGTCTCCGCCCGCATCATCGAGGTCGACACCGCCGGCGCCACCTCGATCAGCCGCCCGCCGGCGCACTATCAGCGCGCGCGCAAGGGACTGTACGAGTGGACGCAGCGCGCACAGTAGGCGCAGGCGCACCCGCGGCCGCGGGGTCGCCGATCAGATTGTCTACAATCTTGGCCGAAGAGACCACGCCCGGCACACCTGCGCCGGGATGCGTGCCAGCGCCGACAAAGTAGAGATTGTCGACATCCTCCGAGCGGTTGTGCGGACGGAACCAGGCGCTCTGCGTCAATGTTGGCTGGATCGAGAAGGCTGAGCCGAGATAGCTGTTGCGCGTGCTGGCGATGAAGTTCGAATAGCCCTCGACATCGCCGGGGCTGCGTCGCGCGATCTGGCGCAGCATCACATCGTGATCAGCGCTGAAATCGAAGGGCTGAAGGTTGTGATCGAAGATGCGGTAGAAAGGATCGCAGGCGACCAGTCGAAAGTAGTCCTGACGGCGGCGCCCGGCCGCCTGCCAGATCTCGTCGAAGATCCGCGGCGCGGTGATCACCGTGGGACCGCCGTCAAACCGGTAGCCGTCAATGTCATAGACATAGGCGCGGCCGCCCAGTTTGTCCCGCTTTTCAAACAGCTCCACCTGATGACCGCGCGCCGCCAGGCGCGCGGCAGCGCTCAAACCACCGAACCCGGAGCCAATGACAATGATTCGCGACAAGGTTCCCTCCTCACCTTCCCACCTTCCCACCGGCGCCGCCGCAAAGCCGGTCCAGGTTGCACCCGGAGACGCACCGGGCTTGATGACAAAAACCGAACGCGAATTTCGAACGCTCTGCTAAACCAATTGGTCCGTTCAAAATATACACAATTGGCCGACTGCAAAGAATGAATGCAACCCCAATTCACAGCAAGTTCACGGAACTCGGTCCAGATTTGTCGGATCTCCGCTCTTGCCGTATACTTTTGCTTTGTGCGGGTGGCTTGCCCTTGGCTTTGCTGCCCTACTCTTGTCAGGCAATGTCCTGATTCGGTACGCCCGCCCACTTAATCGTCCGCATTGCGGTGCCAGTTGCACCCCTGTTGAGCCGGGATGCAAGCAACATTTCGCCCGCAAGCCGCTATCCGAAGTTCCGGAGTGATCGACTACAGAATCTCCGGGCGCGGTTACAGGAGAAATCAAGATGTACGCAGTCGTTCGTACCGGCGGCAAACAGTATCGCGTAGGCCCCGGCGATATTCTGGAAGTGGAGAAGCTGACCGGCAATGTCGGTGACAGTGTTGTGTTGGATGACGTGCTGCTGGTTTCCAGCGGCAATGACGTCAGAATCGGCCAGCCGAATGTCGATGGCGCCTCGGTTACGGCCAAGATCACCGGTCAGCACCGCGCCGAGAAAATCCTGGCCTTTCGCTATCGACCTAAGAAACGTGTCCGCGTCCGCCGCGGGCACCGGCAGTATCTGACCCGCCTGCAGATCCACAAGATCAGCGGAGAGGACTTCGAATTCGTCGAAGAGGTGCAGAAAGTGGCAGCGCCCCAACCGGTTGCCGAGGAAGTAGAACCGGTCGCCGCAGTGGACGAAGTTGTGGCTCCCGTTGCCATCGTAGCCGACACCGACGCCGTCACAGAGGCCGAAGAGACGACCGCAGCCGGCCCGCAAGCAGAGTCCGACGAAGCCGCCAATGCCGTGGACGCGCTCAAGGAGACCGTTGCCAAAGCAGGCGATGTTGTGGATGAGACCATTTCCACAGCAGGCGAGGAAGAGAGCGCTTCCGATACTGACGATGCAGAAACAGATGAGAAGAAAGAGGAATAACGATTATGGCTCATAAAAAAGGCGGTGGTTCCAGCCGCAACAACCGGGACTCGAACGGACAGCGGCGAGGCGTCAAACGCTTTGGCGGCGAGTATGTCACCTGCGGCAGCATTTTGATTCGCCAACGGGGAACGCCCATTTTCCCCGGCTCCAATGTCGGCAAAGGCAAAGACGATACGCTCTACGCCATGCAGGAGGGGTACGTGACCTTTGAATGGGCCAAAAAGAACCGCAGGAAGGTCAGCGTCTATTCGGCTGAAGAGAAGCTGGCGATGGAGAAGGTGTAGAGACATGAAAACAGAGATTCATCCCGAATACCACTCCCCTGCCAAGGTCAACTGCTCTTGCGGCAATAGCTGGGTTACGGGCAGCACCAAGGCGGAGATCAACGTCAATATCTGTAGCCAGTGCCATCCTTTCTATACCGGTGAACAGCGTATCATCGACTCGGTCGGCCGCGTCGAGCGGTTTGTGAAGCGGCTCGAATCACGACAGAGCGCCGACGCCCGCCACCAGATTGAAGAACAGGCCAACCAGGAAGCCGATGCCGCCTCGCGCCGCGCGCGGGCACGCGGCGACGATCCGCAACAGGCCGTCGCCGAAGTGTTGGCCAGATACGACCTGGATGCGGAAGAGAAAGAGGAAGCCGAAGCCTAGCCGGAATCGCCAGCAAACAACGGCATGCACTTTCAATCCGGCAGCGGTTGGATCGAACTGATCTGCGGCTCGATGTTCAGCGGCAAGACCGAGGAGCTGCTGCGTCGCGTACGCCGCTCAGAAATCGCCCGCCGCCGCATCCAGCTTTTCAAACCACGTATCGACCACCGTTTCGGCCACGAGCGCGTCGCGTCCCACAATGGCCTGGCCCGCAGTGATGCCGTCGCCTCGGAGAACGCCGCTGCCATGCTCGCTCTCGTGCAGCCCGGCACCCACGTGGTCGCGATCGACGAGGTGCAGTTCTTCGACGACGCCATCACCCATGCTTGCCAGAACCTTGCCGACCGCGGCATACAGGTCATCGCCGCCGGGCTGGATCAGGATTTCCGCGGCGAACCCTTCGGGCCGATGCCGCTGCTGATGGCCTTGGCTGAACAGGTCGACAAGCTGCACGCCATCTGCGTCCGTTGCGGCGCCCCCGCCACCCGCACCCAGCGCTTGATCGACGGTGAACCGGCCCGCTATGACGAACCGGTCATCCTCGTCGGCGGCAGCGAGAGTTACGAGGCCCGCTGCCGCACCTGCCACGACCTGCCCGGCCGACCAGTGCCCCGACCTGGTTCCGCCGCACAGAATAAATTGGCTTCGTAGCCCAAGCGCGAGATCCGGTCGCTTAGGGGTAAAAGCAGACATTCCGGACACCCTTTCCAAACATGCCGTAGGACGGCGCTCGCCTTATGCAGCAACAGCATATCCAAACACGCCCGCTCGGGACCAGCCCCCCGGCGCCTTGCAATCAACTCCCCGTAGCCATGGCCGCGTTCCCTTCGCTCGTGCCCATCCCAAGACGCGCGCGCGTCGCACACATTGCACCGCGTCGCGGTCTCTTCTTTACTGAAACCCGCCGGAAAGTATTAAATGGTTTTTCTTTTACTTCTCCCATCGTGACATTGCAGCCCAATATGACTTTCCTTTCTACCCGCAAACAAGACCTGGATCCGCCGCTGCAGCTGCCTCCCGTATAGGACTCGTCCCCGCAGCCCTGACCGATTTCTAATAATTACTGTCCTTTTCCCAGTAAAAATACTCTCGTCAACTCTCGTAGACTCTCGTACCTGTTGCTACGAGGTCCCTTTTCAAAGCGACCGTATCATTAACTGGAATTGGGCCATTCCCATTCCCCCTTCCACGTCGCTCGAACGCCCCCATGTCACGCCCTGCCCCGACTTCGGAATGCACCCCTCCACTCCTGCATGGTTGCAAAACGTCGGCAAAACTCTATAATAGCGGTGCAGCATAGACCGCATTCTACAGGCAGGGCGCGATGAATCTTACCACTCTCTTTGCGATTGGCCGCCAACGCCAGCCCGACAAGACGGCCATCGAATTCAGCGATATGCGCGGCTCGCTTGCGCCGCAGCGATTGACCTTCGCAGATTTAGGGCGGCAGGCGCAGCGATGGGCAGCCGCATTCGTGCGCATGGGCGTGCATAAAGGGGACCGCGTCGCCCTGTTTCTGTGCAACCGGCCCGAGTTCGTCATCGCCTACCTGGCGACGCTCGAAGCTGGCGCGGTCATGGTTCCAATCAACCTGCGCTACCGCCGCCGCGAACTCAGCCACATACTGGGCGACGCCGAGCCCACGCTGTTGATCACCGAAGAGGCGCAGAGGCCGATTCTGGATGAACTTTCCGGCGCCGACCTCGCGCCGGGACTCAAGCTGCTGTCGGTCGATCAAACGCATATCTGGCTGGCTGACGCTCTCCCCGGCGAGACGAACGACTTGGCGCAGCCCTCGTCTCTGCTTGCCCGCGGCGAGGAGCCGGCCCTGCTCATGTACACAAGCGGCACCACCGGCGCCAGCAAAGGGGCGGTCCTCAGCCACAACAATGTCCTGGCCACGGTAACCGGACTGCTGTGCGCCTGGGCGTGGCAGCCGGATGACGTCCTGCTGCTGCCATTGCCCCTGTTTCATACGCATGGCCTGGTTGTCGGCCTGCATTGCGCGCTGGCGATCGGGGCCACAGTCCGCTTGCGCACCGGCTTCGATGCCGTCGAGACCATTGACATCCTTGCCGGCGGCGGGGCCACGCTCTTCTTCGCCGTTCCCACCATCTACACCCGGCTGGTTGACCTGCTTGCGCAGACCGACGAGCCGCCCGACTTTTCCGCGGTGCGGCTCTTCTGTTCCGGCAGCGCGCCCCTGCCCGCCGAACTCCACAATGAATTTGAGCGGCTGACTGGCAAGCGCATCCTCGAACGCTATGGCATGACCGAGACCGGCATGAATCTCAGCAATCCCTACGCCGCGCCGCGCATCGCCGGCACCGTGGGCACGCCTCTGCCCGGCGTGTTCGCCCGCATCGTCGACGCCGAGGGGCGCGATCTGCCCGCAGGCGAGGAGGGCGAACTGCTGCTGCGCGGCAGCAACGTGTTTGACCACTACTGGCGAGCCCCGCAGAAGACCGCCGAAAGCTTCGTGCAGGACCAGTTGGGCAATCGCTGGTTTCTGACCGGCGACCTCGCGCGCATGGACCCGCAGACCGGCTATGTAACCCTGCTGGGGCGGCGGCACGAACTGATCATCTCCGGCGGCCTGAACATCTACCCGCGCGAGGTCGAGGAGATGCTAACGACCTTTCCTGGCATCGAAGAGGCGGCTGTAGTCGGTGAGCGAGACGCCGTCTGGGGCGAAGTGACAGTGGCCTACCTCGTCTGCAACTGCGCCATCGACGAAGCCGAGTTGGAGCGCTACTGCCGCAGCCAGCTGGCCTCCTTCAAACGCCCGCGCCGCCTGCGCATCGTTGACGCCCTGCCCCGCAACGCCATGGGCAAAATCCAAAAGCATCTCCTCCCGCGCAGCGGCTAGGGTGGGTGGGAATTGGCCGAAGCCGCGCCAGAACGAAAATGAAAGAAGCAACCGCACGCATCAAGATTAATAAGCTGCTTGAGTCCGCCGGCTGGCGTTTCTTCGCCGACGGTGCCAGCGCTGCCAACATTCGCCTGGAAGCAAGCGTCACGCTCAAGAAGGCCGACCTGGACAGGCTGGGCGATGATTTCGAGAAAACCGGCACGGGCTACGTCGATTTCCTGCTGCTCGATGACCGCAGCTTCCCCTTCATCGTTCTTGAGGCCAAATCCGAGGACAAGAGTCCGCTGGTCGGCAAGGAGCAGGCGCGCCGCTACGCCCGTGCCCAGAACTGCCGCTTCGTCATCCTTTCCAACGGCAACCTGCACTATTTCTGGGATCTGAAGCGCGGCAACCCTTACATCATCACCACCTTTCCGTCACCGGAATCAGTATCGGGCTACCGGCGCGTCACGCCCAACCCCCAACGCCTGATCGATGAGCGTGTCCAGGCCGACTACATCGTTCTCAGCCAGCGCCCCAACTACGCATCGGCGGCCGCGTGGACGAACGCGGCTGAGCGGCCCGGCTTCATCCATGCCAACAACCTGCGCTTCTTGCGCGACTACCAACTGAAGGCCGTTCACGCCTTGCAGCGCTCCGTGCAGGAGGGCAACGACCGCTTCCTCTTCGAGATGGCGACAGGCACCGGCAAGACGCTTACCGCCGCGGCCATTGTCAAGCTGTTTCTGCGTACCGGAAACGCCAGCCGCGTCCTCTTTCTCGTTGATCGCCTCGAACTGGAAGAACAGGCCCGCAAAGTCTTCACCGGCCTCCTTTCCGCCGACTTCCAGACGGTGGTCTATAAGGAGAAGCGAGGCGACTGGCGCGCTGCCGAGATCGTTGTCAGCACAGTGCAGTCCTTGCAGTTCAACAATAAGTATCAGGGCCTTTTCTCTCCCACCGACTTCGACCTGGTGATCTCCGATGAGGCGCATCGCTCAATCAGCGGCAACGCCCGCGCCGTCTTTGAATATTTCGTCGGCTACAAGCTGGGCCTGACCGCGACGCCGCGGGACTACCTCAAAAACGTTGATAACCAAGGCGTGGGCACCCGAGATCCGCGCGAAGTGGAACGTCGCCTGCTGCTGGACACCTACCGCACCTTTGGCTGCGAGAGTGGCGAACCAACCTTCCGCTATTCTCTGCTGGATGGCGTAACCGACGGCGTCCTGATCAACCCGACGCTTGTGGACGCCCGCTCGAAAGTGACCACGCAGTTGCTCTCTGATCAAGGCTACAGAGTTACCTACACCGACTCTGAAACCGGCGAAGAACAGGACGATTCGTTCAGACGGCGCCATTTCGAGAAACGGTTCTTCTCCGATGCCACCAATGCGCTCTTCTGCAAGACCTTCCTGGAAAACGCGCTGCACGACCCGGTTGGCGGGGAGATCGGCAAGTCAATCGTCTTCGCCGTCAGCCAGGATCACGCGGCCCGGCTGACCCAAGTTATGAATGAAATGGCCGACCGCATGTTTCCCGGACTGTACCAGTCCGACTTCGCCGTGCAGGTCACATCGCAGATCGCCGACGCCCAACAGTTCACCATCAACTTCGCCAACAACAACCTGCTTGGCGCCAGCAGATTCCTGCCCGACTACAACACCAGCAAGGCCCGCGTCTGCATAACCGTCGGCATGATGACCACCGGTTACGACTGCCCCGACATCCTCAACCTGGGCCTGTTCCGCCCCATCTTCTCACCGACCGATTTCGTTCAGATCAAGGGGCGGGGCACCCGTCGGCACAGCTTCCTGGATCAGCTGCGCGACGAGCGTCTCAAGCAGGATGTAGCCCAGCCCGACAAGACCGACTTCAAACTTTTCGACTTTTTCGGAAACTACGAATACTTTGAGACCGAGTACAACTACAAGCAGATACTCAAGCTGCCTCTTTCCACTGGAGGCGATGATCAAAATGGAAATGGCACGGTCGTTTCTCTCGACGCTTACGACTACAGGGGCGAAGATGTCCTCTCTACCGTACGCGAGGAGAAAATCGGACCTAAGGGGATGAAGATCGACCGGATTCTGTTCGAAAAGTTCGCCGACACCGTGCGGGCGGACGAAACCGTTGCCCAGGCGGTCGAGGCGGGCCAGTGGGACCGGGTCATCGACTACGTCAACCGCGAAGTGCTGGACAAGCCGGAGGAATACTATACCTTGGCCAAGCTGCGCAAGGCCGCGGCCGTGGACCGCCGCCTGACCCTGCGCGAGATCCTGGAGAAGGTCTTCGAAATCATCCCGCGCTTCAAGTCCAAAGACGAACTGTTGGAAGAGGAGTTCGCCAAGTTCGTCGCCGACCACCAGCCTGATGAGGACAAGCCCGAGGAGGCCAAGGCCATTCCGGTCATCAAAGCCTATTTCAAGGCCTACGCCACCAGCGAGGATGTGCGCATGATCATTGCCAGTCGCCGGCTGACCCAACTCGCAACCAACCCGGCTCTTTCTCTGGACGACTACGCCCGCGTGCCCAACAAGTACCGCCTCCTCGTCCCTGAATACATCAAAGACTACCTATCCCTGAACCAATTCGCCGCCTAGAAAATGGCTAATCCACCAAGAGCGCCAAGTCACCCTAAGAACTTCCTTCGTGCCCCTTCGTGCCCTTCGTGGATAAATCCGAAAGGAAGAAATTGAAGCAACTGATTCCAAAACATCACGAAAAGCACCAAGTTTCCCCAAGAATTTCCTTCATGCCCCTTCGTGGATAAATCCGAAAGGACAAAATTGACGCAACTGATTCCAAAACATCACGAAAAGCACCAAGTTTCCCCAAGAATTTCCTTCGTGCCCCTTCGTGCCCCTTCGTGGATAAATCCGAAAGGTCGAAATTGACGCAACTGATTCTGAAAGATGAAGTATATGCAATTGCCGGCGCGGCGATTGAAGTGCATCGCGAACTTGGACCAGGGTTTCTCGAAAGCGTCTATCAGGAAGCGATGAAGCTCGAATTGAGCGCTCGGTCCGTTCCATTTGAGGCTGAAAAACCTATCAGCATTGAATACAAAGGTCAGCGCCTATCCCAGAAGTACTTTGCCGACTTTGTATGCTTTGGGCAGATTATCGTCGAACTGAAAGCACTCAGCCGTCTATCTGGAAGTGAACAGGCCCAAGTTCTCAACTACCTCAAAGCAACCGGATTCAAAGTTGGCGTTCTCATCAACTTCGGCAGCCGCGGCAAGCTGGAATGGAAGCGATTTGTCAGATAACACACACTATCCACCAAGAGCTCAAAGTTACCCTAAGATTTTCCTTCGTGCCCCTTCGTGTCCTTCGTGGATCTACCTGAGAGGACGGAACAGGCCCAAGTTCTCAACTACCTCAAAGCAACCGGATTCAAAATTGGCGTTCTCATCAACTTCGGCAGCCGCGGCAAACTGGAATGGAAGCGATTTGTCAGATAACACACACTATCCACCAAGAGCACAAAGTTACCCTAAGATTTTCCTTCGTGCCCCTTCGTGCCCTTCGTGGATAAATCCGAAAGGACGATATTGACGCAACAGATTCTAAAACATCACCAAGAGCGCCGAGTTGCCCTAAGATTTTCTTCGTGCCCCTTCGTGCCCTTCGTGGATAAGCCCTTAAGAGAAATAGTATGCTAGACACCGAAACCAAACACCGTATCGACACCGCCCGCGACATCCTCGTCGGCAAAGTGCCCGACCCCAAAAGCCAGGTCGAGCAGATCACGATCGCGCTCATCTACAAATTCATGGACGACATGGACGCGCTCAGTGAAGAACTGGGCGGCGAGCGGTCGTTCTTCGCCGGCGAGTTCGCCCGCTACGGCTGGGCCAGGCTGATGCAGCCGGGCTTGGGCGGCCACGAGATGCTCAACCACTACGCCGAAGCGATCGAGCGCATGGACCAGAACGCGGGCATCCCGCAGCTCTTCCGCGACATCTTCAGCAACGCCTTCCTGCCCTATCGCGACCCCGAGACACTGCGCGCCTTCCTCAAAGTGATCGACGGCTTCACCTACGACCACTCGGAACGGCTGGGCGACGCCTTCGAGTATCTGCTCTCGGTGATGGATTCGCAGGGCGACGCCGGCCAGTTCCGCACCCCGCGCCACATCATCGACTTCATCGTGGCGATTGTGGACCCGCACAAGGACGACACCGTGCTCGACCCGGCCTGCGGCACCGCCGGCTTCCTCATCTCCTCCTACAAGCACATCCTCGCCGCCAACACCGACGCTGACGGCAACATCACCCTGACGCCCGACGAACGGGCGCGGCTGGCCAGGAATGTCAGGGGCTACGACATCTCGCCCGACATGGTGCGGCTCTCGCTGGTCAATATGTACCTGCACGGCTTCGTCGCACCTCAGATCGTCGAATATGACACGCTGACCAGCGAAGAGAACTGGAACGAATACGCCGACGTGATCCTGGCCAACCCGCCCTTCATGTCGCCCAAAGGCGGTATCCGACCGCACAATCGTTTTTCGATTCAGTCCAAGCGCAGCGAAGTGCTGTTCGTCGACTACATGGCCGAGCATCTGAACGCGGGCGGGAGGGCGGGGATCATCGTGCCGGAGGGGATCATCTTCCAGAGCCAGAACGCGCACAAGGAGTTGCGCAAGAAGCTGGTGGAGGTGTGCCTAGTGGCGGTCGTCTCGCTGCCGGCGGGCGTCTTCAACCCCTACTCCGGGGTCAAGACGTCGATCCTTTTGCTTGACAAGGCGCTTGCGCGCAAGGCGGACCGCATCGCCTTCTTCAGGGTAAAGAACGACGGCTTCGACCTGGGCGCGCAGAGGCGTCCTATCGACAAGAACGACCTGCCGCAGGTGCGGGCTGAAATTTCCGCATATATGCAGCGCTTGCGGGCGGACGATGCGAGGCGCGACATCCAGCCGGCGCCGGTCGCTCTGGTAGCGGAACGCGGGGCGGAGTACGTGACCGGTGGTTCGCGTTCAGGAAACGGGCTATTTGTCGAAAAGGAGAGGGTCGCCGAGGATGGGGAGTACAATCTGAGCGGGGAGCGGTATCGCGTCAACCCTGATTTGAATCACTCCTTTCCCGTGGTGGCCTTAGGTGACAATACGCTGTTTCGCGTCGAAAGTGGAGGCACGCCAAAATCGACCGTGGAAGAATACTGGAACGGTGGCATAGCGTGGGCTACACTGGTTGACCTTCCGGCGGAAAACTTGGTGTCCGAGATACGGTCAACTCAGCGCACAATTAGCGCGACCGGCTTAACAAAGTCGTCCGCGACTTTACTACCGGAAAACTCCGTAGTGGTGTCTACCCGTGCAACTATCGGAAGAATCGGTATTAACAGAATCCCCATGGCCACAAACCAGGGATTCAAGAACATCGTCATTAGAGACTCTAACAGGGCAATCCCTGAATATGTTGCGCTGGCGGTCACAAGGCTCGTGCCCACAATGGATGCTTGGGCCAGTGGGGGGACGTTCAAGGAAATTTCTAAGTCCCTATTCTGTCAACTTCAAATCCCCCTGCCGCCGCTGGAAGTGCAGCAGGAGATCGTCGCGGAGATCGAAGGCTACCAAAAGGTCATTGACGCCAACCGCAAACTGATCGAATGCTTTGAGCGGAAGATACGCGCAGCCATTGCAAGGGTCTGGGACGATAAATCCATAAGAGACAACCTCAAATGACAATCTCTTGGAATATCCCTCGAATTTCAGGACAACCTCTGCTGATAACCCTTGAACCTGAAAGGCGCATCTTCATAGTCGGTGTCAATGGTTCTGGAAAGTCAGCTTTGTTGCAAAATCTTATTTCGTCACATCGTAGCGAGAGAATAGAGCGCATTTCAGCCCATAGGCAGACATGGTTCCCGACTGGAAGCGTAAATCTTACACCTGAGGGACGCCGACAGTTTGAGCAGAATAACTCACAACTTGAGATAAGGAACGAAGCACTATGGAGAGATTTCAATTCTCAGCAAAGGCAGTCGGCTGTCCTTTTCGATTTAGTTGCCAAAGAGAATGAACGCGCTCGTCTCATTACTCGCCATGTTGATGCTCAGAACGAGAAGCAGGCAAGGAGAATCTCCGCTGAATCAACATCTCCATTCGATCAAATCAATGAACTGCTAACGCTCGGAACTCTGTCAGTCCAACTTGAACACTCCAAAGGGGAAAAGATACTCGCGTCGCATCATAATTCTGGCAATTCGTTCAGTATTGAACAGATGTCGGATGGAGAACGAAATGCTGTCCTCATAGCGGCCCACGTCCTGACGGTAGAGCCTGAAACCATCTTACTGATTGATGAACCGGAGCGACATCTTCACCGATCAATTATCGAGCCATTCCTGACAGCATTGTTCCAGCGCCGCAGGGATTGCGCGTTCGTCATTTCGACGCACGAGATTGCCTTGCCGGTTGCCCATCCGGAAGCGGGAACCCTCATGGTGCGCTCATGCACATGGAATGGTAACAGGGCCAGTGCCTGGGACGTTGAACTCCTCGATGCGAACACAGATCTACCGGAGGACCTGAAACGGGCAATCTTGGGTTCCCGGAAAAGAATCCTCTTCGTGGAAGGCAACGACTCAAGCAGCTTGGATTTACCGCTTTACAACGCTCTATTTCCGGGCATTTCGATAGTGCCAAAGGAAAGTTGCGCTGAAGTACTGAGAGAGGTGAAGGGTCTCAGAGGAGCAGAAAATCTCCATCACGTCGAGGCGTTCGGATTGATTGACAGGGACAACCGACCTCATGATGAAGTCAAGCAGCTTGCCAGCGAGCACGTGTATGCCTTGGACGTATATTCAGCAGAAGCTCTCTACTACTGTTCAGACGCTATCGCCGCTGTCGCCCGCCGCCAAGCGGAGTCCCTGGGATGTAACGCCGACAAAATGATCGAATTGGCAAGAAGGAAAGCACTTGATGCTCTCAATGATGCTGGCCTTGCGGATAGAATGGCCGCAAAGAGGTGCGAACGGCATGTACGCAACTCAATGATGTCGGAGATTCCTGATTGGAAATCCATAAAGGCCAATCCAACGGCAACGATCTCTGTATCTATCCCTTCACCTTATCTCGATGAATTAACGCGTTTTCAAGATCTTTTGGCAGACAAAAAGCTGGATGAACTCGTTGCTCATTATCCTTTACGAGAGAGTCGTGTTTTCGGTGTTATTACAAGCGCTCTCCAGCTCACCAGCAAGGAGACCTATGAGCAAACGCTGCTCTCCAGACTTCAGGTCAATGAGAAACTGGCTCAAAGTCTCAGGCAACGCATTAAATCTCTTTCAGACGTTCTTGAGAAATGGATTGATCCTTCATCACCAACCGCGAGTTGATCGAACGGTTCGAGAAAAAGATTCAGGACGCTATCGCCCGCGTGTGAGAGAAAAAACCATGAATGACGGCATGGACAAAATTGCACTTCTTGATTCTTGTCGCAGGGAAGAGTTCAACCGTCCGGCAAGCAGACTCATTGAGACCCAAAATATGCAGCATCGGGCCTACCACGAGCGCCCCATCCAGCGAGATATACTCGCCGAGTATAACGCCATCGCAGCATGGGGAACTGTCACATGCTGCTACTCCGGCATTGAACAGGCAATGAAGTGCCTTCTGCAGATGCGGGATGCCTTCAAAAGGAAAACGCATTGGCATCATTGTATTTGCAACCTCTTTCAGGACCTTGCCCTTGAGGAGCAAGATGTTCTCCGCGTTTCCTACGCCATATATCGTTCCCTTCATGATTACATTCCGCCAGAAACTGTCGATTGCTTCCTGGATACGATTGACAGTGGCTACCCCACTTGGCGCTATTTCCTTCTTGAAGGCAAAATGCCGCCAACCACCCATCCCGGCGCGATGCTCGAAATCTGGTCCGCCTTGACCGACATCCTTCAAGCCAAAGTGTTCACGAATCACGGACTGAACTCTGTAGAACAAAGGATCGACTATTATCTCGATGAGAAATTAGATAAAGCGTGGCCTGAACACGCCAACAGTGGAATCGGTCAGCGTGAGATCGACGACATGAACAGCTGGTTGCGGAAGAGACATAATAACGTCACTCTTAACGCATACGCCGATCTTTTCTACCATGATGCAGAAAGCACCCTCGATCTCATCGAAGTTCTGCCTTCCACCAGGGAGATGTTGAATACGATGGATGGCATTGTCAATGATACATGGGTTGACAATGATTTTTCCCATTTTCTGCGTCGTGCCCAGATGGGAGATATCGTTTGGAATCCCGACAAGAATCTGTTTGAAAAAATATCACGGTCTGAAGAGATAAAGATCAAATTTATTGAACCTGAACATTCTTATGTCGAGTATTTGCTAGGTCATTCCGTAAAAGCAGACTTCATTGAATCGGTTCCTTCCTATATCGAGGATTTCATATTTGAGCCTCGCGTTAAGTCTGAAATCGTAGATGAAAGCTGGAGCGCTGAAGACGAATTTAGGAGGGAAAGAAAAGAATCTGAAGAAAAAAAGGCAGAAATAAGAGAGTACGAAGGAGGAAATGAGTGCGAGGGGTATACGTGTCATATCAATGGAACAGAACTTGTCATAGTCCTTTATGACTCGAAAGAATGGATTGTTTACAGGTATCACAACGATGATGTGCATGGTGTTCCGTCCCATTGTAAACGTGTCAATGGGAAAGTCCGTTCGATCAGGGAGGCAATCAAAGCAATTGAGCATTGGCGGAGGACAGAAAGAGGGGAGTATGAAGTATATCGTAAACATATGTGGAATCGCAAGGGTAAGAGGAGAAGCAGTGCTCAAAGGGGAGATGGAAGTAACTGATTTATGCCTCCATCCATAACGAGCGAAAATAAGGGATTCGTTCAGTCGGTCCCTCACGACCAGTCGGCATATGTCCATGTCACCGTCCCAGATTGAGATCGACACGAGCGGACAGTTCACCAATCCGCGGCGCGGCGTGCGCCAACTGTGTGAAAATTTCGAGAATAAGATACCGGATGCCATCGCCCGCGTGTGGAAAGACGGATAGCCTGTCTGAACCATGATTCAACTGATTCCCGGATCGCCGCAGTTCTCTGTCGATATCATTCAGGCCCAGCGTCTACACGGTTTTCATCACAGCCCATCCCCTAATCACACAAATCACAGTTCAGACCATGACCAGACAGCTGACAGCCATCATCGAACGCGAAGTCGATTACTACATCGCCCTCTGCCCACAGTTGGACATCGCCAGCCAGGGAGAAACCGTGGCCAAGGCGAGAGCCAATCTTAAGGAGGCATTGGAGTTGTTTTTCGAGACGGCTTCAGCCACCGAGATTCAGCACCGGCTGCAAAATAAGGTGGTTTGATGACTTGCAGGTTCTTGTCAAACCTGGCTGCTAATCTTCTTGGGTCTTTTGCCCGACTGCACAGCATTCCAAGCAGCCTGAATCTCTTCCTTGTGAATTTCCGCCCACCGCAGTACACGCCGCAAGGCATTGTTGGGGAGAAATCCGTCAAGTATCTCCAGGTCGGCAATGCTTAACGATATTTTCTTGCCTTGACAAGAAGGTAACTACTCAGCCATTACCCAATGTGCGACTTTCAATGGGCAACCAAGTCATCCAAGTGTAATGAATCGTGTTTGGAATCTGTCTGAAAAGGTCAGGTTCGGGTTAAAACGGCACAGATGGTGCGAATTATGGCGTGTAGATGGAGGATTCACGCTTTCCGGCAGTCATTTTTGGTCTTTTTAACCGATGACCGTTCCTTTTCAAGCAACTTCCCAGACGAGGCTGAGTAGTTACACAAGAAGCATGAAAGTGGGGGCGCTGGTGGTGCTCACGAGGAAATACGGAGATGACGATTTCCGGGCTGGAAAGACGACATATCTCTGGCATAAACAGCTACTTCGACATGAACTCTTCTTATGACTGATCTGTAAGGTCTAGATATAGGGAATCTGCGCAAAGAGCAGCATCTTCCGTCCAGAATACTTCACCGTAGTCACCGATTTCGACCTGTTCAAAAGCGCCTGGCTTCTGCCAGTCAGAAAACAGTTCGGTATCGGCCATATCAGATAGATCAATTTCACCTTCAGTTCCGTCTGAGTATCGGAGCCAAAGCCTATATCTGTCGCGTGCCTCCAAACCAGTGACCCACGGAAACTTCGACCCTTCCTGATATGAAGGAACTCTCAAATCGCTCTTTGTCACTTGTTCGCTCCTTTACCAGAAAAATGACAGTCCTTTCTTTTCATATTCTCGCATCTGTTGCAATATTACATCATCGCAAAAGTTTTGTCACGATCTCAGATTATTTCCTTGAGTTAGATTTTGTAGAACTGCCACCTGGCCAGGCTATTTTCGGCTCTTGAACATATTGGATAAAGTCCACTGACCACTCCATCAGGCGTTTTCTAGAAACAGGCAATTCGTTCAGTTACCACTTGCCATCCAACATACACCCATGTCACCATCTCCCATCGAAATCGACACAAACAACCATTACCCCGAACTGCGCCGCGGCGTCCGGCAACTGTGCGCCCGCTTCCCCGGCCCCTACTGGCAGCGGCTGGACGCGGCGCGCGCCTACCCCGTCGAGTTCGTCGACGCCATGACCGCGGCCGGCTTCCTCGCCGCGCTGATCCCCGAGCAGTACGGCGGCGGCGGCGCGTCGATCGTCGAGGCCTCGGTCATTCTGGAAGAGGTCAACCGCAGCGGCGGCAACGCCGGCGTCTGCCACGCCCAGATGTACATCATGGGCGCGCTCGTGCGCCACGGCTCGGTGGAACAGTGCGAACAGTGGCTGCCGCCGCTGGCCGCGGGGCGCTTGCGCCTGCAGGCCTTCGGCGTTACCGAGCCGACCGCCGGCTCCGACACCACCCGCATCCAGACGCGCGCCGAACGCGACGGCGACGAGTACGTCGTCACCGGCCAGAAGATCTGGACCAGCCGCGCCCAACATTCCGACCTGATGCTGCTGCTGGCGCGCACCACCCCGCTCGACGCGGTCACCAAGCGCACCGAGGGGCTGTCCCTTTTCCTGGTCGACCTGCGCACGGCGGGCGAACACAGGTTGACAATCCGCCCGCTCGAGACGATGATCAACCATCACACGACCGAGGTCTTTTTCGACGGCCTGCGCGTGCCCGCGGCCAACCGCATTGGCGAAGAGGGCAAGGGCTTCCGCTACATCCTCGACGGCATGAACGCCGAACGCATCCTGATCGCGGCCGAGTCGGTCGGCGACGGCGGCTGGTTCATCGAGCGGTCGGTCGAGTACGCCAACCAGCGCATCGTCTTTGACCGGCCCATCGGCCAGAACCAGGGCGTGCAGTTCCCCATCGCCCAGGCCTACGCCAACCTGCGCGCCGCCGACCTGATGCGCTGGCAGGCGGCGCATCTGTTCGACGCTGAACAGGCTTGCGGCGCCGAAGCAAACATGGCCAAAATGCTGGCCGCGGACGCCGCCTGGGAAGCGGCCAACGTCTGTCTGCAAACGCACGGCGGCTTCGGCTTCGCCCGCGAACATGATGTCGAGCGCAAGTTCCGCGAAGCCAAGCTCTACCAGATCGCGCCAATCTCCAACAACCTCGTGCTCTCCTATCTGGCGCAGCACGTCCTGGGCCTGCCGCGCTCTTACTGACTATCGCGTTTTGCCCAGGCGTTGGTGGAATCACAGTTCACATGCCATTGCCACTGTCACACGTCACCGTACTCTCATTGGAGCAGGCGATCGCGGCGCCGCTGGCCACGCGCCATCTGGCCGACCTCGGCGCCCGCGTCATCAAGATCGAGCGGCCCGGCGGCGGAGATTTCGCCCGCCACTATGACGCCGCCGCCCTCGGGTTGTGCAGCCACTTCGCCTGGGCCAACCGCTCGAAGGAGTCGCTGACGCTCAACCTGAAGGCCGCGGCCGGTCAGGAGATCCTGGCGCAGCTGCTGCAGCGGGCCGATGTCTTCGTCCAGAACCTGGCGCCCGGCGCGGTCGAGCGGCTCGGCTTCGACGACGCCCGCCTGCAGGCCGATTTCCCCGACCTGATCGTGTGCCACCTCAGCGGGTACGGCGCCGACGGCCCCTACCGCGACAAAAAGGCCTACGACCTGCTGATCCAGGCGGAGACCGGCGTCGTCTCGGTCACCGGCAGCGAGACGGAGGCGGCCAAGACCGGCATTCCCGTCGCCGACATCGCCGGGGCCATGTACGCCTACAGCAGCATCCTGGCGGCCCTGCTCCAGCGCGAGCGCGCCGGCGGCGGGCAGGTGCTGCACGTCTCGCTCTTCGACGGCCTGTGCGAGTGGATGGGCTTCCCCGCCTACTACGCCCTGGCCGGGTCGGCCCTGCCGCGCACCGGCGCCAACCATCCGTCGATCGCGCCCTATGGCCCCTACGCCACCGGCGACGGGCGCACCGTCCTCTTCGCCATTCAGAATCAGCGCGAGTGGGAGCGCTTCTGCGCAGCGGTGCTGGAAAGGCCGGAACTGGCCGCCGACTCCCGCTTCACCGACAACAGCCTGCGCGTGCAGAATCGCACGGCATTGCGGCGCGAGATCGAGTCGGTCTTCGCCGCTTTGACGGCGGAGGAGGTCGCCGCGCGCATGGAGCGGGCGCAGATCGCCAACGCTGAACTGCGCGATGTGCAATCGTTTTGGCAGCATCCGCAGCTTGTTGCGCGCGCACGCGTGGCCGAGGTCGAGTCGCCCGTGGGGCCGCTGCCGGCGTTGCATCCGGCGACCACCAGTCAAGAGTGGCCGCCGCGCTTCGACCCGATCCCGGCGGCGGGCAGCCATACGCAGACGCTGCTGACCGAATTGGGCTATGCGCCCGCGGCGGTCGAGGGGTTCCAGCGTGATGGCGTCGTGTAGACGATGGCCGGCGAAGCGCGACTTCCGCTTGCCCTCTAAGGAGCGCCCCTTCTGATCATAGCCCATCCCCGAACTGCAGGAATCAGCCTTCAGACAGACATAGCGCGGAAAGGCAGCGGGAATGTCCACACAGACAGATGGTCACGGACGCTACTTCGAAGATTTCAACCTGGGCGACCTGTTTGAACACAATCTCGGGCGCACCGTGCTGGCCGCCGACAATGTGTGGTTCACGCTCCTGACGATGAATCCGAACCCGATCCACTTCGACGCCCATTATGCCAGCCAGACCGAATGGGGGCGCCCCCTGGTGGACTCGACCTTTACGCTGGCGCTGGTGACCGGGCTGTCCGTCGCCGACATTTCGCAGAACGCGGTCAATCTGGGCTGGGACGAGGTGCGTTTGCCGGCGCCGGTCTTTGAGGGCGATACCATCTATGCCCAGAGTGAAGTGTTGCATCTGCGCCCCTCTAACAGCCGCCCCCACCAGGGGATCGTCACTGTCCGCACAGTCGGCTTCAACCAGGATGGCGTCGTCGTCATCGAATTCAAGCGCACACTGCTCGTTTACCGCCGCGGCCGCGGCCCGCAAATGACCCGCCCGACCATCCGGAGCCGCAGTTGAAGACCGGCATTGTGAGCCACAGCCGCCCGTCTTTTCCAATCCAAGCCCAGCCCAGAATCGGACTGGTTTCAGCTCGGAACGCCCGCCGCCCATGACCCGCCTCAAAACCCGCCGGCTGACGCTTATTGCTCTGACGGCAAAGCGGATGCGCTGGCAGCGGGATAACTTTGCCCGCCTGGAAAAGGCCCTTGGCCTGCCCGCCAGCGGGCAGCGTTTGGACGACGAGTTGCATCCGATCGTCTCGCGGGCCATCGGCCACATCCAGCGCAGACCGCACCACGCGCTCTGGCACTGCCAGTGGTCCGCCGTCCTGGAGGAGGAGCGGCGCATCATCGGCAATCTGGCGTTCAAAGGAGCGCCGGACCAGACCGGCGAGGTGGAGATCGGCTACGGCTTCGATCCCTATTATCACAATCGCGGCCTGGCCACGGAGGCGGTCGAAGTGATGGTAAGCTGGGCGTTGCTGCAGGAGTCGGTTACCGGGGTAATCGCCGAGACGGCCAACACCAATGTGGCCTCAATGCGCGTCTTGCAGAAGGCCGGCTTTGTCATCTCCTCTGCGACGGATCGATTCCTGTATTGGAGGATCGGTGGTTAGTGGTCGGCAAGAATGCCTCGGAGCAGGGCAGAGTTCAACTGGACCAACGTTTTCGCCATTGTGCATTCCGCAAGACTGAACTCGTGCCGGCACGCAGGCAAGACCGCTGGGCTGCGTCGATCATTTGCGCACGATGTAGACCAGCTCCGAAGGATACGTGAGCGACTCCACCTGCCATCCGCTGCCCGCTGTGATCGCGTCGAAATAGGCTGCATAATGATGCGCCATGCCCTTCTTGCGGCCAGCCAGACTGTGGCTGGGGAAGGAGACGACCAGAATCGGTGCGTCGATCTGGTGCAGGAGTCGTCGTCCGGCCCCGCTTTCGATCTGTTCCAGACAGGGAAGCGTCTTGAGGAGGAAGGCGATGTCAGCCGCGGGCGCGCTCATGTCCTCCAGCGCATTGCGCTGCACCGCAACCCCGGCGTAACCCATCACGCCGAAAAAGCGGTTGATAAAGTCGATCTGATCGGCGAATATGTCGTAGGCGGTGTAGGCCAGGTCCGGCGGCAGCGGCATCCACGGCCGCGCCAGCGGGTGCAGGCCGCAGGCAACGTCCAACGCTGAATTGACCGGTGGGAGTCGTTGGAAGATCTGCCCGTAGATCGTGTCGAGCAGCGGCAGCCGCTCGTAGGTTGAGGCGTGGGCGCCCATTATGCGGCGCAGAAGCGGACGCACGGATTCATTATCGCTGTGCGCGTAGGTGTCTCGCCCGCAATCAATCGAACCGATCACCGCTTGCAGTTGCCGGACCGTTTCGTCGTAGTCAGGATTCTGGCGGAAATAGACAGTTGCGCTCTGGTGTAGCTGATTCTTTGTCGCTTTAACCGCTTCTTTCAGGGAGCGGCCCTTAGCCAGTTCAGCTGCGGCGATTGCGCGTGCCAGCCCCGGATGAACGCTGCCATATTTGCGGGCGGCGAAAACTGTTTCCAGCACGCGCTCTAGCTGCTGGTCGGGCTGCTGCGAGACAGAAGCCATTATCGTCCTGAATTGTGGATCATAGCCTGGTTGAGGATAGCGGCGGCAAAGAAGATCGTCAGGACACGGGGCTCATTTCCAAACCGGGATGATCGATCAACGCCTGGTTCATAGCGTTGGTCCAGCAATTATCCCAGCATCATACACCACCACCGTTCCCTCTAGCCTCCTCGCTTCCGCCGGTGTCCAACTCCTCCTGCAAAAGTCGCAAAAGCGCTCTGCGCTCCGCGGCGCTCATGCCCGCCAACCTTTCCTCCACGTCGAGTCCCGCCAGTCTCTCTTCAGGCGTGGTCGTTTCGAGAATACGCCGACGCAATGTCTCGCTGACATTTTCTGGCTTGGTCGTTGCGAGAACAAAGTCTCGCACCTGTTCTCCTATCTCCTTTATCTTCTCCGGCGTCAATCCGGTATTCATTTCATCCTCTGGTCTAACCCCTGGCGCCAACGTCGCGTTGCTGCTGTTTCAAGGCGCGACTGACGTCTCGATCAGCATCCCGCCTGGCGATCGTTTGGCGCTTGTCGTACTGTCTCTTGCCGCGCGCCAGCGCAATCTGAACTTTGGCCAGGCCGGCCGCGTTGATGTACATGCGCAGCGGCACGATCGTCCAGTTGCGCTGGGTGGCACACTCGTGCAGATAATCGATCTGCCGTCTGTGCAGCAGCAGCTTGCGCGTGCGCGTCTCCTCGTGGTTGGCGCGATTGCCCTGCCGGTACTGGGCGATATGCACGCCCATCAGCCACGCCTCGCCATCGCGCACGAGCACAAAGCCCTCTCGCAGGTTGACCACGCCGGCGCGCGCCGACTTTATCTCCGTTCCGGTCAGGGCCATTCCCGCTTCAAAGGTCTCCTCGATAAAGTAATCGTGGCGGGCCTTGCGGTTTGTGGCGACGGTTCGGGGCCCGGTCGCCACTATTTGCTGCTTTTTCTTGGCCAATGTCTATGCTCTCTCTGAATGTCCTCACCGCCGCGCCGCTGGAATCTGCCCTCTTTGTACCGCCGCTCACTCTTCAGCGCTGAGCAGTTCGATGGCCCGCTCAAGTTGCGGGTCTTCCTCGTTTTCCCGCTGCTCATTTGTACGTTCGACCACGATATCCGGTTCCAATCCCGTGCCGTTGATGGAACGGTCAGCCGGCGTATACCAGCGCGCGATCGTCACCCGCAGCAAGCTATCATCGCTGAGCGTATGGGGCAACTGCACACTCCCTTTCCCATATGTCGTTACGCCAACCAGGCGCGCTCGTTCCGCGTCTTGCAGCGCGCCGGCCACGATTTCGCTGGCGCTGGCGCTGCCCTCGTCAACCAGCACAATCAGGGGCAGATCGCCGGCCACGAGAGCATCGCCTTCAGTGTCATAGAACTCCTCAGTGCCGTCGCTGAAGCGTTCAATCAGCACGCGCTCGTCTTCCAGAAAGACGCTCGTCACCTGGATCGCCTCGCGCAACAGACCGCCGGGATTTCCTCGCAAATCGAAGATCAGGCCCTGCGTCTCGTCGGTCAGCAACGCTTCAAGCGCAGCCCGCAGCTTGGTGCCGGCATCGTCAGAAAACCGCTGGAGGTGTACGTAGGCGAACTCATCATTCTCACCGTAGACCTCGGTCTCGACGACAGGGACCTCAACCACGTCGCGGGTCACTGGGATCTCATACGGATCCTCCACACCTTCGCGACGAATAGTCAGGAGCACGTCGGTGCCGCGCGGCCCCTTGATTCGGTTGATCGCTTCGCTAAGATTGGAAAGTTCGGCCACATCTTCACCGTTGACAGCGATGATCAGATCGCCGCGGCGGATGCCGGCATTCCAGGCCGGCTGATCCTCGAACGGCTCCACAATGCGCACCGCGCCTTCGTCTTCAGCCCATTCTACAAACGCACCAATCCCTTCAAAACTGCCCTCAATGCCCTCCATGAAACTGGAGGCCTCCTCCGGGTCCAGGAAGCCGGTATTCTGATCGTCAAGTGTCTCCAACACGCCGCGAATTGCGCCGTAGCTGCGCTCTATAGAGGACGGAATTTCGCCGTAGAAGTCCTCCTCCAGCAGTTCCATCGCCTCCCAGAAGATGTCCAAGTGCTCAGGCGCCAGCGCACCCTCTGTCTCTGCCGCGGCCGCCGTGTCGGCGACCGCCTCGGAACTGCTCATCCGGCCGATGAAAAATCCGAAGCCGGAACCAACCGAAAACGTCAGCGCCGCGATCAGCAGGGCGACGCAACCGGTTAGCTGAAGCTGCCGCCGAGACGAAATATGCCTCCCCAGGTTGAACCTGGTCAGCGCCGTGCGTTCAACATCTCTACCCATGTCAAGTGATCCTCACACGATGCAATGGGGGCGAACCGCTGCGACGGAAACACCCGCTGTCCTGTGAGCCAACAAAAGGCCGGCAAGGAGCCGCTTTCGAACAAATGAACTTACAGAGAAATTGTACCATACGCTTCGACCGCAGAAAAGCAACCCAGCATCCAAACTGTAACTGTTCCGATCGGAAACCGGCGCTTAGCGACGTTGCGTGTTGCGCATCGCGTAGACGCAGCCGCCGATTCTTGAGCGGCTGTGGAAAGGGCTATAATTGGAGCGATGACTTTGACAACGCAATGACCGGAGGTTGAAGAATGACGATTCGAACCGAGGATATTCAGCGCCCAAAGCAGGCGTTGGTCGAGGCTTTGGCGGAGATCGGCGCGGCCACTGCCAGCGGAGAACTGAGCCGTCTGGGCATCAGCGACCCGCAGATTCGGGGCCCGCGGCCCTTGACACCCGGCAAGGTTGTTGCCGGCCCCGCGCTGACGCTCCAGTTCATGCCCAAGCGGGAAGACCTTTATGGCGTGGACGAGTACAACGACCCGGAGCAGCAGCTTCACCGCCATGTCCTCTACCATACCCAGCCGGGGGACATTGTCGTCGTTGATGCCAGGGGCGATATGGCCAGCGGCGTTTTCGGCGAGATGATGCTGACCTATTTCCAGGGCCGGGGTGGTGTCGGTGTTGTCATCGACGGCTGCATCCGCGACTATCCCAAGGCCAAAGAGCTGGACCTGGGCCTGTGGCTGCGCGGCGTCACGCCCAACTTCCATACCCAGACCAACATCTTCCCGTTTGCGGTCAATGTGCCGGTGGCGTGCGGTGAGACAACCGTGATGCCCGGCGACATCATTGTCGCCGACGACGATGGCGCCGTTGTCGTGCCCATCGCGCTGGCCCCGGAGTTGGCACAGAAGGCGGGCGAACACGCCGAATGGGAGGAATTCTCGCGCATGAGACTGGCCGAAGGCGGCGACCTGCGCAACTACTATCCCTTGCGGGAGGACGCCCAGACAGAATACGAAACCTGGCGCGCGCAGCAAGCGGGCTGAAGACTCGATCGGCCCTGTTCACAGTCCGCGCCGCCGGCGGTGCGCGGTCCAGATTTGCGATCATCCCCCTGGGATCGCCGTCTCCTCTTTCCTTCGTGCCCCTTTGTGTCCTTCGTGGATATCCTCGAAACTGGCAAAAGGAAGCCGGAAGGTTCCGCTTCAGCGGGCCGCCCCCATTTTGGGATACACACTCGGCGGCAGGGCAATTAAATCTATATTGGGTCAAAGCACCGAAATGCTGCCATGATCTCTTCCGGATCGGGTTCAGACACTGTAAATTGTACGAATGATGGGGCGCAGGCTATGAATCTGACCGGTTTCGACGACCGACGGCCTTTGTTGCGCTGAATTTCCGTCGCCAATCAGTAGGCTTACAGCGATTTCCACCTGTTATCACGTCCTTCTGTTAGGAATCCCGACAGAATTGGCATACAGAATTGGCAGACGGATTTTGATGCGTATGCCCTGTGCCCGGTGTCCGGTGTCCGGTGTCCTTGCAAGGGCCTGAACAATCGTATAGGCTGTATCCATAGCTGAAAGTCCAAGGCGACCGCGAACCATCTCTGTACCTTAACAAACGGATACTATCTTGCAGAACATACTTAGTCGCAAAACCATAACGCCGCCGCAGCCGGCGCAACACGCTGCGCCAATCCGCAAAAATTTTTGCGGAAAGAGTAAAGCAGCACACGAATTCACGCGGCACTTCGCGCCACTTCGCGCCACTTTGATACTCTCCGCCCGCACCGACAGGATACCGACAGGATACAAAGCAGGGCATCACATGAATTCATGCAGCGCTTTGCCCCGCTCTGCGCCAGTGCGCCGCCCGCCGCGACGACGCCGGCGGCCTTCGCCCAGCCTCCCGTCTCCCGTGATGCACCGAGAATTTTCTTGCCCACTCTCACCAAATCTCTCGTACGCGCGCTCCTGCCTGTTAACCCATCCAACCGCCCCAAAAAAGCCTCTGATCTGAATCCCATTTGAAACAGAGACTCTTCGGGCGAAGATAGCAACTGAATCGGGGCCGTCTCGCCTGCCCTTACGCAATCCGGAATGCGCAATACGCAACTCAGCAATAAGCCGGTTCCCGATGTGGACGCACTTTAGATGCGTATGCCCTGCACTCGGCGGCGGCAGAGCTGGAGCGAACCGATCCTCTTGTGGTATGATCTGGATGTCGGCCGTAAATTCAGAAAGGTCCTGCTATCGCTACCTTGTCTTCCTTCGCCGAATCCAAACGAATGCCCGGCAGTGAATGGTTGAAGAACCGCCCGCGCCTTTTGGAGGTGGTTTACGCGGCCTCCAAGTCGACGCTGCAGTTCGTTTACCCGTTGCTGAAGCGCATCGCGCCGGCGGCGTGGACGGCGCGCGTTTTCGTCTGGAGTGAAGAGGTCTCCAAGGGCTATCTATTCAACTGCCAGATGTGCGGCCAGTGCATTCTCCACAGCACCGGCATGACCTGCCCGATGAACTGTCCGAAGAACCTGCGCAACGGTCCCTGCGGCGGCGTGCGCCAGAACGGTCACTGCGAGGTGATCCCGGACATGCCCTGCGTATGGGTGCAGGCGTGGCGGCGGGACGCGCAGATGGGCCGCTACGGCGGCGAGATCCAGCTCTTGCAGCCGCCCGTTAACCGCTCCTTGCACAACAGCAGCGCCTGGCTGAACCTGCTGGATGGCGTCGACGCGCACCACCCATCCGGTTGGTCGACGATTGAATTGGAGGAGACCGACTCGGCATAAGCCCGGTCTCTCCTCAGCCACAACGATTTCCCACCCCTTCCGCCCTGCTTATGCAACGTCCAGACCAGGTTCCGCCAGATAACGACCAGGAAACGCTTGAATCCGGCTCCCGTCTCGAGCAGGTGCTGCGCGCCGGCCATTTTGCCGTGACCGCCGAACTTAACGCGCCGGACTCCGCCGACCCGAAGGATGTCTATGCAAACGTGCTGGCATTGGGGGATGTCTGCGACGGCATCAACGCCACCGACGGTTCCGGCGCCAACTGCCACATGAGCAGCGTCGCCTGTTGCGCGCTTATGGCGAAGGCGGGCTATGAGCCGATCCTGCAGGTGAGTTGCCGTGATCGCAACCGCATCGCCATTCAGGGCGACCTGCTGGGCGCGCCCGCGCTCGGCGTCCATAATGTACTCTGCCTCACCGGCGACGATGTGAGCGCGGGCGACCAGCCGGAGGCCCGGCGAGTCTTTGACTTTGACGCGCTGCAACTGCTGCGCACCGCCCAGATTATGCGCGACCGCGGCGTGTTCCTCAGCGGGCGCAAGCTGACCACACCGCCCCGCTTCTTCCTCGGCGCGGCCGCCAACCCCTTCGTGCCGCCGCAGGATCTGCGCCATCTACGCTTGGCGAAGAAGATTGAGGCCGGCGCCGAGTTCATTCAGACACAATACTGTTACGACGTGCCGGTCTTTGAGGCGTTCATGCGCCGGGCGCGCGACATGGGCCTGCACGAGCGTGTCTACATACTGGTGGGCGTGGGGCCGCTGCGCTCCGAACGGGCCGCGCAGTTCATGCGCAGCCGCGTGCCCGGCGTGCATATCCCCGATGCGGTCGTGGAGAGGCTGGCGAAAACGCCGAGAAAGCAGAAACGTGAGGAGGGCATCCGCATCTGCGTGGAGATCATCGAACAGGTGCGGCAGATCGAGGGCGTGCGCGGCGTCCACATCATGGCCTACCGCCAGGAGGAGGCCGTCCCAGAGATTGTCGAGCGGGCCGGGATATCGAGGACGCGGCCACAAGAATAGCTATTTGAGCTTTAACAAATGCAAAGAGCTACCTCTGTCGGTAGCTCTCGACTGATGCTTTTGAGCCTGAGGGTCCGGCGAATGATCCTGCCCCTACTCGGTTTGCAGTTGCTCCACAACCCACATCCGAGCTAGCGCGGTAGCCTCAACGCCCCTTTCTTCCGCCTGATGTCCGAGTTCCCCAAACATACTGGAACTCAGCCGAATCGTAAGAGATTTCAACAGATCTGGCGATTCCCTCACCTTCTCTATCGGCGCTTCCCTGAACTCGTCGAGGTAGTCCAGAGAATCATGCAGATCGAACTAATTCGCTGTCGCCTTGCGATTCGCGAATTCTCTGTTCTTGCTCGTTGTCTGTCTATGGATTCACTTCGATATTTGCAACATCCTACTCGTTCGGCAGGACAAAGTAGAAACGCGCGCCCCTTTCGAAGCGGTTCTCGGCGCCAATGGCGCCGCCGTGCGCCTCGACAATGGCTTTGGCAATCGTCAGCCCAAGGCCGGAGCCGCCGCCATAGGCGCGGCTGCGGGACTGCTCGCCGCGATAGAACTGCTCAAAAACCTTGGACAGGCTCTCTGCAGGAATGCCCGGCCCGGAGTCGTACACGTCCACGCGCACGCCGCCGATTACTCCCTGCGCGCTGACCGAGACGGCGCCCCCCTTTAACGTGTGCCGCATCGCATTGCCGATCAAATTGGTCAGCACACGCCCGATCAGGCCGGCGTCAACCCAGACCGGGTCAACGCGCGGGTCGGCGCTGCCAGACAGAACGATTTCGTGTTCCTCGGCCTTCACGGCAAAACTCTCGAGCGTGTCTGAGATCAGATCGGAGAGGGAGATGGGCTGCCGGTCCAGTTGCAGGCTGCCCGCTTCGATCTGGGCCATTTCGAACAACTCATCGATCAGGGAGGAGAGCGAGGCTGCGTCGCGCTGCACCGTGCGCAGATAGTGCTTCGCCTTGGCCGGTTCGGTTACGATGCCGTCGGCCAGCGCCTCCACCAACGCCTGGATCGAGGCCAGAGGCGTGCGCAGATCATGGCCGATCCAGGCCAGCAGGTTGCGGCGCAACTGCTCCGTCTCGCGCTGCTGCTGCTCCGCCTCCTCGAGTCGGGAAGCCATCTGATTGAAAGTTTGGCCCAACTGCGCCAGTTCATCCCTGCCAACAACCTCCACGCGCACGTCCCGCCTGCCTTCGGCAATCGCCGCGGCGGCCCGGCCCACCCACTGAATCTTCTCCGACAACGCTGTCGACAGGAAATACCCAAGCGCAGTGGCGATGCCGCCGGCAAAGATGAGCAGAACCGCGGCCAGACGCAGGTCGTGATCGCTGGCGAACATCAACCGGGCAGTCACGAACACGTTTACAAAGGTCAGCAGGCTGGCGAAGCCGTATCCCCCGAGCAGCGTCCAACTGACGCGGGGGGAGTGGTGCAACCAGCCCAGACGATAAACCAGGTAGACGGCAACCACCGACAAGAGCGCGGTCGCGGTCAGAAACAACGCCATCGCCCAAAATTCGTCCAGCGGCGGATTGAGAACGGCCAGAAATAACAGTAGCCCGCCAACGACGGCGATGACGACGCCGAGAAGAAAGCGAATAGACAGCGAAACCGGTGACAGCAAAGACGTTGTCGTATTCATGGATCCTGCTCCCGATGGATGGTTAGCCTCGCCCGTTGCCCGCACCGCCTATTGCTCGCCCGGTTCGAAGCGATATCCTACACCCCATACTGTGATAATATGCTGCGGATTCGAAGGGTCCCGCTCGATTTTCTCGCGCAGACGCCGCACGTGGACCGTAACTGTGCTTGCGTCGATGTACACGGCCACGCCCCAGACCCGATCAAGCAGTTGATCACGGTTGAATACCTGTTGAGGATTGTTGACAAACATCCACAGCAGGTCAAACTCTTTGACGGTAAGTGCGATCTCTTCGCCTTCGACGGTCACCCGGCGCGTACGCGGGTCGATGCGCATCGAACCGACAGAGATTGGGTTATCGTTGCTAGGGGACGCGGCGGCCTGCTGCGTACGTCGCAGCACCGCCTTGACGCGGCTGACCAGCTCACGCGGGCTGAAGGGCTTGACAACATAATCATCGGCGCCCATTTCCAGGCCGAGGATGCGATCGATCTCATCCGCGCGCGCTGTCAGCAAAATAATCGGAATCGCGCTGTTGGCCCGCACCTGGCGCGTGATTTCGTATCCGTCAACCCCTGGAAGCATCACGTCCAGAATCAGCAGGTCTGGCGGGTCCGTTCGTATCAACTCCAGCGCGGCATGCCCGTCCCCGACGACAGTTGGGTCGAATCCCATCTCCTCCAGGTATAGGCTCACCACTTCACGAATGCTGGGTTCATCGTCTACGACGAGAATCTTGACGCCGGTCATACCGCGTGGATCTCCTCGCTCGAATGCCGCGACGACGGTTACGAGCGACTGATGGGTAAGAGTTTATTAATTCTTATTACCTGACACAATTCTAAATTTGTGGTACAATAGAGGCAGTAGGCCTCAATTCGATCATATTGTTGCATATCATTTGCATAAAACCAACCTGAAGGGAGGAATTGCCCCATGCAACGACGCAAACAGCTTTCTTTACTCCTCATCGTTATGTTGATGCTTTTTCCAACAATTGTGCTGCTTCCCGCGGACAGCGCCATGGCGGGGAACGGGCCAATATTGGAATCGAGCCATGGCGGAGATGACGAAAAAATGATGGAGGGTGCGGTTACCTTCCTGGTGCGCATCGAAAACATCTCCGGCGGCGCCGACCTGTCCACACCCTTTGCTCCGGGCGTCTGGGTGCTGCATAGTGAAGCCGGTCCCCTCTTTACAACCGGCGAAGCAGATCGCGGCTACGGGTTGGAGGCCCTGGCCGAAGACGGCAACCCGTCCCTGTTGTTGGAGGCCCTGACCAACATGGAGTTGCATGCGGGTGCCTTCAATACCCCGGTCGGCGCCGATGGCCCTGGACCGTTGCTGCCGGGCGGCGCCTACGAGTTTGAGGTTAAGGCCACTCCCGATACCCCCTATCTTTCATTTGCCACCATGTTCGTGCAGTCCAACGATCTTTTCATTGCTCCGGACGAAATGGGCATCGCCCTCTTCGATATGGACGGTATGGCGATGGAAATGATGATGCACGACGTGACCGCGGAACTGTTGCTGTGGGACGCGGGCACGGAGGCCAATGAGGAGCCGGGCGCAGGCCCCAATCAACCGCCACGCCAGTCCGCCGCCAACACCGGTCCCGCCGATGGGATGGCCACTGTTCACGTCGTGGATGACGACTTCACCTATCCTGATGTCACCGCCCTCGTCAAGGTCACCATCGAGCCTGTTATGATGGCCGGCGATGACGAAATGATGGACGAAAAGGACGAGATGGAGTCCGACAAAGACGACATGATGGCCGGTGACGCCATGATGGAAGCAATCACGCTGATGGAGGACGGCCCCACTCCCTACACCGTCGCCGCCGGGGACACCTTGGGCTCCATCGCCAGGCGCGCCTACGGCGGCGCCAAGTACTGGTCCACCATCTGCAGCGCCAACTCGCTCGAAGACTGTAACCTCATCCAAGTCGGCGATGAGCTGATGCTCCCCACCCATGCCGAAGCCATGTCCATGATGGAAGAGAAGATGATGATGGACAAGGAAGATGGCATGATGAGTGAGAAAGACGAGATGATGGCCGACAAGGACGACATGGAGTCCGACAAAGACGAGATGATGGCCGACAAGGACGACATGATGGCCGGTGACGCCATGATGGAAGCAATCACGCTGATGGAGGATGGCCCCACTCCCTACACCGTCGCCGCCGGGGACACCTTGGGCTCCATCGCCAGGCGCGCCTACGGCGGCGCCAAGTACTGGTCCACCATCTGCAGCGCCAACTCGCTCGAAGACTGTAACCTCATCCAAGTCGGCGATGAGCTGATGCTCCCCACCCATGCCGAAGCCATGTCCATGATGGAAGAGAAGATGATGATGGACAAGGACGACATGATGGGTGAGAAGGACGACATGGAGGCCGACAAGGACGACATGGAGTCCGGCAAAGACGAGATGATGGCCGACAAGGACGACATGATGACCGACGACGCCATGATGATGGAAAAAATCGAGTTGATGGAGGAAGGGTTAACACCTTACACGGTGGTGGCCGGGGACACCTTAGGCTCCATCGCATTGCGCGCCTACGGCGAAAGCAGGTACTGGGCCGCTATCTGCGTCAACAATTCTGAGGTGACGGAGGACTGTAATCGCATTCAAATCGGCGATGAATTGATGTTGCCGAGCCAAACCGATGCCGATCTTTTCTTCGACGAAGTGGACGCCATGGGACCTGATATGGACTCGGACGAAATGGAGAAGAAGTCGGACGAGTAATTGTCAATAGAACAGTGAAGATTGGAGGCGCGCGCTGCGCGCCTCCCTTTGCACCCATCAGAGTCAATGAATCGTGAAAACTCGAACGAAGGGATTGACCGGCAACACAGTCGGACGGCACAACCTCCCAGGCTTCGGGCATGCGTTCGCCTTTCGATTGTGCGAAGCGCAACACCAGAGCCTGCGGCGCTACAGAAACGTACTGCTGGCTTTCGTCTGTGGACTGGTTCTTGCTGGTTGCGCAATGCCGGAATCGACGACACAGCCCCAAGACGATCAGAACGCAAAGGTTGAAGCGATCCAGACCCGTGTCGCGGAAACACGTGCAGAGAAGGCTGCCGCCAAGGAAGAAGCAATGGCCGCCGAAACGGACGCGAGCGACGGGACGGATGAGCAGACAACGGCCGCGGACGATTCGGATTCCGCATTGGTCGTTGGCCCGACCGCGCAGCAACTGGAAATTTTGGCCAAGTTGCGTCCCCAGGGAGAAGCACCCGAACTGTTCAACGAAGTCTGGCTAAACGCCGAGCCGATGAAGTTGGCCGACCTGCGCGGCAAAGTCGTGCTTGTCGAGTTCTGGACCTACGGGTGATACAACTGCGTCAATGTAATTCCCTCGTTGAGGGAATGGCACCAGAAGTACGCGGACGACGGTTTTGTCATCATCGGGGTTCATACGCCGGAGTTCAAACACGAACGCGATGTGGAAAACGTCGAGAAATCTCTGCAGCGGCTGAAGATCCCGTTCGCCGTCGCCATCGACAACGAGTGGGAGACATGGCGCTCCTACCACAACCGCTATTGGCCGGCAATGTACTTTATCGATAAAGCCGGACAGATCCGTTATCTGAAGATCGGCGAAGGCCAGTATGACTATTCCGAGGCGGTGATCCAAGCGCTCCTCGCCGAACTGTATACCGCCAATTGACGGCCGGCCGGAGTTCTTGCGCGCAGGGGTACTCCGTGCCCCAACGTATCCGCTTCTTCATCTCCGCCATTGAGCATGTCGCGCCCTTTACTCAACGATAGCACGCGCCCCACCTCAGGGGCCTTTTTTGAATTCTTCGCCCGATAGAAGCATCAAAATTGCGACCACAATCGCTGTCTCCTTCAACGCCCATTCACAGACTTTTGCCTGACGATCTGCTCCTTCAGCCCAATTCCCTGTATCTGAGCGGACCGTTCGGCGCGGGCAAGACGTCCGCCGCCATAGAGCGTATTCAGTGGCTCCTGCGCCAGGAACGGGTGCGGGGCGATCAGATTCTGGTGCTGGTTCCCCAGCGCACGCTCGCTCAGCCCTACACGGTGGCGCTGCGCCGCTCGGACATACCGGCCGGCGCGCTGGTACACGTGACGACTGTGGCATCTCTGGCCCGATCCAGCGTGGCGCTGTACTGGCCGTTGGTGACGCGCTCAGCCGGATTCGCAGAGCCTCGCAAGGAGCCGACCTTCCTCAACCTGGAGACAACGCAGTACCACATGGAACGCTTTGTGAATGCAGCCGTCCGGCAGGCCGAGTTCGACCCCATCCGCCTGCAACGGAGTCGCATCGTCAGCCAGGTGCTGGACAACCTCAACAAGGCGGCGCTACACGGCTTCACGATCGACGAGGCCTACGCGCGCCTGGAAAACACCGTGCCGCAAGGGGAGCAGATGACCGCGCGGCTGAATGTCCTGCGCACGGCCCGGCGCATCAGCCAGGAGTTCCGGGCGTTGTGTCAGGAGGAGTCGCTGGTCGACTACAGCTTACAGATGCAAATCTTTTTGCAGGAGATTCTCGAAAACGAGTGGTGCAAGACCCATCTTTTTCGCACCTATCGTCACCTGATCTTCGACAACGCCGAAGAAGAGACCTATGCCGCACACGAACTGGTGCGCCGTTGGTTGCCCCACCTCGACAGCGCGCTGATCGTGGTCGATGAGGATGGCGGCTACCGGGCTTTTCTGGGCGCGGATCAACTCAGCGCGGAACGCCTGGCCGAATTCACGGCTCACCGCACGCGGCTCTCCCGCTCCCACGTCCAGGCGCCCGGGTTGACGGCAGTGATTGATCACATGCGCCATGCCCTTGGGCGGCAAGATGAAGTAAACGCCGCGCAGGAAGACGCAGACGATAGAGATGTTGGTGCGCCTCTCAGTCCCCCGATTGTCTTCCCGGACCAGTCCCATCGCTTCTATCCCCAGATGATAGAGTGGGTTGTCGCCGAAATCGAGCGCCTCGTAAAGGAGGAGGGCCTCGCGCCGGACCAGATCGCGGTGCTGGCGCCCTTCGTCAGCGATGCCCTGCGCTTCAGCCTACAGACCCGTCTGAATGAAAAGAGCATTCCGACAACCAGCCACCGCCCCAGCCGCGCCCTGAACGCAGAGCCGGCCGTGCGGACGCTTCTGACGCTGGCCGACCTGGCGCACCCGTCCTGGCAGCGCGCGCCCCTGCCCTCGGATGTGACGCTGACTCTCGCCAGCGCCATCGCCCAACTGGATCCGGTGCGGGCCAGCGTCCTGGCCGGCGCGGTTTACGGTCTGCGGGGCGGCGCCGACGGGAGATTGCTCGCATTTGAAAGCCTGCGGGGAGACGTGCAGAACAGAGTGACCTTCGCCGTCGGTGAAGTCTACGAACGGCTGCGCAGCTGGCTGGCCGCCTACAGAGCGGAGACCGAATATACGCCTCTCGACCAGTTCTTTGCCCGCATCTTCGGCGAACTGCTAAGTCAGCCCGGTTTCGGATTCCATAACAAGCCCGACGCGGCCCGCATGGCCGATCAGCTCGCCAGGTCTGCACGCAATTTCCGCTGGGCGGTCGGCGGACAGGACCTTGCGGGCCGTGAGCATCGGGGCGATCAAGCGACCGGGCTGCAATCCTCCCCGCAGCTTGAAATTGGCCGCGATTACATCGAATTGGTGGAAAGTGGCGCGCTGGGCGCTCTCTATCTGCCGGCGTGGACGGAGGCGGACGATGCCGTCTTCATCGCGCCGGCCTACACGTTTCTGATGCGCAACCGCGCAGTAGATGTGCAGTTCTGGCTCGACATCGGCGCGGAAGGCTGGTGGCAACGCATCAACCAGCCCCTGACCCACCCTTATGTTCTCTCTCGCAACTGGCCGAGGGCGCGCAGTTGGAGCGATCTTTACGAGACTCAGTATCGCCAGGACAGCCTATACCGCCTGCTGACCGGCCTCTTGCGCCGCGCCCGCCGCAGCGTCTTTCTGGGCCTGAGCGACTACGGCGAGAGCGGTATGGAACAGCGCGGGCCGCTACTGAATCTGCTCAACCGTGTCCAGGCGCGGGCATGAAACCGAACGCCGCAGCGCTGAGAGGAAAATTTGAGACGTATTTGCCTATCTGTTTCCCTTGTATTACAATGCTGAGACTTGCGCGCCTCTGTCTGCCTCCCCCACTTACTAGAGCGTTCGAGTAGTCGCCGAATATCGGTAATGGGGGCGTTCAGGCCGACAACGTGTGCGTCTTCCACAGCGATCTTATCCACGTGCAGCGGCCCTATCCCCGCAATATTGGCGGTAGCGGTTTCCACTTTGGTTGAAGTTGGCAGCGTCTTCGAACGGTGAGTAGAGACTACATCTTTGGCATCCATGATAGTGGCGGCGAAGAGTATATGCGCGCGGCCAGAAAACCGGGCTGGATCGTCTTCAGCGAAGTCCTGGGGCATGATCCGAACGATCTTTCGGGCAAAGATTACACCTCTTTCAGTCGTCAGGGTCTGGGCGTAATTGTCCGCTTGAACAACGGATACTATCCTCAGGGCACGCTTCCACCGAGCGGCGAATACGCCAACTTTGCTCGTCGTTGCGCCAATTTCGTCTCCACCAGCCGGGGCTGCAGCCGCTGGGTCATTGGCAACGAGATGAACTACTCAATCGAGCGTGCAGGCACGGCAGCCGCGTCCGGCGTGCGCCTACACATTGACGACTCGCTTGCCGACGACCCCACGCTACGCAGCCTGCCGGAGCGGTTCAGCGCCCTTTTCCCCGCATCCAGTCGCGCGAGCGCGACCGATTTCACCGGGGGGGAGGAGCTGATCACGCCGCAACTCTATGCCAGTTGCTATGGGATGTGCCGCCAAACGATTCATAACGTCCCGGACCACGAAGAAGATCGAGTCTTGATCGGCGCAGTAGCGCCCTGGAACAACCAGACAGTTTACCCCGGCAACCCCGGTGGCGATTGGATCAAGTACTTTCAGGACATCTTGTTGCAATGCGGCGCTAACGGCTGCGACGGAATCACATTGCATACCTATACCCACGGCACCAATCCAACCCTGATCCTGGATAACAGCAAGCTCCCCGGCTTTCCCCAATATCATTGCCACTTCCAGGCATATCGGGACTTTATGCAGGCGATCCCTGTCAATATGCGCAATCTGCCGGTCTTCATTACCGAGACCGATCAAGGCAGCCCGTGGGAAAACGCAAACAGGGGTTGGGTCCAGGCGGCATATGCCGAGATCGACCGTTGGAATCGCCAGAACTCGCAGCAGATCCGGGCATTGGTATTGTACCGCTGGCCGCAGGTGGACCGCTGGCATATCAAGGGCAAAGAGGGTGTCATTGAAGATTTCCGCAACGCCCTGCGGCACGATTACCAGTGGCAGAAGCAAACTGAACAGCCCAAAGCTGTGCCCAGGCCCGTTCCCCAACCTGAAGACCAGCCCCAGCCCGCCGCGCCCGAAATGCAGGATGCCGACTTCACGGAGAGCATTAAGCCGGGGCGCGGCATGGTCTACCGCGTTCAGTGGCTGAAAGGCAGACCACCCAGCCCGTTGCACGCCGGTCAGCGAGTTAACTTCCCGGTAACGGTCCGTAACACCGGCACGATCGCATGGCCCGCAACCGGTTCACAACACGTTGCCCTGAGCTATCACTTCTCTCAGAATCGGGAGAAGCTGCCGTACCCTGATGGGCGTCCCTTGTTGACACCTTTGCCCCGCGATGTCGCGCCAGGCGAGGAAGTCACCTTTGACGCGCAGATGATCATCCCCGACAGTCCCGGCAATTATACTTTGGTCCTGGACATGATTCGCGGCGGCGAGAATTGGTTCGAGGAGATGCAATCGGATGTTCTAACCCGCTGGCTGAATGTGAGCGAAGCGCGCCCTCGGCAGGCAGAAACCAGGCCGGCAGCGCCGGTCGCAGACGTCCCGCAAACGCAGGATTGGCGCAGAACGGAACCGGCGCCGCTACCTGAAACGACGCCCGACCTGCAAGCCAGAGCGGAGACGCGCTCCCCCTCCGCGCCGCACGGGCCGGCTATCGCCGATATTTCTGCATCTTTACCGCGGGGAGACCATCCGTTTGCGCGGCGCACTCCCGACCAAATCCAGCGGTTGGTGATCTGCCACACCGCCGCCCCCGCGGGCGTGCCGATTGAGGCAATTGCGCAAGCGCACATTTCGCAGGGCTATCCCGGCATCGCTTACCATTACTTTGTGCAGGAAAACGGCGAGATTCTCCAGCTGTCTGCGCTGGATACGGTTGTCAACGATGAGGCCGAGTGGAGCCTGACCGGTGTAAACATCTGTCTGGAGGGAAACTTTGACGATGTAGTCCCGCCCTCGCTCCAATTGACGGCAGCGGCCCAACTGTGCGCTTGGCTGCTGCCTCGCTTTCATCTGACCGCGCAAAGCGTCGTCGGTCTATGCGAACTGCTTGATACCTCCAGCCCCGGCAGCACCTACAGCGCCGGGCCTGCCTGGAAGCGGACGTTTCACGAAAGAGTCGTCGAGTTTCTCACCGATTCACCGCTGTCGCCGCCGACGGAGAATGGGGAGGACGAGGCGCCCCCTGCGCCGCAAGACAGCCCGACCGCGCCGCAGCCGGAGCCATTGCAAACGCCCAAGCCGCCGATCGAAGACGTGATCTCCCGTCTGCCGCGCGATCCGCAGCGCCTTTACCAGCGTCGCCCGGAGGATGTCGAGTTTATCGTCATCAACCACACCGCCGCGCCGCCGATCACCCCATTGCAGACAATCGCCGCGGCATTCCACCGTCGGCTGCCGGGGATCCTGTACCAGTTTTTCATCGCCTCCAACGGCACAGTGTACCAGACTCAGCCGCTGATGCAGGCGGTGGACGGCAGAATCCCGTATATCTCCCGGGCCATCAACATAGGCTTTGCCGGTGAATTTAACGACGATATCCCGACTCAGGCGCAGATCAAGTCGGGAAGGCTGCTAATCGCCTGGCTGATGGAGGAGTTCCCCCAATTGACGCTGGCCAGCATCCGCGGTGTGAACGAATTCATCAACCATTCCTCCCCTGGCAAGCAATGGCTGCAAGGAAGGCGCTGGAAGGACATTCTGATCAACGCAGTGCGGACGGGAACGGATACACCGGCGGCGGCTGTGAAGATCGCCGCGCGCGAGGAACGTCTCAGTCCACCCGGTCAGCAGGCCGCCGCCAGCCCCTCTGCGGAACGCCAAGCCGAAACAACTGCACGCGAAAGTGAACGGCTGCGGCAGGAGGTGGCCGATGCGCGGACGCGGCAGAAGCGCGGGCGGCAGGTCGAGCAGCCGCAGATTCGTGACATACTCCTAGAGTTGCCCCGGCATGCCACGCTGCGCTATCGCAACCGTCCTTTGTCAGCCATCTCCTACCTGGCGGTCCATCACTCAGCTCTGCCAACTACCATCGGGCCGGCGCGCATCGCTCAAGCGCACATCGACGAAGACCTTACGCGCGGCAAGAGAGCTTGGCCCGGCATCGGCTACCATTATTTTATTCCCGACGACGGCGAAATCCTGCGGACCCAGCCGGTGGAGAAACGAAGCTATCATGTAGGCAGACACAACTATTATACTGTGGGCGTCGTCTTTGCCGGCAGCTTTATGAACGGCTATTTGCCGACTGCGCAACAGATTCAGGCGGGGGCAGGTCTGATCGCTTGGCTGTTGCAGGAACTTGAGATTCCGCTCGCCAACGTGTTGGGCCACCGGGAGTTCTCGTACAACAACACAACCTGCCCCGGAAGCGAATGGCTGGGCGGCGGCCGTTGGCGCGACATCCTGGTGGCGGAGATCGAACGGGTTCAGATTGAAGTCCTGCCCTATCATTATGTCCTCTTCCCCACCGACGAGTCGATGGCAACGACCATGGCCGAGGCCAGCAGCTATTTCGAAAGGTTCAGGCCAAACGCTGGGACCCGCCTTGAGGATGCGTTGCAGGCGCGTTTTGTCACTCTTGCCGGCCCCACCCTGAGCGCGCAAGAAGAGCAACGCTTGGCGGATGCCGGCGTTCAGATGGACCGCCTGAATGACAGCGAGACCATTTCAGCCGCGCAGAGGCTTGTGCAGTTGGCCTACGATGGACGCCGCTTCCGTTCGCTGCTTGAGTCGTAGACGGCATGGACGTTACCTCCAATCCTTTCGGCGCCGGCTACGCGGTGCATCTTCCAGTCTACGACGGACCGATCGCCCTGCTCCTCCATCTGATTGAACGCCAGGAACTCGACATAACAGAAGTGTCGCTGGTGGCGATTACTAATCAGTATCTGCGCGCCATCGAGGCTATCCAGGACATTGAACCGGAGGCGTTGGCCGATTTTCTGGCGGTGGCTGCCCGCCTGCTCTACATCAAGAGCCGCGGCCTTTTGCCCCAACCGGCGGGTGAGGAGGTGGAAGAGAAGCCAAGCGAGACGCTGATTCAGCAGTTGCTGGACTATCGCCGCTTCAAAGCCGCAACCGACGAATTGCGTCTGCGATCCGAGATTGGACTGCGTACAAACGCGCGCTTGGCCCCGCCGCCGCAGGTGGAACGCAGGTTGGACTACTCCGCCTTGACCCTCGAGAAGCTGGCTGCGGCCGCACAGCGGGCTCTGCGCAGCTTCCCCAGCAGTGTGGCCCCGCCCACTGTACGAGTTCACCCGATCACCATTGCCGAGAAGGTCGCCGACATTCGAAAGAGGATCAGCGGTTTCAACAGCGCCAACGGCACGGCCAATGGCGCTTTGCCCTTTTCCGCGCTTCTCTCCCGCAGCCGCAGCCGTTTGGAAATCGTCGTTACGTTCCTAGCCGTTCTGGAACTGATCAAACAGCAGGAGATCGCAGCCGAGCAAGAGGAGACATTTGGGGAGATTGTGCTGCGGAGCGTGCTCTGAATGAATGCGCGGACGAAAGCGAGCGTCCGCTGAGCTACGGGTGAACGCAAAGGGGCAGCGCCAACGAACGCTGCCCCTTTCCCTTTTCGTTTAGTCGGCCAGTGTACTTACGTCGCCGATGGGCAGGCCCTGGACCTGCGCCTTAAGCAGGCGGCGCATGATCTTGCCCGAACGCGTCTTAGGCAAGCCGTCCACAAAGTTCAGTTCCGCAGGAACGGCAATCGGCCCGACCTCGTGACGCACGTGCAACTTCAAGGCGTCGTTCAGATCGGGGCTGCCGCTGACGCCTTCGTTGAGGATGCAGAAGGCGTGAATCACGTTGCCCCGCAACTCATCGGGGATGCCGACGCAGGCGGCCTCGGCCACATCAGTATGGCTGACCAGCGCGCTCTCGATCTCGGCCGTTCCAAGCCGGTAACCGCTCACCTTGATCACATCGTCCATGCGACCGATGATCCAGAAGTAGTCGTCGGCATCGCGGCGGGCGCTGTCCCCGGTAAAGTACCAACCCTGCTGGGCAAACTCGGACCAATACTGCTCCACATAGCGGTCCGGATCCCCCCACACGGTACGCGCCATGCCCGGCCAGGGACGTTTGACAACCAAGTAGCCGTCTTCGTTCGTCTCGCAGGTGGAGCCGTCTTCGCGTACGACCTCGGCGTCAATGCCCGTGAAAGGTAGCGTGGCGCTGCCCGGCTTGAGCGGGACAACCGGAGTAGGCGTGATCATAAAGCCGCCTGTTTCCGTCTGCCACCATGTATCCATAATCGGGCAGTTCCCATGGCCGATCACCCGGTGATACCAGCGCCACGCTTCCGGGTTGATCGGTTCACCGACGCTGCCCAGAAGGCGCAGGCTGGAGAGGTCATGTTGCTCGGCCCAAGAGTCGCCGAAACGCATCAGCCCGCGTATGGCGGTGGGCGCCGTATAGAGAATGGTAATGCCGTAGTCCTCCACCAGCTTCCAGTAGCGATTTGGCTGCGGGTAATCGGGCGCGCCCTCATACATGAAACCGGTTGCGCCGAGGATCAGAGGCGCGTAGACGATGTAACTGTGGCCGGTGATCCAGCCAGGGTCGGCCGCGCACCACCACAGGTCATCCTCTTTCAGGTCGAAAACGTATTTTAGCGTCGTGGCCGTGTAGACCTGATAGCCACCGCATGTGTGGAGGACGCCCTTTGGCCGGCCGGTTGTGCCGGATGTGTAGAGGATGAAGAGTGGATCTTCGGCGTCCATCGGCTCCGACTCACAGGCGGGGCTGGCGATTGGCAGGGCCATCAGCTCGTGCCACCAGTCATCGCGGCCCGGCGTCATCTGCACATCCTGCAACGTGCACTGGTGGACGATCACAGTCTGTACAATCGGGCTGCGCTTGACAGCCTCATCGGAAATGTCCTTTAGATTGACGGTCTTGCCGCGCAACCAGGCCCCGTCACTGGTGATCAGCACCTTGGATTGGGCGTCGTCAATGCGGCTGGCCAGCGCCTGCTCGCTGAAACCGCCGTAAACCACCGAGTGGACAGCGCCGATCTTGGTGACGGCCAGCATCGCCATCATCAGTTCGGGAGTCCTTCCCATATAGATGGTGACCGTATCGCCCTTTCTGACGCCCTTGGCTTTGAGGACATTGGCGAACTTGTTGACCTCCTGCCAGAGTTGGTAATAGCTGTACGTCTTGCGCTCGCCATCCTCCGCTTCCCAGATCAAGGCCAGTTTATGCTTGCGCCAAGTCTTGACGTGCCTGTCCAAGGCGTTGTAGGCGATATTGGTTTTGCCGCCGACAAACCACTTGAAGAACGGCGCACCGCTATCGTCCAGCACCTTTTCATAGGGTTCAAACCAGTCGATCAACTCGCGGGCGCGGGCGTCCCAGTAGGCCTCGATATCGGCGAGCGCCTCGTGACGCAGCTCCAGATAGTTGGCGACATTGGCGTTGGCGATTGCCGATTGCGGTGGCTGATACAATGCACTGGCAGCGGCAGGAACTTCAATTGCCTGGCCGTTTGAACTCTGCTCCGACATTCGTCCCTCCTTCATTCAGTGTCAATTGGTTCGCTGCGGACTATGTTTTATCATAGCATACTTTCGAGCCACCCATCAGATATTCTGCGCCGCCAGATCGGCGATCTCCTCGGGGTGCCGGGCAATGGAAACACCGGCGTTCTGGAGCGCTTCAATCTTCTCCGCGGCAGTGCCTTCACCACCGGAAATGATCGCGCCGGCGTGGCCCATGCGTTTGCCGGGTGGGGCGGTCTGACCTGCAATGAAGGCAATGACCGGTTTGCTCATCTCCGTTCTGATGTAGTCGGCGGCCACCTGCTCGTCGGCGCCGCCAATCTCGCCAATCAACACGACCTGCTCCGTGCCTGAATCCTGTGCAAACATCTGCAATACGTCCAGAAAATTCAGCCCTTTGATAGGGTCGCCGCCAATGCCGACGGCTGTGCTTTGGCCTATCCCGCGCGCTGTCAGGGCATAGATCACCTCGTATGTGAGCGTGCCCGAACGGCTGACGATGCCGACATTGCCCGGTGTGTGAATATGACCGGCCATGATCCCAACTTTGGCCGACCCCGGAGAGATCAGCCCAGGACAGTTCGGCCCGATCAGGATGGAGTCGGTCGTGTCCAGGTAGGCGCGGGCGCGCGCCATGTCCAGGGCAGGGATGTTCTCGGTGATGCAGACGATCAGTTCGATGCCGGCGTCTGCGGCCTCCAACAACGCGTCCACGGCAAATGCCGCCGGGACGAAGATAATGCTGGTATTGGCATCGGTCGTGGCGACGGCATCATGCGCGGTATCGAAGACCGGCGTATTGCCGACGGCCCACTGTCCGCCGCGCCCAGGCACGGCGCCGGCCACCACATTCGTGCCATATTGGATCATCTGCTGCGCGTGGAACGCGCCCTGGCTTCCGGTTATACCCTGCACAAGCAGCCGGGTTCCGCTATCGACGAGGATACTCATTAGCCTTCTCCTTTGGCGGCGGCGACGGCCATCTGTACGGCTTCGGACAACCTGTTGGCGGAAGGAAGATTGGAGTCGGCCAGAATCTGTCGGGCCTCGTCCTCGTTCACGCCCACCATGCGCACCACGATCGGGACTTGCACGTGCAGGCTTGTGATCGCCTCAACGATCCCATTGGCCACTTCATCGCAGCGGGTAATGCCGCCAAAGATATTGATGAGAACAGCCTTGACGCGCGTGTCGCGCAGAATGATCCGTAGCGCGGCCAGGACCTTGTCCGCGCCTGCGCCGCCGCCAATGTCGAGGAAATTGGCCGGGTTGCCGCCATAGAGTTTTATAATGTCCATCGTCGCCATGGCCAGCCCGGCGCCGTTCACCATGCAGCCGATTTCGCCGTCCAGATCGATATAACTGAGACCCGCTTCCCGCGCTTCGGTCTCGGTAGCGCTGTCCTCGTCCGGATCACGCATGGCCGCCAACTGCGCCTGTCGCGGCAGGGCGCTATCGTCGAGCAGAATTTTGCCGTCCACAGCTTCCAGCCGGTTCTCCCCGTTGATGATCAGCGGGTTGATTTCGGCCAGGCTGGCGTCACTCTCGACGAAAGCGCGATACAGGCTCTGCGCGATCTTGGTGAAGACCGGTATGTGCTCTCTGGAGAGACCGATACCGTAGGCCAACTGCCGGGCCTGGTATCCCTGCATGCCCAGCAGGGGATGAACATGAACCGTGATGATCTTTTCCGGCGTCTGCGCGGCGACCTCTTCGATCTCCACGCCGCCCTCGCTGCTTGCCATGATCGCAACTTGGCGGGCGTTGCGGTCCAGAACAGCCCCCAGGTAGATTTCGGCGCGAATGTCGGCGGCTTCGTCCACCAACACCTTTTGCACCGTCAGCCCCTTGATGTCCATGCTAAGAATTTGGCCGGCCACCTGCTCGGCCTCATCAGGCGTAAGCGCCAGCTTGATGCCGCCGGCCTTGCCCCGTCCGCCAACCAACACCTGGCTCTTGATGACGACCGGCTTGCCGATCCCTTCAGCGATGGCCTTCGCCTCGGCCGGTGTGGATGCGATGTCGCCTTTGGGGATGGGCACGCCATACGCGGCCAAAATCCGTTTCGATTGGTATTCGTGTAACTTCAAAACATGACTCCTCGTCAGTCTGAATAGTGATCTATAAGATCGAGGGTTGGAATATGATCAGTACCACGGCAGCAAACGGACATACGCCTCCTGATCTGGATTGGCACGCTTCGACTCAGCCTTTCAGTCCTGTCAGGGCGATCCCCCTGATAATCTGACGTTGAAAAATCAGAAATAGGATCAGCAGAGGGATGCTTGCCAGGCTTGCTGCGGTCATGATCTTCTCCCAGTGGGTCGTGGACTCACCGCGGAAGAAACTCAAGCCGACTGGCAGCGTGTAAAACTCGCGGCTGTTGGCAAGGATCAGCGGCCAGAGGTAGGCGTTCCAGTTGCCGATGAAGTTGAAAATCGCCAGGGCGGCAATGGCCGGTTTGACCAGCGGCACGGCAATGCGCCACCAGATACCGAATTCGTTCATGCCATCCATTCGGGCGGCGTCCAGCAACTCATTGGGAACGCCATCGAAGAACTGACGCATAAGAAAGATGCCGGCCGCCGTGATCACACCGGGGAAGGCGATGCCCCAGTATTGGGCGTAGCCAATATGCCAACTCCAATTTACGCTCATCGTGTACCAGGGGATGATCAGCATCTCGGTCGGGATCATGAGCGTGCCGAGCATACCGATGAAGATGATGTTCTTGCCCGGAAAATCGAACTTGTTGAGCGTATAGCCGACCAGAGTGTCGAAAAAAATGACGCTTGCCGTGCTGATTGTTGCCACAATTATGCTGTTGAGATACCAGCGTTCAAAGCTACTGGTATTGAGCACATTGAGGTAGTTTTGCAGCGTCGGATTTTCGGGGAGAATGGAGAAGTCCACCAGTTCCGGCGCCGGTTTCACGCTGGTCAAAATCATCCAGAAGAACGGCGTAACCATGCAGATCCCGCCGAGAGCAAGCAGGACATAGGCGATAAGAACTGCCCCGCCGAAGCGGCGCCTTCGCCTTTGCTGGGCAGGCGCGAACTGCTCCGCCATCTGCAACGCGCTGTCGTTGCCTGTCTCTACTGTAGTAGCCATGGGCAGCTTCTCCTCAGTGCCTTCGCCTAATACTCCACCCGCCGCGAAATAAAGCGCAGCTGGATGATCGTAATCAGCAGGATCAGCAGAAACAGAAGCACGGTCAGCGCGCCGGCATACCCCATCTTGTAGCTCGAAAACCCCTCCCGATATACCTCCAGCACCACGGTCGTCGTACTCTTCAGCGGCCCGCCCGTGCCTTGGGGACTCATGTTCTGAACCAGGGCGAATAGCCGCAGGTAGGAGATCGTGCCCAAAACAGTTAGGTAGACGATGATCGGATTGAGAAGAGGAAGGGTGATGCGCCAGAAGAGTTGCCACGAATTGGCACCGTCGATGCGGGCGGCTTCGTAATACAGGCCGGGAATCTGCTGGATGCCGGCCAGGAAGATAATGACGGCAAAGCCCAGATTCTGCCACACCGCGACCGCCGTGATCGACGGCAACGCCTGTTTCGGACTCTTGGTGAACGGCTGCGTTGGTAGCCCCACCAGGTCCAGCGCCTGGTTGAGTAACCCGGTCTCCGGCTGATAGAGCCAGTTCCAGACGAACGCAATGGCCACAGCCGAAGTCACGTATGGCGCGAAATAGGCGACGCGGAACACGGCGGCAAAACGCCTGATCTGTGCCAGGAGAAGGGCAATGCCCAGTGCCATTACCAGCTGAGACGGCACACCGAACAGGACGTAGCGAACCGTATTGGAAAAGGCCGCCGTCACCGAACTGCGCGGCTTGCCGGCATCTTGCCAGATCTCCTGATAGTTCTCGATTCCCACCCAGGGGCCGGAGCCTTCGAATACATTCCAGTCCCGAAAGCTGACATTAAAGGCCAGGATGGTCGGGTACCAGCGGATGACGACAAAAAAGACGAGGGCCACGCTCATAAAGAGGTAAGCCCAGATGATCTGCCGCTGGTGGAGGGTCAGGCGCATAGAGTTCTTCCATCCTCAAGAACAGGGAAAACGGAGGCGAGAGCCGCGCGGTTGGTCTGCGTTTCCTCGCCTCCGGCCAATCTTACTTCGTCTAGCGGCTCGACCAGAAGTCGTCCAGGACCTCCTGGTCCGTTTCCGCGGCGATCTGCAGAGCCGTGGCTGGATCTTCGTCGGTCAGAATGACCATGTCAAAGGCGTCGATGATGGCCTGCCGTTGCTGGCTCTCATCGGCGAAGAAGGTGGCGTAGGCGTATTCCAGACCGGCCGCGAATGCGCCCAGTTTCTCATCGACCAGCAGTTCCGGATTGCTGCCGGCTTCGAGTTGGGCCGGCAGTTCGCCAACGATCCCGACCCACAGCGCGCCAGCTTCCGGGCTGGTGATGTGCTGAAGGAACTTGACAGATGCCTCGAAGCGCGCCGGGTCCGCAGCAGCCTTTTTCGTGAGGCCGTGGGTCCAATAGGAGCCGAAGGTGCTCTTGACGCCGTTGTGCTCCGGCAACTCGGTGACGCCGAAGTTCATATCAGGACTGTTGTTGGCAAGCGTGCCCAGGCGGAAGGAGCCGTCCACATGGAAGCAGACATGGCCGCCGACAAAGGCGTTGGTACTGCCGTCAAACAGATCCCGATCACCGGTCGCCAGTTCGGTGTGAAAGGCAAGCAGATAGTTCCAGGCCTGCAAACCGGCCTCGTCGTTGTAAAGGACCTCGCTCGTATCGTCGTTGTAGGGCACGCCGCCGAACTGGCGCACCAGCACCTCGCGGAACCAGTGATGGTCTTGGGCGGACGGATCAGCGACGAACCCCTCTACCACGAGATTGCCGTCGTCATCCCGCTGGGTGCATTGTACCGCCTGATCGCGCAATGCGTCCAAGGTGGTGGGTGGGCTGTTGGGGTCGAGGCCGGCGGCCTCCATTAAGTAACTGTCCGCAAACAACGTAGCGGTTTGGTTGAGATTCAAGATATCGATGTTGGTGCAATCATATAGTTCCAAGTTGGACAGATAGGTCGCCGTGTCAGTTGGATTGTTTGGCGTTGCTCTTTGGAGACCTTGCGGCCCTTCTGAAAAGCTCGGTCAACGAGAAAGGCATTGACGGTCAAGCCGGTCGTGGTGGTTGTGCTGCGGATGTAGTTGCGCATTGTGGCAAAAGAGCGCAAAGGTTTGCCGGCCCAGTTGCGCGTTATCTGACTGAAGAGACGATACTCGATCGGATTATACTTGGATGCGCCGGTCGGATAATGGCAGACCAGAACCGAGATGCCGAAGCGGTCCGCGCATTGGCGCTGCAATTCAGCTTTCCAGAGCCAGGAACGGCAGTTGTTGCTGCCGCCCGCATCACAGAGGATCAAGAGCTTGTCCTCGTGCGGAAAGCGGGGGCGCGCCGGGTCGGCCCACCACTGTGCGATGGCATGGGCGGCAAATTCGGGCGTATCATAGGAGTTGCCCAGATAGACATAGCCTTGGTTATGGAGGATGTCATAGATGCCATACGGCACGGCCCGACCCAGCGCATCGCCAGGGAAATCATGCAGATTGACTTGCTCCGGCGCCTGACGCCAAGTGCGACCTTGGTTGGCGAAGTTGCCGATCAGTTCCTTGTTCTTGGTATCGACACTGATGACAGGATAGCCTGCGCGCAGGAACTGTTGTCGCACACGACGAATGTAGTCAAACTGGCGGTTGCGGTCGGGATGCACTGCGCCCGTCAAGCTCTTGCGGTTGGCGACCAAGCCAAAGCCCAGCTTGCGCAGCAGCCGACCGACTGTGGTGCGACCGATCCTGTATGCCTGTGCGCGCAGCCGAGATGCAATCGTGCGCAAGCTTAGTTTCACCCATTTCTGTTCATCTGTCGCTGAACCAGCGATGTCGTCGTTGACGATTTCCTTGATTCTGTCTTCTATAGCTGGACTTTTTTTTCCAGCGCTGGCCGCCCACCGCCCGGCTTGCGCACCCGGTCGGTTGGGCGTCCGGCCAAGTCGTCGTTTAACTCGCGCCGACCTCGCCGAATCGTGTTGACGTTCATACCGGTAATCTGCGCCAGCCGTTCGCTGCCGCCATGCCCGATGCGTTCGGCTTCCAACGCTACGTACCAGCGTCGATGCTGTTCGTTGAGCCGACTCAGCAAAACATTCATGCGATGGTGGTCCTCTTTGTCTGCATGGGGCTGCGGCGACTGACATATCTCACACTGACATTGATGGATCGGTCTCTGGCTCATCTCTTTGACTCCTTGTTTGTTCCTGTTCGTGGAGCCATTTTACGCCAAACACCGCTAATTTGTTAACGGACAGTTACTAAGTCTTTATTGTAGAAAAGGGCCAGCGCGCGCACAGCGGTGGGCAGCGAGTAGAGGGTCCCCTCCACATAGCTGGCCTGCACCATCGGGCTGAACTGCTCGTCGACCATAGACGGCGGGAAGGCGTCCTCCGGCAGGGGCACAAGATAGCCGGCATCGATCCAGGCCGACTGCCAGCCGTAGAAGAGCGTGGCGACATCCGGGCCAACACCGGCGGGAACGCTGGCCGCGATCTTGTCGCGGAACTCGGCGTAGGGGATGTCGGCGTTGTGGATGACCTTAATGTTCGGGTTTGCTTCCTCGAAATCGGCGATCAGCTGATCCATCGCCTCGACTCTGGCGGCAAAGTTATACTGCCAGTATTCGATCTCGATGACCTCTTCTTCGGCGGGGGCCGCCTCTTCAGATACGGTTTCCGACGCAGATTCTGCGGCTGGCGCGGCCGGCGCGGGGCAGGCGGCCAGGAGCAGGACGCTCGCCAGAAGAGCGCTTAACAGTGCAATCAGTTTGGAGCGTTTCATTGGACGGTTCCTCCTGATAGTGAACAAAATGGAATCGATTAGGGCCGGTTCACACGGACATGAACCTGCCAAAACACAGAACACGTTGTTGAATGCGCTACCACTTCACTATATGAGCGCGGGTTGGAGCTGAATGCGCTACCGCTTCGCTACATGAGCGCGGGTTCGGGGTGAATGCGCTACCGCTTCGCTATATTGGCGCAGGAAGGAAAGAGCGCCCCATGTTGCATGTGTTCGTGAACCCTGTTGCTCCGGCCTGGGGTTCATCGTTCGATCTTGAGCAGACGGGCGGCATTGTCGGCGAATATCAATTGAATGTCCTGTGCCGGCATATTCAGGTCCAGACAGTCGCGCATCTGATCTTGCAGATATTCCAGGACAAAGCCGCGGGGGAACCAACTGCTGTCGCTGCCAAAAATGATGCGGCTGGGGCCGATCGTCTCGTAGTATTTTCGGAAGAGGTACTTGACCGATACGTCGCCGGGCACCCAGCGGATCCACTGGTTGCTGCCGCTGGTGTCAACGCAGACATTGGGGCAGACCCAACAAAGTTGCAAAGTTTCCCGTTCCCAGGCACAGCCGAAATGGGGGATTACAAATGTTACTTCCGGGAAGGCCTTGGCGATGTTGTGCAGTTTGAACGGGCTGATGTTTTCATGCCAAGCGATGCCGCCCGCGCTCCCCTGAATGCCGAAATGGATGAGCACGGGGATATCCAACTCGGCGCATTTCTCCCAGACCGGCCAGATCGACTCATCCTCGATCGGCTCTTCGATCATCGGCGCAAGCAGTTTATAGCCCCGCAGCCCAAGTTCGGTTACGGCGCGCTCTAACTGCGCGACCGCATCCGGCTCAAAGGGGCTGTGATGGGCGAAACCGATGAATTTGTCTGGATACCAGCTCACGATTTCCGCCAGATGATCATTGCCGCCGCCAGTGACGAAGCCGACGGCGCGCACGCCGTTATCGTCCAGCTCCGCGGCCCAGCGGCGGGCCTGTTCTCTATCCCCCGGGTGGTCGTCCGGCGATTCCGGCGTCGGGAATCCCCACATCTTCCGCCAGTGCTCGCCGTAGGGGCGGCTCATCTCCTGCACTTTGCGCGCCCGTTCCTCGCCCACCTTGTCGATGTATTTCTGAATTGTGTTTCCCATATTCGGGAACCACGGCTTTTGCGTGGGGAAGTGTACGTGAAAATCGACGATCTCAAAGCCCTGATACATTTTCACTCCTTGCGGCGAGGCGCACGCGCAGTGCAGAGCAAGCCATTCCAGGCGCGCGCCGGTCGTTCAGGTGGTAGGCGGCTGTCCTCGTGTTTGCAGCGCATCCCGGGGCATGAGCGCCGGCTTGCGGGCCAGCAATGATGCCCCGTGCGCTGGCTCTCCCTGGGCGGGAACGATCCGGCAGCCGGGCAGCTGCGCGCTGAGCGTAGCGCGAAACGCCTGTCGCAGGTGGGACGAGTTTGCCAGGACAGTGCCGGCTGTGGCAACCCGGGAGGCGGTCAGCTGTCCGACCTTGCGCAAAACCGAGACGGCTGTATCGGCCAGGGCTGCGCCGGCTTCATTCAGGATCGATAGCGCAACCGTATCACCGCTGTCAGCCGCCTGCGCGACGAATGGCGCGAACGATCGCAACTGAAAGTGGGCGTGGGAGATACTCGTGTCGAGGTCGGCGAGCCAGCCGATCCATTCCTGGGGAGAGCGCCCGGCGATGGCGCGAAAATGCTCTGCCAGACAAGTGCCCGGACCGCGTCCGTCCAACGCTGCCAAAGCTGCCCGCAGGCCGCTGCGCCCAATATCGTAGCCGCTGCCGGCGTCACCGAGCCAGTGGCCCAGGCCGTCCGCACGCGCCGAGCGGCGATTGGCGCCCACCGCAAACGCAACTGCCCCGCTGCCGGCGGCGACAAGCGCGCCAGGCCCGCCATGAAAGGCGCCTGCCCAAGCCACAACCGAATCGTTCACCGACTGCCACGGGCACACCAGTCCACAGCCCACCAACACCGATGTCAGGATATGATGTACGTTCCCAGTGTCGGACGGCCCGTCAAACCCGGCCATGCCGGCGCAGGCGGCCTGCACGTCGGCTGGCGCGGCCGCCGAATCAGCCAGGGCCCGTGAAATCGCCGCGCACATGTTGGCGCCGGCCTCTTCAATACCGACGATATGATAGTTGGAGGGACCACCCTGCTCTTCCCCCACCAGACGGCCAGTCCGGTCCGACAGCACAATATGGGTCTTGGTTGCACCGGCGTCGATTCCAAGAAAATAGGCCACAGGGAGATTGTAGCCCGAATGCCGCAATTGTCAAACGCTGGGGGGTGATACCTACGGAAGGCGCGGCAAAGTTTGCCCGCCTGCACAATCGATGGGACAATTGGCGCAGCGCGGTCGGCCCCTGTCTTCAACAAAGGGAACGGCGAGCTTCTGCTCTTCAGGCATCGACGGATACGGCCCAGATGACGCGCAGTTGGAGATGGCGATCTGTCCGTAGCCGGGCAGATTTACAAACAAGGCGAGACCGGGTTCCTTATGCGACAGGCCAGAATCGAACGAACGACACAAGAGACGCAGGTCGTCCTCGAGTTGGCGCTGGATGGCAGCGGCGCCGCCGAGGTAGACACAGGCATCGGCTTCCTTGATCACATGCTGACGCTCCTGGCCGGGCATGGCCTCTTCGATCTCAAGGCTCAGGCGCGCGGCGATCTCCAAATTGACGAACATCACACAGCCGAAGATGTTTGCATCTGCCTGGGGCGGGCCTTCGAACAGGCGCTGGGGGACCGCCGTGGCATTGTGCGCACCGCCCATGCTTACGTGCCGATGGACGAGACTTTGGCGCGGGTGGTCGTCGATCTCAGCGGCCGGCCCTACTGCGTCTTTGACGCCGAATTCGCCACGCCGAGATTGGGTCAACTCAGCACCGATCTCCTCTTCCATCTTTTCGAAAGCATCGCCATCCACGGGCGGATGAACCTGCACGCCGCCATCCTCTACGGGCGCAACGATCACCACAAGGCCGAAGGGTTGTTCAAGGCCCTGGCGCGTGCCCTCGACGCAGCCACGCGGCTCGATGACAGACGCAAAGGCGTTCCCAGCACCAAGGGGACGCTGATTGCGTGAACCCGGCCAAGAGCGGTCTGCCCAAAAGTGACCGGGACACGCACGCTCCCCGCCGCAAACTGCCCTATCCAATACTCTCAAATGCAAAGGCGCATTCTATGACGATTGACACACCAACCGACCTCGATATCCCCACGCTTGACGAAATACGCGCGACCCGCCGTCGCATCGATCCCTACATTGTGCGTACGCCTGTTTGGCGCTGGCAGAGCAGAACGGTGGCGGGCGCGCTGGGGGCCGACTCCGAGGTCTGGCTGAAACTGGAGCTGTTTCAGAAGACCGGCACGTTCAAGCCGCGCGGCGCCGTAAACGGCCTGCTGCAGCTGAGCGAGGCCGACAGGGAGCGCGGCGTCACCGCGGTCAGCGCCGGCAACCATGCGATTGCCGTCGCCTACGCCGCTCAGCTTTTCGGCGCCAACGCCAAAGTTGTAATGCCCGCGTCCGCGCCCCGGTTTCGCGTGGAGAAGGCGCGCAGCTACGGCGCTGAAGTCGTGCTCGTCGCTGACGTATACCAGGGGTTTGCCGAGGTCGAGCGCATTCAGCAAGAGGAGGGACGCGCCTTCATTCACCCCTTCGAGGGCCGGGCGATCATCAGCGGCCAGGCCACCGTCGGCCTGGAACTGTGCGAGGACGCGCCCCCGCTGGATTTGCTGATCGTACCCGTCGGAGGCGGCGGCCTGGCCGCTGGCATTGCCGCCGCGGTGAAACAGTTGCAGCCCAGCTGCGCGATTGTTGGCGTCGAACCGGAGGGCGCGGACACAATGCACCGCAGCTTCGCCACTGGCTCCCTTCAGGCGATTGAAAGCGTGCAGACCATCGCCACCAGCCTGGGCGCGCCGGCGACACAGCCCTACAGCTTCAGCCTGTGCCGTCATTTCCTTGACGACGTCGTGCTCGTCAGCGATGAAGAGATGATTTGCGGCATACGGCTTCTCTTCCACGAGATGAAGCTCGCGGTCGAGCCTGCCTGCGCCGCCTCGACCGCGGCGCTGCTCGGCCCTCTGCGCGAGCAGGCCATAGGCAAGCGCGTCGGGCTGATCCTGTGCGGCTCGAATATCGGCGTGGAAACATTTAACGAGTTGATAGGTCAGGCCGAGGCGGATGATTGAGCTAGCGCCCGTCCACAAACTCGGTCTGCCCCTGGATAGTCCCGTGATGCTGGCGGCTGGCAGTATCGGCTACGGTGAAGCGCGGCATCGGCAGATGGAGCCGGACCGCTTCGGCGCGGTGGTTGTCGGGCCGTTCACCCGCCGCAGCCGGGCAGGCAATCAACCGCCCCGACTGGCCGAGACCGTCGGCGGATTTGTGCGCCGTGTGTCGTTGCAGAATCGGGGCGTGTCGGCGGCGGCGAGAAAGTTCGCTCATCTCTGGCCCCGCATCGGCTGTCCGGTTGTCGCTCAGATCGCGGACAACGAACCGACCGAGGCCGCGGCCACGGTACGACGGCTCTCCGCCGCCGACGGCATCGAGGGATTCGAGCTCCTCTGCCTGCCGCTGGCCAGCGAGGCCCAGATCGCCAAGTTGCTGGAGGTCTTGCTTTGGGAGTCGGATCTGCCGGTGTTGGTCAAACTGCCACTGGCGCGGGCGGCTGCGCTGGCGCCCGTCACGGTCACGGCCGGAGCGGTCGGAGTCGTAGTAGGCAGCCCGCCGACCGGAGCGGCAGTTCGTCCAGACGGTCAGACGCTCACTGGTGAGACGTTCGGGCCGGGGGTCTTTCCCGCGATGCTGGCCGCCCTGCTGGAGGTGAAAGCGCTGAACCTGCCAGCCTCCTTGATCGCCTGCGGCGGCATCCACACGCGCGAACAGGCCCGCCACGCACTGGCCGCCGGCGCCGATGCCCTGCAACTCGACAGCCTCGTCTGGATCGAACCGGCCGCGGCGACGGCGCTGGCAACGGAGTTGGCAGGTGGGCCTCAGGCGCATTCAGGTGATGGCGGATGAGCCGGCGCCAGTTCGCCGCTGCTTTCCTCCCATTCTTCCTCGCATTTCGCCTCGTCTACATTCCCACTAGCATTCTCAGCCACACCGGCCACGGCCTGCCCTGGTTGAACGCCGCGCTGGGTTGCGCGGCCACATTGGGCGCAGAATGGCTGACCCGGCGCTTGGCAGGCGATCCAGCGTTGCGCGAGCGACAGCGGGCGCTTGTCGTCGTGATCCTGGCGCTGATGACGCTCGGTTTCTTCCCTGAAGAGGCGCCGATCGGGTTGATCCTGTGGGCCGGCGGCGGCGCGGCCTGGGGCGTCGCCACGCGCGGATTTGAGATACGTTCGACGCCCGCGCTCACGGTAGTCGGCGCTGCCGCGTGCGGCGCGCTGCTGGGCGCGGCCGGACTGTTCGGGCCGGGCAGTTGGTTGGCGGCGGCGGCGCTGGGAGCGGGGTTGTGGGGTGGTCGAGGCCATTGATTGGCGGGCGCAGTTCGCGACAAGGCAATCCCAAGGGCCGCCAACCGGCGGAGAAGCTAGCTTGGCCTCAACTGGAATGCGTTCACTCAATACGGAATCTGTGAAAAGGATCCAAGTATATTATACTGAATATCAGTGTATTGCAATTGCCAAGAATAGGAGGGTCAGAGGCATGAGCACAGAAGTACAAGTCGCCATCGGACAGGTAAAACGGGATATATCTGAACTGGTCAATCGCGTCGCTTACGGAGGAGAGAGGGTCATCCTCACTTCCAGAGGAAAACCCAAAGCCGTTCTCGTGAGTCTGGACGACTTGGAACAGCTGCGAGAGCGACAAAAAGGGCAGAGACGATCTGAATGGCAAGAGTGGCTGGAAAGAAGCGCTCGCATTAATCAGGTCATCCTGGCTGAAACGGGTGGTGTATACCCAGATACCGATCAGTTACTGGATGCCGCGAGAGAAGACCTGGAGGAGCGAAGTGCCATCGCCGGTGATAATTGACGCGAGTTTCACACTAAAGATGCTCTTGCCAAGCAGTTTGCAGCCTACGCTCCAGGCACAGATGAATGCTTGGCAAGGGAAAGAAACACCACTCTTTGTACCTACTTTGTGGCGTTACGAAGTCACATCCACACTTGCCAAATCGGTCCACTTTCTGCAGCTCACAGCGGAGACTGCCAACATGCTGCTTGATTTGGCGCTCGACTTGGACATCTCAGTCGTTGCGCCAGAAGAGTCACTCTGTAAGAATGCGCTTCGTTGGACCTATCGGCTGAAACGCGCAAGTGCCTACGACAGCTTTTATCTTGCCTTAGCCGAGAGTCTCAACGCAGAGTTTTGGACTGCAGATCGAAAGCTGGCAAATGCCGTAGACAAAGATTGGATTCATTACGCAGGCACGTGAATTTCCTGAGAATTACATATCTTTCATAGATATGGCGTTGTAAGGAGGGTCGACTTTGAGACCCTCAGACGTGTTTCTCGCTAAATGGTCATACTGCAACTGAGCCAGGAACCATCTCACAAAATGAAGTCCTGTTCTGGAAACTTGATCTACCCTGGTCAAAGTTCTCCTGACTAGGTCAATAGGGTCCCTTCTGATGCGCCCCCCCGCGGTCATTGAGAATCTCTGAGGACGCGGCCGCTGTCAATATGTCGCTATGTTGAGCACTGCCCGTTCTTCCGGCGTCAGCGCCGCGATCTGCGCCTCGCTCATGCCACGGAAATGCGTATTGGGAGGAATGCCCGCCTCCAACCCCCACATGCGCAACTCCTCTGCCGTCATCGTCGCCTGCGTCTCCGGCGGCATATAGCGGTAGGAATCGTTGAACCCTTTGATCCACCAACGCTGGAAATAGAATATCAGCGAATAGCGCGGTCTGTCGCTGCGGTTGATGCCGCCGGAATGCCAGAGCGCGCTATCCCACATGACCACCGAACCGGCCGGCGCCTCGGCGATGAGCCAGCCCGGCGGCAACTCATCCGGCTCCTCCGGCGGGACTTGCAGCGACTGGTGCGTGCCGGGCCAGAGATACGGCCCGCCGGTCTCGCGTGTGAACTCCTCGATCGCCCAGACGGACTGAATCGCCATCGGGAAATGCCTGCCGCCGACGAACGGCCTGACCGTAAAGTCGGCCCAGTCGGCATGGAGATTGCCGCCGTACTTCTGGTGATCCTTGGCGCCGGAGGGCAGCGGCGTGCGGATTGTCACATTGTGGCAGAACATATCTTCGCCGAGCACGCGACGGGCGACCTCAGCCATGGCGGGATAACGCACGGGCATGCTGCGGAAGTGTGGATGCTTGGCCTGGGCGTTGAACGCCATGCGCAGATTCTCGCTCTGCAAGCCGTACTTGCGGCCAACCGTCTCCTCGGATGCCAGCGTCTCCTTGATAGCCTGTTTCGTCGCTTCGATTTCCCTTGCCGGCAGTATATTTTCCAGAATCGTGTATCCATCCCGCTCCAGTTCGCCCGCATGCCGATCGATATCGAAAGTTGTCATTGGAGCTCCTTTCTGATTGCGCCATCCTGTCCCGCCAATCGGACGGAGGCTTCCGCGACTGGTTGAACGCCTCGATTGCGGTCGCGGTCGTCGGTGCCTAAAATCGGTACGGCCTGGCAATTCCGCAAAGGGCCTCGTCACAATCGGACACCCATTATGCTATCACAGGAAGCTACATTGACTAACCAACCCGAGTTCGGGGCTAGAGGAGGCAGCAAGAGAGCCATATCGATGTCGGAGAGATGGACAGGTGTTTGCGAGTGTTTACGAGCGTTTGCGTGGGTTTGGGAGTGTTTTCAGGCGTTTATAGGGGGCGGGGCGTTTGAAGGGACGCTGGGAAGGCGTTTTTCTGATTTCCAGTTAATTGCATTGCGTATTAAAGGCGGTGGGGGGCCGGGAAGGCTGGAATCGGCGGGCGGGGGGGTGCGGAAGGGTGGAAAACAGGCTCTGACGGCGAGGGAAGAGCGCGAGTCGAGAGCGCCGCTGGTTGGAGGGGCGCAAGGGCGCAGGCTTAGCTGGTAATATGATATTTATTTTATATTTTGGTCAGCCGGGCGGACTGTGTCGGGCCGCGCCCGGCGACGCTATATGAATTTGTGGACCAGCCCGTCGTATTCGCCCGTGTAGGTGTCCTTCAACTTGTCCAGAATCTGGTTGACCTGGCGCAGCTTGTCTTCGAGGACGGCGGCGGTGTCCGGGGCTGCGCCAGGGTCGGTGGGCGGGGGGCCGGGGTCGACGCCGGACGGGAGCTGGCTGAGGGCGAGGCCGGTGAGGGCGTCGCGCGCGGGCGCAGGCGGGCGTTCCAGTTCGGTCTTGGCCGCTTGCAGGTCGGTTCGCATTGCAACGAGGTTTTTGAGCATGTCGCGCAGTGGGTACATGCTATAGACGTTGCAATAGACATCGCCTTTGAGGAATCTGAGGTAGTCCTGGGAGGGGCCGGCTTGTTGCTGGTAGCCGAAGCGACGGCGGCCGGACTCGGTGAGAACGGGCTGGGCGGAGGGTTTGGACTTGCCGTTTGACTGCGGCGGCGCGGGTGCGATGGATATGAGACCCTGTTCGGCCAGAGATTCGAGCCGGTAGCGCTCCTGTTGGACGGAGAGTTCGGCGGCCGCGTCAAGAATCTCGAGGTCGCCGTGGGAGCCGCTGACTTCGGCGGCGGCGGCTTCGATTTCCTCGACGCGGACCAGCTCCATCTCGGCGTCGGCGGCGCGGTAGAGTTCGAGCAGGATTTTGGCGCCGCGGCAGATGGCGGCGTAGGCGGCCGGTTTCAGCGTCCCTTCTTGGACTTGGGTTATGCCATTTGTGACGGCCTGGATGACGGGCCGGAAGCGTTCGGGGATGCGTTTGTCGGCGCGGGCGGCGGTGGATGAGTTTTCGCCGCCGAGTACGCGCCAGGCGCGGGTCTTTTCGGGGGCGCCGTGGGCGATGCAGTAGCCGTCGAGTTGCTCGTTGCCATTTCCGCGGCAGGGGGTGCCGTCTTTCTTTACGCCTTTGCAGGGTGGTGCAGCCATTTCTTTCCTCACTTTGTGTTGTCGCCGCAGGCGCGCGGCAGGGCTTTTCCTGGTGCTACGAAACCAAAGTAGCACACTCTGAAATCTTTTGCTTTGGACAGGGAAGGCATTGTCGCCACGGGTGTGCGGCAAGACTTTTCCTGGCGCTAAAAAACCAAAGTAGCACACTCTGAAATCTTTTGCTTTGGACAGGGGACGAATTGTCGCCGCAGGCGTGCGGCAAGACTTTTCCTGGCGCTACGAAACCAGAGTCGCACATTCTGAAAACTCTTGCTTTGGACATGGAACAGATGCCCAAATGACCTGCTTTTGCAGGAGAAATTTGTGGCTGCGCGGGCGTCTTGGAGGGAACTACATCGTTAACCTGAATTCGGAGTCAGTGAGCACCTAATTTAACCCAAGTTCGGAGTCAGATAAGGGCCGGCAAGAGAGCCATTTCATTTTGAGTGAGATTGAGAGATGGCTTGCTGGCTTGCCAAGTGCAGCCAATCAGACCGGCGACGGGAGTGTCGATAAAGTTGGTCGTACTGCGGTGACGGGTGTGTTCAATCTGTGAGATATTCTTGAGTTGGTCAACGATGGTTTCAATGACAAAGCGTTTACGCGTGAGCAGCTTGTCTTCAAGAAGGTCGAGTCGATTCTGCATGTTTTTGCCAATGGGCGTGTTCGGCAACGGGCGGGCTGCCGTCATCAATTGCAGTCCCCGTGCGAAGCGTTGCTCAAAGAGTGCTTGGGAGAGACTGACCAGAGCAGGGCATTCACTGCGCATAAGCTTGCAAACGTGCTGCGTATCGTAGGCCTTGAAATCGCGATAATGCGACTGGTGAAAGTGAATCAGAACCGTCATCACTTCACTCAAGCTCAAGCGAGGGGCCGGCCCTCGCTTGCGAGTCACTCCCAATTGCCTGGCATTCTCCCATGTAATCAACCACTGACAGAAATCATCGACATGCCGAACAGATTGCGTATACTCATCACTGAGCACCTTCCTTTGATGGAGAATTCTTGTTGGCGAACTTCAATTCTGCCAGCTTGATAGGGCGCTCACTCAGTCCGAATTTAGGTTAACCAGACAAATCCAGCCCTCCCTTGTCTCGACCCGACCGTACATGTCGAGACAGAAGCCCAGCCTGAAGGTATAGCTTGAATCTGCTGCAAAGCAGAAAAGGACTGGAGACGGCGCCGGAAAATGCGTTCTCGTGTTGTGAACTGCGTGAAGTGGATGTAGCGTAGCTGTTTGCGACCCGAATGCCGGTCCATGCCAGCGCGCAAAGTAGGATGCACTACCCAGGCACAGGGAACAGCGCCAACTGGTGAGCCGGCTGACGCCCATCGAGGAGCACGTAAGGAGCTGCCTTCTGCGGTGAGGCCACGCCTAGCGCGCGCAGGGTCTTCAGATCGGTGAGGCGGCCCAGGCGGCGGGCGCGCAGGATGCGGTCGGCACTCTTCGGCCCGATGCCCGGTACGCGCAGCAACGTCTGTCTGTCGGCCTGGTTCAACTCCACCGGCGCGGCCCGCAGGTACAGGTCCGCCCAGGCCTGCTTCGGGTCCACGTCCAGACGTAGATTCTGATCCGCGCCGAAACCGATATCCTCCGTTTCCCAGTTGTAGTCGCGCAGCAGAAAGCTGGCCTGATAGAGCCGGTGCTGCCGTTTTGCGGAAGCGGGAGGCAGGTTCTCGAAAGGCGTGTCGGGCACCGGGAAGAAAGAGGAATAGTAGACCCGGCGCAGCCCGGCCTGTTGGTACAGCTTCTCGCTCAGCGAAATCAGCTCCAGATCGGTATCACCGGCCGCGCCCACGACAAATTGGGTGACGGACGAAGCCCGCACGCGCTCCTCGCGCCGGATCTGCTCCGTCCACATGAGCCGTAGCAACAGCTCGTCCCAGAATTCCTTCTGCGGCGCCAGCTGCGCCAGCCGCCCCTGGGTCGCGCCCTCCAGATTCACCGAGACCCGGTCCGCCAGTTGCATCGCCCTGCGCACCTGCTCATACTCTGCGCCGGGCATGATCTTCAGGTGGATGAACCCTCCGTACTTCTGTTTCTTGCGCAGAATCTCGGCTGTGTCGATAATCTTATCTTGGGCCTTGACGCCGCCACCGATGATGCCGGAGGAGAGAAACAGGCCATCGACCAGTCCGGCCTTCTGCATGCGCGTAAAGCCTTCGGCCATCTCAGCCGGCTGAAGTGTGAGGCGCTCTGTGCTGCTACGCCCGGCGCGAAACGCACAATAGAAGCAGTTGCGTTCGCACGCCGTCGTCATCATCGTCCGCAGCACCGGTTTCGGCCCCCTGGGGGTCGTCACCTGGTAGATCGAGCGGCGCAGGGAGGCGGTATTGCGCTCCTGCCGCGTTGGCTTGGCTGGCGAAGGCGTAAAGCAGCTTGGGCGCGTCGGCTCAGCATGGGGCGCGTCGCCGGCCGCTTCAAAGCCGTTCAAATCTCCCATGCGGGCGATCTTTTCCAACGGTTCCAGGGCGATTGAGTAGTTCATGCTCATAGCATACGAACTTATGTTCTATTTGTCAAGTAAGAATCTCAGGCGAAATGCCTGTGTCCACAGAAGGAGAGGCGATGCGCGCACTCATTCAGCGAGTCAGCAGGGCCAGCGTGCTTGTAGATGACCAGGAAGTTGCCAGCATCGGGCGCGGCTATCTTGTGCTGCTGGGGGTCGCCCGCGACGACGGCGGAGCCCAGGCCGCCTGGTTAGCGCGCAAGATAGCGGGGTTGCGGTTGTTTGAGGACGACGCCGGCAAGATGAATCTGGACTTGGCGGATGTCGCCGGCGCTGTGCTGGCTGTAAGCCAGTTCACGCTATACGGGGATGCCCGCAAGGGGCGGCGGCCCAGCTTCAGCCGGGCCGCGCCGCCTGCGCAGGCCAGGGCACTCTACGACACATTCTGTGAGTTGCTGATGGCAGAAGGCGTCCCCGTGCAAAAGGGCGTTTTCCAGGCGCACATGGAAGTGGGGCTGGTCAACGACGGTCCGGTGACGCTATGGCTGCAAAACGAGGGCAGCGTGTAATTCGCCGGTCTTATCGGACAACGGAGGAGACAAAATGGCTACCAAACTCAGTACCGTTATCGCCGCCACACAGGAGACCGATCTGGCGGTGGTCGCGGCGATGGCCGCCCAGTTCGAGAGTTACATATTGCGCGGCGAGGTTTACCGAACGGTTGCTGTACCGACCTCTTCACAAGGCGAGGAGCGTGTGCAGAGCAGCGGCGGCGACCTGTTGGCGCGGCTGCACAAACTGTCAGCACAGTCGGACGCCCTGTCCGCGGCGCAGAAGCAGGCACTCGCGAAGGTCAAAACGCAGATCGAAAATACAGTGAGCCGTCTCTCGTCCCATTTTCAGGCCCTGCTGCTGCGCGAGGCCAAAGCGCGCTTGAACAGCTTGAGCTGGTTTCTCGAAGATTGCCAGGAGAACCGGCGCGAGTGCCGCGTGCAGTATCCCTTTGAAATACGCAACCGCCAGCGGATTGCCGAGATCGGCAAAGCGTTAGACGCGGCAGGCGCCAAGGCGCTGGCGGCCCAACTCCAAGGCATCGACCAGCGTTTGCACAAATTGACGGGCAGCGGCAGTTTCGTCTGGGATGCGTCGGTGGCCCACGTCTACCCGCGCCAGGACTACTGGTATCTCTACGCGTTGCCGGTCGGACCGGACCCCTGACGATAGGAGACGCGCTTGAAGCGGGGATGATGGCGTCGGGTCTATTTCGGCTTCAGGTGGATCGTCACCTCGTTGCGGTTGTGGAACAGTTGGCGCATGTGCAGGATGGTAAACCGTTCCTGCAAAACGGCGCATGCGCGGTCGAGCTGCATTGCGGTCTGACCCAGTTTGAGGGTCATCAGCGCCACGCCGTGGGGAAAGAGATAGTCGGCGAAGACGGTCATCAGCCGCGCCGATGCGTGCGCATCCATGCGCATATCGTTGACGAGAACATCGTAGGTGTCCGGCCCCTCGCGCAGGTAGGCCTCGGCCGTCATTCGCTTGTGACGCACGCCGCGATCGGCTGCCAGCCGTGGATGCAACATGGCGGGGTCGACCGCGGTGACGAACTGCCCCTGTTGCCGCAGAACCCGTGTCCAGCCCCCTGGCGCCGCGCCCAGATCGAGCGCCACGCCGCCGCTCGGCAGTTCGATGCGAAAGGACTCAAACGCCTCCAGCAGCTTGAACTCCGCCCGGCTGATCTGCTCCTTCTCGCGGCGGAAACGGCGCACACCACCAGCCCAGTCCGATATGTTGTGGGAGGCGAGCGAGAGACCCAGGAGCGCTCTGGGAGCCTGCGGCTGGCTGGCTTTCTGCGTACGCGGGGCGGGGGGGGCAGCCGCGCAGACGACGGACAATATTTGAAATGGCTGCCTTACGTCCAGGGGCGTGCCGGTGGCGTCAGCGATGGCGGCGGCGATGGCACGGTTGATGTCGAACGGCTTGTAAGGCAAATCAGGCAGGATGCGGCTCTGGACCGAGAAGCTGACCCCCGGGTTGAGCAGCTCGACATACTCGGCGATGGCTGCGTCGGAGAGACGGGCCATGTCTCTGGGCGTCGCGATCAGAGGAATCGCAAGGTCGACCGGGCAGATATGGCGTACAAAGACCGGCGGGCTGTCGATCCAAGCCTCAGCCAATCCCCAGAACCCTTCATCGCAGTCGACGAGCCACATGCCGGGCGCCAGTTCCTCCTGCGTCTGACCGTTGAGGCTATCGCGCCGGAACTCATCCAGCGCCAAGTGAGCGAATCCAGGGTCGGCGGTCAGAACGAGTTGAGCCATCTCAGGCGATTGCGGCACGGATTGCCGCCGCGATGTTTCTGGCCCGCTGCGGCGCGTCGCCCACGTACGCCGAGGCGTCCAGCAGGCTATGCGCCCGCTCCGGCGGCAACAGGGCAGCGATCCGGGGGTCTGCCAGCAGATTGTCGACCAGAGGGTTGGGTTGCCCCTCTTGCAACGCCTGCCAGGCAAGCAAACTCTGTTCGCGAATCAATTCGTGCAACTGTTGACGATCCCCGCCGGCCTTGACCGCTTCCATCAGCAGACGTTCGGTGGCGGCGAAGACACCGTAATCGCGCAGATTGCGCCCAGTCGGCCCCGGCCAGATCGTTACACCTTCGAACAGCCGCTGGCTGCGGGTCAACGCCTCATCGGTCAACAGGCAGGCCTCCGGCAGATAAAGACGCCGATTGGCAGAGTCATCCAGCGTCCGTTCCAGCAAGTTTAATGCGCTGTTGTCCCAGGCGATGCGGGGCAGGGCCGCCACTTGGCGGGTAAGGCTGTCGATATTCTCGGCGGCGACCGGATTGCGCTTAAAGGGCATCGCGCTGGAGCCGACCTGCCTGGGGCCAAAGGGTTCGCTCCATTCGCCGAACGGAGGCGATTGCAGGATGCGCAGGTCGAATGCAAACTTGTGCAGGCTTGCGCACAGACCTGCTAAGGCGTTCACTACCAGCCAGTCCTGTTTGCGCGGGTAGGTCTGCGTCGTTGCTTCATACGGCGGCAGGTCCAACTTCTGCATCACCCGCTCTTCCAGTTGACGTGGGCTGTATTCGCTGTCGGATAGGAGCTGCCCATAACTGGCGCTGGTGCCGACCGCGCCTTTCAGCCCCTTGCCGCGAATATCATTGCACACCCTCCGCAGCTCCATCAGGTCGGCGAGCAGGTCCTGACCATACTGGGCGAACCGGTAGCCGACCGTAGTGGGTTCGGCGGGTTGGATGTGGGTGAAGGCGATCGCGGGCATGTCGGCTTCGGCCTCGATGCGTGTCGCCAGCGTCGAGAGCGTGCGTTTCAACCTATCGATGATCTGATCGAGGGCATTGCGCAGGCGCAGGGCGTCTACGTTGTCGAGAACGTCCATCGACGTTGCGCCCAAATGAATGATGGGGCCGCCCAGCGGACACTGCTCGGCGAAGGTGCGGATTTCGGCCATCAGATCGTGGCCGATCTCGCGTTCAATCTCCTCGGCGCGTTCGATGTCGACGTCATTCTGGCGCGCCCGCAGGTCGGCCACCTGCGCGGCTGTCACCAGCCCGGCCTCAAATTGCGCCTCCGCCAGCGCCACCCAGACGCGGCGCATCAACCTGCGCTTCTCGTCCTCGCTCCAGATTCGGCGCATCACCTCGCTGCCATAGCGCCAGGTCAGAGGGGACAAGTAGGTGTCGTGCGTAAAGGTCGTCATTGGCTGTTAATGATGGCGAGTGGATCGCGGCGTCAGTTGTCCACGTCTCACAGGGCGCTCATTCCGGTTTCAGTTGCTCCAGGAATGCCGACACATCTCGATGCAGACAACTTTGAGCCTCCTGTGCTCTACGCAGGTTGAACCGAAGCTGCTCCGGATCGACTTTGGCCACATAAGCGTGGCGGAAGAAGTGGCGAAAACCGCGTAGGACGTCCAGGAGCAGGAACGACTCTTTCGTTAGCGGGGCCGGACGCACACCAGCGACGGGTTGGGTCATACGTTGGAGAAGAGCGGAATGCCGGCGCGCGGCGTCGCTGACCTGGTTCTCGAAATGGGCAGCGATGAGGCGCAGGAGTTCTTCGATTGCATTGTAAACATTGTGAATCTGAAAGGCTACACTCTCCATCTGACGGGCGTCATCGGGATTGAAGTCCTGGGCCCGGTCTTCGAGGATGGCAAAGACATCATCGATCATCGCCAACTGCGCAGCAATATCTGTCTCGAGGATTAAGAACTCTTGGGCGTCCATCGTACACCCTCTCGGCGGATGCGCTCCGCAAACGGCACGGTGGCAAGGTCGACCAGGTCCACGTCCCTTCCCAGCAGCGACGAAAGAGGGCCGATCGCTTCGATCAACAGGTCGGGACGGCTGGTCTTGATAGCGATGTCCACATCGGAGCGTTCGTGAAAGCGGCGGGGGCGCGCCACGGAACCAAAAATGTAGGCGGAGCGGATGCCGTATCGACTGCCGTGTCTTTCCAACAGGTCAATGGTCTGCGCCAAGAGACGTTGCCGCTCATTCTCCAAGCGGTCGGAACGCTGCGCAATTGCTTCATCCAGCACGCTGGTGTCAAAGGGCATTCGTCCAGAAGGGCAGGCGAGTCACCCGCCATCCTCGTTGGTTGTCAAAAAGGCAGCGGCGCTTTGACCGACGCCCTCTGCTCACTCTGCACTTGCGTTTGCCTGGCCGCCGCGTCCGAACATATTGTCTCGCTCCGGCCCGACGGAAACATAGGCGACGGGAACGCCCGCCAGTTCGGAGATGCGGTTGACATAGTCACGGGCGGCAATGGGCAGCGCCTCCCAACTGCGGCAGCCGGTTGTCGGCCTGTCCCAGCCGGGCATCTCCTCCCACAGCGGCTGCGCGTCAATCAACTGAGAGGTGTCTGGAACGGTATCGGTAAGCACCGTGCCGTCCGCCAGGCGATAGCCTGTGCAAATCTTGAGTGGGTCGATGCCGTCCAGCACGTCCAATTTGGTAATCGCCAGGCCGGTCATGCCGTTCAGCCAGGCGGCGTAGCGAATGGCGACGCCGTCAAACCAGCCGCAGCGCCGCGGTCGGCCTGTGGTTGCGCCGAACTCCTGGCCCACGTCCTGCATGCGTTTGCCGATCTCGTCATGCAGCTCAACCGGAAATGGACCGTCACCCACGCAGGTGCTGTAGGCCTTGCACACACCGAAAATTTCATCCAGCGACCGCGCCGGCAGACCTGCGCCGGACGTAGCGAAGGAGGCTGTCGGGTGGCTGCTGGTGACAAAGGGATAGATGCCCCAATCCAGATCCCGCATGACGCCAAGCTGTCCTTCCAGCAAGATATCGTTGCCTGCCTCCAGCGCCATGCGCAGCATCGGCACCGTGTCGACGATGCGGGGCGCCAGCTGCAGACGGAATTCCATCAGCAGGTCGTACATTTGCCGACCATCGACTGGCACGCCGCCTAGGATCGTCAGTTTGCGGTTGATGGTGCGTAGGGCGCTGTCCAGCCGCGCCTCCAACCACTCCGGTTGCAGAAGATCGCCCAGCCGCAGGCCGGATCGGGTGGCTTTGTCGCTGTAGGCCGGCCCGACGCCCCGTTTTGTCGTGCCGATCGTGTCGGCTCCTCTGGCCTGCTCTTCCAACTCATCTAGCGTACGATGATAGGGCAGCAGCATTTGCGCGCGGCTGCTGATCCACAGCCGGTCACAGTTGACGCCTATCGACTTCAGGTTGGCCATCTCTTGCAACAGCGATTCAGGATTGACCACACATCCGGTGCCAATAATATTGTGGACGTTCGGGTAGAAAATGCCGCAGGGAATCAGATGAAGCACGGTCTTGCCGAAGTCGTTAACCACAGTATGGCCGGCGTTGTCCCCCCCTTGAAAGCGTATGACGAAGTTGGCCCGTTTAGCCAGGTAATCGACGATCCGGCCTTTTCCTTCATCTCCCCACTGAGCGCCGACGACGGCAGATACAGTCATTCTATTTTCCTGGTCTCACTTGATAGTTTGGCGCTTCTTTTGTAACAACCACGCTGTGCGGATGGCTCTCCTGATAGCCCGCCGGGCTGATGCGCACGAAACGGGCCTTGCGCCACAGGTCCGGCAGACTTTGCGCGCCCACGTATCCCATCCCTGAGCGCAGCCCCCCCAGCAGTTGAAAGACGAACTCGTTAAGGAAGCCCTTATAGGGAACCTGTCCTTCGATGCCTTCGGGTACGCTCTTGCCGCCGACATCGGGCGAAGCGCCGTTGAGCGGTTGGCCGCTGGCGTAGCGGTCGGCAGCACGCCCCTTCATCGCGCCGCTGCTGCCCATGCCGCGATATTCCTTGAACGAACGGCCCTCGCGGATGACGATTTCACCGGGAGATTCGTGCAGTCCGGCCAGCAGGCTGCCGAGCATCACCGCCGACGCGCCGCAAGCCAGCGCCTTGGTGATGTCGCCGCTGTAGCGGATACCGCCATCGGCGATCAGGGTCACGCCGAACGTTGCAGCTGCTTCGGCGCAGGTGGCGATGGCGGTGAGCTGGGGCATGCCCGCGCCGGAAACGATGCGCGTGGTGCAGATCGAGCCAGCGCCCACGCCCACCTTGACCACATCGGCGCCGGCATCGGCCAGCATCTTCACACCCTCAACTGTAACGACATTCCCGGCCAGGATCGGCAATTCCGGGAAGCGGGCGCGCACCGCTCGCACGGTGTCGATGACCCCCTTGGTATGGCCGTGGGCGGTGTCGACAGCAACCGCATCCGCGCCGGCGTTGACGAGGCTTTCGGCGCGCCGCAGCCCTTCGGCGCCGACGCCGATTGCGCCGGCCACGAGCAGGCGTCCCCGCTGATCTTTGGCCGCGTGGGGGAAGTCCTGCCGTTTCAGAATATCCTTATAAGTAATCAGTCCCTTCAGGTAGCCGTCCTGATCGACCAGGGGCAGCTTTTCGATGCGGTAGCGGTGGAGGATCTCCTGCGCCTCCTCCAGCGTCGTGCCCAACTGCGCCGTGATCAAATTCTCCGAAACCATGTACGTGGAGATCGGGCGCTGGTGGTCGGTGGCGAACCGCACATCGCGGTTGGTGAGAATGCCCAGCAGCAGCTTGTCGTCATCGGTGATGGGAACGCCGCTGATGTGATAGTGGCTCATGACCGCTTCGGCGTCGGCCAATGTGTTTTCAGGGCGCAGCGTGATGGGATCGACGATCATGCCGCTCTCACTGCGCTTGACCTTGTCTACCTCCTCCGCCTGCTGCGTTACAGATAGATTGCGGTGGATGACGCCCAGCCCGCCCTGGCGGGCCAGGGCAATCGCCAACTCCGCTTCGGTGACCGTATCCATCGCCGCGCTGATAATCGGAATGTGCAATGCGAGCTTGCGATGAAGCCGGGTGCTGATGTCTACGTCGGCGGGCAGCACTTCTGCGTATCCCGGCACGAGCAGCACATCATCGAAGGTCATGGCATCCTGGCCGAACAGACCTTCGGCCAGAGGAATAGGGGCATTGGACGAACTCTCCCCAACCTGAGGTGACGCGTCATCGGCGTCGCGGGCCGGAGCGTAGGGAGAACCGTTGCGTGTGCTTTCAATCACAGGAACAGTCATCTGATTTCCTCCCGGAGACAGTTGAAATCACCTTGATCTATTGTACCACCGGCAGGGAATCGGGCGCGAATTGGCAGCGGTCGGGGAGAGGGTCCAGAGTGATTTCACGCTGGGAACACAGGCAGCTCGCCTGCAATGGGGTCGTTCTTCACATTGTGGGGCTTATTTGAAGCGGCGGGCCAGTTCGGTCTCCACGTCAGCCCAGGAGAGATCCCGTTGCGCCAGCAGAACGAGGCTGTGGTAGACCAGATCGGCCATCTCCGAAACGAGCCGTTCATCGCTTTCCTGCAGGGCGGCGACCACGACTTCGACGGCTTCTTCGCCGACTTTCTGGGCGATTTTGCCAGTTCCGTCGGCAAGAAGACGCGCGGTGTAGGACTCCGGCGTCGGGTTGGCTTTACGCTCGGCGATGGTTGCGCAGAGGGAGTCGATCAGTTCGGACATGGCGACAGTTCAGTTCCGGTAGCCGGTCCAAAACTTCGGACCGGGCGCATTACAAAGGAAATTCAGAACGCATGGCAATCACACAGAAAACGCAGAGTCAGTCTATCCTCGGCCCCGCAAATCTCTCAATACAATCTCTTCGCCGAGCGCGCGCCGAATCTCATCGCATGGATCCTCGTCCGCGATCATGAAGAGCCGCTCCCGCGCCCGCGTCATGGCGATGTAGAGCCGATCCAATTCCAGTTGGCGCGATTCTCGAATCTGGTCTGCATCGACGGTTTGCCGCATCGAATCAGCTTCCTCGTTACCCTGCGGGAACTGTGTATTCCCCAAGCGGAGGATGAAGACAACGCGAAACTCCAAGCCTTTTGCGCGATCATAGGTGCCCACGCGCACGCCATCACCTGAAATGCCATCACGAGTCATTTGCGCGCAAGGGATGTCTTCGCTCTCCAGGTATTTCATCGTCGCATCTACTTGCTGATTATGCTTGAAAAAGACGGCCATGTCGTTATAGCTGAAGCCTTTCTGCGCGTTGGTCTCCCAAATCTTGTCTCGCAGAAAGGGTGTCTCTCCTTTGCTGTCAACCAGAACCTGGATTGGCCTTTCAAATTCCCCTTCAGGAAAATCGAGTTCAGCTTCGAGCATGGCCCTATCCTCCTCGTCTTCGACAGCCACCAGATCGGTGCCTCGAACACGCTTGGCCGCGCGGTAGATTGCAGGTAGATTGCGGTAGTTGCGCGTAAGCTGATATGACCGCCCGGAAATCTCGAGTCCGGCCCAGCGGGGCCGAAACCCTCCAGGATAGATACGCTGCGCGGGATCATCGAGGATGAGCATGCCATCCTTCGGCACCGGGTTCTCCGGCGCGCCGACCACAAGAGCGCGCACAAGCTGCATCTCAACCAATGTCATATCTTGCGCTTCGTCGACGATGACACAACGGTAGCGGCCGGGCGGGGCGTTTTGGGCCACATCTCTGGCATTGATCTTTTTGTCGATGTAACGCACAGCGTTGCGTTCCCGCAACTTTCGGTCCCAGATTTCTGAAAGTTCCCACACCAGCTTCCGAATCTTGCGAGAAAAAGAGCGTTTGCGGCCCAAGCGTTCAACAGACAGATACTCTTCAAGATTTTGTATGCCGTTCCCTTTGATTACTCTTTCGATCTCCGCTTTGAGATATTCCTTTCCCAATTGCTCAGTTTGCGACTCGGCCATGACCTCTTCGAAGGCAGCCTCATACGTCTGTTGCGTCAGCAGGCTGTCCACCTTGCGTCTATCAAGCCTGTATACAATTCTATCGATATTCGCGAACTCGGCATTTGAAGGAGCCAAGGGGAGCTTCTGAAAACGTTTCTTGAAATCATCGGCGAGCGACCGGCTGAACGTCGTAAACAACACTTTGTCATTGGGATAGCGGCGGGCCAATTCCGCCAGTCGATGCAACCCAATGACCGTCTTGCCGGTACCCGCCGCGCCGCGAATGCGGGCGGCCCCGGACCAGTGCCGACTGACGAGAGATCTTTGTTCAGGATGCAAGAACAGTTCCCATTCCGCAAAGTCGCCGGAGAAAACGCGTTGGATCAATTCCTGGATGCTCGCGCTGTCGCTCGGACCGTCTTCGACTAGGGTTTCGTTTGCCCTCACAAGTTGAGCGCGGCTCAAAGACAAGGGGATGTCAGGAATCGTCACTTGGAAATCGGATACTGTTTCCGATGCCGGGTCAACGCGGTGTTGTCGCTGTTTGGCCCAATTGTACATTGGATCATGATGGCCTGCGTTGACAAAAATGAAGCGTTCGCCGTCTTCGGCCAAGAGGATGCGCAACTCCTGTGAAGCACGGATTGACCAGAGGTTGCTATCAGGGCCGCCTCCAAGCTTTTCCAGGTTCAGTCCTGGCGTCGCTGGGTTGTCGACGAATTTGAGTACGGCTGCAACCCAACGCTCTTGATCTCGCCAAGTCAGTTTCTTCAACTGCCGGCGCCTTCGAATCTGCCAATAGAATGACTTGGTCATTGCCAGCGTCATATTTTTCTTCATCACAAAACCCCGCCCCTTCTCAGGAAATCGCGTCCTCCGGCATACGCACGGGAACGCCGCGCGCCTGGAGATGTCTTTTTACGTCCATCACCTGGAGTTGCTTGAAATGGAAGAGGCTGGCGGCAAGGGCCGCTTCTGCGCCTCCCTCGATGAGCGCGGCGGCGAAATCTTCCGGCCGGCCGGCGCCGCCGCTGGCGATGACAGGAATGCTGACGGCGTCCGAAATTGCCCGCGTCAGAGCTACGTCGTAGCCCTCCTGCGTGCCGTCGCCGTCCATCGAAGTCAACAGGATTTCGCCCGCGCCCAACGCCTCGACCTTCCGCGCCCATTCGACCACATCCAGGCCGGTGTTGATGCGCCCGCCGCTGATGAACACGTCCCACCCCTCCCGGTTCCGGCGTCTACGCGCGTCAATGGCGACGACGATGCACTGGCTGCCAAAGCGCCGCGCGCCTTCGCTTACGATTTCGGGGCTGCGCACCGCCGCGCTGTTCACGCTCACCTTGTCCGCCCCGGCCAGCAGAATCGCCCGCATATCCTCGACAGAGCGGATACCGCCGCCAACGGTAAACGGGATGAAGACCGTGTCGGCGACGCGGCGCACCATCTCGGCGACGATATCGCGCGCCTCGTGCGTCGCGGTAATATCGAGGAAGACCAGCTCGTCGGCGCCTTCGCGATCGTACACCTTGGCCTGTTCCACCGGATCTCCGGCGTCGACCAGGTCGACAAAATTGATGCCCTTGACGACGCGCCCGTCCTTTACGTCAAGGCAGGGAATGACCCGTTTTGCCAGCAATATTTCGCCTCCACAAGCTGTAAGATTGCAATTCCCCGATTACGGCCCTCCGCCGATTTCGACATTGAGCAGGCGGGCCGCAGCCTGCAACGCGGGAAGCTGTTGCGGCGAAGTCTCCAGCAGCAGGTTTTGCGCTTCTTCCAGACTGCACCAACGGCACTCACTATGGTTGTCATGGCCCAGTCGCACCGCCCCATCCCCGACTTCGGCCAGAAAGTAGACGACCGTCCGCTCAACCTCGTAGCCGCGAATGATGACCGTGAATTTGAGGACGGTAGCGCAGTCTTGGTAAAGCTTCACAATCGGCAGACCGGTCTCGATCGCGAACTCGCGCCGGGCGCAGTCCAGATCGCTTTCGCTGCGTTCAACTCTCCCGCGCGGGAACTGCCACTCCTCGAAAAAGTGGTTGTAGAGCAGCAGAACTTTCGGCCCCGCACCGACAGCGGTTCCACCGGCGCTACAACGAATCGGAATGACTCCGGCGCTGCGGCACACGCGCGGGGCATTGCCGATTTCGATCGCGGCCGGCAACTCCAGGGCGTGGGTATACAGCGCCTGCCCTACGATCACGCCGTCAATGCCGTAATGTTCGTGCCGCTTGAGCGCGTGGATATCGTCGAGGCCGGCGACGCCGCCGCTGGCGATCACCTGCAAGCCGGTCATGTCGCCCAGCGTTGCCGTGGCCTGCACGTTCACGCCGCTGAGCATACCATCGCGGCTGATGTCCGTGTACAACACCCGCTCCACGCCCAAGGCAGCCATCCGGTGCCCCAGTTCGATCGCGCTCAACTGGCTGACTTGCTGCCAGCCGTGCGTGGCGACTTTGCCATCCTTGGCGTCCAGCCCCACCACCACCTGGGGCGCGCCCCAGCGTTCAACCGCCGCCCGCACCAGCTCCGGATCACGCACCGCCGCGGTCCCCAACACCACGCGATCAGCGCCCAGGGAGAAAGCCAGTTCGATATCATGCAGGTTGCGTAGCCCGCCGCCGAACTGAATCGGGACATCGACCGCCCGGCGTATCTGTTGCAAACGCCGCAGATTGATAGGAAGTTCCCTGGACGCCAACTGCGCGTCGGACGACAGCCTTTGTACTTGAGGATGAAAATCGGCTGCCCCGGAAAACGCGCCGTCCAGATTGACGACGTGCAGCCACTCTGCGCCCAGGCCCACCCAGTGGCGGGCCATCTGCGCCGGGTCATCGCCGAAGACGGTCTCAGCATTCGGATCGCCCCGCTGCAGGCGTACACAGCGTCCTTTGCTCAGGTCAATTGCAGGATAGATTCGCATAATGCATGTCGATATGCCCTGCAGAGGGCTTCAGGCGACAAGCGTGTCTTCGACGCTGTAAATCGCTTCATCCAGTTCAACTTGCAGTTCGATCATTGTCTCTTCGTTGAGCAAGCCGTTGCGGGTCAACTCCTCCAGGGCTGAACGTTCCGCGCGCAGAGCCTCGACCCTGGCAATGGAGATGATCTGCTCGTGATACTCCGGATGCTGTGCCAGGAGATCTTCCATCTGACCGCTTACCTGATCTTCGCGTGCCGAAAGTTCCCCCTTAACAGTCGCGTAGGTGGTGGGAAGGAGCGAATCTTCGAGGTGAAGTCTGTCCAGATAGCGGCTGGCGGAACGAATCGCCAGTAGTTTCCCCTTAATTCGATGGTACTCGCCAGGTTGTTGCGAACTCTGGGTAAGACCAAGCCACGACAGCAGCCCGGAGATGGACACGGCCTGCACCAGAATCGTGAATAAGACCACGGCGAAGGTCATCGCCAGAAGCTGCGGGCGGTCGCCGATGGCGGCTGGCAGGCTCAACGCCAGCGCCAAGCTGATCGCGCCGCGCAGTCCTCCCCATGACATGACCAACATATAGGAGGCTGGCGGCACATTGCGCCGCAACAGGCGCAAGACACCGCCCAATAGATAGACCACGATGAAACGGCCGCCCAACACAGCCGCGACTGCGATCAGCGAGGGAACCAGATATGTGACCAATTCTTCCCATTTTACGCTGATCCCAAGCAAAATAAAGAGGAACGAATTGGCCAGGAAAGCGATGTATTCCCAGACGGTGAAGAGTACGATCTTGGTCGAAGGGGTCATGCCGCGCGGGCCGATATTGCCGTTGACCAGGCCCGCCACCACCACCGCCAGCACGCCGCTGAAGTGGAACTGTTCGGCCAGCAGATAGCTGCCGTATGCCAGGATCGTCGTGAGCGTGACTTCGATCAGATAATCGTCGACGTGCTCTATCATTTTGGCGACGGCGTAGCCGAGAATGCCGCCGACGAGCAGGCCGCCGCCCGATACGCTCAGGAATTCGACCAGGCCGTCAACAGGGTTCAGCGTGCCTTCCAGGCCCAGGGCCAACATGATGTGGAAGAGCACGACCGCCGTTCCGTCATTGAACAGGCTCTCCCCTTCGACCAGAGTCACTAAACGCTTGGGCGCGCCGACGGAACGGAACATAGCCACGACGGCCACCGGATCGGTCGCCGAGATGAGGGCGCCGAAGATGAGCGCGATCGGCAGAGGCAGTACACCGGTAACGACCAGGACAGCCGCCACAATGCCCGTGCTGAGCAGCACGCCCGGCACCGCCATCGCTACGATCGGCGCAAAATCCGCCTTCAAATCCTTCAGATGAAGATGAAACGCGGCCTCAAAGATCAACGGGGGCACGAACAGGCCAAGCACAAGACCTGGCGTCAACTCCAGGTGCAGGCTTCCCTGCACGGCCAGAACCAGCCCGGCCAAAACCAGCGCCACGGTGTAAGGGAGTCGCACGTGGCGCACCGCCAGCGCCACCAGCAGTACAACGGCCATGATCTGAACAATTTCGAATTCCAGTTCGAAAAATGCTTCCACGACTCACTCCAAAGAGCGACATAGGGGGATGGCCCCGTTCGCGTTCTGCCTGCCTCTTGGATTCCTAACCGCCGGATCTTGCATCTGGCGAAGCCCCGCCTCTTGGAACATTGGGAACGCCGGGCGGCACGGCGAAATCCTCGATAATTCGATCGTCCTCCACACGGGCCACCGCGGCAAAGGACAGTTCCTGCCAATCGCGCAGCGCCACATTGGCAAGGCCCAGCAGGTGAGCGCGGTAGAGGCTGAAAGTCAGACCGTGGCCGACGAGCGCCAGCGTCTCCTGCGGATGGCGGCAAGTCCATTCGGCGATCCCCGCGCGCAAACGGGTCAGCGCGTCCACGGCGCGCTCCCAGCCTGCGGCCGACTCTTGGGGTCGCCGGAACAGTTCAGCCACCCGGGCAGTGTAATCGTATGTCCACTCCGGCGTGCGGCGCAACTCATCGAAGCGGGCATCCTCCGCCGCCGGCAGGGATTTCTCCTCCAGCAGCGGCGCGATTGTCAGGCGCGTCTTCGCTTCACTGCTCAGCAGCAGACGGTCCACACCTTCCCAGAACGGCTGCCGCGCCAGCGCCGCGGCCTGTTGGCGCCCCACATCGTTCAACTGCCAGCGGGCGGCATCAACGTTGGGGATCTGTCGCGTATAGGCGTGGGTGATGAGATACAGCTTCTTTGGCCCGCTCGCCCTGGTGTCCATCTCTAAGCAATTTCGTATTGCGTGTTTTGTATTGCGCCGATTCAGGGGATGTCATCTCTGCTCACTGGTCACCGATCGCCGAATTCTGGCTGGCCCTCGACGGTTTGGATGAAATTGCGCAGGATATGCAGGCCAACGGTATGGCTCTTCTCGGGATGGCACTGAATGCCCCAGGCATTGCGGTGACGGACAATCGACGGATAGTCAATGCCGTAGTCGGTGAGCGTGAGCACAGCATCCGGCTGGGCGGCGTCACAGAAGTAACTGTGGGCGAAGTAGCCATACGCGCCGTTGGGAACGCCAGCCAGCAGCGGGTCCGGTCGCTGCCGGTGAAGTTGGTTCCAACCGATTTGGGGGACGCGCAGGCTGCGGCCGCTGCGAATCGAGTCCGGCATCGCGGCAGGAAAACGGCGCACACGGCCGGGGATCAGATGCAAACCCTCGTGGACCCCCATCTCCTCGCTCTCGTCAAAGAGCATCTGCATCCCCACGCAGATGCCCAACAGAGGCAGCCCCGCAGCCACGCTGTCCAGCAAGGGCGTTTCAAATCCCTGCCGGCGCAAATTGTTGACGCTATCGCCAAACGCGCCCTGGCCTGGCAAGACAAGCGCACGCCAGCGCGTAAAATCAACCGGATGGTCTACGATATCGACCTGTATTCCCAGGGGGCCGGCCACCGTCTCGAACGATTTGTAGACGCTGCGCAGGTTGCCGACGCCATAATCAACAATCGCGATCATTGCGAACCCGATGAATTCTTTTCCGTGGCGATGGCAAAGTTGCGCACTAGCGGCGGCGGAAACTCCTCGCGGAAAATGGCGGCTGTCAACTCGCGGATGCGGGTCTCCGCGCGTTCAGCCTCCTCGCTGCTGAGAAGCTGCCGGCGGACGCCCTCGTCGAACTCCTCCTCCCGCAGCACGGACACACGTTTGTCTGCATGATACCAGATGGTGAGAATCAAATCCGAAGTGCGGTAGCCGCTGTCCTCGCGCACCAACGGTCTGCATACCGGCAGGTAGAAACCGATTGCGTCGCCTTCGGCGTTGAAATACTTCTCGACAAGCTGATCCAGATCGGGAAGCCAGAAACGGAACCAGACGAAGCCCGGTCCGCCTATGACCGTATCCAACAACTCGACTGTGGGCGCTTGCGCGGTCCAGGCAGCGCGCTCGACCAGCAGAGAGTCGAACCACTCGGCGCGGTATTCGGCCATCGCCGCGTGCTCCATCCAGTCTCCGCTGATGAACGGTTTGAACAGTCGTTTGGGCGAATCCGCCGTCTCAGTCATAGGTGCACTTTCAGCGGTCAGTCGTTCGCGGTCAGCCCTGCTGACGGGGTTTCGAACACCGGGGCCGCTCAGTACTTCCTGACGATGGCGCGGTAGGCGTTCGGCTCGCGAAACTGGATCAACTGGCTCTCTTCGCGGATCGCCCGCACACGCTCCAAATCGATGGTCGCGACCGCATAGCCCTCCATCGGCTCTTCGAGAACCGTATACAGTTCCCCGTCCGGCCCGGCCAGCATCGAATCCCCGGCAAATTGAATCGTCGGCTCCTCGCCAACCCGGTTGGCCGCGGCCACGAACACCGCGTTTTCGGTCGCGCGGCTGACGATTTGCGCCCGCCACTGCTCCCGCTTGCCGCTCTCCCAGTTGGCGGCCAGCACAAGCAGCTCCGCACCGTCCAGGGTCAGGCTGCGGGCCGCCTCGGGAAAGACCAGGTCGGACCCGATCATCAGTCCGAAACGGCCCCAATCGGCATCCACATTGATGAAACGGAAGCCGGAACGGTAGACCTGACGCTCTTCGCCCAGCAGATGCACCTTATGATAGGCGGACATGAGCTCGCCCTCCGGCCCCAAGCAGGCGACGCCGTTAAACAGGATGCTCTCGACCCGCTCCTTGATGACCAGACCGAAGACGATATGCGTGTTGTAGTCTTCCGCCCGCTTGGCCAGGTAGTTCGTGGCGTGGCCCGGCACCCGTTCGGCCAGCGTTGTCGCGCGCAGGCCCAGTTCCGTGCCCGTGTAGCTCAGTTCCGGGAAAACGATCAGGTCTGTCGGCTGTGTGCTGCAAATCGTCTCGATGAACTCCCCCATCTTGCGCAGATTCTCCTCAGCGCTCGTCAGTTCCGGCGCCATCTGCACAAGGGCAACTGTTATTTCGCGAGCCATCCAATCTCTCCGCGATGCGTGAAACAGAATACATTCGACTAAACCAAGCCAGTATAGCACGGTTGCCCCCATTCCTCATCTTTCGGTTGCTGTGTTAGAATTCGGATGCGAGGCAGAAAGGAGAATTGCTATGCCCGAAAAGCGTTCGATGTTCGGTCGGATTGCAGGGCGGACATGGATCATCCTGTTGGTTGCAGCGATCGTCATTCCGCTCGACCAGTGGACGAAAATTCTGGTGCGCCTGAATATAGCCGAGTACGATTACATCGTTCCCTTTCCGGCGCTGGGCGAGTACTTCGTCTTGGAGCATGTGCGAAATTACGGCGCGGCTTTTGGCCTTTTTCAGGGGGCAGGCTCAGTCTTCATCGTTATCGCGGCGGCGGTGACGGTCGGCGTCTTCTACTATGCAATCCGTCACTTGCCGGATGACCAGCGCTTGATTCGCGTTTTGTTCGGCTTTCAGGTCGGCGGCGCGCTGGGCAACGTCATCGACCGCATCCACCAAGGCTACGTCACCGATTTTGTCAAGATCGGCGTGCCGGGCGTCTACTACTGGCCCAATTTCAACGTCGCCGATTCTTCGATCGTTTGCAGTGTGATCGCCCTGGCAATCGTTATCTTCTATCAGGACATTCAACTCTCCAGGCAGGCCAAGGCCGAGGCCATCGACATTGGCGCCACCGGGTCGTCGGAAGCGTAGTCAAGGCTGCCAGGACGAAGGTCGGCGCGTGGACGACGAAAACCAGGAAGTGCGCCATTTCACCGTTCCCCCTTCCGCGACCGGACAACGGCTGGATCGCTGGCTGACGGAGCAGTTCCCCGAGTCCAGCCGCAGCACAGTGCAACGCTGGATTGCCGATGGGCTGGTCTTCGTTGATGGAGAGCCTCCCAACAAGGCCGGCCTGGCGCTGGAAGTGGATGCGCGGATCGAGGTGCTGCAACGGCCGCCGCAAGTTACGTCTTTACGCCCCGAAAACATCCCGCTTGACATCATCTATGAAGACGGCGACCTGCTGATCATCGACAAGCCGGCCGGTCTCGTCGTCCACCCGGCGCCGGGCCACGCAGCGGGCACGCTCGTCAACGCAGTACTGCATCATTGCCCGACATTGGAGGGGATCGGCGGAGAGAGGCGCCCCGGAATCGTCCACAGGTTGGACAAGGGGACATCCGGTCTGATCGTCGTCGCCAAGAAAGACGCGGCCATGCGCTTTCTGCAGGAACAGTTCGCCGCCCGCACGGTCCTCAAGGAGTATCTGGCGCTGCTGCAGGGCAGGATCGAGCCGCCGCGGGGTCGCATTGACGCGCCGATTGGCCGCCATCCAGTTCACAGGCAGCGCATGGCCGTGCTGCCGGCTGCTTCCGATTCCTCGGCTGCGCGCGGCCGCGCGGCAGTGACCGATTACGCGAGTCTGCGCGTTTACGAAAGCATGACGGGCGGACAGACGGCCCGCTTCTCGCTGGTGCGCGCCGTCCTGCATACGGGGCGCACGCACCAGATTCGGGCGCATTTCGCCTGGCGCCAACACCCTGTCGCCGGGGACACCGACTACGGCTTTGCAAAGCCGCGCCTGGCGTTGAAGAGGCCCTTTCTGCACGCCCACCGGCTGGGGATCCGTCTACCCGGTACGGACGAGCAGCGGGTGTTCGAGGCGCCGCTGCCCGCGGATTTGCAACGCGTGCTCGACCGGTTGGAAGAGTCAGAAAATGATTGAGAAACTCTACAAGATCGCCGAGGGGCTGAACAACCGCTTCCAGGACGGGGACGATCCCTTTTACCTCGTTACGCGTTTGGCCGAAGAGTGCGCAGAAGTCGCCAGCCAGGTGAACCATTTCGAGCGCAAGGGCGCCAAGATTCAGAAGTTGGGCGCGCCCGATCGAGCCGCGTTCGCCAAAGCGTTGCAGGACGTGATGCGGGCCGTGTTTCAACTGGCGATCCACGATGAATTGCAACCGGAGTTGGCGGCGTCTGTGGATAGATCATACAGGGAAATTGTGAGCGAGGGTTGGGTTATGCCGCTGCCGCAGGAAATGGAGGGTGGAGGCAGCTAATATGCGTTCACATTGGAAGCGCGCTTATTGCCCCCATTCAAACTGCCTAAACACGGGCCAAAACTCGGTCCAGTTACAAAACACACAATTCTCGGTTCAAACGAACTCAGCGCAACCAGTCTGCGACCGCCTCCCGCTCCTCCAGTAGCTCCTGACCGGTCGCGGCGATCGCTGCCCGGTCGAACTCGCTCAGCTCCAGCCCCTCCACGATCCGGCACACGCCATCCTGTATCGTCAGAGGGTAGCTGAAGATCACCCCGCTTGGCGTCCCGTACGCGCCGGTGCTGGGGATGGCCATGCTCACCCAGTCGCCCTCGGCGGAACCGCCATACCAACTCTGCACGTGATTGATGCAGGCGTTGGCCGCGCTGGCCGCGCTGCTGGCTCCCCTGGCCGCGATCACCGCTGCGCCCCTTTGCTGAACCGTCGGGACGAATGTCTCCTTGATCCAATCGTCATCCCCGATGACAGCCGCAGCCGGCTGGCCGTCAATCTGCGCATGGAATGCGTCAGGGTACTGTGTGGCGCTGTGATTGCCCCAGATCGTCACTTTCGTCACCGATGGGAGTGGTCGGCCCGTCCTCTGGGCGAGCATGCCCCTGGCGCGATTGTAGTCGAGGCGCGTCATGGCGGTGAAGCGATCGGCGGGCACGTCGGGCGCGTTGCGCATGGCGATCAGACAGTTGGTATTGGCCGGGTTGCCGACCACGACGATGCGTGCGTCCGCAGCCGCGCTGTCGTTAATCGCCCGGCCCTGGCTGACGAAAATCGGGCCGTTGGCGCTCAGCAGATCCTTGCGCTCCATGCCGGCGGTTCGGGGGCGGGCCCCGACCAACAACGACCAATTGGCGCTGTCAAAGGCTACCTCCGGCTGGTCGGTCAGAATGGTCTTCGTGAGAAGGGGAAAGGCGCAGTCGTCCAACTCCATGGTCACCCCTTCGAGCGCGCCCATCGCAGGCGGGATCTCCAACAGTTGCAGGATGACCGGCTGATCTGCGCCGAACAGATCACCATTGGCTATGCGAAAGATTAAGGCATAGCCGATGTTGCCGGCCGCGCCCGTAACTGCTACACGAATTGGATCTTTCATCACTCTTGTTTCTCCAGGTGCGGCACAGGGCGGAATCCTCTTACCATCATTGAACTGTATCGGTCAGTCCCGGTCAACCGCGCTACTTCAAAGTTCCAGCGCCAATTCGTACTGCCGATCAAAAACGCGAAAACCGAAGGACGCGAAGATCGGATTGAGACGGCTGTCCACCGGTTCGTTGTAAAACGTCAGCAGCGCATCGACGTAGCGAAGTTGCAGCGCTTGTACCAGTGGCCGGCCCGCGTCCAGCAGATCGGCATCCGGGTCGACGGCGATATCAAGAATCTGCAAGCGCATTGGTGACTCGCCAGGCGGTTGGGGACGCGAGCGCGCCATCAGTTCAGCAATGACATAAGCGACCGGCGCTCCATCTTTGGCCGGAATCGTAAGCCCGATGCAGTGACGCTGCGCCACATAATTTAGCAGGCTGCGTCTACGCCGCTGCCAGGCCAATCGCAGGTCATGCCAGCAATGAAACTCGCGCACAATCTGCGCCGGATCGCTTTCTTCCAGCCGCTCATATGGAAGCGGCAGCGCGCCCTGACGGGGATCCCGCTCCCAGAGCAACAGTTCCCGCAGCGTCTCAAATCCGATCTGGCGATAGACTGAGCGGGCGTGGTCATTCTCAGTCCGCACCTCGAGCCGGACACGGCGTAGACCCCGCTCCACGGCGCGACGCTTGAGTTGCTCCATCAGCCGCCTGCCCCAGCCGTGCCCGCGATATTCCGGCGCAACACTGAGGCCGCCGCACCAGCCTTCCTCACCGCGCACCGCCAGCAGCGCCGCGCCAACGCCCCGCGCCCGCCCCTGCTCCTCCGCCATCAGAACTGCGCAGTCTTCGGCAGCGATGCTGGCAGAACGCATGTATGCGCGCGCGGCAGAGGCGTCCATCTGCATATTGTAGCGGTAATCGGCAAATCCCCGGTTGAACCCTTCGCGCAGGGCTTCGACTTCAACCGCAGCGCCGGTTGCGATGACAGGCTGTACCGTCTCAGTCATTTCGAAAGCGCCTTTCAGAGCGGCGTTTATGCAGCATAACTCTTGAACAGAATCCAGTATTGATGCTAGCCGCTCCCGCAGAGATCTACTCCGCCCGCGCCACAAAGTCGAACTCGACGATGAACTCCTCGCCGACGTTGGCGACGTTGGGCACCTGGGGAATGGTGAGCTCGAAGGTCTCCCGCGCCACGACTGTGCTGGCGCTTCCCTGCAGTTCACTCTCCGAGACGACCTGCATTGTCACAGTTAAAAGTACCGGTTCGGTGATGTCGCGGATAGTCAGGTCACCGCTGATCTCGAACTGAATCTCGTCACCAACGGCCACGGCATCCGGCAGACCGGAAAGCGCCGACGTGTTGAAGGTGATGAACCGATGCCGGTTGGATTGCAGGATAAACCGCTGGATGGCCCCGTTGCGGCGGTTGTTGTCGGTGACAAAGCTGCCGGCGTCGATCTGGATTGGGCCGATCACGCTGCCCGAGGGGTTGGCCGGATCAACCGTCAGTTCGCCTGAGAGCGCGTTCGTTATGCCGACAACGGTTTTTGGCTGGCCAAAAAGCTCCTCATCAATGATGAATCGGGCTTCCGACTCCGCGGCCACGATAACAAAGGTCTGGCTGACGGCGGGTATCTCTGCGCTTTCGGTCTCCGCTTCCTCCTGCGGCGGCGCAGTGGCTGCGGGCGCCGGTTCGGGTTCGGGAATGGGCGTGTCGGTCGGCTCCGGTTCCGGCGCCGCGGTCGCGGTATCGGCGGCAACGGGCGCAGTCTCCGCATCAGACGGCGTGTCGCCCGGAGTGGAACAGGCTGCCAGGACCAGTGCGCCGAGCAGCACAAAGGCAATCAGCGTCAGGCGGCGGATGAACAGTTGCGCCGCGGTCGATGTTCTCGAAAACAGGTGCGTTGACATAAATCTGATTTTCCTGAGAGAACTCGCTCTTCATCGGCGCGGTCGCAAGATTGGACAGCGCTACAGGCGGTATTGCGCCTTGCCTATTGTGAACTGCTTTTGCATGATTGGCAAAATGTGCGGTTTCAGGCGCCTATCGCTGAAATCCGCCCTCACCGTAGCCGGTCAACTCCACGTAGCCGCGGCCGTCAACGGGTTCGCCGTTCACCGTGCCTTTCACAACCGTCGCGCCCTCGTAGTATGTGAAGGCAACGTCCATCTCCTGATCGTCGATCAGTGGCTCAATCGTCAGTTCGATATCATGCTGTGGAAGGGTGACCTGCCAGCCGCTCGGATAGACGATGCCGCTGTCCGGGCTGGTCCACTTGCCGGTGGACGTCAACTCAAAGTCGTCAGGATAGATTGCGAGTTGCCGTCCATCGGCAAAACTGAGCGTGCCCTCGAAAATATCCTGGTTTGCGCCGGACTTTGTGCGAATCTCGGCAAACATCAGGACAACATCGTTCGCCAGGGTGACGGCGAACCAGTCCCAGCCCACCGCGTCCCGGCTCAGAGCGGAGGTGCCGAACTCATGATCCATCCAACTGAGACCGGCCACCGCAACCTGCGCGCCGCCGAAGACGAGATGGCCTTCAGTCTCCATGCGCACAAGGCTGTAGTAGTGGTTGGCGTTGCCGACCTCGAGCCCTTTGCGGCTGTAACCGGCATCGCCGTGGAGCAGCGGCGGGCGCGTCTCCGTGAGGGTGAGATCGATGGCGACCGGGCCGCCTTCCCCCTCGGCGGAAGCCAGTAGCCGCATCTGCCCCGGCCCAACCTCCTGCGCGCGCCAGTCGTCGAGCCAGACCTCGTAGCGCGGCGAACCGGTCGCGCCGGCCACGCCGCCGGCGCCGCGGCTGAAGCGGTCAAAGCTCAGGTGCCGGCGCGCAGGCCCTGACGTAACCGCGAAATGGGCCATATAGATCTGTTGCGCGGCGAAATCGGATGCCCGGATGGTCTCTCCCGGCGCCAGTGCGCTGCGAAAAAAGGTAAGCTGGTAGCCATAAACGCCGCCGTCCTCGCCCGTCAGATTGCCGGTATAGTACCACCACTCGGTCGTGTAGTCGTTGTGAGGCCCGTGATCGAGCGGAAACTGGAACTCCATTGGCCCCAGGGCGCGGGCGAAGCCGTCGTCCGCCGGGCGGCTGAGAACGTCCACGACATCGGCTGAGGCCAGAGAAGGCTGGGACGGTGCGCAGGCGCAGGTGAGCAGCAGGCCGGTGAGAAGGATCGACGCAAGCGGCATCGTTTCTCGAACCTTGGACGGAATCATGGTGTGTTCTGTTTCGCAACGGTTGTGGCCGGCCCGCTACATCTTTGCCAACGCCTGGTCAAAGTCGGCCAGCAGGTCGTCCGTATCCTCGATGCCCACGCTCAGGCGCACCAGTTCGTCTCTGATGCCGAGGGCCAGCCGCTCCTCCGGAGGAGTATCAAAGTAACTGACCAGCGCCGGTTGCTCGATTAGGCTTTCGACGCCGCCCAGGCTGGGACCGATGCGCGGAATGCCGCAGGCGTCGATGAAGCGGCTTGTCGTCGGGCCGTCCGCCTCCACTTCGAAACTGATGACGCCGCCAAAGCCGGCCATGGTGCGTGCCGCCACCTCGTGATCGGGGTGGCTCTCCAGGCCGGGGTACCAGACGCGGCGGATCCTGGGATGGTCTTCGAGAAAGCGGGCGATGCGCAATCCGCTCTCGTTGTGCTGGCGCATCCGCAGCCCCAGCGTCTTGAGGCCGCGCAGGATCAGATAGGCGCAATGGGGGTCGAGCACCGCGCCCAGAACGCCCTGGGACTGGCGCAGAGCGGTCGTGATGTCAAAACTTCCTGTTACACAACCCGCCAGCAGGTCATTGTGACCGGCCAGGTATTTGGTCACGCTGTGCAGCACCAGATCGACGCCGTATTCCAGCGGGCGGACATTGCAGGGCGTGCCAAACGTCGTGTCGATGATGGTGCGCAAACCATGACGCTTGGCGATTTCGACGAGGCGGGCGTAGTCCAGGCAGCGCAGGAAGGGGTTGGTGGGCGATTCGGAAAAGATCAACCTGGTCTCAGGCTGAATGGCCGCCTCCAGGGCCTCGTAGTCGCCCGGGACGACGATAGTACAGGTGACGCCAAAACGGCTGAGGAAGGTGCTGCAAAAGCCGCGCGTGCGGCGATAACAGTCTTCGGTCATAACAAAATGATCACCCTGGCTGAGCAGGATGAAGAGCGTCGTGGTGATGGCGGCCATCCCGCTGGAGAGCAACAAGGCGTCGTCGGCGCCGTCGAGCGCGGCCAGTTTCGCCTCCGCCGCGCGCACGGTCGGGTTGCCGTAGCGCCCGTACTCCTCCCGCTCCGGCACATCCCAAAACATATGCTCTTCCATATAGCTGATCAGGCTGGCCGTGTCCTCGAACGTATAGGTGCTTGTCTGGACAATGGGCACGGTCAGGCTATCGTGGGAGAGATAGCGCTTTTCCCCGGCGTGGACGGCCTGTGTCAGCGTCGAATGGCTGCGCGCCCCCGCCTGCGGGCCTTTACCGTTAGGGTTGGCTCGGTCTGACGCCCCACCGGTATGGGGATCAGCGCCGTCCGCGCCGGAAATCTGTGTTTGGGTTGTACTGGAAGCGGCCATGTTATCTCCTTCACGACGCATGTTAGCGAAACTGACACCAATTTGCGGGCCGGTCGTTCGATAAATAAAAAAGCCCTCTTCCGGCGAATACACGGAAGAGGGCTTCAGATAGCTGACCAGAGCATCTCATCTGCCGGTGCATCCACACCGCCGGAATTGGCACCTGGCACGCTGTACGAATTGAAATCGACAGCGCCGGTTGCCGAGGCTTCAATGGGCCGACCCCTCCACCTCTCTTGATAAGAAGACATGATTCGATTGTCAGCCTCTATGGTAATCCAGCAAACGGTACGCTGTCAAATCTGGCGACGATGCGAGAGCGTGTATCCCAAAATGGCGGCGCATCCGACACGGAGCAGCGGATCACTCACTCCCGATTCTATCGGGGCTACACTCTTGCTTGTATTAAATAATATTTTTTGGCACAGCCCTCTTCACATCATTGCCAAGCGTAAAGAGTTCTGGCCTCGCTTCCGGCACGCATACATGACCTGCTCCTGTCACTCCATCGGCCTCCCGCACCTCAATCGTCCACGAATTTCTATTCACTTTCAAGAAATTTCTGCGCAAACGCTCGGCAACGCTCGTAAGCGCTTGTGCAAGCGATAACAAGCTTTAGTGCGATAAATGAGTTTCATTAACCGCTCAGCGTCCCTCTTGTTGCCCTGTCCTCATCGAGGGATCGCCCCCTTTTACACCTCACCCCAATTATGGGTTGCCCCCATACAGGACAGCCCGAGCCACCCACGGGCGCAACCGGATAGAGTCGGCCCAACTGGCATCCTAGCCTGGCCCACTGTCAGTTAACGGGCTGCCAGAAGTCAGCAACAAAGAGGGGAAGAAGCGGTATAGTGTGGTATAGTAGACTGTGATACGTCAAACACGTGCACAGCAGCCGCGCTTGGCCGCGTGCCCAGAGTTTCCTCACTAAGGAGAGGCTGATGAACAATTTGAGCAATGTACCAGGAGTCCCCAGAAGGATGCCGGGCGGACTGCCATTCATACTGGTGATCGTCGGCATCATCGTCGTCCTCATTCTGCTGAACTTTGCCAGGAACTTTTTCTACGCCTTCGAACGCGTCAACGAACAGGAGGTGGGCGTTCAGTTCCAGGGCGGGAGGATCAAGGGTGTGGTCGGCCCGGGGGTCTACACCGATGTCGGTCTCTTTGTCGAGATCGTGCGCGTTTCCGGCCAAGCCATCCCCTTCAGCGTGCAGGACGATGAAATCATCACCAAGGACAAGCAGCGCATCGGCCTGGTGGTCAGCGGCGATATTTTCCGTCCCAACATCGCCGAGGGGGACGTGATCCAGAGGCTGTGGGCACAATACAGGAGCATCTATCTGGAGGACGAGTTGGCCCGCACCCGGATACAGGACCAGGCCCGCCAGGCGATGAAGATCTGCATCGGTGATCGCACGTTTGACGACAGCGTTGTCGGCACAGCCAGAGATGTGCTGCGCCAGTGCATCGACGATGACCTGAATGCACGCGCTAGAAACTTCGGCCTCAGAATCGAGAACCTGGTTGTGCCCGACGTGATCTTGTCAGGGGCTGTGCAGACCGCCCTGGACGCGATCGTGCAGAGCCGTTTGGAGACGGAAAAGGCCGCCCAGGACACGCTGCGGGCCGATGCCCAGGCCGACGCCGAACAGGCGCGCCAGGAAGGCGAGATCCGCATTGAGCAGAGCCGCATCCAGGAGCAGGCCCGCCAGCAGACCGCCCTGGCCGTGTTGGAGCAGGCGAAGGTCGCGGCGCAGAAGCAGGTCATCGAGGCGGAGCGCGCCAATGACCTTGCTCGCGTCGAAGCGGGACAGGCCGTCATCGAAGCGCAGAAGAAAAATGACTTGATCGCGGCGCAGCGGGACATCGAGATCTCGCAGGCGCTGGCCGTCGCCGCGATCCAACAGGCCCAAGCGAAGATCGCGGTGGAGACCGCTCTCGCCGATCTGTATGCCGGGCGGCCCGACTATGTGCTTCTTCTCATCGCACAGGCCAATGCCAGCGCGCTCAGGAACACGGACAAGGTGATCTTTGCGATCGAAGGCATGACGCCGACGCTGGTTCTGCCCGGCCCCGGCATCGTGCCGACCGTGGAAACGACTCCGCAGTAGAGATGTGAGGAGTGAGATGTGAGAAGTGAGATGTGAGGAGTGAGATGTGAGATGTGAGAATCAATGCAGAGACGGTGTTCTCTCTCTTCACTCTCCTCTTCACTCTCTCCTTTTGACGGGCGCCGGAGGGGAATTTGACAGCATGCAGGGCAGCCGTCGATCTCTGGGCCAGCGCGGGGAGTTGATCGCGGTCCGCGCCCTGCGCCAGGCCGGTCTGCGCATTGTCGAGCGCAACTGGCGCTGCGGTGCCGGTGAACTGGACATCGTCGCGCAGGAACGCGCGCCCGACTACGCGCAAGGGGAGCCCGACGCTCGCTGGCTGGTCCTGGTCGAAGTGCGTACACGGCGGGGTCATGCCTACGGATCGGCCCGGCAGGCCTTTCCTGAGAAGAAGCAGGCGAAGTTGCGTGAGTTGGCCGCGCTATACGTCCAGGAGAAGTTGTGGCAAGGGCCCTGGCGGATCGACGCGGTGGCCGTGCAGATGGACGGCGCCGGGCAACTCGTTAGCGTGGAGCATATCCGCCATGCCGTCCTCGGTTGAGCAAACGGCAGAGATGGATAAGCCGCCCCTGATCGCGATCCTTGGCCCGACCGCTGTCGGCAAGACCGCGCTCAGCCTCGACTTGGCCGCGTGCTTTGGCGGCGAGATCGTGGGCGCGGACAGCCGTCAGATCTACAGGGGCATGGACATCGGCACGGCCAAGCCGAACGCAGAGGAGCGGTCCCGCGTACCCCACCATCTGGTCGACGTGCAGCCGCCTGACAAACAGATGTCGCTGGCGACCTATCAGCGGATGGCCTTCGCCGCGATTGACGTCATCCACCGGCGCAGGCGAGTGCCCTTATTGGTGGGCGGCTCGGCCCTCTATCTGCGCGCCATAACGGAGGGGCTGCGGATACCGGCGGTCGCGCCCAATCCGGCGTTGCGGGCCGAGTTGGAGGCATTTGCACAGCAGAATGGCCGCACCGCATTGCACGCCCGCCTGCACGCGTTGGACCCGGGCGCAGCCGCGCAGATCCATCCTCACAACATGCGCCGGGTTGTCCGTGCGCTGGAGATCGTGCAGACAACGGGCCGCAGCAAGAGCGAAATGGAAACGGCATTGCCGCCGCCGTTTCGTATCCTGAAGATCGGCCTGCATCTGCCGCGCCCGCTCCTGCATGAGCGCATTGACCACCGCGTGCTCGAAATGGTGGCATCCGGACTGGTGGAAGAAATGGAGGACCTGCTGGCGGCCGGCTACTCGCCCGATCTGCCGGCCCTGTCCAGCCTGGGATATCAGGAAATCGCCGCTTATCTGGACGGGGTGATCACACTGGCGGCAGCGGTAGAAAGCATCCGGATCGAAACGCACAGACTCGTTCGTCACCAGTACACGTGGTTTCGCCGCATACCCGACGTCAACTGGTTTGACTGTAGCGAAGCGCCGCAGTCGGCAATCCGATCTCTGGTCACGGAGTTCCTGTGTCTGAACTGCGATTGATGTGTTGAACGGCTTGGTTGTAAATCGATCTTGAAGACGGGCCGCACACGCGCGGCGCTCGGCGCGGCCCTCCTCGCTTGCGAACTGACGACTGCAATTCATCACAGACGGATCGTAGGCACTTTGCCCAGGATACGTCGTCAGATCGACTTCATGGGCGATCGCGCGTCAGTTGGTTGCCGCGCCAATCAGTTACGCCCCACGTCTCCAGAGTAATTGCCGTCAAATTGGCCGGAATCACCCCTTGATTTCGGGTATAGACGCCCCGCATTGCGGCGTTGCAGCACTGGCCTGGCCCCTGCTATAATGCGTGTGACGTGGGGCTGGCGACAACCTGATGCCCCGATCTGGTTTCCCCCCCCTTAAAGAATGTTGCAGAAAGAGAATGGCAATGGGCAGCACTGAATTTGCGCCGGAGGTCCCCCTCCCGGCTACGCCCGACACTGACGACCTCACACGCGTCACGGCGGCAGAGACACCTGCCAGCGTGGGCAGCAACGGCCTCCCAACGGACAGTCCGCTCCTGCGCAGCATTCCGCTTGAGGCGATTCCCCCTGTCAGCGACGGTAGGTTGTTCCTCCAACCGCTCCTGGAACCGCATGAGATCAAAGCGCTTGAAGAGTTGTACAAAAAGCTGCCCAACTATTTCGGCGCCGACGAGAGGTTGCGGATTCTGCGCGCCTATCTGGTCGCAAGCGACGCCCATCGGGTGCAGACGCGCATGACCGGTGAGCCATATATTCTGCACCCTATCGACGTGACCTCCATCCTGGCAGAATTGCAGCTCGACGCCGACACGCTGGCCGCGGCATTGCTGCATGACGTTGTGGAGGATTCCGGCTATACGATCGCGTATCTGGAGAAGAATTTCAACCCCGACATTGCCGAACTGGTCGACGGCGTGACAAAGCTTAACCGCATCAAGGAACTAAGCAAGATGCGTCACAGCGTCGCCGATGAAAAGGCCGAGAGTCTGCGCAAGATGTTTCTGGCAATGGCCGAGGACATCCGGGTGGTGCTCATCAAGCTGGCCGACCGAGTCCACAATATGCGCACCTTGCAGGGCCACCCGGAACACAAACGCCGCCGCATCGCGCGCGAGACGCTGGAAATCTTCGCCCCTTTGGCGAACCGTCTGGGAATCTGGCAGATCAAATGGGAGTTGGAGGACCTCAGCTTTCGCTACCTGGAGCCGGTCACCTATCGCCATCTGTCGCAGGCCATGGACCAGAAACGGGCCGAACGCGTGCATTGGATGGATGAGACGCAAATCAATTTGGCCAAGGCGCTCAGCGATGCTGGTGTCCAGGCCGAGATAAGCGGTCGCCCGAAACATATCTACGGCATCTATCGCAAAATGCGGCGCAAAGAAGTGCCATTTGAACAGATTTACGATTTACACGGTTTCCGCATCGTTGTCGATTCAATCGCCGACTGCTATGCGGCATTGGGCGTTGTCCACAGCCGCTGGCGGCCCATTCCCGGCGAATTTGACGACTACATCGCCAATCCCAAAGACAATCTGTATCGCAGTCTGCACACAGCGGTGGTTGGCTCAAACGGCAAGCCGATGGAGGTGCAGATCCGCACGCAGGAGATGCACCAGGTAGCCGAATTCGGCATCGCTGCCCACTGGCGCTATAAGGAGGGCAAGCAGCCCAACCAATATCTGGACAACAAGATCGCCTGGATTCGCCAGCTGATGGAATGGCGCCAGGACGTGACCGATGCCGAGGAATTTGTCAGCGGAATGAAGACGGACGTTTTCCAGGATCGCGTCTACGTCTTCACCCCGCGCGGCGATGTGATCGACCTGCCGCGCAACTCGACGCCGATCGACTTCGCTTACCGGGTCCACACCGAGTTGGGCCACCGCTGCCGGGGTGCAAAGATCAACGGACGTCTCGTTTCCCTCGACTTTCAACTCCGGAACGGAGACCAGGTCGAGGTGATCTCGGCCAAACGAGGCGGCCCCAGCCGGGACTGGATCAACGCCAATATGGGCTATGTCGCCACCACGCGGGCGCGCGGCAAGATCCGCACCTGGTTCCGCAAACAGGCCAGGGATGAAAACATCGCCCAGGGTCGTCAGATTCTGGAAAAGGATCTGAGGCGGCTGAGCGTTGTGCAGCCTTTCGAACTTGTGGCTCACATCTGCGGCTTTGACGAACTGGACGATTTTCTGGCCGCCATCGGCTATGGCGACGTAACGAGCCAACATGTTGCCCAACGGGTCATCGAACATGAGCGCAGCCAGCAAGTTGAAGAGGAGCCGGAGCAACCTGCCCGGAAGACGCCGCCGCGTATCGTTTCCATCGACGGCGTGCAGGTTGCGGGCCTGGACGGCGTGCTGGCCAATCGGGCCCGCTGCTGCAATCCGGTGCCCGGCGACCCCATCGTCGGCTACGTGACCAAGGGGCGGGGCGTCTCCATACACAAAACCAACTGCCCCAATATCACTTCGCTGATCCAGCGCGCCGAAAATGCCCGCCTGGTGGAGGTGCAGTGGGGCGCAAAGAGCGAGGAAATGTATCCTGTCAGCATTCAGGTCAAGGCCTACGACCGGGCCGGTCTGCTGCGGGATGTCACCAGCCTGGTCGCGGACGAGAAGATCAACATGCAGTCAGCCGAGGCGGTCACGGGGATGAAGAACAACATGGCCCTGATCAACGCCACGCTGGAGCTATCCAATATCTCCCAATTGACCCGCATTATGACCCGCATTGAGCGCCTGCCCAATGTGTTGGAGGTGCGCCGCAAAGTGGGTTAGGTTCCGCCTGCACCTCCACACGCTTCCCCGCTCCCCGCACAGTCTTCGCAAAACGAGTTCGGCACTAATCACGCTGCGTACAAGTAGGGGAGGCGGCAGGAGAGCCCTCTGTGTTTTAAGAGCGCCCCACATCGTTCGCATAGACTCACGATTGCGAGCAGAACCCGCGTCAGGAGAGCGTCATCGCTTCCAGCTCATCGATCATGCCACGGATCACATCGAAGCCCGCCTGCCAGAATTCGGGGTCGGTCATGTCGATGCCGGCCCCCTCAAGGATCTCCTGCGGGCGCGCCGATCCGCCCGTTGCCAGCAACTTCAGGTAGCCCGGCTTGAAGGCGTCGCCCTCCTGTTGATAGCGCCGGTAGAGGGAGAGGACCAGCAGTTGGCCGAAACTGTAAGCGTAACAGTAGAAGGGCGTATGGTAGATGTGCGGAATGCTGATCCACTCATATTGGAATTCGTCCGACACCTCCACACTGTCGCCGAACTGCTCGCTCAGATTCTCCAGATAGAGGCGGTCCAACTCCTGGGGTGAGGCGTTGTCCATTATGGCCTGATGCGCGCTCTGTTCGAACATCACGAAATAGGCTTGGCGCATCACCGTGGCGTAGATGTCGTCCACGCTCGCGGCCAAAATCTCGCGCCGCACCAGCGGGTCCTTCTCCTCGGCCAGAAGCTGGTCGTTCATCACCATTTCGGCGAAGACCGATGCCGTCTCTGCCAGGGGCAAGGATGAGTGCTGCGTCAGGATCGAATGATCCTCGGCCATCATGCTGTGGACGGCGTGGCCCAGCTCATGGGCGATCGTCGCCACATCGCGCACTTTGTTGGTGTAGTTCACCAGTACATATGGGGTGATGCTCGGCATCACTGTCGCGCAAAACGCGCCGGAGCGTTTCCCTTTGCGCACCTCGCTGTCGATATGATTGTCGTTGAAGACGCGCTGCGCCTTGCCGGCGAAATCCAGGTCGAAACGCTTGAAGGTATTCAAGACCAGCGCGACCGCATCTTCATAGGGCACTTCACGCGACGAACCAGCCAGGGGCGCGTAAATGTCGTAGCGGCGCAGCTTTTCCATGCCCAGCCATTTGGCCTTGAGCGAAAAATATCGCTGGAAAAGCGGCGCGTTGCGGCGGGCCGCCTCCAACAGCGCATCGACCGCCTCGTAAGGAATGTCATTGGTCAGATTGCGCACGGCAATCGGCGAGTCAAAGTTGCGCAGCGTGACATTCTCGTTGTGCCAATCCCGCACTCGATTGATATAGATCTGCGCCAGAATCGCGGCCTCCTCCTTGTAGACCTTATGAATCGACTGGTAGGCGGCGGCGCGCATATCCGGGTCCGGCGAGTAGACGTGGGCCATGACCTCGCCGCGGGTCATCCGTTGCAGTTCGCCATCCACCTCCAGCTCGAACTCCAGGCGGTTGGTCAACATCGAGTAGATGGTAATCACCGCGTCGATGCCGTTGGTATCCTTCACATTGATGATGCGCTCGGACGACTCTTCCAACATATAGGGCTTGAAGAGGCGAAGTTCTTGCAGGAAATGGCGGTAGTCCGCGTAAGCGCCGGCATCGGGCAGGAGCGCATCGGCGTGCTCGTCATCCAGGTCCTTCCACCACAGGCCGAAAAAGAGCATCCGGTTCTGCATCTCCGCCATCACCTGGTGGATGCGGTTGGTATAGGTCAGCGCGTCCGGCGACTGGGTGTCCGACGAGAACCAGAGGCTGCCGTAAGCTGCAAGCCGATAGAGCTGCGTGGTGATGTTCTCGTACTGCTGCATGGCGCTGATCAGCTTCTCCAGCTCCATTTGCGCGGTTAGCTCTTCCCGCAGCGCCTCGAACGCGGCGACATCCTTCTCGACCTGCGCCAGGCGCTCCTCGATCGCTGCGGGGGATGGCGTCGCGCCGGACCCGTTCGCCTCGGGGTCATCCGGCAGCAGGCCGGAAAGGTCCCAGCCGGACAGTTGATGGAGTTCCTTATTTCCCTCGCTGCGTACAGCCATAAGGCATCGTTCCTTTGCTATTCTTCCTTGACAAAGCGGCGCAAAACCGTGTGCAGAATGCCGCCGTTCTTGTAGTAGTTCACTTCCACGGGCGTATCCAGCCGGCTGGTGACGTGAAACTCGCCGACGGCTCCCCCTTCGCGGGTTACCCGCACTGTATACTCCTGGTTGGGCGCCATCTCCTCGGTCAATCCGAGAATGTCGTAAGCCTCAAAGCCGCTCAGGTCCAGCGACTGCATCGTCTGGCCGTCCTTGAACTGCAAGGGCAGCATGCCCATGCCCACGAGATTGGAGCGATGAATGCGCTCGAAGCTCTCGGCAATCACCGCCTTCACGCCTTGCAGCCACGGCCCTTTCGCGGCCCAATCGCGGCTGGAGCCGGTGCCGTACTCCTTGCCGGCGAGGATGATCAGCGGCGTGCCCTCCTGCTGATATTGCGCGGCCGCATCCCAGATCGCCATCTCGGATGGGCTGTCGGATTGTGCCGCATCGCCCACCCGCGCCTCCGCGGGAATATAGACCGTGTAACCGCCTTCGACGCCGTCAAGCATCTGATTCTTGATGCGGATGTTGGCGAAGGTGCCCCGCATCATCACTTCGTGGTTCCCCCGTCGGCTGCCGTAACTGTTCCACTCGGAGCGGGGAACGCCCTTCTCTGCCAGGTAGCGGCCCGCCGGGCTTTCAGGCGCGATCGCACCGGCCGGGCTGATGTGATCGGTTGTGGTGCTGTCCGGCATGACCGCCAGCACGCGTGCGCCGACAATCGGCTGCACTGGCGGCGGGTCTGCTTCCATCTCCTGGAAGAAGGAAGGTTCCTGAATGTAGTTGCTATCGGGATCCCAGGCGTAAAGGTCGCCGCCGGAGATAGGCACGTCATTCCATTTTTCATTGCCGGTGAAGATATTGGCATACTGTTCACGGAAGAGCGCCGGTTTCAGGCTGCGAAGGATTTCGGCCTGGATCTCCGCCTGGCTCGGCCACACATCGCGCAGGAAAACGGGCTCGCCGGTCGGGTCGTAGCCCAAGGGATCGTTGTCAAGGTCGATGTTCACGGTTCCGGCGATGGCGTAGGCGACCACCAGCGGCGGCGAAGCCAGGAAGTTGGCGCGCACATCCGGGCCGATACGTCCCTCGAAGTTGCGATTGCCGCTCAGCACAGAGGCCGCCACCAGGTCGTCGCCATGTATCGCATCGCGGATCGGCTCGGGCAGGGGGCCGCTGTTGCCGATGCAGGTGGTGCAGCCATAGCCGACCGTGTGAAAGTTCAAGGCTTGCAGATAGGGGATCAGGCCGCTTGCCTCCAGATAGCTGGTTACAACCTTCGAGCCGGGCGCCAGGCTGGTCTTTACCCACGGCTTCACGTCCAGGCCCCGCTCCACCGCCTTCTTTGCCAGCAGACCGGCGCCGATCATCACCGACGGGTTGCTGGTATTGGTACAGGAGGTGATGGCGGCGATCACAACATCGCCGTGCTCCAGCGTAAAGTCGATCCCTCTGAAGTTGACATCGGCGTGGTCGTCAATTTCGGCGCTCTCGAGCCCGAAGCCCTGCGCGCCCACGGGAGCCGAAAGCATCGCGGTCCATCTCTCTTTCATTTCCGAGAGCGCGATGCGATCCTGGGGACGTTTGGGGCCGGCCAGACTGGGCTCCACAGTGCTCATGTCCAGTTCGATGAAGTCGCTGAAGACCGGGTCCGGCGAACCTTCACTGTGAAAGAGGCTCTGTTCCTTGCAGTAGCGTTCAACTAGGTCGATCGCCTGCGGGTCGCGCCCGGTGTTGGCGAGGTAGTTCAGCGTCTCGCGGTCTACCGGGAAGAAGCCCATGGTCGCGCCGTATTCGGGCGCCATATTGGCGAGCGTGGCCCGATCGGGCAGGCTGAGTTGACCCAGGCCAGGGCCGAAATACTCGACGAACTTGCCGACAACGCCGTGCTGCCGCAGCATCTCGGTCGCCCGCAGCACCAGGTCAGTCGCGGTGGCCCCTTCCGGCAGCGCGCCGGTCAGCTTGAAACCGACCACGTCCGGCATGAGCATGTAGATCGGCTGCCCCAGCATGACCGCCTCGGCTTCGATGCCGCCCACGCCCCAACCGAGAACGCCCAGCCCGTTGATCATCGTCGTGTGGCTGTCGGTCCCCACCAGGGAATCAGGATAGGCTTCCGGCGCAGAGGAACCGTTCTCGCGGTCACGCGCGGTCTGCACAACGGTTGCCAGGTATTCCAGGTTCACCTGATGCACGATGCCGGTGGCGGGCGGGACCACGCGGAAATTGTCAAAGGCGCGCTGGCCCCATTTGAGGAACTCGTACCGCTCGCGGTTGCGCTCGAATTCCCGTTCGGCGTTGAAGAACAGCGCGGCCGCCGAGCCGAATCGATCCACCTGCACGGAGTGGTCGATCACCAGGTCCACCGGCACGACCGGGTTGATCTTGTTGGCATCGCCGCCCATGCGGGCCATGGCGCTGCGCAGCGCCGCCAGGTCGACCACACTGGGCACCCCGGTGAAATCCTGCAAGATGACCCGCGCCGGCTTGAACGGAATCTCGACCTTGCCAGCGGTGTCAGGCCCCCAGTTGGCGATGGTCTCAATCGCCTCGCGCGTGATCTCAAAGCCTTCGGCCTGACGTAACGCGGCCTCCAGCAGCACCTTGATCGAGAACGGCAGCCGGCTCACATTGGCCGCGGCCTTCTCCAGCGCATCAAGCCGATAGATTGTGACCGGTCCGCTTTCCGTGTGGAGCGTATCGCGTGCGTTGAAGTAATCCTGTCGAGCCATTTCACCCTCTTGTAAAGTGGACTGACGGTGCAGCCTTGCGCTGGCGGAACGGAGCGACCGTGCCAACCCGCCTTTTGCGTCGGCTCTGCCAGCGTTCAATCGAGTGTCTGTATCATACCCGTTTTGGCGACAGATGGCATAATTCAGGGCGCTATACATGAAACGATTGCGCGCCCCGATTGGGAACTTTCCCTGCGCAGCCTTGCGTATTGCGCAAGCCGTGCCTAAGGTCTTGAATTCGAATCTGAGGCGATGCAGGCGCGGCAGCGGCAGGCGAGACCTCTGACTCCCAGCGTGTGTCCAGGATTGACAAGGCGCAGTTATTGTTATACATAACGGTTGTTGCCCCATGGATGGCGGCACAACGCCCGCAACCGATCATGCAATCCACCTTGACGTGCAGGTAGAGCAGGGCAGGCGAGCGGTCTGGCCCCCTCAGGAAACAGAGAGAGTCGACATGTCGAACACGACCATGCAGTCATTCGGAACAAGCGCCAGAATCGGACATGACTCCAGTTCGTTCTATAACCGGAAGCTGTATGACGGTTCGGAGGTTGCAGAGGATGATCCGTCCCCGGAGAATATGGTGCCGGAGTTGAATCGCCTGTACGCGCACAGCAGCACGTCAATGCACGAACTGCCGGACAACAGCGTGCATCTGATGGTCTCTTCGCCGCCGTACAACGTGGGCAAGGATTACGACGAGGATATGACCGAAGCAGAGTACCGCGATTTGCTGCGCGCAGTCTGGCAGGAGACGTACCGGGTGCTGGTGCATGGGGGCAGAGCCTGTATCAACGTCGCCAACCTGGGACGAAGGCCCTATGTGCCCCTGAGCGCTTTTATTACACAAGACATGATGGATGCCGGTTTCCTGATGCGAGGTCAGATCATCTGGAACAAACAGGCCAGCGCAGGGTCGTCCTGCGCGTGGGGCAGCTGGCGCTCGCCATCGAATCCGGTACTCAGAGACGTGCATGAGTACATCCTGGTCTTCTGCAAGGGCGATTTTGCCCGCAAGAAGCCGGATGGCGATCAGAAGCTGCCAACGATTGGCAAGGAGGACTTTCTGGAGTGGACCAAAAGCGTATGGCAGTTCCCCGCAGAGTCGGCCAAGAGGGTGAAGCACCCGGCGCCATTTCCGGTGGAGCTGCCAGCCCGCTGCATCCAACTCTACACCTATTCCAATGATGTCGTGCTGGATCCGTTTATGGGCAGCGGCACGACCGCCGTTGCCGCCCAGGAAGCCGGCCGTAGCTGGGTTGGCTACGACATCTCGCCGGAATATGTGGCTCTAGGCTATGAGAGGCTTGGCTCTCGCGTGGCGGCAAAGTAAAGCAGCGCGCGCGCGAAGATCGCCAGCCTCATCCTTCAGGCTGCGCTTTCGCCGCATCCGCACGCGGGCTAAGATGGGCCTGTCCGTCGGCGTGGTAGCTGCTGCGCACCAGGGGGCCGCACTCCATCCAGCGGAAGCCCCGATCCTCGCCCTCGACGCGTAGACGGTCGAACTGCTCCGGCGTGTAGTAGCCGACGATCGGCAGGTGAAAGCGGCTGGGCTGCAAGTACTGGCCGATGGTCATAATGTCCACGTCATGCGCGCGCAAGTCGTCCATCACGGTCAGGATCTCATCCCAGGCCTCGCCCAGGCCAACCATGATTCCCGATTTCGTCAGGCTCAGCGGATCCATCTGCTTGGCCCGCTGCAAGAGTTCCAACGAACGGACGTAGCGGGCCTGTGGACGCACTGTCTTGTATAGGCGCGCCACCGTCTCCGTGTTGTGATTGAGGATCTCCGGCTTGGCCTCCATCACCGTCTGCAACGCGGCCCAGTCCCCTTTGAAGTCGGGAATCAGCACCTCGACGGTGCAGCCGGGCTGTAAGCGCCGAATCCAATGGATGCTCTCGGCGAATACCCAGGCGCCGCCGTCCGGCTGCTCATCGCGGTTGACGCTCGTCAGTACCGCGTGTTGCAGGTTCATGGTCTGCACGCTCTCGCCAATGCGCCGCGGCTCCTCCGGGTCGAGCATAGCCGGGCGGCCGGTCTTGATCTTGCAAAAGCCGCAGGAACGGGTACAGGTATCCCCCATCAGTAGAAAAGTGGCTGTGCCCCGTCCCCAACATTCGCCGATATTGGGGCACATCGCCTCCTCACAGACGGTGTTCAGGCTCTTGCCCCGAAAGAGCTGTTTGAGTTCCCGGTAGCGGGGCGTATCGGGCGACCGAACGCGTAACCACGGTGGACGCCGGCCGCGCGTAAGCTGGCCCGGCCCCTTGCCGTCGGCGATCACCGGCACGGGCGTGGTACTCGTCCCTCGGCTCATCGAACTGCCAGGAAGGGCGTCGTGCCGCTTCGGACCGGACGAGTCTGCGGGGAGCGGTTCGATACGGATCGTACCGATTTCGTTTTCTTCAATTTGCAGCCCTACTGGCGCTCTCTTCATCGTTTTTCGTTAAGGTTACCAGGCGCCCGCCCGCTAGAATGATGCAATTTTAGCTGAACCGGCGCTCTCCCTTTCGATAAGAATGGTGGCGACCGCCAAGCCGACAAACAGCCAGAAAACAACGGTCATGTGCGGATAGGTCAGGTTGAACCAGTAGTGATCGCCCACTCCACTGACTAGCGCGCCCAATATCGCGCCCGCGAAACCGAGTAGCAACGCTTCCCGCTCGGGCGCGAGGCCGGCCCGCCAAACCGTCAGAAACATGCTGAAGAATCCAACCATCACGGCCAGAAAAATGACGAGGCCGATGATGCCCATGTTTTCGGCCAGGGTCAGGTAGAACATACTGACGCCCAGATAGATGTCGATGTCGGGCACGCCGGAAAAGCCGACCCCGAAAACAGGATAGCGGCGAATCAGGATCAGGGCGTCTTTGTATTCGCCAAAACGCATCTGCGTCGCCAGATCCTCCCCGGCCAGCCCGGCCATCAAGCGGGCAACGTAGTATTGGGTCTGTGGCAACAGGACCAGAAACAGGCCGAGCACGATTCCGATCGGTAGCAGGCGCCGGTACTTTAGCACGGCTGGAACTGCCAGCGCCGCAACCATGCCAAACAGGGCTGAGCGGCTGTACGTCCAATAGAGAGCCAGGCTTACGGTGGCAATACTCACAATGCTCAGCCATTTGGGGAAGAGCGGTCGCGGTGTGAGCAGCTGCGGCCCCACGATGCCCGCGGCCAGGAGCATCATTCCTCCCAGCACATTCGGGTCCACCGCCGTGCCGATTGCCCGCATTGTGCCGTCGGGGTCATCCAGGATCCAGCGCAGCGCGCCGAAGCCCCCGGGATAGTCGAAACGCTCGAGTTGGTTCAGCGCCCTGACGGTCCATGTTTGGGGGATAACGTAAAACAGAACTGCAATTGACGCGCACGCCCACCCCGCCAGAAACAGCAAGCGTGTGACCCAATTCAGTTCGCGCTGCGTGCGAACTGTGTTTATGACGACGAAAAAGAGGCCGATGCCCAGCAAAATTTCACCAAAGCGGCGAATGATCGTGGTCGTGGGTCGGCTGTGTGTCATGCCGAAGACAAAGCTGAAGACGGCCATCAGCATGAACAGGCCGACCAACAGCCCAATGGGCGAGATGATGAACTGCCGAGCCTGAGTCGTCAGCGGCTTCAGGGGCGAGGACGGATGGGGCGAAGAGGGCCTACCGGCCACCAGTTTGAGCAGCCAGACGAAGACGAGCGCGCCCAGCGCGGCGTCGAGGAAGGTCGGCTTGAAGCCCAGGCGAAAGGGCAGGCTGGCAAACGGCAGGATATAGACGACCCCCACCAACGCCACGAATCCCCAATGCGTGTCCATTAGGATCAGCGTGCCACCAACGATCACTGCCGCCAGGGTCAGAGCGAGCAGCGGCCCGACAACCCCGATCAGCAGGGCGATTGCCAGAGCGCCAGCTGCCAGCAGCAGACCGATGGCGCCGCGCCGCACCAGGGGTTGGGTCGAGAGTACGGTTTCGGAAAAGTATGCGTAAGCGGCCTGCATCATGCTTGCAAGTATACCACAGGGCCGGTTGGAGATTGCATACCAATGGCGAATTTCGTTTTGCGTATTGCGTAGACTTGCTTCCCGTTTTGGGCAAGGACGATTCTACGAGGCTCTTGGAGAAAGCAGGGCAGGTCGCGTGTCAGTTGGGATAAATGCAATGAACTGGTAGAATCTATTTCAGTCTTCATCCGAATCCATTCTTCAACGCGGCGCAAACTGAGATGACCGGACAAAAAAAGACTTCAGGCGGGAGCACCGAGAATATCGTAGTCGCCGACACCGATCTGGCTCTCATCGATCGCTATCGCCGCGAACCCGCGCCGCTTTTGCCGATCCTCCACGCCTTCCACAACCGGGACGGGTACATCGGGGCCGCGGCGATTGAAGCCGTCGGCAAGGAGTTGCGCATCCCACTGGCCGATCTGTATGGGACGGTTACGTTCTATCACCACTTCGCGCGTGCGGAGGGTGGCCTGCAGCGGCCGCGTGTCTGCACCGGCCCAGTCTGCTGCCAGCGGGGCGCGCTGGAGATCGTCAACAGCCTGGAGGGCGCCGAGGAGATGCCCTGCGCGGGCCGCTGCGACGACCCGGTGCCGCTGCTCATCGGCCATGAAACGTTCGTTTCGAGCGCGCCGTTCCAGACACTGCAGCGGCGCATCTCGTCGCCCGTGCCCGTGCCCAATCCGGGCGGACTTGAGGAATGCGTCTTTGCCGCAATCCGTGAACCGGAGCGGGCCAGCCTGGACGGATACCGGCGCAGCGGCGGCTATGAAGCACTGACCCAAGCCGTACAGGAGATGACCCCGACCCAGGTGATCGACCTGCTGAAGGAGTCGAAACTGGCGGGCCGCGGCGGCGCCGGCTTCCCCACGGGCATGAAATGGCAGTTCGTGCGCGAGGCGGCGGGCGGCCCGAAGAGCGTGGTCTGCAATGCCGACGAAGGCGAGCCGGGCTGCTTCAAGGACCGGGCGCTGATGGACCACGACCCCTTCGCCTTGATCGAAGGGATGACACTGGCGGGCTATGCCATCGGCGCGCAGCGAGGCTTCCTCTACCTGCGCTACGAGTATCCCGAAACCTATGCGCGGCTGCAAGACGCGATTCAGGCGGCCGGGGAGGCTGGGCTGCTGGGTGAGAATATTCTCGGCGGCGACTTCAGTTTCCACCTTTACCTGCGCAGGGGGGCGGGGGCCTATATCTGCGGTGAAGAGACGTCGCTGCTCAACAGCCTGGAGGGCAAGCATCCTTTCCCCCGCAACCGCCCGCCCTATCCAACCACACATGGCTTTGAGAATCTGCCCACAGCGGTGAACAATGTGGAAACGCTGTGCGCGACGCCGCAGATCTTGCGCCGCGGGGCTGACTGGTACCAGGGCCTTGGTCTGGGCGAACACACGGGCACCAAGGTGATCAGCCTGTCCGGTGATGTGCAGCGGCCCGGCAACTACGAAGTGCCGTTCGGCCTGCCTTTGCGCACGCTGCTCTACGACTGGGCCGGCGGCCCTCTGCCGGGGCGCGCGTTTCAGGCGGCGACCATGGCTGGGATATCGGGCGGCTTTCTGGCCGCCGACGCAATCGAAACTGTCACGCTGGACGAACCGAGCATCCGCGCCGCGGGGTCGATGCTTGGCGCGGGCGGCGTGATGATTTTCGACGACAGTCGCGATATCGTGGACACGGCCCGCCAGGCGATGGAATTTTTCGCCCATGAAAGCTGCGGCAAATGTTTCCCCTGCCGCATCGGCACGCAGCGCCTGCTGGAGCGGCTCTCCGGCGGCGGCCCCGCGCAGCTCGACGACTGGCAGCAGGAGGTCGGCGACATTGGGGAGGTCCTGGAGTTAAGCGCGTGCGGGTTGGGCGTGGCGGCCGGCTTTGTCAGCGACAGTCTGCTCAGGAACTTCCCGCAGCAGGTGGCGCAGTTCCGGGGCTGATTCGGCGAATACGGGTTGTTGGAGTTTAGCTTGAGCGAAGAGAAACCTGTTCCCTGGCTTCAAACCAAAGCAGAGTCAGGCTTTAATGGCCAGCCCATGACGGGAAACGCAATATGCAATCCGTAAATCAGGCCGAGCAATTGCCCACGATCACTCTCGACGGGGAGGAAGTCGCCTTTACGCCCGGCGAGACGGTCTACGAGCTCGCGACGCGTGCCGGCAAGGCCGTGCCCACGCTCTGCTATGACCCGCGGCTGGAAGCGTTCGGCAGCTGTCGCCTGTGTGTTGTGGAGGTGGCGGGGCAGCGCGTGCCGGTTGCTTCCTGCACGACGCAGGCCACCGAGGGGATGGAAGTGACGACCGCTTCGGCCAACATCGAGGGACTGCGGCGCACGCTGCTCGAACTGGTCGCCTCCGAGAATCGCGAGGTGGAGGTGGACGCGCTGCGGGGCCACGCCTCCCAGGAGTTGGCAACGCTTGTCGAACGATACGATGCCGGCCGCGGCCGTTTTGACGGCGCGCAGTCGGGCAGCAGCCGGACGGACGACGCCAACCCGTTCATTCTGCGGGACTACGACCTGTGCATCTCCTGTTATCGCTGTGTGCGCGTCTGCGCCGAGCAGGAAGGCGACTACGCCATCAGCGTCGCCAACCGCGGCTTTGCCACTCAGATCACGGTTGAGTTCGGCGGTTTTTTGCGAGATTCGGCCTGCACGTTCTGCGGCCAGTGTGTGCAGACCTGCCCCACCGGCGCGCTGGCCGACAGAAAGGCGCTGCGCTTCGCCGAGGATGACGCGCAACACGGCCAGAGATAGGAATGAGGGCGCCCGCTCTCCTCTTTGAAAGGACATCTTGATGAACACAACCGCTGCTGCCACCAAGACAACCCGCACCATCTGCGGCTATTGCGGCGTCGGCTGCTCCCTTGATCTGCTGACGCGCAACAACCGCATCATCGCCGTGCATCCGGCTTTCGATGGCCCGGCGAATCAGGGCGCGCTCTGCGTCAAAGGCCAGTTTGCCTACGACTATGTCCACCATCCGGACCGCCTGTCCCACCCGCTGGTGCGCGGCGCGGACGGCCAGTTGCAGCGCGCGACCTGGGATGATGCCCTGGAACGGGCAGCGCAGGGTTTCAGCGCGGCGCTGGACAAGCAGGGGCGCCACGCTGTCTACGGCGTCGCCTCCGGGCGCACGCCCAGCGAAGCGAACTATATGATGCAGAAGTTCATACGCGTAGGCTTCGGCACACACTATATTGACAACTGTAGCCGTGCTTGACACGCTCCCACAGTCGCCGGTCTGGCGGCAACAATCGGGCGCGGCGCCATGTCCAATCCGCTGGCGGACATGGAGAAACCGGATGTGATCTTCTGCATCGGCACAAATATGACCGAGACGCACCCGGTCGCGGCGACGCGGCTGAAGAAGGCGCTTGCGCGCGGCGCAAAAATGATCGTTGCCGATCCGCGGCGCATCCGCCTGGCGGAGATGGCCGACATCTTTCTGCCGATCCGGGTGGGCAGCGATACGGCGCTACTGCTGGGCATGGCGCATGTGATCGTGCGGGAGGGTCTGATCGATCACGAGTTCGTCGCGACCCGCACCGAGGGCTACCAGCAGTTGGTGCATCATCTTCAGGAGAAGACGCCGCAGTGGGCGGAGAGCATTACCGGCGTGCCCGCGGCCATGATCGAAGAGGCAGCGATCCTCTACGGCTCCAGCGATAAAGCGGCCATCTACTACACACTGGGCATTACCGAGCACATCTGCGGCGTGGAGAATGTGCAGAGCCTGTGCAATCTGGCGCTGCTGACCGGCAATTTCGGTCGCGAGGGCACCGGCGTCAACCCGATGCGGGGGCAGAACAACATCCAGGGGGCCGGCGACAGCGGCGCGCTGCCCAACAATTACGCGGGCTTTCAGTCGGTGACGGAGCCGGCCAATCAGGCCAAGTTCGAGAGGGCCTACGGCCGCAGGATCGATCTGGAAAAGGGCATCACGAAGGTGACCGCGCTCGAAAAGTGCGGCGACACGATCTTTGCCATGCTGATTAACGGCGAAAACACGGTCGTCTCCGACCCGGATATGAAGCACTGCATCCACGCGTTGAAGAGCCTGCAGCATCTGGTTGTGATCGACATCTTCCTGACGGAGACCGCAGAGTTGGCCGATGTCGTGCTGCCGGCCACCTCGTGGGCCGAGACGGACGGTCATTTCACCAATACGGAGCGGCGCGTCCAACGGGTACGCAAGGCTGTCGAGCCGCCCGGCGAGGCCCAGCCGGACTGGTGGATCATCAGCCAGATCGCCCGCCGCATGGGCTTGTCCGGCTTCGAATACGACTCGGCGGTCCCGATCTTCAATGAACTATGCGAGTTGGCGCCCATCTATCAAGGCATCGACTGGGAGTTGGCGGACAGCGGTCAGTACCAGTGGCCAATCCCTTACCGGGGTCATCCGGGCACGCCGCGGTTGCACGAGGATGAGTTTATCAACGGCCGCGGCAAGTTCAGTTTCACCGACTATCGCGATCCGGCCGAGACGATCGACGAGGCCTACCCGATCTGGCTGACCACGGGCCGGCGGCTGGAGAGTTACCACACGCGCACACAGACGGGCAGATCGGAAGGCATCAACGACCTGCTGCCGGAGGAGACGCTGGAGGTGCATCCGGCGGATGTGGCGCAGTACGGGCTGCGCGACGGCGGCTGGGCCAAGGTCAGCAGCCGGCGCGGCGCAGTGGAGGTGCGCGTTCAGGCGACCAGGCGCTCGCCGCAGGGCACGGTGTTCGCCAGTTTCTCCTTTGCCGATGTGCCGATTAACGTGCTGACCGGCTCCGGCTACGATCCGATCACCCAGACGGCCGAATTGAAGGTCTGCCCGGTGCATGTCGAGCCAATGGCCGAGAGCACGCCGGTGGCCGCCGATTGAGCTGGTCGGAGCGGCCAGATTCAGAGAGTGCAGCCGGGTCGAACGACCAGGAAGACCGAGAGGGCGTTCCCCATACCGAAACCTGCCGGCTCTTGGTCATGATTTGCCATGAACTCACCTTTCAGTCAACTTCTGGACTCTTACCGGGGCAAGCTGCCTGCCTCTCTCCTTGAGCAGTATCTCTGTCCAGCCGACGCGCCTTATCAGATCGTGTTGGGCGGGCAGATGCAGACCATCTGGCATCGCCCAGGCTGGCTCTTCCCCATATTCTGGCTCCTTTCAAAGTAGGATCTGTTCTTTCCCGAAACGGGAGAGAACATTCCGGCAGCCCTCACCATCTCCTCCGGGCGCGACCAGGCTGGTGAGCCGATTCAGGTCTGGGAGCGCAGCTTCTATTTCCCCAACCGCGTTCGCCGCCGCTACCGCTCAACGATGTTGTATGACGCGGATTCGAAACGAATCATCGAATTGCAAGGCAGAAACAACATTTTTGAAGAAATAGCGGAAATCCGCATTTCCCCACCGGACACATTGGAGTTTCTGACCGTCAAGAGTGTTCTGCGCCTGGGCCGGTTGCGGATTCCTCTCCCCCATAAGCTGTGGATTACAGCACATGTCGTCCAACAGGCGACCCAACCGGAGATAAAAGCAAGCCGCGTCAAATTGACAATCACGCATGGGTTGCTGGGCGCCATATTCGGTTATGAAGGGACTTTCCGCGCAACGCGGCGCAATCGCAATGACGAATTCAACACATGACCTGGCCCTTGCCCGCTATCGCGGATGGTTTTACGGCGCCGCCATCTATAACTTGCTATGGGGCGTTACGAACATTCTCTTTCCTCACCTGCTGTTTGATCTTCTCAAGATGCCGCAGCCCCGATACACGGCTCTATGGCAGGTTGTCGGGATGTTTGTTTGGGCTATGCGCCTGCATATTGGTGGGCTGCGCGTTTCCCGTACCGCCACAGACAGATCGTCATGATCGGTCTGGCAGGGAAGTTGCTGGGTCCGATAGGTTTTGTCTGGTCGCTGTCGAACGGTGCCTTGCCTTTATCATTTGGATGGACAATCCTGACAAACGATCTGATCTGGTAGCCGGCATTCGCGTTATACCTCAAGGACGTAATCGCGCTAACTGGGGGTGTCTCTCCTCTGTTGCGGGGTAAATGACGTCCGGCGGCTGAAGTAGGCAGCTTCTTTTGCGGGGGCATCCCAAGATCGGGGGCGCATCTGACAGGGAGCGTCGCGCCACCCACTCTCCATTCCATCGGAACACGTTGCAAAATCAATTAGACTGATATATCTCATTTGAGAACCCCGCACACCATGGCCAGGATGACGAGTTCTGCTTTCTATTCCGCCACACATTCATGACCCGCCCCTGTCACGCCGCCAGTCTCCCGAACGTCAACCGTACACGAATTGATATCCACTTTCCCAAGATTTCTTCAGATGGGCACCTCAATACACGACCAGCCACGACCCGCGTCTCCTCCATCCTCGCCGACACTCTCGAACTCGACCAGGCCGAAAAAATGCTGAACAGTCCGCCCAGACACGCCCGAACACGACCAAACGCGACCCGCGCCTCCTCCGTCCGCGCCGACACTCTCGAACTCAACCAAGCCGAAAAAATGCTGAACAACCGAGTTCGGAGTTAGGTTAGAGCCGGCAGGAGAGCCATATCTTTGCCAGAGAGATCGAGAGATGGCTTCCTGGCTTGCCAAGTGTAGGCAATCAGACCGGCGATGAGATTGACAATAAAGTTGGTCGTGCTGCGGTGACGGCTGTGTTCCATCTGTCAGATATTCCTGAGTTGGTCAACGATGGTCCCCATGACCAAGCGCTTACGCCTCAGCAGCTTCTCTTCTAGAACGACGAGTCGGTTCTGCATGTTTCTACGAATGGCGTGATCGGCAACGGGCGGTCTGCCGCCATCAATTTGCCTATCCTCCTCATCGAGCGCCTTTCTTTGCCGGTGAATTCTTGTTGGAGAACGTCGATTCCACCAGCTTGATAAGGTGCTCACTGACTCCGAATTCAGGTTTACCATAGTAGTTTCCTCCAAAACGCCAACGCAGCCACAAATTCCTGCTGCAAATACCCCAGTTTCAAACATTTGTACCCTCAAAAGCAAAAGATTTCAGACTGTGCTACATTGCTTTCGTAGCACACTCTATAGCCCTGCCGCGCGCCTGCGGCGACCACACAAAGAGAGGATTGAAATGACTTCAACACCCTGCAAAAGCCTCAAGAAAGACGGGACCCCCTGCCGCGGCAACGGCCTCGACCAACTCGACGGCTACTGTATCGCCCACGCCCCCGCCGACAAAGCATTGGAGTGGCGCTCGCACGGCGGCAAGGCCTCGTCAGCCGCCGCCCGCGCCGACAAACGCATCCCCGACCGCCTGTCCCACGCCATCGAAAAACTGTCCACCGGCATGGACCAGGTCCTCGAGGGCAAGCTCGAACCCGCCGCCCTCTCCGCCATTTCCCGCGCCGCAAAAGTGCTCATCGAACTCTACCGCCTCGCCGACCACGAAATGGACCTGATTCGCAGCGAGGAGACCGCCGCCGCCGCCGCCCAGGTCGCCGGTGCCGCTGGCGACCCCGAACTCCTCGACGCTGCCGCCGCCATCACCGCCTGGCAAGACCAGTACAGGATCGACTCCCTGATCGACCAGGGCCTTGTCGCGCCCGAACCTGTAGAAACGAAAGGCAAGAACCAACCACAGGCCCGCGTCCTGACCGCCGCCGGCAGACAGCGCTTCGGCTACCAGCGACTGACCAAGTACACAAGGAGGGATATCGACGTCTGCAGAGAACTGGTGATAGACAACCCTCCTGAAGGACATGATCTGCCCGTCGCACTCTATGACCTGTACTTTATCCGTAAGAACCTGAACGAGCTCCTCACCGACTGCGCGCCCGCTTCCCCGCCCGTAGTGGACGCCCTGACCGGCCAGCCCCTCAGCCGGCTGCCGGCCGCTGTCATACCCGCGACCGTGCCAATCGTCGGCCCCGGCCAGGCCGAACAGGCTGCAAAAAACCTGCAGGACATGCTCCAGCATGCCAACAAGCTGACCCGGCAAATCGAAGACCTGTACGAGAAACGTAATGGGAATCCGTACCACTATGAGGAAGAGATGGAGGAAGAAGAGAAGGCCAACAAGCCGGCAGACCTCGAGGCGCTGCGCCGCCAGCTCACCGAATTCTCGTCCGCCTAAAGCCTTTAGTCATAACCGCATCCTAAATAAATAGCATACGATTTCACACGGCTTGCGCCCGGCCAACGCGTCGTCGCCGCGCATGCGTCGGGCCAAGACCCCTTTCGCCCGGTGCCCGTGCACAAAGACCGCGATCTGCGCCGGCGCCGTTAATCATCTTAATCACACTAACTGCGTAAATCACAGTTCAGACAAATGTCAACCAGCCCTCGTACATGCGCTCCTGCCTGTCAACCCCTCCATCCGCCGCAAAAGGGCCTTCAGCTCAGCCCATACTCGCCCGGCGCGACCACGCGCGCGGCCTTCGACAACCACCCGTCTGCCGTCAGGCGCCAAAAACTTTTCTGCCCAATCTCTCGTGAACTCTCGTGAACTCTCGTCCATCTCTCGTAAATGCGCTCCCGCCTGTGCAACCCCTCCATCCGCCGCAGAAGGGCCTCCAGCGCGACCTGTGCCCGGCCCGCGACGCGCGGCCTTCGCCAGCCTCCCGTCTGCCATGTTGCGCCCAAAATTTCTTGCCCAATCTCACACATTCTCTCGCAATCTCTCGTGTAACGCTCGTCCATCTCCCCTGCCTGTCAACCCCTCCATCCGCTCAAAAAATGCTTCTAACCTCAATCCCGTTTGCAACCGCAACGCTGCCGGCCAATGCAACAACTATATCGTGGCCGTATCGCCTGCCCTTACGCAGTACGAAATACGCAATTCAGCGCCCAACCTGCTCCTTCCCCCTTGCAAGAGCCTGGACCACCGTATAAGCTGTACCCATCGCCGCAGGACCAAGGCGACAGCGGACCATCTCTGCACCTTAACAAACGTATACTGTCTGACAGAACAACCACAGTTGCAAGACCATAACGCCCCCGCACCCGACGCGACGCTCTGCTCCCATCCGCAAAATTTCTTTCAGAGAGAGCAAAGAAACACATGAATTCACGCGGCACTTCGCGCCACTTCGCGCCACTTTGATACTCACCGCACGCACCGACAGGATACAGAGCAAGGCATCACATGAATTCATGCAGCGCTTTGACCCGCTCTGCGCCTGTGCCCCGCCCGCCGCGACCACGCCGGCGGCCTTCACCCAGCCTCCCGCCTGCCGTGATGCATGAAATGTTTTTTGACCCAATCTCTCGTAATCTCCCGCAAAACTCTCGTGCATCTCTCCTGCTTGTCAACCCCTTCAACCGCCGCCAAAATGCTTCCAAGATGAGTCCCGTTTGAAACCGGGACTTTGCCGGATAAGAAAGCAACTGAATCGTGGCCTTCTCGCCTTCCCTTCCGCAATACGCAATACGCAACCCAAAAAAGCGGGTTCCCGATCTGAACGCACATTAGTTATCCAGTGAACACGAGATTCGTGCCAACCATACCCACCCGTCACCGCAGCACGACCAACGATGACGTTGACCCCGTCAACGGTCTGATTGCCTGCCCTTGGCAAGCGTAGAAGCCATCTCTCTGCCATGGATATGATTCTCTTGCTGCCTCCTCTAGCCCCGTACTCGGGTTAAACAGTCCGCCCAGACCCGCCCGAACACGACCCGCGTCTCCTCCGTCCGCGCAGACACTCTCGAACTCGACCAGGCCGGAAAAATGCTAAACAGCACAACCTGGCGCGACTTGGCACGCCCGAAAACGATTGTAAACGCTTGTTCGTGCGTTACCGGGGCCTTCATTATGAATCCGTACTGTTGATCTCCCGGTGCCCCTCCTGTTTCCCCGTCTTTATCGCCGGATTGCCCACCTTCACTCCTCACACCCATTGTTGGTTGCGCCCTCTTTTCCGCGGCCATTGACCACAGCCCCGCTTCCTGCTAAACTGTGACTATTGGAACGATTCTTGCAAGCCATGGTTCGGCTACTCTCTCCCGGTTGCGTCGCTGACGCTGATGGCTGAATTACGCTTCGCATTGAACGCACTCTAGCCCCTTGAAAGCTTTTCGTTTTCCTACGCAGGAGCGAAGGGTGAGGCACTCTCTCTCCTCACTTCACTTCTCTCCCTTCTCGACGATTCGGTGAACTTCAGTGATACCCCGCGTCGGCAGCAAAGTGCGCACCCGCATCACGGTTGTGGAGCAGGGGCGGCGCAAACTCAGGGATGACCACCTGGCAACCGAAGAGCCGCTGGAAATTCGTTTACAGGCCGGGGACGATACGCAAACCGTCGCGGTGACGATGCGCACGCCTGGCCATGATTTCGAGCTGGCGGCCGGCTTTCTCCACAACGAAGGCATCATCAGCGAACCTGCCATGCTCAGCGGCATCACCTACTGCGTGGATGCTGATGTCGACGCGGAGCAACGCTACAACATTGTGAACGTCGGCCTGCGCCTGCCGCGCTTGCCGGAGCTGGCGACGCTTGAACGCCACTTCTTCACCACCAGCGCCTGCGGCGTCTGCGGCAAAGCCAGTCTTGACGCCATCGCCATGCGCGATTGCCCGGCCCTGCCGGCGGGGCCGCTACTCGCCCCTTCACAGTTGACGGCCTTGCCCCAGGCGTTGCGTGCGGGCCAGGGGCTGTTCGACGCCACCGGCGGGCTTCATGCGGCCGGTCTGTTCGACGCCGGGGGCACGCTCCTCTGCTTGCGCGAGGACGTGGGCCGTCACAACGCGGTTGACAAGCTCATTGGCTGGGCGCTGATGCAGCGTAGACTGCCCCTGCACGGCTGCGTCCTGCTGGTCAGTGGTCGGGCCTCCTACGAAATACTTCAGAAATCGACAGTGGCGGGCGTGCCGGTGGTCTGCGCCGTCTCTGCGCCAAGCCATCTGGCGGTGGAGCTAGCTCGTCGTTTCGGCGTCACCCTGGTGGGATTCTTGCGCGGGGAACGGTTTAACGTCTATGCGGGCGCCGAGCGCATCCTATGGGACCCGTAGCCGCCCTGGTAGCCAGTCAGGCATTCGCTGAGACCTCTTTTGCCTCGTTGCACACCCCTGAGACTGTTGACGCCACACTGGGCTGGTCGCTGTCCCTTCTTTGATGGCGCGCGCGACATTTGATCAATCGGGTCAAATGGTGTACTAATAGTCGGACCAGCAGTTTTCAATTTCGCCCTGCTTCCGCTTCGAAACCCCGGACCGAACCGCCGGATCCCAGAATTGACGGAGACCATCCCGCTATGAAACGGATTTCTCTTTTCGCCTTGTTCCTGGTCGTGTGCATTGCCGCCGGCCTCTATTTCTCCGGCGAACGGCTTACGACTTTTATCGAGGCGAGTCTCCGCTCCGACGAAATAGATCGATTCAGCCAAGGGGTGGATCTGGTTGAAATGGCGCCTCGCCAAGAGGAGCAGGAGGTGGATTATGTGCCGGGCCAAGTGCTGATCCGCTTCAAGAAAACGGTAACCCGCGAGCAGATTTCCGATTTCTACGCCGAGTATGGACTGTCGGAAAAAGACAATCTGGACAATGACCCCGATGACGCGGACCAGGGTCTGCGGCTGGCCGGCGTGGCTGTCGATGTGGATGAACAGCTGATCGAGGTGCTGGAAAGCGACGCCAGAGTCGCCTATGCCGAACCGAACTATTTCCTGAATATCAGTGAGACGCCGCCCGATGACCCACTGTTCGACAAACTCTGGAACTTGCACAACACCGGTCAGACCGGCGGCACGGTCGACGCCGACATCGATGCGTTGGAAGCGTGGGAGATCGGCACCGGCTCGCACGATGTGATCATCGCCGTCATCGACACAGGTGTCGATGTCACCCACGAAGATCTGCAGGCCAATCTGTGGACAAACACGCAGGAATGTCCGCAGGGGGTTGGCAAGTGTAGAGCGGATGGCGTCGACGATGACGGCAACGGCTATGTGGATGACTTTCACGGTATCAACGCCATCACCAACAGCGGCGCGCTGCTCGATGACTACGGTCACGGCACGCACGTGGCCGGTATCGCGGCCGCGGCAGGCAACAACGGCAAGGGCGTCGTTGGCGTCAGCTGGAAAGCGCGAATCGTCGGCTGCAAGTTCATCTCTGCCTTCGGCACCGGCACAACATCCAATGCGGTCAAATGCTTCAACTACCTCTACGACCTGCGCCACAATCAGAAGCAGAACATCGTAGCTACGAACAACAGTTGGGGCGGCGGCGGTGCGTCGCGATCCTTGAAAGAAGCGATGGGCCGGGTCGATTCGCCTCTGCATGTCTGCGCTGCCGGCAATGGCAACAGCAACCGCAAGACCTACCCGGCGGCATATGATTTGGACAACATTATTTCGGTGGCGGCGACCGATCGCGACGATCTGTATGCCGGCTTCTCCAGCTATGGCGAAGACTGGGTGGACCTGGCGGCCCCCGGGGTTAGCATTGGCTCGACAGTCCCAACCGGCCGCTGCCCAATGTGTACGCCGTCCGGATATGGGGCCAGCAGCGGGACATCCATGGCCGCGCCCCACGTTGCCGGCGCGGCTGCGCTGATCTGGTCAGAGTTTGTGGGGCTGAACAATCAGCAGGTGAAGCAACGCATCCTCTCGGGCGCCGATCCGCTCCCGGAGCAATCCAAAAAGACGCTGACCAACGGACGCTTGAACCTGTTCAACGCCATGGAAAAGGACTCGACACCGCCCGCAGCCGTGTCGGATCTTTCCCCGTCCGGTGTGCTGCTGACCAAAATCATACTTTCCTGGACGGCGACAGGGGATGACGGATTCACAGGAAGGTCAACAGCCTACGATGTGCGCTACGCCACCGCGCCGATATCCAACGCCACCTGGGATTCCGCCCAGCGCGTGGTGACAGCGCCAACGCCGGCCGCGTCCGGTTCCAGAGAGACAGTTGAGGTGGCCGGATTGGAGCCGGACACGACCTACTATTTTGCGCTGCGGGTCGCCGACAATGTCGGCAACGCCTCCGACCTGTCCAATATCGTCATCGCCCGCACCAGCGCTGGGACAATTGTCTTCGAGGACGATATGGAAAGTGGTTCAGGCAAGTGGAGCATCGAAGACGCGGCCAAGAGTCTATGGCATCTTACCGGTCTGCGTTTCAACAGCCCGGAGACGGCCTGGTACTACGGCCAGGAGCAGGATCGAAACTACGACACGGGCGAGGCCCATAGAGGGACGATCACTTCAGGCGTCATCGACATCGCCGGCGCCGACGATGCGCTGCTCTCCTTCTACGAATGGAGCGAGTTGCAGAATAATTCGCGCTTTGACCGCACGCGCGTCCAGGTATCAACTGATGGGACGACCTGGAGGACGGTCTTCGAATCCCACGGCACGGAAGGGCGCTGGGCGCGGCGCGATGTCGATCTGAGCCAGGCCCTCAGCGAGAGCGGTTCGATACAAGTACGTTTCTGGTTCGATACGATCGATGAAACGTTTAACGAGAACGAAGGCTGGTATATCGACGATGTGCGCGTACTGACCGCCAAACTGCAACTTCCGGGTGAGCGGCAACTCATGCCCAACCTGGTGGCCCAGTCGGTCAACATCGGCTTCAATCCGGCTCAGCCGCATGCGGGTGAGACCACAACGATCCACGGGACCGTCATCAACAACGGCAACGCCGATACTCGCGCCGTCATGGTTCAGCTCGTGGATGTCAGCGATGCGGAGGCGGCAGTCCCCATCGGCAAGCCGCAGACGATTGCCGAGATCCCGGTCGGCGGCAGCGGTGTGGTCCAGGTGCAGTACGATACCGAGAAGAAAGCCGGCGAACGCAGCATCCGTATGGTCATCGATCCGACCAACTTCATTGCCGAACGCAATGAAGCAGACAATGAGGCCACCCGGCTCCTCACCGTCTCTGACGCGCCGGCGCCGAACCTATTCATCGAGGCTGACAATGTCGGTTTCGACCCGGCCTCGCCGCAGCCGGGCGCGCAGGTTACGATCTTCGCTACGGTTGTCAACAACGGAACCGCCGACGCCACCGGCGTCGTCGTCCGGTTCTTGGATGGCGCAGCCAGACCCATTGCTCTGAATCAGGTGATCGACAGCATCCCCGCCGGCAGCAGCGCCGTCGCCCAGGTGACTTTCGACTCCGGCTCCAGCACCGGCGATCCGAGCATCAACGTCGAAGTGGACCCGGACAATTTCATCACTGAATTGAATGAGAGTGACAATAGCGCCAGTAAGACCTTGGCGCTTCAGACGGACGCAGAGCCAAACCTGGAGCTGACGTCGAGCAACATCGGCGTCGCCCCGGCCAACCCAATTGAAGGGGAAGTCGTCACCATCTTTGCGACGATTCTGAACGCGGGCGATTCCGAAGTGCAGGATGTGCAGGTGCAGTTCTTGGACGACAACAGGATGCCGGCGGCCCCGATCGCGGCGCAGCAGATCATTCCCTCGATTGCGCCCGGCAGCAGCGGCGTGGCCTTTATCCGCTTAGACACATCAGGCCGCGCCGGGGATCAGAAGATTCAAGTGCAGGTGGATCCCCACAACCTGATCGCCGAAGCCAGTGAGATGGACAACAGCGCCACGGCCACGCTGAGCATAGCGCACGGCCCGGCGCCCGATCTTGTGGTTGTGGCCGATAACATCGGTTTCAGCGATATGGATCCGGCTGCCGGCGCCGCGGTGACGATCTATGCCACGATACTGAATACCGGCAGCGCGCCGGCAGAGAATGTGACCGTCCAGTTTGCGGATGTGACCGGCGGCAGGGTGCGACCGATTGGCGAGCAGCAAGTGGTGGAGAGTATCGAGCCGGGTTCCTCGGCTGTAGCCCTCGCGCAATATAAAGCGCCGGGCGCGCGCGGCATTCGTACAATCAAGGTGGTCGCCGATCCCGGCAACTTCGTCCGCGAAGTCAGCGAGGAGGACAACGAAGCCAGCGCCTCCTTGTCTGTCGGCAGCGCGCCGACGCCGAATCTCTTCATCCAGAGCAACAACATCGCGCTCTTCCCGGATGAGCCGGTCAGTGGGGAAGAGGTAACTTTGCGGGCAGTCGTTGGCAACAACGGCACGGCCCCGGCCAAGCAGGTGACCGTGCAATTCGTCGACGTGACCGGCGGCGAAGCCCGGCTCTTGGGCGATGAACAGACAATTGCCGAAATCGGCGTTGGCAGCAGCGGCGCGGCCGCCGTGACGATCACGGAATCGATCACGAGCGACAGGCCGATCAATACGCGTAAGATCCAGGTGCTGGTGGATGCAAGCAATCGGATTCGGGAATCGAGTGAAGAGGACAATACCGCTACTCGCTCGCTGACTCTGAAGCCGGAGCCGGCGCCGAACCTGGTCGTATTGGCCGCCAACATCGGTTTCAATCCGGCCAATCCTCGTGTAGGCGAATCGGTGACAATTCAGGCGGTCGTTCTCAACGACGGCGACGCGATTGCCAAAGATGTGGCCGTACAGTTCGAAAACGTGAGCGCGGGCCGGCCTGTGCCGATCGGCGAGACACAGAAGCTCGACAGAATTCCTGTTGGCGGCAGCGGCGTGGTAACGATTAAGTTCGCCCCGCCGGAGGCGCCGGGTACATACAAAGTGCGGGTCGTTGCCGACCCGGCCAACTTCATCGCCGAAACCAACGAAATCGACAACAAGGGCACGCGCAACTTGGAGGTTGGCGCTGCGCCCTTGCCGAATCTGGTGGCCCTCACCGACAACATCGGGTTCAATCCACCCGACGCTACCGCCGGTGACGAAATGGTCATCTCGCTGACCGTGCTGAACAACGGCGCTGCCGCCGCCGAAAACGTACAGGTGCAGTTCTCTGACATAACCAGTGGCCGCCTGAGTCCGATTGGCGATGTGCAGATCTTGCCTTCGATCGCTGCCGGCGATAGCGCCATTGCAAGCGTGACCTATAAGACAGCCGGACGCGCGGGTGAGCGGCGCATCAAAGCCAGCATCGACGGTCTGTCAATCATCCTTGAAGGCGATGAGACGGACAATACTGCCAGCAATACGGTCGTGATTGCGGCAGGGGTCGCGCCCAATCTTACGGTTCATGCCGCCAACATCAGCTTCAGCCCTTTGAACCCGAATTCCGGCGATGAGATCAAGATTCGGGTCGTTGTCCGCAACCAGGGCAGCGAAGATGTCGGCGAGGTTGGCGTGCATTTCCTGGATGCGACCAATGACCAGGCTGTTCCGATCGGTTCAAGCAAGTTGATCGCAGCCATACCCGCCGGCGGCAGCGGCATCGCTGAGGCGGTCTTCGATAGCAAGGGCAAAGCCGGTGAGCGTAAAATCCAAGTGGTAGCCGACCGCAGCAATCTCATCTCCGAGTCTGATGAGGAAGACAATCAGGCCGAGGCCTCGATTACGATTAACCCGCCGGCGATTCCCAATCTGGTGATCGAATCGCGTAACGTTGGCTTCCACCCCACCAGGCCGGTTGACGGTGATCAGGTCACCATCAGCGCCACGGTGCTCAATGACGGTGGCGGCGACGCCATTGAGGTGATCGTGCAGTTCATAGAAGGCGGCGGGCAGGGGCTGCCGATCGGCGAGCCGCAAGTGATCGATCGGATAGCGGCCGGCAGCAGCGGCGTGGCCCAGGTTGTCTATGACACGGCCGGCAAAGAAGATCCCAAGATACAAGTGATCGTTGATCCCAATAACTATATTGCCGAAGCGAGAGAGACCGACAACAGAGCGACTGCGGCGCTGAAAATGGCGGACCGGCCGCTGGCGAATCTAGCGGTCAAGAGCAGCAATGTCGCAATTACGCCCAAGTCGCCGCGCGACGGCCAGAGAGTCATCGTAACCGCCGTCATCGTCAACCACGGCAGCGCGCCGGCGCGTGACGTGGCGGTTCAGTTCATGGACGCAAGCGAGAGGCCCGCCGTTCCCGTCGGCGCAGCGCAGTCGATCACGTTGATCCCCGCCGGCGGCAGCTCAGCCGTGGGCATCGTCTACGATACGACCGACAAAGAGGGTGAACGGCAGCTTGAGGTGATCGCCGACCCCGGCAACTTCATCTTCGAAAGCAGCGAAAGCGACAATGTGGCCAGGATAATGGTTACGGTGCTTGAACGGTCTGCGCCGAATCTGATCGTGCAACCACGCAATGTGGGCTTCAATCCGGCGATTCCGACCGAAGGAGACCGGGTGTTGGTCAGAGCGGTCGTTCTCAACGACGGCGCTGAGGATGCCGCCGACGTGGTCGTGCAGTTCCTGGACGTGACAGAGGCCGGGGTCGTGCCGATTGGACAGCCGCATGTTATCTCATACCTGGCTGCTGGTGCGAGCGCAACGGTGCCGATCATCTACGACACGCTCGACAGGCCGGGCGACCGCCGCATTCGCGTCGTGGTCGATCCGAACAACTTCATCCGCGAGAGCAGCAAGGAGGACAATCAGACGGTGGTGACTCTGCCTGTGCAGCCCGCCATGGCGCCGAACCTGGCGATGCTGTCCGGCAACATCAAGTTTGACCCGCCGTCCCCCCAGATTCACGACCAGGTGACGGTCTCGGCCACCGTGCTGAACAACGGCACCGAAACTGCCCACGATGTAATCGTGCAGATATTGGACGTGAGCGGCGGCGGTTCGGTCCCCGTCGGCACGGAGCAGCTTCTGGACGCGATCCCTGCAGGTGGCGGCGGCACGGTTGAGGTAACCTACACCGACACCGGTGAGACAGGGAGCCGCCAGATTCGGGTGATCGTCGATCCCAACGATGTCATCGCCGAGTTGAGCGAGCGTGATAATCAAGCAACGCGCGGGATGGTCATTTCGCCGCCGCAACTGCCCGACGTCATTGTGAGAGAAGCCGACATCGAATTCGATCCCGAGAGCCCGGTTGAAGGCAAGGAGACGACCATTTCGGCGACGATCATGAACCGCGGCAACGCCAACGCCAAGGGGTTTGTGGTGCGCTTTATGGACGTAACCGAGCGTGTGCCTCAACCGATCGGCGGGCCGCAGCGCATCGATCTGCTGGGCGCAAATGACTCTACCTCTGTTGCCGTAACCTACGACACCAGCGGCAAGGTCGGCGAGCGCAAGATTCGGGTTGTCGCGGATCCTGAGAATGCAGTGAAAGAATTGGACGAAGAGAATAACCGGGCTGAAAAGACCCTGAACGTACGACCTTCTTCCGGGGCGTCCGAGGATGCGGCGAATCTGGTCGTTCTGGCTTCCAACATCCGCTTCTTCCCGGCTGTACCCAAACCTGGCGACCCGATCACGATTACGGCGGTGGTTCGCAACCAGGGAGGCGAGACGGTGCAGAACGTACTTGTGCGCTTCGAGGACGTGACTGACGAGACGCCGACGCAGATCGGCAACTTCACAATCACGAACCCCATCCAGCCCGGGGCGCGCGAGTTGGCCGTGATGACCTACGACACGGCCAACCTGGAGGGGAACCGCACCATTCGCGTGACAGCCGATCCGGATGACGCCATCGCCGAGACGGACGAAAGCGACAATGCAGCCGAGCGCACGCTGCGTTTCAGCACCTCAGCAATGGGGAACTCGCAGGAGGCGGGGGCCAGCGGGTCGGCGAATCTTGCCCTGAGCGCGCAGGAGGTGGAGGTGAACGTGGTACCGGCCACTGATTCCGATCTGGTGGTCGTCATCACGACGGTGCGAAATCAAGGCAATAGCGACGTGGGCGGCTTTGCCGTCCACGTCCTGGATGTGACCGACAACTTCAATCCGTTAGGCTCATCGCAGACGGTAGAGCGTTTGGCAGCCGGCAGCGAGACAACGGTGCGCACCGTTTTCCGGGCAATGGGCGGGATCGGTGTGCGGACGCTGCAAGTTGTCGTTGACCCCTTGGACGAGATCGCGGAAAGCTCGGAGCAGGACAACCGGGTCAGCGTGCTCGTCAATCCTCCGAAAGCGGCTAATCAGTAACCGGCGCACAAAGTCAGGTCGCGGCGGGCGTCCGCATTCAGAACAGACTCAGCTGACCTTGGGCCAGCACACGTAAACTCGAATACGCTCTCCCGGCGTCCGACAGCAGGATTTCAAAGGCAAGGTCGGCGCCGGGGGAGATTAGCTCCTCCGACAGAACCGTTTGCGCCACCTCCACGACCTCCCCATCCTCATCGTAGAACGTCGCGGCAATCACGACCGAAGACAGCGCCATCTCGTGCCCGTTGTGCAGTTCCCCTACGACGGCGAGACGCCCGTTGCGCTCCACCACAGCAAAGTCCGACACCTCAGGCTCCCGGTACTCGTTGATGCTGATCTCTTCAAATGAAACGCTCAACTCGTAGCGGTGAACCGCGGCCGGGTCGACATCCGCGATCATGCGGAAGGGAGCGGGGCGCTCAATCTCAAGTTTGGCGAAGGCAGCCTGCGCCTCGGCAGTGGCGATGAGCGCGCCGGCGCTGTTGAAGAAACGACCGTGAACGCGCAGGGCGTACACGTCATAGGCCCCGCCATTCAGCAGCTCTCCCACAACCACCAACTGCGCGCCGCGCGCGTAGCTGGTGTGGCTGCGCACGAAAACCTCAGACGGGATTGGCGTCCGCGTTGAAGTCGGCAGAGGGGTGGCGGTAGGTGGCGGCAGAAGCGTTGAGGTTGCAGTCTCTGTCGGCTGCGTTGGTAGAGGCGTGGGGGTAGCGGTGGGAGTCGGAGTAGGCGTCGGCGGCGGCACGAGCGTAATCGTCGCGGCGGCGGTGGGTGATGGGGTTGGCGCGGGCGTAGGCAATTCCGCTTCGGTGGGCGTCGGCGGCGGCACGAGCGTAATCGTCGCGGCGGCGGTGGGTGATGGGGTTGGCGCGGGCGTAGGCAATTCCGCTTCGGTGGGCGTTGGCAGCGGCGTAACTGTCGTCTCGACTGTGATTTCGACCTGCACGGACGAATCCGGCGGCTTGGTCGCGGCTGGCTCCGCCTCACTTGCGCTGGCGCTGGGCGCGGCGGACTCCAATTTGAGTGCGCCTCCATCCGCAGCGTCGCGGCAGGATGTGATCAGCAATAGCATAGCCGAAGCGACGAAAAGCGAGACTCTTTGCATGGGTATAGAATGCGCAACCCGCACCACTATGTGAGCGTAAGTCGCCTGCCCTCAGGTCACAGTTACGGCGCACAGATTGCCGCTCCAAGCCGGAAGGTGAAAACTCCGCCCACGCAAAGTCGCTGTGGAGCCAGGCGGATGCCAGGCTCAAACAGATTCAGATGAAGCCAGGTTCAGAATTTCAAAGCGCCCTCGGTCAAGCCACGCTGGATACGACGATGGAAAAGGATGTATATGAAAATGGGAGGCCAGGCTGCCAGGGAAAGGGCCGCCAACTGCAGGCTCCACAGACTCACATATTTGCCTTCAAAGTGCATAATGCCCAGCGGAATCGCGCGCAGCGTATGCTTTTGCAGGTAGATGAGAGGCCAGAGGAAGTCGTTCCAGAAAAAGACGAAATAGAAGATGGTCATGGTGGCGATGGCCGGCATCGCCAACGGGATCATGACTTGCCACAGGATCTGAAACTCTCTGGCCCCGTCCACTCTGGCGCCATCCTTCAGTTCGGGAGGAGTCGACATGAAATAGGCGCGAATGAAGATGATCGCCGGCGACGACCAACTCATGTAGGTAAGAATAACCGAAAGTGGGCTATTAAGGAAGGCGATAGGCAGGCGCAGCGCAGCCGCCCAGGATTCGAGAATCGCCATCAGCTTGAAGCTGGGTACCATAGGCGCCTGCGTCGGCACCGCCATGCCGAAGAGGAAATAGAGAAAGCGCGCGCGATTTGCGGCGAAACTGCGCGTCAGCGGAGAACGCCGCCTTACCCCTCCCTCTACACAAGAACCAAAACCAATTTCCCCGTGGCGAAACCTACATGCGCGCGTCGGGATAGATGGCGCCCTTGCTTGCTTCGACGACCGCGGTCAGGTCCATGAGCTGGTCGGCCTCGATGAAGGCGGGGCGCACGCCCGGCCCGGCATCGGTCTGCAAGCAATCTGGCACTGCGCCACCGGCAAGAGCGGTCTTGGTCGCCTGCCCGTAAGCCAGCCCGGAGAAACCGCTGTGGGTAACTTGGATTCCCGGATAGGCGCCGTTGAAGCGCTCGACGATTTCGTCCATCGCGCCCAAACAGGGAACGGTCGCCATTTCGGTCCACATCTCAAGTTCGGCCACCATCTCGTCAGGCGCATCCCCCTCCATACCGGAAGAATCGGACACGGGAGTGGAAACGGGAGCGCAGGCGGCGAGCAGGCCGACTCCTGCCGCCCCCGAGGCGGCTTTCAAGAAAATTCGTCTGCTGAGATCTTTCATCTCTCTCCTCGATGCTGAAGACGGCCAGATTGTGAACATGCCTAACTCACCCTTGTCACGGTGAAATTGCAAACTCTGTCAGGCGGACATCCGATCTATGGAGTTGGCAGCCAAGTTGATGGAGGCTTCGCAGGCAAAGCGCGCCAGCGAAAATCGTTTGGGAAGGGGAGTTGACCGAAACTAAATAATATAAGGCGTTGCGCGTGTCAAATGCGGGCAGAATGCGGGTGCATGACAAATTGCGCCCAACTGCGCTGCACTCCCTTCAGCCGACGAGAAGAGAGCCACCTCCTGCGACCCACCTTGTCAATCAATCCCGCAGTTCCTGCCACAGGCGATGTTGGCGGCAGCAATCCGCAGCTTGTCTTTCGTCGAACTGATGTTACAATCAGCGATACCCACTTGCATTGCCCGTTGCCAAGTCTTCCCGATCCTGGAATCGGTAGCGGGCTGACCCACACAGGAACACACGACCCAATGACCGCCAGACCAGATCGCTTCGCACATTCAATCGCCGACCACAGCGACCCGCCACAAGGCACGAAGTTCCAGACCAAAGAGGTACTCACAATCGCTTCCGGACACTTTGTCCACGACATTTTCACCGCGTTTGTGCCGCCGTTGCTGCCCCACATTCGTAAAAAATTGGCGATCGACTACACGGCGATCGGCGGCCTGCTGATCTTTATACAGATTCCCAGCCTGATCCAACCGTTCATCGGCCACGCGGCCGACAAGATCAGCCTGCGCTACTTAATCATTTTCGCGCCGGCGGCCACGGCCACTTTGTGCAGTCTGCTGGGATTGGCGGACAGTTATGTGCTGCTGGCAATCTTACTGTTCGTCGTTGGCATAAGCACCGCTGTATTCCATTCACCTGCGCCGGCGATGATTGGACGCATCGCGGGGAACCGCGTGGGTACCGGCATGAGCATCTTCATGGCGGCGGGCGAGTTGGGCCGGACGGTGGGGCCGATACTGGTGATCGCCGCTATCGGTTGGTTCGGATTGGAGGGAATTTGGCGGGTGGCTATGTTCGGTTGGCTGGCTTCGCTCTTTCTCTTTTGGCGTTTGCACGGCGTTTCGGCGCGGCCAACGCAAGGGCGAGCACTTTCGCTGCGGCAGATGTTGCCGATTGCGCGGCGCGTCTATCCTCCATTGCTCTGGATCATGGCGACGCGGGTCTTTCTGTCGATTTCGATGACGACCCTCTTGCCGATTTTCATGCACGATGTGATGGGCTATGAAATCGCCGTTGCGGGGCGTTCGTTGACCTTGCTGGAGGGGGCCGGTGTGGTCGGTGCCCTGAGCATGGGCACGGCCAGCGACTGGTTGGGGCGCAAACGCATCCTGGCGGCGCTCTTCGTGGCGGCGCCGCTTCTCTTTCTCGGATTCCTGAACAGTTCCGGCTGGGTGCTCTTCGCCTTTCTGCTGCCTTTGGGATTTGTCATGCTTTCGCCGACTCCTGTGCTGCTGGCGGTTGTGCAGGACTCCTTTCGTGAGAATCGGGCCTTGGCCAACAGCCTCTTTCTGATGGCCAACTTCGTCATCCGTTCGCCCGCGCTCTGGTTGCTGGGCAGCCTGGCGGACAGATTCGGGCTTTCGACCGCCTTTCTGATCAGCGGGCTGCTATCCTTTGCCACCGCGCCGGCCGTCCTCTGGTTGCCGAAACGCCGATCGGAAGAATCCGAGTAGCGGATTATTAGAAGAAGAGTTGCCACAGGCGCGGCAGGAAGATGATTAGGCCAACTGCTAAGCTGCCCAACGCCACCAGCAGGATGGCGCCGGCGGCTGTGTCCTTGGCGATTTTCGCCAGGGGATGAGACGTGGGCGAGGACAGGTCAACCAAGGCTTCGATGGCGGTGTTGAGCAACTCCAACCCAATGACCAGCGCGATCAAAGAGACGACGACGGCCCACTCCGCCCGGCTGATGCGCAAGACCAGCGCGGCGATGATAACGACGCCGGCAATGACACCGTGAATGCGGAGATTGCGTTGGCTGCGAAATGCGTGGCGCACGCCGGCGATGGCGAAACCTAGACTCTGCCAGAAACTGCGGACGCGGGCGGGCGGGTTCATCTACCAATCCTCCCCCGTGAACCGCGGCGAGAGATCCTCGTGCGTTAGTTTGGCCAGAATCTCTGACTGCTTCCGCCACATGGAGGCCTGCCTCTCCACTGTGTCGTGATCAAAGCCGAGCAGGTGTAACGTTCCGTGAACGACCAGTAGTTGAATCTCCCCGGCCAGCGAATGGCCGTATCGCCGCGCTTGGCGGGAGGCATAAGGAAGAGCCAGCAACAGGTCGCCCAACTCGGAATCCAGTTCGGCTGCCAACGCATCCGGCATCTCTGAAGCGAAGGGGGATCCCTCCTGGATGGCGAAACTCAGCACATCGGTGGGTGCATCTTGTTGCCGGTAAATGCGGTTATGGCGCTGCACAACATCGTCGTCCACGACCTGAATCGAAAGCGAGACGTGCATCTGCTCACAAGCGCGCAGAGTCGCCCGGGCCGCGGCCGTCAGCCAGGCCTCATCCACACTCGCCTGAAAAGGTTCGTCAATTTGCACCAGAATTTGCGCGTCCGTCAACAACTGTGCCCCGCCGAATGTATTGCTTCACGATGCGCATAGGCAGGTGCCAATGTGCTCCTGCCAAAATTAACTCGATCGCATCCATTATATCCCCGCGTATGAATGGGGCAATATCTTGCTTAAGAGTGATCGCCTCCGCTAGAATAGAGGTTAGTGGGCAGTGAAGTTGAAGGCCACATAACACCAACTGTGTACAAGTGACGCAATGTTCTTTGATAGAGCCAAAATTTTTGTGAAGGCTGGGGCCGGCGGCAACGGCATCGTCGCCTTTCGGCACGAGAAATTCGTGCCCATGGGCGGCCCCGCCGGCGGAAATGGCGGACGGGGCGGAAATGTCTATGTCGTTGCCGTTCCAGACCTGAATACGCTGCATACATTTCGCCGAACAGTGCATTTTCGGGCGGAGCGCGGCAGACACGGCGGGGGCACCCAGAAGGCGGGCGCAACCGGTGATGATTTGCAGATCCCCGTACCGGTAGGGACGGTAGTGCGCGTCGCGGAGAGCGACACCGTCCTGTCCGATCTGCTGCGAGCCGGGCAGCAGGCGCTGGTCGCCAGAGGAGGACGAGGAGGGCGAGGCAACGCCGCGTTCAAGAGCGGTCGCAACCGGGCGCCGCGCCTGGCTGAAAATGGCGAGGTTGGCGAAGAGCATTGGCTGGAGCTGGAACTGAAGATCGTTGCCGACGCGGGGATCGTCGGCGTGCCCAATGCGGGCAAATCGACGCTGCTGAGCGTCATCAGCGAGGCAAAGCCAAAGATCGCCGACTATCCTTTCACCACAGTTGTGCCCAATCTGGGCGTCGCCGATATCAACCACGTCCAGATCGTGTTTGCCGATATCCCTGGGCTGCTGGAGGGCGCGCATGACGGGGTCGGCCTGGGGTTGGATTTTCTGCGCCATGTCGAGCGCAGCCGCGTCCTGGTCCATCTGCTTGACGGAGCCAGCCCTGACCCATTAGGTGATTTTGAAGTCATCAATCAGGAGATGACGCTCTTCAACCCGACTCTGGCGGAGAGCCCCCAACTGATCGTTCTCAACAAGCTCGATCTGCCCCAGGCCCGCGCGATCTGGCCCCGACTTCAGGAAAAGCTTGCAGAAGCAGGCAGCCCGATTCTCGCCATCAGCGCCGTTACCGGGGAAAACGTGCAGCAACTCCTGTATCAGGTCAAGTCGCTTCTGGACACACTGCCTGAACCCGCGGCGACAGAGGAAATCGACGAGCTGCCGACGCTCTCGCCCGCGGAGGACGAGCACGCGTTCAACATCACCCGCCCTGAGCATGATCTGTGGCTGGTGGAGGGGATCGCGATCGAACGTGCGGCGCAGATGACAAACTGGGATTACTACGAGTCCGGTTTGCGATTCCAGCGCATTCTCGCGGCGATGGGGATCACCGCTTCGCTGCGCCAACAGGGCGTTCAGGAAGGAGACCGCGTCCGGATCGCCACGGTTGAACTGGTGTGGGGATTCGAGAACGCGTTGGGAGAATGACAGGCTACAAACGCGCGGCAAAGATGAATTCAGAAACCAGGCGCAAGCGCATCGGCCTCTTCGGCGGCACATTCGATCCGATTCATATCGGTCATCTGATTCTGGCTGTGGAGGCCCGGCATCAACTGCGATTGGATCAGATCTATCTGGTCCCGGCCGGCGACCCGCCGCATAAGCAGGCCGACCCTATCTCCGCTGTGCATCATCGACTGGCAATGTGCCGGCTAGCCGTTGCCGACGACAACGAAATCGACATCTGCCTCATTGACGCCGAACGCCCAGGGCCTCATTACACCTCGGATATGCTGCGGCTCTTCCGCGAGCGGGTAGACGCGGACGCGCACCTCTTTTTCCTGATGGGACTGGACAGTTTGCGTGACCTACCCACCTGGAATGAGCCGGAATGGTTGGTGCAGAACTGCCGGCTGGTGGCTTTGCAACGCCACGAGGTCGACATCGACTTGCCTTCCCTGGAAACGACTTTGCCTGGCGTGCAGGAACGGGTCGTCATATTGGACATGCCTGAACTTGAGATTGCGAGCAGCGTCCTGCGGGAACGAATACGGGCGGAGCAGCCGATTCGGTATCAGGTCCCCCGCCCGGTCGAACGCTATATTCGAGAACATGGGCTGTATCGGCCCTAGAGCAGGCCACGCAAGGTTGTCAGAGGGAAAGGGCCCGCCATGAGGCGGGCCCTTGACTTACTCGTTCTCGGGGTTGGGGTTCACAAGGATGTGCAGCGGGAGCGTCTCAGACTGAAGGAATGGAAATGCATCCAGTTCGACACCCAACTGTTCGAGCGCTTTCAGGAACTGCGTATCTTCCAGCGTGCCCAGCTCATACGTCGTCATACCTCTGAGCATGTCGGCATTCGTCATCTTCGTCGTCGCCGGTTGCTCGACTTCGATGTTGGGCGTCACGCCCTGGCCCTTGATCAGATTTCCGTTGGGCGTCAGCCAGTTGGTCACACCCAGAAGGATGGCAGATCCGTCGCTGAGATTGAACTGGTTGAGGACCGTACCTGTACCGAATGTCGTCTCACCGATCAGAACGGCGCGGTCGTTTTCCTTGAGGGCGCCGGCGGTGATTTCACCCGCGCTGGCGGTGCCTTCGTTGATCAGAACGATTAGTGGCATCTCCCTAGCGTATCCCCAACCACGGGAGCGGTGAACGGTCTGGTTGTCGTTCGCGTCCGCTTCAATCAAAATCACATCGCCTTGGGGAAGGAAGTGACTGTTGGCCTCAATCGCCTGGTACAGAAAACCGCCGGGATTGTTGCGCAGATCTAGTATGATGCCCTGGTAGATATTGGCTTCGGTGATCTCCCGCAAGGCGGATTCCAGTTCCCTATCTACGCCGAAGGCAAACTGCGAGATGGACACATAGGCAAGATCTGTGCTTGGGATGGCGCTCCACGCTACGCTGGGGACTTCGATTCTGTCACGAATGATTGAGACCGTAACCGGTTCCTGGATATCGGTGCGACGAACAGTCAGAACTACCTCCGAATCGGCTGGCCCGCGGACGAGAAAGATCACCTGATCCAGTGATTTTCCTTCGACCGACTCCCCATCCACTTCCAGAATAACATCGCCCGCCAGAATGCCGGCCGCCTCCGCGGGCGAGCCGTTGATGGGGGCTACGATCTTCACATTGCCATCCTCCATCGACACATAGGCGCCGATTCCCTCAAAGGATCCCTGCAGGCTGGACTGGTGCAACCTGACTGCATCGGGCGGGAGGAAGGTCGTGTGGCCTTCATCCCCCAATGTGGCGAGCATCCCTTCGATAGCGCCGTATGTCATGGCGGTGAAGTCGATCCGCTCGCGGTCGACAAAGTGCCCCACGACAAAATCCCACGCCTCCCAGAAGATGGCAAACTCAGCGGGCCGCTCTTCAGCAGCCTGGACCGAGCGAACGGAGTAGCCGGAGACATTTCCGCCGACAAAGGCCAGAGCCATCAGCCAGAAAATCAGGATCGCCAAAGCAACGCGCCTTGCCAATGCAGTTCGGAGTGCTCGTGTCATTTCAGTTCGTCCCATCGCTACAATAAACGCGCCACGCGCCTGGCATTTCGTCGCATGGAGGTGGTGCCAAGTCGGCTGAGCCAAAGGGGAAACTCTCTAAAGTATCGATTACCCGCCACGATTTTGCAAACGCTGGAAGCGACTTTCGACCTCCGCGGGCAAGGTTTTCCGCCTACGTAGAGGCTACATTTTTTCCTACGCGGGAACTACGACGAGGAGAGGATGAGGAGAGAAGTGGCCCCGTATCCAGTCAGTCTGCAATTCGTGTTCCTTCAGATTCTTCGCCATTCCGGCGGTCAACTCACCTGAACACAGGTGATGCCATGACACTGAAACGATGCCTGCAACCATTCGCCCGGCACGCGTCGGAGGCGAGAGCCCCTGCAATTTAACTGTCCGCAAAACAGATTGGTCACAAGAACCAATCTGGATTGCGGACAGTTAGCTGTGCAGTATTCGCGATGACCGTTCCGGCGCGGTGAGCGACCAGTGCGGCTTCTTGCCAATTGGCTCCCGCTCAATTGAGTTCGTGGCAAACGCGGTCAGGCTTAAAGCAGAAGCTAAATCGTCTGGCAGCCGGACCGGGCGTATACCATCGCTGAGAGCAAGTTGGCGCCGGGCTCGCGTGTGCTCCGCTGCTCTAGTTCATCATACTGATCATGAGGCTGCCGGGATCCTGGGTGATCATGACATTAGGCAGCATCATCGGCATATTCGCGGCCAGCACGGCGTTGATCTGCGCCGAAACCGGACCCAACATGCCTGCGCCTACCGAGAAGGGGCCAGCGGCTGCCTGCTGCAGATCAACCGCCAGATGTCCGTCACTGACCATCAGGTTGCCGACGAGGTCAAGCGTGGCACCCATCATGCTGACGCCTTCCTTCAGAGAAACGCGGAAATACAGCGCTTCCGGCTCGACCCAGATCATAACCGAATCGATCGGCTGATTCGGACCGCTGTTGGCTTCGAGAGCCTTGGTCACGTAGCTGCTGAACTCAGATTCGCTCAGCATCACCGAACCAGTCGCCAATCCACCAAGCAGGGCTGACTGAGCCATCAGGGCCGCCTCTGTCGAGATCTCGATATCACGATCGGGCGGTTGAACTGGCGCAGCACACGCACTCAGCACTAACAGCACAACAGACAGTACAACGAGCGTGAGAAGTGGGGTTCGTTTGTTCATGATTCTGTTGCTCCTTGAGAGAATTGGGTTAAGGGACCTGTACTCTTGATCTCATCATAAATTGATTGAGAAACATTTAAATGATGACCTTAGCTATATCGTTCCACAAGAACCGATCTAGCGCAAGTCTGAGAAACGAAGATTAGCGACCTTGGAGTTGACGACGCTCCTTTCATGTCGGTAGTCCTGATTTCCTGCTCGCGACCATATCTTCTCACAAGAACAGATACAGCACAAATCGGAAAAAAGCAAGGACGCGTTCTCCATCGGGGAAGAAATTTTGGCAAACGACTGGGCAGCTACACTGGTTGTCTGGCTCCGGCAATGTCGTCGGTGACTGCTTGCTTTCCGCCGGAGTTCGGCGCCGGGTAGCGCCTGACGAGAGCCAAGTGCCCCCATAATACACCGGCTTTGCGAGGCTGTCAAGCCTTAAAATTTTGGCGCCACATCGGCAAAGTTACGCATCTTTAGGATAGTGTGGGGCAGGTTGATAAGGGCAAGTCATCCTGGCGACCTGTCCAATCCAGACGATTCAGGTTCGATTCAAGGCTGTCTGCCAACAGAACGCCGCGCAGCTTCTCATCTCAAACGGCGGCTTCTTCCAACTTATCGACACCGGCCAATTCGCGGTCAAGCAGATAAAGCCCGGGCTTGAAGTCCCCGATCAGGAGGAGTTTCTGCACCAAGTCGTCCACCAGCTCCTCCTCCTCCACCTGCTCATCAACGAACCATTGCAAAAAACTGTCGGTGGCGTAGTCGCTTTCGAGGCGCGCCAGGTTTACGATGCGGTCAATCGACTCTGTGACCTTCTGCTCTTGCTTAAGCGTGCCTTCCATCACCGCCTGCGGCGAACCAAAGTCATGCTCCGGCGCCGGAACGGGGTAGAGTTCGACGCGGCCCCGCCGACTGTGAATGTATCGGTAGATCTTCATTGCATGGGCCATCTCTTCTTCGGCATGGTTGAAGATCCACTGGGAAAATCCCTTCAGGCCCATGCCTTCAAAGTAGTCGGCAGCAGCCAGATAGGTGTAGTGTGCCTGCAACTCCATATTGATCTGTTGATTCAGTGCGTTCTGCACTTTCTTGACAAACATGACTAGACTTCCTTGCTGATGTGATGGTTCCGATTCCAATCGGCTGAAGGTTCAACGAACGGCACCTTGTGTCGTCCAACCCGTCTCATGGCCGACAATTTGCTCATTGGTGCGCGAGCTTCACCCGTCCCGCGAGGCGGGCGCGTATGTCAGCCTGGCCGCGGGCAACGTTCACGCCTGCGTTTCCGCCATGCTGCAATCGCCCGGATATTCGATTTCGATTGTGATATGCGAGAGATGCAGCCCGTCCAACTCCTCACGCGCCCGCTGCTTGATTTCTCGAATCTGTGTCTGGTCGGCTGCATGTTCGACGACCAGATGCGTAGACAACACGTGTTGGTTGCCATCAAGCGACCAGAGATGGGTGTGATGGCAATCCTCTACCAGTTGAATGTTGCGCAGGCGCCGCGCCAGTTGCGATATGTCCACTCCTTCAGGCGCTGCCTGCAAGAACAGTTCCGCCGTCTTTTTGAGATGGCCCAACACTTTGTATAGGATGTAAAACGTGATGAGGAGCGATAAAATCGCATCCAGGATGTACAGGTCGATGAAGAGCAGGGTAATACCGACAATCAGCACGGCCACCCAGCCGAGCACGTCCTCCAGCAGATGCCACATGGCCACTTTGGCGTTCATGCTGCCGCCGCCCTTCAGCCGCCATACGGCTGCGCCGTTGACCGCGATGCCGCCCAGCGCCAGCAGAATCATTCCCGGGGCGTTGGTGGCTTCCGGGTTGAGCAGGCGCGGGATCACTTCAGCCAGAACGAATACCCCCCCACCGATAAGGACAGCCGCATTGATAAAGGCAGCGAGCAGAGAAAGGCGGCCATACCCGTAGGAGTAGCGCGCCGACGCCTCCTTGACTGACTTATTTTCCAACCCCCACGCCATGCCCAGCGCGATTGAGTCCCCCAGGTCGTGCAACGCGTCGGACATGATGGCAACGCTATTGGTGAGGGAGGCGCCAATAATCTCTACAATCGTGAAGCCAAGATTGAGGAAGAAGGCTGTGCGCAGATTGGCAGAGTCGCCATGATGAAGGTGAAGACCGTGACCGTGATGATGGCCATGATCGCGGCTTTGCTCATGAGGGTGTTCATGATAGTGGCTATGGTCGTGACCCATCTATAGCCCTTCTCTTCTGCAGCGTTGCGCGCAAGGCGGGCGGCGCAGCGTCCATATTGAGCACATCTTGCATCAGCCAGGCCTTTTTGACCAAAAGCGGATACCGCTCTGTCAACCCTGCGCCGATCTGAATGCGCCCTGGGCCGCTTGCCTGATATTTGCTTCATGCTCATTGCGCTGCAGATGGGTCAAATACAGCAGGAGCAGCAGCTTGACGGCCTCCAGTCCAACATAGATCGGGTGATAGAATGGCTCCGGCGGCTCCGTGCGGCTGATGATGGCAAGGGGGCGGGCCGTCCAACACTGTGTAGAGGAGGGCGGTCTGCCTTGCCAGCGGTGCGCCAATCAGCGCCGTGATACGCCGAATTCGACGCGACCACTCTGCCAGCATTGTGAAGGCTGAAATGACCAGCGCCAACCCAATCTCTATAGCCGATAAGAGCATGGAACACGAGGTAGCCGATCTCAAGCGCGACAGGCAGTGTCAGCCACGGAGCCTGGAATATGAGCGGAGCTTCCAAAAAGCTGGTCGCGAAAATAAAGCAGATCGAGAGCAGAGTAAAGACAAAGACCCGTTTCCGTATGCACGCGAACAGTGAAGAAATCACGCTATTTGTCGCTTGCCAGCCTTTTTCGTCTGCATGAAGACGCGCGCAAGTTGCCGGATCGGGTCGCCGGTCATCGTCAGTTCAAAACAGGCGGCATCGGCTTATGCGGCGCAAAACGATGCCGTGGGTTGGTCTGCCCGTTTCCAGTAAGATTGTGAGCGGGCATGACGCCGTCAACCATCTCCACCAAAAGCAGAAACTCCTGCACTGGCAGAGTGATAGCCAGTTTCCCGATGTTCAGACGGCAATGGCGATGATTCGCCTCTTCACCTCTATCCAGTAACGTGGCACGCGTGCGCAGGATGTGGGCGGCCAGGCGGGTGAAAGCCTCTGCCGGCAGGTGCAGACCCACCCCATCCCAGATCAGATGGACCGTTCCATGCTCGAATTGGCTGAGGTACTTTTAGCTATTGCGTTCGGCCAAGATGACAACATGTTGACACATGGGAATTGCTCTCCCGTTTGTCCGGTTTTCGCAGCGGAATGCCAGGAAGGGCGCAGTCTGCCTGAGAGCCGCCGCCTACGAACTTTCAACAGTCTGTTCCGAGAGGACGGCTCCTTTGTTCTGCCCGCTGCTGCCAACGCGCTGCTTCTGCTGATATTCGGCCAGATAGTAGCTGCCGATGACGAAGAGAGCCGCCACGCCCTGGCCGCAGATTGTCTCCCAGGTCGGGAAGAGTCCTAGCCAAAGGCCCATCCAGTAGGGCAGGCTGACGGAACTGACAGGCGTGATCGGCAGCCAACTGACGGCCTGCATGGTGTGAATCGTGTTGCCCACCATCACCAGCAGTACGCCGCCAATGAGGATACCGGTAATTACCAACATCCGCTTATAGGGCAGACGGGTCTGCAAATGGAAAGTGAAAAAGCCAACTACAGTCGTACAGAGCAACCCGAGGAGCACGCCCTTCATCACCACCGCCGGGCCTGTGTCCAGCGCCAGCGCTTGCAGAAATAGCACGGTCTCGAAGCCCTCGCGGTAGACATTGGAGAAGCCTAGAGCGATGAATCCCTGGGCCTGCGCCGAAATCAGACTTTCGGCCGCGCCCCCCAGTAGCAATTTTTTGCGCTGGTGGAATCCTGCCAGCCAATCCTTCCAGTAGAGGCGGTGGAAGAACCAGTTGGTGATGAGCAACAGCGCACCAACGGCGATCAGCGAGACGACGGCCTCCAGCCGTTCGCCGAAACCGCTGAAAGCCAGCATGAGGCGCTGGGCGATCCACCAAGTGGCCGCGGTGGCAACAAACGCGAGCAGGACGCCGATCAGCATCGAACGCCGGACCGCGGCATAGGCCCCCACCATACTGGCCATGAGCGCGGCGAGGATAACGATGGCCTCCAGCCCTTCGCGGAAGACGATCACGGCGGAGTTGGTGACGATTGCCAGCGGCGCCGCCCCGCTCCCGAGTACCGTCTGCGCTTCGGCCAGACCGGCGTCCAGTTGATCGCGTATCGCCGTAACTTCGGCTGGGGCGCGGCGTTGGGCCACGGCCAGAGAAAGCCCTGGTTGGCCCTGATAGCCATGCCAGAATAGGCCGTCCAGTCGGGCGACCAAGTCGGGCGAAAAGGCCATCAGTCGCAGTTCCGGCCCCGCGTCGAAGAGGGCATAGGCTTGGATGCGACTGCTCTCGGCCAATTCGTACTCTCCGCGCGCCACTTGCTGCTCCATCTCATTCAGCAAGGCTTCGATCACGTTGAAGATGCCCTCTCCGCTGTTGTCGCGCACCGCTTCGCCCAGAGTTTGCTCCGTCAGAATGAGCGCCTCTTCCACTTGGGAGCGCACAGTCTGTCTGTTATCAAGCGCGTCCAGCGACGCTTTCATCTCTTGAAGTAGGTTGACGAGACGATCGGCGGCGGCGGGGTCGGCGGCGGAGATGCGCGGGTACAACTCTGCCAGGAAGACTTCGGCCTGATCGCGGAAGGTAAACGCTTCTCTGTACTCGGTCTCTATCGTGATTTGCCCGTTGCGTACGCCATCCCGGTACTCCACATAAACCAGATTGATGAAGAGATAAAGCAATTGGCTGCGTCGGGCAAACTCTTCAGACGAGAGATTAACGGGTTGATACGCGGTGATCATGCTGCGCAGGTCGGCGACGGCGGCCGGCGCTACGTCAAGCCGACCAGCCAGCACCTCCTGCTCCAGATTGGCGAGGGCTATCTCGACGGCCAGGGCAGCAGGTAGCCCCTCTTTGTCGGCAAAGTCGATTTGCAGGATCGCGAAATAGCCGCGCAACTGGCCTGTCCACTCCCCCGCGCGAGTGGTATAGCCCTTGCCGGCCGCCTCTTCCAGCTTGTTCAGCGCCTCACGCAGACGGAAGAAGTAGGTATCTCGCAGATCTTCGCCGACTACGGCCAGCGTGGTGGCCTGATTGGTCTGCCCGCTGATGTAGGAAATCACGGTCTGGCGTGCCAAGTCCTGAACTATGTTTACTTTGGTGGCGCGGCGGAATTCGCGCAGGCGCAGCCAGTCGGCTGCGCGCGCGCCATCCTCGGCATGCAGGGCGTCCAGCGCCGCGGTGGAAGCGCCCCAAAGCAGACCCGTCCAAATGCGGCCGCGGGCGGCGGACAGAGCGGGCCCATTAGCGGCCTCCACAGCCTGACGCGCCTCGACCAACGCCTCTTGGATCCAGGCGTCGGCGGCGGGCGCAGCCGCGGCCAGAGGAGAATGCAGGCCGGCCGTGTATCGCTCGGTGGCGGCCTCGATGTGGGAAACTGCCTGCGCCGACAGATCGTGCTTTGTTTCGGCTTGGGAGGCGCGCTCGGCCGCGTAAAGCGCTCGTTGCGCTTCAAAAGTGAGACTGCGCAGTTGCTCGGCCATCTGCCAATACTGCCGCGCAGCTCCCTGCACAGGAGTGGCGGCGGGGGGCGTGACGACGTCTTGCGCTTCAACCGCCCCTGCTGCCAGGGTTGCGCCGCAGACAACCAACACAAGAACCACGAGGCACAGCGCGCCGAATCGCGTTGGTTTGTCCGTCCACGCCAAAACCCTGTTCACAACTGTCTTCCTTCCCAGTATTTCCGACCATTGTATGACCGGCGCCCGTCAGAACGCCGGTCATTTCAGGTTTTTTAGGACAGTTCGAGCGTGATGTTCAAGTCCGAAGCGGCCTCGGCCACCAGTACGGCCAGAGCAGTGGCGAGGTCCTGGGCTTCAGTGCCGAAGAGGTCGGCCTCTTCGGCACTGAACTGCACGCCTTCCCGTTCCTGGTCGTAGAGATCGTTCACGTAGGCGATCAATGTATCGAAATCGGTGCGAATCTGTTGGTCGAGTTGGGAATCGGAATTGGCCACCAGGGGCGCAATGTTGTCGTAGGTAAAGTTCAGTCCGGCCAGGATGCCCTTAATGTCCAGCAGGCGGCTGACGGCGATAAAACTCTCCTGCTCACTGTCGCTGCCGGTGACAAAGATCGATTCTTTCCACTGCTCAAAGTATTCGTTTATGGTAGGGATCATGGTGACCAGGGCAGTGAGCGCATCCTCCAGCGTCGGGTTCCACGCATCGATGGCCGCCTGCATCTCGATCGTCGCGGCGTCCAATCCCTGTGTGGCGCCCAGAAGCATGTTGGCTTCGGGCAGTGCTTCACCCACGCTAATCACACGATCGCCATCCATGTCGACCGGCAGGCCGGTGAACTCAGGATTGGTCCCCCAGAGGGTAGGCTCCAGCAGGTTGTGGAAGAAGTTGCCGGGGGGATTCGAGCACGCGGCCGTTTGGCAGTTCGAGCTGCCAGTCCAATGCCTCGTCAGGCGCTTCGGCTACGGGCGGTCCGGCGTCGATCCAGACATCGTAGTGGGCCAAGGAGGGGACCCCGGCGACGATGCCTTCGTCCAGTTCGTAGTAGGTGCTTGCCTCCAGCCAAAGATCGCGTGCCTGGACAACCAACTCGTGAATCTCAGCCTGGTTCTCGGCCCAGAGTTTTGCGTAAGGATCGGCGTTGTCCTCGCTCGCCTGCTGCACGTGATCATAGTATTCCTGGGCCACGTCGGCCAGTTCGGAAGTGGCGGCCTGCATCAGTTCGGCATTCTCCATCGCATATGCTTTGACGGCATCCAGGTCAATGGTCACAGCCGCGCCGGCGCCTGCTGACTGGTCGGAACTTGCCGCGCTTTCGGTCGCAGCTGGAACTGTCTGCACTGTGCAGGCCGCAACGGTCAGCAACTGCGCAATGCAGAGTGTCAGGGATAGGGTTTTTCGCAGCATTTTGATCGTGGTCTCCTGTATAAAGTTGTGTGGTGCGCTCCGCTTTGCTACTTGAATGCAGAGGCGACTGATGAAATGGCTCCCCGTGTTTTTGCCAAAAAAATACACGTCCAGTTGGCATGAACTGTCCAACCGAATGTGTCGGATACCAGCGTTACCTTACCGATAGAGCAAAGCTGAACCGGGGTGCCGTCTCAACTGACATTGGCTGCGGCTGAGAGGGCGTGCTATACTGGAGAAGGGCCCAGCGCGGAACTTGGGTGATGGCTGCGGCGACAGCCCTCACGCTCACAAGGTTTTGTGTTGGACTTCCAGCAAAGGTCGGCCCCTTGTGGGCCGGCCTTTTGTCATCCACCCACCCAATTTTAAGCCCACTGTCGAGTCGGCTCGTTGCGCAAAAGCCTGCGCGCGCGGTTGCGGTGTAAGCGCAACTCTTCCTTATGGGTTGCCTCGTCCCTATCTCGCATGTCGCGCAGGCGATGCGTTCTGCGGATACTGGTCAGCAGAAGTCCGACCGCTAGGAGCAGGCCCAGCAGGAGGGCAAGTTGCAGCAATTCTACTATCTCCATTTCGATCCTCTGAATCACTAGCTTTAGGGAAAGTGGATGGTTGTGAACTGCGTCGTGCTGGCAAGAGGCGCGCTGGACAATGGAAGACAGTATAGCATCGAAAACTGGACTGTGGGGCTGATTTTGGGCGGAGTATTGCGCTGCGGAGGTAAAACATATGCGAAGAGCAGGTTAACGTCTGAATTAAGCTAGGTTAACGCACCTTCAGAACAGGCCCAACTGTCCGCTGTCCTCCCTGGCCGGCCCCACGATTTCGGGCTTCCATGCAGGCAAAGGCAGAAGCGTACCGACTCTGGCGCGCAGGCGGCGGACCGTCTCCGGCGCGTGGCCCTCAAAGGGGTTGTGGACATAGCAGAAGACGTCCCGGCCGCCAAGCAGCGCATCGGCGATGCGGCGCGCCCACCTGTCCAGCAGTTCGTCCTGGGGGCGTCGGATCATCTTGTCATCGGGCAGGGGGTCGCGGTCCTGGCCGATGAGGCGGATATGCAGGGGCAGGCGGGGACCGGCGCGCTCGGCGGCGGCCTGCCAGTCGGCATACGTATCCGGCTGACCGGCGCGCTCGACCACGACGAAGCCGATTTGCCTTTCCAGCAGGAAGCGGACAAATGCGTGCGTCATAAGATCGATGGCCCGGACTTCAACCGAGAGTGGAATCTCTGCGGCTGCGGGCGCGAGGCGGTCGAAAAAATTCGCCAGGCGGCGCCCTGCGCTTTTGCGGGAAACCGCGGCGGGGAACTGAAACAGGCCGGGGGCAGCGGCGCAGCCGAGCGAGCGCACGACATCCAGATAGGCGTCAGTAATCTGCTCCACATCGGCGAGCTGTTTATCGTGCGAGATCTCTCTGGGCGCTTTGAGGGAGAAGGTGAACTCTGCGGGCACACTCTCCAGCCAGCGCAGAAGCGTCGTGGGTGCGGGCAGAGCGTAGAAGCTGGTATTGATCTCGACGCTGTTGAACTTTGTGGCGTAGAAGTGGAGCTGCCGGTCAGCTTGCGTCTGAGGAGGATAGAAGACGCCGCGCCAATCGGGAAAGCTCCACGAAGAGGTGCCGATGCATAGAGTTCCCAATTTCATTTTCGTCATAGCCATGAAACTTGAGTTGACATCGATTCAATCCGGCCAAAAGGCAACCCAATCGGTGGAGAAATGGGGGTTATGTGCATTTTGCCCAAAAAGTCGTTTTCAATTTCATGCAGGATGAGCAGTGGCATCAATCAGATGATCGAGTATCCTTGCACGTAATCGCTGACTTGTGGCGGTTCGTTCTATGCCTCTGCTTGGAAGAGGCTCGAAATCTTGCAGAACAACGTTGAAAACGCAGACCCCTATTGTCTCAGCTGGCTCATCTACGGCACGATGTGCGCTGACGGCGATTGACCCAGGAATGGTCGCCGCATGGCAAATCTGCAGAAGATGGGCACTTTTTGTTGAGTCTCACTTGAGGAAGGAGAACTTTTCGATGTCAATGCTTGTACGCGCTGTCACACACGGATCAAAATTGCGGGCGATTCCCCTGGCCGTTCTTGGGCTTCTCGTCTTCGCGCCATCTGCATTTGCCCAGGATGCGGCGCCGCTGAGTATGGATGAAGTTGCCTATTCGATTGACAACTTGTTCCTTTTCGTCTCTGCGGTGCTGGTGCTGTTTATGCAGGCCGGCTTCGCCATGGTCGAGGCGGGTTTCAACTCGGCCAAGAATACTGTCAACATCATGTTCAAGAACATCATCGACCTGGCGAGTGGTGTTTTCTTCTATTTCCTGATCGGCTACAGCCTGATGTACGGCGGGTCCGTTCTGGGCGGATTCATCGGCTTTGGTGGTCTGGGCATCTCCTCGACGCCGCCGGAAGCGCTGCCGGGTAACCTGAACCCGCAGGTTGACTTTCTCTTTCAGGCGGTTTTCGCCGCAACCGCAGCCACGATCGTTTCCGGCGCGGTGGCTGGCCGCATGAAGATATCCGGCTACCTGATCTACAGCATCGTCGTCACAGCCATTATCTACCCTGTGAGCGGCCACTGGAAATGGGGCGGCGGCTGGTTGGACCAGATGGGATTCTACGACTTTGCCGGGTCCCTGGTCGTTCATGGCGTGGGCGGTTTTGCAGCCTTGGCCGCGGTCATCGTTCTCGGGCCCCGCATCGGACGCTTCGGCGGCGGCTCAACCAATCCGCTTCCGCCCAGCAACATGGCAATGGCGGCTTTGGGCGTCTTCATCCTGTGGGTTGGCTGGTACGGCTTCAACCCGGGCAGTCAGCTTGCCTTCACGGGCGCGGTCAACGCAGACGCAGTCATGCTGATCGCCACCAATACGACGCTGGCGGCGGCAGCGGGTACGCTGCTGGCGATGCTCTATGGCTGGGTAAAGACGGGCAAGCCAAATCTAAGCTATACGCTGAATGGCGCGCTGGGCGGTCTGGTGGGCATCACAGCCAACTGTGATTCGGTCAACAATGTCGAAGGGCTTATCATTGGGGCCGTGGCCGGTGTGCTGGTCTGCGTCGGCATGGAAGCGCTGGAAAAACTGAAGATCGACGACGCGGTCGGCGCGTGGTCGGTGCATGGCCTGTGCGGCATCTGGGGCGGCATCGCAACCGGCATCTTCGGCGGCCATCCCTTCGTGGCCCAGATCGTGGGTTCCATCGCGATTCCGGTGTGGGCTTTCGTTACCGCCTTCATCCTCTTCACCGTCATCAAGAAGCTGGGCGTGCTGCGCGTTTCGGCGGAGGAGGAGCAGGCCGGTCTGGACCTCTCCGAGCACGGTGTAGGCGCCTATCATCTGGTCGGCGAGGAGGGCTGAAGCGTGCGGGCGAGACGCTCTGTGATTCCGGTTGCCATACCGGAGGAACATCCCACGTAGCGTCAATCCATTAGACGATCTCGAAGAACGCACAATAGAGTAATATGGACAGTTAGCGTCCCTCTCGCAGCGGATCTGAAGCGAGAGGGACGCTGTTTTTTGGCTTGCAGGCTCAGCACTTTCGGCTATACTGTATCGCTAAGCCGGTTGTGGCCGTAGCGATGGGCCAGCCCAGGGCAGGCAATGGCCTTGCCCGCCTGCTGCGAGAAGGAAAAAGCGGGCCGCCCAATGGCACAATCGTGTCTGAACTGCGCTCGTTGCCTGAAAGAAGGACGCCATGCCCAACGCCATCGCCTTCCGTGACGTCATGCTGCAAACGTGCGTGACCGCGGAGGAATTTGAGAAGTACGTGACCGAGGAGCTCAACGCGTGCGATCAATCGACAGGCGTAGAGAACTTCATTCTCACAGGAGTGCGGGGGGACCGAGCCGGCGGCTACTTGCATGTGGCAAGATGGGAAGGCGCGGACAATCCCAGCGGTCACCTTTCTGAACAGGGCGCAGAGAGGCCGGCCGACGAGTTGCAAGAGTGGATTCAGTTTGGCCTGGGTCCGCCGAAGGCTGGAAGGTTGGCTTGCCTGGTGCAAACAGGTCTCTGGACCTCCTACGTGACGGTGGGCAAGGAGATGGCGGATATGCCGGAGGAAATTCTGATTGAGCCGGTCATGCTGCGTCCGGGCGTAAGCGAGGCCGACTTTGAACGCTTCGTTACCGCGCAGTACTATGCTATGTCCCGATTGCCGGGGGAGGAGGGCTATCTCCTCAAAGGGAATCGAGGCGACCGCGCGGGCAAGTACATGCTTCTGATCGCCTACGAAAGTGTGACGGCGCGCAACCGCCGGTCGTCTGCAGGCGGCGAGCTCTCCGCCGACATGCAGAACTGGCTGGACTCCGTCGCGGTGAAGACGGCTGTTGCAAAGTGGGACTCGTTGTCGCAAACAGGTCTTTATACCTCCTACATCGTTTTGGACAAGTAACAAGGTACACACGGACTCGACAAGGTTGCCCCAAGGTCTGCCCGTGTAGAGCAAACGGGTAACGCATACAACCTTTTGCCGAGAGCAATTCAATTCAGTTGGCTTAACGAGGAGAGCCGCGTATGAAAATCTACTTTGATAACGACGCTTCATTGGATCCACTGGCCGGAAAGACGATAGCCATCCTGGGGTATGGAAACCAGGGGCGGGCGCAGGCGCTCAATTTGCGCGATAGCGGCGCAACCGTCCTGGTAGGCAACCGGCAAGACAGCTACGGCGAACAGGCGCAGGCCGACGGTTTTGAACCGCTTTCTATCGCGGAAGCGGCGGCCGCGGGGGATTTCCTGTTCATTCTGACCACGGATGAGTCGCAGCCGCTGATTTGGGATGAGCAGATCGCGCCAAGCGTCTCCGTCGGCAATACCCTGGTCTGGGCGAGCGGATACAATGTCGGCTATGACCTGATCAAGCCGCGTCCGGATGTCGATGTGGTGCTGGTGGCGCCGAGGATGACGGGCAATATGGTGCGCACCCTGTTCACCGAGGGCAAGGGCGCAATGGCGCAGGCAGCGGTCCACCAGGATGCATCCGGTGAGGCGTGGGCGCGCATGATGGCGATCGCCAAAGGCATTGGGACAACCCGCGGCGGCGTTATCGAGTCGTCGTTCAGAGAAGAGGCGGAGCTTGATCTGTTCGCGGAGCAGATTGTCTGGGCCGGGCTGGTGGCCTGGTTTGAAGAGTGTTTCAAACTGGGCGTCGAGCAGGGCTTTTCGCCCGAACTGATGGTGCTTGAACTGTATGCTTCGGGCGAGGCTTCCGAGATCATGGGGTTGATGGCGCGCAACGGCTTTTACCGCCAGATGGCGCACCACTCTACCACCAGCCAGTACGGCACACTCACGCGTTCCGCTGATCTGCTCAATGACGACATTCGCGCCAAGATGCGCCATAGCGTGGTCAACGACATCAAAGGCGGGGCCTTCATCAATGAGTGGAGCCAGGAACAGGCCGAAGGGTCAACCGTCCTGGAGCAGTTCCGGCAGACCGCTCTTGCCAACGCCATGAGCCGCGCGGAGGAAGAGATCATTTCGCTGGTGCAGCAGGCGCACCGGTTGGACTGAGCACGCCGGTGAGATAGCGGGCAGACCAGCGGAGAACGCGGCAGTCTCGCCTGCACACAAGAGAAGAGCGCCGGCAATGGAGGTCGGCCTGTTTACGTGAAACTTGGTTGACAGAGTTCACGTCCCATGCTATCCTACAGCTTGGCAGAAAAGACGACCTCGGTCCGATAAAACCATTGCGACAGGAGATGCTCTTGACACGATCGGAGCACAGATAGATCTTGTTTGGCCCCGCAGATGTTCTCGCATACGTACTCAATGGGCGAAATTCCACTTGCTGAATCCGGAGGTTCGGAGATTCAGCAACGGTCTAGACGACAGCGTAGTTCTCACATTCCGACTTGGATGGCAGGTACCCAAATCATGAGGAGGAAGCGATGAAACGGTTGACGCTGGTAGTCAGTATGGTGTTCTCGATGGTGTTGTTGCTCTCGGCTTGTGTTGCAGCCACGCCGGAGGTGGCCACGGAAACGGAAGCCGAAGAGGACGTCGCAGAATCGCCTGAATCGACGGATGAACTCTGGTACAACCCGGATCACGTAGGCGAGACGTGGATCAACATCTGCACCGATGCGCCGCCAACCTACGGTGGGGTTGCGACCGATATCTTCTTCGGTTGGGGAGAGTCAAACCCGACTTGGTGGGGTACCGGCTTCCCCATGTTCTACTCTTTCAGCCAGCTGTACGACGTGCTGGGTGACGGCGTCACCCTGGAGCCTGACGCGGCTGAATCGTGGGAAATCTCGGCTGACGGGCTTTCCTACACCATCAACTTGCGCAACGATGTGAAATTCCACGATGGCGAACTGCTGACGGCTGACCACGTCAAGTACTCGTTTGAGGTGCATGCGCATCCTGAAGTCGGGGCCTGGAATGCCGGTTGGATGCCGTACCACGCCTTTTCAGGCGGGTCCGAGTTCATGGACGGCAGCGCCGACGAAATCTCAGGTATTGTTGTGCTGGATGACTTTACGCTCCAGATTAACGTGCTTGAGCCTCAGATGCACCTCGAGTATTTGATTGCCACGATTAACCTCATGCCGGCCCACTTGATGAAAGACATTCCCTTCGGGGAGCTTAAGGATTCCGAGTTGATTGGCCAGCCGATAGGCACGGGGCCTTTTAAATTCGTCGAACATGTCCCTAGCGAATACACCTCGTTTGAAGCCTTCGAAGAATACTATGGCGGTCGACCTTACCTGGACCGGGCCATCTACCGCATCGGCGTCACCGGCAGCACCGCGACCTGGATCGCCGCGCTGCAAAAGGGGGAAATCCAGACCGGATATCTGGCTTCGGGGCTGGATCGCGTGCGCTTGGAGGAGGACCCGAATGTCGTGTTGATCGCCGGGCCGACCGCGGGCGGCATGTACCTGAACATGAACACGGAACGGGTTGAACACAAAGTGCGCCAGGCCCTCATGTACGCGATCGACAAGGAGGCCATCGCCGAGAGCATCTGGCTCGGCCACGCCGAACCCTTTGACCTTCGAGACAACGACCCGGCTGGCGAATGGGTCAGCCCCGACATCACGGTTTACGATTACGACCCCGACAAGGCCAAGACCTTGCTGGAGGAGGCCGGCTGGGACCCCGACCGCGAGCTGTCACTCATCACCTATTACCAAGGAGACCTGGACCGGCGCGTGCTTGCCACCCTGCAGGACCAGTGGGGTCAAGTCGGGATCAAGGTCGAGGTAAACGTATTGGATACGCCCGCATTCGTAGAGCGTAGCCGAGAGGCGGGCGACTACGACATTGGGTACGCTTGTTGCGGCGGGCCTGCCGCCCCATACGAGTACACGCGCGATACCTGCGACAAAAGCCCATATCCCAATTGGAGCCGGAACTGCAACGAAGAAATGGACACCTTGGTCCTGAGCGGCATCGCCGAGCCCGACCCGGAGAAACGCCGGGATCTGTTCTATCAGGCGACTGAAATAGCCACCGAATCTGCCTATCAGGTTGCGATCTTCCGCCCGGACCGCAGGTACGCCATCAGCAAAGACCTGTGCAATTACACGTACCGCGAATACCTGCTTGTCTTCTCGGACCAGCATCCCGACCGGTGGTACCTGAGAAATGAGTAGAGTACATTCAGATTGGAAACCGGCGCCTTGCTGCCTTGCGTAGTACGAAAGAGCATACGCTTTGGCCGCTTCCCCACGCCGTTTCACCTGCAGGGAGAGGGAATAGCTCAAGAGATGTTTGCAGGCGGAAGACCCCCCTGCAAACATCTCTTCTTTGAGCGCATACCTTGGGGCGCGGGCGTCTTGCTTGCCTTGCGCCGGGCCAATTGAGACGGAGAAACGTGCATGTCCAGGTACATTGTGCGCAGACTCCTGCAGGCAGTGCCCGTGCTGTTTGGGATCACGGTAATCATCTTCACTCTGGTCGAGCTTGCCCCCGGAGACGCTGTGACCGCCATGTTCGTGCCTGACATAGGAGTCATGGCGGACATGGACGAAGAAAGGATGCAGGCGCTGAGGGCCTCGTATGGGCTGGACAAGCCGGCGCCCGTTCGCTACTTCATCTGGCTGGGGGGCGTTCTTCGCGGCAACCTGGGCAAATCCTTCGTGACCAGAACACCGGTGGTGGAAGAGATCGTGCGCCGGTTACCGGCGACCCTGAAGCTGACGGTGACGGCTCTCATCATATCGTTGACGCTGGGGATCCCGCTGGGCGTCATCACCGCGGTTAGACAGTATTCCTTGCTGGACTACTTTGCGACGTGGTGGACCTATGTGGCGATCGCGTTGCCGAGCTTCTTCTCAGCGATTCTGCTGATGTATCTTCTTGCCCTCAAACTGGACCTGCTGCCCACCTTCGGCTACTCGACGGTGACGCGCGAGTTCGGATTCTGGGATGGTATGCTGGACCGGCTGCGATACCTGATTCTTCCGGCAACGGCGTTGGGCATTCCAGGCATGGCCAGCTTTATGCGCTACAGTCGTTCAAGCATGCTGGAGCATATCCTCCAGGACTATACAACGGTGGCGCGCAGCAAGGGTCTGAAGGAGAGTGTTGTGCTGTACAGACACGTGCTGCGCAACGCCCTTTTGCCTGTGATCACGATAACGGGGCTACATCTGCCTGAGCTTTTCGGCGGAGCGCTGGTCATTGAGACGATTTTTGGCTGGCCGGGGATGTCAATCCTGTTCATGGCCGGTGTCGAGAGACGGGACTATCCGCTGATCATGGGTATCGGGCTGATCTCGACAGTGCTGATCGTGCTGAGCACTCTGCTGACCGACCTCGCCTATGTGGTCGTGGACCCGCGGATTCGCTACGATTAGAGGGGCGGCTGCGCGCGGTAACTGCGAAGCGGTCGCACATTTTACACTTCGCGCTTGTGAAACGGAGTTTCAACGCATCCTGCGATCATGGCCTCCGATAAAAAGAGGGCAGCCGACAGCATAAAAATTGAGGAGATCGCCGGAAGGACGCAAAGGGGTCGAACCGTTCGCCGCTTCATGCGTAACAGGGCGGCAGTGGCCGGTATGATCTTTATGTTGATCGTCGTGCCGATGGTCTTTCCGCTGGCGGCGGTTGTCGCTCCCCAGGACCCGCACACTACCAACCTGAAAGAGGTCGGGAAACCTCCCAGCGTAGATCATCTGCTGGGCACCGACTTGACCGGGCGGGACATGTGGAGCCGCGTGGTCTACGGTGGGCGGGTATCGTTGGCCGTCGGTCTGGTTGCGGTCGCTATCTACATGAGCATCGGCATCGTACTCGGCAGTCTGGCCGGGTTCTACGGCGGTATCGTAGACTCGATCATCATGCGCGTCACCGAGACGGTCATGTCAATCCCCGGATATGTGATGCTGATCACCATTGTGGCTTTTATCGGGCCGGGTCTTTTGAACTCGATGTTTGCCATCGGTCTGCTGGGATGGACAGGTATCGCACGTCTGGTGCGCGGCCAAGTGTTGTCGATCCGCGCGCAGGATTATGTGATGGCCGCTCGCGCCACAGGCGTGCCAGCCAAAGGAATCATCCTCCGCCACGTCCTGCCGAACACAATGGCGCCGATCATCGTTGCGGCGAGCTTCGGGGTCGCAGGCGCGATCTTGCTGGAGGCCGGCCTGAGCTTCCTGGGACTCGGTGTCCAGATACCGGTGCCGAGTTGGGGACAGATGATCAATGAGGCGCGGTCCCCGGCGATCATCGAGAGCTATTTGTGGCTGTGGGTGCCCCCCGGACTGGCCATTACGCTGTGCGTGTTGAGCATCAACTTTATCGGCGACGGCCTGCGCGATGCGCTGGACCCGCGGCTGAGGCGCGATTAACGTTGGGGCAAGGTTTACCCACGAGATCATGCCCACGCTGCCTGCTGGGGTCATCGTTTCTCTCGTCCCTGGGAGTGAAAATGTCTGAAGCGCGGAAGAAAAGATGAACGGAATCTGGTTCTTCGACAATTGGATGCTTGAGCGCAGCGACTGCCTGGAACGCGTGTGGGGCAAGCCGACCTTCGTAAAGGAGATCTTTACCGAGTTCGAACCCCGCGGATCGGAAGGCTACGGCGGCTATATCACCGTGTTTTTCGACCGTAGGCTCGGGCGCTATGTGATGTATCTCTTCACCCACAAGGGCAGGGTCGTGTTCCGGCTGCAATCCGACAGTCCGTACGATTGGCCCAACCCAAGCTACGACTCCTCAGCCGCGCTCGGCTGGTTGGGCGCGTCCAACCAGGGCTGGAAAGGCTTCGAGGACGTGGTGGTGGACCAGGACGGCCAGCCAATTTGGGCCTATGCGATCCATTCGCTGGCGGGCACGCCTCTGGCAGAGCGCGGCTTCGTCACGACCGTGCTGGGCTGGCCAAGACACGTCACACTGGGAGGGTTCTCCGAGGACGGCTTGCAGTTCGAGGTTGATGCGAAACGTCCGTGGCTGGACCCCGGTTCGGATACGGCCGGAGATATTCTGTGGAATGAGCAGGCCGGGCAGTTCCAGCTCATTGTGCGCCCCGTGTATACCGACCGGCGGGTCGCCATCTCTTTTACAACCGACTTTGAGCAGTTCTCACGGCCAATCACTGTGCTGCAGCCGGACAGCATGGACCGCGTTGGCGCCGAGTTTTACGACATGCCGGCGCGGCCCTACGAAGGGATGTTTGTCGGGCTACTCCACATCTTCAGCACCGATCGTTTTGAGGAGGTGAGCAACGTCAGCCCCAGGTGGCCGCAACTCAAGTACTTCGGCCGCATCGAAACAGAGTTGACCTACAGCTATAACGGTTACTACTGGTACCGCACCGCGCGCGATGCCCCGTTCATGCCGATTCAGCCATACGGGCTGCAGGGTGGAGGCTCGGTCTACGGCATGGAGATGCTGCGGACGACGGATGACAAGCTGTTGTTCTACGCGCAGGCCACAAAAGGAGGGCACGCTGACTTTCTTGAAATGCGGGAAGCCGGCCAGGATGACACAGGCCATTGCAACCCACTGCTGTACGAAATGCGCCTGGATGGGTTCTGCTCGCTCAAGACATGGGGCCGCGATGGCATCGTGCGCACCAAGCCAATTGTCCCTCAAGAGGGCGCAATCAGTCTCAACGTGCGCACGATGCAACACTCACATATCCGCGTGCAGATCCTGGACGGCTTGACCGCCCAGCCAATCGCCGGCTATACCTGGGACGAGGCCTTGCCCATCAGTGGTGACCATCTCTTTGCCCAGCCCCGTTGGCAGGAACGCAGCGACATCTCTGAACTGGTCGACAGGCCGATCCGCTTCGAAATCGCGCTGCGCGAGGCCGAACTTTTCGCCATCCGCAACAAGTGTGAGGCCTTCTATGCCTGCGAACCACGGCCGACTCTGTGGTGAGCGCGGCGAACCGTATTACTGGACCGCGAAGCTGTTGCAATGGGTCGTCGCCATGCAGGAGATGCGCCGGGCTGCATAACCCGCTCGATGGTGGCGCAGTTAGCGAAGAAAAGACGGAGGCCAATCTGTGAACACAAACCTGACGCAAGCGCAGATCGATGCTTACCGTGAGAACGGTTTCATCGTGATTCACGACTTTCTGACGGCGGAGGAGTTGGAGATCTGGCGTGATGCGGTCGACGAAGCCGTTGCCAAACTCGGCAAATGGAAGCTGGCCGGCCAAAAGGGAAATGATCGGTGGCAGGAAGGTGACAGCTATTACGATAGGGTCTTTGTGCAACGCATCAATCTATGGCAAGCTGACCAAAAAGTACGCAAGTTGATGCTCGATCCCTGCTTGGGGAAGATGGCAGCGCAACTGGCCGGCGTCGAAGGCATTCGCCTCTACCATGACCAGGCGCTGAACAAAGCCCCTTGGGCCAACCCGACCGCCTGGCACTTGGATGATCCATTCTGGTCGTTCAGTTCACCCGCTGCGATCAGTATCTGGGTGGCGCTCGACGATTCCACATTGGAAAACGGCTGTCTTTACTTCATGCCCGGCACACACAAGCGGGCGGCCTTCAAGAGTTCAGGCATCGGCGAGAAACTGGGCGATCTATTCGATGTCTATCCCCAATGGGCGCAAAATCCAACCGTGGCCGCGCCGATGAAGGCGGGATCCTGCTCGTTTCACAACGGCTTGGTGGCCCATGCGGCCGCGGCCAACATGACGCCAGGCTGGCGGCGGGCGATGGCCTGTCTATATATGCCCGATGGCAGCAGGTTTAACGGGAATCAAGACGTGTTGCCTGACTCGTACATAACGACGCTGAACATTGGCGACCCCCTTGACAACGATGACCAGAATCCGCTGATCTTTCATCCTGCTAAGCCGGTCGTGACAGCGTAGTGGACGCGATGCCGGACTGATTGGCGTCAATTCTCCACGAGGAAAATTTGAATTAGACGGCTTGCTGAAAGTTGGCGTTCGTCACCTTTCTTTGAAGAAAGGTGAACAGACCTGCTTGAAGCGCCGGCAGACCAGCCTTCATGGCGGATAGTGGAAGTAGGGAAAATCGCCCTCTCAACGACTCTCGGAGGCGTCGATGAAACTGAGTCAGGAAGTCTATGATCACTATTGGGACAGAGGTTGGGCGGTGGTGGACGGCGTCTTTGAAGCGCCCGAAGCGGAAAAAGTCGCCGAAGTTGCCCTTGTCGTCAGCGTCTCCGAGTTGGACGAGGACGAATCGTCGTATCACGTTGACCGTTCAGCCGACGGTCAGGTGGCACCGCGCAAGATCGACGAGCCGTTTCTCAAACGTGCCGCGTTCAGCGAGTTGGTGCTTGACGACAGGTTGACGACGCTTTTGTCCGGCTTTCTGGGCGGGAAACGTCCTCTGTTGAAGGGCGATCAGATCCTGATGAAACCCCCGCATTTCGGCTCGGCCAAACCGTATCATCAGGACAATTTCTACTTTCGCATCCACCCAGCCGACCATTTGATCACCGCCTGGATCGCGCTCGATGACGTGGACGAGGTCAACGGCTGCTTGCGCTACATCGATGGCAGTCACAAGGAGCCGCTGCTGCCGCATGAGCCGCTCCCCGGCGAACCGTATAACCTGGTTCCCAATCCAGACCTGATCGATTTCTCGAAGGAAGTGCTGGCCCCGGTAGGCAAGGGCGGCGTTGTTTTCCATCACAGCCGCACCTTGCACACCTCTTATCGTAATGAGTCGGAGCGATGGCGCCGCGGCTACGCGACCCACTGGGTGACCGAGGGCGTAACTTGCGAAAACGACTCGCTCGCCACCGCCTACTTCCTACGCGACGACTATCCCGGTTGAAGGGCTGAGGAGAAAGGAACATGCAATGGCCGACATTCTGAACAGAAGTCAGAGAAAAGAGATACTGGCGAGCCGGCGTCCCGAAAGCCCGATTCGTTACGAGCCTGAACTTGGCGGGGTGTATACCGAGGAAGAGGTAGAAGCGGCTGTCAAAGCCATGCGCGAATCGATGGAGTGGCGGGAGGGGGGCTTTGGCTTCATCAAGGCGCAGGAGATACAGGAGTTTGAACGTTCATTTGCCGAGTACGTCGGGACCGAGTACGCCATCTCCATCAACGGCGCCGGATCGGGACTGGACATGGCGATGATGTGCCTCGACCTGGAGCCGGGCGACGAGGTCATCTGCCCGGCCGTCAATTTCATCGCCTCGGCCTACTCCATCGTCAGCCAGGGGGGAAAGTTGGTCGCCTGTGACATCGATCCAAAGACGCTCAACCTTGATCCTGAAGATGTGGAAAGCCTGATCACGCCGCGCACGCGCGCCATCTTCCCGGTTCATTTCGTTGGGCTTTCCGCGCCGATGGATGACCTGCAGGACATCGCCGAGCGCAGTCCCCATCCGAAACACGGCCCGCTGAAGGTGATTGGAGACGCAGCGCGCGCCTGTGGCGCCACCTACCGCGGGACCGCAGTGGGCAAAAAAGGCTGGCTGACCGTGTTCAGCCTGCACACGCGCAAACACATGACGACGCTCGGCGAAGGGGGGATGATCACGACCGACGACCCCGAGGCCAACGCGCGCCTGTGTGACATTCGTCAGTTCGGCAGCACGACCGACAGCTGGGGCACCAACTACAAGATGACCAAAGTGCAGGCTGCGGTTGGCAGCGTGCAGTTGCGGCGGCTTGACCAGACGAACGCGTTGCGCGTGCAACGGGCGCACGAGCGGACGGCGATGCTCAAAGATGTCGCCGAACTGACCCTGCCATACGAACCGGCCGACTGTGGGCATGTCTACTATGTTTACCCCATGCTGGTGCCGCGCGCATGGGCGGGCGAGAAGCGCAACCGCCTGATGGAGCTTCTCGAACACGAGTACAAGGTCGAATCGTGGCTGGCGTCCGCCGAACTGTACAAGACCCGCGGCTATTACCGGCAGCTGGTAGGCGGCCAAGCGCTTCCCGTTTCCGACGAGATCAGCGAGAGGATCGTCTGCACTTTGATTCATCCTCTCTTGCCTGAAGAGGAAAATCAATACATCGCCGCCGCGATCGCTGACGCGGTTGAACGCGTGGCAGAGGAGAATTAGCCAGACTGGAAGCGCATGGTCTGAACCTCGATCTATCTATGTCCTTTCTTTGCAATCCACGCTTGGAGGAAACGGCAGCATGAAGGCAGAAGCGGTCGTCTTCATCGCCAGGAACCAGGTCGAGTTCCGGGAAATAGAGGTGCCGGATCCGACACCTGAGGACGTCGTGGTCCGCACTCGCTTCTCCTGGATAAGCAATGGGACCGAAAGTTCCTACTTGAGGGGAGAGAGAAGCAACGGTGAGACGCCTTTCCGTACGGGCGATCAGCCCGTGTTTCCGCGCGTACCCGGCTATCAGAAGACAGGGACGGTCGAGTGGGTAGGCTCGAACGTAGAGGGGCTGCGCCGCGGGGATTGGGTGTTTGTCGCCGGGAGCCAGGTCAAGTACGGGATCCCCGCCATGGGAGGGCACGTGTCTCCGGCTGTGGCCACGTGTAACAGCATATGGAAATTACCAGAGAACGTTGACCCGGAAGCCGCCAGCGGGCTTGTCCTGACCCAGGTGGGCTACAACTGCGGCGCGCGTCCCCGTGTGGAGCCAGGCGATGTGGGCGTGGTGATCGGCGACGGGCTGGTCGGCCACTGGGCCGCTCAGACCCTGGTATGGCGGGGCGCGCAGGTCATCATGCTGGGGCGGCATGACTTTCGCCTGAAGCTTCTGCGAGCAGGAAACGCCACAAGCGTCAACGGGAGTGACTCGGATCCGGTTGAAGCGCTGCGCCAAGACCCATCCGTATCCTCTGACGGGATCGCCGTTCTTGTGGATTCGGTGGGAGACATCCGGGCGATAAACGACTGCTTGCCGTTTATGAAGCACGATGGGCACATCGTCTCTGCCGGTTACTACGGAACCGAGGGAATGATTGACATACAGAAACTGCGCCGCGGGGAGCAGACGCTTCACTGCCCCTCCGGCTGGAGCCGTACTCGCATGGACCAGACTCTCAAACATATCGCCAAGGGCGATCTGGTGACAAAGGAGCTGATCACGCATCGCTTCCCGGCTCGAGAGGCCAAGGCAGCGTGGGATCTGATCATAAACCGCCAGGAGGAGTTTCTGGGAATTGTGCTCGAATGGGGCTGATGGGGAGGGGCGGCAAAGCAACTTGGGAGGCGTGCGTAAGCCGAGGACAGCGCACGGTATTTTCGCCAGAAAGATGCTCAAGAGCGAAAGAGTTTGATCAAGAACAGCTTTGAAGTGGGGCCGGAAGGGTGGCACTCCTACGATTACCATGGTGAGATAGTTGCCGGCTTCGGGATCTTTGTCCTGACAAGCTGGCAGAGAGAGGGCGGCCTCAACAACTCCGGGTTTATTTGGGCCGATCAGTCTCGATGGAGCATCGATGTGCCCGAAAGACCGATTTCGATCCTGGCGCTGATCCATTACCGCAATTGGGTCGGGCTTGATCCGATCGACCTGAGACAGGCCGAGGTGTCCGTTTTTCTGCGAGGCGACGACCTGCGCCTGTACGGCGCCGAGCCGCATTGTGCTTGAGAACGACGAAACGCTTTGGCATCGCAGCTACAGCAGCCAGGAGTTCCAGCACCGTAGCTATCCAGAGGGAGGGCCGCGGCCAGACGACGTGCTGGGAGAGGCGCACAGCTACGGCTTCTCCTTTATCGGATTCGAACGAGAGGTTCAGGGCAGACTGTCGATGGACGAATTCGAGATTCGGCCAGGCAGTCAACCATAAAGAACACTTGACTTTGCGCAGTGCGCTCCAAGGAGGTAGAGAGCAGGATGACCCAACCCTTATCACATGGCGGCGCCCCCGTTGACATTGGTTCCCGCCTCGAGTTGTTGGTGGACGACTTTTTTATCGCACGCCTTAGCGGAGGCGCAGAACTGCGCCTGAACAGACCCGTTCCCCGCGAAGTGGCGCTCGTGACCGACAGACCCTGGGAGGGAAACGCCTGTACTTCCTTCGCCATTTTCCAAGACGGCGACATCTATCGCATGTACTATACAGCCCGCCAGTTCGTGACGACCGAGGCAGGGCTGAATGAGACGTTCCACCCGGACTTTATCTGCTATGCGGAAAGCAGCGACGGGATCAACTGGGTCAGGCCGGAGCTTGGGCTGGTCGAGTTCGAGGGTTCAAGCAAGAACAATATCATCCTCAGCAGCGAGAACACCGCCTTTCCAATGCACGCGTTTGCGCCGTTCAAGGATGCGAACCCGGCTGCGGAGCCGGATGCTCGTTACAAGGCGTGGGCCGTCCGCATTCCTCGCCTGGATGGTTCGGCGCCGCGGCTTGGCCATGGCGCCGAAGTCCCGGATGGACTGCACGCGTTGAGGTCGGCAGACGGCATCCACTGGACGGCGATGCGCGGCGGGCCGGTCATTGCCGACGGCCTGCTGGACTCGCAAAACGTGGCCTTCTGGGACACGGTGCGCGGGGAGTACCGCGACTATCATCGCAACGAGTTCCGCATCGACAAGACGGGTGAGGAGCCGTATGCTGCCCAGGCAAGGCCAGGGCAAGCGGTGCGCGGCTCCCGCCATGGCCGCGACCTGCGCACCGCCACGTCGAGCGACTTCATCAACTGGAGCGAGCCTGACTTTGTGGACTACAACCAGGGCCGCACCGATGAGATATACAACAACTCTATCATTCCCTATTTCCGCGCGCCGCATATCTTCGTGGGACTGCCGACCCGCTATGTCGATCACGGCTGGTCGCAGGCTGTGGAAGATCTGCCGGAAGTGGACGAACGCCGCCTGCGCGCCCGTGTCAGCGAACGCTACGGCAGTGCCCTGACCGACGGCATGTTCATGAGCAGCCGCGATGGCCAGACCTTCTACCTGTGGCCGGAATCGTTTATCCGGCCCGGGCTGCGGCCCGAGGACAACTGGGTGTACGGCGACGGCTTTCCCGGTTGGGGCATCGTATCGACGCGATCCCACTTTGCCGGCGCGCCGGATGAACTGTCGATCTACACAAGCGAGGGGAACTGGCGGGGCGAGAGCATGAGTCTGCGACGCTATACGCTGCGCGTCGACGGCTTCGTGTCGGTGCAAGCGCCGCTGAGCGGCGGCGAACTGATCACCAAGCCGCTGATCTTTGACGGCGGACAGCTTCGGGTCAACTTTTCCGCCTCTGCCGCGGGCAGCGTTCGGGTTGAGCTGCTGCGCGATCAGATGAACACGCCGATCGAGGGGTTCAACCTCGACGATTGTATCGAACTCCTTGGCGATGACCTCGAACGAACTGTGCGCTGGTCCACGGGCTCCGACGTGAGCAATCTTGCAGGTATCCCTATCCGCCTGCGTTTCGTCCTGCGCGACGCGGATCTATACGCGTTTCAATTCATCACGATCTGATCCAACGCTATCTTTTGAAAGAAACAATGAGCCATCTTCACAGCCCCGTGCCTATCGACATCGGCTCCCGCCTCGAACTGATGGTCGATGACTACCTGATTGCGCGGCTTGGCGGGGGGTGCACGACACTGCCTGAACCGGCCCGTTCCCCAGGAAGTTGCGCTGCGGATGGACGCGCCCTGGGAGGGCAGCGCCGGTGGGGGCGAACTGATCACGAAGCCGCTGATCTTTGCCGGCCGCGAATTGACGCTCAACGATTCGGCCTCCGCAGCCGGTAGCATCCAGGTTGAACTGCTGCGCGATCAGATGAATTCGCCGGTTGAAGCCTATAGTCTCAAAGACTGCGTGCAAGTATTGGGCGACGATCTCGAACGCGTTGTGCGTTGGAAAGGCGCTGTCGACCTGAGCGGTCTGGCGGGGACGCCGATTCGCCTCCGGTTTGTTCTGAAAGATGCTGACCTCTATTCTTTCCGCTTTCGCGAAAGATAAACAGGTTGGTTAGATTGACGATAGGGGGTTGTGATTTGTGAAGATTTCTTCGATCGAGACGATTGCTCTGGTCGATCCCGGCAAAGCGTGGGAGACGGTGGTGCGCGTGCATACCGACGAGGGCATCAGCGGCATCGGACAGGCCGAGTCGCCATCTCTTGTGATCGACGCCATCCTCCGCTGTGACGGCGGGCTGGAGGAGTTACTGCACGGGGAGGACCCGTTGCACGTCGAGCGTTTATGGCAGAAGATGTATGCCGCCACCGGGCTGTTTGGTCGGCGCGGGGTCACGATTGCCGCCATCGGCGCGGTAGAGACTGCGTTGTGGGATATTGCCGGCAAGGCGCTGGGCAAGCCTGTCTGCGAGTTGATCTGGCAGGCATGCTGCACTGTGACGGAATCGAGCGAAATCAAGCAAAAGGTGCGGCCCTACGCCACAGTCTACCCGCCGGGAGATGACGTGGGCGAAATCGTCGAGCGCTTTACCCTGGCCAGAGAACGCGGCCTGCGGGCGATGAAATTGGAGGAATGGCCGGGCGGCTTCGCCCATGTCAGTCCGAAGCGAGACGCGGAAGTCGTGCAAGCGGCGCGCGAAACGATCGGCGAAGACCGCGACCTGATGATCGACGTGCAGAATCGCTGGTCTGAGGTGGGTCAGGCGCTCGACTCGATCCGGGCCATCGCCGAGTTCCGCCCGTTCTTTATCGAAGCGCCCCTCCCGGCGGACAACCTGGCCGGCCTTGCCCGTCTGGCCGATACGGTGGAGACGCGCATCGCGGTCGGCGACTGGGGCTTCACCACCCGATTCGAGTTTGAGGAAATCATGGAGAAGGGACGGGTGGACGTGGTTCAGCCCAGTTCGGTCCGCTCCGGAGGCATACGCGAGATCACGCGCATCGCCGAGGCTGCCTATCGCCGTGGACTGATATGCGTGCCTCATGCCTGGTGCCATATGGTCGGGGTCGCGGCGGAGATCCATCTGGCCGCGGTGTTGCCCAATATGCCCTACTTCGAGATGCCGATCGCATTCCCTGATTCGCCGATTATCTCGGAGTTGCTCCTGCCCGCGGTCGAGGTGGACGAAGATGGTCTGATCGAGGTCCCCAAGCGGCCGGGGCTGGGCTTTGCCCTGAATGAAGAGGTAGTGGAGCAGTTTCGGGTGGCGCCGCATTGAATGTTTGGACTGTAATGCGGGTAGTTTTGCGCGATAGCCAGTGATATTCGTGCGCCAGAATCAGGGAATGTCGCGGGCAGTAGAGCGAGGTCTTTTCTCTCTCCTCCTTCCTCCTTCCTCCTTTCTTCTTCTTCCCATGTGGAGACAGACCGATGGCAAGGATGTCGGCGGCACAGGCACTGATCCAGTCGCTGCGGGCACAGGGCGTGGACACGATTTTTGGGATCATCTCCAGCCACACGATGGAGATTTTCGACGCGCTCTACGACCACCAGGACGCCATCCGCTTCATCAGCGCCCGCCATGAACAGGCGGCGGCGATGATGGCAGACGGGTACGCCAGGGTGACGGGCAAGCCGGGCATTTGTCTAACCAGTACCGGGCCGGGCGCGGCCAACTCCATGGGTGGCATCGGGGAGGCTTATTCTGCATCTTCAGCAGTTCTGACCATCACGAGCACGGCCGAAGAGCCGTTGTACGAGCGCGGTCTGGGCACAATGCACGAGACCAAGGACCAGTTGGGCATGCTCTCGACGTTGACCCAGGACAGTGTCCATATCGGTCGACCGCAGGAGACACCGGAGCGGATCAGGGAGGCGTTTGAGCGGTTCCACAGCCGGCGCCCGCGCCCGATAGCGATAGAGATACCGGCAGATATACAAGGTCAGGAAGCGGACATGCGCATACCGGAGCCGGTCCGGACTGTGGCGCCGGCGGCAGATCCGGCCGCGGTCGAGGCGGCTGCGGGCATTTTGTTGGCGGGCAGGCGGGTGGGCGTGCTGGCGGGGACGGGCGTACACCGCTCCGGAGCGGGCCGGGAGCTTACGCGCCTGGTGGAGAGTCTTGGCATTCCGGTATTCACCACGGCCAACGGCAAGGGCGCGATCGCTGAAGATCACCCGCTGAGCCTGGGCATGTATGGCGGCGAATATAATTTTCCACCAGGGGGGCTTGAAGATCCGCGCCAGACTTTCGCTAATAGTTTGGACGTACTTCTGGTCGTCGGCTCCAGCCTTTCCTACTTCAGAGCAAAATCGCAGGGACTCCGTCAGCCACCCCACTTGATTCATCTGGACATTGACTGCGAGCCGATAGGCAAATGGTATGCCGCTGAGGTGCGTCTGGTGGGTGACGCGAGAATGGTGCTGGAGCAACTCAATACTGTGCTGGCGGACGGGACTGGTCCCGGCGACGCCACTGACGGGATGGAGGCAGGATTCGCGGGCGAGATCAGGGAGGTCCGGGAGAGAATCCGGGAGTACAAACGGCAGACCATGCCAAACGAGACGAAGATCATGGAAGCTGTCCGGGCGGTGGCGGCCAGGGACGCGGTATTTGTCGGCGATGTCGGGATCTGCAACCACCGCGGGGCCAACTACTGTTTGGAGATTTACGAGCAGCGGAGCTATGTCGCGCCTGCGTGGGGCGGCTTGGGGTTTGGATTGCCGGCCGCGGCCGGCGCCAAGGCCGGCATACCAGACCGACAGGTTATATGTATCACCGGCGACGGCGGATTTCAGTTCAATATCCAGGAATTGGGCAGTTGCGTGCAGTATGGGCTGCGACCGGTCGTCCTCGTTTTCAATGACAGCGCCTGGGGGCTATTGCGCTACTACCAGAAGAACCGGGGCAACGGGCGCTACATTGCCAGCGAACTGCGTAACCCGGATTTCTCCAGGTTGGCTGAGGCCTACGGTGCCCGCGGCGTACGGGTCGCGTCGTTGCCAGAGTTGGTTCAGGCGTTGAAGGCGGCGCTGGAAGCCGAGACCATTACGGTAATCGACGTAAAGACGCCCGACGGTTTTGCCAACTTCAGGTAGGCTGGTTGCATGGCATCGGTTGAAAAGGGAATACGTCATGGCTTCCGGCGACTTGCCACTGGCCAGGTAGGGAAGGGGGGATAGGCGCAGATGCAAGGGAAACTGACCTGCGGGTTGATCGGCTTGTCACAGGGCTGGTATGCCAATCTGTTTGCGACGGAACTGGTGGCGATGAAGGATGTTGAGTTGGTTGGCATTTGCGATCTCGGCAAAAGCCGGGACTACGTTCTGGACTGCATCGGCATGGGCTCGGAGGAGTTTGCGGCCAAGTTCGAGACTGTCCTCTACCATGATGCCGCCGACATGCTCGACCAACATCTTGATTTCGTGGTGGTGGCGAGCGAAATCGGAGAACATTGCGAAAACAGCTGCCAGGCGCTTGAAGCGGGCGCGCATGTCTTTGCTTGCAAGCCGTTCAGCTTCATTGCCGATGAGGTGCGCCAGGCCATGCAGGTTGCCCAAAGCAACGGGCGAATGGTATTGCCGGGTGTACCTTCACGATTTGAGGACGGCCTGATCGAGGCGGTGCGCCGTGTGCGTGCGGGAGATGTCGGCAGGCCGCTCACGGCCCGGGTCTTTGTCAATCATGCGGCGATGACGAGCCCGCAGTGGCAGCGGGACACGGCAAGGAGCGGTGGACCGCTTGGCGAATTTGGCACGTATGGTTTCGATATCGTGCGCTGGGTTCTGGGCGAGGAGCCGGAGGAGGTCTTTGCCTATGGCGAGAACTTCATGCACAAAGGCGAGATCGAGAGCTGGGACAACGTAAAGGCGCTAGTCCGGTTCGGCGACGGTTCGCTGGGAAGCGTACACGTCTGCACTTCGATCAGTTGGGAATACCCGTTCTTCGACTTGGAGGTGGTGGGGGAGGAGGGTTGCCTGCGCACCGACTATCACAATTATCCGGTCGTGACCCAGGGGAAGTCGTCGGCGCAGTTGGCGCCTATTCGCTACGCGCCGATGAATCAGCGGGAGATCGCCCACTTTGTGAAAGCGGTGCGAGGAGAGGAGGAACTGCGCGTCACCCTGGAAGACGCCTATGCGGTGGCGAGGACGATTGAGGCGGTACAAGACAGTCTCACTTCCCATCAACCCGTCAGAATAGAACCTTGAGGTTTAGTGGGTCGCGCTCCGATTTCGCTTCCGTCTGTTGTCGGTCGTGCGTCCTGAGAATCAGACATGGGGCTGCCCGGGGCCACTTCCGCGGCATCGCCGTCCGGGCGCATCTACGAGTTGGGGACAAGACCCGGAGCAAACAGGTGATGGAACCGTCCGTTGACCCAATCCAGCCTATAGCCAGCCCTTTCCCTCCATAAGGTCTGCCAGTTCCGCCATTTCACGGTCATTTAGACTGTAGTATGGTTTTCTCCTCCAGCGCTGGGCCAAGCCTTTGAGTTCGAGGATGCCATGGATGGCGGCGTCAAAACTACCCGGAAAACTCGCAAACAGTTCATCCCATATGGGTATATCATAATCAGCAATAATTTTGCGGATCTGGGGCAGATTATTGGCCTGAACCGCGTCCCAGAACGCGTGCGCAACCTCGGGCTTGATAAGGATGAAGCATGACATATAGCCGTCGCAGCCGTAGGGCACGTTGTTCAGGACCTCTCGTTTCGTCCCACTGGCAAACACTGCCCAGCGATCGTGAACCAGCAACCCCAATCTCCTGCCGAACTCGCCACATATGTCATCCTTCACCGCATAAATGCCATCCACTTCATCCCGCAACCGCCTTAGCACTTCCAAACTCGGCGCGAGAGGACGCTGCCCGAGAAAATTAGTCACGACCATGACCGGCATATGCTCGGCGACCGCTGCATAATGGGCGACAAGGGTATCTTCCGTGCATGAACTGGCCCAGTCCGGCGGCAGCACCATCAACATGTCCGCGCCGACCTCGCGCGCATACTTAGCAAACTCAACATCCTTGCCGGTCCACCAGATGCGATCCGCAGCCACCACCATGGCCCGTCCTGCAGTCTGTGCAACCACGACCTTCGTCAGTTCGGCGACTTCCGTATCTGTCAGAAGGGTATACAAACTGTCGCCGCTGGTCAGAATAATCGTCTTCGAACCGGCGTCTATGGTGAAATCGATGATTTGGCGTATGCTTTGATAATCAATTTCACCATTGGCGAAAAAGGGAGTATTCAAAGACATGATCGGACCGGTCAAGGCATGGCGCACCTCTTCACGACTTATCATTGTCGTACCTCTCTTGTCATATTCTTCACGGGTTGTACATGAAGGACGTGATGACCGTGTCTGAGCCGGAGACGGCCAATGTTGGGTTGGAATCAGACGCATGTCTGTCAGACACGTCTCACCGTAATGAAGGTGCCGAGAATCTCACGCATCCAGGGGTTGTTGGCATCCGTACGACCATAGGCCGCCAACAGAGTGTCCGGTGCAACCTCCTCGATCGCGTCGTAGTACGAGCAATCAACGTGCACCGGACCCTGGCGTAAGCAGAAGTGCCCCATCCACGTGTGCCCCATGTCCGTGCTGAAGGTGAGCCAATCGCCCGGCCGGCCATAGATTACGGCCAGCACGCCATTGGACATCAGGCAGGACTTCGGCATCACGCCACGGTCGGCGATCGGGTCAGCGTGGCTCCAGGTCCTGCCCTCGTCATTCGACCGGCTCATGTACAGCGACCAGTGCTCGCCCGATGCATTCCCGCCGGAGCGCATGAAGCAAAGTATCTCTCCGTTGGGCAGTTTCTGCAGATAAGGCTCACCAAAGCCATCCAGCCGCCGCGCATCCCCTTCATGCAGGTCGAACGCCACCGTCGACCGGTAGTGCCAGGTGCGTCCTCGATCAGTAGACCGGATCACGAAAGAGCGCTCTTTCGCGTTCCTGTCAGCGGCGAACTTGCCTAGCACACCGGCCAGCAAGCTGCCATCGCTTAGCGACACGATGGCGTGATCCACGTAGCAGAACAGGGGCTGTCCGGCGCGCTCCATGTCCCGCCACAGTTCGGGAATCCCAATCAGGCGAATCGTCTCCTTCTGGTAGGTGTAGCCGTTGTCCAGCGAGCGGTGCAGGTAGGTCTCGTGCACACCGTCCTCGACTTTCTCCAGCCAGGTCGGTTCCACCTGGATCAACTCACCGTCGGGGAACTGGTATGCGTTCCAGGAACGCCAATCCGGCGATTCGCGCCACGTATGCCCGCCATCTGTGGAGCGCCGGCAGGGCATGCCGCGATGACTGGCCTCCACTTCCGGTGGGAACGCAGCAAGCACGAGTTCACCGTCTATGAGCTTGTACATGTAGGCGCAGGCGCAGTGCGTCTCATGCATGGGAATGATGGTCTGTGTCTCACCGACCTGGATCTCCAGCCCCGGGAGTTGGTAGAAGCCCCGGCTGCGGTCTTCGCGTGATACTTCCTTCACCGTGCCTGTCATTTCCTATTCCTTTCTTTGCTCCATGGCGCAAACCGATCAGATACCACGATGCTTGCTACGCACATCGAGGGCGTCGCGCAGACCGTCACCCAGGAAGTTGATCGCCAGGACTGCCAGCGTAATCGCTATCCCTGGCGGCAGCCACTGCCAGGGGAAGATGGCGAGTGCTGTGAAGTTCGCCGCGCGGCTAACCATGCCACCCCAGCTGGGTACCGGCGCCTGTACACCCAGCCCAAGATAGCTCAGGCCGGCCTCCGCGAGGATGGCGCCGGCCGTGCCCAGGGTCATCGAGACCACGACCGGGCCAACCACGTGGGGAAAGATGTGTACCCGCATGATACGCCAATCTGTTGCGCCGACCGTGCGGGCCGCGGTGACGAATTCCGCCTCGCGCAAGGACAGCACCTGCCCCCGCACCAGCCGCGCCAGTCCCGGCCAATTGAACAGACCAATCACCAGCATGAGGGTGAAGATGCTGGGTTCCAGAACGGTGGCCAATGTGATCATGAGGATAAAGGTCGGAAACATCATGACTAGCTCTGTAAAACGCATGAGCAGATCGTCGGTGCGTCCCCCGACGTAGCCGCCCAGCCCACCGAAGATGACACCGATGATCGTGGTGAGGGATACGGCGACGATGCCCACCGACATGGACACCCGTGCGCCATAGATGACCCGGGTAAGTACATCTCGCCCTACCTGATCCGTACCGAAGATGTGCCGGCCAGTAGGGGGGGCATTGACTTCGCGTAAGCTGGCTTTGACTGGATCGTAAGACGTGATGAGTGGCGCCGTCAGAGCGATCAGCACCAGCATCAGGACGATCAGGCCACCGACCACGGCAACGCGGTGCCGAAGAAAGCGACGCAAGCTGCGCGCGAGCGGCGAGTCTACGGGCAACCGCTGTTCTGCGATATGTGGAGACGCTCTTCTACGTGTGCGCGACATCTGTCTCGTGGCTGACACTGGGAGATTTGGAGGAGTTTTATCGGGCTGGCACCTCTGGTGAACGGCTGGATAAAGTGTGTAGGCGGGTTAGATTGGCGGGCCGGTGATGGGCGGGAGGATGTGCCGGCATTCACTAACTCCGACCCGCTTTCAATCGTAGCGTACGCGCGGGTCCACGAAGCCATAGGCGATATCGGAGGCCAGGTTCGCGAGCATTACGATGACGGCAGCAGTCAGTGTCACCGCCATGATCACCGGGTAGTCCCGGGCCAAGAGCGCCGTATAGCCCAGGCGGCCCATTCCCGGCCACGAGAAGAGCTGCTCAAGGATGAACGATCCTCCCAACAAGCTGGGCAGGCTGAGGCCCACGAGGGTGACCACGGGCAAGAGCGCGTTTCGGAACACGTGGCGTATGATGACCCACCGTTCCGGCAGCCCCTTGCTGCGAGCCGTGGTCACGTGGTCGGCGCCCAAGGCATCCAGCACACTCGCCCGGGTGTAGCGCATGTAGCCGGCCAGACTCAGAATCACGTTGGCGAGGACCGGCAGAACCATGTGGTGCAGGAGGTCCAGGTTCAGCCCTGTTGACTGGCCCGGGGTCCACATGCCGGCCAGGGGGAACCAATCCAGCTTGACCGAAAGGAAATACATAAGCAGTATAGCGACGAAGAAGTTTGGCACCGAGATACCGAAGAAGGCCAAAAACGACAGCGCGTGGTCCAGATTGGAGTACTGCTTAAGGCCCGACACCAGGCCCAGCGCCACGCCGATCAGGATGGCCAGCACGAGGGAGGTGACCTGCAGCAAGAGCGTGGCCGGCAGGGTTTCAACAATTCTCTCCGCCACCGAGCGGCCATCCACCAGGGAGTAGCCAAGGTTTCCCCGCAGCAACTCTCTTAGCCATATCAGGTAGCGGACGTGGATGGGCTTGTTCAAACCCAAGCGCTCCCGCATCGCTTCCCGGTCGACCTGTGAGGAGGTGGGCTCCAATGGGTCGATCATCGCCGTTACCGGATCACCGGGAGCCAGGTTATACATCACGAAGACCAAGATCGTAACGCCCAGGACCATCATAGGCGTCACCAAAAGACGATGTAGGATGTATTCAGTCATAACCCAGTGTCTGTTCCCTGGCCAGGGGCGTGTACGCCCCGGTGGCGCCTACCACACTGAAAGGGCTGGGCACTGCCGCCCAGCCCCCTCTTTCACCCGCCACTGCAAGGGCAGACAAACCTAGGTCTGTTTCAGCCAGATCTTCTCGTGGGGGACGCGGACCGATTTTGCGTAGTCTGTGCCGGGATAGATGTCCTGGACTCGCGTATTGTATATAAGCCTGCCTACCCCTCGCCAGAACGGCGCTCCGTTCAGGTTTTGGTCGACCAGCAAGGCTACTTGCTTCAACAGTTCTACACGCTTGTCGAGGTCTTGCTCCTGCATGGCGGCTGCATAAACCTCGTCCAACTCCGGGTTACAGTAATTGTTCCAGTTGATCCCGCCCACGTCAGGGGTACCTCCACATTTGACAATACGCCAGAAGTGACCCAGGGCGGTGGAGCACCCTTGGACATTCCGGTAGATGTCAAAGTTCAGGTTGTCGAATACCTCTGGGACGAAGGCGGAGGGGTGGAACACCTTGAACTTCACCTTTAGCCCCATATTGGCCGCCAGCGCCTGGAAGGTCTCGGCGGCCACCGTGGGCTCGCCTTCCATGGCGAACTCCAGTTCGCGATCAAAGTCCCAGTTGATCTCCTCCAGGATGGCCCGGGCCTTGTCCGGATCGAAATGGTAGTCTGTCAGCCCCTCAGGCGGCTGGTTCAGGGTGCCCACGCCGATATGACTGTACACGTAGTTGTCGCGTACGGCCAGACCGCCGGTCGTCACGGCGAGATACTCATCAATGTCTATGCCATACAGGAGCGCCTGGTGCAGTTGATGGTAGGTATCCGGGAAGCGGTTGACGTTGATGTACCACGCCCAATAACATGGGGTCGGAAAGGTCGCACTTACAAGATGATCCATCTCTTTCAAGTGCTGGAAGCTGGCCAGGTCTGGAGTGCCACCCACGTCAAGCTCCCCCTTCTCCAGGGCGGCAACCGCAGTGTTGCCATCGAGGAAGCGGAAGATGATTCCGTCCAGGAGGGGCTTCCCCCCCCAGTAGTCGTCGTTGCGCTCCATCGCCAGGAACTGGTCGGGAACCAACTGGGTGCATTTGAAGGGTCCGGTCCCGATGGGCATGCCCGCGAAAGGCTCGTGGTCAACAACCTTATCGAGCGGGACGTCCTCGAACACGTGCTTGGGCGTGATGTCCATTCGGGTGTTAGGGCTGGAAATGAAATCAAAGTCGGTTGCCTCCAACTCGAGGCGCACGGTGTATTCGTCAATCTTCTGGGCGCCGGTGAGATCCTCCATTGTCCCACCGTTTTCCCCCAGGTTCTTGGCCCCCTTGATCTGCGGCAGCCCGCCGCTCTGGCGTGCGACATCCCTGTGGGTGGCTGCGAACCAGCTCCACATCACGTCGTCGGCAGTGAACGGCCGGCCATCGTGCCATTTGACGTTCTGGCGCAGGTGGAACACCCATACCCGATCCGGCTCCTCAACGTCCACCTTCTCGGCCAGCTCCGGTGTGATCTTGAACTCTTTCGTCTGGGGCGTCAGGCCGTCGCCCCACTCCTGACCCCGGACAAGAGACTGTAGCACCGGTGAGAACACCCTATAGTGTGAGGTGCCCCGAACCTTCCAGGGTGTGAAGTTCGTGAAGCTCAATGCCCCAGGCGCGATCGTCAAGGTCCCGCCGCTCACGGGACCGGCGTCTTCCATGGATGCGGGTTGCTGGATCGGTTCCGAGACTGCACTCTGTGGCGCGGGGATGCACGCTGCAGCAGCAATGCCAGCTGCGCCCAGGCCAGCCGCGCGCAGAAATTCACGTCTACTCACTTCTTTACGGGTCATGGTTCCCCTCCTGATGTAGATATTCAGTCGTGTAGACAAATCGGACTTAACTTAAGGGCAGGCCGTGTGGATGGGAATGTATCTAAGATATAATAATATATCTCAGAATACAGCCTTTGTCAACACAGGAAATTTAATTGGGTGCATCCCAGATTTTTGGGGAGATATGTATGGCCGGTGTTGGCTTCGGTCCGGCAAACTGACTTGGCGCGCTTTACGCACGGCAAATTGGGATCCACGCGGGGCATTGGGCGCAAGCACGACTGGGGCAGGCGCGGAATGGAACTGTTTCGACGATGGGGAAGCGCGCGAACGGTTCTTACCTAGCGCCGGGGTCGGCGTGTGCGTGCGCGTTTGTGGGCGGTTGGAAAGGATGCCGACGTACAAGCGGATGTACAAGCGTTGTACAAGTGTTTACGAGCGTTTACGAGAGATTGGCGCATGCATAAATTGAGGGCGCATGGCGGCCGGCGGGTGGATGGCAGGGTGTAAGGGGAAGGTGTGCGGGGGCGGGCGTGGCATGGCTGAGGCGCCGGCGAAACCGTGTTGAAAACAATATAAAATTTATTAGAAATTCAGATATGGCCGGGACAAGGAGAAAAGGTCTGAATCAGGATTTACAGAATTGGGGGATTGGCAAGATTCGTGCGGTTGTTGGAAATTCGTCTGTAGTCCAAACTGTCCGCCCCGAAATTGACCAAGAGACCGATTGCAAAACCATAGGTGTCCGCCAGCCAAAAATTGGGGATAGACCCAATTTAATGGGGTGTGGTCCAGAATGGGGGTGCGTTTCTGGCTACCTCCGGGCAACTACGCCAGATGCGGGATGCACCCCTCGTTGGCATGGGCGACGAAAGTTTATGCCGTCGCTTCAGAGTCAAGGGGACAGGGCGGACGGGCCGCCCAGGGCGGTTGGGAAGGATACCAGCCGAACTTCGCGCGGCGGGCAGATTTTTCTATTATATATTATATTATAAATGTCCGCTTTGGCCCCCCCGGGGGGGGGGGGGGGGGGGGGGGGGGATTACTATACGAAACCAGGCGCTGGGCGTCATTTGTCCAGTCGGCGCGGGCGCTCATGCGCATCGAGAGAGGCCGTTCCCGCCGGCAAGCGGCCCCGGGAATGCTCTGGTGGCGCTCCGCCTGATTTCTGCGCGGGATGGCAGTTGCAGATACTGCCCGATCTTGGCGAATAGGCCAAGGTCTGATTTCAACGCAATTGTCAGAATAACTCGCCCCTATCTTGGGACACACCCAAATTAAGTCCGGCAATGAGAAGGCGTGTCACGAACGCTTTACCGTGATGAAAGTGCCGAGGAGCTCAGCCTGCCAGCTATCGTTGGGGTCAGTCCGGCCATAAGCGACCAGCAGCGTGTCCGGCGCAACCTCCGCGATCGCGTCGTAATACGAGCAATCGGTATGCTGTGGACCCTGACGCAGGCAGAAGTGGCCGATCCAGGTGTGCCCCATGTCCAGGCTGAAGGCGAGCCAATCGCCTGGTCTGCCATAGCTCACGACAAGCACGCCGTTGGACATCAAGCAGGATGTGGGGAAGACGCCGCGGTCCGCAATGGGGTCGGCATGGCTCCAGGTCTTGCCATCATCGTTCGACCGGCTCATGTACAGGGGCCAGTGCTTTCCGCCAGACGTGCCACCGCTGCGCATGAAGCAAAGTATCTCCCCATTGGGCAGTGTCTGCAGAGAGGGCTCGCCAAAGCCATCCAGGCGGCGTGCGTCTCCTGGCGTCAGGTCAAATGCCACCGTTGAAACATAGTGCCAGGTCCTGCCGCGATCGGTAGAGCGTACCACGAAAGAGCGTTCCTTGGGCTGCCTATCGCTGGCAAACTTAGCGAGCGCGCCAGCCAGCAGGCTGCCATCGCGCAGCGCCACGATGGAGTGGTCCACGTAGCGTGGCATGCCGGGGGCGTTTATTTCTGACGCGAGTGTGGGAACACCGATCAATTGCATCGTCTCTCTCTGGTAGGTATAACCGTTATCCACTGAGCGGTCCAGATCCGTCTCGTACACACCTTCCTGATCGGTATCTGTCAAGAAATGAGCATGTACCTGGATCAACTCACCATCTGGAAACTGGTATGCACACCATGTAGGCCAGTCTGGCGCGTCGCGCCACGTATGTCCGCCATCTCTCGAGCGTCTGGAGGTGAAGCCGCCAGATTCCTCTGGAAAAGCAGCCAGCACGAGTTCACCATCTACGAGTTTGAACAGGTATGCACAGGCGCAGTGCGTTCTCTCTTGTGGAATGATGGTCTGTGTCTCACCAACCTGGATCTCCAACCCTGCAAGCTGGTAGTAACCTCTGCAGATATCTTCGTGTGATATCTCTTTTGTTATGTTAGCCATTTCCTTGTCACTCCTTCCATCCTGTGCGGATGATGTGGGTAGCGCATCAGCCTGATGCAATGCGTAGTTGTCCATGGTATTCTACCCGCTTTCAACGGACGTCAAAAATCATATTGGCGTGGCTGGCGTTCGGCAAATCCAGCGTATCCCGGCGCTATTGACTGCTGATGAGAAGAAAGATGTCTGGTCGGGAGATCGTCTGTCTCCTTCTTATTCGCTGAAGCGGAATGAAAACAGATCGGCATCCTTGAGTACAAAGCGCAAGCGCACCGGTATACCGGCCAGCCGGCTCACGTCGGGTCCATCTGCCCAGTGTACCACACGGGCCAGATCGTCCCCCAGCACGTCGACACAGTCGTCGAGCGTAAAGCCTGTGATGGGCGTGTCCATCTGATCGCGCAGAATCTCAACGCGGATGCTGCCTGCGGCCGACGCGGAGAAGTTGAGCATCAGTTGCCGGCCCGCAAAGATGAGCGCTTTCGTGACGACTTCGCCCCCGCTCAGCGGCGCCTGTATGGAGACAAAGCCGTCGATGCGCAGCGTGTAGCGTCGCAAGTTGAGGCTCTCTCCCCGCCAGTAGCCTTCGGTCAGATAGAGTGAGATCTCGTCGGGCGCCCCGTCAATCGCCGATTTGGTGGTGACAAGGCCCCAGTTCGGGTAGTTGTCACCGTACACCCAGTTGTCCTGCGGCCTCAGCCCCGGTCGAATGAATGATTCCGGCCAGAGTTTGAAGGTCTGCCCATCGCGGCTGGTCATGAACATGCTGTCAGTCAGGGCGCTGCCGCGGCGTTCACTGATGTCGTTTTCAGACTTGGCGTTGGCGCGACGCCGGCGATGCGCCAACTCGGGAAGATCTTCTATTGCATCCGACCAGCCGCGGTCGATGTAGCGCGCCGGAAAGCCCAGGAAAATGTGCGAGGCGCGGAAATAGGGGATGATCCCGTTGGTGTAAAGCTCGTCGGTGCGCCCCTCAGTGTAATTGATGTAGACAGGGTCGCTCCAGTGGATGAAATCCTGTGAAGTCGCGGTGAGGATATCACGTCCATAGCGCGAGCCGCGAGGCGTGTCTCGATTGTGGCCTCCCACGATTTGAGCGGAGTACGGTTGCGCGCCTGTTTCGTGGAACAGACTGCGGTGGTAGTCGCGGTATTCGCCGCGTAGCGTGTCCCAGAACGCCAGGTTGTGCGAATCCAAGAGTCCGTAGGTGATGACGGCTTCGTCGCTCATGGGCGTCCAGTGGATGCCATCGGGTGACGATAACGGGTGGAGCCCGCGCGGATCGTAGCTGACAGTCCAGGCCTTGTATTTTGCATCCGGTGCAGCATTGGGGTTGGCGTCCTTGAAGGGCGCGAATTCGCCGACTGGGAAGCGACTCTCCTGCTTGTCCAGGATGATGTTGTTCTTTTTTGAGCCGTTGAATTCGACCAGGCCAAGCTCCGGCTTGATCCAATGGATGCCGTCTGCGCTTTCGGCGTAGCAGACAACCGCCGGATGAGGTACTTCCTGCCTGGTTTCAGTTGTAACATAGTGGCTGCCGCGGTAATACATGCGGTAGATGTCACCGTCCTGGAAAACCGTATAGTAGCCGCAGGCGTTGCCCTCCCAGGGCATGTCGGTGACCAGCACCACTTCGCGTGGGGTGGGTCTGTTGAGACGCCACACGGCGCCACCGCTCAAACCAGCGACCAGATAGTCATCGATCATCAACTCCAGTCGTGAGCCGATATCGATCGGGGTCTTGCCGCTGGACTGATAGGTTGCCATTTGTGTTGTTGTCCCTTCTTCAAATCCGAAGCGGTGGGCTTGGGCATTTTCATCAAGGCCGGGCAATTGAATCACATCATTAACCGGCGCTCTGAATCAGGGAGACGCCGGCCGGAAAATACTGCCAGCACTCGTCGTTGTTGACTGCATCGTCGGGGGTCACGAGGCCCAGACGCGCCCGCCAGCCTCCAACCCCGCCGCTGAGCGGCTCAACCATGGCTTCCTCACTCCCTCGTAATCTGAGCCGTGAGTGTTCTGTTTTGAAATCGGCACCGTCAATCGATCCCCAGCAGTTTGAGCGAGTCGCGCTGGAGCATGTCTTCAATGTACGCTTCAGGGATCAGCGAAAGACCGGCACGGCTGGCCATGCCGGACGCGTCATACAGGTACTGGACACTGTCATCCACCTTGGCGAAGGGATAATCCGAACCGAAGAATATCTTGTGCCCGACATCGTATTCGATCGCCGTAGCCAATGCCTCGTAGAAGCGCAAGCGACGAAAGCCATAACCGGACATGTCCCCGTAGACGTTCTTGTGCTTGCGCATGACCATCACGGCATCGGTGTGCCATGGATGACCGATATGGCAGATCATCTGCCGCAGCTTCGGAAATCGTTGCGCCACTTCGTCAAGAAGTATCGGCTTCGACCAGCGCAACGGCGTGATGGCGAATGTTGTGGTACTTTGGTGCCAGAAGATGGGGATGTCGAGTTCCTGGGCCTTGCTGTAGAGCGGATCGTAACGCCTGTCGGCCGGGTTGAAATTCTGGTAGGCGCCGCTCAACTTGAGCGCGCGCAAGCCCAAGTTCCTGATGGCATGCGTCAGTTGCTCGATGCAGGCAGGGTCGTTCGGGTCCACGCTGGCCACGCCTACCAGTTTGTCAGGGCGCCGGCTGACGTAGTCATGGACGTACTCGTTCGGAACCACCAACCCGGTAGCATTCATCATCATCGCAAAAACTGCTGCGCGATCCACCTTCTGCGCTACCTGTTCCCAGTGCTCCTCGGGCGGACAATGCCATTTGTTGGTCTTGCCGTAGCACATCTCGATTTCGGCTATCGCCTTATCCGACCAATGATGCCGCTGCCAGATGTGGCTGTGGATGTCGATCATCACCAGCCCGTTTTCTCCTTCCGCTCCAGAAACAGCGCTTCCACCTCGCGGATCGGGTGTTCGGCGATCTCGCGCTTCAACTGATGCAAGACCGGAGTTCCGGCTGTCTGCTCCAGGTTCCAATCGCGCACTAGCTCGCCGCTTTCAATACGCTTCAGCATGGCGCGCATCTGCTCGCGCACGTGATCATCGACAACCTCACCCGAACGACGCAGAATCAGATAGGTCGAGGTCGGCGAACCGAACTGCGTATCGCCGAGCTTCGACTTGCAGAGGTATTCGGCAAAAAACTGCAGTTCGTAGAAGGTTTCGCTGTAGGCCGATTCGGCCGAGTAGCCGGCCTCCACCAGCACCTCGTAAGCGGTCAGGAGATATTTCATGATCGCCCCCAGGCCGGCCGACTCGGCGAACAGGTTCACGCCGACCTCGTCGCCGAAGGTGCATTCGCAGCTGCCGAAGCGCAGCAAGCCCATACCCTTGGCCAAGGACATCGCGATCTGCCGTGCCTGGCCCGAGTAATCCTGATGCACACCAAAGTGCCCGAAGACGCCCTCGCCGCGCACATACCGTTCGCGCAACACTTCTCCCAACGACGCGGGTACGCTCAGGACAATGTCGATGTTCGCCGGCGGCCTGAACAGGCCGAAATGCATCGCATAGCCGCTGGCGAAATCCATAACTTGGCCTTCTCTCAGATGTGGCTCGATCTCGGCATGGTAGATCGACATCTGCAACTCATCTGGGACCAGCATGAGAAGAATATCCGCCCGCTTCACCGCTTGCGCAATCGGGACGACTTCGAAACCGTCGGCCCGCGCCGTATCGGCGTAGCGATCTTCCTGATTTCCGACGATGACCTCGAGGCCGGCGTCGCGCAAGTTCTGCGCCTGGGCGTGACCCTGGCTGCCGTATCCAATCGAAGCGATCAGTCTGTTCTGAATGAGGCTGAGATCCGCGTCCTCTTCGAGATATAGTCGATCTCTTCTGGCTGGATTCTCTTTCGTCACGTCTGCTCTCCTTACTATGCAAAGCTGACAGGAATGATGATCATAGTCGTACCCATCGGACGATAAAGTGTCACCATCCGCTGGCCTTCTTTCGTTCCAAGAAGACGTCTTCAACATCCTTGATCTCATGCTCGGCCAGCGCCCGCTTGCGTTGATGGAGCATCGGTGCTCCCGCCATCTGCTCCAAGTTCCACTCGCGGACCAGTTCACCGCTCTGGATACGCCCAAGCATCCGACGCATGTTGTCTCTCACGTGATCGTCCACCACCTCGCCCGTTTTGCTGAGAATCAGATAGGTGGAAGTGGACGAACCCTGGCGGCTGTTCGCCAAGCGCTCCTTGACTAGGTTTTCAACGAAGAACTGCAGCTCATAAAACGTCTCCGCATAGGCGGCCTCAGCAGAGAAGCCGGCCTCGATCAGCACTTCGTAAGCGGTCAGAAGGTATAGGGGAATCGCACCCAGTCCGGCGGACTCAGCGAACAGGTTAACCACCACCTCCTGTCCGAAGCTGCATTCGGTGCATCCGAATTTCAATAGCCCCATCCCCTTGGCCAGGGCCATGGCAATGTCGCCGGCCTTGCCGGAATAATCCTGATAAACGCCGAAGTGACCAAACACTCCTTGGCCGCGCTGAATCCGCTCTCGGAGAACAGTACCTCGACAGGTCGGGACAGTTAGCACCACATCGAGAAATGGGAGCGGTCTGATCAACCCGAAATGCACGCTGTAACCGCTGGCAAAGTCAAGCACTTGGCCTTCTCGGAGATACGGTTCTACCTCACTGTAAACGGCCGCCTGCACCTCGTCAGGGATCAGGAACAGGATCACATCAGCACGCTTCACCGCTTGCACGATCGGCATCACATCGAACCCATCAGCTCGAGCTTCTGCGGCAAATCGATCTTCTCGATTGCCGACGATAACATTCAGTCCCGAGTCGCGCAGGTTCAACGCTTGCGCGTGCCCTTGACTGCCGTATCCGATCGTCGTTATGCATTTATCCCTGATATGTTTCAGATCAGCATCGCCTTCCGTATAGAGCCGATCTCTCTTGACCTCTCGTTGTCTGATTGTCATTGAGAACCTGGTCCTTTCACCTGTAAAGCGAGGCGACGCTGACAGCCTGTCCTCCCCTGGTCGCCGAAAGGTAGGCGGCTTCAAGCAGTTCCACTGCGCGCCATCCATATTCACCCGGAGAGCGATTAACAGACTGACCGAGGATGACCTCAACAAAATGGTTCGCCGGGGCCCGCGATGGATAATCTGGATAACCGCTTTGGCTCAGGCCGGCTTCGCCTGGTGCTGGTCCCAGTGTTTCTGTGGAGCCGTCGGCGTGGTGAATGACGCCGGTTCCTGCGATGTAATCGAGATCCACCCAGCCGTTGTTGCTATACACTTGGATATCCAGTTTGCCACTTCCGCCATGCACGGCGCCCGTGCTCCCCACGCTGGCCAAGGCGCCGTTGTCCATGCGCGCGATGATGGCGTTGACCACATCAACCCGCACATCGAGATTGTCCATCAACGCCAGCACCGAACTCGGTTTGAGCCCGGTGAGAAAAAACATCAAGGCCGCTGAGTGGGTGACCTGTAAGTGCCCTTGCCCACCGCCGGACCGAGCCGGATCGCTGTATACATCGCCGGGTCCAATCAATGGATAGTGGGAAGCCATCTCCGGCTGGTCCGAACGGTCGTCACCCCGGTAAAGGTGAAGCGGCGATGACGAAAAGACATTTGAGATGAAATGCACTCTTCCCAGCGACCCTGACTGTAAGACCCCGCGTGCGCGCAGCGACAGTTGCAGGAATTGCCAGGGGTAACCCATGACGATCTCACGGTTTTGCTTGCGGGCCAGTTCGCACAGGTCGCGTCCGTGTCTGGCTTCCAGCACCATGGGTTTTTCCAGCAATATGTGTAGGCCGCGCTCCAGACATGCGCGGGCGACTTCGTAGTGCGACACATGCCAGACCGCCACAACGACGCCGTCCAGCGGTTCTTTTGCCAGCATCTGGCGAAAGTCGGTGTACGTTTTCTCAACCCGGAAATGTTTGGACAGCTGGGGCAGGATGTCCGCCCGTATATCCGCCAAGGCGACCAACTCGACGTCTGGGTGCTCTTTCAGTGTCGGAATATGGGCATAGGTACTCCACCAGCCTGTCCCAATCACCGCAACGCGGGCTTTTCTTGTCACGGGTTAGTCTCCTGCATGAGGAGGGTTGGGCTTCGAAGCGCAGAAAGCCGCTGACGCAACTCCTCCTGGTTTTCCCGAAAGGCTGCGCTTGTCCCCGCAACCAGATCGAAGCATAGGGTCTCGCGCCCCGTGCCAGTGACACCATCGAGTGCTGTAGAGTTGATCGTCTCAACTGCGTCCGGCAATAGTAACCACAAGCGCCTCATCCGACCTTCGACCCCAAGCATCTGCGTTTCTGGGCTTTTGTTTGCCATAGGCCGGAATTCTTTCTCCGAGGCAAACAAGACCGTGTTCATGCAGCGCACAATATGGAACGCTGGCCTCGGGTTGGATAAACGATCCAACAATCCGTGGTTGATGTCACCGGTGCGGTCCAAGTCCACGAGGGGATCGAGGAAAAGGCGACAGCCACTGTGCAAGGCCGCGGCAAGAACAGCCTCCGCAGCGCGGTTCGCTTGGGCATTCTCGTCAAGGCCCGGCAGTTGAACCACGAAATCGAAATGGCCGACCTGGCTCAGAGCATCCCGGCGAATGAACTCCTGCATCGCCTCCCAAGGACGGACGTGAGAGTCCACGTGGCACAACACACGATCTATGTGCGTATCGTGCTGGAGCAAATGCTGGTTCAATTCTGCCAATTCCGTGGCGCGGTAACCGACACGGGCCCGGGGATGATACTTTCCCGGTGAACGCTCCAGGGCCAACAAGGGGGCAAGAGTCACTGGGATATCGAGTTGGTCACGACAGCGCATAATCTGCCGCAAGCAGTTCTCCTCTGGCCACAGCGTTCCTGGAATCTGCACCTCAATCGCATCTATCTGATCCCGGTAACGCGACACAACCTCAGTGAGCCGGAGTTTGTCCGACCATAGCCACACGAACGAGACCTGTAGGCCCTCGTCCCGCGCCATGGCCAAGCGCTGGCGCTGCAGCCCGTTTTCCAAGTCGGAGGCGGGAGCCCGGAGGTGACGGGCACCGAGTTCCATACAGGCGAGAAACGGATAATCGTTGCGCACTTGATCGCGGACCGAGTCGGGCCAGGCAATTACGCCATCCACGGCTTGGGTCAGTGGGAGACGCAAATAGACCCCAATGGGCGAGTTGGGGAGGTCACGGGAGATGCGTGTAACCAGGCGACGGGTCTGTCCTTCAGCAGGAGCTGGCTCGGTTTCACCACCTGTGCGCACCAAGTGTGCGCAAGCTCCGTCCTTATGCACCCGGACAAGATAGAAACCTAATTTGGCAAGGTCGTTCTTGCCTTGGTCGGGAGGAAGGATGGAAAAGGCCTCATAAAATCCTGGTCGCGTGGTGGTCGTGGACGGCACCGAGAGGAGGCGCGTGTCGTCCACGCGGTTGAAGGCCGCGAAGTGCATATGTCCCGAGAACAGCAACTCCACCTTGTGCTTACGTAGCAACCCCAACAGCCAGCCGCGCGCCGGTTCGTCGAGGTTGTCGTAATAGCCCAAGCCCGGCTCATGCTCACCTGCGAAGAAAGGCGGCATATGCAAGAAAGTGAAAACACGCTGCCCGGTATGCTCATCCAGATCGGATTCAAGCCATCGTCTCTGTTCTTCTGCCTCGGGGAGCGGCCCATTCATGATTTGGGAGTTCAGGAATACACAGTGTATCCCCTGCCGGTCAAAGCTGTACCAAGAGCGCCCAAACTGGTCATGCCATTCTGCCAGCGAACTCGGCGTTACCCACTCCGCTGGCATTGTCGGGTCGGGCTTGTCGCCAATATCCATGTTTCCTGGAACGTGGTAGGGCTGCAGTCCACAGCGCCTCAATTGCTGCCGGGCTGCCTGCCTTGCCTTGACGAAACTTGGCTTCCCGGGATAGTCTTGCGCCAAGTCACCCAGATGGACGACGAAGGAAGTTTCCAAAACGGCGGCCAGTCGCAGCGCCCACTCGGCCCGTGCTGGCCACATCCGCGTGAGACGGGGATCCTGCGAGTCATTTCCCGAGGCATATACCTCCGGATCAAGAATGAAGTGAGTGTCGCCGAGCACGACAAACTCAAATTGTGCGTCCAACAGGAACGAGCGGTCAAAAACTGGCGTTGCACTAGATGCCATGGATAGCAATGCGCGTCGTCCTCTCGCCTTTGAAGGCGGCTATGCGACGGTCGTTCTCTGTTAGTCTACGGTCTCTGTCTCCTGAAGTGTAGTCAGATATGCGCATCTGACTCGGCCTCGACCCATAGGATTGCACGCTTTCAAGGACGTGTCAAGACGCTGTTCTACCGCTACATACGATAGATAACGACGGATAAGACAGGACAAGGCCAAAGTCGTCCCAAGCGAAGCGGCAGGGGTCAGGAGGGTCCCACTGCGGGGAGACGACACCCGAATCGTGGGCGGGATCCGCCGGTTATCATCGTGCCGGCACAGAACGTCGACTGCGGTCGGATCATACCGCACCCGCTGATGATCAATACAGCCTATGGCGGCCTTCGGGACTACATCGTCGGCTACAAAGAGTTCCACGATGGCGAAGCGGATGCTGTCAGCGGCATCAGCGCGCCCGATGACTACACCGTCGTCTTCGAGATGACGGGCGACTACGGCATGGTCGGGGTTCACAAGATCGCCAGCGCTGTCAGGATTGTGCCCGAGCATATCCTGAGCGAGGTGCCCGAGGACCAGTGGGGGCCGGACGAGAGTGGTGTCCTGGGTCTTGAGAAAACGGACTTTTCGACGACAAAGGCGATTGGGACCGGGCCGTTCATGGTCGAGGAATACGTCCCCGACCAGTATATCATCTACAGCCCGAACCCGGACTACTTCCGCGGCGCGCCGTTGCTGGACAGACTGATCTACCGCTCGTTCAATGGCGACCCAACCTCGATGATGGTGGCTACGGAAGCCGGCGAGTGCGATTGGGTCATCGGCGAAGGGGGAGGACGACCGGTCGAGTTGCAGCGCCTGGCTGCGATCCCGGAACTGAACCTGGAGATTTTCAACCCACCGGCAAACGTCTCGGTGGCCTATTGGTGGAACCTGGGACGGGAGCACATTCAGAACCCGCTTATCCGCCAGGGAATCCAGCATGCGATCAATGGAGAGCAGTTCAATGCGGTGATGGCCAGCGGCGTGAGCCATGGGGCGCGCGTATACCTGGATGGCAAATGGGGGATCAATCCCAAGGGCGCCGAGTATGTCACTTACGACACCGAACTGGCCAAGCAGTTGCTGACGGAAGGCGGATGGGACTTTGAGAACGACAAGATCATCCTGGCGCTGGGTTCGCTCCACCCGGCCTGGGAGCCGCTCCACCTGACGTTGCAGGAGAATTTGGCGGCGGTCGGGGTAACGGTCGAGTTCAAGGTGGTTGGCGCAGACTTCGGCAACTTGATCAACACGGAGCCTTACGAATGGGACCTCCAGCAGGCTGGCGACTGGGCGCCCTGGTTCGGCCTGCTCGGATACAACACGTCGCACCTGAATACACAGCCGTGGTATGACAGAGAGGCCCACTACGCGGACGAGGTCGCCTTGTTGAAGAGCCTGGAGTTGGAGACGGACGATGCAGTGCTTAAGGATGCTGTCTGGCAGCTGCAGGAAAGTCTGGGGGCGGATCCGTTTGGTGTGCTGCTGTACGCCCATATCAACCCCAGCTTGCGCAGCACGCGGACTCGCGGCTGCGACACCATTCCCAGTTATTACTACCTGCGCAACAACTGGAATCTCGAAAAGTGCTGGATGGCGTCAGAGTAGCGGTTGATCGGTTGCCGCGGGCGTAATTCAGCATCAGCATCCCGTCGGTCGTCGCACAATGAGTGGCGACCGACGGGACAACCCGACCGGTTTTGGCGGCAGGCCAGCAAGGAGATACCACATGCTACTGATCACCGTGGACAGCCATGACATTCTCTCCTGCGCTGAATACGAGCAGTTGACGCGCGTCACGGAGACGATCATCTCGGCCAGGCCCGACATCTATTCTATGGATGTCGCCGACAATGACATCTGTTTCTACCCATCCATCGCCGGCACTACCGCGGTGGGACAGCCGATGGATGCTCTCGTAGCGGAAGGACATGATCCCTACGGAATCCTGGTTGGGGCCCTCAAGGAGGCCGGCATTGGTGTTATGCCAAATTTCCGGGTGAATGACCATCACGGCTCGCCGAGCCAGTGGACGGAATGGGAGCGGGAACATAAAGAATGGTCACTGGGGAGGGATACGGGCGCCTGGAAGTCCCACAAGAAGGTGGGAGATCCCGGCTGGCGGGAGGTCGGGGACCTGCGACAGATGGACTTTGCGATCGAGGAGGTGGGGGAGCGCCGCCTGGGCATATTGCGCGAGATTGTGGCCCGATACCCCGTGGATGGACTTCAGCTTGATTTCGGACGATCGGCGCCTTTCTTTTCGGAGCCGAAACGGGAGAAGGCGGACTACATGACCCAGTTCATGCGCGCGGTGCGGGCCATGTTGGACGAGGCGGGCAGGGAGCGCGGGGAGCAGCTGATGCTTGCGGCCGCGGTGCCGTGGGACATAGGCTACTGCACGGATGAAGGTCTCGACATTAAACAGTGGGTCGATGAAGGGCTTCTATCCTATCTGAGCCCGGGTGAATGGTACTTCGTGGACTACAATATCCCGTACTCCGATTGGGTCGCCTTAACGGAGGGCAGCAACTGTAAAGTGTACCCCATGCTCATGTCCAGCGTCTCCTCGTCGGACGCGGTCACGGAGGGAAAGCGTATCTGGCTCGGTGAAGGATTTGAGGATTTTGACCCGCCGAAGGTTCGCGCCCTGGTGGAGAGTTCGTACAGCCAGGGTGTCGACGGAATCATGTTCTACAATCTGCACGCCGGCTCGTTCGGCAGCAAATTCTATCCGCACCTGCGCGAATGGATCGATCCGGCCAGGATCCCTTCCATGACCAGACACTATTTCTACGCCCGCCGGCTCAAGTATCTGCCGACGGAGTACTATTCGTTCGGCTTGCCGGAGGGCTTCGCGCCTGGCGAGGTGGAGGCGTTTACTCCTTTTGAACTTAGCGAAGTTGGTGACGGAGTGACCTACCCATTTCTCTTTGGCAGCGCGCTGGGCGGGTCGATGGCGGCATTCCAATTCAAACTGAGGGATCTGGGAGACAGTGACGAAGTAGAGGTAAGCGTGAATGGCGGCAGGCTCAATGCGGACAGCGTGGTTTTCCAACAATGCCAGCCAGCCAACGCGCCGGAGTTTGGGTACGCGCGTTGGCAAGCCGCATTGGGGTCACCCCAGTTGAGACAGGGCGAGAATGTCCTGACCGTAAATCTGGTGAAACGCGATCCCGGACGGGCTCTCCCGGTTCAGGTGGGTGAGTTTGAGATATCGGTAGACCCCACAGACCGGTAGCAACGTGCCAGCCAATCAGTTGCCCATGTATTTCGTGGCCGCCGGTCACAGCCGAATGAGCGCGATAGCCCGCGGTCCTGCCTGACAGAGCGCCAGCGGAGTTGCCCCGTGGATCGTTTGCAGTTGCGGGAATCTTGATCCATTTCATTCACTCAATAGCCAGGATCACCACCGGTCGGCGCTGTTGATGCAGTTCTCATACTTATCACAACATTCTCGCCCAAAGTAATCGGAAGTCAGGAAGCATGTCCCAGTATGTTTTGCGTCGGCTGGCGCTGATTATCCCTCTGATGTTTGCGATAACCGTCGTAAACTACACAATCTATGTGCTGTCACCTGGCGACCCGGTCTCGGCCCTCATCAATCCCGAGTCGATGCGCTACCTGACGGAGGCGGACCTTGAAAAACTGCGGGAGGCGATGGGGCTTAACAGGCCGTTTTACGTCCGCTACGCGATCTGGCTGCGCGAAGCCCTGCGCGGGAATCTGGGCTGGTCGACGCAGATGCGTCTGCCCGTGCATGAGATCATCGTGCGCGACCTCGGAAACACGCTCGGCCTGATGGGATGCGCGTTGTTGTTCTCCACGCTGGCAGGCATAGTGTTGGGCATCGTTTCAGCCCTCAAGCAGTACTCAACGATCGATTACATACTGACCGGCATTGCCTTCGGAGGCATAGCCGTGCCCGGATTCTTTTTCGCGCTGTTGCTGATTTACGTAGCTGGTCTGCGCCTGGAGTGGTTCCCGGTCGGAGGCATCATCACAGTGGGGGCGCCGCCTTCGCTGGCAGACCGCCTGTGGCATATGGTCTTGCCGGTTGTCGCCCTGTCTTATGAGGGCTTAAGCACGCTGTTGCGCTACACCCGCTCCAGTATGCTCGAGGTCGTGCGGCAAGACTATATTACCACGGCGCGAGCCAAAGGTCTTGCAGAGCGCACCGCGATCCTGCGGCATGCTTTCAAGAATGCGCTGCTGCCGGTCATTACGATCACGGGGTTACGACTTCCGAGCCTGGTCGGCGGAGCGGTTCTGATCGAGAGTGTCTTCAATTACCGGGGCATAGGACATACATTAGTGTCGGCCGCGGGCGGCCGCGACTACCCGCTCCTGATGGGCGGGCTGTTGGTGACGGCCATCATGGTTTTGCTGAGCAATCTGGTTGCAGATTTGGCCTACGCCTGGGCAGACCCGCGCATCAGGTACGCGTAGTTGTAAGATGCACCACCGCTACGACGCAGACGCGCGCGAAGGAGGCAGCGAGTCGTGACAGCACAACAGTCGGCCTCGATGAGGTTGCCGCAGGTGCTTGCCGGGGCACCGGATTCCTGGCGTAAGCGGGTCTGGCGCCGTTTCGTGCGGCATCGCGTGGCGCTCGCCAGCTTGATACTGCTCATCATCATCACGGCCGCTGTGGTGGCCGCGCCGCTTCTGACACAGCACGGCCCAATCAAGTTTGTCGGGGCAACCGAAGCGAAGCCGACCTGGGAACACCCACTGGGCACGGACAGGTTGGGGCGGGATGTTTGGGCGCGTCTTGTGTACGGGGGACGCGTTTCGATCTCTGTGGGCATAGTAGCGGTCGCGATTTCGATCGCCATCACGATCGTTCTCGGCAGCATCTCCGGATACTATGGGGGGTGGCTCGACATGCTCATCATGCGTTTCACAGACGTTATTATGGTCTTTCCCGGCCTCATTCTGATCATGGTGGTTGTGTCGATGATCGGCCCCAGTATCTACAATGTCATGGTCGTGATCGGCATCCTGGGCTGGACAGGGACGACGCGGCTGCTGCGAGGCCAGATATTATCGGTGCGGGAGTGGGACTTTGTAACGGCCGCCCGCTGTGTGGGTGCCTCCAATCGTCAGATCATGTTCCGGCATATTTTGCCGAACGCGCTGGCGCCGTTGCTGGTGGCGGCGACCTTCGGTATTGCCGGCGCGATTCTGACCGAAGCCGGGCTCTCCTACCTCGGACTCGGCGTGCTTCCGCCTGCCCCGTCATGGGGAAGCATGCTAAACGGCGCGCAGTCGATCTATATTCTGGAAAACTTCTGGTGGCTGTGGCTGCCACCGGGCGTGGCGATCTTCGTCACGGTGCTGGCCATCAACTTCATGGGTGATGGTCTGCGCGATGCGCTCGACCCGCGTTCAAGCCTGAGCTGACAGCCGGAACAGTAGTCTACGCTGCCGTTTTCCCCATCCTCAACCCCATATACCCCGCAGGTTCCCGATCCCAACAGACAGTGGAAAGAGGATCTGGCAGTGGCGCCGCTGGCGGACGTGGCTGTCGGCAGTTCCTCGCACCGGGAACGCTGCCTGTTCGCGGAACTCTGTCCGCTGGTGATCGACGCCTGTTGGCAAACGCGGCCGGCTCTGCGCAGCCTGCACGCGGACTGCGCTGAAAGCCCCGGGCGCAATGTGGCTTGGGTTTTGTAACGGGGACGGATGGCGTGCAGATGCAGGGTTGAATGCCGGCGCGACGCCACGACTCGTGGGTTTCTCGGACACTATGACCTTTCCTTGATTGGCGGCAGCCGAGATGTTACCATGAAGGGAAACCGTTGTCTGAAACAAGATATTCAGGATTTTGGGATTGCCAAGATAACAGACGATGGGCCGAGTCCGGTACAGCTGGTACAACTGCGATGGTTGGCCGGGCAGGTATCCAAGTTTCCGCCAGGATGGGATGCTCTTAGCTCTAGTTGATCGACAGGAAATCGGGATGCACACCTTTGCTTCAATTGAAGAGGTGGGGTTTACGCCTATATTTTTTTGGATGTCGTTCAGCTGTGGCAGCGACGCGCGCGCGTGCGCTTACTTACAGCATATCAGGAGAGGACCCAGGCTCCCCTGCTGGAACTGCGGTTGAACGGACACCGGATTTAGGGGGGTTTGCCAGCGGGGCTGGGGATCCAGTACAGTGTTCCCACTCATCGTGCCTTCCCGGCGGATTTCGAATTCGAACTGCCCGGCGGGGCGCTGCAGGAGGGCAGCATTGGGCTGGAGGCGCATCCGGAGACGACGACCGGATTGCCTGGGACCCGTAAGAGACGTAATTGCTGCTGCGGCCGGCAGCCAATAGCTTTTTTGACCACCGGTGTGGGGAGAGACAGATGAACGAAATCGAGCAGTACGAATTTGATCGCGTGGGACATCTCACGATTCCCGGTCTGCTGACGGACGATCAGGTCGGGAGCCTGGCGGCGGCCATTGACGCGCTGGAAGAGGAAGCGGCTCGGCGCGTGACGCAGTCGCCGCGCTGGAAAAGCCCCATAGGCCGATTGGAGTATCATCACAACGTCGAGAGAGGGTACTATGTCAACGGCGCCAGGGAAACAGGGAATACGCTGATGATCGAGGACTTTTTCAATGCCGACACCGCATTTGACGTGCTGGTAAATCACGCGCCGACGATGTCCTACATTCACGCCATCGTTCAGGATAGGCCGACGATCAACAACTCTGAAATCCGCATCCGCTACCCCGGCAACCAGACCGGAACGCATATGGGCGGGCCGATTGGCGTCAAGCATATGTATGCCTATAACCAGGCAGGGATCAACTGCATGATGGTGCGGATGGTCTATTTCGTACATGACGTTGGGCCGGACGAAGGGCCTTTCTGCGTTGTGCCGGCGACGCACAAGAGCAACATGAAATCTCCTTATCAGGGCACTAACCCGGACGAGGAACCGGGCATGATCGGGCTGCCAGTGCAGGCCGGCGATGCAATACTGTTCACCGAGAATCTGCGTCACGGCGGCCTGACCAATCGCTCCAATACAACCCGCAAGACGATCCATGTCGGTTACGGTCCGTTCTGGATGAAGTCGCAGAACATCGCCACAATGGATGAAGATCAGTACATTTTGCCCCAGACGTATGAGCGATACTCACCAGAGCAGCGCCAACTCTTCCGGGCCTGGCCGACGACGCTCGAACGGGAGTTTGGGGGAAATCACAAGGCATAGTTTCGCCATGCTTGCCATATACAGAGAGGAACTTGCCGGCATCCCCTCATTCATTTTGCGCGATACACGAGTGGCTGAGGGCCTGGTGGTCATCCACTACCACGGCTGGACCGGCGACAAGGGTAGCATCGAGAACCCCGATCAATCGCTGGTGCAACTGGCATCAGCGGGGTTTTGCGTTGTGGCGCCCGACTGTTTCGAACACGGCGAACGCAGAAGTGACGCCTGGTTTCGGGCCCAGTTCAACGGCTGGGCATTTGTCTGCCAGGCGATGGACAGGACGCGCACAGAGGCGCCGGCGCTATTCGAGGCTGTCATGGCACTGCCGTTCAGTTCAGGCCGCAATCCCCAGGTGTGCGGGTCCTCGATGGGCGGCCTGATTGCGCAGATGGTCTTCGCCGGGAACAGTTCGTATGTTTCGATGGTTTCGATTGTGGGCCGGTCGAGTTTTTTCCAGGCCGATGAGTGGTGCCGGCAGGCACAGCAGGGGACCTGGTGCGACGACTGGTGCGCGGAATACGCCACCCAGTCCCATCCCGACCGTTATACGGACCGGCCGGTCCTCTTCATTGACGGCGGCCTCGATACCGACTGCCCGGCGTCCACCAACGCGGAGACGGTGCGCCTAATCAACGACCGGGGCGGGCGGGCAGAGCATTTCGTGGACCCGGAAGTCGGTCATGCCCGTTCGCCGTCAATGCGGGCCAAATTTGTTGACTGGTTGATCACGCACGGCCAACCGCCGCTGGCCGCCGCCTGACCACCCGGAGGGGGACGACACTGGGACTGTCTCGCCTATTGCCGCGGAATACCGGTATGAGCCGGTTTTCTCGTGAACGGATAATTAGACACAGGAGTACTGCTCGTGGACAAGATTACGGACGTGCAACATGAAGTTTCCAAAATCATCGCCGAGATGGATGAACGGGGCTATTGCGTAATCCCTGGGGTGATCACTACGGAGAAAGCGGATGAAGCCCGCACTGTGCTGGAACGCCTGTTGGAGGAGGAGGCAACGGAGGGGACGTGGCGGACGAGGACCCAACGCGTCGCCCGCATCGCGGTCAAAGATCCGATTTTTGTGGAGCTGATGACCCATCCCTTGATCGTCTCGATCTGGAGAGAGTATCTCGACAAGGATATGATCTGCTCCACGTGGACCGCGAACACTGCCTATCCCGGTTTCAACCGTTATGGTTGGCATCCTGACTTTCCGTTCCAGCGTGTGAACCAGCCCTGGCCGACCGACAACGTAAGCGGGCAGACGATGTGGCTGCTCGACGACTTGACGGTCGAGAATGGGGGCACGGGCATTTTGCCCAACAGTCATCTGAAAGGCCATCGACCGGCGCCCGAAATCGCCCCCCAGTGGATCGAGGAAGCGGAGGTTCTGACCGGCCAGCGCGGCAGTGTGATGGTGATGAACGGAAGGACTTGGCACTCGGCCCGGCCCAATGTAACTGACAAGGCGCGTTCCGTCTTATTGGGGATGTATATCCGCCCCTTCTACGTTACGCAGGAGGATATGCGCGCCCAGTTGGCCGACCTGGAAAATCCGTCGGAATTGGTGCAGCAGGTAATGGGCGCGAACCAGTGGCAGCCGGGTGTTGTGAGCAACAGGTACTAGAGGATGTTTGCACTGGAATCCTCGCTCTGCCGTATTGCGTATCTCGTCGTGCGTAATGTATCGGCCCTTCCCAAGCGCCGAATTTAGGTCACACGCGGGATTCACCTCAGTTTAGGAGACTGGCCATGCCGTTGATCAATTTGAAACATGCTGAAGCGTTTGTCGAGGGTCTCGACCATCCCGAAGGGGTGGCGCTGGGGCCTGATGGCAACATTTACGCAGGCGGTGAAACGGGGCAGGTCTATCGCATCGATTGCGCGACGCGCCAAGTTGAGACGTATGCAGACACGGGTGGCCTCAATCTGGGCCTGGCGCTGGACGCGGCCGCTAACGTCTATATCTGTACCGCCGACCGCGGCGCCGTCTACAAGGTGACGCCGGCGGGCGCGGTCAGCCGGTACAGCGCCGGCAGCGAGGCGCGCCCGATGCGCACGCCCAACTATCCCGCCTTCGACGCGCAGGGCAATCTCTATGTAACCGATTCCGGCACGTGGTACGGCGATGACGGCTGCATCTTCTGCGTCGCGCCGGGCGGGACAACCAACCTGATCGACACCGAGAACAGCCAGTTTCCCAACGGCTGCGCGCTCAGTCCCGATAGCGAGTTCCTGTATATCGCCATGTCGCTCAGCCCCCCGCGCATCGTCCGCTTTCCGGTAGAGGATGGCCGCAAGGCTGGGCCGACGGAAACAGTTGTCGAGTTGCCCCACATCGTGCCGGACGGGCTGGCTTTTTGCGCCGATGGCGGCTTCCTGATCTCCTGCTACCGGCCGGATACGATTTTGCGGGTTTTGCCCAATGGCGATCTCACAGTCCTGATGGACGACTACGAAGGAACGATCCTGGGAGCGCCAACCAATGTCTGTTTCGGCGGCCCGGAGTTGTCGGTGCTGTTCTGGGCCAATCTGGGGCGCTGGCATCTGGGGCAGAATGCCCACACCGGGCTGCGAGGGGCGGAGTTGTTTTATCCTGACATCAGTTCATCATAGGAGTGGAGGCAGAGGGGCGTTGGACTCGTCGACAGTCACTACCATCATTGGCAACCCCAGTTCAGTGGGCTATAATGCCGGACAGTGAAGAGTGGATAGCAAAGCCGCAAGCCGCTGTCGACTAACCACTTATTGCCCCCCTCCCTGCCACCAAAGATGTTGTCATGTCCTACGGCGCGAACCCTGGAAGCAATCTACTCCCTATATCCTCACAACTGGGGCGGTACCGGATACTTGAGCCGTTAGGGCAGGGTGCGACGGCCATTGTGTACCGTGCGCAGGACCTGACCGGCAGGCAGGTGGCTCTTAAGGCGCTCAACAGCGTGGCGGCGAGCCAGCCCCATATGCGCTCATGCTTCGAGATGGAGTACCGCACGTTGGCCCGGTTGCGCCATCCGGGAATCCTGCGCGCCTACGACGCCGGCGAGGCCAACGGCCGCCTTTTCATTGCCATGGAGCTAGTCGAAGGTGGAACGCTGGAGCAGTTTCTGCAACGCGCCAAGTCGATCGGCGAAGTTGCGGCCATCGACATTGCCCGCCAGGTCGCTGAGGCGTTAGAGTATCTCCACGGGCTCGGCTACGTCCACCGGGATATAAAAACTTCCAATATTTTGCTGGGATCGGTCGGACGGGCACTGCTTTTCGACTTCGGCACGGTCTACGAAATCGACAACCCGACAAACAGCGGGCCGGGCATATATGGTACCCCGGCATTTCTGGCGCCGGAGCAGATACGCGCCGAAGCGGAACCCGACCGCCGCTCGGACCTGTACAGTCTGGGAGTCGTGCTTTATCTGATGGTTGCGGGGCGCAGGCCCTTTTACGGCTCCCGCGAGGAGGTGCTGGAGGCCCATCTCAACCAGGAACCCCCGCCTCCCTCGGAGTTCAATTGGGTCTCGCCTGAATTGGAACAGGTGATTCTGAAGGCGCTTGCCAAGCAGCCGGAGGACCGTTTTGAGGACGGCGCGGCCTTTGCACTTGCTTTGAGAGGTGTGGAAATGGAGACGGAAACGCCGAAGCCGCGGCTGGCCACCCGGTTGCGGGCATGGCTGGAGGATACCGTGCGTCCGGACTGAACTGAGGGAGACGGTTCCAGTGGACGTCTTGCTTGAACAGTGGCGGATGTCACGCTGACATCAGAGCCAGCTTCACCTCACCGATTGCGCGCGTCACATCGATATCGCGCGGGCACGCCTGGACACAGTTGAAGACGGTGCGGCAGCGCCAGACGCCATCCACGTCGTTGAGCACGCGCAGCCGCAGATCCGCAGCCGTGTCGCGGTCATCGAAGATAAAGCGATGCGCCTGGACGATCGCAGCCGGGCCGATGTAGTCCTCGTTGGCCCAAAAGCTGGGGCAGGAGGTCGTGCAGGCCGCGCACAGAATACATTTGGTCGTATCGTCGTAGCGGGCGCGGGCCTCCTGGCTCTGCGGTCGCTCGCCGGAGGCCGGTATCTCATCGTTGATCAGGTAGGGCAGTACGGCGCGGTATTTGGCGAAAAAAGGTTCCATATCCACCACAAGGTCCTTGATCAACGGCATCGAGCGCAGTGGTTCGATCTGGCACACGTCGCCAACGTCCTGCATCAACACTTTGCAGGCCAGCGCGTTGCGCCCGTTGATCACCATCGCATCGCTGCCGCAGATACCGTGGGCGCAGGAGCGCCGCAGTGTGAGCGTGCCATCCTGATACCACTTCACCTGGTGCAATGCGTCCAGCACCCGATCCGACCCTTCCACATCAACCCAGTACTCTCCCCACCAGGGGCTGGAATCTGTCTCCGGATTGAATCTGCGAATTCGCATTTGGATGCGCATTTTAGTAGGTTCGCTCCTTGGGTTGGTGGATAGTGATGTTCACCGGCGCATAGTCCAAGCTGATCTCCCCATCTACTTTCGACGCGTAGGTGTGTGTAAGCCAGTTCTCATCGTCACGGGCTTTATAGTCTTCGCGGCTGTGCGCCCCGCGGCTTTCCTGGCGTGCCAGCGCGCTGGCGGCGGTGACCTCGGCAAGGTCGAGCAGATTCTGCAGTTCGATGGCCTCCAGAATGTCGGTATTGAAGCGCTTGCCCTTGTCCATGATCGTAATGTCGCGCCCGCACTCCTGCAGTTCGCGCACACGAGTCAACGCCGCCTGGATGCCCTCTTCGGTACGGAAAACGCCTACGTGATCCATCATCAGCGCCTGCATTTCAGTGCGAAGGTCGGCGACATTGTACTTGCCGGCATGGCTCATCATGTCCTGCAGCATGGCCTGCGTAGGCTCCCACGTCTCTGAGGGCAACTCCGCCCAATCGTTTTGCTGGCAATAGGTCACCGCGGCCTTGCCGGCGCGCTTGCCGAAGACGACCAGATCCACAAGACTATTGGTGCCCAGGCGATTGGCGCCATGTACACTGACGCAGGCCACTTCACCCGCGGCGTAGAAGCCGGGCACGATCTCGCCCTGGGCGTTGCGCTGCACCTCGCCGTCCACGCTGGTGGGGATGCCGCCCATGGCGTAGTGGGCTGTGGGCTGGACAGGCATCGGCTCCAGCGCCGGATCGATGCCGAGGTAGGTCTTGCAGAATTCGGCGCTGTCCGCCAGTTTCGTCTCCACCACTTGGCGTCCCAGGTGCGTGGCGTCGAGATGAACGTAGCGCGCGCCGTCAATGCCCTTGTTGTCGCGGATCTCCAGGTAGATGGCGCGGCTGACCACGTCGCGACTGGCCAAGTCCTTCAAGTTTGGCGCGTACCGCTCCATGAAACGCTCGCCGTCGCGATTGCGCAGGATGCCGCCTTCGCCGCGCACGCCCTCGGTGATGAGAATGCCCATCTTGTAGATGCCGGTGGGGTGAAATTGGAAGAACTCCATGTCCTCCAGGGGGATGCCGGTATGCAGCGCAATGGCGGGGCCGTCACCGGTAAGGCTGTGGGCGTTGCTGGTGATCTCCCACATGCGGCCAAAGCCGCCGGTGGCGAAGATCAGGGCCTTGCCGTGGAACACGTGCAGGTCGCCGCTGTCGATCTCGTAGGCGACGACGCCGGTTGCCCGTCCGTCGTCGGAGAGCAGCAGGTCAAGCACGTGGAACTCATCAAAGAAGCGCACGTTGCGCGCGATGCACTGCTGGTAGAGAGTCTGCAAAATCATGTGGCCGGTGCGGTCGGCGGCGTGACATGCGCGACGCACCGGTTTTTCGCCGAAGTTGCTGGTGTGGCCGCCGAACGGGCGTTGCGCGATCTTGCCCTCGGGCGTGCGGTCAAAGGGCAGGCCCATGTGCTCCAACTCGTATATGACCTCGACCGCCTCCTGGCACATGAGATCGACCGCGTCCTGGTCGGCGAGATAGTCGCTGCCCTTGATCGTATCAAATGTGTGCCATTCGGCCCGATCCTCTTCGAGATTGCCCAGGGCTGCGCCGATTCCGCCCTGCGCTGTTCCGGTATGGCTTCGGGTAGGATAGAGCTTTGTGAGAACAGCTGTGTCGCTACCCTGGCTGGCATAGAGCGCCGCCATCAGACCGGCGCCGCCGGCGCCGACAACGATCGTTTCAAACTTGTGCGTGTGGATCATCTTGCCCTCATGTGGCGAAGCGGCAGGGCATTTTACACCTTGCCCTCATGTAGTGAAGCGGAAGGACGTCTACTACCCCGTCCCCACTAGACGCTCAAAAAGCCGTCCGAGGCCGCCGGCGCCCAGAATAATCGCCAGGCTTCCGGCCAGAATCAACAGAAGCCCGACCCCATAGACAAGGGCGGTGAGTAGAAAATTTAGAATCTTGTTATGCACATAGTCGTTGATCGAAAAGCGCGCGCCGTTCATGCCGTGGGCCATACCGATGAAGAGGAGCGAGGCGTCGAACAGGCGCCAGAACACGCCGGCCGGGCCTGACCAGCGCTCGGCAATGTTATCGAAGGTGATGTTTTCGACGCGCACGAACATGTGCATATAGAGCAGGTGGAAGACAACAGTGACAAACATCACCAGCCCACTGAGGCGCATGAACAGCCAGATTTTGCGTTCGTTATTGGGTGCGCCGTAGCGGAGTTTCCCCTTGATTGGTCGACTAGACGATGCAAATGTCATGTTGCGCTCCTCAGAAGAGGCCATTCAGGGTGATTATGGCTGCCGGCACCAGCACCAAAACTACAAGCGCCAGTTCGATGCGCACAATCGTCCGCTGGTACCTGCCCAGCGCCGGGAAGAAGTCGATGATGATGATCCTCATGCCGTTGGCCGCGTGATAGAGCACGCCGAACAGGAGAAAGACTTCCATGACCTTGGCCGGCGGCGATATGTAGAGGATTTTGTGGACCCATTCATACGGCTCTGGCCCGATGGCGGCAATGAAGATACTGACGATATGCATATACAGGAATAGCACAATGCCAAGCCCGCTGGCCCGGTGCAAAATCCAAGCCCACTGACCCTCCGCGCCTCTGTAGGTTATGCCTTTGTAGATCGATGCTACGAGGGCAGCCATTGGCTGGAAACTCCTTTCGCGGGGGGCGAATTTGAGACTGGTGACGACTTCAGGACGCTCTTTTCAGGTAAAATTGAATCCTTAACCGAATCATAATCATCACCTGTGATCCTGTCAATTTAGGGCAGGGAATAAAAAAAATTCCCTGTAACTTTATGCTGCCCCACCGATTGGAATCTGGCTCGACAAACATTTCTCCAATGGGACGCCATACCCAGCATAATGGGCAAGCGTGCTCGCGCCCTTCACTGGCCCTCACCCGACTGCAGCCGCGCCACCAGAACATCCGGCTCCCATACATCGATTTCGACTGTAGGTGTTAGCGTCTCAATGTTGTAAACGACTAGCCGCAACTCGTAATCTCCTGGCGGTAGGTCTGCTGGTAAATCAAGGGGAAACCACGTGTCGACCGGCTCTTGCGCCGACCAGTTTCTCGTTAGCCGGGAGTCCGAGTTTGTCAGGACTTCATCTTGCTGAAATACTCTTCTACTCCATTTGTCGTGGAGCCGCAGGGATATTGCGTAATTGACGGCAAGTCCTGGAGTGATCTGCCATCGCATGCCCACCCAAAGAGCCAAATCCTGTCTGAGAACAATCAACTCGCGTGATGAAAGTCGCTCTTCCCCCTGCTCCAGCGCGAGTCCCAACAAGTCTATACCGCCGTCGTAGTGGACTGCTGCCCGCCTTCTGCGCTCGCCACTGACTGGATCTCCGCCGCCGGCAATGAGTTTGCGGATGCGCGGCAGAAGATCGGCTGACGAGGCGACGAGCGCGAACTTGCCATCGGCAATGCTGGAACCGCTGATGCCGATCACGGCGCCCGCTTCCGAGACCAAGGCGCCTCCACTCTGCCCTCCCGCGATGGAGGCATCGGTTTGAAAATAGGTTATTCCCTTTGACCCACTCTGTCGCAGGCGCGACAAGATCCCCTTTACGATTGTTGGCTGCGGAAACGATTCGAACTCCGCAGGATAGCCGATCAGGTACATGTCGGCCCCGATCGGCGTACTCTCCCCGTCGATCAGTGGCACAGGGTGCGTCGCCGTGTCGATCGGGCCGAGCACCGCCAGGTCTGCCTCCCGATCCCACCCTTTGACCCCTACCGCATCGAACTCCGCACCGTTCGGAAACACGACGCGAGCCGTGTCAAACGGCCAGACGACGTGATGATTCGTAACGAGATATCTGCCCTCGATCAATACTCCGCTGCCGCTCCCTTCGTCCGTTTGAACGTAGGCGATCGCCGGTGCGACCCGGTTGAAGACTTGGGCAGAGCTAAGAGTGGGCGGCATCAAGACACCTATAAAAGCTTTCTCCGTACCTATCGCCTCGACCAGAGGGGCATAGATCCAGACCGGAGATCCTTCATAGTTGATCTGCCACCAATCGCCGGCGGAATTCTTGGCAAGGATGAGAAACTCATCGCCCGACCAAGCTGAACCGACGATTGGATAGTAAGTGCCAGGCCCTCCCCTTACGTTCATGTCTCTATCGACCCGCACAAAAGGCCCAGGATCGGGTGTTTTAGTGGCGTTGGACTCGACAATGTTCCGGTCACCATGTACTGGTGTCGAATGGGCCGGAGTGCTTGTCCAGGTAGGGCGGGAGACGACGGGTGAGTTGGCGAAGTCGGACGTAGGCCGGCTCTCAAAGACAAATGACAGAATGAGCAGCAGTACCAGACCACCGACAACCACGCCTCGAATCAACCATTTCCTCGCACGAGGTCTCGACGACGAGGAGTCAAAGGTGTGCCCGCATTGCCTGCAGAGTTGCTCAGCCTCCGGCAGGAACTGGTCGCAAGTGGGGCAGCGCTTATAAAGAGTTTCCGCCATGTGACGCTCTCAATTTCAGGGATAGAGATATTTCAGCCGCCACTCGTCAATAACCCAACTGAAAAAGGGGCGGATCGCGCACTCGGCGCGGGCCACCCCTCTTTTCGGGCTTCGCGTCTTGGCAGCCAGCTTTACATGTTTTCGATCAGCGCCTGGCCGAATTCACTGCACTTGAGCAGCGTCGCGCGTTCCATCAGCCGTTCAAAGTCGTAGGTGACCCGCTTCTGACCGATCGTTCGTTCCATTGCCTGGGTGATCAAGTCGGCGGCCTCGTTCCATCCCAGATGGCGCAGCATCATCTCGCCGGAGAGAATCACCGACGACGGGTTGACCTTGTCCTGGCCGGCATATTTGGGGGCGGTGCCGTGAGTGGCCTCAAAGATGGCGCGGCCGGTCTCGTAGTTGATGTTGGCGCCGGGGGCGATGCCGATGCCGCCCACCTGCGCGGCCAGCGCGTCGCTGATATAGTCGCCGTTCAGGTTGAGCGTCGCCACCACTTCATACTCAGCCGGGCGGGTGAGAATCTGTTGCAGCATGGAGTCGGCGATGACATCCTTGACGATGATTTCGCCACCGTCCGCGGCCGGCAGTTTACGCCAGGGGCCGCCATCCAGCAGTTGCGCGCCGAATCTGCGGTCGGCGGTCTGATAGCCCCAGTTGCGGAATGCCCCCTCGGTGAACTTCATGATGTTGCCCTTATGGACAAGCGTCACACTCTCGCGCCCGTTGTCGAGCGCGTATTGGATGGCGGCGCGCACCAGCCGGTCGGTGCCCTCCTGGCTGACCGGCTTGATGCCGAAACCGGAGGTGTCGGGAAAGCGCACTTTGGCGAAGCGTTCACCGAAGGCCGCGCCGAACAGTTCTTTGAAGCGCGCCGTCTCCTCGTCGCCTTCCTCAAACTCGATGCCGGCGTAGATATCCTCGGTGTTCTCGCGAAAGATCACCATATCCACCAGTTGCGGCTGCTTCACCGGGCTGGGGACGCCGTTGAAGTACCGCACCGGGCGCACACAGGCATAGAGATCGAGCTTCTGGCGCAGCGCCACGTTGATGCTGCGGATGCCGCCGCCCACCGGCGTGGTCAGAGGCCCTTTGAGTGCGACCATATAGTCGTCGATCGCGTCCAGCGTCTCCTGGGGCAACCATACGATCTCCTGGTAGACGCTATTGGCCTTGTCCCCGGCGTAGACCTCCATCCAGACGATCCTCTTCTGGCCGCCATACGCCTTGGCCACCGCCGCGTCCAGCACCGGTTGGCTGGCAGCCCAGATGTCCGGGCCGGTGCCATCGCCCTCGATGAAACAGACGATGGGATTGTCCGGCACCTGCAAGTTTCCGTCTTGGTCGATGCCGATCTTTTTGCCTTCGCTGGGAACGGCAATCCGCTCATATACCATCAGTGCTAAGCCTCCAAATTAGGTGATTGCTAACCGTTCTTAAGCCAGGTCTTGCTCTACTTTGGCAACCCATGCCGCGTCTGCTCGGCTGAACATCTCGCCGGAATGACCCCGGCTCCAGGGGCCGACGAGCCAATAGATGAGGCGCGCGGCCGTCATCGGGCTAAGTAAGGTGCCCTGCTGGTGGGCCTCATGGAACTGACTGTAGTCCAAGCTCGAATCGTGCGTGTCAATGCTGCGTATGTCCGCCTGCATCTCCGTATCCACCATGCCGGGCGCGAGCGCGTTGACCGTCACGCCGGTCACGCCGTCGGCTTGCAACTCCACCGCCAGGCAACGGGTCAGCATATTGAGGCCGGCCTTGGACGCGCAGTAGGCGCTCCATCCGAGCACAGGATTCGCGCCCGCCCCGCTGGAGACGTTTATGATGCGACCGTAACGCTGCTCCATCATCACCGGCAGCACATTGCGGGCCAGCTGGAAAGGCCCAACGAGATTGCAATGGATGTTGTAAGCCCATTCCTCAGGGTCGGCCTCAGCGATCTGTTCGACCGGCCAGATGATGCCGGCGTTGTTCACCAACATGTCGACCCGGTCATACTGGGTGAGAGCCGCCTCAACGACCTCTTCGATCTGTTCAGAATTGGCGACATCGCAGGGCACCGCGATGGCCCGCGCCCCCGTGCTGCGGATCTCCCTGGCGACGGCTTCGATCTGATCTTCGCTGCGCGCGCTGAGGACCACAGCAGCGCCGGCCTCGGCCAGCAGATGGCCCGCGGCCGCACCGATTCCGCGCCCCCCGCCGGTGATAATCGCTACCTGCCCTTGAAGTTTTCTCAATGCTTGTCACTCCGCCATATCTGTGAGACGCGCAACTGCTGCGTCATTTGAATGCAATTTGTAGGCGTTTTCGCGCGAATAAACAGGAATTCCGCCATGCCGCGCTTGGGCGTCCGAATTGTTGTGCAGTTTAACAGATGGACGCGCAAAAAACTATTTTTTTGGATGGTCGAATACAGTTATGCCGCAGCAGGTGTGATAATATCGCGCTTGGCGCAATCGAAGAGCGCCTGGGACGAAGTACCATAAACTGAAAAAGAGGAACGATTCAATATGTACAACACATACATCTTTTTGACCAACGCCCATAGCGGCTGGCAATATCTGGCATCGCTGGCGCTGGCCGTGGCGGTGGTGGTCTATCTGGTCAACTGGCTGCGCGGGCAGACGTGGAGCCGACTGGTGCAGCGCATCGGGACATACGCCATCATTATCGTGGATATCCAGTTGCTGCTCGGCTTGATTCTGTGGGGCGTGGCCGCGAGTTTGGGCATCGTGGGAGCCAATGCGGCGCGCACGATTGAGCATCCCTCTACAATGCTGCTCGCCATCGCTTTCCTGCATATCGGCTGGATATGGACGAAGCGGGCGGACGAGACTGTACGCCTGCGCAACGGCGCCCTGACCTTCGTCATCACGGGGCTGTTGGTGCTGGCAGGCCTGACGCGCATTTGGGGCCTCCTGTAGCCAAGCGGCAGCCCGTCGCGTTCAGTTCATCTAACCTTGACGTTTGATCGCGCGCGCAAATCTGCAGTGCGGCAGCGCACCGCTCAGTCAGCCGTCGTACTGGCCGAAAACGGCCACGACGTTCTGTCCGCCAAAGCCGAAGGCATTGACGATCGCGCGCTGCACCGGATAGGCCAGAGGCTGATTGCCGACGACATCAACGCCCAGCTTCGGGTCTTCAGTATAGTTGATCGTCGGCGGGATGATGTCCTCGCGGATGGACATGACTGCGGCCAGGGCGGATTCGGCGCCGGCGGCTCCCAGCGCGTGGCCCACCATGCTCTTGATGCTGGTGGTTTTGGGTGTCGGCTGACCAAAAACCTGGCGGATGGCGAGGGCTTCGACCTCATCGTTCAGCTCGGTGCCGGTGCCATGGGCCAGGATCACGTCTACATCGGCAGGGGCGAGGTTGGAATAGCGCAGGGCTTTCCGAATCGCGCGACTGGCGCCCTCGGCGCTGGGGTCCGGAGCGGTCAGGTGGTAGGCGTCGCCGGTCAAAGCGCCGCCGAGGACCTCGGCGTATATCTTTGCCCCCCGCGCTTTGGCATGCTCTTCCGTCTCCAAGATCATCGTTACAGCCCCTTCACCGCTGACAAATCCATTGCGGTCGATGGAAAAAGGGCGACAGGCTTGCTGCGGAATGTGCGTATCTTTCGAAAGCGGCCCCATGTTGCCGAAAGCGGCAAATGTCAACATCGAAATCGCCGATTCGGTACCGCCGGCGATCATCACATCGGCTTCGCCCCGCTGCAAGAAGTGATACGCCTCCACAATCGAGTAATTGCCGCTGGCGCAGGCCGCCGCGCTGGTCATGACCGGTCCGCGCGCGCCTACCGCCATCGATACGACACAACTGGTCGCGTTGGCCATGGCGCTGGGCACGACAAACGGCCCCACCGTTTTCCAGGACTTATCGACCAGTTTTTCGGTGGCGTGCTCTATCTCGATTATCCCGCCGCCTCCGGTGGCCATCATCACACCGACCTCATCCCGATTCTCTTTGCTGATTTCAATGCCGGCGTCGGCCAGCGCCTGTTTTGTCGAAGCGACGCCGAGCTGTGTCGCCCGCGCCGTGCGCCGAATGACCTTTCGATCCATATAATTCCGCGCGTCGAACTCCTTTACCTCACAGGCGATGTTGTAAGGCATATCCCCGGCATCAAATAACGTCAGCGGCCCTGCGCCGGATTTGCCGGCTAGCAGGTTTTCCCAGAAAGTACAGGGGTCATTGCCAATAGGTGTGAACGCGCCCATGCCTGTGATCACAATCCGTTTCATGCGTTCCTTCCTTCTTCATCCAAGTCGCGCCTCTATCGCGCAGAGGCACATTTCATACTGCGGCACATAGTGGGTTGGCAAGGTTCAATCGGTACGTCCGCCGGTTTGCAACAGGTAGAGTCCCCGGAGGTCTGTAGGACAGAATTCTAGAAATTATAGAGGAGAGCCTTCAGGACGTCAAAATCATTAAGAGTTTTTTGGACACACTTCAGAAAGCTGGCGTCAAGCCGTGGGACGCCATAGACAACGTCCTTTCCCCAAGCGGGGAAGTCCCCTCTGAGCCGGGCAGCATCGCCGCCGCTGTTCCTCTCCTCTTTGCTCGCGCCGGTGGTCACGCCTTGCCCAGCAGCGCGGCCAGCAGCGCCATGCGGACGTACATGCCGTTGCGCATCTGGCGAAAATAAGCCGCCCGGGGATCGTCATCCATGGCGTAACTGATCTCGCCTACACGCGGCAGGGGGTGCATGACGATCATCTTCTCTCTGGCCCCTGCCATCAACTCCTGGTCGACGACGAAGAAATCCTTGACCCGGTCATACTCGGCCAGATCGGTGAAACGCTCCCTTTGCACGCGCGTCATGTAGAGTACATCCGCCTCGCCGATGACAGTGTGCAGATCCTCAAGCTGGCGATAGGAATGGCCGGACGCCTCGACCGCCTCCAGGACATCGGCGGGCAGGCGCAGGATCTCCGGGCTGACAAATACGAACGATACGTTGTAGTTCAGCAGCAGTTTGGTCAGGCTATGCACTGTGCGGCCAAAGCGCAGATCCCCCACCATCACAACCGTCAGTTCGTCGATCTGCTGTAGCTCTTCCTGCACGGTGAAAAGATCGAGCAGAGCCTGGGTCGGGTGCTCGCCGACGCCGTCGCCGGCGTTGATGACCGGCTTGTCAGCATAGTAGGCGGCAGTGGCCGCGGCGCCCACTTCCGGATGACGGATGACAATTACATCGGCGTAACATTCGAGCGTGCGCACGGTGTCCGGCAGGCTCTCGCCTTTGCTGACGGAGCTATATTGAACATTGTTGATAGGAATGACCTGCCCGCCCAGGCGTTGCATGGCGGCTGTAAAACTGGAACTGGTGCGGGTTGACGGTTCGTAAAAGAGGTTGGCCAGGATTTTGCCATGCAACAACTCTGCGCCGCCGAAACGCTCAACCAGAACGCGCATCTCGTGGGCGACGCCGAAAATGGCGTGCAGCGAGGCGCGATCAAACTGGCTGACACTGAGAATATCCTCTCCCGCGAAGCTCTCTATCGTATTCGTCATCTGTTCTTTACCTGTGCCCTCCGGCTAATGTCCACTGTCTTGGAACAGAACGCGCCCGCTGCCCGGCGCGGCCAGAACCCGCTCACCGTCGAAAACGGTTTCGCCCCGCAGGACCACCTTAACAACGCGACCCAAAACCCGCCGCCCGGCAAAGGGCGTCCAGCCGCAACGTGTGCGCATCCGCTCATCGTTAATCTCGTAGACTGTGTCAGTTTCCGCCTCGACCCAGGTCTGCGGTTGCTGCGGCAGGCAGTAGATGCGTCGGGGATTCTCGACACAGCGCAGAAGCACGTCGTCCAACTCCAACTGCCCGGCGTCTACGGCTGTCAGCAGCAAGGGCAGCATCGTCTCCACGCCGGGCACGCCGGGAAGCGGGAAGTGTGAGGATTGAGGAGTGAGGCGTGGGGAGTTAGCGCCGTCGCTCTGTGAAACGTCTGGTGTGGCAAAGGCGTTTCTCTCTTCTCCCTCCTCTATACGCTCTCCTCGCCGTTTTATACCCTTCTCAGACAGCGTATGGGGCGCGTGATCGGTGGCGAAAATGTCGATGACATCCAGATTCTCCCACAGTGCCGCCGCGTCGTCCGGCGTCGCCAGTTTAGGACGCATATCGAAACGATTGCCGCCGCGCTCATAGTCCTCCTCGGTCAGGAAGAGATGATGGGGCGTGGCCTCGCAGGTGACCGGAATGCCCTTCTCCTTCGCCGCGCGGATCAGTTCGATCTCGCTGCGGCGGCTGACATGAACGATGTGCAGCGGCACACCATAGATGTGGCTGAGGGTCAGACAGGCGGGTACCATCAACTCCTCGGCATGGACGGCGATTGGACCGAGCGAGGTGGCGGGCGAGGCAGCCTGTCTCCAGCCGCCCAGTTCGCCGGCGCGGGCCGCCCACGTCCGGAACAGTCGATGGAGCAGGCCCAACTCTTCGATGCGCAGACTGCCAAAAGTCTCGTTGACGTAGATCTTGAGACCGCACGCCCGCGTCGCCACGGGCAGGTAAGCGTCGCTGTCGGCTACTGTCGCGCCGACAAACAGCCCCACGTCACAGACCGCTTTTTCCTCGGCCAGATTCACCTTTTCCTGCAAATGCTTCGGGGTGGAAGTGGGCGGAACGGTGTTGGGCATGTCCAGCACGGTCGTCACGCCGCCGGCCAGCGCAGCGCATGTGCCCGAATGGAGGTCCTCTTTCTGGGTATAACCCGGTTCCCGCAGATGGACGTGCGCATCAACGAGGCCGGGCAGGCGCAAAGTGGTCATGTTTCGCCAGCCTGGATAAGAATAAACTGCCCAATTTTACTTGAATATTGCAAAAGCGGCAACAGACGAGACCTGCGATCTTTGGGAAGCGCCATCAGACCGGTGACACTTGACCGGCGCATAGGCTGCTGCTATTCTTACCAAATCTCTGATGTGGAGCGTTGCGGTGAACGCCTGAATGTGAGCTTCTTCGTTCTTTGGGCTTAGCCGTGACCATGCCGCAACCGTTGTAGGCATTCAAGAAATGTCCACCCCTCGTCGCATCCGTCTTGGCAGCCGTGGGTCGGCCCTGGCCATTTGGCAGACAGAGCATGTGGCGGCGCGCCTCCATGCACTCTATCCGGACCTGACAATCGAGACGGTTGTGATTCAGACCAAGGGGGACCTGGTTGTGGACAGACCCTTGCCGAGCATCGGCGGTAAAGGACTGTTTACGCTGGAGTTGGAGGAGCGGCTGCGGCAAGGCGGCATTGACGCAGCGGTCCACAGCCTGAAGGACCTGCCGGTAGCTGATCCGGCGGGGCTGACCCTGGGCGCGATTCTAGCCAGAGGTGATGTGGCGGACGCGCTGATTGTGCGCGGTGGAGAAGAGGCGTCCAAAGAGACGGGTAGACCGGTGCGCTCAACCCGGGCAAGTCGGACGCTTCGACCCGCTCTTCTCGCTCTGCGGGAAGGCGCCGTAGTCGGCACGGGCAGCCGGCGCCGAGCCGCCCAACTATTGGCGCGGCGCCCGGACTTGCGCATCCTCGACATTCGCGGCAACGTGGACACTCGAATCCGCAAGACGCTTGATCCGGCCGGTCCGTATAATGCCGCGGTTCTGGCGGTAGCCGGTCTCAAGCGGCTGGGGCTGGACGCGCTCATCTCTGTTACGCTGCCGTTTGAGATGATGTTGCCGGCGCCGGGCCAGGGCGCGCTGGCCGTACAGTGCCGGCAGGAGGCAGAATGGCTGGCGCTCTTCGGCCGCTTAGATGACAGCGACACGCGTGCGGTCGTGACGGCTGAACGCGCCTTTCTGGCCGGACTCGGCGGCGGTTGCAGCGCCCCGGTCGCTGCCCTGGGGGAGCGGGCGGCAGACGATGGGCAGGGGGAAAGTCTGCGCCTGTGGGGCCGCATCTGCGCGCTTGACGGCACCCGCCAAATCGATGCGCAGCTAACCGGGACACACGGCGACGCCGAGCAGTTGGGCCGTAGCCTTGCACAGTTGGCGCTCACCAAAGGCGCGCGGGAGATCATCGATCAGATCGCCGAGAGTGAAGACGCAACCGGAGCCGACCGGTAGTCATTGCCGACGCATACTGGTCACCAAACAGAGCAGAACGAGCCTGGGAAATGAACGCCCAGCCGCTGACAGGTCTTCGCATCGTCAATACCCGCGCCTCGCGCCAGGCTTCATCCCTGACCCGCCTATTGGAGGCGGAGGGCGCCGAGGTGCTACACTATCCGACGGTCGAAATCAAGCCATGCGCGGATTCGGGAAAACTCGACGCGGCGCTGAAGGAGTTGGCGGCGGGCCGGTTCGATTGGCTGGTGATCACCAGCGCCAACACCGTGTACACGCTGGCCGACCGGCTGAGCACGTTGGGAATTCAACATGCGCGTATTGCTCAGCACAGCACGATGGTAGCGGCAGTCGGCTCAGCCACCGCATCCGCCGTCAGAGAGGAGCTAAACCTCTCAGTAGACCTGTTGCCGGATGCATATGTGGCCGAATCCCTGGCCGCCAGCCTGCGCGTGGGCAGAGGAAGCAGAGTGCTTCTGCCCCAGTCTGCGCTTGCCCGCCCGCTGTTGGTGAACACCCTGCGCAGAGTCGGCGCAGAGGTTGCGGCCGTCACCGCCTACCGGACAGTTGTCGGTCATGGCGGGGATGATCTGCCGCGCCATTTCCGTCAGGGGAATGTGGACGCCGTCGTCTTCACGAGCGCCTCGACTGTTCACAACTTTGTCGAGCGGTTGAAGGCCGAAATTCCAGAAGAGAGCCAAGAGGAGAGAGGAGAGGGAGAAATCCCAGCGGGAAGGGAAAGGGTCTCTAACTGCTCACTCCTCTCCAGTTACTTCTCGCAGCTCAACCTGGCAGTGGCTTGCATCGGGCCGAAGACAGCAGAAGCGGCGCGGGGGCACGAGCTGCCTGTGCAGGTCGTGGCCGACGATCGCACTGTCGAAGGACTGGTACACAGCCTGAAAGCCTATTTTGCCGGTCATCCCCGCTGATGGCACTGGAAACCAGCGCACGCTTTGACGGCCGGGTACAGAACTATCTCAGATATAGACCTCGCTACCCCCGGCAAATCATCCCTTTCTTGCACAGGAAAATCGGCCTTTCGCGCGATTGGCGGGTGGCCGATATCGGTTCCGGCGCCGGATTTCTGGCAGAACGGTTTGTTGATTTGGGCTGTGAAGTGGTGGGAGCGGAGCCGAACGCGGCCATGCGCGCGGCGGGAGATCAGTATCTGCACGGCCGCGAGAATTTTCGCAGCGTCGACCCAACTGCGGAAAGCACCGGCTTGCCGGAGGCGTCATTCGATCTGGTGACCGCCGGCCAAGGCTGGCTTCCCATATTAATTTGCCGGGTCGCGACAAGAGCGCCGGTGCGCCTGCCTTTTTTGTGTCATTTTGGAATGGTGGAGGTGCTATGAACATCTTACAACCTATGCCTGCCACAATATACGGGCAGACGACCCCGCCCGGCTCCGTACTGCGCCCGCGGCGGACGCGGATCAGCCCGGCGCTGCGGCGCATGGTGCGGGAGACAACGCTGTCGCCGGCGGATTTCATCTACCCGCTTTTCGTGCGCCACGGACGCGGTGAGCGCCGACCAATCGCTTCGATGCCGGGTCAGTTTCAGCTCTCGGTGGACGAATTGGCCGGGGAGGCCGAGTCGATCCTCGAGTTGGGCATCCCGGCGGTGATCCTGTTCGGCATCCCGGCGCAGAAGGACTGGTGCGGCAGCGACAACTTCAATCCCCACGGGGTTGTGCCCGAGGCGGTCCGCGCTTTGAAAGCGGCCGCGCCGGAACTGATCGTCATCTCCGACATGTGCTTCTGCGAATATACCGATCACGGGCACTGCGGCCTGATCAATTCGCCATCCTCAGACAGCTACAACGCCGCCCTGCCGCAAGGCTATCTGCTCAACGACCCGACGCTGGAGTTGATTGGGCGGGCGTCGGTTGTCCACGCCGAAGCGGGCGCCGACGTGATCGCGCCGTCGGCGATGTTGGACCACATGGTGGCCGCGATTCGCGGCGCGCTGGACGAGGCCGCGCTGGAGCATGTGCCCATCTTGAGCTACGCTGCCAAGTATGCCAGCAGCTTCTACGGCCCCTTCCGCGACGCAGCCGAAAGCCCGCCCTCCTTCGGCGACCGCAGCCAGTATCAGATGGATCCGGCCAACCGCCGCGAGGCGCTGAAGGAGGTCGCGCTCGATGTGGACGAGGGGGCCGATATGATCATGGTCAAACCGGCGCTGCCCTATCTGGATGTTCTGGCAGCGGTGCGGCAACAGTTCAACCTGCCCACGGCGGCCTACCAGGTCAGCGGGGAGTATGCGATGCTCCATGCCGCCGCGGCCAATGGCTGGCTCGACCTGCGAAAGTGCGCCCTGGAAAGCCTGACCAGCATCAAACGCGCCGGCGCCGACATGATCCTGACCTATTTTGCCAAGGACGCGGCGCGCTGGTTGTCCGAATGAAGGGGCGGCAAAGGCGTCTCGCCGGTGGGGTGTCGCGTATTGCCGCGCAAATTGGATAGGGGCAGCCGAGCCGCCGGATTGGATCAGGCGCAGCGCGTCTTCCTGCCGGGTGCATCCCAAGATGGGGGCACATCTGACCGGGAGCATCGTGTCACGCGCGCTCCTTTCAATCGGAACACCTTGCAATACCAACTAAATTGACATATCTTATTTTATGACCCTAAAAACCATTGTCAGGATCACGAATTCTGCTTACTCTTCCGTCACGCATACTTGACCTGCTCCTATTACGCCATAAGCCTCCCGAACGTCAGCCGCCCAGGAATTGATACTCACTATTGCATTAATTTTTAGCGTAAACTCTCGCATACTCTCGTAAACTCTCGCATACTCTCGTGAACTCTCGTAAACTCTCGTGAACTCTCGCATACTCTCGCGAACTCTCGTAAACTCTCGTGAACTCTCGCATACTCTCGTGAACTCTCGTAAACTCTCGCATACTCTCGCATACTCTCGTAAACTCTCGCATACTCTCGCATACTCTCGCGAACTCTCGTAAACTCTCGTGAACTCTCGCATACTCTCGTGAACTCTCGTAAACTCTCGCATACTCTCGTAAACTCTCGTAAACTCTCGCATACTCTCGTATACGCTCGTACGAGCGTTACGCGCGCCTGCAGCATAAATTCGTGCTGTTGACCTCCCAATGCCCCCTCCTTTTTCCCCCCTTATCGCCGGATCGCCCCCCTTCGCACCTCACCCCCAACGTGGGCTGCACCCCTTGCTGCCGTGGATTTGCCCACAGCGCGTCCTTTGGCTATACTGATTCAGCTTTTGGAGAGGGGCGCCCCAAGTTGCTTTATTGGCCGCCCTTTCCAGTTCGGAGAGGTCGCATAGTCTGGCCTAGTGCGCGGGCCTGGAAAGCTCGTAGGGTGAAAGCCCTCGAGGGTTCAAATCCCTCCCTCTCCGCCTCGCGTGTTTGCATCGCTTCGTCAGTTGCCGGGTCCTGTGCGGCAGGACACCGTGAACTCCGTCAGGGCCGGAAGGCAGCAGCGGTAAGCGATTCGTCCTGGGTGCCACGGGGGTGCCTGGTGGTTGGCGAAGCGTTGCGAACACGCGACTTCACTGAACCGAACTCTTCCATCCCACGTTTACTCAAAAGCGAAGCGACAGCCGCCCCGTCGGTATGGACGCTTGGCGCGTTCCTTGCGCGCATCGCCGCGAGTGAACGGACCTGAATGCCTTTGCCCAAGCGCGATCCAACCCAACTCTTTCTCGTCATCAGCGGCGGACGGGCGTTTTTCAACGCGCTGGTCTTCACGGTCAACCTGATCTACCAGGCACAGACGGTGGGGCTGAACCCTTTACAACTCATACTGGTGGGTACCGTTCTGGAGTTGACCGCTGTGTTGTTCGAAGTGCCGACGGGTGTTGTCGCCGATGTCTACTCGCGCCGGCTTTCGGTGATCGTGGGGATGGCGCTTGTCGGTTGCGGTTTTCTGCTGGAGGGGTCGATCCCCCTGTTCTGGGCTGTGTTGGGGGCGCAGTTGTTGTGGGGCGCCGGCTATACGTTCATCAGCGGCGCGTTGCAGGCGTGGCTGGCGGACGAGATCGGCGCGGAGGCGGCGGGGCCGGTCTTTCTGCGCTCCTCGCAGGTGGGGCTGGTCGGGGGGCTGGTCGGCACGGGGGCGAGCGTCTGGTTGGCGCAAACCTGGCTGCAACTGCCTATCATACTCGGCGGCGCGCTGTATATCGCGCTGGCCGCCTGCCTGGCGCTGATCATGCCCGAACGAGGCTTCCGTCCAACGCCGGCGGTGGAACGTGAGACGTGGAAGCAGATGGCAGGTACGGCCCGCGCCGGGTTGCGCGCGGTGCGCGGCCATGGCGCGCTGCGCGTTCTCGTCGGTCTCAGCCTTGTGACGGGGCTGTACAGTGAGGGCTACGACCGCCTGTTGACGCCGCATCTGTTGCGCAATTTCAGTTTTCCCGCTCTTTTCGGTCAGAGCGGACCGGTGCTTTGGTTCGGCGTGATTGGGGTGGGCGCGACGGTGACCGGCATTGTCGCGAATGAGATGGCGCGCCGCGCAAGGGTAACCGAGATGCGGGGGCGCACTGTCAACTGGTTGACACTGCTGTATGGGCTGTTGCCGGCGAGCCTGCTCCTGCTGGCGTGGACGCGCGAATTCTGGCTTGCGCTGCTGGCGATCTGGGTGATCAGCCTCTGCCGCAGCACACTTGATCCGTTGCAGAGCGCGTGGATCGTGCGCAGTACGCCCAGCGAGCAGAGGGCAACGGTCATCTCGCTGTGGGGACAGGCGAACTCGCTGGGTCAGGTCTTTAGCGGACCGCTGGTCGGCTGGATCGGGACGGTCGCGCGCATACCGGCGGCCCTGACGGCCTCGTCCGCGCTGCTGCTGCCGGCACAATGGCTGCTGGCGCTGGTAAAAACGGGAGAATCGCCGCAGGATGAAATGCAGGATGAAGTGCAGCAGGAAGCGGAAGAGTTCTGACCGAACGCAAACGCGCCGCGAATTGACTTGCGCTTCGGAATGGGCTATATTATGGGAGCGATGGGGATGAACGGTTTCGACGGGGCATTGTCAGGTCTGAGACTGCAAGCCGTAGAGCGTCGACTACGTTAAAAAGGCGCAAACACTACAAATGCCAAAAACACAGGCATGGCTTTCAACTTTGGCTTCACCCCTGCCGCTTCGGCGGCGGTGGCAGCCTAGGTAAGCCACCGGCTCTTTACGAAGAGCCACGGCCCGTCCCAGTGGGGCCAGCAGGCTGGGTGGTTGCCGTCATACACTGTGAGCTGCTTCAGCGGTACACCGATAACGCTGCCTAAGAGAATCGGTTAGTCGGAGATGCGCCTCGTGTTGATCCGAGGCCCGCCGACGAATCACTTAGGGTCAACTAAGCTTGTAGACGTTTCAGGGCGGATGTTGCGGACGCGGGTTCGATTCCCGCCATCTCCACCAGTGCAGCGATGCCCAAGCGGCAGAAATCATCGCTAAATGAAAGGCGATCCGGTCGACGAGACGGATCGCCTTCTGCTTTCCATTGCCCAACTCAGACGCTTCCATTCCGCTGCGGGCTACGGTTGCAGCTCGGCGCTGACATGCGCGTCCGTCAACTCTACAACTCCAGATAGGCCATCTCCTCCGCAGTCAGCACGATTTCGGTAGCCTCGACGTTGACCCGCACCTCTTCGGGCATGCGCGCGCCGGAGAGCGCGTGGATGCGCTCGGGCTGGTTGTAGACATAGGCCAGGGCGATGTGGGGCACGGTGACGCCTTTGCTGGCGGCCAGTTCCTGCGCCCGGTCCTGGCGCTGGAAGTTTTCTTCGATACAGTAGACCTTGACCGCGAGCTGATCATAAAGTTCGGTCAGCGTGTCGAGATTGTCGCGGCGAAAGCGGCCGCTGAAGAATCCGCCGGCCAGGCTGGACCAGACGAATAGGGTAACGCCGTTCTGCCGGCACCAGGCGCGCGCAGGCTCCCCGGCCGGCCCGCTGAGACTTTCGCAGTCGACCCAGGGCGCTACCTGCTGCACGGCCAGGCTGAACTGGGGGCTGCTGACCACGAAAGGGGTCAGCCCGTGCGCGGCGGCGTAGGCATTGACCTCTCGCAGGCGTTCGACGGTCCAATTGGAGCCGCCGTAAGCGTGGATCTGTCCGGCCTCCTTGGCCGCGTGCAGCGTCTCAACAATCGGGCCGACCGGCTGACTCGGATCATCGTGGTGGAGCAGGTAGAGGTCAAGGTGGTCGACTTTGAAGCGCGCCAGGCTGTCGTGGATGTCGGACTGGATATCGAAAGGCGTCACCCGTCTGCGGTCCTGGCTGTGATGCGCGCCTTTGGCGAGGATGACGACCTCGTCGCGCACGCCGCGGCTGTGGAGCCACTGACCAACGGCGCGCTCATTGTCGCCGCCGCCGTAGATATGGGCGGTGTCGATGCAGTTGCCGCCGGCCGCGTGAAAAGCGTCCAGCGCGGCAAAGGCGGCATCGAGATTGCCGGCATTCATCCACATCGTCCCCTGCACGAGCCGGGAAACCGGTTTGTCGATGCCGGGAATGTCGGAATAGAGCATGTAAGGAACTCCTCGGTGAAGGGAGCGAATCGCCGTTCGCCCCGTTTGCGCCGGCGGTGACCAGCTGTTGAGATGGTTGCGGTTATTCTACTTTTACTACGGGGCAATGAAATTCGACTGCAAAGTCCGTTGGGGCTACCTCTACGACGTATTGCTCTCCTGGCAAATCCCATGCGATTGTACTGTCGTCTTCGCCTCTGAAATCGTTCAACCGTTGCCAGAAGCAGAAGAGGTCCTCCTGTGGTTCCCCTTTGTATTTGCCAGGGGCAATATCCAATCCTACCACATACAGATGGTTGGCCCCAATCATTGGACCACGAAAAGGGAAAAATAAGGTGCATCCAGACGGATACGGCCGGCTCTGATCAGAGCACGAAGTGCTCTTCAGCTGGAGTCCGGTAGTTGAGACTTTGATGCGGTCTCTCATGGTTGTAGAAGTCGAAATAGTCGCTTAATCCAGCTTGCAATTGGCGCACCGAGTCGTACTGCTGGAGATAGACGTTCTCATACTTGACGCTGCGCCAGAGCCGTTCGCAGAAAACGTTGTCGAGCGCGCGGCCGCGCCCGTCCATGCTGACCTGAATGTTGGCTGCGAGCAGGGCGGTCGTGAAAGCATCGGCCGTGAACTGTGCGCCCTGGTCGGTGTTGAAGATCTTGGGCCGCCCCTTGCTGAGCGCCTGGCGCAGGGCATCGAGACAGAAGATGCCGTCAGGGTGTTGGATAGCTGCCAGGCGAGCACATAGCGGCTGTGCCAGTCGATGACAGCAACCAGGTACATGAAGCCACGCAGCAAAGGCACATAGGTGATGTCAGCGCTCCAGACCTGGTTGACATGCGTAATTGGGAAGTTGCGCAAAAGGTAAGGATAGCGCTTGTGCCCCTTGCCAGGAGAACTGCTGCTTCTCCTGGGGTAGATAGCTTGAATGCCCATCAGACGCATCAACCGTCTGACTCGTTTGCCATTGATGGCGTAGCCCAGCCGCCGTAGATGGGCGGTCATCTTGGGCCAGCCATAGAAGGGCGTGCGCAGGAATTGCTTGTCAATCAGGCGCATCAGATGCAGATTCAGCGCTGGCTCAGGCGTCGCTTGATAGTAGAAGGACGACCGCTTGAGGCCGAGCAGTTCACACTGGCGGCGTACACGCACAACCGGCTCTTCAATGTCAATCATAGGTCGTCTCTCACGAATCGAAGCGGGCAACTTTTTTTTCAGCCACTCAAGTTCCATCTTGAGCCGCCCGATCTGTTCATAAAGTTCTGCCTCCTGCGCCTCCTGCTCCCGTTGCTTGCGCTCGCCATTGCTGGCGAAGACGCTGGGCCCGCCTTCCAGCAGTTGCCGTTTCCAGGACCGTATCAAGTTGGCATGAATCTCGTGTTCACTCGATAACTGGCTAATCGTCTTGCTGCCTTCAAGCGCTTCCAGCGCCACGCGGAACTTGTAGGCTGCCATGTGTCGCCGCCGTTTCTTGACCATTGTTCTGCCCCTCCACGTGCTGGGTGAGTTGCTCTATTATACACCTTAGCTCGTGGTCCAGTTTTTGGGGCCAAGCTCACTCCGACTTCTCAGCCAAGAAGGCGGACGACTCCTGCAAACTGTTTGACCCCTATGTTGTAAATGGATGCCAAACTACCAAGACTGTCTGGGAAGTATTGAGCCAGCGCCTCGAAGCTGGCGGAACCGGATATAGTGCCGAATTGAGTGACTGGCACGCTCGAGCCGAACGAGGGGTAGTTGTTACTAAGATTGTCAAGAGTGACAGTGCGAGCATAAATGACATTACTCGCTATACCAATTCCCAGAATGCCGTGCGCGAACAAGACTTTCTCGCCCTGCGTAAGGATTTCAGTAGTTGGAAGAATGACATGGATACTAACTATGGCATCTTCTTAGAGATACAGCGAGGAGGATGGGATTCGCAGCGGGCGTACCAAAAATCTCACCCTACTTCAAGACAGTTTTCCAATTACAGTAACGCCTTTGACTTGATAAAAGTCTACGGAGCGGGGTGGCTTCACGAACCGGGACTTGCCTTCGGTAGGAGTGCGCCCTTTCTCCCCGGTGGTTCGGTCTTCCGTCTTTTGACGGAGGTCGAACCAATTGATGTGGACGACCTGTACGCAGCGTACCGACTGCAAAAGCTGTCTGAGCAGTTCAGGTTCGGTCGGGGTGCGAAAGTAAGGCCGAGCCGACGACAGACTAGGTTTCTATTCTTTTTCGTTGTAATTGAACTTTTGCGCGACGTGCTAATCCGGGAGAATCATCCGCGCTCGGCCAAACAGCTCACCAGAGCCTTTTCTGCCTTGCTTCAAGACCCATCCCAAGATGCTTTGCAGTTACTGCTTGAAGCACCAATTGAGGTAGCTGACGATTACTTGAATCCCGAGTCCGAAGATTCAGTGTTCAAAGAAAGTGAATTTGAAGGTAACTTGAATACTTGGTTCAAGTCGGAATCTCTTGGAAAAGGCACCGATAGAACCTACCGACTGAATAGTCTTCTGACGACTCACAAGACCATTTTTGGACGGGGAGTCAGAGGCCAATCCTCTCCACGAAAACTGGTCAATCAAGCAATAACCGGCGAGCAACTCTGACCTCCCGAGGACACAGGAATTCCGCTGGCCCCCCTCGTTGTTGGCAATCAAGAGCCCGTTGGCCAACATGGAGCTTTGCCGATGTTGGGTATATAAAAGGAGGGACACTTATCTCAAACTGGCGAATGAGCTACCGAGTCACGATAAGTCAGCTCTTCAACTCCAGGTAGGCGATTTCCTCCGTAGTCAACTCGATTTCGGTGGCCTCGACGTTGACCCGCACCTCTTCGGGCGTGCGCGCGCCGGAGAGCGCGTGGATGCCCTCGGGCTGGTTGTAGACATAGGCCAGGGCGATGTGGGGCACGGTGACGCCTTTGCTGGCGGCCAATTCCTGCGCCCGATCCTGGCGCTTGAAGTTTTCCTCGATACAGTAGACCTTGACCGCGAGTTGATCGTAGCATTCGGTCAGCGTGTCGAGATTGTCGCGGCGAAAGCGGCCGCTGAAGAATCCGCCGGCCAGGCTGGACCAGACGAATAGGGTGACGCTGTTCTGCCGGCACCAGGCGCGCGCAGGCTCACCGGCTGGCCCGCTGAGACTTTCGCAGTCGACCCAGGGCGCTACCTGCTGCACGGCCAGGCTGAACTGGGGGCTGCTGACCACGAAAGGGGTCAGCCCGTGCGCGGCGGCGTAGGCGTTGACCTCTCGCAGGCGTTCGACGCTCCAATTGGAGCCGCCGTAAGCGTGGATCTGCCCGGCCTCCCTGGCCGCGTGCAGCGTCTCGACAAGCGGGCCGACCGGCTGACTCGGATCATCGCGGTGGAGCAGGTAAAGGTCAAGGTGGTCGACTTTGAAGCGCGCCAGGCTGTCGTGGATGTCGGACTGGATATCGAAAGGCGTCACCCGTTTGCGGTCCTGGCTGTGATGCGCGCCTTTGGCGAGGATGACGACCTCGTCGCGCACGCCGCGGCTGTGGATCCACTGACCAACGGCGCGCTCATTGTCGCCGCCGCCGTAGATATGGGCGGTGTCGATGCAGTTGCCGCCGGCCGCGTGAAAAGCGTCCAGCGCGGCAAAGGCGGCATCGAGATTGCCGGCATTCATCCACATCGTCCCCTGCACGAGCCGGGAAACCGGTTTGTCGATGCCGGGAATGTCGGAATAGAGCATGTAAGGAACTCCTCGGTGAAGGGAGCGAATCGCCGTTCGCCCCGTTTGCGCCGGCGGTGACCAGCTGTTGAGATGGTTGCGGTTATTCTACTTTTACTACGGGGCAATGAAATTCGACTGCAAAGTCCGTTGGGGCTACCTCTACGACGTATTGCTCTCCTGGCAAATCCCATGCGATTGTACTGTCGTCTTCGCCTCTGAAATCGTTCAACCGTTGCCAGAAGCAGAAGAGGTCCTCCTGTGGTTCCCCTTTGTACTGACCAGGGCCGATGTCCAGTCCGACCACATACATGCCAGGATCAATTTCCGGTAGCTGATCGGGTGGCTCAAGATTCTCAATGGGCACTAACTCGCATTCTGTCGTGAAGGCTATGTCATCGGTTTGTACTTCCACGTAAAATGGCCCATCATGCAGGCCCATCGCAATGATGCTCTCAGGCCCTTCTTTCAGATCACTTAATCGTGCCCACTTACAAAATGAATCCGCCCCCGCTTCTCCTCTGTAGACGCCGGGAGCAATGCCCTCACCTACTTCATGCGTCCCAGGGGATACTGTAGGTGGTGGCGGTGTTGGCATTTCATCGTTGCGAAGGGCGATAAAGCCGACCTCATATCCCTCCAAATCAGCTGCCAAGAGGGTAAAGTTCTTCGCATCATCTACAACGTCATGAATGGCTGTGCATATCGTTGGCGTGTTGGGCTTAAGAGAGTAGGGGCCCGGGGGAAGGCGGGAAGGAGGGCATTCCACCTCGTCATCGATAAACTCCAACTGCTCGCCGAAATGTCTGTACTCCCGACCGCGGCTATCCACCAATGACAGACCGTCATACCTCAGCGTCGCACTGCTCAAATTAAGCAGTTGAAATTGCGTCCGTAAGAAACGACCCTGCGCTGTCTTTGTATCACCTTCTTCATTGGTGAGTTCATTGCCTAGTTCTTCCACCGAGAGTACATGCCAACACAGATCGCCAACTTCTACGTCCTCTTCTACAAAATAGAAGCGAACGGGCATGACATCGGACAAGCTCAAGGCCACTGTCTCGGCGCCGTCTTCGCTTCCATCCAGGTCGTCTGCAATGAAGATCAATCCTGTTGCATTGGCCGGCACTTCATAAATGCTTGTGCAAGTCGTAATAATGTTGGGATCGAGGATAAATGGACCCAGGAAACCGCCTGTGCATCTCTCATTCACGGAAATGAACTCGAATCTTCCCCATTCATACTCACGGCCTTGCCCATCTCGCAGGGTAACACCGCGAAAACCCAAGTCTTCGCTCCCCTTATTAGTTATTTGAAACCGCACTGATATGAAGCGCTCCTTAGTCTTTTCTCGTTTGTCTTCGGCTTCCAGTACATGGCCGAGATCCTCTGCAGAAAGAAGCCGCCAACGCACATCCCCAACCTGCACAACGTCGCCAGTGGATTTTAATGGGCTTGGCGGTAGATCAAGCCCGACGGATTTTGCAGCATTTCCTCCGCCTGAACCTAGTCCGCCTGCCATGAGCAGAAGATCTGTCGCATCTACTTTGACTTCAAAGATGGTCGTGCATGTTGTTGGGATGTTGGGCTTGAGGACGAATGGCCTCCATGTGCCTAGCCACCACCAGCCAAAACACTCTTCGTCGTCGGCAATGAATTCCTTTGGGTAGTGAGGGATGGGAATCCCTGGCACTCGATAATGCATATGTGCACGACCCTGGTTATCGTGCAACGGCAAGTCTTCGACGGCTTCGAAATCTAATGGGTCGCTGCCCACGTTCAGAAACTGAAAACGTACTTGGATGAAACGCTCGTCGGTTGTCTGCCTGTCGCCTTTTTGGTTCTTGAGTTCATGGCCGAGTTTATGCGCGGAGAGTACACGCCATTGCACGTATCCGACCTGAAATTCCTCCCCGATTGAATTGTCCGGCGGGGGGCTTGGCTGCCGCCCCTGGTCACGTTCGACCATTGGAACCAGCACAATGTAGACTCTCACCAGATCAGCGATATCGGGGTATTCAGATTCGTCATCGACCGGACGCACCGTCGCGTTCTGATCGGACGGGCCGGTGTTGGCAACGGACTGGCGGGGGGCCTGATTGGGGCCCGTTCCGGGTTCCTCATTGGCTTCTGTGCCCGCGTCCCACAAGAGCAACTCATGGGTAACATTCTGCAGCCCGATGGCCTTGCCATCTTTATCGAACAGGGCGATTCCTTGTCCGGCGGGCGCAAGGAACAGGTCGTTGGACTGCACAAGCATGGTGGCGAACGAAAGATAAGGTGTCGCGGCTGAGGCCGTTACTTCGAACTCGTAGGAATCGCCAGATTCTACTGTTTCGCCGCTTGGCAGCAAGCCCGGCGTGTCGGCGCAGACCGGTGTATCGAATACTCCGGCTTGCAGACCCTGCGCGCGCAAGTAGGCTGCCAGTGCGGTCGGGTCGCCGTCTTCGGCCAGAGCTTCCAACCCCTGATCTCGATCCGCTTCGCCGCTTGTGAAGAGAGGGCCGGCCTCGCTATGCAGCACCCAGACGCCTGGCGCGAACAGGGTCGGCACATCACTCTCTGGAGAGACATTCTGGATGCGCACACGGAAGGTGAAAATGTCTTGCACATCCTCGCCGACGGGCTGTGTAGCCGTTTGTGATTCGACTTTCGCCGACACGTATTTGGTCGCCACGGCCAACAGGATGAGCACAGCAATCGCTATTGTCCAAGACCGCTTACACTGCATCGTTTTTGCTCCTCAACGGCTGCGAAGGGGCATGGCTACTTCCAAGTCCTGCGGTTTCGCTATCAGGCAATCAGCAGCGAGCTGGCGGTTCTCAGATTCGCGCTCTTGCGATAATCGCTTATGCTACTCAGCAACTCCTCTGTGGTCGCAATGGCATCCTGGAATTCGGACGTGACCACGTCGGCAATCGACTCCTTGACAGCATTCACCTTCACATCCACCTCGGGCAGATAATCCCACGTCTTGAGAGCGGACGTAAGATCGGCGGCCTTGCCCGTAATCGCCTGGGTTTGAGATGCGAACCAGACCAACGCCCTGTCAATTCCTAGTCGCTGAACCATCTCGGTCGCCAATTCCCACGCCCGGTCTACCCCTAATCGATCCGCCATCGTGTTGAACCAGTCCAACACGACGTCTAAGACGCTAACTTCCGCATCTTTGAACAAGCTTTGCAGATTCCTCCCTGTGTCTTCGAGGACTTCGCCGAGAGTTTCCAGGCCCTCCTCACCATCCAGCACCTTCCACCATCCTCTGGCCAGCGTGATCACCTGATGCCCGAGGAACACCAAGCCCACGGCTTGCAGGACGATCAACAGCGGCGCAAATATTGGGATTAGAAAGGGAAACGCCAGAGAAATCCCGATGATCAGTCCCGTGATGGTGAATCCCAAGGCTCCGGCAACGATACTGGAAATTATAATCTTTGACACCATCTCCCCCCATTCGATCTTGCCTTCTGCATATTGCAGGCCGCACTCCAAACAGGCGAGTAGGCCGCCCACGACGACGCCAACCATTCCGCCCCTGACCATGCCCTTTATGGTTTGGATGATGGCGAAGCGCATGGCTTCGATGAGCAGGAGGCCTCTGGCAAGCGCTATGTCCGTAGGACTCATCGGACGAGCGCCCAGCATCTTGTTGCACGGAGAGCACCACCATATCCCGTTTTCCGCGATTGTTGCCCCGCCCCATGCTTTGGGAATGATATGGGACCAGTCTTTTCCTTTGTGGAACTTTGACAGGGCTTCCGGACCGCCTGCCCGGATCGGTGCAGGGATGGTCTCCCAGATTGCTTTCGCCAAGGGCATACTCTTATACTCACCCCCCGCATATTGGTACTTCAGTTTGAACTGTTGCGGCAATTTATCAAAGTCCAGATTGCGGGCAAAGAAGTTGAGAAAATTGCCTGCAACCCACAACCCTCCTAAGCCCGATGCTATCCAGTTCTGGACTTCAAGATCGTTCAGGAGGTCGGTTCCTTGCCGGATCGAGAGTGGAGAGGTTCCTTGTGCCTGTACAGGACTGGCGGGCGGAGATAAGGCGCCCGCCAAAGTCAGCGTCACGCCAATTCGCGTGGTTGACCGCAGGAATTGGCGACGGTTAAGGGTATGATCTGTCATTCTCGGCTCCCTGGAATTCAGTTTCGAAAAGAAGCTTGTAGCATGAGTTTGGACCCACGCCAACTATTTTACTTTTACTACGGGGCAATGAAATTCGACTGCAAAGTCCGTTGGGGCTACCTCAACGACGTATTGCTCGCCGGGCAAATCCCATGCGATTGTACTGTCGTCTTCGCCTCTGAAATCGTTCAACCGTTGCCAGAAGCAGAAGAGTTCCTCCTGTGGTTCGCCTTTGTATTCGCCAGGGGCAATATCCAGTCCTACCACGTACATACCGGGAGGAACCGAAGCCAATAGCGGATCGCGAGGCTCAAGCTGCGCAATCGGCGCCAACTCACATTCTGTCGTAAAGGCAATGTCGTCAGACTGCACTTCCACATAGAACGGCCCTTCATGCAGTCCCATCGCGATAATGCTTTCGGGGTCTTGATTCAGATCACTCAATCGCGCCCACTTACAGATTGAACCCTCCCTAGCTTCACCTCGGTACACTCCTATGGGGCAGTCTTCACCGACTTCATAGGTGCCAGGATCAACGCACCGTGGCGGAGCAGCCGCCGCAACGCTTGAGAAGACGATTACAGTGGACTCATACCCTTCCAAATCGTTTGCCCATAAGGCGAATTTTTCCGAATCTTTTGCGACTTCAAGAATAGCGGTGCATATTGTGGGCGTGTTGGGCTTCAAAGAATAGGTACGCGGTGGGATTAGGGAGGGAGGGCACTCCACTTCGTCATCAATATATTCCAATCGGTCGCCGAAGTGGCTGTACTTTCGGCCGTCATTGTCTTCCAATATCACACCATCATAACCGAGCGTATCAGACCCCTGATTCAGCAGCTGAAACTGTACTTTCACGAATCGCCCTTCTGTTGTCTCCGTATCCCCTTCTTCTTTCATCAAATCCTGACCAAGTTCTTCCACGGACAGAACTCGCCAGCACATGTCTCCAACTTCTACATCTTCGTCGACAAAGAAAAGGCGAACAGGTTGCAAATCAGACAGACCCAGGGAAACGATTTCGCTGCTAGCGTCGGCCCCACCAAGATCGACTGCGATTAGAGCGAACTCTGTCGAATCTTGGGGAACTTCATAGATGCTAGTGCAAGTGGTTATTACGTTAGGCTTCAGCTTATATTGACCGACGATTCCTCCCACGCACCTTTCGCTCTCGGAAATAAGATTGAACTTTCCCCGCTCATACTCACGGCCTTGGCTATCTCGCAGAATGGCGCCGCGAAAACCCAAATCTGAACTCCCCTTATTGGTAAGTTTAAACCGCACCGCTACAAAACGCTCTTTTGTCTTCTCTCGTTTGCCTTCGACTTCCAGTACGTGGCCGAAGTCTTCAGCCGAAAGGACCTGCCAGCGCACGTCCCCGACCTGCATAACGTCGCCAATGGATCTGGGAGAGGTTGGCGGCAGATCCAAGCCGACAGTCTTGGGACTATGCGTTTCACTTGACCCAAGCCCGCCTGCTGTGAGTACAAGACCCGTCGCATCCACTTTGATTTCATAGATGGTCGTACAGGTTGTCAGGATGTTGGGCTTAAGGACGAAAGGTTGCCACCTCCCTAACCACCACCAGCCAAAACACTCTTCGTCGTCGGCAATGAATTCCTTTGGGTAGTGAGGGATGGGAATCCATGGCACTCGATAATGCATATGTGCACGACCCTGGTTATCGTGCAACGGCAAGTCTTCGACGGCTTCGAAATCTAATGGGTTGCTGCCCACGTTCAGAAACTGAAAACGCACTTGGATGAATCGCTCGTCGGTTGTCTGCCTGTCGCCTTTCTCGTTCTTGAGTTCATGGCCTAGATTATGAGCGGAGAGTACGCGCCATTGCACGTCTCCGACCTGAAATTCCTCCCCGATTGAATTGTCCGGCGGGGGGGCTGGCTGCCGCCCCCGATCACGTTCGACCATTGGGACCAGCACAATGTAGACTCTCACCAGATCAGCGATATCGGGGTATTCAGATTCGTCATCGACCGGACGCACCGTCGCGTTCTCATCGGACGGGCCGGTGTTGGCAACGGACTGGCGGGGGGCCTGATTGGGGCCCGTTCCGGGTTCCTCATTGGCTTCCGTGCCCGCGTCCCACAAGAGCAACTCATGGGTAACATTCTGCAGCCCGATGGCCTTGCCGTCTTCATCGAACAAGGCGATGCCGTTTTCGACAGGAGCAAGGAACAGGTCATTGGATTGCACGAGCATGGTGGCGAAGGAGAGAAAGGGTGTTTCGGGTGAGGCGGTCACTTCGAATTCGTAGAATTCACGGGACTGCAACGGCCTGGGACTGTCGGCACAGACCGGCGTATTGAAGATACCCGCGGTCAGTCCTTTGGCGAGCAGAGAAGCTGCCAGTGCGGCCGGGTCGCCATCCTCGGCCAGCGCTTCCAACCCCTCATGGCGATCCGCTTCGCCACTGGTGAAGAGAGGGCCGGCCTCGCTATGCAGCACCCAGACGCCTGGCGCGAACAGGGTCGGCACATCACTCTCTGGAGAAACATTCTGGATACGCACGCGAAAGGTGGACGTATCGTGCGAATCATCGTCGACGGTCTGTGGGGCCGTTTGTGATTCGAATTGCGCAGATACATATCCGGTCGTAATGAGCAAAGTGAAGATAACTACAAGAGTCAAGCTCCAGATGCGCTTACAGAACATTGCCGCCTCTCCTTAGCCGTGGGGGTAAAGAACATTCCTTTCAAGACTCTCGTCCAAAGTCAGGATAGAGATAGCGAACCGGCACCTTTACGATTCGCGCTATTTCTATACTCGCTAATGCCTTGCAGCAACTCTTCAGTTGTTGAGATAGCCTCCTCGAATTCAGTCGCAACGACGCGAGCAACAGACTCACCTATTGCGCCTGCATCGAACTCTGGCAGGACATCCCAATCCGAAATGGAATCCGTGATTTCACCAGTTTTATCTATTACAAATTGGGTGTGGGTTGCGATCCACTCCCAGACGTTGTCTGCGCCCACCCGTATGGCCAACGCATCTAACCATCCCAAGACGGAACCCGAGCCTTCTTCTCTGAGTTCGTCGTAGGCATAGATCAGGGCACTCTGCGCGTTTCCCATTATGTCAGCAAAATCGGCCAACTTTCCAGCACCGTCCAGGACCTCCCACCATCCCTGCGCCAGCTTAACTAGATGGCGTCCCAAGAACACAAGAGAAACGATTTGAAGTACAAAAAACAACGGAGTAAATATGGGGATCAGAAATGGAAACAGCAATGAAATTCCGATTACCAAGCCTGTGATGATTAGGCCCCCCAGACCGGCGAAGATGCTCGCCTTCACCATCTTGTCCACCATTTGAGCCCATGTAATTTTACCTTCTGCATATTCGAGGCCGCACTCCAGACTGGCCAGCAGCGCGCCCGCAACAACACCAATTAAGGCCCCCTTCACCATTCCGTTCAACGTCAGCCTTATGGTGGAACGAATTCCTTCAGACCGCAGCACCGCCCTGGCATCTGCCAGATCGGCGGCGCTCATTGCGTTCGGGCCTAGCCGCTTGTTCCTGATTGAGCTCCACCAGATTCCGTTGTCCGCGGTCGCCGGTCCTCCCACTGAGCGCGGCACAATATGCGACCAGTCCTTGCCCTTGTGGAACTTCCACACAGCCTCCGGCCCGGCGGCTCGCACCGGCGCAGGAACGCTTTCCCAAAGTCCTCGCGCCGCGGGCAAGCTCTTGTATTCGGCGCCCGCGTAGTGATACTTGACCTTCAGACTGGTAGGCAAGTTCTCAAAAGGAAGATTGTTGCGATATGAATTCAGAAAACGACCCGCTACCCACAAAGGTCCTTTACCTTCTGCCAAATCTTTCTGCACGGAAGGTAGTTTCAAGATCTCCAACCCCTCCGGAATCGGGATGAGAGTTCCTGTTTGAGCCTGAACGGTCGAGGAAGGAAGCCACAGGGTATTCGCCAGGGTCAGTGCCATGCCTACTTTTGCCGTTGACCGCAGGAAATGGCGGCGGTTAAAGGTATGATCTGTCATTCTCAACTCCCTAGAATTCAGTTTGGAAAATAAGCGAGTAGCCTAGGTTTGGAACCAGGCCAACTATTCGACTTTTTCAACGGGACACCCGCAGCGCACCGCGTAGTCCGTCGAGGATACGGCAACATAGTATTGCCCATCGGGCGTGCCGATTGCTTTGACACTATCTGAATCTCCCCGGACACCGTTCAGACCTTCCCAGGTGCAGAGTTCGCCTTGCGACGCCTCCCCTTTGTACAGACCCGGCGCAATGTCCCTGCCGACCAGGTAGGCGCCGACGGGAACCGAGGTCAGGAATGCGGCGCGCGCCCTTGGCGAGGACAACGACCTCATCGCGCACGCCGCGGCTGTGGATCCACTGACCAACGGCGCGCTCATTGTCGCCGCCGCCGTAGACATGGGCGGTGTCTAAAGCAGTTGCCGCCGGCCGCGTGAAAAGCGTCCAGCACGGCAAAGGCGGCATCGAGATTACCGGTATTGATCCACATCGTCCCCTGCACGAGCCGGGAAACCGGTTTGTCGATGCCGGGAATGTCGGAATAGAGCATGTAAGAAACTCCCCGGTAAGAATCTTCTATTCGGTCACTACTCGGGTCGGAAAGTACCCACGATCTGATCTATCTGCTGCTGCTTGTCCTCAACATCCTTTGAAGGGATCACCACAACCAAGATGTAGGCCGTATCGTTTGCCCGCAATGCTGTAATGGCGGCATGGGCGTCGAAGAGACCTTGGCTGCTGAGATCTGCCGTGGCAACTCCGAGAATGGAGGGCAAATTGTTGGTCGTTCCAGCCTCCAGACTTTGTACGTCCACAGGATCCAATTCATCAGATTCCATAATTTCTCTTAGCCACTTCACTACGTTTTCTGTCGGAATGTCATCGTCGAGAGGCGCTATCCCCGCGTACAAGATTGATGAGATAGGCGGGCTGGAGAAGATGGCCAATTCTATCGCGACATGGCCTGCGTTTTCGGCTCCAGGCATTGCAAGGAGCTCATCCACTTCCTGTGCGGCGCTGGGGTCAACGAAACGCATGACCTGGCTCAGTTGGCCACTCTGCAGGTCGAAGACAGACCAACCTCGTGGGACTGCCAACGAATAACCGAGACGCCTGTTGACGACCGGGCTCCAGCCCCGGGGAATCGTCACAACCGGGGTTGGCGGAGCTGTCGCAGCAGGTTCTTCCTCGGTGTCCCCTGCAGAAGTATCTTGTAAAGAGAACCAAACACGCTTATCGTCCGAAAGAAAGTCTGGATACAAAATCATCACGAGAGAGTCGGCATCCAACGATGCTATTTGCCAGCACTCAGCTCCTTCTATCTGGCCACCTCTGAAGAGTTCCGGGTCAGAGAATTCGTTAGGGATAGCGCCGCAACTGTTCTCGAACGTCGTATATACAACGCCACTGGAGCCTAGCGCACGCAACCGATAGCTACCGTCGAATCTAGTGGATCCTGAGCCGATGTACTTAGCCTTCACAGTTACCATGAAGAACTGGTTACCTTGTTCTGGTGGATCGTTCCACGGATTCTCGTTAATAACGTCCTTAGTTGCATCCGCTGCAGTCTTTACGACCGTTATCTCCCAAGAACCAACTCTTACAGCCTGACCAAATGGTACTGGATTCCCGCGACTGCCCAAGCTACCCGTAAGTCTCTTCGTTTCTGGAGTTGGAGTAGGTGCAGGTGTCGGCCTTGCGGTCGGAGTTGGCGCAGATTTGGCGGTAGGAGCCGGTGTCGGTGTGGCTGTTGGCGTTGGGTTTGGCGTTGATGCTGACCTAGGCGTTGAAACTTGCTTGATGAGAGTCCATGAACCACAGTCACTCGTCATAAATCCTGCGTCCGTTGGAGAGATTTCGACAATGGGACGGACGACTCCATAGTCAATAGCAATAAGATCATCAGTAGTGCCGCCGAAACCACTAAGCCGCTTCCAAGAACATTGCGCGCCTCCCGGGGCCGAGTAAATCCCTGCGGAAACCTCATTGCCCACCAACCACGTACCATCAAGGATCGCTGCTAAAGGAAGTTCAGCCGTGGCTGTGGGCGTTTCTTCTTGTGCCGATGCGTGCCCGGCCACTGTGATCACAAAGGTGAGTAATAAGATTGCTATTGTCCACATACGTCTGACACTCATGAATTTTACTCCTCCACTTCTCTGAGTGGGAAAACTGTCCAAAAAGAATTTCTAGAATTGTGAGCTCCCCTCGCCAAGACATCCGCGTTAAGTCAAGGGGACTGAAGGGACTAAGCTGAGTCGATTACTCTACCTTCACCACCGGACAGCCGAAGCGCGCCGCGTAGTCAGCCGAAAATACGGTAACATAGTATTGCCCGTCGGGAGCGCCGATTTCTTTGACACTATCTGAATCTCCCCGGACACTGTTCAGACCTTCCCAGCTGCAGAGTTCGCCTTGCGACGCCTCCCCTTTGTACAGACTCGGCGCAATGTCCCTGCCGACCAGGTAGGCGCCGACGGGAACCGAGGTCAGGAATGCGGTGCGCGCCTTTGGCGAGGATAACGAACTCGTCGCGCACGCCGCGGCTGTGGATCCACTGACCGACGGCGCGCTCGTTGTCGCCGCTGCCGTAGACATGGTCGGTGTCGATGCAGTTGCCGCCGGCCGCGTGAAAAACGTCCAGCGCGGCAAAGGCGGCATCGAGATTGCCGGTATTGATCCACATCGTCCCCTGCACAAGCCGGGAAACCGGTTTGTCGATGCCGGGAATAACGGAATAGAGCATGTAAGAAACTCCTCGTTGAAGATTTTTGTCAGTCGCTATTCAGGTCGGAAAGTACCTACGATCTGGTCTATCTGCTGCTGCATGGCCTCGGCATCTCCTGCCGGAACAGCCACAAACAGGATGTAGGCTTTATCGTTTGCCCGCAACGCCGTCATGACAGCATGGGCATCGAACAGACCGTGGTCACTAAGGTCGGCCGTGACAACTCCCTGTATGGAGGACAGATTGTTGGTCGTCCCGGCCTTCAGACTCTGCACTGCCAGGGGGACCAGATCGAACGTCTCAATCTCTTCCTCAATCTGCTGGATCACACTTTCCGTCGTCATCCCGTCTTCCAGCGGTGCGATGCCGACACCCGCGACAGCTTTGATGGGCGGCCTGGAAAAAATGTCCAATTTCACCGCAACATGGCCTGCGTTTTCTGCTCCGGGAGTTGAAAGAAGCCCGCCCGCTTCCTGTGCTGCGCCAGGGTCAATGAACCGCAGAATCTGGCTCAGCTGGCCGCTGTGTACGTCAAGGACAAACCAGCCGCGCGGAACCGCCAGCGAGTAGCCGAGACGCCTGTTAACGACCGAGTTCCAACCCTGTGGGATTGTAACAATCGGGGTCGGCGCAACAGTCGGCGTGGGTATTGCTGTTGGCGACGGTGTTGGTGTTGCTGTTGGCAGCCGTGTCGGTGTTGCCGTTGGCGGCAGTGTCGGTGTTGCCGTAGGTCTCGCACTTACCTTCCATGCAGAGGTGGGCCTCGCTGTGGGCGTTACTCGCAGCGCGATGTATTTTGGCTGAAATGTCCCGACAATCTGTTCGATAACCTCCTGCTTGGCCTCCGCCTTTTCCGACCGTGTTGCGATCGTCAAAAGGTAGGTCTTCTGGTTTGCCTGCACAAACGTAAAGACGAAATTGAGCTCGAGATCGATCTCCAGGTTCCGCCTGAGATCTAAGGAGGCAACCGCCTGAACCGCAGGCCACCCGTTGACCGTTTCTGCCTTTATGCTGTGCACCTGAACATCGCTAAAGGGCTCGATTGCCATATCCACGACTGCGACCAGTTCGTCGCCTGTAAACTCGTCGAACGCATAGGCCCTTGACACGTTAAGAAACAACGGGAAAGGTGGCCGCGCGAAAAGCTCACTTAGGTCGGGCTCAATCGCCATGACCCCGATGTTAAAGCCATCTGTGACATAGGGGGTCTCGAGCGAATGGCGCAGGGCAGCCAAGGCCTCTTCGCCGACAAGCCTTTCGACGATTGGGTTCTGAACTCCCGCTCGCAGGTCGAAGGTAACCCAGGGAAAAGGCACGGCCAGCGAGTAGCCCAGCCGATCATCCTCAATCCGCTTCCAGCCCCGTGGCGCCTCCACCGTAGCCAGGGGAATCGGGAATGCTGTTGGCGTCGGCAACGCGGTCGGTGCCATCGAGGCCGTTGGCAAGGGCGTAGACTTTGGCATGGGAGTTGCCGGCGGCGGCGGTTCCATCTCCATTGCAACGAGGGTCCACTCCCCGCAGTTGCTTGTCGAGAACCCTCTGTCGGTTTTGGTGATTTCAACAATCGGCCGCACTGCCCCGAAGGCGCTGGCAACGACTTCATCGGACGTCCCGCCAAAACCGCTGAGCCGCTTCCAGGAGCACTGCTCCCCACCCGGTGCCGCGTAGATTCCCGCAGTCACTTCCTGTCCAACCAACCAGGTCCCGTCGGGAATCGCAGCCAGTGGGATTGCAGCCACCGCAGACGGCGTGGCCGGCGGCGTTCCTTCCTGCGCCGACGCCTGCCCGGCCGCAAAGATAAAAAAGATAAGCACAAGAGTCGCTATTGACGAAAACCGCTTACGCTCTATCATTTCTGCTACTCATCATTTGCAATGAGGCATTGCTCATGCCATACCTGGCTGTGCCGTACTCAGGCTGCAATGAGCAAGTCGGCGGCTCCTAGATTCGTGTATTGTCGTTAACTTGCCTTGGGAGACCTGTCAGACCGGTATCTCTTGTCCCCCGGTTGGCCTTCCAGGGGAATGATTGCACTGTCTTCCCTATCGATAGCCCTTGAGCCGTGCCAATGAGAGATCTTCCAGAGGGATAGATGTTGCGCCTAGCCATCGCGGGAAGGGTTTTGACCATCTTGGGGAATGCTTTGACTGCCTCCCCAATGGCGGAATGATCTAGAAACTGCTGTCGTTCCACAACGGCCCACCACCCCTTGGCCAGTCTGACTCCCTTCGCTCCCATGAGGGCCAGAGATGCAGCCTGAAGCACTATCAACGCCGGCGCAAAAATAGGGATTAGGAAAGGGAAGAGCAGGGAGATTCCGACGATTATGCCGGTCGTGACGAACGCCCCACCACCTTCTGTGACTCCTGAACGCACGACAATTTGCGCCATCTCGCGCCCTGAGATCTTGCCTTCCGCATAGTCCAGGCCGCACTCCAGACAGGCCAGTGTACTGCCGACAACGCCCGCCACTAACGCACCTTTGACCATACCGCTCGCAGTTTGCGCGACGGCAGCGCGAACGGCATCAGAGCGCATGACAGCTTTGGCGTCGGCTATGCCCGCCAGACTCATTGGTATGGGTCCCAGAGAGCGGTTCTTCTCGGAGGCCCACCAGATCGCGTTGTCCGCGGTCGATGATCCCCCCCATGATCTGGGGATAATGTGGGACCACTCCTTACCTTGGTGAAACTTCCACAGCGATTCGGGGCCGCCTGCACGTACTTGGGCAGGGATGCTCTTCCAAACTGCTTGGGCCTGAGAAAGACTCTTATGTTCGTTTCCAGCCCACTGATACTTCACCTTTAGAATCGCTGGCAAATTGCTGAAGTCAAGGTTGCGCCTAAATGCATAGAGAAATTGGCCCGCCACCCATAGCGCCCCTGCACTTGACGATAGCAGCTCGATATAGGACGGCCTGAACAACCTCCTGAACCGATTGCCGCTGCCGTTATGGCCGTGTTGAACGACATGTTGCCTTTCCCGACCATACAAGCGCAAACGCCGTTGACTGTAGCCGTAGCTGGAGACGTGCCGCTCACCGTAGCTGTAGACCCGTCGGGTTCCGTAACTACGGACATTTCGGTCGCCAATGTGGTTGCCGCGCCGGCTACCGTAACTTCGAATATTGCGGTCGCCAATGTGGTTGCCGCGTCGGCTACCGTAGCTTCGGACGCGTCGTTCTCCATGTGGCCTCTTTGGACCATGCAATGCACGGCAGGAGCGCCGACATCGATACCTGCCGACGTAGCTGCTGTTATGTCCATTCTGAACTTTCGGCCTATAGGGTCGTACAGGGGAAGATTCGTGAGGCGGAATAGCGGATACCCGGGTCAAGAGCTGCTCGACCTTGGCGGCCGCGTCCGGCATTTGTCGGGGCGAAGAAGCGCCCTTGGCGGCTTCCCTCTGAAGTCCAAAACGAATAATAGAGGCAGCTCTTGTGGCCGCATGCCCGAGTCCACGACGGGTGGCAGAAGTACCCTTGGTCACTGTTTACTCCATTCGCTGTGGATAAGTATCATGCTTGCGTTTCCTTAGCAGTAGAAGATCGCATTCTGACAGGCCTATCCCCCCAGCGCCAGCCCCTTGAACGCCTCCACCTGGCCGCGGATGGCGCGCTCAGTCGGCAGGCGTTCGATGCTGGAGGCGCCGAAGAAACCGGCGATGCCGGGCATCATGCGCAGGGCCGCGCCCACGTTCTCAGGCTCGTCGAAGGGGCCGCCGTGACAGATCACCATCTGCTCCGGGTTGACGGCGCGGCCGGCCGCGGCCATCTCCTGCACCTTGTCGACCGCCTCCTCCAGCGTAAATGCAACCGCAGCGCCGATGCTGCCGGCCGTCGTCAGACCAACGTGGGCGACCAGCAGGTCGGCGCCGGCCTCGGCCATGGCGGTGGCTTCCTCCGGCGTAAAGACATAGGGCGCGGTGAAAAGGTCCAACTGATTGGCGATGGCGATCGCCTCGACCTCCTTGTCGAAGCCCATGCCGGTGCCCTCCAGGTTGTCGCGGAATGTACCGTCGATGAGGCCGACCGTGGGAAAGTTCTGCACGCCGCTGAAGCCCATCTGCTTGAGCTGCTTGAGGAAGACATGCTTGAGGCGGAAGGGGTCGGTGCCGCAAACTCCGGCCAGAACCGGCGTATCCTGCACGATCGGCAGCACCTCGGCCGCCATCTCGACGACAATGGCATTGGCGTCGCCGTAGGGCATCATGCCGGAGAGCGAGCCGCGCCCGGCCATGCGGAAACGGCCGGAGTTATAGATGATGATCAGATCGGCGCCGCCGGCTTCGGCGAGCTTGGCCGAAATGCCGGTGCCTGCGCCGCAGCCGACGATCGGACGGCCGGCGGCCTGCTGGGCGTGGAGCCGGGCGAGAATCTCTTTTCTCGGGATCGACATATGGGGCGCTCCTTCAGATAGCGTGTTGCGTATTGCTTAAGGTGGGGCGGACCGCGCGCGCTATGTCTGCGCGCGCAGCATCTCCAGCAGCAGGGCGACCGCTTTCTCTGCAAACTCCGGGTCGTTGATGTTGGCGTCCATCTCGATCAGCGGGATGTCGGCGCGCAGGTCCGCTTTGAGCGCATCGAAACAGGCCTGGTCGGCGGCCGGATCCCAGAAGCGATCACCTTCACTGTCCAACATTGAGACGCCCTTCAAGGGGATCAACACGGTCACCTTGCCGGGCTGGGCGGCGTTGGCGGCCGCGGCCAGCATCGCGCCCATCTGCCGGTTCTCCTCCGCATTGGTGCGCAGGAGGGTGACTTCCGGGTTCCACTCGTAGAGCGTGCGCTCGCGGTACTGCTGCGGCACCGTCTCGATGCCGCCGAAGTTGGCCATGTCCACACAGCCGGGCACGATGACCGTGGGGATGCCTTGGCGCGGCGCGGCCTGGGCCCGTTCCGGCCCGGCGTTGAATACGCCGCCGCAGATTTCGTCCGCCAGCTCGGTGGTGGTGATGTCGAGACAGCCGGTGATGTAGCCGTCGCTGATCAGGTCCTCCATCGTGCGCCCGCCGCTGCCGGTGGCGTGGAAGACCAGAACTTCGTAGCCCACCGCCTCCAGCAGGCCGCGCGCATGGTCGACAGCCGCGGTCGTGTTGCCGAACATGGAGGCCGCGATCAGCGGGCGCTCGTGGGCGGCGGCTTCCGCTTCGGTCTGCACCATGCCGGCGATGGCGCCGGCCGCGTTGGCGTAAATGGCGCGGCTGAGACGGTTGATGCCGGCCACGTCAACGACAGAGGGCATGAAGGTGATGTCCTTGCTGCCGGCATAGGCGCTGACATCCCCGCCGCCCACGGTGGAGACCATCACCTTGGGCACGCCGACGGGCAGCGTGCGCATGGCCGTGGTGGCGATGGAGGTGCCGCCGCTGCCGCCCATCCCCAGAATGCCGTCGAATCGCCCCTCGCCGTAGAGGCGCTCCACGACGGAGGCCAGCCCCTGCGCCATCGTCCGCATGGCCTCATCCTTGTGCGTGCCGGCGGCCAGATAGGCCAGATCGCCGCCGCCGGCCGCGGCCACCTCGGCGCGGCTCACCTCCGGTTCAAAGGCCGGTTGGCCCATCACGCCGAAATCGACCACGACGGTCTGCAAGCCGGCAGCTTCGATCAGATCCTTGACAAACGCGTACTCGACGCCCTTTGTGTCCAGCGCGCCGACGAGAAGAACGGTTGCGGACATGGCATTGCTCCTGTGATGTGGTTTTTAACGGCCTTTGACTGCTTCGGATCTTTTTGGTATTGCGTATTGCGCCGTTTGCTGTTCTCAGGCGTTCTTGTCTTGCAGGCTTTGTACAAGAGAGATGGTGTCAAGAAGAAGAGGGTACAGATGCTCCCGCATCCCGCTCCATTGTCCTCACTTCTCGCCCAGGCGCGTCATTTCATCCCTTTGTTGCGCCCGGCGCAGGAACTCCTGGACTTTGACCGGTTGGCCGGTGTGGCTGCTCTCGATGGCGGAAAAGATCAGAGCGACCGACTGGATGTTGGCCTCAACATTGGTCTCCATCGGCGGGCCGCCGTCCAGCCAATCCAGGAACTGGGCAATGAGCCACTCGTTCCTCCACTTGGGCTGCTCCAGCAACGGAATCTCCTCGCCCTGGCCTTCACGGCTGAACTGCCTGGGCTGATAGGGGAAACGCTCGATGCGGCGGTTGTCCATGATCAGCGTCTCGTGCTCGCATTCGGCGCGGACATACTCACGCGCCCAGCCGTTGAAGCCGCAGGCGTTGGTCTTTGCCCCCTCATAGGTGGCGCGCACACCGTTCGCGAAAGTCATCATCACATGGCCCTGCGAGCCGGAGGCGTACTCGCCCCAGGACGGGTTCCAGGTCTGGGCGTAAAGCGTGTCGCAGTGGGCGCCGGCCAAGTCGGCGATGATGTCCAGATGATGCACCGAGCCTTCGATCATCAGGGCCTCTTCCATCGTGTTACGGAAGTGCGCGCCCGAGTCGCCGAAGTTGCGCAACCCGCAGGTAAAGCGGCAGACGATGTAGTCGATGACGCCGGAGCTTCCCGAACGCAACGCCTGGCGCAGGGTCGTCTTGTCCTGGTCGAAGCGATGGCTCATGGTCACGCCCATCTTCTTGCCTTGCCGCTTCACTTTGCGGGCGATGCGCACAGAAGCTTCAAGCGTATCGGCGATCGGTTTCTCCGAAATGATGTCCATGTCGTGGGCCAGCGCGAGATCCACGACCGATTCGTGAAAGGCCGGCGGGACGACAACGGAACAAAAATCTGCCGGGTTGTCATCGAAGGCCTGCTCGATATCGGTGTAGCACTTCTCCGGCGGCAGTCCCAGATGCTGTTGGGCGTTGATGTGAACGTCCGGGTTGATGTCGACGGCGGCCACGACTTCGATGCGGCCATCGGCAATGTTGGGCGACAAAAAGCGGGCGCACCAGCCGTTGCCCTGTCCGCCCGTCCCCACCTGAATCATGCGGTACTTGTTGGTCATATCGGGATTCCTGTCAGCGTGGATATTGCGGGCCCGTTGTCCTGGCGGGCTTCAACGCAGAGAACGCCACGGCTCCTCTTCAAACACATCGACCAGGGCATAGCCTTCTTCGCCGATACAGGGGCCGAGAATGGCAAGCAGTTTGGCCGGGCTGCCCGAGTCGTTGAAGGAAGCGTGGACCACATCCGCGCCAATGAAAACGGAGTCACCGCTGGAGAGTTGCCGCTTCTCCTGCTCGATCCACTGCTCAATCGAGCCGCTGATGACGTAGATCACCTCCTCCTGTTCGGGATGTTTGTGGAAGGCATGGCCCTGGCCGGTCTCCAGCGTCACTTCGATGACGACCAGGTCCCGCGCCGCGGTCGTGGCGGGCCGGCTGGCCCAGCCCATGACACCCCAATCCACGTGATCTCGCTCCATCGTGTCGGCAGTGATAAACTTACCCTTCATTGTGATTGCTCCTGATCGTTTGTACCGGTTGGAAAGTTTGGCAACTGCGGTGATTTTTGCCGCGACAGTATACCATAGCGGTGGCGCGTCCACACCTCGGAACGTCTTCCTCTATCGCGTCGCCGCGCCCGACCGCGGCAGCGGCCGGACACGGTTCAAGGTATGAAAATCGAAGAAGAAGCGACGACAATGCAGCCCCCGGCTTCCGGCCGCTCCACGCCCTTTCATCCACATGGAGAATGACCTATGTCCGCAGAACGCAGAGCCGACTTGACGCAGAGATTGAACGAGTCGCGCGCGGCGCTGTTCGAACTTCTAGACGGCCTCCCGCCGGGACAGTGGCGCACGCCGGTGTTCAGCGAAGGCGACACCTGGACGGTTGCCACCGTACTCGCCCATCTGGTGGAAAGTGAACGGGGCATGAGCATCCACGTCCACAAGATCCGCAAGGGCGAGGCCACGATCGCGCAGGACTTCGACCTGGAACGCTGGAACGCCGGCCTAACCCGGCGCACGGGGGATGTCGTGCCCGAAGAGCTGATGGCCAACGCGGTCGCCACCCGCGCCAAGACGCTTGAGGTGATGAACTCGCTCAAAGACGACGAGTGGGAGTTGACCGGCCGCCACCCATCACGCGGCGAGATCAGCGTCGTCCAGTATTATGAGACGATCCACGCCCATGAGGTCGGCCATCTGCGGGATATGCGGGCGGCGCTGGGGGTGTGAAGAAGGGAGCGACCTCTGTTCTGTCTGAATTGATCATGTCGGGAGGTCAACCGACAACGCCGAAAGCGGCTGACGGAGGATTCCGCCTGGATGGACCGGAGACTCGACGGAAAGGCGTCCTTGGCCTGTGGAACTTATACCCCAGACTATCAGGGCAATCGCATCAAAATTTGTATGCCAATTCCGTCGGAACTCCGCGCAGAAGAACGTTGTTATAAGTGGAAATCGATGACAGCCCGCTGAATGACGTAATGACGTTGTTATTATGCCGCAACGAAGACCATCAGGCGCCGAAAATAGTTAGATTCTTAGCCTGAGTGCCATGATTCGTACAGCTGTCAGTGATCTGACCCCGAACTGGAAAAGATTCAGCCAGCATTGCGAGGTTTTGACCCTATTGGATGCAATTGCCCTGAACAGCGCAGAATTGTCAGCAGGTAGTCCTCAGTGGTAATATTACAATAAGTCTGGAAGATATCTCAGAAGAGACTTGTATTCTCCTAGGTGAAATGATGGTCAGTCAAAAGCCTGTTCGAGAAAAAATCATTGCGGAGCGATACGCCCTTCAAGACCAAATTGGGAATGGCAGAATGAGTTCTGTCTATCTTGCGCTTGATCGCGCCTCTGAAAACTCTCAAGTCGCCGTAAAGATATTGAATACATCCCACACTGATGAAATTAAACGGGAGTTGTTCAAACGTGAGACCAGCGCCTTGAAAAGGTTGAGGCATCCGAACATAGTCGGTCTCTTAAACAGCAATTGGTCAGAGCCCGAAGAGTCGTTCTACCTTGTACTGGAATACCTGCCTTACTCACTGGACAGGTATCTGAAAGGTGAATTAAGGTCACAACTCGGCAAGCTCGATTCATACCGCGTTATGCGTGAACTTGCCGAGGCTCTTGCCCACGCGCACTCGGAGAATGTGATTCACCGCGACATTAAACCGTCGAACATTCTGTTTGATTCAATCGGCCGTCCCAAGCTGACGGATTTTGGCATCAGTAAACTCATTACCCAACTGACCGTTGGAGAGACTCTTGCGGGATTCTGGAGTAGTGGGTATGCATCGCCTGAGCAACGAGCGGGCGCAACTACGGGTCCCGAATCAGATATTTACTCATTGGGGTCTGTCTTCTTCCACTTACTTACCGGCCAAGAACCTCCCCCAGAAGGTCCAACCCCCGAAATGGTGGATGAATGGGTAGATCGTCTGCCCCCACTCAGGAATGTGTTGAAAAGAATGCTGGCGCATAAGCCGGAACAGCGGATTTCCAGTGGGGCGGCGTTGCTGTCAGCACTTGACGTTACTCGACGTTATGAAACCTTGCCGAGGCATTTCCTCATACTTACGAACACTGCTATTCGTGACGTTGTATCCTCGGGCTATGCTACAGCAGGGGACATTCAATCCGTCGCGGACGCTCTCATTGAAGACCTCGGGGGAATGGAGCTTGAGGACGTCTACATTCGCCGAGACCAGCGGGATAAGAAAGATGTAATTATTCTTGGAGATTCGCTCCGTCTAATCTGCGCTCCACATGAAAATGGAGATGCCCTTGCCATAAAGGCCGTTCATACCCCGTATCTTCCCCATCTTGAGGGTGAGAAAAGGCGCTCAATGTTATACCGGGCAATGTGGGAGCCGGTCGATTCAGAATTTCGTTCTGGGGAAGATAAATTCAATCTAGCAGAAGCAGCCGATGAACTGATCAGTCTATTGGCGAAGCTTGATACTTACGAAACTGTAGGTGCCGTGTCAAAAGGGCGGCGGCTCTCACGCCGTGACTTTATAGAGCATTGGAACATCGCGCTCAGGAAGAATCGTAGCCAAATAGAAGGACAAGCGCCAGAGCTAAGATACTCAGAGGTAATAGAAGCTCCAGACTACTTACAACTAACCCTGACCAATCCACCGCGGGACAACCTCAATTGGGAAGATGGTACTCCTCTCGCTGTTAGACAATCTACTCAGACTCGGAGCCTGCCAGTTGGGAACCTGGTGAGAATCCGTGGACGCGTTGTCGAAGTAGCCAGGCAAAGCAACCGGTTTCGCAGGGACGGCTCAACCGTCCCGGACATCCCGAAAAAGGGACTGTTAACGGTTAACGTCACGGAAGCCCTGTCCGCGAATACGCGTCAGCAAAATGCAGTAAATGCATTTCTTCATGATCAGATGGTTAATCCTGACTTGGCTCGCGTTATAGTAGATCCATCCAACGCCACTCAAATTTCAGGAATGAGCCTCGAGTACTTCCAGACTTGGCTGTCGGACGACAAAAAGGAAGCGGTCCGGAGGGCTGTGTCTAGCAACGAACTGTTTCTCATTCAGGGACCTCCCGGAACTGGCAAGACCTCAGTAATCGCCGAGATTGTTCTCCAGGTTTTGAAGCGAGACCCAAGCACTCGAATCCTACTCACGTCCCAATCAAATGTTGCCGTTGACCACGCCTTAACACAAATCGCAGAAGCTGCGGGTGACCCACCTCCCGAGATGGTCCGGATAGGTCGATCTGAAAAAATTGGGCACGGCGGGGAAAATTGGACCCTAGACGAGCTCGCGAGTTTACTGCGGCAAGAAGTATTGGAAAAATGTGCCCCCGAGCTTGCTAATCTACGATTGGCTGAACGGCAAGCTCGGCGGGCTATCAAAGCGACGGAAGCAGTTCCTGACTCTGAATTGGAAAGCACAGGTGAGTTAGAGGAGTGGATAGCGGAGGCGAAGGAAATCACAGAACAGCTACGAGAATATAGGCATGAGCAGTCCACTCTAGGGAGTGAGGCATCCGACACTACTAAAGACGCAATAGCGGACGAGGTGGAGCAAACTCAGGCCGAGTTGAAGGATCATCTTACCACACTGAATGAACTGTTGACCGAGCCGATTGACACTCATAACATGAGCGACGAGGATGTCTTGGCAGAAATCATAAGGGCTGCCGCGCCCTCCAGCCAGAGCGAGTCCGAGGCTGAAGACCCAGCAATGCAAAAACTGCACAGGGTACAGGAGTTGCGCCGGACCCTTACAGATTGGACCAAGGTGGTTGGTCGCACGCAGGACTTCCAGGATTTGATTGGCAGTTCGTCGCGCGTTGTGGCCGCGACCTGTCTTTTCAGCGGCAAGCAACGCAAACAAGCCCAAACGGGAGAAGCTCGCTTCGATTGGGCAATCGTTGACGAAGCGGGACGGGCTACGGTTCCTGAGGTTCTCATTCCAATAGTTCAGTCCGAACGGGTGATCCTGGTAGGCGACGAACGCCAATTACCGCCAATGGTGGAGGATGGGATTGGCGAATTATCTGATGATTCGTTAGATGAGCATAGTCTCGACACTAGTCTCTTTCAAACCATTGTAGAGCAGGCGGAGGAATCGGGTCACAACTACCTTGCCAGTCTTCGCACACAGTATCGGATGCACCCGGCCATAGGTAATCTGGTCAGCAATGTATTCTACGAAGGCAAACTCAAAAACGAAGAACGAAGAAGCCCAACCCGGTCCGCGTTTGAATGGATGCCTGCACCCGTGACTTGGTTGTCCACCTCGTCCATGCAGAATAGGGCAGAGACTCGGGTAGGAGATTCATATGCCAATCCTACGGAAGCTGACATCGTTCTCCAACTGCTTGATAAGATGGAGGAGAAGTGCCGGGAGCGCAGACGAAGACCATCGGTTGGGGTGATTAGCGGATATTTAGGTCAGGTGGAACGACTCTCCATGCGCATTGACCCCAAAGACAATGGCCGATGGCGGAACCTTCAGATAGAGATTGCAACCGTGGACTCTTTTCAGGGACGTGAGTGTGACGTGGTGGTGTACTCGACGGTGCGTTCTAACAAGGAGCAGAGAATCGGTTTCTTGAAGGACCGGCGTAGAATTAACGTAGCCTTGTCCCGGGCCCGTGAACTACTTGTGATTGTCGGGGACAATTATATGATGGAAACCGCCACTATTGGAACTGACTTGAACCCGTTCGCCTCCGTTCTCAACTATATCCGGTTGCACTCAGACGAATGCAAAATTTTCCAACCAAGTTCGGTGGAGTTGCTGTGAACAATCCCCGAAATGAAATTGACGAAGTTGCCGCTCGGGCAAAACGCCGGTTCCCGGACCACAGGGTGGACTGCGTTTTTCATGTGTGTTTGCCAGTTTATGAGCTTCGCTTGAAGGCAATGGAAATTGCTGAGGCTGAACTTTCCACTCCTGCCAGATTCGTGCTGCAATTGTCAAACCTCAGCGTAGCGAAGCCAGCGGAAATTGGCAGACTATTGGGTATATCAGACCATTATGTGGCAGGTGCAGCGGCTGAACTTCTCGGCGAAAATCTGGTTATCCAGTGGCCTGATCTCAGTATTAGCATCACAGACCGGGGGAAACAGGTCCTTAGCGATGGCGGTAAGACTCGCCGCCCGAGAAATACACACTTCAATGTCCCCTATGATCCCCTCACTAAGAAAATCATCGACATAGACATAGATCTGCTGATAGACAGAAATGATGTGAGGAAAGACGGCCTCTTTATTGCCCCCACTAGTCCTCGAAGGCCGCGCCTCAGCAACATCCGCATTGAAGAGGTCAGGGAATATCATCGTTTCTTCGGGAGGTGGCGCGAAAAGACAGAGATGATCGAAATCTCTGCAATCAAAGAAACGAGACTAAACTACAGAAATGATGTCATTCTGGTAAAATTGGATGGGCCCAATACCTCAAAGCCGATATTCTCTGCGTACCGTTCTCAACAGTACCTTGAGGAGGAATCTGCATCGATACAGAGGTTGGCGGACCGCGGCGCTAGCTTAGTACCAGAGGATTTGCAGGCGGAGCCAACCACTCCTCGTGTTCAACCCCCATCCCTCTCTCAAGAAGAGTCGGTCCTTCTTGAGGAAATTGGTAGCCTCGACCATGATGTTGGCGAGGCCGAGCGCGCTGTTGCGGAGGCCAAAGCAACTCAGGGGACTACTCAAAACGCTCGAGAACGCGCTAACCTCGAAGCCCGCATACAGAAGCTCGAGGCAGAAAAGCAAGAATTGAATAGTAAGTTGACTGAGCGTGAGGGCGAACTAAACACGCTGACTATAGGACAAGTCTATCGGCTCAAAACTGAAGATCACCGACATCTATTGCTCCATGCCATCACTCAAGCTTCTTCTGAGCTTACGCTGGTGTCAGCGTGGATAAGACCCAGCGCATTTGACGGTGAGCTTTGCCGGATGTTGGCGGCTGCTATTTTCAGGGGGGCAAAAGTGCGCATTGCCTGGGGATTAGGCACACGCAGACGTGATCCTGAAGGGGCTCGTAACAGAGAATTGGGTAACGATGCCCTCGCAGCGCTGGAACGGCTTATTCCGGGAAATCTCAAGGGGAATTTGACTGTTAAGCGCACTGAAACCCATCAAAAGTTCATCATATGCGACAATCTATTCTGTGCAGCAGGGAGTTTTAACTGGCTCTCATACCGCGGAGAGCTTGACCACGGGTACCGTCAGGAAACAAGCAGATACTCGGAGAGGCAGGAGGAAATCGATTTCTGGAAAAGGATCGCTGAGGAGCTTTTCCAAGGATATTGAACTTCCGGGCAGCCAGGCTGGACGATATCAATAATTATTTCGATTAGGTTCATTCTGACGCTATGATCCTTTGGGACACACTCCCTGTCGGACGGTACGCGCAGCGCCCGGGGGACCAGACCCGCCGGTAACGTGTGGAGAAGGCAAGGCCCCCGTTGAGATTGCGGGGGCCTCTTGTTTAGGGATAAAGCGGCGCCGGCGAAGATAGCCGAAAGCGAGCTTGAGTCGGCGGCGTGACCCGAAGCAGCCGTCTTTCCACTCCCATTCTCCAATGTCCCCCACTTCCCCGCAATGTTCTGAACAATTGTTGCCACACCGTTACCAACAGACTGTGACTGTGTTTTGACCCAGGGTAATTGCATCTGATTGGGGTAAGACCTCGCAAAGCTGCCTAAACACATTCCAGTTCTGGGACAGACACTGAAAACTGTACGAATCATGGCACTCAGACTAAAAATCTAACCGTTCTCGGCGATTGATGGCCTTTGTAATGGCAAAATACCTTCATCATTCAGCAGGCTGACAGCGATCTCCATTTGTTATCACACTCTCTTGTGCGAAATTCTGACGGAATTGGGATACAGATTTGGATGCGATTGCCTTGCGCAGACAAAACGCAGCTATGTACTATTGGCGAGAGTCGCTATGATGATAAAAGGCTTCAGAGACCGGAAAACTGAGAGGTTCTTCGCTGGTCGGCGAGTTCGGGATTTTCAGAGCTTCGCAGAACAAGCTGCCCGCCGAATGACAGTCTTGGACAACGCTGAGTCTCTCCAGGACTAGGCTGGCCTGCCCAGCAATAGATTAGAGTCGTTGTCAGGCAATCGAGATGGTGAGTACAGTATTCGGATCAATCGACAATGGCGAATATGCTTCCGCTGGGGGGATGACAGGCCCTACGACGTGGAGATGGTAGACTATCACCAATGAGGATCTTAGAAATGAGCGTAACCAACGGTATGCGGCCTGTGCATCCCGGTGAGATATTGGGTGAGGAACTGGAAGAACTTGGCATGTCGGCGGAGGCGCTGGCCACCGCGCTGGATATTCCAACAGCCCGAGTCACGAAGATCCTGGAGGGAGAGCGCGGGATGACCGCCGACACAGCGCTGCGCCTGGCCCGCTATCTGGGTACAACCCCACAACTATGGTTGAACCTGCAGAAGACCTTTGAGTTGCGGGTGGCAGAGATCGAGAGGGGCAGAGAGATCGCTGAACGTGTACGCCCCAGAGAGACGGCTTAATTCACAGGAGCGAACGCAACCCGGAACGCCAAGAAAGCGGGCGCGCCCCACAAAGTCACCGGCAACTGTTTTTGGGTGCAGCCCAAATTTTAGGGAAACGTGTCCTTGGGGTCGTGGGCCTTTCGCCCGCAGCCGTTTTCGGCTCCCGCGCCTGTTGAAGAACTGCTCCAGGAGGTGACTGATGCAGGTTCCCTGTGGGCAGAGCCGAACCGCAGTTCGCCCGATTCTCCTGAATGAAGAGGCCGCCTGAGCCGCTGCCGTCAACTGTCTCCATCACTTCAACTTCATCAACTATAGTTCAGTCAGGTGCTGAGAATCCTGTCTTTCAGAGCAAGTCAGAAACCCACCCCCATTCTGAAATGCACCCTGGGATTCCCAGGAACTGCAACCGCCCCGATTTTGTAGTACAATTGTGCGCAAGACGAACGAGCGCAGCCGCGGCCCTGCCGCAACTGCATACCGATTTCAAATGAATACCATGCCATTTTACACATCCCGCGCCCGGCGCGGGGGAGCCACGCGCAGCAAACTGCTGCCCTCCCTGCCCAGCCGGTGCCGCAACAATCCGTTGCCCGCCATTCCCGAAAAAGCCATTTTGGGACGAAGAATGACGAAAAATGACGAAAAATGACGAAAGAACACGCCCAAACGTGCCCGAACGTGTCCGAACACGAAAAAAAAAATTGGCGCGACCAAACGCGACTAAACGCGACTAAACGCGACTAAACGCGACCTGGCGCGCTCGAACACGCTCGCAAACGCTCGTAACTGCACGCAAACGCTCGTAAACGCTCGTAACTGCTTACATGGCACACCTGACCTGCGCGCCCCGCACGTCGCCTGCAAGCGGCCCATAAGCCCGGACGCAGCCGAAATTTCGCCCCTATTCTTGGATTCACCCGCGCGAGGCGCCGATACCGGAACTTCAACAGTGTCTCAACGAACGCCACTCTGTGCGTTTTGTGCGTTTTCAGTACTCAGAGTGATTGCGATGCTGTAAATCGTGGTGCGCGGACGGAAAAAGCGCAGCCCAATTGCTCAGCGCTGACGCGCGCTTCCCTTGCATGGGTGCATCCCAGTTTTCTTGAGAATGAAAAGGGTAGACGAGGAGTTGGGGATAAGAAGAGCAAAGGGCGCGCGCCGGCGATGCCCGCACTCCGCACGACTCTGCTCAGTCATACCTGGCTTCAGCTGCTTAAACCGCTTGGCTTGACTTGTCGCACAATAATCTGGGACGTCCCCCTGTTATCTCAGACCGCATAGCGGGCCGCCGCCGACTCGTCGATCTCGACGCCAAGGCCAGGCTCCTGTGGCGCGGCAAAACGACCCTCTTGCGGCGTCGGATAGGAGCGGGCGATGTATCCCTTCCAGGCGTGGGCCCCGTGGCTGTATTCCATGATCTGAAAGTTGGGGATCGCCAGCAAGTAGTGGATCGTCGCGGCCACGGAAAGGATGCCGCCGCCGCCCACGTGAGGCGCAATCGGCAGGTTGAAACTGTCGCACAGGGCGGCGATGCGCTTGCCCTCGGACAGGCCGGTGCGGGCGACATCGGGCATGGCCACGTCGAATCCGCGCAGCGCGATCCAGTCGCGCCACTCCCAGACGGTGCGCAGCCGCTCGCCCATGGCTGCGGCAAAGCGCCCACGACCGGGTTGCGGGCGCGGTCGCAGTCAGCACGCGTCACCTACAGTGACGGGCGTACGCTTGTTTGGCGTTGCTTGACCATAGTCAGCCCGTGCGCTATAATCTGATGAACTTTGGTCGGCACGGAATTTCTATACCCCCAGCGCCGGGCCGGGAACGCACACGACAGCGGTTCATCACCGATTTTTACATGACATTTGCAGACAGGTTTCACTATCTCGCCGCTTCACCCAAGACAACTGTCCAAACCGCCGCTCAAAAGAGAACACCTATAGACAGAGAGCACTGTAAAAATGGTTAAACTGGCAGGCTCACATGAATTCGACGCACCCAAAGACGCGGTTTGGGAGGCGCTCTTGGATCCCGATGTGCTTTCGCGGATTCTGCCCGGCTGTAAGCAGTTGGACAGGACTGCGGAAAACGAGTTCAAAGGCGAAATCAGCATCCGCGTAGGGCCGGTCCAGGGCAACTTCAATGGCAAGGTCAATCTGAAAGAGATCGATCCCCCCAACGGCTACCGGATGGAGCTTGCCGGGCAGGGGCGTCCAGGGTTCGTCAAAGGCGCAGGCTCGCTGCGGCTGGAAGGGGACGGGCCGACGACTCTGCATTACGAGGGCGATGCCCAATTGAGCGGGCGCATTGCCAGTGTGGGACAACGTCTGGTCGACAGCACAGCTCGTTCGCTGACCCGCCAAGGGATGCAATCGCTGGAAAAGATCATCGCGGCGCGGCTGCAACCGGCAGAGCCGGAAACCGCGGCCGGTGCTGCACCATCACCGTCGAACGGCACCGAAGCAGCCTCCGAGCCGCGCGCGCCGGAACCGCCGCCGCAGCCCGACATTTCCCCGCCATCGACAATGGAAGTGGGCGTCAATGTGGCCAGAGACGTCGTATCAGACCTGGCACAGGAGTTCAAGGACAATCCTAACAGCCGCAGAATCCTTTACCTTCTGGCCGGGTTCGCCGCGATTGTTTGGATGTGGCGTCAACTTTTCGGCAAGGCTAAATAGTTCATAGATTCTACAAAACTCCAAAAGAGGAGGAAGCTCCATGGGTATATCCATCGAACTGGAGGTCAATGGCGCCAGCGTCAGCAAGGAAGTTGAGCCAAGGCTGCTTCTTGCGCACCTGCTGCGTGAGGAACTGGGCCTGACCGGCACGAAGATCGGCTGCGACACCAGCCAGTGCGGCTCCTGCACCATCCTGCTGGATGGGAAGGCGGTCAAGTCCTGCACGGTGCTGGCGGTCCAGGCGGACGGCAGCGAAATCTCGACAATTGAGGGCTTGGCCGACGGGGAATATCATCCGATGCAGCAGGCCTTCTGGGACAACCACGGTCTGCAATGCGGCTTCTGCACACCCGGCATGATCATTTCCTGTATTGACCTGCTGAGCACGAACCCTGAGCCGAGCGAAGATGAGATTCGCCACGGGCTGGAAGGGAATTTGTGCCGCTGTACCGGTTACCATAACATTGTGCGCGCGGTGCAGGCTGCCGCCGAGACCATGAACGGTTAAAGGAGGGAGCAGAATATGGCAGGTGAATCCAACGGCGCGGGAGTTTTCGGTTCATCCATCCGCCGACGAGAGGATCCCGAGCTGATTACAGGCCGGGCCAAATACACGGACGACTTAAAGCTGTCGGGCATGGTCTACTGCACCATTTTGCGCAGCCCTTATGCCAACGCCAAGATCAACAGCATCGACGGCAGCGAGGCCGAGGCATTGGATGGCGTGCTCGGCGTCTATACCGCCCAGGACATTGAAGATAGCGGCACGCCCGGCGCAATCCCGGTCGGCTGGCTGCTGCCGGACTTGAAGACCCCCGATCACCCGATGCTGGCCAAGGACACGGTCCGCCACGTGGGTGACGGTGTTGCGATCGTCATTGCCGAAGACCAGTACACCGCTCACGACGCGCTCGAGCTGATCTGGGTGGACTACGAGCCGCTCGACGGCATCGCCGACCCGCGCAAGGCGACCGAGGACGGCGCGCCGCTCGTGCATGAACAGGCCCCCAATAACATTGCCTTCGATTGGGAGATTGGCGACAAGGAAAAGACTGACGCCGCTTTCGCCAACGCCGCGCATGTTGCCACCCTCGACATCGTCAACAACCGCCTGATTCCCAACGCCATGGAGCCGCGCGCCGCGCTCGCCGACTACAACGACATCACCGGTGAACTGACGCTCTACATGACGACGCAGAATCCCCATATCCATCGCCTGCTGATGAGCCTGGCCTCATTGGGCCTGCCGGAGCACAAAATCCGGGTCATTGCGCCCGAGGTTGGCGGCGGCTTCGGCAGCAAGATTCACCACTATCCCGACGAAGCCATCGCCTCGTGGGCCTCGATGCAGGTGGGGCGTCCGGTCAAATGGACGGCCACGCGCTCAGAGACCTATATCACCGACGCGCATGGCCGCGACCACGTGACGCACGGCGAGATGGCAATCGACGCGAACGGGAAGTTCATCGGCCTGCGGGTCGATACCTACGCGGCCATGGGCGCGTATCTCTCCACATTCGCGCCGGCTGTGCCCACCTATCTGTATGGCACGCTCATGTCGGGCGAATATGACCTGGCGGCGATCCACTGCCATGTTTACGGCGTATTCACCCATACCGTGCCGGTGGACGCCTATCGCGGCGCCGGCCGGCCAGAGGCCACCTTCATCGTCGAGCGGCTGGTGGACGAAGCGGCGCGCGTCACCGGCATCGATCCGGCTGAGATCCGCCGCCGCAATTTCATTTCGCCCGACAACTTCCCCTATGCCACTCAGGTCGCGCTTGAATATGACAGCGGCAACTATGAGGGCGCGCTGGACAAGGCGCTGGAGGCGATCGGCTACGACGACTTCCGCAGCGAACAGGCTGCTGCCAGGGAGAAGGGCAAGTACCTGGGCATCGGCCTCTCCACCTACATCGAGGCCTGCGGACTTGCGCCGTCGGCGGTGGTCGGCTCGCTCGGCGCGCAGGCCGGCCAGTGGGAGAGCGCCGTAGTGCGCGTCCACGCCACCGGCAAGGTAACGGTCTACAGCGGCTGCTGCGGCCACGGTCAGGGCCACGAGACGACCTTCGCCCAGATTGTCGCCAGCGCGCTGGGCGTTCCCTACGATGATATCGACGTGATCGAAGGCGATACCGCCGTCATGCCGCACGGCTGGGGCACCTACGGCAGTCGCAGCGCCGCGACCGGCGGCAGCGCGATCGCCTCCGCCGCCCAGAAGGTCGTGGACAAGGCGCGCACCATCGCCGCCCACCTGCTGGAAGCCGCCGAGGAAGATCTGGCGTTTGAAGACGGAAATTTCTTCGTCAAAGGCTCACCGGACCAGATGCAGTCGCTGCCCGACGTGTCGCTACAGGCCTATCTCGCTCACAACCTGCCCAAGGGAATCGAGCCGGCGCTGGAGGCGACCAGCTTCTACGACCCGGCCAACTTCGTCTTCCCGTTCGGCACGCACATCGCGATCGTAGAGATCTGCACAACCACGGGCCAGGTCGATCTGAAGCGCTATTTGGCGGTGGACGACGTGGGCAACGTGATCAACCCGATGATCGTGGATGGACAGGTACACGGCGGAATCGCGCAGGGCATAGGGCAGTCTCTGTATGAGACGGCCGTATACGACGAAGGCGCCAATCTGCTCAGCGGCACGATGTTGGACTATGCCGTGCCCAAGGCCCACTTCCTGCCCTCCTTCGAGACGGACCGCACCGTTACACCGTGCCCGCACAACCCGCTGGGCGTCAAGGGTGTCGGTGAGGCGGGCTCAATCGCCTCTCCGGCAGCGATCGTCAACGCGGTCGTCGATGCGCTGTCGCCTTTCGGCGTCAACCACATCGACATGCCGGTGACTTCGGAGAAGGTCTGGAACGCGATAAACAGTTAGATTCTAGTTTCTGGTTTTCGTCTTTTTGGTGGCCCACATATGCAGGGGTTCACCAAGAGCTAAATGCCAAGAACTCAAAACTGGAGTGAGAGAATGTTCCCATCCAAATTCGATTACCACCGCCCGTCCTCCGTGCAGGAGGCAGTCCAGATACTTTCCGACGACCCGGATGCCAAGGTCCTGGCAGGCGGCCACAGCCTGATCCCGGTGATGAAGTTGCGGCTGGCAAGCCCGTCAGCGCTGGTCGATATCGGACGCATCGAGGCATTGCAGGGCATCAGCGCCAACGGCAGTCTGCGCATCGGCGCCTGTGTCACCTACGATGAGATCGCCAACTCCGACGTTGTACAGGGGGCCGCGCCGCTGCTGGCGGAGGCCGCCGGCCAGATCGGAGATCGGCAGGTGCGCTACCGCGGCACGATCGGCGGCAACCTCTCGCACGCCGACCCGGCGTCGGACCTGCCGGCCGCAGCGCTGGCGTTGGACGCGACACTACACGTAACCGGCCCCGGCGGCAGCCGCACAGTCGGCGCATCCGACTTCTTCGTCGACCTGATGATGACCGCGCTGCAACCGGACGAGATCCTCACCGCAGTCGAGATTCCGGCGGCGCAGGCAGGGACCGGCTCGGCCTATGTGAAATTCGAGCATCCGGCTTCGGGTTATGCGCTTTGCGGCGCGGCCGCGGTCGTAACGCGCAATGCCGACGGCAGTTGCGCCAGCGCCCGCCTCTGCTACAACGGCGTCTCCTCCACTGCGGTGGACGCGGCTGCCGTGGTGGCGAGCCTGGCCGGTTCCGACCTCAGCGACGGGGCGATTGAAAACGCGGTGAACGAGAACCTGTCGATCCCCGATCCCACGGGCGACATGTTCGCCTCGTCTGCCTATCGCCAGGAACTGGCAAAGGCGATCGGCATCGCGGCCCTGCGCACGGCCAGAGATCGAGCGTAAGAGCAGTGGATAGTGGATAGTAGCGAGTGGTTGGCGAAGTTGCTGTCCACTATCCACCCGTTACTATCCACCGGTGTTTCGTCTTGTCGTAATCGGCGTCAGCGGCTCCGGCAAGACGACGCCTGCGCGCAAGATTGCTTGCAAGCTTGACCTGCCCCACATCGAGTTGGACGCGCTGTACTGGGAAGCGAACTGGCAGGGGGCATCCAGGCCGGTGTTTCGCGGGCGCGTGCAGGAGGCAACGGCGGGCGGCGCCTGGATTGTGGATGGCAACTACAGCCAGAGCCGTGACATCGTCTGGAGTAGGGCCACGCATCTCATCTGGCTGGACTACAGCTTGTTCACGATAATGCGGCGTGTCCTTTGGCGTACACTGTGCCGCCTGTTTACGCAACAGCAGTTGTGGAGCGGCAATCGCGATTCGCTTTCGGCCACTTTTGGACGCAACAGCATCGTATGGTATGCGTTCACCAGCCATCGCCGCCAGCGCGGCAATTATCTGACGCTTCTGCAGAGCGAAGAGTTCAAACACCTGACCATCCACCGGTGCAGCAGTCCGAAGGAAGCGTCCGCCTTGTTGCAATCAATGACCCCAGTGGGTTTTCACTAGCCACTATGCTGCCCTCCGTTGATTCCGTCGCCGAAGCTCTGCGCACCAAGGCGTACATCGCTGATCAAAGCCTGGCGACCGCAGTTTTCCTTGCGCTCAAACTGAATCGCCCGCTCTTTCTGGAAGGAGAGGCCGGGGTCGGCAAGACCGAAGTGGCGAAGATCCTGTCGCAGATGCTGGACACGCGGCTGATCCGGCTGCAGTGTTACGAGGGCCTGGATGTCAGCACCGCGGTATACGAATGGAACTACGCCCGCCAGATGTTGCACATCCGTCTGATGGAAGCGGCAGGCCGCGGCGCGCAAGTCCCCGCGCATGAAGGCGCGTCCGCTGACGGGAGTCTGCAAGAGTCCGCAATCCAGGATCTGTTCAGCGACACCTTTCTGCTGCGAAGACCGCTTCTGCAGGCGATAGACAGCCGCGGGCAGCAGAACGGAAAAGCGCCTGTCCTGCTGATCGACGAGTTGGACCGGGCTGATGAGGAGTTTGAAGCCTTTCTGCTGGAAGTGCTGAGCGACTTTCAGATCACCGTGCCGGAAATCGGTACGATTCGGGCCGCGGTGCCGCCGGTGGTGGTCATCACATCCAACCGCACGCGTGAGATTCACGACGCGTTGAAACGGCGCTGCCTCTACCACTGGATCGACTACCCCAGCTTCGAGAAGGAGTACCAAATCCTGCGCGCCAAGGCGCCGGACGCGTCGGAGAGGCTCTCAAGGCAGATCGTCGGCTTTGTGCAGGAGTTGCGGCGCGGGGAACTGTACAAATTCCCAGGGGTCGCTGAGACGCTCGATTGGATGAATGCTCTCACCGCGCTCGATCAGGAGGAGCTTACGGAAGATGTCGTAGACGAAACCCTGGGCGTACTCCTCAAGTACCGGGACGACATCGAAAAAGTGCAGGGGCAGACCGTCCGCGAAATCGTCCAAATGCTGCGCAAGTCTGCGGCGGTCAGTGAATAGTGCAGTCGCCACCAGCTGTCCACGCGCCGAGATCTACCGGCGATGATGGCAACTTCCTCCAGAACCTCCTGCTCTTCGCCCGCCTGCTGCGCGGGTTGAGCATCCCGGTGACGCCGACGCAGATTCTCGATCTGGTGGAGGCGCTCACACAGATCGATCTACGGGTAAGAGCGCAGGCACGCGACGCCGCCCGCGCAGTCTTGATCAGCCGCCAAGAACATCTTGAACTGTTCGACGAAGCGTTTGACCTGTTCTGGAAGGCCAGGGAAAAGCAGGAGCTTGCCCGCTTCAATCTCGGTGAGCTTCTTCAACGCACGCCCCAAGGCGAGATTCAATACCGCCTTATCCAGGCGAACCGCGAGCCGCAGAACGACCGCCAGCAGCACGACCAAGAGCCGCACATCGAGAAGATCTACTCCTACAGCAGCGCCGAGGCCCTAAGGAGTCAAGACTTCGCCACGATGACCGAGTACGAGTTGCAGCAGGTGCAGCGGTTCATGAAGCAGGTGCAATGGTCGCCGGCGAAACGCCGCACGCGGCGCCGCGTACCGGCCAGCAACGGCGATCTGGTCGACTTGCGGCGGTCGATGCGCCAGAATGTGCGTTACGGGGGGGAGCCGCTGGTGATCGCCCGGCGCCAGCGCAAATCGAAACGCCGCCCGATTATTGCGCTGGCCGACATCAGCGGCTCGATGGATCGCTACAGCCGCGTGCTGTTGCAGTTTCTGTACTCGATCACGCACGCGCTGGACCGAGTGGAGGCGTTCGTTTTCAGCACGCGGTTGACGCGCATCACGCGCCATCTGCGGCGGCGGGACATCGACCTGGCGCTGGATCGAACCGCCCACGCCGTGCATGACTGGGCCGGCGGCACCCGCATCGGTGAAGCGATTCGCGCCTTCAATTTCGACTGGGCAAGACGGGTCTGCGGGCAGGGGGCCATCGTCCTGGTGATCAGCGACGGCTGGGACCGGGGCGATCCACAGATGCTGGGGCAGGAGATGGGCCGCCTGCAACGCAGTTGCCACCGGCTGATCTGGCTGAACCCGTTGCTCGGCTCGCCCAGCTACGAGCCGCTGACGCGGGGCATTCAGGCGGCGTTGCCGCATACTGACGACTTTCTGCCGGTACACAATCTGATTAGTCTGGAGCAGTTGGCGCACGTTCTGGCGGACGCGCGGTCGTAAGGGAACGTGCGACTATGGGAAAGCAGGAATTGCCTTGAAAGATATCCTGGCTGAGATCGACCGCTGGCAGGAGGCGGGCAAACGGGTCGCATTGGCGACGGTCGTGCAAGTGTACGGTTCGGCGCCGCGGCCGTTGGGCGCGAAGCTGGCGGTATCCGAAGAGGGCGCGATGGTCGGCTCGGTCAGCGGCGGCTGTGTTGAGAGCGCGACGGTGCAGGAAGCGCTGGAGGTGTTGTCCACGGGCGAGCCGCGCCTGGTCGCCTACGGGATCGCCGACGAGACGGCCTGGGAAGTGGGCCTGGCCTGCGGCGGCACGATCGAAGTATTCATAGAGCCATTGGATTGGTAGCCGCTGCGACGGGACATTAGACGTGGCTGAATTGTACAATGCGATCGCGCAGGCCATCCGGCAGGATGAACCGTGCGCGGTCATTACAGTGCTGGGTGGAGCCGAAATCGGGCGCAAGCTGTTGGTGCGCCGCGCGCGCAAGTTGAGCGGGGGCGGCTCGACACTGTCTACAGTCGGATCATTGGGACCTGCTGCCCTGGACAAGGCCGCCATCACCCGCGCCGAGGCCGCGATCGATGCGCGTCAGACGACGCGCGTTCTACTGTCGATCGCAGACCGGGAGTGGGACCTGCTGATCGACGTCCACCTGCCGCAGGAGGTGCTTGTGATCGTGGGTGCCGTGCATATCGCCATTCCCCTCGTCTCCTTTGCACGCGAACTCGGCCTGCGCACGGTTGTGATCGACGCCCGCTCGATCTTCGCGACCCAGGATCGCTTCGATCATGCGGATGAACTGATTCAACGCTGGCCCGAGGATGCCATGCAGGAGTTGACGCTGAACGAATCGACTTATGTCGTCACCCTGACGCATGACGAAAAGCTGGATACGCCCGCTCTGATCTGCGCGCTGGAGCATCCGGTCGGTTATATCGGCGCGCTCGGCTCACGCCGCACGCACGCCAAGCGGGTAACAGCCCTGCATGAGGCGGGCGTCAGCGATGAACAGATCGCCCGCATCCACGCGCCAATCGGGCTGGACCTGGGAGGACGCAGCCCCGGGGAGATTGCACTGGCGATCATCGCCGAGATCGTGCAGGCGCGCAACCGGAAAGGGGAAGCCGCATGAGCGTTCATCCGCTGATCGAGGCATTTGCGCGCCTCTATTCGGAAGAGCGCCTTTTGACCCGTCCGGGCCAGTTGATGGCCTATGAATCGGACGCGCTGACCGCGTTTCAGCAGAGGCCGGCGGCGATAGTGATCCCGGAGAACCGCGCAGAGGTCATCGAAACGGTCCGCCTCTGTCATGAGTACGACGTCCCCTTTGTGGCACGGGGCAGCGGCACCAGTCTTTCCGGCGGCTCCCTGCCGATCGCCGGTGGCATCGTCATCGCGCTCAACCGCTTGAACCGCATTCTACGGCTGGACCCGGAGGAACGCATCGCCGTCGTCGAGCCGGGCGTCGTCAATCTGAAGGTTTCCGAAGCGGCCAAGCCCTACGGCCTCTACTATGCGCCGGACCCGTCCAGCCAGTCGATCTGCACGATCGGCGGCAACGTCGCTTTCAACTCCGGCGGCGCGCACTGTCTCAAGTATGGCATGACCAGCAACCACGTCCTGGGGATGACCGTCGCGCTGCCCGATGGCGAGGTCGTCGAGTTGGGCGGCGAGAGTCTGGAAGGCGTTGGCCCCGACCTGCCCGGCTTTTTCGTCGGCAGCGAAGGGCTGTTCGGCATCGCGCTGGAGATCACCTTGCGGCTGCTGCCGATCCCGCAGGTCTACCGCACTGTGTTGGCCGCGTATGACTCGCTGCATGCGGCCGGCGATGCCGTGACCGCGGTGGTCGCCTCCGGCCTGCTGCCAGGCGCGATCGAAATCATGGACGCGCTGGCGATCAAAGCCGCCGAAGTGGGCGCCAAGGCCGGCTATCCGACCACACCGGCGCTGCTGATCGTCGAGTTGGAGGGCGAAGAGAGCGCGGTCGATGCCGAGTTTGCCCAGTTGATGCAGCTCATCGAAGAGACTGCCCCGGTCGAGGTGCGTATCGCGCAGACCGCGGATGAGCGCGCCCGCATCTGGAAGGGGCGCAAGGCCGCTTTCTCGGCAGTAGGACGGCTGGCCCCGGACTACATTGTCCAGGATGGCGTCGTGCCCCGCAGCCGTTTGGGCGATGCGCTGGCGGAGATCGAGCGGCTCAGCGCAAGCTACGGCATCGAGGTGGCCAACGTCTTTCACGCCGGCGACGGCAATCTGCATCCGTTGATTCTGTTCGACGGGCGCGAGGAGGGCGCGCTGGAGCGGGCGGAGGAGTTGGCCGGAGAGATCCTCGAACTGTGCGTGAACCTGGGCGGTTCGATCACTGGCGAGCACGGCGTTGGCGTGGAAAAGCGCGCCTTTCTGCCCAAGATGTACGGGCCGCGCGAGATGCAGGCGATGGAAGATGTGCGCCGCAGCGTGGACAGCAAATCCCTGGCCAATCGGGGCAAAATGCTGCCGGCGGGCGAGGCCGAGTCGCTGGCGCATGTTGGTCCCCACCCGTTGGAAAAGGCTGGCGTAATTTTTCGGGAATAGGACAGGCGCAACGAATCAGGCGAGTCGTCGGAGCTGTCTTGGCGGCGCGGCTTATGCAGGCACATGCCTGATCCCAGCTGCCGTTACGTTTGCTCAGAAGAGCTTGGCGGCCATGAAATTGGCTTGCATTGGCCCTCTTGACGCTGGGAAATGACACGACTCCAACTCCTGGTCGTTCTTCAGGTCTCCATGAGACCTGCGCATGGAATCTAACATAGAACAGAGGAACGAAATTTGAAGCCAAGGGCGGGGGCGTTGGCAATCGGGCTGCTTGTTCTGATGGCGGCGGCATCCTGTGCACCGGTCAACCAACCTGCCCAGACTATCATCGAATCTACAGTTGGACCGCAGACGGCCGCATCCGCAACACACACGACGCAGAGCAAAAATGTGGCGGCTCTGGGAACCGGAAATGCCTTTGAACAAAGCGAATCTGCGCATCTGGCGATCGACGGGGATCTGGACTCGGTCTGGAATTCACAGCAGTTTGCGCCGGAGTGGTTCTCGATTACTTTTGACGAGTTCTACCTGGTGGACAGGATAGAGTTGGTCGTCACGCAGCTGCCCGCCGGCCCGACGACGCATGAGGTCTGGCTTGGAAGTGGTTCTGGCACGCGTGTACTATATGAACGGCTGATCGAAGTCAATACCGAAGACGGCCAAACTCTTGAAGTTGCCATCAGTCCCCCGCGCAGGTTGAAAGAGGTGTTTATTCATACTCTCGACAGTCCAAGTTGGGTTGCCTGGCGCGAAGTGAGGGTGTTTGGTTCGCTCTCTGCCGAGCCACCGGAAGCGGAAGTCAAAGCGAAACTAGGCACAGTTGCCGCGCAATCAGGGAGCGCCGCGCCTGAAAAGTCCGCGCCCGGAGGAGAAAATGTGTCGGGCCTGGGCTTGGGCTTCGCTTCGGCGGAAGAGGAGTCTGCCCATCTGGCGATTGACGGTGATCCGGACTCTATCTGGAGTTCACAGCTTCATCCCCCACAATGGTACTCGATCTCCCTGGATGACCAATACCTTGTTGACAAAGTGGAGATGGTGGTTGCGCAGACTCGCGCCGGCGCGACGACCCACGAAGTCTGGCTGGGGAACGGCTCCGGCACACGCACGTTGTTCAAACGCTTTACCAGCTTGCCCACAGAAGACGGCCAAACTCTTGAGGTGGCAATCGATCCCCCGCGCAGCATCAGCGAGGTGCTGATTCATACGCTGGACGGTCCGGGTTCGGTCGCCTGGCGAGAAGTAAGCGTGTTTGGCTCGCTGCCACCTGACCCAGTCGAGGATGGCGGCGCGCCTCGAATGAAACTCACTAAAATTGCCGCCGGACTGAAGCTGCCGGTTCAGATTACGCACGCCGGCGACGGAAGCGGACGTCTCTTCGTCGTCGAGCAGGAGGGACGAATACGCATCGTCAGGGACGGCATTGTCGCGGATGCGCCATTCTTGGACATCGCGAACCATGTTACCTGTTGCGGCGAGAGGGGGCTTCTCAATGTCGCATTCCCGCCGACCTACTCCACCAAACAGCATTTCTATGTGAGCTATACCAGTCGAAGGGGCGATACCGTGATCAGTCGCTTCACAACGACCTCCGATCCGGATCGAGCCGACCCTGACAGCGAGCAGGTTGTACTCACTATCGAACAATCGCACCCATTTCACAATGGCGGCCGCATCGCGTTCGGTCCCCGGGATGGCTACCTGTACATTGGCAGCGGTGATAGCGGTAACCCTTCGCTTGAGGATGAGAAAGATCGCGGGCAGGACCCGGGCACCCTGTTGGGCAAGGTACTGCGCATTGATGTGGAGTCTGACGCGACTCCCTACGGCATCCCTGCCAGCAACCCATTTGCGCAGGTCGACGGCTATCGCGACGAAATCTGGGCGCTGGGTCTGCGCAATCCCTGGGGCTTTGCCTTTGACAGGTTGACCGGCGATCTCTTCATCCCTGATACAGGCAACATTCAACGCGAAGAGGTGAACTTTCAACCCGCCGGAAGTCGCGGCGGTGAGAACTATGGATGGCGCATCAAGGAAGGGAGCATCTGTTTCGAGCCTCTGCCCTGTAGCGCCAAGGGTTTGACCTCGCCGGTCGTCGAATACGACCATGTGTACGCCTGTGCCATTGTGGGGGGCGCCGTCTACCGTGGAACAGACTTTCCTGACATGCAGGGCGTTTTCTTCTATGCCGACTTTTGTAGCGGCAAGATCTGGGGGCTGACGCGCGCTGGCGCAGATTCGACTCGGGATTTTCTGGAGGGCTGGCAAAGCACACCGCCCCTGAACGCCTCCGTCCCGATTAGCAGCGTCGGCGATGATGAAGCCGGCAACGTGTACGCTACCGGCTATCAGGACGGCGCTATCTACATGATTACGGGGGAATAACGGGTGATTTTGGGTCTTTGGCTCCTGACTCGCAATGAACTCTTGCCTGTAGGGCCGTGAGCGGAAAATGTCTATGACCTCAGTCGCTGAGACCCAGGATGCGGTGAGGGCGGCGCGGCGCGTGCATGTGCGGGGCGGCGGCTCCAAGCCGGCCCTGTCGACCCACTGCCGCGCAGACGATGCATTGCTGCTGGATATGTCCGCCCTGCATGGCGTGGTCGAGTATCAGGCCGACGAATATACGTTTACGGCCCGCGCCGGCACACCGGTGGCCGATGTCGCGGCGATGCTGGCGGAAAAGGGCCAGTACTTGCCCTTTGACCCGCCCCTGGTCGCACGCGGGGCAACCCTGGGGGGAACTGTCGCCGCCGGCCTCAGCGGGGCGGGCCGCTATCGCTACGGCGGCATACGCGATTTCCTGATCGGCATCCGCTATATCGACGGCCAGGGGCAGGAGGTGCGGGGCGGGGCCGCGGTGGTGAAAAACGCGGCCGGTTTTGACTTCCCCAAGCTGTTCGTCGGCAGTCTGGGCCGGCTGGGTATTCTGACCGAACTGACCTTCAAGGTCTTCCCCCAGCCGCCGGCTTATGCGACAATCGCGGGTGAGTTTGTTTCGCTTGTCGATCTGCTGTCCGCGCTGCACTCGATTACGCGTAGCGCCTTCGATCTTCATGCGGTCGACTTTGCGCCGGCGAAGGAAGGCTGGACGCTCTGGGTGCGAATCGGCGGGTTGCTCACCACGTTGGAAGAGCGGGCGCAGGCGTTGCAGGCTGTGGTCTCTGCGGGCGCGACCGCGCCGCGCCGTCTCGACCTGTTGTTCGACCGGGAAGAAGATGCCTTGTGGCAGCAGGCGCGCTCAATGGCCTGGCTGCCGGACGACATTGGCTTGGTGCGGGTACCGTTGACCCCGCAGCGGATCCCGGCGGTGGAGGAGGCGCTCGGCAACTGTGAAGCATCGTTGCGTCGTTATAGCGTCGGCGGAAACCTGCTGTGGCTCGGCTGGCCCAACGACGATACGGCCGCCGACGAGACAGACCTGCATCGCCTCTTGCAGGGGCTGGATTTACAGGGCGTACAGTTGATCGGGCAAGCGCGGCGGACAGACTCGCAGGACGGGGGAGGTCTTCCGCTATTGGGCAAGCCGTTACAGAACGCATTCCTGCGGCGCATCGCCGCGGCTCTGGACCCGACGGGAAAGTTCGGTGGCTTCTAGTTTTCGCTTCCTGTAACTGCGTCAGAAGGCAGGGATGCACTTAAGGCTTTGGACTGAAAACTCAAATCTGTAGTTTCGAGGAGAAAGCTGATGAAAGGGATTCGTGTTCAAGAGGTGGGCGCTCCCGACGTGCTCCAGTGCGTTGACCTGCCTACACCGGAACCGGGCGCGGGTGAGGCTCGCGTCAAGAACGAAGTGGCAGGCGTCAACTTTATCGACACCTACCACCGCAGGGGCTGGTATCCGTTGCCGCTGCCCTTCACGCCCGGCGTCGAGGGCGCGGGTGTCGTCGATGCGGTCGGCGAGGGCGTTACCGAGGTGGCGGTCGGTGATGCGGTGGCCTACGGGATGACGATCGGCTCCTATGCCGAATACGCAATCGTCCCATCCAAAGTGCTGGTCAAGCGGGGCGCCGGTGTGGATGCGCAGCAGGGCGCGGCCGCGATGATCCAGGGGATGACCGCCCACTATCTTGCGTGCAGCACCTACCCGCTCAAGCCGGGGGATACCTGCCTGGTCCATGCTGCGGCCGGCGGAACCGGCGCATTGCTGGTACAGATCGCCAAACTGAGGGGCGCGCGCGTGATCGGGACGGTGTCGACCGAGGAGAAGGAGCGCATCGCACTGGCGGCCGGCGCCGACGCCACGATCCGCTATACCGAGGTCGACTTTGCCGAAGCCGTGCGCGACCTGACCGACGGCGAAGGCGTGGAGGTGGTATACGATTCGGTCGGCATCGCCACCTTCGACAAGAGTCTGGACTGCCTCAAGCCGCGCGGCTACATGGTCCTGTTCGGCCAGGCCAGCGGCGTCGTGCCGACTCTCGAACCGCAGATTCTCAACCAGAAAGGCTCGCTCTTCCTGACGCGGCCCAGCCTCGGCGCCTACATGCTGACGCGAGATGAGTTGGAGGGCCGCGCCAACGATATTTTCAATTGGATCGCCGAAGGCAAGCTCACAATTCGCATCGACCGCACCTTCCCGCTTGACGGCGCCCGCGACGCGCACGCCTACCTGGAGGCGCGCCAGACGAAGGGCAAAGTGCTGCTGACGACATGATTTATACAGGTTAAGGGACTAATAGCCCATGCGCCACTCGATTCCGGTAGACTCACTCGGTCCGCAAGCGCCGGCCATGGCGGAAGCCGTCGCCAGTTGCGTGCATTGCGGCTTCTGCCTGCCCGCCTGCCCGACCTACCTGGCGCTGGGCGAGGAGATGGACTCGCCGCGCGGGCGCATCCTGCTGATGAAAGGCGCGCTGGAAGGCGAACTGGCGCAGGAGGAGGTCCTGCCCCACGTGGACCGCTGCCTGGGCTGCCTCGCCTGCGTGACCGCCTGCCCCTCCGGCGTAGAGTACGGCGACCTGCTCACACCTTTTCGCGAGATGGCGGAAAAACAGCGCAGCCGACCCTTCATGCAGGAGTTGACGCGCACGCTGACCAACCAGACGCTGCCCTACCCTGGCCGCTTCAGGGCCGCGGCCACATTGGGGCGCTTCACAAAGGTATTCAGACGCTTCCTGCCCCCCGCGCTGCATACGATGCTCGACCTGCTGCCCGACCGCTTGCCGCCGCGCGTGCATCTGCCCGCCGTGTCATCGGCGCGGGGGACGCTTCGGGCGCGGGTCGCCCTGCTGAGCGGCTGCGTGCAGCAGGTTCTGACCCCATCAATCAACCGCGCCACCGTCGACGTTCTGACCCGCAACGGCGTCGAAGTGGTCATTCCGCCGCGGCAGGGCTGCTGCGGCGCATTGTCGATGCACACAGGCGCGGCGGAGCAGGCGCGCGGGCTGGCCAGGCGCAACTTCAGCGCTTTCAACCTGGACGAATTCGACGCTGTGGTGACCAATGCGGCCGGATGCGGCTCCGGCATGCACGAGTACCCGCTGCTGTTCGCGGGCGAAGCCGAGGAGCAGGCCGCGGCCGACTTTGCCGCCAAAGTGCAGGATGTCACCGTCTTCCTGGATGCTCTCGGTATCGAACCCCCTGCCCCGCTGTCCGAGCCGACCACCCTAGCCTATCACGACGCCTGTCATCTGGCCCATGCGCAGGGCGTAACCGATGCGCCCCGCCGCCTTCTGACTGCCATTCCCAATCTGACGCTCGTACCGATACCGGAGGGGGAGATCTGCTGTGGTTCTGCGGGGAGTTACAACATCGAACAGCCGGAAATTGCCGCCCAGCTGGGGCAACGCAAGGCTGAAGCCATCCTCAGTACAGGCGCGCAGGCCATCGTCACCGGCAACATCGGCTGCATGACCCAGATCGACAGCCACCTGCGCCGGCTCGGAAAACACCTGCCCATCTACCACACTGTTGAAATGCTGAACAACGGTTCTCAGTGAGCGTCGCCGTTGCCAAGAGCCGGCGTCTTCCTTAAACGAACGTTAACGTCCTCTTGCAGCCGGTTTAACCGTTCCGCATATCCCCACAGTCGAAGCAAACAGCCTCTCTACCTCAGGGCGAGCGGGCGCCCCGCTGCTCTGGCGCAAAACATCCCCGCATGTGTTCCCGGCAGTTAATGTCCCGCCGAGAGGGTCGGCGGCGGCAAAAAGGTGTGGTCTGTTCCGGGGGACGGGCCGCACCTACCCCTCTCGATCAAGCGGGCAGAATCGGGAAGCCCGTGCTGCTTGTCAGGTCGGCATACAGTTGACGCAGGCGCTGCGAGACGAAGCCGCGTTCGCCTCCACCGATGCCGCGCCCGTCCAGCTCGATCACCGGCGTCAGTTCGCCCATCGTGCCCGTGCAGAACAGCTCATCCGCACGGTACAGCTCCGGCAGAGAGATATCCCGCACCTGCGCGGGGATGCCGTGCCCGCGACACAGATCCAGCACCGTGGCGCGGGTGATCCCTTCCGGGCAGGCGTGCGTGCGGGGCGTGGCGATGGCGCCGTCTCTGACCAGGAAGAGGTGGGTTGCGTTCGTTTCGGCGACAAAGCCGTTCAGGTCGAGCATCACGGCATCATCCACGCCGGCCGCGTTGGCCTGGATCTTAGCCAGAATCGAGTTGATCATATTGCAGGAGTGGATGTTCTGATCAAGACAGTCGGGGGGGATGCGGCGAATGGCGGACGTGATCAGGCGGATGCCGCCGCGCTCATAAACGGGCGGCTTGTGCTCCGCTAGGACGATCAGCGTCGTGCCGCTGGTATTGAGCCGGGGGTCCATGCCGCTAGTGTACTTGACGCCGCGACTGAGGGTCAAGCGGATGTGAACGTTGTCGCGCATGTCGTTTGCGGTGAGCGTGCGCCGCAACTGCTCCACGACCTCGTCATTGGTGGGCACGCCGTCATAGGCGAGGGCTTTGGCGCCGTCTTGCAGGCGGGCCAGGTGCTCCTCCAGCTTAAAGATACGCCCATTATACAGGCGCAGCCCCTCCCAGACTGCATCTCCATTTTGCACGGACGAATCGAACGGACTAACCCCGGCCCGGTCTCGATGGATGAGTTCGCCGTTGATGTTGACCAGCAGATCGCGGTTGGCTTCGTAGAATCTTTGCAACATAATCCCGTCTGCGAAGAGTAATCCTCTCTCTCCTCACCCTATAGGCGGAAGCGATAAAGCTCCGCGTAGATCTCCTGCGCCTGGGCCAGAAGTCCGTGAAGATGCGGCGGCACCTGTTCGTCCTTGGGGCGGTAAGGGGCGAAGCCGGTGGACTTCTCCACGGCCGCGTACCAGTGGGGTGCCCAGACACCGTCGCTGTCGCGGCGCCCCGGCGGCCATGAGAGCATCCGTTCGCAGAACGGAACCGACACGGCCTCGCACAGCCGCGTGAGCGTGCGCCGGGGATCCTGCAGCACATCCTGGCTGGCTATGACCGGTGGAGCGGCGCCGGTGCGCAGGCGGACGGCCTCAAACAGACGCAAGAGTTGGGGGAAACCCAAATCGAGTAGGGTTGGCTGCGGCCGCACCTTGATATATGAGGTGATGACCTCCGCCGGCGCCCGAATCAGAAAGCAGTTTGTCAGCTTGCCGACCCAGTCCAGTTCGATATGGTCCAGGATGTGGTGGGCCATCTGTTTCTGATAGCAGACGGCCGCACCGTCCGGCAGGGGATCCTCGGTCAGGCCGCGCGCGACGATGCGCCAGTCGGTCTCATAGCTGGCGATGATCTCGTTGCGGCCAGGGTGGTCGATAGCCGTGGCTTGCAGGTAGTGGGCGTAGAACGGTTCGTCAATGACGACCGTGTCCGGCCGGTTCTCCCAGGCGCGCATCAGCGCCGTCGAGATCGTGCGCGGCGCGCACCACATGGCAATTCGAGACATGGCAGGCATCTCAAAGGTCAGCGGCGCGAGCAGGTTCTCGCCGCGTTCCACTGCCCACTAGCCGCTAACCACTGTTATCGTTGTCCCCATCCACGATGCAAGCGTGTCGGCCAACAGGCGATAACGCCCGAGCAGAGCGAGACTGTACGCATCGGTGCTCAAGACAACATGCGGCTGCGCGGTCCCAGGTTCAAGCAGGCCGAGGAAGACATAACCGCTTCCTGTATGACCCCCGTTCTGACCGTTTACATCCATCGATCCAGGTTCGGCCGAAGTGGGAAAACGGCTCAACTCTTCCGCTTCTCCGAGTTGGTCAAGGGCCGGTGAATGGGCATATTCAGCGGCGGGCTGGTGGCCCGAATCGCCGTTGCGCATCGCCGAATTGGGACCGGGATCCGCCGGACTTAAGGATGACAAAGGCAAGCCCCTGGCCTTTCCGGCATATGCGCCTCTATCATGTTCATCAGCGAATTCTTGCGCGTCCTGCTCGCTCGACGAAGACCTGGCAGCAGCCAAAGCAGAGACAAAAGCGGCCTGACCCGCAAGTTGACCGTTCAGTCGAGGATGCAATGAGCCGTCGGGGCAGTAATGGAGCTGCAACTGGCACGGTGCGGCTGTATTCCAGGCCACTTCACGATTGCGGATGTGGATGCTGGCGACCCGGCTCTGCAAGTTGAAGCGCAGAATCACCTGATCTTCCGCTTCATCTTCGAAGGGCGGCGGCTTCCGCCGCAGCCAAGGCGTTAAAGAACGCGCTACCTGAGGCGAGGGAGAATCGGTCGGGAAAGCAAAGGAACGTTCGCGCACAATTTCTCTACCAACTATCCGAATCATCGTACGTTCCTCCGGTGATTGGAAACGTTGGTGCCAACAGTGTCAAGAATGAAAGCATATTCGAACGCGATCTCCTCCAGGTAGTCATAGCGGCCGGACTTGCTGAAATGACCGGCCCCCATTTCGGTTTTGAGCAGGAGCGGGTTGTCGTCGGTCTTGCAAGTCCTCAGTTTCGCAACCCACTTGGCCGGCTCCCAATATTGAACTCGCGGATCATTCAGCCCCGCCGTGGCAAGTATAGCCGGATAACCCTTGGCCTCCACATTGTCATAGGGCGAATAACTCTTCATGTAGTGATAGAACTCCGGATCGGCGGGGTTGCCCCACTCCTCCCACTCAATGACCGTCAGGGGGATGGTGGCGTCGAGCATCGTGTTGACCACATCGATGAAGGGAACGCCGGCAACGACGCCGGCGAACAGGTCCGGGCGCATGTTGGTTACTGCGCCCATCAGCAAACCGCCGGCGCTGCGACCGCTGATCACCAGGCGTTGGGGCGATGTGTAGCGCCGGGCGACCAGTGTTTCGGCGCAGGCGATGAAGTCGGTAAATGTGTTCTTCTTCTTCAGGTATTTGCCGTCCTCCTTCCACTGCCGCCCCATCTCACCTCCACCGCGGATATGGGCGTACGCGACGACGAATCCCCGCTGCAACAGGCTGACAAGATTGCTGCTGAAGGATGGATCATAACTGATCCCGTAGGAGCCGTAGCCGATGAAAAGGCAGGGGGTCTGACCGTCTTTCTCCAGGTCAGCCGCATGGACGAGCGAGACCGGTACGCGGACACCGTCGGGCGCGGTTGCCCAGATGCGCTCTGAAGTGTATGCCGCCGGATCGTAGCCGTTCACCTCGTCCTGTTTGCGCAGCGTGCGCCTGCGGTCATCCATGTCATAGTCGAAAACCGTCGGCGGGGAGACGAGAGACGTGTAATGATAGCGCAGCGACTGGCTACTGAATTCAGGATTCTGGCCGGCTGAAACCGTATAGACCGGCTCCAGTTGCTCCACCCGGTGGGAGGCGGCGGCGCGCCCTTCGAGAAAGGCTGCGTCGCGCAGATCGTAAATGTTGATGTGGGTGAGGCCGCCCTCCCGCTCCCAGATCACAAAGTAGTCCTGGAACGACTCGATCCAATCCAGCGTGACCGCGGCGGAATGGGGGATCAACTCCTGCCAGTTCTCGCGAGCGGGCGCGTTGACCGGCGCCGCCATCACGCGGAAGTTTTCCGCCTCCCAGTTGGTCAGGATGAGAAAACGTTCCTGGCCGGATCGATCCTGATGATGCGTCACGAAATACTCCATATCCTGAACGCGCGGCTGCACGAGGACGGGCTGGCCGTCGGGGTCGTTCGCGTCGATGGCGTGGACCTCCGATGTAACGGCGCTGCCCAGGGCGAAGAAGATGTAACGTTCGCTCTTGGCTTTGTAGAGCCGCAGGAAGAAGCGCTCATCCTCCTCATGGTGGACAGTCTCATCGTCGGGGAGGGCGTCACCCAGGTGGTGGCGGTGCAGCTTGTAAGGGCGTTGAGCCGCGTCGAGCGTCGCGTAGTAAAGGGTGCGATTGTCGTTGCCCCATTCCAGCCCGTAGTAGGTGTTTTCGATCCGGTCGGGCAGCAGTTCGCCGCTGGTCAGATCCTTGACCCGCAAGGTGTACGTCTCCGAGCCGTCGGTATCCAGACCAAAGGCCAGGAGGGAGTGATCGGGGCTGACCGCATAGTTGCCCATGCGCAGATAGTCGTGCCCCTCGGCCTCAGCGTTGAGATCGATCAGCACCTGCTCGGCCGCGTCCAGACTGCCTTTCTTGCGGCAATAGATCCGATACTGCTTGCCTTTCTCTTCACGGTAGTAATAGAAATAGCCGCCGTGAGCAACGGGCGCCGACTCATCGGTCTCCTTGATGCGGCTCTTCATCTCCGCGAAAAGGGTGTCTTGCAGGGCCGCTGTGTGGGCCAACATCGCTTCGGTATAGCTGTTCTCGGCTTCCAGGTATGCCAGCACTGCGGGATTGTCGCGCTCCCGCAGCCAAAAGTAGTGATCTACGCGTACATCGCCGTGGTTCTGGTGCGAAACGGGTTGGACCGCCGCCAGCGGCGCGACCTGCTCGGCTACCGTCTCCAAGGCGTACACTCCAGTCTTTGCTGCCATGGATCCTCCTCGTCTACATTTGGATCAAACGGTCAAGGGCGTGCTGACCGACAATTATAATGTATCTATGTTTGATATCCTATTTTAAGGGTATAGTGAAAAATTTGACAAAGATTCGGGCGTCGTGTTGCCTTGCTTCCGTTCGGCAACGGGCGGTTCCCCGCCATCCTCGAACGTGCTGTCCCGACCGCGCCAGACATGGTCGGGGCATCGGACACCTTGACTAACCCAGATCGAAGGCCCTCGGCCTGATTGCTGCTGCGGCCATTCGCGAGAGCCGCGTCCTACTTGCAATCTCGCACGGGCAAAGGAAGGAACTGCAATAAACGAGAAGCTATTGGGAAGGCAGGCTGCCTCGGCGACCGAGCCACAGCAGATGGTTTCGGCGAGCATCGCTTCAAGACAGTTCGCTACACGAAACGAACTAGCAACCATCCAGGCGGGAGCAAGGCATATCACGCGCTAGCAGGGGAGTATGCAGTGGAGAATGCGACCGTAGATGACGTATACTTGCAAGTTGAACTCCCGCCCGCCACGCAGATCGAACTGGATATCGAAACGGCACGCTATGTCAACGAGCCGTCATACAACCTACCGTGGTAGCGACTTAAATTCGCCCCCTGCCGGCAGGGGGCGCGGGAGAAGACGAGATGAACATTACGGGCCTGGACACGCTTTGCCTCTCTCGCATGCACGAACCGGAACGCCAGTGGTTCACTGCTCAGTACCGCACGGTGAAGGCCGATTGCGCGATAGTGCGGGTCCACACGGACCCGGGGCTGGTCGGGATCGGCGAGGCCAGCGCCTATGGCGTGCCGACGCGTATCGCCGAATGGGTTGACTGGCTGGCGCCGACGATCATCGGCAAAGATCCAGCGGACCCAGCCGCCGCGCCGCATCCCAACGGCAGGAACCGTGCCCATGATGCGGCTGTGGCCGGAATAGACTGCGCCCTGTGGGATCTGCGCGGGCAGGTCGAGGGCAAACGGGTCAGCGAACTGCTCGGCGGCAGCCCGACTGATTCCGTGCCCATGTACGCGTCGAGCGGTTGCCGCTACGACTGGCGCAAGCGGCCGGAACAGCTGATCGAAGAGGCGCTGGGGTACGTCGAACAGGGCTTTCCTGTCATGAAGTTCCGTATTGGCACACAATGGGATTGGGACGGTGTAACGGTTGATCGCTTCCTCGGCCTGGTGCGGGAACTGCATCAGGCGGTGGCGGGGCGCATTGAGTTGGCATTGGACGGCAACTGTCGCCTGACACTGGAGGAGGCGCTGCCGATTGCCAGAGAGTTGGACCGGCTGGGCTTCGCGTGGTTGGAGGAGCCGATCCCGTGGAGCGACATCGAGGGCTACGCCGCGCTTGCGGCTGCCGTGGAGATGCCGGTGACCGGCGGCGAAAGCTTCACGACGCTGGAACAGTTTCGCCCCTATATTGAACAGCGCGCATACGATATCGTCCAACCCGACGCGGGCATCTGTGGGTTGACTGAGTTGGTACGCATCGCCGAGATGGCAGCGCATCACGGCCTGAAACTCTATCCCCATTCCTGGCACAACGGGCTGATGGCGATGGTCCATGCTCATGCGATCGCGGCCTTGCCGAATCTGGAGATTCTCGAGGTCTGTCAGATCCAGGGGCCGCTCCAATGGGGCATCGCGGCAGAGCCGCCGCAAATGATCGATGGACACCTGCACCTGCCGGATCGGCCCGGGCTGGGCATTGAGGCGGCCGCTGACGTTGCCGAGCGCTACCCGTATATTGAAGGACATTACGCCCTCACGATTGAGCGATAGTCACAGCGGGCGGGATGCCCGCACTTTGAGGATGCGCCCGATGCGGGCACGTTGCCTGCGATCCCAGGGGCGCGGCAAGGAAACTCCATGAACAAACTTCGTGTCGCAATCGTTGGCATGGGCATTGGGAGGGCCAACGGTCTCGCTCTGGCGAATAACGCGCGGGCGGACGTCGTGGCGCTGTGTGATCTGTTCGAGGAGCGCATGACCGATTTCGCCCACCTCCTGCCGCAGCCCGATCAGGTTCGCCTGTTTACTGATTTCGACGAGCTTTGCCGTAGCCGGGAAATTGATGCGATCTTCATCGGCACGCCCAATCAGCTCCACGTGCCGATGGGTCTGAAGGCGGTGGCCCACGGCAAGCACGTGCTCGTGACCAAGCCGCTGGCCGACTCGGTGGAGGCGGCCGCGCGCCTGGTGGAGGCGGCGGAGGCGGCCGGCGTCGTCAACATGATGTCCCTCTCCACCCGCTTCTCCCCGGACGTGCAGTACATGGGCGCGCTGGCGCGGCAGGGGACGTTCGGCGAGCTTTACTATGCCCGCGCCCGCAGCATCCGGCGCAACGGCATCCCCGCATGGAATCCCGGCTTCATCCGCGCGGGAGGCGGCGCGTTCCGCGATATGGGCGTGCATGTGCTCGACTCGGCGTGGTGGCTGCTGGGGATGCCGCAACCGTTAAACGTAACCGGTGTGGCCGGGGCGAAGTTCGGGCCGCGCGGGTTGGGCTACTTCGGGCGCAAGGGACCCAGCCAGGCGTTGGCCGCGCCGCAGAGTTACTACAGCCAGTTTGCCGCTGACGACTACGCCGGCGGCTTCATTCGCTTCGAGGATGGGAGCGGCCTGCAGGTAGAGAGCTTCTGGGCCTCCCATCAGCCCGGCGACTTGCAGATTGAGTTGTTCGGCACGGAAGCGGGCGCGCGCGTGCGGCCCCCGACCCTCTACACGAACGGTCCGATCTCGCCCGCAGTGCTGGAAACGGCAGAAACGTTTGACGCCAGACCGCAGGCAGGCCATCATCTCGGCGTTGACGACCGCCCCCTGGATGTCACCTTCGAGGGTCTTGCAGAGGTAAAGAGTAGGTCATGGAACGCCATCGCCGAACATTTCATCGCCTGCATTCTGGACGGCGTACCATGCAATGCCCCCCTGCGGCATGGATTGATCGTACAGAAGATGATGGAGGGTCTGTTGCGCAGCGCGGAGATCGGGCAGGAGGTACGTCTGGGCAGCGAGTGAACGAGGAGGGAGAGATGCCGGTTTTGAGCGAAAGAGATTGGGCGTTCTGGGAAGAGAACGGCTATGTCGTGATCCCCAATGCTGTGCCGCAGGCGAATCTGGACGCGCTGATCAGGCGAATCTGGACATTCCTGGGGATGGATGGCGCCGATCAGGAGTCGTGGTACAGGTACAAGCCGTATACGCGTGAGGACCACTGTTCGCCGATCTCGGAGGCGGGCATGGTGGAGATGTATCAGCACCAGACGTTGTGGGACAACCGCCAGTATCCGCGCCTGCATCAGGCATTCAGCGAGATACTGGGCGCCGAGAAGCTGTGGGTTTCGCTGGACCGGGCCAACATGAAGCCGCCGGCGCGGGCGGACAAGCCGGCGTGGGGCCACAAGGGGATGATCCACTGGGACCTCGACACTGCCGCAATTCCCCTGCTTGAAGGCGATGAGATTGCCGCCACCTGGCGCCCCGATCCGTCTACGCATCTGGGCGTCCAAGGCGTGCTCTACCTGACCGATACTGAGGCCGACCAGGGCGGTTTCCAGTGTATTCCCGGCTTTCACAGGACATACTACGAATGGGTGAAGAGCCAGCCTGCCGACCGCAATCCCCGTTTTCCCGACATGACCGGCCTCCAGATCAAGGCGGTGGACGGCAGGGCGGGCGATCTGGTCATCTGGCACCGGCTGCTGGCGCACGGCAACGGCCACAACCGCTTGACGCGGCCGCGGCTGGCCCAGTACATCACGATGTCGCCAGCCAGAGAAGATGATGAAGCCGAACGGGCCGCGCGCATCCTCTCCTGGCAGGAGTGCCGTCCGATGCCCAATTGGCAGGGGGATCCGCGCGATTGGGAGCATCGGCATCAGACGCCGGCCCGCCTGACCGCGCTGGGGCGCAAGCTGCTGGGGCTGGACTGGTGGAAATGAAGTCCGGCAATGCGTTCAGCTATTCGTCCCCCTTGGACAGAACGGTCAACAGATAAAGTTTGAGACCGTGGAGGCGCGGCGCATCAGTGATTTTTTCGAAAATGAGCGCGCAGTAGAAGATAAATGGCGAAAAGGCGAGGTAGAATGGATTGCCGACAAAGACGGTCGCTGTCGAACGCAGTCCGGCCTGTTGACAAAGTTTCGCTATCCGCGCGGCTGTATTGGCGCGGTAAAATGTAGGGAAGGATTCATGTTGAGGCCGCTGCAACAGGCGCGCGATCAAGCCGCTCTGGCTGCGTCCACTTAGCAGACGGCTCAGCAGGGGAATGTAGTTGTTGGCGTTGGTCGTAAAGAGAACGCAGTTGCCCCCTGGCCGTAAGATGCGCGCGATTTGCGCGAAGACTGGCTCGGGGCGCTCGAAATGCTCGACCGCCCACTGGCTGATGATCAGATCGAAGCAGTTGTCCGCGAATGGGAGCGCGTCGCCGTCAGCCAGGACAGCATGGGCGACGGCGCGATTATGTTGCAGATCGGCAAAGCTCAAGTCCACGCCCACACAGCGTTTTGCCCCTTGGATCTGCTCCGCGGCCAGGCTCGTGCGCCCACAACCCAGGTCGAGCAGCAGCGTCTCCGGCGTCACCAGGTCGGCGACAATGTCCTGATACTGCTCACCGGCGTTGCGGAATCCGGGATACCAGCGCGCAAAGATCTCCTCACACTTGCGGTATTGACTGGTTGTCGTGAAGTCGGCCACGTCCACTGTCTCCGAAATATCCATGCCCCAAAGGCGCCGAGCATACACATAAGTTTAGCCCCCTTGTTTTGAACCCCCAATTGCCTTGGAGTAGAATGTTCACATTGCGCGACATTGCAGCCACTTTCCTTGCGCAAAGAACAGGCCATGGCGACCAGATCGTGCGTTTCGCATTGCCCACCACAGTCGCAGATCAGCAGACTGTTGCCCCCTCCCACGCCGCCCCTCCTCTGCCCAATACTGTGGGAGGGCCTGGTTATCGGTGGCATCTGAGTTTTTTGCTTCTGCTGGCGTTTGGCCTGCGCCTTGTCATGCTGGATCGCTTTCGCTTTCATCAGGATGAGGCGCTTTACAGCTACTGGGCGCTGCATTTCCTGCACGATGATCCCAATTTCCTCAAGCAGTGGATAGACAAGCCGCCCTTGTTCATCTGGCTGCTTGCCTCCTGCTTTCAGGCGTTTGGCACGTCGGAGGCAAGCGCACGGCTGCTGAACATCGCGATCAGCACGCTCACAATTCCGGTTGTCGCCGCCATTGGCCGCCAGGCGTGGACTGCCAACGCGGGCCTGGTGGCAGCGGCTGCCTATGCCCTGAATCCGTTTGCGATCAGCTATAGTCCGACTGCTTTCACCGATCCCCTCTTCGTGCTGGGGGGCGTCAGTTCTGTCTACGCTGCGCAACGATGCCGTCCGCTCTGGGCCGGCCTGTGTCTGGGCGGCGCGATCATAGCCAAACAGCAGGGCGTCTTCTTCATCCCGCTGACACTGGCCGTTCTGTTGGCGGGCAACCTGGGCGCCAGATCGGTTGCGACAAAGCTCCTGCGTTTTGGTAGCGGCCTGGCCTTGACAATCCTGCCGATTCTGTACTGGGACAGCCTGCGCTGGGCGGTCGCGCCTTCGCCCTGGGACTTGGGCATACGCAACTATGGCGCGCTGGAAATTGTCGCGCTCGCGCAATGGCCTGACCGCGTGTCGCGCATCGCCGAACTGCTCTGGTATCTGGCCGCCAATCAGATCGTCTGGGTCGTTCTAGCCGTCGCTTTGGCGTTTGCGCTCCTGCGCGGGCGGATGGCGAGGCATACGTCTGCGCGGCGGACGACGATCTTTGCGATCCTGCTATGCGGATGGATCGGGGCGTACTTGGGCTTACACGCTGTCGCCAGTCTGCCGCTGTGGGATCGCTATTTCTTGCCAATTGCGCCATTCTTTGCCATCCTGGTCGGTGGCATCAGCGCGCGGATACTCGCGGCCAGTTCCACGCGCTGGAGACAGGTCGTGCTCGGGTTTTGGATTGTGCTCATGCTGCCCGGTGCCGTACAGGCATCCAGGGGCGAAATCCCGATTGGCAGCGATCATGGCGCGTACGATGGCCTGCGGGAAGCATTCGTCTGGCTGGACAACCATGGCCACGCGGGATCGGTTCTCTACCACCAGGCATTGAGTTGGCACCTGCGCTTCTATCTTTATGAAAACCCGCACCTATACAGCGTGCGCTGGTTCGCCAGCCCGGTCGCGCTGGCGGATGATGCCGCAAAGATGGCTAGGCGCTCCAAGTTCGTCATCGTTCCGACCTGGCTGCCGCTGCGAAGCAGATACCCGCATCTGGCCGCGCGTGGACTGGAACTGATACAAAGACACAGGGTCGAGCAGTTCACGGTCTATGAACTCAAATTACACAGCCGCTGACAGATCGGGTAGAGAAAGTTTCAGTGCGCCTCTGCTCGAGACAAGCGCTAAAGAACAGGAGGCTAGACATGATGTCAATCGAGGGAAGTTTGGCTGATTCCGGCGTGCTTTCGAGGGCGCAGGGCTGTCTTCTCGGTCAGCTGATCGGGGACTCGCTCGGCAGCCTGGTGGAGTTCAAGCGACCGGCGGACATTCTGCGGCGTTACCCCGACGGCGTGCGCGACATGGCCGACGGAGGCACGTGGGGCACGATTGCGGGACAGCCGACGGATGACTCCGAGATGGCGCTGATCCTGGCGCGTACGATGGTCGAGCAGGGAAGATTCGACGCGGCTCAGATTAGGAATGCATATGTCTTCTGGCTGAACTCGGACCCATTCGACTGCGGCACGACCATTTCAAGCGGCTTGACCGGGTGGCATAATCCCGATAGCCAGGCCAATGGCGCAATGATGCGGATCAGCCCGCTGGGTGTATACGGGGTCAACCACGAGTTGGAGCAGGTGGCGGAGTGGGCGCGGCAGGACGCGGCGGTCACCCATATTCACCCGATCTGCCAGCAGGCCAACGCGCTGTTCGCGATGGCGATAACCCACGCTTTGCGCACGGGATCCAGCGCCGATGACCTCTATCAGCAGGTCGTGATGTGGGCAGAGGGGATGGACGCGCACGAGAGCCTGAAAAAGACGGTTGCCGGCGCGGCCGACTCTCCACCGATTGATTTCGTGAGCTCACAGGGATGGGTGCTCATCGCCTTTCGCAATGCGCTATGGCAGCTTCTCAACGCCGAAAATATGGAAGAAGGCATCGTCGACACCATCATGCGCGGGGGCGACACCGACACGAACGCGGCGATATGCGGGGCGCTGTTGGGCGCAGTGTACGGGCGGGAGGCGATCCCCCATCGGTGGGTCGAAACGATTATCAACTGCCGGCCGCGCGCGGGCGTTGCGGGCGTGCGCAGACCTCGGCCCGAATGCTTCTGGCCGGCAGATGCTCTTGAATTGGCGGAGCGGTTGATTGCACGGGCGGATTGAAGCACGAGACCGGAGAACAATCATGGCAGAAATGAAGCGAGTGGAACTGTGGACGCCGCAGCTGGAGGAGTTGGCGCCGGTCGTGCGGGATGGATTGCAGGCAAACTATGCCCACGTCGAAGTCGAGGTTACCGAGTGCCCGGATCTGCGGAGTCTGGGCTGCGCGACCGCAGGCATCGGCGGCTCCACCGTCCTGCTGGAGGTAGGCGGCGAACCCTACGCACACAACCCCAACTATCGGCAGGTCACATTTGATATGGCGCAGATGGCCCGCGACTGCGGCCAGGTGGAGGGGAGCATCCTCGGCGCGGGCATGGCCTACCCGGGCGTGTTGGATGGACATTGCGGCGAGCTGATAGCGACGTTGCAGGCGGGGCGGGTCAACCGCTCCAAGGTGGCGCGGGTGGGGGGTCAACAGGAGTGCATCGTTGAGCCATACGCGTCGACGCGCCATAGCGGCCTCTCCAATCTCTTCCTGTCGGAAGGCCGTCAGGGAAGGGTGCTCAAAGTCAACGTGGAAAAGCGGATCGGCAAGGAAGGCTCATTCACCCAGGCGCTGCGCAAGAGCCTGCAAGCGCATCCGCAGATCGGCGCGTTCAGCACGAGAGGCACACCACCCCTCACACTGCAACTCGGCCTGGGCGGCGTCTTCATCGTCGAAGCGGGCCAGATCCGCTCCCATATCATGCCGGACTACGAGTGCATCGCCCATCGCTATTACGACACCCAGAGCGAGGAAGTCATCGCCGACTTTCTCCAGTTCTATGAGCACATGGGGCCGGACCTTCTGTGCCTCGCTGTCATCTGGACCGGCGACCCCACTGGCGGGCGGTTGCACCTGCGCGAATCCGGCGAGCATACGCACTTTTTCCACTTAGGAGACCGCAACCAGGCGGGGCATTACCACTATGACTTAAGCCCGGAGACGATTCGGTACACGGGATATTTCAACATTGCCGCTGAACTGGTGCGCATCGGCGACATCTATGCGGAATTCGAAAGGGTCAATGCGTCTCTGCTCGAAAGAGACGCAAGGCAATCATCAGAGACGGACAAGGAGCAGAAATGAAGATTCAGGAGATCAGCGCGGTCGGGTTGCGCGGCGCGACGCCGGAGGGCGGCTGGAGCGAGGAGCTGAAGGAGGAGGATTGCATCCACACGCTGGTTTGCGTCGAGACGGATCAGGGCGTCACTGGCTGCGGCTCCGTCTTCACCAACGATGGGCTTGTGTTGGCCGCGTTGGAGGTACTGCGCCCGCTGGTGATCGGCCAGCCGGCCATCGAGCCGGAACGGGTAAGCGAGCGGCTGCACCAGAACACGTTCTGGCTGGGGCGGGGCGGCAGCGTCACCCACGCGATCAGCGGCATCGACATCGCCCTGTGGGACATTCTAGGCAAGGTCACCGGGCAGCCGGTGGGACGGCTTTTGGGCGGGCGCTACCGCGAGCGGGTTCGGCCGTACGCCTCGCTGCTGATGGAACAGCCAGACCCGCTGCGGGACGAACTGCAGCGCTGGAAGGAGCAGGGCTTCCGCGCATTCAAAATGGGCTGGGGCCCCTTTGGCCGCGTGAGCGACAAACTGGACGAGGAGATCGTTGCGACGGCGCGGGAGGTGGTGGGCGACGACAATCAGTTGATGGTGGACGCCGGCGGCAGCGACGCGCACTGGCAGGGCCGCTATACGTGGGCGCTGCGTTGCGCGCAGATGTTGGCCGACTACGGCGTGGACTGGTTTGAGGAGCCGCTGCGCCCGGACGATCTGGAAGATTTCATCCATCTGCGCCGCAACACGACAGTTCCTATTACCGGCGGCGAGGTCCTGACACGGCGCCAGTCGTTCCTGCCCTTCCTGCAGCAGGGCGCGTTCGATATTGTGCAGCCGGACGTGGCCAAGGTGGGCGGCATCAGCGAGGAGCGGCGCATCGGCTGGACGGCGCAGGAGTTCGGCGTGCGCATGATTCCGCACGGGTGGAACACGGCACTGGGGCTGGCAGCCGATCTGCAACTGGCCTCGGCCCTCGCCGATACAGACCTGGTGGAATACAAGACCGGCTCACCTTATATTGACGAGATCGTGGTCGGCGGCTGGCAACTGGACGCGGATGGGATGCTGCCGATACCCGATGCGCCGGGGTTGGGGATCGAATTGGATATGGACGCGGTGGCGCGCTATACGTAGGTTGCCCAGGGGCGGGCTGAGGTTCGAATTGCGTCGTGCCTTTTGCCTAGACTGGAAGAGTTATTCATACGGCCAGGCGGGTGCGCCAGAGGCGTAGGTGTTCTTTGCCCAGCAGCAGCCACCAGATGGTTACGGTCTCGGCAGTGAAACCGGCCAGCAGGGCGGCCACGCCGCGTACCGCGCCCTGCACGCCAAACAGCGGCAGGAGCAGCAGAGCGGCGAGGATGGCGCCCGTGCGCATCGGCGCAGTGACGGCCATTGGCAGTGTGCGCCGCTCCACAAGGGCGATGCTATGGAAATAGGCACGGTGCATCACCACGAACGGGAAGAATGAGTAGATCAGCAAGGGGGCGCGGCTGAGCTCGGCCAGCGCCGGCGCCAGGCCGATCACCTGCTCCAGCAACACAGTGCGCAGCGGCGTCCAGAAGAGGAGCACGCAGATGGCAGAAGCGACGAGTCCACACCAGTAGGCGTAGCGCAGAAAGGGGCGATAGGAGCGCACTTCAGAATAAAAGGGCGGCATGAGCGCGCGCAGTTCGTTGAGCCAGCGGTAGGGCCACTGCCCGAGCGTATAGGCGACGGTCAACACCGCCATGGACTCAGCGCCATAAATGCTCCGCACGACGAACAGGTTGATGAGCGGTCGGCTGAACTCCTGCATGAAGTTCATCAGCGCCAGCGGCCAGGTGAAACGCAGGATCTCCATATAGGAGATCGGGGCACGATCAAGTTGATCCGGCAGGCCGTTGGCGAAGAAGCGCCCCAGATACCAGAGGACGACGGCGCACTCGGTCAGCATGGCGGCGTAGAGCGCCAGAATTGGCAGCCAGATCGGCTGCGCGCGCACAGCTTCGACCTGAAGCAGAATGACGACGGTCACGAAACCGGCGGCAACGCTCAGCGCTGTGGCAACGCTGATCTGGCCGGTGCGTTTGCCGCGTGTCAACACGCCCATGCCGAGTTGAGTGACGCCCCGCAGCAACGGCATGGGCAGCAGCCACACCATCATGACGCGCACGAGTTGGCCGGTGTCGCCGTCGATCCTGTGCAGGCCCTCCAGCAGGTGGCGGCTGAGGGGCGTGCCGCCGAGCAGCCACTGCACGGCCATCATCAACATAGCCAGCGCGCCGACATAGTGCAATCCCCGCCAGAAGTCCCGCTTGTCTTCCACCAACACCAGCCCGGCATAACGAGCCTGCGCCACCGGGCTTGACAACACCGCCACCAGCCCCCATGCCAGACCGAAGGCGGCCAGCATACGGGTGGCGTCGGGCATGCGAGCCATACCTGCATTGATGATCTGCGCGCCGAATTCGAAGATAAGAATTGTGAGAATCAGGGGCAGGAGGAAGCGTGTAAAGCGCAGGTACATGGGATGCGGACCGGCTCTGGGAAGAAGGAAGCATGCACAGCAACAAGGATTATCACACAGGGCCGGACGGCACGCCAACGGATGCCGCGCGCGCGACACTTGCATATCCAATGGTGAAGGCGTCGCCGCAGCATGCATCCAAAGTTGGGGGCGCACCTGACAGAGAGTCTCCTGCCGCGCGCGCTCCATTCAATCGGAACACCTTGCAATATCAATTCAACTGATACATCCTATTTGAGACCACCGCACTCCATTGCCAGGCTGACGAGTCCTGCTTTCTCTTCCGCCGCACATTCATGACCTGTTCCTGTCACGCCGCCAGCCTCCCGAGCATCAACCGTCCACGAATTGAGATTCACTTTTCAAAGAAAAAAATTGGCACGACCTGGCGCGACCTGGCGCGACTTAACACGACCTGACACGACCTGACACGCTCGCAAAAGTTCGTAAACGCTCGTACGGGCGCCAGCTCATGAATTCGTACTGACGACTTTCCAATACGCCTCCGGTTTCTCGTCCGTTTCGCCGGATCGCCCCACTTTCAAACCCTGCCCCCATTCTGGGCTGCACCCCCGGCGGAGGGTGCATCTCAAATTTTTGGGGAACGTGCTCCTGGGATCGCGGGTGTCTCGACCGCAGCCGGTTTCGGTTCCCGTGCCTGTTGAAGAACTGCTCCAGGAGGTGACAGATGTAGGTTGCCTGTGGGCACAATCGAACCGCAGTTCACCGGATTCTTGTGAATGAAGACGCCGCCTGGGCCGCAGCCGTCAACTGTGCCCATCATATGAACTGCATTAATCACAGTTCAGACAACTGCTGAGAATCCTGCTCCTTCAGAGCAAGTCAGCAACCCACCCCCATTCTAAAATGCACCATAGAATCTCCAGGAACTGCAAACTCCCCGATTTTGTAGTACAATTGTGCTGAACATAAACGATCGCAGCCGCGGCCCTGCCGCAACTGTAAGCCAGCTTAGAATGAGTGTCATGTCATTTTTCACATCCGGCGCCCGGTGCGGGAACCATGCGGGAACAATGCGCAGCAAACTGCTGCCTCCCTGCCCAGCCAATGTCGCAACCGCCCGTTGCCCGCCATACCCGAAAAAAAATATTGGGACGAAAAATGACGAAAAATGACGAGAAATGACGAGGAATGACGAGGAATGACGACAAGATACGACACGATATGACAGAACACGCCCAAACGTGCCCGGACACAAAAAAAGCAAAATGGCGCGACTAAACGCGACTAAACGCGACCAAACGCGACTTGGCGCGCTCGCAAACGCTCGTAACTGCATGCAAACGCTCGTAACAACTTGCTCTGGCAAATCTGACCTGCGCCCCCCCCGCATCGCCTGCAAGCGGTCCGGAAACCCGGACGTAGCCGCAATCTCGCCCCCATTCTGGGATGCACCCGCGCGAGGCGTGAATGCCGGCACTTCGGCGGCGTCATTCGGACTGTGATTTGTATGCTTTGTGCATAGACTGTAATTTGTATGTCTTGTAAATAGAGCGGACACAAAGTGATTGCGATGCCCGCACTCCGTACGACTCTGCTCAGTCATACCTGGCCTCAGCTGCTTCAACCGCCTGGCTTTACTTGACGCACAATAATCTGGGATGCACCCCCGGCGGAGGATGCTTTGACAACGTACAGTGCGTGTGCAACAATCGAGGAGAGGAGTTCGGACGAAGGCGTTGCCAGGGATGACGATGGGCGTTACGACACCTGACTGGGTGAAGCATGCGGTCTTCTATCAGATCTTCCCGGATCGATTCTGCCGCAGTTCCCGGGTGCAGCATCCTCCGGCCATCCGCTTCCAGCCTTGGGGGACGCCGCCGACCGCGCGCGGTTTTCAGGGCGGAGATCTTCTGGGCATCGTCGACCGGCTCGACTACTTGGCAGAGTTGGGTGTCAACGCCCTCTATCTGAATCCGATCTTCAGTTCGGCATCCAATCACCGTTACCACACCTACGACTACATGCAGGTGGATCCGCTGCTCGGCGGGGAGGCCGCCTTTCGCGAGTTGCTGGACGAAGCTCATGCACGAGCGATGCGGGTCGTGATCGATGGGGTCTTCAACCATACCGGTCGCGGCTTCTGGGCATTCCATCACCTCCTCGAAACGGGCAACAGTTCACCATATCTGGACTGGTTCCGCGTGCGGGATTGGCCCCTGCGCCCATACCAGTTCAGCGAGGAGAAGCCCCACAATTATGCAGCCTGGTGGGATCTTCCCGCGCTGCCGAAACTGAACGTCGCCAACGCCGGTGTGCGTCAGCATTTGCTGGACGTGGCACGCCACTGGATCGCGTTCGGAGCGGACGGCTGGCGGCTGGACGTGCCGGAGGAGATCAACGATCCCCTCTTCTGGCAGGAGTTCCGCCGGGTGGTGAAGGAGACCAATCCCGATGCCTACACGGTGGGAGAGATCTGGCATGAGGCGGAGGAGTGGTTGAATGGGGATCGCTTTGACGCGGTGATGAACTACGTTTTCAGCCGGGCGGCCTTCGGCTATTTCGGCGCCCAGTCGCTGCGCCGCGACTATAGGCCCGGCGGCTTTGCCATCCAAAAACTGGACACGCCGGCCTTCGCGGCGACGATTGAGAAGATGCTGGAACGCTACGATTGGCAGGTTGTGACCGCCCAACTCAACCTGTTGACCAGCCACGATACCGCGCGCAGCCTGTGGACCCTGAACGGCGACGCCAGCGGCGTGCGCCTGTGCGTGCTGCTGCAGATGACGCTGCCCGGCGCGCCGTGTATCTATTACGGCGAGGAAATCGGAATGAGCGGCGGCCCTGATCCCGGCTGCCGCGGCGCGTTCCCGTGGGAGGCGGGTGAACGCCCCAGCAATACGCCTCCTGGCTCGAAAGCGACGCGGCGGCGCGATCAGCAGCTTTGGGATGGCGAACTGCTCGACTTTTACCGGCGGGCAGTCAAGCTCCGGCACAGCCACCCGGCCCTGCGCACCGGCGCATACAAGACGTTGCTGGCCGCGGGCGACATCTTCGGTTTCAGCCGCTACTTCTGCGGCGGCCAACGCCCCCCTCAGCCAGAAGCAGATCGCGCCAACTCGGATGGGAACCGGCTGCTCGTGCTGTTCAACCGCGCCGAATCTGCGGCGCGGCTGGCCGTTCCCCTGGAGACGGACGCCCAAGCGACCGACCGCAGAAAAGACGGCACGGATGACAGCGCCGCAGGATCCGAGCCATCGTTTCGCGTTATCTGGCCGCCGGAGGCGTCCGGTCAGATACATAGCGCCCGCAACGGAACGCTGTGGGACCTGACGATTCCCCCCCGGCAGGCCCTGATTCTGGAGGGGACGACTTCCTGAGAATGTGGCCCCAGTCGAAAGGGGGGCGGTGACGCGATGGAAACGGTAAAGATCATCCTCAACTCATACGCGGGGCGTGGGCGCGGCGGGCGCGAGTCAGCCGCGATCCAGGCAGCCTTCCGCCGCGGCGATGTTCCCTTCGAACTGGTGGAGACCACGGCGTCGGGGGAGGCTACCTCTTTGGCGCGGCGCGCCCGGCAGGACGGTTATGAGATCATCGCCGCGGCAGGCGGGGACGGAACCATCAACGAGGTTGTCAATGGCCTGGCCCAGGCGACGCCAGATGACGAGACAGTGAAGGGGTTGGCCGTTCTGCCGGTGGGGAGCGGCAATGACTTTGCAGATATGGTCGGCGCGGCGCGCGAGTTTGACGCGGCGGTTGCTGCCATTCGCCAAGGCAATACCCGCCGCGTCGATCTTGGTTTGGTCGAAGCCTCCGACGGCAGGAACTCGTTTCAGCGTTATTTTGACAACAATCTGGGTATCGGTTTTGAGGCGCAAGTGACAGTTGAGAGCCGCCAGATCAAACGGCTGCGCGGCTTCGCCATCTATATTTGGGCGGCGCTGCGGGCGCTGCGCGCCTATGACCAGCCCAATTTCAAGGTCGGATGGACCGACGGTGAAGGCATAACCCACAACGTGTCGAAACCGTTGCTGCTGATCAGTATCGGCAACAGTTGCCGCACGGGTGGCGTTTTCTATCTCACGCCGGATGCGGTGATGGATGACGGGCTGCTCGATCTGGCCCTCGCCGATGCGCAGTCGAAGATAGGCATTCTGAACCTGATGCCCAGGGCGATGACCAGGACTGGGCTTTACAGTCAGAAATCCGTGTATTTCAGTCAACTTCGTTCCATCTGTGTCGCGGCGGAGCAGCCAGTTCCTGTCCACACGGATGGCGAGGTCCTGTCGAGGGAAATCGAGAAGCTTTCTGTAACGGTGCAACCGGGCCGCCTGCAGGTAATCGTGTAAAACTTTCCCGTAAACGATTCGTCTGTTATAATTCTTCTTGGCGGATCAGCAGACCACCCCACCGTAGATAGCAGTTTTGCAATGCGCCTCCGCTTGCCAGAGTTGATCGCGCCCCTGCACGGGAGGGGCACGCGGTGGCGCGGGATTCCGCCGTACGGCAGTGCGAAAGAGTACAGGTAGATTTTGACAGCATCAGAAGAGATTGGCGAGGCTGCAGCAGAGACAGAGTCGGCCCCGTTGACCGTACCAGCTACGTCCAGCAGCGCATTATTGGACGCCCGTCTTTGGCTGGAGCTTTCCCCGTGGCGCATCTCTGCCGCCTGGTCGCTGGCGGCGGCGGCATTGGCCGCGGGAATCGGCGATGTGAGCCGGAATGTCTCCCCACAGTTGCTTGTACTCCTCTTTCTGCTGGTCGACCCGTTATGGGGGAGCATCTGGGGCGGGCTTACAACGTCCGAGTCCTTGCCCCGCATACGGCAGACGATTCTGCACAGACGACCCTGGCTGCCGTACCTGGGCCACGGGTCGCCTGCGGCGCGCCTGTTCGGCCTGCACGGCCCCAGTGCACTCTCGATCCTGGCGCGGGCGTGGTTGCCCAGCGTATTGGCCGCCTTTGTGGTGGCTCTTGCGGTTGGCACACCGGCACTCTGGACAACGTTGCTGGTGCTGGGCCTCTCCGTCAGCGGCTGGCTTCAGCGCCACGTGGCGCTGATCTCGGTTTCGGTGCTGCACAGCCTTGTGGTCGTCGCCGCGCCCTGGCTCCTGGGTTTGACGCTCTTCGGCCTCGATGCGTGGAGCGGCTACAACTGGGCGCTGATCCTGTTGTGGACGTTGCATGTCTGGGGCGGCAACCGCTGTCTTGAGGCACCCGGCGCGCGCAGTAGTCTGACGGGCGCTTTCTGGGCCATGGGGCTAGCTCAGGTTGGCATTGCGCTCTTGCTGATTGTCGGCCACGCGCCTTTGCCACTGGCAGCGCTGGGCATCCTGTGGCTGGCCACCTGGTTGGCCATCTATCGCGGTCACCCGCTCGTCAGCGTCCAGGCTTCGTGGACGGCGGCCATGCTGGTCAGCGCGGCGGCCATGACGCAGACGACTTTCTGACGCGGAGACCGGTCAACGCGCGTACGCTCCGGGAAAGAGTGACAGCGTTGCGGCAGATCGACCGTTTCAGACCGGAACTTTCCATCGGGATTGGTCGTCATAACCCATAGAAGATGCGCTGTCGGCGCCAGTTCAGTCTGGCTGTCAGCCGCTCCCCCGATTTGGCCTCCAGCGCCCGCTGTTCCGATTGTTGGACCGGCCGGCGGCCAAACCCAAGTTTCAGGAGAGTGACGTGAGTGTTCCACCGCTGTCCCACTTTACCGGCATCGATAGCCTGACCAGCGCACAGTTCTGGGGACTGTTGAAACTGGGCAAGCAGCTGAAAGACGAGTGGAGGCAAAACGGTCACAATCAACCGATCCTGGCGGGCAAGTCGCTGGCGATGCTCTTTGAGAAGCCATCGCTGCGCACGCGTGTCAGCTTTGAGATGGGTATGCAGCACCTGGGGGGCTATGCCTCTTATCTCAGCCCGGCGGAGATCGGTTTGGGCACGCGCGAAAGCCCGGCGGACGTGATCCGCGTGTTGAGCGGGTATGTGGACGGGGTCATGGCGCGCGTCTTTGAGCACCGCCACATCGAAGAGATGGTGGAGTGGGGCAGTGTGCCGATTATCAACGGCCTGAGCGATTTCAGCCACCCCTGCCAAGCGCTGGCGGATGTGTTCACGATCTGGGAACAGCTCGGCACGGTGAAGGACAAGACACTGGTGTACGTGGGGGACGGCGCCAACAATGTTGCGACCAGCCTGCTGATGGCGGCGGGCAAGGTCGGACTGAACGTGCGCGTGGTTGCGCCGCTGGGTTACGTTCCCTCGGCGGAAGTGTTGGCCGCGGCGGAAGCGGAGGTCGAAGTTACCGACGACCTGAATGGTGTGCGCGGCGCGGATGCCCTCTACACCGATGTCTGGGTCAGTATGGGGGATGAAGATGAGCGGGACGAGAGGATGGCTGTCTTGCCGCCCTATCAGATAAATTCAGAGTTGGTACAGCGTGTTCAGAATGAGGATGTGATCGTGATGCACTGCTTGCCGGCCCACCGCGGCGAAGAGATCGCCGACGCCGTCGCCGACGGTGACCGCAGCGTTCTCTTTCCGCAAGCCCACAACCGGCTGCACGCGCAGAAGGCAGTTCTCGCCCATCTGTTGGGGGATGTGGAACTTGGGTAGCGATTATTTGGTTCTTATCTTGTGTAACTTCGGCTCATGCTGAGTGTCTACATAGTACTGGTAACTATTAAGTGAAAACTGGTGTCTTATGACTGATTTCCTGGCAATTCTCAGTCGTCTTTCCGATTGGCAGAATCTTGTTGACCTGTTCCTGGTCACATTGATCTTTTACGCGCTGTTACATCTGCTGCGCGGGACCCAGGCAGCACAGCTTATGCTCGGTATCCTGATCATAGGCATTCTGGTCTTTGTCCTCATCCGAACAGTGGAGTTGACAGCCTTCAGTTGGCTGTTGCGCAGCAGTTCTCTGGTGATATTTGTGGCGATTCCGGTCATTTTTCAGCCGGAAATCCGCCGCGTTCTCGAGCAGGTGGGGCGGAGGACGCCATTCTTCCTGCGCCGAACCAATGGTGGTACCGAACCTCTGATCAATGAGATCGTGCGCGCCTGCGAACAGCTGTCGGCGCGCCGGCATGGGACACTGCTGGTTCTGGAAGGAAGCGGCGGCCTGATGGAGTATATCGACAGAGGTGTTAAGATCGACGGCGAAGTTTCGGTCGAGTTACTGCTGACGATCTTCTTCCCGGGCACGCCGCTGCATGACGGCGCAGTCATCGTCCAGAGCGGCCAAGTTGCGGCTGCATCCTGCATTTTGCCGCTGACGAACCGCAACTTGGCCGACCGGCAGTTGGGCACGCGCCACCGGGCCGCGATTGGAATCACTGAATTAACCGACGCGATGAGCGTAACTGTATCCGAAGAGACCGGAGCGATTTCAATTGCGTCGGGTGGGCGCATGGAACGGCGCCTGGATGCCAACGAGTTGCGGCGCAGGCTTACCGTGTTCTATCAACCACGACCGCTCATGGGCAACGCCGAAACTGAGGAGTTCCTTGCTGAAGCTCAGTAATATCCGAAGATATAGTCGTACCATGAGTACCTTGAGGCCGACGACTCTGCTCTTGTCGGTCCTGTTAGCAATTGTCGTCTGGTTTATCGCTATCGATCAGGAAAACCCGATGATTCGGCAGAAGTATGAAGAGCCGATCCTGATCGAGGTTCGGAACGTGGGTGAAGGTTTGCAGAGCTTGCAAGACCTGACCAATCGCACGGCGATGTTGACGCTGCGAGCGCCGCAGCGCACGCTGGAGACGCTACAGACCGGCGATTTCAGCGCGGTCATCGATCTGGCCGACCTGCCGGCGGGCAGCCATGAGGTGCCTGTCGTTGTGACCGCACTGAATCCGGACGTGGAAATCATCGTGCTTGAACCCCGTCAGTTGCGCGTAATGCTGGAGCCTGTGATCTCGAAGGTTGTTCCGGTTGAGGTAGAGGTAATGGACAGCGCGGCGTTTGGTTACGACTGGCAGGAGCCGCTGGCGGAGCCGTCCGAGGTTACGATAACCGGACCGCAGACCCATGTGGAGCAGGTGCGATCGGTGATTGCCGCGGTCTTCTTGCGCAATACCAAGAGCCAGGTGGAACAGACTCGGACACTCAGTCCTCGAAACGCGCAAAATCTGGAAGTGGAACGGGTCAAGGTTGAACCGGGCACGGCGCGTATCGTCGTGCCGGTGGTGCAGCCGCCGGGACGCAAGGAGGTCGTCGTGCGCGCCGATGTGCAGGGTCTGCCGTCGCCGAACTACCGGATGACCGGCGTGAAGGTGGAGCCGCTGACGGTTGTTCTGCTTGGCAGCCCCGACGCGCTGCGGGAACTTCCTGGATATGTGGAAACGAAGCCGCTCCTGATAGAAGGGGCAATCGGAGAGGTGCGGGAAAGGCTTCCTTTGATCCTGCCGGAGAACGTCTCAACGGTTGAGGACAGTGTCCTTGTCACGGTCGACGTCGCCCCTCTGGAGAGCAGCCTGACCGTCACTCGCCACCCGGTCGTGCAGGGAGCGAGCGAAGAAATGCGCATCACGGTCTCGCTGGAAGAGGTGGAGGTGATCGTGAGCGGTCCTCTGCCCCGGCTGGAACTGCTCGGGCCGGAAGAGGTCCAGGTGGTGCTCGATGTGACGGGACTCTTGCCAGGCAGCCATGTCGTCCAGCCAACAGTTGTTGTGCCTGAAGGCATCGTTGAAGAGGGCGTGATCCCCGAGGCGATCGAAGTGCTGATTGAATCGCTGATCACACCGACACCCACGCCGACGCCGGCGCCGGTCGAAACGCCATCCACGCCGATCCCCGGGACAGACGGTACGCCGCCGGGTTCGGAAACGTTGGAGCCGTCGCCCGTGCCGGCGCCGGAGCCAAATCAGCGGGCGCCCACAGAAACGCCCGCGCCTTCCAATTGACCTGAGATGAAACAGCCAAAAGCAGTTGCCGCCCTGGTGGGTCGCCCCAATGTGGGCAAATCTACACTGTTCAACCGGCTCATAGGCGCCAGAACAGCAATCGTTGAGGACCTGCCCGGCACAACCCGCGATCGACTTTACGGGGATGCGGAGTGGAGCGGGGTCTCCTTCATGGTAATCGACACAGGCGGCCTCGAAGCGCAGAAGACGGCCGAGCATCGAGCTGCCCGACCGGGTGTCGTGCCCCTGGCGCGGGACTCGGCCCTCTACGTCCCAGAGATAACAAACCAAGCCCGGATTGCTGTGTACGAGGCCGATGTGATTGTCTTCGTGGTGGACGGCAAGGATGGCCTGACGGCAGCCGACGAAGATCTGGCGGAATTTCTGCAGCAGACGACGAAGCCGATCCTCCTGGCGGTGAACAAAGCCGAGAGCGAAGAGCGACAGCTCAACGCGGCGGAGTTCTGGGCGCTGGGGATCGGTGAGCCGATTGCGATCAGCGCCTTTCACGGCATAGGCGTTGGCGACCTGCTCGACCTGATCGTGGCCGAGTTGGCCCACAGCCCGGCTACGGATGGGGAGGAAGATGAGGGCGTGGGCGTCGCCCTTGTGGGCAGACCGAATGTTGGCAAGAGCAGTCTGCTCAACACGCTGATCGGACAGGACCGGGCCATCGTCAGCGAGGTTGCCGGCACCACCCGCGATCCAATCGACACGGAGACAATCTACCACAGCCAGAAGATCACGTTGATCGACACGGCAGGGATCCGACGGCGTGGGCGGGTGGAACCGGGCATCGAGAAATACAGTGTGCTCCGCAGTATGCGCAGCATCGATCGCGCCGATGTGGCCCTACTGCTCATCGACGGCGTCGACGGCGTCACCGCGCAGGATGCCCACATAGCAGGATATGTATTGGAAGCGTACAAGAGCGTCGTCGTTCTGGTGAACAAATGGGATATCGTGGAGAAGAACACACAGACGATGGTGGAATATACGCGCGAGGTGCGCGCCGATCTGAAGTTTCTCGATTATGTGCCGGTGCTTTTTGTCAGCGCCCTGACGAAGCAGCGAGTGCAGAAGGTTCTGCCGACGGCGCTGGCGGTAGCGGCTGAGCGGCGTTATCGCATCCCCACCTCGGAACTGAACGGCGTCATTCACGATGCCTATCACCGTTCGCCGCCGGCCACCAAGCAGATGCGGCCCTTGCGCATCTATTACGCAACCCAGGCCAGCGTCGAGCCGCCCACCTTTGTGCTCTTTGTCAATGACCCGGAGTTGGCCCACTTCAGCTATCTGCGCTATCTCGAAAATCAGTTGCGACGACATTACCCGTTTGTGGGCACACCCATTCGGATTCGCCTGCGGCCCCGCTCCTAGAGGAGAAATTGAATCGGAGTGCGGGAACCTCATGCCTCTCCCGTCATACTTTGCCATTCATATGCTTTCATTCCGGCGGCGCCTAATGGGCACGGCAAAAACTTACCGCATCGAGATTACGCTGCTCGTGGCACTGGCGGCATCCGCCGGCTTTTTCGGCTACCTGGGCTATGGCCTGCTGGAACTGCCTGTCGAGGGCGTGTCGTTTTCGGCCGATCAGGCGATGATCTATGCGGAGAAGCAGATGTCGTTCGGTCCGCGTATCACCGGCACGCTGGCCCACCGGGAGATGGGTGATTGGCTTGTTCGGGAGTTGAACAGGAACGGTTGGGATGTGCTGATTCAACCGTTCCGACCGCTGGCGGAGGTGGAGGCGCGCAATATCATCGCCTTCAGGGGATCGGGCCCGGTGATAATCCTGGGCGCCCACTACGACACGCGTATGGTTTCCGATTCGGATCCGGATCCCGCCAACCGCGATAAACCGGTGCCCGGCGCCAATGACGGCGCGTCGGGCGTGGCCGTTCTGCTGGAACTGGCGCGCACGCTGGATGTGGCGAGCACGAACCACACGATCTGCCTGGCCTTTTTCGACGCCGAAGACAACGGGCGCATTCCCGGCTGGGACTGGATTCTGGGCAGCAGCCACTTCGTCGACCACCTGGACGGGCTGGAGCAGTGCCAATCGCCGCGCTACACGGTCATCATAGACATGATCGGTGACGCGGATCAGCGCATTCTGTGGGAACCCAACTCGGACCGGGGTCTGACCGAAGCCATCTGGTCGGTCGCCGCGCAGTTGGGGTACGGCGAATGGTTCAGCCTCGAGAGGGGCACGCCTCTGCTCGACGATCACACACCGTTCGTAGAGGCCGGCTTCACCGCAATCGACATGATCGACTTCACCTATTCCTACTGGCATACGGTCGAGGATACGCTGGACAAGCTGGGCGTGGAGAGCTTGGAGCGGGTGGGCGCTACACTGGAGGTGTGGTTGGAGAACAGCGCGCCGGGGCCGTAGAGGGCGAGGGTGTATTGGCATGAACTCGCGGGCGAGCGCAACCGCTGGTCGCAGTACTTTGCGATTGTACCAGCATCTTCTATACTACTGCATTGGTCAGGGCGGGGTTTTTCCTACTTAACAGATAGCGGGCACAGCATGAATCCCATCATCGTTCAAATCGGGCCATTCGCTTTGGGGTGGTATGGCGTATGTATCATAGGTGGAGCGGTTATTGCTGCCTGGCTGTCGGCTCGTCAGGCCGCGCGCGCCGGCGAGGATCCGGATCACATCTGGAATCTGCTTGCATGGACGCTCATTCTGGGGATCATCGGCGCCCGCCTTTACCACGTATTCAGCACGCCTGCCGATGGGCCCGGTTGGGCTTACTATCGCGAGAATCCGCTGGATATCATCAATTTCTGGGAAGGCGGATTCCGCGGCTTGGGCATTTACGGCGGGCTGATCGGCGGGATCATCGCCATCGTCGGCTACACGTGGCGCAACAAGCTGAATTTCCTCAACTATCTGGACTACATCGGCCCCAATGTACTGGTCGCCCAGGCCGTCGGGCGCATGGGAAACTTCGTCAACCAGGAACTCTACGGCCAGGCTACCAATTTGCCGTGGGCGTTTCACATCGACCCGACCTATCACTGTCAACGGCCACCAGAGCCGCCTCCTGATCTCGGATACTGCGGCGCCGGCAATCTGTACCAGGCGACGCTGGACTGGTATGCGACCAACGGCTTTCACCCCACATTCTTCTATGAAGCCGGTTGGAATATCTTGATGTTCGGGCTACTGTACCTGGTCTATCGCCAGTTCGGACACAAGCTGCGCCAGGGGGACGGCGCGCTCCTCTACTTTATCGCCTACCCGCTTGGTCGCTTCTGGGTGGAGTACTTTCGCCCGGACGCGTGGGTAATAGGCGATCTGGCGACCGCCCAGTGGATCGCGGTCATCAGCGTTGTCGCCTGCGTAGCAATCTTCATCGTGCGCCACATCGGCTGGTCAGCGCAGGATCATCAGGACGAATCCCTGTTGGCGCTGAGCAAACACAACCCCCGCCAGGCACTCGCCCGCAATGACGGTGGCTAGTGCGCCCCCGGCTCTTCACTATCCACTAGCCGCTGGTGTTTCAGCCAACCATATCAATGAAGTAGTCGATCAGCTCGGCGTCAAGACGCCAGTTTTCGACGCGCGTGGCGATCTTTTCCAGTTGCCGGTAGGCCAGCGCGCCGTTCTGGCTGACGCAGACCACTTCCAGCACGGCGCGGCTGAGCACGTCCTGGCCGTCGGCTTCGCAGACCGAGACGTTGTAATCGCGGCGCAGGCGGGCGATGAGCGGCTTGACGATGCCCCGCTTCTCTTTCAGCGAGCCGGTCAAGGGCAGGTAGAGTTCGAGGGTGAGATGTCCGATCGCCATGTCGCGCTACCGTTGCCGGGTCCAGGCTGGGTCCGCATAGCGCGTGCGGATCAGTTCGGCGCTGCGCCGCAGCTCTGCCGCTGTGAGCGCGCCCGGTTCCAGGACGAGGTCCAGCGCGGAGGCGAAACCGTTAGCCATCGCCGCGGCCACGCGCGGGAAATCCAGCCGCTCCGAATCCGGCGGCACGTCGAGCGCATCGGCCAGGGTGATGGCCTTGCTGAGCAACTGTTGGCGCAGACTCACCTTGTCCGGGCATGGGAGCGCCAACACATCCACCAGCCGCGTAATGTCACCCCACAGGGGCAGGCTGCCATGCTGCAGGACATAACCTTTGCGCCGGCTCTGCGCGCTGCCCATCAGCTTGAGGCCCCCTGCTGTGATCTCATAAGCGCTCGGCGCTTCGAAACAGGCGGCCGACAGATCACGCGCGGCGCGTGTGCGGCCTGAAGCAGTTTCGGCAACCAGCCCCAGCGCCTCCAGCCCCGAAAGCAAACCGTTGCTGAAGCGCAGATAGGCGTCCATCACGCCCCCAGCCATGTGCGGCTCTTCGATTGGCCCGCCGACCGAATAGGTCAGCTCGTCGGAATGCAGGATCGCGCGCCCGCCGGTGGTGCGCCGAACCAGGTCATAGCCGCGCGCGGCGATCTGCACTTCGTCGACGTCGGCCAACTTCTGATGGCGACCCAGGCTGACGGTGGGGAGATGCCAGCGGTAAAAACGCAACGTGGGTGGAACCGTTCCGGCGGCCGCGGCCTCGGCGATGGCCTCGTCAATGGCCATATTGGCCGCGCCGGAACGGGGAGATTCTTCGATGATCAGGCGCCAGGGTGGGGTTGACATTATGTATTCGAATTACAGAGAGACGTTTCATTTGGAGCAGCGAGACCGGATGGATCTCGCTGCTCTTCACTCTGGCCTCTGTCGATCAATGCCCGGGAGGGGAGATCTGTTCGACGCGCGCGGCATTGCCCTCAACGGTGACGGCCACGCCTGCGACATTGTGGGGCCGCTTTAGGATCGCCAACGCCATCGGCCCGGCTGTGGGGCTGTGTCCGCTGCTGGTGACGGCGCCGACGACCCGATCCTTGACGCTGACTGGCGCGCCTTCCGTCAGGGGCAGATCGCTGCGCAGACGGACCAGCGAGCGCGTCACCTTGTCGTAAGTCAACTGGCGGGCGATGATTTCCTGGCCGGTGTAACAGCCTTTGTTCTCGGCGCAGGCCCAGGTCAGCCCTGCCTCCAGCGGGTTGAACGCGTCGGTCAATTCTTGTCCCGGGCGGGGGCGGCCCAGTTCGACGCGGCGGGCTTCGTAGGCGGCGCTGTCGGAGAGCAGCACGGCGCCGGCGTCTGTCAGACGCTCCTCAAGCGTGTTCAGTTCGTCAACGGCACAGATAATCTCATAGCCGGGCAGATCGTAGCGCTCCTGGCGCAGGACGGTGACGCCCTCCTCTGCGAAGAAGCTGTCATCATCGGTCGGCTGCGGCAGTCCCGCGGCTGACAGCAGATCCCGCGCGGTCGGCCCCAACAGGCGCAGTCGGCTCAACACGGCGGACTCGTCGGTGACCGTCACCTTGTCCATAAAGAAGATCTGTCCTTGCAGGCGCTGGCGCAGGCTCTCCGCCTCGCCTTCCGACGCCAGCAGCAGCAGATCATCGGGACGGCAGAGGACGGCAAATACCGCGTCGATACGGGCCACGGGGCTGGTGAGCACCGTCAGCGCGGCCTGGCCCGCTTGCAGGCGGGCGATATCGTTGGTCGTCATCCGTTGGAGGAAGTCTACCCGGTCGCGGCCCGCCAGACGCAGGATGCCGAAAAGGGGTCGCAGGTGCAGGGCGGCGCCAGATGCCAGCGCCTGGGAATCACGCTCATTTACAGAGACAGCGGTCAAAGTGCTCATATTAACCTCAGTGGTTAGTGGCCAGTGGCCGGCGATCAGTGCGGTCAATGGGGGCAAGCCGCCCGTAGCCGATCATAATCAGTCTGCGTCTGGCCGTCAAGCGTGAGACGTGAGAGAAAAGAGTTCCTGCTTCTCACTTCTCACGCTTCGCCGTTTGCGCCTCCAGAAAGGCCAGCACCTGCCAGAACATCTCCTCGCCGGATTCGGTCATATCGTCGCCGATTTGCAGGTAGTGGCTCACATCCTTATAGTACAACACCTCCACGTCTACGCCCGCTGCCCGCAGCGCCTTTTCGAATTCGTATGCCTGGCCGATGGGAATGATGCGGTCCACAGCGGTGTGAATGATCATGGTCGGCGGCAGATGGGAGGCGGTGTAGACTGGCGAGAAGTAGAGAAAGGTCAGAGGATAGATGTTGGCCGGCCCCAACGCGGGAATCACAAGTTGAAACCGTTCGGGCAAAGTCAGGCCGCGAGCGTAGAATTCGGCGCTGCCAGTGAAGGCGTTGCTGATGCCGCCGAGGGTCAGCCAGGCGGCGAACTGGCCGCGCTCGTCGCGCAGCAGCCGATTGACGATGGCGCTGCTGAAGCTGCCGCCCAGGGCCACCGCCGGCGCGTCGGCCAGGTCCACGCCCAGATAGCCGCCGCGTGCCAACGCCAGGGCGAGGCGGGCGTCCTCGGCGTGGGCGGCCACGTCCAGCCCCCAGTGTGCGGACGGAGACAGGGCCACAACCGTGTAACCGGCATCAGCCAGGGCCACGTTCACCGGAATCCAGTCGTCGACGTCGCCGGGGAAGAGAACAAAGAGAAGAGGCAGCTTTTCGCCGGAATCGGGCAAGGGTCGATAGACCCGCAGCGAACCGTTGACGGCCCCCTCGCGGGTGAAGGCGTAGGCACGCGCCCAGGCAGTGGCGCCCGCAGGAAAGGGGGCTGTCAGCGTGATCGGTTCGCCAACCGCCAGGAAGGCCGCATCCGGCAGGGGCGCGGGCAGGGGACGCGGCTGATGTGGGCGCAGGGTGAAGGCGGGCGCCTGGGCCGTCTCCCCGGCGCGCACGGTGATCGGATAGGGGAGGCCGAACGCGCCGCTGAGCGCAGTCTCCTCAAAGTCGGGGGCAACGGCTGCGGGCACGTACTGTCCGGGGGGGATGTTGTCGATGCGATAGTGTCCGTTTGCGCCGCTACGCGCAAAAAAGGGCGTGCCAGTACGCGTGGCGACAAGGACGGACGCGCCCGCCACCGGCCCGCCCGCAGACAGCACGCGGCCGGCAAGGCTGCCCCGCGCGACCGACGGTGCAGGCTCGACCGGGCCACCCAGGCGTTGCTCGATCAGATAACCGATCACGTTCGCCTGCGGCGAGGGTTCGCAGGCCGCGAACAGTGCGGCGGTCAGCAGAAGCAAGGGCAGCCGCGCAAGGGTCCAAAGACGGCGGAAGCAGGAGCAGGAGCAGGTGGCTGTGTTCACATCGAGTTCAGTATACGAATTGGGAGCGCTTTCGAAAACAACTACAGAGAGTATAACACGCCGTGATCTGCGCGATCAAAGGGCGTTCAGCTCTCGACCTGGCAGCCAGCGGCATCCGGATTTGGGGCGATGCCCGGCCTGGTAGTTGCGACCGCTGTTTGGGAAAGTTATACTGGTTACGATAGATATCGCCAATCTTGCCGGTTCATCAGCATCCAGACAGTTGCCCGCCTTCCCATTGACAGTGGCCGGTGGACACTCTGACAACTCGAAAACAGGAGCCAACGATGCCCTCAGTTGACTTTGGCTGGCACGCGCCCTCCTTCCCCGTGGACGGCAGCGATCCCGACACCTTCCTGAAACAGATGCACACGCATCTTCAGTTGATGGACGGTCATCTGACATCGGAATGGGTGGACGATCACGTACATCCCTGGGGTACTTTTATGCCGCGCGAGACGCCGGCCACCGAGGTGATGACGACGCTGGCCTATTTCGCCGCCCGCTATCCGAATTTCGACTGGGGCAGCCTCGTCCTGTGCCAGTCCTACCGCAACCCGGCGCTGACGGCTAAGATGGCGGCCTCGCTCCAATGGCTGACGGGCGGACGCTACATTTTTGGCATCGGGGCGGGCTGGCTGGTGGAGGAGTACGAGGCGTACAATTGGCCGTTTCCGCGACCGGCTGCCCGCATCCGCCAGTTGGAGGAGACGATCGAGATCGTCAAACTGCTGTGGACAACATCGCCAGCCAGCTACGCGGGGCGCCACTACCGCATTGACAACGCCTACTGCCATCCGCAGCCGGATCCGCTGCCGCCGGTGATGGTCGGCGGGGGCGGCGAGCAGTTGACGTTACGCGTGGTGGCCAAGCACGCCGATTGGTGGAATATGCCGGGCGGCACTCCGCAGGCTTTTGCTCACAAGCTGGGCGTGCTGCGGGAACACTGCGCCGCGGTGGGGCGCGATTTTGAGGCGATCCGCAAGACGATTTCGCTGTCGACGATCGCAATCCACCATTCGGAGGCAGAGGCCAGACTGCAGGGGCAGGCGACACCGTACGCCCAGAACAGGGTTTCCCTCGCCGGCACGCCGGACCAGATGGCCGCCCTTTTGCAGGAGTACGTCGATGTCGGCGTTGAACTGTTTCAGATCCGTATCGCCGACTTTCCGCAGACCGCCGGTATGGAGTTGTTCATTCAGGAGGTCCTGCCGCGATTCACCGGTTGAGGCTGCACGCCTGCCTGAGGAGAGAAGACTCATGGGCGATGAAATCTGCGCCGGGATTGTCGGATTGGGACTGGCCGCGACGGCGCATAGTCGGGGCTATCGCAGCCACCCTGCGGCGCGGGTGCTGGCGGTGTGCGACAGTGACGGCCAGCGGGCGGCGGCCTTCGGCGAGCAGTACGGCATCGAGCGCGTGTACACCTCGTATGCAGAACTGTTGGCGGATCACGATTTGAATGTCATCGACATCGCCACGCCGACCTTTTTACACGCGCAGATGACGCGGCAGGCCGCGCAGGCGGGCAAACATATCCACTGCGAGAAGCCGTTTTGCCGCAGCGTATCGGAGGGGATGGCCGCGGTGCGGGCGGTGGAGCGCGCCGGGGTCAAACTCCTGGTGGGCGAGACGTATGTCTTTCTCTCCTCGCACATGAAGGCGCGCGCCCTCATCGAGAGCGGCGCAATCGGCCGGCCTTTGCAGATTCGCCAGCGGCACGGCGCCTGGCACAGGCAAGCGCAGCACGAACTGCACATCAGCGCGGCGGCGCGCGCGTGGCGGCTGGACGGAGCGCAGTCGGGCGGCGGGCGCTATCCGTGGATATTCGATCACGCGGTGCATTTCTTTGCCACAGCCGAATATCTGATGGGTGACGCGGAGATCGACGAGGTCTACGCGGTGGCAGCGAGCGGAGGCGGCAGCCAGCACCGCGCCGGCGCAGCCCATGATCCATACCTGACGGCTGAGGTGGACATTCCGATTATCACCTGGCGCTACGCGGACCCGGCGCGGCAGGGCGTGTGGATGCGGGCGGAGCGGCTCAACGGCAAATATGATTTCATGCACGGCTTCAGCACGACGGTTGTCGGCGAGACGGGCATGATTGAAGTGCTGGGCGAGGGCGGCCACAACCTGCTGTGGGAGGGCAGGCAGCAGCATCTGATTCTGCACCGCGCAGGGCAGGAGACGACCTGCTTTCGTTTCGATGAAGGCGGCGACAAGGTGTGGGCGTCGGAGATCAGCTACTATGGGCAGGGCCATATCAACCAGGTTCATCACCTGATCGAGGCGATCAGCCATGACCGACCGGTGCGCTACGGCGGCGCAGACGGTGTGCGCGCGGTACGCTGCACGTTGGCGGCCATCCGCTCAGCGCAGGAAGGCAGGCCGGTGCCGGTTGCGGAGGTGGACGCGACGTTTACGGCGTATGGGCTGAACAACGCCGAAAGGGAGGAGGACGCAAATTGAATCGGATTGGCGCGAGGTGCGCTCGCCCCATTTGCGTCATATCGGGAGATCCCAATGGTGGAATCTACAGAGTGCGCAACGGAGGAACTGCATGTCTCTGAAAGCTGAAATTCTCATTGACGCCCATGCGCTCGTCGGTGAAGGCCCCATTTGGGACGCGGACGCCAACGTGCTGTGGTGGGTCGATATCATGTCGAGCGAACTGTACGCCTACGACCCGCAGACAGGCGAAAACCGGAAATGGAACGTGGGGCAGCACGTGGGAACGGTGGTGCAGCGGGCTGCCGGCGGGCTGATGCTGGCCGTGCAGGACGGTTTCGCCGCGTTTGACCCGGCCAGCGGCGCGCTGGAGATGCTCGCCGATCCGGAGGCGAATCTGCCGGGCAACCGTTTCAACGACGGCAAATGCGACCCCGCCGGCCGCTTCTGGGCAGGCTCAATGGCCTATGAAGACCAGTCCGATCAGGGCAGTGTCTACCGCCTGGACACCGACCACAGCGTCGACAAGATGATCGAAGACATTGGCATCTCCAACGGCATCATCTGGAGCCTGGACGCCAGGACGATGTACTACACAGACTCGCTCGACTTCGCCATACGCGCCTACGACTACGATGTAGCGACGGGCGGCATCGACAACGAACGGGTCATTATCGACATTCCCAAAGCGATGGGCTTTGCCGACGGTTTTACCATCGACGAAGAGGGGATGCTGTGGGTAGCCCATTACGGGGCGGGCCGGGTACGGCGCTGGAATCCGGACACGGCCACAGTGCTGGCGGAGATCGACCTGCCGGCGGTCGGTGTCACGGCGTGCGCATTTGGCGGGCCTGGCCTGGACCAGCTGTTCATCACCAGCGCCTCGTTGCGGCTGAGCGACGCGGAGAAGGCGCAGCAGCCTCACGCGGGCGGGCTGTTCGTGGCAGAGGTGGGAGTACGAGGTCTTGCGGCGGACAAGTACGGGGGATGAATTCGAAGAGGTTGGACCTGGTGCAACTCGTGCTATCAGGCCTGCTGTTGGGAGAGTTGCCTATGAGATGGCGGAAATTGAACTATCTGAGCATCTTGATCTTCATTGTCGTCTTGTGCGCTGGCTGCCAAGCGCGGGCGATGCCGTCGGCTGAGATGGCGTTGGCGGACGCGGACACCTCTTCATCGAAGCAGATGGAGGATGGCGCGGCGGACGAGTCGGCAGGCAGTCTGACGGACACGCGCAAAATCATCGCCAATGCCAATGTTTCGCTGGTGGTGTCGGATACGGAGGCGGCAGTTGAGGGCATCGAAACGATCGCGTCGGACATGGGCGGCTATCTGGCCGATGTTGAACTCTTCAAAGACTCGTATGGCGAGGCGGAAGTGCTGCGCGGCTCTTTGACGCTGCGCGTGCCGGCCGCCAGCCTGAACGACGCGTTGACCCGCTTGCAGGCGCTGGCTACGGATGTGCGCCATCTGAATGTCAGCCGACAGGATGTGACCGACCAATACAGTGATCTCGATGCGCAGTTACGCAATCTGCGCGCCACCGAGACGGAGTTGCTGGCCCTGCTGACGGAGGTGCGCCAGAAGCCGAACGCCAAGGTTGAGGACATTCTGACCGTACACCGCAACCTGATGCAGATCCGGGAAGAGATCGAGAGGCTGCAGGGGCGCAAGAACCTGCTGGACAATCAGATCGGCTTTTCCACGATATGGATTGAGGTGATCCCCGACAGTGTTAACCGGCCCATCGTGGAGGCGGCATGGAGCGCGAGCGGCCCGGCGCGCAACGCGTTGCGGGCGCTGGTGCAGACGCTGCAAGGGTTGATGACCGCGCTGATCTGGGCCGTCCTGTACCTGGCGCCGCTGCTGCTTGTGTTACTGATTCCGCTGGCGGTTCTGATCTGGCTGGCGCGGTACTTGATGAAGCGGCGCAGAAAGATTGACGAATAGCAAAGGCACGCCTGACAGGATGGCTACTGACGCGCGGCCGCTTCAGCCTTTCAGCGCGCCGAAGGTCAGGCCGCCGTTGAGATCGGTGACGAATGCGAGGCCGCTCTCCGGCTTGGTGAGATGGGTGACGAAGCCCCACACGGCGTCGTAGGCCAGATCGTCAATCTGGGCAGAGACGGCGATCACCCAGCCGCCGAAGGCGTGGAACGGCGCATGGCTGGGTACCTCGAGGTAGTCCCATTCACCCGATTTGGAGTAGAAGCCCTCGTGGGAGCCGGGCAGGATGTCGTAGCCCTGCAGGCCCTGGATGACGGAGGTCTCGGGCGCGGTCGCGCTCGTAACCGCGTCCCAGTTGTAGGTCTGGGCGACGCGACCGCCGTTCATGGCGTTGAGCGAATCGCCGTAGGTGAAGTTGGTCCCGCCGGGAGGGGCCCAGTTCTGCATCTCCTCGACCCACTCGGTCAGTGCGCGGACGAAGCCGGGGTTGTTGAGGCGAGCCTCGCCGGTGTCCAGGTCGATGAAGTAGGCCGCATCGTCGGGATGCTTGGCGTAGGCGGTGGCGCGGGAGTTGAAGCCCCACCAGAGGGTGTCGCCGCGCTTGGTCATGCAGGCGGCGCCGAAGTCATCATCCTCACCGTTGCCATTCCAGTCCCAGCCGGTGAAGAACTCACAGATGTTGCGCCACTGCTCCCACGTCTCAGCGCCGCTCTCAGGCGAGAGATCGTAGCCGTAGGCGTCCTTTAAGCGGCTGTTGATATCCGGGTCCGCGAAGAGGTCTTTGCGGAAGGAGTAGTAGTGGATATCACCGTCGTAGGGCAGGGCATAGACCTTCCCTTCCCAGGAAAAGGTGTTGACGATACCGGGCAGCACATCGTCGAAGTCGATGGCCTCCAGCTCTTCCTGCGGGATCTCCTGCAACGCGTTGGCGCTGATGACATCGGCGCGCGCGTTGCTGGGGAACTGGAAGATGTCGGCGAGATAGGTGTCGGTGGCGACGGACTGCATGATCTTGTCGGTCAGCTCCTGCTGGCCGAACGCGCCGCGTTCCAGTTTGTAGCCGTTCTCCTCCACCCACGGCAGCATGAACGCCTGAACGCGGGCGCCCATACCGTCCAGTCCGGCGTAGCGGATGACGATCTTCTCCTGGGAGATGGCGGATTCCCCGTCGCCGGCGGGCGCTGTCGGCGCGGCACAGGCGGCCAGGGCAAGGGCGCCGGCTGTGCCATCGACCAGACGTAGAAATTGACGACGACTTACTTTGCTCTCCATTCTCTTTGTCTCCTTGAAAAAAGTGATATGGGTTATCAAATACGCTCCTGGGAAAGCGGTATCCAGTGTGTTGCGAACGGGTTTCGAGGCAAACGTTGTTTGAATATCAAGCAGGAGGTCTAACGGAAACGAACTGGGATGTAAAAATATAAGGTGTCTCATTTTCAGTAGATGGCAGTTGAATCTTCGGCAGCGAACCTGTATACTGCGGAACTGTGCAGCAGGATGTCCTGCTGCATGTAGGCGTTCACCAGAATACGCAGAATTCGCTTCCTAAGACGAGGTGAGAGCGATGCAATATGTGAATTTTGGCAGCGCGGGCGTGAAGGTCTCGCGCGTGGCCCTGGGGCTGGGACTGCGGGGGCAGGACGACGAGAAGGCGGCGCGCAATCTGGTCGCGGCCGCGCTCGACCAGGGGGTAAATCTGTTCGACTGCGCCAATATCTATGGCCTGGGCGATGACCGCAGCCGACGCGGCACGTCTGAGATGCTGCTGGGCAAGGCGTTGCAAGGGCGGCGGGACGACGTTGTCATCACGTCCAAGGTACGCAGTGAGGTCGGCGACGGCCCCAACGACAGCGGCCTTTCTCGTTACCACATTCTGCGCGAGGTGGAGCGTTCGTTGCAGAGGCTGAACACCGACCGGATCGATGTCTATCTGATCCACGGGCCGGACGAAACGACGCGGATGGAGGAGACGTTGCGGGCGCTGGACAGCCTGGTGCAGGAGGGCAAGGTACGCCACGTTGGCATCTCCAATCACCAGGCGTGGCAGGTGGTGCAGGCGCTGCGCGTGCAGGAGCGGCTCAACGCGGCACCGCTGATCACGGTGCAGAATCCCTACAATCTGCTAAACCGGACACTGGAGCGGGAGATGTTCCCGATGGTGGCGGAGTTGGGGGTAGGCGTGATGGTGTACAGCCCGCTGGCGGTCGGTCTGCTGAGCGGCGCCTACCGGCCCGATACTTTGCCGGAGGAGAACAGCCTGTGGGGCGGGCGGCGGCGGCATGCGTTCCAGAACGTGGTGCGCGATCGGGTTGCGGACGTTGTGGCGGAGGTGATCGCGGTGGCAGAGCGGGTCGGCGCGACGCCCGGCCAAGTCTCGCAGGCGTGGATCCTCTCCCACCCGGAGGTGACCTGCATTATCTCGGGCGCGGATGTTCCCGCGCACATCGAGGACACGGCCGGCGCGGTCGGGCTAGAGCTGCCGGCGGAGGAGATCAGGCGGTTGGACATGGTGTCAGCGGGGTTGCAGACGGTGCTGGACGGATCGGTGTTCGAGCCGGACCGGTGAGGCATCAGGCAGGGTTGCGGCCAACAGGAGCATACGCTCTTCGTCCGAAGAGACGGTTGACATGCCGAATTGTTGGACGCTTGTGGGCGTCTCAAGCGGGGTCCTGGGGTTGGAGATGTTCGATCTCGATTTCAAGCCCGCCCCACTTTTCACGGAGGTATTCGGCGACGAGGCGTCTGTGACAATGATGGGGTTCGTGTTCGCTGCATAGGAGACATGCATGATCAAAGAGTTCAGGCTGGAACGCTTCTTCGATCTTGCGGGCAACCATGAGGGCGCGAAATGAACGCTCATAGGCCTCCCATGTCCCCTTCTTTTTCTTGAAGGCGTCGAGAATGTCCTGGATGGGCGCTAGCAGGGGCAGATGCAGGTAGTCGATCTGGCCGATTTCGCTCAGAAAGTACCGGAGGTCGTTCTGCTTGGCAAAGCCGGAGAGTTGCGACCGGTTGTTTAGGCGGGTGTCGATCAGCGTGCGGACGCCTGACTGCTTGAGTTGGGTGAAGAAGGTCTCGGCGCTCTTGCGGGTAAAGCCGATGGTATAGAGTTTCAATTCAGGCCCCCTCCTCCAAGTCTCGGCACCCTTCGCCGCTGCCCTCCTGTGGCTGTTCCCGATAGGCGATACGCCGCCCCTGGTGATCATAGGCTTCCTCAAGCTGCTCCTGCAAGCTCTTAAACAGGTCTCCCTGCTCCATACGAGCGAGCCTCAATAACCTCATTTCGCTCTCTTCATGGGGTTCAATCTGGCCGTCTTCGAGAATGTGCAGGATCGTCAGATCATGCTCGCTGCGGAGGTGGCGACATACGAGAATCGCTCGATGACAGGTGAGGGGGTCTTTCTCCGCACACATGAGCGCGACTCGGTAGTTCCCTATACCCTCTCTGACGCGCTCCAAGCCGTGCCGGAAGGCGTCTGTATCAGCAATTCGATCATACCTTATCCGGCCCTCGGCATCGTAGCAAAAAACGTCAGAAGATCGCCCGCCCAGTTCTTCGCCGAGAAAGACGTAGCCGATGTTGAGGCGTTTCAGTTCCTGGCGGAAGGGTTCGCGGTTGAATTGAGGATGCAGCCGGCTATACGGCGTGGAGCGCACATCGCAGACCGCAGAGATCCGATGTTCATTGAGAAGATCCAAGAATTCAGGAAGCGGGTGTATCGAGTGCCCAATTGTATAGAGTCTATGGCTCATCATGCATTCTCGGTGCGGCCACCTAAAGAGGGATAATTGAGGCTACGAGCTTGTAACAGTATCCGTTGAAAGGCTCACCGATCGAAATGCAGGCGACAGCGCGTTTCCTGTAAGTGTGGAATCCTTCTGCCCGGGAGAGGCACTGCCGCTCAACGATCGGATCGGTCACGCCCAAATTGTACTTCTGACCTGCTAGACGGAACTCCGCTCTCACTCTCAACTTGGCAGCTTCCAGCCTGATTCCTATGCAAAGTTGCTGCGGTTCTGCCAGGACCAGCGAGTCGGACAACGATTGCACCTGCTCTTCGGGCATCCGATCATTGAGACCGTGCGCGCTGTCATATCCGTTTAGCCAGAGTGGATCGGGCGCTCTGCAATGCTGGAGAAGCTGATGCTTCGGGAACTCTCCCTCTTTCACCCAGGAAGAGTTGTGATCGATCAAATGATTCTCTGTTTGACATCCGTTTGGACGGGAGCCGAGCATCGGAATTTCGAGAATATCCAGCAGTTCAGGGTCGGAGTCGTCGGCCAATCTCCGTTCAGGATAGCCGATCTCTCCCATGGGACGGCTACTGACCGGGCGAATCCAGTTGCCCAGATGACCGCCCTCGATCTCAAGGCCGGCGATACAGCGTTCCGAATGTTTGCGTGAGTTGGCGAGGCAGACGATCCGTTTCAGGTAGCTCATGAGGGATACGCTCCTGGTTTGGTCAGGTCATGGAAGAGGCTCAACCGTTACGTTATTGCGCATTCACGGAGAAACGCCCACCGATTCGATAAGCAGTTGGAAACCCGATGCGCAGGCCGTAAATGACGGCATTGGGACAGTTGGCAAGCAGACGTTTCGTCGCTACCAGGTCATCATCGTCCATTTCGTATACGCCGGTTTCGATGTCGATGACCAGGAATTTGCCTTTGTTACGAGGCTCAATTTCATCGCGTATCTGTTGCTCATAGATCGTTTGGCCCTGTGATGTAACCTCTTCGGGCGTGTATTTGGCATTCGGCATTGGTGGTATCTCCTTTCGCCGCACTCGTCACTGAAACTATACAACCACGGCCATGCCCTCGTTGCCGGTGTCGGCGGCGCCGGAGAGTTCGCCGGTGTGCGGGTCGATGTGGAGGGCGTGAACCAGGGCCAGGCCGCCGTGGCTGTAAGGGATGTGGATGGCCGGATAGCGCTTATTCACCTCGTCGAGCACCCAGGTCGGGATGCGCCGCTGACAGCTGATGGAGTCCAACTGGCAGTCGAAACGGGGCGCGTGAACCGCCTGCTCGATATCCATGGCACAGTCGACAACGTTCAGGATCACCTGCAGGACAGAGGTGATGATGCGGGTCGCGCCGGGCGCGCCCAGGACCAGCAGCGGCACTTGCGCTTGGGGGTCCCCGTCGGAAGAATCTTGGCGGTAGACGATGGTCGGGGTCATGCCGGTGGTGCGGCCTTTGCCGGGGGCAATCGAGTTGGGATGGCCGGGCAGCGGGTTGAAATTGACCATTGAATTGTTGTACATGAAGCCCAGCCCCGGCGTGATGACACCCGACGACGCGCCCAGGGAATGGGTGAGCGAGACGCAGTTGCCCTGCGCGTCGATCACGGAGAGGTGCGTCGTGTGCGGTGACTCGGCCGGCGGCGACGTCGGTTCGATCTGCTGGCCGCTGTCGATGCGCTCGCGCCAGTAGGCGGCCCGTTCTTTCGACATCATCCAGTCGAGCGGCACATCCTCAAAGTCGGTGTCGGCCAGGTGCGGGTTGCGATCGGCGAAGGCGGCCTTCATGGCCAGGCCGACGGTGTAGATGTATTCGGGTGAGTTGTGGCCCATACCGGCCAGGTCGTAACTTTCGAGGATGTTGAGGATGGCGATCAGCGTTGGGCCGCCGTGAGGGGACGCGGAACTGGTGACGGCGTGGCCGCGGTAGCTGCCTTGCACCGAGGCGTCCTCGCGCAGGCGGTACTGTTCAAAGTCCTGCCGGGTGACGAAGCTGCCATTGGCTTCGAGGTCGCTCGCCATGCGCTCCATCAGTTCGCCGTGGTAGAAGTCCTCGCTGCCGTGTTCGACGATATGGCGCAACGAGGCGGCGTAGTCCGGGTTGCGCAGGGTCTCGCCGGTGTCATAGGTTTCGCCGTCGTCGCGCAGGTAGATGCGGCGGGCCTCGGCGTTGCTGTGGATATAGTCGCGCAGGCTCATCCCCTCCCAGTACTGGTTTGAGCGCTTCCAGGCGATGGCGAGGGCATCGCTCACGACATAGCCGTCGCGGGCGATGCGGATGGCCGGTTGCGCGGCCTGGCCGAAGTCGATGGTGCCCCAGCGGTCAAGCAGCATCGCATACATTTTGACGGCCCCGGGCGTACAGACCGACGTGTAACCAGCCTCATTGACATTGCCCTTGAGGAAATAGCCCCAGCCGCCGGGATTGGGGCGGATCAGCTTGTCCACCCACATATCATCGCGGACGAGGGCGCCGGCCAACGCCGGCGCGTCGACAGCGACGGAGCCTGCCCCGTCAACCAAGTGCAGATTGACTACGGCATAGCCGCCGATGCCGCACATTTGCGGGTTAACGATCGACTGGACCAGTGCGGCGGTGACGGCGGCGTCAACGGCATTGCCGCCGGACATGAGGACACGGGCGCCGGCTTCCACGGCGAGGGGTTGCGGGGCTGAAATTGCTGCGGGCATGGGATTCAGGCTCCTATTGGAACAGTTGACACCAGCGTGGGCTCAGTTCAATGTCAGCATCTACAGCGAGCAGACGATGCGGATGTTGGCTGCGGTCAACTCACTCTGGTCCCGTTCCGAGGGGATGAGTCGAAATTCGAAGATATGATCGCGGCTGGGGAGGTAATCCTTGACCGAATCATCCTGCATCATCGAGAAGTGGAAGAAGGCGCTCTCATAGGGGGAATCGGGGCTCTTGCGTTTGTCCACCAGCCACAGATGGGGCGACACCTTGGTCAGGAATCGCATATAGCCGAAACCCTTGTCCTCGTTGTAGTAGTAGCACCAGCCGCGCACGATGGAATCGGGCTGGCTCCATTCGGCAACGCCATTGGGAGCCGGCAGGAGATTGGGGATGAGATAGCCGGACATGAACATGTCCACCTCCTGGCGCAAACTGCCCGAAACATTGTCGAAGGCGACCACCTCGACACGGCAACCCTTGTTCTGGAGCGCGCGCACCACCTGGACGAAATCGCCATCACCGGTCGCGATCAAGACTCTGTCGAGGTTTTCAGACTGTAGGAGCGCGTCCACCGCCAGGTCCAGATCAGAGTTGGCCTTGGCATAGCGGTTACCGGCCTCGTCGTCGAACCAGCGCACACGCTTGATAATCACTTTGTAGCCGAGATCCCGCAATGCGGAGTGGAAACGCAACGCGCCGACGCGGTAGTCCATATCCCACTGGGCGCGGTCGGCGTCGTGGGTCACATACGCGTTCAGGCGCACCGGTTCGCCCAGATCGCGGCAGGCGAATTCGCGCAAGACATCATACTGCATGCGAGAGCCGCCGTTGCGATAGATGTTGGCGGCATCAACGTAAACTCCGACCTTAACCAACGATTGGTGCCATTCCATAGAAAATTCCTTTGTCAACGATTAGAGTGCAGCCTGAAGAGAAAACGTTTGCGACTGAATATAGATTACATACAGCCAAATTATACTCCCTTTTGCCGCAGGGTACGAGTGGCAGCAGGGGCGGGCGGATGGGGTGGCGGCGCTGGCTGGGGCGGTCGGGAGGAAGGTTGTTGGTTGCCGGCGCCGGTAGGGGTCAACCAATTCTTGTATTTCTGAAAGTATAGGAAAAGATAGAACAATCCTCTACAATGAACGAGAATCAGATGATGCAATGACGGGATTGCGCGTTCGCGGCGCGCCGTCTCACATGAGGAATAGCAACGATGTTACGCGTGCTTCTGAAGATTTCCAATTTCATTGACAACCTCTCGGAGGGAGTCGGGGGGGTATCGGTGTGGCTCGTGATCGTCACGGTCGCCGTCGGATTCTATAATGTGCTGGTGCGTTATTTGGGGCAGTACATCGGCGTGCAGCTATCCTCCAATCTACTCATCGAGATGCAGTGGTATCTGTATTCTCTCGTCTTTTTCCTGAGTTTCGCCTATATCCTGAAAAACGGCATCAATGTCAGGGTTGATTTCATCTATGCGAACTGGAGCAAAAAACGCAAGGCGTTGCTGGACTTCTGGGGGCATCTGCTTCTGCTTGTGCCCTACTGCGTTATCGGCATCTGGGTGACGGTCCATCCGGTGATGACTTCATGGCGGCAGTGGGAGCAGTCGCCTGATCCGGACGGGCTGCCGCGCGCGCCGCTGAAGGCGATGATCATCGTCGCCTTTGCGCTCCTCCTCTTGCAGGCGATTTCCGAGTTGATCAAACTGTTCGCGGTACTGTGCGGGGCTGAGGACGAGGTCGAAGATCTGGCGGAGCACCAGGAGGCCTTACGGGTTGAGTAGAGCGCACACGGTTCAGCCACAGAGGTTCACGGCAGTTTGCTGGTCCGGCGCAAGTGTACCTGATTCCTCGTCACACACTTCACACGAAAAGGAATGACTATGGGGCTGGAATGGCTCGCGCTCGTGATGTTCGTCCTGTTTTTTGTACTCATCCTATATGGTTATCCTGTTGCGTTTTCCTTTGCCGGAACCGCCTTGGTCTTCATGCTGATCGGCTGGGCCTTGGGCATCTTCAACATGAACTGGATCAAACTGCTGCCCAACCGCTGGTTCGGCACAATGTCGGATTTTACGTTGCTGGCAATTATATTTTTTGTCTTTATGGGCGCGGTATTCGAAAAGTCGGGTTTGGCTGAACGACTGTTGACGACGATCGGCATTCTACTGGGTTCGATGCGGGGCGGGCTGGCGCTGGCCGTGGTGCTGGTGGGGACGTTGCTGGCCGCGGCAAGCGGGGTCGTGGCAGCAACAGTCATCGTCATGGGGCTGCTCTCGCTGCCGATTATGGTGCGCTACGGATACAACCATAAACTGGCGGCCGGCATCATTACCGCGTCGGGGACGATGGCGCAACTGCTGCCGCCCAGCCTGGTACTGGTGGTGTTGAGCGATCAGATTGGCGTGGGCGTGGGTGACCTGTTCTTGGGCGCCTTGATTCCGGGGCTGATCCTCTCCGGCCTCTACGTCCTGTACGTGATCGGCATCGCCATATTTCGTCCGCAGGATGCGCCGGCTCTGCCGCCCTAGGCCCGCACTGTGCATGGCGCGGCGTTAATGCGTCAGACGCTGATCGCGGTCGTGCCGCCGGTCCTTTTGATCCTGGCTGTGCTGGGCAGCATCTTTCAGGGGATCGCGACGCCGACGGAGGCGGGCGCGGTCGGCGCGGTCGGCGCCTGCATCCTGACGGCGTTCAACCGCAACCTGAATTGGAAGATCATCAAGGATGCGGCCCGCTCCACCGCCAACATCACCGCCCTCGTGATCATGATTCTCTTCTGTTCGACCTTCTTCGGGCTGGTCTTCGACCGCCTGGGAGGCCAGGACTATGTGCAAAGCCTGCTGACCAGTCTGCCGGGTGGATTCTGGGGTTTTGTGATCGTTGCCAACATCGCCATCTTCCTGCTGGGCATCAATCTGGAGTTCATCGAGATCAGCTTCATCGCCATGCCGCTGTTCGTGCCCGCCGCGCTGGAGTTGGGCTTCACCAATGCGCAGATGGTCTGGTTCGGGATAATGATGGCGATCAACCTGAATATGGCCTTCATCTCGCCGCCGGTCGGGTTTTCGCTGTTTTATCTACAAAGCGTGGCCCCGCCGGAAGTGAAAACCGCGGACATCCACAAAGGGGCATTGCCGTTCATGGTGCTGCAGGGCATCGCCCTCATCATCGTAATCCTCTTCCCGCAAACGGTCACCTGGCTGGTTGAAGCGGCGGCATGAAGCCGGCCTGCTCGCAACCGGATACACCCAGCGCGGCCGCACCCGTTGCGGCCAGCCCCAGGAAACGTATTCGATCCATTGGGGCTTTCTCCTTTCCCTGCGCATCAGCAGGAGATTCGATACGATACTATTGGCGTCAGGTGTCTGGCTGATCGAAACGGGAGAGCGTTGCACAGCGCTCTCCCGTCTGCCATCACTTCACTTTCTCAAAAGCAATTTGCGCTCCTCCTGCGCAAATTACCGGCTTTGGCCCACGTATTGCAGATAGCCGAGCTCGGCCAGTCCATGCCAGGATTGAATCGCCTCGCGGAAAGCGGACCACTGCTTGAAGATCGAAGCGAAGTCGGCGTCCCCGGCAGCGTTTTCATCGAACAGCTCAAAAGCGGACTCTTCCGCCGCTTTCATCACATCATCGGGGAAGGGCAGCATCGTAATGTCGGCGTCGTTGATCACACGGCTGAGGGCTGCCGGGTTCTTGGCGTCGTAGCGCGCCATCATCGTCGTATTGGCCGCGTAGGCGGCGGTCTTGAGCACCTCCTGATACTGCTCAGGCAGCTTGTTCCACTCATCCAGATTGATCTGGATCTCCAGAGATGGGCCCGGCTCCCACCAGCCGGGGAAATAGTAGAAGCTGGCGGCCTTGTGGAAGCTCAGCTTCTCGTCGTCGTAAGGGCCGACCCACTCGGCGGCGTCAATGGCGCCGGTCTGCAGGGCCTGAAAGATTTCGCCGGCGGCGAACACCTGCACGGTTACACCCAGCCGGTCCATCACCTTGCCGCCGAGGCCGGGGATGCGCATTTTCAGCCCTTTCATGTCAGCGACCGAGTTGATCTCCTTATTGAACCAGCCGCCCATCTGCACACCGGTGTTGCCGGCCGGGAACTGAATCGTGTTGAACTTTTCGGCGTAGACCTCTTGCAGCATCTCGAGGCCGCCGCCTTCATACAGCCAAGCGTCTTGCTGGCGGGAGGTGAGGCCGAAGGGCAGGGCCGTGCCAAAAGCGGTGATCGGGCTTTTGCCCACATAGTAGTAGGAGGCTGTGTGGCCGATCGGCACTGCGCCTTCTTCAACAATGTTCAACACTTCCAGGGGGGCGCCAGTTCACCGGCTGCGCGGGCCTCAATTTTGAATTTGCCCTGCGTCAAGGCCTCGACGCGCTTGGCAACCGTCTCGGCGCCGCCGAAGATCGTATCGAGGGCCGGCGGCCAACTGGTGGCCATCTGCCATTCAATTGTGGGCAGGCTTGCATCCTCTGCCACTGCACCCTCGAGCTGGCCCGGCGGCAAGACACCGGCCTGCTCGCAGCCGGCTACGCTCAGGGCGGCCGCACCGACAGCGCCGGTAGCGGCGAATTTCAAGAATCGTCTTCGATCCATGTCAGTTTTCTCCTTGCTTTGCGGTTTGTCTGAGAACGAGTCAGTGCGTGATGCAAAATTATTGTACTCAGGAGGGGGGAATCGTACAAGAGCGGGTATAAGGGGAGGAAGACTGCGATAGCGGGACTGTTGCTCCACAACTGTGCCGCCCCAACCGGGCAGATGCCCTGCCTGATGTCAACTGCAAGCACTTTGCGAAACTGGCTACTCTGCGGCGCGCCATGCCTGGCCATCCAGGTGGGCGCCGAAGGACATATAGGCGCTGGTGCCGCCATCGACGTAGACGATCTGGCCGGTGATAAAATCAGCGGCGTCGGAAGCAAGAAAGGCGGCCAGATGCCCGATGTCAGCCGGTTCGCCCAGGCGCCCCCGGGGGACGGTCGCGGCGAAGACGGCGGGATTGTAATCGGGAATGCTTTCGTGATAGCGGGGCACTTCGATCAGACCGGGGGCGATGGCGTTTACGCGTACCTTTTGCGGCGCCAGTTCGACGGCCAGATGGCGGGTCAGGGCGGCGACAGCGCCCTTGGTGGCGGCGTAGACGGCATAATCGGGCATACCGGCGTGGGAATGCACCGACGCCAGATTGATCACCGCGCCGCCACCGGCCTCCTGCATGTAGGGTAGCGCCTGCTGTGTGCAGAAGATCTGACTGCGCACGTTGATGGCGAACGGTTTTTCGACATGCGCGGGGGTGACATCGGCCAAAGAAATCGTCTCAGTCAGACCGGCATTGTTGACCAGCACGTCCAGACCGCCGAGGTGAGCGGCGGCGGCGGCCACGACCTGGGCGCATACGGCGGCTGACTGCGTAAAATCGCCTTGAACTGCTACGGCTGTGCCGCCGTCTGCCTGAATCTGCGCCACGTTTGCGGCCGCGCCCTCGTCGCTGTAGGGATAGTGGCAGACAACTGCCGCACCCTGACGGGCCAGCTCCAGTGCGATGCCCTGACCGATGCCGCCGCGATCGACGCCGGTGATGAGCGCCCGCTTGCCGGCAAGGGCATCCTTGCCGCTCATGTCATCTCCCTGGCACATTCACTGAGGGCAGAGAAAGCAGGCCGAGAGGGGCCGACGCCGTACATCGTGTCCAAATACATGGTCGCGAATTCATTCTATCTTTGCTTCAGATAAGCCAAACTGCGCTCGATCCGCCCTACGGGGTCGTCGCCGCCGCGAAATTCGAAGATGTAACAGATGCGCTGGGGCAGTTGATCCAGCGCATCGAGAATCTCTGTCAGCGGCAGTACACCGGCGCCGAGGAAGGTCGGGGGATCGGACGGCGTTGCAGTCTTGTCCTTCAGATGGGCGGCGACGATCTGGCCGGCCAGGCTGTCGATTGCGGCGACCACATCCTGGCCGTGGTTGGGATAGTTGCCCATGTCCAGATTGGTGCGCAGGGCGGTTGACGCCAAGTAACTGTCCGCAAACAACGTAGCGGTTTGGTTGAGATTCAAGATATCGATGTTGGTGCAATCATATAGTTCCAAGTTGGACAGATAGGTCGCCGTGTCAGTTGGATTGTTTGGCGTTGCTCTTTGGAGACCTTGCGGCCCTTCTGAAAAGCTCGGTCAACGAGAAAGGCATTGACGGTCAAGCCGGTCGTGGTGGTTGTGCTGCGGATGTAGTTGCGCATTGTGGCAAAAGAGCGCAAAGGTTTGCCGGCCCAGTTGCGCGTTATCTGACTGAAGAGACGATACTCGATCGGATTATACTTGGATGCGCCGGTCGGATAATGGCAGACCAGAACCGAGATGCCGAAGCGGTCCGCGCATTGGCGCTGCAATTCAGCTTTCCAGAGCCAGGAACGGCAGTTGTTGCTGCCGCCCGCATCACAGAGGATCAAGAGCTTGTCCTCGTGCGGAAAGCGGGGGCGCGCCGGGTCGGCCCACCACTGTGCGATGGCATGGGCGGCAAATTCGGGCGTATCATAGGAGTTGCCCAGATAGACATAGCCTTGGTTATGGAGGATGTCATAGATGCCATACGGCACGGCCCGACCCAGCGCATCGCCAGGGAAATCATGCAGATTGACTTGCTCCGGCGCCTGACGCCAAGTGCGACCTTGGTTGGCGAAGTTGCCGATCAGTTCCTTGTTCTTGGTATCGACACTGATGACAGGATAGCCTGCGCGCAGGAACTGTTGTCGCACACGACGAATGTAGTCAAACTGGCGGTTGCGGTCGGGATGCACTGCGCCCGTCAAGCTCTTGCGGTTGGCGACCAAGCCAAAGCCCAGCTTGCGCAGCAGCCGACCGACTGTGGTGCGACCGATCCTGTATGCCTGTGCGCGCAGCCGAGATGCAATCGTGCGCAAGCTTAGTTTCACCCATTTCTGTTCATCTGTCGCTGAACCAGCGATGTCGTCGTTGACGATTTCCTTGATTCTGTCTTCTATAGCTGGACTTTTTTTTCCAGCGCTGGCCGCCCACCGCCCGGCTTGCGCACCCGGTCGGTTGGGCGTCCGGCCAAGTCGTCGTTTAACTCGCGCCGACCTCGCCGAATCGTGTTGACGTTCATACCGGTAATCTGCGCCAGCCGTTCGCTGCCGCCATGCCCGATGCGTTCGGCTTCCAACGCTACGTACCAGCGTCGATGCTGTTCGTTGAGCCGACTCAGCAAAACATTCATGCGATGGTGGTCCTCTTTGTCTGCATGGGGCTGCGGCGACTGACATATCTCACACTGACATTGATGGATCGGTCTCTGGCTCATCTCTTTGACTCCTTGTTTGTTCCTGTTCGTGGAGCCATTTTACGCCAAACACCGCTAATTTGTTAACGGACAGTTACTAAGCGGGTCAGCGCCGCTTGGATTTCGGCCAACGTGCCGCCTGGCGAGCGGGCATAGTTTTCGAGCGCGATAATCGTATTGCGCGCGGCGGCGTAATCCACGACTTGTTGCGCACGTGTCCAGGCCGCGCCGTCGTCGCTGGAAGGCGTCGGGCCGGGGAAGAAGCGCACGAAAGGCGCGCCCAGCGTTGCAGCCGCTTCAATGTCCTGGCGCAACTGCCGCTGGCCTTGATTCGAGCCGTCGAAGAGAGTGGCCTGGGTGGCGTAGGTGACCAGCAGGCCGGCGTCAGCGATGCGGCGGGCCGCCTGCGGCAGTTCCGCGTCAAGTCGCGGCCACGTCTCTCGCCGCAACTCGACACCGTCCGCGCCGACACGGCGGGCGATGTCGATGACCTCCCAGACGGAGCGTTCGCCACTCTTCAGTTCATCTTCAAACTGCATGGCAGAGATCAGGATCGGTCTGTCAGATGATCCTGCGCCGCCTGCAGCGGAAGCGGAAGACATAGGCCGCAGCCTTTGCCTCGATTCTATCCTTTTGTCGTCCACTCCGGTTCCGGCTGAATCGTCGGCTCCGGCGGGGGACCGGTATCAGGGCGGCCGCTGCCCTCCAGGCGGCTGATCAACTGCACGGTCATATCCTGTTCGACGAGGCACTGGCAGGAGAGGCGCACATCGGTCAACCCCTTTTCGGCCAGTTTCTCCTTCTCGGCGACGGTTATCTGTGCGGGTTCGCCGTCAACAAAGGCCACGCGGCAGGTGGTGCATTTGCAGTTGCCGCCGCAGGCGTGCAACTGATCAACGCCGGCATCCTCGACCAGCGCTAGGACCAGCCGTTTGCCCGCTTCCACTTCGAACGTGCCTACATCTCCTACTGTCAACTGTGGCATAGAGTCCAACTCCTCTGCGTGTGAAGATTTGAAACGAGATTTCGATACCGTATCATCGCCGGGCAGATGATTTATCCATTTTCTCACACTTCATGCACGAACACGAACATCAGATCGTTGACATTCGTCTGGGTCGGCCCGGTCAGGAGCAGGTCGGCGGAGGCGCGCAGGAAGGGATAGGCATCGTGGCGGCGCAGGTTGTCGGGGGCGGAGAGGCCGCCGCCCTCCCCTCTGGCGACGGTACCGCTGTCGGCCATGCCGCCGGCGCTGTCGGTGGGTCCGTCGGTGCCGTCCGTGGCGAGGGAGACGACTGTCAGCCCCTTCAGGTATTGCAGGGCCAGCGCGGCGGCCAGCGCGATCTCCTGATTGCGGCCGCCCCGGCCCGGATTTTCCCCCAAGCTGACGGTGGTTTCACCGCCGAGGATCAGACAGGCGGGCGCGGGAACGGGTTGTCCGCTGGCTTGGACTTCCCGCCCCAGCCCGACGAGCATTTTCGCCACCGCAGCCGCCTCGCCCTCGACAAATGTCGAGAGCAGCATCGTGTTGTAGCCGAGTTCGGTCGCCTTGGCCAGGGCCGCATTGGCGGCGGTGCGGTTGTCGGCAACCACGAGAGTGCGGCTCCTGTTGAAGATCGGATCGTGCGCTTTGGGCGTGTCGGGGACGTCACCGGCCAACCCGGCCTGCAAGCGGCTGAGCACGGGCTTGGGCAGCGCGGCGGCCAGGGCGTACTTTTCGACGATCGCCCAGGCGTCGGCCCAGGTGCTGACATCGGGGACGGTCGGGCCGCTGGCGATGACATCGAGGGGGCTGCCGATGACATCGCTGAGGGCCAGCGTCAGGAGTGTCGCCGGTGTTGCTGCGCGCGCGAGTTGGCCGCCTTTCACTGCGCTGGTGTGCTTGCGCAGGCAGTTGATCTCGTTGATGGTGGCGCCGCAGGCCAGCAGCGCGTCGGTCATGCCTTGCAGGTCGGCCAGCGTGAGTTTTGAATGTGCGGCCGCGTCGCTACTGGAGCGCGTTTGCCCGGCGCTGCTGGCAGAGTCAGCCGCCGGCGCGACGAGCAGTGCGGAGCCTCCGCCGGATAGGAGTGCGATCAGCAGATCGTCTTGGTTGGCCTGTTCGGCCAGCGCCAGCATTGCCTTGCCTGCGCGGACTCCGGCCTTGTCCGGCATTGGATGCCCGGCCTCGACAATGCGAATGGGGGAAGGGGCTGCGGCCGACTGCCCGGACGGCAGGCCGTGATCGTATTTCGTCACCGCCAGACCCTGGCTGATGCGGTCACCGAGCAAGTCTGCGACAGCGCGGCACATCGGCGCGGCGGCCTTGCCCGCGCCGATGACGACGATGCGGCGAAAGCGGTGCAGGTCGTAGGTCGGCGCGTTCTCCGACTCGTGAATGGAGGGGTCGGCGACGGTGAGGATGTCTCCGCGTCGCCGGAGGACGTGCTGCACAGCGGCATAGGGATCGACCGCATCGAGCGCGGCGTCCAACACCGCCAGGATGGGGCGGCGGTGGGCCGGGTTGGGTTGGAGGATGGATTGGTCAAAGCGGGTCATTCAAATCTATCGCTTACCTGGTAAGAAGCGATTCAACTCCTGGACGAGTTGATGGACTGTAGTAGATGGATCATCTGCGCCCGGATTGGGAGGAGAGTACTGTCTGAGTAATCGTTCGGCGTTTCTGACGGCGGTTTCCTGCCTATCGTACAACCGCTCGTACATATAAGATGCACTCTTGTCGTAAGGGTGACCCAAGAGTTCACTTAATCTATCTACATACCGCCTACGGTGCATGCGCGTATCGTAGTAATGGAAGTGGAGCAGATACCAGAGTTCGAAGGCTTGGTTAGAGTACGCAACCTTCAGGCCGTGCCCTTCCGCCCTTTTTATCGAGTTGTTGAATTCGCCGCCATCCCAGTCATCTTTATCGAGGACACACCAGACTTGGTCGAACTCATCCTGGTCCCGCTGCCTGGACGAGTTCCGTTTCAATTTTAGGGCCATGTCTACCAGTTGTGGAGGACTTACACCATAACCTTCGGCATGAACATCTATCAGCCCTGGTACGCTGTAGTTGCTAAAATAGTTGGGTTCGGTCTTTTCCCCTTCGCAAACAATTAAGAATCGTTTGCCAGGACTCATTCTCCCGGTGGACCGGTCGCTATACCCGCGCGATCCTCCCTTATTGTGCCCGTGCAGTTTTGGCTTCTTGGCCATCAATCTTGCTCCAGCAGCACTTGGCGCATGCCGCCCAGAAACGGTATAGCCCCATAGCGCCCCTGGATGTAATCCTTTTCGTAGGTCGCATCATTGCGCACCTTAAACTCGACCAATGAGTAGAGGTACGAAACACCCTGGCGGTCCTTCTCCACAAACCATATCTGATCCCGACGCAATCGTTGATTGTCCAGCAAATTAGTGTCTTGGGTGACAAAGACCAACTGAGCGTGGTTGCGATTTTGCTCTGGGTCATTGAAGAGCCTGACAATTTCTCGCGTCAGCAAAGGATGCAAACGGGCGTCCATCTCGTCAATGATGAGCACGTTCCCGCGCCTCAGAGCATCTACAAGCGGACCGGACAAGGCAAAAAGTTTTCTGGTTCCTTCTGATTCTTGCTCATCCAAGTCGAACAACTCCTCCCCTTCAGACTGGCCTGCATCTCCCATTTTGCGGTGAACAGTTCGCACCGCTACGCTGTCCACTGCGTTGGAGTCGACGAATTCGCTTAGAGACTTCTGAAAGGATTCCATAGCTGTATCCATCTTGCGGAATTCTTCTTCCAACTTTCGGAACTCTTCTGGAACTTCGTCAGGCAGTGGGGGGAGAGTGGGAAATCCTATTTTTTCCACTCGAATGGCCTCAATCCCCAGATCCAGTTGCCTTATGAGCGCCGCAATCTCCTTTGCGGCGTCTTTGTCTCTGAGCATACTCTCCGTGAACATCCGCATCCCGACATCCAGATCCCCTAAACCGGTTATAATTCCAAGCGAGCGGAACCAGCCAAGCACCTCTTTTGCAATTTTCCCATTAAACTGGGCACATACGGAGAGAAAGAGCGCAGTTGGTTGCGTTCTTTCGGCCAAGGCTCGGCCTTCCGCCTTGTACTTCTCACCCAAAATAATTTCATCTCCTTCTCGCTCAAATAGTCTGGATTCCCTGGCTTTTGGCGCGACATAGAGCCATTCAGCCTCCACACGATTTGCCGTCACTTCAAAACCATACCGATAACGGCGTTCCTTTACAATGAATACAATTTCAAAGAAGGAAGGCTCGGTGTCAGTTATGGTGCTGAGTCGGAAAGGTTCAACCTCAATACATTCTTTCTTTTCATTTTCTCTGATATTGGCGGAATGTATTACAAAGTGTCGCATAAAGTTGATCGCGGCGATCAGATTGCTCTTACCGCTGGCATTGGCGCCGTAGATGGCAGCGCTAGTCAAAAGGTTTACTCCACCTTGTGAGGCAAAAAGATTCTTTTCATTCAGTTCGGGATACTTCGCCTTCAACGAACTTGCCACCATGCTGAAGGTGGCTTCATCCCGGAAGGAACGGTAGTTAGCGACACTGAATTCTATAAGCATGGGCATGCCTTATGTAAAATAGAGATATTTGTGAAAATATCACAAATATCTCTATTTTACTATCATGCTTGACGAATCAAAAATAGGGAACTTAGGAAACTCGTATGGGATGTGAGATTCAAAATCTTGATTGTTCTCTTTCCGGCCCTCTATTCCCTGTCGTTCCCCATCCACTCACACCCGGCGGAACTTCTGCAGGCCGTCGTCCACCTGCACCTGGCCGACGTAGAGGTCGCCGCGGGAGTCGGCCCAGATACCGTGCGGACAGCCATTGAACTCGCCGGGTCTTTCGCTGCGCTGCGCGCCGCCCCAGTGGCTCAACAGGTCGCCGTCCATGCTCCAGACGCTGACGCGTTGATCCAGTTCGGCGACGTAGAAGACCTCGACCTGGGGATCGAAGTAGATTGTATCCGGCTTGAGCAGGCCGGTGCGTTCCTCCAGGTAGTTGCCGTCGGTGTCGAAGATCTGGATGCGGTCATTGGTGCGGTCGCAGACCCAGACGCGACCGTCCTTGTCGAGGCGCACGCTGTGAGAGAGGGCGAACTGGCTCGGCCCATCTCCCCAATCGCCCCAGGAGAGGAGGCGCTCGCCCGCTGCGGAGTATTTGTGCACGCGCGCATTGTCGTAGCCGTCGGAGATGAACAGGTCTCCATTGGAGGCCACGGCCAGGTCGGTGGGCAGGCGGAAAGGTTCGCCCGGCGCGCCCTCCTGGCCGGGCACGCCGATCGTCATCACCAACTCGCCCTGCGGGTTGAACTTGAAGATGCAATGGGTCTCGCGTTCGGTACACCAGACGTTGTCCTCGTCGTCGATGAAAATCCCGTGCGCATCCTTGATCACATCCTCACCCCAGGAGGCGAGGAAGTTGCCGTCACGGTCTAAGACAACGAGCGGATGCTCACTGCGCGAATAGGCATAGACCCTGTCCTGAGAATCGCAGGCGACTGCCGCCACCCAGCCGAACTGCCAGCCGGCGGGCAATTTGGCCCAATTCTCCACCAACTCGTACTGATAGTCCCCCGATCCGAACGGCATACTGTTCTCCTTTGGGTGGTTGAGTCCTGGCGTTGCTGTAGAGCGGCGCTAATAGCGGAAACCAAGAATGTGAACCGACAGACGCACGGCGCGCGTCGGGTGTTACTCGTCGTCCCATGCTTTGACCGCGATCTTGATCACTTCCTCGCCGTCGAGGCGATAGCTGCCGTTGAGGGCATGGAAACCGTCCAGCACGCGCTCAAGGGGGAGCGCGTGGCTGACCATATCGCCATAGGGGTATTCATTTTTCTCGAGCAAACGCAGCCCGCGCACGAAATGTTCGTAGGCGCTGGCCCAGACGGCTTCGAGGCGCAGGTTTTTGCGCATGAGCAACTGGTTGATATTGAAGTCGATGGACCCCATATCGACAAAGTGGCCGACCTCGACAAATGTGCCGCTGTTGCGCACATAGCCCAACCCTTCGGGCGTGGCGGGCAGGAATCCGGCGCATTCGAATACGACGTCGGCGCCCTGCTTCATCGGCGTATGCGACAGCACCTGCTCGGTGCGCTCTGCGGCAGTTTTGACCTCTTCAATGTTGATCGTGACATCGGCGCCGTAGCGCTTTGCCAGTTCCAGGCGGGTGGCAGGGCCGCCGACCATAATGATCTGCGCCGCGCCCATCTGCTTGACGCAGAGCAGCGTCACCAGGCCGATGGCGCCGCTGCCCTGGACGACGACGGTATCGGCCAGCTGCACGTTGCCGCGCATGGCGGCATGGACGCCGATCGTGAAGGGTTCGATCAGCACGGCTGCCGCGGGCGAGCAGTCGGTCTTGAGGAGGCAGGTGTTGTGGAGGCCGAGATAGATGTAATCAGCGAATCCGCCGTAGAAGTGGGGCGGGATGTCGGGCGTGTCGTAGAAGCCGTATGCGCCGTAGCCGCCCGTGCCAGGAGAGAAGATGACGCGGTCGCCCTCCTCCAGCGGACGGCCGATGTAGTCGACGGCGCCGCCCGCGCCGATGGCCTCGATGACACCGACATTTTCGTGGCCGAGGACCATTTCGCCCTTTATGCCATGCTGCCAGTTGTGCAGGTCGGTACCGCAGATACCGGCGAGTTCCTGACGCAGCAGCACTTTGCCCGGTTCGGGATCGGGAACCGGATATTCGCGAATTTCAAAGTCCTGTCCGTGGGCGATGACCGCCCGTCCTGTTTTTGCCATAACGTTTTCTCCTGCGGTTGGCTGCGCGAGCCACGGTCGATCGTTCCATTGGCGTCATGAGTGAGGTGGAGCGCATGTAAGGGACGCATCGGGGTATGAACACCGGTTGTCGGACGGATTGCAGCGCTGACGCCGGCCGGAGTGGGCAGCGCCGATGGTTGGGGACAGTATACTATAGTCGCCGGGCCAGTGATAGTCGTTTGGAGATGGTGATCAGGGCATACGCATCTAATGTGCGTCCACATCGGGAACCGGCTTTTTGCTGAGTTGCGTATTGCGCATTCCGGATTGCGTAAGGGCAGGCGAGACGGCCCCGATTCAGTTGCTATATTCGCCCGAAGAGTCTCTGTTTCAAATGGGATTCACAGCAGAAGCTTGTTTGGGCGGTTGGATGGGTTGACAGGCAGGAGCGCTCGCAGGAGAGATTTGGTGAGATTGGGCAAAAAAATTATCGGTGCATCACGGGGGACAGGAGGCTGGGCGAAGGCCGCCGGCGTCGTCACGGCGGGCGGCGCACAGGCGCAGCGTGAGGCGAAGCGCTGCATGAATTCATGTGCTGCCCTGCTCTGTATCCTGTCGGTGCGGGCGGTGAGTATCAAAGTGGCGCGAAGTGTCGCGAAGTGCTGCATGAATTCGTGTGCTGCTTTGCTCTTTCTGCAAAAGTTTTTGCGGATTGGCGCAGCGTGTCGCGCCGGCTGGGGCGGCGTTATGGTCTTGCAACCAAGTATGGTCTGTAAAAAAGTATGCGTTTGTTAAGGTACAGAAATGGTTCGCGGTCGCCTTGGACTTTCAGCGATGGATACAGCCTATACGATTGTTCAGGCTCTTGCAAGGACCCAGGGTACAGGGCATACGCATCTAAATCTGCATGCCAATTCTGTATGCCAATTCTGTCGGGATTCCGAATAGAAGGACGAGATAATAGGTGGAAATCGCTGTAAGCCTGCTGATTGACGACGGAAATCCAGCGCAACAAAGGCCGTCAGTCGTCGAAACCGTTCAGATTCTTAGCCTGCGCGCCATCATTCGTACAGTTTACAGTGTCTGAACCCCAACTGGAAGAGATCATGGCAGCATTTCGGCGCATTGACCCAATTTAGATGCAATTGCCCTGGAGAGAACTGGGTGGGGTGCCGCCCAGAATGGGGGCCGGGGTGTGAAGGAGGGCGATACGGCGATAAGGACGGGTAACAGGAGGGGCATTGGGAGGTCAACAGTACAAATTTATGATGCAGGTTCTGGCAGCGCTCGTGCGAGAGTTTACGAGAGTTCACGAGAGTTTGCGAGAGTTCACGAGAGTTTGCGAGAGTTTGCGAGAGTTTGCGAGAGTTTACGATAGTCTGCGAGAGTTTGCGAGAGGTTACGAGAGTTTGCGAGAGTTTGCGAGAGTTCACGAGAGTTCACGATAGTCTGCGAGAGGTTACGAGAGTTTGCGAGAGTTTGCGAGAGTTCACGAGAGTTCACGATAGTCTGCGAGAGGTTACGAGAGTTTGCGAGAGTTTGCGAGAGTTCACGAGAGTTCACGATAGTCTGCGAGAGTTTACGAGAGTTCACGAGAGTTTACGAGACTTTGCGAGAGTTCACGATAGTCTGCGAGAGGTTACGAGAGTTTGCGAGAGTTTACGAGAGTTTACGCAAAAAATTTCTAAGAGTGAATATCAATTTGTGGACGGTTGACGTTCGGGAGGCTGTTGGCGTGACAGGAGCAGGTCAAGAATGCGTGCCGGAGGAGAAAGCAGAACCCGTCAGCTTGGCAATGGAGTGCGGGCGCCTCTCGAAAGACATACTATTTAATTGGAGAAAGGTGACAGGTTTCTGGTTGTCATAAATGCCTGATGGTTGGATGCAAGCGGAGATGGCGGCGTGCATTACAATGGGAATCGGTCGGATTGCGAACTGTCCATTTCGTGGAAAAGAAAGATGAGCGGTCAAGTGGTCGAGGGTACGGCACTTGAGTTGGAAAGGCAAGCACTGCCTTCCCGGTTGCAGGCCGAAAATAGGCGCATTCAGAGCGAGATCAGTCGCTATCCCACGCCGATTGCGGGCTGCGACCAGCAGTTCAACTATCTGCTGGAACGGCGCACGCAGATACAGTGCGAGTTGGCGCGATTAGCGGAGGCGGAGCAGGCCCACTTTCGCCGCTGACAAGGCGCGGAACAAGGATGAAACCCGCCGCCGCCGGACCAGTTGATGCCTGGTATGTGTCATCTGTCGCGGGGGATGGACGCGCGCTGTCACGCGGTTGAGACCGGCGATACGTTATTCCAGCTGACGAATCACCGACACCACTTTGCCCTTGACGCTTACATCTGCGGCGGGCAGGAACATTTCCGGATAGCTGGGATTGGCCGGTCGCAGCCGCACCTGATCGCCTTCAAGATAGAAGTGCTTAAGCGTCGTTTCGTTCTTGGTGTCGAGCCAGGCGGCGACCATTTCACCGTTTTCCGCCCGCTCCTGATGGCGGAGGATGACGATATCCCCGTCCAGAACGCTGGCGTCAATCATCGAATCACCCTGCACGCGCAGAGCATATAGCTCGGTCGGATTGCGGAACAGCGACTCATTCAGTTCGAGCCATTCATCGGCGTTGGTGTGATCTCTGGTCTCGACCTGAATCGGCTGACCGGCGGCGATGAAGCCCAGCACCGGTACTTGGAAGAAACCCTGCAGCGGCCCCCCGCTATCGCGCGCGGCGTGTTCACTGGAAATGGGCGCGCCGGTGAGGTTGGCGGCAAGCCCGACTTCCTGCAGGCGCTCCCAGGCCAGGCTCAAGCCCCGGCTCACCTCTTTATCGCGCCGGATCAGTTCCTGCTTTTCCAGTTTGGTCAGATTGTACTTCACCACCGATGTGCTGGATATGCCGCAGGCGGTTCCGATTTCGCGGATGGTCGGCGGGTAGTTATTGCCTTCGACAAATTCGGCAATAAAGGCGAGCATCTTTTTTTGACGTTCTGACAGGTTCATCGCTATCCTCCTTGAAGGTATTGGATGTGATGCCGCTTGGCTATGAATGGACGGGTTGGCAGGTGTGGTTCCGTATCGCAATATGTGTGCGGGTTGACGCTTGACGATTATCCCAATTTCTACGAACATTTCCCAAACGATATCCCAAGTATACAAGAACATCCGTGCGGTGTCAAGTCCTGCTACGCACGAATGTTCCAGATTTCAGACTAGAGACGGAGGTACGGTCGATGAGGCTTACATTTCACGGCGCAGCGCAGGAAGTAACGGGATCGATGCACCTGCTGGAGGTGAACGGGCAGCGCATTTTACTCGACTGCGGGCTGTACCAGGGGCGGCGGGGCGACACCTATGCACGCAATCTGAATTTCCCGTGGGGAGCCGCGGTCGATTGATTGCGTTGTGCTCAGCCATGCGCACATTGATCACACGGGCAAGCTGCCCAATCTGGTTAAGCAGGGATTTGGCGGCAACGTCTGGTGTTCGGCAGCGACCCGAAATCTATCGGCGTACATGCTTATGGACAGCGGCTACATCCAGGAGAAGGACGTGGAGTATCTCAACCGCAAACGCAGCCGCAGGGGTGAGCCGCCGGTCGATCCCATCTACACGCGGGCGGATGCGAGGGAGACGCTGCCGCTCTTTGTGAGCGTCGGCGAGGGGCGCCCTGCGCTGATCGCCAACGGGGTATCGCTCACATTCCGCAATGCCGGTCATATTCTCGGCTCTGCGTTTGTGGAACTGGAGATCGAGGAGTTCGGCAGCGGCAAGAGCTGGCGGCTGGTGTTCAGCGGCGATCTGGGTCGGGAGGAGATCGCTCTGTTGCGCAGCCCTGCCATCGCCGCGCAGGCCGACCTGCTGATCATGGAGAGCACCTACGGCGCCCGCCTGCACGGCCGGTACGACCAGGCGCAGAGGCGGCTCAGAGAAGTGGTCTGCGAGACGGCGCGTCGGCGGGGCAAGGTGATCATATCCCCTCCTTTGCGGTGGGCCGCACGCAGGAGATCGTCTACGCCCTGAACCAGTTGGACGCCAGTGGCGACATTCCGGAGATTCCGGTCTACGTTGACAGCCCGTTGGCGGTCAATGCGACCGATGTGTTCCGCATGCACCCGGAGTCGTGGGATAGCAACGTGCAGACGTTCCTGGAGGACGGGCGGCGGCGCAGCCCCTTCGATTATCCCCGAATCGAATATGTGCGGGAGGTGCGCCGCAGCAAGCAGCTCAACCACATGCCGGAGCCTGCGATTATCATCAGCGCCAGCGGCATGGCAGAGAGCGGTCGCATTCTTCACCATCTGAAGAACAACATCATCCATCCCGAAAACACGGTGTTGTTCGTCAGCTACCAGGCGCAGCACACGCTCGGCCGGCGCATTCTGGAGGGGAACGGGACGGTCTGAATCTTTGGCGAAGCGTACGATGTGCGGGCCGAGGTCGCCAGGATCAACGGATACAGCGCCCACGCCGACCAGGCGGAGCTACTCCAGTGTGCGTCGCATTTCGACCCGGAGCGGCTGCAGAAGATATTTCTCGTCCACGGTGAGGCGGAGGGGACATCTGCCCTGGCGAGCACGTTGCAGGCGCAGGGCCGCAGCGATGTGGTCGCGCCGACGCTGCACCAGTCCTTTGAGTTCTGATCGACGACAGCTTCAACCGGTCAGCAGCCGGCCAAAAAACGTGCGCCGTGGAGGAAGCCCTGCCTTTCCGTCTCCGCTGCGCCGTTGAAGTTGGAATCTTCGAGTTCGATGGAGATACAGCCGCTGTAGCCGTTCTGCGCCAGAATGCGCAGACCTTCATTCCAGCGGAAGAGACCGTGCCCCGGAATCGTATAGCGCCAGCTTTGGGCGCCGTAGGCGATGCGTTCTACGAAGGCGGCCGGTTGCTCGTGGCCGTATTCGTACAGGTTTTCGGCCAGGATTTCGGTATCCTTGCCATGCACGTGATGCACGCTATCGATGAACTCTTCGAGGAAGCGCAGCGGATCGATGCCCATGCGGATCAGATGGGAGGGGTCGAAGTTGGCGCTCATCGAGGGTGAGGGGACATCACGCAGGAAGGCGCGAAAGGTCTCGGGTGTACAGCAGAGCGCGCCCGGCCCCGGCCAGCCCTCGATGACATAGTGGGAGCCGCTCTCTTCCAGGACGGCGGCCAACGCGCCGAAACTTTCGACCATATAGCCGTAGTTTTCGGCGGGCGCAAGCGCCGGGTCTTCGGGAAGCATGGTGGCGAAAAAGTTGTGCGGGCCATCGGTCGTGCAGGCGCGAATGCAGTCGCTGTTGCGGGCGAGGGCGTCGGCGCGGCGAGCGGCGTCGGCGGAGATCATCGTTTTCGAGTCGGGCAGATCGATTGAACCGATGCGCAGGCCCGCATGGGAAACGGCTTTGACCGCGTCGGCAGAGCCGTTGTTCAGATCGATCACCTCGAGATCATTCTGCACGGCCCATTTCAATACGGCTGGGAGGTCCCGCTGCCATTTGGAATTGAGCTGCCGGAAGCCGATGGGGAAGTTGCCTGTTCGCGTTCTCATTGCGTCTATCCTTTGAGGTTCGATGAATTGCGATCCCGGGATGGCGGGCGACTTGTCGGCGCCTTACCCGTGTGCGGTGGGCCGCGTCGGGTCGGTGATCCACTCGCTCCAGGAGCCGGGGTAGAGGCGGGCCTCTCCGAGACCGGCGTGCAGCACGGCCAGGACGTTGTGGCAGGCGGAGACGCCGGATCCGCAGTAGAAGATCAGTTCGGACGGGCGGCGGTTGCCCATCAAGTCGCCAAAGCGGGCGGCCAGCTCATCCGGATCGCGAAAGCGCCCGTCGCGCAGATTGCCGCCATAGGGCAGATTGGAGGCGCCGGGAATATGGCCGCCCAGGGGGTCGAGCGTCTCATTTTCGCCGCGGAAGCGATCGGCGGCGCGGGCGTCGATGATCAGGGCGCCGCCGCTTGCGGTCTTCGACAGCATCTCGCCGACATCGACGACCAGTTCAGGACGAGGGTTGGCCGTAAAGTTGGCGGCTGGCGGCGTTTCGACACCGCTGTGGATGGGCAGATCGGCGGCGGTCCAGGCATCCCAGCCACCGTCGAGCACGGCAACGGCATCGTGGCCGATCCAGCGCAGCATCCACCACATGCGGGCGGCCATGCTGCCGCTGCCGTCGTCGTAGAGCGCGACGTGTGAGTCGTTGCTGATGCCCAGGCGGGCGACGGTGCGGGCAAAGTCTGCCGCATCCGGCAGGGGATGGCGGCCGGTGCTGCCGGGCACGATAGGCCCCGACATATCCTCGTCCAGATGGGCATAGGCCGCGCCGGGAATGCGGCTGTGGGCGTAGGCGCGGCGGCCGGCGTCGGTATCGCGCAGGTCGAAGCGGCAGTCCACAATGCGCAGTGCGCCGGCGGCTGGGTCTGCTACGGTAGTGAGGGCGTCCGCCAACTGCGTACAATTGATGAGCGTGCGGAACTGTTGCCCTTGCACATTCGCCATTTCTTAACTCCTTTCCAAGTCTTCAACCCCGCGCTGGGTCATGCGGGGATGAACAGTTCAGATTTTATTGCTGCACATCGTCGAAGAGGACGGTATGGACCACTTTCGGGCCATGGACGCCCATCGTCAGGATGCCCTCAAGGTCGGCTGATTTGCTCGGCCCGGTGATGATCGAGAGGTTGCGACTTGCGCGCACGAAGGCGTCCAGCTCGCCGGCGTAGCGCATCTCGGCCAGCCACTCTTCCCCGCTGGCAAAGAGCCTGCTGAGGGGGATCACGACCAGGTGGCGGAAAGGTGTCAGGCTGGCGGCGCGGGAGTTGGCGCCCGTGCCGCCGACAACGAAGGAGCCGGTGCTGGCAAAGGCCGCCTCGACCGAAGTGATGCCGGCCCGAACCGAGCGGATGCGCTGCCGCTGCCCGGGATCGTGCAGATCGGTCGGCTGGACCAGCTTGAAGCCCGTCTCCTTCAAAACGTGCGACAATCCTTCGACATGCAGCTGCGCCAGCGGCCAACAGATGACATCCCAGTCCTCGGCGCGTTCGGAGCTGGCGGTCTTGCGGGCTGCCTGCTCCTCCTCCACCCACAGTTGCAAGCGGGAGACGATTGCCAGGCGGGCTTCGGTCTCGGTCTCCATCAGTTCACAACTGCCTTTCACTGCGGCCAGTTCGTGGGCGAAGCGTTCGGCAAGTGCCCAGCGATCTCCCTCGGCGTGGGTGACGGTCATGCGTTCGGCCTGGGTGAGCGCGGCGCTTTCCAACGGCGGAAAGGGCAGGTTGGGCTGGCGCAGGGTCTCGCGCAGGCGGGAAAGGATTGTGTCGCGAGTGTTCATGTTCGATCTTCCCGGTAGAGTTGGACGGGCGGGCGGGTTGTCAAACTTGCCCGCGCAGCTTTCTACGCTCCTTCCACCATTCCCGGAAGCTCTTGCGGGCGAAGGGCGCAAAGTCCCGATAGGCGGTCCAGCCATTGAGGGGCGGCGGCAGAAACTTGATATTGCCCCCGCTCATGCCGGCGTAAAGGTTGGTGCCGATGCTGGCAAGTTTGCCGAGATTTTCGTACATGCGGCGGCTGTTCATCAGCCCGGCATAGCTCTTGATGCCCAGCGCCTCCGATTTGGGACCAACGCCCTGCTGCACGAGATCGGAACGCAGGTCCAGCAGCAGACGGGGCAGGTCGATTTTCACCGGACAGACCTCGCGGCAGGCGCCGCATAACGAGGTGGCGTGGGGCAACTCCTTGAATTGGGCAATCTCCGGGGCCAAAGCAGGCGAGATCACAGCGCCGATCGGGCCGTTGTAGGTGCTGCCGTAGGCGTGGCCGCCGATCTCCTGGTAGACGGGACAGACGTTGAGGCAGGCGCCGCAGCGAATGCACATCAGCGCCTCGCCGTAGCCGCGCGCCAACATACGAGACCGGCCATTGTCGAGCAGCACCACATGCACCTGATCGGGGCCGTCTGCGTCACCTTCCCGGCGCGGCCCGCTGGTCATCGAGCAGTAGACCGTCAACTGCTGCCCGGTGGCGCTGCGGCAGAGAGCCTGCAACTGCAAGAAAGCGTCCTCAACCGTGGGGACGAGCTTTTCGATACCCATCACCGCCACATAGACGCGGGGCATACTGCTGACCATGCGGCCGTTGCCTTCGTTGGTGACGATGCAGACGGTTCCGGTCTCGGCGATGGCGAAGTTGCAGCCGCTGATGCCCATCTCGGCGGCGAAGAACTCCTGGCGCAAACGGGCACGCGCCAGGGATGTCATCTTGGTCGGTTCACGCGTGGGCGGCATGTCCAGTTTTTCCTGGAAAACTTCGGCGATCTCCTCCAGGCGTTTGTGGATGACGGGGGCGACGATATGGCTGGGCGGTTCATCGGCCAGCTGGATGATATACTCGCCGAGGTCGGTTTCGACGACGCGCAGACCAGCCTCTTCGATGGCGTGATTGAGATGGATCTCCTCGGTGGCCATGGACTTGGATTTGACAATCAGTTTGGCGCTGTTCTGGAGGGCGATGTCTTTGACGATTGCCTGCGCATCCTCGATCCCCTCGGCCCAGTGGACGACGCAACCGTTTTGGCGCAAATTCGTCTCCAACTGTTGCAGATAATCGGGCCAATTTCGCAGTACATGCTCCTTCATCCGGCGCACCTGCGACCGCAACTTTTCGCCCTCGATGGCGTCCATGGAGGCGTGCCGCGCATTGGACATGCGGTCGGTGGCTTTGCTGACCGCGACGCGGAGGTTGGGATCGCCCAGCGCCTGTTGGATACGGTCCTTGTAAGGGGCGTGGATATCAACTTGCATCGTGCTCGTTCCTGTTGGCCGGTCCAAAGCGTTCAAAGAGCGCAGCGAAAAATTTGAGCGTTCCCGCTCGGCGTTACTCCTGGGCCCGCATTGCTGGCGGCGCCAGCATTTCAGGCGATATCACCCCAGCGCCTAGGATGGTCGGCTGGCGTCGAGGCGGGTTCTGAGGGCGGGCGCAACTGACTGCCGAGATGGTCGTTGAGAATCTCGGCGATATGGTGGGCACGGCAGCTAACGTTCTCGCGGCTGAGAATGCCGTTGATATGTGTCATGCAGCTCACGTCGCACAGGACGATGGCGTCTGCGCCGCTCTGTTGGGCGCAGCGGGCCTTTGCCCGGCCCATGGCAGCGCTGATGCCGCTATTCTTGATCGCGAACAGTCCACCGAATCCGCAGCAGTCCTGCGCGTGGGGCAGATCGACCATTTCGAGGCCCTCCACGCCGTCCAGCAGTTTGCGGGGCTGCTCGTCCACGCCCAGTTCGCGATAGAGATGGCAGCAGGGATGATAGGTGGCTTTTCCCTGCAGATGGGCGCCGGTGCTAACCAAGCCGAGAACGTCGACCAGAAACTCGGTCAGTTCGAACGTCACCGATGCCAGCCGTTCGGCCTGATGGCTCAGATTCATCTCACTGGAATCCTGAAAGATCGCCTGATAGAAGTGGCCGGTCATGGTGGCGCAACTGCCGGAGGGCGCGACGATGGCGTCCACTTCGCCGTTCTCCACCAGCGGCGCGAAGATCGACAGGAATCGCCGCGCCAATTTGCGCGCCTCGTTGCGGTAGCCGCCGTTGAAGGCAGGCTGCCCGCAGCAGGTCTGTTCCTCCGGGAAGACGACCTCGATGCCGTTCTTTTCCAGCAGTTCACAGGTGGCGATGCCCACGCTGGGGTAGAGCATATCCACCATACAGGTGACGAACAGGGCGACGCGCTGGGGTCTTCGTTCAAAAGTGGCTTTGCGCATGGGATGATCCGCTCTTCTCACTGCGTTGGATATTGCGTACTGCGTATCTCATGGCTCGAAGCGTGATTATGGGACGGGTTGCAGAAGGCGTTCCGGCACGGAATTCATGTCAGTCTGCCAGCCGTATAACCTCTTGCTGAAAAGGCAGCGTCGTCACCTCCAGGCTGCCGTCGTGGACGATGCAGTTGACTTCGCTGCGGATGCCCAGCCCTTTGGCCTGTGCGCTGGCGTCGAAATCCAGACGGGGCAGGTAGATGCCGGGTTCGATTGTGAACATGACGCCGGGAATCAGGCTGCGGCGGTCCTGGGTCTCTACGTTGTCGATGTTGACGCCGTTCCAATGGATGGTCGGCCCCAGACTGTGACCGGTGCGGTGCAGGATGCCGTCGGCGAAGCCGGCCTCTTCAATTACGCGGCGGGCGGCGTCATCGACTTCGTAGCCATGAACTGTTGCGCGGGAATCGAACGCCTGCCGGATGGCGGCGATGGCGGAATCGCGTGCGTGGGCGACCACGTCAAAGACGCGCGACATCGGCAGAGGCGGGTGCGCGCCGCAGTAGGCGGTCCAGGTTATGTCGGCATAACAGTCGTCAGGGTGGTTATTTTCTTTGGCCCACAGGTCGATCAGCAGCGCGTCACCGCGCCGGATCGGGCTGTGCCGCTGTGCGTTGGGCGCGTAATGGGGCAGGGCCGCGTTGCCGTTGACGGCCACAATCGGGTCGTGATCCCACGCCAGATGCGCGGCGCGGAAATGCTCCACGATAAGCTGCTGCACGCCGTACTCGGTTATCTCGCGTCCAGCTTGCAGGGCTGCCGCCACGAAGGCAAAAGCCGCGTCCTTGGCCGCCAGCACGTGGGCCGCGGCGCGGCGGTGGCTGTCCATCTGCTCTGATGAAAGCGCGGCCTGGACGCGTTGCACCAGGTCAGCGCTACTGACGACGGTCGCGCCGGTGACTGCGCGCACCATTTCCAGGGTCCCGGCATCGACATTGCTGACGTAGGGGATGGCGCCGTGGGGGCTGTACTCCATGGCGATGCGGCTGGAAGGGCCTTGCGGCAACAGATCGCGCAACTTGCGCTCCATCTCCTGCCAGCCGACGTACAGGTGCAATGGGCCGGCCGCGTCGGGGCGCACGGCGGCGAAGGTCGCCTGTTCGATAGCGTGAACCAGCCATTGCGGCTCGCCGTCGGCAGGAATCCACAGAAACCAGCGGCGCGTTCCGGTATTCTCCAGCCCGGCGACGGACGCGGCGATCGGATTCTGGCCGCGAAAGTCGTAGAGCAGCCAGCCGGTCAAGCCGTGTTGGCGCAGGTGGTTGCGGATTTCTTGCGGTCTCACACGCAGCCCCGTCCTAATGCCCATGCGCGCGTCTCTGGCGGCGGCGCGCTGGCAGATGAATGGGAGGTGACGGATCAGGGTATGCGGTCATTATTCCACGAAGCGGCGATTAGGTCTAATTTGGGGCAGAGTCTCGGAGGTGTCCGAGCGGGGTATGGCGCACCTTTGGAGAAGGGACGCATTCTGCAGGATCGAACATGCATTCTAAACCATTGCAAATTTTGACGTGCCTGGCAGCGGTTGTACAATGGGAGGCAACCGGTTTCGGCGAGCTTTCTTTCCGTTCTCCGGATCGGTGCGACAACCCAATAATAGATTCCCCAAAAGGACGCAAAAATGTATCAACAGATAACCCTGGTAGGCAATCTCGGCCGCGATCCTGAGATGCGATACACGCCCAGCGGCAAGGCTGTTACAAACTTCAGCATCGCCACCAGCCGGTCATGGACGGGCCAGGACGGACAGCGACAGGAAAAGACCGTCTGGTTCCGCGTGAACGCGTGGGACCGGTTGGCCGAAACCTGCAACCAGTATCTGACGAAAGGGCAAAAGGTCTTGGTGGTCGGCGAAGTGGAGGAACCAAATATCTGGACCGACCGGGAGGGCAAGGCGCGCGCCTCGCTCGACGTGAGGGCGCGGACTGTGCAGTTCCTCAATACGCGAGCCGAGAAAGAAGCGCTGGGCGGCGGCGGGGGTCAATCCGAGGACCAGGGCGGGGACTGGGGGGGCGAGCCAGCCGCTGACTCAGGAGGAAAGGGCGAGGACGACATTCCGTTCTAACGTGAATCCCCTTTGATACCACGACTCTTCAAAAATGCTGTGCCCTGGGATTGCGGGAGTCTCTCCCGTACTCTTGCAAAGCAGAAGCTCTTGGTTTCATTAGGGAGTCACTTTTGGCTACCTTCGATGGGTCGATGGCAGATTTCTAAAGGGGTCATACCCTAAAGTTGCCGACGCCACCACTTCGCCTGAAGGCCAGGGAGAGGGGTCTTAGATTGTAATGACGGTTGACGAATCGGGCAACGTAAATAGCTGCGCTCCCAGCTATGAAGACACTTCTGTCGCCGAAATCATCACCGATTTGGTAGCTGATACAGCTATCCCGGGCATACCCGCTCCCGTGAGGCGGAACCTTTTCAAGGCACTCGGGCAATTGACTTCGGCAGCAATTGATTTTCCGGTTGCATTTCTTACCGGAAAAGCGGATGAACAACGTGCGGAAACTGCTGCGCGCATCAAGTTGATAAACAGAACTGCTGAGCATATTGCTCGGCAGATGCAGATTGATCCGGAGTATGCACGCGTAGCGGTCCAGAAGTTCGGGCACCGAGTACTTCGTGAGCAGGTTAATTTGGACATGATTGGTCAGAAAACTGCCAAAGAAATACGGGATGCTAGTGATTCCATCGAACAATCAGTGCCGGAGGAGTCAGGCAATACAATCAACGATGACTGGCTCAACGTTTTTGAGACAGAAGCTAGACTGAAAAGTACCGAAGAAATGCAGGTGTTCTTCGGTAAGTTATTGGCTGGGGAAATCAGGAAACCAGGCACCTATTCGACAAGAACAGTCAGAATCCTGGCTAGTCTTGACCAGGAGATCGCTAACCATTTTGCGCGATTGTGCTCCATGTGCATCTCATTAACACTTGGAGATATCAGAGTGCCCTCCCTGGGCGGTAATGCTGGCGCCAACGCGCTTCAGGAATACGGCCTGCCCTTTGCTACGCTTAATCTATTGAATGAACATGGGCTGATAATCTCCGATAACAATTCTTGGCATGGATTTGTTCCTTGTTTTGCTTTAGAAGGCGTAGGACAACAGGCTCTATGTATGCCCTTGAGATACCAAGGAAGACATTGGGCTTTGACTCCGATGTCCAACGAAAAGGTCGGCAAGAAACTCAAAACATATGGCGTCGCTCTTTCGCAATCTGGCAGAGAGCTGTTCAATGTAGTGAAAGTCGAACCGATGGACAAATTCACTCCAAAATTGGCCCAGTTTTTTGAAGAACGTGGGTTTCGGATGGTCGAAGTTGGCGGCGGAAAACCGTATGTCGTAAGCATCAATGCTGCCACCGGGTTTGACTCGCAGTGAACATCAACCGCTCTCGATGGCATCCGTGGCCTTGGTTAATCGCGCTGACATCTTGACCCGTTGAGGGGATTACGCGGTTGCTTTAGCGTAATCGTCGGGAGAGTACTGGCCGCAAAAATGGTGAGATCGGCTTGGCCAGAGACCAGCTCGACGGTCGCGGCATCCTTCAGGCTGACCTGCGCCCGGTAGGTCCCGGGCGGACAAACGGTTGATGCAAAACCAAAGACAAATCCCGAATTCTCGTCTACGACACTCCGACACCGTTCCAGTCCCGTGTGCTTGCCTTCGCAACTGTCCGCGTCGCTAATATCCGAGAGGCCAATCGAACCGATTCGGTAGCTCAGATTGGCGTTTGAACTAATTGCGCTGGGCGTGTGTCGCGTTCATATCTCTACAAAGTCGGCCAGTTTGTCAGCATTACACACCTGACAAACTAGCCGTTTGTACGTTTTTGCACGCGGGCGACCCAGGCTCCTGCCATCATCACTCAGATTTGGGACAGGCCAATTCCCGCCCACAGATTTGACAACTCAATCAATAAGGAATAAGATTTCGGGTGTAACTGACGAATGCGGCACTTTGCCGCATTCCTTGCCCGGGGCATGAAATATGCCCTGTAAGGAGTGACCTGTGTCCCCCAAAAGTAAGTCCAATTCAAATTCAGGCCGAGGGTCAGGCCGGATCAAAGGCAATTTAAGTAGTACTGGTGACAAGCTTCGGCACGAACCCGGTAGCACTTATAATGGCCGCACGAATGTCAATCCCGCAAGAGGAGATCAGTGGTTTTCAACTCCTAAAGCAGCGGGCCGTGCTGGATCCCGAAGGCCTAAACGATAAATGAGGTCTGCTCACACGCGCACGGACTGACCGCTGCGGGCCGACTCTTGCGCGGCGAGGAGGAAACGCAGGATGGCGCGGCCTTCGGCGCCTGTCAGATGGGGCGGGACGCCGTCGTCGAAGGCGTCGATGAGATGACGCGTAGCGTGGACGAAGCTCTGCTCCCAGCCGGTCGGTATGTCATCGAAAACACTGGTCTTGCCGTCGCGATAGAGCGTCAGCGGCGGCGCGTCCGCCAGGCGGCCATGCCCGCCGCTGATCAAGAGCACGCCCCTTGTGCCGGTGATCTCGACGCGGTCGTCCTGCGCGTAGTAGCGGGTCTCGATCTCCAGTTGGGGGGAGTAGACGACCTCGAGCGAGCCGAAGCGGTTGCCGGGAAACTTCCACGAAACGATGGCGGGCGTGTCCAGCACGCGGCCGGGCATCAGTTCCATTGCGCCGATCCAGGCATGCACCTCCTCCGCCAATCCCATGAAATGCCAGGCCAGCGCGAACTTGTGATGGCCGTCATCGAAGACCAACGGGCCGCCGCCGCAGGTCTGCGGGTTGAAACGCCAGGCCCAGGTCGAGAGCGGCACGTGCCAGGCGTTCGGGCTGAAACCGGCGTTGCTCTTAATGCGGATGGTCAGCGGGTCGCCGATCTCGCCGGCGTCGATCAGTTGCTGCGCCCGCATCACCGGCGGGTAGAAGAGAAAATTTTCGTAGACGCGCAGAACCGTCCCCGCGTCAGCGGCAGCCGCGATCATCTCGTCGGCCTGTTCCAGATTGAGGGCCATCGGCTTCTGGACGGAGACGTGCTTGCCGGCGTTGAGCGCGTCGAGGGCAACGGGATGGTGGAGGTGGTGGGGCAGCAGAATCTCGACCAGGTCCAGGTCGGCCAGCGCCAACAGGTCGCGGTGGTGGCTGAAGATGCGCGCGGGCGGCACGCCCCATGCGGCAGCGCGCCGGCGGGCGCTCTCCCGGTCGATATCGCAGACGGCGACGATCCGGGCGCGCTCGTTGTGCAGGTATTCGATGGCGTGCAGGTCGCTGATGCGCCCGGTTCCGATGATTCCTACGCGTAACATCTGAGGACAGTCGCTCCCAGGCTCAGGTCATTCCACACGCGTCGGCGTCGTTCACCCCTGCTGCATCTCCAGGCGGCCCAGATAGATGAGGGACTCCAGATCGTCCGATGCGTCCGGCATGTAACGGGCAACGATCTCTCGTATCCGTTCCAAATCCTCATCGGCAGCGAGGCCGAGCATCTTGGTAAGATCGGCGAGATCCTGGGCACGCGACATTTCCAGCTTCATCAGAACCAGATAGGGCAGGTCCAGGACCGGGTAACCGGCGGCGTCGCGTCGCTCCTGTTGAAATGCATCGTCTATCCACGCGAAAGGGATGAGGAGCAGATCAATCTCCGTGCCGTCGGGGGCGTCCAGTATATAGCCGGGGATGGACTTTCCCGAAGCTAACTGAAAGCCTGCGTCCTGCAGGCGCGCCATCACCCCATCTCCATCCTCAAAATGAACGAGAACGTCGAAATCACGGGTCATGCGTTCGGGCATGTAGGCGCGTGTTGCCACGGCGCCGACGACCGCCCAGCGGATCCCTTTCAGAATGGTTCGAAGGTCAGGCCAATCGTAACTCGCCGTGCGGTCGCGCAGTAAGCTGGACGCGCTGCCGGCGCCGGGCCGCTGGCGACGCAGAGCGAGCGATATGAGAAAGCGTCGTCTCTGGGCCGGGGTGAGTTGCCCACCGGCGGCGATGGCGGCAATGTCTGGCGTCACGTTACCGAGTCTCTGTGCGATGTCAACTGACCTCCGTGTTGGTCGGATAGAGATCGATGCGGTCGGCGTTGGCGCGCAGGGGCAGACTTGCGGCGTAGAGGACGGTGGCGGCGATGTCCTCGGCCTGCATCATCAGCTTGCGCAGTTCCTGGGGGGGCGGGCTGGGGCGGCGGTCCAGCAGGGGGGTGGCGGCGACGCCGGGGTTGATGACACAGGCGCGCACGCCGTGCGGGTTGCCCTCCTCGTTGGTGATACGGTTGAGAGCCTGCATGCCCATTTTGGCGCTGCTGTAAGCAACCCCCGCCAGCAGACTGGGAAAGTTGGCCGCGCGCGAGGCGATGTTGATGATGGTGCCGGCGCCGCGCGCCTGCATCTGCGGCATGAGCAGATTGGTGAAGAGAAAAGCGCTGGTGAGGTTGACATTGATGACGACCTGCATGTCGGTCGTGGTCGTGTCGGCGATGCTGCGGTTGGGGACGTTGGTGCCGGCGTTGTTGACCAGCACGTCGATGGGACCGAGTTCGGCGTTGATCTTCGCGACGGCGGCCCGGACCTGCGCCTCATCGCCCACATCGCAGGGGCAGACGAGGGCGCGCACGCCCAGTGGCTCGATGCGTTGCGCCAGGGCGCGCAGCATCTCCTCGCGGCGGGCGACCAGGGCCAAATGCGCGCCCGCTTGGGCGAATTGCAGCGCGATCTCCTCGCCGAAGCCGCTGCTGGCGCCGGTTACAATGACATTCTGACCGGACAGGTTATTCAATTGAGCGTCTCCTTATAGGTCGTTGAGTTTCAGCAGCTCATCAACTTCGATGGGCTGACCGGTGGCGATGGAGCGGTTGGCCGCGATGCCCAGCAGGATGGAGGCGGCGCCGTCGACGTGGGAGGCGGCGCGTGCAAAGGGATCGTCAGGCGGGTCGGGGTGAAAGATCTGCTCCAGCATGACGCGGTCGCCGCCGCCGTGCCCGCCCACGCCCTCCGGCACTTCGACATTGTAGGGCGCGCCGTGCATCGGGAAGACCCAGATATGCTTGCCGCCGAAGTCGGGCAACCGGCTCCCGGTTTCGGGCAGGCTCTCCTCCTGACCGGCTACGAATGTGCGCCCGACCGCCTCGATCGCCTCGACTTCGATGCGCCCGCGGTCGCCGGTGATGGCGGCGCGGTAGCCTTCCCAGGGGCAGTAGGCCAGCAATGAGTAGCTGAGAATGATGCCGTTGCGATAGCGGGCGGTAACGCTCATCGTGTCCTCGGCGGTGATGTTGTCGCCAAAGACGTTGCGATCGCGCAGGTAGCCGCTGTCGGCCTCGGCGTTCAGATAGAGGTTGCGGAGTGTCTCGTCGGCATCCAGACTCAGGGCGAAGGGGTCGGCGGCGGCGTCCTCCTCGCCGGTGTAGCGGTCGTAGCTGTAGCTTTCGCCGCGCGCGGCCGCGTTTTCGCGGCCGTAGAAGAGCAGATCGCCCTGGGCGTAGACGGTCTTGGGAATCGAGTCGATCCACCAGTTGATCAGGTCGAAGTGGTGGGTGGACTTATGCACCAGCAGGCCGCCGGACTTGTCCTTTTCGCGATGCCAGCGGCGGAAGTAGTCGGCGCCGTGGCGCGTGTCCAGCACCCAGGAGAAGTCGACGTGGCGGGGGCGGCCGACTACGCCGTGCATGATCAGGTCGCGCACGGTGGTCGCCAGGGGCGCGTAGCGGTAGTTGAAGGTAACGCGCAGCGAGCGGCCCGTCTTCTCGATCGTGTCGAAGATCTGACGGGCCTTGGCGTCGTCGGTGGTCATCGGCTTTTCGGTGATGGCGTCGCAGCCGAGCTCCATGGCGCGGCAGATGTATTGGTGGTGGGTGGCGTCCATGGTGGTGACGATGACCGCGTCCGGCCTGGTTTCGGCGATCATGCGGTCGAAGTCGCTGGCATGGTAGGTGGGCAGCGACTCTCCGGCGCGCTCCTCGATCTGCCGGTTATACCAGTCCATGCGCGTCTGGCTGAGGTCGCAAAGCGCGACCAGTTGATTCCACTGGGCGAAGTCGCCGAGGATGGCGTGAATGTACATTCTGGCGCGCCCGCCGGCGCCGACGAGCGCGTAGCGGCGTTGGGGTGAAGACACGGGATGGGTCCCTTTCGATAGTAAGTACTCAGATTCCCTTGTGAGACTAGCGAAGCAATGCTAGAATTCTAATACATTTGTTTAGGTGGTTCTAAAGCTAATCCAATGTAAGTCTACCATGATGAGCTATGATGAGAGTTCGGGGTTATTTTTCAGACCGTTGCTTTTGGTTACTAACCAGAAAACTGACTTGGTAAATGAGACTAAACAGTAAACAAGGAAAAACGCTGAAGGCAGTATTTGATAGTCCCACGCGTGCAAACATACGCTGATCTGAGGTGGAAAATCTCTTTACCGCTGTCGGAGCCAAGGTAACAGAGGGCAGAGGGTCACGCGTACGAATCGAATTAAACAATTCAGTTAAAGACATTCCATCGTCCTCATCCCGAAAAGGAAGCAAAGCGCTATTCTGTAGGAGCGGTACGCAAGTTCCTGCAAGAAAACAGAATCGGGCCAGAAAAATGAACTACAAGGGGTACGCAGCGGTTGTTCACTATGATGAACGAGACCGCATTCTCCACGGACACTTGCTGAACACCTACGACGATGTTTACTTTGAGGGAACCTCGGTCGAGGAGTTGGAAACCGCCTTTCACGAGGCTGTCGACGACTATCTGACCTACTGCGAAGAGACGGGTCGGGAGTCGACAACAGCTGCAGGTGGGCAAACTCCCAGCGAGATTTCCGTCCGGTTGACCAAGGAATTGCAGCGAAGAACTTTCGTCGCCGCGCAACAAAACGGCGTCAGCCTCGACGCCTTTGTCGAGGCAGCGCTCAATCGAGCGCTGCAAAAGTACAGATAGCGGCTCGATTCTCTATTGCGAATCACACCCCTATTATTGCCCCGGCATCCCCACCTGCCTGCCTGACAAATCGAGCGGCGGCGGCGGCCAGTGCAGCCCGCGCTGGCCGGATAGCTCGCGGTTCTGTTCCGGCCTCCACTCGCGTTGGGGCAGGCCGACCAGGTCGCCGTCTTGCAGCCACTCCCCGTCGCTGCCGTAGAGTTCAGCGCGCAGGAGCGCGGTCATGCCCTGCCGCAAGGGGGCGTACTCCTCCGTCTCGCTCAGGTCGTGCATCTCCTGAGGGTCGGCGTCCAGATCGAATAGCTGAAAACGGTTGCCGGTGGCGTAGTAGATCAGCTTGTATTGGTCCTGCCGGATCATGCGGGTGGACATGGGCCCTTCGCCCACTTCGCCGAAGAGATAAGGACGCCGCGCCGCGCCAACCATCGACATGCCCTCGACGCTTTCAGGAATCGGGATTCCGGCCAGATCGAGCAGCGTGGGCATGACATCCTGCCAGCCGACGAGGCGGTCATCCTGGCTGCCGGCGGGTGTGCGTTGGTCGCCGGCCGGGCCGAGCAGCAGCAGCGGGATGTTGGCGGATTGCTCGTAGTAGAGGCGCTTGGCCCACAGGCCGTGGTGACCCAGCATATCGCCGTGGTCGCTGGTGAAGCAGATGATGGTGTTGTCGAGCAGGTTCTCCTCCCGCAGGGTGCCGATGACCCGACGCAACTGGTGGTCGATGTGGGTGCAGAGCGCGTAAAAGGCGCGCAAGATGCCCTGTAGCTCCTCCTGGCTGAAGGCGTCGCCGTAACGCGTCTGGATCACCTGCAACGGATAGGGCAGTTCGTCGAAATTCTGCGACCACGCGGCCCGGTAAGGGAGCGGGATGTCGACCTCGCGATAGAGGTTGTAGTACCACTCCAGCGGCACGAGCGGCGGGTGTGGATGACAGTAGGAGAGGAACCAGAGGCCGGGCCGGGTTGGGTCACGACGCCGGATCATCCTGCACATCTGGTCGGTGGCCCAGTTGGTCACATGGGTCGCCTCGGACAGATGCCAGGGGCGGTAGCTGTACTCGTTGTTGCTCATGCCGTGGGCGAATGAGCGCCCCGGATGGCCCTGCTCCCCCAGCCAGATTTCGTAGTCATCGATCGCGCCGAGGATGGGGCGGCCCTCCTCAGCCAGGATGACATCGTCGAAACCGATGCGGTCTCGCTGGGGAAAGACGTGCAGCTTGCCCACTGCGTAGGCCTGGTAACCGGCGTCGCGGAAGGTCTGGGCGAGCGTTGGAAACGGCGGCATCGGCTCCTGCACGAGGAAGTTGCGGTCGCCGTGCGTGCGGGGCGTCGTGCCGGTCATCAGCGTGCGGCGGGCCGGTATGCAGACCGGGCATTCGGCATAGGCGTTTGTATAGCGCACGCCGGCGCCGGCCACGCTGTCCAGCGTCGGCGTCCTGATCGCCGTGTGTCCCGCGCCGCCCATCAGGTCGGCGGGCCAGTGGTCGGTCGAGATGAGCAGAACGGACGGCGGCGCGCCGGTACTGCCGCTGGGTTGAGATGCCATGGGGTCGCTCCGAGCCTAATGATATTGCGCCAGGTCGGCGATCGCCGCCTGCACTTCGCGGGCGATGTCGGCGGGAACGGGGGGATTGAAGGGCGCGCCTTCGCCGCCGTCGATGTCGTCAAAGCCGCTCTGGGCCATGGCCGATATGACCGCCGAATAGTTGTAGCGGCGCCCATCGCGGAAGCGCAACTCTTCGAGCGCGGCAATGGCGTCCTCCACGCGCTGGGACTCGGCAAAGTCGCCGGCGCGCTGGGCGTTGTTGATGGCGTCGGAGGCTTTGGCGCAGACAAGGGCGATGCCGGAAGTGTGTCCCTTCGAACCAAGTTGGGCCGCGCGCGTGCTGCGATCGCCGATTCCCCAGATGACCAACCCATTGTCGCCCAGCGCTCGCATCAGCGGCTCCACGTCGTCTTCGCCGGTGCCCACCTTCACGCCGACGAACGCGTCCGAGTCGCGGAAGAGGTTCTCCATCTGGGACAGGTCGCGGCTGTCTTTGAAGTAGTAGATAAGGCGGGCGCCAAAGCGGTCGTCCATCTCCTCGCCAAAGGCCATGAACTCATTGTACATGCCGTCCGGGTCGTAGACACCGGCGAGCGGCATGAGCAGATAGGCGTCGGGGGGGCGCTGGAGCGCGGCGAGTTCGCTGATGGTGGCCTTGGCTTCGGCGAGCGGCGTGGGCAGCACACCGGCCACGTATACGCCTTCATTCCCCATTGCGCGCGTCGTGATGTCGACCAGGCGGACATGCTCGGAGCGGCTCATCTGGTGGATGGGGCTGGTGCCGGCGATGGAGAGAACGCGCGGCCGGTTGCCGCTCAGGCTGTTGCTCTGCATCAGGTAGCGCACATTCTTCAGGTGCGCGGTATCGTCGACGCTGCCGGCGCGGTAGGGCACGACTGGGATAGCGGTCACGCCCTCCAGTGCGGACAGTAGCTCAGAGGTCGAGAGATGTGCGGTCAAAGCGAGAGTCATAGAGGCTCCTCCTGGGTTCGCAGGCGTCTCGGCGGCGCCTTCTTGAAGTCGACAAGTTTCTATGCGAAACAGATGCGACCTGTCAGACGTTTATCGCACCTGAATCGAGCGGGCGGGCATTCACCATTCTACCACCGACACGCGCTGCCGCTCCACCCATTCCCAGTTGATGGCAACGCCCAGCCCCGGACCCTGCGGGATCGGCACATGACCGTTGGCGTCGATGGCGTCGAGATCGTCGCGGTAGTCGAGATAGAGTTCCGGCTCGTGGCTGGCGGGCGCTTTGGGGTGGAGCAGGCCCATCTCGTAGTAGTTCGTGTTGCGGATGGCGGCCATACACTGGCGCTGTGCCGGACCGGGGCCGTGGAATTCGAGGTCGATGCCGAGCGCTTCGCAGGCGTAGGCCAGCTTGATGACGCCGGTGATGCCATCGTAGCCGACATCCCCGCGCACGTAGTCGGTGGCGTCGGCGAGGGCGAAGTCGATGTGCGGCTCGAGCGAGCGCACATGCTCGGATTGCAAAAGCGGCGTCCTGATCAGCTGGCGCAGCTTGCGATGGGCGAACTGGGAGATGCCGCCGTCGCGGTAGGGGTCTTCGTACCAGAAGAAGCGGTTCTCGTCGCAGGCCCAGCCCACTTTGACGGCATCGCCAAAGGTCATCAATTCGCAGGCCGGGTCGAGCATCAGGTCCATTTTGCCGCCGACGCGTTTGCCGACGGCGTGGACGTTGGCCACTTCCTGGCTGACGGGCGCGCGGCCCCAGCCGTGGATCTTAAAGGCGGGATAGCCCAGTTCGAGGCACTGTTCGGCGAAGTCGGCGAACGCCTCGGGCGACGAGAGGCCGTCGGGCTGGTGGTCGCCGTGGTAGGTGCTGGCGTAGCAGGGGACGCTGTCCTTGTAGCCGCCCAGCAGCTTGTAGATCGGCTGATCGTAGAGTTTGCCGGCGATGTCCCACAGCGCGATGTCGATGGGCGCCAGGCCAATGCGGGCCACCTGGCGCAGGGCGCGCTTGACCTCGGTATTGATCAATTCGCGTTGCAGGGCGCTGCGGCCAATCAGGAAATGGGCAAAAATGGGGATGGTCGAAAACTCGGCGGCTCTGCCGCCGGCGTACTCGCCGACGATGCCCTGGTCGGTCTGGACGCGCAGGACATTTCCCTGGCTTTTGATGCGGTTGCCCGGTTCGTAGACGGTGTTGAAGCCGTTGTAATCGGTGCCGAGGTTCTCCCTTTCGCACTCATAGGTATGCAGTTCGATTTTGGTGATGATCGGATCGGCCATGGTTATTCCGCCTGTGGGGTGAATATGGTGTCTTTGGCGCCGGCGCCAGGTCTTGGCGCTGGACAACGATACAACTCGGTAGGCATCGCGCCCCGTCGAAAAGGGGCGCATTCGCCTTATTCTACACTGACTCGCACGGTCCATCATGCCATCCACTGGCGTGTTTGTCAGCATTGGCGTGATGATGGAGGCGCTCTTCGCTCGAGCGGGGTTGCCTGCTCCGCGATTCCTGGGAATCGGAGATGAACAGGATAGCAAGCCGCCCGCGCAGCGTCACACCGGCCGCCGGCAGCAGGGCTGTGTTTCAGAGATCCATGATCCCGTCTCAGGGCAGACCCTGGGCGGCGGAAACGTTATTCTTTGGGAGACATTCTACGGTACAAGACATACACGACAGCCCCGACAATTACCCCAACAAGCTGGGGAAGGAACCCCAGGGCAGCGTCGGCTTCGAAAAAGGCAAAGGATAGCCATACCCCTATGACAAACGCTGGACCCATGATACCCACCATGACCAGTTGGTCTCCCAGACTTTGTCGTTTGTAGATCAGTTGATGCACGAATGTAACTGCGGATCCCGCGAGGCAATAAAAGGCAAATCCCAGCCGAAAGTCGGATTGGAAATAGGAACCGCCAATCCAATGTCCGATAAGAAGAATGCCGATCGTCCAAATTAACGACGAGCGCATGTAGGGGATTCTCCTCCATCTCGCCAGAAGATTGTGCATCATGTGAAGCGCCTCGCTTTCCAATGCGCTAGGCGTGCAGCACGACCCAGCCGTCCTCTACAGTCACATCAAATTTCTCGACCGCGGGGTCTTCTTCTGCGGCAGGCTGCTCGACGGTCACGTCGTAGGTTCGGACTCGCAATTTGTGTGGATTGAAGACCGAGCGCCCGCTTGTGATGTCGAACTCCCAGCCGTGCCAGGGGCAGCGCAGGACCTGGCCGTCGCGTTCCCAGATGATCTCGCCGGGCTGGCTGGAGCGGGCGGTGCCGGTGATGGTACCGCGGCAGAGGGGCGCGCCCTGGTGGGGACAGAGGTTGCGCAGCGCGTAGTATTCGCCATCCAGGTTGAAGACGCCGATTGAGCGGCGGCCCACTTCGACTATTTTACGCTCACCGGGCGGCAGGTCGCTGACGGGGCAGATGGGGTGGGGCTGCGCGCCGGCACGGCGTGGGGTTTCACGCTGCTGGCTTGAGCGGGGCATTCTCTCTCCTTTCACAGCCCTCTCAGTAAGGCCACGCGCGCGGCAGCGGCCTTTCCGCGGCCAGCAGCTTGTGGCTAAGCTGATGACGAACCGCGGCCAGTTCGGCGGCGTAGGCTGACTCGGCGGCCACGTTGCGGTAGTCGCCCCACTCGGTGGACAGATCGTAGAGATGTTCGGCGCCGTCGGCGTGGAGAACGTAGCGAAAGCGCTCTGTACGCAGCGATTTCCAGCCGGTATGCTCGGTCAGGGCAGAGTTCGCGCCCGGCGCGTCGCCGTACAGTCGCGGCAGCAGCGAGCAGCCCTGCAGGTGGGGCGGAATCTGAATCGCGGCCAGTTCCAGGATCGTGGGCAGCACGTCCAGCGACTCGGTCAGGCCAGAATCGGTGCGGGCGCGGGCGGCATGGCGCGGCAGCCGCATCAGCAGCGGGACGCGACTGCACTGGTCGTGGGCGGGATAGCCTTTACCGTAACGCAGGTGCTCGCCCAACCACTCGCCATGATCGGAGGTGAAGACGACGACCGTCTCGTCAGCCATGCCGAGTTGATCGAGCGCGGCCAGCAGCTGGCCGACGTGATGGTCCACCTCGCTGACCTGGCCGTAGTAGCCCTGCCGCGCCAGGCGCAGTTCCCCGTCGGAGAAATCCTGCGCATTACGCTGCTCGTCAACCTCGGGCGGAAAGGTCGGCAAGGGCAGGGTCGCGGGATTGTAGGTGTCAAAGAAGCGTTGCGGCGCCACCCACGGGGAGTGAGGCGAGTAGATGCCGGCGATACAGAGGAAGGGCTGGCCGGTCCGGGCCTGCTGGCGCATGAATTCGATGGTCTGCTCGGCGACAAATGCGGTGTGGGTCATGTCGTCGCGGCAGCGGGCAGGCAGCGGGCGCATGGGGAAGCGCTCGGCCGGATGGTCGATCCCATCCTGCACGCCCATCGTCTGTTGCCAAACCTCGGTCATCGGCGCCAGTCCCCAACTGATGAATGGGAGCTGGTCGGGTGCGCGGCGCCGTACCCAGGCGCGGTAGGCGTCCTCATATGAGCCAGGCTCATCGGAGATCTCCAGGTGATCGAAGCCGTAAGACGGATGATGCGTTCGGTGATCGCGGTTGGCGTGGGGCTGAAAGTGCAGCTTGCCGATGTTGGCCGAGCGGTAGCCGTAGGGGGCCAGTAGGCGGGGCAGCGTGACGGTATCCTGCGGCACGGGCACGCCCATGTGGGTGACGCCGAGCGTGGAGGGATACTGCCCCGTGAGGAAGCTCAGGCGGCTGGGCATGCAGACGGGGTTCTGCACAAAACAGTGGTCGAAGTTGACGCTTTCGCTCGCCAATCTGTCCAGATGGGGCGTACGAATATGGGGATTGCCGTTGGCGCCCAGGGCATCCCAGCGCTGTTGATCGGTGTAGATGATCAGGAAGTTGGGACGGCGCATGACATCAGGAAATCGTGGCTAGTGGAAAGTGGTTCCTGTAGTATACTATCCACTATCCACGAACAACCAACCGCGACAGTTCAGAGCGAGGTGCCTAGCATGTTACGCGTAGCCAAGCCCGAAGGATTCGGCAATATCGTTTTGGAAGAGGTACCCATGCCGCCGGTCGGGCCGCAGGAGGTGCGGGTGCGGAGCAAGGTCAGCCTGATCAGCCGCGGGTCGGAGATTCTGCGGCGCTACATGAGCGAGGAGGCGATCAATCCGGCCATCATGGGCTATTCGCTGGCAGGGGTGGTTGACGCGGTGGGCAGTGAGGTCGCGCATCGCTTTCAGCCGGGTGACCGCGTCATGGCCGTCGCGCCCCATGCGCAGTATGCCGTGCAGCCGGTTGGAGGGTATGACGGACCCCGCGTCTGGCCTCTGCCCGACGACATCTCGTTTGAAGAGGCCACCTTCTTGCCTCTGGCCAAGAGCGGCGTCATTTGGGCGCAGTCGCCGGGAATCCGGCCCAGGCATACGGTCGTCATTATGGGGCAGGGGCTGGTCGGCAATCTGGTCTTGCAGGCGGCCCGCCAGCATCTATGTGAGCGCCTGATCGTCGTGGATGCCATTGCCAGGCGCTGTCAACAGGCCCTCGATTACGGCGCGGACCACGCCATCGACGTGACGGAGACGGATCCGGTCGAGCGGGTGATGGAGCTGACCGAGGGACGGGGCGCGGATATCGTCTTCGAATGTGTCGGCGGCCAGCCGGGTGTGCGTTCCTTTGCGCAGGCTCAGCAGATGGTATGCGTCGGGGGCACGCTGCACCTGATCGGCCTCTATCACGGTCAGCCCTTGCCCCTGGACGCCGGCAGGATGCAGCGGCGGCGGCTGTTGGGCGGATATTTCGAGGAGGATCCCGGCGAAGTCATGATGGCGCGGACAATCGAACTGATGCAGGCCGGGAAGATCCGCGTCAAGCCGCTAATCAGCCACCGGTTCCCCTATCAGGAGGCCAAAGACGCCTTCGATCTGCTCTATGAACGCCTGTCGGAAGCGATGGGTGTGCTGCTGATCTGGGAGGAATAGAACGCCAGTCGCTAATGGCCCCTGCGGTTGCTATCCACTAGCCAATGATCACTGACCACTGTGGTTACAAGGAGACGCCAGATGTCCTTTTCTGCCAGGGGAATCGTTCATCGCTCGACCGTCACCGGCCGGCGCGGCATGATCGCGTCGGCGCACCCGCTAGCCTCGGTCGCCGGCCTGCGCATCCTGATCGAAGGCGGCAACGCCATTGATGCGGTGGTGGCTGTGGCCGCCGCGCTGAACGTGGTGGAGCCGTACATGTCCGGACTGGGCGGTGACGGGTACATGCACATCTACTCTGCCCGTGAGCAGGAACATACAGTTCTGGACTATATGGGCCGCACGCCCTACGGGGCAACGCTGGAAGAGTTGAGTGATCCGGGGAGCCGCTCACGGGGGCCGCGCTCGCCGCTCGTTCCCGGGGCCTGCGGCGGCTGGCTGGCTGCGCTGGAGCGTTACGGTTCGATGGACGCGGCCGCGGTTTTTCAGCCGGCGATTGAATATGCGGAGCAGGGCTTTCCGCTAACGGTGAAGAACGCCGAGTTCACCGAATTCAATGTGCCGGAGATGCTGCGCCATCCGTCGACCACGGCGAACTACCTTCCTCATGGCCGTGCGCCGGTCGCGGGTGAAATAATGACGCAGCCCGACCTGGCGAAGAGCATGCGCGCCATCGCCGAGGGCGGCGCCGACGTGTTCTACCGGGGCGAGATCGGCGACAAAATTGTTCGCTACATGGAAAAGAACGGCGGCCTGATCACGCAGCGGGACCTGACCGACTTCGCGGTCGAGTGGCAGGAGCCGGTCTCGGTTTCGTACCGGGGCCACCGGGTTTTTGCGCCGCCGCCGCCATGCCAGGCCGTCCAATATCTGGAGACGCTGAACATCATGGAGGGCTTCGACGTGGCGGCGATGGGCCACAACCGCGCCGCGACCCTGCATCGCTTCATCGAGGCGGCCAAGCTGGCCCAGGCTGACAGGGCCGAGTTTGCTGGAATCGACGACCCGCCCACGGCCGGGCTGCTGTCCAAAGCGTTCGCGGACCAGCGCCGCGCCGAAATCGGCGCCCAGGCCCGCCCCTGCGGCGGTGAGCGCTATACGTCCGAGAAGATGGCCGACGAGGTGCTGGCGGGGGATCCGCGGCGCTGGATGCGCAGCGAATGCACGACCCATTTCAGCGCGATCGACGCGGCCGGCAATGCGGTGGCGGTTACACAGAGCCTGGGCGCCGGTTTTGGATCTGCTGTGGTGATCCCGGGCACGGGGATTGCGCTCAACAACTTCCTCTACTGGATGGACAGTGATCCGCAAAGCCCCAATGCGGTCGCGCCCGGCGCCAAACTGGAGATGTGCATGTCACCGACCCAGGTGTGGGATGACCAGGGGCTGCGCTTCCTGATCGGCACGCCGGGCAGTTACGGCATTCTGCAGACGACGCCGCAGATGATCATGAACGTCATTGATCACGGGATGAACATACAGGCCGCCATCGAAGCGGCGCGCGTCAAGGCGACGTCGCCGGGCACGGTGGTCGATGTCGAGACCCGCATCGGCGAGGATGTGCTGCACGAGCTGACGCTGAAGGGCCACCGGCTCAACCGGTTGGGGCCATGGGCCGCCGACGTGGGCGGCGGCCAGGGCATCATGGTCGATCCCGAGAGCGGGGGGTTCATGGGCGGCGCGGATCCGCGGCGCGATGGATACGCGCTCGGCTGGTAGGGAAAGGCAGGGGATAGGGGATAGGGGTCAGTGCGGTTGCGATTTGCTGGTTTTCGGCGCGGGCCGTCAGGTGGATCAGGCCGTCGCCGCTGAGTACTCGATGCACGCCGCGGCGCATGATCACGATGCCGTCCTTCTCTGTGCGCAGTTCAGCCAGGAGGTCGCCGAGCGGGTCGTGGATTGTCCCCACAAGCTGACCTGCCTGCACCTCATCCAGCAATTCGACTTGGGCGCGGAAGTAGCCGGCCATTGGCGCGGACATCACCTCATCCATGTTGGCGTCGCCCAACAGGTGCAGGGGCGGCGGTGCCGCTTCCGGCTCCTGCTCCAGCATGTCCGGAAAACGCATGACGTTGCGTACGCCGCGGGTGAAACAGTCGACTCCTGCGGGCGGGCGCGACCGGCGCCGGCGGCCTCGGTGTAGAGGCAGGGCTCGCCCAGTTCGAGTGCCGCCGAAAGGGTGCGGCCCGGGGGGGGTGTACCCACAACACGGGCGCGCCGAACACGCGCGCTGCGGCCAGTGAGCGCCTAGTACGGAGCGTTTTCTTCGCCGGCCGGGTTCGCATCCCGGAAAATGGCGGTGTCACCGGCGCTGAGATCGATACCGGCCAAGCTCTGCGGCGCGAGAACGATGTTGGTTTTGCGATCGCCCTCGAACTCCACCATGCCCAGGGACGGCTTGCGCCAACTCTTGCCGTCGCTACTCTGTGCATAGCAGAGATAGTAGGGGTGGGGATCGTTTATCTGGCTTCCGCCCATCTCGTATTGCCATGCGCCGTAGTACATGCGCAGGAGACCCTGATCGTCCTGCATGACCGTGCGGTAGCGACAGGCGTTGCCTTCCCAGGGCGCGTCGGTCTGCATCACCACCCCCCGGCTTGACCGGCGGATGCAGGCGCAACTCGATCCTGCCCTCGAGATGCGCGAACAGATAGTCGTCGACCAGCGGTTCCAGCCGCGAACCGATGGCGCCCAGCTCGCCATCTGCATTGGTGGGATTGCTCATAGCAGTTTCCTCTCACAGATTGGGCGCGCGCAGCAACACGTTTTGCGCTTGCAGCGCCCACACCTCATGATAGACCTTCGGCGAAGGGCGCGGCGGTGGATAGCCCGGCGGCCTGTTGGCGGGATCATGCAGCTCCATTCGATCGCGGCCTTGTGCCTGGTGCAGCCAGGTCAGTTCTTCGGCAGCCGCAGCGACTTCACGGCGCAGGATGAACTCGATGTAGTCGAAGGCCGTAAACGCCACCTCCGCCAGGAAGACGCGCTCCACCCCCTGACCGTTCCAGGTGGCCAGGTCGGGCAGGATCAGCGGGCCGGTGCAGACCTGAAAGGTGGCGTCCTCGCAGTTGACGTTGATCAGATTGACGGGGTACTCGACGGTGACGCGCAGGCCGCTCTGTGAATCGTGGTAGGTGCAGCGGGCGTTGAGCAGTGCGTTGGCTAGCGTCGCCTCGACGACCTGCTCGGCGGCGTGCAGCTCGATCGGATGCGGGTACTCCCTGAGGAGGATGCGATGATCCTGGAAGGCGGCGTTGAGTTCGCGCACGGCGGCAGGCTCGGACTCGCTGCTGGGACGCTTTGCGATCGGAATCTGTTGCGTGCGGCTGAATGCCATGCGGAACTCGTCGCTCGGAATCTGGAAGAAATTGCGGCGCGGGATCGTGTATTCGGAGCGGCAGGGCGCGCCGACGAAGAGTTCCGACAGCTGGCTGCCGCTTTCGTCAGAGATGACGCAGCGGGACTCCAGGTTGAAGCGCACGTGGCGCACGTCGCCTTCCTTGCCGATGAAACCGCCGGCATATTTGTAGTAGGGATCGTTCTGCCAGGGGAAGGTCTTCCAGGTGAAAAAGGAGCGGGGAAAGTCGATCATGTTTGCCTCCGAACGGTGTAACGCGACCACGCTCAACAAGCGAGGCGGCAGCGCATCCCGCATTCAGTTCCAGGTGAAAAAGACGCTCAGCCAGCCCTGGTGGCCGCCCATCATGCGTTCAAAGAGCTGGGGCGCCTGCGTGTACGGCTCCACGTGGCTGACCAGCGGTCCGATCTTCAACTCTCCCCGCCGGATCAGGTCGAGGATCACATGCTGGTTGCGCACGCGCGTCCACGGCCAGTAGGGGTGGGTATCGCTCATGCCCGTCTGGTAGGAGCCTGTCATCATAATTTCGCGGCGGAAGAGCTCGTTGGATTCGATGAGCACGGAGCCGCTGGTCGCGCCTACGAGGATGATGCGGCCGCGGTCGGCTGCGGCTTTAATCATGGTGGGATAGTTGCCGATATAGGATGTGCAGTGGAGCTGCACCTCGGCGCCGCTGCCCGGCAACATGCTCGGCAGCGCGCCGCGCCAGCGCCAGGGCAGTTGTGTATGCGTGCGTATCTCGGCCACCACATCCTGGCGGCCGGCATCGACGAGATGTGACGCGCCCAGTTGACGAGCGAGGTTGAGCCGCTCTTCCACCATGTCGACGCCGAACAGAGGATATGCCCCGACGAGGCGGCAGAGTTGCAACGCCATCAGCCCGACCGCGCCCAGCCCGTGGACGGCCACCGATTCGCCGATCTGGATCTGCGCACGCCGCACGCCGTGCAGGGCTATGTCTCCCAGCACACAGAAGGCAACTTCAACGTCGGACAGATCGTCCGGCAGCTTCTGCAGGTTGTACTCCTGCGAAATGGCGGCATCATTGGCCGCGGATTCCGGTGTCACCAGCCAGTGGGTGGCGTGGTTGCCGCTGCAGATAACACGGTCGCCGACTGCCACTTGATCGATCTCGTTGCCCACAGCCTCCACCACGCCGATGGCGGTGTAGCCCAGCCCGACAGGCGCAAATTCCGCCTGCTCCGCCGCGCTGGCCGATCGGCGCCGTCGGATGCCATTCATCTCCGAACCGGCGCTGACCTGCGTGAGGTGCGTGCGCACCAACACCTGATTGGAGGCTGGAACCGGCACCTCGAACTCTTCAATCTCAATGTGTCCCGCAGGGGTGAGAACCAGCCGTTGTCCCATGGTCACGCGACGATCCCTTCCTGTTTGGTGAGCGTTGCGGCGATAGACAGAACTACATGGTCAAGTGTACAATCAAGTGTAGTTGGAATTCAACAAGGTGAGAGTGTCATTACCTCGTTTGTCCAGGTTCTCCTCGGAGGAAGACAATGACAGCGCAACGCACAGTGTACGTCAGCGGATCGTTCGTGGCCGAGAGTGAGGCGGGTTTCTCCATTTTCGATTCTGCGGTCATGTACGGCGACGTGATATTCGAGACGACGCGCACGTTCAACGGCCAGCCGTTCCGTCTGCGACATCATATCGAGCGGCTCTACGTCGGGCTGCGCACGCTGGAGATCGATTGCGGGTTGACGCCGGACGGCATGGAGGCGGCGACCCTGGAGACAATTGAGAAGAATCGGGCCTGCTTTCCCGACGGGACAGATTTTCAGATCGTTCACAATGTCTCGCGCGGACCGTTGGGGTTCTACCAGTCGATTTTTGTCGGCGGCGTGAAGCCGACGATCACGATTAACTGCTGGCCGCTGACGTGGCATCTGGGAGCGCTCGCCGACTCCTATGTCAGCGGCGTCCATGCCGTCGTCCCGGCGCAGCGTTCGGTCCCTTCGCGACTGATTGACCCCAAGATCAAGAATCGCAGCCGCATCTACTACCAGATGGCCAATATGCAGGCGCAGAAGGTCGACCCGGAGGCGTGGGCGCTGCTAGTGGACGAGGACGGTTTTCTGACCGAGGGAACCGGGTCGAACTTCTTCGTCGTCAAGGAAGGCCGCCTGCTCACGCCGGAGCCGCGCAACATCCTGCGCGGCGTCACGCGGCAGGCGGTACTGGAACTGGCGCAGCGGCTGGGACTGCCGTGCCAGGAGCGCAATCTGGAGCCATACGACGTGATGACTGCGGACGAGGCGTTCTTCACCTCGACGCCCTTCACGATCATGCCGGCGACGCGCTTCAACGGCCACGACGTCGGTTCAGGCGAACCGGGGCGGGTCACGCTGCAACTGATGTCCGCCTGGAACCAGATGGTTGAAGTCGATATGGTGGCGCAGGCGCGCGCTTACGCCGAAATCGCGCAGAATGACGACTGATTACGCTTGACCTTCGCGGGCCAGCCGCCAATAGATCTTCTCGACCCCTTTGGCCTGCGAGCGCATGATCGCAATCATGATCTCCAGGCTGTGCAGCGCCCGCCGACCGCTGGACAGGCTCTCGGCCCCGTTCTCAATCAGCCGGATCAACTCGTCGACTGCGTTGACCATGCCACTGCTGTAGTCGACCGTGCCACCGATTTGGCGGCTGGTCGCCTCGTAGGGGTGCTCCTCCGACACCAGGTAGACAATCGCATCCGTATTGCTGCTGCGGATGCGTCCCATGGTGCAGAGCAGGTCCAGCTCGAAGTTTACGCGCGTTTTCTGTGAGACTTCGATGTGGGCACGCACGCCGTTGGTGAAGTGAAGATAGGCCGAAGCGCCGGGATCGGTCTTGGGGTCGTGGCCGCCGTCGCCCCGGTATTCGGAGCGGTCCTCGTAGCCTTCCTCCACGCTTCCGATCAGCCATTCCGGCGCCAGTTCACACACAGCCACCACTTCGGCGCGGGGATGCGCGGCATAGGCGGAGGCGTGCGAATGCGGCTGCGGGTGGCGCGTCGCTCAGAGATTGTAACGCGGCGGGGACTGGCCGATTCCGGTCAGCCCGATGATGCCGGCCCGGTATGTCTTGCCTGACGATTTCTGAGTAGCGGGCATATTCTTCTCCTGCATGGGGTTGGATTGCGCACAACCTGCGAGAAGCGAGGGCGTTCTTTCTCTTCATTCCTCTTCATTCTCGCCTACCCTCCGCCAAACTTCGTAAGGGTTCTCTCGATTCTGCAGCGGGAAGTGGACGCGGGCGCGCAGCCGTTTCGACTCGTGGATCGCCATGATCATCTCCAGCACTGCCCGCGCGTCTTGGCCGTTGTTCACAGCGGTTACCTGCCGCTCCTCTTCAATCGCTCGGATCAGTTCCTCGACGAAAACCCGATTGTTCAGTTTGAACTTTTCGTTCACGGTGCGCGGCTAGCCGTCCGCTCCATAGTCCCATTGCGGTAGTGTGATACGCTGCCAGGAGCCTTCGCGGTCGCAGGGGAGCCAGAGACGATAGGGGTAGTGGTAGAGTTGACCCAGCGGCGCGGCGCGGTACGCAGCGAGAGGATGCCCGCCGAGCCGTGGATCTCAATGCCAAGCCAGTTGACGCGTTCGCGCGTGCCGACGTCATCGCTGCGGTAGGAGTCGAGATGGGTGGTGACGCTGACGACGTCCAGGCCGGCCTTATCGTACGTCTCGACCGCCGTGGCATAGCGATGCTGCGGCGCAACCTCCCACTCGTCTCCGAACTGCTGGAGTCGTTGCGGGTTGATGTCGGCCACGGCGAGCAGCTCCGCGTCCTCACAGCGTCGATAGCCGGCCGCATGCGAATGGGGCCTGCGCCCTAATCCACCGATGGGACCGGCGCCGACGATACCGACTCTGACTTTGGCTTTTGACATGCTTAGACTCCTGAAATTGGCGTGCGCTTTCTACGGCATTGCCTATTTCGTCTTGCGTAGAAGTCGGCAGTCGTTCAGTCAACCTCGGCAACTGGCATGACGTAGTGAACCTGCCGCGCCACCTCCTGGAAACCGAATTGGGGGTAGAAATGCGCACCCACGTCGTTTTGGGCCAGCGTTTCGATGCGGGCATAGCGCATCCCTTCAGCGGCCAGATAGGCGACCGCCTCCTCCAGCAGCCTGCTGCCAATGCCCCGTTGCTGGTATGCGGGCAGGACGGCAAAGTTCGGGATGCCGCCAACCTTCGTAGCCGGGTCGATGCGCGTGCTGATGTAGCCGACGATCTGCCCGTCCTCCTCGGCGACGAAGATGCCCGCCGCGTTGATTGCGGCGTCGGCGTCGATATGGCGCTTCTTGCGCCAGCGCCAGTCTTTGCCGTGGATCAGTCCGTACAACTGCTCGATGTTCTGGTCAATGCAGACGCCGTCGAAGCAGATGGCGGTAATCGTCTTCAGCGTCTCGAGATCGGACGGACGGTAGCGCCGTATCTTCATGCTTTTCTCCTGCGCGGCTCAACGACTGCATTGGCCTGCACTGGGTTTTCGATGCCTATTCGACGAATTGGAAGGCGTAGAGATCTGCATCGTGAAGCACAAAGCGCAGCCGCACCGCTTCGCCGCTGAGCCTGCTGACATCGGCGCCCTGAATCCAGCGCACTGTCCGCTCCAGGTCATCGCCCAGAAGCTCAACGCAGTCGGCCAGGCCAAAGCTCTCGACCGCCCTATCGACCTGCCCGTGCAGAATCTCCACACGCACGCTGCCCCCAGCCGAGGCGGAAAAGTTCAACTCCAGATTGCTGCCCTGGAAGCGCAACGGCCTTGTGACCATCTTGCCGCCGCTGAGAGGCGCGTTGAGCAAGACGAAACCGTCAACGCGCAACCTGTAGCGCCGCAGACAGACCCCCTGCCCGCGCCAATAGCCTTCGCTGACGTAGATCGATAGCTCATCGGGCGCGCCGGCAAACTGCGAGCGGGTCGTAACCAGCCCCCAGTTCCGGTAGTTGTCGCCGTAGGTCCAGTTGTCCACCGGGCGCAGTCCTGGGCGGATGAACGCTTCCCCCCAGATTTGGAGCGGAGGCCGCGGACCCCCAGGCTTACGCCGGTGTTAAACCGACTCCATCCAGACGCCGCTTGGCTTCGGCGTACACGTCCGCCGGCAGGGGACCGGCCAGCACAGCCTGCACGTTCTCCTCGAGATGTACGGGGTTGGTGGTGCCGACGATGATCGTGTGCACGTCGGGATGCGTCAGCGTGTAGCGCAGCATGAAGGATGTGTTGCTTTCGTCCGCCTGCCGAAGGTCGACCAGCCCGGCCCGCTCAAACGCCTGCCAGCTCTCCGGCGTTCCCAGGCCGATCTTCGGCTCGCCCAGGGCCACGCCGCCGCGGATTATCGTGCCGGCTCCTGCTTGCGCGGTCGTGGTCAGCCAGATTTCGTGGTCGCGCTCCAGCGCGGAGTAGGGGATCTGGTAAGCGTCGAACACGTCCCAACTGAGATAGGTTGGCAGGTGGGGCAACGTGGTCGACAAACCGATCCAGCGCACTTTGCCCTGGGCGCGCATATCTTGCAGCGCGTCCACCAGTTCACCTTCTTCACATTCGGCTACGGATGGATTGTGTAGTTGCATCACGTCCAAGTAGTCAACTCGCAGACGCTCGAGACTTTCATGCAGACCGCGGAAGAGATTCTCTCGGGTCCAGATATGGCCGTCTGGATGGCAGCCGCACTTCGTGGCCAGGATAAACTCATCACGGCGGTGGCGCAGAAAGCGACCGATCATCTCCTCGCTATTGCCGTAGTCGTTGGCCGTGTCGACAAAGTTGATTCCCGCGTCGAGAACGGCGTTGAGCTGGGCGCTCATCTCTTCGTCGGTCATGGAGCGCCGATGCGCTGCGCCGAAACCAAGCCGGGTGACCTCCAGGCCGGTGCGCCCCAGGGTTGCGATGGGTAAGGCATTGGACATTGTGCACCTCTCCTTCCTTGTGTTTAGGTGGGTCGGCGATGGCGGCAGACCGCCCGTCACCGAAGAGAATCGTTGCAGGCCACTGCCACAAGCCTCCAACCGCTGTCGTTACACGCGCCCGGGAATCTCCTTGCCGCGGATGAGCATGAACGGCGTGTTGCCCTGATTGGGCGTGCCTTCGACCTGCTTGCGATGCTCCTCATCGACGATGCCGAGGTAGCTCGTTTCGGCGTCGAGATAGTGGAGCGCGAGGCCGCGCCGTCGATTGGGTGTGGTGTTGGCGCCGGTGCGATGAAAGTTGAGGCCGTGGTGGAACATGCAGTGGCCCGCCTTGACCTCGACCGGTACCGGGTCGGCCACGTGCGGGAGCGCCAGGAAACTATCCTTGTACTCACGGGAGATCGGCCCCCATTTATGGCTGCCGGGGATCACGGTCATGCAGCCGTTTTCGACGGTGGCGTCGTCCAGCGCGACCCAGCAGCTCACATGGTTTTGTGGGGCAACCATCGGCCAGGCCACCGAATCCTGATGCCAGTCGGTCATCGTGCCGTTGAAGCGGGGCTTCATCATCAGTTGATCGGCGTAGAACTTGATATTGGGGCCGAGGAGATCCTCGATCACGTCGACGATAGCCGCCTTCTTTGCCACCGTCTCGAAGAGTTCATCGTGGTAGGCGAGATAGACCATCTTGCGGATCATGTCTATGCGCGGCTCGGTTGTCTTTTTGCCGTCGCTGAACTCCGCTTCGAGTTGAATGTACCGGGGCGGCACGTGGGTCATCCGACCGGCCGCGTTATCCTCGCTGCGCTGACGGAGAGCCTGTACTTCCTCATCCGACAGCACACGTCCGTAGGGAAGATAGCCGTATTCGCCAAAAAAATGTTTCTGTTCGGCAGTCAGAGTCATTTTCGTCCTCCACAATACTCACCGGTGTCGGCGAAGCGCGCCTTTCTTATCAACGATGCAGGAGCTTTGGCAGGTTTAACTCTACGACGATTACGCCCAACAGTCCAAACGTGAAACTGGGCGCAACGAGCAGAAAGCTGCGCTGGAGAATGTAGAGCAAGACGAGGTCGGAAAGCAAGTGTTCCAAAATAGGGAACTGATCGCCGAGCAGCACCCAGGACGTATAGGCCCAATAGCCGCCAAAGAGTATAACGCTCACTACGGACGCCAACACCAGCAGGAGAACCGCCTTTTCCTCTGCCAGCGCGAGAAGAATCCCGCACAATGTTGCAACGATGCTGAGCGCCAGCATGTCGGCGGGCCAGGCAACATATCCGCCCACATCGGAAAGTGAGATCAGTCCCATCTAGGCCAGAATGGCGGCGACCGCCAAGACCGCCAAGCAGGACGATATTGGGATCGTCCTTGTAGCGCTCATACTCCGCTGCGGTCACGCGGCCGGCCATTTGAATCTCGCCGTTTTCAAGCGCGGCAAAGGCGCTTGCGCCACACAGGCCAATGCGGAAGATGATGCGGTCCAGGTAGGGCCGGCCGGCGTAGTAGTCCTCGTTGGCTTCCAGAATGTAGTACTGGTCCGGCTCGAAGTCACCCATCGTGAAGGGGCCGGAGCCGACCGGGTTACGGACGGCATACTCAGAATCGCCCAGTTCGGCGAAGGGGATGCCTTCCAGCAGATGTTTCGGCCAGATGTTGAAGGAGGCCATATTGTTGAGGACGCTGCTGCGCGCCCGCACGAGATTCAACTCTAGGGTATAGTCGTCAGGCACCTCGATGCCGGAAATCCCGTCGGCCTCGCCATTTTCAAAGGCCTCGGCGCCGTCCAGTTGGCCCAGCCCGGAGGTGCGTCCGTGGGAAGCGCCGGTATCGGGGTGGAAGAACATCTGCAGCGAGAACTTCACGTCCTCGGCGGTCAACGACTCGCCATCGTGGAAGCGCACGTCATCGCGCAGATGGAAGGTATAGGTGAGGCCGTCGTCGGAGACCTCCCAACACGTCGTCTGTGGGCGCTATAGCGAGGGTTTGCTATCGCGTCCGGTAGAGACGGGAGGTTGACTTCAGGACTGTTGGAGCAAGGACGCCAAAGAACAGCCCTTTCGGATTGTTTTTCGTCAAAGCCCGTCATTGAGGCAGGTACGGGGCAGGTTGCCAGACTTTCCAGACCGCGCTGAGTGAACAGCCAAGGACGCGGGGTTGATTAACGCGTATAATAGGCAGGCTCTACGATCAGACTACGATTTGTAAACCACATCCTTGCGGGCTGCGTCAAATCCACATTGCGCGCCATAGCGGTCCTGCAGGAGACGTGGAATTGCGACTACCCTTCTACGCAGGACGCAATGTCGTCAAATCATCGGGCGCGGTCGATACTGTAAGGCCTCGGCCAGGTGGGGCGTGTCGATATTCTCGTCGCCGGCCAGGTCGGCGATCGTGCGGGCCAGTTTGAGGACGCGGTGATAGGCGCGGGCGCTCAGATCCATCTGGCGCACCGCGGCCTGCATCAGACTCTTGCCCGTCTCCTTCAACTGACAGAAACGCTGCACTTCGGCCGGACCCATATCCCCATTGACGGCGACATTGGCCTTGTCCACGCTGGCGAAACGGTCCTGTTGGCGGGCACGCGCCCGTTCCACCCGCCGCCGGAGGTGTGCGGACGGTTCGCCGCCGTCGAGGCCGGACAACTTCTGGAAGGGCACGCGCGCTACTTCAACATGAATGTCGATGCGGTCGATCAACGGCCCGCTGATGCGGCTCTGGTAGCGCCGCACCGTCATCATCGAGCAGTTACATTGCTTGCGTTCATCGCCGAAGTAACCGCAGGGGCAGGGGTTCATGGCGGCCACGAACATGAAATTGGCGGGGAAGGAGAGGCTGCCGGCCGCGCGACTGATGGTGATAACCTTGTCCTCCAGCGGTTGGCGCAGGCTCTCCAGATTTTTGGTTCCGAACTCCGGCAATTCGTCGAGGAAGAGGACGCCGCGATGGGCCAGGCTGATCTCGCCAGGGCGAGGCATACTTCCACCCCCCACCAGACCCGCATGGCTGATGGTGTGATGCGGTGCGCGGAAGGGGCGTGGGCGGATCAAAGGCCCGGCGCCGTCCAGTTCCCCGGCGACCGAATAGATCCGGGTTATCTCCAGGGATTCGCGCAGCGTCGCCGCAGGCAGAATTGACGGCAGAGCGCGCGCCATCAGCGTTTTCCCACTGCCCGGCGGCCCCAGCAGGCGCACATTGTGGCTGCCGGCGCAGGCGATTTCGAAGGCGCGTTTGGCGTGTTCCTGGCCGCGGATGTCCTCGAAGTCGACAGGGTAGACAACCTCCTCGTCGACGCTGAATGTGGCCGCGTTCTGGCGGGGGATCTCCTTGCTCCCAGACAGATGGGCCACGATTTCATTGAGATGCGCGACCGGATAGACGTCGATGCCCTCGACGAGCGCGGCTTCGGGGGCGTTGGTCTGGGGTACGAACAGACGCCGGAAGCCGCTCTGTTGGGCCATGGCCGCCATCGACAGCGCGCCGTTCACGGGGCGCACGGAACCATCCAGCCCCAGTTCACCGACGACCAGTGCGTCATCCAGTTCGGCCAGCACCTGGCGGGTGGCGGCCATGATGCCGAGCGCGATTGGCAAATCGTAGGCGGGGCCCTCTTTGCGCAGGTCCGCCGGGGCCAGGTTGACTGTCAGGCGGTGTTGGGGAAAGAAGTAGCCGCTGTTGGCGATTGCGGAACGCACGCGTTCGCCGCTCTCGCGCACAGCTGCATTGGGCAGGCCGACGACGGTCAGCCGCTCCAGGCCGCTTGTGATGTCGACTTCTACATCGATCTGTTCGGCATCCAGGCCGACTATCGCGCAACTCTGCACTTTGGCAAGCATTGAATCCTCCGGGGGTTTGAGTCTTCTCTGACCGGCGCAATTACTGATCAGGAGCCACCGGCATCTCCAGGCCGGCCAACTGCCAGGAACGCGCCAAAGAGTCGGCGACGGCCTGCGCGGCGGTGGCGGGGGCGAGCGCGCGAATCGGTTGGCTGAACGGCTCGACCGTCACCGGGCCATCGTAGCCGATCGCATCCAGCGCCTGCAGAAATCCGGCGACATCGGTGAGGCCGCTCTCAGCCGGGAGCGTGCGTTCGTCGTCCAGTTGCTCATCGGCGCTGCGCCCGGCGATGGCGTCGTTGACGTGGACATTCACCACCTGCGCGTTGGACAGGCCGCGCACGGCGGACACGTCGATCTGGCTGGTGAAGAGGTGAAAGAGATCGACCAGGAGGCCGACATCCCCGACGCCGAGATCTGCGCCCAGTTGCAGAGCGCGCTCCATTGTATGGATGAATGGGTATCGTTTTTCGTCGCGCAGTGTCTTGGGGCCGATCCATTCCAGGCCTAAACGGATGCCGTTCGCAGCCAGAACTTCAGCGATTGGGCGTAGACGGTCCAGGTGGAATTGGTAGTTTTCGTCCCAGCGGCGTTCGTCATCTGCCGGCGAGATGACTGTGGACGTGCGGTCCGCGCCCAGTGATTTGGCCAGCGCGGCCTGGGCCGGCAGTTCAGCCAGTTCCTGCCGCCAGGTATCTTCATCGCCCCGGTAGGTGACGGGCATACTCCAGACGCCGAACTGCAATCCGGCGCGCGCCATCTCCGCTCCGATTGCGTCACTGCCCTGTTGCGCCGCGATCTGCTGAAGTTCGGTGATCGACACGTCGATACCGCCAAAACCGAAGCGACGCGCGAGTTGCACGGTTTCGCCAAATGGCACGTTGATACCCAAAGCTCTGGGACTGAAATTGGGAAACATGGTTCTCTCCTGAAGGTGTCGGGAGCCGCGGATTTTCAAATTTTCAATATGCGTTCTATCTTCTTCATCTATCGCGGCTGCCCAGCCCCAGGCTGGCTGTAATGCCCAGAAGACCGGCAAGCGCCACATAGAGAAAAACCTGCTGGTAGGCTGCGATGGTGGGCAGACCGCGCTCGAGGCCGTTTTGCAGAAGAACACCGGCCAGCGCGGTGCCGGTAGCGCCGCCCACGAAGCGAATCATACTATAGACGCCTGCGGCTGTGCCCATCTCCTCCTCCTCCGTCTCCGACAGGGCGGCCTGATGCAAGGCGGCGAGCATGGTGCCAACGCTCAACCCCTGGAGAGCCAACAGAAGAATGATCAAACCGATGTGCGCGGAAGCCGGAAGCTGGGAGAGAAAGAAGACGGCCAGCGCCTGGCCGCTCAGACCGGCGAGCACCGGCCAACGGCTGCCCCAGCGGTCGGCAGCCTGGCCGCCGAATCGCACCATCACCGCCATTGCGCCGGGGTTGACCGTCAGCATGAGGCCCAGATAGCTAGGGCTGAAATCGTGGATGTCAACGAGATAGAGCGGGATCAGAAAACTGGCTCCGCCCATCACAAACATTCGTATGGCCGCGCAAAGGGAGGCGAAGCGAAAATTGCGGTAATTGAACAACTTCAGGGAGACGAAGGGATCGGGTCGGCGCTTCTCCCAGACCAGAAAGGCACTGAAAAACAACGCCAACGCCCCCAGAAGCCGCCAGTCCCGCAGAGGCTCCACACCGGTGATGGGACGGCTGGAAAGGTAGAAAAGAGCTACCGTCAGGGTACACGCCATCAACAGGACGCCGGTCCAGTCGAAGCTGCGCAAAAATTGCGGTTTCACGTCGCTGAGGCCGGCGGGAACACGCTGCCTCACCGCGTACAAGCCCAGCAGACCAATCAACAGCGCCGGCGCGAAGGCCGCGCGCCACCCCCAGGCATCGACCAGAAACCCGGCGAAAAACGGGCCGATGGCTGCAGTCAATGGACCGACCGAACCCCAGGTGCCGAGCGCCTTGCCTCGTTCTCCATCGCGAAAGATGGTGGCGATTAAGGCCATGCCCAGTGGCATCATCCCGGCGATGCCGAACCCCTGCACCGCCCGCCCAATCATCAGCCAAGTCAGATTGGTTGCGAACAGGGCCATCGCCGACCCGGCGGAAAAGATGGCGATGCCGGCCAGAATGAGACGCCGCCGGCCCACACCATCGCTCAAGCGGCCATAGACCGGCGCCAGGATCATGTAGGGCAGCGTAAATGCGATGGCGGTCCAAGCGACTACATCGGCGCTCATGGCGAAGGTGTCGCGCAGGACTGGCAGGGCGACGCGGCTCATGGAAGAGCTTAGAGGCATGATCATCGAGGGAATCATGAGCGCGTAAAGGATCAGCCAGGCCTGCTGCGTCGGCAGAGCGCGCTCCGGCATGGGAACCGATTCGTCTTTCGATCCGTTTTTCTTGCGTAAGAAAACACGTTGAAGGATTGGGATGGTGGAACCTTCCATGCAGGAACCCTTTCGGCACAGCGCGGGAATGGACGGCGGACCGCCGCTAGCCTTTAGCGGTTTAGGCGGCTCTATCTATCATACCCGCGGGAGGCGAAATTGCAATGTGAAGAACTGCTGCGATACCGGCAGACCGACGGCATCCCTATGGGTGCATCCCAGATTATTGTGCGTCGAGTAAAGCCAAGCGGTTGAAGCAGTTGAGGCCAGGTTTGACTGAGCGGAGTCGTGCGGAGTGCAGGCATCGCCAGCGGATCCCCTTTGGTCTTCTCAACCCCTTCTCCTCGTCTACCCTCTTTCATCTTAACGAAAAACTGGGATGCACCCATGCAAGGGAGGCGCGCGTCGGCGCTGAGCAGTTGGGCTGCGCTCTTCCCGCCCGCGCACCACGATTTACAGCATCGCGGTCACTCTGAGTACTGAAAACGCACAAAACGTACAGATTGGCGTTCGTTGAGACACTGTTGAAGTTCCGGTATCGGCGCCGCGCGCGGGTGAATCCAAGAATAGGGGCGAAATTTCGGCTGCGTCCGGGCTTATGGGCCGCTTGCAGGCGACGTGCGGGGCGCGCAGGTCAGCTGTGCCATGTAAGCAGTAACGAGCGTTTACGAGCGTTTGCATGCAGTTACGAGCGTTTGCGAGCGTGTTCGAGCGCGCCAGGTCGCGTTTCGTCGCGTTTGGTCGCGTTTAGTCGCGTTTAGTCGCGTTTAGTCGCGCCAATTTTTTTTTGTGTTCGGACACGTTCGGGCACGTTTGGGCGTGTTCTTTCGTCATTTCTCGTCATTTCTCGTCATTCTTCGTCCCAAAATGGCTTTTTCGGGAATGGCGGGCAACGGGCGGTTGCGGCACTGGCTGGGCAGGGAGGGCAGCAGTTTGCTGCGCGTGGCTCCCCCGCGCAGGGGGCAGGATGTGTAAAATGGCATGGCATTCATTTGAAATCGGTATGCAGTTGCGGCAGGGCCGCGGCTGCGCTCGTTCGTCTTGCGCACAAGTGTACTACAAAAGCGGGGCGTTTGCAGTTGCTGGAGATTCCAGGGTGTATCTCAGAATGGGGGAGCGTTTCTGAGTTGCTCTGAAGGGCAGGACTCGCAGCAGTTGTCTGAACTGTGGTTCAGGCAGTCAGTATGAAGGAGACAGTTGACGGCAGCGGCTCAGGCGGCGTCTTCGTTGACGAGAATCAGGCGAGCTGCGGTTCGATTCTGGCGACAGGCAACCTGCATCTGTCACCCATTGGAGCAGTTCTTCAACAGGCGCGGAAGCCGAAACCGGCTGCGGGCGAGAGGCCCGCGATCGCAGGGGCACGTTCCCCAAAAATTTGGGACGCACCCCATCCCTTTCAGGCATTGACAAAACGCAGATGGCGTGCCAAGATACAGTTGCCAGGATCGATACTCACTGCCGATGAGCGGCGCTATGCGATTTTGGCATTTCAGCAACCCAGCGAAACAATTCAGTCGGCTGTCTTACGCAGGCCGGTTGTCGCGCGTCGATAGGGCGCCCGGCGCAGGCGCGTTGTGTCCGAGCCGCTTGTTACTTGCCACTTTGCGCGCTGATGGCAAAGTGGCAGCGCATCGAACTGCCTGAACCCGCAAAGGATTCGCCTCGATGAAAGCATTGATGTATCGCGGCCCGTGGACGATGCCCGTGGAGGAGATTGACGAACCGACGGCGGCCGCCGGTCAGGTGGTGGTCGACGTAAAGGCTGCCGGCATCTGCGGCTCGGATGTTCACGGGTTCACCGGCAACAGCGGCCGCCGCTCTCCCGGCATCGTGATGGGCCATGAGTTTGCAGGCACGATCAGCGAACTGGGGCCGGAAATGGAGGGCTACGCGATCGGCGACGATGTCGTCGTCATGCCTCTTTTTTCGGTGGCCGAAGGCGCCGACCCGTACCCGATCAACCTTTCTCCCCACCGGCGGCTGACGGGGATGAACGAGCACGGTGCGTATGCGCCACGCGTCGCCGTGCGGGCGTCGCAACTGTTTCCCAAGCCTGCGGCGCTGAGCTGGCAGCGGGCCGCTCTGTGTGAACCCATGGCCGTCACCCTGCACGCCGCACGCATTACGCCGATCAACCCGATGGAGAAAGTGGCGGTAATTGGGGCCGGGCCGATTGGCCTGCTGGCGATGCTGGCGGCGCGCCTGAAGGGCGCGGGAACGGTGATCGTCACCGACCGCTCAGTTCACCGGCTGGAGTTGGCCGAGGAGTTGGGCGCGGACGCCGTCATCAATGTCGGCCCGGAGGAGGCCCCAGGCGACACAGCCGCGGCCATCCGGGAGATGACCGGCGGCGGCGTGGACGTGGCCTTCGAGGCCGTGGGCATCACTGCGACAGTGCAGCAATCGGTTGACGCGACCCGCAACGGGGGCAACATTACCTGGATTGGCAATAATGCGCGCACAGTCGAAGTGGACATGCAGAGCATTGTCACGCGCGAAATGAGCGTGCGCGGCTCCTATGGCTTTGACGAGACCGATTTCGCGGCGGCCATCGAAGTCCTGGCGTCCGGTCGTCGGAATGTAGATCCGCTGGTGGAACGGATCGCCCCGCTGGAAGATGGGCCGGAGCTGTTCCGCAGCCTGGCCGCCGGGGAGTGCGACCTGGTCAAAATCATTCTGAAACCGTAGCCATTTCGGATGACTTTAGTTGGTGCAGAGACGGACAAACAGCTTGGCTGAATGATTACTTTTATGGTTGACTGAATACAAGAGCGAACATGGTTCCGAGCGAATGAAAATCGCCGCTTTTCCCAAATGCTATCTGGACGAAATATCCCTTCACCGCACGATGTCGGTCTTCGACTGGATCGAGCAGGCGCAGCAGTTGGGCGCGGAAGGATTGGAGATGTACGAGGGCTTCTTCTGGAGCCTAGACGACGCCTATATCGATTCGATCGGCGAAGCCATCGAGGCGGCCGGCTTTGCCATGCCGATGCTATGCTGCTCACCCGATTTCACCGACCCGGACCCAGCGGCGCGGCAACGTGCGGTGGAACGGGAAGCCCAGATGATCGGCATCACTCGACGGCTGGGCGGGCCGGGCGCGGTCTGCCGCGTGCTCTCGGGACAGCGCCGGCGGGGCGTATCGGTCGAGCAGGGATTGGAATGGGTGGTGGAGTGCATCCAGGAATGTATCGCCATCGCCGAGGAGCATGATATCGTCCTGGGACTGGAAAACCACTACAAGGACGGCTATTGGCAGTACCCGGAATTTGCGCAGAAGGCGGAAATCTTTGTGCAGTTGTTAGAGAATATTCCAAGACAGAAACATTTCGGCGTACAGTACGATCCGTCCAACGCACTGGTGGCGGGGGACGATCCGGTGGAATTGTTGCGCCAAGTGGCGGATCGCGTGGTGACGATGCACGCCAGCGACCGCTTTCTGCTCGAGGGAACGACGCTGGAGGAGGTGCTTCTGCCCAACGGGCTGATCGGTTATCCCGATCAACTCCAGCACGGTGTCACCGGCCAGGGCAGCAACGATTATGACGCCATCTTCTCCATTCTGCGGGACAAGGGCTTTGAGGGTTGGGTCAGCATCGAAGACGGTGTCAACGGGATGGATGAGATGCGCGAGAGCATCGAGTTTTTGAAGCGAATGCGCGCCCAATATTTCGGGTGACGCCGACCACAGCACTGGCAAGAGGCCAGTCGCTACGCTTACGGAAAACGCAATGACGATCAAGTTTGGCACCGACGGATGGCGGGCCGTCATCAGCGAAGATTTCACGTTCGAGAATGTGCGCAAAGTTGCGCAGGCGATTGCGGACGTCACAAACGCCCAGTTCCAGGGATTGCCGCGCCTGCAACCATCGCTGGTTGTCGGGTTCGACACGCGCTTCCTGAGTGATCGCTATGCGGTTGCTGTGGCTGAGGTGCTGGCCGGCAACGGCATCCGCGTCTGGCTAAGCCAGGCCGATGCGCCGACGCCGATGATCTCTTACGCAATTGTTGACAAATGGGCTGACGGCGGCGTGATGATCACCGCCAGCCACAATCCGCCCCGTTACAATGGCATCAAACTGAAGGCGTCATACGGTGGTTCGGCCAGCGTCAACACGCATCAGGAGGTGGAGCAGCGCATTCATCTACGCGATCGGCGGGGGCAGCCTCCCAAGATGATGGGCTATGATCAGGCGTTGAAAGCCGGCATCATTGAACGCTTCAACCCGTTGCCCGCCTTCCGTACGCAGATGCGCAAACTGGTCGATTTCGATGCGATCCAACAGGCCGGTCTCTCGGTGGCTGTAGATGCGATGTATGGGGCGGGGCGGATTTATCTGAGACGGCTGCTCGAGGGGGCCGATTGCCATGTGACGGAACTGCGCAATGAAATGAATCCCGGCTTCAACGGCATCCACCCGGAACCGATTGCCAAACATCTGCAACCCCTGGTGGCCGAGATGGCGACCGGAAAATACCACTTGGGATTGGCGACAGACGGCGACGCCGACCGCATTGGCGCCATCGACCCGGACGGACGCTTTATCGACCCCCATCAGATCATGGCCCTGCTGGTCGATTATCTGATCCAGGAGCGGTCGCTGCACGGGAGCATTGCCAAGACGGTCAGCACGACACAGATGCTGAACCGGCTGGGCGCGCATTATGGGCTGCATGTACACGAGACGCCGGTGGGCTTCCATTACATCAGCGATCTGATGCTGCAGGAACCGGTGCTGCTAGGCGGGGAGGAGAGCGGCGGGATCAGCATCCTCGGCCATATTCCCGAAGGGGACGGATTGCTGATGGGATTGCTCCTGACGGAATTGGTGGCCAGGCGGCGCAAGCCCTTGGGCGCGCTTATCGACGAGTTGATGGGGCGGCCCTATATGGGAAAATTCTGCTATGGTCGCGATGACCGGGCGGTGAAACCGTTCGCCAAGGCGGAGTTGGTGGAGGGGTTGATCGCCAATCGGCCGAGTGCGCTGACCGGCTCGAGCGTGGCCCAGGTGAGCAACAAGGACGGCGTTAAGTTCATTCTGACGAACAACAGTTGGCTGTTGATTCGCCCCAGCGGCACCGAGCCTGTGTTGCGCATCTATGCCGAAGCCCATTCGCCTGAAGCCGTGGCGACCCTGCTGGCCGAAGGGTCGGTATTAGCCCAGCAGGTGCTGAAAGGAATATGAGCGCCGCAGCGCGAATTGCGTAACCGGCCGGTAGAATTCCGGTTTGGAAAAGACCAGGACCGGTTATGGCTGCCGCAGCGCGACGGCAGACGGACCGGCGGCGCGGACTGCTCCGCCGGTCTCGTAGCGATGGTCGGTTGAAGCTGAACACAGGAAGATGCGAAAGGGCGCGAGCCGAGCGGTTCGCGCCTTTGTGATCTCATGCAATAAGGCTGAGTCCTGGGATTTGGAGAGTGCCCGGGGCGTCTCAGTCCGTTCGCCGGCGCGTCAACTCGGCCTTGTGGCCAGCTGCTGTCTGATCTCCTGGCGCGTCTGCTCGAAGGTCTGCCGCAGCATCAGGTCGGAGGCTTTCTGCGCGCCGACGACGCGCTGCGCGCAGGTGACACAACCGAGGGATGCTTTGTAACCGCTCTGGTCGCAGTTGAGACAGTCGCAGAGACGGATCATCATCAGAGAGAAGGCAAGTGTGTCCTCGTTTCCGTCGCGCTGGCTTGCCACTTGATTAACCAGTTCGCGCCAGTCGGCGCCTCGTTCCAGGCCCAGCGGTCGGATGGCCCGATGGGGAAAGAGAATTTCACTCTTGGGGTACATGACGACTCCTCTCTAAGGTTGTCTGAACTGCGTTTTGTGCGATACAGGGATGGGTCGTGATTGCAAAACGCTGCCGCGACGGGACAGCCCGATCGAAAGCGATGGAATTCAGAGCCTGGTGACGAGCAAGATCGCCAACAGGACGGACAGCCCAACTGCCATCAGGCTGAGCAAAAAGACGAACAACAGTGGAAGCAGGACAGCCGCCAACGACCGACTGCGCGGCAGACCTGTCACTTCCTCGTTGGCCCTGGCGTAGACGATAGTGGCCCAGATAACGCCGGCCGCGCTGCTCACCGGCCCCAGACACGCGATCGGCGAGAGGCCGATCAAAAGCAGGGGCGCGGCAGCAAATCCTGTCGCGGCAAAGAATGGCTGCAGGCGGACGGTCGCGCCGAGCGCTTTGTTGCAGACCATTACCAGCGCGCCGTAGACGACCCAGACAGAGAGCCAGCGCAGCGGCCAGTTGATCCACTCGCCGAGAACGCTGAGGAAGGCGGCCAACCAGCCAGGCAAAGGCTGGTCGAGGCCGGCGAGCATCTGCAAATGGTCGCCCAGCAGGGCGGGGCTGGCTGGTGCGATGCCACTTCGCTGTACAAGCGACACGAAAAGAGCAGGCACGTTTTCCAGCGGCGGCTGGTTCAGACGCGACGCCTGCGCGCCCAAACGGGCCAAAGGCAGCGCGCTGCCGACTGATGCGGCCTGCTCCCAATTGACCAGAAACGGCACAAAGCCCGCCAGCAGTCCGAGAAGCACGACCATGCCCAGGGATTGGCGCATGGTGGTCTCGGTGAAACCGGAGGAACGCAACTGGACCGCGTCGCTCATCTTCTGGGGGTTGGGGAACCAGTGGTGTAGCCTCACAGACCGCCCCCAGCCAGAATCAGCAGCGCAGCCAGTCCACCGCCGGCGATGCTGGCGGCCAACAGGAGCAGCCATGTCCCGATCGCCGCCAGGGCCGCCGGCCCTGGAGAGAGTTCGTGGGCCACCTCCAGCCCGCGATAGGCGATCAGAACGCCCCATACATGGATCAAGATGGAGGCGACGGAGACGAAGGGCAGGACGGTGAAGAGATAGAGCAGGCGAGGGGCGGTGCTCAGGGCCATTGCACCCAAGGTCTGGCCAAGCGAGCCTTGGCCGCCGCAGGCGCGGGCGATTAGATGAGCGATGAGGCCGAAGCAAAGCCACTGGCCGATGAGGCCGAGCGGGGTTGTCGCCAGCGCCAGGAAACGGAACCAGCCACTGTCGTAATCGCTATACGCCAGAAAGAAAGGCCAGACGTTGCGCAGGGCAAGTTCGATTTCATACAGTGTCTCGCCGTTGGCCGCGCTTTGCCGCAGACCCCACAACACCATGTTCAGCAGCGCCTCGGAGGGAGGCAGCGAGGCGGTCAGGAGCAGCCCGCCGACGAGTTTGGCGACCGCGACCAAAACACCGATAAAGGCGCAAAGAAAAAGTCCTTCAATCCAGGGATTGTCGTCATCGACCATTTCTACGAACGGGTCAGGTTCCAAGAAGAGAGCCTGCCCGATGAATCGCGGGTAGTTCTGTGGCTGTAACATCCGGTTGCGACTTGCCCCGCGGCTGCGGGGATGCTCCGTATGTTTGAAGACTAATGCCGGGCGTTTCCAGTTGCGCCGACGACACAGGAATCTTCAAATTGAGGGTTGGGTTGGAAATGAAGTTGACCGGTGCTCGACCGCATCGCAACATGAACTCATTGTAGCCAGCTCGCGTCGAACCATGGGTAAGCATCTTAGATCATAGCACAGGACCGGCCTCCGCTCGAAAAACGCGACCGTATGGGATAGCGGAATGTTGCGTCTTGTGCAGTCGGCGTCCTCTGGAGCTTTTTGGCGTCCGGGTACAGCCCAGGATTGGGAGCGCATCTGACAGGGAGGGTCGTGCCGCGCGCGCTCCATTCAATAGGAACACCTTTAATTCAATTAAATAATATATCTTATCTTTCCCGCACCCCGTTGCCAAGCCGACAATTTCCGCTTTCTCTTCCTCCCCCACATTCATGACTCGCTCCTCTCACGCCATCATCCTCCCCAATCCCGACTGTCCAGGAATTGATACTCATTTTCATTGACTTTTTTGCATAGACTCTCGTAAATTCTCGTGAACTCTCGTAGAACTCTCGTACTAGCGTCAAGAGAGCCTGCATCATGAATTGGTACCGTTGACCTCCCATTTGCCCCTCCACTTTCCCCCGTTATCGCCGGATCGGCCCCCTTCACGCCCCGCCCCCCATTCTGCGCCGCACACGCTGCCAGGCTAACGAGTTATGCTTTCTCTTCCGGCGCAAATAGATGACCCGCTCTTCTCACGCCGTCATCCTTCCCAATCCCGACCGTCCAGAAATTGAAACTCATTTTCGGCCATTTTTTGGCATAGAACTCTCGTAGAACTCTCGTAAACTCCCGTAGATCTCTCGGACCGGCGTCACGGGAGCTGGATCATGAATTCGTACTGTTGACCTCCCAATGACCCTCTACTTTCCCCTCCCTATCTCCCGATCTCCCCCCTTCACGCCCCGCCACCTTGCTGGGCTGCACCCTGGCGTCCCGACGCATTGATCCACGGTTGCGCACGTGTTATTCTTGGGAAACTCGCTGGCATCGCTCGCACAGTCTGACGGGATGCGGTCCGGCGTCGTCGAACAATTCATTAGGTGACAGGCAATACGCAATGCCCTCCATACCGACCGGGAAACTGCCGGCAGACCTGCTGGCTCAGCTTATCGCCGCTTTGCCGACCGCGGATCCGCATCTGTACCTGGGGCCCGGCGTGGGTGAAGATGCCGCCGTCATCGAACTGAGCGGCGCCGAAATTCTGTTGGCCGCCAAGAGCGATCCGATCACCTTTGCCACCGATGAGATCGGCTACTACGCGGTGAATGTGTGCGCCAACGATCTGGCGGTGTGCGGCGCCCGGCCGCGCTTTTATCTGCCCACCGTCCTGCTGCCCGAAGGGACGACGGAGGCGGAGGTGCGCCAAATCTGTGACCAGGTCGGCGCTGCCTGCCGCGCGCTGGAGGTCACGGTGGCGGGCGGGCATACGGAGGTGACGGCGGCGGTGAATCAGCCGGTGGTGGCCGGGACGCTTTTGGGCGAGGTGGCGCGGCGCAAGGTGGTGCGCACGGGCGGCTGCCGTCCCGGCGATCAGATCTTGCTGGTTGGCAGCGCGGCGGTGGAGGGCACGTCGATCATCGCACGCGAGAAGCGGGAAGCGCTATTGGCCCAAGGCTGGCCGACCGCGCAGGTGGACGAGGCGGCCAACTATCTGTACGAGCCGGGGATCAGTGTGCTGGCGCAGGCGCTGGCCGCGGCCGAGACGGAACTGGTGACGGCGATGCACGACCCGACCGAGGGCGGCGTGGCGACCGGCCTGTGGGAGATGGCCGACGCGTCCGGCTGCGGGCTGGAGGTGGAGTTGGCGGACGTTCAGGTGACACCGCTGACGGCGGCCGCGTGCGCGGCGTTCAAGCTCGATCCGCTGGGCACGATCGCATCCGGTGGATTGCTGGCGGCCGCCGCGCCGGAGAATGTGGAGACGTTGCTCGCTTTGTGGCAGCGTATCGGCAGGACGGCGCGGCGCATCGGGCGCATGCTGCCGGCGGGGGAGGGGGTGTACGGCCTGCGCGACGGCAGGCGGGTGGTGCTTCCACGCTTTGATGCCGATGAGATTGTGAAGTTGTGGGCGGAGTAGGAGGTGAGGGCAAAATGCCCCTGCGAGGTCGCGTCAGGTACAGAATTCGGCGGGCCGCCTGAAACTCAACGTTTGCGGGGAAATCCGGCACAAGTAGCGAACGTGTCAGCTGGCCTGTCTGGTTGTAGAAACTCATTTGGCCTTCCTCGGTACAGAGCCAGAACTCTTCCGCCTCCTTCTCGAAGAAGAGCAGCGCTTTTCCCCTCATCTCCTCCGCAGTGTTGCTTGCGGAGATTATCTCCACGCAGATTTCCGGTGCAATCGGCGCTTCGGTTTCGTGGCGAATGCGGGCGAATCGTTCGTAAGAGAACCAAGCAACATCAGCAACCTTCGTGCCTTTGCGGGTCGCTACGGCACATTCAGGCAGGGACAAGCCACCCTGTTTCAAGTTGCGCAGCAGGTGCTCGAACTCTCCCTGGAATGCCGCGTGCAGCACTGTGACCGGCGTCATCACGATCTGCCCGGTCTCCGTCAGTTCAATTCTGAAGGGCAGGTCTTGCAGTTCGAGCTTTTCGATGACCTCTTGCCAGTTCATGTCGATTTTCTCCGGCAAGTAACCTCTTCACCTAACCGCAAGCTCCCAACCTGCTCCTGCGTAGCCTGCAACATCCCTCTCTTGATCGGACAGTCCCGCATCCCTACAGCCCCTCGACCGTCTCCGCCGCAAGGTGGTCCACCACCGCTTTGATATCCCCGCCGTTGGCATCGTAGACGCGCAACTGCCGGTCGGCGCTGGAGCCGTTGGCGAGGATCTGTTCGATCGGCGCGATCTCCTTTTCGCTGCCCAGTTCGGCGATCTCCTCGCCCACCAGTTCCAGCAGTTCGCGAACCAGGTCGCGGGCGGGCAGCTCGGCCTGCTTGCCGAAGTCGATCATCTTGCCGTCCAGCCCGTAACGGGCCGCGCGCCACTTGTTCTCGTCGATCAACTCTTTGCCGTAGACGCGGAAGGTTACATTGCGCTGGCGCAGCTTCCAATGCCAGAGTACGAGCGCCTGGCACAGCGCGGCGATGGCGATGGCCTCGTCCACGCGCGTGCAGATGTCACAGATGCGGAATTCCACGGTGGGGTAAGTGTGGTGGGGGCGCATGTCCCACCAGATCATGCTGGAGTCGGGGATACAACGCGTGTTGACCAGGGTTCGGACCAGCCCATCGTAGGCGGCGCGGTTGGCGAAAACGTCGGGAATGCCACTGCGGGGGAAGTCTTCGAAGACGACTGCGCGGTAGCTCTTCAACCCGGTACGGCGACCAGACCAGAAGGGGCTGCTTGCACTGAGGGCAAGGAGATGTGGGAGCATGTAGCGGAGGACGTTCATCGTGTCGATGGCGAAGTCGGGATCGTCCAGACCGACGTGGACGTGCATGCCGAAGATGAGCATACGCCGGGCAAGCAGCTGCATCCTCTCAAGCATGCCCTGATAACGGGGAAATGGCGTTATCTCCTGGTCAGACCAGCTGCTCATGGGGTGGGTGGAGGCGGCTACGATGGCGACCCCTTTCTCCTGCGCCAGCCGGCTGATGAAGGCCCGCTGGCGCAGCAGCTCCTCTTTGGCTTCGGCGGCGGTGGCGCAGACCGGGGTGCCGAGTTCCACCATCGACTGGTGCAACTCCGCCTTGATCTCCCGTTCTACGATCTCCATCTGGCCGTCTTCGATGAACTGGGTGATGAACGAGCGCAGCTGGCCGCTCTCCGGATCGACGACCTGGTACTCCTCCTCGATGCCGAGCGTCAATTGGGGACGTGCTACCATTTTCTTGGTTTCCAGTTGTTGGTTTCTGGTTTTGAGTAACGGATCCCTACGCGAAAGTATGGTTTCCAGTTTTCAGTGAAAACTTTCCACTCAAAGGTATGGTCCTACTAAGAACTGTCTACGAGAAACTGCTATTGCGCTCCGTCTGGGCAACGAGAAAATCGACGACCGCCTTGCCGTCCTCGCCGCTCTCGCGCCAGACATGGCGCTGCTGGTCGGAACTGGCCCCGCGCGCCATGATGGTATGGATATGCGCAACCTCCGCCCGGCAGTTGAGCCGGTCCAGAACGGGTTCGACCCTTTCGAGCAGCTCATGCAACAGATTGCGGATGGGGACCTCCTGTTCAATGCCGAAATCGAGCAGTTTCCCCTGCAGGCCGTAGCGCACCGCCCGCCACTTGTTCTCGGCAATCAGGGTGCGATCGTAGAGACGGAAGGACATGTTGCGGTGGCGCAACTCGACCATCCAGGCGACGGTCGCCTGGATCAGCGCAGCGACGGCGAGCGCGTCGTCGATCTGCGGCAGGGCATCGCAGACGCGAATCTCCAGCGTCGACCCACTGGGTGGAGTGGGCTGATCTCCCGCTTCCCGGAGTTCGCGGGGGCGAATATCCCACCAGATGGCTTCGGGGTCGGTGATGCTGTTGGTGCGCATGAAAATATCGACGTAGCTCAGATAGTGGTTGTAGCTGCGGAAGGCGTTGGGGATGCCGGTGCGGGGCAGCGCGTCCAGGAGCACGGAGCGATAGCTGGCCAGCCCCGTGTCACTGCCATGCCAGAAGGGGGAGGAGTTGGCAAGGCAGAGGACGTGGGGCAGTAGATAGCGCATCGCGTTCATCACGTCGATGGCCAGATTGCGGTCGTCAATGCCGATGCGGACATACATGCCGAAGGCGAGCAGGCGGCGGGCGATGATCTGCGCGTCTTCGAGCAAGGCGCGATAGCGGGGCGGCTCTTCGTGCGCCCGCTCCCAGCGGCTGAAAGGATGGGCGCCGGCGGCCATGAGCTTTAGACCATGCGAGGCGGCCAGTTCGCGCATTGACCGACGGCGGCGCAACAGTTCGCGGCGGGCCTGCGTCACATCCCGGCAGACCGGTGTGCCAACGACTGGGACGACAGACGCCAAGTCGGAGGAGCGGGAAGGTTGTTCTCTCTCCTCGCGCAGTGTAAGTCCCTGAGCGGTGGCGAAGCCGCGCAGCTCGCGGCTGTCCGGGTCGATAAACTGATACTCTTCTTCGATGCTGATGCTGAAAGACGGTTGGCTGTAGTCGGTCATGGCTCGCTCGTTTTCTTCTGCGTTTGCTAAGGAATGGGCACCACCCGCGGCCTGCTATGCGTCCTTCTCCTCGACCACGAACACGGGCACAATCGAGCCGCCGCCGGCGGTTACGTTCAGGAGCGTCTCGCTGCTCAGGCGGCACAGACAGCCGTGCACGCGCTCGCCGCGGAACAGGAACGGATCCGAATCGACCAGCCGCCGTTCGCTCACCACAGCGCCGCCCTGGTCCAGCACTGGGAAATCTTCGTACGCGATCCGCACCCGTTCTTGAACGACCGACGGTTCGCTGATGGCGTCGGCCAGAGCCGCGTCCCACGCGCTCTGCTGCGTTTCCCAGCCGATACGCACGCCTTTTCCGCCGTACTCATCGTTCGGTTTGAGTACCAGCCGCTCCCGATTGGCGCTGATCCAGGGCAGTAGATCGATTCGATTGCCGGCCGGGTCACGGGTGGTACGCTCCGCCACAGTGCGCGTCCAAGGAATGTGGGCGCGCACCACCTGCTGTTCGGCTGTGGTCAGCAGATGGGCGTTGCGTTCGTCGCTAACAACCGCGAAACTGGCCTTCTTGTGGAGCAGTTTACAACTGAACGGGTTCACCACACAGACGGCGCGGGCGCGCAGCGCGTCAATCATCGGGTGATCCAGCCCGTAGCGGAGCAATAGTTCGTTGGTCAGCACGCGTTTGTAGACGAAATCGACCGGCGTCGTGTCGGCGTACAGTTGCCCGCGCCGGAACTCCATCTCCTCCGGGGCGCAGATGACGGCCTTGATGCCGTTTTCGGCAAAGAACTCGACGAACAATTCGAATTCGCTAGAGGTCGGCACGCCATGCCAATCGACGATTGCAATTTCGGGAAGTTTGCGGCGATTGCCCCGCCATTCGTAGTAAACGCGCAGAAACTCGTCCAGAGCCGGTCTCTTGCTGGGCAGCGCACGAACGGCATAGCGTTGGCCGAAAGCCTGCATGACGGGCAGTTCGAGGAACAGATCACTCAGCACGTCCGAATAGGCCATTGAGGCCGGGCTTTCACCGTTGATTTCGACAAAACTCAGATTGCGGCTGCCATCCTCGTTGCGGGCGTAGAAGCTGTCCAGGCGGGCGGTGGGGATCGTGCCGTCGAAGCCGCGATCGATTTGGAGCAGTTGCTCCTCCTGCGGCGTCGCGTAGATCTGCGCCCGCAGTTCGTCATCCTCCAGCATCAGGCGGGCGAGCCGGTCGAATACGCGTGCGACCTGTTCCGTGCGGGTGGTCAAATAACGCCACTCGGTCGGCGAGTAGATCAGCGGGCGCAGGACCGTACAAAGAGGGCGCTCGCCGAAGACCAAGTGACGCTCCGCCATGCGCGCTGTGAGCAGTTCCCAACTGTCCCCGGCGAGGCCAGGCCGGTTGAGGAGGTCATGGTAGTGAGAGATAGCGGTTGATGAGCTCATGGGGCGGGTGGGTGTCAGGAACTTCCAATGCCGAATCCTGGTTCGCCGGCCTCCGGGTCGCGAAAGGTCAGCGTCAGGTCGAACGTCTGAAGGTCTACAGGTTGCGCGTCCTTGCTCAGCCCGACGGAGAGCAGCGCCTGCACCCGGTAGGATTCATCAGGCAAGACAGGGTTTTTCAGGTGCAGGGTATTGTTGAGGCGGGTATCGGTCTGGGCCAGCAGGACGAGACTGCTATTTTCCGTGCCGTCGGGGTTGTAGACGATCAACTCGACATTGGGCGCTTCGTCTTCGAGGCGGGCGGGCAGCCAGATACGTACCCACAGGCGGCGCAGGTCCGGGTAGGGATAGATCAGAATCCGCTCAAATTGCAGCGGTGTATCTTGTTCGAACAGATTGATTTGCGTCATCGTTCAGTGATTCGTAACCCGCGGCCTGTGCGATTCCTGACAAGCGGCCGCAAGTTGCTCTTACATGGGCACTTGCGCGCTTGCGCAAGCAAGATTATGCTGGCAAAGTCAGGCACGCAGCGGTTTTGCAGGAGGAGTGCCGACTGCCATTAAGTATAGCAGGAACTGACGCCTTGAGATACCTGAATATCCTGGCAGACGATCTGACCGGCGCGGCGGATTCGGCAGCCCGCCTTCACCACTTCGGGCTGCCTGCGACAATCTTCCTCGATATTCCTGAAGCGCCGCCGCCAGCGGGGGCGCTTGCCTTCACCTCGGACTCCCGCCATCTTCCGCCCGAGGAGGCCGCGCGACAGGCGCGCAACACAGCGGCGTCCTTCCTCGCCCTGGACGCCCAGTGGTACAAGAAGATCGACTCGACCCTACGCGGCAACATCGGCAGCGAACTGGATGCGCTGCTGGATCTGCTGGACGCGCCCGTCGCCGTCGTTTGCCCAGCCTTCCCGGCCCAGGACCGCGGCCTGCGCAATGGCAATCTCGCGGCCCCTGAGCTAGCGCTGCCCTTTGCCCGGCGCCGAGTGTCCAAACCCCAGGAGACAGCGCCAGGCACAGCCGTCCATTTGCCATCCCTCCTGCGAGAGCAGAGTCGTCATCCTGTGGCGGCGCTTTCTTTGGAAGAGGTGCGCGGGGACGAGCTGGCTGCGCGTATGAAGGAGGCAGTGTACAGGACAGACGCTTGTGTTCCCGCGCGGCGCAACGTTCTGGTTGTAGACGCGCTGACGGACGCTGATCTGGACACGGTGTTGCGGGCGCAACAGGAGGCGCTGCCGTGCGGGAGCGCCGGATTGGCGGGCGCCTATGCCCGTCGAGTTGGCGAGCAGGGCGGCTTCGCGGCGGCGGGGGTAGCGGAAACATGGAACGCGCAACAGATGCCGTCTCGAGGCCGGTCGGTCTTGCTGGTGGTGGGCAGCGGCAGCGAATCCGCCCACCGGCAGATCGCCTTTCTGCTCCGCTCCGGGTCGAATGAGCAGGTTGGGCGCGTGCCGGCCCAGCGCGGTGCGCCGCACCTGTCTGTCAGCCGGATGATCGTGTTAGCGGAGACCGATGCGGATGCCGCCGCCGCGCTCGATCCGGCGCAGCCGATCTGGCTGTTGCAGCAGCCGAAACCCCATCCCGCCGCGATGCTGGAGGGCAGTGATGCGCGGCGGCGGGCCGACCATCTGGCAGTCGTCAGCGCGGCCGTCTTCGCCCGGCGGCCGCCCGACCTGCTGATCCTCGCCGGCGGCGCCACGGCGATGCAAGTTCTGAAACGCCTGGGCGTGGACAGGCTGACGGTCGAGCGGGAGCTGTTGCCAGGGATGCCGCTGTGCCGCGCCGACATTGACGGACGGCCAACGCTGGTGGTGATAAAACCGGGAAATTTCGGCGGGGATGAAACGCTGCTCGAGTTGCTGACCGGGGCAGGATGAGCGCAATTCTGATCCCATCAACTATCTTGAATTTTGGTCTGAGGATAGGGAACAGTGCGCCGCGTGCGCTATTTCATGCCAGCGCGCCGATGTTTTCGCGCACTTTCAGGATCGCGTTCGCGATATCGTCCATCTCGTCCGGCTCGGCCAAGAGGAGGTTTTGGCTCAGGGAGATGGTTTGCTTGCAGAGCATTTCACTGTTGGGGCAGGGCGTCACCCGGCTGAAGGGTTCGAAAAGTGGGGGCTGGCGGTAGAGGGGGTAGGCATAGAGCGAGGACGCGGGGATGTTCTCAGCGCGCAGCGCGGTGATGAACTTCTGGCGCGACAGCCCTCCGAATCGTTCGGCGTCGTAACGCATGAGAAAGAGATGATGGGCATGAGCGTCGGCGCGGGGATCCCAGCGCTGGGGCGTCAGCCCGTCGATCTCGGCCAGAAAGCCGCGCAGGCGGCGGGCGTTGATCATGCGGCGCTGCAACTGGTCATCCAGCCGGGACAGCCCAGCCGACAGGACCGCCGCCTGCCATCCGCTCAGGCGCAGGTTGGTGCCCAGATTGGGGTGCTCATAGCCCTCGCCGTCACGGCGCCGTCCACAGTTGGCGATACTCCACAGCTGCTCCGCCAGGTCCGCATCGTTGGTCAGCAGCGCCCCGCCCTCGCCGGCGGTCAGATTTTTGCTCGCCTGAAAGCTGAAAGAGCCGGCCGCTCCGAGGGCGCCGACGGGCTGTCCATTCCAACTGCTGCCGTGGGCGTGGGCCGCGTCTTCGATGACCGCCAGACCGTTGCGTTCTGCCAGTGGCAGCAGGGTGTCGAAATCGACCGGCAGGCCGCCGAAGTGGACCGGTAAGATCGCTTTCGTGCGTGCGCTGATTGCCGCCTCCACGGCAGGCATGGAGAGATTCCACGTCTCCAGTTCCACATCGGCAAAGACAGGAGTGGCGCCGACAGTACGCACAGCGGCGGCTGTTGCCACAAACGTGTACGGGGGCACGATCACTTCATCGCCGGGGCCGATGCACAGGGCGCGCAGCGCGGTCTCCAGCGTGGTTGTGCCGTTGACCGTCGTGACGCAGAAGCGCGCGGCATGGCGGGCGGCAAAGGCGCGCTCAAACTCGTCCACAGCCGCGTCGTAACCGCCCCATTCGCCCCGTTCGAGCACGGCCAGCAGTCCGGCGCGTTCGTTTTCATCCCACTGCGGCCAGCCCGGCCAGGGACGCGCGCGCACAGGATCGCCGCCGTGAATTGCCAGTCCACCTTTCATCACGCCATCCTCTATGCAGGGAAAACCATGTGCGCGCAGAGTTCAAGCGCGCGCTTCAGTGCCTGCGGGTTGGCTTTCGCCTGCCCTACGATGTCGAAGGCCGTGCCGTGCGCCGGGGTTGTAATCGGCGTAGGCAGGCCGCCGTGGACGGTGACGCCGCGCTCAAAACCCAGCAGCTTCATGGCGATCTGCCCCTGATCGTGGTACATGGTCACGACGCCGTCGAACTCACCGCGGCGCGCCCGCACAAAGACGGTGTCCGGCGGGAATGGCCCGCTCGCGGCGATGTCTTGCTCCAGGGCGGCCTCGATCGCGGGGCGGATGATGTCAATCTCCTCGCTGCCGAACAGCCCGCCCTCACCGGCATGGGGATTCAGACCGGCCACGGCGATGCGGGGCGAGGGCACTCCGCTCTGGCGAATGGTCTGATGAATCAGACGGATGGCGGGCAGAATTTCATCAACCGAAATGCGGTCACACGCGGCTCGCAAGGGGATGTGGGAGCTGACGCGCGAGGTCCACAGGTCGTCCAGCGTGTTGACCTCGCCCACATAGCTGCTCACGTCGAGGCGGTCGGCGAAGTAGCGCAACTCGTCCTCATGGCGGCTGCCGGCCGCGTGCATTGCCTGCTTATTCAAGGAGGCGTAACAGATGCCGTCAATGGCGCCGGCGCGGGCCAGTTCGGCGGCGTAGTCGAGCGTTTGCAGGACGTAGCGGCCGGCGGCCGCGCTCACCTGCCCCGGTGTGTGCGCATCAGGCGGGAAAGATGGGCCGCTCAGGAGCAATGGGCCATTGGTCGAGGACGGCAACTGCTCCGGCGAACTGTAGCATGGCAGATCGAGAGAAACGTCGGCGCACTGCGCGCCCCAATCCAGCAGCCAGGGATCGCCGATGACGACGATGCCCGCGCCATCGAACTGGGCCGATACTCTGTCCGGTCCGGCTTCCTGTGCCAGCACGCGCGCCGCGATCTCGGGCCCGATCCCGCAGGGGTCGCCAAGCAGAAGGGCGAGACGGCAGATGTCCTCCCCGAATCTCATGCGTACTCCAGCGCCGGTTCCAGTTGCCACGGGGTCTGCATGACACCGTGCATGAAGGAGAGCGGCGCTTCGCCGGTGATGGTGAGGCGAGGATGTGCTTCGACCTCTGCCCGCAGGCTGGGGCTGACGTAGAAGTCTTCCAGGCTCAGCGTATCGCGGATAAAGACCATCCTGGCTTCGTCCTGGGGTTCGGCGCAGATGCGCAGGGCGACCTCCAGCGCGCGTTGGTCGTCGGCGAAGGTGAGGGGCAGGTGGGAGCGGGTGGCGCTGAAGATGCCGGAGGTCACCGCGTTCATATAGGTCGCCTGCCAGTCGATCTTGCGGAAGACCCGCGCCGTAGTTACGTTGGCCAGGCCCAGGCCGGAGACATTGCCATGGGTCTCTTCGGTCAGGTCGAGAACGGTGATGATGGCCACGTCCACTTTCCCGAAATTCTCAGGCTGGCGGGGGATGCTCAGGCGGCTGATGACGTTGGTGTCCATGCCGGTGCCGGAGATGTTCTTGCCCAGGTCGCGCACGACCAGCACGTCCACGGCTGCGAAGGGGATCTGGGCCAGGTATTCCTTGGCCTTGACCAGCAGATCGGCCTCTTTTTTCGTGCCCACCTCGGCTGCGGTCAGGCCGGCGATGAGCGCGGTATCCTCATAGGCGTTTTCGACCGGGCAGATGGCGCCGCGGAAGTTGGTATTTGTCTCGTAAACGCGCGCGGCCGGTTCCAGGTAGATCTGGAAATTCCTGCCGCCGCCGCTATGCATCATGGAGGCGCCGTGCTGTTTTCCCCAGCCGATGACGCTCATCTTGGAAGGGCCGCTCTCCAGGTGGCTGCGGAAGTCGGTGTGCGGCTTGATGCGGCTGACCAGGACCGCATGATCGGCGGCCATCGAATCCTTGCCCTGGCAGACCGCCGGCCCGTTGGGGATGCGGCCAATCTCCTCCACCTCCATCGTCGCGCGGATCTCAACGCCGATCGCCTCTTCGGTCACGCCCATGCCGGCGAGGATTTCCTTCTGTCCGTCGACGGTTGCACCGCCGTGGCTGCCCATGGCCGGCACGACGTATGGCCTCATGCCGGCGGCCTTGAGGTGATCGGCGGCGGCGCGTACGATGCGGGCGAGATTTGCGACGCCGCGGCTGCCGGCGCCGATAGCGACCGAATCGCCCGGCTGCATCGGCGCCATGATACCGCTCTCGGTCAGGGCCTTGCCCACTGCGGCGTGTATGTCATCGACCTGGGGCGTGTCGAAAGTCTGATGGACGGCCAGCAGCGTATCCGGCAGTGTGGCCGGGAAGCGAATATCCTGGATGTCTTCAAGCAGGTTCATATTATTTCTCCTTCGTTTTGATAGTACAGGCCAGATTGGCAGGGTCTTCGCAGAATTGTCTCATGAGTCTTCCAGTTTACCCGTCGAATAGGCCTTAATTTCCTCAAATCGTCGTAAACGGTCTCCGGTTTTTGCAATCTCTTTAAGATAAAACTCAAGCATGATGTCACACATTGGAGGATCCACTGCTTGCGAGAAGGTTGCGTATTCATCACAATGTTGTTGGAATTCGCAATCTGTATCTGACCCCAGCCAAGCGCACCGATAGTCAGGCAGTCCCAACTCAAGAATTCAATTGGCACAAAATGGATACGGGAGAAAACAGCATTGGTTCCCTGTAGATCATACTGCACCATCAGGACCACGAAGTAATTCTTGTCGTCCTCATAGAATCGCGTCAGCCGTTCAACCGATGTCAAATTCGGCATGTTGAATTTGGTGCTTCTTCGGTGTGTTTTGACATCAATAACGTAGTAGTTGCCGTCCACATCCCGAAAAGCCAAATCTGCCATTGCCCGGCGCGCAAAGTCGATCGAGTATTCGGATACCCAGTCTCCCAAAACGGCATCAAGGTTTCGGGCAAGAATGTCCTGAATCGCATCACCTGCCGCACGGGTACTCTCTAGTGTACTGGGAGTAAGGAAATCCGATTGCTCGGTAAGCAGGTCAAGTGTTTCCCGTTCGATGGCAACAAATGCCTGGCCGGAAAAAATCCTGCTTTTCATGACTCAACCTCCGACTTGAAAAGCTGAGGTTGGGTCTTAGGGGAATTCGCAGCCTGTGATTTTTTTGAAACTTTTCTGTTCAGCCAATGTGTTGCGCTCCCAGAATACACCATCTGCATAGCCCTGTATAGTCGGATTGTCAGCGGCCAGGGCCAGACGCTTTTCGGCCAGGCAGCAGTAGTCCCACTCGATTTCAACGCCGACAAAGCGGCGTCCCAGCTTTTTTGCGACCACTGATGTCGTGCCGGAGCCGAGGAAGGGGTCGAAGACGACGGCATCGGGCTTGCTGCTCGCCAGAATGACTTTGGCCAACAGCTTTTCCGGCTTCTGGGTCGGGTGATCGGTATTCTCCGGCATCGACCAGAAGGGGACGGTTAGATCGGTCCACAGATTCGACGGATGGGTGGGGCGAAAGCGCCCTTCTGAAAGAGCGGGCGAAGCGTCGGCGCTACCAGGGGCAGATTCCTGCCAGTCCTTGGGCGCGCCGTTCTCGTCGGTGTACGGGGCGCGCACGCGGCGCGTGAGTTTGACCGCATCCAGGTTGAACACGTAGTCATCGGAAAGGGTGCAAAACCAGATGTCCTCGGCGGCGTTCTTCCAGTTGGCGCTTGCGCCCCGGCCCTTTTCCCGCTCCCATGTGATCCGATTGCGCACAATAAAGTGACTTTGCGCGACGCGGTGGATTGCGGCAGAGGAGCGCCAATCACCGCAGACATAGAGTGAACCGTTCGGCTTGAGTAGACGCGCCATTTGCGGCAGCCAGCCCGTCAACCACACTTCGTATGCGTCCAATGAGCGCGCCGCGAAGGCGCGGCCATTGAACTGCTTGGAAAGATTATAGGGCGGATCGACAAAGATGAGGTCGGCAAAGTGGTCGGGCAGATAATCCAGCGCGGCCATTGTATTCTGGTGGATTGTGCGGTCCAGGATCGCGTCAAGCTGGACCGACTCTTGCAAAGTGAGCAGGCGATTGCCATAGCGTGCGCGCTCGGTGTCACTCAATGTGATTGTGCGGTTTCGGGGCGCAGGCGACTTCACGGTTCTTGCCCTCCTTTGACCTTGGCTACAATCTCCCGCAGCAGGCCTTCAAAATCGTCGGTGGCCGCGGTGAAGGCATCGGAGGCGATCACCAGCGGCGCGCCGAAGACGACGATCTCGGCGCCCATTTGGATCGTTTCGATGGCCTGCTCGACCGTCAACCCGCCCACGGCCTGCACGGGGATGTCGACGGCGGCGAGGATGGCCGGCAGGTCGTCAAGAGGGCTGAGGCCGGGGATCATGTTGCGCTCATCGAAGCCGGTGTGAACGATGATGACATCGACGCCCATCTCCTGGGCCTCTTTGGCGCGGCCCGCTTTGTCGGCGCAGAGCATCACATCGCACATGACTTTGCCGCCGCAGCGCTGCGCCATTTTCACCTGTTCGATGATGCTGGCATCGTGGGCGACACCCATGACGACAACGTAATCGGCGCCGGCCTGGAACATCATCTCCGCCTCAAGGCCGGCCCCATCCATCGTCTTCAGGTCGGCCACAATCGGATGATCGGGGAAGGCCGCGCGCATGGCGCGCACGCTGTGCAGCCCCTCGGCCAGGATCAGGGGCGTGCCGGCCTCCAACCAGTCCACGCCGGCGCGCACGGCCGCGCCCGCCAACTCCAAAGCCTCATCAATGGATGTTACGTCCAGGGAAACCTGGATGAGTGGGGCTTTCTTCGACACAAGAGGACTCCGTAAGGGGTGGAAAGTGGAATGCCAATATGTTGTTGCTTTGACACATCATCGAGGACGGGGCAGTCTGAATTGCCTGCAACCCTCTCTCAACTGACCTCAGAAAACACGGCGCACACGGAAACGGCGAATCCATCCAACAAGACGGACGTGGCGTCTGCGCCTTCGTCGAACTCACCGTGGAGGGCGTAGGTCTGCTCGTCCAATGTCAGAACGGTGATCGACCTCTGCGCGGGATCAACGATCCAGTATTCGGGGATGCCCGTCTGCGCGTATTCGCGGCGTTTGGTCACCCTATCCCGGCGCGGATCATCGGGGCTGACGACCTCCATGACCAGATCGGCGCCCTGCCAGAACTGATCGGAGCGGCGGTCTTCATGCTCTGTGCGCATGAAAAGGATATCCGGCTCTCTGAACTTGCCTTGCCAGAGTTGAACCCGCATGGGCGCAAGCAGAACTGTGCCCAGTTGTCGTGTGCGTATAAAGTTGTCCAGAAACTTAAACAGGGCGATGACCAATAGCTGATGCGACTGTGTTGGCATCGGCAGGACCTCTATCTGCCCGTGTGAGTATTCGATGAGGTGGTTGGTGTCGAGCGCGAGGTATTCCTCCTCGCTCCAGTGACCCTGGGCGGGGAAGAGTTGCGCGATCTCCCAAGTGGGTTCGGCTGTGCTGTCGGGTATCGGCGGCGAATAGGCCATGTCCTACCTCGCTTCCATGTGGGACAGAATCGAGTCTGTGCGTTTCACGCGTCCAGGCGGAGGACCGATTTCACGTTTTCGCCCTGCTCCATTGCCTCGAATGCCTCTTCCCAGTCCTCGAGCGGGTAGATGCCGCCGATGACGGGCGCCAGATTCACCTGCCCCGTGGAGAGCAGCGCCAGCACGCGCTCCCAGGTGGGGTAGAGGTGGCTGAAGGTGCCCTGGAGCGTTACGGCTTTGCCGACCAGCGGGTCGAGGCTGAAATCCAAGGGTTGCGGCCCCCAGCCGATCTTGGTGATGCGGCCATTGGGGCGCACCAGTTCCAACGACTGTTGCAGCGCTTTGCTGACGCCGGTGGCTTCGATGACCAGGTCGGCGCCGAAGCCGTCGCCCAGTGAGCGGATCAGGGCCATCGCATCGTCGCGCTGGACGTTGAGCGTGTGATCGGCGCCCAGCTCAGCCGCCACTTCCATGCGCTTGGCGTCGGCGTCGGTACCGAGAATGACGAGCGTCCCTGCGCCGCGGATGCGTGCGATCTGCAAGGCCATGATGCCAATCGGGCCAGGGCCCTGGATCACGACCAGGTCACCGGGTTTCATGGTCGTTTTTTCGACCAGCGCGTTGTAGGCGACGCAGATGGGTTCGGTGAGGGCGGCGTGTTCGTCAGGCACGTTCTCCGGCACGCGATGCAGGATTTGCGGGCGGGCAGCCACATAGCGGGTCATGGAGCCGTCGGCCAGCGCGCCGTAGCCGAGGCGATTCGGGCAGAGGTTGTAGTCGCCGCTCAGGCAGTAGACACAGGCCCCGCAGATCTCAGCTGCGGTTTCTACCGCGACCCGGTCCCCGATCTGCCAATCGGAGACGTTGTCGCCGACATCGACGATGACCCCGGCAAATTCGTGGCCCAGCACGAGCGGCAGCGTGATCTCCCACGACTGCTTATTGCGCCACATATGCACGTCGGAGCCGCAAACACCGGTGGCCTTTACCTCCACCAACACCTGCTCCGGCCCGATCTGCGGTTCGGGCACGTCCCGCATCTCAACTTCCTTATCGCCATATCCGTACTTGGCAACTGCTTTCATAGGGCTGACTCGCTGGTTGTTCGAAGCCGGTGTCTTGTGCGGTCTCTGACGATTGGCACTGTAGTGATAATTAGAGATTATAACCGATCTTATGGCGCGCTGACGAACCCGCCAGGCGGGTCAGGATTGAATCGATAATGGTCTTGGCATTAGGGGAAATTCGTGAACGGCGCGAGGAACCACGACGCGGTGGAGCAACCGCTTCAGATCGACAGTTTGTCGTGATGAAAGCAGGCCACGCTGTGCCCGTCCAGCTGAATCAGCTCGGGATCGGTGGATTCACATTCGGCGGTCTTCCAGGCGCAGCGAGGATGAAAGACGCAGCCGTGCGGTCGTTCGCCCAGCCCGGGAATGCGACCGGGGATAGGATTGAGGACGTTCTTTTCGTGCAGATCGTGGGCGCAGCGGAGCAGGCCGATCGTGTAGGGATGACGCGGGCGGTGGAACAGTGCGGCGACGCTTCCCCATTCAACGACTTTACCGGCATACAGCACAATCGCTTCATCGGCGCTGGTTGCGACGACGCCCAGATCGTGTGCCACGAGCACGACAGACATCGTAAGATCCCGCTTGAGCCGGTCAAGCAGGGCGAAAATCTGGGCCTCTACCGTGACATCAAGCCCCGTGGTCGGTTCGTCGGCGATCAACAGCACGGGCGACGGCGCCAGCGCCATCGCCAACACGATTCGCTGCTGCATACCACCGCTGAACTCATGCGGAAAGGCGTCCAGACGTGAGACCGCATCGGGGATCTCGACGCGCTCCATCAGTTCGATCGCGTGGGCCTCCCGCTCCGCCTTCGACAGCGAAGTATGGTATTTCAGGACGCGCCTGATCTGTTCGCCGACGGTCAGCACCGGATTGAGCGCGCCGCTGGGGTCCTGCATCATGTAGGTAATGGCGCGGCCGCGCAGGCGCATCAGCTCCTGTCGGCTGATCTCCTGGCCTTGAAAAACGATACGATCGGCCTCCCATTCGCCGTTGGCGGCCAGACCATTGACGAGGGCCATGGCCGCGGAACTCTTGCCGCTGCCGCTCTCGCCCACAATGGCGACGGTCTGACCTGCGCCAACCGTGAGAGAAAGCCCGTTGACCGCGTTCAGGCGTTGGCGCCCGGCGCCATAGTGGACGCGCAGATTCTCTATTTGCAGGAGTGGGCGGGAGTCGTTAACGGTGCCCATCAGACTTCGGCCTCTTCGAAACGGTATTCGGGATCGAGCACGTTGCGGATGCCGTCGCCGAGCACGGAAAAGGCGAACACGAGCAGCGAGATAGTGAAGCCGGGGATGAAAATGTGCCAGAACTGTCGATTGAGAAAGTATTCCTGCGTTCTGGCCAGGATTTTGCCCAACTCGGGTTGGGGCTCAGCCGGGCCCAGTCCCAGAAACCCCAGCCCAGCCGTGCTGAAGACGGCCAGTCCCAGGTAGGTGGTTGACTGGATGACGACAGCGGTCAGGCAGTTCGGCGTCAGCTCAAATGCGACGATGCGCCAGACGGGCATGCCCATCAGCTGGGCGGCTTTGATGTAGGCGCGTTGCGCCTGCGGAATGGTGGAGCCGCGCATCGTTCTGGTCAGGCGCGGGGTGAATGTGAATACGAGAGCAAACACGATCGTCATCTCCGGCGTCGTGGTAATAGGCCCGATTTCTATCCCCTGCGTGCCCCAGGCCGCGACGAGAATGACGGCCAGCAGGATGCCGGGAAAGGTGAGCAGCGCATCGATCAGGCGCATCACGATCTCGTCGAAAAGCGAGCCTTGGAAGTAGCCGGTGAGGCTGCCGAGAACAATTGCCAGCAGGCTCGCCATGAGGACACTTGAAATCGAGATGACGAGGGTCGTGCGCGTGCCGTAGATGAGGCGGCTCAACATATCGCGGCCCAGCGAATCGCTCCCGATCAGCAGCCGCTCGCCGGTGGCCGTGGTTGACATCACGTCGATCGGCAGAAGTTCGCCGGCCGACGCCCTGAACTGCTGCGCGAAGTTATAGGGGGCGAGTTGCGGGCCAAAGACGGCGATCACCAGAAAGAATAGAACAAGAACCGATCCCAACACGACCAGTTTGTCGCCGATGAATCGGTTCCACAGAATACGAAAGCGGGCCGTATTCACAGATTGCCTCCAACGTCAGGTGCGCACACGCGGATCGAGGACACCGTACAGGATATCGGTCAGCAGATTCAACAGGATGAAGACGGTTCCGATAACGAGCACGAGCGTTTGCAGGAGCGCGTACTCCTGTGTTTTGGCCGCCCGCACCAGGAACAGGCCGATGCCGGGCGTGCCGAACACGACTTCAACCAGGAATGTGCCGCGGAAGATCAGGCCGATCGTGTATCCGAGTACGGTGACGATGGGCAGGATGCCGTTGTGCAGCATATCCTTGATGACTACCCGATTGGGCAGGCCCATGATTCTTTCGAACTGAATGAACGGCTTGTTCTGGACATCGAACAGTTCGCCGCGGGTGATGCGGGCGACGATCCCGGCCTTGGCGAGGCCCAGGGCGATGGCCGGCAGCATCATACTTTGCAGCGAAAAGGTGATGTTGCGGGCAAAGTCGATCTGGCCGCTTATGGCCCAGCGATAGCGGAAAATCACGCCAAACACGAAGAGAAGGATGATCGCCAGCCAGAAATCGGGGACCGAATAGGTGGCGATGCTGGCGACCCTGGAGAGAGTGTCGAGCCAGGAGTTTGGCTTGACCACAGAGAGTGCGCCGATGGTAAGGCCGACGATAAGCGCAACCAGGGCACCGCCGAGCGTCAGCCAGAATGTGGTGAGAAGAGGCTTGCGCAGCATCTCAGCGATCGGCGTGCCGGGGGCCATTACGATCATTTCGCCGAAATCGCCGGAGAGTACGCCACTGATCCAGCGCAGGTATTGGACGTGCATGGGGTCGTTCAGGCCCAATTCCTCGCGGATGCGTTCCTTCTGCTCAGGCGTGCCGAACATGCCGGCCAACGCCTCAACCGGTCCGCCCGGCGTGACATACAGCAGGCCGAAGGAGAGAAAGGTGATCAGAATCAGGGTCGGTATGGCGGAAACGATCCTCCGCCCGATGTATTTGAGAAATGACACTGTGCAATGCGGCTCTTCAGGGATGCAGGCGGCGCTGCTCTGTTGGTGGCGCCGGGCAATGACATCGTACGACCGCGCCCCTACTGTTCAAGGTCGATGTTCTGACCGTTTTCGGGGTAGAGGAAACAGCGGACGAGATGATCGGTTGACAGCGGCTGCAAGACCGGGCCGCGCTCCCGGCAGAGCGTTCCCACCTGCTCCTGATAGGCGCAGCGGGGGTGAAATCTGCAACCTGCCGGCGGGGAAACGGGGGAGGGCGGCTGCCCCTGGAGCGACGCCTTGCGCGTCGCCTCCGGATCGATGTCGGCGATCGCGTCCAGCAGCGCGATCGTGTACGGGTGATGCGGGCGCTCGAAGAGCTGCCGGGCCGGCGCCTGCTCGACGATTTTGCCGAGATACATCACGCAGATTCTGTCGGCGATGAACCTGACTGCGCTCAGGTCATGGGAGATGAACAGGAGCGATATTCCCTTGTCGCGGCTGATGTCGGACAGCAGCTTCAATATCTGCACCTTGACGTTCATGTCTACAGCCGATGTCGGCTCGTCGCAGACGATGAATTCCGGCTCGAGCGCCAGCGTTCTGGCCAGGGCGACGCGCTGCAACTCGCCGCCGGAAAGTTGAAAACTGTAGCGGTCCACATAGCGCGACGGGAGTCCTACCGCGTCAAGCAGAGTGCGGATGCGCGCCGTGACCTCCGCCGGCGCGGTGTATCCCATTTTGCGGATCGGATAGCTCAGAATCGTGCGCACATTGTGGCGTGGATTGAGAGATTCCCTGGGGTATTGGAACAGGAGCTGAATTTTTTTTCTCGTCTGCGCGTCGATTTTTGCCAGTGAGCGCCCTTTGAAGCGCACGGCACCCTCGGTCGGTTGTGCAAGACCGGCCAGCAGCCAGCCAAGCGTTGTCTTGCCGCAACCGCTTTCCCCCACCAAGCCGACGATTTCGCCGGCGTCAATGCGCAGCGACACGCCGTCAACGGCCTGTATCTCGCTGCCGCGCAGTAGCAGGAGGCGCTGCAACCAGGACGAACTTGAGTAGTAGCGTTTTACGCTATCAGCTTCAATCAGTGCGGCCACGACCTTGCTCTTTGCCGGAAAACGTTTCCGCCCATTGGGACCAAAATGCGAAATACGCACAAAGCGCACAACGTACTGTTCGTTAGGTGCTTCTGGGGCTGCCCAGCACGTTGCACGCAATATGCTATATCGTTGTTTAAGTCGGAAGTCGTTCTACATGGGCGTGTCGCGTTCGGGCGGACCGTTTTCGGTTTCGGCGACGGTGACGCCGTGGATGATGGGGGTGATGGTCGGGCTGGACTCGATCCCTTCCAGGTAGTCCCAGTAGACTTCGAGCCGCGCGCCATGGACGACAGGGACGTGAATCGCAAGATCGGCGTTCACAAACTGTACGTTCCTGACCGCATCGGCGTATTCCTCCGATCCGGGCGGGGCCTCTCTCATGCGCTGCATGGCGCCCATGAAGCGGTCGAGCCATTCTTCGGGCATGTCATCCATGTGCCAGGGCGAAATGCCATAGGGCGGGGCATAGTAGCGGCCATATTCGACCACCCAGATGCCGGAATCGCCGGCGTCATGGTAGACGCCATCGACCTCGTTATCGATGACACGGGGCCAGTTGGCGGATGAGACGTTGGCCTCGACGGTCAGATCGATGCCCACTTTGGCAACCTGCTCCTGGATGATGCTGGCAGGTTTTTCGTAGCCGCGCCCCTCGGCCAGAACGATGTGTGCGCTGAAGCCGTCGGGGTTGCCAGCCATCTTCAGGTGCTCACGGGCGGTGTCGAGATCGGCGTGCAGCGAATGGATCTTTTCGACCTCCTGGTTGACCAGCGGATCGTCCGCATACCAGAAGCTGAAGGCCGGGCTGCCCAGACCGGCGTTGACAACGTTGTTGATGTCGACGCGGTCCATGGCCGCGCTGATCGCCTTGCGGTTGTGGATGCCCTGCTCGGTGAAGCCCAGAACGCCTTCGCCGACAAAGGCCAGGTAGTTGATAAAGGGATCGGCGACGGGGATTGAATTCAGACCCTCGGTCTCCTCGATGCGCGCCTGAAGCGTCGGCGACACGTTGTAGTTCCAGTCCTGGGCCTGCGCCAGGAGTTGGGAGACGCGCACGGTCGGGTCATTCACAACTTCGAACACGAGGTACTTGGGAATGCTCTCGGAGAAGCCGCCCCAGAACAGATCCCAGCCCCAGTAGTCGTCGAAGCGCTTGAGCACGACGCGCTCCTCGACACTGTACTCGATCAGCTCGTATGGCCCGGTCGTCACGCCCGGCACGGCGCTTGTGAGCGCGGTCTGCAAGCCCTCTTTTTCGACCGGCGCGCCGTCATAGGCGCCGGCGGCCACGATGCGCGGGCCGTCGGTGACCGACATGGCGGAGAGCAGGAACGAGTCGGGCGCGACAAGGTCGATCACGACGGTGAGATCGTCCTGGACGGACACGTTTTCGATGTTGACGAGCAGACTTGAGGTGGAGAGAGCGTACTCCTTGATGAAGTCCAAGGAGTACTTGACGTCGGCGGCGGTGAATGCCTCGCCATTGTGGAATTTTACCCCTGCGCGTAGTGGGATCGTCCACCTGCGGCCCTCATTTTCAATAGCGGGCAGAGCGGTGGCAAGGTTCGGTTCGATTCCAGTTCGGGTCAGGCGGTAAAGACCATCGTGGTACATGGTGCCCATGGTCTTGTTCGGCGGCGTCAAGGGGTTGTTGGGATCCACGCCTTGCGGATCCTGGATGATGGGATGTTTGATGACGTACTCATTCGTCATCGGCATTGCCGGCGATGCCTGTCCCGCCTGGGGCGCGCCCGCAGGGACACAAGCGGCGACGGCCAGGCCGGCTCCGGCCATACCCGTCAAATAAATGAACTGGCGGCGTGTCAACGGTCTCGATCCTGTCCTCATCTCCTGACTCCTCTGTGAATTTGCGGCATGGCATCGCTGCGCACGCCATTTGGGTTGAACTACGTGACAACAACAATCAACCGGAAGATGATCCGATTGGACGGGCCTCTTGTGGTTGCGGGTATGACCTTCTGATGTCAAATGGACCTAACCCACGGCGGTTGCGTAGCGCGCGGCGACGACATCCCAATTGATCACGTTCCACCAGTTTTGCACGTACTCGGCGCGACGGTTCTGGTAGTTCAGGTAGTAGGCGTGCTCCCAGACGTCCAGCCCCAGGAGCGGCGTATCCCCGGTCTGCGTGTACGGTCCGTCCTGATTGGGCGTGCTGTAGATGAGCAGGCTGCCGTCGAGCCTGACCACGAGCCAGGCCCAGCCGCTGCCAAAGCGGGCGACGGCAGCCGCGTTTAACTTGCTTTTGCATTGGTCAAGACTGCCGTAAGCCTCGGCGATTGCGCCAGCCAGCGCGCCCGCGGGAGCGCCGCCATTGGGGCCCATCGTCTGCCAGAAGAAGCTGTGGTTGGCATGGCCGCCGCCGTTGTTGCGCACGGCTGCGCGGATTTGGTCCGGCACCGTGTACAGCTTGTTCAGAATCGCGGTTACGGCCATGTTCTCGAACTCAGTGCCTGCGACCGCCTTGTTGAGGTTGTCAACATAGGTGGCGTGATGCTTGCCATGATGCGTGCGCATGGTCTGTTCGTCAATAAACGGCTCGAGAGCATCATAGGCGTATGGCAGAGGTGGTAATTCAAAAGCCATTGTAATCTCCTGCACGTTGAAAAGGGATGGGCTAACGGCCATTGGCGCCTGTGGTCGGGTAGAGAAGGGGGAAGCGGTCTCCTTCCCAGAGATCGCCCTCTTCAAGCTCACCCGCTTTCTGATCGGCCAGGACCGCCACATTCCAGGGATGATCGCCGGTGCCGGCCTTGTAGCGCGTGTAGCCCGGCAGCATGTGGACGACGATGGTGCGGCGCGGGTCGTGCGTGCGGTTCTCTGTGCTGGCGTGCAAAGTCCTGGAGTGGTGAAAGGAGATGCCGCCGGGTTCGAGCACGAGGGGCACCATCTCGATCGACTCGCCTGCGGGCACGTTAAAGTCCGGCAGGTCGTTCACATCGGCGTCCTGCTGGAAGAAGTTCCTGTCCGACTGCAGCGGCCAGCGATGGCTGCCGCGAATAACCTGCATACAGCCGTTTTCGGGCGTCTCGCCATCGAGCGAGATGCGTGCGGTCAGGGCGTGGCCCGGCGTTGTGCATTGCCAGTAGGCCCAGTCCTGGTGCCAGCCAACCGTGGCCGAACGGGGGCGGGCGGGGCCGATTCCCGGCTTATGCAGCAGCTGATCCTGGAAGAGCCGCATGCTGTCAGTCCTGGCCAGCTGGGCCGCGATTGCGCCGATCTTCGGCTCCATCACCAGGCGCTTGATGAAATTGTCGGCCCACCAGCCATTGTCAACATTCTTCATATTCGCTTCCGGATCGCCCGACCACCAGTCGATCTTGTTGGGGGGCACGTTGGTTTCGTACTCCTGGGCGAAGACGCGGGCCATATGCTCTCGCCCCTCGGCCAGGTCGTCTTCATCGAAGATCGATCCGACAATGAAGTAACCGTTTTCCTCCCAGAAGCGAATCTGCTCCTCTGTTAGTTGAACTGCCTCAAGCGCATCTTGCTCAGTCGTCATTGTGGACCTCCTTGCCAGAGCGGTCTTCTGGCCGCTTGCTAAGCAACCAAAGTTTGTTCATGACGCCAATAAAGGGAAGGAAAGCGTTCACCTTGGTCTTGGCAGTTGACACAGAACGTCATCCTACTTGCGTCCAATCGTTGTCTTCCAGTTCTTCAATGCTTAAAGGCCCGAATCAGCTCTCTTGCGACCGGCGCAGTCGACCGATTGCGCCCAGGTTAAGGCGCTTCTGCGCCAGCAGTGGGGCAACGATATCGGCTGCGGCGCTGAACAGGAGCAGTGAGCCGATCGCAAACTGCTGCAGTAAAGGTGAGACGCCGAGCAGATTGAGCGCATTGTGGACAACGGCGAGAAAGATGACGCCGAGAATCGTGCCCGCCAAGGTGCCCTGGCCGCCGAACAGACTCGTCCCGCCGATTACGACGGACGCGATCACTTCGAGTTCATAACCGATGCCGGCGTTGGTGGTGGATGCGTTGAGTCTCGCCGCCAGCAGGACCCCAGCGGCAGCGGCCAATGCGCCGCTGAGGATGTAGAGCTTGGCAATATGGAAACGCGAGTTGATTCCCGCTCGTCGCGCTATTTCGGCGTCCGTCCCGACTGCGATGGTATAGCGACCAAAGCGGGTCTTTTTGTGGACGGCGTAGAGCGCCACATAGGCGACTGCCATGATGAGAACAGGGACGGGCAGCGGGCCAATTTCGCCCTTACCGAGAAAGGTGAACGCATCAGCGTAGCCGCGGCCCGCCGTCTCGCCGCCGGACAGGAACAGGACGCCGCCGCGCACGACGTACAGCGACCCGAGCGTCATGATCAGAGCCGGAATTCTGAGGTAAGCGACGCCGAAGCCGTTGACAGCCCCGACCGCAGCCCCACCAAGAATTGCGAGCAGGATGACAATGGGCATGGGCAGCCCGGCGCCAAATCCGACGGCGACGATATAGCCGCCCAGCGCCACGACCGAACCGACAGAGAGGTCGAAGCCGCCGCCGATCATCAGCAGGGCGACGCCCGACGAAACCAGCCCGATGGCGGAGGCTTGCTGGAGAATGTTGAACCAGTTGTAAAACGTCAGGAATCTCGGCTGACCAATCGTGATCAGGATACACAGCAGAGCAAGCGCGCCGACCAGGAGGGCTTGACGCATCAAGACGCCTCCTCGGCGTTGCCCATTGTGATGAGATTTACAATTTCGGACGAGGTCGTCGTCCTGGTCGAGCGCACGCCGACGACACGCCCGGCCCGCATGACGACGATGCGGTCAGTGATACGAAAGATGTCCTCCAGATTGTGGCTTACGACCATTACGCCGTGGCCGTGATCCCTGAATTGCTGGATGATTTCCAATGTGGCCTGTGTTTCGGCCACGCCGAGGGCCGCGGTCGGCTCGTCGAGGAGGACGATCTTCGCCTGGAAGAATATGGCCCTGGCCAGGGCAACGGCTTGGCGCTGGCCGCCGGACAGCGTGCGCACAAGCTGTTTGGGATTCAAGTCGAGACCGATACTCGCAAGCAGCTCTTGCGCATGCGCCCGCATGCGACCCTCGTCCAGCCATTGGAATAGCCTGGGACGCTGTAGCAACTCACGACCCAGGTGGATGTTGCTGGCGATGTCCAACGTCTCGATGAGGGCCAGGTTCTGGTAGACGATCTCAAGGCCAAGGCGGCGCGCGTCGATCGGGTCGTTGATCGCGACCTTGGCATCGTCGACGTAGATCTCGCCGACGTCAGCCTTAATGACGCCGGCGAGAATGTTGACCAAGGTAGACTTGCCGGCGCCGTTGGCGCCGACAAGTCCTACGATTTCGTGCGGGTAGACGGACAGAGAAACGTCGTCGAGCGCTTGGATGCCGCCGTACCGCTTTGAGACTCCCTGTACCTCAAGACATGGGGAACCGTTCTGCCCACTGTTGACCGTCATGGATTTCTCACGCAGTAATCGGCGTTAATTCCCATTGCCGTTGGGCGCATACAGCCCTCTGCCCGCCTTCATTCGCGAGTGTATTCGCCGTATGACGGCACTATTCGGGAGGCCCCATCCACTCGCCCAGGTCGATATAGGACTGCACCTTGTCCTGCCCGACGTAATCGGAGCCGGAGTCGGTATAGGTCTCGACCGCCATGCCCTGGTAATGCTCGTAGAGCGCCATCACGCCGCGGTAGCCCATCAGCCTTGGATACTGCGCGAAGCAGGCATGAAGCAGGCCGTCGCTGACCGATTCCAACTCCTCCATCGAGCAGTTGCGCGTCACCACCAGGGCCGATGAACCGGCGTCCCTGATCGCCTCGGCTGCGCCAAGCCCATCCTGCCCGCTGCAACCGAACACGCCGGCCAGGTCGGGATGAGCGACCAGAATGTCCTGGAGTGCGTTGTAGCCTTTTTCGCGGCTGGGGCAGGCAAGCGGCATAGCGACGACTTCCGCCTCGGGGAACTGCTCGAGGGCGGCGATGAAGCCGGAGGTGATGTCGCGGCATGTGCTGATCGTCGAAGGACAGGCCGTCAACGCGAACTTGCCCTTGCCGCCGGCGTCCTCGATCAGGCGGACGACAGCACCCAACACGCCGTTGAAATTGTCTGTGGCGACGGTGCTCAGCAGTTTCGCGGGCGCGTCAACCGCCGTATCCATGGCGACGACCGGGATGCCCAACCTATTGGCCTCCTGCACGGCCGGCACGAGGGCGGCAGAATCAGCCGGCGCCAGCACGATGCCATCGGCGCCACCAGCCAAAGCGTCCTCGAAGGCCTTGATGCTGTCCTCGACGCCCATGTCGCTGGTCCCCGTCGTATAAATGAGTTCAACTTTGTCGGGACCAAGTTCCTCGGCCGCCTGTCTGCAACCCAGAAGCGCTCCTTGCCAGAACACAGCCGAAGCGTCTTTAACCTGGCAGTAGATGCGCAACGGCCCTCTCGCCGCTTCAGCCTCCGGCGTGGCGGTCACGACGACCTCCACTTCGACCACCTGCGGCGCTCCACAGGCGGATATGATGACAGCAAGAACCGCTATCACCGCTACAAAGAGCAACCCTTTCCGTTTCCGAAACATGCTTTACCTCCTTCAGTGATTCCTGGTGGGAGCAACTGGTTATGTGCCTGCCGATCTCAACGCGTATGGACACCTCCTAGATGGGCTGGAATATCTTGTCCACCGCTGACATATGATAACGATATTGGACTTTGCGCGCAAGGAGGATTTTGGCACCGTCATGTTGAATCGACGGGGCGCCGCACCCACTGATCGGCAGGAACAGTTGAGAATGTGGGAAACCGAGCGGCGAGCCTCACTTAATGTGCGTTCACTTTGAGAACCGGCTTTTTTCTGAATTGTGTATTTAATTAAGGGCAGACGAGGCGCCCACGATTCAATTGCTTTATTCGCCCGGAAAGTCTCGGTTTCAAACGGGATTCACATTAGTACGAGCATTTGCGAGCATAGAGCGTTTACCAGCGTTTGCGAGCGTATTCGAGCGTCCTTGGTCGTGTCAGGTCGCGTCTGGCCGCGCTAAGTTTTCTTCGTGTTCGGGCACGTTTGGGCGTGTTCTGTCGTCATTTTTCGTCATTTTTCGTCATTCTTCGTCATTCTTCGTCATTCTTCGTCCCAAATTTTTTTTTTGGGTATGGCGGGCAACGGGTGGTTGCGGCGTTGGCTGGGCAGGGAGGGCAGTGATCTGCTGCGCATGGTTCCTGCGCCGGGCGCGGGATGGGCATAATGGCATGGCATTCATTTGAAATTGGTATGCAGTTGCGGCAGGGCCGCGGCTGCGTTCGTGCGTTTTTCGTACAAGAGTACTGCAAAATCGGGGCGTTTACAGTTGCTGGGAATTCCAGGGGGGCCTCTCAGAATGGGGGTGAGGTATGGGAGTGGGGCGATCCGGCGAAACGGCCGGGAAACCGGAGGCGGATTGGGAGGTCGGCAGGACGAATTCATGAGTTTGCGCTCGTACGAGCGTTTGCGAGTGTTTACGAGTGTTTACGAACTTTTGCGAGCGTGTCAGGGCGGACCAGGGCGGACCAGGGCGGACTGATTTTAGTTTTTTCCGAAAAGCGCGTATCAATTCGTAGACGGTTGACGCGAGCGTTTGCGAGCGTGTTTTGACGTGTTTTGACGTACTAAGGTCGTTCCCTATGGCTGCATGATGTGCCGGGCGCCGTCGTGATCATTGGGGACGGCGCACCCTGGCATCGGGCGAAGTGCGTACAGGCAACCGCCGCAGAACCGGGCTTCTCCGTCATCCTTTTGCCCGCGTATCGTCCTGACCTGAACCCGATAGAAGGACTCTGGCAGTGGATGAGAGAGGAGGTGACACGCAACCATTGCCACGATTGCATGCGCCACATCTTCGATGCCTGCAAAGCCTTCATCGACCGCATCAATACCGATCCAACCAAACGTGTGTCTCGTCTTTGGCCCAAATTTGAACACGATTGAGACTACGAAAAACTCTTAGCATTAAACTGAATTCACTTCAGGCCACGAAATGGGACAAACAGGGGGCGTCCAGAACGGATGCGCTGGGTGCAGCCCCTTCCGTGCTCTCTCTGTCGGGCCGTTGGCAAGTGCATCTCACAATATAACAGCCCGCAAACTCTTTTGCACTTTCAGTGCTCTCTGTTGAGTCGTTGGCAAGTGCTTATCGAGGAGCGGCGGCTGTCCTGGCGGGCCAGGAGCTGCGCACTTCGGGTCTGCACGGTGGCGGCTAACCCGGCGCTGTAGAGGCTGCCCAAGTGGTCGTTGAACGCTTCGGCAAGAGCCTAATGTAGATCCCAAGTGGGACCAAGGGCTTGCGAAAATCGGCAGATTGGGCGACATACCTTCGATTCCAGCGGGCGGCCTGAGTGAAGAGTCTTGGTTTCAAATTGAACTTACATTAGTTGGCGCAGACAGGGCAAACAGTTGAACGACTGCCGGAAACCAGGTTATTTCTTTTCTTGGGCGACGAGGAAAGTAGAGAATCGACAACGCCCGGTTCAGCGCACGTGGATGTCGGCGAAATCCATGTAGCGTTCCCAGTCGTAGAGCGTTACATCGTGCTTACCGGTGCGGATATGGTAGCCGATGACGCTCCTGACCGGCTGGTTGAAGGGCGGCAGTTCGTCGACGGCCATGCCTTCGGTGCCCAAGAGCTTATAGACGGGTTCTGCATGTTTGGCGCCGAGGAACTCGCCGTGCGGGTCGGCCCACAGGTCCTCGTCGGCGCTGACGACGTAGACCGGGCGGGGCGCAACCAGCGCGATGAGCATATGCTGGTCAACCGGCAACTCATCCTCTTTGTCGTTATATTGCTTGAAATTTTCGCAGAACCAGTAGGGGTAGGTGACGTTGGCATGTCTGGCGGTCTCGCCGAAGCGGCGGCGGAAGAGGGCGGCGCCGCCGCAGCCGGAGTTGTTGGGGATGACGAGTGCAAAGCGTTCATCCTGTGCGCCGGCCCAGAGGGCGGTCTTACCGAGGCGGGACTGCCCCATCACGGCGACGCGTTCATGGTCGATGTCATCGTCGGTCTCTAGGTAGTCGAGCGCGCGGCGCAGCCCCCACGCCCAGGCGCCGATGGCGCCCCATTCGTTCGCCGCGGGCCGCGTCTGGCCGGCCGTGTAGTAAAGGGGATGGACGCCGTTGTGGAAGCCGTCGTCGTAGTCGGGATCGAGGTCGCCGTAGTAGATGGTGGCGAGGGCGTAGCCGCGTTCGAGGATGCGTTCGACGGGCCAGCGGGAAAGCGCGGTGCCGCGGCTGGCCTCGGTGGCGCGATGGTTGCGTATGCCGCGGTCGAAGCGATTGCGCATCCACTGCTGCGAGAGCGTAATGCCGGGATCGCTGTGGACGGACTGGTTGCCCTGGAAATTGGGGACGAGGAAGGAGGGCACGGGGCGCGGCCGGCCATTGGGCAGATAGAGGAGGATATCCATTCTGGGATCATGGCGGCGGCCGGTGAAGTAGACGGAGATCTCCTTGCGCGTCGCCTGGCCGTCGAGGGCGTTCTCCTCGACCGAATTGACCTCGAAGGTCATTGCTTCGGGGCGGCCGGGCGCTTTGCCGTAGACATGCTGCTCGAACAGGCGCAGGAGTTCGGGGCGGCGCTCATCTCTCCACATGGCGGCGTCGGTGACGGCGCGGCCGTCTTCCTTGCGCAGCGCATCGGGCAACTCATAGGTGGGCACGCGCGCTTCATCGTAGTTGACATCCTCGCACTGACGCACCTCGTTGTACCATACGCTCGCTTGGGCGCGGCTCGGATCCAGTTTCAGCGCCATTTCGAAAATCTCGGCCGCGAGCGGCTTGTTGTCCTGCAGTCCGTAAGCCCGTCCCAGCACTTCGTAGGTGTAGGAGTGCTTGAGCAGTTCGGGATGGATGTCCACCAGGTGGGTCAGACTCGAAATCACATACTCCGGCTTCTCCCACGTCGCCATCTCCTCGAGCAGAAGGTTCAGTTGTTCGGATACCTTAGCCATTGCCATCCCCTTGACTGCGTTGCGTATTTGGTATTGCGTAGGCCGGCAGTTGCGCGGTCGTTCGTGCGGAAGAGCGCGCTGGCGGACGTGGCCGGTTCAGATGTGGAGAACGTCGCGCAGGTAGGCGCGGCTCTGTTTGGCGCTCGCCAGCGGCGACCATGCGCTTTCACGGTCGGGACGCCGCACCACGTCCTGCTCGACGATCAGCCAGCCCTGATAGCCGCGAGCGCGCAGAATGTCGACAAAGGCAGGGAAGTCGATGCAGCCCTGCCCCAACTCGGCGAACACGTCCATCGCCCACGCCTGGCGCATGTGGATGCGTTCCCGCCGCACGCGCGCCAGCTTCTCCGCCCAGACATCCTTCAGATGGACATACCAGATACGGTCGGCGTACTGCCTGGCCGCGTCCAGGACATCGCCGCCGCCGTAAAGGTAGTGGCCGGTGTCGAAACAGAGTCCGACCAGTTCCGGATCGGTCATCGCCATCAGGCGGGCGACCTCGGCCGGCGTCTCGACGAAGGTGCCGGCGTGATGATGGAAGGCGACGCGCAAGCCGCACTGATCGCGGCACAGACGGGCGGCGGCAATGAGAGCGGCGGCGGCGCGTTGCCATTCCTCATCGCTCCAGCCGTCGCTGCCGCCGTCTGCCACCGAACCGGCGATCTCCAGGCGGGCGGGCGACGTGTTGGCGGCGATGATGATCTCCTTGACGCCGAATACGCGCAGCAGGGCGCCGACGCGCCCGACCGTGCCCAGAATGGTTCCGAGCGCGCCCTCTTGCTCGAGCGGCAGGGGGACATAGGAGGAGGCCAAATGGAGCTTGCGCTGCGCGAGTTCGGCGCGCAGCAGCGCCGCGTCCAGCGGATAGTAGCCGACCGGGCCAAGCTCGGTGCCCTCGTATCCGGCGGCGGCGATCTCGTCCATCACGCGGCGGTAGTCCAGGTTGGCACCTCGCTCCGCTTGGGCAGAGGTGACGCCCCAACTCACCGGCGCGTTGCCGACAGTAACGTTAAACATGATTTTACCGCATAGCCTATTGCGTGTTGCGTATTTCGCAATGCGCACACAGGAGGGTTGGTGGTTGCCGTTGCAATAGCCTGATATTCAAGTTGGATGCGGTTCAGCGGATCGCTTCGCCGGTGGTGTCGTCGAAGAGATGAAAGCGATTGAAGGAGAGGCTGAGCGTATCCCCCTCGCGCACCTGCGTCGCGGCCACGTCCTTGACTTTGAGCAGGAGACCCTCTTTCTCGATGTCGAGAATCGTCTCCGAGCCGAGCGGCTCCAGCAGGAAGACTCTGGCCGGGTTGCCGCCCTCGTCGTCCAGCGTGAAGCGGATCTCTTCGGGGCGGACCCCAAGCGTGCATTGACCATCGGGGCGAAGCTCGGCGGCGCGATCGGCCATCTCGGCGCTAACCGGGATGACGAATTGGTCGCTCTTATGGACCGTGTGGCCATTCTCCGTCTGCAGCGTGCCGGGAATAAAGTTCATCGGTGTCGAGCCGACGAAGCGGGCGACGAAATTATTGGCCGGCAGGTCGTAGATCTCGCTGGGCGTGCCCAGTTGTTGCAGCGTGCCCTGATTCATCACCGCGATCTGGTCGGCCATGGTCATGGCCTCGACCTGATCATGCGTCACGTAGATCATGGTGGTGCCCAACTCGTGTTGCAGCCGCTTGATCTCGGCGCGCATGTAGACGCGCAGCAGGGCGTCGATGTTGGAGAGCGGCTCGTCCATCAGGAAGACGACTGGCTCGCGCACGATCGCTCTGCCGAGGGCGATGCGCTGCTGCTCGCCGCCGGAACAGAGGCCCGGCGGCCTTTCCAACGTATGCGTGATGCCGAGCATCTCGGCCACATCGCGCACGCGGCGCTCGATCTCGTTTTTGGGCGTCTTGCGCAGCCGCAACGGATAGGCGATGTTGTCGAATGCGGTGAAGTGGGGGTAGAGGGCATAGCTCTGAAAGACCAGCGCCACATCCCGTTCGCGCGGCTCCAGGTCGTTGACGCGTGTTTCGCCGATAAAGATATCGCCGTAGGTGGGGCGTTCCAAACCGGCTACGCAGCGCATCGTCGTCGTCTTGCCGCAGCCTGACGGGCCGAGCAGGACGACCAGATCACCGTCCTTGACGACCAGGTTGAGGCTGTTGACCGCGCAGGTATCGCCGAAATACTTTGTCAGACTTTCGATTCTTACTTCCGCCAAAATGCACTCTCCCTTAACAGTTGGAAGTCAGTTGGCGCGCAAGCGGCGGCTCGGAATTGGGAGCATTTCGCCTCCTCTTAGGGAGCAAACCACCGGCTACTGGCCGCTGGCGACGCCGAATGTCAGCCCTCGCACGAGGAATCTTTGCAATGTGAAGGCTGCGACCAGAACCGGAACAACCGCAATGGTGCCTGCGGCGCTGACGACGCCCCAATCGAGTTCATGCTGCGGAATCTGCGCCAGGATCGCGATCGGGAGCGTCATCGTGTCCATGGAATTAACGAAATAAAGGGCGATGATGTACTCGTTCCAGTTGAATATGAATAGCAGGATGGCGATGGAGAACAGGCTGGGGAAGATGAGCGGCAACAGGATACGCCGCACCGCGCCGAAACGGGTATCCCCGTCCATCAGCGCCGCCTCCTCAACGTCCATGGGCACATCCATGAAGGTGCCGCGCAGAACCCAGACTGCGAAGGCCGTGTTCAGTACCGTGTACAGGATAACCAGGGTGTACTTCTGGTCGATAATTCCCAGACCATTGCCCAAAATAAACAAGGGGATGGCGGAAGCGATGGGCGGAAGCAGGGCCACGAGACCCATCAGCCCGACGACGATACCGACAAACTTGAACGGCAGCCGCATCCTGGTGGCGGCATAGGCGGCCGGCACGGCGATGATCAGACAGATGATGGTTGCTATGCCGGCGACGACCAGACTGTTGAAGACATTTTCGAGGATGCGCCGCTCAAAGATCGTCACCCAAGCGTCAAAGCGTATGTCGGTCGGAAAGAAGCGCGGCGGAATGTGGGCCAGGTCGCGCATGGACTTGACCGAGGTAATCGCCACCCAATACATGGGGACAAGGGTCCAGAACGCGGCCAGGTAGAGGACGACGACGACGAGCACCTTGTTCAGGTTAAAGCGGCGCTCCTGCGCGGCCATGGCCACCGCGTGGGTCACGGTTTGGTTGGCTGTCGTGTCGCCCGCCTGCGCTTGTGCCATCAGCTTCAACTCCTTAAATGCAGTGGCCAGTGGTCGGTTGCCAGTGGTCGGTGGTCGGTGGTCGGTGGTCGGTGGCCGGATGCCAGTGGTCAGTGGCCGATCTTGACTACGCATTATTGCGATACGCGATTGACAATTCCGGCCTAGCGGCTTCTGCGTTCTACCCACAGGTATCTGACGAAGAGCGCGCCGGCGATATAGGTCATCAGCAACATGACGAGGACCGCGGCAGACGCATAGTGAGGCCGCAAGCGCTGGAAGAACATGCCGTAGATATACCATGACAGGTTCCAGGTCGCTCGGCCCGGCCCGCCTTGGGTCGTGGCCGCAATCGTGCCGATGGTGCGCGTCGACCAGACAAACACAAGAATGGTGGCGATGGAGAACATCGGCCTGATGTAAGGGATGGTCATGTCCCAGAAGGCGCGCCAACGGGTTGCGCCATCAACGGCTGCGGCCTCGTAGATATCGCGGGGGACCTGGTTGAGACCGGCATACAGCAGCAGAAAGGCCAGCGGGGTTATGCGCCAAATCTCGACGATACACAGTGCGACAAAGGCCGTGTTCCCCTTCTGCAGCCAGATTATCGGGTCTAAACCCACGGCAATGAGCGGAAGGTTGACGAGCCCCAGCGTCGGGTGGTACAAAATCTTCCACATCGTACCGGCCACTATCTCAGAGACCATGAGCGGAATGATCAAGATCGATATCCAGAGCGCCTTGCGCTTGGCATAGTCGCTGTGCACGAGCATGGCCAGGCATAACCCCACCAGAAGGCAGAGGGGAACAACCACGATGCCCATTTTGAGGCTGAAAAACAACGCGTCGTGGAAGATGGTGTCGGTGGTGAGCCTGATCAGATTGTCCAGGCCGATGAACTCACCCTTTTCGCTAGTGAGGATAAGCCAGCCGGTGTAGATGATGGGATAGAACTGGACGAGGATCAGAGCGATGAGGCTGGGCACGATCAGCGTGACGCCCAGACGGTTGTCGCGGTAGCGAAAAAGCTCTTTCCACATACTTTGTGGGGGCGGCGGCGCGTGCATGCCTGTGATATCGGCACCCGCGATGGGAGTGACGTTCTGCTGTAGGCTCAACGATGCTCTCCTCAGATCAGAACGAGAAGCGAGGAGAGAGGCGTTCTCTCACTCCTCGCTTCTCCTTTCTCATACTAATTCGTAACGCCTTCCATTTCGGCGCGGATTTCGGCGCCGGCCTGCATGCAAGCCTCTTGACCGGTCATGTCGCCAGCGCCCACTGCGCTGAACGCCGGTCCGAGGATTGCCAGGCTGATGCCGGTGGCCTGGGTGCTGCGCGGCCGCCACTTGGGCGGAACCATCAACGCCTCGAACTGCGCCGGGAACCAGGGCTTCTCCAGGATCAGCTCAGGGTCGTTGAAGACAGACTTGCGGAAGGGGATGCCGCCGGCGTGGGCGTAGGACAAGGCGTGCTCCTGGTTGTAGTGCATCCACTCCATATACTTCCAGGTCGCGTCCTTGTTCTCGGAATGGGCGTTCATCACCAGGCCCCAGTGGCCCATCATCGACACATGGAGCGCGCCCTCAGTCGCGGCGGGCAAAGGCAGATACAGCATCTTGCCGGCTACGTCCGAGTCGGTCGCGTCCTCAAAGGCCGCGTAGGCGTCGCCCGGCCAGCCGATGCCCATCATGGCGCGCCCGGAGATGACCTCGGCGACCATCTCGGTGGTGCCGTAGGTGTTGCCGCCCGGGGGCAGGTACTTGCTCAACTGCTCATAGAGCTTGAGGGCGTCGCAGCCGGCCTCGTCGTCGAGGATGACATTGAATTCGTCGTCAAAGATGCCGCCGCCCATCGACCACAGCAGGGCCAGGGCGTCGCTGCCCGCCGCGCCGCGCACGTTGTAGCCATATAAGGGCGTGTCGCAGTCGGGGCAATGCACTGCCTCGGCGATCGCGAGCACGTCATCCCAGGTTTCGGGCGGAGCCATTCCCCGCTCGTCGAGGATGTCCTGGCGCACGTAGAACATGATCACGTTGCCCTGGATCGGCAGCGCGTGCAGGTCAGGCCGTTCGCCGGTCTGGAAATCCTTGGGGATCGGTCCATAGGGCGGAGGCCAGGAGAAGACGTCGTAGGAGATCTGGGGAACGTCGTCGTCGCGGGTTGCGCCATAGGCCTCGGTCAGGTTGACCGACAGCCCGCCGTCGACGATGTTGGGCATCCACGGATCATCGGCGAAGATGACGTCAAAATCGCCGGAGTTGGTGCGCGCCAGCGAGATCACCTTCTCGAAGAAATTCGTCCAGGGGAAGGGTGTCACCTCGACCTTGATGCCCGGATTCTCTTCCTCGAACTGCGGGATCAGGGCGATGAGGCCATCAGCCAGCGGCCCCTGGGCCGTGATGATGTTGATGGTGACTTCTTCCATCTCTTCCGCCATGGCGCCGGAGTCCGCCGGCGCTGCGGCGGGCGTGGCGCAGGCCGACAACATGACAGCCATCACCAAGACGAAGATGGCGACCAGTTTGAGCTTTCTCATAGCTTTGCTTCCTCCTTACTGAATGGGTTTGGGGGGTTCTGCATTGATGTTGCAAAGGGATTCGATCTATTCGATCATCAGGCACGGTCGGTTGAGAAAGATGCGCGATTCAGTTGTAACGCTGCGGCTGCGTGCCATTTTGGGGGAAATTGCGTCGATTGTCAACTTTTCAGGTTTAGGTGTCCTTGTTCGGTTTCCGCAGCAGTGAAGCGCGGTCCGGCCAATCAAAGTTCGTGCAGGGAGCCGTTACGGTCTTGGGCGCGGGCAGGCACAGATGGGGAACGCCGCAGCAACTGTCTGAACGTGGCCCGGACCTTCTCGGCTTTGCTCTGTCCCTGGATCACGGCTGAGGTCACCTGTGCGGCTGTCTCTTCGGTTCTAGCGCGCGCCTGACCGCTGGCATCCTGCAAGCGCTGCAGACCTTCAGATGTCCTGCCGAGTATCCAATTCATGCTGCGCACTGCCAAGTATGCAATGCCCAGCGGCACCAGGCAGAGCAGAAACAGATGAATCGCGATCCAGACGACGGACAGGTTGCGCCAGAATTCAAGCGTCATTTCTTTGGGAAAACGCTATAGCATTATCGGGTAACGGCGCCTGATTTGCGTCACATTACGCGCAGGAATCAGGCTGAGAAGCGCCAGAATTGTAACAGGGCAGGGCGCGTCCGTCCAGACTCGGCTGCCCCCTTCCGCTGGGCCGAATGTTAGCGCAGCCGCGCGCTTTCTGCTACACTGCCAAAACTGCAGTCGCCAGTGGCTAGTGGTCAGCAGCGTCGCTTTCTCCGCTGGTCGCTGGCCACTGAATCATTGGCTACTGGTCTTTTTCTGAATTCTTGGAGTTTCGCGATGACTGCACGCAGCGATTACCGGCACGTATCCTATCTGTGGGACGACGAAACCGCCGCCATGCTCGATCCGGTCGGCCGTCTCGTCTACCGCTCCAATCTGCTAGGCCAGGACCAGCGCATCACCAACACGGGCGGCGGCAACACCTCTTCCAAATATGTGGAGAGCGACCCGCTGACGGGTGAGTCGGTGGAGGTGCTGTGGGTCAAAGGCTCCGGCGGCGACCTGCGCACTTCCAAGCGGGAGAATTTCTCCTCACTCTACATGGACAAGATCGGCCAGTTGCGGGCTATCTACGAAGCGGCTGACGAGAAGGGTGTCAAAACGCCGATCGAGGACGAGATGGTGGGCAAGTATCTGCACTGCGTCTACGATCTCAACCCGCGCGCCTCTTCGATCGATACGCCCTTGCACGCTTTTATCCCGGCGCCGATCGTGGACCACACGCACCCCAACGCGGTCATCGCCATCGCGGCGGCTGAGGATGGCGAGGCGCTGACGGCGGAAATTTTCGGCGATGCCCTGGGCTGGGTAGACTGGCAGCGGCCGGGTTTCGACCTGGGGCTGGTGATGGGGGAGATGGCGGCGGCCAAGCCGACGATGAGCGGGATCATGATGGGCGGGCACGGGCTGATCAACTGGGCCGAAGATGACAAGGCCTGCTACGAGCTGAGCCTGGACATTATCGAGAAGGCGGCCCGTTACATTGAGAGCAGGGATAAGGGCGAGCGCACCTTCGGCGGTCAGCGGTACGCGGCGCTGGGCGCCGACGAGCGTGAAGCCGTGCTGGTGGAGTTGCTGCCGGCGCTGCGCGGCATGATCAGTCAGCAGAGCAGATTCATCGGCACGGTGCAGGCGGACGAGGCGATTCTGCGCTTCGTCAACAGCCGCGACGCCGCGCGCCTGGCCGAACTGGGCACCTCCTGCCCCGATCATTTTCTGCGCACCAAGATCAAACCGCTCTACGTTGACTGGGACCCGCAGAGGAAGGATATCGAGGCGCTGCTGGCAAAGCTCAAGAGCGGCCTGACCCGCTATCGCCAGGACTACGCCGACTACTACAACGCGCACAAACAGGCCGATTCGCCGGCGATGCGCGACCCGAACCCGACGGTGATCCTGATTCCGGGCATCGGCATGATCGCGTGGGGCAAGAACAAGAGCGAGAGCCGGGTGACCGCCGAGTTCTACAACTGCGCGGTGGAGGTGATGCGCGGCGCGGAGACGGTCAGCCAGTACGCGGCGCTGCCCAAACAGGAGGCGTTCGATATCGAGTACTGGTTGCTGGAGGAGGCGAAACTGCGGAGGATGCCGCCGGAACAGGAGCTGGCGCGCAACGTGGTCGTCGTCATCGGCGCCGGCAGCGGTATCGGCAAGGCGATCGCCCACCGCGTTGCCCGGGAGGGCGCGCACGTTGTCTGCGCCGATCTGAACGCGGAGGCGGCGCAGGCCACCGCCGACGAACTGACGGCGATCTACGGGGTCGGCATCGGCGTCGCCGGTACGGGCATCTCCGCGTGCGGGCCGGCCATCGGCTTGGGCGTGGATGTGGGTGACCGCGCCAGCGTGCAGGCGCTCTTCCAGCAGACGCTGCTGGCCTATGGCGGCATCGACAATCTGGTGATCACCGCCGGGTTCTACTATCCGCCCGACGCCAGCGGCCATATCCCCGACGGGATGTGGGATACGACTTTCAACGTCAATGTCAAGGGCGCCTATATTGTGGCCGACGAAGCGGGCAAGATCTGGGCGGAGCAGGGTCTGCCCGGCTCGCTGGTGATTGCGACGAGCGTCAACGGCGCGGTGGCGAAAAAGGGTTCGCTGGCCTACGACACGAGCAAGGCGGCGGCCAACCACCTGGTGCGGGAACTGGCGATCGAGCTGGCGCCGCACGTGCGTGTAAACGGGTTGGCGCCGGCCACGGTCGTGAACGGCAGCTTGATGTTCCCGCGCGAGCGCGTGATATCCGGGCTGCAGAAGTACGAACTCCCCTTCGACGAGTCGGAAGAGACGGACGCGCTACGGGACCGACTGGCCGACTTCTACGCCCAGCGCACGCTCACCAAACAGGCGATTCTGCCGGAGGACCAGGCGGAGGCCGCCTATCTGCTGCTGAGCGACGCTTTCGCCAAGACGACCGGTCAGATCCTCAATGTGGACGGCGGGTTGGTGGAGGCGTTCCTACGTTAGCGCCGCTTGTGAGCTGTGCGTTCGATAACCCTGAATTTCGCGTCAGATTTGCCGACCCGGGAGGAGAAGCCGATGTCCGCAGCCGAAACACGCCCTATTGGAGCGGGGGCGCATTCAAAAATTGCCAGCGCCGCTTCGCTGCGCAGCGGTGAAACGGATCTGCTGTCGCATGTCGGGACGCTTTGCGACCGCATCGACGCCGGGGAGCCTCTGATCCAGGCGTTGGTGGCGGAACCGGCGCGGCGAGAGCGGCTGACCAACGAGGCCAGAGCGCTGCTGACCCGCTTCCCCGACGCGGGGGACCGACCGCCTCTGTTCGGCCTGCTTGTCGGTGTCAAGGACATCTTTCGGGTGGACGGCTTCCCGACGCAGGCCGGTTCGCAGTTGCCAGCCACTCTTTTCGAAGGAGCGCAAGCCGCGGTCGTAACGCGCCTGAAAGAAAACGGCGCGCTGATCGCAGGCAAAACGGTCACCACCGAATTTGCTTACTTCCAGCCCGGCCCTACCCGCAACCCGCGCAACCCGGAGCATACGCCCGGCGGCTCGAGCAGCGGCTCGGCGGCGGGTGTTGCAGCAGGTTTCTTCCCACTGGCGCTGGGCACGCAGACGATCGGCTCGGTCATCCGACCGGCGGCCTTCTGTGGCATCATCGGCTACAAGCCCAGCTTCGACCGCATCCCCACAGCGGGTCTGCTCTACTTTTCGCGATCTGTGGATCATGTGGGGCTATTCAGCCAGGATGTGGAGACTATGCGACTGGCATGCTCAGCGCTGAGCGAAAGTTGGGACGACAGCAAGGGTGCGCCACCCCACGGTCTGCCAGTTTTGGCAGTTCCAGCCGGCCCCTATCTGGACGAGGCAGAGGAGGCCGGCCGGCAGCATTTCGAAGTAACGCTGGACAGGCTGGCCGCTGAGGGGTTCCGCATCGAACGCATCCCGTTCTTCCCAGACTATGCCGATCTTAACCGGCGCCACCGCCGCCTGACTGCGGTCGAAGTGGCCCAGGTTCATAAACACTGGTACAGGAAGTATTCTGACCGGTACAGCGTACATATGCAGGAGATCATGAGAACCGGGGCTACCGTTTCCGACGAGGAACGCGATGACATACGCGCCGACCAGCTGCGTTTACGACATTCGATGCAGGAGGCGCTCCTCTGCGCCGACGCCGATCTGTGGATCGCGCCGGCCGCGCCCGGCCCTGCGCCGCACGGGATCCACGCCACCGGCAATCCGATCATGAATCTGCCGTGGACCAATGCCGGCGTGCCCGCACTGTCGATCCCGGCGGGTGAAGCGCAAGGTGGTCTGCCGCTGGCGGTGCAGTTCTGCGCGCCGTTCGGCGCGGATGAGCGGCTGCTGGCGTGGGGAGAGGCGATCGAGACGCGGGTGCGGGGGTAGGGTGATGAGCGGGCGTCTACGAACCTTCGCGTTTATGTTACAGATGACGGCGGCGATGCTGTTCATCAGCGCCTGCGCGGCCGGTCAACTCCCAGTAGCGTCACAGGTTGGAGACGGAGCGACGCCGCAGCCAACTGGCGAAGCCGAGTCCGCGGACAGCTGGCAGAACGCCGCGCCGATGCCGACGGCGCGCTCGGAAATGCGGGCGGCGGTTGTGGATGGAATCTTTTACGTGCCGGGGGGATTCGGCGGGTTGACCGACTTCGCGGCCTACGATCCGGCGACCGACAGCTGGACGGTCCTGGCGCCGATGCCGGAACCGGCCCACCACATGATGGCGACCGGTCATGACGGCAAGGTCTTCGTTTTTGGCGGGGCGCGCAGCATGGCCTGGCAGGCTGAGGCATCGATCTTCGTCTACGACCCGACGACGGAGGCGTGGTCGCTGGCCGGTACGATGCCGGAACGGCGCCTGGGCGGTGAAGCGGTCTCGCTGGGCGGCTTCATCTATCTTGTCGGCGGCACGGGGGGAACGACGGCGCTGCTGCGCTATGATGCGGCGGCGGAATCCTGGAACGTTCTGCCCGGCCCGCCGCAGCCGCGCGAGCACGTGGCGGCTGTGGCGTTCAACGGTGAACTATGGGTTATCGGCGGGCGCTGGGGCGGGACAGGCGCGCTGGCGTCCGTCGAGATATTCGATCCGGCCAGCGGGGCGTGGCGGGAAGGTCCTGAGATGAACGAGGCGCGCAGCGGCTTCGGCGCAGCGGTGGTCGGCGACGGCATCATCGTTGCCGGCGGCGAGATCCTCGGCGAGCGCCCGTGGACCGCCCTTGCCAGCGCCGAGACGTATGACCCGGCGTCGGCCGCATGGGCGCGCCTGCCAGACCTGCCGGCGGGCATTCACGGCATGCCGGTGGTTGGATACGAGGGCGCGGCTTTTGTTCTGGGCGGTTCGGACCGGGCCGGGGGTATCGACAACCGGGGGCGGGTCTTGAGGTTTAGGTAGTTGCCTTAAACCGGGCTAAAGTAGTTGACCGTGGCTTCTGAATTTTGTGCTCGGGTGGAGGGCACAAAGTTGCGGAAGCCGCTGCAACAACAGGTTCGCCGGAGTGTGTGAAGAGAAGCCGGCATCATTGTGATAGCAGCCTGTCTTGGCGCTGTCGGCGGCCCGATTCACGTTGGTTTGCGCCGGATCATTTGCCCTGGCTTTGACCAGAGTTGGGCTTTCTGAACGCTGAGGAATCCTAACAAGCCGCATATCCCCTTCTGCAGGGAGGCACCTGCTCACATCATGGCGCGATCATTAGGATGGGGTTGACGGGGGGCAGGGAGATAACGCGGTGTCTCAACCAGGTTTCTGCAGTTACCAGTGATCGATAATATGTCTCGCAATTCGCACGGCAATTGGTGCGCCTTTGGGATTGCTTGCCGCAAAAACCAACTGGAAAATCGGAGAATTCTTTGCGTTACGTAGCACTCGGCCCGATGGTGCTACCTGCGCGAAAATGGATTCAAGGCGCTTGCGATATTGAAGTGCTATCTGTCTGCTATCACCAACACGTTTTTGTCCAAATTCCTCCTCAAAAAACGACATCTGTGTAGAAGCGCTGTATAGAATCTGCCAATGCTCACGTCCACCAAAGATCCAGTCGAGTCGGTTAGCTAGTTCTGGCGACGGTTCATTTTCCCTTGGCATCATCCTAGCAATCGCGCTGAGGGGAAACAGAATCCAACAGTCTACCTTCTGCGTTCGGGCCAACCCTTTTACCATATGCCAGGAAACTTCAGTAGCGAACGGATCCAGGAATACTACAGCGCGGTCGTTTTCTTTCAGATTTTGGCAAAATGCAGGCAAAGCTGCGTTGGCATCTTCATTGAGAATCTCGATGTCACGTCCAGGATACTCCGAGCGTAACTCCCCAAGTGTCTGGCAGCGCTGGGAATCTTTTTCTACAAGAATGAGTTTATCAAAGGGTTTGTCCCTTGTTTCCAAAGCAATGCGCGGCGATCCTCTATGCAGCTCGCGAAAATCGTCATAGACTGCCGTGTACGCTGAACCAGGAAGCCACGTACCTTCGCCAGCAAAAAAATCAACGTAAATGAGCCGGAATCGTTGATTCTTCAGGGCGGTAGTATATTTGTCCAAATACAGGCTTAGGATTTGAAGTTTCTCTTGCGTCCAAGGGCCACCAAAAGATCTGTCAGTCATGCTCGCGTCTTACTCCATGATGGGCATTTGACGCCAATGCTTACCGTCAATAGTCGCAGCCTCACCCCCGCGTTTGCTCCGCACTCCCCCTAACTGCTTTAGAAAGAACGCTACACCGGTTCCGATAGATTGATTACGCAACACCCGCGCCCAATCCGGATCCATCGCTCTGGCACCTGCCCCGCTTTCGCCGCCAACGATCACCCACTGCAATACGCCTTTCTCCAGCCACTCGGTCAGGTCCAGCCGCTCCAGCAGCGGCTCTGCCGACACAAAGAGTATGGGCGCCGGCAGACGCGCCAACACTGTCAGTCTAGGCGCGTACTTCTGACTCTCAACCGACGTGCCCATCCAGATGCGAGCCGGCCAGCCGTCAGGAAAGTGTTGCTCATGCTCCTGCCACCAGGCGACGGCCCGACCCGGTCGCTTCGTCAGAACCTGGAATATGTGACCGCGCCGCGAGGCCGCCTCCTGCATCACCAGGAACATTTCGAGCACGAATTCGAACGGCACTTTGGGATGAAACACGTCGGACATACTGTTGACGAAGACACGGCGGGGCTTTTTCCAGGTCAGGGGAGCTTGCAGGCGCTCAGGAAGCAGGCGCACGTCGTCCGGGCCGGTCTCGTAGCCTCGGACATTCATCCCCTTCAGGCGGGGATAGAGGGCGTACATGTAGCAGTGGTCACAGCCCGGCGACACACGCGTGCAGCCGGTTACCGGATTCCATGTTTCGTCCGTCCACTCAATTGAAGATGGCATAATAGGCCTCCGCGTGTTCTAAAAAATTCAGGACTGTTTCGGTCGACACAATGCCCTATATCGCACATATGAGAACATATGTTCTTAATTCTGTCAAATTGCGCGTAGACGCGGGTGCATCCGAGATTTCCAGGAGATTTGATTGACCAGTGATGGCTTCGGCCTGGTTCTTCGCGCGCCCTCACTCCCCCCAACGGCTCGGATTGATGCCCGGCGCAGCCGTCGTCATGCCGGCCGGTTTGTGCTCGAGTCCCCAGGCGCCGCCGGTGGTGTTGAGGCTTTGCAGGAATGGTCTGGCCTGTTCGGGCGCGGCCGCGACCAGGTCGGGATCCCACTCCTCCATCGGCTTGACCGGGCCTGCCCATGCCGGTCGATAGCCGAACTGGACCAGTTCTCTGGGCGCACTGTCGGTGTTCGGATGGGTGGCGTGGAAAAGCATGCTGGGGATGATGAGGGCCGATCCCGCTTTGAGACAAAGCGTCATCTCTTGCGGATGGGACTTGTAACGCACATAGGGGTTGGCCTGCGCGTGGAAGGAGAGGTGACTGCGCGGGATCAGGCGAAACGGCGCGCGCGCGGGGATGAGGTCGTCGAGGTAGTAGAGGACGCGCAACAGACGGGGTGAACTGCCCTCGTAGTCGAAAATCGAGGAGCCGAAGGGCTGCCCGTCAGTGTGCATCGAGATGCAGGGCGAGCCGGGATTGGTGCGCTGGAAGATGCCGCGGGTGAATACGATGTCCGGCCCCATCAGCGCGCTGAGAAACTCGATCATCGGCGAATGCCCGATCAACTCAGCCGCGGCACGGCTCAGCCACTGGACCTGCGTGATCGAGCTTGTCAGATAGTCGCTGTACGGTCTCGGCTCCATCGGCACGTCGGCAAGTTCCGTTTTGAGACGTGCAATCTGCCCGGCGTCCAACATGTCGGGCAGAACAACGTAGCCTTCCACCTCGAAGTGGCGGATCCGCTGCGCGCGCGAGAAGGAGCCGTAGTCGGTCCGGTCAATGTTCATGAAGCCGATGATCTCGTCTGGATCGATGGCAGGAATGGTCATCGCGTCCATGGCTTACCTCCCAGGCAGTACGAAACTGTGCGGCGCGTCTATCCGTTTACAACAGGCCACTCGGGGCCGGGGTCGATGTCGAGCCGGCGCGCGCGTGCAACGACCGATGCGGTGACGGCGCGGCTGATCTCCAACTCATCGACGCGGGTCGAGTGTCCACCGCTGAAAACGACCTCGCCGTTGACCAGGACCGTGTCGACACTGCCGCTCTCCATCGTCAGCGCCAGCAGATGAATCAGGTTATTGGCGGGACTAGCGCCGGCCGCACGCGGGGAGCGCACAACCACGTCGGCGCGTTTGCCTGGCTCCAGGCTGCCCAGTTCGGCGTCCAGCCCGGCGGCGGCTGCCGCGTTGACAGTCTGCATTTCGAGCAGCGCGGCGGGCGGCAGGGGATCATCGCAGACGAGCGAAGCGAGATGCGCCGCCTGCATCAGTGCCGCCGGCATGCAGTCCATCGTTCCATCGGCGCCAAGTGAAACGCGGGCGCCGCGGCGATGCCGCTCCGCCATCCTGAAGTGAGCGCTGCGGGCGATGCCGAGCGAGAAAAAGGTGATCGGACACCATACGATCTGGCAGCCCGCTGCGCCGATGGCGCTCTCCTCGGCCTCGTCCAACAGGTTCGCATGCACGATCACGGTATGCTCGTCGAGGACGCCCAGTTCTTGCAGGTGCACCAGTTGGCTGAAGCCGGTCACGTCGCGATAGATTTCGCCCTCGCCGGTCGAGTATCCGGCGTGCAGATGCAGTGGCACGTCGTTGGCGCGGGCGCAGGCGTGGGCGGCCTGCAACAGCTCGGGGGTGGCGGTGCCGACGCCATAGACGAAGACGAAACCGCGCACCAGCGCCTCGGGATTTCGATTCCGATACAGCTCCGCATCCAGTTGGCCTATCGCGCGTGCGCTGTCGATGGGGACGCGGGCAGTCAGGCTGTCGCTCACCAGACCGGGCATGGCGGCGAGCGTCTCGCGCCGGTCCCAGAGGTAGGGCGGGGAGAAAAGCGCGCGCATGCCCACGCGCTCGACCGCCGTCGCGGCCGCGTCGGTCGAAAACAGTGTGCCCGGCTCGATAAACATAGTGAAGCCGCTGCTCAGCATCTCGACCGCGGCCATCGCCGTGGCCGTCTCTTCGTCGGCCGCGGTGACGCCTGCTTTCCAGTCGGCGAATTTGACGACCGCCGCGTCAACGTCAAAAATGTTGCTGAAGACGCCGCGGCAGGTGGAATGCACAATATGATTGTGCGCATCGATGAAGCCGGGATGCACGATGCCGCCTGCGGCGTCCAGTGTCTCGACGGCATCATAGCGGCGACGCAACTCTGCCTCGGGGCCGACCTCCAGGACGCGGGAACCCGCGATCGCCACCGCGCCCGGCCAGAAGATCCGGCGCTCCGCGTCCATGGTCAGCACCTGGCCGTTATCGATCAGAATATCGCATCGGCGCTTGTCCATACGGCTAACCTGTCCTTCCACGCCGCAGTGCGAGGCGCAGCAGATCGCTTTCGGTCAGATAAGGCTGAATCTTGTCGGCGAATTCCGCCACCGTCTCCGCCACCGTTGCAGCCGATGTATCGAGCTTGAATTTGTGCCGGAGCAGCGAGTTCTCGTACTCCTCTTCGAAGCGTTGAATGATATTCTCAACGTCTCCTTCGGGCACAACGGGATAGGGATGCGGGTCTTCCACCATTCGCTTTCGGATTACTGCGGGCGCGGTCTGAACGAGTATCAGGACCGCGTCGGGCCTGAACTGCACGATCCGTTGCTCGAGCATGCGCGCAATCAACCCGCGGTCGCCCAAGTCGCCCTGGCCGCCGTAGCCGTAGTAGAGCGGCGCGTAGACCAACTCTTCGATATAGAGGCCGATTCCCAGGAAGTTGTCGTCCGACCCCGACTGCCAGGGTGTGTGATAGTACAGGTTATGGCGCTGGATCACCTCAGTCAGGCGGGGGCTAAGTCGTTGGAAGGCCGCTATCTCGTCGGCGGTCAGCGCAGCGCCGTGCGGTTTGGTGTCCGGCAGCTTGTTATGGTCGTGAATCAGCTTGAACTCGGTGCCCAAGGACGCCTTCGTCCACTCGTTGATGGCGTGGGCCAGCGTCGTCGTGCCAGCATATTCGCAGCCTGTCAGAATCAGATACATGGGTCCGTTTCTCCTCCTGTGATATTGCCTCTATAGTAGTCGATCCGTTCCGTGAACGGCTAGAGGCGGTCTGCCCCGAATGACTGAAGAAGCCCCCTGAGATAGCCGACCGCGTAGAGCAGGCCATGATGGGCGCGCTCGCCGTCATAGAGCGTATGGGGGACATGGCCCGGAAACAGTACGCCGGTAAAGCCGACCTCGTTGAAGGTTTTGAGCGTCTGCAGAAAGTCACAGTCCGCCTCTTCAAGGAAACATTCGCGGAAATTGGGCGCCGTGCCCTGCACGCCCTGGACATGGCCGTAGACGAGCTGCCCGCGCCCGCCGAAAAGGCGAATCGCGACCTGGATGTCGACTCCCATCGCGGTCCAGTTGCCGAGGCAGAAGTTGAGCCCGCTTGCAGGGCTGTCGGCGACATCCATGGCGCGTTGAAAGCCGTCCAGATCATGGAACAGCCGCGGGATTCCGCCCAGCGCGGCAACGGGCGGATCGTCAGGATGCAGAGCCAGGCGCACGCCGGCCTCTTCGGCCACCGGGATGATGGCCTTGATGAAATAGTCGTAGTTGCTCCACATCTCCGCGCGGCTGTACTCGCGATCGCGGAAGAGGGGGCCGCGATTGGCCCGTTCCAGTTCAAAGCTGCTGACCTGGGCGCCGCCGCGGCCGGGCGTCGTCAGCGAAGTGCGCCAGGAGTTGCGGGTTGCCCCAGGCTGGTTCACCATCCAATGATAGCCGTAGACGGGAACGCCGGCCCGCCCCATATTGCGAATGGTCTGGGCGACATTTTCGATCTGCTGATCGCGGCCTGCCTGGCCCAGAATGATCTGTTCGTAACACCAGTTTGGCAGAGGATTCTCGATTGAGGCCAAATTCAGACCGGCGTCTTCGCACTGTGCGCGTGCCTGGAGCAGGGCCGGAAAATCCCAGAAGGACCCCGGTTGGACGGCTGCTTGCGGGGAGAAGCGAGTCTGAAAATCAGGATGGGATCTGTAGCTGAGCGCCACATCATGGATGCCGTACTGTTTCAGAAAGCCGAGGTAGTTATCCTGGTCTGGCAAGGAAGCAAAGGCGCCAATTCTCATGTTCGGCTCCCGGTGTGAGCAAGGTGAAGTGCGGGAATCGTTGCGACGGGAAAACGCGCCGCCTGCTGACTCTCCGCGACGCGCCGACGCTGATGCGCTATTGCCCCCTTGGCATCAAACCGGAAAACAGTCACGTCGACGAACTGCTGCAAGCGGCCGATGCGGAAACGCCTGTATCGGCGGGGATTGGCGGCTATCAGCAGACGCGTTCAGCCGCGGCCCACGTATGGCATCTGATTGGCCAACACGGTCAGAAAGAGTACGTTTGTATCCAGGGGCAAGCTGTCCATATAGAGGACCGTCTGGGCAACCGAATCGGAGTCCATCCTCGGCTCGACCATCGTCGTGCCATTGGCCTGGGTGATGCCGGTTTTCATGCGTTGGGTCATTTCGGTGGCCGCGTTGCCGATGTCGATCTGGCCGCAGCAGATGTTGTAGGCGCGCCCGTCCAGGGATGTGGATTTGGTCAGGCCGGTCAGGGCATGTTTGGTCGATGTATAGGGGGAAGAGTTGGGGCGGGGCGTCTGCGCCGAAATCGAACCATTGTTGATGATGCGCCCGCCCTGGGGCGTCTGAGTCTTCATAATGCGGAAGGCCTGCTGCGTGCAGAGGAAGACGCCCGTCAGGTTGACGTCCACCACCGCGCGCCAGTCCTCGTAGCTGATCTCGTCCAACTCAACCCCTGGCGCGCTGCGGCCGGCGTTGTTGAACAGAAGATCGAGTCTTCCAAAGGCATCCACTGTCTGGTCGAACAGCGCTTTCACCGCTTGGGGATCGGTTACGTCGGTCGGCACGATCAGCACACGCGCGCCGGCGCCGGACTCATCCGCCGTCTCTTGCAGGCGGTCGCGGCGGCGCCCGGCCAAAGTGACGGAGTAGCCGTGCTCCAATAGTTGCAGAGCTGTCCGTTTGCCAATACCGGAACCGGCGCCGGTGATGATTGCAACTTTACCGAAGGTGGTCATATGAGTACACTCCTTAGTCGTGGTGGGTGATGGAAGTGGTTAGCGGCTCGCGCCGTTTACGCTGCGCCGGTCGCGAACCGCTGGCTTTACTTTTGGGCACAGTCTATCATGCCTGCAAACCATTTCCTACTTTCGCAAAGAAGGGGCAGAGTGGCCTACTTTAGGCGGCGTCGGGCACCCCGTCTGCATGGACGATGACAGAATTGCGGCGCAACAAAAGAAGATGTAGGATCTACCCAAACCAAAAAATGAGAGGAGCGTCAACGATGAAAATTGTACGTTTTTGTGCCGATGGTTCGACAAGCTATGGCATTCTGGAAGAGGACGGCGGCATCCGGCAACTGGCCGGTTGTCCTTTCGACAGTCTCGAAGAGAGCGGCGAGACGACCCATCTGGACAACGTGAGCGTGCTGGCGCCGGTTGGCACGCCGCGGCTGATCGGCGTGGGGCTGAACTATCTGGCCCATGCCGAAGAAGGCGGGTCCACGCCGCCGGAGCTGCCGATGCTGTTCATGCTGCCAGCCACGGCTATCCTCGACCCGGAAGAGCCGATCATCTACCCGCGCCAGGGGCAAAACGTCCATTATGAAGGCGAACTGACCGTGATCATCGGCAAAAAGGCGCGTCGCGTCAGCGAGGCGGATGCGCTGGACTACGTATTTGGCTACACCTGCGGCAACGATGTCAGCGAGCGTGTGATCCAGGCCAAGGAGATGGGCAACGGGTGTCTACTGATCGGCAAGGGGTTTGACACCTTCAAGCCGCTCGGCCCCTACATTGCCACCGGTCTGGATTCTACCAATCTTGAAATGACAACGCGTCTGAACGGCGAGGTCAAGCAGCACACGAACACGGACGACCTGATCTTTTCGGTGGCGCAACTGATCGCCTATATCAGCGAGGCGATCACGCTGCTGCCGGGCGATACGATTATGACGGGCACGCCGTCGGGCGTCGGTCCGGTTCAGCCGGGCGATGTGGTCGAGATTGAGATTTCGGGGGTCGGTGTGCTGCGCAATCCGGTGGTGGCGGAGGAGTAATCCGGCTTTGCGTGAAGTGACGTCACGCGGCTTCCCAGTTTGCTTGCAGGGCGGGGAGTCTCAGTGGCGTCACGGCCTTCCCCCCCGCTTTCGCCAACACAAACAACCTACTGGTTCTGTCGGACTATATACTCTCTGAGAAGATTCCGGACCAATTGCTGAAGTGATGTTCCTGACTCTTTCGCTTTATGCTTGAAGAAAGCAACAGTCTCCTTGTCAAGAGATAACGTGATCTTTTCACTACCGGGTTCTTTGAAGACCAGTTCTTCTGGGCGCGGCAAGAATTCCTTGTCTACAATTTTCACATCCTCAATATCCGGTAGTTCCGGATTATCCGAATATTCTACGGTCTCCCACGCTCGCCTTGGCAGGTCAAGTTTTTGGCTCATGCGTCCCCCTGTTCCAGGTATAAAGTCCGGTATTTTCTCCAGTACCCGGCCTCGAAGATCCTGATTCTGTTCGCTCTGAAGGTAAAGCGAACGGTAAGAACGCCACTCTCAACTCTACCGACACAGAAATATCTTGTTTCTCCGTGTGTGCTGTGAAGTACATCTTCCAGGACAATCATGTGAGGATCTGCAAAAGCATATTGAGCTTCCTCAAAACTCACACCGTGCTTTGCCTGATTCTCCTTGTTCTTGTTCTCATCCCACTCGAAGTTTTCTATAGCTTGTTGTTTTCGCGGTTACTCTGAAGTGGGGTGTCCCATTGCCAAGAGTAGCATGAGAGCCGTAGTAGAGCAATCACGATGATGTCATCTGTCAGCGAATAGACGCTCCAGTAATAGGGCCCGGAGTTGGTTTCATTCATCCTTGCGTTGACAACGCGTCTGAACCGCGAGGTCAAGCAGCACACGAACACGGACGACCTGATCTTTTCGGTGGCGCAACTGATCGCCTATATCAGCGAGGCGATCACGCTGCTGCCGGGTGATGCGATTATGACGGGCACGCCGTCGGGCGTCGGTCCGGTTCAGCCGGGCGATGTGGTCGAGATTGAGATTTCGGGGGTCGGTGTGTTGCGCAATCCGGTGGTGGCGGAGGAGTAATCCGGCTTTGCGTGAAGTGACGTCACGCGGCTTCCCAGTTTGCTTGCAGGGCAGGAAGTTTCCACCGGGCAGGTGGACGCCAGGCAGCCCACGCTTGAAGCTGTTGGCGGCGAGACGTTACGCACTCGCTGGCGACGCGGCGCGCCTCCTGGCGAATCTGTTCCCCCTCAGCAACTGAAAACAGGCCAAGATCGATGGCGACGGCAAGCTCGTCTTCGTCCTTCCATCGCCATGAACTGAGGTCGGCGTCAATTACCACGTCAAGGACTTGGTCGGTTGTATCGAAACCGATGGCGGTACGTCTGAGGGGTGTTTCCGGATTGACCTTCCAACCGAGGTGGGTCCAGTCCGGAGACGACCAGATTGTCCAGATGGAGCAGGCTTCGCCCGGCACGGATGCCCAGACGTGGTGTTGCCCGGTCAACTCCTATAGTTTACGTTCCCACGCGCCGCCGGCGGCTACATGCAGGTACTCTTCGCGGGCGCAGATTGGTCCGGAAAACATGGCGCCGGGAGCGATGTAGAGTGACACCAAGGCGCTGCTGTCTTCGATTATCGTAGCCGGAATCGCCGCCCAGACGTCACCGGGCCACACCTGCCGCGATACTACATGATCACCTGAGGACCAGCGTCGTACGCTCGTGTCAGGCATCGTCACGGCCCACCCTCCGCTTGCGGCATTCGCATGATTGCATGAACCTATCCGGGCAGATTCCGAACTGTCTTCTGATACGAATATCCTGACTCCTGCGCTTAATTCTTGAAGAGAGCTGCCTTCTCTTTATCAGGAGATATCGTTGCCTCTGCGCGCTTAAGTTCTTTGACGAGCAACGCTTCAGGGCGCGGCAGGAACGCCTTTTCTCCAGTTTTCACACCTACAATATCTGGCAATTCCGGACTTTCCGTATACGCTACAGTCTCCCACGGTCGCCTTGGCGAATCCGGTCGCTGTTGCATTCGTCCTCCAGTTCCCAGGACAGATTCCTGCATTTCCCTCACGGCCCAGCCCCGATAGCCCTGACCCAGTTTGTTCGGTAGATGAAGCGTACGGCCAGAACACCATGGTCAACTCTCTCGATACAGAAGTATGTTTTTTCCTGCAGCGTACTGTGAAGGTCATCTTCCGAGACAGATTGGTTCAGCCGTACGCGCCTGTCGAGCAGCTGAGATTGGCAAAAGAGACCAAGAACGACTGTGGAAGAGCAGTGAAGCCCTCGATGGCCGCCTTATTTCGCTCCGTTGGGGCCTTCTGACCTCTAACTTGGTTCTCTGCAAACTGGGTTCCACCGCCGAAGCAGAAAGGGCGTACAACTGGAAATTCCGGTAAGGACGCCAGATAGTCATTGCAGTTGGTTTCTGCCGCGGACGACTCGTATTTCAACGTTAGGCGTGCCGCCAAGTCGTGCATGACCGTTAAGTGTGGAAACTGAATGTTTTCCAGGCCCTTGACCTTGTCAGCATAGGCGTCAACCAATTTCGTCACTTCCTCTCTGTCTTCGATACAGCGAAGTTCAGCGGTGGCAAAAGCGTTCATGTATATCACGGCTATTATTTGGTCATCCACTGCCACATCCGGGATTTTCCCCTTTTCGAGAGTCTTCCTTAGACCCAGTGACCCGTCATTTTCCATAGCAGTCATTTTCCATAGCAGTCATTGCCCACAGTTGCAACCGTCGATCGTTTTTCATCTGCTCTATACCCAGGACGGTGACAGCTTCGCCCTGCCCGTTGTAAAAAAGAGCGGGCGCCCCGTCCAGATATTTCAGGGAGTTAAGGTGTTGGGCATAACGCGGTGGAATGTGAATTGGCTCAGGGGTAGGGATGGGCGCAAGGGATTCCGGGGTCAAGACGCAACCCGGCAGGAGAAGTATCAGGCCGTTCAGGAACAGGACGTGTCTCATCGTTCTTTCCTCCTTTGGCGACTTCGCCAACTCGTCTCTACGTTAGCATGAAGGCCGAAAACTGAAGAAGGCAGAAAACGGCCCGGTAGTTGATGGAGAGGTTTAGTCAAGTAATCGATGCTCCGAATTATCGCGACTTCTGTGGTTGGGGATGAATAGATGTCAAGTATAATATGGCAGCTTGGACCAAGCGGAACGGGCTACAATCACGGCAGCGAAACATCGGAGTCTTTCAACATACAGCAGGACACAGGGCAGAGAATTACGGAGGCATAAGAGATGCCTTTCACCATCGATCATGTCGTGCCTTGGGGGCGGACACTGGACGAATACCGGGGGATGTTCGACCTGGGGGAGTCGGACCTGAGCGGACGCATTCTCGGCTGCGGCGACGGCCCGGCCAGTTTCAACGCCGAAATGGCAGCCCAGGGGCACTCAGTTATCTCGGTTGATCCGCTGTACGCGTTCCCGCCGGCGGCCATCGAACGGCGCGTGGAGGAGACCTACGACATCATCATGGAGCAGGTATCGCGCAACCGCGACGACTTTGTCTGGACGTATGTGCCATCGATTCCAGCGCTGGGTGAACGGCGGATGGGGGCGATGCGCCGGTTTCTGGCCGATTTTCCCGGGGGCAAGTGCGAGGGCCGCTATGTGGACGCCGCATTGCCCGACCTGCCATTCGACAACGACGCCTTCGACCTGGCGCTCTCCTCCCACTTTCTCTTCCTGTACAGCGAACAGTTCGACCTGGCTTTTCATGTACGCGCCCTGCAAGAAATGCTGCGGGTCGCCACGGAAGCGCGGGTCTTTCCTCTGTTGCAGATTGGGGGCGCGCCTTCGCCCCACGTCGGGGGTGTAATAAGGGCTTTCATAGCGAAGGGAATTCAGGCTACAATAGAGCCCGTCCCGTATGAATTCCAGCGGGGCGGCAGCCGGATGTTGCGGCTGCGGAAGTCGAGTGGAGAGCAGGCATAGCGGTAAGCGGGTCGTTCCGACAGCAGCGAGTCAGTATGATGACAGTCCTTCCACATAGGCATGGCGATTACGACCCCATCAACACGCGCAGCAACATTCCGGGCGCACGGATCATCACTGCGCGCACATGCGGCGCGACACAGATGGAGTTGTGGGAACAGTATATGCCTCCGGGCGGCGTGATCCCTCTGCACTATCACGACTGCGAGGAGAGCATCACCTTTCTCAGCGGTGAGGTCGAAGTTACGTTGGGCGAGGAACGTCACCTGGTCGGCGCCGATACCACCGTGTTCATTGCGGAAGGCGTCCTGCACGATGTCCGCAATGTGGGGCGCGTACCGGTTCGGCTGATCGCCGTCTTCCCTCAGGCCGCGCCGGCCATTCTTTACCCAGACGCAGGCACAACCGGCTAGACCGCTTAAATGGCACTACCATCTTCGGTAGATTAGTGCTAAACTTTAGGCAATAACCGGATTTGGGCTTGACAGGGGAGGCAAGCTGGTGTGTAATTTAGACGGCCAACGGGAGAGCGTTAGCCTGTTGTCTTGCACCGTTGAATGCCTGTACATCGCTCGGCCCAGTGCCGCCGCCCTTTACCTGGGCTACAACGTCCACAAAGACACCTTTGCGGAGTGGATACCGCCCACGCCCATCTATACCTTTATCCCCTACTTGCTTTTGATTAGGCAATAACCGGATTTGGGCTTGACAGGGGAGGCAAGCTGGTGTGTAATTTAGACGGCCAACGGGAGAGCGTTAGCCTGTTGTCTTGCACCGTTGAATGCCTGTACATCGCTCGGCCCAGTGCCGCCGCCCTTTACCTGGGCTACAACGTCCACAAAGACACCTTTGCGGAGTGGATACCGCCCACGCCCATCTATACCTTTATCCCCTACTTGCTTTTGATTAAGGCATCAATGAAGCACTATTTGTACAGAATCGTCCATATTAAGATCAAAAACATAGGGCTTCCCATCGTCATAATAGCCAGACACTCGAATATAGTAGCCAGACCAACTGATAGTCAGACGGTCACTATGATGAATGACGTGGGGAGTTTGACCTTCTAAGACAGAAGGAAAAGGGACAAACACTCTTTCATTTTCTGACCCGATTTGACCATTGACATCCGTAACCCAATAACCTAGCCATAAGCTAGTTGGACATAAAGCGAAAGGACGACCGGGTTCCTTTGGCACACAAGTCAGATACAGACGCGTTGTCGAGTGGTCTTTGTCTGGACGAACTTTCGGGCGCTCAGTCGGGCGCGCAGTCGGACGGGAAATCGGGTGCTTTGTCGGAACTACTGTCGGAACTACTGTCGGGCGCGCAGTCGGACGGGAAATCGGGTGCTTTGTCGGAACTACTGTCGGAACTACTGTCGGAACTACTGTCGGAACTACTGTAGCAGTAGGTTTCGGCGTAGACGTGGGCGGCGGCGTTTCTCTCGGCGCTGGTACGGTTGGATTGATGGTCGGTCTTCGTATCCTCGCTGGCCGGCGGGTAGCAGTCGGAACTGCTGTCGGAACTACTGTAGCCACTGCTGTCGGAACTACTGTCGGAACTGCTGTCGGAACTACTGTAGCCACTGCTGTCGGAACTACTGTTGGAACTGCTGTCGGGAAGCAAGCAGCCGGAAGTTTGTCAATACGTGCGCTAAATGGTGCATTGATACCATAAGTACCATCTCTATTCCAGCAGGAACAATGACATGGATCGGTGCATTGTTCATTTTCGCCGTCTTCTCTGGGATGTGTGAAACCAGATCGCGTCTGAGATATCTCCCAACAAACCTGATTACACGTCGGTCGGCACCAATTCTGCGCGTAACCAGCAGTAGGCCATAGCATCAGCACCGCAGAAAAAACAACCAGGAAGAAAATTTGTTTCATATTCACATATCACCTCCGATATGGTACTCGTTGATAGGGATAGGCCAGTTATTTATAGGCAATAAGTTGATGCCATCTGACAGTTTGTTATGTGTAAGCAGTTCCTCTCCGCTCCTTACAGTTGGAACCTTCAATGGGTTAAAGGTGCAGGGAGGGCCACCTTTCGACAACACAATTGCCCACATGAAAACAGTTTGTCTGCATTGTGATCGGTCTCCATTATGATGTCGGGGGTGACCAATCTATAGACGATTTCGCTATGAATAAGTTGCGTTTTCGTGCTATACCGTGACCGCCCCTTTAATGAAGCTGTCGAATGTATCTGCGTGTCGGTTGTTGTACTTGTAGCAGGCTTCAACGATGTAGGCTGCTGCGTGCTCTTTGCTGTAGTGGTGATGTTGTCCAAAAATCGCTCTCTTTACGAGGCTCCAAAAGCCTTCAATTGTGTTCGTATGAATCAAGCCCTGGGCATAGGCAACCGCGTGATTGATTGTGAAGTGCGGTACCCACTCGTTCATGCGGTTGTAACCGCTGTATTCGTCTGTCACGAGCAGACTGTCATCAGCCTGCACAAAACGGCTCAGGAATGCTTTCAGCGTGGACCCCGTTACTCTCTTGGCGGGTTGCGCTACAACCTTGCCGCCACGTGCCAGTGCGCCGATTACGGGCTGTTTCTTGGTTCCTCGTCCACGCTTGGGCGGGTCGTCGTCGTTGCGGTCAGATTTCCGAGGCTTGCCGCCTATGTAGGTTTCATCAGCCTCTACAATGCCGTTCAGGAAAACCGCGTCGTCAACCATGCCATGTCGAATCTTCATGCCCAGTTCCCAAGCAGACGATTGACTGATTTTCAGATCACGGCTCAACTGGTAACTGGATACTGACTTCTTGGCGTTCAGGTAAATTGCAATGCCCAAGAACCATTTTTGCAGAGGTATTTTTGTCTGCTGGAAGATCGTCTTGGACAAGACATTGAAACTACTCTTGCACTTGTGGCAGTTCCAGCGGCCAACTCGCCTGTTCTCTTTCTTGCGGGCTACATCCTCGCTGCCGCAATGCGGGCAAACCGGCGTATCGTGCCAACGGGCCTTTTCCAGATGGTCAATGCAGGCTTCCTGAGTTGGGAATCGCTCGAAAATTGTTACCAAATCCATCGGGTATCTCCTAGAGTAGTTGACCAGTCTTATACTCTAAGTATACCCGATCTGGGCTTACTTTCCAAGCCCAAATCCGGTTATTGCCTTCCGTATTTGATGTGGCCGGCGACTTTAGCGAGACCAGCTTCGCCTGGGGCACTTCGTCGGATACGGGTGCAGATCGGGGGTTCGAGAACGTCTACGCCTACGGCGCGGCAGCCAATGAGGGCGGCTATGTCAACGGCGTCGTCGCCGCGATGCTCTCCGAAACCGACATTATCGGCGTCATCGGCCCCGTGGCGGGCGACGCCAAACTTTATATTGACGGTTTCATTAAAGGCGTAACAGATGTCAAACCGAATACACGAGTCAACGTCAGCTATACAGGTTCATTCAGCGACACGACGCTGGCCGCCGAGGCGGCCCATGTCCACATTCAGGCCGGCGCCGATGTGCTGACCGGCTCGGCCCAGCAGGTTGTCGGCGCGATCGGCGTCGCCAGCGAGAATGACGTCGCCTGGCTGGGCACGCAGAGCGATCAGATGTCTTTAGGCCCGAACGTTGTCGTATCGAATCAGATCTACAACTGGGCCAACGTCATCACCGATATGATCGCCAAGATCGATTCGGGCGAGTTGGGCGGCACGGCCTACAAACTCACCTTCGAAAACGATGGTCTGCGCCTGGAGTTCAACGAAGGCATCGACATTGATGATGACGTGAAGGAGGCAGCCCGCGCCGCGATCGAGGACATCAAGAGCGGCGCAGTGAGTCCCGTGATGCACGAGGAGGGCGAATAGCGACTCAGGCAGTCGGTTGACTCACGACCGGGAGCAACGGCAGCAGATGGGCGTCCATGGGATGCCCGCGTATCCGTTCCACGGGACTATAGTGACTTCGACATCACCCCTCATGGCCATAGGCCAACACACGTTTGAAGATCGGATTGTCTACGGAATTGCCAGATCCACTGCGGGACATCGCGCCGTCAATTTCCGCCTGAATGCGCCCTATGTGCAGATGTACGGAATTGGCAAACGCTTTCCGGGTGTCCTGGCCTGCGATCGGGTGGATTTCGACGTGCGCCGCGGCGAAGTTCACGCGCTATTGGGGGAAAACGGGGCCGGCAAGTCCACGCTGATGAAGATTCTCTACGGCCTCAACCAGGCGGAAGAGGGTCGAATCTTGCGCGACGGCGCCGAGGTGGCGATTCATTCGCCGGCCGACGCCATCCAGCTGGGCATCGGCATGATCCATCAACACTTCATGCTGGTAGGTTCGCTTACCGTCACCGAAAATGTGGCATTGGGTCTTAAATCCAGCCGCGGACTGCTTCTCGACCTGGACCGGGTGGAGGGGGGCATTCGCGAGCTGAGCGAGGCCTACGGCCTGAAAATCGATCCGCGGGCGCCCGTCTGGACGCTCTCGGTGGGGGAACGGCAGCGGGTCGAGATCATGAAGGCCCTCTACCGGGGGGCAACCCTGCTGATTCTGGATGAGCCGACCGCAGTTCTGACCCCGCAAGAGGTCGAAGAGTTGTTCGTCACCCTGCGCTACATGAAGGAAAACGGCTACTGTCTCGTCTTCATCAGCCACAAGTTGCAGGAGGTTCTGGCAATCAGCGATCGCATCACCGTACTGCGGGAAGGGCGCCGCATCGGGACGGTTTCCACCGAGGGGATGACGCGACGAGAGCTGGCGCGCATGATGGTGGGACGCGAGGTCATGCTGGAACAGACGCGCGACGAGGTAAAGGTGGGCGATGTCCGGTTGCGGCTGCGAAATGTCAGCGCACGCGGCGTCAGCGGGCAGCCGGCCCTGCGGGACTTATCCCTGTCGGTTAAGGCCGGCGAGATCCTGGGGGTGGCCGGAATCAGCGGCAACGGACAGAGGGAACTGGCCGAAGTCGTGGCCGGTCTGCGCCCGCTCAACGGCGGGAGCGTGGAGGTGGATGGCGTAGCCATCTCCGACTGGACGACCGCACGCCGCACAAAAAACGGGCTGGCATACATTCCCGAGGAGAGGATGCACGACGGGATTGTGCGCGAATTCGCCGTGTCGGAGAATCTTGTCCTGCAGGAGCATACGCGAAAGCCTTTCAGTCACGGCATTTTCCTGGCTTTTGAATATATCGCCAATTACAGCAGGAAACTGGTACAGGACTTTTATATCAAGACGCCGGACATCCGCACCATGACCAGGAATCTGTCGGGAGGCAATATCCAGCGGCTGATCGTAGCGCGCGAACTCTCCCGCCGGCCTAAAGTGCTGGTTGCCGCCCAGCCCACACGCGGAATCGATATTGGCGCCATTGAATACATTAATCAGCAACTGTTGGAGCAACGGGACAGAGGCGCGGCCACGCTGCTCATCTCTGAGGACTTGGACGAGCTATTGGCGTTATCCGACCGGATCGCCGTGATCTACGAAGGGCGGATTATGGATGTCCTGGACCGCAACGAGACGACCGCCGAAGAGTTGGGTCTGTTGATGGCGGGTGTGCCTCCGGCGCATCAGGAGGGCGTTCAAGCGGGCATTCCAGCGGGAGCGCAGGCGTAGAAAGAAACAGCCCCGCCCTGGCGCCAACACCGCGAAAATCCGGCGGTGAGGCAGCGGCGAGGCTTTCTGTCTGAGCCGTTGGTCGGATTCGAACCGACGACCTACGCTTTACGAGAGCGTCGCTCTACCGACTGAGCTACAACGGCAAATCATCCCAGCACTATACAGCAGAGACCGCCGTCGGAGCAATTGCGGCGGCGGGCGTGATTCATTCCCTATTGCACGCGTGTGACATAGCGTCCGTCGCGCGTGTCGATGCGCACGGTATCGCCTTCCTTGACAAACATCGGCACGTTCAAGCGGAAACCGGTCTCCAATTCAACCTCTTTGGTCGGGCTGTTGGCGGTGTCCCCGGCGACGGCCATCTCTGCCCACACAACTTCGAGATCGATCGTTGTCGGCAGGCTGACGTTGATCGGCTCGCCTTCGAACGTCTCCAACTCGACAACCGTATTGTCTTTCAGGAATTGGATGATACCCTCTAACGTCTCCTTGGAGAGCGCGATCTGGTCGAAGGTATCCGTATCCATGAAATGATAAAGATCGCCGTCAGTATACAGAAACTCGACTGCGCGTGAGTCGAGGCGGATGTCATCGACGCGCGCGCCGCTGTTGTAGGTCTTTTCGATGGTTGCGCCGCTGCGCAGGTTGCGCACTTTGAGCCGGATGGTTGCGCCGCCGCGCGCCACTTTGATGTGCTGATAATCAAGCACGCGCCACAACTGGCTGTCCTCTTCGTAGATGTTGCCCCTGCGCAACTGCTGAACATCGGCCATCTCTTGTCCGCTTCCCCATGTCAGTGAATTACGTATCAACCCGCGCACGATTATAGAAGAGATTGCCGCGGGTGTCAAAACAACCGCGGCGCGGCGGGCGAAAGCTATTCACCGAACTGGACCAGCGCCATCCGCAGCCGGTCCTCGACGCCGGTTACGTCAGCGGGTATCTGCTGGAGCGCCCGCTGCGCCTCAACAACACTGTAGCCCAACCCCGTGAGCGCCTCCATCACCTCGGCGTCGGCATCGAGCGCGGTGGCGAGCGCCGCCAGTTCGCCTTTCGCCGGCGTCAGTTTATCCTTCAGCTCGACGACGACCTTCTCGGCGGTGCGCTTGCCGATACCCGGCACGCGTGCGACAATGCCCGGCTCCTCACTGGCGACGGCGAGGCGCAGCGCGTCCGGCGACAGCGTGCTCAAGGCGGCGAGCGCCACCTTCGGGCCGATGCCGCTTACGCCCAGCAGCGCCTCGAAGATCGCAAGCTCGTCCAATTCTTCAAATCCGTACAGGCCCAGCCCGGTCTCCCTCACCTGCAGGTAGGTATGCAGCGCGAGCAGGTCGCCGACGCGACAGCGCGCGGCCGTCGGTTCGGGCGTAAAGACGCGCAGACCGATGCCGGCTCCCGCATTGCCGACCTCGATGATCAGGTAATTGTTGCCCACGGCCACGACCGCGCCGCGTACCTGCCGAATCATGTGATCTCCTCTTGCGAAACTGGGCAGAGTTGCTGCGCGCGGTCAAGCGTCGGCAACGAGCGCATGGAAGCGCCCCGTCTGCAGATGACAGAGCGCAATGGCGACGCCATCGGCTGCATCGTCCGGGGAGGGGGCCTCTTCCAACTCCAGGAGTTGACGAGCCATCGCCTGCATCTGATATTTGTCGGCATTGCCGTAGCCGGTGAGCGCCTGTTTGATCGCGGCCGGGGTATACTCGAACACCGGCAGATCTGACAGAGCGGCGGCCAGCAGAGCCGCGCCTCGCGCCTGACCAACGGAGATGGCCGTAGTAACATTGCGGCCAAAGAAAAGCTCTTCGACCGCGACCTCATGCGGCTGGAACTCGGAGATCAGGCTCTGGATATCGTGGAAGATCGCGCGCAGGCGCAGGTGCATCGGTTGATCGGGCGTTGTGCGGATCACCCCGCAGGCGACCAATTCGTAGGCGCCGGAGACGGTTTCCACAACGACGCCGTAACCGGTTGAGGCGGTACCCGGGTCGATGCCGAGGACACGCCACTCCGGGTCGGCTTCCTGCGCGTCTGAGCCGGCGCTGCGTCCTGTCATGTCGGGGAGGCAATCCCCTTCGTCGGCGTTCGAGTTAGCCTGCGCGTCGGGCTCGTCAATGGCGCCTGTCAAGCCTATGCCACCTGTGCGACCAACTCGTCGGTCAGTTCCAGATTGTGGTAAACCTTATTCACATCGTCAAGCTCTTCGAGCGATTCAAGCAGATGCAGGACGGTCAAGCCGGCGCTAGGGTCAAGCGAGAGCGTCTGATTCGGCTGCATGATCAACTCCGACGCATCCGGCAAAATGCCCGACTCACGCAGCGTCCTGTCCACGTGGGCGAGTTCCGTCCTTCCCGTGAAGATCTCGACGGCATCGTCGCTCACTTCAACATCTTGCGCGCCCGCTTCCAGCGCCTCCATGAAGATCTCCTCGGCGTCCAAATCGCCGGCGCTGCCATTGCCGCCCTGGAGATTGATCGCCACATACCCTTTGGCCGTGAACTGCCAGGCCACGGATCCTGGTTCGCCCAGGTTGCCGTTCCCCCGCGAGAAACAGCGCCGCACATCGGCGATCGTGCGGTTGCGGTTGTCGGTCAGGCATTCTAGCAGGATGGCGACGCCGTGCGGCGCGTAGCCTTCGTAGAGGATCTCTTCGATGTCGGCCGTGTCCTTATCCAGACCGGCGCCGCGGCGTATGGCCGATTCGATGCGGTCTTTTGGCATGTTCTCGGCGCGCGCCTTCTCAATCGCCAGCCGCAGCCGCACATTGGTGTCGCTGTCGGGGCCGCCTTCTAGGGCTGCCACCTGAAGTTCACGGGCGAGCTTGGTAAAGAGCTTGCCGCGGGCGTTGTCGTTAGCGCCTTTCTTGCGCTTGATCGTAGACCATTTGGAATGACCAGACATCTTTACTCCTACTCTTTTTCAGTGTGCGAGTAAATTCTAGACTCACCAGCATTCTTTATTTCATATTGTGTGAGAGAAGGCGAGGCGCCCGCCTTTCTTCCGTCCAATGCGTTCCGATCGTACTGGTGTCAAACGGAATACGCGTCTGCTACAAGGGATGGTCGCCGTTCTCCGGAGTGACGCCAAGAGCGCGCAGTGGGGCAGCAAGACGCTCAGCCCTGTTTTCGGCCCGTTCGGCTCCGTTCCTCTCCTGCTCAGCGTTTTCTTCACCGGTAAGAATCAGCGCGCCGGACGCGTCAACAGGCGCCGTTGCTTTTCGAAAAACAGGTTATCCACGGGTGTATCGTCCTCGGTGACAAGGCGCTAGATAGCCAGAACATCTTCGGGCGACAGTGTTTCCTGCACGACCTCCACGCTTTCTGAGCGCGTTGTCACAGTCTGCTGCTCTTCAACTGCATCTTCCTGAGCCTGAGGGGGGGTCTGCACGCGCAGTGGCTATGATTTCAGTCATCTGGCTTTCCCGACTTGGCTATAAGGAGTCACAAATCGCATGGCGCCCGGCGCGACGTTTCAGGCTCCCGGTTTTGCCACCTGATGGGCTTGACTGCCAACATGCTGCATGCCATTGGATCTTTGCAATACCTGCTCCACCCCGTCCTCGGACTGGATGCGGTGTTGGATGGCCGCGCGGATGAACGCGCTGAAAAGAGGATGCGGGCTTGTCGGGCGGCTTTTGAATTCCGGGTGGAACTGCGTGCCCAACATGAAGGGGTGCTGCGCCAACTCCACAATTTCGACAAGCCGGCCGTCCGGTGAGCGCCCGCTCAGCACCAAACCGTGGGCCTCCAGCTGCTCGCGATAGGCATTGTTGAACTCGAATCGATGGCGATGGCGCTCGTTGATCTCCTGCGCGTAGCCCGCGCTGGCATAAGCGGCGCCTGCCTTTGAATCCGGGTGCAACTGGCAGGGATAGATCCCCAGGCGCATTGTGCCGCCCATATCGGCGATATCTAGCTGCTCCGGCATCAGGTCGATGACAGGGATCTCTGTGCTGATGTTGAACTCAGTGCTGTTCGGCTCTTCACTCCCCAACGCCGCGCGCGCGAACTCGATACAGAGCACCTGCATACCCAGGCACAGACCCAGATAGGGGACCTTCTGCGTGCGTGCATACTGCGCGGCGACGATCTTGCCCTCAATGCCGCGATAGCCGAAGCCCCCGGGCACCACCATGCCGTCGAGTTGCTCCAGCCGCTCCAGCTCGCGGCCCCTTTCCAGGGACTCTGAACTGATCCACTCGATGTCCAGGTCGAACCCCTCAGCCAGCACAGCGTGAATCAAGGCCTCCTTGACACTCAGATAGGCGTCCTCGAGTTCAACATATTTGCCTACAATGCCTACCTTGATGCGCTCTTTAGGGCGGCTCAATTCGGCGACAAATCTGCGCCAGGCGCTCAACCCTTGCGAGGAAGATTCGGTGGCGGTCAGCCCCAGCCGTTTGACCAGAAGCCCGCCCAAGCCGGCCTCCTCCAGACTGAGCGGAACCTTATAGATCGTGTCCACCGTAACCATGGGGATGACGGCGTTTTGGTCCACATCACAGAACAGGGCGATCTTCTCCTGCGCGTCATCATTGACCGGATAATCGGAACGCACGATAATGACATCCGGCTGGATGCCGATGTCGCGCAACTCGCGCACACTGTGTTGCGTCGGCTTGGTCTTCAACTCTTTACTGGCCGCCAGGAATGGTAGCCAGGTCAGATGGATATAAAGCGCATTCTCGGAGCCGACATCTTTGCGCATCTGCCGGATCGCTTCGAGGAATGGCAGCCCTTCGATATCGCCGACGGTGCCGCCGATCTCCACGAGGACGACATCCGCCCCACTCAGGCGAGCCATCTGCCCAATGCGGCGTTTGATTTCGTTTGTAACATGGGGGATCACCTGAATCGTGCCGCCGAGATAATCTCCCCGTCTCTCTTTTGTGATCACATCGTTATAGATCTGGCCGCTGGTCACATTGCTGAGCTGATTGAGGTTCTCGTCGATGAACCGCTCGTAATGGCCCAGGTCCAGATCGGTCTCAGCGCCGTCTTCGGTGACAAACACTTCGCCGTGCTGATAGGGGGACATCGTGCCCGGGTCGACATTCAAGTAGGGATCGAGCTTCATGGCTGCCACCCGAATGCCCCAGGTCTTGAGCAGGAGACCGATGGAAGCAACGGTTACGCCCTTGCCCAGGCCCGAGACGACGCCGCCGGTAACAAAGATATATTTGGTCATGTGCGAAAACCCCTCGTAGGGATACTCTAAATTCCTGCCGAATTGGTCGAAAGCCGATCCGGCAGGCGCAACATTCGGGCTGGACAGGTACCCGGCGACAACGCACGAGTACGGGCAATTTTCATGCCATTTTGCCGCGGTACGGGATCGCTGGTTTGCACAGCGCCCAAATCGTTTTGCGATTGCGCGTCCGACAAGAAATATAGACACGGAACGATGTCCCCGTGCCCATTTGCAATCGAGCCGTTCTGAAACATCTGCCCAGACCGGAATCGTATGTCTTGCGAGATGAAGGCGGCCGAAACGTTGTTGACAGGCACTACGACCCGGCGCTGCGCCGACGCAAAGCCGCTGAATCAACTCGCCCCTATCCTAGCATAGCGCCGCCGCGCGTGTCAAAGGAAACGCTGACACGCCATGCCCGGACCGACACTCGACGCGCCGCGACCAGCCTGCGTGCTGACCGGCATATTACTCGGAAGGCGAGGGGCGGCCCGACTCTCCCAGTGCGACGACAAAGGCGATGGCCCGTTCCTCATCATGGCTGAGGCTCACGGACCACTGGGTCAGGCCGAGGGATTCGGCGCGGCGGGCGGCCGCGCCATGAAGCCGCACTGATGGGGCGCCGCGAGCGTCGGATACGATCTCCAGATCGACCCAGCGGATCCCGTCCCGCCAGGCGCCGGTTCCCAGCGCCTTGGCGATCGCCTCCTTGGCCGCGAAACGGGCAGCCAGGGATTCGGCGCGATCGCCGCAGTAGCGCAGCTCGGCATCCGTGTACAGGCGCGCCAGAAATCTCTTGTGGGCGTGCGTGGACGGGTCGTAGCGAGAGATGGCTCGACGAATGCGCTCGATTCTTACGGTATCGACACCTGTGCGCAGCATACTTGTCTTGATTAGCAGGCTTCCTGCCGCGTAATCGGTTGCGTCTTGGCCCCGCAATGTTCAGTCCACCGGAGCATGAGGTTTGCTGAGATTTGCGGGAGGCTATGGCGCGTCGCGATGATCAGCGAAGCCATGCCCCCTGGAGACGATGTACAGCGGGCGCGCCTTGACATCATCGTAGATGCGCGCCAGGTATTCACCGATGATCCCCAGAAAGATCAGTTGAATCCCTCCTAGAAACAGGACCGCAACCAGTGTTGACGCCTGGCCGATGAAAGCGTTGTTGCCGGACAGACGCAAGACCATTGTGACGATAATTCCCAGCAGGCTGAGCAGCGCAAGGAAAAAGCCAAAGTAGGTGCTGAGCCGCAGCGGAATGTAACTAAAACTGGTGATGGCATCCAGTGTCAGGCGCAGCATCTTGCTCAGCGGGTACTTGGTATCCCCGGCAAAGCGCTCTGCCCGCTGATATTCGATGCCGATTTGGCGGAACCCGACCCAACTGCTGAGGCCGCGCATGAAGCGATGTTGCTCGCGCAATCGGCGCATCGCCAGCACGACCTGGCGGTCCATCAGGCGAAACTCGCCCGTATTCAAAGGGATCTCGACATCGGTGATGCGGTGCAAAAGCCGGTAGAAAGCGTTGGCTGTCCACAGTTTGAAACGGGATTCGCCGCGTCTGTCGGCGCGCACTGCGTAGACGACCTCATAGCCTTCACGCCATTTGGCAATCATATCCTCGATCAACTCCGGCGGGTCCTGCAGGTCGGCGTCGATGATCACGACTGCATCGCCCTGCGCATAGTCCATGCCGGCGGTAAGGGCGAGCTGTTGGCCGAAATTGCGTGAGAAATCGACGATTTTGATGCGCGCGTCCTGCTCGCGCATAGCAAGCAACATCGACAAAGAGGCATCGCTGCTGCCGTCATTGACGAAGACCATCTCCCACTGTTCAGCGATGCTTTCGAAGACGGCGGTCATGCGCCGATAAAATTCAGAGATCACCGCCTCTTCGTTGAAGACCGGCACGATCACGGAGAGAGCCGGGCGTGGGTCCGGGCCGCGCGTTTCGGAATTCATGCCTCTTTTTTCCTCATCGAGCTTTTCTCCAACGCGAGCCGCGCTGCGCTCCCCGTTATCGCTCCGTGCTTCAGCCGCTGCACCAGACCGCTGCGGCCACATGCGCGTTGCAGGCAAGACACCTGCGATGCCAGGAAGGGGGCGTCGGCTGCCGCAATCGTACTGAAAACTGCGAAGTTGGTCAAGCGAAGACGGGAAGAGTGTGCATCCCAACATATTGGACAGTAGCGATGCACCCTTTCAGCCAGCGAAAAAAGACCCTCTGTGAAGGAACTCAGGCATGGTGCCAATGCGACAATCCCTAAAATCCTGATTCAGACAACGTTTGCCCAAAAATCTGGGTTGCAAACGGGAACAGTCTCCACTGCGCGGACGCGACCGCCCGCGCAGGATGGTGAATGTCCGGCCGTTTCGCATTTTGCGGGCGCGTCAGCGGATTAGGAGTCGCCGCCAGGGCAATCGCATCTTATGTCATTCCCGTTTGAAACCGGGACTTTTCGGGCGAACAAAGCATTTGTATCGTGGCCGTCTCGCCTGCCCTTACGCAATACGCATTACCCAATTCAGAAAAAAACTGCTTCCCGATGTGAACGCCCATCAGTTCCCTCCGGAACGCCGGCGCTGCCACAGATCCCCTCTGAAAAAAAACAGGGCATTCAGGCATCTTTTCCCAATCCAAAGCAAAAGATTTCAGAATGTGCTACATTGTTTTCGCACTACCAATAATTGCCCAGCCGCACGCCTGCGGCGACCACACAAATGGAGAGTAGAAATGTCTTCAACACCCTGCAAAAGCCTCAAGAGAGACGGGACCCCCTGCCGCGGCAACGGCCTCGACCAGCTCGACGGCTACTGTATCGCCCACGCCCCCGCCGACAAAACATTGGAATGGCGCTCGCGCGGCGGCAAGGCCTCGTCAGCCGCCGCCCGCGCCGACAAACGCATACCTGAACGCCTGTCCCACACCATCGATAAACTGTCCACCGGCATCGACCAGGTCCTCGAGGGCAAGCTCGAACCCGCCGCCCTCTCCGCCATTTCCCGCGCCGCAAAAGTGCTCATCGAACTCTACCGCCTCGCCGACCACGAGATGGACCTGATTCGCAGCGAGGAAACCGCCGCCGCCGCCGCCCAGGTCGCCGGCGCGCCGGGCGACCCCGAACTCCTCGACGCTGCCGCCGCCATCGCCGCCTGGCAGGACCAGTACCGGATCGACGCCCTCATCGACCAGGGCCTTGTCGCGCCCGAACCCGTCGCAACCAAAGGCAAGAACCAACCGCCTGCCCACGTCCTGACCGCCGCCGGCAGACAACGCTTCGGCTACCAGCGTCTGACCAAGCTCACAAAGAAGGACATCGATGTATGCAGATCCCTGGTAATAGACAGCCCTCCTCAAGGACATGATCTGCCCATCGTACTCGATGACCTGTTCACAATGCGTAAGCGCCTGGCAGAGCTCCTCACCGACTGCGCGTCCGCTTCGCCGCCCGTATTGGACGCCCTGTCCGGCCAGCCCCTCAACCGGCTGCCCGTCGCTGTGATACCGGCGACCGTACCAATCGCCGGCCCCGGCCAGGCCGAACAGGCCGCAGCAGACCTGCAAGACCTGCTCCGGCACGCCAACCAGCTGACCGGTGAAGCCGAAATCCTGTACCAGAAGAGAGTGGGGTTTGCCTACGATTATGATGGCGAGTGGGAGGAAGAAGAAGAGGAGAACGCCAACAAGCCGGTAGACCTCGAGGCGCTACGCCGCCAGCTCACCGAATTCTCGTCCGCCTACAGCCTTTAGTCATAACCGTAGTTCAAATGAACAGTATACGATTTTATAAGGCTTGCGCGCGGCCAACGCGTCGTCGCCGCGCATGCGCCGGGCCAAGACCCCTTTCGCCCGGTTCTCGTGCACGCAGACCGCGATCTGCGCCGCCGCCGTTAATCATCCCCATCACATAAACTGCATGAATCACAGTTCAGACAAATGTCAACGAACCCTCGTACATGCGCCCAAAATTTCTTGCCCAATCTCACACAATCTCTCGCAATCTCTCGTGTATCTCTCGTACATCTCTACGTTCCGTTGACATTTCAAAGCATTGGACAAAGAGGCGACTTCTACAGGTTGCCTGCTGGCAGAATCCGACTGCGATTCGCCCGGTTCTCCTGCACGAAGACCGCGATCTGCGCCGCCGCCGGCGCCGGCGCCGTTAATCATCCCCATCACACTAACTGCGTAAATCACTGTTCAAACAAATGTCAACCATCTCTCATACATGCGCTCCCACCTGTCAACCCCTCCATCCGCCGCACGCGGCCCACACCCGCCCCCCGCGACCACGCGCGCGGCCTTCGCCAACCGCCCGTCTGCCGTGTTGCGCCCAAAATTTCTTGCCCAATCTCACACATTCTCTCGTAATCTCTCGTTATCTCTCGTGCATCCTCCCTGCCTGTCAACCCCTTCAACCGCCCCAAAAATGCTTCTAACGTCAATCCCGTTTGAAACCGGGACGCTGCCGGCCAATCAAACAACTGTATCGTGGCCGTCTCGCCTGCCCTTACCCAATACGCAATTCAGCGCCCAACCTGCTCCTTCCCCCTTGCAAGAGCCTGCACCACCGTATAAGCTATACCCATCGCCGCAAGACCAAGGCGGCAGCGAACCATCTCTGCACCTTAACAAACGTATACTGTCTGACAGAACAACCACAGTTGCAAGACCATAACGCCCCCACACCCGACGCCTCACGCTGCGACCATCCGCAAAATTTTTTTCAGAGAGCAAAGAAACACATGAATTCACGCGGCAATTCGCGCCACTTCGCGCCACTTTGATACTCACCGCACGCACCGACAGGATACAGAGCAGGGCATCACATGAACTCATGCCGCGCTTTGACCCGCTCTGCGCCTGTGCCCCGCCCGCCGCGACCGCGACCGCGACCGCGGCCTTCACCCAGCCGCCCGTCTGCCGTAATGATGGCGCGCAGCCAAGGAATCCGACCGATTCCGGCAGCTGATGACCGCCTTTTTGGCCCTAAACCACCTTCAATCGGCAAGCGGATAACGACTTCCACTTAACATTACATTCTTTGCGTTGAATTTCCGGCTGATCTGGCGCCCGGATTTTGATGCAATCGCCCTGAAGTCGCCGCCGGTTGCATGTTCGGCGCAAATCGGCTACGCTCTCAGTGGCAATACAGTTCACGCTACGGGGTCAGCCCAACAAATTTGCTAGAGGAGCGAAGATTGAGGGTAAAGTAGTGAAGATCTCGCTTTCCTCTCTCCACTCTTTCCTCATCAACTTGGAGAAACGGAGTACGCTTCATGCCCGTATTGCAGCCGATGCCCCTGGTAGATTACACCAGCCGCATCTTCGAGGCCGCAGGCACGCCGAAGATGACAGCCGATCTCGTAGGGCAGTCGCTGGTTTCGGCCAATTTAGCCGGTCACGACTCCCACGGCGTTATCCGCATCATGCAGTATCTGCGCCAGATTGACTCAGACGAAATCCGCCCGCTGGCCAGGCCGGAGATCGAGCGCGAGACACCGGTGATGACACTGTTCAACGGCCATCGTTGTTTCGGTCAGTTGGCAGCCAAAGTTGCGATCGAGAACGGTATCGGCAAGGCCAGGGGGAACGCGGTGGCGGCAGTGGCGCTCAAGCACTCCGGCCACGTAGGGCGGCTGGGCGAGTGGGTGGGGCTGGCGGCCGATGACGGGCTGATTGCGTTGGCCTACGCCAACGGCGGTCGCTCCGGCGGGCTGGTTGCCCCCTTTGGCGGCGCCGAAAGACGCATGGGCACGAACCCCATTGCCGCCGCGATTCCCCAGCAAGACCGACCGGCTCTGCTACTGGACTTTGCCACCAGCGCGGTGGCCGAAGGGAAGGTGCGGGTCGCCCTGAACAGTGGCAAATCGATGCCCGAAGGCTGGGTGCTGGACAAACGCGGCGCGCCGACCCGGAATCCGGCCGACCTGTACGATGACGGAATGCTTTTGCCCGCGGCCGGCCACAAGGGCTACAGCCTGGCCCTTCTGACCGACATCCTTGGCGGAATTCTGACCGGCGCGGGCGGGCCGAGCCTGCCCGGCACGATTCTGGGCAACGGCGTGCTGTTCATTCTGCTCAACATCGACGCCTTCCGCCCGCTGGCCGAGTTCTTTGCTGATGGAACCATCATCGCCGATCGGATCAAGTCCACCAGGCCAGCGCCGGGCTTTGATGAGGTGCTCCTGCCCGGCGAGCCGGAGGCGCGATCGGCGCATAGCCGGCAGGACGACGGGATCCCGCTGGACGACACCACCTGGGAACAAATCGTTGAAGCCGCGCATAAACTGGGCGTTGCCGACATCGCCTGAGATCGTCGGAACCGCAGTTCGTGCGACAAACCGCTCAGGTGGATCCCCCTCCCCCAACCTCGTCGAGTCGGCAAAGCGTGGAAGCCTGTTCTGCAAGCAAACCGGAGAATGCGCATGACACGGATTTCTACATCGTCCTGGAGTCTGCACAGGGCATTGGGAGCCCCTCCGCTCTTTGGGCCGGGCCAGCCCTTCCCTGCCAGCTCCATTGCGGAGGCGGCCATCAGCTTGCTGGAGTTGCCGGCCGCGCTGGCCCAAGCCAACATCCCCACATTGGAGATCGTGCATTTTCACTTTCCCGCGACGGACGCGGCCTACATCGACGAGTTGAAGGCCGCTATCGAGGAGGCCGGCATCGAGTTGTTCAGCGTTCTGATCGACGCCGGCGACATCACCCACCCCGTTGAAGCCGTACGCGCGCAAGAGACGGCATGGATCCGTTCGTGGCTGGATGTGGCCGCCGCGTGCGACGCGTCGCACGCGCGCGTTGTGGGGGGCTGCCAGCCTGTGGAGCGGGGGCATGATCGAGACAAGGCGGCGCTGCTGGATCATCCGGTCGTGCAATGCAGCGCGCAGGGTCTGCGCCAGCTGGCCGATTACGGCGCTACGATCGGCGTGCGGGTGATAACCGAGAACTTCCGCGAGACGACCGATCGAGCCGATCAGGTGCTGGCGATTCTGGAGCTATGCGAAGGGCGGGTCGGGTTGTGCGCCGATTTCGGCAACTACAAGGGTGCGGACCGCTACGACGAACTGGCTGCGCTCTTTCCCAAGGCCGATTCGGCGCATGTGAAGGCGCTGTACGACGGCAGCGGCAATGCGGATGAGGACGAGTTCCGCCATGCGCTGGGGATGTTGGCGGGGGCGGGGTTCGAGGGGCCGATGTCACTCATTTTCGATACGGCGCTGCACGGGAACAGTTCCGAATGGGACAATCTGACGCAGATGCGAGCCGTCGCTGCACCTTTCTGCGCCTGACGGAAGCGCTGGCCGGGAAACGAGAAAGAGCGCGCCCCTTCAGGTGGAAAGTTCTGCGCGCGGCTGTCTGCCAATCAAGAGATCGGCGAAGGAAAACAGTCCATCGTTTGCGATGGACTGTTCCTTTGTCGCTTAGTTGTGTTGCAAGGGTGGCAGGCGAAGAACGCCTTGAGCGGATCACCCTACCAAGGCGGCATCGAGCACGATCTCGTCGACCGCGGCCAATGCTTTGGAGATGGGGCAGCCGTCCTTGGCCTGGGCGGCGTAGTCGGCGAACTTATCCGCCGAAAGTCCGGGAACTTCGGCCCTGCAAGTCAACTCGATCTTGCTGATCGCCGGGCCGTCGGTCAGGTGGACGGCGGCGGTGGTGTTGACGCTGGTGGGAGTGAAGCCGTCGCCGCTCAGCAGGGCGGAGAGAAACATCGAATAGCAACCGGCGTGTGCGGCGCCGATCAACTCTTCCGGGTTGGTGCCGGGGCCGGACTCGAAACGAGAGGCGAAGGAAAAAGGCCCTTCATAGAGGCCGCTGCCTAGTTTCATCGAGCCGGAGCCTTCGTTCAGTGTGCCATTCCAGGTGGCTGAGGCGTTACGCACTGTCATGGAGATTCCCCCTGATAGTGAACCGGTTGTCAAGTTGATAATGTGTGAAACAATCGTCAGAATCTTAGCACAGACTGCCCTGCATATCAAACTTTCTACCAGAAAATCGCATAGAATTGACGGGCTGCCGAGCCGGAGAGCAAGAGATGGAAATCACCAAAGCAGTCATCACCGCGGCCAGGCGCACGCAGCGCAACCTACCTTTGCAGATGATCATCGACCGCGATGGCGTGGAAAAGTCGGTGCTGCGCATTCTGGTGGAAGAGGTGATCGACGCAGGGGTTGACGAGATCTGCGTTATCGTGCATCCGGGGGACGAGGCCGCCTATGCCGCGACGGTCGGTGAGCACGCCGGCCGCCTCCAGTTCGTGCAGCAGACCGACCAGTTGGGCTACGCGCACGCGGTGCATTGCGCGCGTGATTTTGTCGGACGCGATTCCTTTCTGCACCTGGTGGGGGATCACCTGTACGTTCGTCCGAGCGGTGGACGTTGCGCGGCGCGCGTCGTGGAGGTTGCGCGCGCGCATGACTGCTCGGTTTCCGCGGTGCAGGCCACGCGCGAGACCCTCCTGCCCTATTTCGGCACGGTGGGCGGACAGCGCCTGGCCGGGCGGGCGGGGCTGTACCAGGTAGAGACGGTCATTGAAAAGCCCACACCGACCGAAGCGGAACAGCAGTTGGTGGCGTCCGGTCTGCGCGCGGGCCACTATCTCTGCTTCTTCGGCATCCACGTTCTCACCGCGACCGTCATGGACATTCTGGACGGGCTGTTCGCCCCGCCCCATGTGCAGGGGTCGGATCCCCGTGCGCATGTTGGCCTCTCTCTGTCAGCGGCGCTACATCTTCTGGCCCAGCGAGAGCAGTACCTGGCCCTGGAGCAACAGGGCATGCGCCTCGACATCGGCGTGAAATACGGCCTGCTCACGGCCCAGATCGCTCTGGCTCTGAACGGGCGGGACCGGGACGAAATGCTGACCCGTCTGCTGGAACTGCTGATGACCCGCTCGATGCAGGAGGGGGACGGGACGGGGTAGGTCTTGATTTTCAGTTTCCGGTTCTTGGCGAGTCCCGCGCCGCAAACAGCGAGCAACTTGCAGACAAGATGAGCACACTGGTCAGAATCATCACCGCTGCGGACAATGATACGCGCAATCGCTCTCTGGAACGGTTTGCCCACTCCGCTTCAGTGGAGACGCTGCTGCAGGAGTGCACGGCGCTGGACCGGATGCGGCGCGAGAATGACAACCTGTATGAACGGGTGCGGGCGCTCCTCTTTCTGCACGCCATCCACAGGTTTCATCTGCCGGGCAAACCAGATTTCGGCGCCACAGGCGTGATCCCTTTCGGCGGTTACGAAGAGCTGCTCAACCGTCGTTTTGAAGAGGCGATAGAGACGTTTCTGCGGCGCCAGTCGCAGGCGGGCCCGAGCGAGGCTCTCTCCAGCGGGTTGGCCGCAGCCTACCGCCAACTCGGCTTCCAAACGTTGGCCGATCAGGTGCGGCGCAGTGTGCGATCCCTGTCGGGCAATCAGTGGATGTTTCGGATCGGCCACCCGAGCGACCATCCCCTGCGCGTGCTTCCTTCGCTGCGCCGCCCTTTCAGCAACGGTCTTTTCCCCCTGCTGCGAGAGACCACGCCAGTGCGCATGGACCTGACCCACAGCGGCTGGAGCGACATCTTCTTTCTGGGCATGGATTTCCCCGAAGGCGCGCGGGTGCTGAACGTTTCCATCGACTTGAGCGTGCATGGCGCGGGTCAGCCTCACAGCGGCGCGCCGCAGCCGCCGGTGGAGGGCTACTTGCGCGTCATCGACCGGCCCGTCCTGCGGCTGGTCAGCGTCGACCTGGAGACGAGCGCAGAAATCACCACCTTCGCTGAGGTCTTTGACTTTGCCCGCGACCATCTCGGCCTGTTGAAGGCGGCGCTGATCGCGGCCGGCATCGTGCCGCCGGGCATGGAGGGCGCGCATCAGCCGCTGGCCGATCTGCTAACCCAGCTGGTCGGCATAGGCCACGGGATCGAACTGGTCAGCAAGGTAAATGACATCCCGAAGGGGTCGCGTCTGGCTGTCTCCACCAGTCTATTGGCCTGCCTCATTACTGTTTGTATGCGGGCCACCGGTCAGACGCGCTCGCTCACCGGCGGACTGAGCGAAGAGGAGCGGCGGCTGGTGGCGGCGCGGGCGATTCTGGGGGAGTGGCTGGGCGGCTCCGGCGGCGGCTGGCAGGATTCGGGCGGCATCTGGCCGGGCATGAAGCTGATCCAGGGGGAGTTGAGCGCAGAAGGGGATCCCGAATTCGGCATCAGTCGGGGCAGGCTGTTACCCAGCCATCATCTCTACGGGCGAGATGAGATCAGCGACAAGACGCGGCAGGCCCTGCAAGCCAGTCTGGTGCTGGTTCATGGGGGTATGGCCCAGGATGTGGGACCGATTCTGGAAATGGTGACGGAAAAGTATCTGCTGCGTTCGGAAAAGGAGTGGGCGGGACGCCAGCAGGCGATCGGCACGCTAGACGAGATATTGGGCCATTTGAAGACGGGCAATGTGGAAGCCATCGGCGAGGCCACGGAGCGCAATTTCAGGGGGCCGATCCAGACAATCATCCCTTGGGCGGGCAACCTTTACACCGACAGGCTGATTGAACAGGCGCGCGCGGAGTTTGGCGCTGACTTCTGGGGCTTCTGGATGTTGGGCGGGATGTCGGGCGGCGGCATGGGCTTTATCTTTCATCCGCGGCACAAGGCCGCGGGCATGACCCGTCTGCAGGAGATTATGCAAGACACCAAAGCCCGCTTGGAACGGGCGGTCCCGTTTGCCATGCAGCCGGTCGTGTATGACTTCGCGATCAACGAGCGCGGTACGCGGGCCGACCTACAGGAAGAAGGCAACGCGCTGATGCCTGCGGACTATTATCGGCTGACCATTCCGGGCATTCTGCGCCAGGAACCGTGGCTGCTTTCCCCTGCCCAGCGCGCGGAGTTGGATCGCTTCGGGACTGCCAGCCGCACCGCTCCGGCGCTGGTCGATGTCCTCCCGTCGCTCCTCCGGAGCATGTTGCCACAGGAGCAGGAAGCGAACTTGCAGGATTCGCTGGCGGCGCTGTTGGCTGCCAACGGCTTTGACCGCGCCCAACATGAACAGATTCGCGGCGACCTGCGCAGCGGGCGCATCGGCCTCGCCCAAAACCGCCTGCCCACGCGCAGCCTGATCGAAGAGGTGGACCCGGCAGAGATAGCCGACGCCACCGCCGAGTTGCCGGCGCGCGTGCAAGAGATCGGCGCGGCTGCGCTCGCAAACGGAGAGGTCGCGGTCGTCACGCTGGCGGGGGGCGCGGGCAGCCGTTGGAGCCAGGGCGCGGGCGTGGTCAAGGCGCTGAATCCGTTTGCGCGTCTGGCGGGCAAGCATCGCAGTTTTATCGAAGTCCACGTGGCAAAGAGCCGTCGGACCAGTCGACTTTGTGGCATGCCGCTGCCGCATGTCGTCACCACCAGCTATCTCACCCACCGCGCCATCGCGGCCGCGCTGCACGACGCCGACGACTACGGCTATGCAGGCCCGCTGCGGCTGTCGCCGGGGCGCAGTATCGGCCTGCGCATGGCGCCGATGGTGCGGGATCTGCGCTTCGCTTGGGAGGAGACGCCGCGACAGATTCTGGACGTTCAGGCGCAGAAGGTGCAGGAGAGCCTGCACAGCGCGCTGATCCAATGGGCACGTGCGCAGGGTGAGGGCGGCGACTACATCGACAACCTGCCCGACCAGTGCATTCACCCCGTGGGCCACTGGTACGAGTTGCCGAATCTCCTGCGCAACGGTGTGCTGCGCCGTTTGCTGGAGGAGCGTCCACAGCTTCGGTATCTGATGATGCACAACGTCGACACGGTCGGCGCTAGTATCGATCCGGCGCTGCTGGGCCTGCACATCAGCGCGCAGACGGCGATGACCGCCGAGGTGATCAACCGGCGCCTGGAGGACCGCGGCGGCGGCCTGGCGCGCGTCGACGGCAGGATGCGCCTGGTGGAAGGGCTGGCCCTGCCGCACGAAGAGATCGAGTTCCGCCTGGCCTTCTACAACTCCAACACTTTCTGGATCACTATCGACCGCCTGCTGGCAGTGCTTGGGCTGGATCGAACCGCCCTGGGCGATGACGAACTCGTGGCCGACGCGTGGCGACGCATGGCCGCGCGCATGCCCACCTACGTTACGCTCAAGGAGGTGAAGAAGCGCTGGGGACGAGGCCATGAAGACATTCTCCCCGTTACCCAGTTCGAGAAGTTGTGGGGGGATATGACCGCGCTGCCGGAAATGGATTGCGGCTACGTGGTCGTGCCGCGGCAACGCGGCCAGCAACTCAAAGAAGTGGCCCAATTGGACGGCTGGCTGCGGGACGGTTCCGCCGCTTACGTGGAAAAGCTGTGCGATTGGAGGGAGTGAGCGCAACGACTCACTTTACGCCAGGACCGGATTGGGCGCATCCGGCAGATACTGATAGCTGGGATCCTCTTTCTGCTTATCCAGAATGGCGATGATTTCCCGCCACGAGGCCGCAAGGCCGACGGAGCTGGGAGGCAGGTCATCCTCGATCGCTTTGTGCAGTCTGCCCAGCTTGTAACAGGGCACCGCCGCGTACATGTGGTGCTCGATGTGGAAGTTCATGTGCCAGTAGAGGAAGCGCACGAAAGGGTTGAGAATGATCGTGCGCGTGCAAAGTCGGTAGTCGGGAATGTTGTCCATCAGGCCGACGTGCTGCGTGTTGTTGCAGAGGAAGAGCAGCCAGCCGCCATAGAAGGGCGCCAGCGTTACCAGCACGGGCAGCAGCCACAAGTCGAGCGCCAGCCAGAAGCTGAGCGCCAGCGAAACGACGGTCAGGAGAAGATGGCCGGCCAGGAGGACGCGCGCCCAGTTGAACAGGCGCCGGCGCTTTTCAACCTCGTCCGGCGGGAACAGCATATTTTCCCACTCGCCTTCAAGCCTTCCAAACGAGAGACGAGTCAAGCCCTTGACGCGTTGGACAAGTCCCCACGGGTTGATCACCGCGGCTTTGAGAAAACTGTTGAGCGTGATCTCGACTGGCAGCACCACCTCAAGATCGTCGGGGGGATGCAGCGTGTACTTGTGGTGCTCCTGATGGCTTGTCCAAAAATGGACATGACTGTACAAACCGAGGAAGCTGAACAGGCGCAGGAAGAACTCGTTCAGGAATTTGCTACGGAAGACCGAACGGTGGCACAGTTCATGGAAGCCGTTGAGGAGAAAAGCGTAGAAGGTGCCATGCAGGAAGAGGATGGGAACGAGCGCCCACCAGAACCCCGCTTGAACGGCGAACCAGGCGGCCGCGCCGGTCAGCGCCAGCAGTCCCAGGTGGCCGAGCGTCTGCGCCAAGCCGAGCAGGTCGCTGCGCTGGTTCAACTCCGCCAAGGTCGCCCGATCGATCGGCGATCTGTACCAGTTGATTTTGGATTGTACTGGTCCGTATGTCATGGCCGGCGGTCCTTTCAATTGCGCAATTCGGGTGTGTCTGTCTGGCCCGGCGATATGGGGAAATTGTAACTGATTTTCCCCGGCCGCGCAACCGAAATTGCAAGCGCGCCATCACGGAATGCTGAGAACGCGCCCACAGATTGCCGCTGTGCGTAGTGCGAAATCCGTGCAAATGAACTGAATTTCGTACGGATTTCATCTTACCCGCTGACGTGCAAAGCGGACGCCAGTTGCGGGGCAGCCACGACGGAGAAAACAAACTGCCCGTCATGTGCCTCGGCGACGACTTGATCGCCGCTTTCGACGCGCCCGTCCAGAATTTCCAGCGCCAGCGGATCCGCCACCAGATGCTGAATGGCGCGCTTGAGCGGCCGCGCGCCGTAGGCAGGGTCATAGCCGTCCTGGACGATCAGCGCCTTGGCTTCGTCGGTCAGTTCGAGCGTGATCTCCCGATCTGCCAACAGGGCGCGCAGCCGGCCCAGCTGGATCGCGGCGATGCCCTGCAGATGCTCGGCGACCAGGCTGTGGAAGATTAAGATTTCATCAACGCGGTTGAGAAACTCGGGGCGGAACTGCTGACGCATGGCAGCCAGCACGCGGCGCTCGACCTCCTCATCCAGCCCAGCGACATCCAGGATGTACTGGCTGCCAATGTTGCTGGTCATGATCATCACTGTGTTGCGAAAGTCGACCGTGCGGCCCTGTCCATCGGTCAGACGGCCATCGTCAAGTGCCTGCAGCAGAACGTTGAACACCTCCACATGGGCCTTCTCGATCTCATCGAACAGGACAACCGAGTAAGGCCGCCGGCGCACGGCCTCGGTCAGTTGGCCGCCCTCGTCGTAGCCGACATAGCCGGGCGGCGCGCCGAGCAGGCGGGCGACCGTATGGCGCTCCTGATACTCGCTCATGTCGATGCGCACCAGATTGTGTTCGTCATCGAAGAGATATTCGGCCAGCGCCCGCGCCAGTTCGGTCTTGCCGACGCCGGTCGGGCCGAGGAAGATGAAGCTGCCTATCGGCCGGTTCGGGTCTTGCAAGACCGGCGCGGCTGCGGCGAATCGCGGCTGCGACCGCGGCGACGGCCATCTCCTGGCCGACTACGCGGCGGTGCAACTCCTCGTCCATGCGCACCAGCCGCTCGCGCTCGCCTTCCATCAGCTTGTTGACAGGGATGCCGGTCCACTCGCTGACGACGATGGCGATCTCGTCATCGTCGACTTCCTCTTTGAGGAGCGCGCCGGCTGATTGCAAGGCGGCCACCCCTTCCGCGGCTGCAGCCAGTTGTTGTTGCAGTTCATTCATGCGCCCGTAGCGCAGCTCCGCGGCCCGCTGCAAGTCATAATCCCGCTCGGCCTGCTCGATATCGGTGCGCAGCTGCTCGCTCTCCTCCTTCAGAGTGCGCAATGCCTGGATCGCGGATCGTTCGGCCTGCCAGCGGATGGCGAGTTCGGAGCTGGATTCACGCAGGTCAGCCAGTTCTTTTTCGAGCGCGTCCAAGCACTGTTTGCTGGCTTCGTCCGACTCTTTACGCAGCGCCTCGCGCTCGATTTCCAGTTGCATCACTTGGCGGTCCAACTCATCCAGCGCTTTCGGCTTGGAGTCGATCTGCATGCGCAGTCGGCTGGCGGCCTCATCGACCAGATCGATCGCCTTGTCGAGAAGTTGACGGTCGCTGATGTAGCGGTGGCTGAGTTGCGCCGCAGCGATGACCGCGCCGTCGGTCACGCGCACGCCGTGATGAACCTCGTAGCGCTCCTTCAGCCCGCGCAGGATCGAGACCGTATCCTCCACCGACGGTTCACCGACATAGACCGGCTGGAAACGACGCTCCAGCGCCGCGTCTTTCTCTATTTGCTTGCGGTATTCGTCCAGCGTGGTGGCGCCAATCGCGTGAAGCTCGCCGCGGGCCAACATCGGCTTGAGCATATTGGAGGCGTCCATCGCGCCTTCGGCCGCGCCCGCGCCCACGAGCGTGTGCATCTCGTCGATGAAGAGCAGGATTTGGCCGTCAGCGCCGCTGATTTCAGTCAGAACGGCCTTGAGCCGCTCCTCGAATTCGCCGCGATACTTGGCCCCGGCCACCAGCGCGCCCAGGTCCAGCGCGACCAGCCGCTTATTTTTCAGGGTCGTCGGCACGTCGCCGTTGATGATGCGCTGCGCCAGGCCCTCGGCAATGGCGGTCTTGCCCACGCCCGGCTCGCCGATCAGCACCGGGTTGTTCTTGGGGCGCCGACTGAGGATCTGCACGACGCGGCGGATCTCCTGGTCGCGCCCGATGGTCGGATCCAGGTTGCCCTTACCTGCCTCGGCGGTCAGATCGCGGCCGTACTTGACGAGGGCTTCGTACTGGGCTTCCGGGGTCTCGTTGGTAACGCGCTGGCTGCCGCGCACTTTGGCCAGCCCCTGCAAGATGCCGTTGTAGTCGATGCCGTGACGCTCCAGCAATTGGCGGACGTCGCCGTTGCGGGCCGAGGCCATCGCCATCAGCAGATGCTCGGTCGAGGTATAGTCGTCCTTCATGTTGGCGGCGAGCGTTTCTGCCTCTTCCAGAAGTTGCGCCAACTCGCGCCCGAGCCGCAATTCGACAACGCTGCCGCTTACGCGGGATTGGCGGCCAACAGCTGTTCGACGCCGGCCTGCAGGTTGTCCCTGTGTCTGCCCCCATGCGGTCGATCACCGCCGGCACGACGCCCCCTTGCTGGCGCAGCAGCGTCAACAGAAGATGCGCCGGGTCGATGCTGGCGTGTCTATACTCTTGGGCCTCATTCTGGGCCTCGATAATTGCTTCTCTTGCCTTCTCTGTCAGGCGGTCAAATCGCATCAATTCCTCCTTATCGGTTCCACTCCGCATCGCGTATTGCCTATTTCGCAACCCGCGCGCAGGTCTCTTCCTGACACTGCAATCGCCGCATCTGTCTATCCTCAGTGTAGATGTCGAATATCATATGGACATTTGCGGTATGTAAGAAAAAGATAAGAGAACGCAGGAGTTGTCACCTGTTCTGTGGAAGGGCGGCGCAGACGCGCGGCGTTTGGTCGGCGCCGTTGGCTAACCACTATCCACGGGCCACTGATCACAGACGACTCAGAATGTGCAGATCGGTGGGAGGCGCGAGGCGGAGGGCGCGGCCGGGTCGTTCATCTGCGAAAAGGCGACGAAGCCAAGCAGCGCGCCGCTGATGAAGAAGAGGAGCGCGCCCATGGCCAGCACCATGTAAAGCGGCCGGCTGGCGCGCGACAACTGGCGCCGCCACAGGAGCGGGACAAGCGACAGGGCGATCAGCAGACCGCCGACGAGCACGCCCGCCGGCAGTCGGGGGACCGGGTTTAGCCAGGGGGAGCGATTGAATTTTTGCGCCACCTCCGGCGACGGAACGGGCACGGAAACGTCGGCCAGCAGGTCGTCGAGACCCCGGCGGCGCACATAGATTGACAGGCTCCACTCGCCATCGCGGTTGAGGAATGCGCCCTCGGCGGCGAAAGCGTCTTGGCCAAGGTCTGTCAGATCGAGGCGCGCCTGCCCCATCTGCCCCGATTCATGCTCGAAGAAGAGACGCACAAGCTGGACCTCGCCGATATCCGACGAGTCGGGGTGTGAAAGATGTACCCAGTAGCGGTTGTGGCCCACGCGGTTCGGCGATACCTGCAGGTGGATAGCCAGGTCGCCCTCGTAGGTCATTTCGTTAAAGGGCAGCAACGGCGCATTCGGCGTTGTGGGCGCGGGGAGATTGGGCGTCGGCGTCTGCACCAGCACGGCAACCGACACCAGCAGGGCAACCGCCATGCCGGCCTCTACTGCTACACGACGCGTGAAGGGTCGAATGCGCGCGTGCGAGACGGTCGCCGCCGCCTGCTGCACAGCGCGGTTGTTCAAGAAGGCCAGTGCCATGATAGCGGCGAGGATCCCCAATTTGATGAGAAGAACCTGCCCGTAGGTCGTCCCGAACAGACTGCGGAGGGAGGGAAACTGCACGAAGCTGCTGAACAGGCCGGTCAGGGCGAGTATGAAGACAGCCACCTGGGCGCTGAGCGAGTTGCGGCGCAGCAAGCGGATCAGCCCATCCGGATCGGGAACTTCCGGCAGGCGTCGTAGCCGCAGCAACAGAAGCGCCAGGAAGAGCAGCCCGCCGGCCCAGACTGCGGCGGCGATGAGATGAACGAAATCGGCGACGACGGCCCAGCCGCTGCCGAACGCGACGGCTGCGTGGCTGCTGGAGGAGAAGGTCAAGAGGACGGCGCCTGTCAGCAGAGTCGCCCAGGCCCGCTGCGGAAACGCTTTGTGCCATGTCGGCTCGCCGCCGAAGAGCAGTTCAGACCAGCTACTACTCACGAACATGAAGCCGACCACGAAAATCCACAGGTTGGGACCGTAGTACAGCGTGCCGCCCAACCCAAGACCTAGCAGCGCCAGGTAGAGCCTGAATAAGAGCGGCGCGAAACGGCGCAAGCGGCTGGACGGAACGGCTTTGGGGAAGAAAATTGCGGCCCATCCGTTGGGGTAGAGCAAAGGGGCGACTCCCGCCAGCAGCATTTGCCGCATCAGCACCAGTCGGCCGGGACGGGTGGCGAGCAACAGTTCGAGGAATCCGCCAATCCCGCCGAGGCGCAGGGTCTGGTGGAGGAATTGCAGCCAGCCGCAGACGATCAGGAGCAGGACGCCGGCCATTGCGGTCGAACTGAGCAGCCCGTCAAAGTTGCGAACAGGGTGTATCTCTGCGTCCGAACGCGCCAGCAGCCAGCGCATGGACAACGGCCCGACCAGCAGGGCGGCGCCGAGTAGAGAAAGCCAGCGGAGGAGCGAATCGCCGAGGGGCGGCAGGCTGCTATGGCGATCTTCGGCGACAACCACAGCGCTGCCGGCGGGGCGTGAGCCGTCCGGGTTCAATAAAGTGAGGGGAAATGAGCCGACCCACTCGTGGCCGTCAACGCTGGAGAGAGTCTTCCAGACGACCGTGTAGATGCCCGGCTCGATTGTCTCCAGGGGCAGGGTCAGGTGGGTGGCGTCATCGGGATCGATGACCGGCTCGCCTGTTGGAATCGCCGTGCCGCCGGCGCGCAGGATGCGAGCGCCGGTGAAGGTCTTTTCCAGCGGCTCGCTGAACCAGAATTCGATGGCTGAGGGCTGCTGCGCGAGTTCTGCGTTTGGCGGCGGGTCGGCGCGCACGAGCAGCGCGTGAGCCTCGGCAGCCAGGGGCGCCGACAGCAGCGCGGTCAGGAGCGCCAGAACTGCCGCAATTCGGGCCAGCCGTAAACTCAGGGGCTTTGTGCGTAGAGCCACCGCCCTGAACAACCAAGACGCGCCGCCCCAAGGAGCAATCGGCATCGCCCGGCTATCTTTTCTTGCGGCGCCCGATCAGCAACGCGCCGAGGAGCAGCAAGACCGGAAGGGTGCTGCCCATGCAAGGCAGCACCGTGCCCGGATCCGCCCGATCGGAAGGAGTTTCGCGGCTCTCGGAAGCTTCGTCAGCGGCCGCGGGTGTTGATTCCGGCTCGGTCTGCTCCGACTGCGGCGTATTTGCCGGCGTGGGCTGGTCATCTTCCGGCGCGGCGGTTGGCGTGGCTGCCACGCTGGTCGGCGCGGGCTGTTCGGCCTCTGCTGACGGCTCGGCGGCGCGCACTGTAAACTGGAACTCGCCATCGGCGTCATCGCCGTCATCGGCGGAAAGGGAGCGCCAGCGCACAGTGTAGACGCCGTCGGCCAGGTCCGATTGCAACGAGACGGTCATCAGCTTGCGGTCGTCATCGTCATTGGCGGCGTCGTCCAGATCGACCCTTTGTTCATCGGGACCGTACACTTCCAGGCTGTTCATCGCTTCGCGGCGGAACAGGTCTTGGGTAAACCAGACCTGTACCTGCTGCGGAGCTTGCGAAACAACCTCGTCCGCGGCCGGCACTGAACGCTCGTAATCGGCATGGGCCAGAACTGCGGCGGCCAGTAAATAGTGGATAGCAACCAGTAAAACGGCCAAGCCCAGCAGTCTGGCGAGCCCCCGGCGCACCTGCATCATGCTCACGAGCTATCCTCCGTGGCTATGGTCATGCCCATCGTCGTGCGTATCCTGAGAATCGTCATCGTCGCCGTTGTCGTCGTCATGCGCGTGGCTGTCATCATCATCGTCGTCGTCATGCGCGTGACTGTCACCATCGTCGTCATCGTCATGCGCGTGGCTGTCACCATCGTCGTCATCGTCATGCGCGTGGCTGTCACCATCGTCGTCATCGGCGCCTTCGGGTTGTTCCTCCCCCTCTTGCCCCTCCTGCTCCAGCTCCTCTTCCGGCGCGTACAGACGGTCAAACCAGTCGGAGACGCTGCCGAAGAAATGGTGCTGCTCATCATGCGCGGCGAAAGCGAGGGGCACGGCGCTTTCCAGATCATCGTCTGCGAGCGCTGATGAGAGTTGTGTAAGCGTTCCGACGAGCGCGGCGCCCTCTTCCGCCAGTTCAACCGGCCATTCGACAGCGAAGAGCAGGAGCACGAGGCGCTTGATCTGCCCGGCGTCACCGGGCATGATTCCTTCCCCTTCGTGTATGCGCTCATGCAGTGCATGAATGTCGACCTAGTCCATCAGGTAGACGGCTGCGATTGTATCGAAGACAGGAAACGCCAGCCCCTGGGCGGCTATCTCATCCTGGTGTACCTCCAGTTCCACGACCCGCGCTTGAAGCGCGGCGATGCGCTCGGTCAGAGATTCGAGGCTGGGGGCCTCATCCTGCTGGCTGGCGCTGTCGCCTTCGTCTGTCGGCGGCGCAGCCAGCCCGGAATTGGCAAAGAAGATAGTGATGGCAATGGCGACGGCTGCGAGTATAAAGAGGACAATCAGACGGCTTGAGTTTGATACACGCATGGTCATCTCCTTTTGCACTTTATAAACGTCTATTCCTGGCAAGGGGGAGTGGAAGAGATGCTACATCCAACAGTATACTAGATGGTGACGCCTGGTTGCAGTATGCCGACTCAGAAGAGGGGATGGGTGGGGAAGAAAAAAGGAGGCGCCATCATCCGGTGCGCAGGCTTGATGTCGTCTCCTTTTGGATTCTGGTCGGGGCGAGAGGATTTGAACCTCCGACCTCTTCAACCCCATTGAAGCGCGCTACCGAGCTGCGCTACGCCCCGACACGGGCATGAGTATACCATGCGGCAACTGCCCTGCCAAATCGGATCGCGGCATGCTCCTCCCTGTGCAGGTGAGCAATGAACGGCGTCTGAACGGTCAACCGCCCAGGCGGGAGCCGACAAAATCGGGCGCGCCGTTGAGAAACGCGGCGATTGGCGACCGCTTCTTGCCGGCCGGCTGCGCGGCAAACAGCGCCAGCAGCCCGTCACCGGTTCCCACCGCGATCTGGCCGTCGATCTCGACGACAAGGCCGGGCGCGGCGTTGCCCGCGATGACGCTGCCCTGCCACAGTCTGAAGTTCTGCCCCTTCCAACTGGTAAAGGCGGTCGGCCAGGGGGTAAAGGCGCGAATCATGCGCTCGATGCGCGCCGCGGGCAGCGTCCAGTCAATCAATCCGTCCCTCTTCTTCACCAAGCGGCAGATGGACGGCTCGCCGGGCAGTTCGGACTGGGCGACCGGCGCGACATCTCCGGCCAACCAGGCGGGGATCGTCTCGATCAGCAGTTGTGCTCCGCGGACAGCCAGCCGCCCGCTGAGCCCGGCAGCCGTTTCGTCGGCCCGGATGGGCAGCCGCGCCTGAGCCAAGATCGGCCCGGTGTCCATGCCCTCATCCATCAGCATGATCGTCACGCCGGTCTCGTCCAGCCCGTCGAGCAGCGCCGCGGTGATGGGCGATGCGCCCCGGTAGGCGGGCAGCAGGCTGGCATGCACATTCAGGCAACCGAAGACGGGGATCTCAAGCGCGCGGCGCGGCAGAATCTGGCCGTAGGCGGCGACAACGAACAGATCGGGCGCCAACATGCGCAGATCTTCGAGCGTGTCCTGCTGGCCCGCATCCCCTGACGCGCGCTTGTTCTGCAGGCGCTCCGGCTGCATCACCGGCAGGCGCCTCTCGAGCGCGAACGTCTTGACCGGCCCGGCGATCTGCTTTCTCCCGCGGCCGGCCCTGCGGTCCGGTTGGGTGACAACGCCCACGACCTGCCAGCCGCCATGCGCGGCGGAATCGTGCAAGGCCGCCAGAGAGGGCAGCGCGAACTCCGGCGTGCCCAAAAAGACGATACGGACCGCAGCCTTGTCTTGCGCGTAGGGAACTGTCGGCAGATCGACCATGGCCGTCATTGTAGCACATTCGCCGCAGCGGCTTTGAAACTTTGGGAGGCAACATGCGTACTGTGATCAAGAAAGCATTCAGACGCCTCCCTCGATGTTTGGATGTTGTGAGGGCAGCTGTGAGTTCAACCGGGTTGGAGAGACAATTCCGGTCACTTGCAGCAGTCTGCCCGCCGTAGAGTCCGGCAGTTAAACGGGTCACCGCTGACTCCAGCTTTTTGGGAAATTCGGCGCCGACCGGGCACTTCAGCAGACGGCAAAGGGAGAGAGGTCGTGGATAACAACAAAGACGAGCAGCGGTTCGAAGAGAGATCCCCGCAAGCGGGGCAGGGTGAAGTCGGGGCGGCGGAGACAGACGCGGACGGCGAAGTGGAAGACGTCGGCAGCGGCGAACGACCTGAGCCGATCCCTGCCGAACAGTTCGCCGACTCGGCCCGCACGCAGGCGGGTGCAGCGGCCGGCGCGCTGCGCCGCGGCGAGTTCATGCACGATGCCGCCATCGACATTTCCGCTGACGGCGACGACCGTCTGATCGCGCTGTTGTGTTATGTGACGCAGGTGTTGATCCCGCTGGTAATGCCGGCTCTGGTGCTGTTGAGCGCAAGCAGCAAGAAGCGCCCGTTCCAACGCTTCCACGCCATTCAAAGCCTGGCGCTATCGCTGACCTTTATTCTGTTCGGGCTGTTGATGGGCATCGGTTCGACGATTATGGCCTTCGTGCCCATCATCGGCTGGCTGGTCGTGAGCGTCGTATTCTGCCTCAGTCCGCTGCTGGCGCTGATGGGGTTTCTGGCCCTCGCCTACTACGGCTATCAGGCCTATCAGGGCAAGCGCTTCGCGATTCCCGGCCTGACGAGCTTCTTGCAAGATCAGAACTGGATTTAGTCGGAAGGGGAGAAGAGCAGACCAAGCTTTACTTCTCAATTAGGACTTTCGCAAGGAGGTCAGGATCCTGTAAGCTTGAGACATGATTACAAAACAGAAGTATGTCGAATACCTGGTTAGCACGCCGATCAACTACACCTGTACCAATTTGGCTGAACATCCGGATGGCATGAGCCACGATGTAATCAGCGATTTCCTGAAAAAGGAGCGACTCACAGCCAGTCATCTATGGGAACTGGTGCAAGAACGGATCGACGACAGTGCGGATGCGTACCTGATCATTGACGACAGTGTGCAAGACAAACGCGATTCACGGTCAATCGAGATGGTAAAGCTGCAGTACAGTGGCGCTGCCGGTGGTCTGGTGCGCGGCATCGCGGTCGTGAACCTGATTCACACCAGTGGTGAAGAGGGCGAGTATTATCCGGTCGATTTCCGCATCTACGCCAAAGAAGCGGATGGGAAGACAAAGAACGACCATTTTCAAGAGATGCTGCTGCGAGCCGTTGGCGACAAACAGATTCAGGCCAAGACCGTGCTATTTGACAGTTGGTATGGCTCGTGGCGGAACCTGAAGTTGATTCACCGTCTGGGATTGACCTTCTACACCACACGCAAAGCCAACCGTATGGTCAGTCTGAGCGCAGACGATGGCTATATTCAGCTTGATGCGCTCGATTGGAACGACGAACGGCTTAAGCATGGCATCATTGTCAAGCTCAAGAAACTGCCTTTCAAAGTGAAATTGTTCAAGGGCGTTGCCATAAACGGCGACGTTGACTGGGTCATCACCAATGATCCGGATGAGACTGTGATCACGCAAGTCGCTCAAAACGCGAACGAGTTGCGCTGGCAGGTCGAAGAATTTCACCGCGAATTAAAACAACTGACAGGCTCGGCCAAATGCCAGTGTCGAAAAGCTCGTTCACAGCGCAATCATCTCGCTTGCTGCTACCATGCCTGGCTTTCACTCAAGGCTCACGCTACCTTGCTCAACAAAACCATCTATCGCGTTCATACTGACCTGTTCAGCGACTATCTGCGAAACCAACTTCGCTGCCCTACTATCCCGGCTTTCCAGCCGACTTAGCGAAAGTCCTATCAATATCACTTTCCCGTCAAAAGGCCGGGCATGCGGTGGCGCGTGCTCGGTCTTTTGCACAATCATGGGGGCATTTTCAGTTGCGCGTCGGCTGATTGTCAGCTTCGTGTTGGGAAACAGCCAACATTTCGCATATACTGAATGGGAAGTGACGCTTGGATTGTGGGACGGGGGTGTGCGGGGCCATGCATCCCTTTAACGAAAGACAGACCTCGGCGGGAGCAGACGTGTGTTCTCTTCGCCGAACGATTGGAGGAAACCGTGTTTGACGAAAACATCCATGAGTTGTTGCGCTGGGCGTGGATTGTTGTAGCCGTATTCTTCTTTCTGACGGAGGTGTTCACCGCCGGGTTCGTGCTGCTCTGTTTCGGGATTGGCGCGCTCGGCGCGGCATTGGTGGCCTTTCTGGGCGCGGGCCTGGCCTGGCAGATCGCGGTCTTCATCGTTGTCTCGATAGCTGGCGTGGTGCTGGCGCGGCCATTCGCCGATCGCATTTCGCGGCCGGGTGTACAGCAGATCGCGGGCAACCGGATGATTGGCAAGTGGGCGGTCGTCCTACAGACGGTTGATCCGATTGCCAACACGGGCATGGTGCGGTTGGAAAGTGAGAGATGGCGCGCCGAATCGCTGGATGGCGAACAGTTGGAAGTCGGGGAGGTGGTAGAGGTAATTGGCGTAGAAGGAGTACGTTTACAGGTTCGAGCAAGCGATAGAGTAAGCGCGGAATCAGACGAGCAGGCCGAGTCTGCCGCATAACCAAGGAGAATCGAAATGTTGGGAACATTGGGGCCGATTATTCTGCTGGCGATCATCGCCATAGTAGTTGTTTTAGTTGCATTTCGCAGCATTCGCATTGTGCAACCGTACCAGAAAGGCGTCATCGAGCGGTTGGGGCGCTACCAGCGCACCGTTCAGCCGGGTCTCAACTTGATCATCCCCTTCGTCGATTCCATCCAGAAGGTGGACATGCGGGAACAGGTGGTGGACGTGCCGCCGCAGGAGGTGATCACGAAGGACAATGTGGTCGTGACGGTTGATGCCATCGTCTACTATGAGGCGACCGACCCGATCAAGCTTGTTTATAATGTGGCAGATTTCTACAACGCCGCCACCAAACTGGCCCAGACCAATTTGCGTAATGTGATTGGCGAATTGGAGTTGGACTCGGCCCTGACCAGCCGCGATCACATCAACACCAGGTTGCGCGAAGTGTTGGACGAAGCCACCGACAAGTGGGGTGTACGCGTGGTGCGGGTAGAGATCAAGCGCATTGACCCGCCGGCGGATATCACCCAATCGATGCACCAACAGATGAAAGCCGAACGGGAAAAACGGGCTGCCATTCTGGAATCTGAGGGCGATCGCCAATCCCAGATACTGTCCGCGGAAGGCCAAGCAGAGGCTGTTAAAAGAGTGGCCGACGCCCAACGCTATAAGCTGGAAGTGGAGGCCACCGGTCAAGGCAACGCCATAACGACCGTCTTCAACGCCATCAAAGACGCGGAACCGGACGACAGGCTGATTGCGATCCAGTATCTGGAGGCTCTGAAGGTGATGGCGGACGGTAGCAGTACAAAGATCTTTCTGCCCTACGAGGCGACCGGGGTGCTGGGCGCGCTCGGCGGTGTGAAGGAGCTGTTCAACGAGCAGAACAACAGTAGCAACGGTAGCAACAGCAGCCGCCCGTAGCCAGGAACGAGGAATGGGAAGTGAGGTGTTCTTTCTCCTCACTTCTCTCTTACCCTTGGCCCACGCGCAAGACCTCAAAGATGCGCCGCTGGGTCGCCTGGGCGGTGGCGGCCACGATGACGAGCACCATCACAGCGATAAAGATGATCGTAAGCTGGGTGATCTCACCCTCGGCGATGACGGGCAGCATGGGGGGCAGGATCGCTTTGGAGTCGGCGGCGCTGCGGAAGAAGGGCGTGAACAGAACGGAGACCCAGACGCCGATCACAGCGCCGGCCGCGGTCCCGTAGAGCACGAGCACCGCGTATTCGACGGCAAGCTGGATGATCAGTTGACGACGCAGCGCGCCGATCGCCCGCAGCACGCCAAACTGGTAGAAACGCTCGCGCAGCGACGCGTAGCTGTGCATCAGAAAGGCCAGCACGGCCATCAACGCTGCGGACAGGAAGCCGACCGTCAGCGCGCCGAAAACCCCGACCCGCTCCAGGCGCGCCTTTTCTTCGATAAGCGTACCGACCACATCGTGCCAACGCAGCGTTTCGATTCCGCCGATGCGGAGCTCACGCCGCACCTCCTCGCCGCGGTCGTTTTCCGGCGCACGCAGCCACACCTCATAGGCGTAGACGGCGCCGCCAATCAGGTGCAGATACTCAAGATTGGCGATCAGGACGATTTCATCCTGCTCGACCGTCGGGAAGTAGTCGTAAACTCCGCTGATGAGGAAGTCGGTGCGCGTGCTGATCCCCGGCTCCAGAATCACCCAGACATCCAGCCGGTCGCCGATGCGCAGCAGATGCTCGCTCAGAAACGCGCGCGAGACCAGCACGGCCTCAGGCGCGGCCGCCAACCGGTTCATCAGCCCGCCGAGCGAGTCATCGGCGAAGTCGGGGCGGAACCAGGAGACGGAGGCGAACTCAGCCCGGTCCACGCCCATCATCCGTTTCGCCTGGCGGCGGGTGGAGGAGGAGAGCCCTTCGATGCGGGCACCATAGTAGCCCACGCGGATCGCGCGCTGGGCGTCGAACCTCTTGGCAAACCAGGAGAGTTCAGGCGTCCAGCCACCGCCGCTCTCGCCCTCGGTGATCGGCTGAAAGCGGAAGTCGCCGCCGGCCTGGTATTTGATGCGATCGACCAGCCACTCATCGACGCTGGCGGCCAGAGAGTGAGTGTAGATGCCCAAGCCCAGGCAGATGATCACCAGCAGCAGCGGGTTCAGATAGCTGTGCCCTTGGCGCCCCAACTGTCGCAGCGCCAGATGGAAGACCGTGCCCGGCAGAAGGCTCGCCAGCTTGTCCAGCAGATTCATGAGCGGCGAGAAAAAGCGCATGATTAACAGCGACGCCGTCAGGATCACCAGCGCCGGCGCCAGGACCAGCAGCGGGTCGCTGTACAGTTCGGAGGCGTTTCCCTGTGCCAGCAGCGCGAACGCCTCCTGTTGACCGAGTTGCTGATAGGCGTAGACCGTCGGCACGAGCAGCAGAAAGTCGAGATAGGCGCGCCTCCATAGGGGACCTTTGTCCGGGCGGGCGTAAGCCGTCTCGTATTCGACGATACTGGTGCGGGCTGCTGCGACGGCCGGCAGCAGACGGGCGATAAACGCCAGCGCCAGCGCCGCCGCGATCAACCAGACATCCACGCCCTGCCAAGAGACCGGCAGCGGATCGCGCGCGATGAAGTCGAGAAAGCTGTCCGTATAGCCCATGCCGCGGGCGATCAGCATGCCGGCGCCCAGCCCCAACGGCACACCCAGCATGATGAGCAGCCACTCCTCCACCAGAACCAGCCACAGCACGCGCACCGTGCCCGCGCCGCGGCTGACCAGCACCGACGTTTCCCGCTGCTGCGAACGGGCGATAATACCGGAGATCAGCACCAGGAAGTAGAGCAGAAAGCCGATCGCGGGGAGGTTCATGCTCAGGAGCAGCACGGTCAGCGTCGTCTGACGCTGCACGAAATCCTTGAGCGGATCGAGGGGCGAAACGTCCAGATTGGCGCCCGGCAGATATTTGCCGATGATTGACATGCCTTTCTCGAAGCCGCGCGCGTAGGCGGCCGCAAAGGCGGGATTGAGTGTGCTGTCATCGAGCGAGATGCGCCAACTGGCAAAGCGGGAACTGCCGGCTACCATCGGCTGCACCCACTGCACGTAGTCAGCCCGCCGCACGAACAGCGCCTCCTTCATCGAAATATCGGGCGGACGGAACCAGAAAGTGTCGTCAGGATCGCGGGCGCGCCACAGCCCCACGATCTCCACTTCGATGCCGGGCAGGGCAGAGGTGGGCGCGACGCGAAACCTTTCGCCGGGCAGGACGCCCATTTCGGCAGCCAGATTATCGTGCATCAGCACGGGCAGAAGATTCGTGGATACCCCGGCGCCGGCCGCGTCTTGCCAGACTGCGCCGGCGGTGATCTCCAATTCGGGCGCGACATCGGCCAGATAGACCAGATTGACCTGGATGAGGAAGCTGCTGCCTTCGCCGTAGCGCTCGTCTCCCTCCGGGGCCAGCATCATCATGCTGCCGCTCTCCAGGTGAACGCCGACTTCGTCAATCGGCAGACCGATCTCACTGGAGAGGGTGGTGGCGACGCTGCGCCCGGCGCGTTCGGCCGCGGGCACATCCATCGGCTTGCGAGAGGAGGGGAAGAAGTAGACGCGCGTCGAAAAAGGCGGACGCCCCGTGCGCGTGCTCAGCGCGTCCAACTCCTCCTGCAGGATGACTCGGTCAACCGCCTGGGCGAAGAAGCCGGCGCTGCTGAGCAGACCGACGGTGAGCACGATCTGGAACAGCGCCAGCAGCGTCAGCCCCGGGTTGCCGGCCAGACGCTTTAAGGTAAGGTATGTCAACCCACCGATGAGGCGGGGCACTGTGAAGAGTGTACGCACGTTAGGTCGTATCAGATAGCGGTAAATAAGAGGAGTGAGAAAGAAGCGCTCTCACTCCTCGTCAGGGTCAAGCGGATTCCTTGACGCGTACCGGTTCGCTCAACATCTCCTGTCCGGGCGCCCACATGAAGTGTTCGTTGACCTTTGCGTTACCTTCCATCTCCATCAGCTCTTCAAACACGGCGAGCGCCTGGTTGTAAGAGTGCGTCTGTTCACATTCGAGCGCATCGAGCAGCAGGAGTGGGCGGTCGCCGGTGTGGAAGGCGAGCAGCTCGCGCTCAATCTCTAAGACTTCGGGCAGAATCTGGGTGTACAGGATCTTCTCGGGCAGCGGATCCACGCGTAGCGGGTGGATACCGCTCTTGTTGACGATGGCAGGGACTTCGACGACGACATCGTCAGGCACCCCGGCCAGCGCGCCGTGGTTGGGCACGTTCAACTGGTACTGGCCCTCAATGTCATTCACCAGCCCGTCGATAATGGGAACCTGCTGCTCTTTGGTCTTCTCGGAGCTGAACGCTTCGATCAGGCTGGTGGAGGGGTCGCTGGTCAACTCGGTCATCTGGGCGATGCGCTTTTCGAGGTTCTCGACAAAATAGGGCCGGGCCAGATAGGTGTCGGGGCCGCCCCAAGGCTGCGGGAACCACCACATCTTGGTGTCGATGTCGGTATGATACCACCATCCCCCCCGCCACGGCGTGTCACCGATCGGCATGAGGCCATACATGCGGTACATGTGAATCGTGCCGCGGCTCATCTGAATGTCGTGCGTGCGCTCGGCCACGTGGTTCTGCCAATAGTTCTCGCCTTCTTCGGCGATCCACTGCTCCAGAATCGGATAGGCCTCTTCACCCTTGTAATAGAAGTGGGTGAGCCAGATGTTGTGATTGAGGCCGGGCGCCTGCCAGGTAATATCGGCAAAATCGGTCAGGCCGAGCGTTCTGGCGATTCCATAGACGCCATAGTGGCCATGGCAGAGGCCGCAGACCTTGATGCTCGACTCGCGCGTCATCAGCGTGCAGCCCTGGTAGACGGGATTGCCCGACTGAATCAGCCAGGCATCGGGGCAGATCTCCTCCATATCGCTTGTCACGCCGAGCATCAGGTCGAGATTGACGAAGCTGGTCTGACGCATGCGCCCGCCGTGATAGTAGCCGTGTTTTTCCATCAGCTCGCGGCCATACCGCTGCTTCTGATGGCTGCTGCCCGAGGCGGTGTTGATGACGAAATCCACGTCCTGCAACGCTTGCTGCCGGTCGGTGCTGCTCTCAAAGCGCAGGTCTGCGCCCAGCTCTTTTGCGTAGCGCGCGCCCAGCTTGTGGATCACGTCGAGCCGGTCTGCGTCGATATCCATGAAGCTGATGAGGCTGCCGTTGAGGGATTCCGTCAGGCAGATATCCTTGACAAGCCCGAGCGAGAATTGGGCGCTGCCTGCGCCGATGACAGCCAGTTTGAATTGGGGTGGACATAGAGACTCCTAGTGAATAACGTTTGCGTCCCATGGAGGGGCGCGACAAATGGTTGAGAAGGCCTGGGTTGATCTTGTATTGCGAATTTCGTGCCGCGTGTTGGAGTACGTTCGCCGTTACGCAAGGCGCCTTGGTTCAGAACTTCCTCGCCGCCGCGATCTCGGCGCGTTCGGGCAGGCAGGACGCCTCCCGGCGGTCCCTTGCGGCTCGCGCATGGTCCGCAAGAATCGGCGTCAGTTGGCGGTGGTGCGGCGGACGCGCCGATTCGACGATACGCCGGAGGGTGAATATTGCGCTCAGACCGTCCGCAGATAATCCCGGATCAGCAGCGCGGCGGTGGCGCCCTCGCCGGTCGCCGCCGCGACCTGTTTTGTGCTTTCGGCGCGCACATCCCCGGCGGCAAAGATGCCGGGGACGCCCGTTTCCAGCGCGGCTGGGTCCCGCCGCGCGAAGAGAGGCGGGCGTTCGTCCGCGTTGTGGACCAGCCGATGCCCGGTTTCGATGAAGCCCCAGTTGTCCAGGCGCACGCCGGAGCCGTCCAGGAATCCAGTGTTCGGTTCGAGACCAATGAAGACGAATGCGCCATCCACAGACATGTGCGACCCGCCCTCGGTGCGATTGTTCCTGAGACGCAACCCGTTCAGATGCGCCTTGGCGCCCAAGAACTCCTGCACCTCGGTATTCCATTTCACCTCTATTTTCGCATTGGTCAGCACTGACTCCTGGATGACCTGGCTGGCCTGCAGCGCAGAGCCGCGCACCAGAATTGTAACCCGATCGGCGAATTTCGTCAGCAGCAGGCTCTCTTCGGCCGCGCTGTTGCCGCCGCCGACTACGGCCACATCCTTGCCTCTGTAGAAAGGGCCGTCGCAAGTGGCGCAAAAATGGACGCCGGCGCCAATGTAGTCGCTTTCGCCGGGCACGTTCAGCCGCCGGTAACGACTGCCCGACGCGATCAGCAAAACCTGTGCGTTGTACACGTCGCCGGCCGCCGTGTCGACGCAGTGATAGTTGTCATGGCCGTGAACTCTGGCGACATCCTGGGCCTGGAGCAGTTCAACGCCGAACCGTTCAGCCTGCGCCCGCAGCCTCTGCGAAAAATCGCTGCCATCAACGCCGTCGGGGAAGCCGGGCAGATTGTCCAACTTTTCGGTGACCGCGGCTTGTCCGCCGAAGGCAGCGCGCTCGATGATGAGCGTGTCGATGCCCTCGCGTGCCAGGTAGAGAGCTGCTGTCAGACCGGCAGGGCCTCCGCCGATGACGATCACCGGGTAATGACGGCGGCTGGCAGTGGTCTTCAGCCCCAGTTTTACGGCAAGTTCGGCGTTGCTCGGCTCAACCAGGATGGAACCGTCGGCGAAAACGATCGTGGGGATGATGCGTTTGCCGTCGTTGATCTCGATTATCCGCCGCTCGGCGTCCGAATCCTCTTCAATGTTCACCCAGCCGTATGGGATCAGGTGTTCGCCGAGAAACTGTTTGCTGCGGCGGCAGTCCGGGCACCAGAAGGCGCCGTAGACGACGATGTCGGATGGAGAATCGGGCATGTGAACGACCTTTTTTGTGTGAGCGCACTCGCCCGTTCTAGTCCCCTCGCAAACGTGGAGGAACGGTTCCGCCCGGATATTGTAATTCACTGCGGCAAGCTGCTGAGGCGGTCGGAGGCGCGACGCTGCAGGTTGCTGTCCACATTGTAGCAGTACGCCCGCGCTGAGGTCAATCGAATTGGAGTTCGGCCAGCGCGATGCCGCTCTCTCCGGCGACCGAGTAGAGCAGATAGACGCGGTCGTCTTCCTGGTAGATGCCTGGATCGCGCAGTTGGCGGACTGGTTCGTGGATCACGCCCCGCAGCGATAGCTCCAGAGGCAGACTGCCGCCCTCGTAGTTGGTTTCCGGCCAGAGGATCGAGAACGGCGCGGACGCCTTCCACTCCCTCCAATGCGGGCGCAGATCGATTGTCGCGCAGACGATATGCTCAGGGCAATCGCCGGCGCGCGAATAGAAGACGTAGAGAGTGTCCCCGCGCACGAGCAGAGCCGTATGCCTCTGGTCGCTGTCAAACAGAACTGGCCCCAGTTCAAAATCGGTGCGCCCGTCGCGGCTGCGGAAAAGGATACCCGGCATCCCCAGCGCGTAGAACCAGCCGTGCGCGGCGTTCGGATAACGGAAGACACGAAAATAACTGGGGCCGAGGATCTCGCTGTCGGAGTTGAAGTTGAGGCCGTCGTCCGACATGGCGAGCAATGAACGCTGGCCGCCAAGAAAGGGAAATCTCTGCGTCAGCGGGTCGACGTCAAGCTCTTCCCGCCGCACTGTTGGCCCGTGATAGTACATCAGAATGCGCCGGTTCTCTTGATCGATATGCACATCCGGGCTGGCGATATGGTGATAGCAGGGTGTCTGCTCAAGGCGCAGCGTGCCGGGCGTGTAGACTGTCCACGGCCCAGCCAGCGCGTCGGCATAGGCCAGACGGATGAAGGCGCCCTGATGGTGGGCGAAGTAGAGATAGTATCGGCCCAGTGGGTTGGGCAGCCAGTCCGGCACGCGCAGAAGCGACGGCCCGTTGATGTTCGTGCCGATCGACTCGTCCAGCGCCGGCGTGATGATCGGGTTGGCAGAAAAGCGTTTTACCTGCATACGGTTCCCCGAGAATTGCAGTGGTTAGCCGGGTTGCTCTTCGCGGTTCACAGGCCGCTGGTCAACGTGCGCCAGGATAGGGATACTCATACCAGTCCAGCAGGCCCAGTGGCGCGGCTGCGCCGGCGTAGAGAATCAGCGATGTGTATTTGTCGGCAAAGATGCGACCGCCCCCGACCCCGTCGATGACCGCGCCGGACGAATCCGCGAATTTGGGGCCGCTTTCCCTGCCTTCCAAGTTGGCCATCAGCGCCGCGAACGTGTTGGTCGCGACCCGCAGATAGCGCTCGTCCCCGCTGATGCGCCAGGCGTAGGTCAACGCCTCCAGCGCATGGGGCGTGGGCGCCGTGCGCTGCAGAGAAGGGAGTTCCTTGTAGTAGAAGACACCGTCCGGTCCGAGGCAGTGTTCGATCAGATCATCCATCACCGCCACGATCAGTCGCTTCACGCGCTCGTTGTCTTCAATCAGCAGATAGCGGGCGAAAGAGTTGACGGTCAGGGAGATCATGAAGGGAACGCGCGGCATGGTATGACTTGTATAGGGCGCGAGCAGCGAACCGAGTTCGTCATGCCAGTCGAGGAACATTTCGACCACACTTTGGGCTTCGTCGCGCCAGCGCTGTTCGCCGGTTCCCAGCCAGAGGCCGACATAGGCGCGCAACGCCCATCCTCCCTCGCGCACGGTCGCTTCACCCGGTTGCTTCATCGCCGGCAACTGCATGTGGCGCAGGATGTTTTCGCCGACCGAAATCGCCACGTCCAGACTCTCGCGCCGACCGGTGAGAAAGTAAAAGTCGAGGAACCCTTCGGTCCACTCATGGGAGGGAGTACATCGGCCTGTGGCGTGGTAGCGGGAATGGATGCGCAGGCCGCCTTCGATAAGCGGGTCCGGGTGATGGTGGCAGAAGTCGACGTCGAGCCAGTGACGGGCGGAGACCAGCGCCGAATCGAGCGCGCGGCGTTGGCCGCTGAGCGCGTAGTAGAGCGTGCAGGCGGGCGGGCGTACTCGTTGTTGACCCACACGTTTTCGCCGCCTCCCCGGCCCTGGTTGGTATAGCCGGAATCGGGCGCATCACCGAAGTGCATCATGCCCAGCGCCTTGGGGCGCCCGTCGTGGAGCCGATTGATGTCTGAGAAAAGACGCCGCGGCAGCTCTGCGGGAAAAAAGGTCTCAATCCAGGGATTGTTGGCCCGGTACCACTCGACCGAAAGCGCCTGTCTGTCCGGCAGCTGAAACTGCAAGCTGCGCCGGCTCAACGCGCCCAGGGACGTATCCGGCGGGTGGAAATGGAGCTGCATACGATGGGTCTTTGCCATCCCCTGCAGGATCGGCGCCGGCGGTTCTCCGAGGGGATAGAGCCAGCAAGCGATGCCGTGGGAGTGGCTTTGCAGCCTTTTGGGGAAGTTCTGATGGGCCTGGTGGATGGAGAGGCAGAGACCGCCCTGCTCGTCGCGCCAGTCGCACCAGAAATCCCCGTAATAGGAGTCGATGAAATGCTCGTTCGACTGGTAGAGCATCGTATCCGTATCCAGGGTTTGCGAGAGTTCAGTGTCGCTCTGCTGGACAGCGGTTCGATACCAGCCTTCGCCCAGGGCGAGTTGAGGATTGGCTCCGCCATCCCGGGCCGCCGCAAAATCCAGGCTCAAGCCCTGAAGAGTCACCTGCTCTGTGTCCAGGGTATGCAGAAATTGATGCTCAACTTCAATGTACGCTTTGCCGGCGTAGGCGGTAATGCGGCCGCGTAGCGCCAGGAACTCGCTGCCGTCGGATTGCAGGTGGCGGCCGCGCACGAGAATCACGGCACGCAGCGGCCCGGCCTCTTCGATCTCCAGTTCGACCGCACCGCGGCTGCTGTCGGCCCGCCGGCATCGGTATCCATTTTGAAACCGGCGAAGGGCGCGGGCCAGGTCTTGCTACCCTCGAGGACCACCTCCTGCACAGGGAGAAATCCGGCGCGCGGCACGCGAAAACGCAATGGCCCGGTGTCGACCAGCAGGCCGTACGCATCCTCCTTCACCTGCACTGCCTGCGACGCGGGGCGGCCTTCAAGCCCTGACGCGACGCGAAAGTTGAGCGTCTTGGCGAGATTGCCGGGCAAATCGAGCTGGAAATGGACCAACAGCCACTTGACGCTGCCGTCGGACCAGTGGGCCAAAGCGCGCTGCTGGGACGGCAACGTCTCACCCTCGTCTTCGATGACAACGTGGTCGGCGCCGGGCAGTTTGCCCTGGCCGAAGAGGATGCTGACGGTCACCGGTTCGGCGACGCGATCATACTGGGAAAGTTTCTCGAAATAGAGGGTGCTCACGTTGTCTATACTCCTTGGCGCTTTTCGGCGTACAAGGCTCAGGGAACTGCGCGGGAGGAATACGCAATTTCCTTCAGGCAATTTGGGCGAAGTATGGCGGAAGTGTCTCCTATTACAGCCCCAATACAAGAAATCGTCAAATGATCGCATAGCAAAAGTGGCTGCTCTGCCCGCTTTACAGGTCTTTGAAATCGGGCGCCGGACTCGTGATAGAATGCCCCCGGAACAGGTGTAATACGCGCAGGCGGGAGTTTGCTACGCCAGAGGAGGAACATGGAAGCCACAGAGATGGCGCCAGACGCGTCTCAGACGCAGGCAGATTCATCCCAATCGAACGGGGCCACTTCGGTGGAACCTGTTGTGCTTCCCAACACGCCGGTGAATCCCTGGGCGCCTGATGAAGGCCGCTGTGTCAGCTTAGAAGAGTACTGGGCCAAATGGTATGAAAACCCCTACCCTGACATTGATGTCAGCTACGAATGGAACAACGGCATCCTGGAGGCAAAACCCTCGCCTAATGCCCCGCAGCTTGAACTCTACAATTGGGTCCTCGACCTCTTGCGCCGCTATTTGAATACGCACGGCATTGCCAAGCTGATCAATCTGGAGACCGGTTTTGTCCTGACAATGACGGACCCTGCCGAGCCCTCCGGCCAGCGCGTGCAAGTTCGTAAGCCGGTCGTCGGCCTGATTCTGAATAGCAACCCTGTGTCTTAGGGAGATATTGACCAAAGACATTTCGACGGGTTCTGCGACATGGTTGTGGAGGCGGTGTCCGAAATAAGAGATTCCCCTAAGTAACTGTCCGCAAACAACGTAGCGGTTTGGTTGAGATTCAAGATATCGATGTTGGTGCAATCATATAGTTCCAAGTTGGACAGATAGGTCGCCGTGTCAGTTGGATTGTTTGGCGTTGCTCTTTGGAGACCTTGCGGCCCTTCTGAAAAGCTCGGTCAACGAGAAAGGCATTGACGGTCAAGCCGGTCGTGGTGGTTGTGCTGCGGATGTAGTTGCGCATTGTGGCAAAAGAGCGCAAAGGTTTGCCGGCCCAGTTGCGCGTTATCTGACTGAAGAGACGATACTCGATCGGATTATACTTGGATGCGCCGGTCGGATAATGGCAGACCAGAACCGAGATGCCGAAGCGGTCCGCGCATTGGCGCTGCAATTCAGCTTTCCAGAGCCAGGAACGGCAGTTGTTGCTGCCGCCCGCATCACAGAGGATCAAGAGCTTGTCCTCGTGCGGAAAGCGGGGGCGCGCCGGGTCGGCCCACCACTGTGCGATGGCATGGGCGGCAAATTCGGGCGTATCATAGGAGTTGCCCAGATAGACATAGCCTTGGTTATGGAGGATGTCATAGATGCCATACGGCACGGCCCGACCCAGCGCATCGCCAGGGAAATCATGCAGATTGACTTGCTCCGGCGCCTGACGCCAAGTGCGACCTTGGTTGGCGAAGTTGCCGATCAGTTCCTTGTTCTTGGTATCGACACTGATGACAGGATAGCCTGCGCGCAGGAACTGTTGTCGCACACGACGAATGTAGTCAAACTGGCGGTTGCGGTCGGGATGCACTGCGCCCGTCAAGCTCTTGCGGTTGGCGACCAAGCCAAAGCCCAGCTTGCGCAGCAGCCGACCGACTGTGGTGCGACCGATCCTGTATGCCTGTGCGCGCAGCCGAGATGCAATCGTGCGCAAGCTTAGTTTCACCCATTTCTGTTCATCTGTCGCTGAACCAGCGATGTCGTCGTTGACGATTTCCTTGATTCTGTCTTCTATAGCTGGACTTTTTTTTCCAGCGCTGGCCGCCCACCGCCCGGCTTGCGCACCCGGTCGGTTGGGCGTCCGGCCAAGTCGTCGTTTAACTCGCGCCGACCTCGCCGAATCGTGTTGACGTTCATACCGGTAATCTGCGCCAGCCGTTCGCTGCCGCCATGCCCGATGCGTTCGGCTTCCAACGCTACGTACCAGCGTCGATGCTGTTCGTTGAGCCGACTCAGCAAAACATTCATGCGATGGTGGTCCTCTTTGTCTGCATGGGGCTGCGGCGACTGACATATCTCACACTGACATTGATGGATCGGTCTCTGGCTCATCTCTTTGACTCCTTGTTTGTTCCTGTTCGTGGAGCCATTTTACGCCAAACACCGCTAATTTGTTAACGGACAGTTACTAAGCGGCTCGGCGAATGCCTGGGAGCGCATGTTTGCCTTGCCAGTTCCAGGTGTTGACATTTCTTCGTGTTGGCACTGTTAAAGGGGAGACAGTTCCGCAAAAAAAGGGCTAAGACGGTCTTCAAACTTGGCCAATGGATAGCCGTCACATTGGTTCAGGTTGCTTTACTCTTGTTCACTTTCGATAACTAGGGCCAGTACAGTGATGTCTAGAGCCGTTCCGTCGACGTCCCCGCGCATGACAGAGCTTTCAGAGACCGTTCCATTCATTCTGCCTACAAAGGCGATGATGTCGCCGTATTGGACACTGGCGGAGGCGGTCTTGTAGCGCAGAAAAACCGAGGCATCCGAAGGGTACTTGTTGTCCGGCGTCACGTCGACACTTAGCTGATATTGTCGGCGCCGTTTGAATACATCTTCAACACTGCCGCGGTAATAGACTAGCGTTCCCTTGTGCTGTTCGGCGTAGCGAACCAATGTCTTGTAGGGAATCTCTTCGGCGGACTTCTTCCACTCCTGCCAAGTTGGTGTCGGACTTCGAGTAGGTCTTGGCGTGCGAAACCTTTCCTCTACAAGATCTGATGAGAAGACACCCACTAGCGTTACAACGGCAAGCAGAAAGAGTGCAATGTATACCTTTTTGAGTAGATTGCCTTCCCTTTTGTGCATTTGTTGATCTTCTTGCTGCTATGCCCGGTAAAGCCTCTTCCCAGGTCGGTAGGGGTGCCGATCGTCTAGTGGCGGTACCAGCGCTGCCTCTCGTGCTATGGGACCAGACAGTGAGGGCGAAACCCGACTGCGATGCACTCCGTTATCTGCGTTTGCGGGTAGAGGCCATCCTCTCCGTGCCAATTGGCGAAGGTATCGGCAAACGCACAATATTGATTTCAGGCCCGAATCAATACGATTGGTATGAATCTCATGCCCTCTGGACAATTGGCTAAGTGTCTTGCTGCCTTCAAGCTCGGTAGTGGTCACAAAGACTCGATACTCTTCGCAGTCTTTGCAGTAATATTGATGTTGCCCAGGGCGGTTGGTACCACATTTGACGAACTTTGCGCTTCCTCACACTCGACAACAGGGGTGCATCCCAGATTATTGTGCGTCAAGTAAAGCCAAGTCGTTGAAGCAGCTGAGGCCAGGTTTGACTGAGCAGAGTCGTGCGGAGTGCGGGCATCGCCCAGCGCGCCCCCGTTGCTTTTCTCATTCCCTTCTCCTCGTCTACACTCTTTCATGCTCAAGAAAACTGGGATGCACCCTTGCAAGGGAAGCGCCCGCCAACGCTGAGCAATTGGGCTGCGCTCTGCGCGCCCGCGCAACACGACTTAGAGCATCGCAATCACTTTGTGTCCGCTCTATTTACAAAACGTACAAATTACAGTCTATGCACAAAACATACAAATCACGGTCCGAATGACGCTGCCGCAGTGCCGGCATTCACGCCTCGCGCGGGTGCATCCCAGAATGGGGGCGAGATTGCGGCTACGGCCGGATTTCTGAACCGCTTGCAGGCGATGTGGGGGGCGCGCAGGTCAGCTGTGCCGGTGTAAGTGTAAGCAGTTACGAACGTTTGCGAGCGCACCAAGTCGCGTTTGGTCGCGTTTAGTCGCGCCATTTTTCTTTTTTTTGTGTCCGGGCACGTTTGGGCGTGTTCTGTCATATCTTGTCATATCGTGTCGTATCTTGTCGTCATTTTTCGTCATTTTTCGTCATTTCTCGTCATTCTTCGTCCCAAAATAGTTTTTTCGGGTATGGCGGGCAACGGGCGGTTGCGGCATTGGCTGGGCAGGGAGGGCATTTTTTTGCTCCGCATGGTTCCCGCATGGCTCCCGCACAGTGCGCCGGATGTGAAAAATGACATGACACTCATTCCAAGCTGGCTTACGTTTGCGGCAGGGCCGCGGCTGCGTTCGTTTATGTTCCGCACAAGTGTACTGCAAAATCGGGGAGTTTGCAGTTCCTGGGAATTCCAGGGCACATCTCAGAATAGGGGTGGGTTGCTGAGATGCTCTGAAGGAGCAGGAGTCTCAGCAGTTGTCCGAACTGTGATCCATGCAGTTGATATGATGGAGACAGTTGACGGCAGCGGCCCAGGCGGCGTCTTCATTCACGAGAATCCGGTGAACTGCGATTCGATTGTGGCGACAGGCGACCTGCATCGGTCACCTCCTGGAGCAGTTCTTCAACAGGCGCGGGAGCCGAAACCGGCTGCGGGCGAGAGGCCCTCGACCCCAGGGACACATTCACCAAAATTTAGGATGCACCCGACAACTGCGAGTGTTGGTTTTTCGTATCATGCTATAATCCTATCATCACTGACTATTCGACCACTACCCAAAGAGCTTTAATCAGGGGAGGCAGTGAAAATAGCTGCCCTACTCGAAATTGTCTCGTAGATAGGTTTCTTTCCTCCTCACTCTCTTCTCCCAGGAGCACTCGAAATGCCGCCCAACATTCTCTTCCTGATGAGCGACGAGCACCGCGCCGACATCACCGGCTACGAGGGCAACCCATCGTGCGCACGCCTACGCTCGACAAGTTGGCGCGCAGCGGCGTCGTCTTCCGCAACGCGTATACGCCCTCGCCGATCTGTATTCCGGGTCGCCAGGCGATGATGTCCGGCCAGTTTCCCCGCACATGCGGCTGCGAAATTTTCGCCCAAGATCTGCCGGTCGGCCACATGACTTTCGCCCGTCGTTTCAGCCAATACGCTTATCATACTGTCGCCGCCGGCAAGCTGCACCATACAGGGCCTTATCAGATGCAAGGCTGGAGCCAGCGCATTGGCTCGGCGATGCAGATTTCCCCTCACTTCATCGCTGGGCGGGACGAGGCGGCTTTCGCACGCCACACGAGGGAGTTTTCCTCATACAAATGGAGCGACACCAAAGAGGTGCTGCGGGCGGGCGTCGGCCACTCGCCGCACATCGTTCAAGACGAGTACGCGCTGACCGGCGCGCTTGATTTTATCCAGCAGCACTTCACCGATCCCTACAACGACCGCCAACAGCCGGAACGACCGCTATTGCTCAAGGTGAGCCTGAATCAACCGCACTACCCTTACTTCACCAGCGAAGATAAGCTCACCTACTATCTGAATCGCGTGGAACCTTTGCTTGACGAGCCGGTTTTCGATCATCCATTTTTGAGCCAGCGGCAAGTGCGGGTGGGGAAGGATGGCTCGCCGCGGGAACTGCGCCGGGCCGTCGCCGGCTACTACGGCATGATCGAGACGATAGACGAGATGTACGGCTCTCTGCTGGCCGCGCTGGAACACGCGGGCCAGAATCCTGACGACTGGATCATCATCTACACCAGCGATCACGGCGAGATGTTAGGCGAGCATGGAATCTGGGAAAAGCAGAAGTTCTTCGAGGCCAGTGCCCGCGTGCCCCTGATCATCCGTTGGCCCGGATCATTTGCAGGCGGACGGGTCGTCGAGGAAAATGTCAACCTGTGCGACCTGTTTGCAACCCTGTGCGAGCTATGCCATATCCCGACGCCGGTGGGGCTGGACAGCCGCAGTCTCGTGCCTCTTCTCAACGGCGCGGCGGGAGTTGGCGCAACGAAAGCGTCAGCCAATTCGGCGGGCGCAATCTCATGATCAAGTGGGATGCGTTGAAATACCAGTACTACGGCGAGGAGATGCCGGAGGTGCTGTTCGACCTGGAGCGCTGTTCGAACGAACGGGAAAACTTCATCGCCGACCCCAGCTATGCCGATGTCCTGGCAGCGTTCCGGCGCAGGCGGTTCGAGTTGGGATTCGGCCCCGGCGCGCAGGACGGGTATGTGGATGCGGGATATTAGGCAAATGCAATGACTACAGACGAGATTGATCGGATCGTGCAAAGCGGCGAAACAATGTACGCTGAATTCAAGTCTGCCGCGGCGCGACCGGAGAGCTTGGCTACGGCGTTTATATCCTTTCTCAATACGGCTGGCGGCGTGCTGTGGTTGGGCATTGAGGATGACGGTACGGTGACAGGCGTGGCCGATGTGGATGGCGCCCGCCAGCGCGTGGACCAGATCCTGGCGAACAATATTGAGCCTCGGGCCGCGGCATTCATTGAACAGGTTGAAGTTGAGGGAAAGGCGCTCCTGAAGATCACACTGCCGCGCGGACTTGACCAGCCATACTTCACGCAGCGGGGACAGTGTTATGTTCGCCAGAATGCGGGAAAGCGGCTGGCCTCACGCGAGGAGATTCGCCGCATGTGCATGGCCGTGCGCGCCTTCTATTACGACGAATCGGCGCTCACGGGCGCGGGGCTGGCTGATGTCGAACTGTCCGTGTTCGATGCCTTCCTGACCGCGGCCTATGGCCTGCCTGATGATGCGGACCGGCCCAAAGAAGAGCAGGTGCGTCTGCTGCGCAACTTGAAGTGCATGGCGGGCGATGAACTGACCGTCGCGGGGGCGCTGCTCTTTGGCCGTCAGTCGCAGCGCGTGCTGCCGACAGCGCGGGTGGAGTTCGCTCACTTTGCAGGAACCGTCGCAGGTGAGGTCATTCACGACCGCAAAACCATCGAGGGACGGCTGCCGCAGCAGTTGGAGCAAGGGGAGAGCCTGCTGCGTCTTCACCTGCGCAATGCCGGCGTCATTCAGGGATTCACGCCGGAAGTACAGACAGAACTACCGCTGGAAATGCTACGCGAGGCGCTGACCAATGCTCTTGTCCACCGGGACTATTCGCTTTCCGCCCCGGTGCGGGTGCTGCTCTTTGATGACCGCCTGGAAATACGCAGCCCTGGCCCTCTCCCCAATGGTGTGACGCTGGAGAATGTGCGCGCCGGCATTCACGTAGAGCGCAATCCCATCATTCTCTCGCTGATGTCCAATTTGGGTCTGATGACGCGGTTGGGTACGGGAATTGTGCGCATCTTTCGTCTGGCCGCGGAAAGGGACCTGCCGGAGCCGGAGTTGACAGAAGGCGCAGCCGAGTTTGTGGTGACGCTCTACCGGAAGCGTCGCGGCTGATTGCCAAGTGTCAGGGCGAGCCGTTAGGCCGTCTGCGTTACAATGGCGCCGTAAAACCGGACGCCAGACGCAGGTACTGCGTTCCGCCCATCTGAGAGGATAGAGAGTCGGATGCCCACTGAACGGTCATCAGCCACCAGCCAATACATTGGAGAGACGATGCGATGTTGACACGAAAGACCCAGGACGAATGTATCCTCGAATCACCGGGGGCCGAAGGCGCGCCGTTCACCGACAGCGACCCCTGGCGGGTATTTCGCATCATGGGCGAGTTCGTCGAGGGGTTCGACACGCTGGCCGGGACGGGCGCAGCGATTTCGATCTTCGGCTCGGCGCGCACGCAACCGGACGAGCCTGACTACCGGGCCGCGGTTGAAACGGCGCGCCTGCTGGCCGCATCCGGCCTCACTGTCATCACCGGCGGTGGACCTGGCATCATGGAGGCGGGCAACCGCGGCGCACAGTCGATGGAAGGCGTCTCGGTCGGCCTGGGCATCGAGCTTCCCTTTGAACAGGGGCTGAACGATTTCGTTGACGTTGGCATCGAATTCCGCTATTTTTTCGTGCGCAAGATGAACTTCGTCAAGTACTCGCAGGGCTTTGTCATCTTTCCCGGCGGGTTCGGCACGCTGGACGAGCTGTTTGAATCGCTGACGCTGATCCAGACCGGCAAGATCAGGCGGTTTCCGGTCGTCCTCTACAATGCCGACTATTGGCGCGGCCTGCTGGACTGGCTGCGCGCCACGATGCTGACGGCGGGAAACATCTCGGCGCCGGACCTTGATCTGATGCGGCTGGCCGATTCACCTCAAGAGGTCCACGATCTGATCTGGCAGGCGCTGTCGGAACAGGCAAGCTGGTGCGAAAAGTCTGCCGCCGCCGCACGCGCGGCCACACGCCAGGTTTTGGAAGTGAGGCGATAGATGGCGCGCAAACGCAAAGGGCTGAAACGCCATCAGAAGGCGATATTCAAAGCAGGCGAACACCGGCGGCGATGGTTCGACACAGTTCGCCCTAATCTGTCAACGGTGTGATGGCCTTCCGCTGTAAACTACGGACTCATGCCGCGAAGCGAAAGGTCGTCGCTCATCCATCTTCCCTGGCAACCGGCGTTCCGACCTTTTCCAAGACTGCATCAACTATGTCCGCGGACAGAGGAGTTATCAACGTTGTATTTCTCGCCCGCCAATCCATACTCTTACACGGTTGGATCAGCATTGAACTGGATGAAACTCCACGCGCGTTGCGGCCGCCGCGCGCAGCGGCCAGAATGAGTCGTCAATATCTTGCAACGATACTCGGCGAAGATGTCGCCCGGACTTCCTGACAGGCGGTGCGGATAGTAAACAGCCCTGATAATGATACGGAGGCAGGAGAGCGGAACTGCCGGGACTTCGACATGGGGATTAATTTCGTTGACGCCCTCACAGAGGATGATCAGGTAGCTTTGCGGGCTGCCGCAAAAGTCGACCTGCACTGCCACGCTTTCTTCAGCACCCGCCGCGAAAACCTGGAAACCCGGTTGGGCCACACGCTGAAGCGTCCCCCGGCCAGGATGAAAGGTCTGGGAGGGATGCACATATATGCTACTGATGTTTTGGATCCCCACCTGCGCGACCGCGAGACCATCGAGTTCGTGGCAGATTCTGCAGTACGCGACGCGATCCAGGACGGCGTCGTCGCCCTGGAGATGAGCTTCGACATTCGACGGACAGCCTACTACGAGGACGGTTTAGCAGGCGTTCGGAGGTATCTCGAGGTATTGATCGCGCGCTACCGGTCGCAGATCGATCTGCGCCCCGAACTGGGTGTTCCCCGTCAGATCGCCGCCCACCCGGAACTGATGTCACTGGCGCACCAGGCAGTAGAGCTGGGCTTTTTTCAATCAATTGACCTGTACGATCACCAGGAGGCTTGTGCGCCCGAGGCGGTCGAGCCGCTGTACGCCAGGGCATGCGCCGCGGGCATGAAACTGAAAGCGCATGTTGGCGAGTTCGGCGGCGCGGCGGAGATACGGCGGACTGTCGAGCTGCTTGAATTGGACGAAGTGCAGCACGGCATCGGCGCGTCCGAGTCGGTCGAGGTCATGCGCTGGCTGGCCGTCAATCGGGTCCGTTTGAATGTGTGTCCGACGAGCAACGTCATGCTGGATGCCGTGCCCGACCTGGCGTCCCATCCGATCCGCGTCCTGTACGATCATGGCGTGCCGGTTACGGTCAACACCGATGATCCAATGATATTCGGGCAGAGCGTTTCGGATGAGTTCCGCAATCTCTACCGGGCAGGTATTTTCAGCGCCCGCGAATTGGACGACATCCGGCGGGCGTCGCTTTCGGGCGGCGCTTGATTGCCTAAACTGACACTGATGCCACGCTTGTTTGAATCGCAGTCTGTGCCAAACTGTGATAGGCTAGCGCCTGGAATCAGAACACTTACATCCGCAACGGCAAGAGGAGAGTCGGTCGTGTATGTCATCATCGCACCCATCAAGATTAAGGAAGGCTACAAAGAGCGGTTCGTCGAGGCGATGCTGGACGACGCCAAAGGGTCGGTCAGGGATGAGCCCGGCTGCCTGCGGTTCGACGTTATTCAGGACGGGGACGACCCGAACATGATCTGGCTGTACGAGGTCTATGTGGACGAGGCCGCGTTTCAAGCGCATATGCAGACGCCCCATTTCATCAAGTGGCGGGAAACGGTCAAGGATTGGTTTGCCGACGGGCCCAAAGGCGCGGCCAGAGGAAGTTCGGTCATCTGGCCCCCCGCCGAAGACTGGCAGTAGCGCCGCCTTCAGGGAACTCGCGCGCAATCCGGCAATGTGGCTTGCCGACCAGGGGTATCCTGTCAAGCGGCATTGCCATACCTGCACAACTGTAAACAGGGCAATCCGTGTGGTTGCTCTTGGCTTCCCGCTCGCCTGAATCCTGTTCACAATCTCGAGTCGGCGGATCTTCGTATAAGCCGAAAGTTCGGAACGCTGTTGTCGGTGTAGGCGCAAGCACAGGGAGGTAAACGATGTCCTTTACAACACGGCCCGTTTTCATGGGCCGCCACGGTGTCGTCACGGCTGGGCACTATCTCGCGACCGCCGCGGGTTTTCGGATGTTTGAAAAGGGGGGCAATGCAATCGATGCCGGTGTCGCCGCCGGGCTGGCGCTCAACGTGCTGGAGCCGCAGTCCAACGGCATCGGCGGCGAGGTTCCGATCCTCATCTATTGCGCGCGGCAGAAGCGTGTGTACGCCATAAACGGGCAGGGCTACGCGCCCAAAGCCGCCACAATCGCATGGTTCCGATCACGGGGAATCGAGATTATTCCGGGCGACGGTTTTCTGCCGGCGACCGTGCCGGGCGCGTTCGGCGCGTGGACGACCGCGCTGCAACAGTTCGGCCGCTTGCAGCTCAAAGAGGTGCTGGAGCCGACCATCGAGCTGACCGGGGAAGGGTTCCCGGTCTATCCGGGGCTGCACCGTTCGATCGTCGGATTGCAGGAGAAATTCGAGAACGAATGGCCCACCTCCGCGCGCATCTATTTGCCGAACGGACGACCGCCGGAGGTGGGCGAGATCCTGGTCAACACGGATTGGGCGGAGACCTTCAAGGCGACGGTTGACGCCGAAATTCGCAACAGCCATTTCGGCCGCGAAGCTGCGATTGCGGCCGCCCGCGATGAATTTTACAAAGGCCCGATCGCCGAGAAGATCGTTGCCTACCAGCGCGATACGAAAGTCCGCGACGCGAGCGGACAGCGCAACGCAGGCCTCCTGACAGAAGCCGACTTTCACGACTACCGCACCAAAGTGGAGGCTGCGGTCACGTTAAACTATCGCGGCTACGACGTGCATAAGTGCAACACCTGGTGCCAGGGTCCCGTCTTTCTGCAACAGCTGGCGCTGCTCGAAGGCTATGACCTCGCCGCGCTGGGACATAATTCGGTCGACTATATCCACACTGTGGTCGAAGCGTCCAAGCTGGCGTTCGCGGACCGCGAGCAGTACTACGGCGACCCGGACTTCGTGGACGTGCCGCTCGACCGCCTGCTGTCAAAGGAGTATGCGGCCGCGCGCCGCGCGCTGATCGATGCACAGAGCGCATCCCTGGAGTTGCGCCCCGGCGGCGCCGCTGCCAGCGCGCTCACGCATGAGGAAGCGGATCCGAAGGTCTACACCGGCGATACCACGCACGCCGATGCGGTGGATCACGAGGGCAATCTGTTCGCGGCAACGCCGAGCGGGGGGTGGATTCCTTCCTCCCCGGTCATCGAAGGGCTGGGCTTCCCTCTGGGGACGCGCGGGCAGATGTTCTACCTGGACGCGGAACATGCCAACGCGCTGGCGCCGCGCAAACGGCCGCGCACGACGCTGACGCCCTCGCTGGCCACAAAAGACGGCGAGCCTTTCATGGCGTTCGGCACGCCCGGCGGCGATTCGCAGGACCAGTGGACGCTGCAATTCTTCCTAAACGCGATCGACTTTGGCATGAATCTGCAAGAGGCGATTGACGCGCCCAATTTTCACACCAACCACTTTCCCAACTCCTTCTACCCGCACAACGCCAAGCCGGGCAGCCTGACGCTTGAGGCGCGCATCTCTGAAAATGTACGCGAAGCGCTGGCGGAGCGGGGCCACAAGGTTGCCTTGGGCGGGGAGTGGAGCCACGGCAAGGTGCTTGCGATCACGTTCGACCCGCAAAGCGGCTTGATCGCGGCTGGCGCGTCTCCGCGCGGGCAGATCGGGTACGCAATGGGGCGCTAAACTGCAGTGGGTCGTGGCTAGTGGTCAGAACTTGCAGTCACTGGCCACTGCGTTTCAGACAACTGGAGGTGAAGAGTGCAATCCCCACACGGTATAACGGCTTCGGCCTTCCGCCCGCCGGTGATGGGCAGGAACGGGATGGTTGCGTCTGGCCACGCGCTCGCCTCGCAGGCGGGGATTCAGACGCTCATGGCCGGCGGCAACGCGGTGGACGCGGCCATCGCCACCGCGGCCGCGCTGGGTGTGGTCGAGCCGGCCGGCTCCGGGGTCGGCGGCGACGGCTTTATCCTCATTTATTGGGCGCAGAGCGGAGAGGTCAGCGCGGTGAACGCGACCGGCCCAGCGCCCGGCGCGGCGACGCGCGAACGCTATCTCGCTGATGGCGGCATCCCGCTGAAAGGGATTCGCAGTGTTTCGGTGCCCGGCCTGGTGGACGGCTGGCTGCTGGCGCATCAACGCTACGGCGCGCTACCGCTTGAGGAGGTCTTCCGACCCGCCATTTCGCTCAGTGAGGACGGCTTTCCGGTCAGCCATCTGCTGGCGAATGGGATGCGGAACGAACACGGGCCTTTGGCGTCCGACCCGTACGCGCGCGCGATCTACACCAACGACGGCAAACCGATTGCAACGGGCGGGCTGCTCCGCAATCGCAACCTCGGCACGACGCTGCGCAAGATTGCACAGGATGGGCGTAAGTCATTCTACGAAGGCGAGATCGCCAGAGCCATCGTTGAATTCAGCCGCGCTCGCGACGGCCTCCTCACAGCAGAGGACCTGGGCAGCTACCACGCCCACTGGACGGAGCCGATCCACGTCAACTACCGCGGCTACGAGGTCTTCGAGATGCCGCCCAATTCGAGTGGGCATATCCTGTTGCAGGAGTTGAATATCGTTGAACTGTTCGATCTGCAAAGCATGGGCTGCAATAGCGCCGAGAGCATCCATCTGATGGTTGAAGCCAAGAAACTCGCTTTCGCCGACCGAGAAAAGTATATGGCGGACCCGGAGTGGGTCGATATTCCGCTGGAAGGGATGCTGTCCAAGACGTATGCCGCGCAGCAGGCCGAGCACATCGACCTGAAGCGGGCGGCGTTCGATGTCGCGGCGGGATGGCCGGAGGCTCACGAGGATACGACCTGTTTTTGTACGGCAGATCGTGCGGGGAACCTGGTCTGCATCCTCCAGAGCATCCAATCCGGCTTCGGTTCGAACCTGATCGCGGGCGAGACCGGCATTTTGCTCAACAACCGCATGACCTATTGGCATCTGGAGGAAGGGCACCCGAACTGCCTGATGCCGGGCAAGCGCGTGCGCCATACGATGAATCCCGTCATTGTGACCAAGGATGGCATGCCTGTTCTGACGTGCGGGACGCCGGGCGCCGATACACAGATGCAGACGAACCTTCAGCTTGTAACGCATCTGCTCGATTTCGGCATGACGCCACAGGAGGCGGTTGCCGCGCCGCGCTGGCGCAGTTTGCAGAACCCGATGGAATCGACGATTCCGCACGTCTGCTCCAACAACTTGCAGTTGGAAGACCGCTTCCCGGCAGATGTGCAGGACGCTCTGGCGCGCTGGGGGCACGAACTCGAACTCGTCGGCGACTGGGGCGGCCCGGGCAGCGCGCAGGCGATCATGGTGGATGCTGAGTCCGGCGCGCTGATCGGCGGCTCCGACCCGCGCCGGGATGGGTATGCGATTGGTTTTTGAGCCAGACTTCGCGCAGGCAGGAATGCCTGGGCCACCAGGAAAAGACAGACTCGAGGACAGGGGCGTGTTGTCCCGTTTGCGCCCTCGTCCCGTTGTCATGGGGAAGAGGAAAGATGATAAACCGTTTCCCGTCTCGACATAACGATGATGACGGGCAACCGGCGCAACGCAGCCGGCGAGCGGGCTGTTTGATTGGCAACCAGCAACAAGCGTATGAGCGCTTCTGAACAGACGGCGCGGGCCCGTTCGCTCCTCGCCCGCGCGCCGCGATAAAACCTCCTCAAACTTTACGGGCCAGGACGCAAACGCGATCGGGAAGCGAGCGTTGAGAAGCGCGGAGAGAGAATTCTTCGCGCTTCTCTCCCTTCTGCGCGGCTTTCTGTCGCCGGATTCAGTCTCCGCCACCCCGCGGCCAAGAGAGCATATCGCCCGATCTACCAAAATTGGTACATCGATGTACCGAAATCGGTAGATTTGAGCGAGACAGACGCCGCGCGCCGCGCGTATACTATATCTGTAGCAGTACACAGGGTTTTATGCAAAGTCCATCACGAAAGCAGCGAATCATGAATCGCTATCTGCTGTTCAATTCGGGGTGTGGCGTCTGTTCAGGCATCGCCGGACAGATTGAGAAGGAAGCGGCCGGGGCGTTCACCGTTCGCAGTCTTGCCGAGAACGATTCCTGCATAAAAGAGAATGGAGAATGGAGAATGGAGAATGAATATTTAAACGCTAAAGGGCCAGAGGATGTCAGGGTTTTTGGTAGTCGTGCTAATCAACCTCATTCTAGCATTCCAGGGGGCAATGACATGGACAAATGTTGCCATCATCCTTGCCCTTTGCTTTGTCATCTTTTTTACCATCCCATCGTGATACGACCCTCATATCGTTACGTTTGGGATTATGGCAATAGGAGGTGGGCTAGTTGTTGTCCTCCTATTCGAAAATCTACTTGGTGATAGCCCCGATCTGTACACGCAGTGGGCTGGTTTTGCATGGTTGGCAATTTCTGTCGCCGTGGGTGTGCTGTGGCCCTTTCCCGTACTGAAAAGGCTGCACGAGAAGGCGCAGGCGTTGACAGATGGCAAATAGCGGAGCGCCTGCCCCGCCGAGGCGCTTCTTTCCTCATGATTCACGAAAGGAGAGGCGCCAGGCGACCGCGATGTATCACGTGCAACCGATTGCGGTTTCCGCTGGTCTGTCTTCGAGTTGACCCATACAAGGAGGAACAGCATGAAAGACATGCGACATTTTCTGATTTTTGCCGCGATGTTGGGATTGCTCTTGGGATCTATCACGCCTGGCGTCATGGCTCAATCTGCGCAACCACCAGTGGATGGCGAAGGGCCGCCTACACGGGAGCGACTGATTGCATTGGCAGCTGAGTACCCCGGCATCGAGTTTAACTCTGGTTACACAGGGGCAATGCCTTCGACCGAAGCAATGGCTCGTGAGCAGCTGGAGGCCTTGGCGGCATTTATGGAGAGACTCGGACCAATTCCATTCGTCGCGCCTGCGGCGCCGCAGGCGCCGCTTACATCAGAGCAGTTGATTGCATTGGTAGCGGAATATCCTGGCATCGAGTTCAACCCTGACTACAAAGGGCCAATGCCTCTGAACGAAGCAATGGCCCGTGACCAACTGGAGGCCTTGGCGGCATTTGCGTCGGGCAAACGAGCGGGGACGTTTGTATGGATAAAGAGAACAATTTGGGCGCTCCTGGAGAACATCGGGTTCGCGTCGCCTACACGAGAGCGGTTGTTTGAATTGGCGACGTACTATCCGGGAACCGAGTTTAACCCTGAGTACAGAGGGCCAATGCCTGCGAGTGAAGAAATAGCGATTGGGCAGGCCGTGGCGTTGGCAGGATTGGCGCAGAGCCTCGGTCCGATTCCATTCACAGCGCCTGTCATGCCGGCCGTGTCCCCCTACGCCTCAGACTCTTCAGGGAATTTTTCTTGCTTTCCCATGGCCTATGGCCCTACTACGTTCTCATGCGAGAGCGGGGACCTGTTCCTGTTGTCGCAAGAATGAGTTCATGCTACGGCTCTATCCAATCGATAGGAAAGGGAAAGGAGAGCGGATATGGAGCAGTACACACGGAGGAGGGAAAATGGCTAGAATCAAGTTCGCTGTGGCGCAGGTGGCGCTAATGATCGGTTGCACAAGCGTCGGCATCGTCGCCAGCTACTACCTCAATGCTTGGTCTCAAATTGAATTCACATCAGGAGCTAAGCATGCATAGAGATTCACCCTCTCAAACTCCTGCCCAAAGTCTGTCCGGGACCCCGCACGGCGGCGCAATGCCCTCCATGCTAAAGCGAGTTGCTCTGATTGCTCTTTTCGCAATCCTTCTACGCGCAGCGCTTGTCCTGCTGTACAGGCAATTGCTGGATTCCGATGCAGGGATGGTTGGCATGCTCGTCGTGTTCAGCCTGCCAGCGCTGGAGTTGCTTGCTCTGCTTGTGGTTGTCGTCTCCTCAATGACATCTTGGGGAACACGAGACGAGATAAAGCGCTTCGGGATAAACATGCTGCTCGTCGTGATGATCAATGCATTCTTGCAGATTGTAGATTGGGCGCGCATGAGCAAAACTTGTGAAGGGCTGGACTTCCACACGGCTGAAGCCCTTTGCGAGCCTGTGCTCTTGCAGTCATTCTGTAACATTCCGTTCGTGCTGATCGGCGCACTTGTGCTGTGGGTATGGAAACATAGAGTATAGATCCCACATACGCCAAAAGCCGCCAACAGCAGAGATGAATCAGCCCCCTGCGCGCGCCTCAATCCAGGCTGGGATTCGGCCAAGGGGCGAGCGATAGCGCCTGGCCGTTCTTACCCGCCAGTTCCTGGAAAAGAGCGGTTGTGACGCGGTCCTGGGGCACAAAGGTGGAGAGATACAGCTCTCCATAGGCGCTGAGGCTGGTGTTGGTAAAGACCGTGTAGGCGACCGGCCCATGCGCTCCGTGTATGTAGGAATAGCTGCGCAGGCGGCTGTAATCGTCGTGACCGTCCTCATGGCTGTCCGGCCAGAGCCTTTGAAAGTCGGGATAGGCGGACAGGACGGCAAAAAGCTGCCGGAAGTGGACGGTGTGCCGGTAACGCAGAGTCATGGCCCGCCATTGCTGCACATTGGTGAGGGCGATCGGCCGCCAGCAGCCCCCCAACATTTGGCGCAAGTGCGCATCGGGAGCCAAGAGCAAGACAATGTTATTGGCGCCCCCGGCACTTGTCCGGGCAGCTTTGAGTTGGGCCGGGCTCAAATCGTGAAAGGCGAGCAGCGCGCGGTTGACGCCGATGATATCGGCGAAGGGGTCCATCAGGAAGGCCGGCGCGCAGAGGGTGTCCAACAATGTCCAGACCTGCCCGAAAACATCTTCGTTGCTGAGAGCGGCGCGCACGAGCGCCGCCTCCGTCACCTCGCTGGCCATGGCGAAAAACTCGCGGCGTTCGAAGGACGTGAGTTCGAAGGCCTGCGCCAGTCCCCGCAGGATCTCCCCATCCAGCCGCGCCTGCTCGCCCCGTTCGATCTTGGCCACAATCCGCACGGTCAACCCTGTCTCTTCGGCCAGCTGCTGTTGGCTCCAACTGTGACCGCTGGCAAAATCGATCTGCTCCCGGCGCAACGCAGCGACGACCTGGCCGAAGATCTTGTGTTCCACCGCCTCCTCCTCGTTGCCAGTGGTTTGTGACCAGACAGGAACTACGGGCCGCTGACACCTCCTCCAAAAGATATTTTATCAAGCAATATACCGATTTCGGTACCTCGAGGTACCGAAATCGGTATATCTGAGCGAGACAAACCCCGTCGAAGGCGCGTAAACTGTTCCGTACAAGTATACAGTACCTTTTACGCAGACACCATCACGAAAACGGAAAATGACAGATCACTATCTACTGTTTACTTCGGGGGAAGACCTGTCCAGCGGTTCCCGCAGGACAGGTTGAGAAGCGAAACCGGCGGGGTTCTCATCAGATAGCGATAACGGTCAAAACAAGGAGGCATGCAATGCGGCACACCAATCCAATCAGAATGGCAGTTGACCTTGGTATGATACTGTCATTCACGTTGACTGCTCTTTTCTGGCTGATCTCGGCAACGACACCTGCCTTGGCAGGCGAAGAGCTGCTGGCCTCGACCGGCTCGCACGTCGTGACAGCCGCGGGCAAGGGAACTGTCAGCATCGAACCGAATATAGCCACCGCGTCCATAAGGGTGGAAGTTCTGCGTCCAACCGTGAAGGAAGCCAGTTCAGCCGCCCAAGCCGTGATGGCAGATGTATGGGCGGCGCTCGTCGCCCAGCGCATCGACGAATCGGACATCCGGACCAGTCACCTCAACATCTTTGCCGAACGCTTTGGACCGGGCGGCCGGCTGAATGAAGATGAGATGCGTTACCACGCCAGCAACACCCTCTTCATCACGATTCGGGATCTGGACAGCATCGACGCCGTGCTGGATGCGGCGATTGACGCCGGCGCCAACAACATTTATAGCGTCGACTTCATCCTGCCTGATCCGGCTGCGGTTGAATCCGAGGCGCGCGCAGGCGCTAGCCCGCGCCAAAACTGACGAGTTGGCGGAGCTGCTCGGGTTCAGTGTCGCTGGCGTGTCGGTCATCGGCGAAATCATGGGCCCGGGCGGCGGCGACTCGCCGCATCACGCTCTTCGTGACGTTCTCAGGGCAAGAGCGAGGCAAACGGGCAGCGACCCGGAAGGAGAACACATGGCCAGGGACTTCAAGAGGATGACGCGTATCGAGTTGGAATCCGAACTGTTTGCTGAGCGCGCCTCGACACGGCGCAGCCATGCGGTGATTATCATGATGGCTGTGCTGGCCGTGTTGGGATTCATGATGGCTGTCCTGGGTATGGTGGGTAGCGCTTTGGCGCCGGTTACCGGTTGAAGCTTGCGACGCGGATTCAACGAACGCGCTGCTCTCCACCTGCCGGTCAGACGGCGCAACGCAGCGTCAGACCGTGATTTCACTTCATGACCTCCTAGGGGATTTCCTATACGAAGGCGGAAAACATGGAAATGAAAATTCAAGGCAATGATAGGATATCGGGGTTGGCAATCGCGGGCGTATTCCTGAGTTTCTTCATCTGGGGATTTCAGGGGTCGAGTCCATTGATGATGCTTTCTATCATCGCCTCCATCCTTCTCGTCCTCGATCTTGCCGTCCCATCGAAATACCAGCCACATTTTTTTACGTTTATAGTTTTACTCATGGCAGGCGCACTGGTTGGCGTCGCCCTTGAAAAACTGTTTGGCAACATCCCCTACATGTGGGGGGCTGTATGCACGTGGCCGGTAATCGCTGTTGCCGTGGGTGTGTTTCGGCCCTTTCCCTTCCTGAAAAGGGTATTTCCCTTCCTGAAGATGACAGCTGCAGGTGATGCTGGGAAAAAGGAAGGAAGAGAGAAATTGAAGAAGTATCGGCCCCAGATTATTTCAATTCTCGTTCTTGGAATGTCAAGCACGATTGTCATCGGCATTGCCTACATATTCAGCCTCTATGGTCCCGACGTATACGGATCCCGTGAGATGTTCAACAAGAGCTTTGGACCTATAGAGTCCGCCCTCGTCGCTTGGATAGGTTCTGCCCTTGGCGTAATGCGATTTGGTCCTTTCAAAGTATATGTGCCAAAGGGCCGGGAGGATAAAGAAGCGTGAGGATTCCTTGCCCACTAGCTTACGGCGGCGCGGTCGTCCTTGTCGTCCTCACAAGCCTGCTCGATTTCGCTAGTATTCCGACATCGGCTGCGCTCGCGTGGTTGACAATCTCTGTCACCGTGAGTGTTTTGGAGCCCTTTCCTGCACCGGACAAACAGATTGCAGATCTCGTTGGCAGATGATGAAATCGCTGTCCCGTGTCGTTGACAAAGCGCAAAGGAGAAACACATAAAATGAATCCTTACTCTTACGGACTTCCAAGTTACGACGATGGATTTGACGACAACAACGGGCCATCTCGGCAACGCAGCCGGCAAACGATCAAGAGCCTGATCACCGATTTTCAGACGAACCCGCTGTCATTGCCTACCTGGATCTGGAACTGCTTCGTCATCTACCTCATTATCAGCGTGGCATGGTTTCTGATAAAGATTGGGTACATAATCTTGATCGGGCTCGCCTTCTATCTCTTGGGGATTTTCGGATAGCGGTGAGACCAAATGGAGTCACACACATGTCTTCTCCCAATATTCTCTTCCTGATGACCGACCAGATGCAGGGCCGCGTGCTCGAGCCCGACAACCCGTGCCAGACCCCCAATCTGGATCGACTGGCGGCCAGAGGTGCGCGCTTCCGCCGCGCCTACACGCCCAACGCGGTCTGCTCGCCCGCGCGCGCCAGCCTGATGACCGGTCTGCTGCCCCACAACCACGGCGTCCTCTTTGTCCAGCATACAGTCGACGCCGACCAGGCAAGGCTGCGCACGCCCTATTTCCACTGGGCGGACCAACTGACCGCAGCCGGCTACGACACCGGCTACTTCGGCAAGTGGCATGTGGAGCGCTCCAACAACCTCTCCCGCTTCGGCTGGCAAGAGCAGGGCGCGCTCTTCGATCGCCCCGACTGGAACGCCGTCAACTTCTCGCTGGAGCGCTACCTGCACAGCCCGCCCGGCTACCGTCCCAACCGCTTCTACGGCGTCTGTGATCTGCCCGCCAGCGAACGGGGAATGGGCAAAAAGACCGACGCCGCGCTCGCCTATCTGGATACAGTCCTGACGGAAAGCGCGACCTGGTGCTGTTTCGTCAGCTTCACCGAACCCCACGACCCCTTCTACTGCCACGAAGACGCCTTCGCCCAGTACGATGTGGACTCGATTCCACTGCAGCCAAACGTCCACCACGACTTGAGCGGCCAGCCGAACCTCTACAAGCGAGCCGCCCAGGTGTGGAGCGACTGGACCGACCGCGAACACCGCGAGGCCGCGGCCTGTTACTACGCCTCCATCAGCGAGATCGACCAGCAGTTCGGGCGTCTGCTGGCGCGGGTGAAGCGCGCCGGGCAGCTCGAAAACACGATCGTGGTGATGACATCGGATCACGGAGATTTTCTCGGCGCGCACGGGCTGTATTGCAAGAATATCGGCGCCTTTGAAGAGGCATACAACATTCCCCTGGTGATGGCGGGGCCGGGTATTGCGGAAGCGGCGGTGAGCGACGCCCGCGTCGGTCTGCAAGATGTGGGTCAGACGTTGCTGGAACTGACGGGCGCGCGGCGGCTGGAGGAGATTGATGGTAGATCGTTTGCGCCCGTGCTGGCCAACCCGCATGACACCTCCGCCTACCAGCAGGGGTTTGCCGAATACTACGGCGGACGGTATATTATCAGTCAGCGGCTGCTGTGGGATGGAGACTGGAAGTTCGTCCACAACGGTTTCGATTATGACGAGCTCTACAATCTGGCCGCAGATCCCTTCGAGATGAACAATCTGGCGCAGGACCCGGCCCACGCCCCGAGATTGCAGACGATGACCCGGCAGATGTGGCGGATCGTGGTTGAATCCGGGGATCACAGCCTCTTCAACACGCACTATCCTTCTATGCGGATTGCAGCCGAAGGACCTGTTGAGAGATAGAAGAGGGGTGAGGATAGAGAGACCGTAGCGATTCTCTCTCTGTCCTTGCCTCAGCAATTGGCAAAGTGATTTCTCCATGTTTCAGACATGAGGTCTACAATGAAAACAGGCCTGAAATTCCGATTTGCGAACATCGGACCAGTTGATGACGCTGAACTTGAATTGGGTGACCTAACTGTTCTAGCTGGTCGAAACAACACTGGAAAAACATACTTGGTTTATGCCCTTTATGGCTTCTTCAGGAGATTCAGAAGCTTGATACGTAATACTTTAGATTCTCCCTACCTTGACGCCCATATTTCTAAAATGACTTCCCTTTCTAAACCGGAAATTACAACGACACTGGTTGACGGGGGTCGTCTCAATTGGGAGGAAGATCACGACTTGATTGAACAGTTGCAGACTCAGTTGCTTCAAGAAATATGTCTGGAGTACTCAAAGTCTGGTATATCCAGAGTTTTCAATACTTCGTCAGACTATTTCAAAGATACCTCAATGTGCGTTGAATTTAGCAGTAACTTGAGCGATGAGGGAGCCATAGGCATTCCTATTGAAAGAACAACACTATGGTGCGATTTCAACGGAGCCAAAATCAGTGTGCATTTAAAGAGATTCGAACCAGACGAAGAGTTGAATTTTGAACACGAAATCATCTATCGCGAGATGAAAAATGCATACCTTGGGGCAATTCTGAGGGATCTGTCCTCAAGACATTCGATTTTCATTCTTTCGTCCGCTCGACTGTCTATTTCTTTGTTTTTGAGGGAACTCGACTATGCAAGGAGTCAAATGATACGCTCTCTACAAGAAATGGAGGACGACCAGCGCGGAGAATCACCCCAAATCCGTGAGCTACTTCGACAAACAAGCAGATACGCCCTTCCCATTCAAGATAACATCGATTTCGCTAGGGAGATACCGAAATTAGAACTTAGCTCTGCTCAGAACGATTCATTTGTTGATGTCGTCAACATGATCGGTGGTCGTCTTGAGGTCATAGATGATGACGTCCGTTTCATTTCTGGGAACGGCCAAAGTCGTAGTTTTGACATACCTTTCCATCTGGCATCCTCGTCTGTAGGGGAAATGACCAACCTATATTTTATTTTGGGTCAATTGAGAGAAGAACTCGACTACTTCCTGGTTATTGACGAACCTGAGAGTCATTTGGACACCGCCAATCAGATTCGGCTTGCTCGCATCTTGGCTGGCCTTGTAAATTCAGGAATAAGAGTCCTGATAACCACACATAGCGACTACATCATAAAGGAGATAAACAACCTAATCATGCTGGACGGCCATTTTGAGGACAAAGAGGAAGTAATGAAACGTCTCGGCTACCGCAATAGTCTTGACCCAAAGCTTGTCCGAGCATACGTTGCAGAGAACAATACTCTAACGTCTTGCAAAATAGACCAGTTTGGTATTGATATGCCAGTCTTTGACAAGACAATTGATGAGATTAACAAGGTGTCCAATGAGTTGGCCTCGCGGTTAGCAGTGGAACTAGAGGAGTAGTAGTGTGGAGTTTATCTCGTGGTTGGATGCAAATGTGTTGCCTAGCAAGAGGTGTACACAGTTCAAGAACGCTGCGCAGACCATTGTACTTAGGGAGACAGACCGCAATGTTGACATGAAATTGGAAATCAGGAAGATTTCAGCCCCTGTAGTTATTCTACTTCCTGAAGAAATCGGTCAGTGGAGAATTCTTAAGGATGGAAAGGAGATAGAATGGTGGAGCCGATGTGATTTCCTAATGATTGGGGAATCTGCGGGAAGGCTTTTTGCAATCTTTATGGAATTCAAGAAAACGGTACCTGACTCAAATGACGAAGCGAATGTACAGCTGAGATGGTCCTTACCCGTTCTCCACTTTCTAATGTCCGTCTTCAATGTGGATAGTTTCTCCACGATGAGCGAAAGGGACTTTACAATCAGGTACTTTCAGATAGGACAAAAGTTTAGTGATAGAATTGACAAGAATGCGGTTAGGATTGATCCCAAGAGGCAATTTGGTTCTGACGTGTACAAAGGGATAAAGATGAATTACAGCGTGGCTCCAGTTGTAACTCTCAGGCAACTGCTCAACGGAAGAATATGAAAGTATGGAACACAAAGAATGGACTCAGGTTGCATCCCTTCTTTGCTGAGTCAATTCGGCGAGGTCAAGCACATACTTCTTTTGATTTCAATTGGAGGCAATTACTTGATGAACCAAGCACTGACGGTCGAGCAGGTCGATTTTTTTCGAGACAACGGTTACCTGATCCTGCCCAACGTGCTGGATCCGGAGCTAATGGCCCAGACGCGGGACGCCTGGTGGGATGCGGCGCCGCCGGAGCTGAAACGGGACGATCCGGAGATGTGGGTGGGCGCGTTCTCTGATTCGCACTATACGTTAGAAATACCGCGACCGCAGCTACGACCCGTGGTTGATCGAGCTTCTCCACGGCAACCCCAAACTCCAGGCCGTAACCAGGCAGCTACTCGGCCCGGATTTGGAAACTCCGGAACGCATCCGCGGCATCTATTGTGTCTTTCCGGATACGGAGGAGACGCAGCGCCCGGCTTACTTCCACGTTGACGAGCACGCATTTCACCTGGGTGTCGTGGGCTATGTCGACGATGTGCCGTCCGACGGCGGCGGTTTCACCGTCTGGCCCGGCAGCCACAAACATTTCTATCCTACGTTCAAGACCGCCTACACGTTCAACCCGTTGGACAAGGAAAAGGAATACTGGGACACAGACGCGTGGCCCTCCGTGGCAGAAATCGACCCCGTGCAAACATACGGCTCCGCCGGTGATGTCGTCCTGTGACATCACCGCATGGGACACGGCTCCGGCCACAACCGGTCCCGCAAGGTACGCCAGGCCGTTTTGTACGACTTCCGCCGGGCCGATATAGAAAGCGTTCAGGACGAGGCGACGCCAGCCGGTATGTGGCGCGACTGGCCCGGGATCAACGGAGGGTAATGCCGACTCGCCATGAAAATCAGCGACATCAAAACATATCTGATGCATGCCGGCGTGCCGGGAGGCGGCTGGACGAAGCGCAACTGGCTCTTCGTCAAAGTCTTCACCGATGAGGGCATCTATGGCGTCGGTGAGGCGTCCGGTTGGCCCCGGGTGGTGGAGACCGCTATCCATGATCTTCGCGAAGTTCTTATCGGCGAAGATCCATTTCTGATCGAGCGCATTTGGCAAAAGATCTATCTGGCGATGATGGGTCATGGAATGACCGGCATCGTCGGTGGGGGCGCGCTCACCGGCATCGAAATGGCCCTGTGGGACATCAAAGGGAAGGCGCTGGGCGCTCCTGTCTGGAATCTGTTAGGGGGCAAGATCCGCGATCGAATCCGGCTCTACGCGCACGCGCATACGGCGGAACGGGCGCATGAGTTGGTGGCAAGGGGCTTCAGCGGCCTCAAGACCGGGGGCGTTGTCAACCCGATCGCCAAGATACGCGCCTTGCGGGAAGCTGTCGGACCGCAGATCGACCTGATGGCCGATGTCCACGGCCCGCCCTGGCTCACTGTGCGGGATGCGATTCGCGTCGGGCAAGCGCTGGAGGAGTTTGATCTTCTCTTCTACGAGGATCCGGTGCCGCCCGAACATATCGAGAATCTGGCCAAAGTCGCGCGTCATGTCAATCTGCCGATTGCGGCCGGAGAACGCCACACTCATATCTACGGGGTGCGGGAACTGATCGAACGCGAGATTGTTGATGTGATCCAGCCGGACACGGGCCGGGCCGGCGGGCTGATGCAGATGAAGAAGATGGCGGCGATGGCCGAAGCGCACGGGATCGGCTTCGCGCCGCATGACGGCTCTTTGGGGCCAGTGGCTGAAATGGCAGCCGTTCATCTGTTGTCCACTCTGCCCAACTTTCTGATTCTGGAACATCTGGAGGACGACGCGCCGCAGCGGTACGAAGTAATGCAGCCGCAGCCCGAAATCGTCGACGGCGCGATCGTCGTGCCGGATGCGCCGGGCCTGGGCGTGGATATTGTCGAAGAGGCCATCGCCCGCTACCCGTCCACCGGCAACGTCGCTGTGCCCTTGCAGGATGAATACGTCTACTTTCAGGCCAAGTATGGCCGCGCCAAGTGGTTGGAGCAGTAGCCGGGAGAGACGGCGAGAACGCGGCAACAGTCGCGCCGGCGTGAACGATTGGCGAAAAAGGGAAAAAATGACAGCATCATCAATCCGCATTCACGAACTTTCAACGGACGCCAAAGCGAAGTTGCGCTCGGTTTCGACCGCCACGCTCACCAGCCAACTGTTGAATAAGGGATTGCGCAACACATTTCTGGCTGGGCTGTATCCGCTGCGGCCAGAGCTGCGCATGCTGGGCTATGCCTTCACTTTGCGCTACATTCCGGCGCGTGAAGATCTGGCGGATGAAGTCTACGACAATTCCAGGAACGTGCAGCGGTTGGCGGTGGAGGCTGTCGGGCCGGAAGATGTGCTGATCATCGACGCGCGCGGCGACATCAGCGCGGCCTCATTCGGCCATATTCTTGGGACGCGCATCAGTAGGCGCGGCGCAGCCGGACTTGTCACCGACGGCGCGCTGCGGGATACGCCCGCTTTTCGCCGCCTCGAACTGCCGACCTACATCCGGGCGGCCCACGCCACGACCTCGTTTGTGGCCCATCATCCGGTCGATATGCAGGTTCCGATTGGCTGCGCCGGCGTGGCGGTGACGCCGGGGGATGTGGTTGTGGGCGACGGCGAGGGCGTGGTCGTGATTCCGGCCAAACTGGCAGAGGATATCGCCCACAGCTCCTTCGAGCAAGAAATCAGGGAGGAATATTTCCAGGAAAGGGTGGCGGGCGGCGCAAGCATTGTCGGCGTCTATCCGCCTGATGACGAGACGCTGGCTGGATTCGAGCGTTGGCGCCGGGAACGGGGTGTTTAGAAAACCGTTCACGAACATGGGTCTTTCCCGGCCCCAAGCGGATTTCCAGCGGCTCGCAGCAGAAACCCTGCTGGAAGCGCTGGCGCTTCCAGCGATGTTCGTGGGCGACGGCTAACCTAATTCTTGACTGGCGGCTCCAGTACCGCCAACGTCCATCCCATTTGTGGCAAAAAGAATATCGGAGCGCAGCCAGCGCCGCATGTCGGGGACTGTCTGACGAGGCCGGATGCGCTAATCCCCTCGCAGACCGTGCAGTTCCGCCTCCAGCTCGCGAATCCTGACAGTATTTGCGTGTTGCCTCCCTCTGCCAAGATAGTTCGCGATGACATTGGCCAGAATCGCGATAATCATCGTCACGATCAGGTAGGTGGATAACCCTAGCCACATCTCCCAAGGCCCGAGACTATTGTGTCATCCTCCAGGACGCCCTCATCGGCGAGCTGCTCAAGCAACTGGATGGCCTCCCCCGTTCTTGTAATGCGCTCCGAAGACCCTGACACCACTTGGAAGAGGGAAAACAGCATTGCCACAATCGTAATGACATTGAATAACACGGGTTGGACCAGTTTGCCTGTCACTCTTCTTCCTCCTTGTCCAAGTGTTCTTTCCTGCCCAGATTCAACTCCGAAACGCGGGCAGTGTATCGATATTGTATCACCAATCCATATGTGCGCGTCTAATAGCGATATTGGAGGGTTCGGTTAGAGTCCAATCTCACATACTCTTCATACACACCTTAACTGTGATCGCCTCTTCGTCTCGTGTCTCTATTCTAAAGGAAGATGGCAGGTCGATCCTCCTTGCAAAAACTGCACATCAGATACGCTTCTATCCGTTCAGCAGGTTTGTCAGCAGCGCCTTCGCCTGCCTTGATGCCCGCCCTCGATGGCTGATCCTGTTCTTGACTGCAATCGCCAACTCTGCCAGCGTTCGCCCCATATCCGGCACAAAAAAAACCGGATCGTAACCAAAGCCATGTGATCCTCTGGGCACTTTGGTGATAAGCCCATCCAGCCTGCCAGAGCAGGTTTCGACGCCGGCGTCCGGCTGCGCGATGGCAACCACACACCGGAAGCGGGCCGTCCACGGGCGGGGATGCGGTTGCAGTTCCTTCAGGAGCTTCGCGTATCTGTCCTGGTCGGTTGCGGCGGGGCCGGCATAGCGGGCGGACTGCACGCCCGGCTCCCCCTGTAGCGCATCCACTTCCAGACCGCTGTCATCAGCCCATGTCAACAGCCCGGTCAATCGGGCGTAATATTTCGCTTTCAGTATCGCATTGGCGGCGAAAGTTTTCCCAGTCTCGGCGACCTCCTCCACGACGCCAATTTCGTCCAGATAGGTGAGCGCCAGCGGCAGATCTTGCAGGAGCCTGCGATACTCCAGCAGTTTGCCCTGATTATGCGTCGCTATCAACAGTGGGCGTTTCATCGGAATGCTCTCCTGGGTGCGCAGGATGTGCGCGTGCGCTCCCCTCTGTCCTTCAAGTCCATCTCCCATTCACAGTGATCTAAGCCCAGCCAATTCAGATAGCAGAGAGTTCCCCTCTTGCCATTTCTCCGCTATGAGGCTATCATACGCACGGCAGCCAGAGACAGGCCCAGTCAAATCTCCTGCGGTGCAAAACAGAAGAGAGCAGTTGTGTCACATCACCCATTACGCATCTTCAGCGGCTCAGCCCACAAAGAGTTGGCGCTGGAAATCGCCCAGACACTTGGCGTAGAACTCGGTCAATCCACAACTCGCCGTCTGCCCGACAGCGAGATACACGTGATGATCGATGAGGTCGTGCGCGACCAGGATATTTTCCTGGTTCAGGCCTGCTGCCAGCCGGTGAATGATCATGTAATGGAGTTGATGCTATATCTGGACGCATTTCGGCGGGCCAGCGCCCACAGCGTCAGCGTCGTATTGCCCTATTTCCCCTATGCGCGCCAGGAGCGCATGGCCCATGGGCGTGAGGCGGTCAGCGCCCGGGTCATCGCCAATATGCTGGAGATGATGGGAGCGGATCGCGTAATCTTTGTAGACATCCATGCCAGGGCCATTCAAGGGTTTTTCAATATCCCTGTCGATCCGCTCTCTGCGCTGCCGATTCTGGCCGACTATTTTCGCCAGGAAGAGTGGAAAAACGCGGCGATCGTCAGCCCGGATGTAGGCCGGGCCAGCATGGCGGGACGCTATGCGCAACTGCTCAATCTGCCGCTGGTGGTGATGCACAAGCGGCGCACGAGTTTCAGCGTCACCGAAACGACACACGTTGTCGGTGAAATCGCCGGGATTCGCCCGATCATCATTGATGACATTATGGCCGGCGGCAGTGTTCTCAAGCAAATCGACGCCCTGTACGAGGCCGGCGCGCAGGGAACTGCCGCCTTCGCCGTTACGCACCCGGTCTTGCTACCTTCGGCGCTGGAACATCTCCTGGCGGATGATCGCATCGCCAAGCTGGTGGTTTCCAACACGCTTCCCGTTCCCCAAGAAAAGCGGTCAGAGAAAGTCGTCGTGTTGTCGATCGCGCCGATGCTGGCCGATATTATCAACCGCATCCATCAGGGGCGCAGCATTTCAAAGAAGCTTATTCTTATGTAGAAGGGCAATACCGTAGTTAACGATTTGTTCGGCTCGTCTGTTATGCGCGCAAGGTGACTGCAGCGCTTCCTGGCGCGAGACAACGGCTCGTTCACCGGCTCAGACCCGCTGTTGCCCGTTAGGCGCTCTTGCAGTTGGACATTTCAGCGACGGGCGGATCGTTGGTTACGCGGCGCAGGCCGGACTCACACATCAAATCTTAGAGGTATCTGTCCCATCCGCCGGACAACGCAGATACCCGGAGAGCCGCGCATGGAGACACTCCAACGTTCCTGGATTGACAGATCTGAAGAAGATCAACTTGAAGAGCAAGACTTACGTCTCGATACCGAAATCATCGAAGATGAAGAGATATTCGTAGCGTCATACTCACAGTTGATGTGGTGGCGTTTTCACAAACATCGGATGGCGGTTCTCTCCGGCTTTCTGGTGGTAATCCTGTAACTGATAGCGGCCTTTGCCGAATTTGTGGCCCCTTACAATCCAGAGCAGTCCTTTGTGCAGTATAAATTCGTACCGCCGATGAAAATCCATGTCATCGATGCGGAAGGCAAGCTGCAGCGGCCATTTGTCTACAAGATCATCCGCGAAAGGGACCCGGAGACCCTGCGCAATACCTACACAGAAGACACGACCACGATCTATCCGATCCGTTTTCTCGCGCGCGGGTCGGAGTACGAACTGTGGGGCCAGTTCCCGGTCTCTTAGCATCTCTACGGGTTGGACGTTCCCCATGAGGAGCAAGGCCTCTTGCTGATGGGCGCAGACCGGTTGGGGCGTGATCTGTTCTCCCGCCTCTGTTACGGGGCGCGCATCTCGCTGACCATCGGCCTGGTGAGTGTCGTTCTCAGTCTGGTAATCGGGATTCTTTTCGGCGGAATCTCCGGCTTTTACGGCGGCCCCTTAGACAATGCGATTCAGCGCCTGATCGAGTTCATTCGCTCCATCCCGGAGATTCCTCTGATTATGGCGCTGGCCGCGGCCCTGCCCGCAGACTGGCCGGTAATTCGTCTTTATTTCGGCGTAACGATCCTCTTGTCGTTCGTGGGTTGGACCGGTCTGGCCCGAGTCGTGCGCGGGCGTTTTCTTCGCATGAGGGAAGAGGACTTTGTGATGGCAGCCCGCTTTTGCGGCTCTGGTGAAATGCGCATCATTTTGCGCCACCTGGTTCCCTCATCCCTCAGTCATATCATCGCTTCCCTGACATTAGCGATTCCGGGCATTATTCTTTCGGAAACGGGGCTGAGCTTTATCGGCCTGGGTCTGCGAGCGCCGGCGATCAGTTGGGGCGTGCTTTTACAGGAGGCCCAGAATCTACGCTCCGTCGCCCTCGCCCCATGGGTGTTAACCCCCGGCTTAGCTGTGGTGCTGGCTGTGCTGGCTTTCAATTTCCTCGGTGACGGCATCCGCGACGCCGCCGATCCATATGCCAGGTAAGCTGATGAGCGGCACACGAAGAAGGCTGTTTATTCATGCGCTGAACGGATTTCGTTCATGACAATTACATCTGCCCAAATCGATAGCGGTCCAGCAACAGGTGAGTCCGCCGATTCGCAGGGGATGCTCCTGGATGTACGGGGGTTGAAGACGCACTTCTTCCTGGCTCAGGGGATTGTACGGGCCTTGGAGGGCGTCGATTTTACGGTGCGCCGCGGCCAGACGGTCGGGCTGGTGGGAGAGAGCGGCTGCGGCAAGTCGATCACAGCGCGCTCGATCATGGCGATTGTGCCTTCGCCGGGACGGGTTGTCGAGGGTGAGGTTCTGTTCCATCTGCAAAGACAGGAGAACGGCAGCGTCACCGAGCAGGTCGTTGACATGACCAAAATCGACGCCATGGGCACGCAGGCGCGCTCCATCCGCGGCGGTGAGATCTCGATGGTCTTTCAGGAGCCGATGACTTCGCTCAGCCCTGTCCACACGATCGGCAATCAGATTATCGAGGCCATCCTTCTCCACCAGGATGTCAACAAAGAAGAGGCCCGCGCCCTGGCGATCGATGTTCTGAACAAAGTTGGAATGCCGCAGCCCGAACGCATAATCGACCGCTGTCCCCATCACCTCAGTGGCGGCATGCGCCAGCGCGCCATGATCGCCATGGCCCTGTCCTGCCGCCCCAGCCTGCTCATCGCCGACGAGCCGACGACCGCGCTGGACGTGACAACGCAAGCCCAGATCCTGACGCTCATGCGCGAGTTGCAGGATGAGTTGGGGATGGCAATCATCTTCATCACCCATGATCTGGGCGTGATCGCGCAGATGGGGCGCGCGGCTGTGGACGGCAGCTTTGGCGAATTCGTGGAGAAGGTGACGGCGCTGGACATCATCTTTGAGGAAGACAGTGTACACCTGACGAGCCTGCGCGAAGAGAGCATCGACTTCGGCTGGAGGGGTCCCCTACTCGTCAATGAACAGGAGCAGGAGATCAACGGCTTCCTCCATTTTGACAACCCCTACTCAAGCACCGAGCTTGGCGCGGAGCAGATGGGCATCCAGTTTATGGATCTGCTCATGCAGTTGGACTTCTCGTAAAACAAAACGGACGCAGCGAAGCGCTTTGCCTCTCTCAATACAAACGGCCTAATGCTGGAGAGGCGAATCCTTTCGCCTCAATTTCTTGTTGGTCTTTCTTGCGTTAAGATACGGCTAGGACTGCCAAGTCCTGGCGCGACTCGTCGAGAGAGTAACTTGGCGCGGCGCCCCGCCGGCGCACCTCGTCCATGATGTCGTAAATCGACACGCCAGCCAGTTCAGCGGCGCGGGCTTCTGTGATTTCACCACGTTGGCAGGCAGCGATCGCGTTCTCAACTTTCCACCGCTGGATCGCCTCCGTAAGCATCTTGCGCGCAAGGGCAGTCCGATCGATCTGCTCCTTGTTGGCAATTTCATCTAATCCCCGAATGATGGTTGCGGGGGCGCGCAGATTCAGTTGCCGCACGTTATCACCCAGATCAAGCGCCATCCTCCTCGGGGCGGATGATCACCATGTAGCGCACCGGCGCTTTGCTGGTGTTGACAAGCCCATGCAGCTTGCGCGGATCGAATACGACCGCCTCGTTGGCGCGCAGGGGATGGCTCTCGCCGTCGATCTCCAGCGTCCCCTGGCCTTCAATCATATAGAACGCCTCATAGCCGCCGTGACGGTGGGGAGGATGGGATCGCTCGCCGGCGTCAACCTCCGAGATGTGGACGCGCAACGGCTCGCCCTCCACGTCGGCGTCGAGAAAATAGCGGGAGATACCCTTCTTTTCGACATCTAAGAACTGCACTGTTCACTTCCTTTCCGCGAAACACCAGTTGCTCTCAGTGGTACTATCCACTAGGCACTGAAGTTATCGGCGGGGATAGAAGACATCGAGTAGAGGCTCGATATCGGTGTAGTCAAAGCCGTAGGTCTCTTTGAAGCGCGCCTGGATCCGCTCCTCCGCTTCGGAGGACGAGCGCAGGGGGAACGCCAGCGGCTGTTTGTTCATCAGCGCCGACTCAGAAGCCGCCAACGACATCTCCTGATCCAGCCGGGCTTCCTGTACGCCGTAGGTCGGCTCCGAGTCATGCAGGACCGCGTTGGCGATGCTCATGAGTTGATCGGCCATGTCAACGCCGCGCCCGTTGTTTTCGCCAACGCCGAGATGGGCGTAGGGATTCTGCCAGACGATTTCCCGATCGGGCAGCTCCAGGCTGATGCGCTCCAGGACCTGGCGCCCTTCCACGCCGATGTTGAAAAGCTGCGGTTCATAGGCGTTGGCGTTGGCGCCGCTCTGGTAGTCGGCCGGGTCGGTGAAGTAGACGGTATTGCCGACGATCGCGCCGCGTGTGCCGTCGATCTGGGAGATGCCGGTTGTTTTGCGGCCAAGCGAGCGCGCGTGGATCACGTTGGAGTAGATCATTGTCGCCGCGGCCCCATTCTCGAACTCCAGAAAGCTGGTCGTACAGTTTTCCTGCGAATGATGGCGCTTCATGCGGTCGATAATGGGCACAACGTCGGTCACATGGGTGATGCCCAGGATCGACTTGGGCCGGCTACCGGCGAGCAGACGCAACATGCTCATGCCGTGATAACCGCCCTCGTAGAAGATGCGATAGATGCGTCCCACATCCCCGATGATGCCGGAATCGATCACTTTGGCCTGGAAACGGGCCATAGGCACGCGATGATAGTTTTCGGCCACTTCCAGCTTGACATTGTTGCGGGTGGCAGCTTCGACCATCATGTCGGTCATGGAGCGGGTCACGGAGACAGGCGTTTCGACGATGATGTTGATGCCATTCTCCGCCAGGTAGCAGCAGATCGGGTGGTGGGCATCGCCGGGCACGACCACGTCGACGACATCCAGCTCTTCACCGTCCACCAGATCACGCACGCTGGTGTAGGCGTTGACGCCGTACTCAGCGGCAACTTCTCGCAGGACCTCTCCATCCTTGTCGCAGACAGCGACGAATTCGAACACGTCCTTCAATTTTGGGTAGATTGGCAGGTGTGAACTGCGGCCGCGGCGGCCCAGACCGATCAAGGCCAACTTCAATTTGCGGGGCATCGTTTGCGATTTCCTTGTGCGTGCTCTATCCGAAGCAAATCCAGCGTACCCATTTGTCGGCGCGCAAACTGTGATCAGTCCACGGCGCGATCAGGATCAGGTCGGCCGGCCCGACCGTTGTGCTCTCGCCGTCAATGGTAACGGTGGCCTCGCCCTCCAGGATGTACCAGAAGCGCTGTTCGCCATGTTTCTCCGGCTCAAACGGGTTGGCCGGGGTAGTGATGCGTTCGGCGAAGTGGTCGATCTGCTCCTGCGCCTCACCAATCTCATAACCCTTGCGGAAATTTACCTCGGGGATGGCGCTGCCTTTGATGATCATGGTTGCGTTTCCTCGGCTGCCGGTTCCAATGCAGTTACTGGCCACTGATCACCGGCCACTGCCGTTCTACAGCGTGGCGTAGGGGTCGGCGTCGTCGCGCAGCTCATCGCCCATAAAGATGAACGCCGTCAGCGCGATCACCACCATGAGGGCCGGCGCGACCATTTTCCAGGGGGCGATGGCCACCGCGCTGATGTTCTGCGCCCCCTGCAACAGCACGCCCCAACTGATGGCGGGCGGGCGCAGGCCCAGACCGAGGAAACTGAGCGCGGTTTCGCTCAGAATCATGGTCGGAATCGACAGCGTCATGGCGGCGAAAATGTGGCTCATGAAGGAGGGCAGCATGTGACGCAGGATGATGCGCAGCTCGTTGCTGCCTGCGAACCTGGACGCCATCACGAACTCTTCCTCGCGCAGTTGCAAGAACTTGCCGCGCACGACGCGCGCCATCCCGGTCCAGCCAATAAAGGAGAGAATTGTCGTAATGCTGAAGTAGACATAGAGGATCGGCCACCCGGGCGGCAGCGCCGCGCTCAGCCCCATCCACAGCGGAATCGACGGGATTGAGCGCAGGAACTCGATGACGCGCTGGATGATATTGTCGATCGTGCCGCCGTAGTAGCCTGAAAGGCCTCCCAGCAGAATGCCGAGGACTAGACTGATTACAACTCCGATCAGACCGATCGAAAGGGAGAGGCGCGCGCCATAGGAAACACGGGAAAACATATCACGCCCCAGCCGGTCCGTGCCCAACCGGAAGAAGCCCTGTTCCTCGTGGGGAACGTCCTGGCCGAATAGCTTCGTGGTCACGGCAACTTCACCCCACAGCTTGTACTCCTCGCCCTAGGGAAAGAGGCGAATGGCGTGGCGGATCTCCGTGTCCTCTGGTGTGTCCCGGACTTTCGGGCAATCGTTGTCTGAATCAGAATTATTGGAAATAATGATTTAACAGGGTAGCGGGCTATGTGTCGATTCCCATACGGTCAATCTCTTTTCGTCAACTGAAAAGGTAAATCGCCGTGGCACAACAAATCGAGAGGGAACGATTTTTGCCAACATTGCCAAACTCTCTCAAGACGGATTCAGGTCGTGGGCCCTGCAAATGCCCCTGGTGGATCCTCGCCGCAGGCCAAATGGACATCGTTGTCCGAGGGGTTTGTCGCTTTCAGGCTCCGGCAAGACAACTGGCCCACTCCCTCACGTCCTCAGCAGCTGAAGCAAGAGCGCGTGAATCGCGAACGATGCACCGAGTAGAATGAGCGCCGATCCAAGGGTGATAGCAATGCGCCGCAAAAGGAGGTTTCGCGGAACAGCCTCACGGAGATAGTTCTCGACGATGATGACAAAACTCTACCCGATAAGGCCGAGGATGACAAAGCTGAAGTTATGCACCGCAGACCTTGCCCAGCGATTAACCTCCAAGACATTGATAAGAAGAATCAGATTCAATTGCAATCTCGTTAGCAAACAGAAGGTAAGGGCAACGAAAGCGATCCAACTGGCCAGGTAGGCTGCGTACCTCAACCACCGCTGTAGAGTAGGCTGAACAAAAGTCTCCTCGCGGAAGGACATCAGCCCAACTCCCCGCTGGCGGTGACGCCGGCCAGGGTCAACTCCTCGGCATGGTGACAGGCGGCAAAATGTCCCGGGGCAATCTCTCGCAGCGCCGGCGTTTCCTGGCTGCAGCGCTCCTGAACATAACGGCAACGAGGGTGGAAATAACAGCCGCTGGGCGGATTTGCCGGATCGGCCACATCACCTTCCAACACGATCCGCGCTTTCTGCCGCCTCATGCGCGGGTCCGGGTTTGGCACCGCGGAGAGCAACGCCTCGGTGTACGGGTGGAACGGCTGAGCGAAAAGGTCCTCGGTCTCAGCGACTTCGACGATCTTCCCCACATACATCACGACGACCCGATCACAGATGTACTCGATGACGCTGAGATCATGGGAGACGAAGAGATAGGTCAGGTTGAACTCTTCCTGCAACTCCTTGATCAGATTCAGAAACTGGGCGCGCACAGAGACATCCAGGGCGGACACCGCCTCATCGGCGACGACCAGGCGGGGGTCGAGGGCGAGCGCGCGGGCAATTCCGATGCGCTGACGCTCGCCGCCGCTGAAGGCGTGCGGGTAGCGGCGCATATACTCCGGGCGCAGACCGACTCTGCCCAGGAGCGACGCCACCCGATCTTCCAGCTCCTTGCCGGCAGCGATCTTGTTGATTCTGAGCGGATCGCCAACGATGTCAATGACTGGCATGCGAGGATTCAGGGAGTTGAAGGGATCCTGAAAGATCATTTGCACCTGTTGGCGATAGGGCTTCATCTCATTGTTGCTCAGCGGCGCGAGATCGATGGTTTCTCCGTCATTTTTCCGGAAGAGAATCTGGCCGCCGGTCAAGTCGTACGCCCGCACGATGCAGCGCCCGGCCGTCGTCTTGCCGCATCCACTCTCACCAACCAGCCCCAACGTTTCACCCTACAAGACCTCGAAGGAAATGTCATCAACCGCCGAGACATGACCGACCGTGCGCCGGAAAAAGCCGGACATTATCGGAAACCACTTCTTGAGATTCCTGACTTCGAGCAGGACTTTATCTGCAACCACGCTACCCGTCTCGGGGGCGGGCCGCTGCCCTTCAGTCGTCGATTGTGCGCTCATAGGCACCTGTGGAATTTCATTTATATCGGAGCTGTCAGATTTCTTTGCAGGCGAGACGTGCGCGTGCCCACGAAGAGCACCCCCTGTGCCTACTCATCTTCATACAGCAGGCAATGGACCTCGCGATCGGGTCCCAGTTGTATGGCGGGCGGAGTGACGGCGTCACAGCGGCCCGGCATGAAGTGATCACAGCGCGGCCCGAACATACAACCAGATGGCCGGTTGTACGGATCGGGGACCATGCCGCGAATCGAATCCAGTCTTTGCAGGTTTCGACTGACCCCCAATCGGGGAATCGATTTGAGCAGCGCCTGCGTATAGGGATGTTTGGGGTCGTGGAAGATCGAGTCCACGTCACCCCGCTCCACGACCCGCCCAAAGTACATCACCACAACGTCATCCGCCATCTCCGCCACCACGCCCAGATCATGCGTGATCAGCATAATCGCCATGCCAAACTCATCCTGCAATTCTTCCAACAGTTCAAGAATCTGGGCTTGCGTTGTGACATCGACGGCTGTGGTCGGTTCGTCGGCAATTAAGAGGGCGGGATTGCAGGAAAGCGGCCTGCGCCCCCGACAGACAACTAACTTTCGCAGGAGGTAATGCTTTGTCTCAAAACGACAGCCAGTCTGTTGCCGCGACAGAGCAGGCGGGGAACGGTACTCAACGCACTGCACTTCTTGAAGTATCCGATCTGAGGAAGTGGTTCCCGATTCAGAGGGGTTTTTTCTCGCGCACGGTCGGCCAGGTTAAGGCCGTAGACGGGGTGAGTTTCTATGTGCGGCCCGGCGAGACGTTGGGACTGGTGGGGGAGAGCGGCTGCGGCAAGACCACCACCGGCCGCCTGATTATGCACGCCTTCCCGCCCACCGCGGGAGACATCTGGTTCGACGACCAGGAACTTGGTCAGGTCAATATCGCGACGGTGGAAAAGCAGCAATTGAAACGGCTGCGGCGCAACATGCAGATGGTGTTTCAGGATCCCTATTCGTCACTGAACCCGCGCATGAACCTGCTGCAAAACGTGGGCGAGCCTCTGCTGGTGAATGACATTGCGAAGGGGCAGGAGTTGGAAGACCGGGTGGCGGAGTTGCTGCGGGTGGTGGGGCTGCGGCCTGAATACCTGAACCGCTACCCGCATGCCTTCAGCGGCGGCCAACGGCAGCGGATCGGAGTGGCGCGCGCGCTGGCGCTCAACCCGCAGCTGATCGTGCTGGACGAGCCGGTCTCTGCGCTGGACGTGTCGGTGCAGGCGCAGATTCTGAATCTGCTGCAGGACTTGCAGCAGGAGTTCGATCTGACATATCTCTTCATCGCCCACGATCTGAGCGTCGTCGAGCACATCAGCGACCGCGTGGCAGTGATGTATGTGGGTATGCTTGTGGAAAGCGCACGCACAGAGGTACTCTACCGCGATCCCCAGCATCCGTATACCGAAGCGCTGCTGTCCTCGGTGCCGAAGCCGGACCCCCGCGACAGGGCCGAGCCGATCGTGCTGGAGGGTGACGTGGCCGATCCGGCCAACCCGCCGAGCGGCTGCTATTTCCACCCCCGCTGCCTTTACAACGTCAACGACCGCTGCATGCAGGAGACGCCCGAACTGCGGGAAGTCGAGCAGGGCCATTTCGTGCGCTGCCACTATGCGGGTGAACTGGAACTGACGGGCGTCGCTTAAGTCGAGAAGTGAGTGAAGAGGAGTGAGAAGAGAGAGAACACACCACACTTCCCGCTCTTCGGAAAGTTTATAGGTTCCTATATTATATGGTCAAAACCAACGGTTCCAGCGCACAGTCCAATATCGAGTTAGAAAAGTTCGACCTTCTCGCAGGAACGAGCGAACAGCCCACTTCCCGGCGTAGGCCGAAGGTCATGCTGCTCTTCCCGCCTAATTGGACGCCGACGATGCCGCATCTGGCTTTGCCGACTCTGACAGCCTATCTGCGGCAGAACGGCGTCGAGGTGACCCAGCGGGATCTGAACGTCGAGGTGTTCGACGAGATCCTGAGCCGACACTATCTGACCGCCGCGCTGGGCCGGTTGCGACGGATGAAAGATGACCGCGTCAGCCCGGAAAAGATTCGCTGGGCATTGCAGGCAGGCCCGCGGCTGGCCAAACAGGTGGCGCGCGCCAAAGCGGGGATTCGCTCCTCTGCCTTCTTCGACGGGCCGATCGGACTGGAGTTGATGCGCACGCTGCTCGACTGTCTGGAAATCGCCAATCTTCCATTCTACCCGGCCAGTCTCCATTTTCAGGGATATGACGCGGCCGGCCCCCCCGACAACAGCCGCTTCCTGCTCCACGGCGTGCAGGATGCGCGACACAATATGTTCCTCGACATCTACCGACGCCTGCTGCTGCCCGATATTGTGCGGGAACAGCCTGACGTGGTCGGCATTTCGATCCCGTCGATGGCGCAGTTGCTGCCGGGACTGACCGCCGCCTATCTGATCAAGGAGGCCGGGCTGGATTGCCACGTGACGGTGGGCGGGCCGCACATCAGTATGCTGCGCGCACAGCTGACGGACGTGCCCGCTCTGTTCGAGTTGATCGACAGCGCGGTCGTCTTCGACGGTGAGGTCCCGCTCCTGCGACTGGCGACCGCAGTGGCGGCTGACGAGAGCCTGGCCGACGTTCCCAATCTGATCCACAAGGATGGCAGCCGCATCCGGGTCAACGCGCGCAAGGAGCCGGAGAAGATCGCCAACCTGCCCCTGCCGGACTTCGACGGGCTGCCCTTGGACCGCGACCTGGCGCCGGAGTTGGCGCTGCCCCTTTTGACGGCGCGCGGCTGCTATTTCGGCAAGTGCGCGTTCTGCAATGTGGGCTATGGCGAGCCGGAATCATTCAGCCAGTGGCGGGCGCAGCAGCTGGCGGAACAGATGCTGGCCCTGCATGAGAAGTACGACGTGCGCCACATCTTCTTCTCCGACGAGGCGGTCACGCCGCGCAATCTGCGCGATCTGTCGAAGATCATGCGGGATCGGCCCGAAACGCTGCATTGGGGCGGGTGTGTGCGCTTCGAGAAGGTGATCTCGGGGCAACTTTTGGAGGACATGCACGCCGGCGGCTGCCGCATGATCCTCTTCGGGCTGGAAAGCGCATCGGCTGCGATCATCGATCACATTATCAAGGGCACACAGTTGACACACATGAGCCGCATTTTGAAGGAAAGCTCAACAGCCGGTATCTGGAATCATACATTTTTCTTCTTCGGCTTCCCCGGCGAGACGATCGATGACGCCCAGGAGACGGTGAACTTCCTATACGGGCATAAGCCATACATCCATTCGGCGGCGATGGGCACCTTTCTGATGGAGCGGGATTCTCCGGCGCACAAGTACCCGGAATCCTTCGGCGTGAAACGGATTATCGAAGACCCGTCCCGTGACCTGGCCATCTATTTCGACTTTGAAGTAAGCGCCGGCATGAGCGAACAGATGGCGGAGATGGTGCATGACAAGTTCCTGGAATCGCTGCCACCCAAGCGGTTCCCTCAGTTTTATATCAGCGATGTCTACCGCTTCCTCTACGCCAGCCATCAGAACGAACGGCATCTGCCCCATCCGCCCTGGCTCGTGCCGGAGGAAGGCGCGGTTCGTTAGAGATCGAGCGGTTTTCTGACGCCAGCATCCGTTGATGGTAGCAAGTGGAAAGTGGCGAAATCTGCCATTGCCCATTAACTATATAGCCGTCACGCCTCAATCGGGCGCGATGGCGCCTATATCAATTCAATAAGGAGAGTGAGAGATGAGAAGGATCGCACCAACACCAATATCCCGACGCGAGTTCATGCGCGTGTCGGCTGTGACCGCCGCGGGCGCGGTGGCCGTGGCCTGTGGCGGCAGGGGGGAGCCAGAGCCGATGGAAGAGACCGCTCCAACCGCGGCGCCGGCTGCCGAGTCAGCCGCTGCGGCGCCCGCGACCCCGCCGTCCCAATACAGTGAAGCGCCGATGCTGGCTGAAATGGTTGCCAACGGCGACCTGCCCCCTGTAGACGAGCGTCTGCCGGTCAACCCGATGGTCATGCCCACGGCCGAAATGAACGGCAACTACGGCGGCAGCTTCCGCCGCGGCTTCAAGGGCGTCTCCGACCGCTGGGGCCCGACCAAGTTGCAGGACGGGGGCCTATCCTGGTATGACCAGAATCTGAACATGCAGCCGCGCATGGCCGAATCCTGGGAACTGAATGATGACGCCTCCGAATGGACCTTCCACCTGCGCGAGGGGATGAAATGGTCCGACGGCACGCCCTTCACGACCGAGGCGATCCGCTGGTGGTGGGAGAACGACGAAACCAACTCCACCATTACCCCCAGCATTGGCGGCACTTGGGTCACCGGCTCCGAACGCACGCCGATGGAGGTCGAGATCGTCGATGATTCCACCGTCAACTTCAAGTTCGACGTTCCCAATCCCCTGTTCGTTTACAGGCTTGGCCGCCAGACGACCAATCTCTATCTGCCCGGCCATTATATGGAACAGTTTCACATGGAGTTGACCGACGACCAGGATACGCTGCAGGCACAGGTCGACGAAGCCGGCTTCAACAGCTGGGAAGAGTTCTATATCGACCGGCGCTGGTGGTATCTCGACCCGGACCTGCCCAGCATCGGCCCTTGGATCTCCAAGAATGAACTTTCCAACGAACTCTTCCTGATGGAGCGTAACCCCTACTTCTTCGGCGTCGATTCGGATGGCAATCAACTTCCCTATATCGACAAGGTCACGCATCGCCTGTTCGAGACCAATGACGTTTTCGACCTGCGCATCATCAACGGTGAGATCGATTTCCAGGCACGCCACGTCAATATCGGCAACTTCACGCTCTACAAAGAGAATGAAGAGTCCGGCGATTTCAAGGTGTTCCTCGGCTCGGCTTCGGGCCACACCGCCATTCAGCTCAACCTTTCGACCAAGAATGACAGGCTGCGCGAGTTCTTCAACATTCGCGATGTGCGCATCGCTCTCTCCGTGGCCGTGGACCGCGAGGCGATCAACGAACTGATCTGGGATGGGCTGATGACCCCGCGGCAGTACAGCCCGCTCGAAAGCTCGGCTCAGGCCTACCCCAAGCAGAACAACGCCTGGATCCAGTACGACGCGGATTTGGCCAACCAGATGCTCGACGATGCTGGCTACGCCGAACGCGACAGCGATGGATTCCGCCTCTGGAATGACGGCAGCGGCGACACACTCAGCTTCGTGATCGAAGGCACCGCCCAGCCGGGCACCTCCGACGAAGATTCGGTGCAGGAAGTGATCAAGTACTTCGCCGCCGTCGGCGTCAAGGCAGCCTACAAGGGCTTCGAACGCTCGCTCTATGAGGAGCATCACGGGGCCAACGAGATCGAAGCAGCCTGGTGGGGCGGGGACCGCACGGTCGTACCGCTGGTTAACCCCACCATCTGGACATGCGAGCAGCCGGACCGCCCATGGGGCGCTGGCTGGGCGCACTGGCGCAACAGCGGCGGCGCCAGCCCCGCCGGCGTCGAACCGCCCGCCGGCCACTGGGTCTGGAAAATCTGGGAAATCTGGGACGCGATCAAGGTGGAACCCGATCCCGACACGCAGACCGCCATGTTCCACCAGATTCTCGACATCTGGGCTGAAGAACTGCCGATGATCGGCTACTTGGGCGAGCGCCCGGCGCCGATTATCGTCAAGAACGGTGTCCGCAACTACCTGCCCGGCTTCCCGCTGGACGACACGACCGGTGACGAGCACCTGCTCCACACCGAGACCTACTTCTGGGAAGATCCGGATTCGCAGAGCGCGTAAAACGGTGAAGAGTGAGTTTGGCCGGCGCCGACTCCTGGTTTTCGGACACTTGGCGGCGGCCGACTGAGAGGAGTGGGATGAGAGATCGCCTCGCTCCTCTCTCCTCACTCCTCTCTCTTCGGAGACAAAGATGCTCGCTTTCATTGTTCAGCGTATTCTGCTGATGATTCCGATGCTGGTCGCGATTTCGATCCTCTCGTTCGTCATTATCCAGTTGCCGCCGGGTGACTTTCTCACCTCCTATGTCGCCCAGTTGCGGCAAGAGGGGGATGAGGTGGACGAGGCCGAATTGGAGTCGTTGCGCCAGCGCTACGGGCTGGGCCAGCCAGTCTATGTCCAATATTTCAAATGGATCTACGGTGTGCTGTGGAAGGGCGATTGGGGGCAGTCATTCGAATGGCAGAAGCCGGTCAGCGAACTGATCTGGGAACGACTGGGGCTGACGATGGCGCTCTCATTGGGCGCGCTGCTGGTTGGCTGGTTTATCGCCATACCTGTAGGCGTCTATTCGGCGACCCATCAATACTCGTGGCTCGATTATCTGATGACGACCTTCAGCTTCATCGCCCTGGGCACGCCCGGCTTCCTGTTGGCGCTGATTATTCTCTTCATGGCGCAATCCTTGCTCGGTATGAATGTCGGCGGCCTCTTCTCGGACGAATATGTGCTGGAGCCGTGGAATTGGCCCAAGATCGTCGACATGCTCAAACACATCTGGGTGCCGATGTTGATCGTGGCCGTCAACGGCACCGCCGGCAACATCCGCATCACCCGCGCCAACCTGCTCGATGAACTGAACAAGCCCTACGTGGAGACGGCGCGTGCTAAAGGCGTAAGAGAGAGCACGCTGATATGGAAATACCCAGTGCGGGTTGCGCTCAATCCCTTCTTCAGCACCGTCGGCTGGTCGTTGGCCAGCCTCGTCTCCGGCACGACGCTGGTGGCGATGGTGTTGAGCTTGCAGACTACCGGGCCGATGCTCCTGCGTTCGCTCACCTCCCAGGATATGGACCTGGTCGGCAGCTTCCTCTTTCTTCTGAGCGCGCTGACCGTCGTCGGCACGCTTCTATCCGACATTCTGCTGGCTATCGTAGACCCGCGTATTCGCCTGCAGTAGCGACGGTGAAGAGAGGGGCAAGGAAACAGAAAAGGGAGGAAGCCTCGATTCTCGCCCCTCGCCAGCCCTTCCTCCACCGCTGCGGCGAACGGTTCGAACGACAGAAGACCGCCTTTTCCTCATCCTGTTCCACAGTCAATCGTTGAGTCGACCCATCCCCGATTCAAGGGTAAGTTCCCGGCTGCCTCTATCGCCCCCATGGTCGTGACGGCCGCTTCCGACGCGCTGCGCGCCATCGCCGGTTATTGCCCCGCATCCTCTTGCGCTTCCCCATTTCCCGCCGATAGCTCAACGGCGGCCCGTTCGCGCGTCCACGCAGACTGTGCAGATCTGGCCGATATTGAGAAATTGTTCGAATTTATTAATAAAATTTATTTTCACTATTGACAAATTAAGGTATTTGTATATATTATTGATAATGTGTTTGTAACTGTTGGAATAATTAATGATGAGGTTCAGAATGTTCATGGAGCGAATGGCTTTGGAAGCGACTCTACGCCGGGAGAGAGTGACCTCAGAGGCCCCGACCTATCGGCGGCTGCACCCCTACCGACGGACGCCCCGCTGGCAGGAGCGGTTGTTGACGCGCCTGGGCGGTCTGATGGTGGCGCAGGGGACCGCGCTGCAAAGGCGTTATCGGCGTGCGGTCGAACCTGCCCGACGGCCGGTAGGTGAGATGCAGGTTTTGCCGCGGCAAAGCGCGGCAATATGCGCCAATGTGAGCCTGAGGACAACCCCTACTCTTTGACACACAGACGAATGGAGCAGACGCGATGAATCCACTTCCCACTGCCTGCCCGATCTGCCAGGCAAAAGACCTGACCGTCACCGGCTTCTTCTGCCGCGAGTGCGATAGCCGCGTCGAGGGGCGCTTTCTCGTCGAGACACCCTTTGCCGGGCTGACGCGGGAGCAGCTGGAGTTCACGGCGACCTTCGTCCGCTGCGAGGGCAAGCTGAATCGTATGGAGGAGGAGTTGGCGCTCTCCTACCCGACACTGCGGGGGCGGCTGCACGAGGTGATCCGGGCGATGGGATTCGAGCCGGGCCGCGACGAGCCCGGAACGCTGCCGGAGAAGGCGCGGCGCCAAATTCTGGAGCAGCTTGAGGCCGGCGAAATCGACTATGAAGCGGCGATGATGCAACTGCGAAATGGATAATGTCTTGCTGCGCTACCGCTTTGGCATATGAGGGGGTAATAAACAAGGGGAGCGAAATGACTGAACTGATACGGTTGGAGCCGGCTATTGTGAATCCGCGCCTACAGATCCGCTGCGGGGGCGATCTGCTGGTCGAAGGCTGGGAGCAGCCGCTGATCGAGGTGGACGGCCAAGGTATTCAACCCGTGGTGGAGGCCGGGCCGGAGCAGGTCGAGATCGAGGCTGAATCTTCCTGCACGGTGCGTCTGCCGCGGACGACCGAACTGACGAAGATCACGGCGGAGGGCCAGGTCAAAGTGAGCAACCTGCACGGCGGCCTGGAACTGGTAGAGGCCAGGGGCGATCTGCATGTGGACGGCGTAGGCAGCGTCAAGATAGGCAGCGCGGCGGGCCGGGTGACTGTGGCGAATGTTGCCGGTGACGTGCAGGTAAAAAAGCGGGCGCAGGGCGATCTTTCGGCCCAGGAGATTGGCGGCAAGATCGCGGTGGCCGAGGTCGCGGGGCGTTTGACGTTACGGGACGTGTCCGCGGTACAGGTGAAGCGGGCGCAGAGCGATGTCGAGGTGCAGAATGCCTGCGGGAACGTTGTTGTAGGCAGGGCAGATGGCACTGTCCGCCTCGAAAGCGTTGAAGGCGCGGTCGCGCTGGAGAAAGGGTTGGGGGCTGTTTTTCTGCGCCGTGTACGCGACAAAGTCGGCTGCGACCAGGTCAACGGGCAGCTGCATGTCGCCGACACGGGCGAGGTCGCGATCAGACAGGTGAAGGGCGATCTCACCGCGGAGGAGATTCACGGCGCGCTGGCCTGCCAGGAGGCGAACGGACGGGCAACTCTGCGCGCTGTGGGCGGCTCGATTTCGCTGGGCGGCGTAGGTGGCGGCCTGGCGGTGGAGGGATGCGGCGGCTCGCTCACGGCCAATTGCGGCGGCTCCGCGGCGCTTTCCAAAATAAGGGGAAACGTACTCGTGCATGCGGGCGGTGAAATCCGCTGCCGTTTCGACGAGAACGCAGGAGGCTCTGTCAAAGCGGTCTGCGGTGGTTCGCTCACAGTTGTCGGCAGCCCCACACCGGTTGCCCGCGGCCCGGGCGTGCATCATTTCCGCGTCGGCGCCCTCAAGAACAGCTATAATCTCGTCGCCGGTAGCGGGGTACATGTCGAATCGGACGCAAGTCTGGCTGGCCTTGGCGATGAAGAAGGCGCGAGGGGCGCACAATTCGCCGCTCGCGCGCAACGCCGCGCCGTACGTTCGCTGGGTAGAACGCTTCGGCGCAACATACGCGCCGCAGGCAAGAGGGCGGCCGCTGGGAACTGGGACGATGCCCGCCGTTGGAAATTCCGTTTCGACACGGATTCGCCTGCGGCCGGCGCTGCCGTGCGCGACGAAGCAACCCAATCCGGCTTCGCCGATATAGACATAGACGTGGATTTGAACTTGGACCTGGATGTCGACAGCGATAGCGAGTCTGACAGTGAACCGGTCTCGGAAGAGGAGCGGTTGACCGTGCTGCGCATGTTGGCAGAGGGCAAGATCACGGCTGCAGAGGCTGAACAGCTGTTGGAGGCGTTGGGCAGTGGGGAGTAAGCGTCGTGCATACGGCTCGAATTCTTGCGGTTGTATAGGTGCAGGAATGGACGAAAACTATCGAGTAATCGGATTCGACTGAATTGGACAACGGAATGAACGCAGCGATCGGCAACGGGCGGTCTGCCGCCATCAAAATCGAATCACTTAGCAAGGTCTTCCGCCGGCGCAACGGCGAAGACATTGAGGCGGTTAACACGCTGGATTTGACGGTAGAGCAGGGCCAGATCTTCGGGTTTCTCGGCTCCAACGGAGCCGGTAAGACGACTACCCTCAAGATGGTCTGCGGGTTGGTGATCCCAACCACCGGCACAGTGCACCTAAACGGATATGACGTGCGCACGCAGCGCGGCCAGGCGATGCAGCAGATTGGCGCGGTGCTGGAAGGCACGCGCAACGTCTACTGGCGCATGAACGCATGGCAGAACCTGCTCTACTTTGGCCGCATAAAGGGTGTCTCGGCCGGCAATTGGTTGAAAGCCAGGGCGGAAGAACTGCTGCGCGAACTGGACCTGTGGGAGCGACGCAACGATCCGGTGGGCGAGTACAGCAGGGGCATGCAGCAGAAGGTCGCCATCGCCGCCGCGCTGATCGCGGACCCGCCGATCGTGCTGTTGGACGAGCCGACGCTGGGCCTGGATGTGCAGGCATCGCGCACCGTGCAGGAGTGGATCATCCAACTGACAAAGGAGCGCGGCAAGACCGTTGTGTTAACGACACATCAGTTGGACATGGCCGAGAATCTCTGCGACCGGATTGCGATCATGAGCAGGGGAAGGTTGCTGACCCACCGCCCCACCGGCGAGTTGCTCGACCTGTTCCGCCGGGAATTTTACCAGTTGCGAGTGCGGGGTTTCGTCGCCGCTGAGAAGATTGGGGCCTTCCCCGGCTTCGTCGCCAGCCAGGAAAACGGCAACACGGTACTTTCCGGTGAGGTTGGCGAGGATCTGTCCGTATTCGACTTGGTTGAACGTGTGCGCCTGGCGGGGTTGGAGCTGATCAGCGTCACCCCGGCTGAGCCGAATCTGGAGGAGATATTTATCGAACTGGTCGAGCGGGCGGAGCGGACTCCGGCGCAGGACACTGTGTTTGAAGGCAACGCGGGCCGCAGCCGCGCCGCCAGTGTAATTAGAGGGTAGAACGATGGCAATAGCAGGAACGGTCCTGCTGAATGAATGTTACAAGCGGCTCATCATTCTCTGGTCCTACAGGTTCAACTTTCTGCTCGAAACGTTCATGATCGGTTTCTTGTTCGTGGGCATCAGCTTTTTCATATCCGGCGGCAGCCCTGCGCCCGCGCAGATGGCGCCGGCGCTGTTGGGCTACCTCACCTGGTTCTACGCCGCGTTCGCGATCTCGGATATGAGCCACGGCATCCGCGAGGAGACACAGACGGGAACTCTGGAGCAGATGTACATGAGCCCCCTGCCGTCGGGTCTGTTGCTGGCCGGGCGCTCGGTGGCTTCACTGCTCATCAGCAGCGCGATGATCGTGCTGGTTGGCGGCATACTTATGCTCCTGCTGGGCATCCGCATCCCCCTTCGCCCCGAAGGTGTGCCCGTCTTTGCATTGACGATCAGCGGTCTCTATGGCTTTGCCTTCCTCCTGGGCGGGGCGACGCTGATTTTCAAACAGGTGGGCGCTTTGAGCAATCTGATGTCCAATATGCTTCTGTTCCTGAACGGTTCATTCCTGACCATAGAGCAGATGCCTAGCTGGTTGGAGAACGCGGCGCGCAGCCTGCCAACTACGCAGGGGATCGACGTGCTGCGCCGGGTGGTCCTGGACGGAATGTCCCTGGCCGCGGTCTGGCAGGACGGCAGCCTGGTATGGCTGACAGTGCATTCGGCCCTCTGCCTCCTGGTCGGTTGGACTGTCTTTCTCTGGAGTGAGCGCGTGGCCCGCCGGCGCGGCTTGCTGGGGCAGTATTAGAGCGCGCCCGGGTCGACAGCCCAGCGCGGCCCGGGATTGCGTTTCGTTTGATATCAGGAGGGGTTAGACATGGGCACAGCCGAAGAGCGAATGCGGGTATTGAAACTGATCGAGGACGGCAAGATCAGCGCGGACGAAGGCGCTCGTCTTTTGGCCGCGCTGGAAAAGTGCGACAGACAGGCCCGCCGCCAACGCAGAAAGGCTAGCAACCGCGCGGGCGAGGAGGGGCGCTGGCTGCGCCTGCGCGTCTCGGATACGAGAAGCGGCAAGACCCGCGTCAACATGACGATCCCGCTGGGGCTGGTCAACATGGGGCTGGCCGTAGGCGCGCGATTCGTGCCGGAGGTGGCTGAACTGGACGTGGAGGCCATTCGCAACGCGTTGCGCTCCGGCATGCAGGGCAAGATCCTGGAGGTCCACGATGAAGATGAGTTGGTTGAAATCTATGTGGAATAGGTGCAACCGGAGCGGAGCTGCGCTTTTACCGGCAATCGTAGACGAATCGTAGACATATCGCCCAAGTCGAATTTCGAGTCATTTCGAGGGGCAATCAGGCTGGCAGATTGTAGAATTCCAGTGTAATTCGGCAAGAAACCGACGAAAACGCGGCGGCGCTCCCGAATCACGGCCCCGATAGCGATGCGGTTGACAGGGGAGGCCCAAGAGATTATACTGAGCTTAGCCTTCCCCCAATTGCGAACGGCGTCTGAGAATGTACAGCGAAGAATTGAACAGAACCGTGCGTGCGGTGGAGGTTTCTTCTTACCGGTCGGACAACAAATGACTCTCAGGGTTGAGCGTGAACGCCGTTAGTTATAAGAGTTGTAGCCGGAATTCATATCAGGTTGTACTTGCGGCGAAAGCTGTAGACACCTAGGCGCGTGCCGTGCCTAGGTGTTGTTGTATTGGCCCATGCGCATCAGCCGGGAAACTGTCGCTGCACCGTTTCGATTCATCAGTGCTTACCATTTCAAAGAAAGGAAAGCAGAATGGACGCGATTGCCAGCCGTATCATCAAAGCGCGCCAGTACGCCGCCGAACGAGACGAACGCCTGTGGGTCAACAATCTACAGGTGAAGATTCACGGCGAGAACTCTGATCACCGCGTGTCGTATGATCAGGGGGCATGGGATTGTGACTGCGAAGAGTTTCAACGCCGAAGCATTTGCGCCCACGTAATGGCAATGGAAGAGATTCTCGGTGAAGCGGTACAGCCTGCGATGCTCCCCATTCCGGGATAGTCCAGGCGACGACAGTCCAGATAGTCTACCTTTGTGTGCCAGGCCGCATGGCCTGGCATTTTTTTTGGCGGCGCGATGACGTCAGAGAGGGAACACACCTGAAGCAGTGGGCAATGGCTAGCGGACCGCGCTGGCTTCGACCGCACTGGCGACGCAGTATCACACCGGCTGCCACATTCCCGCCAATTTCAATGACCTCGAAAGCTGTGGAATAATGGGAGAATTGAGTGACACTCGTTGTCCGCCCGCCTCCGTTGCTTGCCGTTATCGAGTCGGCGCGAGGGCAAAAAGAGGAGTGAATGAAACGCACGGCGCAACTGCTGGTCGGCATCTTGATCAGCCTCTCTTTTCTCTATCTGGTTGTGCCTGGCCTCAAGTTGGCGGAGGTGTGGCGGGCGATGGGGCAGGCCAACTACTGGTGGATCATTCCCGGTGTGGCCGTCTATCTGGTTGGGCTGTGGGCGCGGACTTGGCGCTGGCACTTTATGCTGCGCCATCTGAAGCCAGTCGCTCTCACCAAGCTGTTCCCGGTCGTCTGCATCGGCTATTTCGGCAACAACGTATACCCTTTTCGCGCTGGAGAGGTAATACGCGTCTACGTCCTGTGGCAGCGGGAGGCGATCCCGATCAGTTCCAGCCTAGCTACGGTGATCATCGAACGTATCTTCGACGGGTTGGTGATGCTGCTGTTCGTTTTCCTGGCCCTGCCGTTTGCGCCGATTCCGGCAGCTTTTCAGCGGTTTGTCGTCTTCGTCACCGTCATGCTGTTGATCGTAACCGCCGCTTTCATCTGGATCACAGTCCGGCCCAGACGGATGGCTATCGTCTATGGCTGGCTTGCAGGGCATCTTCTACCGGCTCGAATTCGCGCCCGGACCGACGAATTCTATGAACGCTTCATGGAGGGATTGGGCAGCCTGCGCAGCGGCCGCGACCTGCTTATGATTTTCGCCACCAGCATCGTGGTCTGGCTGATGGAGACGGTCAAATACTGGTTTGTCATGCAGGCCTTTTCCTTCAGCGTTAGCTTTCTGGCGCTGATGCTGATCAACGGCATCGTCAATCTGGCGACAACGCTGCCGTCTGCGCCCGGTTACATCGGCACCTTCGATACGCCCGCGATCGAAACGCTCGTCGCCTACGGGATCGACGCCCAGTTGGCCGCCAGCTACACGCTCACGCTTCATGCAGCGCTGTGGGCGCCGGTGACGCTTCTCGGCGCATACTTTTTCTGGCGCCAGCAGTTGCGCTGGAGCGACTTCACCAAGGCGCAGGAGCGGGCGAACAAGGCGGCGCAGAGCGAAACTGTCGTGGTAGAATAGCAGCGCGTATTCCTATCGCCATCGTCACAGAACAGACAATAACAGGAGCCGAACCTGATGGGAACAGACAGCACAGCACACACGCAGAACGGCGGCCGCGTGCGCAAAACATGCCTCGACAATGGCCTGCAACTCCTTCTCAAGGAGAGCCATTTGGCGCCGGTAGCCAGTTTCTGGATCTTCTACCGGGTCGGAAGCCGCAACGAAATGGCGGGCGCCACCGGCATCAGCCATTGGGTGGAGCACATGCTGTTCAAGGGCACCGACAGGTATCCGCAGGGCGCTCTCGACAAGGCTGTGGCGCGCGCCGGCGGTTCCTTCAACGGCATGACCTGGCAGGATTGGACGACCTACTTCGAAACGTTCCCGGCTGAGCGCATCGAACTGGCCCTGGATGTGGAGAGCGACCGCATGGCCAATGCGATCTTCGACGCGGACGAAACCGAATCGGAGCGCACGGTCATCTTCAGCGAGCGGGAAGGCAGCGAGAACAGCTATCGCTGGCTTCTGAATACGGAGATGCAGGCGGCGGCCTTTCAGACACACCCGTACCGCCATCCGGTCATCGGCTGGAAGCATGATCTGCTGACGATGGGTCGCGACGATCTCTACGAGCATTACCGTACATTTTACACGCCCAACAACGCTGTGGCCGTAGCTGTGGGCGATTTTGACAGCGAGCAGATGGCCGCGCGCATCGACCGCTTCTTCGGTGGGCTAGAAGCCGGGCCGACCGTGCCGGAGATGCGCTTGCAGGAGCCGGAGCAACGGGCCGAGCGGCGCATTGTATTGCGGGGCACCGATCAGACCTCCTACTTCGGCTTGGCGTTCCATGCGCCGGCCGCGCAACACGCCGACTTCTTCCCGCTGACGGTTCTGGATAGCATTCTCAGCGGCGCCAAGGGAATGGGACTGTTCGGCGGCAGTTCCTCCAACCGCAGCAACCGGCTTTATAGGGCGCTGGTTGACAAAGAGTTGGCGGTAGGCGTCGCTTCTTCCTACATGCCGACGATCGATCCCTATCTCTTCAGCTTCCATGCCACCCTCGCCAAAGGGATCACGCATCAACAGGTGGAGGATGCGATTTGGGCGGAGATAGAACGCGTGCAGGGGGAGCCTGTCGCGGCGGCGGAACTGGAAAAGGCGATCAAGCAGACGAAAGCGCAGTTTGCCTACAGCAGCGAGAGCGTAACAAATCAGGCTTACTGGCTGGGCTTCAGCGAAATGATCGCCGACAGCGATTGGTTCGACGCCTGGCTGGTCAATCTGGAAGCGGTGACCGCAGAAGAGGTTCAGCGGGTTGCCCAAAGCTGGTTCAGCCGCAGCAAACAGACCGTCGGCTGGTATCTGCCCGAATAGCGCCGGTGTCCCGTCCTGAACACTGACCAATGTTTCTTTCCCGGCTCCAGCTGGAACATTTCCGCAACTACAGAGAGCTGGACTTGGCCTTCAACGCGCCGGTGACGCTTTTGCAGGGGCGCAATGGCCAGGGCAAGACCAATCTACTCGAGGCCGTATACTATCTGGCGACGAGCAAATCGCGCCATGCCCGAACGGAGCGGGAGGTGGTGGACAGGGCCGCCGCGGAGGAGCCGATTCCCTACGCGCGCATCCGCGGCGACGTGGTGCGGGCGGAACAGTCAACGATGCTGGAGATCCTGTTCACGCTTCGCAACGACGGTTTTAACTACACGAAGCTGGTGCGGGTCAACGGCGCGCCGCGGCGCAGCATGGACTTGATCGGCCATTTGCGGGCGGTGCTCTTTCTGCCGCAGGATCTCACGCTGATCGCCGGCAGCCCCGGTGAACGCCGCCGCTACATCGACATCGCCCTCTGCCAGATCGACCGCCGCTACTGCCAGGCGCTTTCCAGCTATCAGAAGGTCGTCACCCAGCGCAACAGTCTGCTCAAACAGTTGCAGGAACAAGCCCAGGCCGACAGCCCGTCGGTCGCAGCGCAGCTCAGCTTCTGGGATGATCAGTTGATCGAGCAGGGGACGCGCGTGCTCAGCCGCCGCCACACCTATCTGACACATCTGGCTCCCATCGCCCGCCGCGTTCATGCGGATCTCTCGCAGGAGCAGGAGGCGTTGGATCTGCTCTATTTGCCCAGCTTCAATACCGGCCTCTATACCGATCAGGACTACCAGCGGCTGCGGGAGGGCGAGGAGGTAGGCGCCGACGACCTGGCAGGCGTGGAGACTGACACAGCGACAATCAGCCGGCGCTTCCGCGAGCGGCTGGAAAGCCGCCGCCGGGTGGAGTTGGCCGCAGGCAGTTCGCTCTACGGGCCGCACCGGGACGAACTGATCTTCCAGATGAACGGCTGGAATCTGCGCGCCTACGGCAGCCGCGGGCAGCAGCGCACCGGCGCGCTGGCTCTGAAGCTGGCGGAACTGCACGCGATGTCCGCGGCGACCGGAGAGAAGCCGATCCTGCTGCTGGACGACGTGATGAGCGAGTTGGACGCGCAGCGGCGGGTGGCCCTGCTCAGCGCGTTGGCGGATGTGCGGCAGGGCATCGTAACGACCACCGATTGGTCACAGTTTGGCTCAGACTTTCAGCAGGGGGCGCAGCGGCTTCAGATCGAGGCCGGCGCCGCCACACGCGTGGCAAGTTGACCGCATGAACGAGAGGCTCTACTACGCAGACGCTTACCGCACCAGATTCGTGGCGCAGGTGATCGAGCGGCTCTCGCTGCAGGGCCAATCGGCGGTCCGGCTGAACCGTTCGGCCTTCTATCCAACGTCCGGCGGGCAACCCCATGACACGGGCAGCCTGAACGGCGCGGCGGTCGTCGACGTGCAGGCCCGGGCGGATGGCGCTGTGCTGCATCTCCTGGCGCAGCCCTTGCCGGACGGAGTGACAAGCGTTGCCGGGCAGGTCGATTGGCAGCGGCGCTACGATCATATGCAGCAACATTCCGGGCAGCATCTGCTCTCGCAGGCGTTCTACCGGCGACTAGGACTGGAGACGGTCAGCGTCCATTTCGGTGATGCGCTAAATACGCTCGACGTTGACGGTGCCCCGCTCACTGCGCCCCAACTGACGACGGTGGAGACGGACGCCAACGAGATTGTCTGGCAGAACCGCCCGATTCGCGCCTATTGGGTAACAGAGGCAGCGCTTGAGAGGGTGCCGCTGCGCCGCGCGCCGACGGTAGGCGGCAAGATACGCATTGTGGAGATCGACAAGTTCGACTGGTCGGCCTGCGGTGGCACACACGTGCGGCGTACGGGCGAGATCGGGCTGATCTCGCTGTTGCGGATCGAGAAGCACCGGGGCAGGAGCCGAGTGCATTTTGTCTGCGGACGCCGCGCGCTGGCGGACGCGGTCAGCCGCCGCGCGCTGCTGTCCGAAACGGCTGGTCTGCTGGACAGCGCTGTACATGACGTGCCCGAACTGGTGTCGAAACAGCTGGAGGCGCTGCACGACGCGGAAAAGGCGCTGCACGCGCAGCATGAGACCCTGGTCCTGTATCAGGCGCGCGAACTACTGACGGCTGCCGAAAAGGTTGGCGGGCTGCGCCTGGTGGCCCAGGCGTTGGCCGATGCCGAACAGGTGGCGTTACAGCGGCTGGCGCGGGCGCTCATCGCCGAGCCGGGCGTTGTGGCACTGCTGGGCTGTAAGCAGCGGGGCAAGGGGACGTTCCTCTTCGCGCGTTCAGCCGAACTTGCGTTGCACGTCGGCGATCTCCTGCGGGATACGCTGGGGCAGTTCGGCGGCGGGGGCGGCGGTCGCCCGGACTTTGCCCAGGGCGGCGGCGTGCCGGCGGAGAGGCTGGAGGATGTATTGAAGGCGGCTTCGGAGGCGGTGCGGAGGGCGGCTGGCGAATGAGAGAGAACTGCTTTACGAAAACTTGCTCAGATTCACGAATTTTACGGTTCACTCTTTAATGGGAGCAACCTTGATGGGTTTCTGCTCATCAACATCAAGTGGTACTTCCATACCGGCACGATTATAGTCGTCTTCATTGTACGGTGTCCCATCTGCGTGCCAGGCATGGGTTCCGAAAGGTTCGCTAAGGCGTCTGTAGGCGGCTTTCTTCCTCTGGATTTCCTCATTGGTTGCACCTTCTTCACGCATCTGGTCTTCAAAAGACTTGAATCTGCTCTCAAACCACCTTTCATATTCTGCACTTATTTTTGCGTTTCTTTCCATTCTTCTCTTTCGTTTGGTCTCAGCATCTACAACTTGTGGTATTTCTTGTTGTCTATTGTCTCCAGACAAGGTTTTCTCTCCTCAAAGTCCGGCGCCTCTGTATACAAACCTGACTGCGAGTGCGAGAGTTCCACATCCTCATCAACTGAACTGCGTAACTCAGGCTGAAGCGGACGGGCTGGTTGGGACTCGCTGGCCGCTCTGTGGGCGCGCCAGTGGTCCAAAATCAGGGGATACTCCCGTTCCATATAGACGTAGAAATCCCGCATTTCTTCAAGACGTTGACGGCGGGCGGGGGAGGCTCCGTCGAGCAGAGCGAGACCCCTTTCAGACAGACGCCGTAACTCGGTAAACTGTTTTTTCGCCTTCTCCTCCATAATGTGTGACCAGGAGTCAGGCACGACGCGGTAATAATCGCGGCGTTGGCCTGACATGCTTAGCCGCTCGATGATCCCCATCTGGATCAGCATGCGGGTGCCGGTACTGATGGAGGATTTGCTGGCCTGCAGGGCATCGGTCAGTTCGTGCATTGTCTGGTGGGGCGGATCGCAGATGAGGAGCCAACTCAGGATCCTGCCGGCCATGCGAGGCAGACCGGCCTCTTCCCAGTATAGCCCGAAGCTCTCCACATATTCGTGCATGTTGTTCATCGGCAACGAGACTTCGGTGGTCAGCGGCTTGTGGTTGGCGGCGCTCATGTTTCCAGGGCCAGTTTCTGCTGTTGGCGACCCACGACGCTGTTGAGAAGGACCAGCAGCGCGACGGAGATGAGAGCCAGCACCGCGATATCGAGAGCGATCTCGGCGATACCCGCGCCGTTCTGACTCACTTCAAGCAGTGGATTCATCAGATAGTAGGTGGGGAAGATGCGGCCGATCCACTCGGGCACCTGCGGAAATATCTTGAGGATGCCGGGCGCGTAAAGCAGAATTCCCGCGACCTTGATGATACCCAAGAAAGTATCCATGTCCTTGGAGACGGAGCCCAGGATGATGCCGAAGGCCGAGGACATCAGCCCACCGAGGGCGATCACGAGCAGAAGGAGGGCGATCTGGCCGGCGAAGGCGCTGTTGATCAGCAAAATGATCGTGCCCATAATTCCACTTAGAATGAAGCCTATCAGCGTCTTGGACAGGTAGACGTCGAGCAGCGAGGTGGGCGTAGAGGTCAATGCGACCAGCGTGCGATTCTTTTTCTCGTCGAGCAGCGATGCGGCCGGGAAAAAGAGCCCACCGAGTACGATTGACATGATCAGGAGTAGGGGCAACAGACGCTGCGACCAGGTCTGCGCGTTGGCGCTGCCGATCTGCTCCGCATTGACGCTTACAGGAAGCTGTTCGATGCTGGTCCCGATTCCCTCCGTCATGGCGCGCGCGACGACCGAGTCCAGGAGCAGGAGATTGCGCACGCCGGCCTCTCCCCAGCGGTAGAACGTGTAGTCGACTTCTGCGCTGTCGCTTTCGAGGGCCGCGGCGAAGCCGGCGGGCAGGCTGAGGCCGACCTCTTCACTGCCGCGTTCGACCGCGCTTTGCAGCGCCGCGTCGGAATCGTAGACGGTGGTGTTGATGCTGGGGTGGTCGAGCAGCGGCCGGGTAAACTGTTCGCTGGCGCCGGGGTCGTAGATGCCCAGGCGCGGTGTCTGCGCAAGCAGGTCGCCGAAGACAAGCGCGATGAGAAGGCTGATGATGACCGGCATCACAAGTACATAGACGATCATGAAGTTGGCTGCGCCGAGACGCGCGTCTTTTCCTATCAGAACTGCAATACGCTTAATATCCATCAGAATTTCCTTAATATGGCTGCCGTTCCGACCGCCATCGAACCTGCGCCAACCAGGAGCAGAAGCGCCAGGTTGCCGGCCACGTCTGCCCAGCCGGCGCCGAAGTTGATGATGCGGTGCAGAGAGTCCACGAAAAAGAAGGAAGGGATTAGCTCCATCCAGCCGGTAGAGAGGCCGGGCAGGAGAACCGAAAAGCCGGGGAACACCATAGGTATGATAAACACAATGGTCCACCCCATCACGGACGTATTGTCCTTTGAGATTGCGGCGATAAAGAAGCCCAGGCCGACCATCAGGAGGCTGCCCAGCAGCAGCGTTGTCAAGAGAAGGAGCGGCGCGGTGCCCAGGATACCCATCACGGCACTCAGGAGCAGTACCTGGCCGAAAGCCAGGACCAACCCCATCAGGGCCTTGCCGACAAAGAACTGATGAAGGCGCAGGGGGCCGGTGACGAGGGCGCGTGCGGTGCCATTGTCGATGTCGCGGTTGAGGAGCGTCGCCAGGCCAAAGACCTCTATAACCACGATCAGCATCAGCAGAAGGGGCGCGAACCGGTCGCGCATCGAGAGGGAGGCGCCGGTCATGTCATTGCCGAGCACGACCTTGGTGTCGTTATAGCGGGCTAAGCTAGCCAGTGTCTCAGGATTCACGGTGTTGGCGTAGAGCACCAGCACATCGTGGAAAATCTGCTTGGCTTCGGTGGGGACGCCGGGTGCGTAGTAGGCATTCAGCTCCACCTGCTCCCCTCTGGCGGCGGCCGCGGTCAGCTCTGCAGGAAGCGACAGGCCGACGAAGAAATCACCGGTCTCTTCCAGCGCGGTCAGCATCTCGGCCTCGGAGTCGAATATGGTATAGTCGCCAGGATCATCAACGAGGCGCTGGTAGAGGGGAATCTCCCGATCCTCGATGAAAAAGGCCATGCCCAGGCTTTCGTCCATCTGGTTGGGGAGCAGGAAGTAGATGGTAAGGTAGGCGACCATGCCTAAAGCGGTGACAATGGCGAAGAAGCGGTGGCGGAAGAAGAGTTTGATATCATTGACGACGAGTGTGCCGATCATCCTTGTAACCCCCTGCCGGTGATATCGAAGAAGATATCTTCCAGCGACGCTTCCTCGCTGTGGATGGTGAGGATGCGTTCGTTCTTAAAGAGATCGAAGACTGTCTGCGGAGTCTGATCTTCATCGAGCGTCACTTCGCGCACTTCGATATCGCCGGTGGGTAATTCGACCTCCACTTTGAGCGCGCGCAAGCCGAAGCGCTGTTTGAGACGGGCAGGCGTGTCGAGGGCGACGATTTTGCCTTGATTGAGAAAGGCGACCCGATCGGACAGCTTGTCGGCTTCAACCATATCGTGCGTGGTCAGAAAGACGGTGGTTCCCCTCTGGGTAGCGGCGCGGATCAAGGTGTGGATCGTCTCGGTGGAGACGGGATCGAGGCCGTCGGTCGGTTCGTCGAGGAAGAGCATCTTGGGATCGCTTACGAGGGCGCGCGCCAACATGAGACGTTGCTTCATGCCTTTGGAGTAGTTGGCGACGTGTTCCTGGTCGCGGCCGCCGAGGCCGACCTTTTCGAGAAGGTTGATGGCGTCGAAATTGGATACTTTGTAGAGTTTAGCGAAGAGATCTAGATTTTCGACGGCGCTCATCTGCTCGTACAGGTTGGTGAATTCAAAGGAGATGCCGATTTCCTGCTGCACCTGTTTGCGCTCCTTGACGATATCCATGCCCAGGAGCGTGGCCGTACCTTCTTGGGGTGTCAATTGTCCGGTCAGCATTTTGACGACGGTCGATTTACCGGCGCCATTGGGGCCGAGAAAGCCGATCACTTCGGCTTCGGCCACGTCGAAGGAGATATCGTCTACGGCGAGGATGTCGCCGTAGCTGAAACTCAAGTCTTTCACCGAAATCGCGGGTTGTGCCATGCTATTGCTCCTTACAGAGGACGCTTGCGCAGAAGGTCATGCTTTCGAACGATGCTCAATATTCTAGTATGTTCAGTTTGTTCTGTCAATGCTGAACAGACAGAATTTTCTGACATTGGGTTGACGTTTGTATTGTGAAATTCTTATTGCGTATTGCCAGATTCACGCGTGGGCATCTCTAACAGGACCGGTGGACTTCATGGAGGGATGTCAAACCTTTCCACGAGATATTTATGATCAAGAAATTCTGGAATCCCGCTCTCTGGCGTATACTTTGCTTCAAAGCCGGATGAGATGTGAAGGCAGGGCAGGACCGGAGGGCCTCCCGTTCCCTCGAAAACTGTTGGACACGAAACACAAGGAGAACTAACGAAAATGGAGACGCTGATCCTTAACGACAGCGGTCGACTTCCCGTGATTGGGCTGGGCACGTGGGCGATGGGAGGCGATCGCAGGCCCGATCACTCGCGCGATCACGAGATGACCGCGCTGATCCAGGATGCGATCGAGATGGGCTATACGCACATCGACACGGCCGAGATGTACGGCGCCGGTCATTGCGAGGACCTGGTCGGGCGCGCGTTGCAGAACTTCGCGCGGGAAGACATTTTTGTTACGACCAAAGTGTTGCCCGATAACCTGCGCCATGATGATCTGTTGCGCGCGCTGGACGGCAGCCTGCAACGGCTGCAAACCGACTACGCCGATCTCTACCTCATTCACTGGCCCAACCCCGATGTGCCGCTGGAGGAGTCGTTCAAGGCGCTCAACCGGGCCGCGGCCGACGGGCGGATACGGCGTGTCGGTGTCAGCAACTTCGATGTGCCGCTCCTGCGCCGGGCGCAGGAGTTGTGTGCGACGCCGGTAGTAAACGACCAGGTGCGCTACAATCTGCACACGCGCAACCCGGAGCAGAGCGGGCTGTTGCGCTACTGCCAGGAGAACAACATCGTCCTCACCGCCTACTCGCCCCTGAAGGACGGCGTGATGCAAAACGAGGTTTTGACGGCGGTCGCCCGCAAGCACGGCGCAACGGCCGCGCAGGTGGCGATACGCTGGCTCACGCGCAAACCGCAGGTGGTGACGATCCCGATGTCGAGCAACCGGGCGCATCTGCGCCAGAATCTAGAGGCGTTGACGCTGGAGTTGGATGAAGAGGATGTGCAGCGCTTGAACCAGGCCACCGGCCACTAGTAGTTCAACAGTCTTTTATTGTCGGATAAAGGCGTTCGAGTTTGATGCGAGCATCAGCGGTGGTGAAACGCCAGTTGACAGACGAAGCAGAAGCATTGCGGCGATTTTGCCAAGCTGTGATTTGCTGCATCAAGGTGTGTTTGTCAGGGATGCGAGCGTTCAAGCACTGTCGATGCAGGACACTGAGTTCGATTTCAGCCATATTGAGCCAACTGCCATGCTTGGGGGTGTAATGGATTTCGAGTTTGGCGGCAATGCGGCGGGCCTCGGCCGCCGGGAACGCTTCATACAAAGATGCGAGTTTGTGCGTATTCAGATTGTCCATCACCACGACGATCGTGTCTGCCTGCGGGAAATGGATATCGATCAGGTCGCGCATGCAGTGGGCAAAATCGACCATGGTGCGGCGCGCCGTCACCTTGACATGACGCCAAGCTTGCAGCGGTGCGAAGCAGAGAAAGAGGTTGCTGGTGCCGTTGCGTTCATACTCGTAGTCATATTTGGCCACCGCACCCGGTCGGGGCGGCAGAGGCAGACGGGTCTCTTTGGTCAGCTGTTTGCTGCCTTCATCAAAACAGACCACAGGTCGTTTTGCATCCTGCTGCCGATGATAGACCGAAAGCGTATCTTCCATGGCGCAGACGAACTCGGCGCTCGCCGCCTCCGGTATACACCACGCATCTTTCAACCAAGGCTTAAGTTCGTTTTTTTGAGCGTCGTGCGCACCGTTTCACGCGAAATACGCTCGACAACCTCTAATTCGACCAGCTTATCAGCCAGCAGCTGCAGCGTCCACTGCTCCCGTCCATCCGGTGCAGCGCTACACGCTAACTGCACCAACCGGGCTTCGCCCGCACCATCCAAGACGCGTGGTCGCTTCCGTTTCGGTCGCGTGTGGGTGAGGGCGGCTTCGATCCCGACTGTGACACACCGCTCCCGAACTCGCTCGACCGTGCGCGGGTGCGCCCCTAATGCCTTGGCAATCTCGGCATCGCACCAGCCCCCGCCCGCTTGCGCTTCATCGGCCATCAAAAGGATGCGAGCCCGTCTTAAGCGGCGCCCCGACCCTGTGCCTGTGTTCACCTGCCCATCCAGTTCCTTGCGCTCTTCCTCTGTCAAGCGCACCCGATATCGTTTCGCTGGCATCTTTCCTCTCCTTGTGTCTGCGTCTCTGGAGAGTGTGCCACAGTTTACCTATCCGTCAAACCCTACCTGTTACACTACTAGCCACAGGAGACATTATGCTTCCCACCGAATCGATCCGCCGTGTGCTGGACGCTGCGCTCACGAACGGCGGCGACCTGGCGGAAATCTACCTGGAGAATACGGAGCGGCTTTCCCTGACCCTAGACGAGGGCCGTCTGGAAGAGGCGACGCAGGGCAACGACATCGGCGGCGGCGTGCGCGTCTTCTATGGCAACAACGCGGCCTACGCCTACACCGACGACCTCAGCCAGGAGTCGTTGACTGAGGCGGCTACGGCGGCGGCAGCCGCGGCCCGTGGCGCAAACGGCACGCGCGTGACCGCCGACCTGACCAAGAGCACGAGCCGGGTCGACTCCCGGATCGTGCGCCCTTTTGAGCAGATGTCCACGCGGGAGAAGGCCGAGGCGCTGCGGCAGATGGACGCGATCACCCGCCGGCACAGCCCACATATCGTCAGCGTTCAGTGCGGTTATACTGAAACGCGCCGCCGGGTCTGGATCTACAACTCAGATGGCGTCTGGGCGGAGGATGATCGCTCCTTCCTCGAATTTCGCGGGCAGGTAACCGCGCAAAAGGGCGACGTGCGCCAGTCCAGCGCGACGGGGATCGGCGGCCAGGTCGGGCTGGAGTTCTTCGACGAGCGCGATCCGGTGCAGATGATGCCGGAAGCGGCTGATACGGCTCTGCTGATGCTGGAGGCCAGGCCGGCGCCCGCCGGTGAGATGCCCGTCGTCATCACCAATGGCTGGGGCGGCGTGCTCTTCCACGAAGCTTGCGGCCACTGCATGGAGGCCGATTTTATCACCAAAGGCGCATCCGCCTACACCGGCCTGGTGGGCGAAAAGGTTGGGCCGGACTTTCTCACCGCGGTTGACGACGGCACGATCCCCGGACGGCGGGGCACGATGCGATTCGATGACGAGGGCGCGCCGACCAACCGCACGGTGCTGATCGAAAACGGCATTCTGCAGGAGTATATGTGGGATCTGACCGAAGCCCGTCGCGCCGGCCGGGCGTCCACGGGCAATGGCCGCCGCCAATCCTTCCGTCACATGCCGATGCCGCGCATGACCAACACATTTATCGACGCCGGCCCGCACGACCCCGAGGAGATCATCCGCTCGGTGCAGAAGGGGCTGTATGCCAAGAGGCTCGGCGGCGGCCAGGTGGAGATCGGACGCGGCGATTACGTTTTCACCGTCACTGAGGGCTGGCTGATCGAGGACGGCAAGCTCACTGCGCCGGTGAGGGGGGCAACGCTGGTCGGCAACGGACCTGAAACGCTGCGCCAGATCGATATGATTGGCACGGACATGGCGCTGGACCCGGGGCGGGGCATGTGCGGCAAGGGGCAGTGGGCGCGCGTGAGCGTCGGTCAGCCGACCGTGCGCGTGCCGAAGCTGACGGTTGGCGGAACGGAATGAAGGTCAGTGGTTAGTGAATATTGGTTAGTGGACTAAAAAATCTTCCCCATCCGTCATTGGGGGCGGGACAAGGAGCGCAGGCGTGGACTATCTCAAATTGGCCCGGGATATCGTGTCGCGGGCGGTCGAGCGGGGCGTTGAGGCGGAAGCCTATATCAATGTCGGGCAGAACACGGAAGTCAATGTTGATCGGGGAGAGGTGGAGAAGCTCTCGCAGGCGGGAGCAAAAGGGCTGGGCGTGCGCGTGATCCGGGACGGCAAGATGGGCTACGCCTACACGTCCGACTTCACTGCGGGCAGCATCGAGAAGACGATCGAGGCGGCGGTCACCCTGTCCGATGTCGCGGACGGCGATGAGTACCGCACGTTGCCGGCGCCGCAGCCGCTGCCGGAGGATGATCTGGAGATCTACGATCAGGCGATTGTTGACCTGCCCATTGGACGCAAAGTTGATATAGCGAGACGAATTGAGAAGGCCGCTTTGCGCTACGATGAACGCATCGTCCTGACCAATCGCTGCACGTTGCTGAGCCAGTACGGCACAGTGGCGATTGCCAACTCCAAGGGCATTGCCGGCAGCTACGACAAAAGCTTCATCGGCGGCTATCTGATGGCGATGGCCCAGGACGGGAGCGACCGCTCGATGGCATTCGGATTCGACTTTGGCTCGCGCCTGTCCGACTTCAGGCCGTCCGAGGTCGGGAAAGAGGCGGCGCGCAAGGCGGTCGGCATGTTGGGCGGCAAGCCGGTGCCGACGCAGCGGGCGACGGTCGTCTATTCGCCGCTGGCGGCCACAAGCGTGCTCGGCGCGCTTGCGCGCGCGCTGGGAGCAGACGCGATGCAGCGCAATCGCTCCTTTCTCAAGGACAGGATCGGCCAAACCGTCTGCGCCGAAATGGTTTCGGTGCTGGACAACGGGCGACTGCCCGGCGGGATCGCCACGCGCCCTTTCGACGACGAGGGCGTGCCGACCGCGGCCACGCGCCTGATCGATGAAGGCGTATTGCAGACGGCGCTGTACGATCACTACACCGCCACCCGCGACGGCACCGCCAGCTCCACCGGCAACGCCGGCCGCCGCTCCCACGCGGCCCTGCCCTCGCTGGATGCCAGCAACTTCTACTTCCAGCCCGGCCATCAGACGCCTGAAGAGGTGATCGCCGGGGTGGAGCAAGGGCTGTATGTGGAAAGTGTGATGAACACGGCCAGCATCAACCCGATCAGCGGCGACTATTCGATCTCGGCCAAGGGCTACTGGATCGAAAACGGCGCGCTGAGTTATCCGGTCAACGAAGTTACGATCGCTCTGCCGATGCAGGAGTTGCTGCAAAACATCAAAGCGATCGGCAACGACCTGACCTTTGTGCCGATGATGGGCGCGCTGGGTTCGCCGACGCTGCGGGTAGACGGGGTGATGATTGGGGGGAGCGGGTAACTGCAGGGGATAGTGGATAGGGGTCAGTGGTTAGTAACCGCTATGACCACTTTTTGCTATTGATTAGCGTGAGGCGGGCGTAGACTTGGATCTCACGAGTTTATGGCGGCGTATCGTGATCTGATCTGGGCGAAGACCGAGGGACTCAAGTGTGCTTCCGTCTGGCGCGCTGAATTCAACTTCATACGCTTCGCCGTCGGCAAGGATCTCAACCACGGTGCCGGCTTGTCCAAGGTTGAGATTGTATTCGGGCAAGTCGCATGTGAGAACGACCAAATCAAGCAGTTCGATGTTCATGGGCTCACACCTCCCGTTTTCAACGCGGATAGCAAGAAGTTAATCTCGGCGAATCTGAACCGTGCTCTATTATCCAGGCACTCCGAACCGTAGCTTGCTTTCCACGCCATTCAAGCCAGAAGTCTACAATGTAACGTTGGCCGTACACGTCACGTCGTCCTAGTTGGGCATCGTGTGTCTTGACGGCCTCCAATAGGACATTTCGAAACTCTTGCGCATCGTCAAGAGTCATATCGAAGGCGGCTGCGAAAAGGCGAGCCTTGTGTCTCCCATGTTCATGCGTCGAACTGAGGCAGTAATCCCGCAGTTTGCGAATGTCTACGACGGCATTTTCAGCATCGGGTACCCTCATCTCTTCACCGAATAATTGCGAAAGAAGCACCCTCGTTCTATTTCGTGCCGGAGCAGACCGATTAGCCTATAGTGGAGGCGGATTGTCAAGACAAAAGTAGGTCATCCCTCGGATAGGAACTCCATCCTTCTCGTACCGATCGAATGCCCATACTCGAACATGTTCCAATAGAACCTGCCAAAGTATTAGTCCAAAAAAACCTGCCAGCGGCGTCAGCGTCGTTTTGGCATGCGACTTCCAAGATCGGTTGAAACACAGTTCCGTCCCAATCGGAACCGGGAATCCAGCTTGAAGTCTCGATATTTGACCTCTCAACACGAGAGTTCAACTCGTCGTAGACAGCATTGAACTCCGCGTCGCTTAAACGACCTCGCCAAATGTCATAATTGTTTCGGTGCGGCACATCAGCCATGTATGACTCTGATTTGAGAGAATAAAGCATCCATGCTCTCCTGCATTCCAGTTTCGAGTTGTAACCAGTTACATTCTACCATCGAATAGATGTGCTTTCAATCTGAGCAGCCGGCGCTCGGTTGGACAAGCCAGGCGTTTTGACGTTCAATAGAAGCCAACCCCTTCCTCCACCGGAGCGCTGCCCTTGTCCCGCTCGCACGACCCCTACGCCGCCTTCCGCATTCGCGACTACCGCCTCTATGTGGTCGGCTGGCTGGTAGCGCTGATCGGAACCCGCGTCCAGAGCATCGCCATCGCCTGGGAGATCTACCAGCGCACGGGCGAGGCGCTCTCGTTGGGGCTGGTGGGGCTGGCCCAGGCCCTGCCGGTGATGCTCCTGGCCCTGCCGGCGGGGCTGCTGGCTGATCGTTACGAGCGGCGGCGGCTCTCGATTATCAGCCTGCTGGGGATGACCGTAACGTCGCTGGCGCTGGCCGTCTTCTCCATCGCGGAAGGGCCGGTGGGCTGGATGTACGCGCTGCTCTCTCTGGACGCCACCGCCATGACGTTGGGCCGCCCGGCGCGCGTGGCGCTGCTGCCGCAACTGGTGCCGGCGGAGACCTTCCCCAACGCGGTCACCTGGAACACGAGTCTCATGCACCTGGCATCGGTGGGCGGGCCGGCGCTCGGCGGCTTCGTCATTGTGGTCAGTTTGCCTGGCGCTTATGTCATCGCGGCGGCGAGTTCGCTGTGGCTGGCCTTTGTGCTGAGCCGCATTCGGTTCCGCCCGGTGGATGAGCTGCCCGAACCGGCCAACTGGCAGACATTCGTGGCCGGGATCCGGTTCGTGTGGGACAAGCGCATTCTGCTCACGCTGATGTCGCTGGACCTGTTCGCGGTGCTGCTGGGCGGGGCGGTCTTTCTGCTGCCGATCTTCGCCAAAGAAATCTTGCACGTGGGCGAGACCGGCTTCGGCTATCTGCGCGCCGCGCCGGCCGTAGGCGCGTTCTGCATGGCGTTCGCCATGATCTATCTGCCGCCGATGCGACAGGCCGGACGCACACTGCTGCTGGCGGTGGCCGGTTTCGGCGTGGCGACGATCTTCTTCGGCTTCTCGCAGGACTTCACCCTCTCGTGGGTCATGCTCTTTCTGACGGGCGCGCTGGACAACATCAGCATGGTGGTGCGCCAGACGCTGACGCAGCTGATGACGCCGGACCGGATGCGGGGGCGGGTTTCGGCGGTGAGCAGCATCTTCATCGGCGCGTCGAATGAGTTGGGCGGCTTCGAGTCGGGGCTGGTGGCGCATTGGTTCGGGCCCCTCATTTCGGTGGTCAGCGGCGGGATCGGCACGCTCCTGGTCGTGGCCGGCACGGCGGCGTTGTCACCGCAGCTATTGCGGCTGGGCGCGCTGCACGAGGCGCGCGCCGAGGATGAAGCGTGAACGACGGCCGTTTTTCTCCATAAGATGGAAGGAAAGCAGGACAACACAACCAAGAGATTCTACATCTCATGTCCCGATTGTGGACACATCAACGAAGACCGGTACCGTCCATCGACTAGGGTTCGTTGACAATTGTCTGAACTGTGATTCATGTGATTATGTGATTGGGATGATTAACGGCCCCGGCGCAGATCTCGGTTTTCGTTCACGAAAATCAGGCGAAACACAGTCCGGTTCTGCCCGCAGGCAACCTGAAGATGTCACCTTTTTGACCAATTAGTCAAAGGTCAACGGAACCTAATCTGTCGCTGGACGAATTTGACGATGAATAGCTCGAACGAGCGACGGCGACCACCTGCCAACTGTGCGGGGTCAAGTTAGGTTATTGACAACGCATATATAATGGAATTGCATAAAAACTTCCACTAACAAATCTTTCCATACTCTACAACTTGATGGAGACGACTCTTGAAGATCAGCACAATTCTCGACCACATAGACGCCGGCTCAATGGCCCTTCCCGAATTCCAACGAGGCTATGTCTGGAACCGGAATCAGGTACGCGATCTTATGAATTCATTATACCGTAAGTACCCGGTGGGAAGCCTGTTAGTATGGGAGACCAAAACCGAGAGCGCCACAAGGCGGGGAGAGGCGCCCCTTCCCGCAGGAACAGTGAAGTTGATCTTGGACGGGCAGCAGCGAATGACTACCCTATACGGAATCATTCGCGGCAAGTCCCCAGCCTTTTTTGATGGAAGACAAGAGACATTCACTGGACTTTACTTCAACCTTGATAGTGAAACCTTCGAGTTCTATGGTCCAGTAAGGATGAGGGACAATCCTCTCTGGCTAAGTGTCACTGACCTGATGCAGCAAGGAATCGCTCCATATATAGATAGACTTAACCAAGACCCTGCACTATCGCCGAAAATCGTGGATTACATTCATCGAATGAATGCAATCGACAACATCAAGGAATTTGATTTGCACGTCGAAGAGGTTACTGGAACGGACAAAGACATTGACGTGGTAGTGGACATATTCAACAAAGTCAATAGCGGAGGAACTCGTCTTTCTAAAGGTGATCTTGCGCTAGCGAAGGTATCCGCTAGGTGGTCAGAGGCTCGTTCGGAGATGCAAAAAAGGCTAACTAAGTGGCGGGAAGCCGCGTTCAATTTCAACCTAGACTGGTTGCTTCGCTGTATAAACACAATCGTCACGGGAGAAGCACGATTTGATGCCCTTGAAGGGATATCGGCTGACGAATTCAGGCATGGACTTTTAAAGGCAGAGAAATCCATTGACTATCTGCTCAATCTGGTATCTTCACGACTTGGACTTGACCACGATCGAGTTCTTGGAAGCAAGTACGCATTCCCGCTGATGGTCAGATATTTGGATCAGCGCGGGGGTAAAATTGCAAATTTTCGAGAGCGAGATCGGCTTCTCTTCTGGTACATTCACACTCTGTTATGGGGACGTTACTCCAGTCAGACTGAAACAGTATTGAATCAGGATCTGGAAGCTATCGAAGACTCTGACAATGATCTTGACCGATTGATTGAGTTGCTCCGTAGAAGCCGAGGAAACCTTAGTCTTGTTCCCTCCGACTTTATAGGGTGGAGCGTAAGCGCGCGCTTCTATCCCATGCTCTATATGCTCGCACGAGTCCAACACGCCCGAGACTGGGAGTCAGGAGTCGAGTTGTCTAACAATCTACTTGGACGAGGAACCAATCTCCATCTTCACCACATTTTCCCGAAATCGCTACTGTATGACTGTGGTTATGCGAAGTCGCAAGTAAATCAGATCGCGAACTTTACGTTCCTGACTCAGGATAGCAACTTGCGAATATCAAATCAGTGCCCGGTGGTCTACCTAAAAAGATACGCCAGAGAAAACCCCGGCGTGCTGGAATCCCACTGGATCCCAATGGACCCTGAGCTTTGGAAGCTTGAAAACTATCTTACTTTCCTTGAAGAGCGCAGAAACCTTCTGGCTGCAACGGCCAATGGATTCCTCAACTCTTTGGATTCAGGTACTCTCTCTGAGTTGCATCTGGATCATGGAACCATCGAACGGACAAGCCCACTTGGTGGTATTATTACGTCAGAAGAAGAGCAGGTTTTGCTCGACATCAACCTATGGGTTGTCGAACAAGGACTACCAGAAGGCGAATTCAGCTATGAACTGGTGGATGAAAGTACTGGGGAATTGCAGCTTGTACTTGATCTGGCTTGGCCAGAGGGTATACAACAAGGATACAGCCAGCCAGTTGTCTTGCTTATCGACGAAGAAACGGAAATTGGAAAAAAGGTCAATCAGGCTGGCTACATGTTCTTCACGTCTCCCGAAGATTTCAAATCCTATATTCAGGACGAGATATTAGCGATGACTCAGATGACAGCATGAGTAGTGATCGAGATCAACATCACTAGAAATCATTGTTCCGACATTAGCCCTATGCGATAGCGATAGGATTGAGGCAGAATCGCTTTAGTTCCGCCAAATCATATTCCGAATGATTCTACTAATTGCTGGGGAGGGTAGGCATGTCCCAGGAAAAACTGGCTTTGACAGTAGAGCAAGTTAGCTACTCCTGGACAAATGACGAAAAGACAAAATTCGTCTTGCATCATGATGGAACGGGAATTGTCCAGGGATCTGTGGATCCAAGTCGAAAGAGCTTTTCGATAGAAATTGACGGTAAAGGGATATCGACATATAGCCGTATGAAAGACGCAAAGGAGGAGGCTGCTTTGCTGTGGGCAAAAGGACATCGAGTCCCATTGTCCGGTAGCAAGTCCGTGATAATGTCGTCGTCAACCTCATTGAAAAGCGATCAAGCCCAATATGATACATCTCTTGCAAGAGAGCAAGAAGTCATAGAGCAGGGCTTGTTCACGGCGGAAGCGTTTCCATACCTTCACAAGGAAGGGGAGTGTACCCCGCCTCGCAAGAGGTTAAAAAATCTCGCACAAGACATTGCAAAGGTAAAGGCGGTTGTACTTTGTGCAGAATACATTAGGCTACAAAAGTGTGCGCCACGTCGCACGAACTATTTTGTTAGACATACCGGAGTTCCTACAGGCAAGAAAAATTGTAAACGTTACGAGGAGCACTTAGCAATGGCGCTCTGGAACCTCAAGAATTCATGGCCGCGACCCGACTGCAGCCAGTTTTGCCTCCTCGACTATCAGTTTCCTCTTAAGGCTCCTCAATCCAACCAGGACCCAGGCGAGATTGACCTTCTCGGCATAACTAGAGATGGTCGCCTTATGATCATCGAAATGAAGGTAATGCAAAGAAACGGAAGCCGTGGCGAGACTCCCTTGGCGGCCATGATTCAGGGTCTACGCTATGCGGCGTATGTGCAAGCGAACCAAGATGCAATTGCCAGAGAGGCGGAGATTTATTTCAATGTGATGGTTGCCGCAGAACAGCCTCCCATCGTGCTGATACTAGCACCAGAGGATTGGTGGTGCGGTTGGACGGAACTAAGCTCCAAGACACGGTCCAAGGCCGGACCTTGGGAGCCGACCTTTGTGAAGCTCGCCAGTGAAATTGAAGAGCAAGTCGGCCTAAACATTGAATGCGCGACACTTAAAGTCGAACGGAAGCAGCTTACTTTCGGTGGAGATGGTCGGTCCCCGCTATTGGAGCGCATGCCCGAACTCAAATATCTCCGGCTTGGCTCTCACTGAAGCCCGTGCATGTGTTGTTCTGGGGCCCTCACGTGTACAACACCACCTGCTCCCCCACCGCCTTCCACTCGGTAGGTACGCACGCGCAGCTGGCGATCATGCAGCACCTCGCCGGTCTTGATGTCGAACACCCGCTGGTGTCAGGGACACTTGACGATCTCGCCCTCGCGCGTGTAGGTCATGCCGTCGGACAGCACGAGCGGGCGCACGGGGCCGCGGCAGAGCGGTCCCGTCCGGTGCGGGCAGATGTCGCGCAGCGCATAGTAGTCGCTGCCACAGCAGGCAAGGTCGGACACAACTATCCACTGTTCACTCCCCGTTGGGTATAGCACAGACACTGTATTCCCCGCAATTCACATGATCCTCTTGACAGGACGCCGAGTACCGTGTACTATGTAGTACACATGACATTTGGTAAGTTCATCCGTACATCCCGCGAAAAAAAGTTCAGACAGGACCGCTCCTTCTCGGTACGCCAACTGGCGCAGCGCATCGGCGTCGAACCGTCGTACTTGAGCAAAGTCGAGCGAGACCAGGTCGCGCCCCCCTCGGAAGCCTCCATCACCCGCCTGGCCCAGGAACTGGGCGAGGACCCTGACCTGTTGCTCGCCATGGCGGGCAAGGTCTCCAGCGACCTTCAACAGATCATCCTGCACCGGCCGCAGCTGTTCGCAGAGCTGCTCCGGCAGTTGAAAGACGCGCCCGATCACGCGATTCAGAACGTCGCCCGCGAGATTCGAGACGGTGATTGGTAAGGGCCAGATGTCACTTACACAAAGGACCCAGGAGAATTTAACCATGATTGAACTGAAAAGAGACCAGCTGATTTTCCGATTCCCGGAGGTACATAAGGATGCCAGGTGCAGCATCTCTTTCCAGCGCACGTTGCGCATACCGGACGACAACCGGGCTCACTTCTTGCCGCCCGGCCTCGGAAATTCTCCCCTCAATCTTGTCGACGACTATGCGGACAGTGCCCCGCCGACCTGGAGCGCACACGGAGGCGTTTTCCTGCCGATGTACCAGGCCGAAGCGATGTGGCTCGACTTCGACGGCTCCTATCCAATGGCGGTGAAGGTGGCCGCCGGCAAGATCAACGCGGTGACGGGAGAGGGGTGGGAGAACGAACTCTCCAGCACTCCCCAGGACTATCTGGTCATTCCCGACCAGCCGTGGCTGGATGGCTTTTGTGTTATGAAGGGAATGATCCGGCAGTTCGTCGCGATGCCCCTCGGCGAAGGCTACACGGCCGAGGAACAGTTGACGGGAGAGGCAGAGCACGGTGGGCTTCAGATTGTCGTCTATCCACTGAAGGCTTCGCAATACGAAGCGGAAGAAGAGGTAGATGAGTTAGTCGCCTATGCACCGCAACGCGTCTCCTCGGCGCCCCCTGAAGAAATGGGCTTGGCTCCGGGGGGTCTCATGCGCCAGGAGATCTACGAGGACGACTACGGCTTCGACGCGTGGGATACGTCGGTGCGCTCACGCTGCTTCGTGCATATCGTCAACAGCGTACAGTTCTTCAATGTGACCGGCGCGCAGCCGCCCAGCCAGCCACCCACGGCCAGGGAGTATACAATGGCGGGGTTGCCGTGGTTCGACTACTACGGCGGAGACCTGGAAGCGCTCGACGGCGCGCAGAAATTGGCGGGGCTGGACAGCGTTGCCGCCAAGAAGCTGAAGAAGGGCGAGGGCGTCCTGGCGGACAACGACCCCGTACAACCGAAGGTCGTCAAGAAGCTGGGCAAAGGGAAGGTGAGAGAGGGCGAATTCTAGCGGATGTGAAGATACAAGCTGGAAGTGCGTCTGACGGTTTGACGTATTTCCAGCAACTGAATTCTCCTTCCCTACACACCTGAAACAGCCTGTCCATTGCGTCAAGCGCGGCAACACTCTCTACCAGTGGCCGCAGCCACTGGCACCTGTTGTCCAATCTGGCCCGCCACTTGAGGCGGGCGGTGCGGCGACCACCTCGGCAGCACCTCGCTCACCACTCGCGGCAGCGCCAAGACAGCTAGCCGCGCCTACTACGCCTACGGCGCCGAACGCAGCGCTTCCGGCGACCTCCGGACCGACCACACATTTATGGGACAACAGCGCGCCGCCACCGGCCTGATGTACTACAACGCCCGCTACTACGACCCCGCACTCGGCACCTTCATCTCGCCTGACTCAATGGTTCCCAACCCGGCGAGTGTCATTGACCACAACCGCTTCCTTTACGCACGCGGCAATCCACTTAAGTATTCGGATCCCAGCGGGTAGATTCCTGACAAGCCGGCCGACCCGACCGTCAAGGGCAGTCCTTGGGAGGCAGAATTCTACTGGAACAATCGCTGGTATCTGGCGCACTGTTACGGATGGGATGGAAATCATTGGAGCAGACCGGTTCAGGCACAGTTCCTCGACAAAGAAATTCTCACTGACTTATTGACGGAAGCTGGTATAGAGATTGACAGCGATTGGACAAATCTAATGTGCGTTCAGATCGGGAACCCGCTTTTTTGGATTGCGTATTGCGTATTGCGGAAGGGAAGGCGAGACGGTCACGATTCAGTTGCTTTACTATCCGGCAAAGTCCCGGTTTGAAACGGGATTCATATTGGAAGCATTTTTGCGGCGGTTGAAGGGGTTGACGGGCAAGAGAGATGCACGAGAGTTCTACGGGAGATTACGAGAGATTGTGTGAGATTGGGCAAGAAATTTTGGGCGCAACACGGCTGACGCGGTGGCGGCGCACGGGCCGCGCTGGAAGCCCTTTTGCGGCGGTTGAAGGGGTTGACAGGCAGGAGCGCACGTACGAGAGATGTACGAGAGATACACGGGAGTTTACGAGAGATCGGGCAAGAAATTTTGGGCGCAACACGGCAGACGGGGTGGCGGGCGGAGGCCGCCCGCGTCGCGGCGCGGGCCGGGCACAGGCCGCGCTGGAGGCCCTTCTGCGGCGGTTGAAGGGGTTGCACAGGTATGAGCGCTGTTACGAGAGATAGACGAGAGTTCACGAGAGTTCACGAGAGATTGGGCAAAAAAGTTTTTGGCGCATCACGGCAGACGGGCGGTTGCGGGCAACTGGCAGCAGGGCCGGCTGCGGCAGTGGCGGCGGGCGTAGATTGGGGCCTGACCGTCAATGAACATAACCGGGCGAAAGGGGTCTTGGCCCGACGTATGCGCGGCGACGACGAGTTGGCCGCGCGCGAGTCGTATAAAATCATATGTTATTCATCTGAAGACACTTGTGGCAAAAGGCTGCAGGCTAACGAGAAATCGGTGAGATGGCGGCGTATCTCCTCGAGGTTTGCCGGCTTGTTGGCCTTCTCTTCTTCCTCCATCTCTTCCTCATAGTCGTACGGACCCCCATAACGTTTCTCGTACAGGTCTTCGATTTGCCGGGTCAGCTCGTTGGCAGGCTGGAGCAGGTCCTGCAGGTTTTTTGCAGCCTGTTCGGCCTGGCCGGGGCCGACGATTGGCACGGTCGCCGGTATGACAGCGGCCGGCAGCCGGCTGAGGGGCTGGCCGGACAGGGCGTCCACTACGGGCGGGGAAGCGGGCGCGCAGTCGGTGAGGAGCTCGTTCAGGTTCTTACGGATAAAGTACAGGTCATAGAGTGCGACGGGCAGATCATGTCCTTCAGGAGGGTTGTCTATCACCAGTTCTCTGCAGACGTCGATATCCTTCCTTGTGTACTTGGTCAGTCGCTGGTAGCCGAAGCGCTGTCTGCCGGCGGCGGTCAGGACGCGGGCCTGTGGTTGGTCGGCGTCTTTGGTTTCTACAGGTTCGGGCGCGACAAGGCCCTGATCGGTCAGGGAGCTGATCCTGTACTGGTCTTGCCAGGCGGTGATGGCGGCGGCAGCGTCGAGGAGTTCGGGGTCGCCAGCGGCACCGGCGACCTGGGCGGCGGCGGCGGCGGTTTCCTCGGCGCGAATCAGGTCCATCTCGTGGTCGGCGAGGCGGTAGAGTTCGATGAGTACTTTTGCGGCGCGGGAAATGGCGGAGAGGGCGGCGGGTTCTAGCTTGCCTTCGAGGACCTGGTCCATGCCGGTGGACACTTTATCGATGGCGTCGCGCAGGCGGTCGGGTATGCGTTTGTCGGCGCGGGCGGCGGCAGACGAGGCCTTGCCGCCGCGCGAGCGCCATTGCCATGCTTTGTCGGCGGGGGCGTGGGCGATACAGTAGCCGTCGAGCTGGTCGAGGCCGTTGCCGCGGCAGGGGGTCCCGTCTTTCTTGAGGCTTTTGCAGGGTGTTGAAGTCATTTCTATTCTCCCTTTGTGTTGTCGCCGCAGGCGTGCGGCTGGGCTTTTTGGTTGCTACGAAAGCAATGTAGCACACTCTGAAATCTTTTGCTTTGGACTGGTAAATTGTTGTCGCCGCAGGCGGGCAGCGAGGCAATTTTGGTCCTGCGAAAGCAATGTAGCACACTCTGAAATCTTTTGCTTTGGACTGGGGAGGTATTGACGCGGCAGGGGTGGGTGGGGAAGCGGTTCAGCTAAAAATGGGGGTGAGTTTCCGAAAGCCCATGGTCAGATGGCAGGGCTGGGAGATCCACGAAGGGCACGAAGGGTAGGGAACGGCGTTGCGGAGGGAACTGATGGGCGTTCACAGTTGTCCGGACTGTGATTTGTACAGTTAAGTGATGGAGATGATTAGCGGCGCCGGCGCAGATCGCGGTCTTCGTTGACGAGAACCGGGCGAATCACAGTCCGATTCTGCCGGCAGGCAACCTGCAGATGTCACCTCTTTGACCAGTTCTTCAAGAGTCAACCACTGCTAATGCGCGTTCAGCCGGGAACCCGCTTCTTTCCGGATTGCGTAATGCGTATTGCGTAAGGGTAGGCGAGACGGCCACGATTCAATTGCTCTGTTCGCCCGAAGAGTACCGGTTTCAAACGGGATTCACATTAGATCCGGGATTTGATAACTTGAGCCTGCTCGGGCAGGGTGTTGTCGCATTTGCCAAAAATATCGGTGGTCTTATCGGCGCCGGGACGACCGTTGGCCTCGCCCGTCTGGAGTCCTTAACCGACGGTAAGGTAAAATGGAGTCTGTGGGAATCAAGTTCGGTCGGGGATTGTTTTGACTTTGGGTTTCCTCACGCGGCTTGTCTCTATGGATTGAACGAAATTCAGTTCAAGAGAAAAAATCTATTTGCTTCCGGTTTTTCCGAATCCTATATCCGGGGAGCGGCGGTTCATGAAAAGGCGCATGCAATTCATGCACTGTGCCGAGCTTCCTGCCAGAGGAGTATAACGGAGAAGGCTACCGAATACTGGGAGTCCGTAGACGCACTATTGGTTCCAGCACAAATAGTGGAAATCTTTAGCGCAGTAGAGTATTACATATCGCCGTACGCCAACAAAATCAATAACAGCACTCCAGAGGAAAATTGGGCTGAGGCCGTAACAGTTTGGGTTTATGGGGCCTACTCGAGCGGCGTGCCATCTAACAAAAATTGAGAGCAAGTACATTTCAGGAATATATGAATGGATCGGAAATGTCCTCAGACCGTAAATGCTTTTCGCAAACACGAGCGGACGCCAGGGTCCGGCCCGTTTGAGGTTATGGAGATGGCGTCGGCCGGTGAATTCCATCTATGTTCGCCATGAATCAAATTCATCTGCCGACCTATTTAAGTATAACCACGTTAGACGTAATAATAGATCAATGAAACCTGATGTACGACGTTTGAAAGAGATGGATCCATAGACCATCTTCCCTTGCTAGCTTTTCAACCCCCGCAACAAAAAATGGCTGAAACAACATCTGCGACGCAACGTCCAGAGGGTACTTCCAGAATAGCAAGAACCCAAAGGCTGCGCTTCTCGATCATGCTGGGGGCAGTCCTGTTTGCCATATCAGTAACTGTCGCGATGCTGCGTCTTCATCGCATAAACGAAGTCCCTTTCGCGCTCGATCAAATCGAAGCTGCTCATGGAGTGAATGCCCTCGAGGTGTTGCAGGGAAAACATGCCGTTTACTTTCCTGAAAGTGGCGGCAGGGAAGGATTGTACGCTTATGTCGTCGCTTTTGTCGTCTCCATTCTAGGACGCACGATTCTTGCCGTTCGCTTACCTGGCGCCCTGGCCAGCGCGACAACAGTCTTTGCAGTGTTCTGGTTAGGATGGCTGCTCTTCAAGCATGATGAAAGGGGAACTTCCACTCGCTGGCGCGGCTTGTTTGTCGGGGCCGTCAGCGCTGGCCTCCTCGCCACTTCCATGAGTCAAACCATCATAGGGCGTACTGCGTTCAGAGGCAACTTTCTGCCACTGCTTCTCTCCCTCTGTCTAGCACTGCTCTGGTCGGGCTGGAGCCAAAGGAGTTGGTGGCGCATTGCGCTGGCAGGCGTGTGCGCAGGGCTGCTGGCATACACCTCCGTTGCGGCGCGTTTCACGCCCCTTCTGTTCCTCATCTTTGGCCTGTCTTTTCTGCTTCCTAGGGTAAGGAACAAGAGAAAAGGAGTGGGAAATGATGGACGTGCGCCCCAACATAACGTTGCCGCCTCTACATCTATCATACGTGCTGCCTTCCCTTGGGTTGCCATGTTTGTGGGTACAGCCGGCATTGTGGCCGCCCCGATTCTTGCCTACTATAATCAGCACCCCGAGTCCTTTTGGGACTAGGATCCATCTTTACTTGCGGAGGATCTGCGATTGCCGATGGTCCACTTCATAATCCCTTGCGCTCATTTGTAAGGAACTTGTGGGTTTATCTATTTACATTTGGATTTCGCGGCGACCCGAGCTGGTTATTCAACCTTGCCGGCCAACCTCTACTGAATCCTCTGTAAGCCGTCTTCTTTTGGTTTGGCGTGGGGACGGCCGTCTACCACTGGCGATCACGACCGGCCTGTAGACTGCTGCTTCTCTGGCTGGGATTGTTGCTCTTGCCCGCAATTCTGGTTGAATTTATCGATGAGCCCTTCACCCCACGCATGATAGGGTCTGTGCCAGCTGCCTACCTGCTAACAGGTGTCGGCATGTGGGAGATGTTTCGAGTCCTGAGAGAGCGAAGTCACAATCTAACTTCCCCTGTGTTTCGGATTTTCCGTGAAAATGAGACTTGGCTAACCCCCGTTTTGGGGATGGTAGTCGGCGGGCTCATCTTGATCCTGGGTGCGCACACTTATCGAACCTACTTCCAGGAGTGGGCAGCAGCGCCCGCCGCAAGAAGACTATCGTATGATGCTCTGCTGGGAGAATTGGCCCAGGAGTTGAATGCACAACCGTCCAATACCGGTATGGTCTACCTGCTCCCTGGTAACATTTGGAGGGAAGATCTCTCTTGGAACTGCACCTTCAGATTCTTCTTTCAGGGCGACGCGTCAGGCTACGTTCTCCCTGTGGACGATTCCCGCCTACCACAAAAAATAAAATCCCGGCTGGCGGCTGCAGAGAACGTTTCCGTGGTAAAAGTAGTGGAGTGGGATAGCGACAGCGCCGGGATTGAAGACGACATCGTAACTTTCGACTTTCTCCTCAGAAAGTACGGACGTTACGCGGGCAGCGACGAAATGGAGGGCTTCCGAGTCCACAACTACACGGATATCACTCTTCAACTACCCTGGACCTTCTATGAACAACTGGAATCCCCGACAGTTCATTACGATTGGGGCATCCCTCTTCTCGGTATTGCACTTGGCCTCGGCGAGGAACAACTGTCCGTGCAGCAACCGTTCGAACTGAACCAGGACCGGTCTCTGTGGGGAGTCCTGCAGTGGCAGACAACACCCTCACTGGATATAGACTATTCGACATCGCTGCGCCTGTACAACGATGAAGGGCGACGAGTCTACCAGAAGGATGAACCTCTGGCGAGTGCGACAACCTATACACCTAACGGACAATGGCCTCCAGGCGAAATCTTCTATTCGCTGCACTAGTTAGACCTTCGGGCCGATCTCCCTCCCGGTGCTTACGATCTGCGTCTGGTTGTTCACGTCACCGAAGCCCTGGCACCTGCCGTTGAAATAGGTGTCTGGGAGACAGAGAAAATCTTGGTTCACTTACGATTGGCAGACGCGCGATAATGATTTTCCGCAGCCGTCTGTTTCCAGTGCGACGGTACCGGACCGCAGCCAGCGCATCGTGAATGGATAACCATTTGTTCTGTCAACGAATGCCGAGGTTGGAACTTCGAGGAGCCTGCTTTTGCCGTCAATGTCACGATGATGCAGGGTACCCCGCAGGCGACACATCTTATCTGGGCAACCGATGAGCCCGAAATTCAGCAACGCCGAGACCTGCTTGCCGGCCTTGTAGCTGGCCCGCTTGACCGGCGAAACCACAACCGGCGCCATTGCGATCGTCTTGCGCAAACGCGACGCTACTGCGCTGGCGCAAGAATTGCATGCCATCGGCCAGCGCTGCGCTGCTCGCTCCCGGGCCTGCTGCTGTCGAGCACGGCCATCTGCTCTACGACGAACAAGGTTTGCCCAAGTGATTGTCGACACATCGACGATCCCCGCTATTTTGTTCGGCGAGCCGGACGCGACAGGCTATGAAAAGGCAATCGCGACGGCGTGGCCCCGACGAATGTCGGAGGCCACGTTGCTTGAGGCCGCAATGGTTGTTGAAAGCAGGAGCGGAACCGCGGCCGGACACGAACTTCTCCTGGAGACGGTTTCACTTGAATTGGTCCCCGTTACCGCCGGACATGCCGATGCCGCCCGCCGCGCTTGACGACGCTTTGGTAAGGGCAATCATCCGGCCGGACTGAACTTTTTGGATTCGCCTACGCCAACCATTTCGCCGCGCGTCCCGCCTCCTCCGCGCGCGGATAGACCTCGACCATCGTTGCCGTTTTCCAGCGTCCCTGCGCCATGATCTCATGCGTCGGCGCGCCGGCCGCGGCCATGCGCCTTGCCATGCCGACGCGGGCCGAATGGCCGGAGAAACCCGACCCCAGCCCGGCCACCACGGCCGCGGCGCGCGATCGAGGGCGCGGACAGCCCGAACAGCGAAGCCGACCCGTCCACATCTGCCGGCCGCATCGCGTCCAAAGCCGCCACCGCGGCCGGCGTCAGGTAGACGGTGCGCGCCTCGGCGTCGGTCTTCGAGCGGCCCACGCGCAGCCGGTCCGAGCCGTCCTCCCAGCGCGCCACGTCGCCCCACTTAAGCGCAGCCGCCTCGCCGCGGCGCAGGCCCGCGTCCGACAGCACCCGGCACAGCGCGATATCGACCAGCCCGCGACGCCGCGCCTGTTCAGGCGACTCCGGCCGGCCGCATCGTCCCACGCGCGGCTGGCAGGCGGTGGGGAGGACCGTTCCAGAGGCGTAATGGCTGTTGTAAAACGCCATCGCTGATGGCATGATGCGGCCATGCCTGTACAGATAACGATCAGGGGTGTAACAGAGGAAGTTCGCGACGAACTCGCGGCGCGCGCCGCGCGCCAACGCCAGTCGATGCAAAAATTCTTGCGCGTAGAGTTGGAGCACATCGCGTCGCGGCCCTCCGCAGCCGCATGGCTGCAAGGAGTTCGTGAGCGGAAAGCGACGGCGGGAACACGGGTAGAACCGGACCAGATCCTGCGCGGGCGCGACGCGGACCGATCGTGACGAAGGTCGTCGACGCATCCGTGAACACGGCAGCGCCGGTCGACTCGGGACAGGAGGGCAGGTGGGGCAGATGGTACACTTGGCTAAGGCCGGTTGGCCGGTCCGGGGTTGGCTCTGGTGGGGCCGGCAATATCCTGCGCCGGCTCGAGCGGGGTGAGGAGATATCGCGTATCGAGGCCAGCAGCGCCCATGGAGATTTGCTGCAGCTGGACATGGAGTTGTTTCCCTGCGCGCCTTTCGCTGAGCGGATATGGGCTTTGCGCGGCAACCTGACCAGCTAGGTCGCATGGCACGTTGCGCTGGCAGAGGCGCTGGATTCTCGCCGATGACTCTCGACCGAAGGCTCAGCCGCGGGCGGCCCCACTTGGAAAATCATCGCTCCGCCCCGCTCCTACAGGTCGGGCCAAAGCGTCCCAGGGCCAGACAAGCATCATCCCGGCTCCAATTGGGCTGCCGCCCGGCCACAATCGAAGACCCATCCACGGCATTCATCGATGGGACGGATGGCAATCCATTCTCAATCGTCACGCGTTGGCTGCGACCGACGTTGCGGGGCAGGGATTCTGCTTTTTGCGGGCACAGCGGGCGTGCCTTGTCGCCCCCCGGAGCGTGCTGTCGGGAAATCGCTTTATTGGAGGTGCAACAGTGGAATGTTGGTAGAAACGGCCATAGATTTTATGGTCGTTCTTTGTTTTGGAAAACTTGCCGTCCAGGATGATATCCATCGTGGTAAAGGTTGAGCAAACCCGGCCATTTTGCTTCAGCCGCCTCAAATGCCGGACGGGTTGTTTCATTCCCCTTCCTATGTGGCTGCAGATGTCGGAGATTAACCCTTGCGATACGAAATCCCGATTTCAGAAGACCTGATCGACGAACTGTTCCCTTTCTGGGCATCCATTTTTGGAGAGGTGTTGCCGGACATAGGGCGCGAGGTTTTTCTGGGCGCTGAAGGGGCCTACAGCCATAGCACGCTCTACTTGCACAGAGAGGGTAAACGACTGGCAGGCAGCTGCTTTACCATGCATTCGAAGACCATGCCGGCTCTGGCGGGATTCAGCGAGGTTGCCACGGACCCCCGGTTGCGCGGGCGGGCATTGCCACGGACCTGTGTCGCCAGGCGGTGGAGGATTTTCGCACCGCCGGCGGCGAGGCTTTTTTGCTGGGGACTGTCAATCCAGCCGCAGCGCGCGTCTACCACCGACTCGGGTGGCGGAAGCTGGCTGGGGCAGCGGTGATGGTCAATGTCCTCAACGGAGAATCCCCCGAATCTTTCTTGGTCGATTACTTCAAGGAAGGTACAGCAACAGTTGTAGAGGCGACTGCCGCGCATCGACTTGCGATAGTTCCGTTGCTTGTTTGCCCGCATGACTGGCAGGTGCTGGACGCGAACGCAAAGATGTACTCAACACGCTATGCCACGCTGAGATCGTGTATGGGTCTGTATGTGCGCTATCAACGGATAAAGCTGAGCGCCGGTGGCGCCTGGTTCGTCGCCAAGGCGGCTGAAGGAAGAGTTGTTGGGCTGGCGACGGCCCGCAGGGATGACGCAGGTGACAGCCAGATTGACGGCTTCGCTCATGCGCGCTTTGCGGCGGTCTGGGAAGCGTTGGTGCAAGCCGCGATCAACGCATTCCCTGGTCAGAGCACGTCGACATGCTATGCAGTCGTTTCGGTCGAAGATGGAGAAAAACAGTCTTTATTCGAGTCGTTGGGATTTCGCACCACCGGACCGGGAGAAGAGTTCGATTTGGACGGAGGGCGGGTGGCGTCCATCAGGATGGACAGAATGATGGCTTAGGCAGTGGCTTAGACTTCGAGGCCATGGCGCCGTCGCACCTCGTCAAGCGGCACCGGTCAATCGCGTACATCGGGATCCGCACACGATCCCGAATGAAATCTTCACCCACCTGCAGATCGACACCGCTCCGGCGCAAATCGATCCCTCAGAAAGCCCACATTCAGCTTTACCCCTATGATAGCGCGGGACAACCAGGCCGACGGCGTCACGCCAACCACTTCGCCGCGCGCTCCGCCTCTTCCGCCCGTGTACAGATCTCCACTATGCGCGCCGTTTTCCAGCGCCCCTGCGCCATGATCTCATACGTTGGCTCACTGGCCGAAACGGAACTCATCGCTCTCCCTTGGCCTGCGAGAACCCACTAAACACCCGTTCCCATAAATGCGGATAAGCTGTCGATGCGCCTGTTCGGAGCAGTGTGGTTCATTGGCAATAGGGCAGGCCCGTCTCGGACAGATCGCTGTTGCCTACCTCATGCCAGTTTGGCGGCAGACATCCACTGATTTGATTTTGGGACAGCCGCAGCCTGCGCAGGTTTACAAACCCACCCAGTTCGGCAGGAATCGATCCCGTCAGCAGGTTGCCGCCAAGACCCAACTCACGCAGGTTGGTGAGTGCGCCCAATGCAACCGGAACAGCTCCCGACAACCGGTTGTTGTCCAGCCGCAACTCGCGCAGATCGTCAAGGTTTCCCAGTTGTCCCGGAATCGCTCCAGCCAGCAAGTTCTCTGCCAGGCCCAGTTTGCGCAAATTGGAGAGTGCGCCCAACTGCGGAGGGATTGCGCCGGTCAGGCGGTTGTCATCCAGGTTTAACTCCTTCAGATCGTGAAGGTTGCCAAGGGTAGCCGGGAGTTCCCCGGACAGTTCGTTTCCATCAAGGCGCAGCCATTGCAGCTTGGCAAGCGCGCCCAGATCCGCCGGGATCTCTCCCGTCAGCCGGTTGCCGAAAAGGTGCAACCATTCAAGGTCCGCGAGCGAGCCCAGCTCGCCGGGGATGGCGCCGGTCAAGCGGTTTCCCTGAAGGTCCAGTCCTTCGAGGAAAGGGAGAAGGCCAAGCTCAGGCGGAATCGCGCCCGTCAATTTATTGTCGGCGAGTCCCAGTTCCCGCAGTCTGTCGAGTCTTGTCAACCTGGTTGGAATTTCACCGGTCAATTGATTGTCATTCAGCCGCAGCCATTCCAGGCTGGAGAGCGCGCCGAGTTCAAGCGGGATGGCGCCGGTCAACCGGTTGTCGGAGAGCAGCAGTTCGCGCAGATTGGAGAGGTTTGCCAACGCCGGGGGAATCGCGCCCGTGAGACCGTTTCCGTCCAGCCGCAGCCATTCCATGTTGGCCAGGTTGCCCAATTCAGGCGGAATCTCGCCGGTCAGATCGTTATTGAAGAGGTGCAGCCAATTCAGATTGGCGAGCTCTCCCAATGCGGGCGGGATGGTCCCCGTCAGATGGTTCTCCTGCAGACCCAGTCCCTCCAGGTTGGCGAGCGCTCCCAATGCGGCCGGAATCTCGCCTTCCAAGTGGTTGGCATCGAGACGCAACCACTCCACGCTGGCGAGGCCGCCAAGATCGGCCGGGATAGCGCCTGTCAACTGGTTTCGGTGAAGGCCCAGTCCCTTAAGATTGGCGAGCCCTCCCAGGCCGATGGGAATCAGGCCTGAGAGCCGGTTGCCGTCCAGGCGCAGCCATTCCAATTTGGAGAGAGCGCCAAGTTCTACCGGGATGGCGCCGGTCAGCTGGTTTTCGTGCAGCCCCAAACCCTGTAGTTCGGCAAGCCTGCCCAGTTCAACCGGGATCTCTCCCGACAGCCGGTTGTCGTAGAACCAGAGCCATTGCAGGTTGACGAGCGTGCCAAGTTCAGCCGGAATGCGGCCGGTCAGTCGATTGTCGTGAACCCAGAGCCCCTCCAGCGCGGAAAGGGCGCTCAACCCGGGCGGAATCTCCCCTGTCAGTCCAAGGCCGTCGAGCCGGACCTCGGTGACGCGCAGCGGGACGTCTTCACCGCCAACGCTAACACCCTCCCATTGATCGATTGGGAGTTGCTCACTCCAGTTCAAGGTGGCGTCTCCTGCCAGCGTATGCTTGATCCCCAGGAGAGCGGCGCAGTCGGAAACCAGATCCGGGTTTGCCTGTGGGTCGGCCACGGCAACGCCGTTGGAACACAGCGCCGTTTCCAGTTGGCCGGTTGAGAAGACGCAGCCTGCCGCCGTCAGAGCGGAGAGGACGATGCACGCCAGGAAGATGGCCGACCTGATGGAAGTCTGGCCGCAAGGGATTGGCTTGTTTTTGCCCTGATTATTCACCAGTATGTCTCCTCCTTACAAGAAAGCCGAGATGTTTGGATGACTCTTTCATGGACAGCGAGGCAGGCAGAAACCGACACTATCGAACAGTCCGGGTAGAAGACAGTGGGAAAAGCCGAGTGCATTTGATTGGCAGGGAGGCAACTCCAACTTGTCCAAGTCATTGACGTCCCCTGCGGACCATGTACGGGGTGGGGTTGGCCTCAGTTTCCTCCAGCTACGCAATGCCACATCTCCAACCAGACCGGCATATCCTGAAGTGAAATTGGTGGAGATTAATCGGAAAGAGGGGAAATCTATACGCTACCCACTTCACGCGTACAACACCACCTGCCCTTCCTCCATCTCCACGCGGTAGGTGCGCACGCGCAGCCGGGGATCGTAGAGCGCCTCGCCGGTCTTGATGTCGAACTCCCACTGGTGCCAGGGACACTTGATGATCTCGCCTTCGCGCGTGTAGGTCATGCCGGTCATGCCGTCGGGAAGCACGAGCGGGCGCAGGCGGCCGCGGCAGAGCGGCCCCGTGCGGTGCGGGCAGATGTTGCGCAGGGCGAAGTACTCGCCGCCGAGATTGAAGACGCCGATCTCGCGTCCGTTGACGGTTACGATCTTGCGGCCGCCGGGCGGGATCTCATGCGCGGCAGCGATCACGTGGGCGGGCATCACTGGATTCCGTACAGGTCGGCGGCGGTGTCGTACATCACGCGCGGGCGCAGATTTTTGTCGAGGCCGCGCATGAAGGAACTCGGCTCGTCCCAATCCCAGTGGGGGTAGTCGCTGGCGAAGACCATCACCTGGTCGGCGTGGAGCCAATCGAGGAAGGTGTCCAGCGCTTGACGGTCGGGCGCGTTGGGGAAGGGCTGCGAGCCGAAGCGAATATGCTCGAGCAGATATTCGCTGGGCAGCCGCTTAACCCAGGGCGTGTAGTCGCGCAGGCTCTTCCAGTCGGCGTCCATGTGCCACATCAGCCCAGGCACCCAGAAGACGTCATGCTCGATGAAGAGGAACTTGAAGTTGGGGAATTTCTCGAAAACGCCTTCGCAGATGAGGCTGGCGGTATGGGCCATCGCGATCTGCGGGCGGGCCATGCGCATTTCCAGATAGTAGGTGGGATAGCCAGCCGCGGTCGGCGGCGCGGAGAAACCGGCGCCCTCGCCGCCGAAGTGTATACACATGGGCAGGCCGTGGCGCTCGCAGGCTTGGTAGATCGGGTGGTAGATGCGGTTGCCGAAGGGATGCAGACTGCCGGCCGGCATCAACACCTGGGCCACGCCGGGATGATCTCCCAGGCGGTCGATCTCGGCCGCGGCCTGCAGGGGATCGGCCGGCGCGATGTGAATCGAAGCCCGCAGGCGGTCATCCATGGCGACCCAGTTCTCCAGCGTCCAGTCGTTGAAGGCGCGACAGTAGGCGGCGGCGTAGTCGACTGTCGGATGCACGGCCATGCTGTACGGCCCGCCCTCGCCGGTCAGGACGGCCATGTCGATGCCGTAGCGGTCCAGATGCTTTTCGATGCAGACTGCGGGGACGGTACCCGGGTTGGGCTCGTTTTCGGCGTCCTCGCACAGATCCTGGCGCGTGCCGCCGCCCGGCATATTGGTATAGCCCAGAGCCGGGGTCATCGGGCCAAAGTCCTTGATCTGCTCGACATACTGGCGCGGCAGATAAGGGAACAGCGCCTCCACGCCGGGGGCCCGATGATGCACGTCGCAGTCGATAATCCGCTGCCGGGTCGCGGTGTGTTCGCCCGGCTTGCCTGACGGGTCGGTTTGGGCTTCCGCCTGTCCGGTCATTGGCCGCTCCATTACCAAAGTCGCCATACTTCGCTCCTTATCATGCTGCAGGCGAATTGTGCCTGTGCAGCTACTTCTGCCCTGATCTGCGCGCCGCGCGCAACGTCTCGAAGGTTTCCGGCTTCGGCGGATAGTACTTGCCGGGGATGACCCCTTCAGCCAGGATGCGCACCTTGATCAACGTCTCGGCTTCCTCATGCACCTCGGTCAGTTCAACGCACTCCTCTGCGAACCAGGAGGGCACGACCACGACGCCGTCATCATCGCCGACCAGGACATCACCGGGCCGCACCAGCGCGCCGCCGCACTGGATGTCCACATTTTCCTCTGCGGGGAAGGCCCAAGGGCCGCCGCCGTAGGGAGTTCGGTCGCGGGCGTAGATGATAAGCCCGTACTCCTCCCGGAGCATGATGTCCAGGTCGCGGATGCCGCCATCGCACACGACGCCGTCGGCGTTGTTCATTCTAAGTAGCAGCGCTTTAATGTCGCCGAAGACGGCGGGGCCGGCATTGCCCATGATATCGACCACCAGCACGTCACCGGGACCGCAGCGGGACATGGCCTTGTAATCGAGCGCGTTTTCGCCGCCCGGCATGGCCGCGGCCAGGTCGGGGCGCGGGGGCAGGTAGCGCATCGTGCGGGCGCGGGCGGCCAGCTGCTGGCCCGGCGTGAACGGGCGCACATTTTCCATGAAGGGAAGAGGCACGCCGGCGGCACTATGGGCAACATGCCAAACGGTCGCGACCGGCAGTTTCTTGAAACGGTCCAGAATATGCTGCGGCACTTCGACCGGTGAATAGGAACGTTCAGTCATCAGGCGACTCCTGAAGGCCAGTGTGTAGCAAATAGCAGATGGCGCAGAACCAGGCCACTAGCGGCCAGCCATCGCGGTCTTGCGCGCCGCGCGCACCTTCTCGAAGGTTTCCGGCCCGGGCGGATAGTACTTGCCGGGCACGACGCCTTCGGCCAGGATGCGTTCCTTGATCATCGTCTCCGCTTCCTCATGCACCTCGGTCAGTTCGACGCACTCCTCTGCAAACCAGGACGGCACGACCACCACGCCGTCGTTGTCCCCGACGAGCACGTCGCCGGGCCGCACCAATACGCGACCGCACTGAACGTCCACGTTCTCCTGCGCCGGGATCGCGTAGGGCACGCCACCGAGGGGCGTCCGATCACGGGCGTAGATGATCAGCCCGTACTCCTCCTGCACCATAATGTCCAGGTCGCGGATGCCGCCGTCGGTGACGACGCCGTCGGCGTTGTTCATCTTCAACTGCAGCGCTTTCACGTCGCCGAAGATGCAGGGGCGGGCGTCGCCCATCACATCGCACACGAGCACGTCACCGGGGCCGCAGCGGGCCATGGCCTTGTATTCGGGCGAATTCTCGCCGATCTGAACCTCCGTCAGCAGGTCCGGTCTGGGCGGCAGATAGCGCAGCGTGCGCGCGCGCGCGGCCAGCGGCTGACCCGGCGTGCAAGGGCGGACGTTTTCCATAAAGGGAAGAGGCACACCGGCATGAAGATGCACCGTATGCCATACGGTCGCCACAGGCAACTTCTTGAAACGGTCCAGAATGTGCTGCGGCACCTCGACCGGTGTATAGGAGCGTTCAGTCATCGCGTGTCTCCTGTGCTCCGGCTGATTGTCGCGCGGATTGGAACACGAATCAGCCTTCGTAGATGGATACTGGAATTGTAGCCTGCGCGTCGGGCCTGCTTTCAGAAAGCGAAGGGGTAACGCGTTGCGTCTTTATGCTGCGTATATTCAAGCTGAATTCTGCTCGGGTTGGGGCACATATCAGCCATTGAACGGGATTGGCACAGATCATACCCGATAAAGGGCAAATCGTCTACCAAGAAGGGCGGCGCGGGTGCAAGGCAGAAGGGGTGTGAGGTCTGAAAGCGTGGCGATCCGGCGATGAGGACGGGAAACAGGAGGGGAATCGGGAGGTCAACAGGACGAGTTTATGATGCAGGAACTCGTTCGAGCATTTGTGAGCGTTTGCGAGCGTTTGCGAGCGTTTAGGAGAGTTTACGAGAGTTTACGAGAGTCTTCGCAAAAATTTTTTGATAGTGAGTATCAATTCCTGGACGGTTGACGTTCGGGTGGCTGATGGCGTGAGAGGAGCGGGTCATGAATGCGCGGCGGAGGAGAAAGCAGAACTCGTCAGCCGGGCAATCGAATAGGGGACCCTCAATTAAGACATATTATTTAATTGTCAAATGTGCGTTCACATCGGGAACCCGCATTTTTCTGACCTGCGGATGGCGGATTGCGTAAGGGCAGACGAGATGGCCACGATTCAACTGCTTTATGCGCCCGAAAAGTCTCGGTTTTAAACGGGATTCACATTAGAGCGAGCGTGTTTGGTCGCGTTTAGTCGCGTTTAGTCGCGTTTAGTCGCGCCAAATTTTTTTTTCGTGTTCGGGCATGTTTGGCCATGTTTACGCGTGTTCGGGCGTGTTCGGGCATATTTGAGCATGTTTGCGCGTGTTAAAATCACTTTTTTCGGGTATGGCGGGCAACGGGCGGTTGCAGCATTGGCTGGGCAGGGAGGGCAGTTTTTTGCTCGGCATGGTTCCCGCGGCGGGCGCGGGATGCGCAAAATGACATGACACTCACTCTGAGCTGGCCTACAGTTGCGGCAGGGCCGCGGCTGCGTTCGTTTATGTTTCGCACAATTGTACTACAAGATTGAGAAGTTTGCAGTTGCTGGAAATGCCAGGGTGCATCTCAGAATGGGGGTGGGTTTCCGGCTTGCTCTGGAAGGAGCAGGATTCTCAGCAGTTGTCTGAACTGCAGTTGATGCAGTTGAAGTGGTGGAGACAGTTGACGGCGCCGGATCAGGCGGCGTCTTCATTGACGAGCATCAGGCGAACTGCGGTTCGAATCCGGCCACAGGCAACCTGCATCCGTCACCTCCTGGAGCAGTTCTTCAACAGGCAGGGGAACCGAAACTGCCTGCGGGCGAGATGCCCGCGATCCCAGGGACACCTTCCCTATAATTTGGGATGCACCCGGTCAGCGCGGGTGCAGCGCAGAATGGGGGTGAGGTTTGAAAGGGTGGCGATCCAGCGATGAGGACGGGGGAACTGGGGGGCAGTGGGAGGTCAACAGTACAGAATTTATGATGCAGGCTCTCGCACGGGCGTTTGCGAGCGTTTGCGAGCGTCTATGAGCGTTTGTAGGCGGGTTCGGGCGGGTTCGGGCGTACTAGTTTATTTGTTTCTTCGGAAATTGAATATGAATTCGTGGACGGTTGACGCGCGGGAGGCTGGTGGCATGACAGGAGCAGGTCATGAATGCGCGGCGGAAGAGAAAGCAGAACTCGCAAGCCGGGCAATGGTGTGCGGGGCTTCAATTTGGATATATTATTTAATCGAAATGACAGGATGTCCCGATTGAATTTAGAGTGCGTGACACGATGCTGCATGCAGGATGCGCCCCTATCTTGGGCTGCACACGTCAGCGCTGGCGGGCGGCGGACCTCGACTTAAACAATTTCGTTTGGCCGCTAATTTCAGGGTATTATAGACAGATTCTGCCCACTACGGGAATGCCCCTCCATGGAATCGCGGGAATTCAACTCAACGGCAACGGCCGCCCCGGATAAACCGGGGCGGCCGCTGTGGGGGCTGCTGATCGGCCTGATGATCCCGGTCGGCATGACCACCTTCAACATGTCGATGTTCGGCGTGGCGCTGCCGACGATCCGGGACGCGTTCGGCGCGGAGCCGGACCTGGCGGCCTGGCTGGTGACCGCCTACAGTCTGCCGTTCGTGATCTTCATGCCCCTGTACGGCAAGTTGGGGGACAGCCTGGGCAAGGCGCGGCTCTTCCAGAGCGGCATCGTCCTCTTTTTGATTGGCACGCTTGTCTGCCTGCTGGCGCGCGACCTGCCGCAGTTCCTGATTGGCCGCATTCTACAAGGCACGGGCACGGCAGGGTTCTATCCGCTCTGCATCGCCATCATCGCCGAGCGCTTCCCACCGGCGCAGCAGGGCAGGGCGCTGGGCACGTGGAGTTCGGTCGCGCCCGGGGCGGCGATGCTGGGGCCGGTGCTGGGCGGATTGGCGGTCGATCAACTCGGCTGGAACTACGTCTTTCTGCCGAGCCTGCTGGTCGGGGTCATCGCTCTGTGGGTGGTCTACCGGCAGGTGCCAGCCCAGCGCCCTGTCAGCGGGGAGGGGCTTCAGGCGTTTGATTGGCCGGGCGCGGTTTTTCTGGGGGGCACGCTCGTGTTCGCCATGTTCTACCTGTCCAGCCGCACGGTCAGCGGTGTCGAACCGCTGCGCGATTGGCGCTTTCTGGCGGTTGCGGTGGGCTTGGGCGTCCTTTTCTGGCGGCGGGAAAAGGGTACCCTAACACCCCTGGTCAATTTCGCTCTCTACAAGCGCAAGAACTTCGGCGCCGCCTCGATGGCGGCCGGCTGCCGGATGATCATCATGCACACGGTGAACTTTCTGCACGTTCTTTACCTGACAGACGTGTACGGGCTGAGTGCGAAGGAACTGGGCGTCTTCGCGACGGTCTTTGCCGGCGCGATTCTGGCCACAACCCGCCTGGGCGGGCAGCTTTCGGACCGGATACACTGCCGTTGGATCGTGGGCAGCAGCTTCGTGATGCAGTGCAGCGCGCTGACCGGATTGGCCCTACTTTCCCCGCCCCTGTTGGGCGCGGCAGGGCTGATCCTGGTGCAGGGGTTGGGAGGCGGGCTGGCCCTGGCCGCGCTTCACCGTGCGGCGATGGAGGAGATCCCTGCGACTGAGAGCGGCGGCGCGGCCGGTCTGTACAGCACGGCCCGCTTCGGCGGCGGCGTCATCGGCGCGACGTTCGCGGGCGCGGCGCTGCAACAGGCGCTGCGCTTTGCGCCGGGGCCGAGCGAGGCCTTCCAGTGGGTTTTCGCAGCGGGTGCGGCGATCAGTCTGGTGAGTGTGGTGGTGGCGTGGAAGTTGGAGCGGTAGTGTAGCCCGCCATTCAGGACGCAGCCTTTCCCCAGCCACCGCCGCCGGGTGTCTCGATGCGCAGGCGCTGGCCGGGCTGCAGGCGGCGGGTGACTTTGGAGGACAACTCCTCCTCCGAACCGTCGATGTCGATCAGGATATTGCGTCCGGGCGCGGCGGGTGAGCCTCCGGCCAGTCCCCAGGGAGGGATGGTGCGGCGCTCGCTCAGGATGGTGGCAGTGGTCGGGCGCAGGATTTCGTACTCGCGCACGATGCCGTCGCCGCCGCGATGTTGGCCTGCGCCGCCGCTGCCCCGCCGCAGATGGTAGCGGGTCAAACGCAGCGGGTAGGCCAGTTCGAGCGCCTCGACCGGCGTGTTGCGCGTGTTGCTCATGTGGACGTGGGCGCCGCTGAAGCCGTCGCCCAACGGGTGCGCGCCCATGCCGCCGCCGAGCGTCTCATAGTAGGTCCAGGGTGAGCCGTCGGCGTTTTGACCGCCCATCATGCAGTTGTTCATCGTGCCCTGACCGGCCGCGGCGATGCGATCCGGCAGGGCCTGCGCCAGCGCGCCGAGCACGACGTCGGTGATGCGCTGCGAGGTCTCCACGTTGCCGCCGGCCACGGCCGCGGGCGGGCGGGCGTTCACCAAACAGCCGGACGGCGCATCCACCAGCACCGGAGCAAAACAGCCGGCGTTGACCGGCACGTCCTCGCCCACCAGACAGCGCACCACGTAGTAGCAGGCCGACCTGGTCACGCTGAGAGGCGCGTTGAGCGAGCCGTGTATGCTGGGACAGGTGCCGCTGAAGTCGAACGTCACCGTCTCGCCGCTGACCGCGGCGGTCACGCGGATGGGCGCGGGGGTCGTGTGCCCGTCCACGACCGATTCGATCGAATCCTCAAAGGTGTAGCTGCCCTGCGGCCAGGAGCGGATGGCCGCGCGCGTGAGGCGCTCGCTGTAGGCCAGCAGATGGGCGGCGTAGGCCAGCAACTCATCGCTGCCGTGGCGGGCCGCCAGTTCATGCAGGCGGCGGTCGCCGACGGCGTGGGCCGCGCGCTGGGCCGCGAGATCGCCGCGGCGTTCATCCGGCGTGCGCACATTGCGCAGGATCAGCTCCAGCATCGCCCCCACGAGTACACCGGCTTCATAGAGCTTCAGCGGCGGGATGATGATGCCCTCCTGGTACAACTCGGTGGAGAGTGGCAAGGAGCCGGGGGACATGCCGCCGACATCGGCGTGGTGGGCGCGGCTGGCGGCGAAGAACTGGGGAGAGGTTGGCCGGGCTGTAATTTGCGCGTCCGGCAGGAAGACCGGCGAGATCATGGTAATGTCGGGCAGGTGGGAGCCGCCGGAGTAGGGATCGTTGAGCAGGACGACATCGCCCGGCTGCCAGTCGTCGAAGACGGCCAACGCGGCTGCGACGCTATCCGGCATTGCGCCCAGATGGGCGGGGATGTGGGCGGCCTGGGCTACCAGCCGCCCGGACGCGTCGAAAAGCGCGCAGGAAAAGTCGAGGCGCTCCTTGATGTTGGGCGAATAGCTTGTGCGCTGCAGGGTGATGCCCATCTCTTCGGCGATGCCGCTGAACCGGTGGCGGTACAGCTCCAGAGTGATGGGATCGGGAGTCATGGCTTAGTTTCTAGTTTTTGGTTTTTAGTCTTTGGTTTCTAGGGCTGGTTGACATTTGTCTGAACTGTGATTCGCGCAGTTCATATGATGGACATGATTAAAGGCAGCGGCTCACGCGGCGATCTTCATTCACGAGAATCAGGCGAACCAAAGTCAGTACTGTTTGCAGGAAACCTGTAGATGTCGCCTCTTTGACCAATTCTTTGAAATGTCAACGCAACCTAAGATTTTTGTTTTGAGCTTCTAGTGGGCATTGGCGGCGGTTGCTGAAATCTGCACGTTCCGTCAGGCGTGCGCTTCCTGCGATTGCGCCCAGGAGAGCACGCGCAGGCCAAAGAGAACGACCAGCACGGCGGCGACGACCCAGATCCAGAAGCGGAAAAACGCGCCGCGCAAAGCCCACTGCATGGCGAGCGCGTCGTTGATCGTCTTGGGGTAGACCAGCTCGTGCAGTTGGTTCACCGCCACGTTGGGGAAGCGCTGCTCCCTGCCATCCGGCCAGTGGACGGTCAACTCATGCACACTCTCGTTGTCCTCCAGATCGAAGACAACTGTGCGGTTGTCCGTGCTGACCTGCTTTTCCAACGTCTCGAATTCGAGGGCAACGGCGAACGTCGCGCCAGCGGTGGCGTGGACGTCATCCTCGGAGACGTTGAAGGCGACCCAGTGATGGCCCTCGGGCACGTCGGCGGCGTAAAGTTCCGCGTCGGGCAGACCGACCTCGAGCGCATTGCGCACAGGAATCCAGAGCAGAAGGGCGGCCACGACCAATGGCAGCAGAAATAGCAGGAGACGTTGGCGGGAAGATCGTGTCAACATCGCGAAACTCCATCCTGATAACTGTAAACTGGCTACTGGAAACTATGATAACACAGCCAGGCGGCAAGACCAGTTTCAGGCGGCCGCGCGCGCCAGCCAGAGATTGTGGCGCTCGTCTACTCTGGCCGACCAGCCCGGCGCAACCACAGTGGTGGTGTCGAACTGGTAGACGATGGCGGGGCCGTCGAAACAGTGACCGGGCCGCAGACGAACGCGTTCGTAGCAGGCGCTCTCATCGGCGCCGGCTGGGCGGAACCAGACCGGCTTTGCCCCCAGGCGCGCTGCGCTCGGATCGGGCGGGCCGGGCCGTTCCTGCGGCAGATTCAGTTCAGCGCCCGACCCCGTCCCGCGCAGACGCACGGTAACGATCTCGACCGTTTCGGCGCGCATTGCGTAACCATAGCGCGCGGCGTGGGCGGCGTGAAAGGCCTCAACCGCCTGCCGCACATCCTCTGGAGTGAGGAACGAGGAGTGAGGAGTGAGTTGAGTTCTCGCTTTCGAATCTCCTGCGCGCTCTTGCCTCGCCGATGTCAATGTCAATGGGACGGACAGTTCGTAACTCTGGCCACGATAACGCAGGTCGAGGGAGGCTTCCAGCAACGGCGCGCTGACGCCCTCCGCGGCCAGCACGGTCTTCACCCGCTCTTGCAAGGCGGCCATCTTGTCCTGCAAGGGGGCAGGCTGCGCGGCCAGGCACTGCGCCTCGATCAACAGAGCTTGCGAGGACTCGTGGACCACATCGGCGATCAGCAGGCCGAGGGCGCTGAGTACGCCGGGACTGGGGGGAAGAAGGATGCGGGGTATGCCCAGCGCGTCGGCCAGATCACAGGCATGAAGCGGACCGGCCCCGCCAAACGGCACGAGCGTAAAGCCGCGCGGGTCGTGGCCCCGCTCGACGGAGACGCGGCGCAGCGCTCGCTCCATACGCGCATTGGCGACGCGCACCACGCCCAGCGCCGCCTCCTGCACGGATAGCCCGCCGAGCCGCGTTCCCAGGTCGGCCAGGGCTGCTTCGGCCGCGGCCACATCCAGCGCCATGGCCCCGCTGCCGCCCAGGAACTGACCGGCATCCAGCCGACCCAGCGCCAGGTTGGCGTCGGTGACGGTAGGTTGCTGGCCGCCGCGCCGATAGCAGACCGGACCCGGCAGAGCGCCGGCGCTCTCCGGCCCCACGCGCAGGCCGCCGCCGGCGTCCACGCGCGCCAGGCTGCCTCCCCCGGCGCCGACGGTGTGGATGTCGATGACGGGCAGACGCAAGGGCAGCCCAGCGACTTCGCTCTCGGTGGTGCGCGGCGCCGCGCCGGGGCACAGGGCGACATCGGTGCTGGTGCCGCCCATGTCGAAGGTCATGATCTGCGGCTTGTCCTGGTCGCTGGCAAGCTGGGCCAGGCGAAACGCGCCGACGACGCCGCCGGCCGGTCCGCTGAGCACGAGGCGCGCCGGTTCCTGCGCGGCCTGCGCCGCGCCGATCGCGCCGCCATTGGACTGCATCACACGGATGTGCAGTTCGGCAAAGGTATCGGTCAGGTGTTCCAGGTAGCTGCCCACCAGCGGCAACAGGTAGGCGTTGATGACGGTCGTGGCGGTGCGCTCATACTCGCGATATTCGGGCAGAATGTCGCTGCTGAGAGAGATGGGCAGACGCGGGCAGGCTCGGCGCAGAATCTGGGCGGCGCGCCGTTCATGCTGCGGATTGCGAAAACTGTAGAGAAAGCAGACGGCCAGGCTCTCCGGCGCGGCCGCGGCGATCTCCGCCGCGGTGCGCGCGAGGGCCTGCTCGTCCAGGGGCGTCAGAACGTTGCCGGCGGTGTCGAGGCGTTCCACGGCCGCGAATCGCAGGTCAGCCGGGGCCAGTGGATGTGGACGCCGCTGGTGCAGGGCGTAGAGATGGGGCCGGTTCTGGCGGCCAATTTCGATGACATCGACGAAACCGGCGGTGGTCAGCAGGGCCGTGCGCGCGCCGCGCCGCTCCAGCAGCGCGTTGGTGGCGATGGTCGTGCCATGCACCAGTTCAACGTCAACTGTTGCGTCTGCGCCGGACGCTATCGGAATGCCCAGGCGTGTCAGCCCGGCCAGAATCGCCCGGCTCTGGTCGGCTGGCGTCGTCGCCTCCTTATGCACGCGCAGCCTGCCATTTTCCAGCAGCACAAAATCGGTGAATGTTCCGCCGACATCAATTCCGACCAGGGTCGTGGGCATGGTAGAAGTTCCTGAGCGAAGGAGTAAGGGCTGGTTTTCAGCTATTCCTATTCCGAGATGACGCGCACCTGCGCCACCCATTTGACCTGCCGCAGGGCGTCGTCGATCTCGCCGGGAACGATGAGGCGGACGAGGCCGTCGGCACGCGCGAGGGGCTGACCGTCGCGGGCATGGGCGAGGAGGACCGGCCGCGTTGTGGGCACGGTCAACTCGGCGCGGCGGGCGCGTGTGCCGAAGCCATCGGCGCTGACCACTTCAACCTGCGTCCAGGCGCCGGACCAGTGCAGGTCAACCAGATCGAGCAGGCGCACGCCGCTGAAGGCAAACGGGCCGGACTTGCCGTGCCCGGTTGAGACGATGTAGCAGTCGTGAACGGTCACAGACGCTAAGCCGCGCAGATAAGCCGGGGCGACGCGACGCGCGCTGCCATCCGGCAGGTGCAGGGTCAGGTCGTCATCGGGCGACGGCGGCAGGGGATTGGGTTCGTGCGCGTGGGGGGCGAGCGGGTCGTGGCCGGTCACGATTTCGATTCCATCGAGAAGGTGAGGGGGTAGCCGTATGAGCGGGCCAGCGCGTGGGCGTCGTCGATCAGGCGCCTGGCCTCGGATTGGGCACGGGCACAGACAGGGGCGACGCCATTCGAGTGCGCCTCCCAGGTGACGGTCTGCGCGATCTCGTCGGAGAGCTTAAAAATTTGGCGCAGCGTGTCGATGACGAAATCGTAGGGCGTGACATCATCGTTATGGACAAATATCGTCCACGCCTCTTCGGTCGCCGAATCGACGGTTGTATCGCCCTGCGGCTCATCATCCCACTGAATGCGTAGGCGTCTCGTCTGTTCCAGGATATGCTCGGACCAATTGCTTACGTACATAGAGCAGAAACTACCACAGACAAGGGAAAAAGAGCAACAATTGGCGCCAATTTCAGTGTTTTGGCCGCGACCGTTTGCCGTGCTATACTGCGCGGGTTGATCGTCTCATTTTTCGAGTTGCGGCAGCCAACCGCCCGCAAGGCGACCGGTCTGCCGGCATCTCCTATGCGCCCGAGTCGAAGCACGCAATCCGTGCCGCGCCGCGCTGCACCCGCTTTTTCAGGGTTGCATCGCCCTTGAAACGACAATTTTTGATACGCTTTCGTTTTTGCGGACGGTTTTGGCAACGAGTCCCGCCGGGCGGAAAGGAGTTTGTGCTCGCCTCCGCCTTCGCGACCGAACAGTTCTGCCGTAAAGAAGAAAGCGAACCTGGCTCACCCGCACCCTGCTTCGCCTTCGCCAAGTGCGCGTGGATACGGTCGGCTCGGGCGAAAGCCACGGTTGAGCGTGAGCCTCATCTACACCAAAGGAGCAAAGGACAAAATGGCAAGCGTAACCTACGAACACGTCTACAAGCGGTTCGGCGATGTCGTGGCGGTGAACGACCTCAGCATCCACGTCGAAGACAAGGAGTTCCTCGTTTTTGTTGGGCCATCCGGCTGCGGCAAGACGACCAGCCTGCGCCTGTTGGCGGGCCTGGAGGAGATCAGCGAGGGGCAGATTCTGATCGAGGACCGCATCGTAAACGATGTGCCGCCGAAGGACCGGGACATCGCCATGGTGTTTCAGAGCTACGCCCTCTACCCGCACATGAGCGTCTATGACAACATGGCTTTCGGCCTCAAGCTGCGCAAGACGCCGAAGACCGAGATTGAGCGGCGGGTGCAGGAGGCTGGCGGTATTCTGGGCATCGAGCATCTGCTGGACCGCAAGCCGAAGCAGCTTTCCGGTGGACAGCGCCAGCGCGTCGCGGTCGGCCGCGCCATCGTGCGCGAACCGGCGGTGTTCCTGTTTGACGAGCCGCTGTCGAACCTGGACGCCAAGCTGCGCGTCCAGACCCGCGCCGAAATTTCCAAGCTGCACAAGCGCCTGGCAACCACTTTTATCTACGTGACGCACGACCAGGTGGAGGCGATGACGATGGCCTCCCGCATTGCGGTGATGAAGGACGGCCTTTTGCAACAGGTCGACTCGCCCCAGAATCTGTACGACCACCCGTCAAACATCTTCGTCGCCGGCTTCATCGGCAGCCCGAGCATGAACTTCTTCGACTGCACGATCGTCGAGAGCGACGGCAAGATGGAGATGAACGCGGGCGGCTTCCGGCTGGACGTACCCGTAGAAAAGGCAGCGGAGTGGAAGGAGCACTCGGGCAAAGAGGTGATTTTCGGCATCCGCCCGGAGGACATCCACTCCAAGGCGTTTGCGCCGCCGCATATTCTTGAATCCGATATGGCGGCCACGGTGGATGTAACCGAGTTGATGGGCAATGAGATCTTCCTCTACTGCCTGTCGGCGGACAACAAGCAGTTCATCTCGCGTGTTGACCCGCGCGTGCGGGTTACGAGCGGCGAAGATATCGAGCTTGCCGTCAACATGGACAACGCGCACATCTTCGATCCCAAGACGGAGTTGACGCTGGCCAGTTAGAGCAGAAGAGCAGAAGAGCGAGGAGTGAGGGGAGAGGAGTGAGGAGTGAGAAGCAACTCTGAATCCTCTCTCCACTCCTTTTGTTACCCGCAGTTCCCCTCTTTCAGCAGGCCTCTGCACGACAAGCAAATCCATATTTTCCCCAGAAGCGGGCCACCGGAGACATCCGCTGCGGGCAGTGGATGGATGTCTGCCTCGAAGCACCGCCGCCGCTCATCCCCTTTGAAGTCGAGCACGCCGTCGCCTGTTACCTGTACGATTCGAATCGGACGGCGCGCGCTGTCAGCGATTCTGTATCTGAACTGATGAAACGGCTGCACCTTGCCTCGGCAGAAGGAGTTAGATGATGGCGTCTCCGTTCACCGAACTTGATCTGATGCGGGAGCTGCACCAGGACGGCGGCAAGATCGTTCTGCTGGTCATGGACGGCCTGGGCGGGCTGCCGCAGACGCCCGACGGCAAGACGGAGTTGGAGACGGCGCACACGCCCAACCTGGACAAGCTGGCCGCGGCCGGCTCATTGGGGTTGAGCGTCCCGATCCGGCCCGGCGTGGAACCGGGGAGCGGCCCGGCGCATCTGAGCCTGTTCGGCTACGATCCGCTGCGCTATGTGATCGGGCGCGGCGTGCTGGAGGCCATGGGGATCGGCTTCGCTTTGCGGGCCAACGACATGGCCGCACGCGGCAATTTCGCCACTGTCGACGCCGACGGCCTGATCACGGACCGGCGGGCGGGACGCATCGCGACAGCTGAGTGCGTTCGGCTGACGGCAAAACTGCAACAGGCCAGCGCGGGGCTGTTCGACGACTGCGAACTGTTGATCGAGCCGGTGCAGGAGCATCGTTTTGTGTTGGTGCTGCGGGGCGAGGGGTTGGGCGGCGCGTTGACCGACACGGACCCGCTCGCCGTGGGCAGGAGACCGTTGCCGGTGCGCGACGAGAGCGGGAGCGTTGAAGGGGCGCGTGCGGCCGAACTGGTGAACCGTTGGGTGGAGCATGCCCGCGCAGCACTGGCCGACGAACCGCGGGCCAATAGTCTCAATCTGCGCGGCCTGGCCCAGGACCCCGGTCTGCCGCAGTTTCCGCAGATCTACGGGTTGCGTGCGGGGGCGATTGCCGTCTATCCGATGTACCGGGGCGTCGCCAGCCTGGTGGGGATGGAGGCGATCCGTTTTGAGGGGGAGCGGCCTCGGCATCAGGTCGACGCGCTGGAGCGGGCATGGAACAGTTTCGACTTCTTTTTCGTCCATATAAAAAAGACCGACAGTTACGGCGAAGACGGTGATTTCGACGCCAAGGTGCATGAGATTGAAGCGGTGGACGGGGAGATTGCGCGCATTGTGGAGTTGGGGCCGGGCGCGCTGATCGTCACCGGGGATCACAGCACGCCGGCGGTGCTGCGCAGCCACAGCTGGCATCCGGCGCCGACGCTGCTGTGGAGTGCGCGGGCGATGCCGGACGCGGCCCGAAGTTTCGGGGAACGGGCCTGCGCGGGCGGACAGCTGGGGGTTTTCCACGCCACGACGCTGATCCCGCAGGCGATGGCCCACGCCGGGCGGCTGAAACGGTTCGGCGCGTGAAACGAAGGTAACCAGAAGCCGTAGTGTCCTTTGGGATGGGCGAATATGGAAGAGATGGAACGGCTGGCGGCGCAGGCCGCCGAACATTTCAGCGCGGCCTCTGCGGTTGTCTGTCTGACGGGGGCCGGGGTAAGCGCAGAATCGGGCGTGCCGACATTTCGCGATGCCCAGAGCGGGCTGTGGAGCCGGTTCGACGCGGCGGAGTTGGCCTCGCCGCAGGGCTTTGAACGGGACCCGGGGCTGGTCTGGCGCTGGTATATGTGGCGGCTGGAGCTGCTGGAGGCGGCCTCGCCCAATCCGGGGCACACCGCTCTGGCCCAGCTTGGCCTTCTATGCGAAAGGTTCGTTCTCGTGACGCAGAATGTGGACGATCTGCACGAGCAGGCCGGCAGCGTCGACGTTGTTCACCTGCATGGCAGCCTGCTCAGGTTTCGCTGCCGGTCATGCGCGCAGCCGCACCACCTGACGGAGGCGCAGCGCGGCGCGGAGGAACCGCCCGCCTGCGGCGTCTGCGGGGACCTGGTGCGGCCGGATGTGGTGTGGTTCGGCGAGAGCCTGCCAGGGCAGGCTTTAGAGCGCGCCGCGGAAGCGGCGCACACCTGCGATCTGATGCTGGTCGGGGGCACGAGCGGGCTGGTTTACCCGGCGGCGCAGTTGCCACTGATCGCGAGGCAGGCAGGCGCAGCCGTCATTGACATCAACGTTGAGCGCAGCGCCATCTCGGCCGTCGCCGATCTGTTTCTGCAAGGGAAAAGCGGGGAAATTTTGCCGAAGCTGGCGCGCGCTGTGGCCGGCCAACGGGCGCGTCTTGTTTGAAATGGTGATGGGAGTGAAAGCGCTGCGCATCTTGCTCCTCAATTCTCGCATTAGGCGCGTGCCGGAGATGCGGTTTGTTGTTGGTCGCCGTCAGACGTGCGAAGTCATGGGCACAGGTGTCATCATGCGCACTAGTCGTAGATAACACATAAGCGAGGAGCGACTGATGGAAACAGTTTTTGCGGCGGTTGTTGGCATCCTGGTAGGAGGCGCGGCCTGCTGGCTGGTGATCGACATTTTTCGGCAACGCGTCATCGGCGTGTCTTTATGCCTTGCTTCCGAAAAATGCGCGGCGCCTGTGGTGCATTAGCGGTTCTTGCAGGTGAAAGGAAATTATCCCCATTTCATGTCTGCCATCATCTCTCGACAAGCGGGGCAAACCTCAACGTAAAGGAGAGAAAAGATGCAACGCAGAACCGCCAAATTGAGCGGAAGGATACCCGCCAGCCGCGTTAGCGGTTTGATGAATCTAAAGCGCACGGGGCGCGGCCTGCTGCCTGCGCTGCTGTTGCTGCTCCTGGTCGGTTGCGCGCCTGTGGCGGCGCCGTCGAGGGGGCAAGCATTGGAGGCGTACGCGGCGCCGATGGAGGAGGCAGCAGCGGAGAACGCGGCGCCGAGAAAGCAGGCGGCTGTGAGTTCGTCCTCGTCGAGTTCACAGTCAAGCTCAAGCCGCCCTGCGGCCGAGTCAGGACGCCAAAACCGCCGCGGCCGCCAGCCTGACGCGCAGCTGCCGCCGGTGGTGCCGACAAGCCTTGAGACGACTTCCACATTCGGCCTTGACGCCGACGACGCCTCCTGGCGCCGATCGCTCGCGCTCGCCCGCCTGGGCTACATCCTGGAGCCGGACGACGTGCGCGTCGAGGAGTGGCTCAACGCGCTGCGCTGGGACTACCCGCAGCCCGAAGGGGAGGAAACGTTCAATCTTGAGCTGACGATCACGACCGATCCGCTCGACCCGGACACCTGGCTGGCGCTGATGGGCCTCAGCGCAGCCGCGCCGCCGGAACAGCCGCCCTCCCGCCATATTGCGGTGGTGCTGGACGCATCCGGCTCGATGGGGGAGGACAACAAGCTGGATACGGCGCGCACGCTGGTTGAGGCGCTGATCGACAACCTTGGCGAGAATGATCGCATCTCGTTGGTGCAGTTCTCGTCGCTTGTTCTGGGCGAGTACACGGTGCGGCACGCGGCCGCGGACGACCCGGCGCTGGAAGACTCGCTGCGCAGCTTCCGCCCCAATCAGAGCACCAATGCCCAGGCCGGTCTGCGCGCAGGCTATGAGCTGGCGCTGGAGGCCAGACGGCTGGATGAGGACGCGCTGCACTACGTCTTCTTCATCAGCGACGGCGTGGCCAACGTGGGCGACACGCGCGCCGAGGCGATCATCGACTCTTTGGGTGGGCAGCGCGCCGAGGCCAACCCGATCCGCCTGGTCGCGGTGGGCGTGGGCATCCAGAACTATAACGACGACCTTTTGGAGCAGGTGAGCAACGACGGCGACGGCTGGTACAGGTATGTCTACTCACCCGAGGAGGCGCGCGGCCTGATGTCGGCAGGCTCGTTTGAACAGCTCTTCACCCCGGCTGCCGACGAAGCGCGCGCCCAGGTTTCATGGGACGCGTCCACGGTCGAAGAGTGGCGCCTGGTCGGCTATCTGAACCGCGCGACCTCGAATGAGTCGTTTGAGGACGACGAAGAGGATTTTGCCGAGTTGCACGTGGGGCAGGAGAACACGGTCGTCTACCGGCTGAAACCGCGCGCCGACGCGGAAGGGCCGCTGGGGACGCTGGCGCTGCGCTGGCATCATCCGGGCACGGGCGAGCCGCAGACGCAGGAGTGGACGCTGAGTACCGAAAGCCCGACCGCCTGGGAGGATGTTGCGCCGATCCGCCGCCTGGCGCTGCTGGTGGCGCTGGCCGGTGAGAACTCGGCCGAGCGCCTGGAAGACGCGCAGGGCCGCCGCGGGACGCTGGAACAGGAGTTTGCGCTGCTGGGCGACCTCACCGGGACGCGGCAGGGGCAGGAGTTCAGCGAAATTCTGGCCGCGTCGCTGCCGGAGCCGCCGGCCTGGTTCGAGCAGGGCCAGTCGACGCGCGATGAGTGAGGTTGGCGCACATAGGACGAAGTGAGGGGGCCTGGTCTTCGGTTCCGAAAGGACAGGGGCCAACGTCCTCGATATGAGGAGAGAGGCGCAAGTTTTCCTCTCTCCTTTTCACCCACTCCTCAGTTTTTCCTCTTTTCTCCATTCCCCTCCCAAATGCCGGTCCGCCGAAAACAGGACAGTTTTTCTCTTGCGATTTGCGGTTATTGTTTGCGCCGCCAATGTGCTATGATCGCTCTATTTCCCGTAACACACCGGTATTGAATTCGCGAATCGACAGCGCGTTTCATTTGCTTCTGAGGATGGTCAATGATCTCTCCACGTCTTTTTGCAGTGGTCGTCGGCATCAACCACTACGCGAGCGGGGTAATCTCCGATCTGGGCGGCTGCGCCAACGATGCAAGAGCGGTCTACGGATTCCTGACGCAGCGGCTCGGCGTGCCGACCGAGGACATCCGGCTGCTGACTTCCACGGGCGTGGAACCGGAAGACAGGCTGCCCTCGCGTCACAACATCATCGACGGCTGGCGCTGGCTGATCGACCAGGCTGAAAGCGGAGACCAGCTGTTTTTTCATTTCAGCGGGCACGGCTCGCAGACCATCTCCATCGACCGCAATGAACCGGACGGCTACGACGAGACGCTCGTGCCCTGCGACAGCCGCACAGACGACGAAAGCGGCAGCCCCGTATATGACATTCTGGACAAAGAGCTGGCTGCGCTGATCGCACTGGCAGAGGCCAAGGGCGCGCTGGTGACGGTCGTGCTGGACTGCTGCCATTCCGGTTCGGGCACACGCGCGCTGGTGCCCGTGCGCCGGACCGCCGCCGACCGCCGCATGCGCCCGGCGGCGACACTACTGCCCGAAATCAGCCGCACGCAATCGGTGATTGGCCGCCACGCGCACAAACCGGTTAGTGCGGCCCACTGGTCTCGGAAGTTCGGCAACGAGCATGTGCTGATGTCCGGCTGCCGCGACGAGGAGATGAGCCACGAATACCGCTCGCCGACCAACGGCGCCTGGTACGGGGCGATGACCTTTTTCCTGCTGCAAAAACTGCAGGGCTTGCGCCCGGACATGACCTGGCGGGAGGTCCACGACGCGGTGCAGACCCATGTCCACAACGTCTACAGCCGCCAGCTCCCCCAGTTGGAAGGCCCCGGCAACCGCGCCGTCTTCGGTGATCTGGCGCCGCACGCGGGCTCCTATCTGAACGTCATCGACGCCAAGGAGGCAGGGGACACGGGCAATGACGTGGTCATCCGCATCGGTGGCGGCGCGGCGGTCGGCCTTACGCCGGGCAGCCAGGTGGAACTGTATGCGGCCGGCAGCGGCGCGCTGGACGGGCGGGAACTTGGCAGCGGCGAGGTGTTCGAATCGCGGGTCGACTCCTCCTATGCGCTGATCAAGCGCGTGCGCCACAGCGATTTAAGCCTGCCGGCCAGAGTGAAGGTAACGGCCTACGGCTACGAAAGGCTGATGTACGAAGTGTCATGCGCGGACCCGTTTCTGCTGGCGGAGTTGACGACGGCGCCTTCCTCTCCGTTCCTGCACGCCGTGGGGCGCAGCAGCCCATTCAGCCGATTCCATGTCACGGTACAGGATGAAGCCTACGTCATTCAGGACGGCAGCGGCACGCAGATTGTGCACGACAGGCCGCCCCGCACCCAAGCCGGCGCGGCCCAAACCGCCGCCTACCTGCATCATCTGGCGACCTTCAACAATGTGCGCGGTCTGCGCAATCCCACGCCAATGGCGCTGATGGAAGATGCGCTGAGCATCGAAGCCCAGACATACACGCGCGCCAGTTTCACCGCGCCCAAAGACGGCGAGCCGCTGGCCCAGGACGGTGCGCTGCCACCGGGGCGCAAACTATGGTTCACAGTGCGCAACAACAGCGGTGAAAACCTGTATGTGACGGTCTTCAGCTTGTCTGCCGATTTCGGTATCCGGCGCATGTACCCGGAGCGGGCACCCTATCAACTGGTTGCGCCGGGCAAGGAGTTTTTCGTCAACAACATCGAGCCGCTGGTGGAGGACCCAGGCGCCGAATCCGCCACGGAGATCCTGAAGGTTTTCGCCACGCGCGTCCCCACCTCCTTTGACGTGCTGGAGATGCCGAGTCTGAACGAGCCGGGCGGATCCGAACAGACGCGGGCCTTTGGCCCTCTGGCCGAGCTGATGAACGGCATCCGCTACGACGGCCCCCGCGTCCGCAATCTGATGGTGCAACGGGACGATACGCATGATCGTTGGATAACCAAGCAGGTGACGGTTACAGCCCAAAGAAGGCGGGAGAGTTTCGTGCTGCCGCAAGGCGCAGAGACGATCAGAGTGGGAACGGACCTGGACATCACGCTGGAAATACCGGCGGGACTGGGCGGCAAGCTGTTTATCACCAGCCTGAATCACTTCGCCTGGGATGCGGACGATCCGATTTCATTGCCGCCGGGGCTGAACAATCCGGAGGCAGCCGAATTCTTCCAGCCGCTCTCCTTTTCGCACAACCCCGGGGCCGTCGGCGCATCGCCGGGCGTACTGGTGCTGGATACCAAGGCGAAACAGCTTGCGGCGATCAGCGCGGATACGCCGTTGCGGATTGAGCTGAGCGTAGAAAATGATCCGACGATAGCGGGGATTGTGCCGGTCGCTTTCGATGGCGAGTACTACTACATTGTCGGCCATCCGGCAGAGGCCAAGACGGCCTCCGCGCCGCAGCTGGGCGCAATCCAACCTGGACAGTATGCGAACAGGCGCCGGATGGCGGTGGAGATCACCCATCTGCCGGCGCCCGAAATAAGCGAGAGCGGCGGGACTGCGGCGAAAAAGATCACCGGTTGGCGTCTCGGCAGGATGGTGCGGCGGCTGGTCGGCGGCTTCCAGGAAGAGTGGCGGCGGGCTGAGTCAGCGGTAGACAAGGCCCCGGGGGTGGACGACGAGGTCACCGAGGCGGAACCGCCTGTGCGAGACACGAGACATGCGGTGCGGGTGCTGTTTTACAAGCTTTTGCATCAGAAGCTGCCGCCGGACCTTGGCGTGCGCAAAGTGAGTTGCGAGACGGGGGGCACTCCGATCTATTCGAAGGTGACGGCGGAGGATGTGTCCAAGGCGCGCCGCGTTCTGCTCATCACGCACGGCTTTGGCAGCAGCACCGAAAAACTGGTGCAGAGGGCGCTGCCTAACCTGATGGAGTTGGACGACTACGACCTGGCGCTGTCATACGACTTTGAGACGATCAACACCGGCATCCGCGAGAGCGGTCTGCTGATGACGGTGCAACTGCGGCGTCTCGGCTTTGGCTCCGAGAATGGGCCGCCGCTTGACATCTTCTGCCACAGCATGGGCACACAGGTGGCCCGCGTTTGCGTAGAGATGGAGAGCGGCCACCAGTTTGTGGACCGGGTATTTATGGTGGGCGCCCACAACACGGGCACCGCGCTGGCAGAGTCGCACCAGCTGATCCCGTGGCTGGCGACCATCATACTCAATCAGGCCGGGCTGTTGGAGTATGAACTGCTGGCGCAGCTACTGGCGCTTGGGATTTCAAACGTGATCACCGGTGTGAAGGATCTGGCGCCGAGCGCAGAGTTGTACGAGAAGCTCAACGACCCGCGCAATGAGGTGGATGTGAAATACTATGTTCAGATCGGCGTCAATGCCGAGATGGACGGCCGGGTGGACTGGCGCAAGCTCTTCTCGAAGACGGAGTTGACGCGCATTTTGGACAAGGGGTTGGACCAGGTTTTGGGACCGAACGATCTGCTGGTTGGGGTGGCGTCGGCGCGGGGGGTACGGGGCGGCAACTGGTCCGGCTTGCAGGTGGACGTGCTGGACTGCAATCACTTCGAGTATTTTTATGCTGAAGAGTCGCTCGAGGCGCTGCGCCGCCAATTTGAGCGCAGTTAAGGGTGCGAAAGCTGGAGTCGCCGCGGCCGGCGCAAACCGGGCCGTCGGCTCAATTTGCGTGGACGCCGACGCGCTCAGGCTTGCTGGCGTTCGGACAGTTCGGCCCAACGCGCGAAGGCCGACTCCAGCGACATTTCGACCGCGTTCAGTTCGGATGAGAGGTTCTGCAACTTCTGATAGTCGCTGCCGCTGTGGTTGATTCGCTGCTGTAGGCGCGCCTGCTCCTCTTCCCAGGCGGCGATCTCCGATTCCAGGCGCGCCAGTTCCCGATTTTCCTGCCAGGACAGCTTTTTGCGCGTCGCAACCGTGCGCGACGGCCCGCCTCCCTGCCCATTCGTGCCAGGCCGCGCCGGGCGCGAAGGTTTGGGCCGGTCGGCCTTTTCGTCCTGTGCGCGCAGCCGCCGGTATGTCGCGTAGGGGGCGGGATAGCGTTTGCCCAGGACACCGTCCTCGAAGGGCATGATGAAATCAACGGTGCGATCGAGGAAGTAACGGTCGTGGCTGGCGACGATCAGGCAGCCGCTGAACGCGTCCAGAAACTCCTCCAGCACGGTCAATGTCTGCACGTCGAGGTCGTTGGTCGGCTCGTCCAGGAGCAGCACATTGGGCTGGTGGATCAGGGTGCGCAGGAGATAGAGACGGCGGCGCTCGCCTCCGCTGAGGCTGCCGATGCGCCCCCACTGCGTCTTGCGCGGGAAGAGAAACCACTCCAACATCTGGGCGGCCTCCACGCGGCTGCCGTCCTGCGCCTGAATCAGCGACGACTCCTCTTCGATGAACTCGATCAGGCGCTGCGAGTCGTGCAGGCCGCTCGTCAACTGGTCGTAGTAACCGAGCCGCACCGTCCTGCCCCAGTTGATCTGCCCTGCGTCGGCCTCGACTTTGCCGGCCAGCAGGTCAAGAAACGTGCTCTTGCCGGCGGCGTTGGGACCGAGGAGACCGATGCGATCACCCGGCTCAAGCGACAAGTCGATCTCCTTCACCACAGCCGCGCCGGCGTAAGTTTTGGTCAGCCCGCGCGTTGTGAGGACGGTATTGCCCAGCCGGCGGGTTGCCAGGGCCATCACCACGCGATCGGTGTCGGAGTCGTAGTTGATGCGCTGGAGTTCGGCAACGCGTTGCCCGCGCGCCTTCTGCTTTGTGCCGCGGGCCATCGGCGTTCGCCGTATCCACTCCAGTTCGCGTTTGAGGAGCTTCTGTCGCTGGCGCTCAGCCACGGCCAAGCGGTCGTGGCGCAGCTGGCGCAGTTCCAGATAGCTGGTGTAGTTGCCGACGTAGGAGACGAGTTGCCGCCTGTCCAGTTCGACGATGCGATCGACCACGTTGTCGAGGAAATGGCGGTCATGGGTAACCATCAGCAGTGCGCCGGGCGCGGCGGTCAGGTAGGCCTCCAGCCACTCGATCGTCTCGATGTCGATATGATTGGTCGGCTCATCGAGGATCAGCAGATCGGCCCGGTCGATCAAGGCCCGCGCGAGGGCCACGCGCTTGCGCTGCCCGCCGCTGAGGGCGCCGACGCGGGCGTCGAAGTCGCTGATCCCCAGTTTTGTGAGGATTGATTTGGCGTTGGCGGCCGCGGCCCAGCCGCCGCTGCGCTCCATCTCCTCGGAGCGTTGCAGCAGCCGTTGCTGCAGGGCGGGGTTGGCCGGGTCATGTTCCAGCCGTTGGCCGGCGCTTTCGTATTCCCGCAACAGGCGCATCTGCGGTGAACTGCTGCGAAAGAGTTGGTCGAGGACCGTCGCCTCCTCATCCAGTTGCGGCTCCTGATGCACCATTTCGACACGCACGCCGCCCCAGACGGTCACATGGCCGCTGTCGGGCGCTTCCTGACCGGCGATGATGCGCAGCAGAGTGGTCTTGCCGCTGCCGTTGACGCCGAGGAAACCGATGCGTTCACCGGTATTGATGGAGAGGTTGGCAGCATCCAGCAGCAGCCGTTCGGAGAACTGCTTGGAGACATTTTCGAGGGCGAGGAGGTTCATGCGGCCTTCTGGATCGCCTGCAATGTCGCCGGATCTTCGAGAGCGCTGATGTCGCCCGGGTCTTGACCCAGGTAGGCGGCGCGAATCAAACGGCGCATCACCTTGGCGTTGCGCGTTTTGGGGAGCGCATCACAAAACCTGACCTCTTTGGGCCTGAGTGGGCGGCCCAATTCAGTGGTGATGCGCTCTATAAGCGTGGTGCGCAGCGAATCGCTGGCGGCAACCCCGGGATTGAGCACAGCGAACACGATGACGTCGTTGTCCTCGATGGAAGTGGGCACGGCCACAACCGCGGATTCGGCCACGTCGGGATGCCCATTGACCAGTGTTTCGACCTCGGTCGGGCCGAGCCGCTTGCCGGCGACTTTGATGGTGTCGTCGCTGCGCCCCAGGATATACCAGAGGCCATCCTCGTCAATGGCGCAAAAATCTCCGTGAACCCACAGCCCTTCGAATCGGCTCCAATAGGTTTCCAGATAGCGCTCATTGTCGCGCCAGAAGCCGCGCGTCATGCCGATCCACGGTTGACGGATGATCAGGTCGCCCACCTGCCCGCGCACAGGGTTGCCGGACTCGTCGACAACGTCGGCGTCCATGCCCGGAATCGGCCCGCCAAAGGCTGCCGGTTTGAGCGGCTTGAAGAAGCTGCCGGCCAGAATGCCGCCGCTGATCTCGGTGCCGCCGGTATAGTTGAGGATCGGTTTGCGGCTTTCGAGCACATTCTCGAATACCCAGCGCCAACTGGCAGGACCCCAGGGACTTCCGGTGGAACCGACCGCGCGCAGCCGCGACAGATCATGCCGTGTTACCGGTTCGCTGCCGTGGGGCATCAGGGAGCGCACCAGCATGGGCGACAGACCCAGATGGGTGATGCGGTGCTTTGCGCAAAGTGCCCATACGCGGTCGACGGACGGATAGTCCCCCGCGCCGTCGAAGAAAAACATGGTGGCGCCGTTCAAGAGCGTGCCGAAGACCAGCCACGGCCCCATCATCCAACCCATGTCGGTCATCCAATACATGCGCTCGCCCGGCTTAAGGTCCATGGCGTGGCGCATGTCCTGGGCAGCTTTGACGGGAAACCCGCAGTGGGTATGGAGGGCGCCTTTGGGCAGGCCGGTGGTGCCGCTGGTGTAGATGATCATCAGCGGGGTCTCGGCTTCGGTCAGGCTGGTCTCGGCCTCGCTCGACTGAGCGGGGACCAACTCATGCCACCAGTGGTCGCGTTCCTCTTGCCAGGGGATCTGGGACGCAGCCGAGGAAGCGGGCAGCCGTTTGCAGACGATCACATGGCGGACGCTGGGAACGTCGGCGAGCGCTCTGTCCAGCGTCGCTTTCATCGTCACCGCGCGCCCGCGGCGCAGGAATCCATCGGCTGTGAAAACAGCCTTGGCGTCGGCATCGTTCAGGCGGCTGATGATGGCGGAACGACCGTAGCCACTGAACAGGGGCAAAATGATGCCGCCAACCTTGATCACCGCCAGGAATGCGACAGCCAGTTCGGGAATCATCGGCATAAAGAGCCCGACGGCATCGCCGCGGCCGATGCCAAGGCTGCGCAGCGCATTGGCACAGCGGCAGACCTCGCGGTGGAGTTGGGCATAGGTAAGCGTAGCGCTCTGGCCCTCCTCGCCTTCCCAGATGAGAGCGGGTTCGGCGGCGGTCGCGGTAGACTGCCACTTGTCAAGGCAGTTGTGGATGATGTTCATCTGGCCGCCGACACACCATTGGGCGAAGGGCGCGCCGGCCGAAAGATCAACAATCTGCGAATAGGGGTGGGCAAAGCGGATATCCAGATCCTCCATGACCGCGTTCCAAAACCAGCCGATATCCTCCACAGAGCGGGCCAGCAGCGCGTCATACGAATCGATGCCGTGCCGATCCATGAACTGCTGCAGATTGCTCTGCGCGATCCATTCAGAATCCGGCTGCCATGCGATCTCCTGGCCGAAGGGAAAAGTGTTTTTGGACATGGTAAATTGTGAACTGGGTATGGTTTAGCGCCAGCACAGACTCGCTCCAGGCAATTATACGCGGTGAATGCGTTAAATGGAAACGAGCTGACCTGTCAGGGGTGCATGCCAGATTATTGTGTGTCAAGTAAAGCCAAGAGGTTGAAGCAGCTGAGGCAACGTTTGATTGCGCAGAGTCGTGAGGAGTGCGAGCATCGCTTGCGCGCCCTGACTTGACCGGCGAATGCCAGTTTATTTGAACCGTTGCTGAACGACCTGTTGCAGGCCGATTCGACTGCGCCGCCGCCGATTCGACTTCATCTCCTGCCCACAGTGCGGACAGACTGGCTCGGCCTAGCTCCCATCTCCATGTTGCAACAGCAGTTCCCCTGTCAGCTCGCCTTTCAACTCCCGCCGTCGCAGCGCCGCCTTGCCTGCTATCTCAGCAAATGTCGGCTGCGGATGCCCTTCCCCCAACGCACATATCTCGTCAACCATCTCCTCGGGCCGCGCGCACATATTTTGCCTTCGGCTCTTCCCGTTTGATGGCGGGCCCCCTTTGCACTTCTCAACCCCTACTCCTCGTCCAGCCCCCTTTCATCCTCAAGAAAACAGGGATGCACTCATGCAAGAGGAGCGCGCGTCAGCGTTGAGCAATCGGGCTGCGCTCTTCCCGCCGGCGCACCACGATTTAGAGCATCGCAGTCACTCTGAGTACTGAGAACGCACAAAACGCACAGATTGGCGTTCGTTTGAGACACTGTTGAAGTTCCGGTATCCGCGCCGCGCGCGGGTGAATCCAAGAATTGGGGCGGAATCTTGGCTGCGTCCGGGCTTATGGGCCGCTTGCAGGCGACGTGCGGGGCGCGCAGGTCAGGTGTGCCAGTGTAGCAGTTACGAGCGTTTGCGAGCAGTTACGAGCGTTTGCGAGCGCGCCAGGTCGCGTTTAGTCGCGTTTAATCGCGCCAATTCTTTTTCGTGTTCGGGCACGTTTGGGCGTGTTCTGTCGTCATTTTTCGTCATTTTCCGTCCCAAAATGGTTTTTTTCGGGTATGGCGGGCAACGGGCGGTTGCGGCATTGGCGGGGCAGGGAGGGCAGCAATTCGCTGCGCATGGTTCCCGCGCCGGGGGCAGGATGTGCATCATGTCATGATATTCGTTTCAAATTGGTTTGCAACTGGGGCAGGGCCGCGGCTGCGTTGGTTCGTTTTGCGAACAATTGTACTACAGAATCGGGGCGTTTGCAGTTGCTGGGAATCCCAGGGGGCATCTCAGTATGGGGGGGGTTCTGGCTTGCTCTGAAGGGGCAGGACTCTCAGCAGTTGTCCGGACTGCAGTTCATGCAGTTGATGCAGTTCGGATGATCGACACAGTTGACGGCGCCGGCTCAGGCGACGTCTTCATTCACGAGAAGCAGGCGAACTGCGGTTCGATTGTGCCCACAGGCAACCTGCATCGGTCACCGCTTGGACCAGTTCTTCGGCAGGCATGGGAACCGAACGCTATCGCTGGGACACGTTCGCCAAGATTGGGATGCACCCCCTGGCAGGGGCACGAGTCAGACGAAGTCCTGGAGCGCAGACCAGATAGAGACGACGATCAGCGCCTGAGCGGGCGCGCGCAGCAGGCGGGATGCAGTGCTTAGCCATGGCAGACGCCAGCCGACGGACAGTTCGGCGACCAGGGGCAGTTCGCTGAAGAGCAGGAGAAGCGCGCCCACCGCCAGGACACTGAAAAGCGGCGCGGTCAGCGCCAGACCGGCGGCGAAGCCGGCGGTGGTGGAGAGCAGGAGCGTGTAAGCCAAAGCCGCCGACGCCCGCACGGGATCGGGGTGGCGCGCCCGCATCAGAACTGTGCGGCCAGCCAGCGCGCCCGCGACCAGGCACAGGCTCAGCGCAAGCCAGCGCACGCTTTCGAAGGCATCGCCGTATTGCGCCAACGCGCCGACGTACAGAATGTGGCCGAGGGCAGAGGCGGAGACGCCGGCCAGCGTCCGCCGGGGCGCGGCTGCGCCGGCCAGAAGCAGGCCGCCCACAAGGCCGAACGTCATCCCGGCGGCGATGCCGAGGGCGAAGCGGGCGCTGTCCGTGCCGGCTGGGGTCAGCAGATAGCCGTACCAGGCCAACAGGAGCAGAGACAGCGCAGAGGCGGCATGGGTCCAGGCAGGGATGAGCCGTTCGGGTGGGTGGACTCTGCGGAAAAGGAAACCGCCGGCCAGGAGGGCAGCCCAGACGACGAGCAAAAAGCAGGCGATGAGGTCAAGAACGGGCATTGGCGCGCTCCCACGTTCACCAAGGAGCGAGTGAATGGAAAACGGGTGGATGGGCGGGCGTTCTCATGGCGCGCGGTTGGCTGCGTAGCCGAGGAGCTGAGGTTCGGCCCACACGGCCCAGTTCCAGCGGCTGTTGCCCAGGCCGTCGGTCATCAGTTGCAGGACGGCAGGCTGGCCGGCCTGGTTCGGCAGATCGGTGACGAAGCGCTCCCAATTACAGCTCTGCTTTGTACTGCTCCAGACGCGCACGCCGTTGAGCAGCACACGGAAGGCGCAGAAGTTATCGTCTTCCATCTGCGCGCCGTCGCGGATGCCGACAGCGAACTGCAAGCGCAGGCGTTCGACCTCGGCGGGGACGCGCACATCATATTCGACGACAGCGCTGCCCTCCACCGGCGGATGCTGCCACAAGGCCGGTTGCTGCACCATGCCGCAGCTGGCCGTGTCGACCCGCACCTCCATCAGATCCGGTGTGCGTGTGGCGCTATGGCGGGATTGCGGGAAGGCCTCCAGCAGGTCGTATTTCCATACGAGGCTGAACCCGTTCTCGCCGGTGTCTTCCTCTTCCATCAGACTCTGCCACAGCTCCTCCTGCCACTTGAGATAGCCCACGTATTGGGAAAGCTGCAGGAGCGACTGTTCGTTCAGGTCTCGAATGCGGCGGATTACGGCGTCCAGTGTTTCCTGTTCAGGGCTGTTCATCATGAGTTTCTGGAATTGGGTGGGCGCTTGCCCGGCCAACCAACGTTTTGGCCGTTGAAAAGGATTCAGAAGGCCGCGCCCATCATTGTCTCCCAGCGGGAAGCGGCGGTCGGATTGCTCAAGAGCACCAGGGCTACATAGGTCGGCTCAAATGGGCGGCGCAGCAGCTTCATGCCGGCTTCACGGGGGATCATGCCGCCCTTTCTATGGTTGCAACGCTTGCAGGCGGCCGTCAGATTGGTCCAGCTGTGATCGCCGCCGCGGCAGCGGGGCACCACATGGTCCACGGTCAGCCCGTGCTTGCCTGGCGTATCGCCGCAGTACTGACAGGTGTATGCGTCGCGCAGGATTACCGCGCCGCGGGTGGGCGGCACCGACCGGTGGGGCAGGCGGACGAAGCGGGTCAAACGGATCACCAGTGGCTCAGGCAGGGCGTGGTTAGCGCTGTGGAGCATGCGCTCGGTCGCTTCAACCAACTCGGCCTTATCGCGCAGCAGCAGAACAACGGCCCGCCGTACAGAAACCAGGCTCAATGGTTCGAATGTTGCATTCAGCACCAAGACGGAACGGGACATAGGAGAACTCGCTGAGTGAAGCATGGCGAGTGGCGCCGTGTTCGTTCACTACTCTCCACTATACAACGCTTTGGACACCTTATACCAACGCCACGACGCGGGCGCGAATAATGACCTCCATGAGGAAAAGACAGACGATTGCGAACAGGATTGTCTTTACGTTTTCGTCCTTGAGACGGCTCAGATATAGATAGGCCGCCGGCAGGGTGATGACGGCGACGGCGGCGTACAGAATATGCACGAACGCGCGGACGAGGTTTCCTCCCAGCCCCTGACCGTAGAGCAGCCAGCCGAGCAGAAACTCTGCGATCATCAACAGTTCACCGATTGCGGCCGCGCCGTACCAGCTGCCGTCCAGCGGGCGGGAGCGAATACGAAGCCAGAGCGCCCAAAGACCCAGCGCGATGAAGAACAGGATGCCGGACTGGGCCAGACCGCGATGAATGTTGCTCAAAGATTCCACGGTAACGACGGCTTATGACCGTAGCGTGAAAAATGGTTGCTGTGGGCGTGCATCGCGCCAGCCAGCGGGAGCGGGCTACCGCTGGGGATGAACGCTCAAATACTGGTGCAGCACTGACTCGACATACCCGCCGATTTCATAGGATTCCCAGCCGGGACTGCCCGCCAGGGAGAAGATACAGCCGCCGATCACATACGAATCCTGCTGCATCGCCTGATCATACCAGACCAGTTGCTCCGCATATGCGCCCGGCCCCCAGGCGCCGTAGCCGTGCTGCGCCCAATACTCCTGAAAGTGCTGCCATCCGCGCGCGCCTTGCGGCCCCGGCCGATTGGAGACCAACCCGTCTACGCCCAACTCGGTCAACACCAGCGGGATCGCCAGGCCGGCCGGCTTCAGAATCTGGTTGTAGACCTGGCGGTAGCGCAGTGTCAGCCAGCCGGTGTCATGCGGCCCGACGCCGGGGTAACGCCCCTGGCCATCGCGCGTGCTGTTGAAGTAGATGGTCGGGGCGGAATACTCGTGCAGCCCCAACCAGCCGTCGTTGGCGCGGGCTTCGGCGACAGCGGGCAGAAAGTGTTGCCACATTTCGAGGGGCGGATGGCCTGTGCCGAAATTACCGATTACACTGCGGAGACCACCCCGAGCGAGCAGCCGGGTGCGTTCAACCTCGAACTCCGCCAGGCGTTTATACTCGTCGGCGTTGCCGGGCACCGGCTCATTGTACGCTTCCCAGCCGTCGAAGTAGCGGCGGCGCTCTGCGTGGTCGGCCAGCGGCCACAGGCGATTGGCGTAATCCTGGGCGGCGGCCTTGGCGTTGAGATTTTGCAACTGCAACTGCGGCAGATCGATGCGGCCAATCAGGCGGGTGCGAGGGGCCGTCTCCTTGATCTGGCGAGCGAAGTTGGAGTCCAACTCAAGTGTCTTGACGACCGCCACCCCGCCGCTGCGCAGCAGATTGAATACACTGGGATGGTTGCGGGTGATGAACAGGCCCAACTTGCTCGGTGGGCCGGGCGGAAACGGCGTGACCGTCGGTGTCGGTGTATTCGTCGGGAATGGCGTCGCTGTCGCGTCGGGCGGCGCCGGCGTATGGGTGGGCGCGTTGGAGCGCAAGTCGGCCCCAGCGGGGCCTATTCCCCGCATTTCGACCCAGGGCAGAAATCCCCTGTAGGCGTCGGGGCTTGAGGCAGATGCTGACAGGGCGGAGGCGTCAATCGAAGCGCTGCCGTTGTTGCAGGCACCCACAAGGTACCCAAGACCGGCGACCGCGGCGGCCAGAAAGCGGCGTCGCGACCAGGCAGGTTGCCGTTGGCTCGGTTCAGGCCGTTCTTGCTTGGCGGCGGTCGGCTCCTGCGCTCGTTCAGAATTCGGATCGGTGATGTCGCGCCCGTCCTTACCTGTGAGAGGAGAGGAGTGTTCGGTTGTCATGGGCATACTATAGCATCGACATCGCAGCGAATCAAAGTATGGGGCGTTCTCGTCCGCGAATCTGCGTTGTGGGGACGGGCCCGCAAGGGGGCATCCCGGATTTTTGGGGTCATCCCCCTGGAAAGGCCAGCGTCGCTATCCTTGGCGCCCTTTTGTGTCCTTCGTGGATGGCCCCGCGGCGGACCAGAGACGGTCGGAAACGCACCCCCCCATTTTGGGATGCACCCGCCGGCAAAAAGCAGTTTGCCCATCAGCGCGGGAGCCGCTATACTAGATGTTGTGTTATTTTTGATTGCGGCGCCGAAAGACCGCCTAGCGACAGGAGAGAGCTATGGAGAAGTACAAGGTCAGTATCGAATACTGCGTGCAATGAAACTACACGCCCAGAGCCGTCCGTGCGGCGGCCGATTTATTGGAGAATTTCACGCCGGCGATTGAGAGCCTCAAGATGATCCCGTCGGGCGGCGGACTGTTTGAGGTGCTGGCCGGAGACACGCTTGTATTCAGCAAGAAGGCTGAGGGACGTCATGCGGAGGAGGGGGAGGTACTCAACCTCTTCTCGGAAGCCATCGGCTTGGAACCGGCTCCGCGTGAGTGAGCATCGGTTCAGCGAAGTGGCTTGATGCGCCACGATTTCGCCATTTGAGGATGATGATGCCCGCTGCAAGGAAACTTGCGGCGGGTTTTCTTTTTGCGATCGCAGGAGGGAAAGGCGGCCAGCTGCGGCATTGGAGTTGGCTCAAAGTCCGGTCGGCAGGTCAACAAACTCGAAGGTGACGCTGAAACGCGCGGCCAAGTGCTCCCCCAGCGCCTGCACGCCCACCGTTTCGGATGTGTAGTGGCCGCCGTACAGGAGATTGATGCCGGCGTTGGCGGCGTCGTAGAATTGGGCATGGCTCGTCTCGCCGGTGATGTAGGCATCACAGCCGAGGCTGGCGGCGGCCGCGATCTTGTCGGCGCCAGACCCGCTGAGAATGCCCACGCGCCGCACCAGTGCCGGCCCTTCGGCCTGAACGAGACGCGGCGGCCCCACCCGTTCCTGATAGCGGGCAACCAGTTCATCAAAAAGGAGCGGCTGGTCGCATTCGGCCAGGACAGCCAGAGGCGTGCCTTTGACGTTGGCCCACCAGTCGTTGATGGTGAGGCCGAGCCGCCGCGCCAGTTCGGCGTTATTGCCCCATTGCGGATGGGCATCCAAGGCAAGATGGGCGGCGTAGAGGTTGAGATCGTGCTCGAGGAAGGCGCGCAGCAGGCGACCGTAGCTGCCGACAAGCGGCTGCGCGCCACCCCAGAAGACGCCGTGATGGACCAACATCAGATCGGCGTCCCGCGCCAGCGCGGCCTGCAGGCAGGGTTGATGCGCGTCGACCAGCCCGACGATTTTGGCGACCTGCGGGCGCCCTTCGATCTGTAACCCTTGGGGGCCGTAATCGGCGATTTCGCTGATGCGCAGCGTGTCATCCAGATAACGGACCAGCGCGTCCCTTTGCGTAACGATACTCCTTCTGAGAAGAGGGTGCAGAGGAGGGAGGTAGAGAGAGTGGTTACTCTTCGCAGTTCCCTGGTTTGACTTCCAACTCTTTCGCCGCCTGTGGACTACGGCGCACGAATTTCCTTACGCCGCGGGCGAACTTGCGGCGGGGCAGGAGGACGCGCCGCCCGCACGTCTCGCAGAGCAGGCCGATGTCCGCGCCGACACGGACGATCTCCCACTGATCGCCGCCGCATGGATGGGGCTTGCGCATCTGGACGACATCGCCCGTGTAGAGCTTTTCGTTGATCGCGAGCATGGGGTTGGGAGCTTTGTGAAAAGAATAAGTTCCGTGAATTCAACTATGAAGTTAATGGGGCAAGGGCGCCCAAATCCTTTGAGCTAGTTGCAAGATATTGGTCGTTCCTGACTAGGAATGAGGGGAACTGGCGCCAACCGAAGGAGGTGAAAGGTTAGTAGATCTTACGAAGTTGATTCGTATGAACGTTTTGTTCCTTTCCGTACTTGAGTGTACGCGATGGTGTATTTCTTCCGGATGCTGCTGGTAGTACCAGATCGACTTCTGTATATTTGCTAAGAAAGTTAGCATACATGATAGCGCTGTCGATATCATGTTTGGAAAGTGTCCAAGAAACTGCCATTGGGATGTAGGCAAGCATACCTGAATCCATCGTAATCGTTTTCATGATCACATCTACATCGCGGAGTGCTGCCAGGTTTCCACTAATTTCACTGTCGGTCGCTTCACCTATCTTCTCGGTCAATTCCCTTACTTCGCTGGAGGTTAAATTGGAGTGCCACGTCATTCCCATATCTTTAGCTATGTTAGAGGTCTCCAGGAGTGTTTCCAAAAGCGCGGTCGCTCCCTTTAGCATCGAAACGTCGTTGCCAATGTTATCGAGCTTTCTGTCGATTCTGTCGAATCTCTTATCTAGATCTTTTTTAAGTTCTGCCAACGAGATTTCCTCAGTCATCTTCACTTTCTTTCAGCATTTTGGCCAGAGAACCACGGATAGATTGTAGTACATGCAATGTGCCTTCGGGAAACTCTTCGGCTTTGAATTGAAACTCTTCCTCTGTCAAACCCTTAATTATTTTGCGTTCAGCGGTTGTGAGCGTATTGATATAGGACCTTATACCCTCATTTGTAACTGAATTTCCGACAAAAAGTATGAAGGCCAGCCGCAATCCCGCAACCGTACCCGAGAGACGATTGAGAAACTCTATCGTATCCATTTCTTCTATTTCAGCCATCGTTCAAGCCTTCCCATAGAACAATTGAAGTATCGATTTTTCAACTCGCTCTAACACGCGAAGTCAAGTATACAGCCACCAGTTCTGGTCGTCAACAAGATGCTCGATCTTCCCTTATAAAAGTCGTCCGCAGTAAGATGCCAATACTCCCCGTGCCATGATAAGTCACCGGCAAAGGGAGGACAATGGAATATGACATAATTTCCCCTCAATTGTTCCTGTCCCGCGTACCAAGAACACGAGGTGGAAACGCCTAGCCTGCAGCCGTTTCCGCCGGCCGGGCATCGGCCGCGCCCGTGCCGCTGCGCAGGAGTCCGCCCAATGCGAGCACAAAGCTGAGCAGATAGACAACCCAGCCCAGAATCGGGATCCGGCCCAGGATGACGATGAGCAGCGCGCCCATCAGCAGGAGCGTGACCGGCGCGTGGTCCGCGCCCAGCCGCTCGCCGATCTTTTCGCCCAGCCAGTAGCCGGTGAGCAGAGGGCTGAAGAACCAGACGAGGGCGGCGGCGGCGACCAGGAAGATGAACATGGCGACGGCGGGGATAACGCCCCAGAACGCCGCGGTGAAGATGACAAGCACGGTCGATGCGATTGGAATGAAGATAAGCAGCACCGCGGCAATCAGGCCGAACAGACCGGTTTCGACTGGATTGGCCCTGATCGCGGCAGCCGGACGGACCAGCGTGTTGGGCTTGAAGCGGAACAGCAGCCAGCCGAGAATGGCGACGCCGATGACGATGGCGGCGGTCCGCAGAATCCAGCGAATCGCGGACCCAACGATCGAGCCGTCAGCGCTCTCGGCCGCAGGTTGGTCGAATTCAATGTCACGGGTAACACCGGCGGGGAATTCGAGTTGCTCGGGGGTGGAATATTTCAGCAGGCCGCCGATGCGGGCAGCGTCACCGATGCGGAACTCGGCGGCATTGACGTCGGCGTCGCCGCCGATTACACCGGCGAGGTCGAGCGTCCCCATCGCTCCGCTAAAGTCGCCGGCGATCACGCCGGAGATGTCGGCTCCACCGGCAAAGACAAAGGCGTCGCCGCCGATCTCTCCGCTGATGCGCAGCCCTGTCGCGATGGAAGGCGCGCCCCTCCGGACAGGAAAGTCGAACTGTCCGCCCCCGCCGGTCAGGAAGGCGTCATCCCCGACCAAGCCGGAAATCTCGACTCCGGCAGCCGCCGCGCGCAGATCGTCCAATACGGCGCCCTGGACAACGATGCTGGCACCGGAAGCCCACAGGTCTCCTTCGATGGTCCCGGTCGGGCCGATCTCGATGTATTGGGCGCCTGCGATCAGGTCGCCCCTGACCGTGCCGTCGATATAGATTTCCGAAGCGAGAACATAGAGATCGTCATCCACGACCTCACCTGCGGCGACCCGGTAGATTTCATCATTGGCAAGCTCGGCGGAGAAAGCCGCGCCGGAAACGGCAACGGCCAAAAAGGCTACGAGCGTAATCACCAAGCATAGTCTGGATAACGTGCGTGTTTTCATACAACTTCTCCCTTGAGGCGCTGTGAGGCCAAGACAGCTGGACCGGCGGGGCCGGCAGCATTCGTCCTGAAACTACACTACGAACTGAAGTGGCCGAAGTTTCGCAGGCAAACAGGGCTGCACGGCCGCGTGACAGGATGCAAGGCACGGGCCAAAGCGGGCATCGAGCGGCGCAGTTACGCATTGCGCCGCGTCAATCCTGCCAGACGATGTTGTGGAACAGATCCGGCTCCTGGTACGCGCCGGGGGCGGGATAGGCGCGGGTGTAGCTTTCGTAGCGGGAGAGACGCTTGCGCAGCGGTTTTGGCAGCGCGCGCAAGGTGGATGGACCGCCGCTGTACTGGCTGGCATGGGCGCGGCTGGCGCGTTCTTTGCGCGCAAGATAGGCGCTCACGTCGATGCGCGCGTGGATCGGCATTTCCCAGGCGGCGATCTGCACCAAGTCGACATCTTTGTTGCGCCCCACCTGTCGGGGATTGCGGCCGGTCAGCTGCATGAACTTCACAATCCAGCGCAACATACGCTTGTCAAAGCAGGTGTAGTAGAGCTTCTGCGGGCGGTGGGGCGGCAGTCCCGGGCCGTCCGGGAGCGCGGGCGTCGCGGTTGCCTGTCCTGCCGCATAGAAGGCGGCCGTCACCGCCTCGCAACAGCGGATGTGATCGGGATGGCCGTAGCCGCCGTAGGGGTCGTGGGTGATGACGACTTGGGGTTTCAAGCGGCGGATGTAATCGACCAGCTCTGCCGCCAACCGCTCGATCGGCTGCTGCATCAGCGCCCTGGGGTGCGCATTGTCAGGAGAGCCGCGCATGCCGCTGTCGCGGTAGGGCAGATTCCAGATGCTGGCGACGCCCAATTCGACCGCGGCGCGGGCAAGTTCCTCGCTCCGCTCCTGCGCCAAGGTGCGTCCGTCCTGGCGTTGGTGGTTCTCGTTGACGGAGCCGGCGTCACCGTCGGTGGCGATGATGACGTGTACCTGCGCGCCCTGCGCCGCGTAACGGGCCAACGTTCCCCCCGGCCCAAAGCTCTCGTCGTCAGGGTGGGCAAAAACGCCCAGAAGTGCCTGTGATCTGTTCATATCGTTTTTCTCACTCGTTTGCGCGTTGCCAAGGAAAGATATTCGCTAGTTGCCGGCAGACTGCACCGGCGCCTGCAGTTCTGCTCTGCTACGTAAGAAACTCCAGATGACGCGGTGCACCAGTTGCTCGACCGGCGCGCGGTCGTCGGTCAGAATGGGCGTCCCCGCGGGCGGAGCGGCCTGCCTCATGCGGGAGGAACTCTGCAAGGCGAACTGGCGGAACTCGTGCGGCAATGAGGAGGGCAGCGCCGCGAAATTGGCGGCCACCTTGTCCAGGGGAATCGGCTGGATGGCGGCGACGACCAGGGAGTTGCCCAGATCGTCCGCCGGACCCGGTTCGTCCACGACCAGCACGGCAGGGAACACCTGGGCCAGCGTCGCGGCCAGCGCATCGACGAGGGCAAAGTCGGTCGCTGAACGCCCGACATTGATCGCCAGGACGCCGCGTTCACTCATATGCGCCCGCGCCAGGCGGAAGAACTCAACCGTCGTCAGGTGGAACGGGATATAGGGCGGTCTGTAGGCGTCGACCAGCACGATGTCGAAGATGGCGTCCTGCGGCTGGTCGTGCAGCCAGCGCCGACCGTCGGCGGCCACCGCGGTCAGATTGGGCTGGGTCATACCGAAATAGCGCCGCCCCACCTCGATAATCTGTGGATCCAGCTCGACGCCGACGATTTCGACCGGGCCGTATATCTCAGTGTACAGATTAGGCGCCGTTCCGGCGGCCAGGCCGATCACCAACACGCGCTCGTGCGCATCGAGGCCGCCTTGGGCGCGAAAAAGCGGCGCCAGCAGGAAATAGTCCCAAATCCCCTGGCTGAGCAGGCTGTCGGGATGGAAGACGCTATGGATGCCCACGCCTTCATTCAACTGGAGATGGCGCTCGCTCCCCCAAGCCCGCACAACAATGTAGTTGTAGAGAGATTCGTCTTCATATAGAATTGGGCTGTCATCCTGGCCGTCCGATTGGGCGCGCACGCTGCCGGGATCCAGCAGCGCCAGCGTCAGTGTGGCGCCGAGCGCCAGCAGTGACAGGCCGTAAAGCCGCCGGCTTCGACTGTTCACGAGCGCGGTCAACAGCGTAACGGTCAGTAGCCAGAGGGCCAGCAGGTAGAAGCTCCAGCGGGTTCCGTAGGCCGGAATGAGCCAGAGAACGGGCAAGAATGTGCCGATGATGCCGCCGCAGGTTCCGATGGCGTAGAGCCGCCCGGCGACGCGGCCCGTCTGCTGCAGATCGGAGACGGCCAGGCGCACCGCCCACGGGCTGACAGCGCCCAGCAGGATCACGGGCAGGCTGAAGAGCAACAGGACGACGAGCAGGGCGCCGGCGAGCAGGCCCGGCAGATAGTCGTTCAGCCCCACCGCTGCCAGACGCAACACGGGAGGACTGACGGCCGGGGTCAGCGCAACGCCCAGCCCGGCGACAGCGGAAAGCGTCAACAGGCCGCCGAGGCTGGGGAAGCGGTCAGCCAGTTTGCCGCCCAGCCAGGCGCCCACGGCCAGGTAGAACAGGATCAGGCCGATCAGGGCTGCCCAAACGATCTGGCTGTTACCGAACCAGGGTTCCAGCAGACGGGCGGCGCTCAATTCGACGCCTAGCGTGACTGCGCCCGCGGTGAAGACGAGCAACATGAGAGATTTCATACGGGAGCGATTTGGTAGCTGCGGTGACGCCCACGGAACTGTTTTACAGTATAGCACATCGAAGGTGGGGGAAGTGAGAGCCAGTGCCACCAGCAGACGGGGTGTGCGTCCGGCAGCCGCCGACTCCATGATTCGGGACAGTTGAAGGCGGTCGGACTCAGTGACGTGAGACGTGAGACGTGAGAGCGATTCTCCCTCCTCTTGACGCACTTCTGACAAAGGGGGACGTGATGAGCAAGACGCACACACAAAGCGAAGCGGAAGCGCCCTTGACGATTGGCCCGATCGCTCTCTTTGGGTCGGGGGAGACGGCGCCGGGCGCCTATCGGATCCACGAGCGGGTGATGCGCCGGTTGGCAACGCCCGTGGCGGTGGCTATTCTGGAGACGCCGGCCGGTTTCGAGCTAAACTCCCCCGCCGTCGCCGGTAAGGTCGGCGCTTATCTGGAGCGTCATCTGCGCAACTTTTCACCGCAGGTTTCGATCGTACCGGCGCGCAAGCGCGGCACGCAGTTCGACCCCGACGACCCGGCGTTGGCCGCGCCGCTGTTTGAGAGCGATTATCTCTTCATGGGGCCGGGCAGCCCCTCCTACACGGTGCGCCAGCTGCGCGACAGCTATGCCTGGCATGCGTTGCGCGCCCGTCACCGGCAGGGCGCGGCCATCTGCTTTTCCAGCGCGACGACGGTCGCGTCCGGCCGCTACACGCTGCCGGTCTATGAGATTTACAAGGTCGGCCAGGACCTCCATTGGATCGATGGGCTGGCCTTTTTCGACGACTTCGGCCTGCGGCTGAGCGTCATTCCGCACTGGAACAACAACGACGGCGGCCAGGAACTGGACACCAGCCGCTGTTACATGGGTAAGCCGCGCTTCGACGAGTTGTTGCAACTGCTGCCGTCGGATGTGACGGTTCTGGGCATTGATGAGAACACTGGCGTGGTGATCGAGCCGGCGGCGGGCGTTTGTGAGCTTGTGGGCCAGGGCAGCGCCACCGTCCTGTCGTCCGCCGGGGAGCAGGTGTTTGACAGGGGGGCGCGTTTTCCGGTTGCCGCGCTTGGGGATTGGCGTCTGCCGGCACCACCGCAGGAGGGCATCCCGGCAGAGATATGGCAGCGGGCCTGTGCGGCGCAGTCCACGGCTGAAGAGCCGGTGGAGACGCCGACGCCGCGGTCGATATTAGCCCTGGCCGAACGGCGTCAGGCCGCGCGCGCGGCGCGCGACTGGGCCGCCGCCGACGCGCTGCGGGATGAGATCGCTGGGCTGGGTTGGCAGGTGCACGACACGCCGGAGGGGCCGCGCCTGGAGAAGGTGGAGTGAGTCAGCCTTTCAAGCAAGGACTTCACGATGGCCAGTAATGACAGGTTATTCCGAGATTACATCAAGAGTCTTCAAACAAATCTTTCGCTGGGCAATGCCACCGAACACACGCACAGGACGGTGCTTAAGTCACTGCTTGAATCGGTTGGCGATCACGTCACGGCGACCAACGAGCCGAAGCGGGTCGAGTGCGGCGCTCCAGATTTTGTTGTAACCAAGACGCTTCACAATCCGTTCATCGTCGGGTACGTTGAGGCGAAAGACGCAGGTTACGATCTTGAACAGATAGAGCGGGACAGTAAGCGCGTCAACCCATCGACTACCAATGGGCGGCAGTTCAAGCGATACAGAGAGTCGCTGCCCAACCTTCTGCTGACCAACTACACCGAGTTTCGCTGGTACGTGGATGGAGAACCGCGCATGAACGCCTGTCTCGCGACCGTCAAGAGCGACGGCAGGTTGTCCCGGAATCCAGCGGAGTTTTCCAAGTTCAACGAGCTATTGTGGGAGTTTCTGAATAGAACACCAGAGCGCATCGCCAGCCCAGTTGACCTTGCCCAGCGTATGGCGAGGCTCACCCACATGATACGCAGTGTCATCGAGGAGGGATTCAAACAGGACCATGTGTCTCAAGACGTGGAAGACCTGTACGACGCTACCAAGAGCGTGCTGGTTCCCGACCTGACTGAAGAGGAGTTCGCCGATATGTTCGCCCAGACGCTGGCCTATGGCCTGTTCGCGGCCAGAGTCAATCACACCGTAGGCGCCTTCTGCAGGCAGAACGCGGCACACCAGATCCCGGCGACAAATCCTTTCTTACAGCAACTGTTCTCGACGGTCACAGGCCCGACTTTAGACGACGAGCCGTTCGTCAGCTTCGTGGATGATCTGACCCAGCTTCTTGGCAGCGCGGACATGGAGGCCATACTGTCCGATTTCGGCAAGAGAGCGGCGCATCAGGACCCGATCATGCACTTCTACGAACCTTTCCTTGCTGCCTATGACCCCTCATTGCGCGAGCAACTCGGGGTGTACTACACGCCGGAGCCGGTCGTATCGTACATCGTGCGCTCCGTTGACTATCTGCTGCGTCAGTGCTTCGACTGCCCCACCGGCTTGGCTGACCATGTGATGACCAATTATGAATATGCCGTAGACGACCAGGGCAAAACAGCCCAGGCCCGTTCGCACCGTGTCCTCGTGCTGGATCCCGCTTGCGGCACAGGTACGTTTCTCTACGCGGTCATCGATCACATCAGGGAATACTACCGCAGTAGTGGTAATGCCGGTATGTGGAACGGGTATGTCAAAGAGCATCTGCTGAAGCGGCTGTTCGGATTCGAACTGCTGATGGCTCCCTACGCCATGTCTCATCTCAAATTGGGGATGCAGCTCGCCGCCAAAGACTTGCCTGCCGAAGGCCGATCAGAATGGTCATACGAGTTCGACAGCAGCGAGCGTCTCGGCGTCTACCTGACCAACTCCCTGGAAGAGACCGAGAGGAAACCGATAAATTACCTTGGCCCGCTGCGCGTGATTACGGAGGAGGCCACCGCCGCGACCGAGATCAAGCGCAGACTTCCGATCATGGTTGTGTTGGGAAACCCTCCATACTCGGGACATTCAGCCAACGCCAGCCGCAAAGAAGGCAAACTCACATGGATCGGGAAGCTAATAGAGGACTACAAGATGGTTGATGGCAAGCGCCTTGGCGAGAAGAATCCCAAGTGGTTACAGGATGACTATGTGAAGTTCATCCGTTTTGGCCAGAGGCGCATTGAGCAGTCCGGCGCGGGCATTCTGGCGTTCATCACCAACAACTCCTACCTGGACAACCCGACCTTCCGGGGCATGAGGCAGCAGTTGATGGACACCTTCACCGACATCTACCTGCTCGACCTGCACGGCAACGCCAAGAAGAAGGAACGCGCCCCCGACGGCAGCCCCGATCAGAACGTCTTTGTTATCCAGCAGGGGGTTTCCATCGCCCTGTTCGTCAAGCAGGAGGGCAAGAGCGGCCAGGCCATCGTGCATCACGCCGACCTGTGGGGGTTACGCGCCAGCAAGTACAAAGCCCTATCCGCTTCGGATGTGTCAACGACGGCATGGAAGAGAATCGCGCCAGCATCGCCCAACTATATGTTCAAGCCCTGGAACAGCGAACTTGAGGAAGAGTACCAGCAGTGGCCCAAAATTACCGAGATCATGCCGGTCAACTCGGTCGGTGTCGTCACCGCGCGTGACAAGCTGACGATTCACTGGTCTCAAGCCGATTTGATGGAAGTCGCGAAGGATTTTGCTCGCCTGCCACCCGAAACGGCCAGGGACAGATACAACCTGGGCAAGGACTCTCCAGACTGGAATGTTCAGCGGGCGCAGGACGACCTGAATCGTTCCGGCTTGAATGATGAATTTGTGACGCCGATCCTTTACCGCCCATTTGATACCAAGTACACGTACTACACAGGCAACAGCCGTGGGTTCATCTGCCGGCCGCGCCCGGAAGTTATGCGTCACATGATAGCAGGAGGCAATCTGGGGGTATCAACCACCCGCTCAATTGAATTACAGGGTGGGTTTGAGCATGTTTTCGTAAGCAAGCAAATTACGCAGCATCACACAGTGTCGCTAAAGGAAGTAAACTACCTCTATCCCCTTTACATCTATCCTTCGGAACAAGAAATCGCCGCGAATCTCTACAGCCCCAACGTCCGCAAGCCAAACATCTCCCCCGCCTTTACTGCAAACATGGAACAAAGTCTGGGGCTGCTATTCATCAACGAGGGCGAGGGCGATCTCCAGGAATCCTTTGGCCCAGAAGACGCGCTTCACTACATCTACGCCGTCTTCCACTCGCCGACCTATCGCCAGCGATACGATCAGTTTCTGCGCGCCGACTTCCCCCGCGTTCCCTGCATTGACGACATCGAGTTGTTCCGGGCGCTGGTCGGGTTGGGCCGGCAGCTCACGCAACTCCACCTGATGGAGTCTCCCACGCTTAACCAGACAGAGATAGGATTCCCTGTCCCTGGGGACTATGTTGTCGAAAGTGGCCATCCCAAGTATGTATCTCCGGGCAGTTCATTGCCCGGCCAGAAGGCGCCGATAGAGAAGGGCAGGGTCTACATCAGCAAAGACAACAGCAGATCCGGCAAACGCGGGCAGTACTTTGAGGGCATATCGCCGGATGTATGGGAGTTTCGCATCGGCGGCTATCAGCCCATGGAGAAATGGCTGAAAGACCGCAAGAGCCGCGTTCTATCCTTCGACGACCTGGACCACTACCGACGCATAGGGTTTGCGCTGGCCGAGACGGGGCGGCTGATGGAGGAGGTCGATGTAGCGATTGAGGATGCAGGCGGGTTGTTCAAAGAGGGTTAGCGGCACCGATATGCAAGAACTGATAGGTAGTAGTCTCAAAGTAAGTGGTGAGGCAAAGTTTTTTTCTGAATTAGGCTTTTTGATTCGGAGATTGCCATGACCAACGCGTGGAATGAAATTACTCCGTTTCGTATTTTGTAAACCACTTACAATTCGACCACTACCTGAAAGTCTTGCATTAACAGTCTTTCGAGTTGACTTTTATCAAAGAAAATAGAAATGCAAAAGGCTTACGGAATTTCCATAGCACCATCCACACATTTGCAAAATGCTGGCCTAGAGTTGAATGCGGCCTTTGGGGTTCAAGAGAATCTTCAGCATAGCTTTCTTCAGAATCGTACTCTGTCGTAATTCTGATCTTAGTAAATTCGACTTCTTGCCGTTTCGGAGTTTTCATGAGTCCTTTTTCCTTTCAATAGAAGTTTCCATTGCTAACTGAGTTGCTTTCTTTGAGTCTGGTCGTCCAAAATCCAGATAGAAATTCCCATCACGCTTGCGAAACGCAATATCAGAGCGGCCATATTGGTCAAGTAGCTCTTTCGTGACTGGCTCGTTCCACTCAATACCCAGCCGACGTCGCAGGTATCTACCGAGCGTGCTTAGTCGTCCGACCGTTACCAATTGCTTAGTCTGTATGCCAGTTATCTTCATAACTAAGGTTTGACCATCATCCGTCCGTACCGAGAATTTCTCCAGCCGCGGCGGAAAGAACGACCATTGCTCACGACGCAGATAGATCACACACTGTCCATCAGTAAATCCTGAATGCATACACAGATTGATGCCATGCCGTTCCGGAACCTCCTGCGTTCTGTAGTTTAAGATTGACAATGAAATCTCATCATCATATTCCACGAATGGAAGGAGCTTCTGATTTACTGTGTCTTCGTCCGATTCAGATAATTCCTCAATAAGAATAGACAGGCCATCACGAACAGTGATGAGGAATTTCATCCAAGCACGATCTTGTTTTGACATTTGCATTTTTCTCCAGTGTATGGTAACCTTTATGCGTTATAAACGCAGAGGATCTCTAAAGGTTACTCGCGTTTAAAGAGATAAGCGCAAGAGCGCGATTCTCGTTCTGGTAAGCAGGCTGTCCTTCCTTGGCGGGTCCGGCAGCCTGCTTTTCTCATTCTAACGGTATTATACCACAAGTCCTAATGAAGTTCCAAGTTCATTACACTTTTAAGAACAGAGGGTAAAAAAAATTCCGGCCGCATGGTCAACGACTAAATTATCCCGTCACCCTCTACTCCATACGTGAAGGGAAACTCTTCCTCTATAGATATTCTTCGAATATACAACAGCTGTTCCCTGCTTGTCAAATTTGCGTCCGTCCCGTTAGCGGGGCGGGTGCATCGGCATGACCACGTGCAGGAATTCATCGTCGCCAATGCCGACCGGGCGGATGGTGCCGGGGCGGTTGGACTGGGTGGTCTCGAGCACCACCTGCTCCTCGTCGATCTGACTGAGGACGGCGATGAGAAAGCGGACATCGAAGTCGATCTCCAGTTCGTCCCCTTCGACCATTGCATCCAGTTTATTCTCGCTGTTGCCCAACTCGGCGCTGATGGCGGAAAGATGGAGGTTGCCCACGCCGCCTTCACTGCCGGGCTGAACCTTCAGCCGCACGATATTGGCGTTGTCGCGGGCGAAAAGCTGCGCCACCCGCGCCGCCTGCAGCAAGGCATCGGTGCCAAGCACGGTGCGCGTGTTGTGGCTCTTGGGGATGATGGCGCGGTAGTCGGGGAAGCGGTCGGCGATCAACTGGCTGACCAGGTCGACCTGAAGGAACGAGCCCCGGTTCTCGGCGCCCTCGCCCCAGACGCGGAAGAGAATCTGATTGCGGGCCTGGGTCACGGTCACCTGGACGGGGCGCTCCTCGTCGGCGTCGGCGATGATGCGTCCCAACTCGCCCAGATGGCGAGCCGGCACCACGACGGACGTATCTTCGGTAAAGGCCTGGCCCACCTCCATGCTGCGCACACTGAGCCGGTAGCCGTCGGTGGCGGCCAGGGAGAGCCGCTCCTGCGCAAATGTTACTTCGACGCCGGTGAGGGTCGGCCGGCTCTCATCGGTTGCCGCGGCGAAGACCACCTGATCGATCATCTTGGTCAGCCCAGCGGTCTCCAGCGCGATCGTGCGCCCCTCCAGGGCCTCGGCGGTCTCTTCGGGCCCGGCGCCGTTATCAACGGTCGGGATCACGGGGAATTCCTGCGCGTCGATACCCTTGATGTTGGCATCGAAGTTGGCGCAGCGCAGATGCAGGGATTGGGAGCGCACCGACAGTTCCAGTTCGATCTGTTCGGGCGGCAGGCTATTGACGAATTCAGCCAGCAGGCGGGACGGGACGGTAACGGCGCCCTCATCGTCGACGCGCGCGCCAATCCAGCAGTTGATGCCTATCTCCAGATTGGTGGCGGCCAGCCGCAGCTGATTATTCTTGGCCTCCAGCAGGATATTGCCCAGTACCGGCAAGGTGCTGCGGGACGATACCGCGCGCCCGACGATCGACAGGCCCTTTGACAGATTCTCCTGAAAGCAGCTTACGCGCACATTTGCCTCCCTTCCATCAGGAAAGTGGTCTGAATGCAACAGATCTGTATGTCATGCAATTTCCGCTAATATAGCACAGGCGAATAAGGCAGGCCAAACCACCGGGCGCACAGAATGGCGCATTTGGGAAGCGCCGACGGGCCGCTTTCGCGTCGATTGAGAGGCGGTGAGCCGCGATAACGACAGTTTGGCGTCTGGCAATCGGATTCTCTATAATTGGGGCAGGCGTAGCCAGAGAAGCGAAAGCGTCTCGCTGATTCAGCCGCCGATGCCGACAAGCGCGGAATCGGCGGCGGCCAGGCTCTTTCCTCTTCTCATTTCGCAACCATTACAGCGATAGCGTGTTATTACTGATGGAAGGAAACGCTTCGGGCAAGCCAGAAAGCGGCGCCAACGGCAGGCATCCGCAATCGCCGGCGTCGCAGCCGCAGGATGAGTGGGCGATCGAGGCGGCGTTGGTGGTGCGGGCGCAGAAAAATTCGCAGGCATTTGGCGAACTTTACGAGCGCTATATCGACCGCATATATTCGTATGTTTACAGCCGGGTGCAGAACGTGCAGGACGCGGAAGACCTGACCGCGCGTATCTTTTACCGGGCGCTGGATCGCCTGGACCGGTACGAGGACAGGGGATTGCCGTTTGGCGCGTGGCTGTTTCGCATCGCCCACAATCTGGTCGCCAATTGGCATCGGGATCAGAGCAGGCGCACGTTCATTCCGATCGACGGGCTGGGCTTCCCGGGCGCCAGGCGCGACCAACCGGAGGCCACGGCAGAGCGAAGGGAAGGGGAGGAGGCGCTGTGGGCGGCGATAGAGCGTCTGCCGGAAGAGCGGCGCCAACTCTTATTTCACAAGTTCGGCGATCAGTTGACAAATCTGGAGATCGGCGAATTGATGCAAAAGAGCGAGGGTGCGATCAAGTCGCTCTACTTCCGCACACTGGCAGCGCTGCGAGAAGATTTGAGCGAACAGCTCGACGACGGCGGGGCTTCCCCTGTTGTTGAACGGGAGGAAGACAGGAGATCCGATGGATAGCGCGAATAGACTGGCTTGGTGGCGGCAGTTCAGAGTCGACGTTGCGGCCGGCTCGGGCCTTGGCAAAGGCGCGGCAGATGCGGTCGCAAAAGGCTTCGGCATCCCCTTTCTGCAGGGGCCGCGCAGCGAAACGGGGGCTGAAGATGCAGGCGACGAGCTGACGCAGGAAGAGGAGGATCAGCTCGCGCAGATGGCGGTCTCTGTGGGCAGGCTGTTCCCTTTTGTGCCGCCCTCGCCGACTTTCCGGGCGCGTTTGCAGCAGGCCCTGCTGGCGGAGCACCGGCGGCGGCTGGGCAACGGGGCGGCGGTCCCGGCCCCGCAGGAAAGCGGCATCTCCTGGCGCTGGTCTCTCGCCGCGACCGTGCCGCTGTTGATTGGCGTGCTGGCCACCATCCTCTGGCGGCGCAGCCATCGCTCCAATGCGCAACTGATCTAGCCGGTTGGGGGGCGGTAGATCGGCTCCGCGGCAGGTTGCGCCGGGTGTTTTCTTAGTTCCGTAGCCGAGTTGACAGCAACTGCGCGTCTCCTTACGACCTCTCGCTGGGAACCCCTTTTTGGAAGCAAGTTGAAATCACTGGCAGCTCGCCTTAAGCGTCCAAACCAACCGAATCACAGGCAATCAACTACGGTTCGCCGCTCAGGCGTCTGACCCTCCCCAAACAGCAGGTCATCGCAGGAGGAAAGAGGGCGGCCCCACACCGTTCCCTTCCCCTCCGGCAGTGGCAGGCGCCAGCCCCTCCCGCCCCTAATGGCGCCGCCGGCGTCGACTTGGTCAATAGCAGGAACTGGCTGAGCGACGCGCCAATCGGCGCCTGGTACGGTGTCACCATTGATGAGAGCGGCCGCGCGGTCGAATTGGATTTGAGGGACAACGGGTTGAAGGGATCCGTTCCGCCGCAGCTGGGGCAGTTGTCCAACCTGGTCGAATTGAACCTGGCATGGAAGGAATTGAGTGGAACCATCCCGCCGGAGCTGGGCTTGCTCTTGGACCTGACATGTCTGTTCCTGCATCGCAACCAAATGAGCGGCCCAATCCCGCCGGAGTTGGGTAGCCTGACCAATCTGGGAACAATGTCCCTCAATAGCAACAAGCTGAACGGCCCGATCCCGCCGGAGCAGGGCAACCTTGCCAACCTGGAGAATTTGAACGTTGTCAACAACAGACTGAGCGGGGCGATCCCATCACAACTGGGTAACCTCACCAATCTGTACGATGTGCACCTCTCCCGCAATCAGTTGAGCGGTTGCATACCCGAGGCTTGGCGGGATATCCCTGAGAGTGACTTGAGCAGCGTGGGCCTGGAATTCTGCCGATAGCCGCTCAGGTCGAATCCGTCGCGGCGGCGGATCGCAACCCGGAAGCGGAAGCGCATGCAGGCGGGGCGGCGTTCAGGCCGGGGTCAAACGGTCGGGGCCGTTGCGCGCAGCGGCCCCGAACTCTATGCCGGTTTCAAAAGGTATTATTTCGGGTCGTGGAGCAGCAGCCGAAGTTGCGGAGACGGCCGCCTGGGGCAGGCTATCGGGCGCGTGAAGTTCAGAAAAGAGAAACACCGTTGTTTGTCATCGCTTCGTCCTCTTCTGACTACGTTTGACGCTGCTCACGCGAGCCAATTTTCCTTCAGGCTTCGACGCGGCCGGCGGCCCTTCAATCAAGCGGCCCTGCACCGGTTGATCCGCCGATTCGGGCGCGCGTTTCGCGCCTCCATCGGCGCCCGATTTGCCCGATTTCGCCGTCGCAGTTTTGCGGCGGGAGGGCGTGGACGGCTTAGGCGATGAGGTGTTGGAGGCGTTCTTGCCGGCTTTTGTTGCGCCGGTTGGCTGACTTGAAGGGCTGCTGCGGGCGGCCTTTGCTACCGTTTTCTCGTTAGCAGCGGCGGCGACTCTCTTGCCTGAATCCGATTTTCGCGTTCTGGTCATTTCGCTGTCCAGCGAACGCGTTTGCTTTTGCGCGGGCGCGGGTTTTTTGTCAGCGGCTGTGGTGGAAGCGCTGGCTGTTCGCTTCCGTCTCTTGGGCGGGGCCTTCGTGCTCTCCTGGCCGTTTTCCGTCGCGCCATCACCTGCGCTGGCCGCAGCCGCTGCGCGCGCGGAGGCCGTTTGCGGGCGCGCGCCATCCACGCTGCCATTTTCCTGGGGCGCAGATGGCAGCGACGGGCTGTCCATCGCCAAAGCAACCGGAGAAACGGCCTGCACGGCCGCGACCGCATCGCTTTGGGCCAGGTCCACCGCTTGCGAGCCTTGCGTGCTGCGTCCGCTGGAGGGGATCTCGTCAAGCCCGACCGGTTTGGCCACACCCCTTTGCGTTACAAACGTTGCAAAGGCATGCTCCGGCGTCAACATCGCCGCGCCCGCCAGGTCGCCGCTGCGGGCGTTGATCTTGTGCGCGATGATGCCGCCGCCGCCGCGACCCTGCGGGCTGAACTCGCTCATGCGCGTGCGTTTGACGAATCCGGCGGCTGTCGCCGTGAGCAACTCGCCCTCGGGAGAGACGGGCAGGGCGGCGATCACCTCATCGCCCCGCTTCAGGTTGATGCCGGCGACGCCGGCCGCGGCCGGCCCCATCGCCCGCACCATCTCCTCGGGGAAGCGGATCGAGCGGCCCTGGCGGGTAACGAGAATGACCTCGCCATTGCCGGGTGTCACGAAGGCGCAGGCCAGTCGATCTTTGGCCGTCACGCGCATCACGTCCACAGCGCCCGCCGCGGCCTGCGTAAAGTCCGAAAGCGCGATGCGTTTGACGTCGCCCTGGCGGGTGACGAGAAAAAGGAAACCGTCGGACGCGGATTGCGGCAGGTTGAGCATCGCGGCAATGGCATCCCGGCGGCTGAAATCGGTCAGGTCGGCCAGATCTCTGTGCGCGTCGGCGGGAATCTCATGGACGCCGAGGCGGTGGCAGCGCCCGTCCGCGGCAATGAAGTACAGCTGATCGCGCGTATTGGCCGTGATCAGGGCGACAGCCGCGTTCTGACCCGCCTGGCGCAGGCTGGTGCGGCTGATGCCGCTGAAATCCTGGCGGCGCAGTTCGCTACGAGCGCCCAGAGCCACCCACACCCGCCGATCCGGCAGCAGATCGGTCGCCGTGAGTGTGCCTTGGGCGCGTTCAACGATCTGAGTGCGGCGGCGGTCGGCGTGCAGCTGCCGAAGGGCGAGGAGTTCCTCGCGCACAACGGCGAGAATCTTGGCGTCATCGGCCAGCAATCCTTCCAGATAGGCGATGCGCTGGCGCAGTTCCTTATGCTCGTCTTGCAACTGCTTACGCTCCAGCGCGGTCAGCCGCCGCAGGGGCATGTCGAGGATCGCCTGGGCTTGCACCTGCGTGAAGTCGAAGCCGCGCATCAGATTGGCGCGTGCCGTCTCCACACGCTGGCTGCGGCGAATGGTCTGAATCACCTCGTCCAGAATGTCCAGCGCCTTGAGAAGACCTTCGAGGATATGTGACCTGGCGCGGGCCTTTGCCAGGTCGAACTCCGAGCGGCGGCGGATGATCTCCTGGCGGTGCTCGATGAAATGGACCAGGATGCGCTTGAGGGTGAGGGTACGCGGCTCGCCGTTCACCAGGGCCAGCAGGGACATCCCGAAGGTCTGCTGCATCGGCGTCAGGCGGAGCAGGCGCTCCAGCACCACTTTCGGCTCGACGTTGCGGGTCAACTCGATGACGATGCGCATACCGGTGCGGTCGCTTTCGTCGCGCAGGTCGGTGATGCCCTCGATCTTGCCGTCCCGCACCAGCAGCGCGATCCGCTCCAGCAGGTTCGTCTTGTTCGTCTGGTAGGGCAGGTCGGTCACGACGATACGGCTGCGGCTGCGGCTCATCTCCTCAAAGTGAGCCTTCGCCTGCAGGATCAGGCGTCCCCTGCCGGTGGCGTAGCCCTGCGAGATGGCGTCGATCTCCTCTTCGCCCTTGTTTCCCTGACGGTAGCGAAAGAGAATCCCGCCGGTGGGAAAGTCCGGCCCTTTGATGAATTGGAGGAGATCATTGACGCCGATGGCGTCGACCGTTTCGAAATGATCGATCAGATAGACGGTGGCGTCGACCACTTCGGCCAGATTGTGCGGAGGAATGCTCGTCGCCATGCCCACGGCGATGCCATTGGCGCCGTTGACAAGCAGATTGGGCAACGCGGCCGGCAGGATGCCGGGCTCCTTGAGCGTCGTATCGAAGTTGTCGCGCCAATCGATCGTCTCTTTCTCGATGTCCGCCAGTATCAGATCGCTGATGGCCGCCAGACGCGCTTCGGTATAACGCATGGCCGCGGCGTTGTCACCGTCGATCGAGCCGAAGTTTCCCTGGCCATCGACCAGCGGGTAGCGCAGGCTGAACTCCTGCGCCATGCGCACCATGGCTTCATAAACGGAGGTATCGTTGTGAGGGTGATACTTACCGAGGACTTCACCGACGATACGGGCGCTCTTCTTATAGGATTTACTGTTGGTCAGCCCCATATCGTGCATGGCATAGAGGATACGCCGATGCACCGGTTTGAGGCCGTCGCGCACGTCGGGCAAGGCGCGGGCGACGATGACACTCATGGCATAGTCAAGATAGGCCACCTGCATCTCAGTGGTAATATCGACCTCGCGAACGTCTCCTATCATTTCAATCGTCTACTCACTAACCAGGGTGTCGATCGTGGCGCCAAGGGAGGCGGCGATGCGAGCCAAGGTGGAGATGGAGCCGGATTTGTGCCCCCGTTCAATCTCAGACAAGTGGCTTGCGGCGATTCCCGTGCTTTCGGAGAGAACGCGCAGGGTCAAGCCGCGGTCGTTTCGGAAAGCGAGGATAGGGCTCTTGCCGCGAATGATGTCCGCAGCAACCTCGTGGGGGACACCGCTGCCATCTTCCGCTTCGAGAGCTGCCAGCCTGTCCTCAAGTTCGCTATTGTGTTTGAGCAAAGCCTCGTACTCCGTTCGTGTAAGCGTGACTGTTTCTGCTCTAGTCATAAGCTTCCCTCCCATGACCAACCCTAAGAACGATCATGGTGCGGTCATTTTCAATGTTGAAGATGACTCGATAACTGCCCACTCTGAGACGTCTGTATTGCCTGCCAGTCAACATGATCACCTGCCTCGCAAGCGAAGCTGGGTTGATTGCATACTGCTCAATTTTGGTGATGATTCGCTCGCGATTTTGTGCGTCCAAGCGGCGCATATCTCTGATCGCTCTGGTCCTCCACTCAATGTACATTTGCTTGTTCACACTGAATCATGTTCGCATATGGCGAACAATCCGTCAAAAGAAGTGGTTACAGGGCGCTTGCAAAATTCGGGGAGTATTCCAGACAGCAGGTCAAAGATATACGGGGCGAGAAGCCATATTTGTTGAGCGCCTACACGCGCTCCAGGTTGAGGGCCTGGCGCAGTTCGATCACCTGGTCGCGCAGCGAGGCCGCCCGCTCGAACTCCAGCTTCTGGGCGGCTTCCTGCATCTCTTCTTCCAGGTCGGCGATCTGGCGCGCCAGCTCATCCGGGGACAGCGTGGCCAGGTCAATCACGCCATCGTCGCCGCCATTGACGCTGTATTCGGTCTGCTGCTCGGCCATGACCTTCATGCGATCGGTCAAATCACGGATGCCCTTGACGATGCTGCGCGGCTCGATGCCATGCTCACGGTTGTGCGCTTCCTGGATGCGGCGGCGGCGATTGGTCTCGTCAATGGCGCTTTCCATCGCTTCGGTCATTTTGTTAGCGTAGAGAATCGCGCGCCCCTCCACATGGCGGGCGGCGCGCCCGATCGTCTGAATCAGCGACGAGTGGCTGCGCAGGAAGCCCTGTTTGTCGGCATCCAGAATCGCGACCAGCGTAACCTCCGGCAGATCGAGCCCCTCGCGCAGCAGGTTGATGCCGACGACCACGTCGTAAACGCCCAGGCGCAGATCGCGCAGAATTTCAACCCGCTCCAGCGTATCAATCTCGCTGTGGAGGTACTGAACTTTCACCCCCAGGTCGGCCAGATATTCGGCCAGGTCTTCGGCCATCCGCTTGGTGAGCGTCGTGATCAGCGCGCGCTGTCCGATGGCGACGCGGTGATGCACCTCGTGCAGCAGGTCTTCGATCTGGCCCTCGGTCGGCCGCACTTCGACAACCGGGTCCAACAGACCGGTCGGGCGGATGATCTGCTCGACCACCTGCTCGGCCTGTGTGAATTCATACGGTCCCGGCGTCGCGCTGACGTAAATCACCTGCTCCACGACCTCGGCGAACTCATCGAATTTGAGCGGGCGGTTGTCCAGCGCGCTGGGCAGCCGAAAACCGTGTTCGACCAGCACCTCCTTGCGTGAGCGGTCTCCGGCGTACATGCCCCGAATCTGGGGAATCATCATGTGGCTTTCGTCGATAAACACGAGCCAATCCGTCGGGAAGTAGTCGAGCAGGGTCCAGGGACGGCTGCCGGGGGGGCGGCGCGCCAGATGGCGGCTATAGTTTTCGACGCCGTTGCAGTAGCCGATCTCTTGCAGCATCTCGATGTCGTAACGCGTGCGCTGGCCGATACGCTGGGCCTCCAGCAGTCTTCCCTGGCTGTGCAACAGGGCGGTCTGCTCTTTAAGCTCGGCTTCGATGTCGACAATCGCTTCCTGGACCTGATCCTGATGGGTAATGAAATGCTTGGCCGGGAAGATTTCCACTTCGGGGTAATCGTCGAGGACTTCGCCGGTGAGGGTGTCGATTTCGCTGATGCGCTCGATCTCATCGCCCCAGAAGCTGACGCGCAGGGCGTTGTCGCTATAGGCCGGCTGCACCTCCAGCACATCGCCGCGCACGCGGAACTTGGACCGCTGCAGGGCCGTGTCGTTGCGCTCGTAGAAGATATCGACCAGGTGGCGCAAAACCTGGTTGCGGCGCACCATCTCGCCCACGGCCAGCTTCAAGGCCACCTGCCCGTAGTCCTGGGGGCTGCCCAGGCCATAGATGCAGGAGACCGAGGCGACGATCACGACATCGGGGCGGCTGAAGAGGGCGCTGGTGGCGGCCAGACGCAAGCGCTCGATCTCCTCGTTGACCTGGGCGTCCTTCTCGATATAGATATCGCTGCGGGGGATGTACGCCTCCGGCTGGTAGTAGTCGTAATAGGAGACGAAGTACTCAACCATATTGTTGGGCAGAAACTCGCGGAATTCGCTGTAAAGCTGCGCGGCAAGCGTCTTGTTGTGCGCAATGACAAGGGTCGCTCTCTGGATCGCCTCGATGACCTTTGCCATCGTGTAGGTCTTGCCGCTACCCGTGACGCCGAGCAGCACCTGGTGCGCCATGCCCGCTTCAATGCCGGCGACGAGTTTGGCGAGAGCCTGGGGCTGGTCGCCCATCGGTTGGAAATCGCTGACTACCTGAAATGGCGGCATCTGTGACTCCATCGGAAAAACCGAACTTTTGTTCGCGTCGTGCAGGAGATTATACCTACTTTGACCAGATCTGTCCAGCAGAAATGAATAACGGTGTGCAGTTGAAAATGGGTTTAAGGTGTGAAAGGGGGGCGATTCGGCGATGGGGACGGGGAAACAGGCTGGGCATTGGGAAGTCAGTGTTACGTATTGGCCATCAGAGCGCTCGTACGAGCGCCCACGAGCGTTTGCGAGCGTTTGCGGGATGAAATTTCAAAAAGTGAGTAGAAATTCGAGGGCGCTTGCTGTTCAAAAGGCTGATGCAGTGACAGGCGCGGATCATGAATAGGCGCCGGAGGAGAAGCCAGAGGTTATTCAGCTGGCGGTCGATTGCGGCGGTCTACGATAAGATATATTATTTATTAGAATAGGTGTGGTTTTCAGATTGAAAGGGGAGCGTGTGACAGGTGGCTCGCTGTCAGGCAGGCCCCCATCTTGGGCTGCAATTTTTTTGACACGCAAATCCCGAAATTGCGCATTCCGACAGGCGCGCCAATCGTGTATAATCGGAGTCGATGAGAGTTTTCCGCCGTTTACCGCGAAGCAATCGAAAGTCGTCAACTGCGCCGCGGCGCGAAAGAGGTGCGACAAGAGCTGGGCGAGGCGCCGGCGCGCGTTTGCGCGTCTCTGCGCTGGCCGCGGCGCTGCTGGTCGCCGCGCTGCTGGGAATCGACTTCGGCGCTGGGCTGTCCTCTGTGAACTTTGCCGCGGCCCAGGAGATCGCGTCGCCTTCGCCCGAATCGCAACAGCCGGACGCGACCGCGGAGGCGGGCACGCCATCACCGACCGCGACCCGGTCGGCGCAAAGGATAATGGAGTCGATGCGCGCCACCGCGACCGTCGGCGCGCAGGTGACGATGACTGCGGAGGCAGTCGCCACCAACATCGCGCTCACACCGACGGTTACGCCGACGCCCTCGACGACGTTTACACCTACACCTTCCTCCACGCCCACGCCTTCACCCACGCCCACACCCGGCCCGGACGAAATTCTGGATGTACGCATCGACAATTTGATCGCCGAGATGGGCGTCGCCGACCGCGTGGGCCAGCTGTTTGTCGTTACGTTCCAGGGCAACCACGTGGGGCTAAGAAGCGACATTGCCGAGCTGATTGAAGAGTACCGCGTGGGCGGCGTCGTCATCAGCCCCGCCAACCGCAACTTCAGCAACTACAGCGGAGCTACGGTGCAGGACGTGGCGCGGCTTACGAACCAGTTGCAGGCTTTGGCCTATGGCATCTATCTCGCCCCTTCGGAGGCGCTGAACCTGAATAAGGGCGCGCCGGCCATCCCAGGCATTCTGCCCTCCACGCTCGAACAGCGGTTGCCGCTGGAGATTCCACTGCTGATCGGCGTCGAACAGGGGGGTGACGGCCTGCCGGGAACGACCTTGCGCGCCGGCTTCACCGCCATTCCGCCGCAGATGGCGCTGGGCGCGACCTGGAACCCGGCCCTGGTGGAGGAGGTGGGCGCCGTTTTCGGACGCGAGTTGCGCAGCGTGGGTGTGAATCTGCTGCTGGGACCGGCGCTGGACGTGGTGGAACAGCCGCGGCCGGACCTGGTAACCGGGTTCGGGCTGCATACATTTGGCGGTGATCCTTTCTGGGTAGGCCGGATGGGGCAGGCCTATGTAACCGGAATCCACCGCGGCAGCGACGGCCGCGTCGCCACCGTCAGCGGGCATTTCCCCGGCCTGGGCGGCACGGACCGGCTCCCGGACGAGGAGATTGCCACCATACAAAAGAGCTTGCAGGAGCTTCAGCGCATCGAACTGCCGCCGTTTGCCGCGGTCACCGAGCGGCCTTCCTCGATCCTGCGCGCGGATGGGAGTATGGCCACAACCGAAGCGCTGATGTCCGGCCATATCCGCTTCAGCAGCTTCCAGGGCAGCCGCGAGCGCACGCCGCCCATCAGCCTGGCGCAAGAGCTGGGCATCCTGCTGGACCTCGACGAGTTTGCGCCCTGGCGGGCGCAGGGCGGCATTTTGATGAGCGATGCACTGGGCGTAATGGCCGTGCGCCGCTATTACGACCCGGCGCTGCAGGAGTTCCCGCGGCGGCGCATCGCGCTGGACGCGTTTACCGCCGGCAACGACCTGCTGTATCTGGCAGATTTCTTCTCTCTGACCGACAGCTGGCAGAACGCCCGGGCCAACATCAAAGAGACGATTATCTTCTTCCGCGAACGCTACACAAACGATGCCGAGTTTGCCGCGCGGGTGGATGCCTCGTTGAGGCGGATACTGCGGCTCAAAATCCGGCTGTATGACCCGGTCGATTTGGACGATATGGTGGAAACCGCGGCGCCCTCTGTGGATGAACCGCTAGAGATCGACATCGCGGATGTGTTGGTGCGGCAGGACGACCTGGATTACGGTTTCAGCGCCACCCATCAGAAAGAGGCCCAGGCGCTGCTTGATCAGGCCGCCAGCGAGGCGCTGACAATCTTTTTCCCCGATTCGCCGGGGCTTAACGATCCCTTGCCCGCGCCGCCGGGCGAAGACGAGAATATCCTGATCTTCACCGATAGCCGCATCCTGCATGAGTGTGTCGGCTGCCCGCCAGTGCCCGCGGTCGAGCCGACCGCATTGGAAGAGATTATGCTGCGGCTCTACGGCCCGGGAGCGACCAACCAACTGCGGCCCGTACAGATCCGCAGCCGCAGATTTGTCGAGTTGAACTCGCTGCTCAACGGGACGGCTGACGACGCGCTGGCAATCGCGCTGGATGCGGAGATTCTCAGCGCCGACTGGCTGATCTTTGCCATGCTCGACGTGGATGTGGCGAATCACGAGAGCAGCGACGCGGTCAAGCAGTTTCTGCGGCTGCGCAGCGACCGGCTGCCGGGCAGCAAGCTGGTGGTGCTGGCTCTCAACGAGCCCTACTTCTTCGATTCGACCGAAATCGGCAAAATGACGGCCTACCTGGGGGTCTACTCCAAGACGCAGCCGTACCTGGAGGCGTCGGTGCGGGCCCTGTTCCGCTCACGCGCCCAGATTGTGCGCGGCGCGCCGCCGGTCAGCGTACCCGGCACCCGCTTCAGCAATCTGGTCGAGCGGCTGGAGCCGGACCGGAACCAGCGCATTGGCCTGACTCTCCTGAACGAGGGCATCGTCTTTGAAGAAGCGGAAGGGAACGAGGTAATCGTCACGCAGGCCGACCTGTCGATCGGCGATGTCCTGGAACTGGAGGCCGGTCCGATTCTGGATCGCAACGGCAATGTGGTGCCCGACGGAACGCCGGTGAACTTCCGGCTGGTCTATGAGGGCGGTGATTTTGCTCTGCAGGCAAACCCCGTTGGCACGCGCGGCGGCCTTGCCCGCAGGTCGGTTCCGCTGGAAAGGGCCGGCACACTGCTGATCGCGGTGAGCAGCGTCGAGGCGACCGCCAGCACGGAGATCCAGGTGCGGATCCCGGAATCGGGTGACGCAGGGGCCAGCAGCGCCGAGATTTCAATTGCCAACCCGCCGACGCCGGTCGTGGTGGTGACAGCAACGCAAGTGCCGTCACCGCCGCCCACAGCCGAGCCGACGCCGGGCGCCCCTGACATTCCAATTGACAAGGTTGAGGTCGATATTGCTTCGCTGACGGTGGCTGTGGTCACGCAGTTGGTGGTGCTGGCGCTGCTGCTGGTGGTGCTAGTGCAGGTGATGCCGCGCCAGTTGCTGGTCCACCGTCTGCTGTGGGCGATGATCGTCGGCTGGTGCGCGTACATTCTTTACGGCGTCGGCGCCATACCCGGCGGCGTCTGGATCCAGATCAATCTTTACCCCTGGGACAGCGTACCGATTGTGGTGATCGGCATGTTGATCCCGCTGGTGTGGCTGCAGTTTCGCGTGGAGTAGGGCCCACTCTCTCGCTTACAAGCGAACTGCCTCCCCTTGTTGACAGCACCTGTAACTGAGCCAGAATTGGAAGCCACCCGAATGCGAGTCGCGTCCGGCTGTCAGTTGTCCGGCGCGCCGGTCGGCGCAGGGTCGGGACGCCAGTCCGGGTCGATGAGGCGGAGGACATGGATGCCGCCCCCAAGTAACGGGTGCTCTCCATCGTCGTAATAGATATCTTGTCTTTCAGCAAGATAGATGTAACCGGCGCGGACGGCAAGGTCATTTAAGCCTACGAATGCGTAGTCAGTAACAGGAGATTCGGCCATAGACATACCCGTCCATGGCGACGATGGGCGCGGCGCCGTAGCCAGCATATTCAATGACACTAATGATGGAAGGCTTTGCCGGGTCGCTCAGATCGGCAAAGTGAACCCCGTTATCCTCGGTTCCGATAGCAAGCGTCGTGTCGCATACAAAGGCCAGGCTCTCTGGCTTGATCGCGTCTTTGTCGTCGCCGCCCAGTGTAAGCAGGTGCAGGAATTCAACATTGACTGGATCTTCTTCCCGTGAAGGGATCCAATGTTCCAGGAAACAACCGGTGAGTGCGGGGAACAGCAGCAGAACACAAAGGGCGAACCAAACAATGCGTCTATGTGACTGCGGCTTGCCGGGATCCATTCTTGGCTCGCGCCGCCTAACTCCGTACTTTCAGCGGCCCGCTGCCGTTGGGTTGAAGGGGCGCGTCTTCCTGGTGGCGGAACTGGTTCATGTACAGTTCGTAGTAGAAGCCGCGTTGCGCCAGCAGGCTCTCGTGCGTGCCCCGCTCGATGATCTCACCTTCATGCAGGACGAGGACTTGATCGGCGCTGCGAATCGTGCTGAGGCGGTGTGCGATCACGAAACTTGTGCGCCCCCTCAGCAGGTCGTTGAGCGCCGCCTGGATTCTCTGTTCGGTGCGGGTGTCGACGCTGCTGGTGGCCTCATCCAGAATCAGGATGCGCGGGTCGGCGAGCGCGGCGCGGGCGATGGCCAGCAGCTGGCGCTGCCCCTGGCTGAGACCGCTGCCGCGCTCGCCCAGCACCGATTCGTAACCTTCGGGCAGCCGCTCGATAAAGTCATGCGCCTGGGCCAGCTTGGCCGCGGCGATCACCTCCTCATCGGAGGCGTCCGGGCGGCTGAAACGGATATTGTCCATCACCGAACTGCTGAACAGGAACGTATCCTGCAGGACGATGCCGATCTGCTCGCGCAGGCTTGGCAGCTGCACATCGCGCACGTCAACACCGTCTATGCGCACGCTGCCACCTTTAACGTCCCAGAAGCGGGGCAGTAGATTGATGATCGTCGTCTTGCCGGCGCCGGTCGGTCCGACGATCGCGACCGTCTGGCCCGGTTCGGCACGCAGGTTGATGCCCTTCAGGACCGGCTCGCCGGGCACGTACTCCGCCTCAACATTCTCGAGGACAACCGCCCCCTCGATCACGCGCATCGGCTGCGCGCCGACCTTCTCCTGCACCTCCGGGATTTCGTCCATCAGTTCAAAGATGCGTTCCACGCCGGCGATGGCGCTCTGGATATTTGTCCACATCACGCTGATCTGGGAGATGGGCATGTTGAAGCGCTGCGCATAACCAAGGAAGGTGACGATCAGGCCGAGGGAGATGGCCGAACCGGCCAGTGACTGACCGCGCAGCAACATCACGCCGCCGAAGCCAACGACGATGGCGATGCCGAGGAATCCCAACGCCTCCAGCGCCGGCGCCAGGGCGGAGGTATAGGCGACGGCCCTGATGTTGGCGTCGCGGTTGACCGCATTGCTTTGCCGGAACTGTTCGATATTCGTATCTTCGCGGCTGAAGGCCTGCACCTCGCGCACGCCGGAGATGCCCTCTTCCAGTTCCGCGTTCACCTCGCCGATGCTCTGACGAGTAACCCGGAAGGCCTTGCGCGCATGGTTGCTGATCCACAGAGTCGCCAAGCCCATCAGCGGCACGACGCTCAGACTGATGAGCGCATAGACCCAGTTCAGAACCAGCATCTGCCAGATGATCCAGAGGATCAGCACCACACTGCTCAGAACCTGCACCAGCGCGAAGCCGACGACCTGCTGGATCGTGTCTGAATCGTTGGTGATACGGCTCATCAGGTCGCCGGTTTCATTGCGGGCATAGAAGCCGAGCGAAAGCCGGTGGAGGTGCGCGAACAAGCGAATGCGCAGAACGCGCAGAACGTTCTGGCCGGTCCAACTCATGCCGAAGAACATCAGGCCGCCGCTGACAGACCCGGCCAGATAGTAGGCGACGATCACCAGTGTCAGGTTGAGCAAGCCGCTCAGCAACTGATCGCGGCCAGGATTCCCCGCCGCGACTTCGGGCGCCCACCAGCAGTTGGCCTGGCTGCTGCTGTCGGTCTGGAGGGCGATCCCTTCGGGCAGTTGCAGGCCCGACGCGCCTTCGCAATCCGCCTGAACGGCGTCACTGATCACCGCCGGCGCGAGGAAGCAGTCCACGGCCTGGCCGATCAGATTCGGACCGATCACCTGGGAATAGGCGTTGACCGTCATCAGCACGGCGACGATGATCAGCACCCACCAATAGGGGCGAAAATAGCTACTAAAACGGGACAGGGTCGCGCCAACGCTCTTTGGCTTCAGCGTCTCCTGCCGTAACATGCGGTCACCGAACATCGGGCACGCTCCTGGTAAGAATAGTGCGTCACAAGGTCTGCAATGCGTGCTACATCGCGTCTGCTGGCTGCCGCGTTACAGTTCCGCCGCCAGCGGCGCTTGCTGCTCGACCGCCGCGTCCTCCACCAACTGGCTATGGTAGATGTCGGTGTAAATCGCGCTGGTGACCATCAGCTGTTCATGGTTGCCGCGGTCGACAATGCGGCCCTTGTCCAACACAAGAATCTGGTCGGCGTTGACGACCGTGCTGATGCGCTGGGCGATGACGAAGCTGGTGCGGCCCTCCATCAGCCGATCGAGCGCGTTCTGGATCAGCACTTCGGTCGCCACATCCACGCTGCTGGTGGAGTCGTCCAGGATCAGGATGCGCGGGTCGGTCAGCAGCGCGCGGGCGATGGCGACGCGCTGTTTCTGGCCGCCGGAAAGGGTCGTGCCGCGCTCGCCTACCGCCGTCCCGTAGCCATTGGGGAAGCTGACGATGAAGTCGTGCGCCGCGGCAGCTCGGGCGGCCGCTTCCACCTCGGCGTCGGTGGCGTCGGGGCGTCCAAAGGCGATGTTGTCGCGAATTGTGTCGGTGAAGAGATTGGTCTCCTGCAGCACGATGCCAATCTGCCGCCTCATGCTGTCCAGTGTTACATCGCGCACGTCCCAGTCGTCGATCAGAACCTGGCCCTCACTCACGTCGTAAAAACGCGGGATAAGATTGATGATCGTCGTCTTGCCGCTGCCGGTTCCGCCCAAGAGGGCGACGGTCTGACCAGGCTTTGCCTCCAACGAAATGCTCTGGAGCACCGGGTCGGTACTGTTGAAATAGCGGAAGGAAACATCGCTGAAGCGCACGCGCCCCTGCACCTGCGGCATCGGCTGCGCGCCGGGTTTGTCGACCACCTCGTTCTCGGCGTTGAGGATTTCGAAGATGCGCTGGGCGCTGGCGCTTGCCTGGCTCATCTGGGCGATAATGAAACCGAGTTGGCCCACTGGAAAGAAGACATAGATCAGATAGAGGCTAAACTTCTGCCACTCACCCAGCGTGAGTGTATCGAAGAGGATCTGCCGCCCGCCCCAGTAGACGACGGCGGCCTGACCCAGATTGGAAATAAGAAAGATGAAAGGGAAGAGGAAACTGAAGATTTTCGCCACCCGAATCTGCTGGTCCATGAGCCGTTGGGCCGAGTCGTCAAACCTGTCCTGCTCCTTTCTTTCGCGCACAAAGGCCTTGATGACGCGGATTCCGGCCAGGTTTTCCTGCAATATGTCGTTCAACGTCGACAGTCGACGCTGGATCTCGCCGAATAATGACTGGGCGATGGAGCCGAAGGCCATGAAGAGCACCAGCGCCACGGGCAGCACCGGTAGAATGATCAGTGTCAGCGGCAAGTTGGTGAAGGCCAGCACGGTCAGCGAACCGATGAGCAGAACGATCGACTGCACGGCCAGCAACATCCCCTGGCCGATAAACATTCTCAGCTTTTCGACATCATCAGTGGCGCGGATCATCAACTGCCCGGTGCGGTTGCGGTCATGATAGCTGAAGGAGAGCCGTTGAATCTTCTCAAACAGTTCGTTGCGAAAGTCGAAGGCGACATCCTGGCTCACCTTCTGGGCGAGGAAGGCCTGGGCGAAGGCGAACAGCCCGCGCGCCAGTGAAAAGACAACGATGAACACCATCGCCCAGAAGATCGGACCTTCCGCGCTGACGGCGCGCTCGGTCAACTCTTCCAGCGAGAGCGGCAGCGACTCCAGCGCGGCAGCCCGCGCCGCCTTCGGCAGGTCAAGGATCTGCCGGGCGAAGACGCTCTCGGTAACGGCGTCGAGGATGTTCTGCACCAGTTGCGGGACGACCAACTGCGCCCCAATGCTGATGAACAGCGAGGCATAGGCCAGCGTTGTCGTGCTCCTGTAGCGGCCCAGATAGCGGATTGCTCGGCCCAGATCCTTCATGCCGCCGCCGCGAGGACCGCGCCCATGCGGACCGCCGCCACGTCTACCAAATGATCTACGTTGGTTCACACGCTACTCCTTGGGGAATCAGGTTCAGCGACCATAGGTCGCCCCGCGCCATCCCGGGGCGCGATACAAACGGCGCCAGTCATAGACAGGCGGCCTCGTGGTTGGGATCATGATGCAGCGTTGCCCCTTCGTTCCCGCTGCAGCGACTCGAGCAGCTTTGCCAGCAGCCCCTGCAACATTTCGCTCTCCTGCGTCGAGAGTTTGCCGACCAGGTCGTTGAGGAATTCGAAATGCAGGGGCGTCGACGCCCGAATCAGGCTCCTGCTGTCGGGCGTCAGCCGGATACGGAATGCGCGCAGGTCGCTCGGGTCCAACTGGCGCTCGATCAGGCGCGAATCTTCCAAAGCGCGCAGGTGGGCGCTGATCGTGTTCTTGCTCACACATTGGCTATGGGCCAAATCGGTGGGCGAAAGCGTAGGCTGGTCGTTGCGCTCAGCCAGATACAGGCGGATCAGAATGCGCCATTGGGGGAGGGAGACCCCTTCGTTCCGCAAGCGTGCACCCAGAATGCGATCGTAGGTTCCGGCGCACATTTTTACCAGCCGCAGAATCTCCATGCCATGCGCATGGGTCACGCCGGCCCCGGTCACAAGTTGGCAGAAGCCGGTCGTCTCGACATCCGGCAAGCCCGCCGAAACGTCCAGTGGATTCGACCATTGTTGATTGCGTGGCATCGTAGGGCTGGTTTTTGTCATAAGCGGAATTGTACGGCAACGAACTACATTGCGCAAGATCACAGCCCTGTCAACGCACGAGGGCGCGCGCGTTTTGCCCAAAGTCGAATACGCGCCCCTGGTAGCGTCGGCGCAACGATTGACCGAACTCTGTGTTATAGTAGAATAAATACACAAGTTCGGATTTTCCGATGGATAGCGGACGGACGACGAGGGCGCGCCGGCAACGAAAATGGTCGTATGCAGGGCCGCTTCGCTGTTTGAGCGCGAAGAGAGTGCGCCTTCGAGTCAACGTCTCCGCATAGGAACAGAACACATGTACAGCAATGGTCAGCCGCGGCGCGTCGTCATCACCGGCATCGGCGCGGTGACACCGCTGGGCCTGTCGATGGGTGAGACGTGGGATGCTCTGTTGGCAGGTCAGTCGGGCATCGACACGGTGACGAAGTTCGACACCAGCCAGCTAAACACATCCTTCGCCGGCGAACTAAAGGGCTTCGAACCCAGGAACTATATGGATCGCAAAGAGGCCCGCCGCCTTGATCCATATATCCAGTATGCGCTTGTGGCAGCGGAGCAGGCGCTCACCGACTGCGAGATCGATCTCAGCAAGGAGACGCCGACCGACATCGGCGTGCTGATCGCCAGCGGAACCGGCGGCCTCACCTCGCTGGTCGACAATATCATGCTGACGGAAAAGCGCGGTCTGCGCAAGGTCAGCCCTTTCTTGATCCCCAATATGCTGGTGGACAGCGCGGCCGGCAAGATCGCCATCGTCTATAACCTGCGCGGCCCCAACTTTTCGGTGGTCAATGCCTGCGCCAGCGGCACGGCAGCCACCGGTGAAGCCTATGAAGTGATCCGGCGCGGCGACGCGCAGGTAATGGTCACCGGCGGGGCGGAAGCCGCTCTGCTGCCGATCATCATGGCCGGCTTTGACATTATGGGCGCCATGAGCCAGCGCAACGACGACCCCGCCTCTGCCTGTCGCCCGTTCGACAGCGACCGCGACGGCTTCGTGATGAGCGAAGGCAGCGCAATTCTGGTTCTGGAGTTGCTCGAACACGCTCTCGCCCGCGACGCCCGCATCTATGCCGAGGTTGTCGGCTATGGCAATAGCGCCGACGCCCATCACATGGTCGCTCCGCATTTCGACGGCCTGGGCGCTGAAGATGCGATGAATATGGCGCTGCGCAAGGCCAAAGCCTACGGGGTGAAGCGCACCGATGTTGACTATATCAACGCGCACGGAACGGGCACACAGCTCAACGACCCCGGCGAAACCAAGGCGATCAAACGGGTTCTGGGTGAACATGCTTACAAAGTGAAGATCAGCAGCACGAAGTCAATGCTGGGCCACCTGTTGGGCGCGGCCGGCGCCATCGAGGCGATCGTCTGTCTCAAAGCGATCAGTGAGGGCGTGATCCCGCCAACCATCAATCTGGAAAACCCCGATCCTACCTGTGATCTGAACTATACGCCGTTACGGCCTGTGCAGGCTGATGTCGCAGTGACGATGAGCAACAGTTTCGGATTCGGTGGCCACAACTCAAGTCTGATGCTGCGGCGGTTCGAGGAGAATGGGGCATGACAGCGCAAGCGCACGAAAACAACGGGACTGGGAACAACGATGCAGCGGCAAACCTGAGCGGCAACGGGCGGTTCGCCGCCAACGGGCGCTATCCGGCAGAGGAGGTGGAGCAGCCTGTTCTGGACAGGGTGCAACCGCCCTGCTATGCGCAGATCATCGGCTGGGGCTACCATGTTCCCGAGCGGATCGTCACAAACCATGATCTGGAACAGATCGTCGATACCCAGGATGCGTGGATCCGCACGCGCACTGGCATTGAGGAGCGGCGGGTCGTCGCCACGCCCCAGGAGACGACCGCAACGCTGGGCACGTTGGCGGCGCGCAAAGCCCTGGACGTGGCCGATCTGCATCCGGCCAAAGTGGATTTGGTCATCTGCGCCACCAGTTCGCCGGAGCATCTCTTCCCCTCTACCGCCAGCATCATCCAGGACAACTTGGGCCTCATCAATGCCGGCGCTTTTGATCTGAGCGCGGCCTGCTCCGGTTTCGTTTACGCCCTGAGCGTCGCCCGCGGGCAGATTCTGGCCGGGGACGCCGAGTATGTGCTGGTCGTCGGCTCGGAGACGCTGAGCCGGATGGTGGACTGGACCGACCGCACGACCTGCGTTCTGTTCGGCGACGGCGCCGGCGCGGTGCTGCTGGCGGCCAGCGACGTACCGGGCGGCGTAACCGCTACCGTGTTGGGCAGCGATGGATCCGGCGCGGAGCTGTTGACCATTCCCGCCGGCGGCAGCGCGGCGCCGGCCAGCTTGGAGACGGTCAGCAACGGCTCGCATTACATCCGGATGGACGGGCGGGCCGTCTTCCGCTTCGCAACCCGGATTATGGCCGACGCCACGCGCCGCGTGCTGGACAGGGCCGGTATCCCGATCAGCGAAGTCGATCTGGTCGTCCCCCATCAGGCGAACAAGCGCATCATCCAGCACAGCGTTCTGCGGCAGTTGAGGATCCCGGAAGACAAAGTCTATGTGAACGTCCACAAATACGGCAACACAAGTACAGCCAGCATCCCCATCGCGCTATGCGAAGCGATCGACGAGGGCAAGGTCTCGCCGGGGGACAATCTTGTGTTCGTCGGCTTTGGCGCCGGTCTCACGTGGGGCGCCTGCACGGTCAAGTGGAGCGTTCCGGTGGAAAAACCGGAATCGACCTGGTGGAGAAATACGCAGCGGCAGGCGACCTACCAGGCGGCTACGGCCCGCTCGATGTGGAAGCGGGCCATTCGCCGCGTCTACAGCCAGGTGGAGCCGCGCGCGATGGCGCGACGCCCGCAACGCAGGCCGGAAGATGAACAGCCGACGCCGTAGCATCAGTGACGCACGGCGCGCATGAACTGATGCCGGGCCGAACAGCCAGCCCTCTCGTCCAAACTCTGACACGACGCCATACAAGTGAAGTCGAGCCGGTTGCCTGGGTTAGGACACCGCGCAAGGCTCTGCTCCGTGATGGCCCCCCTGGTGGTGACGACATGAAGCCGGACCGTTGGCCCGGTAAGGAACAGTTCCCATGATCCAGACAGCTATTACCGGGGAGCGGCAGGTCGAATTTTACGAGGCGCCCGAACCCCAGCCCACGGCCGATTGGGCGGTTGTCAAAGTCCATGCCTCGGCGCTCTGCACCGAATACAAGTCCTGGCTGATCGGCCAGAGTCATGCGGTGATGGGCCATGAAGGCGTGGGGCAGGTGGTGGCCGTCGCTGAGCAGGGGCCGGTCAAAGTCGGGGACCGGGTCGTGATCCTGCCGCAGTTTTCGTGTGGGCGCTGTCACCACTGCATGGGCGGAGACTATATCTACTGTGAAGACGGCTACGATTTCGCCGCTCTGCACGGTTCGAACGCCGGCGCCGGCACTTTTGCTCACTACGCGCTCAAACCGGCCTGGCTGCTGCCCAAGCTGCCCGACGATGTGAGCTATGCACAGGCGACCTTGGCGATTGATGGGATCGGCGCATCTTTCGGCGGACTCGAAGCCATCGGCGTCAACGCGCAGGACACCGTGCTGATCACCGGTCTGGGGCCGGTGGGGCTGGGCGCGGTCCTCAACGCCCGTTTTCGCAATGCCCGCGTACTCGGTGTGGAGCCGTCCCCCTGGCGGGCCAACCGGGCGCTGGAGATGGGCGCCGAAACCGTGCTCGACCCCAACGACCCGGACATCCTGCAACAAATTCGCAGCCTGACCGAGGGCCGGGGCGTGGACTGCGCGATCGACTGTTCCGGGCGGACCTCGTCGGAGCGGCTCTGCATCGACGCAGCCCGCCGGCGCGGACGCGTGGCCTTTGTCGGCGAATGCCGCGACGATCTCTCGATACGGGTCAGCCCGGACTTGATCCGCAAAGGGCTGACCGTGGTCGGCTCCTGGCTCTACAACATGGGCGACTACGCCAAGGTGATGAAGGTTATCCGCCAATCCCCGCTCATCGATCTGCTCATCAGCCATCAGCTGCCGATGAGCCAGATCCAGACCGGGTTCGGCCTGTTGGCGCAAGGTGAGGCGGCCAAAATCGTCGTCGACCCGTGGACCTGAGCGCGGCAGATTCGACCGCTGATGATCTATTTTCGGTTGCACAACGAAAAGGAGCAAACAGGAGATGAATCTATCATTTCAGCCCAAATATCGAGGCGATCAACTCGATACGTCGGTGGGCGCGTTCGGCGAGTTGCGCCGGTCAGGCGATGCCATTTCGGACATGAAGGAGTTGCGCTGGCGCTTTGAGCAGGATGGCTACCTCCTTTTGCCCGGCTTGCTGGATCGCGACCAGGTTCTGGAAGCCCGGCTTGAGATGCTGAAAAGACTGGATGCCGCGGGCTGCCTGGACCCCGACTACCCACTTGAGGATGGGGTGGCCCACGCCGACTTTGAGAATTCCTTCATGACAGAGTTGGCCAAGGACAACGCGCCGCTGATGAAGGTGCTGTATGACGGACCCATGATGGCCTTCTATGAGCGATTTCTGGGGGCAGAGGTGCGCCATTTCGACTATACCTGGTGCCGCTCCAAGCCGCCGGGCGATAACACGGCAACGCCGCCCCATTACGACATCGTCTTCATGGGGCGCGGCACGCGGCGCCTGTATACGAGCTGGACGCCGCTGGGCGACATGCCGATCGAGATGGGCGGCCTGATGGTCCTGGGAAACTCCCATCGTCTCAAAGAGGTGAAGTCCGATTACGGACAGTTGGACGTCGATGCCTACTGCACCAACTATCCCGACGCCGCCGAGATCGAGTCCGGGGAGAAGCAGTGGCAGGATCCCATTGGCGGGGCCTATTCGCTGGATCCCATCTCCACGCGCTCCGAATTGGGCCTTCGCTGGCTGACGACCGATTATGCGATGGGCGATCTGCTCGTCTTCAGCATGTACACGATGCACGCCAGCATGGACAACCAGACCAACCGGATTCGCCTCTCCACCGATACGCGCTATCAGTTGGCCTCCGAGCCGGTGGACGAACGCTGGATCGGCGAAAATCCGATCGCCCACGGGCTGGAGTCCAAACGCGGCATGATCTGTTGAAGCGCGGGCCGGAGCTGCACTGCGCAAAACACACGGGAAGGATTTGGGATGCCGTCATTGCAACAGGCGTATTGGGAGATGGACGTATACGGTTTTACGCTGCTGGAGGGGGTGCTGGGTCCGGCGGAGGTGGAGGCTATGCGCGCTTCGCTGGCCGCGTTAGCAGAGGGGATCGGCGACGAGCAGCGGTTTCTGGGCAAGGCCGGTCAAGTGAGCAACCTGCCCGTGCTTGACCCGCTCTATCACCCGCTCGTCGATCATCCGCGCACGCTGCCGGTCATCGAATATGTGCTGGGCAAGCAGATCATTCTGGGCAGCCTCAACGCGCGCATCGTCCGTCCCGTCGATCCGGTGCAGGGCCTGCACAGCGACATCCGCGCCGACCTGCTGACCACAGACTCGCCGGTGATGGTCAACACCGTGTGGCTGCTGGATGACTTCACACCCGAGAACGGCGCCACCCGCATCGTGCCCGGCTCGCGTAGGAGCGGGATGGCCGGACCGCCGGAGGGGATGGATGTGAAGCACGTTTTCCGGCTGGTTGCGCCGGCCGGCAGCGTGCTCGTCTTCAACGGCCAGTGCTGGCACGGCGGCGGAGCCAATCGGACGCAGACCGACCGTCATGCGCTCTTCGGCCACTACCGCAAGAACGCTCTGATCTTCCAGGTCGATCCCCATGACGGCTTCAATGAGAGCTGGCTTGAGGAGTTGACCCCCCGCCAACGGGAGTTGCTGCGCATGGAAAACGGCCTTGCCGCGCCCCACGCGGCCGACAGCCATTTGCGCACCTCCTTTTCGCGCGGCAAGAAGAGAGAATGATGCACCAGATTTAGGGGACAACCACCTGTGCGATGGGGAATGCGCAGGCTGCAAGTGGGTTGACCGCGTAAGCCCGCGCGATATTGCGTATTGCGCCGCCCGTTCAGAAGGAAGCGATGCCTATTGAATCGAAGGCATCTTCACATCCTGCCACGCATCCTGACCCCTCGGCTCGAACCGCTCCAATTCCCCGATTCCGGCAACCAACTTTCGGCCATCTTTGAGATTCGCCAGTTCGCCCAGGCTGATCAACTGCACCAGCGCGTTGCCGATCACCGTCGCTTCGCTCGGCCCGGCCAGCACGGGGATGCCGCTGGCGTCGGCGGTGAGCTGGTTGAGAAGCCGGTTGCGGGAGCCGCCGCCGACCACGTGAATGGCCTCGATCTTCCGCCCGGTCAGGGTCCGCAACTCGAAGAGCACATCGCGGTAGGCCAGGGCCAGGCTGTCGAAGACGCAGCGGGCGATGGCCGCGTCGCTATGCGGGCGCGGCTGACCGCTCTGCGCGCAGAAGGCCTGAATGTGGGCGGGATGATCGCCGGGGGGCAGGAAGCGGCCATCGTTGGGATCGACGAACGAGCGCAAAGGTTCTGCCGATTCCGCCAGCGAGACCAACTCCGGGTAGGAGTAGGCCCGCCCCGCCTTTTCCCAAGTCGCCCTGCACTGCTGCAACAGCCACAGGCCCATCACATTCTTGAGCAGGCGGAATGAGCCATAGACGCCGCCTTCATTGGTGGCGTTGACGGCAAGAGCCGCTTCGTTGACCACCGGCTGCGCCAACTCCAGCCCGACAAGGCTCCAGGTGCCGCTGCTGATGTATGCGAAATTCTCTGTCTGCGCAGGGATACCGGCCACGGCGCTGCCGGTATCGTGGCAGGCCGGCGCAATGACGGAGATGCCGTCGAAGGTGCCCAGCCGCGTGCCAGGCTGCACGACTTCGGGGAAAAGATGGAGGGGAATGCCGAGCGCGTCCAGCATCCCGGCGGCCCAGGTGCGGGTAAACGGATTGAGCATCTGCGTCGTCGTTGCGTTGCTGAATTCGCAAACCTGTGCGCCGCTCAGCCAGAAGTTGAGCAGATCGGGCACCGTCAGAAAGCGGGCCGCGATCTGCAGTTGGGGCGAGCTGCGCTCCACCAGGCTCATCATCTGGTAGAGCGTATTGATGGCCATGAACTGGATTCCGGTCTGCGCGAACACCTCCGCTTTGGGGACGCGTGCGAAGACCGCCTCCATCATGCCTTCTGCGCGGCTGTCGCGATAGCAGACCGGGTTGCCGATGAGATCGCCGTTGCGATCCAGCAGGCCGAAGTCCACTCCCCAGGTGTCCAGCGCCAAGCTGGCAGGAGGATCGGCTGCCTGCGCTCTGCTGCGGCCGATGCCCGCCTGCACCTCGCGCCAGAGGCTGAGAATGTCCCATTGCAGCGTGCCGTTGACGGTCAACGCGTTGTTGGGGAAGCGATGCACTTCCTCCAGTTGCAGTCCGGAGCCATCGAAATGCACGGCCATCACGCGGCCGGACTCTGCGCCGATGTCGATGGCCAGAACGGTCGCACGTTGTCGCGTCATGGGGATTCCCGATGCTTGTCGTCTTCGCGGGGAGTGGCGCTCATCCGCTGCGCAGGTCGCGGCGCTCAGCCGCGGTGCGACAGCACATCCTTTTCGTACTGACGAATCTCGTCCAGGAACGCCATGCCCACCGGCACATCCTGCTGCAGGCAGTGATAATCCCAGACCGCGGCGTGCGGCATCGCCTTCAACTCTTCCATCAACGCCAGGCGGGTTGTGTAATCGGCTTCGCGCTCGATCTCCAGCATCGCCTCCCTCGGCTCCAGCAGAGCCAGCAACAGCGCGCGCAGCGAGTTGCGCGTGCCAATCGCCCACGCCGCCACCCGGTTGATGCTGGCGTCGAAGAAATCCAGCCCGATATGCACGCGATCCAGGTGGCCGCCGCGCACGATCTCCTGCATGATCGCCTGCAACTCGTCGCTGAAGGTAACGACATGGTCGCTGTCCCAGCGCACGCCCCGGCTCACATGGAGAACCAACTCCGACACAAAGAGCAAACAGGCGGAAATCTTGTCGGAGATCACCTCGGTCGGATGGAAATGGCCCGCGTCCAGGCAGAGCGCCTGCCCGTTCCGGGCGGCGTAGCCCAGATAGAACTCATGCGAACCGACAACGTAACTCTCGGAGCCGAGACCGAACAGTTTGCACTCGATGGCGTCGCGATTGTGGGCTGGATCGATCTGTTTCTCGAATATCTGGTCCAGCGCGTCTTTGAGCAGCCGCCGGGGCGTTGTCCGGTCGCAGGGTGTGTCCTTGAGGCCGTCGGGGATCCAGATATTTGTCAAAGACGCCGTGCCCAACTCCTGACCGAAAAAGGCCCCGATCTCGCGGCAGGCGATGCAGTGCTGGATCCAGAACTGGCGGGTGTCGTTGTCGTAGGAGGCCAGGGTAAAACCGTCGTCGGCCAGGGGATGGGAGAATAGCGTCGGGTTGAAGTCAATGCCGTGCCCGTTCTCTTTGGCCCAATCCACCCAGCCCTGAAAATGGCGCGGCGCGATCTCGTTGCGAGCCGGTTTCTCGTCCGTATCCCGGTACATGGCGTGAAGACTCAGGCGGTGGCTGCCGGGGATGACGCTGTAGGCGATGTCCAGGTCGCTACGCAGTTCGTCAACGGTGCGGGCGCGCCCCGGGTAGTTGCCGGTCGCCATCAGGCCGCCGCCCAGGCCGCGGTCCGGCTCCTCAAAGCCGAGAACGTCGTCGCCCTGCCAGCATTGGAGGCTGATGGGGACGTCGCGCAGCGTCGTCAGCGCCTGCTCCGTGTCCACACCGATGGCCGCGTAGCGTTCACGCGCCAAGGCGTAGGCGTCTTCGATCTGTTTCGATGTCGTAGCAAAGTTCATTGAAAACCCCGGTGGTCGGTGGCTAGTGGCTGGTCAAGCTCGGCGGCCAATCATCGCGCTCTGGCTTCGCTTTCGACCCCCACCTCCACTTTGAAGTGGCTGCGCAGTTCATGGAGCAGGCGGTCGTTGACGGTGCAGTATTCGTTTGGGAAGGTGAGTTGATGGCGCGAGCCATTGGTCTCCATCACCACAACGAACTGATCCCTTCCCTTCGGATCGCGCACCGCGTCGAAAATCTCCCGCAGCCGGTACTTGTCGCGCTCGAAGCGGCCGCTGCGGTTGAAGGTGATGCGCAGGACCTGGCCGGAATTGGGGGTCATGGGCTGAGCCGCCTCCGAAAGTTTTGTCCCTTCTGGCTGCTGCCTCGCCTCCCCGTTGGCAACCGACGCTTGGACATTGGCCGCAGGGGCATCCGCGTCTGGGCCATCCCGAGTCGTCTCCTCGACCATTTCCGGCTTTTGGAAGTCTCTGCCCGCAGGCGCTTGCCTCTCGTGGGCGTCGCGCCACGCCGGGTCATCGATATATGTCTTGTTCTCCGCCGCGCTGCCGGAAGCGAAGAGAGATGTCTCAGAAAAAAGCGCGGTCTCGGCTGCGGGGCCCGCTTCGTCGTTTGCCGCGTCAGTGCCAGGAGCCGCCGACATTTCGTCAGCCGTTTCGCCCGCAAAGGGCGGCTCTGCCAGATTCATGGAGGGGTCACCGTCGAGAATGTCATCGGGCGGCGGCATAAACTGCGCGTCGCTCCCGTTTGCTGCAGGGTCGATGCCAAAAGGGGGGGAAGCCGCGAAAACGTCTGCCCCGGCGCTCCAATTTCCGGCATCGACCGTCTCCTCGCGCCCGTCGGCCTTCGGCAGCCCAATCTCGACCCAATCTTGCAGTGTAGCCACCAGGACGCTAGTGCGTCCATTGCGGGACTGGGCCTTGCCCTTCACCAGCACGACCCGCTCCTCTTCCAGCTTGTCCTTGCACGCTTCGTACACATCCGGGAAAAAGACCGCTTCGCACTGGCCCTGCATATCCTCCAGTTGGGCAAAGGCCATCTTGGCGCCCTTCTTGGTGACCGTCGTGCGGATGGAGGCGAGCATTCCGGCCAGGGTTACGTTATTGCCGTCATGGCCCTCGTTCAGCTCCGCGCAGGCGCATGTTGTGAAACGACTCAGGTCCACGTTCAACTGCTGCACCGGATGGCTGCTGACGTAGACGCCGAGCAGCTCCTTCTCCCATTGGAACCGCTCCCGGTTGCTCTTCCCTGCTTGCGCCGGCGCCTCCTGCTCCGGCAGCCGGATGGGAAACTGTTCCGATTGTGGACTCCCATTGGCGTCGCTCAAAAGATCGAACATCGATAGTTGCCCGCTTTCTCTGGCGCTGTGCGTGGCGGCTGAACGGGCGATGCACTGGTCGATCACGTCGACCAACTGGTGGCGGATTCCCGCTCGGTCGCGCTGGCCGAAGCGGTCGAGCGCGCCCACCTTGATCAGACATTCGAGCGAGCGCTTGTTCACTTGCCTAAGATCGACGCGATCGCACAGATCTTCGAGGTTGAGGAAAGGGCCTCCTTGCGCGCGCGCATCCAGAATTGTCTGCACCGGGCCGACGCCTACATTCTTCACCGCGGCCATGCCAAAGCGGATGGCTGCCCCCTCGGTAACCGAAAACTGAAATGCCAGGGTGGGATCCCTGGGCAGGGTCTCCTGCTCCGCATCCGCGGGCAGATCCTGAATCGCGAAGTCCAGACCGCTATGGTTCACGTCCGGCGGCAGTACGTGAATGCCCATGCGGCGGCATTCCTGGATGAAGTTGATCACTTTTTCGGTCTTGTCCCGCTCAACAAGCAGAAGGGCCGCCATATACTCGACCGGATACATTGACTTCAGATAGGCGGTCTGTATGGTGATGACTGCATAGTCGGCTGCGTGGGCCTTGTTAAAGCCGTAGCGGCCAAAGTACTCGATGTCGGCGTAGATGGTCTGCGCAGCGCTGGCCGAGATGCCGTTCTTGTCACAGCCGCCGATGAACAGCGCTTTGTGATGCTCTATTTTGGAGGCGTCCTTCTTGCTGATGGCCTGCCGCACCAGATCGGCCTCGCCAGGGGTATACCCGGCCAGCTGGTTCAGAATCTGGATGATCTGTTCCTGGTAGACGATAATTCCGTAGGTTTCCGCCAGGATCGGCTCCAAAGAGGGATGTTTGGACTTTGCTTCTTCGTCGCCGTGCATCCGCCGAATGTAGTTCGGAATATACTCCATCGGGCCTGGCCGATAGAGAGAAATTGTGGCGATAATGTGCTCGAAGGCGCTTGGCCGCATCTCGGTCAGCACGCGCCTCATGCCCTGGGATTCCACCTGAAAGACGCCGCTCACTTCACCGCTGGAAAGCAGCCGGAAGGCCGGTTCCGCATCGGCGCCTTCAAAGGGGATGGTGTCCAGGCCGTACTCGACGCCATGATTCTCCTTGATCAGACGGCAGGCCTCGCGCATGACGGTCAGCGTGCTCAGGCCCAGAAAGTCGATCTTAAGCAGACCGAGCGACTCCAGAATGGGGAATTCGAACTGCGTAATCGTCTCGGTGATGGACCCCCTGGAGCCGCGCATCAGCGGCGTGTAGTTGGTCAACTCTTTGTCGGCGACAATCACCGCGGCGGCGTGGATGCCGGCGTGCCGGGCAACGCCCTCAAGCTGCATAGACGTGTCCAGCAGTTTCCGTTCCCAGTCATCCTTTTTGTAGAGTTGCTCCAGCTCCGGGTCGTAAGACTCATTGCCATTGGTCAACACATCCTGAATCGTCGTCGGTTTGCCGGGCGTGGCCGGGATCATCTTGGCGATGCGGTCCACATCATCCAGGGAGATATCCTGGGCGCGGCCCACGTCGCGAATGGCGGCGCGGGCCTTCATCCGCCCGAAGGTGGCGATCTGGGCAACCTGATGGCTGCCATACTTTTCGACGGTGTAGCGGATCACCTCTTCGCGCTGGTCATCCGGGTAGTCCAGGTCGAAGTCGGGCATTGTCACGCGGCCGGGGTTCAGAAAACGCTCAAAAATCAGGTTGTTGTGCAGCGGGTCCAGGCCGGTGATGCCGATACTATAGGCCACGAGGGAGCCGGCCCCGGAGCCGCGCACGTTCCACCAGATATTGCGGCTGCGGGCAAAGTCGCACAGGTCCGCGACAATCAGAAAGTAAACATCGAATCCCATCTCGTGGATGATGCGCAGTTCGCGTTCTTTGCGCTCCTGAATCTCAACATCATTGGCCCGCTCGCCGTACAACAACTGCACGCCTGCGTCCGTCAGGTGGCGCAGGTAGGTCTCGTATGTGAAGCCGTCCGGGATGTCGATGTCGGGCAGGTGATAGCTATCATCCTCCAGATCAACATCACACATTTCGGCGACGAGGAGCGTATTGTCAAAGGCGGAGGCGGGCAGATCGAGCAGTGGTCGAAAGGTATCTTCCATCTGTTGGCGGCTCTTCAGGAAGTAACTCTGATCACTGAGCCGCATCCGTTTCTCATCGTTCAGTCTGGTATTGGTCTGCACGCACAGCAGAACATCGTGGGGGGAGGCATCGCCCTCGCTCACGTAGTGAACGTCATTGGTCGCCAGCAGCCCTACGCCGAACTTGTCCGCCCAGGGGACGAGCGTTCGGTTCACCTCCCGCAGTTCGGGAATGTTATGCTCCTGCACTTCTACAAAAAAGTTCTCTTTGCCGAAAACATCCACATACCAGCCTAAACGCGCGTATGCCTCTCGCTCTTTGCCCTGCATCAGCAAGGTCGGAACCTCTGCGCCCAGGCAGCCGGTCGAGCATAGGATGCCTTCGGCGTGCGCGGCCAGGAAGTCATGGTCCACGCGCGGTTTGTAATAGAATCCATCGGTATTGCTGTTGCTGACGATTTTCAGCACATTGCGATAACCTGTCATATTTCTGGCCATCAGCAGCAGGTGATAGTTCTCTCTGTCGAGTTGGGGATCGCGCCCGCCCATGGGCCGCTGCCACAGAGTCTGGTAGGCTTCAACGCCGATGATCGGTTTGATTTCGGCGTTTTTACAGGCGCGGTAGAACTCGATGACCCCGTGCATTGCCCCGTGGTCGGTCAGGGCGAGCGCGGAGTGGCCCAGACGCCCGGCCTCTTTCACCAGGTCGTTGATGCGGCCTAAGCCGTCAAGAAGCGAATACTCGGAATGGGTATGCAGGTGGACAAAGTCGTTAGACATTGGAGGGATGGGATTTCAGACGGGAGATGGCATGGCCCGGCACCCGCGCCGGCACTAGGATTCTTGCTCAATCATACATCAGATCAGCCAGCGCAGACAACGCGCTCGCATCGCGATACGGTAGCGCATTCGCCAATGATTCCGCGTTAAGTTGCTCCGGCGTCAGTTGATGCCAGAACACTTCTCCGGATTCGAAACTGTCCTGGATCCGGTCGTCCTGATTGAGGCCGCGGGCGACCGCAAAGGAACGTCTGCCGCTGAATCTGGTCAGAAATACTGCGTTGAGGAAGGCCCTTTGCGTGTCGCTGCCGTTGGCCGTGTACGAGATTTCGATGGCGACGTAGCAGATTTCTCCGTCCGCCGTCCTGGCTTCCATGATCAGATCGGCCGCGCGAAAACTCCTCAAAGCACTGACGGGAATGTCGGCGGTGTCAGCCGCGTCAATCAGTTCCAGCAGATCTTCCCGCGAGAGAGTCTTGGTTCGCTGCAGGCCCAAGTCTTGGGCGATGAACGCGGCGTCTTCAGCCGCTGAAATTCTGTCGTGGGAGCCCTTCAACTGCCCCAAATCGTCGGTGATCCCTTTAAGCATGACATTGTGCCGGTCTAATCGGGCGTCGACCGTATCGAACCGGGCGTCGATCACATCGAAACGTCTATTGGTGGATTCCACGAACTGGTCCACATACGCTTTGAACTCGCGCATCTCTGCCGCAAGCATGGCAAGGGTGTGGAGCAGTTCCAGCAAGTCGCGCGTCAGCAGGCGGGCGCGCAGAGCTTCGAGCCTCTCGGGGCGCTAGCCGAGAACCTGAATCAGGTCCTCCATCGTGTTGATCGTAGCCACAACCGCTCTCCCGCGATTGAGCGGACTTCAGCAGAAAGCCATTCTTCACGCCCAAATTCTGCGGCACAGCGCAAAGGCCCTCAACTGCTCTCATCGCACACGTGTTCTTGCCCGGCATCATACCCCAAACCGCCGCCGCAAACAAAGCCTTCCCCCGCCGAAAACAGAAAGTGAGGCCGTCTCTTTCCTCTAATGCGGCACAAATGTTCCTCTAACTTTGCGCTGACTCCCATCTAATGTTGCCCAGTTATCCTTATTGATGTAGTTGGCAATCAGGAAACCAGAGGAATATTCACACAAGACGGTTGAATTCTCATAGCGCTCCAATTGCCAAACGGCAGCGCAAAGCAGGACTTCAGGAGGCACAAAATGGGTAGAATTGTACGGTGGTATCCTTTCCGTGAGATGGTAGCGGTACGCAATCAGATGGACCAGATCATTGGCGATCTCCTGCGCGAGCCGACTGAACGGCAGAGCAACGGGAACAGAGGCTACGTACGCCTGGCGCTGGATGTTGCCGAGGATGACCACGTCTACAACGTGAAGGCGTCCTTGCCCGGAGTCGACCCGGCTGACCTCGACATCAGCTTTTCGGAGAACACGCTGACCATCCAGGGTGAGAGGCAGGCAGAGAATGTGGACGAGAACGCAAAGTGGCATCTGCGCGAGCGCCACACCGGCAGATTCATGCGCAGCATCGCCCTGCCGGCAGCGATCAACGCTGACAACATCAGCGCCGACTACGAGGATGGCGTCCTCACTCTGACCCTGCCGAAGGCTGAGGAAGTTAAACCCCGCAGGATTGCGGTACGCGCCGCGGGAGAAGAGGCGGTCGCAGCCTAGACCGTTCGCTGTCTCCTTCGAATTCAGAATCGTTTGTCGAGACTCCGGCTGCGCATGAGCCGGAGTCTCTTTTACATTATTTCAGCAAGGGAAGGAGGGGGAGGAAGGAGAATGGTCATGGCAGAAGCGTTTGCGGCGCCGACCCCACGCGACGCGTGCTTCATGCCACTTGAGGCAACTATACTCCGTTCCCTCCGCCATTCACTATGCAATTTGCATAATGGACTCGCGCTTTCGCTGGATGGTTTGCCCGTCTGCTGCGGCGAAATTGAGAATCTTCGCGGCCGGGACGTGTAACTTGTACAATCGCGCGGCCTGACCGCGGGCGTCCACCGATCTGCGCCGGCCTGTGATAAAATGGTTGCGCAGATGAAAATCGCTAAGGACAGATCAACATGACAGAAGCAACCGTCCCTTTGACCGCGCGCGTCGCATGCGCCGGCTGAGCCTCAAAGCTCCCGCCGGGGGCGTTGTCGCAGGTCGTGCGACAGTTGGCTGCGGTCTTTCCACAAGTCGAATATCCCGATGTGCTCATCGGTCTGGGCAAACCGGACGATGCGGCTGTCTATCGTCTGGATGACGAGCGCGTTCTCATTCAGACGACCGATTTCTTCACGCCCATCGTTGACGACCCCCGGCTGTTCGGGGCGATTGCCGCCGCCAACTCCATGAGCGATGTCTACGCGATGGGCGGTGAGGTGTGCGTCTGCCTCAATATCGCCGGTTTTCCCGAAGATCTGCCGGCGGAGATCATCGGCGAGATCCTGGCGGGCGGCGCTGCCAAGGTGCAGGAGGCCGACGCGGCCATCGCCGGCGGCCATACGGTGACGAATCCTGAGCCATTCTATGGCCTGAGCGTCACCGGCATCGCCGCGCCGCGCGCGCTGATCCGCAAGGGGAGCGCAGCCGCGGGCGATCATCTAGTTCTGACAAAACCGCTTGGCACCGGCATCATCACCACGGCGGCCAAGTTGACCGGAGCAGGCGAAAACGCGCAATCTCGCCAAGCGCGGCGCGCGCTGGGCAAACCGGACCTCGATCCATCCCACCTGGAGGATGCCATCGTTTCGATGACCGGCCTGAACAGGGCCGCGGCCAAGGCCGCCCGGGCCGCGGGGGTGCGCAGCGGAACGGACATCACCGGTTACGGCCTGTTGGGCCATGCGGTCGAACTGGCATTGGCCTCCGCGGCCGACGCGCCGATTCGGCTCCAGATAGAGACGGAGCGCGTCCCGGCTCTTTCCGGTGTATTCGACTATATCGGGGCCGGTTATCTCACCCGGGGAAGCGTCCGCAATCCGGAGCACTTTGGCGCGAATGTCGCCGCGGCTACCAAGGTGACCGCTGCGCGCGAGACGTTACTGTGGGAGGCCGAGACAAGCGGGGGTCTTCTGCTGGCGGTTCCGCCGACAGGTTTCAGTCGGTTCCGCGCCGTCTGTGACGGGGAGGAACAGCCTTTCTGGGAAATCGGGAGCGTCGTACCGGGACAGGCGAACGAGCCGGTCATCGAACTCCTGTGAGTGAACGGCTGGTCGCGGCCGCCTCAGCCGCGCCGGTGGAAACGCAACTCGGCGGATGACTCACGCGAGACGGGTTGCGGATCGCGCCTGAACGCGCTTCACGTCTCATCGTCTGCGCGCCGCTCTTCTTGTGGCTCCGTTTCCGCCTCATCGGTCGGGAGAGTGACTTGGGGACGCGCCCACTGCTCACTGCTCCAGTCGGTTCTTTCATCGCCACTGTTCATCCCCGGTTCCTGACCGGAATGTGTGGAATAGTCGGCGAAATCATAGTATTCGTCATCTTCTTGCCCCGCCGGGATGACTGGCTGCGGGCGCAACTGCGCATCAATCCCATAACCGCTGTCCGCAGTCCGGGAGGGCGCCTCATCTTCGTATCGCGTCTCGTACGCATCGGGAACGTCGTCCGCCTCCTCCGAATCGGGGACAGGCGTACGGGCCAGCGCACTGACCGGCGTCGAAATCACGGGCATCGGCGTGCGCGAACGCACTGGCGTCGGCGCCAGGGTCCGGTTCACTTCCCACGCGCGCAAGCGAACTGTGGCCAGCCCCAGCAAAGCCAGCCCCAGCAAGGCATAGAAACCCAAAGCGACTAAGACCAGCAAGAAATCAACCCAAGCGACCATGGGATTATATTGGGTAAGTTCGACCTGCCTCGTCAAGGGGATATTGATCACAAGCCGGGCCCAAACGAAATAGCCCAGCGCGGCGTAGGCGCCCAGTGCGACAACCGTCATCACCCAGTTGCTCAACACCGCCACAAAATAGTCTACGGCGGCGCTCCCGAACTGTATCGGCTGATCATCCAGAGAGACATTGGTCAGAACGAGGCGGCGCAGACGGTTGCGACCCCAATAATAGTAGAGACCTAGCGTGAGCGGCGTAAAGAGGACGAGCAGTAACCATTCCCAGAAGATGTCAACCGTTTTGCCCTGATAGTCCATGCGCTGGCCATTGGGCATTAGCGTGTGAGCATATTGCCAGCGCAGCATCCTCGTGGCTGAGAAACCGAGTATGATGTACAGCCCCAGGGTGATCAGCGTATAGCATCCGGTGATGACGAACTGCACAAATACGTCCGCGCCGGAGCCGTCGAACTCCAACTGATCGTCCTCGAAATAGGTATTCTCGGTGATGATTCGTTGCCAGCGCGCATAGCCCCAGGGCAGATAGATGCCCGCAGTAATCGTTGTAAGAATCGAGATCAGTATCAGGTTTCCGTAGATATTCGGCCAGCGACCACGGAACTCCAGATTGGCAGGCATGGCAGAATCCTTCCGCAAAGGAAATATCTGTAGAGGGCCGGGGGAATGGTTCAAAGCTATTACGACAGTATAGCCCAGGCACGCCTACATGACAAAAAGGATACAAAAATCCGCCGCGCGCCCGGCATGCGAATGCGCGCTAAATCACGCCGCGACCGCGCAACGCCGCGATCTCCTCATCCATAAACGCCAGCTTTTCCTGCAGCAGTTCGTTCGTATGCTCACCCAACAGCGGAGGCGGCCGGAAAATGTGCGGCGGCGTTCCGTCCAGCTTGGGCACCGGCCCGACCAGCCGGATCGTGTCCCCGTTGCCGTCGGTGACGGTTTGCACCATTTGCCGGTGTCGAGCCTGTGGCGTCTCCAACGCCGTGGGAATATCATTGACGGGGCCGCAGGGCACGCCCGCGCTGCGCAGCCGCTCGATCCACGCATCGGTGGGGAGGGTGCGGAAATGGGCGGTCAGCGCCGGGATGAGCGCATCGCGAAACTGCACACGCGCCGGATTCGTGGCAAAGCGTTCATCATCGGCCCAGGACGGTTCGCCTACCGCTTGTGCCAGCGAGGCAAACTGATTGTCGTTGCCAACCGCCAGCATCAGATGCCCGTCGGCGGTGGCAAATGTCTGGTAAGGAACGACCGTACCGTGGGCGTTGCCATACCGGCGGGGCGATTCGCCGGATAGCAGATAGCTGCTGGCGACATTGGCCAGCCAACTCAGCTGCGTGTCGTAGAGCGCGATGTCGATCTGCTGGCCCGCGCCCGTCATATCGCGATGCTGCAGAGCTGTTAGAATCGCCACCGCCGCCTGCAGGCCAGCGGTGATATCAACGATAGCAACTCCCACTTTGTAAGGCTCACCGTCGGCTCCACCGTTCGTCGGGCCGGTGATGCTCATTATGCCGCCCTGCGCCTGAATCACAGTGTCGTAGCCGGGGAGCGCGCGGTCGGGGCCGGTCTGCCCGTAACCGGTGATGGCGCAATAGATCAGGCCGGGATTGTCCGCCCGCAGGCTCTCGTAGCCCAACCCAAGCCGCTCCATCCCGCCGGCCTTGAAGTTTTCCACCACCACATCGGCCTGCGCGGCCAGCCGCCGGAAGATCGTCTGACCGTCATCGGTTTTCAGGTTCAGGGTCAGGCTGCGCTTGTTGCGATTGGCGCAGAGGAAATAGGCGCTCTGACCGCCGGCAGTGAAAGGCGGTCCCCAGTGGCGGGAGTCGTCGCCCCGACCGGGTTGCTCGATCTTTAAGACCTCTGCGCCGTAATCGCCAAGCGTCATGGTGGCATAGGGGCCGGCGAGAACGCGAGAAAGGTCAAGAACGGTGATGTGTGACAGTGCGTGGGGCATAGGAAAAGCGGCGCGCGGCCAAGCTGAATCGTGTGCAGGTTAGCGGGAGTTCAGAAAGCGAAAAGCTCGTCGACGGGGAGCCTAAAATCGGTGAGCGAGCCTGAGCCGGTCAGCGTATCGCCGCGGCGCAAGGCGGTGCGCTGCGTAGCCGAACGGTAAACGAAGACAGTCTTCTCCTCCGGCTCGACGATCCAGACCTCGCCGACGCCAATCGAAAAATAATCTTCGATCTTCTCGTTCATCTCCGCCCAGCGGTCGGTCGGAGAGAAGATCTCCACAACCAGGTCGGGCGCAACATCGATAAAACCGGGCGGCGGGCCATCCGGTAGTTTCGCATTCGACCAGAAGGCTAGATCAGCGCCGCGTATCCGATCCGGGTCATGTCGGATGTTGATGCCAATCTCCCCAACCATGCACAGACCGATTTTCGCATCGTCGATAAACACGCCAAGACGTCGGTCGAGCCTGGATTCAAGGAAGGCGTGTACGCCACCGGTTGGGCTCATTCTTACGATAACTCCGTCGATGAGTTCGCAGGGGCCGATGTCACCCATTGCCAGCAGTTCGGCGCCGGTGATGATTTTGGTTGCGGTTTCAATCGGCTGGGCTGTCATCAGTCTGGCCTTTGTATCCCTTCTGGCGCGTCCATCCCGGTCTGCGTGCCATGCCCACCACTGTTTCAGAAAGCGAAAAGCACATCAAGGGGGAGCCTAAAATCGGTGAGCGAGCCTGAGCCGGTCAGCGTATCGCCGCGGCGCAAGGGGGTGCGCTGCGTAGCCGAACGGTAAACGAAGACAGTCTTCTCCTCCGGCTCGACGATCCAGACCTCGCCGACGCCAATCGAAAAATAATCTTCGATCTTCTCGTTCATCTCCGCCCAGCGGTCGGTTGGAGAGAAGATCTCCACAACCAGGTCGGGCGCAACATCGATAAAACCGGGCGGCGGGCCATCCGGCAGTTTCGCATTCGACCAGAAGGCGAGATCAGCGCCGCGTATCCGGTCCGGGTCATGTCGGATGTAGATGCCAATCTCTCCACCCAAGACCAAACCGGCCTGGGTATCCTGACTAAATCTAAACAGAAAGAAAGTGAGCCTGGATTCAAGAAAGCCATGTACGCCACCGGTTGGGCTCATTCTTGCGATAACTCCATCTATGAGTTCGCAGGGGCCGATGTCACCCATTGCCAGCAGTTCGGCGCCGGTGACGAGTTTGGTTGCGGTTTCAATCGGCTGGGCTGTCATTCGTCCGGTCCGTGAATCCCTTCTGGCGCGGCCATCAGGAACTTGCGCAGAAAGCGCGACGCTGATCCAGTTTCGACAAGCAGTATAGCACACGCGCTTCAGATCGCCGGAAGCGCCCGTGCGCAGGCCGGTGGCCCGCCTGCCAGAAGACGACGCACACGTCCCGGCTGTGTTCAATCACGAAAAGAGTGTATACCGGAATTTGGCAATCTTGTGGAGTCCATTTTAACCTGTGCCTGTCTCAACGCTTCGGCATGGTCTGCTGACGCGAACCGCAAACGTGAAGACCACATCAGACCCGCAGGATAGGGCAGTCGTATCAGAGCGCCAATTCAACAAGCTTTTTTCAACAGCGAAAGGAATCTCTTGTGAAGCAATATTCTTCTCCTCCGGCCATGCAGATCGATTCGGCGAAGGCGTATACCGCGACGATTCAGACCAACCGGGGGGATATCGTTATTGACCTGCACGCCGACAAAGCGCCGCAGACGGTCAACAACTTTGTTGTGCTGGCCCAAGATGGCTTCTACAACGGCGTCAAGTTTCACCGCGTGATCGCCGATTTCATGGTCCAGGGCGGCGATCCCACCGGCAGCGGACGGGGCGGGCCCGGCTACAATTTCAACGACGAGTTTCACCCGGACCTGGTGCATGACGGCCCCGGCGTGCTCAGCATGGCCAATGCCGGCCCCAACTCCAACGGCAGCCAGTTCTACATCACCCATGTGGCCACAAATTGGCTGGACAACAAACATGCCGTCTTCGGCAAAGTGCGCAGCGGCCAGGACGTGGTCGATGCGATTCAGCAGGGAGACGTGATGGAGCTCGTCGAGATCGAGGAAAGCTAAAGTAAAAGACCGAGAGGTGAGAAGAGGTGGACAGTCAATCGTGGTGTAGGCTATCCATGCGCCGCGATTGACTGCCCACTGATTTTCTCAGTTCAAAGCGTAGTTCCTGGCCCGCGGATCGCTCTCCACGGCCCATTGCATCGTGTACAAGTGATGATAGCGGCCGCGCCGAGCCAGCAGCTCTTCATGGCTGCCTTCCTCCAGCACGCGCCCCTGATCCAGCACGACGATCTTGTCCGAATTGACAATCGTATTGAGCCGATGGGCGATGACAAAGCTGGTTCGCCCCTTAAGCAGACGTTCCAGCCCGGCCTGAATCTGGCGCTCTGTCGTCGTGTCGATCGAGCTGGTGGCCTCGTCCAAGATGAGGATGCGGGGGTCGGCCAGCAGCGCACGCGCGAATGAGACGATCTGGCGCTGGCCAACGCTCAGATTCACGCCGTTTTCCCCCACTTCGGTATCATAGCCATGCTGCAGTTTGCGGATAAACTCATCGGCGCCGACCGCAACGGTCGCGGCCTCGACCTCGGCGTCGGTCGCGTCCAGGCGGCCATAGCGGATATTCTCGCGGATCGTGCCGTCGAAGAGGAAGGTGTCCTGCAGGACAATGCCCAGTTGCGCGCGCAGGCTGGCTTGGGTGACATCGCGCACGTCGTGGCCGTCAATGCGCACGGCGCCGCCCGTCACGTCGAAGAAACGCGCGATCAGGCGAATGACTGTGCTCTTGCCGGCTCCGGTCTCGCCGACGAGGGCAATACGCTGGCCCGGCTCGGCGCTGATCGATACACCCCGCAGCACCGGTTCATCCTCTTTGTAGTTAAAATGCACGTCTTCCAGCGCCACCCGGCCCGAGATTGGCGGCAAGGCAACGGCCTGGGGGGCATCCTGTAGGTCGGGCTCCGTGTCGAGCAGGGCGAAGAGGCGCTCGCTGGCGGCCATCGCCGCCTGGAACGTATAGTAGCGCCGCGAGAGTTCACGGATCGGTTCGAAGAAACGATCCACCCAGATCACGAAGGCCGCCAGCACGCCTGCGGTCAACTGATCGCCCAGAATCAGCCAACCGCCGACGCCAACGACCAGCGCCGTCGCCAGCGAGCCGATGAAATCGACCCCGGGGAAGAAGACGGCAGCCAGCCGGGTCGTCTTCACATTGGCGTCGAAATAGGAGCGATTGAGATCGTCGAAGTGGCGCGTGTTGGCCTGTTCACGGGCGAAACTCTTCGTCACGCGGATGCCGGTGATCGACTCGTTGAGAAAGCCGTTGATCAATGAAAGCCGTTGCCGGGCCGCGCGATAGGCCTGGCGCACATAGCGGCGGAAGTAGTTGGTCAGAGCGACCATCAAGGGCAGCACAGCGAATGTCACCACCGCCAGTTGCCAGTTCAAAATCAGCATGGCGACGATGATCCCGATCAGGATAAAGGCAGAGCGGGCCAGCCCCGTGATCGACCATGTGACGAAATCCTGCAACACGCCCACATCGCTGATCAGGCGGCTCATCAGGCGGCCAATGCTGTAGTCGTTGAAGAAGCCGAGCGAAAGCGTATGCAGGTGGCGGAAGAGTTGGCTGCGCAGGTCGGTGACGATGCGCGTGCCGGCATAGGCCATCACCTTAAGGCGGGCGCGGCTTGCAATCCACTCCAACGCGATCGCGGCCAGGAAAAGGATGGCCCAGAAACGCAATGTTCCCACATTGCCGGCGCGAATGCCGTGGTCAATCGCCCGTTGGATCATCCAGGGCGTGCCCACGCTCGTCAGTGAGGTAACGACGATCAGCACGAGTGAGAGGAGGAACTCCCGTTTGTAAACGAACACGTAGCCCATCAGCCGCTTCACCAGGCGGCCGTCGTAGGTCTTCTCCTGCGCCTCCTCTTCGTCCGGCAGCAGATCCTGAATTTTGCGCTCCCGACGCAATCTCTCCTCTTCCACCATCGACAGGCTGCTGTCCAAACCGGACCGGCCTCCCTGTTCGCGGCCGAACGCATCCCGCTGGAGCGGCAGCTTCTCAGCTATCTCACCCGCCTCCTGTTGCGCGGAGGAGAGTTGCCCATTCCCTTGATGCAATTGAGCGGCTCCGTGTCTGCCATTGGTATTGCTCATTTCAGTTTCTCCCGTCATCCCCGCCACCGGCCATCGCCAGCGAGCGCAGCTGAGGCGGCTGCGCGCCCGGGGGTTCAGCTTGCGCGTCCAGGCGCGCCTCCAGCGCCGCGAATTCCTCCTGATCGCGCAGTTGCAGATCGTAGATGCGCCGGTACATCCCGCCTTGGGCCAGCAGTTCATCGTGGCGGCCCCGCTCGATGATGCGGCCGGCGTCCAGCACAAAGATCTGGTCCGCGTTCTTCAGTGTGAGCAGACGCTGGGCGATGATAAAGGTCGTGCGCCCTTCCATTAACGAGTTGAGCGCCTGCTGGATCAGATGCTCGGTCTCGGTGTCCACGCTGCTGGTGGAGTCGTCCAGAATCAGGATGCGGGGCGCGTAGAGCAACGCGCGCGCAATCGCGACCCGCTGCTTCTGTCCTCCGCTCAGGGTGACGCCGCGCTCGCCGACAACCGTTTCGTAACCGGCGGGGAACTCCATAATGAAGTCGTGCGCCCGCGCCGCTTGGGCCGCGGCGACGATCTCGTCCGGCGTGGCCTCCGGCCTTCCATAGGCGATATTTTCCGCAATCGACACCCCGAACAAAAACGGGTCCTGCAGAACGATTCCGATCTTCTGGCGCAGGCTGTCGAGCGTGAGACTATGCACGTCATGGCCGTCAATGCGAATGACGCCGTTGGTCGGATCGTAAAAGCGGGGAATCAGATTGGTGATGGTCGATTTGCCGCTTCCAGTCGGGCCGATCAGCGCGACGGTCTGTCCCGGATCGACCTCAAAGTTGATGTCATCCAGCGTCCGCGGGCCGCCCTCGTAGCCGAAGCTGACATGCGAAAAGGTCACCGCGCCCTTCACCTCGTCCAGCTCGACGGCGTTCTCCTTTTCCTCCACCTCACGCGGCGTGTCGATAATCTCGAAAACGCGCGTGGCGCTGGCCCCGGACGTGGCGGCCATATTGACGAGGAAACCCAGCCGCTGCACGGGGCCGTTGAGCATCATCACATAGGCCAGCAGCGCGAAGAGTGACCCGATCGTCACCGTGCCCTCGATGGCGCGCGGGCCGCCGATCAGCAAGAGCAGGAAGACGCTGGTCAGAAGAATGAAGGTGAAGGTGGGCCAGTTGTTGGCCCAGATCTTGATGATGCCGAAACGCTTGCTGAACCAGTCCTCGTTGGCCGCGTCGAACTTGCGCAACTCGTCCGCCTCGCGCGCAAAGGCTTTCACCACCTGGATGCCGGTCATGCTCTCCTGCATTGTGGAGGAAAGCTGGCCCATCTGTTCCTGCACGCGCTTGAAGCGCGGGCGTATCACCATGCCGAAACGTAGCGTCAGCGCCAGCAGCAGGACCAGCGGAATCAGGGCGAAGAGGGAGAGGCTGAAGTCCTCAAGCACCATGGCCACGAGGACGCCCCCCAGCAGCAGGAGCGACGCGGTCAGGTCCATCAGCCCCATGCCGACGAAGCGCTCGGACTCGGTGATGTCGCTGGTGGCGCGGCTCATCACGTCGCCGGTCTGTGAGCGGTCGTGAAAGGTGAAGGGCAGCCGCTGGACGGCATTGTAGAAATGGTTGCGCAGGTCGTAGGCGATGCGGTGGGTCAGCCATTCGCCGTAGTAGAGCTGAACGAAGGCGGCGCCGCCGCGGACGACCGCGATGCCGAGGATCCAGGCGGCCGCGGTGAAGAGCGCGCTGGCGCGCTGGCCCTCGACGCCCTGATCGATGGCGCTCTTCAAGACTTGCGGAATATACAGACTGAGCAGCGAAGCAAAAAGGACGGAGACATAGACAAAGGTCGCCTGCTTCCAATAGGGGCGCAGATAGCCGATGAGCCGCCGATAAACGTTTTTGCGAACTTTCGCTAGTTCGGGAGGTTCCATGTTGATTACCCTGATGACTAAACCGCTTAAGGACGGATGCGACTAAACCGCTACAAAGATACGCAATAGAGTTTAGCAGAACGGGCCTCAATTGTAAACCATGTGGCGCTTTTGTTCAGCGTCAAACGATCGTTTCGTCCGCGTTGCGTATAAGCTTTGTAGGCAGAAACGTGGTGGGCGCTCGATTTATCTGTGGAGAGGTTTGCCGGGTGTGTACACAGGGCGATTGCATCTAAATCCGGGCGCCAAATCAGCCGGAAATTCAAGGCTAAAAATGTAATGACAAATGGGAATCGATATCCGCTTGCCGATTGAAGGTGGTTTACGGCCAAAAAGGCGGTCATCAGTTGCCGGAATCGGTCGGATTCCTTGGCTGCGCGCCATCATCACGGCAGACGGGCGGCTGGGTGAAGGCCGCGGGCGTGGTCGCGGCGGGCGGGGCAGAGTGACGCATCAGCTGCGCCGGCGGGGCACAGGCGCAGAGCGGGTCAAAGCGCTGCATGAATTCATGTGATGCCTTGCTCTGTATCCTGTCGGTGCGTGCGGTGAGTATCAAAGTGGCGCGAAGTGTCGCGAATTGCCGCGTGAATTCAGGTGTTGCCTTGCTCTCTCTGAAAAAAAAGGTTGCGGATGGGGGCAGCGTGACGCGTCGGGTGCGGGGGTTGAAGGGGTTGCTCAGGCAGGAGCGCTCGTACCAGGGCTCGTTGACATTTGTCTGAACTGTGATTTACGCAGTTTATGTGATGGGGATGATTAACGGCGGCGGCGCCGGCGCCGGCGTAGATCGCGGGCTTGGTGCAGGAGAACCGGGCGAATCGCAGTGGGATTCTTGCCGCAGGCAGCCTGTAGGAGTCGCCTCTTTGTCCAATGCTTTGAAGTGTCAATGGCACGTAGAGATTCAGGAGCGTTAGACGAGAGTTTGCGAGAGATTGTGTGAGATTGGGCAAGAAATTTTAGGCGCATGACGGCAGACGGGCGGTTGGCGAAGGCCGCGCGCGTGGTCGCGGGGGGCGGGTACGGGTTGGGCTGGAGGCCTTTTTGCGGCGGATGGAGGGGTTGACAGGTGTGAGCGCATGTATGAGGGCTGGTTGACATTTGTCTGAACTGTGATTTACGTGATTTATGTGATGGGGATGATTAACGGCGGCGGCGCAGATCGCGGTTTTCGTGCATGGGAACCGGGCGAATCGCAGTGGGATTCTTGCTGCAGGCAGCCTGCAGGAGTCGACTCTTTGTCCAATGCTTTGAAATGTCAACGGAACGTGGAGATGCAGGAGCGTTAGACGAGAGTTTGCGAGAGATTGTGTGAGATTGGGCAAGAAATTTTGGGCGCATGACGGCAGACGGGTGGCTGGGTGAAGGCCGCGCGCGTGGTCGCGGCGGGCGAGTACAGGGCGCGCTGGAGGCCCTTTGGCGGCGGATGGAGGGGTTGACAGGTGTGAGCGCATGTATGAGGGCTGGTTGACATTTGTTTGAACTGTGATTCATGCAGTTTGTGTGATGGGGATGATTAACGGCGGCGGCGCAGGTCGCGGGCTTCGTGCACGGGCACCGGGCGAAAGGGGTCTTGGCCCGGCGCATGCGCGGCGACGGCGAGTTGGCGGCGCGCATGCCGTATAAAGTCGTAAATTATTTGCTTTCATTTGACTATGGGGAAGAGCCGTCTTCGGACCAGAGAGAGGCAAGGCGGCGCATCGCCTCGAGGTCTACCGGTTTGTTGGCGTTCTCTTCTTCTTCTTCGTCCTCCCGCTCGCCATCATAATCGTAGGCAAACCCCACTCTCTTCTCGTACAGGATTTCGGCTTCACGGGTCAGCTGGTTGGCGTGCCGGAGCAGGTCTTGCAGGTTTTTTGCAGCCTGTTCGGCCTGGCCGGGGCCGGCTATTGGCACGGTCGCCGGTATGACAGCGGCCGGCAGCCGGCTGAGGGGCTGGCCGGTCAGGGCGTCCACTACGGGCGGGGACGCGGGCGCGCAGTCGGTGAGGAGCTCGTTTAGGTTCTTACGGATAAAGTACAGGTCATAGAGTGCGACGTTCAGATCATTTCCTTCAGGAGGGTTGTCTATCACCAGTTCTCTGCAGACGTCGATATCCTTCCTTGTGTGCTTGGTCAGTCGCTGGTAGCCGAAGCGCTGTCTGCCGGCGGCGGTCAGGACGTGGGCAGGTGGTTGGTTCTTGCCTTTCGTTTCTACAGGTTCGGGCGCAACAAGGCCCTGGTCGATGAGGGCGTCGATCCTGTACTGGTCTTGCCAGGCGGCGATATCGGCGGCAGCGTCGAGGAGTTCGGGGTCGCCAGCGGCACCGGCGACCTGGGCGGCGGCGGCGGCGGTCTCCTCGCTGCGAATCAGGTCCATCTCCTGGTCGGCGAGGCGGTAGAGTTCGATGAGTACTTTTGCGGCGCGGGAAATGGCGGAGAGGGCGGCGGGTGCGAGCTTGCCCTCGAGGACCTGGTCCATGCCGGTGGACAGTTTATCGATGGCGTGGGACAGGCGGTCGGGTATGCGTTTGTCGGCGCGGGCGGCGGCTGACGAGGCCTTGCCGCCGCGCGAGCGCCATTGCCATGCTTTGTCGGCGGGGGCGTGGGCGATACAGTAGCCGTCGAGCTGCTCGAGGCCGTTGCCGCGGCAGGGGGTCCCGTCTCTCTTGAGGCTTTTGCAAGGTGTTGAAGACATTTCTTTTCTTCCTTTGTGTGGTCGCCGCAGGCGTGCGGCAGGTTTTTTTGTTGCTACGAAACCAAAGTAGCACATTCTGAAATCTTTTGCTTTGGACTGGTAACGCATTGGCGGCGCAGGCGTGCGGCTGTGCCTCTCCTGGCGCTACGGAACCAAAGTAGCACACTCCGAAATCTTTTGCTTTGGACTGGGGAGGTATTGGCGCGGCAGGGGAGTGGGGGGAGGCGGTTAAGACAATAATGAGGGGTGCGTTTCCGACAGGCTATGGTCAGATGGCAGGGCTGGGGGATCCACGAAGGGCACGAAGGGGCACGAAGGGTGGGGTGGGCGTTGCGGAGGGAACTGATGGGCGTTCACAATTGTCCGGACTGTGATTTATGCAGTTAAGCGATGGAGATGATTAACGCCGCCGACGCAGATCGCGGTCTTCGTTCACGAGAACCGGGCGAATCACAATCCGATTCTGCCGGCAGGCAACCGGCAGATGTCACCTCTTTGACCAGTTCTTCAAGAGTCAACCACTGCTAATGTGCGTTCACGCGGGAACCTGCTTCTTGCCGGATTGCGTAATGCGTATTGCGTAGGGAAAGGCGAGACGGCCACGATTCAAATGCACTGGTCGCCTGAAAAGTGCCGGTTTCAAACGGGATTCACTTTAGATGCGATTGCTCTGGATGTGTAGAGGACGGATGCTGAAAGGGGATGAATGTGCGGTATACTATGGGGTGCAGAGGGCGAGAGCCACGGCGGGAAGGCCGCCCTCCGCATCATACATTCTCATGTTGGCATAGGCAGACGAGGAAGCGAAGTGGTAAGAAACGGAAAAGGCATTTGTAAAGGAGTCGCATGATGCTCGCGATCAGACCGAAATATCTTGTCTATGAGAAAGGGCGGAAAACGGCGGCGGTTCTATCGATGAAAGAATTCCGCGCCCTGATTCAGCGGCTTGAGGATTTGGAAGACGCCTTGGAGTTGGAGGAAGCGGCGGAATCGGCGACAGGGTTTCGCGAGTATGCTGAAATACGACCAGTGCTACAAAGAGAAGGAAAACTCTGAAGGTCATGATGGCTTACTTTATGGGATAGACGATGAAGATGTTTTCATCACCGAGGGAGATAAGGCGCGGTACAGGGAGATTTGTGGGGATTCGGCATGAGCAGACAGGACAGCCGCTGGATTCAGAGAGCCAATCACTTTGATAAGGCATTTTCCCAGTTGAAAGAGGCTGTCGAACTGGCGGAGCGACGGCAACTATCGAGGCTGGAATCGCAAGGGTTGATACAGGGCTTTGAATACACGCATGAATTGGCGTGGAAGACGCTGAAGGAGTTTCTCGAAGCGCGCGGCGTGCGGGATCTTTACGGATCGCGAGACACGAGCCGCGCAGCATTCAGAACCGGCCTAATCGACAACGCTGAAACCTGGATGGAGATGATCCAGAGCCGAAACCTGACGACCCAAACATACAATGAGGCCACCGCCGCGCAGATCGTCGCCGCGATTCTCGGCGCATACTTCGCGGAATTTCAGACGTTGCAGACCAAACTGGCAGACCTGAAATTGGATGACTCACTTTGAATGTCTCTACCCGATCTCGTTCGGACAACGGCTTGCCGGAATCGGCCATCCAGAAGATATGCGCCGTCTTCGCCCGCTACCCGCTAGTGGACAAGGCAATCCTGTACGGCTCACGCGCCACCGGCGCCTACAAGAACGGGTCCGACATCGATCTGACGCTTTGCGGCGGAGGCGACCTGACGCTGAGCGTGCGCCACAGAATTGCCAATGCGCTGGATGACCTGCTCCTGCCCTACACGATCGACCTGTCCATCTTGCGCGATATCAGTGACCCGGCCGTGATTGAGCACATTCAGCGGGCTGGAACGCCTTTGTATGAAAGGCAACAACAGCTGTTCAGCGCGGAGGGTGCATGATGCTTGAGCAGAATGCGCGTTTCCTCTTTATAGGCGATTGATACATAGGAGAATCTTTTGATGCAATCTCCAAACTGGACACAAGCCGACACGCGCAAAGCCAAACAGACCTGGGCGGAGTACCAGGAAGGGCATAATCTCTCCGATCGGATCGGGCAGACGGTGGGGATCGACCCGAAAAGCGGAAATGTCTGGTTCGGCGAATCAATTCGCGATATCGTCATGCAAAGAAGCAGCCAAGGGCTGGATTCTCCTCTCTTTTTTGAACGTATTGGCTCCGATACCTGTTTTCGCCAGGGCCGCTATCGGTTTCTCGATCCTGTGCGAGTAGATTGGACAGATCGAACAACGACTATGAAAACCGGGAAACCTACCGTATAGTAGCTCCAACGTGCGCCCACTTGCCGCCAACCTTCATTGCGTCCATTTCGAGGCGGGGCGCATGAAACCACTCCAACGGAGGCACCATGACCCACAGAGTAGCCATCATCGGACACACAGGCCGCGGCGATTACGGCCATCATGTCGATCAGGCCTTCGTCGGCGTGGCGGGGGCGACCATCGTCGCCCTGGCCGACCCGGACGAGGCCGGACGGCAGGAGGCGCTGCAACGCACCGGCGCGCTCAAGGGATACGCCGACTACCGGCAGATGCTGGCCGAAGAGCGCCCGGACATCGCCGTCATCGCCACACGCGAGATCGGCGATCACTATGAATTGGCGATGGCCGCAGCCGCAGCCGAGACGCACATCTACATCGAAAAGCCGATCGCGGCCTCACCCGCCCAGGCCGATGAGATGGTCGCGGCCTGCGAAGGGAACGGGAAGCTGCTGATCGTCGCCTGCCCCTGGCGCGGCCATCCGCCCATCCAACACGTGGCCATTCCGCTCATCAAGGACGGCAAGATCGGCGAGCCGCGCCTGGCCCGCATCTACGGCATGAACGGGCATGCAGGCGGCAACCAGTGGTTCCTCGACCTCTACCCGCACTTCTTCGATTTCCTGTGGCAGATCTGGGGCCAGCCGCTCTGGTGTCATGCGCACATCGCGCAGGATGGCCGCGACGCGACGCCGGATGACCTCATGCAGGGCATGGAAGGCATGGGGCTGGTGGCGGGCAACGGCATACGCGCCTACTACGTCTTCAACGATGGCTTTGCCGCCGACTTCGAATCCTACGAGGCCGACCACAAAGAGCGCCCTTACCGGATCGACATTCACGGCACGACGGGCACGCTTTCGCTGCCCGGCCCGATGAGCAATCAGCCCGACATTTACTACCACCCGCTGGTCAGCCCGGGCCTCTTCAACGATGATCGCTGGCAGGTCATTCCGTCAGAACCGGCGCCCGACGCGTACAAATGGGTCAAGGCGCATCAGCGCATGGCGGGCTCGATGCTGGCGATGCTTGACGGCCGCGAGCCGGAGTACCCGCTGCTCGATGGACGCACCGCGCGCCGCCATGTCGAATGGGCGATGGCCGCGCACGCCGCGCACATGGCGGGCGCACGGGTAGCGCTGCCTTTGACCGACCCGCATAACCCGTTTGACTCCTGGCGCTGATACGGCTGTTGAGCCTGCCGCCGGGAGCAAGTTGCCCACTGTGTCTCCGTCCAAATGGGGCGTAAAAGGAGAGAATCCAATGCAGCCTTTTCTTGATTCGACCGATGTTGTCAACGATGGAGCCGAACTGGACCGGAGAATGAAACGGGACGGCTATCTGTTCATTCGCGAGCTGCTCCCTGCCGCCGTGGTCGAAGACCTGCGCATGCAGATCCTGGAGATCACGCGCGATGCCGGCTGGGTTCGGCGCGACGCGCCGCTGGCGGAGGCGGTCGCCGACCTGGACGGCTTTTGCGTCGAGCCGGAGCCGGACTACATGCAGAAGTATCAGGCCATGTACAAGCTGCCGGACCTTCACGCCATCCAGCATCACCCCAACCTGGTCGGCATGTTCGAACGTATGCTGGACGAGCCAGTGCTGCCGCACCCGCGCATCATTGGGCGCACCATTTTTCCGCAGCGCGAAGCGTTCACCACGCCGCCGCACCAGGACTTTATTCCGATTCAGGGGACGGCCGACACCTACACGGCATGGATCCCGCTGAGCGATCTGCCGACCGAACTGGGTGGCCTGCAGATAGCAGCCGGGTCGCACCAGCGCGGCGTTTACGACTTCCAGCCGGCGATGGGAGCCGGCGGCCTGGAGGTGCTCGACCCGCTCGACGGCAGGTGGACGTACAGCCCGTTCAAACAGGGGGACGTGCTTATCTTCCACAGCCTGGCGGTCCACAAGGGGATGCCCAACAGCTCAAACCGGCTGCGCATGTCGCTCGATGCGCGCTACCAGAAGGCCAGCGAGCCGATCGCGCCCGGCAGCCTGCAACCGCACAGCCAACCCAGCATGTGGGAGGAGATCTACGCCGGCTGGCCGGAGACGGCGCTGAAATACTACTGGCGCAAGTGGGAAATGGAGGTCAAGGAGTACGACAACAGCTACCACGAGAAACGCGACGAGATGGCGCTCAAGATGGCCAAGGAAGGCGATACGCGCGCCATATCAACGCTGCAGCGCATCATCGCCCGCGACGACAGCCCGGGCAAGCGCGAGGAGGCGGAGGCGCTGCTGGCAGCGCTGCAACAGGCGGTGGAGGCGTAAGCGTATAGCAACGTAGCAGGTGTTCGGCAGAGCGCCCGCTTCTCGTGCGATTCAGATTGTGGACCTGTAAATCGAATTACCGATAGACGAACTGCTGGGCGACCCCGATGAGGGCCTGGATCCGTGCCCGAAATTCGCTGCCGAGACCTGGCGTTTCCTTGCCGGCGTGAAAGCGGACGCCAAAACCATACCGGCGAAGAAAGTCGCCGAAAGCTGGGGCTTACCTGGTGCCGCATGACGTCGAATTTACGGTAGATTGCCGAAAAGATTTAGCCCGTTTGGACGCACCAGTAGCACAGTGCGTGCTCAAAAGAATGCGGTGGTTCGCTGAGAATTTCGATGCGCACAGGCCGGAGGCGCTCAATGAGAGTTGAGGGGCTGTTCAAGTTGCGCGCTGGCGATATGAACAAGCTCAGGCAACAACAGAAAACCGTTTTGAAAACATAGCTCATGGACTTCCCCGACCACAACCATTTTCTTCAGTTGCAGAAAGATCTTTGGCAATGGCCAGGCTCGCGCGCCGCAGTCATGGTTGGTGCCGGGCTAAGCCGGAATGCAAAACCATCACCTGGCGTAAGCACACGTTTTCCAACATGGGAACAGCTGTCGCGGGCTCTTTTCGACGAGATCTATCCCATCCCCCCTAACGAAACGGAAGAACAAAAGGAGGAACGGGAAGAGAAATTCAACCGACGCAGCGCACCCAGGGTTGCCAGCGAATATGAAGCCGAGTTTGGTCCCCAACAACTCGAATCCTTCCTACGCGCAAAAATCCCCAATACTGATCATCAACCCGGAGACATCCACAGGCTTCTCCTGCAATTACCCTGGAAGGACGTTTTCACTACAAACTACGACACTCTTCTTGAGCGAACTGAGATACCAGAAAGAGCATACCAACCAGTAACAACGATAAACGACCTGACAACCGCGGTCTCGCCACGAATCATAAAACTTCACGGTTCGTTTCCGTCGCAGACACCGTTCATCATCACCGAAGAACACTACCGCACGTACCCGCAGTGCTTCGCGCCTTTTGTCAATACCGTTCGACAGTCATTAGTTGAGAACGCGTTTGTCCTGATTGGCTTTTCCGGCGATGATCCGAATTTTCTGCAATGGACCGGCTGGATTCGGGATGAGCTTGGTGGTCACCACGCTCCAATCTATTTAGTCGGCCCATTGTCACTGAGAAACGTGGACAGGTCGCTTCTCGCACAACGGGATGTTACCCCCATCGACCTAAGCCCCGTATTTGCAAACAAGAATCTGCCAGGGGGAATTCATTCATCCGCACTCGAGTGGTTTCTACGTAGTTTATTGGCAGCGAAACCCCAGCGCCCCGAAACTTGGCCAAAGTCCAAGACCGCCTCGCAGGCAACCATTGATTTCGATCCGCCACTTCTTGCCAGCAGAGAGGCCGAACCGGAAGAGGTAGAGTCATTGGTAAGTTCTCAGGGTACTTTTGATGAAGAAACTGCGATTAAGGTGATCGAACGATGGCGTTTCGAGAGAAACAGCTATCCAGGGTGGGTGGTTCCCACAGATGAGATGCGATCCTCGCTTTGGCAGAGCACAAAGCGCCGTATTACAGACCTTGTCAAAGTTTCACAAAACTGGCTTCCAACGGAACGGATTGTACTTTACCGCGAAATGCTTTGGCGCATAGAGACTTCCATGCTCCCGATTGACTCCAGTCTGATGGAGCCGTTTGAAACTGTAGTTGACGAACTGTTTCTCGTCCTAAGCAACGAATCTCATATTGAGACGTGGGACAAGGTGACAAGATTCACTGACATATCGGAAACAGAAGTGCCGGAGTCTTGGCTGGAGGTAACGTTCGCGTTACTTCGTGATGCACGAGAAACCTATGACTTGAACCGTTGGAATACAATTAAAGGAAAGATTGACCAGATAGTTCATCGATACCCTCAGTTTGACGACAAGCATTACTACGAACAGGCTTTATGGTTTCTGTGGAACTTAGAGAGAGACAAAGTTAAGAACCTGCTTGCGACATGGTCACCTTCGCTACTTTCCCCTCAAGGGATGATGTGGAAGGCAGGCCTACTAGCCGAAATAGAAGAACCGAGAGAGGCTCGTTCGCTTCTTAAGACTGCACTACTAGAAATCCGCAAATCTATCCATAAGACACAGGGCCAGAATATTGATCTACTCTCGCTGGAAGGATGGTGTACATACTTACTCCTGAAAATGGAATCAGCCATATTTTCAGCCAAAATTGGGGAAAGTTTGCTCCAGGGTTCTCGAAACCCAGAGGATGCTGCTAAACTCCCTGAACTTCGCGAAAGGTTCTTAGAAAGATGGCAAGAGTTGAAAGCGTGGGACTGTGATCCGTGGGCGCATATAGAATACTTCGACAAAATACTCTCAGGAGAACCTCCCGTACCCAAAAGGGAAAAGCAGGTCGTACATGGGTTCGATCCTGGCCACCGTAATGTCAGCTACTCTCTTTTTGGAGGACCTAACACAGGGTGGCTACCCGCATTTTCTTTCCTTCGACTGTATGAGCAAGTTGGCATCCCATTGCGATTCTCTGGCGATACGCTGAAGAACGCATGTGAGTGGCTACTTCCATTCTCTGATTTTTGGAGCCCTTCACTCCTCATCCGGGCCGGAAAAGTTAAGGATTTTAGAGAGCTTGACCCCACGAATCGCACGCAGATCGCCAGCATGGACCCAGATGGAGCGAGGAGACTACATGAGTGGGCGATAGAGGCCCTAAAGCGTGAGTTCTCATCTCTGAGCGGTCCCATTGCATTTCAGTCGGCACAAACGTCTCTGCTGGAAGTTCTAATTGAAGCCGTGTCAAGATTGACTCTTAGATTGAACACTGAAGATCTTCACGAAAGCCTTTTATTTGGCGCTCGAACTTCATAAGCAGCCTGAATTCGTTTCTCACGTAAGATTGAATCAATCATGTGAGCCTTGGTTCTTAAGGTTGTTTCTAGCGGCGGATGACAAGCAACTCCTCGAATGGCTGCCCGATTTGCTCCAATTTCCACTAACACACGCAAACGCTCAATCCTTGAATCCTCAAATTTTTTCCTGGCCCGATCCTATAGACGAATTCCCTACTGACCGGGTGCGCGCTGCTAAAGGATCATATCCTGAGCTTCTCAACGCCATAGATGAGGCAACTGAATGGCTTCTGGAACGCGCCAAGAGCGAATCGGGGGAGGCACGACAAAGAGCAGTTTGGCGTTTAATAAGAGTCTCTCTTGCCAGTTTAATGACTAAGGAACAGAGTAAGAGATTGGGTGAACTGCTTTGGGGGAATGCGGGAGCAAGCTGTTTGCCTGACTTGCCAGGTCTGAATTTCTACCACTTCCTACAATTGCCCGCGCCAGATGAAGTTGACACCGTCTCAAGAATTAAGGAACACCTACTTACGTTGATACCGCGTAAATCAGTTTCAGTTGAAGGAGGGAGTATTAAGATAGAAACACCGGGTGAGCGTGAAGACCAGATGATTCTTGAAGTAACAGATGCCTCGAAACCGGTTATTCACTTGCCCTACGAACTGGAAGAACATATCGATTGGAGTTCAACCGAAGCAATTCAATTGTGGAAAGAGGCAATTGAGTGGTGGAAAAATGAAAAGTCTGCCTTCGAATATGCTCAGGGGGGGCCTAAGTTTTTCGGCGGTGCCGATCGTTACGCACGGGCTAGTACTGAGCGTTTGGGAATGTTTCTTGCACGAGTAATTCTACCGAGAATAAACGCGGCGAGCGAGGATGAATTGAACAGAATTCTTGCTTTTTTGTCCGAGACGCGGCAGTACGAAATCTTCCTAACTTCAGCGTTGCCTTATGTCCTATTGCATCGTTCGAATGAAAGAGACATGGTGTTGCAAATGATTTGTGATGACCTGTCATCCGACAACGAAAAGGCTGCAAAAGCAGGCGCAAAGGCGGTTCGCCATTGGATTTATCTGGCCGACGCGGACCTAGTGGAGAAACCACCAACTGCAGCCGTTGATGAATTGAGCAGGAGGGTAGTTTTTCGGCGGCCCGAAGGGATCCATGCCTGTTTGCAGCAACTGGCACTTCTCTTAACCGAAAAACCTGACTTTTTCAGTTCTGAACAGGTACAACTCATTGTTTCGAGTTTGACGCCCTGGAGCCATGCGACCTGTCTGCCGCTTTCTGAAGAAGGAAGCCGTGAATTTCCCGAAGAAGAGCGGCCAGAACTTCGCGTTCTTCTCGGAAGATTGGGTTCCGCGCTGAACGTTTGGCTGATAAACAAGCAGCCTGAACAGCCCGAGCCTTCTGAGATTTCAACATTGCGAGAATCGTACAGTTCGGACCCCCTCCCGGAAGTTCGGCGTTCTTTCAACTGCGTTAGAATGCCAGTTCGCGCTTTGAAACTCACACGCTAAGACACTTAACCCAACCCCGGGCGCGACCGCCACTAAACCGATTTGCCCAATTCCACCGATATGGGTTATACTCTTATCCACTTTCGGGGAGTAGCGCAGCTCGGTAGCGCGCTTCGTTCGGGACGAAGAGGTCGGAGGTTCAAATCCTCTCTCCCCGACCAATATGCAGCACGGTCGAGCAGTCTCATTACATTTGTAGCGCAATTGGCTCGGTCACTCTGCAAATCTATGCAGGTTGTTTAAGCTGTCGTCGGAAACGGGTTCTTTCTGCGACGGCGTTTTTTGTCCCGCGGCGTTTGCGGTAGCCAGAGTGCGAGAACGGCGACGCCGCCGAACCGAACGGCGCAGCGATGCCCGCTGATCGAAATGGATACACGGGTCAATTCCTGTCCTTCATTGACCGAGCGCGATATAGCGCTGCTCTATCGGATCGAAGCCGGTCTGCCGATCACGGCCGACATCAGCCGCTCCGATGTAATGCTCTGCTGTCTGACGGATAGGAATCAGATTCTGTCCTCACAGACCGGGGGCAGAGTGCCGCCGGCGGATGCGCGCATCCTTGTGGCCCGGCACGTGGCCCCCCAATCGCTCTCTTCAATCTATGTGGACGACATGACGGGACGCGCCTACACGCTGGCTGCCCAGCCGACGGTCCATCGAGCATTGATGGAAGACCGCAGAGGCAAAGTGGCAGAGAAAAAGGTGCCGCCTGGTCGGACCAGCAGCGGCGCGCCGGTCATCCAGCAGGTCTATCCGGTCAACAATGCGGCGAACCGCGTAATCGGGGCGATGCTGGTCGAGACGAACATGATCGAGTACGAGCGGCACCGGCGCCGCGACCGGCCTTTTCGTCAGGCGGTCGGCTGGCTCCAGAGGATGGCCGTGCATGGGGAAATCGAAGCGGCTGAAATTGCGGGCGGCTTCGGCAGCCTCGACGGCATCTACCTCGTTGATGAGCAGTTTTGCATCAGTTACATGAGCGGAATCGCGATGAACCTGTTCCGCTCGATCGGCTCGGACACGGACACGCGCGGCGGGTCGATCTCCGACCTGGAGGAGCAGGACGAACAGATGGTCAGCCAGGCGATGCAGGCCAACTGTTGTGTGCAGCGCCGCGATGAGAGCGAAGGCGGCCGCGTCTGGGTGCGCACGGCGATCCCGCTGCACGCGCCGCACGGCAGCCTCTACGAAATGCGCAGGAGCATGCGCGAACAGTTACAGCTGGGTCGTCTGCGCTCCCTGGCCGAGCCCACAAACCGGGTCGACGGCGTGCTGGTGCTGCTGCACAACGCCACGGAGACGGTGCAGCGAGAGCGCGAACTGAACGTCAAATCGGCGATGATTCAGGAAGTGCATCATCGCGTCAAGAACAACCTGCAGACCATCGCCGGCATCCTGCGCATTCAGAGCCGGCGCTGCGAGAGCGATGAAGCACGCCAGCATCTGACGGATGCGGTCAACCGCATCCTGAGCATGTCGGAAATTCACGAATATCTAGGCCAGGATGAGCACCGTCCGATCAACATTCGCGATGTATGCCATCGAATCGTGTGCCAGGCGCGCGAGGTGACGCTGAACCCAGGCCAGCAAGTGGAGATCGCGATGGAGGGGCCGAACATCCGCCTGCCGGCCAGTCAGGCGACGGCCTCGGCACTGGTTGTAAACGAACTGCTAATGAACGCCATCGAACACGGACTACGGGACCGGGAAAACGGCAAGATTCGCATCGCGCTGGAGGATCTGGGCGACGCAGTGCGCATCATGGTGGTAGACAATGGACTGGGGCTGCCGGCTGATTTTGACCCGTCTCCGGCAGGCTATTCCGGCCGTAGCCTGGGCTTGCAAATCGTGCATACACTCGTAACGGACGACCTGAAGGGCGAACTGCTGATCGAGCCGAGTTGCGAAGGGGAACGCGCTCACGGCCCCGACGACGGCGTGTGCAGCGGCACGCGCGCAGTCATTACTTTCCCAAAACCCTCGATCAACGTAGAATCCCCCGTAGCGAAGGCATAACACCGGTGGCCAATGGTCTGTGATCAGTGGCCAGTTTCACCAAAGTTCGTCAAAAACACCACGCGCCACGGGCATCAAGCCACGGGCCACCACCAACTGAGGTTTCACTGTGGAGCGCATGCGCATAATTATCGCCGATGACGAATCCCTCATCCGTATGGACCTGCGGGAGATGCTTACCAACCTGGGCTATCTGGTGGTAGGTGAGGCCGGCGACGGCCAGAGCGCCATCAATCTCACCTGGGAACTTCGCCCGGACATCGTGATCATGGACATCAAGATGCCGGATGTAGACGGCATTGAAGCGTCCCGCATCCTGACGCAGGAGCGGCTGGCGCCGGTGCTGCTGTTGAGCGCGTACAGCCAGCAGGAACTGGTGCAACGCGCGCAGGAGGCAGGCGTGGCCAGCTATCTGGTCAAGCCCTTCCGCGAGAGCGATCTGATCCCCGCGATCGAAGTGGCGCGGGCGCGCTTCACCGAGTTTCAGACGATGGAGAAGGAGATTGACGACCTGAAGGAGACCCTCGAAACGCGCAAAGCGGTTGAGCGCGCCAAAGGCATTCTGATGCAACTGCAGAACATGAACGAAGCGGAAGCCTTCCGGCGCATTCAGAAGATGAGCATGGACAACCGCAAGCCGATGAAGGCTGTGGCCGAAGCGATCATCCTGGCCCACAAGGCGGGGGAGTAGCGGAACACCGGTGGCAAGCAGCCAATGCCATATTATGCGACTCTCGATCATCATGCCGGTCTACAACGAAATCGGCACCCTGGAAGAGATCATCCGCCGGGTGCGCGCGGTGGACCTCAAATTGAATGCCGATGGCGCAAACGATCTGCTCGGCAGCCCCTTGCAGTTGGAGAAGGAGATCGTCATCGTTGATGACGGCTCTACCGACGGCACGCGCGAGATTCTGGCCCGCTTGCAGGCGGACAACCCGACCGATCTGCGCATCATCTACCACGCTCGCAACGGGGGCAAGGGCGCGGCCCTGCGCACCGGCTTTGAGGCGGCGAGCGGCGCCATCTTCGTCGTGCAGGATGCCGACCTGGAGTACAACCCCAGCGATTATGTCAGGCTTCTCATCCCCATTCTTGAAGGGCGCACCGATGTCGTCTACGGCAGCCGCTTTCTTGGCGGGCCGCGCGCGGCCATGAGCCTTTCCCACACGATCGGCAACAAAGGCGTCACCTGGTTTACCAATCTGCTCTATGGCACGGTTCTGACCGATATGGAGACCTGCTATAAGTGCTTCCGCCGCGACGTGATCGCAGGAATGAGGCTCCACAGCCAACGATTCGAGATCGAGGCAGAACTGACGGCCAAAATCTTCAAGCGCAACTACTCGATCTTTGAGACGCCAATCAGCTACAACGGGCGCCAGTTCCATGAGGGCAAGAAACTCACCTGGCGCGACGGATTCACAGCCATCGCCGCGCTCATCAAGTACCGCTTCCGCGACTAAACACCACTGTCCACTGGTGTGATGATTCGTCGTTTTATCCCGCCCCTTTGCGCAGCGACACTGCTGGCGTTCTTCGTTCTCCTCATGTTCTACCGCCTGCTGTTCACGGACCGGGTGCTGGCCAGCGGCGACATTCTCCACTACTTCTATCCCTATCGGGACTACGCCGCCGCGGCGTTGCGCGCCGGTCGCATCCCCCTCTGGAACCCATATATTTTCATGGGCGCGCCGTTCCTCGCCAATCCGCAGGCCGCGGCCCTGTATCCGCTGCACTGGCCGCTGAGTTGGCTGCCCGTGACGCGGCAGCTGTACTGGAGCGGCGCCATCCACGCCTGGATTCTGGCGCTGGGCGGCTATGTGTTGATGCGCCGCTGGGGAACGGGGTGGCTGGCCGCGGTCAGCGCCGGACTGACGCTGGCGGGGAGCGGGTTCTACGGCGGACTGCTGGGGCACATCAACCAGATGAACGGAGCAGCCTGGCTGCCCTGGCTCCTGTGGGCGTTGGAGGGGCGGTGGTCATGCGAAGAGGGCGAGAACAGGCCTGACGCCTCACGCTTCTGGTCGCACCTCCGTCAATACGCCGCTGTGCTCCTGCCATTCTCCCTGTTCACGGCGCTCACATTGCTCGCCGGACATACCCAGACGACCTATATCAATCTGTTCGGGGTGGGCGCATGGCTGCTTGTGCGAAGCGTGCGAACGCTGTCATACGGACTGCGCCATCTCATCGCCACCTTGCTCCTCTTTGCCCTGGGCGTGCTGCTGGGCGTTCTGATCGCCGCGGCCCAGTTGTTGCCCACTCTGGAACTCAGCCAACTGGGGCTGCGCGGCGGCGGCCTCAGCTATCTGGATGTAACCAGCTTCAGCCTTAGGCCGCTGCTGCTCCACTGGACGCTGCTGCCCTCCTACGGCCTGCGCGATCTGAGCGTTGTTTTTGCCACGCTCGGCTACACCGAGTTTGTCGCCCATGTGGGCGCGCTGGGACTGCTGCTGGCCCTGATCGCGGTGGTCAGTGGTCAGTGGCCGGTCGCGCGCGGTCGATCTTGGGCAGTTGGCAGTTGGTCCTTCGCCGCGCAGTGCGGCCTTTTCTTCGCCGTGCTGGGGCTGTTCCTGGCTGTGGGACGTTGGAACCCGTTCTCGTTCCTCTTCTATCATCTGATCCCCGGCTTCGATCTTTTCCGCACGCCGGCGCGCTGGATGATGCTCTATACGCTGGGCATGGCGGTGCTGGCAGGCGTCGGGACGCAGCGGGTTGCAGGCTGGATCGCGCAGTTGCGGCGACATGGCATGAAGAGAAGTAAGCGGCTCCCCTCACTCCTCGTCCTTCAATCCTCACTGCTCGCCGTACTGGCGCTCGATCTGCTCCTGGCCGCGCGCGCGCTGCCGCACACGCAGCCGACCGCGCCGCAGGCCGTTTATGATGTGCGCACCGCGCCGGCGCATCTGCTCACCGAGCCGCGGCGAACGGTCCATCCGGCGGCGATGGGGCGGTTCCTGAGCATCAGCGAGATCACCTTTGAGCCGGGGGACATGCCCGACTGGCATCGCGTCCTGCGCGGAGGCGCGCGCCCGCAGTTCAGCGAGGCGGCCTTCACTGAATTCGTCATCGCGCTCAAAGCCCAGGAGATCCTGGCGCCGAATCTTTCCCTCCTGTGGCGCGTCCCCACCGTGGACGGCTTCGACGGCGGCGTGCTCCCGCTGCAACGCTACAATGCCTTTCTCTCCCTGCTGATCCCGCCGCAGGAGCTGGTGCCGGACGGGCGCGTGCGCGAGCAGTTGCACGAGATTCCAGCGGCGCACATTCTCGAACTGATGGACGTTCGCTATCTGATCACCGACAAAGTGCGGGATTTTTGGTTCGACGACATCTACTACGACCGCCAGATCGGCGCTGCTCTGACGACTGACGGCCCGGATGCGCTGACGGTTGACGCGCCGTACAGCTTTGAGGCCACAGCCGTAGCAATCGTCGGTTTCGTGACAGCGAAGACGGACGCCGCCCAGGCAAGGGCGGGCTATCTGGCCCTGGCGGAGGTCAGCGCGCTGGTCGATGGGGAACGCCACGCGCTCGGCAGCTTGCTCAGCGGCGGACAGGCGGAGACGTTCGCAGTGGCCAGCAGCGAGTCTCCTGCGGCCGCTCTCGCTGACGCCCAGGTCGTCTACCGCGACGGTGAAAGCGGACAGCAGGAGTATCTGGCCCGGTTGCCGCTGCCGAACGCCGCCCGTGTGGACGCATTGGAGATCGCATTGAGCCAGACGGCTGCTCCGGTCGGGCTAACCGTGCAGGCGGTGACACTCATCGACGAGCGCACGCACACATTCGTGCCGCTGCTGCCCAGCGACCGCGGCCGCTTCCGGCGGGTACACAGTGGGGATGTGAAGATCTACGAGCGTCTGGGAGGCAGCGGGCGGGCGCAACTGGTGGAGTCGGTGCGGCCGGCATCATCATTGACGGAGGCGATCTCAATGCTGCGCGCCTCCGGTATTGCGACCGCCGCGGTCGTCGAGGCCGATGCCGAGACCGTGGCCGCCTGGGGGCTGACCGACGCACCCGCGGGCAGCCCGGAGCCGTCGCTCATCTCCTACACGCCGGAGCGCATCGTCATCCGTACGCGCAGCGATATGCCGGGCTTGCTCGTGTTGAAAGAGGCCTACTATCCCGGCTGGCAGGCAACGGTCAACGGCGAGCCGGGGGAGATCTACCCGACCAATGTGCTCTTTCGCGGCGTGCCGGTGCCGCCCGGCGAAAATGAAGTCGTCTTTACGTACAGACCGCATAGCTGGCGGATCGGTCTGCGCATCAGCCTGGCGGGCGGTCTGTTGTGGCTGCTTCTGGCTGTCGGTTGCGCCTTGGCCCGAGCGTGGGCAGGCCCCGAACAGCGCGCCTGAGAATGAAGCGCCTATAACTTTAGTTCTGGGCCGGACGCGCTCTGATGTATAATCGAGGCACCGGAAACGAAAACCAGAAGGTGCCCTTAAGGCCCAATTCCAGAAGTGATTAACACATTCAATCGCGTCATCGTTGTCCTGCTTTGGCTGCTGATGCTGGCTGCCATAGGCTATATGACCATCTATCCGGATGCAGCCATCAGCGCACTCCTGGACCGCCTGTCGCTGGCCCGGAACGCCTTGCGCGTGCAACAGGAGGCGAACGGCATGAACTACCTGATCGGCCAGGTGGCGGTGGGCACTGTGGCGGTGTTCGTGTTCGGCAGCCTGCTGTGGCTGGAGCTATGGCCTCACCGCCAGCGCGGCGTGCGCATGAAGACGATGAAAGGCAGCTCGGTGGAGTTGGATACCGACAGCATCGCTCGCCGTCTGACGTGGCATCTGGACCAGCTTGCCGATGTGATTACGGTGTTCCCGGACGTGAGATCGCGCGGCAATGCGGTTGACATCAACCTGGAGGTCGAGACCGCGCCCGACATCGACGTGCCGATGAAGACCGATGAGGTGGTCGAATCGACGCGCGACATCATCGAAGAGGGGATGGGGCTGCGGCTGGGCAAGTTGGACGTGCGCATGCGCCATCTGCCCTTTGAAGATGAGTGGGAAGCGTGAAGCTGAGCGCCCTGCTGGAAAGCCTGCTGTTTGTTGCCGCCGACCCGGTTACGCCGGCGCAGCTTGCCCAGGCCTCGGGCTGCCCTGAGGAGGAAGTGTCCAAGGCGCTGGCCGAGTTGCAGTGTGAGTATGAAGAGCAGAATCGCGGTATGCGTCTGCAACGCCGGGCCGACCGCGTCCTCCTGGTCACCAACCCCGCCGCCGCCCAGATGGTGGAAGAGTTCCTCAATCTGGAGATGAGAGTGCAGTTCAGCGGGCCGGCGCTTGAGACGCTGGCCATCATCGCCTATCTCCATCCGGTGACGCGGGCGCAGGTGGAAGCGGTGCGGGGCGTGGACTGTTCCAACGTGCTGCGCAGGCTGCTGCAACAGGGCCTGGTGGAGGAGTTCGACCGCCTGGACGGGCCGGGGCGACCGATCCGCTACGCGGTGACCGACCAGTTCATGCAGCATTTCGGCCTGACCAGCCTGGAAGAACTGCCGGAGTTGCCGCCGGTGGAGAGTAGTGCGGCGACAGGGCCGGAGTAGTGCCGTTTCCCGTCGCTTGACGATCAGACCATTGTCAGCCTGCACCGTGCCATCGCCTAACGGCCTGGCATCTACTCATCACGCTTCAACCCCTCCCAGCCTCTCCGCAATCCACACCGGCATGCGCGTCATGCGGCCATCGCCGTCGACGCAGATGTGGCGCGTGTGGCCGTCGGCGTAGATGACGCCCGTCTGCCGGTTGCGGATCTCGTAGACAAACTCGATCTGGCGGCTGCGCAATGACCCCAGGCGGGTGATCACCTGCACCGGGTCGCCGAAGCGGATGGCATTGCGGTAGCGGCATTGCAGGTCGGTGACCGCGAAGTTGTAACCGGCGCCGGCTATCTGCGTGTAGGGCATACCAGCGGCCGCCATCCAGGCGACGCGTCCGGCCTCGAACCAGATGATGTACTCGCTGTGGTGGACGACCCCCATCTGGTCCGTTTCGGCGAAGCGGACGGTGATGTCCAGGGGGACGGCGGCGCAATCAAACTGGTCCATTTGCGTCCGTCAGGGGGAGATCGATTTTGTGTGGATTGTCCCGGAGCCAACGCTGAAACGCTGCACGAATCGTCGCCAGGCTTCTCAATTCTTCAACGCAGATTCGAAAGAGTTCCGCCGCGGTGACCTCATGATAGTGATGCGTCAGGCGATTGCGATAGCCCGCCATCAGCCGGAGCAGTTCTTCCTCTCCTTCATCAAGGATCCCTTGCTCTGCCAGCAATTTCGCGACATCTCTGTACGTGCCGGCGGGAGTGCCAAACCCCTTGGAAAGCACATGACGCCCAATGTCGAACAGCGACTCAATCGCGCGGCGCAGACAGGGCTCGGCGGTGTGAACGTTGCGGCTGTCAGCGAAGAAACTACCTTTATCATCCAGCGGCAATCGCTGGATCTGCCTGATCATGCGATCCAGCAATGACAGGCGATCAACAATGACACGGCGGGAGAGGTAGGTCGGGGTCACGTGTCAATACCGAGAAGCAGGCGCGCCATCTCCTCCTCCAGGGGGGCAAGATCGGCCTCTTGGCGCAGGATGTAGAGATCGTAGTTGTCAGCCATGTAATCGTCTTCGGCGTAGAGTCGTTCGCCGTGAATGACCTCGGCGGCCAGATAGGGGTTGGCGCTGTCCAGGTTGACGAGATCGACGCGCTGCACGCCAAAAAACTCCTCCAAAGCCTGCGTCAACGCCACCTCTGCCTTCAGATTCAGCGTGGAATCCGGCTCTTTTTCCCGCCAACTCCACTCGCCGGACTTGGGCGGCAACCGCCAAGGTTTCACGCCTATATCGACATCCGACGGGCCGGGCGCAAGGACGGCTGCCGCATCGTCCAGCCATGCCAGCAGCTCTCTGGCGCGGCTGCCGAAACCGTATAGAATGGCGACGCCGCAGTTCCGGCAGATTGCATCCAGCGCAGTACGTCTTCGATTCACGGCAAACCCCGACGGCTCGTGCAGTTACTATCCACTATCCACCGACCACTATCCACTACATATGAATCGGCATGCCCTCTACGCTGTGGGCCGCCTCCATCACCACTTCGGCCAGCGTCGGGTGGGCATGCACGTTGTGGGCGATCTCGGCCGGTGTCAGCTCCATCATCTGCGCCAGGGAAAGCTCTGGTAGCAGTTCGGTCGCGTTGGGGCCGACGATGTGCGCGCCGAGAATCTCGCCGTATTTCTGATCGGCGACGATCTTGACGAACCCGCCGCGCACGCCCTGTGCCTGGGCCGCGCCGTTGGGCATGAACGGGAATTTGCCCACGTTGACGGTGTAGCCGGCAGCCTGCGCCGCGGCCTCGGTCATGCCCATACTGGCAACCTGGGGCACACAAAACGTACAACGCGGCATAAAAATATAGCGTTCAGCCGGTATCGGCATCGCCGCCTGACCGGCGATATGCTCGGCGGCGACGATGGCCTGCGCGCTGGCGACGTGAGCGAGCGGCATCTTGCCGGTGCAGTCGCCAATCGCGTAAATGTTGGCGCGGCTGCTGCGCATGAACTCGTCGATCTCGATGTACCCCTCGCGATCGCGCTCCACCCCGGCCGCGTCCAGGCCGACGTCCTCGGTGTTGGGTGTAATTCCGACCGCCAACAGCACCTTTTCGACTTCAACCGTCTGGACGCTCTCGTCATTCACGTTCCTGACCGTCACCGTGACCGACCGCTCACCGACCTCGAAGCCCTCCGTACGGCTCGAGGTCAGCACCTTCATGCCCCGCTTCTCGAAGGCCCGCACCACTTCCTGCGCCACCTCCGCATCCTCCAGCGGCAGCGCCTGATCCATCATCTCCACGATCGTCACCTGCGCGCCGTATGTGGCGTAGATGTGGCTCAACTCCATGCCAATCGGCCCGGCGCCCACCACCAGCAGCGAAGCGGGGATCTCCGTCAGCCGGATGGCGTGGCGATACTGGAGAATGCGCTCGCCGTCCGCCTGGATGCCGGGCAGATCGCGGGCGCGGGCGCCGGTCGCAACCACAAAGCTGCCCGCGGTAACCGTGCGCGGCTCGGCATCCGGCTTGAGCGGCCCGGCGCTGACCTGCACGCTGTGCGCCCCGGTGAAACGGGCATGCCCTTCGATGACGTCGATCTTGTTCTTCTTCATCAGGAAGCCGACGCCCTTGGTCTGGCGGCCGACGATCTGCAAAGAGCGCCCGACCGCCGCGCCGTAGTCAACCTGCAGGTTGTCAAAGCTGAGGCCGAACTCCTTGGCGTGCTGCAGCGTGTCCAACACTTCGGCGCTCTTGATGAGCGCCTTCTTGGGGATGCAGCCCCAATTGAGACAGACGCCGCCCAGATGCTCCCGTTCGATCAGCGCCGTCTTCAGGTTCAGCTGCGCGCCGCGAATCGCAGCCACATAACCGCCCGGCCCGGAGCCGATGACGATCAGATCGTAGTCATAGTTGCTTGCCACAGCTTCCTCCACATGGTCAGTCGTCACCGAATTATCTACTCTACGCCGCGCCTCTTTCGAGCAGAGACGCGTCAAACTCTTGCAGGCGCTTCACCACGTCCACGAGGAATCTATCGGCGCCGAGGCCGTCCAGAATCCGGTGATCAAAGGCGAAGCTCAGGTAGCACATGGGGCGGATAGAGATGGTGTCGTCTGCGCTGGGCATGAGGGGATCCGCCGCTGCGCCATCCGCGCCGCTGCCGCTGCGAACGACCGCCCGCTTGCTGATCTTGCCGATGCCCAGGATGGCGGCCTGGGGCTGGTTGATGATCGGTGTGCCCAGCAGGCTGCCGCTCACGCCGTGATTGGTCACGGTGAAGGTGCCGCCGCGCAGCTCATCCGGCGTCAGATCGCCGCGTCGGGCGCGTTGGGCCAGATCGTTGACCGCGCGCGCCAGCCCCTGCAGATTGAGTTCATCCGCATCACGGATCACCGGCACGACCAGCCCGTCCGTCACCGCCACCGCGATGCCCACATGGATGCGCCGACTCAGCGCCAGCGCGCCGTCGCGCCAGCGGCTGTTGACCGTCGGATGCCGGCGCAGCGCGGCCGCGGCCGCGGCCACAAAGTAGGGCGTGAAGGTGAGGCCGATCTCCTTTTGGGCGAAGGCCTCCCTGTGGGCGGCGCGGTGACGCACGACGGCCGTCATATCGGCCTCGTGAATCGTCACCACATGGGGGCTGGTGCGCACACTGCGGCTCATGTGCTCGGCAATTGCACGCCGCATCGCAGAAAGGGGTTGGAGCACTTCGTCCACGCCGAGCGCGACCTCGGTTTCCGCACTTGCCGCCGGCGCCTGCCCTTTGCGCGCGTCGATGAAGGCCAGCAGGTCCTTCTTGGTGATGCGCCCCTGGCGGCCGGTCCCTTCCACCTCCGCAAGATCGATATTGTTTTCGGCGCCGATGCGGGCGACAACCGGGCTGACGAAGGCGCGGCCTGCCGGTTTCTCGGCTGATGCCGACTCTTCTGCACCGCGAGAAGTGGAAGGCTGCGAGGAATCAGGAGTGAGTGGTGTGTTTTCTCTCTCCTCACTCCTCGGCACGCTCTCCTCGATGTTTTCTCCCTCATCGCCGATGTAGGCGATGACAGAGCCGACCTGGACGGTCGTTCCCTCTGCCGCCAGGATCTTCAGCAGTACGCCGGCCGCGGGCGCGGGCACTTCCGTGTCAATCTTGTCGGTGGTAATGTCCAGCAGGGGTTCCAGCCGCTCCACCATATCTCCAGGCTGCTTGAGCCAACGGGCCACAGTCCCTTCAAACACCGTCTCGCCCAGTTGGGGCATTTTGATTGGAGTTGGCATGGCTGGCGCTCCAACTTCAGTGGCCAGTGGCTAGTGGTTAGTGGCCTGTACCGACCACCGGTGTTGCCGGCCAATGATCGCTGGCAACTTGTCTCTGCCTAGATCATTGGTGTTTTGCGCTGGACGAGTTGCACTGTCACGTTCCAGGGATCGCGCAGAAAACAGAGTTTATCGCCGGAGGGCGTGTTGTTGATCTCGCCGTCAGGCGTGGCGCCGGCCTGAATCAGACGCTCGCGTTCGCCCTCCATATCGTCTACGCTGAAGGCAAAGTGCAGGTTGAACGCGTTGATCTGGGCAAAATCCAGATGCTCGTATTCCTCATTGCTGTACAACTCAACCATGCTGCCGTTGTCATCGGTGACAAAGTTCATGTAAGGAGCGACATCACCGGCCGCGACGATGCGCAGCCCCAGATGCTCCCTCCACCACTGCACCTGCTCGAGGACGTTGGGTACGTTAATTGCAACGTGTTCCAGGTTCATCGTTTTGCTCCGTGAAAAAGTATTGGTTCTATTTTGACTCTGGCCACAAACTCGGCCACCGTTCACTGAGTGTGAAATGCGCTGCCGTCGCGGGGCCAGAGTGCGCCCGAGGGTGACTATGCGCCCGCGATCCGCTCAAATCGGGTCGGTTCCCGCTCCATCTCCGCCTGCACGAATCGCTGCAACAGGTTCGATTTGACTTCGGCAAAGGCAGGGTCATGCCAACGGTTGCAGCGCTCGTCAGGGTCTTCCTGCAGATCGAACAGCTCGCCGTATGCGTGCCCGCGATAGACGGTCAACTTAAAGCGGCTGTCCACCAGCGTGCGCAGTTGCAGAGCCGAGGGCTGGTGGCGGTTCTCCACGAGCACGTGATCGCGTGCCTGGTCGGCGGCCCCGGTCCATACTGCAAGCTGATCCGCGCCCTGCATCTGCCCTGGTATGTCGATGCCGGCCGCGTGCAGGGAGGTAGGCGCCAAGTCCACCAACGATTGGAGCGAACTTTTCACCGCGCCGGCCGCAACGCGCCCGGGCCATCGCACCAGAAACGGCAGGCGGATCAGATCCTCGTAATGGAAGGCCCCTTTCGCGATCAGCCCGTGCTGGCCGAGAAAATGGCCGTGATCGGTGCTGAAAACCACGAGCGTATTGCCGGCAATGCCCAGCTGATCCAGCCTGTCCAGTATGCGGCCAATCTCCCGGTCCATCAAGCTGACCATCGCGTAATAAACGGCCATATTCTCGCGCAGCGCGGCTGGTTCAACCAGGTGGCATTTGAAGCCGTGGTTGCCATAGGGCGTCTCCTGCCAGGCGGAGAAATCGGGCTGCCGCATCTGCGTTTTGGCGAAGTGGGGCGGCATCGCGTCCAACTCGCCCGGCTGCAGCGTGCCCGGCTCCATCGCAGCGGGATCGTACATCGACGCCCACGGCTCGGAAACCAGGTAAGGCGGGTGCGGATCATGGAAGCTGCTCCAGAGGAAGAAGGGCTTTTTGGCCGCGACGCTGCGCTCCATGGCCGCAATCGAGCGTTCAGCGGTCCAGACCGAATAATGGTACTCCTCCGGCAGGTCCCAGGCATGTTCCCGCTTGGCTGCATTGGGGTCGGGCGGCCAGGCCTGGAAGAAATCCTGCCAGTTAGGCAGACCGTTATCCTCCATCCAGATGCCGTAGCGTTGCCCTGCGTGTGCTTCGTCGGCGTGATTGCGCGCAACCTCCACATGCTGAAAGCCGTACCACGGCCCGTTGAACTCGCGCCAGAAATCGAGGTCGCGCAGGGTCGGCTGGCACTCGAGCGATGTCTGCTGCGGGCGGGAGGCCAGCGGCTGAAAGTGGGCCTTGCCGATGAGGGTGGTGTCGTAGCCGTTCCCGTGCAGCAGATCGCCCACGGTCGGCACATCTTCGTCCAGCTTGACGCCGATCGTCCAGCAGCCATGCCAGGCCGGATATTGGCCTGTAATAATCGTCGACCGCGAGGGCGAGCAGACCGGATTGTTGCAGTAGGCGCGGTCGAAGCGGACGCCTGCGCGGGCCAGCCGGTCCAGCGCCGGCGTCTGAATTCTGGAATTGGTCGCGCCGAGGGTTGAGAAATGCTGCTGGTCGCTCGTTATCAGCAGAATGTTGGGCGGAGTGGACACGTGCGGTCGCCTCGGAAACTGGACTTGAACTGCGCCCCTGTGATGGTATCACATGCTGTCGGCGCGCGCTAGTCAGTCCTGTGCTATACTGGCTAACCCCAGCGGCGATCGGCCAATGCGGTTACTGGTGGCTGACCACTGCGGATTTGGTTTCCGCCCGGAGCAGCTGCGACAGAGGCAAAGATGACACAGACAGTTTTGCAAAGCGTGCAAACCCACTGGCGAGACCTGCGCGGACGCAGCTATGATCTGCTGGATGTGCTGGCCGATGCCGACCTGAACGCCCGCCTGCCGTTCCCTGAATCTCAGAACATCCTCTACCAGTTCTACTGCATGTTGGGCACGCAGGAGAGTTGGCCGCCCGTCCTGCTGGAAGGGCGCATGCGAGGTTGGGATTGCAGCCTGAAAGCGGCGCCTGCCGGCGAGGCGCTGCCGATCGAACGGGTGCGCGCGGCGATGGAGGCCGCCGACGCGGCGCTGCACGCGGCATTCGAACAGGCTGATTGGCTGCGCGTCTTTGAGAATGGCGCGACACCCCTGGCCGGTTACTATCGCCTGGTCGAGCATGAATCCCATCACCACGGCCAGTTGATCAACCTGATCTACGCCAACAATCTGCCCATCCCCGCCAGTTGGGCCGATTCCTGGGCGCTCACACGCGACGGCGAGTAGAGGGACAACGGACCGGGACGGGCGACAAACAAAAAGAGCGCCAGCCTCGCGTGGAAGCTGGCGCCTTTTATCGCTGCTTGCGAACCGGTCTATCGCGTTGCCGACTCAGACCCGGCTACAAAGGAAAACAGCACCCTATTCCAGCCGCAGGAACGAGGCCGAGGCCCAGACGGGACCCTTCACCTCCGTGCCGACCAGCAGCGCCCATCCGCCATCGACGTTGAAACCAAGGATTGAGTAACTCTCACCGCTCTGCACGTGGCCGACAACCGGCGCTTCCAGGGACGGTCCGCCGCGCAGCCGCAAGCGCCCGTACACCCCAAGGTCGACCGTGGCGCGGCCCATCTGCACTCTGAATTCCAACTCTCGCAATTCCACCAGGGACGCCGAAACCCAGACCGGGTCCTCAATGTCGTAGAAGAAGATCGCCACCCATTCCTGATCGGCGCTGAATCCGGCGACCGGATAGGCTTCACCGGCGGTGACGCCTGCCAGGACCTCGGAGATCGTTTCCGGTGTGCTGCGCACGCGCAGGGCGCGACTCTGTATGATCGCCACCTGCGTCGTGACATCGCCTTGGCTTAGCAGCGCCAACTCCGTAGGTGTCGGATCGGTGGACGTCGGCTCGGGCCTCAGCTCCTCGTCAGCGTCATCCTCGGCGATCGACATCTCGCCGATCGTTACCCTAAAGGCAGGGCTGATCGGCTCGCCCTCCTCCAGCACAGGCAGATCCGGGCCGGGAAACTCGAAGATATCGAACACGCCGCCATCTATATGGAGCATGGCATAGAGAGTCTCGGTGGCCGCATCGACAACTACCCTCACTGTCAACCCGGTCGTGACCCCGGCCTCCAGGGACGCCTGCCCGATGATCGGCCCGAGTGAACCGGCATCATCTGCATGGACAGAGATCCAGCCCTTTTCCTGGGCCACAGCTTCGGCAATCGTGATCGTGCCTTTGATCACATCCTGAGGGTGTACCGTAACGCTCGGCTCCAGAGCTTCCATTGCCGTTTCGTCGTCGTCGGATTCCCCCTCGGCGGCGGTTTCTGCGGCCATCTCCCCGTCGGCGGACGTCTCCTCGGCCGCAGCCTCTTCGACCATCTCACCGTCGTCGGATTCGGCCGCGGCCGCGGCCTCTTCCGCTATCTCCTCGCCGTCCTCAGACACAAGAAGCGCGGCGCCATCACCGTCCAGCGTCACATCTTCCGCCCAGATCCAACCGATGGTCTCCACATCGGGCACGCGCACCTTCAGCCAACTGCCGTCCTCAGTTCGCCCGATCACCGGGATGACATCGCCCTGGAGCATGCCGGCGATAATCGGCGACTCGGCGTCGGCCTCCTGGCGCACTCGCAGCGCGTTGACAGCTACGGTCGCCTCCAGAGTAACCATCTCAGGTGGGGCCGGCGCGGCGGTTTCCTCCGCCGCAGGTGGCGCGACAGGGGTCACGAGTTGCGGAATATCTTCCTGGATGGGATTGCAACTCGTTACCAGCAGGGCCAGGATCGCCAGTGCCCCAATTGCGGCGGACCGCCCGTTGCCGCTCAGAGAGACGCGAAAGCGTATAGGCATAGTTCCTCCCAAGCTGACGATAGATCAGGTGCGCCGGCTAAGTCAACAGTTCAGTGCCGGCGTGCAGAGTCGGGACCGCGCCCCGCGCGGGCAGGAGCGCATTCAACTATTATGGCATGGCAGAAGAAAAGCTGTCAAAATGACTTTTGTTCAAAGATGTTTCCGGCATCGATGAACGGTTGAACTGCGCCCCTCAATCGGTGAGAAAAAAATAAGTTCTTAGAAATCGGCCTATTGCCTGCAAACGCCTTCGTCGACAGTTTCCGCCAACTCCGGTCCAGACATCGCTCGCCACAGAATCCAGGACGGGTCATGCCAAAAAGCAGTGTTTGACAGGCATCATTTACTTCTCTATACTTGGCGCATCCACGGTGATCGGCTTTGTGATAACCTCCACCGGCATCAACACAACCGGCATCAACACAGTAGACGGCAATGGACAAACGCTATCTGCCATCGATCGTAACTGATCACACACGAAGGAGACAAGCAATGACTGACACGTATCGCAACTCCGTTTCCAGGCGTGGGTTTCTGCGCCTAACCGCGTTTGCGACGGCCGGCGCGGCGCTGGCCGCGTGCGCGCCGCCGGCAGCGCCGGCAGACCAGGGAGCCTCGGAAGAGGCCATGCCCGCCGAAGCTGACACGGGCGTTACGCTATGGAGTTGGGGCACCGCGATGGCGCGCTATCGCGACCCGGAGGGCAACGACATCTTCGCCGACACGCTCAAGGCGGACACCGGGCTGGACATGGAACTCGGCATGGTCGACCACCCGGACATGGCCGCCAAGCTGAAGGCAGCCCTGCCCGCTGGCACCGGCCCCGACCTGCTCAACACCGATTTCGACATCATGGGGCCGTTCTGGGGCTTCGTTGAACCGCTCAACGACAGGGGCGAGGCCGAATGGGGCGCCAGCTGGAAAGAGGACACCTTCTCCGGCGCAGCGCTCAGCGAAATGGAGGTTGTCGCCAACATCGTGGACCTCTCCGGCGATGCCCTCTACCTGCCCGGCAACATGCAGTTGCTCGGCTGGCTCTACTACTGGATCCCCACTTTTGAGGAGCGCGGCATCGATGTATCTGCGCTGCAGACGTGGGACGACTTCGAAGCGCTGTGCCAGTCGTTCCTGGACGACGGCATCGCACCGCTCGGCGGCGTCAATGAACCGGCGAACCTCGTTGACTGGTTCAAGAGCCTGGTCGAGGTGACGGGCCGCGGTCAGTTGGCGGAGGTGCAGGTGGGGAACGGCCAGTTCACTGACGAGGGCGTCGTGGAAGCGTTCGACCTGTTCGCCAAGGTGTATAACGAATACATGCAGGAAGGGGCGATCGGCTCACCGGACAACAACGCGGTGCGCGAGCCGTTCTGGAACGGCACGGGCGAGAGGCCGATGATCAACATCTTCACCGGTACGCCCTACTTCGGCTTCCTCAATCACAATTCGGAAGTGATCCGGGACGCGATGAACAACCACGTCGGCACCTTCCTGTTGCCTGGCTCGAGGGGGCTGGCGGCGACCGATGCGGGCGTGGCAATGGTGTCGGCTTCGGAGCGCAAGGACAACGCCTGGGAGTACATGAAGTGGCGCACGATGGGACCAGGCGCAGAGCAGATCGCCAGGACGGGGCAGCCGATGGGCGCCAAGGCGATCGAGATCCCGCCGCAAGGCACTGACTTCGACAAGAATCTGGGCGAGCCGCTGCTGGAGGCGATGGTCAGCGGCGACAACGTCTTCCGCCGCGTGCTATGCACCGACGTTTACCAGCAGTTGGGAATCGTGCTGCCGGGTGTGACGGCCGGTCAGATCACAGCCGCGGAGGCGGCCCAGGAGGTTCAGGACGCCTTCGATCAATCCTGCGAGCAGTGGGTCAAATCCTAGTTTCCACAACACCGCTGGCCGCCAACCGGAATGGATAGCGGCCAGCGGTGTTTCTTATCTCTGACCACTGATCACCAGCCACGGACCAAATGGCAACTGCGGCGACGGGCGCAACGCAACACAGGGACGATCGAACTCCGATGCAGCGGGTCGGGCGCGCGTTGCGCGCCAATGGCGGTTTCCTCTTCATCCTGCCGGGCCTGGTCGTCTACCTGGGGTTTATCGCCTGGCCGATCATCGCCACTTTATACAACGGCTTCTTCGTCTGGGATGGGATCAACCCCGACCGCGAGTTCGTCGGCCTGGACCACTATGTGCGCCTGCTGACGAAAGACCGCGCGTTTCGCTTCAGCATCCGCAACAACATCTACTGGGCGATCATCACTGTCGTTGTCCTCTCGATCTCCGGTTTCCTCTTCGCGTGGCTGCTCAATCAGCGCATCCGCATACGCAACGCCTACCGCGCCGCCTTCTTCCTGCCCGTCACCGCCTCCCTGGTCGTGATCGGCTATACATGGGAGTTTCTCTACCAGCCCGACGTCGGCCTGATCAACCACACGCTGCGTGAAAACGGGTTGGAGAATCTGACGCGCGTCTGGCTGGCTGACCCAGACGTTGCCATTTTTGCCATCATTCTTGTCTCTTTATGGGCCTCGCTCGGCTTCTGGGTGGTGGTCTTCCTGGCTGCGCTGCAGGCGGTTCCGCAGGACCTGTATGACTGCGCCGCGGTTGATGGCGCGACCGGCTTTCGCCAGATGTGGCATGTCGCCGTCCCGCTGACCATGGGCACGACGCGTGCGCTGTGGATTCTGGGATTTATCCGCTCGATCAATGCGTTCGCGCTGGTCTTCCTGCTGTCACGCGGGGGGCCATACCACGCGTCCGAGGTGATCGCGTATCAGATCTACGATCTGGCATTCAGGACCAATCACACCGGCTATGCGTCGGCGCTCTCGGTCCTGCTGCTGCTCATTTCAGCGGTCGTCACCATTTTCCAGTTGTTCTTGATGCGCGGACGCCGCGTCCGGTTGTAAACGCCAGCCGGTTTGGAGGAAGCAAAGATGGGATCCAGGCTTAAGCTCCGCAGGAAGTCGATTCTGATCCATGCGGTGCTGCTCTTTGTTTCGTTCATCATGATCTTCCCCTGGCTGATCGCCTTCTCGACCGGCCTGAAAGCGCCGGGCGAGTCGGCGCTGAACAGAGGGTTGATCCCGTGGGAGATTTCGCTCGGCAATTTCGCGGAGGCCTGGCAGATCGCCGATGTGCCGCTGTTGGCTTTCAACAGCTTCGTCGTCACGGCGGCGTCGGTGGTGTTGATCCTCTTTTTGGCCTCGCTGGCGGCCTATGGTTTCGCCCGGCTTAACTTCGTCCTGAAAGAGCCGTTCTATCTCCTCTTCCTGGCCGGCCTGATGTTGCAGGCCGCGGCGATCATGGTGCCGCTCTACCAGGTCAACGTCGCATTCAAGCTACTGGACACCTATTACGCCCTGATTGGCCCCTATGTCGCACTGGGCCTTCCCTTTGCCATCCTGATCTTGCGCGGCTTCTTTGAGGGGCTGCCGGAAGAGATCGAAGACGCGGCCCTGATAGACGGCGCGTCGCGCTTCACGATATACTGGCGCATCATGCTGCCATTGACGCGGCCGGCGTTGGCCACGGTCGCCATCTTTACCGGCCTGGGAACGTGGAATGACTTCCTGCTGCCGATGCTGATGACCAGCAAACCCGGTCTGCGCACGATGCCGCTGGGGCTAATCCTGTTCGAGTTGGAAGGCGCCATCGGCATGGTGCTGCACGAGTACCGCTTCGCGCTGATCATCATGATGACGCTCCCCATCATCATCGTCTTCCTCCTCCTGCAGCGGCAGTTTATGAGCGGCCTCACCGCCGGCGCGATCAAAGGATAGGGCCGCTCGATGCCCCCGCAAAACCAGGTCGTCGAATGGACCTACCCCTCAAGCAAGCGCTACGACGACCCATTCAATGAAGTAACGTTCGACGTTGACATCACCGATCCGGACGGACACGCGCGTACCGTCCCCGCATTTTGGCGCGGTGAGAACGGTTGGCGCGCGCGCTACTCCTCCGCCAGGATCGTCCTGCATCGCCACCGCACGCGCTGCTCCGACGCCGGCAATGGCAGCCTGCACGGGCAGGAAGGCACAATCGAAGTTACGCCTTGTGACGGCGACAACCCCTTGTTCCGGCACGGGCCTTTGCACGTCGCCGACAGTGGCCGTCACCTGGAGCACCGCGATGGCACGCCCTTTTACTGGCTGTGCGATACTTGGTGGATGGGTCTGGGCCATCGTCTGCCGGAGCGCTATCCCTGGTGGCGTTTTGAACGATCGCCCCAATGGATCACGCACTGGGGGGATCACCACTTCAAGTCGTTGCCAAGCTATTTCAGAACCTTCGCGGCGGGAAGTGCGGGGGAAGTTCGCATCATTTTCATTCCGGTGCGCTACCTGATAACCGTCAGAGAGATCGAGCCGGACGCTGCCTATCGCGCCTATTGCTTCGATCCCAGATATGGGCGGGAACACGACGCCGGACCTGTGATTCCCGACGAGCAGAGAGCGTGGCGACCGTCCAAGCCGCCGCTCATCCAGGATTGGGTGCTTGTACTCGAATCAGTTACCGTCAGGAGATAAACTATGCTCTACGCCATCCAGAATTGCGCCACCGAGTGGGCTTACAGTTCGGGCAAGGCTCACAGCGACCCGTTCAATGATGTCGAGTTGGACGTGCTGATCACCCGCCCCGACGGCAGCGAGCAGGTCGTTCCCGCCTTCTGGAGCGGCGATCAGACCTGGCGCGTGCGCTACAGTTCCACGCAGACCGGCACGCACCACTATCGCACCGTTTGCTCGGACACAAGCAACAGCAGCCTGCACGGCCAGACGGGGACGCTCGAAGTAACGCCCTATGAGGGCAACAACCCCTTGTTCAAGCACGGGCCATTGCGGGTCGCCGACAGTGGCCGTCATCTGGAACACCACGATGGCACGCCCTTTTTCTGGCTGGGCGATACTTGGTGGATGGGGCTGGTCAAGCGGCTGCCATGGCCGAACGGCTTCAAGCGCCTCGCCGACGACCGTGTGCAGAAAGGGTTCAGCGTCATTCAACTCGTCGCCGGGCTTTACCCGGATATGCCCCCCTTTGACCCGCGCGGCGCCAACGAGGCCGGTTTCCCGTGGGATAAAGAGTTCACCCGCATCAATCCCGCCTTCTTCGACATGGCCGACCAACGCATCGATTGGCTCGTCCAGAACGGGCTGCTCCCCAGTATTGTCGCCTGCTGGGGCTACTTCATGGATTTCGCCGGCGAGGAGAAGATCAAGCAGCACTGGCGCTATCTGGTGGCACGCTACGGCGCTTACCCCGTCGTCTGGGACGTGGCCGGCGAGGCGCTGATGCCGCATTACAGCCATCCGCACTGGCAGGACATTTACGCGGCGGTGCTCAGGAAACGGGCTGAAGACGAGGGCGGGGTCGCCAGGACGCGGCTCCAACGCGCCGATTATCCGGAGAGAGTCCAGCAGCGCCAGGACAAAGTCCGCTCCGCCTGGACGCGCGTCGCCCGCTATCTGCGTTCACTCGATCCCTACCGGCACCCAATGACGATCCATCCCGGAACCGGGGGCATCTGGTCGTATGACCACGTTGATGATCCAACGGTCATTGACGTGGACATGACCCAGTGCGGCCTGCATGACATCCTCACCTTCCCTCAGGTCCTGGACGAAATCTCCAGCCAGGTGCCCAGGCGGCCGCGTATGCCGCGCTTCGTGGGAGAGTCCTGTTACGAGGGAGAGGGCGGCTGGAACTGGGAGAACGTGCAACGGCTGATGTTCTGGGGGAGCGTGTTGAGCGGCGCGGCCGGCCACACCTACGGCGCCAGCGGCATCTGGCAGGTGAACACGCGCGCGGAGCCTTATGGGCCCAGCCCGCGCATTTACGGCGAGTCGTTCGATGAAGACCCCTGGGACGAGGCGATGCACTTTGCCGGTTCGCGGCAGGTGGGACTTGGCCGCCGCCTGTTGGAGCGCTACCCCTGGTGGCGATTTGAACCCGAGCCGCAGTGGGTCACACACCGGGGCCAGCACCACTTCAAGCCGTTGCAAGGCTACATCAGGCCCTTCGCCGCCGGCATTGCGGGAGAAGTGCGCATTATCTTCATTCCGGTGCGCTACCTGATCACTGTCAGAGAGCTTGAGCCGGACACCGCCTATCGCGCCTATTACTTCGATCCCAGATACGGGCGCGAATACGATGCCGGAGCCGTGCTGGCCGACGAACAGGGCGCGTGGCAACCACCCAAACCGCCCATCATCCAGGACTGGGTGCTTGTGCTGGAACGCCAGCAACCAGTGGAAAGTGGTCCTGAACACAATTAACTCCGAGCAACCATCCAACGCAACTTGGAGAGACAATGATGCTCTACGCCATCCAGAATTGCGCCGCGGAATGGGCCTACAGTTCGGGCAAGGCTTACAGCGACCCGTTCAATGATGTCGAGTTGGACGTGCTGATCACCCGCCCCGACGGCAGCGAACAGGTCGTGCCCGCATTCTGGAGCGGCGACCAGACCTGGCGCGTGCGCTACAGCTCCACGCAGACCGGCGCCCACCGCTACCGCACCGTCTGCTCGGACATGGGCAACAGCAGCCTGCATGACCAGACCGGCACGCTCGAAGTCACGCCCTATGAAGGCAATAACCCCTTGCTCAAGCACGGGCCGCTGCGCGTTGCCGGCAGTGGCCGCAGCTTCGAACACGCGGACGGCACACCCTTTTTCTGGCTGGGCGACACCTGGTGGATGGGCTTCTGCAAACGCCTGGGCTGGCCGGAAGATTTCCAGGAGCTGGCGGCTGACCGCGCGGCCAAGGGCTTCAGCGTGATCCAGATCATCGCCGGACTCTACCCCGACATGGAACCGTTCGACGAGCGCGGCGCCAACGAAGCCGGTTTCCCCTGGGACCGCGAGTTCACCCGCATCAACCCCGCCTACTTCGACCACGCCGACCTGCGCATCGCCCATCTCGTGCGCTCGGGGCTTCTCCCCTGCATCGTCGGCCTATGGGGCTTTTTCCTTGACTTCGCCGGGCCGGAGGTGGTCAAGAAGCATTGGCGCTACCTGATCGCCCGCTACGGCGCATACCCCGTCGCCTGGTGTACCGCGGGCGAGGCACTGATGCCGTACTATATCTCCGAGGAGACCTTCGCGTTCCAACAGTGGCGCACCGAGGTCCAGCTGGTCACCACCGCCGACATGACCTGGCTGCCGCCGGCAAAGCGCGCCATCTGGTCCGAGATCATGCGCGCGGTGAAGGCGACCGACCCCTATGGACATCCGCTCACGATCCATCCCAATGGCTTCGGCCACCTGACGCCGGATGATCCGTCGTTACTGGATTACAACATGCTGCACCCGGCCCATCTCGGATACCAGATAATGACCGACATGGTACACCTCGTCGAGAGTGCGGTGGCCGAGGGGCCTCGCATGCCTGTGCTGGTCGCCGAGGTCAACTATGAAGGCGAGATGGAGATGAGCCACCCCGAAACGCAGCGCTTCTTCTTCTGGGCAGCGATCCTCACGGGCGCCGGTGGGCACACCTACGGCGCAATTGGCATCTGGCAGGTAAACACGCCTGAAAAGCCCTATGGCCCGTCGCCGCACGGGGCATCCTATGGCGACACGCCCTGGAACGAGGCTGCGCAATTACCAGGCTCGACCCATCTGGGCAACTCCAAGCGCCTGCTGGAGCGCTATCCCTGGTGGGAATTCGAGCCGCATCCAGAGTGGGTGGAACCGCACAACACGGTCGAAAATCGCATGTTGCCCTACGCGGGCGGCATCCCAGGCAAGGTGCGGATGTTCTATCTGCCGGGTCCGTCGATCCGCTACGTCAACCGCGGCGAGGTAACCATTACCGGTCTGGAGGCGGGTGTCCAGTACCGGGGCTTCTACTATGATGTGAAATCAGGCAAAGAACACGAGGCTGTCCCGCTCCAGGGTGATGCGCAGGGGAATTGCACCATGCCCAGTGCGCCGATCCTCTGGGATTGGGTATTTGTCATGGAGAAAGACGATGAACAAGACGGCTCAACTTCAGGAACATAATGCGCTGCTCGATAACCCGCAGGCACTGCGCCAGCAGATGGCGAACGATGGATTCTTGTTCTTTCGCGGCCTGCTTCCCGCCGCTGAGATCGCGGCCCTGCGCCGCCAGATTCTGCAGATCTGCGACAACAACGGCTGGATCGCGCCCGGCACAGAGCTGATGGACGGCATCGCCGATCCTTCCGCAGACGCGATGGAGCCTTTCTGCGGCGTGGGCGTGCCCCCGGCGGCCTACGGCGATGTGCAGTGTTTGGAGTCCTTTCACCGCCTGGCGCACAATCCGCGCCTGGTCGCGATGCTGGGGCAACTGTTTGATGAGACCGTGCTCGTCCATGCCCTCAAGATCGCGCGCCTGATGATTCCGGCCAAGGGCAACGCGCCCACGCCGGCGCACCAGGACCACATCTTCATCCAAGGCAGCAAGACGGTCTACACCTGCTGGATGCCGCTGGGCGACTGTCCGCGCGAACTGGGCGGGCTGAGCGTGCTGCGCGGCTCGCACAAGCTGGGCGTCCTGCCGGTACGCGCCGCGGAAGGCGCCGGCGGCCGCCATGTCATCTTCGATAGTGATATCGAGCAGGAGTGGTTCCAGACCGACTTCAACGTGGGCGACGTGCTCGTCTTCCACAGCCTGACCGTCCACAAGTCGATCCCGAATCTGACAGAAAATCAGATCCGGCTATCGGTCGACTACCGCTATCAGCCGCCCTCGTTGCCGATCGAAAAGAAATCGATCACGCCCCACTGCGAAGTCCTCCCGTGGGAAGAGATCTACGCCGGTTGGAAATCGAAGGAGCTGCAATACTACTGGCAGAACTATGATCTCGACTTTCGGGAACATGACGCCTCGCTGGTGGCAATCCAGGAGGCATGAGGGCAGGGGATAATGGTCAGAGGATAGGGGATAGGGGATAGGGGATAGGGGTCGTTGACAATTGTCTGTACTGCTGTTCGTCTGTTGCCAAAGGTCCATTCACCTGGAGTCGCCAGCGGGCAAATTATGTGAAGATGTGCGCGGGATGATTAACGGCGCCGGCGCAGATCGCGGTCTTCGTTCACGAGAATCAGGCGAATCGCGGTCCGATTCCGCTCGCAGGCAACCTGCAGATGTCACCTCTTCGACCAGTTCTTCAAAGGTTAACGGAAGCTAGTGGCTGACTGTTGATAGGAGTTGAGAAATGCTCAAGATCTACGGCGATGAAGACGCCGACCTCGGTGTATTGCAAGGACGTACCGCCGCCATTGTCGGCTATGGCAACCAGGGGCGCGCCCAGGGGCTGAACCTGCGCGACAGCGGCGTCAATGTCATTGTCGGGGGAATCACCGACGGCAGCTGGAAACGGGCTGAGGCCGACGGATTCCCGGTCTATGCCACAGCCGAAGCAGTTCGGCGGGCCGACATCCTTTTCATGTTGATCCCGGACGAGGCGCAGCCGGCCGTTTACGAGAGCGACATCGCAGCGCATCTCCGCGCGGGAGACACGCTCGTCTTTGCGCACGGTTACAACATCCGCTTCGAGCTGATCCGGCCGCCGGACGATGTGGACGTGATCATGGTGGCGCCGCGCATGATCGGCAAAGTGGTGCGCGACCTGTACGTCGAAGGCTCCGGCGCCGCGGCCTACGTCGGCGTGCATCAGGATGCGTCAGGCCGGGCCTTGTCGACCGCGCTGGCGATTGCCAAGGGGATCGGCGCGACGCGAAGAGGCGTCATCGAGCAGTCTTTTGAGGAGGAGACCGATCTCGACCTCCTGCTGGAGCAGACTTTCGACCCGGCGATGAGCCAGGTCCTGTTGCATACCTACGAGTTCCTGGTAGAGGCAGGCTTCGCGCCGGAGGTGGTTGCCCTGGAGTTGTACGGCTCGAAGGAGTTGGCCGAGACCGCCGCCGAAATGGCCGATATCGGCTTCTTCAAGCAGATGACCTTCCACTCGCAGACCAGCCAATACGGCAACCTTTCCCGCTCGGACTGGATCCTGCCGGCCGCGCCCTTCAAGGAAAGGCTGAACCTGGCGTTGCAGTCGATACGCAACGGCGACTTCGCCCGCGAATGGGCCGAAGAGGAGCGACAGGGCTACCCCGAATTCCGCCGCCTGCGCGAAGAGGCGCTGCAACATCCGCTCAACGAGGTGGAAGAAAACCTGCGCCGATTGATGGAACAGAATTCTTGAGTTTTTCGTTTTTTGGTAACTACGGGCTACACGAGAAACGCCACATCCAAGAACTGAAAACCTGAAACAAATAGCCAATTGGAGGCATGGTATGTCCGCACCGATCCAGTTGCACCCTGACAACCCGCGCTACTTCCTCTACGGAGGCAAGCCGCTCGTTCTCATCACTGCCACCGAACATTACGGCGCCGTCATCAATCGCAACTTCGACTACATCGCCTATCTGGACGACGCGGCCGACAAGCGGCAGACACTCAGCCGCTGCTTTCTACTTTTCCGTGAGCTACAGGTATTCGACCCATCTTCCCAAGTGAAGCCGCTCAACCCCCATTCGCCCTGCAAGCCGTTGCCCGGCGAGTATGTTTCCCCCTTCCTACGCAGCGGGCCCGGCTTTGCCAGCGACGGCTATCCCAAGTTTGACCTAGACCGGTGGAACCCGGAATACTTCGAGCGCCTGCACGGTTTTCTGACTGCCGCGCAGGAACGCGATGTCATCATCGAGCTTACGCTTTTCAGCAGCACCTACAGCGACGCTGTGTGGGGGCTGAACCCTCTGAACATCCAGAACAACATCAACAGCATCGGCGACATCCCGTGGCAGGACTACATTTCGGGCCGCGATGGCGCGCTGACCGCGCGTCAGATGGCCTACGTCAGCAAGGTGGTGGTGGAGGTGAACGGGTACGACAACTTCTACTTCGAGGTCTGCAACGAGCCGTTCACAACCCGGGCGGGCATGACCCCGGAGACCGAATTTGCCACCCAGTCCGAGGTGGACGGCTGGCAGGAGGCGGTGCGGGCGCAGATCCGCACGACGGAGGCCGGGCTGCCCAAGAAGCATCTCATCTTCCAGGTGCCGGTCGAGAACTGGCGCACCGATACCGCGCTCGAGCAGATTTTGGGTGAGGAGTCGGTTGACGCGGTCAACCTGCATGACTATCAACAGCTGACCTACAAGGGCTCGATCCTGGCGCAGCTCTCGCGTTTCATGCAGCGCGACCTGCGGCTGGCGCGCATCCAGCATATGTGGACGGCTGTACACGACACCGGCAAACCCTTCGTGTTCGACGAGGACAACACCGCCACCAGTTCGCTTGATGAAGAGTCCTGGATCGTGCATCGCAAGCGCGCCTGGGCCACCGTCTGCAGCGGCGGCCATTACAACATGATCGACTTTTCCGTTCAGGTCGGCGGGCAGGAGGCGGGTACGCCGGCCTCACAGGCGATGATCCGCAGCTGGATGAAGAACCTGTCGGCGTTTATCCACGCGGTCGATTTTGTCAGCATGGGGCCGGACCCTGATTTGGTCAGCGAGACGCCTTCAAACACGATCGCCATCGCGTTGAGCCAGCCGGGGCAGGCCTACGTTGTCTACGTGGCCGACCAGCGCGAGGTGGATGACCCGACCCTGGGCCAGCCCTGTCATGGCCGCCTGGCCTTCATACTGCCCGACGGCAACTACTCAGCCAGCTTGTATTCGCCGGCAGACGGCAGCTACCAGGGACAGACCGTGGACCTTGCGGCCGGCGAATCATCAATCGAGTTGGAACCGTTCACACACGACATCGTCGTCCACATTACGGCCAATGGCTAATGCCGGCGAAATACCTCTATACGAAGAAGGAGTTGCGAAATGGAACTCAAACTTTCGTGCCCCGATTTCACCTTTCCGCTGTTGCCCCATGACGATGTACTGCAGTTGATCGCCATGTTGGGCTTTCAGGGCGTTGATATCGGCCTGTTTGAAGACCGTTCCCACATCTATCCCAGCCACGTGATGCCGGACCTGGCGGGGTCGGCGCGCGACCTGACGAGCCGGGTCCACGACAAGGGGCTGGAGATCGCGGACGTCTATTTTCAGGCCTCGGGACCGGGGTTGCTGGACTTGGCGATCAACCATCCTGACGCCGAAGATCGCCGCCATGCGCGCGATCTTTTCGCACGCGTCGTCGAGTTCACGCTGCGCTGCAACGCGACCCATATCTCGATCGAGCCTGGCCTGCTGTGGGAGGGCGAATCCTACGAGACCTCGCTGCAGCGGGCGTGCGAGGAGTTGGCCTGGCGCGTGGAGTTGGCGCAGGAGGCGGGCTGTGTGTGCGCGGTGGAGCCGAATGTCGAGTCGGTGGCGCGCACGCCGGCGCAGACGCACCGTCTGCTGGAGATGACCGCCGGACTGACGCTGACGCTCGACTATTCGCACTTTGCCTACCGGGAGATCAGCGACGACGAGAGTGAAACGCTGATCCCCCATACCTCCCACTTTCACGTGCGCGGCGGCCATAAGAACCGCTTGCAGTCGAAATTCCAGGACAATGTGATCGACTATGCGCGCGTGGTACGCGCGTTGCACGACGCCAACTACACAGGCTACATCTGCATCGAGTATATCTGGACCGAGTGGGAGGGCTGCAACGAGGTCGACAACCTGTCGGAGACGATCCAGATGCGCGATCTGCTGCGGTCGGTTGACCTGAACTAAGCCCCTGACCAGATTTCGCGCCGATTCCATCTCCCATAGGGGATGGATTTGGGTGCATCCCAGGTTAATGTGCTTCAAGTAAAGCCAAGCGGTTGAAGCAGCTGAGGCCAGGTTTGACTGAGCAGAGTCGTGCGGAGCGCCAGCATCGCTAGCGCGCCCCCTTTGCTCTTCTCAACCCCTTCTCCTCGTCCACCCCCTTTCATCCTCAAGAAAACTGGGATGCACCCATGCAAGGGAAGCGCGCGTCGGCGCTGAGCTGTTGGGCTGCGCTCTTTTCGCCCGCGCACCACGATTTACAGCATCGCAGTCACTCTGAGTACTGAAAACGCACAAAACGCACAGAGTGGCGTTCGTTTAGACACTGTTGAAGTTCCGGTATCGGCGCCTCGCGCGGGTGAATCCAAGAATGGGGGCGAAATTTCGGCTGCGTCCGGGCTTATGGGCCGCTTGCAGGCGACGTGCGGGGCGCGCAGGTCAGGTGTGCCATGTAAGCAGTTACGAGCGTTTGCGAGCGGGTTCGAGCGGGTTCGAGCGCGCTAGGTCGCGTTTCGTCGCGTTTCGTCGCGTTTCGTCGCGTTTGGTCGCGTTTAGTCGCGTTTAGTCGCGCCAATTTTTTTTTCGTGTTCGGACACGTTCGGGCACGTTTGGGCGTGTTCTTTCGTCATTTCTCGTCATTTCTCGTCATTCTTCGTCATTCTTCGTCATTCTTCGTCCCTAAATGGTTTTTTCGGGTATGGCGGGCAACGGGCGGTTGCGGCACTGGCTGGGCTGGGAGGGCAGCAGCAGGTTGCTGCGCGTGGCTCCCGGGCCGGGCGGCGGATGGGCAAAATGGCATGGCATTCATTTGAAATCGGTATACAGTTGCGGCAGGGCCGCGGCTGCGTTCGGTTATGTTCAGCACAATTGTACTACAAAAGCGGGGCGTTTGCAGTTCCTGGGAATTCCAGGGGGCATCTCGGAATGGGGGAGCGTTTCTGACTTGCTCTGAAGGGCAGGACTGTCAGCAGTTGTCTGAACTGTGGTTCATGCGGTTAACGTGATGGACAAGTCGACGGCAGCGGCGCAGGCGGGGTCTTCGTTGACGAGAATCGGGCGAACCGCGGTTCGATTCTGGCCAGAGACAGCCTGCATCCGTCACCTCTGGGAGCAGTTCTTCAACAGGCGCGGGAGCCGAAACCGGCTGCGGGCGAGAGGCCCGCGATCCCAGGGGGCACGTTCCCCAAAAATTGGGGATGCACCCATGGATTTTCCGCGTTTGCTCCTCCTCCAGCCGTCATATACAATAGAGGGCACAGATTTCAAAAAAATAGAATTTTTCTAATTCGATTGCCGCCAAGGTCCAGCAGATGGAGTCGACGGCAATCGAGGCCGCCGAGGGTGAGAGGTATTTCCGTTTTTCCACGATTGCGAAGCGGGCCGAAATCCTATTGGACAACAGATTCTTTCACAGGCAAGGGAGGAGGAGATCATGGCTAACGAGGTGAACCGCAGAGAGTTCCTGGTGCGCACGGCCGCGGTTGCGGGAGCGACGACGGGCGCGGCGCTGCTGCAAGCCTGTGCACCGGTTACGGCGCCTGCTGCCGAGGAAGGTGCGGGACCGCAGATGGCAGAGCCCGTCAAATTGACGCTATGGCAGGGCAGCTGGCTGTGGGATGAATACTTCCCCACCATCGGCACCAAAATGGAGGCGGCGGGCATTTCGCCCAAGGTCGAGGTCGACAACCCACCGATCGGGTGGGACGAACTCTATGCGAAGTACTGGCTGGCGGGCGAGGCCGGCGTCTTTCCCGACCTGATCTGGGCGGCGCCGGACATGATGGTGCGTTCGCTCAACAATGATGCCTGGCTCCCGATCCCCGAAGAGGCGATCTCCTACGACTGGATCAAAGAGAGTTTCATTCAGGAATCGATCGACCAGTTGCTGGTTGACGGCAGCTATTACCTCATTTGTTGGGAGATGGCCACAATGGCCCTGCAGGTGAACAGGTCGATCCTGGCAGAGGCCGGCTTCGACAGTGAACCAACCAGCTTTGATGAGTTCCTGGAAATGGCGAAGGCGTCTGTGAACAAAGATGGAGACAAGGTGTTGCGCTCCGGCTTCGGTATCCACGGCGTCAAGGACATCTACAGGGACATTTTGCAGAGCATGGGTGGCGAGCATCTCACCGACCTCTTCGGCACCGAGATTCCGTTCAACAATGAGTTGGGCTGGGAAGCGTGGGAGCTATTGGCGGATTTCGAGCGGAAGCATGATGTGCTCCACTTCAAATTCGGCAAGGGCCTGGGTTGGACGGGCCAGACCTACGTACAGGGTTTCTCGGCGTTTGGCTGGACTTCGGCGGCCGTGAACAATGAGTTGGAAGCCAACGTGCAGGATGTGGAGACGGGAACGATCAGCGCCCGCAACTGCATGCCGCAGATCGGCCCGGACGGCTACAGGCTCGGCATCGCGCCCAACTGGGGCATGGTCGTGACTTCGGCCACCGCTGAAGAGAAACGCGACGCGGCCTGGCAGGTGTACAAGTACGGCCTCACGAAAGAGAACCTGCTGGACTACATCTCCTACACCAACACGCCGCCCACGCACGTAGAGATTGCGGCGATGGGCGCGGATGCTTTCGAGGGGGACAGAGCCGCGCAGTACGCGGTCGAACTGGCCGACGCCATCTGCTGCGGCAAGGTCTTCGCGCTGCCGCCGGATATCCCGCTTTGGGATTCTGTGCATGAGACGATTTACGAGAAGATTGTTTTCGACGGCATGTCTGCGCAGGACGCGATGGCGTCGGAGATGTCAACCCTGGAAAAGGCGCTGCAAGTGAGTTGACGGCTTTGACCAGGCGACTACGAGAAGCCAGGGGAGAGGGGTAATTCATGTCTCCTCTCCCCTATTGATTTGGATTCCGGCGCGTGGCCGGAAAACTGAAAGCGACGGCCAGATTTTCTCCTCGGTTGGCGCTGGAGAGGTATGTCTTCGATGTCGGGCGCTGGCAAACTCAGGCTCAGCGAAGCTTATTCCTCACTCCCACTGCGCACGCAGCAGGTCCTCACGGCCTATCTGTTTGTCCTGCCGGCCATTGTCTTTTTCCTGATTTTCCTCGTCTATCCGCTGGTGCGCGGCCTGACGATGAGTTTGCAGGATTACCAGATCGCCGCGCCGGAAAAGCCCTTTGTCGGCCTGGAAAACTACCGCAAGCTGTTTGACGATGCCGACTTTTCGGCCTCTATCCTGGCTACGTTCAAGTTCACGGCGATGTTCGTTCCGGCGGTGATCGCTGTTGCATTGGCGCTGGCGGTGATGCTCAACATGATCGGCCGCGGCGCTGCCCTCTATCGCGCCATCTACTTCGCGCCGGTGATGACCGCCGGCGTGGCCGTGGCGGTCATCTGGCGCTACGTCATGCACCCCAGCCTGGGCAGCGCCAACCTTGTGCTGGAGAGCCTGGGGTTGCCGCCGCAGGAGTGGTTCGTCAATGCCGCCACCGCGATGCCCAGCCTGGTGATCGTGTCGGTCTGGCAGTCGATGGGGTTGCAGACGATCCTCTTCCTGGCGGGCCTGCAAGGCATTCCGCAACACTTTTACGATGCCGCCAAGATCGACGGCGCAGGGCAGTGGCAGAGTTTCCGTCATATCACGGTGCCGCTGCTTCAACACACAACGCTTTTTGTCACCATCACCACCATCATCGGCTCGTTTCAGGTCTTTACGCTGGCATTTCTGTTTGGGCGCGATGGCGGACCCGGCAAGAGCATTCTCGTCATGGTTCTCTACATTCAGCATACGATCATGGGTCGCGGCAACGCGGGTTACGCCGCGGCCATGGCGTTTGTTCTCTTTGCCATCATCATGCTCTTCACACTGGCGCAGCTGGCTCTTTTGCGCGCGCGCTGGGAGTACTGAGATGAAGGAACCGGTCGTGATCTCCCACGCCTGGCTGCGCGGCGGCAGGGCTGTTCAATTGCTCTCTTACCTGTTGCTGACGCTGGCCGCCGGCTGGGTGGTCTTCCCTTTCCTGTGGGGCTTGTTGGGCGCGTTCAAACCGGGGCACCAGATTCTGCGCATCCCGCCGACGCTTCTCGCCGACGAGTGGACGCTGCAGAACTTTCGCGCCCTGACCAAAGTCTTCCCCATCGCCCGCATTTATGCCAACAGCCTGTTTGTATCCACTGCGGCCACAGGTGCGCAGATCATCACGAGCGCCACGACCGGATACGCGCTGGCCCGATTCGACTTTCCGGGGCGACAGACGCTCTTTCTGCTGATTCTGTCGACGATGATGGTGCCCTTTTTCGTCGTCCTTGTGCCTCTCTTTGTGATGGTGGTCAGATGGGGTTGGCTCGATACATACCACGCCCTGATCGTGCCCGTGCTCTTCACGCCATTCGGCATCTTTCTGTTGCGCCAGTTCTCCATGACGATACCGAACGAACTGCTGGACGCCGCGCGCATCGACGGCGCGAATGAACTGCGCATCTTCGTGCAGATCGCGATGCCGATTCTCACTCCGGCGATGGGAGCGCTGGGAATTTTCGCCTTCACCGGTGTCTGGGGCGATTTTCTGTGGCCCCTTTTCGTGATCAACACCGGAGACCTGCGCACTCTGCCCGTCGCGCTCAGTACCCTTGTCACGATCAACCCGAGAGGAATGGGCGCAGCCGGGGCGGGAACGCATCAACTCGGTATCCTGATGGCCGGTGACCTGATTGTGGTGACGCCGGTCCTGGTCGTCTTTTTCATTTTTCAGCGCTACATCACTCGGGGTGTGGCGCTCACGGGTATGGGCGGACATTAGGGAAGTAGTCAGTGGTCAGTGGTCAGTGGTCAGTGGTCAGTGGTCAGTGGTCAGTGGTCAGTGGTCAGTGGTCAGTGGTCAGTGGTCAGTGGTCAGTGGTCAGTGGTCAGTGGTCAGTGGTCAGTTGCACGTCAGGGCCGAGCGCACTCAGCAAGAATCTCTAAGTGGCTGCGAAAGTACGTTGACGTTGACAACGCGCCTTATTGTGAATTGCGTATTACTTATTGCGTGGAAAAAGGCGAGACGACCACGGTTCGATTGCGCAATGCGTGCCAGGCGTTTCGGTTTCAAAAGGGATTCACATAAGTAGCTTGTGGGGAGACGATGAAATGTTCGATACGGTTGGCCTGGGATGCGCCTGTGTCGACTTTCTGGGCGTTGTCCCCTACATGCCGGGGCTGGATGAGGAGATTCAGATGCTTGCCGCCAGCCGACAGGGCGGCGGGGAAGTCGCCACCGCGCTCGTTGCCCTGGCCCGGCTGGGTTCGACAGCCGCCTACATTGGCCAGGTCGGCGACGACCCCTCGGGCGACCTGATTGCGGCGGAGTTTGAACAGTATGGGGTCGACACGAGCCATCTGATTGTGGAGAGGGGAGCCACCTCGCAGACAAGCATTGTGTTGGTTGACGACCAGTCGGGCAAGCGCACGATTCTGGGCGTGCCCTTTAGCGCCGCCGAGATCGCGCCGGCACAGATCAGGCCCGGCTTTGTCGAACAGGCCCGATACCTGTTGTTGGACGGGACGGCGCGCGATGCCAGCCTGGAGGCGGCGAGAAGGGCGCGCGGCGCCGGCGTTCCGGTGGTGCTCGATGCCGATGTACAGGCGCTTGACTCCGAAATAGAGAGGCTTCTGGAACTGACGGATATTCTGATCCCCTCGAAGAGCTTTTCGCAACGCTTTAGCAGGACGAAAGATGCGGAGAAGGCTATCAAGACGTTGCGCGCTTACGGCGCCTCGATCATTCTGATCACGCTGGGTGAAGAGGGATGCGTCTGCGCTGCGGACGGCCATACTTTTCACACGCCGATTTTCGAGGTGGATGTGGTCGATACGACGGGGGCCGGCGATGTATTTCACGGCGCATTCATTCACGGCCTGCTGCAGGACTGGCAACTGGCGCAGACGGTCGAATTCGCTGCGGCCGCGGCCGCCATCAAGTGCGCCAAGCTGGGGGGGCGGGCCGGCATTCCCACCGCCGAGGAGACGGCCGCGTTTCTGGCCAATCGAGAGACACGATTTGATTACCGCCGGCTGGCGGCTGGTGGCTAGTGCAGGGCATTGAACACTGACAACATTCAATGCGGCCCTACTCGAAAGGGGCGCCGCGCCGATTTTGCGTTTCTGAGTGGAAAGGTGTTATCGCCATGTTTACACCAGCCCAGGCGCAGGAAAAACGAACACAACTGATTGAAGATGGCTACTGCGTCATTGAAGACATATTGGACCAGGAATTCCTGGCTGAAATCAGGCGGGTTTCGGCGCGCATGCGCGAGGAGGAGACACGACGCCCGAGCGCTGTGAAATATCACGGGACGCTGATCGAACCGGCCTACCGCGACCCGGTCTACGCCCGCCTGATCGCCTGGCAGCCAAGTCTCGAACTCCTGTCGGCAATGGGTTACAGGGATATCCGCTGGGAGGGCTCCATGTATCTCATCAGCAAGTTGCCCTTTGGCCCACCATTGTATTGGCACCAGGACTGGGTATGGTGGGAGCATCACGTCAGCAGCGCGGCGCGCCCGATGCAGGTGTTTCTTTCCTACTACCTGGCTGACACGACTGTCAGGAATGGCTGTTTGCGCGTCATCCCGGGGTCTCATCTGCGCCGCTTCGATCTGCATGACAAGCTGCTGATCGGCCCCGGCCACGTCGATTGGACAAAAGAGGAGAAGGCCGAGGGGGTCAATGAGACAATGCTGTTAGACCATCCCGCCGCCGTGGATGTGCCGGCAAAAAGCGGTTCGCTGGTGATAGCCGATGCCAGGCTGCTGCATAGCACCCATGCCAATCAGACCCGCCACCATCGCCCCCTGGTGCTTGTGTGGTATTTTCTCGATTTTGAGCGATTTCCAGCGGAAATCAAAGAGGCCTGCAAAGTCGAACACATATTTCGCCCTCCCAACTGGTGGGCGGGGGATGCGGGCGATCCGGTCAAACCCCTGGTTGTCCAGGGTAAGAGGACGGGAGCAGCTATCTCCGGCAGCCGTGTACCGGGCGTCCATCTGCGCAGATCAAGGGAGTAAGAAGAGATGAATGGGAAGCGTGTTGCAGGCGAGACAGGCCCAGAGGAAGCCTCGCCGCCAGACAATGTAATCGACTTTCATGGCGCGCCGTTCGTTGCCCCCGCCGGCGCGCTGACCGGTCTGGCGCTGCGGGTCGCGCGCCTGGCCAAGGACGCGCACCGCCCCCGCTACCATTTCCAGCCCAGAGCCGGCGAGTTCTTCCAGGACACGATTCCCTTCTTCTGGAAAGGTGTCTATCATGTCTTTTTCCAGTATGCGCCCGATGAATGGGCGGGGGACAAGTGCGTGTGGGGACATGTCAGAAGCACCGACCTGGTCCATTGGGAGGAGCTGCCGGTAGCGATTACCAACGGGCCGGAACAATATGACCGGGCATTGTGCGCCAGCGGCTGCGTGCTGAGCCATGCGGGCAAAGTCCATATCTTCTACGGCGGCGTTGACGGCGAGACCCGTGAAGAGACCCACTGTCTGGCCACCGCCCTGGATGACGACCTGATCCACTGGCAGAAGGACGCGGCCAATCCGATCATGCGCCGGGGCGATCTGCTGCCGTCCGATATCTACCATCTGCACGGGCGCTGGTCCGACCCTGACATCTGGAAGGAAGGGGACACCTGGTATATGCTCCTGGCCGCCTCGCTGGCTGACCAGAAAACAGCCGCGATCCCCCTTTACGCCAGCAGTGACCTGCGTCATTGGTCCTACGTGAGCTGCTTCTATCAGGCTGGTGCAGCGCCGATGCGGGCGATGGAATACCCCCACTTTTTTGCGTTGGATGGCCGCCACGTCCTCTTCCATCATCCGTGGGGGATGTTTACCACATTTGTCGAAGTCGGTGAACACAAAGATGGCCACTTTGTATCACAGCGCCGCACGCATTACGACTCTGCGCGCGCCTGCGCCACCAAAACGCTGCTGGATGACCAGGGACGCCGCATCGGCTGGAGTTGGGTTCTGGAGGACCGGCCGGCCGGGGCCGACTCGCAGCCACTTGACTCGCCCACGCGGCGGGCCGGCTGGAGCGGCCTGATGTCGCTGCCGCGCCAGTTGCACGTCGCCCCGGACGGCGCCCTGCTGATGGAGCCGCCGGCTGAACTGGAAGCGCTGCGCGGGCGCCACAGGGTTTTGCCCGCCTTTTCACTGGGCCCGGAAGATGGAGCGGCAGCCCCCGGCCCAGTCAATAGCCAGCTGCTCCTGGACGGCGTGCGGGGGGACTGCCTGGAGATCATCGCCAGATTCCGGCCACAGAGCGCGCGGGAGTTCGGCCTGCTGGTGCGTTGCGCGCCGGACCTCACCGAAGCGGCCCGCATCGGCATCGACCTGGAAAGCGGCAAACTGAGTTTCGACAACACCCACAGCAGTCTGGATAGCGAGGTGTTCAGGACGGTGCGCAGGGTCGACCTGCCGCCGGCCGAGGACGGGCTGGTGACAGTGCGCGCGTTCGTCGATCGTTCGGTCGTGGAGGTCTTTGCCAACCGCAATCGCGCCTGCATCACGGGCCGCGCCTATCCCAAGCGGCCGGACAGCCTGCATGTCGGGGTCTATTGCAGCGGCGGGAGCGTGCGCTGCGAGGGGATCGACATCTGGCAGATGAACTCAATCTATCGGGAAGCGCCATCCGCTGAAACCGAGAGCAAGCAGAACGACGCTGCCGCCGAAGGATACGAGTTCCGGACGATCACCGACGAAGAGCGGGAGATGCTCGGATGGCCCAAGAGTTGAGGCTATCTCGGCCGCGCGATCGCGCTGCTCCCGAGCAGAGGCGCACCCGACAATCGCGGTCAATTTTTCGCGTTTGGTCGATTGCCCTTAATCGACTATAATGGAAGGGGATGGTTATCAGTATGGGATCTGGTGCCCTTCCTGAATTCCCAGTTTGGTCGGCGCCAAAGGCCCACTGATGTCGCCGGCGCCAACCAAATTCACTCATTTCCCTCAAAACCAAATATTTCATCGACAGTGTCGCTATGTCAGCGAATCCAACGCGTATTGAAAACCCATTTCATACAACCCAAAAGGAGAAACAGGAAATGGAAAAGAGAAGGAAGTTCCGCGGGCAATTGAAGATCGCTATGCTATTGGCCGTGCTGGCTCTACTGGTGGTCGGCTGCGCCCAGGAAGCGGCGCCCGCGTCCGAATCGATGGCCGAAGATTCGGCCTCGGACACGACCAGCGAGTCAGGCGTCAAGGATGTTCCCAGAGAGCAGACACTGATCATCGGCTGGTGGGGCAGCGACGAGTTTGAAGAGTCGGAGATCTACACGCCCTTTGCCATCGGCGGCGACTACCAGCGCGGCCTCAACGTCATCTATGAAGGCATGGCCTACTGGAACGCCTTCAGAGACGAGACGGTCATGTGGCAGGCCAAGAGCTTTGACTACAATGACGACTACACCGAGTTGACCATCTCGCTGCGGCCAGAGGTGATGTGGAGCGATGGCACGCCCTTCACCGCCCATGACGTGGTCTATACCCTCAGCCACCTGATGGAAATCGGCGGCGAGGTCCGCTTCGGCAACGAAGTTAAGCAGTACACCAAAGACGTTGTGGCAGTGGACGACCATACCGTCCTGATCAGCCTGAACTTCACGTTCCCGCGCTACCATGACCGCTTCTTCGTTTGGAAGTGGGACTCGGGCGCCTTCCCGATCATGCCCAAGCATATCTTTGAAGGCCAGGATTGGGCCACCTTCACCCACTATGACATCGAGAAGGGCTGGCCCGTCACAACCGGCCCGCTTGAGGTGGTCTACTCATCGCCGCAACAGAAGATGTTCGACCGCCGCGACAACTGGTGGGCGGTCGAGTCCGGCCTGACCGATGCACTGAACATGGAACGCGTCATGTTCGTGGTCGGCGGAACCGATCAGACCCGTCTGATCGAACTTATGACCAGCAACCAGATCGACATCACCGAGTTGCAGGGCTCCTCGATCCGGATGGCCGTGGAACGCAATGAGAAAGTAACCGCCCACTACGGCCGCCAGGCCCCCTACGGCTATGTTGACTGGTGGGCGCAGGCGCTGTGGCTGAACAACGAGAAGCCGCCCTATGACAACGCCGACGTGCGCTGGGGGATCAGCTACCTGATCGACCGGCAGCAGATCGCGGACGTCGCCTACGAGGGCCTGACCAGCCCCAACCCGATGCCCTACCCGCCCTATCCGGGCCTGGAACAGTACACCGAGTCGATCTCCGACCTGCTCGAACAGCACGATACAAACGAGTACAACCTGGAGAAAGCGGCCGCGCATCTTGAAGCGGCCGGCTATAGCATGAATGACGACGGCATGTGGGCGGACGCAGATGGCAACACGATCAAGGTGCCGCTTGAGTCCTGGTTTGCCTGGAACGCGCCGGCCGAGGTCCTGGTCGAACAGCTCAAGCGCGGCGGGATCGATGCCGAATTGACGACGCCACCCGATGCTTGGGACCGCTTCGTCTCCAAGACGCACACCGCCTTCCCCGCCGGTCACACCGGCAGCCTGAAGGAACCCTACGAAGCGCTGAATCTGTACACCTGTGGCAAGGAAGGCGGCCCGGCCTCCAACTGGGCCTCCAACCAGTCGCTCTGGTGCAACAGCGCATTCGACGAGATCGTGTTGGCGATGTCACAGGTGCATCCGGATGATACCGAGACCATGAAGGCGCTCTTCCGCGAGGCGATGGAGATCTGGCTGCCGGAGCTGCCTTCGATTATGCTCTTCAACTGGAAGCACAACATGGCGATGAACCAGACCTACTGGGAAAACTGGCCGACCGTTGAAAGCAAGGATGGCGAGTATGTCAACGAAGCGCCCCAGCTGCTCGGCTTCCACCTGGTCCTGCTTCATCTCGAAGCGGCCCAATAGTAGATAGAAGATAGAAGATAGAAGATAGTGGCTAGTGGATTGCAAATCCACTAGCCACTGATCACTGTTCACGAGCCACTGGGGTTTCAGATGTGGGCCGCCGGCTATCTCCTCAAACGAATCGCCTTCTTTCTCCTGATCGTGTTGACGGCCGCGACTGTGAACTTCTTCCTGCCGCGGCTGTCCGGTCAGGACCCGATCCGCGAGCGCTTGATCAAACTGGCGCAATCGGGCAGCGCTTGGGGCAAAGGCGCCGAGGAGATGGTCAAGGTCTACAACGCCAAGTTCGGGCTGGACAGGCCGCTGTGGCAGCAATACCTGACCTATCTGGGTGACGTGGCCCGCTTTGATTTGGGTCATTCGATCTCATCCTACCCCAGAACGGTAAAGCAGATCCTGCGTGATTCGCTACTCTGGACAATCAGCCTCCTCACGGTGACGACACTCCTTTCCTTTGTATTCGGAACGCTATTTGGCGCGCTCGTCGCCTGGACGCGGGCGCCTGTCTGGCTGCGCTCGCTGGCGCCGCCGATTATGACGATGGCGGCCATTCCCTATTACCTGCTGGGGCTGATCCTGCTCTTCGTCTTTGCCTTTGAGCTGCGTTGGTTCCCCGGGCACGGCGGCTACCGCATCGGCAACATCCCCGAATTGAGTTGGGAATTTTTCCTGGAAGCAGGCGAACATGCCATCCTGCCCGCGCTCTCGATCCTGCTGTCGAGCCTGGGCTTCTGGGCCATTGCCATGCGCGGCATGATGGTTACGGTTGAGGGCGAAGATTACATGACCCTGGCTGAAGCCAAAGGTATCAAGAGGGGGCGTCTCTTCTTCGACTACGGGCTGCGAAACGCCATCCTGCCCCAGATCACCTCGCTGGCTCTGGCGATGGGCTATGTCTTCTCCGGCGCGCTCCTGGTCGAGGTCGTGTTCGGCTTCCCCGGCATCGGCACGGTGCTATTCCAAGCGATTAAAGGCGTGGACTATCCCGTCATCCAGGGGATCGTGCTGACGATCATCCTCACGCTGGCCACCACGACCTTGATCCTGGACCTGACATTGCCGATGCTGGATCCACGCATCAGTAGGCGGACATAGATGACAGTGCGCTCGGATAGCAGTGCGGCAACGCGTCTGAACAACCCCACACCCTTGCGGGACGCGTTGGGCTACCTGCGCCGCAACCCGCCGCTCGCCTTTGGGCTGGGCTTGATTCTCGTTATTCTGCTGTTCTCAGTCGGCGGCCGCCTAGTTGTCAACATCGAAGACGCCTCGCCACTTTCCGCGCCCCCCTTCCAATCACCTTCCGCCGAATATCCATTTGGTACGGATAAGGTGGGCCGGGACCTGCTGGCGGTCATGCTCGTGGGCACACCGCTCACGCTGCGGGTGGGCCTGCTGGCCGGTGTGCTGGGTGTGGCCTTCGCCACCCTGCTGGCCTTCGCCGGCGCCTATTACGGCGGCGTCATCGACGCCGTCATCCGCCTGGTTGTCGACGTGGGCCTGACCATCCCGAGCATCCTGATCCTGATCCTGATCGCCATCGCCCTCAGAGGCGTCAACCCGACCGAGATGTCGCTGATCGTGGCTGCCACGGCCTGGCTGTGGCCCACCCGCACGATCCGCTCGCAGGTTCTCTCGCTGAAGGAGCGCGCCTATGTCGACGTGGCGCGCATGTCCGGCATGCGCGGGTACGAAATCATCGTGCGCGAACTGATGCCCAACCTCATCCCTTTTATCATCGCCAATCTCGTCAACACGACCGCCTCGGCCATCCTGGCCACAATCGGCTTGGAAGCCCTCGGGCTGGGGCCGACCTCCCACCCGACCCTGGGCATGACGATCTACTGGGTCATCCTCCATGCGGGTGTGCTGGGAGGATACTGGTGGTGGTGGTTGACGCCGGTGGTGATCATCGTCCTCATCTTCATCGCCCTCTACCTGACCTCCGTCGGCATGGACGAGTTGTCAAATCCCAGGTTGAGGAAAAGCGTATGACGCCGGGGCCGCGTTCAAATGGCGAAGCCGCAGCGGACTCAGCAACGCTGATAGTGCAGAATCTGCACGTCCATTACGATACGCCGGACGGCGCAGTGCGGGCGGTGGACGATGTGAGCTTCAGCCTGAAGGCGGGTGAGCGCTTCGGCCTGGTGGGCGAGTCCGGCTCGGGCAAGACGACGCTGGCGATGGCTCTGTTGCGCATGATCAAGCCGCCCGGACAGATCGAGTCCGGTCAGATCTGGCTGGACGGACAGGATGTGCTGGCGCTTTCCGGCGAAGAGATGCGGCAGTTGCGCCTGGCAGGGATCGCGCTGGTGGCGCAAGGCTCGATGAACTCGCTGAATCCGGTGACCCGCATCAGGCGTCAGCTAGTCGATGGCATGAGAGACCACGCCGCCGCCGGATCTGGCGAGGCTGCCGATGGCAGGATTTCGGCAAAGATGAGCCGGCGGGAGCAGAATGAGTATGTGCATGATCTGCTGGCGCGGGTAGGGCTGGAGCCGCAGGTGGCCGGTATGTTCCCGCACGAGTTGAGCGGCGGGATGAAGCAGCGGGTCTGCATCGCCATGGCAATCAGCCTACGCCCGAAGGTGATCATCGCCGACGAGCCGACCAGCGCGCTCGACGTTGTGGTGCAGATGCAGGTCATGGAGACCTTGCGCCGGGTGCAGGAAGATGTCGGGGCAGCCGTAATCCTGGTCGGCCACGATATGGGCATCATGGCCCAGTTTGTTGACCGCGTGGGGGTCATGTATGCCGGCAAACTGGTGGAGGTTTCCCCGGTGCGGGATGTTTTCAAGCGGCCGCTGCATCCATACGCGCACATGCTGATCGACAGCGTGCCGTCGCTGGAAGTAAAGGACGATCTGGAAGGCATACCGGGGCTGCCGCCCTCGCTGGTGGACCGGCCAACGGGCTGCCTCTTTCATCCCAGATGCCCCCATGCCGCCGCCGACTGCGCGACACAGGAGCAGACGCTGGAGGAGGTGCAACCGGTGCGTTGGGTCGCCTGCCATCGCGTCGGACTGATTCACGATTTGCAGCCGGTAACCGAGGGCCAGTAGCCCGAAACCGTTCACGAGCCACGAAAAAACATGAGCGCATTGCTCGAAGTTCAACATATCACCAAGGTCTTCGGCGGCGGTCTGTTCAGCCGTAACCGCACTGTGGCGCTGGAGAACTTCTCCTTAGCCATCGCCAGCGAGCCGCCCACGATCACGGCTGTGGTCGGCGAAAGCGGCAGCGGCAAGACAACGCTGGCCCGCATTCTGCTGGGGCTGGAGACGCCGACCGAGGGACAGGTGCTCTATCAGGGGAAGGATCTGCGAGAGTTGTCGACGGCGGAGTGGCACTCGTTCCGGCGCGACGTGCAGGTTGTCTTCCAGGATCCGTTCGAGGTCTACAATCCCTTCTACAAAGTGGACCATGTTTTGTCAACGCCGATTGCCAAGTTCGGCCTGGCCAGTTCGCGACAAGAGCGTCAGACGCTGATCGAGGAGGCGTTGGAGGCGGTGGGGTTGCGCCCCGAAAACACGCTGGGGCGGCGTCCACACCAGTTGAGCGGCGGCCAGAGACAGCGCGTCATGGTGGCGCGTGCGCTGCTGCTGCGCCCACGCCTGATCGTGGCCGATGAGCCGGTCTCCATGATCGACGCCTCGCTACGCGCCACCGTTCTGGGCAACCTGCGCCAGCTGAACGAAGAGTTCGGCATCTCCGTCATCTACATCACGCACGACCTCACCACGGCCTATCAGATCAGCGAAAACATCATCGTCATGTATTCCGGCTCCGTCGCCGAGGCAGGCGACATCGACCTCGTGGTCAAGCAGCCGCAGCACCCGTACACGCAGCTATTGATCGGATCCGTGCCCCAGCCCGACCCGGACCGGCGCTGGAATACGGAAGCGGCGACCGGATCATTGACAGCGCCGACGAATGGAAGCCCCTGCTGCAAGTTTGTCGCGCGCTGCCCGCACGCCATGCCGAAATGCGCTGAACAGATGCCGCCCCTGTTCCAGACGGACCCGCATCGCCTGGCGGCCTGCTATCTGTACGAGGAGTCCCCTGCGCTTCAGGCAGAAGAGATGGCCTCGGTGTTCGTCGGACGCGGTCAGGGCGCTGACTCCGCCCCATGAAAGAGGAACTGTTCCCTTTTGGCTTTCCGCCAGGGCGGATCACTCCTGCTCGTACCAGCCCGAACCGAAGTACAGCCCGTCATGGCGCACGATCCACATTTCAGGGAAGCGCGACATGATGCTCCGCAACCTTTATCGTCTCGTTGACAGGCTGTCTGAGACCCCATAGTGAAATCTCGATCTGCCGGCGCTCCGTGGAATCGTAGGAGGAGGTGATGCCTTGGCATAAATCGTGCATCTATATCGTTCGGTGAATCAACAGGATCGTAATCGGCAAGTCAGAATCGACAAAAGGGGAATGCTGCAATGTTGATGCGCAAGTTGGGAAGCACGGTGCGGATGTCCTGGATCGTCGTTGCCTTGTTGAGTATGCTGCTGGTTGTGGGGTGCGCCCCGCCGGCCGCCGCTCCCGCAGAGGCGCCTGAGACAGAAGCGGCCGAGGAGATCGTCTTGACAATCGGGGCGATGGAGGAGAAGCCCCGGCAGTTCATTGACGAGTATGTGATTCCGGAATTCGAGAAGATGTATCCCAATATCAAGGTGGACATCACCTGGTACCCGGATATCGGAGCGGTCGAAACATTCTGGAAGGCCTCTTTCCAATCGGGTGAAACACCGGATATCGGCTGGATGTATGAAGGTGCAGCCCGCGTCCCTCTGTTCGCCAAGGAGGGATTCTTGGTGCCGCTTGACGACTATATCGCATCGGACGAGAACTTCGATGTCGACGCGATATCGCAAGGCCTGATGCGCGGTGGCGGTACCCACGACGGCGTGATCTACGCCTTGCCCCAAGAGGAGGGCACTGTGGTCTGGGCCTGGAACCTGGCGGTCTTAGATGAGCTAGGCGTAGGTCCGCCGCAGACGGACACAGAATTTGTCGAGATGTGCAAATTGGCGGCTGAAAAGGGGATCATCGTCGACCCCGGTTGGGGTTTCCTCAGCAACTGGGCCTCCATTGGCCTCTTCAAATCGCAGAACACCTGGTCTGTCGCCGAGGACGAGTCCGGTACCACCGTGTCCAATGTGTCGGATCCTGCGTTCACCGACGCCATCAAGTGGTTCTGGGATTTGGTCAACGTCCACGAGTGCTATCCAGTGAGCCGGATCGACGCAACCCAGACGACGGACGACGTTCGCAAAGCGGAGTGGAAGGACAACAAGAGCGTAATGTTGTGGACCAAACCATCTCCGGAGCTTGACGAGCTCGTCGGAGAAGGCAACTGGGTGGCCACAGCCCCCTGGACGATGAAGGGCAAGCGCATCATGCAGGTCGGCGGCACCCACATGTTTATCTCGGCGCTCGCTGAAAATCCCGATGCTGCCTGGAAGTTTATGAGTTTCTATCTCGATCGGGACACCCAGGAAGTCGCCGGCAGCCAGTACTCGATGCCTCCGAACCGCCGCGATCTGACAGATGTGTTTGCAGACGATCCGTACATCGGCCCGACGCTGGAAGCGATGGGCGGGGACGTTGCAGTCGCGCCCTGGGAGAAGGTAGGTTTCCACGACGCAACCGGACTGTTCTCGTATACGTGGCAGCCGCAGATCCTGGCCGAGCCTGACTGGGACAAGGCGCTCGCTCTGCTGGAAGAAGCCGACGCGGCCGTGCAGGCGGAGATCGATAAAGCCTACGCGCTGGAGTAGGGGGCGCCATTCCATTCATCTGGGCATGTCATGCGCGATGCCCCCGGGTGAATGACGGATAACGCGGGCGTCGTTGCAGGGGCATGGGGTGTCGCGGAACCGTTGTAGCGCCGAGTGCGCCACAGTCGTTCGCCACACCTCATGCCCGATCGCAATCCTATCCAGTGCCGCAGGGGAGCCATACGTGTATCGAAGGCAGTTCCCGAAGAGCATGTCGAATTGAGCGGCGGTCGTCTTGGGACGCGGAGGAGTTCGAGATGGATGGACAAGCTGCACGCGTTAAATCGTCGACTGGGGCGGGACGGTCCCATACAGTCTGGTACTGGATCAGACAGGATCTGATAGCGTATGCCTTTCTGGCGCCGGCCCTGATCGGCTTGTTGCTCTATGTAATCGGACCTGCCGTATATGGCCTCATTGTATCCTTCACCAACTTCCGCGGTCTGGGCGAACTGAATTTTGTCGGCCTGAAGAACTACCGGTTCGCGCTGTTGTCGGACGACACCTTCATCAGGACCTTAAAGGTCACTGTCGGGTACAGCGCCATCGTGGTGCCGGTGCAACTGGCCATTGCATTGTTCTTTGCCGCGCTGCTGAACCGGAGATGGCAAGGGATTCGCTATATTCGGGCCGCCTACTTCTTCCCATACGTCGTGCCGTGGGTGGCGGCCAGTCTGGTGTTCCGGACCATGTTCGATGGCCAAATCGGTCTCGTGAAATTGGTGTTGGACTTTTTTGCCGTGCCGTCGCCAGCCTGGTACCAGGGCCAGGAAATCGGCAGCCCCGCTTTCTGGATGATCATCATCGCCAGTCTATGGAAAGGCGTAGGCTTCACCGTGCTGGTCTTCCTCGCCGCCATGCAAGAGGTGCCCGAGGACCTGCTCGATGCCGCCAAGGTGGACGGCGCGAATCGTATGCAACAGTTCTGGACCGTTACCTGGCAGTGGATCAAGCCGGTCACAACCTTCCTGCTCCTCATTACTTTCATCTCCAGCATGCAGGCGTTCACCCCCTTTCTGCTGATGCCCCGCCCACTCAATATGTTGGGAGCATACTTCATTGGCATGACCAATGTTGCGGTCTATGCCTGGGGGCAGGCTTTCACCGACTTCCGCATGGGATATGGATCGGCCCTGATGTGGATCCTGGGCGTAATTCTCCTCGTTTGCAGTTATCTGCAGTTGCGCCTCGGTGTATATGGTCTGGACGCTGAAAAGGGGGGGTGAACCAATGGGAATGCTTAAGCGGTTTCTCAAACGCGATCTGGACGGCGAAAACAGATGGGAGCGGGTACTATTCTTTGTGGTCGTCTGGTCGGGCGTGTTGCTGTCGGCGCTCCCGCTCTACTGGATGGTACGCACTGCAGTGATGTTCCGCGCCGATATTTTCAACATGCCAATCCACCTTTTTCCGCCCCAGATAACGCTGAGGAGTTTTGTCGAACTGTGGCAATTCCCCTTTATGACAAGGCAATTCCTGAATACACTGATCATCATTTTCCTGTCCGCAGCGAATGCGCTCCTTATCAACACTCCGGCAGCGTACGCCCTGGCCCGCATGCGTTTTCATGGACGCAACGTGATCTTTTTCGTCTTCGTTGTCACAATCCTGCTGCCGGCTCAGATTTCCATCGTCCCACTGTTCCTGATCGTGCGCCGGTTGGGCCTGTATGATACCTATTGGGGCGTCATTTTGCCGCTCTCATCGTCCGGGTTCTTCATCTTCCTGCTTCGTCAGTTCTTCCTGAGCATCCCGACGGAATTGGAAGATGCCGGACTGATCGATGGTTGTAACCGCCTGCAGGTGCTGTGGCATATTATCCTACCGGTCTCACGTCCGGCGCTGGCGGTGGTGGCGTTAGTTTCCATGGTCTTTCAGGCTGACAACTACCTGTGGCCGCTCATTATCACCAAGAGCGAGGAAATGCGGCCGGCGGCTGTCACCGTCCCCAAGCTCTTGGGCAACGAGTTAAACCCGGGCGGGGCGAATCCGGCGCAGTTGCAGGCAGCGCTGTTGGTGCTTACCGTGCCTGTCATCATCTTTACGCTCTTTGGAATGGATGCATTCGTGCGCGGCGTTACAACGGGTGCCCTAAAAGGATAGCAGGCACAGAGGGCGAGCCTGTCCCGTCCGAACCCCTCGAGATCAAGAGGCGCGAGGATCGTCTTCTCCTCGTGGCGCGCGAACCGACCAATGTCTTTCGGCGGGCGGGGCGAACAGGCTGAGTTTTTTTCTTGAAGCGGGAGGTGCTAAGCCCTTGGAATCCTTTTCAGGCAGCCAGGTCACTGTTCCTCGTACCAGCCCGAACCGAAGTACAGCCCGTCATGGCGCACGATCCATACGTGCTTGAGCGTCTCCTCGCCCGTGTTCGGGTTAAGGAAGACGAAGCTGACCCATTTGCCCTTCTCAGTGGCGCTCAGTATTTCGTCGCCATAGAAGTAGCCGGTGGCGTCTACGCGCAGCGCGGGGTCCCGCCCTATCAATTCGGGGCGGAAGTGCGCGATGGTGCGCCCATCTTCGCCGACAATGAAGGCGTACCATTCCCCATCCACGTTTTCGGCTGAACTGTAGTGGTCGAAGGCTGCCTGGCGGCCTGCCTGATTGTAGAGGCGGATCGCATCCTGTACGATCGACTGGGTGTAGGCTGCCGGTTCGTTTTTGGTTGGGATGGCAACGCAACCGGCGACGAAGAGCGCGAGGGTGAGAGATAGGACGGCAGAACGAAACATGTTTGTCTCCATTGCGATAAAGTCAGATATGACTATCTTTTATAGTGTACTCTCATGCCCCCGTCTGCCCAAGCATTGCCCTTCCACGGTTAGGTGGGTATAATCTCTCTGTCCATCTGTATGAACGCGCCCATCGGTAACAGTGAAACGTTTTCCCCTCTGAGGTTGTTCTTTGCGTCCCTGCACGAAATGGGGCGCAAAGAGGAAATCCAATGACAGGCATACGCATTGGCGTAGGCTCGATCTTCCAGGAAAGCAACCAGTTCGCGGCCACGCAGACCGATCTGTCGCTGTTTCGCAACTCGTATGTGCATGAAGGCGACACGCTCTTGCAGCTGGCGGGCACCGACTGCGAAGTGGCGGGAATGCTCGCGACCTGTGAAGCGGCGGGCGCGCAGGTTGTCCCGCTGCTGGCGGCGCGCTGTGTGTCGGGGGGCGTGCTCTCGGATGATTGCTACGCCTATCTGAAGGACGCTCTGCTGGCGCGGCTGCGCGAGGCGGGGCCGTTGGACGGGCTGGCGCTGGCGATGCACGGCTCGATGGTGACGGCGTCACAGCTGGACCCGGAGGGCGATCTGCTCGATGCCGTACGCCAGATCGTGGGGCCGGACGTGCCGATCGTGATGACGCTTGACCTGCATGCGCACGTCACACCACGAATGATCAGCCAGGCCACAGCGCTTGTGTCGTTCGCGCACTATCCGCACGACGACACGTATTCCACCGGGGAACGGGGCGCCGACCTGCTGCTGAGAGCAGTGCGGGGCGCGGTCAAACCGGTGATGGCCCTGGCCAAAGTCCCCATCCTGTGCAGCGGCTGCAACGGCCAGACCTTTGGTGACGCGCCCATGGCGCATCTGACCCGTCGCGCGCGCCAACTGGAGACGCAGCCAGCAGTCCTCTCAGTATCATGCTTTCAGGTTCATCCTTACAATGATCTGCCGGGAATGGGTTGCGGCAGTGTGGTGGTGACCGACAATGACCCTGATCTGGCCGCAGGCCAGGCGCGTGAATTGGCCGCGGAGTTCTGGGCGCGGCGCCGGACGTTCGAGGCGAAGATCCTTCCCGTTTCCGAAGCTGTTGCGCGTGGCCGGGCTGCTGAGGGCGGACCGGTGCTGCTGGTGGATACGGCGGACTGCGCCGGTGGTGGGGCGCCAGGCGACAGCGTGGCCCTGCTGCGCGAACTGGTGGCCCTCGGCGTGACTGAACGGACTTTCGTCATGGTCGTTGACCCGTCGGCGGCACAGGCATGCGCGCGCGCCGGCACCGGCCAAGAAATCACACTGGAACTCGGTTACCACATCGATCCGACCTGGGGGCAGCCCCTCGAGGTGACCGGCGTTGTGCGCCTGCTCGCTGACGGCCGTTTCCTTTACAGGGGCGGCCTCTACGGCGGCACGTGGGCATCAATGGGTCTGTCGGCCGTGCTGCAGATCGGCAGCATTGACGCCCTGGTGATGTCGAAGCCCACGTATGACTGGGGCGACGAACAGTTCCGGAGCATGGGGATGGATGTGCGACAGGCCAAGTTCATCGGCGTCAAGAACCCCATGAACTATCTCTACGCTTACCGCGACCTGATGAAAGCGGCTTTCATCGTGGATACGCCCGGGCCAACGCCGGCCCATGTACGCAATCTGACTTATCAACGGATGCAACGACCCTTCTTCCCGCTCGACGAGGAGATCGCGGGCCTTGAGATAGCGGTTGCCATTGGTTGAGAAGGGTGGCGGCAAAACTGCGCATTGAACGGAACATACCGGCATGAAAATCGATCAGATTGAGCTCATAAACCTTCGCTTTACCTACCCGCCGGGCCACGAAGTCAAGGCCGCGTGCGGCGTCGTGACGGGTCGTATCACCTCGCTGGTCCGCGTGACGACAGACAATGGCATGACGGGACTAGGGGCAGCGTACAGCCACCCGGACCTCGTTCGCATCATCGTCGAGAATCACTTGAAACCTTTCCTGCTGGGCCATGATCCGCGTGAGGTAGAGGCACTGTGGGACAGGATGTACAGTTTGACCCGCTGGTATGGCCGCAAGGGAGCCGCTATGTCCGCTCTGGGGGCGTTGGACACGGCTTTCTGGGACCTGCGCGGCAAAGCGTTGGGGAGACCTGTCCATGCCTTGTTGGGCGGGGACCGTGATTCAGTCCCGGCCTATGGCAGCGGCCTGAACTGGCACGACGATCTGGACGATCTGGCAAATGAAGCTGCCAGCTATCTCGATCAGGGTTTTCGCCGGGTCAAGATGCGCTTGGGCCGGAGCGAAGCCTACGACGTCGCCGCTGTCGAAACGGTGCGCCGGACAGTGGGGCCGGACCGGGATGTGATCGTGGATGCTTCGCATCGCTATTCGCTAGAGGTTGCTGAGCGGATAGCAAAGGTGTTGGCTGCCAACAACGTGTTCTGGTTTGAGGAACCGTTTTCGCCTGAAGACATTGACAATTACGTCGCGCTGCGCCCGCGGATTGCGGTGCCGATCGCAGCGGGAGAGAATGACTTTGGCGTGCAAGGCTTCCGCGAGATGCTACGCGCGGGCGCCTTGGACATTGCCCAACCGGACGTGAGCCGCGCCGGTGGCATCACTGAATGCCTGCGCATTGGACGCCTGGCTGCCGAAATGGACGCCGGTGTGGCGACGCACACGTGGAGTGACGCCGTGGCGCTAATTGCCAACGCTCACCTGGTGGCGGCGCTCCCCAACGGAATTACGGTTGAGGTCGATAGAACCGGCAATCCGTTCATCGACGAATTGCTGGCAGAGCCCTGGCAAGTCAAAGAGGGTCGTCTGCAGCTTTCTCAAGCGCCAGGATTGGGCATTGAGCTAAACCCGGATATGATCCAACGTCTCGCGGTGCCAGCCGATCAGAAGGTGGTTGACGGAAATTACGCCGATCTGATCTTCGGCGCGCAACATCTGCACCCCACGCCTCCCTACGAGACGAACGCCGGCTAAGTTGAAAGGCGGTAATCCCCGATTGACTGAGTGAAATATCTCCAGTATTGGCCGCCGCCACCGGCGAAGTGTAGTTCCGACGGCCGAAATCCCAGCCATTTGAGAGGCGTCCAACAATGAGCACCGATGTCACGCAACAATTGGAAGAATGTATCGAACAACTGCAACGGGGCTGTTTGACAGAGGAACGGCTACGAGAGTTGGCGAACGCCATTGGGGAGAACAGCGGCAAACGGCAGAGTCTGCTCTACCTGCAAACCGCGAACACGTCCGTCACCTCCCAGGCAGTTGGAATGCTGCTGGTCGAGGATGGCGCGGTCTGCGACGGCCCGCTCGATCCGGCTGACTGGCCCTACAAGACCGCTTTGGAAGCGATCAACAGCGGCTGGCGTGTGATCCGGTTTCCGGCCCAGTTGCTGGTTGGACACATGCAGGACAGACATGTCATCTGTGAATTCATTCTTGAGAAATGGGAGTAGAGCGATGGCCTTCAGAGCGCAACGCGCCGCCGACAGTGTCAGACCGACCTTGACTGACGAGGAGATCCTGGACTTTTGCAAGACGGGCATTCTCAGGCTCGAAGGGGTGATACCTGAGTCGACCAACCGCTGGGTGTTAGAATATCTTGACCAGGAGGGCGCGGACCCCCTTCAGTTGGTCAGAGATGACCGTTTCATCGAGGAAGTGTTGTTGCATCCGGCGGTCGCAGGCGTGGTACGATCGTTGCTGGGCGTCCATTTCCAGCTGCCTGAAGGGATGGGGAACCATCGCCTGGCGGGGCCGGTGAAAGCCAGTAACTGGCACTTCGATGGCGGCTCCAACTTCGAGCGCGCCTGCAAACTGCTGCAGGTCTTCTACATTCCCCAGACGAACACGCCGGAAATGGGGCCGACTCTGTTTCTGCCTGGCTCCCACCTGGTGCCGATCGCGCGCGAAGACCTAGAACGGTTCGGCAATCTGGCCGGTCAGACGATGACCGCGGCACCGGCCGGTTCAGTCTTTGTTACAGCCTATTCGATCTGGCATCGCCAGCCGCCAAAGATCGATCAGTCGACCCGCAACCTGTTGAAATGGGCGTATTGGCGCACAGAGCAGCCCGAACGCGACTGGAGCGCGGACCCGAACTTCGATTTCGCCGGCGCGGACTATACCTTCACCAATGACTATTTCTGCGGCGCTGCGCGCAAATGGCAGTCCGCCCCACGCGTGGCCGAGATGTTCTACTGGTTGTGCGGCAAAGCGGATGAATTCCACGTGGTCGGCGGTGTAGGGTGGCCCTATTCATCCGCCGATCCGGGACTTTGGGCTAGGTCGCGCTGAAGATCATCGTCAGCCATCGAGAGTTCCAACTTCTACCCTCCACCAGGAAAAGGACAGCCAGCCGTGGATGCGAGTCTTTGGAACATCGGCATGAAAGTCGATGACATCGATAGCGAAATCAGATTCTGGCAAGAGATCGGAGCCAAGTTGATTCTGCGTGAATCGTTCACAGCGCCCGACGGGGAGGAGGCCGACTACGCCTTCCTCGATTTTGGCGGCACGCGCATCTTCCTTACGCCCAGGACCGTCTTCGAGGACAAACTGGGCTACGAACTGATGCCCGGCCTGACGCACGCCGTCTTCGAAGTGGAGGACCTGGACCAGGAGTACGAACGGCTCACCGGCATGGGGCTAGAGGTCCTGGTCGACAAGGTTGAGATCAGCGCCGGGTTCGGCTCGCGCCGCCTGGCGTTCTTCCGTTCCCCCAACGGCATGGTTTTCGAAGTGCTGCAGATCCTTGAGGCCAAAATCTGACCGTGATTGCCATGATTCTCGCAAATGCCATGCTGGAGGAAACCAATGGCACCGGTAGCGCGCCGCGCGGCGATTGACATCAGGCCAACCCTGAAGGATGAAGAGGTCCTGGAGTTCTGCAGGACGGGCATTCTCACGCTCGAAGGCGTGATCCCGGAGTCCACCAACCGCTGGGTGTTCGAATACCTGGACCAAGAAGGCGCGGACCCCCATCAGTTGGTCAGAGATGAATGTTTCATCGAGGAAGTGTTGTTGCATCGGGCGGTCGCCGGCGTCATTCGCTCCCTGCTGGGCGTCCAGTTCCAGCTGCCTGAGTGGATGGCGAACCATCGCCTGGTGGGGCCGGAGGAAGCCAGTTACTGGCACATTGATGCAGGCTCCAACTTCGAGCGCGCCTGCAAACTGCTCCAGGTCTTCTACATTCCCCAGACCAACACACCGGAAATGGGGCCGACTCTATTTCTGCCTGGCTCCCACCTGGTGCCGATCGCGCGCGAAGACCTAGAACGGTTCGGCAATCTGGCCGGTCAGACGATGACGGCGGCGCCGGCCGGCTCAGTCTTTGTAACAGCCTATTCGATCTGGCATCGCCAGCCGCCGAAGGTCGATCAATCGACCCGCAACCTGTTGAAATGGGTCTATTGGCGCACAGAGCAGCCCGAACGCGACTGGATCGCGGACCCGAACTTCGACTTCGCCGGCGCGGACTATACTTTCACCAATGACTATTTCTGCGGCGCTGCGCGCAAATGGCAGTCCGCCCCACGCGTGGCCGAGATGTTCTACTGGTTGTGCGGCAAAGCGGATGAATTCCACGTGGTCGGCGGTGTAGGGTGGCCCTATTCATCCGCCGATCCGGGACTTTGGGCCAGGTCGCGCTGAGCTTGAGAGTCAACCAGATTGTGCTAATACATACGGAGGGCGTACGATGAAACTCAGCGACGCGCAGATTGCACAGTTTGACGAACAGGGTTATCTGTTTTTCCCCGAACTGCTGGACGGCGACGAAGCGGCAATACTGCAGGCGGCGCTGCCCGACATCCTTAGTCGCCCTGGGCCGGAACTGATCTCCGAGAAAGAGGACGCTTCGGCGGTGCGGCTGGCCTTTGGCGCGCATCTCTATTCCGAGCCGTTTCGCCGTCTCACGCTACTCCCGCGTCTGGTCAACCCGGTGCGCCAGCTGTTGCGGGACGATGTCTATCTCCATCAGAGCCGCATGAATCCCAAATATGGCTTCGGCGGCGGCGCGTCCTGGGACTGGCATCAGGACTACCCGCCCTGGCATTCGGTCGATGGCATGCCGGAGCCGAACTGCATCATGACATCCGTGTTCATCGACGATTGCACTGCGGTCACATCGCCGCTCCTGATCGTGCCAGGCACGCAGCGTTATGGGCTTCTCGACGCCCAACCGCACAAGGACGCGCAAGGCAGAGGGTATGAACTGCATCATATCGATCACGCCACCTTTGAACGGTTCGCGGCAGAGAACGGGATCGAAGCGCTGATCGGGCCGGCGGGGTCGGTCGCTTTCATCCACTGCAACGTGCTGCACGGTTCAGCCAACAATGTCTCCCCGTGGCGGCGGGCGATCATGTACCTGATCTACAACGCCGTCAGCAACGCCTGCACCGGAACCGTGCGGCCGTGGTATCAGAACAATCGCGACTTCACACCACTACAGCCGCTCGACGACGCGTGTATGAAGGAGCTGGCCTGATCAGCGGCGAAAACAGGAGTCCGGCCACAGAACGCCGGGTTCCGCAACCCACACGACTGGAGTGATCAACATGAGACATATGTCTGCCGCCCAACTACAGGAAATCGGCGTCCGGATTCTGGATGCGGCCGGCTCGCCCCACGCGGAGTCGGAAACCGTCTGCGAGATCCTGGTGCGCGCCAATCTATTCGGCCACGACTCGCATGGGGTTATGCGCATACCGCAGTACGTCGGCGAAATTCGCAGCGGCGACGTCAGGCCGGGCACGCCGATCGAGATCGAACGCGAGACGACGGCAGCAGCCGTCATGGTGGGACATCAGGGCTGGGGCCATGTGATCGCCCGCAAGGCGATGCAGCTCGCGATCGACAAGGCGCGCCAGGCCGCCATCGGCACGGTTGTCGTGCGCGGCAGCCAGCACGTGGGGCGGGTGGGCGAATACCCGACCATGGCCGCCGAGGCGCAGATGATCGGCATGGCGGTCGTCAACTCCTATGGGGGCAGCGGTTCGGTGGCCCCGTGGGGCGGCGCCGAGCGACGCCTCTCCCCCAATCCAATCGCCTTTGCCGTCCCGAGCGGCGGACCGTGGCCGGTTATGGTCGACATCACGACGTCGGTGTTCCCCGAAGGCAAAATCCGGGTGACGCGCTATGCCGGGAAACAGCTGCCCGACGGTGTCATTATCGACTCCGAAGGCAACCCCACCACCGATCCAGCCGCCTTCTACGGTCCGCCGGAGGGTGCGCTCCTGCCGCTGGGCGGAATCGTCGGCCACAAGGGTTACGCCCTCGGCATCGTGGCTGAGTTGCTGGCGGGGGCGCTGTCCGGAGCGGGCTGCACCGGCAAAGAGAGGGAGGAAAAGGGCAACGGCGTCTACTTCCAGGCCATCAACATCGCGGCGCTGCTCCCCTACGACGAGTTCATCCAGACCGTCCAGGAGCAGATCGCCTGGGTGAAGTCGGCGCGCCCGAAGCCCGGTGTCAGCGAAGTCCTCTTCCCCGGCGAACCGGAATACCGCACCTCACAGCAACGCAGTGCGCACGGCATCCCGGTCGAAGACAGCATCTGGCAGGAAATGATCGAGACGGCGGACAGCCTGGGCGTCACGATTCAGTAGTCAGGGGCCAGTGGTCAGAGGCCAGTGGTCAGTGGTCAGAGGCCAGTCCAGTGGTCAGGGGTCAGGGGATTGTGGCCTGTTGAAAACCGATCGCGAACATGGCGTCAGGTGGCGCGGCGTGGAGGACAGCTTGCAGGGCTGATTGCTATGAAAAACTCTTCACGCACGCAGCGCATTGTCTTTTTGCCGTCCTCGAGGCAGAAGCTCTTTGCCGGCGTGGACAAGCTGGCTGACGGCATCCGCCCGACGCTGGGCCCGAACGCGCGCACGGTCATCATCGAAGCGGTTCGCGACCTTTCACCGGTGGAAATTGTGGATGACGGCGGCACAATCGCGCGCCGGATCGTCTCGCTTGGCGACCGCGATGAAAATATGGGCGCGATGCTTTTACGCGAGAGCCTCTGGCGGATGCACGAGACGGTTGGTGACGGCGCGGCCACAGCAGCGGTCATCTTTCAGGCCATCCTGCGCGCAAGCCAACGTCTGCTGGCCGCCGGTATCCATGCCGCGCATCTGCAGCCCCAAATCGAGCGGGCAGCTGAGACAGCCATCGCCGCGCTGCGCGCACAGGCGCGGCCGTTGGACGGTCAGGAGGCGATCACGGATTGCGCGCTGGCTATCTGCCATGATGGTGAGATGGCCGACCTGCTGGGCGAAATCCTTTACATCACGGGGGGCGACGGCTATGTGAACGTGTTGGAATCGCAGCGCCGCGGCCTGGAGCGCGAGTACTTTGATGGCTCCTATTGGACGGGATCATGGGTATCCGCGACGATGATCACCGACAAAGCCAAGCGGGAGGCGGTCCACGACGATCCCGCCATCTTTGTCAGTGACCTGAGCTTCGATCAGGCAGACGACATTGTGCCGCTGATGGAGGCGGCATTGGCCTCCGGCAGAAAGAGCCTCTTCATGCTGGTTGAGCAGATCAGCGGAGCGGCGCTGGCCACGCTCCTGTCCAATCACCAGTCCGGTGTACTGCATTGCCTGGCCGTAACGGCGGGGGCGATTTACAGTGAATTGCCCTATCTTCACGAGGACTTGGCGCATCTGACCGGCGCGCGCCCGTTTCTGAAGGTTGCGGGAGACAGCCCCATCGCCGTGGCCCCAGCCGATCTGGGGCACGCGCGCCGCGCCTGGGCGACGGGTAGTGACTTTGGCGTGGTCGCTGGCAGCGGTGATCCACATTCTTTGCGGCAACACATCCGCACATTGCGCAAGCGCCTGCGCGCCGCCGACACGCAGGAAAGCGCCAACCTTCTGCGCAGGCGTTTGGCCAAGCTTCTCGGCGGCGTGACCACGCTGCATGTGGGCGCGGCCACAGATGCCGAAAAGAAGAGCCGTCTGGGAATGGCCAAGCGGACGGTCAGGGCGCTGCAGGCTGCGATGCGCGATGGCGTGGCGCCGGGCGGCGGCAGTGGGTTGGCGCGCTGCGCCCTCAGTCTGCGGTCCGGTTGTCGGCGGTCGGACGGGACATTGGGCGCCGCGGTGATGGCCGATGCCCTCGAAGAACCGCTGCGCGTCATCGCAGCCAACGCCGGACATGAACCGGCGCCTACTCTCGGTCACGTCCAATCGGCGCCCGATGGCAGCGGTTTTGACGCCCGCGCCGCCGCTATCGTTGACATGCGGCAGGCAGGCATCGTCGACCCGGTGGCTGTGCTGGAGGCCGCCATCAGGACGGCTGCGCACGCCGCTGCCCTGCTCCTTACAACCGAAGTCCTGGTGCATCCTCCCGACTTGGAGAGAGATGAATGGTCCAAGAAGAGACCGCGCTTGTCTGGGTAAAGGCCACAGGGTCTCGCCTGAGCGAGGCTACCGCAGAAACGGGACTGAACCAGGCGAGAGAGGGCGAAACAGAAGGACTCTCGGTAAGTTCGTTCGCAATCGCTGCAGCGGCGGCGCACGGTTCGCCGGAACCTCTGGCTTTGGCGGCTGCGGACACAGGGCTCTTTGTCTCACGCGACGGCTGCCGGAGTTGGCAACGTGCGCCAGGCCCAATCGGCGAGCTGCCGATGCTGGCCGTCTGTCTTGCGCCATCCTCCGGCAATGAGCAGCGGGCCTTGCTGGGCACAACCGGCGGCATCGCCTACTCCCACGATCTCAGCGAGTGGAAGCTGGCGCGCCTGCCGCAGGATGGTATAGACTCGATCTCGATGGTCGCATCGCCCAACTTCGCTGAGGACGGCACGCTCTTCGCCGGCACGCTCGACTATGGCATACTCCATTCGCTTGATCGCGGCATCAGTTGGCAGGCGCGTCATTACGGCCTGCTGGACTTGGGTGTGTTCGCGACGGCCGTTTCCCCGCTCTTCGCAGAGGACCAGACCGTCCTCGCAGGCACGTCGACCGGCATCTTCTTCAGCCCCAATGGAGGGCTGGCGTGGCGCGAGGCGGCTGTGCCCGATGAGGAGGACCCGGTTCTCTGCATGGCGTTTTCGCCCAATTACCAACATGACGGCCTGATCGCGGCCGGAACGGAAGCCGGGATGTTGTTGAAATCGCTTGATGGCGGCCGCTCCTGGACCTACATGGAAACACCCTGCGCCGACAAATCGATCAACGCGCTGACATTTCTATCGCAGCAAGACTCAGCGCCATTGATGATTCTCGGCGCCGCCAATTGCATCTATATTTCAGCCAGCGGCGGCTCAAGTTGGCACCCTTGGGACGCGGGTCAGATCGTGTTGACGCTGGCTTCGAGCGCGGACGGCGCGCAGCAACCCTTTGTACTGGCCGGGCTGAAGGACAACGGTATCTGGCGGGGTCAGCCCGAAGATGCCAGCCATTCGCAACCCGCGCCGGATGACAATCTGATAGATGAAAAGGGGTTAACATGACGGCGCAAATGATCGATGTAGGCAAGCAGGTCCGTTACAACCGCATCGTCAACCCGGAGACGGGCAGAACGGTAATCGTTCCGCTGGACCACGGCATCATCCTTGGCCCCATCGCCGGTATCGAGAATCCCTCGGAAACGGTGCGCAAGGTTGTCGCCGGGGGAGCCAACGCGGTCATCTTCAACACCGGTCTGGCGCCCAGCATCTACGGCGCGTACATGAACCGCTGCGGCGCGATCTGCAACCTCATCAACAGCATCACCGGCGCCAGCGAGCTTACCCTGATCAGCAGCGTCGAAAGCGCCCTGCGCTGCGGGGCAGACGCCGTCTCCGTGCAGGTTCTGGTCGGTTCGCCGCATGAGCGGCATATGCTGAACAATGCCCGCATCGTCGCCGACGAATGCGCCCGCTGGAGTATGCCCCTTCTGGCGATGATGTACCCCACCGAGGAGGCGCTGGCGAAAATGGGCACCGAAGTTGAGCTGTTGGCTGCGCGGGCGGGGGCAGAACTGGGGGCGGATATCGTCAAGGTCTCTTATACGGGTGACCAGGACTCCTTCCAAGCACTGGTGGACGCCTGTCCCAGGCCCGTGGTGATCGCCGGCGGCCCCAAAAAGGAGACGATACGCGCTGCGCTCGAAATGGTGGAAGACGCCATCGCCTGCGGCGCGGCGGGGGTTGCTCTGGGGCGCAATATCTGGCAGAGTCCCGATCCTGTCAGGATGACCGCCGCCCTGGTCGATATAGTTCAACACGGCAAAACGGTAGCTGAACTACAGCTGCCCGATGAATGGCAGTAAAGCCCTGCTCATGCGCTCGCCGTCCGACTTCGGCGCTGCGCAGCAGGTGACATAATCTGACCACCAGCCACCATTCACTATTCACCGGTTCACGAAAGGTTCAAACAATGCGAGTTCTCTTTCTTCCTTACAATCCCGACTCCCACTTCTACTGGTACGACGGCTTTATCGAAGCCATCGACGGGCGCTATCCGATCGAAATGTTCGATCCCGACAAGCCGATGGCGCCGCAGTTCGAAGGCATTGACGTGGTCGTGACGTGCTCGCGCTTCGGCAACGAGATGATCAACGCGGCGGTCGAGGCGGGGGTGAAGCTGTGGCAGGTGCTTTCGGTCGGCGTCGATCACTGGGACGTGCCCTATATCCTCAAGACGGGGATGCCCTTCGCGAACACGCCCGGCCCCTTCAGCGCCATCGCCCTGGCCGAACACGCTCTTACACTGATGCTCCTGATCGCCAAGAACCACAACACGTCACAGGCGAACATGCGCGTCGAATTCTTCAGCCTGCCCCTGAACGACGAACTGGCGGGCAAGAAACTCGGCCTGATCGGGCTGGGCGCCAGCGGACGTGAACTGGCCAAGCGCGGCCACGCCATGGGCATGGAGATCTTGGCCATCGACGTCGCCGACATTCCGCAGTCGGTGCGCGACGAGCATCATGTCTCCTTCTTTGGGGGCGCAAGCGAACTGGCGCGCGTCATCGCGGAGGCCGATTATCTGTCGCTCCACACGCCGAGCACAGCTGAGACCCGGCATATGATCGGGAGGCAACAGTTCGAGATGATGAAGCCGTCAGCCGTGCTGATCAACGTCGCCCGCGGGCTGCTGGTGGATGAGGACGCGCTGGTGGAGGCGTTGAAGAGCGGGCAGATCCGGGGCGCCGGTGTTGACGCGTTCGCCAACGAGCCGCTGTCAAGCTCGCACCCGCTGCTGCAGATGGACAATGTGTACTGTACGCCGCACGTCGCCGGTGTAACGCGGGAAACCGCGCAGCGCCGAGGCCAGGCAGCGGCCAACAACGTGGAGCGGGTCTCCCAAGGGCTGGAGCCGCTGCACCTGGTCACCTCTGTGGACTGAAGTAGGTTGGCGCCGAGAACCGGGATGTCGGGGGAAGAACAGAATTAAACAGTGGATAGTGACGTATCCTATGCACTCGCCACTATCCACTATCAACTGCTGTTCTGACTGCGCGCTCGCTGACGGTCACTTTGGGGCCTTGACCCAACTCGATGCCGCCGGTGAGGGGCAGTGTCGCGCCGGTGATGAAGCTGGCCGCGTCGCTGGCCAGGAAGAGGCAGAGATTGCCCGCCTCTTCGATCGTCCCGCTGCGACCGGTCCACTGCCACGTTTCGATAAAGTCGTGGAAGGCTTGGCCGTTCGCCATGCCGGCTTCAAAATCGAGCCGACTCTGGGTGAGGATATTGCCGGGCATGATGGCATTCACCCGCACGCCATGCTCGGCCTCATCGATCGCCAACGCCTTTGTGAGGCCGTGAACGCCGCCCTTGGAAGCGCAGTAGGTGGTCGCCTGCCACTGCCCCATCGCGCCCACGATGCTGCCCAGGTTGATGATGCTGCCGCGCGTCCTGCGCAGATGGGGCAGCGCGTACTTGCAGGCGGCAAAGACGCTGACCAGGTTCATTTGCAGCAGTTCCTTGAACGCCTCGATCGAGAAACTGTCGATCGGCAGGTGGGGCGGGTGTTGACCGGCGTTGTTGATGAGACAGTCCAGCCGGCCAAAGCGCGCCGCCGTCCGCTCGATGACGCGCTCGAGTTGGGCAGGCTGACGCACGTCGCACGGTTCAAAATGGCACGTTCCCGGCCCGGTCGCGGTCAACTCGGCGGCCAGCGCGCGGCCGGTCTCCTCGTCGATGTCGCAGATCAGCACGCGTGCGCCGGCGCGCGTAAAAACGCGTGCGCAGCCCGAGCCGATGCCCTTGCTGCCGCCCGTGATCAGGGTCACTTTGTCAAATCCAGCGGCAAAAGGAGTTGTATTCTCCGCCATCGGTTCCGCCCCCGCTTCGTGGTTGACGGCTACTGCAATTCCTGGTAGCAGCCCTCAGGCAACTGATCACTTAAGATAGGCCGCGGTGCGCCATCAGTTCCCGGATGCGGGCGCGCGCCGTTACACCGCGAGAATTGGGCGTTGGTGTAGCCGTCTTCAGGATCCTCCTCTGGATCCTGCTCTGATGTAACCGTTGCAGACGGAAGAGCCGCTATTCGTGGCGGCCCATGCGCTGCTTCAACCCTGCGTAGCTGTAGCCGTCGCTGGCCAGGAAATCGAAATAGGAGGTTTCCGTCTCCAGGACGCGCTTGGCCTGTTCAACGACATCTTCGGCGATGGCGAGCGGGATCGACACGATCCCGTTGGCGTCCCCGTGCAGCAGGTCGCCGGGCTGGATGGTCAGGCCGCAGATCGAAACTGTAATGTCCAGATCAATGTAGACGCCGTACCCGTGGGAGACGACCGCGCCCGGGCAGAAGAGCTGGAAGCCCGGCGCACGCTGGCGGATGCCATGAAAATCACGGCTCCCCAGGTCGGTCACCAGGCCAACCCCGCCCAGCTTTTGCATCGCGGAGCAGAACATATCACCGGCCAGACAGCTGCGCATGCGGTCGGCGCCCATGTACTGGACGGCGAGGACGGTCGGCTTGGGCGCGGCCAGGACCATGTCCAGGACATCGTGCAGGCGCATGGGTCTGTCGTCGCCGGCGCTGGTGGTGTCGTGCGTCGCCGTCACCGCAAAGCCCACCATCGGCTTGTGGTCGGGGAACTGACAGCGCATTTCCGTCGAGGCGTAGCCCGTAACCTGATCACGGACTCCGAAGTGCTCAATCGCATTGGAGACGGTTGCGCTGTCGATCTGGCGCAGCGCGTCGATAGTTTCGGCGGATATCTGTGGATTCGTCATTGTCATCACCCTGGTGTTGGCGCGGCCGGCGGCCAGTGGTCTACCGCTATCCACTTTTCACCGACCGCAGATGTTATTCGATATTCACGCCGACGGATGCAGCCGCCTCGGTGAAGGATTGCCAGATGTCATCGGCGATCGGGATGCCGTCACGGCGGCGTTGCTCGCGGTAGCTCGCCTCCATGTCGCCCGGCGCCAGCACCTCGTCGAAACCCGGCGCCGGCGGCACCGCCCGCACGCGCCGCTCCATCTCGTCCGCCCGTGCGGCGAAGTCGGCGAAAGACTGGAAGAGATCCGCCTTGATCGCGATCATGGTGACGCCCTGGTGGCGCATGATCGAGCCGACCCCCCACCCCGCCTCCACATAGCTGTCGGCGCCGGTGAAGATGCGCCCCAGGAACTCGGCCGTCATCATCAGCGTATAGCCCTTGTGCCCGCCAAACGGCAGATGACCGCCGCCGTCGAAGAAATCGGCCGGGTTGGTGGTGGGGACGCCGTCCTTGTTCACGATGCTGTTTGGGGGCAGCTGTTCCTCGCGGTGGTAGGCATTGTCCACCTTGACGCCGGACAAGGCGGTCGTGGCCCAGTCGAACATCATGGTCGACTCTTCGCCTGCGGGCAGACCGATAGAAATGGGATTGGTATGCAGCACGCGCCGCGACCCGCCGTAGGGGACGCTCGCCGGCGCATCCTCACTGTAGCCGCCGGCCCAGACCATGCCGACCATCTTGTCAGCAGCCGCCATCTCCACATAGTGGCCCAGGCGGCCGATGTGGTGCATCTGCACGGTCCCGACCACGGCCACGTTCTGCGTTCTGGCCTTGCTGATCGCCAGTTCCATTGCATATTTGGCGGCCACGTGTCCGAAGGTCCAGTTGCCGGTGACCAGTGCGCTGGTTGCGGTCTCCTGCAGGATCGACGGTTTGGCGGCGGGCCGAATCTCGTCATCCTTTATCGCTGCTACATAGATGGGAATGGGCCAGATGCCGTGCGTGTCCACGCCGCTCAGATTTGACAGCACCAGGTGCTCGGCCACTTCCTCAGCGTTCTGCTCATCAGCGCCCGCGGCCAGCAGGATTCGTTTGACCAGGGCATGAAGCTCATCGGCGGGTTTCGTTATCATGTCGTAACTCCAGTGGTTAGTGGTTAGTGGTCAGTGGTCAGCGGTCAGTGGTCAGCGGCCAGAAGCAGGGTAAGGAATACTGAGAACAGTACTGAGCGCCGGCCATTAATACTCAGGCAGGCGGGGGTTTGACTTCATACAACTCACCCTGCAATCCGACGGGTGTCGTAAAGAAAATATAGCGTACAATTTCGCCCGTGTCCACCACGTTTACATCGATCTGCTGGATCTCCGCGGTGTCGAAGGTGACGCCCTTTGCCTTGAGATCGGCGACGGCGGCGTCGATGTCGTCAACCTGCCAGGCGACATGCTTCACAATGCCGGGCGCGGCGTCATCGGTCGCCTGCCACAGCTCCAGGCCGGGATACCAGGCGATGGTAAGCCCCGGCCGGTTGACCTCCCTGAACTTGGTCAGACCGCAAGCCTCCTCCAGATACCTCCTTGTCTCCTCCAGATCGGCGACATCCACCGAAACATGGCTGTCTATGATTTCGAACATCGTCCCATCCTCCTCAAGGGCGCTCTCCGTGTGGGGAGAGGCTGGGTGAGAGACCGGTCGCGGCCAACTTTTGCACGAGCGGTCATTCGACATTGTTCAATGCGCTATGGCGGCGCGCGCCCAAAGGGCCCGCGCGCGCAACGTTGGTCAATGCGCGCCCGGCGCTCACGCCACATGCACAAGTTCCATCTGCGCCCACCATTCGTCCGCCTGGGCCTCCGGCGCGCGTTCCTGGAAACCGCGCATCAGATCATCCCACTGCCGCAGCCGTGCAGCCTCGTCCCCGGGCGCTGAGAAGGCGCGGCCAAAGTCGAACCCGTCCTCGGTCTCGATGTACATGAACAGCCGCCGGCCGATGAGAAATATCCTGGTCTTGAGAATGCCCAGCCTGCGTGCGTGTTCCAGCACCTCCGGCCATACCTGCCGGTGGTATTCCTTGTACTGCGCGATGACCTCGGCGTCGTCCTTCAGGTTGATCGTCAGACCATGACATTTCATGTGCCTTCCCCCTGCACGCGCCCTACAAGGCGCCGGAGCGGCTACTGGAAGATGACCGGCAAGCTATTCAGATTGTGGAAGGTGTTATTCTGCTGCCATTCGACGCCTGCCTCGTCCAGTTCCAGGCGGGGAAACCGGCGCAGCAGGGTGGTGAACGCGATCTCGGCCTCGCGGCGGGCGAGCGGCGCGCCGGCGCAGAAGTGGATGCCCCAGCCGAACGATGTGTGCAGGTTCGGCTCGCGCGTGATGTCGAGCCGGTCAGGGTCCTCAAACTGGGCCGGGTCGCGGTTCGCCGCGCCCAACATCAGCGAAAGCGTCTGTCCTTTGGGAATCGGCTGGCCGCCGATCTCGACATCTTCGGCGGTCAAACGCCAGGCGCGCAGGAAGGAGGTGTCGAAGCGCAGAAACTCCTCCACCGCCGTTCCGATCAGGGCCGGGTTCTCCCTCAATTTGCGCAGCTGGTCAGGATGACGCAGCAGCGCCAGCAGCCCGTTCCCGATCAAGCCGGTTGTCGTCTCGTGACCGGCTGTCAGCAGCGTGATGCAGGTTGCGACCAGTTCGGTCTCATTGAGCATTTCGCCGCGCTCTTCCGCAGCCACCAGCGCGCTGATCAGGTCATCCTGGGGCTGTTTGCGCCGCGCTTCGATCAGATCGAGCAGCCACTCCTTGGTTTCCAGCAGCGCGGCCGTGCTCTTCAAGATCGTCTCGATGTGCGGGCGGCCGGTGCCATGAAAGGCGACGATGTCGTCCGACCACTCCTTGAACTGATCGCGATCCGACGCCGGCACGCCCAGGGTCTCAGCGATCACGATCGCCGGCAGCGGGTAGGCGAAATCGCCGATCACCTCGATTGTGCCGTCTCTCTCCGCCCCGTCGAGCAGGCTATCCACGATCTCCTGCACGCGCGGCCGCATACCCTCTACCACGCGCGCGGTGAAGGCCTGATTCACCAGCCCGCGCACACGCGTATGCTGCGGCGGGTCGGTGTTGGGCATCCCGGTGGTGAAGTTGTCGTAGAGCGGGCGGATCTGCGCGCGCACGCTCTCCGGCAGCTGATCGAGGAAGGCGGCGATGCGCCCCACGTTGGTGAAGCGGCGATAATCGCGCAGCACCGTCACCACGTCCTCGTAGCGCGTCAGCACCCAGCAGCCCCAGACATCGCTCCAGTGAACCGGATCCTGTTCACGCAGCTGGTGATAGATGGGATACGGATCGCTGATTATATCGGGCAAGACCAGAAGTTGATCAAGCGCGTAGTTGCTTTTGACTGCCATAGCTCCTCCCTCCTATTCAACCGTTCACTTGCTACTGCCGTCTCAGCGTCCCGGAATCGAGTCAATGAGCAGACGCGTGTAGGAATGTTGCGGCTGCTCCATGACGGTTTGCGTTTCGCCCGTCTCCACAATATCGCCCTTCTGCATCACGTAGACGCGCGAGGTCAGATAGCGCACCAGGCCCAGATCGTGCGAAATGAAGATGATCGCCAGCCCCCGCTCCGCTTGCAGACGGCGCAGGAGATTCAACAGCTGCGCCTGCGCCGACTGGTCGATGGAGGAAGTCGGCTCGTCGGCGATCAGCACCTTTGGGCCGGGGGCCAACGCCCGCGCCACGCTCACCCGCTGCCGCTGCCCTCCTGACAACGACTTGGGGAACTGCCGCGCCTGGTCGTCGCTGATGCCCATGGTATGCAGCAGCCGCAGCGCCTCCTGCCTGGCCGCCGCTCTGGGTAAATTGTGCCACACCTGCACCGCCTCCGCCACCGCCTGCCAGACCCTCATGCGCGGGTTGAGCGATGAGTAGGGGTCCTGGAAGATCATCTGGGCCTTCCAGCGCTCGCTGCGCGGCATATGCAGCTCGGCCGCCGCGCTGAAGATCCGTTTCCCTTCCAGCCAGACTTCGCCCGCGCTGGGCCTTTGCAGACCGACCAGCACGCGCGCCAGCGTCGTCTTGCCGCTCCCGCTCTCGCCGACAATGCCGACGGCTTCACCGCCGTTGATGGTAACGTTGGCCGCACGCACGGCGTCGAACGCCTCCGCGCCGCGCCCAAACGTAACGGTGATGCCTTTCCCCTCCAGCAGCAAGTCAGTCATCGCGTTACACTGCCGGCTTTTCCCGGTTCGTGAGCAGCTGCCGGGAGCTGTTCACGAACCGCTAACTTCTCGGCGTGAATGCAGGCGGAAAGCTGTTGACCGATCGGCATGAGCGGCGGCTGGGGATCGCGGCGGCAGTCGGCGTCCGCCAACGAACAGCGCGGCCAGAAACGGCAGCCCGCCGGCCACGAGCCGACCGACGCGGCATCGCCGGGGATCGCCTCCAGGTCCCGCCCCGGCACAGCCCGGTCAACCCGCGACACGCGCAAAGCCCGTGTATAGGGATGGCGGGGCGTGGTCGACAGCGCCGCCACCGGACCGGCTTCGACCGACGCGCCGGCGTACATCACCATCACACTGTCGCACACTTCCTCGATCACGCTCAGGTCGTGCGACACCAGGATCAGCGCCATGTCCAGCTCCTGGCGCAGCTGGGTGATCAGGCTCAGTATCTCTCGCTGGATGGTTACGTCGAGGGCGGTGGTCGGCTCGTCCGCGATCAGGAGCTTGGGCCTCTGGGCGATGGCCGCGGCGATCATCACCCGCTGGCGCATGCCGCCGGAAAGCTGGTGCGACCGGGCCTTGAGCACCTGCTGCGCCCTGGGGATCCGCACGCGCTCGAGCAGCGCGATCGCCTCCTCTCGCGCCTGCCTCCGGCTCAACGACCCCCCCGCCGCGACCGATTCGACCAGTTGGGTCTCGACAGTCAGCACCGGATTGAGTCCGGCCAGCGAGCTTTGCGGGATATAGCCGATCTCGCGGCCGCGAATGTTGCGCCAGACACGCTCCGGCGCGGCGGCCAACTCCTGCCCGTCAAAGCGCACCGTGCCTGAAACAATCTCAGCGCCGTGACGGGGGAGCGTGCCGATCAGCGCCCGGCACAACATCGTCTTGCCGGAGCCGGACTCACCGACGATGCCGACCGCCTGCCGCCGGTCCAGACTCAGGTTGGCAGCGTCAATCACGGGCAGCAAACTCCGGCCGCGCTTGCGAAAACTGATGCACAAATCCTGAACTTTCAGCAGTGGCTCGATTTCGTCCTCCCGTCGCTGCGCTAAAAGAGAAAAGTCCACACCTGAATCAGGTGAGCCATAGTACGGTCCGGACTCATCGTTCTCGTCCGTTTTCCACGGTCAGCGTAGTCAAATCGCGAACGATTCTGGTCCGAACGTCTTCTTCTGCGGTCTGTAGCTGCAATCGATAGGAACCGGGCGCCAGGTCATCCGGCAATGAGACGATGATGTAGATCGGGAACATCCCGTTTTCGGACCAGCGCCTGATGTGAAAGTCTGTCCGCACACTCTCAACTGATGCCTCGGTGACGACCTTGCCGTCGTTGTCCACCAAATGCGTGGTAATGTTCAGCGCTTGATCCATGTTGTGCGGGTTTGAATCGGCTGACGGGCCAATGTGCCAGTTCAGCTTCACGCGCATCCAGTCTCCCGGCCTCAGCTCTCTTCTGCCTAGCGCAAAGCTATCCAATGTCAGACCAGGCACAAACGCGATATCGGCTGTCTGTTCAACCAGCGGCGCTGGGTCGTAGACTCGCTCATAAGCAACCATGGGGCTGCCCCCAAGTTGCACGAAACGTTCAGTTGAGAACGTTTTGAGAGGTTTGTAATAGGCTGCAAACCACAGATCGTCCTGCAGCGTTATATTGTAGATGACCGGCGTCTCCCCCAGAACAATGTAGTCGGGCAAGTAGTGAGGAATCGTGTAGAACAGGTCATTGCGGCCTACCGCATGGGTCACGTCGGGTTGCAATATCCCCAGAAAATCGATCATGGCCCGGTCTGCGTAATAGCCAATAATGCCGACATCATTCACCGCAACTGTTGCATCGCGGGGCGTATTTTGGTTGAACCATTCTCCGATTGCCCGGAATAAGGCGGTGGCGTCGCCTCTTGGCACAACCTTTTCCTGCACGGGCGGGGGGAGATGTTCGGCATCAGTTCCAGAAACGACAGCTTTTAGCGAAATTGCCTGCGCCAGCACCAGGCACAGCAGCAGAACGCCGCCAAGCAGCAGCTGCGACCAGACCCTGTCTGCCAATCCTGCCAAGTTCTGAATCGCCAGCCCTGCCAGGAGGACGGCTGCGGGAACGAGGGGAGCATAGTACCAGGTGTAAGGGGCTACATCGAGCAGAGCATAACTGGCTAAATGCACGCCTCCCCAGGCGACAATGCCCCAACTCCACCTGGATTTCGGCAGCAGATAAAGGCCGAGCAAAATTAATGGCAGCCAGAGAAAATACAATATCGACTGATCCAACCATCCGCGCAGCATAATCAGCAGACCCTGCAAGATCGTTGTCCCAAAGTAGAATCCGCTAAATCCGATCGCGGCCTGGGCCTGCTTGGTTGGCAATGTCGTCGGCAAGGGTGAGCCAAACGAAAGCATCAGATAGAGAAGCACTGGTATCATAACAACAAGAAAAGCCACAACCGCATTCCAGGGAACGCGCCGCCGCAAAACAATCAGATGGTAGAAACCCAGTATTCCGGCTACGAGAGCGCCATCTCCACGGGTCAGGATTGCGCAGGCCGTCAGCACAGCCGCCGCCACATCGTGCCCACGGTCGAAATGGTAGAAAGCGGCCAGGCCCAGAAGGATAAAGAAACAGGTTTCCAGACCGAGCGCCAGCCATAACAAGGGGGACGTGGCCGCGAGCAGCCCAGCAGTAAGGGCGGCCCACGTCTTCCCATAGCGAAAGCAGAGGGCCATCAGATATGCGCTCGACCCAAAGATGCTGATTGCTCCCAGGGCATTGCTCAGCGGCGGGATGGGGAATCCCAGTTTGGCGCCTATGCCAAGCAGTATCGCGTACAACGGCGCGCTGATGTTCAGTTCAGGATTCGTCGGGTGATAAACCAGGCGGCCGATGCGCGCCAGATTACGCGCAGAGCTATATGTGATGTAGGCATCATCCACTGCCAATGAAAACAGGTTAACACCCACGACGACGACCGCAATCGCTGCTGCGGCGATGGCGGCATAAAGCGGAAAAGGGGCTGCCGCTGAATTTACTGCCTTGGTCACTCATCTTCTCCCTTGCTGATGCGCTCCAGGCCTCGCGCCAGCAGTGCCACGCCAATGGACGTCAGCGAGAGGAAGAAGCCGGGGAAGAGGATCAGCCACGGCTCGGTGCGCAGGTAGAGCCGGCCCTCAGCCAGCATCGCGCCCCACTCAGGCGTCGGCGGACGCACGCCCAGCCCAAGGAAGGACAGCCCGCCGATGATCACGATGATGAAGATGAAATCGCTGAGCGCATAGGCCAGCGCCTCGGAAAAGACGTTGGGCATGATGTGGCGGACGAGGATGCGCAGCTGTGAGTAGCCCAGCACGTGCGCGGTCTGCACGAACTCGGCCTCGCGCAGCGCCAGCGATTTGGCGCGTGCAATGCGGGCGTACTGCGCCCAGCGCGATATCCAGATGGCGATCAGCAGGCCGCGCACGCCCCCCTCCACCATCGCTACGATCCCCAGCACCAGGATGATCTCCGGGAACGCCGTCAGCGCGTTGACAAGCCCGTCCCACACGGTTTCGGCGATGCGGTTGCGCGTTGTGCCCGCCAGCGTGCCGATGAAGGTGCCGATCACGATGGGAACGCTGACGCCCAGAATCGCCAGCACAATGTCGAGCCGCGCGGCCGCGAAGACGCGCACCAACAGGTCGCGGCCGAGATGATCAGTGCCGAAGGGAAAGGCGGCGCTGGGCGGCTGCAAGGGGAGATCGACGAAACCGTAGGGATCACTGGGACTCAGCAGGGGCACGAAAACGCTGAGCGCCAAGATCAACGCCAGGATGACCGCGCCCCAGCGGCTCTCGGCGTTGAGTTGCCGCCAGAGACGGCGCAATTCAAGCTGGCGCAGACGGCCGGCGGGCGCAACAAGCGTGTCCCGCAGAGTCCGTGAAGGCGTCCCACTGCCAGGCGTCATCGCATCTTCACCCGCGGATCAAGCCAGCCGTTGACCAGATCGGCCATGAAAGTCAGCCCGACCACCAGCAGCCCGCTCAGGAAGACGATCCCCTGCACCAGAGGGTAGTCGCGGTTGCGCACAGCATCGACAAGTGTCATACCGACTCCAGGCAAGTTGAATATAATTTCGATAATCACGGCGTAGCTGACGACGGTGGCGGCAAAGTAGCCCAGCGCGGCAACGGTGGGCGCAAGCGATGGCCGCAGCAGATAGCGCCAGTAGAAACGCCACCCCTGTGTGCCGCGAATGATCGCGGCCTCTACGAACTCCTCGGAGTTGGTCTCGATAATCGAAGATTGGAGGATGCGCGCCAGTACCGGCACCAGGACAAAGTTGATGGTGAGCGCCGGCAGCCACAGGGAGTAGAGATTGGCGGGAAATCCGGCATAGTAGCCGGCAATGGGCGCCAGGTTGACCTGAACTGCGAACAGCAGGATGAGAAGCAGCCCCGAAAAGAAAACGGGCGTCGCCACCAGGACGGAGGCGCCGATCTGAAAGGCGTGCCCAAACCACGTGCGCCGGTAGAGCGCGGCCGCGACACCCAATGGCAGCGCGAACGCGATTGTCATGACAATGGACGTCGCCGTCAGCCACAGCGAGACCGGCAGCCGCTTGCCCACGATAGAGAGGACCGGCTCGCGCGAACGGATCGAGAGGCCGAAGTCGCCGCGCGCAAGATTGGAGATGTAACGACCGAACTGACTCGGAAGCGAGCCGTCGATGCCGAGCAGCTTGCGGTAGGCGATCAGGTCCTCCTTTGTGGCCACATCCCCCAGCAGGATCATGGCCGGATCGCCGGGGATCAAGCGAATCAGCAGGAAGGCGAAGACCATCAGGAGGAAGGCGACAAGGAGCGCTTGCGCCAGCCGCCGCATTAGGGGATGACGGAGCAGGCGCAGCGTCCCGTCGCCGAAGGAGCCGACCAGCCGAGGAGAGAATTTGGCCGCCACGGAACCGATGTGATCGGACAGCTGGAGGCGGCCAAATGTGGAGGAGAGAGGAGGGAGAGAACGACTGCTCGGCGACCGTCGCTCGTCGCGGGTTTGCAACGTCTGGACGCCTCGCTCGCGCCTCACTCTTTGCTGCTTTGGCCGGGACGCCCTCTGGGCCCCCCGCTTCTTACGCCTCGCCGTTCTCCTCCCCACGCATCACTCCTCCCCTGCTTCTGTGTGGCTAGCGGCCAATTCTGACCGCTAGCCACTAATCGCTGATCACTCTTCAACGTCCGCCAGAGGAACGACGATGAAGTGCGAAGCGCCGGTTACGGTCCTGACCGCATTCTGACCGATGCGGCTGCCGCCCATCACCGAACGTTCACAGCAGGGGATGATCGACTGCACTTCGTAACCCCGGTACTGGATCTGCCGGATCAGTTCGTCGCGGGCAGCTCGGTCGACGGTCTGGCCCAGCTCGTCAAACAGGCGCTTCATCTCCTCATCATCGATGCGAGACCGCTGCGCCCAGAAGCCGTCCAGGAACTGGTTGCGCAGGTAGCTCTCGGGCGGCCCGCCGTTGTTGCCCGTGACAGCCCAGCCAGCGTGATAGTCAGGCGAATTGGCCATGATGTCCAGCGCCACGCCAACCTCCTGGCCGTCCGCGGTCACCTCCATGTTGAGCGCCTTGAGCTGTTCGGCGAACACCAGGATTCCATCGACATAGCCGGGCCGCGGCCCATAGGTCGTCACACTGAAGGCGCAGCCGCCGTCGGCCCACGGCGTATTCGCCATCAACGCCTTGGCAGCCTCCAGGTCCTGCTCGCCCCCATTCGGCAGAATGCCAACATCCAGGGGCTGGCCGGTGTAGAAGTAGCCCTTGACCGGCGGCGAGATGCCCAGCAGGGCCCGATCATTGATCTCGGAGCGGTCGATGGCCAGCGAAATCGCCTCGCGCACGTCGCGGTTTGACAGACAGTGGTCCTCGGAGATCTGCTGGTTGATGCTCAGGTGGAAGACACCGCCCAGCGCCACGACGAAGGTCTCAACCTCGGGCGGGAAGGTGGCGCGCGCCTGCGGCGGCAACTCGTAGACATAGTCCAGTTGGCCGGTGGCCAGCAGCAGTGAGCGCGAGGTCGGATCGGGCACCCAGTGCAGCTCGAGCTCCTGCACCGACAACGGGCCTAGCTGGTAGTTGGGATTCTCCTTCAGCGTCACCACCGGATCGCCCGGCTCGCCTGATGCGACATAGTAGGGGCCGGCGCTGACCGGGTTGCGGAAGTAGCCATCCGGGTCGGCCTCAACCTGGGCTTGAGGATGAACCGAGAAGCCGGTGCGCCCAAACCAGTAGGGCAGCGTCGGTTCGGGCAGGCTCAGCGTCCACACGACCGTCCTGTCGTCGGTCGCTTCCACGCTGACGACATTGGCAATCGGGCCTTGATCGGTCGGCGGCGCGTCCTTGATCCGCTCCCAGGTGAAGACAATGTCCCCAACTGTGACAGGCGTTCCATCCGAGTACATCAGGTTTTCGCGCAGCGTGAAAGTATAGGCCAGGCCATCGTCGGAAACATGCATCGACTCGGCCAGGTCGGGCTGCGGCACACCGTACTGATCGAAACGGAGCAGCTGCCCGCTGATCAGCTTGATGGTCGAGCCTTCCGAGGTCTCGCCGGGCAGCGCCGGGTCGAAGTGTGTCAGCGCGCCGGGCAAGCCGAAGCGCACCTTCGCCAGCGGCAACATGCTCTCCGGCTCCATCATCATCGGTTCCGCGGTAATCGGCTGGCATGCGGCCAACAGAATCGCGAAAATGGCTACTGCAAAGACGAACAGTTTGGGCTTTCGGGCATCCATCTCCTGACCTCCGTGTGTAAAAAGTGGTTGGTTGTTCGCGGCTGGTGGTTAGTGGCCGGTCGAACTGCGCAAACGGGGAGCAAGGTTCTTTCTCCTCGGTGTTTTCAGTTGCGATACGCTAACCATTATCCACCATTCACTGCAATTCAGGTTCCGCCACCTGTACGGGGCGGTTCAACTTCAGAGATTCGACCGCGGCCTCGACCAGCAGTTGAGAACGGTAGCCGTCCTCGACGCTGACCATGGGCGGGCGTCCCTCCTCCAGCGACTCGACAAAGTGGTTCATCTCGTTCGGATAGGCCTGCGCATACTTGTAGAAGTAGAACTGCGAGCCGTCCGGGGGGCCGGAGAGCAGTCTGTCGTGCAGGGCGCCGGCGGCCGTGTAGCGCACGAGGCTTGTTTCGGGTCGATTCTCGGCGCGCAGCATCCCCTTTGAGCCATGCACTTCGAGCCGCTGGTCATAGCCGTAGGTTGTGTGCCAGATATTGTTGATGTTGCAGAGCGCGCCGCGGCCGGTCTTGAGCGTCGTCAGCGCGGCGTCGACCTCGCCCAACTTGCCCAGCTCCGGTTCAACCAGGCTCGAGGCCGCCACGTAGACCTCCACCGGCTCATCGTCAAGCAGGGCGCGGGCCAGATCGAAGTCATGCACGGTCGATTCCCGCAGCAGGGTGTAGGGCGCGGTCTTGTGCGTCTCTCGGCTGAGTTCGAGCAAGGTCACCTTCGGATCGCGGTTGGTCAGCAGCACCAGTTCGACATCGCCGACCTCACCGGCCTTCACAGCCTGAATCAGCGCCAGATGGCTTGGCTCGAAACGCTTCATGAAGCCCATGAAGCTGGGCACGCCCGCCTTCCTGACTTCCTCAACCGCCGCGTGCGCGGCGGGGATGTCCTCTGCCAGCGGCTTTTCGCAGAAGATCGCCTTGCCCGCGCGCGCTGCGGCCACAACCAACTGCGCATGGGAACTGGCCGGTGTCGTGATGACCACCGCGTCGACCGCAGGGTCGGCCAATGCGCGCTGACTGTCGGGTACGGCGATGGCGCCGTGTTGCGCGGCCAAGTCGGCCGCGGCACCCGGCAGCAGATCGCAGACGCTGTGAATCGTCGCCTTGGGATGTTCGGCCAAGGTGCGCGCGTGGCGCTTCCCCATCTGGCCGGCGCCGAAGATGCAGAATCGAACCATCTCGCAACCCCAGTGGCCAGTGGATAGTGGATAGTGGCTTGCAACCGCACGAAGCCACTGACTTCTGACCACTGCCGTCTTACCAGTTGTTGTCCGGCGAGATCTCCGGCCAGGTGGCGAGTTCGTCCCGGATCTCGGGCAGCGTGCTCCAACCGGCGCCGATCGCCCAGAACAGGCTGAGCACCTCATCGCCGTCGTTGGAGACGGAGTGCTCGTGGCCCTTCGGCACGAAGACGACGTCGCCGGCCGCCATGCGGTGTTCGACGCCCTCCAAGTGAAGGACCCCGCGCCCCGAAATGATGTAGTAGACCTCATCCTGGGCGGGATGTACGTCGGAGTGGCCGTGCGTGCCTGGCCGCACCCAGAACAGGCCCGCGGTGTACTGATCCGAGCCGCACGTGTCTTCCGTGATCATGACGCTGTCGCGCATCGTGCCGTCAGGGGATTGAATCAGGGGAACATCCGTTACCTTGAACACATACCTCATTCCGTCTGCCATGATTGACTTGCTCCTTTCATGATTAGAGTGTAGGGTCGATCGCCGTTCAGAGAATGCTTGTCCGGACTCTGCTGCCCGCTGCGCCCACCGAGCCGAAGGCAGCGGATGCAGCATTCCTCTTACTACTGTGCCAGGGCCGAGTGAGCAGCGAGGTTACCGACCACTAGCCACTTGGGGCAGAATCGGTGTCAGCCTGCGCCAGCAGACGCCGCACCTCCGGCATCCGCTCAATCGTTTCGTGGTCAAATGGCGCGCGCATGCTGAACAGAATATGCGAAAATCCGATATCGACGTGTGCCCGCAGCGCCTGCGCCACCGCGGCCGGCGTTCCGGCTGCCAGGATCGACGGCTCGTATCCTTCCAGACCGTGATAGCGCAGGGACGCCTCCAACTCGCGCCGCGCATCGTCAGGGTCGTCCCGAATTGTAACCCATTTGCTCGCCAACCGTTCAATCGCGGCCGGATCCCGTCCCACAGCCGCGCAGTGCGCGCGCAGCGCGGCATCACTGGCCTGGATCTGTTCGGTCGAGCCGAGCTGTGTGTGCCACATATCGGCATACATGGCGACGGTGCGCAGTGTCTTGCGCCGCCCCTGGCCCCCGATCAGAATCGGCAGGCGGGTCTGCAACGGCCGCGGGAACTGCTCCGCCTCGACCAGATTGTAGAAGCGGCCGCTGTGGGTCACGGTCTCGCCGTCGAGCAGGCGCCGAATGAGCGGGACGGCTTCGTGGAGCCGGTCCAGCCGTTCACCCGCGCTGGCGCCGAAGTCGATCCCGTACATGTGATGCTCTTGCGCATGCCAGGCGCCGCCCAGACCCAGCACCGCCCGTCCGCCGGTGATGTGGTCAACCGTCGTTGCCAACTTCGCCACCAGGCCGGGGTTGCGAAAGGTAATCGCGCCCACCAACGTGCCGATCGTCGCCCGCTCGGTCAGCGCGGCCAAGCCGGCGATGGTCGTCCAGGCTTCGTAGACCGGATTGCGCCACGGGCCAACAGGGCAGAGGAGATGGTCGGATACCCAGAGAGAATCGAACCCGGCCCGGTCGGCCGCGATCGCGGCATCGCGCAGCGCCGGCCAGTCGGTCTGCTGCGCCCAGAGCAGGGCGCCGATCTTCATCTGCATCGCCTCCTCTTGAAAATGGATTGCACCGACGCAGGCCGCCTGGTTGGCATCAGGCCATCCCCGCGGCCGGCACAGCCTGCAACTCGGCGAAGTGGCAGGCGCTCGGATGACCGTGGTTGAATCGATCAGTGAGTTGTGGCCGGTCCTGGCTGCAGATCGACTCGGCCTTCCAGCAACGGGTTCGAAAGGTGCAACCCGAAGGGGGATTCACAGGACTAGGCAACTCCCCTTCCAATACGATGCGCTTCCTTTCTTTGCGCCCAACCGGATTCGGCACCGGCACTGCCGAGAGCAGGGCCTGCGTGTAGGGATGGGTTGGGCGCGCGTAGATCTCATCCTCGCCGCCGATCTCCACAATCCGGCCCAGGTGCATGACCGCGACGCGATTGGAGATCTGCCGCACAACCGCCAGATCGTGGGCAATGAAGATGTAGGACAGCCCCAGGTCGGCCTGGAGTTCGGCCAACAGATTGATGACCTGCGCCTGCACCGAAACGTCAAGCGCCGAAACAGGTTCATCGCAGATAATCAGATCCGGTTGCAGGGCCAAAGCGCGGGCGATCCCGATGCGCTGGCGCTGCCCGCCCGAAAACTCATGTGGATAACGACGGGCGTCCGTTGCCAGCAACCCGACACGCTCAAGCAACGCGCTGACGCGCTGGCCCTGTTCTTCCTTCGGCACGATGCCAGGATGAACGACCCACGGCTCGGCGATGATCTGGCCCACTTCCATGCGCGGGTTCAACGACGCGAACGGGTCCTGGAAGACCATCTGAATCTCGCGCCGCAGGGCCCGTACAGCGGCTTTGGACAGGGTGAAGAGATCACGTCCTTTGAAATATGCAGCGCCGCTGGTCGGTTCCTCCAGACGCATGAGCGTTCTGGCAATGGTGGACTTTCCACAGCCGGTCTCGCCCACCAACCCGAGCGTTTCGCCCCGGTGCAGGTCGAAACTTACCCCGTCAACCGCCTTGATGGCGCCGCGCCGCGCGCCCAAAAACCCCCTGCGCTCCGTCGGGTAGTACTTTATAAGATTTTCAACCCTGAGTATGGGCTCGTCCCCACCCCCTGTGGGCGGGTTGAGCGGCTCTGTTTCGCCACTCCCGGCGCGGCGGCGAAAACCGTCAGTTGACATGCAAAACATCCTCGAAACGATGGCACGAGGCGCTGCGCTCATGCCGGACCTCGTAGAGCGGCGGCGGCTCGACCGAGCAGCGGTCAACCGCGTAGGCGCAGCGCGGGTGGAAAGGACAGCCCGACGGAATGAAGCGCAGGTTGGGCGGCGCGCCGCTGATCTGTCGCAGCGACTCCATCTTCTGATCGACGCGCGGCACCGACTCCAGAAGCCCCTTGGTATACGGATGCGCCGGCCGGCTGTAGATCTCCTCGATCGGGCCGGTTTCCACAATTTTGCCAGCATACATCACAGCCACGTTATCGGCAACGTCGGCCACCACGCCCAGATCATGCGTGATGAGGATCAGGCCCATGCCCGTCTCCTTTTGCAGATCGGTCAGCAACTCCATGATCTGCGCCTGGATCGTAACATCAAGGGCGGTCGTAGGCTCGTCGGCGATGAGCAGATCGGGGTCCAATGCGATGGCCGAGGCGATCATCACCCGTTGCCGCATACCGCCCGAAAACTGGTGCGGATAGTCATGCGCGCGTTCGCGGGCGGATGGAATGCGCACCCGGTCCATCAGTTCGATGGCTTTGGCGGTGGCTTCACGCTTCGATGTCCCGCGATGCTCTTGGAACATGGCGGCAATCTGCGAGCCGACAGTGTAGCCCGGGTTCAATGCGCTCAAAGGATCCTGGAAAATCATCGCGATCCTCTCGCCGCAGAGCCGCCGCCGCCGCGACGGGCTGACCTGTAGCAGGTCGATGCCGTCGAAGAGAACCGAACCACCGGGCACGAACGCGGGCGGGCTATCGAGAATGCCCATAACCGCTTCGGCGCTCACCGTCTTGCCCGAGCCTGACTCGCCCAGAATGGCCAATGTCTGGCCCCGATCCAGCGTGTAGCTGATCCCATTCACGGCGTGGAGGAGGCCGTCAGGCGTACGGAAGTTGACCCGCATGTCGATCACTTCGAGTAAGTGATGACCATTGACTGCGGGCGGGCGCCTTGGTTCGGAGGTCTCTATGCTTGCGCTTGCGCTGTGTGGCAAGGCACTCAGTGCATCCGCTTCATCGTGCGGATCCGGTGGCCCCATGAACCAACGCCAGCGCTGCACGGGGTCGCTGACCATGCGCAACCATGACGCCGTGAGATTGAGCGACAAGGCCGTGAACAGGATTGCGAAGCCGGGGAAGGTGATCAGCCACCATGCGTTCGTTATGTAATCGCGGCCCGCGGCGACCATGCGGCCCCACGATGGCGCAGGCGGCTGGATTCCCATCCCCAAAAAACTCAGACCGGCCTCTGCGAGGATCACGATCGCGATCTCAAGCGTCACGAGCACCATAATCGGCGACGCCAGATTGGGCAGGATATGCCGAAAGATGATGCGGCTGTCGCTGCAGCCGATCGTCTGCGCGCCTTCCACGAACGGCTGCTCGCGAAATGAAAACGTCAGGGCGCGCGTCACGCGTGCATAGATCATCCAACGCGTTAGTGCGAAGACGAGAACCAGGTTCCAGAAGCCGGTGCCGACGAGGAAAAGGAGGAAAAGCGCCAACAACAGACCCGGTATGCCCATCAAAACGTCGACGCCGCGCATGACGAGGTCGTCCAGCCAGCCGCGATGGTAGCCCGCCATCAGACCCAACAGGATTCCAAGAGAACCCGAGGCCAATACGCTCGACAGCCCGACGGCGAGTGAGATGCGCGCGCCATGAATCAGGCGGCTGAACAGGTCGCGCCCCAGCGGGTCGGCGCCGAGCAGATAGGTAAAGCTCGGTGTCTCGGACGCGGGCGAGGACATTGGCGGCAGATTGCGCGAGCGCAGGTTCTGGTCGTACGGGTCGTGCGGCGCGACGAAATCGGCTCCCACTGCTGCCACGGCCAGCGCAACAAGAAAGATAAGCGGGAAGAGCATCAGCTTGTCCCGCCAGAGCGCGCTCAGCAACTTTCGGAAGGTTACGTTGCGCGCAGGCTCGCCTGAATCTAGCGCCGCTGGCGGGTCGGCGGCGGTCATCTGATGTAGAGCGGGCACTCGTTCCCTTTTCTAGCCGTAACGCACTCTTGGATCCAGATACGTATAGGTAAGGTCAACCAGGAGATTCATGACGATGATCATAATCGCCACAACAAAGACCAATGCCTCGATCAGCGGCAGGTCCCGGTTGGTCACAGCCGAGACGATCAGAAGCCCCAGGCCGGGCCAGGCAAAGACGGTCTCGACGACAACCGCGCCGTTGAGTGTGGAGATTGCCTCGTCGCCTGACAGGGTGATTATCGGGATGAAGGCATTCTTGAGCGCCTGGCCCAGTACGATATTTCTTTCTCTGAATCCCTTTGCGCGCGCTGTCTTGATATAAGGTTTGCTCAACTGATCCAGCATCGCGCTGCGTGTAACCTGCGCGACGCGGCCCAATGGCCTCAACGACAACGTCAGAGCGGGCAAGATGATGAATTTCAACGAACCGGAGCCAGACGTTGGCAGCAGTCTCAACTGAACTGCGAAGAAGAGAATCAGCATCAGGCCGATCCAGAAGTCGACCGCGGAGGCGCCGGTCAGCGAGATCACGTTGACGACTTTGTCTACCAGTGAACCGGGCTTCCAGGCCGCCAGCGAGCCCAGGATCATGGCCAGCGGCAGCGCAAACAGCATCGTCACCGCGGCGAGTTTCAAGGTAGCGGGCAGCCGTTCCAACGCCATGGGCAGCGCCGGTCTTTGCTGCCACCATGAGTTGCCGAAATCTCCCGATACGACGCCGCGTGCATAGCGCCCGAACTGCACAAGCGGCGGCTTGTCATAGCCGAAGCGTGCCTCAAGTGTTTTCACATCCTCCGCACGCGCTTCAGGTCCCAAGATAAGGGCTGCCGGATTGCCAATGACGCGTCCTGCGAAGAAAACAAGGGTCAGGACAACCGCGAGGACGAAGATCGACTGGATAAGTCGTCGAGCTACGTAGCCAGCCATGTAGACACTCCTTTTGGGGCAAGGGAGTTACTCGCGCATACAAGCTCCTCCTGCCTATCCTGGGCGTTGTCCTGAAACCGGCGGCGAGTGGAAAGCATCTGCGTTCGCCACTCGCCGCCGGTGTTTTTGAACATTCGCGCTATATGCGTGCGCACACGGCGCGAACGATCAGAATCGGCGCTTAGTCACAGGTATTGTCCATATCCTTGGCCAACGACCGGTGCCCTAGCGGAACATCCCAGCTGAGGCAATCATTGACGGCGTAGGAGAGGTCCAGATGCGCGACGGCGCCGGCATAAACCTCATCATGGACGAACTGCGCGATCTCCTTCAGGGCCTGGTCGCGCTCTGCGCCGGTCAGCGGCCCAGCAGCTGCAGCCATCTCATCAAGCTCGGGGAAACAGCCGGCCGCGAAGGGACTTCCACAGGAGAGATGACCGCTGAGTGAAAGTGCAAAGTCGTAAAGCTCATTGCCGTGCGGCCCGACGTAGAAATAGCGGCCGCGTCCGGGCGGAGGTCGAACGCCGACCTTCTCGAGGAAGGGATCAAGCTCCGACACCTCCAATACAACGTTGATGCCGACATCCTGCAGGTAGGCGTTCACGGCCTGGTGCAGTTCCTCGCTGCGGGCGAACCAGCCGCTGAGACTGGCGTTGACAAACTCGGTCTCATAGACGGGCACGCCGTCGGCTGCGGCCTCGTCCAGAAGCTGCTTGGCTCGCTCAGGGTCGTAGCCGTATGGTTCGAGGCTCTCGTTGTAACCGGCCGCGGAGGGGCCGACCATCTGGCGTGCGATGGTGGCCTGGCCGCCCAGAATGGTATCGACGATGGTGTCGTAGTCGACGGCCAATTGGAATGCCAGCCTGACCCGCTGATCGCCAAAGGCGGTGCCTTCGCGCGGCGGTTCGAGGTCCATGCGCATCCACAGAGTCTCGACACTGACCTGGCTGCGGCAGCCGATTCCGTCGCTGGCTTCGGCCTCCTGGCAGCTCTCGGCTGAAATCCACTGGGCGATGTCAGCCTCTCCGGTCTTCACCTGCGCGAGTCGAACGGCATCCTCGGCGCGATAGAGAAAGACAAGCTCATCAAAGTTGATCGCGCCGCGCGCCCCCTGGTCAGGGTCGAGGCCCCACCAATCATGGTTGGCTTCGAGGATGAATGCGTCGCCCGCTCTGAACTCTTTGAACTTGTATGGGCCGGTGCCGATCGGCACGAGAGGATATTGGTCCGGCTCTTCGAGAAGCTGCCGCATTGATGAGACGCCCTGGATGTGCATGCGGTTGGGCAGAATCGGGTCCGGCGAGGCCGTCATTACGTGGACGGTGAATTCGTCCACGGCCTCAGCCGTTATCTGCGGCCCCATGAAGCCGCGAACCGAGAAGGCGTTCTCTTCGCCCCATTGATGGTTGATGGCGTAGGCGACGGCCTCGGCGTTGAGAGGCGAGCCGTCGTGGAAGGTCACCCCTTCGCGAACTGTAAATCGCCAAGTCAGTTCATCAAGTGGCTCGAAAGAGGTGGCAAGCTCGGGGATCAACTCGTTCGTGACGGGATCGCGGTCCAACAGCACCTCGATCACATTGCGCAGGCCGGGCGCCTGCAATTCATCATAGGCATTAAATGCCTCCAGGCTGCGCCACTCTCTGATGGCGGCGTAGACAAAGGTTTTCTTCTCGGCGGGCGCTTCGGCATCCGAGGCGGGCGAAGCGACAGGCTGACAGGCGCCCAGCAGGAGGACGAATGCCGCGAGCATACCTACAAGATACCGTCCTTTTGTCTGAGTCATTGCTCTGAACCTCCTAGAACTTGTGAGTGCTACACGATTACGTTACCAACGAATAGGCAGGTGAAAATCGCCGATCAAACTAGCAAACTCAATGGAATCTCGTGCCACTGACTCGACAGGGGGCAACCCTGTGCAGAACCAAATTGTTACGATAATGAGCGGCCCAAAGCGCGCCCACCACTTTACGAACAAACTGACAGCCTGATCTTGTGGAACTCCTTTCCTTAGCGCGCGCAAATGGCGCAGCGGCGGCGCCTCGAACAATTTACAAGCAGGTATAGCCACCGTCAATGACCATGATGTTCCCGGTCATGTAACTGGAGGCATCGGAAGCCAGGTAGATGACCGCGCCTTGCAACTCAGGCGGTTCGCCGACCCGGCCCATCGGCACCCGGGACATCCAGTGCTCCCACATTTGCGGATCCTCCGCCCGCATCTTGATCACCGGCGGCGTGATCATATAGCCCGGCGCCAGGGCATTGACGCGAATCCCGCGGCTGGCCCACTCGGCCGCCAGCGACTTGGTGAGCATGATTACCGCGGCCTTGGCAGAGTTGTAATGCGCGTGCTTCTGCGGGTCCGGCGCGCTGATACCGGCCATGCTGGCGATGTTGATGATGTTGCCGCGCCCCTGCTGCGACATCGGGCCGAAGGCGGCTTTGGAGAAGAGGAAGATGCCGGTTACGTCGATATCGTAAATGCGCTTGAAGTCGGCCAGGCTGAGCGTCTCAGCCGGTTCAACGGTGGCGATGCCGGCGTTGTTGAGCAGGATATCGAGGCTGCCCAAAGCCTCAACAGTCTCGTTCACCGCGCGCTGCGCGTCCTCCTCGCGCCGGACATCAGCGCGCAAAGCCAACGACTGCACGCCCAACGCCTTAAGCTCCTCGGCTGTGCTCTGTGCCGTGTCCAGGTCGATGTCAACGATGGCGATGTTGGCGCCGTATTGGGCCAATCCCATGGCCATCGCCTTGCCCAGCCCACGCCCTCCGCCGGTGACGAGCGCATTCCGCCCCGTGAGGTCGAACATATCCCGATTTGCCATTGGAATTTCAACGCTCCTTCTGAGAGGAAGATAGAAATCTGGTGAAGAGAGACCGCCTGACCGTTCCAGGAACAGAAGTAGGGGGTACGCTTTGAGACCGCATCTTACCGCACCGGCGGGGAATCTCCAACCTCCTTTCTTACACAGGTGCAACACCGAATGGGGGTGAGGCGGGAAGGCGGGGTGATTCGGCGATGAGGAGGGGAAAACAGGAGGGGCATTGGGAGGTTAACTATACCAATGTGCGTTCACATTGAGAAGCCGCTTTTTTCTCAATTGCGTATTGCGTATTCCGTATTGCGCAAGGGCAGGCGAGACGTCCACGATTCAATTGCTTTATTCGCCCGAAAAGTCTCGATTTCAAACGTGATCCACATTAATTGACACAAAAATGCTTTACGGGCACCTGTAGAGCGCTCGCATGAGAGATGTACGAGAGTTCTACGAGAGTTTCCGAGAGATTGGGCAAGAATTCTTGGTGAATCACGGCAGACCGGCGGCTGGCGAAGGCCGCCCGCGTCGTCGCGTTGACCGCGCACAGGCCGCTCTGGAGGCCTCATCGTAGCGGTTGAAGGGTTGTACACGTACGAGCGTTACACGAGCGATAACTAGCGTTTACGGGTAAGTCTTTTGAAAGTGAATATCAATTCGTGGACGGTCGATGTCCACGAAGCTGATGCAGTGACAGAAGCGAGTCATGTAGGCGCGCCGGAAGAGAAAGCAGAACTCGTTCGCCTGGCAATGGTGTGCGGGGGCTCCCGCTAGGACATATTATACATTATATGAGCGTTGTGTGCTCCGATTGATTGGAGAAAGCGTGACACGTTTCTCGCTGTCAGGTGCGCCACCATGTTGGGATGCACGCATCTGAAGGCAGGCAGCGCAACAGCAGGGCAGTTGACACTGCATGGCCTGTGCGTGAAAACAGCCCCGCAGACCAAAAACTCAGTAGTACGGAAAGGCGCCGCCGGTCACGTCGAAGACCGAGCCAACCGAATAGTCGGCGTCCGTCGAACAAAGGAAGGCCACCATATTGGCCACCTTTTGCGGAGACTGGAAATAGCCCAGCGGGACCGACTCACGCGCCCGCTCCCGGACCTCCTGCTGCGGCACGCCTTCGATGTGGGCAATCTCGCCGTGGACGATGTCCAGCATTTCCGTGTCAACGATGCCGGGAAACACACAGTTCACCAGGATGTTGTAGCGTGCCAACTCGAGCGCCATCTGTTTCGTCAGTCCGACCGCGGCGTGCTTGCTGGCCACGTACCCGGCGATGGGAACGTCCTTGCCGGCCGGGATCTTGCCGGCCGTGGAGCCGATGGTGATGATCCGGCCACCTTCTCCCTGGGCGATCATCTGGCGCGCGGCAGCCTGTGAGCAGTACAACACGCCCTTGGCATTGACGTCCATCTGCCAGTCCCAGGCGCGGTCGTCCATCTCCAACACTGGAGTGACGGCCAGCACGCCGGCGTTGTTGACCATGATGTCGAGGCGTCCGCAGCGGGCTGCGCATTCGCTCACCATGCGCTCGGTATCGGCCCGGCTGGTGACATCGACCTGCAGGGCCAGCGCCGTCCCGCCCTGCGCCTCGATCTCCGCTGCCACCTGGTCAGCGGACTCCGGATTGATGTCAGCCGCGACCACCGTCGCGCCTTCACGCGCCAAGCGTCGCGCAATCGCGCGCCCCATCCCCTGTCCGGCGCCGCTGACAATGGCTACCTGGTTGGCAAGCTCATATGCAGGCATCGCTTATCTCCTCCCGTGACACCGGTTCCTTGTGACCAGTGGGCGTGTCACTCCTCATTTGCCTGCATGGTAGTGAAATCACTGCCCGCTGTCAACCAGGATACGCCGCAGCCGAGCGGGCAGGGCATCCGGCAAATTTTACACGTTTGACAGTTCGCAGACTGTCGTAGTATAACCCCAGTTCGGAGTTAGATTAAGGCCGGCAATAGAGCCATATCTGTGTCAGGAAGATTGAGAGATGGTTTCTTAGCTTGCCAAGTGTAGGCAATCAGACCGGCGATGAGAGTGACGACAAAGTTGGTCGTGCTGCGGTGACGGGTGTGTTCAATCTGTGAGATATTCTTGAGTTGGTCAACGATGGTTTCAATGACGAAGCGCTTACGCGTTAGCAGCTTGTCTTCGAGAACGACGAGTCGATTCTGCATGTTTTTACGAATGGGCGTGATCAATTGCAGTCCCTGTGCGAAGAGTTGCTCAAAGAGAACTTGGGAGAGATAGCCGCGGTCGCCGATCAGCTTCCCCCACAACTTTTTGGTCATCTGTGGGACCGGTTTACGGTCATCGGTGTTGCCGGGCGTGAGTTGAAGCGCCAGCAATTCCCCCTGGTCATTGACAATCAGATGGAGTTTAAAGCCATAGAACCATCCCATGCTGCTCTTGCCGCGCCTGGCCACCTCGGCAAAGACCCGGTGGCGGCCGATGCGTCTGTTGTGGCAGACGGACAACGGGGTCGAATCAATGAATGCCACCCCTGTCGCCTGGCCAAAGCGCACACGCAGATAGAGACACATGGCTGCCAGGGCTGATGGCATTAACTCCACAAAGCGTGTGTAACTGACCAGAGCAGGGAATTCACTGCGCATATGCTTACATACGTGCTGCGTATAGAAGGCCTTGAAATCGCGATAATGCGACTGATGGAAGTGAATCAGAATCGCCATCACTTCACTCAAGCTCAAGCGCGGGGCCGGCCCTCGCTTGCGAGCCACGCCTAACAACTTGGCATTCTCCCATGTAGCCAACCACTGACAGAAATCATCGACATGACAGAACAGATTGAGTATACTCATCACTGAGCACCTTTCTTTGCTGGAGAATTTTTGTTAGAGAACTTCTATTCTACCAGCTTGATAAGGTGCTCACTTACTCCGAACTCAGGTTAGTATAACTTCTCCAGATGCATGACATCACAGCGTTTGCCAATACCTTCAACCGGAACGGGCGCAAAGGAGGCGATTTAGTCCAAATGCGCTTCTCTCCACTTCAGTCGATTCTACGCACCCGCCGCCCGCTGCGGGGTTGGGCGGTTCGGCGGCCTCGGACACAGGTCAGTATAAACTCAGACAAGGAGGGATTTCCCATGAAAGGGAAGAAGCTGTGGAAGCTCGTCATTTTGGGCGTCATTCTCGCCCTCGTAACCACACAGTGCGCCGCGCCGGCGGCCCCGGATAGTGGGGCACTGGAGGCAGCAAAGGCTGAAGTCGCGGCCGCGCAAGCCACCGCCGAGGCAGCCCTGGCAGAAGTCGAGGCCGCCAAAGCCGGCAGCGCCGAGGAGTTGGCCGCCGCGCAGGCCATTGCCGAAGCCGCCAGAGCCGCGGTCGAGGCAGCCGCCGCCGAGCAGGAGATGGCCGAGGCGGCCGAGGACAAGCCCAAACCCTACGATGGCACCGTGCTGCGCATGTTGGCCCCCTACGAGCCGGTTAGCTGGGTCATCCCCGACATGGTAAACGAGTTCTACAAGGAGACCGGCATTCGCGTTGCGGTTGATTTGCTGCCCGGCGGCGTCATGCTGCAAAAAATGGTCTCAGAGTTCCAGGCCGAAACCGGATTCTACGACGTTTTCCGCGAGTCACCCAGTTGGATCCCCGACCACACGGCCGCGGGATGGCTGGAGCCGGTCAATGACCTGATCGAGCGCGATCGCGCCGAGATCGACGTCGATGACTTCATTCCCTCCGTGTGGGACACGCACACCAAGGTCGGCCTCTTCCCCGACCAGATCTGGGGGCTGCCCCTCAACTTGACCACCCGCATCCTCGTATACGACAAGGAACTCTTCAACGATCCCCAGGAACAGGCCGATTTCAAAGACAAGTATGGATACGATCTCGCGCCGCCCAAGACCACGCACGAGTGGCTGGACATGGCGGAGTTCTTCACGCGCGACACCGACGGCGACGGCGAAATCGACCTGTGGGGCCACATTTCGCCGCAGAAACAGGGCTTCCCCGCCGCCACCTGGGGTGGGCAGATGTTAGCCTGGACCTTCGGCTGTGAGATTTACGACGAGAATTTCAACGCCACCCTCGACGACCCCCGCTGCCTCGACTCCTGGAGGTTCGGCCTTGAACTGAACCAGTACATGCCGACCGCCGTTCACGCGATGGAGTTCTATGACCACTTTACCTGGGCGCTTGACGGAAAGATGGCCATGGCCGAGTTTCTCGATTCCTGGGTGCAAAAGTTGTGGGACCCGAACGAGACCGATACCCCTGGCCGCTTTGGCGCTGTGCTGATGCCCTACCACCCGGAGAATGGACGCGGCTGGGTCGCGGGCAAATCCAACCTGGCGGGCGGTCTGATCGCCATGAACGCCCATAGCAAGAACAAAGAGGCCACCTGGGAGTTCATGAAGTGGATCACGAGCAAGGAAACGGCTCACCGCTTCGCCACCGAGCACGGCATCCTTTTCGCGCGCACGTCGATCCTGGAGGATCCGAATATCGAGCAGTTGCATCCTGCGATGCCGGAACTGCTGCCGGTGATGACCAAAGCGTGGGAGGTAACGGGCAAGGCCGCGCCCAACGTTCCCGGCGCCGGCGCCATCTTGGGTGTGCTTGGCGATACCTGGTCGCAGGTAGCGGCTGGCGGTGCTGATCCTGAACAGGCGCTGCTGGATGCCAATGACGAGATCAACCGCATTCTCGAAGAGCAGGGCGTCAAGGAATAGCCGGTGCGCTTTGCAGACAAGCTCGTCCTGGTCACGGGCGGTGGCGGCGGCATCGGTCGCGCCACCGCCCAACTCTTCGCTGCCGAAGGCGCATCGCTGATCGTCGCCGACCGCAACGCGGCGGGCGGTCGCGCCGCCGCCGCCGCGATTGAAAAGGCCGGCGGCAAGGCAACCTTCATCCAATGTGATGTCTCCGATGCAGAGCAGGTGAGGCGTATGTGCGCTGAGATCGCCGCCGATATCGGTGGGCTCGACGTGCTGGTCAACAATGCCGGGATGCAGATTGTCGGCAAGAGCATCGAAGAGACGAGCGAAGATGAATGGGAGCAGATGCACGGCACGAACCTCAAGGGCGTCTTCCTGGTGAGCAAGTACGCCATTCCGCAGTTGCGCCGTCGCGGCGGAGGCAGCATCGTCAATGTGGCGTCACTCCAGGCGCAGGTTACGATGCCCGGATTCGCCGTCTACGCCGCATCCAAGGCCGGTGTCGTCGGGCTTACGCGCGGCATGGCCCTCGACCTCCTGCCCAACGGGATTCGCGTCAACGCCGTCCTGCCCGGAGCCGTTGACACGCCCATGGCGCGCGCCTACTTCGAGGAGAACGACCTCGCGTTCGACGCTGCCGTTCTGAAAGAACCACAGCGCGTGGGGCGCTTCTCCGATGGCGAGGAGATTGCAGAGGTCATCGCCTACCTGGCTTCGGATGCCTCACGCTTCATCGTCGGCGCCACAGTCGTGGCCGATGGCGGCCAACATGCAATGGTCGGCTTCAGTCCCGACTGACAACAGGCAACTGGAGTTGGCAAGGTGGAACTCTGGGGAAAACGCTTCAGCAGACAGGAAATCTTGCAGAGGGTGGGGGACATCTCCCAGATCGGCGGCGTGCGCGGCATTGAACTGCGCGACGGCAACCAGGCCGGCGTTGCCGCCATCGACTTCAGCAGCGGCTCCGGTCTCAACTTTACCGTGCTGCCGGCGCGCGGCATGGACATCGCGCGCCTGGAGTTCAAAGACATTCCTCTTGCCTGGCGCTCGTCCACGGGTGAAGTGGGTCCATGGTACCATGAGGCCAGCCCGACCGGCTGGTCCAGGGGCTTCTTCGGCGGCCTGCTGGCGACCTGCGGCCTCGCCGCGGCCGGACATGCCAGCGTCGACCAGGGCCAGGAGTTCCCGCTCCACGGCAGAGCCAGTTACATCCCGGCGCGCAACGTCATGCTCGACGGCGATTGGGATGGCGACGACTATATCATGTGGGCGCAAGGCAGGGTGCGCGAGACGGTGCCGCTGGGGGAAAACCTCTGTCTCACGCGCAAGGTGTGGTGCAAGATGGGCGAGAAGGCGCTGCACATCCACGACACGGTGGAAAACATGGGGTTTGAACCGGCGGCGCATATGCTGGTCTACCACATGAACTTCGGTTTCCCCCTGCTGGACGCCGATACATGCCTCGCCGCGCCCGCTCTCGACGTTATCCCCTGGGATATCACCTGGGATCAGATGCTGGGCGCGGAGATGAGCCGGGCCATTCACGAGGCGTCGGTGCGGGAGATAGAACGCTACCATACCTTTGCCCCGCCGCAGCCGCACTACGTCAACCGCGTCTACAACCTCGTCATGGCGGCTGACGAAAATGACGATGTAACCGTGGCGCTCCTGAACCGCGGGCGTCCACAGGGCGATGGCATCGGTCTGTATCTCAAGTACAGCCGCAGTACACTGCCCGAATTCACACTGTGGAAGGTGTTGCAGCACCAGTCTTATGTCGTTGGCCTGGAGCCGGGGAACTGCCGGCAGGGCGGCAGGGCGGCTGAGCGCGCACAGAGTCGGCTGAAGGTGCTTGAACCGGCTGAGACGGTGACCTACGAGTTGGAGGTCGGCGTTTTGGAGACCGAGGCCGAGTTCGACGCGCTTGAAGACCGCATCGCGACCATCCGCAGTGGGCCGCGCTAAGTATGGAATGAAAGGGGTTTTACTCTCTTCTCGCCAGGCGCAGTGATGATGACACATGACTTGGGAGCGCAGGCGTCTCGCCTGCAGGCCGTGTCCTCTGAGATATTAGAAGAGATTGTCAACCGGCTAGTGCGGGGGATGCAGCCCGACCGCATCTATCTGTTTGGCTCACAGGCCAGCGGGCAGGCTGATCCTGGCAGCGATATCGACCTGTTGCTTGTCCTGCCCGAATCCGACTTGCCCCGTCACCGGCGCGAGGCGCTCTCTTACTGACCTTCTGTGGGGTTTGACGACCCCGGTAGACTTGATTGTGCTGACGCGGCCGAATTTCAGCGCGGCTGCCGTGTGAAAACGTCGTTTCCATCCAGAGTGCGGGCTGAAGGAAAGCTGCTCTATGGATGAAACCAAAGCTGATGAGATTCAAGCTTGGCTGCTCAAGGGAAGTCATGATCTCCAATCCGCCGAGTGGTTGCTTGCGCGACCTGATCCCCTGAGCAATTCTGGCGGCTTCCACTGTCAGCAGGCCAGCGGAACAGCATTGAAAGCGTATCTTGCATGGCACGATGAACCACTTGCGAGAACGCATTCGCTCGTTGCCTGGATAGCGATGTGTCTGCCATTTGATACATCCTTCAACACACTGCGCCATGCCGCGATTAGCTAACTCCCTATGCAGTCGCGCTTCGCTATCCAGGCGAACTGCCAGAGTTGACTGAGGAGGAAGCACAAGAAGCGCTGGCGTTAGCACGTGAAGTATGGGATTTCGTGCAGAAACGCTTGCCGTCAGAAAAATAGGGTCGTTGATGAACAGAGGTCGGTAGAATTCTAGACCCTCGGACGCAGGAGATGACAAGTGAAAGAGACACGTGTGGAGCCGGAAGTAGCCGTAAGCATCGAAGCAATCGTCGGCGAGGGCGCGATTTGGGACGGCGATAAGGGCGTGCTCTACTGGCTGGATATCCTCGGCAACCAGCTGTATGTGTTCGATCCCAGAACCGGGCACAACCGCGCCATTGATGTCGGTCAGGCGGTCGGGACTGTGGTGCCCAGGGCCAGCGGCGGGTTGATGGTCGCCCTGCATAACGGTTTTGCCGCGCTGGACCTGGCCACCGAAAAGCTCACCCCCATCGCCGACCCGGAGCGCGCCATCCCCGCCAACCGCTTCAACGACGGCAAGTGCGACCCGGCAGGCCGCTTCTGGGCCGGCACAATGGAGTTCAACGGCGAGCCGGACCGCGGCGCGCTCTACTGCCTTGACATCGATCACTCGGTCACGCGCAAGGTCGAACCGGTCACCATCTCCAATGGCATCGTCTGGAGCCTCGACGACCGTACCATGTACTACATCGACACCGCACGCGACAATGTCAGAGCGTGGGAATACGACCTGGAGACCGGCGGCATCCACAACGAGCGCGTCGTCATTGAAAACGGCGGCCCAGGTCACTTTGATGGCATGACCATCGACGAAGAGGGTATGGTGTGGATTGCCGTATTCGGCGGCTGGGGCGTGCGGCGCTACGATCCACAGTCCGGCGCTCTGCTCGAAACGGTGCGGCTGCCGGTTGAGCAGATTACATCCTGCGCTTTCGGGGGCGACGACCTGGACGACCTCTACATCACCTCCTGCCGCTATCTCATGGATGAGCAGGCGCTGCGGGAACAACCTTTGGCCGGTTCTCTGTTGAGAGTCAAGGTGAAAGCGCGCGGTCTGCCTGCCTTCGCCTACGCCGGTTGAACGCAGTCAGGTGCGAAACCTGATTCGTACCCTAACCCGCGCAGGGAGTGCCTCCTACGCAATGCGCAAAGCGCAATACACAAAAGAGCGCGTTTTCAACATGAACGCACAAAAAAAGGAGTCGGCGACATGGCAATGAAGGCCGCAGTGGTTACCCGTCCGCAGCATATCGAGATTCAATCTCGCCCGATCCCGACGCCCAAGGACGAAGATGCGCTCATCAAGATTGAAATGTGTGGTATCTGCGGCACGGATGTGCATCTATTTTACACGCCGGAGTCATTTCCTCTGCCGATGAAGATGCCCTATGTACTCGGGCATGAATATGTGGGCGTTATCGTCGAAAAGGGCAGCCGCTTCCCCACAGCCGACCATCTGGGGAATCCGATCGACATCGGCGATCGGGTCGTTTACATCAATCTCAACTGCGGTCGGTGTTATGCCTGCCGCACTCTGCTGGCGCCCTGGCTGTGCATGGGCGGCGTATTCGATGATCCCGGCGAAGAGGGCATGGGCGCCTTTGCCGAACGTTTCTACATCAAAGGCGAAGGTCTGATCTACCGCGTGCCCGACGATGTGCCCACCGATGTAGCCGTGTTGGTGGATCCGATTGCAATCGCGCTGGCCGCGGTTCAGCGAGCGCACAGGCCCGGCGCGCCCGATCGCCTGGACGGCCTCGGCCTCGGCCAGACCGTCGTTGTGCAGGGCGCGGGCGCGATCGGCGCCAGTGCAGCCGCGCTGGCCAAACTATCGGGCGCGACCCAGGTGATCGTCATCGGCGCGCCGCAGCCGCGTCTTGATATCTGCAAACGGCTCGGTGCCGATCATGTCATCAACATCGACGATATGACCGATCCCGCCGAGCGGTTGGAGACGGTGCGCGCGCTCACCCCCCATAACCTGGGCGCCGACGTCGTCATCGAGGCGGCCGGCATACCCCAGGCCTTTGCCGAAGCGCTGGAGTTGGCGCGGCGCGGCGGCACGATTGTCGAGGTCGGGTCGTTTACGCGGCAGGGCACGATCGAGTTCGACCCCAGTTTGCTCTGTTACAAGCACCTCAACATTCACGGCTCGTGGACGTTGCCGCCGGCCGCTTTCGGCTCGGTGCTCGAAATCATGCGCGCCTTCCACAAAACTGTGCCCTTCTCGGAGATGATCACACACCGCTTTGACCTGGACGGCGTTCGCGAGGGCCTTGAGACGAGTCGGCGGCTGGAAGCGCTCAAAGCGGTCATCGTCCCGTAAACGCAGTGGCAGCGATCACTGGCAGCCGACCGCTGTAGCTGGAGGAATGCATGTCCAAGCAGAAACAGCCGCTCTACTTTGTTGCGCCTCTGGTTGTCGTTCTCGCCATCGTCTATCTCTACCCGGTCTATTTTGCGATTCGGGTCAGCCTGTTCAAATGGCTCTTCACCCGGCCCGATATGATCGGTTTCAACGGACTCGACAACTACGCCCGCGCGCTGACCGACAAGACGCTGCTCGACTCTCTCGTTACCACAATCGTCTATACGCTCGTCAGCATCCTCATCGTCGTTGTCTGGGGATTTCTGTTCGCCTATGTTCTCAACCGCAAGCGTCGCGGCAGGGAGTTGATTCGCGCCAGGCCGATCATCCTCACCGTTCTCACCTGCTCAGCCATCATCGCGCCGGCGGTTATTGGCGGTGTCTTTCGCGTCTTTATCTGGGATCCGGCCTATGGACTGGCGAACTACGCGCTCTCACTGCTGGGCATTGCGCCGCTCGGCTGGCTGGTGGAGACAAACACCGCGCTGCTGGCGGTCGTGCTGACCGAAGCCTGGCTGCGTGTGCCGTTGGCGGTTCTCATTCTCGACGCCGGCATCCGACGCGTCCCGCCCGAGCCGTTTGAAGCCGCAAGAATCGAGGGCGCGTCCGCGTTGGATGAGATGCGATTCATCCTCATCCCCCTGATCAAACCGCAGCTGTTCACCGTGGTCCTGTTTCAACTCACCTTCGCCTTCCGCCAGTTTGATCTGGTCTTCATGCTCACGGGAGGCGGGCCGGCCAACGCAACCAACCTGGTCAGTATCTACATCTACAAGATGTTCTCGCAGCACGCCAATCTGGGCTACGCCAGCGCCATGGCGGTGGTCGTTACACTGGTGCTGGTCGTCTTGGGGCTGATCATTCTGGCGCTGAGTGGACGGCCCGAGGAACGGTTGGTGGAGACATAATGCACAGCAAAAATGTGCGCGCCCAATTGGTCGCCGCCAAGGGCCGAAAGAAGGCGGGGGCGGCAACCATACTGGCCGATGCCGCCGCATACGCCTTTATCGCGGTCACGCTCATCCTGGCGGCGACCCCTATCCTGTGGACGTTTCTGTCCTCATTCAAAATCCCGACCGATATTGCGACGATGCCGCCCAAGTTGCTCTTCACGCCCACGCTCGAAAACTATCGCATCGTGATCGAGCAGGGAAGCCTGTTGCCCGGTTTGCGCTCCAGCGTCATCGTTACCCTGGGCGCAACAATCTTATCCCTCCTGATCGGCGCGCCGGCAGCCTATTACCTGGCGCGCTCGGCGGGCACGGTGGCGGTAGGACTGGGCGGAATCGTGATGTCGACACGCTTCATCCCCGTCATCGTTCTGCTGATCCCGCTCCTGATCGCATTCCGCTCTCTGCGCCTGACCGGCTCCCTGTACGGCCTGATGATCGCCTACCAGTTGGCGACGCTGCCGTTCGTCATCCTCGTGCTGTGGGCCGCCTTCACCCAGATTCCCCGCGAGCTGGATGAAGCGGTTCTGATCGATGGCGGGACACCGTTTACCGCCTTTCTGCGCGTCAATCTTCCGCTCGCCGCGCCCAGTCTTGGCGCGGCCACGATTCTGGCGGCGTTGTTCTCCTGGAACCAATTCATCATACCCGTCATTATCGGCAGCGGAGGCGGCGCGCCGCTTGCCATCATGGGTTTCGCCCGCTACAGCGGAGGCGAGGAGGCTCTGGCCGATTGGGGTGCGCTCTCGGCCTGGGCCAGTATTCTCATGTTGCCCATGATCGCGGGCGCCTTCGTCGTGCAGCGTCACCTGATCGCTGCATTCGGCGGCGAGGCGTCGGTGGATAGTAGCTAGTGGTTCGTAACTGCTCTATTCACTATCCACTATTTCACACTCCCGCCCCGTGGAGCAAGGAGATAAGATGACCAACCAATTAAAGATACTCTTCCTGCCCCATCCGACCGGGCCGGAAATGACCAGACCGTGGCGCGCCGACGTAGAAGCCGCCATCAATGACCGTCATGACCTGCGCATCTTCGACGCCAGCCATCCGCTTGCCCCCCAGTTCGAAGGCGTTGACGTGGTGCTTGACCTCGGCGGCTCAATGGGCACCAGAGAGATGGCGGATGCGGCCGCAGGGCAAGTACGGCTGTGGCAGATATTGGGCACGGGCATCGATCATTTTGACCTGGACCACTGGCGCGCCCTAGGCATAGCCGTGGCGAACTGCCCGGGGCAGTTCAGTAGCGTGGCCCTGGCCGAATGCGCTATGATGTATATATTGATGCTGACCCGGAAATACGCCGAGACCCAAACCAACTTTGCGCAAGGTGTCTTCTACCGACCGATGGGCCTGACGCTAGGGGGGCTGTCGCTGGCGATTGCCGGCTTCGGCGCCAGCGGACAGGAACTGGCGCGCCGCGCATCCTCTTTCGGCATGAGGATTGCAGCGATAGATATTCGAGATGTGACAGAAGAGGAGGTACGCCGCTTCAACCTGGAGTTTGTCGGCAAACCGGACGATCTGGATCAGGTCATCGCGGCCTGCGACGTGTTATCGCTGCACTTGCATTTGAACGCGCAGACGCGCCACATCATTGACGCGCGCCGACTGCGCCTGATGAAACGGACGGCGCTCCTGATCAATGTCGCGCGCGGCGAACTGGTTGATGAAGCGGCACTGAGTGATGCCCTGGCCGCGGGTCAACTTGCCGGCGCCGGTCTGGATACTTTCTCGCAGGAACCGCCCGATCTTGACGAACCGATATTCAGTATGCCCAACGTGATCACGACCCCGCATATCGCCGGAGTCACCGACGGCACATCGCGCAACCGCGCCGGGGCAGGCGCCGAGAACGTCGAGCGCATCGCGGCCGGCCTGGAACCGCTGTATCGCGTGGATTGAACCGCGGTCTTCTGTTACGCGCTCAAGTGGCGGAACGGTCGTGCATCAGTTTACACGTCCCCGGTCATGCGCTCGGCGCCGGTGATGCGCTCCTGCAAAGCCGCCATCTGCTCCATCTGTTTCATAAAGCCGATTGAGCTTTTCACGAGCGTCTTCCAGTCAGGTTTGGCTGGCACGGCATCAAGCGACAGATAGCCGCCGTACCCCATCGCGTTCAACGTCCTGATCACCTGTAGAAAGTCGATATGACCGGTGCCGGGCGCCTGGCGGTTGTTGTCGGCCAAATGGATGCACATGAGCTTGTCAGCGGCCAGGCGCAACGTATCCGTCAAGGCTGCATCCTCGATATTGACGTGAAAGAAGTCGGCCAGCACGCCCAGATTGTCTACGCCTACCTCGTCGGCAATGCTCTTCGCCTCCACAATGCTATTCAGGAAACCGGCATAACCCTCAAAGCGGTTGATCGGCTCGATCGCCACGTCGACGCCGCGCGGCGCAGCATAGTCAGCAAGTTCGCGCGCCGATTGCACGAAGTTGCGCCGCAGGACCGCACGCGGCACGCTCGTGACCGGGTATTCGCTGACAGGCGGGACCGCGGCGATCTCCAGGAGGGGCGGCTCGTCGAGACCGGCGGCCAGGTCAATGCACTTCTGGGCGTAACGCACTGCATAGCTGCGCACCGACTCATCGCTGGACGCCAGATCGCGCACCTCTCCGGCGTGCCAGCCGCCCCAGGCGCAGATCAGCGCCGGGACCTTCAGCCCCAGGGACGCCGCCATGGACGCCACCTTGTTGAACTCCTGCGGGTCGATCCGATCCGGCTCCGCATCCAGGTCGACGCCGTCGTAGCCGGCCGCGGCCACGGTCTCCAGAACCTCCTGCGGCCTCTCCCAGACGTTGCCGCCATCTCCGGCCAAGGTGACCAGAATGACCGAGTATTTGTGTGCCATGGCGCGGCGCTCCTATTTCACTATTCAGATTCACCAGACTAACCAGATTCAGGCTCTGGCGTGTCCGTCGGCGTCGGTGTCGGCGTTTCGGTTGGCGTTTCGGTCGGTGTCGGTGTCGGCGTTTCAGTCGGCGTTTCGGTTGGTGTCGGCGTTTCGGTTGGTGTCGGCGTTATCGTTGGCGTTTCGGTCGGTGTCGGTGTATCGGTCGGTAGCGGCGTCTCGGTCGGTAGCGGCGTCTCGGTCGGTAGCGGCGTCTCGGTCGGTAGCGGCGTCTCGGTCGGTAGCGGCGTCTCGATCGGTAGCGGCGTCTCGGTTGGCGTAGGGGTGGGCGTTGGCGTCGGCGTCGGCGCAAGCTGCCACCAGAAGCTGATGCGGGCGTGGTCGGAATTCTCGAAGAATTCAACCTGGACGGCGCGCTCACCGGCCGGCAAGGTCACATCCACACTGACCGTACGGTCGGCGCCGTCCCGCCATTCGTCAAGTACCAATTGGCTGTCGATCAGGACGCGGGCGCCGTCATCCACGCGCACGAAGAAGCTATAGAGACCGGCTTCAAAGGAGATGCGCCGCTGCCAACGCGCGGAAAAATGATCCACCGGCAAGTTGGCCGCAGGGCTGCCCTCCGCCCAGACGAAATCAATCTGCGGCTCGTCCCGCACGAGCACAGGATTTCCTTGCAGTTCGCGGTTGCCGAAGTATTCGCCCTTCCAGCCGGTGAACGACTCCTTGCGCTCCCACCAGAAACGCATCATTGCCACGCCGGTGCGCTCGAAGTAGTCGACCTGGATGGTATGACTTCCTGCGCTGAGGGGGACATCAACTGCAAACGTGCGCGCCGCGCCCTCCTCCCATTCATCCAACACGAGAACCCCGTCGATGAAGAGGCGGAAGCCGTCATCGACTTCGATGTTAAAGCGATAGATGCCGGCTTCGAAGCTGATCGTGCGGCTCCAGCGGGTGCTGAAATGATTCACGGCCAGGATGGTATCCGGCGCGCCCTCGCCCCAATTGAAGAAGATCACCAGGTCGTTGCGTGTAAGCTGCGGCGGGCCGGACTGGGTTGGATTGTTCCAATAGTCGCCGCGCCAGTCGGTGATGATGAGCGGCGTCGGCGTTGGGATGGGCGTGTGCGTCGGCGTCGGCGAAGGGATAGGCGTCGGCGTCACCGAGGGGATAGGCGTTGGCGTGTGCGTTGGCGTGGCGGTCGCTTCTTGCGCTACCGGTGTCTCCGCCGCAGCCGCAGTGTCAGTCACTTCAACCGCTTCACCCGGCTCGCCGGTGCGGAAGAGCGCGGTCGCCTCCTTGCGGCCATCGGACGTGTAGGCGAGTATCGTATGCTCTCCCGGGTCCAGCCAGCGCGGGCTGATCGGGTAGAGAAAACCGGTGCTGATCTTGCCCTCTGTGTCGGCGGTGCTGGCGGCCAGAATGCCGCTGCGCCCGCGTTCATCGCGCAGCGCGATCAACACCAGGCTGCTCGTCGGCCAGCCTTCGCCAACAACCTGTACATAGACGCCCGCCGAGCCTGACGCGGGCGAGATGGCAATGGCCGGTTCGCCGCTCGCTCGCTCGACAACGGGGCGCGTCGGTACGCCCACCGCCGGGCTGTACACCGGCGCGGTGCAGGCGCTGAACGCCAGCACGATCAGAGCAAGGACGCCGAACTGAACTTTGTGGGGCATCGTGTTGGCAAACCGGTGTATGATTCCTGGGAGGCGACTGACGGTCTTCATTCTGGCTTCACTCCTGCGCTGCTTGAAGAATGCGCTACCGTTGCGCCCGCCCCGAAGGCGCCAGAGCGCCAAGGGAGCAGCAGACCAAACATATCAGACCATAATGTGCCATTGAAACGAACGCAAGCGGGAATTCGTTCCCGCCAAAGTCGTTCAATGCGCTATCGCTTCGCAAAATGAGCGCGTGGTAACCAATTGGACGAATTATACCACTATACTACAGGTGAAAGACAGTTGCGGCCGAGTCGTATCGACAATCCATCTACGGTATCAATGACTGACGGCGAACTTGTGCGTCGCGCGCAACAGGGCGAGCGGCCGGCATTCGATGAACTGATCGTGCGGCATCAACCGATCGCGCTCTCATTGGCGACCCGCATCGTCGGTGATCGGGAGTGGGGGCTGGAGTTGACCCAGGAGGCCATCCTGCAAGCCTATCTTTCGCTGGAAAGCCTGCGCAAGCCGAACAGCTTTCGCGCCTGGCTGTGCGGGATCGTCGTCAATCTGTGCAAAAACGATCTGCGCCGACCGCGCGTTGACACGATGCCGCTCGAACTGCTCAGCGGCGGACGCAGTTTCGATTCGCTGCCTTTTGCCGCCAGCGCGCCGCAACCGCATGCAGTGGCGCAGGCCAAGGAGACGCACCGCCTGATCCTCGCCGCCGTCGCGCAACTGTCACCGGCCAACCGGGAGGCGATCCTTCTCTACTATTTCGAGCAGTTGAGCGTGCGCGAGGTCGCATCACTCTTACAGATCAGCGTGCCCGCCGTCAAGGGCCGTCTGCACAAATCCCGCCGCCAGCTGCGCGCCGAGCTGCGTTCGACTTTCGCTGAATTGGAGCCGAGACCAACCGTTGCCCATTTGGTCGGCGCCAAGGGCCGGCAGACGGCGTCGGCGTCAACCAAACAGACAAGGAGCAAACAGATGATCCCCGTTACCGTACTCGACATCGTGATCCCAGACCCGGAATCCGACCACCGGATACTGGTTCTTATGGATGAAGGCGAACGCCGCCTGCTGGCAATCTGGATCGGTCCTTACGAGGCGGACAACATCGCTCTCAATCTGCAAGGGCAAAATCCTGGCAGACCGATAACTTACGGCCTTATAGCCAACCTGCTGGACAAGGGCGGTGTACAGATCGAATCGGTGGTGGTATCTGCGCTGGAGAATGAGACCTTTTTCGCAACCATACACGCCCAGAATGGCGACGGCAGCTTTGACGTCGATGCCCGGCCCAGCGACGCGATTGCCCTGGCCCTGTACGCGGACAGCCCGATCTTCGTCGCCGCCGAGGTGATGGACGCCGTCGCCGAAGCGGTCCCTGACGATATGGAGATCGTGGCACGGGGCCAGGGACTACACGACGTTCTCAGGGCGTCCGGCCCCACCCAGAGCCAGGAGGAGCAAGAGGCGTGGCAACGCAAATCTCCGCAGGAACGGCGTGAAGAAAACCGCACGAAACTGTTGGCTTACATTACCGAAATGGGCTGCCTGGGCCAGAGTGAAGCGCCAGCCGATGAGTAGACGCCGCCTTCTTGTCGCGCTCGGTTCCGGGGCGAGAGGCCATCAGCAAGCGGAAACCGGCTACTCATAGCAGGCTTTCTCTCTGGCCGCGTGGAAGCGATGCACAGTCTGCGCAAACCGGGCGAATAGCAGATCGGCGTCGTGTGGCCCCGGGCTGGCTTCCGGGTGATATTGCACGCAAAAGACAGGCCGGTCGGTCAGCCGCATCCCCTCAAGCGTGCCGTCATTCAGATTGAGATGCGTGGCCTCCACATTGCGGGGCAGCGTTGTCTGATCGACAGCGTAGTTGTGGTTCTGCGCCGTGATCTGAATGTTGGTGCTGTCGACATCGCTGACCGGCTGGTTGCCGCCGTGATGACCGAACTTCAGCTTGAAAGTCTCCGCGCCCAGCGCTAGCCCGATGATCTGATGGCCCAGACAGATGCCGAACATCGGCCGCCCGCTCTCCAGCAGCCTGGCCACCGCAATGGCCGCGTAGGGAACGCCGGCCGGGTCACCCGGCCCATTGCTGAGAAAGATCCCGTCCGGATCCAGCTCCAGAACCTCATCGGCCGGCGTATCGGCCGGCACAACCGCCAGGCGCAGATTATGGCTGGCCAGACGGCGCAGTATATTGTGCTTCATGCCGAAATCATAGGCGACTACCAGTGGGGACGACTGCCCTGCGCTCCCCGGCCACGGGCCGCTCTCGGGGCTGCCCGAAGCCACCGGCGTCCATTCGCCCATCGTCTCGGCGCTCCAGTAGTACGGCTCCTCACACGTAACCTCGCGCACCAGATCGCGGCCGTCAAGACCCTCCCAGCTGCGGGCCATCTCGACCAACTCGAACTGTGCATGGCTGCCGTCGGTGCAGAGCGCGCCGTGCAGCACGCCCTCCTCGCGCAGCAGCCGCGTCAACGCGCGCGTATCCACCTGGCTGATGCCGGGAATGTCGTGCCGACTGAGATAACTGCCCAGGTTCTCATTGGCGCGCCAGTTGGACACCACCGGGCTTACCTCGCGCACGATGAAAGCGGTTACCTGCGGCCGGTCGCTCTCCACATCTTCGCGGTTGACGCCCGTGTTGCCCACGTGGGGTACGGTCATGCAGACCATCTGCCCGCGATAGGATGGATCGGTCAGCACCTCCTGATAGCCGGTCAGGCTGGTATTGAAGACGACCTCGCCCACCACGGTCCTCTGCGCGCCGAAGCCTTCTCCCTCGAAGACGCGGCCATTTGCCAGGGCAAGAGTGGCTCTCACTCTGCGCCCTCCTTGCGCGGCGATCTTTCGTCCAACTTGATTGGCCTTCGGTTGTACGCCAGCTTCAGCGGCTGCCATGCCTGCCATTTGAGCAGCGGCGAGGCGGCGACCTGCGCCGCATGTGCTTGATCGAGCGGCCTGTCATCCAGATTGCGCGCCACCGCCACCTCATCACAATGATGGAACTTGGGACAGTAGATACACTCCTGCCACAGCTTGGGGCTGATGCTCCAGCGGTCCACAACCTCAAAGCCGAGCTTCTCGAAAAACGCTTCCTGCAAGGTGAGCGCACAGATCTGAGCATAACCGCGCGCGGTCGCTATCTGCACCAGATCCTCAACGATCCGCCGTCCGATCCCCTTGCCCTGTCCTGCGGGCGCAACCGCCAGCGAGCGAACCTCCACCAACTGGTCGGTCAGGGCCACCAGGGAGCCGCATCCCAACAGCCGCGAGCCGTCCGCCGCCGCTTCGTGAGTGGATTCGCTCCCCGCCACCGCCACCAGCCAATCCGGCAATGCGTGCAGAATGCTCTCCTCGGTGCGCGGCAGCATCAGATTTTGCGCCGCGAAGCCATTGACCAGCGCCGCAATGCTGGCAACGTCCTCTTCAGCAGCCGGCCGAATGCGGATCTCGCTCATAGCACCTTTTGCCAGTTGCCTGCGGTCAGTGGCCGGTAACGCCGGTGGTTCTCGTCGTGTACCGGCCCCTGATCCCCGGCGTTACAACTCCTGGAGGATTGCGCCCAGCTTCGACACGGCCAGGGCCAACTCCTCTTTGCTGATGGTCAACGGCGGCACAAAGCGCACGATCTTTTCGCCCGCGCTCAGTAGCAGCAGGCCCGCTTCGTAGCCCTTCTCCATTATCGGCCCAGCCTCAATATCCAACTCGACGCCCACGATCAGACCTTTGCCCCGAATCTCGAGGATATGCGGGCTGTTCAACTCAGCCAACAACTCCATCAGATATTGACCCTTTTCCTTCACGTCGGCCAGGAACTCCGGCTGCGCGACCCGGTCCACCACTGTGGAGGCCACGTGCGTGGTGAAGGGGTTGCCCGCGAACGTGCTGGCATGGTCACCGGGGTGAATGGTATCGGCAACCTTCTGCTTCATCAGAATGGCGCCGATGGGCAGTCCTCCGGCCAAGGGCTTGGCCGTGCTCATCAGGTCCGGCTCGACGCCATACCCCTGATGCGCCCACAGGTCACCGCTGCGCCCCAGTCCGCACTGCACCTCGTCAAAAATCAGGAGCGCGCCGTACTCGTCCGCCAGCGCCCGCAACCCCTGCAAGAACTCAGGCGTAGCCGGGTTGATGCCGCCTTCGCCCTGGATCGGCTCGACGATGATGGCGCACACCTTGTCGCTCATTTTTGCGCGCGCGTCCTCCAGGTCGTTGAATGTGGCGAAGCTAACGCCGGGCATCAGCGGCTCGAACGGCTGTTGATACTTCTCGCGCGGCGTAGCAGCCAATGACCCGAACAGCCGCCCGTGAAAGGCGTCGCTGAAGGCCAGAATTTCCCACTTGTCCTCGTGACCGTGCTCGCGGGCGTAGCGGCGAGCGAATTTGAACGCGCCTTCGTTGGCGCTCGCCCCGCACAGGCTGAAATGCACCTTGTCGGCGAAACTGGTTTCGCACAGCTTTTTCGCCAGCTTTGTATGCGGCGCAGTGTGATACAAGTTGCTGGTGTGGTACATGCCGGTGGCCGCGGCCTCTTTGATCGCCTGATCGACTTCGACGTCGCCGTAGCCGAGGACGTTCACCGCAATGCCCGCCACCAGGTCCAGATAGCCTTTGCCCGTGCTGTCGTACACTGTGCAGCCCTTGCCCTCCGTCAGCACAAAGGGGGGGCGCCCAAATACGCCCAGAACGTAATCCTTTTCGTTCTGAATGATCTCCTCTGCGTTCACTTTCTCCTCCTGAAAGGTTGTTGTGTCGTTTCGAGTTCTTCGTTTTCAGTGAAGGCGGACCTTTCGGTTGAACGCCTTGACCAGGACCTTAGAACTGACTACTGAAAACTGCAACTTATCCAGTTCCAATGATGCCGGTTCCCCCATCCTCCTGGACACCGGCTAAATTTGTGATGACCGCCTGCGTTACGCCGCGCTTGATGGCGTCAACCGCGCTCCTGACCTTCGGCACCATGCCGCCGCTGATGCTTCCCTCCGCGATCCACTCCTCGCATTGGTCGGCGGTGATGCCACGCACCACCCGCCCTGCGATCAGGACGCCGGGCACATTGCTGACAAAGATCAACCTGATCGCGCCCACCGCCGCCGCGATTGCCGCCGCCACATGGTCGGCGTTGACGTTATAGCTGAGACCGTCGAACGCGCCAATGCTGATGGGGCTGATGACCGGCACGATTCCGGCCTCCAGCAGAGTGGTCAGCAGCCCGGTGTCCACGTCCTGCACCTCGCCCACACGGCCCAGATCGCCCAAAGGGTGCCACATCTTTTCCACGAAGACTGTGCCGTCATCCACCCCGCTGATGCCGATGGCGCGCACATTTTCATTCACCAATTTGCGCACAATCCGTTTGTTCATCAGGCCGCTCAGCACCATTTCGGCCACATCCAGGCTCGCTTCGTCGGTCACGCGCAGGCCCTCGATGAAGCGGGTCTCCAGTCCCAGCCGCTTCTGGTAATCGGCGATCGTCTTGCCGCCGCCATGCACGATAATCGGCCGCTTGCCATCCTGCTGCAAACTCTTGACAGCCTGCACCAAACCATACAGAAAGTCGTCATCGTCCAGTTCATTCCCGCCGATCTTGAGAATGACGACATAGCGCCCTCTGTCCGGCGCCGGGGCAGCGGTCAGCGGGTCAGATTCGCTCAGGTTCATAGAGTTGCCTCATACAAGATACTGAAAAGCGGGAAGTGGTTAGCGCTGTTGACTATCCATTATCCACACTGCGCATTCTTTCTCTGTCGCATCACCTCATACGCCAACGCGGCCGCCGCCGCCGTCGTGCCCAGAGATGACTCAAAATCAACCCTGTCGTAAGGGAGCTGCAAGCGCAGGTCGGCCTGCTTCACAAACGACCGCGTGATCCCCCGTTTTTCACCGCCGACCAGCAGAAAGAGTGGGGCGGTCAGATCGGCCTCATCGATCGGAACTGCGTCATCCTTTTGCGCGCAGGCCACCGTCAGCCCCTCTTCACGGTAGAAGTGCGCCGCCTCGTCAACGGTTTCGGCAACTGCCATCGGCATCAACTCCGACGCGCCGGCCGAGGCCCGCGCCACCGTTGCCGCCGCGCTCATCCAATTGCGCGGCCGCAGCACCAGCCCATGCGCGCCCATCGCGTACAGCGCCCGCAAAGCGTGCCCGAAATTGAACGGATCCTCGATGCCGTCCAGCATCACCACAAAAGCTGGGCCAGCCCCATGCGGCAGCAACGACTTCATCTCGACAAACTGCCGTTGCCCCGCCTCAGCCGCGACACCGCCGTGGGAGTTCCCCCGGGTGATGGCGTCGATCTGCGCCGCGCAGACCTGCTCCACCGGCACATTGGCCTCGCGCGCCCGATGTTGCAGCCAGCGCGCCGTCCGGTCCTGCCGGTCCGCCCGCAGAAGCACACGGTGGACGGTGCGATATGGTGAACGCAGGGCCGCCGCCACCGAAATCTTGCCCTCCAAATAAGTGGTGGTCGTCTCCTGTTCGCTCAACTCCTGGCCCGATCCCGTTTGTTCCAATTTCCCGGAGGCGCCACGCTTGTGAATTGCACTCAATCGCCAAAGACTGAAAACCATTGACTCAAAACTGCCGTCAACGCAGTCCCGCCGTCTCTTCAAGCCCTACGGCGATGTTAAAGTTCTGGATCGCCTGCCCGCTGCCGCCTTTGATCAGATTGTCAATCGAGGCGGTTATGATATACTCGCTGCCATCCGGCTGCGACGGGTCCGCCGGCGTGATGCCCAGGGCACAGCGATTGGTGCCGACCGTGTGCGCCAAGCTGGCCTGCTCACCCGGCGGCAGCAGATGGAGGAACGGCTCGTCCGCGTAGTTCTCGGCGTAAAGCTCGCGGATTCGCGCCTCGGCCACGCCCGCCGACACGTCCACGTACATTGTACTCAGGATACCGCGATTGACCGGCAGCAGATGGGGCGTGAACAGAAATCGCATCGAACGCCCGCGCCCGTCTCCGTTGGCCGCGCCCAGCACCTGCTCCATCTCGGCGATGTGCCGATGGCGGTGGCCGACACTGTAAGGCGTGATATTCTCGTTGGCCTCAACGAACTGGTAGGGCAGCTTGGTCTTGCGCCCGGCGCCGGAAACACCGCTCTTGCTGTCAACGATCACCCGATCCTCCAGCCAGCCAGCCTTGGCCAACGGGTATAGGGCCAGATTGACGCTGGTGGGGTAACAGCCGGGGTTGGCGATCAGGCGAGCGCCGCTCAGCTCGCTGCGGTACAACTCACACAGGCCGTAGCGGGCCTCGGCGCACAACTCCGGCGCGCTGTGTTCGACGCCGTACCAACGCCGGTAGGCGTTCACATCCTTCAGGCGAAAATCGGCGCTCAGGTCAATGACGCACACACCGGCTGCATAAAAGCGGCTGACCGCCTCCATCGACTGCGCGTGCGGCAGACACAGGAAGACGACATCCACCTCATCCGTGCGCAGATAGGCATCGGCCAGCGGTATCAGCGGGTACGCCCAAGGCGTGCTGAATACCTGGTTTAAGCGCTTGCCCGCATTGCGCTCGCTCGTCAGCCAGCCCACCTCAAGCTGAGGATGCCGGTGAATCAACGTGATCAGTTCGTAACCGATGTAGCCCGTTGCGCCGGCGATACCTGCTTTGTGCATCTCGTCACTCCTTGGAGTTGTCAGTTTTTAGTTTCTGGTTTTTAGTGGACCACACGCGGTGTTCCTGAAAACTAAGAACTGGTATGCGGGAGGCGAGTTCTGTTTCCGTTGTTGAATGCGCCACCGTTGCGCCAGAAAATCAGCGATATAAAAAAAGCTCCCCGCCCGGGGAGCTTTGCAATCGGCTGATTTCCTACCAGGAAATTCGGCCCACGCGCAAATGCCCAGACGGCAGTCTGGTTATTGCTCGCGGCACCTCCTCAATTGGGTGTTACAGGAATTTGGTGGATTCATGCTTGCTTCTTTGGCAGAAAAATCTATCTGTCCGACAGTCTAGCACGCGGCCCCGTTACTGTCAAACTCGAAATTGAATTGATGCGCTCCTATACGGGGCACGTTCCTGATAGGCAACACGCAATATTCATTACGTCCGGTCGCACACTGTTAGTCGAGGTCAACCATGCGCAGTTCGGTGGAGATGTCGATGCTGCCGTTGAGGCTGCGCGCCACCGGGCAGAAATCCGCATGAAAGCCGTGTACGCGTTCCGCTGTGGCCCGCTGTTCGGGGGCCACTTTCAATGTATATGTGGCGTGTATCCGCTTGATAATCAGCACATTGCCATCTTTTTCGATTTCCGCCTCGACCTCGGCTGTCAGATAGCCGTCTCCCGCAGGGATATCGCGCGCCTCCAGCGCGCCGCCAAAGGTGCCCGTCAGTCAGCCGCCGGTGGCTGCATTGACATAGTCGAGCGTGGTGGCGTGCGGCTCGTGGATGGCGGTGTCGACGCCGTAGTGCTCGGCCACCTCCGAATGGACGCCGAAAAGGGTGTGCCCCTCCTCGGCTGGCAGAAATGCTCTGCGCAGCGGCCCTTTCACCCGTTCAATGCGGGTTTTCGAGCGATATGCGACATCTCCCATCATCTCCCTCCTCGATATGAAACATTCCGGTCGCTGATTTCGTCTGTTTTAGAAGGCGCGCACGCGCCGAACCGACAATTAGGAAATACCACTGCAGAGGCGAATTGTAGACGCAATTCCTCCTGACAACAAATCGGCCATCCGCAACCGTGGCCGCACTGTCAGAGTCTGATCGAGCCGGTTGCCGCTGAACGGAGCGCATAAAGCCGCATTCCTTAATGTTTCCGAAAAGAAAAAGGTCCAAAAGGTATTGAAATTGCTCACTCTACATGCTATACTAGGACAGTTACACTCGAAAAAGGGATGATTTCGCAGTTTCTTGAAGCCAGAACAGACGTATGTTTCACGTGAAACATTCATCGATTGCCGTGGAGCGGCCCGGATGTCCGTAGATAACCTGCTTGCAGCCAATCGCGCAACCATCAACGAGCCGCAATGGCAGGCAGGTTCCACCGCGCCAACAGCCGTTCGCGTGATCGACTACGAGGGCAGCGGCTATCGCCAGGAGTTCTGGGAAGGCCAGGGGCGCGAATATGAAGATGCCGTTGAGCGGATCGCGCTGCGCCGCCTCCTGCCGCCGCAAGGCGGTCGCATCGCCGAGATCGGGGCCGGGTTTGGCCGCTTGGCAGATCTCTATCTCGGCTACGATCAGATCGTGCTCTTCGACTACAGCCGCACGCTGCTGGCCGACGCGGTGCGCAAATGGGGGCACGACCAACGCTTTGTCTTTGTCGCCGGCAATCTCTATCAGATGCCCCTGGCCGACAGAACGCTCGACGCGCTCGTGATGGTGCGGGTGATGCACCATCTGGCCGACGTGCCCGCGGCACTGTCCCAGCTACAGCCGTTGCTGCATCGACATAGCGCGGCCGTGCTTGAATATGCCAACAAGCGCAATCTGAAAGCAATTTTGCGCTGGCTCCTGCGCCGACAGTCCTGGTCGCCCTTTGACCCGACGCCGTTGGAGTTTGTCGCCATGAATTTCGACTTTCATCCCGGCTGGATGGCCGCAAAACTGAACGATGCCGGTCTGCGCGTGGAGAAACGCTATGCCGCCTCCCATTTCCGGCTGCGGACATTGAAGAGAAGTCTGCCGGCCCATGCGCTCGCCCGCCTGGACAGTTGCCTGTTTCGCCTCGGCGGCAAATTCCCTTTTGCCCCGAGCGTCTTCGTGCGCGCGCACGCGCCCGACGCGCCGCAGTTCGACTCGGCCACGGCGCAATCGCGCTCGGATGCCCTCATTGCGCGCGATGAGGCAGCGCTCTCAACACTTTTCCGTTGCCCGGCCTGCGCAGCCCATCCTTTGACTGCGCTCAGCCCGGCCCAGCTCCAGTGCCCGTCCTGCGCCCGTCGATACGAGCAAAAGGACCGCATCTGGGATTTCAAACTGCCGGCATAGCCAATCCCCCTACGGTGTGACTGGACCGTTTCTGCGTCATTTGGGGTGTCATTTGCGATAAGGATTCGACGCCGCAAGGTAAGTCGTGCGCGACAGGATCGATGATACGCGCACGGCACGGCCATTTCACGACCGAACAGCCGCCAACAGCGTACATCCATTCACGAAAAAGAGGTGACGATGGCTGAAGAAATGCTTTTGACTCAAGACCGGACTCAGGAGCGCAATGAGGATTTGAATGGGTCCCAGCCCAAAGAGGACGCGGAACAGACCGTCGCGCAGTTTTCGAATCCGCAGGAGACCCTTACCCACCTTCTGAAAGTCGGTCGCGAAAAGGGCTTTGTCAGCTACGATGAAGTGCTGCACGTCATGCCCGAAGCCGAAAACGACATTGAACAGCTGGATGACATCTTTGCATCCCTGCTTGACCAGGGCATCTCTGTCGGCCAGTCAAAAGAGGATTTCTCCTCGGAGGAGAAGAGAGAAGCGCCTGAGAACGCGGAAGAGGACGAATTCGATCTCAGCCAGATCGAGATCGACGACTCCATCAGCCTCTATCTCAAGGAGATTGGGCGCGTCCCTCTGTTGACCGCCGCCCAAGAGGTCGATCTGGCCAAACGCATGGAGGCCGGCCACGATTCGAGCCAGCGCCTCAACCATGAAAGTGTGGATTGGGAGGAACGCGAACAGTTGCTGTGGTTGGTACGCGACGGACGCGCCGCACAGGAACACCTGATCAAGGCCAACAGCCGCCTTGTTGTCAGCGTCGCAAAAAAGTATGTCGGCCGTGGCGTCCCCTTCCTCGACCTGATCCAGGAAGGCAATATCGGCCTCATCCGCGCCGTTAAGAAGTTCGACTACTGCCGTGGCTATAAGTTCAGCACCTATGCCACCTGGTGGATCCGGCAGGCGGTGACGCGGGCCATCGCCGACCAGGGCCGCACGATCCGGGTGCCCGTGCATATGTACGAGCAGATCAACCGCCTGACCCGAACCAGCCGCCAGCTTGTGCAGGAGTTGGGCCGCGATCCGACCACCGAGGAGATCGCAGAAGAGTTGGGCGTGACCCCGCGCAAGGTCGAACACATCATGCGCGTCAGCCAACGACCTCTCAGCCTGGAGATGCCGGTCGGGGAAGAAGAGGACAGCTACCTGGGCGACTTCATCGAAGACGAGGACGCAGACAGCCCGCAGGACTCCGCCGGCCGCCAGATCCTGCGTGAAGTGATCGACGAAATCTTCCAGAGCCTTTCGCCGCGCGAGGTGCGCATCCTGCAACTGCGCTTCGGCCTGGTGGACGGCTACAACTATACGCTGGAGGAGGTCGGCAAAAAGTTCGGCGTCACGCGTGAACGGATTCGCCAGATCGAGGCGCAGGCCCTGAGCCGCCTGCGCCACCCCAGCCGCAGCCGCAGACTGCGCGACTATCTCTAAGTAAATCGTGGCGAGTGGCTGGTGTTTGGAAAACACCAGCCACTCGCCCATGAATGACCTCAGCGCACGTCGCCTTCCCCGCCAATGACGCCCCGCTCCAGCCGGTCAAATAATTTCGTGAGGTTCTGCGCGGCCACCTCTTCCAGCGACAGATCCAGTTCCGTGCAGATCTGAGTCAGGTACCAGAGCACGTCCCCCAACTCGCTCTTCAGCGCCGCACAGTCCGCCTCCGAGATGACACCATCTTTGTCGCGAAAGATCTTCTTGATCTTGCCCGCCACTTCGCCGGCCTCATTCACAAGCCCCAGCGTCGGATACACGATGGCGTGATCGGTGTGAACCAGACTCCACGTCTTGCGCGACTCCCTCTGGTAGCGCTCGAAATCGATCCTCTTCATGCTTCTCTCTTTCGCTGACGGGGGAAGGATGGCTTCAGCAGCGAGCAATCCCGGATGCATGATAAAAAAAGCCCGACCGTTCAGTCGGGCCTTGCGCTCGGCATCGCCGCGGCTATACGTCCAGATTGCGCACCTCATGGGCATGGGTTTGGATGAAGCGGCGGCGGGGCGGCACACTGCTACCCATCAGCATGTCGAAGGTTTTGTCGGCCTCCGCGACATCCTCCACCTGCACCTGCAGCAGCGTCCGATGCTCCGGATTCATCGTCGTCTCCCACAACTGCTCCGGGTTCATCTCCCCCAGCCCCTTGTAGCGCTGCTCCAGCTTGATGTTCTCCGTACCCATCTCCTGCCGAATCTGCGCCAGGGCGCTTTCGTTGTACACATACTGCTCCGACCGCTTGGCTTTGCCATTCTGGCGGTCGGTGATCTGCACCTTATAAAGCGGCGGCTGCGCAATGTACAGATGACCCTGTCCCACCAGCGGCTCCATATAGCGGTAGAAAAGCGTTAGCAGCAACGTGCGGATGTGAGAGCCGTCCACGTCGGCGTCGGTCATCACGATAATGCGGCCATAGCGCAGGTTGTCGACGCTGAAATCATCGCCCACGCCCGAACCCAGCGCGGTGATTAACGACTGGATCTCCTTGTTGCCCAGGATCTTGTCCAGGCTGGTGCGCTCCACATTCAGAATCTTGCCCCGCAGCGGCAACACGGCCTGGAAGCGTCGATCGCGGCCCTGTTTGGCGCTGCCGCCCGCGCTGTCCCCCTCAACGATATAAAGTTCGCTCTCGTTCGGGTCGCGGCTGGAGCAGTCCGCCAGTTTGCCGGGCAGAGTCAGGCTCTCAAGCACGCTTTTGCGTATCACCAGATCTCTCGCCTTGCGCGCCGCCTCCCTGGCCCGGAAGGCGACCTGGCACTTGTCGGTAATCCGTCTGGCCTCGCGCGGGTTCTCCTCCATCCAGCTGTTGATGCCCTCGGCCACCGCCGTCTCAACGTGATAGCGCACCTCATTGTTGAGCAGCTTCAGCTTGTTCTGGCCCTCAAACTGCGGCTCCAACACCTTGACACTGACGATGGCGGTCATCCCCTGGCGCGTATCATCGCCGCTGAAGTTGGCGTCATTGTCCTTGAGGATGCCCTGCTTGCGCGCATAGTCGTTGATCTGACGGGTGACCGCAGCGCGCAAGCCGGTCAGATGGGAGCCGCCGTCGGGCGTGTTGATCGTATTGGCAAAAGCGAAGATCGATTCATTGTAGCCGTCCGTATACTGGATGGCCGCCTCCACATGCGTCGATTCGACCTGCATATCCACGTAGATCGGCTGGTGCAGCACCGTGCGATTCTTGTTGAGATAGCGCACGAACGTTTGCACACCGCCCTCGAAATAGAAGCTGATCTTGCGCGGCTCCTGCCCGCGTTCGTCAATGAAATGAAGATCGACGCCGCGCGTGAGAAAGGCCATCTCCCGAAAACGCGTCACCAGCGACTGCCAGTCATATTCGAGAACGATGAAAATCGTATCGTCGCGCAGAAAACGCTGGATCGTGCCCGTCTCGTCGGGGTCACAACTGCCTACTTCCTCCAGTTCCGTCACCGGCACGCCCCGCTCAAAGCACTGACGCCAGACCTTGCCGTTGCGCTTGACGGTCGTCTCCATCCATGTGCTCAGCGCGTTGACCGCACTCACGCCGACGCCATGCAGACCGCCGGAGACCCTGTAGCCGCTGTCACCGAACTTGCCCCCCGCGTGCAGCGTTGTCATCACCACCGTCAATGCCGGCAGACCGGTCTGCTTCTGTATACCCACAGGGATGCCGGCGCCGTTGTCGCTGACGGTGACGCTCTCACCCTTGTGGATCGTCACCACAATCTCGTTGCAACGACCCTGCATCGCCTCGTCAATGGCGTTGTCCACCACCTCGTACACCATGTGATGCAGCGCCTTGATGTCGGTCCCGCCGATGTACATGCCGGGCCGCTTCCGCACCGCCTCCAGGCCCTCCAGCACCTGAATCTGATCGGCGCCGTAGACGAAATCCTGTCTGTTCATCTTTTCAGCCACAAATTCCTCCAACTGATTGAGGCTGTTGCTGACCACAGCACAATCAACCTCGCTAAATCGTCTCCGCTCGCGCTGACACAATGTCAGGCTGAAGCGTTCGTCTCTCCCTGTTGCATCGCCAGGATGCGCGTCCGGTAGAAGACGAGCAATGACATCGCCAACCCCGTGCCGACAAACGTGTTTCCTAACGTGGCAAAGGCCACGCCCAGGATGTGCAACCGCGTGATCTGGTAAAACAGCAGCCCCATACCCATCGAAATCAAGCCCGTCAGCAGAACAAATCCAACCGTATGCCAGAAGTTATTGCGCACCAGATGGATGCTGCGGCGCACTGCCTGCTCAATCGCCAGATCGTCCAGCACCAGGGCCGTCGTCACAAAGTACAGGAAAAGCAGAATCACCATGATCAGGCCGCTGAACATAAACGACGCCCCGAAACCTAATAGAGGGCTGATCAGCATAAGCACAGTGATCCCCACCCCCCCGGGAATGTAGATCATCGTCAGGCCAAGGGTGACGAAAACCAGAAAGCCGATGGTGCGCAGCCAATGACGCACGATGCGGTTCGCCAGACTGTTGAGCGAGAGCGCCTTCTGCCCTTCACCGATGGGTAGACTGTGTGCCAGCAGATTCATATAGGTCGTGCCGATCAGCAGACCGGCCACGCCAAAAAACAAAGACAACAGGCTGGCCGCGCCGATCGAATCGATCTCGACGCTCGGATGCCCGCCCTTGATATTGGGCAACGCCGCCAGCAGGCTCGGCACGTGATAAAGTAAACCGCTCACCAGAAACTGGGCCAGATTGCTCGTCTGCCCAACCGCCTCCAGCAAGTCGCTCGTCTGCGGCAAAGCAAACGGATTCCCCTCCATCATGCGCGGATCCTCGGCCATATCCCTGAAAATGCCCGCTAGCCGCTCCAATAGCGGACCAATGCTCCAGCGGGGCATGACCCACAACAGCGCATCCAATAACAGCGGCAACAACAGCAGGCCAGGGCGCTGGCTGACAAAGCGGTAGCCGGTTGATATACTGTCGATGATCCCCACAAGCGTCTTCCGATTCCGGCTGGCAATCCGATCTGCAACACGGTCGCAAAATGGCCATTTTCAGCACAGTTTAGCCCCTTTATTTTACCATACAACCCTATCTGGCGCGAACGGGGCAGCTCGCGATCCCGGCCAGGGATTCGATCGACTTTGCCGCGCAAACAGATTAGACGGGAACCCTAGACCAGTCTACAATCAGATGAACCGGCGCCGTGAAACGTAGAGCATCCCAGCGGCGGCACGCTGATTGCAGACCTCTCGCCGCGACCAGACGACCCAAGGAGTAAGCATGGCCTCATTTGCCATCCAGGGCGGCCACCCGATCGAAGGGACTGTCAGCATCAGCGGCAACAAGAACGCCGCCTTCCCCCTCATCGCCGCATCTCTGCTCACCGATGAGACCATCACCCTGGAGAATGTCCCACAGATCGACGACGTGGACACGATGTTGGCGATTTTGCAAGGTCTGGGCGTCTACGCGGCCAAAGAGGGCAGCCGACTTACGCTGCGCGCCGACGCGCTCCACGGGCACGCGCCCGACGCGCGGCTTTTCGGTCGCATCCGCGGCGGACTGAACTTGATGGGGCCGCTTCTGGCGCGGCGGGGCGCATTCCAGGTCGCGGGCGCGGCCGGCGGAGACGATATCGGCCGCCGCCGCATCGACACGCATCTGCTCGCCTTCGAACAGTTGGGCGCTTCCTTCGCCCGCCCCAACAGCGGCCACTTCGAATTGACCACGGCGAGAAGACTGCGCGGCGCTGACATCCTGCTGGACGAGGCCTCGGTGACAGCCACCCAGAACGCGGTCATGGCCGCCTCCCTAGCCCAGGGCGCCACCGTCCTGCGCAACACCGCCAGCGAACCGCACGTGCAGGAGTTGTGCCGCCTGCTGGTCGCGATGGGCTGCCCCATCGAAGGCATCGGCAGCAACACGCTGGTCGTCCACGGCCAGGAGCGACTGCACGGCGCGCACGCCACGATCGGGCCGGACTATATGGAGGTCGGCAGCTTCATTGGCCTGGGCGCGATCACGCGCGGGGAATTGCGCATTGCCAACGTGGACCCGGACCATCTGCGCATGTTTGAAATCGTCTTCTGTCAACGGCTGGGCGTGCGCATGCAACTGCAGGAAGACCCCCGCGCCGCGCTCACCGGCTATATGCTTGTCCTGCCCGACGAGCAGGCGTTACGCGTGCGGCCCGACTTCGGCGGCGCAATCCCCAAGATCGATGACGCCCCCTGGCCCGCCTTCCCGCCCGATGTGATGAGCATCGCCATTGTCGTCGCCACCCAGGCGCAGGGCACGGTCTTGATCCACGAAAAGATGTTTGAGAGCCGCCTCTATTTCGTCGACAAGCTGGCGGCCATGGGCGCGCAAATCATCGTCTGCGACCCCCATCGGGCCGTCGTCACCGGCCCGTCCCAACTCGTCGGCCAGAAGGTCAGCAGCCCCGACATCCGCGCCGGCATGGCGCTCGTCCTCGCCGCGCTCAGCGCACAAGGGCAGACGCTCATCGGCAATAGCGAACAGATTGACCGGGGATACCAACGCGTGGATGAGAAGCTGCGCGCGGTCGGCGCCCACATCGAACGGGTAGACTAATGACGCCGCTAACCACCGCTCAGCGCGGTTGACTCTCCAGCCCGCCGCAAGGCCAGCTTGCGCCGCAGTTCATCATGCGCGGCCCGGTCCAGCGGATAGCGCGCGGCCGCCCACATCGAAAGAACGAGCAGAACCGCCGGAACCGCGCCCATGAAGATGCGCAGAGCCAGCACCGCCTGTGGTGGCTGCGTCGCGGCCGCGCCTTCGATGAAGCCAGTGGCGGCCAGGACCTGCGGCACGATAAAGCCGACCGCGAAGGCCGTGGCGATCTTGCGAAAGGTGACCAGATAGGCGGAGTAGACCCCCTCGCGCCGTTGACCGCTGTGCCATTCGTCCTCTTCGATAATGTCCGCCAAAATCGCCCACGGGGTGGCGTTGGCCGCGCCATAGCCGATCCCGGCGACCGCGGCAACGATCAGCACCAGCGGCGCATTGCCCGGCGGCAGAAGGCTGATCACCGCCATCACCGCCGCCCAGAAGATCATCATGCGGATGTAGGTGCGGCTCTTGCCCAGCCGTTGCATCAGCCGCACCGTCAGCGGCATCGAGAGAAAGGCGGTTCCAAGCACAGCCGCCAGGACAAAACTGTCGAACGGCGGCTTCAACTGCATGTAGTAGACGAGGAACCAGAGGAACACTGACGTGATGATGTCGACCGCGGTGAACGCCAGCACGTAGATCGTGGCGCCGATGCGGAAAGGCCGGTTGGCGAACACCTCCTTGGTGATGCGGACGAAGTTCGGTCGGCTCTCCTCTTTGGCCAGCTCCCGCTCCGGCTCGCGCACGAAGGCCACTACCAGCAGCGGCGAAACAGTCACGACCAGCCCCCAGAGCGCGCCTGCCACCGCGTAGCCATTGCGCAGCGCGTCCGGCCCACTGAACCAACCGGCGAAGAGACCCTCTGCCAGCAGCTTGAACAGCCCGGCTGTCAGCAGGGCAGCGAAAATCGAGTTCCCCATGCGCCAACCGGCCAGGCTGGCGCGCTCGTCATAATCTTCGGTCAGTTCTGCAGTGAGCGCGGCGTAGGGCGCGTTGACGATCGTGAAGGCGGTGTCATAGAGGATGAAGACGACCGCGTAATAGAGGGCCGCGGCCAGATCGCCTTCGAACGGCGGCGGGCTGAACATCAGAAAGAAGCCCACGCCGAAGGGCAGCGCGCCCAGCAGCATGAACGGACGCCTCCGCCCCCAACGGCTGCGGAAACGGTCGCTGAGGATGCCGATCAGCGGGTCGTTGACGCCGTCCCAGAAGCGGCCGATGATGAAGGCGACCCCGGCCAGGCCCACATCAATGCCGACCACGCTGACAGTGAAGTAGAGCCAGAACAGGGTGCGGGCCGTCGTCGCCGAAGCCGCGCCCCAATCGCCCAGCCCGTAGATCGCCTTTGTGAAGGTAGGCAGCCGTTGCCGCGCAACGCTGGTCGTAATCGCGCCGCCTCCCTATCTCAATTGTTCTGGGCAAAAATGAGCCATATTTCGCCATTTCCGGGGGACACGGTAAACGTGTGATTCTGGCTGACCCGTTCCCCGGGGCCGTTCTTGACAAAAATCGTGTAGTTGCCCGCCACATTCCCGCCCGGAACCTGACTGAGGGGGACCGCCTTCAGGTAGTTGTACTTATTGCCCTGGGGCCCATTGTGTGTATTGTTTTGACCGCGCGTCGTATGATCGACAGCGGATACAAGTACACCATCCTTGTGCAACTCCACGAAATAGCTACCACCCGCGCCCTGAATCTCGTCACCGCGTCCTTGATGGACAAAGCCGATATTGAGCTTCAGCTCACTCCCACCGTTATTTGTGAAATCCTGGTTGCGCAACCAGAAGAAGCAGTGGATGTTGGCACAGGGATCCGCTGGCGCTTGCGCGACAGGCACGGGCGTGGCGGTCGGAGCGGGAGGAGGAGGCACCGGCGTGTTGGGGATGTTGAGCGCCAGTGTGATCAGATGCGCGTTCTCCACATTGAGCAGTCCCATGTAAACCCAACCCTGCTGACCATTGAAGGAGAACGCATACCAGGTGTTCTCTGCATTTCTGCCGCTGATCTCGTGCTGCACGCCCTTGGGGATGGTGCCGATAATGCCGAGATCAGTGCTCGGTCCGCTGCGCACATTGACGGCTGCGGCGACCAGGTCCGTCTTGACCGTAAAGCGCGCCACACTTGGCGCCGGCGTGTCCGTTGGCGCGGGCCCCACAGCCGGTGCAGGGGTCGGCGGCGGCGCATCGGCGTTCGGCGCGGGCTGCTGAGCCGGCGCGGCGCCGCCAGACTGCTGCGCGGCCGGGGCACTTGGAGGCGCCGGCGTAAACGTAGGGACAGCGGCCAGCATTTGGCGCGTCGGTGTGGGCGTCGGCTCGGGGCCGGTGAAAAGACCGCAGCCGGCCAGAAACAGCGCGCTCACGCAGAGCGCCAGCGCACGACTGACGGCATTCCTGGCGCTCGCTTGACGAAGCAATGGCGCAAACAACGATTTCATTCGCATCGGCAGCAAGTTCTCCTTACATAACAAACGCTCTGCCATTTCGAGAGAATAGCAGACAGATATGGCACTGTACACCTATCATAGCAGGTGCGGCGAATCGGCGAAAGTCACGCAATTTTGGCGGCAGAGAGGTCCACGCGGGGATGGGGCGTACCGGGTCGGGACTGTGATTTGACTGGGTCAGTGATGGGCTGTGTGTGTAGCCAAGAATTCGTCTGCTTGCACAAGCCCGGAGATTATTCCACGGCCGCGGGCCGCAAAGCGTATACAACGCCATTGGATGAGGCTATGTAGACGACGCCATCCACGATCGTTGGCGCAGCAGGCCAACGCCCGGGCAATTTGTAGGACCACAATCGTTCCCCATTGGCGGCGTCGAGCGTGAGTAGATGTCCATCGCTTGCGCTTACGTACACGACGCGCTCCGACACAGCGGGTGTTGCTCGCACGCCGAATTCCTGCACCGGATAGCGCCAGAGCCGTGCCCCGTTGCCGGCATCCAGGGCATGTACATAGCCGCCCACGTCCGCATCGTTGGAACATATGGCAAAACAGGATGAGCCGACGTACAGGACCCCGTCGGCCACGACCGGGCCGGACCATCGGGGTGCCGGGTCTGTACTCGGTAGAGTGGGCTCCCAAAGCGGTTCTCCACCGGCAGCATCCAATGCATACAGATGATCAAATCTGGTGACGTAAACCACCCCCTCCGCCACCGTCAGAGAAGAGTACGGCGCATCCGGATCCAACAACATGAACGCTGCTGAAGTGGGAAGCACACCCTCGGCCACCGTCAGAAAAGAATGCGGCGCATCCGGTATCGAGGTCAAGGACGCCCCCGAAACGTGAGCCACTCCCCCGGCAGGCAATTGGATGGACGTAGGATCGTGGCGTTTGCGCCATAGCAACGCCCCACTGACGGCATCGAATGCGTACACGTACTTATCACCTGTGGCAGCGTAAACGATGCCTCCTGCCACCTGCGGGGGGGGAGTCCACCCAGCTTGCCCAACTTCGCCAGTAGAGCTCTCCACTGGCGCCGCTCAATGCATGTACAGAGTTGTGTGTCGAAACGTACACAACACCATCAGCCACTGCCGGTGCGTATGTCCATGCGCCTGTCCCGTAGAGCCAAAGCAGTCGCCCACTTACGGCATCCAAGGCATATACTTTCCCATCATGTGTGCCGACGTAAACCATGCCATCCGCCGCTGCCAATTCGGCGGGCCACTCTTCGTCAATTTCATAGCTCCAGAGCGGATTTCCACTCGCCGCATCCAAAGCATACACGTGCGAGTCCCCTGCTATGTAGACCACACATCCGGCAACGACGGGTGCAGACAGAACACCCACTTTTGAGGCGTGGCGCCAGAGAAAGTCCGCGCGCAGGTCGCCCATTTTGTTCAGGTCGCGGACTGACGCCGCTGCGGGAAATGCCGGATCGCAATCGGAATCGTTGTGAGGAATCATTACACAACTCGTTGCGAGCAGGACGCTCAGCAGGAGCGCCAACACACGCAACTGATTAACACGCATCATCTGATAGTTCTCCTTGGTAGATGAGCGCTTTGTCATTCCGGAGGAACAACAGCCAGGGAAGAACGTGTACGACCATTCTAAGGGGCAAAGAGAATTGGCGAAAGTCGCGCAGTTTTGGCAATGGAGAGGTCAACGCTGGGAAGGATTGTATGGCGCCGAAACTGTGTCAGGCGGGATTCGGTAACGGGCGGCGGATTAGGCGGTGAGGGTGCCTGTTAGCAGCCAGAGCGAGAACGAGCGATGCCAATGGTGAACTTGCGGAATGCGGGAGGAGACTTGCACGCGCCCGCAGATTCGGGGTAATCACTTCAACTTCGAAACCCGCCTAGTCCACGTCTGGTGTTAGCAAAGCATATAGAAGACCATCCTCTGTCCCGACGTAGGCAACGCCATCGGCCACGGTCGGGGTGGTGATTACAGGGCTCTCAGTATTATAGCGCCAGAATCGGCGGGCATTCGCGGCATTGAGGGCAAGTAGCTGGCCACCACCTGAACGCTGAAAGATATGGCCGTCAATTGAACCCGTGTAAAGCACGCCCTGCAATATACGCGGTGAGGAGGTGATTCCTGCCGTAATGTAGCGCCATAGCAGTTTGCCGCTGGCGGCATCCAGGGCATGTGTATAGCCCCAGTGGGCGATTGGAATGATAACGAAGGAAGAACCAACCTAGACGACACCCTCTACGACTGTCGGGGCGGAATCTACATACCCTACTTTGGAACGCCAGAGCGGTTTCCCGCTGGCGGCATCGAGGGCGTACAGGTGGCCATCCCATGAACCGACGTAGACCACGCCATCAGCAACTGCCGGCGCGGTAAAGGCTTCAAACTGTGGTTTGGTGAAAGACCTTTCCGCAGCATACGCGACGCCCTTTGCCGACGCCAGTGAGGAAAACCCTTCGCCTTTGGCATATCGCCACAGCAGTTCGCCGGTTGCGGAATCTATGGCGTAGACGTGTTCATCCCAGGAGCCGGCGTAGACCACGCCGTCAACCACTGCTGGCGGGGAGTCGACGCCGCCCGTCTCGGAGCGCCAAAGGAATTCTCCGCTTGCGGCGTCGAGTGCATACAGGTAACCGTCGTGTGAACCGACGTAAACTACGCTATGGGCCACGACCGGATCAGAGGCCCACCTACCTGTCTCGTAACGCCAGATCAGTTCTCCGCTGGCGGCGTCCAACGCGTACACGTTGCTGTCGTGCCCACCGATGTACAGCACACCATTTGCAACTGCCGGGGAAGTGGTTACCCAATGGTTGGTCTCATAGCGCCAGATGAGTTTCCCGTTGGCGGCATCCAGGGCGTAAATGTTCCGATCGTCTGAGCCGAAGTAGACGACGCCATCGGCCACCGCCGGGGCGGAGTCCACCGACTCCAGATTAACGCGCCAGATCAGTTCACCGCTGCTGCCATCGAGTGCATGGGCGTGGTTGTCAGCGGTCGCGATGTACACGACCCCATCGGCGACAGCCGGCCCATAAACCCATGAACCTGGCTCGTAGCGCCAGAGAAGCTCACCACTGTTAGAGTCCAGAGCGAACAACCGGCCGTCCATTGAGCCGGCGTAAACTACGCCGTCAGCTACTGCCAGATTGTCAGACAGCCAATCGTCAGTCTCGAAACGCCAGCGCACTTCTCCGCTGGCCCTGTTCAGAGCGTAGACTTGCTCATCCCCATTGACGTAAACCACATCTCCAACCACGACCGGAATGGACCACGTCCACTCATCCGTTTCGGTATGCCAGAGAAGTTCGGCGCGCAGATTTCCCACTGTCTCCAGGTCGCGAACAGGCTCTATGGTAGGAAAGGCCGGATCATAGCCTGGCTCGCTGTAACAGCCAGTTGCACGGCCGGCTGCGAACAGCACGCTCGCCAGAACCAGCGGCAGACGCAGCGACTTGGCAGGCATCATTGGAAAGTTCTCCTTCGCGGCGAATCTCGTTTTTACTTCGAAAGTAATATGCGAGCCGCAATCCGCGGTCCCCTACCCCCTCGGCGCGCGGAAGCCGTTGGGCTCGGCCTCCTCTACAGTGCAGAACCAGAGGTCGCCCTCGCTCTCCTTCATGCTTACGCGCGCGTAGGAGGACGATTCGCCCTCAACATGGTAGATCTTCGTATCGTTCCTCGTGTTCACATTGCCCTTGATGACGCATGACGGGTCGGGCTGGCTAACGCAGCCCTGCGGACAGGCGGCCTGCCCGTCCTGCGCCGACCGCGTCGGGACCGGCGTCGGTGTGGGCGCCGGAGTGGGCGTCGCTTGCTCCCCGAGCGTACAGGCCGACCATAGCCCGACACCGAACAGCAGGGCGTTTTCGGCCGCCGCACGCGACGTGTCGGCGTACTTGCCCGGGTTGCCATAGTCGTTGTAGACCGCCAGACCCTCCTCCAGCAGACGGAGGTTCCACAGCTGGGCTCCCTCGTCGACCTCAACCCACACATAGGCGAGCACACGGTCGTACCTGTCGCGGCCCATCTCCTCGATCCCGACCCGCTGACCCTTCAGCGTCTTGGTGAAATCCGACGCCTGCGCGCCGAAGCACTCCACCGGCAGGTTCGGATGCACCGTTTCCGGCGTGTCCACGTCCAACAGCCGGACCCTCTCCTCCACCCCATCCGCGAACCGCACGGTGATCGTATCACCGTCCGCCACCCGCACCACCAGGCCCCACATGGCCCCCTCCGGCACGCCTGGAAAGACAGTCACCTCCGCCGGTCTGGAGACTGTCGGGGGAGATTGTGTGGGCGTCGGTGTGGGTGCCGGCGTGCACGTTGGTGCTGGCGGGCATGCGGGCAATGGCGTGCCTGCGGGCGTTGGCGTGCGCGTGGCCGCAGCCCTTTCTACTGTCCCCCGGCCCGCCGCTGGCGTAGACCGTAATGGCGACAACCGAACGCTCCCATCGCCCTCACCCTGCCCGCCGAGCGCGAGGCCAATCAGAACACCTATCAGGACAAAAGCCGCGATGGCTATGACATTTCGGACTGTTTTCAACAGCACTTCCTCCGATTCAGTTACGCGGCACTGTAGCCTCTGCCTGCGGCGCGAGGATTGTCCGCGCGCCGGTGGCGTCCAGCGCGTGGACGTTCCCATCTGCGACAAAGTAGACGATTCCCTGGTCCACGCCCACCACAGCCGGGGTTGAGTCTACGATGACAGGGATTTTGTAACGCCACTGGACTGCTCCCGTAAGGGCATCCAGCGCGAACACTTGACCATTATGTGCGCCGACATAGACCGTCCCGCCCGTGACAACGGGAGACGAATCCACCCATCCACCCGTTTCGTAGGACCAACGCAACGCCCCGCTGACAGCATCCAGCGCGTACACCTGCCCTGTCCTTGTGCCAGCATACGCCAGGCCCTCGCCCACAGTTGGCGCTGAAGTCACCGGTCCCTCTACCTCGTAGCGCCAACGCAACTCTCCGCTGGCGGCGTCCAGCGCGTAGACGTTGTCCGACGAGGCGACGTACAGCATCCCGTGAACTACGGTTGAATAGAAGGGCCAGTAGGGCCACGAGGCGGCATCGTAGTAATGCCACAGTTCCTGTCCCGTGGCGGCCTCCAGCGCAAGAATGTAGTCATCATGATCTCCCACGAACGTGACGTACACGATGCCGTCAGCGGCTGTCGGCCCGCGTGATTCCATCACACGCCTCCTGGAATACCATTTGCGCCGGCCGTTTGCCGCTTTACGAGCTTCTACGCCTGCATCGGAAACGTGGTAGATTACACCATCGACCACAGTGAGTGAAGAACGGAAGGCATCCCCAAAGGTAGAAAAAGTACGCAAGACCTTTTTTCCCGTCAGCGCGTCGAGGCCGTACACATAGTTGTCCCATGCGTAGAAATAAATAAACCCGTTCGCCGCCGCCAGGGAGGAATCCACAGGAGCGCCGACCTGATGACACCAGCGCATATCCCCCGTGGCGGCGTCGAGCGCATACAAGCATTCTTTATCGGAAACTGAGAAAACAATCCCGCCATCAACCGTCGGGGGGGATTCTGTCCTGAATCTACTTACCCACAGAAGAGAAGGCTCACCGGGGGATATGTTGCTGTCTTCGACCTTCCTTGCTGCCGGTGAGCGCCAGGGTTCCAACTCGCAGGGGCGCCCTATATACGGTGATGGGAGTGTTTCGTCCGGACAGCCGAAAAGGAAAAACGCGACGCCGCAAAGCACACAAAGAAATGCCTTGTGTCTGTCATTCAGCTTCATGCGCGTCACTCGCCGCCCCCTGTCTGAGACTCTCTTTCAGCCTTATTCCTCTAATCCGCAGCCCCCGGCGCCTCCGCCCCACTCCTCATTAACGTCGAAAGCCGCTCGAATCGTTCCCACAGCGGCTGCCACACGCGGCGTGTGTGCAGATCCGCCAGCGCCAGAATGCGCGCGTCCTCCTTGTCCGGGTAGTAGCGGCGGCGGTAGCCAACCTCCTCAAAGTTCAGCTTGCGGTATAGCCGCAGCGCGATTTGGTTGCCAACGCGCACCTCCAGCGTGGCCGTCTGCGCGCCCTCGTCGCGTCCCAACGCCAGCAGCGCCAACAGCAGCCACTCGCCAATCGAACGGCCGCGCCACCTCGGTTGCACGGCAATCGTAACGATGTGCATCTCCGCGCCGAATAACATGATGCCGCCTTGCGCTATCAGCGCGGGCAGAGCAGGCGGGTTGCGCCCGGGAACCGGCGCCACCTTAAGATAGCGGCTGCGGCGGTTGCGGGTCAGTTCATTGTGGTAGGTGGCGAGCGACCAGGGCGAGGGGAAGCTGACCGACTCCAGCGCCATCACGCCAGCCAGATCAGCCAGGGTCAGCGGCCCGATCTCGAGCGGGCAGCGCGGGCGAGACGCCTGCAGCCCCGGATTGGACTGCTCCGCCTGACAGTTCAGAGCCGCCGACTTGCCTGTCATGGTTTTGCCTACTGCGGTGGGAGCAGATAGAGTGGCTGCAACGGCGTCGTGAGCGCAGGGGAGCCGGCGCGCACGTGGCGCATCGCCAGCCGGGCCAACCCCTCTGCCCGCGTCGTGGTGAACAGTGAAGAGTGAGGAGTGAGAAATGAGTGGGTTTCTCCTCGCAGTGGGGCGCTCTCTCCTCTCTCTTCTCCCATCTCTCTCCTCGCCGTGCCCGGCAGATCGATATCGGCAGCCGAATCGATGCAGCGAACGTGGGCCAGGCCTTGCGCAGCCTGTCGCAGGCCATCTTTCAACTCGCCCACCAGCCACACAGGACATTCCTCCGCCTGCAACGCCGCGAACAGCGCGTCGACCTTTCCGGCGCGGTGCTCTGACACCGGCGGCAGCCACAGGGGATCATCGACCGGCGCGACCGCCCAATTGAAACGCCCCCGCCCCGCCTGCAGCAGCGGCCATACCAGCGCGCCCGCGGCCGCCGCCGCCGGCACAAACCGCGCCGCGATCACGCTCAGTGCCGGCAGCCCGACGATGCAGGGCGGCTGCGCCAGGCCCAGCGCAATGCCCTTGACTACGCTGATGCCGATGCGCACGCCGCTGAAACTGCCCGGCCCGGTGGTGACGGCGACTGTGCGGACGCTGTCCACGTCCACGCCGACCGCCGCCAGCATCTCCGCCGCGACCGGCAGCGTCTCCTCCGTCTGACGCCGCCGCGTCGGCCACACCCGTTCCGCCAGCATGATGTCGCTCGCCGGGTCGAACAGGGCAACCGTGCAAATTGAGGATGCGACGTCAAGCGCGAGCAGCATACACCAGTGGCTAGTGGCTAGTGGCTAGTGGCTAGTGGCCGGTCACACCAGGGACTCAGGGATTTTCTGGCCGCTGATCACCGGCCGCTGTCAGTCGGCCAGCCCTTCATCGTCGCCTGCGCCCCGCGCCAGCACGGGCATCGGCTTGTGATGGGCAACAGGCGTAACGATCTGATCCACCAACCGGCGCGTGCCGGCGACATTCAGCTTTTCGTAAAAGAACGCGTAGTGATCTTCGACACCAGCAAAGATCGCCTGCGACTGTTCCCGCGGCAGCCCCCACAACTCCGGCTTGAACGGCCCCAGCGCCTTCTTGCGCGTCTTCAGGTGGAAGACCAGATCGCTATTGTCGGCGCCGCGCTCGTCAGCGTGGTGGGCGTCCAGATGCGTGTGCATCTGCGCTCGCAGCGGTTCGGGAAAGCTGGGATGATCGAGGAACGTGTTCATGAAGCCGGTGGCCAGATGGATTTCTATCGTCTGCGTCTCGGGAAACTTGCTGAACAGTGCAGCCGGCAGCGTGCTGGCGCCATGCTGGACCGCGCCGCCGGAGCCGTGGAAGCGGGCGCGCTCGCCCAGGTCCCGGAGCGTGTCGAAATCCACCGCCACGTCGGCCTGGCTGCCGTCCGGCAGCAGAATGCCCCCGTGCGTCGTGCCGGTGGCGACGCTGATCTTGCTCAGCCCGGCGTAATCGCCCAACTCTGCCAGCGCAGCCTTGTAGCCGTGAATGTAGGCGTCCAACTCCGGAACGGTCGAATTCTTCTCGCCGACTTCTCCGATCTCGCCGCCCAAGCTGATGGTGACGCCCTCCGGTTCCAAATCGCGGATGAACTTGGTGAGCGAGACCGAGCGCAGGTAGTTTTCCCGCTGCTGCGCATCCAACGACGGTGGCTCCAGCGTGACCAGCGTGCTCGTGTCGATATCAATATTCCAGTAACCAGCCGCCACCGCCTTCTTTACCAGCGCCCTCACCTCATTCAGCGCGCCCTCCGGGTCGGACCTGTACTTCTTGCCGTCCACCTGAAAATGATCGCCCTGAATGAAGATCGGCCCCCTGTAGCCTTCCTTGATGGCAGCGGCAATGAGGACGGTGGAGAACTCGGCCGGCTCCTGGAAAGTGTAGCCCATCTCGCTGCGCGCGATCTCAAAGATGAACGCGCCGGCCTGCGTGCGCCGCGCCGCGCGGTAGGCGGCCCGCCCCGCGTCGTATGTGGCAAAACGCATATTCATCGCCGGAACAGTGCGGTTCGACCACACGTCCGCCGCCCTGGCCATGTACAGCTCATGGATGCTGGCCGGACATGCGCCCATCAACTGTCCCAATTCCCAGATCAGCCAGCGGCTGAACGTCTTCACCGACAATGTGCCGAAAACCGCATCCCGCACCAGCGTGTCGATCAGATCAGCGCGTATTCTTTCGGCGTCCAGCAGTTCGACGCACCCGGTTTGGTCGTCAATGCCCACCGCCGCTTTCAGATCCCGGCGCAGTTCATAGATCGATTCGTGTATCAAGATCTTTCCTCTCAAACCAATTCAGTGGCGATGTGATACTGAAGGCCAGACTGCAGTTCGCTGCGCGCTCCCCGCCACTTCTTTGACCGCGACTCAGTCCATTGGGTAGAATAGCAGAAACCTGTTAAGAGAGACAAAGTGGTTTGCGCGCCGGCTGGCTGGCGCGCGGCCCTTACATCACAGACACCGGAGGCACTCCATGTCAGGACTCAAACTCGGCGCGCATATGTCGATCGCCGGCGGCGTGAGCAACGCCCTCGATGCAGCAGAGGCCGCGCACGGCAACGCCGTCCAGGTCTTCATGAAAAGCAACCGCCAGTGGGCCGGCCCGCAGGTGAAAGAAGAAGATGTCTCGCGCTGGAATGCGCAAATGCCCGCCAGCGGCGTCGCCTATGCCGTCAGCCACGCCTCCTATCTCATCAACCTTGCCTCGCCCAAAGACCCGCTGTGGGAGAAAAGCCTCGCCGCCTACGCCGATGAGTTGCAACGCGCCCACGCCTACGGCATCCGCCATGTGGTTCTGCATCCCGGCGCGCACACCGGCAGCGGGGAGGAAGCCGGGCTGCAACGCATCGCCGCTGCGTTCAACCGCATCCACACGCAACTGCCCGACTGCGCCGCTGTCATCACCCTGCTGGAGCTGATGGCCGGGCAGGGGAGCACGCTGGGCTACACCTTCGCCCAACTGGCCCAAATCATCGCCCTGGTGGAAGAAAAGGCGCGCATGGGCGTCTGTATCGACACCTGCCACGCGCTGGCCGCCGGCTACGACTTTCGCACGGAAGAGGGCTACGCGGCCATGATCGCCGAAATCGAGGAGACGATCGGTCTGGAGAGTGTCGGCTGCTGGCACTTCAATGACAGCGCAAATGATCACGGCAGCCGCAAAGATCGACACGCACACATCGGCGAAGGATTCGTCGGCGTTGATGGCTTTCGCCACATCCTCAACGACCTGCGCTGGGATGGCGTGCCCATGCTGCTGGAGACGCCCAAAAAGGAAGACGGCGACGGCAAAGACGTGAAAAATCTACGCGCGCTGGCCGACCTGGTGCTCGACGTCAGCCGCCTACCGCAGGGTTTGCGGCCCAGTGAATAACGCCAGCGGCCCCGGCGTTTTCTGACCGCTGTCCACGACAGTTCACCAGTCCAACGACAACAAACGCAACAGCTCCGCCGCGGTCGTGGACCCGCGCATGCGCACGCGCCTCAACTGGAAAAGTTCGCCGGTCGTATGCGTTGCCCCCCCATTGATCGTCACGCCCCCCCAGTAGCCTGCGCTCTCGAAGATGCGGATCGTGTTCCTATCGAAGTTCCCAAACGGGTAGGTGACGAAACGCGGGCGCACACCCAGCTCATATTCGATCGTCTCCGCGCTGCCCAGAGCTTGCCAAATCAGGTATTCATCGTTGCGATTCCGCAAGCTGGTGTGATTGCGCCCGTGGGATTCGATATACATGCCGCCGGCCTGCATCTCCCGCGCCATATTCCACGATATATAGGTCGGATTCTGCGCGTCGATGTAGTCGGTCACGACGAAGAACAAGGCCGTCATGCCGTACTCCGTCAATAGCGGAAACGCGTTCTCGTAGTTGTCCCGGTAGCCGTCGTCAAAGGTGAGAATAATCGGTTTGTCCGGCAGGGGCGCGCCCTGATTCAGATGCTCCATGAGATCATACATACTGATCGTCGTGTACCCGGCGTCAGCGAGCGTCTGCAGATGGCTTCTGAAAAGATCTGGGGGGACCGACAGGTCTCGCCGGTAAATGTCTGACCCTGGGGGCGGCGCGCTCACATAATGATACATCAAGATCGGCACGCGGGCCTCCCGCACCAATCCATCGGGGACAGGCGGTGGCGGCGCAACAATGGGGATCGTCTGCCGCGTTGGCGTTGCCGCCGGCCCATTGTGAATGCCGGGCAGCATCAGCACAGCCGCGCCGCTGTAGACGGCGGGCAGCATGAGCACGGTCGGCTCTCGCTCCTCAGCCGTGTCGTCTGCGCTTATCTGCGACAGAATCCAGTCGTGGTATTGACTCACACGCGTGTAGACGCCGTAAAACGTCGGCCGCGCGCAGCCAATGCCAAAGCTCACAATCCCCGCCAGCTGCCAGCCGCCGCTGCCGTCCGGCACCATCAGGGGGCTGCCGCTGTCGCCGTGGCAGGCATCCTTGCCCCCTTCAATGTAACCGGCGCATAGCAGATTCTCGTTGATCATTCTGCCCATCGAGGTCGTGCAATCTTCCTCAGACACGACCGGTAGCTCCACCTGCTGCAAGTCATAAGAGAGCAGACCCTCCCTGCTGTCTTCGGAACGCGCGCCCCAGCCGATCACCGTCGCCAACGTGCCCGACGCGGCCAACGCCAGACTATCAGCCGTCAGCAGCGCTGCCGACCCGGCCTCCACCGGTTGCGACAGATGGAGCAATGCGAGGTCGTGGGCAAAATCATGGGCAAAATCAAACCCATAGCGAGGATGCACGACGATGCGGTCGACCGTGCGTCTCTGCCCCTGCCCGCTGCCGAGCCTGTGGACGCCAACGGTCGCTACGATCTGTTCCGGCGTGGCATTCACTAGGCAGTGGGCCGCCGTCAGCACCCAGCTGGGCGCGACGAGCGAGCCGCCGCAGAAGGAATAGGAGTCGGGTTCATCGAACACCCGGATAGCGACCATCCACGGCCAGGCGCCGGGCGCGGCCGTCTCGCCGCCGACGATCTGCCCCGCCAGCCCCTCGGAAGCGGTTGGTGTCGCCCGCGCGGTGGCGGCCGGTGTTGCGACCGGTGTTGCTCCCGTTTGTTCGCTGCCCTCAGCGTTTGCTTTGATAGCAGTTTCGAGGGTTGCAGCAATGCTTTCTGACTTTGGCCCGCCCGTGGGGACGCCCTCCGCTTCCGGCGTTGCGGTCGCGTCAGCCGCAGGCGTCCCCCCTGAACGCGGCCTGTCGGCAGAGACCACGCGTTCCGGCAAAAAGAAGTGAGTGAGCGACAGTAGAAGCGCAAACGCCATCAAGCTAAACAGGATGCCGGCGCTCCATTTGGGAATCCTTCTACGCCGGGCGGCAGCACGAAATACGCCCCTGCTTGAGAGGGGCGCAGTGGGGACGGACTTTGGGGCAGATGGCCGCGGAGCACGCCGATTCATGGCGGTATTCTACCAAACCGGATTGGGAGCGGCAAAAAAGGTTGATAATTTTTGCACGACGCGTATAATTAAGACTTCACTCAGAACTGAAAATCAGAAACCGGGACCCAAAATGACGATCACCAAGATGCCCAAGGCGCTGCAACCGGCGGAAAAGCTGAAATATCTCTCCGAACTGATGGTCTTTCAGGACCTGACATCCAGAGAGATGGAGGAATTGAATCGAATCACGACCATGAGCACTGTGCGCAAGGGGCGGGTCTTCTATCGCCCGGAAGAACCGGGCGAAGTCCTGTTCATCCTCAAGGAAGGCCGCGTGCAGCTCTATCGCATCAGCCCGGAGGGCAAGAAACTGGTGATCACAACCCTCGGCCCCCATACGCTCTTTGGCGAGATGGCTCTGCTGGGCACGAAGATGCACAATACCTTCGCCGAAGCCGTGGACGACTGCCTGATCTGCATCATGAGCCGCACGGACCTGGAGCGCCTCATCCTCAGCAAGCCCCAGGTCGCCCTGCGCATTCTCGAGATCACCGGCCAGCGCCTGCAGGAGGCCGAGGAGAGCCTCGAAAACATGGCCTTCAAAGGCATCCCTGCCCGCCTGGCCAACCTGCTCCTGCGCCTCTCCGACGAACAGAAATCCGACGAAGTAACCGGCCTCACCCATCAGGACCTGGCCGAGAGCGTCGGCACATACCGCGAAACCGCCACGCAGGTTCTCAATGATCTCAAATCGCAGGGGCTGATCGAAATCGGACGCAAGCGCATCAAACTGCTCGATCGCGAGACGATCTCCGTCATCGGCAGCAAACGCATCAAGCTGCTGGATGAAAACACATAAATTCTATTTAGATGATGGTCAACAACAGTGGCTCGTGGATAGCAAGCCCGCGTTCACTTGCCGCGACGCACTATTCACGCCATGTACGACCGCTCAACCCAAGTCGACCGCAACGCGGACAGCATCAACTTTGGTATCGGCCAGCCCGATTTCGCGCTTCTGCCCCATGCCCTGATGCGCCAGGTCGCGGCCGCCCGCTTTGCCGAAGGCGATACCGAACTGCTCAACTACGGTTTCCCACAGGGGGACGGCCGCTTCCGCTGGGCGCTTGCCGCCTTCCTCAGCCGCGGCTACGGCACGGACGTACAGCCGCATCAGCTGATGATCACCGCCGGCGCGTCCCAGGCGCTCAACCTGATCTGCACACTCTTCACCCGCCCCGGCGATACCGTCTTCGTCGAAGAGCCTAGCTACTTCCTTGCCCTACGCATCCTGCAGGAGGATCACCGGCTCAATGCCGTGCCGATCCCGACCGATGAAGATGGCCTGGCGCTGCCCGCCCTCGCAGAGGCGCTGACCCGCCACCGACCCGTTTTCCTTTACACGATCCCCACCTACCAGAACCCGACCGGCCGCACGCTTTCCCACAGCCGCCGCCAGGAACTGCTGGCCCTGGCCGAAGAGCATGACTTTCTCATCGTCGCCGATGAGGTCTATCACCTCCTCGATTACGCGACGCCGCCGCCGCCCCCTTTCGCCGCATATGTCGACAGCGGGAAGGTGCTCTCTCTCGGTTCATTCTCGAAGATCCTGGCGCCGGGTCTGCGCCTGGGCTGGGTGCAGACAACGCCGCAACGGGCGCGTCGCTTTGCCGCCAGCGGACTGGTAGACAGCGGCGGCGGCCTCAACCAGTTCACCTCAAATCTGGTGCGGGTCGCGCTCGAGGGGGACGGGCAGAGCGACTATCTGTACGGTCTGCGCCGCGCCTATCAACAACGGGTCGAGGCAATGGACGCGGCGCTGCGCCAACATATCGGCGACCGCGCGGCCTGGAGCGTGCCCGGCGGCGGCTTCTTCTTCTGGCTCACCTGCGCCGAGCAGAATCTGCCCGCCGCCAAGCGTCCGGCAGATGGAGTCGGCAGCGGGCAAATCGACACGACCGCCCTCTTGCAGACCGCGGCCAGCGCCAAAGTCGGGTTTCTGCCCGGTAGCCGCTGCTCCAGCGTCGGCGGCCTCGGCAACTGTCTGCGCCTCTGCTTTGCCCACTACGACATCGCGGCGATCGAAGAAGGCATCCGCCGCCTCGGTCACGTTTTTGACAGCGTTCAATGACCAGACACCCCCCGAACAACTGGTGTTACTGACCACTGGTCACCGGCCACTGGTCACTTACCACTGGCCACTGCCTCTGCCATCTGCACCGCCACACGGATAGCCGCCAGCATACTTTCCTCGCTGGCGCGCCCCGTTCCCGCGATGTCAAACGCCGTGCCGTGATCGACGGAAGTGCGCAGGATCGGCAGACCGATGCTCACGTTGACGCCGCTGTCGAAGGCCAGCAACTTCATCGGAATATGGCCCTGGTCGTGATACATGGCGACAACGATGTCGTATTCACCGCGGGTCGTGCGCAGAAAGACCGTATCCGGCGGTTGCGGATCGGAGACCGTCCAGCCGCGCGCGCCGCTTCGATCGCCGGCTGGATCTGTATCGCCTCCTGCGCGCCGAACAGCCCATTTTCACTGGCGTGGGGATTCAGCCCCGCCACCGCGATGCGCGGCGCCGCGATCCCCAGCGCCTGACAGGAGTGGTAAGCCAGTTCGATCACCTCCAGCACGCGCGCCGGCGTCACGCGACGGATCGCCTCCTCCAGCGAGACGTGAGTGCTCACATGCACGACCCGCAGATTCGGCCCCACCAGCAGCATCGACACGCGCTCCGCCCCGCTCCGCCCCGCTGCGCTCGGCCAACAGCTCGGTATGGCCGGGATACAGGAAACCGGCGCGGTGCATCGCCTCCTAGTTCAAAGGCGCGGTCACCACCGCCTCCACCTGTCCGCCCAGCGCGAGATCACAGGCGCACATCACATATTCGACCGCAGCCCGGCCCGCGCCGGCGCTCACCTGCCCCACCGGCGCCTCCGCCAACTCGACGTTCGCCAGGTCCAGCAACGGGACCGTCCCTTCCTCGAAGCGGCCCTCTGCGCCCGCATCGACGACAATCTCATAGCGGGGCCGGATCCCCAACCACGCCGCCGCCCTGCCCAGGACGCCCTGATCGCCGATCACGAGCGGCCGGCAAGCGGCGAACACCTCGCCATGCTGCAACGCCTTCAGCACCACCTCCGGCCCGATGCCGGCGGGGTCGCCCAGCGTAATCGCCAGTCGCGGACGGCTGTCATCCCGCCCGCCAACCTCCGCGCTGGTCTTGTTGTTCTGTCGTGCTCGGTTGGCGGCTTCTCCCACTGTTGTTGTTCCCCTTGCGCTTGTCCCTGTCTTGTCTGCCCGATCGCTGCTCCGCCTCTGCGCTGCACGGCTGATGCTATCATGCGCGCCCGCGCCCGCCAAACACGCCTGCGGGACAGGGTGCATCCCAGGATGGAGACGCATCTGACAGGGAGCATCTTGTCACGCCCGCCCCATTCAATCGAAACACCTTGCAATATCAATTAAATTGATATATCTAATTTGAGAACCCCGCACTCCATTGCCAGGCTGACGAGTTCTCCTTTCTCTTCCGCCGCACGTTCATGACCTGCTCCTGTCACGCCGTCAGCCTCCTGATAATCAGCTGTCCACGAATTGATACTCACTTAATGAATTTTGCAAACGCTCGTTTAGCGCTCGTCTATCGCTCGTAACGCTCGTCTATCGCTAGCAACGCTCGTCTATCCCTCGTAACGCTCGTTTACCGCCAGCAACGCTCGTCTATCGCTCGTAAGGCTCATATATCGCTCGCAACATAGATTCGTCCTGTTGACCTCCCAATGCCCCTCCTGATTCCCGTCCTTATCGCCGGATCGTCCCCCTTCACACCCCGCCCCAAATCTGGGTTGCAGCCGCGCGGCACGCTAGCGAATTGCCGACCGATCCGCTAAACTATTGGCGCCCCCACTGCTTTCACATTCATCTGGAGAAAATCTTCATGGCAAAAATTGCACTTGTCGGCTGCGCCCACATCCACACACCCGGATTCATCAGACGCCTGCAGGCCCGCGCCGATACCAGAACGGTCGCCGTCTGGGACCGGGACCCGGCCCGCGCCCAGGCCAGTGGCGCCCAGCTCGACGCGCCCGCCCTAGACAACGTCGACGCCATCTGGAACGACGCCGCCATCGACGGCGTCATCATCTGCTCGGAAACCGACCAACACGAGGCGCTGGTCATTGACGCAGCCGCGGCCGGCAAGCATCTGTTCGTGGAAAAACCGCTCGGCATGGGCGCGCAGGACGCCTACCGCATGGCTGATGCCATCGAACAGGCCGGCCTCCTCTTCCAGACCGGCTACTTCCAGCGCGGCATCCCGGCCCATCAGTTCCTCAAAGAGCAGGTCGCCCGCGGCGTCTTCGGACAGATCACGCGCGCCCGTTTTGTCAGCTGCCATGGTGGCGCGCTGCGCGATATCTTCACCCCCAACTGGCTGTGGATGACCGACGTGCAGCAGGCCGGTGTCGGCGCCTTCGGCGACCTGGGCACGCATGCGCTCGACCTGATGCTGTGGATTCTGGGCGATGTGGACCGCGTCACCGCCGCCCTGCAGGTCGTCCTCGAAAAGTACGGCCCCGACTGCGACGAAACCGGCGAGGCGCTCTTCTGTTTCAGCAGCGGCGCCATCGGTTCACTGGCCGCCGCCTGGCTGGACGTGGCCGAGCCGATCACCGCCGAAATCAGCGGCACCGAGGGCCATGCCTACATCCACAACCGCGCCGACCTTTACATCACCAGCGCCAATCTCGACGGCGCCGACGGCCAATCGCCCTGGACCGAACTGCCCGCAGCCTGGCCCCACGCCTTCGACCTCTTCCTCGACGCGCTCAACGCCAGTGACCCGCCGAGCAGAGCGTCCATCCCGCTGGTCAGCGCCCGCGAAGCCGCCTACCGCAGCGCGGTCATGGAGGCCATGTACAAGGCAGCCGCCGACAGGTCGTGGGTTTCGCTGCCCTGATCGCTTCGAGTTATTCGTTGCCAGGTGAGCGCCTACCAGGAACTGTCAGCCGCAAATGACCGTTTTACGAAGGAGGTCATTCCAATGACACTTAGAAGATGGCAGACCGTCAGTTGGCGAGCGAAAACAATCTCCCTGACATGTCGGCGTTCGTTGTGGGCGGCGGCGCTCTGCCTGGCAGCCTGCTATGTGATGTCCGGCTCGGCCTACGCGTCCGCCGCCGACGCCTCGGATCTTTCGGGCCATCCGGCGATGACGCTCCCACCGCCGCCGCTGCCCGAGTACGATACGCCCGAACTGCTCTGGAGCTACTCGACGGGTAACACCATCGAATCGACACCGGTCGTTGTGAATGGCATCCTGTACGTGGGTTCAGTCGATCATCACCTGTACGCGCTGGATGCCGCCAGCGGGGAGCTTGCGTGGCGCTACAAGACCGGCAACGTCGTATGGTCTTCGCCGACGGTGGCGGATGGAATCGTCTACATCGGCTCGGACGACAGGCATCTGCATGCGGTGGACGCGGCCAGCGGCGAACCGCTGTGGACGTTCAAGCCCGGCGCCCTGGAGGAGAGTTCCGCAACAGCCATCCATTATATATGTCTCAGGCCGGCAGTGGCAGGGGACCATGTCTACTTCACCTTGAAAGGCTCCCTCTACGCCCTCGATGCCGTCAGCGGAGAACTGCGCTGGCATGCCGCGCCGGGAACGTATGCCGGGTCCCCTCCGGCGGCAGCGGACGGGATCGTCTATGTCGGAGGGGGCGAAGACAACGTTCACGCCCTCGACTGGGCCAGCGGAGAGGAAATCTGGCGCTTTGCCACTAACGGCATGGTCTTCGGAAAACCGACAGTGGCGAATGGTGTGGTCTATGTAACCACTTCTGGCGACGATGGCCGCCTCTATGCCCTCGATGCCGCCAGCGGAGAGCAGCTGTGGAGTAGCGGTATCAGCGGGATTGGTGGATGGGATGCGGTCATATCAGGCGGCGGCGTCTACGTCTCGGGTTCTTACGGCGTCTTTGCCCTGGACGCCGCCAGCGGCGAGTTGCTCCCGAACTTTCCTGTCCCGTTTGGCGCAAAGGCGGCTTTGACCGTAGCAGACGGCGTCATCTACGCCGGCAATTTTTACGCGCTGGATGCCGTCAGCGGAGAGGTTTTGTGGCGATACGGCATACATAACGGTTGGAATGCGCCATTTCTTGGGGCGCTTACGCATGACGGTCCGGCGGCGGCTGTCGGGGTTGTCTACGTTGCCTCATTCGACGGGAACATCTATGCTCTGGCCGCCGCGACCGCGCTGACTTCGCCGCAAGAGGCGCAACAGGCTGCGCCGGATGGAAAATCGACGTATGAGTCGGTCGCTCCCCTCTGGCGATTCAGAACCGGCGACAGTGTGGACTCTCCCCCCACTGTGGTGGATGGCGTGGTCTATATCGGCTCAGGCGATTCCTTCTTCTACGCCTTGAATGAAGCCGACGGAAAGATGCGCTGGCGGTACGAGACGGGGGCGCGCATAACAACCAAAGCGACGGTGGTTGACGGCGTGGTCTACTTCGGTTCCGCCGACGGCTATCTGTACGCGCTCGATGCGGCCAGCGCAGAGATGCTCTGGCGCAAATTGACCGGCGCCGAAGTCTACTCCTCGCCGGCAGTGACGGATGGCATCGTCTACGTCGGCTCCGCCGATGGTTACGTTTACGCGCTGGAGGCCGCCAGCGGGAAGGAGCGCTGGCGTTTCTTGGCGGGCGGGCCTGTGTTGTCCTCCCCAACCGTTGACGAGGGCGTGGTCTACGTCGGCTCCGGGGCATGATGGGGCACATTGAAGACGGCTTCATCTATGCCCTGGATGCGGCCAGCGGCGACAAGCTCTGGCAGTATGATGCGGATGGACGCGTCTACTCCTCGCCGGCAGTGGCCGACGGCGTCGTGTACATCGGCTTACATGACCGCCACCTCTACGCGCTGGACGCTTCCAGCGCAGAGCTGCTCTGGCGTTACGACACGGGCGCTTGGGTCTTTTCCTCTCCGGCGGTGGTTGACGGCGTTGTCTATGTCGGCTCGTTTGACGGCGACGTTTACGCGCTCGACGCCGCGACGGGCGGGGTCGAGTGGCGCTACCGCACGAACGGACTCGTGTTCTCGTCGCCGTCGCTGGTTGAAGGCAAGGTGTACGTCGGGTCCAATGATGGCCACGTCTACGCCCTGGACGGCAATCGCCGAACTCCCGCTCAAGCAATCCTACAGCCTCAGGCGGTGAGCATTCCTGCAGACGAAGCAGCAGAGCAGGAGGCGACCGAGTTCATCTGGCGCTACCGCATAGAAAGACCCGGTTCCGCGCCCACGGTGGTTGACGGCACAATCTACATCGGCTCTGACGACGGCTATCTCTACCTGCTGGACGCCGCCAGCGGCGATGTTCGCCTGCGACGCAACCTTGGCGGCTATCCGGGGTCTGCGCCCGTTGTCGTCGAGGGCGTGGTCTACTCCGCGACCACCGACGGCTTTCTGCGCGCGCTGGACAGTACCAGCCTGGAGCCGCTCTGGCAATACAACACAGGGGACGACAACGGTTCCGCTCCCGCAATCGCAGACGGCGTGGTCTACGCAGGTTCCAAGGACGGCCATGCCTATGCGATTGATGCTGCCAGCGGCGAAATGATCTGGCGCTTCCGCCCGGACCCGGTTGCGCGAACGGGGCCCGCCGTCGCCGGGGGCCTCGTCTTTACAGGCTCCTAGGACGGCAACGTATACGCACTGGATGGCGCCAGCGGCGAACTGCGCTGGAGTTACAAGACGGGTGCGGCGGTTGAGGCCGCGCCGACCGCGCTGGGGAACCTGGTCTACGTCGCTTCCGACGATGATTGGGTGTACGCGCTGGAGGCCGCCAGCGGTGAACTGCGCTGGAAACAGTGGCTGGGCAATGGGATTCGCTCATCTCCCGTGGTGGCCGACGGTCTGGTCTATCTGAGCTCGACTGATGACCACCTGTTCGCGCTGGATGCCGCCAGCGGTGAGGAACGCTGGCGCTATCTGGCTGGCAATTCGCTGCCGGCGTCCTCTGTTGTGGCGCAAGGCGTGGTGTACTTTGGAACGTGGTCACATGATTCCAGCAAGGAGTACTTCTTTGCCATGGATGCCGCCAGCGGGGAGAAAATCAGGGCGTACGCGTCGATCGGTTCCGTCTCGTTCAGTCCGGTCGTGGCTGACGATGTTGTCTACGTCGGTTCCAGTGACAGTTTCCTCTATAGCTTTCCCCTCCGCGCTTGTCACACCCCTTCAGGCAGAGGCCGCTGACCCTTCAACGGAAAGTGAGGCGGAGGCTGCCTCGCCCGAACTGCTGTGGCGCTTCAAAGCGGAGACCGCGGTCAGTACGCCCGCGACTGTGGTCGATGGAGTGGTCTACTTCGGAGCCGCAGATGAGGAAGAGGAAGACAGTCCAAAGCCAGGGGGCCTCTACGCGGTGGACGCCGCCGACGGAGAACTGCTGTGGCAACATGCGCCGTCGCCGGCCGCCTATTCTGCGCCTGCGGTTGCCGACGGCAGGCTGATCTACATCTCGGCCGACAATCGTCTAATTGCCTTGGATGCCGCGACCGCCGAACCACTTTGGGGCGATGATGTCGTAGAGGGCTCCCTGGCGTTGTCTTCCCGAAAGCCAATTTTGGATGATGGGATGACCTTTATCCTGGCCGAAAACGGCGACCTGGACGCGCTGGATGCGGCCAGCGGCCAGCGGCTCTGGCGCTTCAACGCCGGGGCCGGCCGATTTCCCCCCTTCACCCGTACTCGACCAGGGTAAGGTATTCGTCGATTCACCGAACGGCTTCGTTTTCGCACTCGATGCCGCCAGCGGCGAACTCTTCCAACAGTACGCCACCAGCGGATTTCAGGTTGCCAACATCGCGGTGTCCGAGGGCGTCCTCTTCGTCCTCTCTCAAGATCTGAACCTGTATGCCTTTGATGTGGAGAGCGCACAACTCCTTTGGAGCAGGAGAGGAAGCGTGTGGATGTTCTTTTCGCTGGCGGTCGCAGAAGTCGTCTTGTACGTTCCCCCTTCCTCGAACGACCACATCCACGCGCTTGACCCGGTCACCGGCGAACTGCTCTGGATATACCCGATAGAGCTCGGCATGACATCCACGCAATCAGTGGCGGATGGAGTCGTCTACGTAAGCTCCCTCGATGGCTACCTGTACGCGCTGGATGCCGCCAGCGGCGAACTGCTCTGGCAGTACGAAATCGGCGCGATTGGATTTTCCGCCCCGACCGCGGCCGACGGCGTGGTCTACGTGGGCACCGTTGAAGGCGACCTGTACGCCCTCAAAGTACCGCAGCCGTCCGCGGAGCAGAGTTCGACGGAACAGCCAGAGCAAGAGAGGAAGGTGGAGACGACTTCCCCGGAAATCCTGTGGCAATTCGAGACGATTGGCTTTGTATCGTCTCGCCTGAAGGAGGTTGACGGCGTGCTCTACTTCGGTTCGGCGAAGGCCGACGGCTTGGACCTGAACGAAGGGCTCCTGCATACCCTCGATGCCTCCAGCGGTGAACTGCTATGGCGCAACGACATAGGCCGGTTTGGGCTTGTCCCCGCCATCGTATCCAACGGTGTTGTCTATGCCGCTTCCCTTGAGAAAAAGGTGCTCGCGTTCAAACTCCCGCCGTGATTCTCTGCAACTGTTTCAAATCCGCGGCGGCCTCTAAAATCAGGATGGGCGCCATAACGCGCATAGGAACGTAAGTCCTGAAAGTTATCCATTAACACCACAATAACCCATCCGCCAGCGATTCAAATGCCGCCATATGGCCGGTAGATGGGGTCGGCGGCAATCGAAAGGATTGACAACCTGGAATCATTGCGCTGCAGCGGCTGCCGACGGATCGTGGGAATCAATATTAACTGCTTGAAGCAGACCCTTTGCCCATATTCCGGGTTGGTCCATACCGCGCGATAGACGACCGCAGAAACGCGTAACGACAAGGAAGCCTTTCTGATGACACCCGAGAAAACGAAAGCGATTCACCTGATCTGTCTGTTCCCGCTCTTGGGAGCTATCTGGCTCCTGAACGGCTGCCCGCCGCCGCGGCCGCCTGTCTACCCTTCAACCGAGCTGCTCTGGAGCTACGCGACGGGCGGCAGCGTGGAAACAACACCGGCTGTTGTGGATGGCGTCGTCTATGTCGGCTCTGCCGATCACCACGTCTACGCCGTCAATGCCGCCAGCGGAGAGCTTGTATAGCGCTATCAGACGGGTGGCCCCGTCTTTTCCTCGCCCACCGTGGCGGATGGCACTGTTTATGTAGGTTCCGACGATCACCGCTTGCACGCGTTGGAGGCCGCCAGCGGGGAACCGATCTGGACCTACGAGACGGGAATCCTGCGCCAACGGTATGGTCCGGGGCCACAGGTGCGTTCCAAACCGGTGGTAGCCGAGGGCACTGTCTACTTCGACTCAGGAGATGGCAACCTGTACGCCCTCGACGCCGCGACCGGAGAGCTGCGCTGGCATGCCGCGCCGGGAGATGCTGTGTCCTCCTCCCCGAGTGTAATGGATGGGGTCGTATATGTCGGCGGCGGGGATGAACATTTGTACGCTCTCGATGCCGCGACCGGAGAGACCCTTTGGCGATACGCCATTAACAGCAGCGTATACCGCAGCCCGACAGTGTCGGAGGGCGTGGTGTACGTCAGTTCTGTGGACTGGTCCTCCAGGGACCACTATGTCCGCGTGTACGCGCTCCAAGCCGACTCCGGGGAGCAGATCTGGAGTACCTGGATAGGCGACGGTATAGGGGATGTGGACTCGACGCCGATCGTAGCCGGGGCCGCTTTATTCGTCTCAAGCAGATCCGGAATCCACGCGCTGCACGCCGCCACCGGAGAACTGCTCCAGACCTATCACAACATACGATCAGAATCTGCCCCGAGCGTGGCCGATGGCGTGATCTTTGCCGGCGACCTCTTCGCGCTGGATGCCGACAGCGGAAAAATCATCTGGTACAACGAAACAGACAAATCCCGGACATACGGGTTGTCAGGTTCAGTCGCTCCACCCTCTCAGACGGTGGCCGACGAAGTCGTCTATACTGGCTCATACGATGGCCGCATCTACGCCCTCGATGCGACAATGCGCATCCCATCCCAGGCTGCAGAGCAGCCTCCAGCCCTCCAACGGCCCCCGCCGGAAAGCGAACAGGGGAAAGGTTCTGCAGAATATCTCTGGCGTATTGCCATCGGGTACCCCATTTCCGCTCCTGCTGTATTGGATGGCACAGTCTATGTCGGCTCAGAGGACGGCTACCTCTACATCTTGGATGCCGCCAGCGGAGATGTCCGCCGCCGGTTCGCCACGGGCAGCAAACTGGGGTCTGCTCCGATTGTTGTCGGAGATGTGGCCTACTTCGCAACCGTCGACGGCTTCCTCCACGCCCTGGATATCACCAACCTGACTTTGCTTTGGCGCTATAAGACAGGAGATGAGACCGGTTCCTCCCCCGTCGTTTCCGAGGGCGCGGTTTACGTCGGCTCGGCCGATGGGCATATCTATGCGCTGGATGCCGCCGGCGCGGAGCTGCTCTGGCGCTACAGGCCGGACCCCGTACCGCGCACAGGACCGGCGGTGGCGGAGGGCATCGTCTACGCCGGCTCCAATGATGGCCTTGTGTATGGCCTGGACACCGCAAACGGCGAAGAACTCTGGCGCTACAAGACCGGCGCCGCGATTGAGGCCGCGCCGACGGCAGTCGATGGCGTGGTCTACGTGAGTTCCGACGATGACTGGGTCTACGCGCTGGACGGCGCCAGCGGCGCGCTGCGCTGGCGCCAGTGGCTGGGTGATGGGATACGGTCCTCTCCCGTCGTGGCCGACGGTCTGGTCTTTCTGAGCTCGGAAAACGGCCACATGTTCGTGTTGGATGCCTCCAGCGGCGAGGAACGCTGGCGCCAACTCATAGGCAATCCGCTTCCGGCGCCTCCTGCCGTGGCGCAAGGCGTCGTCTACTTTGGAACGCGGTCCTATGCCTCCAGCAATGAATTCTTTTTTGCCCTGGATGCCGCCAGCGGGCGGAAACTCAAGGCTTACAAATCTATCGATGCCGTGCCGCATAGTCCGGTCGTGGTGGATGGCGTGGTCTACGTCGGTTCGACAGACGGCTACCTGTACACCCTCCCCGCCGAGACTGCGTCCCCATCGCAGACCGCTGCAGAACTGCCGCCGGCGCAGTGACGTGAATGAGGGTTCAAGTCATCATAGCCATCCACCAACACCACAATGACCCATCCGCCGAAGGTTCAATTGCCGCCAAGTGGCCGGCAGCTGGCATCGGCGGCAATCGAAAGGACTGACGACCATGAAAACATTGCATTGGAGCGTACACCGGACCAAGGGAAATGTCGCGCATCTGAACCACAGGCGCACACCTGGCAGACTTGCCCTTCTGCTCACCTTGCTGTTCATTCTGGCCGGCTGCAGACCGATACCGGATCCGGCCATGATGGCCGCGCCCCAACCGACAGAGGATCCACAGGCAGAGGAACAACCAACCGCAGAGCCACCGCCCGTGCAGGAGTCCCGTGCAGAGAGGCTGTTGAAGGAAGGCGCCCCTGAACTTCTCTGGATTTACCAGCCCGATGAGCCGGAACACACCTCAGAAGGCCGCCCGCTGTTTCTTATGCGCGCGCTGGTCGGCGGAACGGTCTACGTCGGCGCGCCGGACGGCTATATCCACGCCCCGCACGCCGACAGCGGAGAACGCCTCTGGAGCTACCAGGCCGGCGCCAACGTCGATGCTTCCCCCGCCCAGATCGACGGTTCTGTCTTCTTCGCCTCGGAGGACGGCAACCTCTATGCCCTCGACGCCGCCAGCGGTGATCTGCTCTGGCAGCATGAGACCGACCTCGCTGCCTATCAGGTCATCGCGCAAGACGGCTTCGTCTACTTCAATACCGATGGCAGCATCATCTCCGCGCTGGATCCTGTCAGCGGCGAGGAGATCTGGCGCGGTGGAATCGACATCGAAAACCTCTTCCTCAGAACGGTGGTCGAGGGCGTGGCCTATGCCGACGCAGGCACCGACCTGTATGCGCTGGACGCCGCCAGCGGCGAACTGCTTTGGAGCTACACGGCCGACGACATATTTTTGGGCGTAAGCGCGGCAGAAGGCGTGGTCTACTTCACGACCTACGCCAAACATGTCTACGCACTGGATGCCGCCACTGGGCAGGCACTCTGGCGCGCCGCGACGGAAAGCCTGGTCAACGCATCGCCGGTTGTGGTTGATGGCGTGGTCTACCTTGCTTCACATGAATCAGGTTTCGATACGCGGGACAGTCTCATCTATGCACTGGACAGTGAAACGGGCGATGAACTCTGGCGCTACGACGCAGTGACCAGCGTGTTTTTCTCCCCAGCCGTGGTCGAAGGCGTCCTTTACGGCGGGTCCATTGCCGGTCATCTCTACGCGCTCGACGCCAAAACAGGAGAAGAACGCTGGCGCTTCCCTACTGGGCTTGGCGTGGCGTCCACACCGGCGGTGGTCGATGGCGTGGTCTACTTCGGCACCGATTGGAGCCTCATGTTCGGCGTGGATGCAGAGACGGGAGAGGAACTCTGGCGCCACGAGACGGAGAGCGGCGCCATGGGCTTCATGACTGTTGACGAAGGCGTCATCTACGCTTTCTACTACGGCGGCGATGTCAACGCGTATCTGCCCAGAATCGAGCGGGAGAACGAGTGAAAGGAAACAGGGTAGTACACGCCCAGTTGCTGCGCGCGGCGGGCGCTACCCGTCGCGGCGCATCAGGCTGAAGCTCTGGGCAGTGGGGCCGCCGTCGGGCGCGCCGGCCAGGAACAGCGCCAGCGGGACGACCTCCTCCGGCTGCTTGAACCACTCACCGTCCCAAGGGCTCGTTTCATCCGCCGACGGGGCGGAGGTCATCGCCGTATTCACCGGCCCCGGGATCAGTTCGTTGACGCTGATGTTGTCGGCCCGCAACTCCTGGCCCAGGATGCGGGTCAGCATCCACAGGCCCGCTTTGGAGACACTGTAGGCGGAGGAGCCGGGCGCGCCGCGGCGGCTCATGCCCGAGCCGACCGTGATGATCTTGCCCCCGCCGCGTGCCTTCAGATAGGGGATGGCCGCCCTGGCGCAGTAGTAGGCGCCGGTCAGATTGATCGCAATCGTCTGGCTCCAGGCGGCCGGGTCGCTCTCGGCCACTTCGCTCTTCTGCGGGGAGACGCCGGCGTTGATCACCAGGATATCGAGGCCGCCGAAGCGCGCCGCGGTCTCGGCCACCGCCCGCGCCACCGATGCCGCATCGGCCACGTCCGTGGTCACGGCCAGCGCCTGCCCGCCGGCCGCCTCGATCTCGGCGGCCACGGCCTCGATCTCCGCGTGCGTGCGCGCCGCGCAAGAGACGGCCGCCCCGGCCCCGGCATAGGCGATCGCGATTGCCCGCCCGATGCCGCGTCCGCCGCCCGTCACCAACGCCACCTTCCCGGCCAGCGCTTGCTCTGCGTTCGTCATCCCGTCTGCCTCCCAGGGAAAAAATGAAGAGGATAGGAAAGAGAGAGTCAACCGAATCAATATCGAACCATGATCAACTCAGGGCATACGCATCTAATGTGCGTCCACATCGGGAACCGGCTTTTTGCTGAGTTGCGTATTGCGCATTCCGGATTGCGTAAGGGTAGGCGAGACGGCCCCGATTCAGTTACGCTATTCGCCCGAAAAGTCTCTGTTTCAAATGGAATTCACAGCAGAAGCTTGTTTGGGCGGTTGGATGGGTTGACAGGCAGGAGCGCTGGCAGGAGAGATTTGGTGAGATTGGGCAAGAAAACTCTCGGTGCATCACGGGAGACGGGAGGCTGGGCGAAGGCCGCCGGCGTCGTCGCGGCGGGCGGCGCACAGGCGCAGAGCGGGGCAAAGCGCGGCATGAATTCATGTGATGCCCTGCTCTGTATCCTGTCTGTATCCTGGCGGGGCGGGCGGAGAGTATCAAAATGGCGCGAAGTGGCGCGAATTGCCGCGTGAATTCATGTGCTGCCTTGTTCTTTCTGAAAAAGTTTTTGCGGATTGGCGCTGAGTGTTGCGCCGGCGGCGGCGGCGTTATGGTCTTGCAACCAAGTGTGTTGTGTAAAAAAGTATACGTTTGTTAAGGTACAGAGATGGTTCGCTGTGGCCTTGGACTTTCAGCGATGGATACAGCGTATACGATTGTTCAGGCTCTTGCAAGGACACCGGGCACAGGGCATACGCATCAAAATCCGTATGCCAATTCTGTATGCCAATTCTGTCGGGATTCCTAACAAAAGGACGTGATAACAGGTGGAAATCGCTGTAAGCCTGCTGATTGACGACGGAAATTCAGCGCAACAAAGGCCGTCAGTCGTCGAAACCGGTCAGATTCACAACCTGCGCGCCATCATTCGTGCAATTTACAGTGTCTGAACCCGATCCAGAAGAGATCATGGCAGCATTGCGGTGCTTTGACCCTATTCAGATGCAATTGCCCTGATGATCAACTTGATCACCATGATTCACCGCGTTTATCATAGTAAACACAATCATCTCACCATTCACGGGTCAGCGCACTGGCCACTAGCCACTAGCCACTAGCCACTAGCCACTAGCCACTACATGATACGGGTCGCACTGGAATCCACCGTAATCAGCCACGGGCTGCCCTACCCGGACAACCTGAAACTGGCGCGGGAGATGGAACGCATCATCCGGCAACACGGGGCGGCTCCGGCCACCGTCGGCGTCATCGCCGGGGAGCTGATCGCCGGCCTCAGCCCGCAGCAGATCGAGCGCCTGGCGACCGCCTCCGCAACGGCAGTGCGCAAAGTCAGCCGCCGCGACCTGCCGATCGTCGTCGCCCGCAAACTGGACGGCGCCACCACCGCCGCCGCCACCATGTGGATCGCCCACCGCGCCGGCATCGAACTGTTCGCCACCGGCGGCATCGGCGGCGTTCACCGCAGCTCCAGGCCCGGCCCCAGCGCAGATATCAGCGCCGACCTGCAGGAACTGGCGCAGACCCCCGTGATCGTCGTCTGCGCCGGCGCTAAGGCGCTGCTCGACCTGCCGGCCACGCTCGAATACCTGGAAACGCACGGCGTAACCGTAATCGGGTACGGCACGCCGGAGTTCCCCGCCTTCTACAGCCGTCGCAGCGGCCTGCCGGTCGATCTCTGTTGTAACTCTCCCCAGGAGGTGGCGGATATCTGGCGGGCGAAACGGGCGTTGGGCTTGGCGGGGGGGCTGCTCGTGGCCGTGCCCGTGCCGGAAGCGGACGAGATTCCCGCAGCGCAGATTGAGCCGCAGATCGAGCAGGCGCTGGCTGATGGCGAAGCCGCCGGTCTGCGCTCAGCCGAGGTCACGCCCTACCTGCTGCGCCGCATCGCAGAACTGACCGGCGACCGCAGCCTGCGCGCCAATCTGGCCCTGCTGCGCAACAACGCCCGCGTCGCAGCCGCCATCGCCGTCACGCTTCGTTGAAACGCGTTTACAATGGGAGCCGCTACGTTTCCGCTAGGCGCAAGGGCGGGTGAGACAGACCCAAGAGGGAGAGCCGTTTCCAGGATTCAGTCCGCCACGTGAATGGTGGACCGGAAATGCCTACGCCAGCTCCATCAGCTTCAGGAACTCGTTCCGTTCCAGGACTTCCTTCTCCTGCAGCGTCTCGGCCAGAAGATGCAGCTTGTCCTGATGGGTCGTCAGAACGTCCTTGGCCCGCACGTAAGCGGTTTCCACAATGCGCCGCATTTCGCGGTCAATGACGCGCGCCACATCCTCGCTGTACGAACGCCGTTCGCCCAGATCCATACCCAGGAACGGATTGGTTTCGCCCTGAACCAGCTGCATGGGGCCAATTTCCTCGCTCATGCCAAAGCGCGTGACCATATCCTTGACGTCCCTCGTCACCTGCTTCAAGTCGGCGGTCGCGCCGGTTGTGATCTCTTCGAAAATCAACTCCTCGGCCACGCGCCCACCCAGCGCGCCGGCCAACTCATCCTCGTACTCTGCCTGACTCTTGAGGCGGCGTTCCTCGTCCGGCAGCGGCATGACATAGCCCAGGAACGAGCCGCGGCTGACAATACTTATCCTCCGGACCGGAGCCGAGTGTTCAAGCATTTCAAACACCACCGCATGGCCCGCTTCGTGATAGGCGGTCACGCGCCGCTCTTCATCGCTGAGTACCTGGCCCTTGCGCGCCGGCCCAGCCATCACCCGCTCTATCGACTCGACCAGTTCGTCCATGCCGATGGCGCGCTTGTCGCGGCGCGCGGTCAGGATCGCCGCCTCGTTCAAAAGACTTTCCAGATCAGCGCCCACCATGCCGGGCGTCTGCCTGGCGATCACTTCCAGGTCGACATCCTGCCCCAGCGGCTTGCCGCGCGCGTGAACCTGCAAAATCGCCTCGCGCCCGCGCTGGTCCGGTCTATCCACCACAATTTTGCGGTCAAATCGGCCTGGTCGCAGCAGAGCCGGGTCGAGAATGTCCGGGCGATTGGTCGCCGCGATCACGATCACGGTCGTATCACTGTCGAAACCGTCCATCTCCACCAGAATCTGGTTGAGCGTCTGCTCGCGTTCATCGTTGCCGCCGCCCATGCCGGCGCCCCGGTGGCGGCCCACTGCGTCGATTTCGTCGATGAAGATGATGCAGGGCGCGTTCTTCTTGGCCTGTTCGAACAGATCGCGCACACGGCTGGCGCCCACACCCACGAACATCTCGACAAATTCGGAGCCGCTGATGCTGAAGAAGGGCGCGCCGGCCTCGCCCGCCACCGCCTTGGCCAGCAACGTCTTGCCCGTGCCCGGTGATCCGACCATCAGCACACCTTTGGGGATGCGGGCGCCCAGGGCCGCGAACTTCTCCGGCTCCTTCAGGAACTCGACCACCTCCTGCAACTCCTGCCTGGCCTCCTCCGAACCGGCCACATCCTCAAAGGTGACGGTCGGCCGGTCGGCCTCTTCCAACTTCTTGGCGCGGCTACGCCCGAACTGCATGGCCCGGTTCTGCCCGCCCCCGCCCGCCTGACGCATGATGAAGATGAAAAAGCCGAAGATCAGGATCATCGGCAGCAGCATGATCAGCCAGCTGAAAAAGGCGCCGCCGTTGGGCGCGCGCTCGACATCAATCGGAATCGCGGCCAGTTGATCGGCGGTCACGCCGAACGTCTTGAGCGAAACGAGCAGACTCTCGCCCGACTCTTTGCGGCTGCGGCGGCGTTCGCTGTCGGAAATCTCAACGATGACATCGTCGCCTTGCACGACAATCCGCTGCACAGATCCGCTGCGAACGTAGTCGGCCACCTGGTTCAGCCCGAGCAGGTTGTCGGCAGCATTGGGTGGATTGAAAAAAAGGCGGTAGGCAAAAAAGAGCAGTAGGGCCAACAGGATCCAGACCCAGCTGCGTCTGAACAGGTGCCGATAGCGCTCGTTCGGGTTCTCGTCTGGCGGCCGCTCGCCATCCGGCCTCTTTTCTGTTTGACGCATCGCCCTCCTCTCCTTCATCCTTCTTTGGTGTCAGGCTATCCACCAAAACAGATCATGGTGGGATACCCCCGAGGCACGCACCGTACACAGATACAGGCTACGCGCATACAGGTTGCGCAATGCCCGCCCAGTGTAACAGGGGAAAGCGGCTCAGTTCAGTAAGCCAGCAACCAGTGTCCCACGCGCCTCCTGCCGTCGGGCATCGCGCCAACGCTGTACCGCAGTGCGGCTACCTCGGGCGCGTTGCCAGTAGTCCGGCGCTCACAGACTGCGCAGTTGGTCGACGATGCTGACGCCAATCGCGTGGGTTTTCGCTTTGTGAATCGGCGGTTTGCCCCGGTGCCGGGTGCGGTGGGGGATCGAGGATTCGTCCGGCTTATCGCTGAAACTGATGATCAGGCAACCCCGCTCTTTCAACCACAGAACGGTCTCGCGCACCTCTTGCGTGATGCAGATCTCCTGGTGGAAGCGTTCCTGCGCCGGCACATCATCAGCCAAATTGTTCATATGCTCCAGCGTCGCCACAAACTCTGCGCGCCGGAACTGTTTGAACGGGGTCGGATCTCCTTGCGAAACCGCGGTGTTGACCGCTTCGTGGGCCTGGCGCATCGCTTCACTCACGCGGCCGCCGCCGGCGATGCAGACCTCGGCATAACGCACAAACTGCTCAAACGTCTGCACTGCGCCGCCCTCGACCCGCTGCAGCAGGTCCGCGCAGTCGAGGCCGTCGTTATTGAGAACAAGGCAGATATAGGCCAGATAGTCCTGGTTGTCCCCGGTCAGATGATGGAAACGGGCGCGGTTGAGATGCTCATAATGCTGCGTGAACAGCTTGGCGTTGAACCTGTCGCCCAGCAGGCTGCCGACAGTGCGGTACAGACCCTTCAGGCGCGCCACATCAATCGCCCGGTTGTTGCGTCCGCGCGCGCCGATGGCCGTCTTGTCCAGATCGAGAACGACCGCCGTATTTTCGCCCAGCCGCAAGCCGCTCTGCTGCGCCCAGCGGATCCAATCCACCAGTTGGCTCCAGCGGTTGGCCTCGAACATGCCCGTCCCGTCATTGGCAATGAATTGCTCCGGTTCGTCGGCCTTTTCATTGCCGATGAAGCAGACGCTGGGCAACGCGGCGCTGCCGTCATCCCGCGCCCCGTCATCGAGAGAAAGGTCGCCCGCCGCGCGCAAGGAGCGCATCACCTGAAAAGTGTAACCATCGCCGGAAAGCGTATCGCCGATAAACAGCAACTCGTCAACGGCCGCCGCACGCCGCTTCTGCGCCTGCTCCAGGATCCACATCGCGACCTGGGCATACGACTCATCCTGCTTGCGGGGAACAACATCATTGGGCAAACCGAGTTGGTGGCGCGCCGACTTCAGGCCGGGGATTTGGCGCGTGAGCGGCTCCAATTTGCGGTAAACGACCAAGTCGCCAATAAGCTCATCCAGGGAGGCTAGCCCGAAATTCTCAACGGCGAGCGGATAGGCTTCTCTCGTCTGCGTATTGCCCAATTCTGCACCTTCCATTTCAGTTTCTAGTTTTCAGTTCTTAGTGTTCGCCGCGACCGGGAAACCAGTAACTAAAGACTGACCGCTGAAGAACTCGACGCACAATTCGCTGCCCTCGATTCTACACTATGGCAATTCATTATGTAAAATTTTCGGGACGGCTGCACCGCAGCGGCTAGTGACTCGCGGCCAGAACTACCCTTGGCGTTGTCAACTGTTCAGCAACGACCGCCCTTTCACTGCCCACATACCCCTGCGACACCAGATACTCGGCGTTGAGCAGACTGGCGCCGGCCGCGCCGCGAATCGTATTGTGACCCAGAGTCAGAAATTTTACATGCAACAGCGGATCGGCCCGCAGCCGCCCCACCACCGTCGCCATGCCGGGGACGCTGCCGGCCAGCCGGTCCATGCGCGGCTGCGGACGGTCCGCCTCTTCCCGGTAGACAATCGCCGGCTGGGGCGCGCTGGGCAGCCCCATGCGCTGCGGCAGCGGCTCGTACTCGGCCCACGCCCGCCGCACATCCTCCACGGTCGGCCGCCGCGCGAACTCAACGCTGACCGCCGCCAAGTGGCCGTTGCGCACCGGCACGCGATTGCAGTGGGCGCTGACAACGAAATCGGCCATCTGCACGGCCTGCCCGTCAAATCGACCCAATAACTTCTGCGGTTCGCGGCGCTCCATCTTCTCCTCTTCGGAACCGATGAACGGTATCACGTTGTCGATAATGTCCATCGACGGCACGCCTGGGTAGCCCGCGCCACTGGTCGCCTGCATCGTCACCACAAAGACCTTCTCAACGCCGAACGCCTCGTGCAACGGATGCAGCGCGCTCACCAGGTGGGTTGTGGAGCAGTTGGGATTGGTGGTGATGAAACCCTGCCAGCCCCGCTCATTCTTCTGACGTTCAATCAAGCCCACATGTTCTGGGTTCACCTCCGGGATCAGCAGCGGAACGTCCGGCTCATCGCGGTAGGCGCTGGCATTGCTGCATACGATGTAACCGACCGCGGCCAACTCCCCCTCAACCCTGCGCGCCGGCTCGCTCGGCAAGGCGCTGAACACGAGCTGGCAGTCGATGCCCGGCGCCATCTCCTGCAGGATGCAGTCGCGCAGATGGGGCGGCATATCCCCCCGCAACAGCCAATTGCAGGCGTCGGCGTAGCGCTTGCCCACATTGCGTTGCGATGCGCACAGCACGCTCAACTCAAACCAGGGATGACCCTGCAACATCTGCACAAACCGTTGGCCCACCGCGCCGGTCGCGCCCAGCACGCCCACGCGGATCTTCGGCTGATTGAATTCTGAAAAACCTGTCATCGGAATCAACTCCATCCCAGTGGCCAGACAGCGCTTGCCACTAAAAGTTGCTGTAATGCAACGCGACAATATCGCTCAGCACACCGGCCGCGGTTGCCTCCACGCCGGCGCCGCGGCCCTGAACGACCAACGGGTTCGGACTGTACCAACGGCTGTAGAGTTCGACCAGATTGTCGGTTCCGGTCAGACGCCCCAGCGGGCTTTCCTTGGCGACCGCCGTCAGACCGACGGTGCAGGCGCCCTCGGAAAGCGTAGCGGCATAACGCAGGACCTTGCCCTCAGACGCGGCCTGCGCCACCTCCCGGCGGTACTGCTCGTCCAGCGATGGCAATTCGGCCAGAAAGTCTTCCACACTCAGACCGGCCATACGCTCAGGATACAGGCCGCTGACCTGCACCTGCGCCATCTCCATGCGCCAACCGATCCCCCGCGCCAGGATCAGCGCCTTGCGCGCCACGTCGACGCCGCCCAGATCGTCGCGCGGGTCCGGCTCGGTATAGCCCAGGCGGTACGCATCCCGGACCGTCTCGCTGTAGGAGCGGCCCTCCTCCAGACCGGTCATCAGATAGCCGAGCGTGCCGCTGAAGGAACCGGCGATGCGCTCGATCTCGTCGCCACTCGACACCAGGCGGTCGAGCGTGGCGATCACCGGCAGCCCGGCGCCCACAGTCGTCTCGTAACGCAGCCCTGCCAGGGAACGCGGCGCCTGGGCAGCGCCCCCGATTCGATTGAGGCGGTCGTAGACATCCTGCGCAACGGTCAACGGCTTCTTGTTCGCCAGTACGACCTGATAGCCCCGGTCCAGCGCCGCAAACAGCGCCTCCACCGTCGCGTCCGACGCGGTGCAGTCAACCACGACCGTGCCCGGCCTGCCGGCAGTGTCGACCAGCGCGGCCGGGCTCTCGTCGGCGCGGCCCAGCGAATGGGAGGCCAGCGCGCCGCCCTCCTCCTTCAGCTGCAAAATCTCAGCCAGGAGTTCATCGGTAAAGCCGCCCACCGGCTCCACAATTGCGCCGCTGCTGTCGCACAGAGCCAACCAGGCGATGCGCAAATCGTAGTCCTCGCGATGCAGAGAGCGCTGTTCCTCAATCTGGCGCAGCAACGCGCGGCCAACGCCGCCCAACCCCAAAAGGATGACCGGCTTCGGCGGCTTCTCCCGCCAGGTCGCTGGCTTGTCAGAGACGTTGTGCATGAGGCTACTCCGTTCCCAGTTCAAATGTGTCGTGAATGGCGCGGATCGCTTCATCCGCCTCCGCCTGCAGGACGACGAGGCTGATGTTGGCCTCGCTCGAACCCTGGGCAATCGCAATCACGTTGATGCCCTGCGCCCCCAGCGCGTTGAAGACGCGCGCCGCAATGCCGGGCGTGCCCTTCATGCCGGCGCCGATCACCGCCACGATGACGATATCCGGCTGGCTGGTGATCTCTTCGATCATGCGCTGGGCCAGTTCACGCGCAAACTCAGCCTTGAGCGCCGCCATCACCGCCTCACCCTCCGGATCCGGCACGACAAAACAGATGCTCTGCTCGCTGCTGCCCTGGCTGATCATCAGCACATTGGCGTGCTGCCGGGCCACAGCGTCGAATGTGCGGGCGGCGATGCCGGGCACGCCAATCATCCCGCGCCCGGCCACCGTGATCAGCCGCAGATCCCGCACCGCCGTGATCGCCTTGACGCCAAGGCGCAGCTCGCGGATCCTCTCGACGATGCGCGTGCCCGGGTGGCCCGCGTTGAATGTATTGAGCACGCGCAAGGGAATCTTGCGCTCGACCGCCGGGGTTACGGTCTTGGGATGCAGAACCTTAGCGCCGTAATAGGCCAACTCGGCGACCTCCTCGTAGGAAAGCTCCACCATCGAGCGGGCGTTGGCGACGATGCGCGGGTCGGCGGTCATCACGCCGTCGACGTCCGTCCAGATCTGGATCTCGTCGGCGTCGAGGGCCGCGCCCAGAATGGCAGCCGAATAGTCGGAGCCGCCCCGCCCCAGCGTTGTCGGCACGCCGTTCTCCGTCGCGCCGACAAAACCGGTTACAACCGGCACGACGCCGCTCTCCAACATCGGCAGCAGGCGGTCGCGGCATCGGTTCACGGTCGCGTCCATCAGCGGATTGGCGCTGCCGAACTGGTCATCGGTGATGATCAGTTCGCCGGCGTCGCCGAACTGGGCTTTGACACCGTTCGCCCGCAGCACAGCCGCCAACAGAGGCGCGCTCAGCCGTTCGCCCACGCCGCTGACGACATCCAGCCCCCGCTGCGTGAGTTCGCCGAGCACGGTGATGCTGCGGCAGAGGCGCTCGAACTCGCGCAGGCGGTTGTCGAACAGCCTGCCGAGCGCGGCGCGCTCCACACCGTCCTCGATCAACTGACCGGCCACCACCTGATGCCGCACCAGCAGTTGGCTGCGTGCGTCGCGGTAGGGGGTCTCGTCGCCGGCCGCGGCTGTCTGCGCCGCGTCGATCAGCGTATTCGTCACCCCGCTCATCGCGCTGACGACAACAAGCACGCCGGAATTTTCTGATCTCTGATCCGCGCGCCCCTCTGCGTTCGCGTTTTCCGCCTGCTGCTCGACCGCGGCGGCCACAATACGGGCTGCGCTGTCGATCGATTCGGTCGCGCCGACGGACGTTCCGCCGAATTTCATCACGATCATACGCATTCAACTCACTTTTTGAGTAAAAAAATACCCCACGCCGCGCCGACGAGAGGTAGCCAAAATTGTTCAGCGTCTCTCATCTTCCAGAATCGTTCCTGCGCTGCCAGTTCACTGAATCAGCGCAATACATCTGCCGGAATTGGCACCCGCGTCGCAGAAGACCTGCTTTCTTCCGCTTCCGGGTTGCCGAGGCTTCTCAGGGCCGGTCCCTCCGCCTCTCTGGATAAGAGTCCAGTTATTCGGTTGTTATGGGAAGACTATAGCAGGGGCCGGGGGATATGTCAAGAAATGACGAACAGGCAGAAGAGAAAGAAGGGGAACCACACAGAAAAAGCGACTCTTCCCAGGCGCAGCCTGATCTCATCTCCGATATCGTTGTTTTCGAGTGTCGTTGTCAGGCGGGTGCAGCCCGGAATGGGAGTGAAGTCTGGAAGGGGGGCGATCCGGCGATAAGGACGGGGATACAGGTAGGGCATTGGGAGGTCAACAGTACGAATTCATGATGCAGGCTCGCGAAACGCTGGTACGAGAGTTGCACGAGAATTTACGAGAAATTGCGAGAAATTGCGAGAGTTTGCGAGAGTTTAGGCAAAGAAATCGTGATAGTGAATGCCAATTTGTGGACGGTTGACGTTCGGGGGCATGAAGCAGGCTCTCGTAAGCCTCGTACGAGAGCTGCAAGAGAGTTTGCGAGAGTTTTACGCAAAGAAATCGTGATAGTTAATGTCAATTTGTGGACGGTTGACGTTCGGGTGCATGATGCAGCCTTCAGTAACGCTCGCTCGAGAGCTGCACGAGAGTTTACGAGAGTTTGCGAGAGTTCAGGTAAAGAAATCGTGATAGTGAATGTCAATTTGTGGGCGGTTGACGTTCGGGTGCATGATACAGCCTTCAGTAACGCTCGCTCGAGAGCTGCACGAAAGTTTACGAGAGTTTGCGAGAGTTCAGGTAAAGAAATCGTGATAGTGAATGTCAATTTGTGGACGGTTGACGTTGGGGTGCATGATGCAGGACCTCGTAAGCCTCGTACGAGAGCTGCAAGAGAGTTTACGAGAGATTGCGAGAGTCTACGCAAAGAAATCGTGATAGTGAATGTCAATTTGTGGACGGTTGACGTTGGGGTGCATGATGCAGGACCTCGTAAGCCTCGTACGAGAGCTGCAAGAGAGTTTACGAGAGATTGCGAGAGTTTAGGCAAAGAAATCATGATAGTGAATGTCAATTTGTGGACGGTTGACGTTGGGGTGCATGATGCAGGCTTCAGTAACGCTTGTTCGAGAGTTGCACGAGAGTTTACGAGAGATTGCGAGAGTTTACGAGAGCCTACGCAAAAATATCTTGATAGTGAATGTCAATTTGTGGACGGTTGACGTTCGGGAGGCTGGCGGCGTGACAGGAACAGTTGATGAATGTGTGCCGGAAGAGAAGGCAGAACTCGTAATCCTGGTAACGTTGTGCGGCGTTCTCAAATAAGATATACTATTTAATCGAATTACGAGGTATCCGTTTGAATGGAGAGCGCGTAACACGATGCTCCATATCAGATGGGCCCCCATCCTGGGAAGCACCCACGAGCAGGTCGTAAAGAAACACGGGAACCTCACAAAAAAAAGGACCAGGTTCAGGGCTTCGGCCCCGATAAGGGGCGCTTGACGACTCTTCCCAGACGCTACTTCATTATACTACGAAAGTTATCGTTGTCAAGTGTTTTTGGCGCGCAGTTGCGGTCCAGCCGGGGATGAGCTTCCGGATGCCTTTGGGTAACTACACTGGACGCCCAGCCCAGCGCGCCAGGGCCTTGTCGGGCGAGGAAATCTCAGCGACCGACCGGTAGTAGCGGCGCTCCCACTCCTGCTGCGGCATGCCGGTGAACAGCATCAGGTTGAGGGGATACTCCTCGCTGTCGGTGACGCGCCGGAAGTCGTCGCGGAACAGAAATGTGGGCTTGTCCAGCGCGATCGCCATCCCCAGTTCAACCATGACGCCCTCGTCCGGCGGCACGCCGTTGACCACGGCAAAGATCGCGTCCGCCGCCCGCACATCTTCGAAGCAGAGTTGAGCGATGCGGTAGGCCCAGCCCGGCGAAGCGCGGTCCTCCTTCTGGCTGGTGCGCGCGAACGGTTCCCAGACGTCCAGCCCAAGCGCGGCAATCGCGTCGACAATCTGCGGCAACAGCAGTGCCCGCTGCTGGGTCGAAAATCCGTAGGGGTTTGCCAGATAGACGCTTTTCATCTGTTTATCTGATGGGGCCATAATGATCCGCACCTCGATTCAAATGATCGGAGGGTCGACTGTTGTCCGGGGGCGCGCGCCGCTACCCGTGATGCTCCTGCAGACTGCGCACGCTCAACTCCGCGTCCATCATGGCGCGGATGCCGTTGACCGCCGCCTGCGCCGCGGAGAGCGTCGTGATCAACGGGATCTCCATGCGCGTGGCAAGTGTGCGGATCTTCTGTCCATCGCTGCGGCTGTTCGGGCCGAGCGGCGTGTTGATGATCAGATGGATCTTGCCATCGTGCATGGCGTCGAGGGTCGAATAGGAGAGCGCAGGGGAGAGCGGATCCCTGGCCCTCTCCTCGGCCGTGGCCTTGCTGAGGACCTCCACCGGCAGACCCACGCGCTGGATCAGCGAGGCAGTGCCCGGCGTCGCGTACAGGGAGAAGCCCATGCGGCTGAAATCGCGCGCCAGCTTGAGCGCCGCGCCCTTGTCATAGTCGTTGACGGTGATCAGCACGCCGCCTTCGGTCGGCAGCCGGTAGTCCGCCCCCAACTGGCTCTTGGCGAAGGCGTGGCCAAAGTTGTGGGCATGACCCATCACTTCGCCGGTGGAGCGCATCTCCGGCCCCAGCAGCGTATCGGCGCCGCTGAACTTCTTCCACGGCAGGACAGCCTCTTTCACGAAAAAGCCCCTGACCTCCGGCTCCTCCAGCAGGCCCACTTCGGCGAGCGACTTGCCCGCCATCACCCGCGCAGCCAGCTTGGCCAGGGGCACGCCCGTCGCCTTGCTGACAAAGGGGACAGTGCGGCTGGCGCGCGGGTTCACCTCCAGCACGTAGACCACGTCATCCTTGATCGCGTACTGCACATTCATCAGCCCGCGCACACCCAGCCCCAGGCCCAGCTTCTCGGTGTACTCGCGGATGATGCTCAAATGGTAGCCGCTGATCTTGTAGGGCGGCAGCACACAGGCGCTGTCGCCGCTGTGGATGCCGGCCTCCTCGATATGCTGCATAATGCCGCCGATGACCACCTGCTCGCCATCGGCAATCGCATCGACATCCACTTCGTAGGCGTCTTCGAGGAACTGGTCCACCAGAATCGCGACCTTCTGACCGCTGGTCGTCATCTCGCTGTCCACGTTCACCGCGTACGACATGTAGTGGCGAAGGCTCTGCTCATCGTCCACAATCGCCATCGCCCGCCCGCCCAACACATACGAGGGACGCACAACCAGTGGATAGCCGATGCGCTTGGCGATCGCAAGCGCCTGCTCGGTGCTGTGGGCGATGCCGTTGGCCGGCGCGGGGATGTCCAGCCTGGCCAGCAGCGCGCTGAAACGCTCGCGGTCCTCCGCCAATTCGATCGCGTCCGGCTGCGTGCCGAGAATGGGAACGCCGGCCGCTTGCAGCCCCGCCGCCAGGTTGAGCGGCGTCTGCCCGCCATACTGGACCAGGACCTTCACATCGGGCGCCGGAGGCTTTTGCGACCGCATCTCCTGCGCACTGGCAGAAGCCTGGGCTACGGCTGCCTCGCGCTGGTAGATGTGCAACACGTCTTCCAGGGTGAGCGGCTCGAAATAGAGCCGGTCGCTGGTGTCATAATCGGTGCTGACCGTCTCCGGGTTGCAGTTGATCATCACCGTCTCGTAGCCCATCTCCTGCAGCGCGAAGCTGGCGTGGCAGCAGCAGTAGTCGAACTCGATTCCCTGGCCGATGCGGTTGGGGCCGCCGCCCAGGATGATGACCTTGGCGCGCGCGGTCGGCGGCGCCTCGCTCTCGCTCTCGTAGCTGCTGTACAGATAGGGCGTGAAGGCTGCAAACTCGGCCGCGCAGGTGTCCACCTGATGATAGGTGGGCAGGACGCCATGACGGTGGCGCAGAGCGCGGATGCCGGCTTCAGTGGTCGGCGCCCGATCATTAACCGCTTCATTCAGAATGCGGGCCAGCTGGGCATCGCTGAATCCCATCCGCTTCGCCTGCCGCAGCGTCCACGCGTCCAGGGACGCGGCATGAGGAGCGGGGAGTGAGGGGGGTGAGAAATTCTCTTTCCCGTCCTGCCGTTCACTCTTTTCTCTCTCCGCTTCACTCTCTTCCCGCCGCTCGATGCCGACCTGGAAGCGGGCGATCTCCTGCATCTGCACCACAAACCAGGGGTCGTAGATTTCAGCGCACTGCTGGAGCGCGGAGTGCGAAATTGTCCCGTCTCCCGCCTCTTCTGCCTGGTCTCGCTCGGCTTGCAGCAGGCGCTCGTAGACGGCAAAGAGCCGGTCGCGGGTGGGGAGGCGCAGCAGGTCGGTGGATGAGGTATCGGGCGCATAGCCCTTCAGCTGCCCATCATTGTCGCGAGCCAGCGGACCCAGCCCATCGCGCCCGATCTCAAGGCTGCGCACGCCCTTCTGCAGCGCCTCCTTGAAGGTGCGCCCAATCGCCATCACCTCGCCGACCGATTTCATCTGCGGCCCCAACTCCCGGTCGACGCCGGGGAACTTCTCGAACGCCCAGCGCGGGATCTTCACCACCACATAGTCGATCGAGGGTTCGAACGCCGCTACCGTCTTCTGCGTGATGTCGTTGTTCAACTCGTCGAGCGTATAGCCGACTGCCAGCTTGGCCGCCAACTTGGCAATCGGGAAACCGGTCGCCTTGGACGCCAGCGCGCTCGAGCGGGAGACGCGCGGGTTCATCTCGATCACGACCACCCGCCCCGACGCCGGATCGACCGCGAACTGCACGTTGCTGCCGCCGGTTTCCACACCCACCTCACGCATCACCAGCCGCGCCTGGTCGCGCAGCCGCTGGTACTCCTTGTCGGTGAGCGTCTGCGCCGGCGCGACGGTGATGCTGTCGCCGGTGTGAACGCCCATCGGATCGAGATTCTCGATCGAGCAGACGACGACGAAATTGTCGGCGCGGTCGCGCATCACCTCCAACTCATACTCCTTCCAGCCGATCAGCGACTCTTCGACCAGGACGGTATTCACCGGGCTTTCCTGCAGCCCCCAGGCCACCTTATCGTCGAACTCTTCCGCCGTGAAGACCGTGCCTGCGCCGCTGCCACCCAGCGTGAAACTGGGGCGGATGAAGATCGGGAAGCGTTCGATCACGGTCGCAAAAATCTCGCGCGCCTCTTCGAGCGAATGGGCGATGCGGCTGCGGGGCGATTCCAGCCCGGCTTCGGCCATGGCCCGCTTGAACAGGTCGCGGTCCTCCGCCACCTGCATCGCGCGCAGATTGGCGCCTATCAGCTCGACGCCGTAGCGCGCCAGGATGCCCTGCTCCGCCAGCGCCACCGCCAGGTTGAGTCCGGTCTGTCCGCCCACGGTGGGCAGCAGCGCGTCGGGCCGCTCCTTGGCGATGATTTTCTGACACAGATCGACCGTCAACGGTTCCACGTAGGTGGCGTCGGCCATCTCCGGGTCGGTCATAATCGTGGCCGGGTTGGAGTTGACGAGCACGACGCGGTAGCCCTCCGCCTTGAGCGCCTTGCAGGCCTGCACGCCCGAATAGTCGAACTCGCAGGCTTGGCCGATGACGATCGGGCCGGAGCCGATGATCAGAATTGATGAGATGTCGGTGCGTCTGGGCATATCAATCTTCTGTGAGTCGAAGGCCAATGCACGCCGGCGGCTTCCCCATCCTGCGCATCGCCCCGCCGCGTGCTACAATTGCACAATACACACTGCGCAGGGAGATTGTATCGTGAGAGTTCGCGACTCAGCAAAAGACTCCCCTTCCCGTCATGCGGCGGCGGCGCTGTCGAGAATGGCGGTGGTGGTCGTGGCTGTCTACATTGCGGCGCAGATGGTGGCCGACATCGCCAGCCTCAAGATCGGCGTCGTCGCCGGGCTGGCGGTGGACATGGGCACCTTCGTCTATCCCATCACCTTCACATTGCGCGACCTGGTCCACAAGACGCTGGGCAAGCGCAACGCCCAGGTGTTGATCGTGACGGCGGCGGTCATCAACCTGGCGATGGTGCTCTATCTGATGTGGTCGGCGGCTGTGCCCGGCGATGCGGACTCGTTCGGCGGCGCCGAGTTCAGCGCGATCTTCGCGCCGCTGTGGCGCATCGTCTGCGCCTCGATCCTGGCCGAACTGGTCAGCGAGCTGGTCGACACCGAAATCTATCATCTTTTCGTCAGCCGCGTCACCACCCGTTTCCAGTGGCTGCGCGTGCTGGTCAGCAACTCGGTCAGCGTGCCGATCGACAATCTAATTTTCGTGCTGATCGCGTTTTCGCCGGTCGCCTTTCTGGGCGCGCAGCTTGTCGACTCCTGGGCGGTGGCCGGGGAGATCTTCGTCTTCAATCTGCTGGTGAAGTATGGGGTGACGCTGGTCAGTATGCCTCTGATCTATCTGACGCCGGATCGGGATTGGACGGGTGAAGCAAAGTGAAAGACTCCTACCGGGGGTCCATCCCCGATTTGGGGTTGTCCAGATTAGCAGATTGCAGATCCCGGTGGTACGGGTTAGTTCGTGACGGAACGGGATGTGTCGACAGGAGGTTGCTGTTGTTGGGTTGTATTCTTGACAGAATTGAGTTTGTTTAGCTGGACATCGCAGGCTGGGTCGTTATGCTTTGACAGGAGTTGGATAGCCTCGTCGATAAGTTGGTGGTAATGGGGGTGTTGCGGGGATTCTTCGAGTGCGTGGGCTGCAGTAGCGCGGGCGGACAGGATGGAAAGTTGTGGTGGGAGTTTTTCCGCAAGGGAGCGGGCGTCAACGTATAGTTGCCGTCCCTCTTTCATTTTTCCGGTACGGTAAAGCAGGAGTCCGGTTGTGGCGAGCTTAGTGATTTGGGCGATTTCGCGGTAGGCACTGTTGATTTTGGACAGGATGATTTGGGACAGGCGTCTTTGGGCTTCGTCGAAATTTTTGAGGTTGATGAGTGCGACGGCCAGGTTATTGAGAAGGGAGAATTCGTTGTGGTTGGCGGCGAGTCCTGTTAGGGCGAACTGTTCAGCTAGGTGGAAATCGTTTAAAGCCACGATAGAGATGAAAGAGCCGTCGAGGGCGGGGCCGATGGAAAACGGCTGATCGTGTTGCCACAATTCGCACTGTACAGTGGCTTGTTTCCATTCTCTTTTCAGGTAGAAGTCTCGCGCTTTAGCCTCATATGCGTTTGGTCGAGACCAGAGGCTTCTGTTCAGGTCGATGAGGTTATCTTGGCTGGACACCCAGACGGCTTGAGCGATGCTATTCTCGGTTGGTTGGCATAGGGATTGGTTGAACAGTCTTTTGGCTTTTCTTACGGCACCGTTGCGCCAGTCGATGGTTGCGACTGCGGCAGCGAGTTCGCTAACATGTGATTCTTGAAATAGTTTTTCTGAGATGGCGTTTCGAGCTTTTTGGACATAGTTGGGTGTTTGAGGGATTGAGTTTGCGACGGCGATTTCGGCGGCCATGAGCCACGGGTCGTGGGGTGTTCTGTCTGAGTGGGTGAGGATATGATGTGCTTGGTCTTTGTCTTCGACATGCATCCAGAATCGGCTGGCGGATCGAAGGACAAAGCGGTTATTGGGGGCCAGTTGCTGGGCAATGGTTATGTGTTGGGATGCTTTATCTTTATGTCCGAGGATGGCGAAGGCGTGGGCTAAATCGACTTGGGTAATTGGGTCTTTGGGTTCATCGTGGATGAATGATCTGAGCTCTTGGATACGTTGTTTGGCAACTTCTGGGTTGGAGGGTGTGGAGATGGGGGTGGCGGGGAAACTGTGATTGGGCAAGGCTTGTTTTGCGAGTTTTTTGACCCATCTTGAAGTTCGGGATTCATTGTGCAGCAAAAATTCCACCGCATCTTGGACTTCATTCTGTTTTTCCAGGAAGAGAGCTGCGCCCACCAAGTCTGCCGCGTGGCCGATGGTCCGATGTTTTTTCCAGTCGGCTTTTGTTTGCGCCAGGGGGTCGTGGAGCTGGGGAGGGGTGGGTGGTGTTGGTGGAATGTGTCGGGCACTATGTCCGAGTTCGCCCAGCTTGGCGGTTTCGTCTAGGGTTCTCCACCGCGGGATCATATTGCGTTCTTGGTTTATGGTAAAGTTGGTCATGTTGGTAGCTTTTGAGTGGTGTGTAGGTGGGAGAACTTGCTTTTTTTGTGCAGGAGGTTGAATTTCGACACGAATCGTTGGAGCGAATAACGGTTTGTGCCCTTGTTCATTGGGAGCCCGCGTTGTGTTGGGTCTGGGTCACACAGTTGTCTAATGATATTGGAGACTTCGGGCAGGGCGGTAAATTGCAATTCGCTTCTTAATTCTCGGATAATCTGGAGGAAAACGTTATTGACATACGGAAAGGCTTCGTCATACGAAACCAACCGATGTTTGGGGTGATAATACTCATAGAGTATTTTGAGTCTGTTTAACAACTCGTGAGTTAAAGATAGTCCCGTAATCAAGAAGAACAAGAGGTTACCGAGCAAATAAAAGTCACAACTCAATCGGTGGGTTTCCCACTCTGGGCAGGTGACAGGGTACAGCAATTCAGGCGGTGCGTATCTCCTGTCGCCCACACGGGTTAAAGAATCAAAGGGGGAGGGTTGGCCGTTTTGGATTGACCTGCCCAAGTCTGCTAGTTTTGCGCCTTTTTGGTAAAAGATCAAAACGTTTGATGGTTTTATGTCCAGGTGTGCTATTTTGTCGCTGTGGAGTTGCTGTAACGCCACCGTGACTTGGTGCATCAGCAGTAGCAGGTGTCCGATGTTGTAGTTGTCCTCGTGTTGAACATAGGCTCTGATATCGCTATCGGCCAACTCAAAGATCAGGTAGTAAACCACCTCATAGGGACTATTGGAACTGGTGCGCGTTTCCCCGGAGTCAATTAGGTTAACGACACGGTTCATCCGGGCACATCCCTCTAAAAGATCTCGTTCGTGGCGAAAGTTTTGTATTGTTTCGAACAAGTTGTCCATCACGGAATCACCGGTGAAAGAACTCATATAGTCCATGGCTTTGAGGAATGCTTTTCCTTGTGATTCAGAGTTCACCAAGTAGGGAACAGAGAATGTCCCACCAGTTGAATTTTCGGAAGAAAAACTTGGATTTTCGACTTTCCATCCCTTAGGCAGTTCCTTACCTATGAGTTGTTCGGCGGGTCGAGCTCCATGGCTGAGCCAAGCACTTTCATCATGATGGTCCATTGTCACCGAAACTGCCTCCACTGAATGGCTAGTTGAACATCGCGGGGAAAACAAGACGATAATTTAGTATTATAGTGGCACGACAATACTAAGTCAATGAGGTCTCGCATTAGGGTCAGGGCAATCGCATCTAAATTTTCACGCCAAATTAGCCTGAATTGTGCCAGGAAGAAAGTAAATATAAATGGAAAACGCTGTCCGGTTGCTAAGAGTCGATGGTTTTCGGCCAAGAAACCGGCCTTCAGTCGCCGGAAACCATGCAAATATGCGATCGCGTACCATAACTTTCACTGTTGTCGGCGTTTTGGCCTGGGCTGGACCCGATACAGGTAGCGTCACGAAGTCTTGACCCAATTAGATGCAATCGCCCTGGCATTAGGGTACATCCCAAATATGGGGCGAAGAAGGTCCTATAGGGATTTCATGCAAGCGGTCGCTGAGGAGGCGGGCAAGGAGAGCAAGCATGGCCTGAGAGCCATCTGGGGACTAACGGATGCCAGCTTGTTTCATAGGGGTACATCCCAAAATGGGGGCGAGTTCCTGGCTACGACCGGGGAAAACCACAGGGTTCCGCAACCCGCTACTCTGGACTACCCAAAATCTGGAATGTACCTCCCGCCAGCATCAGAAACGCACTATCCCGCCTACATGGTATACTGGTCTGGGCCACCGGCCTGTCCGCCCCCTGCGACAGCCGTCGTGCCCCGTCAAATCAGTCACAGCGGGCCAATCCGCGCGCCAAGAACCGCAGAGTTTCTGACCATGCTTTCAATTAAACCCGACCATTGGATCCGGCAACAGGCCCACCAGCGCGGCATGATCGAGCCATTTGAGGACGGACAGGTACGCGAGGGGGTGATCTCCTATGGGCTCAGCAGCTTTGGCTATGACATCCGCGTGGCGAAGGAGTTCCGCATCTTCACGCCCGCCACCGGCCAACTGACCGTCATCGACCCCAAAGCGGTGGATGAACGGGCCTTGCAGAGCTATCGCGGCGACGCCTGCATCATCCCGCCCAACAGCTTTGCCCTGGCGCGTACAATCGAGTATTTCCGCATCCCGCGCAACGTGCTGGCGATCTGCGTCGGCAAATCGACCTACGCCCGCTGCGGCATCATCGTCAACGTTACCCCGTTCGAGCCGGAGTGGGAGGGCTACGTCACCATCGAGATCAGCAACACCACCCCGCTGCCGGCCCGCATCTACGCCGGTGAAGGCATCGCCCAGGTGCTGTTCTTCGAAGGCGAAGAGCCGGAGGTCTCCTACGCCGACCGCAATGGCAAATACCAGAAGCAGACCGGTATCACCCTGCCCCGCCTATAGAGGAAAGCGTGAAGAGGAGAGAGAACACGACTCACCCCTTTCTCGACGCGTCTCGTCCTACAGATCGTAGATGGCGCGCAGATTCTCACCCAGGACCAGCGCCTCGTCCTGCGGCGAGAAGCCGGCGAGCCGGATGCCGTTGACCCCGTGCGCGGCGATCCCCACCGGCGCATTCGAGCCGAACACGATCCGGTCCGCGCCCAGCTCTCCGCCCTCCACAATCCGTGAAATGGTGTACGGCTCGGCCGCGGCGATCAGCGTCGTGCCCAGGTAGATGCGCTCGTTCTCCTGCGCGGCCTGCACCGCCGACCCGACCCACTCGCGATAGCCCATGTGATCCATGATGATCGTGACCTGCGGATGCCGCTTGGCCAGGCGGGCGATATATTCCGGCGCGCAGCCGCTCAGATAGGAGCCGGAGTGGATCGTAGCCGGGATGCCGAGCGCGCGGGCCAGGTCCATGACCGGATCAGCCGCCGGACCGTCGAGGCGGTAGCCGTGCCCGGCAGCCATCAGCTTCACCGTGCGCGCGCCGCGCCGCACACAGCGCTCCAGGTCCGCCAGCGCATCCGGCCCCATCGCCGGGTTGACCAGGCAGCCGGGCAGGATGCGCGGCTCGCCCTCGACAGCGTCGAGCACGGCGGCGTTGCCGGGCCGGGGGTCGGCCGGCACACCGCCCTGGAAAACGACGCTTATATCAATGCCGGCCGCGTCGGCATTGGCCAGCAGACCGGCCGGGCCGTATGCCTCCCCGGCAAACTCTTCCGGCAAGTAGGATTCGAAATCGGCGACAAACTGACTCATTTTGGGCCTCCGGCGTGGATTGTGTTTTGCGCGGCCGCCCCCCCGCTGCGGGCGGGACGCCATTCCAGCGCTCTAGCGCGCCTAAGGCCTATAGCCTATCGGCGATTGTCACCGGCGTCAAACAGACCGATTCCCGGCCCCGTGCGCATTGCGCGAACGCGCGCAACCGTGCTATACAGTGCCTGAACTTCACACCATCGCCCCGACCCTGCGGAGCCGCCCTATGACGAACCACTCAATTCCCGCCCCGGAAGATCTGACCATCTGCTTCGCCCACGTCGCCTATCAACTGGAAATGATCTTCGCCCGCCGGCAGACGGATCTGCAGAATTTCCAGGTCTGGACTGCGGCGGGCCTGGCCGCGCGGCTGCCGCAGGCGGATGTGTTGGTGATCTCCGGCTTCTGGCAGAACGACCTCCTCAAGGTCGCGCCGCGCCTGCGTTTCATCCAGTCGATCGGCGCCGGTATCGATCAGTTTGACCTCGTCGCGCTGCGGCAACGGGGCATCCGCCTGGCGACCGCCAGCGGTGTGAACAGCAACGCGGTCAGTGAACACGCCATGGCCCTGATCCTGGCCTTCACGCGCCACATCCACAGCGGACGCGACCGCCAGCAACGCCGCGTCTGGCGCGGCATGATCGGCGACCTGGCGCAGCGCGAAGATGAACTGGGCGGCAAAACCCTGCTGATCGTCGGCCTGGGCAAGATCGGCGCGCGGCTGGCCAGGCTGGCCAAAGCGTTCGACATGCGCGTGCTGGCGACCAAGCGCAACCCGGCCGCCGCCGCCGCACCCGCCGATGCCGTCCACCCGCCGCAGGAGTTGGCGGCTCTGCTGCCGCAAGCGGATTTCGTCGCCCTCACCTGCCCGCTGACGCCGGCAACCGAAAAGCTGATCGACGCCGCCGCCTTTGCCCACATGAAGGAGAGCGCCTATCTGATCAACGTCGCCCGCGGCGGCTGTGTCGACGAGCCGGCTCTCCTGGCCGCGCTCCAATCGAACGCGATCGCCGGCGCCGGCATCGACCACTTCTGGGAAGAACCGCTGCCGCAGGATTCGCCCTTCTGGGAGCTCGAAAACGTCCTCATCACCCCGCACACCGGCGGCGAAACCTGCATGTACGAAGAAAACCTGATCGACATCCTGCTGGAGAATCTGGACCGGCTATGGCGGGGCGAGACTGAGCTGCTCAACCAGGTCGTGTAGCCGTACAATGCGCCCCTGTTCGCAAGGAGCGCAGAGGGCAGCCGGATTCATCGGTCAGCAAAAGAGTTGGTAGAATGTCAGACATGTCAGGCGGCGCTGTGCGACACTGAAGGCATGCACTCGCGCCCACGCCAGGAGACGAGATGAGTCGGCTTCCCCAAGTACCGCCCCAACACGGACGGGGGTCATCACCTTCCGCCCCGCACGTTGGACGCAATCTATCGCGCCGGACACGGACCGGCTTCGTTGCACGCCTGATCGCCGTCGCTGCCGTGCTGTTCGGCGCGCTGCTGATCGTCCCTGTCCCATCCGCCTCCGCGCAGGAGAAGTCGCTGGTCTGGGAACGCTTCGACGTGGATATCGTCATCCAGCGGGACGGCACTTTTGACGTGGCCGAGCATCAGACCATCCTTTTTACGCGCGGCGCATTCACCTTCGGCTTTCGTGAGATCGCCAAGGACAAACTGAGTTCCCTCAGCGACTGGTCCCTGACCGACGACAGCGGCAACCGCTACACCCTGGTAAAGGGCAGCCGGGAACCGTACAGCTTCACCGTCACCGATCAGGGATCCAATTACGTCATCTACTGGTACTTCCCGCCCACCGCCAACCGGAGCGAGACGTATACCCTTTCCTATACCGTGCATGGCGGCCTGCGCTACTACGAGGGCGGCGACCAACTCTGGTGGCAAGCGATCTACGACGACCGCAGCTTCCCGGTGCGGGCAGGGCGCGTGAATGTGACGGCGCCGGCCGCGATTCAGGAGTGGGCCGCGTACATCAACCGGGGAAATGAAGTCTGGGAGGACGCGCGCGCGGACGCGGACGCGTCACTTCTGGAAAACAAGCGTTCCATCACATTCGAGATCAACCACAGCCTGGCGCCCGGCAGAGCATTCGAAGTGCGGGTGGAGTTTGCGCCCAATGTGGTGGCCGGAGAGCGGCCGCCCTGGCAGTCCCGGGCCGATGCCGAAGCGGCCGAACGGGAGGCGGCCGCGCAAATGCGCGCGCGTTGGGCGCCGATCCTCACACTGATATTTGGCGCATTGGGCATTCTCTTCCTCCTGGGTGGGCCGGCCGCGCTCTATCTGCTCTGGTACCGCCTGGGCCGCGACAAGCCGGTCGAGATGGTCGCCGATTACCTGCCGGAGCCGCCCGACGACCTGCCCCCCGGCGTCGTCGGCACGCTGCTGGACGAGCAGGCCGATATGCAGGACATCATCGCGACGCTGGTGGACCTGGCGCAGCGCAAAGTCATCAGCATCACCGAGGAGCAAACGGGGAGCCTCTTAACTTCCCGGGACTTCATCTATCGCTACGAGAATCAAGACCTGCCCGTCTCCTCCTTTGAGGAGAAGCTGTTGGTCAGCGTCTTCGGCCACCGGAGTGAGGTCAGGCTATCGGGTCTGAGGGACAAGTTTCACAGCAAGCTGCCCGCTCTGAAAAAGGACCTCTACCGTGAGGCGACCGAGCTGGGCTTCTTTGCTCGCAGCCCTGAAGCCGTGCGCAACCAGTACGGCTGCATTGGCGTAGGGATTTTGGCGCTGGCTGCGCTGGTTGGCGTGGGATTGTTGACGTTGTTCGGCAACCTTACCGGCGCGGCCGCACTGCCCGGTGTGGGGCTTGCCGTGACCGCCATCGGTTCCTTGATTCTGGCGCGTTTCATGCCCCGCAAGACCGACAAAGGCGCTGAGATTGCGGCCCGCTGGCAGGCGTTTAAACGGTATCTGCGCGATATCGACCGCTACAGCGACCTGGACGAACAGAAGGAGCTGTGGGACCGCTGGCTGCCCTTTGCCATCGCCTTTGGCGTGGATTCGCGTTACATTCGCAAGTTTGAGGCGGTTGACGCGCCCGCGCCCGGCTGGTACATTCCCCACCCGACCATGTACGGCCCATATAGGCGTTGGTATTACGGGGCAGGTCATGCCGGCCCTGCTCCCGGCGGCGGACGACCCGATTTCAGCCCGGGCGGCGCGGGCGGCGGTGGCGGCGGCGGCCTGGGCGATGCCAGCCGCGGTTTGGGCAGCGGTTTGGCGGGCATGAGCGCGGGGCTGGGCGCGTTGCTCAACAGCACCAGCAGCACGATGATCAGCCGGCCCAGCAGTTCCAGCACAGCTGGCGGCGGCTGGAGCGGCGGCGGCGGCTTTTCCGGTGGGGGAGGCTTCGGCGGCGGCGGCGGGGGTGGTGGCGGCGGCGGTTTCGGGTAACAGGACAAGGAGCGCATCATGCGGGGAGGCGGAAAAACTGTCGGCCTGGCGATCATGGGGATTACGGTTGTCCTGTTCGTCGCCTGGACGGCCGCGGTCGCGGCCTCCGGCACGACCGGCGGCGGGCTGATCCTGGGACTGTTCCTGGCGCTGGTCGTGTGCGCGCCGCTGCTGGGCATCGGCTTCTATCTCTGGCGCAAGGGGCAGCAGGAGGAGGGCGAGTTCGCCCAGGTCGCGCAGGAGAAGAAGATCCTGAACATGGTTCTGACGCAGGGCCAGGTGAGCGTGCAGGAGATCATCGTCGAACTGCAGCAGCCGCGCGCGACGGTGGAGGACATGATCCGCAACCTGGTCGGCAAGCAGCTTTTCAGCGGCGCCATCAACTGGGAGCAAGGTCTGCTCTTCAGCGTCGACAGCCAGAAGTTGACCGACGGACGCAGCTGTCCCAACTGCGGCGGCGAAGTCGAACTGGCCGGCAAGGGCTTGGCCCAGTGCGCCTGGTGCGGCAGCGAAATCTTCCTGACCCAACGGGCCGCAACGCGGGCAGCCGCATCGACGTAATGTATCTTATCGTGCCATGACGATAGTGAGGTCATAGATGACAAATTCCTTTGTGGACAAAGCCGAAGCCAGCATGGGCGCGATCGAGCGGCTGCTCAAGGGGCTGCCACTGGTGCGCGAATACAACGATAAGGAACTGCGCCGCGAGGCCGACCACCGCCTGCGCCAGCTGCTCGTTTCCGAGTTGGAGCAGGAAAAGCAGCGGCTGTACGACGTGCAGAAGCAACTGCTGCGCGCCGGCGGGTTGGCTTACATGGATGACGCCGACGGCGCGATCCAACGCTTGCAGACGCTGATCGACCGCATCAAGACCGCCAGCTACGGCTATGCCGGGCTGTTCGCGGCGGTGAAGATCGAGGCCGAGCAGCTCGACGCGCTGCATCGCTTTGACGTTGCCCTGGCTGAGCGCGCCCACGAGATCAAAGAGCGGGTCAGCCAGCTGGAGGCGGCCGGCGCGAATCGCGACGCGATCGGCCCCGCCATCCAGGCCGTCAACGACACGGTGACCGAACTACAGCGCCTCTTTGACCGGCGCAGCCGCGCAATCGAGAGCGGAGAGTAGGCGCAGACAAGGAGAGAGCGAAAGAGGAAAGACCTCTCACTCCTCTTTCGCTGAAAGCCAGACAGGAGAACAGCAATGCCAAGAATTATCGATGTCATCGAGGCGCCGGACCAGGGCGCGCAGGAGCTTGTCGTGCGCGTGCCGGAGGTCGGCTCGGGTGATTTCCGCCTGGGCAGCCAGGTGATCGTGCGCGAAAGCCAGCGCGCCGTCTTCTATCGCGACGGCAAGTCGCTGGACCTGTTCGAGCCGGGACGCCACACGATCACGACGTTGAACCTGCCGGTCCTGTCCGGGCTTCTGCGCATGGGAACCGGCGGCCAGGACATCTTCACCGCCGAGGTGTTCTTCGCCAATATGCGCGAGTTCACCGACATGAAATGGGGCACGCCGGAGCCGATCAGCCTGCGCGACACCGATCTGGGGCTGGTGCGTCTGCGCGGCTTCGGCCACTATACGATGCAGATCGCCGATCCCAAGCATTTTGTCGATCAGTTCGTCGGCACGCAGGGCATGTACCGCACCGGCCAGATCAACGACTTCCTGCGCAGCGTCATCATCAGCCGCATGACCGACATGTGGGGCGAGAATATGACCAGCATTCTCGACCTGCCCCGCCTTTTCGACGAGCTGAGCGCGGCGATGCGCGCCACCTTGCAGGATGATTTCGCGGCGATGGGGCTGGCGCTGAAGCAGTTCCGCATCGTCTCGATCAGCCCGACCGAGGAGACGGCCAAGGCGATCGACGAACGCGCCAGCATGGGCGCGATCGGCGATATGAACGCCTACATGCAGTTCAAGACGGCGCGGGCGTTGGGTGACGCGGCGCAGCAGCCGGGCGGCGGCGGCGGCGGCACGGGCGAGGGCCTGGGCCTGGGCGCGGGGATCGGTCTCGGCGCCGGCATGGCCGGCATGATCACCAACGCGATGCAGGGCACGGCGCCGCCCAACAGCGGCGCGCAGAATCAGCCCGCGGCGCCGCAACCGGCCGCGGCCCCGGCCGTGATGACGCTGGAGCAGGCCGCCGGCTATGTGCAAGTCTCACCGGCCGACATCCAGGCGCTGATCGACGACGGCTCGATCCAGGCCAAGCGGATCGGCAGTCAGTACCGGATTGCCCGGCGGGCGATTGATGAATTTTTGGAGGGGTAGAAAACAGCAGAAAGTAGTGCCAGAGGTGGGAATGTTCAGCGCGCTAACTGGCGACCCGAAGCCGCATCCCAAGCGCGTGGATGATCTTCATCATCGTGTTAAAGTTTGGATTGCCGTTCTCGGACAGCGCCTTGTACAGCCCCTCGCGGGTCATGCCAACTTCGCGTGCCAGTTGGCTCATGTTGCGGGCGCGGGCGATGTCGCTGAGCGCGGCACGAATCAGGCGCCCGTCGCCCAGGTCTTCCTCGAAAGCCGCTTCAAGATAGAGGCGGGCATCTTCCTCAGTGCGCAGGTGATCGGTCACATCCCAGCGGGTGAATGTCTCAGTCATTGCTTGTCCCCCAGTCCTGTGCCAGTTGTCTAGCACGATCTATATCGCGCGTTTGCGTGCCTTTGTGACCTCCACAAAGTAGTACAACGACTTTGTCCCCATCACGCACATAGTAGAGTCGATACCCAGGTCCGTGGTGAATACGCATCTCGAAGATGCCTGCGCCTATCGACTTTACATCGCCAAAGTGGCCCATCGTAACATTTCTCAAGCGGGCGTTAATGCGGGCAACCGCCCGGCGGTCTCGCAACCTTTGAAGCCACCGTTTGAATGTGGTACCCTCAACGATCTCAATCACGCGAGTAGTGTAAACCATAGTTCACAATCCGTCAAGTGATTCTGGTCTCTTGGTTGCCCGTTGCCTTCGAACTTGACAAAATCGCCAAGATGTGCTCTACTTGACGACCCAAAATTGGGAAGAGACGGGTCGAAATCCGCATAGTACGTTAAAAGTAAAATATGGAGTGGCTGGACGGCACAGAGCGGTGTCTGTCAAAAAGGTTGTGGCGTCAACGGGAGTATTCAGAGACATATTCATTCACCACGAAACGGAGGTGCCAATGGGAGTCGTCAGCACGATTAGTGCCGGTGGCGCAACATTCAATTAACCTAAGGAGACTAACATGCGAACCGCGAGACCAAAGAGGCTGTACAGTGGCAGGTGGGGAGCCTGGGTAACCGGCGGAGGCGTGGAGCCGGATATGCTAGTACGAGTTCTCACGCGTTACGGAAAGACCTTGTATTGTAGAATTAAGAGGGTGCTTTGGCAAGGTGCGTCAGGAGCTATCTGCGAATCAATCATAATCGCTGAGTGGGATGAGTTGAATTTAGAAATTCCGTTTCTTGACCACTTTAGGCCGGACAGTGAGGCGGACAGTTTGCTCCTTAGACAGTCCCGGAAACTGATGTATGACAGGGTGGGGGACGCAAATGGCCCCGCCCCGTTTATCGAGCATTATGAATACTACCAGCACTATGAAGTAGATTGTGACCAGTATGAGTTTCTCGCACAAGGCACAATTGAAGAACTCGGTCAAACTCTCTTGTCTCCGGCTCCCCAGACGACTCAAATCGGGCCGGGTGGAATCAACGACGGGGGGATAATCACGCGCGGGGAAAGTAGAGTAGCTGGAGAAAACCAGGGAAGTGTTGGGAAGGCGGCGCCAGCGGCGCACAGATCCAAGCCACTCCGTCTTTCCTTCGGGCTTGGCAATACAATTCAACTAGATTCAAATGAGGTGTGCAAACGTTGCGGAGCATGGCTATCACCCGGTGAGAAAGGGAGTGCCAGCGGGTTTTGTGGAAACTGCCTGCATTGAGAGTTACATTGGATAGCCAAAGAGAAAAATTATAATAACGGCGGGGGTTATTTGATACCCCCGCCATTTTTTTCCATCTCTATTGCAGTGCCTAAAGGCGCGGCGTCCTGCGGTAACGATTACCTCAATACAACTCAGGCCGGCGGTCGGCGAAAATCGGGATCTTGGCCCGCGTCGCCTCCACGTTCTCCAGGTCGATGCGCACCGTCAGCAGCACCTCGGTCTCTCCGCCTTCGATCAGCGTCTCGCCCCACGGATCGATCACGGCAGATGAACCGAAGAAGGTAACGCCCTCGGTCGTGCCGACGCGGTTGCAGGCGGCGACGTAACATTGATTCTCGATCGCCCGGCTGCGCAGGAGCGTGCGCCAGTGCATCCGGCGCGGGTGCGGCCACTCAGCCGGCAGAATCAGCAGACGCGCGCCCTCCAGCGCGTAGCGGCGGAACAGCTCCGGGAAACGCAGGTCATAGCAGATCGCCAGGCCCGCGCAGCCCCACGGCAACTCGTGCAGCACGCCCGCCTCGCCCGGCGCCAGGTACTGGTCCTCTGCCATCAGCCGGAAAAGGTGGATCTTGCTATAGGAGGCGGCGAGCCTGCCTTCCGGGCTGTAGAGCGCCATCGTATTGTAGAACTGCCCGCCCCGACTCTCCAGCAGCGAGCCGGTCAGCCAGACGCGATGATCCCTGGCGAGAGCGGCGAAGCGGCCAAACCAGCCCGGCTCCTCGGCGCAGGCGGCCAGGGGCGACGCGTACGCGCCGGCGTTGTCCAGATCATAGGCGGTGCTCCACAGTTCCGGCAGCACCACCAGATCGCTGCCGCGGCCGGCTGCATCGGCGACGAACGCCTCCGCCCGCTCGAAGTTGCGCGCCGGATCGCCGAACAAGCAGTCCATCTGCACGAGAGTGAGCGCGAATTCAGACATTGCCTTTGTACCTTTCCCAAACTGCGGTTGCCAGCATCCAGCGAGGCGTGAAGTTACCGACCACTGGCTACTGGCTACCGGCCACTGGCCACTGGCCACTGAGGTTGTCACACATGCTGGTCGACGAGGATTGGATTGCCGTCGGGATCGACGATCACGAAACTCGCCGGGCCAGATGTCGTCTCGTCCGCCTCGCTCGCAAACTCGATGCCGGTCGCTTTGAGAGCTTTCTGCAGATCTCTGACGTCGGTGAAGGTGTCGAGCGGCTGCGCTTCTTCGTCCCAGCCGGGATTGAAGGTCAGAATGTTCTTGTCGAACATGCCTTGAAACAGACCGATCACGCAACTGGGGCATTTCATAATGAGCCAGCCTTGGCTTGCGTCGCCGCCGAAGACCTCGAATCCGAGTTTTTCGTAAAACGCTTGCGAGGCTGCGATATCCTTGACCGCGAGACTCACCGAGAATGCTCCAAGCTCCATTTTCTGACTCCATCGTGTCTTACAAGCTGAGAATGTTTGAAAACCGGATGAGGCGCTAGGTTTCCTCCGGGTCGGGCAACACCTCGGCCGTGGCGCCGGGGGCAGGCCCGACGTATTCGCCAAACGCCTGCCGGCGCGCGGCTGCCTGCTCCTGGGAGCCGGCCTGCTTGGGAGCGGCGTTGGTGGACAGCTTGCGGCTTGACGGCGGGCGCGTCGCGCGCCAGATCAGCCACGCGCCCAGCAGCGGCAACAACAGCGGCCACCAGCGCAGAACCAGGTTCTGTCCGCTGCGGCCGGCGGAAAAAAGAATAAGCCCAAACAGCACAAGCACAGAGCCGGGGATCAGCGCCCACCATAGCTGCCGCCGCTGCCCCAGGAGGTAGAGCAGAAAGAAGACGGCCCCCAAGCCGATGAAGAGCGCGGTGCCCAGAACGGCCGGTTCTTCGGTGAGGCTGCTCAGCGCAATCGTGCCGCCCAGCATCAACATGAATCCGCCGGGGATGACTGCCCACCAGCGCTCGACCCGGTCCAGCAGATAGACGTGGGCGAAAGCGAGCGCCTGACCGACGAACAGCGCGGCGGCCGTCACGCGCTGGTCCAGTTCCCGCAAAGTGGTAAGGTAGACCATCACCGCCAGCGCCAGCAGCGTCCAGCCGGGGATCAGCCGCCACCAATTGCTGCGGGCGGAGAGATAGCTGCCGATGAAACCCAGCGCCAGCAGCGCCAGCAGCGCCGCGCCACCGTACTGGATATAGGGCTCAAAGCGGACGAGCGCGTCGAGATTGAACAGCAGCAGGCCGACCCCCGCCAGCGCCAGCAGCACGCCCCAGGTGAGACTGCCTATGCGGTTGTCGCTGTTCGCCGACGCCATTCTCTGCGCTCCTCGCCTTTGACTCGAACTACTCTGCCATCCCGCGCCAGACCGTCTCCGGCGTGAAGGGAAGCGCATCATACCAGACGCCGAGCGCATCGTGGAGCGCCGCGGCGATGGCGGGCGCAGTCGGAAGAAACGGCATCTCAGCCATCCCCCGCACGCCCAGCGGCCCCTGTGGATCCGGCAACTCCAGGATCACTGGCACGATCTCCTCAGCGACATCGGCCACGCCGGGGATCAGATAGTTGCTCAGATGGGGGGTGATGGTGCGCCCTTCCTCCTGTAGATAGTTTTCCAGCAACGTCCAGCCGACGGACTGGGCCACAGCACCCTCAATCTGCCCCTCCACCTGCTGCGGATGAACCGCTCTGCCCACATCGTTCACGCTGACCAGCCGCTTGACCGTCACGTGCCCGGTCTCCCGGTCCACCTCCACATCCGCCACCTGCGCGCAGTATCCGTAGGTGACATTGGGGTCGCAGGCGCCGGTCTCGCGGTCGAAAGGCGTCGTCGGACGCGGATGATAGACGAACTCGGAGCGGGCCGGGCGCTCTTCATCGCGCCACAGAATCAAGGCCCGCTCGGCCGCGCCCTGAATCGCGTTGCCGGCCATAAAGGTCATGCGGCTGGCGGAACTGCTGCCGCTGGAGCCGGTCACATCGGTGTCGTCCGCCTCCAACTCGACCTGCTCAGGGGACAGCCCCAACATCTGCGCGGCCAGCAGCACAAAGGCGGTGTGCGCGCCCTGCCCCACCTCCGCGCCCACGCAGCCCACCCGCGCCCGTTCGATCGTCTCCCCGCCGTGCAACTCCACCCAGGCGGTGCAATGTTCCGGGAAACCGAAGCTGTAGCCAACATTCTTGTAGCTGACCGCGATCCCCCGGCCGCTCGCGATGCGCGTGCGGGAGGAATCGAGGCTGGTCGTGAGCGGCTCATGGTTCGTGGTTTGCGGCCCGGAAGCGGCGCGCTGCCCATTGACCGCTGACCACTGCCCGCCGGCTTTCTGCCAGCCGCCCTGCCGCGCGGCCTCGTCCAGCACCTCCACAGCCGTACACCCGGCGGGTACCGGGCTGCCTGTAACCAGGAGCGAGCCGTCGCGCAGCAGGTTGCGCATACGCAGCTCGACCGGGTCCATATTCAGCGCGTGCGCCAGTTTGGTCATCTGCATCTCGGCGGCGAAGTGGGCCTGCGGCCCGCCGAAACCGCGAAACGCGCCGCCCGGACAGTTGTTGGTATAGACGGTGCGCGCGTCCACATGCGCATGCGGAATCTCATAGGGACCCAGGCACATCAGGGTGGCGTTGGCCAGGACCTTGGTGCTGGTGTAGGCGTAGGCGCCGGCGTCGCTGGTCATGTCCATCTGCGCGGCGACGAGCTTGCCGTCCCTGGTCGCGCCCAACTTGGCGCGCATCACGAACGGATGACGTTTGTGGTGCCCGATGATCGACTCCTCCCGGCTCCAGACCGTCTTGACCGGGCGGCCCGTCTTCCACGCGGCCAGCGCCAGCGGAATCTGCACCGACATATCCTCCCGCCCGCCGAACGCGCCGCCAACGGCCGGGTAGCGCACGACGATCTGGCTCGGGGGCAAGCCCAGGGCGTGGGCGATCTGCTCCTGATCCTCGTGCATCCACTGACCGGCGACGATCACCTCGATGCGTCCGTCGGCGCGCATGTGGGCGAGGCCGGCCTCCGGCTGCAAGAAAGCGTGTTCCTGCGCATGCGTGCTGTAAACGCCTTCGACGCACACATCGGCCAGGGCAAAGCCGTGCGCAATGTCCCCGCGGCGCAAGCGATGGGAGACAAGCAGGTTCGATCGCCTGTCTCGCTCTTCATAGGGAAAGTTGCTGAAGGGGTGGGGATGGAGCGGCTGCGCGTCGGCGGCCAGCGCCTGCTCCGTGTCGGTGATGACCGGCAGCGTCTCGTATTCGATGTCAAGCAAGCGGGCCGCCGCCTCAGCCTGCGCCGGGGTCTCGGCTACGATCAGCGCCACCTTATCCCCTTCCCAGCGCACGACCTCCGCCTGCGGCGTGCTGCCCGGCCCGCACAACACCGGCTGATCCGGCATCACCAGCCCGTATTCGTTGACGGGCACGTCGGCAGCGGTGAAAACGGCGACAACGCCCTCCACGGCCGCGGCCCGTGTCGTATCCAGGCGCACGACGCGGGCGTGGGCTACGCGGGCGAAGACGATCTTGAGCCAGGCCTGATTGGGCAGGTCGATGTCGCCGGGGTAGGCGGCCTGGCCGGTCACCTTCTCCACCGCGTCAAAACGGGGTATGCTGCTACCGACTGCGCGCATCAGAAAACCTCTGTCTTAGAACTTTTCCTGGCAATCGCTCTACCAAGTAATCAATAGAAGAAGGCGTCAAGTAGTTAGGGGCTACCCTTGAATTGCAACAGTAACGAATAACCTATACTTGCTTGCAGCGTTCTTTTATGATGTGTATAATACTTGTCAATTCTCTTGGCTGATGAATCAGTATGGGTCTGCCCTCTTTACCTTCCATAAAGTATCTGTTATCAAGAAAAGGTTGTGGGTAGACTTCTATATGTTCACGTCTCACATCAGCTTTGTCGAGAGATTCTTTTGTTTCCTCTCCTAAACCATCATGCAAATCAAGCAAGTTGTGTGTAGCTTCAATTCCTTCGCCTGGGTTGTCTAATACAAAAAGTGTTTTGAACGCAACTTCAACCGCATAACCACTTATGAGTGCCCGCGTTTTGAACAAGGCCCTTTTTTTGTTGTCACTTGTATTTGGTGAACTTTCCTCTTTTCTCCATTCGGCTATCAAAATGGCGTAGCCTTCTAATTCTGCAATTGCGAGCGAAACATTCCAGTCATAAATAATCTTAGCTTTCCTTTTTTGATATTTAAGCCCATATCTACTCATTCCCTAGAAGAAAATTCTTTTGGCTCAGGCCCACTCCGGCTTTCCAGCCGGAATCCCGCGATAATAGGCCCGCATCTCTTCGATCTCCGCTTCCATATCGCCGCTCGGCCGCAAAGTCGGACCGATACCCGCCACCCGCCGTTCAAAGTCAGCATAGCCTAGGTGATCGGCGTTCCCGAACCAAGCGCGATACGGTAGAAGCCGGTCTTCCAACGCTCCACTTTGTGGCGCGTCCCCTCCGGCGTGAGAACCAGCACGAACTTCTCACTGCGGTTCATCTCGTCGATAACCTGCTGCGCAAGATCGCCGGGCTCCTGGCGATTCACCGGCATCGCGCCCATCCAGCGCATGAGACCGCCCAAGGCGTGATCGCAGGCTTCTCTCTTGACCATCCAGCGGCAATCCAGCCCAGTGGCCAGAAAGAATCCAACCGCCAACACGGCATCCCAATGGGAGGTGTGCGGAGCGCCGATGATCACCAGCTTGGGCACGTCAGGCAACTGGCCCTCGATCCGCCAGCCGACCAGCGTATACAACAGCCGTCCAATAGCCCGCGTCAGCCAGTTCCCGCGCCGCGGCAGTGAGGGCGGCATTACCCCATCCGCGCCGGGAACGTTGAACAACCGCTCTTGCCCGAGCCCACCCCACCCTTGCGCATCTGGCGAGGACGAAACAGGCTTTCTTCTGTTTAGGCGAAAGAGAACGAAAGGAAAGAGAATCCCAAAGAGAAGGAAAATCTCACTCCGCATTCCTCTTTTGATCATAGATGCGAAACCCTCTCTTCTGATAGTTGGGCAGCGCCGCCGGGTGGTCCAGCGTACAGGTGTGGACCCAAACCCGCTGCGGGCCCAGTGCCCAAGCGCGGCGGATCGCCTCTGTCAGGAGCGCGCCCCCCACCCCCCGGCCAATAAAGGGCGGCAGTACACCAAAATAGACCAGTTCAACTGCGTCGGTTGACGTGGAAACGCCGGCCTCCTGCGTATTGCGAGTGTCGCGCTGCTTTTCCAACTCAAAATAGCCCGCCGGTGTCTCATGCACATAGCCAATCCACGTCTGCATATTTGGCCGCTCCAGCCAGGCCAGCCACTGCTCATCCGTCCAGCGCAGACGATCCGTCCACGAGTGCGCCCGCCCCACTTCGGCATAGAAGAAACGATTCAGCGCGGGAAAGGCAAGCTGCGCCCTGCGGACGGCAAAAGGGTCGGCGAGCGCGCGCGCCGGCCGCAGCTGCTCCGGGCTGGTCATCTCAAGATAATAGGTTATGAGTTCGGTTTCGGCGGATTTCATGCTCGAATCCTATCAGCCACTGCCTTCTGACCGCCCGGCCGCCACCACCGCGTCCAGAATCTTGCGGTAGCCGGTGCAACGGCACAGGTTGCCTGTCAACGCCTCCTGCGCCTCCGATCGGCTGGGGCTGGGCCGTTCCGCCAGCAGGGCCGCTGCCGACATGACAAAGCCGGGCGTGCAGTAACCGCACTGGACCCCGCCGCTGTCGATCAGCGCCTGCTGTACACTGTGCAAGAGCGCGTCCGACGCGGCCAGCCCCTCGACCGTGACCACTTCACTGCCCGCGGCCCGCTCCGCCGGCGCCAGGCAGGCCATAACCGCCATGCCATCCAGAAAGACGGTACATGCCCCGCATTCGCCCTCCGCGCAACCCTCCTTCACGCCGACATACCCCGCTGCCCGTAGACTGTCCAACAGGGTCATCTGACCGTTCAGCTCGACTGCCGCGCCGTTGACTGTTGCCTGCAAAGGAGAAGCGCGCGCGCGCTGCCCGCCATTTTCTCGCTCCTCTTCATTCGCCTCTCGTCTCACCGGCCAACGGCCCTGCGTATCGCCCCACAGCGTCACCGGCGCGTCCAGCCATCCTTCGCGCGCGCGCCCGTCGCGTAGTTGACGCAACAGGCGGGCGACGAGCGTCTCCACCATCGCCAACCGGTAGCCCGCGCTGCCGCGCGCATCGCCGATGGGCCGCGCCTGCATCGTTGCCAGCCGCGCCGCCTCAGCGACCGTCTCCTCCGTCAACGTGCGGCCAAGCAAAAAGGCCTCGGCCTCGCTCGCCCGCACGACCGTCGGCGCAACCGCGCCCAGCGCAATCGCCGCATGTGTGATCTTCGCCGTCTGCCAGTCACGCCCGCCGCCTGTGGCCGAGAGCGAACCGGCTACGCTCAGAACGCTGATCGCCTGTGCCCGGCGCAGCCCAAGCTTGATGAAATTGCCCCGCCGCGCACGATTGGGCAAGGGAATCGAGATGCGCGTGAGCATCTCGTCGGCGGCCAGATCCACCTGCCGCACGCCGCGGAAAAACTGCGCCAATAGCAGCGTGCGGCTGCCCCGCTCCGCACTCTCAACCCGCACATTTGCATCCAGCGCCAGCAGCGGCACAATCGTATCGTTGGCCGGACTGCCGGTGACGAGATTGCCGGCGATGGTCGCCCGGTTACGGATCTGCGGCGCGCCCACCTCCCAGCAGGCCCGCGCCAGCGGGAACGCCTCCTCGACAATCAAGCGGCTGCACACGCACTGGTTATGGGTCACCAGGGGACCCAGATGCAGCGCGCCGTCCTCTTCCCGGATCTCGGCCATCCCTGGGATGCGCGTCAGATCGATCAGGCCCACCTGGGCGCTGGGCGCGGCGTTATCGCGCATCAGTTCGATGAGGAGGTCGGTGCCGCCGGCGATGAACCGGGCGGCGGCGCCGTGTTCCGCCTTCAACTTTAGGGCATCTGACAGGGTGGTAGGAGATGCGTAGAATCGGTACATGATAGTCTACGGAAAGTTACTAGAATCCGCCCGCAAATGTTTCGATCATCAGCTTCGCATCCCCCAGAGGATAGAGGATCGGGCAGGTGGCGCCGTTGTCCATATACTCCCGCACCTTCTTCTTCACGTCGTCCGGCGTGCCGCTGGCGGTGATGCGGGTAACCAGTTCGTCCGGCACCAGCGGCATAGCCCGCCGCACCTGCTCCCTGGTCGCCGGCCAGCCCAGAATCGACTGAATCTGCTCGACGACCTCCGGCTTGACCCCGCTGGCCTTGGCGATGTGGGGCTGCTGGCCCAGATATTGGGTCAGCAACTCGCGCGAGCCGTCCAGCGCGGTCTGCTGGTCTTCATGCACCGAGCACACGATCAACTGCGGGCGGTCGATATCGTCCAGGCTGCGGCCAGCCCTTTTTGCCCCCGCTTCCAGCCGCTCCAGCGCCATGTGATTATAGTCCGGCGGCACACAGTAGTTCAGCACCGCCCCATCGGCGATCTCTCCGGTCAACTCCATCATCTTCGGCCCGGTCGCGCCGATCATAATGGGCACGTTGCGCGGCTCCTGCCTTCCATGCACGACATCCAACTCGATGCCTTGCACCTGGTGAAACTCGCCCTCAAAGCTGACATTCTCCATCGCAAGCAGGCGGCGCAGGAGCTCCACCGTCTCGCGCATCGCCTTCAGCGGCCTGCGCCGGTGAATACCCACGTTTTTCGCCAGCGGATCCCACCACGCGCCGATGCCGCAGATGACCCGGTCAGGCGCCAGGTCATCCAATGTCAGAAACGTGGCCGCCAGCAGGCCGATGTTGCGTGTCCAATTATTGATGACGCCGGAGCCGACCTGAATGCGCTCGGTGACGGCGGCGAAGGCGGCCATCGGCACAATCGCATCCCGCACCAAGCGGCTCTCCGCCTGCCAGACCGCCTCGAATCCCATCTCTTCGGCGTAACGCGCGTGCGCCATGCCCTCGCGGATCGGGTGTTTATCCTGTAGGTAGAGTGCAACGCGGGTATGCTTAGGCGCGCTCATGGAAACTCCTGGAAATATCGCGAAATGCGTAGGATGTCCTACCAGTTTTTCGTTGCCCGGTCGCGGCGTCCACTAATAACTACTCGCCACTTTCGCCTGCATTGTACACTTGGAACAGAGGAGCGTCAAAGATGCAGGAATCCGCCGGGATCTTGCGTTGAATTCCATGTGACGCCTCGGCTCTGCGCACGGATTGAGCAGTAACGATAGATTTCTGCTCCCGCCTGTCCATGCTATAATGCCGTGCTATGCAAACGCAGCAGGGAATGACAGAACTGTCCGGTTCGATTGGCGACGACGCCAACGGTTGGCGACAGTCGGACCGGCCGCGCCAGTCTGAAGATGCAAGCGGGACAGGCCCACAGGGTGTCAACGACGAGTGGTTTTGGGAGCTTATCCGTGGGCGCAGGTCTGTCCGCCGCTACCGGCCTGATCCCATTGCGCGCCCGCTGCTGGAAAAGCTGTTGACAGCCGCAATCTGGGCGCCTTCGGCCCACAACCGCCAACCCTGGCGTTTTTGCGTTGTCACCACCCAAGCGGCCAAAGACAACCTCAGCGACCGCATGGGCGCGCGCTGGCGCGCGGACCTGAGCGCGGACGGCGTGGACGCCGCCTTGATCGAGCGGCGCGTGCGCATCAGCCACGCCCGCATTACCGGCGCGCCAGCGCTGGTGGCGGCCTCCGTCTCGCTGGAAGAGATGGACGATTACCCGGACGAGCGCCGCCAGGAAGCCGAATGGCTGATGGCGGTGCAAAGCACGGCCCTGGCCTGCCAGAATCTGCTGCTGGCCGCGCACCAGTACGGCCTGGCCGCCTGCTGGATGTGCGCGCCCCTGTTCGTCTCCGACCTGGTGCGGGACGCGCTCGCCTTGCCGGACAGTTGGCATCCCCAGGCGCTGATCACCCTCGGCTACGCGGCCGAAGAGAAGAAGAAAGAGCGGCTGCCGCTGGCAGAACGGGTGCTCTGGCGCTGAACACGACATCGCGTATTGCCTAACGCGTAATGCGAGAGTCGAGAAAAATTCGCAATGGCTCCAGGATTGGAGAAGCCCGCCCGCGTCGTGGCCTTGGCCGGTGGTGTCGGCGGGGCCAAATTCGCGGCCGGTTTGCAAGCAGCTTTGCCCGCGGGCGCGCTGACCGTCATCGTCAATACAGGCGACGATTTCGAACATTGGGGGCTGACCATCTGCCCCGATGTCGACACGGTTCTCTACGGGCTGGCCGCTGTCAACAACCCACAGACCGGCTGGGGGCGCGCCGATGAATCCTGGGCGGCGCTGACCGAGATGGAGCGGCTGGGCGGGGAAGGATGGTTCCGGCTGGGCGACAAGGACCTGGCGCTGCACCTGCTGCGCAGCCAGTGGCTGCGGTCAGGCGCCAACCTCACCGAAGTCACCGACCGCCTGCGCCGAACTTTCGGCCTGCCCTCACCCATCCTGCCGATGTGCAACGAGCCGGTGCGCTCGCTCGTCCATACCGATGAGGGGGATCTGCCCTTTCAGGACTATTTCGTGCGCCGGCGCTGCCAACCGACCTTTCTGGGCCTTACCTTCGTCGGCGCCGACGAGGCGATCCTCTCGTCAGATGTGGCAGAGGCGCTGCGGACCGCCGTGCAGATCATCATCTGCCCCAGCAATCCCTATTTGAGCGTGGACCCGATCCTGTCAGTGCCCGGCCTGCACGATCTGCTGCGGGAAAGCCCTGCTGCCGTTACCGCCGTCAGCCCGATTGTCGGCGGGCGGGCATTGAAGGGGCCGGCAGCCAAAATGATGCGCGAAATGGGCCTGACGACCAGCCCGCTGACCATCGTCGAGCATTACGCTGATCTGCTCGACGGATTCGTTATCGACGAGCAGGACGGCGCGCTGGCAAAGGCCGGGTTGGCCCACCTGCCGACGCTGGTTACCGGTACAATTATGACCGATCTGCCATCCAAACGACGCTTGGCCTCAGAGGTCCTGCGCTTCAACCAGACACTTGTGGATAACGGCCAGTGATCGATCGTTATGTACGATTCACTCGATGCCGGACACTGAAATGAGCTTGTGGACAATCGTTCCGGTCAAGCCCTTCTCCGAGGGCAAGAGCCGCCTGGCCGGCTATCTCTCGCCCCAGGAACGCCGCGCGCTCAACCGCGATCTCCTCACGCGCACATTGGATGCCATCCGCCTGGCCCATGTTGATGCGGAGATCGTTGTCGTCAGCCGCGACAATGACGCGCTCGACGCGGCGACTATTCTGGGAAGCCATGCGCTGGCCGAAGTACCCTCGGCCGCCCAATCGCTCGATGCCGGTCGCCCCCCATCTGCCGCGGCCCCCGAACTTCAACTCAACGCGGCGCTGACGCAGGCTGCCCGTTACATTGTTGCACGCGGCGCAACCAATTCACTGGTCCTGCCGACCGATATGCCCAACCTGACAGCCGAGGACGTGCGCACGGTGGCCTCCCCGCGCGGCCGCGGACCGCAGATCATCATCGCCCCCAGCCGTGACGGCGGCACCAATGCGCTCTTCCTGCAACCGGCCCAGGCGATACCCTTCGCCTTCGGCAGAGGAAGCTTTCAGCGCCACCAGCGCCTGGCCAAAGATGCCGGCATCCCCGTGCGGATTGTCGAGTCCGCCTCTCTGCTCTTCGACATCGACCGGCCGGAAGACTACAAAGAGATAGTTCGCAGCCACTAAGAGAGCGCCTCCGACCCACAGGCGGAGCGGTAGCCGCAGGCCGTGCAGCGGCGCGGTTCATTGTGGCTGCGGCGCACGGCGGGCGCGCGGCGGGACTGCCGGATCGCGGCCGCCGTCTCCAGCACGCGGCGGCGCAGTTCGTCTGTGTAGGGGATGCGCAGCGTGGCGTCGGCGTAGCACAGCAGACCGTAGGGCGGCGCAGCCTCGAAGTTTTCCTCGACGAGCAGACAGTATGTCGCCAATTGCAGAATGTGGCTGGCGTATGGCCGCGGCGGGCGCGCCCGACTCTTGACTTCCACGGGGACGACAACCGTCTTGCCTCCCTCACGCGTCTTCACCAGGTAATCCGGGCGCCCCACCAGCCCGTAGCGGCGGCTGCGCAGCGGGCGCTCCGTCGCCTGCCACGCTCCTGTATCCCGGTAGAACGCCTCGCCGGTCGGCAGGCCGCTGCTCTGCCGCTGGCGGCGTCCCAACCACAGCAGCAAAACACCGAGCAGCGTCAACAGGAGAGCGATCGCCAAGGGGAAAAACGAAGAGAGAGAAAAGAGGAGTGAGGAGAGAGATGGCATCTCACCCCCCGCTGTTCACTTCTTGCGGTTCGGCCTCGTCCGGTCGGTTTTTGCAGAGTATATCCCAGCTGCCCCGCTGGCAGACCTCATCCTTCTGGTTCAACACCTCCATTTTGAAGGTGACCACGCCGCCGCCCATGCGCCGCATCTCCTTTTTTGCGCGCACCGTCGCCCGCAGGCGCACAGTGTCCCCGATCAGAACAGGCCGGCGGAACTGCCATTCCAACTGCATGAAGGCCTGGACCGTGCCCTCCATAAAGCCCATGCGCACCGCCAATCCACTGGCGACGCTCAGCACCAACAGCCCATGGGCCACGCGCTCGCCGAACATCTGCTCGCGGCTGTACTGTTCATCCGTGTGGATGCGGTTCCAGTCGCCGGACAGCGCGGCAAAGTTGACAATATCCGCTTCAGTAACCGTGCGGCCCACACTTTCGCAGCCGTCACCGAGCGTAAACTCCTCAAAATATAGCCCCATCGGGGGCTGCATCGTGCGCGTACCCATAACGTTGCCCCGCTCTTTGTGGTGGCCGGTGGCGAGTGCAATGACCATCCACTAACCACTATCCACAATCCGCTGCCGTTACACCTTCACCAGCATCTTCCCCAGATTTTCGCCATGAAACAGGCCGATGAACGCCTCGGGCGCACGCTCGATGCCCTCCAGGATCGTCTCTTCCCACTTCAGCTTGTCCTCCCGCATCCAGCCGGAGACATCGCGCAAAAAGTCGTCGCGGCGCTCGGGATGGTCCGAAACGATAAAGCCCTGCATGAGCAGCCGCCGCCCGATCATCAGCGCCATATTGGCCGGGCCGGGCTGCGCCGACGTGGCGTTGTACATGCTGATCATCCCGCACACGACGATGCGGCCAAAGTTATTCATATACTGTAGCGCGGCCTCCAGATGCTCGCCGCCGACATTCTCGAAATAAACATCGATCCCGTCCGGGCAGGCCTTCTTGAGCGCACGCCGCAGATTGTTTGTCTCCTTGTAATTGATGGCCGCATCCACGCCCGCGACCTCCTCCAACCAGCGCGTCTTGGCCGCTGAACCGGCTGTGCCCACCACGCGGCAACCCCGGATCTTCGCGATCTGGCTGACCTGTGATCCGACCGCGCCGGCCGCGCCGGAGACGAAAACCGTCTCCCCCGGCTGCGGCTTGCCGATGTCCAGCAGACCCACATAAGCTGTCATCCCCGGCATGCCCAACACGCCCAGATAGCTCTGAAGCGGCGCCAGTGACGGGTCCACCTTTGTCAGGCCCCGCGGTTCGGCCAGTGCGTACTCCCGCCAGCCCTGCATGTGCAGAACGAAATCGCCCTCCGCAAGTTGGTCGCTGGCCGAACTGACCACTTCGCCCACCGCGCCGCCGGTGAGCGGTTCATCGAGACCAAAAGGAGGCGTGTAACTGCGCGTATCGCGCATCCGCCCGCGCATGTAGGGATCCACAGACATGAAGCGGTTGCGCACCAGCACCTGGCCTTCGCTGGGCGCTGGCAGTTCAACGCTGACGAGTGCAAAATTCTCCGCCGTTGGCAGCCCGTGCGGGCGGCTGCGCAGATGGATTTCACGACTGGTTACAGATGTCATTAGATCGCCTCGAATGATGATGGGTACGATGCGCTTATTTTCCCGCATTGGCAGGAATGCGCAAAATTGACCAGGATTCGTGCGGTTTTTGTGATGGGATGATTAACGACTATGATTCAATAGATCCTTGTGTTTACCAGAGAGGAGCGCAATTTGACCTTCGCCAAGCGCGCAAGGATGCGGTCGACTCAGGCCAGAGCCGGAGAAGCGTAGTATTATGGCGTGGACAGCCACCTGCCGGAGCGCCCGCCGGGCACTGCTCCTGTTGTCGGTTCTCATTCTCTCCTCCTGCTCCGCCCGACCGCAGCCCCTCGTCTTTGGCGAGCCGGTGTGGGCGGACGGCGAAACCAGCAGCTACCGCGTGTCGAACCGCGAGGACCGCATCGTAGGCACGGCCACCTTTTGCGTGGCCGCCCTCCAGTCAACCTCCTGCTCTTCGGAGTCGGACGCACAGTCTATCTCCCAGGTGCAGAGGGACGAGCAGCGGTTGCAGGATGATGGCTGGACGCTGATCCGCGAGATCAACGACGCCGGCGCGAGCGAGCGGGTAATCATCGAAATGCAGCCGGTCGGCTATCGCCCGGTCCACAGCTACCTCGTGCGCACGGGCGGGGGCGGCCAGCAGGTGGTGGAGGCGCAGATCGCCGGCGCGCAGGTGGAAATCGCGCTGACAAATCGCCAGGGCGCAACCGTCTACGAACGGGTGCAAGTACCCTCGGATATCCGCGACGAGCGCACTCTGCTGCTGATCTTGCGGGCGCTCCCCCTGGCGCAGGGGTATGCCACCCGCATCAACAGCTTTCTGCCGATCGTCGGCCAGATGGAACGCGTCGCCGTGCAGGTGCGAGGCTCCGAGACGATCTCGGCGCCGGCCGGCTCGTTCGATGCCTGGGTCGTCGAGTTGAAGTCCAACGAGCGCACGACCAGGGCATGGGTGGCGCGCAACGCTCCGTTCCCTGTCGTCAAGTTCATCGACGGACGTTCGCAGGCAACCTTCGAACTGACCAGCTTTAGCGCCGGTTCTCAGTAGCCAGTCTCAGGTTTTCCGTAACCGCCGTGTACTCGGAGGGTCGCTTAGAATCGGAAAGTTGCGGTAATAGTGACAAGGAAGTGGATCCATGGGAATGAAGATCGATCGCTTTACGTTGGGCATCATTCTTGGCGTGGTCGTGTTGATCGCCGCGGCAATCATCACGGTCGTCGTCTCCGGCGGCCGCGGCTGGCAAGAGGACGACTATCTGAACGAGGATACGCCGGAAGCGGTGGTCCACGACGCCTTCCTGGCCTTTGTGCGCAATGAGCCGGACATCGCCATCAGCCATCACTCGCAGGATATGCTGGACGAGGAGAAGAACGAACCCTTCCGCGAGCGATTCAACTACTATGACCGTGACCGCCCGGCGCGGCGGCTACGCATCCTGGATGTGGACATTGACGAGGACGAAGACAAAGCCTATGTCACCATAGCCATCGACAACTTCCACCAGGGCGGCCTGTTTGAAAGCGGCACATCGACCCGCCGGCGCACGGTTCCCCTGGTGCGGGAGGAGGGGGCATGGAAAATCGACACAGACGATCTCTTCTATTGATCTTCCCAGTGTGAGGGCGTGACCGATGACGAAGCAAACAGTCGCAAATACCACTCGGTTGGCAACGATCCGCCGCCTCTATCTCTATCTGATCGCCTTCATCAGTCTGGTCGCGGGGCTGTCGGCTGCGTATGGCCTGATCGACATCTTTGCCGGGCTCTGGTTGACGGCGGATGCGGTGATCGATGTCGACTCGTCCGGTAACGCACTCAACGCAATCGCTCGCCAAGGCGGATTTCTGATCGTCAGCGCGCCCATCTTTCTGATCCATTGGCGCTTCATTCGCCGTCTGGCGGCGCAGCCCGGCGAGTCTTCAGCCGCGCTGCGCAAGCTGTTTGTGTACGCGCTGCTGGCAATCACAGGTTTCATCAGCGCCGGCGCCCTCTATCTGCTCATCGAAGGCAGCCTGGAGATATTGCTGGGAAATCCTTTGCCGGACAGCGTCGTGCGGCCCGGCCGGTGGCAGGCGCAGTTCTTCCACGCCGGCATTCATCTGGCGCTGTTTCTCGCTTTCGCGCGCATGCTGCGGACAGACGGCGACCTGGGTACCGAAGTTGGCTGGGCGGGCAGTTGGCGACGGCTCTTTCAGTTGTTCGCCGGCCTTATGGGGCTTGGCCTGCTGATCACCGGCGCGGCTGACGCGCTCAACTTTGTCTGGCGCGCGCTGCTGGAATCGTTCGGCGAATCCAGATTGACAACGGTGGGCGTCGGCTGGTTGGAGCGGGGCCTGGCCGGTTCGTTGACCGGTGTGCTGGTGGGCGCGTTGATCTGGCGGCTGAACAATCTCTACTGGGACAATCTATTGGCGAAACAGCCGCCGGAAGGGCGCACGGCTCTGCGGCGCCTCTATCTGTACGTCGCCACAATTCTCAGCGCGGTCGTCGCCCTGATTCCCGTGGCGCTGCTCATAAAGCTGGGCGTCCTGTTTCTGATTGGCGCGGTCGATAGCGGTGCTATCAATATCGATGACATCACCACACCGCTTGGCCTGCTGCCCGTCGGCGTTCTTGCCTGGCGCTGGCATTGGGTGCAGGTTTCCGCCGAGGCGCAGCGTTACGGCGACTCGCGCGAGAGCGAATTCGTGCGGCGGCTCTACTACTACGCAGTGGCCGCCACCGGGCTGGTCCTCCTCTGGATCGGTCTGGTCGATCTGCTGCGGGCGCTGCTGGATTTCGCCGTCATCGGCGCGGATTCGGTCGAAAAAGGCTTTCGCGCCAGTCAACTCGCCAATGGATTGAGCCTCATTGCGGTGGGCGCGCCGGTCTGGTCGCTGCACTGGCGCACGGCGCAGCGCGCGGCCGTACAGGACAACGAGACCGGCCGCGCCGAACGGGCATCCTGGCCCCGCCGCCTCTACCTGTACGGCATCGCGTTGGTCGGCGCGCTGCTGATCCTGTTCGAACTGGCGCGCGTCGTCTACCGTTTGCTCCTGTGGGCGCTGGGCGATCCCAACGCCGACTTCTTCGGCATCGAAACGTTGGACGGGCTGGTGCGCGCCTGCACCGCAGCCGTCTTCTGGGCGGTCCATCTTCTCGCCATCCGCAACGATAGCCAGATGGTGGAGGAAGTGGAAGAAGCCGAGGCGCCTGAAAGTGAACAGGGCCAGCAGGACACCCCGCGCCGTCGCGAGCAGTTGCTTGCCCGCATCGAAAATCTGGAGACGGAACTGTCCGCCCTGCGCGCTGAACTCGCCGGGCTGGAGGATGAAGTAGACGAGGAGAAGGAAGCGCAAGCTGAAGAGGACAGCAGTAAAGACGCCGGCGCTGACAACTGATGTTTAAGTGTTTAGTCCGCGTCAAGAATCTCCGCGACAGGCAGGGCGAGTTCCGGTAACTGGGGTGATGTAACAACCTCCCCGCGTACGAAGACACCGCTTTCCGTGTAAACGTCGCCTGCCAGGTTCAGAACCGTTACCGTCTCCTGCTCCGGGTCAACAATCCAGTACTCCTGGATGCCCGCCTGCGCATACTCAATCCGCTTCGTCAGCAGGTCCCGCTAGCGGTCTTCAAGACTTGCGCTGACAATTTCGATAGCCAGGTCGGCCCCGTCCCAGTAGTTCTCATGGCGCAGGCTGCTGTTGCGGTCGCGCAGAAAGACGATGTCCGGCTCGCGGTACTTCTGATCCCACTGGCGCAATCGTAGACCGGCCGGTCGCTCCACACCGCCAATCTGTTTCGCAAGCGCTCTGAGGATTGAGATGAAATACGAAATGATTGCCTGGTGCTGATCGGTCGGCGCGTCATGCACCTCCACAAACCCGTTATCGAATTCGACGCGGCGGTTGGTGTCCAGCGCCAGGTACTCCTGCTCGCTCCAAGCGCCCTGGTATCGAAAAAGCGTCGCGATGCGCCAAACCGGTGTGGCAGTTTCTGGACTGCGCATGGTGCATGGCTCCCGTGTATGCGGGTTATGTCGAGAGTTCTTTCACCACATCCGCCGCGGCGCTGTAGGGATCAATCTGACGGCGCTGCATCCGCTCCACCAGGTCCTGGCGCAGCGCCGGAGGCAGCGCCCGTTCCAGGCGCGCCCGCAACTCGGCCTGCACAAGAGTCTCAAGCATCCGGTCAAGACGCATCCTTTCTCGCTCCGCCAGTGCCCCGCTCGCATGCAGCCATGTGCGGTGCCGCTCGAGCGCATCCCGCAACTGCGCAACGCCGCCGCCGCTGACCGCGACCGTCTCCAGGACCGGGATCGACCAGCCCTCCTCCGTATCTACCTCAACTTCCGCGCCCACTTCCATAAGTTGCCCATGATGGAGAAAGGTCTGCGCGCGCGGTCCTCCTGTCTCCAGCATCATTTCCAGCGCAGCGACCGTGCGCGCCGCGCCTTTGCGGTCCGCCTTGTTGACGGCGAAAATGTCGGCGACTTCCAGCAGCCCCGCCTTGATCGCCTGCACCTCGTCCCCCATGCCCGGCGCTTCCACCACCACAACCGTATCGGCAACACTTGCGATTTCGATTTCCGCCTGACCCGCGCCCACCGTCTCGAGCAGGATGCGGTCGAAACCGGCGGCGTCCAGCAGCAGCAGCGCATCCGCGCTCGCTTTGGCCAGCCCGCCCGCGCCGCTGCGCGTCGCCATCGAACGGATGAAGACGCCCGCGTCACCGCTGTGCCCCATCATGCGCACGCGGTCCCCCAGCAACGCGCCGCCGCTGAATGGGCTGGTCGGGTCCACCGCCAGCACGCCGACGGTTAGCCCGAGCGCGCGGTAGCTCTCGGCCAGCACCGACACCAGCGTCGATTTGCCCGTGCCCGGCGCGCCGGTGATGCCGATGACCGCGGCCCGCCCCCTGCCGTCCGGATGCGCCTTGCCCGTGTGCGCAAAGGCCGCCTGCACGATCTGAGCAGCGTCATCCGCCTCGTCCTCCACGCGGCTGATCGCACGCGCAAGCGCGCGCCGTTCCCCCTTCAGGAGGCCGTCAATCAACTGGCGGGTGGGAATCCGTTTGGACATTGGCTAACGAACCCGAGTTCGGAGATAGGTTAGGGCCGCCCTCGCTGGCGAGTCACGCCTAACAGCTTGGCATTCTCCCATGTAACCAGCCACTGACAGAAATCATCGACATGCCAGAACAGTTTGAGTCTACTCATCTTTGAGCGCCTTTCTTTAATGGTGAATTTTGGTTGGCGAACTTCTATTCCACCAGCTTGATAAGGTGCTCACTTTCTCCGCATTCAGGTTGCGATAGCCAGGGATGAAGTCTTGCTCTATACTATTCGGCGTAGGCCCCCTTCTTGGGCGGAGACCAGCGCCGCCCGATCTTCAAGGCAATGCTTGTCGGCTTGGGCCATAGCTTTTTCTTGCTGCATCATTCTGACCGTGTCGATTTGACCGTGGCCATCGAGGGCAATGGCCTTGCGCGCCAATTTGTCCGCCTTCCACAGCGATTCGATTTGAGGAGCCTGGGGGGGCAGACGGGCCATAGAAAATTCCTCGTATGCCGACGATAAGAAGAAGGTTCAGGGCGGCGATTATGACCAGGGGTATGACAAGAAAAAGTTGCACGACGATGACGCCTGCCTCCATCTTTCCTAGTCCTAATCAAAAAGGTCCAGTTGCCCGGCGGCTTTGTGCGCCCTCCGCTTGCAGTGGGAATCGCGCTTGACGGAGTGGTCTACTCGGAATCTGTTGCTATAGCAAGCCGATAGATCCTCCCATCAGAATAGCCCGACGCGTACAGGTTGCCCGACTCGTCAGCGCCAATGCTGCTGATCGGAACGCCTACGGTCATCAGAAGCCTGTTCCGCCATTCGTCTTGTCTTTGCTGTCGCAAGGACCAGATTTTTCCGGTGCAAAAGTCGGCATAGATAAACTGCCCTTCATGCACCGCGCCGCCGACTATGGCGCATCCTTGCCTTCTGTCATAGACGGCCACCGGCATGACAAGATCATCAACAGTTCCCTCCGCTTCAATGGTAACAACTCCTTCCAGCAGGGGCCACCCGTAGTTTTCACCCCCTCCACTATCCGCCGGCTGGAAATTCACCTCTTCGTTAGTATTCCAGCCCGTATCGGGAATATAGAGATCGCCGGTTTGCTGGTCAAAGGCCATGCCCCAGGGGTTGCGCAGCCCCAGCGCCCATATCTCCGGCGCGTAGCCGGGTATCGAAACAAACGGATTGTCAGCCGGAATCGCGTAAGGTTTCGCGCCCGACTCAACATCAATCCGCAAGATCTTGCCCAGCATCGTGCCGGGATCTTGTGCGTGTTGCGGTATATATTCGTGACGGGTTCTAAGGCCGTCCCCGCTGGCAATGTAAAGGTATCCATCCCGCGGCCCGAACTTGAGCGTACCGCCTTTGTGAATAGCCCCCGGCTGATTAATGGTCAGGATAATTTCCTCGCTATCGGAGTCGGCTCTGTCGCGGTCGGCGCTCGTTGTAAAACGGCTGATGACCGTGTCTCCGTTTGTGTCGGTATAACTCACATAGAATCGTTGATGTTTCACATAGGAAGGCGGAAACGCGACATTTTGAAGCCCCTGCTCCGTCCCTTTAGCCGTAATCCGCTCCGAAATATCCAGGAAAGGCGTTTCGACAAGCACTCCATCTCTGACAATGCGGATGCGCCCTTCTTTTTCGAGCACAAACAGGCGGCCGCTGCCATCCCCAGCGTGTGTTAGCTGTACGGGATGTTGTGTTATCTGTACGGGGTGTAATAGGCCATATGACGCTATTGATACAGGTTCGGGAGGCATGACGCTGTACAGGATGCGCACTTCACGGTATGCGACCCATCCTTCGTGCCGGGTGGTCAGGATGCGCACTTTGTCGATATTCTGCGGAGGATCAATTCTCAAGGCAAAGACGTCGCCGTCGGCGGCAAGGTCCGTGTCAAAACGGTGCCAACCCACGATTTTCCCCGCCCTTTCCATCCGGATTTTATGCGTGGCCGGACCGGGAGACACCTGCGCTTCAATCAACTCGATCTTTTCCACTGGCCACGAATGGTGTAAACGTATTTCAAGCCATTGTGGGGCAAAGTCGTGGGCAGACCACCAGGTATCAATGTCGCCGTCAGTTGCCAAGTATTGTCCTTGTCTCCAGTCCCCGTCCGAAACCTTAACATCTCCCTCCAGTGCAACGTTTACGAATAACCGGCTTTCGTGTGTCGTTGGTATTGCTTGCGCAACATTGTGGGTCTGGATGGGGGCGCAAGAGGTCATAAATAGCGCTGCAAACGCGATGATGAATTTCATCTTGCCCCTTCTCAGGATACCTGAATTTGGAGCAAGTGAGCACCTTATCAAGCTGGTGGAATAGAAGTTCTCTAACAAAAATTCTCCAGCAAAAAAAGGTGCTCGATGATGAGTATACTCAAACTGTTCTGGCATGTCGATGATTTCTATCAGTTGCTGGTTACACGGGAGAATTCCAAGCTGTTAGGCGTGACTCGCAAGCGAGGGCCGGCACCTTGCTTGAGCTTGAGTGAAGTGATGACAGTTCTGATTTACTTTCACCAGTCGCATTATCGCGATTTCAAGGGCAGCACGTATGTCAACATATGCGCAGTGAATTCCCTGCTCTGGTCAGTTACACACGCTTTGTGGAGTTAATTCCGTCAGCCCTGCCAGCCATGTATCTCTATCTGCGCGTGCGTTTTGGCCAGAGGACAGGGGTGGCATTCATTGATTCAACCCCGTTGTCCGTCTGCCGCAACAACCGCCACCGGGCCTTTGCCGAGGTGGCCACGCGCGGCAAGAGCAGCATGGGATGGTTCTATGGCTTCAAACTCCATCTGATTGTCAATGACCAGGGTGAATTGCTGGCGGTTCAACTCAAGATGACCAAAAAGCTGTGGGGGAAGCTGGTCGGCGACCGCGGCCATCTCTCCCAAGTTCTCTTTGAGCAACGCTTCGCACAGGGACTGCAATTGATGGCGGCAGACCGCCCGTTGCCGATCACGCCCATTCGCAGAACCATGCAGAATCGACTCGTCGCTCTTGAAAAGAAGCTGTTAACGCGTAAGCGCTTCGTCATTGAGACCATCGTTGACCAACTCAGGCATATCTCACAACTCGAACACACCGGTCACCGCAGCACGAGCAACCGAATCGTCAATCTCATCGCCGGTCTGATTGCCTGCACTTGGCAAGCCAAGCAGCCATCTCTCTGACAATGACATGGCTCTCTTGCCGGCCCTAACCTGACTCCGAACTCGGGTTAACGACAGTTTTGGGTTTTCAGTTTCCAGTTTTCGTGCCAATTTTTGACATTAAGAAAGTTGAAGGCGACACAAAATATGCACGAAACCCCCCGCATTCCAGCGAACTTACGTGGAACTGAAAACTAATCGCCAAGAGCTCCCAGAATGAAGGCGATGATCTCGGTTGAGGACGTGCCCGGGCCGAAGACCGCGTGGACGCCGGCGGCCTTGAGCTGGGCCGCATCCTCGTCGGGGATGATGCCGCCTACCAGCACCAGCGTATCCTCCTGGCCCTGGCCATGGAGCAGCTCGACCACCTTGGGGCACAGCGTCATGTGCGCGCCGCTGAGGATCGACAGGCCGACCACGTCCACATCCTCTTGCAGGGCGGCCTCGGCGATCATCTGCGGCGTCTGGCGAATGCCCGTGTAGATCACCTCGAATCCGGCATCGCGCAGCGCCCTCGCGATCACCTTTGCGCCGCGATCGTGGCCGTCCAGGCCCGGTTTGGCGATCAAAACCCGTATCTGATTGCGGTTCACCTGAGTCATGGCAGCAAATGGTTGATGGCGGATAGCGGATAGCGGACAAAAGCGGCACGAACTGCTATCCACACAGTATAGTAAATCAAATGAGAATTATGTTAAAATAGGGACCCATTTACATAACGGGACGCGCCGTTTCGATGCGGCATTAACCAGAAAGGTTGTGGGGAGATCGATCGGGGCGAGGTGGGGTGGCACTATGGGCCGAGGCGGCGGTTTGTAGAACTGTTCATAGAACAGATTTCTAACGAGGAAAGGATTAAATCCCGTTAGAATTCTCCCGCCTCACTCCTGTAGCCTAGCATAGCATAACTGCTATTACACGACAATGACAATGGGGCCGCGCAGTCCAGGAACTGTAAAATCCTCAATTCTGTAGTACAATTGTTCGTAAGACGAACGAACGCAGCCGCGGACCTGCCGCAACTGCATACCAATTTGAAACGAATATCATGACATGATGCACATCCTGCCACCGGTGCGGGAACCATGCGGAGCAATCTGCTGCCCTCCCTGCCCAGCCGCTGCCGCAACCGCCCGTTGCCCGCCATACCCGGAAAAACCATTTTGGGACGAGAAATGACGAAAAATGACGAAAAATGACGACACGATATGACAAGATATGACAGAACACGCCCAAACGTGCCCGGACAAAAAAAAAATGGCGCGACTAAACGCGACTAAACGCGACCAAACGCGACCAAACGCGACCTGGCGCGCTCGCAAACGCTCGTAAATGCTTGTAAACGCTCGCAAACGCTCGCAAACGCTCGTGATCACTTACACTCGCACACCTGACCTGCGCGCCCCTCACATCGCCTGCAAGCGGTCCGGAAACCCCGACGTAGCCGCAATCTCGCCCCCATTCTGGGATGCACCCGCGCCAGGCGTGAATGCCGGCACTGCGGGCGTGTCATTCGGACCGTTATTTGTATGCTTTGTGCGTAGACTGTAATTTGTATGTTTTGTAAATTGAGCGGACTAAAAGTGATTGCGATGCTCTGAATCGTGTTGCGCAGGCGCGAAGAGCGCAGCCCGATTGCTCAGCGCTGACGCGCGCTTCCCTTGCATGGGTGCATCCCAAATCTTTGTGTGGATGAAAGGGGTTGGACTAGGAGAATGGGATGAGCAGCTACCTGGTAAGCGATGATTTAACCTTACCAGAGTTTGCTTCCGCTCGTCCCACTTCAGGGGGAAGTGTTACAAAACTGTTATGAAGAGGAAAATAGTCTTCTGCTTAGTAAATAAAAAGGGAATCGCGCCCCTTGTCTTGCACCCGGCAGGGACATAGACGAGAGACGCGACCCTAAATAAATGCCAGCGATGGGAGGAAAGTTCGGTGGCGAGAATTATTGTAACATAGTAGTTTAATGTTGGAAAGCTAAACATTGGTGACGGTCGAAGATAGTGGTCGAAGATAATGGTCAAAGGTAGTGGTCGAATAGTAACTGATGATAGAATAGTAGCGGGATATAGAAAACGATCACCTGCAGTTGTCGAGTATGCGGAAGCACCAATGTCATCGGGAATGGTAGCAACCGCCTTGGTCAAAAGTAATATCACTGCAAAGACTGTGGCGTGAATCGGGTTTTGGAGTCCAGGATAGAGACGAAAAAAAGAGGAGCCGCTCATCCTGAGAGCCTACCAGGAACGCATCGGTTCAGGCGGACTCAGTCGGCTGTTTGGTATTCATCGTCTCACCATTGCCCAATCGGTTGGAGAGCATGTGGCCGTTTTTCCTACGCTCATAGCAACGCTGTTGCCCGCCCAGCCCGCTGATGCGCTCGAATTCGATGAGGCCTGGAGCTTTGTGCGCAAGCGGCGCATCAAGCGCTGGTTGTGGACGGCCATGTGTCGGCGAACCCGCCAGATCGTCGCCATTGTGATCGGGGACCGCAGCGAACAGAGTTATCGCCGTCGATGGGACAGGGCGCCGCGGGCATGGCGCAGATGTCTCTCCTATAGCGACTTCTGCAAAGCATATCAAGACGCGCTTCCCACAGAAACCCATTGCGCAGTCGGCAAAGAGTGCCGACGACCATCCCATTTGGAGGGTTGGTATTGTACATTGCGACAAAGGCAAGCCTGCTATGTCGGCAAAACGCTCTCATTCTCAAAGAGCGATGCACACCATCATATGGACACCAACTGGTTTATCATTGACCACGACTTGGCGATGAACTCCTTGCTCACACCACCTGCTTTGTGACCACTACACTGATTATGCATATAAGCCCCAAAAAATACGCCGACGCAGATCGCCAGGACGGTTGCGCCTATGCCCCAATGGCCGGGCCGGGGCTTTGGGCCTGAGCCGACCGCATCCTCGCGCCATTGGCGAATGCCAAATTCGGAGGCAGTATGCTTTACCCGAGAACCGAACGTCAGCAACGCTTTATCGATGTCGCGTCCGCGCTGGCCCCTGCGCTGCAGGAGCGAGCCGCCCGGCACGACCGCGATGGATCGTTCCCGCACGAAAACTTCGCTGACATTCGGCGGGTCGGGCTGCCGGCCCTGGTGATCCCGCAGGAATACGGCGGCTGGGGCGCCAGTCTGCTCGAATCGACGCTGACAATGGAAAGGCTGGCGCAGGGAGACGGCAGCACCGCGCTCAGCTTTGTCATGCACGTGCAGGTAATGGGCGGCGTGTCCGAATCACCACACAGTGGCTGGCCCCAACCCCTCTTCGCCCAGGTTTGCCGCGCTGCCGTCGAGCGCGGCGCGCTGATCAACTCCGTCGCGACCGAGCCGAATCTTGGCAGCCCCAGCCGCGGGGGCATGCCGGAAACTACCGCCGACCCGATCCGCGAAAATGGGTCATCTGCCTGGCTCATCAACGGCCTCAAAACCTTTGCCAGCCTCAGCCCGGAGATGGACTATTTCATCATTCCCGCGGCCCTGCAGGACGGCAGCGGCCACGTCGCCCGCTTCGTCATCCCGGCCGGCCCCCACTTTGAGATTATCGAAACCTGGGACTCCTTCGGGATGCGCGCAACCGGCAGCCATGATCTGAAGATCGTCAACGCCCGCGTCACAGATGAACAGATGATCGGGCGCGGCGCGCCCAGCCCGCATACAACGGGGAAATCACCGGCCAATGCCTGGTTTATCTGCACGGTCAGCGCCGTCTATCTCGGCGTGGCCCAGGCGGCCCTGGACTTTGCGGCCAATTTCGCTTCGAAGCGCGTGCCCACCGCCCTCGGCAAACCGATCGCTGAACTGGAAAGCATTCAGCGCCGACTCGGCCAGGCCGAACTGGTGCTGCTCCAGGCCAGAGCGCTCCTCTATAACACAGCCAGGGATTGGGATGAACTTGGCACGCGGCGGGATGAACTCGGCCCCGCTGTGATCGCCACCAAGTTTACCGTAACCAATAACGCCATCGAGGCCGTTGACCACGCCGTGCGCGTGGTGGGCGGGGCGGCGATGGCCCGCAGCCTGCCTTTGGAGCGCTACCTGCGCGATGTGCGCCCCGGTCTCTTCCATCCGCTGAACGACGATCAGGCGCTGCTCATCTTCGGCCAGCACGCGCTGAAGCGGATACAATCCGGCATCGATCAAACCTGAACACTCAGAAGGGTCCGACATGAGTGCAGAGAAATCCTCCGACCCGCCCTCACGTCACGAAACGGTAGCGCATCCAACCACTCTGCAACCCGACGGTCAGCAGCCGCCACCCATGCCCTTGGCTGCGGCTCTACGTCTTATCGGTTTCGGGTTTCTGTTGGGCGCGGTCCTGGCGGGGGTTTTGATATGGCTCCTGCGGCGGCCGCAGCCGCCGCCGATCGTGCTGCATCCACCGCCCACCGTTGCGCCAACACCGACTCCTCCGCCCGCGGCGACACCCGGCCCCCTGTTCGTTTTCGTCAGCGGCGGCGTGCGCACCCCCGGCATGTACGAACTGCCGGCGGGCGCGCGCGTTGGGGATGCGCTGGCTAAGGCGGGGGGCCTGCTGGCGGACGTGGACCCGGCGCTGGTTAATCAAGCGGAAATTGTCTTCGACGGCGCGCAGATTCATGTGCCCTTGCCGCCAAACGACACAGACGCATCGACAGCCTTGCCCACTGCCCCACAACCCTCTCCCGGCCTTTCGGGCACCGCGCCGCCATCTAGCGGCGCGCCCTCTGGGCCGCGCAATGCGCCAGCCGACGGACTGATCAACATCAACACGGCCACTGCCGAGGAACTCACCGCCTTGCCCGGTATCGGCCCCAGCAAAGCCGCCGCCATCATCTCCGACAGACCCTACGATTCGATCGAAGACTTAGCGCGCGTCCCCGGCATCGGTCCCAGCACGATCGAGACACTCGCGCCCCTGGTGACAGTCCGTCAATGACGGTCGAAGGGGTTGCCTACCACTATCCACTGACCACTGCCTTCTTCGCCATATCCCACAGGATAGGCAGGGCGAGGCCGGGGCGGAACAGGGCAGCCGGTGGACTGACCAGATGGGCGACGTTGAAGAATGTGAGGCAGACATCCGGTCGGTGGATGCGGCCCAGCACATGCTCAAGATAACGGTGCATAAAGCGATCAAGCACGGTCGAGTCGCCGGCCTTGCGACCGGCCCAGCGGAAATCATCGCTGGTGGCGAGCTGCCACGGAGTTTGCAGCATCTTCGCCAGTTTCTTCTGGAAGGCCAACCCCAGCCGCGCCGAGTGTGAACCGCGCAGAGCGCTGTCGAGCAGTTCCGCCGAGAGCGCGCTTACCGTCATGCCCTGGGCATAGACCGGGTTGAACGCGCAGACCGCATCCCCCAGCGCGATCAGCCCCTGCGGCCACCGTTTCAGACGCTCATAATGGCGCCAGTGGTTCTCGGTGCGCCGGTAGCCGCTGATGCCTGTGAGCGGTTGCGCCGCACTGATCGCCTCCCAGACCTGCGGTCCGATCAATCTGCGTGCAAACTCTTCGAATCCGGCCTCGTCGGTCGGCGGATGATTCCCAACGTAGCCGACCAGGGTAACGGTCCAACGTTTGCCTTCGACAGGCTGAACGACCGCCCCCCCGCTGATGTCGGGGAAGCGCGTGCCAAGCAGCACCATCTCCCAGTCCGCCTGCCAGCCCTCGGGAATGCTGTACCAGCGGGTCGCGTAGCCCACGTCGGCGTTGACCGTCGATTCCTGCGGCGCAGAGTAGCCGAGTTCTACCAGCCAGCCGGGCAAGCGGGAGGAGCGTCCGCTGGCGTCGACGACAAGATCGGCGTGCAGCGTAACGGCCTCATCGTCTGCGATGCAGACCGCGCCGGTTACGCGGGTATGATTACGATTGGCGCACAGATTGATGACCCGGTATCCGCTGCGGAACCGGATGTTTGCGCGGCGTCGAAGATGCTCGCGCACCTGATGCTCCAACAGGTTGCGGCTCACACTGAAACCGAGTAGATTCAAGTCCGAACGGGGCAGCCAGCCGCCCGCGACCAGGGCAGCCGTATCTTTCAACCAGTTGAGCGGCGGCGTGCCGAGAGCCAGCAGATCCTCCTCCAGGCCGGGGAATCGTCTCCGCAGAATCTGCACGCCCCGCAACAGAAGCACATGCACGTGGCGGGACTGCGGCACGCCGGGTCGCCACCGGTCTTTACTGCCGTCGTCCCGCTCGACAACCGTCACCCGCTCGAAATGGTCCGCGAGTACGTTGGCGGCAAAGAGACCGGCCATGCCGCCGCCGATGACAACCGCTGTCTTGAATTTTGAATTTTCAGTTGTTAGTAACCCCATTGTTGCCACCACTGAAAACGGCAGTTCTTTGTGGTTGGTTTTCAGTTCTTACTAACTGCGGAGCGTTCCCTGAACTTGCAGCGGTTCACCGAAAACTAAAAACTGGAAATAATCCCCGCCTGCGCCAACGCTTCCAGAGTCCGCTGCGCCAGTTCGTCCGCCGTGTGTCGGTCCGTCTCCAGCACCAGGTCCGGCTGGGGCGGCTCCTCGTAGGGCGCCGAGACACCGGTGAAGTTCGCGATTTCACCGCGCCCGGCGCGGGCGTACAGCCCCTTGGGATCGCGCTGCTTGCAGACCTCCACGTCACACTTGACGTACACCTCCCAGAACCCGCCCTCCTGCACAAGCGCCCGCGCCGCCTCACGGTCGGCGATATAGGGTGAGATAAATGTGCATAGCACGATGTTGCCATGCTCATACGCCAGCTTCGCCACCTCCGCCACCCGGCGGATATTCTCGTTGCGCGCCTCCGCAGTAAAGCCCAAATCGCTGTTCAGACCATGACGCACGTTGTCCCCGTCCAGCGAAAAAGTGCGCACGCCCAGCTTATACAACCGCCGCTCCAGCGCCTTGGCCACCGTCGATTTGCCCGAACCCGACAGGCCCGTGAACCACAGCACCGCCGCCCCGTGCCCGTTCAACTCCTCCCGCATTGGCCGCGTAACCGCCACCGGCTCCCAGACGACATCGGAAGAGCGAGTACCGGCAAGCGGGGGACGAGATTTTCTCTCTTCCCGCTTCTGCACAAATTCGCTGACCTGCCGCGCCCGGTCCCGGATCATGCCGGCTGCAACCGTGTTGTTCGTATGCGGGTCGATCAGAATGAAGTTGCCCGTGGCGCGGTTGATCTGGTAGGGGTCGAAAAAGAGCGGTTCCGTCGTCACGATGTGTACGCGACCGATCTCGTTCAGATGCAGTGTTTGCGCCGTCTCCCGGTGCATCGTATCCACGTCGATACGATAGTTCAACTCCTGAACGAAGGCGCGCACCCGCCGCGTCGAATGCTGCAACCAGTACCAACTGCCAGGCGTGAAATGCAATGCGCGGTCTTCTCCCGCCTCTGATCTGGCCGCGCCGCGCTGTTTCAGCGGCGCTTCGCTCATCCAACACAGCATCGCGTCGATCTGATTGGACGAGTGCGGCAGGTTGCGCACACGCACCAGCATATCTCCGCGGCTGATGTCGATCTCATCCTCCAGCGCAAGAACGATTGCGTCGCCGACGCTGGCCCGCTCACAACTCTCGTCGCCGCGGTAGATGCCGGCCACGCGGCTACGGATGCCGGTCGGCAGCGCCACCACCTCTTCACCGATCGCAATGCGGCCGGAGACGATCTGCCCGGCGAATCCGCGAAACTCATGATCAACCGAGTTACTCGTTCGGATCACATATTGGATCGGCAGACGAAAGTCGACGATATTGCGGCCGGCGCCGACGTTCACCGTCTCCAGATGGTGCAGCAGCGTTGCGCCGTGGTACCAGGACATCCTCTCGCTCTGGCTGACGATATTGTCCCCGTGCAGCGCGGAGATGGGGATATAGACAACGTCGCGCACATTGAGCTTGGCCGCGAAGGCGCGGTAATCGGCGACGATCTCCTGGAATCTCGCCTCGCTGTATCCGACCAGATCCATCTTGTTGACCGCGACGACGATATGGGGAATCTGCAGCAGCGAGGCGATGAAACTATGCCGCTTGGACTGGGTGAGAACCCCTTTGCGCGCGTCAACCAGAATTATCGCCAGCTCCGCGGTTGACGCGCCCGTCACCATGTTGCGCGTATACTGAATGTGCCCCGGCGTGTCGGCGATGATGAACTTGCGTTTGGGTGTCGCCGTGTAGCGGTAGGCGACATCGATCGTGATGCCCTGCTCCCGCTCCGCCCGCAGTCCATCGGTCAGAAGCGCCAGGTCGACCGTTGCATCGCCGCGCGCGGCGCTCGCCTGCTCAACCGCTTCCAGTTGGTCTTCGAATATCGCCTTGGAATCGTACAACAGCCGCCCGATCAGGGTCGATTTGCCGTCGTCCACACTGCCGGCGGTAGAAAAACGCAAAAGGTCCATAACATATCCAAGAGGTCAGTGGATGTTGGATTGTGGATATTGGATTGTGGATGGTGGCAGCGCTAGCCACTGTCCACGATTCACCGCAGCTAAAAATATCCCTGCCGCTTTCTATCTTCCATCGCGGCCTCGCTGCGGCGGTCGTCCGCCCGGTCGCCCCGTTCCGTCATGCGGGCGGTGGCCACCTCATCAATGATCGCCGCCAGGTTGCCGGCGCTGGACAGGACCGCGCCCGTGCAGGTCATGTCGCCGATCGTGCGGAAGCGCACGCTTTCACAGCTGACGGTTTCGCCCGCCTGCGGTGTCACGTGCGCGCCGACCGCCAGCAGGATCCCGTCCCGTCGCACCACCTCCCGTTCGTGGGCGAAGTAGAGACCGGGCAGGTCGATCTTCTGCTCGGCGATGTACTGCCAGATGTCAAGCTCGGTCCAATTGCTGATGGGGAAGACGCGGAAATGTTCGTTGTTGTGTTTACGCCCGTTGAAGAGATTCCACAGTTCGGGCCGCTGATTCTTCGGATTCCACTGGCCGAACGCATCGCGGTGCGAGAAGAATCGCTCTTTCGCGCGCGCCTTCTCCTCATCGCGGCGGGCGCCGCCCACGGCTGCGTCAATGCGCAACCCCGCCAGCGCATCCAGCAGCGTTACGGTCTGCAATCTGTTGCGGCTGGGATTGGGTTCGGGTTCCTCCTGCACGCGTCCGGCGTCGATCGAATCCTGCACTGAGCGCACGAGGAGGCGGACATTCAGCTTCTTCACCAGTTGATCGCGAAAGATCAACGTTTCAGGGAAATTGTGCCCGGTGTCAATGTGCAGTAGCGGGAAGGGAATCCGCCCCGGCGCGAACGCTTTACGCGCCAGATGCGCGCAGACGATCGAATCCTTGCCGCCTGAAAAGAGCAGACAAGGCCGCTCGAACTGGGCCGCCACCTCCCGCAGCACATAGATCGCCTCCGACTCAAGCTGACGCAGATGCCCAGCCAGAGAAGAGGGCTGCCCTTGCTGGGCGCTGACACGTGCATGCGACGGCGCACTGTCCGAAAATTCCTCCGCCGTTTCAACTCCTGCTCCCACGTTCATATCGTCCATACAGCTCTCTCACCTTGCGCGCTTCGCGGTCTTTGGCGTGCGCCATCCACTCGCCGCAAACCACAGGGTTGACCACTGCCCTTACAAAGTCTTCATACTACGATGCAACGGCGCTTTCGGGCAAACTTGACGACTTAAAGTGCAGGCTGCTGCCTCTGGATTAGTACTCTCTTGTCCCCACGGTTACAATGTGGAAACCTGTTGTCAACCAGAGGTCTTGAATATTCCAAATAGGCCCAAAGTGCGCCTTTGTGCGCTCGCATGTTAACGAAAAGCCGAATACCGGCTACTTAGTACTCGATTGGAGAAATCATGAAATTGCCAAATAGACGTTTGCGTCGCAAAAAAGTAGAAAATGATGAGGAGAGAGAAAGGAGAGGGTTGTCCTCCCGGCTCCTCGCACTCGTCGCAGTCTCCCTTCTTCTCCTCGCCGGCTGCGCCGCCGACGGTTACTTGGTCAACCCGGCTGTCGCCCCCGTCTCCGCCCCACAGCCGGCAATGCACAGAGGCGTCCCGGTCGGCTTTACCGCCGAGGGCTATCCCTATCGCGGCGACCCGAACGCGGCCATCACCATCTACGAGTACAGCGACTACGAATGCCCCTTTTGCGCCCGTCATGTCATCCAGACCGAACCGGCGCTCCTGGCTGGATTCGCCGAAGAAGGCGCGGTGAAATTCGTTTTCCGCGATATGCCGCTCTCCTCTCTCCATCCCAACGCCCTGCCGGCAGCCATCGCCGCCAACTGCGTTGCGGAACAGGATATCGTCCTCTTCTGGCAGATGCACGACAAAATCTTCCGCACCCAGAAGGAGTGGGCGCCCCGCGAAGAGGCTTTGTCCTACTTCGCCGAACTGGCGCAGGAGTTGGGCGCCGACCCCACCCAGTACGGATCCTGCATAGCCAATAGCGATTCTCTGGTGGAAAAGGTAAACGCAAGCCTGGCCGAAGCCAGAACCCTCGGCTTCACCGGCACGCCCAGCTTCCGTTTCGTCTATGAAGAGACCGGCAAAGCCTTCAGCCTCACCGGCGCCCAGCCCTACGACACTTTCACCGACTGGATCGAGACGATCGCGCTCGGCGGCTCGCCCCAGGGCGCCGCGCAGGCACAGCAGCAACAGCAGGAGGGCGAGGCACGGCTGCCTTTCTGGGCCACCGCCGCCGGTCTGCTCCCCGACCCCGACCGGCCCGGCTATACACTCGCCGGTGACATTTATAAGGGCAGTAGCGACGCCCCAATCGTCGTCGTGGAATTCAGCGACTTTCAGTGCCCATACTGCAGCCGCCACACCCTGACAACACAGCCGATTCTGGATCAAGAGTTCGTCGAGCAGGGAGAGGTCATGTGGGTGTTCAAGCATTTCCCCATCGAGAATATCCATCCCTTTGCCTTCTCAGCCTCGGTTGCCGCCGAGTGCGCGGCGCAGCAAGAGGCCTTCTGGAAATTCCATCATCGCCTGTTCGAGGATATGACAGAGTGGGCCAGCCAGGACAACAGCGGCTACTTCATGGCGCTGGCCGCTGAATACGAACTGGATACCGACGCCTTTGCAACCTGTCTGGCGCAAGACGAACCCGCCCTGGCTGTACAGAGTGATCTGCAGGATGGCATGCCCTTCGTGCGCGGTACACCCACGTTCGTCGTCCTCTCCGGCGGCGAGGGCCGGCTGATCCCCGGCGCGCTGCCTGCCGATCAGTTCATCGGCGCGCTCACGGAGATGCTCGGCGAAATCTCCGACGCGAGCGGCGACGGCGGCGAATAGGACCGCAGTGGTTCGTCCATCGTGGCGAGCGGATAGTTCAGTTGCAATCCACTCGCCGCGATCGAACTAGCGCTTAAGTTCGCGATTCATTGGCAGATCGTAGGCATATCGCCCAATATCGATCCGGCCCCCTTTGCAGGAACATTCACAGGCCGCCAGACTGCCGAATCTCAAAATTGGGGCATCCCCTTTGCCCCGTCTCCAGTGTAACCGCTCTGCCTTTAATCCGCATCGCGAGGCTGATTTGGTCGGGCAAACCCGGCCTGTTCAGGGCTTTTTGGCTCCAATCTGCGCTGTGTTACAATCCGAAAAGATAGAAGCGTGGCCGATGCGCGCGCATTTCGCTCACAGCAGGTCTATCCCCGTCCGTGGGGGCGTCGCCCCCGCTACAAAAGCCGGGGAACGTGGAGCCGATGCGCGCGCATGTTGCTCTATTGGATCGGGAACCTTCGAGGGGTGTAGAGGCGTTCTCTCTCGTGATAACCATTGTTACGCTCTCCCCCGGAATAGGAGCGCCATCTGCCCGGAAACGTTCTTCAACGGCCTTACCGTTTGGCCCCGGCCCGGTCCAGTGTCTTTCGCTCTTTCGTGGCCGGGCCTGCCGCCAAAGTATTTGCTTGTCTGCTGTCCGCCTTTCTCATCCTGTTGGCGGCGGGCCGTTTCGCTGCGCCGGTGTACGCCCTGCCTGAGGCCAATCCTCCCAACGCGCAATCCGCAATCGGCAATCCGCAATCCGTGGCCGCCGACCCGATTGATGTGATCGTCATTCTCGATGATTCCGGCAGCATGGCCACCTGTTGGCCCTGGGAAGCGGGAACACCGCCCTCCGGTCCCCCATGTGGAAACTACAGTCACAACGCGCCCAGCGATCCCAACGAACTGCGTTATAGCGCAGCCCGGCTGTTGGTGCATCTGGCCGACGGCGCCGACCGCATCGCGGTCTTGCGTTTCGACAGCACGGCAGACGGCGTCGGCGCGTTGAGTCTGCTACAGGTGGTCGGCAGCGCGGAAAATCGCCGCCGCCTTGCCGCGTCGCTCCAAGCGCCCGACGATTATACGGAGCGCGGGTACACGCGTATGGATTTGGGCCTGAAAGAGGCGCTGCAACTGCTGAAGGTTCACGGCGACCCCAACCGCAGCCAGTATGTGCTGCTGCTGACGGACGGTGAACCGACCGCCCCGCTTCACGTGACAGGCCAACGGCCCGTCATTGCCAACCTGCTTGCGCAGATCGAGGATGCGGGCGCGCTGCTCTACCCGGTCATACTCTGCAATCCCGATGCCGGCTGCGCGGGCGATTTCCTCAAAGACAATTCATCGTTGGCACGCGAGGCCAAAAGTTCACAAGACCTCCTGCTTATCTTCAGCGAAATCTTCGCCGAGATGAAGTCGGACCGCTCCGTCGTCACCCGCCGCAACGTGAACGGCGACCTGACCATCTCCATTCGCAAGGCGCATGGCGCGGGCAGCATCGCCTTCGTCAGCCCGAAGTCGGCCATCACCGCTGTGCAACGCGACGGCGCGCCGATGCAGACACAGAGTGTCCTGGACGACGGCAATATCGACCTGAACCTTGCCGTCGCGCCGCTGCCAGCCGGGGAATGGGTAGCCAAGACGACCGATCTCAGCAGCTTTGCCGTCGTCCAGGCGGACAGCTACCCGGAGCTCCTCTTCCCGCCTCCCAGCGTACAGGACAATCCGGCCGCGGCCCGCTACTATCCGGCCGGCAAATCGCCCCTCGTCGTCGTCGCCGGGGCCGGCCCCGCCGCGGACGAGCCGCTGCTGCTCAACGGCACGACGCCGATCCCCGCCCTCGGTCAGGATCCTCTCAGCGGGAGGGCAGTCGCCGCCCAGCAGCTTTCCGGCAGCCCGGACGAGATGACGATTCAACTGGGAGAGGACAGACACCCATTGCAACTGCGCCGCACCTTCCGGCTGCAGGCGCGCGACGACTTGCCCAGAGCCCAGGTCTTCTCCCCTTCCGAAACCAATCCCGGCATACTCGATGACGGCAGTTTGCAACTGCAGATCGGGTTTGCCTCCGGCGTGCAGGCCCAGGACATGCAAGCCGCCGTATACGTGACCGACATCACCGGCGGCGGCAACCAAACCGTCTACCGCAAAGCCCTCAACTGCCAGAGTCCAGCCCATGTCCGCAACCTGCTCTGCTCCGACGACGGCTTTGTGCCCCAGGACGGACACGACTACGAGGCGCTTTTCCTGCTCACCGCTGTCGTGGATGGGGTCCGTTTCGGTGATTTTGCCCGCACACCATTGGAAGTGGAACCGGCAATCTATGTACGCGGCCTGCCGACCGATATCGATCTGGCCAAGATGCCGCACGAGGGTTGGTCGCTGACCGTTCAGGCCAGCACTGTCGAAGAGATCGGCACGCTCGAAGCCTCCCTGGTCTTGCGCCGCTCTGACACCAGCGAAATCGTCCGCGAAGCCTTTCTCAACTTTTCCATCGATGTGCCGGAACACGGCAGCCAGACAGCCCTCCTGCGCGTAGATGGCCTGGACCAACTGCGCCCCGGCGAATACGAAGGTCAACTGAATCTGTCGGCTTTCAACCCTGCCGGCCTGCCAATGGAGGTGCAGGTGCGGCCCGCCCCCTCCCTGCCGGTGGCGCTGGACATCCCCCGTTCCGCAGCGCGCATTCAGGTGCAGGAGGCCGACTTCGGCGAGCTTCTCTTCGATACGTCCCCGAATTTCCGGCTGGACGAGGAGATCCTGCTGCCCGTCTCCTATAATTCGAACACACCCTTCCGGCTCACGGTCGAACTGACCGAGAGCAGTTGCAGCGGCCTGACCGCCACCGCCGGAGACCTGCAACCTCCCGTGCCCGCAAGCGGGAACCCGGCCGCTGCCGACTCCGGCAGTTCGGACAGTTGGCAGCAGGCAATCCAGACCGTCTGGGCGCTTCCCATTCGCCTGCAGAGCCAGACGCCTTTGCCGTCCGGCAGCTGCCACGGCATCCTGAGCCTGGCCGGTCCCGGTCAGGATTTTGATGTCCTTTCGGAGACAATACCCTTCCGTCTGCAAATTCGCGGTGTGGAATGGAGCCTCGCCGGCGCGCTCGATTTCGGCAATCTGGGACGCGCTGGTGAAAGAACGACCGAAACGCTCCTCCTCCGCTTCAACGGCAAGACGCCTTTTGTTGTACAGGTGGTTGGCATCGCGGCGTCGGGCGAAACCGGCAGCGGCGTGATGACATTGGATGAACAATTTCTCGAAGCCCCTCCCGTGGAAATTAACGAACTGCCCGACGACGAAGGCTTTTACGAAGCCCCCGTCACCCTGATCGCACGCAAAGCGCTGCCCATGGATGCCCTGCGCGGCTCCTTCTATAGTGGAGAGATGGTCCTGAGCATTGCCGGCCTGGCTGGTGAGACCAGGTCGGTCGATATCAGCTTCCGTAGCCCGACCCTCTATCAGCGTTATGTAGAATGGTGGTTGCGACCGTTTTACACATTTCCGCTCGTTTTCTGTAGCGGACCGCTGCTTCTGCTGGGGCTGCTCATCATGGTGGCGCGTGCCCGGAATCGCGGGTACAATGTGGAAGAGGATGAAGAGCGGATAACCCTGCCAGGGCAGGACTCTCCACTGACTCCACAACCGGAATTCGCGTTCGCCGCGTCAGATTTCGACGGATCGCAAAGGCGGGTTGGCGAGGCAAATCGTCAAACGGCTGCAGGCCCGGCTTACGCCCCAAATCCCTCGCCTGCATTTGAGAATTTCGCAGACGCGGCGACCGCGGCAACACAAAACGCAGCTTGGGACACAAACTGGGATCAGGGGGGCCCGCTTGGGGCGACCCCATCTGCCGGGCATTTGGGGCAGACGCGAGCCTGGGGGGCGGAACAGTCTTCATCTGAGGGGTCAGGCGACTACGACCCGCCCGACAGCATTTGGACCCGGTCTGAGCGGAATCCATGGGGCTCGGATACGTAGCCAGGGACGGAACCTGTTCGCTTGCCGGCACAGGTGAAGCCGACGCTTGGGCGTAGCCCACAAGACAGTTTCTAGTCTTCAGTTTTCAGTACACATCCGCGAACGAACGCAGTCACTAGAAACTGGAAACTAACCACTAAGAATCCTGAGAAGGAAACCGGAAATGGACCAGAGCGGGGCGCCGTTTATCAGTGAAAAGCCGACAATCTATCCGACCCTCGTCGTGGGCGTAGGCGGTATGGGCACCAATGCCGTCCGGGCGGTCAAACGGCGCTTGCGCAAAGCGTGGGGCGGCGAATCCTTGCCGGCGATGATCCAACTGCTCGCGCTGGACACCGAACCGCTGATCAACCGGCTCGATCAGGAGCCTCTCTACGCCGATGAATCGGCCTACATGGGCAAGTTCGACGCCACTCGCCTGGTGGACAATCTCGAAAACCACCCGGAGATCGCCCGCTGGTGGAACTACCCCTCCATCCCCCTCGGCTACATCCACAACGGCGCCAAACAACTGCGGCCCATCGGGCGGCTCTCCTTCTTCCGCAATTACGTCACCTTCAAGCGGTTGCTGGAGACGAAATACGCTGCCCTGGATAAAATCCGCGATCTGGAGATGGCGCAGAATCGCCGCTTCCCGGTGATGAGCAACTATCAGCTCGTCTATATCGTCAGCAGCCTCTGCGGCGGCACCGGCGCCGGCATGTTTTTGGATGTGGCGCACCGCGTGCGCGCGCTCGTGCGCAGCAATGCCCGCGTCGTCGGCATCTTCTTCCTGCCGGACGTGCTCGAAGAGGAGATCAACAGCGACCTGCAACGAAGACGCATTAAAGCCAACGCCTACGCCGCGCTCAAAGAATTGAACTACTTTCAAGAGACGCAGCAGTTCCAAGAACTCTACCCCAGCGAACAGCGGGCGCTGCCTGACACGCCCTATGCACCCTTCGACTTTATCTTTCTGGTCGGGCGCACCAACCGCGATGGCCGCAGCCTCGCCCGCAAAGCCGACGCCGAGAACTTGGCCGCGCATCTCATCCAGCTTACGGCCATCAGCCATCTCAGCAGTGAAATCCTCGGGCTGGAGGTCAATGTCGTGCGCGAACGCATGTCGGGCAGCGCCCCCGCCGCCGAAGTGGTAAACGAACACCGTGCGCGGAAGGGCAACTACCTGGTCTACAGCAGTTTCGCCGCATCCGCCATCGTCGCTCCGGACGAAACGCTGGTCAACTTCTGGCAGCAGGCCTTCCTGGCCGACTTAATGAGGCGTCTTGCCGCCGGGCCGGAACTCAACGACCCGCGCCAGCCTATCTCCCCGCAAACGCGCCAGAAGGTAATCACCATCTGGCAAGGGCTGCTGGCCCGGATGCGCGCCCGCTATCTCTCGCTGGACAACGACCGGTTGGAGGAGTTGGTCGAGGAGGTCGAAGAGCAACGCGGCGCATGGCTTGGCTTCAAGACCGCGCTCGACAACGCCTTCCGCCAAACTGTGTTGGAGACGGGATTGCGCGGCGCGCTCACCTGGCCGATCTACTGGCGCCGCTCAACCCCTCCACCGCCCCAATGGAATCTCTGATCAAGCAGAGACTCTTTCTCGTAAACAATCATCCGGTGGCGGAGGAGGACCGCGCCCGCTGGCGCTCGCTGCTGGCTCAGCAAGGAGGGGCCACAGAACAGATCGGGCAAATCGCTGGCGGTTTTGGCGACCTGTTGCTGGCGGCCTTCAACCCCCGCCAAGCCCGCGAACGCGCCCGCGACGCGCGCCAGCGCAAAGCCCGCGCCCGCCTCCACCAGCGCCGTGACAGGCTGGAACGGATCCTGGTAGAGCGCCTTTTCTCATACAGCACGCAGATGCGCGAGGTGTTCCGCACACAAATTGACAATGCCGGCGGCGCGCTGGGGCGAGCCAATCAGGCGGCAAAACGGGCCGCAGACCGCATCGACCCCCGCATCCCTGACGGCACGGCCAGCACCAGCACCTACTATGAATTGGAGACCGGCGCGGTCGGGCGAGACTACCTGCAACATTTTTATCGCAACGCGGCCCAAGTCGTCTATTCCAGCGATTGGGAGGTCTTGCTGGGGCCGCTGATCGAACGCATTTTGAGCTATAACCAGGCAGTCGGCGCCGAGGATCTGTTCGCCAATCTCACCAACGCGATCGCCACCGAACGGGGGCTGTTGGGCAGGGTGCTGCAGTGCGTGGACATCCGGCACATCATCGGTGTGCAACATGGCGAGGAGACACAGCAGTCGCGGCCTCTCCCCAACAACCGCGTGCAGCAGTGGCTGGATCGTCTCAATCCCTACATCCGCTGGGATTCGGACCGCTTCAACTTCCACGACGGCAATCTGGAGCACATCCGCCTGGCCGCCACACCATCCTCCCGCAATGACGACCCCCAGTTGGCCATGGCAATGATAGGCCAGGAGGATATCAAATGGATACCCACCGGTGACACCGGACGTATGGACGCCGTCTGGATCGTCCACGGCCTGCCCGTGACGCTGATCGACCGCCTGGATGAGTTTCGGGAACAGTATGAAAACACGCGTGATTTCCCCGCCCGCGAGGAGTTCCATCTCCATCCCGCCTGGGTCGATCTGCCAGAAATTACTGACGACAGGTCTTAGTGGCTGGTGGATAGTGGCTAGTGGTCAGCTTCCATCGGCGGCTCAGTTACTATCCACTAACTACTATCCACTAACCACTGGTGTTTGACATGCTTCCCGGCGCAACCCGTAGTCGAGCCGCGATACTCTGTTTTGGCGGATGGGGCTTGCAGACAATGCTCCATCTCGCGCCGCGCCTGCAAGCTGCCCAGGAACAACGCACCGCCACCGGCGTCGACGGCCCTGACCTGACCCGCATCACCCGCTTTGCCGCCCTCCTGCCGTCCGACCAACTCAACCAACAGGACGAGCTTGCCCTCAATCTATTCACCCTGCGTGACAACCGTCTGCCGCCCTTTTATCTGGAACGCCTGCTCCATGACCTGGGACGCTCCAGCACCCAAGCGGCCCATGGTAACGCCGCCAACCATTGGCGGCAGGCGACGAGCCAGCGCCGGGCCAACCTGTTGCTTGAAGCCGCCGGCCATACACTGCTCCCTCTGCAATGGCAGGCAAAGCCAGGAAGGAGCGGGATCTCTTCTTCCTCTCCGCGTAAGGGGCTGCCCTGGCCCTTCCGCAGATCGAACAAGGACCCGGACAGCGGCGAACCGCCCGCAACGCCAACCCCGCTCGACCCGCCTACGCGACGACATGCCTTCCGCGCCGCGTTACAGGACGGCGACAGCATCGCCCAACTGGTTGCCTCCAACATAATCGACCCGATCCGCGCCGACACCCATGTCCCCGGCGACCCCTTCGTGCAGACGACCCTCTATGTGATCGCGCCGCTCTTCGAACCGTTGACCTCGGCGCTGATCTGGCCAACCATCGCACATCAACTCAACTATCTGGGGCAGCGCCATATCGCCCAAGTCGTTGGCGTCTTCGCCGCAGGCAGCTACGCAACCGACAGCAGCCGCATGATCGAGGATGCCTCCTGTTACGCCGCGCTGGCCGAGTTGGAGGCGCTCACCGGCATGCGTCGCGCCAATCTGGACAAATTTATCTCTTCGTTGCGCGAAGAATCAGGCATGCGCGGTTCAAAGACCGCCTCGCTGCCGGATGAGTGGCTGGGACGTCCGCTCTTTGACCGCATCTATCTGGTGGATCGGGAAAAAAGTAACCAGGGCTTGGCCCGCAACAGCTATGAACTTTCTGCTCTCGTCGGCAACGCCCTCCATTCGCTCATCGCCGCCGATGGGGCCGCCCATATCGATGAACAGGTCGGCATCGACCTGCGCAACGCCAGCGAACGTCCTTATAGTTTGCTCGGCGCAGCCGCAGATTATGTGCCGCTGGACTATATCTTTCAGGCCGCGCAAGAGCATGAGGGCAAACGACTTCTGCGCGAACAGATTCTGCCCGCAGGCCCGGAGGACGATCCGGGCATCCCGCCTCCTGCCACCGCAGACAGCGTCGAACCGCTGGCTCCCCTGCATGAATTGGGCGTAACGTCGCAGCAGGCGTTGATTCAGCTCATCAACCAGGTGCCCGAGCTGTTCAATGAACTCAATCCCCAATCGCTCCAGCAGATTTCTGCCCACCCGGGCTACGTGCTGCCGACGGCGACGGCGCGCAAAATGCGCGGTCTCAATCCTGTCCGCTGGCAGGCCGCATTCGAAAGGCAACTTCAGGACGCGCTCGCACAATTTGAAGAGAGTATCGGCGCCGGCGCGCTCGACTCGGCCTGGGGACTGCCTGCCCTGCGAGAGGATGGCCTGCCCCGCAACGCCACCGACAGCCGCTTTCTGCCAACCGTCTCGCGGCGGATGCGCTCCCACCTGCTCACCCTGCTCAGCGCCCGGCCGTCAGGACTCGTTCAAGCGCGGCGTCAACTCCAACAGTGGCTTTACGATCTGGCGCAGGAACGATACGCGCTGGCCAACGCTGGCAGCGAAGGCATCCCGCCAACCGCTGCCAACCCCAGCGAACGCCAGTTGGACCTGCGCGACTGGCGCGCCCGTTATCTGCGCACGCTCGGCGACCAGCCGTCTCTGTTCGGTTCGCTGACGCGGGCACTCGGCCTGCTGAGCGGCGTCGTGCTGCTGACACTTCTCTATCTGTTCGGTTCCGGGCTGGTGGGCAACATGGCCGTCATCATTAGTGGTGATGCCAACCCTGTTGCACTAATGGGGCTGATGAACGACGCGTTCGCCGAAGCAATCCTCGAATTCCTCGACAGTGAGGCCAACGCCGCTACATTCATCGGCCTGATGGTCGGCGCGTTTCTCGGCGCAACGATGTCATTTCGGACGCGGGCGCGGCGCGTGCGCAAGCTGAGGCGGGAGCGGGTGAACTTAGCCTGCACTGAATTGACCGCCCGTCTGCAGGACAGCATGGGGCGAGGCCTGGGCCGTGTCCTTGAGCATATACAACTGATGCTGCAACAGATGGATCGTAATCTCGAAGAAACCTGCGAAATTTTACAGGAGTGGTCTGTCAGCGAGGCGATGCCGCCCCTCCCGCCGCAGGACGCGATCAGTTCCCATCTCTATCGGCCCCATCTCAATCCAACCCTGTGGGAACGCTGCCAGGCATTCATTCGTAGCCGCCAGGACGCCGAAGGCCGCCGCGGGGAAGGGCGCCTGCGCGAAATCTGGACATCCTCGCAGCGCCGTGAACAACTGGCGTCCCTGCTTATTTCGCCTTCGCCAAATGCGCAAGCGGATGCGGTCGGCTCAGGCGAAACCGGTCTGTCCGACGATTCGCAAAGAGCGGGCAACAACCGCGGATTCGCGCAGACCCTGTCCGCTTACATCCGCCAAAACGTGCAGGAGGCAGTCACCGCCATCCCCGATTACGCGACGATCGGCAGTCGAGTCACGCACGATAGCGAGGCCGACAGCGCACGCCGGGAATTTGTGCGCACGCTCGCTAAAGAGTGCAATCTGGAGCATCTTCTCTGGCGCGACATTGCCTCGTCGGAGGAGTTTACTTCCTTTTCTCCCGAAGGCGAGTTCGCACCGGTTTCCACGACGACGATGCGCTACCTGGAAAGCATGTGGGATGTCGCCAAACCCTCCGCCAACTACGATGTCTCCGATCGGTTGGCCGCGTATGGCCTGCCCGTAGAGTTCGCCGCCGTCTCCGGAGACCCGGACAGCGACCTGACCGAGGGTGTGATGCAGAGTTTACGCATCCCCCGTCTGTTGACCGGCAACGCATTTCAGATCACCTTTGTACGCACGCTGCACGGTCTCGAGTTGAACGACCTGGGAAGTATGTCGCGCTATCTGGCGGAGTTGGGCCGAATGAATCGCGCCGCGCGCCAGCAAATCCTTCTCACCGACGCCGCCAACGCAGAGATGTATAACCAGCAACTCCCATAGGACGGGCGCCCCGCGCCGCCCCGGTCCTTGCAGCCCTCAAAAACAACCGCTCAACTCAACCGCCCAGCCTCCGCTCCCTCGGGCCGTTCTATAGTTTCCGCTGGGCGGCTTCGGATACCGTTGCGCCGGTCGACTCTTCGCCCGCGTGGCCCGGAGCGACGGCTTCGGCGGCCCCATCGGCTGCCAGCACCGGAAGCAGGGCGGCAATCGCGCACTCCACCATGCTATCGTCCGGCTCGCGCGTGGTGATGCGCTGGAGGAGCAGCCCGGGCGCAATCAGAAGACGCATCAGCGGGTTGCCGGCGTGATTCGCGCTGAAGCGGATGATTTCATAGGAGATGGCGGCGACCAGTGGAATGAGCAGCAGCCGCGAAACAAATCGCAGGACCAGGGCCAGCCAGGCATACTCAATCCCGGCGAAGGTGAGGGGCGCGAAAAGCAGGATGCTGATCACAAGCACGTACAGCAGGAAGCTCGTGCCGCAGCGAACATGCTGGACGCTGTGCTTCTGCACATTGAATACACTCAGTTTTGCCCCGGCCTCGTACGCGTTGATCGTCTTGTGCTCGGCGCCATGATAGCCGAAAACGCGGCGGATATCGGGCAGGAAGCTGATCGCCCACAGATAGACGATGAACAGAATCAGCCGCAGGCCGCCTTCGGCTACCGCGTCGAGATAAGGGTTGTGTTCGAAGAAACCGGCAAACCAACGGCTGGCGAAGGTGGGGAGCAGAAAGAAAACGGCCACCGCAAACGCGAGGCTGGCCGCAATGGTCGTCCACGCCACTGGTCCGGAAAACTCGACCTGTTCTTCGGCGTCATCCTCCTGCATCGCCACGTCCGCGCTCCACATCAGCGCGCGCATGCCCAGCCCGAGCGCGTCCCACAGCAGAGCCAGCCCCCGCACAAACGGCCACTGCCCCCACTTGCGCGTATAGATCTTGGCCGTGAGCTGCTCCTCGTGGACGACGATCGTGCCCTGGATGTTGCGCACGGCGATCGACATCGTCTTACGCCCCCGCATCATCACGCCTTCAATGACTGCCTGCCCACCGTAGTATTGTTTGCTCACAAGTCGCGCTCTCTTAGCGGAGCGGTGGCGCATCCACCACCGCTCTTCGGTTTCGAGTCTCTTTTGTGCATGCCGCTGCTGCGACGGCAGTCCCGCAAATTCCGACAAGGATGCCTGCAAACTCAGCCGCCCAGCCTCCGCTCCCTCATGCCGTTCTATGGTGTCGACGGGGCAGCCTCGGAACGTGATTGTAGCACTCCTGTTTTCGTTGGGTCAAACCAGGCTGGAACCAGTGCATACGCATCTAATGTGCGTCCAGATCGGGAACCGGCTTTTTCTGAGTTGCGTATTGCGCATTCCGAATTGCGTCAGGGCAGGCGAAACGGCCCCGAGTCGATTGCTATCTTCGCCCGAAAAGTCTCTGTTTCAAATGGGATTCAGATCAGAAGCTTTTTTGGGGCGGTTGGATGGGTTGACAGGCAGGAGCGCGCGTACGAGAGATTACGTGAGATTACGTGAGATTGGGCAAGAAAATTGTCGGTGGATCACGGGAGACGGAAGGCTGGGCGAAGGCCGCCGGCGTCGTCGCGGCGGGCGGCGCACTGGCGCAGAGCGGGGCAAAGCGCTGCATGTATTCATGTGATGCCCTGCTCTGTATCCTGTCGGTATCCTGTCGGGGCGGGCGGAGAGTATCAAAGTGGCGCGAAGTGGCGCGAATTGCCGCGTGAATTCATGTGCCGCCTTGCTCTTTCTGAAAAAAAATTGGGCGGATTGGCGCTGAGTGTCGCGCCGGCTGCGGCGGCGCTATGGTTTTGCAACCAAGTATGTTCTGTAAAAAAGTATACGTTTGATAAGGTACAGAGATGGTTCGCGGTCGCCTTAGACTTTCAGCTATGGATACAGCGTATACGATTGTTCAGGCTCTTGCAAGGACACCGGGCACAGGGCATACGCATCTAAATCTGTATGCCAATCCCGTCGGGATTCCTAACAAAAGGACGTGATAATTGGTGGAAATTGCTGTAAGCCTGCTGATTAACGACGGAAATTCAGCGCAACAAAGGCCGTCAGGCGTCGAAACCGGTCAGATTCACAGCCTGCGCGCCATCATTCGTACAATTTACAGCGTCTGAACCCGATCTGGAAGAGATCATGGCAGCATTTCGGCGCTTTGACCCAATTCAGATGCAATTGCCCTGAGGCTGGAACCCGCTCGAAGCTGAGAACTTATGCACTCCAGCCACAATCGGGGGCGTCTCAGGCAGCTCAACTGCCCTGACACATTGCAAACCACACTTATGTTGACAGCGTTAAATGCCTTACAGCATCATCAGTTCCAGAGTGGGAACCGTCCGGCTGGACCACTCTGGGAGCGGGGCCCTCACGGCCCTTTCTGGGTGCCCCCGTCCCGCCTGCCCTTGTCGGTTCAGACTGAACTTCCTTCCGGATACTACGCAACGCGAGGGGGCTGCACAATGCGACAATTCCTGTTACGACTCTCGTTTCTGCTAATAGCGTCTCTTGTCTTGACAGCCTGCCGCCTGGCCCCGCCCGCGCTGGTAGATGAGCCCGATACCGCCGCCGGCGCTGATGGGGAGAAGATCATCTACCTCGGCGCGGCCGCCAGTGAAACCGGCAAATTCTCGCGCGAGGGCAAGGACACCCGCCAGGGCTACGGCGTCTGGCTGGACTGGGTGAACAATGAATACGGCGGCATCAAAGTCGGCGACGAGCGCTACAAGGTCGAATTGATCATGTACGACGACGAGGGCGACCCGGACACTGCCGCCCGCCTGGTGGAAAAGCTGATCAACCAGGACCGGGTCGACTTCCTGTTGGGGCCGTATAGCTCCTTCCTCACCCAGAGCGCCAGCGCCATTGCCGAAAAATACGACAAGATCATGATCGAGGGTAATGGCTCGGCCGAGCCGCTCTTTGAGCGGGGCTTCCAGAACCTCTTCGCCGTGTTGACCCCGGCGGTGGACTACACACGGTCGGCATTGCGACTGCTTGCGGAGAAGGGCGCCAAAACGGTCGTCATCGCCTACGAGGACACCGCCTTCCCCACCAGTGTAGCCGATGGCGCGCAGCACTGGGCCGCCGAGTATGGCCTGGAGTTGCTCGGCGTGGAAACCTACCCCGTCAACGTGGCGGATGTCAGCGGCATCATGGCCAAATTCAAAGAGTTGGAGCCGGATATCTTCATCGGCGGCGGGCACTTTAACGATGCCATCCTCTTCATCCGCGCCGCCAAGGAGCTGGACTTCAACCCCAAGGCGATGGTGATCACGGTCGGCCCCAGCAACCCGAAACTGATCGAGGAGGTCGGCGCAGATGCCGAATATGTCATCGGCCCCACCCAGTGGGAGGCGTCGATGAGCTACGCTGACGAATACTTCGGCGCCGCGGCCGACTACGCAGCGCGCTACGAGGAGTTGTGGGGCGAGCCGCCCACCTACCAGGCCGCGGAATCGACCGCCACCGCGCTGGCTCTGCACATCGCCATTGAGCAGGCCGCCTCCCTCGACACCGATGTCGTGCGCGCAAGCCTGCGCAACCTCGACGTGGTCACCTTCTACGGCCCCATCAATTTCGACGAAAAGGGCCGCAACGCCGGCAAACCGATGGGGGCGATTCAGATCCAGAACGGTGATATCCTGGTTGTCGCGCCCACCAACGCCGCCGTCGCCGAGCTGAACTACCCGGCCCCGGCCTGGAAAGATCGCTAACTGCAGTGGCTAGTGGCCAGTGGCCAGATTCACGAGCCACTGATCACAGGCTGCCGGCCACTGCTCTTACAATTATAGACCAGCTTCTGCAAGCGCTTGTCAGTGGGCTGTTGCTGGGCGGTTTCTACGCCGTCATGGTGTTGGGCTTCTCCGTGCTCTGGGGCGTGATGGGCGTGATCAACCTGGCCCACGGTGAATTCCTCATGATCGGCGCATACATCGCCTGGGGGCTGTTCCGCTTCTTCGGGTTGGATCCGTTCGCCTCGCTCGCGCTGATTCTGCCGCTGATGTTCGTGGTCGGCTATCTTTTGCAGATCGTTCTGATCAACCGCATCGTCGAGCGCCCCCATCTGATGACCCTGCTCGTCACCTTCGGCGTCTCCATCGCCCTGGCCAATCTCTTCAAAATCCTGTTTACCTCGGACCCGCGCAATGTCGCCGTGACCTACAACGGCTCGGTCGAACTGGCCGGCATCACGTTTCCCATCGTCAAGAGCATCATCTTCGGCGCGGCCCTGCTAATCATGCTCTGCCTGCACCTCTTCCTGCAGCGCAGCCGCCTGGGCAAATCAATCCGCGCCGCGGCCCAGAACAAGAACGCCGCCCGCATCGTCGGCGTCGACATCAACCGCGTCTACGCCATCACAGCCGGCATCTGCATTGCGCTGACCGCCGCCGCCGGCGCCATGCTCAGCCCCACCCAGGCCATCTTCCCGTTTATGGGGCCTCCCTTCACCCTCAAGGCCGTCGCCATCACCGCCCTTGGCGGCCTGGGACGGATCCCCGGCGCGCTGATGGGCGGCATCATCCTCGGCATTGCCGAGATCTTCGTCGCCACATACGTGCAGGGCATCGGCACAAACCTCGGCGTCGCCAACCAGCTTTGTCCTCCTGGTCCTGATCCTGGTGGTGCGGCCCCAAGGGCTTCTGGGGGGTCTGCGTCCGCTCGACGCGGAGGACGAGTGATGGACCCGCAGGGTCAAGAGACAGAGACGAGGATGGAGAAAGGAGAGAATAGCGAGGCACCCGCATCAAAACCAATCTCTCCATCACCTGTATCACGGTTCATACAGCGCCTGACCCGGCCATTTGGCAGTTGGACCGGTTTGGCGCTCTAGCTGCTGTTGCTGCTCCTGCTCGCCGCCTACCCCTACATCGGCGTCTCCAGCGTCGCGCTCTTCGTCGGCAGCCAGATCTTTGTGCTGGTTACCCTGGCCTCCAACTGGAATCTCATCGGCGGTCTGACCGGCTACGTTGACTTCGGTCATGCCGTCTTTTTCGGCATCGGCGCCTACGTCATGGGCATCCTCGTAACCCGCACACCGCTCCTGATCTCACCGGAGTGGACTTTCTGGCAGGCTCTGCCGACCAGCGGCGCGGCCGCGGCCATCTTTGCCTTCCTGATCGGCCTGCCGACCTTACACCTCAAAGGCCCCTACTTCTCCATCGCAATGCTCGGCACCTTTGTTGCGATGCGGGAGATCGTGCGCGTGTTGCGCCCGATCACCGGCGGCGGCATCGGGTTGAACCTGCCGCCGCTGCTCAACCGCCTCGGCGACTACTATCTGATGTTGGCGGTGATGGGCCTGGTCGTGGCCTTGATCTGGTGGATCCAACGCAGCGAGTTCGGCCAGAGTCTCATCGCCATCCGCGAGGACGAAATCGGCGCAGAGATGCGCGGCATCAACACCACGCTTCACAAGATCGCCGCCTTCATGATCGCCGCCTTTTTCACCGGCATCGTCGGCGGGTTCTGGGCCTGGCAGAACACCTTTATCGATCCCGATGTCGTCTTCATCGAAAAGCGCACGGTTGAGATGGTGATGATGTCGATGCTGGGCGGCCTGGGCACGGTCTGGGGTCCGCCCCTCGGCGCAGTGGTCATCTACTTTCTACAGGATCTTGTATGGGGCAATCTGTTCAGCGTGCATCTGCTCGCCCTTGGCCTGCTGCTGATCATGCTGGTGATCTTCCTGCCTGAGGGCATCCTCGGCACACTGGGGGACCGCAGCAGCACATCGCTCGGTCGGCTGCTGGGACGAATTGGCAAAGGATCATAGATTTCAATTTCTCGTGGGATCCCTCGCCGCAAGGCGGTTATTGGAAACTGAGAACCAACCATTGAAAACGATGTTTTCCAACCAACAGCCCCTGCTGGAGGGGTATACCGTTTCCAAATACTTTAGTGGACTGGCCGCTGTCAACAACGTCGACTTCGCGGTTTATCCCGGCGAAATCGTCGGCCTGATCGGCCCCAACGGCAGCGGCAAGATCTTGTTCAAAGGCCGCGACGTAACCCGCGCCCGTCCCTATCAGGTCGCCAGAATGGGGCTGACGCGCACGTTTCAGTCAGTGCGCGTCTACCGCAAAATGACCGTTCTCAGCAATATGTTGATCAGCCACCAGTGGCGCGACAGTTCGCTCCTGCGCATGCTCCAACCCAGCCCCGCCGGCACCGCGCGCCGCGCCCGCGAACTGCTCGACTTCCTGCAGATCGAACGCCTGGCCGACGAGCAGGCAGGCCACCTGTCGGGCGGACAGCCCCGCCTGCTCGAAATCGGCATGGCCCTGATGCCCGACCCCGACATCCTGCTCCTAGACGAAGCCACGTCCGGCGTCAACCCAACGCTCATCGAAACGATCAAAGAACGCATCCGCGCCCTCAACGCCCAGGGGAAGACCTTTCTCCTGATCGAGCATAACATCAACTTCATCGCCGATCTCTGCAGCCGGGTCTACGTGCTCAACCACGGCGAAAAGCTGGCCGAAGGCACGCCCCGGGAGATCTTGCAGAATGAAGCGGTGATCGACGCCTATTTCGGGGCGTAAGGCTAGTGAATAGTGGATAGTGGATAGCTGGAGAATCCAGGATCCACGCAATACGAATTACGCAATACGCCATATGTCTACACCTCTTCTTGCCGTTGACGACATTTATGCCGGCTATCAGAATTTCGACATCCTCAAGGGTGTTTCGCTCGCGGTGCATCCCGGCGAGATTGTCTGTGTCATTGGGCCGAACGGCGCCGGCAAATCGACCGTCTTCAAGGCCGTCTACGGCTTTGTCAGGGTGCGTCGGGGCATCGTCCGCTTCGACGGCCAGGTGATCACAAATTCCCGCCCCCAGGACGTGCTGAGCGCCGGCATCTCCATCGTTCCCCAACTACGCAGCGTCTTTGCGCAGATGACTGTGATAGAGAATCTGGAAATGGGCATGTATCTGGAGAACGACCAGGCGCGCGTCCGCCAACGCATCCAATACATCTTCGATCTGTTCCCGCGCCTGGCAGAGCGGCGCGGCCAGATGGCCGGCACAATGTCCGGCGGCGAACAGCGCATGTTGGAGATCGGCCGCGCGCTGATGCTGGAACCGAAGATCGTGATGATGGACGAGCCGAGCGCCGGTCTTTCCCCGCTGATCACCCGTATGATCTTCGAGAACATCCGTCGCCTCAACAGTGAGATCGGCCTGACCGTGCTCATGATCGAACAGAACGCCCGCCAGGGTCTTGAAGCCAGCCACCGGGGCTACGTCCTCGAGCTGGGCCGCAACGCCTATGAGGGCGAGGCGCAAGCATTGCTGGACAACGCCGATGTACGCCGCGCTTTCCTCGGAGGCCATTGACAAGTGGGGAAACGAAGAGTCAACACACTACTTTGGGGATGAAAAAGCGCAGGTCTATTTTTGTGCCGCTTACTCCTCATTGTTCTCTACGCGACCTAGGCATTGTTGCTACGCAGCGACTCCGTCTTTGAATCGCCTACTTTAACAGGAACTTTTTCCGCTAAACTGGGAATCAGCAACTGCAGTCGATGTCACGACAACAACATTAGAAACTGCGCCTATGAAAATCGAACTCATCGCCTACTCCCAAGCCAATCCGGCGCTCGATCCCGCCGACCTGCTCGAAATGAGCGACTTGGCCACGATCTGGAACGGCGCCAGCACCTTCCCTGAAAACGTCATCGAATATGCCGGCCGCGTCTGCTATCACAGCACGCACCGCATGGGCAACGCGCCCCGTTTCATTATCAACCGCGTCAAAGAAGGCCACGAGGACATCATCGAACACATCGTGGCCACGGTGCGCGTGCGCAACAGCGAGCAGCCTCTGCGCTGGCGTTTGCTCAACCGGCATTGCGAGGTGACACAGGAATCCGACGGCAGTTGGCTCGTCAGCGCCAACACGCGCGTCTGGCTGGACCTCTTCCGCCGCGGGATCGGACTGCAAGCGCTGCCGTTTCTGCAAGCGATCGCACCCAAAGTCTACGCCGAGTTTGCCGATAACGGACCGCGCGGCAATGGCGCACGCACGCCGGACCCTGCCGCCGTCGCGCCGCCTCCGCCCATGCCCATGCTCGATGTCGACGCGTCATGCCTGCGCCCGCGCGAAGAAGGCCCCCTGCGCGTGACGCTGCTCGCCTTCACCCAGCCGGGGCTGAACGATGCCGCGGCCCAACTCCATCATGGATCGGCCACGTTTTTCTTCGAAGGGATCAGCCGCGCCTGCACCCATCAACTGGTGCGCCACCGCCTGGCCAGCTTCAGCCAGGAGAGCCAGCGCTACGTCGAAAGCGCGAAAGGAGGGTGGAAGGCGATTGTTCCGCCAGCGATTCAAGAAAATGAAGTAGCCCAGGCCAAATTGAATGAAGCCTGGGATTTTCTGCAACAGCTCTATGAAGAGTTGCGGGAGATGGGCATTCGCAAAGAGGACGCCCGTTTTCTCCTGCCCAACGCCACCGAAACCCGCATCGTCACCAGCATGAACTTCGCCGCCTGGAGCCACTTCCTCTGGCTGCGCGCGGTGGATAAAGCCGCCCAGTGGGAAATCCGCCGCCTCGGCCAACTCGTGCTGGAGATGCTCTACCCCATCGCTCCCACCGTCTTCCAGGAACACTGGGACGTGTACCGGGAAAAATTCCCCACCCCTACTTGATCGTGCAGGAAGCTGTGTTTGAACGCTTTCACAACCGCACCGCACGCGTCGCCGTCGTCGGTCTCGGCTTTGTGGGTCTGCCTCTGGCTGTCGCCCTGGCCGCGGCCGGCTATGACGTCGTCGGCATAGACCTGAATCCGAACAAAGTCGACGCCGTCAACCGGGGGCGCTCCTACATCGCCGACGTTGCCGACGCAGCCTTGCTGGCCCAGGCGTCTCGCCTGCGCGCCACCGGCGACTACGCGATCCTGGCCGAGTGCGATGCGGTCTCCATCTGCCTGCCCACACCTCTCGACAAGACGAGCGCGCCGGATACCTCCCACATCCTCGCCAGCGGCCAGGAAATCGCCCGCTATCTGCATCCGGGCCTGACCGTTGTCCTCGAATCCACCTCATATCCCGGCACGACGACCGAACTGTTGCTGCCTCTACTGGAAGCCGCCGCGCAGCCGCGCCAGTGGCGGGTCGGAGAGGAGTTCTTCGTCGCCTTTTCACCCGAGCGCGTCGACCCCGGACGCACCGATTGGACGATTCAGACAACGCCCAAAATCATCGCCGGCGTGACGCAAAACTGCCTTGCCGCCGCCCAAGCCTACTACCAACAGGTCTTCGATACGCTGGTGCCCGTCTCCTCCCCGTCCGCCGCGGAAATGGCGAAGCTGTTCGAAAATACCTTCCGCTTCGTCAACATCACCCTGGTCAATGAACTGCTGCTGATGTGTGACAGATTGGGGCTGGATACCCGGGAGGTGTTGGAGGCCGCCGCGACCAAGCCGTTTGGTTTTACCAGATTCAGGCCGGGCGCAGGCGCGGGAGGGCCTTGCATTCCCGTCGATCCCCTCTATCTTGCCTGGAAGATGCGGTCGGCCAACGCCAACGCCCGCTTTATCGAATTGGCCAGCCAGATTAATGCGGAGATGCCGCGCTTTTGGGTGCAGAAGGTGCAGGATGCCCTCAATGAAACGGACAAATCCATCAATGGCAGCCGCGTACTGGTTCTGGGCGCGGCTTACAAGCCCGATATCGCCGATGCGCGTGAGTCACCGGCCATCGAGATTCTGCGGCTACTCTTGCAAAAGGGGGCGGCTGCAAGGTATCATGACCCCTATATCGCAACATTGACCGACGAGGGCGTTCCTCTCACCGCGGTCGCCGACCTTGATGAAGAGGTACGGAAAGCCGACTGCGTGGTGATCGCCACCGCGCACAGCGCCTATGATTGGGCCGCCATCGTGAACAAGGCGGCCATATTGGTCGATACGCGTTTCAGTTCTTAGTTGCCATCGTCGATCCCGTTTGAAGCCAGGACATTTGGCGCGGTCTGCCTCCTGGCAACACAGGTGTCTCGCCTGCCTCTACGGAATACGCAATACGGGGCAAAGCAGGTTCTCAGAGGGAACGCATATTCGCACCGACCCCTGGCTGGACTGAATTGGCGGCCGCGCACCGCACAGCAGCCGCCACCGCCGACCAACCACGGGTCACCGCGCTGATAACTATTCGCCCAGATTTTCTGAAGCTTGACGATTGCCCGCGCGCGTGGAAAGTCTTCGTGTCCGCCCCCGACCGCCCGCGTTCTTCTGGCCGCCCATCGAACGGGGTTGTATGCCATGCGCCCGCAAAATCTGACGAATCGTCTCGACCGAAATCTGGTCAACGACCGCGCCGTCGATCAGGTACTTTCGCAGACGTTGCAGCGACCATTGATTGAACGGTAGTTTCAGTGAACTGGGATCGGTGGAAGCGATATCAACGATCGCCCGCCGCTGCGCATCCGTAAAAACGGGAGGACGCCCAGGCGATTTGCCACTTCGCAAACCGCCGAAACCCTGTGTATTAAAGCGATGGATCCACTTTCGCACGTTAATCGGATGCAGATCAACTTCGCGACTGATTTCCTGGACCTTATGTCCCTGAGCAGACAGGAGGATAATCATCAGGCGCTGGACCGGGACATCATTACCCATATTCTGGATCATGCGCTCCAACTCCTTCTCTTCTTCCTCCCCCAATTTTCGAACATAGAGTGCCATGACTTCTCTCCAAAATGTTATCCTTACAACTGAAAGGAACGGCTGTTGTCCTCCACAACTCTCTGATTGTAATTTGTCACATGCCTCAGAAGTTTTCCGTGAAGGTTCTTCCATATTTCGCCCTGAAGAACCGCCTGAAGTCGTTCCAGATTGGACACCTCGCCAATCGTTAACATTTGCGGCCCATTTCCATAAATGGTATACCAGACTTCGGCGGGATTGATTCCCAACCGCATGAGTCCCGGAGCAAACTCGCGCATGACAAACTCAAAATAGGGTTGTTCATGTCCAATTTTGATGTCCCACTGCATCAACAATCGTACCATTTGTGCCCTGGCCGCGCCCTGGCGGGGCGCGAAAACGTAGTTTGCAGCCACCCCGTTCGACAATGGGGTGAATCTATTTATGCGCATAATACCATATCAAAAGTGTCGTAGGATCGCAACTTTCCTATCTCGAATATTGTACTGTTTTATCTGTAGTGGAATCCTCCTGTCCAACAGTTGCGCTCCCCTGTGGGCCGCGCCGCCCAGCGAGAACCTCTCCCCGAAACGCCTGTATCAATCGGCCACTGCGGATGCGTCACACCTGTTCCTGCAACCGGCGCTGGAAACCTCGCTGGTTCTGCTCACGCACACGCTCGATGTCCGTGTCGCCGCAACTGATCCCCTCATGCTGCAAATCGAAGCCGCTTACCGTCTGCACAATGATGAAGACGAAGCGCTCACAGCGACTTTGCTCGTCGCGCAACCCGCCGCCGCAGCTGCCGCCGGCCGTCCCCTGCCCCAGAACATCGCCCTGGCCCTCGACGGGCAGCCAGTCCCTTTGCAGTCCGCCGGCCAGACGGTGGGACAGAGCGTTCAGGTTGAGTTCGACGCTGACGCCCGCCGCCGTCTCATCCTGCGTTACAATCTGCCCCTGCACGCGACCCAGACCTTTGACTTCCTTTACCCGATCTCGGAACTGCTTTCCTGGCCCAAGGATATCAACGGTTGGCGGGTAACGATCGACTTCTCCGCCGTGGAACAGTGGCTGGCGCCCTCGGACAGCTGGCTGCAGGTCGGCCCCCGCGGCTGGGAAATGCGCGGCGGACGCCTGGAGTGGCTGCGCGAAGAACCGCCGCCAGCCGCAGCTATTCTGTTTCAATCGCTCCATCCACAACGCATCCGGGAGATTCGCGCTGCCCGCGACCAGATACGCATCCACAATGAGCGGGAATCTCTGCAATGGTTGGGGACTCTGTACGCACGGCTGTACCAGGCGCCCAATATCGGCATAGCGATCCGTGAACGTTTCTATGGCCAGGCCCTGGCCGCCTACACCCAAGCGCTGCGAATGGGCGAAGAACGCGGCCACCCTGATACGGTCCTGGCCGCGGTGCGTTATCAACTGGCGGCTCTCTATCGTATGCGCGCCATTGCCGCCGATGGCTCTGTGGATGGCGCCTACGTTGCGCTCATGGTCGCCGAAGCCGAACAGGCTTTGCCCGCTTTGCCACAAGGACCGACCCGCCTTGAACTGCAAAACTGGGTCGCACAAGGTCTTCAGCAACAGCTGCGCGCCGCCCGCTTACAGGCGAACTGGCCCCAGGCATTGCTGCTGACCGACCGACTGGCCCGCTTGCCCGCCGATGTCGTCGATCAGAACTCTCTAGAAGCGGAACGGCGCACACTGGTCCTGCACGAGGTGCTGCAACAGTTGCAAGAGGGCAATGAAGAGGCCGCTGTGGCCCTGGTCGGAGAAGCGATACAGGCCGGGGATATGCTGCCCCGACCTGAGAATCGCGCCCTTTTTGCCAATTGGCAGATAACGGTTACATTGAACCGGGACACGATCTCCATCGAACTCTTGGCGCGCCCCATTTTCCAGAGGCGGGTTGACAGTGAGAATGCCCTGAACAACCTGATGAACTTGTGGTCGTCTTCGGGAGTGCCCGATGCAATTCTGACAGAGGACGCGAACGGATTCCATATTCAACTCGATCGACTTGACGCCCGCAAGCGTCGGCTTCTGGTTCAGAACACGCCCCAACAGGCGGATTGGGCGCTGTTGCGCGGCGTCTTGCTGGCGGCGGAGCAGGAGACACAGCAGGAAACGCGTTTACTGTGGCAGCGCAGCACGCAAGCCATTGAGGTGGACTTTCGAGCTGTCGGAGACGAGTGGCATAACATGGCAGCGACGCTGGAGAGAGAGGCGACCGCGGTGGAGAACGCGGCCGCAGCCGGGACTGCGAGCAGTCGCGCCGAGGCCGCCGAGGTAGAGATCCGAAACTCTCTGCGCGCGGCACAGCACCGACTGGAAGCGACCCGCTGGCGGCAGCTTGTCTCCGATAGCACTGTGCAAGTCGTGATTGGCGAATCCAACGACACAGCCTCGCCGCAGCGGGTATGGCTGCTGGGCCTGACTGATGAGCCGCAGCGCTTGTCAGCCCATATCGAGAGCGTAAATACGGTCCGGTTGTGGCTTGCTATCGCTCTGGGGATCGTCCTCAGTTCTCTGTTTGCCGGTGTGCTGTGGCTGCTGCTCTGACATCTGAACCGTGATTGACCTGACCGGAGGATTGACGGGTTTCATTGCGCTGCCCATTCGTTGTATGGATGCGAATGGCGGGCGCTTGCCTGGCAACCGTAAGGCATAACGATGCGAAATAATCTACGAACCACACCTCGCTCTTTTGCCCAGGACGGCCCGCGCTCTCTGGACCCTGCCGCCGTCGCTGATTTGTCAGAGTACTCGAACATCGCGGCACAGAACGATACAGATGAAACAGAGGTGTCTTCGGGAACCCTTTCGTCCTTGGCCTATTTCCGCGAAGGGCGCGTGATCACTCTGATCCTGCTGGGCGCTATCTATATCATCCTCGCGCTTTCGCTCAGTGGAGCAGGCTGGACCGGCGCCATGAACATGGGGATGCTCATATTTGTCGTCCTCGGCGCGCTGGCAATGGGCGCGCTGATGGCATTCAGCCGCTTTGATAGCTTCTTTATGCTTTCCCACAGCTTTGCCACCGGGTTGGCATGGGTCTTCTATCTGATGACCTTCCTCGTGCAGGAGGAGAAGCGCGTGCATGCCTTCACCGAGAGGGGAATTCCCGACATTCAGGCCAGGGCCTACTTCCTGCTGGAGCGCTGGTTGGAATGGATCGAAGCCGCCATCAGCCAACTGGCCAGCAACGACAATGTCGTGTTTATCTTCGAAATCAGCTTTCTCATCTGGTGGCTCACCTACCTGGGCGTCTGGTCGGTCTTTCGGCACGGCCATGTCTGGCGCGGCGTGCTGATGGCCGGCATTGCGCTCCTGGTGAATACCCATTACGCGCCCACCTCCGTGATGGGATTCCTGGTAGCCTACTGCATCGTCGCGCTGCTGCTCCTCGCCTGGACCACCCTCATCGATCACCGCCAACGCTGGCGCGCCTTACGCATCCATTTCAACGAGGACATCAACTTCGACTTTATGCGCTCCGGCTTCATGTACACGATGGTTGTGATCGCCCTGGCCTTCATCGCCCCCAACATGGGGCGCAATCTCCTCTTCCATGACGTACTACAGCCGGTCAACCAGCGCTGGGAAATGACTTTGCAGGAGTGGAACCGCCTCTATCAGGGGCTGAATCGGCAGGGCAGGGCCGCGCAAACCGGCTTTGGCCGCACGTTAACCCTGGGCGGCGAACGTAGTGTCAGCGACAGTCCAATCCTGGATGTTACTGGGCCGGCAGGGCGCTACTGGCGGGCGGTTGCCTTCGACCGCTTCACCGGCCGGCAGTGGATCAATACCTCTGAGGGAGAGATCACATACCGGGCGAACGAGCCGGTCCCGGTGACGATTTGGGCCGCGCGCGCGCCCATCACCCAGACCGTCACCATCCGCACATCGACCGGGAATGTCCTCCTGGCCATGCCCGATGTCCTGCAGGCCAGCATCCCGCTGGCGGCGCTTCATCAGGAGCTTGCCGGCGCCGGTCCCACAGCATCGGCTTCGACAGGCCGGGGGCAGCAAGACAGCGAACTCACATGGGCGCGCTCCCGCGTCACGCTGGAAGAGGGCGACAGCTACCAAGTAATCAGCAACCAGACCGTTGTAACCTTGCGCCAGTTGCGGGGGGCGGGCATCGTCGATTATTCGGCTCAGAATCTTGACCGCTACCTTCAACTCCCCGACACGTTCTCACGCCGGGTCGTGCAACTGGCTGAGCAAGTCATGGACAACGCCCCTACGACATACGACAAAGTCAAGGCGCTGGAACAGTTCCTGCGCGCCTTCGACTATGACGAAGGCATCGCGGCGCCGGCCGCCGATGTGGACCCGCTGGAGTATTTCCTGTTCGACATCCAGCGCGGCTATTGCGACTACTACGCCTCGGCCATGGCGACGATGCTGCGCAGTCAGGGCATCCCCGCCCGCACGGCCAGCGGCTATGCCGAAGGACATTCTGACCCGGAGACCAACACAGTCTTCCTCACGGAACGGGACGCGCATACCTGGGTGGAGGTCTATTTCCCGCAATATGGCTGGATCGAGTTTGAGCCGACCGCCGGTGAGAGCACTCTGGATCGCCCGACAGGGGCGGAACTCCGCGACAGCGGCTCGATCCCCGGCATGGATGAGACCATGCCGGACGACGAAGAGTTCCTGATGGCCGGCGGCATCAATCCCGAAGATGAGTTCCCCCAGGATATTGCCGGTCCCGCAACCGGCATCGGCGGTCTCTCCGCTCGCTCTCCACTGATCCTAACCAGCATCGCCGTGATCGTTCTGACCCTGATCGCGGGCGTATGGCTGATGCGCCGCCGCATGTATCAGGGACCCGGAGCCTTCACCGACCAGAAGGCATCCCAGCAGCAGATCTACTATGAACGCCTGCTGAACTGGACTGCGCGGCTCAAACTGCCACTGCGCATGGGGCGGCCGGGAATGCCGTCACGCTTGCCGGGCGTCCCCAACCCGCGACGGATGCCATACGAACAACCGCGCCAGGCCGCCAACGAGCAGGCGTTGACGCCCTATGAACGGGAGGCGCTGCTGGCAGATCATCTTCCCCAGGGCAGCCCGTTCATCAGACGCATCACCGAGATCTTCGTTCACTTCCGCTATGCCCCGCGCCCGCAGCGTCAGACGGACGATGTACGGCGCGAACTCAGCGACAACTGGCGCCGGTTGCGCCCGGTATTGTTGAGGGCCTGGCTGCGGCGAAGGTTAAAAAGGCAGTGGTGAGCGGCGAGTAAGTGCTATCCGCCAGAGGGGCGAGCCGTCCCGTTCGGACGCAGGAGCACCACCTGTGTCTCTTCCGGCAGGCTGTTTTTCGTCAGTTTGAGCGTATCCGTCACCTCAGGATCGCTCACCCCCAACTCCGTCAGAAAGCGATCCAACGGCTCCAGAGGTGTTGGCTGCGTTCCCGCTTCGCCGCTCGAACGCGTAGCGGCCAACTCGCCGTGCAGACTTTCGGGGTGGTAGTGCATGGGCACGACAATGCGCGGGTCCAGCAGGCTGATGACTTCGGCGATGCGGGAAACGTCGGGCGAGTGCGGCCCACTCACAGGCGCCAGCAGAACGTCGATATCTCCCAACTCTTCTACTTGCCGCTGCGCCGGGACCTGTCCCAATTCCCCCAGATGACCGACGGTGAGGCCGGCAAAATCTAGGAAAAAGGCGACGTTTCGCGCGCCGTTGAACGATGTGGGCAGGCCGGTTACGAGTACCTGTTTCACCTCGAAATCACCGGGGCCGCGCAGAATCTTCGGCTCGCCGCCGATGATTTTGTCCATACTTTGGGCGTGGTCGCCCGAGTCGTGGCTGATGGTCACAATGTCGGCGCGCAGCTTTGGCAGAGCGATACCCGTCGTTGCCTTACTGAAGGGGTCGCAGATTGCCGTGACACCGCGCTCCCGCAGACGAAAGCAGGAATGACCGTACCAGTTGATGTCCACAGTCGTATCCTTTCTCAAAGACCAACAGCTCTGGTGAGCCAGCGCAAACGCGTGGCTGATCAGCGCGGCCCTGCGCTCGCGCCGTATAGCGATGATACATCACGCGCGCGCCACCCGCAAAAGCGCGGCGGATCAACGCCGCAATTGCGAATTGCTTGCGCTGACACTATCATAAGGTCGTCGGTAGGCTGTTCTTGGTCCTGGCAGCCGCTCGTCGGGCAGCCGGAAACTTGGAACGCATAGTGATCGGAATACGCGCGACAGACCGGAGAAACCCTTTATGGACGAACAACAGATACGTCAAGTCGTTACGGCCCGCTTTTATCAATCGCTGGCCCAGAGTGATATCGAAGTCAGCGCCATTCCCCAGCCCCAGTTGCAGGCTATCGTCAACGCACTGGCCGATGGCGTCTTCGCTGCCCTCGATGCGATGGAATCCGAGGCCGAGCAGCCTGTTTCCTTCACAGCATCGCACTCAAGCGAGGAAGCGGCCGCGCATGAAACGGACTCGGCCGCGGCCCTCTCCGACCACGTCGAAGCCGAAGAGCCGCTCTGGTCCGGTCGGCCCTATCTGTCAATCGGCGTTCGCTATGAGTTGACCACCCAGCGCCTGCGGCTCATCCGCGGCCTGCTGGGACGAAACTACGACGAGATCGAACTGGTGCGGGTGCGCGATACATCGGTGACCCAGCATGTGGGCGAGCGGGCGTTGAACGTGGGCGATGTGACGATCGTCAGCAACGACCCCAGCCATCCCGAATTCACCCTCCACAATGTCAAAAACCCGATGGAGGTGCGGGAGATGATCCGTAAGGCCAACTTGCAGGAAAAACAGCGGCGCGGCCTCCATTACCGCGAGGAGATGTAACCGTGGCCGCCCAAGCAGACGCAGAACAGACACAACGCCAGCAGGAGACATTGCCGGTCGCGCCGTCTGCCCTCTTCGAACTGGCCTGTCAGGCCGGAGAACTGGCCCTCACGATGCAGCGGGACGGTCTGCGCGCCGTCCGTTCCAAATCCACCCAGAATGATCTGGTCACCGAAGCCGACCTGGCCTGCGAGGCGCTGATCCGCGACCGGCTGGCAACTCTGACCCCCGGCTTCGGCTTTTGGGGCGAGGAGAGCGATCAGCAGCCGGATGACGAGTACTTCTGGCTGGTCGATCCGATCGATGGCACGATCAACTTCGCCGCCGGCCTGCCCTGGTTCGGCATCAATATCGCCCTCATCCACCGTGAGAAGACCTTCTTCGGCCTCTCTCTGATTCTGCCCCAGTTCGAGATCTTCTGGGCGCAGGCCGGCCAGGGCGCGTACCTGTTGCGTCGCGACGGAACGGAGCAGCGCCTGCACGTCAGCCGCGCATCCTCCCTGTCGGACGCGCTGCTCACCACCGGATTCCCCTACCTCCGCGCCGAGGGCGCCGACAACAACGCAGCGGAATTCGCCCGCATCATGCCGATCTGCCGGGGCGTTCGGCGTATGGGCGCGTCGTCGGCTGATCTGGCCTATGTCGCCGCCGGCGCATTCTCAGCCTACTGGGAGGGATGGATCCAGCCGTGGGATGTGGCGCCGGGCGTCCTGCTTGTACGCGAAGCGGGCGGTCTCGTCACCAACTACGACGGCGCGCCCTTCCGCCTGGACGACCGGCAAATCATCGCCGGCAACGGGCAACCGGGCGTCCACGCGGGGCTGTTGCGCGCCATCCAGGAGGCCCGTTCAGGCAAGTTTGACCAGAATATGTCGGAAAGGCAATGACCGATGGACAAGAAATTAGTGCAAGAGCAGTTCGGCGTCAATGCCCGTGAGTACATAAACAGCCGCCCCCACGCCAAAGGCGCCAGTCTGCAACGGCTGGTCGAACTGGTCGAGCCGCAGCCGCACTGGCAGGCGCTCGACATCGCCACCGCCACCGGTCACACCGCCTTTGCCTTTGCCCCCCGCGTTGCCCACGTGCGCGCGACCGACATCACCCCGCAGATGTTGACCGTCGCCCGCGAACAGGCCGCGGCGCGCGGCATCGCCAACGTTACCATCGAGCACGCCGACGCCGACAACCTGCCCTATGAAGACTGCCGCTTCGACCTGCTGACCTGCCGCATCGCGCCCCATCACTTCCCCGACATCGACGCCTTCCTGCAGGAGTCGATGCGCGTGCTGCGCGCCGGCGGCACACTGGCCGTGGTGGATAACGTCGTGCCGGCCGGGGTCGCGGGCGATTTCGTCAACGCCTTCGAGAAACTGCGCGACCCCAGCCACACACGCTGCCTCAGCATCGAGGAATGGCTGGATGACTACACGAAGGCCGGGCTGGAACTGACCCACCATGAAATTCTCGAAAAGCAGATGGTCTTCGAAGATTGGGCGGCGCGCCACGACCCGGTGATGCAGTCGTACTTGCGGTCGCTGCTCTGGCACGGCCCGCCCGACTCGCAGGCGTTCCTGAATCCCCGGCGCCAGGACGGCCAGACGCTCTTTCACTTGCGCGAGGGACTGTTCATCGGACGAAAATAACGGTAGATGGCAGCAGGCGTATCGGCGGATTTGCGCTGCTCCCGGCCTATGCTCCCGACCCGGCTCCGTTCAACGCCCTCGCCTTGCCCATTCGCATCTTTTGCAGTAGGCTAACTTCTCTGAAATACCCGTTCGCGGTTGTCTGTGAGCCAGACCCAGGGGCATCCCCGGCCACGACGCGAGCAGGTGCATGACTGAAGAAGAGTCCAGAACAGAGGAATTCCATATGACGAAGATTCGCTTCGGCACCGACGGCTGGCGCGGACGTATGGCCGAAGACTACACCTTTGCCAATCTGCGCCGTTGTGCGCAGGGCTTTGCCAATTGGCTGGCGGACGAGGGGCATGCCTCCCAAACGGTCGTCGTCGGCCACGACAAACGCTTCCAGAGCGAGCACTTCGCGGCCGCGGCGGCGGAGGTGCTGGCCGCCAACGGCCTTCGGGTCTTGCTCATCGATGGGGCCGCGCCCACGCCCGTGATCAGCTTCGCGGCTGTCGATAACAACGCCGTCGGCGCGATCAACATCACCGCCAGCCACAATCCGCCCGAGGACAACGGCTTCAAGGTGCGGGACGCCAGCGGCGGCGCGGTGCCGCCGGATGGACTGGCCGCCATCGAAGCCCGCATCCCCGGCACGGAGGGTGTGCGCCGCACCTCTCTGGACGCGGCCCTGGCCGACGGCACAGCCCGCCATATCCAGCCGCAGGCCGCCTATCTGGCCCATCTGACCGGCCTGATCGACGTGACTCGCATCCGCGATGCCGGCCTCAAGATCGTCGTCGACAGCATGTGGGGCAACGGCGCCGGCTGGTTGACCGAGATCCTCGCCGGAGGCAAAACGGAAGTCATCGAAATCCACGCGCAGCACAACCCGATCTTCCCCGAAATGTCCCGCCCCGAGCCCATCCCCCCCAATGTGGACGCCGGCCTGGCCGTAGCCCGCTCCGTGGAAGCCGATTGCGTCTGCATTCTCGACGGCGACGCCGACCGCTGCGGCTTCGGTGATGAAAACGGCCAGTTCGTAGACCAATTGCGGGTCTACGGGCTGCTGGCCTACTATCTGTTGGAGGTGCGCGGCCAACGCGGCCCGATTGTAAAAACGCTCAGTACGACCTCGATGCTGGATAAGCTGTGCGCGGCCTACGATGTGCCACTGGTGGAGACGGGCGTCGGCTTCAAATTCGTGGCGCCGGCGATGGTGGAGCACGACGCGCTCATCGGCGGCGAAGAGAGCGGCGGCTACGCCTTCCGCGGCCATGTGCCGGAGCGGGACGGCATCCTCTCCAATCTCTGCCTGCTGGACCTGATGGTGCGCACGGGCAAAAGGCCGACCGAGCTGTTGCAGCTTCTTTTCCAGAAGGTAGGCGAACACTTCTACGACCGCATCGACATGCGGCTGACCGGCCCCGAGATGAAGGCCGCGGCCCAGCAGAGACTCGACAGCGTCGATATCAACGGGCGTACCCTGGGCGGTATCGCCATCACCGAACGCATCACCATTGACGGCTACAAGTTTGTGATGGAGGATGGAGGATGGCTGCTGGTGCGCTTCTCCGGCACCGAGCCGCTGATTCGAATCTACACGGAGACGACGCGCAAAGAGAAGGTGGCGGCGATCCTTGCCGATGGACAAAAACTGGCGGGACTGTAGCGAGAGAACACCTCTTACTTCACATCCTGGCAGTTCGCCCCTCTGATGTCTGACGGCTTTCGTGCAGTGCCACTATGTGATAAAATTAACAAACAGCTTATGTCAGAGAAAAGTTGAATGTGCCTCGGGTTCCGCTTCAGTGGAACGCAAGAGGAGCCAAAGCGGATGCGCTGCCACTTCATTACTTGAAAGCAAATGACTGTTCCGACGCTGGTCGACAGCCACTGCCATCTGGATATGGAGCAGTTCGATGCGGACCGGGCAGCCGTGCTGGAGCGGGCACAGGAGCAAGGTGTGCGCCTGATCGTCAACCCCGGCATCGACCTGGTCCACTGCCAGCAGACGATCGCGCTGGCCGACCTGCACCCGCAGGTGTACGCGGCGGTGGGAATCCACCCCAACAGCAGCGCGGACTTCTGTGAACGGACGCTGCCGCAGTTGTCCGCGCTGGCCGATCACCCCAAGGTTGTCGCCATCGGTGAAATCGGGCTGGACGATTATAGGAAGTTTGTCTCCCGCCATAAGCAGGTACAAGCATTTCGGGCACAGCTTGACCTGGCCGCCGATCTGGGTCTGCCGGTGATCATCCATAACCGGGATGCGTCCGCAGATGTAGCGCAGATCCTGGACGAATGGGCGACCAGCGCCCGTACACGCAGTTCACCCCTGGCAAGACGGACCTTTTGGGGCGTACTGCACGCATTCTCGGGCGATGCCGCGCTGGCGCAAGCGGCCCAGCGTTGGAATTTCGCCCTCGGCCTGGGCGGTGTGCTCACATTCAGGAACGCCCGCACACTGCATAAGCTGGCGCCGCAATTGTGCCTTGACCGGCTGATGCTCGAAACCGACGCGCCCTTTCTGACGCCGCATCCACTGCGGGGCAAACGCAACGAACCGGCGTATGTGGCGCTGGTGGCGGCGCGGCTGGCTGAACTCCTGGCCGTATCCGTGAAGGAGATCGCCGAACGCACGACCGCCGTGGCTTGCTCGTTCTTTGCGATTGATGCAGACGTAACGTCTGCCTTCCAGGACAGGCTCGCGGTTGCCGCGGATACGTTACCGGCTTCGAATCCTTAATGGCCGCCCCGACCAGGCAATCGAAAACGAATCGGGGCAGGACTGAATGCGCCTAAGGTTCCGCTTCAGCGGACCGAAAGAGGCACGCTATTTTCATGGTTGACCAGGTCCAAGTAGAACAGTTCACGAACACGGAAGCGAGACCCATTGCGCAGGACAGGCCGCAGATGACGCCGCGCTCGGGCGCTCTCGACGCGCGCGCAGCACGCGTGAACGAAGGATTTCGCCGCGCGCTGCTGACGCCGCAGGATGCCCCGACGCTGCTGGCGCCGGTGCGCGGCGCGCTTGCGCAGGTCGAAGAGAAGATGAAGAGCGTCGACGCCGACGTATTCGCGCCCCTGGCCAACGCCTTCATTGAACTTATCGGCCAGGGCGGGAAACGGCTGCGTCCGGCGCTGGCACTGCTGGCCGCGGGGCTGCAAGACGGTTACCCCGCAGAGTATAGCAACGCAAACGCAGCCGAGACGCATGGCGCGCATCCGCTCGTCGCCCTGGCCGCCGCGGTGGAGATGCTGCACACCGCAACGCTCGTCCACGACGACGTGATTGACGGCGCGCTGTTGCGCCGCGACGCGCCGACTCTAAACGCCTCCTGGAGCGCGGGGGCAACCGTTCTGGCCGGCGACTATATGTTCGCCCGCTCCGCCCAATTCGCGGCCGAGACCGGCAATGTGCGCGTCATCGCCATCTTCAGCGATACCCTGCGCGTCATCGTCGATGGCGAAATGCGTCAACTCTCGGATCGCAACGATTTTGACCAGGACTTCCAAGCCTACTACCAGCGCATCTATGCCAAGACGGCCAGCCTCTACAGCGCAGCCACCGAATCGGCCGCAGTGCTTGTTGACCTGCCGCCCGATCAGGTCCAGGCATTTAAATCCTTCGGCTATCAGTTCGGCATGGCCTTCCAGATTGTGGATGACATTCTCGATTTCATCGGTACTGACGCCACATTGGGTAAACCGGTCGGCAGCGACCTGCGCCAGGGTACGCTGACATTGCCGTTCCTCTACTACCTGCGCGAGCTGCCCCAGCCGCAAGAACTGGTCAACCGCCTGCTCCAGGCCCGCGCGCGCGCCGAAGAGGGAGATTCGCGCGTCCTATCCGCAACCGTGCAGGAAATCGTCCAGGCCGTGCGCGCCAGCGGCGCGGTTGAAGCCGCGCATCAGGAAGCGCTCGGCTTTCTCGACCATGCGGTTCACAACCTGGCATCCTTCAATGACAGCCTCTGCCTACGATCCCTTCTCGGTCTCTGCGCCTTTGTTGTTCAACGCAGCAGCTGAACGCAAGTTCCCGGTTCTTAGTAACGGCATTCCGCTCGAATGCAGCGGGTTGCTAATAACTGGATGAGCGCGATGTTTCAACGACTTCGCAGTCGCGCGCATAGCGCCGACCACATGGATCCGCATGAGGGCGAGACCCTCCCGCAGACGAACATGACACGCTCCCTGACCGACCTGGTGATCGTGATCGTCTCCTGGAATGTCTGGGATCATCTGCGCGCCTGCCTCGCATCGGTCGAACAGCAAAGCCAGCCCATAGTCGAAACGCGAGCAAAGAAAAAAGAGTCCTCTTTTGTGCGCCGCTTCGGACCGGGCAGCGAGGCCACACTCCAGGTCGTTGTGGTCGACAACGCCAGCGACGACGCCACACCCTCCCTGCTGACGAGCCGCTTCCCCTGGGTGCAAGCGATCTTTAGCGTCGAAAACCTGGGGTTCACCGGCGGAAACAACCGCGCGCTGGCGGCGATGGGGTTCGACGTTCAGGCAGAAGACGCGCCTGCGCCCCCAGGCAACGGGCGGCCCGAGCAGGCGCAACACCTGCATTCCCAGGCTGCGCCGGCGCGCTTCATCTACTTCCTCAACCCGGACACCGAACTCCTGCCCAGCAGCCTGTGGGCACTCTACAAAGGCATCGACGAGGACGAAACGATCGGGGCGATCGGGCCGCAACTGCGCTACACCGACGGCGCGCTGCAAAGCAACCGTCGACGCTTTCCCGGCCCCCTGACCGGCTTCTTCGAGAGCACCTGGCTCGAGCAGGCGTGGCCCCGCAACCCGTGGACCCGCCGCTATCATCTCGCCGATTGGTCGGCGGACTCTCGCCAGGATGTGGACTGGCTGGTGGGCGCCGCGCTGCTCGTGCGGGGGGATGTGTTGACCGCGCTCGGCGGTTTCGACCCGCAGTTCTTCATGTACAGTGAAGAGACCGACCTGTGCCGCCGCATCAAAAGCGCCGGCTGGCGTGTGGTCTACGACCCGACCGCTATCGTCATCCACGCTGAGGGCCGCAGCAGCGGCCAGGTCAGCGCCCAACGTCATATTCTCTTCAACCGCAGCAAGGTGCGGTACGCCCGCAAATGGCATGGCCCTGTGTGGGCGGCCCTGCTGCGGCACTATCTGCTGGCCGAATTTCGTCTGCAGATAGCAAGCGAATCGGTCAAAGCGTTGGTCGGCCACAAACGGGAGCTGCGCCGCTCCCGCGTCGCCGCCTACCGCGACGTGCTGAAGAGTGGACTGGAGTGAACTGACCAGTGTCACGTTTTTCCGATGCAGAACTCTTGCAGGTCATCGCCGCGGGCGAAACTGACCGCGTCGAGTTCAAGGAATCCCTGTCCGGCAGCGCCGCCGCAAGAATCCGGGAGGCCATCTGCGCTTTTGCCAACGATCTGCCCGGTCACGGCGCGCCCGGTCTCGTTTTTGTTGGCGTGAAAGATGACAGGACCATCGTCGGCATATCGGCCACGGACCGGCTGCTCCAGCAGTTGGCCGACATGAAAACCGATGGCAACATTCTGCCCCCACCTACCCTGGCAGTAGAAAGAAGGACACTGCAGGGCAGAGAGGTTGCGCTGGTCATCGTGCAGCCTTCCAACTCACCGCCGGTGCGCTGCAGAGGCACTATCCAAATCCGTATCGGCCCGCGTCGGGGGATCGCTACAACACAGGACGAACGCATTCTTAGCGAGAAGCGGCGATACGGGGACCGCCCTTTTGATATTGCCCCGGTCCCAATCGCCGGCCTGTCCGACCTCAACCTGACCCAATTTGAAAACGAGTATCTGCCGGCGGCCTTTTCCGACGAGATCCTCGCCGCCAACGACCGCTCTCTCCGTGAACAACTCTCCGCGACAAAGATGATAGAGTCCGCCCAGCAACCCACCGCGACCGTATTGGGCCTGCTCGCTATCGGCAAAAATCCCCAGGACTTTCTACCCGGCGCCTACGCGCAGTTTCTCAGAATTCGCGGCAACGAGCTGGCCGATGATATTCTTGACAGTGAGGACATTGGCGGCGCTGTTCCGGACCTTCTGCGCCGGCTGGATGAAAAACTGCGCGCCCACAACCGCACAGAAGTGGATGTCACTGCCGGCGACACCGATCTGCGCACTGCACTGTACCCCATGGAAGCCCTGCAACAGATCGCCCGTAACGCTATTATGCACAGGACGTATGAGGCGACGAACGCGCCGGTTCGCGTCAGCTGGTTCAGCGATCGTATTGAAGTGATCAGCCCCGGCGGAGCGTTCGGAGCAGTGGCCGCCGATAATTTCGGCCAGCCGGGACTTACCGACTACCGCAATCCCAATCTGGCGGACGCGATGAAAACCTTGGGCTATGTTCAGCGCTTCGGCGTTGGAATCAGCATCGCCAAAAGACACTTGGAGCAGGCAGGACATCCGCCTCCTGATTTTGATGTCTCCGGCAACTATGTGCGGGTCACGATCTTTGTGGCGCCCAGACAAGAGGCCTCGATAGAATGAGCGTTCCGGTTCTCACCTTTTTCAACAACAAGGGCGGCGTTGGCAAAACCTCTCTCGTCTACCATCTTGCCTGGATGCTGTCTGATATGGGCTATCGGGCGCTTGCCTGCGACCTGGATCCGCAAGCCAACCTCACCGCCGCCTTCCTGAACGAGGAGCGGCTGGAGAATCTGTGGGATGACAACAACCACGCGGCCGGGCAAACCATCATGCAGTGCGTCCGGCCACTGACGCGGGTTGGCGATATCCAATCCCCAACCCTCGCCCGGATTACAGCCAGTCTAAATCTTATCCCAGGAGATTTGGCGCTGACCGGATTTGAAGATGACCTGTCCGAACAATGGCCCAACGCCTTGAGGTCCAGCGATCTGTACCGCCCCTTTCGCGTCCTGACGGCATTCGCAACTGTGATGCAGGATGGAGCGCAACAGATGAACGCCGACATTGTTCTGGCCGATGTCGGCCCCAACTTGGGCGCCATCAACCGGTCGGCGTTAATTGCAACCGACTACATCATCGTTCCTCTGGGCGCAGATCTGTTCTCGCTCCAGGGCCTGCGTAATCTCGGCCCCTCATTGCGTCGATGGCGAGAGGATTGGGGCAAGCGCAAGGACAATTGGGTTAAGCCGGAATTCGCACTGCCTGCGGGCACGATGCAGCCGATTGGCTATGTGGTGCAACAACATGGTGTGCGGCTCAGCCGTCCCGTAAGAGCGTATGATAAGTGGGTGAATCGCATGCCGGAAGAGTACGCTCGCAATCTACTGGGTAACACGACAGGCCCCTACGCGGCGACACCGGCGCTGGATGTTCAACACGCCCTCGCCACCGTCAAGCACTACCGCAGTCTCGTACCGATGGCTCAGGAGGCGCGCAAGCCTATCTTCCATCTGACCTCTGCCGACGGCGCGATTGGCAGCCATGCCGCAGCAGCCAATGACGCACGACGAGATTTCAAGCGTCTGGCCAGCAAGATCGCGCAAATCGTCATTCAGAAGACAGCAGCTGCTGGCTAGAGGTTGTTAACTGGACTGCGCGGTTTTCCACTCTTCGCCTCAGGCTCTTGCAGCTGCCTGTTGGCTCACGCTTAGTCAAGTGCGCTGCAGATGGGGTCGGCTCAGTGTTCCGATGCGGTCACGAATGCCTTCCCCTCCTCCCCATTCTTTCTATCCCCCCGTCTCTTCGTGTAAGATGCTGCTGAAAGCGCACCACTCCATTTTGTGAGCGCAACATTATAGGAGAAGCTCCAGTGGCCCGATTTCAGACCAAGCCGATCAGCGGCGCACGCGACTTTCTGCCCCTGGACGTGCTGCGCCGCCAATATGTCATCGGCGTAATCGAACGCGTCTACCAAAGTTACGGCTTTGAACCGCTCGACACGCCGGTCATGGAAAGATTGGATACCCTGCTCGGCAAGTATGGCGAAGAGGGCGATCAACTGATCTTCCGCGTCGCCAAGCGCGGCGCAAAACTGCAGCGGGCGCTCGCTGAGTCCCCAACCGAAGATGACATCGCCGACGCCGGTCTGCGTTACGACCTGACCGTGCCGCTCGCCCGCATCGTCGCCGAGTACAGCAATCAACTGCCCCGTTACTTCAAACGCTACCACATCGCGCCTGTCTACCGCGCCGACCGCCCCGCCAAGGGTCGCTTTCGCGAATTCTACCAGTGCGACCTGGATGTGGTCGGTTCCTCCAGCCGGCTGGTGGAGGCTGAGGTGCTGAACGCCGGCGCGCAGGTCTTGCAGGAGCTGGGCTTCCGCGGGCCCGATGAGTCGGGATTCCGGCTGCGCCTAAACCATCGCGGCGTGCTGCGCGGGCTGATGGAGGTGAGCGGCGTGCCGCCGGAACTGGAGTCGGACGCGCTAGTAGCCGTGGACAAGCTGGACAAGATCGGTCTGGACGGCGTGGAGAAAGAGCTGCGCACACGTGGTATCGCTCAGTCGGCCACAGCCGCACTGTTGGAGTTGATGGCTGCCGCGCCGGAAGGTACTGACGCGATACTGGGCTGGTTACGCGCCAGGCTGGCAGGCTCGGCCAACGGCGCGCCGGCAGTGGCTGAACTGGAAGAGGTGGTGACGCTGACACAGACAGGACCGGCCGGCGCGCACATCCGCATTGACCCCTATCTGGCGCGCGGCCTGAGCTACTACACAGGGCCGATCTACGAGATCGAGTTTCCCACTTTGAGCGGCTCCGGCGGTGCGGGCGGGCGCTACGACGACCTGATCGGCATGTTCAGCAACCGCTCCATCCCCGCCTGCGGCTTCAGCCTGGGACTGGAACGGATTCTGCTGATCATGGAAGAGCGCGGCCTCTTTCCGCAACAGCTGGCCGGGCAGCCCCAGGTGTTGATCACAAATTTCGACCCGGAGACCCTGGCCGCCAACGTAGCGATGGCGCATACCCTGCGCCGCGCCGGCCTGCGCGTCGATCTCTACCCGGACCTCGACAATCTGGGGCGGCAGTTCAGGTATGCCGAGGAGCGCAACATCCCACTTGCCCTTCTGTTAGGCGGGACGGAGATGGCGGCCGGCACTGCCACGGTCAAGAACTTGATCAATGGCGAGCAGGAGTCAGTAACCCGCGCCGATCTGGCCGACCATCTGCTGCGGCGTTTCCAGTCTTAGGCGGTAAACCATGACAGAGCGCAAAATTCTCTATCTCCCCCCTGCCCACCTCTCCCAGGACATCCTCTCCCCAGAGGCTGCCTCCATACTCGAGAACCTGGGCACTGTGATCTGGAATGAGCTCGATCGCAACTACACAAGCGACGAACTGCTTGAAATGCTCCCGGGCGCCGCCGTCGTCATCACCGCCTGGGGCTCCCCCCCGATCACCGAGGAACATGTAGCCGCAGCCGATGCCCTGCAGATCGTCGGCCATGCCGCCGGTTCGGTCAAGACCCGCCTGGCCCCCGCCGGCCATGAACGGGGAATCGTGCTCCTGAGCGCCGCCGACGTGATCGCCGAGTCGGTCGCCGAATACACACTCTGGGCCATGTTGAGCGGTCAGCGCAACCTCTTCCCCTACGAAGAAATAATGAAGGTCGAACGGGGCTGGAAACCTGCCCACAACTGGCCCGGCCACTCCCTATACGCCAAAAAAGTGGGGCTCGTCAGCGCCAGCATGGTCGGCCGCCGCGTAATCAACCTGCTCAAGCCATTCGGCTGCGATGTCATGGTCTACGACCCCTATCTCAGCGCGGAAGACGCCTGCCTGCTCGATGTGCGCCCCGTCGCGCTGGCCGAGTTGTTTGCCGAGGCCGACATCATCTCGGTGCATGCCCCGATCACGCCCGAAACCAGGCGCATGATCACGCGCGCCCATTTCGAGTCAATTCGAGACGGCGCGCTCTTCGTACACACCGCGCGCGCTTGGGTGCTGGACCAGGATGCCCTGCTTGCCGAACTGCAGAAGAACCGCTTCAACGCCTACATCGATGTCTTCGAGCCGGAACCCTTGCCCGCCGACCACTCCTTCCGCGACCTCGACAATGTCTTCCTGTCCCCCCATGTTTCAGGCCACGCGGTCGAAAATCGCATGCGCCTGGTCGAAGAGATCGCCCGCGACGTCCAGCGCTACTTCGACAACCAACCGCTGCGTCTCGCGGTCCGGTACGAGAAGCTCAAAATCATGGCCTGATTGCAGATTCTCTTGGTTAGCATTCCATTCTTGGTAACTGCTCGCAACGCGAAACATTACTAAAAACTGAAAACTAACATGTCGTTGCCTCAACATGCCAGAGTGGTGATCATTGGCGCCGGAATCGCCGGTTGCAGCGTGGCATATCACTTGGCCAAGCTCGGATGGCGGGAAATCGTTGTCGTCGATCAGGGACCGATATTCGAGACCGGGGGCTCAACATCGCACGCGCCGGGCCTGATCTTCCAGGTTAACGCCTCCAAAACCATGACCGGCTTCGCACGCCGCACCGTCGATCTCTGGACCCGCATGGAGCTGGACGGCGAGCCCTGCGCCAAAACGGTCGGCAGCCTCGAAGTCGCCTGGACGCCCGCACGTCTCACCGACCTGAAACGCAAACGCGGCTACGGCCTCGCCTGGGGCGTGGACTGTCACCTGCTCAGCGCGGACGAGGCGCGCGCGCTTTCCGCTCCTCTCCGACCGCATCCTCGGCGCGCTCTACGTCCCCTCCGACATCCAGACAAAGGCGACCAGGCCCGCCGCGGCCATGGCGCGCGCGGCCGAGCAGACCGGCGCACAGTTCTGCGCCGGCATCAGAGTGACCGGCTTCGCTATCGCAAATGGGCGCATCACCGCCGTGCATACCACCGGCGGCAACATCCGCACAGAGCTCGTTGTCGCCGCGGCCGGCATCTGGGCGCCCAAGGTCGGCGGCATGGCAGACGTGCCCATCCCCCTGTCGCCGATGCAGCACCTCTACGGCGTAACCGCCCCTTTGCCTGAACTTGCCGGCGCCAGCGAGGAGATCTCGCTTCCCCTCCTGCGCCACCAGGACAAGGCCATGTACTTCCGCCAGGTCGGCGAAAGCATCGGCATCGGTTCCTACCTGCACGAACCGCTCCTGCTCGACGCCGCCGACCTCCCCGACCACGCGGCCGCAGGCATGGCCCCCGCTGAAATGCCCTTCCCCCCGGCCCACTTCGCGGCCGCCATGACCGCGGCCGCAGAACTGCTGCCCAGCCTCAATAATGTGGAACTGACCAGCAGACTGAACGGCATCTTCTCCTTCACCAACGACGGCTTCCCCGTGCTGGGCGAATCCCCCCAGGTGCGCGGCTTCTGGTCGGCGCAGGCCGTCTGGATCACACACGCCGGCGGCGTCGGCCAAGCGGTCGCCGAGTGGATAGCCAACGGCGACCCCGGCGTCGACCTGCACGAGTGCGACATCAGACGCTTCCACCCGCACGCATTGAGCCGCCCCTACGTCCGCGCCCGCGCCGCGCAGCAGTACCGCGAGGTCTACGACATCATCCACCCGCGCCAGCAGTTGACCCACCCCCGCAACCTGCGATTGACGCCGTTCCATGCCCGACAGCAGGAGTTGGGCGCCGTCTTCTTCGAGAACGCGGGCTGGGAGCGCCCCAGTGGCACGAGGCCAACCTGCCCTTGCCCGACACGTTGAACGTAGCGGGCGCAGCGCGCGACGGCTGGGCCGCGCAGGAATGGTCGCCGGCGGTCGCTGCCGAACACGCCGCCGCCAGGCAACGGGTGGCTCTCTTCGACCTGACGCCCTTCGCCACATTCGAGCTGACCGGTCGCGGCGCGCTCGCCGCGCTCCAGCGCCTGGCCGCCAATCAGATGGACTGTCGGGTCGGAACGATCACCTACACATCCATGCTGACGCCGCGCGGCGGGATCAAGTGCGACCTGACCGTAACGCGACTGGGCGAGGAGCGCTTCCTCGTCGTTACCGGCGGCGCGCTGGGACTGCACGACCTGGGCTGGATAGAGGCGCATCTGCCGGACAACGGCTCGGTCAACCTGACCGACATCTCGGCGGCGCAATGCTGCATCGGCCTGTGGGGGCCGCGCGCCCGCGATCTGCTCAGCCGCGTCTGCGAAGACGATGTGAGCGACGCAGGCTTCCCCTATATGACTGCAAAGCCGGTAACGATCGCGCAAATCCCCGCGCTGGCGCTGCGCATCTCCTACGTGGGCGAACTCGGCTGGGAGATATACACCGCGGTCGAGCACGGCCTGCGCCTGTGGGACATCCTCTGGCAAGCGGGCCAACCGCACGGCCTGGTCGCGGCCGGCGGCGGCGCATTTGATTCACTGCGGCTGGAAAAGGGCTACCGGCTGTGGGGTCAGGACATCCACACCGAGTACAACCCCTACGAAGCGGGCATCGGTTTCGCCGTGCGCATGGACAAGGGCGACTTCATCGGCCGCGATGCGCTAAAGAAGATTCGCTCAGACGGTATAGCGCGCAGGCTGTGCTGCATGACGCTTGACAGCCCCGACGCGGTCATCATGGGCAAGGAGCCGATCATGGACGCAGACCGCGTGCTGGGCTACGTTACCAGCGCCAACTACGGCCACACAGTCGGGCGCGGCATCGTCTACGGCTACCTGCCAACTGACTACAGCAATGTGGGAACCAGCGTGGATATTCTCTACTTCGGCGAACGCCTTCCCGCAACGGTCGCAAGAGAGCCCCTCTACGACCCGCGCGGCACAAAAATGAAGGCATGAACGCCAAGAGGTATGTCCTCTCACGGTGGCGACTACCCACAAAAAACTAGAAACAAAAAACTCAAAACTTGCAACCACCGGAGCATCTCCTCATGCAACAAACACTACTCATCGACGCTCTCAAGCGCCGCCGCCTGCCCATAAACCTGCGCCAGAGCGGCAACAGCGACGCTCGCATCCTCATCTCCACCCGCATCAGGAAGTCGCCCTGGTGGCACCTGTCCAAGGCGGCCGGCTGCTGGGCCTACACCACCTACAACCATCAGTACCATCCACGCGCCTACATCAAACCCGAGGACGGCGGCATGCTCGCCGAGTACAAATACCTGACCGAGCATGTCAGCATGTGGGATGTGGCCGTCGAACGCCAGATCCAGATCAAGGGCCCCGACGCCGCGCAGTTCGTCGACTATCTCATCACCCGTGATGTACACAGCCTGTTGCCTACAATGCAGGGCCGTTATGTGATCCTCTGCAACCAGTACGGCGGCATTATCAACGACCCGGTCCTGCTGCGCGTTGCCGACGACGAGTTCTGGTTCAGCATCTCCGACTCCGACGTGCTGCTCTGGGCGCAGGGCGTCAACTCCACCGGCAGATTTAGTGTTGAAATCCATGAACTGGATGTCTCTCCGTTGCAGATTCAAGGTCCCAAGTCGGCCGCGCTCCTGGAGAAAATGTTCGGCCCCCACATCCGCGAGATCCCCTACTACGGCCTGATCCACGAAACGCTCAACGGCCATCTTGTAACAATTTCGCGTACCGGCTTTTCCGCCGAAGTCGGCTTCGAGATCTACCTGCACGACGCCATTCTCCACGCCGACGACGTCTGGTCCTATATTCTTGAGCAGGGGGAGGAGTTCAACCTGGGTGTGATCGCGCCCAGCCATATCCGCCGTATCGAGGCGGGCATCCTCTCCTACGGCCAGGATATGGACATCGAGAACAACCCCTACGAAGTGCGGCTCGGCTGGCAGGTGGACCTGGACAAAGGCGACTTCATCGGCAAAGAGGCGCTCGCCCGTATCAAGCAGGAGGGGGTGAATCAACGGCTGGTCGGTCTGCGCGTCGGCGGCGAGCCGATCGTCTGGTACAACGAGGATTTCTACTTGGTCAAGGACAACGACTCCGGCGACGACGTAGGCTACGTCACCAGCGCCTTCTGGTCCCCGGCCCAGGACTCAAACATCGCCCTGGCCGTCATGCCCCGTTCCCACTGGAAACGCGGCACCCAAGTCAAGGTCCAGCTCCCTGCCGACGGCATCGTCGACGCCGAGGTCGTGCGCGTCCCCTTCGTCGACCCGACCAAGGAGCGGCCCAAGACGGAGTTGCAGCAATCGGGACAGTAGACAATCAGGTGTAAGCAGTATTGTTTAGCGAGCCTGCTCTGCTAAGTGGTAGGAGCTCATTCTCGCGTCAAGCGCCCTCCCCACCTGTTCAAGGGTTACGAATTTCTGTGAGTCTTGCAAAACAAGGGACTGACCGAAAGCGGTGAGAATTCCGCGGCTGAATGTAATCGTTCCTTCCCGTTGCCGTTTTACAACGCTGGTAAAGCCCAGAATCACGCCGAAATAAGTATCACCTGTTGTCGATGTCCCTGGTATTTCAATCCGCCTTGGAACGTATATGGTTCTGCCGCAGTGGCGCGCAGTCCGGCCAGTCCAAATCTGGAGTACGCGCTCGGTAGAGGATCAGTTTGGGGTATAAGCGTTCACGGTAACAATGTACCCGCCTGGCGCCTCCGGTTCGAAGGTTTCCACGATCACGATGTAGCGCCTTGTAATGGGGGCACGGAAGAGGAGCCGAGAGTCACGCAGGAGCAGGCCGGCGCCGTCGTCCCTGCTGACGGACTGGGTCGGGCTTCCCAGGCTGAGCGTTAGGAACATGTCGGCCACGATTGACTGTGCGAGAATCTCGACCGTCTGACCTCGTTCCAGGTCGAGGAAGAAATGGTCTGCGTCTGTGGGATAATCTATGTTTCCATGGATGGACTGACCCACTTGGATGATTTGGCCCCCGTCCGGGTCATTGACAGGAACGATATTGTGGTTGGCGGCGACGATGAAATTCCCGGGGGATAACGCCTTCTGTCTTACGATCAGGTAATGCGGCGTCAGCCTTCCAAGGATATAGGCGCCATACTCAAACCCTGTGATTTCGAATGTATCAAAGGTCTCTCCTTTGAAGCCATAGGCGTCGTAGATTGAGACCGCGCCATTGTTGTAGCCAAGCAGGCTGAACCTGATTTCGGTGCCGGGCGGTTCATAGATTACATAGGCCTGATCGTCCCAATAGTTATTCAGAGTCAGGTTGTGACGGAGAGCACCTCCCGGCGGCGGGAGCCGGCGCTCGCCGTGGCCGCCAGGGTCCTGGCCGGCGATAAGCTGCTGGATGCGCGGCAGGAGGTCGGCGGCAGAGACGACGAGCCCGAATTCCCCGAATATCTTGAAATTGCTCATGCCGATCACAGCGCCGGTTTCGGAGACAAGCGCACCGCCACTCTGTCCACCGGCGATTGTAGAATCGGTCTGCATAAGGGTGATGCCGCCTGGCTCCCACTGCCGCAGGCGGGAGAGGACTCCGCCGGTGATGGTGGGCTGGGGAAACAGTTCGTACTCGCCCGGGTAGCCGATCAGATAGACGCGAGAGCCAATCGGAATGTCTTCGCCGTCGATCATAGTTGCGGGTTCAATGGCGACATCGAGTGGGCCAAGCACCGCAAGGTCTGCCACCAGGTCCAATTTGTTGACCGCTACTTCCTCAAATGCGGTTCCATCGGGGAAGACGACGCGCACTGTGTCGAATGGCCAGACGACATGTGCGGCGGTGACCACGTATCCATTTTCGAGCAGTACGCCGCTACCGGAGCTGACTTCGGTCTCTATGAAAGCGATCGCCGGCGAGGTTTTCGCGAAGATTAGGGCGGCGGTGAGCATCTCTTCGCCAGGGACGGTGGCAGGGATCCACGGCGACCACGCACCCGGCTCGTTCGCAGCGTTCACCGCGAGCACCGTGTAGTGGTAGGTCGTGCCTGCCGCAAGTTCGGTGTGGGTATAGGTCGTGTCGGTCAGAGTGCCATCATCCAGCCGCTGCCGGCCGCCTGAACTGGTCCACGCCCATAGCACATAGCGCACTGCACCGCTCACCGCCTCCCAGCTCAACTTGACTGCGTCCTCAGTCACCTGCACGGTCAGCGCTGGCGCAGACAGCGTGGATGCCGTCAAAGTCGGTGTTGGCGATGGCGTTGGCGTCGCTGTAGAGAGCGTAGATGCCGTCGAAGTTGGCGTCGGCGTCGCTGTAGAGAGCGTGGACGTCGTCGAAGTTGGCGTCGGCGTCGCTGTAGAGAGCGTGGATGCCGTCGAAGTTGGCGTCGGAGTCGGCGTTGCAGCTGACGACTGCGGCTCGGTGACAGTCGCGGACACATAGGAGGACCACCCACCCACATCGCCGGCAGCGTTCACAGCGCGCACCGCGTAGTGGTAGGTCGTGCCTACCGTCAGTCCGGAGTGGGTATGGGTCGTGCCGGTCAGAGTGCCATCATCCAGCTGCTCCCAGCCGCCCGAACTGGTCCACACCCATAGCTCATAGCGTACCGCTCACCGCCTCCCAGCTCAACTTGACTGCACCCTCAGTTGCTTGCGCGGTCAGCACAGGCGCAGACAGCGTGGATGCCGTCGAAGTCGGCGTTGGCGTAGGCGTTTGCGTTGGCTCCGAGTCCAAAGTCGGCGTTGGCGATGGCGTAGGCGTTGGCGTCAAGTCCAATGTCGGCGTCGGCGATGGCGTAGGCGTTGGGGTCGAGTCTAATGTCGGAGTTGACGATGGCGTAGGTGTTGGCGTCGAATCTAAAGCGGTAGTAGGCGTTTGAGTAGGGGTAGGCGTTGGCGTCGAAGTCGACGACTGCGCGTCAGTCACGGTTGTAGAGACCTGCTGCGACCACGGACTCACCTCAGACTCGTTCACCGCGCGTATCAAGTAGTAATAGGTCTTATCCGTTACGAGGTCGGTATGGCTGAAGGTCGTGCCGGCCAGGGTGCCCCTGCCGAGCTGCTGCCAGTCACTGGCGTCATCCCATACAAATAGTTCGTAACCCTGCGCGCCGGCTACCACTTCCCAGCTTAGCTCGACGGCGCCCCCGGCTGTCTGCACCATCAACACCGGCGCGACCAAACTACCGGCAAAAGTGGCGGAGACGCTCTGCGACCAATCACCGGGCTCGTCCGCTCCGCTCACGGCGCGCAGCAGGTAGTAATAAGTCGTTGCCGCGCTGACATCGGTATGGCTGTAGGTTGTGCCGGTCAGAGTGCCATCGTCCAACCGCTGCCACTCGCCGGCGCGGGGCTGCGACCACAGTTCGTAGTACGCCGCGCCGTCCACCGCCTCCCAATCCAACTCGACCGCGTTCGCGCTTGCCCGCGCAGTCAGTACCGGCGCGGCCAGGGTGGATGAGGTTGAACCCTGTTGCGCCGCGGACGGGTGCGCGGTTGAGACAATGGCGGCGATGGCCAAAAGAGCCGCCAAAACAAACATATAGGTTCGCCGAGGGAACGAAGTCATAGTCATTTTCCCTTCTATCCAGGACAGGAGGTGTTCATAATGTAGATTTGGCATGTTCGGCCAGGGACGGGTTCTTCTTTGGTTGCGAAACAGGAAAGGAGGTTCCAATCGCAATAGAGCCGCTGTTTTCCAGACACAAAATATACACACCTCTAATATACTTTAGAGGTGTGTATGAGAAGCCGTTTGAAAAGTATCGAATATCTGACGGCAATTGTACCTGATCGACAACAACTGTCAAAGGCACGCCTTCGCCGCGTGCAACTTGGGACTTCACATGGTTTCAAACCTTCGGTGCTGGTGGTGTGACGCTGAATTCAGCGAAGGAAGGGGGACAAAGCCGCCTCCATCATACAGGAGGCCGCGCTCGTGGAGGAGATGTTTGGCCCCCATATCCGCGAGATCCCCTACTACGGCCTGATCTACGACACGTTCAACGGCCATCCCGTTACTATCTCGCGCACCGGTTTCTCCGCTGAACTCGGCTTCGAGATCTACCTGCACGACGCCATCCTCCACGCCGACGACGTCTGGCCCTACATCCTCGAGCAAGGCGAGGAGTTCAACCTGGGCGTGATCACGCCCAGCCACATCCGCCGTATCGAGGCGGGCATCCTCTCCAACGGCCAGGACATGGACATCGAGAATAATCCCTACGAAGTGCGGCTCGGCTGGCAGGTGGACCTGGACAAAGGCGACTTCATCGGCTAAGAGGCGCTAGCCAGGATCAAGCAGGAGGGGGTGAATAAGCGGCTGGTCGGTCTGCGCGTCGGCGGCGAGCCGATCGTCTGGTACAACGAGGATTTCTATCTGGTCAAGGACAACGACTCCGGCGACGACGTCGGCTACGTCACCAGCGCCTTCTGGTCCCCGGCTCAGGGGTCCAACATCGCCCTGGCCGTCATGCCTCGCTCCCACTGGAAACGCGACGCCCAGGTCAAAGTCCAGCTGCCCGCAGACGGCATCGTCGATGCCGAAGTCGTGCGCGTGCCGTTTGTCGACCCAACCAAGGAGCGGCCCAAGACTGAGTTGTGAAGTTGGTGATGCAACCGCATTCCTGTATAAACACTTAATGGTTTCGTGTCGGGTTAGCTCTGTGACCAAGACCGCTCAATTGGCGGTGAAATCTCTTGACTCGCCATTGGAATATGGGAAAATAAAGAAATTGTCAAATGCGACCAAGAACGGGAAAATAGCGGCAAGCGAACGAGACGTGAGCGATCCAAGGATGCAATGGCCGGGTGAAGAGTCTTGGCCGCAGTTTGAACTTACAATTGTTGGCTGAGTTGCATTCGATGCTGGAAACAGAGTGGAAAAGCGTGTTCAGGAGATGTGCAACCCGCAGGGAATAGAATCGTCCCAGCAAGAATGGACGGCAAATTCACGAATTAAGAAATGCAACTAGGCGCCCAGCCGTTGAAGCCATGTCTTGCAACTGGCACTCCCACACGGTCATCACGGCCCAACCTCTTTTTTCAAGCGATTCAATATTCCGCTCATCTCTGGCTCTGTTGCGCTCCAACTTTTTCACCCAGTATTCCCGGTTGGTAGCAGGAATTCGCACATTAGGGCAACCTGAATGGAAATGCCAAAAGCACCCGTTCACAAAGACGACTTTGCATCGCGTAGAAAATACCAAGTCGGGTCGTCCAGGTAAGTCTGTCCTATGCAGACGATAGCGATAGCCCAGTCCGTGAAGTAGTCGGCGCACCCGCATTTCAGGCTTCATGCCTTTTGACTTTATTTGCGCCATTATGCGACTGCGGACCTGCGGTGTAACATTGTCGGCCATAGTTAGTCCGGCAACAAGTGAATCACATTACTCTGGGCAGTTGCTGAAAGAGCGCCTTGCCTGTCTAACGGCCGCAGAGTCCCCTTATAAATGGCTATGAACTTTTCCAGACAACCTGCCAAATAGGCTCTTGTCTAACGTGCAGTCCGTTTTCAGATCCTGCCTGTAATCTCTCTGTTAAGGGTCGCAAAACCTTCGTTGCAATCCATGTAACCACGGGGACACATACAGCATCGCCAAATGCGCTAAGAGATTGCCTTTCAGTTTTTGCCACAATAGGAAATGAATCGGGCACACCCTGCAAACGGGCGTATTCCCGAGTTGTAAGGGTCCTCATTCGTATTGTTCCGTTTCCGGCCGCGACTAGGAATTGCTTGCCACTCCCCCCTACTGCTGTACGCAAACAGCCAGCAATGTCATCAGATCGCACCTCCGCCCGCTGCCCTTCTGCGCGGCGACGCCGGAAAAAAGTTCTGAAGTTTTCTTCTTTTCTGCAGGCCAGTTGATTCACCATTTCCAGATGAGACGTGGGCATCATAGCCAGATGCTTTTTTACCTTTTCCTTAGACCACCAGCGTGGGTCTTCGTTTGTGAGTCTTTCGACCATGGCATCGGTAAAGCCCTCACTCATGTAAGGTGGGGGTTCGGGAATATCCAGACGCGCCCATTGAATGTCTTCGTTTTCCAGCATCAGCATTTTCAATCGGGGAGGCATTAGTCTCTTTGATCTTGATGTGAAATATGGGGAATCATCAACCACGCCAGTCGATCTTACTCCAATCATGAAGAGCCGAGGGCGACTCTGTGGAACAAAGGAACGAGCATTTAGCATAAAGACATCGCAAGCGTATCCAAGCTCATTAAGAGATTTCGCTGTAACGCAAAAGTCTTTGCCACCATTGGAATACAACCATCCTGTTACATTTTCCAACAGAACGATCAGTGGCCCGTTCTCTCCCTGCCTCTTCAGAATCTCATAGAATCCCCAGAAGGCGCCCGAGTGTCTTCCGTTTATGCCTTCACCCTTTCCGGCCAGTGACAAGTCGATACAGGGGAAGGAACATGTCGCCACTGTCGCTTGGGGAATATCCTCGGCTGCCAAGGAAAAAACGTCTCGCACAAGGTAACTTTCGCCAAAAAAACCTCTGTACATCTGCTCGCGTTCGGCGCTCCAGTCATTTGCATAGACGACCTGCCAGCCCGCCGCCTCAAGTCCCATACGAAACAGACCAATGCCTGCGAAATACTCTACGAAAGTCAGTGGCAAACTCGTAGATCCGCTAGGGGAAAGTTCTGATTGCATTTTGGAGGAATACTCGTTCACTCACTTCTCCAGAGCCACAGGGATTCTGATTTGTAATGACAGATCGGTCTCAACAAGGGCGACTCTTTCGTTGTATCTGTTCAAGAGTCGCCCTATGTTTTGAGAAACCTTTTGTCCTGAAAACTCGGATAGTTCTTCTATATTCTGGGACACAAAGGATTCTATGGACTCTACCGACACCCGACCATTTGTTTCAAGTTGCGCGTTTTGTCGCGTTCCTGCCAAGATTGCGTCGGGAACAAGCAGAAATACCCTAAGCCCTTCATCTAAATTGTGTAGGCACTTGTCATAATGACCTCTATTGGGTGCCACGGATACATGAAAGACGCAATCGTTGATCTGAAAATCCCCTTGTTCCTCCACTTGGTGGTCGGCGGCACTCGCCGCCGAATTTCTAATATCGTAGTTGGGAAAGCGAAGGGAAAGTTTCGCCCCAACCAGATATTCCGCGACATCGCCTACCTTTTGTCGCTGTTTTGCCGACTCCAGAATCTTGCCAACTATCTCGCGTGAAGTCATGCCCGAACTATAATCAAAGGAGATCTTCCCTGCATTGAGAATATCCCGCGCCTTTTCGGCCAGAAAGGCTTGCAAGTTCTCTATTTCACTCTTTCTGGTCTCCAACACAAGTTTGTCCATGCCAACTGCAGAAAGCGCCTGCATTAAAGGCTGAAGATTTTTCATCAAGCCGCGATTTGTCCGGCCAGCTTCCTTCAAGAAAGGTCTTTCCTCACCGAAACGCGCCAGTATTTTCTGAACGTTTGAGAAGGTAGCGTTTCTCAACTGATCGCTTCCCGAAGCCTTATGCGCCTCAATGTCTAAATCGAATTTGTCACGCAGATTTTCGAGAATAACCAGCCCGCCCGCGATGTCTCCACGATGCCTCGATTTTGGCGGAACAGACTCCCACCATTTTTCTATCGCAATGACAAAAGGAGACTTGTCAGTCATATGCAAAGGTGGCGTCTCTAAGTCCGTCGCCTAGCAAGACGCTGATCCATCCAAATTTGCTTTGTATTAGAGGTAGCTTCCGTCTGCAATGCTACCCCAAAAGCTGTCCTCTAGCAATTCGCTATTCTGGTGCAATATTGTTGGCTCAATGCGTCAGGGGTAGTAGGATTACCAGCAGACCCTAGAAAAGAAACCGGCAAGAGTTGGCGAATAAGGAGATATTGTTTGCTCTCTCCCATTTACTCAGATATTTGAAGAGATCGGAAAAACACAAGAAGGAACACTAGGGATGGCAGCCACAATTGTATGTCCCATCTGGGGAAATGGTTTTGAAGCAACCATTCGCGATGTCGTGACAGAAGCCGGCACAGATAAGCTAGTCATTTCAGAGAAGAGTCTCATATGTTCTGACCTGGCCGGTGGAACATATAGGATTACACTCCAAGCGTTTAGTTCAATTCGAAATAACAGGATGTCAGACTTCGAAAAGGCGCAGCTAACCACTTGGCTTGTCGATGAGCGAAGGCGGGGAACCCTTGAACCTATAGTGACGGACGAAGTTGTCATGTCATTTGAATCCCACGGTATGACAAACAGGCTTCCGGTCTTCGAGCGGGCGGAAAGGCTGCTACGCTTTCTGGCCGACCAAACAGGTTGGCTAGGAGACCGAGTATCCATATCGAGCCGATGGAATGCCGCACTTGCCTGGTCCGAGTCAATCAGTGTAGGAGAGGTCTTGCTTCTATTGGACTATTTGAAAAGGAAAGGGTGGATAGCATATGTCAGTGCGAGTGGAGACTATACAATCTTTGACGTGATAGTAACGGTTGAAGGATACTCTAGGATTGAGGAGATTGTCAGGAATCCCGATAGCGCACAAGTGTTTGTGGCTATGTGGTTTAACGACGAAATGAAAGAGGCCTATGACAAAGGCATCAGACCTGCCATCAGTGATGCTGGATTTGAGTCTATGCGGATCGACAGGAAACAGGGTGTAATCAAAATCGACGACGAGATACTCTCTGAAATCCGACGCTCAAGATTCCTGGTCGCCGACATGACGCATGGACAAGGGGGGGGGCAAGAGGTGGCGTCTATTTTGAGGCAGGATTCGCGATGGGTCTAGGCATACCCGTCCTCTTTGCGTGCCGAAGGGACAAGATTGATGAGTTGCATTTCGATACGAGACAATATTTTCACATAGTTTGGAGCAAGCCAGAAGAGTTACGTGCCAATCTGACTAACAGAATCGGGGCGATTATTGGAGACGGTCCACACCGGGGGAGACGCAACAAATCAGGCGACGGCCTCAACGGCTGATAGAAGGCCGCCCAGCCCCGCAGAGATTGTGACGGGCGTGGTTCGCTGAGGAGACCGCTCGACCTATTTCTAATGTATACCAAAATGAAACCAAGAGTCCGAAGACAGCAGCAAAGCGGGCGCGGACGTTAGCGATCTCGGAATGCAGACCGTACGAAAGTTCTTGGCATTATATTGAACCTACATTGAGACGCCCCCCCAACCCAAACTCCTCCCCCAAATCCACCGTCGCGCCCGTGCCAATAGCCCGCTTGATCCCCGCCTCGAACTGCAGCTCCTGCAACCCGGCCAACCCGGGAATCGGCGGCGGCCTACCATCGCGCACACTGTCCAAATAGGCGTTGATCGCCTTGCCGAACGACGCCCGGTACTGGTCCCAGCGCGAGATGTCATAGGGCAGATTGTGGCGTTCATGCCGGCGCGTGCGGTAGTCGATCACCTCCATCTCGCCGTCCAGGTCTCTCATGCTGATGCGCCCGTGCTCATAGGCAAAGGTCAACTCATAGAGCGGCAGCTTGAAATCGATCGCGCACGTGCCGATCAGCGTGCCCGTGGCGTCGTTCTCCATGCGCGCCGCCACCGTTACGTTGCGCGAATCCTCTGCGCCCATGCACGGGCCGGACGCTTCGGTCGCCTGCGCGCTGATGCTGGCCGCCGGCCCCATGAAACAGAGCACAAGGTCGATGCAGTGGCTCCAGCAGGCGTAATGCACCATGCCCGTGAAATGCACCGGCGTCCCCAACGCCTCTCGTGCGACGATCTCCCGCGCCAGCCGTGTCTGGTCGAAGAAGCGGTAGTTGAAGACCATCGCCGTCTCGACGCCGGCGCCGTGCGCGGCCTGGAGCATCTCCCTGGCGTCGAAAAAGTCCTCCTCCACCACGTTGGCCTGGCCGTGCCGCGCCGCCAGCGGCTTCTCAAAGAAGAGCCGTTTCGGTTTTAGCGGCAGCAGCGCCTTGGCCGCGTCGAGGCGGTCCATCTCTCTGGTGAAGATCAGGCAGGCGTCCGGCTCGTCCGCCATCAGGTCAGCCGCGTCCGCCGCCACGCGCCCGCCGAAACGCTCCGCCACCGCCTCCGCCTTGCTGCGCGTGCGGTTCAGGTAACTGAGTTGGACATCCTCGCGCGCCGCCATGTAGGGCAGATAGTTCTTCTCGGCAACGCCGCCGGTCCCGATCACTGCGATTTTCATTGTCATCCGGTCATCTCCATTCGATCCCGACCTCTGCCTCGAACTCGAAAGGCGAGAGCATTATTTGATTGAATTTCAACAGCCAACCTGAGGCGGCTCCAAGCCGTATTGTACCAGAATCCTACTGGTCGGGCGGGATGGGAAGTAAGGTATTCCCTCAACTCTCCCTTGGATTCGCGGCTCTGCACATAACAAAACGCAGCATTTCCAGGCCATCTGTATCTTCCGCTATAATGCGGTGGTCATCCTCGCGACGATACCGGTCTTCATCATCACCCTGATCTTCCAACGCCAGATCGTCGAAGGCATCACCGGCGGCGTGTTCAAGTGAAACCGTGCACCAGCAACTCGATACTGGTTACTCCATCAATACAACAGCCACACCCCACAGGAGAGCCAAGCAAGCATGACCACTCTGAAAGTCGGAATCATCGGGCTGGGCGGCATCGCCCGCGCCCACTGCAGCGCCATCGCAACCCTCGATAACGTCGAGGTCGTCGCGGTCGCCGATCTGTTCGAGGAGAAGCGCCGCCACTACATGGAGAAGTACGACATCGCCAAGGGCTACACCACGCACACCGAGTTGCTGGCCGACGACGAGGTCGACGCAGTGGCGGTCGTGCTGGGCCATCAACTGCACCATCGCCTCACCGTCGACGCCTGCAACGCCGGCAAGCATGTCCTCGTCGAGAAGCCGATGGCGCTCAGCCTGGAGCAGTGCGACGACATGAACGAGGCCGCGGCCAAAAACAACGTCAAGCTGATGGTCGGCCAGACCCAGCACTTCTACGGCACCAGCCTCAAGGCCAAGGAGATCCTCGATTCGGGCCAGCTGGGCCCGCTGATGACCGCCGTCTGCTACATGTCCAAGAACTGGAACCACGCCGGCCGGCCGCCGCAGTACCGCAGCCGTTTCCATGGCGGCGGCATGTGGCTGTCCAACGGCGTTCATGTCGTCGACCGCCTCACCTGGCTGATGGCGTCCCAGGCCGTATCGGTGTCGGCCAGTATCGGCACGCGCGCCCACTACCAGGCCAGCGACGATACCGCCACCGCGCTCATTCGCTACAAGAACGGCCTGGCCGGTGTGGCCGTCTCGGTCGGCTTCGCCGACGGCGCGCCCAACTACGAAAGCCAGGTGATCTGCGCCAATGGCACTCTGCGCTTCAGCCAGCACGGCGAAAAGTTCGTCAAAGTCGGGCAGGGCAACGGGTGGCAGGACATCCCCTTCGACGACCCGCCCGTCGAAATGCACCATGAATGGAAATCATTTGCGGCGTCGATCGAACAGGACATCGAGCCGCCCACCTCCGGCGAGTGGGGCCGCCAAATTATGGAAATCCTCTTCGCGGCGGAGAATTCGGCCATCAGCGGACGCGAGGTCATCCTTGACAGCGGTCTGTCGTGGTCGCACCAGCGCGCCGGCATGCCCGTCACCCGCGACCACGGTTGGGTCTGAGGTACACAACAATGCGAATCGCTCTACTTTCCTATAGTCACCACGGGCGCGGCATGGCCAACACGACGCGCGACCTGGGCCATGAGATCGTCGGCATGATGGACGCGGAGCAAGGTCCGCGCCAGCAGCTGGCCGATGAATTCCTCTGTCCCGCTTTCAGTTCGGCAGCCGAATGCCTGGATGCCAGCCGGCCCGACGCCGTATTGGTCGCCGGCAAACATGCCGAGATGCCGCAGCATGTCATGGCCTGCGCGCAGCGGAACCTCCCCTTCCTGCTCGACAAACCCTTTGCCGACTGCGCCGCGCGCATGAGACCGGCCGCCGAACTGTGCGCAGAACGCGGCGTCTTCAGCGCCCTCACCCTGCCCAACCGAGCAACCCGGCTCGTGTCCCTGGTCCAGCAGATGATCGACGATGGCAGCTTGGGCGACCTGGTCCTCTACAGCAGCCGTCTCAACAACGGGCCGCCCTCGCGCTACGACCCCACGCCCTCCGCCTGGCACAACGATGCCCGGATTTCAGGCGGCGGCTGCTGGGCGACCGAAGCCGCCCACGGCATCGACACCTTCCTCCAGTTTGTCGGTGACAAGCCTGTCACCGTCGTCGGCGCTGTCATCTCCAACACGATGTACGCGCGCGGCGTCGAGGATATCGCGGTGGGCATGCTGCGTACCGATGACGGCGTAACCGGCATCGTCGAATCGGGCTACAGCTACCCGTCCGGCGCGCGCGCCGGCGACCACAGCTTTCGCTTCATCGGCAGCAAGGCGACGGTCTTGCAGCGCTACAACCAACAGGGGGAGCCGGTCATCGAAGTTCACACGACCCAGGGCGTTACCTTTCACCCCGACAGCGGCTACGGCGACCTGATGCGCGAGGTCATGAGGCAGGGGCTGGCAGCGATTGAGGAAGGGCGCAGCAGCTTCGACCCTAACATCGCCGACGCCGTGCGCATCCTCGAAGTGCAGGACGCGGTCTACGCCCACGCCCGCGCCAATCCAATCGTGAACGGCCCGCATCCACTCAGCGCGCCTGGAGAGGTATAGCTGCGGCGGGCTGCGTTTGGAGACGAGACCGGCCCGCGTGCGGCGGGCCGGTTGGTGATACGTTGTCGGCGGAGTTCCTTCTATTCGTTTGTCAGGCTTCGGGAGGGAAGAGAACTGGACCTGCCATCGGAGTAGGCGCCTCGTAAGTATTATTGCTTCGCAACTGAAGAATTGGGCGACGCGGCGGATTCGTCGAGCGGGCGTGGGAAAGACATCTGATCACTTTTCCTGATCTGGTAGCGCGTCGGCTTGGGCAATCTTTCGATCTTGCCCGCGTACTCCAATTGCTTCAACCACGAATCGGTCTGCCCCTTGGCTGTATCCAGACGGATTGCCATGTCATCTCGTGTCAGAGGACCTTGTTCCTCCAGTATCTGCAGAATGACCTCTTCCACACGCCGAAATAGTTTATCCTTCCATGACAGGTCCTGCGCCTGACGCGATATCTCCTGCCTATCCGGAAGTTTCTGGGGAGAACTATATGAGTCAGAGGCTGCAGCGGATTCTGTTACCTTCAGTGTGTCCGGTCGGTCCGACAATTCAGAGAGCACCTCTGTGTAAGTTTCGTTAACGATTTCGTCTTGACCATCGGTTTCCGTTGTGTCCGGCTGGCTGAAAAGGGGGAGTTCAGCGTCGTTGTCACGCTCTCTGATTGCTTGCATGAACTCGCGGAGCTTCTCCTTGCTGTGGAACTCTGGCCAACTATGTGCTCCTAGCTTGCGCAACTCTTCTAACCCTTCGGAATCAGGACCTGACGTGCGCGTATACAACGGAACTACCTTCAATTTCTGAATCTGTTCCACGGCACCCTGCCACGTGCCTCCCTTTCCCCTATCGGATTCGACCACCAGGGCAGCGTCGGACAGAGCATAAATCAATTTGTTCCGGTCCATGGCTTTCCAAACTTGGAAGCGCACCGCAGGGTCGAAGGAGGAGCATAAAAGCAACCTCCCATTCATAAGGTCATTCCGGTTGCGCATCACAGCAGCTTCCAGATTGTTGGCCACCACGCCAATGACACGCCCCCCTGCGGCGGCCGCTCCCTGCATCGTGGCCTGATCGACACCCTTGGCTCCCCCTGACACTATAGTGCAATCTGCGCCCGCCGCCAGTTCACCCACAGCGCGTGCATAGTCGAGGAGATCGGCACCCACGTGACGCGAGCCTACCACCGCTAGACCGCCACTCTGCAACAGGTCAATGTTCTCCCCACAAACATAAAGCAAGGCGGGGGCTTTGTACTGCAATGTCCTCTTGAGACGTTGGGGATACAGATCATCTGCTCGGCTGATGACCTGTATGGAGCGCTGCTGCCAATGCTCCAACGCGAGTCCCAACTGCATTCCCCGGTCAAGCAACCGTTTGAGACGTCCCTGGTCGAACCGATGTCCCCCCAGCGCATCCAGAATGTTGGAAACCTTGTCCTTGTCAATCAGATCGGCGGGCCGACTGTCAATCTGCTGCAGGACTTTGACCAAGTACGTATATTCTCGATGCGTGAAGAGAAGCTTCGAGTCAGTTGAGCCGCCCGCCATGAGAGGCGACACCAGCATCAGAATGGCTTGGGTATTTGCAGAGATGTCCATCATGTCAGCCTTTTGCATTGGACAGGACCAAAGGCCACACTTCACCACTGCCCGCCTTACGCAAGAGCCAGGCAGCCATGGTGAAGGTCCACCGCGAATCCACTATATCATCCACCAGCAGTGCCGGATTTGGCTGTATGTTCCGATCATCGACCCGCATAGTGTCGATCAAGTTGCGACATTGATGCGCAGAATTGGCCATCTCTTTCTGCGGGGGATGATTCCGCACTTTGAGCAGGGCGACATGAAACGGAAGATTGAGAGCCTGCGCCAGACGACCGGCAAAATCAGGAACCAGACCGGGGTTCCGCCGTGAGGGGATGCACGTAACCCACTGGGGAGCGGGACTGGGTGCCCACTTGCCGCACAAGGTCGGCACAGGCCTGCACCAACTCGTCGGAGAACTGACCGGCCATATATTTCCCGCGACTTACTTCGGTTCCCCAGCCGCCATCGTTCCAGTCGCTCAGAGTTCTGCCTGGGCTGGCTCGCAACTCCTGTGGTATGCGCCCTCTAAATTCGGTTATATTCATGGCGGAAGGCCAATTCCTACGGGGAGAAATCTCACCCATGTTGCTGCGCAGAAACCGCCCAGCGGCTTCCACAAGGAGAGGGTTCGTGCGCGACGGAAGTGGAGGCAAACGGGATGGATCGACCCCGCCCGGATCGCCATCCAGGGCATCTATCAAGAACTCCATATGTCCGCGGGACAAAGATACGTAGGCCTGCAACTGTCTCTGTTCTTCCTCGCGCAACTCCGTCAACCGCTCGACCCGCTCCCAAAACGAAGTCGAGAGCGGTGTAGGGGTCAGTTGCCATTTCTGCCCCTGTTTCGCAATGGGTGCAGGGGATTCCAACGCCATGATCTTGGTGGCCTGCTCCAGGCGCCGGAAATTGACATTGACCTCGTTCTGCAACGCGGAGATGGACAGACCATCCGGAGTTCGCTCCAGGGCATCCAAAATCTTCTCCACTTCCTCAAGTGTGGGGAAGCTGCTCCTGATGAAGTATTCAAGGATATCTGTCTCTTCTTTGCCGCTTAGCAAAATGCCGTAGGCATCGTTGCCATCGCGTCCGGCGCGCCCCACTTGCTGATAATAGGACACAACAGACCCCGGCGCCTGGTAGTGAACGACAAATCCCAGATCCGGTTTGTCAAAGCCCATGCCCAAAGCTACCGTCGCTATGAGGGCTTTCACACGATTCTCCAGAAGCAGATTTTCCAGGTGCTCACGTTCCTCGTTTTCCATCCGCCCCGTGTATACTTCCACGTTCAGCTTTCGACGTTTCAGCCATGCTGTCAAACGCTCGGCGTCACCAACGGTCAAAGTGTAGATGATGCCGCTTCCCCTCATCTTGGGCAAATGATCGGCCAACCAAGCCATGCGTTGAGGCTGACTAGGCATCTGTATTGTCTGCAGGGCAAGGCTGGGACGGTTGAGATCGCCGAGTAACACATGCAGATCGGGACCCAGGATTGCCCGCAAATCGTTCATCACGCGTTGGTTAGCTGTGGCTGTGGTGGCCAACAGTCTCAGATTGGCCGGAAACAATCGCACAAGGCGCTCAATTCGACGGTAGTCGGGCCGAAAATCGTGCCCCCAATCGGAAATGCAATGCGCTTCGTCCACAACCAACAACACTATGTTTTGTGCAACAACGCCCAGCACTTGCTCACGGAATTCTAGATTGGCCAAGCGTTCAGGGGATATCAGTAGTATGTCCACTTCATCCCGATGCACCTTGCCAATGATGTCCTCCCAATCCTGCATGTTGCTTGAGTTAATGGTCTCCGCCCGCACCCCCATGCGACGAGCCGCATCGATCTGGTTGCGCATCAGGGAAAGAAGGGGCGAAATCAGCAGAGCCGGCCCGGCGCCCTGATCCCGCAGCAATTTGGCGGCGATGAAATATACATTGCTCTTGCCCCAGCCCGTTTTTTGCACTACGAGCAGAGAGCCATCGCCTTCTACCACGTGTTGGATAGCTTTGTCCTGATTCTCATGGAAGTCGGCATGAGGGAAACCAGTACCTTTTTTCAACAGTTCCAGAGCACGTTCTCGATCAAACTTCATGAAACGGTTCCCTTTACGATCACACCCGCCCCGCAAACGAGCGGCCCCTGACCTGCTTGAACGGCGGCATCTTCGGCGCGTCCGTCACCGTTTCATCGCGCTGCGACGCCGCCCGCATGTAGTGGACCGCATAGCCGCGCCGCCGTTGACCGGACAGGTTGGCATTGCTCTGGTGCAGGACCAGGCTGTGATGAAAGCTGACGCTGCCAGGACTGAGCGGCGCGGGCACGACCGGCCACTGCTCGCTTCCCAAATCCTCCAGGAACCAGTCCAGTTGCGCCTTGCGCATCATCCCCCAGCGGTGCGTGCCGGGGGCGAAGTTCAGGCAGCCGTTCTCGATCATCGCCTGATCGATGGCCGTCCATGCCGTCACCAGGTCCATCGGAAAGATGTCCCGCCACGACGCCGAATCCTGGTGCCAGGGCTGCGCCGTGCCCGTCACCGCCGCCTTCATAAAAAGTTGGTCGCCGTACAACTTGATGTCATCGCTGCCCAGCAGATCGGCGATGATGTCGACGAGCCGGGGATGGGTGGCGTGGCTCCACATGACCTCGTCGTAGACGGCCAGGTTGTACAGCTTGCGCACCGACAGCACCCTGTCGGTAACATCGCGTTCACCCTCGCGGAACACCTTTTCAAGCTGGATGCTCGTCTCCGGAATGTGTGCGGCCTTGCCAGCCGCGATCAAATCGGTATGCGCAGCCAAGGCCGCCGCCGCCGCCGCGGAAAGCACGTCATCCACTGTCAGGAAGCCGTTGAGCTTGAACTGCCTGACCTGTCCCTCAGACAGAACGCGCAGTCGCGGCGTTGCCATTCGCAGGTCTCCTTTCCCCTTCTAAACGGATTCGACAGCATTCGGCCTCTCCGATCATCGCGCCTCCACCCAGACCGGCGGCGCCGTATCCACGCCGTGCTTGGCGAAGACCGCATCGATCTCGTCCAGCGTCTCCCGGTCAAGTGACCAGTCGAGACCGGCGACGTTTGCCTCAACCTCCTCTGGGCGGCGGAACCCTACCAACGCCACGCTAACCACCGGATTCGACAGCACCCAGCGCAACGCTAGGTCGGCGACCGTTTTGCCGTGGCGGGCGGCGATCGGTTTGAGGTCGTCAGCAGCGGCCACATTCCTGGCGAAGACCTCCTCGGTAAACAGCGGGATGTTGAAGGCGGTGCCATTCGAACGCCAGTCTCTTTCGTCGAAAGTCGTCTCGGACGTGAACGTGCCGGTCAGCAGACCATGCGCCAGCGAGCCGTAGGTCATCAGACCGATCCCGTGCTGTACAATCGTTGGGAAGACCTCGCGCTCCAGGCGGCGGTCAAACAGGTTGTAGCCGTACTGGGCGATGTCCACACGGCGGGTGTCCATGCAGGTCTCGATCTGCTGCGGTCGGAAGTTCGAGACGCCGACAAAACGGGCTTTGCCAGCCTGCACGATCTCCTCCAACGCCCCCATCGTCTCCTCCAGCGGTACATCCTTGTCGGGCCAGTGGATCAGATAGACATCCACATAGTCGGTCCCGAGCGCTTTGAGGCTGCGGTCAATGGCGGCCAGGGCCGTCTCGCGACGGCTGTCGCGGCTGCCCTGCCCCTCATCGATGTAGACACCGAACTTGGTGACGACGATCGCTTCTTTGCGCCGCGCGCCCAGCGCCTTGCCCAGGATCCGCTCGGACTGGCCATAGCCATAGCCCTCAGCCGTGTCGAAGAGATTGATCCCCAAATCGAGCGCTCGATGAATCGCCGCCTCGATCTCACTTTCATCAAAGTGACCATAGTTGCCGCCGAACTCCCAGCAGCCATAGCCGACTGCCGACACATCCAGTCCGGTACGCCCAAATGCGCGATATTCCATCTGTTGGCCTCCATGCGCTTGCTCGTAGCATCCTCCTCATGCCTGCGGTTCCGACAGTGTACAACGCGACCGCTGGCCGGTCAATGGACAGGAAATGGATGGGTGCATCCCAGATTTTTGGGGACCGTGCCCCTGCGATCGCGGGCCTCTCGCCCGCAGCCGGCTTCGGCTTCCGCGCCTGTTGAAGAACTGCTCCAATGGGTGACAGATGCAGGTTGCCTGTCGCCAAAATCGAACCGCAGCTCGCCTGATTCTCGTCAACGAAGACGCCGCCTGAGCCGTTGCCGTCAACTGTCTCCAGCATACTGACTGCCTGAACCACAGTTCAGACAACTACTGCGAGTTCTGCCCTTCAGAGCATCTCAGAAACGCTCCCCCATTCCGAGATGCACCCTGGGATTCCCAGCAACTGCAAACGCCCCGATTATGTAGTACAATTGTGCTGAACATAAACGAACGCAGCCGCGGCCCTGCCGCAACTGCATACCGATTTCAAATGAATGCCATGCCATTTTACGCATCCCGCGCCCGGCGCGGGAACCATGCGCAGCAAACTGCTGCCCTCCCTGCCCAGCCGCTGCCGCAACAACCCGTTGCCCGCCATTCCCGAAAAAACTATTTTGGGACGAAGAATGACGAGAAATGACGAGAAATGACGAAAGAACACGCCCAAACGTGCCCGAACGTGTCCGAACACGAAAAAAAAATTGGCGCGACTAAACGCGACTAAACGCGACCAAACGCGACGAAACGCGACGAAACGCGACCTGGCGCGCTCGAACCCGCTCGCAAACGCTCGTAACTGCATGCAAACGCTCGTAAACGTTCGTAACTGCTTACATTGGCACAGCTGACCTGCGCGCCCCGCACGTCGCCTGCAAGCGGCCCATAAGCGCGGGCGCAGCCAAAATTCCGCCCCAATTCTTGGATGCGCCCGCCCGAGGCGCCGATACCGGAACTTCAACAGTGTCTCAACGAACGCCAATCTGTACGTTTTGTGCGTTTTCAGTACTCAGAGTGATTGCGATGCTGTAAATCGTGGTGCGCGGGCGGAAAAAACGCAGCCCAACTGCTCAGCGCCGACGCGCGCTTCCCTTGCATGGGTGCATCCCAGTTTTTCGTTAAGATGAGAGGGCGTAGACGAGGAGAAGGGGTTGCGAAGACCAAAGGGGGTCCGCTGCGATGCCTGCACTCCGCACGACTCCGCTCAGTCAAACCTGGCCTCAGCTGCTTCAACCGCTTGGCTTTACTCGACGCACAATAATCTGGGATGCACCCGAAATGGATACGCAGACGAAGAAAGGCTATCCATGGTAAATCTCCAAATGCCGCGCCGCGATCACATCCCAGCGGAACTGGCGCGCAGCCCGCCGCGCATTGGCGCGCAGGTTCGCCGCCAGGCCTGCATCCTCGGCGATACGCGTCACGGCCGCCGCCGTCGCCGCAGCGTCTCGGGGAGGAACGAGCAGCAGGTCGCTGTCCGGCGTCAGTTCCGGCGTCGGGGTCTGGGGGTGCGTGGTGACAATTGCGCAGCCGTTGGCCAGCGCAGCCGTCAATGTGCTGCGGCGCATGCTCATGCCATCCTCGTAGGGCATCACCAGCACGTCAATAGCGCTGAAATCGGCGGCGACCTCGGCCTCCGACTGGTGGCGGGTCCACTGGACCCGCCCTTCCAGCCCCCTTTCGGCGATGCTGGCCTCAACCCGTTGCAGATAGCTGAAGTTCGTCTCGTCGCTGGCCCCGACCCGTTCGCCGATCATCAGCAGATGAGCGTCCCGTCCCTCCTGCACCAGCGCGGCCAACGTCTCGACCAGCGTCAGCCCGCCCTTGCTGGCGTTCAGAAAACCGAAATAGCCCAGCACAAGCTGTTCGCTGCCGTAGCCGCGCGCGGCCCGACGCCGGCTCCGCGCCGCATCCGAGAACTGCCTGCTTTGGATGTCGCTGCCGATCGGAATGCGGTGGAGCTGACCGGGCCGCGTCTGCTCTCGCACCGACTCCCAGTCGCTCTGATTCGTCACTACGACCGCATCCGCGGCGCGCAGCGGCAGGCGCGTGACCCAGCGGCGCAGGCGGGCGCCGGCCTTGGGGAAGAGATAGGGAACGCGCAGATCGTGGTAGGTCCAGGCCGCGCGCAAGCCGTGCCGCCGCAGGAAGTAGGGCAGCGTGTTGATGGCAGGGTGCATTCCGTAGGCGGCGGTCTGATATTGGACGTGAACCCACTCGGCGCCGATCTCGCGCGCGCAGGCGGGGATATCCGTCAGCAGCCGCCAGCCCCAGCCGCCAGTCTGCGCCAGGACTCGCACGGCCTCCGCCTCCGCCGAGGGCGGGACCTGCTTGTCGGTCAGCACGGCGATCTGCGCGCCCTGCGCCTGCAATGCCCGCGCCAACTCCGCCGTGAACCTGCCGACACCGCCCAACATCGGCGGGTATTCACCGGTGACGAACAGCACTCTCGGTTGCTCTGACGCCACTTGGCTCAAGCCCTCATTAACGATGTCCAATCAGATCAGCCCGATATCCGATCTTGCAGGGTGGCCAGCAGCTTCTCCTGGCGCGCCACCGCCGGCAGAAACAGGGTGCGGGGCGCGTCCGTATCGACGAAACCGTCGGCGCTGACGGGCCAATAGACCAGACTCAGCCCGGGCATGATGCGGCCGGCCTCGTCACAGGTGATCATCTGCCGAAAGAGAATGTGCAGCGGCGCTTGCAACGGCGCATGGACGGTGACGCCGGCGGCGGTCAATTCCAGACGCATCAGCGCCCAACGCAGGTAGACGACCGCGAACCCGGCCGCCGCCAGCAGAAAGAAGAGGACGGGCAGGCTGAATGCGTTCAGAAGCTCCCACGCAAAGAGCAAAGCGACCGCCGCGCCGCCCGCGCTGAAGAGGCGGTATGTCGGTCGGGGCAGGAACACCGGGGCGTCAGTCATCAGATTCGCGGCTCGTGGCGTGTTCGACTCACTGCGTACCTTTTTCGCAGGTGCGCGTCCAACACTATTCACCCCGATCAGGTTCCCGCGCCCGCATGCTGACGAACAGCATCACAAACGCGACCAGCGAGAGAACGCCCGCGCCGTAAACGATCACGCGGATAACCTGGCTCTCCCAGAGCGTGGGCGCAAAACCGGCAGTACCGCCCAGAATCCCGGCCAAAGGGACCGTTGCCATCAGAACAAAGTGAAGCATCATAAAGGCGGGGGATGGACGCGGCGCGTCCGTGCGCGCGAGGAACTTCATCATCATGTAGATCGCGGCCAACGGATACAACCCGCCCACCAGCAGGAGAAGGCCCGAGCCAACTTGGTATAAAATATCCATGCGTATTGCGTGTAAGGTCAAGCCGTCTGCTTGCCAGCCATCATCAGCCCGATCTGCTCGCGCGTGGCAACGTCGATGTCGACAATGCCCATCACCCGCCCGCCATTGAGCACCGCGATGCGGTCAGCCAAGCTGAACAGTTCGTCCAGGTCTTCGCTGATCAACAGCACCGCCACTCCGCCCGCCTGCTGCTCCAACAGACGATTGCGCACCGCCTCGGTCGCGCCCACGTCCAGCCCCTGTGTCGGGTGGGCCGCGATGATCAACTTCGGGTCGGTCGTCAGTTCGCGGGCCAGTATCAGCTTTTGCAAATTGCCGCCGGACAAGGCGCCGGCATTGGTGCTGATGCCCGGCGTGTCCACGTTGAACTCGTCCACCAACCGCGCGCTCATCTTGTCCAGGCCGCCGCGATCCAGGAACAGCCCCGGCCTGTTCCGGTAGTGCTTGAGCGCAATGTTGTCGGCCACATTCATCGAGCCGACCGACCCAACGTGGATGCGGCTTTCCGGAATATGGGCGACACCGGCGTCGATGATGGCGCGCGGGGAGCGGTTGGTAAGATCCTGCCCCAACAAACGCACGCGCCCTCTCGTGGCCCGCCGCAGACCGGTCAACAGTTCGGCCAGTTCCTTCTGCCCGTTGCCGGCCACGCCGGCGATACCGAGAATCTCGCCGCTGCGAATCTGCAGCGAAACTTCATGCAACGCCGGCAGCCGCTTCTCGTTCAGGCAGCAGATCTCTTCGACCTCCAGACAAATTTCGCCGAACTCCTGCTCCTCTTTGTCAACGCGGAAGATGATCGCCCGCCCCACCATCAACTCGGCCAGATGCGCGGCGCTGGTATCGTCGGTCACGTCCTCGGTGGCGACCACCCGTCCCCGCCGAAGGACCGTCACGCGGTCGGCAAAACGGGTCACCTCGTCCAGCTTATGGCTGATGAAGACAATCGTCTTGCCCTCCTCCACCATGCGTTGCATCGTCTGACCCAGCGCGTCGGCCTCCTGCGGGGTCAGGACCGCCGTCGGCTCGTCGAAGATCAGAATATCCGCGCCGCGATACAGCGCCTTCAGAATCTCGATCCGCTGCTGTTCGCCGACGCTCAACTGCCAGATGAACGCGTCCGGGTCAACGAGCAGTTCATACTGTTCGCTCACCTCCGCGATGCGGCGCTGAACTCGCTGCATATCCAGCCGCAGGGGTCGAAAACGTCCCTGTTCAGACGGGGCAAAGTAGGGATCGTCCAGCCCCAGAATGATGTTCTCAGCGACCGTCTGGTTCATCACAAGTTTGAAATGCTGGTGGACCATCGCGATGCCCAGGTCGAAGGCCGTTTTGGGCGAGTCGATATGCACGGGGCGGCCGTGTACCAGCACATGACCCTGTTCCGGCAGATAAAGCCCGGCGAGGATGTTCATCAGCGTGGATTTGCCGGCGCCGTTTTCCCCCAACAGGGCATGAATCTCACCCTTATTGATCGTTAGATCGACGCGGTCGTTTGCCAGGACGCCTGGAAACCGTTTGGCGATTTCCCGCATTTCCACGGCGAGAGGAGAAGAGATGGTCATGGGATATCAAGAGTGCATTTGTACACCGACGCTAAGATGGAATGCTGGCAGAAAATGGGGATAACCGCTGTAACCCCAATCTCCAACGCCACAGTCTCGACCTGCTATGTATCCCCTCCCCTACTGCGGAATCTGGCCTGTAACACCTTCTACGAGCCAATCAAAACTGAGGAGGGCGGGGGCGTCCATACATTCACCGGCAGCGACTTGCTCTGCGCCGACATTATCGTTGATCGGGCCGCAGAAGGGCTGGAAACTGCCGTCAAGAATGCCTGCTTTGGCCTCCTCGACCGCTATTTTCACATCCACTGGCACAAAGTCAGCGATAGGCGCCAGATCCAACACCCCTTCTGCCATGCCCCACCAGATCGGTTCATTGGTCCACGTCCCGGCAGCCACGTCGCGCACTTTCTTTTCATAAATGACCTGCCAGTTCCAGATGGGTGCGGTCAGCAATGCGTCCGGCGCGATGCCCGGGTTGACCGCGTTGTAGCCGATGGCATAGACACCCTGATCCTGGGCAATTTTGTCCGGTTCGACACTGTCGCTTTCGCGGGCCACCACATCCGCGCCAGCATCGATGAGCGCCTGGGCGGCTTCACGTTCGGAAGGGGGATCAAACCAGGCAAAGAGCCATACCGGTCGCACTTCCACAAGGGGATTTACAGATTGGGCGCCCAAAGCGAAAGCGTTCAGATTTCGTACCACTTCCGGAATGGGGAAAGGTGCTATATAGCCGACGAGATTGGATTCTGTCATCGCACCGGCAACCATTCCGGCAAGGTACCATCCCTGGTAGCCACGTCCGTCGTAAATGCCGACATTCTGAGCGGTTTTGAATCCGGTGGCATGCTCAAACTTCACTTCTGGAAACTCTGCCGCGACTTCGATAACGCTATCCATATAACCGAAACTGGTGGCAAAGATCAGGTCATAGCCTTGAGAGGCGTAGGCATGCAGCACCCGAGCCGCGTCCGGTCCTTCCGCGACCAGTTCACTGTATGCTGTTTCCACGCCGAGTTCTTCCAGCGCTAACCGACCCTGATCGTGCGCCCACGTCCAACCGAGATCGCCGACTGGGCCGATATACACGAAGGCGACCTTCAGCGGCCCGACCGTTTCAGCGGGACCTGCCGGCTCTTCAGCGGCAGGCACATCGCTTATCGGCTGACAGGCGCTGATCAGCGATGTCAGAATCAACAGAACGCCAACCACTGTCCGCCAATGTCGAATCCTCATGTAACGATACGCCTTATCAGTTTCATTACAGATCGACTCGCTCATCCTTCTTTCAGGTGATCCGACAAACAGATTGCTCCCCTCTTGATGTTAGGTACTGTAAGAGAGGAGCAATCTCTGATGATCACGGTCGGTTTGATTCAGGCAACAGCCTGCGACAGGCAGGAGGCCCCAGTCCAAAAGTGGTACTCCACATCATTCAATTGCAGGCCAGGACGTAGACTAGTTGCCGAGCGGCGCGGCCTCGCCACCCGCCTCACCGACGACGCCTTCCACAAACCAGTCCATCCCCAGCATCTGGCCGTCGTCCATGCACTGGCCTTCCGCCAGGAATTCGACACCATTCTGCCCCATCATCGAGCCGCAGAACACGTCCATCTCACCGGAAACGATCATCGCCTGCTTCTCCGCGACCATCGCGGCCACCTCTTCGGGAACGGACGGGCTGAACTCCGCCAAACCAACAATCCCGTCGTCCATGCCGCCCCAGTACTGCTCGGTCATCCAGCTGTCGTCGCGCGCCTGCTCGGCGAACTTCACGAAGGCCGGGCCCCAGTTCCAGACCGGACCGGTAAGGACGCTGTCACCGACGAATACGCGCATGTCGCTGTTGTAGCCGATGCTGGCCGCCTCCCGCTCGGCAGCAGCCTTCTGCGGCTCTGTCGTGTCCTGGTGCTGGGCGATGATGTCCGCGCCCTGGTCCAGCAACGCTTCGGCTGCTTCCTTCTCTTCCGGCGGGCCAAACCAGGTGTTCGTCCACACGACCCGCACTTCAGCGTCCGGATTTGCCTCGCGCACGCCCAGCGTGAAGGCGTTGATGCCGCGAATCACCTCAGGTATCGGGAAGGCGGCCACGTAACCAATGACATTGCTCTCGGTCATGCTGCCGGCGACCAGGCCGCTCAGATAGCGGGGCTGGTACATGCGACCGAACAACGTGCTCATGTTGTCAGCGGTCTTGTAGCCGGACACATGCACGAAATGAGCATCCGGGAACTCCTGGGCGACCGTCAGCGTCGGGTCCATATAGCCAAAGCTGGTGGTGATAACCAGGTCGTAGCCCTTCTGGGCAAAGTCGCGAATGACCCGCTCCGCGTCCGGGCCTTCAGGCACGTTCTCAATAAAGGCAGTCTCCGCGCCGCCTTCCAGGTTCTCCTCCAGATACAGCCGCCCTTCGTCGTGCGCATACGTCCAGCCGAGATCACCGATCGGAGCGACATAGACGAAGGCAACCTTCAGCGGCGCTGCCATCTCTTCCCCGCCTGCCATCTCAGCCTCAGCAGGCGCCTGGCTGACCGGCTGGCAGGCGCTGATCAGCAACGCCAGGATGAGCATAACACCTACCACTGTCCACGAATGTCGAATCCTCATGAAACTGTCTCCTTTCATTGAAGGATGGTTCCGCTAAATAATGTCTGAACTGCGAGTGGTACGATTGTGGGACTGACCGGATTCAGGTCAATGAACCGGAAAACAGTGATAACTTCAGATCAAAGCAATAGTAACGCAAAGATCGCCAAAATCCAACTCCGAAAACAGCGCGAACCTGCACAGAGGCGGCTGTTAGGCATTCTTGCGCGCCAGTCAGTATAATTCGTCAAGAGACAGTGGCCTTCTACCACTGAATACTAGACCATGAGGTTCAACTGTAATGACTGAGTTTCAAATCACATACTGGCGCGACATTCCGTCGATGGTCGTGGCCCGCGAGGGGCCCGGCAACCGCCATAAGGTCCAGTTGCCGGCCCGTTATCAGGTCGCAATCGACGAAGCCGCGATGCGCGCCGGCGCCACCGGTACCGATGAATACCTCGACGGTTGGCTCCGTTCGGACTGGCAGGAGCAAACTGGAGGTCCCCAGGAGGTGGCCCAGGCTGTCGCCGCGCAGCTTGAAGCCGACTATCCCCCGCGACGAATACGCCAGATGCTGGCGGCGATTAAGCCCGACTCCCCTACCGGCGCGTGGCTGACGCCCCGCCCCCACCCGGTGATCGAACGCCTGCGGCTGGGTGGCCCCCTGCTGGCTGACGGCGCAATGGCGACGATGCTGCAAGACGCGGGGCTGACCGGCGGCGACGCGCCAGAACTGTGGAATGTGGGAAATCCGGACGCGGTGCAGGCGGTCTATCGCGGTTACGCCGAGGCCGGATGCCACATCATCTCGACCAACACCTTTGGCGGCACAACCGCCCGCCTCAAAATGCACAACCTGCAGGACAGACTTGTCGAACTGAATGCGGCCGGGGTTCGGCTGGCGCGCGCGGTCGCCGACGAAGCCGGCGACGTGCTGGTGGCAGCCTCGGTCGGCCCCACCGGCGAGCTGCTGGATCCCCTGGGCGTAATGACGATGGAGGAGGCGACGGAGCTCTTCGCCGAGCAGATGGTGGTCATGGCCGAGGCCGGCGCCGACTTCTTTCTCACCGAGACGATGAGCGACCTGAAGGAGGTGGAGGCCGCGGTGCGCGCCGTGGAGCAGGTGACGGAACTGCCGATCGTCTGCATGCTCACATTCGATACCAACCTGCACACGATGATAGGCGTCAGCCCCAAACAGGCGGTGGAGACGCTTGCCAGTTGGGGCGTTCAGGTAATCGGGGCCAACTGCGGCAACGGCCCGACCGAGATCCAGACGGTGATGACGGAGATGGTTGCGCATCGTCCCCCAGGAGTCGTGCTGTATGCCCAGAGCAACGCGGGACTGCCGGTCCTGCAAGGAGGGGATGTTTTCTACGACGGCACGCCGGAGGTGATGGCCGACTATGCGCGCCAGATGAAGGCCCTGGGCGTGGATATAATCGGCGGCTGCTGCGGCACAACGCCGACCCATCTGCAGGCCATGCGGGATGCGTTGGCGTAAGAGAAGTGAAAGACGAATTCACTTCTCTCCCTGGCGAAAGGGGAGTATATGCTGAGGTGGTTTTTCCGAATGTTGCGGATCTACCGAGACGCGCAGGCGTTACAGCCGCGGACCCGGAGCGTATGCGCGGCGCAGAGTGCGGCGGTCCGCGCATCTGTGCCCGGCGCGCTGGCTGCGGTCGATGTGAGACGCGCGCGCGGCGCCAGAGCGGGCGACATGAAAACATCACGACGATAAGGTATACTACTGGCAGCGAATGCGACGATGCTCTTCAAACCTGTACCATCGTCTTCCAGCGAAACGCCGCGAACCATGACCAAAAACATGCAGTTGACCGATAAACGCCGGGCGGTACTTCATGCCCTCCAGAAACTGCCCGACGACTGGATCAACACGACCGACTTCCCCGAAGTGATCGACTGGTCGGGCGCCCAACGCGGCGTCTACTACCGGCCCGTCAAGCAGCAGATCACGCTGCGCTTGGACGCGGACATCATCTCATGGTTCAAAGCCCACGCGCAGGGTGGTCGCGGCGACCAGACGGACACCAATCGCGCGCTGCGCGGGCATGTCGAGCGTTGTGAGAAAAGAGGGGCTGCAAGAGGAACAGGGGAGCGTTAGCTGTCATCTTAATGCCTGTCGAATTACCGTGGTGACTCCGGCGAAGCATCCGGGAAGGTACAGAAATGATTCCGACCCGAAGCCCTGAATATCTCTCTGGCATGGTGCGGGAATTGCGCCGCCTGCCGAGCGAAACCGAATGGGTAGAATTCAAGGGCAATAATGACAATCCGGATACCATCGGAAGGAATATCTCTGCTCTGGCGAACGGGGCAGCCATCAACGGAAAAACGTCCGCGTCAGCCATTTGGGGGATACAGGACGAAACGCACGAAATTGTTGGAACGACGTTTTTGCCGTCAACCGCCAAGAAGGGCAACGAACCGCTGGAGAGCTGGCTGTATAGTCTGATAAGCCCGCGCATTGAGTTTCGTTTCAACGAAATCGAGGTCGAAGGCCAGCGGGTTGTACTCTTGGAGGTAGAACCTGCATCTCACCAGCCTGTGGCCTTCGGTGGTGAGGAGTTTATCCGTGTAGGCGGCAGCACGCGCAGACTAAAAGACTACCCTGAGAAGCGGCGTGCACTCTGGCGTGTCTTCGACCAGATTACTTTCGAAAATCGTGTGGCTGTGGAGCAGGTCAGCGACGAAGACGCTTTGCACAAGGTCTACTACCCCGCCTACTTCGAACTGCTTGACAGACCTATCCCTGACGGACGCGCTGCGATCCTCAACGCGCTCGAAGACGACAGGCTGATTGGGCGCTGCGATGCCGGGGGCTGGGACATCAGCAATCTGGGAGCTGTCCTGTTTGCCCGAAACCTGAATGATTTTCCACAGATCAGGCGCAAGGCCATTCGCGTCATTCAATACCGCGGCGCAGGCCGCACCGAAACGATAAGAGAACAGGAAGGCGTACTTGGATATGCCGTCGAATTCCCCAGAGTGGTTGAGTACATTATGGCGCTTGTACCCACCAACGAAGTCATCGAACGCTCCTTGCGGCGGTCGGTACCGATGTTTCCTGAAATTGCAGTGCGCGAACTGGTCGCAAATGCACTGATTCACCAGGACTTCAATGTCACCGGCGCCGGGCCAATGGTGGAGATCTTCGACAGCCGCATTGAAATTACCAATCCGGGCAGCCCACTGGTGGAAACGGACCGCTTTGTGGATTCACCGCCGCGGTCTCTAAACGAAACTTTGGCCTCAATGATGCGCCGGTTCAATTTCTGTGAAGAACGCGGCAGTGGAATTGACAGGGTTGTTGAACTGGCCGAATTTTATCAGCTGCCGGCACCACTGTTTGAGGCTCCCAATGGTTTTACACGGACAACTCTCTTTGCCCAGAAGCCACTGAATGAAATGGAAAAAACGGACCGGGTGCGGGCCTGTTACCTGCACGCATGTTTGCGCTATGTGATGAAACTTCCCATGAATAATACATCAATTCGGGAACGCTTCGGTATCGAAGAAAAGAATGCATCCCAAGCGTCAAGGCTTCTCAAGGAATCTGTGGATTCAGAGTTGGTCATCATAAGAGATCCCGAAGTGGGGGCCAAAAGTCGGACATATCTGCCCTACTGGGCCGGATAGTTCCTCAACGGAAGACGTTTGTTTGACCGTTGTTTGATTGAACAGGCTGAAACGAGCAGAGTTTGGTCGTTCTTCCGGCTCATTACAGTGGTAGGAACGCCAGAATTTGTTTGACGGTTGTTTGATTGGTCAGGCAGATACAACTGTTTTAATCCCGCTCCGGGCTTCCTGCGCGGGCCAAGGAGAAAATACTTGAAAATCGGCATCATCGCCTGCGGCGCAATCGTGCGCGAACTTCTCGCCATCGCCAACCGACGCGGCTGGGACTACGAGCTGACCGCCGTTCCCGCGCAACTGCATAACCGCCCCGAACGCATCGCACCCGCGGTGGAGAAAACACTGGACGCCTGGGCGGGCCGCTTCGACCGCATTCTCGTCGGCTATGGCGAATGCGGCACGGTCGGCGCTCTCGACGCGCTGCTGGCCCGCTATCCCCATGCCGTGCGCATCCCCGGCCCGCACTGCTACGAGTTCTATGCCGGCGCACGCTTCCATGAGCAAACCGAACGCCAGCCGGGCACATTCTACCTGACCGATTTCCTCGCCCACCACTACGAGGGCCTCGTCATCGAATCGCTTGGGCTTGACCGCCACCCGGAGTTGCGCGACATCTACTTCGGCAACTACGAGGAACTGCTCTATCTGCGCCAGTTGCCCGATCAGGACGAGAGCGAACGCGCCCGCGCGGCCGCGGCGCGGCTGGGGCTGGCGTACAGAGAGAGCGATCCCGGATTGGATGTTCTCGAAGAGCGGCTGGTCGAAATCATCGAAAGCGAACACAGGTGACCAGTCTATGTCCACTGAACCCTGGCTTCCGGCCACTGAACACCATGCGCCGTGTCCTTTTCCTCTTTCTTGACGGCGTTGGCCTGGGACGGGATGACCCGCAGACGAACCCGCTGGCTGCGGCCACACTCCCCACGCTGGCTGCGCTTTTCGACGGCCACCCGCTCACCGCTTCCACCGGGCGATTCAACCACGGTGACGCGCACCTGATCCCAACCGACGCCCATCTGGGTGTGCCGGGACGCCCCCAGAGCGCCACCGGGCAGACGGCCATCCTGACCGGCGTCAACGCGCCGGCCCGCCTGGGGGAACACTACGGCCCGCGCCCGGACCAGCGCGTGCGCGACATCCTGGACGAAGCCGGCATCTTCGCCCGGCTCCACGCGGCGGGCCATGCCACCGCCTTCATCAACGCCTATCCCCAGGGCTACTTTGACGCTGTCAAGCGCGGCAAACGCCTGCTGAGCGCAGTCCCCTACGCCGCGCGGCGCGGCGGTTTGCGGCTGCGGACATGGCGAGAGATGGTAGCGCAACAGGCTCTGTCCGCAAATTTCACCGGCCAGGGCTGGCGCACAGAGTTGGGTTATCCTGATGTTCCACTCTACACGCCGCAGGAAGCGGGCGCGCAGTTCTGGCGACTCGCCCAGCCGGTTCGCTTCGCCTTTTTCGAGCACTGGCTGACAGACTTCCTGGGCCACTACCGCGATCTCGGCGGCGCTATTGAGAATTTCGAACGCATTGACGGCTTCCTGGCCGGGCTGTTAAATGTGATGGACTGGCAGCAGACCCTCCTGATAGTCGCCAGCGATCATGGCAATGTCGAGGACTGCTCGACCCGCAAGCACACCGAGAACAAGGCCTTGACCATTCTCGTCGGCAGCCGGGCCGCGGCCTATGCCCAGCGCGTTCACCGGCTGGACAACTTCGCCGATATCGTTGTCGATTTTCTGGACGAAAAAGACACCGCCGCCGGCCAATTACCGGGCCCTTTCAATCAGATGCCAACCACTTGTTAGATCGTTAAGAGTCCAACCGCCCGTCCCACCTACCCGCCTTTGCAAGCCATCAATCAACAGATTGGAGAAACTATGGAACTGCCGCCATTCGCCAACCCCGGCCGCTTCTGGAAAGGAAATCTTCACACACACTCGACCCGCTCCGACGGGGGCAAGCCACCGCAGGAGGTCTGCAGACTGTATGAACAGGGCGGTTACGATTTCATCGCCCTGACCGATCACTTTATGGAGCAGTACGGCTTTCCGGTCACCGACACGCGGCCCTTCCGTTCAGCCGGGTTCACGACCATCATCGGCGCCGAACTGCACAGCGGAGCCATCGAGAACGGCTCCGCCTGGCATATCGTGGCCGCCGGCCTGCCCCTCGATTTCGCGCCCACCGACCCGGAGGAAAGCGGCGCCCAACTCGCCGCCAGGGCCAAGGAGGCCGGCGCCTTTGTCGGCATCGCCCATCCCCACTGGTACACGCTTACCGAAAACGACGTCGCAGCCTTAGGCTCGGCCCACGCGGTCGAGGTCTACAACGGGATAGCCGACGACGCCAACGATCGGCCCGACAGCTGGCATCTGATGGACATACTACTGGACAAACGCCAGCGCTACTTCGCCTACGCAGCCGACGATGCCCATCTCAAGGAGCACCACGACTTTCGCCGCGGCTGGGTGCAGGTGAAAGCCGAGGAGCTCTCCCCCGAGGCTCTGCTGACCGCGCTGAAGGACGGCGCATTCTATTCCAGCACCGGCCCTGAGATCTATGACATCGATCTTGTCCCCGGAAAAAGTTTGACCGTCCACTGCTCCCCCGTCGAACGCATCTTCCTGACCGGCGTCGGCAGCGCCGTCCGGCGCACCTGGGACAGCGGTCTCACCTGCGCCGAGTTCGACCTGTCCGACTGGGACAGCCACTACTGCCGGGTGACCGTACGCGACCGACAGGGAGGCAGGGCGTGGTCGAACCCGATCTGGTTGGAAGAATGAATGACAATTCCAATTCAGTTGAACTGATGGTCGATGTGCTCTGTCTGGGCATCGCCTGCTACGACCTGATCTTCTCGGTGGATCGGCACGTCGGCGCCGATGAAAAGATGAAGGCGTCGGAGTTAACTTCCTGCGGCGGCGGGCCGGCGGCCAATGCGGCCATGACAGTCGCTCGTCTCGGTTACTCAGTGGCCTTCGCCGGCTATCTGGGCCGGGATATGTACGGTGACAAGCATCTCGATGAACTGCGCGCGGCCGGCGTCAACACGGAACTGGTGGCCCGCGGCGAGTGGCCGACATCCCTGTCCGCCATTCTCGTCAAGCCGGACGGCGCCCGTGCGCTTGTCAACTACGGCCTTGGCCAGGACATGCCGGGCGAGGTGGAATTCCCTCTGGAAGATTGCTGTCCGCGTGCGGTTCTGGTGGACGGACATTACCTCGCGGCAGCCGAACCGTTGATTGCTCGCGCCAGAACCGCCGGCATCCCCACTGTGCTGGATGGCGACACGCTACATCTCGGCTCGAAAACGCTGATGGAAATGGTGGAATTCCTGGTGGTGTCAGAGCACTTTGCCCGCGAATACAGCCGCCAGGACGATGTGGCGGACGCTCTGACGCAACTGAGTCGCTGCGCGCCTTCGACTATCATTACCCTCGGCGAACGGGGACTGTGCTGGCGCAACCGGGCAGACAGCCGGTTCGGCGCCAGCGCGGGCAGCTACCCGGCCTTTGCGATCGCGGCAGAGGACACCACCGGCGCCGGCGATGCCTTCCACGGCGCGTTCGCCGCCGGTCTTTCACGGGGCATGGCGTGGGGAGAACTGCTGCGTTTCGCTTCAGCAGTGGGCGCGCTCTGTTGCACCAGAAAAGGCGCACGCCTTGGCATTCCCACCGGCGCCGAGGTAACCGCGTTTCTGGCGCAGAATTGACCTGCGCCTATGGCAAAGAATGAATTGGACATGACCAATACTGGGAACTACCCATCGGCCTCGCCAGCCGGTTTGGACTCCGCGTTTTTCCGCCAATTTTGGAGCTTGTAACCGATTTAGTTTTCTTGTATTGTATTGTATGGTAGCAGTAGAGTATGGTAGTATCTGTATGAGGGTATCCCCGACCAAAGTTGGTGGCGGTGGAAAGGGACGGTTTCACAGTTGTCCGTTTTATTCGTATGGCCCCTCGCCAAGTGCCCGACAATGGGGTCGACGGGCACCAGATCGACGCCTCTGCGTCGAAAACAAGACAAACAATAGGACAGCCCATCCATTGTGGTTCCGGGAGGATAGATAATGACGGTAGCGACTCCTGTGCGGCAATTCGACGACGGCGTCTCTGCCGGCTACCCGCCGGGCCTGTATGATCCGACAGGGGTCGGCACAGGTGTCTACGGCTTTGCCGCTGTGACGGACGCGCACGTGGCCCAATTTCACGCGCAGGGCTTCCTGGTCGTCGAGAACGCCTTCTCAGCGCAGGAGGTGCAGGACGGTCTGGACGGGTTGTATCGCCTGCTGTCGGGTGAAGTGGCGGAGTTCGATGGCATTCACTATGAGCGAACTTCCGCGGGTATGGCGGTTGAGGAGCTTTCCCCGCAGCAAAAGCAGGACTATGTGCGCAAGTTTATGCACTTCGTCGACTACGACCACCGTCTGCACGACCTGGCCCATCACCCGCAGCTGCTGACGCTCGTTCAGCGTCTCATCGGTGATTCCCCCGTCCTTTTCCAGGATATGGCGCTGCTCAAGCCGCCCCGAATGGGCCGGGAAAAGCCCTGGCATCAGGATCACGCCTATTTTCGGATCGATCTGGAGGCAAAGGTGGTGGGCTGCTGGATTGCCCTCGACGAGGCAACGGTCGAGAATGGCTGCATGGTCATTGCGCCGGGCAGCCATCTGCAGGGGCCGGTCGTGCATTTTCAAAGACGGGATTGGCAGATCTGCGACACCGACGTAGACAACAGCGGCGCGCTGGCCGTACCGCTGAAACCGGGCGGGCTGCTGATCTTCCAGAGCCTGCTCCACCACGGGACACCGCCCAATCGTACCGCGCAGCGGCGCCGCGCGCTTCAGTTCCACTACCGCCAGCAGCGCGCGCCCCTAACCAGTCAGGAGAAGCGATTGGCGCTCTTCGGCGGCGAGGGGTTGGGCGCCCAGTGTTAAATTAGCCTGTCGCTGGGGGCGACGTCGACCCCCTGGAAGTACAGGCGTCTCGTCTGTGAGGTGTTTTCGAGATATTACGACAACAGATTCGGGAAGGCGTGGGAGTCGAACCCACCGCAGCCGGCTCTGCGCCACCTGCCACTGATTTTGAAGACCAGGGCGTCCACCGGGACACATCCCCTCCCGTTGGCTATTGTATCGACAGAACTGAATGCGGTCAAATGAAGCGGCTGCGTTCAGAATAGTTTTCCAGTCTTCAATCACTTCACCCGGTTCGAAAAGGTGGAGTTTTTGAAGATTTCATAGTCCCATAAACCGGGCACGCAAGACTGTCTTCCCCTGACCAGCTTGCCACATAGATGATTCTCGATCCAGAGTGGTTTCTGGTTCTCGGTTTCCTGTTCTCAGCAACGGCGCCCGACTCGAAACTGTGGTGTTGCCAAGAACGGAAAACCGACTTCTGAAGACCTCCTGATCGCCTTTTTACCCAAAACTCAATACACCACGCAGTATGCGGTCTGGATAGGATAATATGCACCTGGCTTGCCCTCAATGCGGCGCTCCGGTAGAGGTCACCTCATCGTTCGCGAATTGCCCAGCCTGCGGCGCAGATGTCGCCTCACACTATACGCCGACGGAGATGACCCGCACCGTCTACCATCGCGCCCTCGAACACTATTCGATGGGGAATGAGGAGGCCGCACTCGAGGGGATTCAACAAGGCATTGACGTGTTGGAGGCGCCCGAGCTGTACCTGCTGGCGGCGCTCATCTATCGCAAACGGGGCGAATTCAAGGAGATGCGGGAACACGTAGCCGCCATCCCCGCCGATGACGTGCTGCGCGGCGAGGGCGAATGGCTGCTGCGCTCCCATCAGGAGCAGTTACAGCTGGGACGGCGGGAAGAGGCCCGCAAACGCGGCCGGGTCAAAGGCACGCAACTCGCAGTTGGCAAAGCAAGCCGACAGTTCAGCACCGAGTATTACCCGGCCCCGCTGGCTGAAAAACGGGACTCCAAGATAGGTGCCCTCAAAGCGCGGCGCAATCGTCTCCCTTGGGCAATTCCCATCGCCGTTGTGCTGCTGGCTGTCATCCTCCTCACGCAAGGCGCAGGCGATTCTCTGCTGTCGGCGCTGCGGCAACTGCCTTCAGTGCCCGACGAGTTGGCGTCGGTCTTCTCCTCCCTCACCCGCGATGAGCCGACCGTGGATAGCGAAGCGGCCCCCGCGCCCGACACCGGCGCGCAAATCGGCGCCGCCGCGGTTCAAGACACGCCCGCCCCTACGCCCGCGCAGCCGACCGCGACCCCTCCTCCCGCTCAAGCAGGGGCGCAGTCATCAGTAGCGACGCCGGAACCCACACAAATAAGCCCGCCCACGACCACGGTTGCATCCGGCGAAACGCCTGATGTGGCCGCGACAATCGTTGCCGCGGCACGCGCGCACACCTTCGATCTGACCACATTCCTGAGTGAACAGGCCCGTCCGGACCTGGCCGCGCTTGACCTGCGCGCCTCATGGGCCGCGGGCGCGCCCCCCGGCGAACTGACTTTACAAGGAACTGTGACACTGACCTCGGACCAGATCGAGTTGTTGCAACTGGCGGCCGCGATTGAAGGCGTTACCTCGATTAACCATGATGAACTGGTGGTGGACCTGCCGCAGACATACTCTGTCCAGGCGGGCGAAAACCTGCGCCACATCGCCTCTCGATTGTACGGAGACTCAGCCCGCTGGACAGAAATCTACAACGCCAACCAGGACCTGATCGGCGAAGACCCCAATAACCTTTGGGTTGGACTGTCACTGACTGTGCCCCAGAAGGAACAGACGCAGGAGGAGCAGAGCCAGCCATGAGCCGCGCCCGGCGACGCACGCCCCCGGCGCCCCCTATGCAACAGTTCTCTTCCCCAACATCGTCACCGCACAATCGACGAATCCACCGCCCGCGGCAGTTCGACGGCTTGCAATCGCGGACGGATGAGGCCAACCGTCGCCGCGCATGAAATCCGGCACATTCGACAGACGGCTGCTGACAATTCTGCTGGTCGTCTTTGTACAGATGCTGGGCGCGTCGCTGATCCTGCCTGTACTCCCGCTGTATGCGCAGCGCGAGTTCCGGATGTCAGCGGAGATGATCGCGCTGCTCACCTCCGCCTTCTTCGCCGCCCAATTCCTCGCCGGCCCCTACATTGGCCGCCTGTCCGATCACTACGGACGGATTCCGGTGCTGATCGTCAGCCAGATCGGAACGGTCATCAGCTTTGTCTTGCTGGCCTTTGCGCCCAACTTCGGCTGGCTGTTCTTCGCCCGCATCCTGGATGGAATCACCGGCGGCAACATCATCGTCGCCCAGGCCTACATCACCGACATCACGCCGCGGGAAAAGCGCGTCGAAAGCCTGGGCTACATCTACGCCGCCTTTGGCCTGGGCTTCCTGTTTGGCCCGGCATTGGGGGGCGTGCTGGCGGCTGCCTACGGCCCGATCACGCCCTTCCTCGTGGCGGCGGTGGCGGCGGCAGCAGTCGTCCTGCTAACCTGGTACGCGCTGGATGAGACGCTCTCGGCGGAAGAGCGCCACAGCGCCCGCGCCCGGCGCGCCGCCAGCCTCACCGTCGGCAGCGCACTGCGCAATCTGCCGCTGATGACGATTCTGTTGATCGCGTTTTTCGGTCAATTCTCCCTGGGACTGTTGCAGGCCACCTTTGCGCTGTACGGCGAGGCCGTGCTGTTCCAGGGTGAGAGCAAGGAAATGATTGACATCGGCATCGGACTGTTGCTGACCGTCGTCGGCGCATCCCAGCTGTTCACGCAGACCCTCCTTCTACGGCGGCTGGCGAAACGCTTCAGTGAAGGCCAACTTGTCGTCATGGGCAGCCTCTTGCGCACCATCGGCATGGTCATCTATGCGCTTGTCACAACACCGTGGCTCGGGGCATTCGGCTCGCTCTTCTTCGCCGTCGGTTTCGGCATCGCCGGTCCGCCTTTACAGTCCATGTCCACCTCATTCGTGGCGGAGCAGGATCGCGGCGGCGTGCTGGGCATGTTTCAATCGAGCGTCAATCTTTCCACCATCATCAGCACGGCCATCGCCGGCGTTCTCTTTGCCCGGGGGCCGGTCACGCCCTACTGGGTCGGCGCGGCCATGTCATTGGCAGTGGCGCTTGCGGTCTTGGGCCTGATCAACAGGATACCGGCCCAGCCCGTCCGCGAGCGCCAGGCATAGAGTGTCTCACCAACAACACAGTTCGCAACATGCAATGCGAAGTACCCACGACGGGGCTCCCTCATGTCAAGCAACAGAACGAACCGTATCCCGGTCGCCTTTGATGAGATCGCCCGCCTGGCCAGCGCCGGTGACAATGTCGCCATCGCCACGCGCCGCCTTGAAGCCGGCCTGACCATCGAGCATGATCGCGCCCAGTTCACCCTCGACACCACAATTCTGGTTGGCCACCGTTTCGCCATCAGACCGATCGCGGCGGGCGAACCTCTGCTCTCCTGGGAGCTTCCTTTTGGCATGGCAACGCGGCCAATCGCGCCGGGGGAGTACGTCTGCAACGCCGGTATGATCGAGGCGCTCAACGGACGCTCGCTGGATTTCACCGTCCCCCAGCAACCCAATTTCCAGGATCGGATCATCGCCCACCAGGTGGACGAAGCCAACTTCCGACCCGGTCAGCAGGTGGAACGCTACCGCGAGAAACGCACCTTTCAGGGGTTTCGGCGCGACGGCGGGCGCGGTGTCGGCACACGCAACATGATCGTCATCTTGGGCACGACCTCCAGCACCGCCGGCTTTGCCAGAAGGCTGGCGCAGGCGTTACAGCCGGAAGCGCAGGCACTCCCGGAATTCGACGGCATCGTCGCCATCGCCCACACCGAAGGCAGCGGCTACGAACGGCTTAACAACCGCCAGTTTGTGCTGCGTACCCTGGCCGGGTTGGTCGTGCATCCGAACGTGGGCGCAGTGCTGGCCGTGGACGCGCCCGAAACATCCCCGACCGCGGACCGGGCCATCAGCAACGCCGAGTTGGAGACCTATCTGCGCGCAAACGGCTATCCCCTGGACAATGTGCCCCATCGCTTCTTCACCCTGTCCGGGGACTGGCAGGCCGACCTGGCGCAGGGAGCGGCGGTCGTCAATCGCTGGCTCCCCCACATCGCGGCCTTGCCGCGCACGCCCGAATCCCTGGCACATCTGAACATCGCCCTCCAGTGCGGCGGCTCGGACGCCTTCTCCGGCGTATCCGGCAATCCACTGGCGTCCGCGATCGCCAAACAGATCATCGGCTATGGCGGGCGCGCCAACCTGGCCGAGACCGACGAACTGATCGGCGCCGAAGCGTATATGCTCCAGAACACGCGCGATCTGGCGACCGCGCGCGCCTTTCTCGACTTTGTGGCGCAGTTCAAGCAGCGGCTGGCGTGGCACGGCCAGACGGCGGAGGGCAATCCCTCGGGCGGCAACAAATACCGGGGACTCTACAACATCGCGCTCAAATCGATCGGCGCGGCCATGAAACGGCACCCGGATGTGCGTCTGGATTGGGTTGTGGACTACGCGGAGCGGATGTCGAAGACGCCGCCCGGCCTCTACTTCATGAACACGCCGGGCAACGATCTGGAAAGCATCGCCGGTCAGGTGGCCGGCGGCTCCAATCTGATTATCTTCGTCACCGGCAATGGCTCAATCACCAATTTCCCCTTCGTGCCGACGATCAAAGTGATGACTACGACGCCGCGCTTCGAACTGCTATCCCAGGAAATGGACGTCAACGCCGGCGCCTTTCTCGACGGCAAGACGATGGCCCAACTGCGCGACGAGAGTCTCGGCCTGCTCGTGGAAATCGCGTCCGGGCGGCGTAGCAAAGGTGAACTGGCCGGTCATTCGCAGATCTCGATCTGGCGCAACTGGCAGCAGCAGGACCTCAGCCAACTGCAGACGATCCTGGCTCGCCCGCAGCCGGACGGACAACCGCTTGCGATACAAACGATGCCTACAAAGCAGGAGATTGACCTGCCCGGACCGGCCGCCGCGCGCGTCGGTCTGGTTCTGCCCACAAGTCTCTGCTCCGGCCAGATCGCCGCGATGGCCGCCCAGCGTCTGAATCAAGCCGCGGCGGGGTTGAGCGAATCCGGGCGGCGTCCCCGCTTTGCCGCCTTGCCCCATACCGAAGGCTGCGGCGTCGCCTTCGCCTCGACCAGAGAAATTTACGCACGCACGATGATCGGATACGCGACCCATCCCCTGGTCGACGCCTGTCTCTTTCTGGAACATGGCTGCGAGAAAGCGCACAACGATTACATCCATTCGCTGCTGCGCGACGCCGCTCTTGCAGAGGAGGATTTCGGCTGGGCCAGCGTCCAGTTGGATGGCGGCATCGCCAACGTCCTCGACAAAATCGACAGTTACTTCGCCGCGCGCACGGCCGCGCCCCGGCAGCAGAACCGAAACGATCAGAAACTGTTCCTGGCCCTGCTCAACGATGGCGCTATCCCGGATGACGCGGCGCACAGCCTCGCTCGTATCACCCAATCGGTCGTGGCCGCGGGCGGCAGTGTGGTGACGCCGGCCTCCGGCTCGCTGATTCAGGCCGCCGCCTACCGCGACCTTCTGAGAATCGGCGATGCCGCGTTGCAGCCGTCGCTCGCTTACGGCCAGGCCGCGCAGGCGGCGGGTTTCCACCTGATGGAGATACCCACCCCCCACTGGACGGAAACGCTGACGGGACTGGGCGCAAGCGGCGCGCACCTGATCATCGCCTACTCCGACCGGCTGAGGGCCGGGCATCCGCTCGTGCCGCTCTTGCACCTTGCCGGCGCGAACGCCCGCGCCGCACCCGATCTGACACTACTTGGAGACGCCCCCTCCGAGTGGCCGGGCCAGATCCTGGATCTGGCCGCGCAAACGTTGGCGGGTGACTATCAGCCGCAGAACATGGTCCACAAAAATATCGACTTCCAGCTCACCCGGGGACTGCTGGGGATATCGACCTGATCGCCGCCGGCCGCTAACGGTGGCGCCTGCCAGGGATCACGGACCGCCGCCGTTCAGCGCGCAAAGGCTGGGAAGTCTCCCGGCTCCAGCAGGTGACGCAGCGCGCCGCTCTCCAATTCGATCAACCACAGGGACGACACGACATCCGGGCCCCGCAGCGGAAACCGGCGCGTGATCAGAAGGCGCCCGTCGGGGCTCCAGACCGGCGGCCCGTGGTCGTAAACGGGGTCTGCCGTCAGCGCAGTCGCCTCTGTGCCGTCAGGGCGCATCCGCCAGATCTGGCTGCCGCGCGTCGCGCCGGGGCCCTCCACCTCTTTGCGCTGAAAGGCAATCCAGGCGCCATCGGGAGACGGAACGGCCGAACTGTCGTGGACCAGGTTGCCCGCCCCGCTCAGATCGACCTGCTCACCGCTCTCCACGTCGATCGCGAGCAGATGGGTCATCCATTCGTCGCCGCGCTGCCAGAAATCGGTCGTATAGAGCCGCGGCTGGGAGCGGTCCCAGGCGCATGTCTCTCCTGTAGCATTCGCGTAAAAGGCGGTCTGACCGCCCGTCAGATTGAAGACGACCAACTTCTGTTCCTCCGGCGACACAAAACAGAGCCACTCGCCATCGGCAGACCAGCGCGCGTCCAGGCCAAGACGTTGGCTGTCGCCAAATATCGGCGCGCTCTCGCCCGTCTCTACATCCAGTATCCAAATGCGCGGCGGGCTGAGCAGGCCGGAGGCGAACGCGTTGACCGAACGACGCGTGTAAGCCAGATACTGACCACTGGATGACCAACTCGGCCCACTGCATGAGCCATTCTCACAGGCCAGCAACGATTTGGCCCGCCCGTTGGCCAGCTCGATCAGCCGCAGATCGCTGAAACCCATCTCACCCAGCGCCGCGTAGACGACCTGCTTTCCGTCGGGCGACGGCGCAAAATCCCACACGCTTTCGTCATCCGCGGTCAGGGGGCGGGGCTGCAGATCCGCGCCAAACTCTCCATCCGTGAATGGCAGTGCGTGCAGTTGTGCGCGTCCGACTTCATCGACCGTTTTGTAGAGCAGGAAGGCGCTGCCATCGTCGCCGGTAGCGCTGCCTCTCCGCCCCCACAGGCCCAGCAGCAGCAGCGCGCACACGCTGAGAATGGCCAGCACAGCTAGGTCAAAGCGGCTGATGCGAGAAGTGATAAGTGAGCGTTGCATCGCGGGCTCAGGGATAGAGATAGGGCTGATTCGGCTCCGGCACGGCGTCCAACTGCTCAGCCACCAGCACCGGCAAAGCATTCCCGACCGGTGGCGCGAAACGCCCAATGACCCGCACCCACTGCCCTTCTTCCATCTCGTCCATAGACGGCTGGCCGGGAGCGCCCTCCGGTGCCACGCTGACCGGCAGGCCGACGGCCATGGCGTCGGCGGCACAGCAGCCGACGACAAAACGGGTGACGGTAAACCGTCCCTCGTCCACGTTGTCGTCATGGTAAACAAAGCCGATCACATCGGCCATGTCCGTCTCGGCTGGCCATTGGCCCTCGTGAAAGGCGAGGACCCAATCCAGGATCGTGCGCTCGCTGCTCTCCTTCATCTGCGTCGAACGCACAGCCGCAGGCAGCACGGAGTCCACACCCCCGACGCTGATCTCACGATTTTGCAGGGCCGCCACGCCCAGGGGTCGCGGCGGCACGAGCAGCCCCAGGATGATCGGGAGGGAAATTAGCAGAAACCCGGCCCACCCCAGAGCATGACCGTGTTGATCGTCAGAATGCGAAGGATGAGCATGGCCGTCGTCCCCGGCAGGCGTCCGCTCGGCGTCTCTGAACAGGTAGCGGTAGCTCCCCCCCACCACAAAGAGACCGAGGACAGCCGCCATCGTCAGCCAGCCAAAGCGGTCACTGATGTAAAAGTTGAGCGCGCCGGATGTGATGCGCGTCAGCAGAAAGATGCCCATTCCGAACAGGAGCATCGCCTTGAGCGCGATCTGCACCCTGGGCAAACGCAGAAACCTCATACGCCCACCTGCACATTCCAGAAAACGCCGATAACCGCCACCAGCGACAGGGGCAACAGAATCAGATAGAGGACGGTCCGCTGCCGGAAGACCCCCAGGAACAGCAGCGAGCTCTTGACATCCACCATCGGGCCGAAGACGAGAAACCCGAACAGCGAGCCGGTCGTAAACGCGCTGCTGAAGGCCAGGGCGATAAAGGCATCCACCGTGGAGCAGACCGAGAGAATGAATGCCACCGCCATCATCACGAAGACGGAGATGATCGGCCCCTGACCGATGGCGAACAGCGTGGACTGGGATACAAGGGTCTGCATGGCCGCGGCCAGCAACGCCCCGATGATCAGATAGCGCCCCATATCCAGAAAGTCATCACCGGCCGTGGACAGAGCCTGCCACATGCGCGGACTCGAATCGGGATGGTGATGGTCGTCATTGTGATCGTGACCGCTGGCGCCAGCCGTAGAGTTGAGAATCTGCGGCAGCAGGATCTCCTGCGGTCGGGCAAGGTGGAAGACCAGCCCAACCGCAAACGCGACCACAATACTGAAGGCGACCCGTCCCCACAGCACAGGCCCCCAGCCGAAAGCCGCGAACGTGCTGAAAATGACGACCGGATTGATCACCGGCGCGGCCAGCAGAAACGCGATGCCCACCGGCAGAGGCAGCCCCTTGCCATAGAGCCGGCGCGTGACCGGCACGACGCCGCATTCACAGACAGGGAACACAAGCCCCAGACCCGCGCCCGCCAGCGCAGCCAGCAGCGGATTATCCGGTATGAACCGGTCCACCATCGCCTGGTTCACATAGACCGCAATGATGCCCGACACGATTGAACCGGCCAGCAAAAAGGGCGCGGCTTCGATGAAGAGACCGAGGAAAATGGTGACGAAGGTCTGGAAGCGCTCGGCCGCGAAAAAGCGCGCCTGCGGTGTGTTGATGCTGCTGACCAGGACCACGGCGAAAGCCAGAACCAGGAACGCCGCGATCCCCCAGCGCGGGCGTCGTGTACCGCTTGTGGCTGGGTGACTCTCTACACTCTCTACACTGTCTGCAGCTGTCTGCGACAGCGGCGATGTATGGTCCATAGGAATCTTCAGTCGTCTCTCTTGCTCGGGCTACCACAGCAATGATCATCAATCTTAATTGAAGCATTATCTTCTGCCAACTCCGAATGTTTGGCGCCGTTTGTCTGGGCCGACGGAGCCAGTGCCAAACAGACCAACTGCTGTAACCCACGGCAGGCGAATTAATCAAATATGGGAGTGATAACACTCTATGGAATTGGTACTTGGAAATACTTCGGCTATCTTCAGTACGTTGAAAGACATCATTTCTCAGTTTCCATTCCGGAATTTCAAGCTTTCAGTTGCCGCCGCGACCGGGTGCCTGACAGTTCATATGAACTCCGCTTGACTCCAGGACTTTCGCACAGTCTGCTTCCAGGGATGCCCAGGTATCTCGCCTGCCCTTACAAAATACGTTAACTCCTGGCGCCGCCAGAAACTGAGGATACGCAACCACGCTGCCTCAACATGACGAATTCGCTGAAAAGACCGTTAAATCCCCTCAACCTGTCTCCCGCATCCCTCCTGTCCTTTCTCCCGTGGCTCGCGCTCCTCGGCTGGCTCTCCAGCGTCGCCTGGTTCTTGTGCGACGACGCTTTCATCAGCTTCCGCTACACGCGCAACCTCCTCGAAGGACACGGCCTGGTCTTCAACCCGGGCGAGTACGTCGAGGGCTACACCAACTTCCTCTGGATCCTGGAACTGGCCGCCATCTGGGGCATCTTCGGCGTGCGCCCGGAATACGCCGCGCCCTGGCTCTCGGTCGCCTACACCGTCGGCACTGTCGCCGCCATGTTGTGGTGGGTCGTCCGCCTGCCCTCGCTGCGCAACCGGGGACTGGTCGGCTGGATGGCGCTGGGCCTGCTCTGCAGCAGCGCCACCTTCGCCGTCTGGACATCCGGCGGCGGACTCGAGACGCGCCAGTTCACCTTTTTCATCGTCACGGCGGTCGTCTGCCTCAGCGTGTACACAAACAGCCGCCGGGGCCTGTTGATCGCGTCGCTGAGCTTGGCCGCGGCCGCTTTGACGCGGCCCGAGGGCCTGATGCTGGCCGCTTGCTGTTTCGGTTGGTTCGCTGTCCAGCGCGTGGTCTCAGACCGAAGAATAAACTCCGGGCTGGTCCGGGACCTGATTTCTCTGGTTGCGCCTTTTCTCATCCTGGTCGCCGCCCACTTCCTCTTCCGCTACAGCTATTACGGCGAATGGCTGCCCAACACCTACTACGCCAAGCACGTCCGGCCTTGGTACGAATCGGGCTTCCGCTATCTTTTGGCCGCCGCCTTGGAGACCGGGCTCTATATCCTGCTGCCGCTGGCTTTCCTGGCGCTACGCTCGCGCTGGCAGGTGCATCGCGATAGCTCTCTCGCTCTCCCTCTTCTCTGTATCGCCGCCCACATGGCCTATCTGCTGCCAATTGGCGGCGACCATTTCGAGTTTCGCCCCCTCGACTTCTATTGGCCTCTGTTGGCAGTTCCTGCAGCCGAAGGCATCGCTCTGCTCGGCTTCAGGATATCAGCCGGCCTGCGAAGGTTCCCACGAGTCCCGGGCTCGCCGGCCTGGGGAAGCACCTGCACGATTACGCTCTTCCTGCCCATTTTGTTCTACGCCAGCGCGATTCAAGGTGTCCTGCTATTCGAGGGGGCCGCGCTCCGCCAACAAGACAACTACCCGCCTATCGAACTCAATCACGAGAACGCGGGCTGGCTGCTGGCCGCGCCGGGCATGCCAGCGCTCGTCGCCATCTCCAACGATATGCGCCGCCTGTGTAGCAGGAATGGGGTCGCCCTACGCTTCCCTCTTCACCGCAACGGCGCCAACTCTTACATTCGCCTCTGGAAACCATACGAAGGAAGTGAGCGACCTTTCATTCCCGACGACGCCCTGATGGTCAACCAATTCATAGGAAGGTTCTATTTCATTCCAGACCTAAAAATCGTCGACTACCATGGCTTGACCGACTCGACAGTGGCGCGCACGCCCGTTACCAAAAGCAACGACCGTCGTTACATAGCGCATGACCGCCAGGCGACATCCGAATACCTGAAACAGCGGGGCGTCAACCTCAGGATATTCCCCCCAGCCTCCAGCGCCGACGCCGCGCTGAACGTCGCAGACTACGCCGTCAACTTCGGCCCCGACCTCTGGATGCCCTTCAATACTTTCAATGCGCAGTGGGCAACAGACCGTTTCGCCGGCCGCGACCTGAGAGCCAACAAAACTTTTTCGACCGTCGAACCTGCCCGCAACCGCTTTCATGTCGGCGAACACACCTATGTCGGCGAGCGGATTCTCGCACACTTCGAGCACGGCTTTGACGGCTGGCAACCGTCTGGTCAGGCCGTCAGCAACTTCGACCAGCACGCAAATTACGCGCGACAACAGCTGATCTGGAACCGCGCCGACTCCGACTTCCTGACCAGCTACCACCCCAGCAAAGGAAACCGTGTGACCGGCCAGGCCCTCTCGCCGTCCTTCACCGCCTCCGCTCACCAATACCTCGCCTTCCTCATTGCCGGCGGCGGCCTCAACGGCGTCGGGCTGCGCCTGCTCGCCGATGGCGAAGAAACCGCGGTCTGGCGCGGCAAAAATTCTGACCGCTTCGAGTTGATTGTCCATCCGCTCGGTTACGTCGCCGGTAAATCTCTGCAACTGCAACTCTTCGACTACGTTCTTGGTGACCGCGGCTACATCATGCTCGACCACGTCCTGCTGGTCGCTTGTGATGTATGCCCAACCGAACCGATAGCTATGGCTCAGGCGCTGAGCGCGCAGCCCTCCTATGACGACACGGTCTACCTGATCCCAGGTTTCCAGAATCATAGCAGCGTCAAGTACCACCTCTTGTCTCACGGCATCGCGCCAGCCCATGTCTTTCCTATGGACGCTCCCAATCTGGCGCAGATCGTTGAAACCGCGCTGTTGGAATCGAGGGAGGCCGCCGTGGTAAAGCTTGTCGAGTGGAAATCCGAAAGCCGCTGGATCGGCGATGATGCCGAACTCCTGGCCTTCCTCCTGACCAGGTACGGACGTTACCTGGGCACCGACGACTACGACGACTTTACCGTCCACAACTACGCCGACATCTCCTTCGAACGCCCCTGGTTACTCTATGAACAACCGGAGCCGCTGATAATCAACTATGACGGCGGCATCGCTCTCCAGGGAATTGCCCTCGGCCACGACGCAGAGCAACTCCCGTTTGGACAACTGCTCAACTTGGGACCGGAGCGCTCTCTCTGGGGGGTCTTGCAATGGCAGACCGAGCCCGGACTGGATATAGATTATGTGATATCCCTGCGCCTGTACAATGCTGAGGGCGAAAGGGCATTCCAGGAAGATGCTGTCCTGTGGAACCCGGACCATTGGCCCACCAGCTATTGGTCGGCGAGTGCGTCGGTCGACACCAGGATCCTGCTCCACTTCCCAGCCGACCTTCAGCCCGGCGATTACGAGTTGAGACTGGTCGTCTATGACTTCCTGACGCAGACGCCCACTGTTCAACAGGATGTTTGGCAACCAGAGATCACCCTGGCGCGCCTGCGGCTGGCGGAAGCCCGATGAAAGGAGCATCACCTGAGGAGAGAGCGAAGAGGAGAAAGGGTTCATCCTGCTCCTCCAACAGCATGGGCCGGCTGAAGTGCCACTGCTCCGGAAAAGTGGGGAACTTGCCCCGATGTGCCTGCATAGGACCCCGCAACCCCGTTGCCTGATTCCAGCCGCACCATTCGCCGCTCACACATATGGCGAACAGCTCGCTGTCACGACACGCAGGCAGCATCTCCCGCTTGGCGCCGTTGTGCGGGCCAGCGTCTGGTCCATGCCGTCATTCAGCACATATTCCCTTAGACAGTAATCGTCGTAGTCGGTTATCATTCGGACGGTCCTTCTGACTGTTTGCTCTGGTGTTTGCTGAGCCCAAAGGGAATTCACTGCTAGCCTTCTTTCATACTCCATCCAATGTGCGTTCACATTAAAAACACGCTTTTCGCACGGCCTATTTCGCAATCTCACCGACAGGGATATGGCGCATTTGCCCGCCTGAAATGAACTCCGAATTCGGGCTGAACATGACGAAATCATTGATAAGACCGTTAAATCCCCTCAACCTGTCTCCCGTATCCCTCCTGTCCTTTCTCCCGTGGCTCGCGCTACTCGGCTGGCTCTCCAGCGTCGCTTGGTTCGTCACCGACGACGCTTTCATCAGCTTTCGCTACACGCGCAATCTGCTCGACGGTCACGGCCTGGTCTTCAATCCCGGCGAATACGTCGAGGGCTACACCAACTTCCTCTGGATCCTGGAACTGGCCGCCATCTGGGGCATCTTCGGCCTGCGCCCGGAGCACGCCGCGCCCTGGCTCTCGGTCGCCTACACCGTCGGCACTGTCGCCGCCATGTTGTGGTGGGTCGCCCGCCTGCCTTCGCTGCGCAACCGGGGACTGGTCGGCTGGATGGCGCTGGGCCTGCTCTGCAGCAGCGCCACCTTTGCCGTCTGGACCTCGAGCGGCGGGCTGGAAACGCGGCAATTCACCTTTTTCATCGTCACGGCGGTCGTCTGCCTCAGCCTGTACCGATACAGCCGCCGGGGCCTGTTGATCGCGTCGCTGAGCCTGGCCGCGGCCGCTTTGACACGCCCCGAGGGCCTGATGCTGGCCGCTTGCTGTTTCGGTTGGTTCGCTGTCCAGCGCGTGGTCTCAGACCGAAGAATAAACTCCAGACTGGTCCGGGACCTGATTCCTCTGGTTGCGCCATTCGCGCTGCTGGTCGCCGCCCACTTCCTCTTCCGCTACAGCTACTACGGCGAATGGCTGCCCAACACCTACTACGCTAAGCACGTCCGGCCTTGGTACGAATCGGGGTTCCGCTATCTTTTGGCCGCCGCCTTGGAGACCGGTCTCTATATCCTGCTGCCTCTGGCTTTCCTGGCGCTACGCTCGCGCTGGCAGGTGCATCGCGATAGCTCTTTCGCTCTCCCTCTTCTCTGTATCGCCGCCCACATGGCCTATCTGCTGCCGATTGGCGGCGATTTCTTCGAATTCCGTCCTCTGGACTTCTACTGGCCTCTGTTGGCAGTTCCCGCGGCCGAAGGCATCGCTCTGCTCGGCTCCGGGATTTCAACCGGCCTGCGAAGGTTCCCGCGAGTCCCGCGTTGGACGGCCGCTGGAGGGACCTACACGATTGCGCTTTTCCTGCCCGTGCTCTTCTACGCCAACGCAATCCAGGGATTCTTGTTATTCGAGGATTCTGGGATACGCTCGCAAACCGGTGTTGCGCATGCCGAGCTCAATGAAGAAAACGCGGGGTGGCTGCTGGCCGCGCCCGGCATGCCTGTGCTCGTCGCAATCTCCAACGATATGCGCCGCCTGTGTGGTCTGAATTGGGTCGGCATACGCTTCTCTCAGCATCGCGGCTACGTCAACATCATTACACTGGGTTGGAAGCAATACGAACAGATGGAGCGCAGTTTCATCCCCGATGACGCCTTAATGGAAGAAGGCGCCTTGGGTAGGTTCTATTTCATGCCAGACCTGAAAATCGTTGACTCACATGGCTTGATCGACGCCACGGTGGCGCGCACGCCGGTCACGCATTCCAATCTCGAACGTCGGATGGCGCACGACCGCCAGCCGCCACCCGAATACCTCAAGCAGCGGGGCGTCAACCTCAGGATATTCCCCCCAGCCTCCAGCGCCGACGCCGCGCTGAACGTCGCAGACTACGCCGTCAACTTCGGCCCCGACCTCTGGATGCCCTTCAATACTTTCAATGCGCAGTGGGCAACAGACCGTTTCGCCGGCCGCGACCTGAGAGCCAACAAAACTTTTTCGACCGTCGAACCTGCCCGCAACCGCTTTCATGTCGGCGAACACACCTATGTCGGCGAGCGGATTCTCGCACACTTCGAGCACGGCTTTGACGGCTGGCAACCGTCTGGTCAGGCCGTCAGCAACTTCGACCAGCACGCAAATTACGCGCGACAACAGCTGATCTGGAACCGCGCCGACTCCGACTTCCTGACCAGCTACCACCCCAGCAAAGGAAACCGTGTGACCGGCCAGGCCCTCTCGCCGTCCTTCACCGCCTCCGCTCACCAATACCTCGCCTTCCTCATTGCCGGCGGCGGCCTCAACGGCGTCGGGCTGCGCCTGCTCGCCGATGGCGAAGAAACCGCGGTCTGGCGCGGCAAAAATTCTGACCGCTTCGAGTTGATTGTCCATCCGCTCGGTTACGTCGCCGGTAAATCTCTGCAACTGCAACTCTTCGACTACGTTCTTGGTGACCGCGGCTACATCATGCTCGACCACGTCCTGCTGGTCGCTTGTGATGTATGCCCAACCGAACCGATAGCTATGGCTCAGGCGCTGAGCGCGCAGCCCTCCTATGACGACACGGTCTACCTGATCCCAGGTTTCCAGAATCATAGCAGCGTCAAGTACCACCTCTTGTCTCACGGCATCGCGCCAGCCCATGTCTTTCCTATGGACGCTCCCAATCTGGCGCAGATCGTTGAAACCGCGCTGTTGGAATCGAGGGAGGCCGCCGTGGTAAAGCTTGTCGAGTGGAAATCCGAAAGCCGCTGGATCGGCGATGATGCCGAACTCCTGGCCTTCCTCCTGACCAGGTACGGACGTTACCTGGGCACCGACGACTACGACGACTTTACCGTCCACAACTACGCCGACATCTCCTTCGAACGCCCCTGGTTACTCTATGAACAACCGGAGCCGCTGATAATCAACTATGACGGCGGCATCGCTCTCCAGGGAATTGCCCTCGGCCACGACGCAGAGCAACTCCCGTTTGGACAACTGCTCAACTTGGGACCGGAGCGCTCTCTCTGGGGGGTCTTGCAATGGCAGACCGAGCCCGGACTGGATATAGATTATGTGATATCCCTGCGCCTGTACAATGCTGAGGGCGAAAGGGCATTCCAGGAAGATGCTGTCCTGTGGAACCCGGACCATTGGCCCACCAGCTATTGGTCGGCGAGTGCGTCGGTCGATACCATGACCATGCTCCACTTCCCTGCCGACCTTCAGCCCGGCGATTATGAATTGAGGCTGGTCGTCTATGACTTCCTGACGCAGACGCCGACCGTCCAGCAGGGTACCTGGCAGGCGGAGATCACCCTGGCGCGCCTGCGACTGGCACAATGAAGAACGCGTACACGCCGGAATGTGCGCGCGCGAATGGTCCAATTCGGGCAATCGCGCCTTCGGCGTCAGATGGATTTCGTCAACCTACAGGTGCGCCCTTTGGCGGAAAACGCCAAAGTCGGCTAGGATTCGCTAAGCTCTCCTGAAAACTGTTTTCGGCATAGGTTGAACGCGAGGACAGCGCGTCTGGAACCTTCTTTCAAACGCTACAGCAAGAAGCCTAGTTCATGTCACGCATGACAGTCGAACAGCTCCGGCAACACCTCCCCATAACAATGGAAGGCGGATAGGTTCAGTCCAGGACCTGTGGCCTTGACAGCGACCCGGTGCCGCGAGAGTCTTGATATGCACGACTGATCCCCTTCAACATGGCAAATTTATTGCGGAGACCGCTGACGCACCTGAACCTGTCTCCCCTTTCCCTCCTATCCTACCTCCCCTGGCTGGCGCTCCTGGCTTGGCTCTCCAGCGTCGCCTGGTTCCTCACCGACGACGCCTTCATCAGCTTTCGCTACACACGCAACCTCCTCGAAGGTCACGGCCTGGTCTTCAATCCCGGCGAATACGTCGAGGGCTACACCAACTTTCTGTGGATCCTGGAACTGGCCGCCATCTGGGGTGTCTTCGGCCTGCGCCCGGAGCACGCCGCTCCCTGGATCTCCGTCGCTTACACCATCGGCACTGTCGCCGCCATGTTGTGGTGGGTCGTCCGCTTACCCTCGTTGCGCAACCGGGGCCTTGTCGGCTGGATGGCGCTGGGCCTGCTCTGCAGCAGCGCCACCTTCGCCGTCTGGACATCCGGCGGCGGACTCGAGACGCGCCAGTTCACCTTTTTCATCGTCGCAGCCGTCGTCTGCCTCAGCCTGTACGCCAACAGTCGCGCAGGACTGCTGACCGCCTCATTCTGCCTCGCCGCCGCCGAACTGACGCGACCAGAAGGCCTCTTGCTGGCTGCCTGCTGCTTCGCCTGGTTCGCCGTCCAACGTCTGGTCAGAGAGCGGAAGATCGGCGCCCCACTGATCCGGGATATGCTCCTGCTGGTCGCGCCATTTATCGTGCTGGTCGCGGCCCATTACCTTTTTCGCTACGCATACTACGGCGAATGGCTCCCCAACACCTATTATGCCAAACACGTACGGCCCTGGTACGAGTCGGGCTTCCGTTACCTTACAGCCGCCGCGCTGGAGACCGGGCTGTATCTGCTGCTGGCGCTGGCGTTGCTGGCGCGACGCTCACGCTGGCAGACGCATCGCGATGGCTCTTTCGCTCTCCCTCTTCTCTGTGTCGTCGTCCACATGGCCTATCTGCTGCCAATTGGCGGCGACCACTTCGAGTATCGCCCCCTCGACTTCTACTGGCCTCTGTTGGCGCTCCCCGCGGCCGAAGGCATTGCCCACCTCGGCTCCTGGATTTCAGCCGGCCTGAGGAGTTTCTTGCCAGGCCCAATCAGGGCAGCCAGGGGGGAGGCGTACGCAGTTGCGCTCCTCTTGCCCGTGCTGTTCTACGCCAACTCGATCCAGGCCGTCTTGCTATTCCAAGGCGCCGCAATACGCGAGCGCATCACCTCTTTGTATATCGAACTCGATCAGGCCAACGCAGGCTGGCTGCTGGCTGCGCCCGGAATGCCAGCGCTCGCCGCCATCTCCAACGACCTGCGCCGGCAGTCATCCAGACAATTGGTCGGTGCACCTAGCGCCGAGCATCGTGAATTCGCCAACAGGCAGTTGCATAGCTGGGGACCTTACCTGAAGATGGAGCGTGGGTTCCTCCCCAATGATGCTCTGATGAAAGGCGGCGGCTTAGGAAAGTTCTATTTCTTGCCGGACCTGAAAGTCATCGACCATTGGGGCTTGACCGACGCGACGGTGGCGCGCACCCCGGTTAATCACGCCAACGACCAACGCATCATTGCGCACGACCGCCAACCCTCACCCGAATACCTTAAGCAACGAGGCGTTAACATTGTGGTACTCCCGGCCTCCGGCGCAACTGAGGCGCTCAGCCGCGCAGACTACGCCGTCAAGTTCGGCCCCGACCTGTGGATGCCGTTCAACACGACTGACGCACAGTGGGCCGCAGCCCGTTTCGCCGACCGCGAACTGAAAGCCAGAAAGACTTTCTCGACCAGCGAGCCTGCCCGCAACCGCTTTCATGTCGGCGGCTACACCTATGTTGGCGAGCGCATTCTCGCACATTTCGAGCACGGCTTTGACGGTTGGCAGGTGGCGGGTGAGGCGGTCAGCAACTTCAACCAGCATCTGAATTACGCGGGGCAAGCGTTGATCTGGGGACGCGCCGACTCCGATTTTCTGACCAGCTACCACCCCAGCCAAGGAAACCGGGTGACCGGCCAGGCCCTCTCGCCCTCCTTCACCGCCTCCGCTGACCAATACCTCGTCTTCCTCATTGCCGGCGGCAACCTCAACGGCGTCGGGCTGCGCCTGCTCGCCGATGGCGAAGAAACCGCGGTCTGGCGCGGCAAAAATTCTGACCACTTCGAGTTGATTGTTCATCCGCTCGGCTACCTCACCGGTAAATCTCTGCAACTTCAACTCTTCGACTACGAACTTGGTGACCGCGGCTACATCATGCTCGACCACATCTTGCTGGTCACTTGTGATGTATGCCCAACCGAACCGATAGCTATGGCTCAGGCGCTGAGCGCGCAGCCCTCCAATGACGACACGGTCTACCTCATCCCCGGCTTCCAGAACCATCGCACTGTCAGATTCCACATCTTGTCCCAGGGCTTAGCGCCAGCCCATGTCATTCCTATGGACGCTCCCAATCTGGCGCAAATCGTTGAAACCGCGCTGTTGGAATCGAGGGAGGCCGCCGTGGTAAAGCTTGTCGAGTGGAAATCCGAAAGCCGCTGGATCGGCGATGATGCCGAACTCCTGGCCTTCCTCCTGACCCGGTACGGTCGTTTCCTGGGCACCGACGACTACGACGACTTTCGGGTCCACAACTACGCCGACATCTCCTTCGGGCGTCCCTGGTTACTCTATGAACAACCGGAGCCGCTGACAATCAACTATGACGGCGGCATCGCTCTCCAGGGAATTGCCCTCGGCCACGACGCAGAGCAGCTCCCGTTTGGACAACTGCTCAACTTGGGACCGGATCGCTCTCTGTGGGGGGTCTTGCAATGGCAGACCGAGCCCGGACTGGATATGGATTATGTGATGTCCCTGCGCCTGTACAATGCTGAGGGCGAAAGGGCATTCCAGGAAGATGCTGTCCTGTGGAACCCGGACCATTGGCCCACCAGCCATTGGGCGGCCAATCAGACGGTCGATACCATGACCATGCTCCACTTCCCTGCCGACCTTCAGCCCGGCGATTATGAATTGAGGCTGGTCGTCTATGACTTCCTGACGCAGACGCCGACCGTCCAGCAGGGTACCTGGCAGGCGGAGATCACCCTGGCGCGCCTGCGGCTGGCGGAACTCCAATGACAGCACGCCCCACTTAGACAGAAAGCGTCAGAATCGGTTATCATTCTCTTGGTCCATCCGCTGACTTGCTTTGGTGTTTGTTGCGCCCAGCGGCAGTTCACCGGCGGCTTTCTTTCAAACTCTATCCACCATAAGGCCCAGCTTATGTCACCCATGACAGTCGAACAACTTCGGCAGGACCTCCCCATGACCGGGGAAGTCGCCTACTTTCAGACCGGCACCTATGGCCCCGCCAGCGACTCCGTGCTGCAAGCGGTGCGAGAGGCGATGGAGGGCGAGGCGCGCCACGGCCCGGCCACGACCGCCGGAAGACTGGCGCACAGGGAACGAGAGGCCGCCGCCCGCAGCGGATTGGCCCGGCTGCTCAACGTCAAGGAAGAGGAGTTGAGCATCGACACCAACACATCGCGCGCAATGCAGCAGATCGTGCGCGGCCTCGACTGGCAGCCGGGCGACGAGTTCTTGATGACCTCGCTAGAGCATGTCAGCACCTACGGCCTGTCCTACTCGCTGACGCAGGAACACGGCGTCACGGTCAAGGTGCTTGAAGCCGAACTTCTGTCCGACGACGCGCTCCTCGCCGAACTCGCCGCCGCGCTAAACGAGCGCACCCGCCTCATCTGCCTCAGCCATATCTCCTCCCCCGATGGCCGCCTGCTGCCGATCAAAGAGGCAGCCGCCATTGCCCATGACGCCGGCGTTCCCGTCATGCTCGACCTGGCGCAGTCCGCAGGGCAGATGCCGGTCGACCTCGCCGCGCTCGACTGTGATTTTGCCGTCGGCTCCGGCCACAAATGGCTGCTCGGACCCATGGGTACGGGCTATATCTTTGTCTCTGAACGACAGATGTCCGGCTTTCGCCCCAATCTGATCCCCGACCGCAGCCCGTGGACCTTGGCCGGCGACCCGACGCCCGCGCCAACCGCCCGCTCCCGCACCGAAATCGGCACCTACAACCATGCCCTTGTGGTCGGCCTGGGCCGCGCCGTCGAGATCATGCAGAGCATCGGCCTGGACACCATCCAGGCCAGGATCGCCGACCTGTCCCGCCGGCTGCGCCGCGGCGTCGCGCAGATCGACCGCGCCCGCATCATCACGCCGCTAGAACCGCAGAAGTCGGCCGGCATCACCTCGGTGATGTTCGATGGCTACACCAAAGCGGATATGGACGGCCTGGTCGCAGGGCTGCAGGAACGCCATCAGGCGCTCGTCAAGGCCCAATGGCTGACCGCCCCGCCCGATCCGGTCAAAGTCGCCATGCGCATCTCCGTGGCCGCCTTCAACGATGAGAGTGAAATAGATCGCCTGCTGGAAGGCATTGACGAAGATTTTTGACGACAGCAGCTGGTGATCTTCGTCAGTAACACCATTTGCAAATTCCCATAAACACAAGGAAAACGAAAATGCCTGAACGCCTGGTACTCTGGGGACCGCCCGTTGTGGAGCGGGGTCCCGCTGATCCCGATTACGCCGCCTACCTGCCCGGCTGGGTGCAGAAGTGCGCCGGCGTCGGTGTGACGAAAATTATCGGCGGCGATCGAACGCTCGCGCTGACCGAGGCCGCCCATGCGGTCGGCATCAAGGTCGATCCCTATGTCAACTACAACTCCTTCCCCCGCCACGGCAGCGCCCGCGTGAAGTATGGCTGGTCGCTCGATTTTGTGCGCCCCCCTGTGACCTCCGCCGAGGCGCGCGCCATCATGGACAAACACCGGCCCATCTATGACAACCCACAGGTGAACACCTCAATGACCGACTTTGCGCGCCGGCATCCGCAGTACCGCAGCCTGACGCGCAACCGCTCCTACACGTTGCAGCCCGGCGAAGACCTCTACCTGAGTCCTGCTTTCCCCGAAGTGCGCGCCGAACAGACGCAACAGTTCGGGGACACGCTGGCCCAGACCCAAAGCGATGGCATTCAGGTCGAGTTCGTGTTGGGGAACGAGGACGAAAACGGGGTCGTGCCCTACGGCTACGAAGACCGCACGGTTGCCGAATTCCAGGCCAAGCACGGCAAAAACCCCTTCGACCTGCCCAACGACGACCCGGACTGGATGCAGTTCCGCGCCGATTATGTCACGCTTGCCCTGACCGAGATGCGGGCCGCGGTCAAGCAGGCAGACCCCGACGCCGTCTTTTCGACCACCCTCATCGCCGGCGAGCAGGACGACTATCTCAAACTCCTGCACGATTGGCCCACCTGGATCGAGCAGGGTATCGTCGACGAGTTCTATATCTGGTTCCGCACCAACTCGGACCTCGACGCGCTCGAGCGTCAGCTAAGTTACGCGGTGAAAGTCGCCGACGGGCGCACGCCGGTCATCGCCGAGTTTTCCTGTTATCATCCGGGCAGCTTCCAAGAGCCTGATCTGATGCTGCGCGCGGCGCAGTTGGCCGTCGGCTGCGGCGCTGACGGCCTGGGCATCTACCGCAGCCACGCGGTGGAGCAACTGGATCTCTGGCCTGTGTTGGAGAAGATGGGCAAGCTGTAAGCGGGTGCGCCGGCGGGTATGGAATTTCAGCGAGCGTGAAGGTCCGCACGCGTCCAGGTGATAGATCCGTTGGTGCCCAGATTTGTATCCTGGGCCAGCAAGACCAGATGCTTTGGCCTTGCACTGGCGTATAGCTCTTCCCGTTCCACTAGATCGGTGAGGAGTTCAACCATCAGTCCCGACAGGGAACGGTTCCGATCCATCGCTATTTTCGCGGCCATCCCAGCATTCTGGAGGTGATGTGGGAGGCAGGTTACCGCTATGTGCGCAGTGTCGGCAAAGGCCCCAAAAGCACGCTGCCCGCCCTGTTGGATCAGCCGTTCTGGTATGCGCAGGATGGATTCCCGGAACTTCTGGAAACGCCCTCGCACGCCTGGCACGACAACATCCTCACCGGGCAGCCGGCAACCGTGCATTGGCCGCCGCTCCTGCCCTGGCCCTACCCGACCGAGATGCCGCGCGACGCGCAGGGCGTGTACCAAGCCTACACGCCGGGCATCGACTACTGCGCGCAGCATGGCCTTCTCTACTACCTGCCCATCTTTCACCCATGGTCGATCTATCGCATCGACGAGCAGGCCGCCCAGATCGCGATGCTGCTCGATCATGCCCGCCACAAAATGGAGATGACATCGTGCAGCCAGATCTATCAGCATATTCTCCTGCATCCCGAACTTGTCTGAACCGCGATCTCTTGTCACTGAGGGATGGACTGTGCTTCACGGCCTGCCTTGAATAAATCACCTTCTGAATCGTCGGAGGGAAGGTATCACGGCAGTCACTAAGTTCCGTTGACGTTTAGAAAAGGCTGCCAAAATGAGAAATCAACAGGATGCCTGCGGGCAGAATCGGACTGTGATTCGCCTGATTCTCGTGAACGAAAACCGAGATCTGCGCCGGGGCCGTTAATCATCCCAATCACAAAATCACATGAATCACAGTTCAGACAAATGTCAACGACCCCTAGTAGTGTAACAGGTAGGGTTTGACGGATAGGTAAACTGTGGCACACTCTCCAGAAAAGCGGACACAAGGAGAGGGAAGATGCCAGCGAAACGATATCGGGTGCGATTGACAGCGGAAGAGCGCAAGGAACTGGATGGGCAGGTGAACACAGGCACAGGGTCGGCGCGACGCTTAAGACGGGCTCGCATCCTGCTGATGGCCGATGAAGCGCAAGCGGGTGGGGGCTGGTGCGACGCCGAGATTGCCAAGGCATTAGGGGCGCACCAGCGCACGGTCGAACGAGTTCGGGAGCGGTGTGTCACAATCGGGATCGAAGCCGCCCTCACCCACACGCGACCGAAACGGAAACGACCACGCGTATTGGATGGTGCCGGCGAAGCCCGGTTGGTGCAGTTAGCGTGTAGCGCTGCGCCTGATGGACAGGAGCAGTGGACGCTGCAGATGCTGGCCGATAAGCTGGTCGAATTAGAGGTGGTCGAGCGTATTTCACGCGAAACGGTGCGGACGACGCTCAAAAAAACGAACTTAAGCCCTGGCTGAAAGATGCGTGGTGCATTCCGGAGACATCGAGTGCAGAGTTCGTTTGTGCCATGGAAGATACGCTTGAGGTCTATCATCGGCAACAGGATCCCAAGCGACCTGTGGTCTGTCTTGATGAAGCCAGTAAACAGTTGACCAAAGAGACCCGTCTGCCCCTGCCACCGCGACCGGGTGCAGTGGCCAAATATGACTACGAGTATGAACGCAACGGCACCAGCAACCTCTTTCTCCTTTTCGCACCGCTGCAAGCTTGGCGTCATGTCAAGGTGACAGCGCGCCGCACCATGGTTGATTTTGCCCACTGCCTGCGTGACCTTGTCGACATCCATTTCCCGCAGGCTGACACGATCGTCTTGGTGATGGACAATTTGAACACGCACAAACTTGCTTCGCTGTATGAAGCGTTCCCGGCGGCTGAAGCCCGCCGCCTTGCCGCCAAACTGGAAATCCATTACACGCCCAAGCATGGCAGTTGGCTCAATATGGCTGAAATCGAACTCAGTGTCCTGCATCGACAGTGCTTAAACGCTCGCATCCCTGACCAACACACCTTGATGCAGAAAGTCGCAGCTTGGCAAACCCGCCGCAATGCTTCTGCATCGACTGTTAACTGGCGTTTCACCACCGCTGATGCTCGCATCAAACTCGAACGCCTTTATCCGTCAATAGAAGATTGTTGAACTACTAGTGGCCTACCGCGTACGAGTGGGGTTACCAAAAACTAGAAACTAGAAACTCAAGACTCAAAATGACACATCATTCACCGATCAACGTAGGCATTGCCGGCCTTGGACGCACCGGCTGGAACAATCACGCCGACGCCCTGGCCCATCTCCCCGAACAGTTCCGCGTCGTAGCCGTCTGCGACCCCGACCGCGAACGCCAGGCCGAAGCGATTGAACGCTTTGACTGCCTGGCCTACGCGACGTATGAGCAGTTGGTGGCCGACAACGCGGTCGAGCTGATGGTGGTGGCGACGCCCAGCAACCTCCACGCCGCCCAGACCATCGCGGCCATGCGCGCCGGACAGCACGTCATCGTCGAAAAACCGATGGCCAGCGACCTGGCCGGCGCCGACGCGATGATCGCTGTCGCCGAAGAGACCGGGCGCATCCTGACCGTGCATCAGAATCTGCGCTACGCCGCCGACTTCGTCAAAGTGCGCGAGGTGATCGCGTCCGGCGTCCTTGGACGCATAATCGAAATCCGCATCCACAACGGCGGCTTCGACCGCAGGTGGGATTGGCAGACGCTCAAGCGCTACGGCGGCGGCGTCCTCAACAACAGCGGCCCCCATTTCATCGACATGGCCATGCTCCTGTTCGACGACCCGGAGCCGACCGTCTTCTGCCACATGGAGGCCACGCCCCTCTATGCCGGTGACGCCGATAGCCACGTCAAGGTCGTTCTCAAGCCCAAGCGCGGGCCGCTCGTCGAAATCAACATCACCACCGCCTGCGCCTATCCACAGCCGAACTTCCTCGTGCTGGGGACGCAAGGCTCGCTGGTCTGTGACCGCGGCGAAGCGCGCTGGCGCTATTTCGACCCCGCCGAAGCGCCTCCGCTGCGACTCGATCAAGCGCCCATCGCCCGCGACCGCACCTATAACCGCGAGCAGCTTCCCTGGAAGGAGGAACGCGCCCCCATCGTCCACGACGGCGCGCGCGATGTACAGACGCTCTACCGCTCGCTCTTCGCTGCCATCCGCGCGGGCGCCGAGTTGGACATTCACCCGCAGAGCGTGCGCGCCCAGATCGCCGTCCTGGAAAAATGCCGCGAACTCAACCCCGGCGTTTAGTTCGCCGCAGCCGCCCTCCGCACATCGACAATTCAAAGCCGATTTTTGCCGACAAGAGGAGTATGGTATGGAACTGAGTTGCACATCCGTGATGCTTCCCCGCTGGGAGTTGGACGAGACCTTTGACAAGCTGCAAGCCTATGGCTATGACGCGGTTGAGCTGCGCTGCCGCTACAACCCGGATGATCCCAACGCCGAACCCTTCTTTTGGGGCAGGCAGCTCTCCGACGTCAGCCCTGACAATATCGTCGACAAGGCCGGGCAAATCCGCGCCGCAGTCAAGCGCACCGGCATACGCGTGGCCGCGCTGGCGCCCAACGCTCTATACAATGAGACCGAGCTGATTCTCAAACTGATCAAGGGCGCTTTGGCCATCGACCCCGACCGCCCCCCGCTGATCCGCATCGGCGCGCCCACGCACGACCGCACCAAACCGTACTGGCCGCAGTTCCTGCATGCGCGCGCCGGCTTTGCCGACCTGGCCGAACTGGCGAGCGCGCACGGGGTCAAGATGGTCTATGAACTCCACACCGGCACCATCGCGGTCTCCGCTTCGCGCGCGCTCGACCTGCTGCACGACCTGGACCCCGATCACATCGGCGCCATTTACGACATCCAGAACATGGTCGAAGTGGGCTTTGAAGACACGCGCATGGGGCTGGACCTGCTCGGCCCCTATGTGGCCCACTGCCATGTCGGCAACCGTCTGCCCGAGGTGACCGCTCGCGACGCCGACGGAGTTACAACCTGGAAATGGCGCGGCGCTCGCCTGCGCGAGGGCCTTGCCGACATTCCCCAGTTGATCAGCGACCTCAAAACCGTGGGCTATGAGGGCGCCCTCTCCCTCGAGCTGTTCATACCCGAAAACTTCGCCCCCGGCAATGATGACGAGATCGTCAGGACCGAAGGCGCCTTCCTGCGCCAGCTGATGGCGCGGACGTAGCCCGCAATCGAACTTCAGGATAGCAATGCGATGCGATATTCCATCTGTAATGAACTCTTCGAAGGCTGGCCCCTGCAGAAAACCGCCGCCTTTGTGGCCGAACTCGGCTACCAGGGTCTCGAACTGGCGCCGTTTACCCTGTGCAACCTTGTGACCGACCTCTCCAGTGCGGCGCGGCGCCGCATCCGGCGCACAATCGAGGACGCGGGCCTGTCCGTGGTCGGCCTGCACTGGCTGCTGGCGCAGACGCAAGGCTTCCAGCTGAACGACCCCGACCCGGCGGTCCGCGCCCGCACCGCCCAATATCTGCTCGACCTGATCGACTGCTGCGCCGAACTGGGCGGCGAAGTTCTCATCTTCGGCTCGCCCCAGCAGCGCGATCTGCCGCCCGGCCGCCCACGGGCGGAGGCGTGGAATTCGACCACCGAAATCATGCGCCGCTGCGGCGTGCGCGCGCAGCAACAGGGCGTCCTCTTCTGCATCGAACCGCTCAGCCGCAACGAGACCAATTTCATCGTCAACGTGGATGAAGCCGCACAACTGGTGCGCCAGGTCGATCACCCGGGCCTGCAGATGATGGTCGACTTGAAGGCCATGAGCCACGACCCCCGCCCCATCCCGCAGCAGATTCAAACAGTCCACCCCCACTTCCAGCATGTCCACCTCAATGACCCCAATCTACGCGGACCGGGCATGGGCGAGCTGGATTTCCGGCCCATCTTGCAGACGCTAAGCGACCTCAACTACGCCCGCTGGCTCTCGGTCGAGGTTTTCGACTTCGCGCCCGGCGCCGAACGAACCGCCCGCGAAAGCCTCGCCTACCTCAAAGAAATAGACGAATCGTGAAGGGATTGAAACGGCCTGTTCTGCCTTTTCTTCCTCCCCGTTCCCCGCTGGCCAGTCACACAAAAATGGGTGCGTCCCAATAATTTGTGAGGATGAAAGGGGGTAGACGATCAATAGGGAATGAGAAAAGCAAAGGGTGCGCACAACGTATTCCGGCAGGCGGGTTACCCCGTCGGCAGCGGCGCTGTCGAATCGGCCTGCAAACAGGATGTTCGGCAACCGTTCAAACAGACTGGCATGCGCTGGTCTCGTCAGATCGCGCACGCGCTGCCCGCGCTCCGTACGACTCTGCTCAATCAAACCTGGCCTCAGCTGCTTCAACGACTTGGCTTTTCTTGACACACAATAATCTGGGATGCACCCCTGGGAATTCCAGGAACTGCAAACTCCTCAATTCTGCAGTACAATTGTTCGCAAAACGAACGAACGCAGCCGGGGCCCTGCCGCAGTTGCAAACCGATTTGAAATGAATATCATGACATGATGCACATCCTGCCCCCGGTGCGGGAACCATGCGCAGCAACCTGCTGCCCTCCCTGCCCAGCCAATGCCGCAACCGCCCGTTGCCCGCCATACCCGAAAAAACCGTTTTGGTACGACAAATGACGAAAAATGACGGCAGAACACGCCCAAACGTGCCCGAACAAAAAAAAAATTAGCGCGACTAAACGCGACTAAACGCGACTAAACGCGACCAAACGCGACTAAACGCGACCTGGCGCGCTCGAACACGCTCGCAAACGCTCGTGATCACATGCAAACGCTCGTAACTGCTTACACTGGCACACCTGACCTGCGCGCCCCTCACGTCGCCTGCAAGCGGCCCATAAGCCCGGACGCAGCCAGAATTCCGCCCCAATTCTTGGATTCACCCGCGCGCGGCGCGGATACCGGAACTTCAACAGTGTCTCAACGAACGCCAATCTGTGCGTTTTGTGCGTTCTCAGTACTCAGAGTGACTGCGATGCTCTAAATCGTGGTGCGCCGGCGGGAAGAGCGCAGCCCGATTGCTCAACGCTGACGCGCGCTCCTCGTTGCATAAGTGCATCCCTGTTTTCTTGAGGATGAAAGGGGGGTAGACGAGGAGTAGGGGTTGAGAAGAGCAAAGGGAGCCCGCCATCAAACGGGAAGAGCCGAAGGCAAAATATGCGCGCCGGGCCGAGGAGATGTTTGCTGAAGATGTGGGCGTGGGGGCAAAGACATCCGCAGCCGACACTTGATGAGATAGCAGGCAAGGCGGCGCCGCTACGGCGGGAGTTGAAAGGCGAGCTGCCAGGGTAGCTGCTGTTGCAACATGGAGATGGCAGCTAGGCGGAGCCAGTCTGTCCACACTGCGGGCAGGAGATGAAGTCGAATCGGCGGCGGACGCCTACGGCGCTACATGCCGAAGCGGACGTGAAAGTGAAGCGAAGCCATCGGCGGCGGCGCAGTCGAATCGGCCTGCAAACAGGTCGTTCAGCAACGGTTCAAACAAACTGGCATGCGCCGGTCTCGTCAGGGCGCGCAAGCGCTGCTCGCACTCCGCACGACTCTGCTCAGTCATACCTGGCCTCAGCTGCTTCAACTGCTTGGCTTTACTTGACGCTCCATAATCTGGGATGCACCCCACAAAAAAAGCGCTTGACACAAACCAATTACTTTGTAGACTTGACACAAACCAAATTTCTCTGTAGAATAGTGTCATTCCGATCGCGCTCACAGGAACGGCTGGTCGCGCATTGGATCAATCCATTCCTCATCCACAGTTCAGACAACTTCAGACCAAGAAAAGTGAGGTTCAGAATGATGACACTCCGCAAAACATTGACACGAACAGTCCTGCCCCTGACAGCCCTGCTGCTCATGGCACTCCTTGTCGCCGCATGCGTGGCGCCGGTGGACACGGGCGCCGCAGATATGATGGACGATGAGATGAAGGTGCTCACCGTCGCCGTCGCCCAGGAGCCGACCCACCTGGAGGCAACCTTGGCCGCCGCTGAAACCAACTGCAACGGCTGCCGCAACGTCATGGAATCGTTGGTCTCGCGCAACTTCTCCACCGGCGAGGTCCTCCCCCTGCTGGCAACCGGTTGGGAGCGGGTCGATGACAGCACGATCCAGTTTACCTTGCGCGAAGGCGTAACCTTCCATGATGGCTCACCCCTCAACGCCGAAGCGGTCGCCGTGAGCATCAACTACATGTGGGAGGCCGAACTGGTCAACGAACTGACCGGCTTTGTCGGCGGTACGCTCAGCGCCGAAGCCGTCGACGAGTACACCGTCAACGTATCGGCGGCGGAAGTCGACCCGATTCTGCTGGAGAAGATGTATTTTGTCGTCATCTCCTCCGCCAAGCAGATCCAGGAAGCCGAGGATACCTATTCGACCCAGTTGGTCGGCACCGGCCCCTACATGATGGAAGAGTGGCGCCGCGGCGAGTCGATCACCTACGTCGTCAACCCGGACTGGTGGGGGCATGACGACCCCGAAGCCGCCCGCGGCAAGGTCTCCTTTGACAAGCTGATCTGGCGCTTCCTGCCCGAAGACACAGTGCGCGCCGCAGCCGCACAGGCCGGCGAAGTCGACATCGCTCAGTTCGTGACGCCGGACCAGTGCAGCACCGCCGCCAACGACGAAAGCCTGCGCTGCGCTTCCGTGGCCAGCGTTGAAACCATGTTCGCACGCATGGGCAACCAGGGTCTGTTCGAAGACATCCGCGTGCGGAAGGCCTTCAACCTGGCGATCGACAAAGAATTGATCGTTAACACGATTCTGGGCGGCGCCGCTACCATCACCGGCCAGATCGTCAACGCCACCGCCACCGGGCACAACCCGAACATTCAGCCCTATCCCTACGATCCGGACGAGGCGCAGGCACTTCTCGAAGCCGCCGCGGCTGACGGCGTAGACGTCGGCCAGGAGTTCACCCTCGCCTCACGCCAGGGCCTCCACGCCGGCCACGTCGAGGTCATCCAGGCGATTGGGGCGATGCTCAGCGACGTCGGCTTCAACCCCACTGTCGCAGTCATGCCCCCGGATACCTTCAACCCTAACTTCAGCCACAACTGGGCCGAAGTAGAGGGCCAGCCCATCTGGACCGCCGTCCATCTGCACGGCAATGAGATCCTCGATCTCTGGTTCTCCTATGCCAACTACTTCGCCTGCGAAGGCCGTACCTCACTCTACTGCAACCCGGACGTCGACAGGCTGTGGAAAGAAGCGCGCAACCTTTCAGGCGAGGCTCGTGACCTGAAACTGCAGGAGGCCGCACAGGTCGCGTATGACGACTATGCGCACGGCCTCATCGCCCACATGGACCTGGCTTACCTGATCAGCGAAGACCTGAACTGGGACGTGAAGCTGGATCACCGCCTGCAGGCCAAGGAGATGTCACCCAAATAAGTGGCCGCAGTCGTCCCGCCGCTTGACGCTCCCAGAGCAAATGCCCGTGTCGCAGAGCCCCCGGCGGCATCACTGAACTCGCGATGCGGGAAACCGTAGTGGTTACATATTGATTGATAAGGCTCAATCAATATGTAACCACGATTCATCAAACAAAAAGGAAACGTGGATCGATGACACCCCGCAAGACACTGACACGAATAGTCGTGCCCTTGGCAGCCCTGCTGCTCATGGCACTCCTTATCGCCGCATGCGTGGCGCCGGTGGAAACGGGCGCCGCAGATATGATGGACGATGAGATGAAAGTGCTCACCGTCGCCGTCGGCCAGGAACCGACCCACCTGGAGGCAACCTGGGTCGCCGGTGAAACCAACTGCAACGGCTGCCGCAACATCATGGAAATGCTGGTCAGGCGCAATTACGAGACCGGTGCGGTCCTTCCCATGCTGGCCACCAGTTGGGAACGAATCGATGACAGGACGCTCCAGTTTACGCTGCGCCAGGGCGTAACCTTCCACGACGGCGCTCCCTTCAACGCCGAAGCCGTCGCAGTCAGCATCAACTACATGTGGACGGCCGATCTGAGCCAGACTCTGACCGGAACGATCGGCGCGACGCTCAGCGCCGAAGCTGTCGACGAGTACACCGTCAACGTCTCCGCGGCAGACCCCGACCAGATCCTGCTGGAGAAGTTGTACTTCGTCGTCATCACCTCCCCCAAACAGATCCAGGAAGAGCCGGAAACCTATGCGAGCAAGTTGGTCGGCACCGGCCCCTACATGATGGAAGAGTGGCGCCGCGGCGAGTCCCTCATCATGGTCGCCAACCCGGACTGGTGGGGCAATGACGACCCCGAAGCCGGCGGCGGCAAAATCTCCTTTGACAAGCTGATCTGGCGCTTCCTGCCCGAAGACACAGTGCGCGCCGCAGCCGCACAGGCCGGCGAGGTCGACATCGCTCAGTTCGTCACCCCCGACCAGTGCAAGGCCGCCGACGACGACCCCAACCTGCGCTGCGAATCCGAGGCCAGCGTTGAAACCATGTTCGTTCGCATGGGCAACCAGGGCCTGTTCGAGGACATACGCGTACGCCTGGCCCTCAACCTGGCGATCGACAAGGAGTTGATCGTTAACACGATTCTGGGCGGCGCCGCTACCATCACCGGCCAGATCGTCAACGCCACCGCCACCGGGCACAACCCGAACATTCAGCCCTATCCCTACGATCCGGACGAGGCGCGGGCCCTGCTCGAAGCCGCCGCGGCTGACGGCGTAGACGTCGGCCAGGAGTTCACCCTCGCCTCACGCCAGGGCCTCCACGCCGGCCACGTCGAGGTCCTCCAGGCCGTCGCAGCCATGCTCAGCGACGTCGGCTTAAACCCCACTGTCGCTGTCATGCCGCCGGATACCTTCAACCCTGCCTTCAGCAACAACTGGGCCGACTTAGTGGACCAGCCCCACTGGGTCGCCATCCACCTGCACGGCAATGAGATCCTCGACCTCTGGTACTCGTATGCCAACTACTTCGTCTGCGGCGGCGCTGTGTCCCAATACTGCAACCCCGAGATCGACATCCTGACGGATGAGGCGGGCGCCCTCTCGGGCGAGGCCCGCGACACGAGACTGCAGGAGGCCGCACAGGTCGTCTATGACGATGTCGCCTACGGCCTGATCGCCCACATGGATCTGGCCTACCTGGTCAGCGAAGACCTGAACTGGAGTGTGAAACTGGATCACCGCCTGCAGGCCAAGGAAATGTCACCCAAATAAGTGGCCGCAGTCGTCCCGCCGCTTGACGCTCCCAGAGCAAATGCGCATCCCGTATTGCGGTAAACCCCCGGCAGATAGGCAGAAACACGCAATACGGGATACGTAATTGCCAGAGATGGTGTCCGCGCCGACGGCCGCCCCGCGACAGAGAAGGCCTGGGGCTGTCCTTGCCGCCGCCCATCTCCACACCGTCGAAGAAAGGGCAGAGGAGTGAGAGATATTCTCGCTCCTCTCTCCCTACTTCCCGTACTTCGCACTAAAGGGCGCTAAGATTACCTCCTATCTGATCAGACGCGTAGTCCACTCAATTGGCGTCGCCTTTGCCGTCCTCACGATTGTCTTCATTACTGGCCGCGTCGTCGGGGACCCCGTTCGCATTATGATCGGCGTCGAAGCCACCGAGGAACGCATCCAGCAGGTGCGCGACCAACTGGGGCTGAACGATCCGCTGATCGTCCAGTATTTCCGATTCGTGACGCGCGCAGTACGTTTCGATTTCGCCGACTCCTTCTGGCAGAAGACCCCGGCCCTGGAAACAGTGATGGACCGTCTGCCAGCCACCTTCCGACTGGCCGCAGCTGCCTTTCTCATTGCCGCGCCCCTGGGCATCCTCCTCGGCGCCGCTGCCGCGCTGCGCCCCAATACCTATCTGGACCGCATCATCAACGTCCTCTCGCTGGGCGGCGTCTCCATGGTCGACTTCTGGATGGCGCTGATGTTGATCCTGGTCTTTGCTGTCCAGCTCGGTTGGTTCAAGACTTCCGGCTACGGCGGCTTTGAGTACATGGCTTTACCGACCTTGACGCTTCTCAATTCACCGCTGGGACGCATCGCCCAAATCACTCGCGGCGCCATGCTGGATGAAATGAGCCGGCCCCATATCATCGTCGCCCGCGCCAAGGGCCTTGGTGAAAAACGCATCGTCTTCGTTCATGCCCTCAAGAACGCGGCCATCCCGGTCGTCACCATCAGCGGCGATATGTTGTCCTCTATGCTCAACGGGGCGATTCTGGTGGAGACGGTCTTCGCCTGGCCGGGCATCGGTTATCTGACTTTGCAGGCCCTGCAACGGCGAGACCTGCCGCTGGTGGAAGCCACCGTATTCCTTGTTGCCTGCATGGTGATCATCGTCAATCTGCTCGTCGATCTGAGTTATGTCTACCTGAACCCAAGAATACGCTTCCAGTGAACCATGACGATTTCGTGTTGCGTTTTGCCTAACGTCATCGAGAATTCCGGGGCGCTTTCCGCTCCCCGCAATCTCCTCGCAAAGCCAAAGTGGCCATGTCCGACGCAATAAAATTGTTGCCCAAAGAAAATACGGAACGCTCGAAAACCGCCTCCCATTGGCGGACCGTTCGCGCCCTGCTGCGCGACCCGGTTACTTTCTTCGCGATACTGATCCTCGCCCTGATTCTGGTTTCGGCGGTGGGGGCAGAGTTGGTCGCGCCCCACGACCCTCTCCAGCAGGACCTGAACCTGCGCAACATTCCCCCCATGTCGTTTGCCAAAGATGACAACGGTTTGTCTATCGGCAGACCCTTCATTTTGGGCACCGACCCACTCGGGCGCGATGTCCTCAGCCGCATGATCTTTGGCGCCCGCGTCTCATTGGCTGTCGGGCTGAGCAGCGCGATCGTCTCCGGCCTGATCGGCAGCCTGCTCGGCATAATCGCCGGTTACTACCGCGGCGCTGTCGATGACCTCATCATGCGCCTGGTCGATATTCAGATGAGTATCCCCGTCCTCCTCTTGGCGCTGCTCGTGCTCTTCGCCCTCGGCCCCGGCTTCCTCAACCTGGTGGTGGTGCTGGCTATCGTCAGGTGGATGGCCTACGCGCGCCTTGCCCGCGGCCAGACCTTGGCCCTCCGCAACCTACCCTTCATCGACTCCGCCATCGCCATCGGTAGCTCCAATAAGCGCATCATCTTCCGCCACATCCTCCCCAACGTGTCCTCACCCCTCATCATTCTGAGCACCCTCGAGGTGGCTTCCCTCATTCTGAGTGAGGCAGGGTTGAGCTTTCTCGGCTTTGGCATCCAGCTGCCGCAGCCCTCCTGGGGTCTCATGATCTCCGGCGGCCGTCAGTATATCGCCACTGCCTGGTGGAATGTGACCTTCCCCGGCCTCACCATCTTTCTGACCACGCTCAGCCTGAACCTGTTGGCCGCGTCTCTTCGCTCCATCAACGACCCCATACAACGCGAACAATGGTTCAGGAAGAAAAACGCGCCCTCCAACACCAATGAGTAGTGCTGTTCTGCCGCAACAATCAATCACAACGCCGACTTGCGCTTCGACGCGCTCCGTTTGCGCGCCCCCTGCTTGACTTTGTCCCACGATTCCAGCCAGGCGTTCCTGCCGCTATGGCGGATGATGTCGTGGATCGTCGCCCGCGGCTGATATGGCAGATAAAGACCGCAATGCCACGCCAGGTTGCGGTAGACCATGAAGTCGCCCGGCCCCAAACAGACCTGCACCGCCCCCGGCATCGAGCGGCAGTGCTCGAAATAGAACTGCTCCGCCTCAGCGTCGCTCCAGTCATCCGGCGCCTGTTTCATAATCGGGTCGCCTGTCGATTCAATCTCGTTCGCCAGATCCTGTTGCCGCAGATGGCTGCCGGGCACATACCAGGTGCAGGCGTCCGCGTAAATCGCACAGTTGACCTGATTGAAATAACGCAGATCATGCCAGACGTTCGCCATGAACGACTGCATCTGCACGTCGCGCGCTTCGGCCGGCACCTCCACCACCCCATCCCGGTGCCAACCACAGTGCCACGGACGTTCCAGCGGCTCCACCAGCAGCCCCATAATGTCCAGATGCGCATACGTATAGCCAGGCCCCAGCAGCCCCTCAACCGACAACCGTAAATCATCAAGTTCAGCATAATCAATGAACGGCTGCAGGTCGATCTCATCCTCGTACTGATCCAGCGGTTGGATGCGCTCTGTCTGCGGCCCATTCAGCTCATGCGCCAGCGCACGCGCCTTGTCCGCCTCTCGCCTTAAATCGGTCAGCAGCGCCGGCGGGACAACGCCGCGAAAGATCAGGAACCCTTTCTGATGGTACTCATGCACCATCCAATCCTCGAACTGGAATTTCATGCCCGTCCTCCTCACGCCAACCACCTGGGAACGCAGGCCGTTTCAACGCCGCCAACCGCACAAATCCCGCAGCCGGCGGCAACGAGAGCGCCTGCTTTTTTCTATCCGATTTGTCATTCAACACTACCACTTATACAATTGAAGATGCAACGATAAATTTTTCCCATTGCCGGCGCCAACTGTTGAACATCTTGGCAACCGGCACACAAGCCCGCCCTCTTACGGCCAAACCTTTGCGCCTTCAGCATTCACGTTGCCGACAACAGAACTGCTCACTTTTTTTGCCCGTATCCGCGCACAACCCGCCAAAGGAGAATGACAAGATGGAGAAACTGAACCTCTAAAGGCGGAATTTCCTGAAAACAGTTGGCGTCGTGTCGGCCGGCAGCATTCTGGCTGCCTTTGCGCCGGCAGGCCAGATGCCGCAACAGCAGGACGGCGGACCAGCCGCGATGACACACACCTGATCGCATGGTTGGGCGGTTGGACGCCGACCGAAAACATGGAGCGCAGCCAGGACAACCCCAACCCGCACAACAAAATCCTGCCGGTGCTCGACGACTGCACGGCAGAGCATCCCGCCGTCGAGATCGAGTGGATCACGCTGCCCTCCGGCGTCAACAGCCGCGACTGGATGGTCGCCCAGCAGACCGCCGGCGCCGTTCCCCACATCATGCCCGCCGCCCAGAGGATCATCAATGAGGACGTGTACAAAGACTGGTGGGGGGTCCTTACCAACGCGCTCGCAGAGCCGAACCCCGATATCGCCGCCGGTGAACCGGGCAGCGAACGCTGGCTCGACCAGTTTTGCCCCACGCCCAACACCATGCTGAACATCGAAGGTAACTTCGACAACGTCGCCTACGGCATCAACACCACCTGGCTCTTCTACAACGTCGGTATGTTTGAAGAGCTTGGCATCTCCTTCCCGGCCAGAGATGCCGGCCTGATCGGTACCACTTCATCACATACTCTGCCCCGATAATCAGGGCGTGCGCTATATTGAGCGCATCCGCTCCGCCATCCAGCACGAGTTCAACTGCGCCGGCCATTGACCACTGGGGGTTCACAATGCACACGAGCCAGGCACTCCGCTCTTCACACTTTCAGTACCGGCGCATCAGTGCAGGCGGGCGCGCCCACGTTGGTTTCAGCTCCTTCTGCCCAGAGTACCACGACCAGGACCGCGTCGGCGTCGTCTCGCCCCACCTCGAAGACGGCATCCTGCACACCGGCTATGCCTTGCTGGCCCTGACCACCGCCTTCTATGATGCGCACAGAAGGCGCGCGCGCGATTTCTTCATCTACCCGCAACATTTCGCCATCATCGGCGCCGACCAGAGCGGCGTCGCCACGCGCGCCGGGCGCTTGGATCTGAAGCTGGACGAAGACGGCATCGGCGGCGCATGGGGATGGCTCGATGTCTGGCCCCCCTCGAATTGGCTCACCGCCCCCGCCGCGCCCGCCGCCTTGCTGACTAAGGTCTTCGAATTTCAGATCAACCGGCTGTTCTGGCCGCAGGACTTTGTCGCCAGAGATGCGCCCCAAGCGGACCTGCTGCCCGACTATGCACGCCGAACACTCAGCACGCGCCTCAAATCGGTCTACTACTACTGCTCACCTGCGCCAACCATCGAGATCAACGCCGCCCATCCAGCCGCGGAGATCGTCCGGGCCTGTATCGAACGCCTGCCCTCAGCCGTGCAGCAGGCGCTGCCTCAAGACCTTGCTTCAGGGTGCCCTCCGCGCCGCCAATCCTACCGGCAGGTCAGCGTCGACGACTTTCTGCAGGATATGGAGAGTTGCTTCGCCGTCTGAACTGTTGCCTGCGCTACCGCACCATATGAGCGCCCTGCCAACGACCGCAAGCATCAGGGGAATCATTCTGGTGACCGCGCCCATCCCCATCAGCGGCGGCATGCTCCCACTGCCGCACAAGCCGGGCCTGAGCGTTGCCCTGCGCGAAGTGGTGCTGAGTTGGCCGGACGCGCGGGTCGAAGTCAAAGAATAGTTGAATGAATACTGAACTGAACTTCGCTCAACACGAGTTAGGATTCGCGCGGCTCTAGAAGCAACTGCAAGCCGGAGATGATCTCCTGCATTCTCCCTGAAGAAAGCGTACCGATTTTCTCGCTGAGGGCCTGCTTATCCAACGTGACCACCTGCGAAATATTCACAACACTTTGCCCAGGCAAGTTCGCTTCCCCTCTGTTCAGCAGGACATTGCCCGGAGCAAAGGCTTGTTTCTGATTCGAAGTAATTGCGCAGACAACAACCGTATTGATGCGGCTGAAATTGAACATATTGTTCTGTACAACGACGAACGGACGCCTCCACCCAGGCTCCGATCCGTATGGATCATCCAGTTCGACCCAGAAAATGTCGCCTTGTTCGATATACTGTCGAGATGCCCCCATACCATTTACCACCGTTCATCCTTCATCAACTTTCGATGGTACTCCTGAATGCCTCGTTGGATCGCCTTGTCTTCCTCATCGGGGCCATCTTCATACACTTCGTTTAGCGCTGCAAACATACGTCTCGTTTCATGACGTTCAATAAACTCCTGAACCGCGATTGCGAAAAGTCGGCTTCGAGATATGTCCAACTCCCGCGTAAGATCCTCTACTTTCGCAAATAGTGAATCGTTCAATGAGATTGCTGTCTTCACTGTCATACATCTCCTCCTTCTTTGAATGCGGCGAGGACTTCTTCCATACCAAAAGTATAACCGGAAGTTTTTACAACTGTCAATACCGCCCGGACCGGCCCGCAGCAACCGTGTCCATCCCCCCGTCGGCAAATTTTCGGGTTGCCGTCCGGCGCAAATCTCTATATCATTGAAGAGACGAACATAACGCATTCATCCCGATCGGACATCGGCACAACAAAAACTTACGCTCAACCCCCGTCGCCAATACAATCAATCAGGAGAACCCAGATGTTGTCCGAGCAGATCGCTGCACTCAAGCGCTACGATTCCGCCACCATTTTCAACGCCGTCGCCCTCAAACTGGGGCTGCCCAACCTCGATTACACCGACCACACCATCCGCTGCCTCCTGCCCGACCTGGGCCTCGTCGTCGGCTTTGCCGTGACCGCCGAGGTCACGACCAACGATGAGGACTCCACCGCGCTCGAGTGGATCGACTACTACGACTACCTCGGCAGCCAGCAGGGGCCCCTGATCGCCGTCTTCCAGGACATGGACACCAGCCCGGGCCGCGGCGCCAGCTTTGGCGATGGCATGGCGCGCGTTCATAAGCGGCTTGGCGTGGAAGGAGTGGTCGTTGGCGGCGCCGTGCGCGATCTGATCGGCATCCGCCAGGTCGGGCTCCCCGTCTGGGGCTGGGGCGCCGTGCCCGGCCACGGCCTCTTCAACATGAACCGCTTTGGCGCGCCGGTGACGGTCGGCCGCTTGCGAATCCATCCCGGTGACCTGGTCCTGGCCGACGGCGACGGCTGTGTGCGCATTCCGACACAACATATCGACGACGTCCTGCGCCTGGCCGAGGAGGTCAGAACACGCGAAGCCGCCCTCTTCGATTTCTACGAATCGGACACCTTCTCGCTCCAGGCAATGCGCGCCCGCCAAAAATAACCGCAGTGAACAGTGAATCGAACTTCCACCGCCCACTGGCAACTGGCAACTGGCAACTGACCACTGGTATTCTATGAATCTTAACCAGCAACTCAACGCCCTGCTTACCGATGCGCCCGGTTTCTGGCAACTCGATGCCTGCGGCGTCACCCGCGCCGAACGCGAAATCCCTTTGCTGTTGCACGGCGCCGCCCATGCGCCGGCAACAGGACTGCGCCTGCTCCTGCTCGGCGGGTTGTCGGGCAAACCCCAGGACGTCGATCTGGCGCTGGCCGCCTTGAAATCGTATCGCGCCCATCCCGGCCTGTCGGCGCGTATCGACCTGCGCGCCGTGCCCTGCGCCAATCCCGACGGCCTCGCCATGAACGTTGCGCCGCACAACGGCGCCGGCGGCAACCCCGGCCACAGCTACCCGCCAACCGACGACTTCTTCTACAGTCCGGCCAACCCGGAGGCGCAATATCTGTGGCGCTGGGTCAGCTTCGAGGGGCCCGACCTCGTGCTCGAGCTGCGGGTCGGCGCCAGCAGCGCCTGGCAGGCCTCCCAACCCTGCCGCCAGCAGTGGCCGCAGCTGTGTGCCGCGCTCGACGCCTCCGCCTTGACGCCCGACAGTTCGCTGCTGGGCGCGCTGGCGACCGGTCAACCCAACCGGCTGCCTCCCCTTCCCGGCCTGAGCCTGACCTGCGCGCCCGCTGCCCTCGAGGCCGAACTGGGCAAACTGTGGGCGGTCCTGGCCGATGCGCAGACCGACAACCACTCCGACCTGTGCCGCGCGCTCCAAACCCGCACCTCACGCACGCCGCTTGACCATGCCCGCATCCTCGCGGCCGTCTATGGCCATCAGCTCGAACCGGTCATCTACACGCAGGGCGTCGCCGTCAGCGGTCGCATGCGCTTGGCCGAACTGGATACCGAGAGCGCAGACCCGGCCGCAGACATCGCAGCCATGGTCGCGCCCTACATGTCCGGCGCCAAAGCGTGGTTCACCCCCGGCGGCGATGGCGGGCCCAATCTGGCCGGGCTGGTCTGGGCCGACGAGCTGGCCGCGGCCACCGGCGACAGCAGCTATGCCGACCTGCTCGTCCACACGGCCGACCGCTACCGCTCCAGCCGCGCCAACGGCGTGCCCATCCCGTCCAATCCCAACTACCAGGTCGAGGACATGTTCTTCAGCGCCGCCGTGCTGGGGCGCGCCTTCAAGCTGACCGGCGACCACGCCTATCTGCAGATCCTGACGCGCTTCCTGCTGCAGGCCGGCGTGCAGCAGGCCGACGGGCTCTTCTGGCACGACCGCCAGACCCCCTTCTTCTGGGGCCGCGGCAACGGCTTCGCCGCCCTCAGCTATGCCGAGACGCTCACCTACATGCCCGACGACCACCCCCAGCGGGCGGCCGTGCTTGCGCTCCATCTGCGCCATCTGCACGCGCTGGCCGCCTACCAGCATCGCAGCGGAATGTGGCATCAGCTGATCGACGCCCCCGGCTCCTACCTGGAGATGAGCGTCACCTGCATGATCGGCTACGCCCTGGCGCGCGGGCTGCGCCGCGGCTGGCTGGACAGCGCCCACACAGATATGCTGCTGCGCGCCTGGCGCGGCGTCGCCGCCCGCATCGACGACCGCGGCGGTCTCGTCGATGTCTGCACCGGCACCGGCGTCCAGCAGAGCCTGCGCCACTATCTCGACCGCCCCGCCATCTTCGGTCTTGACGAACGCGGCGGCGCGCTGTCGCTCTGGTTCGTCACCGAAATGGAGCGCTTCTTGCGAGAGTGCTGACATCATTGTCAGAACCCACACCGACCACCGACCACTGGCCACCGACCACTGGCCACTGAAGTGAAGTAAGGAGGAAAACATGGCGGCTGATGATCTGGGCCTGATTGCCCACTTGCTGCGCCGGGCCGGCTTTGGCGCAGGCAGAGAGGAGTTGGAGGCGTACGCCCAACAGGGGTACGACCAGGTCGTCGAGGATCTGGTGGAGCCGGAGCGCTGCCCGCCCACCGACGAGGATATCTTGCAGCGCTACTTCAGCGGCGAAGGACACCAAGTCTACGTCGGCACGTGGATCTACCGCATGATCAACAGCAAACGCCCGCTGGAAGAGAAGATCGCGCTCTTCTGGCATCATGTCTTTGCCACCGGATATGCCAAGGGCCAGCATGCCGTGGCGATGAACGACCAGATCAATCTGTTCCGCCGCGTCGGCATGAGCAATATGCGCGCCATATTGCTCGAACTCTCCATGAACCCGGCCATGATCTACTGGCTGGACAACAACGAGAACCGCAAAGGCGAACCCAACGAGAACTATGGACGCGAACTGCTGGAACTGTTCTCGATGGGCGTGGGCAACTACTCGGAGGAGGACATCAAGAACTGCGCTCGCGCCTTCACCGGCTGGACCTTCACGCAGCCGGCGCCCATCTACCCCCACGGCTTCTATCCCCCCCATTTCCACTTCCGCGCCGATCACCACGATGACGGCGAGAAGACCTTCCTCGGCCGCACCGGCAACCTCAACGGCGACGACATCATCGACATCATCGTTGCGCAGCCGGCTACCGCCCGTTTCATCTCCCGCCATCTCTACAACTTCTTCGTCGCCGACGAGCCGCAGGTTCCCTCCTGGAATGTCACGCCGCCCCAGGATCCCGCAGCGATCGAGCTCCTGTCGAACGCCTACCTGGAATCGAAAGGAGAGATGCGCCACGTCCTGCGCACGCTCTTCAACAGCGGCTTCTTCAAGGCGGCCCGCTTCAGAAAGGTCAAAAGCCCGACCGAACTGATCACCGGCGTTCTCAAGCTGGTCGGGACCTGGCGCACGCCAACGCCCGGCATGCCGCACTACGCCGATGCCGCCAAACTGATGGGCCAGGAGTTGTTCAACCCGCCCACGGTCGAGGGTTGGCACACCGGCCAGGAATGGATCGACGGCGGCATTCTTACCGAACGCGTCAACTTCGCCGTCAACGAGGTGGGCGACGCCTCCAAGCCGGGCATCCAAGCGCTTATCCAGCGGCTGCAGGCCGAAGGCGGCAGCCTCAGCCCCGAACAGTTCGTCGACGGCTGCCTCGACCTGGCCGGCCCGTTGACCGTCGAGCAGAGCACCCGCGCCGACCTGGTGCGCTTTGCCCAGAGCGGCGGCGACCTCGTTTTCGGCTCGAACGGCAGCGCCAACGGCCAGACCGACCACAACACAGAGCGCATCATTCTTTTGCTTCAACTGATCGTCGCCGCACGCGAATATCAGTTCGCCTGAACCGCAGTTCTCAGCAACACCCGCTTGCATCGGCAAGTTCCCAGGTTTTCACTGAAAACTCAAAACTATAAACTGCAGTTCCGAAAGGAAAGACAACAATGGCTGACCAACACAAAGCACCCGTCCTCGTTGTCGTGCAGCTCAGCGGCGGCAACGACTTTATGAACACCGTCGTCCCCTATACCGCCGGCATCTACTACGACTCCAGGCCGGTGGTCGGCCTCAAGGAGGATGAAGTCCTGCCCATCCACGATACGCTCGCCTGGAACCCGCACTGCGCGCCGTTGCAGGCGATGTATGATCAGGGCAACGTCGCCGTCGTGCAGGGCATTGGCTATCCCAACTCGAACCGCTCCCATTTCCGCGCCATGGACATCTGGCACACCTGCGAACCGATCGAGATCGGCACCGAAGGCTGGGGCGGACGCACCATCCGCGAGCTGGACCCGCACAGCCGCAACGTGCTCACCGGCGTCAGTGTCGGCAAGGGGCTGCCCAGGGCCATGGCCGTGCCCGGCGTGCCCGTCACCTCCTTCGACAACCTCGACACCTATGGCCTCCTCACCGGCATCGAGGATGCCCGCCAGCGTTCGCAAGCGCTCGAAGTCTTCAAGGGCCTGTACAAGCCGCAGGTGGGCGCCGGCATCGTCATGGACTACCTCTCCCAGACCGCCCTCAACGTGATCCGCGGCTCGGATGAACTCAAAAAGGCCACGACCGGCTACAGTTCGACCGTCGAATACGCCGACAACGCCATCGCCCGCAGCCTGCGCGACGTCGCCCGCGTCCATCTGACCGGCCTCGGCACCCGCGTCTTCTACACCCAGCACGGCGGCTACGACAACCATGCCAACGAGGTGCCCGACCATCCCAAGCTGCTCCAAGACCTGAGCGGCGCCATCTCCTCCTTCTTCCAGGACCTGCGCGCCCACAACGCCTCCTCCGAGGTCACCATGCTCGTCTTCACCGAATTCGGGCGCCGCATCCGCGACAATGCCAGCGGCACCGACCACGGCTCCGGCGGCGGCGCCTTCATCATCGGCGACCGCGTCAAGGGCGGCCTCTACTCCGAATACCCGTCGCTCGACCCGGCCCGCTGGGTCCACGGCGAGGACCTGGAGCACACCATCGACTTCCGCGGCATCTACGCCACCGTATTGGAGCAGTGGATGGGCATCGATCCCACCGCCATCGTCGGCGGAAATTTCGAACAGATAAATCCGTATCAGTGACCAGTGACCAGTGACCAGTGGCCGGTGGCCGGTGACCAGTGACCAGTGACCAGTGGCCGACGAAAACCGCTGAGCCTCGCACAAACCGGCAACTGGCAACTGACCACTGACCACTGGCAACTGCCAACCGGCAACTGCCAACCGGCAACTGCCAACCGGCAACTGCCAACTGACCACTGGCAACTGGCAACTGCCGTAAGGAGACATACAATGGCCAGACCATACGGGCTTTTGCGGGCAGGATTCCCCTTTTACCAGACCCTGGGCATGAGGCGGCTGACCAACTTTCCCATCGACCTCGCCTTCGGCAAAGAAGATCGCCTCTATATCCTCTGCCGCAGCGAGGGCACCGCGCTCATTCGCAAGTACAGCACAGAGGACAGGGACCTGGGCGATTTCGGCAGCTACGGCAGCGAACCGGGGCAGATGACCTGGCCGGTCACGATCCTGGCCGACGACGAGGAGAATCTGTACTTTTCGGACGAGGCGCTGCACCGCATCACCATCATCGATAGCGAAGGCGAGCTGGTCGACAGCTGGGGAGAAGAGGGCAGCGCCGCCGGGCAGCTGCGCCGGCCCACCGGCATGGACTTCGACGCCGAGGGCAATCTCTACGTCGTCGATTCGCTCAACCACCGCCTGCAGAGGTTCACACGCGCTGGTAAACTCCTCGACCAGTGGGGCGGCTACGGCTGCGGCGAGGGCGAGTTCAACATGCCGTGGGGCATCGCCGTCGATGAACTGGGCGATGTCTACGTCGCCGACTGGCGCAACGACCGCGTGCAGAAGTTCAGCGCCGACGGCGCCTTCCTCATGGCCTTTGGCTCGCCGGGCTGCGGCGACGGTGAGTTCAACCGGCCCAGCGGCGTCGACGTCGACCTGCACGGCGACATCTACGTCGTCGACCGCGGCAACAATCGCGTTCAGCTCTTCAACGCCGAGGGGCGCTACGTGCAGCAGTTCGTGGGTGACGCCACCCTCTCGACCGTGGCGATCAGCTACATGCTCACCAACGCCTTCCCCAACCGGCTGCGCGACATGGCCAAGCTGGAGGCGCAGAAGCTCCTGCGCTGGCCGCAGTCGGTGGTTGTGAGCGAGGACGGCCTTATGTACGTGCCCGACACCGGCTCCTACCGCGTGCAGGTCTACCGCAAGCAGGCCGTCGAGTTGGACCAGTCGCAGCTCGCGCCGCCGCTGCGTGCGCCGTCGCTGGCGATTTGAACGGCAGTGGCTGCTGGCCGGTGGTTAGCGCGTTCGCTAATCGCCGGCCGCACCGCCCTGCTCCCTGCTCGCCGGCGGTTGCACGACGTTGTAGTACCCCATATAGTCTTCGCCCTTGAGCATCAGAACGTCGATCTCCTCGCGCCTGCCCACGTCCACGAACGGCACCGTCAGCCGCGGCGTGATCCCGCAGCGCCGCGTCTCCGTCCTGTTGGCGGGCGAGTGGTGCAGCGTGCTCTCGTTGAAGAAAATGAACTGGCCCGGCCTCAGTTCGAGGTGGACCGCTTCGCTGGCGTCAAAAGTCGACGGGTCCACCCCTTTGGCGAAGACCTCCGCCTCCGGGTCCGTGATATGGGGATAGAGCCGCTTGTGGCTGCCGGGCATCACCTGCATGCAGCCGTTCGCGCGCGTCGTGTCATCGACCGCGAACCAGGCTGAGAGGATCACATTGGGCGAGGGCTGGAAGTAGGCGCAGTCCTGGTGCCAGCGCACCTCGCTGTCCCAGTCCTCCTGTTCGCTGCGCGGCCATTTGATCTGAAAGTTCGAGCGCCACATCACCAGGTGCGGGCCGAGGAGGCAGGCCGCCCGTTCCACCAGGTTCGGATTGCTGAGCAGCTCGTAGACGCAGCGATTGTCCAGGTGCCGGTTATGGAAGTAGTCCCGTTCCGCCAGCCCCTGCGCCCGCCCCGGCCCCAGGATCTCCGCATCAATCGCATCCCGCGCCGCCGCCATCTCCTCCTCCGAGACCAACGTAAACGGCCCCAGCCACCCCTGCCTGTGATAAAGCCGGACCTGGTCCTTGCTGAGTGCGTGTTGAGTGGCGATGGTCATGGTTGTCCTTTCGCACAGTATCGGGCGGGGCAGCGAGACAGCCCGGTTCTTCAGGGCAGAGAAGCGTATTCGTAGACGGGCGTCCGGATGGTGCGCACGGGAGGGCATTGGTTCCATACGGCCTGCTGCAGGCGTTCGACTGTTTCCGGGGCAAAGTAGCGCTCGCCCGTCTCGACGTTGACCCTGGCAGGCACGTTTTCAACAAGCACAAGCCGCCCGTCAATCTCTATGTGGTAGGTCACGCTCTGTTCGACCAGCGTCTCGTTCCATACTGATTCGTCAGGCATCATCCCATCTCCTTACCTTGAAGTCGATCCATTTTGATGGATTCGGTTCATACAGGATGATGATCTTAATGTTCGGTCTCGAAGGGTAGCTGCAATGAATGTGCAGCGGCCTACGCGATGAAGTGTATCCAAGAAGCAGGCAACTGGGACCATACTTGTCATCTGGATAGTCTTCTATGACTTCGCTTATTGTAACGGCTTCTCGAAACTCCTGAATTGTGATAACCCGCATGATGCTTTGGTCGGTGGCATGTTGTGAAAACTCGAACTGTCCGTTCTCGATTTTCCTTAGTATTGCCTCAAGGATGTCCATTTACTGACTGAGGTCGTCGAAGACGTCGCGGGCATAGTCTCGAAGCCATGTCACCGGCTCGGAATGGGACTCGAGAAGGTCGATCAGGTCCGGGTCTTTCCACGACTCTACCGCTTGCACCACAGCATCTCGAATCTCCAACTCCTCGATTGCCAGCGCTGCGCCTACAAGCTCGGCGCGCCATCTGCTCGTGCCCGGTTCCGCTAGACGCCCAAGACAACGCAGTACGGAAGCGGCAAAACTGGGCTGGGTAACGTCCGGAGAGAAGGCTCTCAACCAACCGAGGAGGCAGGGCTCTGTGCTGCTCTGCAAGACGGCGCCAATGATCTCTTCAGCCAGATGGTTCATCCCATCCTCAAGGGGTTCGGCCTCAAAAGAAATGCGTAGGGTTGATTCCAACTGCGCCTCCCCCGCACTCTCCGCGGCCGGCAGGTCGGATTCTGCAACGGGGACATGGACGACATCCGAAACGTTGGCGAGTACTGCATTCTCGATCCTGTCTGACGGCCTGTTCGTCATAGTCGAGGTTTCCAAGAATTGTGGCCGGGAGTCTGAAAGGCTCCGCCGGTTCGGAACGGCAAATCCGTCCGCGGGCAGGTGTTCAAAGGTTTGGTGTCAGCGACGGGCCAGGGGCATCTGACTGGACGATTAGAAGAAATGTCCGCTTGCTTTCCCCCTCTATAGGACTTGGGTTGTGGCGGGCATTATACCACACGTTCGTGGGGCTTGGTGGAGGCATTGGGGTGACGGCGCACGCGATGGTCGGCTTGAAAGAGGGGCGGGGCGGTCTGAATGGTGCATACGGGTGGAACACTGTAATTTACCCGTCGCCAAGTGTCCAACCCCCTGGAGTCGGCGACGGGCAATCCCACACCGCCCGTTGCAAACGTTCAACCGTTTCCGCTGCAAAGTAGCGCTCGCCCGTCCCGACGTTGACCCTCGCCGGCACGTTCTCAACCAGCAGAAGCCGCCCATCGACCTCGATGTGGTAGGTCACGCTCTGTTCGATCAGTGTTTCGGTTGGTGGTAAGCGGTTGGTCATTGGTGACTGCAAGTGTAAAGCTAGGCTGGGGGCGCTGCTGGGGAGACTTTGGGATGAGGCGCCTCTGCAATGGAGAAGGTCACGACAAATCGAGCGGCAAGGTTCACGTCTAGAATCGCCGCTCAGTCCAATAATTGATATGTCTGACAATCGGAGACTGAAGGGCTTCGTCGCTGCGCCGCCAGTCAATGGGCACTTTAACCGTACTGTCGTGCCTCTCAACTTGCTTCATAAAGGCATCCTTGATTTTGATTCCCCGATTATTGGTTCCTCTTTGGCTCTGTAGAAAATCGGGAAAGCTGGCCGTCACCTCGCTTAGGACTTCGACGGGTATAAAGAACATGCTGCCTTGGTCGCTATCCCACCAGATGCGAACCAGTAGCAAATCCGAAGTGAAGGCAAACTCCTCCAAAACCTGATCGACTGAACTGTTGTCAGAAGTCCATTTAGCCGTAACGAGCCCCCTCTTCGTGACCGTCTTGATCTCAAGGGGTTGCCCCGCAATGGATGCGTCCACCATCGACGCGCCAGGCGCGGGTAACTGCACATTGACTTCGCCTAGTTGGCTGATCAAGTAGCCAAGAATCACCCCTTCCCGCAAGACACCCACTTCTTGTCCGGTCGTTGATCGGGCCAACCCTGTGCCTATGTTCAGCCTAACCCGACTTGCTTCGGCAGCGGCTATTTCAAAAGCATGAGGCAACCCTTCGCGGAGCATGTCAACCGCGGAGTCGTTATTAAGTAGGTTCGCCAACACTGAGCTCATTGCGAAAATCCAATTGCGTAGCGTTGATGCGCAGGGTCGCCCGTCTTTGGTATTCAGTGTTTATTTCGTAACCGACAAAACGTCTGCCACAGGTAATTGCTGCGACGCCGGTAGTGCCGCTGCCCATAAACGGGTCGTAGACGACCTCCTCAGCGTAGGTGTACATTTCAATGCAACGCTGGGGAAGTTCTACGGGGAACGGAGCAGGATGGCCAACCCGCTTTGCAGATTCCGCGTTCATTTGCCAAATGCTCCGCGTGTTAGCGAGGAATTCATCGCGGCCGATGGTATCACCGCGCTCGTTCACTTTGGGGCGCTGGTAGCCATCCTTACTGAACACCAGAATGTATTCATGTTGGTCCCTGATGCAGGGATTTGACGCCGACATCCAGCTACCCCAAGCAGTAGAGCTGCCAGCGCTGCTGCCTTTATCCCAGATGATTTCTCCCCGCATCAAGAAGCCGAGCCGCTCCATATCCTGAATGATATAGGCGTGTAAAGGGATGTAGGGCTTGCGGCCAATATTCGCTACATTGATGCATACCCGGCCGCCCGGCACCAGGACCCGCCGCGTCTCTTTCCACGCGCCGCGTAGCAGCTTGCGGTATTCGGACAATGACAGGTCGTCATCGTAGTCCTTGCCCACCGCATACGGGGGTGACGTCACCATTAGGTGTACACTGCGCGGGGGTAAGCGATTGCTTTTGTCCGGCGATACGCAGGAATCCAGCAATACGCGATTCACCAACTGATCCGGCACAGGTTTCTCCGAATAGGCAGCCGGCTTGCTGTTGTATCCAGCTACATCTTTGTTGATGCGCCTTGCGTAGTAGGCCGACGAATCGTGACTACGACGCCCATTCACTCCAAATGAGGCTGTCTTGGTGCGCTTTTTCTCAGTCTTCAATGTGGAACCCTCCTAGTGGCACGATTACCAGGGAGTAAACTCACATTCAATTGTGGATCTGGTTGCCCTGCCGAAGAGGGATTTCGGCTGGCCCTGATTGCATTTTTCCCCTATACAAGAGTGGCGCCAAAATCGAATCACGTTCTTGTTAGATGAAGAAGCGCCAGAAACCAGATTGGTGATGGGCGGAGCGAAACCACTTATACGTTTAGGAAGAAATCCCTATCAACTCGGCTGCTCCTTCACAAAAAGCAGAGCACACTTGCTTGCGACGCGTCATTCAATCAGAGCATATGTTAGCTTATATGTTCTACACCGTCAAGAACGAATCTAGCTGGATTGCGGCCCACTCAAGGAGGGTGAGAGGGTTGCTTGCAGACTGGGAACATTAGGCTGTGACGGGGCGGCCGAATCTTTCAGAGCAAGAAAGCGTACTCATAGACCGGAGTCTGAATGGTGCGCACGGGTGGGCATTGCTCCCACACCGCCCGTTGCAAACGTTCGACCGTATCCGCTGCTAAGTAGCGCTCGCCCGTCTAGACGTCGACCCTGGCCGGCACGTTTTCAACAAGCAGAAGCCGCCCATCGACCTCGATATGGTAAGTCACGCTCTGTTCGACCAGCGTCTGCTTCCATATTGATTCGTCAGGCATTATTTGACTCTGTCTACTTAGAAGACGAAGGACAATAATGGGTTCACTTCGCACTTCCTGTTTCTCAGGCTCCCCACTCCCTCCTTTCAACGCCTGACGATGGCCGCGCTTCCACACCTAAACGCTGCTTGATCGCGGTTGCGAGTTGGTATCCCTTACCACCTCGGGTATTGTCGGTCACTACAAACTTTGCGTTGGTGCTCTTGACATATTCCAGTGTCCCATCAAAGTCAGCATGATTAGACATCGCCACAGCATATGCCCGATCCGAGTACTCGATCACAGGGTTATCGGGACGTGTATAGTAGGCACTCAAGGTTATCTTGGACCCCCTTCCTAGATCGGAAGGCGCGTGATCCCCTGTTCCGTATACTTGCACGTGTCTGGCATCCCTGAGAAGATCTCTAGCCTCTGCTGAGCGATAATCGGTCAAAGGAGAAATTGTGTATCCGAACTCCCTATACACATTCGCCTCCTTAGACAGTCGACCACTAGCAATTATAGGACAATCGATCTCGTCACTAATGATTTGAAGAGCTCGATGTAGTGTTCCTCTATGTGCCTTTATGATCACCGGTCCTCTGGCAAGGAGGCGATGTAGTAATCCGACAAATTGTTCCTCACACGCGCCCTGAGAAAACCTCCTGATGTTGTTTGGTGTACCATATGTGCTGTCGACGACTAGCCCGTCAACCTGAATAACATCACTCAAAGGCCATTGGAAATCTCCAGAATAGCCAAGTCTCAAACCGCATTCGAGTTCAGTTAGAACCTGAACAGAACCTAACATATGCTCACTTGGCATCAGAGTAACTCTCGAATTACCGGCTTCATGGGATTGACCCTGACCCAGGGCCTTGACATTGGCTCGATAGGGCAAATCTGCATCGAATTCAGCAATCAATAACTTCAACGTTGGTTCGCTCGCAATAATCTGTTGCTGCCCTTTACTCGTCTCGAAGCTGTCCATATGGTCTATATGTATGTGTGTCTGAACGCGAACTTTAGCACTAAGTAGAAACCCGTCGCAGACAACATTTGGGCCAAGTGACACTGCTCCTGAGGGCATCGATACGTCAATCGGATAATTCATGGAAAAGACCTCAAGGTTTCGAGGAGTTCATTAATCGTCTTTTCAAGTTCGTCCGGATCTGTGCCCAACAGACTGGAGAGATCATGATCACTTAGAATGGTAAACTTGCCTTCTCCCAATCTTCCTTGTGCTGAATAGCTGGATCCGACAAGTCGGCTCAATGCTCGTGCAAACAGTCGATCGCGTTCGCCTTGATCGATAGCTTTTATTTGACGCGTCAAGCGTTCCGATGTGATTGCCCCAACGAAAAGGTGCCGAGTGACTACCTCCGGTCGTAAGTTGAGCACATCAGTAACACACTCACTGATAGCAGTGTCCGAGCGTTTGGCGATCTGAACAATCTGAACTACTTCCTTCCAGGTAAGACCATAGCGCAGCACAGAATTTACTGCCTGAATCTGATCCTGTGGGGCAAGTCGCGCGAGTTCTGCCAAGGTAGAAAAGGGGATGGTAGCGTTCTTAGTTCCTTTCCAATCTGCAAGATGCTGAATTTCGACCGATAAATCTAGCAGTTTCAAGAACGTACTTACTTGTGTCTGCCCTAATCCTAGTTCAGTTGCACAGTCGTGCCTGGTTGCGCCAGTTGCCAACGCTTTAGCAAGCAACTGGGCAACTTCGAGAGGCGACAATCGTCTTGATTTTCGGTGTGTCCCAACGGAGAGAACTAAGTCCCTGTATTCCTCTGCTGAGAGTCCAAAGATCACAAGGCGTCCTCTAATAGGTTATTGGAGTAGAGACCTTCCCGTATGAGCATTCCCGCTGCATCGTCAGCGTTGGTCTGATGAAACGTGGCATACTGCCCCAATGCGCTATGAACTTCGGAGGTCAAAGTTACGACTATCTGTGTTATCTTGCCGCCAGACTTTGCTTCTTCAATGATGTCGTCCGCAGGGACATGGGGTTCTCTTTCCCGCCTCTTGACAATTGCCGACCGTTGAGCGCCTGACATTGGTTCCATTTCCAATGCGAATTGCACCGCTTCATCAGCATTCAATTGAGACGCTCGTTGTGCCTTCAGCGCGGTGTCTAACTTTACTTGGCCATTGTCAACCATCCCTTTTAATTCAGAAATCAATTGGTCATACTTGACGTACTGACTGACCTTGTTCTGAGCCAGTCCCGTCTCCTCGCACACTGCCTTAATCGAACCGTAATGCTTATAAAGGTATGTACAAACATTGATCAGATCAATTGAGTGTAAATCGCGCCTGACTAGATTCTCTGTTACCGAGAGAACTTTCGCCATGATCTCATCGACATGTTCATCAAGTACCGCAGCCCAAATGGTTTCTTTATTGAGTTCTTGATGAGCGATAAACCGTCTTTGACCCGTAATGATCTCGTACTGCCCTTCATTCTCGGTTGGACTAACTACTATGGGCTCGAGCAGCCCAACTTGCGCGATGCTGTCTGCCAGTTCGTCAATATCCCGTGCTACTTCTTTTGTCCGAGCTTGCCCAATACCAATTACGAGATCTCCTAATGGAATTTCCTTGAACTCTACGATTGACGCCATGACATAGCCTCCTATGAGATGTGTGCTGTTGCTTCGACTGCGATGTGATTAATCCAGGTCCAGAATCCGTCTTAATAGGTTGTTTCTGACTTGCCCGGACGGTGATGTCGGTGCTGTTTCGACATACTCGTTAAACAATGCTTCTTTCTCCTGAAGGATTTCCAAAATCCTCTCTTCTACAGAATCTTCGACCAAAAACCGAACCACCTGCAAAGGGGTCTCTCTTCCGAACCGGTGAGCCCTCTGAACTGCCTGATTCTCGACTGCGGGATTCCACCAACGGTCCAACAGAATGACCATTGACGCTTCTTGAAGGTTGAGCCCTACCCCCCCTGCTTGGAGGGACATCAAGAGGACCCGAGGTCCGTCTTGCTTCCTGAAAGCGTCTAATATCCGCTCCCTAGCATCTAAGTCTAACCCCCCATGATAAATCGAAAGTGGTAACTTGATTCGTTCGGAAAGCCATTCAAGCGCGCTGACATATTGCGAAAAAATAATTACCTTTTCACAGTTAGTTGCGACATCATCCAAAAGAGGAAGGATTACGTCAAGTTTTGCAGACTCTCCGCTTTCCCTTTCGAAATTGCAGAGTTGCTTCAATCGCGTTAGTATCGCAAGCATATTCGCAGACTCTTGAGCTGGTTCCGAACGACGTATATTTCGATGCCGACTGTCCCAAATATAGTCGTAAATTTGACGTTGTGCCTGCCCTAACTCTAGCCTGACTTCCTTGGTCAAGATTGGCGGCAAGTCCGCCAGAACTTCTGCCTTTGTCCGGCGCAAGAAGTGCCCAGCCATTGCCTCATGCATCTCTGACCGTGGCATACTAGCGTGCAGTAATTGTGGCTTCAAGAATCGATAGATGGCAACAAGATCCCGAGGCTGATTCTCAAGCGGCGTACCTGTTAGCGCCCAAGCGCGGCGTCGGGGAATTATTCTGCAAGACAAGTTCGTCCCAGAATTAATATTTTTGATCCTTTGAGCTTCGTCGAGCACAACAAGGTCGAATGATACGTCACCATGGAATCTACTAGAATCTATCCGAATCTGTTCGTAAGAAGCAATCAAGACTTGAATGGGCAACCGGTAGGTCATAGCACGGTCATTCACGTTCCCTATTACTCGTCGTACGACTAGGCCGCTTGCCCAAGCCTCGAGTTCGCGCTGCCAGTTCAAACATAGTGAGGTTGGGGCAATTAGTAGAACCCTTTTGAATTCATCTCGAGCGGACTTGAGTGCTACAGCAGTTTGCACAGTCTTGCCCAATCCCATCTCGTCAGCAAGTAGCGCGAATTGGCGAGAGCGAAGGAAGTCAACTCCATCCCATTGGTAGGTTCGCAGTGGATAGGGCAGGCTATTGCTGAGTTCTCCAAGGTGAATAGGTATTGTTGTCATTCTCTCACGGTAGGGGACATTCACTTATGACACGCCAGACACACCTTCGCCTGCCCATATAGATCATCAATATCAATCGGCTCGGCATCAGGACGCAAAGGATTCACCTGAAGCTTAGCGCGCGTCTTCTCTAACCGCCGCTGGTGCTCTTCCCGAATCTGCGCCACGCGCTCCGGCCTTTCAAGCTCATCCAATGACTCCCCCTCGCTCCAGGTAAACGGCGACCCGTGATCGATGGCGTTCTTTTCGTAACTCTTGGCCTCTTCGAAAAAGTCGGGGTGACGCTCCTTCAGGCGCACCCATTCGATCTTCTGCTGGAAGAAACAGAAGGTGCAGCCACTACGCGTGCGCCACTCGTAGTATTGTGGCAGCCCCAACCCAGTGCCTTCCAATATCTCCAGGACGCCGGCCTTGTCGACACCAGCGTCTTTCAGAGGCAAGCGCACGATAAGATTGTCATGTTTTGAGGAGTAACCTTCGCGGTACTCTTCGTCGGCGCGGATAGCGACGTAGCTGTAGACTGTGTCGCCGTCGTCGAGCAGCGGACGGATCCACTGCTCGAAAGGACGCAGCTTCAACTGACGCGTACACCAGCGCGCCTGCGGTGACGGCAGGAAGTTGTTGTACTGCTTGAGCCAGAAGTCGAAATCACGGTCCGGGTTCAGACGGAGAATCGGCTTGCCCAAGAAACCTTCCAGCTTGACCAGGAACTCGTAGACCTCCGGCAACTCTTTCCCGGTGTCGGTGAAGAAGTAGTCGATCTCCAGTTCAGGGCGGTTCTGCCGCATGTAGATCGCGAGCGCGGCACTGTCGCGTCCACCGGACAACCCCAATACGTGTCGTTCCTGGTTTGCCATGTTATGAAACCGTCGGCCTCTCTGGTTCGTGGGTCGTGTTCGTGTCGTGGGCATTTAGAAAACGGGCGCTCAACTCGGCCAACGCCGCGAGAATGATGTTACGGCTTTGCTCCCCGCTCTCCTCCAAGACTCTTTCCATCCCCTTGATCAACTGTTCGATCTCTGCACGATCCAGGTCGGTCACATCGAAGACATCTTGAACTGTTGCTCGTGAACCGTTCATGCCGACCGTGACGGCCATGGCGTGACGCTTGTCCGAACGTCCCTTGACGTGGGCATAGGACTCCAGATTCTTGAATCTCTGCGCCAGCGCCGCCACCTCGACCGTGGCACGGTCGATATCGGAATCCACCCAAGTGGCGGGCGGCTTGTTGGTCGCCATGCTTCCCAAGCTCTCCATATCCTGATCGCTGCCGTGGAAGTAAGAAAGCCGGACAATGAAGGCCTCCTGGCGATGATCCCCGCTCAACTCGCGGACGTTTTCAGCACGGGCGCGCAACTCCGCCAACAGGGACGGCGAGGCGTTGGGCACTTGTAGCTCCGCCAGCAGCGTCTCGCGCAGACGACGCAGCATCGCGGGATAGGCATCCCGCAACTCCGTCAGACCAGAGCGCACATTGTCGAAAATATGCCGCAAAGTTGTGTCTTTGTCCAATCCAGAACCATCTGAAAGGCGCCGGGGAATGTCATCGAAGATAAGACTGTTTGGGTCGTTGGCCTGTTTGAACAGTTGGCGCACCTGCTTGGCGTTAGCGGAAAGCCCTTGCGTGCGGCCCACCCAATCAGGGAAGCTATCATAGATGGCGACCAAGCCCCTGGCCACGTCGATAGGCTCCAGGTCGGATAGGGTATTGACCGGATCGAGATCGCGCACAATGCCTGCCATCTCCGAAAGCAGCGCGCGGGCCTCGTCGGACAGATCCATCCAACGCAACTGCACAGAGGACGAGTCCCTGGCGAGGTATTCCATATCCAGGTCTGAGATATGACTCTGGAAGATGCTTTGACGATAGAAGGCCAGTTCACGCCTCTTGGAGAGGATAAAGGCCGCGGCCAGTACCGGCATCAGGCCGTCCTTAATGCCGAAGGGCGGTTCACGCCAGATATCGTAGATCTCGGCAAGGGGGACAGTTCGGTCCCGATTGGATTCCAGGAACTCCGCAGCCGCTTGCCAGGCCGGGGCCAAGTTTAGAAGATCGTCGCCGGTCGTGGGGGCGACGAAACGCCATTCCTGTTCGACTTTGCAATAAACGCCGCTTGCTTTCAAGATAGAATCAAACAGTCCACCCTCGGCCGGGTAGCCTTCGATGCCCAGTCGTTCCTCACCTTCATTCTGAACCATGCGCCGGAGCAGCGCATTGCGGGCCGCCGCTGCGTTGCTTGACGGCTTGACGCGGTTGAGTAGCTCGTTGCGCAGTTCGGGCGATGAGCAAAAGCGGCTCTTCGCCATACGAGACGCCAGCGTGTTGCGCCGGGCCTGGTTGCATTGCTCACCCCTCAACTCTTGCGAATACCAGTGGGCGGAATCCAAGGCGCGACTTAGTTCGCTCGCCATATAGCCGCGCAAGGCTGCGATGCGGGCCTCAACCTCCCTGCGGGCTATCCGATCGCCCTGCAGCTCCGGAGACTCGGCTCTTACCTGCTCGACAGCCAATAACTCCTTGGCCAGGGAGGTGAAGTTCCATGTGCCCTGCGGCAGACCGATCACCAGGTCCCAGTCTTGGGCTTCTTGAATAGCGCTCTGCGCGATATGGCTGGCCAGGTTCTCAGGCTCGCCTTGGGTGAGAACAGCGAGAAGGAAGGTCCCGACCGCGCCATCCTGAGGACGATAGCCGGCCACGTTTGCTCGAATGTCTGCAAGGGGCGCGATGGCCACGTCGAACCAGCGCAATGCACCTGTTTCATGGTAGTGGCGTTTGGCGACAATGGGCTGAAGGCCGGCAATCTCGTTAAGCCTGTGGAAATCCACCTCCGGCAGGGTTGCCAGTACGCCCCCGACCGCGTCATCGATATCGAAGTCGCTGCCCTCAAAGACGCTATAGGAACCGTTGAACTTGCGATAGATGAGCAACGACCACGCTTGCAACGCTTCGAGCGCCTCTTTGATTGCGGTAGGGTTGTAGCGCGACAGCGCCAACTGGAGCGCGTCGTCATTCGCCACCAGCCCTGACCGTTCCTTGAAGAGATCAACCAGCGCGATCATCTTGAGAAGAAGCAGGTGCAACTCCCCACCACCCATCGCTTCGCAGCGGTCCAGTGCGTCCACCGCCAGCGCCCAGCGGTGTCCATCGGGCGAAGCCATGATAGAAGGCTCCAGGTTGAAGCGCAGATAATCCCACAGTTGGTCAGGAAGATAGAGTTCCCCATCTTGCGCGTTGCGCAGGAAATCCTGGAATCCCCGCGGCTCGGTAGAGTTTAGGAAGCCGAAAATACTGCGCTGGTTCTGGCCGAATCTGCGGCGGGATATGGGACCTAACAGGCAGGCGACGATCGGGTGCAGTGGCCAGCAACTCTCCAAGAGCTGTGGCACATCTTCAGACGCTGCCCGATTTGTCAAGGCCGCTATACTTTCTGACAGCGGACTAGGTACCGTTGACTCGTGATCGCTCTCGATGGCTTTGCCGAGCAGGGCGATCTGCTCGTCAACGCCGGTATTCACCGGCAGATCAATGAAACGGCCCTGAATCTTGGCCCATTCCTCGCGCATCTCACGCGAGAGACGGTGGGAGTACTCATCAAAGGCCTGGTGCAGGATGCCCACGACGATTAGACGACCACTGCTACGCGAGGCGATTTCGGCAAGCTGCTGAAAGAAGTAGACGTCGGCCATGTCGCGCGCCGCGCCCTCCAGGAACTTACCCATCTCATCTACGAATATCATCAGGCCACCGGAGGAATCTGGATCGCTCCTCGCAATCTCGCTCAGCTCCTCAAGGAGCTGTTGCTCGTGCCAGAGCAAAGGAGCGTTGCCTCTGACCAACTCGCGAGACTCAAGCGCCTCACCGACAACCTGTTCTGGTCGGTCACGGCGCCCAACGATGGGAAGAATTTGCCAGCCTGAAGTGCGAGGCGGCAGGGCTTTCCGAATGATCGCGGTAGTGTCTTTGCCTATCAGCCTAGCCGCACGCCTTCTCATAGCCCTGTCGCGGTTTAGCAGGGCAGAAAGCGCGATGGCCAGGCTCGACTTGCCGCTTCCATAGGGGCCTGTCCACGTAAAAGCGCCCTGACCCCTTTCAGACACATGGCGCGCCATGTTTTCCAGAAGAACGCCGAATGAACGCGGGCAGACAAAACCTTCCAGAGCGTCACGGTCGTTCAGGTCAGTGTCGATGCGTATGGCCCGCTGAAAGCGGCGGGAAACTTTCACGCGGTCAGCCAACATGGCTCGGTTCCTTGTGGCGGACAGCGGAATAGTCTCGTTTCACGTACTCTAGTACCTTTTCAGTATCCAAACTTTCATTTCGGATCAGTTGTTTAAGTCCGGCTGTCTCCGACCACCTGTAGGCACCGTCGCTAATTTCCTCTAAGGCGGCCAACATGTCGACCATGTCATTCTCTTCAAGCAGGAAGACACGGGCAGGGCAGCCGGGTTCATGGTTCAGCGCCTCAAAGGATAGAGTATTGGCGTTGCTGAAAGAGCGATTCCAGAAGTCGGTCACGGCGTAACAAAATACGCCAGCGCCAAGGGATGGTTTCGGTCCACGCACAAACCTGAACTCGTCACGTCTCCCGCTCGGTCTGATGAGGCCAAGCTCGGTCAGCGGCGAGTCCAGCCCGTCTTCGTAACTAGCGTTCCCGGGCGCGGACTGCGCGACATAGGTGCGAATGAAGCAGGCAACATCCCTCCGGATGGTGTTCGCGGCCGCCCGGGTCCATTCGCGCTCCTCGGCGAGCTTCTTGATACCGGTTATTAGCGTGTCGCGTTCAAAGGAGATGGACGGATGATGGTGGAATGCCCAGAACCAGGTAGTTTTCGTCGCCCGTCCACACAGGTGCCAGTGGATCAGCCAAGACGTAGCCGGGTCTTCCATGAAAGGATCGAGTCCCTGCTCGCCAAAGATGAACCGCCCCAAATGGGTTGTATCAATGCGCTTGTTGGCGGGCTGATCGTCAATAATCCCTGAGACGTTTGCCCAATGGCGCATCGAGGCGGCCATGTTCTTGCCCACGCCGAAATGGGCGATGGCATCAGGACCGGAGAAAACAGCTCTGTTGTCTTCTGTGTCTTTGGAGTCCTGCACTGCGTCGAAGGCTTTTTTCAACCAGCCATAGCGCAGGGGGAAGGTTTCATGGCCCGATAGCTGCGGGCTATAATCGACCTGAAAGAGAGGCCCTCGCAGCATCTTATCTCCGCCTGTTCGGATCGTTCTGGTAGACGAAAGCGCGCATCTAGTATATTGTTAGGCTCAAGTTTACCACATTTCGCCAAAACCTGCCCGCCGAACACCTAACGGAAGATGCACGCCAAGAGAACGATCTACGCTGACTATCAGGCGACCACGCCGGTCGATCCGCGGGTGGTGGAAAAGATGGCGCCCCACTGGTGCGAGTCCTTCGGCAACCCGCATTCGAGCGACCACGTCGTGGGCTGGCAGGCAGCCAAAACCGTCGCGCAGTCCAAGACAGCCATCGCCGGCCTGATCGGCGCTGACCCGGATGAGATCATCTTCACTTCGGGCGCTACCGAAGCCAACAATCTGGCCTTGTTTGGCCTGGCCCGCCGCGCGTCGGCAGGTCGACGACGCATCCTCGTCGGCGCTGCGGAGCACAAATGCGTGCTGGCGGCAGCCCGTGCCCTGGCGGAGCGCGAAGGCTTCACAGTGGAGCAGATTCCCGTCGACCGCGAGGGGTTCATCGACCTGGACGCGCTAGCCGCCAAGCTCGACGAAACCACGCTGGTTGTCTCGATTATGGCGGTCAACAACGAGGTCGGAACCATCCAGGATGTTCCCCGCATCGCCGAGATTGTTGGCAACCACGGCGTCCTTTTCCACTGCGACGCGGCGCAGGCCCCGTGTGCCTTGGATATGCGCGAGATGACCACTCACGCCGACCTGATCAGTCTATCTGGCCACAAAATGTACGGTCCACAGGGCATCGGCGCGCTCTACATCCGGCGTGATCTACAGAGTCGTATCGAGCCGATCATCTACGGCGGAGGGCAGCAGAGCGACCTGCGCTCCGGCACCGTCCCTGTCCCCTTGTGCGTCGGCATGGCGGCAGCGGCGGAGATTCTGCAGACGGACGAAGGGGAGGCTGAACGCAAACGGGTGGCCGGTCAGCGAGATGCGTTTGTAGAGCGGTTGCGGGGCAGCGGCAATGCGGTGGCCGTCAACGGACCGACCGGCGACCGGCGACACCCCGGCAATGCCAACCTGCGATTTGACGGCTTCGCCGCACAGGAAATCTTGGGAGCCCTCCAACCCCACCTCGCCGCCTCCACCGGCTCCGCCTGCACCTCCGGCACCCCCGAACCCTCCCACGTCCTACGCGCCATCGGCCTCACCCCCGACCGTAGCGACGCCTCCACCCGCTTCAGCTTTGGCCGCTTCACCACCCACCAAGACATAGAAGAAGCTGCTCGTCTCGTACTCCAGACGCTCGACTCCATCGTAACAGCAGGGAAAATATAGCCAACCCAAAGTGAATCCCCAATCGAGTGACAAACCGCCTGCACTGCCCACAAATCGCCGCAGTAAGCAGCAGAATTGACACCCTTCTGCACGCAACGACCCCCCCATCCCCATCCCCGCCCTCCCCTACCGTCCACACTTGACGCCACCCCCCTGCAATCGCCCCCCTCCCTACCCTTCGCCCCCCTCCCCACCCTTCGCCCCCCTCCCCACCCTTCCTGGATCCCCCAGCCCTGCCATCTGACCATAGCCTACCAGAAACGCACCCCCATTCGTAGCTGAACCGCCTCCCCCCACCCACCTGCCGCGCCAATACCTCCCCTGCCCAAAGCAAAAGATTTCAGACTGTGCTACATTGCTTTCGCACCACCAAAATTGCCTCGCCGCCCGCCTGCGGCGACAACAATTTACCAGTCCAAAGCAAAAGATTTCAGAGTGTGCTACTTTAGTCTCGCACCACCAACAAAAGCCCAGCCGCACCCCTGCGGCGACCACACAAATGGAGAGTAGAAATGTCTTCAACACCCTGCAAAAGCCTCAAGAGAGACGGGACCCCCTGCCGCGGCAACGGCCTCGACCAGCTCGACGGCTACTGTATCGCCCACGCCCCCGCCGACAAAACATTGGAATGGCGCTCGCGCGGCGGCAAGGCCTCGTCAGCCGCCGCCCGCGCCGACAAACGCATACCTGAACGCCTGTCCCACACCATCGATAAACTGTCCACCGGCATCGACCAGGTCCTCGAGGGCAAGCTCGAACCCGCCGCCCTCTCCGCCATTTCCCGCGCCGCAAAAGTGCTCATCGAACTCTACCGCCTCGCCGACCACGAGATGGACCTGATTCGCAGCGAGGAAACCGCCGCCGCCGCCGCCCAGGTCGCCGGCGCGCCGGGCGACCCCGAACTCCTCGACGCTGCCGCCGCCATCGCCGCCTGGCAGGACCAGTACCGGATCGACGCCCTCATCGACCAGGGCCTTGTCGCGCCCGAACCCGTCGCAACCAAAGGCAAGAACCAACCGCCTGCCCACGTCCTGACCGCCGCCGGCAGACAACGCTTCGGCTACCAGCGTCTGACCAAGCTCACAAAGAAGGACATCGATGTATGCAGATCCCTGGTAATAGACAGCCCTCCTCAAGGACATGATCTGCCCATCGTACTCGATGACCTGTTCACAATGCGTAAGCGCCTGGCAGAGCTCCTCACCGACTGCGCGTCCGCTTCGCCGCCCGTATTGGACGCCCTGTCCGGCCAGCCCCTCAACCGGCTGCCCGTCGCTGTGATACCGGCGACCGTACCAATCGCCGGCCCCGGCCAGGCCGAACAGGCCGCAGCAGACCTGCAAGACCTGCTCCGGCACGCCAACCAGCTGACCGGTGAAGCCGAAATCCTGTACCAGAAGAGAGTGGGGTTTGCCTACGATTATGATGGCGAGTGGGAGGAAGAAGAAGAGGAGAACGCCAACAAGCCGGTAGACCTCGAGGCGCTACGCCGCCAGCTCACCGAATTCTCGTCCGCCTACAGCCTTTAGTCATAACCGTAGTTCAAATGAACAGTATACGATTTTATAAGGCTTGCGCGCGGCCAACGCGTCGTCGCCGCGCATGCGCCGGGCCAAGACCCCTTTCGCCCGGTTCTCGTGCACGCAGACCGCGATCTGCGCCGCCGCCGTTAATCATCCCCATCACATAAACTGCGTAAATCACAGTTCAGACAAATGTCAACGAGCCCTCGTACATGCGCCCAATATTTCTTGCCCAAACTCACACATTCTCTCGCAATCTTTCGTGTATCTCTCGTCCATCTCTACGTTCCGTTTACATTTCAAAGAATCGGACAAAGAGACAACTCCTACAGGCTGCCTGCAGCAAGAATCCCACTGCGATTCGCCCAGTGCCCATGCACGCAGACCGCGATCTGCGCCGCCGCCGTCAATCATCCCCATCACACAAATCACGTAAATCACAGTTCAAACAAATGCCAACCAGCCCTCGCACGCGCGCTCACACCTGAGCACAACCCATCCATCCCCCGCACCCGACGCGACACACTGCCCCCATCCGCAAAATTTTTTTCAGAGAGCAAAAAAACACATCAATTCACGCGGCAATTCGCGCCACTTCGCGCCAATTTGATACTCACCTCACGCACCGACAGGATACAGAGCAGGGCATCACATGAACCCGTGCCGCGCTTTGACCCGCTCTGCGCCTCTGCCCCGCCCGCCGCGCCCACGCCCGCGCCCTTCACCCAGCCGCCCCTTGAACCTGGCCGGCAGGCTGCCGCCGCTCGTATCCAGCAGCTGGCGCTCCCGTGGTATACTTCGGCATCACCCCGTGAATCCGCCGTTCCAGTTGCCAACCGGACAAAAGGGTCGTGGCCTGGCTTGACGACACCTCCACCAAACCGCCGCCGCCGCACACCGCAAGGCGGCCAGACGAGAGTTCTGGGATTGAAGCGCCCCCATGCCCATCGAGCGCACAATCGCCCACCAACCAACCGGAGACCGCCCCATGAACCTCCACCTCCCCCAACACCCCGTCCCCGACCGCGTCAGCATCACTGAGCCCCTGCCCGCCAACACCCGCAAGACCTTCGCCCAACTCGACGGGCCCGGCTGCATCCAGCATCTCTGGGTCGTGCTCGCCCACCCCAAACGGCTGGAGATGTCCAGCCGCAAAGCGATCATCCGCATCTACTTCGACGACGAGCCCGTCCCCTACGTCGAAGCGCCCGTCGGCGACTTCTTCGGCGTCATGCACGGCCTCGGCTGGTATCCCATCGACTCCCACTTCCTCTCCGCCAAGGCCTGGAACGGCTACAACTGCTACTTCCCCATGCCCTTCGCCCGCTCGGCCCGCATCGAGTTCGAGGCCGGGCCCGAGCTGAACCGCGTCTTCCTGCAGGCCGACTGGCACCGCTACCCCGGCCAGACCCTGACCGAGCCGCGCCGCTTCTGCGCGGCCTGGCGCCGCGAAATGCCGACCCAGCGGTACGGCGAGGACTACCTCATGCTCGACGCCGACGGCCCCGGCCAGCTGCTGGGCTTCGTCTACGGCGTGCGCCTGCTCGATGACGTCGACCGCTGGAGCCACGGCGGCGCCGAAAACATCTACATCGACGGCCAGGGCGAGCACCCCGTCTTCCTGCGCGGCATCGGCGGCGAGGACTCCTTCGGCGCCGGCTATGGCGGCGCGCTCCACCCGCCCGAAACGCACCACTACGCCGCCATGCCCTACTACGTGCATGAAGACGTCGGCGACGCCCGCCCCGCCCAGCGCCTGGTCGGCTACCGCTTCTTCGAGAAGGACACGCTGCCCTTCCGCCAGTCGGTCCAGATGCGCTTCGGCTGCATGGCCAACGACATCTGCTCCACCGCCTACTGGTACCAGCAACAGCCTGTGCGCCCCTTCTTCACCATGCCGGACTGGGCGCAGCTTCTGCCCGGCGTCGAACTGCCGCACGGCGTCCATGACCTCGCCCTGCCCGAGACCGGCGAGTGGTGGCTGTGCGGCCCGTTCGCCAATCACGGCGGCCAGGCCTTTCAGACGACCCTGCCCCCCGAAACCGCCTTCCAGCCCGACGCCGGCTACGACGGTCTGCACGGCGACGAGTCGGCCTGGCTCAACGACAGCTCGCGCCAACAAGGGCGCGACCAGGCGCTCTGGCTGCGGCGCACCGCCCATCACGGCTTTATCGACTTCAACCACGTCTTCCAGCCCTCCGGCCGCGGCGTCGGCAAGACCGACGTCGGCGCGGCGCTCGCCCGCTGCCTCCTCCACGCGCCCACCGAGCTCGACGCCACCCTGCACATAGCCTGGGACGACGCCCTGCTCCTGCGCGTCAACCAGCAGGTTTTCGACCTCGGCAGCCACGACGCCTTCCGCGTTCGCAGCATCCCCGTCAAACTGCGCGCCGGCCCCAACACCGTCCTTCTCAAGCTCGGCAACAAGCCCGGCTCCAATCATGGCGGCTGGGCCTTCGCCTTCCGCGCCGCGGCCGCCGACGGCGCCGTTCTGACCCCGCAGGCCGACTGACGGCCGCGCAAGCGCACAACAGACCCCCTGCTTCTCCCCAGCCGCGATCCCTCGCGCCGCCCGACGTTCCACCGCAGTGCGGCGCCGCTGCGAGCGGCTCTGCCCCCGCGCCCTCGGCGCCGACGACGCCCGCATCATGTTCCGCCACATCCTGCCCAACGCGGTCGCGCCCGTCATCGTGACCGCCACCCTCTCGTTCGGCTCGAAATCTCACCGAACCGGCCTTGAGCTTCCTCGGCTTCGGCGTTTCGACGCTGATCCCGACCTGGGGCAAAATGGTGGCCGACGCCCGCGACGATGTCACAACCGCCTGGCCGCCCAGCGTCTTTCCCGCCCTCGCAATCATGCTGGTCGTGCTCGGCGCCAATCTGCTCGGCGACTGGCTGCGCGACGTTCTGGACCCCAGGCTCAGGGGCCGCCAGAACTGACTTGCGCCTGGCATCCCCTTCCGCCCGCCAAAAGACCGCAGCGTGACGCGGCATCAAGCCCTTCGCCTGCAGCAACCCGGTAGGATGCTCAACTTTCCGCCACCCGATGATAGGTGTTACACTTTGCAATGCTGGGCTGATCTCCCAATTCATCCCCGTTCGTTTGCCACAGATCACGGTCCGGTCCCGCAGACACGCCGCGGATCATTGGGGCTGCGCGCACGTTGCAGGAGTGTAACCAACTGATGAAGGCAATCGTTGCCCTGGCGGTCACCCTGCTCGCACTGGTCACCGTAGCGGCCTGTGTGCCAATCGCCGGTCCCAGCCAGGTTGCGTCGCCTGCCTCCTCACGCCAGACCGCCGCAACCGACACACCCCAACCCATCCGCATGGATGTCGCCCCTCTGGGCGCCGCGGTTGGTACGACGATTCATGAGACCAGGGGTCGGGTATTGGACGAGTTCGCCAGCCGCGCGCTCGATCGCGATCCCGATACGTTCTGGACCTCGCTGCAACCGGCGCCCCACTGGTTTTCAGTCGTTTTCGAAGAGCTGTACCTGGTGGACAAAGTGATGGCGCAGGCCTCGCAGGCGCCTGCCGGACCAACAACATATGATGTATGGTTTAGCCATGGTTCCGGCGTGCGCACCTTCTTCGCGCGGTTTACCGATGCCTATACCGAAGACCGGGAAATTCTGTCTTTCACCATCGAACCACCCCAGACCGTCAACGAAGTGTTTATCTTCACCGCTGAAAGCCCAAGCTGGGTCGCCTGGCGGGAGTGGAAAATCTTCGGCGTTCCCCGGTCCGACCCGATAGAACGCACAATGATGCCTCGCGTGATTCTCAAGCAGGCAGTCGATGGGCTGGAGCTTCCCGTACAGGTTACGCACGCCGGCGACAATAGCGGAAGGTTGTTCGTGCTCGAGCAGAAGGGACGTATCGTCGTCATCAAAGATGGCGCCATTAACCAACTGCCTTTCCTCGATATTTCGGAGCGCGTCAGCTGTTGCAATGAGCGCGGTTTGGTCGGCTTGGCCTTCCCGCCAACCTACCCCGCACAACCGCACTTCTACGTGGGCTACACCAATGCGGAGGGAACCACAACCGTCAGCCGGTTCACGACCAGCGATGATCCCGACAGGGCCGACCCCGCTACCGAAAAGGTCCTTCTGACTATCGACCAGCCGTCCATCGCTCACAACGGCGGCCATTTGGCATTTGGTCCACGCGATGGGTACCTCTACATCGGCAGCGGCGACGGCGGCAGAACCCGCGATCTGGAATTCAGAGGGCAGCAGACCGATACCTTGCTCGGCAAGCTTCTGCGCATCGACGTCGCGTCGGACGCCAAGCCTTACGCCATCCCTGCCGACAATCCCTTCATCCACAATGAAACATACCGCCCGGAGATCTGGGCGCTGGGCCTGCGCAACCCATGGGGATTCGCTTTCGACCATCTGACGGGTGACCTCTTCCTTCCTGATACGGGAAATACCTTGCGGGAAGAGGTGAACTTCCAGTCCGCACAGAGCCGCGGCGGCGAAAACTACGGCTGGTCCATCATGGAGGGCAACCAATGCTTCTGGCATGAATCGGCCGTCTGCAACACAGAAGGTCTGACATTCCCTGTGGCCGAATACGATCACACACGGGGCTGCGCCATCGTTGGCGGCGCCGTCTACCGCGGAGATCGAATCCCATACTTGCAGGGTTACTTCATCTTCGCCGACTTCTGTATCGGCGAAATCTATGGCGTGAAACAGCTCGACCGGCAACCCGTTCAGGCTGACCGGCCTGCCTGGCAAAGTGCGTTGCTCGCCAGCGCCGCCGTACCCATCAGCGCCATCGGCCAGGATGAAGAAGGCAACGTTTACGCTACCGGCTATCAGGATGGAGTCCTCTACTTGCTCGCCGAGGAGTAGGCAGGCAGTCTTGCCAAATGCTCCCTCGAACAGACCATGCCCTTTCCCGGCCTCAACCTGCTTCCATTGCACGCCGTCCAGCCGTGGACACCATAGCCCGGCTCTCTCCTCGTTCAACCGCTTCCCATAGGAGGTCACCGTAAACTTCTTCAACTGGGCGCATGCCGCCCGCCTGGCCGAACAGACCCCGCCGCAGCGCAACCGCTACGTCGATTTTCTGCGCGCCGCCTCCATCTGCGTGGTCATCCTCGGCCACTGGCTGCTGGTCGCCCCCTACCTCGAGGACGGCCAGCTGGTGGCCGCCGACGCGCTCTCCCTCATCCCCTGAACCCGCTGGCTGACCTGGATCTTCCAGGTGATGCCGATCTTCTTCCTCGTCGGCGGCTATGTCAACGGGCTAGGCTGGCAGGCCGCCCAGCGCCGCCAAAACGGCTATGCCTCCTGGCTGGCCGCTCGACTCCGGCGCCTCGTCAGCCCGGTTCTGCCCGTGCTCGCGGCCTGGACGCTCATCGGTCTGGGCGCGCTCCATTTCGACGCCGATCCCGCGCTGTTGAAGGTTGCCTCCCAGTTCGCGCTGCTGCCCGCCTGGTTCCTGGTCGTCTACATTCTGGTGATCCTGCTCGCGCCCCTGGCCTACCGCGCCTGGCAACGCTACCGCTTCGCCTCCTTCTGGACGCTGGCCGCGGCCGCCCCGCTCGTGGACCTGCTGGCGCTGGGCGTGGGCTGGAGGACGCTCGGCTGGCTCAACTATCTGTTCGTCTGGCTGGCAATCCATCAACTGGGCTTCGCCTAGCAGGCCGGCCGCATGGGCGTCCCGCGCCGCTGTCTGCTGTGGGCCGCCGCCGACCTTGAGCTTCCTCGGCTTCGGCGTTTCGACGCTGATCCCGACCTGGGCCAAAATGGTGGCCGACGCCCGCGACGATGTCACAAACGCCTGGCCGCCCAGCGTCTTCCCCGCCCTCGCTATCATGCTGGTCGTGCTCGGCGCCAATCTGCTCGGCGACTGGCTCCGCGACGTTCTGGACCCCAGGCTCAGGGGCCGCCAGAACTGACTTGCGCCTTGCATCCCCTTCCGCCCGCCAAAAGACCGCAGCGTGACGCGGCATCAAGCCCTTCGCCTGCAGCGTCCGGGCAGGATGCTCAACTTTCCACCACCCGATGATAGGTGTTACACTTTGCAATGCTGGCCTGATCTCCCAAGTCATCCCCGTTCGTTTGCCACAGATCACCGTCCGGTCCCGCAGACACGCCGCGGATCATTGGGGCAGTGCCCACATTGCAGGAGTGTAACCAACTGATGAAGACAATCGTTGCCCTGGCGGTTAGTCTGCTCGTAATGATTACCGTAGCGGCCTGTGTGCCAATTGCCGGTCCCAGCCAAATTGCGTCGCCTGCTTCCACACCCCAGTCCGCCGCAACCGCCACACCCCAACCCATGCGCATGGATGTCGCGCCTCTCGGCTCCGGGATTGGTACGACGATTGATGAGCATAATCGCAAGGTGCCAGACGAAACGACTTACCGCGCGCTCGATCGCGATCCCGATACCTCCTGGAACTCGCTGCAACCGGCGCCCCACTGGTTTTCAGTCGTTTTCGAAGAGCTGTACGTGGTGGACCAAGTGCTGGCGCAAATCTCGCAGGCGCCTGCCGGGCCAACCACGCATGATGTATGGTTGGGCCACGGTTCCGGCCTGCGCACCTTCTACGCACGCTTTACCGATGCCTATACCGAAGACCGGGAAATTCTGTCTTTCACCATCGAACCACCCCAGGCCGTCAACGAAGTGTTTATCTTAACCGCCGAAAGCCCAAGCTGGATCGCCTGGCGGAAGTGGAAAATCTTCGGCGTGCCCCCATCCGACCCGTCAGAACGGATTGCGGTGCCGCGCCTGAATCTCAAGCCGGCAGCCGTTGGGCTGAAGCTTCCGGTACAGGTTACGCACGCCGGCGACGGCAGCGGCAGGATCTTCGTGCTTGAGCAGAAGGGCCGCATCCGCGTCATCAAGGACGGCGTCATAAACGAACTTCCTTTCCTGGATATTTCGGAGCGCGTCAGCTGTTGCAACGAACAGGGTTTGATCGGCTTGGCCTTCCCGCCAACCTACCCCGCACAACCGCACTTCTACGTGGGCTACACCAATGCAGAGGGAACCACAACCATCAGCCGGTTCATAACCGGCGATGATCCCGACAGGGCCGACCCCGGTAGCGAGGAGGTCCTTCTGACGATCGAGCAGCCGACCATAATGCACAACGGCGGCCATATGGCTTTTGGCCCGCGCGATGGCTACCTTTACATCGGCAGCGGCGACGGCGGCAAGCCTTACGACCGGGAATTCAGTGGGCTGCAGACCGACACATTGCTCGGAAAAATTCTGCGCATCGACGTCGAGTCGGACGCCAAGCCTTACGCCATCCCCGCCGACAATCCCTTCATTGAGGATGAGTCCTACCACCCGGAGATCTGGGCGCTGGGCCTGCGCAACCCATGGGGATTCGCCTTCGACCCCCTGACGGGTGACCTCTTCACTCCCGATACGGGGGATGCCAAGCGTGAAGAGGTGAATTTCCAGCCTGCAGAGAGCCGCGGCGGTGAAAACTACGGCTGGTCAATCGTGGAGGGCACCAACTGTTACTGGCATGAATCGGTTGCCTGCAGCGCAGAAGGCGTGACGTTCCCTGTGGCCGAATACAGTCACCTTCGGGGCTGTGCCGTCGTTGGCGGCGCGGTCTACCGAGGAGATCGAATCCCGGAATTGCAGGGATACTTCATCTTTGCCGACTTCTGTACCGGCGAAATCTACGGCGTGAAACAGTTCGACCCGCAACCGGCCCAGGCTGACCGGCCTGCCTGGCAAAGTGCCTTGCTCGCCAGCGCCGCCGTACCCATCAGCGGCATCGGCCAGGATGAAGAGGGCAACGTATACGCTATCGGTTATCAGGATGGAGTCCTCTACCTGCTCGCGCAGGAGTAGGCAGGCAATCTTGCCAAATGACCCCTCGAGCAGACCATGCCCTTTCCCGACCTCAACCTGCTTCCGTTGCACGCCGTCCAGCCGTGGACACCATAGCCCGGCTCTCTCCTCGTTCAACCGCTTCCCATAGGAGGTCACCGTAGACTTTCTCAACTGGGCACAGGCTTCACGCCTGGCCGAACAGACCCCGCCGCAGCGCAACCGCTACGTCGATTTTCTGCGCGCCGCCTCCATCTGCGTTGTCATCCTCGGCCACTGGCTGCTGGTCGCCCCCTACCTCGAGGACGGCCAACTGGTGGCCGCCGACGCGCTCTCCCTCATCCCCTGGACCCGCTGGCTCACCTGGCTCGTCCAGGTGATGCCGATCTTCTTCCTCGTCGGCGGCTATGTCAACGGGCTTGGCTGGCAGTCGGCCCAGCGCCGCCAAAACGGCTATGCCTCCTGGCTGGCCGCTCGACTCCGGCGCCTCGTCAGCCCGGTTCTGCCCGTGCTCGCAATCTGGACGCTAATCGGCCTCGGCGCACTCCAGCTCGACGCCGATCCCGCGCTGTTGAAAGTTGCCTCCCAGTTCGCGCTGCTGCCCGCCTGGTTCCTCGTCGTCTACATTCTGGTGATCCTGCTCGCGCCGCTGGCCTACCGCGCCTGGCAACGCTACCGCTTCGCCTCCTTCTGGACGCTGGCCGCGGCCGCCGCGCTCGTGGACCTGCTGGCGCTGGGAGTGGGCTGGAGGACGCTCGGCTGGCTCAACTATCTGTTCGTCTGGCTGGCGATCCATCAGCTGGGCTTCGCCTGGCAGGCCGGCCGCATGGGCGGCCCGCGCCGCTGTCTGCTGTGGGCCGCCGCCGGCCTCATCGCGCTGATCGCGCTGGTCGCCCTCGGCCCCTATCCGATCAGCATGGTTTCTGTGCGCGAGGAGGAGATCAGCAACAGCCTGCCCCCCAATCTGACGCTGCTGGCGTTGGGCATCTTCCAGAGCGGACTGCTGCTGGCGCTTGAACAACCGCTCCGGCGCCGGCTGCAGAAAGGCGCTCTCTGGACCGCCACCGTGCTGGTCAACGGCATGATCATGACGATCTTCCTCTGGCACGTAACCGCCCTGCTGCTGATGACCGGTCTGGCCCTGCTGGCGGGCGTCGGCCTGACCTTCATTCCCGGCACAAGCGCCTGGTGGCTCACCCGTCCCCCCTGGCTGGCCGTACTGGCGCTCGCGTTGATCCCCTTCGCCGCCCTCTTCACCCGCTTCGAGCGCATCGGCCCCGCCGCGCGCGGCGCCGCGCCCCCGGCCTGGCGGCTGCTGCTGGGCTGCGGCCTGATCTGCTTCGGCCTGGCAACGCTCACGCTACGCGGCCTGCCGACCGAGAGCTGGCCCGGCATCAATCTGCTGGCCCTGGCCCTGCCGTTTGTGGGCGCCGCCCTGGTCCGCTCCCGTCCGGCGCCTGGCTGATCTGGCCCCGGTGAAGAAACCGGATTGCTGAACCCGGATCATACGCCCCACCCCTCCACCCTCTATCCAATCTCTCCCCGCACCCGTCAGACTGTAGCGCCTTCAACCGAGCACCGTACTGAACCCCTTGACAGAAGAGAATTATTAGGCTATCTTCAATTATGATTTAGTCATAGTTAAAAATTTATTTCTTCATGGGTGAATTTGCCCGTGTACGCGCTGAAGATTTCCGGCTGAACGACCGCTCCGCGATGTGAGCGCCTTGGTGGAGGACCGATACCAGACATGCCTACCCAATTTCGTTGGCCGCTGATGCGCATCGCGACGCTGGCCCTGTTTTTCACACTTCTTGTCACAGCCTGCGGGCGTGACAGAGGACCGACCCGGGTTGCCGCGGCCGCGGAGACCGGCGCAACCGCACAACAACAGACCGAGCCGGACACGCCCGCAGCCGCAGGCGTGCGCGCCGACGGAACGTTCCGCATTGTCGCAACAACCACCCAGGCCGGGGACCTGTCCTCTATCCTCACTGATGGCGTCGCCGCTATCGAAATCACGCCGCTGATGGGCGCCGGCGTCGACCCGCATCTCTACCAGCCAACCGAGTCCGACATACGCGCGATGAACGCCGCCGATATGGTCATCTACAGCGGCCTGCATCTGGAAGGACAGTTCGATACCGTCTTCGAAGCCTTGCGCGAGCAGGGCACCCTGATCTACAGCCTTTCGCAGCCGGTCAAAGAAGCCGGCTTCGTGATCGGCGGCTTTATCACGGCCCAGTCCCAATCCGGTACCGATGACCCGCACTTCTGGTTCGATCCCCGCAATTGGGAGCTTACCACGACAGACCTGGCCAAAACGCTGGCCGAACTCGACCCGGACAACACCGATACCTATCTCTCCCATGCCGGCGCCTACGTTGAGCAGTTGCGCGCCCTCTATGCCTGGGCCGACGAAGGCATGCGCACCGTGCCCGATGGTCAGCGCTTCCTGGTTACCTCGCACGACGCCTTTCAATACTTCGGCTCGGCATTCGGCTGGAAAATGACTGCCATCCAGGGGATAAGCACCGAAGACGAAGCCGGCGTCCGCGACATCCAGGAAATGGTCCAGTTCGTCGTCGAGCGGCAGATCCCGGTCCTCTTCGTGGAGAGCAGCATCTCACCCAATACGATCGAGGCCGTACAGGCCGCGATTGAGTCCAACGGCGGCACAGCCCGCGTCGGCGTGCGCGAGCTGTATTCCGACGCGATGGGCTTACCCGGCGCCTTCGGCGGCACCTACATCGGCATGATCGCCGAAAACGTATACACCATTCTGCAATCCTACCAGTGCGCCGGCGCGCAGGCGCTCATTCCCGCCTGGCCCGACAGCATCGACATCACGCCGCCGCAGGGGTTGCTGACCGTCGATTGTGAAAGTGAAGAGCATTAACCGCAGTGCGGAGGCGACTCCCGGCGTTCGCCAGGGTCGCGCTCACTCCCCCGAGCGCGCGACCGGACCTTTTCGCCGGCACACCGGGAAAACCCGTCCACTGCGCTGCCGCGATGGTACAAAAATGCGTCTTGTATGGACCGACGATTGCCCGCGCCACCGGCGCGCGCCTGCAAGGAGTGAATCGGTGTGAGTGTCCACAACGGAAAAGAACCACTTGACACAGGGACGTCGGCCCTCGAGATCGACGATCTCACCGTGGCCTACAACAGCAAACCGGCCATCTGGGACATCGACCTGCATGTGCCCGAGGGCGTCCTCATGGCGATCATCGGCCCCAATGGCGCCGGCAAGAGTACCCTGATCAAGGCCGCGCTCAAGCTCATTCCCCGCGCCGCCGGCACCGTACAGTTTTACGGCCAGCCCTATGAACAGGTGCGCAGCATGGTCGGCTATGTGCCGCAGCGCGGCAGCGTTGACTGGGATTTCCCCACCACGGTGCTCGATGTCGTCACGATGGGTCTCTACGGCAGGCTGGGCTGGATGCGCCGACCCGGGCACAAAGAGCGCATCGCGGCCATGTACGCCCTGGAGCAGGTCGGCATGCAGGACTTCGCCGAGCGTCAGATCAGCCAGCTGTCCGGCGGCCAGCAGCAGCGCACCTTCCTCGCCCGCGCCCTGGTGCAGGACGCTCGCATCTACCTCATGGACGAACCCTTCGCCGCCGTCGACGCCGTCACCGAGCGCGCCATCATCAACATCCTGCGCCAGCTGCGCGCCCACGGCAAGACCGTCGTCGTCGTCCACCATGATCTGCAGACAGCCGCAGAGTACTTCGATTGGGTGACGCTGCTCAATGTCGAGGTGGTCGCCTGCGGCCCCATCGCCGAGACCTTCACCGCCGACAACCTGCGCCAGACCTACGGCGGGCGCGTCGCATACCTGCACGACGGCCAAAGAATCGCAGGCAGAGAAGAGGAATGACAGGTAGGTTGTCAGTTTTTAGTTGCTAGTTTTCAGTTCTCAGTGTGGATCCTATCAATGCCGCGATATTCACAAGAACTGCGCACTGGGACCGCGGGCGTCCTCGCTCTCAGTCTCCCAGTGCCGTCAATCATCTCAATCATTACAATCACATGAATCACAGTTCAGACAACCGTCAACAAGCCACCGACCACCAACCACCGACCACTGGCCACTGCAGTTCCGACCACCAACCACCCACCCCTGGCCACTGCAGTTCCGACCACCCACCACCGGCCACCGACCACTGCAGTTCCGACCACCCACCACCGGCCACCGACCACTGCAGTTCCGACCACCGGCCACCGACCACTGACCACTGCAGTTCCGACCACCGGCCACCGACCACTGACCACTGCAGTTCCGACCACCGGCCACCGACCACTGGCCCCTGGCCCCTGCCCCCTAGCCCCCGCAGTTCCGACCGGCGCATCTGGCTGCTGATCGGGACCATCGCCCTGGTTGCGGCGCTGTTCGTGCCCTTCAGCCGCTTCTTCCTGCATGTCGAATACGATTATACCCTGCGCACCGTTGCCCTGGGCGGCGCGCTGCTCGGCGTGGTCAGCGGCGTGCTCGGCTGTTTCGCCGTCCTGCGCCACCAGAGCCTGATGGGCGACGCCCTCTCCCATGCCGCCTTGCCGGGCGTTGCCCTGGCCTTCCTGCTGGCCGGGCGCGATCTGGGCCTGCTCTTGGTCGGCGCCGGCGTCACCAGCTGGCTCGGCGTCTACTTCATCCGCCTGGTCACCAACACCACCCGCATCAAGCAGGATGCCGCCATGGGGATCGTGCTGGCCGCCTGGTTCGCAGCCGGCATCGCCCTCCTCGTCTACATCCAGGCGCGGCCGGACGCCAGCCAGGCCGGTCTCGATACCTTCATCTTCGGCCAGGCCGCCGCCATTGTCGAGCGCGATGTGCGCCTGATCGCTCTCGTCGGCGCAGTCTCTTTCATCGTCCTGAGCCTGTTCTGGAAGGAGTTCAAACTGATCACCTTTGACGCCGAATTCGCCGGCGCCAACGGCTTCCGCGTCAACATTCACAGTATGTTGCTCTCTACCCTGATCGTGGTCGCAATCGTGCTCGGTCTGCAGCTGGCCGGCGTGGTCCTGATGGTGGGTATGCTCATCGCATCCGGCATCGCCGCCCGCCAGTGGACCAACAAGCTCGGCCAGATGGTCATCCTGTCGGCTGTTTTCGGCGCATTTGCCGGCGGCGCCGGCGCAATCGTCAGCGCCGTCGACGCCAACATACCGACCGGGCCACTGATCGTGGTGGTCGCCTTCCTGCTGGTGCTCATTTCGCTCTGCTTCGCCCCCGACCGCGGTCTCGTCTGGACGCTGCTGCGCCGCCGCGCTGATCGACGTCGTTTTGCCGCCCAGACCATACTGCAAGACCTCTACCACTACGCCATCGATCACGGCGCGGCCGACTTGGCCGCGCCGGAGGCCTTCCTGCTCGGTGTCCGCGGCGCAACCGCCAGAATGGGCCTGCGCCAGCTGAGCGCCCGCGGCCAGGCGCAGCGACGCGACGACGGCTGGATGCTCACGCCCGCCGGTATCCAGGCCGCTGCCCAGGACGACCGCAGCAATCAGCTGTGGTCACTCTACCGCCAGTACGGTGATGAACTGGGCCTGACCATGATCGCCGACGACCGGCAGCAGGACATAGCCCAAAATCTGCCCGCCGAAGCCGTCGCCCTGCTTGAAAGCAAACTCGAGTCCATCAGAAACGCCGCCCCCAGCCCATAAACTTACCGACCACCAGCCACCAGCCACCAGCAACCGACCACCGACCACCGACCACTGACCACTAACCACCGACCACTAACCACCGACCACTAACCACTGACCACTGACCACTAGCCACCGGCCACTGACCACTGACCACCGACCACTAACCACCGACCACTGACCACCAACCACCAACCACCGACCACTGCCCCTAAATGTTCCAACTCGAAGAACTCATCATCCAATTCCTGTTGAACTTCGCGGCCAGGGAAGAGCTGAACGCCTTCCTGCGCAATCCCCAGTACACCGCCACCCTCGTCGGCAGCCTCATCGCCGTATCCGGCGCGCTGCTCGGCACTTTCCTGCTCCTGCGCGGCATGTCGCTCACCAGCGACGCCATCAGCCATACCGTGCTCCTGGGCATCGTCGTCGCCTTCATGGTAATGAGCTCGGTATTTGACCAGGAGCCTTCTCTCTCTTCAGTGTGGCTGATTTTCGGCGCGGCCGCAGCCGGCGTGGCCACCGTCCTGCTGACCGAACTGATCTACCGCTCCGGTCTGGTCAGGCAGGATGCCGCGCTGGGCCTGGCCTTCCCCCTGCTCTTCGCCCTCGCCGTGATCATGGTGTCCCGCTTCGTCGATGACGTTCACCTCGACGAAGACGCAGTCATGGTCGGCGAAATCGGCGTGGCCTGGGCCAATACCAACAGCCACTGCCTCGATCAATGCACGACGGTGACCATCACGCCCGACGACCCGCGCGCCAAACTGACGCGCCAGTGCGTCAACTGCCGCGAACTGGGCATCAGCCCCCGCGACAAAGAGGCCGAATTCACCGAAATCTGCGCCAACTGCGGCGAATACGGCCCGGCCCAGGCGTGGCAGGCCGGCTTCACGCAGAAGGAGCCGGTGCTCGTCTTCTGGCCGAAATCGATCACCGTCATGGCCCTGCTCACGCTGCTCACCGTCGTCGCCGTCGTTCTCCTCTACAAGGAACTGAAACTCTCGACCTTCGACCCGACGCTTGCTGCCGCGCTTGGCTTTCGTCCCACCCTGCTGCACTACGGGCTGATGGTCATGGTCAGCCTGGTGGCGGTCGGCGCTTTTGACGCCGTCGGCTCGATTCTGGTCGTCGCCTTCTTCATCATCCCGCCGGCCGCAGCCTACCTGCTGACCGACCGCCTGCCGCGCATGTTGGCCTACAGTTCGCTGATCGGCGCGGCCGGCGCCTATACCGGCTACGACCTCGCCCGCGGCAATCTTCTCGGCCTGGCGCACATCAGCGACATCCTCGCCGCCCTGAACGACCTCCTCGGCCTCGAACTGATCGAGCAGTGGGACTCTTCGATCTCAGCCTCCATGGTGCTCATGATCTTCTTCTTCTTCCTGGCAGCCTGGATCTTTTCCCCCAAATATGGCCTGGTTTCCACCATGATTCGACGCCGCAACCAGCGCCGCAACTTTGACATTCAGGTCGTCCTCGGCCATATTCATCATCACCTGGTTCGATTGTCAAACATCCCCGATCTCGCGCTGGACGACGATCGAATACGCGCCGCCGAAAGCGACGAACTGACCGTCTCCACGCTCCACCGCCATTTCCGCTGGTCGCCCGCCAAGATGCAGCGCATCCTGCGCCGGCTGCGCGCGAGCAACCTGGTGCAGGTCCAAGCCGATCTCGTCTCCCTAACCGCGCACGGGGAAGCACATGCGCATGGCTTTCGACAGAATCAGTTAGCCAACGAAACGGTTCCATTGTCAGGCATCCCCGATCCCGCCATGGATGACAATCGAAAGGGGGAGTGATCCGGATTCAGAAGAGCGATAGCCCGGCAGCAGATGCAAACAACGAAACCAGCCAACCCGTCAATCTGCCTCTGACCGTTCTCGGCCTGAGCGGCTATTTTTTCGTCGGCACGGCTGCCGTCCTCATCCCCTCGGTAATGCCCTTCATCTCCGACGAATATGTGACGATTGGGCTGACTCTGGGGACCATCGGGCTGATCTTCCCCGCCCGCGCCGTGGGCGGGATTCTCGGCAACCTTCTGGCCGGCATCGGCTCCGACCGCTTAGGCTACAACCGGCTGGTCTGGATGGCTGCGCTGGCCCTGGCGGCCTCACTGGCGCTGGCCTCCGCCGCCCGGCTGTGGCTGCTCTTCCTCGCCGGTTTTGTGCTGATCAGCATCGCCCAGGCCTCTCTCACGACCGGCATCAACGCCATGGTCGCCGACGCCAACCGCGCCGGCCGCGCCCGTGCCCTCAACGTGCTGCACGGCGTCTACGCGGTCGGCGCGACCATCTCCCCCCTCGTCTTCGGCTACATCTTGCAACGGGGTGTGCCCTGGCGCTGGACAGTGGCCGCGACCGGCCTCATCTGGCTCGTCTATGGCGGCGGCGCCTGGCTGTTGTATCGCACGCTTTACCCGCCGCAGACGCCGGCATCTGAACGCTTGGCGGTCGGCGAATCCGGCGCGCTGCCTGGGGAGAGCAAACGACAACGGGGGCTGGGCTGGGGTATCTTGCGCAACCTCGCGCAGGCCGCAGGCGCGGGGCTGGACTGGGGCATGTTGCGCAACGTCGGCTTCCTGTCTCTGTTCCTGGTTGCTTTCATCTACAATGGCGTGGCCTTCAGCCTGCTCAGCTGGGTCGCCCTCTTTATGCAGGACGTTGCCGGCCTCTCCACCTTCCAATCCATCTCAACCGTCTCCGTCTTCTACGTCGCCCTGACCCTCGGCCGTTTCATCTGCGCCGCCTATGCCGAGCGCCTCGGCTATGCCGCCACCCTACTGGTCCTGACCGCGATCCTCATTCTCACCTATCCGCTCGTAATCTTCAGCACCGACCCAATCCTCTTGGTGATCGGCATCTTCCTCAACGGGCTCAGCCTGTCCGGCCTCTTTCCCACCGCCCTGGCCTACGGCTCGCGCCTCTACCCACAACACAGCGGCGCCGTGACCGGTCTCCTCAACGTAGCCATGACCGCCGGCGCCATGCTGCCCCCGCTCTGGACCGGCATCTTCGCCGACATCTGGAACTTCCAGACCGCCCTGGGCATCAACTATTCCATGGCCTGGATCCTCCTCGCCGTCTGCCTCTACCTCGCCCGCCTCGAACTGCGCGCCCGCCAACCGCAATCGTGAGCGGAAATAGCCGGGTCCCCTTCTGAAACCACGACCATTCGCATTGGCTTCGCAGTTGGAAACCAGAACATCAAGACGTCAGTCCATCGCCCTCTGATCCGTATGACCTTTATTGTGGATCTTCCAGCAGTCCTGGCATCGGGATTTCAGCATCGGCAAGTGTATCCGACACCCATTGAATGACACTCTTGCCGTTGACTTCTGCTGCCAAGTCAGTCGCTGCGTGCTGTTCTGGTGGAATAGGGTCTCTGTGGGGAACGACTCAGTCTCTTGCAGGTCTGTAGGTAATCATCAACCGCTTCTTCAAAAGCGGTACGCAGTTCTACGACGGAATCACCGTGAAAACCTACAATATCATTGATGCCTGCGATATAACCCACAAAGCAACCATCTTCAACACGATAGTCAATTCGTGCAGCATATCCTTTATGTCTCATTAAATTACACCGGCCTTTGAAGACCCGGTCAAAGAAGTGACAATTGCAGCTTGCCTGCAGGCAGAATCGGACTGCGATTCGCCTTATTCTCCTGAACGAAGACCGCGATCTGCGCCAGCGCCGTCAATCATCTCCATCACTGAACCACACAAATCACAGTCCAGACAACTGCCAACCAACCCTACCCCCTACCCCCTACCCCCTATCCACCGACCACCGACCACCGACCACCGACCACCGACCACCGACCACTAGCCACCGACCACTGACCACCGACCACTGACCACCGACCACTAGCCACCGACCACCGACCACTAGCCACCGACCACTAGCCACCGACCACCGACCACTAGCCACCGACCACTAGCCACCGACCACCGACCACTGACCACCGACCACCGACCACCGACCACTGACCACCGACCACCGACCCCTATCCCCTGCCGTCCCCCCCCCCTCAAACTCCCCGATCTCCTCCGCCCCGTCCAACACGCCGACCTCCAGATGAAACTCCCGCACCTCGCCCGGCTGAATATAGTTGAGATAGCCCTCCCTGCGGTTCCAGGCCCGCCCCAACATGCTCACGTTGCCCGGCTCCACACCCGTCACGTACGTGCCGCGATGGAAATGCTGCCAGTGGTTCACCAGCGGGATCTCGCTGATCGGGAACTTCCAGTACAGCCCCAGCCCCAACGCATCGTTGACCAGCCCCACCTGCACGTTCCCATCCGCGTCCGCGACCGGCCTATGCACGAAAACATCGTCGCGCGCCTCCTCCTGCGGCGGCTTCGCCACCGCATACACCTCCGGCCCCACCTCCCGGTCCTCCAGCCACTCCGTCGTCTTCTCACTGTTGATCAGCAGCCGCGTCCCACTGTCCAGCACCGGGAAGCCCGGATTGCAGTGATACACGAACATCAGCGGCGACGGGTCTACGCTCAGATTCTCGATGCGGTCATGGATATGGATCGACTTCTCGCCCAGCGCCGTCGAGATCTCCCGCGTCAGCTCCAGGTTGGTGCCGAAAACAACCGCCTCGCGCATCTTCCCATGCACGCGCACCACGTACTGCTCCCCCTCCCAGCCCGCGTTGGCCACCACATTCTTGGCCGGCAGGAACGCTAGGCGCCCGTGCAGCCCCAGCTCCTCATTCTCCTCCTCCGGGTCCACCTCCGGATGCCCCGTAAACGTCATGCCGCACGTAACCACCAGGCCGCCGTAGAAGCCGCGCAGCCAGCCGTTCCCCTGCGGCTCATAGAACGCCGGGCCAACGTCGCCCGTGCTGCTGCGAAAGCAGAGCGACATCCCCTTATAGTGCGCCGACCCGATATCCAGCGCCCGCCCTGGCAGCACCGAAAAGCACAGCCCCGACGCATTGAACACCTCGATCAAATCCGCCCCCCGCTCGATCCCCTCCACCATCTCCGCCCTGCGCGCCCCCGCCAGCTGCGACATATCCCCGACCCGCTCCAGCAGCTCCCCCCGGCTGTACTCCCGTCCGAATAACCTTGTCATCATAGCTTCCTTTCTATGCCTCGCGCCCATACCGCGCAGCGGTAGCGCAGTCAACAGTGTGATTTCGGGGTCAACGATAGCATAGCGAGAAGGCACAAGCAAAGCAGTTGCAAAACTGCCACGCTTTGGCCTCTCCTGAGCAAAGTGGTAGATTGACCGGAAATCGCCTGTAAGGAAATCCGACCGACGCGCCGACCTACAGTTGACAGGGTAAAGGAGTTCTATGCCGCACCAGACAGAACCAAGCGCCAACAATGCAATGGGCAACCTGCTCCAGGCCATGCTGCCCCGCAGCAACGTGCGCTCCGAGAACACCAGGGCCATCGCCGGACATCCGGGGCTTCAACCCGACATCCTCATCACCGCGCCCGGCAGTTCACCCGTGGTGATCGAGGCCGAGTACATGCCCGCCGCCAATGTCGAAGCGGAGGCCAGGCAGCGGCTTGGGCTGGAGACGACGACCTATGGGCGTGTAATCGAAGCCGCCATCGCCCTGCGCTACCCGAGCGAAGTGGGCGAGGCGCACGACCTCCACACCGCGCTGTCTGCGGCGCATCTGTCATACTGCGTCTTTACCGAGAACGGCGGCGCCAGCCGCTTTCCCGATTCCGGCTGGCTCGACGGCTCCGTCGAGGACCTGGCCGACATGGTGCGCCTCGTCTCCGTCCCGCAGCACGCCGTCGACCGGGCAACGACCGCGCTGCAGCAGGGCATCGACGGCGCAGCCAAGTTCCTTGACGAAATAGACCAGACCCGCCCCGGCATCACGAATGAAATAGCCGCTCTGCTGGGAATGGCCAACGTGCTCCAGACCCGCCGCATGGCCTGCGCCATCATCGCCAATGCCCTGGTGTTCCACGATCAGATCGCCGGTATGCACGCCCGCATCAACTCCCTCGCCCTTGCCTGCGGCGACAATGTAGCCAACCCGCAAGGCGAGGTGCTGGCAGCCTGGACCGCCATTCTCAACATCAACTACTGGCCCATCTTCGCCATCGCCAAGGATATCCTCCAGCACTTGGATTCCGCCGACGCGGCCCGGATTCTGCGGCGCTTGCGCAACACCGCCCAGGCCGTCAACGCGACCGGCGTCGAAAACGCTCACGACCTGACCGGCCGCATCTTCCAGCGGCTCATCGCCGACCGCAAATACCTCGCCACCTTCTACACCCTCCCCGCGTCCGCCGCGCTGCTGGCCCGGCTTGCCGTCGCCAAGATCGAAGGCGTCGACTGGTCGAGCGCCGAGGAAATCGGCAACCTGCGCGTTGGAGACTTCGCCTGCGGCACCGGCGCCTTGCTCTCTGCCGTCTACGATCAGATTGCCGCCCGCCACGAGCGCGCCGGGGGCAATGCGGCCAAACTGCACCAGGTGATGATGGAGGAGGTACTCTACGGCTGCGACGTCATGCCGTCTGCCATACACATCACCGGCTCCACGCTCTCAGGCGTCGAACCCGCCGTCGGCTTCAGCAAGTCCCGCCTTTACACCATGCCCTATGGCCGCCAGAAAGACGGCACCGTCATGATCGGTTCGCTGGAGTTGCTTCAGGCTTCCAATGTCATGACACTCTTCAACACCAGCGACCCCGCCATGCGCACCGGCAGCGCCGGGGATGAGACCGCCGCCCAAATCCGCACCGAGATACCCGACAGTTCTTTTGACTTAGTGATAATGAACCCCCCATTTACCCGGAACGTAACACGTGAAGGCGCATACGCTGACACAACAGCAGCAGCCTTCGCTGCATTTGGGGCAAGTGAAGCTGACCAGAGGCAAATGGCGAAGCGAATGGGGGACCTGAAGAAAGATACATGCTATCACGGCAACGCGGGAATCGCTTCAGCTTTTGCGGGTCTGGCGCACAGGAAGATCAAGCCCGGCGGTGTTTTGGCCCTGGTGCTACCCCTGTCTGCAACTGTAGGCCAGTCCTGGCAGGGTCTGCGCAAAATGCTTGCGGAGCACTACACAGGGTTGACTGTCCTTTCCATAGCCGCTGGCAGAAAAGTGGACACCTCCTTTTCGTCAGACACGGGAATGGCTGAATGTCTGATCGTCGCCCGCAAGCTCAAGGTAGATGAGCGGCCCGATGACGTAGGCTGTTTCGTATCTCTCAGCAGTAGGCCGCGCGGGTTCGCCCACGCAAGTTCACTGGCAACAGGAGTTCTTGACGATAATCAGATCAGACACCTTCAGGACGGGCCGTACGGTGCTACTCCTTTGATGATTGGGGAAGAACTGGCAGGCAAAATGATAGCCGCGCCCTTCGTTACAGGCGGGGCAGGCTGGGGTGCTGTGCGCTTGTCGGATTACTCTGTAGCGCAAACCGCCTTTGCGCTGTCACGATCCAGTCTCTGGCTTCCCGGCTGCGCATCCTCTGTTGAATTGAAGGTGGCTTTACTGGGAGATGTAGGCAGTCTCGGCTCTTATCATCTTGATATTACAGGGCCACTCCCCCGCGGTCCATTTGACAAGGTCGCTCCAAGTCCTTCGGCCACCTACCCTGCCTTATGGAACCACGATGCCAAGAAAGAGATCAGGATGACTTGCGCCCCAGATTCACAGTTGCAGGTCAGACAGGGTATGGAAAGCAAAGCATCTCGCATTTGGGCCACTGCCACCCACGTACATCTAAACCTCGATTTTCAGTTTAATTCTCAGCCACTAACAGTGGCTTTTACCGAACAAGCAAGTATTGGCGGTCGAGCTTGGCCGAATGTGATTTTCAGCAGCAAGCGGTTCGATTATGCCTTCACTATATGGGCCAACTGCACACTGGGTCTGTTGAGTTTCTGGTGGCACTCCAATCGCCAAGTCTCAGGCCGGGGCATAACCACAAAGACTGCGGCGGCGTCTCTCCCTACGTTGGACTTCCACGCTCTCACGAATGACCAGTTGCTCATGGCCGAAATGATTTTCGATGAGTTCCGCGACAAGGACCTTCTACCCGCCTACCTCGCCGACGCCGACCCCAACCGCGCCCTCCTCGATCGCCGCGTCATCTGCGATCTCCTCGGCTTCGGCGAGGACATCTACCAAGCCGTCCGCCGCCTCTCCGCCAAATGGTGCGCCGAGCCGTCAGTCCACGGCGGCAAGAAGCGCCCAGAGGGCGCTAAACTGGTAGTCTAATGAGGGGTCGGCGCTTGTTGACCATTGAACTATTTCCCCACACGTCTGTAGAATCACACCACTATACACCTAAATTTATGGTCCAGTTTTTGGAGCCAGGCACACACTGTACAGACCGTCGCTCATTATTTACCGGTTTAGTTCAGCAGTGCTATAATGTCGAAAGAAGATTCGGGAAAATGGTACCCAAATCTCTTCCCCCTGCCGGCCCGCGCGACATACAACTGTCCAAATATCGCCCCAGTGATATGCGGATACTGGCATTCGAAACAAGCTGGCGCATTTTGCATGAGCAGGAAACTCAGGTATCTTGACCTATTTGCAGGAGCCGGGGGGCTCTCCGAAGGATTCATCCGCTCCGGATATGAACCTGTCGCCCATGTTGAGATGGACCGGGCTGCCTGCTTTACTCTACGCACACGCACGGCCTACCACTGGCTGAAAGCCCAAAACAATGAAGTGCGATATGCTGACTATCTGCACCGACGTATTAGTCGTGCAGAGTTATACGATCACGTGCCGGAACGACTTATCCAATCTGTAATTCACGATAGAATCGCGGAATATAGCCTTTCTCGTATATTCCGCCAGATTGATTGTCTTCTGGATAACAAGTCTCTTGATCTGATCATTGGCGGGCCACCCTGTCAGAGTTACTCACTTGTCGGACGCTCACGCTCTGCCACCAGGATGAGAAAGGACGGTCGAAACTACCTGTACACCTATTACGCGGAATTTCTGAAGAGATATGAACCTGCCTGTTTTCTTTTTGAAAATGTGCCTGGCCTCCTGTCCGCCAAAAAGGAAAATGGCAAGCCATACCTTGAAGACATGCAGGAGCTCTTTGACGATTGTGGTTATACAACAGAGCAAAAGACGCTGTCGGCGGAAATATACGGGGTTCCTCAACGCAGAAGAAGGGTCTTTCTCGTCGGTAGGCATAGTAGTGCGACCCCCTTCGATTTTCCTGAGCCTGAAAAGAGCCAGCCGGGAGGTAATATACAGGAACTGCTCTCTGACCTGCCCTTCCGCGAAGCGGGCCAAGGTGATACAGGTCCGTGCGTTGTCAGATCAAGCAATAACAGATGGTTATATGAGACAGGCATACGGAGTGAGGACCTCCCGTTGACTTGGCATCAGGCGCGGCCCCACAGTGAACAGGATCTTGAAATATACAAATTTGCGGTCAAACGTTGGAATATCAAGAAGGCTCGGCTCAAATACAATGACTTGCCCGAGCATCTGAAAACGCACCGCAATCGAATTTCATTTCTTGATCGATTCAAGGTCGTTGCCGGAGATTTGCCATATTCCCATGCCGTCGTTGCCCACATTGCAAAGGACGGCCACTATTACATTCATCCTGACATTGAACAGAACCGTTCCCTCACTCCCAGAGAGGCTGCCAGACTACAATCGTTCCCAGATGACTATTACTTCGAGAGCCATTACGAAGCGCCTCAAAGAGCACCTGTCTTCCGTCAAATTGGCAATGCAGTGCCTGTTCTTCTTGCACAGAAAATCGCTGACAAGCTGAAGGAAGTCTGGCCATGAGCGCAAACGACTCTTTCAGGATCAGACCCGCCGGACGACATATACTGACTATTGGCCGCGACCTCATCCAAGACAGCTACGCGGCGGTCGTAGAATTGGTCAAGAACGCATATGACGCCGATTCTCCAGATGTGTATATTGAATTTACGGCAAGCGCCAAACGCGACGGCTATACGATCGCAGTCTCCGATCACGGTCACGGCATGTCCAGGGATACTGTTATCAACAAATGGATGGTCCCTTCCACCGACGACAAAAGAAAGAGAAGAGAAAGCCCTGGTGGCCGCATCATGCAAGGGAGTAAAGGGATCGGCCGGTATGCAACGGCGGTTCTTGGTAAGGATCTGCTACTTGAAACAACATCGCAAGGTGAGAAAACGACTCTCTATGTTGTGTGGGAGAATTTCAATAAAGCTAAGTTTCTGCATGATGTGGAAATTCTCATCGAAACGACAGTGACCACCGAACCGTCGGGCACACGGCTAGTCATAGAGGGAGACGAGAACTCTCTTGCCAGTTGGGATAAGGCAAAGTTCGACAAGCTCCGATTTGAACTGAGGAAACTGCTTTCACCTGTGAGCACCGCCCTGAGCCAAGACGAATTCCGCATTCACCTCACAGTAAGTGGCTTCTCTGACGTAGAGGCCGTTTCCGAGGAAACGATTGACCCCTTTCCCATCTTTGAACTCTCTGACTACAAGATTGCCGGCACTATTAGCAAGGAGGGAAATGGGGTTCTAACGTATTCTTCGCAGAAGGCCCGCAATATCGCGGAAGAGAAAATCCCGATCTATCTTGAAGGCCCCACCGGCTGCGGTGAACTTGATTTTGATATCCGAGTTTATGACCGTGAAAAGGAAGCTATCGACTCCTTGATCGCACGCGGCTTTAAGGATAAGTCCGGAAACTATGTCGGAAAACTTCAGGCAAGGCGGCTTTTGAATGAATACAACGGCATCGGAGTTTATCGTAATGGCTTCCGCATTAGGCCGCTGGGCGATGCCGACTTTGAATGGTTGAAGCTTGACGGGCGACGTGTTCAAAATCCGTCACTACGGATTAGCAGTAACCAGGTAATTGGATATGTGCAGATTCAGTCGGAGGATTTGTCCGGCCTGATTGAGAAGAGCGCCAGAGATGGGCTAAAGGAGAATTACGCATACGATCAGCTAAAGGAAATCACCACGAAGGTTATTGCGGAACTCGAAAAACGCCGTTTCGATTACAGGCGAACGGAAGGACTGAGCCGACCTGCTCTCAAGATAGAACGTGACCTGGCAAGTCTCTTTTCGTATGATGGAATGAAGCGTGCGATTCGGACACAACTCAGCAGAAGCCTCGTAGGCCAAGAATCCGCCAACGAAATTATTGAAATCATCAATAGGGAGGAGGAAGAGAAGAACAGAGTAGCTGACGAAATCCGTCAGGCAGTTGCCATTTACCAGGGACAGGCCACTTTGGGCAAAATCATCAATGTGATTCTTCATGAAGGCAGACGGCCTCTCAGCTACTTTCGAAACCAGATACCCCACATCAGGCACTGGCATGAATCGTTTCAAGAGACCGGAGATCCTGTACTGCTTATGAAAATCCTGCGACTTGGTGAAGGCATAGGTCAAAATGCGGAGGTCTTTGTGAATCTCTTCAGCAGGCTTGATCCTCTCGCAGCCAAAAAGCGCAGCACAAGAAAACCGCTGGAATTGAGGAAAGAAATCATGGACACATTTGGAGTCTTCGAGAATGAAATGGAATCCCTCAATGTTTCAGCTGAAGTGAGAGGACCGGAAAGTTTCATATATCTCTCTTGGCGTCAGGACATATATGCGATTTTCACCAATCTTATCGACAATAGCCTCTATTGGATCAGCGAAAAGGAAACTCCAAGTCGGGAAATCACCATTGACATTCTGGCAAGCGGAGACTCCTTACAGAGTATCGACTATCGGGACACCGGGCCCGGAATCGAACCCAACCTAATCGCGAGCGAAGTGATATTCGAACCCCAGTTTTCTACCAAGCCAGATGGAATGGGTTTGGGGCTCGCGATAGCTGGCGAAGCCGCGGAGCGGAACGGCCTAAAATTGAAAGTCTTTGAATCCGACGAGGGTGCCTTCTTCAGACTTCAGCCGAAAACGGGGATGGATGATGAATAGGATCAAGATCCTGCTTATCGAAGACGAAAGAGATCAACAAGACATATTCAAAGAAGCTGTTGACGTCATAAAGTCAAAGAAAGACTTGATCGTCGAATATGAAATTGCGAAAAATGTTCAGGAAGCTAAGGCCAAACTAGACGGGTCCTTTGATGGCACAATTATTGACTTGAAGTTAGGCGGTGACGAAGAAGGAGGCAATGATATTGTTTTCCAGTTGGGAGAGTCTTTCACCAGAATACCGGTGATCTTTGTCACGGCTTTCCCTGATTCAGTCACTGATCACCCATCTGTCATCAGCACTCGCAGCCGTGACCGAGGAACATACGAATCTGATCTTCAACTGTTCAAGGAAATATGCGACACGGGACTCACTCGTATCATGGGAGGACGGGGAAATATAGAGAAGAGCCTGAGTACAGTCTTTCTCGAAAACCTCTTACCACGGGTTGAGACATGGGTGTCCTATGGAAAGGAAGATTCAGCACGCACCGAAAGAGCTCTCCTCCGTCATACTCTAAACCATCTCACTCAGCTTCTTGAGGAAGGCGAGGACCATTTCTTCCCGGAAGAGGTCTACCTGTTCCCGCCTCTGTCAGAAAAATTTACAACAGGAAGTATGGTAAAAATGAATGACCAATGGATTGTGATTTTAAGTCCAGCTTGCGATCTTGTTGTCAGGAATAACGGGAATTTCAAGACCGATCGTATTCTGCTAGTGGAGACTGAAAAAGAAAATATGGTGGTGCACAAGGCGTTGAAAAAAATCACCAAGAGAGGCAGCAAGAAGCGCAAACTTCAAGAAGTCTTCAACAACAATTTCACAGATTATTATCATTGGCTCCCAGAAACAACCTTTTTTGACGGCAGATTTCTCAATTTTAGACGACTGAAGAATATGGAACAGGACAAATTCCAGGAAAAATTTTGTAAGCCAGAGATTCAGATATCCCCATCCTTCGTCAAGGATATTGTTGCCCGCTTTTCTTCGTTCTATGCTCGGCAAGGTCAACCGGATATCGAGAGCAAAGAAATTATAGATCGCATCTTGGCACAATCAGCGAGCACCCAGTAATGGACGTCCATTCCCCGGAGCGACGCAGTTTCAACATGTCCAGAATCAAGGGGAAGGACACCCGCCCCGAGATGATGGTGCGCAAATGGCTCTGGGCAAATGGATATCGATACAGACTCCACAGGAAAAATCTTCCCGGCAAACCAGACATCGTCCTGCCCAGATACCGCACAGTCATTCTTGTTCACGGTTGTTACTGGCATCGGCATGGTTGTTGGATGACAACAACTCCCGCATCGCGGAAGGACTTCTGGCTTGCCAAATTTGAGGAGAACGTCGACAGGGATCAACGCAATCTCAAAGCACTTCTAAATGATGGATGGCGAGTGATGGTAGTCTGGGAATGCACATTAAGGGGAAGGACTGCCGACCCGGAATTGGTTGCGGACCAGTTACTAGATTTTCTTAATTCTGAAACCAGGTTTTTCGAATCCAGAACGGTACGGGGCGTGAGACATAGTGAAAATAACCTGCGATCGCGAAGTGGACGCCCTCTACATCCGCTTCAAAGAAACAACCGTGACCACCAAACACCTTGACGACGGCATCGCTCTCGACTATGACGCCGCCCAGCGCCTAGCCAACCCCGAAACGCTCAAGCATGTCGTTCTCGAAACCGTCTCTCACTGCACGCCGGCAAATCAAACTGTAGCCGAACTGTAAGCGAATGCCGCGGCCACGGCGCCGAACCACAAACCGATGAAACTACACATCGACAAAGAAGCCGACGCCCTCTACCTCCGCCTCGACGACTCCCCCATCGTCGAATCCGAAGAGGTCGCGCCCGGCGTCGTCCTCGATTACAACCAAGCCAACCAGGTCGTCGGCGTCGAGATGCTCCACCTGTCCAAACGCTCACCCACTCTGGATCTCTCCACCCTCCAATTCGTAACAGCCTGACCGGCCATACCGTCCCCCCCGGTTCACCCCAAATCGCGACCCCGGCCTGCATCCGCCGGCCTCTCCCTCCTTCGTGCCCCTTTGTGTCCTTCGTGGATCTCCTCTTGTCTTCTTCGTGGATCTCCTCGTAGCCAGCCAAACGCAGTCGTAAACTTCCGCTTCAGCGTACCACCCCATTCTTGGATGCACCCTGAAAACTGTAGGCATTTGCAATCTGCTGCGGCATGTAGCAGCCCAATAGATAGCAGGGCGAAATGGTCAAAATTCTACTTGTAAAAGTGGCAAAAATCATTCTTTCGGCACTTGTCGAGTATGTATTGCAGCGACACGCCAGTCCAAACAGAAGCCGCAACGACATGGCCCACCACGCCAACCAGAACAACCCCAACAATCCGGCCTACACCGCGGCCCAAAACAACCGCGCCAATCAACTGAATCCCAACAATCCGACCTACCACAGGACACGTTCCAACAATCAGCAGTGAAATTCAGGCCGCCTTTTCGTCGGCTCGATTCAAAATCTGGACCTCTCCCTACCCGCTCTGCCCCTGGCGCTTCGGTAGATAAGCCCCATATTTTCCCCGTTCCGTGGTCCACACATTGGGACCCACCATCGGCCGCGGCAAACCTGGAGTACCGGTCTTGCAAGCACACGTTCAACCACCTCCACATACATCGCAAGTCGAAAATTTACAGCGCCACTGGAAATAAACGCCCTCCGATATACTATCTGGCATCCTGAGTGAGTTCTATGACTTGCAACTCTGAAGAATCTTTGCCTTCGACGACGAAGCAACTTGAGCGCCCCATCACCCTCGACCATAACGCCGCCCAACGCCTGGCCAACCCCGAAACGCTCAAGCATGTCGTCTTTGAAAGCCGCGCACACAGAGAAACGAATAATCCAATCGCGCCCGCCCATAAATCCTGTCAATCCCCTCATCCCCTAACTCCCGATTCAGACAGACCCGCCCCTCCAAAAAAGTCGGCATCGTTATACAACATGCCGACCTAAATTGACAGCGGCCTTGCCGTCTTGTAAAATGCCGGCGCCTACGATCACAATGCCGACAGGAGTGACGCGCAATGACCGTCGAACTCAACGCGGAGACCCTTCACCAAGCCGGTATCGGTAGCTTCTTTCGTCCCAGCCAACTGGAGCCGCTGGGAATCTCCTACCACAGGCTTCGTCAGCTTGTGGCGGATCAGGCTGTCGAGCGCGTCGCTTGGGGTCTCTACCGGCTTGCCGGCGCCGAACCGACGGAACGCTATTCAATAGCCTCCGTCTGCGCCCGCGTTCCCAACGCCATCGTCTGCCTCCTTTCCGCGCTCCAAGTGCATGGGATCGGCTCACAACTCCCCCACCAGGTCTGGATCGCCATTCCGCACAAAGCAAAGCCTCCTGCCCTGACCAATGTGGGCGTTCGTCTGCTCCGCTTCAGCGGCGCGGCCTGGACCTGTGGCGTCCAGGAAACGAAATTCGAAGAGGTGCCCGCACGCATCACCTCACCGGCGCGCACCGTTGTGGACTGTTTCCGCTTCGAGCGCCTGATCGGTAGGGAGGCCGCGTTGGAGGCCCTGCGAGAAGCGCTGCGCGACCGAAAGGTGACCACCGCCGCGCTGGCGCGCACGCTTGAAGTCCTGCCCTCGCGCCGCCTCAGAGCGATATTGGAAGCAGGCATGCTATGACGGCAACCGTGGCCGCCTCAATCAGGGCGCGTCTGCTCGACAAGGCAAGGAGCGTTGGGGCTGAGTTTGAACTGTTCCTCGTCCGCTACGCCTGCGAGCGGTTCCTCTACCGCCTGGGAGAGTCTGTCGAGCGGGAGCGGTTCATCCTGAAGGGGGCCACTCTGCTGGGTTTATGGATGGAGGAACCCTACCGAGCTACACGCGACATTGACCTGCTGGCGTTGGGGGAAAGCAATGAGGAGGCTGTTCGGGAGGCAGTTGCAACGATCTGCAACGTTCCATGCCCCGAAGATGGGCTGGTCTTCGAACTCGAAACGCTGCGGGTTTCGCCAATCCGCGACAATCAGAGGTGCGGCGGCCAGCGGGCCACGATGCGCGCCCTGCTGGGTACGGCGCGCATCGTGGTGCAGGTGGACTTCGGCTTTGGCGACGTTGTGACGCCCGGCGCGGAAGAGGCCCGGTTGCCTACCCTGATAGACGGTATTCCCGCCCCCGATCTTCGCGTCTATCCGCAAGTGACCACCATCGCCGAAAAATTTGAGACAATGGTGCAGTTGGGGCTTGTAAACAGCCGGATGAAGGACTTCTACGACATTTGGCTTTTGTCCGAAATCTTCGTCTTTGACGGAGCCGAATTGCAACAGGCGATCGCCCGCTGTTTCGAGCGCCGCGGTACCTACCTGTCCGCCGAGATGCCTGATGCTCTTGGGCCGGGGTTCTACGCGGAGACGGAGCGGCAGGACCTGTGGCGAGCCTATGGCCGCCAGGGCGGGCTGTTCAACGCCCCGCCCCATGATTTCGAAAAGGTCGGCAACCGCGTGCATTCCTTTCTGGGGCCTGTGTACGCCAGCATCCTGACAGGCGATACCTTCGACCTGCACTGGCCCGCCGCCGGACCTTGGCAGACGCATACACGTGGAGAGCAAGGGTAAGGCGATTCATGTTCGAGCAAAGGGTCTTCATTCGATTCAGCGCGTGAGATCGTGGTCCAGTTTTTGGGCCAAGCACACTCTTGAGATGATAACAGTGAAAATAACCTACGATCGCGAAGTAGATGCCCTATACATCCGCTTCAAAGAAACAACCGTGACCACCAAACACCTTGACGACGGCATCGCCCTCGACTATGACGCCGCCCACCGCCTCGCCGGCATCGAAATCCTCCACGCCGCCCAACGCCTCGCCAACCCCAAAACGCTCAAGCACGTCGTTCTCGAAACCGGCGCACACAGCGAAACCGGGAGTCAGATCGCAGCCCCGAACAGAAATCCCGTCAATCCCCGAATCCCATAAATCCCGCTTCAGACAACTGCCCCCGGCATCGTCCTCGACTACAACCAAGCCGACCGGGTCGTCGGCATCGAAATGCACCTGCACTCCTTACGAGCAGAAACGCCTTTCACATTGCCTGTCCAAACGCTCACCCACCCTGGATCTCCCCACCCTCGCACTCGTAACAGCCTGACCCGCCAAACCGTCCTCCCAGGTTCGCCCCCAATCGCGACCCCAGCCTGCATCCGCCGGCCTCTCCCTCCTTCGTGCCCCTTTGTGTCCTTCGTGGATCTCCTCTTGTCTCCTTCGCCGATCTCCTCGTAGCCAGCCAAAGGCAGTCGTATTGATGGCAAGACGCTTCGTCGTTCGCGTGATCGGAGGCAGAACAAGGAACCGCTGCACCTGGTCAGTGCCTGGACATCGGCCAGTCGGCTCGTTCTGGCGCTGACAGAGGTGGCCGCAGACTCCAACCAGATCACCGCAATTCCTCAACGCTGCAGATGTTGCAGCTGGCTGGTTGCCCTGTGTCTGTCGATGCCATCGGCTGTCAGAAATCGATGTCATGGTCGAAGCGAAACGGCAACTGCCAGAACGCACCTCGCTTGCGACGCGCCACTTCATCTCCAGCTTGCCTCCCAATGCCAAACTGCTTCTGGCTGCCACGCCCGCCCCCTGGAACATCGAAAACTCGGTCCACTCGGTCCCGGATGTCGCCTTGCGCGCGCACGACGGCCACATTCGCCCAGGCCATGCGCAGCACAACATGGCAATCTCGCGCCGCTTGGCCCCCGACCTCCTGCGTGATCAGAAAAAAGCCGCAGTTGGCACTGCTGCCAAACCCAAACGGGCCGGATCGAAAACTGACTATCTCCCAAAAACTCTTTCCCGCTAAGATGCGTATGCCCTGAGCCCTTGCAAGAGCCTGAACAATCGTATAGGCTGTATCCATTGCTGAAAGCCCAAGGCCACAGCGGACCATCTCTGTACCTTAACAAACATATATATTTTTTACAGAACATACTTGGTTGCAAAACCATAGCGCCGCAGCCGGCGCGACACGCTGCGCCAATCCGCAAAAACTTTTGCAGAAAGAGCAAAGCAGCACACGAATTCACGCGGCAATTCGCGCCACTTCGCGCCACTTTGATACTCTCCGCACGCTCCGACAGGATACCGACAGGATACAAAGCAGGGCATCACATGAATTCATGCAGCGCTTTGACCCGCTCTGCGCCTGTGCCCCGCCCGCCGCGACCACGCTGCGCCAATCCGCAAAAACTTTTGCAGAAAGAGCAAAGCAGCACACGAATTCACGCGGCAATTCGCGCCACTTCGCGCCACTTTGATACTCTCCGCCCGCCCCGACAGGATACAGAGCAGGATACAAAGCAGGGCATCACATGAATTCATGCAGCGCTTTGACCCGCTCTGCGCCTGTGCCCCGCCCGCCGCGACCACGCTGCGCCAATCCGCAAGAATTTTTGCAGAAAGAGCAAAGCAGCACACGAATTCACGCGGCAATTCGCGCCACTTCGCGCCATTTTGATACTCTCCGCCCGCCCCGACAGGATACCGACAGGATACAGAGCAGGGCATCACATGAATTCATGCAGCGCTTTGCCCCGCTCTGCGCCTGTGCCCCGCCCGCCGCGCCGACGCCGGCGGCCTTCGCCCAGCCTCCCGTCTCCCCTGATCCACCGAGAATTTTCTTGCCCAATCTCACCAAATCTCTCCTGCCAGCGCTCCTGCCTGTCAACCCATCCAACCGCCCCAAACAAGCCTCTAATCTGAATCCCATTTGAAACAGAGACTCTTCGGGCGAAGATAGCAACTGAATCGCGGCCGTCTCGCCTGCCCTTACGCAATCCGGAATGCGCCATACGCAACTCAGCAATAAGCCGGTTCCCGATCTGGACGCACATTGGATGCCTATGCCCTGGCCACAACGTTTTTCCCATATTGACATATCCTCCAACCCTGTATATACTGTTCCCAACCTTCGCACATGCGGAGGGGAAGCGACCCGGCAAAAACCGCGCAAGTGGCCTGCCGCCGCTTCATCCATCTTGCAAGCACTGGTCGAAGCCTGAACCGTGCCGCACCCGCTGCACAAATCGGGCGGAGAAGGAGTTCACGGAAATGCGTATCCAAACGTATGACCAAACGGGGCGGGCTGTATCGCCCGCTAGACAATCTCGCATCATCCGCACCGGCATGATCGTTGTCTCCCCCTCCTCCTCTCGCTGCTTGTGTATGACCTCCTCCTGTTGTTGCTCCTGTTGTTGTAGTTAACTCTCTGACAGGCTCATCCAACCCAAATGTGTGTCAACCCTGCGTGGACAGGGCTAACTTATCTCAGACACACATCAGCGCGATGAGCGTCCGCTATCCTTCTTCAAACTAAAAACATCCCAGATCCGTAGCCCCGCTGCCGTGGCGTGACCGTAGTCTGCGCTTCCGTTTTGCCCTATGTGCGCAGGCAGCGCAGCAGAACGTCACCGAGGCTGTGGATCGAGAAATATATTGAGGAACTGACTGTGATTGCACTTGCGCAGGAAACTCGCCCGGTTGACACCTGGCAACCTCCTTCTATCAGCCAATTGAACTGCCGCCTGGAAACCAAATCCGCCGAGGAAATTCTGCAGTGGTCGATTGAACAGTTCGGCGGCGGCTTCTCGATCGGCTCAGCTTTCGGCGCCAGCGGCATGGCGCTGATCGACATGGCCGTGCGCATCAACCCCGATGTAGACATCTTCTACATCGACACCGACTACTTCTTCCCCGAATCCCTGGCCCTGATCGAACGCGCCCAGCGGCACTACAACCGCCCCTTCCGCCGCGTCGCGTCCGACACAAGCGTCGCCGAGCAGGAGCAGACCTACGGGCTGCAGCTCTACCGCAGCGACGCCGACAAATGCTGCAACATACGCAAAGTCGTGCCGATGGGCCAGGCCCTGCAGGGCAGCACCGCCTGGCTATCGGCCCTGCGCCGTGACCAGTCGCCCACCCGCGCCGCCACGCCCGTGCTGCGCTGGAATGACAAATACGGCGTCGTCAAGATATCGCCCCTGGTCCGCTGGACCGAAGCCGACGTCTGGGCCTATATCCATCAACACAACGTCCCCTACAACGAGCTGCACGAGCAGAACTACCCCAGCATCGGTTGCTGGCCCTGCACGCAGCCCGTCCAACCCGGCGACGATCTGCGCGCCGGCCGCTGGGTCGGGCTGAACAAGGTCGAGTGCGGCCTCCACCAGGCGTAATGGCGGTTTTTAGTTTCGAGTTTTTGGTCTTAAGATAATGACGTATCTCTAACCGGAACGCAGCTACTGACGACTGAAAACTGCAGTTCTCATGAACGCCATCGTCCTCATCGGCCACGGCAGCCTGCACAGCGACAGCGGCGCGTCAATGATCCGGCTGGCCGCCCGCCTGCGCGAACGCGGCGTAGCACCCATCGCCGAGGCCGGCTTCCTCAACTACAGCCGCCCCACCATCGCCGAAGCGGTCGCAAAGTGTGTGCAGGCCGGCGCAACCTCTGTCACAGTCCAGCCCTATTTTCTGATCGACGGCGTCTACGTGCAGCAGGACCTGCCCGGCGATGTAGCCAAAGTCGCCGCCCAGTTCCCCCAGTTGACGGTCCGCGTGGCCCCCTGTTTTGGCTTCCACCAGAAACTGGCCGCCATCGCCCTGGAGCGCGTGCGCGCCGTCGACCCCGAGACGAGCGCGGCGAACGGGACCCGGGCCGCCCTCCTCGTGATGGCGCACGGCACCCCTCTCGCGGACGCCAACCAGCCGATCAGGCAACTCACCGCCTGGCTGCACAAAGCGACCGGTTATCCCCTCGCCGACCTCGCCTATCTCGATTGCAACACGCCCCGCATCGCTGACGCCATTGACGCGCTCGCAGCCCAGGGCGCCCGCAAAATCGTCGCCCTGCCCTACTTCCTCCATCGCGGCCGCCACCTGCGCCAGGACCTGCCCGCGCTTCTGGCTGCCGCCCGCCAGCGCCATCCGGCCCTCACCCTCCTCGAAGCGCCCCACCTCGACTACGACCTGCGCCTGGCCGACGTGATCACCGACCGCCTGCTGAAAGCGGCGCCCTGCAGCCGCTGAATCGTGCTCGGTTGCTGTCGAAGAGCTGCATATCGGCTTCCGCCGCTGCCCGCCGCCTGCTGATTTGGCGACAAGCCTCTCGATTGGCGACAATACGGTGGCAGCCCCGACCGAGCACAGCCCACAGGAGCATCGCCATGACAGCCAGCGTCGAGTATTCCCCCAAACCGATCTTCTCCCTCGCCGATACGGGACGAAAGATGCCTCCCGTTGGGCTGATCGCGCCGGCCCGCTACCTGCAGGGGCCGGGGCTGCTCGACCAACTGGGCCGCTTTCTGGCGCTGCTCCCCAGCACGCGGCCCGCCGTCTACATCAGCGCCGGCGGGCTGCGCCGCCACGGCCAGCGCCTGCTCAACGGCCTGCGCGCCATGCAGATCGAGCCGGCCGTCGAGATCTTCCAGGGCGAATGCGCCTACACCGAAATCGAACGCGCCGCCGCCGCTCTGCAGGCGCAGGACATCCCCTTCGACAGCCTGATCGCGGTCGGCGGCGGCAAATGCCTCGACGCGGGCAAGAAAGTCGCCGCGCGGCTGGCAGTGCCGGCCGTCATCTGCCCCACAATCGCCTCCACCGACGCGCCCTGCTCCGCCCTGTCGGTCATCTACTCGGACGAAGGCATCGTCCAGGGCGGGGAGTTTTTCCCCGACAGCCCGGCCTTGGTGCTGGTTGACTCCCAGCTGATCGCGGCCGCGCCGGTACGCTATCTGGTGGCGGGCATGGGCGACGCGCTCGCGACCCGCTACGAGGCCCGCACCTGCTTCCGCAACCCGGCCGGCCGCTCGGTCCTCGGCGGACGCCCAACCGTCGCCGCCCAGGCCATCGCCGAACAGTGCGCCCAGACCATCTTCGACGATGGCGTTGCCGCCGCCGCCGCCGCCTTTCGCAACGAAGTCAACGGCGCCCTGGAACGCGTGATCGAGGCCAATACGCTCCTGAGCGGCATCGGCTTCGAAAGCGGCGGCGTGACCGGGGCCCACGCGGTCGCCGGCGGCTTCACCCGGCTGCCGGTTGCGCGCCGGCTCTACCTGCACGGGGAGATGGTGGCGATGGGGCTGCTCACCCAACTCGCGCTGGAGCAAACTGTGGACGAGTGCGCCCAGGTCGCCCGCTTCTGCGCCGAGATCGGCCTGCCCACCCACCTGGCCCAACTCTCGCTCGACATCGACGCCGACGGCCCGGCTCTGCAGGCGGCGATGGCTGCCATTGCCGACTCGCCCCTGATGGACAACGAGCCTCTCACCGTCACGCCCGACAATACCTGGGCCGCGCTGTTGCAGGCGGACGAGATCGGGCGCGCGGCCACCACCGCCGTCGGCGACCGCGCCTACCAACGCCTGCGCCGCTGAAACGCAAATGCCCGGCTGCCGGCCTCTCCTGCCGCGGCCCGGCCCGGCAGGGGCGCACACAATAGTCCTTGCGCACAACGCCCTTGCCGCTATAATGAATCCATTGCTACGCAACAGACGCGTGCATCCCCTTCCGCTTGCAAGCGCGCGTCCGCGTCTCCCGTAAAGGTGAAACGAACCGATGCCACACACCCGTTTTGTGACCCTCTCCGAAGCCGCGGCGCGCATTCCTGATGGGGCAACGGTTGCTGTCAACTCGTCCAGTGGGCTGCTCTGCCCGGACGCGCTGCTGCGGGCCGTGGGCGAACGCTTTGCCCACAGCGGCCATCCGCAAAACCTGACGACCATTCACCCGATCGCCGCCGGCGATATGTACGGGATCGACGGCATCGACCACATCGCCCGCCCCGGCCTGCTGGCGCGCGTGATCGCCGGCTCCTTCCCCTCGGGGCCGTCGTCAATGGAGACCCCTGCGATCTGGCGCATGATCGACGACAACGAGGTCGAAGCCTACAACATACCCAGCGGGCTGATCTTCCACCAGTTACGCGAGGCCGCGGCCAAACGTCCCGGCGTCCTCACGCAGGTGGGCATGGACACCTTCCTCGATCCGCGGCGGCAGGGCGGACGCATGAACGAACGCACCCGCGCCGACCTTGTGCAGCTGGTTGAATTCGACGGGCAGGAATGGCTCTACCTGCGCGCCCTGCACCCGGACGTGGCGCTGATCCGGGCCACGACCGCCGACGAGTCGGGCAATCTCACATTTGAACGCGAAGGAGCGTTCCTGGGCGCGTACGATGTGGCGCTGGCCGCGCACAACAGTGGCGGCGTCGTCATCGCCCAGGTTGCGCGCCGCGTCGCCGCCGGCAGCCTGCCCGCCCAGGCCGTGCGCGTGCCCAGCGTGCTCGTGGACGCTGTCGTCGTCGTGCCCGACCCCAGACAGACCACCCAGACCGACTACGACCCGGCCATCAGCGGGGAAGTGCGGGTGCCGTCCGCCAGCTTTGAATTGGCCGAATGGAGCCTGCAAAAGGTGATCGCCCGGCGGGCCGCGCTGGAGCTGCGCGAGGGCGAGGCGGTCAATCTGGGCTTCGGCATCTCCGCGCTCGTGCCGCGCATTCTGCTCGAAGAGGGGCTCGACGGCGCCGTCACATGGGTGATCGAGCAGGGTGCGGTCGGGGGGATGCCCCTGCTCGGATTCCAGTTCGGTTGCGCAGCCAACAGCCAGGCCATCATCCCCTCCCCGGACCAGTTCAGCTATTTCCAGGGCGGCGGCTTCGACCGCAGCTTTCTCTCCTTCATGCAGATCGACCGCGCCGGCAACATCAACGTCTCCCGGCTGGCAGCCCGCCCCCACGTGACAGCCGGTGTCGGCGGCTTTGTCGACATCACCGCCAACGCCCGCAACATCGTCATCAGCGGCACATTCACCGCCGGCGCTCGCCTGGCCGTACACGATGGGCGGCTGCGCATCGAACGCGAGGGCCGCGTGCGCAAGTTCGTCAACGAGGTGGAGCACGTCACCTTCAGCGGACGCCGCGCCCGCCAGACCGGCCAGAACGTCATCGCCGTCACCGAGCGCTGCGTGCTGCGCCTCGACGCCGGCGGCTGGACCGTCACCGAAATCGCGCCCGGCGCGTCGCTGGACGAGGATGTGCTGGCCCAGTGCGAATTCCCCCTCGCCGTCGCGCCCGACCTGCGCACGATGGAGCCGCGCCTGTTCGCGCCGGAGCGCATGGGGTTGCGCTTGCAAGGGGATAGCTGAGGTTGGCGAAACTGTCGATTCCTCGTTATCTTCCCTTCTTGTTGTAAGCACGCTCCGCATCTGTGACCTGCTATGACGGCGACGCTCGCAGTTCTCATCTCCGGTAACGGCTCCAATCTGCAGGCCATCATCGACGCGGTGACCGCAGGCGGCCTGCCCGTCCAGATCGCGGTCGTTGTCTCCAACCGCAGGGCCGCCTACGGGCTGGAGCGGGCGCGGCGCGCGAACATCCCCTTCCGCTACCATCCGCTCAAGCCCTACCGCGACGCCGACCGCAGCCGCGCCCAATACGACGCCGACCTTGCCGCGCTGGTCAGCGAGTACGCCCCCGATTGGGTCGTGTTGGCCGGCTGGATGCACATTCTCAGCGATCACTTTCTGGGCCGCTTTCCCAATCGGGTGATGAACCTGCACCCAGCTCTGCCCGGACAGTTCCCCGGCGCCCATGCCATTGACGACGCCCTCGCAGCCTTCGCACGCGCTGAAATCGATCATACCGGCGTGATGGTCCATCTGGTGCCGGATGAACGCGTCGACCAAGGACCGGCGCTGGCAACAGAGGTCGTGCCGATTCATCCCGGCGACACTCACGACACCCTCGCCGACCGCATCCACGCCGTCGAGCATCGACTGCTGGTCGACACCCTGCGCAAGCTGATCGCGGACGCCAACGGCTGACCACTAGCCACTAACCACCGACCACTAGCCACTGATTTTCGCCATGCGACTGGGACTCAACACAGGCTATGCCGGCGCAACGATTACACTGCCGATCGAGCTAATCCGCGCCGCGGACCGGCTGGGCTACTACGCCGTGTGGACGGCTGAAGCCTACGGCTCCGACGCCGTATCCCCCCTCGCCTGGATCGGCGCCCAGACCGAACGGATTCACCTGGGCACAGCGATCCTGCAGATGGCGGCCCGCTCCCCCGCGATGACCGCCATGACCGCCATCACCCTGGACCAACTCTCCGGCGGGCGTATGCTGCTCGGGCTGGGCGTCTCCGGCCCGCAGGTGGTGGAAGGCTGGCACGGCGTCGGCTATGCCAGACCTCTGACCCGCACCCGCGAGTATATCCAAATTGTGCTCCGGATTCTCGCGCGTGAGGAACCGCTGACCTTCGAGGGCGAGTTCTACCAGCTCCCCTACCGCGGCCCCGGCGCGTCGGGGCTGGGCAAACCGCTCAAAAGCATCCTGCACGGGCGGCCTGATCTGCCGATCTACCTGGCTGCGATTGGCCCGCACAATGTGCAGTTGGCCGCAGAACTGGCCGATGGCTGGCTGCCGATCTTCTTCGCGCCGCAGTTTTACCACGAGACCTTTGCCGAGGCCGTGGCTGCCGGGCGCGCGCGCGCCATGCAGCAGGGCCGACCGGACCGGTTCGACATCGCGCCCTCCGTGGCGGTCGTGTTGGGCGATGATCCGGCCAGTTGCTGGATGCAGCTCAAGCCGATGCTGGCTCTGTATATCGGCGGCATGGGCAGCAAAGGCAGTAACTTCTACTACAACCTGGCCTGCCGCTACGGTTTTGAAGAGGCGGCTGACAAAATCCAGCAGAGCTATCTGAGCGGCGACCGCGCCGCCGCCGTCCAGGCCGTGCCGGACGCGCTGGTCGACGCCGTCGCCCTGTGCGGCAGCCGCGCCCGCATCGCCGATCGTCTGCAACTCTGGCAGGCGGCGCCGATCACGACCCTGACGATCATCACCGACAGCATCAGCGCCGTCCGCATGATGGCGGAACTGGTGCTGTAAGGGTCAATCCGTGCAGTTTTGGCTCGACTTAATAGTTGCACTAAACTGGCATCATTGCAGCGTTCCACAATGCGCCCACCGGGCGTGACGCCAGCGCCCTGAATCCTCCCGCATCAGACACGCTTGCATCGGTCGATCCTCAACGACCGGAAAGGACCTTCTTCCCATGTGAAAATCAACTTCAGCCCACATCTTGTGGACCCTGTTGACCGTCCTGCTGCTGACAGCCTGCCAGCCGATCAGGCCGGACCAGGATGCCGATACACAGGCCGTGCAGACGACGGTCGCCGCGGACGACCAGGCAGAACCGGCCGCACCGGCGACACCGACACCAGCGCCGCCTTCCACACTCTTGACCCTGCAGCCGCCGACCGCAGGCGAAGCCCGCACCGCCGCAGAGATTTTCACAGCCATCTTTCCCGCAGTTGCATTTGTCGAAACGCCTACGGGAACGGGCAGCGCCATCCTGATCCAGGACCGCTATCTGCTTACCAATGCCCATGTCGTCTGGCCATACGCGCAAGTGCGCATTGTCTTTCCCGACGGTTCCCAGCATCTCGTCGCGCCCGTCGTCGGCTGGGATCTCATCGCAGACTTGGCCTTGGTCGGGCCAATCGAGACGCAGATCGAGCCTGTGCCCCTCGTCGACGCCGCCGAACTGCCCATCGGCAGCGATGTCTACCTGATTGGCTACCCCGCCGAAGAGGAAGCCTTTCCCCAGCCCGCGATGACCAACGGCATCCTCTCGCGCCTGCGCAACTGGGAAACCATCGACTATACCTTCTTCTAGGTCGATGCCGCCACCATCGAGGGCCAGAGCGGCGGCGTCATGGTCACACATGCAGGTGATGTCGTCGGCATTTCGACCTTTACATTCAGCGGCTTTGGCCTGGCCGGCTCAGTCGCTGACGCGCTGCCGCGCCTCAACACGATTCTGGGCCATGAACTGGGCGTGACCATTGCAGACCGCAGCTTTCCACACGGAGATGGCCCGCGCGTGTTTGAGGACATCTTGCGCGACGAGAACGACTTGCGTCGCTACATACTCCGCGAAGCGCCCGGCGCCGAAGTCGAGATCAGCGTCGAGGGTGTGGGCTGGCCACAACTTTTTGTTCAGTCGCTTGGCGGTGATCATTTGGAAGGAACGGAGTTGCAAGATCCTGAACAGAAGCAGGCTACGCTTAACTTCACTGTCGAATTCGGAGAACCGTACATCGTCGAAGTGCATCAGCCGTCCGAAAACGAGAACAGCTTTGTACTCACCTCCTCCCATTCACTGCTCGCCTTCCCCGATCCGGACGACAGCCGCGTTCTTGCCGTCGGCGAGTCCTACCTCGGCACGCTGGACATACCTGGCGACGTAGACGTCTTCGAGTTGGAACTGAAGGCCGGCCAACGCATCCGGATCGATGTTGATTCTATCGGCATCGACCCTTGGATCGCGCTCGCTTATGAAGGCGATACACTGCAGGAATTTGTCACCGACGACGATAGCGGCGGCGGCCTCTTTGGTGAGAACAGCCGCATAGTCTACCAGGCGCCGCGCGACGGCGCCTATCTCCTCCTCGTCGAGGATTTCGCGGAAGTAAGTGTCGGCAGCTATTTCGTCAATGTCACTGTCCCAACCGATGCCGCCCAACTCACCGAGCCGGACGTGAGCCGCTTTCTGCTTCCCACAGTATATGGAAAGATGAGTTGGTACGAGAGCGAAGAGAACGGCTTTTCGATTCTTGAACCGATTGAGTGGGAACCGTTGGGGGAAGACGTATGCCCCGCGACCGCCTGCTATGCTTCCAGCATAGCCTCCTATACGCTATTGGAAATACCGACACATGATATGCAGCAGCAGGACCGGGCCCGTGAAGGATACGTCTCCCTGCTGGATGAGGGAATGTCAAACAGGCCCGGCGTCAGCAAACTCTCGGCTGAGACGCTCATCACTGCTCAGGGGTTGACGGCAGACCGTCTCGATTACATCACTGGCGCCGGCGGGCGATCGCGTCTCACTGTGTTCGTGTATGTAGACGAACCGGCAAAGGCTGTTCTTGTCCTCTTGCTCGGAACCCCGACCAATCGTTACCCCCTGGTGGAACCTTTGATCGAACTGTTTATTGATTCTTTCCGCTATTGGGAGACCGATGAACGAGAGCACAGCGCAGTCTTCCACTTGGACGAAGGGTGGAGGCTCGCCGCAACAAATGCGGTCGAAGAAGCATTGGATACCTATACGCGCAGCATCGAACTCGATCCTGAGCTGATGCAGGCCTATCGCAGTCGAGGCACACTGCTGGTCGGTCTGGGCCGCTACGAGGAAGCGTCAGTCGACCTGAACAAGGCTCTGGAATTAGCGCCGGACGATACCCAAATCCTGGCCCTCCGCAGCGTGTCCAGTTGGTCCCAAGGCCTTGACGATCAAGCCCTGGCTGAGATCAATCATGCCATCGAGCTGATCCCGGACTACGCCGAGTTCTACAATGTGCGATCTCTGATACTGGCTGGAATTGGTGAGTATGACAGGGCGCTGGCCGATATCGACAAGACAATTGAGCTACACGATGGTCAATTGCTGCCCAATATCCAGGACTCGCGCGGCTTTATCTATCTGAAAATGGGGGACTTGGAAAACGCCCGGGCAGACTATCAAGCAATACTGGATCAAGACCTGCGCTTCGCCTATGCGCTCCTGGGCGCCGGTGTCGTATATGGGCAACTCGGAGATGAAGAGAAAGCCGCCATGCTGATCGACGAAGCCATGGAGCAGTTGGAAGAGGAAGAACGGTCTCTTATGGCCCCAATCCGCAACTGGCTGCGCTGCTGGAAATGGCCGAGGAATTTTCCGGCGAGGAGGTCAATTCTCAGTAGGAATCCCGCAATGACGAACCGGTAACAAAGGGGGAAAATGAGACGACGCGATTCTCTTTCCCCTCTCTTCACTATCGACTCTCTACCCGGGCTATCGCACCGCCACCTTCAGCGCCGGCCGCTTCAACATCCCCCACATGATCGTCGCGCCCACCAACGAGAGGGCCACCCCCAGCACGAACAGGCTCGTGTATCCCCATCTGGCGATGATCTGGCCGCCGCTGAAGCTGATGACCGCGAAGCTGAGGCCCATCGCCGTGGAGACCGCCCCATAGGCCAGCGCTCGCCAGCGCCGTTCGATCATCTCCATCTGGTAGACCTGCAGAGCAGGCATACGCACCGCCGAAAGGGCCGTCGTGCCGAACTGCCCGATCGCGGCGGCAAACCATTGGGGGATGAGAACGAGCGGCACCATGCTGACCGCGGCGCCCATGCTGGTTGCCATCAACGTCCAGCCATTGCCGCGGCGGCGGGCCAGCATCGGCAACAGCATCGGCGCGAAGACGGAAGCAAGCTGCCCTGAACTGGTTATCCAGCCGATCATGTTGGTCGAAAGACGCAACTCCACGTCCATAAAGGCCGTACAGAATGAGTGGCAGGTGGCGCTCGCCGCCTGGCTGAAGCAGACGAAAAGGATCAGCAGGCCAACAGGGGCGATGGGAAAGGATCCCGGTAGCGTGGTCTTGTCTGCCTTCGGGTCGATCTGTTCTGCTTCAGCGATGCGCAGCAGAGGAATCAGCGCCAGCAGCCCAATCGCAGGGCCTACCCACAAAGCCAGCCGGTACGGGGCGGGGCTGTCCAGATTGCCGCCGATCACTCCTACGATAACGCCCGGCAGCAGCCCGGCCAAGGGCGTGCCGACAAAGGTTCCCAAGCTGCGCATGACGCTGCTCATGGCATAGGCGCTGTTGCGGTTCTCATCCGAGGTCAAACCCATCAGCGCCGGCACCAGGTTGATGCTGAACAGCGCGTAGCCGCCCGACACGACCATCGTCGACAGAATCGGCCAGTAGTAGCGCGCGAACGAGGGGACCGATTCCGACAGCGGCAGCATCGCCGTGCCCACAATCGTCATCACCAGGCCAATCCGCATCGTGCGCGTCACGCCCAGCCGGTTCCCCAGCGCGCCGCCGGGCAGGCTCAACGCCATGTAGCTGACCGCGCTGGCCGAGTTGAACCGCCCCAGATACACCAGGCCATAGCCCAAACGCAAAATGTAAAATGTCTTCAGGAACATCTGAAAGCCGAAAAAACTGATTGCCAGCAGGCCAATCGTGATCAGCAGCAGATTGACATCGCGACGAAAGCGAGGGAGTGATCTCCGCAGGGACAGCAAAATGGTCATGTGGGCACTGTTTCCGCGGTGGGCTTAATCGGTTCAGAAGGTTGCGTTAAGCTACTATCTTACACTAAGAAATTTTAGGCGGAAAACCTGAAATGAGTTCAGGGCGTGTCCCAAGATGGGGCGCGTTTCTGACATACCTCGGGATAATTACTCTGGCATTCGGGGCAATCTGCTCTCTGGACATTCCAGGAATCGCCTTGTGTTGAAATTTGGGCAATATGGGTACGATCTTTCTACGAAATTATGTATTGCGAATTGCGTAGAAGGCGATGCCCGCGCCCAGGCCCCGCCGACGCCGGGCACAGCGACGGTTGTCCCCGTCAGTCGCATCCGTTTAAGGCACCGTCCGGCGCGATGGTTGTCCATTGGCATACACCGGTTCGGCCGCCGCCGCCAGCGCGGCTTTGCGGTCCCGGCGCACCCGCGCAAGGTAGCCGCGCATCGTCTCCAGGCCGAACTCCTCAATCAACTCATCGCTAGACACGCCCGGCAACTGCGACCCGAACACCAGGTGGCAGTCGTTCCGCAGCAGTTCGGCGAAGGCCGCGGTCGCGCCGTAGCGTTCAAACAGCGCCTGCAGGCGGTCCAGATTGTAGTCGGGATGGAGCAGGCGGCGGTCCAGGTCCAGGCGCGCGGTGACAACCGGCGAACGGCCGCTGCGGTCGCTCACATCCCGCTTGACGCTCAGAATCTCCCGCCCGGCCACATCCACAAAGGTGGACTGCTCCTTGCATACCGCCGCCAGGTGAAAGCCGAACTCCATCGCCCACTTGCTCAACATCCGCCCACCCGCCCACATCGAAGGCCAGATCACCAGTTCGGCATGGTTGCGGCACAACCCGGAGCCGACCTCCCAGTAGTTGAGATCAAAGCAGATGCACAGCCCGACGCGCCCAAAATCGGTCTCGAAGACGGGTGTCTCGACGCCGGGGGTGATGCCATGATCCAACTCGGTGTGCGTGGGAAAATTCTTGCGGTAGACGCCGACGATTTCGCCCTCGCGCCCGATCAGAACGGCGCAGTTGAACTGCCGTCCGTCCTCGCTGATCAGGAGTGGACAGACGACATACAGCCCATGCCGGCGCGCAGCCTCAGAAAGCGCGGTCACCGTCGGCCCGTCCAGAGGCTCGACCACGCCCCATGGATCGGACATATCCAAACAGTTGCAGATCTCCGGGAAGGCGACCAGGTCGCTCTGCTCCTGCGCCGCTTCAGCGACGTACGCGCACATACGCTCCAGCGTTTTCTGTAATCGCCCCGGCTCGTCCGCGGGCAGAGTCGGGAAGTTCACCATGCTGATGTTGGCATATCTGCTCATGGAATGCGCTCCTTTCGGCTGAATCGCAGGCTGTACGGCGCGCGCCTCTCGAGCAAGGGCGCATGCAACCATTGTCGCCAGGACGGACGCCTCTGTCAACGCCGCGCAACCGCCGCGATTGCAGCATGGAACGCGCGCAATGTAAGATGAGCAGAGGGGGGGTCTCTCCACTCACTCCTCTGCACCCACTCCTCCAATGAAAGGCCGCACCATGGCGGACAAGCCCGCGCGCGCCAATATCATTTTCGTTCTGACCGATGACCAGGGCTACGGCGATCTCTCCTGCCTCGGCAATCCCATCCTGAAGATACCTGCCCTGGACCGCCTTCACGCCGACAGCGTGCGCCTGACCGATTTCCACGTGGCACCGATGTGTACCCCCACGCGCGGCGAACTGATGACCGGCCAGGATGCCCTGCGCAACGGCGCAACCTTCGTCTGCATGGGCCGCTCCCTTTTGCGCGCGGACCTGCCGACGATGGCCGACATTCTGGCCGGCAACGGCTATCACACCGGCCACTTTGGCAAGTGGCATCTGGGCGACAATTTCCCTTACCGGCCCCAGGATCGCGGCTTCCACGAGACAATCCATCATCCCGCCTTCGGCATCACCTCAGCCGCCGACTACTTTGGAAACGACTATTTTGACGACCACTACCGCCACAAGGATGAGATCAAGCAGTATCGGGGCTACTGCACCGATGTCTGGTTCGAGGAGGCCATCCGCTGGATGCAGGGCTGCCACAACCGCAACGAACCTTTCTTTGCCTATATTGCGACCAACGCGCCGCACGGACCGCTCTGGGTTCCCGACGAGTACCGGCAGCCCTATCTGAACGGTATCCGGCGCGACGAGGCCAGCTTTTTCGGCATGATCGCCAACATCAACGAGAACATGGCGCAGCTGGAGAGGTTTCTGCTGGACAACGGCATCCGCGACAACACCATCCTCATCTTCATGACCGACAACGGCACGGCCACTGGCCAGGATATCTATCAATGCGGGCATGCGCGGCAAGAAGACTTCGCTGTACGAGGGCGGGCACCGCGTGCCCTGTTTCATTCGCTGGCCGCAGGCAGGCCTCGACGGCGGCCAGAACGTGGGAGGCGTGACGCGCGGCGTCGACATCCTGCCCACGTTGATCGACCTGTGTGATCTGCAGGCGCCGGACGGCTGGACCTGCGACGGTCTGTCGTTGGCGTCCCACCTTCGCCAGCCCGATCAGTCGGTTGCGGCGCGCATCTCCATCGTGCAGTATGGACACGCCAACGAGGACGTCGAGTTTGGATTTACGGGCAGAGAGCAGGCCGCGGCGATGTGGCGGCTGGTGCAGGGGCGCGAACTGTACAACGTTCAGGACGATCCTGGCCAGCAGCGGGACGTGGCCGCGGCCAACCCAGAACTGGTCAAGCGCATGCGTGACGACTACGCAGCCTGGTGGGATGGCGTAAGCGCTACGCTCACGAGCTACCAGCCCCTGACGATCGGCGCCGATGCCGAGAACCCGGCGCGCCTGTGCAGTTGCGACTGGGCCAGGGCTACGCCGACAACCAGCGCGGCATGCGCGGCTGCGTCATGGACAGCGGCGCCTGGCACGTTGATGCCGCGCGCGCCGGTCTCTACAACTTTTCCCTGCGCCGCTGGCCGCAGGAGTCCGGCCTGGGCATCTCCGACCCGGCGCCCGCTATGCAGGGCGTGGACGGCAGTTGGCCTGCGGGCAAGGCCCTGCCGGTTGCCTCAGCCTGGCTGCAGGCCGGCCACAGCGAGCAGACCCTGCCCGTGCCGCCGGATGCCACCGCGCAGAGCTTTCAGATGGCGGTGGAACGCGGACCGGCCACAGTCAAAAGCTGGTGGCATGATGAGCAGGGAAATCAACTGGCCGAGGCCTACTACTTGACCATCAAGCGCCTGCGCGATTGAGGAGCGAGAACGCCTCTCTCCTGACAATGCGCTCAGGCAGGTCGCGGCCATCGCTGCAGCCAGGCCCGCCGGCGGCCATATAGCCGTAGCTGGCGCCGTTGGGGGCGTCCGTGACCCAGAAGGAAAACAACTGCCCCGATTGCAGGTGGAAACGAAACCTGCATGGCCGACCGGCTCGCGCCGCGAGATTGACGCCGGACAGCCATTTCACCTCGGCGCAGGCGCTGTCCACGCTGACCGCGGCGCAGTCGGCGGCGGTCAGCCCCTCTACCGGGTCCCCGCTTTCGTCCAGCGCCGACACCCGCAGCTCGCCCCGTGGGGCGTTCACGTTGACGAAGAGACGATCCCCTTTGAAGGTGACCGGGCGCGTGGTCAGCATACCGCCCCCCGCCCCCGCTTCCATGCCTGCGAACCCGTCCCGGCGCAGAGTCGCCAACCCGGTGCTCGCTCCCGCATACATGACCCGCCGCGACAGCCCGGAACTGCCGGCGTCGCTCGGCCCCAACTTCGGCGACAGGCCGGAAAAACCCGCCAAGTAGATGAAGATCCGGTCATGCACCACCAGGCAGACGCCGCCGCAGGCATGAAGATAGGCCCGATTCCAGTCGCCTATCTTGCGGCTTGAGGCCAGGAAGGGCGTGCGATCCGGGCGGCTGAAGTGGAAACCGTCGCGGCTGTACGCCAACTCCAGGTCCATCGTTTTGGGAACCCCTTCCGCGGCGCAGATGTCGTTCTCCGGGCCGCGGAAAATCGCGAACATCCCCAACATCAGACTCTCGTAGGGGGTTACGTTCCCGTCGTAGAGGGCGACGCGATGATCCGGGCGGGCTGGGTCGGGCAGATCATGCCGGTCGATGCGTTGCCAGAATACCTCCTCCGTATCCCTGTCCCACTGCGCGCCGCGCAAAAAATCGTCCGCCTCGCTGTAAAAGCGCGCCCGCAGCCTGGTGGAGGCGTCTATCCGGGCGGCGCGGCGGATGCTCATTCACCACTTGCGCCGGAAAGGGTTGTAGAAGAAGGAGGAGTTGTCGCCGAGTTGGGGCGTGATGACCGGCTCGCTCCAGTGGATGCCGTCCGGCGAAACATGCACCCAGCCTTCAGAGACGGCATCCTCCCGGCCCTTCTTATAGTGCCGGTAGTACTGGAACATCTTGAAGCGCTGCGCGTCGTCGCTCGCGGCGCTGTCGAGCCAGACGAGGCAGCCGTCCCGGTCGGAGCCGACGCGGTTCGGCCTACCAGGTTCGTCCCTGAGTGATGTCGAGCTGCGGGCGTTCCCAGTGGATGCCGTCGGCGCTGGTAGCCAAGGCTGTGCTGTGGAACCAGCCGGGCATATACCACAGCTTGAACAGGCTGTCCTGCGGGTCGTACCAGGCGCCGTCGTTGAAAGGCGCGGCCATCGGGCAGAAGCCGGAATCCATCTCCTCCTCGGTTTCGGGCTGGAGCACCGGGCTTTGCGCGTGGATCTCCGGTTTGCCAAATACACGCCTCAGCGAGGTCTCGTCGATCAGGAAATCATCCACGAAGAGCTGCCGCCCCAGATCGATGGGGATGACCTCCGGTGGATTGGCGAGATAGGGCACGGGAATCGGCTCGCGCGAGCTTTCGACCACATCGCGCGGCGGCCACCTCTGCGGGAGGATGATGCCGTTGTACAGTGCCTCGTTTGTCATTTCTCGATTTCCGGAAACGTCTGATCTTTGATCTCGGTCGCCGCATCCAGGATAATCGTTACCGGATTAGGGCTGGCTTTGGTCGGTTTCGGGCTGCTGCAGTGGGCGCAGAACACATTAGGCCGTCATTGGAGCGGCGCGGTTGCAGCCCGATCACCAACTGGTGACAACGGGGCCGTGTCGCTGGCTGCGCCATCCCATTTACAGCGCATTTCTTCTCATCCTCAGCGCCCCGCTGCTGCTCTCTGCCAACTGGCTGGTGGGCGGTCTTTGGCTCGGCATGACCTGTCTGGACGTGGCCGCCCGCATCCACACGCAGGAGGCGCTGCTGCTGTAACGCTACAGCGAGTTGTATCGGGCCCATTGCCGGTAGACAGGACGAATTCTGCCGCGCTTTGGCAATGGTGGGAACAGCGAACTCTATTGGACCAATGATTCAGGGGAAAACCGTCCTCGCCGCAAGGCGGGCGGCCAATCCTGTGAACCCGGAACTTGCTAGCGATACGGGTCGGCCGCGTCGCGCAGACCGTCGCCGAGGAAGTTCAGCGCCAGCACCGTCACCACGACTATCACACCGGGCAGCAGCAGCCACGGCGCCAGCGCCACCGACCTGATGCTCTGGGCCTCTTGCAGGAGCACACCCCAGCTGATCGTCGGCGGCCGCAGCCCCAGCCCCAGAAAGCTGAGCGATGTTTCGCTGAGGATCATCGCCGTGACGGCCAGGGTGGACGAGGCGATCAGATGGCTGAAGAATGAGGGCCCCATGTGACGCAGGATGATGCGCATCTCGCTCGCGCCGGCAAAGAGGGCCGCGAGGATGAACCCCTCCTCGCGCATCGCCAGAAAACGACCGCGCACCGCGCGCGCCAGGAATGTCCAGCCGATCAACGAGAGAATGATCGTGATGCCGAAATAGACCCTGATGCCTGACCAATCCTAGGGCAGGGACGCACTCAGGGCCATCCACAAGGGGATGGAGGGTACCGAGCGGATGAACTCTATCACGCGCTGGATCAGAACGTCGATGACGCCATTGCAATTAGCGCAACACCTCGCGCACCTGGTGCGCGCCGTTGCCGGGCACGTTATAGGCAAAGGTGTTGGCCCAGCGGGGATGGGGCGAGCGGTTAGGCGCCGAGCCGTGAATAACCAGGGATGTGAAGAAGATGCCGTCCCCAGGCTCCATCGGGATCGTCACGCCCTCCTCACGCTTGTAGTAGCGTCCGGGCAGGAAAACGCCGAAGGCCTCCTCGTGCCGCTCGTGATCCTGCAACCCCCAACAGTGGCTGCCGGGAATGAACTCCAGACAGCCGTTTTCCAGGGTCATCGGGTCAATGGCGAGCTGGCAGTTGAGCATCATGGGACGGTTTTCGTCCGTCTTCCAGTAAGCGTAATCCTGATGCCAGGGTGTCGCCGCGCCCACGCCGCCCTCTTTGGGCAGCAGCTTGCTGTGGTAGAGGGCGACCTGCGGGTGCATCAACTCGGCTACGATATCGACGAGCGCGTCGCTGCGCAGAATGCGGTCGATCGTGGGGCTGACCAGTTCGCTGTGCATCAGTTGGCGGATGATCTTGCGCTCATCCGGCACGTTCTCGTCCTCCCAGGAAACGTGGACATCCACCGGTGGGTCGAACGCCATGCGCCGGTGAATATCTGGCAACTCCTGCCGGATCCGCCCGATCTCCTCCGGCGGGACGAGGCCTTTCTTGAGTAGAAAGCCATTGGCTTCAAAAGACTCCTTTTCCTGGCTGGAAAGACTCAGCGGACTCCTCCATCTGCGTGTTGCCTGTTCAGGTTCATTGCGCCATTTGGCGGCCAGCCTCCGTTGTCTTGGGTTGTCGAGTAGGCTGGCGGCCAAGACTGTTGGGCGCAACATGGGTAATCATGTGTGGGCCAGTCCAGTCTTAGGGCGGTCATGCCGCTGTCAGTTTTGGCGTCTGCCGGCTCTGGCGCCGAGATATGCGCATCACAAGATCTCTGTTTTCGCCTCTCACAACATATAGCGTACTGCGAATTGAAGCATTCGCTGTTCAAATTTGCAAGCCAGCGTTTGCGCTCCCGGGAACTGTCAGCCTGAGTGCGCCCTGCCGCTGGATAGTGATGAAGGTAAGGCTGGTTGGCTGTTATCATTACCACTGGCATGCTGTGGCGTCTCTAGTCGGCCCGAATACATTCCCGGTCAACCAACTACTTCGAGATCGACCTGCAAGAGGCCCTGGCCGTGACAAACCCCAACGAGGCAGTCGGATTCCTTCATTGGCCACTCCCGGCTACCGACGACATATTTCTGCGACATTTCATCGCTATCGTGAGTAGTACCACACACAGTTCACGAAAGGGATGAAAAGATGATTTGCAAGAAGCTGATGACGAAGACGTTCCTGTTTGGGCCGGTCTTGGGGGTTATACTCTCCGCGGCGATAATCAACGGTTGCACGGGCGACACCCGACTCGGAGACGGCCGAGATTCTGACCACGCCGCGGAAAGTCGGGGAATCTCCGCGCGAGAAGGTGGCGACTCTGGCGGTGAGCATGGCGGCAGACGCGAAGGCAATAAATCCAGGGAAGAAGGTGGTGAAGGCAGCGGTGAACACGGCTCTGGTGGTGAAGGCGGTAGCACAGGTTCTGATGACGGTGGAGAGAGCAGTGAAGCTGCTATGTCGAGCCCAATCATTCCTCTCGGACAGTCGTGGAGCGGTGTCCTCGGCGGATTGGCTGTTTCCATGCAGTACGATGCAGCAGCCCAATCTGTCCACGGAACGGTACGAAACACGCTCTCACAGACACTTTGCTACGTACAGGCCGAACCTCACCTGAAGTCAGGAACGAAGACGGTGGGAGAGCTTGGTCCCGAGAAGCTAGGACATCTGAACCCCGGACAGGAAGCAACGTCAAGCCTGACAGTCGCCAGTGAACCGAAACTCGCAGGAGTTTCCTACGACGGATACGTTGTTCACATGGAAGTATTCGACTGCAGCGGCCCTGGCCCTGCAACTCACACAGGAGGAGAAGGTGCTGAAGACAGCGGTGAACACGGCGCTAGTGGTGAAAGCGGTAATGAATCCGCTGGAACTGGAAACGAAGAAGGTAGCGGTGCTAATTCCTTGGCACTTGATGAGACCTTTGAAACAGTTCGCGGCGGCGCCCGACTGATTCTGAGCTACGACGCTCCAAGCAACTCCTTCAAGGGCACTGTGGAGAACACGACCAACGGAGTCTTGGACCGGGTCAGGGTCGAAGTGCATCTTTCGAACGGAACGGAGCTCGGTCCGACGACGCCGACGGACATGGCTCCAGGGGAGGTCATGGCGATCAACCTACCTGCGACGCAGGCATCGTTCACTGGATGGACAGCACATGCCGAGGTTGGTAGCGGCGGGGAGGGGAGTGAGTCGGGCGAGGAGCATGGTAGCGACGGGGAGTCTGGCGGCGAACATGGTGGTGATGGCGCGCCTCGGAGTGGAGGCTAGAGCTAATCGGAGTCGACCGAGGGAAGATGTCGAACCTTCAAGTGAGATAGTCAACCGTAGGCGTATCCGGTGTTAGATGCGGTGTCTCTATGGGGCATCGCATCTAGGACGGTTCCTTAGAGTACTAGTGATGAGCGGCACAGTATTGATAATTGAAGATGATACGAGGATAGCGAACTGGGTTAAGGTGTATTTCGAACGCGCCGGATTCTCTGCTGAGGTTACTCATGATGGTGAATCCGGTCTGGCTCTAGCCCGTAATCTGATTCCAGACCTGATAATCCTCGATCTAATGCTTCCGCGTCTCGATGGCGTGGAGTTGTGTAGAATCCTGCGTCGAGAGTCAGACATTCCAATAATCATGCTGACGGCCAGAGAAGCCCCCGCCGAACGAATCATCGGACTGGATAGCGGAGCCGACGATTACATCGTCAAGCCCTTCGATCCAGAGGAAGTCATTGCGCGCGCCGACGCCGTGCTGCGTCGCGTCAAAAGCAGAGTTCAGCAGGTACTGACACGCGACAACATCACACTGGATGAAACCACCCGGAGCGTGACCGTCAATGAAGAACGCGTAATCCTGAGCCAGGCGCAAATTGCTCTGTTATCAACGTTTATGCGTCATCCTAACCAGGTGCTCACACGTGATCAGCTCATCTCGCTGACCTTCAGCCACGAATTCCATGGATTCGACCGCGCCATCGACAGCCAGATCGCTCGCCTGCGAAAGCAGATCAGCCGAGATGGTAGGCAGCCTATTCAGACTGTCTACGGCGCCGGCTACAAGTTCGTGGTAGAGGACGAGTGATGTCGCTACGCTGGCGAATCATGGGTTCGATCGTTCTTGTCATCGCTCTAACCGTCTTGATCAGCGTTGGCGTGGGCTACTTCGCGACGCAGTCCCGCCTGGGCGTGTTCGTAGACCAGATAGGCGATGATAAGGCGAGCCAGTTGGCCCGGAGTCTGAGCCGGGAGTATACAGCTTCCGGCGGTTGGGAAACAGTGGACAGGCCGCTGTCCCAAGCCGGATATATCTACGCTAAAGTTGCGCACAGGGAAGGGTCCGGAGAAAGCGAGGGAGAGACCGTCGAACTCTTCCACCAAGACCCGGTACGAGTCGTCATAGTCGGGGTCGATGGACGCGTGGTGAAGGACAACTTATCCGAGCTGTCATCCGGAACGGCCGCGCCCGACATGGACGGACACCGCGAGACGGTGTTCAATTTAGCTACAAACCAGCCCGTAGGCCACGTCTATCTAGATGTAGACCATGACTTCCTATCGACTGAGTCGCATGGGTTTCTCAATACGCTCCTGTACATCATCGTAGTTGGCGGAATGCTGACGGTCGGCGTTGCCACAATGCTGGCCGCTTGGTTTTCCAAGCGTATCACGGCGCCGGTGACGGCTCTGACGGAGGCAACCCAGGCAATTGCCCAGGGGGATACGACCCGGCTACCGGTCACGTCTTCGGATGAGTTGGGACGAATGAGTGCGGCTTTCAACCGGATGACATCCACTCTGGAAACTCAGCAAGACCTCCGCAGGCGGCTGATAAACGATCTCTCTCATGAACTGAATACGCCACTGAGCGTCATACAACTGGAGGCAAAAGGGCTGCGCGATGGACTTCAGACGCCTGAAAGCGCGTCCGACCAGATCATCCGGGAAGTAGATAGGCTGCGCGGTCTCGTCACTGATCTGAACTGGCTTGCGGAGACAGACTATGGCGAGTTGAGGCTCACCCTCGAAGCAAGTTCGATTTACGAACTGCTCACCGCAGAGGTGGCCCGCTGGCAGCCACAATCTCAGACTCGACAGGTTGAATTGTCGCTGGAGGTACCCGCTGACCTCCCGGAGATGGTCCTCGACCGGATGCGTGTCAGCCAGGCATTGGGAAACGTCCTGAACAACGCCATACATTGCGCCGAGGCCAACGGAAGTATCGTGCTCAGGGCGGGGTTGGAATGCGACGGGGCGCTGGCCATCTCGATCATTGATGACGGGATCGGCATCCATGCCGCAGATCTTCCCCACGTCTTCGATCGCTTCTATCGTACTGACCAGTCTCGTAGTCGTGGGATAGGCGGCACAGGTCTGGGACTGGCCATCACGCGAACAATAGTGGAAGCGCATGGAGGTACGATTGCTGTAACAAGTGACGGGCCAGGACAGGGTGTCGCCATGAACCTTCACCTTCCCCTGAACAAGTGAGGATCGTCCTCAGCCGCTCAGAACGAAATCCATAATGAAAGCCTTCAGGCTCGTGCGCTTGGCCCAAATAACTGGACCACGAGTCAAGGTGTATAATGGAGCAAGTTACCGAGCTCGTGAAGGGATAGGTCGATGGTCAGGTAACGGCGACGCCACACGACGATCTGCTCCAAACATGAAGCTGTACAGCTTGCTCCGTTTCAGGAAAAACCAGATCTGCCCGACCTCCTCCGGTGAGACAAGGCCTTTCTTGAGTCGAAAGCCGTTGGCTTCAAAAGATTCTTTTCCTGGCTGGTGAGATTCATCGGATACGCAATAACGTTGTTAGTGGCCTGGGGTGTTGTATATTCCCCGACTGTCTACGGCAGAGCAAAGCCAATGGGGTGATTAGAATTTAAAACTATACAGCTTGCTGCGATTGAGAAAGAAGCGGAGCTGGACCGGATCATTGGCTCCTGTCGGGAATCTTGCCAGTGGAATCTTCCAGTGCATGTCATCAGTTTGCAAAGGAGTGCAGTCCTCGCGAGAGAATCCCTCCAGGACGCGGCCGTCGCGGCCGCACAGTTCGACACGCAGTTGACCGCCAGCGGCATCAGCGTTAATTTCCAAGGCATAGCCGGGCCAGGGCGGAGGCAGCAGGGGCTTGGTAACAACCATACCCTCGCCGGCGGCGGCGAGGGCGGCAAAGCGATCTCTCCGCCAGGTCGCCCGCCCAAGCCGCTTGACCCGCTTCTCCATTTCCAGCTCGCCGTGCGTATGTTCATAGCCGGTGTAGTACCAGTGAACTTCGTCCCCACCCAGAATCGGCTCTTTGGCCGTGCCGATGATCATACCTCTGTCGAAGGCGTCGCCGTCGCCGCGGGGGAGCGCCGCCGTCCGTGCGCGGTCAGCGTGCCGCCAGTTGATCCCGTCGCGGCTGTAAACGAACTGGGCGTCAATCGGGCCGTCGCAGGGCATCTGGTTCTTTTCGCCCGGCGCCTGCTCGGCGGTCGCGTAAAGCACGCCCAACAGACCAAGATGGATGCCGCGATGTCAGATGCGCCCTTGCTCGAAAGTGGCGCGTTGTTGTAACGAAAGGCCGACAGGTTGTGGAACTCGGCGCGCAGCGCGCCGTACCTGCGGCGGGCGATCTCATCGTCCCAGCTGCTCGGCTCCAGGATCGGGTAGGAGTCCTTCCACGGGCCGGCCAAAGAAGGGCTTTCCGAGTAGCAGATGACCCGCCGTTTGTGTACGTCGTCAAAGCGCTGGATCGAGTAGGCGCGGTAGAGAGAGGCGGCGCGGTCATAGGTCACGTTGAAGGTGCCCTCGTTGCTGCGCCGCACCACCGGGTCGAGATGGTCGCTGTCATCCCAGTGGATGCCGTCGGGCGAGGTGAGCAGGAAGATGCCGCGATAGCGCCGACAGAAGCCGATCGCCTTGTAGCGTTTGTCAGGGTCCTCCTCCTCGCGGTCGCTAAAGACGGAGGCAACTTGGAGATCCCAGATGATGTTGTTGTCGCAGCTGCCGTTGAATGTGAAGATGCCCAGGCTCGGCTTGACCCAGTTGATGCCGTCATCGCTCTCGGCGTACAGCGCGAGGTCGCCGCGGTCGTTGTCAACGAAGGCCCGTCCATAGCTGTCCGCGGTGACGCCGTTGCAATGGTAGGATCTTTCGTCGGTGCCAGGGACATGGAGACCGGGGATCTGATAGTTTCCATTGGGCACGCGCCAGTGAGGCCCCATGCGGCCGAAGTACCACTTGCGGTATTTGCCAACCAATTCGTCGTACAGGGCTGTGCCGTAGAGGTGGATGCGCTTGCTCATGCCGGGGCCGCAAGACTCCCCCGGTTTGTCCCCGTCCGGCTCCATGACGAACGGGAGCTGTCCTGCATGGTTGGACCTCGCGCGTCATGCCGTCTTCCTCCTGGATCAGCGTCTCATCCAGAAGCAGGACACGCTCTTCTCTACGCAGTCGATAATGAACTGAAAAAGGGTCAGTTTTTCCGTTCATTGGCAGGTAGCAATGGCTTGAAATGGTCTACCATTGTAGTTCCACTGGGCGGTTGGTTTGCAGGGATTCGACCGCAGCTTCGGCGATCAGCTGAGCCTGGTATCCATCTTGCAGCGACGGCGAGACGGCCGCGCCCGTTTCGACCGCGGTGATGAAGGCGTCCAGCGCGGCCGCGAAGCTCTCCTCCCCGTAGGACTCGGGGAATCCGCCCTGCACGATGCCCGCCTCCGTAAAGTGAACCAGTTGATGGCTCCGGGCCGGGCTTGATTGCAGCAACCCTTTGGCGCCAAAGACCTCGATCCGGTCATCGCTGCCGTAGACCGCCCGCCGACCGTTCTCAATCGTACAGAGCGCGCCGCTGGCAAAGCGCAAAATCACCACCGCCGTGTCCACGTCGCCCGCCTGACCAATCGCCGGATCGATCAGGCAGGAGCCGGTTGCGTAGACCTCCGTCGGCCTCTCCGCGGCCAACCAGGGCGCCAGGTCGAAGTAGTGGATCATCTTGTCGCGCAGGAGACCGCCGGAACGATGCAAGTAGGCAAGCGAGGCCGGCTCGAAATCGCGCGCCACGATTCGGATCGACTCGATCCGCCCGATTGCGCCCTCCCGGATGCGCCGCCGCATCTGCTGGAACTCTGGCACAAAGCGGCGCCGGAATCCCATAAAGATCGGCTGGTCAGACTCGGCAGCCTCGGCCACAACCGTCCTGACCTTGTCGATGTCGAGATCGATCGGCTTCTCACAGTAAGTTGGCTTGCCTGCCCGCATCGCCTGCCGCAGCAGATCGACGTGCGTGTCGGTCGATGAGGCGATCAGCGCCGCGTCGACATTGTCGGCCTGCCAGATTTCCTGCTGGTCGCGACACGCATGCGCTCCCAGAGGTACGGCAAGCCGTTGCGCGGCTGCCTGATCGATGTCAAATACGTAGACTAGCTCGGCGCGGGGATGGCTGCCAATGTTGCCAGCGTGGATTGTACCGGCGCGGCCAGCGCCGAACAGGGCAAATCGCATGGCCGGTTTCCAGTTCTCAGCTCATCGTAACAGCGCGTGCGCACTTGCCCTCCGCCGTTGCCAAGAGCTTGCTAATACCTGAGGTATTCGCCGGGAACGCGCGTGCGGGCATACTCCTGGTCGGCATCCCGGTTGCCAATGATCTCGGACGCCTCGCCCTGCCAATTGGCGGGGGGCTTGTCCCACACATCGGCGCGTCGCTGGTGCCAGGCCAGGATGAGCGTGCGCCGCTCGTCGGTCAGGTTGCGGCGCGCCGAGTGCAGCAGACGGGCATCCCCCAGCACAAAGGAGCGCGCGCGGACGCCTACGTCCACCTCATCGGGATGATCGCTGAACATGATCGGATGGTCCTCTTCGACGTAGCGCGCGCCGTCTCCATGGGCAGCGACCAGTTGATCGTGCAGCGGGATGCGCTTGAGATGCGTGCCCGGGATCACCTTGAGACAGCCGTTCTCAATGGTTGTATCGCTCAGATAGTAGGAGACGAAGAACTTTTGCGGCCAGGGGGTAGTGCTGATCGGATCGTTCCAATCCATCCAATCCTGGTGCCAATAGAGCGCCGGTTCGCCGGGATCTTTGGTCAGGATGATGATCGCGCCTGCACTCTCGAAATCGCCGAACCCCATCTCTTCAAGCGCCTGCCATGTCGGCTTCCACTCCAATAACCGCCTGATGACATCGTTGTCTTTACCGTAAACAACCACGTGCTGTCCCTGATATCTCACGTCGGGCGGCGGGACGTGGGCATCGATCAGACGCTCGGATTCTTCACGCAACTCCTGCAGGAACTCCTCAGTCAAAATGTCGTCAACAAAGCAGTAGCCATCGCGTATCATCCGTTCCCGCGTTGCCAGGGCGATTTCGGGTTGCATCTCATTCTCCTTTTTCGACTGTTGCCAACTGTCCAAGAATCCGGGCGCAAACTGGGCATCCCCGCCTCAAGTGGCGAGTTTGGCCTGCGCCGACGCCATGTCTGCCGGCCCTTGGCGACAGGCCAAATGTGATTGAACGACTATACGGGCAGTCTTTCGCCCGTGGACTGGCCTCTATAGCTGCGCCGGGTCGAGCGCGCCGTCGCCGAAAACCAGCGAGTACACATGGTTGTGGGAGTCAACCGTCGCCGCATCCATATAACAGATACTGAAAGCGCACCGCGCGATCGAACTGCTGTTGACGCCCGAACTGTGCGGCAGATAGTTGTGGAGCAGTACAGCATCGCCGGCGTCCATTTCAAGCGGAATCGTCTCCGCTTCCGCCACCAGCGTCTGGGCTTGTTCGTCGGTCATAAAGCCAAAGCTGTGCGTCGGGTTGATCAGGGCGTGATGGCGGCGGGGGGCGATGTAGACGCAGCCGTTGGCGACGGTGACCGGGTCGAGCGCGGTCCAGATGGTGATCAGCGGGTTGCGGTCGAAATTGGTCCAGCGGTCCTGGTGCCAGACGAGGTGCGTGCCTTCGCCGGCGGGCTTGTTCATGAACATGGCGCGCATACAGGCGACAGACGTATCGGCACCGTACACCATGCAGCAGATATGGCGGAAGAGCGGCTTCTGCATATAGCGCAGGAAAAGTGGGCCGAACTCCAGATCCTGGATCTTGCGATAGAACAGCGTCGCCCCTTTATGCCCCTTCGTACCCGGGCCGGGTTCATCGGTCTTGCCGGGGATGCGGTCCAGCTGCATCATCATGCGGTTATAGTCGACCGGCGCCGTGCCCAACATGATGTCATCCATGCGCTGCTGCATCGCCGCCAACTCATCGTCGGTCAGACAGCGCCCCAAACGCAGAAAGCCCTCGCGCTCATACTCCTGCCATTGGGCGTAACTGAGTTCTTGTAGCATCGGAACTCCTCCCAAACGCGGGTGGTGCCTGGCTCTCTCTTACTCCTCTCTCCTCACCGCTCACTCCTCACCGCTCACTCCTCCTCATAGCCATCCAGGTCGCCGATATTCTCGACCACCTTGATCACCGCGTCCAGGTACTGCTCCATCTGGTCGGGGCCATTGGGGGCGGAGAGGTGCGGCTGCAAGAAGTTGAACTCCCGGTCCACCAACTCCTCCGTTACCGGCAGTGAGCCGATCGAGTAGTCGGCTTCACCGGTGTAATGGGGGCATTGGAAGGGGCAGCCATGTCCGTATACGTTTTTCTCCTGGAAGATGGCGCGATGGTGGATCGGACCGGAGGGCATCGGATTGCCGCCCGGGTGAAAGAGAAAGTTAGCGCTGTTGACGTAGGTGAGAGCGGTGACGCCTTCAGCGTTGAGCGCCTTGACGAACGCCTCGCGCGGCACGCCCAACTCCTCTTCGGAGTAGAGGCTGGAATACATGTGGTAGACGTGCTTGGCGTTGGGCGCAACGTAGGGCGGCGTGATCCCCTTCACCTTGCTCAATTCCTGGGTGAGGAGATCACAGTTGGCGATGCGGGCGTCGTTGGCCTCCTCATACTTTTCGAGCGCCTCGTATGCCACAGTCATGGCGAAGCGGTCGATGCGGTGATTGTCGCCGTAGCCGCCGGTTGACGCGTATTTGAGCAGGTCGGAGTTGGTCAGAATCTTGGAAAGCGTAGAGGGATGTTGCCCCCCCAGCGCGCCGCGCTCATAGTATTCGCGGTTGTTCGTCGTCATCACCCCGCCGCTCGTGGCCGCAATCGGCTTGCCCGCAAAACTGAAACAGGTGATGTCGGCAATGCCGCCGACAATCTGGCCGTCGACCTGCGCGCCGGTGGCCTGGGCGGAGTCTTCGATCAGGACGAGGTCATGCTCGCGGGCGATGGCGAGCAGCTCGTTCAGGTCCACCGGGTGGCCGTAGAGGTCCACCGCGATGATCGCCTTGGTGCGCGGCGTGATCTTGCGGCGCACGTCTTCCGGGTCGAGTGTAAAGGTCTTGGGCTCGACATCGGCGAAGATCGGCACCGCGTTGTTGTGCATGATGCAGCTTACGCTGGCAATCCAGGTAAAGGAGGGAACGATCACCTCATCGCCCGGCCCGGCCTGCGCCGCCACGAGCGCCGAGTTCAACGCAACCTGTCCTGATGAGACGGGCAGGGCGTATGCAACCTGCATCTTCTCGGCAAACGCCTCGGAGAACTCTTCCCAGGAAGGCATCTGACCGCTCTCCCACAACGGTGAACGGTGATGGGAATTTGAATGCGGTGCCGTCGTGACGGCCTTCTCGCCGCCGAATAGGGCTAACTTGCTCATCTGCAACTCCTTACTGAGATGGTAAGTGGACGGCGGTTCGTGGCCAGCATTGTCTGCTATGCACTATCCGCGGTAGTTGGACAGAGTATGGCGAAGCGATTGTCTTCATACAGGGTAGGCGTGAAAACAATCATAGCATACAGAGTAGGCAACTCAACAACTGTGACGAATAATGCAGATGCCGAATCGCGCCCTAGCGGATTGGCGCATGATAGCGGGCGACGATGTTCTGCCCCTCCGCGCCGAGCGCAAAACTGACAACATCCTCCAGCGCCGGATCCCCGCCCTGACGGATGAGCAGATAGAGAGGCCGCACCAACGGATATTGGTAATCGACCAAGTCTGCGCCATAGGGCAGGCGCCCCTCGATAGCAACCGCTTTGACCACCCGCGCAACCGCAGCCGGGAGCGGGCTGCTCTCCCTCCTCTCCGCGGCGGACTCTCCACTCTGTACAAGATATGCAGACGTGACATAGCCGACCGCGGCGCGATGGGAGGCCACATACTCCACAACATCGCCGCTGGTCGGCATGACGACCGCTGTCAAAGCGACCCGCTCCTCGCCCATAACGCGCTCTTCGAAAAGCGCACGCGTGGCGCTGCCGTCCTCACGGCTCACCAGCAGCACTTCGCCGCCGCCGCCAACATCCTCCCAGTTCAGCGTGCGGCCTCGGAAGATGTCGCGAATCTGCGCCAGCGTCAGCGCCTCAACCGGGTTAGCGCTGTGAACGATCAGCGCAATCCCATCCAACCCAATCGGAATGCGGACAAGGTCGGCCGCTAGCTCGGAGTCAGGATAGACGGCGGTGCTGGCCGCAATGTCAGCCCCGCCCGACGCCAGCCGCTGTTCGCCCAATCGACTGCCGCCGCCGCGCAAAATGAATTGCAGATGTGGGTTGCGCTCGCTGTAAGCGGCTGTCAGTTCGATTAGGAGTGGCCGCATCTCGGTTGAACCGGCGACCGTCACCGTGACCGGTGTGGGGGTAGGGCGAGCTTCGGACCTCTCCAGCTGCGCGCAACCGGCAAGCAGACAGACCGCCAGCGTCAAGCGCGTAAGCCGGACGACAAGAAAACCGAGGTGAACGTTCCGCAGGCAACTGTTCATCGGAAACGTAGAGCAAAAAGTGTCAGAACCGCGAGGCTGACGAGCAGGCAGTAGACGGAAAACAAATAAAGACTGTTGCGGCGCACATACGCCAGCAGCAACCGGATCGCGGCATAACCGGAGACCGCGCTGGTGATGAATCCGAACAGTAAAACGGGCAGCTCAGCCTGCACAGCCGCCGGGTCCGTGGCCAACATATCAGCGCCCTGCAACAGACCCGCGCCCAGAAAGGCCGGCGCTCCCAACAGAAAGCTGTAACGGGTCGCTGCCTCGCGGCGCAATCCCTGCGCCAGGCCCGCGGCGATCGTCATGCCGCTGCGGCTGATGCCGGGCGCCAGCGCGACAGCCTGCGCCAGACCGATCAGAAAAGACTGTCGCAACGACAACGCCTCCAAGTTGTCAGGTTGCCGCTGACTCCGGGTGTCTGGACATTTGGCGGCGACCTGATTGCGCTGTGCCACCTTGCGGCTCAGCCATTCGCTGGCGGCCAAAAGCAGAGCCGTCACCGCCAAAAAACCGGCGGCCGCCTGCGGTGTATGAAAAAACTGTTCCAGCGAATCTTTCAAGAGCAGGCCGGTGATGGCAGCCGGAACCGATCCCAGCAGGATAAACCAACCCAGACGCGCGTTCACATCCGCCAACGAGCCGACTCTGATGCTGCGCAGGGTCGCCAGGATGATGGCGGCAAAATCCCGCGCGAAGACCGCCAGTATCGACAGGAGTGTCCCCAGATGGACGACCGCATCGAAAAGCAGGGATGAAGGCGACCAGCCGAACAGCCAGGGGACGATCACCAGATGGCCGCTGCTGCTGATCGGCAGAAACTCGCTTGCGCCCTGCACCAGTCCCAGAACGACCGCCTTGAATAGCTCAGACATGAAATCGAAACGCTTTCCTTTTGAGTGTCAGCGCTAAAAAATGAGATTCTCTCTCTTCTTCACCTGCTTCTCGACCGGTCTGTCACGACGCGGACGGCAACGCCTCTGCCCTCAGCCGACGCTGCTCATGCCGCACCCGCTGATCGGTGATGGGATAATCCTGCAGAAATGCAGCCTGGAAGGATGCAAATGTGCCGCGGGCGATCTCATCCCGAATCTGCTCCATCAACCAGTGCATAAAATGCAGATTGTGTATCGTCGCCAGGCGCAGGCCGCTGATTTCGCCGCTGATGAACAGATGACGCAGGTATGCGCGACTGAATGTACGGCATGTATAGCAGGCGCACCCCTGCTGGATGGGGCGGCTGTCCGCGGCGAAACGGGCATTGCGAATGTTGAACCGGCCCGTAGGCGTCAGCAACGTGCCGTTGCGCGCGATGCGGGTGGGCAACACGCAGTCGAACAGGTCGACGCCGCGCGCGACCGACTTCACAATGTCCTCGGGCGCGCCGACGCCCATTAGATAGCGGGGCTTGTGAACCGGCAGATGCGGGCAGGTCGCGTCCAGGGTGGCGTACATCTGCTCTTTCGTCTCGCCGACAGCCAGCCCGCCGATAGCATAGCCGGGAAAGTCCAGGCCGGTCAGAATCCGGGCGCTCTCGGCCCGCAACGCCGGGTAGATGCCGCCCTGCACAATGCCGAACAGCGCCTGATCGGGGCGCGAATGGGCCGCTTTGCAGCGTTCGGCCCAGGCATGGGTGCGGGACAGTGCCTGCGCCAGATAGTCCGGATCCAGCGGATCGGCGCACTCGTCCAGCACCATCGCGATGTCCGCGCCCAACCGCTCTTCGATCTCGATCACCCGTTCCGGCGTAAAGCGGTGGACCGATCCATCGATATGGCTGCGAAAGGTCACACCGTCCGCGTCCAACTGACGGCGATGAGCCAGGCTGAACACCTGATAGCCGCCGGAATCGGTCAGAATCGGGCCATTCCAGCCCATGAAACCGTGCAATCCCCCCAGGCGCTCGATCAGATCGTGGCCGGGGCGCAGATAAAGATGATAGGTATTCGCCAGCAGGAGCGAGACGCCCAACTCCGTCAAGTCGCGCGGCTCAAGAGTCTTGACGTTCGCCGCGGTGCCCACCGGGGCAAAGGCCGGCATCTCCACCGGGCCGTGGGGCGTGCGAAATGTGGAGCGGCGTGCGCTCCCATCTGTCCTGTGAATCTGAAACGCGAACTGTGCGGTCACATCAGCCTCAAGGCGGGGCGGCAACAAAAAAGCAGGAAGAACGCTAACGCATTCCTCCTGCTTTGTCAAAGCAACTGCCCCTTCGCCGCGCCAGGCTTGCGCGTCCCGACGCTGGCCGCGTTGCCGTTGAGACGTATTGTCAACGACGAACAGAGTCCGTATTCAAGAGCGCTGTTGGCGCAGGCGGGCCACTTCGGCTTTCAATACTTCCAGCTCCTCCTCGGCAGCGCGCCGGGCGGTCGCTTCGGCGGCAGCACGCTGCGCTTCGACTTCGGCACGCAGTGCTTCCGAGTTGGCACGCGCCTCCTCTTGTTCGGCTCTGGTCTCAGCGACCTGCAGATCAGGAATGACATATCGCGCATAGATCTCGTCCCGAGCCAGCTCGGTTCGCGGCGGCTGTCGCAGCAGGTCGTCGCGCCGGAACTGAAGACCGGGCAAAACCTGTGAACAAATAATCCCTTCCCCGTCCGGCTCGATCTCCGCGTAGCTTCCGGCGGCGTCAAGACGGTAAGAGTGCATGTTGCGATCTTTGGGGTCGAGTATGATGTACTCCTTCACCCCGGCGCGGGCATAGCCTTCCTTCTTCTCTTCCGTATCCCGCCGCACCTCCGCCGATGTCGAATCGGACAGCTGCTCGACGATCATGTCGCATATCCCGGCATAAGAGCGCTGCTCTATCTCGCCCCAAGGCGCAGGATTGTCGTCCAGGATGACGCCGATGTCCGGCTTGAATACCACCTCCCATTTCCCCGACGGCATCTTCTCATCAGGAACGGACATGTAGGCGCCGGTCTCCAGGCATAGTATTTTTGCAGTCGGGTTCACTTCAAGATAGCAGTCCAGGAGGCCAATAAACCAGCGATACTGCTTGGTCTGTGGATAATTGGACGGGGGTTTGGCCTCCAGGATGCCGTTGTTCCATTCGTAGCTGACGTCGATATGCGGGTGGGGGCGTTCATACCACTTTCCCCAGTCCTCTTCCAGGGTAACGCGCAGACCATCGGCCGGCGCCCAGTTTTCGATGCCCCCCTGCTCAGAAGGCGCGCCGGCGTTCACCTGTCCGTCGGACAGCGCGGCGCCGTTCGATTGGCGCGGCTTTGCCTGCTTCTGTGGTATGTCGCGCACCTTTTCTTCGGAGTCCACAGCCCCTCCTCTGCGCAAGCGCCGACCTGCGCGCGGAACAACCCTCTGCGGAGATTCTACCACTCTGCGCAAGGTTGCCGCAACCGCCGGGCCCGTCTTCCCTTGCGCGATACGCATTGCTGTCAGGCCGCCGCCGCGAAGAGTTTTTCCTGTGTCTTCTCCTCGCTTTCGGCCTCCTGCACGGCTGTGTCCGCAGCCTCTTCTGGCGGCGCAAGATTGATGGCCAGCCCGGCCCGTTCCCGGATCTTGCCGTCAATCTGCGCGGCCATATCAGCATTTTCGCTGAGAAAAGACTTGGCGCTTTCCCGGCCCTGACCCAGACGAATGTCGCCAAAACGGTAGAACGCGCCCCGCTTTTCAATGATGTCGAACTCGACGCCCAGGTCCAACAAGTCGCCCTCGCTGCTGACCCCCTCGTTGTACATGATGTCGAACTCCGCCACCTTGAACGGCGCCGCCACCTTGTTCTTGCGTACCGTCACGCGCGTGCGGTTGCCGATCACATCACTGCCCTGCTTGATCGACTGGATCCGCCGCACGTCCAGCCGCACACTGGAATAGAACTTCAGCGCCATCCCGCCGGGGGTCGTCTCCGGGTTGCCGAACATGATCCCGATCTTCTGCCGCAACTGGTTGGTGAAGATCAGGCTCGTGTCGGTCGTCTTCACCGCACCCACCAGCTTGCGCAACGCCTGGCTCATCAGCCGCGCCTGCAAGCCCATGTGGCTGTCCCCCATCTCCCCTTCGATCTCCGCGCGCGGCACCAGCGCCGCCACACTGTCCACCACCACCACATCCATCGCCCCCGAACGCACCAGCGCCTCGGCGATCTCCAGCGCCTGCTCGCCCGTGTCCGGCTGCGATACGTACAGATCGTCCACATCCACCCCGATCTTGCGCGCATAGCCGGGATCGAGGGCGTGCTCCACATCCACAAAGCCGCAGACGCCCCCCATCCGCTGCGATTCAGCAATGGCATGCAGGCACAGCGTCGTCTTGCCCGAACTTTCCGGCCCATAAACCTCGCTGATGCGCCCGCGCGGGATGCCACCCACCCCCAAGGCGATATCCAGGCTCAGGCTGCCTGTGGGGATCGCGGCCACGTCCAGCCGCGTCGTCTCCCCCAGCTTCATAATGACCCCATCACCAAAACGGCGATTGAGATTGGCAATCGTCATCTCCAGCGCTTTGGCCGGTCCACTCTCCGTTGATTTCGTTGTCATCATTTTGCTCCTTTGCCTTCTGGCTTCGATATGTTTGGCGTCATCATGTGCGCACCTGCTCGCAAAAATCGCACATGGAATCCCAGCGGAAATTGGTGCATTTCATGATAGAACATATGTTCATAATCCGTCAAACTACACATCCCGCCGCGCGGCACATCCCCAAAATGCCCCGCGCTTCTGCCCAACCGCCGGTCCGCCAAAACGCAGACGGCAACCCTGGAATCGACCCATCGTTTGTCATCCTGTAAGTCCCCCTGTCCAGAGGTTCCTGATCCGGACGATGCACTCCACACCCCAAACCCGGACGACGCTGGTGGCGCCATACGCGATACGCACCCGCCACAACATCACGTTTGCAATTCTGTTTCTTTCACTATCCTATTCTTGTCTTTTCGCGGCATCAACGTCTATAATCCTGACGCGGCTTCCAAACCTCCCATTCGGACGACAAATTTCAGCGACTTCAAACGTGTCTGCACAAAGCTCCTGCAAGCGCTCTATGTAAGCGCATGGAACCTGGCTTCAAAACCGGCGCCGCAGTCGCGCCCAACCGTAACGAGCCATTTGGACCTGGTATGAGCGTAAATCGTCGCAAACTGAACAGAGCCTGGGAAACCCTGCGATCCCTGCCGATCCCTGCAATAGGCTCCGATCGTCTGGTCGATCTGCACGATGACCTTCTGCATTACGATACGGTCATCGCGCAGGAGATGCGGGAGTACCTGCGGGGCCGTGTGATCAACCGAATCCGCGTGCGGATCGACTGGGAGTTGGAGGAGACGCTGCGGTCGTTCAAACCCCAATCCTCAGCGGAGATGGAATGTCGGCGGGAGTTGCTGCGCTACAAGCGGCGCATCGATGACGTGGTGCGCCAACTGCTCCACGGCCAGCCGGACGATCCGGACCAGGCAGAAGAGCCCCCGCTCCAATAGCGGTGCCGCGCGCCTCGCCTACAACCTGCTAACCCGAAAGCCCCAGCAGGAGTTCATCCACCTTTGTCCGACGCGGCGCCAGCCGCGCGATCCCGGCCCGCAGCGTTCCCAGTGGCTGTGCGGCTCCAATTGGGACCCACGGCAACCGCGCCTGACTATATGAGCACCATCAGGATGCCGCCGATGGTGATAAGCCCGCCAACGATGCTTTCGAGAGAAGGGATCTCCCGCAGCAGGAGCGCGCCCAGCAGCACGCCGCCCAGCACCTCCTGCGTGGCGATGAGATTGACGTAGGTGGCGTTCACCCGCCGCAGCGCCGCGTTGTAGAGGGTATGGCCGCACGCCAGCGGGAACACACCCAGGCCGACGATGCTGGCGACAGCGGGCCAATTGTAGCTGCCGGGCGCATGGGCGGCAGCCGCCGCCGGTAGCAACCAGAGCGCAGCCAGAATGTACACGGAACTGGCATACACCAGCAGCGGATATCGCTCGCGCTGGCTGCGGCCGACAATGCTGTAGATAGCGTAGGTGACGGCGCTGCCCAACGCCAGCAGATCACCCAGCAACGTGCGCAGGGTGAAGTTGTAGGATGCGTTACCGCTTTGCGTGAGCGCCTTTAGCGGCTCGAACCCGGACAGGATGGCCACGCCCAGGACGGCCGCGACGATGCCCAACCACTTGCGCAACGAGAGCGGTTCACCGAGCACGAGGCGCGACAGCAGCGCCACCCAGACCGGCGCCGTATACATGATCGCCAGGCTGTGGGCAATGGTTGTGAATTCCAGCGAGTAGGCGTAGAAGAAGAAGTGCAGTGCGGCGACCAACCCGAAGAGCGCAAAACGGGGCCAGTCGGAACGGCCCGGCAGCATGGCCCGGAAAGCGCCCCGCCCGCCAGGTGCGCGCGCCGCAACCCGGTCACGCAACAAAACGACCGCCAACACCGCAATGCCGGCCACCAGGAGACGCCCGCTTGCAATCTCAATCGATGACACCGAACGGGCGGCCCACCGTATCAGCACCGGGCTGGTGCTGAAAAAGAGAACGGCAATCGCAACCAGCGCCAGACCGCGACGTTCCTCGACTGTCACAACATCCGTCCAAAATTTGCACGCAAGACGCCGGCACGCCCGGGCCGGGGCGATCCCCCGCGGCACTTTGCGTCTACTTGCGCAAGAAGCCCGCGCGCGCCGGCGCTGGGGATTGCCCCTTGGGAGACTCTCTAAGCGGGCGTAAGCGCCACGCTGACCAGGCCCAACACCATGGCGAGCGCAATCAGCAGGCTGAGGAAGTAGAATATCTTTTCGTTGCGGCTCAAGCGGCGGCGCCTGCCTCGTCTGCGGCTCATGCACCCGTCCCCTTCCGACCGTGATTCATCGGTTTCATGCGATAGAGATGATTCACATCATCATAGTCAAAATCATGTGAATTAGATCACTTTCCCGCATCATAGTCGAAATCGGCCTGTGAATCAAAGTATAAGCGGGCTTGCGTCGGCTGCGGCCCTCAATCGATCCGCAGCGGGCCGAGCAGCAGCCGGTCCTCCTCCGCCGGGTTGATCCTGTCCAGCACGCGCAGGCGTCGGAAGTCAGGCCGGGTGTACAGGCCGATCTCGATCTGGTAAAGACCGTATGGCGGGCGGGAAGGAACGGTGAAGGCATGGACCGTCTGAACAGTTTCGCCCACGGCCCAGCCCTCCGTCGGTGGTGTCGGTTTCAAATCGGCGCCGCCGTACATCTCAAAGCCATCGGTCAGCAGATGCGCGAAGACGGTATACGACTCGGCCACCGGCCCTGAGGCAGTCCAGTACAAGGTTACTGTCATCTCCTCGCCACGGACCGGAAGGCGCGTGCTGAATTGGTAGCCAGTGAGGGTGATATTGTCGGCGAAACGGACACGGAGGGGAACGGGAAGGTCCGGGTTTCCGCCGGGAGAGGCTATGTCCAAAACGCCGAACGAAAAGTCGTAACTACCGTTGTCGCGGGGCAGGCGCGCGCCTGTCCGGTGGTTGTAAAAGCCGATCCGCCAGCGTCCCCGGTTGGGTGCATAGACTGATTCGGGAATCGGGACCGAGTAGTTGTCGTCCAGAAGTCCCCAGTTCCAGCCGCTGGTCGGGCGCAGACCGCCGCCCGGCATTGTGTCCAGTTGCGCCACGATCAGTCCTGCTTCGTCTACGAGATGGAGATATAATGACCAGTCGTCGGCTATGGCGCCGCCGCTCAAAAAGACCAGTTCCACCTGTACATCTTCGCCGGGCAGAACCGAATTGGTTGACGTCTTAACGTCCAATAGCTCGATGCGCGAAGGTCCCTCCCCAAATATGGCATAGGGAACTAATTCCAATGAGAGACGTTCAAGATCACGCTTGTCAGGAAGCGGCATAGGCGGAGGTTTGTAGGCTGGGTAGATCAGGACGAAAGGCGTAACCACGGTCAGCAGGCCGAGGGCGCAGGTGACTCCACGTCCGATTCGCTGGCCATACCTGCCCCACCCCGCCCAGCCCAGCCCCCACAACAGTCCCAGGACCGGCAGCGCGGCAAAGAAGTACCGTCCCTGGGCAGCCGGTGCCACGCGCATAAAGCGCAACCAGGAGATCGTAAGGACGAACAGCCACAGCAGCAGGAAGGTATATGGCGCGAGTGTTGCCCGCCTGACGCGTCGTGCGCAACGCACCGAATAGGCCAACAGTCCGGCCGCGACGACAATGGCGACCACGCGCAACGCCAGGTACAGCCACACCGGATAGGGCAAATTCAGCCAGCCGAACAGCCCCCAGAAAGAACGCTCCAGCCCCCCCAACTCGCTCATAATCTGCACCGGCCCCGCCGGGATGCCCCGGAGCAGGATATTCGCCTCCCACATCTCCCAGGCCAGGAGATCGCCGTAGAGCCTCCAGTTGCGCACATACCACCAACCGGCGATCAGGAGCGCCGGCACTGCCGTCCACAGGGCAGCATCAAGAATCAGCCGAACGCTGCAGCTGCGCCAGGCCAGCCACACAATCGCCAGGCCGGCCACGCCCACCAGTCCCAGCCCACTCAGCTTGGAGAGCAGCGCCAGGCCGAGAAGAGCGCCAAGTTTCAGCAGGCGGGTTCGATTTGGCCGGCCTCCCTCAACCAACAGCGCGGTCAACTGCCACAGGACAAGCGCCGCGGTTGCGTTGACGGCATTGTCGTTGCTGACGGAACTGCTGATGAAGACAAATTGAGGCAGAAAGGCCGCGAATGCCGATCCGAGCAGCGCATCCTCCGGCGGCAGAAGCAGGCGCAGCGTGCGGTAGACCGCGTAGACCGCCGCCGCGCCCAGGAAAACGGAGAAGAGGCGGGCGACGTGCAGCGCCAGGATCGAACGGCGCCACGGGAAGCGCTCCGCCTGCCGCTGGTGGAGCAGATAGTTGCGGTTGATGGTGGCGCCGGGTTCGCCGATGGCGCGGTGGGGGTTGACGCGCGCGAAAATTTCAGGGAAGTCGGACTGGTCGATCAGCGCGGTGAGCAGCGCCGCGCCCATGTAGTAGCCCGGCGCCTGCGTCCCCTGCTGCCGCCACAGGGCCTGCGTTTTCGGCTCCGCCACCGGCAGCGCCCGCTGCGTCACCAGGTGTTGTACAAACGCATGATGCCAGATTTCGTCAGGCGCTTCGAATGGCGGGACGATAAAACTGAAAAGGGCGGCAAGAAAGACGAAAATCGCCAGCAGAGTGCGAATCGTGGGTCGAAAAACGAGGCGAGAAGGAGAAGCAGCTTGCCGCGCTCCTCCCCCTTCACTGGGGTGGGACATTTACCTGGGTTCGGCCTTCCGTAGCTGCCCTCCAGCCTCGGACACCTTGGAAGCTCCGGGGGCGCTCTCCTCCTTCGCTTCTCGACAATCCGCAAGGGGCGGACGCGTGGGCAAGTCGTCGGGTTTGCCGCTCCGCCCTGTGCCCTCAATCTCTGTACCCCGCTTTGGCGGCCGCCAGATGAAAAGATAGTAGAGCCAGTTTCTGATATGTTGGGGCCAGATGTCCAGAACGCGAAAGTTGGACTCACCATTCGAGCGCACATACTCGTGGGTCGCCACTTCACAGATGCGGAACCCTCTGCGCACGGTCTTGATGATCATCTCCTGCTCAATCGTGAAAATATCCGATTCCAGAGCCAGTCCGCGCGCAAAGTCCGCCCGAATCGCCCGCAAACCGTTCTGCGAGTCGGTCAGCCGCACGCCTTGACTGTAGTTGATACTGAGGGTGATGACCTGGCTGCCGAAGAGGCGCACGAACTGATTGATGGTGGCGTGCAACTCGTCGCTCCCCCCCAACATGCGCGAACCGGATACGTGGTCGGCCTTGCCTTCGATGATCGGCTGGACGAGCGCCGGAATATCCCTGGGATCGTGGGAACCGTCCGCGTCGATAAAGACGAGAATGTCGCCGCTGGCTTGGGCGATGCCGACGCGCAGGGCGTCCCCCTTGCCTTTGCCGTTATCCAGCAGCACGGTCGCGCCCAGTTCGGCGGCGATGGCGCGCGTACCGTCGCTGCTGTGGCCGTCGACCACCAGCAGTTCATCGGCATACGGCGCGGCCCATTCCAGCACCGGACGAATGTTGCGCGCCTCGTTGCGACAAGGCACGATTACCGAAATCCGAACCTCGCGCCCATCAGGCCCCAGGCGGTTGATGGCCGCGGGCCGGTCGGGTTGCGTGTACCAGTTGGGCAGAATATCTGTCACAGATCGTCTCAGGAAAACGGGCGGATTGTATGGCTTGCCTGCAAGGGCCCGCAGATGTGGCGTCGCCGCAGGCCAAACCCTGCGGTTGCGCCGGCGATTTGGCGCTTGCCAAGGCGGACAATCAGTTTCCGCTCGACTCGCCCCAATCCTGGCACTACTTTATCAGCATTCAATATCCATGCCAAACCTCGCGGACTGTCCACCGGAATTGACCGCCGACGGGGGATGCAGTAGAGTGCGAGGGAGTCGACACCTCAATGGTTAGTGCCCGGTACGGAAGGCTGATGACTGGCCACTGCTTTACCGGATCGGACGACTATACAGACGAGACGCGCTCTGGGTCCCGGACATCAACCATGACGACCTTCGACACAATCGGAGCCGCGGCAGCGGCAGCGCAGATCGTCGGCATTGACCCGCATGATGGCGTGCAGATCATCGGTGCCGTACGCCTGACCGCCCGCCATCATCCCCCCCTTGACTTGGGGCTGCCCGCGCTGGTGTTCGGCATCGCCGATCCCCCGACTGCGCTGGCTGTCCGCGACGTACTGCGTAATGCCTACCCGGACGACCACCCACTGCAACTCATCAACCCGACCGGCAATCTCTCCGGCTCTGCGCGCTCGCTGCCGCTGGCCGAGCTTCCGGCGCAGGCCGACATTGCCGACGGCGTCTGCCTCTACCTGCCCCCCCTGCCCCACAGCAGCTATGCCGATCTGCAGGAGGTGGTGGCCCACCTGCGCGCACCCTACGGCTGCCCCTGGGATCGGGAACAGACGCTCGCCAGCACGCGCGCCTTTCTGCTCGACGAGGTAGCCGAGGCGCTGGAAGCGATGGACGCCCACGATGACCCACATATCGCCGAGGAACTGGGCGATGTGCTGGGCATAGTCGCCATGATCGCGCAGATCGCCACCGAAGAGCGCCGCTTTCAGATGGCCGACGCGGTGCGCCTGAGCGTCGAAAAACTCATCCGCCGCCATCCACACGTCTTCGGCGAAGATGAGATCGACGATCTGGAGCAGCTTTACAAACGCTGGGAAGAAATCAAAGCGGAGGAACGGGCGGCTCAGAACAAACCGGCGCGTCGCCCACTGGATGCCGTGCCGGCCGCGCTGCCGGCCCTGCGCAAAGCCGGGGAAATGCAATCAAAGGCCGACAAAGCCGGTCTCCTCGACCGCTCCGCGCTGGCGCAGAGTGAGCCGGAACTGGCGCGCCTCTTGCCGGAGGGCAGCGGCGAGCATGCGCTGGGGCTGCTGCTGTGGCGGCTGGTCGCCCTGTCCAGCGCACGCGGGCTGGACGCGGAAGACGCTCTGCGCGCCTTCGTCGGGCGCTGGCGCGCGCAGGCCACGGAGTGATGCGCGCCGTTTCCCCCATGCTTTTTCGCATCAGGCGCCGGACATGCTATACTCTGGCGTGCAAATTCGCCCCGGTAGCTCAGTGGATCAGAGCATCTGACTTCGGATCAGAGGGTCGTGGGTTCGAATCCTACCCGGGGTGCTCACGTTGGAGGCCTGTCCGAGGCCGCCTGCGCGCCGTTGCGCTGAAACGACCGCCCTCTCTCGCGACCAGGTTGGAACTGCGATGGAGAGGGCGGTCTTGCGTCTGCCCCTTCACCCACGCGCTGACCAACCTCCCTCCACCGGCAGCCATTGTGGACCGGCAGCTACTCCCAGCGGATGCGACGCACAATTTCGCTTATCAGCGGCACCGATTGAGACGATCCAGCGCTTGCATAGATGAAGGTAAACCTGAGTAACGTTCCCCTATCCGGGGACAATTGCCAGACCTGCCAGTAAATGTCCTCCGATCCAAGCCCCTCTCGGTTATCCCGGTAACGTATCGATACCGTCTCCGATCCGTCGTAACGCAAATTGGTGACCACCTCGGCGCTGTCCACGTCTAACCCGGCCTCCCTCATCGACTCCGTTACGATCGACATCAGTCGCCGCAGATCCAATCCTTCCGCTGGGAAGGCAGAAGCAAACATTTGGTTGGCATAATCCGACAAGACTTTGAAACCAAATCCGACGAGTGTTTCCCTTTCATCACTGTCAATATCTGCGACAAAGTCGCTCAACATCTCTTCCGCATCTTCCCGGCCGAGCAGATCGATCAGGCTCCTCCGGTCAGCATCGGAAGGATGAGCGGGATTGTAGAAGAACCACCCCGGTGGATAGAATATCCATAAGCGGCGGTTACTGTCATAATACGCATCCCAGTCAAACGACTCGATGATCGGAACATCTTCCAGCGGGCCGTCCGCGGTCACCAGATTGCTGAAGATCCAGCCGGACTCATCGTTAAAGTTGATCCGCCACCAACTTCCGGAGCGAGTCTGGCCGGTTATGAAATACTTGTCTCCAGGGCTGGCCGTGCCGAGCACCGGATAAAACGTGCCTGGGCCGGCGCGCACATTCATATTTCGGTCGATGGTCACGACCGGATCTGTCGGCGGCGGAGGCGGAGGCGGAATGTCGGTGGCAACGGGCACGTTCTCGTCGTCAGCCGCGGTCACATGCTCTCCGAAAACCCAGCCCTTTTGTCCCTCATACGCGATCTGCCACCAGCTATCGTCGCTGTCCTTGCCGACGATGCGGAACTGTTGACCGGCCGCTGCCGTGCCGATGACAGGGTATTCTAGCCCCGGCCCGCTATGCACATTCAGATTGCGCTGGCTCGTCGCCACCGCGCCCTTTGGCTGCCCCGTCCATTGCACACGCTGCACAATTTCGCTCAGCAGCGGCTCCAACTCCGCGAACTCGTCACCTCGAACACTGAACACCAAAGCGAGAAGCGTCTCACCATCCGGGGACAGCAGCCAGACCTGCCACACCTCGCTCGCGGTAACATCCTCGCGATAGCGGATCGATACAGCCTCGTCGCTCAACGCCCTCAAACCACGCATCAGTTCGACCCTGCCGGCCTCGACGCCGAGGCGCCTCTGCAACAAGTCAGCCGCCATCTGCGAATACCTGTCCGGGGTCAGGCCATCGGCCGCGAAAGAATAAACGAGCATGAAATTGCCCGGCACTTCATCTGCGCCAGGCAGGACCGTCTGGAGGCCAAGCCCGATCAGCGCGTCCTCACGCCCCACACTCATCGCCGACACCATGTCGGCCGTTTCCGCGACGGCGAGCTGCTCGCCGCCCCCTCTTTCGCCGCCGACAAGAGCGTCAGGTCGGCCTGGGAAGGCTGCGCGGGATCGAAGAAATGCCATCCCGGCGGATACGACAACGCCAGACCGCCCGCATCATCTTCGTATGTCTGCCAGCCGGAAACATCGACCTTTGTCCTCTCAGCCGTATCTTCGGACTGTGTTACAAACGGGGCGTAGACCCAAGCCAACTGTCCTTCGTATACGATCTGCCACCAGTCTCCGGCTGCATTCATTGTGATCGCGGCGAACTGCTGCCCCGCAGTGCCCGAGCCGACGATGGCATAGTTGGTCCCTGGGCCTCCCCGTATGTTCATCGTGCGGCTGATCGAAATCGTCGGCCCGACGGGTGGCTCGTAAGCGGGCTGATTCACCCACTCGACCTGCCGCACGATCCCACGCAGCAGAGGCTCTAGCCGCGCGAAATCCTCGCCCCATACATCAAACGTGACGACCAGAAAAGTCTCTCCGTCCGGAGAGCGCAGCACGACCTTCCAACCGGCGACCTCCCCGCCCGGCGCCGTAACAGCTGTGTCATCGAAAACGAGAACACCGCCGCTGCGGTATCGGATCGATGCAACTTGCTCTCTCCAGGGCCGCAGACCTGAGCCAACTTCAACCCGCTCCACTGTGGCGCTTCCCGACTCTTCCAAGCGGTCGTTCAGCAACTGCGCAAACTCCTCCAAGCTGCGGCCCTCAGCCGGCACTGCGAGAACATCAAACCCATTCACGTACCCCCGCGCAGCCTCCGCGTCGAACCGGAAACCCATGCCGACAAATCTCTCCTCCTCTCCCGCCGCCGTCAGAGAGTCGATATACGTCGTCTGTGCCTTGACCACTGCTTCGGCGATGCTCTGGTCGCCCATCTGAGACATGAGCGAGGGCAGCTCCTCCTTTGCGGACGCAAAGTGCCAGTCAGGAGGATAAAACACCTTCAGGCCGTGCGCCCCGTCCTCATACGCGATCCAGCCATGATACGCTCCCCCGGAAACCGCCGGCGTGTCTCCAATCGGAATAACCAGCGGGTTGTGGACCGAAACCACCGGAACCGAGCGCGTCGCCAACAATCCGGAAACAACCTCCACCTCCTTAGCATTGGTGGCGGTCATCAATTCGGCGGCGACCCACCCCATCTGGCCCTCATACTCAATCTGCCACCAGTCGCCCGCAGCATCCTTACCGGTGATAATGTACTGTTCGCCGGGCACTGCCGCGCCTGAAATCGGGTAGTTGGCGCCCGGACCTTGCCGCACCTCCACAAGGCTCTTTATCCACAGCTTCGGAGCCAGGGGTGTCGGCGCTCGCCTCGTCCGGTCAGAGTCCACAGTAATCACGTACCCACCCGGCGCCCTCCAACTCGTTGATTCCACGATCAGAGTGTATTGCCCCGTATGGGACGCTTTGTATTCAATCGCCGCATTCTGCCTGAACAGACCGCCGCCGCTGTCGTCATCCGTGACCTGCTGATCTTCCGTCGCCCCCGCATAACTGACCGTAAGCATCGGGTCAGCCAGGATTGACCGCACCACAATCGTGGCCTTCTCGTCTTTCTCCAGTTGCAGCACATAGGTATCGATATCGCCTGGGAAATCGATATTTCCATGCAACGACTCTCCCGTTTCTATCGGTCGGTCACGGTCCGGGTCGACAAACCGCCTGAGCGGGTGGTTCGCGGTCAGTGTGGCCTCTCCCGAAACCTTTTCAGGGACGATCAGGAAATGTGGACCATCGACTTCCGTCACAAATGAGCCTCTGCCAGCGCCTCTGGGTTCTTCGCCGAACGAGTCATAGACCAGGACGCCCGTGTCACTCTCGCCGCCTAGTTCGAATTCGATCTCTGTATCGGCCGGCTCATTGACGATGTAGGCATCCAAATAGCTTTGCGATGTCAGATCGTGATGGCGCTTTCCCCCTCCTCGTAGCGGCAGCCGCCGGTCGCCAAGGCCGGAGGGGTCCTCGCCGGCGATGAGTTGCCGGATGCGCGGCAAGAGGTCGGCTGCCGAAGCCACGAGCCCGAAACTCCCCTCGGTGATGCTGAAGCCACTGATGCCGATCACATCTCCCGTCTCCGAGACCAACGCGCCTCCGCTCTGACCGCCTACTGTGGTGGCATCGGTCTGGAAATACGTGACGCCTACGGCCTCCCACTCCCGCAGGCGCGACAGAATGCCCCGCACAATCGCTGGCTGCGGGTCCAATTCACCCCCGCCAGGATAGCCAATCAGGTACATGTCCGAGCCAATCGCAACATCTTCGCCGTCAAGGAGTTCTACGTGGCCCACAGGTGCATCAATCGGGCCAAGTACGGCCAGATCTGTCAATAGATCCCAGCCTATCACCTCTACCCGCCTGAATTCTTCTCCATCGGGGAAAACAATGGTCGCCTCGTTATATGGCCAGACCACATGGGCGTTCGTCACCACGTATCCCCCCTCGAACAACACGCCGCTGCCCGAGCTGATATCTGTATCTACGAAAGTAATCGACGGTGAAATATTTCTGAAGATCTGCGCCGTGGACAGTATCTGCGGGACCGCCGTGGCTGTCGGAGTGGGCGCCGTGCAGAACGGTAGCCCCAAGCCGTCGAAATCATTTTCCTCGACATCCTGCAACGACTCGGGCACGCATCCGCCCAACCTGTTTCCTGAAAAATTCAACAGGGCCAGGTTGACAAGGCCCCCCAACTCCGACGGGATCTCACCGTCCAGATCGTTTTCCGAGAAGTTCAACTGTTTCAGGTTGGTGTTGCCCAGCGCCGAAGGGATTGCCCCGCTCATCCGATTCCTCGACAGGTCCAATACTGTAAGATCGGTGAACCCGCCCAGGGCCGAAGGGATTGGCCCGCTCAACTGATTCCTCGACAGGTCCAGAACGAACAGCTTGGTGAGGCTGCCTAGCGTTGGCGGAAGCGGACCACTCAACTCGTTGCCCGCCAGGTCCAGCCATACCAGGGTACTGAGGTTGCCCAGTTCTGACGGGATCGAGCCGTTCAGTTCGTTGCCTGAAAGGTTCAAAGAATTCAGTTTGCTGAGGCTGCCCAACTCCGCCGCAAGCGAGCCGCGCAGCCCGTTCTCTCTGAGATCCAGCGAAATGACGCGTCCACTTGTGTCCGCAACCACACCGTGCCAGGCGCCGATCGGCGCGTCGGTCAGCCAGTTGTGGTTGTTCAGCCAATCGTTGCCGTTCGCAGCCTGGTAGAGCGCGACCAACGCCTCCCTATCTGTCGTGTCGGCCGCAATAAGAGGCCCAGGTGATGCAAACACGCGCGGCCCCCACTGGCCAACAATCAGGGCGCCTACAATAACGATGGCAGTCAGAGTTCTTAGAACTGAGTTCATGATTTCCCTCTTGCTGGCTAGATGGTGTCGTGTTTGCAGTACCTGCACACACCCCTTTATGAAATGTCTTCGTAGTCTGAATTCTTGGTTTTCTGACGCTCGCCCATCAAAAACCGCTCGCCAAGATCCTCCTGCCCATTCTCAGTCTCCCCCGCTGTGGGCACAGATTGCCCGAAGACCCACCCGGGCTGGCCGGAAGTGTCGATCTGCCGCCGGCCTCCCACCGCGTGCCTGTCCTCTATACTGTCCGTGGCAGTGCCTTTCGAAGATGACGCGAGGCAAAACGACGACCCAAGTTCATCCAGGCCATTTTCCTCAACATTTCGCCACACTTCTAGTACGCATCCGCTCAACCGCGGTTGCCCCAAAAGTACAGCAGTTCCAGGTTGGTCGGGTTGGTCAGATTGCCCAGCTCAGACGGGATCGTTCCGCTCAACTCGTTCAGCGGGAGATCCAGTTCAATCACACACCCACTTTCGCCCCTGGCAACACCGTGCCAGCCGTCGAGCGGTTCGTCGCTCAGCCATTTGTCGATTTTGCGCCAGTCATCGCCGTCGGTAGCCTGGCAAAGTGCCACCAATGCATCTCTGTCGGTGGCGCAGACCGTAGCGACAGGTGACGATGCAAACACTCAAGGCCCATCCTGACCAACAACCAGGACACATACAACGACGATGGCTGTAAAAATTCTAATAGCAGGGAGCATTTTGTCCCTCTCGTTGGCCGGAATGTGTATCGCGTCCAGTACTGTTTAAACGCGTCAAAGAATTATCCACAGAATCACATTCCTGGCTCTCCGTTTTCTGACATTTGCTCACCAAGAACCTAACACGCCATTTTCCGTCTCCCCGACTGTGGTCACGAATTGCCCGAAGACCCAGCCGGGTTGGCCGTGATTGTCGATCTGCCACCAACTGCCCACCGCGTTCCGGCCGATGATCGGATACCGGTACCCGGGTACGGTCGTGTCTATGACAGAAAACCGGGCGCTTGGACCGCTGTACACGTTCATACGGCGGCTGAACGTCAGCGCCGCTTCCGTGGCCGGCAGCAGCGGTGGGAGTGGAAATCTCGCCACCACCTGAACGCTTCCCGCATTGACAAGCGTCACCAGCTCGCCAAAGACCCACCCGGGCCGACCGTCATCGTCAATCCGCCACCAATCTCCCGCCGAATTCTTACCGGTGATCGGATACTGCTGGCCAGGCACGGCCGTACCGATGATGGGATAGCCGATGTCCGGGCCGCCGCGCACGTTCATCCGCCAGATGATCGTCATCACCGCCTCTGTGACCTTTAGCAGCGGAGGGCGCGGGAACTTGACGACCGCCACCTGCACGCCCCCCGCATCAACCGCTGCCACCAACTCGCTGAAGATCCACCCGGGCCGACCGTAATCGTCGATCTGCCACCAGTCTCCCAAGGCGCTCTTGCCGGTGATCAGATATTGCTGGCCGGGTATGGCCACGCCGATGACCGGATTGCTGGCGCCCGGGCCGCTGCGCACGTTCACCCGCCTTTCGATCATCGCCACAGGCACTGGAACCGGCGCCTCTGGTACATCGGCGGCCACCAGATTATCCGAAATCCAACCGGGCTGACCGCCATAGCTGATCCGCCACCAGTTCCCCGTAGAATCCCGCTCGATGATCGAGAACTGTCTCCCTGCAACAACCTTGCCGATTACGGGGCTGAATGGGGCCGGCTGCGCATGAACCTGCATCGTCCGATTGGTAATCGTCACCGGGCCGGCTGTCGGTTCCGGCACACCGTCATCGTTGGCCCACTGCACCCGCCGCACCATCTCTGTCAGCAGAGGCTCCAACTCTTCAAACTGCTCTCCCAGCACCGTGAAGGTCAGGACAAGCTCGAACTCGGCATCCGGCGAGAGCAGAATCACCTGCCAGCCGGCCGTCCTCGAGCCTGTCAGAACCGACCGCGGAGCGGCCTGTGCAGGGACACCGCCCCGGAAACGAATCGAAACCGCCTCCTCCCTGTGAGGCCGCAATCTGGTGACCAACTCGAAACTGTCCACATCGATCCCGACCCGCCGGTCCAACTGCGCGGCGGCGTCTTGCCCGAACTGGTACAGCGTCAGGCCCTTCGAGGGGAAAATCTCAACAACGACGTTGTTGACATGCAACAGATCAGAGTCATCCTGTGGGGACGCAAAGCCACAGCCGATGAACGAGTCCGTCGGCCCAATGGATTGCAACTGCATCAGCAAGGTCGATACCGCCGCCCTGGCCGGCGCAGTCATCTCCTCCGGCAGGGTCAATTCCTGCGCGGCATCGAAAAAAAACCATCGCGGTGGATAGAAGATGGTCAACCCATGCGCCGCATCGTCGAACCCCTGCCAGTCAGTCGAGATCCGGGCCGCCGTCAATTCCGAGAGCGGAGCGCCCTCCGGGTCTGTTTCATCTGGCGCGGGTGTCGCCGTGGCGGAAGGTATTTGAGAAGGCTGGTTGAATGTGCCCCGACTTGAAAGGGGCGCGTGGACGTGCGAGAAATGAGAGGCTCGCCCGCCAGACCAGCCAAGACAGAAGACGCATAATGGCAACAGGTAGAAGATTCCCCGCATTTGCGCTTCCCAACCCCAGTAGTTCGTGGACACAGCAATCCACTTGCCGCCATTCACCATTCACTCGGACCACTGCACCCGCTGCACGATCTCGCCCAGCAGCGGCTCCAACTCAGCGAAATCCTCGCTGACGATACTGAAAGTGAGAATTAGCATCGTCTCCCGGTCCGGCGACAGCACCCCGACCTGCCAACCGACGATCTCCAGATCCGGCTGATCATAGAGCGCGCCAGCCGCGCGATAGCGGACTGATGTCACCTCCGCGCCATCGGGCCGCAGACCGGCGACCACCTCGGCGCTCTCCACCTCGAATCCTTCGATGACATCCAACTGGGCGGCGACAAGCTTCACCATCAGGGGCAGGGACAGCCTCTCGTAGGGAACAGCGACAGCGTTGATATTGTTGAGGAACACCAGGTCGCGGGAACTGTCGGCGCCATATTGGAATCCTGCACCGACGAACAAATCCCCCTGCTGCATCACGCTGGAAGCATACTCCAGCAACTCCTTGATCTCATCGCTATTGGCCAGTTCGCCTGCTTCCGAGAAAAGGTCTGTCAGTTTCTGCGTTGTGGGATCGACGAAGATCCATCCCGGCGGAACCCATATCGACAGCCCGCGCCCGGCGTCGACATACTCCTGCCATTCATCGGAGACTGCAGGCGCGGCCGTGGGCGTTTGTTCGGGTGTAGGTGTGGCCGTCGATTCCGGTGTGGGCGTGGTGGTAGGCGCCGGCGTGGCGGTAGCCAGCGACTCGGGTTGGATCGGCACGCAACCGGCCAGCAAGAACACCTTGCAGACAGATACGAGCAGGAACAAGCGACAGATCGCCCACATACGTCTCACCCTGTTTGACTTCAGTAACCGATTTTTCTTGTTCAGGTCTGCCGCAACCGGTCAACTGAAAACTAAAAACTGGAAACCGAAAACTTCTCAAGAAAGCCCTGCAAGAACTGACCCGTGTAGCTCTTCTCCACCGCCGCCACCTGCTCCGGCGTGCCTTCCGCCACCACATAGCCGCCCTTGCCGCCACCTTCCGGCCCCAAGTCGATCACCCAATCACAGTTCTTGATCACATCCAGATTGTGCTCGATCACCAGCACAGTGTTGCCCCGGTCCGCCAGTTGGTGCAGAACGCCCAGCAGCTTGCGCACATCCTCGAAATGGAGACCGGTGGTCGGCTCATCCAATATGTAGAAGGTGTTGCCCGTGTCCCGCCGGCTCAGCTCCTTGCTCAGCTTGATCCGCTGCGCCTCCCCACCCGAAAGCGTCGTCGCCGGCTGCCCCAGGCGGATGTAACCCAGCCCGACCGCCATCAGCGTCTCCAACCGGTTGCGGATACGGGGGATGTTCTGGAAGAAATCCAGCGCCTCTTCGACGGTCATGTTCAACACATCGGCAATCGACTTGCCCCGAAAGCGGATATCCAGCGTCTCCCGGTTATAACGGTCGCCGTGACACTCCTCGCACGACACATACACGTCCGGCAGGAACTGCATCTCGATCTTGATGATGCCGTCCCCCTGGCAGGCTTCGCAGCGGCCGCCCTTGACGTTAAAACTGAAGCGCCCTGGCTTATACCCGCGCGCCTTTGCCTCCGGGATGCTGGCGAACAACTCCCGCATCGGCGTGAACAGACCCACGTAGGTGGCCGGGTTGCTGCGCGGCGTCCGCCCAATCGGGCTTTGGTCGATCTCGATCACCTTGTCCACATGCTCGATGCCGTCAACCCTGTCGCATTTGCCGGGGCGGGCCTTCGCCCGGTAGAAACTCTGCGCCAACCGCTTGTACAACACCTCCACCACCAGGCTGGATTTGCCGCTGCCGCTCACACCCGTCACCGCGATCAACCGGCCCAGCGGGAAACGCACGTCCACCTTCTTCAGGTTATTCTCGGTCGCACCCCGCACGTGCAGATACTCCCCGTTGCCCTCCCGCCGCTCCGCGGGCGCCTCGATGCGCTTCTCGCCGCGAATGTACTGGGCGGTCAGACTATGCGGATGGCCGACGAATGCCTCCTGCGTGGCCGAGACGACGACCTCCCCGCCGTGTTCACCCGCGCCAGGACCCATATCCACCACCCAGTCGGCCGCGCGGATCGTCTCCTCGTCATGTTCCACCACCAACACCGTATTCCCCAGATCGCGCATCCCCTGCAACGTGTTGATCAGCCGCACGTTGTCCCGCTGGTGCAGGCCGATGCTCGGCTCATCCAGGATATAAAGCACGCCCATCAACTGGCTGCCGATCTGCGTCGCCAGCCGAATGCGCTGGGACTCGCCCCCGGAAAGCGTCACCGCCGTGCGGTTGAGCGTCAGATAGTTCAGCCCCACATTCACCATGAAGCCCAGCCGCGCCTCGATCTCCTTCAGGACCTGGCCGCCGATCGCAAGCTGCCTCGCCGAGAAGACCGGCTCCGCGCCGTTGCGCCCCGCGGCCGCCCGCACCCACGCCAACGAATCGCTGACCGATATTGCCGTAATGTCATAGATGCTCTTGCCCGCAATCGTAACCGCCAGCGCCATCGGACGCAGCCGCCGCCCCTCGCACTCCGGGCAGGGGCTGATGCCCATGTATTCCTCCAACTTGCTCCGAATCCATTCGCTGTCGGTCTCCCTGAAGCGCCGCTGCAAGTTGGAGAGCACGCCCTCGTATTTGGTCTCGTAGGTGCGCTCATAGCCGCGGGCGTTGCGATACTGGACCAAAACCTTCTCCCGCCCCGGCGGGCCGTGCAGGATGATGTCGCGCTGCTTGCTGCTCAACTTCTTCACCGGCGTTCTGACGGGAATCGAAAACTGGAGGCAGACCGAGCGCAACAGCTGCTTGTAGTAGCCCTCGTCGCCGTTGTTGCCGTGCGCGCCCTGCCACGGCCGCACCGCCCCTTCGCTGATACTGAATTCGCCGTCCAGGATCAAGTCGGCATCGAACTCCTTGAGCACGCCCAGACCGTCGCAGGAGGGACAGGCGCCGTGCGGGCTGTTGAAGCTGAAGGTGCGCGGCTCGAGCTCCGAAAAGCTGAGACCGCAGCGCATACAGGCGAAATGCTCGCTGAAAACGCGGTCCGTCGTGACCGTGCGCAGGCTGCCGTTGCCGTCGACCGGAACCCGCTGCACTTCCGAGACGATCGCCGCGCCCTCGCCCAACTTGAGCGCCGTCTCCACCGAGTCGGTCAACCGTGTGCGGTCCGTGCCGGGTAGAATGCGGTCGGGGTTATCCGGGTCAGGCCGCTCTCCTCGCACGATGATGCGGTCGATCACTGCTTCGATCGTGTGCATCTTGTAACGATCCAGTTCCGGCGCCTCGCCGACTTCGAACAGTGCCCCGTTCACCCGCACCCGCACATAGCCCTGCGCTTGCAGATCCTCGAAGACGCCCTTATGCTCCCCTTTGCGATCCTTGATGATCGGCGCCAGGATCAGCAGCCGCGCGCCTTCCTCCATCTCCAATATCGAGTTGACGATCTGTTGCGGCGTCTGCTGGCTGATCGGGTCGCCGCAATCCGGGCAATGGGGTTGGCCCACGCGGGCGAAGAGCAGACGCAGATAGTCGTAAACTTCGGTGACGGTGCCGACGGTCGAGCGGGGATTGCGCCCGGTCCCCTTCTGGTCGATCGAGATCGCCGGGCTTAACCCTTCGATCTGGTCCACGTCCGGTTTTTCCATCAACCCCAAAAACTGTCGTGCATACGAGGAAAGGGACTCGACGTAGCGGCGCTGCCCTTCGGCGTAGATCGTATCGAAGGCCAGGCTGCTCTTGCCACTGCCGCTCAACCCGGTGATCACCACCATTTTGTCGCGTGGGATCTCCAAATCCACGCTGCGCAGATTGTGCTCGCGCGCGCCCCGTATGATCAGCTTGTCCAACGCCATGCCGCCTCCATTCGCTTTCACCAGTCAGTTCTTGGCCGCCAAACGCCCGGTCGCGGCGCACACGATCCGTCGATGGTATGAACAAATGTTCGCTGGAAAAGTCATCCTACCACGCCGGACCGCCACTGTCCATTTTGCGAAAAGTGTATGATACCAAAACACCCCAGCTCCTGAGAAAGTGCTGGGGCATTCCGCGTATCTTGTCAAGTTTAGGCGGCGTCCTCAAAATACGACGAGCAATTACACTGGAGTACATGTGCCCACTGGGCTAGGCTGAACGGGATAGTCCCGAAATCGGCTTAATCGCTGTACTGGGCAATATGCCTACGATCCACCTACGAACCGCGTCGAGAACATGGAAAGGAGAGAAAACAACCCGCTTCCCACGCCTTACCCCTCGTTTCTCTCCTCTCCGCGATGCTGCCAGGTCGGCTGCGGCTCCCATTGCGGCGGATCATAAAAGGGCCGCAGCGATGGGTCCCGCTGCCACTCGAACGCACGGCGAATGCGGGCGCAATGGGCACCCTGCAGGGCGTCCCACGGAACCTCTTGCGGCGCGAACCAGCCCACGTCTCGCGTTTCGCTGGTGACAATTGGCGCGCCCTCGATGACCCGGCCGGCGAACAACAGGCAGTAGAGATGAAGCGGGCCGCCACCGTGCAGACTGTTGTCGAAAACACCGAGAAAACCGCTGAGCGCAATCCGGCAGCCGGTCTCCTCCCACACCTCGCGCATCGCGCCGTCACCCGGTCGCTCGCCTACTTCGCACGCCCCGCCCGGCAGCGCCCAACGCCCGTTGTCCGCCCGTTTGATCAGCAGAATGCGGTCGGCGTCGTCGAAGACGGCCGTATCCACCACGGCATAGGGAGTCAAGTAGTGCGTATCTGCGAAATACTGGCGCCGGATCTCCTGCAAAGGGCGCGCGTCCACCAGTGCGGACAGTTCGGCGCACAGTTCCAGAATCTGCTCGTAACGTTCCGTCTGATAAGGATCTTCTGCATAACGCAGACCGGCGTTGCATAAAGCCCGCAGCTTATCGGCAGTGCGCAGGATCGTCTCTGCCGGGGATCGCTCGTCTGTTACACTCACGTCAACAACTCCCTTTCGCGTGGTCAGCGCAGTGCCTACTCACTCGCCACCGCCTCCGGCATGACGACTTCACGGGGCTGCCGGTTGTTGGCCGATTCGCGTGCCCACAGGCAGGTCAGCGCGCTGAGAATGCCGGCGGCGATCGGGCTGCGGGACGAGCGCCCGTCGCGCATCGCCATCAGGAAGTCGAAGCTCAGCTCGCGGTCTCCGCCGAAGTGGGGCATATCACCGCTGAAGTCGATCGTCTCCACCACCGGCGACGTGTGGCTGTACAGCTTGATCTGGTTCTGATTCCAGTCGAACTCGATGATGCCGCGATAGCCGTAAAGGCGGGCGCCGCGGCGCGCCGCGCGGTAGCGGGTAAAAAAGTTCTGCGTATAGCTGACCTGAACACCGTTCTCATACTCCAACATACAGCTGCCCATGTCCTGCAACTCGATCCCTTCCGAGAAAACGCAGAACTGCTCCTCGCGGTAGACCCCCTCTTCGGCAAAGCGGACGCGGCTGCCTTCAAAGCCGCTGCGGAAACGCACGAACGGGCTTTCCGGGCAGCTCTCCTGCTCCGGGCAGTCCTTGCATTGCAGGTCGTAAGGCTTGTCGCCGCCGTAGACCCGTCGGGCGTTCATCGCGCTGACCCAGCGCGGGCGCGCCTCCAGCAGGTAGTTGATGTAGTCGACATCATGGGTGAACTTCTGCAACCAGAGTCCGCCATTCAGTTCGTAGTTGCGGTACCAACTTCTGAAGTAGACGTTGCCATAGCCCACATCATTGAAGGCAACCACCTGTTCGATGCTGCCCACCTGGTCGGACGCGATGATCTCGCGCACCTTCTGCGCGATTGGGCTGAGCCGCAGCGGAAAGGAGACGACCGTCGGCGCAGCGTAATCCTGATAGGCCGCGTCCAGGCGCCGCACCTCGTCGAAGGTGATGGCGACCGGCTTCTCCAGGAAGAGCGGCAACTCGGTCGGCGCGACCTTGAGGGCCATCTCCGTGTGCAGGTTGCAGCGGGTGCCGATCATGATGCCGTCCAGTTCGTCCGCTGCCGCCAGCAACTCCTCGGCGGAGGCGTAGAAGCGGGTATCGGCGAGGAAGGGATCGTTGGTGGCCCGGATACGGTCGCCGCGCGGGTCGGCCACGGCTGTCACCCGGTAGGGGATGCCGAAAATATTCAGTTCCTTGGCCATGTGGGCGATGCGGCGGCCATAGCCGATGATGCCTATGCGTAACATGATGGTTCCTTTCAAACGTGAGCGCCCAGATGGGCCAGCACGGCCGCGCCGGTGCGTATGCCGGCGAGAAAGCGCTGCACCTCCAGGTTCTCGTTGGGTGCGTGATTGGCCTCGTCGTGGTTGGCGTAAGGCGTGGTGAAGGAGGGGACGCCCAGTATCTTGGTCCAGGCATAGTCGGGCAAGCTGCCGCCCATCGCCGGGATAAGGAGCGGGTCTTCGCCTTGGGCCGCGCGAAATGCGCGTTGCAGCGGCCGCGTGTAGGGGGAGTCCAGCGGCGTGCTTGACGGCTCCATGCCGCCTTGGCGGATCACCTCTACCTCGGGCGCGTGGCCGCGGACATGTGCCTCCACCTTGTCCAGGATCTCGGCCACGCTCTGATTCTCCACCAGGCGCATGTCGCACTTCACCGTTGCCTGGTGGGGCAGCACCGTTTTGGTGCCTGGGCCGCCGTAACCGCTGTGGAAGCCGTTAATGGTGAAAGTCGGCCAAGCAGCCAGGCGGTCGAAGAAGGGCCGCTCCTGCGGTTCGTCAAGGCGCGCCAGGCCGGCGCCCTCCATCACGGCTGCCGCGTTGACCGGCAGTGCGTCCAACGCCGCCCGTTCCAGTTCTCCTAACGGTGCGACGTTGTCGTAGAAACCGTCGACGGTGATTTCGCCGCGGCTGTTCTTCATCGTCGCCAGCAGGTGGACCAATGTCCAGATCGGGTTGGGCGCGACGCCGCCCCAGTTGCCGGAGTGGAAGTCCCGCTCGGCGTGGCGCACTCGCAACTCGAACGAGGCGATGCCGCGCGGGCCGAACTTGATGCAGGGCCGGCCGCTCTCGTGAACCGGACCGTCGGCGGTAATCACCAGGTCGACATCGGCAAGCAGATCGCGATGGGCGCGCACGCAGTCGCTGATATGGGGGCTGCCGATCTCCTCCTCGCCCTCCAGCAGCACGATCACATTGCAGGGCAGGCTGCCGGTGACGGCCAACCAGGACTCGACCGCCAGAAGCTGGGCCAGATGCTGACCCTTGTTGTCGCCCACGCCCCGCCCCCAGATGCGGCCGTCGCGTATCTCCGGTTCGAACGGCGGCGATATCCAGGCCTCCAGGGGATCCGGCGGCTGTACGTCGTAATGACCGTAGAGCAGCACCGTCGGCACGCGCGCACGCTGCTTGCGGCGGCCATACACGAAGGGCCATCCGCGGCTTGCCAGCAGCCGCGTCTCCATGCCCAGCCCCTGCAGGTAGCTGAGCAAAAAGTCAGCCGTCTCTTTGATGCCGACCCCGTGGGCGCTGATGCTGGGCTGGGAGACATAGGCCAGCAGCCGGTCGATAAACTCCTGCCGGTGGGCATCCACGTAGGCCAATACCTGAGCCAACGCGCCGGGCGCCTCCTTTGATTGATTCTCCTTTTCGACCAATCGATTTCTCCTCGGGGCGCTGACGTTTCGCCTGCAGATGTTGAGCCGCGTGTTTGCGTTTTTCAACGATATCTGATGATATAACCTGGCGGGATTGACCCGATTCTACTGTATGTTCAGAGGATGTCAACTATCCGGCGGCCAGCCGCCAACCACTAGCCGCGGCGCATCACACATGGAGTTGTCGTATGAGACTGGGCGTTGTCGGCATTTTGCCGGCCAATCCTGCCGAAATCCGCGCGCGGCATCTGGCCGAGATTCGGGCGTTGCAGCTTACCGGGGTGGGCCTTTCGATCTCCGCCAGCGGCTCGCCGCCGGCCACTGCGCCGGTCTGGCAGCGCGTGCGGCGGCTCTTCGCCGACGAGGGCATCGACATTGTGCAGGTCGGCATTGGCTACCAGGTCTGTCTGTTCGACCCCGACGACGGCGCACGCGCACGGCTGATGGAGGAAATCCGCCGCGGCCTCGGGATCGCCCGCGCGCTGGGCGCCCACGTGGCTTTGATCCGCAGCGGCAGCCTCAGCCCCAATGGCCCCTACAGCCCTCACCGCGACAACCATCGGCCGGCCTGCCGCGACCGGCTGCTGCACTCTCTGCGCTGGCTGGCCAAGGTGGCCGAATCGCTCGGGCAGACGGTCGTCGTCGAAACGCACCTGCTGACGATCATGCGGTCGCCGGAGTTCAACCGCGCCATCATCCGCGACGTGGGCAGCGCGCGGCTGCGGCTGGTGATGGACTACGTGAACCATTTCCAGACGCTGCATCAGGTCTATGAAAGCAGGGCGCGCCTGCGTCACATCTTCGATTGCATGGGGCCGATCAGCGCCATCGGGCACTGCAAGGACATCGCCGTGCGGGACAGCTTCGTGATCCACATGGACGAGGAGATACCGGGCGAGGGCGAACTCAACCTGGCGACCGCGCTGCGCTTCTGGCATAACGAGCGTCCGGACGGCTACATGATGCTCGAACACCTGCCGAACGAGAGCTATCCCCTGGCCGCGGCCAACGTGCATCGCATCCTGGAGAAGGAAGGAATTGCGGTGTATTAGAGGCCTGTTGAGGTTGCTCCCCGATCTCCCATCGGCTATAATGACGTCAAGATTTTCATAGGAGGCATTCAGTTGCGGTTGCTCCCCGATCTCCCATCGGCTATAATACGCTCCCCGGCGATGATGATGTAGCCGTGTTGCGGTTGCTCCCCGATCTCCCATCGGCTATAATAAAATCGTCCGCGCCCTTTTCCACCTTCTGTTGCGGTTGCTCCCCGATCTCCCATCGGCTATAATCAGTCGCGCGAACGCGACATGGCCCTGCCGGTTGCGGTTGCTCCCCGATCTCCCATCGGCTATAATTTCGCGCACGTCGTGGACGCGCACAATCTGGTTGCGGTTGCTCCCCGATCTCCCATCGGCTATAATTAGTCCGTGTTGGCCGCCGGCGCGATCCAGTTGCGGTTGCTCCCCGATCTCCCATCGGCTATAATGCGCAGGGACACGAGACAAGCCAGCCGCTGTTGCGGTTGCTCCCCGATCTCCCATCGGCTATAATACTTCGGTGACGCCTATACCGCGCCCTTGTTGCGGTTGCTCCCCGATCTCCCATCGGCTATAATCAATCCATTCTGCACCGCATCCTCACACAGTTGCGGTTGCTCCCCGATCTCCCATCGGCTATAATTGGCGCATAGGTTGCCCATGTATTCGTCGTGTTGCGGTTGCTCCCCGATCTCCCATCGGCTATAATTCGATGAATGTTTCCTTGACGAGTTCCCAGTTGCGGTTGCTCCCCGATCTCCCATCGGCTATAATCGGAACGTCTTGACGACCTGTGCCTTGTGGTGTTGCGGTTGCTCCCCGATCTCCCATCGGCTATAATACGAGGAGGCAGTAATGTCCACCCATATGGTTGCGGTTGCTCCCCGATCTCCCATCGGCTATAATCCCGCCAGTGGCGGCAGCGCAGACCCCACGTTGCGGTTGCTCCCCGATCTCCCATCGGCTATAATAGCCGCAGATACTCCACATCCTCATCGATGTTGCGGTTGCTCCCCGATCTCCCATCGGCTATAATTCTGCCGATGACGTCGCGCTCGGTGGCGATGTTGCGGTTGCTCCCCGATCTCCCATCGGCTATAATAGATGTCTGTCGATCCGGCTTGGTGACAGGTTCAAATCGACAGACGGCAACCGACAAAAAAATGGCGTCAACGGTGTCAAAACAGGGTGTATTGCAGCGGATTTTTGTTGGCCGGCTGCCGTCTCGGGCCTTGGAAGCTGACAATATTCTCGTACTGCTTGTCGGTGAAACATATAATCTGCACGTTGCCCGACTCCGGCAGCGCTTCTTGAATGCGCTTGCTGTAGACCTGCGTCTGTTCCTTCCCCGCGCAGAAGCGCAAGTAGACCGATAGTTGGCAACGTTCGAAACCCTGGTCCAACAGGAAGTTTCGGAACTTGCTGGCAGCCCGCCGCTCTTTCTCCGTGAGCGTCGGCAGGTCGAACATCACCATCATCCACATGAGCCGGTACCCGGAGAGCAAGGTTCGTTCCTCAGTCGGCCTTTGAATCTGCGTCGGGGAGAGACTGCCTGGGAAGAAGCAGTGCCGGTGTCCTGGTCTCGAAGGATTGGGCCAGCGATTGGGCAGCGCGCTCGAGACAGGTTTGAAGCGGCGTTGTTCCCCGCTCGGTGACCAGATCCATCATCAAAACCGCCGCCAGATCCCGCCTGACCTCACTGCTCATATTTTCGCGCCCGTCGGCGACAAGCCCGGCAACTGTATAGTCTACCAGCGGTCGGAATGGTTCCATCAGGTCATCCACCAGGCAAAAGCTGTTAGTTCGGTTGTGGTGGTGGATACCCAGAGAAGGGTGCAAACCGGCGGCCACAATGGCGCGCGCCGTGGCCGCGCGCAGCACCGTATAGCCGTAGTTGAGGAGCGGATTGGGCATCGGCCCGAAGCGTTCGCGGCGAAAGTCGTCGCCAAAGAGCAGAGGCCAGTAACGCCGCGCCGCCTGCGCTTCCATATTGTCCGGGTCCCCGGACCGCACCCGTTTCGCCAGTTCTTTCAGGTTGCCGCCGGAGTTTCTCAGTAACTCCAGTGTGTTCTCCTGCTGGGAGATTTTCGCCTTGACCAGAGCCTGCCACAGCCGTTTGCGCAGAGGTAAGGAAGCCTCCAACTGGCGCCGCATGCGCAGCGCCTGGATGTGGTGGCCCTCCAGGGGCCAAATCCAGGCCACCGGCAGGTAGTTGTCGCCGCACAGCACGACGGCCGCGCCGCGCCGCGCCAGTTCCGTCATCAGATCGTTGGAGTAGGTCAGGTCGCGCGCATTGCAGAGAAGGACGCCGATGTCGTCCAGGGGCACGCGCCCGTCCTCGACGCCTTCATGCGAGACTGTCATCAGGCCGCGATCTCGGGCCAGGTGGCGTCCCGCGCTGGCGACTTCAATTACGCGGCCGATCATGGTCTTGGCGGCCCCGGGTCCAGCACGCGACCGATCTCGTCCACGCCCACTTTGCGGAAGCCGTTCCGTTGGAGTTTGCGAGCGTTGTAAGAGATCTCTTTAATCTCCCCTCTCCTTCTGCGACGATCGACATTAGCTTCTTTGTGGTCATCAAGAACTACATAAGGTCCGCGGTCGGTTTTTGTCCCCATGTGTCGTACATGTACAATGCGGCGCTCCTCTCCCTCGCCGATAGCGCCCATATCGTTTTTATAGAGCCTCGTCAGCCGCTTGGCGGTGGGGTCCTTCCTGCCGGATTTGTCGGTAGGGCGGAACTTTTCCAGGTCGAAGTCGGGCTGGTTGGCTTCGAACCTGGGGACAATAACCATCTTCCAGCTTCCGTCGCGAATCTGCCATACGTCGGCGAACTCGTTGCCATCGCGTTTGTAGCCCTTGTACGGCTTCCCGGCTTGGTCTCTGATCGGTATGACGGTCTCCTGTTCGCAGACGCGCACGCGGCGCACGGTCTGGCGGCGTTCCCCCAGGAGCACGCCTTCGTTGGCGGCACGTTCGGCGAATCGGGCAAGCGTTTCAGACGCTTTGCCGCCTTGGGCGAGGATGTCCGTCTTTGTCTGGTCCCACAACTCTATCAGCGCCTTGCGCATGTCAGGATCGCGCACAGCGTTCAGTTCGCTTTTTCTTTTGAGCGCAGACAGTTTCTTGCGGCGCACGACTCTGGACGGGCCATCTTCCGACAGTTCGACCAGTCCATAGGCGGTTTCGTTGTGCAGTTGGCCAGTCGTCTGGCCCTGGATACTCACGCGCCGGACAGTATGACGGCTTTCCCCCAAGGGTACGCCTTCGTTAGCGGCCCGTTCGGCGAATCGGCCAGGTGTCTCAGACGCACTGCCGCCCTTCGTTTGAATCTCCGACTCGACCTGATCCCACAGTTTTATCAGTGCCTCACGCATGGCTTGGTCGCGCACAGCCTTCAACTCGCTCTTCTCCTTGAACGCGGTCAGCTCTTTAATGCAGCGCATGCCGTGGTCTGGCTTGTAAGAGACCACGAGGCGATCCAGGATTGGCCGCAGCTGTTCGCTGTGAAAGCCTTCCCAGGGAGGCGGCGCCAAACAGGCCAGCCTTTCCACCGCAGTATGATGGCTGGACGCGGCGGCGCGGGCGAACCGCTGGAGCAGCCCCTCTGTCGTGTTGGCTACGACAAAGGCGTCGATGGCGTGGTGGCGGTGGTCGTCGCGCTGTTTGCGGACGCTCTCACCTGTATCCGCGCGCAGGATTCCTTTCAACCCCCACGCCCTACGCAGCAGATCGGTCAGACGTCCTGGCGTTGCCCATACGCGCTGATGTCCTTCGCCCTTCTCGTTGTACAGGTGGGACAGGTAGGCGCGGGCGGTGCGGGAAAAATAACTCGTCTCGTTCAACTGTCGGGCCAGGAAGCGGTCCTCTTGCTCGAATCGCTCCATGGCGTCCGGGCCGAAGCGCCAACGCTTGTTGGGCCGGAAATTGGCGGTGCGAGTTAGGATTTCCTTACCGAATGCCTCGTAAGGAGAACGATTGCCCTTGGCGCGGTTGGCGGCGGCGATACAGACCACCTTGTTGGCCATCGAATCGTCCCAAGTCCTGGAGAACGGCAGGATGTGGTCTACCTGGGTCTGGTTGGAAACTACCATGGCAAAGGATAAGGTGCGGCCGGTGTAAGGGCATACACAGACCGCACCTTGTTTCTGTTCCTCCCACAGGCGCAGCTTGCGGAACAGGGCGTGGGTTGGCTTCTCCCCCGCTGCCTCCAAACACTCCGTATGACGCTGGTTGCGCTCTTCGTTTTTCCGTCCTTCCTGCTCGTAGTGACGGCGTTGTTCGAGATTGGACTTCAGGTCGCGGGCAAGTTCGATTGCTATCTCCTCGGGTTTGCCGTAGACCTCAATCAGACGGTTGACCACGCGGCGGAGCTGGTTCAAGCCGATGTGAACGGTGGGATTGGGGAAGCGCCCATAGCGGGCCTCCTCCCCGTCCTTGTGCGAATCTTTGGTCGGGTTTGCCCCCACTGCATCACGCTCCAGTACCTTGCCGTAGTAGGGCAAGCGGTCCAGGGCGGCGCTGCTGCGAAAATCCGAGTGGTGGGAATAGCCGGCGTCTGTTACGGCTTCCGAGTAGATCCGCCCTTTCTCCAAGTGGGGGAGGATCTTGCGGATGGCCCTTTCACTCAGGTCGCCGTAGCCGGTTGGCAGGGAGACGTTGGCGACGGCTATGGCCTGCGATTCGGTCAGTCCCCACTCCTTTACGGCTTTGTGCTGGATGGTCTCCGGTTCCTCTGTATTGAGCAGCGTCCCTACGATTTCGTTGCGTTCTTCAAGGGAAAGGTTACGCCAGCGGCTGCTAAAAAGTTCTTTCTGCTTCAAGAGTCTGGTGACTTCGTCACACTGGATCTTCTTGCGTCCGCCGCGCGCCAAGTTGAAGTTGACATCTGAAGGGAGTGATTGCGAAGACTTCAAGCCCGTGTTAGGCCTTTCGAATGCGAAGTCCGAGCCCGACCGCAGTCGTTGCAGAACGCCTTCCCTCTCTTCTTGATTGAGTGAGCGTTCCGGCTCCGAAGAGATCTGCACTTTCAGATTGTTGACCTCCTGGAGTATACGAAATTCCTGAAATATCGGTAATGCTCTAGCCGCTCGTTTTTTTCTGCTTTCAAATTCAAATTGGCACCAGCCCGGTTCCACCGGTTGCAGAGGCCGCTGGTAGAAGATGATGTTGCGCAGAATGTCCCACTGGTCGGGGGACAGAGTGTGATGTTCCTCCTGCTCTTGCCGTATCTTATCGAACTCCTCCTGGTACATGGTCCGGTCCGGGTATAGTCCCAATTCCTCGCGGGCGCGGACCGTCTCGCGCTGCGCGTGCCGCCGCGCCAAGAACTCGCCCAGGGTGCGGGTGCCGCTTTCTTCGATTCGGCGGCGCAATCCCTCTATCGCGGCGCCTATCTTTTTCTTCTCGTCTGCTTCTTCACTGACCGACTTGCGGTTGGATTTGAAGCCGCGTCGCTGGTCAAGGTGAAAGAGCGCGCGCCCCAATTCGAAGGGGCGGAGGGATTGGTCCAGGGCGCGCGCCCGGAGTGAATAGGGATCGAGATGTTGCAGTTCCTTGCGCGCTTCCGGGTCCGGCGGCATAAGACCGAACTCGACAAGGGCTTGTATCAGTTCGCCGCGCCGCATCAGGTAGCGGTCCCGGCGGCGGCGCTGGCCGCGTGCGGTGCGGCGGGCTACGGCATTGGAGGTTTTGTCGGTCGAGTTGCGCCCGTCAGGGAAAATACGGACACCCATGTCCAGTACCCCGCAAGGATGGCCCTGAGCGTCGAGGTTGACCGCGGCCCACCCAATCGAGTTGGTGCCAAGATCAAGGCCGAGACGGTATTTCTTATCCTTTGTATCAGTCATAGCATCCCTTTTTGCTTGAAGATTGGATTGGTGATACACTTCCACTGTCAAAGGTTCCTGCTGAAAGTGTTAACGGTATTATAGCCGATGGGAGATCGGGGAGTTTCCGTTAACAAGCTTCAGCAAAAGATGAGGAGGCGTGGCTACGGCCCGCCTCTTTCTTTTTGGGCAGTGATCATAAGGCAAGTGGTGAGAAACGAGGGTTCATTGCCAAGTCATGGTCAATGATAGATCACTTTTATACCCATACGATGGCAAGTATTCCTCCCTTCAGGTTCGACAATAGAGATATAAGAACGACGGTCGTCGGGGGAAAGAATTTGTGTTCATAGGAGAAAAGTGCGCCTCCGTATCGTCAAGCGGAATTTTACTGAATCTGGCGGCAGACTGCAAGGACAGTCCATCTGCCGCGACCGCCGGCTCCATTCGCATGCGCCGTGTTGCAGGCGCTCCACCTCCCGCTATATGAAGGCAGTCAGGCCTATGCTAGAATGGCCTGTGCCGCGTCTCATCTTCAATTGCCGTCTCTGTCGAGGAAAACGTGCAGCAGGTATTGACCGCTGAGCAGGGCCGTATCTTACAGGATGAGCGCCGCCTGCTGGCCGACCTGCAGGTGGCCTTGACGCGCCTGGACGCGCCCGACGCCGACCTGGTCCTGATCCGCAATGCCCTGGCCCAGCTGGAAGAGCTGTTCCTGATGGTGGTCGTGGGCGAATTCAACGCCGGCAAGAGCGCGGTCATCAACGCGCTGCTGGGCGGCGACTATCTGCCCGAAGGCGTCGTGCCGACCACCAGTGAACTGGTTCTGATTCGCCACAGCGATGCCGCTGAACAGCCGGGCGCAGAACTGGGCATGGCGGTGCGCCGTCTGCCCGTCCCCTGGCTGCAGGAGGTCAACCTGGTCGATACGCCGGGCACCAACGCTGTCATCCGCCTGCACCAGGAGCTGACCGAGCATTTCGTGCCCCGCAGCGACCTCGTCCTCTTCGTCACCAGCGCCGACCGACCCTTCAGCGAATCGGAGCGCGCCTTCCTGCAACAGATCCGCGACTGGGGCAAGAAGATCGTGATCGTGGTCAACAAGATCGAACTGCTGACCTCGGAGGCGGAGCAGCGCCAGGTGCTGGAGTTTGTGCGCCAGAACGCGCACGAACTGCTCGGCATCGCGCCGGCGATCTTCGCGGTCAGCGCGCGCCTGGCGCTGGAAGCCAAAAGGCGAGGAGTGAGTGAAGAGGAGAGAGAGGAGAGAGAAGCCCCCGCTCCGCATAGAACAGCCGTGAACGAGACACCAAGCGACTCGAATACACCCTCCCGCTCCTCAACCCTCAACCCTGACCCCTCGAACTGGCAGCGCAGCCAGTTCGGCGCCCTGGAACAACACATCCTCGATTTTCTCGATGCCGGGGAACGGGTGCGCCTGCAACTCTCCAACCCGATCGGCATCGCCGCAGCGCTGATCGCCAACTACCAGGAGGTGATCAGGCAGCGCCAGGAACTGCTCAAAGGCGATTTTCAGGCGCTGGACGCCATCGACCAGCAGTTGGCGGCCTACCAGAACGACATGCGCCGCGACTTCCGCTACCAGAGCGACCGCGTCGATAACGTCCTCCATGAAATGGCCGAACGGGGCGACCGCTTCTTCGACGAGAATCTGCGCATCACCCGCGTCGTCGAACTGGTGAACAGCGCGCGGCTGCGCGGTGAATTCGAGCGCCGCGTCCTCGCCGACACCAGCCGCGCCATCGAGCGCCACGTCAACCAACTGATCGACTGGCTCATCGACCGCGACTACCGCCAGTGGCAGGCGGTGATGGAGTTCATCGAGAGCCGCTCCCTCCAGCACACGGACCAGATGATCGGCCGCGTGCGCGGCGAGTTTGACTTCAACCGTCAGAATCTGCTCAAAAGCATCGGGCGCAGCGCGCAGGAGGTCGTCGACTCCTACGACCGCGAGGCGGAGGCCCTCAAGCTGGCCCAGGAGGTGCAGCGGGCGATCATCCAGACGGCCGCGGTCGAGGCCGGCGCGATCGGACTCGGCGCCATCCTGGTCGTCATCCTCAACACGACCTTCCTCGACGTGACCGGCATCCTCGGCGCCAGCGCGCTCGCCGCGCTCGGCCTCTACGTGCTCCCCTATCGGCGCCAGAAAGTGAAGGCGCAACTGCGCGCCCGCATCGGCGATCTGCGGCGGCGGCTCGACACCGCCATCACCCAGCAATTCGAATCGGAGTTGACAGCCAGTGTGCAGCGGATCCGGGAGGCGATTGCGCCTTACACCCGCTTTGTGCGCGTGGAGCGCGAGAAGCTGGAGACGCTGGCGGCCGAATTGCAGCGCGCTGAAGGTGAGTGCAAAGGGTTGCGCCGCAGTGTGGAGGAGTTGGTCGCCAGCCACTGAACCATTGGCCCCTGCCTTTATGACGCTCTCGATCTCCCTTCTGCCGCTGGACGCGTCCCTGCACGCCGACGCGCTCCAGCAAATCTACCAACTGTCGCCGGCCTATTGGGCGATGTATCACTTGGCCCAGGCGCCGGCCGGGCAGGCCGCGCGCGACCTCGCCGCCATCGAGGACGAGCCGGGACGTATGGGGCTGGGGATCGCGGCGGCGAATGAACCGGGCAACCCCCAGGCCGGCGCGCAACTGGTTGGCCTGATCGACTTCCGCCTGCACTGGCCGGACCCCGATACCGCCTACATCGGCATCCTGCTGGTGGCGGAGCCGTTTCAGCGGCAGCGTGTGGGCAGCGACGCCTGGGCGCTGCTGCAACCGTGGCTGGCAGGCGAGGCCGGTCTGCGCGCAGTCAAATTGGGCGTCGAGCAGTTCAATCCGGGCGCGCTCAGATTTTTCCAATCGCTTGGCTTTGCCCTCACCGGAGAGGCGCAGCGCATCCGCTCGGGCAAACGCCTGGTGCGTCTGTTGGCAATGGAGAAGGAACTGAAAAACAGTGGCTAGTGCAGTGACCGCTTCCTGACCGCGGCCAGGTTTCAGATCAGCAGCAGGAGCAGGCCGACCAGACCGATCAGCCCCGTGATGTGGTCCATCTGCAGGATGAACCAGAGCGCCATGCCATGCACCGCGACACGCGCGGCCCACACGCCCCAGCGCCGCGGCGCCGCCGCCAGCGCCGAGATCAGCAGGAACCACAGATAGGGGGTCAGCGCGCCCCACTCCATGCCGGTGCGCAGGAACGCCCAGCCAGCCCAGGCCAGAGAGAGCGCCCTTAGCCCCATCGCCGCGCCGCCCAGGGGATAGGCGGCCGCCACGTGCGCCAGCCACGTCCACGGAGCAAGGTACGGCGCGCCGATGAACCAGCACGCGCCGACCGCGATCAGCCACTCCAGCGTGCCGGCCAGCAGCGGCGCAACCGACATCTGACAGAACAGCCCCCAGCCGCGATCCTGCCGCAAGAGCGTCCTATGAGTTGCCACGGATCTGGTCCAGCGCCTCGTCGCCCAACGATTTGGCCGCGCTGGCCATATAGGCCAACTGCTCCGACACCAGCGACGAGAAGGCGAAGAAGAGGTTGAAGGCCCGCAGCGGCGTCGTCAGGTAGAAGCTGGCATCGGTCGCCATGTCGAAGATTTGCGACGGCCAATAGAGCGCGATCAGAAAGGCCATCCCCGACCACTCCTTGGCCAGCTTGCCGTACTCAATCGTAAAGACCGAGCCGTAGTTGGCGCTGTTGAACTTAAGGCTGGTGCGGCTGAAAATCGAACCGAACAGCCAGATATAAAAGCCCACCCCGGCCATATAGGGATTCGTCTTGGCGCGGTAGGCCATCCCGCTCGACACCATCTGGATGCCGGTGGTCAGCATCCAGATCAGCATCGTCATCATAACGCCCCAGTTGGAGACCGGATTGCCGAACACATAGAAAAGCGTCTCCCCACGGATCCGCCCCTGCACCCATCCCATGCTCCCCAGCAGGTCGGCCACGAACATGGCCGCCACCAGCGCCAGGATCGGCCTGGAGGAGAGCAGCGCCACCCGTCCAATCGAGGTCTTGGCAATATCGTTTCTCACGGGTCGCTCCTTAGTTGGAAAACGTGCCCCATTTGTCGCCTTGAAGGCCGGCATCCGCCATGCCGCAAGGCCATGTTCCATCCATTGTAGCACATATGTTCTAATATGTCAAGCCAGATCGCCCTTCTTTCGCGTCGAAGTTGGCAAAGGAGGCCGATATGTCGCCCAGTGCGACATGAATGTGGCAAGAAACAGAGAGATACGGCGCTCCTAGCCGATGCGCAGAATTCCTCATCCACCCCGTAGAGTGGTATGCTCCCTCCCACTATTAAAGTTTAGGGGCCGAAACTTTAATAACGGACTTGGCTATTCAAGTAACTTTAATAAGGGTTGACCACCATGCAACGCGGAGAAATAGGCAGTTACGAGGTTACTATAACCGGAGACGAAGAGGTACGTTCTTTCATTCCACGTCCCCTGCCGCCAGAACCCGCCCTCGTTCTGGGCGGCGCCTTACAGCAGACACTTGAATCGGCGCTGCTTGCCCTGGGCCGTCTCGACGGTATCTCGACTCTCCTGCCGGACCAGACGATCTTTCTCTACACCTACGTGCGCAAGGAAGCCGTGCTCTCCTCCCAGATCGAAGGCACGCAGTCCTCGCTGTCGGACCTCCTGCTCTTCGAACTGAAGGAGGCTCCCGGCGTGCCGCTTGATGATGTGGTCGAAGTCTCGAACTACGTGGCCGCGCTTGAGCATGGCTTGCGTCGTCTGAAGGAGGGCTTCCCGCTATCGAACCGACTGCTGCGTGAAATCCACGGGGTCCTTTTGTCGAAAGGAAGGGGCAGCAATAAATCGCCCGGCGAGTTCCGCCGCTCCCAGAACTGGATTGGCGGCTCCCGGCCCGGCAACGCCGCTTTCGTCCCGCCGCCGCATCATGCCGTGCCCGACTGTATGGCAGCGCTTGAACGGTTCCTTCACGCTAGAGAGGACGGGCTGCCCTTGCTGCTGCGCGCAGGGCTTGCGCACGTTCAGCTAGAGACCATTCATCCGTTCCTTGACGGCAATGGGCGCTTAGGAAGACTGCTGGTGACATTGTTGCTGTACCAGGCTGGCGCGCTGCGCGAGCCGCTCCTCTACCTGAGCCTCTACTTCAAGCAACACAGAGAGAGATACTACGACCTGCTGAACTACGTGCGCCGCAGCGGTGATTGGGAGGAATGGATCGCATTCTTCCTTGACGGCGTGGAACTGACCGCTACCGGCGCTGTCACGGCTGCCCAACAGATCGCCCATATGTTCCAGAACAACCACAACCGCCTCGAAAAGACCAAACGCCGCGCCGGTTCGGCTGTGCGCGTGCATGAAGCTCTCAAGGCGCGGCCGGTTCTGCCTCTGTCTGAAGTCTGCAAGCGCACAACACTCTCCTTCCCCACCGCTACAAAAGCCATGGAATTGCTTGTCGAACACGGGATCGCACGTGAAATCACGACAAAGCGTCGCAACAGGCTCTTCGTCTACGACGAGTATCTTGCCATCCTCAATGAAGGGACTGAGCCGCCGTAGTTTGGTGCCTAAGACGCGCGTGGTGGTCGCGAATGAAGACAGCCTTCAATGTAGATGACATTTCGCTTGCGAATGAATGCCCACTTTTTAATTTGACACAAGTGTGCTATACTGAATTGCTGTGAGCGTCGGCGCAATGGAGTGGCAGGCAAAATCAACTTGAATGGAATTTCAGGCAGCAGATGCGGATAAAGAGCGTACACCTAACCAAATATAAGCGCTTCACAAATCTTCTCATCCAAAACATCCCCGAATCAACTCGACTGGTCGTATTGATCGGACCAAATGGGACGGGAAAATCCTCTCTTTTTGATGCCTTTCTCCTCAAATCCCAGGGTCCTAGACACGATTACCTCCTTGAAGGTAACAGGGGCGACTACTACCATAAGCACGATGGCACAGTCCAAGTTCCAACATCGACTAGCGAAGTAAGGGCAAATGTAAATATTCAGTTTTATCGTGATAAACCTACAAATGCCAGATGGCCTGCTGTTTTCAACATTCGATCCCCATATAGGAATGAAGCTGATTTCCAGTTAAGCAATTTGGAACCCGTCAAGTCAGCTGCGGAATCTGGACGCTTTGAACGTATCATTGACCTAGACCAAGCCGTTTCCGACAACTACAGAAGGATGACTTGGAAACGAATGATGGACCTGGACAAAGACGCACCAGAAGAAACTACATTTGAAAAATATCGGAAAGAGTCGTTAGGCGAACTTCAAACGGCTATGAGAGAGTTGTTTACGGAACCAGCTCTTGAACTCCAGGATTTCGGGGGATTGAGGGATGCGGGTGTGTTCAGGTTTTCAAAAGGAACATCGGAGGACTTCCACTACAAGAATCTGTCAGGGGGCGAGAAGGCAGCTTTTGATCTCTTACTGGACATATTTGTGAAGCGGGACGAGTATCAGGACGCAATATATTGCATTGACGAGCCAGAAGCTCATCTCGCCACGGCTCTCCACGGTCCGTTGCTAGAAGCCATGCTTAATCTTGTTCCTGAACAGTCGCAACTGTGGATTGCAACCCACTCGGTAGGATTCGTTCGCAAAGCATATGACCTGTTGCGACAAAACGGAGATGTCGTATTCCTAGACTTATCGGAACATGATTTTGATCAGGAAGTGAAAATCAGCCCACGCGTCCCAGACCGTTCCTTCTGGCAGACAACCTATCAAGTCGCACTTGATGATCTGGCCGACTTGATAGTGCCAGATCAGATCGTCCTCTGTGAAGGAGACAAAAACAAGGCAGACAAGGGATTTGACGCAAAGTGCTATAACCTGATTTTTTCCGAAACACATTCTGATACGTTGTTCATCTCTCGTGGTGGTTCCAGTGATGTTGAGCAAAGTGAGGATTTGATAGCGATTCTTCGGGCGGTTGCGCAAGGCAGTAACGTATGGAGAGTCATTGATCGTGAAGACATGACTGAGGTGGCACGACAAGAAAAAAAAGTAGAAGGAATTCGTGTGCTGCGGCGACGGGAAATCGAGAACTATCTATACGACCCGAAAGTTCTAAAGACTTTCCTCAGTTTGAACGGGAAAGAATGTCAAGCAATAAGCATATTGGAGCAATATGAAAAGCTCCTTTCGACTAACACAATAGAGAATGCCGACATAAAGACTTTGTCTCAACAACTGTTCAAAATCATTAAGCAATCAACGCAACTCCCAAATTTAGGGAACCGGCGTGATGAGTTTGCATTGGCCCACTTGGTGCCTGCTTTGAGACAAACGCACGCTGTGTACCACGAACTCCACGATGACATCTTTACATGCCCATAAACACTGAGCTACCTCTGAAGCCCTACTCCGCCCACAGAACTTCCGACGCCGACTGACTCGGCGACATGCCCGCGCATCCGTATAACCCCCACCACCCGGCCCGCCCCCAACATCCCCCGCCAATTGACACGATCCCCTATCCCGTGTTATCTTCTCCCGCAGTGCCCCATCCCGTTTGACGCATACCTCCAAAGCCGTCCGCAGCCGCAATCAGCCGCGCGGCGCAACTTCATCGTAAAATTCTGCCAGAGATGTTCCGTTCTACGATTCCACATCACCATCCCGCTGATCAGCCCGGTCATCTTCCTCAACCTCATTGTCGGCATTATCAACCTTTTTCAGACCTTTACCGTCGCCTTCATCGCCACCAGGGGCGGGCCGATCAACTCCTCGCTCTTCTACGTGCTCTATATCTATCGCAAAGGGTTCGAAAGCTTCTCCATGGGCTACGCCTCCGGGCTGGCGTGGATCCTGTTCATGATTATCCTGGTGATCACCGCCATCCAGTTCTATCTCTCGCGAAATTGGGTCTATTACTAGAGCGGCGGCGCGCCGCTCTAGTTTTTCGTCTTGAGTTTTCACTCTTAGTGCTGCCTCCGCCAGCAGTGGGGTTACTGACCACTAACCACTGACCCCTGGCCCCTGATCTTTACCAATCGCCAAGAAACCCGCACGCTGGGGCTGCCCTACTTCGGCGACGAGCAGTTCACCGAATTCCGCCTCATCATGGCCGTCGCCACCCTGATGCTCATCCCCGTGCTGGTCGTCTTCTTTGCTGCCAACAAATACTTCGTCTCCGGCGTCGCCCTCTCCGGTCTGGCCGGACGCTAGAAAGAGAACAGGTTATGCAAACCGCAAACGGAAACAAAACGCCGGTCCAACGCAATGCGCTGACCGAAGAACAGATCAACCGCTTCTGGATCGACGGCTATCTGACCGTTGGCAAAGTCCTGCAGGATGACGAAATCGAACTGCTGCGCCGCCAGTATGATCGCGAATTCGAACTGGCGCGCAGCGGTCAACTCGGATTCCGCAATCTGTCGATCGACGACACCGACGACCTCGACGCCAAGAACCAGGCCGAAACGCAGATGCTCCAGATCATGCAGATGAGCGAAAACAACGTCCACTTTCGCCGCCTGCTCTACGACGACCGCATCCTCGATCTGGTCGAGGATCTGATCGGGCCGAACATCCAGCTTTTTCACGACCAGGCGCTCTTCAAACCTGCCCACCACGGCGGCCCCGTCCACTGGCACCAGGACAACGCCTACTGGCGCTGCTCGCCGCCCAACCTGGTCAGCTGCTGGCTCACGCTCGATGATGTGGACATCCACAACGGCGCCATGCAGTTCCTGCCCGGCACCCACTTCCGCTCCGAAGAGCACGCGCGCGCCGCCGACACCGGCGCCCTGCTCGACATGGGCGGCAAGGTCGATGAATCCAAGGCCGTCGTCATCCCACTCCCCGCCGGCGGCGTCACGCTGCACCACTGCCAGACCATGCACTACACCGCGCCCAACGTCACCGACCGCCAGCGTCGCGCCTTTGCCATCCACTTCATGACGCCCGGCACCAAATCCCTGCAAGATCTTGACTATCTTGAAGTCTCGTTCGCGCGCCCGGTGCTGCGCATGCGCGTCTGAGCAGAATCGGATAACAGGGTTAGCGTCGGGAACTGTGGAGGGGAAACAACTGATGCGGCCCGTCCGGACAGGCCAACACCGGGGAGAGCTCGAAAACAATGACAGCAGTAACAACAGCGCCGGCGCCAACCACTGTCGACGGCATCAACATCGACGAACTGATCAGCGCGGCCGTGCGCGAGGAATATTGGGAGCGCGGCTATTGGATCAGCCCCAAGCTCTTCAGCGATGAACGAATCGCCGAACTGCGGCAGGCGCAGGAACGCATGTGGCGCGGCCAACACGACTCGGAGATCCAACCCCAGTACGGCGCGACCAAGATGGAGCCGGGTTCGCCCGCCGTGCGCCAGCAGTGCGACGCCTTCTGGCTCAGCCGCGCCATCGGCGCAGTCACCACCAGCCCGCTCCTGGGCGCAATCGGCGCGCGCCTGATGGGCGTGGACACCGTGCGCCTCTGGCATGACCAGGCCGTCTACAAACCGGGGGTCGGCCCCGACGGCAGCGAGGAAACCGCCGGCAACATCGGCTGGCACCAGGACTACGGGCACTGGCAGGCGTCCAGCACCACCAATATGTGTACCGCCTGGATCGCCCTGCAGGACACCGACCTGCAAAATGGCGACATGCGCACCATCGTCGGCTCGCACAAGTGGGGGCTGCTCGAGGACAGCAACACCTTCGGCCACAAGGACCTCGACGGCCTGCAAGCCCGCTTCGCCAACCAGCAGATCAGCGGCGACTGGATCGACGAGCCTTGCATCATGCAGGCCGGCCAGGTCAGCTTCCACCACGCGCTGACCCTGCACGGCTCCGGCCCCAACCTGACCTGGGAGCCGCGCATGTGCCTCATCTCACACATGATGCCCGGCGACACCACCTATCTGCCCGGTCGCCAGTGGCCCCCAACCTGGTCTTCCTCGGCCCCAACGCGCAGGCCGGCCACCCCTTCAGCGGCGCCTACTGGCCGCAGATGTGGCCCCCGACCGGCTGAACGACTCGACGCGAAGAGAGAAAACCCCACTCCTCGCCCTTCCTCACTCCTCGATCTCGCCCGTCGCCCGCAGCAGCGTCTCCTGCACCAGCAGTTCATGCGCCAGCGGGCGCGGCGCCGACTGTCTGCCCTGAATCGTTTCCAGAAAATCCGCAAACTCCAGGTCATACAACGCCTGGCGCGTCTGTGTCTGGACCGGTGCCATCGTTTCGCCCGCGCCATAGCCGCCCTGCGCCTCGGTCAGACAGAGCCGGATATGCGTCGCCGGTTCCATCGGCCCCATGATCGCGCTGCCGCGGCTGCCATACACCTCAAAACGCCGCGCCGCCGGACGCGTCTCCATCGCCGAAGTATCCACCAGCGCCATCGCCCGTTCAAACTCAAAAACGCCCAACGTGTTGTCGGCAAACTCGGGCACAACGCCGGTCTCATTGCGCAGAAACGCGGTCACCTTCTGCGGTCGGCCCAGCAGCCATACGACCTGGTCCACCACATGGCAGGCCAACTCGTAGAAGACGCCGCCGCGATGACAACTCAGCTCCCTGCGCGACGCCTCATCGATCACCGTGCCGATACGTGTCCGTATCGCGTAAATGTCACCCAGAAAACCGGACTTCACCCACGCTTCGATCTGCCGGAAACCGGCATGATAGCGAAACATATAGCCCATCTGGATCGTCAGCCCGCGCTGCTCGGCCATGGCGATGGTGCGCTGCCACTGCGGCCAGTTGTCGCCCGCCGGCTTGTCATACCAGACATGCTTGCCGGCCTGCACGCAGCGCTCCGTCTGATCCAAGCTCTGATAAGTCGGGCCTTCGGACGCGATGGCGGCAATGCCGGCGTCCTCCAACATCTCGCTCTCGCTCCCGAACCAGTGCACATCCTGAAAGGGGCCGTCCACCGCGGCCAGCGCGCGCCGCCGCGCCGCGTCCGGCTCGAATACGCCCGCCAGTTCCACGTTCGGATTCTGCCGGATGGCGCGCAGCTTGCCCGCGGCATGGGCATGCCTGGTTCCGTACTGGGCGACACGTATATCTGTCATGGCTGGCTCCTCAAAACGTCCGGCAATTCAATCTCCTGTGGGCGCCCGCTGTGAACCGACTCGATGATCTTTTCGACGACCAGCGTGGCGAGAATGCCGGCATACGCCGAAACATACGGCTCGGTATCGTTGCGGATCGCATCCACCAGCAACGGGAACCGCTCGATGAAGGGCGGCGAGAGCGACTCCGTCGTCAGTTCACCGCTCAAAGGATCCGGTGAGGAGATCGTGGCTCTGCGGAAATGCCTTTCGAGAACAGCGCTCTGCTCGCCATCGTAAAACGCGAAGAACCACTTGGTCAGCGCCTCGTTGAAACCGGCGTCGCTCATCAGGTAGGTCGCCACCGAACCATTCGCGAAGCGGATCGACGCCGCCACCGTATCGACCAAGTCGGGCGAAGCCAACTCGCCGCCATGGGTCACCTGCCCGCCTGTCGCCGAGACCTCCACCGGCAGCGAATCGTGCATCCAGCACAGCGTATCGGCCAGGTGAACGCCCACGTCAAACAGCGGGCCGCCGCCGATCACGGGATCCCACTGCCAGCGGGTGACGTCGGCGCGAGTGAGCATACATTGGGCGTGGCTCGCCTTGGGGGGCTGCAAACGGCTCTTGATCGCCCGCGTCGCCCCCGAAAATCGGATCGAGAAGTTGATCATCAGCTTCCTGTTCGCAGCCTGCATCGCCTCATAGATGCGCAGACAGTCCGCCGTCGTCATCGCCATCGGCTTTTCCAGGTAGACGTGCTTGCCGGCCTCAAAGGCCGCGATGGCAAGTTCAGCGTGCGTGCCGTGGGAGGTGGCGATGGTCACGATCTCCACATCCGCATCGGCGAAGATGCGCGCCGGGTCGGTGGTATGGTAGCCGCCCTCATACTGCTCATAATAGCGGCTGGCAGCCTCGGCGTTGATGTCGCAGAAGGCCCGCACGTCGATATCCTGCGCGGCCGCGGCCCACTGCGAGTGACTGTTTCCAACGTTGCCGCAGCCAATCAGCGCCCAGCCAAAAGGTCGACCGGTTGAACGATCCATCTTGCTTTCCTCCTTCTACGTTTGCCAGGGATTACAGACGAGGACGCCTGCGGGAAGGGTCCGAATAGAGACGAAAACCGCGTATCCCGTGTACAGGCAATTGTGCGGTATCCGCTGTGCAAACACAAGTCGCAGAACGACCGGGCGCGCCGCCCCATAGACTGTGGGTAAAGGTTTTATCTTTTCCAGAATGGAAAAGTCCCCGCTGCGTTGACAACGAGGACTCTTGATTCAACAGAGAGTGAATTGAAGAAAGCTATCAACTGTTCACCGCAATGGCAAGCCGGACGTTCAGGGCCTCCAAGACTCTGAAAAGCGTATCAACCCGGGGGTTGCCTTCCTCCGAAAGCGCCCGGTAAAGAGATTGCCGCCCCACTCCACTCACTTCGGACACTGAAGACATCCCCTTGGCGCGCGCGACGTTTCCGAGCGCCTTGACGAAATACTTCGGGTCGTTTTCCGCCAGCGCCGCGTTCAGGTACTCCACCAACGCTTCATCGCTGTCCAGGAAATCGATCACGTCGAACTTCCTGAGTTTCATCGCTCTTCCTTGCCTCATTGTAGACGATCTCTATGCAGGAAATGTCTCAAATAAAAAACAATCAGCCAAATCAGAAAAAGAATCGTTGTCCGTCTGCCTCGATTCCTGGCTCTGTCCTCCGTCATCCTATGAACTGCAGTCGAATTTGCTGCGCATGAAGTAAACATTTACAGTGCGTCAAGCTGACAACACCGAACCGTGTGCCACCGCCGGAGGAAAACGATGTCCAATCAAACCCGCCTGCGTAACTTTTCTCTCGAGGGCGATCAGGTCGCTCTGCCCAAGGGCGCATCGGCGCAATCACACCGGCTCAACGTGCGCTGGCGGGGCAAAAATCTGACAGCCCTCAGCCAGGGCGCCTTTCGCGCCTACCTCTTCCCCGTCTATACGCCCGCCGGCTTCGCCCTGACCAGCGAATCGCCGCTCGATCATCCGCACCACAATTCGCTCTGGATCGGCGCCGACCACGTCAACTGCTATCTGCCGTTCGCCAGCGGCGCCCATGAAGAGGCCAACTACAACTTCTACGTCAACGACATCTTCCAGGGGCGCGCGCCGGGACGCATCCTGAGTGTGGACGTAGAGGCCGCCGAGATCGCGGCCGACCATCTGCGCCTGACCCAGACCCTCCACTGGCAGGGTCCGATCGAGTGGGGCGCGCCGGAGCGGCGTACGCTGGCGGTGGAGACGAGGACGATCGACATCCGGCCCGGCGAAGTGGCCAACCTGTTCGACGTCCGTTCTCAGCTGCGGGCGGCGGAGTGGGATCTGCACATTGGGCCGACCCGGCATGCCTATTTTGGGCTGCGCTTGACGGAGGCGCTGCGGGTGACGAACGGGGCGACGATGGTCGATGCCGAGGGGCGCGCGGGCGGCGGCGCGATCAGCGGCGAGGTATCGGACTGGGTGGACTGTTCGGGCACGGTTGCGGCCAGCAGGCAGGCGGGCGCGGCGCTGTTTCCGTATGCGAGCGCGCAGGGGTTTCCCTGGTTTGTGGCGGATTGGGGGACGATGACGGTGAATCCGATGGGAAGTAAGGGATATGCGTTGAAGCGAGGGGATGTTTTGGATTTTGTGGTGCGGTTTGTGGTGCATGACGGGGATGCGGAGGAGGCGGATATTTCGGGGATGTGGGAGGCTTTTGTTGGGGAGGGACAGTGAGTTGGGATGCACGCAAGCCTTTCGCCAACTTGACACAGGTGACAATCTTACTTAGTCTGGGGGCTAGTCAGGTAGCTAGTCAGACAAATAGCAAATGGAGTGAATGATGGGCAGGAGATGGCCTGTTCAGGATGCCAAGTCGAGGTTTAGCGAGTTGTTGGATACCACGCTCGCCGAAGGGCCACAGATCGTGACCAGGCGCGGGGTCGAAACTGCTGTGCTCCTTCCGATCGAGCAGTGGCGGAGGCTGGAGCAGATGACCAAGCCGGACCTGAAGGAGCTGCTCCTCGCCCCTGAGGCACGGACCGATGACCTTACGCCGCCGCGCCGACAGCATCGCCACCGCACACCTTTGGCTGTGGAGTAGCGATATGTATCTCCTCGACACCAACGTGGTCTCGGAGCTGCGTCGTCCCCGACCACATGGTGCGGTCCTCGATTGGATTGCGAAGGTGCCGGCAGAGCACCTTTTCGTGTCCGCCGTTACGGTTGGAGAGATACAGGCGGGAATCGAGATCACCCGCGAGCAGGATGACGCGAAGGCAGAGGAGTTGGAGGTCTGGCTGGACAAAGTCCTGGCTTCCTTCGGTGTATTGTCCATGGACGCGCCCGTATTCCGGGAGTGGGCCCGGCTCATGCATAGGAAGTCGAACACGATCACAGAAGACGCGATGATCGCGGCGACAGCCATCGTACACCGGCTGATTGTGGTCACTCGGAATGTGAGTGACTTTGGTCAGTTTGACGTGGAATTACATAATCCCTTCGAAGGTGAGGTCCAGTGACGACAACGAGCTAGAGACAACCCACGGTTCAATCCGACGCGGCGGCGCCCGAGCGGGCTACGAGGCAGAGTGGCGGCGCGAGGCGGCCGCCCCGCAGGGCAGTATAGACGCCTGAACACGGGATTCACAGAGGGACTCGATGATTGACGCCGTTCTCGTAAAGAACGCCAATCGCATGATGACGGTCGCCAGCCTCTTGGAAGATGGCATCGAGTTGAGCTTCGCCGACGGAGCTAAGGGGCTCATTCCCTACTCCGATCTTCCTGAGATCGGGGAGCTTGCGACCCTGTCCACGCTGGAGTTGCCCAACCCGTACGAGATGGTTCTGAAGACGGCCCAAGGCGCGACGGTCGAGATACCCTGGGACTTCGCCCGTCACTACTGTGACGCATGCTATCGCCCGGCTGCTGAGGCCGTAGCGATGCGGGGGAGGCATACCTTGGGCCAACGCGTCCGGCGGCTGCGCAACGCTGCCGGTTTGTCCCAGGTTGCGGTTGCCGGTGCGGCTGGAGAAGGGGGAGCACACGCCGAGGTACAAGACCCTGAGTGCAGTTGCCAGGGCGCTGGGGGTGGACGTCTCGGAGTTGTTGGTGGAGCCGGAGGTTCTGCGGCAATAGTTGTTGCGAGAGGACCGCGCGGAGGTGCCGCGATCAGCGGCCAGGTGTCGGACTATGTGGACTGTTCGGAGATGGTTGCGGCGGACTGGCGCGGCGCGGAAGGAGTATGCGTTGAAGTGGGGGATGTACTGGGTTTTGCGGTGCGGTTTGTGGTGCATGATGGTGATGTGGAGGCGACGGATGTTGCGGGGATGTGGGGGGGGTTGGTGGGGGGAGATTGGGGTAGGGATGAGCTTGGGCCCGCAAACTGGACCATGAGCTTAGGCATTGTGGAGCAGTTGTGCAAGCATGTGGAGTGACGGTACGGTAGTTAGGAAGCTGCAGTGACACGACGGGGCAACCGTATTCAACTGGATAAGGCATTTCCCCATTCCGTGGTCTAAACACTGGAATTCGCCATGCAATATACATTGAATGGGGCGATGTAATCAGTTTGGATTCCATCACAGTGAGAACCATCTCTCGCTGTTATCCGTCCTAAATGAATTCCAAGGGGATAAAACAAAACATTTCACTTCAGAGCAGGTTTTGAGCCCTACTCTCTATTTGGTACTGCCATTCTTCAGGTTTCCTAGGCTACGTGTTCAGTATCGCTCCAGTAATATTTTACGGCGAATCCGGTAACTTTGGGTGGAGCTTGTTTTGCTTATGCGGAAGTCCCCGCGAATCCCTCCCCAGACTACGCTTCGCTTCCCCATTGCCACGTTCCTATCGCATTTCATTAGAACTGCTGCTTACATCCTCCAAGAATCCATCTCTAAGAGATGATTTGAGAATGCTAATAAACTCAGTTGATGGATTGTGTCTGTGAGAGTGCCATCCCAAGTCATCATCAATTTTGAACTTTTTTTCTACAAATTTTAGTGCATCTACTATAGAGTCCAAGACATCCTCAACTTCTCCAGTGGTAAAACTAGGAGATTCAAGGTCCCTAAAATTAAGGTCTTTGTGGGCGATAAATTTGTTTCTGTGCTCTTTTAGAAACTCACCCTGGGTCTTGATTTCTCTTAGAACTCTTTTCGCCTCTTGTTTGTCGCTTCCTTTAAAGAAGTACTCTATCTGAAACACTGATAGATTCTTGTATCCGCGAGTTTCTGGTTCGTCTAGCAATCTAGCTAATCTTAGCGCGATATAATCTTTCAAAATTGATTGATGGAGTGACCAAAAAGGCTCGTGCAACTTTCTCAAGACAAGCAAATTGTCTTCCAGATATAAGTCCCACATGTAGTGCCAGATTCTCTTTGTTTCAACCACATCGATCCAGAGGTCGATAAATGTGTTTGCGTTTTCTTCCCCTCCCAAGACTTTAGCATATTTCGTTGCAAGTTGCTCTCTGCTCTCTCTGTTAGCCAAACTCAGTGATCTCACGCTAAAATACATTTCTGATCTCTTTCAGATTATGACTAGTTCGAATGGTCTCGACCGAGAGGGCATCGTAGTTCGTCCTACTTCTGCAATTTCGCAACCCAACCTCACACTTATAGCGAATTCCAAATTGTGGGCCACGAAATGGCAAAAGTAAGTGGCTTTTGGACTGATGCGGCCGACTTTGAACAGAGCACGAAGTGCTCTTCACCCGGTGTTCAGTTTGAGACCTTGAAGCGGTCTCTCATGGAAGAAAAGCCGAAGCAGTCGATCAACTGGGCTTACATCGTCCCACTACAGTTTCTCTCTTTCGTATTCAAGTTTCCGCAACAGACTTTTTAAGTCGGTCAAGTTGCTATTGAACAGCCACGAGCGATTCTCTGAAGTACGCTCATTTAAAAAGACGTTCGAAGTATAAAGCAGGAACAGATTTTGAAAGCAGGCCATTGCACTGTGGAACTGTCGACTGTAATCCACGCACTCTAAAGGGGGTGATGGACACTCAGAACTTTTCCTTTGAAGTTTCTCGGCATGTTTGGACTTCTTCTGGATCAACTTTGCAAGTGATTGTTCGGTAACCGCGTCCTGCCGAAACGCTGTGAATGCCTGATCAAGTAACTCAACAATAGGTTGCATTTGTTCCAAAATGGCTTCTATACACTGGATCACATCGTGTTTACCGCCTGTGTATTCGGACCAAAGTCTTTTCATGGACTGGTAATCGGAGTTCCACTTAATCATAATTCCCTCATGCAACTCGTCGTACCTCCAGAGAGGACGGTATTTTTCATCTAGTTTCGGGTCAATCCAGCAAGCCATACATATCCAATTGGAGTCCTTTATATCGTCCATGTCAAGTCCAAGATGAATCCAAACAACATGCGCCGGACTCTTGCCCCACCGGGCGCGAACAATCTGACTTCGCACATAGGGATCGGTCTTAACCTCTTGGAACACCTCTACTATTATGGTCCGCAGCACATCTTCAGGGTAATGCCTGTCCGTCAGAATGGTGGCCGAAAGCCGCTTGGCAAGCCCATGACTCAGGTCCTTCAACTTGAACACTTCCCAACGGGCATCTTCTCTGACCTTGTAGTTCAGTACCAGTTCCTTGCGCTGAGAATGACCGTTTGGACACACACTATCTTCAAACGGCAGACCATCCTCCCCACATATCTTGTCATAGGCAATCAGAAGACGTGCTAAGTCGAGTTTCGGGACAACGAGGTAGTCGCAACCAAGCTCCCGTGCCTGGTGTATGAATTCGTCGTACACGTCGTCCTGAATATCACCGACAGCTACAAACACGGCAAGTTCAAGTCCTTCAAGCCGGCGAAGTCTAGTGATCTGGTGGGCTACGTCCTTGACTCTTACCTTCTTGTAGCTCTTCCCTTTGAGAATGAATGCCGTGAATGTAGGCCTTCCACCAACAGTCACTCTAGTTGAAATGATGTCCGCAATCTCTGTTGGCCCGTGTGGAGTCTGATCATGAGAACGAACAATGTCCTGTATCCAAGGCTCTAGCTGAGACCTTTCATCGAGAACGGCTACATTGGAAAGGATTTCATCTGTAACCGCAGCATCGGGAATTCTGCCAACTTCGGCAAATTCGTGTATCTCCGATATTCGTAGTGGTCGTGCCATATTTCTGACCTTTGCTTACCTCTGGGACATGACGACTATTGTATAATACAATAGAAAATTGTACCATTTTCTCGCCAGTCAAGCCCAAATCCCACTCAACTATGCCAACACTAAACCTCAAACCCACCCACAAGCCCGTCAAATCCTACTTCGCCGCGCTTGAGCAATTCGCCAAGCTCGACGTCACGCATGAGACGGCGGTGCGGGCGGCGTTTCAGGCGCTGCTGGAGAATTGCGCACGGCAGTGTAGGTGGACGCTGGTGCCGGAGTTTGGGGTGAGTACGGGGCGGGGCAGGCGGATTGTGGTGGATGGGGCGCTGGTGGACGACTTCCGGCTGACGCACGGGTGCTGGGAGGCGAAGGACATCCACGATGATCTGCCGGCGGAGGTGGAGCGCAAGTTTGCGTCGGGCTACCCGCGCGACAATATCCTGTTTCAGACGCCGCGGCGGGCGATGTTGTGGCAGAACGGGCGGCTGGCGCTGGACGCGGATTTGACGGACGCGGGGCAGTTGATCGAGACGCTGCAGATGTTCTTCGGCTTCCGGCCGCAGGAGTACGCGGCGTGGGAGGAGGCTGTCGCCCAGTTCAAGGACAGGGTCGCCGACATTGGGCAGGGCCTGGCCCAGCTGATCCAGCAGGAGCGGAAAAGCAACCGCACCTTTACCGCCGCCTTCGCCGAATTTTTGGACAAATGCCGCCAGTCGATCAACCCAGACCTCGCCGAGGCCGCGGTCGAAGAGATGCTGATCCAGCACCTGCTGACCGAACGCCTCTTCCGCACGGTCTTCAACCGCCCGGCCTTCACCCGCCGCAACGTCATCGCCTTCGAGATCGAGAACGTGATCGACGCGCTCACCTCCCACTCCTTCAGCCGCGACGAATTTCTCAGCAGTCTGGACCGCTTCTACGGCGCCATCGAGCGCACGGCCGCCACCATCAGCGACTTCTCGCACAAGCAGCACTTCCTCAACACCGTCTACGAGCAGTTTTTCCAGGGCTTTTCGATTAAGGTAGCGGATACGCACGGCATCGTCTACACACCGCAGCCGATCGTGGATTACATGGTGCGGAGCGTGGCCGCGATCCTGAAGCGGGAGTTTGGCCGTTCGCTGGCCGACGAGGGCGTGCACATCATCGACCCGTTCGTGGGCACGGGCAACTTCATCGTGCGCATGATGCGGGAGATCCCCCGCACTGCGCTTGAGCGCAAATACGCTTCCGAGTTGCACTGCAACGAGGTGATGCTGCTGCCCTACTACATCGCCAGCATGAACATCGAACACGAATATTTCAACGCCACGGGGATGTATGCGCCGTTTGAGGGCATCTGCCTGGTGGACACTTTCGATCTGGCTGAGGACCGGCAGATGCAGATGTTTGCGCCGGAGAACACGCAGCGGGTGGAGAGCCAGAAGCGCAAGCGATGCTCGCACTCCGCACGACTCCGCGCAATCAAACCTGGCCTCAGCTACTTCAACCCCTTGGCTTTACCTGACGCACAAGAATCTGAGATACACCCCTGGAAATAGGGTGCATCCCAAATTTTTGGGGAACGTGCCCCTGGGATCGCGGGCCTCTCGCCCGCAGCCGGTTTCGGCTTCCGCGCCTGTTGAAGAACTGCTCCAATGGATGACAGATGCAAATTGCCTGTCGCCAGAATCGAACCGCAACTCGCCTGATTCTCGTCAACGAAGACGCCGCCTGAGCCGCTGCCGTCAACTGTCTCCAGCATACTGACTGCCTGAACCACAGTTCAGACAACTGCTGCGAGTCCTGCCCTTCAGAGCAAGTCAGAACCCCACCCCCATTCTGAGATACACCCTGGAATCTCCAGCAACTGCAAACGCCCCGCTTTTGCAGTACACTTGTGCGCAGCACGAACCAACGCAGCCGCGGCCCTGCCGCAGTTGCAAACCAATTTGAAACGAATATCATGACATGATGCACATCCTGCCCCCGGCGCGCGAGCCATGCGCAGCAAACTGCTGCCCTCCCTGCCCAGCCGGTGCCGCAACCGACCGTTGCCCGCCATACTCGGAAAAACCATTTTGGGACGAAAAATGACGAAGAATGACGAAGAATGACGAGAAATGACGAAAGAACACGCCCAAACGTGCCCGAACGTGTCCGAACACGAAAAAAAAATTGGCGCGACTAAACGCGACTAAACGCGACCTGGCGCGCTCGAACACGCTCGCAAACGCTCGTAACTGCACGCAAACGCTCGTAAACGCTCGTTACTGCTTACATGGCACACCTGACCTGCGAGCCCCGCACGTCGCCTGCAAGCGGCCCATAAGCCCGGAGACAGCCGAATTTCCGCCCCCATTCTTGGATTCACCCGCCCGAGGCGCCGATACCGGAACTTCAACAGTGTCTCAACGAACGCCACTCTGTACGTTTTGTGCGTTTTCAGTACTCAGAGTGACCGCGATCCTGTAAATCGTGGTGCGCGGGCGAAAAGAGCGCAGCCCAACTGCTCAGCGCCGAGGCGCGCTTCCCTTGCATGGGTGCATCCCAGTTTTTCGTTAAGATGAAAGGGCGTAGACGAGGAGAAGGGAATGAGAAGACCAAAGGGGATCCCCTGGCGATGCCTGCACTCCGCACGACTCCGCTCAATCAAACCTGGCCTCAACTGCTTCAACCTCTTGGCTTTACCTGACGCACAATAATCTTGGATGCACCCCTGGGAATACCACGAACTGCAAACTCCCCGATTCTGTAGTACAATTGTTCGCAAAATGAACCAACGCAGCCGCGGCCCTGCCGCAGTTGCAAACCAATTTGAAACAATTATCATGACATGATGCACATCCTGCCCCCGGCGCGGGAACCATGCGCAACAAACTGCTGCCCTCCCTGCCCAGCCGGAGCCGCAACCGCCCGTTGCCCGCCATACCCGAAAAAAACATTTTGGGACGAAGAATGACGAGAAATGACGAAAAATGCCGACAAGATATGACACGATATGACAGAACACGCCCAAACGTGCCCGGACCAAAAAAAAAAAAAAAAAAAATTGGCGCGACTAAACGCGACTAAACGCGACCAAACGCGACCTGGCGCGCTCGCAAACGCTCGCAAACGCTCGTAAATGCTTGTAAACGCTCGCAAACGCTCGTGATCACTTACACCCGCACACCTGACCTGCGCGCCCCTCACATCGCCTGCAAGCGGTCCGGAAACCCGGACGTAGCCGCAATCTCGCCCCCATTCTGGGATGCACCCGCGCCAGACGTGAATGCCGGCACTGCGGGCGTGTCATTCGGACCGTTATTTGTATGCTTTGTGCGTAGACTGTAATTTGTATGTTTTGTAGATAGAGCGGACATAGAGTGATTGCGATGCTCTGAATCGTGTTGCGCAGACGGGAAGAGCGCAGCCCAATCTTTCAGCGCTGACGCAGCCTTCCCTTGCAAGGGTGCACCCCAAATCTTTGTGTGGATGAAAAGGGGTAGACTGGGAAACTGAGATGAGTAGAGCAAAGGGGGTGCCGCGACGGCGGGAGTTGATGGGTGAGATGCCAGCGGAACTGCTGTTGCAACATGGAGATGGGAGCGAGGCGGAGGCAGCCTGTCCGCACTGCGGGCAGGAGATGAAGTCGAATCGGCGGCGGACGCGCTCGGCGCTACATGCCGAAGCGGACGTGAAAGTGAAGCGAAGCCATCGGCGGCGGCGCTGTCGAATCGGCCTGCAACAGGTCGTTCAGCAACGATTCAAAAAAACTGGCATGCGCCGCTCTCGTCAGGGCGCGCAAGCGATGCTCGCACTCCGCACGACTCCGCGCAATCAAACCTGGCCTCAGCTACTTCAACCCCTTGGCTTTACCTGACGCACAAGAATCTGGGATGCACCCCTGGGAATACAACGAACTGCAAACGCCCCGCGTTTGCAGTACACTTGTGCGCAAGACGAACCAGCACAGCCGCGGCCATGCCGCAACTGCATACCGATTTCAAATGAATGCCATGCCATTTTGCCCATCCTGCCCCCTGCGCGGGGGAGCCACGCGCAGCAAACTGCTGACCTCCCTGCCCAGCCGCTGCCGCAACAACCCGTTGCCCGCCATTCCCGAAAAAGCCATTTTGGGACGAAAAATGACGAAAAATGACGAAAAATGACGAAAGAACACGCCCAAACGTGCCCGAACATGTCCGAACACGAAAAAAAATTTGGCGCGACTAAACGCGACCAAACGCGACCAAACGCGACTAAACGCGACCTGGCGCGCTCGAACACGCTCGCAAACGCTCGTAACTGCATGCAAACGCTCGTAAACGCTCGTAACTGCTTACATGGCACACCTGACCTGCGCGCCCCGCACGTCGCCTGCAAGCGGCCCATAAGCCCGGGCGCAACCGAAATTCCGCCCCCATTCTTGGATTCACCCGCGCGAGGCGCCGATACCAGAACTTCAACAGTGTCTCAACGAACGCCAATCTGTACGTTTTGTGCGTTTTCAGTACTCAGAGTGACCGCGATCCTGTAAATCGTGGTGCGCGGACGGATAAAACGCAGCCCAACTGCTCAGCACCGACGCGCGCTTCCCTTGCATGGGTGCATCCCAGTTTTTCGTTAAGATGAAAGGGCGTAGACGAGGAGAAGGGAATGAGAAGACCAAAGGGGATCCCCTGGCGATGCCTGCACTCCGCACGACTCCGCTCAGTCATACCTGGCCTCAACTGCTTCAACCGCTTGGCTTTACGCGACGCACAATAATCTGGGATGCACCCCTGGGAATACAACGAACTGCAAACTCCCCGATTCTGTAGTACAATTGTTCGCAAAACGAACCAACGCAGCCGCGGCCCTGCCGCAGTTGCAAACCAATTTGAAACGAATATCATGACTTGATGCACATCCTGCCCCCGGCGCGGGAACCATGCGCAACAAACTGCTGCCCTCCCTGCCCAGCCGGAGCCGCAACCGCCCGTTGCCCGCCATACCCGAAAAAAACATTTTGGGACGAAAAATGACGAAGAATGACGAAAAATGACGAGAAATGACGACAAGATACGACACGATATGACAGAACACGCCCAAACGTGCCCGGACAAAAAAAATGGCGCGACTAAACGCGACTAAACGCGACCTGGCGCGCTCGCAAACGCTCGCAAACGCTCGTAAATGCTTGTAAACGCTCGCAAACGCTCGTGATCACTTACACCCGCACACCTGACCTGCGCGCCCCTCACATCGCCTGCAAGCGGTCCGGAAACCCGGACGTAGCCGCAATCTCGCCCCCATTCTGGGATGCACCCGCGCCAGGCGTGAATGCCGGCACTGCGGGCGTGTCATTCGGACCGTTATTTGTATGCTTTGTACGTAGACTGCAATTTGTATGTTTTGTAGATAGAGCGGACATAGAGTGATTGCGATGCTCTGAATCGTGTTGCGCAGACGGGAAGAGCGCAGCCCAATCTTTCAGCGCTGACGCAGGCTTCCCTTGCAAGGGTGCACCCCAAATCTTTGTGTGGATGAAAAGGGGTAGACTAGGAAACTGAGATGAGTAGAGCAAAGGGGGTGCCGCGACGGCGGGAGTTGATGGGTGAGATGCCAGCGGAACTACTGTTGCAACATGGAGATGGGAGCTAGGCGGAGGCAGCCTGTCCGCACTGCGGGCAGGAGATGAAGTCGGATCGGCGGCGGACGCGCACTGCGCTCCATGCCGAAGCGGACGTGAAAGTGAAGCGAAGCCATCGGCGGCGCCACTGTCGAATCGGCCTGCAAACAGGTCGCTAAGCAACGGTTCAAATAAACTGGCATGCGCCGCTCTCGTCAGGGCGAGCACGCGATGCTCGCACTCCGCACGACTCTGCGCAATCAAACCTGGCCTCAAGTGCTTCAACCGCTTGGCTTTACTCGACGCACAATAATCTGGGATGCACCCCCTGTCGTGCAGGGGGTTATTTCCAGATATTGCAAGGGTTATCATTGAAAATCGGTAAGGAAAAGAAGAACTGAAGAGTCTGTCTGGGAAGAAGCTCAAAGAGGCAATCGATAAGAAGAATCTAGAAGATTTCACGCTCGACAGTTGGCTTGATATGAGACTCTTTGGTCTCCTCATCAGTCACGTCCACGAGAGTGACGCACACCTAAAGAGAATCCCCACGGAGGCTCTACCCAATCGTCATGCTGCTCTGCACGCTTGGCTAGGTTCCGTTGACCTTTGACTAATTGGTCAGTAAGGTGACATCTGCAGGTTGCCTGCGGGCAGAATCGGACTGTGATTCGCCTGATTCTCGTGAACGAAAACCGAGATCTGCGCCGGGGCCGCTAATCATCCCAATCACATAACTGCATGAATCACAGTTCAGACAAATGTCAACGTCCCTAGCTTATTCATCAAAGGAAAACAGTCTGAACACCATCATTTTTGCTGAATATGTCTTTCGTTTGGGGGCAACATTTAGGAAAGGCAAGAATGGAGGTACGGTTGGCCCCAGTCACTAGACCACGAACAATGTTTGCCTATCTGGGCGACTCCCCGCCACCCGCTTGCCTTGACCGGTCCAGCCATCGGCTCTATAATCGATGTGTAACCCAAGCCACTTGCTTTTCCAGAGGCTGTGGGGTATATTTGCAGTATGATGGGCCAATGGACGCATGGAGCGTTCTGTTCTCAATCTGTACGCGACTCTGGCTTTTGCAGGTGTCGATAGGCCGGAGTCGCAAAAGCCTTCGATAGGAATCCCGGCATGGCATCACTCCCGCCCAACTTCCAACAAATTAAACAGGAACAACTCCAGCCTTTTCTGCACGATCAGATCAGCGTTCCCGATGAACTGGAGGCGAATGTCCTGATCACCACCGTAGACAAAATCTACAACTGGAGCCGCCGCTCCAGCATGTGGCCGCTGCTGTTCGGCCTGGCCTGCTGCGCCATCGAAATGATCGCCACCGCGGCCAGCCGCTACGACCTGGCCCGCTTCGGCATGGAGGTGATGCGGCCCAGCCCCCGCCAGAGCGACCTGATGATCGTCTCCGGTACGGTGACGAAGAAGATGGTGCCGGCGATCGTGCGCATCTACAATCAGATGGCGGAACCCCGCTATGTGCTGAGCATGGGCGCATGCGCAACCGGCGGCGGCCCCTTCAAAGAGGGCTATAACGTCGTCAGCGGCATCGACAAATATATCCCGGTCGATGTCTATGTGCCGGGCTGCCCGCCGACGCCGGAGGCGCTGATCTTCGGTCTGCTCAAGATGCACGAAAAGGTCGACCGCCAGAGCATCGTATCGGTGCCCTGGTATCAAAAAGACTCGTCCCAATTTGTGCCGGTTCCCCGGCTGGGCCCGGACGTTTTCGACCCGCGCCAGGTGGAGTTGATCAAAGATACGACGCTGAAGGCAGTGACCGCCGCGTCGTCGCCATCCGCCAACGGGGCCGCCGCCAGCGCAACAGGGCCCGCCCGCGCGCCGCAGACACTGTCCGACAAGGCCAAAACCCGCATGGAAGAAGCAAAGAGACGCTGGCGCGCCAAGAAAGGGTTGCCGGAATGAACCAGTAGTCAATTGTCAGTTGCCAGCAACTTCCCTTCACCGACCACTGGCTACTGACCACTGGAAACTAACAACTATCATGACCCAAGCACCTGCTGTGGCAGAAGCGCCCGCCAACGATCTGGGCCTTGCCCCCGAACTGACGGATGCGGTCGTCGGCACGTGGGCCGAGGATACGGAAACGGCCTACCTGATTGCGCCGGACAGGATCCTGGACGTGCTGCGCCATCTGCGCGATGCCGCAGGCTACGACTTTCTCTCCAATCTGACCTGCGTCGATTACAAGGGGTACGCCGGCAAGCTGCGCGCCGGTGTCGATGCGCGCCTGGAAATCGTCTACAACCTCTACAGCACGCGGCGCGGCGGCGGCTCGATCGGGCTGCATGTGCGCGTGCCGGAGGACGATACCGTACCGAGCGCCACCTCTGTCTACCCCGGCGCAAATCTGCAGGAGCGGGAGGTCTACGACCTGTTCGGCGTCAAGTTTGACGGGCATCCGAACCTGCGCCGCATTCTTCTCTGGGACGGCTTCAACGGGCACCCCATGCGCAAAGACTGGCATGAAGCCTACTACGAGGAGGACGCCAAGCCCTTCCGCAGCCGCCACCCCAAGGGCGAATACGACTTCCACGAGGACAAGCTGCCCTGGGCCAAGAACACGACCTATCCGGCCGGATGGGACCCCGACTCGTGGCAGCAGCCGGTCGCCTACGTGCCGGTCAGCCAGGCGCCGCACCACGAAAACGAACCGCACCTGGATACGGAAAGCATCGTCATCAATCTGGGGCCCCATCACCCCAGCACGCACGGCGTTTTCCGTATGCTCACGCGTGTGGAAGGCGAGACGATTCTCGCCCTCGAGCCGGAGATGGGCTACCTGCACCGCAATCACGAAAAGATCGGTGAGCGCAACACCTGGCTGATGAATATGCCCTTCACCGACCGGCTCGACTATCTGAACTCGATGAGCAACAACTGGAGCTACGCCCTGGCCGTGGAAAAGCTGGCCGCTATCGAGGTGCCGGAACGGGCCGAATACCTGCGCGTCATCATGGCCGAGTTCACCCGCATCGTCAACCACACCTGGTCGATCGGCTTTATCCTCAACGACCTTGGCGCGTTGCAGACGCCGGCCCTCTACGCCATCGAAGAGCGGGAGATGATCCTCGACCTGTTCGAAGCCGTCTCCGGCGCGCGCATGATGTGCAACTATATGCGTTTCGGCGGCGTCGTGCGCGATCTGCCCGACGGTTGGCGCGAACAGGCCGCCTATCTGGCCAACGACCGCCTACCGCGCGCATTGGATGAGCTGGACCGAATGCTGACCGAGAACGAAATCCTGAAGGCGCGCGGCCGCGGCGTCGGCTACCTGCCCGTCGAGGACCTGATCGCCCTCAGCGTGAGCGGGCCGATGATCCGGGCCGGGGGCTTGGCTTACGACATTCGCAAGGCAGAGCCATACGGCATCTACGACCGCTTCGATTTCGACATCCCGACCCTGCCCAACAGCGACATCTACGACCGCTATTACATCCGCTTGCTCGAAGCGATGGAAAGTGTGCGCATCCTCCAGCAGGCGCTGCGCGATATGCCCGCAGGCGAGACCCTCGGCGGCAAGGGCGGGTACACGCTGCGCGCACCCGAAGGCGAAGTCTACAGCCGCCTCGAAGCGCCCAAGGGCGAACTGGGATTCTATCTGGCCAGCGACGGCAAAACCGCCCCCTGGCGCTATCACGTGCGTGCTCCCAGCTACATCAACCTGAACGCGCTCGGCCCCATGAGCGTCGGTTACAAAATCGCCGACGCGATTGTGATCCTCGGCGCCATCGACATCGTGCTGGGCGAAGTGGACCGGTGATGTCAGTTTCTAGTTCTTAGTTCTTAGTAGCTGCCCAAGGCGACCTGCTATGCCGTTACTAAAAACTGGAAACTCAAAACTCAAAACTGCAGTCAGGAGTTAGACCGCATGTTTGGAACAGGACTTCTCAAAGGTCTCGGCGTGACGTTGAAGCACGCCATCGAGACATTCAACGACGATCGGGAGAGCGTGCCCGACCGCTACCGGGGCAGCATCGAACTCGGCAACAACCGCCGCGTCATCCAGCAGCCGATCGATCAGGAAGGGCTGCTGACGATCCAATACCCGGAAGAGAAGCGGCTCCTGCCGGAGCGCTTCCGCTACATTCCCATGCTCATCTGGGACTCGGAAAAACATGAAGACCGCTGTACAGCCTGCGGCATATGCGCCAAAGTCTGCCCGCCCCAGTGTATCTGGATCGTGCGCGACAGCGACGAAGCCGGCAAACCGCTCACCCGCGCGTCCGAGTTCTACATCGACGCCGCCGTCTGCATGAGTTGCAGCTTCTGTGTCGAGTTCTGCCCCTTCGACGCCATCAAAATGAACCATGACTACGAGCTGGCGGTCTATGATCGCTACCCGCAGCTTGTCTATGACATGGAAGAGCTGACCGTCCCTCTAGAATATTACGCCGCGCTGTGGCCGACCCAATTCGAGGAAGAGGAGACCCGACGCCGCCAAGAAGAGGAGCAGAAGCGCCGCCAGGAGGAAGAAAAGGCCGCCAGGCTAGCGGCCAAGAAAGCGCAGGACGCCGAAAAACCGGTTGCCGCCAGCGCGCCCAAACGTTCAGCCGCGGAACCACAGCAATTGGCGCGCGAACGGGCTGCCCAGCGCCAGGCTCAGGCCGCTGACGGCAACAATAGCGATGACGGCGCCGCGGCCAAAAAAGCCCGCATGGAGGAGTTGAAGCGCAAAGCCCAGGAGCAGGCGCGTCAACGCAAACAGGAATCCGGCGAATAGCCTGCAATGCGCAAGCAGGCCGCACAGCCAGCCTCAGCCGGGCGAACGGTTTACCTTGCTTGACCCGATCGGCCTCATGCTGATATGCTTCCGATCCGGTCCCTGTTTTGACAGCAGTTTCTAGTTTATGGTTTTTAGTTGCTAGTAACTGCCCAGGACAATCTACTATGCCGTTACTGAAAACTAAAAACCAGAGGTTAACGCAATGACAGTTACGCTCACATACTATGGCCACGCCACCTTCGGCGTTGAAGCTGACGGCACAAAGCTGCTTATCGACCCATTCCTGGCGCCGAACAGTCCGGTGGCTCCAGCCGACGCAACCGCCGATTCCATCGACGCCGACGTGATCATCCTCACGCATGGCCACGCGGACCACATGGCCGATGCCATCCCCGTTGCCAACCGCACCGGCTGCCTCGTAATCTGCAACTTTGAAATCGGCAACTGGCTGGTGGCGCAGGGCGTGGACAATGTTCATCAGATGCACATCGGCGGCGGCTACAACTTCGACTTCGGACGCGTCAAGCTCACCATCGCCCATCACGGCAGCAGCCTGCCGGACGGCAGCTACGGCGGCAATCCGGCCGGCGCTTTGATCCATTTCAATGATGGCACCGATGTCTACTTCGCCGGCGATACGGCCCTGACCTATGACATGCGTTTGATCGGCGAAGTCGGCGGCGTGGACCTGGCCGCCCTGCCCATCGGCGATAACTTCACAATGGGGCCGGACGATGCCATCCTCGCCGCCCAATTCGTGAGAGCCAAAAAGGTGATCCCCATCCACTACAATACATTCCCGCCGATTGAACAGGATGCTGAAGCCTTTGCCCAAAAACTCCTGGACGAAACCGACATTGAATGCGCAATTTTGAATCCCGGAGATACGTTGGCCGTATAGAATTTGGACGTATGTAGAAGCGGGAGCCTTTCGTGAGTTGAGTTGGACGAGGGAAGGGAGGACGTATGGTTGATGTAAATGATGCAGTGCTCGACGGAAAAGCAGAGTTGTTCTTCCCTGCTTACCTCATCCCGTCGTTGCGCGATCTGCGCGGAGAAAGTTGGCGTGAACTGGTCGATCGAGTCTCCATGTTGCCCGATACGCACCCGGGCAGTCTGGCCTTCGTTCTGATGATGATCAACCTGGGCGATTGCATGAAATGCCATAGCAACTACTATAAGTTTCTGCGCGGCTGCGCCTTCTGCTCCCTGCAAACCATTCGCACCTTCAAGGGGAGCGACGCAGATCTGTTGCGGCTCTACAGCAACGCCCAGGAGGAGATCGACCGCCAGTTGAGCGGCTTGGGGACGCTCTCCCTGGCCGCCTGAGGAGCGCCCTCCGGGTCTCCGATGGTCGGCAACGGCGGGTACGCCATGTCTGCGCATAAACCAGCGCCTTCTGTGCGCTGGTTTTTTCTTTCCGCCAGGTCCCCCTTAACCCTTGACGGTTCTGCCAGGAATCGAACACGGGCGCCGGGCCACAGTGTGCGCAGGCAACCGCAGAAGGCCGACCCACGAGCAGGATTCTCCACAATAATTCACAAAGGTTCGGTGGCAAGCTGATGCGCGCTCACAAAGACAGCCCCGTTCGCATTGGGATTATCGGGGGCGGGGTCGCCGGTCTCTCCGCCGCCTATGAACTCGCCGGCGCCGGCAATGCGCAGGTTCACATATTCGAGAACGGGCCGGCCCTGGGCGGGCTGGCAGCCGGTTTCAAGGGCCGGCCAAACTGGGACTGGCCGCTGGAAAAATTCTATCATCATCTGTTCACCAACGATGACGAGATCATCCGGTTGACGAAGACGATCGGCGCCGGCGATCTGTTGCAGATTCACCGCCCCTCAACCGTCATCCACTATCAGGGCGCACACTATCCCCTCGACAGCCCGCTCAACCTCCTGCTGTTCCCGCACCTGTCGCTGCCCCAGAAGCTGCGCATGGGCCTGGTGTTGGCCTATCTGAAATATCACCCCCGCCCGCCCTGGCGCGCCTTTGATCGCCTTCTGGCCGATGAATGGCTGGCGCGCAACATGGGGCAGGCCGCCTACCGCAAAATCTGGCAGCCGATGCTGGAAGGCAAATTTGGCCCCCATTTTCGGGATGTCAATCTGGCTTGGTTCTGGGCCAGAGTCTACAAACGCACGCCCCGACTCGGCTATTATCGCGGCGGATTTCAGGCGCTCATCGACAGGCTCGCCGCCGCCGCGCGCCAGCGCGGCGTAACCATCAAGACCAACACCGCGGTCCACGCGGTGACACCCCTGCCGACAGGCGGCTTCGACGTAGAAAGTGAAGAGAAGGAAGCAGAGCGCAGCGCGCCTCCCACGCCTCGTCGTTTCGATGCCGTCCTCGCGACGGTCAGCCCTGGCCTGATGCAAAGGCTCGCGCCGGCGTTGCCCGACAACTATCTCTCACAACTGGCCTCGCTCCGCCACATGGGCGCGCTCGTTCTGACCGTCGCCCTCGATCGCCCACTGCTCAAAGACACCTATTGGGTGAACGTGCCCAAAAAGGAAGGGCTGCCTTTCCTCGTGCTGGTTGAACACACCAATATGATCGACCCGATCCACTATGGCGGCGATCATCTCCTCTATCTGGGCGACTATCTGGAGACGTCCCACCGCTACTTCTCGCTGTCACAGGAGGAGCTGCTGGCGGAATTCCTGCCGGCCCTGCCCCGCTTTAACCGCGACTTTCGCCCCGACTGGGTGACAGGCGCCTGGCTCCATCGCGCCTCCTATGCCCAGCCGGTTCCGCTCCAAGGCTACGCTGACATGATCCCGGACCTGCGCACGCCTCTACCGGGCCTCTACTTCGCTTCCATGAGCCAGGTCTACCCGTGGGACCGGGGCACAAACTATGCCGTGGAAATCGGACGGAAGGCTGCCAGGTTGATCGCCGAAGACTACCTTTAGTGGCCGCTCTTTCGTGACCGAACACGACGCGGGGTGTGTTACTGGCAACTGACCATTGATCAGCGTAAACATATTTTTTGACAGGCGCGCTGTGGGCGAGTAAGGTATCGTACAGGCATTCAACATGCCGGTCGGTCTGCAACTGCAGTTTTTAGTTTCTGGTTCTTAGTAACTGCCCAAGACTCGGCCAACTGCTGTTATTGAAAACTAAGAACTGAAAGGAACTGACGATGGCCAGCCACAATACCGGCGATCAGCCGCAAGCGCCCCCTTTCGACCCGCGTATCGAGGCGAAGCTGGGCTTGCCGATCAAGAATATTATCGCCGTGGCCAGCGGCAAGGGCGGCGTCGGCAAGAGTACCGTCAGCGTCAATCTGGCTGTAAGCCTGGCCCAGACCGGCGTCCGGGTCGGCCTGTTGGACGCCGACATCTACGGACCGAATATCCCGATCATGATGGGTGTAAATGAAATGCCGCCGGTTGAGGCCGGCAAACTGATCCCTGCCGAAGCGCACGGCGTCCGCTTTATGAGCATGGGCTTCCTCCTGCCGCCCGAACAGGCGCTGATCTGGCGGGGGCCGATGCTGCACAAGGCCATTCAGCAACTGTTCACCGACGTGCGCTGGGGGGAGTTGGACTATCTGTTCGTCGATCTTCCCCCCGGTACAGGCGACGCGCAACTCTCCCTGGCGCAGATCGCACCCCTGAGCGGCGCGCTGATTGTCACAATGCCCCAGATGGTATCCGTCGCCGATGCCCGCAGGGGAGCAGCCGCCTTTGCGCAGCTCGAAGTGCCAATCCTGGGTGTAATCGAGAATATGAGCGGGGAAATCTTCGGCAGCGGCGGCGGCGAGACCGCGGCAAGCGAACTCAACTCGACCCTGCTGGGCGTCATCGGGCTGGACGCCGACGTCAGCGCCTCCGGGGACCGGGGCCGCCCGATCGTCGCAGCCAGCCCGGAAAGCGCAGCCGCCCGCACATACCGCTCCCTGGCGCAAAAGGTCGTCGTGCAACTGCGCGCCGTGTCAGGGGGCAGCCAACCGCAATTGAAAATCGTTTAACGGACCAGCGGGCATTGCGTTGTCGCATCCTGCCCTGCGCAATGCCCGCTATACGGCGCCCGCCATACGATTCTACTCCAGCGCGTTTACCTCTTGCAGCAACTGCAACGTCCCCTGCAGATCGTCCAGGTCCGACAGATCCAGTTCCGGCGTGTCTACCTCGGCCAACGGCAGCAGCCCCTCAGCCGTCGCCGCCACGCCTGCCGCCAGCGGATATTCATTCGTCTCCTCGGAAAAGTACCGCTGCGCCTCATCCGAGAGCAGGAATGCCACGAACGCCTCGGCTGCGGCCCGATCCTTCACCGTATCCAGGATACCCACGCCGGCCATGTTGATCATCGATCCGGCATCGCCAGCCGACGGGTGGTGATTCTTGGCCTGAAAGTCCGGGGCTTCGGCCAGAAATCTGTACAAATAGTAGTGGTTCACCAGGCCCAATTCGATCTCGCCGCGGCCGGTGGCCTCGACGATCGTCGTATTCTTGGGAAAGACCTGCACATCATTCGCGATCATCGCCTCCAGCCATTCCCGCGCCCGCTCCTCACCTTCCAGATGCCGCATGGCGGTGACAAAAGCCTGAAAACTACCATTGGTCGGCGCCCATCCGATCTTCCCCTTCCACTTTGGATCGGTCAGCGCCCAAATGTCGTTGGGCAGATCTTCCTCACTAAGCATCTCTGTGTTGTAGACAAATACCCGCGCGCGCCCGCTGGCGCCAACCCAGTTGCCGTCCCCGCTGCGAAAGCGCTCCTCAACCCTGTCCAGAATCTCCGCCGGCAACTGTACGAAACGCCCCTCCAGCGCCAGCGCGCCCAGTGCGCCGGCGTCCTGGCCGAAGAACACATCAGCCGGTGAGTTCTGCCCTTCCTCCATAATCGTAGCCGCCAGTTCAGCCGTGCCGCCGTAGCGCACATTGACGGTGACGCCGCTCATCTCCTGATAGCGCTCAAGAAGAGGACCCAACAGGTTCTCATTGCGGCCCGAATAGATCGTCAGTTCCGTCGCACCCTCTGCGCTCTCCATCTCCGCCGGCGCCTGAATCGGCATACATGCAGCCAGCAGCAGTACGACCATAACGACCAGAACCGACTGCGCAACCCTACCCATATTCTTCGCAGACATGCAAGGTTCCCCCTCGTTGTATCAATGGTTAGATGCGCCTCTGCTCGCAAGAGGCGCGTTTTGGGGCCAATCTGCGCTCTGTCCGGATCAGAACGACGGATAGTCCCGCAAACAGACACGCGCCGGCATTGCTGTAACGCCAATGCCGCGCGCCACAGAAGTGTAGCACAATGAAAAGCTGAAAATTGACGAAAATGGGAGCAATTCTGTGCGGTAGCCCTAAACGCGTCCGTTAAGGAAGGTTCACCGAGGAGTTAACGTCTGTTGCGCGTCGGGGTCAAACAAAATTAAAGCGGGGCCTGTACAGACCCCGCTCCACTCGCATCCGCTTCCATCGTTGCCGCATCTCAAGCCGGGATGGCCGCGCGCACGGCGTAGGAAAGCAGCCGGAATTGGGGAACGCGTTCGGTCGTTGGCTTGCGGCAACTCAGTGGATTGGCGAACTCCGACTCATGCTCCTGCACGAATAGCTCATGCACCAGGCCGTCGCCATTCGAGCGGAAGCGGCACGTCCACACGTCTTCCTCCTGATCGGCGTCGAGCAGCGCAAAGGCGTCCAACGCTTGCAGTTGCGTCTCGGCGCGCAGATAGTACTCCGCCGCCTGCACCGGCTGCTGAAAACAGGAGCGGCCGCGGTACCGGTCGAGCGCATAGACATTGCCGGCGGCATAGGAGTCCACGATGGCCATGGCGTCCTCCGCGCCCAACCGCCCGTAGTAGAGGCCGTGCGGCAGACAGATCATGGTGGCGGCAAAGCGGTGCCCGCCGGTGTGGGTCGTCTGCCAGACTTGCTCACCGGCATACGCGGCCATGGTGAGATAGACCGGCACGCCGAATTTGGCGCAACAGCGATCGCGGCTGCCATTGGTGCAGACCAGAAAGAGCGGCTCATCATGCCTATGGGCCGCGTACCGCTCGGGCGCGGCGCGAATCTCCGCTACCATGGCCGGCAGGTCCATCGCCGCCAGATCAGCGAAATCGGCCAACTCGAAGCGATAGAGCGCGGCTGTATCCTGCATCGAAAGACCGATGAAGAAGCTGAGGAACTCCCCGCTGCGGCTCTCCCCGCGTTTGATCAACTGCAAACGCGCGCCGGGCGTCTCCGCCACCGCGCGCTGCAAGTGGGCCTTCAGAGCATCGTCCAGCTTGCTCTCCTCCATCGCTTTGCCCCCCCACAGGCCGGGATATTCCAGCACAAACCAGACATCCGTGCCGTTGCCGGCCGTGCCGTAGATCGCCTCGGCGGAGGTGCGCGAAAGTTGTGAACAGAATTCGGTTTGAGTCATCATTTTTCTCCCTGGTGTAGGCACTTTCCTAAATTTCTACCACGATTACGCCGAGGGCGCAAGTTGCTCGTCCGCGTCGGCGTGGCGGGGATCGACCACCCACAGCCATGTCAGCAGGACAGACAGCAGCGCGGCCGCGGCGCAGAACGTGAAGAGAGAGCCGTAACTGATCGTCGCCAACCCGCCGCCAACCAGCGGGATGACCACGCTGACGGCGCCGATAATCGAGTTGGTGATGCCGACGTAGGTGGGGCGCTGCTCCGAGCCGACGAACTCCAACACGATCATCAGGCCGGAGACGATGATGGCGCTGATATAGAAGCCGAGCAGCAGAAAAACGGCATAGTAGAGCTGCGGAGTCGCGGCCATTCCGGCGATGATGTAGGCCAGGAAGGCGGCCAGCCCCCCGAGGACGAGCGACAGCTTATGCCCTTTGCGGTCGGCCAGCAGCCCAAACAGCAGGTTGCCCATCGCCTGACCGACCAGCAGCGCGACCGTGTAGTTGCCGACTGTCCCGCCCGACACATCCCAGCGGCTGACCGCGGCCGCGGTGACGAACGCCAAGCCCATCCCGCTGACGGCAAGCAACCCGCGCGCGATCAGAAAGCGGCGGAAGTTGCGATCGCGCCGCAGAATCCGGCCCAGCCTGGTCCAGATTCGCAGCTGGCTCTCTTCTGTGCGGCGGACCTGCCGCACCGGTTCGCGCGTAAGGGCCAGGGCGAACCAACCGATTAGCATGAGAAGCGCGGCCAGCCCGAACAGAGTCATGAAATTGCGCGGGAAGGGCAGGGTGTCCAATACCCGGCTGCTGCCGCTGGCTCCGAACGCGCCGACGACCGTCCCCACAAACATGGAAGTGCCCATCAGACGGCCGCGGCGCCTGGCGGGGAAACAGACGGCGATCAGATCCTGCCAGGCAGGGGCGATGATTCCGGCGCCGAAGTTGTAGACCGCAAAGGTCAGCAGAAACAGGGTCAACGCCCACATGGGGGCGCGGACTGCAAGGAGCGCAGTGGCCGGCAGCAGCATGAGCGGCAGGCGTTCGGTGAAGAAACCGAGATTGATCAGCCAGGGTTTTTTGCGGGCCGTCCGTTCGATCGGCCCGGCGCTAAAAAGCTGGGGAAAGAACCAGCCGCCATGGGCAATCACCGCCAGCAGGCCGATGAAAAAGGGGTTGTCGGTCAGTTTGCTGACGAAGAAGGGCAGGATCGTCGTCGCCGAGATAAAGCTTTGGGCCAGCATGAACAGGGCGCCGTCAGCCAGGTTGACGCCGAAATTCCAGCGGTAGTTCTGCCACGCTTCGGCCTCGACATCCTCGTCCGTCCGTTCGGACGCGGGCAGATCGACCTGAAGCATACGGCGCAACAGCGCAACAGCGAATCTGCGAGTTGCGATTGTTGTCCCGATCATCGGGGATTCCGTGCAAACGTAGTCTCGGGGTCGGCGGCGACCTGTCAGAAGGGGTCACCAAGCAGAGCAAGTATAGGACGATTCGCGCTCCTGCGCTACTTTAACGGAGCGTGTATAATTGTACAATACGCCCCTGCCCGAAAGTGGCGTAGTACGCAAAACGCCCCTGCCCGAAAAGGGAGCCGGAGCGCGAAGAGAGCGACTTCAACACTACACACACTAGCGGACGCCGACACGATGTTGACCCTTGCCGAAAAACTGCTCTTCCTGGCCGCGGTTGCCGTCTCCTTCTATCTGAGCTACCTCCGCTTCAGGCAACTCTACCTGGTCGTCCGGCGGGGCGCGGGTGAATTCCCAACCCGCGACGAGCTTGTTGGTCGGTTGGCGCAGGCGGCCGGCAGATGGCTGACCTTCGGCAACCTGTGGAAAAGCCGCGGCCGCGCCGGCGTTTTCCACGCGCTGATCGCCTGGGGTTTCGTCTTCTATCTGCTCGTCAACTTCGGCGATCTGTTGCAGGGCTATCTGCCAATCCGCTTCCTGGGCCAAAATCCCATCGGCGCCGCCTACCGCTTCCTGGCGGACCTCGTTAGCGTTGCCATTCTGACCGGCATGGTCTACTTTCTGCTGCGCCGCTTTGCATTCCATGCGCCCGCGCTCGGCTATCACGACAATATCAAGCTGGTGGACGAGGTAAAATCCGGGGGCATCCGCCGCGACTCGCTCGTTGTCGGCCTGTTCATCCTGCTGCACGTGGGCTTCCGCCTCCTCAGCGAGAGCTTCGCCATCGCCCTGGCGCGGCAACTGACCGGCCGCGGCGACCCGGCCCAACCCTTCGCCAATGGCGTCAGTCTGTTGTGGGGCGGCCTGAACGCCTCCACGTTGACCCTGGGACAGCATCTGGGCTGGTGGGTCGCCCTCGGCCTGGTGCTGGCCTTTCTGCCCTACTTCCCGCGCACCAAACACCTGCACCTGATCATGTCCGGCGTCAACTTTCTGGCGCGGCCCCAACGCACCTCCCTGGGAGAACTGCCGCCGCTCGATTTCGAGGATGAGAGCATCGAGGAGTTCGGCGCGGCCCGCCTGGAGCAGCTGCCCTGGCCCCACCTGGTCGATGCCTACGCCTGCATCATGTGCAACCGCTGTCAGGATGTGTGCCCCGCCTATGTCACCGGCAAGGAGCTGTCACCCGCCGCGCTCGAGGTCAACAAGCGCTACGCGATCAACAGCCAAGCCGAGGCCATCGCCGCCGGCGCGCAGACGCCTCCCCTGCTCGACTACGCCATCAGCGAATCGGCGGTGTGGGCCTGCACCGCCTGCGGCGCCTGCATCGACATCTGCCCGGTGGGCAACGAGCCGATGTTCGACATCATGCACCTGCGCCGCTACCAGGCTCTGACCGCAGACAGCTTCCCGCAGACGCTGCAACAGGCCTTCCGCGGCATCGAACGCCAGGGCAACCCGTGGAACCAAAGCGCCCGCGAACGGCTGGCCTGGGCCGATGGGCTGGCGGTGCCGACCGTCGATGAGAATCCGGACGCCGATATCCTGTGGTGGGTGGGCTGCGCGCCCAGCTACGATCCGCGCGCCAGGCAGACGGCGCGCGCCTTCGCCAAGGTCCTGGATCACGCCGGCGTCGACTACGCCGTGCTGGGCGAGATGGAAAGTTGCAGCGGTGACGCTGCCCGCCGTTCCGGCCGCGAGGACCTCTTCTGGGGCATGGCCGAAACCAATATCGAGCTTTTGAACGACGTCGCGCCGCGGCGGATCGTCACCACCTGCCCCCACTGCCTCCACGCCATCGGCAAGGAGTATCACCAGTACAGCCCAAACCAAAACCGGTTCGACGTGATCCACCATACCCAACTGCTGTCGGAACTGGTGGCAGCGCGCAAACTGGAGTACGACATTCAGCAGGACGGGGTGGTTACATTCCATGACCCCTGCTATCTGGGACGGCACAACGGCATCGTCGACGCCCCGCGCTCGCTGCTGCAGGGCGACAACATCCAGCTGGAGGAGATGCCGCGCCACGGCCAGCAGAGCTTCTGCTGCGGCGCGGGCGGCGCCCAGTTCTGGAAGGAGGAGGAGCCGGGCGAGCGCGCCGTCAGCAGCGAACGCTACGCCGAAGCTCGCGCCACAGGCGCAGACACGGTCGCGGTCGGCTGCCCCTTCTGCCTGACCATGATGTCCGACGCGGCCAACGCCGCGCAGGAGGGCGTGGCGGTCAAGGATGTGGTCGAACTGATCGCCGAAAGCCTGGAGCCGGACGCCGGGTGAGCTGCGCCCCTGCGCGGAAGGGGCGCGTAGGCCGAACGCGGTTAGCGCAGAGGAGGGCCGACAAACGAAACCGTCTGGAAAGCGGCGAAAAGCAGAAACGCGCAGACCAGCGTCCACGCCAGGCTGCGGACAATGCGCGCCTCGCGCACCAGCGGCTGCGGGCCGGCGCGCACGACCGTTGGCCGGCGGTAACGGGGCAACAACCCCACGGCGACGATGACACCGCCCACCAATCCACCCATGTGCCCCCAATTGTCCACGTTGCTGACCGAAAAGCCGAGCGCAAGGTTGATGACCAGAATCGTCAGCGCCGACTGGAGCATCGACTGCCCCTGCCGCCCCATATTCTCGCGAAAGCGATAGAAATAGACGATGGTGGCGCCCAGCAGCGCGAAGACCGCGCCGGACGCCCCGGCCGAGAGCGCCGGCGAAAAGGCGTAGCTGGCGATGCTGCCCAATAGGCCGCCCAGAATGTAGATCGCAGCGAAGCGCAGATGGCCGAAATGCCCTTCGATGATGGGACCGAGCCAGAAGAGGCCAATCAAATTGGAAATCAGGTGGATTGGGCCAATGTGCAGAAACATGGCGGTGAAGAGCCGCCAACTCTGCCCCTGCAGGATATGCAGGTTCGACTTCATGCCCAAGTCAAAGAGAACGCGCAAGTTCGTGGGGCCGTTCCAGACGCCGTACTCCAGCAGCCCGTAGACAAATGTGGCAGCGAAAACGAGGAGATTGATGCCGATCAGCCCCCGGCTGACGCGCGGCGGGGCGAGAGGGATGAAGAAAGTTGGCGGCAGCAGGGCGGAAGCGGGGCCGCGTGCGCCGAAGAAGCGGTTAAATGCGCCCCGGCCCGAAAAGGGCGCCCCGCCAAAACGGTTCATCGCAGCCTGTCTACAACTCTACCGGCGACCAGTCGACGCGACATTTTTCCGCCTGTATGATGCTGATCACTTTGTCCACCGTTTCGTCCTGATGGTCGTCGCGATTGACGACGACGTAATGAAAATCGTGTAGCTGCTGCATCTCCTTGCGCGCGGTGGCGATGCGCATCTTCAACCCGTCGGGCGTTTCCGTCTTGCGCTCCCGCAGCCGCCGCATCAGTTCCTCTTCACTCTCCGCCACCAGGAAAATCGTGACCGCCTCGGGTATCAGGCGGCGAATCGTGGCCGCTCCCTGCACGTCGATACGCAGGATGACATCCTTGCCGCTCGCCAACGCGTTGCGCACGTGGCTCTTGGGAATCCCCTTGTAGTCACCGTAGACGACCGCGTATTCCAACAGCTCGTCGGCGTCGATCATCTCGGCAAATTCGCCGACCGAGACGAAATCATAGTCCACACCATCGACCTCGGTTGGCCGACGCGGCCGCGTGGTGGCGGTAACGACGAAGTGAAAGGGGAGTTCCCGCCGCTTCATCAGCGCCAGGGTCGTGTCTTTGCCCACCCCGCTCGGCCCGGACAGCACCACCAGAATCGGATGCGGCTCATTCTGCTGACCGTAGATGCAGGTCACATCGTCCTGAATTTCTAACATAACGGGCGCATCCTGACTACAGTGGATAGTGATTGGGTCCGTTGACAATTGTCTGAACTGTGATTCAGGTGATTAAGTGATGGAGATGATTAACGGCGCCGACGAAGATCGCGGCTTCGTTCACGAGAATCAGGCGAATCGCAGTCCGATTCTGCCCGCAGGCAACCTGTAGAAGCCGCCGCTTTGACGAATTCTTTGAAATGTCAACGGATCCTAGTGTCTAGTTGTCAGTACTCTTTGCTAATCTCTCTTGCCTCAATATCACTTTGAGGCGGACTTCTCGCTGCATATAATAATGAGCAATCGAAAACTTCGTGTTGGCAGCGGGTTGTTCAATTAGTATAGTTCAATTGCCAAGGCGAGAGAAAATTTGGCGGGAATGGGCGCGGCGCCGGCATGCACGAGAGCGTCAACGGCGAGACAAGATTAGAAGCGCGAAGGGGAGCAGATGCCGATCTACGAATACTACTGCTATGACTGCAAGAAACGGGTGAGCGTCCTCTTCCGCACGATGGCCGCGGCCGACGCCGGCGCGTCCGCCTGCCCCAACTGCGCCGGGCAACGGCTGCAACGGCTGATGAGCCGGTTGCGGGTGCTGCGTTCGGAAGAGAACCGGATCGAGTCCATGGCGGATGATCCCTCGCTCATGGCCGGGCTGGAACAGGAGGATCCGCGCGCGCTGGCCCATTTCATGCGCAAGATGAGCGACGAGACGGGCGAGCCGCTTGATGCGGAGATGACCGAAGTAATGGATCGGCTCGAGGCGGGGGAAAACCCGGAATCGATCGAGGATTCGATGCCGGAAACGCCCGACGGGGATGATGCCGGCATGTCAGGGTTGGGCGGACTGTAGCAGGCGCATGGCCCGCACGGCGACAGTGCCTTTATATCTTCTCAAAGTGGTCCACCGGCACAACAAAGATTGTGGCGCCGCCCACCTGTTTCTCGACCGGCGTGGGAATGTGCATCTCGCCCGGCTCCATCACCGGCGGCAGCGGCGTGACGTATTGGACGCGGCTGGTGCAGCTCTCGCGAAAGACGGTCAGCACATCCTCGACCTGCTCATCCTCGACGCCGCAGAAGATGGTCGCGTTGCCGATCCGCAGAAAGCCGCCGCGCGTGCCGGTGATGGTCGCAGCATAGCCGCGCCGCCCCAGGCGGTCCAGCAGATTGGGGCTGTCTTCCTCATTCACAATCGCGATGACCAGTTTCATGCACGACTCTCCGAACGGCAGTGGTCAGTGGCTAGTGAAAACACTTCAGCGGGTTGGTGAGCGCGCGGGAAGCCTGTCCCCCACTGCGCGCACGATGTCGTGACGGACTTCATCGCGGGAACGGGCGGCGTTGATGGTGACCCAGCGTTGCGGCTCCTGCGCGATCAATTGCCGGTAACCGGCCTCCACCCGTTGATGGAAGGATAACTCCTGCGCGTCCAGCCGGTTCCATTCGCCGTCCGCCTGGCCCCGGTTGCGTCTGATCCCTTCGGATGGCGGCAGATCCAGGTAAACCGTCAGATCAGGGCGCAACCCGCCGGTGGCGTATTCGATCAGGCGCGCCAACTCCGCTATGTCCTGCTGATGGCCGTAGCCCTGGTAGGCGAGGGTGCTGTCGGCAAAACGATCACACAGGACGACGCTGCCCGCGGCCAGGGCCGGGCGGATTACTTCCTCGATCAGTTGCGCGCGCGCGGCGTTGAAGAGCAGCGTCTCGGCGCGGGCGTGCATCTCCGTATGCGCCAAGTCCAACAACAACTGACGGATGCCGTCGCCGATACGCGTGCCGCCCGGCTCGCGCGTCGTCAGCACGGACCATCCGGCCTGACGCAGATGTTCCGCCAGCAGATGGATCTGCGTGGTCTTGCCGCTGCCGTCCGACCCTTCAAAGGTTACAAACATTGCACACACGTTGTAAGGACGCGACCCGCGCCTACGGCGGGCTGAAGATGCGCACGCGGCGTTGGGGTTCGCGCCCGTAACTGTGGCTGATGAGATTGGCCGTGCGCGCCAGCTGATGTTGCTGGCTGCGAATCGAAGCCGCCTGCGGACTCAACTCGACCGACTTTTCCCCCTTCTGCAGCCGTTGAATCGCGTTCTGCGTCTCGCGCATGGCAGTGTCGAAGATAATGTCGGGATCATCGCGCCGCAACTGAAACACGTCCAGCAGATACTGCTCCATCTGCGCAACCGTATTGCTGCGCAAAACGTAGACCGGCACATTGCGGCGCTCGGCATCGGCGATGGGCTGGGGCTTCTGGCGGAAATAGTTCTTCAAGGTCATGACGATATCGGCATCGCGCAACTCTTTGACCACCTCGACCGAGACTTTCAGATTCTGCGCGGCGGTGCGCAGCCGGTTCTGGCCGATGCCGTATGGAAAGACGCGCACAGCCCTCTGTTTGCCCTCGCCGTTGCCGCCGTCGAGTGTCTCCGCCACCTGTGGGGCGCGCTCGTCACGCCTGCGCGCCGACTGCCGGCGGCGGCTCCCCTCCGGCCCCTGCCGGCTCTGACCGATGCGGCCGGGACTCCCCAGGCTTTCGACCGATTCGATGTGGACCTCGAGGTCGCTGTTCACGTAGCGGATTTCGGGGGAGAGTGTCCAGCCGCGCAGCAGCGAATCAACAGCCTCAGACACTTTGTGATGAACGATCATGCGCTGCCGTTCCTGGATCTCGATCAACACATCGAAGGTCGGCGGCGCCTTGCGCTCCAGAACCGTCTTCTGCGTACCCCGCCGCCGGGCCTCCTCGTCCGACAGCGTCACCGTGTCGATGCCGCCGACCAAATCGGAGAGGGTCGGGTTCATCAACAGGTTTTCGATCGTATTGCCGTGGGCCGTGCCGATCAACTGCACGCCGCGCTCGGCGATGGTGCGGGCGGCCAAGGCTTCCAGCTCGCGCCCGATCTCGTCGATGATGATCGCCTCCGGCATGTGGTTCTCGACCGCTTCGATCATCACTTCATGCTGCAAAGTCGGCGTCGCCACCTGCATGCGCCGCGCCCGGCCGATCGACGGGTGGGGAATGTCGCCGTCGCCGGCGATCTCATTGCTGGTATCGACGATCACCACCCGCTTTTTGTCGCTGAGCACCCGTGACGCTTCCCGCAACAGGGTCGTCTTGCCCACACCGGGCCGCCCCAGCAGCAGCAGGCTGCTGCCGCTCATGATGATTTCCTGAATAATGTCGATCACGCCGTACACGGCGCGGCCGACGCGACTGGTCAGGCCGATGACCGTGCTCTCGCGGTTGCGGATGGCCGAAATGCGGTGCAAGGTGCGCTCGATGCCGGCCCGATTGTCTGCGCCGAAGTCGCCGATATTGTCTATCACATGTTGCAGATCATCGCGCGTCGTCTCCTCCGGGCTGAGACAGACTTCGCCATCAGGAAAACGCGCCTCGGGCAGACGGCCCAGGTCCATCACGATTTCGATCAGATCGTCGGCCCGGCCCAACTGCTGCAACGATACGCGAATGCGTTGCGGCAGGACAGCCAACAATAGGTCCAGATCATCTGAAATGCGTAGAGTCATTTTTGTCCGGCCAGTTCCTCTTTTTTGTTGCCATCCATTGTGCAGCTGATGGGAGCGGCAATCAAATTCAGTTCTGCGCCCGGCCACCCTCTTCCGTTACAGAGCGCGACGACGCAATGCGATGGTGCAGCGGCGCCTACCTCCGCCCTCTGAAAACCATTCGCCTTGGGAATGGCAAGCGAGCCGGGCACGACCTCCTGCGCCGCTTCGAGCGCGGGCGTCCGCTGGTCAGCCGCCTGGCGCCGCCACTGCAGGATATTGCGCACCATCAGCACACGGTCGGTGAAGGGCGCGAATCCGTAATCGCTCAACAACGCATTGAGACCAGTCTGGTAGGCGCGCACGCCGATGTAGGCGCGCCGCACGTGCGGCGCTTCGTCAATGCGCTGCAGCGCAAAGCCCAACAGCAGATGGGCATTCTCCGTGCGCGGATCGTTGGTGTCGACCCACAGACGAGTCCAGGCGCCGCGCCTGCCCCACATGATCTGTACACAGCCGGCCAGCCCGCGGTCGTCCTCCAACAGATAACCGGTCATCGGCGTTTGATGGGGGTTGGAGAGGATGGGCGAAATGCGGTCCCCTTCAGATTGGTCGGGCGTCAGCCCCATCTCCATCTGCTGCACCGGCGCCGGCGTGATGCGCCGGTACAACTGCTCCAGTTCCCAGGCGTCCGCAGCGCGCTGCGGCCGTATCGCTGCCGGGGTCGAATCGGGCCGGGCCGGGGACGCGGTGTCCAGCCGCCAGATTGTAACCTGGGTGAGCAGCGTAAAGCCGACCTGTTTGAAGGTGTCGACGAGCAGCGGTTGGTCGGGCAGGTCGCTGAAGATCCTGCTTACCTTTTGGCGGATGATATGTTGGGCGCTGTACGTCAACAGCTTTTGCCAGATGGCGGGATGGCCCTGGGGGGCGTCAAGCGCAGGCGCAAGCAGGGTCACGTCGGCTTCGTGGGAGTGGGGGCGCAGATGCAACTGGATCAGCCCTTCGCGAGCCAAGCCGTTCTCTTCCTGGCGCAGGACGTAGGTGAACGAACTGTGACGATACCAGGGAAAACAGGAGCGCAGCACAGTCCGCACAGGCGATATCGATTCCAGCAGGATGCGCTCGATCTGGAGAGGCGTCGAATCCTTGCGCAGACGCTGCAGGAGCAGGGCATCGCCTAAAGAGAATGGGCGAAATGACAAATGGGCGTTCTCCTCAACGGATCAGGACGAGTTGGGATCATTGTACTCGATTTCGACAGGGCTGGCAAGGGAGTTTTTGGTTTCCAGTTTTTAGTGGGGGCGCTTGTACGAGTGATGGACGAGCGATGCACGAACGCTCGTATGAGAGATGGACGAGCGTTCACGAGCGTTTACGAGCGTTTGGCAGAAAAAAATTTTGCGGGCGCCTGGCGGCCAACGGGCGGTTGCAGCAGTCGTTGGGGAGGGCGTGCAGGGGGTAGAGTCGAATGGCGGCTGCGCAGGTGCAAGATGTTAATAAAATAATATATTATTTATTGGAAGTAGGTATACGACTGTGGCGGGCGAAGGGGGATAGACAAGACGGCCAAGGCATCACGAGTTTGCGGTTATTCGGTCCACTGTATCCTCGGCCAGTTCACCTTCGTACATCTCCTTGAGTTCACGGGTAAGCTCCTTGACCTGACGGAGCTGATCCTCCAAGATTTCCAGGGCTTGTTCGGCGCTTTCGGGGTTGGCGGCCGGCACGGGTCCGATTTTCACGCCGGCGGGCAGTTCGCTCAGGGTCTGGCCGGTCAAGGCGTCGGGCGCGGGCGCGGGATCGCGTGTGAGGTCGGCCATGGCCTCTTCCATGGCGGCGCGCATTTTGTTCAGGGGGTCGAGCAAGCCGGGCACGTCCTCTTCGTCGACGCCATATTCCACCTGATGTTTCAGTTCGTTGATGTCCTCCTGTGTGTAGCTGGTGAGGAGCTGGTAGCCGAAGCGCCGTCTTCCTGCGTACGTGAGGACCGGTTCCGGGGGTTCGTCCGCATCCTGCGACTGGTCGAGTTCGAGAGTTACAAAGCCCTGGTCGATGAGCGATTCGATCCTGTACTGGTTTTGCTGGGCGGTGATGGCGGCGGCGGCGGTGAGGATGGCGAGGTCGCCGTGGCCGCCGACGACTTCGGCAGCGGCGGCTTCGGTCTCTTCGTTGCGAATCAGTTCCATGTCTTCATCGGCGAGGCGGTAGAGGTCGGCCATCACCTTAGCGCCGCGGCACATGGCGGAGTAGGCGGCGGGGTCGAGATTTCCCTCCCGCACATCGAGGAGGCCCTGGTCGAGCGCTTCGATGGCCCCTCGCAGTCGTTCGGGTATGCGTTTGTCGGACCTGGCGGCGGTGGAGGAGTTCTTCCCGCCGCGCGAGCGCCACTCGCGCGTTTTTTCGGGGGGGGCCGTGGGCGATGCAGTAGCCGTTGAAGCGTTGCAGGCCCTGGCCCTGGCAAGGGGTTCCATCTCTTTTTACGCCTTTGCAGAGTGTTTTTGGCATGGTTTTGTTCTCCGGTTGTTGGCGGCACAGGGTGGTGCAACCGGGCACGATTGCGGCGATGAGGAGCAGTGATTGCGATCGGCCCGCGAATGGATATGCGGCGTTGTCGAACAATTGTACTACACATATTCAGGAATTGGCAATTATTATGGAGGGCGGGGCGCCACCCAGATTATTGGGAGGAGGATGTCTGAATCAGGATTGACAGGATTTGGGGATTTGCAGGATTCCAACCGCTCTTCTCGGCCGAGGCTGGCCGGCGGGTGAGAGAAAGGCGCTCCACTGGCCGCACCTCGATTTTGGGAGGCATGCGAGGATTGGGGGGCCATGTATCGTCGAAGCGCCAGTAGGTTGCAAACAGGAATGGCTGGGAAGTCCAGGCGTGGAGAGATGGCCGAGTGGATGAGGGGGGTTGTGTTGAAAGGAGGCGCGACTGACGTGCAGCCGTTCAATGGGGCCGGGCCTTGCGGCCCGGAGATGGGTTGCGCTTGCAGATACAACCTGATAACGTTAATGCTTCAAAGGGGCCCGGTCTTCTGGCTGGATGCCCTGTTCTGGCCAGAAGATCAGATTAAACGTGAATTTGAGTATTGGCAGGTGCCGAAATTTATGCTATTTTATTAAATGTATAAGGTTTTCACATCTATCGTTCACTTGAAAACTGTCAGAGCACAGATCAGGCACTTCGCCTGCCCAGAATCATACGGTTACAGTTTATTGTAACACAATCGCTACCTGGAGAGTGTCGAATGGACTATACAGAATTTTTCTCGACTGCGACCGGGCATGAACCCTATCCCTATCAATCCCAGATTACCGAGAGGAGGGACCTCCCTACTCTTTTGAGGATCCCGACGGGGGCCGGGAAGACCGAAACCGCGATTTTGGGATGGCTATACAGGTATTTCCATCATCCTGAACCGCAGGTGCGATCTGTTACGCCGCGCCGGCTGGTATACTGCCTTCCGATGCGGACATTGGTTGAGCAGACTGAAAAGCGAGTCAAAGGCTGGCTTGAGAAATTGGGCAAGACAGACGATGTCGGGGTAGCTATCCTTATGGGGGGCAAGCCGCGCGTTCAGTGGTATTTGCATCCTGAAAAGCCGTACATCATTATCGGCACTCAGGATATGCTGCTGTCGCGCGCCCTCAACCGGGGATATGGCAGCACCCCCTTCATGTGGCCCATCGAGTATGGCCTGCTGAACAACGATTGTCTTTGGGTTATGGATGAAGTGCAACTGATGGCAAACGGTCTGCCCACGTCAACCCAACTTGACGGGCTACGACATAAGCTGGGGACCTTCGGACCGGCGCATAGCATTTGGATGTCGGCAACGGTCAAGCCTGGCTGGCTCGACACCATAGACCATGGCGCGCCCGTCGCATCTCAGGTCTTGGAGCTTGACGGCGACGATCTGCAGGACGCTCGCCTCAGTCGTCGTCACAATGCCCGCAAGATTGTGACTGAAATCCCCATGGAGAGTGGCAAGGGGTACGCCCGCAAGATGGCCGAATTCGTTGCAGAGAAACACGAAAGTGGAACTATGACCTTGGTAATAGTCAATACCGTAGAGAGGTCGCAGGAGATCTACAAGGCCCTGAACAATCCCCGGTGGGTATCGCTGGAGGCCGAGACGGTGTTGATCCACTCACGCTTTCGGGGCCAGGAGAGGGAAGAGAAACGAGAGATGCTTTCGCGGGATATAGACAAGACGGGTCCGGGAAGGGTTGTCGTGGCAACCCAGGCTATCGAAGCTGGTGTGGATATTTCGGCAAAAACGTTGATGCCCGAGCTTGCGCCGTGGCCGTCCATGGTGCAAAGGTTCGGGCGATGCAACCGCGAGGGCAAAGAAGAGCGCGGAAGTATTTTTTGGGTGGATAGGGGGGAGAGCAAGCAGGATACAGCGCCGTACGATCCGGTTGAGGTGGAACCGGCCCGCCAACTTATGAGATCGCTGGAGGGTAAGTCTGCCGGACCGTCAGACATCGAGAAATTGGGCGATGTGATGGAAGACGCGGACCATCTCACTGTGATCCGCAAGCGCGACGTGGTAGGGCTATTCGATACTACGCCTGATCTGTCGGGCAGCTATCTGGACGTATCGCAGTACGTGCGCGGGATGGACGAGCGGGATGTAACCGTATTCTGGCGGGATGTTCCCGCGGCAGGTCCTGGTGAAGACGAACCGAGGCCGATTCATTCTGAAACGGTAAGCGTTTCCCGAATTGGCAAGAGCTTTCTTGATTACATGAAGAACGCAAAGCGCACGGCGTGGCGGTGGGATTATCTGGACAATCGGTGGATAGAAGTTCGACTGGGAGACATTTATCCGGGCATGACCTTGATGCTGGATGCCGCGCAGGGGGGCTACTCCCCGCAGATTGGATGGGTTGGATGGGATCCATCAGACAATGAAGCGGTGGAGCCGATCGCGGATGATAATCAGGAGCCGGAGGAAGGCCAGAGTTCGGACCCGCTCTCCACACAGAGAAAATGGGTAACGCTGGTCGACCACACCCGCCACGTCGTAGCTGAGGTGGACAAGATTCTGAAAAGATTGTCCGAGTCGTTGCACGATCCGAGCTTGCCTGAAACTGTCAGACTTGCCGCCCTGTACCATGACGCGGGCAAGGCGCACTCGGCGTTCCAGGAGATGCTGCGAAAATCCCTGCCGGAAGGGGAAGCAGTGCCTGTTGAGGATTGCCTGATGGCGAAAAGTCCGGGCAGTGGGAAGATGGATCCCTCGCGGCGGCACTTCCGCCACGAGTTAGGCAGCGCGTTGGCTATCCTTAAACACGAATCGGCGCTGAAGGGACGAGACCGCGATCTGGCCGCCTACTTGGCAGCGTCACATCACGGCAAGGTGCGACTCGGGATCAGGTCCCTCCCTGAACAACGCAGGGGATTCACGGATAGCAACCCGGATCCGAACTATCTGTTGGGGTATAAGGTGTCGGAACGGGAAACGCTGCCTTCCGTAGACCTGGGCGATAGAATGCGGATAGGCGAAACAACGCTGGACCTGTCGCTGGCGCGAATTGGGCTGGATGATAGCGGGCGGCACTCTTGGCTGGAGCGGAGCCTGGGTCTGCTGGAGTGGCTCGGTCCGTTCAGGCTCGCCTACCTGGAGGCCATCCTGCGCGCCGCGGATATGCGCGCCAGCAAGAATGAGCAGGAGGGAAAAAATTGAACCAACCCTACGAACTTGAACTGCGGGGATGTGCTCCGGAGCCTTTGATGGCCTATCTTAAGGCATTAGGCATCTTCCGTCTGGTGTCGGAGCAGAAGGATCCGTCCGCCAGAGCGTGGTGGCAGAACGACAGTTACTTTTTGCGCTCCGGATTGGATCGTGATGGGCTGATGGAATTTTTTCAGAGTGAATACAGGCCCACGCCCATCGTGTCGCCGTGGAATGGCGGCAGCGGATTCCATTCCAAAGACAACTCGAAGGCAATGGAGATTATCGGAGAACAGGATTCGCACAGGTTTCGACTCTGGCATGAGGTAATTGCAAAGGGCAGGCAGGTCTTGATTCAGTCCCAGAAACTACAAGGCGCGGAAAGGAAGGTCACGAAAAAATGGATTCTAGCTCAGTGTCGAGCCCGGTTCCCGGATGATGCACTGGGCTGGCTCGATGCGACGTACGTTCTGACATCGGGTGGAGCAAAGTATCCTCCTTTGCTCGGCACAGGAGGCATCGATGGGAGACTGGAATTCAGCAACAACTTCATGCAAAACATTGTCTCGGCTTTGGACCTGGACCAGCAACGCAATGGCGAAGCCATTACCCGAAGCCAGCTAATCGCAACCCTTTTCAATGAAGGTTCGCCCCAGCTTGTCAGAAAGCGCTCAACCGGCTTTTACAACCCTAGCAGCGTCGGAGGAGCCAATGCATTCGTGGGGTTCAGCGATGATGCATTGACTAATCCCTGGGACTACGTTCTGATGTTTGAGGGTGCATTGCTTTTCGCGGGCGCCGCCGCTCGAAGGCTTTCAGCGCAAACGTCCTCGAATGCAGTCTACCCTTTTACGGCGGATAACTCTGCTGCCGGATACGGAACTTCTGTGGACTCCGAGTATGGCGATTCGTCCAGGGCTGAATTCTGGGCGCCGCTTTGGGACCACGCCGCAAACCTGCACGAACTGGTACATCTAGTGTCTGAGGGACGCGCTCAACTTGGGCGCCGGCAGGTCTCCAGCGGCACGGATTTCGCAAGAGCGGTCGCCGGGCTGGGAACTGAACGGGGCATCTCTCAATTTCAACGGTACGGGTTTTTGGAACGAAACGGGAGAGCTTACCTGGCGGCTCCCCTGGGACGCTTTCATGTCCGACGCGACCAAGACACCGCCCAACGGGCCAATGTTCTCTTCGACCTGAACGCATGGATGGATAGCCTGCGGCGCAATGTGTCGGCTCAGAATGCTCCCGCTGGCCTCGGTACCGCGTTGAGCCAGATCGAAAACGCCATCATCGACTTCTGCCAACAGGGACGACCAGAAGACTTGCAAAATGTGCTGATCGCCGTCGGCCATGCCGAGCGGTGGCTATCCAAGTCAAGCCTGAGCAAGGACAATGACAAGGGCAAGGGTGTGTTCCCCCTCAATAGTCTTTCTCATGGTTGGCTTCGCCATGCTAATGACAAATCGCCTGAGTTTCGACTGGCCCAAGCGATGGCATCGATTCGTGGCGAACCACCGGAGGGAAAGAGAAGGATCGGCAGTGTGCGGGAAAACATGGAGCCGGTAGATACAAGCAGGAGAACTGCGTGGAAGAAGGACAGCACTTCCTTTGTGTGGAGCGCTGGAGACACTCTGGACAGCATGTTGGCCGTGCTGGTACGTCGTTGCCTTGAAGGTCAGATGCATAATCTGCGTTACCCGCCCCTTTCCTCGGCATATTCGACCCCTCTTGCCGACATTGTCGAATTTCTGAACGACAACGTAGATGCCCAACGCGTTGCAGAATTGGCCCTGCCCCTCTCATTCGTGCGCTACCGACAACGGGACAAAAAAGAAGGTGTTGAACAGAGCCCTGCACCATTTGACTTCCCGATGGCCTTTGCGGTGATGAAGATGACATTGCTGGCCGAAGAGTTCGTCTGCCCGGAGTTTGACGCGAAAACAGATATACGGATGGAGCCCCGCATATTGTCCATGCTGCGAGCGGGCCGCGTTGATGACGCTTATCAGGTGGCTTGTCGTCGTCTCAGGGCCTCGGGGTTGCAGCCACTATCTGACGAACCGGGCATTGCCAACGGGTCAGAGCATGGCCGCCGCCTTGCCGCCGCGCTGCTGTTTCCTCTTGACAGAAGTATGCACTGCGCCCTAGCGAAACGCGCAGTTCGGAAGCCACCACGAACTGAATCCCAATCTTCGTAATCTATATTGATCACTGGAGGCAATCCACAATGGCCATTCAATGGCAGCAGTTAAGAGAGCAGCCCCGCCTTCTCATGGAGGCGGAGCTCAAACCCATACAAGGAACACGTTTTCAGCCAACCGGGTTTCCGAATTTGGGGGCCGCGAAGTACGAGAGGCCCAGCGCCGACGGAACAGTCGATATGGTACTGGTCGAATCGGCGCAGTCGATGGCTAACCGGCTGGAAGCGGTGTGCTGGGACGCGGGCAATAACAAGCTGGTTGATGTTTTGGACGGAATGCCCTATGTCCATGTTGACTTGTGGGAGGAGGGGCAGACAACGAATTCAATTGTAGAGCCACATAGGCTGAATTCACCTTACATCCTGGAGGGGACTGACACGGCCGTATTGGACAAGCTGAAAGATCGTCTGGCGAATCGAGAGAGAGGCCAGGTCGACTTACAAGAACTCGCGCGAGTTCTGGCTGAAATGGACGCAAATTCGCTTCTTCACGGGGTCTTTTTGGCCAAGAAGGATTTGGCAGGCGGCCGCTATCGATTGCCAAGAGCGCTTTCCGCGTTCATCGAGGCAAGGGATGTTGTTCCAGCGGACAGCGGCGGTGTCAAGAACGACCCTGTTGACCCGAGCGGCGACACGAACAAGGGATTCGGCAACGTACCTTTTCACCGGACCGAGTACACCGCCAAGAGCATCACCGCGTTTTTCAACATTGACTTGGCCCAGATCAGGGCTTATCCGCTGGGAACAGCAGGGGAACGTTTCCTGATCACGCTGGCGCTGTGGAAGGTGCGCAGGTTTCTAGAGACTGGGTTACGGCTGCGAACGGCGTGCGATTTAGATGTGGATGGAGAGTTGGCGGTCACGCGGCCCAAGGAGGGATTCAGTGTGCCTTCGACTGCGGAGTTGGGGTCGGATCTCCCCGCGTTGATCGCGGCCTGCGCTTCTGAGGGATTGTTCGCGGACCCGCCTGTTACGCGAATTACGTTCAAGGGGAAGTAAGATGCTTGCCATCAGATTTGCGTTTACGGCGAACCGCTATCATGCCACGCAGTGGGGGAGGCAGGTCAACGAGGGCGTACCGGAGTGGCCGCCGTCTCCGTGGCGCATCCTGCGGGGCATTGTGGCCACATGGTGGCGCACGTTGCCGGAGTTGCCTGCGGAACGAGTTGCCCCTATCGTGGAGGCGCTGGCATCGACATTGCCAGAGTTTCATCTGCCCGCGGCCTCGACAGGCCATACCCGGCACTTCATGCCATATAATGAGGGCAAGAGGGAGCGGACAACGCTGGTAATAGACTCATTCGTGGCTATCGGGACGAACGATGCGGTGTATGCTGTGTGGCCTGAAATAGAGGTGGACCCGGTTCAGCGTGCGGACTTGTCAGCCATTTTGCGCAATATGCCCTACTTGGGCCGGGCCGAGTCCTGGGTCGAAGCATCGCTGGAGTCGGAGCATCCGGCGATCAATTCCTACGCTCTGGAATCGGGCTCGCTCCCCAAAGGTGACTGGGAGATAACCAAGACGCTGACGCCGCGGACGCCGATTAAGTTGAAGGATCTGGAAGTAGAGAGTACTACGCTGCGACGCGGCGGGCGCATAGACCCCGAAGGCGCGCAATGGTGGCCCTACGTCCGCAAGGCCGATTGTTTTACGGCGTACCGGGCCCAAAGGCGCCAGCGGCGCAGGCGGGGGGCGGGGGCCACGGTCGTACGTTTTGCTATGGCGGGCAGGCCGCTTCCGATCGTATCCGACACGCTGCGATGGGGAGAGTTGGCGCGCAGGAGCGCGATGGCGAAGTATGGGGGACAGAATGGCGGAGGGAGATCGGATACTCTCTCAGGTAAGGACGCGTCGGGAAAGCCCTTGCGGGGGCACTGCCATGCTTTCTACGTGCCTACCGACGAGGACGGCGACGGGCAAATCGACCACCTCACGATCTGGGCGCCGGGAGGACTTGCCCCAGAGGAGTTTAAGGCGATTGTCTCGGTGAACACTCTCGATCCAGGTGGTCAACGGGAACCCGTCCAGTTGGTTTATCAAGCGCACGGAAGGGCAGAAGACTTTGCCGGCGTTTCCCCGCTGTTCAGCAGATCCCGTCGCTGGCGATCACTTACGCCCTATGTGCTGACTCGCCATGTCAAGGTGCGCGGGCCAAAGCATCAGAGGCGCATAGTGGATGGCCCGGTTGAGCAAGTCAGACGGGAATTCACTCTGCGCTGGCCGGACGGACCCGGTTTGAACAAAGTAGATTGTCTGAATCCGCGCGATCCCATCAAGCCGATCCGCGGTGGACGCTCAGTTGGGTTCCGCGCTTTCGACTTTTACAAGTATCGAAGAAGTGGCCCCAAAGGTGGCGGGGCGTACAATGTCGAAATTGATTTTGAGGAGGAGTTGGACGGCCCTGTTCTCCTCGGCTTTGCCTGTCACTATGGCTTGGGCATCTTCGTTCCTGTTGAGTGAAAGAGAGGGTCGCCATGACAACTGTCGCAAATCTCCCCAACAGCGCGCCGGAACTGGTTCCGGCGCGGATGCTTAACGAGTTCGTTTACTGTCCCAGGCTGTGTTACCTGGAGTGGGTGCAGGGGGAGTTCGCGCACAGCGCGGATACGGTGGATGGGCGCTTGCAGCACAGGCGGGTTGACGAGCCGGCCGGCGACCTGCCGGCGCGGGGGCAGAAGAGCAGTTCGTCTGAATCAGAGGAGGGGGACGCGCAGCCTGAGAAGATCCATGCGCGTTCGGTGATGCTTTCGGACGAAGGGCTGGGGGCGATTGCGCGCATCGACCTGGTGGAGACGGAGGGGGGGCGCGCGACGCCGGTTGACTACAAGCGGGGGACCGTGCCCGACATTCCGGGGCATGTTTACGACCCGGAGCGGGTGCAGCTGTGCATTCAGGGGCTGCTGCTGCGCGCCAACGGCTATGAGTGTGGCGAGGGCATTATCTACTACGTGGGGTCCAAGCGTCGGGTACATGTCGGATTCGACGATATGCTGGTGAAGCAGACGCTAGAGATGCTGGAGGCGGCGCGGGCGATGGCGGCGGGGGGCGAGATCCCGCCGCCGCTGGAGGACAGCCCGAAGTGTCCTCGTTGCTCGCTTGTGGGCATCTGTCTGCCGGACGAGGTGAGTTTTTTGAGGGGCAGCCGGTATGTTGTGCGGCCTGACGACGTGCGGCGCATGATGCCGGCGCGGGATGACGCGCTGCCGATGTATGTGGTGGCGCAGGGGGGCGTGGTGGGAAAGTCGGGCGACAGCCTGACGGTGAGCGTAAAACGCAAGACAGTTGCGAAGGCGAGGCTGCTGGACGTGTCGAGCGTTTCGATTTTTGGCAATGCGCAGGTGACGGCGCAGGCGACGCGCGAGCTGTTGGAACGGGACATCCCGATCTGTCATTTCACGTACGGGGGCTGGTTGAAGGGGGTGACGTGGGGGATGGCGCATAAGAATGTGGAGTTGCGCATGCGCCAGTTCCGCGCGGCGGGGGAGCCGGCGACGTCGCTGGCGATAGCGAAGGAGATTGTGATTGCGAAGCTGCGCAACAGCCGGGTGATGCTGCGCCGCAACCATGCGGACGCGCCGGCGGCGGCGCTGCAGGAGATCAGGCGGCTGACCACGAGGGTGGAATCGGCCGCTTCTCTGCAGACGTTGCTTGGAATCGAGGGCGCGGCGGCGCGCGTCTACTTCGCCAATTTTGGGGCGATGATCAGGTCCGAGAGCAGCGCTTTCGATTTTCGGACGCGCAACCGGCGTCCGCCCAAGGATCCGGTCAACTCGGTGCTGTCCTTTCTGTATTCGATGCTGATCAGGCAGGCGATGGTGTCGGCGATGCAGGTGGGGTTTGACCCGTACATGGGTTTTTATCATCAACCGAGGTATGGACGGCCTGCGCTGGCTCTGGACCTGGCCGAGGAGTTTCGCCCTCTGATTGCAGACTCGGCCTCGCTGACGTTGTTCAACAACGGCGAATTGAAGGAGAAGGATTTCATCCAGCGGTCGGGGGCTGTCTCGCTGACACAGGATGGGCGGAAGGCGGTTATCAGGGCGTTCGAGCGCAGGATGGACACGTTGATAACACATCCTTTGTTCCAATATTCGATCAGCTACCGCCGGATCATGGAGGTGCAGGCGCGTCTGCTGGGCCGTTTTCTGCTGGGCGAGTTGAAGAAATACCCTGCGTTCACGACGAGGTGATGCATGCGTACCAGATATATTGTGGCTTATGACGTGGGGGAGGCCAAGCGATTGCGCAGGATTTTCAAGAAGATGAACGGGTTCGGGGACCCGTTGCAGTATTCGGTGTTTGTGTGCGATCTTTCTTCCAAGGAGCGGGTTATGCTGGAGGAGGCGTTGACCGAGATCATCAATCAGAAAGAGGATCGGGTGCTAATCATTGATATTGGCCCCGCAGATGGTCGCGGATCGGGCGCGGTGAGGACGTTGGGACGGCAGATCAAGCCCACCCAGAGGGAGCCTTTGGTGGTGTGAGCGTTGTGTGGTAAAAGGATTCGGGTCGGTGGCGCATATTGGCTTGGATTCATATTGCGAGAGGTTTGGTGATGAACGGTTCAGACGGGAAGCGCTCGCACAATAAGTGGTCAAAAGGGGGGCGTTTGCAGGTTTGCACTGACAATCGAATCGCAATCGGAGCGGGCAACGCTGCCAATTGTATGCGCGAACGGCACAATCAGTGCGGAAAGCCCTAATTTTCCACTGTATCCATGGCTGAAAGGTCATGGCTCCATTGAAGCATCATCAGCGTCAGATCGGCCGGCGAGCTCAACTTGCGTATCCATGGCTGAAAGGTCATGGCTCCATTGAAGCACAGTTGTCGTTGGATCTGCGACACTGCTCTGGCTGGTATCCATGGCTGAAAGGTCATGGCTCCATTGAAGCACCACATCGACCGGCAGCTGGTGACAGAAGATGATCGCGTATCCATGGCTGAAAGGTCATGGCTCCATTGAAGCGTGATGAACGGTCCGAGGTCAAGACCGGCCAGAGCATGTATCCATGGCTGAAAGGTCATGGCTCCATTGAAGCGGGTCACTGTGGACGGTGTGCCGCCCCGCACCGATGTCGTATCCATGGCTGAAAGGTCATGGCTCCATTGAAGCCACTGAGGTTTCGCCCGGTTGCGATAACTGCTATGCAAAGTATCCATGGCTGAAAGGTCATGGCTCCATTGAAGCACGTCCTGACTATCATCTGGCGAGCGTCGCCGATCCAAGTATCCATGGCTGAAAGGTCATGGCTCCATTGAAGCGATTCCTCGCTCATCTTGCCAGCCTCTCTATCGTCGTATCCATGGCTGAAAGGTCATGGCTCCATTGAAGCGTCATTCCCGCTAATGACGGCGAGGCCATGGACAGCTGTATCCATGGCTGAAAGGTCATGGCTCCATTGAAGCTCTCACAGGTTGAAAAACAGAGGGGTAGGCTGTCCTGGTATCCATGGCTGAAAGGTCATGGCTCCATTGAAGCGTCAAGTTTGGAGGGTGAGATGGCTCGGATTACAAAATGTATCCATGGCTGAAAGGTCATGGCTCCATTGAAGCATCCCGAGGCTGCGAGGTCGCTGGATGATTGAGCGCGTATCCATGGCTGAAAGGTCATGGCTCCATTGAAGCCATGGTATGCGCATCTCCTCCGTTCGGCGCGGGGCGGTATCCATGGCTGAAAGGTCATGGCTCCATTGAAGCTGGCGTAAGGTGATCTTGTTCTCGCCAGTCTGGACGGGGTATCCATGGCTGAAAGGTCATGGCTCCATTGAAGCGAGAGTGTTCAACGTGGAGGCGAGCGAGGTGCTCGTCGTATCCATGGCTGAAAGGTCATGGCTCCATTGAAGCGATGACAACGGATTCGGCGAGTTATTGCCGGTTGGGTGTATCCATGGCTGAAAGGTCATGGCTCCATTGAAGCTTGTACTCCTTGGCCGCGAAAGCCCCCGTCAGCATCGTATCCATGGCTGAAAGGTCATGGCTCCATTGAAGCTCGACTCGTGAGATGCCAGCACAAACAACAGAGTCAGGTATCCATGGCTGAAAGGTCATGGCTCCATTGAAGCTTAAACGGTTTTTCTTCTCGTCGCTGCACTTGCCGTTGTATCCATGGCTGAAAGGTCATGGCTCCATTGAAGCGAGACGGCGGGTGTGGAGGATCCGACCCTATACGCGGTATCCATGGCTGAAAGGTCATGGCTCCATTGAAGCGAGATCGAGAGAGACCAGCAGGACGGCAGCAAAAAGGTATCCATGGCTAAAAGGTCATGGCTCCATTGAAGCTCGACGACGTGCGCCTTGGCCAGCCGCGCCAGGGCCTCGTATCCATGGCTGAAAGGTCATGGCTCCATTGAAGCGAGCATCTGGTGGAACGGATGAGAGGGCCGCGCCGTCCCGCGGGGATTCCACCCGATTTGACCTGCCGCGCCCGATCATGTATTTTAGAGCTAACGCCGGGAAGCGGCGCAAAGCCGCCATTCCCTCCGCCGGCAGCCAAGGCGGGCCAAGGAGCAAGGATTATGAAGAAGATTCACCGCGCCCACTTTGGGATGCTGCGCTGGCTGGCTCTGCTGTGCCCGCTTCTGCTGGGCGGCGCGTGTATGGCGCAGGATCTTGTTGTCAGCCCGCTGGGAACGGTGGTGGTCGGTCCTGGCGAGGCGATTCAGATTCGTTCACTTGAGGTTCTGACCGGAATCGGCGAACTGGGGATTCCCAGGCAACGGGCGGTGGCGATGGCGCTGGCCGATTACGGCCCGATTAAGGGGCACAACGTGAGCATGGGGGCTGGGCTTGACTCTCTTTGCACGGCGGAAGGCGGCGCGGCGGCGGCCAAGACGGTGGTCGGCGACCGGCGCGTCGTGGGCGTCATCGGCACATCCTGCTCGGTGGCGGGGGCTGTGGCCTCGCCGATCCTCATCGAGGCCGGCCTGGTGATGATCTCCTCCGCCAATACAGCCCCATCGCTGACGTCCGACCTGCGCGGCAACGCCGGTTCCAACCACCATGCCGGTTACTACCGCGTCGCCAGCAGCGATCTTTACCAGGGGCAGGCGGTAGCCGAATTCGTCTACAATGAACTCGGTTTGCGCCGCATGGCGGCCATCCATGACGGCGACCCTTACACCACGGGCCTGACAGACGCCTTCGCCGTCGCCTTTGAGGAGCTGGGTGGCTCGGTGACGACAGTCGCCGCCGTTCGCAGAGGCGACACCGACATGCTTCCCGTGCTCACGCGCATCGCCGTCGACAGTCCGCAAGGCATATTCTTTCCGCTCTTCCCCGCAGAGGCCGGCTACATTGTCCGCCAGATCAGCCAGTTCGACAGCCCGAAGGGGTTAGCGCTCATCAATAGCGAGTCCCTGCTGTTCACGGCTCTGGAGTCGGTGGACGCCTACCTTGCGGGGCCGGCGTTCGACTTCGGCAGCAACGTCAACCAGGTGACCGGCAGGAGCGGGGACGAACTTTTCGCCGCCTACCTGCAGCGGTACTATGAGACGCCCAACTTGGCTTACCTGGCGCTCGCCTACGACGCAACCACCATCCTTTTGCAGGCCATCGAGGAGGTTGCCGTTGCCAATGGCGATACACTCTACATTGACCGGGCCAGGCTGCGGGAGGCGCTCACCAATACCAGCGAGTTCAACGGCATCACCGGCTCCATCTCCTGTGACCGGTTCGGCGACTGCGGCGCCGGCCGCATTCACATATCGCACTACACGGACCCCACTGTAAAGGATATCGCAGAGTTGCCGGTTGTCTACCGCTACTCGCCCTGATGGATGACATCAACGGGGCGATTCAGTTCAGCGTCAGCGACCTGGTCGGCCGCCGCCAGGCCAAGGGGTGTCTGCAGGAGATACTCGACCGCGACTGAGGCATCAGTGACGAATCGGGGCAACCTGTCTGCGTGTCCTGCATCTCATGGACGCGCAGACGCTGGCGGCCCGCGTGTTCACTTTCTACCTGCCTCAACCTTGTTCTTGAACGCGTCCACTACATGACCCAGACGGCGCTGCCAGCCTGGATCTGACCGGGAGTCACAGTTCATACTCCAGCGTCATTGCGTGCTCCTCGGCATGTCCTGCAGAGAAGCCGCCTGTCCCCGAAAGCCCTGTCAGCTCGTCTGTCCCCGACCCTGGCGCGACCTCACACTCGGTCGCGGCCTTCTCGCCGTCGTAGGACCCCGTGTGCCGCAGCACGAAGCTGCCTCTGCGCCCGCCCAGGCTGCCCACAACCTTCTCGAAACCTGTGAACGAGGCGCCACCGTCAATGTGCGTCATCACGTACATGAGGTTGCCGGTGCCGATCAGATCGCCCTCAAACGATCTCTTCACGTGTGCTTGGGTCAGCTTTGGCCCGCCCTCCTCTTCGTCAAACGGCTCTTCGTCCCAACTCACGATCTTGAAGGTGGTATTTGCCCGCATCTTGTTCTCCTGTCAATGCTGCCATGGATCGTTCAATGGCCCGGCCCGTTATGCTTCGTTGCGCGCCCGGCCGGCAAGTATCAGGGTACGCTGCACCTGGCGCGGATATCAAGGAGGTGGGAAAACGGGCGGGGGGAGGCGCGCGGGCGGAGTCTTTGGACGGCTGGAGGCACTGCGGAGGCACGAGCGCATGACGAGCGTTAAGCGTATTTGGCGACCATTTATCAATGCCAGCATACATGCTTAAAGAAGGCTTGTAATATCTGGAATTTACCTGCGAAGTGGAAGGTGAGTGCATGGCCGTACTCGCTAAAGCGCATAGATGTGTATAGATGATTCATGGCATCCTGGACATTCCCTCAGAATCCGGCAACGACGCGACAGCCATTTCTCCCACTCGGCTTTGTGCGGCGAGAATAACTCGCAGTTTGGCAGATCGATCACCCATCTATTAGGGGCCGGCCTTCAGCCTCTCCCACGTCCGAAAAATTAGAGATCGCTGCCTCCCCTTCGGGAAACTCGAAGACGATCTTCAGCTTCCCCCCGACAGCCTCAATGTAGGAACCGAAGCTGGATATGTACACGTCAGCCCGCTGCTCCAGCTTGGAGACCGCCGGTTGGTTCACCTTCAACATCTCCGCCAGATCCCGCTGGGTCAGCTCCCGTGCCCGGCGCAAATCCACGCTTGCGCAACCGGCGGTCGCCTACGATCTTGCGAAAGCGCTCACTTACCGGACAGCAATCAAAGATGATATAATTGTCTCGACCCATCGGTTTCTTCCCTCTCTATGAACCGTTTTGCGCTAACGCTATTATGGAGGAAGATGGCCGAAGGATCACCTTTTCAAAAGTAGTACATCAGGTTTACCGTTTATGCCATGTCTATGTTCCGCCAGTTCATCTATCCCATCCAGACCGAACTGATCGACGCCGCCCAGGCTCCGGCCAGGGACGATCTCGACGTTGCCCCCACCCTGAATCCACGCGTTCTCAAAGGCTCTACTTTCTATCTACGCCTTTCCGGCGCGACGACAACCCCAGCGACTGTTCCTGCTAGCATCGAGTGGACCCTGATCTCCGCGACACCCAATGGAGGGCACAATGGCACATAGGGCAAATCGTCATGCATTTCCCGTTGACCTTCGTTCCGTAAACGTCTCTGGACAGTTGGACACCCGTATCGACCTTGGCCTCAGTCATCTCTTGGCGGTGCGGGATCGACTCCTGAGCGGCGAAGGCCATACCCAGACTTGGGGCGTTGATGGATTGGGCCGCTGGGTCGATGCCGTAGCGGCAGCGACCATGTACGGGAAAGATCACATACCAATACTCGATGAAACGGCTCAACTGCTTTTGCGTTCCCAGCAGCCGAACGGCTTTTTCAGCACGCGGCTCGCTGAAGGCACATGGTTTGGCGCCAGCCGCGCCATCTTAGGCCTCCTGGCGTATTGGGAAACCACCCGAGACCCTGAAGCCCTTGATTCGGCCAGAAGACTGGGCGACTTCTATCGCGCCAACCTTCCCCAGGACACAACCTGGAACTGGATGTTGACGCCTTTGGAGGGCTTGGTTGCCCTTTCGAGGGCTACAGGAAACCAGGATTACCTGAGGTTCGCAGAAAAGCTCCCGCGACTCGTAGAAGTCGACCCGGAGTTTGGCGACCCTGACGGCGAGGAACACAGCTATCACACCCACTCATATCTCCTGGCGATGCGTGGGTTTGTCGATCTGTTCTCGGCCACCGCCAAACCAGAATTCCTTCAGCACGTACAGGATGTCTGGGATCGGATCCTGCAGCGCAATATGTGGGTTTCCGGCGGTATCAGTGAAAGCTCTACCTACCCATTTGAAACCAGGGATGAAACCTGTTCGATCGCCGATTGGTTCCGCCTCTCGTTGAGTTTGTGGCAAGCTACGAGAGACCCCAAGTATATGGATGTAGCCGAGCATACGCTGCTCAACCATCTCTACTTTGACCAGGACCACAGCGGAGGATTCTGCACCTACCGCTCCATCCACCCAGATCCCACAGCCAGATCGCGTGATGATGTGGCTTGGTGGTGCTGCTCCATGCACGGCCCCCGAACGCTTTTGGAAGCCGCCAAGTTCATCTATACCCACGACGATGACGCCATTGATGTCAACCTCTTTACTCCCTCTGACGCAGTGATCCCCCTGAAAGATGGAAAGGTTCGCCTGAGTCAGATTACGACATACCCTTCAGAGCCTGTTGCGCGCCTGGAACTCCAGCCGCAAAGTGAAACTTCATTCAGCCTGAACATGAGAATTCCCCGCTGGACGCGCTCCTTCCAAATGACCCTCAATGGTGAACCTCACGCCGTCACACCGGCGCAGGGCTACGTATCGATCAAACGTCTCTGGAAGCCTGGCGATGTCGTGGAGATCGGCTTCGATCCCTGTTTCCGGCTGGTGCCCGCCGATCAAAACAGCTTCTCCGCGCCGGCGATAACGCATGCGCCCGCCGATACCGGCAAGATCGACCTCGCCGCGCTCCTCTACGGCCCCCTGGTGCTGATGCTTGACCCTTCGCTGACCATCCATCAGATGTATGACTGGCGTAGAGCCGAATTGATGATTCCTCAGCGCGACAATGGAGAGTTGTTCCTGCCGAAAGCCCAGGCTTCGATTCCGGGGCGGAAAGAGCTTTCGGTTCCCGGTATGTGCTTTATGGCGTTGGCAAGGAAGTGGCAGGAAGGAGGAGAACCCGCCGGCCCGGATGACGCATCGTGGCAACTTGCTTTCCTCGTTCCCATCTCCGAGATCACGGACCGCTGGACGCCGTCCAGAGTCAGACATGTCCCCTATGAAGTGCGTAACGATCTGTGGATCCTGGATGAAGCGCAAACCGAGAGCTATCTGGCGCGCATGCAAGCGCTTCTTGGTATTTTTTCTCGTGAAAGGAGCGGGGACACAATTTGAACCACGTACACGTTCACGCTGTCAACGTCGCAATTCCGATCTGGTTGATCCTGTGACAAAGAGGCAAATGCGCCCGCGAATCTCGTGGCGCGCCCGGGGCGAAGAACCCCACGCGCCTGACCAGCATGTGTACGCCGGCGCGTTGCGAATCGTATCATCACTGCCTGGTTATCTATCCGGATCTCTGTACATCGTTGGACCGTAGCGCTCATTCCGAGCGTGACGCAAAGGAGAAACTGGCCATGAAAGTTAATCCTCAACAGTTGTTGGACGACGGCTACATTATTTTGCGCGAAGTGATCCCGCCGGAGTTGCTGCCTGAACTGCGTGCCAGCTATGACACCCTCGTCGAAAGTCAGGGAGGGCAAACCTGGTTAGCGGGCGGCCGGCAGCCGCGCTTGACGACCAACCATGCCGTTGACGCGGCCACCGCCAATACGATCGATTTCTGGTTGCACGAAAATACGTTGGGTGTCAGCAGACAGTTGATGCGTGGGCCGGAAGCGGCCGTCACAGAGATGTGGGTGATGTGCAGTCCGATTAGTGACCACGGGCCGGCTGAGTGGCACCGCGATTTCGATTCGGCCAACATGGCGCCCCTGCAAGGTCTGCAGATGGACCTGCTTGAGAACGGCCCCGCTTATGTGCAATGGAACATCCCCCTCTATGACGACAATGTGCTGTGGCTGGTGCCTGGAAGCTTCCGCCGGCCCAACACCGAGGAAGAAAATCGCCAGTTGCGCAAGAACCCGCGCCAGCCGCTGCCGGGTGGCATCCCGGTCGAACTCAAGGCGGGCGATGGCGTCGTCTATATCAATCTGAACCACCACTGGGGCAGCAACTACGGCACCAAACTGCGGCGCACGATTCACGGTGGCTACCGCTCTATCGGTGGCCCGCTGTATCCGTACAATCCGCAAAGCTGCAACTGGGATCTCGACCGGAACATGGGCTTCAGCCAATACCTTTCGCCAACGGCCCGGCAGACGTTCGCAGGCTGGGCCGGGAAACTGGCGCAAGAACGAAACCTGGTTGAAGCGACGCTCCGAACGATTCTGGACCAGGACGCGGCCACATTTCGCGCCAGGCTCGCCGAGCTGCATCCTGGCGCAAAGGCCCGCATCGTGTGTGTGATCCTGTTGTCTAAGCTGGCCAACAAAATCCGCACACTGCGTCGACCTGATGTGGCCGATCTACCTCTGGACGCGCGCGCCCGCGCCATCTCGGCCAATTTACCCATGTGCTGCTTCTACGATGATCTGGCGCGTCGTTTCTCCCCGTCGGAGGCCAACGCGCTGTGCCAACGGTTTGCGGCCTTGGACGCCAAGCTCCAGGCGGACACGCCGCAGGTGGTTCCCGGCCGGCCAGAGCGAAGCTCACACTACTTTTACTACGCGATGCCGGCCAACCTTGACATCGAAGACTTTATCGCCAGTTGGGGCTAACAGAAAACGCACAGGAGTCGCCATCATGCCCGGATTCAAACTTACCCAACACCAACTTGACTTCATGGACACATTCGGCTACCTGCACTTGCCGGGTCTGCTGAACGATCGGATTGACCGCGTCACCGAAGGGTTCGAGGAACTGATGACCAGCCGCGGTGGCGCAGACCACCACGGCTCAACTAGATTCAGTGTCGTTCCCGGTCTCAACCACAACGCCTACCTCTGTTCGCTGCTCGACGACGACCGCATCGCCGGAATAGCCGCCAGCCTTTTGGGACACGACTACCAATACTGGAACAGCGACTCCAACTACTATACGGGCGACACGCGCTGGCATTCCGATACCGCATGGCCGCCACCGATTCGCTTCTACAAATTCGCCATCTATCTTGACCCGATGACGCGCGATAGCGGCGCGCTGCGGGTCATTCCCGGCAGCCATCGCGCCGGCGAGCCTTATGCCGAAATCATCCATCGCCAGTTGACCGGCGATGCGCCTTGGGGTGGCATTCATGGCAGTGATGTGCCGGCGATGGCGCTGGAGACGCTACCCGGTGATCTGGCTATTTTCAACCACGCTACCAAGCACAGCGCCTGGGGCGGCAGCGACCGACGCCGTATGTTCACCGTGATTTTCACTGAACGGCACACTGGTGAGTCACTTCGCCATTTCCTGGAAGTCATTCACAAACATGGCTACTCAAAGCGCAACGTGTTCGGCGAACCCGGCGGGCCGCTTCTGGGCACGGCCACGCCCGATCGCAGGCGTCACCTGGAACAGCTATGGGAGCACATCCCTGATGATGCTTCCGAGCTTGCGTAGATTGCGCGCTTGCGCTTCGATGCGAAAACCTAAGGCAGCGCAGCCCCAGTCAAACTGATTTCAACCTGACGAGCAGTGCGTGAACCGCCCAAGGAGGCCTGTATGGACATCGAGCAGTTGAAAGGGGAGCTGGATGAGTGTGGCTTCGTCATCATTCACAACCTGATCTCCACTGCTGAAGCGAATCGGATGGCAGAACGATTGATGGAGATCATGGGCCGGCAGTCGGATGCAGACAAATTGGTTCAGAACCAGCGCGCCGTATTCAATCACGACGACCAGGACATATTCGTGCCTCTCGTTACCAACCCGGTTTACCTTGAGTTGGCGCGTCACCTGCTTGGACCTGATTTTCAACTAGCCGAGGTTGGCGGACTCTGGATCAAACCGGGCGCGCCGGCGCCGAACTTTCATGCCGATGTGCCAGTGGGTTGGTTTCCCCAATCCGGCTTGCCGGTGCCGGACGCCTGCTTCATCGTCAACAGTCTCTGGATGCTGACCGATTTCAGCCGCGAAAATGGCGCCACACAGCTTATCCCCTACACCCACCACTCGCGCCGCGTGCCTCGACCCAATGTGGACTACAAACAACATCGACTGTCAGCCGAGGGGCCTGCAGGCTCCGTGGTCATCTTTCATGGCAGTATCTGGCATCGCGGCGGGGCCAACGTTACGCAGAACAAACAACGCGTGGGGTTGTCGATTCCCTTTCACGCCCACTGGATGGACCCGGCGGCCGGAGGATGGAACTTGATGAAGCGTAGCGTGCGAGACCGGATGCCACCGCTGATCCAGCAGATGAGTAGGCGTGTAGTCGAGGGCTGATCAATGAACGCAGTCTCATCCGCTTCGTGAAACGCCCCGTCTTTGCCAGCCTGCTGTAGAAGTGCATAGACGCGCCAACAGACATCTGAACGCGTACGCCGCAAGCCTTGAGGCATCAACTGTCATCTTAACCTTCTTGGCGAGAGGCCCTGATGTCGATCCCTTCTGCTTCCAAGCCTTTCATGCAGCAGTTCACAGAGGCCAGGCGACTCCTCTGGCTGGCCGTGCAGCTGGTGTGGCGAGCCAGCCCTCGCTTGCTGGTCGGCATCCTCTTGTTGCTGATGTTGCAGGCGCTCCTGCTGCCGTTGCAACTTGCGCTGTCGCGGGCGGTGATTGACCGCGCGGCGTTCGACTTAGGTTTGTTCACCGACTTGGATTCCATGGCGATCCAGCTTCCTCTGCTGGCCTGGATTGGACTGGCTGCGGCAGCTTTGGCCTTGGGGCAACTCATCCAGCCTTTCTCTACAACCTTTCAGAGCCTGGCTGGCGATCGGCTCACCGGCTACGTCGCAGAACAACTGATCCGTGCAGCCAACCGCTGGCAAGGTCTGGCCCGCTTCGAGGACCCTGGCTTCGCTGACGACCTGCAGCGAGCCCGCAAACATGCCGCGCGCGGCGCTTTGGACCTGATGGTGTTCGGTGGGCGGGCGGCTGTAGAGCTTTTCACTGCCACCGGTTTGGCTCTGGTGTTGTTTGGGTTGCATCCACTCGTTCCCTTGCTGCTCATCCTGGCCACAATGCCGCAGATGAAGCGGCAATGGGAATACGGTCACCGTACCAACAGTCATCTCTATGTCCAGACTGCGGAGACGCGCCGGCTTGAGTATAGCCGCGGGGTGCTGCTCACGCCGGCGACGGCCAAGGATGTGCATCTGTACGGGTTGGGGTCGTTCTTTCGCCGGTATTACGATACCATCTTCACCGGCGCGATAGAATCACTTAACCAGTTGCGCCGGCCTCTGGCCGTCAACGTAGCCCTGGCCAGCATGCTAGCCACCGTTGCCTCGAGTGCGGTCTACATCTACGTCGTGTGGCTGGTCGCGCTGGGCGCGCGCACTGTCGGCGATCTGGCTCTCTATGGCGTCGCAGCCACCCTTCTGCAAATGAACTTGCTGGGCCTGGGCGGTGAGATAGGATTCTTGCCACAGGTGCTCGGCTTTCTGCCCAGCCTGTTTCGGGTGCTGGAAGCGCCCCCGGATTTGCCGAACCGCGGTGTGCCTTTCGACGGGCGCCGCGCGCCGCCTGTCGAACCGCTACCCGCGACACTCAGATCTGCGCTCCACGCCATGCGCCAGGGCATCGTCTTTGAGCAGGTGTCCTTCACCTATCCGGGCCGCACAGACCGCGTGCTGCGCGATGTCTCGTTTACTTTGGAGCCGGACGAGTGTGTGGCGTTGGTTGGCCACAACGGCGCGGGTAAGACGACTATCGTCAAACTGCTCCTGCGGCTGTACGACCCGACGTCTGGCCGCATTCTGTTGGACGGCGTGGACTTGCGAGAATACGATCTGGATGCGCTGCGCCGGCAGATGGGCGTGATCTTCCAGGACTTCGTGCGCTATGAACTGACCGCCGGCGAAAATATCGGCCTGGGGCAGGTCGATGCGCTGCATGACGCCACGCGTCTGCTCGACGCCGCAGAGTCCGCCGGCGTCGCTGAACTGATCCGTCAGCTCCCGGACGGGCTGGATACGCAACTGGGCCGTGAGTTTGGCGGTCGTGAACTTTCGGAGGGGGAGTGGCAGAAGCTGGCTTTGGCGCGGGCTTGCGTGCGCGACTGCCAGCTTCTGGCGCTGGATGAACCGACAGCGGCGCTGGACGTGCAGACAGAGTACGAGATCTACACCCGCTTCCACGATCTCACCCGCGACCGGATAACACTCCTGATCAGTCACCGCTTCTCCACCGTGCGCATGGCCGATCGCATCTTTTTTCTGGCAGATGGACGCATCCAGGAGACAGGCAGCCATGCGGACCTGATTGCCGGCAATGGCGAGTATGCCCGCCTGTACCGCCTCCAGGCCGCCCAGTATTTGGGCCAGGATGCTGCGGGAGAAGGGCAGTGAATCCTCTCATAAGGGTAGGCTGGGCTGCGCGAAAGTTGTGGGAACGCGCCGGCAGCGCTGCGCGCGGCCTACCAGACAGCTTGCGCCTATGGGCGCGCGGTCTGGCCCTGGTAATGAAGGCTGCGCCGCGCATTTTCGCCATCTATTTGGCGCTCCTGTTCGTCCTTAGTCTTCTGCCTATCGCGCAGGTTTGGCTGTCGAAACTGGTGGTCGACGCTCTAGCCGTCGCGATGGGCGGCGCGCCTGGGGCCACCTCCACCGCGATCGGCAACGGGCAGTCTGCCGCCATTGTGCTCGCTTTTGTGTACGCGCTGACGCTGGTGGTGTCTTCCGGTCTGGAGCCGATCCAGCGGACGTTGAATATTTGGCTGGAGGATCGCGCCGTGGCCGAGGTGGACAGGCGCTTAATGGATGCCGGCGCCCGCTTGGCAGACCTTGTTCGGATTGAGCGCCCAACGTTCCAGGATCAGTTGCGTCTGATTCAGGATGCCGCCTTCTTTCTACCTCGGCTGCCTGATTTTCTGCAGTATGGTCTGGCCACGGCGCTCACGCTGGGAGGGTTGCTCCTCCTACTGGCCCGCTTACATCCAGGATTGCCCTTGGTGTTGGCGGCGTTGAACGCGCCGCATCTCTTCAGCGAGCGGCGTCTGCAAGAAATCAAGTACGAAGCGATGTCCCGCCGCTCGCGCGCGGCGCGGGAGATGAACTACTGCGTTCGCATCACGACCGAGCCGGCCGCAGCCAAGGAGGTCCGCGTCTTCGGCCTGGGCAGTTTCTTCCTGCGCCGCTTTCGGGCGCGCTTCGAGACGGCATTTGCAGAGATGAGGCAAGTCCGCCTGGCGCATCTACGCATGTCGGCGGCGTTCACCGCTCTGCATGCGCTGGCGCTGGCAGGCGGCTTCTGGTATGTGGCCGTCCAGGCCGGCGCCGGTCAGCTCACCTTGGGCGATATCGCGCTCTACCTGAGCGTTGTGGCCCAGACGCAGAGCCGCTTTATGAATCTGGCGTTCTGGTTTGGCTTTCAATATGAGGTCCTTTTGCACCTGCGCGGGCTGTTTGCCTTTCTGGATCAAGCAAAGCCAGCTATTGCGCTCCCGTCGCATGGTCAGGGGCGCCAGGCGCCCACTGAACTGCAGAGCGGAATCGAGATGCGGGGCGTCCATTTTCGCTACCCTGAGAGTACTTTGCCCGTGCTGGAAGACGTCAATGCCCGGTTGCCGAGCGGCACGGTGACGGCCTTGGTGGGGGCAAACGGCGCCGGCAAGAGCACGCTCGTCAAGTTGCTGACCCGCATGTACGATCCGGATGGTGGCGAGATCCGGATCGACGGCGTCCCGCTTGCGGCATATGAGCTTCAATCTCTGCGCAGCCGGATCGCGGTTGTTTATCAGGACTTCGCCCGCTTTGCCCTGACATTGCGGGAGAACATAGCGCTGGGGACGGTCGAACTGCATGGGGTCGACGGGCAGGTGGAAGAAGCAGCACGTTGGGCGGGCGCCGACGAGGTGGCCGCAACACTGCCGCAGGGGTTTGAGACGCCGCTCACCCGGCGCTTTGAGGGCGGCGTGGACCTATCCGGCGGAGAATGGCAGAAGGTCGCTTTGGCGCGCGCCTTCGTGCGCGATGCCGCGCTGGTGATTCTTGATGAGCCTACGGCGGCCTTGGACGCTGAGGCAGAGTACCGCTTATTTGAGCGCTTCCGCCAGCTTGTGGCCGGTAAGACAGCGCTGTTAATCAGCCACCGCTTCTCCACCGTGCGTATGGCGGACCAGATCCTGGTGCTCGAAGGTGGCCGTATCATTGAGGCAGGCGGCCATGCTGAACTGATCGCGCTGGGTGGACGCTATGCCACGTTATTCGAGATGCAGGCTGGGCGCTATAGGTAGACGTATAGATGGAGGTGTGTTGGTTCTTGCGCTTGATTTCTCAACTTGCTGATCATTACAAATATGGGTAAAATTGCTACGAAAATCATTTCAAGTCCTAAAATATGTAGTGGCATATCTCAGCCTCTCATGGTTGTAGAAGTCGAAATAGTCGCTTAAGCCGGTTTGCAGTTGGCGCGCCGTGTCATACTGGTTGAGATAGATTTTCTCATATTTGACGCTGCGCCAGAGCCGTTCGCAGACTACGTTGTCGAGGGCGCGACCGCGACCGTCCATGCTGACCTATGCTTGGTCCTAAAAACTAGACCACGAGCTCAAGCAACGTGAATTCGGAGTTAATGAGTCTTGTCACCAATTTGCGAAGCACTATATGCAGGTCTACGCCGATCAGGAAATGATTCGTTGTCGCCAACACTCGGATCGCCTTTCTGTATGCTAGATATAGTGATTGCGAACTCGTATTGCAAGCTACTCCCTTTGATTTAGCTCCGAACTCAGGTTAGGAGAAAGATGATCGTGGATGTTTCACATCTGATTAACCACTATGTAACCTTATTGAAGGAAGAAGGTCACATCCAGTCAAAGAGCGTAGAAGCAGCATTTCGCCAAGTTCCACGTCATCAGTTCATCAAGGAATCCTATAGTGGATCCTATAGGAGACCAGATGTCCTGGAGATCGACCCAGCCAACCCCGAGCATCTGGCGATGATCTATATGGTGGGTCCCAATGTCTGGACCACGAAACTGAAAAAATAAGGTGCATCCAGACGGATGCGGTCGGCTCTGATCAGAGCACGAAGTGCTCTTCAGCCGGTGTGCGATAGTTGAGACTTTGATGCGGTCTCTCATGGTTGTAGAAGTCGAAGTATGCGGTCAACCCAGTTTGCAGCTGACGCACTGTGTCATACTGGTTGAGATAGATGTTTTCGTATTTGACGCTGCGCCATAAGCGTTCGCAGAAGACGTTGTCAAGGGCGCGGCCGCGGCCGTCCATGCTGACCTGAATGTTGGCTGCGCACAGAGCGGTAGTGAAGGCATCGGCCGTGAACTGTGCGCCTTGGTCGGTGTTGAAGATCTGGGGCCGACCCTTGCAGAGCGCCTGGCGCAGGGCATCGAGACAGAAGATACCGTCCAGCGTGTTGGAAAGCTGCCAGGCGAGCACATAGCGACTGTGCCAGTCAATGACAGCGACCAGGTACATGAAGCCACGAGGCATCGGTACATAGGTGATGTCTGCGCTCCAGACCTGGTTGACGTGGGTAATCGGCAGGTTGCGCAAAAGATAAGGATAGAGCTTGTGTCCCTTGCCAGGAGAACTGCTGCTTCTCCTGGGGTAGATAGCTTGAATGTCCATCATACGCATCAGCCGTCTGACCCGCTTGCCATTGATGGCGTAGCCCAGCCGGCGCAGAGAGGCGGTCATCTTGCGCCAGCCATAAAAGGGGGTGCGCAGAAATTGCTCGTCAACCAGGCGCATCAGTTGCAGGTTCAGTGCTGACTCGGGCGCCGCGTGGTAGTAGTACGACGACCGATTGAGCCCGAGCAGTTCACCCTGCCGCCGTACACTTAGAGTCGGGTTTGCTACCTCGACCATATGCCGTCTCTCACTGACCGAAGTGGGTAACTTTTTTTTTCAACCACTCAAGTTCCATCTTGAGCCGCCCGATCTGTTCATAAAGTTCTGCTTCCTGTGCCTCCTGCTCCTTTTGTTTGCGCTCGCCGTTCGTAGCGAAGACCCGAGGCCCGTTTTCCAGCAATTGCCGTTTCCAGGCCCGAATCAGGTTGGGATGAATCTCATGTTCACTCGACAACTGACTGATCGTCTTACTGCCTTCAACCGCCTCCAGCGCCACTCGGAACTTGTAGGCCGCTGTGTGTCGCCGTCGTTTCTTGACCATGAATCTGCCCCTCCACGTGCTTGGTGTTCTGCTCCATTATACACCTTAGCCCGTGGTCCAGTTTTTGGGGCCCACTTCACTATTCCAACAGAGCCTTCATGATCCGTTGGGCTCCCGACCCCAGCTCATCCTCGCAACCTGGGTTGATGGCTAACATGCTGGAACTTCTGAAACTGCAACTTGCAATGCGGGTATTAGAAATCGGCGCCGGTTCCGGCTACAATGCAGCTCTGATGGCTGAACTGGTCTCCAATCCCAAGTTGATCACCACCCTTGATATTCAGGAAGATCTGGTAGAGCAAACCCGACAACAGTTGGCAGCGGCTGGTTATGGTGAGATCAATGTCCTTCACCGAGATGGCTTCTACGGTTGTGAGACCGATGCGCCCTATGACCGTGTTGTGGCCACAGTGGGCTGTTCAGACCTCTCTCCCCACTGGCTCACCCAGCTTGCCGCCGATGGATTCATGCTGATCCCTCTTTCTCACGGTGGCGTTGGCCATTGCCCTTTGGTGCAGGTAGAGAAAGACAACGAACAGGTGGTAGGACGGATAGTAGGGTATTCAAGTTTCATGCCGATTCGTGGTGGCGAGTTTCCTCAGGAGCTGTGGTCCGTGTCCTCTGACGATGAGGAGGGCAAATTAGTTGACCTCATCCAAACGGTTGCGCCAGATAGCGAATATCCTCTTTTTCAAGGCCTCAAAAAGTTTCCAGGTCCTACACTCGTGACTCCTGATGAGTGGGCTGGACGACTCGAATTCCATTATTTTCTCGCCTTACACTCGCGCCGGACCTTTACCTGTTGGAAAGGCACGGGGCTTGGGGATGAGAAGAGTTTTATACTCCTGGGCGAAAACGAGATCCAGCTCTACGGAGATCAGGCGCCTTCGCTCTATGAGGAGTTGGAAAGCATTTACAGGCGATGGAAACAGCTGGGAAAGCCACGGATGCTCGACTACAACCTGGAGTTTATCCCTCTATCGGTAGCCAACGAGCAAGAGCAAGATCCCCAGTCAGACACCTGGGTTATCGATCGCAAATTCTTCCGCCAGGTTGTGCGCTTGTGATGTTGAGCGCGGATTTTCATTTGTGTCCGTAACTACTCAGCCATTACCCAAAGTGCGACTCTCAATGGGCAACCAAGTCATCCAAGTGTAATAAATCGTGTTTGGAATCTGTCTGAAAAGGTCAGGTTCGGATCAAAACGGCACAAATGGTGCGAATTATGGCGTGTAGATGGAGGATTCACGCTTTCCGGCAGCCATTTTTGGTCTTTTTAACCGATGACCGTTCTTTTTCAAACAACTTCCCAGACGAGGCTGAGTAGTTACAATTCATGTACAAATTCGCTATGAAGAAGAGGGTTGGGGGGTTGAGCGCGCGCTAGCTGGTATTGTAAGGAGAATGAACATTTCTGAAGGAGTGCTAACGCAAGGAGAATATGCTAAAGAGTTACGGTTATTTCAACTGCAATCTCTCTTTCTTGATCGCTGGCGCAGACTTTTCTTGAATACCTTTGATGAAATGTATGAAGTTCGCAAGAAAGGAACCCGCGTCATTTTGTTGTGGTCAGTCCTGAGTGGACTGGGAGTGGGGGCGCCGTTCATATATATCGTCTGGGCAACCATAAATGGAATCTACACGCTTGGGGATTTAGCCCTTTACGCTGGGACAGTATTTCAAGCCCGCAGAAGTCTTTACGTGTTAATCGGAAACATAGCAGAACTTCACAACGCCGCTTTGGGCACCATGCCAATTTTTCAACTTCTGAATTTACAGGCCTCTATACAACACGTATCAATGCCGGAGACAAACATCGGAATGGACTCAGGTATTGCCATCAATGATCTTTCCTTCTCATATCCAAATGCGGCGCGATGCTCATCTGCTCATTGGTGACGCCGGCCTCCTTTTGCAGCTTGGGCAGAATAGGCGGGGATCGCAACTCATCCCATCGCGCGTCACTATTGCAACTTCCCTCGGGCGGAAACCTTCCACCGACCGACGACCTCGTCCGCGCGCGCCAACACCATCTCACTGAACAGGTTGAACACGGGACAGATATGGTTGGGAATGATCTCCACTTTGTCCCCAATGCGTACCGGATCATCCGGCGAGATCTTCATCCAGCCGTGTTCTTCGCTGAGTTTTTCGAGAGCCCAGTCGGGGTGGCCGACGACATAGCCGTGACTCGACGCTGGTGGCTGGATGAGTATTCCATCGGAGCTTAACGACTTGCTACCCGCATCGACAATCACGCGATCAGGAACCGGTCTTGTGACCACTGTCGCCAGCACGGTCGCCGCGCAATCCTTCCAGGAGGCCACACCATGCAGTACCTCTCCGCGATCGTAAAAGGCATAGATTCCGGGTCGCATCTCGGTTACATCTGCCACTGTGGCCGTAACCTTGGCCGTAGCAGTCAGCCCGACTGAAATCACAGGTACTTCCAGGCCGGCCGCCCGGATTGATGCGGCCGTTTCGGCCATGGCCTCGCCGGCGGTCAGGCCGGCCGCCCGCACCTGGACGGGCCCTCCAGCAATCATCGCTTGACCTTCATGGGTCAGCAATCCATCGAACCTGAGCCCTGGTAACCGTGCCACGGCAAGTGCCAGGTCCACCGCCGGCTGACCGGGTACGACCCCACAGCGATTCAGGCCGGTGTTGACCTCGACCAGCACCGAAAGTTCCTGGTCGCGCTCCACCGCCGCACGGGAAAGCCCTTCGGCGATTTCCCGATGATCGAGCACGGTCGTGATGCTGGCACGCTCACATAAGTCAAACAGCCGGCGGAGCTTGGTTGGCCCTACAATCGGATACGCGATGAGTATGTCGGTAAGGCCCGCGGCAACGAAGACCTCGGCCTCTCCCAGCTTGGCGAGGGTGAGACCGGCGGCGCCAGCGTCCATCTGCATCCTGCCGATCTCAGGTGTCTTGTGGGTCTTGGCATGCGGCCGCAACCGAACACTTTCCCTCGCCGCGAAGGCCGCCATGTCGTCAATGTTATGCTGGAGCTTTTCCAGGTCTACAATAAGTGATGGGGTATCTAACTCCTGCTTTAGCATGGTTTTACCTTCGCTCTCAGATCAGTGATGCAAACCACTGAATCTCTTTTGCCACAACCTTTCGGAAACTTCGGTTCGCGTTCGCAGAAGCTGTGGCAGCCGGCCTAGGCGGCTAGTAGCGCCAGATCGTGATGCGTCTGGTGTGAAGTCAGGACGAGAACGGCCCGCGGCCGGGCACGAGCCAAAAGATCCTCAGAAACGACGTACAATGGCAGGCCCAACTCCTGGCCCAGGGATTGGGCCGCCGCTGATACAACGTCGCAAACTCCGACGATGGTGGTCTCCGGCTGCTCTTGAATAAATGGCAATAGGGCCCGGCCGAGATACCCGGGGCCGATCACTCCGAATTCCAGCATGATACTAATGTGAATCCCGTCTGAAACCGAGACTTTTCGCGCGGCTAACGCAATTGAAACGTGGCCGTCTCGCCTGCCATTACGCAATACGAAATTCGCAATACGCAATTCAGAAAAAAAGCGGAGTCTCAATGTGAACGCACATTAATCAAGCTGTTTCACCCCATAGCCAGGATAGGGGCCACCCTCGAAGGTGGGGTAGAAATGGCCCTTGCCTGCCAAGTGCAGATTGAAAAGATCACGCGCCTGATACGGATAGTTCGCCGCCGCTTCCTCATCGAAGTCCACCCCCAGCCCGGGACGATCGGGGATCTCCAGAAACCCATCCTCAAACCGGTACTGAGCACTCTGCGGTACGATCTCAAATGCCCACGGTTCGGCCGGACCCTGTTCTAGAACCAGGAAGTTGGGCACACACGCGGCCAGTTGCAACGTTGCTGCATAGCCAATGGGACCGTTGGGGCTGTGCGGCGCAACCGGCACATAATGCGCATCGGCAATCGCCGCGATTTTTCGGGCCTCCAGGATGCCACCGCAGTGGCACAGGTCAGGCTGAACAATGTCCACCGCCTGCAGATCCAACAGTTGTTGGTAGCTGAAAATCGTGAATAGCCGCTCCCCCGTCGCCACCGGGATGTTCACCTTCCGCCGGAAGTAGGCCATCTCCTGGAAGTTCTCATGCGGGATGGGTTCCTCGATGAAGCCGATGTTGTAGGGCTCCAGCGCCTGGCCGGCGCGTACCGCATTCGCCGTCGAATTGAAAACGCCATTGCAGTCGATGAAGAGGTCAACGTCCGGGCCTACCGCCTCGCGCACGGCAGCCACACAGTCGACAGACGTGTGTAAGATGGCGTTCTCGAGCCGGTAAAAATCCCATCCTTCGCGACGCATGAACGGGTTAAACTTCAGGCCTCGAAAGCCAAGCGCAACAGTCTTGCGGGCGGCTTCGGCGAACTCCTCGGGGGTGCCGCCAGACGGGTACCAAGAGTTGGCGTAGGGCTTGACCCGGTCCCGCACCTTTCCACCCAAGAGTTCGTAGACCGGCACACCCAGCGCTTTGCCCTTGATGTCCCACAGCGCCTGTTCGACCGCGCTAATGGCCGAGTTCAGGAGCGCGCCCCCGGTCCAGAACGCTCGACGGTACAACTCTTGAAAATGCCGTTCGATGGTGAAGGCGTCTTTACCAACCAGGTAGCGGCTCAACTCCTGTATTGCGGCCTCAGCCGACTGTTCACGCCCCTCCAACGTCCCTTCTCCGAGGCCGACGATGCCGGCGTCGGTCTCGATCTTCACAACCACCCAGTTGCGCCACTCGGCCCCAACCAGAAATGTCTTCAACCCAGTGATATGTAATCGCTCTTTCACGCCCATTCCTTCCTCCTAACTTGCACCACCGTCGAAGTCTTGTAGATACATTTCGCTAGGATAGGGGGACTTTGGAGGTGGCGGTGGGAACGGCTCCGATCGCAAACCGATAACGTCCCTGCCACCCTCCAGCCAGTCCTCTTCAAACCAGGCATGTTCAATCCAGGCGTACTTGTATGAATAGAACAGGTGCCAAATCCCATCCCTGGCCTGCAAAAGCTTCGGATAGGCGAACCCGCCATCGGATATCTCAATATCTCTCACTCGAAACGTCTTTCCTTCGTCCTCAGAGACCCCTACACTCAGGGGAGTTCTTTGACCGTAGCTGTCATTGTAGACGATTATCAGGCGGCCCGACGTACTGCTGATGGCGATATGAACACTGGAATCCGGATTTCTGAGATTGGTTTGAACCGGTTCGGAAAAGGTCTTACATTCATCCGAGGATACACACCTCCAGTTATGCATCTGCACCTCTATGTCAGTTGCGCCCTGCCCGGACGCCCCGCGCATATAGCACAGAATGTCTCCCGACGACAGTTGGGTGATAACGGGTTCAGCGACTCCCCGCTCAGCCCATATATCTCCCCGCACCTGCCAGTTTTCCTGATTCTCATCAGAAACGAGAAACCGGCAGCGGTATTCCTGTATGGCCGGCGGATCCAAGCCCACCGTATAGGCGAGCACCCATCGTCCACTCTTCAGCTTCAGAGGTGGCGTATACGGGAGAACCCACTTGCCGCTTTCCCGCTCGTCCAGCGGCAGCCGTTGCGGCTGCGCCGCCTCAAAAACACCGGGAGATCGTTCCGTAAGACGGGCAAAAAAGGTGGCGCTGATGCCAATGCCCCTCCGCCACAGCGGAACCGTAAACGAAACAGGCAGTTCAGCCAGCCAAGCCGCGCCAGTCCTAATCACGAACGTCCGGCGGTCTTGAATCATCCCGAAGTTTTCCTGCGGCACCGCACCGAAATACAAGTCCAACTCGCCGTCGGGTCGTAGCACCGGTACCCCGATTTCGGGCGTCCACCGCGTCCCGTCGAAGTCAAAACCGGCCCCAATCAAGACGTGGGTAGGCTGCCACGTACCGTCCGGGTTTCTCACCGCGCCCGCAATCCGCTGATCCTCAGCCCCTTCGTAGCTGGCGACGTACCAATTGACAAACAGCCGGCCATCTGGGAGTTCAACCACATTGGCGGCGTGTCCAATTGTCATGACGTTCGCGATAGACTCTTTACCTAACATGATCCTCACCTCCTAATGCTGTTACGACTCGCCTGCCGGAAAAAAGTGGCCGGCTGTCACCCACCTAAGAGCGAGGCGCCGACCTCCCATTTTTTTCATCACTTGCTAGCGAATGCCTGTTTGCGATATTCCCTGCACGAAATACCTTTGCAAGACGACAAACAGGATGATAATCGGTAAGACCGCAACGGTCGCGGCGGCCATGACCACCCCCCAATATACCCTCGTCATTCCCCCCGTGAACGCGCCAAACTGCAGAACACCAATCGTCACTGTCCTCGAGGCATCGCTGCTGATGGTCAGCAAAGGCCATAGCCAATTGTTCCAACTCGCCGTAAAGACGATGATGGTAGACGCTACAATGACGGGCCTAGCCAGGGGCAAGACGATTCTCAGGAATACACCAAGCCTGTCGCAGCCGTCTATCATCGCCGCATCTTCCAATTCGCTGGGCAGGGCGTAGAAAAATTGTCGAAACAGATAGACCGCAAAAGAGCCGGACGCCATCGGCATAATCAGCGAGAAGTAAGTGTCCGTGAGATTAAAGTAGGCAAACATCAGATACATCGGAACCGCCAGCACTTCAAAAGGAATGATCATGGCCATCAGGTATGTAGTAAACAGGCCACCTCGTCCCGGAAACTCGATGCGGGCCAAAGCGTATCCAGCCGTTGAAGCCACAAGGAGCATCAGCAGAGTGGTGATTACGGACACGACCAAGCTGTTCCAGAACCACCTTAGCATGGGTTCCTCAAATACCGTTTGGTAATTCCACCAGGTGAAATCCTGGGGCACCCACTGTGGGACTTTGGTCAGAATCTGATCCCGAGGTTTGAACGAGGTGGATAGCATCCAGGCCAGAGGAATCATCCACATAAAGACCCACCCCATCCCCAGGAGCCAGATCATTGTGTCTGGTAAACTAAAGCGCCTTCCACCGATGCGCCAGATCATTCTCACAACCTCCAAATCCATCCCTATTCGATTCTTTGGCGCACTAGCCGGAGCTCAACCAGCGCAATCACAAAGATGAATAGGAATACGACGACGGATAGGGCTGATGCATATCCCATCCTGTTCTGGACGAACCCTGTCCACCATACCTTGAAGAGAAGGGTTGTACTAGCCACACCTGGTCCACCCCGGGTCATCATCATCGGCAAGGCGATTACGCGCATAGCCAAAATCGTGTTGACAATCAGCACAAAACTGGTCGCCGGCGTCAGCATAGGCCAGGTAATGTGCCACAACCTTTGCCACAGGCTGGCCCCATCAATTGCGGCAGCGTCATAAAACGCCTGAGGAATGTCCTGGAGTGCCGCCAGATAGATAATCATGCCGAACCCGGCCTGCCACCAAGCTGCCACCATGGCGATAGAGAACAAGACGATGTTGCGGTTTCCGAGCCAATTGATATCCTTCTCCACGCCCACCTGTGTCAGGTAATAACCGAGCACGCCATGACCAGGTGACATAATCCACAACCAGGTCATGCCCACGATCGAAGCGGATAGGACCCAGGGCGCAAAAAAGACAAGCCGCGCGAAGGTGCTGCCTACTAATCTTCGGTTTACATACAGGGCCATCATTAGACTCAGGCCAAGTTGCAGCGGAACCGAGATGATGGTGTATGTTAAGGAGACACGTAAGGCTCTCCAAACGAAGGGATCGCCCACCAACTCTTTGTAGTTGCTAATTCCCACCCACTTGGGCGTCTCTATAATTCCCCATCTGGTAAAGCTGATCAAGACCGCAGCGGCTATGGGCAAGAGCCAAAAGAGGGTGAAGATGATCACATGCGCCGACACAAACGCGTACCCACTTAACTCGATCTTTTTTCTCCTTCCAGGGAGGGAGCTCGCCAACCAAGCGCTGCTCATGGCCTCTGGCTTCTCTGTCGTCTCGATATTTGCCCTCTCTTCTGACCCGCACAGGACATTCCAATTTCTTGTGCGGCCTACGCCTGCGATGTAAGCGCCAACCGGGCTTTAGAGTGAGGTATTGCCGGCAGATGCTTTTTGCGACCTGCAATACCTCACCCTCGTTGCCAGCAGACCGTTCTGGCCTATCTGCGTTCTGCTTACCTGAAGCCCGACAAACCGGGTTATTGCCTCCGACAAGGGCTGCCGCTTTTGTACGAGATACACGCTCAAAGAACGAAAAAGCCCGGCTCTTGTCCTCACGAGCTAACGATACTGATCCGTCCCATTTCTCGTTTCATATCTTAGCCAACCTCAAGCCAGCCAACCGTCACGGATCCGCCGGTTAAGATCGGCCTCGAATGCGCCGAGAGCATCCTCAATGGTTGCCTCGCCTGTCCATATCGTGTCCAAATACGGGAAGCAGCCCGGTAGCTGGTACCAGTTCAAGCACTCCGCACCCGGCGTCGTCGGCTGAACAACCCCGAACTTGATCGAATCCATGAATGGCTGCATCTTCGGATCCTGGAACGACCCGATCTGTGACTCCCGTGGAGGGATAATCCCCATCTCCTCCAGCCGGTCCCCGAGGAAGTCCGAGAAGGCTTTCAGGAAGTGCGCCCCGGCCGTCACTCGGCTCCTGTCGTCATTTTTGATGAGCATCAGGTGCCACATGTCGAGCCAATTCGCATTTCGTTCGCTCCCGATTTGCGGCAAAATGGCTACCTCAAGATTCATCCCTTGTGATGACCAATGTTTATACCAGCGGGGAGAATCGATCATGACGGCGATCGCGCCGGCCTCAAACTGAGGAACATTGTCCCAAAAGGAAAAATTCTTATTGCCAATCTTGTGCTTGTCGAAGACATCCAGGATCCACTGGGCCGCGTCTATGCCAGCCTCGTTGTTGAAGGCAGCCCTGGTCCCGTCTTCAGCCATGATGCTGCCGCCATTTTGCATCAGCACCGTACCCCAAGCCAAGGAGGGGGGACCACCTGAGGTGGTCAAGCCATACCCGGCCACGCTTATGTTGTCTCCCTCGCCTTGGGTGAGCGTCTGACACCACTCGACGAAGCCAGCCCTATCTGTCGGGGAGTCCTTGACGTCAAGCCCTGCCTCGTTAAGGTAGTCAGCGTTCATCACAAGGCCGTAGACGTTGCCAGTCGTGGGCATGCCGTAGACGGTGTCCGCTAAGGACCCGAGCGCCAGCATCTCGGGAAAGAAGTCGTCCATGTCGAGGTCTTGGGCCACCAGCAGGTCCGCAAGCGGCTCGATCAGCCCCTTGCGCCCATACAAGTTCACGTGCGCCGCGCTATGGTGGATGACGTCCGGGGGCTTGCCGGCAGCCCAGGATGACAAGATTTTGGTCTGAAGAATGGCACACTCGATGACCTCCTGATTCACCGAGATGCCTACCTCATTTTCGTCATTGTACTTGTCCACTAGCTCCTCAAGGACTATCCCCACAGGCCCTGTAAAGCAATGCCACCACGTTAAGTCATGGGGTTGCAGAGTTGCAACGCCCTCAGCCGGGCTACCTTGCTGCGCAGCCGGCGCCGGCCCCGGGGCGACACAAGCAGCCAGACCGATCGCCCCAGCGGTTCCCGCCGCCATGGAGAGAAACCCCCGGCGACTCATCATCTTTGTCATCTCATTCCTCTTTGCTTTTCCATTCCTTCCTGTTCTCGCATCCATGACAATCTCCCTCCTTTGGGAATTAGAAGTGCAACAAGCCTCTTGCGTAAACCACATCACCCTCTCTTAAACCTTCACGTGCTCCGACGAGCCTATGTTCGCAAGCATCCCCCATAAGCCCAATCCCTCGACGAACTCAGACCGGTGTATGGCAACCCCATCGACCCCGGCTTCTAGCGCCGCCATTGCTTCCCGCTCAACCAGCCTGGCTATGTCTTCACTCCAACCAATATCCTCCCGCCCACCGACGATAGCTAAACCGGTAACCACTCTACATCGGTCCCCGACCTGTCGCTTGATGGTCGAGAGCTCGCCCGCGATGTCGGTCGGCGCTATTGACCACCAAGCCGGGTTCGAGAGCCAAAACCTGGGGTACAATACATCGAAGAGTTGCTCCTCAACCCAGGTGGGCCAATCAAACATCACTTTGTAGGCATTGGCCGGCTCGCTGAACGTGCTCCCGGTGGCCTCGGTTTGTAGCGAGAGCTCAACATCTGCCTCCAGGTTTGAAAGGACTTCCTTCAGTTCCCTGATGAACTGGGTAGCATAACCGGCCCTGAAACGCATCCAATTCTCGTCAGAATTATCGATCTCCCGCGGGTCTTGCCCGTATTCCACTCTAAAAGCAGTCATCGCAGGCTCGTCATACCCCAAAAGGCAGAACCCTTGCTCATCAGTCGGTGGAATGATAAATTCCAACTGCACACCATCAACGCCGTAGTCCTGAACGAACTCTACACACAGCGACGTGAAGTATTCTCGAACCTCGGGATAGGCCAGGCTCAACAATCCTACTCCTGGGTATCCTGTTAACCGCTGGCGTCGGTCAATGTCCAGCCAACTTTTTCCCTCTCGCGTTTTTGTAAAGTATGCTGGATGGTCGCTGGCAAATTTGCTCAAGTGAAGGATCGGTAAGAACTCGCGCAGTGCCGATTCCGGGTGCGGGCGCCACCAGCCTTGATGGCCCACGGCAACATAGGGATGGACTTCAATGCCGTGCCCATGGGCGTGTTTCACCAAGACGTTCAAGGCACTTTTTTCACCGTACCCATAACGTTCGTAGGGCGCTTCGACTCCCGGAAGACGAAAAACCCAGCGATGGCTCCTGACCGGGGCGGTATAATAGGCACACAGAAGTTTTGTGACACCCACCTTTGCACATTTTTCAACGAAGTTGACCACGTCCTGCTCGTGCTGCGGTTCATACAAGCCCATCCACGAACCAGCGACACCACACCAGAGGCCCAGATCAGCACCCTTTTTTGAACTCAATTCGCCCTCCTTCTGCATATCGAGATAGGCTATGATGCTTGGCGGGCATCTGCCGAGCTTAGGTTTTCAAGCATCCCCCATAAGCCGAATGCCTCGACCGCATCGGCTCTGTAAACGCCCAGACCATCGGCCCCTTCGTCGAGCGCGGCTCCTGCTGCCCGCTCTGTCAACTCGGCTATATTGTCGTTCCCACCAAGACAGACCAGACCGGCAATTACTTGACACTTGTCCCCGACCTGCTTCTTGATGGTCGAGAGTTCTTCGGCTACCTTGGGAGGCGCTACTGGCCACCACATCGGCGGGGTCAGCCAAAATCTAGGGTATAGCGCGTCTATGAGTTGCTCTTCAACCCAGGTAGGCCAGTCAAACATCATTTTATAGGCGCGACTTGGTTCGTTGAATATGCCGTCCGCGGCTTCAGTTGCCACCGAAAGCTCAACCTCCGTTCCTGGCTTTGAAAGGGCTTCTCTCAGTTCCCTGACGAACTGGGTGAAATATCCGGCCCTGAAACGCATCCAATTGTCGTCAGAATTATCGATCTCCCGCGGGTCTTGCCCATATTTCCCTCTAAAAGCGGTCATTGCCGGCTCGTCATACCCTAAGAGATAAGACCCTCGATCATCAGTTGGCGGAATGATAAACTCCAACTGTACACCGTCTACGCCATAGTCCTGGACATACTCAATGAACAACGACCTCGCGTATTCCCGAACTTCGGGAAATGCCAAACTGATGAAGCCTGTCCCCGGAAATAATCCTATGCCCGGCGAGCCAGAGAGCTTCTCGCGCCGATTGACATCTAGCCAACCTCTCCCATCTTGAGTCTTCGTCCAGTATTCGGGGTGATCTCTAGCAAACTTGCTCATGCGCGCAAAAACGCCCAGTTCTCCGACGGACGAAACGCGCATCCAGCCCCCTTCGCTCCCCAAAGGGACATGTGGATGGACTTCCAAGCCACAATCATGAGCATGTCTGACCAAGACATTCAAAGGGCTTTTCTCGCCATACTCATACGGTTCGTACGCAGCTTCGACTTCCAGATGACGAATAAGCCAGCGATGACTCTTCACCGGGCTGATATAAAAGGAAGGTATCAATCTCTTAACACCGGCCTCTGCACATTTTTCAACGAAGGTGGCGATGTCCTTCTCGTAAAAGGACTCAAAGTACAACCCACCCACACCGCACCAGAGAACCAAATCGATACCGTTCTTAGAATCCACGCTTTACTCCTTTCGCGTTTTGCGTCGTGAGCAGTCGCTATGTGGCAGGAGATCTCTTAACAACTCAATAGGTTAGAGTGCGAACTCGACTTGAACAGCGCTTGCATTTACTAGCAGTTTGCTACCTCTAAGGTCTGGCTCGCCTCAAGAAGTGTGGGCTAGCAAGATCAGCAGACGGAAAACCTCCGTGGAGGTCAACTTCCTCACCTTATTCAAGCTCAACCTGAGCTTGAATAGCTTGACGATCAGCCTTATTCGCCATGATGGCAAAGGCCTCCGGCAGGCCCTCCAGACCTTTGAGCACATGTGTCACGGTCGGCGCCAAGCGAATTCGCCCCGCGGCCACTAGCGCCGCAACTCGCTTCGTATCAGGTGGCTCCCGGGCACCGCCCATGATGATTTGCACGTCCGTCTGTCGCAGGGCGTGCATGTCCAGCGTCAGCGATCCCTGGTAGAAGGCTACCAAACACACGGTCCCCCCGCGGCGTACCATAGCCAGCGCCTGCTCCACGGAACTCGTTCCGGCCAGGCCCACCTCGGGCTTACCTCCGGCGCATTCGACAACGATATCAGCCCCAACTCCCTCGGTTAGTTCCCGCACTCGCCGCACCGGGTCCATTTTCGACGCGTCAATGGCCTCATCAGCTCCCAGATCGTGAGACAGCTCTAAGGCTTCGGGGCGTACATCTGTGGTGAAGACCCGTCCAGCGCCCGCGGCATGAAAGGCTTGCAGGCAACCTAATCCCATCACGCCTTGGCCAACGACAACCACCGTGTCGCCCAGCCGGACCGGAGCCCGCTTGACCACACTGATGCAGCCGGCCAGCGGCTGGATACAGGCGCCCTCATTGTAAGACAGATTGTCAGGCAATCGGATGAGTTGGTCGGCTGCGATGGCCATGAACTGAGCGAAAGCGCGGTGATTGCCGCCCAGAAAGGCCCCCACTCGGTCACCTTTCTTCAGACCGGTGATGTCCCCAGCGACCTCTACGACGTCGCCGCTGAATTCGTGGCCAAACACGTCTGGCATCTGGTGGCGCGAATAGATCGTCCATTCGTCTCCCAACATGCCACTCAGGAATTCCACGTCGGTGATGCTGGGCTGCGCAACCCGCACGTTGACCAGTATCTGACCGGGTCCAAGCTCCGGCCGCGGCAACTCTTCTATGCGCATATCGTTGAAATTGTGCCAAACAGCTGCCTTCATCATCAACTCCTGCCGAGAGCCTGTACGCCCCGATCGTTGACCACGCCTCAATTGTCGAGCCCGAGCAAGGCGAGCGAATCGCGATGGATGATGCCCTCGATCACTTCGTCCGGCACGTGAGGCAACGGTGTTCCCGCTACCTGGTCGTTGAGCCGACGCATCTTATCCATACCCTCCTGCGGTGTCCAGAAGGGGAAGTCAGAACCGAACAGCAGCTTGTCGGTCACCCCCCACTCCAGGCAGAGAATCAATGCTTGCAGACCCGCCCAGGGACGTACCCACAGCCCTGACACGTCCGAGTAGACGTTCGGCTGCTTACGGACAACGATGGCCGTCTCTCGCTGCCAGGGGTGCGCCAGGTGCGCGATGACCATCTTCAGATCGGGAAAGGCGCGCGCCACCTTGTCAATGAGCAGCGGATGGCTATACTCGGTCACGTCCTTCGAGCCGGGCGTCGTGCCCATGTGGAACAGGATGGGCAATTGGAGACGCTGGGCAGCCGCGTAGAGGGGAAAGATCGTCGTATCCGCCGGATTAAAGGGGTGTGATGTTGGATACAGCTTGATGCCGCGCAACCCCAAATCCTCCTTGGCGCGCTGCATTTCCTCAATCGCCCCGCCATCAAAGACATCTAACGTCATGAAACCGATGCACTTGGTTGGGTCGTGCCGAACCCATTCCGCCGTGAACTCGTTCGGCACTCGAACGCCGGACTGCGTAGCGGTGATACCGAACACGATGGAGACATCAACCGGTTCCATACCGCGCGCGTACTCCTCGGGTGCGAGCGGCTGCATCGGTGCATAACCGGCCCGTTCCATAGAGCGGTGAGTGTATTCACTGACGTGTTCGGGCTGGATACAATGGGTATGGATATCCACAATCATGGTAATCCTCCTTTGTCTGATTAAATCGATACGGCGGCCAGCCGGCGCAATTCAGCAATCGTATAGGAACCGGGCTCGAGTCCGTCTTCGGCCATCTCGTTTGCAATCCTACATAAGAGGTCGTTGAGAGGCGCCTCGGTTCCCACTCTCTTGGCTTCCCTGACGACCTCCCCTTCCAGGTAGTCGGTCTCCACAGTGCCCGAACGACGGGCGAGGCTCTGCCACGTCGACCCACCGTATTCCACGCCACCGGGCAGCTTCAAGTCTTGCGCTTGAGCCAGCACGCGCTCCCGAAACTCTTTCTCTGGTTCGTATGTAATGCCCGCCCGCTCCCAGACGCTGATAGCCTCGGCGCGCAATTCGCTCAGGAACGGGTCTAGCTCCTTCCTACTGGCTTGCAAACCAACGATGGCAAAGAGTGAATTCCCGATATTCGTGAGCAGTTTTGTGTATTTCGCCGGCATGATTTGCGCGTTTAGCTCCACCCGGAAACCGGCGCGCTGCAAATCACGAGCTACGTTCCGGGCAACTTCATCGACGCCTTCCGGGTAGCGCCCAATCTCAAGCACACCCGCGCAACTTACATCGGCGCCGATCACCTCACCGTCTACCAGAAACATCGCTGGCAGCGCGGTTACAACTCCATACACATTGTCAAAACAGCGCGCAGCGATGCGCTCGTTGACCACTGAGTTTTGCATGCAAAAAACAGGCGTCGTCGATGACACGCCGGCCTGGCGCAACTCCGTCAGCGCCGTGTCCGTATGTTGCGACTTGACTGTCAAGAGTACAGCGTCATCTGATTGGAAGGGGGTGAGATCCGAGGCAGAGATAGCCGTCCGAATGGAGACTCGATGAGCTTGAGAGGGACTGCGCACAGCGAGTCCCCGCTGCTCGATGCGAGCCGCATGGCCTGGTCTGGCAACCAGTACCACATTCAGTCCGACTGTATGCAGGTAAGCACCGATGATACTTCCGACCGCGCCAGCCCCATAAACAACATACCTCAATGTGGGCCCTCCTCGACGACAATTCTGCGCGTCCTCCAGAGCGACATGGTCACACGCTGAATTTACGCTAACATGCTCCTTCCCTTCTGTCAAGTCAAAAAAATTGGTGCGAAAAATCCTACTTGGGTCTTATGCTAATGTGAATCCCGTTTGAAACCAAGACTTTTCGCGCGGCTAACGCAATTGAAACGTGGCCGTCTCGCCTGCCCTTACGCAATTCGCAATACGCAATGCAGAAAAAAAGCGGGTTCTCAATGTGAACGCATATTAGTAGGACTTTCGCTAGGAGGTCAGGATCCTGTAAGCTTGAGACATGATTGCAAAACAGAAGTATGTCGAGTATCTTATCAGCACGCCGATCAACTACACCTGTACCAATCTGGCTGAACATCTGGAAGGCATGAGCCACGATGTAGTCAGCGATTTCTTGAAAAGAGAGCGACTCACAGCCAGTCATCTATGGGAACTGGTGGAGGAACAGATCGACGACAGTCCGGACGCGTACCTGATCATTGACGACAGTGTGCAAGACAAACGCTATTCACGGTCAATCGAGATGGTAAAGCTGCAATACAGTGGCGCTGAAGGTGGTCTGGCGCCTGGCATCGCTGTCGTCAACCTGGTTCACACCAGTGGTGAAGATGGCGGCTATTATCCGATCGATTTCCGCATCTACGCCAAAGAGGCAGATGGGAAGTCAAAGAACGACCATTTTCAAGAGCTGCTGCTGCGAGCGGTCGGCGCCAAACAGATTCAGGCCAAGACGGTGCTATTTGATAGTTGGTATGGCTCTTGGCAGAACCTGAAGTTGATTTACCGTCTGGGATTGACCTTCTACACCACACGCAAAGCCAACCGCCTGGTCAGTCTGAGCGCAGAAGATGGCTATATTCATCTTGATGCGATCGATTGGTACGACGAACGGCTTAAGCATGGCATCATTGTCAAGCTCAAGAAAGTGCCTATCAAAGTGAAATTGTTCAAGCTAGTTGCTATAAACGGCGACATTGACTGGGTCATCACCAATGATCTGGATGAGACCGTGATCACGCAAGTCGCTCAACACGCGAACGAGTTGCGCTGTCGGCGTCGAAGAATTTCACCGCGAATTGAAGCAGTTGACTGGCTCTGCCAAATGCCAATGTCGCAAAGCTCGTTCGCAGCGCAATCACCTCGCTTGCTGTTACCATGCCTGGCTTTCATTGAAGGTCCACGCTACCTTGCTCAACAAAACCATCTATCGCGTTCATACTGACCTCTTCAGCGATTATCTGCGAAACCAACTTCGCAGCCCTACTATCCCGGCATTCCAGCCGACTTAGATAAAGTCCTAATAAGCCAAATTCTTGATAAACAAAACAAGATAATCTCCGCAGGGAGGATCGCGTGTTCGGTTATGCATTGAGAGAAGCTTATCAAAGTTTTCTTCTTGCTGCACGAGCTTCTCCATACCACCTGCTCCGTCTACTGTTTCTAAATCTCTTGTTCGGTACCGGTCCTGCAATTATTCTATACCTGCAGAAAATTATTATAGACGAGATATCTCTATCAACGATGCTACCGTCAGGAGATCTTCTGGATTGGATTGGCTCCCACCCGCTGCTCTGGAATAGCATAATAGGCTTTGTCATTATCAATCTCTTACTCGATTCTATTGAAACAATTGCTGGCTTTGAGGCCAACACATTCTGCGAGAGCGTACTGGGTAAAATTAAGACAAGAATGTACAAGAAGATAGCAGAATTTAATGATATTGCCTTATTTGAGAATCCTGAACTTTTAAATACGGTACAACTGGCGCTAAATGGTATTCCCAGACTAAGCCATCTCTCTTTCATTCTTGGAAACCTTTTAATGGGCTTTTTTAGTTTTGTTCCTGTATTCTTGTTATCCTTTTCGATTACATGGTGGATTCCGTTCGTTATTTTAATACTGGCCATACCCTCAATTTATGTGCAAATTCGCTATGAAGAAGAGGGGTGGGGGGTTGAGCGCTCGCAAGCTGGTATTGTAAGGAGAATGAATATTTCTGAAGGAGTGCTAACGCAAGGAGAATATGCTAAAGAGTTGCGGTTATTTCAACTGCAATCTCTCTTTCTTGATCGCTGGCGCAGACTTTTCTGGAATGCCTTTGATGAAATGTATGAAGTTCGCAAGAAAGGAACCCGCGTCATTTTGTTGTGGTCAGTCCTGAGTGGACTGGGAGTGGGGGCGCCGTTCATATATATCGTCTGGGCAACCATAAATGGAATCTACACGCTTGGGGATTTAGCCCTTTACGCTGGGATAGTATTTCAAGCCCGCAGAAGTCTTTATGTGTTGATCGGAAACATGGCAGAGCTTCACAACGCCGCTTTAGGCGCCATGCCAATTTTTCAACTTCTGAATTTGCAGGCTTCCATACAAGACATAGCAACGCCGGAGACAAATATTGGAGTGGATTCAGGCATCACAATCAATGATCTTTCCTTCTCATATCCAAATAGCAAGAGGCAAGTGCTCAAAGATATCAATCTGACGATTAAACCAGGTGAGACAGTAGCGATTGTAGGCAAAAACGGCGCCGGCAAAACAACGCTCATGAAACTGATTTGTCGTTTATATGATCCTCAAAAGGGGTCGATTGGCTGGGATGGCAAAGATATTCGTTCTATTGAACTGGAAACCTTGCGCCGCAATATAGCTGTTGTGATGCAAGATTACGCTAAGTAACTGTCCGTTAACAAATTAGCGGTGTTTGGCGTAAAATGGCTCCACGAACAGGAACAAACAAGGAGTCAAAGAGATGAGCCAGAGACCGATCCATCAATGTCAGTGTGAGATATGTCAGTCGCCGCAGCCCCATGCAGACAAAGAGGACCACCATCGCATGAATGTTTTGCTGAGTCGGCTCAACGAACAGCATCGACGCTGGTACGTAGCGTTGGAAGCCGAACGCATCGGGCATGGCGGCAGCGAACGGCTGGCGCAGATTACCGGTATGAACGTCAACACGATTCGGCGAGGTCGGCGCGAGTTAAACGACGACTTGGCCGGACGCCCAACCGACCGGGTGCGCAAGCCGGGCGGTGGGCGGCCAGCGCTGGAAAAAAAAGTCCAGCTATAGAAGACAGAATCAAGGAAATCGTCAACGACGACATCGCTGGTTCAGCGACAGATGAACAGAAATGGGTGAAACTAAGCTTGCGCACGATTGCATCTCGGCTGCGCGCACAGGCATACAGGATCGGTCGCACCACAGTCGGTCGGCTGCTGCGCAAGCTGGGCTTTGGCTTGGTCGCCAACCGCAAGAGCTTGACGGGCGCAGTGCATCCCGACCGCAACCGCCAGTTTGACTACATTCGTCGTGTGCGACAACAGTTCCTGCGCGCAGGCTATCCTGTCATCAGTGTCGATACCAAGAACAAGGAACTGATCGGCAACTTCGCCAACCAAGGTCGCACTTGGCGTCAGGCGCCGGAGCAAGTCAATCTGCATGATTTCCCTGGCGATGCGCTGGGTCGGGCCGTGCCGTATGGCATCTATGACATCCTCCATAACCAAGGCTATGTCTATCTGGGCAACTCCTATGATACGCCCGAATTTGCCGCCCATGCCATCGCACAGTGGTGGGCCGACCCGGCGCGCCCCCGCTTTCCGCACGAGGACAAGCTCTTGATCCTCTGTGATGCGGGCGGCAGCAACAACTGCCGTTCCTGGCTCTGGAAAGCTGAATTGCAGCGCCAATGCGCGGACCGCTTCGGCATCTCGGTTCTGGTCTGCCATTATCCGACCGGCGCATCCAAGTATAATCCGATCGAGTATCGTCTCTTCAGTCAGATAACGCGCAACTGGGCCGGCAAACCTTTGCGCTCTTTTGCCACAATGCGCAACTACATCCGCAGCACAACCACCACGACCGGCTTGACCGTCAATGCCTTTCTCGTTGACCGAGCTTTTCAGAAGGGCCGCAAGGTCTCCAAAGAGCAACGCCAAACAATCCAACTGACACGGCGACCTATCTGTCCAACTTGGAACTATATGATTGCACCAACATCGATATCTTGAATCTCAACCAAACCGCTACGTTGTTTGCGGACAGTTACTAAGTTTCCAACAACAGCCCGAGAAAATATCGGATTTGGACTGTTGGAAAAATTGAATGACGATCCTGCCATTATGGACGCAGCGGAGAAATCAGGCCTGAGATCAGCATTCGAATCCTTGCCGGATTCTCTTGAGACGCCATTGACGAAACAACTGGAAAATGGCACTGAACTGTCTGGCGGTCAGTGGCAACGCGTTGCGCTTGCCAGGGCCCTGATCAGGCATTCTCAGGCTAAGCTTCTAATTCTGGATGAACCGACTGCTGCTCTTGACCCTACGATAGAACATGAAATTTACAACCTTTTCCGCGAGATGGCGCGCAATAAAATGGCTGTCATTATCAGTCATCGTCTGCCCCTTGCGCGCACAGCTGATAAGATTATCGTTATCGATGAAGGGGAGGTTGTCGAAACAGGGCCACATGATGAGCTGATGGCAACGAATGGGCTGTACAGTCAGATGTTCACACTGCAAGCAAGTGGTTATTTGAGTGAAGAAGCGAACAGGAGTACCTCTCATGTCCAAACTGTATATTAAATCTGATGAAATCCTCTTTCAAGAGATTGACAATGAAGGGCTCCTTCTAAATCTTGAGTCGGGCCGCTATTTGCGTATAAACTCGACTGCGACCGAAATTTGGAACGAACTAATGCAAGTTCAATTTGAAGCCAAGACTTTTCACACGGACTGCATCCTGGGAGCGCGGGCGTCCCGCCCGCTCTAGCGAAATTCGCAAACTCTTGGTCTCATTTGGGATCTACATTAGACTCGTCTTCAAACGCAAATAACATCGCTAATGGTGTAGTTGACCCCATTATTGTCCCCTGCTTGCCTTGCACGTCCCGCTGTTGGGCCAGAAATGACGGACTCTGTATAAATAAGGACAGAAAACGCCGCCAGCCCACTATCCGGCAGGGCATACCGGCTGTTCTCGCCCTTGCGATGCTCCGACACCCGCTCCAGGGATGGCACGCAATCCCTGCAACAGTGGCCTCCACGGCGGCCTTTGGCCTGTCGGTTCCCTCCTCCGCGCTCAACCACTTTGCTCTTCTCGATTCCCCAACGATTCGACCCAATTGCGCCATAGTGAGAACTGCAGGGAATGATCTGTCGACGATTGCATCTGTTACTCCTTGCAATCTGTCCGCCTACACAATGCAGTTATGCCAAATAAATGAAGAATAAATGCCTGTTGACTATGACCTTGCAGCGCTGGTATAATAGCGGTTGAGAGGAAGTATGAAAGAGGGCAAGTAGGCGCAAAACAGCGCAATATGGTGACATTCATGACGATGAGCAAAGTCCATCACATTCAAAGCCCTATCGTGACCGAGTCACAGCGTTACCATTTTCGGACGTTCGGCTTTGTCGCCTTCCCGCAGCTCTTCACGCCGGACGAGATTGAGCGCTACGGTCAGGCGCTCGAGCGCTTACTCCGCCGTAATCGGGGTGGCGGCGATTTCGATGGCAAAGAACGCGATGTTGTGAGTCCGTTTATCGAGCACGACCGCGATCTCTTCTTCCCGCTGCTCGATGATGAACGTCTGCTGGGGATCGTGGACGGCCTGCTGGGCGAAGACAGCCTCTTTACCGGCGGAAACGATGGCAACATGTACGTGGGATCTACGCCGTGGCATACCGACGTCAATGGCGTTTCGCCCAACGTGCATACACTCCCCACGATGAAGACGGCCTTCTACTGTGATCCGGTCACGGACGGGCATGGCTGCCTGAGCGTGATCGCCGGAAGCCACCATCCGGAGGTCTGCCGCCAGCTCTACCACGCCAATCAGGCCGGGGCCTTCGACATCAACGCGCCCGATGTGCCAGGCCGCACGCCGTTGCCGTCGATGCCGGGGGATGTGTTGGCCTTCGACCACCGCCTGTGGCACTCGTCGTGGGGCGGCGAGGTGGGGCGGCGCATGTTTACCTTCAACTGGGCCTCCTGTCCCAAGCAGGCATGGGAAGAGGCTGTGGTTCCCTACAGCACCGGGTACAGCCAGCATCTGCTGGAGACGGCAGGACCGCGCCGCAAACAGAAAATCGCCAAACTGGTCGCCAGGATTCAAGAGAAAAAGCAGTCGTGAACCAACAGATTGCATCAACATTTGCCAGGCAACGCCTTTTTTTCGAGACATTCGGCTACGTCGTCTTTCCACAACTCTTCACGCCAAACGAGGTTGAACACTACGCCCAAGCGCTCATGCGCGTGGTCGCCCATCTGCCGGGCCGGGCCGGCGCCAATGGCACGGGCAGCCAGTATATGGAGTCGTTCATCGAGCAAGACCCCGACGTCTTCTATCCGCTGCTCGACGATGACCGCCTGCTCAATGTCGTGGATGGTCTGCTGGGCGCCGATAGCCTCTACATCGGCAACGGTGGCGGTCTGGTCGCGGGGGATAGCGCCTGGCATACCGAAGTCGCTGGCATTCTTCACACATACAGCACAATTAAGACACTGTTCTACTGTGACCCGCTCCCGCAAGGTGAGGGCTGTCTGAGCATTGTTGCCACCAGCCACATCCCCGAATACAGCCGTGATCTCAACCAGGCAGTAAGAGACGGCGTCCTCGATATCGACTCGCCCGACCTCCCCGGAAGGGTGGATATCGAGTCAGCGCCGGGCGACGTCATCGCAGTCGACCAGCGGCTCTGGAAATCGTCGTGGGGCGGAGCGGGCGAGGGCTGCCGCATCTTTGCCCTCGACTGGGCTGCTCATCCGCAGCCCGGCTGGGAGGAAACCTTCCTTGGCGGTTATCGCTACTACAGGCGGGATATTCTCAACAAGAAAATTTTCACCGAACGTCTGCTGGCAACGGCCGGACCGCGGCGCAAACAGAAAATCGCCAAAATGTACGACATCATCGCCGACGCCGAGCGCGACACAGGCTATAGATTCGAGTAGATGACCGTGGTGTAACCATCGTGTTTGCGCCTGTCAATCATCTGCCGGCTGGTTTCACAAAACCGGAACGAACTCTATCAACGCTTCTTCCTCAAAAGAGATGATCCAGGTCAGACTTGAAACGTTCCAAAGAAGGGGGTGATGCCTTTCAAAACAGCAACGGACGCGTAGCGACGCCGGTCTGTCGATGGGTAGGGCTCGCACAGGTGGCGAGCGTCTAATGTACGATATACGCACGGATCCAAAGGAGAAAAGAATCATGCAAGCGAAGAACCTGATGAGCCGACGGGATTTCCTGCGCCTGTCAGCGGTTGGTACCGCGAGCGTCTTCGCAGCCGCTTGCGTCGCCCCGACAGCAGCCCCGGGGCCGGCCGAATCGGTGATGGAAGAGGCGATGGAAATCGAGTATCTGCACAAGGGCAACTGGCAGAACATTCTCAAGGGCAGCATCGATGACTTCGAAGCGACGACCGGTGTCACGGTCAAGCTAACGCAAGCGTCCGCCGCGGGAGCACGATTGGACCTGCTTTCCAGGCTGGCCGCCGGCAACCCTCCCGACATCCATCAAGACCTGGGAAACCAAATCTTCGGCGAGATTGCCCGCGGCGTCTTCCTGCCGCTCGACGACACCATCGATGCCTCGGAATGGGATATCACTGACATCATTCAATCCGACGTCGAAGGCGGGAGTTGGGGCGGCAAATTCTATTTCGCGCCTGTCTTCCACAACTCGACTTACGGCCAGTTCCTGACCTACTGGAAGCCCTATTTCGATGAAGCGCGCATCCCCTATCCGTCCGAAGATAAATGGTTCGAAAACTACTCCGACTTTTACGCGGAGTTGGCCAAGCTAAACCAGACGGACGCCAGTGGCAACACCGTCCGCTGGGGATACGACAATTTCGTGCATTGGAGCGCCGCCCGTCTGCTCGGTGGCATTCTCGACCTGGGCGGCCACTGGTGGGACGATAACAAAAAAGAGTTCACCCTCACCACGGACAAGGTCGCCCAGGCCATTAAGACCATCCACTTTGACGCCGTCTGGGAATACGGCTGTTCCCCGGATTCTGGAAACATGCCCGAGGGCGCAGGCTGGCAGACCTTCGATCAGGGCTATGCAACCTCAGCGGCAGAGCCGGCGCTACAGCACGCCGGCGGCGCCGGCAGGCCCGAGGCGATTCCGCTGATGGGCTACACCGAGATGCCGGGGCTGGTTGAGGGCCAACACAATATGGTCTACTACGAGACCCAGTCGATGGGCGCAGTGGCAGCGGCCCCGAAGCAGAACCACGACATGGCGTTGAAGTTCTGCATCAACCAGTTCAAGCCGGAACCGCAGATTTACGCGTGGAAAGCTTTCGCCCACGTTTCCGGGCTTAAGGAGTTCGTCAACAATCCGACTGCCGTAGCCGATGCCGAGTCGGCTGGCAACTTCGGCATCTCCTTCGCCGACTACAAGCGGGCGGTCAACGATGAGCATACGTGGGTAGGTTGGGAATGGGGCGACTTGGGACTTGCCACCTATGTAATGCTGCGCTGCTCGAATCGCTTTGTTACCATCCCTGAGGAAATCGCCGCCTCCTTCTGCGACAGGTCGGGGACGATGATGTCGGGCAATATCACGCCCGAGCAGATTGCCGAAGAGTGGCAGGAGGTCGCCACAACCTATCGCAGACAGTATTTCAAGAACATTGGCGTTGACCCGGATGCGTCTTAACCCAACCTCAACATCTCGACCCGCCGTCAATCGCAGGGCGAAGTAAGCTCGTTACACCGCATGTCGTGATCGATCTGACTGGAGGCAGGCCGCAAGCGCGCCTGTCTCCGGTCGGGCTATTCCTCAGCAAGCGTTGCGCACGGCGGGGATCATGCCCCTGTGATGCGTGAAATCGCTCCTTCTCACTTTGCGCGTCGCGTTGCACGCCTGCGATGGCGCTGCTTGGCGTCAATCACATAACACCTGGCGGAAAGACAGGGACAGATGAAGCGATCCCATCGGATCTGGGCGGCGCTGGCTGCGGGCATTCTTTTGCTGGCCGCTACGTCAGGCGTCGGGGCGCAGGGCCTGTTCCAACCCTACGATAGCTACACAATCGACAGCACGGGACGCCCGGTCCCCCTGCCGGATCCCTACGAGTTAGACCATATTATCCACGGCGTCTCCTTGGGAATCGGTGATCTGAAAACGCCCGGCGATATCCTGATTGATCGCAGTAACGACCACCTCTATATCGTTGACACTGGCAACCACCGTATCGTTGAACTCGATGACCAGGGACAGGTCGTCCGCCAGTTCGGTGCCGAGTTGGACCTGAGCGCCCCGCAAGGCCTCTATCGCGATCGCCGCGATGGTACCCTGTGGATTGCCGATACCGGCAACGGACGTGTCCTGCAAGTCAGCTCGGATGGAAACCTGTTGCAGGAGTTCGGCCCCCCGCAGAGCAATTTGCTGGCTGCAATCCAGTCCGCCGCCCCCAATAAGGTATTGGTTGATAGGCGCGGATACGTTTACTACCTGGAAGGCTCCGGGGCCGGCATGATCGTCATGGATCAGCAGAATCAGTTCCGCGGCTTCTTTGGCACAACCCGCGCCGGCTTCAGCCTCTGGTGGCTGTTTGTTCGCTTCCTCTACACAGACGAGCAGGTCCAGCAGGTATTCCTCGCCAAACCCACCGCCCATACGGACATGTTCCTGGCCGATGATGGCTTCATCTATTCGGCCGTCGGCGGCGCCACATCGCGCCAGATCCAAAAGCTCAGCCCTGTCGGCTCAAATATCTTCGTCGACAAGAGCCTGGAGCAAAAGCTCTACAAAAATAAAATCTTCGGTGAGCGGCGGCGTTCTTGGGAGCAACCGGCGCGTTTTGTGTCGGTCGCAGTACACGACAATGGTACGGTCACCGCCGTGGATCAGAATTCCGGCCGAATCTATCAGTATGACCAGGACCGCAACCTCCTGTTGGTTTTTGGCCGCCGCGGCGTGGGGCGGGGCGAGTACCAGCTTCCCAGCGAGGTAGACGTGGACAGCCGCGGCCGGCTCTATGTCCTCGACGTCGCCCGCGCGGCCGTCTACGTCCTGCGTCCGACACGCTTCGCGCAGCTGCTGCATCACGCCAGCGCGCTGCAGTTCGATGGCCGCTATGACGAAGCCGCCGCCGCCTGGCAGCAAGTTCTCGACCTGGCCTCGAACTATGAGTTGGCCCACAGCGGCATCGGCGCGGCCCATTATCATGCCGGGCGCTGGCAGGACGCCATGCGTGAATACTCGGTGGGTCGTGATCAATTGGGCTATTCACTGGCCTTCAAAGAATATCGACAGGGTCAGATGCGGGGCATCATCGGTTGGCTGGTGTCCGGGGCTTTTGCCGCCATGATGGGCGTCGTCGTCTGGCCGGCCCTGTCCCGATTCAGGCCGCCTCGAGGCCGCGCGGCGGCGACGCAGAGGCGCGTCCGCCTCCGCACCCATCTGCTGGGCGTTCTACTGCGTCCTATCGAGACCTTCGAAAGGCTGGCGCAAGGGCGATCGCTGTGGCCGGTCGTGATCCTGTTGGCTCTCGCCGCCGCCGTGCGGCTGGTCAGCCTGGCCTTGATCGCCTTCCACATGCGCGCCACACCCACCGTGGGCTCTTTGCTCGACTGGTTTCGTCTCTATCGTCCCGTTGCCGTCTACCTGCTGCCTGAACTGCGTTGGGAAGATGCCAACTTCTTCGTCGAGATACTGCGCATCGCCCTGCCCTGGACCCTGTGGACGATAGCCAACTATGGCGTATCCGCCCTCTTTGAGGGCTCCGGCACCTTTCGCGGCGTGGCCCGCACCACCGCCTATTGCCTCGTACCGTATATCCTGTTTGCTGTGCCGATTGCGCTGCTCAGCCATCTGATGACCGCGCAGGAGCGGGGACTGTACGAGATCCTGTGGAGCCTGGTCTACCTCTGGGTGCTGCTCCTGCTCCTGCTCGAGATTCGAACGGTCCATGACTACCTGGCTGGCAGAACCGTGGGTGTCGGCCTCGTGATGGTATTTGGTCTATTGGTGCTTAGCGGTAGCATCCTGGCCGTCGGCCTGCTCAGCAACGAAGTCATAAATTTTGCTGGTGAGGTACTCTATGAGATCGTCCGCATCGCCTCTTTCTAGCGCCTGTTGCCTGTTGCGTATTGCCTGTTGCCGGCGCTGCGCAATACGCGTCGGCCTGGTCTGCCTGTTGCTTCTTGTGGCAGTTGGCCCTGTGGCGGCGCAGGACGAGGAACCGCTGCACGGCGCGCAGGCCATCGTCAATGACGTCCCGGCGGACTACAATCTGCTGGCGAAGAGCGCCCATTTGGAGCTGTACATACAGCCCCAAACTGCCCAGATCGCCGTGCATGACTTACGCGTGTCGCGCGTGTGGTTGAGCAATCCCGTCTTGCCTGACAGCGAGCAAATCGCCGAAAACCTGCGCAGCAGCTTCGGCTCGGTGCTGTTTGTACTCACCACGACCAGCACCGGCCTGCATGCCCGCCGCTTGGACACCGTGAATGAGGTCAGCGAGGTGCAGATTGAGCCGACCGCCCGCGGCGCCACGGTCCGCTACACGATGAAAGGAGTCACGCTCGCGTTCGGCCTGCGCTACCAATTGGGGCCGGACTACCTCGACATCGCAGTGGACGAGGCCAGCCTGGTGGAATCGGACGAGAGCCGGTTGGTGGCGATCGACATGTTGCCCTACCTGGGCGCAACGCCATATCGTGCTGAAACGTCCGCCTATCTGGTTCTGCCGGACGGGCCTGGGGCGTTGACCTACATCGGGGGCCGTCAGCCCAGCTACCGCCAGGTTGTCAGCGTCTCCAGCTACGGACCGGAGCGCTACTCGTTCGCCAGGCCGGCCGAGCAGCGCACGCCGCTGGCCTCCTTTGGCATCGTCCACCCCGCCCCCGAGGGCGAGAGCATGGGGGGGATGGCCGTTCTGGGCGTGGTGACTGCGGGCGCGGGCGACTCTTCAGTGGAGGCGGGGATAGGCACTTCGCCCCTGTCGTTCAGCTTCGCCAACACGCGCTTTAACTACCGTAGCCCGAGCCTGGTGCCGACAAACAGAGGTAGATTTACAGAGATTTATCAGACGGAGCGTATCGCGGGCGACCGGGCGATGCGCTACTTTTTCCTGGTTGACGAAGAAGCCAACTGGGTCGGGATGGCGCAGCGGCTGCGCAGGCACCTTATCGAGGACCGTGCTGTGCCGCGTCTGACCCTCTCCCCCTCAGCCAGGCCGGCCATGCGCCTGCGCCTGGTCATGGGCGCTGAGAAACCGGGCCTCTTCAGACGCCGCTTCGTGACGGCGACATCCTTCGCCGAGGCCGGCGAAATCATGGCCGCCTTTCACGCGGCCGGCATGACTGCTCTGGACGTCGTGCTGGTGGGCTGGCAAGCTGATGGGTATGAGGGAAACTTGCCCAAGCGCTGGCCGCCCGACCGCCATTTGGGCGGCGTCCGGGGGTTGGAGCGCCTGGCCGAGCGCGTGCATGCTCTGGAAGGGCGCCTGTTTCTGGAGGACGACTATACGCTCGCCTTTCTGCGCAATGGCGGCTTCTTTCCCCTGACGGACGTTGTGATCCAGTCCAATCTGCTGCCGATCAGTGACATGGTGCCGGCGCATCGGGTTGAAAAGATCCCCGGATCGCTGCAAAGGGGCAGGTTCCTCCTCAACCCGATCTTTGCGATGGAAAACTACCTGCAGCAGGATCTGCCGCGCCTGGTTGCACTGGGGGTGGACGGCCTTGAATTGCGTTGGGCCGGCGAGCTTGTCCTTCAGGACGCCAACCCGGGGCACCCATTACAGCGCAGCGACTTTGCCGCCGCCTGGCGGCAGATGTTGCAGACGATCTCAGATGAGATGGGGGCAGTCGCCGCGCAGGGAGGGAACGAGTATGTACTCGGCGTGGCAGAGGCCGTTACCCGGTTCCCGCTCTACCACCATGACCACACCTTCGGCGACGTGACTGTCCCCTTCTACCAATTGGCCACCCACGGCCTCGTACGCATCTACGCCGAGCCGGCAAACCTGCACACCAATCCTGAAACAGCCTTTTTGAAACAGCTGGAATATGGCCTGTTGCCGGTCTATGAGCTTACATATCGCGATCCGCTCGTGCTGGCCCGCACGACCTATCCCAAGCTCTATAGCTCCCACTATCTCGATTGGCTGGAGCGCGCTGCCGCCGAGTATGACGTCGTCATCAACCAGTTGGGCCATACCGTGGATCTGTTCATCGTCGGACACCGGCAATTGGCGCCCCAGGTCTTCGAGACGCGCTACGAGGACGGCACACGCGTCATTGTCAACTACGGAGACCAAACCTACGAGGACGGCGGCGTGCGCGTGGAAAGCCGCGGTTATCACATCGCAGTAGACAACGGACAGTAGACAACCGACAGCACTCAGCGGGCAAAGACGAGACCGCCCGCGGTCCGCATTACACCGACCACCGGCCACCGGCAACTGGCAACTGGCAACTGACCACTGGCAACTGTCTACCGACCACCGACCACCGGCCACCGGCAACTGGCAACTGACCACTGGCAACTGACCACTGGCAACTGTCTACCGGCCACCGGCCACCGACCACCGGCAACTGTCTCCTCCTTGAATGGAGCATCGGATGAAAATGACATTGCGACAACAACAGAGCCTGTGGGGCTATATTTTCGTCAGCCCGTGGGTCCTGGGCCTGGCTCTATTGTTCGCCTGGCCGCTGGGACGCTCGCTGATGTTAAGTTTTCAGAAGGTGACCGACCTGTTCCAATGGCAAACCGAGTGGGTCGGCCTGGACCACTACCGCCAGATCTTTACAGAGGACATCGTCTTCACCCCGGTGTTACTCGAAACACTGCTAAACGTGGCAATCGACGTACCATTGATCCTTGTCTTTTCATTGCTGTTGGCGCTCCTGCTGACGGGGGTCGGTCGAGGTCAGACCTTCCTGCGCGCTGTCTTTTTTCTGCCGGTTGTCATCGGCAGTGCCGGCGTGATTCAACATATGCTCTCGGTTGGGGCCGGTGATCAGTTGCTCATGTCTACGCTCGAACCTCTCATGCGGGGCATTGGCGCCGAGGTCGATTCAATAGCCGAAGGAACGCCAATTCAGTGGGTTGTCGCCCGTCTCACCGCCATCATCTGGTTTAGCGGTGTCGAAATCCTCTTCTTCATCGCCGGTTTGAACAGCGTTCCGGCCAGCCTCTACGAGGCCGCGCGCGTGGATGGCGCCTCACCGTGGGAGTCCTTCTGGAAAATCACCTTGCCGATGTTGTCGCCGGTCATCCTGTTGGTGACCATCTATGCCATGATCGACCAGCTTACCTTTCCAGAAAACCCGATGATCAAATATATCATGCAGATCGGTGTGCGTGGACAGCAGCTGGAGTATGCCTCGGCATTGGGTATGGCCTACTTCGTCGTCGTATTTCTACAGATTGCCTTGGTCGTGAGAATCATGTCGAAGTTCGTTTTCTACGCAGGTGAGAAATCATGAGCGCAACAGTGAACGAAACTGCTACCGGGCTTCGTAGCCCGTCTGGCGCCGACAGGTCTTCAGCGCCGACCCGGGCGCGTCGCGTCAGCCGCTATCGCCTGTTGCGTACCGCCTCGCGCGTTCTGGGCAAGCTACTGCTGTGGGTGGTGTTGATCAACTTTGCCTACGTCTTTCTCTTCCCGCTGATCTATATGATGGCAACGTCAATCAAGACGCTGACCGAGATCAACAATCCGTCGATTGTGTGGATCTCGCGCGAGCCGAGTCTGCAAGCATTTCGTTTTGCATCCTCAATCATCGACTATTTCCGCGGTCTGTGGATCAGCACCTTCATCAGCGCCGCTGCCGTGCTGGGCCAGACCTGCGTCGGCGCCATGGTCGGATATGGTTTCGCTCGCCCGCGCTTTCTTGGCCGTGACTTTCTGTTTTGGATCCTCCTGTTCACGATCATTGTGCCGCTGCCCACGCTGGCCGTGCCTCTTTACTTGTTCTATTCGAAGCTGGACCTGATCAATACCTTTGTGCCCCTCATTGTGCCGCCGTTTCTGGGTTGGGGAGTGCGAGGGGGCATGATCTTGATCGTCTTCCGTCAGTTCTTCCGCGGCTTGCCGTCTGAACTGGAAGACGCGGCCTACGTCGATGGCGCCAGCCCGTTTCGCGTCTTCTGGCAGATCATGCTGCCGCTGGCAAAGCCGGCGATCCTCGTCGTCATGCTCTTTACACTGGTTTGGACCTGGAACGACACGCTCATGCCTGGGTTGATTATCAACGACACCGGCGCCTACACCCTCGGGCAGCGCATGGAAAACTATGCACAGTTGTTCACTCAGGCCAGGCATTCCTCGGCCCAAACATGGTCGACCAGCGGAGAAATCGGCGAGAACGTGCTCATGTCCGTCACCTTGTTGGGCATTCTTCCCCTGCTGATCGTCTACATCTTTACGCAGCGCTACTTCACGCAGAGCATCGATCGTACCGGGCTGGTTGAATGAGCGCCCCGCAATCGCTATGCAACGACCGCCGGCTGTTGGACAAACAACTGGTGACGGACTTCCCCGCCCGCCGACCGGCGCTCTTTGATACTTTCGTTCGCGCAAAAATGTCGTTCACCCCGGGCCGTGAACGCTTCCTGCCAGCGTTCGAGTCTGGTCAAGTCTGACTTTTTCAAGGAGTTATCATGGGCAACGAACAGAGTTCCAGCTGGAAACGCGGCGATCCGATCGGCTATATTCGGCAGGAGATACCGGAATTCTCGGTCCCCGCCTATGAGGGTGAGCGCTACCTGGCGTCGGTGCCTGACACGCTCGATCTCCAGCATCGCGCGGCGCTGGCGGTCAACGTCCTGACCAGGGCCACCGATCCGCTGGCCGACTATGAAATGTACTTCGACGTATTCTTCAAGTCCAGTCCGCCGCTGATGGAGCACAACTTCAGCGACTCGTGCCAGTCCAAGTTCATGGAGGCCCTGCCGCTGATGCGCATCATCAGTGGCTCGGATCTGAATACCGAGGTGGACCGCAGGTGGATGGAGGTGGCTCTGCATCAACTGGGGCCGGATGGTCTCGCCTACGCCCCGAACGGGGGCCGGCCCTGGACATACGTGCGCAGCCATTTCATCCCGGAAGGTTCACAGACCGAGACCGGCCACCAGATCATCCCGTTTTACTGTGGAAGGCTCCTGTCGGCGATGATGGTGTACTACCGCCGCGACCGGAGTCCCCTGTGGCGGGAGGCGGCAGAGCGGTTGGTGGACGGACTGGCGCAGGTGGCGGTCGACCGCGGCAGCTATGCCTATTATGCCCCGTCCTCCCACTGGGTGGAGAAGGGCAGCGCATATGATTATGGCAAAGAGCATCCCCTGATGGGGGCGCACGTGTCCTTCGTGGCCCTGGGGCTGGCGCATCTGTATCGGGAGACGGGCTACGAGCCGGCGATAACGCTGGCCGAAAAGCTCATCCGCTACATCGTGGAGGAACTCAACTACATCGAAGCTGACGGCCGCTTCGGCTCGGACCGCCCAAGCGCGTCGCAACAGGCCCATTTCCACATGCATACCTATTCTTTGCTCGCGATATTGGAATATGAGCGCGTCACGGGAGATGCGTCGTGGCTGCAACTGGTCCAGCGCGGCTTCGAGTATGGCATCGCCCATGGCAACGGGCTGCTGGGATACTTTCCGGAGCTGTTGCGGAACGACGCCCTGCAGACCTCTGAACTGTGTGAAGTGGCCGACATGATCGCACTGGGGCTGAAGCTGTCCGCCGCAGAGACAGGCGACTATTGGGACGACGTCGACCGGTGGGTGCGCAACATGTTTGCCGAGGGGCAGCTGCAACGTATCGACTGGATAGAGCGAGCGTCGTCGGATCTTCCCCCTGCGCAGATCGACGATTCCTGTCAGACGACCGAGTTGGTGGCCGAGCGCAACCTGGGGGCGTTTGCCTCCTGGCCCAAAGCCAACGACTGGTATGACGCCGAACATTTCTATGGCCGCGGCATCATGCACTGCTGCACCGGCAATGGCACCCGCGCCATCTACTACATCTGGCAACACATTCTCTCCCACGACGCCGGCAAGCTGAAGGTCAACCTGCTCCTGAACCGGGCCTCTCCCTGGGCCGACGTCGACAGCCATATCCCCTATGTGGGCCAGGTCGATGTCAAGGTCAAGCAGGCGCTTGAACTGGCGTTGCGCATCCCGGAGTGGGTTGCCCCCGCACAGGTGCGGGTAACGGTGGGCGCTGTCGACCGCACTGTGACCTGGAACGGTCGCTATGCCGGCGTTGGCGCCGTGAAACCGGGCGACGTGGTCACCATGACCTTTCCCATGGTTGACCGGACCGACACCGTTTCCATCGAGAAGGAAGAGTATCGCCTCACGCGCAAAGGCAACGAAGTGGTGGCGATTGACCCGCCGGGGCGTTACTGCCCGCTCTACTTGCGCGATCACTACCGCCAAAACAGCACGCGCTGGCGGGAGGTCGAACGATTCGTCTCTCAAGAGCAACTCTACTGGTAAAACCGGCGGCGAATGCAGAAGTCAACACCCGCCGCCGCGCGTATGCCAGGCGAGTGAGCGGATATGATTCAGCATAATCATGTTGCCCAAGGAGGAATGAACTATGCACCTCGGAGCCGTACTAACCGGGTTGGCCGACCGGCCTCTGCCTGAAGTCGCCCAGCAAATGGATCAACTGGGGCTCAGATCCGTCGAAATCGGCGCCGGTGGGATCTTCTCCAAGAGTCATTGCAATCCGGCCGTGCTGCTGGCGGACCCGTCGTCCCTCGACGAGTTTCAGCGGACGCTGGTCGATTCCGGCCTGACGATCAGCGCCTTTGCCATGCACGGTGAGCCTCTCCACCCCGATCCGAACATTGCTCAAAACTACGACCGCGAGTTCCGCAACACCTGTATGCTGGCCGCAAAGATCGGGGTCACACGCATCACGCTCATCGCCGGGCTTCCCGAAGCAGCCCCCGGCGACCAGGCGCCCAACTGGATTCTCTATCCTTTCCCACTCGGCAATAAGGATAGGTACCACTGGCAGTGGCAAGAGCGGCTCATTCCTTACTGGCAGGAACACGGCAAGATCGCCGCCGATCATGGCATCCGCCTCTGCTTTGAGATGCTTGCCGGCGACATGGTCTATAACCCCAAGACGCTGCTACGTCTGCGCGCTGAGGTTGGGCCGGTCATCGGCTGCAACCTCGATCCCTCCCATCTGTTCTGGCAGGGCGTGGACATCACCGAAGTGGTCCGCGCCCTCGGCGGCGCCATCTACCACGTCCACGTCAAGGATACCCGGCTGGACGCAGAGCATGTGCGCGTCAATGGCATTCTCGATAGCGGCATGTGGGCCGAACAGGAGGACCGCAGTTGGATCTTTCGAACCGTGGGGTTCGGACACGAGCAGTCCCACTGGCGCGCATTCGTCGACGCCCTGCGCCTGGCGGGCTACGACGATGTGCTGTCAATCGAGCAGGAAGATCCGCTCATTTCCACTGACAAAGGTCTTGAATTGGCAATGGGCGTCCTGCAAGACCTCCTCATCTGAGACAAAGGCTCTCTGCCCCCTTGTATGATATAGACCCGGACGCTACAATGCGTTCACCTGGAAAGGAGGCGTGTCTGCTTCAACCCAGCAGACCACGACATAACCATGATCAATTTAACCCATCCGGTCGTTGACATCGCCATCATCTGCAGCAACTTCGAGGAGTCGCTCCGGTTCTATCATGAAGTCCTGGGCCTGGAGATTGCCTTCGAGCTTCACATTTCCGATGAGCTGGCCCAAAGCGTCGGCCTAGCGCCGCGAGGATTTCGCCAGGTGCGGTTGAAAGCCGGCGACACGCTGATCAAACTGGCGGAGATCGCATCGCCGCCGCCCCCTCTTTCTGGCGAGTTTTCAGCGGGCGTGAACTGGCTCACCTTTCTCGTCGAGGACATTGAGCACACCATCGAGCAACTGAAGCGCAACGGGGTCGAGCCGCTTGCCGAACCCTTCTCGGCCCTTGACGCCGCCGGTGTCGTCTGTGTCCGCGACCCCGACGGACTCCTCATCGAGTTTGTGCAGCCCCGCCAGCCATAGCGCAACTGCATCACCGCGGCATTGGGCCTCCTGCTCCGGCAAAAAAAGCATCCCTGCCGGCGCCGTGACCGGCCCACAACAGCCTACGCAGCAAGCAGGTCCTTGCGCGCCCCCGCGGCCGCGGCCAATCGCGCCGCGCCGCGCACGCCCGGCCCCCACCTATCAGCGTATCCTGCACCTGCCGCGTATGTCAGTGGCGCGGGGAAGCGGGCGGGGGGAGCAGCAGAGGCGCGCGGGCGGGGTCTTGGGGCGGCAGGAGACATCGCGGAGGCACGAGCGTTTGCAAGCGTCTACGAGCGTTTACGAGAGAATCGCGTGCGGCTAATTTGACGATAGCGGGCGGCAGGCCCAGGCGGGCGCACACGCGCGCGCATACGAGCATTGTACGAGCGTTTACGAGAGATTGGCCCAAATTTTTGTGCGTGCGCATCGGGGCCAGCGGAGGGTTGCGCCGAGTGGCTGATGCGCAGGCGGCGTGAAGCGGACGTGCGTGGTATTGTCAAGTTTTGTCTTGACAAATCTTGACAGGCGTGTCATCTCTTGCCAAAATAGGAGAAAACACAGAGAGAGGACCTGTGATGAGTACGCAGAAAGTGAAATTTTCCAGCCAGGCTTCGCCGCAGACGCTGGCCGAAATGCGGGAGATCGCCCGCAGTGAAGGCCGTCAATTCCAAGCCGTGTTGCAGGAGGCGATGGAGGAATACATCGCCAACCGCAGCCGCGCAACGCCCCGTCCCGCGGTGATGGCCCACTTCCGCGCCAGCGTCGAGCGCAACCGCCGGCTGGCTGAGTTACTCGCCGAATGACTCGCGTCTACCCTGAAATTGGCGAGGCTATCGCCATCCATGACGCGCTGATTGGTGAGTTCGGCGGCACGCCGGGCATTCGTGATGAAGGCGCCCTGGCTTCCGCGATCATGCGACCCCAACTGGGCTACTACGATAGCCTGGTCGAGGAGGCGGCCGCGCTGATGGAGAGCCTGGCCAACAATCACCCCTTCGTGGACGGCAACAAACGCGCCGCTTTTTTCGTCACCGACGCATTTTTGCGCCTGAACGGCCACTTCATCGACGGCGACAGCGATGAAACCCACGAGTTCTTCATGCGCCTCTTCCAGACGCGCTCCTTCCGCTTCGCGCAGCTGCACGCCTGGCTGCAGCAGAGCGTCAGGCCGCTGCCGCGACTCGGCTAACAGCGCCGGACCCCCCACCCGCACCCCGCACAAACACACAGCCCACCTGACCCCGCCCAACCTGCCCCTTCCTCTCCGCCCTACCCCACCGTCTCCCGACTCACCCTGATCACCTTCCCGATCAGCCGCACGACATACCCCGGAGCATCCGCCCGGCCCCTGGTGGCCGCAAAGAATTACGCAATGCCCAATACCCTACTGGTTTGCAAGCTGTACGTTTACCGACTCTGTCAACCAGGCCTCGCAGCCTTCCCGCGAATGGCCAGCCTCCCCAAATGAGTTCAGCAGCACCATCAGCACCGCCCTGGCTCTGGTCTCTTGCTGGGCCGACCAGCCGGCATCGTCCAGGCGCTGCCCATGCCGGTCGAACATAGCCGCCGTGTCCGCTACCGACATGTTGCAGTATTCGGCCGTAATTTCGAGCACTATCCTGCCGGTGAGCACCATGTCATCCTTTTCCTGCTGGCTGAGCGCGTTCCATTCCTCTTGCAGCCTGGCCGTTGGGCTGTTGTCCTTTTGGAGCAGATAGAGCGCAAAATCATCGTTGCTGCGCGCAACGAACGGTGTTGCCGTCGGTGGCGGGACTGGCGTGGGCGGCGGCACAGGCGTGGGCGCCACCTCGACCCCGTCCGCGTTGGTTGCCGTCACAAAGGGCGCGTAGATCCACCCGTTCTGCCCCTGGTAATCGATGCGCCACCAGTCGCCGCCCGCATTCTTTCCCGTGATCTCCAGCCTCGCGCCGGCCGCGGCCGCGCCCACGATCGCGTAGTTTGTGCCCGGCCCGCCGCGGATGTTCATTCTGCCCCTCGTCGTCAGATAAGGGATAGCCGGCGTCGGTGTCGCCGTGGGCAGGACCTGCGTGGGCGTCGATGTCGCTGTCGCTGTTGCCGTTGCCGTTGCCGTCGCTGGTTCCGGTGTCGGCGTCGCCGTGGGCGGCTGCGGAGTCGCAGTGGGGGTCTCGTCGAACCGCGCTTCCAATGTAGCGACTCGCCCTCTCAGCGCTCTGACCTCGCTCTTCGTCGCGCTGTTTCTGCGCAGAGTTGAAACCGTGCCCGCCAGCGCGCTGATGCGTTCCGAGAGACCCTCCAGCGTCAGCGGCGACTGCGCCTGCAGCTGTGAAACGCCCAGCGCCAACAGCGTAACGATGACCGCCGCCAGAACGAGAACCTTGTGCTTGTGTGCCATGGTGCCGCCCCCTCCGTGGATTCAGGTGACCGGCGGCCGCGAGCCCGTCGACGCGGCATCCCACAACGTGGAACAACGCCCTCGCCCGCCCGACCTGGCGGGATGCCCGGCCGCATAATTGACAGTGGCCAGCACACCCTACCCGCATGACCCAGCCGTGTCAAAGCGCGCGGCCGCATCCCATACTGCGCAGAGCCTAACCGGCGATACCGATCTCGTGTAGCGACTGGGGGCGGGCTGCGTCTCTACCCTGCCTTCTGTCAGCAGGAAATCGACGTGACTGAGCGTCGGCGGTACGTCTACCGGGGACGATGTTCAGGATCTGTCCCCAGGCCCGCCATCTCTGAGGAACGATTCACGCAGCTTGTGGTATTGGGCCTGGGTGGCGGCTTATTCCTCCTGGGGGTCCGGACCGTCGAAGACGAAAGGGCTGCCAGGATCCATTTCGAAGCAAATGTGGCACAACTTTGCTTCTTCGACTGTGCCATCCGGCGTCAAGCGTTCTCCGGCTGGGATAATGTAATCGCAGCACTGTTCTCCCGTCTGTTGCTGGCAGAGAGTGCCTACGCCTTCCGGCGGCTCATCCCAGAGATACTTCAGGCCATCGAACGTCCAATTGCCCGCCCCATCATCCCTCGTTGCCCGCCCGGCCGCCACCTATCAGCGTATCCTGCACCGGACGCGGATGTCAGAGGCGTGGGAAAGCGGGCGGAGTCTTTGGGCGGCTGGAGGCACTGCGGAGGCACGAGCGCATGACGAGCATTTGAGAGCGTCTACGAGCGTTTACGAGAGAATCGCGGGCGGATGATTTGACGATGGACGGCGGCAGAAGGCCGTAAGGGAGGGGAAAAGGCGCCGGGCGTCTTGCGGCCACAGTGCGCCGGTGTGGGGCATATAAAGATTTATTTATTGGATTGGAAATACGGTTGCGGAGGCCGAAGGAGGGAGGGTCAGGGCGCGGTGGGATGGCCGCGTGGACGAGGGGGGGTGAAAGGAAGGGCGGTTGAGGTACAGCTAGTCAATGGGGCCGGGCCTTGCGGTCCGGAGATGGGAGTCGCATCCACATGGAATATGATGATGCTTATCCTTCAATGGAGTCCGAACGACGGGTCTGATACCCATGGCCGATCAGAAAGTTGCATTGAATCTGACTGGAGTTCAATGTGAAAGTGAATTGTGACTTGACAACCCTTTCATTATGTGTTTCAATTTCTTAATAAGTATTATAATATTATAACGTTCATGTGCTTGTCAAATGACTGTCGCATGCATTCAGGAGAGGAATGAAATATGAAGATCGACTTTCAGACGCTGAAAGAAGCGGTCGCCGGGAACGCTGCGGCCTTTCGATGTGTGACCGACTACCAGCCCGCCGGTGGAGCGGGAGATAAGGTATTCCCTCCAACATACGAAGGAGGAAGATACGCAACCGAGGAACGCATTGATCCAAAGACCGGCCAGATGCGACAATGTGTATTGTTGGATTCTGTACAGTCACAGGCGAACCGTATGGAGTTGGCACTGCTGGAAGAGTACCGAAATGGAAAGTTGGAGCTTCCATTGCTGGTGGCGCGCTTCGACCAACTTGACTTACCCAAGAAGTTTACGGTAACTAGCCTGGAAACTCCCCATCGGATCGCGGACGCGCTTTTTCGAGACAGCCAGCTTGACGGTAAGATTTTCCGCAAATCGGACAAGGGAGCCATCCTTGATACTGCAGACGTACGAAATGCTACGGGACTTTTCGGCCTCTGTCCGACAGCGTTGGTATTTGGGTTGTGGGACTCGACCGGGCCACGCGGAGGTCTGGGAGCAAAGTTTCAGCGAGCAGTGGTTTCAGAAATCGTCGGCTATGACGCCGTAGCGGGAAGGAAAACATCAAGCCGGATTGACCCTGCACAGATCCGTCTTGGGGCCGGACCACTTTATGAGAATGAGTCTGAGAGTGACGACACGCCGCACTGGAACCTGCACGAAAACTCCAAGAGCAAACTTGGGAGAGACGGTAAACCTTCAGAAGCGAATCACGGCAACGTCACTCCCAGCATCGAGGACGGCGGATTCACAATTTCGAAAGCCACGCAGACTACCGTCCTGTCGTTATCCGCCCTGCGCCGTCTTTGCTTTCCACTGAACAACGCGGCTGACTCGATGCGGGACATCGACCTTACTGCACGCACCACCTTGGCGGCACTGGGTATCGCGGCCGGATCGTTGGCGCGCAACGATGGGGATCTACGTTCGCGCTGCCAATTATTCGCTTCGCAGGCGTCGGTTTGGAAACTGCTTGACCGTCCAGGAGAGACGCCAACGCAGTTCGAGTGCGATTCCGACACGGCTCTCAGGGTACTGGACGAGGCGATTTCGGAGGCAAGAGAAGTGGGGTTGCCTTGGGAAGGGGAGATTGAGTTAACCCCGTCGCCCGCGCTGGTCGAACTGGTCCGACGCAGCCAGGAATTGGCGACCGCGTCTACAGAGGAGAACGCCTGATGTTCGCGATTGGCATCTGTTACCTGAACGGGTGGGCGATGGCCGCAGCGGACGGAGCGAGAAAGGAACAGGCCGAGTGGCCTCCGCATCCGGACCGTGTTTTCATGGCACTAGCTGCCGCGTGGTTCGAAACAGGTGAAGACTCCGAGGAGGGCGAAGCGCTGCGCTGGCTTGAAACTCTCTCTCCTCCTGCAATTGCAGCCTCGGATTTCTCAACGCGATCACCGGTAGTCAGCTATGTTCCGGTCAACGACACTAGCGTCAGCCGCCAACTTCCTCGCAGTAGGGACTTGAGGAAGCTAAGAGGTGCAGGATTGGCTGTACTACCAGAGCATCGGTCCCGTCAGGCGCGGGGTTTTCCAGTCGCGATTCCTTACGACCCAAATGTGTATCTGGTCTGGTCAGAGATCGAACTTGGTGCACATCGCGCTGGTCTGGAGCGACTGGCTGGTAAGATGACTCATGTAGGACATTCCGCCTCATTGGTCCAGGCGTGGGTCGTGGTGGATGGCGACATCCGTCCGACATGGGAACCGGCGGAAGGCTTCGCCTCACATCGAATGCGGGTATTCTCGACCGGCCGTTTAGAGAATCTCACCCTTGCCCATAACAGAAAGAATGTCGTGGAATATGGGGATTTGAAGGCACGCTCCGATGCCCTCAGAGGAACACGGAATAAAGAGATGAAAGAGGAAAAAAGACGATTGGATAGTGTCATTTCTGAGCGTTTCGGTAAACATGCGCCGGTGAGTCTGCGGCCTGTGCCAACTCGCTGGCAGGGTTATGGAAGACCAACCAAGGCCGACTTGCCCGACCAGCGCGGCTCGGTCTTCGATCCGAACCTGATTGTACTCTCTCTCGCGGGCCGGCGCGTCCCGTTGACGACGACGCTGAAACTCACGCAGGCGCTACGCGGAGCTCTAATGGACAATTGCCCCCGGCAGCCGCCTCCGGAGTGGCTCAGCGGGCACAGATCATGTGGAACACCGGCTACCGAACCGCATTTGGCCTTGCTCCCGTTTCCCTTCGTGGGAGATCAATTTGGAGACGGGCGAGTAATGGGACTTGCGTTGGCACTGCCACGTTCTTTGGACTTGGAGGAAGCTCGCCATTGTCTGGGAACGTTTCTGTATAGCACCGACACGGGTTTGCCGCGTGAACACCGTTTGTTCGACGGACGGTGGTTCGAATGCCGAATTGAACTTGAAGCTCGAGAGCGGACACCGAAAAATCTGGATACAGAAACCTGGACGCGGGCATCCCGGGTTTGGGCAAGCGTTACTCCTGTTGTCTTGAACCGGCACTTCAAGGGCGAGGACAAGTGGGAGAAGGCGGCCGAGAGCGTGAAGGATGCCTGTGGGCACATAGGTCTGCCGCGCCCGAGCGAAGTGCTGCTGAACTCGGTTTCGATGGTCGAAGGCGTGCCTCATTCGAGAGATTTCCCTCAGATGACTCGCAAGAACGATGGAGGTCGCCAAAGCCATACTCACGCCCTACTGATTTTCGACGAACCTGTGCGCGGCCCTGTCACTGTTGGGGCGGGACGATTCCGCGGATACGGACTATGCCGACCAATGGCCAACTGAGGTGATGACCCGTGCTAAAGCCTGACTCAGTTGAATTTGTTCAGTTCTTCAATGCGTTGTGGGACAAGGAGCCATTTGCCTGGCAACAGGAATTGGCGGAGAGAGTCTCTGGAGATACCGGCGGTTGGGCTGAGTGGCCGGAGGCCATCGCCTTGCCTACAGCCTCGGGCAAGACCGCGTGTGTAGATATTGCGGTCTTTGCGCTGGCAAACCAGTCATCCCGTATGGCCAGGGGTGAGGTTATCACCGCGCCGCGCCGGATTTTCTTCGTCGTAGACCGCCGTGTGATCGTTGACCAGGCTTATGAGAGAGCACGAGTAATTGCAAATAAACTCAATCAAGCAAAGAACGGAGTCCTCAAGGTTGTGGCGGATAGTCTGCGACAGGTTGCTTTCGGCGCGACATCCGGATATGAATGCGAGACGCCGTTGCGGGCTTACGCATTGCGGGGCGGCATGTTTCGTTCGGAGGCATGGGCGCGGAACCCTCTCCAACCCACTGTCGTTGCTTCAACCGTGGATCAGGTCGGGTCCCGACTGCTTTTCCGCGCATATGGACGCGGCTCTGGCGCTTGGCCCGTTTACGCTGCACTGATTGCAAACGACAGCCTGATACTCCTGGATGAAGCGCATTGCGCGCAGCCGTTTCTGCAAACTCTGCAGGCTGTCCGCCGTTACAGAGAGTGGGCACATACTCCGCTGGGACGCGCTTTTCATCCCGTTGTCATGTCTGCGACACCACCACCAGATCTACGCAGTGTATTCGAGGATAGATCTGACGAACGACACAACCCTGAACATCCACTTGGAAGGCGTCAGTTGGCGCACAAGCCTGCAATCCTGAGAAAAGTTGGCAAGGCCAAGGGGAAACGTGCGACGAATGAACTGGCCAAATCTCTGGCCGATGCCGCGCTGGACTTGGTTAGCGACCAACTTCGTGCAATTGTGGTGTTCGTCAACCGCGTCGCGACCGCCAGGGCAACCTACAAGCTGCTGAAAAAGAATGAGCAAATCGACGTTGTTGTACTCACCGGCCGAATGCGCCCCATCGACAAAGACGATGTAGTAAACCAGCGTCTGAGAGATCTTCAGTCCGATTGTTCCGAAAAGCGTGAACTCGAAAGGCCCATGATCGTGGTTGCTACCCAAACGCTGGAAGTTGGCGCCGATCTCGACTTCGATGGCCTCGTTACAGAATGCGCCAGTCTCGACGCTTTGCGGCAACGCTTCGGACGGCTGAATCGTCTGGGAAGGTCTATTGACTCCCGCGCAGTCATACTCGTCCGTGACGACCAAGCCAAACTCAAAAAGGGCGACGAGGGCGACCCTGTCTATGGCGCAGCGCTTACCGAGACCTGGAATTGGCTGAACGAGAACAAAAATGAGAGTGACGAAGTGGATTTCGGGATCGCTTTTTTGGAGCGGAAAGTGCCAGCAGGAGATAGTGTGGACGCGCTGAACGCTCCGTCCTTGAACGCTCCAGTGATGCTGCCGGCCCATGTCGATTGTTGGGCGCAGACCGACCCGGAACCCCGCCCCTCGCCTGATGTTGCTCTTTTCCTGCATGGGCCGCGAGAAGGCGTTGCAGATGTGCAGGTTTGTTGGCGCGCCGATATTGATCTGACCACTGCTGAAGGGAAAGCGAATGCACTGGAGGTGCTGAGGCTCTGTCCTCCGAGCAGCGGCGAGTCGCTACCTGTGCCTATCGGCGTGTTCAGGCGTTGGCTTTCAGGAGAACAGGTTGATGACGACAGCAGTGATGTAGAGGGAACGGAGGGAGATACAGGGCAATCTGGTGAAGGATCGTCCAGCGAAAAGCAGAGTGTTGTCAGGTGGCGGGGAATCAGGGATGTCCAGTTGGACGACATAACAGAAGACCCGAGGCAGATTCGCCCCGGTGATGTCATAGTGATACCGACGAGTCATCCAGGTCGGTATGACCAGCTTGGTGACTTTCCTTCGAGTTCAGTCGGGGCGGATGACATGCTGGACATCGGAGATCGTGCCCATATGGCTGCGCGGGCCAAGCCAATACTTCGTTTGCATCACAAACTGGTAAGAGCGTGGCCGCCAGAAGTAGCGGCTGCTACAGAAGCGACTCTCGAACTACTGACCGACATAGACCGGAAGCATAACCAAGACCCGGATGAAGTCGCTGACGCCCTCGGCGGCATCCTGGATGATCTCGCCGAACATTTGCCAGAAAATAGCTGGCTGTCTGAAGCGGCGGGAGCGCTTGCTAAGGAGTTAAACGGGCCCAGACTGCGTCGGGCATATCGAATCGTCGGCGGCCGTCAGATCGTCATTGTCGGAAACCGCCAAATACCCAGGCTCACGGGAAATGCTGACACCTTTACAGATGAGGATGACGTCAGCGCATCCGGCATCTCTCACAAAAATGGGCGGCCGGTCCGTCTAGAGCGCCACCTTCGCGGCGTCGAGTCGTTCGTGCGACGCTATGCAGAGGGATGCGGGCTGCCAGACGAATTGACCGATGCTGTGGCGCGTGCCGGTCTGCTTCATGATGTGGGAAAGGTCGATCCTCGTTTTCAGGCGCTGTTGCGGGGGGGTTTCCGATGGTGGGATGGAGAACCTCTGGCCAAGTCCGGTCAGATGCCAAAGAGCAGGACAATTACCAGAGTCAGTGAGGAGGTGGGATATCCAAAGGGTGGTCGGCATGAACTGCTGTCTGTCCGCTTGGCCGAGAGCGCACAGACTCTGTTGCCGCAGAACTCAGAACTTCGCGATCTGGTTCTCCATATGATTGCCAGTCATCACGGCCACTGTCGTCCGTTCGCGCCGGTGGTGTACGATCAAATGAGCGTGGATTCGGAGTATGAATTGGCCGGTGAACGGATGCAATGGTCTCGCCCCACCGGCCTGGAACGTTTCGACTCGGGGGTCGCAGACCGCTACTGGCGGCTCGTGCGGCGCTACGGCTGGTGGGGTCTGGCATGGTTGGAGGCACTGCTGCGCCTTGCGGACTGGCGACGCAGCGAATGGGAGGAGACGCACGATGACTCAGAATGAAGCAACCTCTGGCCTACTACTCAGCGGGCTTGACGGGGGAAATCTGCTTGGTTTTCTTGCGGCGACTGGTACATTGCGAGTTGTTACTCACGCAGATCCCCCGGCCCAGTGGCGTCTGGGATGGAAGGTATATGGTGGGGCGTGGACCCCTATCCTTTTCGGAGAGGAGAAGCTCTCAGAGAGGGATTTGATTGACGAATTACTCATTCCTGTTCTCAAAGGGAAAGACAGCGACCCTGCTGAGGCATTTGAGTTTGCCGACAATCTGAGCATCAGCCAAGAGCAGTTCCGTGACGTGGCCAAAGCTGCCCAGGACGCAGCTAAATTTGATAACCAGCGCAATGCGGATTTCATTGCTGCCTTTGGTTGTGAGAGTCTCGCTACGTCTGACAAGAAAATTCAAGACACCGCGCTGCGAACCATGAGTGGAGCGGGGCATCAGCATTTCCTGCGTTCTATGAGAGAGCTTGTAGAGACAACCGAACGACATCACTTATGGTCAACACTGTTTGAAACGTGGCAATATTCAGACGATAGACCGAGCCTTCGCTGGGACCCAGCTGACGATCGCAGACATGCTTTGCGTTGGAAAAGGCCTGCCGGCGATCCCGTGAGGACGATGCGCGGGGCCAATCGTCTTGCCTTGGAAGCCTTGCCTCTTCTTCCAACCGCACCTCAAGCAAAAGAACTTCATACGACCGGTTTTTCTCAACGAAGAGGTGAGGGCGTGTTCTTTACATGGCCAATCTGGGAATGTCCGATAGGAACTGATGTGGTTCGGTCCCTTTTCAGCTTAGCCGAGCTTCAAAACACCCGCCCGAACCGAGGTCGTCTGCAAGCGATGGGGATAGTTGAGATATTTCGTTGCGAACGAATCACTGTCGAAAAGTACCGAAACTTTACGCCGGCATTTCCACCTTGACAAACACACCCAATCTCCCCAATAGCGCGCCCAGCTCGTTCCGGCGAAGATGCTGAACGAGTATACCTACTGTCCGCGTCTCTGTTATCTTGAGTGGGTGCAGGGAGAGTTCGCGCATAGCGCGGATACGTTGGACGGACGTTTCCAGCACAGGCGGGTTGACCGGCCGGCCGGCGACCTTCCGGCGCAGGGGCTGAAGGGCGAATCGCCCAAAGTGATAGATGGAGACGCCCAACCTGAGAGGATCCACCCGCGTTCGGTCATGCTTTCAGACGAAGAGGTCGGCGCGATCGCGCCACACCGGTTGACTATAAACGTGGGATAGTGCCCGATATTCCAGGCCATTTCTACGACCCGGAGCGCGTGCAGTTGTGCTTGCAGGGCCTGCTGTTGCGGGCGAACAGCTATGAGTGCGAGCAGGGGGTCATCTACTACGTGGGAACGATGCGGACCAGATACATCGTGTCCTATGACGTGAGCGACGACAAGCGATTGCGCAGAGTTTTCAAGAAGATGAACGGTTTCGGCGACGCGTTGCAATACTCGGTATTCGCCTGCGATCTCTCTTCAAAGGAGCGGGTCCTGATGGAGGAGGCGCTGAGCGAGATCATCGATCTGAGTGAAGACCGGGTGCTAATCATTGACATTGGTCCCGCCGACGGCCGCGGGTCGGGCGCAGTGAGGACGCTGGGACGGCAGATCAAGCCCACCCGAAGGGAGGCTTTGGTGGTGTGAGCGATTCATAGTAAAAGGGGCTTTGGACCGGTGGGGCATATTGGCATAAATTCATAATGCGAGCGCTTTGGTGATGTACTGCTCGGACGGGAAGCGCTCGCACAATCTCCGGTCAAAAAGGGCGATTTTGCAAGCCTGCTCTGTCAATCGAATGGCAATTGGGGGGGCATCCCTGACAATCGTATACGCGAGAGGCACAAACATTGCGAAAAACCCTAGGTTTCCGCCGTATCCATGGCTGAAAGGTCATGGCTCCATTGAAGCGTGGGCGTGAAGAGCAACTTGGGCGGCATCGTCGCAGTATCCATGGCTGAAAGGTCATGGCTCCATTGAAGCTCTCTCCTGTCCGATGTTTACGAGGCTTCCACTGGGGCTGTATCCATGGCTGAAAGGTCATGGCTCCATTGAAGCATATTGATCCAGATACTCGAATCGCGATATATCTGCGTATCCATGGCTGAAAGGTCATGGCTCCATTGAAGCGCCGCCCGCGTCGAGGGCCAGGACGTCTACCTCGTGGTATCCATGGCTGAAAGGTCATGGCTCCATTGAAGCGTGCCTGTATTGCGAGGCTGTATTCCTCGCAACTGACGTATCCATGGCTGAAAGGTCATGGCTCCATTGAAGCGCCGTGTAGTCCGTGTTGGCCGCCGGCTCGATCCACGTATCCATGGCTGAAAGGTCATGGCTCCATTGAAGCCACGTGAAACGTGACGGGCGAGTCACGCATAGGGAGTGGTATCCATGGCTGAAAGGTCATGGCTCCATTGAAGCTGAGAAGGTTATCCACAATTGGCACGCGGACACAAGTATCCATGGCTGAAAGGTCATGGCTCCATTGAAGCTTCATTCTCAACGCGCGCAACTTCGACACGCTCTCTAGTATCCATGGCTGAAAGGTCATGGCTCCATTGAAGCCTCAAAATGCAGTACTGGCGTAACGCGATGTGGCTAGTATCCATGGCTGAAAGGTCATGGCTCCATTGAAGCTATGATACTGCTCTTGCTGATCGGAAATCTGCTCGTAGTATCCATGGCTGAAAGGTCATGGCTCCATTGAAGCTATGATACTGCTCTTGCTGATCGGAAATCTGCTCGTAGTATCCATGGCTGAAAGGTCATGGCTCCATTGAAGCTATGCGGGTGGCTTTGCCTTTGCCCGTGCCATCGCCGTATCCATGGCTGAAAGGTCATGGCTCCATTGAAGCGTGTATTCTTCTTTGCGATCTGACGTGTACGTGTCCGTATCCATGGCTGAAAGGTCATGGCTCCATTGAAGCACCGAGTACCATGATGAGAACGGTCGTTTGCGGCGCGTATCCATGGCTGAAAGGTCATGGCTCCATTGAAGCGGCGCTTTACTCGCCGTCTACGGCTGTATAGGCCGTGTATCCATGGCTGAAAGGTCATGGCTCCATTGAAGCGAATAGCCATGCAGGACAATGTAATCCACATGGGAAGTATCCATGGCTGAAAGGTCATGGCTCCATTGAAGCCTGAGTTCGAGGCGCTTTTGGGCGAGGAGTTCGGGCCGTATCCATGGCTGAAAGGTCATGGCTCCATTGAAGCGAGCGCTATCAGGACGTGGCGGGCAACCCGACAGGATGGTATCCATGGCTGAAAGGTCATGGCTCCATTGAAGCTTGATTATGGCAGGTGGGGTCATGGCGGCCCTCCTCGTATCCATGGCTGAAAGGTCATGGCTCCATTGAAGCAGGTCCCTGCGAACGAGTTGCGCTGGCAGGTCGAAGAATTTCACCGCGAACTGTAACAACTGACAGGCTCCGCCAAATGCCAGTGCCGCATCGCGTGTTCTCAGCGCAATCACCTCGCTTGCTGCTACCATGCCTGGCTTTCACTCAAGGTTCACGCCACCTTGCTCAACAAGACCATCTATCGCGTCCCTACCGACCTGTTCAGCGACGACCTGCGAAACCACCTTCGCTACCCTACTATCCCGGCTTTCCAGCCGACTTAGCGAAACTCCTGACTTTCAACTTTCAACGGAGCACAGACAACGGCAACCTCTAAAATGACATCTCCCTCCTCCTACCTCCTACCTCACTCCCCACGGCAACTCTCCTGAATCATCCCGTCAGACACCCACCCTCGACCGCATCCCCCCCGCCGCCTTCAACGACTGCCTCGGCAACCGCGCCGCCCTCGAATGGATCATCGACCAGTACCGCGTCAAAACCGACCCCCGCAGCGCCATCGTCAACGACCCCAACCGCGCCGGCGACCCCCACTACATCGCGCGCCTGATCGCCAAGGTCATCACCGTAAGCTCCAAAACCCCGGATCGTCCAACACCTCCCCGACCTGGCCGTCAAACAACCTCATTCTCTCAAGCAAAGCCCACAACGTCAGCCGGCTCAGAAAACTGTGTCCATCAACGAAATCAGATAAATCATAGTTCTGACAACCGGCCACTGCAGTTCATAGTTCAGACAACCGTCACCGGTCCCAAATCCTGATTCGGTCAACCCCAACCCGCGTCCCCGCCGCCGCGAAAAAACACACCCCATAACCGGCCCGTTCGCCCCCCAAAAGCAAAAGACCGGAACCCGTGCTACCCTACCAACCACATGCAATACCAGCCATAGGAGCCGACCCGCCATGCGTCCAAAAACACGCCCCTTAACCGGCCCATTCGCCGCCCAAAAGCAAGAGACCGGAACCTCTGCTACGCTATCAGATACATGCATATCGAGCCGAGGGAACCGACCCGGCACCCGCCCAATTCCGCAAATCCTGGTCCGGACATTCCCTCCAGAAAAAAAATAGGCGCGACTAAACGCGACTAAACGCGACAAATCTCGTCAAAAACAGAGAACTTTGACCCAATCAACCATCGGAGCCAAACTGCCGCCATGAATAATTCCCAATCACCCAAACCCTGGCATCCAATGCCAGACGAACCCCCCGAATGGTACGACCACTTCCATACCTTCATGTCGCTCCCGCCGCCGCGCACCCTCAGCGCCGCCTATCGCAAATGGACAGGCAGCGACGGCAGACCCTCTGGCGCCGTGCACGAACACGCCAAAAAGTGGCGCTGGACCGAACGCGCCCTCGCCCACGACCAGGACAAACGCGAAGAAGAGGCCGCCCTCGAACTAGCCCGCGCCGCCGCCGCCCGCCAACACCGCCTGCAACAAATCGAAAAACTGCTCGACGACTCCGTCGCCGCCATCGACAGAGCAGACCTGAAAGACCTCTCCAAAGAGGAAGCCCGCTCCCTGCTCCCCACCCTGCGCCATTTCTTTGCCTGCGCCATCGAACTCCAGCGCCGCGAAATGCCGCAGAACCACGCGCCCAACCACGACAATCTCAGCCAATACGCGAACGCAGCGCTAGATGAAGAAAGAGAAAGACTCCTTGAGGCAGCTTACCCCGATGAATAACGCCAATCCGAACAGCCTGTCCCGCCTCTATCTCGAGGCACGCGCCGCCGGCTGTCCCAAAGACCAGCTCGCCCGCTTCCATGACCTCGCCTACGTACCCTTCCCCAAGCAGCTGCGCTTCCACGCCGCCGCCCGCGCCTGCGACCGCCCCAACGGCCCCACCCAGCTCGGCTTCGGCGGCGCACGCGGCCCCGGCAAATCCCACGCCTCCTTCATGCGCCTGTTCGAAACGCGTGCGTTTCGCTCTGCCCGGCTGTACCCTTGGCTGCATAGAAGGAACGACCGCTGCCCGGAATCCGTTAATCGGCCTGCGCGCCATCCTTCCAGCAACCGGCCATCCCCGCCAGCTTCGCAGAGGACTTGACCGGCGCTACCGCTGAATGTATCTTTGAATCAGACCTCTACCCGAACTGCCGACGCTCCACAGGGCTGAAGAGATGAGCTTAACAGCATCGCAAAATAATAGAGCGGAATCCAATCAGGCCGCACTGGCGTTGGATGACGGTACCGGACTCCGCGTCGTTCAAGCTGCCTTTATGGACGAGCAGAAGTTCGACTGGGCTCTCTTCAGGGGCTTCCAAGAACTGCGTGTCCTGACCTACTCCGCCAGCGTCAACGCCATCATCAGGATGTTGGACGACTACGCCTTCGACACCTTCGAATGCGTCTTTGGATGCGAAGGCACGCTCAACGACATCAAAAATATCCTTGCCTTTCAGAAGGTGGTCGTAGGGGATATGCGCGCTGCCATCATGGGCCTTGAAGATGAACGCCATATTCGCATCCTCCAAAAAGTTCACGCCGGACAGGCCCACTTCCGCGTCCTGCGAAAATCCATCGCCCATGCCAAGCTCTATCTCCTGTCCAACAACCAAGGACACAGGCGTGTCATCATTGGCTCAGCCAACCTGTCCGAACAGGCTTTTTCGGGAAACCAGTCGGAGACCCTGGTACGCTTCGATAACGACGAGGCCGCCTGGGAGCACGACAACCGCATGTACCAGGCTGTCAGGGATTCGGCCTCGGACGAAATTCTGTTGCCCAAAGACCGCATAACCAACGCCGAAATTGAAGTTTCCGATACGCCTGTTCTCTCTCAGGCAACCGGCACGGTGGTCATCGAAGCGCCCATGACCGCAGAATCCCAGTTGTCCCCGCAGGGCCAGATAGAACGCATTGAAAAAGTCGCCGCCGTATTTACTCCCCGCCTGTCGGCCGTAACGCCGCCCATGCGCAGGGGCAGACAGACGATTACCCCCGAATTCAGACGGGAGATTAGCCGCATACAGCTTGTCAAATCTGCCGAGCAGGCCGACAACCGCTACCTTTCCATCAACAGTGCGAACCGCTCAGCCATCCTCTCCGGTGAACCGTTTCCACTGGAGGCGGAAGACGCCTTGGTCGGGACCGACGCCGCAATCCTGCTCGATTACTTCAGAAACTACGAAGGGGCATTCGAAGGCGATGTCGCTGCTCTGCAGCGTGACTATTTCACACTGATGTCATGGCTCTATTTCTCTCCCTTCCTGTGCGACCTGCGCTCGCTGGCCCTGCTGCGGGACAGCGATGTCATACGCTTTCCATGCTTTGCAATCGTCTTCGGCAAGTCCAACTGTGGCAAGACCAGCCTGGTCGATACCCTGATGACCTCCATGTTCGGCTATGCCAATACCGTGGACAAGCGCAGCTTTACAACCGCTCAACTCCGTGGCTTGCAGTACAACTACAAGCGTTTCCCCGTCATCTTTGATGATGTCGGACGGCGCGCCTTCAATAGCCACGGCAAAGACATGATTAAGGACGAGTTGCAACCTGCCGCCGCCGAATACCCTGGATTCGTCCTCTCCATGAACGCTGAGCCGCAATCGTTCCCCGATGAAGTGGTTAAACGTAGCCTGATGATCTATACAACGACGGCCTTGCCCGCCCACGACGAAGGATTGCGTCAACAGCTGCAAGGCCGCATACAGGAGATGCGCCGCGGCCTGACTGGCCACCTCTACCGGCGCTACCTGATCGAGATCATTGATCAACTCAATGAAGATCGACTCCCTGAAGACTGGCTGGCTCTATCATCAGGCACGCTCAGCCGTTTGATCTCGGAGTCGACCGACGGCAAGCCGCCTTCCTGGTGTCAAATGGTAACTTGGCTCGGATATGCCGAGAAGCGCTACGACCGGGTAAAGGCCCGCCTGCTCAGTCTTCTCCGAGAGTCAGCCTACGCCAGGAGCGAAGGCGAAGCGACCGCTGGCTGGACGGTTGACGATAGTAGAGTGATCGTCTGGGAACCGCGCGACGTATTTGGCCGGCGAGGCTTCGACTGGGAGGATGTACCCTCCACTCTGATCGACGAAGACGCCAGCAGCGGCAACCATACCGTGCTGCACCGGGCCAATCTCGAGCGATTCCTGGGCACACGGCTGGGTCCGCCGCGTTCGTGGTGGAGCTTCTGGCGTTAAGAGAGGCGCAAAGAACACGAAAGCAGGTTGGCGCTCATGCACCTGAGGTCCCCGATTCCTTGCCAGGCCGGCCCGCGCCGGGCCAGAGGACAGGCGTGTAGATTGATCGAGTGAAGAGAAGGGGCGGCATTGCAGTGCCAGCGCCGCCTTTTCGTTCCCGGTGGTCAGTCTTGCGCCGGGTAGTCGAGCTGCGGGTCCCAGCCGTTCCAGCCGTCGGGGAGCAGATTGAACAGGTGCCACGCGCCGCAGTAGGGGTCGCCCGGGCCGAAGTGATCTTTGGCCACGCGCGTGATGCTGCCGTCGTCGCTCTTGCGGAAGACCGAGACGCCGGGCTGGTAGCCGGACATGAAGCCGCCGGCCGGGCTCTGAAAGCCCATCTCGGCGGTGAAGGTCGAGCCTGCCGCCGAGTAGATGGGGAAGCGCCAGCCGCGTCCGCGCGCGAACTCCTGCTGTGCCGATGGGCTGTCGGCAGAGACGAGCGCGAAGGCGGCGCGGTCCTGCAAATGGTGGGCGACACCGTTGAAATTGTCGGCCCACATCGTGCAGTAGGAGCAGCCGGAGCCCATGTTGTGGACCAGGATCAGGTCCTCCTTCTCTCCGAACAGCGCGGACAGGCTGACGGGGCCGTCGGCGCCTTGCAGCTGGTAGTCGCTGACCGGCTCGTGGGGCAGCCTGCGCCGCAGTTCGGCCAGTTTCTGCTGCGCCTTTTCGAGTTCTTCGTAGGCGGCCGCGAGCTCCTTATCGAATAGGGCGTCGGCATGGGTCATCGGTTCCTCCTGGCGAAAAATCGGTTCTGCCTTTCCAGTTCTCAGTTTACGATCTCTTGTGACTGGCTGCCAGCTTCCCGGCCGCCGTTCTGCGCTAAAGCAGCGGCACAACTGTCAGCCCATCTCCAGCCTCCCTTGACCCTGACGAACCGGTCAGACAGGCGGCAACTGCAGCACGCCTGCCGGCAGAATCGCACCGTGCTTCGCCTCAATCCCATCAACCACACCCCAATCTGCGCCGCCGCCGCCAATCACCTCAATCACATAAATCACAGTTCAAACCACTAGCCCCTGACCACTGACCACTAGCAACTGACCACTGGCAACTGACCCCTGACCCCTGACCACTGACCACCGACCACCGACCACCGACCACTGACCACCGACCACCGACCACTGACCACCGACCACCGACCACCGACCACTGACCACCGACCACTGACCACCGACCACCGACCACTGACCACCGGCCACTGACCCCTGGCCACTGGCCTCGGCGATCCCTACACTGCCGGGCTTACCGGCGCGTTCGCGGTTGAGTTCGGGGCGCTTGGCGGCGCGGTCGCAGTTGTCGCCGAGGTGAGCAGGGGCGAGACCGACACGAACGCGACACGCACCCGCATCGCCGCGCACAGTCCGCAGGGGCTCTTCTTTCTGCTCTTCCCCGCTGAGGCGGCCCACGTCGCCCGCCAGATCGAGCAGGTCGACGGGCTTGAGGAACTGACGCTCATCAGCAGCGACTCTTTGCTGCTGGCCGCGCCGGAGGCGACAGGCGTCTATCTGACAGGTCCGGAACTGGGCTATGGCAACAACATCAACCAGGCGACCGCCAAGAGCGGCGACGAACTGATCGCCGCCTACAAGGAACAGTACGGTGAGGGTCCCACCAATGCCTACCTGGCCCACGCCTACGACGCCACCACCCTGCTCCTGCATGCGATCGAGCAAGTGGCGGTGGCCGCCGGCGGGAGACTTTACATTGACCGGGCCAGGCTGCGGCAGGCGTTGACCGATACGACCGGGTTCCAGGGCATCATTGGGGTCATCTCCTGTGACAGGTTCGGCGACTGCGGCGCCGGCCGCGCTGAGATCAGACATCATACCGATCCCGCCATCACAGACTTTGCGGAGCTGCCCGTTGTCTACCGCTACTCGCGCTAATGGATAGTGTAAACGGCGTCATCCGCTTCAGCGCCGGCCACCTTGTCGGTCACCTGGCCTGCCGCCGCCTGACAGCCCTCAACCTCGAGCTGGCGAGCGGGCAGCGCGCCCGACCGCCGCAGCGTTACTCCTGCTGAATGTCACAGTTGAACTGCCAGGGGATGCCGAACTTGTCGACGCAGGTGCCGAAGTAGGAGCCCCAGAACATGTCAGCGGGGGGCATGGTAACAGTGCCGCCGGCGGAGATGGCGCCAAAGAGACGGTCGGTCTCTTCACGGGTCTGCGGGTGGCAGGAGACCGAAAAGTTGTTGCCGGCCTGGTAGGGCGGGCCGAACGTGGGGGAGGTGTCGCTGCCCATGAGAACGCTGTCGCCGATGGGGAGGCTGACGTGCATGATGCGCTCGCTCTCCTCCTCGGGCACGCCCATGTCGGGCGGGCCTTCGCCGAAGGTCGAAATGTGCATGAACTCGCCCCCGAAGGCCGAGTGGTAGAACTCGAACGCCTCGCGGCAGTTCCCGTCGAAGTTCAGATAGATACTCAGTGTCATCCTTTTCTCCCTGATCGTTGTTACCGTTTTACTGTATTCCCTGGAAGTTGCGACTGTATATGAAGCCGGTATCGCCGGCTTCACTGACCGCGCTGCCGCCGGCGGCGATGGCCTGGTCGACCCTGCAAGTCCACTTGCTCGCGACTGTCGTGGGACAGCGCCGCGACCGCCTCGACGCTCTGCCCGCAGTCAGCGATGCGCTTGCCAGGCAGGCCGTCCTCGAAGAACGCCTCCCTCACCAGCATGACGGACGTATTCTCACCGATGTTCATGCAGCCGGCCAGTTCACTCGTGAACTCGGGATAGAACGCAAATACGATCCTGGAGAAAAAATCGATCGGTACAGGGCGCGAACCGGCAGATTGAAGAAAGCATGTTGAACCGTCAGCATCGTTCCTTCCTTGCTTTCGGTCGTGTGTTGCCGCACTCCGGCGTTGCCTTCATTATCACTGCGCTCCGTCTACCCGCGCTCACCGTTCATCTCCTCTTCCACGCGGCTTGCATCGACGGAAAAAACCTCCCACACGTGCCCGTCGAGGTCCTGGAAGGCGCGGCCGTACATCCAACCGGCATCGGTCACGTCTCTGCATTCACTGCCGCCCGCGGCCACCGCCTTTGCCAGCGTCCTGTCCACCTCAGCGCGGCAATCCACCGACAACGCGACGACAACCTCGGCGCATTGCGAGCTGTCGGCGATCGCCTTGCCCGGGATGAATCTCTCGAAAGACTCCTCGACCAGCAGCATGGCGAACATATTCTCGCCGATAATCATGCAGGCGGCATGACCGCCGGTGAACTGATCATCGAAGGCAAATCCAATGCCGGTGAAAAATTTTACCGATTTGCTGAGGTCGCTGACCGGCAGATTCACGAAAATACGTTTGGCCGTTTGCATCGCGGCTCTTTTCCCTTTTCTTGTGTGAACTAGATGGCCGAACTCAGGCTATCCATAATACACCACCCTTACGGCGCGCGCGAAAGATTCGGAGGGCGTTGCTGATAACGATATGTGCTTTGCTGGCTGACGGGCATGGGGATCGCCCCAAAGCGGAATTCTCACCTCCGCCCGCCGAACTTGACAGGCGGGCGGGACATTTATATCGTAAAGAGGTCGCGGGCGGGGGAACCTACGTCACATTGGGCTATAGCTCAGTTGGGAGCGCGCTGCAATGGCATTGTAGAGGTCAGGGGTTCGAGTCCCTTTAGCTCCACAATTTACGACCTGAGCAGACCTGATTCATAACTCCTCGGCTCGCTATCACTGTTCTGCTGGGGCCGGGTTCATAGCCGAGGAGCCGGTGGAGCACAGCGGACGGAGCCGCAAGCCCCCAGCCTGCGGGAGCGGCCTCGGCAGCCTTGCAGGACCGTCCTCATCTCGAAGATGGTTGTGACTGCAAGTCAACGTTGGCGCTCGTGGCGCGCAACGCGGATAGGAGTGCAAGCAATGGCCGCCAAGAGGTCCGGGAAGTCAAGCAAAATGGTAGAGACGCCGGTCGCCGAGAAGGCCGGCGGGGAGTCGGCGCTTCTTTCAGGCGGCAACCCTCAGATTGCGAAGGCTGACGGCGATGCCCCCGTGCAGGCCTACATTGCGGCCATGCCAGGCTGGAAGAAAGATGTCGGGCGCCGCCTCGACGACCTCATCGTGCGGACTGTGCCTGAAGTGCGCAAGGCTGTGAGATGGAACTCACCCTTCTATGGCATCGAGGGCCAGGGCTGGTTCGTGAGTTACCACGTCTTTACCCGCTACATTAGGGTGACTCTCTTCCAGGGCGCGTTGCTGCAACCCGTTCCACCCGGCGCCGGCAAGGTCAAAGACGCGCGTTGGGTCGACATCTACGCGGGCGAACTTGACCAGGAGCAGATGGCGGCGTGGATCCGGCAGGCGGCCGCCGTGCCCGGTTGGCCTGGGTTCAGACATGCTGAAAGCTGAAAGGAGAAGCCCGGCCTCCGATTGGCGAATTTCAGGGGACGGGCGCCTCGGCTTCCTCGATACCGACCTTATATCATTGTGTGAAAAGCAGATTTTGTTCTTGTTGTGAATTGGTTGCGGGGAACAATCAGGGAGTGGGGAGGACGTGATGCGCAGTGAAGCCGGCAGTGTGGAGGAATATCTGGCGGAGTTGGAGGAGGGGAGGCGGGCGGCGATCTCTGCGGTGCGGGCGGTGATTCTGGAGAATCTGCCGGCGCGGTATGAGGAGACGATGCAGTTCGGCATGATTTCGTACGTCGTTCCTCTGAGCGTGGTGGCGGAGACGTACAACGGCCAGCCGCTGATGTACATTTCGCTGGCTTCGCAGAAGCAGTATATGTCGCTTTACCTTACGCGCGTGTACGGTGATGCGGCGTTGGCGGCGTGGTTCAGGCAGCGCTATCTTGCGACGGGCAAAAAGCTGAATATGGGCAAGTCGTGCGTACGCTTCAGGAAGCTGGAGGACCTGCCGCTGGATTTGGTGGGCGAGGTCGTCGCCATGACGCCGCTCGCGGAATTCGTGGAGAATACGAGGCGTTGAGGTCGATCCGGGGCCGAGCGTAGAAGATTTCTCGCGCGCTGTCTTGCAAGGCAAAACAGCGTCGAAAACTCTCGCCGTTCCGCTGGGCAAGGCCGCGCAACGGTCCTCCATCATCACCCCGGATCAACGATGCACCCCCCAACTCGCGATATTTGACCTACCCGTTCCCTGTTGCTATACTGAAATACTGCATACACGGGCTTGTCACGGCGTTCGGTCTGTGACGGGCTGGCGAATTTGGGGCTGTAGCTCAGTTGGGAGAGCGCTACAATCGCACTGTAGAGGCCAGGGGTTCGAGTCCCCTCAGCTCCACACGCCGGGTCTGGCAAGAGGGCCGGAGAGGCGGCAAAATTGAATAATGGGGCTATAGCTCAGTTGGGAGAGCGCTACAATGGCATTGTAGAGGTCAAGGGTTCAAGTCCCTTTAGCTCCACTTCCCCCCGAATCAAACAGTCATGCGACTCCAACGCTACAGTTGAATCGGGATGAAAATTCGTGAGCGAGAACCGCAGGCAGGATCTGGTTGAACGGTTGATGGAGTCGGCTGAAGACTTGAACCGCCAGATGCATTCTGGCCGCCTGGACGAATGGGAAGGGTTGGACATGACCATTCCTCAGGTCAAGACGTTAATCCTGCTCGAACGAATGGGCCCGTTGCGTATGGGCAGCATCGCCATCTTCCTGGGCAGAGCGCTTTCGGCCACGACCACGGTTGTTGACCGCCTGGTAGAAAAGGAGTTGGTGGACCGGGTCTCCGACCCCAATGACCGCCGAGTCGTGATCTGCCAATTGACGAACGAGGGAGAGATCGCGATAACGCGGTTCTGGCGCATCGGGCGGGGGCGGATCCAGAGGGTGGTGGACTTGCTGGACGTGGAGCAGTTGGAAATCGCGGTGCAGGGATTAGAGGTGATCCGTGCGGCAGTAAAGGAATTTCAAAGGACGTTAGCCTCGATGCAAGCGACCGACTGAGCAGGAATTTCGCCTTGCCTTGCCCTCATCCCGTTTGAATTTCCCCCTGTCCATCCATTCCCCTGAAAATCTGCGTCGCAACCACCTTTCCCAGTCCGGCTCTGTACATCGCCTGCTGGGGTAACGTGCAGAGCCGGCATGCGCAAGCAGGCCGCGACGATGTTCCACTGCCCATCCTCCCCCGTCCTGACCTACCGGCCCCGCTGGAAACGTCCCCATCTCCTGCTTCTCTTGCCGCTCAATGCAGAAAATGGCTATAACGAATCTGTCCAGATCCAGGGGCGATGCCCTGGCGTTTGTGTGCGACAGGTATTCAGACTAGGAAGCGATTGGGCCATGGACACAGCCCGGCACTGGACCGCAATCCCGATTGCCAACAACGGATCGACAGCCAGCCAGACCAAGGAGCATACAGCCATGAAGACGGCACGCCGCTTACGTCTCCCGCTGATGATCTGGAGCACTCTGCTTTTGCTGCTCATCCTCACCGGCGCCTGTGTGCCGCCGGATTTCGAGAGCGCCGCCCTGGGAACGGTCGTGGTCGGTCCCGGTGATGCTATCCATATTCGCTCGCTCGGCGCGCTGACGAGCGCCGGCGACCTGGGTGTCCCCAGCCAACGGGGCGTGGCGCTGGCTGTGGCCGACTACGGCCCGATCAAGGGGCACAACGTCACCATGGGCGCGGGGCTCGACTCGCTCTGCAGCGCGCTGGGCGGCGCAGCGGCGGCCGCGACGGTGGTCGGCGACGCGCGCGTGGTGGGCGTGATCGGAACATCATGCTCGGTGGCGGCGGCCGCCGCTTCGCCCATCGTGAGCGAGGCCGGGCTGCTGATGGTCTCTCCCTCGAGCACGTCGCCGTCGCTGACGTCAGACCTGCGCGGCAAGGCGGGTTCCAACTACCATCCCGGCTACCACCGCGTGGCAAATAACGATCTGTACCAGGCGCAGGCCGTGGCCCAATTCGCCTACAACGAACTGGGGCTGCGCAACATGGCCGCCATCCATGACGGCGACCCCTACACCTCCGGCCTGACCGGCGCGTTCACGGCCGCCTTCGAGCAGCTGGGCGGCTCGGTGACAGTGGCGATGGTCAATAAGGGCGACACGGAAATGATCCCGGTCCTGAGCCAGATCGCGGCCAACAGCCCGGATGGACTATTCATCCCTCTCTTCCCGGAAGAAGGCACACACATCGTCCAGCAGTTGGCGCAGGTGAAGGGTCTGGAAGCGTCGACGCGCATCGGCGGCGCGGCGCTGCTGGTCTCGGAGTTTCTGGCGATGCCGGAGTCGGAAGGCATGTACCTGCCCGGCCCGGAACTGAACTTCGGCAGCAACGTCAACGAGGCGACGGGGAGGAGCGGCGACGAGCTGATCGCCGCCTACCAGGAGCAGTACAATGAGGGTCCCACCTCCGCCTACCTGGCCCACGCCTACGATGCGACCACCATCCTGCTGCGCGCGATTGAGGAGGTCGCGGTTGCCTATGGCGATACGCTCTACATCGACCGGGCAAAGCTGCGGGAGGCGGTGACGAATACCAGCGGCTTCAGCGGCATAATCGGCGCCCTCTCCTGTGACGCGTTCGGCGACTGCGGCACCGGCCGCCTGCACATCCTACATCACACCGACACAACCGTTTCAGACATCGGGAGCCTGCCGATCGTCTACTTTCACCGCCCCGAAGAACACCGCACACCGGGGCATTAGGGCGGCTGTTCCTTAGAATGCGCGTTTCCAACCATCGGTAGAAGACCGTGAAGGAAATTTCCCTCTACACCGACGGCGCCTGCAGCGGAAATCCCGGCCCGGGCGGATACGGGGTCGTCCTGCTTTTCGACAAACACCGCAAGGAACTTAGCGGCGGATATCGAAAGACGACCAATAACCGCATGGAGCTTCTGGCCGTGATCAAGGGGCTGGAGGCTTTGAAAGAACCGTGCAGAGTCGCCCTCTACAGCGACTCCAAATACGTTCTTGACGCGCTGACCAAAGGCTGGGCGCGCAGATGGCGGGCAAACGGCTGGCGGCGCAACAAGAAAGGCCAACCCGCTGTCAACCCCGACCTGTGGGGCAGGCTCCTTGACCTGTGCGACGCGCACGAAATGGCCTACCATTGGGTAAAAGGACACGCCGGAGACCCGGAAAACGAACGCTGTGACCGGCTTTCGACCCAGGCGCTGGCCCTGCCCGACCTGCCCGCCGACGAACCATTCGAACGCACAAAGCAGGGGACGGCGCCACCGCTTTCCGGCGCGGCGTTATGAACGGAGTTGCGCAGAAGACGTAGAACATAACCGCAAGCCCCGCGCACTCTCCAACGCGCCGGCCAGACGCACGCGGCAAAGTGCGCTGAAATCGGACGCGGTTCAGCGCCATGACCAGACCGCCGATTCCCCAGAATACAGACGAAGTAACGGCCCAGTGGATGCAGCAGGCGCTGGCGGCGGGCGGCGCGTCCAATCTCCCCCCGATAAAAGAGGTCGTCCTCCAACAGATTGGCGACGCCGGGGTCAGCATGTTGGGCACGCTTATGCGCTGCCATCTCACCTACTGCGAGCCGCAGCCGCCGGAGTTTTCAGACCCACGACGTCCGGCGGCTGCGCAGAAGTTCGCCGCCCCCGAGACGGTCATTCTCAAGCTGCCCGGCGCAAACGAGAAGAATCTGCGCTTGAGCAGGCGTCTGGCGCTACACAAACGGGAATACGATTTCTACAGCCAGGTCGCGCCCCACACCCCGGTGCGGTCGCCTGCACTACTCTACGGCGATTTTGAAGCCGGCACGGACCGCTTTGTGCTCGTGCTTGAAGACCTGCGCGACATGCAGATGGTGAGCCAGCTCGACGGCGCCAGCCCTGAGCAGGCCATACGCGCCATCCGCGCTGTCGCCAGACTGCACGGAACCTTTTGGAACAGGACCGACCAGCCGCCCCTGACCGGTTTCTACGATGCCGTAGCGCCCCAACGCAGGCCGTTATTGCAACTCGTCTATATTGCCAGCCTTGTGCCCACACTCCGCAACTTCGGCAGCTTCTTTTCCGACGAAATACGCCGCCTGGCCGAAGCTTACGGCCCCCGCATCGCCGACCACTTCGGTCACGTCGCAGCCGGACCGATCACCCTCATGCACGGTGATTTACGGCTGGACAACATCCTCTTTCCCGCCGACCTTGGGGCTGTTGAGTGCGCCCCTTTCGAGCAGACGTGCCAGGATGTTGCGGTGATCGACTGGCAGCTCAGCGCGCTGAGCCCCCCTCTGTACGACGCGGCCTATTTCCTTGGCAGCAGCGTCACGACCGACGTTCGCCGCCAGATCGAGCGTCAAGCCCTGGAAGAGTACACCGGTATCATCTGCGACATGGGGGTTCAGGGGTTCACCTTCGAAGAATGTTGGCGCCTCTACCGCGAGAGCATGCTCGGCCGCCTGCTGACGGCGGTGCTCGTGTGCGGCGGGCTGGACCTGGGCAGTGACCGCGGCCGCCAGTTGGCCGAAGTCGGCCTGCAGCGCACGCTGACCGCGATAGAAGACCTGGACGCCGGTGAATTTCTGCCCGCCCCGGCGCCGCCCTTCAGCCGCGCAGGGGCCTTCGCAGCCTTGTCCCGCGGCGCGTACAGCCTGCTCAAGACGCTGCGGCGCTAGGCGATTGGCGTCTCCCGCAGTTTAGCCGCATCCCGAAGCGACAGCTCCTCCCCGCTGACTGGAATCCAGTCGAAACTATGGTCACAACCATGCTATAATGCGGTCATCATGCTACAGGAGGAGCACATCATGCCAACCGAAAGCGATAAGGGGACAGGCCCCCGCACGATCAAGGCGTCCGAGTTCAAGGCCAAGTGCCTCAAGCTCATGGACGAAGTGGCTGAGAGCGGTGAAGAGATCGTTATCACCAAAAACGGTCGCCCGGTCTCGCGGCTGCTGCCGTACCGGGCAAAATCGAAAATGGCTTTCGGTCGCAACCGGGACAACATCCGAATCGTTGGCGACATCGTGGAGCCGATGCCGGCAGAGTGGTTCGACGCCGCGGACGACTCCGAGGAAGAACTGTTTTGATACTCCTCGAAACGCATATCCTGATATGGCAAGAGCAAGGTGACCTCAGGCTGGGGCCACAGACTCGCCGCGCCATTGCACGCGCGCTGCAGGAAGATAGGGCCGCGGTCTCTGCCATATCGTTCTGGGAAGTCGGCATGAGGGTGCAGTAAGGCCGCCTGGATTTTCTCCTTGACTTGAGCGCCTGGCGCCGCGACCTGCTGAACCTGGGGCTGATTGAGATCCCCGTTGATGGTGGTATCGCGACCCGTGCGGGCCAGCTACCAGATATACACGGAGACCCAGCCGACCGCATTATCGTCGCCACCGCGCTGAGTGGTCACCAGTTGGTGACGGCTGACGGAAAAATTCTCGGATGGCCCGGTCCACTGAACAGGTTGGATGCCAGGGACTAATCTGAATCCCGTTTGAAATCGAGACTTTTCGGGCGAGTAAAGCAATTGAATCGTGGCCGTCTCGCCTGCCCTTACACAATACGGATTACGCAATACGCAATTCAGAAAAAAGCGGGTTCCCGATGTGAACTCACATTAGCTTGATAATGTGCTCACTGACTCCGAATTCAGGTTAACGATGTAGGTCCCTCCAAAACGCCAACGCAGCCGCAAATTCCTGCTGCAAATACCCCAGTTTCAAACATTTGTTCCCTCAAAAGCAAAAGATTTCAGAGTGTGCTACATTGTTTTCGTAGCACACTCTATAGCCCTGCCGCACGCCTGCGGCGAAACACAAAGTGAGGGTAGAAATGGCTGCACCACCATGCAAAGGCGTAAAGAAAGACGGCGCCCCCTGCCGCGGAAATGGCAACGAGCAACTCGACGGCTACTGCATCGCCCACGGCGCCCCCGAAAAGACCCGCGCCTGGCGCGTACGCGGCGGCGAAAACTCCTCCACCGCCGCCCGCGCCGACAAACGCATCCCCGAACGCTTCCGCCCCGTCATCCAGGCCGTCACCGTTGGCATAGCCGAAGTCAGAGAAGGAACGCTGACTCCGGCCGCCTACTCCGCCATCTGCGGCGGCACACGGCTGCCTTCAAGGTCCGGCTGGCGCTGCAAGCGCTTGAAGGCAGCAAGACGGTTGGCCGGTTATCCAGTGAACGCGAGACTCGGGCCAACCATACCCACCCGACACCGCAGCACGACCATCGATGACGTTGACCCCGTCAACGGTCTGAATGCCTGCGCTTGGCAAGCGTAGAAGCCATCTCTCTGGCTTGGATATGGCTCTCTTGCTGCCCCTCTAGCCCCAACTCGGGCCAATAGAAAGAGCCCCCGCTGCCGCTGTCGACAACGGAGGCTCTTTGAGATGCGCTCGCATGAAAGCGATCGGAGATGGCAGACCGGTTCAGAACGCTCGTTTACGGCTTGGAAGCCAGCGCCGACGATGACGACGGGCTGCCGCCCGGCTCCATCCGAGGGACATCTGCCAGCGAACCGCCGGCCACCTTCACCAGATTGCGGGCAACCCAGACCGGCTCTCCCATCCCGACTACCTCGATCTGAACCCATGCAGCCTGCGCATCGATGCCAACGATCCTCGCCCACGTCCCCTTTGGCAATATCGTCACCGCGTCGTACTCCATGCCCGGCCCCGCTTGCGCAAAGACGGCGCGCGGCTGGATCAGCACCGCCGGCTGCGCCCCCACTTCTCGCGCCGTCACCCGTCTCACGCCCACCAGCGAGTCGTCGACCTGTACCATATAGCGGTAGAGCCAGGCAAGCGAGGAGACTCCCTCCATCTCAACCAGGAACCAGCTCTCGCCCGGGTCCATCCCGTAGATGCGCGCCTGCGTCCCCTGCGGCACCACCGTGCTGATGGCGTAGTCGGTGCCCGGCCCGGTGCGCACGTTCATCGTGATCGGCAGCGTGACCGCAAGCGGCCTCTCAATTCCGCCCTCGGCGGGCGGCGCAAAGTCGTCTACGCCAAACCGGGGCAGGCCGGCGAGGGTGCCGCCCGCCACTTTGGTCAACTCCTGCGGTACCCACACAGGCGCGTCCAGGCCTACGACCTCGATCTGGTACCATGCTGTCGGCGGGCAATCCCCGATGCCGATGATCTTGGCCCATGTGCCGCGCGGCAGGATGGCGACGGCTTCGTAGGCCAGGCCGGGTCCCGACATGGCGTAGAGCGCGTACGGCTGCGTGATCGCCGCCGGCAGAAGACCGACTTCGCGCTCGGTTATCCGTCTGACATTGGCCAGCGGACAGGCAACCTGCGTCATCTCGCGGTACAGCCATCCGAGCGGCACGAGTCCCTCCAGCTCGACTTGCAGCCATTGACCGCTGGGGTCGATGCCCAGGATCTTGGCTTGCGTGCCCTGCGCAACGGTTGTGACGACTTCGTACTCGAACTCCGGACCAAGGCGCACGTTCATGATTTCGGGCTGCGTGACCGCCACCGAGCGGCTGCCTATGGCCCCCGAAATCGGAAGCGCCGCCAGTTCCTCTATCGGAACTTGGCGCAGCGCATCCAGCGAGCCTTCCACCACAGCCAGGTCCTGGTAGATCCAGACCGGTATCTCGATGTGGCTGAGATCGAGCTGGTACCATTCCTCTTTCGGGTCGACGCCGATGATGTTGGCGCGCGTCCCTTGCGGCAGGGTCGTGATCACGTCATATTCCAGACCCGGCCCGAAGCGCGCATGCATGATTGCCGGCTGCGTGATTGCCTGCGCTCCGTCAGCCACGCTCCCTGTCGCACGCAGCCTCGCCAGCGAGTTGACCAGCACGCTCAGGTCCTGGCAGTTCCAGACCGAGCGGCCCGACCAGTATTGCCCCATGTTATGCCAGTTGTGCTCCGACGCGGCAGTGGCCGCGCCCTCTTCGCTGTCCGCACGCGACTCCGGCCCTTGGTTTTCGATTATCGGGAAGAAACTCGCCAGCGACCCCGTTACCGTTTCCGGCGTCGATGTGGCTGTCGACGTTGCCGTAGCCGTTGCCGTTGCTGTGGCTGTGGCCGTCGCAGTTGCTGTCGCAGTTGCTGTCGCCGTGGGCGTTGCTGTTGGCGTATGCGTGGACGTCGGCTGCAGTTCTTCCTTCTGCTGCAGGGGCGGCGGCGGCGGCACATAGACGATTTTCACCGTCGGCGTGGGCGTGGGCGTTGGGACTGGCGTGAACGTTGCCGTGGCAGTCGGTGTCGGCGTAGCCGGTGGCGGCGGGGGTGGCGGGGGCTGCTGCTGTTGCGGCGGCGATTGTTGCGGCGGCGACTGCTGCGGCGGCGACTGCTGCGGCGGGTCCGGTTCGGGCGTATTCGTGGCCGTGGCGGTCGGCGTCGACGTATTGGTGGCCGTGGCTGTTGGCGTCGACGTATCGGTAGGCGTGGCTGTTGGCGTCGACGTATCGGTGGGCGTGGCTGTTGGCGTCGACGTATCGGTGGGCGTGGCTGTTGGCGTCGACGTATCGGTGGGCGTGGCCGTCGGTGTATCAGTAGGCGGCGGCTCTTCATCATCTTCGACAATCGATAGCGCTGATTCATTGACTTGGAACGCCTGGCTTACAGGGATTCCAAATCCGCTCGTCGCCATGAGCATGACGGTCAGTGTGTATGTGCCAGACGGACAGAAGGCGTTGATCACGCCGGCGACTGTAACTTCACCGTCGGCCTGGTCACTCGTATCGAGTTGGGCGGTGAACGGGCCATCACCGCCCAGCCCCGTCCCTTCACATCCGGTCACGGCATCGTTCCCTGCAGTGACGACGTCGGCACGGTAGCTGTATTGGTCCACATTCGAATCGGTAACCAGACTTTCGAAAATCATGCTGAAGGAAGTTTCCGTGCCATGATCGAAGGCGGAAGGCAGACCGTCAATCCTCACAGAGGGCAGGAGATCTTGCGGCGACTGTTGTCCAGGATTGTTCTGGTCGTCCGGTGTTGGCGTCGGGGTAGGCGTCGGCGTTGGCGTATCGGTCGGTGTCGCCGTCGCCGTCGGCGTGTCCGTCGGTGTCGCCGTCGCCGTCGGCGTATCGGTCGGTGTCGCCGTCGCCATCGGCGTGTCCGTCGGTGTCGCCGTCGGCGTTGGCGTATCGGTCGGTGTCGCCGTCGCCGTCGGCGTGTCGGTCGGTGTCGCCGTCGCCGTCGGCGTATCGGTCGGTGTCGCCGTCGCCGTCGGCGTGTCCGTCTCTGTGGGTCCTGGCGTGTTTGTTGGAGGCGATAAAATAACCTCGAAATCGGCAGTCGCCGTTGCCACTTCGTCCCTGGCGGAACCCATTAGGATGACTTTCAGCGTGTATAAGCCAACCGGACAGGTCGAGGGAACCATGTTTTGACCGTACCGGATTACTTTCGAAATTCCGTTGCCTTTCGAAAAGCTGCGATCCCCGCCCCACCCCCGTTCACATTGACTTACGCGATTCGTGGTGCCACGTTCGTATACCTCGCTGCGATGGTAACAAGGGTCATCGAACGCTGTACTGTGCTGATACCCGCCATTCTTATCGCACGTTATGCTTTGAAAATCCCTGAAGGTGTATTGTGCCACGGACTGGCCATGTGGCACCTTCCCTTCGTAGTTGTTCAGACTAATTTCCACTGTCGGTGAACCATTCTGGAAGGTGGCTGGCTGCGCGCGCGGCAAAAAAGAAAGCAAGGCCAAGGCAAACAGCAACAACACGCCCGCCCAGACCAGAGTAACAGTCAGCTGCCTGATCTGCATTCGCATTGTCTCTGCTTTTCTTCTATCAGTATGCTTGCTTGTCATAAGTCGGTCGATCCTTTTGGCCGCCGTTACCTGTCCGAACTCCTGGAGGCGGCGACAGCCAGAATCAAGAACTTGCGCCTTGTATCCGCCCCGTTCCGAGCCTGACCCCCTCACAGAAACGGATCCTCACCTACTGATCGGACGAACAGGTCGCACGAATTGTTCCGCTTCCGTTGATCTTTCTTTGGCGTGGATTCTGCCAACTGTTTTTATCTTTTCGGGTGAGTGCGGTCGGCAACGCCCCCGCATATTGGACCGCGCGGCAAAGTGCTGTGCCATCCCGAAAACGCTGCTCCACCAATACGAAACGCCCCACTGTCTTTTGCGACAGCGGGGCGTTCTGATACAAATTCGTATTGAAACGCGATCGGAGTATGGTAGTTTACGCCGAACGGCTCGCCTCGCGCCGTCCCGACCGCGCCCGAACTCCTTTACTATTGATCGGTCAACGCCGACGATGACGACGGGCTATCCCCCGGCTCAATCCGAGGGACATCTGCCAGCGAGCCGCCGGCCACCTTCACCAGATTGCGAGCAACCCAGACCGGCTCACCCATCCCGACTACCTCGATCTGAACCCATGCAGCCTGCGTATCGATGCCAACCATCCTCGCCCATGTCCCCTTCGGCAATATCGTCACCGCGTCGTACTCCATGCCCGGCCCCGCTTGCGCAAAGACGGCGCGCGGCTGGATCAGCACCGCCGGCTGCGCCCCCACTTCTCGCGCCGTCACCCGTCTCACGCCCACCAGCGAGTCGTCGACCTGGACCATGTACCGGTAGAGCCAGGCAAGCGAGGAGACTCCCTCCATCTCAACCAGGAACCAGCTCTCGCCCGGGTCCATCCCGTAGATGCGCGCCTGCGTCCCCTGCGGCACCACCGTGCTGATGGCGTAGTCGGTGCCCGGACCGGTGCGCACGTTCATCGTGATCGGCAGCGTGACCGCGAGCGGCCTGTCAATTCCGCCCTCGGCGGGCGGCGCAAAGTCGTCTACGCCAAACCGCGGCAGGCCGGCGAGGGTCCCGCCCGCCACTTTGGTCAACTCCTGCGGTACCCACACAGGCGCGTCCAGTCCGACGACCTCGATCTGGTACCATGCTGTCGGCGGGCAATCCCCGATGCCGATGATCTTGGCCCATGTGCCGCGCGGCAGGATGGCGACGGCTTCGTAGGCCAGGCCGGGTCCCGACATGGCGTAGAGCGCGTACGGCTGCGTGATCGCCGCCGGCAGAAGACCGACTTCGCGCTCGGTTATCCGTCTGACATTGGCCAGCGGACAGGCAACCTGCGTCATCTCGCGGTACAGCCATCCGAGCGGCACGAGTCCCTCCAGCTCGACTTGCAGCCATTGACCGCTGGGGTCGATGCCCAGGATCTTGGCTTGCGTGCCCTGCGCAACGGTTGTGACGACTTCGTACTCGAACTCCGGACCAAGGCGCACGTTCATGATTTCGGGCTGCGTGACCGCCACCGAGCGGCTGCCTATGGCCCCCGAAATCGGAAGCGCCGCCAGTTCCTCTATCGGAACTTGGCGCAGCGCATCCAGCGAGCCTTCCACCACAGCCAGGTCCTGGTAGATCCACACCGGTATCTCGATGTGGCTGAGATCGAGCTGGTACCATTCCTCTTTCGGGTCGACGCCGATGATGTTGGCGCGCGTCCCTTGCGGCAGGGTCGTGATCACGTCATATTCCAGACCCGGCCCGAAGCGCGCATGCATGATTGCCGGCTGCGTGATTGCCTGCGCTCCGTCAGCCACGCTCCCTGTCGCACGCAGCGTTGCCAGCGAGTTGACCAGCGCGCTCAGGTCCTGGCAGTCCCACACCGAACGGCCCGACCAGTATTGCCCCATGTTATGCCAGTTGTGCTCCGACGCGGCCGCGGCCGCGCCTTCTTCGCTGTCCGCTCGCGATTCCGGCCCCTGATTTTCGATTACCGGCAAGAGACTCGCCAGCGACCCCGTTACCGTTTCCGGCGTCGATGTGGCTGTCGACGTTGCCGTGGCTGTGGCCGTTGCTGTAGCCGTTGCTGTCGCAGTTGCTGTCGCCGTGGGCGTTGCTGTTGGCGTATGCGTGGGCGTCGGCTGCAGTTCTTCCTTCTGCTGCAGGGGCGACGGCGGCGGCACATAGACGATTTTCACCGTCGGCGTCGCCGTGGGCGTTGAGACTGGTGTGAACGTTGCCGTGGCAGTCGGTGGCGGCGTAGCCGGTGGCGGCGGCGGCACATAGACGATTTTCACCGTCGGCGTCGGCGTGGGCGTTGGGACTGGTGTGAACGTTGCCGTGGCAGTCGGTGGCGGCGTAGCCGGTGGCGGCGGCGGCACATAGACGATTTTCACCGTCGGCGTCGGCGTGGGCGTTGGGACTGGCGTGAACGTTGCCGTGGCAGTCGGTGTCGGCGTAGCCGGTGGCGGCGGCACATAGACGATTTTCACCGTCGGCGTCGGCGTCGGCGTGGGCGTTGGGACTGGCGTGAACGTTGCCGTGGCAGTCGGTGTCGGCGTAGCCGGTGGCGGCTGTGGCTGTGGCTGTTGCGGCGGGTCCGGTTCGGGAGTATTGGTGGGCGTGGCCGTCGGGGTATCAGTGGGCGTGGCCGTTGGCGTATTGGTGGGCGTGGCCGTCGGGGTATCAGTGGGCGTGGCCGTCGGCGTATTCGTGGGCGTGGCCGTCGGTGTATCAGTAGCCGTCGGCGTCGGCTCTTCATCATCTTCGACAATTGATAGCGCTGATTCATTGACTTGGAACGCCTGGCTTACAGGGATGCCAAGTCCGCTCGTCGCCGTGAGCATGACGGTCAATGTGTATGTGCCAGACGGACAGAGGGCGTTGATCACGCCGACGACTGTAACTTCACCGTCGGCTTGGTCACTCGCATCAAGTTGGGCGGTGAACTGGCCATCGCCGCCAAGCCCCGTCCCTTCACAGCCGTCCGCAGCATCGTTCTCTGCAGTGACGACGTCGGCGCGGTAGCTGTATTGGACCGTATTCGAGTCGGCCAACCCTTCGAAAATCATGTTGAAGGAAGTTTCCTCGCCTAGATCGAAGGCAGAAGGCAGACCGCCAATTCTCACCGAGGGCAGGAGATCTTGCGGCGACTGTTGTCCAGGATTGTTCTGGTCGTCCGGTGTTGGCGTCGGCGTTGGCGTCGGCGTCGGTGTTGGCGTCGGCGTCTCAGTCGGCGTTGGCGTATCGGTGGGTGTCGCCGTCGGCGTCGGTGTCTCAGTCGGCGTTGGCGTATCGGTCGGTGTCGCCGTCGGCGTCGGTGTCTCAGTCGGCGTTGGCGTATCGGTCGGTGTCGCCGTCGGCTTCGGTGTTTCAGTCGGCGTTGGCGTGTCGGTCGGTGTCTCAGTCGGCGTCGGTGTCTCAGTCGGCGTTGGCGTATCGGTCGGTGTCGCCGTCGGCGTCGGTGTCTCAGTCGGCGTTGGCGTATCGGTCGGTGTCTCAGTCGGCGTCGGTGTCTCAGTCGGCGTTGGCGTATCGGTAGGCGTTGGCGTGTCGGTCGGTGTTTCAGTCGGCGTTGGCGTGTCGGTCGGTGTCTCAGTCGGCGTCGGTGTCTCAGTCGGCGTTGGCGTCTCGGTCGGCGGAGGCTCTGCCGACAGCGCCGCACTGACCATGAAGCCGTCGCCATTGCAGGTAACCGGGATAGCCTCGTCCGAGCCGGGTTCAGTATAGGTGACGGAACACTTGACCGTATAGGAGCCGAGCGGGCAATTCTTGTCTATGCGAAGAGGAATCAGCCCGTAAGCCCTCCACGAATTGTAAAAAGATGGAGAAAAGTTACGGACTATACCCAGCCCCTGCCCTTCGCAGCTGTCTGCGTCGGGGCCGTCGGAACCACCCTCCAGCAGGTCAAAACGAAAGGTGACAGTCGTGAAGTTGTCCTGATTGTCGCAATTGTTGTCATCGTTTTCATCGATGCAGGGAAAGTTAATGAACAGGAGGCTGGCATTCAGATATTCTCCTGCCGGCACAATGTCATCGAGAAGGTCAAATCCGACGTTCGGTTGGGAACTATCCTGCGACGAGGGGGACTGGGCGTGGATCAACTGCGCGCGCGGCACGAAAGAGATGACGGCGAGTGCGAAGAGCAGTAACACGGCCAACCCGATCAGCGTAACAATCACCTGTTTGGTTTGCATTCGCATTGTCTTTTCTTCTCTTCGATCGGCGTGCTTACTCGCCATAATTCGGTCAGTCCATTTGGCCGCCGTTACCTGTCCGAACTCTTGGAGGCGGCGACAACCAGAATCAGGAACTTGCGCCTTGCATCCTCCCCGTTCCGAGCCTGACCCTTCCAGGAACGGAACACCATCTACTGATCGGACGAAGAGGTCCCTCGAATTGTTCCGCCTCAGTTGATCTTTCTCTAAAGTAAAATTCTTGGTGAAGATAAAATAGTAAGCGAATGTGGAATAATATCATGATACAGAAAACGATCACCTCCAGTTGTCGAGTATGCGGAAGCACAAATATCATCGAGAATGGTAGCAACCGCCTTGGTCAGCAGTAATATCACTGCAAAGACTGTCGCGTGAATCGGGTTTTGGAGTCCGGGAGAGAGAGACGAACAAAAGAGGAGCCGCTCATCCTGAGAGCCTACCAGGAACGCATCAGTTTAGGCGGACTCAGTCGGCTGTTTGGTATTCATCGTCTCACCATTGCCCGATCGGTTGCAGAGCATGTGGCCGCTTTGCCGGCGCTCAAATCAAAGCTGTTGCCCGCCCAGCCCGCTGATGCGCTCGAATTCGTTGAGTCCCGGAGCTTTGTGCGCAAGCGGCGCAACAAGCGCTGGTTGTGGACGGTCATGTTTCGGCGAACCCGCCAGATCGTCGCCTTTGTGATCGGGGACCGCAGCGAACAGAGTTGTCGCCGTCGCTGGGACAAGGCGCCGCGCGCATAGCGCAGATGTCTCTCCTATAGCGACCTCTGCAAAGCAGATCAAGACGCGCTTCCCAAAGAAACCCATTGCGCAGTCGGCAAAACGCTCTCATCCTCAAAGAGCGATGCTCACCATCATATGGTCACCAACTGGTCTATCCTTGACCACAACTTGGCGATGAACTCCTTGCTCTCACCGCTTGCTTTGTGACCCCTACCGATCTTTGTGAAAGTTTTCATACACTTTTCGGGCGAATGCGGTCGGCAGCGTCCCCGCAGATTGGACTGCGCGGCAAAGCGCTTTGCCATCCCGAAAACGCTGCTCCAACAATACGAAACGCCCCGCTGTCGCAAACGACAGTGGGGCGTTCTGATACAAATTCGTATTGAAACGCGATCAGAGTATGGTAGTTTACGCCGAACGGCTCGCCTCGCGCCGTCCCGACCGCGCCCGAGCTCCTTTACTGTTGAACGGTCAACGTTGGCGGTGACGACGGGCTATTCCCCGGCTCCATCCGAGGGACATCTGCCAGCGAACCGCCGGCCACCTTCACCAGATTGCGGGCAACCCAGACCGGTCTATCCATTCCGACCACCTCGATCTGCAGCCACTTGGCCTGTGGGCCGACGCCAACGATCCTGGCCCACGTTCCCTTAGGCAGTTTGGCGATTACATCATACTCCGGACCCGGCCCAGACCTGGCACGCACGAGCCACGGCTGCGTGATCGCCGCCGGCAGCGCGCCAATCTCCCGCACCGTAATTCGTCTGACACTCACCAGCGAGCCGTCCACCCACGTCATGTGCCGCGGTGCCCAGACCAGCGTGTCCAGCCCGTCCAACTCTACCTGGAACCATATCTTGGTATGGTCCATGCCCATGATGCGCGTCCGGGTCCACTGCGGCACGGTTGTAACCACCTGGTATTCCAGACCCGGCCCCAACCGCAACTCCATCGCCTCCGACTGTGCCACCGCCAGCGGCCGGTCATATCTCGATTCCGACGCCAACAGCAGCGCGGCCTCTTCCGTCCAGATCCGGCGGAACCTCCCAAATGAGCCACCGGCCACCTTCATCAGATGGCGGGCAACCCAGACCGGTTCGTCCAGCCCGACCACCTCAAGCTGATACCATTCAGCCTGGGGACCGATGCCGACAACCCTGGCCCACGTGCCTTTCGACAGAATCGTGACCGCGTCGTACTCGGCGCCAGGCCCCGCGCGCGCGTGAAGGGCGCGCGGCTGCGTGATCGCCGCCGGCAGCGCCCCGATCTCCCGTTCCGTAATGCGCCTGACGTTCACCAGCGCACCGATCACCCGCGTCAGGTCGCGGCTGACCCAAGCCAGCGAGTCCAATCCCACCAACCCGATCTGAAACCATTCCTTGCTCGGGTCCATGCCATAGATTGGCGCTCGCGTCCCCTGCGGCACGGTCGTGAGCACGTCGTACTCCAGGCCAGGCCCCAGACGAACATTCATAATCTCCGGCAACGTGATCACCACCGGCCTTTTGCCTCCATCGCGCCCCGGTCGCGGCAGCAGTTCAAGCTCCTCCGTCGTAATCCGCCGGATCCCCCACACCGAGCCAGCAACTTCAGTCAGACTCTGGTGAATCCATGCCGGGCCATCCAGCCCGGGCAGTTCAATCAGGAACCATCTGTCCTGCGGGCCAAGGCCAATGATCTTGGCGCGCGTCCCTTGCGCCACGGTCGTCAGCACATCGTACTCGGAGTCTGGCCCCGTCCGCACATGGGCGATCACCGGCAAAGTGATCGCCAGCGCCCCGAAATCTCCCTCTGCATACCATCGGACACCCGTAAGTGTACCGAGCAAGACTGTCAGCTCCTGACAGATCCAGTCCGGCCCATAGACCCCGTCAATCTCCACCAGATACCAGTTATCCCGCGGGCCGAGGCCGATGATCTTGGCGCGTGTCCCGCGCGGCACGGTCCTGATGACCTCGTACTCCGTGCCTGGCCCAAGGCGCACATTGGTATCCTCCGGCTGGGTGATCGCCACCGGTTCCTGCGGTGATGGCGGGATTGAAGACGGCGTGTTCTGTGGACTTTGCGGCTGATTCGAATCGGGATTCGAGTTCGGATTGGGATTCGGGTTCGGGTTCGGGTTCGGATGGGGATTCGGGTTCGGATCCGGCGGCTGCGGGTCGCCTACAACAAAATCCACCGTATCAGTAAGGGTATGGGACTGGTTCGCGTTGTCAGTGTACGTTACGGTAAGACGAAGCGTGTAAAGACCGGGCTGACAGCTCTTATCTATGCGAAGAGGGATGGGGCCGAGCGTTCTGTTGTCATCGTAAGCCGCTGGAGAAAAAGTCCGGTCTGTACCCAGCCCCTGCCCTTCGCAGCTGTCGGTGTCCGTTCCACCGTCGCCCCGGTGCAATACGTCGAAACGGTAGTTGACAGAGGTGAATTTGTCATTGTAATCACAGTCATTGTCATTATTCTGGTCGACGCAGGGAAAATAATAAAGACCGAAGCCGGCTTCCAGATACTCTCCCGCCGGCACACTGTAGGCGATCAGATCAGAATCTATGAACGGCGATGAGGATTGAGCGTAGGCCGTCTGCACGCGGGGAGCATAAATTACGGACAGAGGAACGAGCAGGAAGGCGCTAAACCCGACCAGTGCAACAATCGATATCCTATCTGTTATCCCTTTCGCCTGGACCCGCCTCCTGACTGCTGACCGACCCCTCATGCGTTTAAGACCATCAATTCGCATAGAAAATTTCTTTTCTGGAGTTCTCCCTTCAGTGTGTGATCTTATGCAACCGCAAATGAGTTCGATTAGGTTAATGCTGTTTTCCTCCGCAGAATAGTCTACCTTCCGTCGACAATGCCTGTCCTACTGAAATATCCCAATTTCGGGAGATCGAACTATGCCTAAACGCCCACCTGCGGAGATTGGCGATATTCACGAAGGTTTTGAGAAACGACAAGACGAAGTTTCTCAATGGCCGAAGAGCGTAACGCCCCCACCGCCCCCCCACCACCTCCTCCTAGTGAAGAAAGTGGTGAGGGATAACAGGATCGTCCAATAACTAAGCCATCCAAACAGAAGCCAAAAGACCAGAAGCCCAATCCGCCACGTGGCCGTCCTTCTAAACGCGCCGAATTGGGTGACATCCAAGCGAAATCAGGCCATCCGATCTTCTGTTTTTTCCCAGAAGAGGCATAAGATTCGCTGCTATCACGAAGTCCGCGATAGCCCTGCCATGTCGAGTCTGGTAAATCGGGATGTTACTTTTGGGGATTGCTGTACGAAATGTACAGGCGGCAATCTCGACATGGCACACCAAGGAGAAGCATATGCCACGCAATGAACCAGATAGAAGAATGCACACAGGGGAAAGCCGAACGGCTTGGAATCGCAGAATGCGGGGAACATTTATTGCTGAAAATCTTCGGTTTGATCCTACCCTGGAAGTAGAGATAGACGCGGTGAGAGAAACCTACCTGGAATGGATAGGCGAATCTGGAAAAGGCTGGTCTCCACCTATTATTGGCGACCTCTATGAGTCGATCATAACTATGGGCGCAACACAGGACGACAAAGAGAGGAAGTTCTTCGGAGTAGGTTTACGCGCCTGAACCCAACCGGGCCAACCGCGCCAGACACCTTGGCGGATTTCTGCACCCCCGGCCCAAATGTCACTTTCGTATATAATCCCCACAAAAAAGGGAGAGCCAAATGGTTTATGAAGAACTGCGTACCCTGGTGGAAAGCATGGGCGGGATGATGCGATTCGTGAAAAAGAGAATGTCCGGTGGCGGTGGCGGATGGGTGATCGTCATCGGAAATTGGGTGGGAGTGTACCCGTTTCAAACCGACGGAGAAACGGCTTGGTTTCCCGACCTGAACGACTTTTGCGACGAGGATGGGAGGCTGCTACCAGACGCTCAACAACTACTGTTCGACACCCTCGAACTAACTAAGCCTCTCTAGTGTGGCACTATTGTATTTAATCCCCTTTGGAATACTGGGTCAGGCGCGGGGATGAGCGCAAGGGATTCGGGAGCGACGGCGCAACCGGACAGCAGCAGAGCCAAGACGCAAAGCAACGGGACGAGTTTCATCGTCACGCTTCTTATGGTGATAGTGTGGCGTAGGCTACCATATTATGTGCGAAAAGGCCAGGAGGGGCAGGGCAATCGCGAACCTTAACTTTTCGGCCACGTTCAGCTACTTGATGGAAAAAACGGGCAAGATTCAGACGCCATCCAGGTGAAATCGGGTCCGTCAATGCTCGTTTCCTCCTGGAAATAGCGGACAATCCGCTACTATCACGAAGTTCGCGATAGCCCTGTCCCGCAAAACCCTAACTCTTGACGACCCGAACCGTGCCGTGGTATAGTCCACAATACCAGCAGTCACCCAGGAGAGCAACATGCGCCAGCCACTATCGTGGTTTCAAACACACACGCCACGAGACCCCGTACTCAGCATCACGGCCTTGCTGACACGGCTAATCATCTTTATAGGCGTCGGCTTCGCGGCGGGCTTTTTGCTCAACTACTTTCTGTTCGCTGCATGGGAACCGTTTGTCTACCCCTGTCTATACTCAGACTACGAATCAGTATGTATCTACGACGCCAATAAGCCCGAACCCCAACAACCAGTCTTGTTCTTTTAGTTGATCCATCAAGGTCTCCTTGCAGACAATGATAAAACACAGCATTCTGTTGACAACAACTCTACTCGGCCTCATCCTCGGTTGGACCTTGGGGCAAAAGACCTCCACTTATGCCTTTTTCTTCCATTCCGAACCGATGCTTTTCCCGTGCCCGTATGACGAAAATGTAACCGCCTGCCAATACAGGCAACACGAGCCAGCCACCGATATCGCGGTCTGGTGGCACAAGTGGCCCGCACCCGAAGGTCAGCCTTCTTTCCCACAGTCTAGCGGCAATTGGCTGCGCGACATCCTCTTCTTCGACCCGCCGCCACTTCTGGACCAAAACAACAACCTGCTCAAACCGTGATGACCCAATCCACCCCGCCAACTTGCCCCCCTGCCCGTACTGTGGAAAGTTCCGGCTAACAGCACCTTGACCCGCCTAAAACAATCGCGAGACAATATACCATGCAGTCTGTAATCTATTGCCCAATTTGGGACATGCCGCACGAAGCCACTCTTAAATACCCGGTGGAAAAGAAATGAGTTGCTTATTACAGAAGAAGATCTTATCGATTCGCCTCGAACAGGCGGAATGTATAGGTTAACGGAGGAGGCATTTCAGTGGGTTCGTTCCAACGAATTATCCAATAGGGCCTTATGCTAATTAGCGTTTGAAAAAAGTCCTCTGGTGAGATAGCTTTGGAGTTCGTCACCAACCAAAGCGACTCACCAGGAGGACCAACCGAATGATAGCTCATCTTGACGACTTCTGTCTATGGGTTTATGTGCTCGTTGACGACATGTGCCAGGCACTGGAAAGGCATCTGAGACGACCGGGGCCGAAGCCGGCCTGTAGCGATAGTGAATTGATAGCCATCTGTCTCATCGGCGAATGCTTGGGGTGGGATGTGGAAACAGAGTTACGCAATCATATGCAGGCACATCGGGATAAGTTTCCCATCTTGCCGAAGCAGAGCCGCTTCAATCGGCGACGACGTAACTTGATGGCGATTATGAATGAGATGCGGCGCATGATGTTGGCCCAGATCGACCTCTTTCGAGACCAGCATTGTGTACTCGATAGTCTGCCCATTCCTGTGGTTCAGTTCCATCTGGCGCCCCAGTCACGCGGCGATTGGCCCGCTCATGGGGCCAATTATGGGAAGGTCACTTCAAAAAAGATGACGATCTACGGTTTCAAGCTACATATGCTGATCACGAAAGGTGGCCTCATCCTTGATTTCGAACTGGCTCCTGCCAGCGTCGGCGACTTGGCTATCGGTCGCGAACTCCTGCAAGAACACCACAACCGCATCGTCATCGGCGACAAAGCGTACGTCAGTGCACCTGTCGCTGATCTACTCTGGCAACACAATCGCATCCGCCTGCTCTCCAAGCCGCGCAGCAACCAGAAAATACAGATCCCTGCATCTGCACGTCGCCTCTACGACAGGGTCCGCCAAATCATCGAAACAGTTAACAGTCAATTGGTCGCACAATTCTCGATAGAAACCAACCATGCACACACTTTCAGAGGTCTATGTGCACGACTCTACACCAAATTGACTGCTCACACACTTTGCATCTATATCAACCGACTCTTGGGCGTACATGACTATCTTCAGATTAAGAAACTGGCCTTTCCTATCTAGCATAAGGCCCATATAGTGAGGAATGCCAGAAACTGTTGTAGTTAAACTGGCCATATACAATGGAGGAAGTAGTGGATCGCAAGATGTTCGGTAGAGCCGTAGCCGCCCTGCGCAAGGATCAGATTGACTTTGCCAGCGGCAACAGTTGGAGCCAGAGGAAGCTGGCTGATGAAACCGGGTTGACCTCAAGAATCGTGTGCAAAATCGAGCGAGGCAGCCAGATGCGGCTGGCCAGAGGAACGCTGCGGGAGTTGGCGCGGGCCTTCAAACTCACATCCCTGGAACGTCGCGAATTTTTCGCCATGGCCAGCGAGATCGCCGACGAGGAAATCGTGCGCGCCGACCTCGACCACCACGATGTTTTTGCTAAAGTCTGGGCCTTGCTGAGCACGATCTGCACACCCGCTTTCCTGATGGACCCCTTTGGCGACCTGGTAGGTGTCAACCGCTCTGTACTCGCCTTTCACAACTTCAACTGGGCACAATGCAATGAAGCCAGAAGCTCCGTCGGCGGCGCCAACCTCCTGACCTTGCTCCTGGCGCCGGATGCGCCAATGCGCCAGGTGTTGGGCCACGGTTGGTACTCTATCGCTCTTGCCAACATACGTCAGTGGCGGGTCATGACGCTGCGTTATCGCCATACCGCCCGCTTCCGCAGACTCTTCGCAGTCCTGTCAGGCTACCCCGACTTCCAGATGCTGTGGGCGACCAGCCGCGGGCGCGTCGAAGACGATAACAGCCGCCTGCGCAGCCATTTCTACACGCACGAGGTGCATGGGCCAGTGGCCTACGTCGTCTTCACCAACATCAGCCTGAGCGCCCATGGCGACCTCTATCTTTGTACGCTTGTGCCCCAGGATCGCGGCACCGTCGCGCTGTTCCAGAAATTGGCGGACAAAAGCAACCGTGCCCTGGCTATCATGCCCTGGCCGAATCCCACAATTCAAGCAGGCGCTCAAAATAATGTCGGGTGAGCGCCCCGCACTCCTGTGCCAAATCCTGATTGGCAAGTAAGAGGCTGCTTGAAAAGAGGTTAGTCAGACACTAGACGGCTTTGCATGGGGTGTTTCGTGAGGATAAGGATGAAGGGGGTACTTCGTTCGAGCACTCTTGCATAATCTTTGGACAAATTACGCTAGAGAACGGGCCTGTCGAAGGCGCGTTGCACAACCCAAAGATTGGCCCCGGACAGGAGCCCTCATTTGACCGATAGCCTTTACTTCGCGAACAGGCGCCGGGCCATCCCACACCCAGGTCGGGCGCACGACGCCCCTTTCGAGCAGGAGCGCAGTCAACCAATTCAAAAGGCCCCCGCTGTCGTCGTCGACAACGAGGGCCTCTTGAAATGCGCTCGGATGGATGCGATTGAAGATGGTCCAGGTTACCTGCCGCCCCTCGCTCAGCGCGTGCCCTCGTCCCCGCGCGGCACCGTCGCTATCCCCCCGCCCGGCCTCGGCGCCGAACTGTACGTCCCCGCCACGCCAGGGTCGATCTCCACTTCCGCAACCTCCCGCCCTTCGCTGTTCGTCCCGCACCACGCCGATATGAAGCTGCTGCCTGTCAGCGTACTGAAACTCAGACTCTTGCTGCTCTCACCCGATGTCATCGTCGCCGGCTCCAACGAGACGTAGCTGTCCGTGTCCGCGCCCGTGCGATGATAAAGATTGTACAGCTGCCCGCAGACGCTGGCATCCGTCCAACTTACCTCAAGGTCTGCGCCACCCGCCTGACCCAGCGACAACTCTACCGTGATCCAACTCGTCAACGCCGACGACGGACTCCCACCCATCGCTATCCTTATCAGGTTCGACAGCGTTCCACCCGCCACCTTCGTGAAATCGCGTAACAGCCACGCCGGTTGATCCAGATCTGCCAACTCCACTCGATACCAGTCCCCCTGACTGTCGATGCCGGTGATCTTCAACCACGTCCCCTGCGACACCGTCGTCAGAATCTCATAATCCGTGCCAGGTCCCGCACGCGCATTCAACAGCAGCGGTTGCGTGATCGCCGCCGGCAGCAGCGCTATCTCCGCCACCGTCAACAGTCTCACTCCCGCCAGCGAACCGATCACCGTTGTCAGGTCCTGATAGACCCAGACCAGCGTGTCCAACCCCTCCAACTCGATCTGAAACCAGTCATCCGTCGGGTCGATGCCCCATATCCGCCCCTGCGTCCCCTGTGGCACGACCCGCACCACGTCGTAGGTCAGGCCGGGACCTGTGCGCACGTTCATGGTTATCGGCACGGTGATTGCCAGCGGCACGGAGCCGTCCGCTGCCGGTGTCCCAATCAGTTGCGCTATCTCCAACGCCGTATACTGTTTGACGCCCGCCAGGGAACCTTGAAGCGTTGTCAGACCCTGGTAGATCCAAACCTGGCCCGCCACGCCGTCGATCTCCACCTGATACCATTCATTGTCCGGGTCGATACCGACGATGGTGGCCTGCGTCCCGGCCGGCACGGTCGTGACGATGTCGTAGGTCAGACCCGGCCCCGTGCGCACGTTCAGTAGCTCCGGCACGGTGATGGCGATCGGCGTCTGCGACTGCTGTTGAGATGATGGTGGTGATGACGGGGTCGGGGCGTCGACAAATGACTGGACGCTGCCGCCCTGGTTGTTGCTGCGTCCCTGGTTGCCGCCGCCGCCCTGGTTGTTGCCTTGGTTTTTGCCCTGGTTGTTGCCGCCATCTGTAGGCGTTGCTGTAGGCGTTGCCGTGGGCGTGGCTGTGGACACGATTGGTATTTGTTGTTGCCGCTGCTGCGACTCACTCGTTGCTGTCGGTGTCGCGGTCGGCGTTGTGGTGGCCGTCGGCGTGGCTGTGGCGGTGGCCGTTGGCGTGGCGGTGGCCGTTGGCGTGGCGGCGGGTGTCGCTGTTGGGGCCGCGGTCGGGTTGGGATTCGGGTTTGGGTTCGGATTGGAATTCGGGTTTGGGTTCGGATTGGAATTCGGGTCCGGGTCCGGCGGCTGCGGGTCGCCTACAACAAAATCCACAGTATCGGTGAGAGTAGGGGACTGGTCTATGCCGGGATCGGTGTAGGTAACAGTAAGAAGAAGTGTGTAGGGGCCGGGTTGACATTCTTTGTTTATGCGAAGAGGAAGAGGGCCGAGCGTTCTCCGCGAATCGTAAAACGCTGGAGTAAAAGTCCGGTCTGTACCCAGCCCCTGCCCTTCGCAGCTGTCGGTGTCCGTTCCACCGTCGCCCCTGTGCAATACGTCGAAACGGTACTTGACAGAGGTGAATTGGTCACGATTGTCACAGTCATTATCATTGTCTTGATCAGTGCAGGGAAAATCTCTGAGAGCGAAGCCGGCGTATAAGTACTCGCCCGTCGGGACAGTATAGTCTAGCAGATCAAAACCTATAAACGGAACTGGAGTCGGCGAGGGGTCATTCAGGGCGTAGGCTGTCTGGGACGGGGGCGCGATTACACCGGCCAGGACAGTAAGTAACAGTGCGACCGCCCCGACCACGGTGACGATCGACAGTTTGGTTTGCATTCGCATTGTCTTTCCCTCTTTCCTATCGGCGAGCTTGCCTGTCATAAAGCATAAGAATGAACGATTCCATTGGATCCTGCCGGTGGAGCGTTCGCCGATATCGGAGGCGGTTCGAATGCCGTTGCCGCTGACTCCAAGTCCTGCGGAGATATGGCGGCAGACACATAAAGACTCGCGCAGCGAATCAAGTACACATGCCAGTCAGTTATGCGGTTGTCAGATAATTAGGGGAGCGGGAAGATAAGACGCTCGAATAACACAACGCGTATGGCGCATTCCGGTAATAAGAATGAAACCGGAACAACGCTCGACGCGTTAAAGAGGATGTGGATCGGGGTCGTGCATCCACTTCATCCGCACTCGCGAAGGTGCTTCTGCCGGCGACCGTGCCGGAGCGATGGCTGTCGATGTCGGCGCGTCAGCTATTACGCTGCCGGCGCTCCATGCAGTCATCCTGCTTTGGCCGCCTTCCTGTATTTTCGAACCGATAAGAAATAAAATTAATGAGTCCATGTTTCTCCACGCGGATGAAGGGATCAGGATCGTAGATCGGTACATCATCACTGTCAAACTTCAGATCCGAGTATCGGGCGCCAATATCTGGCGGGCGCGCGGCCGGATCAGAGCGCCGATTCGCGCCTGTTGAGCGCCGGTTTCCAGTGTAGCGGACTGGAGAATCGTCGGAAAGGCGTAGCCATACGGCAGGGAAGCCGGCGCGTTGCCGTCCGCGCAAGAGCAGAAGTCCGTCTATTTCATTGGCAGATCGTATACGGATCGTAGATCAGATATGAATGCGCTTTCGTCAGCGCTTTGTCAGTTCAGGCTTACGGGAAATATGCGGGGATGTGAGGGGCGCCAATACGGTTGGTCTGTCATGGCCGGAGGGGTTGATCGGGGCCGCCGCGCGCCCCATGGTTGATATGGGAGTGCGCGGCAAGGTCCTTTGTCAGCCCGAACATCCTGCCCCCAGCGCCGCGCTTCTTTGAGGCAGGGGCGCATGCAACCAATGCCAAAAGCCCCCGCTGCAACGACGGCAGCGGGGGCTTTTTGCATGCACTCTGGATGTGGCCCCGGCGTTTGCGCCGGGGGGCTTGTCGTCTACGAAGTGAACAGGTCGTTACCAGCTCACGTGGGTCACTACGTTGTCTTCGCTCACGGTGAATATGTAGGCCTTGTCGGTGTCGTATTCGTTGTCGGGGTAGTAGGTGCTGATCCGCATCTTCCCGCCATTGTCTGTCTCCCAGTTGATGACAACCGATTTGCCTGTCATGGGATTGCTGCCGCTGTAAAGCTGAATCGCGGGCGAATCGGACGACTGATTCGGCAGGTAGGGGCCGGTCTGGGAGCTGCCGTCGGCGCCGATGAAGTAGTATTGGAGGCCGTCGCCGGAGGGGCAGAGCTGTGCGGGCGTTGCGGCGTGATGCACGATGCAATTGCCTTCGCTGAATTCATGGGTTGGATGCGCATGCGCGTCGTCGTCGGCATGGGAATGCCGGTTATGGTATTCGTCGTCGGTGTAGTCGCCACAGGCGTTATGCACGTGTGTTCCATCGTCGAACACACACCATTCTCCTGCGAATACGGTTGTCGGGACCGCTATGGCGGCGATGAGGATTGCGAGGGCGGCGGCAAAGCGTAACTGTTTCATCGCGGATGTCTCCTTTGATTCCCTACCGTGGTAGGTGTCTCCTGTAATTCCCTACCGGTGCGAAAGAGTTGGTTTGCAGGGATATTATAGGGACGATGCTTGTGCAGGTTATGTTCCCGAAAATCCTGCTTTTCAGGGGTTGATTGGATCCGCCTTTCTGTGAGCGTGGTCAGCAGGTATTCCTGGGTGCGGTCGCCCTTGAGGCTGCTGCAGGCGCCTCATATTTTTGTTGGGTTTCCTGGCTGGAAACCTTTCAAGCACAACATCCCTCCTCTTGGGCGATATTGGGTCGCGGGGTGAAATCGTTTATGATCCTCACAGCCTCTGGCTGAACTGTGAGTGGGTGATGGGCTGTGGTTGGGGCGCGGCCGGCGGGGACCGGCGCGATTTCGTCAGGAGGGATCGGGACATGGGCGATTGTAGATATTGCGGAAAATCGGCCGGCTTCCTGCGCAAGGAACATAAGGAGTGCGCGGCCGCCCATGCGCAGGGGCTGGACAATATCAGAGACATCTGTGTGAAGGCCGCCCTGCACGGCGTTGACGTCAACCTGTTGCCCACCAGAGTCCGTGCTATCGCCGCCTCCGCCTATATCGACAGTTCGGACGCGGCGGTGGCCGAGAGTCTGGCCGCGGGCTGGGGGCGGGCCGTTGCAGCCGCGATGGAGGACCACTTTCTCTCGAACGAGGAAAAGCGGGCGCTCAACCGTTACCGCGCCCGCCACAACCTCAACGCCGGGCAGCTCGACCAGAATGGACATTTCACTCTATTCAGGATGATGTCCCTGCTCAACGCTCTCAGCGAACACAGCCTCGTGCCCCGCTTCGACCGCCGCGCGACGCGCCTGCCGTTCAACCTGATGAAGAGCGAGGAGATGCTGTGGTTGTTCAGCCCCGCAGACTATTTCGAACAGGTCACGCAGCGCGAGTTCCGAGGCGGCTCGCTGGGCGTCAGCTTCCGCGTCGCCAGGGGCGTCTACATCCGACCCAGCGCTTTTCGCGGCCGCTCCGTTGCCTCCACCTCGATCCAGCATACCGACTCCGGCACGCTCGCCATCACCACCAAGCATATCTACTTCAAAGGGAACAGCAAGAGTTTCCGGGTCAGGCTGGAAAAGATCGTCTCTTTCGAAACCTACCAGGACGGGCTGGGCATCATGCGCGACACGGCCAGGGCCAAACTCGAGATATTCAAAATGGGTTCGCTCGACGCCTGGTTCCTGCTCAACATCGTTGACGCTCTGATGAGCATGGACAGCATCACCCTGCCCAAGGCCGGCGCGCCTACGCTGGACGAACTGGTCGACCGGGATCTCGCTTGACAGACACCAGGAGGCTATGCTGATGAATCGACTATATCTCACATTCGAAGGGCCGCACGTCGGCGAAGCTGGCCTGCCTGTAGACGCTTTCATCCATGCGCTGACAGGCATGCAGGACGCGATGCGGCTGATGGTCGAACACTCGGGAGGGCGCCAGCCGGGGCCGGGTCAACCTTCCCGCTGGGTGCGAGATCAGAGCAGCTTACAGTTGACTGCCGTGCGGCCAGGCTCGTTGGTCGCCGAATTGACCCTGGCGCCGCCTGACGGACAACTCCCTTTTGAAGATTACGCTGAGCAGGCGTTCACAGCCATATGCAACTGGGATGGCAGCCAGGATTCCTCGCTGCCCACAGCGGTGACCGACAAACTGTGCGACATGCCCTCCGCACTCCCCATGGATGTGCGGCTCTGGCTGGGCGGCGCCGAAACCCCTCGCAGAATAGAGATTACGCGCCCACGCCCCGCTGCGCGCTCTGTACCGCAGAGCGAAGAAGCCCTCCTTTATGGCTGGCTCAAGGAGGTGAATTGGTACAGGGGCACGGCTCAACTGCACGACTACAGTGGCTCATACGTGCGCCTGCGCTTCACGGGGGAACACGCGCAGAATATGCAGCGCTTAGCGAGACAGCACGTGGAAATCAGGGGGCACGGGAAGTTCAACCAGAGCGGGGATTGGACGACCGTCAGCGTGGAACAGATTGCCGCTGCGCGCTCATGGGGCGAGCCTTTCGACATGGAGGAATTCCTGAACGATCCAAACCCGAAGATCTTCGACCCTGACAATCTGGTCACCGCCAGCGAGCCGTTCGACGTGGATGAGTTCGTCGCCATCATCCACGCCGGCCGCGACGAAGGCCGCAAGGATTGATCAGCTTGATAGTCCTGGACACCAGCGTCGTGTCATACATCTTCAGAAGAGACGACGGGGCCTCGTTCTATCTGGAACAGGCTCGAGGCCATCGCGCCGTGATCTCGTTCCAGACCTTGGAGGAGCTGTGGCACGGAGCCTACATCGGGAAATGGGGCGGCAGGCGCAAACAGGAACTCGCCAACCATCTCGAAAAGTACACGGTAATCTGGCCCGGCGACGGACTGGTGAGTGTTTGCGCCCAACTGCGCGCCGAACGGAAGGCTGTCGGGCGTACATTGCAGGCGGCTGACGCCTGGATCGCCGCCGCCATCATGCTGCACTGCCCGCTTGCCTCCCACGACCGGGACTTCAGCGGAATTCCTGGACTTGAGATCATACAAGCCCCATAACCTCACCTGCCAGCCGGTTTGCGTCCCGCCGCGTTAGAGCGTATCATTGCGCTGGAAATAAAACTGTTTGGCAAGCGCGTCGCCAGCCTGTTAGGCCGCCGGCTGCAACGCGTGAAAGGAGCGCTGACGACGCGTGGCTACAACAAAACGGGCCGAGAATGAACTGCGCCCAGTCAAATTCGAACTCGACTATATCCTCCACCCCGAAGGCTCGGTGCTGATCAGCATGGGCGACACCAAGGTGCTGTGCAACGCCACGGTGGAGGAGCGCCTGCCGCGCTGGCTGCACCGCTCCTCCCAACGCCACGGCTGGGTGACGGCGGAGTACGCCATGCTGCCGCGCAGCACGCACCAGCGCGTCGATCGCGAGACCATGCGCCCCAAAGGACGCACACAGGAGATCGCCCGCCTGGTCGGTCGCAGCCTGCGCGCGGCGGTCGACCTGCACAGGCTGGGCGAACGCCAGATCATCGTCGACTGCGATGTCATCCAGGCTGACGGCGGTACGCGCACGGCAGCGGTCACCGGCGGCTACGTCGCTTTGGCGCTGGCGATCAAACGGCTGGAGCGCAAGAAACGGGCCAAGCCGGATACGCTCATCCGGCAGGTGGCAGCGATCAGCGTCGGTATCCTTAACGGCAAGGCCTTTCTCGACCTCGATTATCAGATGGACCAGAACGCCGATGTCGATTTTAACGTCGTGATGACCGACAGCGGGCAGTTCGTCGAAGCGCAGGGCACAGCCGAAGGCGAGCCGTTCAGCAAGGGCGCGTTCAACGCCATGCTGCTGCTGGCGGAGATGGGCATAGGGGAGCTGCTCCAGATGCAGAAAACCGCGCTGGCCGAGGCGGGATACGGGATCAGTTTTTAGTGGATGGTTTTTGGATTTCAGTCATCCGAGATCGATGCGGCTACTGACAGCTTTCAGGGGATCCGGGCAGTGAGCAATAAGAGGAAACGAGTGACATTGCGCGATGTGGCGCGCCACGCAGGCGTATCCCCCACCGCGGTTTCATTCGCCTACAATGCCCCGCACCAGTTGAGCATCACCACCCGCGAGCATATTCTCGACACCGCCCAGTTTCTCGGCTACCAGCCCCATCCCGTCGCCCGCACGCTGGCCACAGGCCGCACCAATTCAATCGGCCTTCTCGTGCCCACCAGCCTGAACTGGATGCTGCATGATCCCCTCTTCACCCACTTCTTGGGCGAAATCGGCGCTGCCTGTGACCGCGAAGAGAAGCGCATCCTGCTCGCGTCAATGCACGAGACATGGCGTCGTGACCCGCCCCCAAGCAGCGATGCGATGGCGCCGTTTACCTGGCTCGCCTCGATCGCGGCCGACGGTTTTCTCATGTTCAGCATCGACCGCGCCCATCCTCTGACGGAAGCGCTGCAACGCTCGCTGCGCCCGGTCGTGCTGATCGACAGCGCCGACAACATCCAGGCGCCCACCTTCAACATCGACGATCGCGGCGGCGCTTACGCAGCGGCGCAACATCTGCTGGCAAAAGGGCATCGCCAGTTCGCCATCGCCACCATGACGCCGCGTCAGGATGGGGTCGTGATCCCCTCGATCGAACGCCGGGTGGAGGGATTCTCGCGGGCGGTTGCCGAGGCCGGCCTGCCGCCGACGGCGGTGCAGATCGTCCACGCCCGCGGCGTGCCATCCGCCGGTCACCAGTCCTTTCAAAACATCTGGCAACTGCGCCATCGCCCGACAGCCGTCTTCTGTGTGAGTGATGTACGCGCGCTGGGAATCCTGAGCGGCGCGCGCAAAGCGGGGATCTCGGTGCCGGACGACCTGGCCGTAGTCGGCTTTGGCGACCTGCCCGACGCCAGCGTATCCAGCCCGCCGCTGACAACCGTTCACCGGAACATGGACAGCCAGCCGCAACTGGCGATCCGCACACTCTTCCAGTTGATCAACGAGCAGATCAGCGAAGCCGACCTGGAATCGCCCCACATCAGCGACACCCAACTCGTCATCCGCGAAAGCAGTTGAGTGCGTTAAAGCGCTTCCATCTGCTCGCCATTCGGAGGGCGGCCCAGAACGGCGCCGATGTCGTCCCCCCGCTGCACCCGATAGGATGGAATGTTCGAGAGCGCCAACTCGTTGGACAACTCCTGGTAGGATTCCTGACCGCCGAACGTCGAGCCGTCCATCACAAGCGCGACGCTATGCACGCCCCGCCGCCGGATCTCGCGCAGGGCGCGCACCCACGCCGGGTCCGGGTCGGCGGTGACGGCCAGAATCATATCGTTGCGATTCAGGCGCACGCCCTCCGTCACCACCAGTTGATCGAAGGAGATCAACCCCTCCGCCGAAACCACCGCCAGCGCCTCCAACATCTTGCGCATCTGGCGCTCGCCGCGATCGATCTGCAACAGATAGCGCTGCCTGCCGTGCCAGATCATCCCTACCGCCCGGTTACGCAACAGAAAGTAGCGGGCTACGCTCACCGTCGCCGTAACCGCGTACTCCAGCGTGCTGGGCGCCAACTCCAGAACGCCCGACCGTGTGCGACCGCTGAGCGCGAAGACGCCGGTCTCGGGGCGGGTCAGCTTCCAGGGCAGGCTGCGCACCGGGCCGTTGTGCAGGTCGAGAAAGACCCAGATATCCGCTGACGGGTCCAATTCAAACTCCTTGGTCATCAGCCGCCCTGTACGCGCCGTCGTCAGCCAGTGGATGCGGTTGAAACTGTCCCCCGGCGCATATTCGCGGATGCCGGAAACGTTGGTCGTCAGGTATTGGGCGCGGCGGCTGAGGGCTTCACCACCGGCCAAATCGGCGGCCGGAGGCTGAAAAGTCGCCAAAGTGACAATCGCCGGATAAACGATCAAATCGCTGGTCTGGCTCAACGTCTGGTCATTGGAAAAGAGGCCCAACGGATCACCGCTGAAGAGGCGCATCGGCCCCAAACGGTAGTAGCCGCGCTGCTGGCAGTAGGTTCGCACCTGCCAGCGATGACGGGAGCGGCCTTGCAAATGGCTGACGACGCGGCTGGCGCCATGAAAAGGGACTGTCGAAAAGTCGCGCACCTCCAGCCACAACTTCGGCCACCGGCCCTGATTACGCACTTCAAAGCTCTCTTCAAAGTACTGCCCTACCTGGCTGCGGCGGGCGCGGGTTTGGCGATTGATGTGAATGTCGCGCGTGCTGTTCCACGACCACAAATAGCTGAGGGCCAGAATGCCGCTCAACAGATAGGCCAGATTGAACGCGAGGGCGCGCCCGCTATTCAGCGCAAAGACCCAGGAGATGATCAGAGCGCCCAGCAGAAAGAGGAAACGTGATGACATGCTAGTGGCTAGTGGCTAGTGGCCAGTGCGGGAGCCAGTGGCGCGACGGGCCGCAGGCAACTGAGCAGTGGCAACTGCAAGGATTAGCGGGACCGGACGCGGCTGCCCGGCACCGGCGTATGGGCAAGAGCGTCTTCAATCACCTGGACGGCATCCACGTTCTTGATGCGCGCCGACGGGCTGACGATCAGCCGGTGGGCAAGCGTCGCCTCGGCCAGCAGTTTTACATCATCCGGCAGCACATATTCCCGCCCATCGACCGCGGCCCAGGCCCGCGCCGCCCGGAAAAGCGCCAAACTGCCGCGCGGGCTTGCGCCCAGATAGACGTCGGGATGATCGCGCGTCGTGGAAACAAGATCGACGATATACTCCTTGATACTATCGTCCACATATATTTCGCGCACCGCCTCTTGCGCCTTCGAGAGTTCGTCCACGGAAACGCTCCGCTCCAAACTCTCGATCGGGTGCGTCTGCGCCTGCAATCCCAGAATGCTGATCTCATGCGCCTTCAAAGGATAGCCCAGTCGAATGCGCATCTGGAAGCGGTCCACCTGCGCCTCCGGCAGAGGAAAGGTGCCCTCATATTCGATCGGATTCTGGGTCGCCAGCACCAGGAACGGTCGCGCCATCTTATAGGTCGTGCCATCGACGGTGACTTGGCGCTCCTCCATCGCCTCCAGCAGGGCGGATTGGGTCTTGGGCGTGGCGCGGTTGATCTCGTCGGACAGAACGATCTGCGCCATGATCGGCCCCGGCCGAAATTCGAAGTCGAGCGTTTTCTGATTGAAGACGCTCACGCCGGTGACATCGCTGGGCAGCATATCGGGCGTAAACTGAATGCGGCGAAAGCTGCTGCCAATACTGCGGGAAATGGCCCGCGCCAGCATCGTCTTGCCGACGCCGGGCACATCTTCAATGAGCAGGTGGCCCTCGCACAGCAAAGCCACCACGGTCATGCGGATCTCCTGATCCTTGCCGATAATGACCTGCTGGACATTTGCAATGATGCGGTTGGCAACCTCTTGCACTTCTTGCATGGGGTTTTCCTCATGTCAGCAATACGTGGCGAGCGATTCGTGGTCAGCAGCGTCCGCGTCACGCCGCAGGCGCTGTCCGGGCCAGGTTCGCCCGCTGCGCATGTTGCAAATGGGCAGATTCTCAATTATGACGCATAACCCGCTCAAAAGCGTGTACGCCAAGCTACAAAGTCACCATTTTCGACGGTGGTCTACGCAGTTCGCACGAATCGATGAACTGCAACTAGAGTTTACAGCACCTATGGGGAGATGGACAATCCATCCACTGGCGCATACGCCGCCCATTTGCCCGCCGCCAGACTGATCGCCGGCGCGGCTGCAGCCCAAATTTTGGGGAACGTGTCCCTGGGATCGCGGGCCACTCGCCCGCATCCGGTTTCGGCTCCCGCGCCTGTTGAAGAACTGCTCCAATGGGTGACAGATGCAGGTTGCCTGTCGCCAGAATCGAACCGCAGCTCGCCTGATTCTCGTCAACGAAGACGCCGCCTGAGCCGCTGCCGTCAACTGTCTCCATCATACTGACTGCATGAACTACAGTTCAGACAACTGCTGACAGTACTGCCCTTCAACGCAACTCAGAAACGCTCCCCCATTTCGAGATGCCCCCTGGAATTCCCAGCAACTGCAAACGCCCCGCTTTTGTAGTACACTTGTGCGCAAGACGAACGAACGCAGCCGCGGCCCTGCCGCAACTGCATACCGATTTCAAATGAATGCCATGCCATTTTGCCCAGCCTGCCCCCTGCGCGGGGGAGCCACGCGCAGCAAACTGCTGCCCTCCCTGCCCAGCCGGTGCCGCAACCGCCCGTTGCCCGCCATACCCGAAAAAACTATTTTGGGACGAAGAATGACGAAAAATGACGAAAAATGACGAAAAATGACGAAAGAACACGCCCAAACGTGCCCGAACACGAAAAAAAAAAATTGGGCGCGACTAAACGCGACCTGGCGCGCTCGAACCCGCTCGCAAACGCTCGTAACTGCAGGCAAACGCTCGTAACTGCTTACATGGCACAGCTGACCTGCGCGCCCCGCCCGTCGCCTGCAAGCGGCCCATAAGCCCGGACGCAGCCGAATTTTCGCCCCAATTCTTGGATGCGCCCGCGCGAGGCGCGGATACCGGAACTTCAACAGTGTCTCAACGAACGCCAATCTGTGCGTTTTGTGCGTTCTCAGTACTCAGAGTGACTGCGATGCTGTAAATCGTGGCGCGCGGACGGAAAAAACGCAGCCCAATTGCTCAGCGCTGACGCGCGCTTCCCTTGCATGGGTGCATCCCAGTTTTCTTGAGAATGAAAAGGGTAGACGAGGAGTTGGGGATAAGAAGAGCAAAGGGGGCGCGCAATGAAACGGGTAGAGCCGAAGGCAAAATATGCGCGCGCGGCCGAGGAGATATTTGCCGAGTTGTGAGAGTGGGCAAGAGCATCCGCAGGCGGCTTTTGATGAGATAGCAGGCAAGGCGGCGCAGCGGCGGGAGTTGATAGGTGAGATGCCAGGGGAGCTGCTGTTGCAACATGGAGATGGGAGGGAGGCGGAGGCAGTCTTTCCGCAGTGCGGGCAGGAGATGAAGTCGAATCGGCGGCCGACGCGCACAGTGATACATGCCGAAGCGGTAGTGAAAGTGAAGCGAAGCCATCGGCAGCGTCACTATCAAATCGGCCGGCAATCTGGTCGTTCAGCAACGGTTAAAACAAACTGGCATGCGCTGGTCCCGTCAGGGCGCGCATGCGATGCTCGCACTCCGCACGACTCTGCTCAGTCAAACCTGGCCTCAGCTGCTTCAACTGCTTGGCTTGACTTGACCCACAATAATCTGGAATGCACCCGACGGCGCATCGGCGCCGGCCACTAGCCACAGATCAGTAACCACTGTATAATCCCACCTCATGGAGCTGCACGCCTATCCCCGCCCTGAAGACGATACAGGCATTGGTATCCACTGGTGCACCGGTGCCAGCGCGGCGACGCCCGACATGGTGGAAGCGTTCTGGCTGCCGGAGTTGATCGAACTGGGCGTCAAGTGGGTCAAGATCGCCAGCCATCGCGACGCGTTGCAGCTGTCGCAAGCACTCCTGGCGGCGCAGATCATGCCGGTCGTCCAGATCGTACGCGACGCGCCCGGCCCCGGCCCCTTCTCCTCCACAGAACTGGAACAGGTGGAGCAGCTCATCGGCGCGGGCGTGCGCTACTTCGAATTCGACAGCGAACCGGACCGGGCCTCCTTCTGGCGGCAGGACAAGCTGCCATCCGATGCCCTGGCCGTCACCGCGCGTGCGGCTACCGCCAATATGCAGGCGATTCTGGAGCGGGGCGGCCTGCCCGCCATCCCCGCGCTGACGCCGAAAAGCGACTGGCAACTGGCAAAGGAGATCCAACGCGTCGCCGGCGACGCGCTGTTCGACCAACCAATCTGGCTGGCGATCCACAACTACTCGAGCAACCGGCCGCCGCAATATCCCGAAGACGCAGCCCACCGCGATGGCGCCCCCCTCGCCCGCGAACTCTACATCGCGCTGGCAGCAGAAGCCTGGCAAGAAAACCCCTGGCAGGGCAGGTCACTGGCTGAAATCAACGACCTGCGCCGCCGTCTGGCCCGCAAGACAGACCAGCCGGAGGCGTCGGTGAGCAGCGCCCCCAATGACTGGAGGACGAAGCTGACCGCCGCGCTGGCGCAACTGACCAGCAGCCAGTTTCCTCCCCAGTTTCCACCGCACCACGTGCATTGGCGCGCTTTTGAACGCCTGAACGACCAGGTGTGCCAATTAATTGGGCGCAGCCTGCCCATTCTCTCCACAGCCAATGGTTATCTCATCAACGAGAACGCAGACCCGCGCTACCCCGCCACGACCCCGACCCTGCACATGGCCCAAACTCTGGAGATCTGCCGGCAAATGATGGGAAGCAGCCGCCACACGCCGCCGGCGCCGGACTTCTACTTCTGCACCGCCTTCTGGTTGCTGGCGCATGACGCGTTGCAAAGCGAAGGCTCGGTTGACGAACAGAGCGCCTGGTATAGCCCGCTCCATCTGGCGCAGAAGCCGTCCGCACACGCCGATACGGGAGAAGCTCGAGACCCCGAGGCGTTCGGCTGGTCAACGCTCCCGATCGTGCCCCTGCTCAAGGCGGAGCCGAAACAACCCAGACCGGTTTCTGCCGCGAAGGACGCGCCGCCCGGCTTCCAGACAGCGCAGGAGACGCCTACCGCCCCACTCCTGCCGATGCGGCCTACAGGGGAGGGCGTGATCAGCGGCAAAGTGCGGGGTGGCGCCGGCGCACAGCTTCGCCTTACCCACAGCGACGGTTTCGCCTACGAATCGCTCGCGGGAACGAACGGCCTCTACCGTTTTGTAGAGTTGCCAGCAGGCCGCTACAGCCTGGAGGTGATCAGCCCGAACGGCAGCCGCGTGGACGAAATCGATTTGGCGCCCGCTCAGGAATTGACATCCGACCTGTCAGTCTACGGATGGGGCTTCGAGATCGATCAACGGCCTGTGCAGCATGGCCGCATGTTGACGTGCAACGTGGAGCTTCTGCCCAATTCGGCGATTGCCAAAAATCCTACGGATGGCGTCGCCAGCGGCCAAACCGGCACAACGGCCCTCCGCATCAGTGGCGACGGGCAGAAGAGTTGGGTCACCCCCATGGCGCGCAGCGGCGAAGGCCAAACAGCCCATTGCGAAGTGGGGCCGCTGCCCTCTGACAGCTACCGGCTGGAGGTGCTGGGGGTGCCGGATAGCGGTGCAGGCTCGGCCAAACGGGTGCGCCCTCTGAACTGCCAAGCCCCCATCCACCGCGGCATGGTGACGGACGTGCTGCTTGTCCACTCCTATGATGAAAAGAGAGCCGCCCCGCGAAAGTCCGCCATCTCAGGCGCTGTGCATGGCGGGGACGGCTGTACTGTACGGCTGCGGGCTGAAGATGGCAGCGAGCATTTCGCGGAACCGGACGAGAACGGTGACTATGCCTTCAAAGGCTTGCCCGCCGGCGCTTATTTTCCGGATGTGAAACACAGGCACGTGCTCAATTGCCCCCGCCCCCTCGCTCTGGATGGACGCAACCAAGCCCGCTGCGATCTCACTCTCCTGCCGGATGGCGCGCTGCCGGCGCCGCCGGAGCCTGCCCTGTTACAAGGCCAGACGCAGCCCGGCGCCGCCACTCCGCAGTCGCGCTCCGCCCAACCGTTGGCAGGTGCTCAGGTTTCACATCAAGTGGCGCTGATAAACGCCCGCGGGCAGCGTTATGTGACGCAGGTCGAACCTTCGGGCGCGTTTCAGTTCGACTGTTTGCCGGCCGGCGACTACGACCTCTACGCCGAAGGATTCGACCAGCGGGGGATTCATCTGGAGGCCGGCGACCGGTTCAGCATCCAACTGTGGCAAGCCGAGGGCGGCTGGAGCCACCATGCGCGCATCCAGACGGACGCTGAGACCCCTGGGCAGATCCGCGTGCAGTGGCTGGGGCGCCCCGGCCTGGCCATCACGGTGGAGAACGTGGACAGCGGAGAGGAAGAGAGCCGCGCGCACGGGGCCGAACCGCCCTATCGAGCCGAGTTCGGGCCATTCCCGCCCGGAAGATACCGCGCCCACAGCCCGGAACTGCCGGTCTGCGCCGAGGTGCATCTGTGCCCGGACGAGGCCGCAGTGGTGACGTTCGTGCGAGATCAAGAACCGGCGCAATCCTGAGTGGATAGACCTCCTGCTACAAGAAACGATACGATGATGAGAATTCGCACTCTTTTGGCGTGCACGCTTGCTACGGCGGAGCACAGAAGAACAATTTCCCGCCTGCTCCTGTCTCTCCTGTGCGCGGCGCTGCTGTTCGCCGGTTGCCGGGCTGCGACCGAGGGTGTCAACCCTGCGCCCGCAGCCGAAACACCGCCAGCCGCAGCCAAGCCCATCTTGCGATGGATGGGGCCGGCCTTCGTGCGCCCGGTTGATATAGAGATCGTTACCCGCTGCGCCCAGGAGATCGGCATGGTGATCGAGTTGCTGCCAGCGCCCGCCAATCCCCTGGACCGCCTGGGACTCTACCGCCAGTTCCTGCCAGCCGAGTCGGATGACATCGATCTGATCGACTTTGACGTGGTCTGGTCCGGCCTGCTCGCGCCCCACCTGCTCGACCTGAATCCGCATCTCGGGGCAGAGGAGCTCGCCCAGTACTTCACCATCTATCTTGAGAACAACAGCATTGACGGCGCCCTGGTCGGCCTGCCGCAGATGGGCGATATCGGGCTGCTCTACTACCGCACAGACCTGTTGGAGAAGCACGGCTACGCACAGCCCCCGTCTACCTGGAGCGAACTGGAGGAGATGGCCGCGACGATCCAGGCCGGGGAACGTGAGGAGAACCCGGAGTTCTGGGGATACGTCTGGCAAGGTAATGTGTACGAGGGGCTGACGGTCAACGCGCTGGAGTGGCAGGCGAGCATGGGGGCGGATCTGATCGTTGACGCGGAAGGGCGCCTGCCAGAGGACAACGCCGCCGCGTCCCAGGCGCTTGACAGGGCGGCCGCGTGGGTGGGCAGCATCAGCCCGCCCAACGTAACCGTCTTCCAGGAAGAGGATGCGCGCGCCGTGTTTCAGATGGGCAATGCGGCCTTCATGCGCAACTGGCCCTATGCCTATCCACTGGGCCAGGCCGAGGACAGCCTCATCCGCGACCTGTTTGACGTGACCCGCCTGCCCAAAGGGGAGGGCGCGACAGCCCGCCACGCCGGCGTGATCGACGGGCAGCAGATCGGCGTCAGCCGCTACGGCCTCAACCCCGATGCCGCCGCGGCCGCGGCCCGCTGCCTGACCGACCCCGCCTCGCAACGGCGCCGCGCGCTGGCTGACGGCTCGGCCCCGGCCATGCCCGCGCTTTACGCCGACGCCGACGTACAGGCGCGCATCCCCGCTGCGCGGCAGATCCAGGAGAGTTTGACCGACCACGCGGTGGCGCGCCCAGCCGCGACCACCAGCATCCACTACAGCGAAATCTCGCTGGTCTACTTCACAGAGGTGAATCGAGTCCTGTCAGGTGAGCAGGACGGCGCCACGGCGGTCGCGCGCATCGCCGAACAGATCGAGCAGTGGCTGGAGTGAGCCCCGTTTGGCGGGCGACCGGAGTGGCGGCGTTTCGGATTCCAGCGTAGCAGGTTCCACTCTAGCGGACCAGAGGTATCCAGAAATTTACCCCCCTTTTGGATCGAACCCTGCTTTTTCAATTGTATTTTATATTGTTGTCAATAAATGCTATACTCATGAAAATGAGAGCAATTTGACGTTTCTTGTCATCGGTCGGATAACTGGGAAGACGAGACGCCCACGTTGCGATTGCGTAATCCGCGCGAAAGGTTTCAGTGTGTAACGGAATTCACTTTAGGGCAGAGCAAGGAGGAGATCAGATGACGAACGAAAGAGTAACGAGACGACAGTTCTTGCAAGGCTTGGTGGTGGCTGCGGGCGGCACGGTTCTGGCCGCATGTGCAGCGCCAGTCGCTCCCTCCGCTTCGAATGGGGAAGAGGATGCCCCTGCAATGGCCGAAGGGGTCACAATCAGCTATATGACTCTCAACACGTACAATTTTGAGTCGGTAGCGAATGCAGTCGTGCCCGCTTTTGAGGAGAAGACGGGACACGAAGTCGAAGTGCAGTTGGTGAACGATACCAGAGAGGCGCTTCCCCCGACTCTGGCTGCCGGCACGGCGCCGGACACGGTCGTCAGTTTTCCGCGCTCGATAGTCTCATTGTATGCGCAGGAGACCTTCCTGCCGCTGAACAGCTTCATGGAGGAAGCGGGGCTGACGACTGACGACTTCTTCGAGGGCGACCTGCTGGCGAGCAACTTGATGGACAAGCAGTTCGGGATGCCGATCTGGCACGGCATTGTCTTCTATATTGGGCTGTATCGCAAAGACCTGTTCGACGACGCAGGTGTGCCCGGCCCGGCGGCGCAGGATAGCTTTGAATCGTGGGCCGACCTGTACGAAACTGCTGCGAAGGTGATGCAGCGGGATGCGAGCGGCAACGTCACTCGATGGGGGTTTGACGCCAGCACGCAGTGGTCCGGATCGCGTATCCTGGGCGCGATCAAAGAGCAAGGTTCGCATTGGTGGGATGAGGGTGCACAGGCATTCAACCTGACGTCAAACGAGGCCGTCAATGCGATCAAGAACCACCTTTTCGATCCGATTTTCGAATATGGAATATGCTGGGATGAAGCCCATGACCCCGGTTTGGCCTGGCATGAGCGCTTTACCCAGGGGGTGGTCGCGATGCAACCCTGGCTGGAGGCGGTCAACGTGATCAAGTCGGACGAGATGTGGGATTTGGCGGAAGTGATCGAGCCCTACATGAACCCGTCCATGGTGCAGGGCGTGACGCCGGTCAACATCAAGACGGGCGGCTGGCATGTGCATACCGTCCGCTCGATCGACGAGGACAAGCGAGTGCCGGCAGGCGAGTTGTGCATGATTCAGGTGGTCGATCTGGACGTTGCGGCCCAAATCCAGAAAACGGTGGGAGCGGGTTCAGCGCTGCGCTCCTATCGGGACCATCCGGTTCTGGACGAGGTAGCGCAGACGGACAGGGTCACGGAGTTGCGGGCATTCCAGTACAAGACAGAGGCCGATTTTGGCGTGGATTTCGGTGGCTGGGAGTGGGGTAACCTGGGCATGGCATTCTATCCGGACGGGCGCTGTCGCGGTGAGGAGGGCGAGGCGCACTGTGCCCAGGTAGGCACGATCGCCAGCGGCACAATTACCCCTGAACAGATTGCGGAGGAGTGGCAGGAGGAAGCAACCAAGGCGCGCAAGGAATTCTACGAGAGCATCGGCATCGAGGTGTGACGGCCCGGCCGAAGTTCTGTGGCCGTTTATCAGTCTGGAGCCAGATGCTGGCCCCTGGCTCTGGAGCTTTTTTCGAGCCTGTTTGACGAGTAAAGGCTGTCGGTCAAATCTGTCGGTACTGTCTTGCTCCTACAAATGCAACGCATGCCACAAACTGACCGACAGCCAGTGGTCCTCTGCAAGCGCTGGTTACGCAGCGCTTTTGTCTTCTGCCTGTTCTGCGCCCACAAGAGCCGAAGGGGTTCTCACTTGTAGCCCGTCCTTGGGTTGTGGAACGTACATTCGCTCGGCTCGGTCCCAAACGCCGCTTTGCCCAAGACAATGAACGACTGCCCGCTCACGGAGTTGGTGGACGTTCTGGTTCAGAACTATCTGCCCGATGCAAGCAGATGGATAGAGGGATGGCTTGACGCAAGTGAAGAGCCGTCGTTCAGGACCGAGATTCTATTTTACAATACGAGAAGTTTGTGGCAGACGGAATGGCCTATTTTGATACAATACTGGAGTCTTACCTGCTTGGCGCCAGCCACGGCGGCATCGAGAAATCGCGGTTCGATTTCCATCCGTTCACATCCCAGAAAGCGCACAAGCCGCTGCATGAAAGAGAATTTCATTTTCGCAATGCCCGCGTAGACGAGTGGCGCGACGTGTTCACGCGCGCACAGCTGGAAAGCGCGGCCGCGATGATGCCGGCCCGGCTGCTTGACAAATTCGCGTAGCCGCCAAGGTAGCAATCGCCACTATGAACCGAAGCCTGATTCCACTGAGACTGGCGATGCTCATCGGCCTGTTCCTTTTGATGGGCGCCGTTTGGGTGGAAGCGCAGGGAACGATTGCGCCATATCGAAGCTACTACGTTGATAACACTGGGTATCGCGTTCCGATTCCGGATCCCTATGTATTGGATCATATTATTGAGGGGATTTCTTTGGGAATCGGAGATCTGGCCGCGCCGAGCGACATTCTGATCAATCGCGACAGCGGTCATCTCTATATTGTGGATACAGGCAATGACCGCATCGTTGAGTTGGACTCGGAGGAGCGGGTGGTGCGGCAGTTCGGAGCTGAGCAGGCGTTGAAGGAGCCGCGCGGAATTTTTCGCGACAGCGGCGATGGCACGCTGTGGATCGCGGACACGGGCAATGCGCGTATCCTCCAGATCAGCGCCGATGGGGAACTTCTGTTGGAGTTTGGCCCGCCTGAGAGCGACGTGTTGGCAGAGATCGATAGTGCCGCTCCAAGCAAGGTATTGGTAGACAAGCGAGGATATATCTACTATCTGGAGCAGTCCGGAGCCGGCATGATCGTGATGGATCGTCAGAATCAGTTCCGGGGCTTCTTTGGCGCCAATCGGCTGGGATTCAGTCTGACATGGCTGTGGTCCCGCTACATGGCTACAGAGGAGCAGAGGAGAAAATTACTCCTGGCGAAGCCCACTTCCCATTCGGATATGTTTTTGGGTGACGACGGTTTCATCTACACGGCTGTGGCGGGTGAGTCGGCCCGGCAGATCCAGAAGCTTAGCCCGGTAGGTGTCAACATTTTCGTTGAGAAGAGTCTGGAAAAGAAGCTCTACCAGAATCGGATCTTCGGCGAAGAGCGGCGACCGTGGGAACCGCCCGCGCGATTTACGGCCTTGACGGTGGACGCTGCCGGGACGGTGACCGCGATAGACAGCAATTCCGGTCGCATCTATCAGTATGACCAGGATCGAAATTTGCTGATGGCTTTTGGCCGTTTGGGCACGAGTCACATTCAGTTTAGCGTCCCGACCGAGGTTGAGGTGGACAGTCGCGGTCGTCTCTACGTGCTCGATACCGGGCGGGCTGTGATCCATGTGCTCCAACCGACGCTGTTCGCCGAACTGGTCCATCGAGCCAGTTCGTTGCAGTTTGACGGGCACTATGAAGAGGCGGCAAACAGTTGGCAGCAAGTTCTGGGGGAGGCCTCGCACTACGAATTGGCGCACAGCGGCATTGGGGCGGTCCATTACCATGAGGAACGCTGGCAGGAGGCGATGGACGCGTACTCGCTGGCTCGCGATCAGCTGGGTTATTCGCTCGCTTTCTACGAGTATCGCCAGGGCTTGTTGCGCCGCAACATGGGCTGGCTGGTGACGGGCGTTTTTGGGCTGATGGTGGTCGTGATAATCTGGCCGGCTGTATCCCGCCGCAGGCCGCGCAGCAGTTCGAGACCGGTGCAACGACACTACGGAGAGCGACGACTGCATCCGCTACTGGGAATCATGGTGCAGCCGATCCAGACCTTTGAGTCGCTGAAGACGGGTCAAGCGCTGTGGCCGGCTGTGACCCTGGTCGCGCTGGCAGCGCTGGTTCGGTTGCTCAGCTTGATGCTGCTGGCGTTTCACATGCGTGCCACGCCGTCGGCCGGTTCGGTGGTGAATTGGCTGCGCCTGTATCGGCCTGTGGCCGCTTATCTGCTACCCGAGTTGCGCTGGGAAGATGCCAACCTGGTCGTAGAAGTGTTGCGCATTGTCATTCCCTGGCTTCTGTGGACGACCGCCAACTATGGCGTGTCGACGCTGTTCGACGGCGAAGGCACTTTTCGGGGTGTAATGCGCACGACGGCTTACTGCCTGGTGCCCTACATCGTGTTCGCTGTGCCGATCGCGCTGATGAGCCACGGGATGACGGCGCAAGAGCGCGGGTTATACGAAACGCTGTGGGGCCTGGTCTTCTATTGGGTGCTTTTCCTTCTCGTGCTTCAGGTTTTGAGCGTGCATGACTTTCCGTTACTGCGGACGCTGGGCGTGGGGATGGGCATGTCCTTTGGCATGCTGATTCTGGCGGCTGCGATCCTGTTGGTCTTTCTGCTTGGTGGTGAGGTCGCCAGCTTTTTGGGAGAGCTTCTGTATGAAAGCATTCTCATCTTGTACTTGTAGCGCTTTCACCAGAAATGCGGTGCTGATTTGCGGCGGTTTGCTGCTAATTGTGATAGCGGCCACCAGCCCCGCTTTGGCCCAGGAAGAAGAACCCCTACGCGGCGCCCAGTCGGTCGTGAGCGAGGTCCCTGCAAGCTACAGCCTGGTGGCGGAAAGTAGTTATCTGCAACTGTATATGGAGTTGGAAACGGCGCGCATTGCGGTGCGGGACCGGCGATCGGCGCGAGTTTGGTTGAGCACGCCCTCTGCGTCTCAGTCCGAAGCGGTCCCCGTCAGTCAACGGGAGAATTTCGGTTCGGTGTTCTACGCCTATTTCACGCGCGGACAGGGGACGCAGGCGCGCCGGGAGAACAGTGTGTCCAATGTATCGGATTTCAGGATCGAGCGGATCGCCAATGGAGTTGTTGTTTGGTACGAAATGGCAAAGCTGGAAGTCTCTTTGGCGCTGCGCTACGAACTGGGACCCGACTATTTGAATATCGCGCTGGATGAGGCCAACCTGGTGGAGTCGGAACAGAGCCGGTTTGTCGCGATCGAGTTGCTGCCCTATTTGGGGGCAACACCATACTTGGCGGAGACGCCAGCCTATTTTGTCTTGCCCGACGGCCCTGGTGCCCTCACCTATGTTGGAGGACCCCAGCCTGGCACTCGCAGCAAGTTCAGCGCGGCGGCGTATGGTTCGCATACGTACTTTTTTGGCCAGCCGCCGAAACAGCACACGCCGCTGGCAGCATTCGGCATTGTACATCCTGCCCCCAATTCCTCTGTTTCAGCGGGGGAAGGAGGCGGCGGTGCAGTGCTGGGCGTGGCGACTGTGGGGGCCGGAGATACGTCGGTCGAAGCGAACGTCAGCCACAATCCGCTGGCGTTTAGCCGCGCCAATATACGTTTCATCTATCGCCGCCTTGCCCAATTTCCGATGCGCCAGGGTGTCTTCAAACAGTATTATCAGTCGGATAGCGTGCAGGGCGATCGGGCAATCCGGTTCTTCTTCCTGACGGGTGAGGAGGCGAGTTGGGTGGGGATAGCGCAAAGGTTGCGTCAACACCTGATAGAGGATCACGGTCTGCAACGTCTCAGCCCGCCTTCAGGTGAAAAAAAGAGGGGGGAGGGCAGAGCGGCGTTGCGCCTGCGTCTGGTAATGGGAGCGGAGAAGCCGGGCCTGTTCTGGCGTCGCTTCGTCACGGCGACGAGTTTTGCGGAGGCAGCCGAAATCGTCCGCGCCTTCCACGCCGCTGGCATGACGGCTCTGGACATCGTGCTCATGGGGTGGGAACACGATGGCTATGAAGGCAACCTGCCGAAACGCTTACCGCCCGACCGGCGGCTGGGGGGAACGCAGGGGTTGAAGGATCTGGTTACAGCAGTTCATGGGCTGGGACGGGCCGAGGAGGACGCTCTGGAAGGAAGGCTTTTTCTCGAGAGCGACTACACGCTGGCGCTGTTGGAGAATGGCGGCTTCCTTCCCGTAACCAACGTTGTGCTGCAATCCAATCTGCTGCCCGTAAGCGACCTGATAAGCTATGGTCTTGGCCAGGAGGTGCCTCGAGAACTGAAGCGGAACCGGTTCTTTCTTAACGCGGTCTACGCCACAGAGCGTTATCTCCTGCCCGAAGCGCCGCGCCTGGCAGAGCTTGGCGTAGATGGACTGGAGTTGCGATGGGCAGGCGAGCTGCTGCTGCCGGATGCCAACCCGATACATCCCCTGCAGCGTACGGAGGCTGCCGGGGCGTGGCGACGCCAGCTGACAGTCATCGCTGATGCGATGGGGTCAGTTGCCGCCCAAGGTGGCAACGCCTATGTGCTGGGCATCGCCGACACGGTCACTCAGTTCCCCCTCTATCGCAGCAACTATGTCTTCGCGGACGAAACGGTGCCCTTCTATCCCATCGCGACGCATGGCCTGGTGCGCCTCTACGGAGAGCCGACGAATCTCGACGACGATCCGCGGAGGGATTTCCTACGACGTTTGGAATACGGCATGCTGCCGGTTTATGAGTTGACTTATCGGGAGCCGCTTGTGCTGGTGAGGACGACCTACCCAGAACTATACAGTTCGCAATACTTGGACTGGATGGATCGGGCCGCACGCGAGTACAATGTTGCCGTGGAAAGATTGGGCCATACCGTAAGCCAATTCATCGTCGCGCATCGCCAGCTCGCCCCACAGGTTTTTGAGACCACCTATGAGGACGGGACGCGAGTCATTGTCAACTACGGTCGCGAGGGGTATTGGAGCGACGGCGTGCGGGTTGAAGCGCTGGGGTATGTGATCAGGGGCAAGGAGTAGAGCGTAAGATGAATCTGAGCTTGAGGAAGCAAGAAATGATTTGGGGATATGTGTTCGTCACTCCCTGGGTCATTGGCGCCGCACTGTTGTTGATGTGGCCCCTGTTACGCTCGCTGCTGCTGAGCTTTGAAAATGTGAGGGACCTGATCAATCTGCAAACTGAGTGGGTGGGGTTGGCAAACTACACTGAGGCCTTCAGAGAAGACGTCAGATTTCTGCCAAGACTGCTCGGCAGCGTGCAAGACCTGGCGGTAAACCTGCCGCTCATCCTGGTTTTCTCACTGACGATGGCGCTCCTGGTGACAGGCGTCAACCGAGGACAGACATTTTTGCGCGCGGTCTTCTTCCTGCCTGTCGTGATCGGAAGTTCGGGCGTGATCACCGAGCTGCTCGAGGCGGGAGCGGGTGACATGATCGTAGATGGCACAATGGAACGTCTCATGGCAGGCCTTGGCGAGTCTACCGGGGAGGAGCAGGGGTTAGTCGCGCCTGTTCAGGTGGTTGTAGAACGGCTGACACTCATCATCTGGCATACGGGTGTGCAGATTTTGCTTTTCATCGCCGGCCTCAACAGCATTCCCCCGTCATTGTATGAGGCGGCCAAGGTGGACGGTTCGACTGGGTGGGAGGCGTTCTGGAAGATCACGCTGCCGATGCTATCGCCGGTCATTCTCGTGGCCGCCATCTACACGGTCATCGACTCGTTCACCGATCCGCTGAATTCGGTGGTCAACTACATCATGGAGATCAGCATCCGTGAGCAGTTGCGTCTGGGCTACGGCGCCGCGCTGAGCTGGATGTATTTTGTGGTCGTATTCTTGCTGATTCTGTTGCTTGTGAGGATTTCGTCGGGGCTGGTCTTCTACATGGGAGAGAGGCAATGAGCACGACAGGCAATCCGACAAGTGGCGGAGGGCAACGTTCAGGCGCGACTGGGGCGCGCAGGCGGATCGCGGGCCGTCGTCACTGGCGTTTCGCGGCTCAAACTGCTGGCATCATCTTGCGCTGGGTCGTGCTGATTGAGTTTATCTACGTGTTTCTTTTTCCCCTAATCTTTATGGTGGCGACTTCGCTGAAGACGGTAGGGGAGCTCAACAACCCGACGGTTCACTGGATCTCGCGCAGCCCCTCGCTGCAGGCGTATGAGATTGCGTTTACAGTGCTCAAGTATATGGAGGCCATAGGCATCAGCGCGGCCACCAGTGTTTTGGCGGCGGCGGGCCAGACGCTGGCCGGCGCGATGATCGCGTATGGGTTTGCCCGGATGCGTTTTCCTGGCCGCGATTTTCTGTTTGGTGTGCTGCTGTTCTCTATCGTGATACCCCTGCAGACGGTCATGATTCCTCAGTTCATACTGTTTACCAAGCTGAAGTGGATGAATACCTACCTGCCACTGATCCTGCCGGCGTGGCTCGGCTTCGGAGTGCGGGGCGGCATCTTGCTGATCGTCTTCCGGCAGTTCTTCCGCGGGTTGCCCTACGAACTGGAGGACGCGGCCTACGTAGACGGCGCGGGGCCGTTGCGGACCTTTGGGCAGATCATGTTGCCGCTGGCAAAACCTGGTATCCTGGTCGTTTTTCTCTTCTCATTAGTTTGGACCTGGAACGATCTTTTTGTTCCGTCTATGGTGCTGCGGAAACCGGAGTTGTTGACGCTTCCGCAACGGATGCTTGCCTTCGTGGAATGGTTTCTGGCCACGGAGCAGGGGCTATTCGGCGTGTATGAACTGCAGGAGAACATCTTGATGGCAGGGGTGACGCTGACGGTGATTCCGATGTTGGTTGTCTATATCTTTGCGCAGCGCTACTTCACCCAGAGCGTTGATCGCACCGGCCTTGTGGAGTAGATGAGCAGGACTGGCCGCTTCAAGCGGGCAGTTCAGGTTGGCTGGCGCATTCAACCGTTCCTTGCAGAGGAGGAGTTTAGCGGACATGGACACACAAGGCAATCGCCCCAATATAATGGTCATCCACTGCCACGATTTGGGGCGGCATCTGGGCTGCTATGGCTGGGATGTGCGAACGCCGAACATAGACAGGCTTGCCGCCGGAGGCGCGGTCTTCACCAACCATTACAGTACGGCGGCGACCTGCTCTCCCTCGCGAGGCAGCAGAATAACCGGCATGTATCCGTTGCGCAATGGAATGTGGGGCCACGCGCAGTTCGGGTGGTCGATAGATGCGGGAATCAAGACGATTGCTGAATACTTGAGTGAGGCCGACTACGAGACGTATTCCTTCGGGTTCCAGCTGTATGCGAACGAGGACAAACGCGGTTTCACTCATCCGATTGAATCGGCCACAAACAGCGCGCTGGATGTGGCACCCAAGGTGCTCCAATTTATCGAGGAGTACGATGTGAGCGGCGGCCCGTTTTACGCTGATATCGGATTCGACGAGGTCCATCGGGTAACCCCGTTGGGCGGGTTCATCGCCGGTGCGGAGACGCCTCGTAGCAATTTGCCCCGTTACGTAAGCAGGAAGGAGAATCCGGGGGCGTACCGTGGACAAGCGGTGCGCATGGTCGAACACCCGATCGACTCCTATCAGGAGGAATACGATTCGGAAAAAATTCGGACGCTGCCGTATCTGCCGGACCTGGCGGGAATACGTCAGGACCTGGCCGATCTGTATACGGTGGTGACGAGCGTACTCGATGTGGCCGTCGGACAGATCCTTGATGCGCTACGCGAACGCGGCCTGGAGGAAGATACGCTCGTCATATTCACCACAGACCACGGGATAGATATTCCGCGGAGTAAAGGGAGCCTCTATGACGCGGGGATGGGAACGGCCTTTGTGATTCGCTATCCGCGATGTGTGCGGGCGGGCGTCCGGCATGACGAGCTAATCAGCAATGTGGACATGCTGCCGACGCTGCTGGAACTGGTGGATTACGCGATTCCGCCGGATCTGGACGGGCGCTCGTTTCTGCCGTTGCTGGTGGGAGGCGATTACAGGCCGAGAGAGCAGATTTGGGCGGAAAGCAGTTGGCACGGGATGTATTTCGCTCTGCGGGCGATCCGAACAGAGCGTTTCAAGTATATACGCAACTTTTTCGTGCCGCACGCGTTTGAGATCAATAGCACGGAGAGCCTGGCCGGGCGGGCGGTGCTGGCGCAAGCGTACGAAAGCAAGGCGCCGTTGGAGGAGTTGTACGACCTTGAGCGAGACCCGCACGAGCAGAGCAACCTGGCGCCGCCGAGAACGATGCACGATCTGATGGATAAGGGCGTTCCGGTGAAGGACAGCCCGCTTGCCGAAGGCGATCCGGCATACAAGGAAATTGTCCTTGCTTTGAGCGAAGAAATGAGACACTATATGGCTATGACGAAGGACCCGCTTCTGACCGGCCCTGTACCGCACATTGCGCAGCATCTGATTTGGGAGCGATTCTGAAGACGTGATGACGTGATCTACGACACGGCAAACCGGTTTGCGCATACCTGGAAAGGAGAGAGCAATGCTAACATCTGAGCAGTTGGAACATTTCAGAACGTTCGGCTTTATCGTCCTGCGGCAGGGCTTCTCACCGCAGGAGATGGAAGAGTTCAGCCGTATGTTTGACGAAATGTTGGCCGAGGACCGGCAGGGAGAACCGTTTGCAGGGAAGCAGCGGCAAGCCCTGTTTGGATTCATTGAGAAGCGGGCTGCGCTGCGAAACCTGGCCGAAGATGATCGCATTTACGAAGCGATCGAACAGTATCTCGGCCCCGGCTTTGCCTGGATTGGCTCGGCCGGCAACCTGTACGTGGATGATACAGGCTGGCATCCAGATGGATCAGAGATGAATTACCTGCGGATCAAGGTGGTCTTCTATCTGGATTCGGTGGCCAAGGATACAGGATGTTTGCGGGTGATTCCAGGTTCTCACCGGCTGCCACTGCACGATGACCTCAAGCCGTTGAAAGATCAACGGGCGGACGCGAGCCAGTCGCCGTTCTCGACTTCGCCGCGGGATGTACCCTGTTTTCCGCTGGAATCTGAGCCGGGGGATGTAGCTTTCTTCGACCAGAATCTTTGGCACGCTTCGTTCGGCGGGCGGAGCGGTCGCCGGATGTTCACGCTCAACTTCGGGGCCAAACCTACCGAGGACGAACACTTCGCCTACCTGCAACGAGGGCATGAGAACAATAAGGTGTTTGCCAAAGAGATGCAGGCCACGCCAAGAAACCGTTTCCACGAAGACTCGTTCCTGTACAGCGACAGGCCGCGCATTCAAGGCATGGTGAAACCGATCCTGGAGTTGGGGATTAAGTAGAAACTTGGCTCTTGCCGGTAGATGCGGTGTCCGCTGGGAAGGACGTTCTTCTTGCGGCTCTTGGATAGGGGTTCTCGCAGGATGGGGCTGATATGAAAGCTTTGTATGCAACGGCGCCGGGGGAATACGGCCTGGCGGACAGGCCCAAACCGGCGCCGGGCGTGGGCGAGGCGCTGGTCAAGGTGGCGCGGACCGGATTCTGCATGAATGATGTGCGCGTGCGCGAGGGCGTGCTCCGGCATGGATATCCTGTCATCCCCGGCCACCAGTTCGCGGGCGTAGTGGAAGCGTGCGGCCCGGAAGTAAACGATTGCGCGCCAGGCGACCGGGTTGCAGTGCACTCGTATGTGCTGTGTGGTCAGTGTCCGAGTTGCCGGAAAGGCGGCGTGCATGACTGCGACAATTTTCGGATATTGGGTTTCACGCTGGACGGTGGTCTGGCCGAATACTGTGTTGTGCCGGCGCGCTGCCTATTCAAGTTGCCCGACGATGTGACGTTGCAAGAGGGGAGCTTGGTGGAGAATCTGGCCAGCGCGGTGGCGGCTGTGCGACTCGCGAGGCTGGAGGTGACGGAGCGGGTGGTCATCGTCGGCGCCACACCGATCGGGCTGCTGGCGCTGCAGGTGGCCCGCCTGGCATCGCCGTCGACACTGGTAATGGCCGGCGCTGGTGACCGGCGTCTGGGCCTGGCGGAACGTCTGGGTACGTCGCACACGGTCGATATTGAACAGGCGGAGATGCGGGCGCGTCTGACCGAGATTCTGGGCACACGGGGCGCGGACGCGGTGCTCGTGTGCGGCTATTCGCGCGCTGAGGCCGAACTGGCGATGGAGATCGTGGGCTCGTTGGGGCGAATTGTCATCGAAGGCCACTTCGACCCTACGGCAGAGATTACACTTTCGCCACATCGGCTGCTGGTGACGCGAGCGGTGAGTGTGCAGGCAAACCGGGGGTGGCTGACGGCGGACTTTATGCGGGCGCACGAGTTGGTCGCGGGCGGCATGGTGAACGTCAAGCCGCTGGTTACGCACACTTTTTCGCTGCAGGATTGGGAGCAGGCGTTCGACATCTTCACCAGCCGGGAGAGCCAGGCCGTCCAGGTTGTGCTCGCTCCCTGAGACACAGGATTATCGGGACGGTCGGTTGCCATGACATTTTGGCTTCAGGCGGTTTCCGGCATTCCGCTGAGGGGGAGAAAAAGGAGAGCTTGTCGATGCGATTGATGATGATCGGTTGCGAATATGCCGGCAAGACTACGCTTGCGGTCGATATTTCGAGGTGGATGATCAAGGCGATGGGACTTTCGTTCGTACGCTGGCACAATCATTTTGTTGTGCCGCAGGTGGACCAACATCTGGTGGTGCGAGGAGATGCGGACGATGAGCATGTCGTACCGGGAAAAGTGGCCGCCGACCATTTCGCCGAGGAGGAGCAGGAGCAGATTCTGGGGTTGACGCCCTCACTGCTGGAGCAGTTCCAGCGGCACATGATCTGGCGCCACTTGCACCCGAATGCGTACGCTGAGGATGATTATCTGGTGATCAACTGGTACTACGCGGATGCGGTTTACGCGCCGCTTTACTACGGCTACGGCGATACCGGGACGTTTGCAGACCGGCGGCAGCGCGCGCGGGCGTGGGATGCCGAGGTGATGAAGTTGGGGCCGGATACGGTGATAGTGCTGGTGGAAGCGTCGGCGGATGTGATACGGGAACGAATGCGCGCAAAGCCGCGCGCCAAGGGCATTTTGCAGGAAAAGGATGTGGATCGAGTGTTGGATCGCTTCAGAGAGGAGTACGACAATTCGTTGATCTACCGCCGCTTCACGATTGACACGACCGATGCGTCGCCGGAAGAGAGCTTGCAGTCATTTCTGAAACAGATGTGGCCGCACCTGTCGCAGGGAGACCGGCTGCGGATGCTTTCACGATTGGAAACTGTTAGTGCCGGGGTATCAGGCTCGTCGATTTGAGGAAGAAACGGGAGAGCAGGAAACTGCGGCGCGCCTCCCAAAGGCCCGGCCACCAAAAGAAAAAGGCAATAACCGGATTTGGGCTTGACAGGGGAGGCAAGCTGGTGTGTAATTTAGACGGCCAACGGGAGAGCGTTAGCCTGTTGTCTTGCACCGTTGAATGCCTGTACATCGCTCGGCCCAGTGCCGCCGCCCTTTACCTGGGCTACAACGTCCACAAAGACACCTTTGCGGAGTGGATACCGCCCACGCCCATCTATACCTTTATCCCCTACTTGCTTTTGATTAGGCAATAACCGGATTTGGGCTTGACAGGGGAGGCAAGCTGGTGTGTAATTTAGACGGCCAACGGGAGAGCGTTAGCCTGTTGTCTTGCACCGTTGAATGCCTGTACATCGCTCGGCCCAGTGCCGCCGCCCTTTACCTGGGCTACAACGTCCACAAAGACACCTTTGCGGAGTGGATACCGCCCACGCCCATCTATACCTTTATCCCCTACTTGCTTTTGATTAAGGCATCAATGAAGCACTATTTGTACAGAATCGTCCATATTAAGATCAAAAACATAGGGCTTCCCATCGTCATAATAGCCAGACACTCGAATATAGTAGCCAGACCAACTGATAGTCAGACGGTCACTATGATGAATGACGTGGGGAGTTTGACCTTCTAAGACAGAAGGAAAAGGGACAAACACTCTTTCATTTTCTGACCCGATTTGACCATTGACATCCGTAACCCAATAACCTAGCCATAAGCTAGTTGGACATAAAGCGAAAGGACGACCGGGTTCCTTTGGCACACAAGTCAGATACAGACGCGTTGTCGAGTGGTCTTTGTCTGGACGAACTTTCGGGCGCTCAGTCGGGCGCGCAGTCGGACGGGAAATCGGGTGCTTTGTCGGAACTACTGTCGGAACTACTGTCGGGCGCGCAGTCGGACGGGAAATCGGGTGCTTTGTCGGAACTACTGTCGGAACTACTGTCGGAACTACTGTCGGAACTACTGTAGCAGTAGGTTTCGGCGTAGACGTGGGCGGCGGCGTTTCTCTCGGCGCTGGTACGGTTGGATTGATGGTCGGTCTTCGTATCCTCGCTGGCCGGCGGGTAGCAGTCGGAACTGCTGTCGGAACTACTGTAGCCACTGCTGTCGGAACTACTGTCGGAACTGCTGTCGGAACTACTGTAGCCACTGCTGTCGGAACTACTGTTGGAACTGCTGTCGGGAAGCAAGCAGCCGGAAGTTTGTCAATACGTGCGCTAAATGGTGCATTGATACCATAAGTACCATCTCTATTCCAGCAGGAACAATGACATGGATCGGTGCATTGTTCATTTTCGCCGTCTTCTCTGGGATGTGTGAAACCAGATCGCGTCTGAGATATCTCCCAACAAACCTGATTACACGTCGGTCGGCACCAATTCTGCGCGTAACCAGCAGTAGGCCATAGCATCAGCACCGCAGAAAAAACAACCAGGAAGAAAATTTGTTTCATATTCACATATCACCTCCGATATGGTACTCGTTGATAGGGATAGGCCAGTTATTTATAGGGCCTTATGCTAGATAGGAAAGGCCAGTTTCTTAATCTGAAGATAGTCATGTACGCCCAAGAGTCGGTTGATATAGATGCAAAGTGTGTGAGCAGTCAATTTGGTGTAGAGTCGTGCACATAGACCTCTGAAAGTGTGTGCATGGTTGGTTTCTATCGAGAATTGTGCGACCAATTGACTGTTAACTGTTTCGATGATTTGGCGGACCCTGTCGTAGAGGCGACGTGCAGATGCAGGGATCTGTATTTTCTGGTTGCTGCGCGGCTTGGAGAGCAGGCGGATGCGATTGTGTTGCCAGAGTAGATCAGCGACAGGTGCACTGACGTACGCTTTGTCGCCGATGACGATGCGGTTGTGGTGTTCTTGCAGGAGTTCGCGACCGATAGCCAAGTCGCCGACGCTGGCAGGAGCCAGTTCGAAATCAAGGATGAGGCCACCTTTCGTGATCAGCATATGTAGCTTGAAACCGTAGATCGTCATCTTTTTAGAGGAGACCTTCCCATAATTGGCTCCATGAGCGGGCCAATCGCCGCGTGACTGGGGCGCCAGATGGAACTGAACCACAGGAATGGGCAGACTATCGAGTACACAATGCTGGTCTCGAAAGAGGTCGATCCGGGCCAACATCATGCGCCGCATCTCATTCATAATCGCCATCAAGTTACGTCGTCGCCGATTGAAGCGGCTCTGCTTCGGCAAGATGGGAAACTTATCCCGATGTGCCTGCATATGATTGAGTAACTCTGTTTCCACATCCCACCCCAAGCATTCGCCGATGAGACAGATGGCTATCAATTCACTATCGCTACAGGCCGGCTTCGGCCCCGGTCGTCTCAGATGCCTTTCCAGTGCCTGGCTCATGTCGTCAACGAGCACATAAACCCATAGACAGAAGTCGTCAAGATGAGCTATCATTCGGTTGGTCCTCCTGGTGAGTCGCTTTGGTTGGTGACGAACTCCAAAGTTATCTCACCAGGGGACTTTTTTCAAACGCTATCTAGCATAAGGCCCTTATAGGCAATAAGTTGATGCCATCTGACAGTTTGTTATGTGTAAGCAGTTCCTCTCCGCTCCTTACAGTTGGAACCTTCAATGGGTTAAAGGTGCAGGGAGGGCCACCTTTCGACAACACAATTGCCCACATGAAAACAGTTTGTCTGCATTGTGATCGGTCTCCATTATGATGTCGGGGGTGACCAATCTATAGACGATTTCGCTATGAATAAGTTGCGTTTTCGTGCTATACCGTGACCGCCCCTTTAATGAAGCTGTCGAATGTATCTGCGTGTCGGTTGTTGTACTTGTAGCAGGCTTCAACGATGTAGGCTGCTGCGTGCTCTTTGCTGTAGTGGTGATGTTGTCCAAAAATCGCTCTCTTTACGAGGCTCCAAAAGCCTTCAATTGTGTTCGTATGAATCAAGCCCTGGGCATAGGCAACCGCGTGATTGATTGTGAAGTGCGGTACCCACTCGTTCATGCGGTTGTAACCGCTGTATTCGTCTGTCACGAGCAGACTGTCATCAGCCTGCACAAAACGGCTCAGGAATGCTTTCAGCGTGGACCCCGTTACTCTCTTGGCGGGTTGCGCTACAACCTTGCCGCCACGTGCCAGTGCGCCGATTACGGGCTGTTTCTTGGTTCCTCGTCCACGCTTGGGCGGGTCGTCGTCGTTGCGGTCAGATTTCCGAGGCTTGCCGCCTATGTAGGTTTCATCAGCCTCTACAATGCCGTTCAGGAAAACCGCGTCGTCAACCATGCCATGTCGAATCTTCATGCCCAGTTCCCAAGCAGACGATTGACTGATTTTCAGATCACGGCTCAACTGGTAACTGGATACTGACTTCTTGGCGTTCAGGTAAATTGCAATGCCCAAGAACCATTTTTGCAGAGGTATTTTTGTCTGCTGGAAGATCGTCTTGGACAAGACATTGAAACTACTCTTGCACTTGTGGCAGTTCCAGCGGCCAACTCGCCTGTTCTCTTTCTTGCGGGCTACATCCTCGCTGCCGCAATGCGGGCAAACCGGCGTATCGTGCCAACGGGCCTTTTCCAGATGGTCAATGCAGGCTTCCTGAGTTGGGAATCGCTCGAAAATTGTTACCAAATCCATCGGGTATCTCCTAGAGTAGTTGACCAGTCTTATACTCTAAGTATACCCGATCTGGGCTTACTTTCCAAGCCCAAATCCGGTTATTGCCAAGAAAAAAGCCGGTTGCATCTCACAGCCGGCCATGGTTGCGCAAGGTCTCATGCGCCCCGTTCAGCATGAACCAGGCGTCATACCCAACGGTTACAAAGACGAACCCGTGCTCAATCCAGCGCAGCGAGTCGCCAATCGCGGCGATGCCAGGAATCTTGTTTGTCTTGCGGCAGGCTTCCAACACAGTGAGGATGGCAGCATCGCGGGCTTCGGCGCCTTCCTTTGTGTTGGGATCAACGCCCATTGATTTCGCCAGATCGCTCGGTCCGATCCAACAGCCGTCAATGCCATCAACGGCCAGGATCTCCTCGGCACAGCTGACAGCCTGAGCGGTCTCGATCTGAACTGCCAGCAGCACCTCATCGTCGATCCTTCTTCCGTAATCCTCACCGAGGAACTCCGCGCCAACGGGACCCCAGGAACGCTCGCCCCGGGGTGGATAGCGGGCGGCTGAGGCGGCTGCGCGGGCCTCTTCGACCGAGTTGACCATTGGCACGACGATCCCCAGCGCGCCTCTGTCGAGCAATCTGCCGATGGCCGACAAGTCGTTGAGTCGAACGCGCGCCATGGGCACAGCCGAGCCCAGGCAGATGCTCCTGAAAGCAAGTGCTGAACTCTCATCGTCCCAGAAGCCGTGCTGGTTGTCGACCAGGACATAGTCGAAGCCGGCACGCGACAGCATTTCAGCGGCCAGGTGTGACCCGAGCAGGACATCGCCCCCAAGGGCGGGTTTTCCCTGGAGCATGCGCTGTTTTGCCGTATTGATCCTCATCGCTACCTCCTGAGTTCGGGAATCAGTCAACGCGACCAAAGGCGAGCCTGGGGTCGGCGGCGCGAACTTCGGCGACAGGCAGGCCCAGCTCCCGGCGGACGATGTTGGTGCCCTGGACGAGAGCCACCATTTTGTAATAGGCGATGCGGCGCGAAAGTCCCTCACGTCCGAAGCCGCAGTCGGTGGTGATGATCAGCCGCTCGATGGGAATGTGCTCCAGCGCCTTGCGGATCAGGCCGGCGACATCCTCTGCGGCCTCGACCTGCGTGCGCAGATGACTGATGACGCCAACGCCGATCTTCTTGTCCGACCTGATGCGCCCAATCGCGGGCAGGTCCGACCCGCCGTGGCTGGCGCACTCAAAGGTGATGACATCGGCGTTCATCTCGAACATGGCCTCGAGGGCCGGTTCGTAGGAGGAGTTGCCCACGGTGGTCTGCTGGGCGGGATTGCCCCAACAGGTGTGTGCCCAGATCTCGGTGTTGACACCATCCACCTGACGATTAAAGGCTTCGGTCAGGAGGTCGAGGTCGGTATCGGCATCGTTGGCCGTAATGTGGTGCAGCGGTTCTTCGATCTGTATGATTGGGCAGCCGGCGTCCGCCAGTTGCCGGTACTCGCGGTTGGCGATGTCGGCCAGGTCGAGCAGCAGGTCGCGATAGGTGTCGTAGGCCTCATTGCGGATCATGTGCGAGAGGCTATCGACGCTGATGGCGCCGAACTTGACCGGTTTGTCGGTCAAGCGCTGCGTCGTCTTCCATATTTCGGTGTACTGCCAGGGGCCGGCCGTTACCGTATCCACCAACGTGGGCTGCTGATACGCCTCCATCAACTCCCACAGAATCCTGCCCGGTTGCACAAAGGATGTCCAGCGCTCGACGATGTCATTTTGGCCGCCGAAGCCTCCGAGCCGTTCCAACGGATAGAAGAACCAGCCGCGACCGCCCACGTCATTGTCGAAGCGCGCGTCGCCATCGGTCACGATGTCCAGCCCCGCGCTGGTCTGGTCAAGAATATAGGCGCCGACGGCATCAATGTACTGCTCACGAAAGTTGCGGTCGCTCAGGGCCTGCTTGAAGGAGCGCCCGTGCAGGCTGTCGGTATACCATGCCGGTCGTGGAATCGAACCGACAATGGCCGTGGGTAGCAGCATATCTTTGGTAGCGCCGATCATTGACAGACCTCGATTGTATGCGGGGAGAGGGCGACCGTCTGCCCCTCAAAAGATACCTTGCGTCTCCTTCAAAGCGGCGGTGGTCATGTCCGGCTCCCAGAGCCAAAGGCAGTATCCTTCGAACCCGTTACGGTCCAGCGCCTCAAACTTGTCTCGCAAGCCTGGGAGATCGCGGTTGTACAACCAGACCCAGGGATAGGAGGGGACCGAGCCGTCCAGTTTGCCCAAGTAACCCATCTGCCGATCGATGAGGGAAGCGTCGAAGGTGTTGCAGTAGTACAGCTGCTCGTCCAAGGAGGGACAAGGCTCGTAGATTGGCGGCCCTTCTCCCGCGTCGAGAATCCGCCGCATATCCTCTCGCAGCGCGGAGGTCCTCGCCGGGTCGCCGGCCGGGTTCAACTCATCGGCGATCATGGGCACAATCGATCCGGTCAGGTAGTCGGGAAACTTGGGCGAGACCCAGTCGAACAGGTGGTAGAGGCCGGCATAATCGGTACCCAGGAGGTTGGCCGCTGAAGGAAGGAAGAAGTCCATGCCAATTTTGAGGTCGGGGTTGAACTCCGCGGCTGCCTCGCGTGCGGCTGCGGTGACCGTTCGCACAAACTGCGACATCGAGGTCATGCGAAAGGCCAGCCACTGCGCGATCTGAGGGCGCCTGAGCATAGCATTGAGCACGAGATTGGCCGGCGAGGAGAAGGCCGGAGCGCCTGACGGCGGCGCGGTTTTGAGTTCCTCAAGCAGCGACGCGGCCGCGCGCTTCAAGGCCGGAAAATCGAGGCCGGCGGCCTGCGCTGCGTCGTGGCAGTGCGGACAGAAGCAGGTGAAAAGGGAACCGAGACCGTTATGCGGCCAGAGCGGATACTCGACGTGGTTCAGTTCCAACAAGTCGGCCTGCGGCCAAGCTGCCACCGCGTTGCGAGCGACCCCGACCGCGTACGCAACGGTAGCGGGGTTGTTGGGACAGGCCCAGATCAGATTGTCAAACGGCAGATCATAAAACGACGGCTGGACAAGCGCCTCGTTTCGCAGCCCAGCCAGTTTTTCGGTATATGCAAAGAGGGGGGAAAGGTGGCAGCCGACCTGAAACCCCTTGGCTCTCGCCATATCCAACAGGCCGGAAAATGCGTCGAACTCTGCCTCGCCCACGACAGACACGGGCGGACAGCGGTCGCCGAAGCCGTCGGCGGACGGCAGCAACAACCGGTCCCCATGCGGCGAGTTGGCCCACAGATAGACCAGCAAGGTGTCGATGTTGGTCAAAGCGGCCAGATCATCCAGCACGCGTTCTGGCTCGCGCTCGAAGACGGACGAATGCAGGAACAAAGCCCTCATTGCAGATCCCTTTTGCCGCTCATGTGGTCTGGATTCCTTTGTTGACCGCATCTACAAGTGTGGTATTCGATTCTGTACATTACTCGTCACGACAGGCCCATAAATGGCCTGGGGTCAAGCCCTGCCTGACCCCAGGACGATCCATGATCACACCGCTGCGTCAGAGTTAAACCTCGACATCAATGGACTCGTACCACTCCTTGCGCACGCGGGTGGCCCACTCCTGCCACTCCTCGGCCAACTCTTCGGCGGTGTATTTCCCTGAAACCCAACTCCCACGCTCACAGCGCGCGGCGGCCGCTTCTTCACTGTCACCAACGTAAGCGCCGCCACTGCAGCGGCCCGACGGCCAGCCAGGCATTGTTATGTTGCCCCACTCCCAACCGAAAAAGACACCTGGATGCGTCACCTGCCATCTGTACATGTCCACAGTGACGGCGCCATACACCGTCTCTTCATATAGCTCATCCAGGTACGGATCGTTGGCGTAACTCTTCAAGGCCCCAGGCGGGCCGACGAATCGGTGAAACGCCCGCGCGACGTCGGGATTGTACTGAGCCGTAGCCAGATCGAACGCTCCCTGCAGCCTGTCGCTGGCGATCGCGCTGGGGATCCCACAGGCCCAGCCGCCCCCACCGGTGTAATGACGATCTGCGTCCGGCTGTCCTTCAAAGGTCGGGGGCGACTGCATGTGGGTCATCACTTCGACCTCCGAGCGGCCCGCGTCCTCGGCAATGTGGAGGGTGAAGAAACGGTCTGACATGGCGACCACCCCCTCCGTCAACATCTCAACATTTGACATCTCGGGCGTCTGTTCCTCGTTCGGGCTGATACCGAGCTCGATGGGCTCGAAGTAGAGCTTGTTGATCCACTTGATCATCGCGTCGCTCGTGAGCGTGAACTCCTGGTTTGTCTCATCCCACCAGTGCTCACCCTCGTCGAGCACCTTGCTGAGCACCTGAAAGTCGAGAGCGCGATACCATCCCCAACGGGAAACGTTGCCGCTGGCGTCTCGCTGGGTGAGCTTTTGCGCCACATCATGCAACTGGTCGTAGGATTCCCAACCACCGTGCCTGGCCGGATGGGGAAGACCCGCCTCGTCAAAAAAGTCCGTGCGGTAGACATAGAAGCTTTGTCCGGACAGGTCGTGCCACAAGGGCATCTGCTTGATCTTCCCGAACCAGGTACAGGCTTGCATGTCAAGCGGGCTAAGGTCTTCGGGATTCCAGGGCGACTTCTCCATGAGGGAGTTGAGGTTCAGAACCGTGCCATCGGCGTACAAGTGGGATATCTGCCCCGGCATGTCGTGGAAGACATCGGGCGGTGTGCCGGCGGCAATGGCCGGGAGCGTCGAATTTCGGATGGGCCATCCCGCTCCCCACAGCTTGCCCTTGTGGCCGGTCTTCTCCTCGAAGGCTTCGATCAGCACGGTATTCGCCTCGTTCCAGCCGACCCCATCCAGACTGAGCAACGTAAACTCCATCGCCTCCGGCATTGCCGGGGCCTCCTCCACGACCTCTTGCGCCACCGGCGCTGGCTGCACGCAAGCCGCTGCCAGCATGCCTGCCGTACTCATTGCCGAAACGCGCAGAAAATCCCGCCGGCTCATCCTCTTGCTTTGCTTCTTGTGCATCTTTGGGCCTCCTTTTCGATGCTTCTAAAGTGAGCGCCGTACGAAGCCAAGTCTTTTGGCACGAGTAAAGTGAGGGTTTCCAATGCGAACACAGTTTTGCAATTATGCAGGCATGCAACGGACAATTGTTCTCTAATCTCCATTCTACTCCACCAAGCCCGTGCGGTCAATGCTCTGCGTAAAGTGGCGCTGGGCGAAGATGTATAGCACGAGTACCGGCATAATGGCCAGCACCGTGGCCGCCATGAAGACGTTTGGCTCAAAGTGCGTTGGGAGTCCAACGGTACCCAAGCCGGTGTGCATTGCTCGTCACGACAGGCCCTTAAATGGCCTGGGATCAGGTCCTGCCTGACCCCAGGACGATCCATGATCACACCGCTGCGTCAGAGCTAAACCTCGATATCAATGGACTCGTACCACTCCTTGCGCACGCGGGTGGCCCACTCCTGCCACTCCTCGGCCAACTCCTCGGCGGTGTATTTCCCTGAAACCCAACTCCCACGGTCACAGCGCGCGGCGGCCGCTTCTTCACTGTCACCAACGTAAGCGCCGCCACTGCAGCGGCTTCCCGGCCAGTTGGGCATGTTCAGGTTGCCCCACTCCCAACCGAAAAAGACGCCTGGATGCGTCACCTGCCATCTGTACATGTCCACAGTGACGCCGCCGTACACCGTCTCTTCATATAGCTCATCCAGGTACGGATCGTTGGCGTAACTCTTCAAGGCCCCAGGTGGGCCGACGAATCGGTGAAACGCCCGCGCGACGTCGGGATTGTACTGAGCCGTAGCCAGATCGAACGCTCCCTGCAGCCTGTCGCTGGCGATCGAACTGGGGATCCCACAGGACCAGCCCCCCCAGCCACTAAAATGGCGATCTGCGTCTGGCTGTCCTTCAAAGGTCGGGGGCGACTGCATGTGGTTCATCACTTCGGCCTCCGAGCGGCCTGCGTCCTCGGCAATGTGGAGGGTGAAGAAACGGTCTGTCATGGCAACCGCCCCCTCCGTCATCATCTCAACATCTGACATATCGGGGGTCTGTTCCTCGTTTGGGCTGATACCGAGTTCGAGGGGCTCGAAGTAGAGCTTGTTGATCCACTTGATAAAAGCGTCGTTCGTCAACGTGAACTCCTGGTTTTCCTCATCCCACCAGTGCTCACCCTCGTCGAGCACCTTGCTGAGCACCTGAAAGCTGAGAGCACGATACCATCCCCAACGGGAGACGTTGCCGCTGGCGTCTCGCTGGGTGAGCTTTTGCGCCACATCATGCAACTGGTCGTAGGATTCCAAGCCACCGTGCCTGGCAGGATGGGGAATGCCCGCCTCGTCAAAAAAGTCCGTGCGGTAGACATAGAAGCTTTGTCCGGACAGGTCGTGCCACAAGGGCATCTGCTTGATCTTCCCGAACCAGGTACAGGCTTGCATGTCGACGGGGCTAAGGTCTTCGGGATTCCACGGCGACGCCTCCACGTGGTCGTTGAGGGTCATGGCTGTGCCGTTGGCATACAACTCAGCTTGCTTAAGCGGCATGTCATGGTAGACATCGGGCGGCGCGCCGGCGGCGATGGCCGGAAGCAACGTATCGTTCATGGGCCATCCCGCTCCCCAGAGCTTGCCCTTGTGGCCGGTCTTCTCCTCGAAGGCTTCGATCAGCACGGTATTCGCCTCGTTCCAGCCGACCCCATCCAGACTGAGCAACGTAAATTCCATCGCCTCCGGCATTGCCGGGGCCTCTTCCACGACCTCTTGCGCCGCCGGCGCCGGCTGCACGCAAGCCGCTGCCAGCATGCCGGCCGTACTCACTACCGAAACACGCAGAAAATCCCGCCGGCTCATCCTCTTGCTTTGCTTCTTGTGCATCTTTGGGCCTCCTTTTCGATGCTTCTAAAGTGAACGCCGTACGAAGCCAAGTCTTTTGGCACGAGTAAAGTGAGGATTTCCAATGCGAACACAGTTTTGCAATTATGCAGGCATGCAACGGACAATTGTTCTCTAATCTCCATTCTACTCCACCAAGCCCGTGCGGTCAATGCTCTGCGTAAAGTGGCGCTGGGCGAAGATGTATAGCACGAGTACCGGCATAATGGCCAGCACCGTGGCCGCCATGAAGACGTTTGGCTCAAAGTGCGTTGGGAGACCAACGGTACCCAAGCCGGATCGAATCAACCAGGTGAAGATCTCCAGCCGCTGGGGCAGGGTCATCAACTCTTGGTCTCGGATGACCAGCCAGGGCACGAAACTGTCGTTCCAGGTCCAGGTGAGCGAAAAGACCAGCACCACCAGCAGGGCCGGCTTGGCCAGGGGCAGCATGATCTGCCAGAACGTTCTGAACGGCCCGGCGCCGTCGACGCAGGCTGCATCCTCCAATTCATGCGGCAAGCCGCGCAAGAACTGCCGGAAGACAATCAACAGTATGCCTCCCCTTACCCCCCAGCCGGCAAAGGCCGGGACGAACAATGGGAAAAGGGTATTGAGCCAATTCAGCTTGTGGTAGAGCATGAACTGCGGAATCATGATCGTATGCCCTGGCACGACGATCGTAAACAACAGAAACCCGAAGATCAGGTCCCTGCCGGGAAAACGAAGGCGAGCGAAACCATACCCCACCATGGCGCCCACGAACGTCTGGCCCAGCGCGGCCAGAACGCTGGTCAAGACACTAATGCGCAAGCCTTGGAAATAACCCATGATCTGTAAGGCCAACTGATATCCTCTTGCCGTCGGGTCGCGAGAGATCCACCGGATCGACGGGTTGTTGATTTCGCTCAGGGTCTGGATCGAGGTCGTGAACATGAAGAGAACGGGAAAGAAAAAAACGAAAACGAATTCGATCAGCACGATCCAGCGCAAAGTCACGCCAAGCGTCCGCGGCAGCGCGTTCCATTGGCGACGGCCCCTGCCTGAAATCCGTCGACCGACCCCAACCCAACGACTCCCGCCGGTGTTGGCTGACTTGCGCACGTCAACGTTTAGGGAATTCATTGTCTCTCCCCCGCATAAAAGACCAGTTTGGATGCGAAACGGGTAACCAACAACAGCACCACGAAGACAACCACAAAGTATAGCACGCCCAATGCCGCCGCCGACTCCAGCCGCCCCTGCCGTCGGATGCCGACATCCATTATGTACTGTACGACGTTGTTCAGTGGATCGGTGAACAAGTCGACCAGCGCAAAGATAGCGGCCACCAGAATAACCGGCGACAGCAGGGGCAAGGAAATCTTCCAGAAAGACTCCCAACCCGTGGCCCCATCCACCTGGGCGGCCTCGTAAAGGCTTGGCGGGATGCTTTTCAGGCCGGCAACGAAAAGCAGGATCTCGACGCCCGTATGCCAGATAATCACCGTCAGTCGATTCACAACCACCTGGATGGGGGCCACGATCGTCCCGCCCTGATCCCCCTCACCCATACTCTGCAGGAGAGGCCCCAACGTTACCGCGGCCAGTTCGTCTCCAGCGCCGTATTCGAGCAACTGCTGAATCACCCCCGCGCTACCAATGACGACCGGCAGGAAGAACACAGCGCGCAGGAACGTCTGCCCGCGCGTGACCTGCGCCAAAAAGACTGCCATTAATAGTGAGAAGACCAGGATCAGGGGCACATTGATCACGACTTCCTTCATGGTTGTGATCAGTGCCGGAATGAACCCGACATCCTTAAATAATATGTCACTGAAGTTGACCAGGCCGACCCATTCAGTCTGCAGAAAGGCCAGATCGGTGACCTCTTGAAAGCTCAACAGCAGTGTCCGGCCCATCGGCCAGACGAACAAGACAGCCGCGCCAATCAGCCATGGGCCGATAAAGATGTACCCCCATACAGTCTGTTGCTTCTTCAGACTCAAGCGCATGGTGATTTTCCTTTGTCTGCTACTCGATCAGGATCCACTCAGATTGCACTTGTCAGTGCGTTGAGGATCGATGCAACATCTGCCTGTCTCGACTGGATGTGCAAAGCCTCAGATGCGCCAGCCACAGCGTAGACCCTGCGAACCCACTGCGCAGGGAAGCTCGCGGACACATTGTGGATCAATAGCCTGCCGGGAGCCGCAAGCGCCGCCGCTGTACGGAAATCGCCAGCGCGCCGCACCTGCGGGACGAACAACCGCTCTACCCACTCGTTGTCGTCGTTATAGTCGAACCGAGCCGCATCCGCGATCGTGTTGGCGATGTCGGAAGTCAGGCCGCGGGCCAATAGACACCAGAGGCCGGCCAGCCCTAAACCCACGAGGTGAACCATACCTGTGTGCGCCTTAAGATATGCGATGCCGGTCAGTAAGTCCTGCACCTGGAGGGCGGTGTCAGTCCGATTGAACGCCAGAAAGTCATAGGGGCTTTCATCCCGTTGCACCCGCGCAAGCTCGCCTGTCCCGAATGCATCGATTGCCAGCACGTTGAACCGAAGATCCAGCAATCCAGTAACGAGAGGTCCGGGGCGTTCTCCCTCCGCCAAGCCATCCTTGCCTCCGGGGTGGACGACCAATACGCCACCGGATGCCTGTTCGGGCGCGAACAGCAAGGCTGGCATCCGCTCGCCAATGCCTTTGCGTCCAATGATGAGCCGTTCCAGGCAATAGCCATCCCGTTCGTCCATCCCTACTCTCTCAACCTGAAGATCGTGTGCCTGCGGTTGAAGAGCATTCATGGCATATTCATAGGCGGTCCCCATCACCTCACGGTAGGCCTGCAGGCTGATTGCATCGACAGGTTCGAATGATTGGATTTGGGCTTCTGCATCCCGGATAAAGTTGGCCATCAACTGATGACCGTTCACAGCCGTTGCCGGCAGCTTGCCATCCGCGAACACCAACATCCTTTCGGGCGCTTCCACCGCGAACGGCTGTTCCTTGAACTGTTGCTGGCGCAGCCCTGAGCCTTGTCCTGATCCCTGCGACAAACCGACTTGGCGCCCTTGCCCAACCGTCGGCTCAGCGCCTGTCGAGCGGCCCATCGAAGCGCCGTCCTGAGCCTCTTCCTGATCCTGTTGCAGTGATTCTTCCTCGTCTGGCAACCACTTGCCAAACCAGGCGTAGACGGCCTCGCGACTCTCCTGATTGTAGTTGTGTCCAGCGTCCACCTGAACCGTAGCGACGTTGGCGGTCGCCTCGTGCAAGCGGTAGATCTCCTGCACGGCGGGGAATTCGACATCCGGCGTACTCCTGGTCCAGTCTCCCGTGGCGGAGACCATGAGCAGGGGGCGTGGCGCCATCATCGCCGCAAATTCCACATCGCAGCCATCCAGGCGCAGGTTTGGGGCATTTTCGCACATGCACCCGCCCTGGAAATGCGCCGAGATTCTGTTGACCGGCGCGGCCACCTTTACGCGCTTGTCGATTGCCGCCAGCATGAAGGTCTGAGTGCCACCGCCGGAAGCGCCAGTGCAGGCGATACGCTGTGGATCTACAGCCGGCAGAGACAGCAGGAAATCCACCACCCGGATGCTGTTCCAGAGTTGCATTCCCATCAGACTGATGCCCCAGAGGAAGCCTTTTCGATCGAACAGAACACTCTTGCGGTAGAGGGGCTTGCCATCCATGTGGCCAACCATCTCGGGCGCCTGAAGCCCGCTGTCGTTGTAGCCGATCATGTCATAGGCAAAGGCGACGTAGCCCTGGCGGGCAAAGCTGATACAGCGGGCCGGAACCGAACAACCATCGCTGTGTGTCAGTCGTCCATCGCGGAAATGGCCGTGCGGGCACACAATCCCCGGGAATGGTCCTTGCCTGCCCCGGGGGCGGTAGAGATTGCCGGTCACAAAGAATCCCGGCGTGCTCTCAAAGTATACGTTCTCGATTGTATAGTCTTCATGCTCGATTCGGCCCGTTATGTGGGGGTTCAGCGCTCTCTTTTCGGGCATTGGCCAAAGCCCTGCGCTCACCAGGATTCGGCGGCGCAGTTGTTCTGCTCTGGCTTCCCAACTGTCGCGCGTGGCGTAGGTTGGAAGGGCGCAGACCATGTGTTGGTGTCGAACCTGAGTGCGGCTATCCTGGGCAATGCTTACCCGATCTGGGCCGGGTTCCAAGGTCAGTTCTTGCGCTTCCCTCCTTGGCGACCCGTCTGCAACGGAGAGCCATGCGACGTCAATTGGCCGGCCATCAACTTCGACCGTGGTCGAGCCTTCCGCGGCACAGCGGATGGCGCCTCTGCTATCCTGATGGATCATTGCCAGGCGTGCGCCTCCCGACAATGTTATCGTGCGCCCAGCAAATCTCACGCTTCCCCCAAGCACTCGACCCCGTCGCGCGCAGAGGATCAAGCACTGCTCATCTCCGTCTTCGTAAAGCTGCCACAGCATCGAAGCATTCACAGCCTCAACCCTGCCGGACTCTTTCTCTCCCACAAGGGTCAGGAGTAAATCGGCCGGATTGGACGCCGGCATGTAAACAACGTTTTCACGCAAGCCCTTCACGGCTATCGAGTGCCCTTCGGCATCACGGATGTACCGCTCATCCGCAACTGTCGGCAGCGGCGCGAATACATACGGCTCGCGCGCGGCACTTTCAATTCGCCCATACTGTTGCTCAAACGCTTGCCAGTATGCCCTCTCTCCCTGAATTTCGGAGCCGATGAGTTCCGAAAATTGCTCAAGTATCGGTGTCCCGTCGGTCAACTGGGTCGGCGGTGGCCCAAGGAACACGACGCGCACGCCGGCAGCGATGAACGCCTGCAGCTGGTCCCACATGCGCGGCGTCATTGTCGCCGCGTACGGAACCAGAACCGTGGAGTAGGCATCCTTGTCCATTTGTGCCCGTCCATCTGCAACAACCGCAGCCTCGATAGCCTCTGTGGGAATGAAGTCAAAGGCCAGGTTGTTCTCGACAAAGGTCTGGCTCAGGTTCAAATAGGCCGCTTTGGCCAGCCAGTTTGTCCAGTGCCTCGCGCCCAGCATGCCCTCCACGCCGTGCCAGACCCCGAGAGACGGTCGCCGTTCAAGTCGTCCCAGCAAGCGATCACACGCCTCAATCAGGTGAGCGCCTTCCTGAGCCACATGCCAGGCCGAGTCATGAGGGAAGAGATGCGGTGTAGGTCCGCCTCCATCACCATACCCCATACAGTTCCAGTTCACGCGCAGCATTGCCATGATGCGGTTGTAATATGAGACAGGCTCCGGCATTTCAACAGGGTCCCAGCCCATCGACATTGAGTAGCAGCGGCTGGAGGAGTGGCGTTTGCGCATGGAGGCGGCCAGGATGTCGGTGTAGTAGGATGTGCGCGGCGAATCCCCCCAGGCCGTGTTGACGTAGGCTGCCGACATGTTGCGATGCAGAGCGAAGTAGTCGCCGCCGTTGGCGCGCAGGTCGGTGATCGATCCGCCGCCCTGCCACATGCACTGGTTGCCGATGAAGACGTTTTCGCCCCACAAATCCCTGGCCGTGGCGCACATCATATCGATCAACTCCTGTACAATCCGACCGATCAACTGCCCATAGGCCAGGCGGACCATAACATGACGTCCCCGGGGATCGTCTTCGTCCAGGAGAACCAGGTCTTCGACAAGATCGCGTCCGTACTCTTGCCGATAGCGATCAAGAAAGTAGGGCCCCAGGGCATGGCCCTGGTTGTACGCCATCTTGATCGGCTCATGCCAAGCGATTCCATCCAGCGGAATGCGCCGATATGCCGTCAACATCTTGCGGAACTGCGCTTTCATGGCGGGATGAGAGATGTCACACGCGCCGCGGTGATCCCAGGCCGCGTAAAGCAGGACTTCAGTCCCATCCGGCAGGTCCACCGCGGCCCGGATGCGCCGCTGTAACCGGCGTCTCGTCCCGTGAGGCAAATCTCTTGCATAGAGATGCTCAAGCCCGGGGTCTTGAAAGCCTTGGTGAATAGCCTCGACATCTCCAAGGGCAACCAGCTCCCAAGAACTGTCCGCGCTCCGCGTGAAAGCACCAAGTACTCCGCCAAAAACCGGCCACGTAAGCCACTCGTTCCTGCTGTCAATCTGCGGAAAGGCAAATACGTTGGGCGCCGCCGACTCGATCCGACCTTCCCGGACCCGAGTCTGCAATTGTATCACCGCCCGCTCGAAGGCTTGCGGATGGTCCAGCAGAAACGGGTACCAGAACTCGCTCAAGGCGTTGGCGGCGATCGTCAAGCCGGCTTGCAAGCCGCATTCGTGCGCCACCTGTACCGCCGTCTCGACGACCTCTATCACCAGCGGATGGTCAATTGGGTACTTGGTGTTCCAGGGGACAAGCTGAACATAGTGGAAAGGACTGCCCTGTAGCTCTCGAATCCGCCGGTAGAGCCGCGCTGGCTCGTCCAGGTATTGATCTCCACATATGATGCTAATGGCTTGCCCGAACATTTTCGACCCTTTCTCCAATCTGTGGCTCACTCGCAATTAACGTATGGGGACGCGTTTGAAATATTGTCTGCAAAGAGCCGCTCGCGTTGGGAACTCCCAAGGTTCAGACGAAAGGATTCCGCATCAACTGTCGCCCAGGACAATTTTACGGAAGAAGCTGAATATGCCAACACAAGTTGGCAGCAAGGGAGCATCCCAAAACGGTAGCGTGTTTCTGACTGCCTCCAGTCTTCTGTGCCGCGTGCCGGAGAGACGCCTGCGATCCTAGGGATGTTGTCCAAGAATATGGGATATACCCCCGTATCTCACCCGATATAGACATACCGGCACGCTCGTGATACGATACCTGAGAAATGCGCCCTATCATGCAACCAGTTCCAGGGAGGAGGTCTCAGCATGAAACTTACTGAGCAACAGGTAAATTATTTCAATACGTTTGGCTTCTTGATCCTCCGCCAGCACCTGCCGTCAGACGATTTGGAGCGTATTTACCCCGAATTCAACGCTGCCATTGAATCTTTGCTGCCCCCCGGCGCGCAGTACGACGGTAAGACCAGGCTTGGCCGGCTGTTCATGGATGCCGATACGCCTTTTCTTGCCTCGCTGGGCGACGAACCGCGTTTTGTCGATGTCGCTGAGCAGTTGCTGGGCACGGCGGCTATCTGTATCGGCATCGCCGGTAACTACTACACCGGAGACACCCGCTGGCATTCGGATAGCCATAGTCTCGACTATTCGGGCCTAAAGTTCACGATCTATCTGGATTCATTAGGCGCAACCAGTGGTTCACTCAGGGTGATACCGGGGTCGCATCGCAATCCGATGTGGGGCCAGAGCAACTTGGCACAGGACACTGACCTGACCTTTGGCGTCCAGGCAGATGAAATGCCGGCCTACGCCTTTGAGTCTCAGCCGGGCGATGTGCTGGTATTCCTGCATCGGCTCTGGCACTCATCATTCGGTGGCGGCGGCCGCCGGCGCATGATGGAAGTGAACTATTATGCCGACCCCGAAACGCCGGCGAATGTGGAAGCATTCTGTCACCAGATGGCGAATAACCACATATCTTCCACCGAGAGGGGCGGACACATGTACCCGAAGTATTGGCGATCAGTGGACGACCCGCGCCATCAGTCATGGATCCGGCGCATGGACCAGCTTGGCGCACTCGACACACCTGGGGTGCCTCCATTAGGTAGCTGACCCAGCGTGCAAGTCATTCGGACGAAAGCCGTTCGACGGTGATTGGCTTTCCGTCTGCCTCAATCATACAGGTAGCGTCTGTCGCGCCGCGCGCAATGCCTTGGCTGCCCAGATGGATCATAGCGAGGCCGGCGCCGCCCGTGAGGCGTATCGTGCGCCCGGCGAACTTCAGGTCTCCCCTCAGTACCTGACCTTGTCGTGCGCAAAGAACCAGGGCCTGTTCATCTCTTCCTTCGTAAAGTTGCCACAGCATTGATGCATCCGCATCCGCCACCTTCCCTCCCTTCTGTTTTCCCTGGGAAACGGCCAGAAGTGACTCGCCAGGGTTGCAAGCCGTGATGTAAATGCAGTTCTGGCGAATCCCCTTCACCCCAATACGCTGGCCGTCGCCGTCATAGACGTACCGTTCAGCTTCAACTGCCGGCAGCGGCGCGAAGTCATACGGCTCCCTCGCCGTCCAATCAAGTTGTCCATAGCGGCGCTCAAACGCTTGCCAGTATGCCCCCTCACCCTCAATATCGGCACCCACCAGCGTGCAGAAATCCGTTAGAATCGGCGTCCCGTCGGTAAGTTGCGTCGGCGGCGGGCCCAAGAATACCACTCGCACGCCGGCAGCGATGAACGCTTGCAACTGCTCCCACATTCGCGGCGTCATTGTTGCCGCGTACGGAATCAGAAGCGTGGCGTATTCATCATCCTGCGCCTTGATACAGCCTTCGCCAACAACTGCATTCTCTATCGCCGCGGTGGGGATGAAGTCAAAGGGAACGTTGTTGTCGACGAACGCCAGGCTGAGGTCTAGATACGCCCCCTTACCCATGTGGTTGGTCCAGTGCCGCGCGCCCATCATGCCCTCAACCCCATGCCAGACCGCCAGAGATGGTCGCCGTTCAAGAGTGCCTAGAACGCGATCGCACGCTTCAATCAGGCGAGCGCTTTCCTGAGCTTTTGGCCAGGCCGGGTCGTGGGGAAAGAGATGCGGGGTAGGTCCACTCTCATCGCCATACCCGAAGCAATTCCAGTTCACGCGGAACATGGCCATGACCCGTGTATAAAACGAAATCGGTTCCGCCGGTTTGCCGACGCCCCACGACATCGAGTAGCAGCGGCCGGAGGGATGATACTTTCGCATCGAGGCGGCTAAGACATCAGTGTAATAGGGGCTGCGAGATCCCGCCCGCTGGGTGCCGCCATAAATGTCTAACCAGTGGGCGTCGACATAGGCTGCGGACATATTTTGGTCGAGGGCGAAGTAGTCGCCGCCGTTGGCCCGCAGGTCGGTCGTGGCGATCTCACCTTGGAACGTACAATGGTTGCCGATGGCGACGTCCTGGCCCCACAGTTCTCGCCCCGTGGCACACATCGTGTCGATCAACTGTTTCACAACCTGACCTATCAACCGTCCCTGCGCCAGACGGACCACCACGTGACGTCCCTGGGGATCGTCCTCGTCCAGGAGCGCCAACTCGTCGAGGAGGTCGCGCCCGTACGTTTGCCGGTAGCGGTCCAGATAGCAGGATCCCAGGGCATGACCCTCATTCCATGCCATTTTTATCGGTTCATCCCAGGCAATGCCATCCAAGGGGATATGCCGGTAAGCGGTCAGGGTCTTGCGGAAGTGCTCGATCATCGCCGGATGGGAGATGTCGCAGGCGCCCCGATGTTCCCACGCCACATAAATCAGCACCTCTGTCCCCTCCGGCAGTTCCACCTTGGCCTGGATGCGCCGTTGCGCCGGTGGCAGATTCCCATGCGCGAAACCTTTTGACGCGAGATATGCCAGTTCGGGGTCATGAAATCCTTGAAATTCAGCCACAACATCGTTGAGTGCAACTTTCTTCCAGGCGCCGTCAGTTGTCTGTGTGTAAGCCCCCAGCACCCCACCGTAGACCGGCCAGGTGAGCCACTGGTTTTTGATCGCCATTTGCGGGAAGGCGGACACTCTGGGCGCTACGGTCTCGATCCGACCACCCTTGACCACGGCCCGCAGTTGAAACACCGCCCGCTCGAAGGCATCCGGGTGTTGTAACAGAAACGGATGCCAGAGTTCGGCCAGAGCATTGCCTGCGATCATCAGACCGGCACGCAGGCCACATTCGTGGGCCACTTGCACCGCCCGCTCGATGACCTCCACGACCCGCGCGTGGTCAACCATGTACTTGGCATTCCAGATGTAAAGCTGTAGGAGGTGGAAGGGTCCGCCGCGCAACTCACGAATCCGCCGGTACAGCCGTTCCGGTTGGTCCAGATACTGGTCCCCGCAGACCATACTCATTTTTTGCCCGTACATCTCACTCCTCTATTCTGTTTTGCAGCAGAATTCGTTGCCTGGGCCAAGTCTCCAGCACTTTCGGCCGCGAAGGTCGCGGCGGCTTTTCAAGGCTCGTACCTCTGGTCAACAGCACGAAAAACTGTATTGGCAACTGTGCCGGCATTCACTTGCGACGCAAAACGGCATAGCCCAGTCCCTTTACGCGCACGTCGGCGCCTACGTAAGTTTGTTCGCCGTAGTTCACGATAACCCGTGTGCCATCCTCGTATTGGGTTTCAAACACATGGGGCGCCAGTTGCCGGTAACCGACAATAAACTGATCGACCGTATGTCCCAATTGGCCTACCGCCACCTCGTACTCGGCTGCGGCACGCTCCAGCCAGTCAAGGTAATGGGAGCTATACAGTTCAGAATAGGTCGTCCTGGCCAAAACAATCGGCTGGCGGTAGGTTAGCTCATACACCGGCAGCAGACCATATTCGAGGCGTTTCAGGAAATCCTTCTCAGGGTCTTTGTCCAGGTTCGTCGCCCTTCCATATAGCCGCACCAAGCCATGTGTCGCTATCGGATAAAAGGGCACTGTCTCATCGAAATAGACGTAGTTGCTGCGGTCGAGGGGGAATTGCGTGACCGTATCGGCTATCCCCAGGACATAGTCATTTCCGCCCTGGACGGCGACCGAACCCGTCGCATCGACGACTTTTTGCAGCATACGCCGCCAAGCCCCAGGGGCCTCGCTACGATCTGAGCCGTGCCACGGGTTGGCGTCTTTCAACACCAACTCGCCGGCCCAACGTAGCTCCAGACCGTCCACATCAAGCTCTGCAAAACGCGACAGGTCCCGCTCCAGGTAGCGATCGCTGGCGAAGTCAGCATTAAGGAAGAACAGTCCCCGGCGCAGAAACGGCGGCACCACATCGAAGAGGGAAGAAGGCACCATGTCGCTGATTGGCAGCAAGTTGGGCTGGATCATCACGTCGGTAACGGGAAAAAAGCCGCGACTGCGCAGCAAGCCCAAGGTGTAGTCATCTTCCAGGAACAGTCGAACTCCCAGGGCATGGACCTCCTCGACCAAGCTCGCCAGTCCCCGCTCGCCCCCTAGTCGGCGATCGGGTGGCCAGCGGACCGGCAGACTCCCCTCGTAACCGTCTTTCTGCCACCCAACCAGAACCAGGTCAAGATCGGTCATTCCGGCCGCGTGAAAGAGGGCAGTGATCTCAGCCGCCTCGGCAAAGCTTGTCGCCTTAACGAACTTGCGCCAGACGAGGCCGGGTTTGGTCGCGCCCATAACCAGGCGCAGACGCAGAGCGGCCTTGACCGGTTGACCATTCCCTTCCGCCCACCTGAGGGAGGAGTGCAAACGGGGCACGCCGCGATCCTCGATCAGATGCTGCCGCAGTCTGTGGGCCATCCCGACCCAGTTCGCTTCCTCGCCCGCCAGAAAGAAATACCGCACCGCCCGATCACCCCCCGCGCCCTTTGTTTCGAACTGACCCTTGAATTCACCCTCGCTTATCGGAAACTCGTTGAGCCGGCGATAAATAAAGCGGGGATTGGCAGTGTTGAAAGAGAGCGGCTCTGTGCCAATAGTCGCCTCTAACGAAGAATCGCCTGCCCCTGTAGTGATCACGCCAAGCACGGCGGCCTCCGATTCGCCCACTGCGGAAGGGGGCTGAACAACGCCAAAGGCAGGTAGGGGCGTGCGCTGCTGCGACGGCCGGGCAAATGAGTAGCGATCCGGGCCATAGCTTGCTACACTGAACCGTTTGCGGAAGCTGGGCTGCTCGCGGTCCAGGTATACCAGCGCGCCAGGTCCATCGGGAAGAACGAAATAGCCCGGCGTCTCCATGCCATTGGGCGTTGCCCCCAGGTAGGGCAATATATCGATTGCGACCAACAAGTGATCGGCAGACTCCTCCAGGCCAGCCTCATCCACGGTGACGTCCAGATAATCGGGCCCCAGTTCATAGCGCACGCTCATTGAGAAGCCGAGCGCCTCCATCTCGTAGTGGACCGTCGCACCCTGGGCGGTCGGCTCAATCTCCGGTTCAGGGACGTGGGCCATGCTGACTTCACGGCGCATCTGTGTGGACAGCTCTTTGGTGAAGAAGGCAAAGAACACCGAATCAAATGGCGCCCGCAGACTCTCTGGGACCTTTTCGGGATGTGGTAAGGCCGGGTTGCTCAACCACACGCGCCCTGCTCGAAGGTCGCGTATCCCAATCTGAGCGGATGTAGGGTGCAGGTATAGTTCGAGAAAGGCACTTTGCGCCATGAGGCTATAGTCGGCCGGGACGCCATCCACAATGGATCGGGCTTCCTTCAGTGGCGGTTCCTCCTCTTGGGCCGCTACCGGCACAGTCGCTACAACGAGAAACAGGAGAACCAAACCGGACCGGATGGGCGATAGACCTTGGCCAGTGATGCGCAGCAGGCAACACGCAACCCGCAGCGCCCAGCGCAGGCTAGAGGACGATTCGCAAAATTTCATAGCCAATCTCCCATGCGACGCTGGCGACTGCCCGACCAAGCAGCACAACCAGCCCAATGAAACCGCCAAGCACGGCCATGCCAAATACGGCCAGCACTCCGACACGCACCGTTCTGCCTCCGGAATAGTTATGAACCGTGCTAAGCTGCATTACCAACAGGATCAGCACCCAATAGAAGACCACACTCCACAACGATTCGTACAGTCCCCGCTCTCGGGCGGTAAGCACATAGCCGACAAGCGAGATTGGCACAGCAAACACGATGTAAGGCGCCAGACAGTAGGCGGTGGTGCGGACGACACCGCGTAGAGTTCCCTCACCATCGAACAGCGCCGAAACCCCATAGTTGGCCAGGGTCCAGAGGAGCCAGGGCAGTATGATCCGGAGCATTTCTACACTAATGTTGGCCTCTTCCCAGTGCAGCTCCGGCAGCAGGCTGGCCGCCACAGGTCGATAGAGACGGGCCCAGTCGAAGATGGAGCCGACTACCGGTGTGGCACGCATGTGGAAGGGCATTACTGCGAGGCTGGCTACGCGGGCAACTGCTGCCAGACCCACCATAAGCACGGCCGGCCATAGCGACCGACCGCTCCTCAGCGCCTCAAAGGTCTCTATAGGCCGTACCAGGACACCCAAGGCCAGATGGGCAGGCGAGCGCTCAGGCAATCGGGCAGCTGGGCGGTCAGTTGATGGAGTCGTTGAAGTAGCGATGCGACCGAACGCCCAACTCGCTGACCGACTAAACCGGGATAAGGTTGGCCAGGCCAGAATGCTCAGCAGCAGCGCGAACATCGCGCCAACCAACCAGCCCATGCTGCGGCGCAACACCTCCTGCCGATACTCGAGCAAAGCGAGCGAATAGCCCAATTGATTCCGCGCCAGTGAGTACTCGCGCATCGCTTCGCGCCAACGTTCCTGGTGATAAGCCGCCTTGCCCAGGCCACTGTGCGCCAGTTCATAGCCCGAGGCCAGGCCCAGCACTTGTCGCCAAACCGCTGCCGCCTCGGCGTAACGGCCGTCGCCCTGCAACTCACTGGCCTGATGAACGAGACGGGCGAAGGGCGTCGGACGGAAAACCGCGACCCTGGACCGCCCTGTGTCGAGCACGTAGAGCAAGCCCCGACTATCCACGTCTACCTCGCTGGCAACGCCGAATTCCTCCGGCCCGACGCCTGGTCTGCCAAAGGCCAGCAAGACATTGCGATCCTGGTCATATTGATAGATACGCGCGCGGCTGGCGTCAACCGCTGTAACCGTGCCGCCGGCGTCAACCGTCACGGACACAAAACGAGCCGCCGGCTCCCAACTCCGCCGCCGCTCGCCAAAAATTTTGCGCTGGTAAAGTTGCTGTTCCAGACTCTTTTCAACAAAGAGGTTAATGCCCACCGGGCTGAGCTTTTGAAGTTGCCGCTGCATCTGACCGGCCACGGCCGAGTAGATGAAACCGTCATCTCCCAGGATCATATCCGAATGGGAGGTCGGTTTAGCCAGCAGAATCTTCTCCCGCTGCTCCTCAGTGGACAGGTAGCGGGCCCATAGCCAACGCAGACTGAAGCCCACCTGGTTTATGCCAAAGAAACCGCGAAACTGGTTCTGCTGATCCATGACGATCATACCAGCCCCAGTACCCTCAAGGTAATAGATGTAGCCCCGCTTATCAACCAGAACCTTGCTGGGGGCAGCAGACCTGATCTCTGTCAACACATCGCTTTGAGGCAGCCCAAACTCCTGCAGCCGTTGCCCGGCCCGGGTGATCTGTATGATGCGATCGTTGCCCGTATCGGCTATCCACAGGGTGTCATCGCGGCTATCCAGGTAGATGCCCTGCGGTCCGTCCAACCCCAACTCAGGACCTAGCTGACGAACGACCTTCTGCTGATCATCGAGCTCTATGATGCGATCATTGCGCGTATCGACGATAAAAAGGTGATCATTTGCACGATCGATGAGGATATCGCTGGGCAGCGTGAACTCGCCGATCCCGAGGGTGAGCCCATCGATAGTGTGATCCAAAACGTAGGGATCGGGAATCGGGATCGGCCGGCCGGTACTATCGATGGTGTAACTGCGATACGGGTCCACTGGGCCTTGGGCCAGGGCCCGGTGACCACCGGCGATAGTGAGAAGGCTTACGATGAGAGCAACTAGTGCCTTCTGAGGTCTTGTCATTGCCCCGCTAACAGGCCCTACTACGCCTGGGGGCCAAGTCTGCGCAGACCTGGCCCCAGTGCGTTGCAAGAGCAAATGGCCACACATGGTGGGAAGTCGAACCACACGAATCCTAGCCTTCGACAAAGGGGAGGAAGAAATTCTTGTGACCGTGCGTGGCGAACTCCTGCCACTCCTCGGCTATCTCCTCGACGGTCCATTTCATCGATATAACGCTCCCAGTCTGCTCACAGCGCGCTTGGGCCGCTTCCTGTGTGACATCCAGGATTCCTCCAGAGCAGCGAGCGCCGCCAATCCAGTTTGCCATGCCCAACTCGCCCCACTGCCAACCGAAAAAGGCGCCAGGCCGCGCCATCTGCCACCTGTACATGTCCACCGTGGAGGCTGTGTAGCGGGTCTCTCTGCTCAACTCGTCGAGGAACGGGTCGTTGAGGTATTCCTTGCTCGCCCCGGGCGGGCCGATGTGCCGGTGAATCGCCTGCGTGGTTGCGGGGGATTTCAGCTGGGCCTCGGCTAGCTCAAAGGCCGCCTGGTGCCTGTCGGCGGGAATGGCCGCGGGGATCAGGCCGCCGAAGCCGCCCCAACCGACATAGTTGCGCTGTTCGTTCGGCAGATCGGGATTGATCGGGGGCGCCTCGGCATGGGCCATTACCTCAGCCACGTCCGGGTGAGAATCTTCGGCCGTTCTGATGGAAAAGGTGCTGGACGACATGGCGGCCACGCCCTCCGGCAACTGCTCATTTCGTGACTGCTCAGGCGCGTGGTCCTCGTCATAGGCAGCCCCGAGCCTGATGGGTTCGATGAGATAGGTGTCAAGCGCGTCGATCACTTCGTCGCTCGTCAGCTTAAACTCCTGTTTGTCCTCGTCCCACCAGTGCCCACCTAGATCGAGCACAAGATTGAGAATGCGAAAGCCGAGGTAAGCGGTGTCACTCGACCATCCCCAGCGCGTAACATTGCCACTGGCGTCTGTCTGCGTGAGCTTTTGCGCCACATCCCAAAGGTGGCCGTAAGAATCAAAGCCGCCGTGCGAGCTTGGACGGGGAATGCCCGCCTCGTCGAAATAGTCCTCGCGGTAGGCAAAGAAGTGTCCGGTCGACAAGTCAGTCCAAAGAGGGACTCCCTTGATCGAACCATCAACCCAGGTATGGGCCTGCATGTCCATCGGGCTTAGATCGTCGGGAGACCAGTCCCCAGCTTCGACGTAGGGGTTGAGCGTAAGAACCGTGCTTTCGGAGAACATCTGGAAAAACTTTGTGCTGTGGTCATGGTAGACATCGGGCGGCTCGCCGGCGGCGAGGGCCGGGAGCACCGTGTCCAGGAGGGGCCAATTCACCAGGTCTAGTATAACCTTGTTGCCGGTCCTCTCCTCGTGTTCTTCGGCCAGTATCGTCATGGCCTCCGGCCAACCGACCCCTCCTAGCGTGGTCAGTTTCAGTTCCATTGCTTCCATGGCCGGGACTTCAGCGGCTTCAGATGCTGCCTCGTCCTCGGCCATCGGAGCGGCCGCCGGGACGCAGGCGGCTGCCACAACGGCACCTCCTGCCGCCATCGATATGCTAAGGAATTGACGTCTGCTGATGTTTTTGCTGGACATTTCGAATCCTTTCTTTGCCCCTCCTTGTAAGAGTCAGGGACATATACTATGCATAACAATTGGCCCCGCAAGGTAACCGAGCCTCCTCAACCATCCACGGGTTCCTGGTCTCGTTTCGTCTAGGGCATCACCTCCTCTCCGTCACCTCAACAGCCAATCCATGTCGCTGGTTCAGCCGCCTTCAAAACCCGGCGTTTCCAAAATGCCAAGCTCGGCCATCCGGCGGACCCAGCGCTTGTGGCGTGGATTATCCAACGACCGCCAGTATTTGGGGTACATGGCATGTCCCCCGTACCATCTCTCGGAGTGCCTCTTGTGACTGCCTTTGAAATTGGCGCGGACTCCCGCTATCGCCGCCGGATTCTGCGGGTCTTCATAGTAAACGGCGCCAAACATCCGCCGGTGGTCGCCGCCGCCGAAAGCGGCGTGCCAGATCCAATAGTTGAACGCCAGCACGTCACCCGGCTTAGCATTGAATACGAAGGCCGGTATCTCGTCCGGTCCCATTCCGTAAACCGGTTGCGTGTCTCTTGATATCTGGCTGTGGAATGGCTCGCGGTGCGATCCGGGAATCACGCGTAGCGCACCCGTCGTCGCCTCTAGCGGTTCCAGGTAAGAGATGAACCTTACTCCCGCATAGTCGAAATTGGGATTATCGACGTGCCAGCCCGTATCGCCAACGAAGTAGTTGGCGTCGGTCGCCCCCGGGATGACCTGCGTGTCAAGCAGCTGCTCGGCGGCGTCGGCAAGGCGAGGGTCGTCGATCAAGGAGGTGATGAAGGGCGTGTTGGCGTCCATCAGGGAGTCGCCATGTCTGTTATTGCGGTCGTGTTCGGCGTCGTCGGGCAAAAAGGCGTCCAGGCCGGTGTCGACTTCGCGACTGATAATACGCACCTCTTCGAGCGAAAAGAACTGCCGGAAGACCAAAAAACCAAATGTATTGAAATGATTCAACTGCTGTTCAGCAAGTATCATCTTGGCGTCTCCTCAACGAAAGGGAGTTATATACTGTATATATGAACAACTTAATTATAAACTATAGCTGTGAGTAACCAAAGGAAGGATCTCTGGTGCCCTTCCCCCACATTTCGACTGTAAATTGTTGCATTTGTGCGTTACTCGCGGTAGCCGCAATAATTTCTGCTCTTTTCCATTCCTCAGGGTCGTTGAAATGCGTACAATAGAGGAATAGGAATCCGTCTGAATGGACCTGTCTGGGAGTTTCCCTGGCGCCAAGGGACGCTGAACCCACAGAGAGGAGACAGGGAGTGGCTAAAGCAGAAAAACGAATTGCTCGCCTTAAGGGAGCGTATGATCATCTGGCAACCAGAACGGATATAGAAAGACTTCGTTCGGAGTTGGAGGAAGATACCGAAAGACTGAAGTCTGAAGTGAAGGTTGATATCGAGAGTCTGCGCGCTGAGTTACGTGGTGTGAAATGGTTTATCGGCGCTGGAATCGCGGCGGTGGGTATCGCAATTCCCGTACTCAACCGGCTGCCAGGGACCTGATTCTTCCGTGGTAAGTAGTCAGAACCTTGTACTTAAACCCAAGACTTTTTCCACAGGCTGCATCGTGCGGATTCACTCTCTTCTCATTTGCCCCGTCATCGTCGCACCCGTTCCACCAGGACCAACAGCGCGAAGAGCGGCAGCGTCACCATACGCCGCCAGCGCCACGGTTGGCGCATCAGCCGGTACAGCCACTCAAGGCCCAGCCGCTGCATCCACAGCGGCGCCCGCCGCGTGATCCCCGCCACGAAATCGAACGCGCCGCCCACCCCCAGCGCCACCGCGACCGGCAACTCCTCCCTGTGTTGATGAATCCAGATGTCCTGTCGGGGATGTCCGTAGGCCACGAACAGCAGATCAGCCCGCGCCGCGGCCAGATGCCGGCGGATTTGGGGCCAGTCGGCCTGCGCGGGCGAACCGCCGTATGACCCGGCGACGCGCAGACCGGGATAGAGACGCGCCAGCTCCGCGGCCGCGCGCGCCGCCACGCCGGTGGCCGCGCCGAGGAAGAAGACCCGCCACTCTTGCGCGGCCGCCCGTTCACACAGACGGTAGATACCGTCGGAGCCGGTTACGCGTTCGCCCAGGCAAACGCCCGCCAGCCGCGCCGCCCATAGCACGCCCACACCGTCCGGCGTACAGAGATCGGCCGCGGCCAGCGCGCGTCCAAAGGCCGGATGGCGACGCGCCTCCATGATGAATTCGGGATTGACGGTGCAGACCTGGCGGGCAAAGTGCGAGGGGTGAGTTTTCCCGCCGCTGACTTCATCTTCCAAACAGTTGACGGCGGACGAATCGGCGTTCTCGCTCTTCTCACCCCTCTTCACTCTGTCCTCACTCTGCGCTCTCGATTGTGCGATCCAGCGGCCGATGAGATCGAGAGACTGCGCAAAGTCAACGCAGTCGACGCGCACGCCCAGAATCTGCACTGTCTCCAGTTCCGGTTCCTGCACCGATCTCATCCTCTGCTCGCGGCCTCCTCCAGCACGGCCAGCGTCTCGCTGGCCGCCTTCTGCCACGAAAAGCGCTTGACGTTCTCATAGCCCTTGGCGATCAACTCCTGGCGCAGGGCTTCATCCCGGCTCAGACGCAGCATGGCCGCGGCAATGGCGTCGACATCGTGCGGGTCCACCAGCAGCGCGGCGTCCCCGGCGATCTCGGGCAAGGCAGAATTGTTGGCGCACATAACGGCTACTCCTGTAGTTTGGGCTTCCAGCACGGGCAGGCCGAAACCCTCGAAAAAAGACGGAAAGACGAAAAAGAGCGCCGCCCGCATCAGCGCCGCCACCGCCCCGTCTGGCAGATAGCCGGGGAAGTGAACGCGGTCAACCAGCCCTTTGGCAGCGACAAGCCGCTCGTACTCCTCGCTCAGCCAGCCCCAGCGCCCGACCAGCACCAGGTCCCAGCCGATGTCCTGCTGCTGTATCAGGCGCTCGAACGCCTCGATCAAGCGCAACAGATTCTTGCGCGGCTGGATCGTGCCCACATAGAGAGCGAAAGGCCGTTCGTAGACCGGCGCGCGGCCCGCGTCCGCGCCCGTCTCGGCTGCCCGTCGCATCGGCGCCTCATGGATGACGCGAATTTTGGCCTCCGGCACGCCGTAGAAACGCTGCAAGTCGTTGGCCGTCTGCTGGCTGACAGCGATGATCCGCCGCGCGGCCGCCGCGCTCCAGCGCGTGGACAACTCCAGGTAAAGCCGCTGCAACGCCGTATGAGAACGGGGGAAATAGCGGTAGCCAATGTCATGCAGCGTCACGACTGTGGGCGGCAACAGCGGCGGTGGCAGGAACGGCGCGACGTGGGCCGGCACAAACAGAACATGCGGCGGCCTGCGACTGACCTCCCAGGCCAGCTTCCTGTGGGTCCACAGCCATTTGCCCGGCAGCGTGCGAACCGTCGGCGTGCGAACCGTCGGCGTGCGGGCGTCGCGGGCGGGAGGAGCGTCGCCGCGCAGCGCTTCCGCCGTCGGCGTCGTGGGCGCATACAGCCGAAAAGTGAACCGATCACCGTGCGCCGCCAGCATATGACCGATGATCTGGCGCGAATAGCGCTCGGTGCCGGTCGGCTCAGCGCGCAGACTGCGGGAAGCGTCAAGCCCGATGCACAGCCGTCCGGCCTCCCCAGCCAGATGCTCAGACACGTGGACGGCCTCTCCGACGGGGCTTACCGCCCCCGCCAGCCTCTTCAACCGCGCAGGCTGCTGCCAGCACTTCCTGCCCGATCGGCCCCGCGCGCAGCAGCCTTGGCTCCGCTCCGCTCAGGTCCAGAACCGTGCTGGCCTGGGCCAGAGCCGTCGGTCCGGCGTCGATGAGCAGGGAGATGCGCCCATCCAGTTGATCCAGCACCGCTGCCGCGGTAGCGCAAGGGGGGACGCCGCTGCGGTTGGCGCTGGAGGAGGCCAGAGGGCCAACACGGCGAGCCAGCGCCCGCAAAAAATGTTGCGCCGGCACGCGCACGCCCACCGTCGGCCTCCCCGCGGTGAGAGCGGCTGGCAGATGCGCCGGCGCCGGCAGCACAAGCGTCAGCGGGCCAGGCCAATAGCGCTGCATCAGCATCCGGGCCACCGGCGCAACCGTCCCGTGCACAATCGCCTGCTCCTGCCCTGCATCCCCGAGGAGAACGGGCAGGGCCTTGTCGGCAGGCCGCTCCTTGACCGCGAACAGCCGGTCGATAGCCGCCGCATCGCTGCACAGACAGACCAGCCCGTAGACCGTATCCGTCGGCACGCCGATCACCGCGCCCTGCTCGACCGCTGCCGCCGCCCGCTCGAGCGCGCCCGTTTGGTCAGCCTCAAGCACGACTGTCATCGACTCTGCTCCGCTTCAGATCGTATCTGGCCGCAGGTGTCTGCGTTCTTGCAAAAGCCTGCGCAGTGATTTTTGCTTTCTGTAGCCCTGTGTATACTACTGATGGCTGAACAGTACGTCAACAATGATAGCGAGATGAAGAGCGAATCCCCTTTTGACGATCTGCTGGCGCTGATCAAGGGCGCCGGCGACCTAGCGACCGGTGTGGCCTGGCGGCTGCATCGTTGCGGCATCCCGGTGGTGATGACCGAACTGCCCCACCCCTTGGCCGTTCGCCGCACAGTGGCCTTTGCCCAAGCCGTGTTTGACGATGAACACGAAGTGGAAGGGATCACCGCGCGCAAAGCGCTGGTGGCGGATGTGCCGGACGTGTTGGACGCGGGCGAGATCCCCGTCCTGGTCGACCCGGAGGCGGAGGCGATCGATGAGTTGGCCCCATCGGCCGTTGTCGACGCAATCCTGGCCAAGACCAACACCGGCACAACGCTGGACAGCGCGCCGTTCGTGGTCGCGCTGGGGCCGGGCTTCGAGGCCGGTATTGACTGCCATGTGGTGATCGAAACCAACCGCGGCCACAGTCTGGGGCGGGCTATCTGGGAAGGCGCAGCCGAAGCCGATACAAGAACGCCGGGCGCTCTCAGGTTGCCGCCAAGGTCCGACAGCGGGAGTCAGCGGCAACCAAATCCCGGCCTCGATGCAGCCGCAACGCGTGTGCTGCGCGCGCCGGTCGCGGGCCGCTTTCGGGCCATGGCCCGCATCGGCGACCGCTTGTCCGCGCAGCAGTCTTTCGGCACAGTTCTGCAACCCTCCGGCCAGGAGACGACCCTGCTGGCGCCTTTCGGCGGCGTGCTGCGCGGCCTGATCCACGCGAGCGTTCCTCTCCGCCCCGGCCTGAAGATCGGCGATCTCGACCCGCGCAACAACCCCCGGCACGCCTTCCGCATCTCCGATAAATCGCTGGCCGTGGGCGGCGGTGTGTTGGAGGCGTTTCTGCACTGGCATTTTGGCAGAAGCGACGACACTGTCACAGAGGAGTTAGGGTTCTGATGGACAGCAGCCATTCCCACCCCACCGCCGCGCTCCCTTCGAGCAGCGGCGCATCCAACAGTGCCGAGCAGGGGGGCATCCAATTCTTCTCCATCCCGGGCATACCGCTCGTGCAAGCGGGCGATGATCTGGCGACGCTCATCATCGAAGCAGCCGAGGTCGCCGGACTTTCCCTGATCTCGGGGGACATCCTGGTGGTGGCGCAGAAGATCGTCAGCAAAGCGGAAGGGCGGCTGGTGCGGCTGGCGGATGTGACGCCGGGCGCGGAGGCGACCCGCCTGGCACTGGAGACAGACAAAGATGCGCGCGTGGTCCAGGCCATTCTCGACGACAGCCGTGCCGTCATCCGCGCGCGCGCGGGCGTCCTGATCGTCGAGCAGAATAGCGGCTGGATCTGTGCCCACGGCGGGGTGGACCACTCGAATGTTGCGCCGGAGGAGGAAGAGACGATCGCGCTCCTGCCCGCGGACGCCGATGCCAGCGCGGCCGAAATGCGCAGCCGCATCCAGGCGCAGACCGGCGCGTCGGTCGCCGTCCTAATCAACGACAGCCACGGACGCCCCTGGAGGATGGGGACAGTCGGGGTGTGCATCGGCTGTGCCGGTCTGCCGACGCTGTGGGATCAACGGGGCTTGACAGACCTGTACGGATACGAACTGCGCGCCAGCGAAGAGTGCATTGCCGATGAGCTGTGCGCGGCCGCATCGCTAGTCATGGGCCAGAGCAGCGAGGGCCGCCCCGCGGCGATCATCCGCGGCTACACGCGGCCGGACGCCGCCGACGCCGCGGCGCGTTCGATCCAGCGTCCGCCGGAACGCGATCTGTTTCGTTGAGGATTCCAACAGAAGTGGTTGGTGGTGTTTGAAGTACCCCCGACAGGATTCGAACCTGTGTTCCCGGCTCCGGAGGCCGATGCTCTATCCACTGAGCTACGGGGGCATGGTACACTGAGAAAGATACCACAGCGGTTGCTTCTACAGCAAATGATGCTCTGATACAGCGATCTGCACTGTTGCGCGGCGGGCCGTTGTGCAACCGTTGCTCTCGCAATCATAGATGACATTCCGCCCTCCCTGTGCTATCATTCACTGCAGTTGCCAGTGACCGGTTGCCAGTTGCCACGTACTGCGTCACCAGCGAAATTAACCAATAGCCACTAACTCGGGCTTTTGCAAGTGCGCTCAAGATGCGGTCGCAAAAGCCTTCGACCACCGGTTTTTGAGGAACGCGCCACCGTGTCAACGCCAGCAGCCGTTCGGGTTCAGTCCTTCGGTACGACGGTTTTCGCCGAGTATTCAGCTTTATCGCTCGAATACGACGCCATCAACCTGGGCCAGGGCTTTCCCGATTTCCCCGCGCCAGATTTCGTCATCGAGGCGGCCCGCACCGCGCTCGCCGCCGGCCACAATCAGTATGCCCGCAGCGCCGGTCATCCGCGTCTGGTCAACGCGCTGGCCGCGGTCTACAGCCCGGTCTTCGAACGCGAGTTGGATCCACTGACGCAAATCGTCGTGACGACGGGCGCGACCGAAGGCATCTTCGCCACCGTGCAGGGGCTGGTGAATCCCGGCGATGAGGTCATCCTGATCGAGCCATTCTACGACAGCTATCCGGCGTCGGTGATCATGGCCGGTGGAACACCGATTTACATTCCCCTGCGCCCTGCGCCCGGCGCGGCCAGTTCTGCCGATTGGCGGATCGATATCGACGAACTGCGGGCAGCGATCAACGCGAAGACCAAACTGATCATCATCAATACGCCCCTGAACCCCGTAGGCAAGATGTACAGCCGCGCGGAGCTGCTCAGCCTGGCGCAGATCGCGCAGGAGCATGATTTGCTGGTGCTCAGCGATGAGGTCTACGAGTGGATGACCTACGACGGAACGCCGCACGTGCGCCTGGCAACGCTGCCCGGCATGTGGGAGCGCACGGTCACGCTGGGCAGCGCGGGCAAGACCTTTTCGGTCACCGGCTGGAAGATCGGCTGGGCGATTGCGCCCGAATCGCTGGCTCACGCCGTGCTGATGGCCCACCAGTGGATCCCGTTCGCGGTGACCACACCCCTGCAGGAAGCGGTCGGCGCGGCCTTTGAACAGGTGGAAGAACGCAACTACCTCCACGAACTGAGCGTTATGTACCAGAACAAGCGGGAAATCTTGCTGTCGGCTCTGAACGATGTCGGTTTCCCGCCGGTAACGCCCCAAGGCAGCTACTTCATCCTGGTGGACACCACCGAACTGGACGCGCCTCTGCCCACCGACGACTTGCGCGACGTGCAGATCTGTCGCTGGCTGACGAAGGAGATCGGCGTGACCGCTATCCCCCCCTCTGCATTTTACAGCGCGGAACACAGCCATCTGGCCGCCAATGTCGCCCGCTTCTGCTTCTGCAAGACCGATGCAATTCTTGAGGCCGCAGCGGCGCGACTGCTCACCAATCTGTAAACCCAGAGACCGATAGCCCGTGGCCGGTTCGTGCCCTGGACCGGTCCACTGATCACTGGACACTGACCCCTGAACACAAAACACTGCCACAGGACTTTGGAGATGGAACTACGGGTGCAGCAGGGGAATATCGCTGAGACGGACGTCGACCTGATCGTCGTCAATCTGTTTGCCGGCGTCACCGCGCCCGGCGGCGCGACCGGCGCGGTCGACCGCGCCCTCAACGGCGACATCAGTCAACTCATTGGCCAAGGGGACTTCAGCGGCGAGGCCGAGACGACGGCGTTGCTCTATGCCAGGGGCCGGCTGACCGCGCCGCGCGTGCTGGTCGTCGGCCTCGGCGGCAGCGATCAGTTCGGCGTCGCGCAGATCCGCCGGGCGGCGGCGGTGGCCGCTCAGGCGGCGGCCAAACTGAAAGGCGTCAAAACGATAGCCACCATCGTCCACGGCGCCGGCATTGCCGGGCACGACGCGGCCGCGGCCGCGCAGGAGGTGGTGCTGGGAACGCTGTTGGCCAACTACCGGCCCAAACTGTATCGACGCGAGGAGGCCGGCAAGGGGTTGACGAGTTGCGCAGTCGTCGAGTACAGCGGGGCCAAACTGGCCGACGTTGAACGCGGCGTCGCCAGGGGAGAGGCGATCGGGCGCGCGGTCTGCGCGGCCCGCGACCTGGTGAACGAGCCGCCCAATGTTCTGACGCCCCTGGAAATGGCCGCCCGCGCCCAGGCGATGGCTTCCGAAACTGCCGTGGGCCTCAAATGCACGGTTCTGGACGAGGCGGCGATGCGGGAAGCCGGTATGGGCATTCTGCTGGCGGTGAGCGAAGGCAGCGCCAACCCGGCCCAATTTATCATTCTGGAACACGCGCCCGCCGGTCATGCTGAAGAGGCGCCGCTGGTCTTCGTCGGCAAGGGCGTCACCTTCGACACCGGCGGCATCAGCCTCAAGCGCAGCGGCGGCATGTGGCAGATGAAGGACGATATGGGGGGCGCGGCCGCTGTGATCGGCGCGCTCGAGGCGATCGGCCGGCTTGATGTGCCCCGGCGCGTGATCGGGGTGGCGCCCTGTGTCGAAAACATGCCCGACGGCGAAGCCTTCCGGCCCGGCGATATCGTCACCGGCATGACCGGCAAGACCGCCGAGATCATCAGCACGGACGCGGAGGGCCGCCTGATCCTCGCCGACGCGCTGGCCTACGCGGCCCGCTTCGATCCGATCGCGGTTGTCGATCTGGCGACGCTCACCGGCGCGATCGGTACGGCGTTGGGGTATTATGTACGCGCCGGTCTCTTCAGCAACGATAGCGCGCTGCAACAGGCGCTCATGGCCGCGGCCGACCGCAGCGGCGAGCGGCTATGGCCCTTCCCGATGGATGAGGAGTACGAGAAGCCGATCAAGAGCGACATGGCCGAGGTGAAGAACAGCGCCGGGCGCGATGGCGGCATCAGCAGCAGCGCCAAATTTATCCAACACTTCACCGAAGGCTACGCCTGGGCGCATCTCGACATCGCCAATATGGTGCTGGCCGACAGCCGGATCAACGCGGAGACACCCAAAGGCGCCACCGGCTACGGCGTCCGGCTACTGGTTGAGTTGGCGGAGCGCTACGCCACCGGTTCTTAACTGTAGTGAAAAGTGGGTAGCAGACTCCACTAAGGAGTAAAGCAGGGAGAGAAAGTTATGCGGATGAATTCTTTACGACGGCTGGGTTTGACTGTTCTAGGCGGTTTGCTGCTGGCGGGCGCATTGCCGAAAGTGACGTTCGCCGCCGGCCTGGAGCAGTTAGTTGAGACGGGGCTTTCGCCGGTTCTGCCGGCGATGGTCCCGCTAGTCGGGGCAGCCGCAGGCATCGAGCGCCTGCTGGAACTGGGCTGGCACTATCTGGAATGGGGCGCGTTGCGCTTTTTGGGCTGGCGGCCCAGTGATCTGAAGTCACCCGGTTATGTCGCCTTCAAACGCGGCACCAGCCTCCTGGCCGGCATCTTCCTCGGCATCGTCATCTCCAACTACAGTGGCATGCGCCTGATGGGCTATCTCGGCCAGACCCTGCCCGGCTTTCTCGATCAGGTCCCCGACCTGTGGGATATTCTTGTGACAGGGCTGATGATCGGGGCCGGCACCAAACCGACCCACGACATCCTGGGGATCATCACCCAAGTGAAGAACCTGATCGGCAGCACTGCGTTGAAGCAACGGGAACAGGCCGGCGCCGCCCTCGCTGATAGCATCCTCAAGCTGCGGCAGGCCGATGCACCCGCATCCTACCGCGTGGACGTGCCGGGGATGGGGGCTACCCAGGTGCCTGGCGCCCCGGCCCAAGCCGCCCGCAACCGCATGCTCGACGAGAGCGGCGGCAGACGCCGCGAGCGCAACATCGACCGCTACGCCAACGCGCTGCACGACAATCTGTACAGCAGTGGATGAGATAGTGAATCGTGAATGGCGGCTGGTGGATAGTACACACCTCTAACCACAAGCCACTTGTGTTCTTAGCGCCCGCCGAACAACTGACCCACATCGACGTTGAGACCGCCGCTGGCGCCCTTCCCGCCAACCTGTGGCAAATACTGGGCAATCTTCTGCGCCAATTTTCCCATCGGCATCGTCTGCAGGTAGGCCTTCCCCGGGCCCCGCATGGTCGCCAGGAAAAGGCCCTCGCCGCCGAGTAGAATGTTCTTGAAGCCGCGCACGATCTCGACATCGAAATCGACCGTCGGCTCGAACATCGCCACATGGCCGGTGTCGACCCGCAGCAGTTCGCCCGCTTGCAGATCCTTGACCAGGATCTCGCCGTCGAAGTTGACGAACGCCCTGCCGGGGCCGGTCAGCCGCTGCAGCATGAAGCCTTCGCCGCCGAACAGCCCCGCGCCCAGCCGCTTTTGGAAATGCAGGTCCAGGTCCACGCTCTTTTCGGCGCACAGGAACGAGTCTTTCTGCACGATCACCGACTGGCCGTCTGCCAGGTCAAGATCGAGGATCTTGCCGGGAAATTCCGCCGAAAACGCGACCTCGCCCACGCCCCGATCGACGTAATAGTCCACCACGAACAGAGATTCGCCGGAGAGCGCCCGTTTGAACATCCGCCCCAGGCCGCCGCCGGTATTGGTATCCATCTCCACGGCTTGTGTCATCCAACTCATGCCGCCGGAGGATGAATAGATGCGTTGGCCGGGGCTGAGGGTAATGGTGACCACCGGCAGAATTGTACCTTCAATCCGATATTGCATAGAATCCTCTCTTTATCAGTGTTCAGTCGCACGATTCGAATAGAGTGCAGCCACTAAGAACTGAAAACCGGAAACAAAAAAGTTGCGCTCAGCGCACGCAGCCGTCGAATGTCCGGCCCTGGATATGATGATAGACCGGCCCTTCGCCGTCCCTCGTGTACTTCGAGCGGGCCGACATGTAGGAGAGCGCAATCGCCCGCCGCCAGCGGTCCGAACGGTTGGGCGCGGTGTAGTGGAGCAACAACGAGTGGAAGAAGAGACCACCGCCGGGCTTGACCGGGGCCAGCCGCATGTCGGCCTCGTCATAGTAGTCCGGATCGACGACATAGTCGTCGGTCACGTCGATGTGGGGCTGCGGCCCCCATTTGTGACTGCCGGGGATAACAGCCATACAGCCGTTCTCCTCCGTCGCGTCGTCAAAGGCGAACCAGCAGGAGCACAGATCCATCGGCTCGATAGGCCAGTAGGGCGAATCCTGGTGCATGCCCTTGGCCGAGCCGACTTCGGGCGGTTTCAACAGCGTCGCGTTGCGGAACATCTTGATGTCCGGCCCGATGATCTGCTCCAGAACGCCGCCGATGCTGCTGTTGCTTCCCAGCGCGTGAAAGCGATCATCCGACTCCACCAACCCGTCGATTTTGCGGATGCCGTCCCCCGGCGCATCGACATGCAGTTCACCCCGCTTGACACGCGGCTCGAACTGAACCTGAAGCTGCTCCTGCGAGCGCCCCCCATGGGTGTACTCGCGCAGACGAGTCCGCAACCCCTCTACCTCATCCGTCTGCAACAGCCCTTCGACGACCAGAAAGCCGTCCCGCCGGTAGCTGTCGAGCTGCTCCTGCGGCAGTTGTATTGACATGGTCTCTCCCTAGTTGTTGGTTCTTAGTTTTCAGTAACTGCCCTCGACTCGAATGTATGGTGTTACTGAAAACGAAAAACTGACTACTGAAAACTGCCGTTCGTCATTTCGCCTTTGTCGGCGGCGGCGGCGTTGATCGTGGCCGCGGCTCTGTCCTGCGCCATCTCGCTGACGCTCTTGGTATGCAGACGGGCCGCGCCTTTCCAGCCCTCACGCAACCGCGTACGGGTATTGTTGCGCGCGGCGGCGTCCAACCGGGCCAGGGCCGCGGGGATCTGGGCCTGGTATTGGGGCAACCAGCGCGCCTGGGCCACCAGCATCTCATCGGTCATCTGCCAGATCTCTTCAGGATTGCAGACGGCCGCGGTGAGAGGATCGTGCAGCATCGCCTGTTGCGCGATCCATTATACGACAGCCGCAGGGGAGATTCACAGAGAAGCTTGTTTTGGGGCGGTTGGATGGGTTGACAGGAAGGGGCGCTCGCAGGAGAGATTTCGTGAGATTGGGCAAGAAAATTCTCGGTGGACCACGGGATACGGGAGGCTGGGCGAAGACCGCCGGCGTCGTCGCAGCGGGCGGCGCACTGGCGCAGAGCGGGGCAAAGCGCTGCATGTATTCAAGTGATGCCCTGCTCTGTATCCTGTCGGTGCGGGCGGAGAGTATCAAAGTGGCGCGAAGTGGCGCGAATTGCCGCGTGAATTCATGTGCTGCCTTGCTCTTTCTGCAAAAATTTTTGCGGATTGGCGCTGAGTGTCGCGCCGGCGGCGGCGGCGTTATGGTTTTGCAACCAAGTATGGTCTGTAAAAAAGTATCCGTTTGTTAAGGTACAGAGATGGTTCGCTGTCGCCTTGGACTTTCAGCTATGGATACAGCAGCTATGGATACAGCGTATACGATTGTTCAGGCTCTTGCAAGGGGGTAAGGGCACGGGGCATACGCATCTAAATCCGTATGCCAATTCTGTCGGGATTCCTAACAGAGGGATGTGATAAAAAGTGGAAATCGCTGTAAGCCTGCTGATTGACGACGGAAATTCAGCGCAACAAAGGCCGTCAGTCGTCGAAACCGGTCAGATTCACAACCTGCGCGCCATCATTCGTACAATTTACAGTGTCTGAACCCGATCCGGAAGAGATCATGGCGGCATTTCGGCGCTTTGACCCAATTCAGATGCAATTGCCCTGGAGGAGGGGGGGAGGAGAGGGACGCGAAGAGAGCCGGGCGCTCTTCGTTCTACTCGTTTTTGGTCGAACTGTCAGCGGGTAAAGAGGTTGCGGCGCACGTAACGGGCATCATCGGAGGCCAGAAAGGCCAGCAGCGCGCCGACGCCTTCGGGGGCGCCCAGGCTGGCGCGAGCATCTTCCAGGTCGAACTCCTGGCCCAGCGCGGCGGCCGCTTCCCGCATCTGCGTCAACTTCAGCTCCGTCTCGATACTGCCGGGGCAGACGACGTTGACGCGGATGCCTTTGCGCGCCAGGCGCTGTTCCAGCGTCATGCCCATCCCATTGACGGCGCCCTTGCTCGTCCCGTACGCGATCGACGAACTTCCGCCCACGACGCCGGCCCCGGAACCAACCAGCAGGATCACACCCCGCCCGCTGGCCTCGAGCAGCGGATACGCCTCCTTGACAGAGAGGAAGACGCCGCGCACGTTGACGGCCAGCACCTCGTCGAAAACCTCGACGGGGAACGCGTCCGGCAGCAGCATCGGCCCCTGAAGAACGCCGGCCGAGCAGATCAGCACATCGAGGCGGCCGTGTCGTTGCTTGACTTCACCGAACACACGCTGCGCGTGCTCGTGGCGGCGCACGTCCAGTGTTGCATAACGGGCCTTGCAACCCTCGGCGCGCAGTGACGCGGCCAGCGCCTCGCCGGTCTCGTCTTTGATGTCGGTAATGATCACCTCGGCGCCGCGCTGCGCACACAGCCGCGCGGCTGCGCCGCCGATACCCTGCGCGCCGCCGGTGATGAGGATGACCTTGTTTTCAACGTCGGCGGAAGTCGATGTCATGGGGTCTTGGAACTGCAGAGGTTAGTGGCCAGTGGTTAGTGGCCAGTGAACTCCAATGCACAGATGGGACGGAGGCACAGTACCACAGGGTGGGGGAGAAAAAAAATGCAGCCGTCTCCCTTGTGTTGATGCCGTGGCTGGATTGCGTTGGTCGTTCCACCGTAGTACATTGCGGACTGCGAGTGTGGATTCCTGTAAAGCGTTTGACGACCGGAACACAAGAAAGGCCACTTATTATGTCATACGAAACGACTTTGTTTGCACATATTGCGCCCAGGCTCACCGATCGCATAGAGGATGTTGCTGTTGAAGCGCTGGGGCATATTCTGTCCAATTCTGAGGCGGCCCGGAGCGCGCTGGAGGAGACGGTGGGGCTCGGAGGTGCCATAGTCGGCCCCATAGACAGGGTACAGACCCAGGTAACAGACGAAGAAGGGGGGCGCCCTGACCTCGTCGGCTTTGACGACAAAGGCACCAAGCGCGTACTCATTGAAGCGAAGTTTTGGGCCGGCCTGACCCCGAACCAGCCTAATCATTATCTCGAACGGCTGCCGCAAGATCGTCCCGCGGCGCTTCTGTTCGTCGCTCCAAAGGCACGGCTGGAGCTACTTTGGCCGAAACTCTGCGGGCGGGCCGAGAAGGATTTTACATTGTGCAAAACGATACGGAAGGGAGATTTGCGCGCCTCGACCGTATCCCATGGGAAACGTCGCCTCATGCTGACCAGTTGGGCCGCCCTGCTAGACCTTATGGAAACGCAGGCCAACGACGCCGGAGACGCAACTGCTGCAGCCGACATCCGACAGTTGCGCGGTCTGACCGATCGCGCGGAACCTGATCCTTTCCTGCCCTGGCGTCCAGGGAAGTTGGAATCGGAGTTAGCCAAGCGCATCGTGGGCTTGCGGAGGCTAATAGACGATGCGACCGTTTGCGGCAAAAAAGCCGGATTCTTAAAAGGAGGAAGATTCGCGAAAGGAGGTCTGGGAGGCTACGGTCGGAAATTCTGGCTTGGTGGTGTTTGGGTGTGGTTCGGGGCTGAAGTATTCGCTTGGGCAAGGTACGCCAGTACACCACTGTGGCTTAGATTCGGTCGCGACAAGCATAGTCGATTGAAAGAGGCCGAGCTGACCGATAGGATGTTTGACCCCGGCCCTGGCTGGGACTTCCGTATGCCGATTGAGTTACCTGCCGGGGTCGATTATGACGAGATGCTGGATTCCGTGGTCAATTGCCTGAACTGTGTCGCCAGAAGACTTGACCCAAAGATCGCACCGGACGCAGTACACGAATCCGGCATAGCACAGCTGCGCAGATCCGCCGACCGGATGGACGCGTACGCTTTCCAACCATGGCGTCCGGAGGAGTTGGAGCCAAAACACGCGCAGGGATTAATAAGATTGCATGGGATCATTGACGAGGCAATCAGTTGCGGCAAAGACGCCGGAATTCTGCAACAAGCAAAGAAAAAACTAAGACAGGAAGGCTACGGGTGGTCCATCCGACTTGCTGGTGTGGAGATGTGGTTTGGGATTGACGTAACGGCTTGGGCGCAGAATAACGGTACACCTTTATGGCTCCTATTCGAACATGAGGAGCAACAGGAATTGGCCTATGTGACCGATATATTGAAAAAGGTCGACTGGAGACACTGCATTCCGATTGATGTTCCGGCTGACGCCGAAAATGACGCAGTGTTGGATTCTGTGGTCGACAGCCTGAAGAGTATTGCGGAGCAGCTGATAGCTAAAGACGCCTGACCGTCTTGCCTAGCGACCGTCAAGAGATCGCTACCTACCGCATGTCAGAGCGAAATTTGCCCGTCACGCTGTTGGCGGCGTGCGCTGTCGATAGTGCGGGTGCCGACATGGCTGGAAACGAAAATGCAGAGCATGTGCGCTCTGCATTCCATGCGCCTCCTGCGGGCTGAGGCGCGATAATTGTTCTCTTCAATGAGCCCCCTGGGACTTGAACCCAGAACCCACGGCTTAAAAGGCCGTTGCTCTACCAATTGAGCTAGGGACCCGTGACAATGGCTCTCCATTTTAGCTTAGGGAACTGATCGGGGCAAACTTTGGGGCTTAGTAACTGTCCGTTAACAAATTAGCGGTGTTTGGCGTAAAATGGCTCCACGAACAGGAACAAACAAGGAGTCAAAGAGATGAGCCAGAGACCGATCCATCAATGTCAGTGTGAGATATGTCAGTCGCCGCAGCCCCATGCAGACAAAGAGGACCACCATCGCATGAATGTTTTGCTGAGTCGGCTCAACGAACAGCATCGACGCTGGTACGTAGCGTTGGAAGCCGAACGCATCGGGCATGGCGGCAGCGAACGGCTGGCGTAGATTACCGATATGAACGTCAACACGATTCGGCGAGGTCGGCGCGAGTTAAACGACGACTTGGCCGGACGCCCAACCGACCGGGTGCGCAAGCCGGGCGGTGGGCGGCCAGCGCTGGAAAAAAAAGTCCAGCTATAGAAGACAGAATCAAGGAAATCGTCAACGACGACATCGCTGGTTCAGCGACAGATGAACAGAAATGGGTGAAACTAAGCTTGCGCACGATTGCATCTCGGCTGCGCGCACAGGCATACAGGATCGGTCGCACCACAGTCGGTCGGCTGCTGCGCAAGCTGGGCTTTGGCTTGGTCGCCAACCGCAAGAGCTTGACGGGCGCAGTGCATCCCGACCGCAACCGCCAGTTTGACTACATTCGTCGTGTGCGACAACAGTTCCTGCGCGCAGGCTATCCTGTCATCAGTGTCGATACCAAGAACAAGGAACTGATCGGCAACTTCGCCAACCAAGATCGCACTTGGCGTCAGGCGCCGGAGCAAGTCAATCTGCATGATTTCCCTGGCGATGCGCTGGGTCGGGCCGTGCCGTATGGCATCTATGACATCCTCCATAACCAAGGCTATGTCTATCTGGGCAACTCCTATGATACGCCCGAATTTGCCGCCCATGCCATCGCACAGTGGTGGGCCGACCCGGCGCGCCCCCGCTTTCCGCACGAGGACAAGCTCTTGATCCTCTGTGATGCGGGCGGCAGCAACAACTGCCGTTCCTGGCTCTGGAAAGCTGAATTGCAGCGCCAATGCGCGGACCGCTTCGGCATCTCGGTTCTGGTCTGCCATTATCCGACCGGCGCATCCAAGTATAATCCGATCGAGTATCGTCTCTTCAGTCAGATAACGCGCAACTGGGCCGGCAAACCTTTGCGCTCTTTTGCCACAATGCGCAACTACATCCGCAGCACAACCACCACGACCGGCTTGACCGTCAATGCCTTTCTCGTTGACCAAGCTTTTCAGAAGGGCCGCAAGGTCTCCAAAGAGCAACGCCAAACAATCCAACTGACACGGCGACCTATCTGTCCAACTTGGAACTATATGATTGCACCAACATCGATATCTTGAATCTCAACCAAACCGCTACGTTGTTTGCGGACAGTTACTTATGTACCGCAGTGCCGTATCAGCGGGCAGAGAGCGGCGGGGGGAAGCAGGCCGCTGAAGATGTGTTCTCATAATGTCACGAAAACGCCTGGCGGGGGATCTTTCGCCTGCCCGGCGCAATAGGCATTAGCCCTCGTCCCACTCGATCAAGACGCCGAGGAATTCGCGCGGGCGCTCAACCAGCATTTCGTATACCTCGCCAACGTCGTCCGGCTGAACGCGGTGGCTGATCAATCCCTCGCCCGACAGCGAGCCGTCGGCGAACAGGTGCAGAATCAGCTCGAGATTGCGCTCACGCGTCCACGGATCGCGGACGGTGGACGCATGCCCGGATACGCGCGCATGAGCGCCGATCAGCGAGACCCCTTTGTGGTGAACAGCGCTGTATGGATCGATTTCGACCGTGCCGCGCGGGCTGCCCAGCAGCACGACACGCCCGCCGTCGCCCGCCAGCTCGAGCGCCTGCGGGATCACAGCGGGATTGCCGGTCGCTTCGATCACCACCTCCGCCATGCGTCCAGCGGTGACAGCGTTCACCGTCTGCGCGACGTCGGACTCGTTCGGATTGAGCGCGCAGATAGCGCCGGCCTGTGCGATCTCCACGCGATTGGGGAAGAGATCGAGTCCAATCACAGGCCGCGCGCCGGCCACACGCGCCAATTGCGCGGCAAACTGGCCAATCAGCCCCAAGCCCAGAACCACCACCGTTTCGCCCAGCGCGACCTGCCCCTGACGCACACCCACCGCGCTGACGCCGCCCAGCACCGCCAATGCGCCCTGCTCCGGCGTAACCTCGGGCGGCAGACGCCACATTTTGGTAGTGCGCGCATCACACACGGCCCAGTCGCCATGGGCGGCGTAGACCACCACGCGGTCGCCCGGCGCCCATGGCGTCACCGCGCGGCCGACCGCCTGCACAACGCCGGCCAGGGCGTAGCCCAATTCGACGGGAAACCGGGGCGGGTTGGGCTGCGAAAAGCCGATGTGCGAACCGCTGTACATCGCGATCTCAGTGCCCGCGCTGATCAGCGAGCAGACCGACTTGACGACCACCTCATGCGGGGCAGGCTGAGCCGCGATCTCGAACGTTTCCCATTCAATCCGGCGAACGGCCTTACAGACCAGGCGTCTGGCTTGCATGGTGTTCTTCCTTTTGGATCGCTATGTTCTCATTCACCAACCAACTGCTATCCTGCAAACCGCAGATCCTGATTCAGACAATGTCAGCCCCCAGGCAACAGGCAATGCGTCATTGGGCGATGCCGTCTATCCATGTTCGCATTGAGGACCTGCTGTCGCGATTTGCCCAGGCATAGTAGGGAATGAAGGTCAGCATACGATCCGGTTGGCCGTATGACCCGCCGCGCCCTTGTAGAGCAACCACGCCGCCGAGCAGGTCCTGCCTGAAGTCCGCTTCATATTGGCGCAGCAGTGCTGACTGGCGATAGTGTCCTATCAGCTCGCGGCCGTCACCCGCTTCATTCGTCGATGGCAGTGCGGCGCACACGCCCCACATATCAAGCGCGGGGTTGTCGGTACTCTCGACACAATAGACAAGCGGACCGCGACACAGCGCAACCTTGCCCTCATAGTACGTGGCACGCGGGTCGGCGGTCACGGCGACAACAGGCATCGGCAGCCGCAGCGTGACGACATCGCCTTTGCGCCACGTTCTGTTGATGCGGCAGTAGGAACCGGGCGCAATATCGCCGGCGATCGCCTGGCCATTCACCTGCACAGTTGGGTTGCGGCACCATGCAGGAATTCTCACGTTCAGATCAAAGGTGGAGGGCCATTCAGGATCAAGCTCAATCGTTATGTGACCGCTCCAGGGATAGGCGGTCGCCTGAGCAAGGCGGAGCTTCGTCCCGTCGGCCAGGCGCCAGTTCATCGCACAGTTATCATACAGGTGAACCCAAACGCCATCGTGTGACGTGCTGAAGATGTATCCGGGCAGTGAGGCGATCATGCGCAGCGCGTTGGGGGAGCAGCAACTGGTAGAGGTTGAAGCCCAGGGCGTGCGCTGCCAGTGGTTGCCGTCGGAGGAGAGAGGACACAGATAGTGGAATTTGCCGCCGTCGAGGGATACGTGCGCCAGAAAGCCGTTGTACAGCGTTCTCTCCATCAGATCGGCGTACCTGGCGGCGCCGGTCATGGTCAGCATACGCCAATTCCAAGCTGCGTTTCCAATCGCTTCACACGTCTCCAGACCTGTGCGCAGCAGAAACCTGAAGACACCCGTATGCAGATCGAAAGCGTCCTGGCAGATCAGCTCGCAGTTCTCAGGGTCGACAGCCAATTGGCCGGTGAGATGCAGCTTGCCGGTGACCATGTCACCCCAGATGGCTGTGAGCTTATCGATGAATTCCTGGTCGCCGGTTTCCGCACAGTAGTCGGCGCCGGCGCACAAGAGGTAGGTTTGACGTACGACGTGCCTGCTCAGATAGCCGTGGGAAGCGGAGCCGATAACCGGTGGCTGTCTCAGCAGAGGGGTAAGGAAATGTCTGGCGCCGGCGAGATATTTCTCATTGCCCGTGGTGCGGTAGAGTTCGACCAATGCCATTTCGATGACGCTGTGGCCGGCAAAGTCCTCACCCTGAAACTGCTCGCAGATTGCGTCGGCAACACGCGCCGCGCAGTCCAGAAACTCGGTCGAGCCCGTCGCGCGATGGTGGGCAATGGCAGCCTGGATCAGATGTCCCGGGGCACCCAGTCCGTAGGATTTTTCAAAGTCGTCACCATAGTAGATCGCCCAGAAGCGATCGTCTTGGTGCGCATTGGCAACGCCGGTCACGAACTGATCGAGCAAAGCACGTGTTTGAGGATCGTCCCCGGACTGGATGAGATAGGCGCACGCTTCCAGCCATTTTTGGAAATTCGCGCGCCAGGAATGGCCGTTGCGGGTGCGGTTCATGCCGGTGGGATTGGTCTTGAGCGTCTCCAGGCCGGCGCGGATTGCCGGCTTGTCGCCGGTGGCGTAGGCCCTGAACGGCGCGGTCTGGTCGTCTACGTCCAGCCAGGCCAGGAAGGACGGGATGCCGTTCGCCCGGCTGGAATCGATGCGCGTTTTCCAGAAGCCGTTGCCCATCGTAACGGCCTGCACGGGGACGGGTTTGAGCGGGGCAAAAGGGCTGGCGGCGGTAGAGACCACGCCTGCCTGCTGCCAATGGGGGATGTGTCGATTGTCTGACATGGAAGCCTCCTGTCGCGTGAGCGCTGCCCCCTGGGGTCGGGGCGCGCTGCGGGCCTGTCGCGCCCGCCCCTACGCAATGCGCAGCCTGTTCGATAAGCCTCACTCCATCTGGCTCTCCGTCGCGCCGGCGGCGAGGAAGGGACCCAGCGTCTCACCCCGCAGCAGCTTCTCCAGATCCTGCAGAAACTCCAGATAGGTGCCCTGCCAGCCAAAGTGATCCCAGAACCAGCCATCATACGGCGACCCCGCCGTCGCCTCGCCCTTGGGCAGATCCGCATAACGCGCCCGCATCGCCTCGATTTGCGCCGCTTGCAGCCGCCCCAGCTTGGAATCCAGATACAGCCCGAAACAGTCCACGAGGATGCGTACATCGTTCAGATTGGCCTCCAGCAACGCGGCAACGTGCGCAAAAGATGCCGGGTCAACCTTGCCCTCCAGGTCGCGCCACGCCGCCAGCACGCGCTCCATGCGGCCGATCGACTGCCGCTTCTCGGCCATCAACTCGGCGGCATAGGAATCGGTCAACGTCATGCGGTTAAAAATCAGCTGGTAGCGGAGGTCGTTGCGCAACGCCTCGCGCTGCGCCTCGGGATAGGCGTCGAGGGGCAGCTCCAGCCCGAGGACGTCCTCGCCGGCCCGATCCATCCCCGGATGCAGATAGTCGGTCCAGATGCGCCACGGCCCGTTCAGCCGTGTGTCCAGATAGCTGTAGCGGGCGACGTAGCTGTGGCACTGGGTCAGGCCGCTGCGGCTGAAGAGCGCGCCGATCGCGGCCGGATAGGTCTCGCGCAGCCCGGGCAGAAATGCCGCCGCGGCCGGGCCGTACTCCATCGTCAGCCATTCGGACAGAATCTCGTCGGGGTCGAGGTAAGGGTTCCAGCAGAGCTTGCCGTAGGCATACCAGTTGGAGAGATTGAGCGGATGGTCCACATAGTCGGGATGCAGGCCCAGATTGGCGTCAAACCCTTCACACCGCTTGGCGGCCGCTTTGAGAAACTCCTCCTGCCAGCGGTGCGCCATCGAACAGGGCAGAAAGTTCAGCCCGGCCGTATCGCCCACCAGAGCCAACTCGAACACATAAGGGGAACGCACGCCCGGTCGATTGCCGATGTGCTGCCAAATCGGATGCGGCGGATAGGGCGGGCGAAAGTCCCAGTAGAGATGGCAGGGCGCAATCCGCACATTGTGCGGCAGTTCGTCGCCCCAGTCCCCGAACAGTTCCGTCTCCGATTTGGCATACGCGGCCTGGTCGGTGACCGCGGGCCACAGCAACGACCCGTCGATCGTGCCCAGCGCATCGCTGACCACGCGGATGCCGGCCAGAATGCGCGCGCGCAGCGGCAGCGCACGGCAGCGCTCGCAGTCGTCCTCGTGCGGGCCGGGCGCATTCTCGCCGGCGCCCCACACGATCGCATTGCGCACCGTCGGCATGACCACCGCCAGCTGCGCGGCGAAATCGTGCCACTGCGCCCGCACCGCATCGGAAAAGGGACAGACGTCCCCATAGTCCCCGTTCTCGTCCGGCTCGGCATAGTGGAGGCAGAGGCCGATGGTTACGCCGAAGCGATCGAGAAAGCGGGCAAAATGCTCGACCGGCTCGGCGTGGGCAAGCCAGCGTTCGAACTGTGAGCCTTTGGCCGCGTACTGGGCGAACAGGCCGAGATTGTTCACGCGCATCGCCAGCAGACGGCGGGCGAAGTCCAGGTACTCGGGATGCTCCTCCGGGCGCAGCATCTTGTCATAGTCGAGGATGCCCTTGACAGGCAGACACCAGACCTTGATCGAGGGCGTCTCCCACATGCGCAGCGCGCGCACGGGAAAATGGGGGCCATCGGTCATCGCGGTGATGGGCCGCCGCGCGCGGGCGCGGTCGATGCACTCCTGCACCCCGTACAGAACGCCGCGCCCGTCGCCGCCGGTGATGCGCAAGGCCGCGCCGGCCTCCACCTCGATACGAAAATGCTCCGGCTTCAAATCGCTCGCCGCGTCGTCCAACCAAGCCGTCAACTTTCCGGGCGCCGGACCAGCGCCGACCGCCGGCCTGGCGCCGCCCAGTTGTTCGATCCAGCGCGCCAACTCGTCCGCCGCCGTGCGCACGCGTGGACCGGCATCGCCCGGAACCCCGATCGCTTCGATCATTGGCAGCTGCATGTGTGTATTTGCCTCCCACGATTAAGCGCATCTTCCGCTACCGGGCCATTGCGCTGCGCTTTTTTCAGCGCGCCCGGTATCTCTGGCACCTCACTCACGAACTTGATTACAATGAGGTAAGGGGAGTTATATACCAGAGTGCCATCGGTGCATGTTTACGTCAACGCCGTCAGCAGCCCGACGGTTGCACTACCGGCGCGAAGTCCCCGGAAGCGACGTACTAACCCGAGTTCGGGGCTAGAGGAGGCAGCAAGAGAGCCATATCGATGCCAAAGATGGACAGGTGTTTGCGAGCGTTAATGAGCGTTTGCGAGTGCTTGCGTGTGTTTCCAGGTGTTTATGGGGGGGGGGGCGTTTGGAAGGGCGCTGGGGAGGAGTGTTACTGATTTCCAGTTAATTGTGTAACGGATTGAGGAGGGTGGGGGGCCGGGAAGGGCGGAATCGGCGGGAGGGAGGGGTGCGGAGGGGTGGAGAGCAGGCTCTGACAGCAAGGGACGGGCGCGAGTATAGGGCGCCGCTGGTTGGAGGGGCGCGCAGGGGTGGGGCCATCTTATGATATAGCAATTATTTGAAGATTTAGATCAGCCGGGCGGACTGTTGCGGGCGGCGCCCGGCGACGCTATATATATTTGAATATCAGCCCTTCGAATTCTCCTGCGTGGGTGTCCTTCAGATCGTCTATGATCTCGTTGACCAGGCGCAGCCGGTCTTTGAGGTCGGCGGCGGCGTCCGGGGCTGCGCCAGGGTCTACGGGCTGGGCGCCCGGGTCGACGCAACTTGGGGGCTGGCCGAGGGCGAGGCCGGTGAGGGCGTCGCGCGCGGGCGCAGGCGGGTGGTCCAGCGCTGCATTGGCCTCTTGCAGACCGGCTCGCATTGTCGTGAGTTCTTTGATCTTTTTGAGCAGTTCATGCTCGTGATAGTCGCTAACGGAGATCTCCTCTTTGAGGCATTCGAGGTAGTCCTTGTTGTAGCCGGTCAGTTCCCGGTAGCCGAAGCTGCGGCGGCCGGCATCGGTGAGAACGGGCCGGGCAGAGGGTTTGGTTTTGCCGTTTGTCGGCGGCGGCGCTGGTTCGATGGACAGGAGACCCTGTTGGGCCAGAGATTCGAGGCGGTAGCGCTCCTGTTGGGCGGAGAGTTCGGCGGCGGCGTCAAGAATCTCGAGGTCGCCGTGGGAGCCGCTGACTTCGGCGGCGGCGGCTTCGATTTCCTCGAGGCGGACCAGCTCCATGTCGGCGTCGGCGGCGCGGTAGAGTTCGAGCAGGATTTTGGCGCCGCGGCAGATGGCGGCGTAGGCGGCCGGTTTCAACGTCCCTTCTCTGACTTCGGCGATGCCATTTGTGACGGCCTGGATGACGGGGCGGAAGCGTTCGGGGATGCGTTTGTCGGCGCGGGCGGCGGTGGAGGAGTTTTCGCCGCCGAGTACGCGCCAGGCGCGGGTCTTTTCGGGGGCGCCGTGGGCGATGCAGTAGCCGTCGAGTTGGTCGTTGCCATTTCCGCGGCAGGGGGAGCCGTCTTTCTTTACGCCTTTGCATGGTGGTGCAGCCATTTTTGTCCTCACTTTGTGTTGTCGCCGCAGGGACGCGGCAGGGCTATAGAGTGTGCTACGAAAGCAATGTAGCACAGTCTGAAATCTTTTGCTTTTGAGGGGGAACGCATTGTCGCCACAGGTGTGCGGCAAGACTTTTCCTGGCGCTACGAAACCAAAGGGAATTACATACCAAAGTAGACAAGACCCTTGACAAGTGCCCCCTGATCGTGTATACTGTAATCAATAAATATGGTATTTAATTAAGGAGATTGCAGATGGCGAAGAGGGCACCAGGAAAGCATTATCGCAAGGGCATGACACTGACTGATTTGATCAGGATGTTCCCTGATGACGAGACGGCTGAAAAGTGGTTTGAGGAAAGTAGATGGCCGGACGGTGTAAGGTGTGCTCACTGTGAGGGCCAGAATGTAAGCGAGGCCAAACACCCCACAATGCCGTACTGGTGCAAAGACTGCCGTAAGTATTTCTCTGTCAAGCATGGCACCGTCATGCAGTCGTCTAAGGTTGGATACCAGAAATGGGCGTTGGCTGTCTATATCTTGACAACACAGATTAAGGGTGCATCCAGTATGAAGTTGCATCGAGACATCGGCGTTACCCAAAAGACTGCTTGGCACATGGCGCACCGCATTCGGGAAACATGGGCAATGAGTACGCCGTCTTTTGCCGGGCCGTTGGAGGTTGACGAAACCTACGTCGGCGGAAAAGATAAGAACAAGCACGCCGACAAGAAACTGAACGCTGGTAGGGGAACGGTGGGAAAGTCTGTGGTGGTGGGAGCCAAAGACAGGGATAGCGGACAGGTGGACGCACAGGTCGTGCCTGACACAACCAAAGAGACGCTTCACGGCTTCATTGAGGAGCGTGCGGATTCTACCGCAACCGTCTATACTGACGACCACAGAGCCTATCAGGGCATCCCTTTTGACCATGAATCAGTAAACCATAGTGTCAGCGAGTATGTACGCAATCAGGTGCATGTAAACGGTCTGGAGTCGTTCTGGGCACTGTTGAAAAGAGGGTATCACGGCACTTACCACCACATGAGCGTAAAGCATTTGGAACGTTACGTCAATGAGTTTGCTGGTCGATTCAATGACCGTCCTGCTGACACGATTGACCAGATGGTTCACATGGTGCAGGGCATGGACGGTAAGCGTTTGCGCTATCAGGATTTGATCACTGACACGGATAGTTAATGGCAATAACCGGATTTGGGCTTGGAAAGTAAGCCCAGATCGGGTATACTTAGAGTATAAGACTGGTCAACTACTCTAGGAGATACCCGATGGATTTGGTAACAATTTTCGAGCGATTCCCAACTCAGGAAGCCTGCATTGACCATCTGGAAAAGGCCCGTTGGCACGATACGCCGGTTTGCCCGCATTGCGGCAGCGAGGATGTAGCCCGCAAGAAAGAGAACAGGCGAGTTGGCCGCTGGAACTGCCACAAGTGCAAGAGTAGTTTCAATGTCTTGTCCAAGACGATCTTCCAGCAGACAAAAATACCTCTGCAAAAATGGTTCTTGGGCATTGCAATTTACCTGAACGCCAAGAAGTCAGTATCCAGTTACCAGTTGAGCCGTGATCTGAAAATCAGTCAATCGTCTGCTTGGGAACTGGGCATGAAGATTCGACATGGCATGGTTGACGACGCGGTTTTCCTGAACGGCATTGTAGAGGCTGATGAAACCTACATAGGCGGCAAGCCTCGGAAATCTGACCGCAACGACGACGACCCGCCCAAGCGTGGACGAGGAACCAAGAAACAGCCCGTAATCGGCGCACTGGCACGTGGCGGCAAGGTTGTAGCGCAACCCGCCAAGAGAGTAACGGGGTCCACGCTGAAAGCATTCCTGAGCCGTTTTGTGCAGGCTGATGACAGTCTGCTCGTGACAGACGAATACAGCGGTTACAACCGCATGAACGAGTGGGTACCGCACTTCACAATCAATCACGCGGTTGCCTATGCCCAGGGCTTGATTCATACGAACACAATTGAAGGCTTTTGGAGCCTCGTAAAGAGAGCGATTTTTGGACAACATCACCACTACAGCAAAGAGCACGCAGCAGCCTACATCGTTGAAGCCTGCTACAAGTACAACAACCGACACGCAGATACATTCGACAGCTTCATTAAAGGGGCGGTCACGGTATAGCACGAAAACGCAACTTATTCATAGCGAAATCGTCTATAGATTGGTCACCCCCGACATCATAATGGAGACCGATCACAATGCAGACAAACTGTTTTCATGTGGGCAATTGTGTTGTCGAAAGGTGGCCCTCCCTGCACCTTTAACCCATTGAAGGTTCCAACTGTAAGGAGCGGAGAGGAACTGCTTACACATAACAAACTGTCAGATGGCATCAACTTATTGCCTATAAATAACTGGCCTATCCCTATCAACGAGTACCATATCGGAGGTGATATGTGAATATGAAACAAATTTTCTTCCTGGTTGTTTTTTCTGCGGTGCTGATGCTATGGCCTACTGCTGGTTACGCGCAGAATTGGTGCCGACCGACGTGTAATCAGGTTTGTTGGGAGATATCTCAGACGCGATCTGGTTTCACACATCCCAGAGAAGACGGCGAAAATGAACAATGCACCGATCCATGTCATTGTTCCTGCTGGAATAGAGATGGTACTTATGGTATCAATGCACCATTTAGCGCACGTATTGACAAACTTCCGGCTGCTTGCTTCCCGACAGCAGTTCCAACAGTAGTTCCGACAGCAGTGGCTACAGTAGTTCCGACAGCAGTTCCGACAGTAGTTCCGACAGCAGTGGCTACAGTAGTTCCGACAGCAGTTCCGACTGCTACCCGCCGGCCAGCGAGGATACGAAGACCGACCATCAATCCAACCGTACCAGCGCCGAGAGAAACGCCGCCGCCCACGTCTACGCCGAAACCTACTGCTACAGTAGTTCCGACAGTAGTTCCGACAGTAGTTCCGACAGTAGTTCCGACAAAGCACCCGATTTCCCGTCCGACTGCGCGCCCGACAGTAGTTCCGACAGTAGTTCCGACAAAGCACCCGATTTCCCGTCCGACTGCGCGCCCGACTGAGCGCCCGAAAGTTCGTCCAGACAAAGACCACTCGACAACGCGTCTGTATCTGACTTGTGTGCCAAAGGAACCCGGTCGTCCTTTCGCTTTATGTCCAACTAGCTTATGGCTAGGTTATTGGGTTACGGATGTCAATGGTCAAATCGGGTCAGAAAATGAAAGAGTGTTTGTCCCTTTTCCTTCTGTCTTAGAAGGTCAAACTCCCCACGTCATTCATCATAGTGACCGTCTGACTATCAGTTGGTCTGGCTACTATATTCGAGTGTCTGGCTATTATGACGATGGGAAGCCCTATGTTTTTGATCTTAATATGGACGATTCTGTACAAATAGTGCTTCATTGATGCCTTAATCAAAAGCAAGTAGGGGATAAAGGTATAGATGGGCGTGGGCGGTATCCACTCCGCAAAGGTGTCTTTGTGGACGTTGTAGCCCAGGTAAAGGGCGGCGGCACTGGGCCGAGCGATGTACAGGCATTCAACGGTGCAAGACAACAGGCTAACGCTCTCCCGTTGGCCGTCTAAATTACACACCAGCTTGCCTCCCCTGTCAAGCCCAAATCCGGTTATTGCCTAGTTAATTCGACAATTTTAGTCAGAGGGAGTGACAGTATGAAGACTAAGAAAGGGACAAATAAGTTTTGCAAAATCAAAAACCTGCGAAACGAAAGTGATGTTGAGCAATTTTTGATTTTGCCTCTATTGAAAGATATGGTGGGTCCCAATGTCTGGACCACGAAACTGAAAAAATAAGGTGCATCCAGACGGATGCGGTCGGCTCTGATCAGAGCACGAAGTGCTCTTCAGCCGGTGTGCGATAGTTGAGACTTTGATGCGGTCTCTCATGGTTGTAGAAGTCGAAGTATGCGGTCAACCCAGTTTGCAGCTGACGCACTGTGTCATACTGGTTGAGATAGATGTTTTCGTATTTGACGCTGCGCCATAAGCGTTCGCAGAAGACGTTGTCAAGGGCGCGGCCGCGGCCGTCCATGCTGACCTGAATGTTGGCTGCGCACAGAGCGGTAGTGAAGGCATCGGCCGTGAACTGTGCGCCTTGGTCGGTGTTGAAGATCTGGGGCCGACCCTTGCAGAGCGCCTGGCGCAGGGCATCGAGACAGAAGATACCGTCCAGCGTGTTGGAAAGCTGCCAGGCGAGCACATAGCGACTGTGCCAGTCAATGACAGCGACCAGGTACATGAAGCCACGAGGCATCGGTACATAGGTGATGTCTGCGCTCCAGACCTGGTTGACGTGGGTAATCGGCAGGTTGCGCAAAAGATAAGGATAGAGCTTGTGTCCCTTGCCAGGAGAACTGCTGCTTCTCCTGGGGTAGATAGCTTGAATGTCCATCATACGCATCAGCCGTCTGACCCGCTTGCCATTGATGGCGTAGCCCAGCCGGCGCAGAGAGGCGGTCATCTTGCGCCAGCCATAAAAGGGGGTGCGCAGAAATTGCTCGTCAACCAGGCGCATCAGTTGCAGGTTCAGTGCTGACTCGGGCGCCGCGTGGTAGTAGTACGACGACCGATTGAGCCCGAGCAGTTCACCCTGCCGCCGTACACTTAGAGTCGGGTTTGCTACCTCGACCATATGCCGTCTCTCACTGACCGAAGTGGGTAACTTTTTTTTTCAACCACTCAAGTTCCATCTTGAGCCGCCCGATCTGTTCATAAAGTTCTGCTTCCTGTGCCTCCTGCTCCTTTTGTTTGCGCTCGCCGTTCGTAGCGAAGACCCGAGGCCCGTTTTCCAGCAATTGCCGTTTCCAGGCCCGAATCAGGTTGGGATGAATCTCATGTTCACTCGACAACTGACTGATCGTCTTACTGCCTTCAACCGCCTCCAGCGCCACTCGGAACTTGTAGGCCGCTGTGTGTCGCCGTCGTTTCTTGACCATGAATCTGCCCCTCCACGTGCTTGGTGTTCTGCTCCATTATACACCTTAGCCCGTGGTCCAGTTTTTGGGGCCCACTTCAAGAACTAGGGTACGGAGAAGACTTTATAGAGACTAAGACTGCGATTGGTGAAGTTTCCATTGGAAAAGCAAAGTCAAGTAAAAGATACATTCCTGATTATCTTGTTTATACCTCACGCTCCAAAGTCAAACCCGTATTGGTTATAGACGCAAAACATCCATCTGGGGGTGCTGAGGACGGTGTGCAAGATGCACAACTCTATGCGTCTGTAATTCGTAGAGATATGACTAATCCGAAATCTGAGCCGTACTGTATCGGTACAAACGGGTCACGCTTTATCGTCAAGCATTTTGACAGCAATTCGGTTTTGCACTCACTATCCTTTGATGACTTCGTAGATGATAACCCTGCCTTTGAGGCTCTCAAAGGGGCCATTTGTCGTGATTCCCTTGTGAAACCTCCTCCAGTTGTCGAAGGGCATGAATTTGAGTATTACTCGGTTGAACCGGCGGAATTGCCAGCGATTTTTGAGGTTTGTCATCGAAATATCTGGAAAACAGAAAAACGAAGTCCGGCATCTGCGTTTTATGAATTCGCTAAGATTATGTTTGTCAAAGTCGATGAAGATCGTCGCCTTCGGGAAATTCTAAGTTCTAATGGAATTAGTGCAAATGAAGGCATTGACCGTGTGCCGTCTGATGCAGTTCGATTCTCAGTTCAATGGATTGAGCAAATGGAGAACGCGACAGACAATCCCATAGATACGATCCTCTTTAACCAACTCACTAGTCGATTAGAAGAGCAGATAAACAGAGGTGAAAAGAAGAGAATTTGGGAGTCTAACGAAGGTATCGGGTTAGCTCCCGCTACTGTCAAGAACGTTGTGTCTTTTCTTGAAAATTTCGACCTGTATACGGTTGATGAAGATTTGAATGGAAGATTATTTGAGACATTCTTGACTGCAACTATGCGTGGCAAAGAGTTAGGCCAGTTCTTCACTCCTCGATCAGTCGTTAAATTTATGGTTGGGCTTGCAAGGTTGCGCGCCTCGAAAATAGAATTGGATACGGTTTTGGACGGTTGTTGTGGCACGGGTGGATTTCTAATTGAAGCTATGGCGGAGATGACCAATAAGGTCTTTCACAACAACGCTCTAACTCCAACAGAAAAGAATGAACTTCTACAACATTTGCGTCAAGAAGCATTGTGGGGAATCGATGCTGGCAAAGACCCAGAGATGGCTCGCATTGCTCGTCTAAATATGCTGTTACACAAGGATGGTGGGAGTAGAATCTATTTTGCGGACGCACTAGATAAGAACATAAGCATTGAGCAGGGGATACCACTCCAAGTTCGTCTTGAGGCTGAGGAATTGCGATTAGAGTTGTTAGACAAAGAAAAAACCTTTTCTTGTATTCTTAGCAACCCTCCTTTTTCAATGAAGTATGAGAAAAGGAAGGACAACGAAAACGCAGTACTTAGACATTACGCTTTGGCAGTGAACGACAAAGGGAAACCGCGGTCATCTTTACGATCTTCGGTTATGTTCCTTGAGCGTTACCATGATCTATTGACCGACGAAAGCTCCCCGTTGGGTAGTGGCCGACTTATAACCGTAATGGACGAAAGTGTTTTGAACACACTTTCGTCCAAACCGTTCCGCAAATACATTTTAGAAAACTTTATCCTTCGGGCAGTTGTGTCTTTGCCTCGAAACACCTTTGTCAAAGCACAGGGTTCGGTCAAGACTTCTGTAATTTATCTGAGAAAAAAGTCACATGCGTCAGAAGCACAACCTGATGTATTCATGGCCGTTAATCCCAATGTTGGACATAACGATGCAGGGAAAGAACGACCCCATTTGAACACATTGCCTCAAATTCTGGAGGAGTTTGATTTCTTCGATTCTACCGGGTCATTACCCGACGCCCATTCTGATTTTGTTTTCGTCGTTTCTGACCTGTTTTCGGAAAATCCAACTATTCGGCTCGATGCACACTATTTCCTCCCTCATTACTTCAAGTCTATGACAAGGCTTGAAGAGGTGGCCGCCAGGAATTCTTGGAGAATAGAAACGCTTGGGCAATTGCTTCGGGCAAGCCCGACTGCTCTTAAAGGTGGTGCTACTCCTCGTGGGGCTGAATATCCAGACGAAGGGCCGAAGTTTATCAGGGTGCAAAATGTGAAACCAATGAGGCTAGAATGGAATCCTGAAAACGATCCCTGTATTAGTTCAAGGACTCATACAGAATTACTGCGGTCGCAACTACGAGAATCCGACGTGGTGTTTACGATTACTGGGTCGTATGGGATTGCAGCAGTAGTCCCTAAAGGATTTCCGCCTGCTAACATCAATCAGCACTCCGTCAAAATCGAAGTGAATGATGAGAAAGTAATACCAGAGTACTTGTCCTTATTTCTGAATTCCTCCCTGTGTAGACCACAGATCGATAGAGCAGTTACTGGGTCGTCGCGGCCTGCCTTGGATTATAAAGCTATCAAGAAAATCAAAATCCTTTATCCTCCAGACAAGAATGAACAGATGGCTTTTGTAAAAGACGCATCTTGCAGATTGACTAAAGCCATGTTGCTGAGAAACGAAACTGAGGAGATGTTTGATTCGCTGGCACAAATCTTAGAACAATAATACACATTTGCAGGGCTACAAAGGGAAGGAAGTAAGAATGTCAACAAAGAATAATGAGGATCAGAAAAAACCCCGCGGCCGTCCTCGCACCCACCCCATGCCCAACCCCATCCCCGACACTCCCGATAACGTTGCCCGCATCCTGATGACTACCAAGCCCAAGCGGGAATCCGAATGGGAGTACTTGAAAGAAAGGAAATGTCAACGAACTAATTCGTGAACATCCTTCTTCAAGACTTCTTAGCATTCAAAACGACAAAAGGATTAGAAATGACACGGGGCACAGTAATTAACTCGACTCGAGACCATATTTGGGATTATCAGTCGGGGCCAACTCGAAACAGAAACAGTGAACTTCATCCAGATTTTGTAAGCCAACGTTTGGTAATTGGCGCAGGTTTGGAGATTTCTAGATCGGATTTGGGAGCAACTTATTTGGAGTGGGTGCAAGCCATGTTTGACCCAGACCTCACTCAGGCAGAGCATGGCGATCTTCACAATCTTTATCTACACCTTCTTCGATGCCACGGCGTCATTGAAAATGAGCCTCGGTTTCGATGGGTGGGATTAAGACCCTGACTGCAACTTGTCTACTTTCGTATATAATTTCCAAACCAAAGTAGCACACTCTGAAATCTTTTGCTTTGGACAGGGAACAGATGCCTAAATGACCTGTTTTTGCAGGAGGAATTTGTGGCTGCGCCGGCGTCTTGGAGGGAACTAAGGTGGGATCACATCGAGAACCGGCTTCTTTCTGGATTGCGTATTGCGTAAGGGCAGGCGAGACGGCCACGATTCGATTGCATTGTTGGCCCGAAAAGTCCCGGTTTCGGACGAGATTCAGATTCGTGCGAGAAGGAGTTTTTCAGGAGCAGCCTTCCCTCCTGAAAATCCCGATTCAGACACTGCAGTCTCTTGACATTTCGGGGCAAGTCCAGATTCTTGATTCTTCTATTTATTTGACAGGAAACGAGCGTTCAAGTATGCCACACTGTGGGGATGAGATGCTCTTCAGGCCTATCCAACCCACTTTCCCTTAAATTCAAGGCAGCGCTATGCGAGAAGACGCCACCATAGGCGCCGCGCTGGTTTCGGAAGCGCCCGGGCGCTTGCGCGGCTGGCGGATGCGGCTGATCAAGGAGATGCGCCTCAATGGGCAGCTCTATGTGATGATCCTGCCGGTCCTGGTCGGCTTTTTCTTCTTTCGCTTCTATCCACTCTACGGCCTGCAGATCGCCTTCAAAGACTACAACATCGTCGCCGGGGTGCGGGGCAGCGAGTGGGTGGGGCTGGAGAACTTTCTCAAGTTCTTTGAGGACCCCTTCTTTTTCCGCGTCGTAAAGAACACGGTCGTGCTCGGCTTCTTGACGCTCGTGATCTCGTACCCGCTGCCGATCGTCTTTGCGGTGCTGATCAACGAGGTCAAACAGCAGCACGGCTTTTTCAAGCGCGTGACCCAATCGATCAGCTACCTGCCGCACTTTATTGCCGTGGTGGTGATCGTCGGCCTGATCTACGACTTCTTCAGCTTCGACGGCATCGTCAACCAGATGGCGGTCGCCCTGACCGGCGAGAAGTGGCGCATCCTCGGCACTTCGGCCTGGTTTCGCCCGCTCTACATCGGCTCGGTCCTGTGGCAGGGCATCGGCTGGGGATCGATCATCTTCCTGGCGGCTTTGACAAGCATTCCGCCCGAACATTATGAAGCGGCGATCGTGGACGGCGCCTCGCGCTGGCAGCGCATCCGCTACGTTACGCTGCCCGGCCTGTTGCCCGTCATCAACGTTACGCTGATCCTCTCGGTGGCGACGATTGTCTCGGTCGGATTCGAAAGAGCGTTCCTGCTGCAACAACCGGCCACCTACAGCGTGTCGGATGTCATCGCCACCTACGTCTACCGCCGCGGCCTGATCAAGTTCGATTTCAGTTACGGCGCGGCGATCGGGATGTTCGACTCGATCATCGCCTTCATGTTGGTCATCGCGGCCAACTACATCGTAAAACGAACCAATGCCGACCGCGAGGGGCTGTGGTAGCCAGGAGTAAACCGTGCATACGCTGAGAAAGATGCAGTTGTTCGACTACCTGAACTACCTGTTCCTGATCGGCTTCAGTTGCCTGATGCTCTACCCGTTGCTCTACGTCTTTTCGATCTCGGTGAGCGACGGCGAAGCGGTGTGGAGACAGGCGGTCAAGCTGTTCCCGATCGGCTTCAACCTGGAACCATACGAGGCGATTGCGCGCTCGAACGCGGTCGTGCGCGCCTACCGCAACTCGATCACCTACACCGTGCTCGGCACCGCCTTCACGCTCATCGCCTGCCTGCTGGCGGCCTACCCGCTGTCCGAGCCGCGCTTCCGCCTGCGCGGCCCGATCAGCCTGATCCTGGGGTTGACGCTCTTCTTTTCCGCTGGCCTGATCCCCACCTACCTGGCCTACCAGAGCTACGGCCTGCTCAACACGATCTGGGTCATCACGCTGCCGGTTGCCTTCAACTTCTGGTTCATCATCCTGGTGCGGGCCAATATCTCAATGATCCCGCGCGAGCTGAAGGAGGCCGCCCGCGTTGACGGCGCCAGCGACTTTCGCATCCTGTTGCAGATCATCGTGCCCCTGTCGAAACCGATCCTTGCGACCATCGCCCTGTTTGTTGCCGTCGCCATCTGGAATGACTTCTTCAACCCGCTGCTCTATCTCAACAACTCGGAAAAGTTCCCCCTGACGATCATGCTGCGGCGGATGCTGATCCGGGGCGCGACAGGGGACGTGGTGCAGGGGAACTACGCCGACACATTGCAGGCCAAAGCCTTCTTCAGACAGGTCAAGATGGCAACCGTCGTTGTGACCACCGCCCCGATTCTGCTCGTCTATCCCTTCGTGCAGAAGTACTTTGTCAAAGGGACGCTCGTCGGCGCGATCAAAGGCTAAACCCTGGGGCGCAAGCGCCGCGCCTTTTCTTGCGCAGTACGGAATACAAAAGCTCGCATTCACGATCTATTCACTTTGCATCCACCATTGAGGAGAAGAAAAATGAAGAGATTCAGCCTATCTTCATCCGTTTGCCTGCTCATCGTCTTGAGCATCCTGGCAGTGGGCTGCGTTCCAGCGCAACCGATGGCCGCCGAGCCTGACGAACTGATGCTGGAGTTGATGATTGCGCCCGAAGGCGTCTTCGGCGACATCACGCCCGAGACCTACTCGATGCAGTTGCTGGCCGAGCGCACCGGCTTCAACTTCGCCTTCCGCCAGATCCCGCGCGAGTTCCTCGGCGAGCGCATCGCCACCACGCTGGCTTCGGGCGACCTGCCGGACATCATGCAGCTCGGCGTGCCCGCCGACTCCACCGGCACGCCGATGGACATCGCGCACCAGTTCGGCCCGCAAGGGCTGTTCGTCTCGCTGAGCGAGTACATCGAGGCCGGCAAGATGCCCAACCTTGCCGCCGAGATGGAAAGACAGCCGGACATGGAGCGCCTGATGACCTCGCCCGACGGCAACATCTACGGCGTGCCGCAGGTCAGACGGCTGCGCCAGCTGCGGCCGTGGCTGCAGTTGCGGGCCGACCTGATCGAGCAGTGCGGCATCATTGAGGACAGATGGAATGGCAATTGGGAGGCCGTTCAGACGGTGGACGACCTCAAGACCGCGATGCTGTGCCTGCAGGAGCAGCTGGGCGGCAAACCGGTCCTCTCCAGCCGCAGCGGCTTCACCGGCCACGCCGGCAACTGGGCCAAATGGCTGGGCACCGACCTAACGGTCTACTACAACCCGTACACCGAGCAGTACGAGTACGGTCCGCTGATGGACCGCTTCCGCACGATGGTCGAGTTTATGAACTGGATGTGGGAGAGCGGCGTCCTGCATCCCGAATACGCCACCATGAGCGACCCGGACTGGGAGACGCTGGCCCGCGGCACCTGCGAGGCGGGCGCGATTCTTGAGAACACCGGCTGGCACTTCTACTCCTGCGTCGACAACGCGGGCATCGACCAGGGCAAGTTCTACCCGGTCATGTCGCTGACAGTCGACGGCGAAAAGATCCTCTGGCCCGCGCCTTCGAATGTATGGCTCGGCAGCCCGCTGGTCATCTCAGGCTCCTCCTCGCAGGCGGAGACCGACGCCGCCGTCTGGCTGATCGACTACCTGTTCAGCACCGAGGGCCGCTTCCTGATCTACCAGGGCAAAGAGGGCGTTGATTGGACCTATCGCGCCGACGGCAGCAAGTGCTACACCGACACGATTCTGCGCCATCCCAGCCTCAAGGAAAAGCACTACTGCGACGGCCAGATCCCCGAATCCCCGCCCGCGCTGACGAACGAGACGGCCTTCATCAATGACATCGGCTCGCTCGCGCGCGTCTGGTGGCCGGAGGCCGAACCGCACTGGGGCCTGATGGCGGACTGGCCCGCGCCCGAATTCCCGGACGGCTGGCGCTGGATCGACGATAACTTCATCAATCCCAGCGGCTCCTACGGCGATCCTCTACCTTCCATCGTCCTGAACGAAGAAGAGTCCGAAGTCGCGGCCAGCCGCGGCACGCCGATCGACACCTATCTGCTCGAAACGATCCAGCAGATGATCGAGGGGCAGATCGAGATCAATGACGACACGTGGGGCGAGCTTACCTCCACGATCGAGAACATGGGCGCGCAGGATATCGTAGACGCCTACAACACCGCCCTCACGCGCGCGCAGTAACGCTGACGAGGCCGCGCAGTGGGCAGCAGGCAATACGAGAAGACGCTGGGGACGGCGAGTCGCTGCGTCCCCAGCGTTGCTTTTCAAGCGCCAGCGCCGGAGCTACAGATGGGCACAGAGCGGACGACACAGAACCCGATCCAATGCGCGGTGATCACCGGCGGGCACGGCTACGACGTGCGCAACTTCCACCGCCTCTTTCGCAGCCTGCCGGAGGTTGACGCCTACATCCAGCACATGGACGACTTCGCGTCTGGGCGCGCAAGCGTCCGCGACGGCTACGACGCGGCGCTCTTTTACACGATGCTGATGGAAGGCCCCAGCGACGACGGGCCCTGGTACGCCGGGAAACCCCAGGCGGCATTGGCGCGCCTGGGCGAGACCGCGCAAGGCATCGTCCTCCTGCACCACGCCATTCTCGCCTACCCGCAGTGGCCGGTGTGGAGCGAAATGGTCGGCATCGGGGATCGCAGCTTCGGCCACCACCCCGAGCAGACGCTGCGCGTCGAGATCGCCAACTCCGAGCACCCGATCACCGCCGGCCTGACCGCCTGGGAGATGGATGACGAGACCTACCTGATGGAGGAACCGGACGCGGACAGCGACATCTTCCTGACGGCCGAGCACATCAAGAGCATGCGCGCCATCGCCTGGGCGAGGATGCACAAGCGCGCCCGCGTCGTCTGCATCCAATCCGGGCACGACAACCTCAGCTGGGCCAACCCCAACTTCGGCGAGATTCTGGCCCGGGCCATCCACTGGACAGCCCGAAGAATCTGATGCCCTGACGCAATGCCAAACGCGGGGAGACGGCCTCATGCGCGCATTGGTGACAAGACTCAGGCCCGACAGAACACGCGAGAAAGTCCTGGTCAACGACTGGCCCGAGCCGCAAGGCCCGACAGGCAACCAGATCAGATCGCAAACGATCTATTCGGGCATCACCAACGGCACCGAGCACAACGACCTGGTCGGCGGCAACTATGCGCACGCGGACGGCGCCCTGCCGGCGGGCTGGGGCTATCAGCAGGTGGGGCGCGTGATCGAAACCGGCCCCGACGCAGCCCAACTGGCAGTCGGCGACCTGGTATACATCAACGCCGACCACATGGAATATGTGGTGACGCGTGAAGACGGCCTGCTCATCAAGCTGCCGCAGGAGGTGGACCTCACGCACGCCGCGCTCTTCGGCATGACCGGTGTGGCGATGCACTCCTGCCGCCACGCCGATCTGCGCATGGGCGAACGCGTTTTGATCGTCGGCCAGGGCTTTATCGGCCAGATGGCAGCCCAGATCGCCAACGCCATGGGCGCATGCGTCGCGGTCTGCGAAATCGACCGCCGCCGCCTCGAACTGGCGCGACAGATCGGCGCGGCTGAGGAGGTGTTCGACGTCGCCGGTGACGGCTGGAAGAGACAGATCGCCGACGGCGCATTCGATGCGCTCATCGACGCGGCGGGCGTCGAGGGCATGGAGGACCGGCTGATTCGCGCGCTCAAGAGTCGCGGCAGACTGATGCTCATCGCCGGCCGCTTCAACGTCCACTACACCTTCAATCTGGGTCAAGCGCACGAGATCACAATCAGGCAGAACAGCGGCTACGACCGCGACGACCTGGCGAACCTGTGCCGGCTCGTCGGCCGGGGATTGATCAGGATCGCGCCGCTGCTCCAGGATGTCGTGTCGGTGGCGGGCGCGCAGCGCGTTTACGACACCCTGCGCGACGCCCCGCATCAACTGTTGGGCACGGTCTTCGTGTGGGAATGAGCCGCTACGCAAGCGAGGAGGACGAGCCATGACGCTCAACCTGCTTTTCATGTCGCCTGAGGACGTACACGAACCGCGCGGGCGGCTGCAAACCGGCGGCTGCACGCTCCGCAAAGATCCCGACCCACCCCAGGGGCTGGAGGAGGACCTGAACGAATTCGCGCAAGACCTCGCTTTCACCACCCTGCAGGAGCAGGACGGCGCGATCCATGTCTGGTATAGCCTGCGCCGCAGCCGCGAGCGCTTCCTCGCCGAGCACCTGAGCGCCGAACAGGCGAGCGCACGCAGCCACTCCGAAAGCGCCAAGACCTTCAGCCTCACGCGCCGCGGCTGGGATCCCGCCAAGATGAAGTGGCAGGTGTGCTATGCGCGCACGCACGACGGCATCCACTTCGAGCGGCCCGAACTCGGCATCGTCGCCGACGCCCAATCGCCCAATGCGCTGATCGACCATGGCGGCATCTTCTCGGTCATGCGCAACGAGGACGCCGACCGCGACCGGCGCTATGCCATGCTCCACACCGGCTGGGGGCCTGCGCTCGCTGACAAGGCGAGGCCAGGCTTTCACCCGGTTCACAACGCCGGCGCAGCCTTCTCTGCGGACGGTCTGCACTGGCAAGAGTGGGCGCACGGCCCCGCCTTCGGCGACGGCAACGACGCGTTCTCCGCGATCTACGACCCGCGCGCCCGGAAATACCGCTGCTATCAGGCCGTGCTGCGCCCCTACCACTTCGCCTACCCCGACAGCATCGGCGCCAACGACCCCCGCGGGCAACGGCGCGTGCTCGCCATCCGCAGCAGCGATGACGGCGTCCGCTGGTCGCGGCTCGAAAATTTCATCGAACCGGACGCAGACGACCCGCCGGAGCTTGAATTCTACATGTTCACCGTGTTCCCCTATCGCGACCGCTTCGTCGGGCTGATGCGCAACTACGCCCGCAGCCCGCTCATGATCGGCGAACACGGGCCCCACATCTCCTACGAGTGGTGGGTCAGCCATGATGGAGTCCGCTGGCAACGGCCGGCGCGCGAGATGCACGTGGGCGTCTTCACCACCTGCACGCCCTTTGTCGTCGCTGACCGCTTATGCTTTCTTGAGTACAACACCATGCAGCGCTACAGCACGCCGGTCGATCGCATCACCTGGGTCGGAGCGCAGTCGAACGCCGAGTTCTCCTCGTCCCTGTTCAAGATGCCGGCGCGCCCCCTGACGGTCAACCTCCAGAGCGGCACCGGCACACTCCTGCCCGACCAGGCCTACGTGATGGTGGAGGTGCGGCAACCGGACGGCCACGTGATCGAGGGCTATGAGCGCGAAAGATGTCTCTATATTGACGTGGATGGCACGACGCTGCCGCTGCGCTGGGGCGAGAAGGACACGACCGGCCTGGCGGGACGCGACGTCTGCCTGCGGTTCTCCCTGCGCGACGCGCGCGTCTATGCCGTGAACGAGTCTTGACAGCGGGAAGACCGGCCCGGAGCCGAGCCATGACACCGATGAAGATTGGAACGAACGAAATGATCCGGCTTCCGCAGCCGCAATGCGTGTTATCACATCACGACGGATGGGGTGCGTCAATACGGGCGTATTGCTATCGGGGGGTTGCTGACGGCGCTGCCGCAAACATATTCTGATGGCGCTTTGGAATCTATTTGCCCGAACTTTGGCGCGTTAAAGGCGGGGGCGGCGCATTCAACGATCACAGTCCGGCCTACAGGATCGGCGGCTCGTCAGCATAGTACTCATCGCGCAGCGAATCGGCCTGGGCGATCCAGCTGACGAAGTCGAGGTGATCGCCCGCCTGATGCGCCGGAATGATGCGCGCCAGTTCGTCCGGCGCCGTCTCTGCCAACTGCCGGAAGGTGAAGATGCCGGCGGCGAAGAGTTCATCTTCGTACAGGTGATCGACACCGTCGATGCGGGTCAGGTCTGCGGGCAGAGGCCCATCGTAGACCGCTCCGACCCGATCGTTCCCTTTCGCCAACTTGCGCGCCTGGTCGATCCAGGCATGGGTGTTGCTGCTGGGCAGCGCTCTGGTGATCTGTTGCAGGGACTCGGCGTCCGCACGGGAAAGCTGATGCCAGGTAAAGATGCCGACCCGGTACAGAAGCTGCTCGTAGAGATCGCCGATGCCGTGGATGGCGGTGAGATTGTCCGGCCGGTTGGCAAGAGGCTGCCCTTTGCGGCGTTTTGCGCGTGCGCGCTTGCCTTCCGCGGCCTGTGGCCGCGCATCCTCCTGGGAGCGCCGGCGGGGCGCAGTTGTATCGCCAGCAACGGTCGGCGCGGCCCGCTCCTCCATCTGGTAGCTTCCCCTGGCGCCGGGCGACGCCATCGCCAGATCGATGCGCCTGCGCCGGCCCCGATACCACACCCATTCAACCAGGGTCGAGGTGATCCAGCCGAACAACAAGCCAATCAATATATACCCGAACAGACTCGTCAGTTCCATACGTCCCCCCCGCGCGCCACAGCGAAAAGAGGCCAGCCTATACCGAGTTGAAGCGTGAATTGCACACTCTCTTTTCGCCTCTTTAAAGTGTATCCCGCCGCCAAACGGTTGTCAAAACGCTCTGCTGTGGTCCAGGTGAGGAGCGCCGTATGCGCTGCGGTTCACTGGTTCCTCGCTTTGCGGCGCTGTCGCGCGGCCTCGAAGAGAATGACGGCGCCGGCCGCGGCCACGTTGAGCGATTCGGTGGCGGCGGCCATCGGGATCGCGACCGTGGTCGCTCTATCCCAAATCTGCGAACTGGCGCCGCGCGCCTCGCTCCCCAGCACCAGCGCAGACGGCCTGCTCCAATCGACATCATCGTACAGCACGCGGCCCTGCGCGCAGGCCACATAAAGCGACTGACCGGCGGACAGCAGCGCCGAGACCGTTTGCCAGTGCGGCAGCGCGCGCAGCGCCACGCGAAAATGCGCGCCCATCGCCGCGCGCATCACCTTGCCGTTGAACGGATCGACGCAGGCCGGCCCGAACAGGACCTGATCGACACCGGCTGCGGCAGCCGTGCGCAGGAGCGTCCCGGCGTTGCCCGGGTCCTGCACGCCGTCCAGAACGAGGGACAGCGCGGCGAAGGAAGGCAGAGCCAACTCCGGCATGGCGGCCACTGCCACAATGTTCTGGGGCGACACCGTCTCGCTGATTTTGTCGAGAATCTCCGCGCCCACCAGATAGAGCGGACAGATGGGCTCGAACTGCGCCATCAGGTCCGGCCGCGCGTCGGCAGCAGCCGCGGTGATAAAGCAGGCGTGGAAGGCTGCGCCCATCGCCAGCGCATCCTGCACCAGGCGCATCCCCTCCAACAGACAGAGGCCATGGGCTTGCCGGTGGCGCTGCCGGTGCAGCTTGCCCGCCAGTTTGACCTGTGGATTGCTGGAACTGATGATCTGTTTCATCCAGTTGAGCGGGAGCCGGGCGCGCCTGTCCCGGTGCATTGCGGTGGCCGCCAACTGTCCGAACAGATCGGGTTGGCGGCGCCCAAAATCACAGTTCAGACAAAAAAAGCAGAGACGATTGCCTCTGCCATCTTCACTCTGAATTGTCCGACAGCCGTTGCTAACTTGCGCTCAAATGGCTCTTGGCCAACTCAGCCAGGGCGCTGAATCCATCTGCGTCGCGCGCGGCGATGTCGGCCAGCACCTTGCGATCCACCTGCACGTCGGCCTGCTTAAGTCCGTAGATGAGATGGCTGTATTTAAGGCCGTTGAGCCGGGAGGCAGCATTGATGCGGGTAATCCACAGCCGCCGAAAATTCCGCTTGCGGGTGCGGCGGTCGCGATAGGCATAAGTAAGCGATTTGAGCATCGCCTCGTTGGCGCGCTTGAACAGCTTGGATCGGCTGCCGAACTGCCCCTTGGTGAACTTAAGCACCTTCTTATGGCGCCTGTGCGCATAAACCTTCGGTCTGGAACGTGCCATCAGTTGAATCCTCGTGTCTGACGATGTACGATGCCCGGCGTCCTATCGTGCGCCCAGGCATCCCGTTTGCATGAAAAAGTATGCAATGGAGATCAGTTGATCAAGCTTTTGATCAACTTGATCTGACTGCCGTTCTTGCTTGTAATCTTGTGACGATACTCGCTGACTTTGCGTTTCTTGCGGCGCAGGTGGTTTCCGCCCTGTTTCCGGCGCAGCAACTTGCCGTTCTTCGTCACGCGGAAGCGCTTTTGGGCGCCCTTATGGGTCTTCATCTTTGGCATCGTTATTCTCAGTTGCTCCCGCGTCCCCCGTGCGTGGCGGGGCGCATTGAAATTGCTCAATGTCATGAACTGGCTAAACTGAATACGCGCCGCGTTCGCGCAGGCGTAACAACACGCGCCATGCAAGCAGCAAATGTTAGCATAGCCGACCGCGAAATCCAAAATTCCAACAGATGGATCCCGCAGACGGCTATATTCGCCTACGCCAGCGGGCGCGAAGCGTGCAGTGCCTCAGGCGAAACAGTTCGGTTACGCGGCTGGGGCGAGGAGCATCACCATGCTGCGGCCTTCAAAGCCGGGGCGAGATTCAACGACCGCCTCATCCTCCAACTCTTCCGTGACCCGTTTCATCAGGTCCAGAGCGATGTCGCGGTGGACGATCTCACGCCCTCGGAAGCGGATGCGCACCCGCACTTTGGCGCCATCTTTCAGGAACTTTCTCGTCTTGGTGAGAACGACCTGAATATCATGTTCGCCTGTTTTGGGCCGCAAGCGCACTTCCTTGATCTCGATTTGCTTCTGGGCCCTGCGCGACTCCCGCTCCCGTTTCTGTTTCTCGTAGAGGTATTTGCCGTAATCCATAAACCGGCAGACCGGCGGATTGGCATTGGGGGCAACTTCTACCAGATCCAGATCTTTCTCCTCTGCGGTCTGCAGAGCGACCTGCACATCCATGATACCGAGTTGAGTCCCGATTTCATCGATGACCCGCACCTCGCGCGTACGAATCCATTGGTTGATTCGTGTGGTGTTTCTACTAATTACTGCTCTCCTTTTGGGGTATTGCCCGCGGCAACAAGGGCTTTGAAGCCCATCTCCCGTTATGAATTGCGGGACGATTCGCGCTCAAATGATAATGTGGTGCTGCGTTGAACCACATATTCAGAGGGGGGTTGCTGCCAGGGCACATCGGTGGTTGATGATCCAACTGCTTACTCGTCGGAAGTATAGCAGTACAAGCGTATTACGTCAAACATGAAAATTGCGGCGGGCGCAACCGCCAATCGGTTGCGCGTTGCGGACGGAAGCGGGCGTTTGCCCCTGCTCAAAAACCGGAATAGCCAGTGGTTCGTGCGGTATAGGCTGCACGAACCACTGACCACGATCCACTTGCGGCGGATAACTGCGCCCGACAGGTCTACACTGTCTTGGCACGGCTGGCGATGCGCTCCGTAACCAAGGCGACGAACTCCTCGACCGGCATCCCATTCTGACGGGTGCCGTCTCGACGGCGCAGCGAAACGGCCGCCGCTTCAACCTCCCGATCGCCGACGACCAACATATACGGGACCTTCATGTTCTGGGCCTGGCGGATCTTGTTGTTCATACGGTCGCTGCTCTGGTCGGCGGCCACGCGCACGCCGGCGCCGACCAGGCGTTGCTCAATCTGCGCCGCGTAGGCATTGTGCGAGGACGTAACCGGGATGACCCGCACCTGTTCCGGCGACAGCCAGACGGGGAAGTTGCCGCCGTAATGCTCGATGAGAAATCCGATCATGCGCTCGTGTGTGCTGAGCGGCGCGCGGTGAATGCACAGTGGAATCTCCCTCTCGCCGTCGGCGTTGATATAGGAGAGGTCCAGGCGCTGCGGCTGGGCGAAATCCACCTGATTCGTCGCCAGCGTGAACTCGCGGCCGATGGCGCTCCAGATCTGCACGTCGATCTTGGGGCCGTAGAAAGCGGCCTCGTCAGGCTCCTCCACAAACGGCACATGCCCCTCCGTCATCGCCCGGCGCACCATCTCCTCCGTTTGCTGCCAGAGAGAGCGATTGTCGACGTACTTCTCGCCCAGTTTTTTGGGGTGATGCGTGCTCAGGCGCATGACAAAACGATCGATTTCGAACAGATCGAAGTAATACTTATACAGATCGACCACCCGCATGAACTCATCGGCGAACTGCTCCTGGGAGCAGTAGATGTGGGCATCGTTCATCTGCATGGAACGGACCCGCATCAGTCCGAAAAGCTCGCCGCTCTGTTCATAGCGGTAACAGGTGCCGTACTCGGCCAGCCGCACGGGCAGCTCGCGATAGCTGCGCAACTTGGAGCCGAAGATCTTGTGGTGCATGGGGCAGTTCATCGGCTTTACATAGTAGGTGACGCCTTCCATCTCCATCGGCGGGTACATGCTGTCCTTGTAGAAGGCGAGGTGCCCGCTGCGCAGGAAGAGATCCTCCTTGGTCAGATGGGGCGTGCGCACGCGCTGATAGCCGGCGGCATCTTCGGTCTCTTTGGCCAGGCGTTCCAGCTCTTCGATGATGATCGCCCCGTGCGGCAGCCACAGGGGCAGACCAGGCCCGACCTCCTCTTCAAAGATGAAGAGCTCCAGCTCGCGGCCCAGCTTGCGATGATCCCGCTTCTTGGCCTCCTCGATCTGATCCAGATGTTTTCTCAACTCTTTGCGGTTGCGCCAGGCCGTGCCATAGATGCGCTGCAGCATGGGGTTCTTTTCATCACCCCGCCAGTAGGCCCCGGCCACACTCAAGAGTTGAAAAGCATCGGCGACGACTTTGCCGGTATGCTCCACATGGGGCCCGCGACACAGATCCTCAAACGTATCATGTTTATAGGTGCTGATGACCGGCTTCTCCGTCACTTCGTTGCCGTATTCGTCGATTTCGCCTTCGTCCAGCCCATCGATCAACTCCAGCTTGTAGGGCTGAGCGGCGAATAGGAGCCGCGCCTCGGCTGCGCTCACTTCGCGATAGGCAAACTCGTGCTTGCCGCCGATGATCTGGCGCATCCGCTTCCCAATCGTCTTCAAATCATCGGTCCGAAAGGTGCGCGGCGAGCCGTCTTCATCCAGACCCAGATCAAAGTCGTAATAGAAGCCGTTCTCAATCGGCGGCCCAATCGCGAACTTGGCCTCGGGATAGAGTTCCAGCACGGCCTGCGCCATCACGTGGGCTGCGCTGTGCCGGATTTTATACAGATCGTCTATTTGTATAGCCATCTTGGTTGCTCCTGGGAAAACTTCAGTTGACTTCCTTCCGGCCTTGCGGTTGCCAGTGATGTTGCCGATCACTGTTCACAGTTCACGTGCCGCGATTTGTCAACCACGCAGCGCTCCACCATGTAAGGTAGAGCAACTGCTGCATCCCCTTTACCAGCGGCAACGGGTCGATCCATTCACTCAGACGATGGACGTCCCCGCCATCCGTAAGGCCCACACAGACGGCCGGAATGTCACGGCTGAGGGGCACATTGCCATCGGTGCTGCTGATGCGCGCATCGCCGCGTTCCTTGATGCCGATCTCCTGCAAAATCGTGCATGCGGCCTGTACAAGTGGATGCTCAAAAGGGAGAGCGCCCGCAGGCCGATGGCCGATCTGTTCATAACGCAAACTCAGGCCGTCCCCGCGTGCGCTGTGCGCGGCGACGTGGCGTTCGACGATCCGCTGCACCTGCCCATCCAGCCAGAGCAGCATCTCCGGTGACTCGCTGCGCAGATCCAGTTCCATCCATGCCTCCTGGGCGATGGTATTGACCGACGTACCCCCACCGATGCGGCCGATATTGAAGGACGTGCGCGGTGTCTGCGGCAGTTGCACCTTCAATATCTCCTCCGCCACCGACACCAAGCCATGCACTGCGCTGGCCGCGCCGAAATCGCCCCAACTATGGCCCCCCGGCGCCGTGGCGGATGTGCGATAGCGCCGCACGCCCAACGCCTGGTGGACGATGCGCCCAAGGCCCATCCCCTCCAGCACGATCACCGCGCCCAAGGCGCCGCGCCCGCCCGCCGCCGTAGCCAGCCGGTCCACGACCCGCCTCATGCCCCGCAGATCGCCTATCCCCTCCTCCATCGAATTGGCGACCAGCCAGATGTCCACCGGCGGCGCTGCGAGTTGCGTCAACGTCTCGGCCAAGGTGAGCAGACCGGCAACGCCGGTGGAGTTATCGCCGATGCCCGGCCCGCAGAGCAATCCATTGCCCAATCGACGCAACCGCAAATCCGTCTCATGCGGAAAGACCGTATCCGTATGGGCCGACACCAGCAGGGCGGGCTGTGCCTGCACGCCGGGCACGCGGCCATAAACGTTGCCCAGTTCATCCCGCTCCACATCGGCCAGGCCGATGGCATTCATGCGGCTTTCCACCCACGCGGCCCGGTCGGCCTCCGCGCAGGTGGGCGCGGGGATCTGCTGGATGGCGATGCACAGATCGATCAGCCGTCCCAGGTTGCCGGCATAGGCTGCGCCTGCGGCCCGCACTGCTTCCCCATGGGGAAGCCCGTCAATCAACATGAAACACCTCAGGAAGTGGCCGGTTGTCAATGCGCTGCCGCTCCGCGAAGTGAGCGCAGTGTGTTGCAAGTGCGCTACCGCTCCGCTATATGAGCGCAGTGTGTTACCACTTCAATTTTTGAACGCAAAAGAACAAAAGGGGCGCCCGGTCGAGCGCCCCTGCATCTCAGGCTAATCACCGCGCCCAGAGGGCACCCGCCAAAAGATCATTCATACCAACCGGAGCCGATGAGCACTCCATCGTGGCGCACGACCCAGGAATGCTTGGTCTCCTCGGCGCCGGTAGCAGGATTGTTGAAGACATAGTCTACCCACAACCCCTTCTCGGTCGCGCTGAGCAGCAGGTCGCTGTAGCGGTGACCGGTGGCATCCACCCCCAGATCACCCTTCAAGTCTTCACCCACCAATTCCGGGTTGGCGTTGGCGATCACATGATCGTTCTCGTCGATGATGAAGACATACCAATCCCCATCCACGCTCTCCGGCGTATTGTAATAGGCGACCGTCTCTTCGCGGCCATGCTCCTTATAGTATTGAAGCGCCTTTTTCACCATGGCGACCGTGTATTCCGCCGGTTGCGCCTTGGTAACGGCCAAAGAAAGACTGGGCAGAACCTGATACCAGCCGGAACCGATCAGCAGCCCGTCACGCTTGACCACCCAGGAATGCTTGTACTCCTGGTTACCGGTGGCAAGATTAAGGAAGATATAGTCTACCCACATCCCCTCTTCAGTCGCGGTGCGCATCAGGTCACCGACGTGATAACCGGTCACATCCACGCCCAGATTACCCTTCAGATCCATACCCAGCAGATCCGGGTTGGCATGGGCGATCAACTGATCCTTCTCATCGAAGATAAAGACATACCACTCGCCGTCCACGCTCTCTGGGGAGTTGTAGTAGGCGACCGTCGCCTCGCGACCATTGGCGTCGTAGCGCCGCAGAGCCTGCTCTACCATATGAACCGTGTAGCCCGGCCGGTCCGCCTTGCTAATCCGCCAGCCAGCTCCGGTGGCGGAACGCTCCATTTTAGAATGAGGTTGATACCGGTAATGACAACCGGACAGAACTACGGCGGCGGCGATCAATACAACCGCCAATTTTTTCAAGAACAGAGTGCTTCGCATCTTCGTTCCTCCTGAACTGTTTCGTCTTTGAAAGCAGGGTCCACTCAACTGTTCAACTCTGAACGTGCAATATCCACAGAAATATACCGAACAAACCTGCACATAGCCGACCAGTGCGGTGTGTTCGGTAGAGGCGGAAACGCGTATGCTCTCCAGCCTGAATCGTAGCCCGAAGAGAAACGTTCAATGTGCTGCCACTTCGTCCTTTGCGTGCAGCTTGCCTATCACTATTTGGCCGATGCAATGTTGTCATGCCGCCAGGTGGGAGATACTGGACTTGAACCAGTGACCTCTACGATGTCAACGTAGCGCTCTAGCCAACTGAGCTAATCCCCCATGCGCTAAGAAACAACTATAGCACACGCCGGTTTCAGCCCAAAATCTTACATAATCGATTGGGGATGCGCCACCGTTTGGGGATGCGCCCGCGGTTGAGCGAATATGCTGCGCCGCGGCTGTTCTGGTGTATAATGACGTCCGGCGCGCAGCCGTTATACACCAGAGATTGTGTGCAAGGCGGCTGAAGGAGTATGCAGGGGCCGTAAGCGAGCCGCGCCGTCGCGTCCAACAACCGCAGTCCATCCCATCAACACATAAATCACAGTTCAAAGGAATGACGGAGAGTACAATGAAAGTTCTCATGACAGCGCGGTGGGTCGAGCGTTTTGCGAAACTCTTCCAGCAGGAGTTTCCGCAGGTTGAATTTGTGTACGCCGAGACGGCTGAGGAGATTGCGGCGCAGGCAGCGGACGCCGAGGTCGCGTTCGGCCCGATGAACAGCAGCCAGTTGCAGGCTGCGCAGAGCCTGCGTTATATCCAGTCCGCCAGCGCGGGCGTGGAATGGATGCACAACGCGCCGGAACTGGCGGCGCGGGACATTGCCGTCTGCAATACGCGGGGCGCGCACGCGAGCACGATTGCAGAGCACACGTTTGGCATGCTGGTGTTCATCACGCGGCACTTTGGCGGCCTCTATGAAGCGCAGAAACGGCATGAGTGGAAGAACCCGCCAGGCACGCCGCTGATCGGTCTCGCGGGCCTCAAAATGGGCATCATCGGCCTGGGGAATATCGGCCGCCAGATCGCCATACGGGCGGCGGCGTTCGAGATGGATGTGATCGCGGTCGACGCCCATGCTGTCGAAAAGCCGGACTACGTTTCGGACCTGCAACTGCTGGACGGTATGCCGGCGCTGTTGCGGGAAGCGGACGTGGTCGTGGTGACCGTTCCGATCACGCCGGAGACGCGCGGCATGTTGGGGCCGGAGGAAATGGCGCTGCTGAAGCAGGATGCCTTTTTCGCTGTCATCTCGCGCGGGGGCATCTTCGATGAGCCGACCCTGATCCGGATGCTGGAGGAGGGCAAGCTGGCGGGCGCGGCGCTGGATGTGGCGGCCACCGAACCGCTGCCGGCGGACGATCCGCTGTGGGATGCGCCCAATCTGTTCATCACGCCGCACTGCTCGCCCGGTTCGGACCAGACGAGCGCCAATGTGACGCGCATGCTCAGAGATAACCTGAGACGCTATCTGAATGGCGAACCGTTGCAGAATACAGTCAGTGTCAAACTCGGCTACTAACAGTTTCGAGTTCTTAGTTTTTGGTAACTGCTCCGGGACTGAAGGCTGTAATTTTACTGGAAACTAAGAACCAAGAACTGAGAACCTACCAAGGAGAAGAGCATGAAAGTCGTTGAAGCAATCGCCCAATGCCTGAAAGAAGAGGGCACCGAAATCCTTTTCGCCTATCCGGTAAACTTTCTGATCGAAGCCGCCGCCGAGTTGGACATCCGCACAGTGATCGTGCGCCAGGAGCGCATCGGCCTGCACATGGCCGACGCCATCAGCCGCCTGAGTTCGGGCGACAAGATCGGCGTCTTCTGCATGCAGTCCGGCCCGGGTGCGGAGAACGCTTTCGGCGGCGTTGCGCAGGCATTCGGCGATTCCTCGCCCATCATCGTCCTGCCCGGCGGCTATCCGCGGGCGATCAACCAGGTGCAGCCGAACTTCAACTCGGCCCAGAGCTACGCCTCGGTCACCAAATCGAGCGAGCAGTTGACGACACCGGAGATGACAGCAGCGGCGATACGGCGGGCCTTCTCGGCGGTGCGCAACGGACGGCCGCGCCCGGCCCTGGTCGAGATCCCTGCCGACATCTCCTCTGCCGACATTGAAGAGTTCGACTACACGCCGGTGCAGCGGGTGCGCTATGGGCCGGACCCGGCGGGCGTGCAACGGGCGGCCGCTATGCTGGTGGAGGCGGAACGCCCCGTGATCTACGCGGGACAGGGTGTCCACTACGCCAAGGCCTGGGACGCGCTGAAAGCGTTGGCGGAACTGCTGGAAGCGCCCGTCACGACCACGCTGAACGGCAAGAGCGCCTTCCCGGAGACACACCCCTTGAGCCTCGGTTCGGCCAACCGCTCCCATGCCAGAGCCGTGGCCGACTTTCTCAACAATGCCGACCTGATCTTCGGCATCGGCTGTAGTTTCAGCTTCACCAACTTCGGTGTGCGCATGCCGGCCGACAAGACGATCATCCACGCCACACTGGACCCGGCTGACATCAACAAGGATGTCGCTTGCCAGCACGCCCTGATCGGGGACGCCGAGCTTACGCTGCGCGCGCTGATCGAGGCTGTGTCGGAACGGCTGGGCGGGCAGCCGCGCGGCCGCCAGGCTGGCGTGGCCGCCAAAATCGCGGAGATCAACGGCAAGTGGAGTCTGAATGGGCCGCCAAGCTCAACAGCGACGACGCGCCGCTCTCCCCCTACCGGGTGATTCGCGACCTTTACGCGACGGTCGATGTGGCCAATACGATCATCACGCACGATGCCGGCAGCCCGCGCGATCAGCTTTCGCCCTTCTGGAAGTCGACAACGCCGCTCTCCTATATCGGCTGGGGCAAGACGACGCAGCTGGGCTACGGCCTGGGTCTGGCGATGGGCGCCAAGCTGGCCTGCCCGGACAAGCTCTGCATCAACGTGTGGGGCGACGCGGCCATCGGCTTCACCGGCATGGACTTTGAAACGGCTGTACGCGAGCGCATCCCCATCCTGTCGGTCCTGTTCAACAACTTTTCGATGGCGATTGAGATTCCGATCATGCCGGTCTCGCAGCAGAAGTACGGCTCGACCGATATCTCGGGCAACTACGCCAAGATGGCGGAGGCGTTCGGGGGCTACGGGGAACGGATTGAAACGGTGGATCAGATCATCCCGGCGATTGCGCGCGGCATTCAGAAGACGCAGGAAGGCGTGCCGGCGCTGCTGGAGTTCATCACCGCCAAAGAGAATGAAATCTCACAACATATGTAAAGGGAGTTTTTAGTTTACAGTTTTTGGCTTTTTGTGACTGCTGCGTGTGCAGGGGTTCACCAGGAGTTGGAAACTCGCAACGAGAAACTGACCATGAGCCAGAGCAATGAACGCGTTCCCATCTGTGTAGTGGGTTGCGGCGGCATGGGCCATCGCCACACGATCGCCTACCACGTGCTGGAAGAGACCGGCCTGTCGAATGTGGAGCTGATGGCCGTGTGCGACATCAGGCGCGAGAATGCGGAGCGGGTCGCGGGCGAGATCGAGCGTCTGTTTGGACGCAAGCCGCTGATCTTCACCGATCTGGAGCGAATGCTGGCCCATCCGGACATTGCCGCGGTTGATGTCGTCACCGACGGCTCCAGCCACCACGAGATCGCGACGGCGGCGCTGGCGGCAGGCAAACATGCGCTGGTGGAGAAGCCGCTCGGCATCACGATACGCGCCTGCCGCCGCATCATCGACGCGGCGGCACAGAGCGGCACGGTGCTGGCGACGGCGGAAAACTATCGACGCGATCCGGTCAACCGGATGGTGCGGGCGGTGATCGACGCCGGGCTGCTGGGCGACCCGTTCCTGATGATCCAGACATCGCTGGGCGGCAGCGATGTGATGTCCGCCACCCCCTGGCGGCACTTGAAGGAGAAAGGGGCGGTCGGCCTGGACATGGGGGTCCACTATGCCGACATCATTCGCTACTATCTGGGCGAATACCGGCGTATTTTTGGGCGGGGGCTGATCGTGGAACCGGTGCGCCGCCGCCCCGTCGCCGACGATCACCCGCTGATCTCCTACCGGGAGCAGACGCCCACCTACCCGGAGACGATCGAAGCGACCGGCGAGGACTCGATCCTGGCCCAGTACGCGATGGAGTCGGGCGCGACGGCGCAGTTCACGCACATCGGCGGGGGCAGGGGGAGCAGACGCTTTGAGCGCAGCGTTCATGGGCGGTGGGGGGCGCTGGACGTACCCCGAGACCGCAGCGGCGGGGCGGTGAGGCTGCGACTGGAGGGGAAGGAGTTGCACGGCAAAGAGATCCTCAGCCTGCTGCCCGACTTCTCGCTGAACGAGATCACCGCGCGGCTGTTCGGCGCCGATGGCGTCGTCTATGACCTACCGGACGTATCCCACCCGGAGTACACGCTGGACGCCAGGCTGCTGGCAATCGAATATCACGATTTCGGTGAGGCGGTGTTGCACGGTCGTCCGCCGGAGGTGGACGGGCGCGACGGCATGATCGCGGTCGCGGCCATTCTGGGCGCCTACGAATCGGCAGCCGTCGGACGGGTCGTGGAGTTGGAGGAACTGTTGTCGGGGGCAGTGCGGAGCTACCAGGAGGAGATCGACGACGCGCTGGGGCTGTAGAGCAAACGAGGCGGCGGCGCGGTACGCGCGACGCGCCTCAGCGGTTCGCCGCTGCTATTCATTCTGCGTCGAGGGAGGAAGCGGGGAGACCACGGCCAGACGAAGCGGGTCTCCGTTTTCGGGGATGGTCACCAGCCAGGCAGCCACCCATCCCGTCTCATCTGCGGGGGAACCGTCGGTTATCGATACGAAATACCAGCCGCTGTCCACCGTGCGGCCAAGCAGACGCAGGCGCATGCCGGTAGGAATCAACTCCTGCGAGGCGTAGTTTTGGCCAGGACCTTTGCGGAGATGCAACGCGACAGAGGCTTCGCCATAGAAGGGAGCGGATTCGCCGGAAACGGGGGGCGCGGCAGCGGTGTCAGTGGTTGCTGAGCTTACCGTCGGTTCATCCGCTTCAGGCGCGTTCGTCACGGACTGTTGCGACAGGACGGCGCGCTCTTCCGCCAGGCGCATGGCGACACGCGCCTCCACAGTTGCCTCGAGCGCGGCGCTGATCTCGGGTTGAGGGCTGTTGGCCCGCTCTTCTGCCAAACGCAACTCGACCAGCGCTTCCACAGTTGCCTCCTGCGCCGTGTTGGATAAGTGTTGAGAGCGAATCGCCAGCGCCGAGAGCGCAATCACGGTGATGATCAAGGGGACAATCCCCGCGCTCAGCCAGACATATCGCCGCCCCTTTTTGACAGGCGGAGGAATTTCAATGATCACTTCCGGCTTCACGGTGGGCAGATGGCGGCGGTGTGGCGCGAGCGCGTGTGAACTGCCCGGGGCAGAAGCATTCTGTTCGGCGGGAGTCGCCCCATGGGCATTGCCGTCATCAGAACCGGAATCTTGCGGATACCCCCCTGATCGAGAGGGGCCAGGAGAACTGTAGCTCATTGCTTTACGACAGAGATTAATGAAAAAGGCAACTGCCCGCCCGTCCGCCGACTCGATAACGCGTAAATGCGGAAGCGGAGGGGGAGCCAACAATGCAACAACGGGCAGATTTACCCGCTACATGAGTATAGCACGAACTCCTACTCTGAGTCACCCACACACCGCAAACATGAACACCCTCAAGTCCAGAATTGGGTCAAATGTGAATCCCGTTTGACACCAGAATTTTTCGCACGGATTACGCAATACAGAAACAGCAGGCTCGCATGATGAAGGCACTGTCGTATGGGGGTTCAGCTCGACAGGCGCTGCCTATACCACGCTGGCATGATAGATCGCACAACATCTTTCTGACACCGAGACCGCGCGTGCCGCGCCACTTGAACTTGAAGGAGACGCCGTGAAAATCTCAATTCAGGAAAACCTGTTGCCTGGCGAAACGCTGAACGAGAAGCTCGACTGCGCCGAGAAGCTGCAAATCGACGGCGTCGAAATCCAGGGCCGGTCGCGGCTTTATGAACGCATCAGTGAATACGAGGCCGCGTTTCGCAATCGCACAGTCCGAATCTCTTCCGTTTGCGGCCAGTCGACGTTCGACTGGTTGGACCCGGACCCGGCCAAACGCCAAGCCAGCATCGACGAATCCAGGCGCAACCTGGAGGCCTGCGGCTACTTCGGCGCGGCCGGCCAGATTGTGCCGCCGATCTTCGGCCCGCCGCGGCTGCCGGATCTCTCGCCGCTGAAGGATGCGGTGGCGCTGGAAAAAGAGCTGTTGGTCGAGATCACGCGGGATCTGGCCGCGTTTGCTCACAGTCATGGCACGCTGCTGTTGTTAGAGCCTCTCAACCGCTATGAGCAGCACCTGCTGCGGCGGCAGGAGGACGGCGTGGAAATCATCCAGCGGGCGGGGGACCCTCCCGGCGTGGCTCTGCTGACCGACTTCTTCCACATGCACATCGAGGAAGTCGACACACCGGCGACGATCCGCAAAATCGGCCCGTACATCGGCCATGTCCACGTGGCTGACAACACACGCATTCAGCCGGGCGTCGGCGACATCGACTGGCGGGCCGGAATTCAGGCTCTGACCGACATCGGTTTCGGAGGCTATCTGACCTACGAATGCCGCATTGCCGGTGAACCGGAAGCGGCCCTCGCGCAGTCGGTCACATTCCTGCGGAAGACGGTCGCGTCGGTGCAGAGCGGCTGATGGCGTTGCGGCCCGACGCAACGTAACAGCTTACCCTTACAGGGAGATCATATCCCAGAGAATTCCAGTTGGTCAATCGGTTCCCGATGCAGGATTCGTCCCCAAATGGGTGTTTTTTTTGAGGGATTGCCGGTTAATTACACTGGTGCAGGGCCACTTTCGGGCCGGGAAGATCCCTGAGACCGGCTGGAATTGGGTTCTGGGCAATATGGGTACGATCAGTCTACGGTCCGTCTGCCCTGCTTCACCACACGTGCGAATCGAGGCATCAGGCACATCTCAGAATCGCGACGCGGCTCTGGTGGACCTTCGGCCCGCTGAAGCGGAACTTGCAACAGGCCTGTGGGTCTGGATTGCCGGCTCCCATTTATCATCCTGAAAATCCGCCCCTCAGAATCCCGATTCAGGAAGTGGATTCTTGCTCCCACCTCGGCCGCCACTGACGACGAGCCGCCCTCAATGGGCCCAGTTCTCGGATCCACTTAACGCTGTGCATCAGCGCCTGCATCTTTCATCCTCGATCTTCTGAGATCAGGGCGCCATACTGGCGATCGTCTTCGGCATGCTGGTAAGTCGTTGGCTCTCGGCGCCCCTCACCCATCTTGTAGACGGGACGCAGGCCATCGCCAGGCGCGACCTCAGCTTTCGGGTGGCCGAACAGGGCAGTGCCGAAATGCGGGAGATGTCAGATTCTTTCAACAAGATGGCTGCCGCGTTAGAAAATGCGGAGACGCTGCGCCGCAGCATGTTGAACGATATTGCCCACGAACTACGCACGCCCCTCACTGTTCTGGAAGGCAATCTGCGGGCGCTTCTGGACGATGTCTACCCTCTCGAAAAGGCAGAGATTGCCCGCTTATACGATCAGACCCGCCATTTGCACCGGCTGGTGGACGATCTGCGACTATTGGCGCAGGCGGAGGCGCGCCAGTTGCCGCTGCAGCGCAGTTCCAGTGATCTGGTGGTTCTGCTGGAGGAGGTGGCTGAGCTTTTTGCTCCACTGGCGGGAGAAAAGCGTATCTCTCTCGACACCAGTTTGCCGCCGTCATCCGTTCTTGCTGCCGTCGACCACATGCGGATCGCCCAAACTTTGCAGAATCTTCTGACAAACGCATTGCAACACACGCCGGCCGGTGGGGACATCACGCTTTCATTGCGGGCGGAAGAAGAGACGGCCGAGATTAATGTAGCCGATAGCGGTGACGGCATCGCATCAGAAGACATTGCATACGTTTTTGAGCGCTTCTATCGTGTCGACAGAAATCGAACTCGTGACACCGGTGGAGTTGGGCTGGGATTGGCGATCGCACAGGCGCTTGTCGAGGCCCACGACGGAAAGATTGAGGTGGCCAGTGCAGGGGTGGGGCAGGGCAGTACATTTACGATTCGGCTGCCACTGGCGCAGGCCGAGCATCTTCAAGAGATTGTAGCTGCAGACAAGGATTAGCAGCGGACATCTCTTAATGAGAACCCGGGCAGTTGCACCGTAGTGAATCAGGTACGGGGCAAGACGCCGAAAGCTTTGCTGGCTTGCGGCTGTGGTCCATGAATCTTTCCTGCCGATAACCATGGCGGCGCAGATCTTTACCATATTGGTAACGACTCAGCCATAGTCAAATCGCGACACTGATTGAGGCGAGCGAAAGGGTCTCTCACTCCTCACTCCACGTTATGGGACGCCTGCGGGCGAAGGCGGCTCAGGGCTGGCGGTCGCCCATTGGGACGGTCGGGCCTGCGGCCCTCCCTTGTGCGGGGGGAATCTCCCCGCAACGCCCCCCTGAAAATCCGCGCCACAACCATACGCCATCATCGTTGCTAGACGGCGGCGGCCAACCAAAGCTATCAACTGCAGACGTATCGAAAGAGCGTGAATGATGGCATGGATGAAGGGCTAGTCAACCATGGCAAGGGCTGGTCCAGATAGGCACTGCAGATGGCATTTAAGCCGTGCGACGGTAGTCCTGTCTATCCCTCAAACTCAGTACCTTGTACGAGTGGGGTCACGAAACGCTGAAAACGAAAAACTGGCCACTTCAGACATACCGTCTTCCCCCGGTCCAGACCATTCAAAAGGTTCTGAACACGATGCAATGCACTTGGATGGCCTATATGCCCTCTTTTGAGATCGCGTACAATGTATAGCTGGGTAGTTACGTCCAAATTATCTCGTCTTTGCAGGGTGAATGAAGTATCCTATATCTATGCCAATGAACAGAAAAAGCCGGTTGGAGCTGGAACTCCAGCGGCGGTGATCCACCAGGAGCGAGCTGATGGATAGCCGCATCGGGTCGGTCGCCGATATGGGAAGCAACGTCGCGGTCGGATTGCATCTGACGGTCACTGATGAACCGTTCGTTCAAGGAGGTAGGGACGAATGTTGCGAAAACGGAACAGTTTGCCATTTCTGGCCGGTCTGTGTGTTTGGTTGGCCATCGTCTCCATCTTGTTATACACGAACCCGGCTTCGGCGCAACAGACTTCGACGGGTTCCACACTCTCTGAGCCTTCCCTGACAGCGGAAGCCGGAGAGGGCGTGGTCGAGTTGCGTTGGAATGCGGTGACCGACGCGGTCAGATATGAGGTTTATGCGTGGTGGGCCGCCGACCCCGGCTGGCAACGCCTTGACGACGGCAGCGTGACAGGCACAGCCTACACGCACAGTGACCCCACGCTCGGCAGGAGATACTGGTATTCGGTCTGCCCCGTGGACGACAACGGCGTCCGAGGCGACTGCGCGGGCCCCCCCTTCCCGTCCGCGACCGTGTCCGAGGCCGCTACGGCGACGCCAACTGCGACGCCGACCACCTCCGCGTCGTCTGTTCCGGTCTTGACCGCGCAGGCGGGCGCAGGCGTGGTCGAGTTGCGCTGGAATGCGGTCTCCGGCGCGGTTAGTTACGAGGTTCATGCGTGGTGGACCGACGACCCCGGCTGGCAACGCCTTGACGACGGCGGCGTGACAGGCACAGCCTACACGCATAGAAATCCTACGCTCGGCAGGACATACTGGTATTCGGTCTGCCCCGTGGACGACAACGGCGTCCGAGGCGACTGCGCGGGCCCCCCCTTCCCGTCCGCGACCGTGTCCGCGGCCGATACGCCAACGCCCACGCCGACAGCCACAGTCACAGCGACTGTCACGCCCACGCCTCCACCGGGGGCCACAGCAACAGCAACTGCAACGGCTACAGCAACACCTACCGACGACCAGCCCAGTCAGAACGTTCCGGCTACGGGTGCTCCTACCATTAGTGGCACAGCGCAGGTCTGCGAGACGTTGACGGTAGATGTCTCGAACATTGCGGACGAAAACGGTCTTGAAAATGCCAGTTTCTCTATCACATGGTATGCCGGCGGAGGGTATTTTCGGAAGACAACGGCCGACAGATTCACTTACATAGTTCAGTCCATAGACGTGGGAATGACCCTCAACGTGGCGGTCATCTTCGAAGACGACGATGGTTACTCCGAGTTTTTTGAAACTGCGAACACAGCAGTGGTCGTTGCAGCGGCGTCTCCAGGAAAGCCCCGAAGAGCACCTGCACAAGTTAGGGTACAACCGCAGGGAAGCGGTGAACTCTCTGTATCTTGGTTCAATCCCGGTTCAGTTTTCTGTGGTGACGGAGGTTCGCCAATTATTGGATTCAAAGTGCAGTGGAAGGAGGCCGCAGACGACTGGGGAACTCCGGAAGACGTATCGGAAGCGACTGGGACGTACGATGGATCGCCTGCATCGTACACGATTAACGGATTGACGGACGGTGTGGAATACACGGTTCGGGTACTTGCTACAAATGCCATCGGCTACGGTGCTGCATCAGCAGTAGTCACCGCCAGGCCACAAGAATAGGCGACGCAGTATTTGCCAATGTTTGGCACTACGCCGATGGCGCCTTGCCATACCAGACTCAAATAGTGAAAAGTAGAATTCTTCGCTCATGGCCAAGGCGGACGGCGCTAACGCGGGGATACAACGGGGTCTATCATCAGCGGAGCAACAAGGAAAGGCCGCCGGCGCTTCGCTGGCGGCTTTTGTGAGCTTGGCCCCAAAAGGCGGACCACAAGCCAAGGTGCTTAGTGGAGCCATTCACACAGCCCGTCTATCACAATCACCCTTAAGAACAGTCCACAGGTGCATAGTGCGCTCTCTTGTCCTGTCGCCGGCAGAGGCCTGTGTATGACGCGCCAGGGAAGGGTGCATCCCAGACTTTTGGGCAGCCGCTGTCTGAATCAGGATTGGTCAGTTTTCAGTTTTGAGGTAACTACTAAGCCGTATACGGTGCCTGTCTTGACCAGCCCTTCATCACCGCCGCCCGTTCAGGGTACCTCATCGTGTATTCGTTGGCAGCCGCTACCTTGGTTGAGCCGCACAGCTGGAAATACGGCGTATGGTCGATGAGGGATGGTTTTGGAGGGGGGCGTTGCGGGGGGTGTCCCCCCGCACAAGGGAGGGCCGAAGGCCCGACCGCCAAAAAAGGGCGTAGCCCCTGGCGGCGGCGGGGGTTTGCCGACGACAGCCCTGAGCCGCCTTAGCGGCGAAGGGTGCGCAGGCCCGCCTTAGCGGGCCGGAGCCGCCGGAGGGCGTCTGCGCCCGCAGGCGTCCTGATACGAAACAGGGAAAAACGAAATGACCCAATGATTTGGGACACACGCGCGGAAGAGGCTGCATTGACTTTTCTGTTGTCGATTCTTATAATCAGTGAACCGCATCCGCTGATCGACAGCTGATTTGCATTCGGACACCGAAGCCGGCAATGACAGATCACAGTTCCCATATGGCCGCCGATGACAACAGGACCCACGGTGCAACCAATCTGGCTGTCGTCGCTATCGGCGGCAACTCCCTTATTGCCGACAGCAACCGGCCGGAGATAGTCCACCAGTGGGATGCGGTGAATGAGACGACCGGACAGATTGCCGGCATGATCGAGAACGGTTGGCAGGGCGTCGTGGTCACCCACGGCAACGGACCGCAGGTGGGGTTCATCCTGCGGCGCAATGAACTGGCCCTCGGCGAAGTCCACACCATCCCATTCAGCCTGGTTGTGGCGGATACGCAAGGCAGCATCGGATTTATGCTGCAGCAGGCACTCAACAACGATTTCCGCCAGCGGCAGATCCAGCGAAAGACCACCACTATCATCACGCAGACGCGAGTGGACGAGAACGACCCGGCCTTCGCCAATCCGTCCAAGCCGATCGGCAGCTTTCTGGATGAAGAGACGGCGCGCACCTTTGAGAGCAGAGGTTGGCACGTGATGGAGGATGCCGGGCGCGGTTGGCGGCGGGTCGTCTCCAGCCCCAAACCGATCGAGATCGTCGAAATCGAGGCGGTCCGGCAGGCGGTGGAGATGGGCTGGGTGGTTGTGGCCTGCGGGGGCGGCGGGATTCCGGTTGTGCGCAACGCCGAGGACGAGCTGCGGGGCGTGTCCGCGGTGATCGACAAGGACATAGCCAGCAGCTTGCTGGCGGTCGAATTGGGGGCCGACCTCTTTCTGATCAGCACCGGCGTGGAAAAGGTGGCGCTGCACTTTGGCAAGCCCGAACAGGTCGATCTGGGACAAATCACGGTTGCCGAGGCCAAACGCTATCGGGCAGAGGGGCACTTCGCGGCCGGCAGTATGCAGCCCAAGATCGACGCGTGTACCGAATTTCTGGAGAACAGCCGCAACCCGCACGCCCGCTGCCTGATCACCAATCCGCAGAATCTGCAACGGGCGCTGGCAGGAGAGACGGGAACGAAAATCAGTTTGTAGTTTTCAGTTTTCAGTAGCGCCACGCGTTTGAGTGGAGTTGCAGTTACTGAAAATTGGATGCGAAATCATTACAATGGAATCAGGAGCAGGCTCGAATGCAAACGGATTTGCGCAGTCGCGATTTTATCAGTGATATGGACTTCTCGAAAGAAGAGATCGAGACGGTGCTGGACGTTGCGCTTACGCTCAAACGGGAGCGTGCGCTGGGGATCGGTCACCCGCTTTTGCGCGACAAAGCGCTGGCCATGCTCTTCTTCTTCACCAGCACGCGCACCCGCTCCAGCTTTGAGGCGGGCATGGCCCAACTGGGGGGGCACGCGGCATTCATCGACCACGAGACGACACAGATCAGCCATGGCGACACCGGCAAGGAGATCGGTGAAATCTTTGGGCGCTACTATGACGGCATCGCCATCCGCCAGTGCGACTGGGGCATCGGCAACGACTACATCAACAGCGTGGCGGAGGCCAGCCGGGCGCCGGTGCTGAACATGCAGTGCGACATCTACCACCCATTCCAGATCCTGGCCGATCTGATGACGATTGTCGAAAAGGTCGGCGATCCGCGAGGCAAGACGATCAACGTCAGTTGGGCGTATGCGAGCAGCTACCAGAAGCCGATCTCGGTGCCCCAGAGCCTGATCTTGCAGATGACCCGTTTCGGCATGAACGTGCGGCTGACGCATCCGCCGGAATACAAGCTGATGCCGGCTATCGTGCAGCAGGCCCAGGACAATGTGCGGCAGCATGGCGGCAGTTTTGAAATGCTGGACGATTTTGATGCCGGGTTCAAGGGCGCGGACATCCTCTACCCCAAGAGTTGGGGCGCGCTGCTCACAACCGATGACGACGAGAGGAGCGCCGAGATTGGCCGCCAGTACACCGACTGGATCACCGACGCGCGCCGCATGGCCCTGGCGAACGACAACGCCCTGTATATGCACTGTCTGCCAGCCGACCGCAACATCGAAGTCACCGACGAGGTGATTGATGGCCCGCAATCGATCGTCTACGATGAGGCCGAAAACCGTATGCACGCGCAGAAGGCGGTCATGGCCCTGACAATGCGGTAGGAGCAGTTTTCAGTAGCCAGTTCTTAGTTCTTAGTGCCAGCGCAAGAGGATACTAAGAACTACAAACGAATGAGCAAGAACGAAGATGAACGGAAACCGACCACCTTCCACGCCACGCGTCGTCATCACCGGTGTCGGCCTGGTGACGCCGCTGGGGCACGATTTGGAAAGCTCCTGGGCCGGGCTGATCGCCGGAAAGTCGGGCACCGGCCCGATTACCCACTGGGACGCGACCGATTTCCCGACGCAGATCACGGCCAGGGTCAACGATTGGGAGCCGCGCGCGTACATGGACCGCAAAGACGTTCGGCGCACCAGCCGCGGCACCCAATTGGCGTGGAAGGCGACACAGGAGGCGCTGACCCGCTCCGGCCTGGACTTCTCGCAGGAGGACCGCACGCGCATCGGCGTGGAGATGGGGCTGGCCTTCGGTGGCTGGGATATTGTGGAGGAGGAGGGGCGAAAGTTGGAGGAAGGCGGCCCCAGACGTTTCAATCCGGCCAGCGCCACGGCCGCGCTCATCAGCAGCACGCCGACATTTATCGCCATCAAATGCGGCATCACCGGCCCGACCAACAGCCAGGTGACGGCCTGTGCGACCGGCATCACCAGCATCGGCGAGGCCACGCGCCGTATCCAGCGCGGGGAGGCGGATGTGATGCTGACCGGCGGGGCCGAGGGTTATCTGACCAAAATGGCGATCTCGACCTTCAGCCGCCTGGGCGCGGCCAGCACGCGCAACGACGAGCCGGAAAGCGCGTGCCGCCCCTTCAGCGGAGACAGGGACGGCATGGTGGTCGGCGAGGGCGCGGCGGCATTTGTGCTGGAAACGCTGGAACATGCGCAGGCGCGGGGCGCGCCGATCCTGGCCGAGTTCGCCGGCTACGGGTTGAGTGAAGACGCCTTCGACATGGTCGCGCCGGACCCGGGCGGACAGGGCGCAAGCCAATGTATGCGCATCGCGCTGCGCGAGAGCGGGCTCGACTTCGGGGAGATCGATTGGATCGTCGCCCACGGCACCGGCACAATTCTGAACGACAAAGCGGAGACCGTGGCCATCAAACGCATCTTCGGCAAGGGCGCCTACGACATACCGATCACCAGCATCAAGAGCAGCATTGGCCACGCAATGGGCGCAGCCGGCGCGCAGAGCGCGGCTGCGCTCGTGCAGGCGATGCAGACGCAGCGTATCCCGCCGACGATCAACTACAACGAGCCGGACCCGGACTGCGACCTCGACTACGTGCCCAACGTCAGCCGCGCCCGCCAAGTCGATGCCGGCCTGTGCAACGGATTCGGTCTTGGCGGCCAGAACGCCTCCTTGATTCTCAAACGCTTTACGGCAGTGGACGGTGGTTAGTGGCTACACTGCAACGGCGGGAGAGCGGGACGGGGTTCACTTTTCACTATATGGAGATGGAATGATGCGTATCGAAAATCCCTTCCGCAAAGTCGAGCGGTTGAAACGGGTCAAAAACCTGCCCACCGGTCCACGCGAAGAACGGGTGCCGCCGGGCCAGTTTGTGACCGAGCGCTTTCCGGTGTTGACCTACGGCCCGACGTATCATTACTCTTCTCTGGATGGTTGGAATCTGTCCATCTTCGGGCTTGCCCAGGAAAAACTTTTCTCCTGGGAGGAGTTGATGGCGCTGCCGACCAAGACGCAGACGGTTGACATCCACTGCGTTACCCGCTGGAGCAAGCTGGACACCACCTGGACGGGCGTGCCCTGGCGGGAATTTTTGCGCCATATCGAAGTCGACCCGGCGGCCACGCACGTGATGGCCCTTTGCGACGGCGACTACACCACAAATATCGCGCTGGACGTGCTCGACGACGACGACACAATGCTGGCCTACCTCTTTCAGGGGGAAGCGATCGAACCGGATCACGGCTACCCCTTGCGGCTGCTGTTGCCGAAGAAGTATTTCTGGAAGAGCGCCAAATGGCTGCGGGGGCTGGAGTTTATGCGCAGCGACCGCCCCGGTTTCTGGGAGCGCTACGGCTACCATATGCAGGGAGACCCGTGGCTGGAGGAACGCTTCAGCTAACGGCAGTTTTAAGTAAATTTCAATGTCGGACACATCAGTTGCGGGGAGCCCCCTGATCCCCTCTGAATCGAAGAATGGCCCGACGCACCGTTCACAGATGGCAGTGAAACGCACCGTCACCGCGCGCATACCCACCGCGGACGGCGCGTTCTGCCTGCATCATTTCCGCGGCACATGGGACGACAAGAATCACCTGGCGCTGGTGATAGGCGACGCCCAGGGCGAAGACCTGCTCGTCCGTATCCATTCGGAATGTTTCACCGGCGACGTACTCGGCTCGCAACGCTGTGACTGCGGTGAACAGTTGACGCGGGCGATACAGGCCATCGCCGCCGAAGGACGGGGCGCGCTCATCTATCTGCGTCAGGAAGGGCGGGGCATCGGCCTGGAGGAGAAGCTGCGGGCCTACAATCTGCAGGACCAGGGCTACGACACGGTGGACGCCAACCTGCTGCTGGGCCATCAGGCCGACGAACGGGACTATACCGCGGCCGCGCTCATCCTGCAGGAGTTGGACGTACGCTCGGTCCGGCTGCTGACGAACAACCCGGCCAAGATCGAGGGTCTGGCCGCGCAGGGCATCGCGGTGCGGGAACGGATCCCCTTGCAGATGCCGTCGAACCCGGAAAGCCACGCCTATCTGGAGGCGAAGGTCGCGCGGATGCGCCACATCATCAAACTCAACGGTCAGGGTCAGCCAGAAGGAAGAGGAGAGAGTGAAGAGAAGAGAGGAGAGAAGGAGCAGCACACGCCTCGCCTGATGGAAGCGTATCGACCACAACTCGTCGGATTGCGCGCCCGCATACAGAGCCACATCCGCGGCGAGGAAAGAGAAAAGGAGAAAAAGTTAACATCTCCTCTCGCTCCTCACTCCTCCCTCCTCACTTCTCGACCATTCGTCACGCTCAGCTATGCGCAGAGCCTTGACGGCTGCCTTAGCGCCCGCCGGGGGACGCCCTTCCCCATCAGCGCGCCCGCCTCCCTGACGATGACCCACGCGCTGCGGGCCGCCCACAGCGCAATTCTGGTCGGCATCGGCGCCGTGCTGGCCGACGACCCCGCATTGACGGTGCGCCTGGTTGCCGGTGACAGCCCGCAGCCGGTGATCGTCGACACCCATCTGCGCACGCCGCCGGACGCGCGTCTCCTGCGCGGCCAGCTGCCGGCCTGGATCGCCACCACACTTTCAGGAGCGCAATCGTCTCGCCGCCGGTGTCTGGAGGAGGCGGGCGCACGCATCTTTACGCTGCCCACAGATGAAAATGGCCGTGTGGACCTGACCGCGCTTCTCAGTTGCCTGGGCGCGGAGGACGTGCGGTCGCTGATGGTGGAAGGGGGCGCGCGGATACTCACCGGCTTCTTGGAAAAACGCCTGGCGAACTATGCCGTGATCACGATCGCGCCCATCTTTCTGGGCGGCTATCCGTTGATCCAATCGGCGCGGGGGAAGGACGAGTTGCGCGCGGTCATGCCGCGTCTGCAACATGTCGAGCAGGTGCAGTTGGTGACCGATACGGTCCTGTGGGGGGAGGTCGCGTGAAACGGCGCGCAGTGCTGTTCACGGCGCCGGGCGCAGTCGAGGTACGCACCGAAGAGATGGCCCCGCCACAGGGGGACGAGTTTTTGGTCGAAACGGTCGTCTCCGCGATCAGCGCCGGCACGGAGATGCTCTTCTACCGCGGGCAGGTGCCCGCCGGCATGGCCGCCGACACATCGATCGCCGGTTTGACCGACGCCGTGCGCTACCCGTTGAAATACGGCTACGCCTGTGTAGGGCGCATCTGTGACACGGCAGAGCAGAGGCGAGCGAACGCCGCGAACCACTACTTCGCCTTCCATCCCCACGAGAGCCACTTTTGCGCCAGCCCGCAGACGCTGATGCCCGTGCCCGAAGGCATGACGCCGCAGCAGGCCGCGCTGTTGCCCAACGCCGAGACGGCGGTCAACCTGGTGATGGACGGCGCGCCGCTTGTGGGCGAGCGGGCAGTGGTCATGGGGCTGGGAATCGTCGGGCTGCTCACAACCGCGCTGTTGGCGCAATTTCCCCTGGCCGCGTTGATCGCCGTGGACCCCCTGCCGCATCGCCGGCGGACGGCTCTGCAACTGGGCGCAAATCAGACCATTGATCCGGGCGGCGTGGACGGCCATGCGCTGCTGCGAGAGGCGCTGGCCGATGCGGGAGGACGCGGCGGCGTCGATCTGATCTACGAACTCTCCGGCCAGCCCGCAGCGCTGGACGCGGCGGTTTCCGCGGCCGGATTCGACAGCCGCATCGTGGTCGGGTCCTGGTATGGAACCAAACCGGCCACCCTCCAGTTGGGCGGCTCATTTCACCGCAACCGCGTCCGGCTGATCAGCAGTCAGGTGAGCACAGTCGCCCCCCACTTGCGCGGCCGCTGGACGAAGGCCCGCCGCCTGGAGAGCGCCTGGCAACTGCTCGCGCAGTTGCCGGCAGCCGAACTGATCTCCCACCGCTTCCCGCTGGAGCAGGCGGCCGCGGCCTACGCGCTGATCGACAACTGCCCGGAGCAGACTTTTCAGGTCATTCTGGACTACCAAACTACAGTGGATAGTGGATAGAAGTCACTGACCTCTGCCGGAAGGAGCGAGTGGATGTATACATTGGCAGTTCAACGGGATTTTGTGGCCCAGCATTTCCTCATCGGCGGCGATTGGGGACCGGAAAACGAGTGGCATTCGCATCATTACCGGCTGGAGTTTCGGTTGGAGGGCGCGGAATTGGATCAGCACGGCTATCTGGTGGATATCGTACATGTGGAAGAGCTGTTGGAGGGGCTGGTGGGCCGCTATCGCGACAAGACGCTCAACGAACTGCCGGAATTCGATGGCCTGAACCCAAGCATCGAGCATTTCTGCCGCATCGTCGCCAACAGCTTTGCAGGCAAGCTGCACGCCGCCAATATCAGCGCGGTCACCGCCCGCATCTGGGAAAACGAGATCGCGTGGGCCTCCTATCGGGTGGAGCGCTGAACGAACGCTTTCAACAACCACTGTCATGCGCGTCGGCCTGCTCATCTACGGCTCTCTGGATACGCTCTCGGGCGGCTATCTCTACGACCGCAAGCTGGTCGAGCATCTCCGTCAGGCCGGCGATTCGGTCGAGATCGTGTCGCTCCCCTGGCGCAACTACGCGGCGCATCTGGCCGACAACTTCTCGCTGCGCCTGGACCGACGCCTGCGCGAACTGCGCGTGGACATTCTCTTGCAGGACGAGTTGAACCATCCATCGTTGGCGCTCGTCAATCAGCGGCTGCGGCGGCTGCGACCGCGCCCCTTCCGATTGGTCGGTGTCGTGCATCATCTGCGCAGCAGCGAACAGCACGCCCGCTGGCTGCTGCCCCTGTACCGCGCGGTCGAGCGTTGCTACCTGCGCACGCTTGACGGCTTTGTTTTCAACAGCCAGACAACTCGGCAGGCGGTGGCGGCGCTGCGGGGAGAGCGGGAGCCTCTCGCCTCGGTCGTCGCCTACCCGGCTGCGGATCACCTGCCCGTGCCGGACGACGCCGCCGCGCAACAGTTGATTCGCGCCAGACAGAGCGATCCCGGCCCGCTGCGCATCCTCTTCGTCGGCAATCTCATCGCGCGCAAAGGGCTGCACCATCTGATCGCCGCTCTGTCCCGTCTGCCGTCAAGCGACTGGCAGTTGAACGTGGTCGGCGACGATACGGTCGATCGCGGCTATAGCGCCGCGCTGCGCAGGCAGATCACGGCGGGCGGGCTGGAGGCCAACATCCGTCTGCGGGGACGCGTGTCCGACCGCGAGCTGGCGCAAGAGTACCGCGCCGCGCACGTGCTGGCGGTGCTGTCGTCTTACGAGGGGTTCGGCATCGTCTACCTGGAGGCAATGGCCTTCGGTCTGCCGGTACTGGCCAGTGTGTACGGCGCGGGCGGCGAGATCGTCCGCCCCGACGTCAACGGTTTTCTGGTCGAGCCGACCGACGCGCACGGCATCGCCGGGCATCTGTCCGCCCTGTCCGGGAACAGAGAGCGGTTGACCGTACTGGGGCGGAACGCCCGCCAGCGGTTCGCTTCGCACCCGCGCTGGACGGACTCCGCGGCGGCCATCCGGCAGTTCTTGCTGGCCGGTGGCGCGTAACCGATATGACGGACGCTTTCGATTTCACCCGCTATCTGGCCGCCAAACGCAGCGTGGACGACCGCGCGCTCAACCGGCACGTTTGGGAGACGCTGGCAGATGCAGTGCGCGCGGACTCGCCGCCGGAGCGCCCGCTGCGCGTGTTAGAGGTGGGCGCGGGCATCGGCACGATGGTCGAACGCTGTGTCGAGTGGGGATTGTTCAGTAACGCAGGCTTTGGCAAATGTCCACAAGCTGGAGTCGCAAAAGCCTTCGCCGCCGACTACAGCGCGATCGATAGCGAGGAGAGCAACATCGATGCTGCCCGTCAGCGGCTGGCGCGGCTGTCTTCCGCCGCTGAAGCGGGGTTGCGGCTCCGGTTGCAGACGGCCAATCTCTACGACTTCGCCGCCCGGCGGGAGAACCGACAGCGCTTCGATCTGCTCATCGCCCATGCGCTGCTGGACCTGCTTCACCTGCCGACCGCGCTGCCCAGCCTGCTGGGCATGCTGCGTCCTGGCGGACTGTTCTATTTCAGCATCAACTTCGACGGCACAACCCTCTTTGTGCCGGAGATCGACCCGGCGCTGGACCGGCAGATCGAGGCGCTCTACCACCGCTCGATGGACACGCGCATGACGGACGGGCAGCCCTCGGGCGACAGCCGCACGGGACGCAGACTTTTTCACGCGTTGCGGGAGTGCGGGGCAGAGGCGCTGGCGGTTGGCAGCTCCGATTGGGTTGTGCATCCTGTCGGCGGGGGCTATCCGGCTGATGAAGCCTACTTCCTCGGTTGCATCCTGCATTTTGTCGAAGCGACGCTACGCGGGCATCGGCAGTTGGACGCGGGCGAGTTCGAGAGTTGGCTATCCACGCGGCGCCGGCAGGTCGCCCACGGGGAGTTGGTCTATGTCGCACATCAGTTGGACTATTGTGGGCGCGTGGGCGGGTGAACGTTATTCGTCCTCAAAGTAGGCAGTGTCGATGCGTTTCAGTTCGTAGACGGCCTCTGTGGTGACGCCGACACGGATATTGGGGTCAACCCCTGTAATCCAGGGCTTTGATTCCATGCCAGAATCATGCTCGTGTCATTACGTGGCTGACCTGCATATCAAGAACATACCCGCTACCCTCCATGAGCGACTGCGCCGCTATGCGCGTGAGAACAACTGCACCATGCGCGCGGTGGTGCTCTCCGCGATAGAGCGGGAGTTGGCGCGCCGGGCGTGGCGGAAGTGTCTGGACGAACGCCCCGAGACCGATCTGGGCGTTGAGGCGGTAACTCTGCTGATGGAAGAACGCAAGCGGCGCGACAAGCAACTGGGGTAACGGACTTCGCGGCGCCCTTCACTCCGGCGCGCTCTCCGCATCGAGAAGCCCTGCAATCTCATCGACAATATCATTCGCGGCCTGCGGACGGCCCAGGCTGCGGGCGCGGGCGGCTATCCGATCCATTTCGCCACTGGAAGACCAACCGCTGACGATGGCGGCGATGCCGTCGGGCGCATCGCAGTAGGCGCCGACGCCGTTCTCGACGACAAAGGGCACGTTGCCCTCCTCCTGGCCGGGGACAAAGCCGCTCAACAGGATGGGAAGCCCGCAGATCAACGCCTCGGCGATCGTGCCCGGCCCGGCCTTGGTGATAATGCAGTCGCCGGCGGTCATCCACTCCTGCATGTCCTCGACAAAGCCGTAAACATGCACCGGAAGCGGCCAGTCCGCCTGCTGCAGCGACCGGCGCAGGCGATCATTGCGGCCACAGATGACGACCAGTTGCGCGTCCGTCCCCGCCGCCGCCAGACGGCGGGCGACGGCATGCGCAATCGCCGCGACCGGCCCCATCCCCTCGCCGCCGCCGACGAGCAGCGCGGTGAACGCGGCATCCGCCAACCCCAATTTGGCGCGCGCCGCCGCCCGGTCCGGCAGAAGTTCGGCGAAAGCGGAGCGGACGGGCAGGCCCAGGAGACGTATCCGGCGGGGCTGCAAGCCATGGCTGCGGGCCGCGGCGGCCGCGGCCTCGCTGGCGACAAAGCAACGCTGCGCCTGCGCATGAAACCAGACGCGATGAAAGGATGCCAGATCGGTGACGACCGTCACAAAGGGAATGCGCGCGCGCTCCTCTTCAAGCAGACGCAAGAAGAGATGCTGCATCAGCGGATGTACGGAGATGATCAGGTGGGGGCGGTGCGCTTGCAGGACCTTGCGCATGTCGTTGCGGCAGAGCGGAAAGACCAGGCGCAGCGCGGCAGAGAGCGCGCGCTGGTTCTCAAAGACGGCCCAGAGCAACTTCCAGAACCAGGGGGCGCGGGCAACGATCGGACTGTAAAGGCGGGGAAATTGGTCAATCGGCCAAGGGGTGTAATCGGTCCACAGGTCGACGATTTCCACCTGGAACCGTCCGGGGAAACGGGCGGCGAAGGCGGCTTGCAGGGCGTGGGCGCTGGCCCGGTGGCCACCCCCAGTATCGCTCATCAGAATCAGAATTCTTCGCATACCGGGTCAGCCGCTGACCGTTCAATAGGCGCCTTCTCCGCCCAATACCTTGGGGATCGTGCGCATCATAATGCCCAGATCCAGGGTCAGGCTCCAGTTTTCAGCGTAGTAGATATCGAGCAGAACCATCTCATCGAAGGTCAGATCGCTGCGGCCGCTGACCTGCCACATGCCGGTCATGCCCGGGCTGACCGAGAGCCGTTTGCGGTGCCAGTCTTTATATTGGGCTACCTCTTCGGGCACGTTGGGACGCGGCCCGACAAGGCTCATTTCACCGCGCAGAACATTGATGAGATTGGGCAGTTCATCCATGCTGAAGCGGCGCAGGATACGCCCGAGGGGGGTGCGGCGCGGGTCGTCTCGCATCTTGAAAAGAGGCCCCGACGCCTCATTGAGATCGGCCATTTTATCGAGTTGGGCTTCGGCATCAGCGATCATCGAACGGAATTTGTAGATCTTGAACGGCTGTCCGTTGCGCCCGATGCGCGTTTGGGAGTAAACAATCGGCCCCGGTGAACTGCAGTAGATGGCAAGAGAGATCAGCGCGGCGAACGGCAGCCCCACAATCAAAATGGCGGTGGCCACGGTCACGTCGAGCGCGCGTTTGATGAAGAGATTCCAGCCGGCGATCGAAACGGAGCGCGTGGTGATGAGGGGAATGCTATCGAGCCGCTCCACCTGCATCTGATTCTTGGTCAATTGGAAGAAGTTGGGCACAATCTGCGCCTTGATGCCGCTTTGTTCACACACATAAAGCATGTGGGCGACGGTGCGGTGGCTCTTCCAGGGCAGGCAGATGATGGCCGTGTCGATGCCATGGTTCTGCAGGATATCGCGAAAATTATTGAGCGGGCCGAGCGCCTGGAAACGGCCGATGTCGGTCTGATTTTTGGCCGGATTGTCGTCGAGAAAGCCGACAAGTTCGTAGCCGAGGCTGGGGCGGGCGGCGATGGTGCGCATCACCATCAGCCCCACGTCGCCGACACCGACCAAGACGACACGCTCCAGACCGAACCCCCGATTGCGCAGGTAGCCGCGCAGCGCGTAGATGACCGCCCGGCTGATGCCCAACAGCAGGGTGACAAGCACAGCCGTGTACAGGAAGATCAGACGACTGAAGGAAAGCTGACCAAAGGCCAGGTTCAGAATAATCAGAACGACAACGCCGATCGTCGTGGCGCTGGCGATGGCGTAGACCTCTTCCAGCCAGATGCGGTCTCGCCGATAGCTGTAGACGCGAGAGAATTGAAACGAACAGAAGAGGAGAAAGACAAGCGCCAAGCCGAACGGTATATAGGTGATCAGATCGGTCTGGTTTGCCGGATCGACTGTGAGGAACCATTGCAAGCGATAGCGCAGCCAGTAGGCCAGGACAAAGGCAACTATGATCAAGACCAGGTCACTGATGCGCAGAAGCGCCGGCCACCAGGTCGATGGAACGCGTTTGAACAGGGCGATCAACCCATTCCTACCAGGAGCGCCTGTCGTTTCCCCGTTCACTTTGCTCGGGCCGTTGCCGGGCTGGGATGTGCGGCGGCCTCGTCGCTGTTTCATCTGTACTGTCGTCATCGGCGCAACTTCAGTGGCAGGTGGCCAGTAGTCAGTGGCTGGAACGATCCATCAGCCACGATTCAGGGCGGCTTCGTATACATCGATCGTCTCAGCGGCCGCGCGTTCCCAGGAGAACCGGCCTGCTTGACGGATGCCGCGGTCGCGCAGTTGCGCGGCAAGGCTCTGCTCGGTAAACAGCCGCTCGAATGCGTCTTGCAGAGCCGGCTGATCCTGCGCGGGTACGATCAGAGCGGCATCAGCGGCGACCTCCTGCAGGCTCGGCGCGTCGCTGCAGATCACGGGTGTGCCGGATGCCATCGCTTCGAGGACCGGCAGGCCAAAGCCTTCGAACAGGCTCGGGTAAACGAATGCGCCGGCAGCGTTGTACCACAGGCACAGGTCCTGCTCCGGCACAAAGCCGGGAAAGTGTACTGTACGCCCCTGCTCGGACGGGGCGCGTGACCCACGCTCGGTCAAGCCCAACTCGGCAACCAGATCGAAAATCTCCTGATAGTGCCAGCCTTTGGCGCCGGCCAATACGAGCGCCACGTCGCGCCCGGTCACGCTGTTCGCCTGCCAGTCGGCATAGGCGCGCAGCAGATGGGGCAGATTTTTGCGCGGCTCCAGCGTGCCGACGTAGAGAAGAAATCGCGACGGCAACCCCATGCGCTGACGAAAGTCGGACACCTCGGCAGCGGGCAGAGGGCGAAATTGCGCTCCAACCCCATTATACACCACCTCCACACGGCGGCTGTCCACGCCGAAATGTGCCCGCACGTCAGCGGCTGTCTGCCGGCTGACCGCAATCACCCGCCGCGCCTTGCGGACACTGGCGCGAGACAGACCGGCCAGATAGAGCCGCTTGAGGCGGGGGAAACTTTCCGGCAGCCGCAAAAAGCTCAGGTCGTGGACGGTCACAACGCCGGGCGCGTTCGTCGCCAGCGGCAGCGTATTGACCAGCCCATGCACCAGGTCCGCCTGCACGGCCCGTGCGGCCAGCGGCAGCGCGGTCTGCTCCCAGATGACACGGGGCAGGGGCACAGCGGCCGGCCAACGGGTATAGCGCAGATTCAACCCCGGCCGTCCCTGGGGGCAGCTGAAGTTGCGGTCATTGAGAAAGGCTAACAGTTCATGTCCCCCGGTCTGCGCCGCAAAGGCCGTCAGCAGGTTGCGACAGTAGCTGCTGACCCCGGCACCCCGGTAGCTGCTGCCCATATGCAGAAGCTGGGCGTTAACGACGACCTTCATAACTGCAGTTTTCAGTAGTCAATTTTTCGTTTTTAGCGCCCCCTGCCTAAGCAACGGACACGAAGAGCCTATCAACTGCATTCTTCAATCGTCACCCGGCCGCTTGCGGTCAGAGACGCGCGTAGGCGGCGACGGTCTGGCGGGCAATCTCTGCCATGGTGAATCGGTCCAGCACCCGCTGCCTCCCCGCTGCGGCCAGGCTGTTGCGCGCCGCTCGATCGACCATCAGCCGTTGCACCTGGCGACGCAGCATCTCCATATCCCCTTCGGGGAAGACGACCCCGGCATCGCCGATGACGTGAGGGATTTCGCCGCTGTCGCTGCCAAGCACGGGCACGCCGCAGGCCATCGCCTCGATCAACACGCGTCCGAACTGCTCCTTCCAATTGGGCCGGGTGCGGCTGGGCAGCACCAACAGATCGAGTGAGCGGTAGAAATCGGGCATCTGCGCGCTGGGCAGTTTGACGCCGAGCGTGACGCGGTCGGCGATGGCGGTGTCGGCAGCCAACTTTCGCAGCGCGTCCAGTTCCTCTCCGCTGCCCACCAGGGTCAGCCGCCACGCGCCCGACAGCCCGGCGCAGGCCCGCAGCAGCAGGTCCAGTCCTTTTTCGGGCAGCAGTCCGCCGGCATAACCGATATGAAACTCGGAGGAGCGAGGCGTGGGGAGTGAGGAGTGGGGGGGTCTACTCAAGTCCGTTGACGTCATATGCCCGGCCGGTCTGTGCGAAGCGGCGTCACTTCTCTCTCCACTCTCTGCTCGGTTTTCGCTCTGCTCGTGCGGGCGGAAGATCGCCGGGTCGACGCCAAACTGCGGCAGGATAACGATTTCGCCGCGGTAGCCCTTGCGTACGAGAACGTCGCGGGCCTCGGCGTTGCCGGCGATGGCGACGGAACAGGCGCGGTATACGATGCGCTCGAACCAGTTGAACGGAGGCGGATAGCGGCGGTCCAGATTCTGCCAGGTGAAGAAGAGAGGCTTTGCGCCGACGGTCCGCGCCGCTCGCACGCCGAGAAGCGTAGCCAAATTGTACGGTTCCTCATCGAGATGCACAACCTCCGGTTGCAGCTTCCTCAGCTCTGCTACCAGAGTGGGATAGAAGTGGAGGTGGTACGCGCCGTTGAATAGGAGGGGAATCGTACGCAGTTCGTAGCCGGAGGTATGCAGCCGTTCGGCCTGTTGTGTGCCGCGGCGGTCGCGCCAACTGGGCGGGGTGAGGACGGTGAGGTCGATGCCCTGGCGGGCGAGTTCTTCGGCTTTTGTCTGGTATGCGCCGACGATGAGCGCCTTGCTGATGAGTACGACTCGCAACGCGTTCTCCTTTTTGGCCGTTGCCGGGTGTCTGAACAGCCGGAGTTCAGCAACGGGCTGAGGGTGCGTCCATTATAGCGGAGACGCGGGGAGGCGCTCAAGGGCGGGGGAGGAGGGGGCAGGGCATACGCATCTAATGTGCGTCCAGATCGGGAGCCGGCTTTTTGCTGAGTTGCGTATTGCGCATTCCGGATTGCGTAGGGGCAGGCGAGACAGCGCCGATTCAGTTGCCATATTCGCCCGAAAAGTCTCTGTTTGAAATGGGATTCAGATCAGAAGCTATTTTGGGGCGGTTGGATGGGTTGACAGGAAGGAGCGCGCGTACGAGAGATTTGGTGAGATTGGGCAAAAAAATTCTCGGTGCATCACGGGAGACGGGAGGCTGGGCGAAGGCCGCCGGCGTCGTCGCGGCGGGCGGCGCACTGGCGCAGAGCGGGGCAAAGCGCGACATGAATTCATGTGATGACCTGCTCTGTGATCCTGTCGGTATCCTGTCGGGGCGGGCGGAGGGTATCAAAGTGGCGCAAAGTGGCGCGAATTGCCGCGTGAATTCGTGTGCTGCTTTGCTCTTTCTGCAAAAGTTTTTGCAGATTGGGGCAGCGTGTCGCGCCGGCTGCGGCGGCGTTATGGTCTTGTAACCAAGTATGTTCTGTAGAAGAGTATACGTTTGTTAAGGTACAGAGATGGTTCGCGGTCGCCTTGGACTTTCAGCTATGGATACAGCCTATACGATTGTTCAGGCTCTTGCAAGGGGGTAAGGGCACGGGGCATACGCATCTAAATCCGTATGCCAATTCTGTCGGGATTCCTAACAGAGGGATGTGATAAAAAGTGGAAATCGCTGTAAGCCTGCTGATTGACGACGGAAATTCAGCGCAACAAAGGCCGTCAGTCGTCGAAACCGGTCAGATTCTTAGCCTGCGCGCCATCATTCGTACAATTTACAGTGTCTGAACCGGATCTGGAAGGAGGCATGGCAGTATTTCGGTGCTTTGACACAATTCAGATGCAATTGTCCTGGAGGAGGAGGGGTGCAGCCCGGAAGGGGGGCGGGGTGTGAAGGGGGGTGATGCGGCTTCCTTTTGCCAGCTTCAAGGATATCCACGAAGGACACAAAGGGGCACGAAGGAAAGCGGAGACGGCGATCCCAGGGAGATGACCGCAAATCTGGACCGCGCACCGCCGCCGGCGCGGACTGGGAACAGGGCCGATCGAGTCTTCAACCCGCTCGCTGCGCGCCATCATTGGTTCAATTTACAGTGTCTGAACCCGATCTGGAAGAGATCATGGCAGCATTTCGGCGCTTTGACACAATTCAGATGCAATTGTCCTGGAGGAGGAGGGGTGCAGCCCGGAAGGGGGGCGGGGTGTGAAGGGGGGCGATGCGGATTCCTTTTGCCAGCTTTAAGGATATCCACGAAGGACACAAAGGGGCACGAAGGAAAGCGGAGACGGCGATCCCAGGGAGATGACCGCAAATCTGGACCGCGCACCGCCGCCGGCGCGGACTGGGAACAGGGCCGATCGAGTCTTCAACCCGCTCGCTGCGCGCCATCATTGGTTCAATTTACAGTGTCTGAACCCGATCTGGAAGAGATCATGGCAGCATTTCGGCGCTTTGACACAATTCAGATGCAATTGTCCTGGAGGAGGAGGGGTGCAGCCCGGAAGGGGGGCGGGGTGTGAAGGGGGGCGATCGGGCGATAAGGACGGGAAACAGGAGGGGCATTGGGAGATCAAGAATACGAATTGATGATGCAGGCGCTGGTAACTCTCGTACGAGAGTTTACGAACGTTTGCGAGTGTTGACGAGTGTTTGCGAACGATTGCGAGCGTTTGCGAGTGTTTACGAGTGTTTGCGAACGATTGCGAGCGTTTGCGAGTGTTTATGAACGATTGCGAGCGTTTGCGAGTGTTTACGAGTGTTTGCGAACGATTGCGAGCGTTTGCGAGTGTTTGCGAACGATTGCGAGCGTTTGCGAGTGTTGACGAGTGTTTGCGAACGATTGCGAGCGTTTGCGAGTGTTTACGAGTGTTTGCGAGCGTTTGCGAGTGTTTGCGAGTGTTTATGAACGATTGCGAGTGTTGACGAGTGTTTATGAACGATTGCGAGTGTTGACGAGTGTTTACGAGTGTTTGCGAGAAAATTTTCTGAAAGTTAGTATCAATTATTGGACTATTGACGTTCGGGCGGCTGATGGCGTGACAGGAGCAGGTCATGAATGCGCGGCGGAAGAGAAAGCAGAACTCGTCAGCCTGGCAATGGTGTGCGCGGTCTTCACATAAGATATGTCAATTTAGTTGGTCTTGCAAGGTGTTCGGATTGAATGGAGGGCGCGTGGGAGGATGCTCGCTGTGAGGTGCGCCGCCGTATTGGGATGCACGCGGGGGAGGGGTGTCTCCATGACAGGCGGCGGGCGGGCGGGGAAGCGAGCAGGAAGTAGACCAAGTGTTTCGAAAGGATGTCGGGCGTTGCGGGATGGGAGGGCGCGGCATGTTACTAGGCAGCGCTGTCGTAGGTGGCAGTGAAGACTTTTTCTGAGAGCCAGCGGCGGAACGATTCGTTGTCGCTGAACTGCTTGAACAGCTCGGTATGGTCTGCCAGCAGTGCGGTCATGGCGCGTTCCAAAGCCCTGTCATGCTCGATGCGGGCATTCTGTTTGTCGGAGTTGGCCATCGCATTCTGATAGGCCGTGTCTTCGGCCACCTTGGCAGGCAACTCTTCGGCGATTATCATTTCTATCTTGTCCTGATCCTGCCATTCGATATTGCCGAAGCGGTCGTTGAACTCTTTGAGGATGTTGGAGAGGCGGTCCAGCTCCGCCTCCGGCTTGTGTCCGCCACCGTCGGTGGGCACCGGCCCGATTTCGGCGTCCTCGTCGGGAAGCTGGATGTCGCGCACCGCCTGCTTCTCGACGCGGTAGCTGTCCATGTCGATGGCTTCGAGAATCCCCTTGGAGAGGTCGTCCTCGATGGGGGCGGGCAGCTTGGGAACGAGAAAGGTGAGGAAGATGGAGAGCTTCTCCCAGTCGGCGTCGGTGTAGGGCAGAATGGCGGCCAGGAAGGCGTAGGTGCGCAGAAAGGCCTTGCCCTTGCCTTTGAAATCGACCTGCCCATCCTCGTCCAGCGCCTCCCGGTAGGTCGCGACGCAGGTGTCGAGGATCGGGTCGAGCCGGTCGCGGTCGGCGCCGGCAAGGTAGCGCGCCACCAGCTCGTCCACCTGAAGCGGGCTGTAGACCTGGTCGCCGTCGAGCGCGGCCTTGAGGTCGTGCAGCTTGTCGGGGTCGGTCTCTTCGGCCAGGGAGGTGGTGCGGTAGTAGTCGGCGAAGGCGGCCTGGATCGTGTCGGCGTCGTTGGCGAAATCGAGCACGAAGGCGTCGTGCTTCTTGGGGTGCGCCCGGTTGAGACGGGACAGCGTTTGCACAGCCTTGACGCCGGAGAGCGGCTTGTCGACGTACATCGTGTGCAGCAACGGCTCGTCGTAGCCGGTCTGAAACTTGTCGGCGCAGATCAGGAAACGGTAGGGGTCCTGCTGGATGCGCTCGGCTATCAGGTTGGAGGAGAAGCCGTTGAGCGAGGCCTCGGTGACTTTTGTCCGCGCGTGCTCGTGCTCGCCGGAGAAGGCGACGATGGCGGCGTAGGGGCTTTTGCGCTCCTCGAGGTAGGCGCGAATGGCGTCGTAGTAGCTGATGGCGCGCTGGATGCTGCTGGTGACGACCATGGCGCGCGCCTGGCCGCCGATCTTCTGCAGGCCGGCGACCTGCTCATGGAAGTGGTCCACCATGATCTCGGCCTTCAGACGGATGGCGTGCTGGTTGTCCTCGACGTAGCGGCGCAGCTTTTTGCCGGCGCGCTTGATGTCGAACTCGGGGTCGCCCGCGACCGTCTTGACCAGCCGGTAGTAGCTGCTGAGGGGCGTATAGTGGGCAAGCACGTCGATGATGAAGCCTTCCTGGATGGCCTGCTTCATCGTATACGAGTGGAAGGGCAGATGCCTGGTTGCGCCGCCTGCGGGAACGGGCGTGCCGAAGATTTCGAGGGTCTTGTTCTTGGGGGTGGCGGTGAAGGCGAAGTAGCTGGCGTTGCGCAGCAGTTTTTTTGACTCCATCAGGCGGTTGATCTTGTCCTCGGTCGTCTCTTCCTCGTCGTGTGTGTGGGTCTCGCCGAGCGCCATCGAGATCGAGGCGGAGGTGCGCCCGCCCTGGCTGGAGTGGGCCTCGTCGATGATGACGGCGAATTTGCCGGCGCGGTGCTCGTTGCCGATGGCGTCGAGGATAAAGGGGAACTTCTGGACGGTAGAAATGATGATGCGTTTGCCCTGCTGGAGCAGGGTGCGGAGGTGGGCGGCGCTCTGGGCATGGCCGACGATGGAGCCGACCTGGGCGAACTGTCTGATCGTGTCGCGAATCTGCCTGTCGAGGATTCTGCGGTCGGTGACGACGATGACCGAATCGAAGAGGGTTGCATCATCCCGTTGGAGGTCGATGAGCTGGTGGGCCAGCCAGGCGATCGAGTTGGATTTACCGCTGCCGGCCGAGTGCTGGATGAGATATTTGGCGCCGACGCCGCGCGCGGATGCGTGGGCCAGGAGCTTGCGCACGACGTCGAGCTGGTGGTAGCGGGGCCATAGCTGGGCGCGTTTGGCGCGTCGCGTCTTCTCGTCCCTGGATGCGACGACCTGGGAGAAATTCTCGATGATGTTGGTGAGGCTGGCGCGGGTGAGAACCTGCTGCCAGAGGTAGTCGGTCTTGAGGCCGTCGGGGTTGGGCGGATTGCCGGCGCCGTCGTTCCAGCCCTTGTTGAAAGGTAGGAACCAGGAGGCCTTGCCGGCCAGTTCGGCGCAAAACCGCACCTCGTGGTCGTCGATGGCGAAGTGGGCGAAGCAGCGGCCCAGTTCGAAGAGCTTTTCACGCGGGTTGCGGTCGCGCTTGTACTGCTCGACGGCGTCATCGACCGTCTGCTTGGTCAGGCTGTTCTTCAGCTCGAAGGTGGCGACGGGCAGGCCGTTGATGAAGAGGCAGAGGTCGAGGGCGAGCTGGGCCTGGTCGCGGCTATAGTGGAGCTGGCGGGTTACGCTGAAGCGGTTGTGGGCGTACAGTTCGCTGGCCTTCTGATTGCCCGGCGACGGCGTGCCGTAGAAGAGGTCGATGCGGTGGGGGCCGTGATTGAGTCCTTTGCGCAGCAGGTCGATGGTACCGCGCTTGGTGATTTCTCCCTGCAGGCGGGCGAGGAACTTGCGCCGCGTGGGGCTGTCTTCATCGAGGCTGAGCAGGCCGGCGGTGTCGGGCTGGGTAATTTTGAGGAAGGCGGCGAGTTGGGCGAGGTCGAGGCAGTGGTCGCGGTCGTAGTCCTGGGAGTGGCCGCCGATCCAGCCGGCGGCGTAGGTGGGGGGACGTTCGCGCAGCGCGCCCGGTTGGACGGGGTCGCAGGGATGGCCGGTGAGCGCGGTGCAGATGAGGCGCTCGAGGCCGCGTTCGGAGGTGTCGGTGGTCATGCGCTCTGTGCTGGATAGCCCGCGAGCCAACCTTTTTCTTTGAGTACGTTCAGGGCCAGTTTTATCTGACGCTCTGTGAACTGGCGCTTTCGTTCATCCCAGGCGTAGACGCCTGCAATGACATCTGCTGTTGTCACCGTGGGATCTTCTGCGGCAATCCAATGGACTGTCGCTAACAGTTCGAGGCCAAACGAAGACTCGAATCCTTCGACCAAATCGGCGACTTTGTTAAAACGCGAGCGCGTTGCCGGATGGTTTTCGAGGAAAGATGCCGCGTCCTCAGTTGCGCCAGGAACAAGCTCGAGTTGCTTGCCAGGCGAATCGCCGCCATCGGCATATCCGGAGATGAAGTATCCTTCGATCTCTTGTAGAACGTGACGCAGATTCTCGGCATAGGGACCGTAGGGCGCTTTTTGATATTTGAGGCGCAACGGCTCACCGGAGTATTGCATGAAGTAGAGGAGCTTATGTACTTCCAGCAACGTTACGAATGGGTCCAACAAGGCGCGTATGTAGCGGTCCATCAGGCCGACCAAGGCGGCTCGTCCTGCAGTCATCTTGGGCGCTTCATTTGCCTGGATGCCCCGTTTGTCTGACGGCCCGCCGCCCGGCTCGAAGACAACAACCTTGAGGTCATCGAATTCGCGCAGCATTGACTCGATGCGCGGACGCACCGCTGACCAGTCCAAGCCGCCCAAGCCGCTGCCCAAGGGAGGGATGGCGATTGAGCGGATGTTGCGTTGCCGGATCTCCTTGGCCAAGGCAGTGAGACCGGCTTCGATGTCCTCGATTCGACTCTTGCCGCGCCAGTGGCGCTTGGTTGGAAAGTTGATAATGTAGTTGGGAAAGAGTTGACCGGTTTCAAAGACAAACATTCGTCCCGGCTGCACGTCACCTCGCTTGCAGGCGGCGGCATAGGCTGCGAAGTTCTCTGGAAAGGCTTTCTTGAACTGCAGGGCGATGCCGCGGCCCATGACACCGACACAGTTTACCGTGTTTACCAGTGCTTCGGCCTGTTCGGCAATGATGTCACCTGTCTTGTATTCGATATGGTATATCTTTGGTTGAGCGGGTGGCAAGGGATTATGCCTCAGCATATGATATTTCGATCTCTCCGTCAACTTAATCCTAGGTTGTCGGGTTCTTCCCGCAAGTGCGATGCGGCCACAGTGCAGAAGTGGCCGGTGAGGGCGGTGCAGACGGGGCGTTCGAGGCCGCGTTCGGAGGTGTCGGTGGTGGTCATTGTGTGTGTCGCAGGTCGAAGTGGACGCCAAGCTGGCGCAGCATCTCAAAGGTGTTCCGGTAGGGGACGCTAAATTGCCGGCAGACGTTAGGAATAGGCACACTCTTCTTGACGTCTGGCGCAAATCTCTCCTGCGTCACGACGACTGCATTATGGGCTTGAGCGTAAGCGATAAGCCATCCATCCGCTACCGTCGCAAACTCATACTTCGCCTTGGGTAGAAACTGCGGATTCCCTTGGACCCAAGCCATCATGCTCGCGAAATTACTTACGACCTGTTGTTCGCCTGAGAAGGTGAAAAGACCGTTGGGCGCGTTCTGCGCCCACTGAACCAGATCACCGGGATTCTTTATTTCGGCGAACACACGGTCAATGCCGATCAGACGCCCGGCGTGAAAGTATAGAGGAATACAATCCCAGAAGGCAGGACAGAAGTCCGGCGCATAGTAGTCACGGTATGCCTGCATAAAGACGTTTGCATCAAGTAGGTACAGTGGGGGAGGCTGTTGGCTCAAAGGATTACCCCCATCTTTTCCGGCATGCGTTCAAAAGTGTCGCCTCTCAGACCGGTGAGGCTGTATGCCTCACGATACAACAAACGCCCTTCCCCGGCCGCGCGTGCCACCGCGCCTGCAAAACGAGGGCCAAGACGCCATTTCTGTGTATTCCAGAAGTTGCCTCCCTCGCCCGTGAAACGCCCACCTTTCCCTTGGTCCTTGTTGGTCTGGTAAAAGTCGAAAAAGGTCTCCCGGTCGATCAGCTCCAGGTCAAGCGCGCGGCGGGCGGCGACGATGGCGCTCACTTTGAATTTGCGGGCGATGGCCTGGTAGGGATTGTCAAGGTCTTGCATTGCAGGCCAGGAGTCCTCCAACTCTTCTTGGGAGACCAGGAACTCCGCGGCGACCCGATCGCAAAACCGCTCCGTCTCGTGGTCTGCGGGCACCAGCTTGTCGAAGAGGGTCAGACCGGTTTCGCCGATGAAAAGGTGGGCCACTTCGTGAGCAAGGGTAAACATCTGCGCGGCGATGTAGTCGGCGCTGTTGACAAAGACGAGCGGGGCATACTCATCCATAAGGGCGAAACCCTGGAAATCATTCGGGTCAAGTTTGCGCCTGGCGCTGTTGCCAACGACGCCGTTGAAAATGACCAGTACACCGACCTCGTCCAGCCGGTTGCGCAGAAAACTGAGGGCGTCACGCCAACCGGACCTCGCCTCGGCCCAGTCATCAGGGAGGCGCAGCGCGGCGCGCATGGCGGCGGAGACTTCAGTATGGTCGTCGGTCAGGCTGTAGGCGCCGACGAACGGCAACGGGTCTTCCTCGCATTCGATGAGGTCATCGCGCATCCAGGCTTGGCGGCGCTGCATCTTGTAGACGGTGTCGAGCAGGTTCGGACTCGGGCGCTTGGGTGGGCCTTTGCCGCGGGTGCGGAAATCGCGAATGGGCAGTGGCTCTGCGGGCGGCTTGGGGAGGTAGAGGTAGCCCAGGGGTGTGTAGGTGCTGGCAGCCAGCCTGTCGGCCTGGGCGATGCTGATTTTGCCGGTCTCTTCCCAATCGGTGACCCGATCCGGCGCTACATTGATCTTGTCGGCCAGCGTTTTGCGGGAAAGGCCGACCCGCTCGCGCGCCCAGCGGAGCACTTCAGGTTGTAGCGTTATCTGCTGGCGTCGGCTGGCCATGGTTGACGTTGTCTTTGATGCGGTGCGGTTGATCGGTGCGGCTCGCCTGTGCCGCTGGTCTCTTCAGATTATCTCCCCATGTTCTCCAATTTTGCAAGCCAGTCTGCGAAGTGCCTTCACTGCGAACACAGCGCGGTCAGCCTGAACTGTCCCTCCACAATGACACTCAACCTCACGTACATCAGGGGCGGCCCCCGATCACGTTCTTTTGCCACAGTTCGGAGAGGGAGTACTCTTTGAGCCACGCTTTGAGCGCGTCTGAAACTTCCTGACGGCGGAAAAGCGCCTCGCGGCCCTCACGGTCGACAACGACGATGTCGCCTAGCTTGAAGCAGTCGACGAAGGCGGTGGACTGGGTGGCAACGATCACCTGAGTCTTTTGCGAGGCCGCGCGGATCAGCCCACCGATGATGTTGATGGCGTAGGGGTGGAGACCGAGTTCGGGTTCATCGAGCATGAGCAGGTCGGGGAGTGTCTCGTCCGGCTGCAGGAGCAAAGTGACGAGGGCGATGGTGCGCAACATCCCGTCCGAGGCTTGGGAGACGTCGAAAATTTGATCGCTGCTGCGTTCGCGCCATGAAAGCAGCAGGCTGCTGTAGTCCGGCTGCAACGCAAAATCGGAAAAGAAAGGGAGAATCAGGCGCAAGGTATCGACGATTCGCTGGTAGCAGTGGCCCTCTTCATTCTTCAGACGATAAAGGAACGGCGCAATGTTGGCTCCATCTTCTTTCAGGAAACGATTGTCATTCATACTCCACTTGGTTCGGATGCGGGCGGTCGTTGATGTGTTGTGAAACTGGTAGACGTTGAATCGTCGCAGAATGCTCAAAATGACGCGAGCAGAGTCGTCGGAATTGGCATGGACCAGCAGTTGAGGGGCGCGATGACCGGCGCCTGTCTCGCTCCAACGGGCAGTGCCGGGGTGATCTGTGCGGGAGAAACGGTAGCGTTCATCGGCAAAGAGCAATATGTCGCCGGCTGTGAAGAACAGGCGGAAATAATATTGGTTCTCACCGGATGTGGTCGTAATCGTGAGTTGGGCCTCAATCTCGCGGGTGACGGCCGGGCCGTCGTGCAGGAGCCTGCTTGCCCCACCCTGTTCCGCCACATGAGTTTGAAGATGGTCCGGCTCAACCAACATCCACCTCAGCATTCGAAAAAAGGAGATGAAGTTGGACTTGCCCGCGCCATTGGGGCCGATGAGCACCGTCAACGGGCCAGGCCTGAAATTGTCCAGTTCACGTATGGTCCTGAACCCTTTGAGGGTGATGGCGTCAAGCCTGTTTCCCATACTCGTTTCGGCTCCTATACAGCAGACTATGCGTGGTCTGTCAGCGCCTGCGCTTCGTGGTCAAGAACGGCTTCGACTGTCCACGCCGCGACGCCGGGAAACCACTCCAGAAACTGCGCAACGGTGGCTCCATCACGGAGATTTTCGAAGAGGGCGGAGACGGGTACACGCGTGCCTTGAAACAGCCAGGCCCCGCTGAGTTTGTCCGCGTGCCGTTCGACAGCCTTGCACAGTTCCCAGTTCGTCATCTGGTCTTCTCCTTTTCGCAGCGCTCGACGTGCTGGCGGAGGGCGCGGTTGATGTCGGTCTGGTAACCGCGCCCGCCCTGGACGCGGGCTCTGAACCATGCGATGACGTCCGCGTCGAGACGCAGCGTGATCTGCTGCTTGACGGGACGGTAGAATACGCCGCGGCGGGCGTTCGACCAGTCGAGCACTTCAGGAATGTCGGTCGTGTCGATCCGGTCGTCGGGTAACTCCTCCAGCGCTTTGAGCGTGGCGCGTTGCTTTTCTGTCAACTCAGAATTCCCCTTCTTCATACGCCTTCCTTTCATGTCCGGTCGTTTTGCGGGCGCTGATGATGCGCCCGGCTCCTTCGTCGGTCTCTGGCCAGGTATGAATAACCACCACAACCACTGAACCTACCCGTCCCATCGTGCGCCAGCGCGATTCGTCCGGATAGGGATCGTCACGCGTCGCGGCAAGAGGATCGTCGAAGACCAGCGCGGCGGTTTCAAGATCGATTCCATGTTCCAGCCAGTACCTCGTTCTTGGCCGGATCCCAGGTCCAGTGCAATGGATTGCCTCTTGTGTAATGACAGTATTGTAGTTACATGGAAGACTAGTGTCAAGGTTGACTCTGTCGTACACGTCTGCGGCAGTGGGGCGCAAGTCAGGCATGGCGCGGGCTATCTGCCCACCGCTTCCTGCTCTGCGGATTCTGGGGGCAACTGCGCGGCGGCGGCGCGGACGTCGAGTTTGCCGGTGACGACGTGGGCGATGAGGCTGGCGCGGTATGCGCGCATGAGTTCGGACTGGCGGCGGGCGGTGTTGATGGCGGCGTCGATGGCGGCGGTGGCTTGGTCGAGGTGGGCGGCGATGGCGGTCTGTTCGGGGAGGGGGGGAACGGGTAGATGGAGATTCAGGATCCGTTCGACTGCCAGTCCAGGTTGTGCAGCAGCGAGTGAATACTGATTCAAGTTCATAGCTGTCAGAATGGCTCCGAACCATACAATATTGTGTACTGTATGAAGGGCTGCAACCACAGCATGTTCGGTAGCCCAGAATTTACCGCGAGCGATGTGAACGTTTCCACACAGAGCGCCCTGCCTGCCAATCAATGCCAACACACCGTCATGGTTAAAGCGCGATGTATACCCCCTCACTCCGTTTCCGCCATAGACAGGGTACTCACCCACAGACTCAATCGATACTATACTAATCCCATCCCCACTCTTCATACTGCAAAGAGTCTTTAGCCGACGCACCTCCCAATGTGCGGGGATGTCGCCGAGCCAGTCGACGCCGGAGGGTTTGAGCGGGACGTCGGGGTCGAGGCCGCGGGTGACGGCGCGGTGGATGATGGACTGGCGGGCTTCGTGCAGCAGGGTGATGCGCTTTTGCTTGGCGTGGATGTAGCGCTGGATGCGGCGGTCGACGTGGTCAAGGTAGTTGGCGATGGTGGTTTGTTCGGGGAGGGGTGGGAGGGCGATCCATAGATACTTAAGCTCGCTACCATATATGTGCATGACCGTGATACCACGACCCATTGTCGACTTCTGGTACTGTGACGCAGGACAGTCAATCGCATAGCCGGAGAAAGTCGCGTCTATCTCTCTTGCAGATCTGAACAGGATTACATCACCGCCGCAGCAAGCTGGTTGGTCAATCAGGTTGACGGCTGACTTGCCTATTTCCTCGATGGTTTCACCTGAACCGGCGAAGAGAATGTCTCCGTATCGTAGTGGCGTGTAATTGAGGGCGTCGGTTTCAGAAACGCATGAGCGGCTGGCGCGAATGTGAAACTTGTGGGACGTATACAAGTCCCCATATCGAATGCATGGGACGCCCTCAGGGACTTCGTCCGCCTTCGTCCCTCCACTACCTTTAGAAAATCTCCCGATGCGTCCTAGTTGCACCAAGTCCCAATGCGCGGGCACGTCGCCGAGCCAGTCGAGGCCGGAGGGTTTGTAGGCGGGGTAGGGTGGGAGGTGGGGTTCTATCATCGCCTTCTCGGCGCGTCTTGCACCAATTGCAGGACTAAGCTATGCGGGGACACCGACAAGCCGATGAATATCTTTAACACTTGTCTCTTGGAAGTCTACCAGCCCCGGATACTGCTTGTCGGCGTTGCGGGTGAGGTAGATATGTTCTTTCTTTCCCAATGCTTCCATCTCTTCGTGTACGACGAGGCCGATGAAGAGCAACTTCGCCATCTGGTATTCGAGCAGGGCCAGGGCGACGTTCTTGGCCTTATCGTTGCTATGCACACCGAACAGATAGAAATTCCAATTCTTGAAGGTCAAGGACCAATCCACACCGATGGGATAATCGGGGAGCGGGAACTGATTGGCGCTGGGTGAGAAGGTCGCCAGATCAGATGTGACGTAATCTTCCAGGTCATCGTAGAAAGTGCTGCGAATGATCTCTCGACTCCAGTAGCGCATGTTGCATACTTTCTGGGCGCAGCCGGCAAACTGGAGAATACTTTCAGAGAGTTTGTCCAGGGGAGCGTCAAGATAGAGGTTGCCCTCCTCATTGCCAACGCCGTTGTTGATGAGGATGCTGTCGAAAATCTGCTCGCGTGTCGGGGTGGAGATTTCGTAGGTATAGGACAGGCGCATCAGGGTCAGGCCAAAGTCGCAGATGCGGATGTACCCTTCCCCCTTGGGGCTATCCTGCAGGTAGATTTCCACCATGTCGCCGTCTTCGTGGTGGATGGGCAGGATGAGTTGGTGCTTGCCGGGACGGCGTTCGTAGAGGTCGAAACCGGCGGAGAGGGGGGTGTTCAGGGATTCACGAACGCTATTGATATTCATCGAAAAGCCTCGGTTGAAGCACTTCGGGGAAATATTCAGCGTAGTTTGTTACGCCAATATCCTCAAAGAAGATTCTGAGGGCCTGTTCAAATGTAATGTATCGGTCCGTGATTTCTCGATGGCTCTCTTGTGGGTTTGTATTTCCAGACGCCAATTCTTGCGCGGTGATGCGGTGAATGTGTGGCTGGGCGTAATGGCCGTCCGGATTCCGGCTGGATTCACCGTGCGGGCCGTTGTAGCGAACCAATGTGATGGTTCCCACCGCCTTGATGTTGGTTTGATAGCGCAGCCCTATGGAAAAACCTTCGATGAATACGCTGTGTTGGCGAATGAAAACCCTGAATTGCGCGCCGTCGCTCGAAACGGCTTCCAGTTGCAGATGGCAATGCCTACTTCCATCTCTTTCATTGTATCCATTTGGAGGAGTCTTCTTATTGATCGTCTTGGGAATGTCCAGCAGATTTTGGATTTGCTGGTCGGTCAGGATCGGTTGTTCTGGAAGTGTGGCGATATTATAAGTCAGCGCTGCCTCCGGTTCCAAGCGTTCTCATGGATGGCGATGTTGTCTCTGCAGTCATCGGGATAGGCGCTCGCATCGTCTTTCAACAGGTCCCGCTACTGGTGTTTGGGGCGCGATATCCGAATGGTGCGGTTTATGCGCTCCCGCCCATGAGCTCGCCCAGCGAGCCCTCGGTCTCGTGCTCAAGGGCGTGGATGTCGGCCCAGATGTGGTGCGGGGGGCGCAGGGGCTGGGGCTGGTAGAAGTAGCGGGTGAAGCTGATCTCGTAGCCGGTCTTGACGCTGGCGGGATTGACGATGTTTCGTAGTCGCCGAGCCAGGCGACGGTGGAGGATTTGTAGGCGGGGTAGGGCGGGAAGTTCGTGATCACGGAGTACCCTCCAATCCTTCCTTTGCGTGACGACTCTCGGTTGTAAGTTGCTCGACCTTCGTAAGCGTGGTGCTGATCAGCGAGAGAGCAGCATCTACTTCAGCGGGGTTAGGCCGAATATCATTGTGCGACGGCGGGTTGCGGCTGAGTGCGTATAGCCCTTTGAAAAGGTTCAAATATCCTTCACGTTCTTTGTTCGGTAACAGTCCTGCCGTAGCGCCATCAGAACCAAATATCGCATTAGCGAGCTCATGACCGTCTTTTTCATCCGAAATTCCGAATTGTTCGACCATCCTAGTCTTGAATATAGGCCATGCTTCTCTCACTGCGGCATTCAACTGCCCTGATTTTATGTAGGGCATGATCCGGGCGCTAAGTTCTCGATCAAGGGCCGACTGGCTTGCATACCATTTGTCAAATTGCTTTAGGACTCCTGGTATGTCGCTATGCACAATGGCAATTGGATCAGGCACGCATAACGAAGGGGCATTCTCTTTCAGCCTGCGACCGATCCAACTGAGGTGTCTTCTCAAAGAGCTTGAGTCTATACCCACATCAGGTGGGAGCGCTGACAGAAGTTTTTCAACAGCCTGTCTCAAATCTGCGGCACTATTGCGTAAACTCTCCAGTTCCTGCCCTGAATCCTCTCTGTCGCTGGAAGAGCCACTAAACGCCACATACCGTGACAGTGCCAGCCCGAGAGCCATCGCCTCGCCTGATGCTCTCATTGCCAAAACATATATATGGGCATGGTACGTTATTGTCGGGCGGTCAATTCGTTTTGAACGACTTGTCAATGCTGGATTTTCCTCCGGTGATGACGAGCCCCAAGAGCTCGTTCTATTTGATCCCTTTGTTGCTTGCCCCAAGATCATCTCGCGTTGCTCGGAGCAGGCTATCGACTACCGTCAGAATTTCGGGGAGTTATTCCGAAGCCTTCTCTCTCGCTGTTCGCCGCGCTGCATGGCGGTCAGCCGCGATGAAGGTTGCTTGAGTAATGGATTGCGCGCTGATCGTTCAGGCTGGGAAACTTGAATCGTGAGGAGATATCGCAGCTCTGCAGAGGCGAACGCGCGCGTTCAGGTCAATTCGGGATCGGGTTCCAGGAGACGCAGGACGACTTCGATTAACTCGGTCACCTTATTGTCGCTGAAACCGTAGACGTCGAAGCCGTGGGCGATGGCGTTTCGGTACTTCATCATGTCGGTCAGGTCGGTGTGGTCCTCCGGGGAGATGATGCCGTGCATGACCGCCATATCGAGGACGTATGCCGCGGTAGTGACCCGCGTGATGGAGATCCCCTCCGTCTCGATCAGATTGCGGGCCGCCGCTTCGCAAGCCGACCATACCAGCAGGAAGGCGGCCTCGCCCGAGCCGCGCGCGAGAACGTTCTGCGCCTCGGCAAGGCGTTGGTGGATCTCTTTCTCTGTAAAGGAGTGCGCGCCCTCGGGCGATTCCAGCTTCTCCGGCTCGCCCACCAGCAGGAGGTCATAGCTCCAGCCGGGCTTGTCATACAGAAGCTCCGCCAGTTCTTTCATTCCAGGTGACCATGCCAACGAAGTCCTGGACTTCACCTCGATTACCCTCGCTTCGTCATTTTTGCGCACGACAAGATCGGCGCGGAAGCCGGGCAGGAAGTCCAACTGGCAATTTTCCTCCACCTCATAGCCTCTGCTGCGGTACTCTGCCGCCTTCTTGTCGATGAACTTCCTTTCAAGAATCGCGATGTCTTCAGTCAAGGTATCACCCCCTGGTCCGGTGCCGCGGCCACGAAGATGTGGACAAACGGGCTCAAGCGCGCGAGAGCTTCACGCAATGCGGGCGAAGGATTACGCACCTCCAAGTCTGCGCTCAGATCTCTCTTGTGGCAATGCAAATCAGTGATCTGGACGTCGTCGACATAGATCAATTTTTTCATGGCATCCAGAATCGGTTTCAGGATATTGTCAAGGTCGAAGCGCCTGTGGTCATGAAAGCAGGTGACTGTCACCATGACTTCCTCGGCGACCGGGGGCTGTGCGGGCCATCTTTGTATAGCGAAGTTCTTGACGCGATCGTGCCAATTCTTCCTGCCTTCGGCGCGCTGGGACAAAGCCACACCGTCTGCTATGAATTCAAAGGGCAAAGACACGTCAATTTCCTGACTTCAGCACAGGTTGACAATGAACCGTCTCAGACAGTTTTGGCAAGAATTGCGGCCAAAGCAACTAAGTGTACCGCAGGTGTTTGATAGAGACGAAATTCAGTCTACCCCGCCCATGATCTCACCCAACAGCCCCTCGGACTCCTGCTCCAGCGCGCGGATGTCGGCCCAGATCGCGTGCGGCGAACGCAACGGCTGCGGCCGGTAGAAGTAGCGCGTGAAGCTGATCTCATACCCCGTCTTGACGCTGGCGGGATCGTACCAGGCGTCCGCCGCGTAGGGCAGCACCTCGCGGCGCAAAAAGCCGTCGATGCCGCCCACCTCCAAGAGCGGCGCCTGCTCGCTGTCGCGCAAATCCTTGTCCGGCTCGTATTCGACGACGCGCTGCTGGCCGTCGAGCTGGGCGGGGAAGAGGCCGTGCAGGGGGTCGGGGGCGAGGCCGGGGCGGTGGATCTTGCGGATGACGGGCGGCGCGCCGGGCGCGGGCGTGACGCGCGCGCGCAGCTGCTTCAATTCGGCGACCTTGTAGACGCGGGCGGGGTCGATGCCGGGCAGACGCAAAGCGCGCTCGACGGTCAGCTTGTGGTAGCCGAAGGCGGCGTTGGGGAAGATCTTCGACTGCGGCGTCTCTTCGAAGGCGAGGAAGGCGTCGCAGATGCGCTCGATGTCGGCGGGGGCCAGTTCGCAGTTCTTGTTGCCAAGGTTTTTGCGCAGCGGGCGGAACCACTGGCCGGCGTCGATCAACTGGACGTAGCCCTGGCGTTGGGCCGGCTTGCGGTTGCTGAGCAGCCAGATGTAGGTGGCGATGCCGGTGTTGTAGAAGATGTTGAGCGGCAGGGCGATGACGGCCTCAAGCCAGTCGTTCTCGATGATCCAGCGGCGGATGTTGCTCTCGCCCTGGCCGGCGTCGCCGGTGAAGAGGGAGCTGCCGTTATGCACCTCGGCGATGCGGCTGCCGAGGGCAGAGTCCTGCTTCATCTTGCCGACCATGTTGGCGAGGAAGACCATCTGGCCGTCGCTGGAGCGGGTGACGAGCGAGAGATCGGGGTCGCCGTCGTGCTCGACGAGGAAGCGGGGGTCGGTGATGCCGGACTTGCCGCCCATGCGCTCGAGGTCGCTCTTCCAACTCTTGCCGTAGGGCGGGTTGGAGAGCATGAAGTCGAACTCGCGGGCGGGGAAGGCGTCGGCAGAGAGGGTGGAGCCGTATTGGATGTTGTCGGCCTCGACGCCCTCGCCCTTGAGGATGAGATCGGCCTTGCTGATGGCGTAGGTCTCCGGGTTGATCTCCTGGCCGTAGAGATGGATGGAGACCTGCTTGCCCTGGGCGCGGGCCAGTTGGTCGAGCGTCTCCTCGGCCACGGTCAACATGCCGCCGGTGCCGCAGGCGCCGTCGTAGACGAGATAGGTGCCGGACTGCACCTGGTCGGCGATGGGTTTGAAGATGAGATTGGCCATGAGCTGCACGACATCGCGGGGGGTGAAGTGTTCGCCGGCCTCCTCGTTGTTCTCCTCGCTGAAGCGGCGGATCAGCTCCTCGAAGACGGTGCCCATGCTGTGGTTGTCGAGGCCGGGCATACGCAGGCTGCCGTCGGCGTTGAGCACGGGGCGGGGGCTGAGGTTGACCGAGCTGTCGAGGAACTTTGCGATCAGAAAGCCGAGAATGTCATCGTCGACCAGGCGCGGGACCTCGTTGCGGAACCTGAACTTTTCCAGGATCTCCTGCACGTTGGGCGAGAAGCCGTCGAGGTAGGCTTCGAAGTTGGCGCGCAGCTGCTGTTGCCTGCCGATGGCGCGCAGGTCGCGCAGCCGGAAGGGAGATGTGTTGTAGAAGGCTTCGCCCGACGCCTGGCGCAAGGCCTGATCCTGGTTGGTGATGCCGGCCGCGTCCAGCTGCGCCTTCATGCGCAGCACAGCCTCTTTGGTCGGTTCCAGGACGGCGTCGAGGCGGCGGATGACGGTCATGGGCAGGATGACGTCGCGGTACTTGCCGCGCACATAGTGGTCGCGCAGTACGTCGTCGGCGATGCCCCAGATGAAACTGCTGATGTTCAAGGCGTTCATTGCTCACTCTTTGCGGGCGGCGTGCGGCCTCGGGGGCTCGGTTGCGATGGGTTTGTGCAGGTCGTGCAGGGCGGCATTGTCGCGCAGAAGGGGCGACCGCGCCAATGATAAGAGGAATATGTTCCCCGGAGAGGAAGTCGAGCGGCACTATCATATGCACCTGCCATCCCTCCCCTTACTTACGCTTCGGAGGATTGTCATGCGCTGCGACGGCTTTCCGGGAGCAACGACAGCATCACACGTCTCCATCCGGTTCACTCTCGTAGAACAGGTCGAGATAGCTCTGATACATGAATGCGCGGTTGCGCGCCTGGCCTGTGAACTCACGCAATATGCCATTCTCCGCCAGCCGCGTAGCCAGGTTGTTGGCTGCCGAGTAGGATGTTCCAATCACCTTGCGTATATCGTCTACCGAAACCACAGGACTTGTGTAAAGGTGATTTAGGACGCGGAAGCCGTTAGCCGCGGTGGGGCCAAACTGATCCGTGATAAGGCGGTGGTGCCGTTCGCGCAAGGCAAGAATCCGTCGGGCCGTGTCGGTCGCCTGTGCGCTCACCTCCGCAATGCCCTGCAGGAAGAAGGCAAGCCACTGTTCCCAAGTTCCGGCGTTGCGCAGTGCCTGCAGTTCGTCATAATACTGTTGCCTATGCCGTTTGAAGTAGTAGGACAGATAGAGAACAGGCTTGGTCAACACCTCTTTCTGGCAGAGCAGAAAAGTGATCAGCAACCGTCCCACACGACCGTTGCCATCCAGAAACGGATGGATCGTTTCAAATTGGGCATGCACCAGTCCGATCTTGATCAGAAGCGGCAACTCCGTTTCGTCGTGAATAAATCGTTCCAAGTCTGACATCGCCTGATCCAAGTCAGAAGGTGGAGGCGGGACAAAGGTCGCCTCATTGATCGTGCAGCCGGCGGGGCCGATCCAGTTCTGTGTGGTACGCAACTCTCCTGGAGTGAGGTTGGATCCTCGCACGCCCTTAAGTAGTATGGCATGAATCTCGCGAATCAGCCGGGATGATACCGGTAGCGTAGATAGCCGCTCCAGGCCATAGTTCATGGCGTTGACATAATTGATTACTTCATTGACATCACTGCGTCGATTCGGCGCCAGAATTTTCGCCTCGGCTACAAGAAGATCCTGCAGAGAGCTCTGCGTCCCTTCAATCTGGCTCGATAGAACCGCCTCGTTGCGCATATACATATAGATGAACATGTCCGCGTCCGGCAGGATCTGAATTGAGCCATCGAGCCTGCCCAACGCGCGGTCGGCTTCAGACAACAGGCGCTGGAGTTCGCCGGTCATGCGCACTGATGGTTGAGGTGGCAATGCTTCCGGAATGAAAGCTCTGTAACCGCTTGGTTGTCTGATATATCGTCCGGATCGGGTTGAAGACGTTTGACCATCCTTCATCGTAATCCACAGCTTCCTCGCGGCTCTCAAGCCGGCATTTATATTATAGTTAACCTGAGTTCGGAGTAAGTGAGCACCTTATCAAGCTGGTAGAATAGAAGTTCTCTAACAAAAATTCTCCAGCAAAGAAAGGTGCTCAGTGATGAGTATACTCAATCTGTTCTGTCATGTCGATGATTTCTGTCAGTGGTTGGCTACATGGGAGAATGCCAAGTTGTTAGGCGTGGCTCGCAAGCGAGGGCCGGCCCCGCGCTTGAGCTTGAGTGAAGTGATGACGATTCTGATTCACTTCCATCAGTCGCATTATCGCGATTTCAAGGCCTTCTATACGCAGCACGTATGTAAGCATATGCGCAGTGAATTCCCTGCTCTGGTCAGTTACACACGCTTTGTGGAGTTAATGCCATCAGCCCTGGCAGCCATGTGTCTCTATCTGCGTGTGCGCTTTGGCCAGGCGACAGGGGTGGCATTCATTGATTCGACCCCGTTGTCCGTCTGCCACAACAGACGCATCGGCCGCCACCGGGTCTTTGCCGAGGTAGCCAGGCGCGGCAAGAGCAGCATGGGATGGTTCTATGGCTTTAAACTCCATCTGATTGTCAATGACCAGGGGGAATTGCTGGCGCTTCAACTCACGCCCGGCAACACCGATGACCGTAAACCGGTCCCACAGATGACCAAAAAGTTGTGGGGGAAGCTGATCGGCGACCGCGGCTATCTCTCCCAAGTTCTCTTTGAGCAACTCTTCGCACAGGGACTGCAATTGATCACGCCCATTCGTAAAAACATGCAGAATCGACTCGTCGTTCTCGAAGACAAGCTGCTAACGCGTAAGCGCTTCGTCATTGAAACCATCGTTGACCAACTCAAGAATATCTCACAGATTGAACACACCCGTCACCGCAGCACGACCAACTTTGTCGTCACTCTCATCGCCGGTCTGATTGCCTACACTTGGCAAGCTAAGAAGCCATCTCTCAATCTTCCTGACACAGATATGGCTCTATTGCCGGCCTTAATCTAACTCCGAACTGGGGTTAGTTACCTTCAATATAACACGATACCGTTCTCCATATTAAAGCTACCGATAATATGGAAGCAAAACCGGTCCATATCCCGGCTACCTATAATATAGATCTCCCCGCGCCCCCGCAACGCTTACCGCGCGCGAACTCCCTATCCGCCGGCTTCGCCGCGCAGCGCTGCATGGCCGACCGCTAAAAACATTACTTATATAGCTGTCACCACGATTAACGTTCAGGCCCTGAAGCGTTAATCGCAGGAGCCTTACTCCCCCACCCCACCCCCCGCCAACATTGGCCCCACCCACCCCCACCCCGTTTAATCTCACCACACAGCCGATCCCCTCCCACAGGAGGACACACAAATGCGCGTCATCGTACTCATCAAGGCCACCAGCGACAGCGAAGCCGGCTTCATGCCCGCCACCGAGCTGCTCGAGGCCATGGGCAACTACAACGAAGAACTCGTCAACGCCGGCGTCATGCTGGCTGGCGAGGGCCTCCAGCCCTCCTCGGAGGGCAAGCGCGTCGCCTTCGACTGCGACAGCCGCACCGTCATCGACGGCCCCTTCGCCGCCAGCGGCGAGCTCGTCTCCGGCTTCTGGATATGGCAGGTCAGGGACATGGCCGAAGCGGTCGCGTGGGTCAAGCGTTGCCCCAATCCCATGCCCGGCCGCAGCGAGATCGAAATCCGCCCACTCTTCGAAATAGAGAAGTTCGGCGAGGAGATGACACCGGCGTTGCGCGAGCAGGAGGAGCGCTTGCGCCAGGAGACCCCCGGCGGCTAGTTTGCGCGTCCCTTTCGCTGGGCGCCCGCATCCACACGAAAGTCAAGCCCGACACACCGCAACAGGCTATCCCCCACACCGCCCGGCCCTCAACTGCAGTGCAGAAGACAACAAAATAAAGTGGACACACCCCCACCGCCGTTGCGATTATCAAATTTCGTCCAACTGTGCTATACTCCGTAATATTTTTTACCTGTCCGAGAACTTAGACTATGCACCGCTGGCAGGCGTACCATACGCCCACAACCGTTGCGGAAGCGCTGTCGCTGCTGCATGAGCACCAGAAGAAGGCGCGCATCATCGCGGGCGGGACGGATCTGATCCTCGATATGGAGGGCGCACATACGGCGCCAATCGAGGTGCTGGTGGATGTGACGAAGATCACGGGCATCGACCGCATCGCGCAGGAGGACGGCTGGATCGTGCTGGGCGCGGGCATTACGCATACGCAGATCGAGGGCAGCCCGCTGTTGCGCAGCCATGCCGCGTGCCTGACCGAAAGTTGCGGGGTGATCGGCGGGCCGCAGGTGCGCAATGTGGCGACGCTGGGCGGGAATGTGGCGCACGCGCTGCCGGCGGCGGACGGGACGATCGGTCTGCTGGCGCTGGAGGCGGAAGTCGAGGTCGCCGGGCACAGGGCGATGGGTGCCAGCTCAGCCGCCGCCCGCGGCAGGGATGGGACGTTGGGCGGGTTCGAGCATATATGGCAGCCGCTGCTTTCGATCTTCGAAGGGCCTGGCCGCAACCGGCTGGCGCCGGACCAGATGCTGCATGCGTTCCGTTTTCGACCGCGCACGGCGCGTGAGGGCAACGCGTTCGACCGCATCATGCGGCCGCAGGGCGTGGCGCTGCCGATCCTGGGCATCGCGGCCAAGGTGCGGCTGGACGCGGCGCGGCGCCGGGTCGAGGATGCCGCGATCGCGATCGGACCGGCCGGCCCGATCCCCTTCCGCGCAACCGAGGCGGAGAAGGCGTTGACATCGGCCAGAACATTTGACGACGCGACCGTGGAGGCAGCGGTGGAGGCGGCGCAGGCGCAGGCCAGACTGCGCACGAGCAAGTACCGCGCGTCCGAGGAATATCGCCGCGAGATGATCGGCGTGCTGCTGCGGCGCGTGCTAGGCACGGCTGTGAAGCGGGCGCGCAGGAACGGGGCGCCACCAGACGCGGCGGATGCGTAACCCAGGTTGGGCGCGGAGCGCCGACGATGCAGCGAGGCAAAAACGCCCGCGCCATGATCCACCTCACTTCAATTGAAAAACGGCCCTCCTTCCCCCAGGAGGAACGGTTCCCTTACAATGTGCCGGTCATCGCCCAGCTGGAGCAGGTGCGCTTCGAGACGGCGGTGACCTTTCTCGTCGGCGAGAACGGCAGCGGCAAATCCACCTTTCTGGAAGCGTTAGCCACGAGCGCGGGCCTGCCGACCGTGGGCGCGGAGGAAGCAGGGCGCGATCCGTCGCTGGCGGCGGTGCGGCAGCTGTCCAGACATCTGCGCCTGGGCTGGACAAAGCGCACGGGGCGGGGGTTCTATCTGCGGGCGGAGGACTTTTTCGGCTTTGCCAAGCGCATGGCGCAGATGGAGGCGGAGCTGCAGGCGGAGATGGTCAACGTGGAGGCGGAGTACGCGGGCCGCTCGGACTTCGCCAAGGGGCTGGCGAAGATGCCGTACGCCGGTCAGCTGGCCGCGATCAAGGAGCGCTACGGCGCGGGGTTGGACGGGCGTTCGCACGGGGAGGCGTTTCTGGCGCTGTTTCAGGCCCGCTTCGCGCCCGACGGCCTCTATCTGCTGGATGAGCCGGAGACGCCGCTCTCACCCCTGCGCCAGGTGGGGCTGCTGGCGCTGCTGAAGGAGATGGTGGCGCTGGAGGCGCAGTTCATCATCGCGACGCACTCGCCGATCCTGATGGCATTCCCCGGCGCCACGATTTTGGACTTCGACCGGTCGCCGCCGCAGCCTGTGGATTGGGAGAGCCTGGAGCACGTGAGTGTGACACGAGGATTTCTGAACGATCCACAGTTGTATCTGAACCATCTTTGACTGTGTTTGCCACGGCCGGCAAGCGGCCGTCTGCCACCGGTGTTCATGCGAACAGGAGCAGAATTGTGACGCAACTTTCTCTGACCGTCAATGGCACGGAACAGGTTCTCGACGTACCGTCCAGCCGCTTTCTGGCGGAGGTCTTGCGCTACGACCTGGGGCTGACCGGCACCAAGATCGGCTGTGATGAGGCCGAGTGCGGCAGCTGCACCGTCATCGTTGACGGCCAATCGGTCGACTCCTGCATCTATCCGGCGTTCAAGGCGCAGGGCGCGGAGGTGTTGACGATTGAGGGCGTGGCGCAGACGGGGCAGACGGAGGGCGCGCCGGCGCTGCACCCGCTGCAGTCGGCCTTCGTCCTGCACGGGGCGACCCAATGCGGCTTCTGCACACCCGGATTCATCATGCAGGCGAAGACGCTGTTGGACGAGAACCCTGATCCGACCGATGGCGAGATCAAGGAGTGTCTGAAAGACACCTACTGCCGCTGCACCGGCTACACGGCGATCATCAATTCGGTGAAGGCGGCGGGCGCGTTGATGCGCACGGGTTCGATGCCGGAGCCGGCGTTGCCGGAGGTGATGGCGCCGCTGTCGCAGATCGGGCAGCCGCATGAGCGACCGGACGCGGTCGACAAGGTGACGGGGGCGGCGCTGTACACCGACGACTACAGTTTCGAGGGGATGCTGTTCGGCGCAACCTTGCGCAGCCAGCATCCGCACGCGCACGTACGCGAAGTCAACACAGACGGGGCGCTGGCGCTGGCGGGCGTCCAGGCGGTGCTGACGCAGGCGGACGTGCCGGGCGACCCGCGCCACGGGCTGGTCGAAAACGATTGGCCGGTCTTCGCGGGGGGCGCGTATCCGGCCCGTTACGTGGGCGATGCGATTGCGCTGGTGGTGGCGGACACGGCGGAGATTGCGCAGCAGGCGCTGGCGCTGATCGAGGTGGAGTACGACGTGCTGGCGGCGGTCACCGACCCGCGCGATGCGTTGAAGCCGGATGCGCCGCAACTGCACCCGGACCGGGCCGACGGGAACCTGATCAAGCATATCAAGGTGCGTCACGGGGAGGTGGAGCAGGGGTTTGCCGATTCCGATCTTGTGATCGAGCGCACCTACCGCACGCCGATGACCGAGCACGCCTTTTTGGAGCCGGAATGCGCGGTGGCGGTGCCGGCAGGCTATCGCGGGAGGCCGGGCGAGGCGTTTGACAAGCTGACCGTTTATGTGGGCAGCCAGATCCCGTACAGCGACAGGCGGCAGGTGGCGAAGAGCCTGGGGCTGGACGACGAGGCGGTGCGCGTCATCGGCACGCTGATGGGCGGCGGCTTCGGCGGCAAGGAGGACATTGCCGGACAGATTCATGCGGCGCTGGCCGCGCAGGTGACGGGCCGCCCGGTCAAAGTTCTGTATAACCGGCAGGAAAGTATGCTTTTCCACCCCAAACGTCACAGCACGATCATCCGCATCAAGACCGGCGCCAAGCGGGACGGTACGCTGGTGGCGGTGGAGGCGGAGCTCTACGGCGACAGCGGCGCGTACGCGAGCCTGGGCGAGAAGGTGATGACGCGCGCCACGACGCATGCGACCGGCCCATACGTGATGCCGCACGCCAAAATCGACTGTTACGCCATGTACACGAACAACGCGCCGAGCGGCGCCTTCCGCGGCTTCGGCGTGACGCAGTCGGCCTTTGCGGTCGAGAACAACATGGACATTCTGGCGGCGGAACTGGGCATGGACCCGGCAGCGTTGCGGCGGAAGAATGTGATGCGCGTCGGCGCGGCGACGGCGACGGGGCAGGACCTGCGCGAGAGCGTGGGGCTGCTCGAGTGCTTCGACAAAGTGGAGGAGGATGTCAGAGCGTCGGTGGAGCATGGGCGGTCAGCGTCGGTCGGCCCCTGGTCTGCGGTTCAGGTGGGCAGCAAACGGTACGCCTGGGGCATCGCGGCGGGCTACAAGAACACCGGGCTGGGCGGGGGGGCGCCGGACAAATCGGAAGCGGAGGTAGAGGTCTTCCCGGACGGCACTGCGGCCATCCGCACCAGCAGCGCCGAGATGGGGCAGAATCTGGTCGGCGTGTTGGCGGCGTGCACGGCGCAGGAGTTGGGCCTGCCGTTCGACAAGGTGAAGGTAACGGTGATGGACACGGACCTGACGCCCGACGGCGGCCCCTCCACGGCCAGCCGCCAGACCTATGTCAGCGGCAACGCGGCCCGCCTGGCGGCGCGGGCGATGCGTCAACAGATGCAGACCGTTCTGGCCGAGAAGTTCGACACGCACCCGGATGTGATCGCGTTCCATGAAGGGTTGGCCTACGTGGATGAGAAGCGGCTGGCGCAGATGCACGGGGCGGCGTTGCCGGTGGAAGGCGCGAACGGCAGTGTAGGAAAGGCTTTGCCGCTGTCGACGCGCAGCATCTCATTCGCGGACGCGGTCAACGCGCTGCTGGCGGAGAACCGGTTGCCGAAGCTCCGCTATGAATATTGGGCGCCGCAGACGCAACCGCTGGGGACGGGCGGCGACATGCACTTCGCCTTTTCGTACGCGGTCCACGCCGCGCTGGTGAGCGTGGATACCGAGACGGGCGAGGTGGCGGTGGAGCGGGTGGTCTCTGCGCACGACGTGGGGCGGGCGATCAACCCTCTGAGCCTTGTCGGGCAGATCGAAGGCGGAATCGTGATGGGCATCGGCAATGCGCTGACCGAACATTACATTGTCGAGGACGGCATTCCCTGGACCGAGCGCCTGGGCCAGTACAAGATGCCGGGCATCAAGATGACGCCGCGGATGGACAACCACATTGTCGAGCATCCGACCGCGGATGGGCCGTATGGGGCCAAGGGCGTGGGCGAAATCAGCTCAATCCCGATCAGCCCGGCGATCACGAACGCCATTTACAACGCGGTCGGGGTTCGTTGCCTGGCGCTGCCGGTCGATCAGGACGCGTTGCTGCTGGCGATGCGGGACGGCGAGCGGGAGATCGACGGGCATTGGGGGGGTAGGGGATAGGGGGTAGGGGATAGGGGGTAGGGGATAGGGGATAGGGGATAGGGGCCAGTGGCCAGTGGCCAGCAACTGCACTGATCACTAGCCACTGGTGGCTGATCACAGGCCACCGACTACTGACTGCCGACCACTGGCTACTGACCACTGACCACTGACCACTGACCACTGACCACTGACCACTGACCACTGACCACTGACCACTGACCACTGACCACTGACCACTGACCACTGACCACTGACCACTGACCACTGACCACTGACCACTGACCACTGACCACTGACCACTGACCACTGACCACTGACCACTGACCACTGACCACTGACCACTGACCACTGACCACTGACCACTGACCACTGACCACTGACCACTGACCACTGACCACTGACCACTGACCACTGACCACTGACCACTGAAGTTTCCCATGCAACTGCATCATGGCCTGAGGCTGGCGGCGGACGAGCTTGCGGTGGTGACGCTCGTCGGCGCGGGCGGCAAGACGAGCGCGCTTTTTCGGCTGGCAGACGAGGCCGTCGCCAGCGGTCGCCGCGTGGTTACGACGACCACGACGCGTATCTTCGCATCGCAGGCCGAGCAGGCGCCGGGCCGTCTGGTGGTAGACCCGGACGGAAACGGCTCAATCGACTGGGATGCGCTGGAGGCGGAGTTGGCGCGTCATGGGCACTGCCTGCTCGTCACCTCGCTGACAGGCCCCAAATGCGAGGGGCTGCCGCCGACAGTTGTCGACGGGCTGGCGGCGCGGGCGCATGATCTGGGCATCAGTCTGATCGCGGTCGAAGGCGATGGAAGCCGCCGCCGGCCGGTGAAAGCGCCGGCGCCGCATGAGCCGGTCATCCCCGACTGCACGACCCACCTGGTTCCGGTCGCCGGCCTCGATGCGTTGGGGCTGCCCCTGTCCGAGCCATACGTCCACCGACCCGAACGGATGCGCGCGCTGCTGCAAGAGGCGGACGCGTCAACGCGCCTGACAGCGCGCATGATGGGCCGGCTTGTGGTCGAGCCATACGTGCGAGGAGAGAGAGAACGGCAGTGGCCGGTGGCCAGTGGGCAGTGGCCGGTGGCCGGTGGCCAGTGGTCGGTACGGGCAAGCGGGGGCGCGAGGCTGATTGCGCTGCTGAACAAGGCGGAGAACACGCCCAGGCTGGCGGCTGCGCGGCTGATCGCGCAGCGGTTGTCGCAGCAGGGTCAGACGACGCTGATCGGCGCGGTTGGGCAGGAGAGCGGGACAGCGATTCGCGAACGCTGGGGAGCGACTGCGGCGATCGTGCTGGCGGCCGGGGCGAGCCGCCGCATGGGGGAGCCGAAACAGCTGCTGCGCTGGCGGGGCGAGCCATTGGTTGCGCGTGCCGCGCGCAGCGCGCTGCAGAGCGGGGCGTCGGAAGCGATCGTGATCAGCGGCGCGGTCAGGGAGCAGGTGGAGGCCGCGCTGGAGCCCCTGCGCCGGGAGGCCGGAGGCCGTCTGCGTATCGTCTTCAATGCGGCGTGGCAGGAAGGTCAGGCGGGGTCGGTGCGCGCCGCGGTGGAGGCGCTGCCGGCCGCGTGTGAGGCAGCCCTGTTCCTGCCGGTGGACCAGCCCCGTCTGCCGGCGGCGCTCCTGCGCCGGCTGTGGCAGAGATGGCGCGGCGGCAGCGACCTGGCGGCTGTGGCGGTGGGCGGGGCGATACGCGGCGCGCCGGCGCTTTTTGACCGGCGTTACTTCGGTCTGTTGAAACGGGTTGAGGGCGACCGGGGCGGGGGGGCGCTGCTGCGACGGCACGCGGCGGACGTCAGCGCGATCGAGACGCCGGGCCACTGGCTGACTGACGTGGACACACCTGAGGATTGGCGGACGGCGGTGGATGGTGGTTAGTGGCCGGGACCATTATTGATGGGAGTTATCTACTTTACGATCCTTGAAAGTTCCGCTTTACTGTATTCATAGCAATCTACAAGGGGTAAGAAAGCATTATTTTTTGCAGGATTCACAAGAGAGTTTGGCACGATAGAAGCCCATGGCTGTAATGGTGTATCTTTCGAGAGCTTGCACAGTGCGGGCAGTAAGCCCCATCACGCCATACGAATACAGTAAAGTCTAAAATTCTCTTATTGATCGCTGGTGTTCGAGGCTTGATCGGCGCGCCACGCATCGCTGATCAGCCGAAAGATATCGGTCTCCGTCACAATGCCGATGGGCAGGAGTCGCTCGCCGCGGGCGCCTGACGGCTGAACCACGGGCATGCCGCTGATCTTGATCTCCATGAACTTCTCCACCAACTGACCGACGGAAGCCTGCGGCCCGATTGTAATCACCTCGGCGGTCATCACATCGCGCACAGTCAGCCACTCCTCATCAAAGCCCGGGTCGTAGGGGTTGACCACGCTCTCGGCGGTCGCCGCTTCCAGAACATCGGCGTCTGTGACGATCCCGCAGATGTAACCGTGCTGATCGATCACGATGATGCGCCGCACCCTGTTCTCTTCCATCAGCCCGGCGGCATCCACGGCCAGCGCGTCCGGTTCAATCGTGATCACGGGGGCGCTCATAATTTCGCTTACCAATCTGCGGTGCATTGATGGCTCCAGACAACAGTGGTCAGCGCCGCAAGCGGCTGGCCACGCTAGGAAGACTGCTCGACGACGAACCGAAATACATCCGTGGTGGTGAAGATGCCGACGACTTTACGCTCGACAACCACGGGCAGCCCGCCAATTCTGTAGTCCAGCATCAGGCGGCAGGCGATGTGAATCGAACTGTCCGGCGCGACGGTTACCGGATCGGCGGTCATTGCGTCGCTGACGGGCAGCTTGGCCCAGAAGTAGTTGATCTCGAACAGGCTCAGCGTCGTCACACTGGATGGGGCGGCCTGCCGCAAATCCCCGAAGCTGACGATGCCGATCAGACGACCGTCATCGTCCACAACCGGCAGGCGGCGACAGCGATGCTCGGCCATGAGGTCGCGGGCATCGGCCAGAGAATCCTGGCTAAGACAGGTGTACGGATTGGGCGTCATCCAGTGCTTCACCTGGCTGCTATCGGACCCCATCGGCGCCTCCAACTGCGGTGCCCTGTGAAGTTGCCGTCCACTAGCCGGGAATCACCTGGGGGGTCCGATTCGCCAGCGCGGACAGTAAGGCCTCGCTGCGTGGGCCGGTGGCGCAAAAGCGCAACATCCGCGCATTCGCGGCTGCAACTTGACCTTCCTGTTGCCGGTCTGCACTGCTGCTGAAACGGATCATCAGGCGTTCATCCGGCAGCAGTTCGACAAGGCGGTCAGCCCATTCGATGACAACGACATGGGTCATGGCAAGGCCCAGAGGGCACCCCCCGAGGCCGAACGAATCCTCTTCGACGAGATCAAAAATCTCATCCATGCCCAGCCCGTATACCTGATTGGCGAGGGACTCGGCTCGTCCTGCTCGGCCCGTGGCGGCGTTGGGAGGGTCGGCGGTCTCGACGGCCAGTCGGTAGCTGTCCACATGGAACAGGCGCACGTCTTCTGCCGGTGTGATGTACTCGTTGATCAAGGTGAATGTAGGGCTGGTGATGCGCGCCTGCACGCCCAATCCCCGGGCCAGACCCTGCGTAAATGTCGTCTTACCGGCGCCCAATTCGCCAATCAGTCCGATCACAACGGATTGCGAGGAGTGAGGAGAGTTCTCTTTCTTCGCGTTGATAATCTGACCCAGCAGTTCGCCGCAGCTCTTGGTTTCAAGCGGAGAAGAGGATATGATTTGATCAAGAGATGACACCGAAGGGCAGGTCTCGAACGTTCTTTCTTGATCAGACAGGACACTGCAACTTTCGTTCACCCAAGTGGTCTCTGATCTGCCCGCCGCCCGATGCGTTATCGTCCGGCGGGCCAAAATCGGGGTACACAAACAGACATATCCTCTTGTGCTTGCGATTGTACCCCCCACTTTGCCGCAAAGGCAAATACAAATTCTGCCGCGTTCCTGTTACAATAATGGTTAGCAGACGGTGGATGGTAGACACCACCGGCCACTGACCTTCAACGACGAACAACTGGCTATTGCAGTTATGCTGTCAGGATTTTCCATACGCCGCCTCCTTTTCGTTGGCCTCCTTATCGCGTTATTCGGTGTATGCCTCTACATCGTCGGCACACGGGCGGCGCCATTTCTGACGCTTGCCACGGGGGATGAAGAAGATGACGAACTGCCGGGCGATATACAGGTCTTCGGCCCCCCCAATGCCCCGACGTTGACCCTGGACGGGCAGGTTGTGTTGGAACGGGTCGGTTCCCATTTCGGCACGCCCCGCATCAGCCCCGACGGCACGCTGATGGCCATCACGGTTGTGCCGGCGGGCACGGAGACGATCGGCCTGGCTGAAATCTATCTGATTGAACGCGCGACCGGACGTGTGCGCGAGCGCATCCCCGGCCACAACCCGCGCTGGCAGACGGGCCGCAACAACCGGCTGCGCTTCGATCAACTCGATGCCAATAGCATTCGGCCTGCGATTTACGACACCCGCAGCAGATCGATCATACAGGAAGATGTTCCGCTGCAGGACGACAATCCACCCGACCTGGAAGGGATAGAAGCCGCCGCGGTGACCTACCCGGCGACGATTCGCGTGGCCCATCACCCCGAAAACAACTGCCGCAACGTTCCCGACTGGCAGGTGGACGTCATCCCCTTCGAAGAGTATGTGGCCCGCTCCGTCCCGGCGGAAATCCCCATCTCCTGGCCGGCGGAGGCGTTGGCGGCCCAGAGCGTCGCCACGCGCACCTACGCCTGGTACCAGGTTTTGCGCCGGCGGCGCTATTATGACGTGACCGACTGGGCCAATTTCCAGATGATGTGCAACGGACGCTACGCATCAACCGACGCGGCGGTCAACAAGACGGCGGGGCAATATCTGGCATACACCAAGGACAGCAGCGGCGCGCCGATTATCGCCATGTACAGCGCCAAGAACAGCCATCCGACCCTCACGAACCCGGCTGTGGCCTATCTGCAGGCAGTGCCGGACGAGACCGGCCTCGGTGAAGTGCGCTGGGGGCACGGCTACGGCCTCAGCCAGTGGGGCGCAGTCCGGCGAGCCAAGGCCGGCCAGACCTATCGCCAGATTCTCGGCCACTACTATACAGATGTTTCGCTGCAAAATGCCCGACAACCGAGTCAGGCCATCGGCGGGTTTATCGGCCTGCCCCTGAACGGCTATCTGCCGGCCGGCGGTTTGCGCTGGGGCGCGCTCGTGCCGAGAAGCCCGCTGCCGGGCGCAGTCAAACTTGACCCCGGCCCGGACTCGCTGCCGATCCGCGGCGTGTGGCTGCGCAGCTCCGATCTGACGAGTGGCGGCACGCTCACGGCCACGCTCTCCATCAACAGCAGCCAACAAGAGAACGTGTCCCTGAAGATCGACTGGGAAGCGCCTGCTGCGCCGACCTTCACCGCCCCGTCGGCGGTGGAGGTGCAGAAGGCCACGCTCACCGTCGCCGCGCCGGAGCAGGGCGCGCGCATCGGCCTCAGCAACAATTGGATCTGGCAGGGGGAAAACCTGCACCGCACGACCGGAGAAAATGTCGATGACGCGGCTGCCGATGGCAATCGCGCCAAAGAGGCGCGCGCCGATGACCACGGGGCTGGTTGGTGGTACGGCCCCTATACAACCGACGTGCCCCACAATGCCACCTACCGCGCGCTCTTCCGGCTGCGCATCGGAGAGCCTGACGACGACGACGACGACAATGTCCTGCCGGATCAGCCCATCGCCCATCTGGATGTGACCGACCGCGGCGGGACGTTGCGTCTGGGTATGCGCGACATCTGGCCGAGTGACTTCAGCGCCGTAGATCAGTACGTCGAAATCCCGGTCGATTTTCATCTGTTCGAGCCGATCCAGGGGCTGGAATTCCGGGTGAAATGGTACGGGGAGACGGACATGGCTCTGGATCGGATACAGCTGTGGCAGCTACAGAACATATCCAACGGCCGCATCGATTGGCCGCTCCCCCACAGCGGCACATCGACGGTGTCGGCGATCGCGTTCGATGCCGCCAGAAACGCCAGCCCGGCCGTCACGCGGGAGATCGAATACGGCAGCGAACAGCCGCCGCAGTTCGGCGAAGTGGAGAACCTGCACGGCTGGTGGACGAAGCTGCCCGTCCTGGTTTCTGTCCAAATACAGGACTACAACAGCGGGCTGGACGGGAACAGCGGGCGTCTGCTGCTGGACGACCAGCCGAAGACGGCCCATTTCAGCCGGCCCAACGATCCCCTGGCCGCGCAAAAGCTTTCAGCCGTGCTGACCGACATCGCTGACGGCAGCTACAGTGTGCGTTTTGAGGCCAAGGATCGGGCGGGATTAAAAGGGGAGAGCGAATCCGGCCTGCTGCGGATTGACCGGACGCCGCCCGTCGTGCAGGCCGTGGCCGTGCAGGAGAGTTCCGAAACACCGACCGATTCGGACGAAGAGAGTCCTGCGGCCACACCGACGCCTTCCTCACGCGGGCTGTTCAGCGGACCTGTCAACATCACGATTGAAGCCGAGGATGCGACCAGCGGCGTGTGGGGTGTCGCCTATATCCTCAACGACGGCCCCGTTGTCCTGTACAGTGAGCCGTTCCAAATCTCCGAGGATGGCATTCACCACATTCGCTACTGGGCAAAGGACAATGCCGGCAACTATACCAGTAGCCACCGGCTGCGGATCTGGATGCGGACGAGCGCAGGAACACTGAGCCTGTCAGAGAAGGTATTCCTCCCAGGCGTGCTGATTTCAGAGTCGGAGTGAGGCAGCGGCGACGCCCTACGCTTCACTGGCCACTATCCACTGCAAGAGTTGATCACCATGCTCTTTGACCAGGGCGGTCGCCCGTTCGGGATCTTCGGCTTCGGCGCGTATCTCGAATAAGGGCCGCTCCGGGTTGGGGCCGATGTGAACCCATTCCTCAGCGCCGAGGTCGATCTTGAGGCCGTCGATATTGATGGCGTTCTCACCCTGGTAACTCTGATTCAGCAGACGCATCACCGTCCCTTTGGCCTCCCACGGGCAATCGACCCGGTGGTGCGCCATAAAGAAGGTCGGCAGGGCGGCGACGATTTCGCTGACCGCGGCCTGACGCAGGCCAAGATATTCGAGCAAGCGCACGGTCGCCAGCAGTCCGTCAGAAACCGGTTGCAGATCGGGGAAGATGAAGTGGCCTGCGCCGTCGGTGGCGAACAGGAGATCGTCTGTGGCGGCGCGCATGAGAGCGCGCAGGTCGTTCTGGGTGAAGACAACCTGGCCGCCGTGCCGCTGCACGACCGTCTTGAAGGCGCGCGGCAGAACGACGGGCAGAGCGACCTTGGCGCCGGGATTGGCGTACATGGCCAGCTCCAACAGGAGCAGCGCTGCGGTCAGATCGTCCAACACGGCGCCCCTCTCATCGATCAGAAAGATCCTCTCGCCGCCTACATCGAGTTTGACACCGACACCGGCATCGAGCGCGCCCATAATTTTGGCCATATGCTGGAGTTGATGGCGGAACTGATCGCGCAGAGCGCCCAATGTAGGCTCGTTCAGTGGCAGATAGTCGACATCGAGACGGTTGAGAATTGTCGATAGGGTGTCGCCGCCGAGGCCGTGGGACGTGTCGACCACGATCTGGGGATGCACCTGCGCGGCGGCGGCGCGGATACGGTCACGGTCAACGCAGGCGAGAAAGTTCTCGATATAGCGTTCAGTGGGGTCGGCGGGATAGTCGATGCGCCCGACCTCGTCGAGGAAGGCGCGGCGGAAGTCTTCACGGGAGAAGCTGAGTTCGACGGCGCGCTCGGCGGCGCGGCTCTGGTCGAGGCCCTGGCTGTCGAAGAATCGGATATCAACGACGCGCGGGTCGAGGGGGCTGAGGCGGATGTGGACGCCGGCCGCGGCGGTGGGATGGTTACGGACGAAATGGCGGGCGACGGGCACGGGAACTTCGCCCAGGTCCCAGACATCGACGCCGGCGCTGGAGAGGCCGCTCATCAGGGCGCGTATGAGCATACGCGAGCTGCGGTGAGAGTCCCCGTTGATGGCGACGTAGCTGCCATGCGGGAGGTTGGCGCCGAGGCTGCTGCCGAGTTTGGCGGCGAATTCGGGGGTGAAGTCGACATTGACGACGCCGCTGACGCCGGACCTGCCGAAGAGGGAGCGGCGGCCGCGGCGGCCCCAAATGATGCTCTCGCGTACAACCGCCCCCGCTTCAATCCGCTTATTCGGCCACAGTTTGACGTCCGGATGCACAACGCAGTTCTCATCGAGCACACAGTTGTCGCCGATGACGACGTCTTCGTAGGCGATGGTGCCGCTCTTGAGGCTGCACTGGCGGCCGACGATTGCGCCCAACAGTTCGCAGGTCTCGCCGATGTATGTGTTGCGCCAGACAACGCAGTGCTCCAGGCGGCTATACCGGTCCACAACGGTGTAGTCGCGAACGACGCAGGGGCCATGAATCGTCACGCCCTCCTTGATTTTGACGGCGTTGCCAAGATAGACGGGGCCGACTATGCGTGCGTCCGCCGCGATCTCCACATCTGCGCCCAGGATGAGGTCGCTGCGTTCGAGCGGGGACGCATCCTGGGCGGTTTGGCCGAGGGGATGTGGCAGCCAGACTTTGCCGCTGATCAGGTCGGCGTTGGCGCGCATATACTCCTCGATTGTACCCACATCACACCAATACCCTTGGGCGATGCAGGCATGGAGCGGTTTGCCCTGCCGCAGAAGGTCGGGGAAGAGATCGGTGGAGAAATCATAGGGAACGCCGTCGGGGATGTGGTCGAGAACGGCGGGTTCAAGAACGTAGATGCCGGTGTTGACCCGGTCGGAACGGACGGCGCCCCAGTCGGGTTTTTCGAGGAACTGGGTGATGCGGCCGTCTTCATCGCTGACGACTGCGCCGTATTCGAGCGGATTGGGAACGGAATAGACGATGAGAGTGGCGAGCGCGGCGCGGCGGTGATGGTGTTCGACGGCCGCTTGCAGGTCAAAATCGGTCAACGCGTCCCCACTGATTACGAGAAAGGTGTCGTTGAGATGGGCGGCGGCGTTCTTGACCCCGCCGGCGGTGCCGAGGGGCATTTCTTCGACGACGTATGTGATATCGAGGCCGAGGCTGCTGCCGTCGCCGTAGAAGTCCTGGATCACGGAGGGCATATACTGGAGGGTAATGACGACCTCGGTGATGCCGTGATATCTGATCAGGTCGAGAATATGGCCGAGGACGGGTTTGTCGACCAGGGGGACCATCGGTTTGGGGCGCCCAATCGTGAGGGGACGCAGGCGGGAGCCTTCACCGCCGGCCATGACAACGGCTTTCATAGTTAGTGCAAAGTGGTCAGTGGCTAGTGTCCAGTGATGTGCATATCCACGATTCACAAACCACTGCGATCAAATAGGCGGCCAAGGATAGTTGCGCTGGTGAGCCGGGGGCAACGGATACTGTCGGGTCTGTTCCAATTGCTTGACGCGGTGGCACAGGGCCTGCTGTTCCGGGGGGCTGAGAAGGTGGTTCAGGGTTCGATGCACGGGGCTGGCGACCTGCTTGAGGCTGGTTGCGAATGATTCCAGATTGGCGAGCAGTTCCTCCTCGATCGGCTCACCGGCGAACTCCCAGATCACGGTGCGTAGTTTGTATTGATGATGGAAGCAGATGCCGTGGTCGATGGCCCACATGCGCTCATCATAGCCGTACAGACAGTGACCGGCCTTGCGGTCGGCGTTGTTGATGAGATAGTCGAAGAGGGTAAGGCGGCGCAGGGCGGGGGCATAGCGGGCATCTTCGCGCATATTGAAGTAGTGGATGTCGGGATCGCAGTCGATGAAGAACTGGATGCTGCCCGGCCCGCGCGGCCCGTCGCGCAGGACGGTGGGCGGCACGACGCCCCAACCGAGGGCCTCGCTGACGACAAAGGCGGCGGTCTCGCGCTGGCAGAGGGTGCCGGCGGGGAAGTCCCAGAGGGGATTCTCGCCGCGGCGCGGTTTGTAGACGGAGGGGATCTCCTGCCGGCGGTGATGCACTGTGATCAGAAATGCATAATTGGAGCTGTATGGCAGCAGCCCCTTCTCTTCGATTTCCCCTTCTACGAGCGCGCGCACGATCTCGTGGTCGGTAGACGCAGACGACGGGCAGGCGCGCGCGTTCTGGTCGACGACGACGGCGTCGTCTGAAGCTCGCTCCTGTGGCTCGACCGTCATCTCGTGGTCTGTCATTTGGTATTGGGTGGCCCAGAGGGCGCCCCGCATTGCGCAGGGGCAAGCTTCGGTGGAACGTGCGGCAGCCAGAACTTGCGGCGCGACTTTGACTGCTGGAAATCTACAATGACAACGGGAATGCGTGGCCGTTGGTGCGCGGGCAGAAGTGGCCGTCCGGCTCGATTGGCTGGCCGCACAGGGGGCAGTCCGGCCGGCCGGCGGCGACAGCCTGCAGGGCGTGCTCGCTCAGGGAACGCATCTGCGCACGCGTGGCGTAAAAGCGGGCTTTCGGGTCGCGCGGCCCTTCGTCTTCAGCTTCCGGGACAGCTTGTGCGATCAGGACCATCAGGTCCAGCTTTTCATCGTAGCCCAACCCCAACTGTCCGACGCGGAAGGCCGGCTCGAGGGGTTCGCGCAATTTGGGGACGGAGGTCTGCTCCTCTGTGGTTGGCAGGTCGGCGCGTTCCTTTTCCAACTCCTCCAATAGCTGCAAGATCGACGTTGCCAGCGCGGCGACCTGTTCCTTCTCCATGACCAACGTGGCGAGATCGGCGCCCTGCCGCGCCTGCAAGAAGAATGTACGCTGGCCGGGGCGGCCGACGGCATCGGCCACGATTGCGCTGACTGGATTGAAGTCGAAGGTATACTGTGATTCCATACGAGTTTTGCGTTTCTAGTTTTCACCTTCAAGTTTTCGGTTTTTTGTTTCGGTATCTGCCGCGTCCGCCGGTGTTTGCGAAGACGCTGATTCATTCTCCCACTTTATCACAGGGAGGCCGCCGCTGTCATTCATGGCCAAAATGCTCGGGCCGAAGCGATGGAAGGTAACAAGGCTGACGGATGCGGTGCTGATCTGGATGCGCTGGAACAGGTCGAGCGGCGTGCCCAGATAGTATGCCAGGCTTGTGCGCAGGACATCGCCGTGGGCGTAGACGGCGACGGCCTCGCCCTGGTGCTGGGTGCGGATGCGCTCGAGGGCGGTGATGACGCGATTCTGCACTTCGCGCAGGGTTTCGCCGCCGGGGAAGCGGAAGCCGCCCGGGAAGATCTGCACCAGTTGCCACTCGGGGCGTTTGCTCAGTTCCTTCAGTTCGCCGCCGCGCCATTCGCCGTAATCGACCTCGAGGATGCCCGGCTCGACGGAGACGGGGAGGTCCAGGGCGGCGGCGAGAGGCTGGGCGGTCTCAAGGCAACGCAGCAACGGGCTGGAGTAGACGGCGGTGATTGGCTGCGCCTTGAGCCGCTCGGCGACCTGCCGGGCCTGTTCTCTGCCCTTGTCGTTCAAGGCGACGGAGGGCGTTCTGCCGGCGAGGGCGCCGCGCTCGGTCCATTCGTTTTCGCCGTGGCGGACGAGGAAGAGGTAGGTCGGGCGCGGGGGCGGCTCTTTGGCGCGCTCTTCGTCGGCGTGACTTTCCGGTTGGTCTGCTGCCGCGTTTGGCTCCTTTGTTTCTGCGTTTTTGTTCTCGATCAAGTCGGTCTTGCTCCCGCGTGGGCGCGCTTGTGCTGCGGCGAGTGGATTGTTAAGTCTATTGTACTCGTGAATTGGCGCTGTGTAAATGGGGGAGAGGGATTGGGAGTGGAAAGGGCAAGGGCGGTTGGGCGTGGATGGGCGGGGGGGTATGTAGGCGGGGTAGTGGGATTTGATGGAGTGGTGGGTGGGGTTGAGGTTGGGTATGGTTAGTTTGACGTGAATTCTGGTGAACCGGAATTCAGCTATGCTACTATGTTCGGTGGCGCTCAGGAGATTCCCTGGGGCTGGTATGTAGGTTATCAGGGCGTAGTCGTGTCTTGGGCGATGGTCTATCCCTTCATGTGCTTGGTGGATTGCTCCATTTTACACCTTAGCTCGTGGTCCAGTTTTTGGGGCCAAACTCAAGTAGCTGATGTGCCTGTTGCCTTTGTCGGCGTGGAAACGTAAGGCGCAACACGTTGCCGGAGACGGCATTGGCGAAGATTTGCGGGCGTGCTACAATCAGGATCCTTTTTGTTTGAGGAGGATCCGAAGGTGGCGCGAAGGACTGGGGCAATGGCGCGTGGGCAACTAGGGGGCAGGAGGCGAGGCGCGAGAGGGATTCTCTCCCTCTTTTCTTTTGCGCTGCTGATGGGCGCACTGCTGGTGGGGCTGGGAACAGTGACGGCAAGGGCGCAAGGGCCAGCGCCGCCAACGGGCGCGCAGGAGGCTACGCCCGCCGCGGGTGATGTGGGCGCGGCGCACCTGTCGCCGGACGGTTGCAGCGAGCTGATCATCAACGGCGGTTTCGAGGTGACGGACCTGCACTGGGGTCTGTCGGGCACGGCGCTGCCGCCAAGCTATTCGACGGCGAAGGCGCATTCGGGCACGCGCTCGATGCGGCTGGGGATCGTGGACAGCGCCAACCTGGGGGTCAGCGACGGTCTCTACCAGGACGTTGCCTTGCCCAACTCGATGCAGCATTTTACGCTCAGCTTTCATTACTGGCCGATCCACGAAGCTGCGCCGGGCAGCGATGCGCAGATCCTGAACATCTACGAGGCGACCACCGGGGTGCGGCTGGCCCAGCCGTGGGCGCGGCTCTCGAACACGCAGACATGGCAGTTCGAACAGATCGATCTGACGCACTTGCGCGGGCGCACGGTGCGCATCGAGTTCGGCGTACTGAATGACGGTAGCGGCGGCCGCACCGCGCTCTACCTGGACGATGTGAGCCTGCTGGCGTGTGAACCGGACGCGACGCCGTTTGTGACACCACCGGCGACGGCAACGGCCCCCAGTTTGACGCCGCAGCCGGCGGCGACGCCTCTGCCCAGCGGCTGTGTGGCAAGCGACACGCTGAAAAACGGCAACTTCGAACAGGCGCTGAACAGTTGGTCAGATTGGATCGTGGGCACATCGCCGGCCCCTCCGGTTCTATCCGACCAACGCACCGAGGGGTCGTGGTCGTTACGGCTGGGCAACCCGCCGGGGAGCAATACGCAGAACATCTCCTCCTATTCCTCGGTGCGCCAGTTGGTGCAGCTGCCGGCGGACGCGTCGAGTGCGTCGTTGCGTTGGAGCCATCTCTCGCGCAGCCAGGATCCGGCAGCGCCCAACCCATCGATCACGTCGGATCGCCAGGAGTTGATCCTGCTCACATCGTCGCTGGAAACGGAAGCGATCCTCTATCGCAGCCGTGCGGAAATCACGACCTGGGAAACGAAGACGGTCGACCTGACGCCGTACCTGGGCGGGTCGTATTATCTTTACTTCAACGTCCTCAACGACGGCAACGGCCAGCGGACATGGATGTACCTGGACGACATAACGGTGAACGTCTGCCGCGGGAATGCAGCCGCGCCGAGCGCGGACGGGGGCGCTGCCGAGGCGCAGCAGCCGCCCACGCCAGCCCCTGCCGCAACAGCGGCGCAGCAGGATGAGAGCGCGGTGGCGCAGCCCGGATCCGGCACGCAGACAGCGGCGCAGCCCTCCGACGGGGAGACGGCTGCGGGCGCGACGCCGACGCCGCCTGTGCGCGGCACGATCATTGCGGTCGGCATGTCAACGCCGTCAGCCGTCGTCCAGCGATCCGGCCCCTTCGCGGGCACGTCGGAGGTGGCGGGCGTCACCGTGTGGCAGCGTCTTCGCCGCATCTCGCAGACGGCGCAGGGGCAGACCTTCCTCTTCCTTCTCCTGATCGTTCTGGTTGCAATCGGATACCTGCGTTTCCGCGAAAACAGACGCCCTCCGCGGTAACTGCAGTGGTCAGTGGCTAGTGATGTTGCTGGCCGGTGATCACTGACCGCTGGTCGCTGCGGTTTGTTGAATCCCCGCCAATTGGCTACAATCAGGATATTCACTACGATAATTGTAGTGGAACACATTTTTGCCTGGGGCCAAGGTGCGCCCCGGGTATCCCGGCTGGACAGTATCGAATTCGACGAGTTGCAGGCCAACGGATTGAGGAGCGTATGCCCATTACCACCGCGCCCGTTTCGAGCAGGGGCGCACCTGACAATTCCCTGGCGCGGGACATTTCCGGATTGACGCGCCACCGGCGGCACGACGGCCTCGACGCAGACGGCATGGCGGCGTGGAGCGAGGCGTTTGCAGAAGAGGCGGGCCCGGCGAGCGTACCGCCTTGCACACTGGATGTGCGCATCTTCGGGCCAAAGGTGTACCCGAGCGGTTTCAGCACGCTGGCGGCGGAGTGGAACGATCTGCTGGCGCGCAGCCGCTATGATACCTTTTTCCTGACGCATGAATGGCAGTCGGTCTGGTGGCAGGAGTTGGGGAACGGCGAGTTGTGGATCCTGGCCTTTTATGGAGACGTGAATGGGGAAGATAGCCCTCACTCGTCCGAGTTGGTCGGCATTGCGCCCTTCTTTTTACATGAACACAAACGGGGCAAGTGGGCGGGAAAACGCAGCCTGCAACTGGTCGGCTGTGTCGAGGTGAGCGATTTTCTGGACATGCTGATCGCCACCGACTGGGAGCGGTCGGTCTACTACTGTCTGCTGGGTTGGCTGCAGAGCGAAGAGGCGCCGGCATGGGACTATCTGGACCTGTGCAATCTGCCGGAGGAGAGCCTGAGTTACCGTGTGCTGCCGTCGATCTTTGAGCGCGCGGGGCTGCGGGTCGAGGTGAGCCAGGAGGATGTGGCGCCGCATGTACATCTTCCGGCCCGCTACGAGAGCTATCTGCGGCAGATCGACAAGAAGCAGCGCCATGAAATTCGGCGCAAACAGCGCCGGGCCGAGCGGGAACTTGAGGTCGACTTCAGGCTGATCCAGTCGATGGACGAGTTGCAGGAGGCGATGGATGGGTTCCTGCGGCTGCAGCGCATGAGCCGCCCGGACAAAGAGTCGTTCATGACGCCGCACATGGAACGGTTTTTCCGCATCATGGCCGGCCGCATGTTGGAGGCGGGCCGTCTTCATCTGAGTCTTCTTTCGCTCAACGGCGAGAAGGCGGCGGCGCTGATGGCATTTGAATACAAGAAGCAGTTGCTGCTATACAATTCCGGCTATGACACGGAGAGGTGGGCGAGCTACAGCCCCGGCTGGGTCTTGCTGGGCTACGTGATCCAACATGCGATTGCGCGCGGCATAGAGGTGTTCGACTTCTTGCAGGGAGATGAGGAGTACAAGTACCGCTTCGGTGGGCACGACTACCGGGTCATGCGCACGCTGATCGTCAACGAACCGGTGTAAGAGACTGTCGCGGCGCAGAACGCGGTGAGGCAGGGATGCAACGATGGCTGAGAACGGATCGATTCCAATCAGCGACGGGAGTTCACAGAACGGGGCTGGATCTGAGGCGGACGCGTCCGCTTCGCAGGCGAAGCCGCCGCCGCGCCAGCCGCGGACGGACCGCGCGGGCACCTTTACCTTCTCCGCCTGGCTGCTGGAAGGGGTGGTCGGTTTGTGTGAAGAGTTGCAACACAACGATCTTGGCCTGCCGCAGGAGTTCTGGACGCACGCGTACGCGGCCCGGCGCGAGGCGCTGTTGGCGGCGCGGGCTTTGCTCGACGCCGCGATCACCCACTGCGAAGCGGACGCGTCACGGCGGAAAGAAGAGAGCGGCAAGCAGCGGGGCAAGGTCGATATCGAGTGAGACGGCAGTGGTTAGTGGCTAGTGGTCAGTAACTTCCATTAGGCGAACGCCTCTTCTTCTGTGACGATTCGTTGGCGGCTTGGCCGCGGCGGGGCCGGGTCGATGGTGGGCGCGGATTCGCCGGCGTCGACCATACGGCGGATGAGGCGGTCGCGCAGCACGTCGGCGGCCTGACGGTGGGACTCCAGGCCGACGAGATTGGCCAGTTCGTAGGGATCGGCCTGCAGATCGTACAGATACTCCTCCACATACCGGTCCGAACCGGCATCCTGTCTTCCTTCCTTATCGGGCGCGGTGACGCCATACTTCCAGCGATGGGTACGCACGGCCCGCCCCACCTGTGATTCGCTGATCTGAATCAACGCCTCTTGCGGCCAATCCGAAGTCTGGCGGTTGACCAGCGGCAAGACTGAACGCCCCTGCATCTGCTGCGGCAGATCCAGACCGGCTGCGTCCAGCAGTGTCGGCGGCAGATCGAGCAGGCTGACGATCTCGCGCACCTCGCCGCCGCGGTTGAAGCCGGGGCCGGTCAATGCCGTGGGCAGACGCACCGAGGCCTCATGGCAGGAGCGTTTGTATTCGTCGTTGCGCGTCTTGAAATGGCAGCCGTGATCGGTCGTGTAGAGGAGGATCGTATCCTCGTCCAGGCCCAGGCTTTTCAGCGCGTCGAGCAACCGGCCCAAGGCCTCGTCCAGCCGCTTGATCATGCCCCAATAGCCGCCCAGGTGTTGCTGTGAGGAGCCGCCCAAGGCCAGCAGGTCCGGCGGAGTCCAGCGCCCGGCGTAGCGTTCGCGGTAGCCGTCGGGCGGGGGATAATCGTCGAGATGGTTCTGATGATGCGGCTCGATGTAGGACAGGAAGAGGAAGAACGGGTTCGCCTGATGGGCGTCAACGTAGCGGATCGCCGCGTCGGTCAGGGCGTCGACGCGATAGCCGGGCAGTTTCACCGCGGCGTCGTCGTTGTCATACATCACCGTGTCGTAGGCGTCCGAGGTGAACTCGAGCGTATTGGAGGCGAGCCAGTAGTCGTAGCCGCCGCGACTGGCTTGCGACACCGGGCCGGCGACCCCCCGGTCGCCGAGGTGCCACTTACCGATGTAGCCTGTGTCGTAGCCGCCCTCGTTGAAGAAATGGGCGAGAGTGCGCGCATCGGGCGGGAGGGGGATGCCGTTGCGAAAGCAGCCGGTGGTGGTGGCGTACATGCCGGTCTGCAAACAGGAGCGGGCGGGACCGCAGACGGGCTGGCAGGTGACGGTCGTATGCAGGTGCGTGCCCTGGCGGGCGATACGGTCGAAGTTGGGCGTTAGGTCGAGGGGATTACCATGCAGGCCGGTTGAATCCCAGCGCTGCTGGTCGGTGAAAAAGACGATCACATTGGGCCTTTTTGACAGTGGGCGGGGCATCGTTTTCGTTCCTGTGGGGTCTGGCGGTCGGATTTGAGTAGCCGGTCTTTAGCTTTTGGTAGCTGCGTGACAGTGGCCGCTAAAGCCGGAAACTGGGGGTTGTGTTGCGCATGGTCAGGCATTGTATCCCATCACATCGGGGAACGCTATTGCCCACTGTGCGGGGGTGCATCCCAAATTTTTGGGGAACGTGCCCCTGCGATCGCGGACCTCGCGCCCGCAGCCCGTTTCGGCTTCCGCGCCTGTTCAAGAACTGCTCCAATAGGTGCCAGATGCAGGTTGCCTGTCGCCAGAATCGAACCGCAGCTCGCCTGATTCTCGTCAACGAAGACGCCGCCTGAGCCGCTGCCGTCAACTGTCTCCTTCATACTGACTGCCTGAACCACAGTTCAGACAACTGCTGCGAGTCCTGCCCTTCAGAGCAAGTCAGAAACGCTCCCCCATTCCGAGATGCCCCCTGGAATTCCCAGCAACTGCAAACGCCCCGCTTTTGTAGTACACTTGTGCGCAAGACGAACGAGCGCAGCCGCGGCCCTGCCGCAACTGCATACCGATTTCAAATGAATACCATGCCATTTTTCACATCCTGCCCCCTGCGCGGGGGAGCCACGCGCAGCAAACTGCTGACCTCCCTGCCCAGCCGGTGCCGCAACCGCCCGTTGCCCGCCATTCCCGAAAAAGCCATTTTGGGACGAAAAATGACGAAAAATGACGAAAAAACACGCCCAAACGTGCCCGAACGTGCCCGAACACGAAAAAAAAAATTTGGCGCGACTAAACGCGACTAAACGCGACTAAACGCGACTAAACGCGACTAAACGCGACCTGGCGCGCTCGAACACGCTCGTAAACACGACGCGCCCAAACGTACCCGAACACGAAAAAAGAGTATTTCGCGCGACCTGACGCGACCTGACGCGACCCGGCGCGCTCGAACACGCTCGTAAACTATCGTACCTGCTTGTAAACGCTCGTAACTGCTCGTAAACGCTCGTAACCACTTACATGGCACACGACCTGCGCGCCCCGCACGCCGCCTGCAAGCGGCCCATAAGCCCGGACGCAGCCGAATTTCCGCCCCACTTCTTGAGATTCACCCGCGCGAGGCGCGGATACCGGAACTTCAACAGTGTCTAAACGAACGCCAAACTGTGCGTTTTGTGCGTTATCAGTACACAGAGTGACTGCGATGATGTAAATCATGGTGCGCGGGCGAAAAGAGCGCAGCCCAACTGCTCAGCGCCGACGCGCGCTTCCCTTGCATGGGTGCATCCCAGTTTTTCGTTAAGATGAAAGGGCGTAGACGAGGAGAAGGGGTTGTGAAGACCAAAGGGGATCCCCTGGCGATGCCTGCACTCCGCACGACTCCGCTCAGTCAAACCTGGCCTCAACTGCTTCAACCGCTTGGCTTTACTCGACGCACAATAATCTGGGATGCACCCCTGTGCAGCGGGCAGTAATACCACTGGTGGGCGGGGATTGGCGAGATAGCGATCACCCTGCCCGGTTTGGTAGATCAGGGTTAGGCGTATATACTTCTCAAGAGAGTGACGTGATGATGTCAACTACCGATCGAATTGCGGATCGATTTGGCATCGATTGCTGCAAGCGAGACAGGCTCCAGAGGGCGCTCCGTTCCCAGGGACGACTGTGGAGATCGTTCGATGCGTCTCCGCGTCCAAGAGGCGCAACACCGTATCGGCGCGCAGAGTCTCTCTGGGTCATCTACGTCCCCATTTCTCGTTTGAAACATATCCTGGCATCAAAATCATTCAATGCGGCCCTGCTCGGCAGGGGTGCATGGAAGAAGTAAAGAACTAATGAACGGTCTGCCCTGTTCCCGAACAATTTGCCGGCTCTTGCGGTTGGTTGGATGCGCTGCCACTCTTTTTGGGCTGCGCTTTCCGAAGCGCAGTTGGATGATTTTGGGACGGATAGCTGACAGGCGACAATTGCGGATGTTTGAACGCGGAATCGCTGCGGTCGCGCTCAGTTTGATGTTGAGCGGTTGCGCGCTGTTGCCGGCGGGGCGCAGCGCGGGGATTGCGGCGAATGAGCCGACGCCGACGCCGATTCCGACCTCGGTTGTGCCGATCAAACCGACATACACGGTGAAGGTGGGTGAAATTCTGCGTGAACGGACGTTCAGCGGGCGGGTGGCGCCGGTGGTGGAGGAGGCGTTGTTTTTCCGCGTCGGTGGCCGCATCCGCAATGTTTACGCCAAACGCAACCACTTCGTCACGGCCGGTCAGATCATCGCGGACCTCGAAGTCGACGACCTGGAACGCGAGTTGACCTCCACGCAGTTGAACCTGGAACGCGCCGAGTCGCGGCTGAATGCGGCGGAGAGGAATCTCGAATTTCAGATCCGCAGAGCGCAGATCAACCTGGACATCGCCTCGCTGCAGTTGATGAATCTGCGGACGGAGCGCCCGGAAGGCAATTTCGCGATCGCTGTGCAGAGCAAGCAGGTGGAGCTGGCCGAAATCGGGCTGGAGCAGCTCAACGAAGGCGTGGATCCACTGCTTGTGAACGACGTGGCGCGGGCGCAACTTCAGGTTGAAAAGCTGCAAAGCGCAATCGGCGACGCCACGATTACGGCCCCCTTCGACGGCCAGTTGCTCTCCGTCTCGCTGTCGGCCGGCCGGCCTGTCAACGCCTTTGATACTGTCGTCTCGATCGCTGACATCATAGACCTGGAAGTGAAGGCTGACCTGATCAGCGATCAGATGAACGAGTTGGCCGAAGGGATGCCGGTGCAGGTTTCGCTTGTGGGGCGTCCCGGCGAGATACTGACCGGATTCGTGCGCAGGCTGCCCTACCCGTTCGGCAGCGGCGGCAGCGGCGAAGTGATCGACCCGGACAAATCGACCCGCCTCACTGTCGATCAGGAGGCGCAGGACGAAGGCTTCGAACTGGGCGACCTGGTTCAGGTACGGGTGCAACTGGAGCACAAGGATTCTGTGATGTGGTTGCCGCCCCAGGCGATCCGGGTTTTTGACGGTCGGCGGTTTGTCGTTGTTCAGGACGGCGATGTCCAGCGGCGGGTGGATGTCAAGGTGGGCATCCGGACCCCGGATCGGGTCGAGATCGAAGAGGGTCTGGAAGAAGGCCAGGTTGTAGTCGGACAATAGAAGTGGAGAGTGAAGAGTGGATAGTGGTTCGTAGGCACCACTGACCACGAACCACTATCCACTAATTTCGTCTGTCAGCTTTCAGTCCGAAGACCTCCAGCTAACGCTGCGGATAGCGCAGACGAAAGCCACTTGCAGTTATGAAATATTTTTTGCGAACCTCGGCGATAATCGTTGTCGCCACAAAACGCATCTTCGCCCAGCAGTGGCTCGCCCTTGCCCTGCTCTTGGGTCTGATCTCCTCGATCGTGCTTGTGATGAGCATTCCTCTCTATGCCGACGCGGTCTATTACCGTCTTCTGCGGGAGGAGTTGACCGCGACGGGCATCAATGCGACCTACTCGCGGCCCCCGTTCGCCTATATGTTCCGCTATTTAGGCTCCACCTACGGCCCGCAGGAGTGGGAAGACATTACCCAACTCGACACCTATCTCACCAGACAGGCGGCCAGCGAACTGGGGCTGCCGCATAAGAAGACGATCCGCTATTTCAAGACGGACAACTTCCGCCTGTTCCCGACAGATCAGGTCGCGTATGCGGACACAACCGACCCACTGGAATGGGTGAATCTGGGCTTCATATCGGGCTTCGAACAGGCGATCAACATCATCGAGGGTAGATTTCCGGCGGTCTCCCCGTCCGACTCGGAAGAGGCGATCGAGGTGCTGGTGAGCCGGGAGTTGGCGGACGAGCTTGGCCTGCAGGTCGGGGAACAGTATATGCTCTTCCGCCGCATCCGCGCCCAAAATGGCGACAGCCAACGATACCAGACGCCGGTGCTGATCTCGGGCGTGTGGGAGCCGGCGGACCTGAGCAGCGATGTGTGGTTCTACAACCCGTCAACGCTGGAGACGCTGTTCGTGATCCCGGAGGAGAGCTATCACAACCGGGTTTCGCCGGTCTACCCGAAGGATGTGAACCTGGGGCTGTGGTACATGGTTATGGACGGTTCGGACGTTACATCGAGCGATGTAGGCCGGCTGCTGGCGCGTGGGCGGCGGGTGGAGCAGCGGGTGACGTCATTGCTGGCGAACAGCCGGTTGAGCATCTCGCCCCTGGACGCGCTGCGGCGCTATCAACGGGAGAGCGGGCTGCTGACGACGCTACTATATGCTTTCAGCGTGCCGATCATCGGGCTGCTGCTGGCATTTATCGGTCTGGTGGTCGGTCTGGCGGTGGCCCGGCAACGCAACGAGGTGGCGATTCTGCGCAGCCGGGGCGCGACTGTGGGGCAGGTGGCCGGCATCTCCGGCCTGGAGGCGCTCTCGTTGGGCGTGCTGGCGCTGGTTTGCAGTGTGCCGTTGAGCTTCTTGGTGGCCAGGCTGATCGGCTCCACGCGCAGCTTTCTCAACTTCACAATCGAATCCGATCTGCGGCTGGTGTTGACACAATCGACACTCCAGTTCGGCATCGGCGCGGTGTTGATCGCCTTTCTGGCGCAGACATTGCCCTCGTTGACGGCGGCGCGGCACACGATTGTAACCTACAAGATGGAGATGGCGCGCACGTTGCGGCCACCCTGGTGGCAGCGGGCCTATCTGGACATTCTATTGCTGATTCCGGCGGGGTACGGCATCTATTTGTTACGCAAACAGGGCAGCATCAGTATGCCGGGCACGGTCACGGGTGACTCGATTTTTCAGAATCCGCTGCTTTTTCTGATTCCGGCGTTGGCGATCTTCTCCTTGACGCTTGTGACGTTGCGGGTGCTGCCGATCTTCATGCACGTTGTGGCCTGGTTTGCGTCGAAGGGCGGCGGGGTGGGACTGCTGCTGGCGAGCCGGCATCTGGCGCGTAACCGGGGCATGTATACGGCGCCGATGATTCTGCTGGTGCTGACGCTGAGCTTGTCGGCGTTCACGACATCGCTGGCGCAGACGTTGGACGGGCATCTGTTCGACCGGGCGTACTACAAGGTGGGGTCAGATGGGCGGCTGGTGGAATTGGGGGACACGCCGTTGGCGCCGGGCGGGGGCGGCTTCGGGGGCAGCGGCCAGGCGTCGACATCGGACGACGGAGTGGTAACGCCGTCGTGGACGTTTGTGCCGGTCTCGGAACATATGAAGGTGCCGAACATCAAGGCGGCGACGCGCTTCGCCCGCTTCGAGGCGCGGGTAGATCTGGATGGACGCTGGCGCGATGCGCACGTGTTCGGGATCGACCGGCTGGATTTTCCGAAGGCGGCGTATTGGCGGCGGGATTTTGCGGCGGCGTCGCTTGGCTCGTTGATGAACTCGCTGGCGCTGGAGTCTGAAGGGGTGCTGGTGAATCGCAAGTTAATGCGGCAGTTCGGGTTGCGGGTGGGAGATACGATAACGGTGGCGGCGGCGCGCTACGGGTTGCGGGCGGAGATGCAGATGAAGATCATGGGCGATTTCAGCTATTTCCCGACATGGTACCCGGAGGATGACGGGCCGTTGGTGGTGGGCAATCTCGACTATCTGTTCCAGCGGATGGGGGGACAGTTCCCGTACGATGTGCTGGTGCGCACGGACCCGCGCACCGATTACGAGGGCATGATTCGCGAGTTGCGGCAGCATGATATCAACGTGATCAACCACTATTCGGCGCGTCAGCGGATTGTGGAGGAGCAGAAGTTGCCGCAGCGCCAAGGGCTGTTCGGCGTACTTTCGGTCGGCTTTCTGGCGGCGGCGCTGCTGACGGTGCTGGGATTCCTGCTGTACACGCTGTTCTCATTCCGGCGGCGCTTCATCGAGCTGGGGACGCTGCGCTCGATCGGGCTGTCTTCGGGGCAGATGACGACGTTTCTGGCGTGGGAGTTGGCGTTTCTGATTCTGGTGGGGATCGGAGCGGGAACGCTGCTGGGCACATCGGTAAGCAATCAGTTCATCCCCTATCTGCAGGTGGGGAACACGGCTGCGGACCTGGCGCCGCCGTTCCTGGTGGGGATCGCTTGGCCGGCGATCACGCGAGTGTACGCGCTGTTCGGCATTCTTTTCGTCGCGGCGCTGGGGGTTCTGGTGACGCTGCTGATGCGGATGAAGATATTCCAGGCGATCAAACTGGGCGAGACGGTGTGAGCGGCAGTTTTCAGTTGTCATTTCTTGGGGTTCAGAGGGAAATGTCCTACCCGGTTGCGTACCAACAGTTTCCGATCTCTCGGATTCCAGGGGTAAATGTTGCGAAGGTACCTCAACGAAGCCCGTTCAGATACCCCGGGGGCAAGACGTGGCTGATCCCCCATATTCGGGACTGGCTCTCTCTGTCGCGTCCACAGGTTCTCGTTGAACCGTTTGCCGGTGGGGGAATTGTGTCGCTCACTGCGGTGATGGAGAATCTGGTTCATGAAGCAGTGATGATTGAGCGGGACCATGATGTTGCCGCATTCTGGCATGTCGCGCTACAAGACGGGGAAGAACTGATACGCCGCATTCACGATTTCACACCGACAAGGGAACTCGTCAGCGCGCTTGAGCAGGTGGACATTCGCTCTGTAGGGCAACATGCATTTCGCACGCTGGTTCTCAATCGCACAAAACGGGCCGGTATTCTTGCGCCGGGCGCGTCATTCACCAAGGCAGGAGAAAGTAACAAGGGCATCGTGTCGCGGTGGTATCCCGACACACTGGTGAAACGTTTGCGGGCGATTACAGGACATGCAGATAGAATCACTTTTTTTGAAGGGGATAGTATGCGGCTGCTGGAACCGCTCTTGCAAGGGTGGGGGCAGAAAGCCATGGCTTTTGTTGACCCGCCATACACCGCAATCGGGGGGAAAAAGGCCGGATCGCGGCTGTATACGCACTGCACGATTGACCACGCTGAGTTGTTTGACATTTTGGCTCGATGTCAGACCGATTTTCTGATGACCTATGATGAGGCGCCAGAAGTCGTTGACCTCATCCACAGACATGCGTTTCATGCAGTCCGTGTTGAGATGAAAAATGCGCATCACAATCGCCTTTCTGAATTGGTCATTACCCGAGAAAGGCTGTTTTCGTGACAGAGCGATATGGCATCGCGGAATGGTACGGAGAGCCGTTTGAGGGCATGTTCCCGGCTCGGCGTCGTGAACTTGCTGCGGTGGCGCTCGGTCACGAAGATGCAGTTCCGAGATGCCCATTTCAACATGGGGATGTCAGATGTGGGAAGAAGGGTGGGGTGTGCTCAATACAGACATATCGGCCTCGCGCTGGAGATCAAGATACAGACCGAATCGGGGAACGAACCGACAAGCCTGTGATTACATGTCCAAAGAGGTTTGAGCAGGACGACATTGTTCCAAAGTGGTTGGGCGAGATTGTTGGATTTAGACAGATATTTTTGGCGCAGGAAGTTCCCTTCATGCGCTCGCCATCCACAGGTCGAGCCGCCGGGCGGATTGATCTGGTTTTATCGGAGAATAGCGCCGCGTCCAAGTGGTTCGGCCTGGAGATTCAAGCGGTTTACTTTTCGGGCGTAGGCATGACGGATGACTTCAGGCGATTGCTCGATGACGTGGAACGATTTCCTCCGATGCCAACATCGGTAAGGCGTCCTGATTGGCGTTCATCGAGCGCGAAGCGTCTTATGCCGCAGCTTGAAGTAAAGGCTCCGACTTTGCGCCGATGGGGGACAAAACTAGCGGTAGCAGTTGACGTTCCCTTCTTTGACGCAGTTGGAGGGCCGAGCGAACCCGCTTCTCACGACATTAACGAAGGAGATATAATCTGGCTTGTGTTGCAAGTATCTGATGAATACAAGTTGGAAACTATGCACTGGGAAGTCCTATCGTTGGAGGATTCAAGCGAAAAATTGCTGGCTGCAAAAACGGTGAGGCGTAAGGAGTTTGAGGAAGCATTGCGCTCCAAACTTCGTCCTCTATAGAACCACGAGACACCAATAATGGAACCATTTATTCTCTGCGACGGTCTCGTCAAAATCTATCAGATCGCTGACCTGGAAGTGGTGGCTTTGCAGGGGTTGAACCTGTCTGTGCGCTCCGGCGAGCTGATGGCGATTGTGGGTGTGAGCGGCAGCGGCAAGTCCACGCTGATGAACATTCTGGGCGGGCTGGACCGACCGACGGCGGGGCAGGTGCGGGTGGGTGAGTTCAACCTGCTGAAGATGTCGGAGCGTGCAATCAACCGCTACCGGCGGGAGCAGGTGGGTTTCGTGTGGCAACAGAGCGCGCGCAACCTGGTGCCATACCTGAACGCGATCGAAAATGTTGAGTTGCCGATGACGTTAGCCGGATTCGCCGGGAGAGAGAAGCGCGAAAGGGCGGAGGATCTATTGGAGAAGGTGGGGCTGCGCGAGCGCATGAAGCACCAGATGCGCGCACTGTCCGGCGGTGAGCAGCAGCGCGTGGCCATCGCCATCTCACTGGCCAACAACCCGACGCTGCTGCTGGCGGACGAGCCGACCGGAGAGGTGGACACGACCACGGCGCTGACCATCTACGCGACGCTGCGCACGCTCAACGAAGAGTTGGGCCTGACGACGATCATCGTCAGCCACGATCCGACCATCGCCCGCCACGTGGACCGGGTGGTGGCGATCCGGGATGGTATGCTGGCGAGCGAGACGCGGCGCCAGGTGCGCACGGTGGAACGCTTCGACGAGGAGGCGCTGAACCGCGGCGACGAAGGCATCATCGAGGAAGAGGAGGAGCATTTCGAGGAGCTGGTGGTGCTGGACAGTTCCGGGCGCTTGCAGATTCCGAAGGATGTGCTGCAGCAGTTTTCGATCCGCGGGCGGGCGCTGCTCGACATCACCGATGAGGGCATTCTGATCCGGCCGGTGGAAAGCGAGAACGCGGAGGCGCCGGAGCTTGTCGCCCAGGAGCAGGCCGCGACCAGCCGCTTACGGCAGACCGGCGCCATCGGCGACTTTTTGAGCCGTTTTCGGCGGAAGGGCAGCGGAGAGTGAATCGCGCCTAGTGGATAGTACACTGTTCTAACCACCGGGCGCTGGGTTGATGTCGTTACTGAAGAGCGGGAACCGGAAACTTAGATGGAAAACAATCTCTACCCGAACACGGCCATCGAAACTGAAGATGTGTGGCGCGTCTATAAGACCGGCAGCCTGGAGGTGGCCGCGCTGAAGGGCGTCAACCTGCAGATCGCGCAAGGCACGTTTGCGGCGCTGAAGGGACGCTCCGGCAGCGGCAAGACGACGCTGCTCAACTGCATCGGCGGCCTGGATTCGCCGACGCAAGGGAAGATCCGCATCTTCGGCGAAGAGATTCATGCCTGGAACGATCGGCGGCTGACGAAATGGCGGCGCGAACAGGTCGGCTATATCTTCCAGTCTTTCGGTCTGCTGCCCAGCCTGTCCGCCTTTGAGAATGTCGAGTTGATCCCGCGCATGCGCGGCTTAAAGAGCAAAGAACGCCGGGAAAAGGCGATGACCTGCCTGGAACTGGTGGGGCTGACGCGCTGGATGGAACACCGCCCCTTTGAAATGTCTGGTGGGCAACAGCAGCGGGTGGCGATTGCGCGGGCGCTGGCCAACGACCCGAAGCTGATCCTGGCGGATGAGCCGACGGGCGAGTTGGACAGCACGACGGCGCGGGAAATTCTGGGCCTCTTCCAGCAGATCGTGCGCGAGCAGAACGTCACCTTCCTGATCGTGACCCACGACAGCCTCGTGGACGACTATGTCGACTATGTTCTTTATTTGAAAGATGGACAGATCGACATAGAGGGGGTGAACGGCCATGCCCCCGCTGCCGCAGTCAATCCGGCGCCGGTCAGCGCCGAGCCGGTGGCCAGCGATCAGTGAGCGGCGGCCAGTACACCACAAGCCGCTGAGGGCAGCCATTCCACTTCGAGAAGTCCCGATGAAAACTGTCATACTGGAGAAACCCGGCTCGCTGCATCTGACGGAAACCGCGCCGCCAACGGAAGCTGGGCCGGGCGAAGCGCTGGTGCGCGTGCAGCGGGTTGGCATCTGTGGCACCGACCTGCACGCGTTTCGCGGGCGGCAGCCCTACTTCAGCTACCCCCGCATCCTGGGCCATGAGTTGGGCGTGGAGATCGTGGCGCTCAACCCGCAAACCGAGAGCGGGGCCCAGGGGGCGCCCCGCGTGGGCGACCGTTGCGCGGTCGAGCCGTACCTGAACTGCGGCGCGTGCAGCGCGTGCCGGCGCGGGCGCATCAACTGCTGCTCCCATCTGCAGGTGCTGGGCGTGCATACCGACGGCGGCATGCGCGAACTGATCACCGTCCCGCTCGACAAGCTGCACCGCTCCGAGACATTGCCGCTGGAGCATCTGGCCCTGGTCGAGACGTTGTGCATCGGCGCGCACGCGGTTGACCGGGCCGACCTCGTGGCGGAGCAGTCGGCGCTGGTGATCGGCGCCGGCCCGATCGGATTGACGGCGGTGGCCTTTGCGCGCCTGGCCGGCGCCGATGTAGCCGTGATGGAGATCGACGAGAACCGGATGCGCTTTGTGCAGGAAAATCTGGGGGTGGAGCATCTGATCGACGGGCGCGGGGACGCGGAGGCGCAGTTGCGGGCCGTGTTCGGGGGTGAACTGCCGCTGACGGTGTTCGATGCCACCGGCAATGCGCGCTCGATGATGAACGCATTGGGCCTGATCGAACAGGGCGGGAGCGTTGTCTTCATCAGCCTGGTGCAGGATGAGATCAGCTTCCCCGACCCGGAATTTCACCGCCGCGAGACGACGCTGATCAGCAGCCGCAACGCCACCAGCGCCGACTTTGCCCGCGTGGTGCGGACGCTGGAGACGGGGGCGATCGAGTTGGCGCCCTGGCTGACGCACAGCGCGCCGCCGGAAACGTTGATCAGCGAATTCCCCGGCTGGCTGCGACCGGAGAGCCAGGTCGTCAAGGCGATGTTGCATTTCTGACTGTGATTTATGTCTGAACGATGAATCCCCCCTCGATTTCCACCTTCCGCACAGACGAACGAACATAGGAACAGAACGTGTCGAACTCACCCTCCACAGAAAAATCGAAGCTGCGCCACGCTGTCGTTGGCATTGGGGCCGGGATTTTCCGCTCCCATTCAATGGGGCTTGGCCTTGAGGACGTAGAGGTTGTCGGCGGCTCGGATGTGGCGCCGGAGCCGGGCCAGGACCGGGCCGAGGAGTGGGGCTGCCCCTTCTATCCCGACCACCGGCAGATGCTGGCCGAAACGAGGCCGGACGTGACGGTGGTGATCACGCCGCATCCTTTTCACGCGCTGATCGCGATTGACGCGCTCAACGCCGGCAGCCATGTACTGGTGGAGAAGCCGATTGCGATCCAGGTGAAGGATGCGGACGCGATGATCGCGGCGGCGCGGGCCAACAAGCGCGTGCTGGCGGTCAACTACCAGTACCGCCAGTTGCCGCACGTGCGGGCGATGAAACGGCTGATCGACGGCGGACAGTTGGGACGCATTCAACGGGTGACGGGCGTCTTTCCGTGGATGCGCACGGCAGCCTACTACCTGCGGGGGGGCTGGCGCGGCACGTGGAAGGGGGAGGGCGGCGGTGTGCTGATGAACCAAGCCCCGCACGATTTGGACCTCGTCTGCCATCTGGTCGGCCTGCCGCAGCGGGTCTATGCGGCGACCTGCACGCGCCTGCATGCGATCCAGACGGAGGATACGGCGACCGCGCTGCTGGAATGGCCGGAGGACGCGCAAGGCACGATCTATTTCAGCACGACGGAGAGCGGCCCGCGCACTTTTGAGGTGTCGGGCACGGGCGGGAAGATCGTGCTGCACGCGGACCGCATCGAGTACGAGCCCTACGAGACGGATTTGCGCCAGTTGATCACGGACAGCGCAGAGGCCTTTGTGCGCCCGGAAGCGGTGGAGGCGGACGCGGGCGTCGAGGAGGAGCCGGATCAGCACGGACATGTGGCGGTCTACAAGGATTTTCACCGCGCGATTCGGGAGGGCGGCGAGCCGCGCTGCAACGGTGAAGAGGGACGAATGTCGCTGGAGCTGGCCAATGCGATGATATACAGCGGCGCGACGGGTGAGGCGGTGAACCTGCCGCTGGACCGGGAGGCGTACAGCGAGTTGTTGGAGAGGTTGCAGGGGGAGGATGCGTAGAGCGTATACCGAGGCTGACGCCTGCCGACCTATACCTGTAGACGCTTCAGCGTTTAACCGGAAGGCAATCGTTCCGTATGGTTTAACGACTTCTCACCTGCGTTCAGCAATGCAGGATTTCGTCAGTTTCCTGGGCTTTATCAATCAGCAGCTTCACGAGCAGGAGCTTTCCCGGCTCGAAAGCTTTTTGATGACTGCAAATTTCAGCAGCATGGTAGGGGAATTCATGAACGAGACAGTTCCCCGATACTGTCCTACACTGGTGAAAAACCAGTATCATAATGGGCATCCTGATCTCATTCCGACGGGCATGTTCGACGGCGACTCGGTACAATATACGCAAACGGGCATCGAGATCAAGGCATCCCGCCACAGCAGCGGATGGCAGGGGCACAATCCAGAAGCCGTTTGGCTCCTGGTCTTCTATTTTGACAGCAATACTGTCAGAGATAAGAGCAAGAATATGTCGCCGAAACCGTTCCAATTTCGCGGCGTTTATGGAGCGCGGCTTGAGAAAGAGGATTGGAATTTCTCAGGCCGCTCAGAGACCAGCCGCCGTACCATCACAGCGAGTGTAAATCGCCAAGGCGTGACCAAGATGAAAGAGAACTGGATTTACGAGGATTTACGCTAGTGTGAGCTCCATCTGCGCCGTCTGCGCGTCGATTTCTGCGAGTGCGGGAACTGCTGCCCGGCTCATTTCAAAATAGTCAGGGACCCTTTCGATACCAATGCTATGGTAGCCGATAGCCTGCGCCGCGGCGACTGTCGAGCCGGAACCCATGAAGGGATCGAGTACGATCCCTTCACCCAGGGGCAGCGAGGCGTAGACGATCTGGCGCAGGAAGGATTGCGGCTTGAGACTGGGATGCGGCGCAATTTCACGCTCTCGTTTCGGCGTTCGCCCGCTTTCGATCACGTCCTCAAACGGTCTGCCGTCCGGCTTGCGCCGGAGTCCACCCGTCTGATATCGAGCCAGACAGTCACTCACTTTCATCCCCTTAGGCAAGGGCTTGCGGAACATACCCCACGGTTCGTATGCGCCGCGCGCCATAGAGCAGACTCCTGGGAATTCTCCTTCCGCGTTCTTGGGACGGTCTCCACCGCGCAGCGTGCGCACAAGGCGTATGATCTGGCCCCGAAACTCCAGCCCGGCATTCGAAACGGACGTAAAAACATCCTGCGCGAGAAAAGAGTTCGAGGCGATGAACAGATGCCCACCGGGCCGCAGGATACGCTTTACAAGCCGCGCCCATTCAGAGAAGTACAACGCGACATGCTCTCTCTCACTCTGTGAAAGGGCCGTAAACCGGGGAAGCGGCGAACGTTTGCTGCCATCGAATGCAGGGGGAATTCGCCAAATTCCCCCGTTGTCGTTCGCTCTTTTCTCCAGTTGGACAAGTTCATACTCTTTCACGCCGTAGGGCGGGTCTGTCACAACTGAATGCACGGAGTTTTCGGCAACGCTTTGCATCCATGCGAAACAGTCGGCTTGAATCGCGACAGAGGTGGCAAAGTGGTGCGTGGGGAGGTCCTGCGTAAACAGACTCCAATCTTGTGTCACAGCCGTTCTCCTTACCGCGCCCCTTTCGAGCAGGGGCGCATTCAACCTGTCTGCAATCAATCTAAAGGCGTGCCCAGATGATAGGTAGGACTCTGCTCACGAATGATCTCCTCAAGTCGTTGACGCTCCCCGACGCTTGCCGATAGCAGACGCTCCAGCTCGGAGAGACTTACCAAAAGAGCCTGAGGCGCGTTGCGACGCTTGATGATATACCATGCATGGTTTTGGACGACATCATCCAGCACTCTGCCAAAGTTATTTTGCGCTTGTGTAGAAGAGATAGCTTTAATGGCCACGAAAGTTTCACCATAGAATTATAGATAATTTAGCTAATCTAGCCATATTATACAATTCATTTCATTCTTTTGTCAACTCTCGAAAGTGAGCGGAGATTAGGATTGTTTCACAGCATGTCGGGGATATGGTATATTGCCGGTGGTGGTGGTTGCCGTGTGTGGCCCGCCTTGGAGGTGCAGCGATGCATCAAGAGCCGGAGATGATTTACGAAAAGAGGCAGCGTCAGACGATGACGAGCTCCGCTGCGTCGATTCGGACAAGCGGGGGTCGATTGGATTGTGGGGGGGTGATTCGCGATCTTGTCGGGTTCGCGCTGATGGAGCTGGTAAGCCCGGTGGCGGGATTGGCCGTTTTCGTTGTGACGTTCTGCGCTGCCGCTTTGGGGGTGGCGTGTGATCTAGCCGGGTACGGGATGAGCGCGCTGAACGGAACGGCGCGCAAGACAAAGAGATAGTCGTTCGGAGAGTGCGCCGCAGAAGTATCGTAAAGCCCCGGTAGATTAGTTGCCGGGGCTTCTTGTTCAGTGGCCACACTGAGCAGGATAGAACAGGAGGGACGAGCGATGCAGATCAACCGCCAGCAGTTTCTGGAGCAGGGATACCTGGTTTTGCGGGAGGTGATCGCGCCGGACCGGTTAGAGCAGTTGCGCGCGGATTTTGAAACGCTGGTGGATAGGCAGCGGCGGATCTGGGCGCAGGAGCGAGGGCCGGATGATCCGCCGGGAGGCGCGTGGGAGACGCGGCCGCAGCCGCGGCTAAGCCCGTACAATATACTGATCGACGAGGCGACGGCGAGCACGGTCGAGGTCTGGCTGCAGGAGAACACGTTGGGGGTGAGCCGTCAGCTGTTGAGTGTCCCGGAGGCGGCGTCGGTGGCGAGCATGATGCTGATGTGCAGCCCGGTGCGCGATCATGGCCCGGCGCGGTGGCATCGCGATGTGCATCCGATCGACATGGCGCCGCTGTCGGGGCTGCAGAAGGATTTGGTGGAGAACGGGCCGAAATATGTGCAGTGGAACATTCCGCTGTATGACGACGATGTGCTGTGGATGGTGCCGGGCAGCCACCGGCGCGTGAACACGGAGACCGAGGACCGGGAGTTGCTGGAGGACCCGCGACGCGCCCTGACCAGCGGCGTGCCGGTGGATCTGAACGCGGGCGACGGGGTTGTGTATGTCAACTACATGCTGCATTGGGGGAGCGCCTACAGTCCCAAGATACGCCGCACGATCCACGGGGGACATTCGATCTTTCCCTACTACCCGGACATGTCGTTCAGCGAGTACCTTTCGCCTGAGGCGCGCACGTTATTCACGCAATGGGATCAACGGGGCGCGGAACTACAGGACTGGACCGAGGCCGGGTTGCGGGCGGTGCTGAACGGTGATGCCGGCGCGTACGAGACCGCGCTGGGGGCGCTGCAGCCGGGCGTGGGCGAAGATGGCAAGATGGTTCTGTCGATCTACCTGTGCAAGGCGGCTCTGCATATCCTGGTTGTGAAGCATCACAACTCGGCGGCGACGAATGGCTCCTCCGACCCGCTGGCAGGCATTACAGCGGATTATCGCAGCCGCGCGCTCGGCGCGCACCCGATTTCGATCAACTGGGGACCCCAGTTTGCGGCGCGCTTCACGGTGGACGAGGCGGCTGCTCTGCACAGGCGCTTTGCGACGCTGGACAGGAAGCTGAAGGCGGAGGAGGATCATTTCGCGCCCGGCTTCCAGTCCAGCCCGATGCGCTACTTCTTCAACGAGATGCCGGTCGATTTCACGCTGGAGGAGTTCATCGCCAGCTGGAACTGACTTTGGCCTTCGTCAAGGCGCAGCAGTTGCGGTCGGTTCAGACCAAAGTTTGGCCTTCGCCAAGGCGCAGCAGATACGGTCGGCTCAGGCCAAAGTCCTACAGTTCGCTTTTAAGCCATTCGGAGCCTTGCGCTTCCAACTCGGCGCGCAGATTGGCCTCAAGCCGCCCAGGTACGCCGAGCGGGTTGAATGCCGCCACGCCCCGGTCGGCGATCAGGTTATGGCCGGTGATGGCCGCCGATTCATCCGACGCCAGGAAAAGCATGACCTCGGCCACCTGTTCCGGCAAGGCGGGGCTGCCCAGAGGGTAGACAAATTTCTGTCTTCTGACCTCGCTCGGATTCTGTGCGAGCATCTCGTATTTCTTCTCGGTGAGCATACGGGCGGGGGTGAGCGTATTCGCCCGGATCCCTTGGGGGCCATAAGCAATCGCCAGATTCATGCTGAGATTAATCATGGCGGCCTTGGCCGGACCATAGGATGAGAGACTGGGGCTGCCGAAGAGAGCATTGCCTGATGAGACGTTTATGATGCTGCCGCCCCCCTGCTTGATCATCAGAGGAACGACCTCCTTGCAGAACAGAAGCGGCGCTGTCACATGGCAGAAGAGCCCTTCTTCCCAGTCTTTGAGCGTGACATCTTCCAACATGCCGCCCGGGTTGTCGATGATGGCATTGTTGACCATGACATCGACGCGTCCATAGCGCTCGACGGTGAATTGGACGAGGGCTGTGATGTCCTCTTTCATCATGACATCACAGCGTTTGTAGGCGATCTCTCCGCTGAGGCCTTCTGCGGCGGCGAGCACCTTTTGCGCGTTCTCCGGGGTGCGGCCGCGGTCGCAGATGACGACGGAAGCGCCCTCGCGGGCGAAGGCGAGCGCGCCGGCTTTGCCCAGCCCCAAGGTTGCGCCGGTGATGATGGCCACTTTGCCTGCTAATCTCGTTCCCATGAGTTTCTCCTTATATCTGATGGCGGTGGTGGTAGATTCACCCGCTGCGCGCGGCGTGCGTCTTGCGGGATGCCGTGCATGGGGTCAATCGCTGAAAGAGAAGGAATAGAGCGTCGCGTCATGCAGTTCGAAGATGAGCTGAATTTCCCGGCCCACCAGCGATGCCAGATCCTGCCCGTCGCGCCATTGCAGCGGGAGATCGGTGACATCGGCCTGGACCGAAATCGAGTCGGCCAGGCCCTTGCCATCGACATCCGCCAGCGCCGCTCTGACCAGACCGCCGTCGGCGTCGGCGCTGAGGCGGAGTTGGCGTCCACTGCATTGTACAGGCTGTGTGACGAGCGCGGCGGTCCGGCCCTTTTTGACCGGCGTCAACCCGGCGAACCCATCGGGCCGCAACGTCGCCAAGCCGAGATAGCCGGCGCGCCAGTCGGTGTGGGGGCCGTCGCTGCCGCCGTAATAGAGCTGCAAGCGCCCGTCCTTGAGGAACGGATAGGCGGCTGCGTAGACACAGCCCCAGTCGAAGCTGCCTTCCTCGCCGCGTTCGATCAGGGGCGTCCCTGGAGAGACGCGCTGCCATTGCACGGTGTCGCGGCTCCAGGCCAGTTCACAGTCGACAAGGTCGGTCTCGGTATTGAACATCAGCAGCAGGCCGAGATAGAGCTGGGCGTAGGGGAAGGCAATCAGGGCATAGGTCTGGCGTTCGGGCTCGCCGGGCAGCGCGCTCAGCGCCTCGACAGCCGGGGTCCAGGTTTTGAAGTCCTCGCTCTCGGTGCGACCGACGGTGCGCTGGCGTCCGTCCCAGAGGCGGGTTATGCCGACATACCTGGCGTGGCGCTCATCCCAGAACAGATTGTTGTGGGTATCCCAGCGGGCGTCGATCTCAGGGCAGGGCTGCATCGCGGACCAGTGCAGGCCATCGGGCGAACGGGCGACGCCGCCTTCCATGAACGCATTGAACCTGGCCGCCGGGTCGGGATCGCGGGGGTCGAGGGTGACGCCGACGCCATGCACATCGCGCATGACGAGGTTGTTGCGGGTGGAGCCATTGAACTCGATCAGACCGAGATCGGGCTTTTGCCAGCGGATGCCATCGGCGGAGACGGCGTAACAGACGCCAATTGGATCCAAAGATGTCTTCGCTCAGGTCGTTGATGGCGCAGACGGCCTCGCGGTAGTCGTTCCAGTCCCACCATTTGTCGCCGTTGTGGTCGTGTTCCCAGGGCATGGGGAGGCCGGCCTCTTTGAAGAGGTCCTTGTTGATGCCCGTCATGACGATATTGAGCTGGAAGGGCACGGCCTTGACCTTGCCCGGCTCGTAACCGACATGGTTGGGGATACGGATCAGTTCGCTGCCCTCTTCGCCGGGGAAGGGAGTGCCGCTGGCCTCGAAGTAGGGGGTGAGATTGGCGGCGATTTCATGAAACCCACTCAGCTGCAGATCGAAGAACAACATGATGTCGCCCCATTCACCTGCGGCGACGAGGATGGGCATGCGGCGGTCGAAGTCGGCGACGGGTTCAAAGATGATGCCGATTTCGGGGCGCTGTTCGGCCCAATTGTCGAGAAAGCCGTTCATCAGCTCACGGCGCACGCCGGAGCCCCACTTGTTGAGGAACCGCAGGGCGACGCGTTCCGAGGTAGGGGCTGCGGAGCCTTCCGTACCCGCTGCCGATGGAGCGACGGGGGCCACACATCCCGCCACGGCTGCCCCCGCTACCAAGCCACCAGACACTCTCAGAAAATCACGTCTGCTTGACTTGCTTGTCATCGGTCTTCTCTCCTGAGGTTGTGCATCGAATGTACAAAAATGCGTTACGTTCCCTTAAATCCCTCCTTTCATGGTCTTCTTGGTGACGCCGGAGCCGTCCGTTATGGGAACGAGACGACCAAGCCAATGAGTAAAAAATATAGCACCTTAACGATTCCTATTATACAATACGATTCATGCCTTGGCAGGAACACAATAAATCCCACTTTTGCCGACTTTTGGAGTACATTGCCCATGCAATTTGGAATCTGTCTACCTATTGCCGATGCGGGAATCGCGCACGCGGCCGGCTTTGATTTTGTCGAGCCGACGGTGCGCTCATTGTCGCCGCTGGACCCGGATTTCGACATGATCCGGGCGCCGTTTGACAGTGCGCCGCTGCCAACACCGGTTTTTAACGTTTTCGTGCCCACTGAGATTCCACTTACGGGGCCGGAGGTGGACTGGGAGCGGGTGGAGAACTATCTGGAGCCGGCGATCGGGCGGGTAGCGGCGCTGGGGGGCGAGGCGATCGTTTTCGGCAGCGGCGGCGCGCGGCGCGTACCGGACGGCTTTCCACAGGAGGAGGCCAACAAGCAGTTGGTGCGCTTCCTGCGGCTGGCCGGGGGCACGGCTGAACGCAATGACATAACGATCGTCATCGAGCCGCTGAATTCGCGCGAATCGAACATCGTCAACAGCGTGGTGGAAGGAATGGAACTGGCGCAGGCGGCTGACCATCCACGCGTGCGCCTGCTGGCCGATCTCTACCACATGATGGAGGACGACGAGCCGCTGGAAAACGTCACGACCTGCGCCGCGTGGCTCGATCATGTCCATGTTGCGGATACGACGCGCGGCGCGCCGGGCGAAGGCGACTACCCGTACGGGGAGTTCTTCCGCCGTCTGCACGAGGGCGGCTACAGCGGGCGCATTTCGATCGAGTGCCGCTGGGATGACCTGGCAACGCAGGCAGACCCCGCCGTGCGATTCTTACGCCGCATGTGGGACGAGACGCAATGACACAGAACAACTACAGAGGAGAGAGAAAACCTGACTCCTCAATTCTTAATTTTGCCATTCTCGGCGCGGGGATGGTGGCGGAGTACCACCTGCAGGCGATCCAGGCCTGCGCGGAGGAGGGCGCGCGCCTGGTGGGGGTCGGGCACTACAATGCGGGCCGCTTCGGGGAGATTTCCGAGCGTTTTGGCGTTGCGGCCAGGCCTTATGACGAGTTGCTCGCCGACCCGGCGGTTGATGCCGTCTGCATCTGCACGCCGAGCGGTCAGCACGCGCAGCAGACGATCGCCGCGGCCTCAAGCGGCAAGCACGTGCTGGTGGAAAAGCCGATGGCGCTCTCGCTGGCCGACGCGGACGCGATGATCGCGGCCTGCCGCGAGAACGGCGTGCAGTTGGGCGTCTGTCTGCAACGGCGGGCGGAGCCGCTCTTCCGCCGCGTCCACGACGCGATCCACGGCGGCGATCTGGGCGAGATCACGCTGGGGGTGGTGACGATGCCCTATTACCGCGATGAGGCCTACTACGCGCAGGCGGACTGGCGGGGCACGTGGGCCTTGGACGGCGGCGGCGTGCTGATGAACCAGGGCATTCACATTATCGATCTGCTGCTCTGGTTCCTGGGCGACCCGGTGGAGGTGCATGCTTTCGCCGATTCGCGGCATCGTTCGGTCGAGATCGAAGACACGGCGGGCGCGGTGCTGCGCTTTGGCAACGGCGCGCTGGCGACGATCACGGCGACGGTGGCCGCGGAACCGGGTTTCCCGCACCGGCTGGAGGTCTACGGAACCAACGGCGGCATCCAGATTGAGGGTGAGTCGGTGCTGCGCTGGGGATTGGCCGACGCGGGTAAGGGGACGGTCGAGCCGTGGCCGGTCGCCACAAAACAGGTGGATCCGGGCATGGCCGGCGACCCGCGCGGCATCTCGACCAGCGGCCATATCGCCATCCTCAAAGATTTCATCGCCGGCATCCGCCGCGGCCAGGATCCGGTCATCGACGGCGCTGAGGGCAGGCGCAGCTTGGCTACGATCCTGGCGGTGTATGAGCATAGTGGACAGTGGCCAGTGGTTAGTGGCCAGTGAACACCTTAAGACATTTCAGTATTGCATTCAAAAAGTTAGACATGCGGGCGTCGGAGGTTCAAAGGGCGCGCCGTTTTCAGGAGTTGCTATGAACAGTGCATCCTTTATGATCAGCGCTTTCGGCGACGAAATCGCGTCGGATCTCGAAACACAGTTGCAGGTGCTCAACGAGTTGAAGATCCCGTGCCTGGAACTGCGCGGGGTGTGGGGGCAGAACGTGCTCCTCCTGTCGGATGAGCAGGTGGCGCAGGTGCGGGCGCTGTGCGATGGGCATGGCGTGACGATCAGCGCGATCGGCAGCCCGATAGGGAAAAGCCCGATCGAAGCGCCGGGCGAGACGGAGGTGCAGAATCTGCGCCGCCTGATCGAGATCGCGCGCCAGTTAGACACAAACAACATTCGCATCTTCTCATTCCATCCGCCCGGGGACAGCGCCAGTGTCGACTATGACAGCTACGTGGACAGCGCGATCGACCGGATTCGCTGCCTGGCAGCTGTAGCCGAGGCGGAGGGCATCACGCTGCTGCTGGAAAACGAGAAGGGCATCGTGGGCGACACGCTCGACCGCTGCGTGAAGCTGGTCGAGGGGTTGGAGAGCCCGCATCTGGTCTTCCTGTGGGATCCTGCCAACTTCGTACAGGTGGGCGAAGCGCGGATCACCGAGCGGGGCTGGCCTCTTTTGGGCAGCCGGGTGGGCTATGTGCATATCAAGGATTGTGACCTGAACGGCTCGGTGAAAGCGGCGGGTGAGGGAGACGGTCAGGTGCCCGAACTGCTGACGCAACTCGTCAGCGACGGGTATCAAGGGATGCTGGCGCTGGAGCCGCACCTGGCGATCGCCGCGCACAGCAGCGGTTTCAGCGGGCCGGATGGCATGGCCTACGCGGTCGAAGCGCTGCGGGCGGTGATGCGCAGCGTGGGAGCCAAGGAAGTTTTCAGTTCTTAGTTTTTCGCCGGGTGAATGCGCGGGGAAAGCCGGAAACCAGAAGAGATAAAACCAGGAGAACGCTGATGATCAACCACGATAACCTTATCTCCAAGTGCGAAAGAACGGTCGAGTTCGCGGCCAAACAGTTGCGCAATCTGGTGGAGGCGCACCCGGACTATTTCCCGATGTACACGCAGAACGGCAAGTGGATGCACGGCGGCGAGGCGTGGACGAACTGGTGTGAGGGCTTCCTTGGCGGGCAGCTGTGGCTGGTCTACAAGGCGACCGGCGACGAGTATTTTCTCGAGAAGGCCGAGCACTACTCCCGCCTGCTGGAACACCGCAAGACGGACCGCAATGTGCATGATCTCGGCTTCGTGTTCCTCTCGACGTGGAAGCGCTGGTATGAGCTGACGGACGACGAAGAGAAGAACGCGGTCGTAATCGAGGCGGGCCAGACGCTGGCCAAACGCTTCAAGGAAAAGGGAAAATACCTGCGCTCGTTTGTCTCGGACGAGAGCCTGTTCATCGACATTATGATGAACGTGCCGATCATCTTTTACGCGGCGCAGGAGACGGATGACGAGAAGCTATGGGAGACTGCCTACCGCCATTGCCTGACCACGCGGCGCTATCTGGTGCGGGGCGACGGCAGCACCTCGCACGAGGGCATCTTCGACCTGGAGACGGGCGAATTCCTGCGGCAGACGACCCACCAGGGCTGGCGCGACGACTCATCGTGGGCGCGGGGGCTTGGCTGGTCGCTCTACGGTTTCGGCACGGTGTACGGCATGACGGGGGATGCCCGCTTTCTGAAGACGAGCCAGGACAACGCCTGGTACTACATGGAGAACACGCCGGAAGCCGGTGTGCCGCCCAACGACTGGGGGGAGCCGGAGGCGCAGAACCCGCACGAAAGCTCGGCGGCGGCGATCGCCGCCAGCGGGCTGCTCCAACTCTCGCAACTGGTCGGCGATCCAACGCTGGGCAAGCAGTACCACGACTACGCTTTGCAGATCGTGGATACGCTGACCGAGCCGGAGTTTCTGGCTGTGGACGATGAGGGCTGGGAGGGCATCCTCAAGCAGGGGATGTACCATGAACGGCTGGGGCTGGGCGTGAATGAGAGCGTGATGTGGGGGGACCACTTCTTCCTGGAAGCGGTGTGCAAAGTATTGGGAGCGGAGTGAGGACAGGGGATAGGGAAGAGGGAAGAGGGGATAGTAACTGCAGGGGCGGCGGCGCGATTGCGAGTTGGGCGGCAGAGACCGGATATTTGGAAGTGGAAGGGTGGCGTTATGACCAGAGTAGGGTTAGTCACCGGGGCGGGGCGCGGCATCGGGCGGGGCATCGCGCTGGCGCTGGCGGAAGCAGGGTGGGCGGTGGTGATCAACTATCGCGGCAATGCGGCGACGGCCAGTGAGACGGCTGACCTGGCGCGAGAGGCGGGCGGCGACGCGCTGGTGGTGCAGGCCGATATCGGCGCGGCCGCGGACAGGGCGCGCCTGGTGCAGGCGACGCTCAAGCGCTTCGGACGGATCGATCTGCTGGTGAACAACGCCGGCATGGGCCCCCGCACACGTCTCGATATTCTCGAAACGACCGAGGCCTCCTACGACGAGGTGATGAACGTAAACCTGAAAGGACCCTTCTTCCTCAGCCAACTCGTTGCGCGCACGATGCTGGGACGACTGGAGGCGGGCGTTGACCGCGCGGACGCGGCGAAGATCATAAACATCGGCTCGATCAGCGCCTACACAAGCAGCCCGGCGCGCGGCGAATACTGCATCTCCAAGGCGGGCGTCACGATGATGACGCTCCTTTTCGCCGACCGGCTGGCCGAGAGCGGCATCAACGTCTATGAGGTGCGGCCGGGCATCGTCGAGACCGACATGACGAGCGGCGTGAAGGAAAAGTACGACAAGCTGATCGGCGATGGGCTGACCCCGATCCGGCGCTGGGGTCAACCGGAGGACGTGGGCAGGGCGGTGGTGGCGGTGGCGGAGGGGAGATTCCCGTTTTCGACGGGTGAGGTGCTGAATGTGGACGGCGGGTTTCATATGCACCGGCTGTGAGACGGCTGTGGTCGGTGGCCAGTGGCTGGGAGACAAGGGGAGGCTTGGAGATATGCGATTGATCGTTTTCAGCAAGATGCTCAAGCAGAAGAGCGTTGCGGAACTGATCGATCTGGCGCAACGGCACGGCTACGACGGCTATGACCTGGCGGTGCGGCCCGGCCATCCGGTCAACCCGGACAACGCGGCCGCGGCGCTGCCGCAGGCGCAGGCGCAGATGGCGCGGGCGGGCTTGCGCATCGGCATGGTCACGGGCAACTTCGATCTGCTGACGGCGGACCATCCGCTGGCGGAGCCGTTGCTGGCGGCGATGGACAGCGCGGATGTGCGGCTGCTGAAGCTGGGCTACTTTAAGTTCGAGCCGGAAACGATGGACTACTGGGAGCGGGTAGAGAGCGTGCGGCGCGCCTTTGCCGCGTGGGAGAAGCTAGCGCGCGTCTACAACGTCAAGATCTGCTATCACACGCACTCGCACTACTGCATGGGGCTGAACGCGGCCGCGCTGATGCACCTGCTGCGCGACTTCGACCCGGCCTGCCTGGGCGCGTATCTCGACCCCGGCCATTTCGCGGTCGACGGGGAACCGTTTGATTTCGGGCTGGCGATGGCGCGCCCCTATCTGAGCATCCTCTCGATCAAGGATGTCCTGGTTGAACGCGTCGCCAAGAACGGCCATGGCTCGGCCAAGGCGCGCTGGGTGGCCGCCGGCGAGGGGATCGTCGACTGGACTGCCGTCTTCGCCGAGCTGCGCCGCATCCGCTACGACGGCTTTCTGTCGATTCACTGTGAGTACGACCTGGAGGACGGCGCGGACTGGTTCGATACGTTTGTGCGCGAGGTGGCGTTTTTCCGGGGGATGAGAAATCATGTCTCGCTGTGACGCATAACGCGAGAAAGGACCACACTTTGCCATACCCCTACCCACTCGTATTCAGCACACTCGGCACGCCGGACTGGTCGCTGGAGCGCTGCGCTGAGCAGGCGGCGGCCGACGGCTACGCCGGGCTGGAGATCCGCATTCTGGACGGAGAGGTGATCTCGCCGCATCTGCCGGCTGAACGGCGCGGCGCCATCCGCAGCCTGTTGAAACGGCACGGGCTGGTGATCGCGGGCATCGGCGCGTCAACGCGCTTTTCGTCACCGGACGCGGCCGAGCGCGGCCAACATCTGGCCGACCTGCGCGCCTACCTGGCGCTGGCCAACGATCTGGAGGCGCCGGTAGTGCGCACCTTCGGCGGCGGTCCGTCGGCGGGGCAGACCATGGCGGAGGTGATCGATCTGGTGGCGGACAGCCTGGCGGAGGCGGCGCCCGACGCGGAACGGGAGGGCGTTACGATCTGCCTGGAGACGCACGACGCCTTCTGCCGCGGGGAGGAGGTGGCGGGCGTGCTGCGCCAGGTGGATTCGCCGTATGTCAAGGCGGTCTGGGACGTGCATCACCCCTACCGGATGGGGGAGTCAGTCGAGGATACCTGGAACTTCATCGGCGCGCGGCTGGCCCACGTGCATATGAAGGACGCGCAACGGCGGGCGGACGGCAGCTGGGAACTGAAGCTGATGGGCGAGGGCGAGGTACCGTGCCGGAAGATTCTCGACCTGATCGCGGCCAGGGGATACAACGGCTTTGTCTGCGCCGAGTGGGAGAAGAAGTGGTGCCCCGAGATCGAGGAGCCGGAGATTGCGCTGCCGCAGCATGCGCGGGTGCTGCGCGAGTGGATGGCGGGGGAAGAGGACAGGGGATAAAGATTGTTGGCATTTTCCTAGAGGAAAGCAAAACGCTCGCGGCAAGGTGAATTGCTCCATTGTTCACCTTAGCTTATGGTCCAGTTTTTGGGGCCCACGTCAGCATTCTGTCTCTGCGCCACCAGTTATCAAGGGTTGATTCGGTGTGCCGGCAAAAACCTGCAAGTGCTACCGTGTTTCTGCGGCAGCGTTTGAATTCTCTTTCTGCCTCCGGTAGGCTGCCACGATATGAGGAGCAATCTCGGACGCGGGACACATCTTATCGAAATCTTGCGGGGTCAGCTCCCGCGTATCCGGATCTTGCGCAATTGCGCGACGAATCTCGTTGTCTTCCGACGATGTGGGCCAGACTGTTCCCGGTTTAAGCTTCGGCATACTGTCTTATTTTCTCAATCGCCTTCTTCAATTCTGGCTGTATTTTCAGGTCAGGGCTTCTTTGTTTTGGCGATTATATACGTATGCACATTTAGACTACACAGGTATATAAACCCCATTGAAAAAGGCGCCTCTAGGAATCGAACCTAGTCATGGACGACTTGCAGTCGCCTGCGTTCCCATTTCGCCAAGGCACCAAAAGGGAGACTGTAGCCTCCTTGATTAGACGACCTGCCTATTCTTCCTCGATGCGGTTGCCTTCCCAATCGATCTCGTACCAGTCGCCTGTACTCACGAATTCACAGTCCTGCCATATCTCCTCGATATGTTCCTGGGTGAACGAAAAGACGTAAGCGACGGTCATGGTGCCGTCTTCGTTGAGAACGATAGACGCGACGCGCATCTGGTCAACGTTCGGCCACTCGTCGCGTTGCGTCTGCCACTCGATAACCGTTTCATTCTGCATGCCGCCGTCGCCTGCGATCTGACAGGCTCCGTCGGCGAGTTCGATCGCGCCGGGCCCGATCAAAACCGATTCGAGAGTGTCGACCCGCTCCGTGAGCGCGGTCACCGTTTCGGCCAGACTTTCCAGAGTGATCTCGTCCTGCGCCGCCAACACACCCGGAATCAACAGTGCCAGTAGTACAATAATGATGATTGTGCGTTTCATGCTTCTCTCCTTTTGAATGTGGGGAGGCTTTGTTGCCTTCCCATCTATCGGGCTATTCCTCAGTGTGTACGTGTTGGCTGTTAGTGTGCAAAGGTATATAAGCCCCTTTGTTTTGGTCACCTTGGTCAGAGAACTGGAGTTTCGACTTCCCTTGGGGTAACCTGGATTTTCCAGCCGCCGGGTACAGTTCGTAGTAGTCGAGCACGACGTTGGGCGCGACCTCTTCTGCTTCGACGATGGGAGAGTCGCCAAAACGGAGGCAGAGAGCGCCGGCTTCTTTGTCGAAATGTAGTTTCATGGATCGCAGGGGCGCGTCAACATCCCGGCGCCCGCTTACGGCGCGGCTACGGTTCGTTCTGAGGGTTCGCTGTGCACGCCGCTTTCGAAGACGACACGACCCAGCGTATCCGGGTCGGCCAGACGCTGTGCCGCGTCGAGAATCTCGATGCCGGCCAGGCGGTGGGAGGCGTCGTAGTCGAGGGCGATGCCGTCCTCGACCTGTTTGGTCGTTACGGTTGTTTCGTTGAAGCGGATGTAGAGCGCGTCTACTTCGCGGTCGTAGGTTATTTTCATCGTCACATCCTCAGAAGAAATAGCTGTAAACGGTTACGACTACAATTTCATCCGCTTCGTCAACGAATATCGGGTGGACTTGCTTCGTCTCGTAAACCTTGCCGTTCCATTCGTCATGATATGGGAAATTCTTCCTGCAGGCAAGCCTCCCGCGATCTGCCGGTTCCCAGGGGGATGAGCGAATGGTCTCGACTACCTCCTCCTTGGCAGCGCCCCTCCGCAGGAGTTGGTTCTGGGCGTGAAGTGAGAAACGGACTGTTTTCAAGATCCTTGTTCCCTATGTGTCGACGTGCTGGCGTCGGAATGAGGTCGGACGCTTGTCACAGCCTTGCCAGCAGCATTGCGACTTTGCCGGGCGTAACCAGTGAGAGGATGAAGCAGGCCCCAAAAGCTGGACCGCAAGCTAAGGTGTATTGTGGAGCAGTTCACCCAGCCTGTGGAGGGGCAGAACGATGGTTAAGAAATGGCGACGACACACGGCGGACTACAAGTTTCGGGTTGCGCTGGACGTCAGCAACGCGATTCGCTCGTTTTCGAATGCTCTTGAGATTTGGGCAAGCCCTCTTCGGGCTTGTATTCGGAAAACTCTGGCAGGAGGTCAACCCCATCAAAGTCTCGAGCAGCGGACATCGGACGAACAGCACTTCGTGCTCTGAGGGAGGCAGATCTTACGTTGCCGATCAGAACCGGCCGTATCCGTCTGGATCCACCTTACATTTCCCGTCTTGTGGTCCAAAGATCGGGGCTCACCATAGTCTGCCATCTATGCTTTGGCCTTGTAGCTCAGGGTTCGTGGACGGGGCACCAAGACCACTGTTCATACCAACCGGATCTCCGACCATCCGCCTGGGGATGCCTGATCTGGAGAGTAAGGTTTGCCGTCGCTCTTTTTGAATAGATTGGTGACGCAAAAGGAGGAGGGGAGTTCGATCAATCTTTGAATGAGGACAAGGTTCAAACTGGGTTTGTCCGGCACTTTCGAGTAGTTGTAGAGTCCTCCTTCTCCTGGCTGGTATTTCTCGATAATCCTCTCGATCCTGCACTTTTCTGTGTCCGACAAGGCTGTCTTGTCTTTCCATCCGACAATGTCCGCAGTAAAGGAGACGGTGGCGGGTTGTTCAGACGTGGACAAGTAGAGCCTGATTGGGCTTCCAAATGTGGGTAGATTATCTCTGAGTATTTTGATTGGCGCGCCAGCGTAAGGTTGCAGATATGCTGTGAAGTCGGAACACTCACTTTGGGCTTGCAAGATTTCATTCAAAACGCTTCGAAAGATTCCTCTAATGAACAACCCGTGCAATTTCATTGTTTCATCCTTGTGTGGTTTGTGTCTTTGCGCAGTTAGGACGTGATGTCAAGTGACAAACAGTCAACTCGTGGTTCGTCATTTCTTTCGATGTTCCGGTCTTCCCAATGATTTGGGATTGAACCCCTTATACTATGAGTACCCGGAGTGGGAGGCGCTCACTCCGGTCACACTGTACTGCGATGTTCTTGCCTGATTCTGCCAGTGCTACGAATCCTGACGGTCAGACGAAGAAGATATGGCAGCCTGCTCTGTCGTCCTTCGCCTGGTTCTTGAAGTAACGGACGGCAACAATCAGACCAATCACAATGAAGATAGAGCATGTGGTAAGGCCGAACATAGGCCTCTCCTTTCAGTCGCTATCACCTTTCTTAGCTTCCGCGGGTGACCTGCCCCCGATGTTTGTACCACCCGTTATGTTAGTCCGACAAGCGCGGGGCCATCGGCGGCAGGCAAGAGGGCCCCTGCCGCCGATGGCCGTTAGTCCAAGAAGTTATAGGCCCGAGTCGGCTGTAACTCTATCAGTTCGGCTCGATCATGACGCCGGCTTTGAGGCGACGGAGCCGCTCCCTGACTCCCAGGAGAGACAGCTATAGTTCACTCTAAGCGACCGCATCAGCGCAACCGAACCGGAGCCATGACTTGAGAACGTCGTCAGCAATGCGGCAGTTCAGACATAGCCATCTCCGAGTCTGAACCATGGTTCACTTCACATCTCCTCGCGTTCCCTCACCGATAGAATGCCTTGATACGCTCGTTATGGATGAGAGCTTTGCGGCTGGCACGCCAATAAGCAACTCGGCACACGTGAGGGTCGGCATTGATGGCTAAGTAGGCGCCTGCCCGTCCTCGTCCCAAAGTGGCGGCATCGGTAATCCAAGTTCCCGCACGGCCCAGGGGAGTGCGGCTCGCAGTTGCTGGCGTTGGACGGTCCTAACTTCAGGGGCGCCTTTGGGCGGCGAGAGTCCTGCACGGGCCGCGAAGTAGCCGCACAGAAGGCTGGAGAAACCCGACGCGCCTGGCAGAATGCTCCATGGCGTAGGCCCGCCTTCGGCGTGTAGACTGGGCAACCAAGCTGCCACGTCGAACGAACCGTTTCCTAGACAAAGATGGTTCCAGTCAACGAACACCACTCTGTCGGGCAGTAAGCAGATGTTGTCGCTCCGTATGTCAAGGTGTAGCGGCTGATTGCCTTCTAAGGGCGCCGCAGCCTCCGCTTGCAGAAGAGTGGGCAGGGCGCTATCGAGCCAGTCCTTCGATACAAGCCCCAAACTGAGGAAGGACTCCGGTTCTCGCGCGACCGCAGGCCAACCTTCAAGTTGCTCATGTCGTAAAGGTTCGAAGCTTGCAGGCGGGAGCGTACAGTGAAGTCTCTCGAGGGCGTCCAACACGCGCTCAACGTCGGACGGCCGCCATGGGGGAGGCCAGCGCCCTGCGCTGAGGTCCTCCAATACAAGCACCGGGACTCTGCCATCGTCGTCCCAAGCGAGCAACCGCGCCATGAAGCTCCCAGACAAATCGAGGTAGGCTCGATGCTCCACGCGGAGCCAGTCAGCTGTCAACGGGTGGGTCGCCGCTTTGACGAAGGCGCTGGACCCGTCCTTGAAGTGGAAGACTAAGCGTTCGGCTGGAGTGTAGCCTCCAGTTGTTGGGCTCCAGCCATCCACTTGCTTGCCGAGCATACCGCCGAGTCGTTCAGCCAACTCCTTTGGGGGCATGCTATCAATCTCTCTCGCCTTCTTGGGTTTCCTGTCGCCGAAAATGGACGTTCGGTTGCCCCACACGTGCCGCGATCAAGCCAGTGGCCGACCCCAGTCCGGGGCGGTGAGCCTGTCAGTGTGTCCCCCAAGCGTGAGCGGACGGTCACTATCTCGCCCGCGTGGATGAAGTGATGGGCAGAGATCCTCATCAAGGCGTAGCTCAGTCGGAGGCCCGTCTCCCGAAGAAACGCCACCGAACCGTTGTATGGAATGACTTGATCTATGGGCGGTCCAGAGTCCAGATACTTCCGGGCCCTCTTGCAGATCTCATGGGTAGCCGCTAGAACTTCTTCCCAGTCGCAGCACTCGCCCGTTCCACCAGCGCGGAACCGATGTCCGCTGATGAATGGATGAGGGGCGAGTCCTTGGAAATTGACGTTGATCCACGAGTCCACCATGTTGGTGACGTGGCCGATTGTCCAAGCAATGCTGCTCCCGCCGCCGTGCTGGGTTGTCGCCTCTTCTCGATTCAGTCCCTCGACTGACCCGTCAAGATTCTTCCAGGACTCGTATATGAATAAGACAAGTCTGTCAGGCATCGACACCATAACTCCAGGGTCAGTTCAAGAGACAGGGCATTCGATTTTGTCCAGTGGGGTTGACCCGGATAAAGAAGTCAGTTGGTTAAGTTTCAGTTCCGTAACCAGGAACTGTCAAGGGCCGCCGAAGAACCTATCGCCAATCCGCCGCTTTGAAGTTTCGATCCAAGTTCTAGCAGCCACAATCTGAACCCCAACATGAAGGTTCATATCCCTACGCCCCCATTCTTCCACATCGTTTGTCTGAAACCGAAACGGTTTGGGAGCGAATGCAGCAGACGGGCTGATGACGACACAGCCGCCCACCATATAAGGAAGCCGATCTACAAGCGTCTGTCAGTTCCCGTTACCCATTACACTGTGACCGATTGGGTCTCCATATCTGGAGTGTATTTGCCCAGCTGGGCGGCGCTGGTCAGCCTAGCCCTCAACTTGAAAGCAGCTTGGGCCGCAGGGGCGTGTTCTGCTTTTCCGCCCCATGCCTTCAAGGGGGCGCTCTGAAGGCCCCGGCCGAACGAGAAGCTGAGCGCCCACGGAACGCCCACCTTGGCAGCCTCCAAGTTGATTGCGTTTAGGTTTACCGTCGCTTCGTTGTCGGTCTGTCCTCCAGAGAGAAACACGACGCCCGGCATCGCTGCCGGTATGGTCTGTTTGAAACATTCGACAGTCATCGCAGCGACCGTTGCCGGATCCGCTCGATTCGATGCGGACGAACCGGAGACCACCATATTGGGCTTCAGCAGCATTCCTCCCAACGCAACTCTCTGCCGGGATAATTGAGCGAATGTCTCCTGCAAGGTGGCCTTAGTGGCGGCATAGCAGTCGTCGATGCCGTGGTCGCCGTCCATCAACACCTCCGGCTCTACGATGGGCACAAGACCCGCGTGTTGGCTGACAGCTGCGTACCTGGCCAGCGCATGGGCGTTCGCTTCAATGCAGTAGAGCGTGGGAATGCCCTCTCCGACGGTTATTACCGCTCGCCACTTGGCGAATCTAAGCCCCATCTCATAGTATTCCGCCAGCCGCTGCCCCAGACCGTCCAGACCTTCAGTAATCAGTTCACCGGGAGAACCGGCCAAGGGTTGCGTTCCTTTGTCCACCTTGATTCCCGGAACGATTCCGCGGTTGGAGAGGACCCTCACAAGCGGGATGCCGTCCACTCCCTTCTGCCTGGCGGTCTCGTCGTAGAGGATCACCCCGCTGATCCAGGTTTCAACATCATCCGTGCGAAAAAGCATCTCCCGATAGTTTCGCCGATTGTCTTCTGTACTCTCAACATTGATCGAATCGAAACGACGCTTGATGGTGCCGGAACTCTCGTCCGCAGCTAAGATGCCCTTGCCCGGTGTGACCAAGGCTCGGGCGGCGGCAGCCAGCTTTTTGATGTCCATAATCAGTCTCCTTCACCCTCCATAAGGTTCGATCAGGGATTTGCAGCGGCGCAGTCGCATATTGTCCGGGCGCCGTGTAGGACGCAACAGGACTCTTATCCAGGCGCCTGCCTTGACCGTATTCTGTTGAAGCGTCCATGAAGCTCCACTACTCGAATCCGTAGCGGGAACAGTTGTCTGGCGCACATTGGTCTGCAAAGGCTCTCCTCCGTCATGCAGCGGGGTCATCAAAAGCCTCCAAAGCGCCTGTCATCCAGACGACCAGTGGATGACTTGGTGCGACCCTCCAAAATTGTAAAAGGAGTCTATCCAACGGACCGTACCGGAACGGTTGCACATCACCAACGATTGAGTGGATGCGCCGTCCGTCGTGAGTTTCACTCCTTTAAGCAACTCACCGGAACTCGCCCCAGTGGCGGCGAAATACACATCTTCTCCGCCCACCAGTTCTTCCGTACAGTAGACCTTTTCGACATCCACTCCGGCCGTCTCTGCAGCCGTCCGCTCCTTGGAATCCCGGGGCCAAGCCTTACACTGAATCGCTCCACCGAGGCATCTAATTGCCGAGGCGGTCAGCACCCCTTCAGGAGCGCCGCCGATGCCCATGAGCATGTCCACTCCGCTTCCCGGCAACGCCGCTTGAATTCCAGCTGCAACATCTCCGTCGGAAATGAATTTGATTCTGGCCCCGGTGGCGCGGACTGATTCCAACAGTTGCTCGTGCCTAGGCCTGTCCAAGACGACGACGGTCATCGTCTCCGCCTTTCGTCCCTTGGCATCCGCGACGTTTTTGATGTTGACATCCACCGATGCGTTGATGTCAATCGCGTCCCTCGCATCTGCGCCGACGGCGATCTTATTCACATAGACGACGTGTTTGGGCACGTTCATGGTTCCCCGACCCGAGAGGGCAATGGCCGAGATGGCCCCAGGAAGCCCCTTGGACAACAGAGTGGTGCCGTCGATGGGATCGACGGCTATATCGACCTGGGGCGGCGAGCCGGCTCCGACGCGTTCGCCTATGTACAGCATGGGTGCCTCATCCTTTTCGCCCTCTCCGATCACCACGACCCCATCCATGGAGATGGAGTCCAAGGTCAAGCGCATGGCGTCCACCGCAGATTGGTCCACTGATTCTTTATCACCCATGCCCATAAAACGCACGCCGCCTATGGCAGCCGCCTCGGTCACACGCACTAGATCCATGGCTATGTTGAGCTCTATCCTATGTGGGCCTTTTGTAGTTGACATGACTTCGCCTCCTTAAAGACGGTTGACGGCGGCACTCGGGAAATCGGCTGCTGTTGGACTAAGAGACATTGATTGCTAACGAAAATATTGGTACTATCGGCCATTATGAACAACGCCCGCCAAATAATCAACCGTTTCGGCGGCCAGTCCTCGTTGGCGGCGCTGTTGGGCAAACGTCAAAGCACTGTGCAGCATTGGGCCAGGACCGGGCGTATACCGTCCCAGTGGCAGGAGCGGCTATTGGGGCTGGCACATCGGCGGGGAGTCAATTTGGAAGCCCGGGACTTGTCGCGACCGACGTTCCCTCTGTCAGCCCTGCAGGCGGCAGATTGGGGATTCTTCAGGTGGGCTTGGGCGCCGTGTCTTCCACATTTATCGCTGGCGTCGAGCATGTCCGGCAAGGCACGGGACAGCCGATAGGCTCGATCTCCCAAATGGCAACCATTCGCCTCGGCAAGCGACCGGACAGGCGGACGCCGCTGATACGCGACTTCGTTCCGCTGGCGGGACTCAACCAACTGGTCTTCGGCGCATGGGACCCGATCCCCGACAACGCCTACGACGCGGCCGTCAAGGCCGGTGTCCTGGACCGCTACGAACAACTGGACCCCATCGCCCATTTCCTGAAGTCTATACAACCCATGGCGGCGGTCTTCGACAACGATTACGTGCGACGCATCGAGGGCGCCAACGCCAAGGTCACAGGCGGCAAGCTCACGTCGGTGGAAGCGATACGGAGCGACATCCGGCAGTTCAAAAACGACAACGATTGCGACCGACTTGTTATGGTGTGATGCGCGTCCACCGAAAAATTCATTAGTGAGACGGCGGTCCATCAGGACGTTGAGAGTTTCGTTGACGGGCTTAACAACGACGATGAAAACATCGCCCCTTCCATGGTCTACGCCTACGCCGCGTTGATGGAGGATGATCCTTTCGCCAACGGAGTGAAGTGGGGCCGAAAAACTGGACCACAAACTAAGATGTACAATGGAGCGATTCACCGAGCCTGTGGAGGACCAGAATAATGGCCAACAGGTGGCGCCGACGAATTCACACCACCAGCTTAGCACCTGCTGGCCGCCTTTTGCCTCCATGCACCGACGGCTCGGCGCACCATTTGGCGGAGAGTCGGCGGACGCCTGGTAGATCTCCTCGTCGAAGGCGAGGAGATCGCAGATGACGCGGCGGTCGAGGAGGGCGCGGTTGGGGTCGGCGTCGGCGAGGTAGGCGGGCAGAAGGTCCTTGTCGCGGAACTCGTCGAAGATCATTTCGGCCATGAGCAGCTGCTCGTCGGTGAGACAGCGGAGGTCCAGCACAGGGAGAGTTTCTGCCCCTCTTATCGTGATCCTTCCTCGGCCAGCCATTTGGCGATTGGAGCGCCACCAGAAGCACAGCAACCCCAATGTGCTGTTGCCCCACACGGCGAAGGCGTAGTCAAACTGTCTGTCATCGAAAAGCACGTTCGGCCAAGCTGTTCCGCCGATGCTTACTTGCTCAGTGAACGCAACCGTTAAAGGTTGTGAATTGAATCGAAAGTCGAGATTTTGATGCGCTCGGCTGGCAGTAGCCCAAATTAGAGCGGCTTTGTTCTCCATTCCCGACCTAACTCGCAATTGAGAATCAGGAACACAGACCATTTGGGTCTCACTCTTTGCATCGTGATTCCATAGAGCAGGGTATGTGGCCGTCGGACTTGGTGGTTCCTTGTCAAATGGTCCTCTGGGGGCTGGGCCTGTAATGTCGCGATGCACAAACCCAAGTTTGCCTACTTCGGCCAATGACGCTGCTTTCAGTTCAACTGGAGCGGGGATTCCGGGGAGCCACAGCTTGGATCGGGAAAGGGCGTAAGCGGTCTGAGTTGTTGAGTAGTCAGACAACCGCACGGCACCCCAACTTGCCCCATCTTGGTCACGAGGAGCCTTTATCATTTTGCCAGCCAACTCTTCCCCGATTGTCAGCGGACTTGCCCCGTAGGGCCCATCCTGAATGCGTCTGACTTCATCATTGCCAATGGCCTTCTGGGCTAGTGCGTTCGCGTGGGCAAAATCCTGAGGGCTGTAGCTGAGGGAGATGAAGCAAGTCGCTTCATCAGGAGGTTCGTCCACCTTCAGCCTGCGGGCGACTATCAGGCATTCAGCCATTCCCGTGTCCGAGGAAAAAGAAAGGTCATCGTTGTCGGCGGCGGCTATGGTTACTACAGTAAGCTCTGTGTAGTGATCCGAGAGCATCTCGCGTAACCCTTGCCAGGACAGACCAGCAGTAGCGGACAGGGGCAGTACCAACGCCACCACTCCACCCAACTTAAGCTTTTTGTGGGCCAAGGCGGCAAAGGCGGAGGCAATTCCGGCGTTGCCGTGGTAGCAGGTGTTCTTCGCCAGTGCATTGGCGCGTTGTCCCATTGCTGTTTGGTCGGCATGGGTGGCGTTGAAGGCAGCGAAAGCCGGGTTGGTGATGTCGGCGTGCGCTCCTTCGTGGTTGGTGGCGCTGGTAAACGGCGGGTTCATGATCACCAAGTCATAGCTCAAATCGCGTATCTCAGTGCTAATCTGGGCGGCGGTCTCTTCCCCCGCGCTGCCGGTGCGCATGGCCGGGTCGCTGGTGTTGAAAAGCGTCATCACGTTAGAGGACTGCAGCAGCTCCAACGAGCCGATCATCACGCTGCCGTCCTTCTGGCGGCCGTAGGGCATGGTGTAGAGTCGGGAGTTGTTGAAGCCGACCGCTGGTTCGACGCCTGAGAGCGTGGAACCGGTGATGTGGATGGCCGACGGCATGACGTCGCAGCCGTAGAGGACCTCCTCCATCATCACCTGGTGCAGCTTGGAAGCATTGCCGCCGGCGCGCTCGTGGCGGGCGGCGATCTGCTCGTAGACGGCGGAGAGCAGCGCGCCGGTGCCGCAGGCGAAATCCCCGATGCGTAGCTTGCCAATAGCCTTGGCGTCCGACCAGTCGACGCCTTCCAGCTTGGAAACGGCGAGCCGGGCCAGCAGCGCGGCGGAAGCGGGCAGCGTGTAGAAGGTGGCGAGGTATTTGCGGTCGGCGATGAGCCGCTGGAAGATACGGCCGGTCAGGTCGTGGGCGTTTCCCACGCCGCTTGCATTGACGGCTTGGGCGGTGTTGCGAAGGCGCCGCAGGATCCGGGCCGCGTCGGCGGAATCCAGATGCTCCAGGATGTCCTTGGCGATGGCAAAGATCGGCCAGTAGTTGATCCTCAGAATGGCGTCCCAGGCCTCCAGGACCTCTCCCTGCGGGTTGGCCACACTGTCGCCGCAGGCCATCGCGAGCGACTTGATGCGCGCGTGCATGCCGGCGATCTGGTCGTGGAAGACGAGGGCATTGGCGATGATGGCGCAGGCCATGCGGCGGGTCTGGCGCACGTTGGCCATCCCCAGCAGGCCGGCTATCCCGTTTGTGATGCCGGGACGGGTCCGGTCTATCTCGTCGAGGAACTTGGCGGCGGCGTCGATGCCCTCCTGCAGCGTGGTGGTTGCGCTGTCGACGGCGTGCTGGGGGACGGAGACAAGACGCACCATGTCGGCCAGGTCCTCGACACTTCCGTCCAGCCAGCCGGACTCGGGGAAGCGGTCGACGCCGCCGTTCTCGGTGAAGACACAGTATGAAAGGCGGGCATCTGACAGAGCGGCGTTGAGATCGTGTGACTCTCCCACTTCGCTCGGATAGCGCAGGGCGACGGCGGCTTCGATGGGACGCCCGAAGACGGTGGTCTCCAGCCCGAGCCGCTGCCTCGCTTCCTCTTCGGCGTGGGCGGCGGGCATGTACTCCGCCTCGATCACCACCGGCGCGCTGCCGGGCGCGGTGATGAGGATGTCGGGCCGAAGTCCCGGGTGTCCGGCGATCATGCCCGTGTTCTCCGACCGGACCTCGCTGCGCGGCAGCATCGCCTGGAGCAGGTTGCCCAACGCGTTGTTGGCGCTCGGTTCGGTCTGGTGCGGCATACGACTATAGTTGCCCTGTCAACAGGTGAATGAGGTGGCGGCGGGATTACCGTACGTCTGATTCCCCGTCAATCTACCACTTCGCCGATAGCAAGCCAAAACCGGCTGAACCGCTGGGGCTTTGCCTGACAATTCACGCTGTGCTATTGTGCACAGCCATAGCCTTACGAGAAACGCCACATACGTAAGGGAACCGGTCATTACAAGCCTATTCGGCCGTCACTACAGCCAGCGCGAGTTGCTGGAGCTGGTCGACGACATGTCGCAGCCAGCGGGGACGCGCAAGGCGGAGCCGTGGATGGGGTCGAGCGGGGGTCGGACCTGATCGAGATGTGAAACTCGTCGGGTCTTTACTTTCACAACAGCACGGACGATGCTGGCCCAGACTTCCATACTTGCAATGACGCCATGCTTGCGGGTTGGACGCGGTTACTCAGGACCGGAAACCAGGCGCTGGAAACGGCGCGGCAGGTGGGGATGCGATGGGCATAACGAAGCCGAAGGGGCTGTACCTGCTGGGCGAGAGCGCGTTTGCCCGCATATACGGGGCGGATACGCGCCGCGAGATCGAAGCGCAGGTGGAGATCGTCGCGCCGCTGCAGACGGCGGAGTCGATCGCACAGGACCCATCGGCGCTGGCGGATGTCAGGCTGATCTTCTCCGGCTGGGGCATGGCGCGCGTGGATGAGACGTTCCTCGACGCCGCACCCAATCTGCAGGCGATCTTCTATGCCGCCGGCACGGTCCATTATTTTGTGACCGACGCGCTATGGCAGCGGGGCGTGCGCCTGACCAGCGGCTATGGCGCCAATGCCGAGTTTGTCGCGCCGTACACGCTGGCGCAGATTATCCTCAGCCTGAAGCGCGTCTGGCATTTTTCCAACAAGCTCCGCCGAGAGGAACGCTACGATCCGGACAGGAAGGAGCCGCTGGCGGGCCTTCACACCGGCGTCGTCGGCCTGATCTCGCTGGGGCAGGTTGGCCGCCGGGTCGCGGCCCTGTTGCAACAGACGCTGTCCGTGCGCGTTCTGGCTTATGACCCGTACCTGACGCCGGAGACGGCCGCGGCGCTGGGCGTGGAGCCGGTCGGGTTGGATGAACTGTTCCGCAGCTGTGATGTGGTCTCGCTGCATACGCCCTGGCTGCCGCAGACGGTCGGCATGATCAGGGGCGCGCACCTGGCCTCGATGAAAGCGAACGCCACGTTCATCAACACCGCGCGCGGCGCGGTCGTGAACGAGCCGGAGATGATCGCCGTCCTCCAACAGCGCCCGGACCTGTACGCCCTGCTGGATGTCGCTTACCCGGAGCCGCCGGTGGCCGGTTCGCCTCTCTACAGCCTGCCCAACGTGCTCCTCACCCCGCATATCGCCGGCGCGCACAACACAGAGTGCCTGCGCATGGGCCGTTTGATGGCGGCGGAGTTGAGCCGCTATCTGGTGGATGAACGCTTGGAATACGAGATTACGCAGGAGGCGCTGCCGCTGTTGGCTTGATGCGCAGTTCGTCCTGATCGTGCGGGTGGGACGCCTGGGCGGGTCTCCGCCAGCGACAGGAGGGCCAATGTTTTTGCCCGGACTCGTCTCGATCACATTTCGTCAACTCTCGGTGGCTGAGACCATCGCCCTGGTGACGCAGGCCGGCCTGGCCGCGGTCGAATGGGGAGGCGATATCCACGCCCCGCACGGGGATGAAGCGCAGGCGCGGGCCATCGCCCGCATGGGCGCGGACGCGGGTCTGCGCGTGGCGGCCTACGGCTCCTACTACCGCGTCGGTCATCCCAAAACCGGGCCTTTTGAGGCGGTGCTGGCCTCGGCGGCGGCGCTGGGCGCGCCGTTGATTCGCGTATGGGCCGGACGCCAGGGCAGCGGCAGCGCGGACGAGAGCTACTTTCAGAAGATAGTGGCCGATAGCCGCCGCATCGCCGACCTGGCGCAGGCGGAGCAGATCGGCATCGTCTACGAATTCCACGGCAACACGCTCACCGACACGAACGCGGCTGCCCTGCGCCTCCTGCAGGCGCTGGACCATGCCAATGTGCGTTCACTGTGGCAGCCGCCCCGCTACGCAGCGCGGGCCAGCAACCTGGCCGGATTGGAGGCGCTGCGGCCCTGGCTGGAAAATCTGCATGTTTTCCACTGGCATCAACAGACCGGCGAGCGCCGCCCTCTGGCAGAGGGTGAGGATGACTGGCTGGACTATCTGGCGCAAGCGTCGTGTTGCGGGCGCGCGCGTTACGCCCTGCTGGAGTTCGTTGAGGACGACGCGCCGGAAGCGTTCCTGCGCGATGCCGCGACACTGCTGCAATGGCTGGCGGCGGATGAATAGCTCGCACCGCTCGCCGCTGGCCGCGAATCCCTACCTATGGCCCTGATCCGTCAACACGCCCCCGCCGAACCGGACAGTTCTCGCCCCGCCCTTTCGCTCATGATCCGTCCCTGGGCGCCGGCCGCGGTGAATGGGCAGGTGCGCCTGGTGTTGGGAGACAGTGAATGTGCGGCGCGCGCGGCGGTCTGGGTCGAGATCGGCTATGGGCTGGAGGACGCGCCCCTGACGTATCTGCGCCACGTCCTGCAAGTTGACGATTGGAACTGCGCCGAACGGATCGAACAGTTGCTCAGCGGCGAGACCCCCTACGCGACATGGCGCAGTGGCTGCCCACCGGCGCTGCTGATGGCGCGGCCCGGGGCTGCTGACGCGCAGGGCAACGCGACCTTTCAACTGACGCTGCAACTGACAGTCGGCGGTCTCACCGACAGCGGCCAAGCGGACGGGTCCGCGATCACATTTGCCTTGGACCGGGTCAACGGCAACGCGCTTCGGCGCTTCGGCGAGGCGTTCGACCGGGAACTGCGCCAAGCGCTGGAACAGCGGTGTCCAGCCGCGACGACGCCCGGCCCGGAGGTGAATGCCTTCAGCAGCCGCGTCAACGCGGCGGCCTACGACGCGCTCGGCACGGACTACGCACACGACTACCTGTCCGAACCGTTCTTTCGTGAGGCGTTCGAAGGCTGGCTGGAGGCGTTGCCCGTCGAGGGCCGCGTCCTGGAGATCGGCTGCGGGCACGGCGAGCCGATCGCGGCCGCGCTGGCAGCCGCGGGGCTGCGCGTGACCGGTATCGACCCGTCAGCGGCGATGATCGCCCAGGCCCGAAAGGGTGTGGCGGAGGGAGAGTTTCGCCAGATGACATTGGCGGAACTGGACGAGACGGACGCCTTCGACGGATCATGCTGCTTCTTTTCGCTGCTGTGCATGGATCCCATCGAACTGCGGATCGGCCTGGAGCGGCTGCACAGGGCACTGAAGGCGGATGCGCCTCTGTTGATCGTCTCCGGCGTGCCGGACCTGTTCACGCGCACATCGCCCCTGCGCACGGTGCAGGGACGGACGACGTGGGAGTGGACATACGATCACGAAGACATGGCCGCCGTTCTGAGCGAGCGAGGGCATTGGCAGGTTGGCGCGCCGGCTCTCCGCTATTACGATACAGATACACTGAAGCGAATCGAGCGACTTGATTTGGAACAGGCGGTTGACTTCCGCGCTCGGACTGTAAAGGGCGTCTATGCGCTAATCGCCCACAGGATGGCAGTGGTTGGTGGTTAGTGGTCAGGACAACCCAATGCAACTCGAATGGGAGACCCAAGAAGAGGAGGATGGTCGAAGACAGAAGGATGCGCCGGATGTAGACGCGCCGGCGCAGAAGCGACGCGGTCGGCCTTGGTGGCTCTGGTCTCTGCTTTCTCTGCTGCTGGCGGCAGCGGTCATCTGGGGCGTGCGCTACGTTCTGCTGAAGCGGTTGGAAGCCATCTCTGCCGCTTTCGAAGGGGAAGTGCTGGAGATACACGCGATCGTGCAGCAGGCCGAACGCGACCGCGATGAAGCGCTCTTCGGCAGTATGATCTCGTCAGAATACCCCAATTGGGGCGGCAGGCAGAAACGCATGCTGCGCAGTGGAATGCGTTGGGATCGGGCTTTCTTCGGCCTGACCCTGGCCCACGATGCTGACGACAAGCCGCCGACCGGCGCGCTCGCGGACATCGAATTCACGTCCGACTGGCGCATGGCGACCGTCACGCTCGCCTACCCTTACGAACAGGTTGACGGACCGCCGGTGACTCTTGAGCAGACGGTCACTTATCGGGAAGGGATGACCGGCTGGGCGCTGGTCCCCGCTTATCCTGCATTCTGGGGGGAGACAGGCACGTTCAAAGGCCGCTATGTGACGGTCGAATACCCGGAACGGGACGCGGCAACGGTCGAGCGGCTGGCGCGCGAATGGGACGAACTGCTGGCCACGGCCTGCGAGGCGTTGGATGATCTACGCTGCGGCCGCGCGTGGAAACTGGAAGTGGAACTGTCGACGGAGTCCGGCACGCTTGCGCGTATGGCAGAAGGGGCGGCCTCCAGGTCCCGCTGGATGGAAATGTTCAATGCGCCGCTGCCCGAGCGGGGCGTGAACGGGTCCGGGCTGAGGTTGCCGACGCCGAGCATCATCGGGCATCCGGTGGATGAGGCCGGTTACGGGGCGTTGCGCGCCGGTTACGCGCCGCTGATCATTGGCGGGGGGATTGCCGAAATCGTTGGCTGGCCCTGCTGCGCCAATGGTGTAAACGCCTCTGCCCAAGCGCGCTCCAGAGGCCAGCAGGGCGCGGTATTCTTCCGCGCCCTGCTGGACAAACAGCTCAGCCAATTGGGTCTCATCGCGTGGCCCATCACCGCGGCCACCTATGAAGATATCTTGCAGGGGCCGATTCACGACGTGACAAACCTGCACTGGGTCTACCTCCAGCGGTCCGACAACAACATCGACCCGCGCATTGGGAAAATCGTCTATAGCATGGTTGATTTCATCCTCGCTGCCCAACCGGAGCAGTCGCCGGCCGCACTGCAACGAACGCTGCTCCGCTACGCGGCCTATCGCCCGTGGCTGCTGAACGCCGGATTCAACAGCTATGGACGCTCGATCCAGAAGGAGTGGATCCGCTATGCCGATCAACAGTTGGCGGCTTCGACAGCTGTAGAGGATGCGCTGCCAACGCAGGAGCTGCAACTGCTTTGCGCGGCGGAACGGTTCCAGGGCGCCAGCGTCTACCGCTACACGCAGAGCGGCGCATTTGTAGAGGAAGCTATCGACGGCGCGTTCCGCATGATGTATGCGCTGCCGGGCGCTGATGGGGTTTTGCTACAGAGAACGGGGGAGAGGTTGAGTACGGCGGCGAGCGACTCGCCCGTGCAGATTTGGAGTCAGGGGCGGGCGCAAAGTGTGGCCTACAGGGCCTCGAATCCCCCTCTCTTCGCAGTGGAAACCTTTACGGACGGGATCCTCTTTTACGCTTATGACGGACGGCTGTCGACCGTCCGCTTCAACTATCTGAATCTGGCAGAGTGCGAGCGGGGCGCGTGCGCGCTCGAGCCTCTGGAAGGTTTGCCTGTCTGGTCGCCGGACGGGGACAAGACGATCGTCTCGCACGGTGACGGTGTGCTGTGGCTGGGCGACGAGAGCGGAGAGTCCCACACGGCGGTCGCGCGCGGCCGATCGGTTGCCTGGCTGGACAACGAGCGTTTTGCCTTCATTCAGCCTGACGATGCGATGCGGGTGGAGGTGATGACGCTGCCGCAAGCGGAAGCGGAGACACTGCTGGAGATGGAGAGGGTGGTTGAGGCGCTGCGGCGCGCGCCGGGCGCGGGGCAGATGGCGGCGGACCGATCGTTGCCGATCACGCTCGTGGAGCTGGTGACACATCCAACGATGGCCGACCTGCTGTTCGTCGCTGCGCACGTCGGGGACAGGAGGACGTCAGGGACTGCCCACATTTTCGCCTACAGCCTTGCCACGGGCGAGATCAGACAACTGCTGCAGGTCGAACATTTTCTTGAACCGATCCGGTCTCCGCGCTTCTCCGCCGACGGGCGCTGGCTTTTCGTCCATAGCGTAGACCGAAGCGCCGGCAGTTGGTATCTGCATCTCTTCGACATCCAGACCGGCAAAAGCCAGGTGTATTCCTCGGAGTCTACGCTGGCCTTCCCCGGTTATGATCTGTCGGCGGACGGCGCGTGGCTGGTGCGCGTAGATGAGGGGTTCCTCCATCTGATCCCGCTGCACGAAGGCCGGCAGAGGCTGGTGGCGCATGACTTTGCCCACTGCTATGCGGCTGTGTGGGTGGAGGGAAGTTTTCAGTAGTCAGTTTTTTGGTGTGCGTTCACGTTGAAGACCTGATTTATTGCGTATTGCGTAGGGGCAGCGAGACGTCTGCGTTCCCAGGATACAGACAATGCGAAAAGGCTTGGTGTCATGCGGGATGCGCATGTGGCATGGGTAACTAAGAACTGAGAGCTTAAGCCGATAAACTAGCGAAGGAGGGGGAAAATGACGACCTACCGCTATGCTGAGATGACCTGGTCTGCCTGTCGCGAGGCGGCCCATTCGGGCCGGGTGGCAGTATTGCCCGTGGCCACCTATGAAGATCACGGCTACCACCTGCCGATCGACACCGATGTGCGCCTTTGCACAGGGATCTGTGAGCGGGCGGTGGCGCGCATCCCGGATGAGGCGGTGCTGATTCCGCCGGTCAGCCATGGGTACAGCCCGCACCACATGGATTTCCCCGGCACGATCACGATTCGCTGGGACACGTTCATCAACTATGTGCGCGATGTCTGCGTCAGCCTGGCCCATCACGGCTTCAAACGCATCCTGATCGTGAACGGGCATGGCAGCAATACCGCGCCGGTGGAGTTGGCGGCCCGCCTGACCGTGCTGGAGACGGAAGGCAAGACGCTGTGCGCGTCGGTCAACCACTGGGGCGTGCGCAAGGGCAGGGAGGAGGGCAACGCGATCCGCTCGTCAGACTTTGGCGGCACCTCGCACGCCGGAGAGTACGAGACAGCGCTCTACCTGGCGATGGCCGAGGAACTGGTGCAGATGGACAAGGCGGTGGATGAGCGCTCGCCGCTGTCGCCCAGCTTCCAGACGGATCTGCTGATGGGGAAACGCGAAGATGGCTCGGTCGCCAGCCTGTGGCCGTACTGGAGTTCGTTGACGGAGAGCGGTGTGCTGGGGGATGCGACAGCGGCCAGCCGGGAGAAGGGGGAGCAGTTTCTCGAGGCCGCGGTGGAAGGGCTGATCGAGCTGATCCGCGAGTTTCGCACGGTGGCGGTCAATCCGCGCCAGGATCACATTACGATGGAAGAGTGAGAGCAAAGAGCTGCTCTGTGGGGGCATTCTTGCTCGAAAACCAGGCATGAACGAATTTTTCCGGATGCGGCCGGCTACGCTGGCGGACTGGCCGGGCATCGCGGCGTTGGATCAGGAAATTTTCGGCGCCTACGGTGCGCAGGAAGAGCCGGCGATCATCCGCAGCCGCCTGCTGACGTTTCCGCAGGGCTGCGCGGCGCTGGAGGGAGATGACAGCGACGGGCGCCGGTTCATCGCCGGTTATCTGACGACGGAGAAGTGGGCGGAACTGCGCGAGCCTGCGCTGGACGAGGATCCGCGGCAGAGCCATCAGGCGGACGGCCGCGTGTTGAATATCACGACGCTGGCGGTCGCTCCCGCCTGCCAGAATCAGGGATTGGGGGCGCGCCTGCTGGACCACGCGATCGCAGTCGCGCAGCAGGAGGGGTGCAGGCAGATCGTCCTGGAAACCGCGCACGCCGAACGGTTCTATCTGCGTCACCGGTTTCGACGCATCGGCGAACGGACGGAGCGAGGGATCAGGATGGCGATCATGCTGCTGGAGCTGACCGATAGTGAAAGCTGACTAGGCGGGCGGCGAGATGACAACACGTCGCGGCTTGATCTTGAAGATCACCCGCTCCTCGGTCCCTTTCATATCCGCCGGCATGACGCTGCCGTAGTACTCGTCGGCGCCGGCGTAGAGCTTGGTATGGGCGTTGATGTTTGCGAAATCGGGGTCGGGCACGATCTCTTCGACGACGCCGCGCACATCGATCCAGCGGTATGCATCCTGGGGATCCAATGCCATCAGCGCGACTTTGGGATTGCCGCGGACATTTTTCGGTTTGCGGCGCCCTTCAGCCGTGTTGACGAGCACGTGCGTGCCGTCCCACGAGCACCAGACAATGGTGTTCTCGGGCGCGCCGGAGGGGGAGATGGTCGTCAGGCTGACGAAGATCGGGCCGGTCAGCAGGTCTACGTGTGTATCGGGTATCTGTGCGGACATTTTTGTTCTCCTCTTTTGACTACTGAAGACTGTTTCAGTGCTTGCAGTTGGCTGCCATCATCTGGGGTGTATGGCCTTCGGCGATCAACCTGTGCTGATCTTCCGACAGATCGATCCACGGCATGAGCGGGTCATCCGACTGGCGCACCATCTCGCGGCCATTGATGATTGTCAGCGTGTTGCGGATCAGCTGTTGGCTGGGGCGCGGGTTCATTAAGACATCGTAGAACATGAACTCCCCGTCGACAATCTCGAACAGCGCCACATCGGCCAGCGCGCCGGGCCGCAACGTGCCGATCTCCTTCTCCAGACCTAACACAGCCGCGGGCCGTTCGGTGGCGGCATGGATCACATCGGCGAAACTCATGCCGAGGGTCATGAATTTGCTCAGGCAGGTGGGCATGTCGAACATGGGGCCGTTGACGCTCAACTGGTGAATGTCGGAGGAAATCACGTCCGGGCGATAGCCCTGCGCCATCAGCGCCTCCGCCGTCTCGAAAGAGAAGGAGCCGGCGCCGTGGCCGATATCCATCACCAGGCCGGCATCCCAGGCGCGTTTGACCGTATCGCGCAGATTGCCCGTTTCCTCGACTATGCGCATCGTGCTGCCGGTAAAGCAGTGGGTGAGAATGTCGCCGGGGCGCATCAACTCGATCACGCTGTCGATCCCGGGCGGCCCCCAGCCGATATGCGTCATCAGCGGCAACTCGCAGCGGTCGGCCGCCGCGCGGGCCTTGTGCAGGGGCGCGAGGCCCTGGCCGCTGGTGGTGAGGCTGTCGATACGCACCTTGACGCCCAGGAGGATGTCCCGGTTCAGGTCCACGATCTGGCAGCAGAGATCGACATCACAATAGCCGGGATTGGCCAGTTCCCACGTGCGCGCGGTGAGACCGATCGACGAGATGTTGAGCAGGGCGTAGATGCGCGCGTGGGAGTTTTCGATGATGAACTGGCGGAAGCCGAGGAAGTTGAACGCGCCCGACGAGCCCACGTCGAGCCAGGTTGTCACGCCGCTGCGGGCCGCGATTGGGTCGGGGCGGATGCCGTAGTAGCCACAGCCGTAATTGACGTGGGTATGCAGATCGACAAGCCCCGGCGTCACGTATTGGCCGCCGGCGTCAATGACGCGAAAGGCGGTCTCCGCCGGGATGTCCGCCTCGACCGCGGCGATGCGGTTGCGCTTGATGGCGACATCCAGACGCCCACTGCGCCCGCCGCCGGGATCAACAACTTGGCCGCCTCTGATCAGAAGATCGAATCGCATGGTATCACCTTTCGAGTTGTGAGTACCCCGGTGGCTCGTGCAGCGTGACGGGAGGCATCCCTCTTGTCCACCAGCCACATATAATCCTCTTTCCCATACATTGTCAAGAAGCGAGAAGAGGGCAACTCCCTTCTCGGCCCTCTGCGCTCACAGTGCGGCTCAGAAAGCGACGTACCCGCCGCAGACGGGGATGCACTGGCCGGTGACGTAGTCGGAGAGATCGGTGACGAGAAATTCGACGACTTTGGCGCAGTCCTCCGGCATGCCGAGCCGCCCCAGGGGGATCTCTTGCAACAGCCGGTCGCGGATTTCGGGGCTGTTGCGGCCCTGGGCGACGGCGCGGGAGGAGAGCACAAAGCCGGGCGCGATGCAGTTGACATGAATGTTGTGCGGGCCCAGTTCGGCGGCGAGGACGCGGGTGTATTGGATCACGCCGGCTTTGGCGACCTTGTAGGCCATGCCGCCGCCGTCGCGTCCGCTCCATAGGCCGGCCTGGGATGCGACGTTGACGATCTTGCCGCTGCGCGCGGCCTGCATATAGGGCGCGGCGGCCTGGCAGCAGAAGATCGCGCCGGTCAGGTTGATGTCGAGGATATAGCGGTAGTGATCGGACGGTGCGGTGGCCGCGCTATGGTCGGGCGGCGGATAGAGCATGCCGCCGGCGTTGTTGACGAGGATATCGACCCGCCCGAACGCGTCTACAGCCTGGCGCAACATGGACTCGACCGCGGCTTTGTCGGCCACATCGGCCTCGATGCCCAGCGCGCGACGGCCGAGCGCCTCCACTTCGTCGGCGACGGATGCGGCGTTGAGCGCTTCATCATACTCCTGGGCTGCGTTGAGGTCCACGTCGTTGATGACCACGTCGGCGCCCATTTTCGCCAGATGCAGCACATAGGCCCGGCCCAGGCCGCGCGCGCCGCCGGTGACGAGCGCGACTTTGTTGGCGAGTTTCATGAGACCTCCTCTGTATTGCGTATTGCGTATGCGGTTATCATGGTGGCGCAAGAGGGCAAGGAGGGCAAACGCGATGTTGGTACAGGACGGAATTTTTGCGGTGTAGAGAATCAGATGGCTCGCGGTCGGCATTTGGCGCAGGCGGTGGCAGATGGGTAAGATAGGCGTGGGTGAGCCTACCGACGCCGGCAGGGTTGAGGGAGGGAAAGCGATGAAACTGAACGACGCCGTCGTATACGAACGGACGCCCAACAACGACGGCGCTTATGCGCCGAAACTGCCTGGTTGCATCGCCACCGGAGAAAGTTGGCAGGAGATCCAGACAATGATGCGCGAGGCGATCGCCTTCCACATCGAGGGGCTGATAGCGGACGGCGACCCGGTTCCCAACCCGCAGATGTCGGTTGGCGAGGCAATGGCCTACCACATCACGAGCCTCGCCGAAACCGGGGAATTCGTTCCTGACCTGGAGACCACCTTTGGCATGGTCGAGGTTGAGATCGCCCGCCCCAAGGCAACCGAAGCGAATTGACAGGGAGCAGCCCGTCGCGCGTTTGAAACGTCCGACGGATTCATGGGTTGGTCCCCATTGAAAGGTATCGGGAACAGCAGATCCATGCAACATGAAACGATCGCCGTGCTGGACTACGGCAGCCAATACAGCCAGTTGATCTGCCGCCGGGTGCGGGAGGCCGATGTCTACGCGGAGATGATCTCGTGGGAGCGGGCGGCGGAGCGGCTGCCGCAGGTCAACCTGAAGGGCATCATCCTTTCGGGCGGGCCGGCCAGTGTCTATGAAGCGGGCGCGCCGACGCTGCCGGCGGCGGTGCTGGAAAGCGGCGTGCCGGTGCTGGGCATCTGCTACGGGCTGCAACTGCTGGCGCATGCGTTGGGCGGCTATGTCGCGCCGAGCACGATACGCGAATACGGCGCGGCGCAGATCGAGGTGACGCAGGAGAACAGCCTCTTTGACGGACAGCCGCGCGCACAAGAGGTGTGGATGAGCCACGGCGACCGGGTGGAGCGGCTGCCGACGGGCTTCGGGACGGTGGCGCGCAGCGGGAGTTCGCCGGCGGCAGCGATCGCGGACGAAGCACGTTCGCTCTACGGGCTCCAGTTTCACCCGGAAGTTGTGCATACGCCCAATGGCTTTCAGTTGCTGCACAACTTCGTGCGCGCAATCTGCGGCTGCACGGGGGACTGGACGTCGGGCAACTTCATCCAGGAGTGCGTCGAACAGATCCGGGCGCGGGTCGGGCCGGATGACCGGGTGATCTGCGGGCTGAGCGGGGGCGTGGACAGTGCGGTGGCGGCCACGCTTGTGCAGGGCGCCGTCGGCGAACGGCTGACCTGCATTTTCGTGGATCACGGCCTGCTGCGCGCGGGCGAAGCGGAACAGGTGGTGAAGACGTTCGAGCGGCATCAGGGGATGCGGCTGGTGGCGGTGGATGCGAAGGAGGCGTTTCTGAGCGACCTGGCGGGCGTGACCGATCCGGAGGTGAAGCGCAAGCGGATCGGGGCGCGCTTCGTGCGCGTCTTTGAGGAGGAGACGGAGCGATTATTCGAGGAGAGAGGGGTGAGGAATGAGGAGAGAGAGAAACCCTCTCGCTCGTCGCGTAAAGCGTTTCTGGCGCAGGGGACACTTTACCCGGATGTGATCGAATCGGCCAGCAGCGATGACTCGGCCAACGCGCGCACGATCAAGACGCATCACAATGTGGGCGGGCTGCCGGAGGATATGACCTTTGAGTTGATCGAGCCGCTGCGGATGCTGTTCAAGGACGAGGTGCGGCGCATCGGGGAGGAGTTGGGGCTGCCGGAGGAGATCGTGTGGCGGCACCCGTTCCCGGGGCCGGGGCTGGGCATCCGCATTCTGGGCGAGGTGACGTGGGAGCGGCTGGAGATGCTGCGCGACGCGGACCGTATCTTCCTGGAGGAGCTGCGGGCGGCTGGCCTCTACCGGCAGACGAGCCAGGTCTTTGCGGTGCTGCTGCCTGTGCAGAGCGTGGGCGTGATGGGGGATGGGCGCACGTATGCCAACGTGGTGGCGCTGCGGGCGGTCACGAGCGATGATTTCATGACGGCTGACTGGGCGCAGCTGCCGTATGCGCTGCTGGCGCGGGTGAGCAGCCGTATCGTGAATGAGGTCGACGGGGTCAACCGCGTGGTGTATGATATTTCGAGCAAGCCGCCGGCCACGATCGAGTGGGAGTAGCGGCGTTGGCAGATGGGGGGAAGGCGCTGTCCACGCGGCAATTGCGCTGGCGACTGGCGACTGACGACTGGCAACTGGCAACTGGCAACTGGCAACTGGCGACTGACGACTGGCAACTGGCAACTGGCAACTGGCAACTGGCAACTGGCAACTGGCATCTGGCAACTGGCATCTGGCATCTGGCAACTGGCATCTGGCAACTGGCAACTGGCGACTGGCGACTGGCGACTGGCGACTGGCGACTGGCGACTGGCAACTGGCAACTGGCGACTGGCAACTGGCAACTGGCATCTGGCAACTGGCATCTGGCATCTGGCATCTGGCATCTGGCATCTGGCAACTGGCATCTGGCAACTGGCATCTGGCAACTGGCATCTGGCATCTGGCATCTGGCATCTGGCAACTGGCATCTGGCATCTGGCAACTGGCATCTGGCAACTGGCAACTGGCATCTGGCAACTGGCATCTGGCAACTGGCATCTGGCATCTGGCATCTGGCAACTGGCAACTGGCAACTGGCAACTGGCAACTGGCAACTGGCAACTGGCAACTGGCAACTGGCAACTGGCAACTGGCAACTGGCAACTGGCAACTGGCAACTGGCAACTGGCAACTGAACATGATACACACTCTCAAAAAATGGGGATTGATCGCAGCGGCCGCCGCTTTCAGCTGGGGGAATGGCGCCTACGCTTACTTCAATCGGGGCGTTATCAAGTTCCATCTTGGCAGATGCCAGGGGCGATCGGCGACTCTGACCAGGCCCTCCAACTGCAGCCTGACAACGCTGACACCTACGCAAGACGGGGCAATAGCAAATGTGAACTTGGTCAATTCCAGGAGGACTTCGCCGACTTGAAGGCCGCTTTGAAATTGGCACAGGAGGCCGGTGACAGAGAGCTCGCGGCCGGCATTGAGCAGTTGATTCAGAGACTGGAGCAGGAGTGAAGATCGCTTGAGAAGTGTAAGCAGATTGGCCGGATTTCTGCGTTTTGCCCTTCCTATCATCGCTTTCCTGTCGCTCTTCCCGCTGTATACGCGCTATAAGGCGGCGGCCGCGCCGATCCCGCCGGGGGTGTATGTGGCCGGCCTGGAACTGAGCCGCTATAAGGACCCGGCGGTGATCGAAGGCGTGATCGTCGCCAGCCTGGGCCAGCCGATCGCGGTCTACTATGACGAGACGCGCCTGGTGCTGCGCCCGCAGGAGATAAACTTTCAGGTCGACACGGCGGCGATGCTGGCCGAGGCGCAACAGTACCTGAACGGGCCGGATTTTGTCGATATCGCGCTGCGCAAATTGGCCGGGATCCCCCAGCGCCGCAGGGATGTACCGACGCGCTACAGTTTTGACGCACAGAAGCTGGCCGACTGGCTGTGGCAGGTGGGCGAAGAGCTGAATCATCCGCCGCAGCCGGGGCGGGCGCTGCCGCCGCAGTGGAGCTGGCAGGAGGGACAAGGAGCAAGTGAAGAGGGGAGGGAAGCGCTCACGCCTTTCGCGACGCTGCCGGCCACGTTTGTGGGCGCGGCGCAGCGCAGTTGGCAGTGGACGCCGGGCACGGTGGGGCGGACGCTGCTGATCGAGGAGAGCGCGCAGCCGATCCTCGACGCGCTCAGCAGTGTGGAGGCGCGCACGGCGCATCTGGCGCTGGAGGAGTCGCCGCCGCTGCCGCTGTCGATGGCTGTGCTGGGCCGTGAACTAGAGGCGCACTCGTTCGATTTCCCCGGTTTCGCCGCCATCTATGTGCAGGACCTGACGACGGGTGAGGAGGCGGTTGTGGATGTGGATGTGGCGTTCTCCGGCATGTCAACGATGAAGATCGCGATCGTCAGCGAAGCCTTCCGCCAGTTGAACGATTTTGAGAACGAGGCCGTAGGCCAGTGGATCGACTTTGCGCTGGGAGAGAGCAACAATGCCGCGGCCAACCGGCTGCTGCAATGGGTCGGTGACGGCGACATTTTTGCCGGCGGGCGGCGGGTGACGGAGATGATGCGGGCTTTGGGCTTTACGAACTCATACATCCAGACCGGCTACGATGACAAGTCGATCATCAGCCATATCCCGACGGCGGCGAACAGCCGCACGGACTGGAACACGAACCCGGATACGCATCTGCAATCGACACCGGCGGAGTTGGGGCGGCTGCTGGCGGAGATCTACCGCTGCCAGGCGGGGGAGGGGCTGTTGCTGGAGACGTACGGCGGCGAGATCACACCGCAAGAGTGCGGGGCGATTCTCTTTTATATCAGCCATGACGAGTTCGCCGAGATGGTGTGGGGCGGGCTGCCGCGGCCGGAGGAGAGTTGGATCATCCACAAGCACGGTTTTGTCAACGAGGCGCACAGCGATCTGGCCCTGGTGTGGGGGCCGAGCGGGCCGTATGTGATCGCGGTCTATCTGTGGAGCCCCGGCTGGATGAACTGGGCGATAAGCAACCGCACGATGAAGGAGGTCAGCCGCATTGTGTGGAACTTTTTTGCCTACAAATCGGCGCAGGAAGGGATTGAAGCGCCGCCGCCGCTGACGTTATCGCCGCCGCCCAACTATGTTCCCGTGAACTCGTATAACAGCCGCGCCGCGCTCAGCGGCCAGCAGTAGAACAGTGGCCAGTGACCAGTGGTCAGTGGTCGGTGGCCAGCCACTGCACTGCTCCCTGAGTGCGCAACTGTGAGGACTGTACTTATGCCCAATCGATCGGGGGAGACGCTGGCGGGAGTGATTGATGATGTCACGCGGCAGATGGAGGCGATCAGCCAGTTGCGGGATGGCACGCTCAGCCGCAGCCGCCGTCTGATCCGGGACTGCGCGCACAGCATCCGCGCCATGCACCGGCATGAGTTGGGCAGGGCGGAGGAGATGCTGGCCGCGATCCGGCGCGATGCACGCGAAATGGTCGAACCACTGGCCGATTTCCCGGAACTGTACCACGCGGGCTATACGCAGGACGCGCTGAAGGAGTTGGTCGAGGCGCATCTGCTCTACGCCTTTATCACCGATGGCCGATTGGCGACGCCGGAGGAGCTGGCGGTGACCGGGGCGACCTGCCTGAAGGGGCTGACCGAGGCGGCGACGGAGATGCGCCGCTTTGCACTGGACCTGATGCGCCAGGACCGGGTGGAGGAGGCCGCGCCGTTTTTGACGATGATGGACGAAATCTACTCGCTACTGCTGACGGTCGATTTTCCGGATGCGGTCACCGGGGGGCTGCGGCGGCAGACCGATGTGCTGCGGGGCGTGTTGGAGCGCACGCGCGGCGATCTGACGACGGCGATGCGGCAGGAGAAGATGCAGGCGGCGCTGCGGCGGGTAGAGCAGCGGCTGGGGTGAGGGGAGCTTTTAATTTTTAGTTTTCAGTAACACAATCGTTGCCAGTGTGGTGCAGTTAGCAAAAACCAGAAACCGAAAACGCAAAACCATGAAAAAAGACCGTTCTTACGTCCGTGCGAGCGATATTGGGGCGTGGAGCTTTTGTGAGCGTGCATGGTGGCTGGCGCGCGTGCAGAACGCGCCGCACGAACGCCCGCAAAAGCTGGATTGGGGCGAGCAGTCGCATGATGCGCATGGGCGGCTGACGGCGCGGGCGCAACGGCTGCGGAAGAGCGGGGTCGCGCTGGTGACGGGTGGACTGATTCTGCTGGGATTGCTGCTTCTGTTTCAATTGTGGCTGTGACGAAAAAATTGAATTCTGAGGAGGGGTTGCATACCTTTATGTACACCGTCCTTACGAAAAACCTGGCGCCGGGAGACTCCGGGCAACTCGTCACTAGGCGGTTGCTGACGCCTTCGCTTCCTCGCAATGGCGGACTGCGCTTTCGAACTTGTCGCGACATCCGGGATTGCAAAAGCCCACAACATGACCGTCATATTCCGTGAGCGAGTCGGCCTGCACAGGCTCGCCGGACCAGGGACAGGTCCCATTGATGCAGTCGGCCATATCGAGAAAACGCATCGCACCTTCTTTTTCCATAACCTCTTTGTTCGACTGTTCCCCCCCTTTTTGATTTCATAAGAACCTGCGCACCGTTGTCAAGCCCCTTCTGTACTAAAGGACATAACCCCATTTTGCGAGACAATAGGGCCGGCAACACAACTGGACACTGGCCACTGATCACTGATCACTGTTGTTCCGCCGCCGGCCTTTCATTTTAACTCAAAAGAAATTAAGCAGGCCGACGCCGAACTCGCCGGCAAAGACGAGGCTGACAATACTCATCAGCTTGATCAGGATATTGAGGGCCGGGCCGCTGGTGTCTTTGAAGGGGTCGCCGACGGTATCGCCGACGACGGCGGCTTTGTGCGCGTCCGAGCCTTTACCGCCCATGACGCCGGTCTCGATCCATTTCTTGGCGTTGTCCCACGCGCCGCCGGAGTTGGCCATCATCACGGCGAGCATGAAGCCGGAGACGATGGCGCCGATCAACATGCCGGCGAGGGCCTGCGTGCCGAAGAGAAAGCCCATGAGCAGCGGCACGACCACGGCGAGAGCGCCGGGAAGGATCATCTCGCGCAGCGCGCTCCGGGTGCTGATGTCGACGCAGGCCTTGTAGTCGGGCTTGGTGGTGCGCTCCATGATGCCGGGGATCTCGGCGAACTGGCGGCGCACCTCGAGCACGATCTCATAGGCGGCCTTGCCGACCGCGGTCATCGTCAGAGCGGCGAAGAGATAGGGCAGCATGGCGCCGACCAACATGCCGGGAATCATGGTCGAACTCAACAGGTCGAGCGTTTCGATGCCGGCGGCCTGGACATAGGCGGCCATGAGCGCCAGCGCGGTCAGCACGGCGGAGCCGATGGCAAAACCTTTGCCGGTGGCCGCGGTGGTGTTGCCGAGACTGTCGAGCGCGTCGGTGCGGTCGCGCACCTCATCGGGCAGATCGCTCATTTCGGCGATGCCGCCGGCATTGTCGGCGACGGGGCCATAAGCATCGGTCGCCAGGGTGATGCCGAGCGTGCTGAGCATACCGACACCGGCGAGGGCGACAGCAAAGAGGGCGTTGTCGCCGCCGAGCCAGAACGCCAACATGATTGCGGCGGCGACGATCAGAACCGGCGGAAGCGTGCTGTTCATGCCGACGGCCAGCCCTTCGATGATGAGGGTGGCCGAACCGGTCTCGGCTTTCTGGGCGATGCCCTGGGTGGGCTTTGCCGTGTAACTGGTGAAGTACTCGGTGAACCAGCCGATGCCGTTGCCCGCGATGAGGCCGACGATCACGACGGCGAAGAAATTCCAACCGACACCGGTATAGGCGATCACGCCGGCGGTAAAGATCAGGACGAGCGCGGACGCGCCGTAGATGGCGCGACGCAGCACGCCGAGCAGATCTTCCTGGGTCGCGCCCTCGTTGGCGCGCACGAGGAATGTGCCGATCAGGGCGGCGATCACGCCCACGCCGGCGACGAGGAAGGGCAGGATGATGCCGGCGCCGTCGGCGACGACTGCGCCGAGCGTGGCGGCGGCGATGATCGACCCGCTATAGCTCTCGAACAGGTCGGCGCCCATGCCGGCCACGTCACCGACGTTGTCACCCACGTTGTCGGCGATGACCGCGGGATTGCGCGGGTCGTCTTCGGGGATGCCCTGCTCGACTTTGCCGACGAGGTCAGCGCCGACGTCGGCGGCTTTGGTGTAGATGCCGCCGCCGACACGGGCGAAGAGGGCGATCGAACTGGCGCCAAAACCGAAGCCGGTGATGTAGCGCATGTCGCCATTGAAGAGGAAGTAGAGGATCGTCATGCCGAGCAGGCTGAAACTGACGACGGCCATGCCCATGATCGAACCGCTGCTGAAGGCGACGCGCAGGCCGTCATTCAGGCTCTTGCTGGCGGCGGCGGCGGTACGCACGTTGGCGCGCACGGCGATGAACATGCCGAGGTAACCGGCCGCGCCCGAGGCGATCGCGCCGAGGACAAAGCTGAGCGCGGTCTGCCACGCTAGGAAGACGGCGATGATGATGGCGACGACGACGACAAATCCGCCCAGGAAGGTGTACTCCCGTTTGAGAAATGCAGACGCGCCCTCCTGGATGGCGGCGGCGATCTCCTGCATCACCTGGTTGCCGTTGTCCATCGCGAGGACGCGGCGCGTCTGCACGACCAGATAGATGAGGCTGAGGAGAGCGATAACGAGGGCAAAAGTGATGGCCGGTGTGCCGAGCGTGTCGATCCCTGCGCTCATGAAGCGAAGCGGTAGCGCATACAACAACATCGAAATTTCCTCCCAGTAGTGGCCAGAGGCCGGTGGCTGGTACATACTGTGAACCAAGTCAGTTTACCGCCTTTCCGCTAGTGGAAAAAATCGGAGAAGTGCGTTATTTTGGTCAGGGTCGCATTGTCATTATCATCACATAGCAAAATGTTCACACAGCTAAACGCCACCAGGCGCAAACATGGCGGTGGAGAGTTGCAGTCAGGGGAGATCTATGACCGAACAGACGGTTTCTGAACTGCTGGATCTGAGCGGGAAAGTGGTGATTGTTACGGGCGCGGCCGGCTGGCTGGGCGCGGCGATGAGTCGCGGGCTGGCGGAAGCGGGCGCGACGGTCGCGGTGACCAGTCGCGCTACGGAACGGGCTGACGCCTTTGCCGCGACATTGCCCGGCAGCGGTCATGCCGGTTTCGGCCTGGCGCAGGACGACAGCGAGGCGATCCCGGCGTTTGTGGAGGCGGTGGTGGAGCGGCTGGGGCAGGTGGACGTGCTGGTCAACAACGCCTACGGCGGCAGCGCGCCCAGCATCGACACGGCCAGCGCGGCAGATTTCGACCAGGCCTATCACACCGGCGTGACGGGCTATTTTCTGCTGGCGCGGGAGGTCGTGCGCCATCTGCGCAGCCGCGGCGCGCCCGGCTCGATCATCAACATCGCCAGCATGTACGGGGTGGTTGCCAGCTACCCGGATGCGTACACCGGTTTAGAGATGAACAGTCCGCCCAACTATCACGGCCTGAAGGGCGGCCTGATTCACCTGACGCGTCATTTGGCGGCGTATTGGGCGCAGGACGGGGTGCGGGTGAACGCGATCAGCCCCGGCCCGTTTCCGTCGGCGCGGGTGCGGGAGGCCGAGCCGGCATTCGTTGCCAGGCTGGCAGAACGGGTGCCGATGCAACGGATGGGCGAGCCGGCAGAGTTGAAAGGGATTGTGGTTCTGCTGGCGAGCGAGGGCAGCAGCTACATCACCGGCCAGAACATCCTGGTCGACGGCGGCTGGACGGCGTGGTAGGGCAGTGGATAGAGGCCAGTGGTCAGTGACCAGTGGCTATTGGATTGCACTGGCCGCGAAGAACCGGAAATAGCAAACCCGAAATAACATAACTGTGAGGTTTCTTCTTATGACTGAAATCGGACGTGCAAAAGAACTGCTCGATACACCCACGCTCTGGGTGGATCTGGATGTGCTGGATGCGAACATTGCGTTGCTGATGGGCAATTTCAGGGATGCGGGCGTGAACTGGCGCCCCCATACGAAGGGAATCAAGATACCCGCCATCGCGCATAAGATGATCGCGGCGGGCGCGCTCGGCGTCACCTGCGCCAAGCTGGGCGAAGCGGAGGTGATGGCGCAGGCCGGCGTGGGCGACATTCTCATCGCCAATCAGGTGGTGGGATCGCAGAAGTACGCGCGGCTGGCCGCGCTGCAACGCCACGCCGACGTGAAGATCGCGGTGGACAACACGACAACGCTGGACGCCCTCGGCGCGGCCGCGCTAGCCGTCGGTGTCGAGATTCCCGTTGTAGTCGAGCTCAATGTGGGGATGAACCGGGCGGGCGTTACGCCGGGCACGGCGGCTGTGGCGCTGGCCGGAACGGTCCACGAGCAGGATGGTGTGCGGCTGGCCGGGCTGATGGCGTGGGAGGGGCATACGATCTCGGTGGAGGATGCGGACGAGCGGGCGGCGGCGATCAAGCATTCGATTGGGCAGTTGGCCGCGTCGGTGCAGGCGTGCCGCAAGGCGGGGCTGCCGGTCGAGATCGTGAGTTGCGGCGGCAGCGGCACGATGAATGTGACGGCGCACCAGCCGGAGGTGACCGAGATCCAGGCCGGCGGCGCCATCTTCGGCGACGCCACCTATCAGCGCTGGGGCGTGCCGACGGACCCGGCGCTGTTTGGGCAGGCGGTGGTGACGAGCCGCCCCGCGCCCGACCGGATCATCACCGACGCCGGGTTCAAGACGCTGCCGGGCACGGAGAGGCAGCCGCTGGCGGTGGGGCTGGCGAACGTGGTCAACATCACCCCCTCGGCGGAGCACGGGGTGATCACGCTGTCAGCGCCGAACGAGAGCGTACAGGTGGGCGAAGTGCTGGATTTCATCGTCGGCTACGGCGATGCGACGGTCTTCCTCCACGATGCGATGTACGGTGTGCGCAAGGGCATTGTGGAGACGGTCTGGCCGATCAGCGGGCGCGGGAAGTTGAGGTAGTGGGTATATCGACATAGAGTGCAGCATCGAAGGTTGTGCGGGAGAATATGAAGCGCGAACGGTCTTACATGCTGTCCGGCGCGCCGGCCAGATCGTTGTCATTGACCATGTGCCGGCTGACGTCTGTTCCGTATGCGGCGACGCGCTGCTGGAACCAGGCACGGTGCGCAGAATTGAACGCCTGCTCATGGGGAAAGGCAAACCGCCGATGACTGTGCCACTCTACGAATTCGCCTGAAATACAACGATGAGATCGGCGGAAGAGATCCTCACTATTCTTGGCGATAGGAAGCCTGAACTTGAGCGGCGCTTCGGCGTGCGGCGGATCGGGCTTTACGGGTCGTATGCGCACGGCAGGCAGACCGAAAAGAGCGATATTGACCTGGTGGTGGAACTGAAGGAGCCGAAATTCGACGCTTTGGCCGGGCTATACATCTATATCGAAGAAGCTCTGGGCCGCGAGGTGGATATTCGGCGGATTAGTAAGAAAATAGACACTCCCTTTATGCGGCGAATCGAAAGGGAGGCATTGTTCGTATGAATGACGCCGTCCGAGATAGCCTGGAGAATATACAAGCGTCGATCATCCTCATTCAACGTCGATTCATCGACATACAAACGGCTGATCAACTGCTATCGGACACTGACGATCTCTTGACTCTGGATGCGGTTGCAACGCGTCTGCAGATTGTTGGCGAGAATGTAAAAAGTCTCGCGAGCCTTGCCCCGGAATTACTGCAAAGATATCCTGAAATCGAATGTGACAAAATTATGCGCCTACGCGACATAATCTCCCATCACTATGATGTCTTGGATCACGAGATTATCTTCAATGCTTGCAAAGAAAACATACCTGAATTGCACAGAGTCATAGAACTCATGGCCAAGAGTGACTCGACTGATTAGCCCCTAAGCAATTTGCTGTGCTTGGCCTCAAAGCCGGACGAGAAAGAGGACAGTCATGAATATCGACGTTGTCGAACTTGCGAGCGAACTGATCGCGATGCCGTCGGAGACGCCGACGAGCAACCGGGCGATCTCCGATTTCTTGCGCGGGCTGCTGCAGGAGGGCGGCTTCGCGGTTGAGGAGTGTACCTACATCGACGCCTTCGACGTGGAGAAGGTCAGCCTGGTGGCCAAGAAGGGCGAGGGGAACGGCGGGCTGGGCCTGTTCAGCCATTCGGACACGGTGCCGGGCGACGCCGGCTGGGAGCCGTTCAGTCCGACAGTGGCCGACGGGCGGCTGCTGGGTCGCGGCTCGGCCGATATGAAGGGGCCTTTGGCGGCGTCGATTGCGGCGGCGTGCCGCTTCAACGCCGCTGACCTGGAGCGGCCGCTGGTCATCGCCGTCACCGCGGACGAGGAGCGGGGGCACACCGGCGCGCACGACATTGTCGAACGCTCGCAGACGTTGACGAGCGGCTGGCCGCAGTACTGCATCGTCTGCGAACCGTCTACGTTGCAGCCGGTCTATGCGCACAAGGGCGGCGCCGGCATCACGGTCACGGCGCGGGGAGTGGCCGCGCACACGAGCACGGACAAGGGCGTGTCGGCCAACTTCAAGATCGCGCCTTTTCTGGCCGAGATGACGGAGTTGGCGCAGACCTTCCGCGCCGAGGAGCGCTTCCAGAACCCGCTTTTCGGCCCGCCGACCAACGGCTTCAATCTGGTGATCAGCGACGGCGATACGGCGACGAACGTGACGGCGGCGCGGACGGTGGCGCGCCTGAGCATCCGGGCGATGCCGGACGCCTGCTTCGAGGAGGCGGTGCAGATGGTTGTGGCGCGGGCGCAAGCGCACGGCCTGGAGGTAGCGCAGCGCAGCACTGGCCCATTTTTCGCCGACGCGGACGGCCCGCTGGCGCAGGCGGCCTGTCGCGCGACCGGCGCGCCGCGCGCGGTCACCGTCCCGTACGGCACCGAAGCCGAGTGCTATCAGAACTATATGGACGCGCTGGTGCTCGGCCCCGGCAGCATCGACCAGGCCCACACGGTCGGCGAGTGGATCGCAATCGAGCAGTTGCAGGAGGCGGTGGAGGTGTACACGCGGCTGATTGAGGAGTTGTGCGGGTAGCGGCCACAAATTCTCCCGTCCGCATTCTGGGAGTGCGGAAATCCTTCCCGTACTTGCGGCGCGCCGGGACCGTCGCGCCCTCTACTATGTCTTCCGAAAACGCTTATGGCGCAGTCAAGTATAACTCGGTATATGAGTAGCAAGCCGGATTGGACGACTATTGCGCCTTCTTCAACCATGAGACGCACGAAAGTCTCAACCATCGGACTCTGGCTGAACGGCACTATACGCTCTGACCGGGGCTGACTGCATCCGGCTAGATGTACATTATTTTTCCACTTGGTGGTCCAGTGATTGGGACCAACCATTCAGTAAATATAAAGTAAGTTCATCTCGAACGCCCAAAGGCATTTTCACTTATCAGGTCGCCAACTTGACTTCGCTTGCCATCAGCTTGCCGCGAGATTTGGGGTTGGGTGCAGCCCGGTATTCTACCCTCTTGCCTGGAATCCTGAGGTGCCATGGAATTAAGCTGATCTGACTTTCGTGTACGAAAATGTCGCCTCCAGCATCCCTCTCGATGAACCCGTAGTTCTTCCATTCATCGAACCATATCAATGCACCTTGTTCTATACCTCCAGGTGTCGTGCGCATTGATCGATTCCGGTCACCTTCAGCAGGCAAGCCTGAGTCCATGGTCCGGACCAATTGCTCCGTGAAAGCCCTCAGGCGATGTGGAGGGTTCCGTTCTCCGCGGCGTGTACCAAATTTGGCTAAAGCCGTTTTCAACACTCCCGCCACTTGGGCAATCTCTTTTTCACCTCCTTCGGGATCGCGAAGGACTTCGACGATACCTAAAGAATAGTCGGTGATAGAATTGCTGTTCAAATGGGGTACTTTCTGGCCTCCAGTGGACATTCTCAGGAGCATCAGAAGCTGATACTTGTAAAATCGTAACTCTCGTTCATCTGGGCGCGAGTTGAGCCAGTCCTCGACAGCCAGAAGCGTTACACCGCTTGCATAGTAGGGAGCTGGCTTATGGTCATTAGAAAAGAGTCTCTCATACGATCTGAGTAGCTCGCCATAATAGCGTGGATGGCTGTGAGGTTCATTGAGGAACATTCCTATGAAAGACTTGATCTGCGCGGTCAATGAAACAATGTTCTTAGGGCTAATGTTGTCCCTAGCGTATTGTTTTGAACGACGTTCATAGTGGATGCGATCTGAAAAGCTTCTGGATTCTTCTCGAATCCTATAAAAGTCTTCAAGCTCTCTGTGGAATTGCGTAAGTGACTCAAGAGCTTCGGGCAGGACCGCCGTCTGGCGATTGGTGGCCTTAATGACCTCGGTAATCACCTGTGTATGACTAGTAGCCACTAGCTTGACAGGGATGAATGTATCCGCATCAATGTTGGCTCTATTCTGAAACAATATGTTTGTCGTCTGACACCCGTTAACGATTTGGAAATCTGATATCTTGAAAATGTCTCCTCTCCTGTTCAACTCACGGGCCACTATTGTCACTCCATTGTTCAGTAGCGGAAAATTACGCCTCAACTGCTCGTTAGTAAGAGTGTGGTCTATTTCACTGTTGACAGGATTGTGGCCCTGAAAGTCCCTAACGTTATCGAAGAACAATTCTCTATTGAGTTGGCCATCGGTCGTAGAAATCAAATTTATGAACTCGTCACCTCGCATCAGACCAATGTAGGCTTCGGCAACTTCGGCAATTCTGGGAAATGCTGCAGTCTTGTCAAACTCAACTTCTTTTACTACTCCTCGCACGAGTTCTCGATAGAATGCTTTGAGCATTTCTGCGTCAACTGGGAAGGCGTTGACTTCCTTAAAGATATTTTTTTCTCGTAAGCGTTCCGCTCCGTAACTCAGGCGACCAATTGGGTCCGGAGCGTCTGCCCAAGTACCCGCGGTAACAAAGTAAAGACAACACTTTGGGTTATCTTGCATGCGGATGCCCTGATCGTAAATGTAGCGAGTTAGGTTGACTAGCTGCTGAATTTGCGAATTGAATTCAACCTTGGAGTCTGATTTTTCAACTGCGGCGAAGAATTGTTCAACTCCAAAAGTAAAACTGCCAATATCGTTGGAGTTAATACTAGAAGAGGATTTCGCCTGAACGAAGATGAATTCAACATTCAGCCCGTGGTTTACTTCCAAAAAGAAATCCACATCCTCTTCTGCACGCGCTGGCCTTCCGTTCACCAGAATCGCGATGGCATCCATTCCTCCATCGCCGCCACCGCCAACTAGAACACCGTCTTCCATGTCGGTAATGTCAGACTGGTGATACTTTCTAAAAACCACAGAGGCAGCAAATGCCTCAAATAACTCGCCCGATTTGAGATGGGTTAAGCCTCTAGATTCTGCGAAATTCTTGACAAATCCTTCTAGTACAATGTCCTTCATCATGTTCTCCTTAAATGTGTTGGCTCTCAACTGGATCTTCCAAACTTTCAAAGTTAGGCCGGGTGGAATTTCGAACCAACGCAACGTTACACGCCGGCGGATTTTAGGTCCGCTGCGTATTCCGTTCCGGCACCGAACTGTCAGGTCATTGTAGAAGGGTCCCTTTCTCGTGTCAATTCGGCCTGCCTTCTCGCCAATTTGAGGTAACCGGCGGACTACATAGCGAACCAATTCTAGCTGCCCAAAGTAACGCCGCACGCCACATATGGTTGGCCCTAAATCTTTGTGCCACAGATTGGGGGGATAAAGGCTGCGCCCAGCCCCACTCACACACCACACTGCCCCCATCCCGTAGAAACCCATGCGCCAAATCCCCCCACCCCACCAGCGCGATGCTATGCGGGTTGTCTTAGTGCCCCTTCGTGTCCCTTCGTAGATAAACACTCCCCCCATCCAGCCCAGTCCCTCATCCTTTGACAAGGTTTCCAGTGCTTCTGTATAATCTTGCATACTCAATTCCCGCCTTACTGACAACCCAATGCTCTCCCTCACACCGTTGCCTTGGGCCGAACACTTGGAGTCGACTGTTAGACACAGGAACAATCCCATGACTCTGACGACAACGCTTGAACCGACCGTAGAGACGGTGACGAGGCCGGAGATCACGGACGAACACGCGGCCTTCTTTGGTGAGAACGGCTTTCTGGCGCTGGCGGACGCGCTGACGCCGGATGAGGTTCAGGTATTGCGTGATGAGACGGTGCGCATCTGCCGGGGTGAGATGGGCGATGTCGCCGGGCTGCCGCCGGTGGGGCGCGATGACAGCGACGACGATGTGATCCGACGCACGCTGTGTGTGCATTTTCCGTATAAACTTTCGTCGGCTGGTCTCGCCCGCTCTTGTGGCGTCCCATGACGACTCCAGACCTGCGGCAACGCTGCTCGCGCCCACATCGATCCCCAACTGCGGTAGCCCCGCCACAATCGCATTCCGATTTTGAATGATCTTCTTCCAATGCCGGAGCAAAGTACGGCAACAATAAACACGCAGGTGTCGTTATCGAAGGAGGCGCTGGCCGCTTTTTGTCAGCAGCACGGCATCAGACGGCTGGCCGTCTATGGTTCAGCCCTGCGCGATGACTTCGGACCCGACAGCGACATCGATCTTCTGGTCGAGTTCGAGCCGGACTGCATCCCCGGGCTGCTGGGGGTCGCCGGCATGGAGTTGTCGCTATCTGAACTCTTTGCCGGGCGCAAAGTCGATTTACGAACAGCCGAGGATCTGAGTCCCTACTTCCGGCAGGAGGTCCTGGAGATGGCCGAAGTGCAGTCTGCGCGGGCATGATGAAAGCCGTCTGCGCCACATGCGCGAAGCCGCCGCGTGAGGCCGTCTCGTTTGCGCGCAGGCGGCGGTGGCGGTTCCTTACGACACGGAGGCGGAATGCTATCAGGACTATATGGACGCGCTGGCGCTGGTGCTGGGGCCGGGCAGCATCGAGCAGGCGCACACGGTGGGCGAGTGGATCGCTGTGGAACAGCTGCTGGAGGCGGTTGAGGTGTACATGCGCCTGATCGAGGAGTTGTGCGCCTGACGGGACGGTTCGGCTCGCTCACAATCCCGCTGCGTTGACAATGTTTCAGGCCGGTATGCTTGTCACCATATCACAGCATAAGATCCTTGAATCTGCAACGAGATCTGTTTCTACCCCAGACGAACAGTACGAGGTAGTGAGCATGTATCAGATGTTGGAAGATGCGTTGTCCTTATGCAGGGGGGACCAATGACGCCTGCTCCTTTTGCGTAATTCCCCAATCCCCCATCTGTGGATAACTACGGGGGTAACTGTGGGGATTGGGGCGTCAGCAAGTGAAAGGGGGAATAGCTATGCCTGAGACTCTGCCAGACGCAGTTCACCGTGAGAACGAGTACAGTATTGAAAAAGCGAAGCACAAAGAGACCCGAATGGAGCTCGAACTAATGAAGCGCAAGCATTCACTCCTCCAAAACGAGATCGAGGCGTTGCGAGTATCGCTGGAGAAATCGGGGTGGTTTACGTGGATGTGGTTTTTGCTCAGTCAGCTTTTCTTGGCCATCCTGTTTGTGATTTTTTGGGATTGGCTAGGCTTCTAACCTCAAGTTCGACAGAAACATTTGTCAGTCCTCCACACTCGGATAACCCGGCCAACCCTGTGTGCGCGCAAGCGTCCCAACCCGGAGTCACACAATCCCGGTGGGCGTCAATGCTCCGTGGAACGGGGGGGGGCCGGACAAGATCGGCATCAGGGGCGTTTTGCCTTGCTTCGCAATATTCGAAGAAGATCCAAGCATGAGATAGACGATGAGCATCATGCTGGCGGGGCTGCTTTTTTGCGCCTGCGTTCCCATTCAGCCGTAACCGAAGGACGGATTGACAGACCTGGCAAGCGCGCTCGCCAAGTTGGACGAACATCCCGATCCAACTGAGTACCTGGAACTCCTGCTGGAGCTCGATGTGTGTGTATGGGAGGATCTGGAGGGGGAATCGACTCCGAATCTCTCTGACGCAGAGAGCGTGGCCATAACCATTTACACCCTCGGTGCTCTGATGGCGGCCAGAACATTCGAATGACATGAGGCAATCAGGGCCGGGGCATTGGACGAGGAGGACTCTTTGTCGAGCGAGAGGCTTTGGTATCAAAGCCTGCTCTTGGCCGGCCAAGGTTGCGAGGGAATCGAATCAGGGCCATAGACCTGCACGCCCGGCCAGCCCCCAGTGCGCGCAGGCCTCAACCACCTAACTCGGTCCACCGGCAGCAAGGATGCGGAGATGTGGAACGGAGGGCGGCCGCGTTCATTGAAAGAGAAAGGGTATGAAGGCGCTGACGAAACAGAAATTGTTGACAATTGTGGGGATGGTCGTGGGACTCTTCATTGCAAGAGCTCAGCCGGGCATGCCGTTGTGGACGACTCTGGCAATGATCGGCGTCCTCGTCATCATCCCCGTTTTCGCCATCTTAATCTCATCGAAATACAGCTCTCGCATCATTAAGTTCGGGGTCTTGATATTGGGCGGCAGGCTGGTGGTTTCCCTGCTTCTCATCCTGTTCGACGGCATCCCCAATGTCGGGTGGGGCGCATTCGGGTGGCTGATTATTCCTGCGGCCGTGGCCGTGTGGTGGCCCTTCCCCGCTGCGAGAAGACTGCAGGAGAAGGCGCAAGGCATCGCGGGAGAGGGAAACGGATAAGCAGGAGAAAAGACAGATGGAACAATTGCAAGAGCGTTATCCCACGTTGAGACGAGCAATCGTCATCGTTGCGCTGGCTGTCATACTGCGAGTGGCAATCGTGATGCTGCACGGGCTAGAGCAACTCGACTATAAAGAGTACAGTAATTGGAACTTTTTCAGTCTACCGGTACTGGAGTTGACTACACTACTATTGGTAATCGCACCCTCAGCGACATTTCTGAGGAAACGAAATGAAATTTCTAACGTAGGAGTCACTATACTACCCGCCGTATTGATCAATGCGATCTTGCGGACTGTAGAATTGATCCGCTCTGGCACCACGTGCGATGGTCCAGACTTCTACAAGTACGAGGATTTCTGTGAACTTATCATCATGCAGTCGTTTTGCAACATTCCATTCGTGTTCATTGGCGCTCTTGTGCTTTTGATATGGAAGTTTAAGGAATGACCTCGATCTTTTGGGAACATAATCACAAGGAGGATGAGATGTCCAGGAGAGGAAGTGAGAGCCAGATGAGTCAGTCGGAAAGGGACCATCACGCGAATCAGAACAATCCCAACAATCCGGCCTATCAGGATGCACAGGACAATCATGCCAACCAGCTAAATCCTGAGCACGACGAGTACTGGCATTCTCGTGAAGAAGAGCAAGACGGTAAGGAGTCGTAGAGGATATCAACGAGATTGGGTATGATCGGCCCCCATGACTAGGTTCCGTTGACCATTGATTAATTGGTCAAGAAGGTGACATCTGCAGGTTGCATGCGGGCAGAATCGGACTGCGAGTCGCCTGATTTTCGGGAACGAAAACCGCGATCTGCGCCGGGGCCGTTAATCATCCCAATCACATGAATCACATGAATCACAGTTCAGACAATTGTCAACGAGCCCTAGACCACGAAACGCTCTTCTGCCGGTGTACGATAGTGGAGACACTGGCTAATTGTCTTGCTGCCTTCAAACGCTTCCAGCGCAACCCGGAACTTGCAGGCCGCCGTGTGTCCCCGCCGTTTCTTGACTATCGGACTTCCTCTCCACGTGCTGGGTGAGTTGCTCCATCATGCACCTTAGCTCGTGGTCCAGTTTTTGGGGCCCACTTCAGTGGCTGCTCTCCGACTAAAGTAGATGCAATACGCGGCTCGTCACGGCCACCTCCCGCCACTCACGAAGGAGGGGTCAATGTCTCTCAGAATACGGTATCGGAAGTTTGAGATCGAAATCCAAATCGATCTAGCCGTTCTGAAACGTTTAGGCGGTTTACCGCCTAAGTGATCAAGAGAGGCGGTCGGAGGCCGCCCCTAGCACCGCGTTAGTGCCCGTGTTAATATCGCGCGTCAACTACGATTTGTCTCGAAAGACTACTGTATGTTATGCTCGTTAGTGTTCTGGCGATGGGGGCATGTAGTGCGTGTGGTGCGCCCCCATCGCCTATAGTAAACGCGGAAAGACATGGCAAGGCTTGGCAAGGTTGAACCCCACACCTAGTAGTACAGGAAAGGGGGAGCCATGTATTTCCCATTCAAGTACCGGTCTACCGTGTACTGGATCTACATCGACCCGATGTGGCTGATTATCATAGCTGATATGCTAGATAGGTAGTTCAGCCCTTGTAGCCAGTGGTGGCGGTGTTACAGCATCGTCACCACAAACCCTCCCTCGCCTCCCGCGTTACTACCAACTCAAACTTCCAATCCAAGCAAAATCGCTGAACCTGCTAGACCTGCTGGAATTGCCAAACGTTCATGTTAGGATCGTATGTTGTTCCCAAAAGGAAGTAGCCGAGTCAACTGTAGTATAATTAGGACTTTCGCTAAGTCGGCTGGAAAGCCGGGATAGTAGGGTAGCGAAGTTGGTTTCGCAGATAGTCGCTGAACAGGTCAGTATGAACGCGATAGATGGTTTTGTTGAGCAAGGTAGCGTGAACCTTCAAAGAAAGCCAGGCATGGTAGCAGCAAGCGAGGTGATTGCGCTGCGAACGCGCTTTGCGACATTGGCATTTGGCGGAGCCTGTCAGTTGTTACAGTTCGCGGTGAAATTCTTCGACCTGCCAGCGCAACTCGTTCGCGTTTTGAGCGACTTGCGTGATCACAGTCTCATCCGGATCATTGGTGATGACCCAGTCAATGTCGCCGTTTATGACAACGACCTTGAACAATTTCACTTTGAAAGGCACTTTCTTGAGCTTGACAATGATGCCATGCTTAAGCCGTTCGTCGGTCCAATCGAGCGCATCAAGCTGAATATAGCCATCTTCTGCGCTCAGACCGACCATGCGGTTGGCTTTGCGTGTGGTGTAGAAGGTCAATCCCAGACGGTGAATCAACTTCAGGTTCCGCCACGAGCCATACCAACTGTCAAATAGCACCGTCTTGGCCTGAATCTGTTTGTCGCCAACGGCTCGCAGCAGCATCTCTTGAAAATGGTCGTTCTTTGTCTTCCCATCTGCTTCTTTGGCGTAGATGCGGAAATCGACCGGATAAGACTCGCCATCTTCACCACTGGTGTGAATCAGGTTCACGACCGCAATGCCGCGCACCAGACCACCGGCAGCGCCACTGTACTGCAGCTTTACCATCTCGATTGACCGTGAATCGCGTTTGTCTTGCACACTGTCGTCAATGATCAGGTACGCGTCCGCACTGTCGTCGATCCGTTCTTCCGCCAGTTCCCATAGATGACTGGCTGTGAATCGCTCTCTTTTCAAGAAATCGCTGATTACATCGTGGCTCATGCCATCCAGATGTTCAGCCAAATTGGTACAGGTGTAGTTGATCGGCGTGCTGACCAGGTATTCGACATACTTCTGTTTTGCAATCATGTCTCAAGCTTACAGGATCCTGACCTCCTTGCGAAAGTCCTAATAATGCATCATCGACTTTCAATCAGGACTTGTAGGCCGCCGTGTGTCGACGCCGTTTCCTGACCATCGTACTGCCCCTCCACAGGCTTGGTGATTTGCTCGATTATACACCTTGGCTCGTGGTCCGGTTTTTGGGGTCAAGCTCACAACCCACTACATCTGGTTCACCCGAATCCCCGTTCATGCAGCAACTCTGTCCCAGTCTCAAAAGCACGTCTACAGAGGTAGGGACATCACCAGCATCAAGTGTGAATTGTCGAATATTGACAAGTCACACTGATTGGCTAAAATACAAGCCCTGAAGGTTGTGCCACGAACATTACGCACTTACGTTCTTCCCGATGGAGGCATACCCTTTCAGAAGTGGCTTTCTGAACTCAAAGTTAAGAAAGCTCGTGCCGCCATTCTAGCTCGCATTGATCGCTTGCGTTTAGGAAATTTCGGTGATTACAAGAGATTGACCGAAGACCTCTATGCGTTGAGAATTCATCTCAAGCCAGGTTATCGTGTCTACTTTGCGGAAATAGAAGGCGGTATCATTCTCCTTTTATGGGGAGGCACAAAGCACACGCAACGTAAAGACATTGACAAGACTAAGTTTTAATGGGATGAAATCAGGAGCAGACAGCCATGAACCAAGCTTTCGTTATGGAGAATACGGGAGATTACGATGAATGGCTTATCGAACAATTGAAGAATCCTGAAGAAGCGCTTGTCTATTTGGAAGCTGCCCTTGAAGCATATGAAGAGGACAGTGATGATAGCGCCCTGATGCATGCTGTATTGAGTGTTGCCCGCGCACAGAATTGTCTTCTGAAACTCGCGGCTCAAACTGGCATTGATATCGACAATCTTGAGCGGTCTCCATATGTCATGCCGAGTCCGAAATTGAACAATCTGCCAGCTGTTTTTTCCTCTCTGGGTTTCCGCGTCCGACTCGAATATGATGGGAGTTCCAGCGTCCCCATCGCTGTGACGTAGGCAGTTGGAAGAAATGTTACAGTTGCAGCGCCTCCTCCGTTTTCAGGTTGTCCTTTTGCACAAAACTGCTTGTTTGGCGCCCTATCTTCTTCGTTGACAGCGAATTCATCTTCGCTTATCTCCAAGAATATTGGCATAGAATTGACCCCTCTTTGGAAGCCACTCCATTGATCTTCTCCAGTTGTGTATGATGTTGCTTCCAGTACGTATCAGGGACCGAAAACCCTGCCAAGATGTAATGGGAGGTATTGCCTGGCGCGCCCGGTGTTCCTGACTCGTCAATGTAACAAAGTTGTATAGGGAAGCCTCACAAAAAAAGCGACCAGGTTAGGGGCTTTGGCCCCGATGAGAGACGCTTGGCGACTCCTCCTAATGTAAGTTCAATTTGATACCAAGACTTTTTTGCACGGACTGCACCTTGGAATCGTAGGCGTCTCGCCCGCTCTTCCGATAATCGCAAGCTCTTGGTCTCACTTGGGATCTACATTAGACGCAGCACTGCTGTACCATTAAACGCAGACCTGTCAAGAGATTGTGGGCGCATGGTTTTTCTCCGCAATCTCCTTCTCCCCGATCCCCAACTGCGGCAGCCTGGCCACAATCTTTACCGTCTCCAGGCTGACGCTGATGACTTTGGCGAGCAGGTGGAGGATATACTGCGGGTCGGCGGCGCGGTTGGGGTCGTTGACGATGCCGCTGCGTTTGTCGGTTTTGACGCGGCAGTAGATTACGGTTGCGGTTGGCTCCGTTTTGGCACTATGATCAACGGGCGGTCTGCCGCCATCAGGACACGAAGTGGTCTTGTGCGGGTGTACGATCGTTGAGAGACTGGATGACCGTCTTGCTGGCTTCACGCGGTTCCAGCGCAACCCGGAGCTGGTGGGCTTCAGTGTGTTGCCGCGGTTTTTCGACCAGCGGACTGGCCCTCCAAAGGCTTGGTGACTTGCTCCATTATACGCTTTAGCTCGTGGTCCAGTTTTAGAGGCCAAGCTCACCCTTCTGAGGCCAACTACGAGGATTGGGGCGTCGGCAGGTGAAAGGAGAAGTGGCAATGCTTGGGACGCGGCCGGACACAGTTCACCGTTAAGAGGAGTACACTGTTGGGATCGCGAAGTGCAAGGAGGTCAACATGGGGCTCAAACGCAAGCAGCGGAAGCATGCATTCCTCCAGTTCGAGATCAAGGCGTTGCGAGAGTTGCTGGAAAAATTGAGTTGGATGGATCGGATGTGGTTGCTCATTGAGATTCTTGTGGGTGGTATCCTGATAGTGATGTCTTGTAATGGCTAGACTTCCAACCTTAAGCTCGACGGATACAGTTGTCAGTCTTTTACACTCTGAAGTGGGCCCCAAAAATTGAACCCCTAGCTGAGGTGTACTCTGGCGCGAGATCGGCTTCCCTCATCCCCATTGCTGGCTAGGAATCTCCCGACGCATCTACAACAGGCTCTGCTTTTTCAATCCCCAACTCCGGCAACCCCGCCACCAACTCCACCGTCTCAAGGCTCACGCTGATCACCTTGCCGAGCAGGCGCAGGATGTACTGCGGGTCGTCGGCGCGGTTGGGGTCGTTGACGATGCCGCTGCGGTGGTGGGTTTTGACGCGGCAGCTGATTGCAGTTACGGTTGGCTCCGTCCTGGTACTATGATCAACGGGCGGGCTGCCGTCATCAGGGCACGAAGTTGTTTTCTACGTGTGTGCGGTAGGTGAGAGTCTCGCTAATCGTCTTGCTGCCTTCAAGCTGTTTCAGGGCAACCCGAAGCTTGTGGGAAATCGTGTGTCGCCGCCGTTTCGTGGCCATCGGACTGTCCCTCCACGGGCTTGGTGAATTCCCTTAATTTAGGGAATTAAATACTTGACTCAGCAGAATTTGAATTTTGCACAGCGCGGACCATCGGCTAGAATGCTGTTGCTGGCTTAGCTGAGCTGCGCATGACCTGTAAAGACAGGTCATGCGATAATCCCTTCGTATTCTCACCTACATACAGTTTCTGAATAACAGAATACCATAAGGCTGGACCGATTTCCCATACCCAGAACCCGTGAGGAGACTCCCTTGACACCCCCTACCAACAAGGTCGATATGGCGCAGATGAACGCCGCCATCGGCAAAGTCTTGGCCCTTTCCCCTGTCACCCAGGAGGAAGTGAAAGAACGGCGCACCCAGCGCAAAGCGGAGCGTCCACCGCCCGCGAAGTCGTCCAAGACCGCTAAACAGTCTTCCTGTCGCTGATTTTGTCAGCACGATGAGGAAAATACTTACTCCTCCCTCCCCGGAGGATGCCCGCGCCCGCGATGCTGACTTATCTGTCGAGCAGAGATTAAGATATGAGATATAATAGTGTTGATTCGGGCAATAAAGGCAAGTATACTTTAGGCGATTGGAACTTTATCCTACAGTATTCCGTACTGGGGTGAACTTGTCCTAAGTGTCACGACTTCATCAATGAAGAAAGAGAAAGAATGCCAACTATGAGTATGCCGGCAGGTCCCTCTCAGACAGATTCAGGGCGTCTTTACCGGAATCCTCCGGTCGTAGAGGCACTTTGTGAAGTATATTTCACCTCCTCAAATTGGAACGACTCGATTCCCAGTCTATTCTATGAGGTAGTCAAAGAAAAATTTCCGAATCAAGAGGAGCAACTGCTCCATCGCGTTGATCTTACAGTGGATGTCCCCAACGAAACGATCAGTAGTGGTTTGCAGTTGGGTCCGACCCGCAAACTGTTTAGTACAGAAGAAAGAGACCAGATTATACAAATATCTGAGAACCTATTTGTGTTCAATCAGCTCACTCCATATCTCTCTTTTCATTTATGGGAGAGTATCTTTTACGATGTTTTTGACATTTTTGCCAAGCTAGTTTCGCCCCACGCGGTAGATCGCATAGGGGTACGATACTTGAATCACGTTAAAATTCCCGAGAGCAGGTTTCAGATGTCCGACTACTTTACCATTTTCCCGATTATTCCATTGGGAAGTGGGAATGTTCATGGTGATTTTCTAATCAATTGTGTGGTCCCGCAATCTGATGAGGGCCACTTTTTGACATATTCATTCAGTAAGATTGATCCCGAACCACCAGATGAAATCAGCCAAGTCTTTCTGTTAGACCTATACGATCAGGCCTCTCTTGGTCGCACGCTTTCCGAATCTGAATTCAAGAGTCATGTCAGAGTTGCACACGGAAATGTCAGGCAGGCGTTTGAAGGAAGTATTACGGACCGTCTTCGCAACCTTTTTGACAAGGAGTAGCCGATATGGAAAATACAGCTTTCTTTGCTGGTGATTCTCATGGCACGACAGTCCCTAGGTGGCAGTACAATTATGTGCAGAGGGAAACAAAGGAACTGCTTGGCTCAAATCGAGAACGCCTCAATCGCAAAACAGACAATGCCACCTCAATTCAAGAAAGAGAGGATTTCTATGAACAGGTGCGTGATTATCTCTTAGGCTCGTTTGATCCCGAGTGGTCAGAACACGCTTCAGAACGTGAAAAGATAGTTCTGAAGAAACTATATAGGGAAGGGCACGAAAAAGTAGCCGAACGACTAAATCTTCTGATCGAATTTCTTGCAGATGACGGCGAGAGATTCTCCATAGGATCGGTCTTGGCATTCGCCATCTTTGTATTGACGACTCGACCAAAATACCCAGGCCCTGGCATCTTTGGAGATGACGACGGGCATGTTGGTATTCAGTGGAGAGTTCCTTCGATCAATCCGTCAGACGAAAACGATTCTTATAGTGGAGGAATTCTCTATTTGGAGTTCATTTCACCAGATCAAGTGAGTTACTTCTACGATGTAGAAGAAGACGAATCGGAAGAATACGATTTGGAAGAGAACGATGTGGGAGAAGGGGAGGTAAGGCTGGATGAAATAATGGAGGTAATTGAACCCATCACTAGGCGATTGGATTGGTGATGAGCGGCGGAGATCACAAACTCGATGACTCTGACCGTCTGATAAGGCATTGCCCAAAAAGGTATTATAAGGACGGGAATGTCACGTCATTCAAAGTGTTCTGCTTCACCAAAAGAGAACTCAAAGAAGATTGCCCATTTCTGTCTTTCAGTTGGCTTGAAGACATTTGTAGGCTTGCAGATGTCTCAGTAGATACCGCCGCTGCGATTAATATACTTGAAGGATACTTTCCTCGTGACATCAAAAAAGATGTGGAAGCATGGATTATTCTCAGTTGTGACCGCGTAAAGGCTGCGATTTCGCGAGTCCGTGGGGCTGATGACCCTAAGATTTGCTATGTGCCCGACGACGATAACCCTTCTCATGTAGGCGTGTCGGGCTATGAGAAACATCTGCACAAAAAAGTCGCTTCAAAATTATTTAGGCGAATTAGATCTGAAAATGTTCATCCTGTAACCAGAACCAGAAAAAGAGTAAGGAAGTGATTCATCTAGTGAATTCATTGAAGCCATCAAGTTAGCAAGCCCGTCAGCAGCAGAGCTGGCGGGCTTTTTGATCTTTCCACCGCCGCTCTTCTCGAATTTCCTTTTTTCCTCCGTAAGCTCTCGATTGCCCCTCGAGCAGATACGTGATAGGGTAGCCTCAACCACAGCGTTTGTAATCGCATAATTGTCGGAACAAGTGAATGGGCGCATTGCGCCCCCTTGCTGGTTATGCGATTTATGGACGCTGTGGTGGCAACCATTCATCTATGAAGTGGGCCCCAAAAATTGAACCCCTAGCTAAGGTGTACTCTGGCGCGAAATCGGCTTCCCTCATCCCCATTGCTGGCTAGGAATCTCCCGACGCATCTACAACAGGCTCTGCTTTTTCAATCCCCAACTCCGGCAACCCCGCCACCAACTCCACCGTCTCAAGGCTCACGCTGATCACCTTGCCGAGCAGGCGGAGGATGTACTGCGGGTCGTCGGCGCGGTTGGGGTCGTTGGTGATGCCGCTGCGTTTGTCGGTTTTGACGCGGTACTGGTCGATGACCCATTCGAGGGCGGAGCGGTTGCCCAGGCGGTAGTCGAACACCTGCGCAGGAATGCCGTCCAAGGTGAGGAAGCGGTTGTAGGTGAGTTGGGTCTTGTCTCTGGAGAGGCGCATTTTTTCGACGCGCCAGTCGAGGGGGGCGGCGGGGGTTTCGAGTTGGGCGAGGGGGTGTTCGGGCTGGTCTTCGTAGGCTACGTGGATGGCGGCCAGGCGCGCGCCCGCCGCGGCGAAGGCGCGGAAGTCGGGCGCGAAGGGGATGCGGGGCAGCTCGCGCTTGAGATTGGCCTGGTAGCGTTCGCGGTAGACGGGATGGTGCAGCAGGCCGTAGACGTAGTGGAAGATATCCCACTTGGTGATGGTGTCGTCGCGGTAGTGGGCGCGGAAGCGATCCAGCGACCAGTCGGTGATGTTCTCGCGGCGGTTGCTGCCGTCCTCGTCGTATGTGTAGTAGGGGAAGCATTGGAATCCATCACTTGCGGCGACCGTGTGAAGTTCGGGAATCAGATTTGTCATCAGAGTGCTGAATCCGGCGCGGAAGCCGTGATCGCTGACGAGGATTGCACGATTTTCCGCATGTGTCTCCAATGTAGGGAAAATCAAGTGCTGTTGATACCGCTCTTCATTCCAGAAATTGTCAAAGTAGAGATGTTTCTGGCAAAACGGACGATACAACGAAACACGAAAGTGCGATTCTTCATACCTGCTCATCGCGAGCTTCTTGAGTGATGCCTTTACCTGACGAGTCCACTTGATCCGCGGGTCGTTCGTATCAATGAAAACTTCAGCAGGTGCGTTAGGATCAAGCCTTCTCTTGCGATCAACAGTGCTGTTGTATAGCTCGACAAAAGTGCGAACTCGGTCTTGCAGTAATTCCAAGTCAAACGAATAAGCCAGAACATCTCTATTCGTAGCGACACCTAATGAGTAGAGGTTGAACACTACTTCACCTTCTCCACCCTTCGCCATTTTCGCTTCCCTTGTTCCCATTGGGATAAAGGTCTCAAATTCCGCGTGGTGTCCTTCAGTAAGCCATGTGTGTTTTGCGTCAATAGCGGCCTGTTTCAGTGAAATGTTTGGATAGGCTCCGAATTCGGTTAGAGTCTCCCGCTTTGTGCGGGCTTTGAGATAGTCGTCTACCGAGTAAACCCAGACTTCAGCTTCTTCAGAGTGCACTCCCTCTTTCTTGATGAAGAAGCTAATCCCTACCCCAACGCGAATCTGGTCATCAAAGATGTTACCGCCCTCCTTCTGTCGACGTTCACCTGCGGTTCGCGCATTCCCTTTAAGATCGATGTGGTAAATCTTGGTGAAGTCCTGCGCGAGGTGCTTCCGCATCCCGTCGAAGGCCACAGCGTCTAGGAAACTGTTGTTGGTTACGAACGCGACCACGCCTTCGTCGCCGATGCGGTCCGATGCCCAACGGATCGCCTTCACATACGGGTCAGAGAGCTTGTTCCGAAGCGTGGCCTTGGAGTCCTTTACATACGTCTCCTGGACCCGCTTATCCATCGTCTCGTACTTACGGTTCTGGTTGTTGTCGTTCTCATTCACCTGTCCCACGTTGTAGGGCGGGTTGCCGATCACGACGAACATCGGCGTCTGCTTCTGGCTCTCCACCCGCTGCGTGTTCTCCGGCGCAAAGAGGGGCAGCTGCCGGTCCTCGGCCAGGTCGAAGGTGTCCACCAAGCAGATGCCGTTGAAGGGCTTGTAATCGCCGGTGGCGTCGTAGTACTCGTGCTCGATGTTCATGCTGGCGATGTAGTAGGGCAGCAGCATCACTTCGTTGCAGTGCAGCTCCCCCTTGTACTTGCGCTCCAGCGCGGTGCGCGGGATCTCGCGCATCATGCGCACGATGAAGTTGCCGGTACCCACGAAGGGGTCGATGATATGTACGCCCTCGTCGGCCAGCGAACGGCCGAACTCCCGCTCCAGGATCGCGGCCACGCTGCGCACCATGAAGTCGACGATCGGCTGCGGCGTGTAGACGATGCCGTGTGTGTCGGCGACTTTGATGGAGAAGCCCTGGAAAAACTGCTCGTAGACGGTGTTGAGAAAGTGCTGCTTGTGCGAAAAATCGCTGATTGTGGCGGCAGTGCGCTCGATTGCCGCGTAGAAGCGGTCCAGTTTGCCGAGAAACTCGTCGCGGCTGAAGGCATGGGAAGTGAGCGCGTCGATCACGTTCTCGATCTCGAAGGCGATCACGTTGCGGCGGGTGAAGGCCGGCCGGTTGAAGACGGTGCGAAACAGCCGCTCGGTCAGCAGGTGCTGGATCAGCATCTCCTCGACCGCGGCCTCGGACAGGTTCGGGTTGATCGACTGGCGGCACTTGTCGAGAAAGCCGGCGAACGCGGCCGTGAAAACACGGTTGCTCTTCCGTTCCTGCTGGATCAGTTCGGCCAGCCCCTGGCCGATGTCGGCCACCCTGTCCTTGAACTGGGAGACGGCCTCCTCCCAGGCGGCGTACTCCTGCGGGCGGTAGGCAAAGAAGGTGTGGAGGGATTCGATGAGTTGGGCGGGGTCGGTGAGGTCGTTGTCGAGGACCATGCGCCCGTTCTGCCACAGAATCGCTCGTTTTGGGGTCTGGAAGAGGATGTTGTCGCGTGGGTAGCCGGCGGCGAATTTGCGCTCGATTTCGGCGGGCAGGTCGTCGTGGATGTCTTTGGCTTCCCAGTAGCCGTGCGTGAGGCGGAAATCGTCGATGAGGGCGCCGTCGACGATGATGCGCTGGCCGCGGCGGGGGTTGACGGCGTGCTCGGGCACGAGGGTCCAGCCGGCCTGGCGGGCGCAGTGCTGGAGGAGGGTTTGGAAAGCGGCGCGCACGGCGGTCTCGTGGGTGACGCCGAGGTTGGCGAACTGGTCGAGCGCGGCGTAGTAGGATTTGATGGGTTTGTGGGTGGGTTTGAGGTTGAGGGTGGGCATGGTTGATTGGGTTGCGACTGCGTAATTGTAGAGTAGATGTGCTACTATCATACTACATTCAGCGGCATTCCTGTGATGCCTTTGGCTAGTAAGGAAGCGCGACGGATATGGAAACTTTCCAGGATCAAAGTCATATAGATCAGGTTCGCGATGCCCTTTGGGCGAGTTACGGAAGCGGCGCGTCCGTCATGGTTGGGAGTGGATTAGGTCGTCGGCTCAATTCGGATTATTGACAATCCCCCTGCGCTTTTCCGATTTGTCGCGGTACTGGTTGATGACCCATTCGAACGCGGATAGTCTGAAAGGCGGCGCACAGATGTTTCGAGGGTAACGCCGATCTAGGCTAACTGATCGAAAGCGGCGTATCAATCTTTGCCTGACTTGTAGGGTGGGGCCCAATGTTCGGACCAAAGATTGGGGGTGGGGATGAAGGCTCAGTCCAGTCCACTCACCCCTCACACACCACCCCACCCCCATTCGAATCCCGCATATACCCATACGCCGTATCTTGCCGCTCCACCGGCGCGACCCCGCGCGACCGGCGCGCCGCGCGCGGTCACCGTCCCTTACGGCACCGAAGCCGAGTACTATCAGAAGTAAATGGACGCGCTGGTGCTGGGTCCCGGCCGCATCGACCAGGCCCACAGGGTCGGCGAGTGGATCGCAATCCAGCAGTTGCAGGAGGCGGTTGAGGTGTACACGCGGCTGATCGAAGAGTTGTGCGGGTAGCGGCAAGCCATTCGTCTGGGCTGGGTGCATCCCAAATTTTTGGGGAACGTGCCCCTGCGATCGCGGGCCTCTCGCCCGCAGCCGGTTTCGGCTTCCGCGCCTGTTCAAGAACTGCGCCAATGGGTGACAGATGCAGGTTGCCGGTTGCCAGAATCGAACCGCAACTCGCCTGATTCTCGTCAACGAAGACGCCGCCTCAGCCGCTGCCGTCAACTGTCTCCAGCATACTGACTGCCTGAACCATAGTTCAGACAACTGCTGCGAGTCCTGCCCTTCAAAGCAACTCAGAAACGCTCCCCCATTCTGAGATACACCCTGGAATTTCCAGCAACTGCAAACGGCCCGCTTTTGTAGTACACTTGTGCGCAAGACGAACGAGCGCAGCCGCGGCCCTGCCGCAACTGCATACCGATTTCAAATGAATACCATGCCCTTTTGCCCATCCGCCGCCCGGCGCGGGAACCATGCGCAGCAAACTGCTGCCCTCCCTGCCCAGCCGCTGCCGCAACCGCCCGTTGCCCGCCATTCCCGAAAAAGCCATTTTGGGACGAAGAATGACGAGAAATGACGAAAAAACACGCCCAAACGTGCCCGAACGTATCCGAACACGAAAAAAAAATTGGCGCGACTAAACGCGACTAAACGCGACCAAACGCGACGAAACGCGACCTGGCGCGCTCGAACACGCTCGTAAACGCTCGTAACTGCTTACATGGCACAGCTGACCTGCGCGCCCCGCACGTCGCCTGCAAGCGGCCCATAAGCCCGGACGCAGCCGAAATTCCGCCCCCATTCTTGGATTCACCCGCGCGAGGCGCCGATACCGGAACTTCAACAGTGTCTCAACGAACGCCAATCTGTACGTTTTGTGCATTTTCAGTACACAGAGTGACTGCGATGCTGTAAATCGTGGTGCGCGGGCGGAAAGAGCGCAGCCCAACTGCTCAGCGCCGACGCGCGCTTCCCTCGCATGGGTGCATCCCAGTTTTTCGTTAAGATGAAAGGGCGTAGACGAGGAGAAGGGAATGAGAAGACCAAAGGGGATCCCCTGGCGATGCCTGCACGCCGCACGACTCTGCTCAGTCAAACCTGGCCTCAACTGCTTCAACCGCTTGGCTTTACTCGACGCACAATAATCTGGCATGCACCCTCTTGGCCTAAAATTTTGACAACGATCTTCCTCCTCCCGTATAATCGAACCCCCTCTCTGGTTCCAGAATTCAGTAACTACGCAAGACTCCGCCCGGTGGTGTTTCCAAGAGCGAAACGCCTGACAACCGCTATTCTGAACACAGGACCGATGCCATGACACTGACGACAACTCTTGAAGCGCCCGTGGAGATGGTGACGAGGCCGGAAATCACGGACGAACACGCCGCCTTCTTTGCTGAGAACGGCTTTCTGGCGCTGGCGGACGCGCTGACGCCGGATGAGGTTCAGGCATTGCGTGATGAGACGGTGCGCATCTGCCGGGGCGAGATGGGCGATGTCGCCGGGCTGCCGCCGGTTGGGCGCGATGACAGCGACGACGATGTGATCCGGCGCACCCTGTGCGTGCATTTCCCGCATAAACTTTCGCCGCTGATGTTCGATCGCCTGGCGCATCCGTCGATCCGCGATGTGCTGACGCGGGTGATCGGCCCGAATGTTAAATGTATGCAGTCGATGCTGTTCATCAAGTCGGCGGGGAAGCCGGGGCAGGCGTGGCACCAGGACGAGGCCTTCATCCCGACGCGCGATCGCTCGCTGACCGGCGCCTGGATCGCGCTGGATGACGCCACAGTCGAGAACGGCTGCCTGTGGGTGATTCCCGGCTCGCATCGTCCCGGCGTGATCTGGCCGGCCAAAGAGCATGACGACGAGCGCTTCGACTGTGTGGTGGAGGCGTTCGATTTTCCGTACACGGACGATGACGCGGTGGCGGTGGAGGTGACAGCGGGCAGCATCGTCTTTTTCAACGGCTACCTGTTGTATCGATCGTTTCCCAACCGGGCGGCAGGCGGTTTCCGCCGCGCGCTGGTCAACCACTATATGAGCGCCGAATCGCTGCTGCCGTGGCGTCATCCGGGCAACGGTAGTTTGGGGGTAGCCAGTCACGACTTCCGCGACATCGTGATGATCGCCGGTCGCGATCCCTACGCCTGGAAGGGCACGGAGGAGCTGTCCTTCTCGCACATTCGCCCGGACCGGGAAGGCGGCTGCCAGTGGCCGACGAAAGAGGACGCGAGTTGAATGCGCGCAACAGTGTGATGTGCGTGCTGAGGCAAGGGAACAGGCGGTTTCCGGCATGAAATTTACCGCAGTTTTCATGAGAGTGCCTGAGGGTTACATCGGGTTGGTTGAAGAGCTGCCCGGCGCGAATACGCAAGGGGAAACGCTTGAAGACGCCAAAGCGAATCTGCAAGAATCTATCTTGATGACATTGGAGGCAAATCGCGTCCTCGCGGAAGAATCCCTTGCCGAAATGCCAGAAGATGTAATTCGTGAATCTATTATCGTTTAAGCATGATAAAGACGCGATTTCATTCGTTATCTTGAAGGCAACGGTTGTGAGTTCCTCAGAGAGGGCAGCGCCCATACGATATATGTGAATCGCAGGACACGGAGGGTGTCTGCTGTGCCGAGACACCGGGAACTGAGCAGGTTCCTGGTGAGAAAAATCTGTAGCGATTTGGACATCCCACCGCCATAACGTCGATGATCACCATCTTGCCGGTTATCCTCATCTTCTTCTTCGCCCAGCGCCATTTTATCCAGGGCGCGCAGTTCACCGGGCTGGCTGGACGCTAACTTCAGTGGATAGTGATTGGTGGCTAGTGGACCGGATTGGGCCGCTGGGTTGTTTTAGCGCGCGTAGAGGCGGAGGTAGTGGTAGTAGAGGATGAGGATGCGCTGGAGGTAGAGGCGGGTCTCGTCGTAGGGGACCAGTTCAACGAAGAGGGCGTCTTCGGACGCGCTGGTGTCGAGCCAGAGTAAAGCGTTACCGGGGCCGGCGTTGTAACCGGCGAGGGCGACAACGTCGTTGCCGCCGGTAAAGTCGCGCACCCAGCGCAGGTAGTATGCGCCGAAACGGATGTTGACGTAGGGGAGGCTGAGCAGGGCAGTGGAATAGTTGGGGTAGTTGAGGCGTTGGGCGATCTCTGCGCCGGTGCTGGGGATGATCTGGGTGAGGCCCTGGGCGCCGGCAAAGGAACGGGCGGGCGGTTCGAAAAGACTCTCCTGAAAGATCAGGCTGTAAAGGAGCAGGGGGTCGATTTCAGAGGCTGCGGCCTCCTTCTCAACCAGATGGAAGAAGTGTCTGGGATAGGCGAAACGCTGGAGAAAGAGCGGCGCAGCGGCCATGTTCTGGGCGCGACTGTTCCGGATCAGGTGATAGGCCGCGCTGATCGCCAAGCGGTTGGCCCCCAAGGCGTCGAAACGCAAGATGAGGGGAAATAACGCCGCCGGATCGTGGCGATAACGCCAGTAGACCTGTTCCAGCAGCTTCAACCCTTCGGCGCGGCGACCCTGTTCCAGCAGCAGTTCAGCGCCGACGAAGTCTGGGTCGTTGGCGACCACTTGCGGCAGACCCCATTCGCCGGCGCTGTTGCTGAAAATTGTCGCGCCGGGGGGTTGGGCGGGTGGGAGGTCCTCTGGGCCACTCAGCCAGTTTTCGGCAAAGGCACGGCTGCCATCGTCACCGGGCAGCACGGGCACGGCCCCGGCCATAGCGCTCAGACGGGGGATGACATCCTGCCCCGGCTGTACGGAGTCGGCTTCCAGTGCGGCCAGCACGCCGTAATAGGTTTCCGGTTGGCGGACGACGAGCGATCGCCAGAGGGAGCGGGCCGCGGCGACCTCCCCCAGGGCATGACGGGCGCGGCCCAGCCAATAGGTGGCGGCGTCCGCCTGCGCATCGGGATAGTCGGTGAGCAGACGCTCAAAATTGTTGGCAGCCTGCACGTAGCGTCCGTGGGCGAACGCGCCGATCCCCGCGACGGACAACGCATCAGCCGCCTGCTGGCTGTCCGGGAAGGCGTCCACAAGCCTGAGCAGATCGGCGACGGCCTCGTCAAAGGGGTCGGCCGCGACGCTGGCATGATCGACAGCCCCGGCATCCAGGTGGGTGTCGGCGGCGATGGAGGAAAGCGCGCTCAGCCAGAGAGCTTGCGGGGCGAGCGGATCGTCCGGGAATTCGCGGGCGAAGGTGCGGTAGATGCGCCGCCCCGCGGCGGGCGCGCGCTCTTCAATCGCCAACTGGGCACGCGCCAGCCAGGCATCACCAAAACAAACGCAATCCGGATAGGCATCCAGCACTTGGCCGAGGGACAAACGGACCGCAGCCCACTGTCCCATCCCCATTTGGGCGCGGGCGATTCCCAGCCAGGCTTCCCCGGCGCGGGCATCATGCGGCGACTGCTCGAGAAAGCGTTCAAAGGCGAAGATAGCCGGGATGTAGGCTTGGGCAAACAGGTCGATCTCCCCGCGCAGAAACAGATCGACCGGCACGTTCCTGTTCACCAATTGGATGAGGGACTGGTAAGCGGCATTGCTGGCCGGCTCTTCGTTCAGCGCCTTTCTCCAGTGGGCAATGGCGGTTTCTTCGTCGCCGGCGGCGGCATAGGCCATTCCGGCGCGGTACATATAACTGACGCGGTAAACGGGCCATTCTCTGAAGCCGAGGACATCATCGAAGTCAGGGTCTGGATCGTCCGCACTGCGCTCCTCCTCTTCAGAATCGGTCGCGGCGAGGATTTCATCGTAGACAGAGGCAGCCTCGTCCCAGCGGCCATTGCCCTCGAGAACGCCCGCCAGCCGATCGAGAAGACGCGCTTTCTCCGTGCGGTTTGTGGCGACATTGGCGGCCCGGCGCAGTGCATTGGCGGCCTGCGACCACTCGCCGGTCGCGAGCCAGACATCGGCGATCCGCTCCTCCACGGCGCCGGTGACCTGCGGGCGCTGCTCCAGGAAAGTGCGGTAGGCGGCGGCGGCACCGGCGTAGCGGCCCAGGCCGGCCATCGCTTCGGCATGCAGGAAGAGGCTGTTAATGCGCCTGGGGTCGTCTGTTGACAGGGAATCGACATGGAGCGCGAACTGTTGCAGCGCGTCCAGCGCCAGCGCCGGTTTTTGATCGGCCAGATAGGCCAGGGCGAGCCGATAGAGGATTGCGCTGCGCTCCTGCTCGAGCGAGGCGCCGGACGCCTGCTGCCGCTGGGCAAGCGCTGTTGCGGAGTTGGTCAGCAGGGTCTTCAGCAGGTTCTGCTCCGCGCTGTAGTCGCCGACCCGGTGGAAGTAGGCAGCCTGCTCCAAAGGGGATGCCGTCGCGAACGTCTCTGCGGTCGCCTGCGGACGGGGAGACGGGCTGTTCGACGATGATGTTGCCGACGATGGCCGGGTAGGAGTGGGCGTCGCGGCGCGGGCGGCTGGCGCGGTAACAGTCGCAGCCGCCTCTGTCGCGCTGGTCGGCGCGGGTGGACTGGTGGACGTAGGCGCGGCGGTGGGATCGGCACGTCTGCCGCGACAGCCGGCCAGACTAAAGATGAGCAAGACCAGAATCGAGAAGGGGATTATCGGTCTGAACTGTGCTTTTGGTGATCTGAAGATTACCATGAATAGGGTGAGATGCGTCCCTGCTCCAGAAAGGCGCAGCGGCGCGATGGGGTGATCTGGGTGGTTCACCGGGAGCTATTATCAATGCACGAGAAGAGATCTGTCAAAGGTGGCGGTCTCTCTGTCGGAAACAGGTGGTCTGCCGCCCTCTTTTGTTGCGGAATTGGCTGTATGCTATGATTGCGTGCAGGCGGGAAACGGCCGACCACTACAAGTTCAGGCGACTTGGCATCCGCAAGAGGCACAAGAACAGTTCACTCGCAATGTATCAGCCACGACTATTCGAACGTCTCGGGACGCGCTTCCCCTCCACCCGGTATCAGGGCAGCAAAGCCAAGCTGGTACACTGGATTTGGACACAGATTCAAGAGTTGGACTTTACGAGTGCGTTGGATGCGTTTGGTGGAACAGGCATTGTTGGCTACCGCTTGAAACAGGAAGGGAAATCGGTCACCTATAATGATATCCTCCGTTTCAACTACCAGTTCGGTCTGGCTCTGATTGAAAACAATGCTGTTCTGATACGTCCTGAAGATAGTGAGTGGGCATTGCAACGTCATTCACATACCAACTATCCATCGTTCGTTCAGAAAACGTTTCAAGACATCTATTTTACCGATGCCGAGAACCGATGGATCGACCAGACCGTCCACAACATTTCCGCAGTGATAGATCCTTATCGTCGGGCCCTGCTCTTCTTTGCTTTGGCCCAGGCGTGTCTTATCAAACGCCCCTACAACCTGTTCCACCGCAAAAATCTGTATCTGCGTTTCGCTAAGGTCAAGCGCTCCTTCGGTAACAAAACCTCGTGGGACAGGCCTTTCGAAGAATGGTTTCGATTTTTTGTTGATGAGGTAAACCAGGCGGTCTTTCAGGGCGCCGGACGTTGCCGGGCTATCTGTGGGGATGTTGTCGATCTGGAGGGGGACTACGATCTCGTCTACATCGATCCGCCCTATATATCGCAAAAGGGCGCAGCGACAGATTATGCCGACTTTTATCATTTTCTCGAAGGCTTGTGCAACTACGATGCATGGGAAGACCGAATCGACTGGGGGTCGAAACATCGGCGCTTGGTACGATGCGCCAATCCCTGGACTGACAAGGCACGAATTCACTCAGCTTTCAACGCCTGTTTCGAACATTTCGCGCAGAGTATTTTGGTTGTCTCCTACCGAAGCGATGGCATCCCCAGCATCGATGAACTTCGCTCGCTTATGACCCGCTACAAGTCCGATGTGCGGGTAACGGTCTTCGGGGACTATAGGTATGCGCTTTCCACAAATACACGATCACAAGAAGTCCTGCTGATCGGCACGTGAGCTTATACGATAAGAGCATCCAATGAACGAGAGTTTTCTCAACGCCCTGCGAGAGGAGTTTGAGCACTTTGCCGCTGCGATTGCAGTTGACAGTGGGGAGTGGATAATCAAGGGCTTTATTGATGTTTATCGAAATATCTACACAATTTCCATTGATACGAAAGTCATCTCAAAAATTATGGAACTGACTCTCTTTCCTGTGCTTGCCCGCTTCGCCGAGAACCACAAATTTGACCTGATTCTGAGCGACCATCAGAATCACTACCCGGACATGACATTTGTTGACAAGACCGGTGATCGGATTGCTGTAGATGTAAAAAGCACCTATCGAGTTAACGATGAACGGATTAATGGTTTTACTCTCGGCTCATTCACTGGCTATTTTCGCCAAAGAAAATCAACCAAAAACATACGCTTTCCTTACAGCAGTTACTCGGCACATCTGGTGTTAGGGATCGTGTATAGGCGCAGTGACAACACAATTGATGAGCAGCGTATTTACACCTTGAATGATCTACACCAAATCGCTTCTGTTATTCGAGATATTGAAATTTTTGTACATGAGAAGTGGAAAATCGCCTCAGATCGGCCCGGCAGTGGCAACACCAAGAATATCGGTTCAGAGAAGTCAATTGAGGCTTTGCTTAACGGTAATGGTCCTTTTGCCGAGTTTGGTGAAGCTGTTTTTGATGATTATTGGCAGAATTATCTGACAAAGGATATGGCACGCGCAATCGAATCAGAAGTCTGCTACAGCAATTTGGATGAATATTGGCAATGGAAGGAGCGCATTCCCCGCCGCACCTGATAGATGTGCAAAGCGAGGATCACGGTTTCACGGGGAGACGCAGCAATTGACACAGGAATACAACGTGGTCGTGGGCATGGAAGTCCACGCGCAGCTGTTGACGAAGACGAAGATGTTCTGCCGCTGCAGCGCCGACTACCAGGGCGCGCCGCCCAATACGCACACCTGTCCGGTCTGTCTGGGGCTGCCGGGCGCGCTGCCGGTGGGCAACCGCGCCGCGGTCGAGGCAACGATCCGCACGGGGCTGGCGCTCAACTGCGAGATCGCGGAGACGGCGGTCTTCGCACGCAAGAACTATCACTACCCTGACCTGCCCAAGGGCTATCAGATCTCGCAATACGAGCTGCCGCTGTGCCGCAACGGCTTGGTGGAGATCGACCAGGCGGACGGCGGCGTCAAACGCATCCGCATCCACCGCGCCCATCTGGAAGAGGACACGGGCAAGAACACACATGCGGGGTTGCACACGCTGGTGGACCTGAACCGGGCCGGGATGCCGCTGCTGGAGATCGTCACCGAGGCGGACATTGCCAGCGCGGACGAGGCCTACGCATTTCTGACAAAGCTGCGCTCGATCCTGCGCTATCTGGGCGTGAACAGCGGCAACATGGAGGAGGGCGCGCTGCGTTGTGAGCCGAATATCAGCGTGCGTACGCCGGAGCAGGCCGCGCGCGGCGAGTTCGGCACCAAGGTGGAGGTGAAAAACCTCAACAGCCTGCGCGCGGTGCGCAACGCCATCGCCTACGAGGCCGAGCGCCAGGCGGATGTGCTGGAGAGCGGCGGCGTGATCGAGCAGGTGAATATGGGCTGGGACGAAGACCGCCAGCGCACTGTACTGCAACGCACGAAGGAGAGCAGCGAGGATTACCGCTACTTCCCGGAGCCGGACCTGCCGCCGCTGGTGGTCGACCGACAGTGGGTGGAGGAGACGGCGCGCGCCTTGCCCGAACTGCCGGATGCCAAGGAGCAGCGTTTCCGGCAGGAGTGGGGCTTGCGCGCGGAGGATGCCCGCACCATCACCGACGAGAAGGCGGTGGCCGATTATTTCGAGGCCGCGGTGACCGCCTACGGTCGCGAGAATGGCAACCCCCAGCGCATGGCCAACTGGATCACCGGTGAACTGTTCCGCCTGCTCTACGCGGATGGTGAGGGACAAGACCTGCGCCAGATCACAGAGACGCGGGTGCAGCCGCAGCAGTTGGCCGCGCTGGTGCGGATGGTGGACGCGCGGCAGATCAACGTCAACACTGGCAAGAAGGTGCTGGAGTCGATGTACAGGAGCGGCGACGATCCGCAGACGGTTGTCGAACGGGAAGGGCTGGCGATGGTCAGCAACACGTCGGTCATTGACGCGGCTGTGCAGGCGGCCTTCGACGACAACCCGGACGAGTTGGCCCGCTATCGCAACGGGGAGACGAAGCTGTTTGGCTTCTTCATGGGCCAGATGATGCGGGCGACCAAGGGCAAGGCGGATCCGCAGGCGGCGCGTCAGCGGCTGCAGGAGATGTTGGACGGGTAACACCAGTGGCTAGTGGTCGGTGGTTCGTCACTGGGCAGCGGCCACGAAACCGAATGCATTGCATCGATCCATTTTTGGTTTGCCCTGAACTGATGAAGTCGGCGGTAACCAAACCCAAACGCAAGAACGGAATGCCATGACTTTTGCTCTTACCCATACTCGTAACGAGAAGGCCGCGCCGCACAGTCACCGCACGCCCGGCTTCGCCTCGCTGGAACTGAAGTGGAAGGCAGTGACGCTTTTCCGCTACATCTACCAGCCGGATATGCCGCAGGCGGAGTCGCCCAAGCCGTTTTTCCACCCCATCAACACGCTGGCGGGCGATCTGATCACCAACTACCGGCCGCATGACCACGTGTGGCATAAGGGGATCCAGATGACGATCGCCCATCTGGACGGTCAGAATTTCTGGGGCGGGGGCAGCTACCGTCACGGACAGGGCTATGTCGACCTGCCGAACAACGGCAGCCAGCGCCATGACAGCTGGGAATCGATCGAGGTGGAGGACGAGCATTTCGCGGCGACGGAGAAGCTCTCGTGGATCACGCAGGCGGGCGAACATTGGGTCGACGAGACGCGGGGCATCGCGGTGGAGGCGCTCGACGCGAAGGCGGGTTACTGGGCGCTGGACTTCACGACCAGCCTGCGCAATGTGAGGGGAACGGCGCTGCACATCGGCTCGCCGACGACGGAGGGGCGTCCGCTGGCCGGTTACGGTGGACTGTTCTGGCGGGGGCCGCGCTCGTTTGACCGGGGCGAGGTGATCACCGCGGCGGGGCACAACGGGGCGGAGGCGATGGGTGAGCCCGCGCCCTGGCTGGCCTACACGGGCCACCACGACGGCAACGGCAACACGTCAACGCTCGCCTTCCTGGATCATCCCGCCAATCTGCGCTTTCCCAACAAGTGGTTCGTGCGCCAAACACCGTACGCCTGCGCCAGCTTTGCCTTCATGTTCGACGAGGTGTACGAGTTCGAGGCCGGAGAGACGCTGACGCTGCGCTACCGGCTGGTGATCGCGAATGGCGGCTGGGATGCGGCGCAGGTTGAGGCGGTGGCGGGGGAGTGGAGGGGCGGGTGACGGAGAGGTAGGGGCGGGATGCGCCTCTTATCGGGAAAAGAGCGTTGGCCGGAAGCGCCCGGATGCACCTCATTATTTTAATTCCGTGGTCCAAACATTGGGACCCACCAGACATAGTTCCATATCCAAGGGAATGATGATGATGACCGAATTTGCGACAGTAGAAAGATTCTGTGCGATTGAAGATATCTTTTGTAATAGGGCCTTATGCTAGATAGGAAAGGCCAGTTTCTTAATCTGAAGATAGTCTTGTACGCCCAAGAGTCGGTTGATATAGATGCAAAGTGTGTGAGCAGTCAATTTGGTGTAGAGTCGTGCACATAGACCTCTGAAAGTGTGTGCATGGTTGGTTTCTATCGAGAATTGTGCGACCAATTGACTGTTAACTGTTTCGATGATTTGGCGGACCCTGTCGTAGAGGCGACGTGCAGATGCAGGGATCTGTATTTTCTGGTTGCTGCGCGGCTTGGAGAGCAGGCGGATGCGATTGTGTTGCCAGAGTTCATCAGCGACCGGTGCATTGACGTACGCTTTGTCGCCGATGACGATGCGGTTGTGGTGTTCTTGCAGGAGTTCGCGACCGATAGCCAAGTCGCCGACGCTGGCAGGAGCCAGTTCGAAATCAAGGATGAGGCCACCTTTCGTGATCAGCATATGTAGCTTGAAACCGTAGATCGTCATCTTTTTAGAGGAGACCTTCCCATAATTGGCTCCATGAGCGGGCCAATCGCCGCGCGATTGCGGCGCCAGATGGAACTGAACCACAGGAATGGGCAGACTATCGAGTACACAATGCTGGTCTCGAAAGAGGTCCATCTGGGCCAACATCATGCGCCGCATCTCATTCATAATCGCCATCAAGTTACGTCGTCGCCGATTGAAGCGGCTCTGCTTCGGCAAGATGGGAAACTTATCCCGATGTGCCTGCATATGACTGAGTAACTCTGTTCCCACATCCCACCCCAAGCATTCGCCGATGAGACAGATGGCTATCAATTCACTATCGCTACAGGCCGGCTTCGGCCCCGGTCGTCTCAGATGCCTTTCCAGTGCCTGGCACATGTCGTCAACGAGCACATAAACCCATAGACAGAAGTCGTCAAGATGAGCTATCATTCGGTTGGTCCTCCTGGTGAGTCGCTTTGGTTGGTGACGAACTCCAAAGCTATCTCACCAGGGGACTTTTTTCAAACGCTAATTAGCATAAGGCCTACTAGAAAGATTTAGCGTAATCTGCCCCATGATTTTCCTCAGTTGAAATAGCTCGCCCGACTACGCAAGCCCAAAAACGCCCTCCGCGGATGCTATAATCGCCAGCCGGGGCAGAGTAGCCCGACAGGCTGCGCACGCGTGCACGCCGCCGCTCAGAACAGCCAGATTGGTTTGTTAGATCAGGGTTTGGTACAATCGAAGCATCCATGAGATCGCCCTCGTGGATCACGCCGGTGCTGTTCGTGCAGCGACCGGCTTTTTCGCGCCCCCAGTTTGCCACAGATTTCGCAGCCCGCGAAAATTCGGTGCGCACCCTGCCGTAAACTGTTCCTCCAGAAAGGTCCGCAAACGATGCCGGCGGCCCCTAAAGGCTTGGCAGGTCCGCCATTGTGATCTGGGGAAGGCTCTGGCTATCATCAAAGGCCACCTGCGCCGCTCGAATAATGATTTCCTCGACGGCTTCTTTCAGGAATCGTTTCTCTTGCCTTGTAAACTCTTCGTCAGCACCTGCAGCTTTCCGTGCATCCTTCCCGCCTTTTGTTGACGACAATCTCTTAACTGTTTCGAAAACTTTTCTGCTGATGCCGCACGCCTTGGCAGCCTCAGAGAAGGACCCATATTTTTTTTCAAGAACCGTCACGCAGAAATATGCCATCGCCGGTAGTTTTGCCCGCCTCAAACGATATTGATCATATCGGCGCTTCATCATGACCACGTAGTCATCATCGGGGTCAACCAAACCGCTCGCTGGGGGAGGGGGATAGTGTGGGAAACCGAGAACGACACTTCCGCTTGCGGTGAGTCCTGGAAGAACGACGGAGGCTCTAGCGTCTTTTATGCGGGGTTCAGGCGGTGAAGGATTCCGGTCTATTATTTCGGCTTCTTTGAAACGCAGCCCGAAGGTTCCTGGTCCGAACCGCATTGAGGCCTCAAACTCCCAATGTTGTATGAATGATTCAATGGCTTCGAGAGCCTCGTCTTTGTCCGCGTAAAACTTCTTGAACTCGAATCGTGCGATCTTGTTCTCCACCGTCAGATAAAACTCCGGCGACCCGAAGTGACGCAAAGGAGCCGCACTCTCGTAGCTAACCGACTTTCCGTGTTCAACGGTGTAGATCAACGCAACAACCTGGGGATCGTTCATCGTTCCTCATTCCTTGAATAGACTTCTCAAGTTACACAGCCAGGGGCATTTCAGCGCTCAACTTTCTTCGCAGACGATCCCGTCCCCATCCGAGTCCCGCATATACGGATAAGCAGGATGGTCGCTGCGAACGGGCGCGATACCGTGCTCGCGCGCTTCTGCGCAGGTGATGCGGCCGTTGCCAAACCTGCGGCAAGGCGGGCCGCCTCGAAGTCCCCCACGTGCGGCGGCCATGCGCTCTCTTGATGTTCGTATTGGAAGGGAATCGTGAGGTAGCGCTGTTCAATCCACCAATGCCGGGGGCAATCCTTCCACAATGCGCGTCGTCTCCACGCTGACGTGTACCAGTCGTTCAAGGTGGGCTACCAACTCGGCCGGGTTCTCGACGAACCAAGCGTTGGGGTCGTTGACAACGCCGCTTTCCTTGTCGGTCTTGACGCGGTACTGGTCAACGACCCGCTCAAGGGCGAAGCTTCTCGACCACCGCCCCCCTCTACACCAACAAAACCCCCTCATGCCGCAGCAGCCACTCCTTACGCCACAACCCACCCCCATACCCGGTCAGCTTCGGACGCCCGCCGCTGCCGATGATGCGGTGGCAGGGCACGATGATGGAGACCGGATTGCGCCCGTTGGCCGCGCCGACCGCGCGCACGGCTTTGGGATTGTCAATCGCTTCGGCGATGTTCTGGTAGCTGGCGGTCTGGCCGTAGCCGACACTGAGAAGCTGCTGCCAGACCTGGCGCTGGAACGGGGTGCCGTCCAGGGCCAGGGGCAGGTCGAAGCAGCGTAAGTCACCGGCGAAATAGGCGGCCAGTTGGCGTTGCATTTCCTCCAGCAGCGGATGCGCGCCTGGCTGCAGCGAGGATGAGGAGCGGGACCTGCTTCTCTCCTCTTCGCTCTCTTCGCTCTGTTCCCCGGCAAATTCGACTCTGCTCACCGCCGTGTCGGTGGCGTGGATTGCGATGGGGCCGATGGGGGATTCGTAGTTTGTGATCGATAAAGACATTGTCTACTCCGTGACATTTGCGATTGGGATATGGCGATGACGCAAGCCTTCCACACGCCAAAGACCTGCACACTCACTGACCACTGACCACTGCCGTTATCACCGCCGCAGCTGCTTGCTGCGCTGCTTGCGGGTGACGGTCATGGCCATGCCTTGATCCTGCAGAAACTCCTGGAACAGCCGGTAAAAGCGCTGGCGGTCCTGCTGCTGGATGACGGCGGTGACGTCTGCCGCCTCCAGCACGTAGGGATAGCCGCCGCCGACAACCGCCTCGGCCAGGATGAGTGCGACGATTTCATCGGCGCGGCCGGATTCGAGCAGCCAGCGCGGCATCTCCAGCCGGGCCGGCGCGTTTTCCATGCTGAGCCGCGCCAGGCAGAAGCAGACTTGCTTGTAGAAGTCGGCGCGGCCTTCAGTGCTGAGACGGTCCGGGCGTGCGCATACCCAGAATGGGATGCGATCCCCCCAGTCGGGCAGGGTTGCCGCCAATAGGGAAGCGTCGTTGATGTGCGCCGGCGCCGGCAGACCATGCAGCGTTGCCAGCAGGATGACAATGTCGCGGCTGTAGGTGTTGTCGACATAGCCGACCAGAGGCGTCTGCGTTCGCTCGGAGCAGTCCAGCAGCTCCTGCACAGCCTGGATATAGCCATGTTCACGACCGGCGCGCAACTGCCCGGCAAAGGAGATGATCAGTGAGCCGTCGAAAAAACAGACCGGCCTGCGGGCAAATGGCCTTTGCGCGCAACTCTCCATGAACTCGCACAGTTTGGCGCATTCGAGAATGAAGCGCTCCTGGTTCACCCGCCAGCCGGGGAAGACGCCATCGTCGCCGCCCGCAGCATCGAACAACTCGTCCGGCGCCAGCACTTCAAAGGCGATATCCTTTTCATAGTGGCCAGTGCCGTCACTATCCACCATCCCCTCATCACTATCCACTGCTGTGCGGCGGTCATTGAAAAACCAGCCGATCTGCACCGCGCCCACCGGGTAGGAGTAGTCGGTGGTTGGTACGATCTGGCTGCCGTCCACGGCCAGGACGGGCCGGCCGTCGAGCGTTTTCAGCGCCCAACTACGGGCCTGCTCACGGCTTTGCCAACCCAAACCAAAAGGGATGCGCATACCGGCTACGCGGTCGAACTCCGCGGTGGGCAATGCGCCGGGCCAGGCGTTGTCGATTGCGTTGAGCCGGTCGTTGAGGGAAGCGGGGGATTCAGCTTTCAGTTCGTTCAGCCATCCCTGCATACGCGTCTGCTCTTCCTGCCGGTTGCGTGCGTATGAGGAGAACAACTCCTTTTTCCGTTCCAACGCCGCGGCGGCGCGACTTCGCACAAACATTCGGTCTCTCCTCAGCAGGATTTCGGAAGTGGCTTTACTGCATTGCGTATTGCGTGCAGCCGGTCTTTGTTTCGAACGAACGTTAATTCAGTCATTGACATGATAGCACATCCGTACATAGTTTACCCTGTATAATTCGACTATGTTATAATAAATCACGTTGTCCTGAATCAACCTTATTCGTATGTATGCCGCATCCATACGTCCTTTGTGCCCGTTGGCAAGTGTCCGAATTGCTGGAGTCGGCAGCGGGCAAAATTTCTCGTGGTCCTCCAGATGTCCCCAAACGCAGAGGAGATGTTGAAGAGAAGAGAGGGGAAAAGGGTTCACCCCGCGTATGGCGCGGTGGGAATCTGCTTCCTGCTGCTGATGCTGCTGTTGGCAGCCTGTGCCGGGATTGGCTTTTCAGCGGTGGAAGAAGATGAAGCGCGGCCTGCTTCCGACACGATGCCGCATTATGAGATCGAATTTACCCTCAGCGACGATCTGAACTATCTGCAAGGGTCGGCGCACATCCGCGTCCCCAACACCAGCGCGGACCCCTGGACGTACCTGATCTTTCGACTGTATCCGGAGCTGGAACACTACGGCGGCGAGTTCAGCATTCAGAACGCGGCGGTCGAGGGCAGTACGACGCCATTTACCTATCTGGAACAGAAAACAGCCGTGCGGGTGGAGCTGCCGCGGGCGTTGCTGCGCGGGCAGACAGCGACTGTCTTTCTGAGCTGGCGGTTGGAGATCCCGCAATGGGGCGCGGATACCGATGGGGCCTACCGCCTGTTCGGTTACAGTCAGGATATTTTGAGCCTGCCGCTCTTTTACCCTTCGCTGGCGGTCTACCAGCCTGGGCCGACCGCGGCGAGCGGGCGCTGGTGGCTGGAGAGGGGCACCAGCCGCGGGGACGCGGCGTTCAACTATACATCCCAATTCGTCGTCACCGGCACAGTGCCGAGCGATCAGATCCCCGTGACGAGCGGCAGACTGATCACCTCGACAACGATCAGTGAGGGACAAGTCCAACGCCGGTGGGAGACGGGGCCGTCGCGCGAGTTCCTCATCCACCTCAGCAATCGCTTTCAGTCGGACAGCCTGGACGCATACGGCACGCGCGTCACCAGCTATTGGTTGCCGGAGCATGAAGAGGCGGGGCGGGCCGTTCTGCAGCACACGGCGGCGGCGCTGCGGGTGTACAGCGACTGGTTTGGGCCATATCCATTTGCGGAGTTGCGGGTGGCGGTCGCGCCGATCAGCTTTCGGGGGATGGAATATCCACAGGTCTTTCTGCTGGGCGTGCAGTTGTATGACCGTTACCGGGATCAACTGGAGATTCGCGCGGTTCACGAGGTGGCGCATCAGTGGTGGTACCAACTGGTCCACAACGATCCGGTCAACCAGCCGTGGATTGATGAAGGGTTGGCGGAATACTCCAGCCGCATCTACTACGAAGCGGTGCATGGCATGGGCGCGGCCGACATTCTGGAATCCCGCCGCTGGCAGTTTGTGGTTGATGGGTTGATCAGCCGCGAAGAGAACACGGCGCTCAATCAACCGGTGATGGCGTTTGCCGACTCGATCCAATACGAGGGTGTGGTCTACGCCAAGGGCGCGCTCTTTTTCTCCGCGATCCGCCGCAGCCTGGGAGATCGGGCATTCAAGCAGTTTCTGCAGAGCTATCTGGCCAACAATCAGAACAAGATTGTAACGGACCAGGAGTTATTGGCCGAGTTGCGCCGGGTCAACCCGCAGATCGCCGACGTGCTGTACACGGAATGGATTGCACCGCTGTCGGCCAGAGCGCCGGATGGCCCGACATCTGAGGACAGGTGATCAACGAATGTGCGTTCCGTTTGAAGTCCAGCCTCTTCCCGCATTGCGTATTCCGTATTGCGTCGGGGCAGAAAATGCGAAAAGTCCTGGTGTCAAACGGAATTCACATCAGCAGGCGGGACGGCTTGGCTGAACGGGTGACGTTTATGATGACGGCTGATTGGTTCAGGACAATAATGAGTCAGATTGTCTGGATCGGCATGGGCGCGGTGGTGGGCGCAAATGCCCGCTACTTTGTCAGCCTGTGGTTGACGGGGAAGCTGGGGCTGGGTTTCCCGTATGGCACGCTGGTCGTCAATGCCTCCGGCAGCCTGCTGCTCGGCTTTCTGGTCGCGGTCGGCTCCCACTATCTGGCCCTATCGCCCCAGTTGCGGCTGATGATGATGGTCGGCTTCCTCGGCTCCTTCACCACATTCTCCACCTTCGCGGTCGAGAGCATTGCGTTCTGGCAGAACGAACGCGCCTGGGTCGGCCTTGCCAATATCCTCGCCAACAACGGCATCAGCCTCCTGTGCGCCCTGCTGGGCATGTTGCTGGCCCGTCAGTTTTTGAGCTGCGATCTGTGTGATTGAGGGATGGACCGTGATCACTGCGGCGGTCACAGAATCCACCCCGCATGGATTGGACACGACGTGCTTCCCCCTCTATACTGCCCTGAAATGTTGGCGCTCGGGTGCCCTTTGGGCGCGCAAAGCGATAGCGCATTGAACGACTCCTCGTCTGATACCAATCGCCATGATGACGGCAGAAAACGGATAGTTTTCACGCGCCAATGAACCTCTATGGAACAATGCAATGACCACGGATTTCCGCTTCGAACCGACCTGGGACTCCCTGCAAAATTACGCGGTGCCCCAATGGTTTATGAACGACAAGCTGGGCATCTTCATCCACTGGGGCGTCTATGCCGTCCCCGCCTTCGACAACGAGTGGTACCCCCGCTTCATGTACCGCGACGAGGTCTCGCGCAAGGGGCCGAACTACTTCCAACACCACGCACAGACCTGGGGCCATCCGTCCCAGTTCGGATACAAAGATTTCATCCCGCTGTTCAAGGCGGAAAACTGGGACCCGGGCCAGTGGGTCGATCTGTTCCGGAAGGCGGGCGCGCGCTACATCGTGCCCGTGGCCGAACATCATGACGGCTTTCCCATGTACGCCAGCACGCATACCCCCTGGAACGCGGCGCGGATGGGCCCAAGGCGGGATGTCTGCAAGGAGTTGGAGCGCGAGACGCGCGCCGCCGGCCTGAAGTTCGGCGTCTCCAGCCACCGGGCCTTCAACTGGCGCTACTACACCTACGCTGACGACTTCGATACCACGCATCCCGGCCTGGAGGAACTCTACAGTCCGCCTCACGCGGAGGACGCGCCCGCCAGTTGGAGTTTTCTGCAAAACTGGTACGCGCGCACGCTGGAAATGATCGACTATTTCCGCCCGGATGTGCTCTGGTTCGATTTCGGCTGGCATTTCGATGAGTTCGAGCCGTACCGCCCGCAGGTCGCGGCCTACTACTACAACCGGGCGCTGGAGTGGGGCAGCGAGCCTGTGCTGCAATACAAGGACAAGTTCCCGGACGGCGTCGCGGTCTATGACGTGGAGCGGGGCAAGCTGGATGACATCCGCCCGCACTACTGGCAGACCGATACCTCGGTGAGCTACAAGTCATGGAGTTACATCGAGGACGACGAGTTCAAGAGCGCCACAACACTCATCCATGATCTGGTCGACATCGTAAGCAAGAACGGCAACCTGCTCCTGAACGTCGGCCCGCGCGCCGACGGCGTCATCCCGGCGGAGGCGACCCAACTGCTGCTGGACCTGGGCGCGTGGCTGGATGTGAACGGCGAAGCGATCTACGGCACGCGCCACTGGGAGCGGTTCGGTGAGGGCGATACGGCTGTGGAAGCCGGGCATATGTCCGAACGCAAAAATCAGCCCTTTACCGCCAAAGATATGCGCTTCACGCAGAAGGACAACGCCCTCTACGCGGTCGTGCTGGGTTGGCCGGGCAACGAGGCCGTCATCTCCTCGCTGGGCAGCGACTCGGCGGTCGGAGGGGGCATTGGCGGCGTTTCGATGCTCGGCAGCGAGGAGCCTATCGCCTGGAAGCAGGACGAGAGCGCTCTGACCGTCAGCACGCCCGACCAACGCCCGTGTGATCACGCTTACACATTCAAGATTGAATTGGATGCACGGGGTTGAATGCGCTACCGCTGCCGAGCTATGTGAGCGCCGAAATGCACAGTCGTCGAGTTGAACCCTCCCACGACCTGGACCACGCGTGCCAGCGTTTCGTGGATGATCTGCGCCGGTGGGCATACGCCGCCATCAACCGCTACGCGGACGAGCCGCCGACCGATGTGCATGACCAGGGCACCTACACCACCGGTTGGGAGCCACTGTTGCGCGCCAATGCGGACGAACGCATTGTGCCCTTTCTGCAACAGACACGCGACCGCATTCGCGATCATTTCACACAGACGCGGCAGTGGCGGCATGGCTACTGGCGCATGCAGGAGGCACACCACGGCACCGAGCATTATGAACTGTTCCTGGGGGCGTTGCAACGGGTCGTGCCGCAAGACCGGGAGACGGCCCGCCAGTTGGATGATGCCGCCGAACACATGGGCAACTGGTCAAGCGGGGCGCCGGACTGGTTCGATTGGGACAGGCGGCGCTTCCACTCGCTCTTCTTCGGCGGGGACGGCCTGCGCGTAGAGCCGGGCATGGCGCTCAATCCGCCGGACCATCTGCGCTGCGTCAACATCTGTTTGCTGGCGGCGTCGAACCCGCAGACGGCGACAGTCAAGAGCCGTTATATCGAGTTGGCAGCGGCCTATGCGGGGGAGTGGGCGGATGCAATCCTGGCAGGGGATGCGCTGCCGATTGCGCTGACAGCCGACGGCGCGCTGTACCAGTTCAGCGAAGAGGACAATGCGCTCTATTACTCGTTCATGGGCGAAGCGCCCGACCTGCAGTCCGAGGTGGACCGGGCGGAGAATCTGCTCGGTTCAGACGCGATCAATACCTTCCTGCGCTTGTGGCGGGAGACGGGCGAACTGCGCTTTCGGCGGGCGGCGGAACGGGTGCTGGATCCGCTGGTGGAGCAGTTGAGCGACGCGGACGCCGGCGCGGCCGCGGATGCAGTGCGGGCCTATCGTCGCTGGACGGGCGACGCGCGCTACGACGGGGCGGCGCTGGAGGCCGTGAGCAGGCTGGACCCCTTCGACATCAGAGAGATCACCCTGGACACGGAGTTGACGCGTCCTGCACGGCGGGAGTCGGGTGTGGGCAAGCGCTCGGACGCGCCGCGTTGGCTGGAAGACGGCCGCGCGCGACGCCACAATCCGATCACACTGGCGGTGGCCGCGGAGATTCGAGGCGACAGCGCGCTCCAGACGCGCGCGGTGGACTTGGCGCGCACCTACTTCCTGTTGGCGCGGGCGGCGTTCGCGGACGGTCGCGACCACGGCTGTTCGGCGCGCTCGGTCAGCGCCATTGCCCGCGGTCATGGCCGCGAAAACCACGCCGGCATGACGACGGCGGTGCTCGGCCCGGCGCTGGGGCTACAGTGAGAAGCGGACGCGGAGAGGCAAAGAGATTCGCTACTCTGTATTGAGACAGCGTTTCGCAAGATGAGCTACTACTGTGCCAGAAATACCATGCTGGCGCTATCGCGTGTCAGGCTGTCTCCGTCATCGTTGCGGTATGCTGCCGATTCGCGGAAACCGGCCTGTTCCAACATGCGAGTCACCTCGGGCGGGGTATATGCCCGGATCTGCCAGGTCATTTCGTTGCGTTGTCCCTGTCGATACCATTGGAAAGCGCGGGTGTAGATGCCGCTGAGGAGATCAAGGTTCCCCCTGTCTGAGATGAAGAAACCACCGCGATCAAAGCAGTCATGACGATCGCCGCGCAGGATCAGTTCGTCACGGTTGACAACAATATCAAGGAGAAAGCGGCCACCTTTTTTGAGGACACGCGCCACTTCGGCGAGCACTCGTTGATTGTCCGACTCATCGTGAAAGCATCCGAACTCGCTGAGCGTCAAGGTGACGAAATCGAAGGTCTCGGTCCAGGTGGTTGGCAGGCTGCGCATGTCCCCACGAACCCACTCATTCCGGGCATTCACTTGCCCGGCGGACTCTTGGGCGCGTGTAAGCATGGCAGCGCTCAGGTCGAGACCGGTCACCTGGAAACCGCGCAGCGCCATCGGGATCGTCAGCCAGCCCAGCCCGCAGGCCAGGTCAAGAAAACGTGCATCTGTTTGCGGTTCCAGAAGAAAAAAGATCGACTCCAGCTCGGGCGGATTCGAATTGGGTTCATAGGCGGGCGGCCAGAGCCAACTGAATTGTTCATCGGCATCGATTCTTTGCCACGAAGGGGAGGGGGTATCCATTTGCGCCTTCCTTCGCTGGACATGGAGTATGACGTCAGCTTTCATTGTATCACGAGGGAGTCGCGCCAATGACCCGCCTACAACTCGGCATCATCGGTTGCGGGACGATCGGCTCGGTCCACGCGCAGGCGGCTGCGGCTTCCGATCAGATCGAACTGGTGGCCGTCGCCGACGTGCAGCACGAACTGGCGCAACAGACCGCCGCGGCCTATGCGGTGGGGACGTTCTACAACGATGGCGCGGCGTTGCTGGCTGATGAACGGGTAGAGGCTGTTGTGCTGGCGCTGCCGGCCTGTTTTCGCATCGAATTGGGGACGCAGGCACTGCGCGCGGGCAAGCATCTGCTGACGGAGAAGCCGGTGGCGCGCAGCGCCGACGAGGTGCGGCGGTTGATCGCCGTGCAGGGGGATTGGGTGGCGGCCTGCTGTTCGTCGCGTTTTCAGTTTCTGAAGTCGGCGCGGGTCGCGGCGGACTGGATCGGGCAGGGCAAGCTGGGCGCGTTGCGTCTGCTGCGTTGCCGGGCGATGACACCGGCGCGGCCGGCGCCGGAGACGCCAGCGCCGGCCTGGCGATTGAGCCGCGAACTGAACGGCGGCGGCATTCTTGTCAACTGGGGCTGCTACGACCTGGACTATCTGCTGGGCATCAGCGGTTGGCGTCTGCGCCCACAGACGGCCCTGGCGCAGAGTTGGCGCGTTCCCTCCATCTTTGCCGATACGGTTGCGCCCGAATCGGATGCAGAGACGCACATCACCGGGCTGGTGCGCTGCGCCGACGGGATCGCGCTCACCTATGAACGCGGCGAGTACACGGCGGCGCGGGCGGAGGCATCGTGGGAGGTAATCGGCGAGGCCGGTTCGCTGCGCCTGTGGATGACGCCGGCGCAGGAGAAGGAGATCCTGTACTTCGAAGGCAACCGCGCAGAGGGGACGATCTCCCGCACGCTGTGGACGGGCAACGAATCCTACAACGACATCAACCGCGCCGTTCTGGAGGACTTCGCGACCGCGATCCGCACGGGCCGCCCACCCAAGACGGCGCTGACGCAGGCGCTGCTGGTGCAGCGGGTCACCGATGCGCTGTACCAGTCGGCGGAAAGGGGCGAGGCGGTGGAGGTGACATAGCGATAGATGGATTCTTGCGTGTCGCTGCCGAAATTATCTCAAAACGGAATGTCGTCGACCTCAATGTGGCGATTCCGATAGACAAGGTGATCGTCTAAACGAAGTTCAAGCTCGTAATCGTCGAACCCCGTATTAATTCTCCACCTGAACTCGCCCCTTTGAAAAGAGAATGTCTCTTCTGTGTACTGGCGTATGTCGTTGCCTGATCGGACTGTTACCTGAAGGTTAAATGGTCCTCTGGACTGGGTATCGGGAGAGAATGCCAGGTGTGCTGCCTCGCTATCCAAGCGCACTGATTCCAGGTAGGTGTGCTGCCTGTAGAACAATTCGCTCCGAGTCGTAGAAACAATCCTTCCCTCATACCGAGGCCGCAGTGCATCGGTAAGTAGGTGAAACAAGGTATCTTTTTCTGCTTCAGAACGACAATATATCCATTTCAGACTCCTCATATCCAAGTAGCCGGGAATAACGACTTCTGCCATGCGACAAGAAATAATGTCTGATTCTTCGGGTCTGCGGAAATCAATTGGGCCTGTGTGGTAAATCTTTCGCCACTCCAGATTGTCCAGATCTTGTGCGGTAGACATGATTTGGTAATTTCTGGATGCAAGTCCTCTATCGGAGAACCAGCAGTCTTCACGACTCAGAATCTCAGCGGAATCAAACAGAAAGAATACGGGGACGGGACAGTGTGCGTCGGGGAATCTGGAATTTGAAAGAGAGAGGGAGGACTTCACCCCTTCGGCATGATACTGGGTGGGGGTTTGGGGGCGAAAGTATAAGCGCACACAGCTCTTGATGTCTGGGTGGGTTCCAGCGAGCACTTCATCGCTACCACTGCTCACGGCTAACAGTCGTTCATCTTCTAAAAACTGTCGACTATAGAGGTAACCCGATGAGAGGATGCGGGCGGCGTTTTGGATATCCGTATAGTGAAACAGCAGTCTTGGCCACCAGCGGCGTTCAGATCGTCTAATCCAATCCATTTGGGACAGATTATTGAGAACAGCTCTAATCTGATAAGCATCGCTCTTCACGTGTTCCGCTCACTGACAAATCGCCCTAGAACAGACTCAACTGTTGAACCGCATCTGCATTATTGGTACGTTGCACGAAAGCTGACGGCAAGATCTGCAAACCAATTATTGACACGGACCCAAACTTGCTATAGTCGTCTGCCAGATAGACGGGGGCGACGTATTCAAGTTCAGCGAAAATTGAAAGAACATAGGAAACCTGACGATCGATTCCAGGGGCGATGTGACGCATCGAAAATCCATATACCCTTAACTGCTGCCATAGCGATGACAGTTTATCGTATGGCAGTATGTTTTGCCGTTCGGCCACCACAACGCGAATCCCAAGTGGGTCATGAGAGATATAGGCTGAAAATGAATGCTTCTTTGCAACCGTTTTATACTCACTCTTGTCTTGCAGTATTGCCTTGATATCTTCCCACACTTCGCTAAATGGCAGACTCTGTGGCTCCGTACGCAGCCAGTCGCTCATCTTTTCGGGTTGCAGGTGCTCCACAAAAGCATTGTCTCGCTCAGGGTAAACGAATACCTCAATCGGCAGGGGTTGAAGATATTTCTCCATGAGCGGCTGCACTTGAGAGGGGAAATCCAGTTGTCCATTGCCACAACCCAAGGGCGGGAATGCAATGCTGTGGATTCCCATGCTTGAATATGTCTCGCCGAATTTCTTGATTCCGCTTTCAACATATTCTATTTTTGAAGGTTGCCGCCAGTGCCTCTTGGTTGGAAAATTCAACACCCATTTATTCGGTGTCTTGTATAGCCACAAACTCCCGACGTTGAAATCTCCTTTTTCACACAGATCACGGTATTTCGCATACATCTCGGGGAAGTGGCGCTTGAACTGTAATGCAACTCCTTTGCCCATAACGCCAACCGTATTCACGGTATTTACTAACACCTGTGCTGGAGACTGGAAAAGATCTCCTTGAACATACAGAATCATTCTGTTGCCCCCAGTGGTTCAGGATCTTTGCATATCTGTGCGTTCAAAGTCATTATACTACACACTTCACCCGCTATTATAAGTGCGTCCAGATTTGTACGGCATTCTGGCATTCGATATGATTTTCCCGGATTTCTCAAATTTCAGAAAGGCAATAGCACACGATGAACTACGCATTTATGAGTTTTTCCTGCCCACAGGCCACGTTTGCGGAGATGCTGGCGCTGGCGGCGCAGTACGGGTACGCTGGCATCGAGCCGCGGGCCGGCGGCAGCCAGAATCACGGGGTGGAGCTGGAGGCGTCGGCGCAGCAGCGGGCTTCCTTCCGCGCGCAGGCGGCTGAGGCCGGCATCGCGATCTGTTGTCTGGCCGCGGGTGCCCGCTTCGCTGACCCTGCAAGCCGGGACGCGCAGGTGGAGGAGTCGCTCCAGTACATCGACCTGGCCGCTGAGATCGGCGCGCCCGCGCTGCGCGTCTTCGGAGGACGGATCCCCGCCGGCATAAGCCGGGAATCGGCCATCGCCGGGGTGACGAACGCGCTCAAGCGTCTGGCGGAGCGGGCCGACGCGCGCGGCGTGGTCGTCTGCCTGGAAACGCATGACGACTGGTGCAATCCCGAGGATGTCGTCGCGGTGATGGAACGGGTGGCCCACCCGGCGATTGGCGTAAACTGGGATGCCGCGCACCCGCTGCGCCAAGCGGGCTGGACCCTGGCAGACTCCTATCGCACGCTGCGGCCATGGATCCGCCACGTCCATATGCACGACATGTTCCTGGCCGTGGATCGCCTGGACAATACGGCCTTCGGCACGGGGGATGTCGATCACAAACAGGTGCTGGAACTGCTGCACGGCGGCGGTTACGACGGCTATCTAAGCGGCGAATGGATCGACTGGGAGCCGCCGGACGTTCATCTGCCGCGGGAGATTGCGACGCTGCGCGGCTATGAGCGCGCCCTGGAATGAGGCGAAGATGCCGGCGTGCGTATTGCGTAGGCCGACCACAATCACAGTCTACTTTTGCCCAGACACCGGGGAATACGAAAGATGTCCATCCGCCTGATCGACTTCGATCTGCACATCCTCAACATGCGCAACCGTATGCCCTTCCGCTATGGCATCGTGACCATGACCGCGCTGCCGCACCTCTTTCTGCGCGTGCGGGTCGACGTGGGCGGCAGGCAGGCGGACGGGATCGCGGCCGAGGGCCTGGCGCCCAAATGGTTTACCAAGATACCCGATTCGTCAACAGCGCAGGACATCGCCGAGATGCTCGACGTCGTGCAGGCGGCCTGCCGCCACGCCCAGGAAGCGGGCACGGCGGACACGGTCTTTGACTTGTGGCAGGGCACCTACCAGGCCCAGGAGATCTGGGCGAGGGATACGGGCTATCCGCCGCTGCTGTGGGCGTTCGGCGTCTCTCTGGTGGAGCGGGCAATCATTGATGGTTTCTGCCGGGCTACGGGCAGGACCTTCGCCGAGGCCGTGCGCGCGAACAGCCTGGGGATGCGCCTGCACGCTCTGCGACCGGAACTGGCCGGGCATACAGCGGCGGACCTGCTGCCGGCAACGCCCCTGGCGCGGATCATTGTTCGCCATACGGTCGGCCTGATCGATCCCCTCAGCGACGGCGAAATCCCGCCCGCCGACCGCGTCGACGATGGGCTGCCCCAATCACTGGACGCGTCGATCCGGGCCTACGGGTTGACTCATTTCAAGATCAAAATTGGCGGGGACATCGACGCGGACAGGGAGCGGTTGCAACGCATCGCCGCGCTGCTGGACGCGCGCAATGTCGATTACCGTCACACGCTCGACGGCAACGAGACCTATCACAACGTTGACGATTTTCGCGCGCTGTGGGAGGGGTTGAACGCCGACACCGCGCTGCGCAGCTTTATGCACCGGCTGCTTTTCGTCGAGCAGCCCTTCCACCGCGATATCGCCCTGAGTCAGGAGGTGGGCGCGGCCCTGCGCGGCTGGAACGAACGGCCGCCGATCATCATTGACGAATCCGACGGCGAGCTTTCGAGCGCGCTCATCGCGCTGGAAAGCGGTTACGTGGGCACCAGCCACAAGAACTGCAAAGGCATCTTCAAAGGCATCGCCAACACCTGCCTCATCCGCCACCGCCGGCGGCAGGAGCCGGCTGCGTTGCGCATCATCAGCGGCGAAGACCTGTGCAATTTGGGGCCGGTGGCTCTGCTGGAAGACCTGGCCGTGCTGGCGACGCTGGGCATCGAGCACGCCGAGCGCAACGGGCATCACTACTTCGCCGGCCTGTCGATGCTGCCAGAGGACGTGCAGGCGCAGATGCTGACCGCGCACGCCGACCTCTACCGCCCGCACACGACCGCGGACGGCAGGCGTTTTCCAACGCTGGGCGTAGAGAACGGCTCCGTTGCCGTGGGCAGCGTCACGGCCGCGCCCTTTGGCCCGGCTGCCGATCTGGACCCGTCCCGGTTTACGCCGGTGGCGGAGTGGGAATATACATCACTGGGGCTGGACTGAAAACCCGGTCGCCGTCGCAGTTCGCGCAACTTTGCGGCTGCGGGAGTGTTTTCTTCTTGTAGAATGGCAAAGTTTGGCTTGGCCCCCTCCGCTGGTCTCCAGTTTTTCGGTGTCGGGGAGCAGGCCCAAATCAGTGATTAGTCGATAGCAGCATCACTATCCACTATCCACTACAGTCCCACTATCCACTGATCTATGACACCGCCATCTGCAGCGGAAGGGCCGGATATTGTCCCTGGGCAGCGCCCCGGCCCTTCCGACACTCCACACGAACCGAAGCAACTGCCAACGGCAGATGCCGCTTCCCAAGATCCGCGCGCGATTTTGACGCCGAACACCGTGTGGGATACCACGACCAAACGAACAGTTCTGATCGTTTTTCTCGTCTTCGGCGCGCTCATCTTCTGGCTCAGCCGCCCGGTTCTGCCGATTCTGATTGTGGCGGGGCTTGTCTCCTACTTCCTGATCCCGGTTGTCAATCTATTTGAACGGCTACGCATTCCCCGCAGCGTGAGCACGATCGTTCTATACCTGCTATTCCTCGTTCTATTAATGCTGGCGCCGATTCTGCTGGTGCCTGTGTTGCTGGCCCAGTTGACGGCGCTCTATTTCGATGTGCCAACCGCGGCTCAGAATTTTCTGCTCTTTCTGCAAGAGGCGGTCGCAGACCTGCCAACCAATACGAAGATTCTCGGTCTCGATGTTACGTTTGAGGGGGTGGTGGGGCAGATCCAACAGGCGTTTGCCGATGAGATTGCGGTGGAGCGCTTCCTGCCCGGCGCGCAGCAAATCCTGGATTACGTCAACCAGCTCCTGAGCACAGCGACAAATGTGGTGAGCAGCACGGCGACAATAGTGGGCAGCATCGTCAGTACGGTTGTGTTCCTGCTGCTTCTCTTCTTTATCAGTCTATATTTGACGAAAGACGCGCCCCGCATCCAGCGCTATGTGGAAGGGCTGTTCCCTGTTGAGTATTATTCGGAGGGTGTGGATTTGGTGCGGCGGTTGCGCATCATCTGGAATGCCTTCTTTCGCGGGCAGCTCATTCTTTCGGTATCGATCGGTGTGGCGACCTATGTTTCGCTGAGCATGATAGGGATGCGCGGCGCGCTGATTCTGGCGATTCTGGCTGGCGCGCTGGAGATTTTGCCCAATATCGGTCCGATTCTGGCGATGATTCCGGCGGTGATCATCGCCCTGGCGCAGGGGAGTTTCACGCTTGAACTGAGCAATCTGAACTTCGCTCTCCTGGTGATCGGCGTCTACTTCGTCATTCAACAGTTGGAGTATCAGCTACTCGTGCCGCGCGTAATCGGCACGAGCGTTCATCTGCATCCGATCGTGGTGGTGTGCGGCGTGGTGGTGGGCGCGAGCGTGGGCGGGATATTGGGCGCGTTTCTGGCTGCGCCGGTCATCGCCAGCTTGCGGCTGATCGGCGGCTATACGCACGCCAAACTTCTCAATTATCCCCCCTTCAGCGAACGCCACCCGGTCACACAGCCGCAGCGCGCCGGCGTCTACCGACGGGTGGTCGTTGCAAATGCAGGCGAGACGGGGCCAGAGGGCGCCCCGCTGCCCGAGGTGGATTTGGAAGAAGACGCACACGCACACCCCGCTTCCCAGACTGCCAACTCACCCGCAGGCGATTAAACACAGCGCGGGCGAGAGGCTTGTCCCCCAAGTCGTTCACAGCGACAGAGGCTCCGCCAGAGGCAAATTCGCATATATGTCAAGGGCAAGGTTCACGCGCGCGGACGGCTCGGCAAACTGTTGGCGCAGCGTTGAATGCGCGACCGCTTCGCTATATGAGCGTCTGTAATAGGCCGCGGCGCCGATCATGGCGGCATTGTCCGTGCAGAGAAAGAGCGGCGGACAACGCAGCGGCAGCCCCATCTTTGCGAAATGTTGTTCAGCGGTCTGGCGCAGCAGCCGATTGGCGCTGACCCCGCCGCAGATGCAGACCTGCTTCACGGCAAACTCGGTCGCGGCATCGGCGGTTTTGCCGACCAGCACATCCACCACGGCCATCTGAAAAGCGGCTGCAATGTCGGCCACGGTCTGCGTCCGGCGCGGCTGCGCGCCGTCGCGTTCGAGTTGCCGCATCAGATTGAGAACGGCTGTCTTGAGGCCGGAGAAGCTGAAATTGAAGCGGTTCTCGCCGCGGGCAGGAAGGTAGGACGGCTGCGCGTCCGGGGTGAACTCCGTCCGTCGCGCCGGTCGTGAGAGAGGGCGGGGGAGCTGGAAGCGGTGCGCGTCCCCGGACTGCGCGGCATTCTGAACCGCCGGGCCGCCCGGATAGCCCAGCTCCAGCAGCCGCGCCACCTTGTCGAACGCTTCCCCGGCTGCATCATCCAGGGTCGCGCCCAAGAGCCGGTAGCGGCAGTGGCCTTCCATCAGCACAAGCTCCGTATGCCCGCCGGAGACGATCAGGACCAACGCCGGGAAGATATCGGACGCAGCCCCGCCTTCATCGGTGCATAACCAATTGCTGTAGATATGCCCTTCAAGGTGGTTCACGGGGACCAGCGGCAGGCCACTGCCGAAGGCCAGCCCTTTGGCCAGATTGACTCCGACCAGAAGGCTGCCGGCCAGCCCCGGCCCGTGGGTGACGGCGATGGCGTCCAGTGCGCGCACGTGCGCGACGGCGGCATCGGCCAGCGCGTTCTCTACGACAGTCTGAATTGCGAGCACGTGCTGACGGCTGGCGACCTCCGGGTAGACGCCGCCGAAACGCCGGTGGAGTTCGATCTGGCTTGCGACGCGGTTGCTGAGGATATGGCATCCGTCGGCGACGACGGCGGCCGCGGTCTCGTCGCAACTGGTTTCGATCGCGAGGATACGGCATGAGGACGAGGCGCCCACGCTCCCAGGAGTCATCTGTCACTCCGGCTGGCAGCCGAGACATCTGCGCTCTTCGGAGCGGCGCGGGCCGCCCAGACCAGGACGAGCAGGCCGACGATGCCCAGCCCGATCAGCGCCACCAGCTTGTAGATGCGATCATCGAGCAACAGGGTGAAGCCGCCGAACAGTGCGCAGAAGGCCCAATAGCCAACCACGATTGTGCGCTCCTCGAGGCCGTTGTCGCGCAGACGCAGGTGCAGATGATCCCGCCCCCCCTGGCCCACCGAGACGCCGCGCCGCAGACGGCTGTAGATCAACCACACCACATCCAGAATTGGCAGGCCGAGGATCAGCAGAACGGTCGCCAGCCTGGCGCCGCCGATAATCCCCAACGCGGCCAGGACAAAGCCGAGAAAATAGCTGCCGCTGCTGCCCATGAAGACCCGCGCGGGGGCAAAATTAAAGGCGAGAAAGCCCAGCCCGACGCCGAGCAGCGCCACAGGCAGCACCGCCACGCTCAGTTGGGGCGGCTGGATGACGAAGATCATATGAATGGCGAGAATGGCGCAAAAAATGACAGTAACACCGGCCACCAGACCGTTCAGACCGTCAAGGAAGTTGACCGTATTCATCATGCCGACGAACCAGAAAATCGTCAGCGGGCCGACCAGCCACCAGGGGAATCCATCCGGGCCGAAGAGAAAGCCGCTTGTGAATGGGTTGTTGACGTGCTTGATGAAGATCAGCCCGGCGATGGCGATCAGGGCGGCGACTGTCTGAATTGCGTATTGGGGCAGGGCGGAAAACTCATAGCGGTCATCGAGAAAACCGACAAGCGCGCAGAAGACGCCGCCAGTCAGCAGAGCGAGGAAGCGGCGTCCCTCTTTGGGGTCATCCTGGGGCGGCAACCAGGAGGCATTGAGGTCCGGCAGCGCCCCTGACATGAGCAGGAGAAGGGCGAGCAAGGTCACGGTAAAGGCGGCGAAGATGGCAAGCCCGCCAGTGCGCGGCACGACGCCGGTATGTTTGCGGCGCGCGCCGGGGCGGTCGACCAAGCCGAGCCGATGGCCGATCCGTGCGGCGATTGGCGTAAAGATGAGGGTGAGGATCAGGGCGGCGAGCAGAATCGAGAAGTAGAACACGGCTTATGGGTGCATGGAGCCAAGCGTGCGAGGGAAAGCGATGGCCTCCCGCAGGTGCGCGGCGCCGCAGATCCAGGCGACGGTGCGCTCCAGGCCGAGCCCAAAACCGCTATGCACAACGCTGCCATATTTGCGCAGGTCGATATACCAGTCAAAGGCGTCCATCGGCAGGTCATGAGCCTTGATGCCGGCGATCAGTTTGTCAACATCGGCCATACGCTCACTGCCGCCGGTGATCTCGCCATAGCCTTCCGGCGCCAACAGGTCGACGCTGCGACAGACCTCGGGCCGGTCGGATTCAGGCTCCATGTAAAAGGCTTTCACCTGCGTCGGGTAGTGATGAACGAAGACCGGCTTGTCGAATTGGGCGGCGATGTAGGTCTCGTGCGGGCTGCCGAAATCAGCGCCCCATTCGATATGGGGCACATTGTCCGCGTAGCCGGGCACCAGTTCCCCGGCGGCCGCGGCGCGGTTGACCATGGCCACGGCCTCGTCGTAATGGATGCGCGGGAAGCTGGGCGTCACCCGCTCCAGAAAGGAGGTGTCCCGTTCCAGCAGCTTCAACTCTTCGCCGTTTTGCTCCAGACAGCGCTGGACGATGTGGCTGACGAACTGCTCTTCGATCTTCATCAGCCCGTTCAGGTCGCAGAAAGCGATCTCCGGCTCCACCATCCAGAACTCTTGCAGATGGCGGCGCGTTTTGCTCTTCTCGGCGCGAAAAGTCGGCCCGAAACAGTAGACTTTGCCAAAGGCGAGGATATTGGCCTCATTATAGAGTTGGCCGGTCTGGGCCAGGTAAGCCGGTTCACCGTGAAAGTCGATTTCGAAGAGTGTGGTTGTGCCCTCAGCGGCATTGGGGGTGAGGATTGGGGTGTCCACGTTGAGGAAACCGTTGCTATCCAGCCAGTCTCGAATGGCGCGAATGACGGTCGCACGCACGCGCAATACGGCCCACTGTCGGCTGGAGCGAATCCACAGATGGCGGTTCTTGATGAGGAACTCGACGCCATGCTCTTTGGGCTGAATCGGATACTCAGCGGCGATCTGGACCGCTTCCAGGTCTGTCACGTCCAGTTCATAGCCGCCGGGGATGCCCGGGGCGCGCATGTCCGCTTTGACAGTGCCGGTAACCCGCAGGCTGCTTTCCTGGGTGAGTTTGCGGGCGAGATCAAACGCCTGCGCGCTGACGTTCCTTTTGAATACGACGGCCTGACAGATGCCGGCGCCATCACGCACCTGCAAGAACTGGAGCCGGCCTTTGCCCGTTTTGCCGTAGAGCCAGCCCTCCAGGGTCACCTCCTCGCCCACATGCGCGGACATCTGCCGAATCGTAACAGTTGGCGCAGGCCCCGTCACGTCGTTATTTGAGCGCGATTCGTTCACAGATCAATCCTTTGGCCCAGAGAGCGGGGCGCTCTCTGGGGAAATGTCGTCGTCATCGGCGCGGCTCTCATCCGCCATCTCCGGTTCGGCGATGGACGGGCTGTCGCCATCGGTCGGCTGTGCGTGCGGCTCGTTTGCCTCTCCGCCGCTGTTGTCTTGCGCTGTCGAGTCGGCGGGCGGGTTAAACCACGCATCCAACTGCCGCCCGATGCTCTCCAGCAGGTAATCCATGCCGATATGCTCGCTGGCGGTCGCGCCGGAGAGATTCAGAGAGTGGCCTGCATAGTACTCGCCGCCGCCTTCCCTATACGGGGGCCGGATGACATGGGTATAGATATAGACATCGGTTGGCGGCCGGTCTTCCTCTACGGCGTGCTGCACTGTCTTGGCGGCCGCGTCCGCGGCGCTGCTGCGCCGTCGGGATGATCTGCGACGGTTCTCGTTGCGCTTGCGGTCCTGGTTTTTGGGGCGGGCGCGCTTCGTTGCCTGGGCTTCGTCGTCGTCAAGGTTCTGCTCGTTGGCGAGGGATGTGTCCTGGGAGCCTTTCCGTCGTCGTCGTCGGAAGTAGCGGCGCTTCTGGGACTTCCCTCTCCCCTGCTTATCGGGTGGATCAGTCGCTGCCATGGAGCGTCATCTCCTTTCGCAATGCTTCGCCTGAGTTTTTTGACGTTGTTCCCCTGTGCTGCTGTCAAAAAGCTTCTGGCGAAGTCTTCTGCTCACTCGCCACCGGCCACGATTGTCTGCCTAATCAGTTCACCGCTGGAGTTACGCAGAACAACGGCCGAGCCGGTTTCCCAGGCTGCGGCAGTCCGACCCCAGTAACGATTGATGCTGTTGTCCTGTCCGGCGCCCGTATACAGATTGATCCCGCTGCCGGGGAATAAGAGGGCGCTGCCGAAGGTATAGATCGGCCCGCCGTCGCGGCTGAGGGTCCAGCCTTGCAGATCAACGACTGCGTTGCTGTCGTTGACGACCTGCACCGACTCTGCGGCCAACTGGCCGCCATTTTCGATGCGCAGTTGCAGACCCTGCTGCGGAAGGCCGGCCGGCGGCGCGCCGATTCGCTCTTGCGAGACGGGAATGATCAGACGTTGGCCAACAAAAACAAAGTCGGGATCGGTCAGATCATTGATCTCCATCAGCCTGTTCAGGGTGAGGCCGAAACGCGAGGCGATGGCCGACAAGCTGTCCCCCCTGACGACCACGTAGATCTCCGTCTCGCCCGCCTCTGTCGGCGCCGGGACTGCGGTGGGGGCTGCGGGCGGGACATCTTCGCCGACGGGGGATGTCTGCGCATCCGGCGGCGTTGCGATCAGCACCACCGCCGGTGTGGACGGCACGGTCAATTCCTCCGCTCTGGGTCGGCGCTGCTCGGCTACCCAGACGACGGTCACGGCGATCGCCAAACTGACAAAGGCGTTGACGAGAACGATAAAAACCAGAAGACGGCGATTCATGGAACTACAGTGGCCTGTGGCTAACACCAGTGGCTAGTGGTTTGCAACTTCCGTCCGTGCTTTTTTGACATTATAACAGAAGGAGGGGACGAAAAAGCTGGGCGAAACCGCTCTATTCACTTTTCACTATGCACTGGCGATGATCCACATTGTAGCACAGATCGCTGAAAGAATGCACTGCGATGTTATTCTTCCCATAGAATATCGAGAATAGCGCTACATTGTCGGTTTCCCCGCGCATGGTAGAATAGGCAGTGTTATCTGGACTGTGATCTGTGTGTTTGAGGGACTGACAAAACGAATGGGCGTTCAGATTGAGGAACCGCTTTTCTCCTGATTACCTCAGGGAAGGCGAGACGCCCCTGTCCACTTGATTGTCGCCGGAGCCAGGGAGCAGAGGGCAGCCCCAGCTATGGGCAAACAAAGGGATCAAAAATGCTTACGAAATTTCTGACCAAAATTGTTGGCGATCCGAACGAGAAGGAGCTGAAGCGGCTGCAACCACTGGTTGAGGAGATCAACGGGCTGGAAGGGCGCTTCACGCAGATGGAGAACGATGGATTCAAGGAGATGACGCAGCAGTTCCGCCAGCGGCTCTTCAGCGAGACGACCGCGTTGCGGGAGGCGCTGGCCGCTGCCGAGGGCGAGTATGCCGCGGTGGCGGGCACGGATGAGCAGCGCTTTGCCCGCATCGAAGTGGAACGAATTCGCAAAGAACTGCTGGACGAGGAGCAGGCGATTCTCAACGAGATGATGCCGGAGGCGTTCGCCGCGGTGCGCGAGGCGGCCCGACGCACGATCGGCCTGCGCCAATATGACGTGCAACTGATCGGCGGCGGCGTGCTACATTCCAGCAAAATCGCGGAGATGAAGACCGGTGAAGGCAAGACACTGGTGGCGACGCTGCCGCTCTATCTGAACGCGCTGGCCGGGCGGGGCGCCCATCTTGTCACGCCGAACGACTATCTGTCCAAAGTCGGTTTGCAGTTGATGGGGCCGGTCTACCAGTTGCTGGGGCTTTCGGCCGCGGTCATCCAGAACAGCGCCGGCAACCCGGACAAAGGCAGCTTTCTGTATGACCCGGAGTTCCCCGCCCAGGACGACCGCTTCCAGAACCTGCTCCCGATCTCGCGGCAGCAGGCGTATCAGGCGGATATCACATACGGCACCAACAATGAGTTCGGTTTTGATTATCTGCGCGACAACATGGTGCTGGACAAAGAACGCCGGTCGCAACGGGAGCTGCACTATGCGATCGTGGATGAGGTGGACAACATTCTGGTCGACGAGGCGCGCACGCCGCTGATCATCTCCGGCGAGGCGCAGGAGAGCAGCAGCTATTACAGCCAGTTCTCGCAGATGGTACGCGGGATGCGGGCCGGGACGGACTACGAAGTCAACGAAAAGGAGAAGGTCGCCACGCTGACGGAAGAGGGCATCGCCGTGCTGGAAAAGAACCTGGGGCTGGAGAATCTGTACGATCCGGTCAATTTCGAGATGCTCCCGTATCTGGACAACGCGCTGCGGGGCCACGCGCTCTATCACCGCGACAAGGATTACATCATCCGCGGCAACGAGGTGATCATCGTCGACGAGTTCACCGGTCGGCTGATGGAGGGGCGGCGCTACGGCGAGGGTCTGCATCAGGCGATTGAGGCCAAGGAGGGCGTGCGGGTCAAGAGGGAGTCGATGACCCTGGCGACGATCACGTTCCAGAACTTCTTCCGCATGTACAACAAACTGGCGGGCATGACCGGTACGGCCAAGACGGAAGAGGAGGAGTTCCAGAGCATCTACAATCTCGATGTCGTGGCGATCCCGACCCATCTGCCAACGGTCCGTGAGGATAACGAAGATGTGATCTATAAGAACCAATCGGCCAAGTTCGGGGCGGTGATCGATGAGATCATCAGCGCCCACGAGCAGGGCCAGCCGGTGCTGGTCGGCACGGTCGCGATCGAGACGAGCGAACTGGCCAGCCGTATGTTGAGTCGCCGCGGCATCCCGCATGAGGTGCTGAACGCCAAGAATCACGAGCGCGAGGCGACGATCATTGCCCAGGCGGGGCGGCCCGGCGCGGTCACGATCGCGACCAATATGGCCGGTCGCGGCGTTGACATTCTGCTGGGCGGCAACTATGAGGGCCTCGCCAGGGATCAACTGCGCAAAGGTGGCGTCGATCTGACGGGCATCCCCCAACTGGCGTGGAACCACTGCCTGGAGCTGCTCAAGGGCGGCCAGGACCCCACCACGTCCTATAACACGCCCTGGGCCGCGGTGCTCAAGGAAAGGTGGGATGAGACGAAAAAGGATCAGGAGATGGTGAAGGCTGTGGGCGGCCTGTATGTGGTCGGCACGGAACGCCACGAGGCGCGGCGCATTGATAACCAGTTGCGCGGCCGTTCCGGACGTCTGGGGGACCCGGGCGCCAGCCGCTTTTTCCTCAGCCTGGAGGACGACCTGGTGCGGCGTTTCGGCGGCGACCGGGTGACGGGCGTCATGGATCGCCTGGGGCTGGAGGACGATCAGCCGATCAAGCACAATATGATCAGCAAGGCGATAGAGAACGCGCAGACGCGGGTGGAAGGCCACAACTTCGACATCCGCAAGCACGTGCTGAAATATGATGAGGTGGTCAATGAGCAGCGGGAGACGATCTACATGCAGCGGCGGCGGCTTCTGAACGAACCGTCATTGAAACCGGCGATTCAGGAGTTGATCGCCGATGAGATCGATGCGGTCGTGGAGCAGCACACGGCCCATCGCTATGAAGAGGAGTGGAATCCCGAAGAACTGCCCCTGGCTTTGCGCACGGTTTTCCCCTTTCCACAGAACTTCGATCCGGCCCCGTGGCAGGAAATGGAAGCCGACGCCATCACAGAGCAGGCGACCGAGATCGCGCACCAGGTTTATGATCTGAAGGAGCAGGAGATCGATGCCGATATGCTGCGCGATGCCGAGCGCCAGATTATGCTGCGGGCGGTGGACCACCGCTGGGTGCGCCATCTGACCGACCTGGACAGGCTGCGGGAAGGGGTCGGTTTGCAGGCGATTGCGCAGGTTGACCCGCTGGTTGCATACAAACGCGAAGCCTATACCATGTACCAGGAGTTGATGAACGACATCCGCTCCGACATTGTGAAGACGATGATGACTTTGCAGGTGCAGAGGGCGCCGACACTGCCGACGCCGATTGCGCGCAATATCCAGACAAATCGTCAGGACATCTCCCAACCGAAGACGGTTCGCAACACGAACAACCGCCCCAAGCGCAACGACCCCTGCTGGTGCGGCAGCGGAAAGAAGTACAAGATCTGCCACATGAAGGCCGATGCGAAACAGGGCGGTGCGCCCGTGCGCGAAGTGGCGTAGCTTCTTGCTCTTAATGGGCGTCGCCTGTCAACCAAAAGCAACAGACTGACGACTCAAAACGAATAGAGGGAGGATCCCAGGACGATGCCCAGTGTCAACCCCGCAATCATGGTTTGGGCCCGCGCGACGGCCGGCCTTACCCAGGAGGAGGCGGCCAGGAAGCTGGGTTTTCAAGATAGTTCCAGATCGTCTGCGGTAGAGAAGCTGGCCCTTATTGAGCAAGGTCAAAAGGAGCCGTCGCGGCCCCAATTGATAAAAATGGCGGGACAGTACCGCCGACCCCTGCTCACTTTTTACCTCTCCAAACCGCCGCGGGCGGGTGAACGGGGCGTGGATTTTCGCACACTCCCCCAAAGTGTTGACGCCGCTAAAGAGGCGTTGTTGGACGCCTTGATCCGGGAGATCAGGGCGCGCCAGAGTATGGTTCGCGTCATGCTGGAGGACGAAGATGAAGCGGAGTCGCTGCCTTTCGTCGGCTCTCACCGCATAGAGGATGGCCGCGCGGCAGTTTTAAAGTCGTTGCAGGCGCTGCTGGGCCTCGATGCGTCGGCCTACCGCGCCCAGCCGAACGAGTCCGCCGCTTTTGCCCTGTTGCGCAGGAGTGCCGAGGAGGCGGGTATATTTGTTCTGCTCAAGGGGAATTTGGGGAACTACAAGACTGCGCTTGATACAACGATCTTTCGCGGTTTCGCCATCGCGGACGAAGTGGCTCCTTTTATCGTGACCAACGACCAGGACGCCAAATCTGCCTGGTCGTTCACCTTATTGCACGAAACGGTGCATCTGCTGCTCGGTCATACCGGAATCAGCGGAGATAGTGCGGAGAACGAGGTAGAGCGATTCTGCAACGATGTTGCTGGGGAGTTCCTGCTGCCTGCAAGGGGATTGAAGCGACTTGCTCTCAACCATAGTGTCCAAATCGGTAACATCACAGAGCGAATCAGTGCGCTTGCGAGCGAGTTCAAGGTGAGCCGCGCCATGATTGCCTACAAAGCATATCGATCCGATCTGATCACTTGGGAAATCTATAACCACCTGAAAATTTCATATCGTGAAGAGTGGCTTCGAAATCGGGAAAAGCATCGTGAGCGCACACGCCAGAATGAAACCATACTCAACTACTATAGGGTACGCCGCCATCGACTAGGCAGACGGATCATAGGGGTGGTGAGGCGAATGATGGCGGCAGACGCTCTGTCAACGTCTAAGGCGGCGCAGATCCTGGGGGTCAAGCCCAGACAGGTACAGCCGTTGCTGGATACCGGTAGTTCACGATAGGCGATGCCTGTGCTTTACCTTCTCGACGCCAATGTCCTCATTGACGCAAATCGTGACTACTATCCTATCGCGAGGGTCCCGGAATACTGGGATTGGCTGTTGGAGATGGGTAGACTCGGCCGGATCAAAATTCCTCTAGAAATCTATGAGGAAGTTATCTTTCCCCGGCCTCCAAAGGATAAAGAAGATCCATTGGTCGAGTGGCTGAAGACAAACAACGATACGTTGGTGCTTGATGAAGAGGCCGCCGTGGAACTGGTTGCCCGTGTCACCGAGCAAGGATACGCTAGCGACTTAACCGATGAGGAAATTGTAAAGGTAGGACAAGACCCGTTTCTTGTCGCCTATGCGCTCGTTGATAGACAGAATCGATCTGTAGTAACCACCGAGCATTCCAAACCTAACCGGACCCGCGCCAACCGAAAGCTGCCTGACGTGTGCAATGACTTCAACGTGCCCTGCATAAATACTTTCGCATTGATTCAAGAACTCAATTTCCACACGGGCTGGAGCGCGCTATCTTAAGGTCCTCCCCAAGAACACCTAGCCGCTCGATGACCTCGCCATCCAGCGGTCGCGATAGGCGTGGGGGTCGAGATAACCGGTCCCGTGCTCGAACCCCTCGCTGTCGCGGTCGGCCTCCGCACCGTCTGCGGCCGCCGTTACCGCGAGAATTAGGCTGACTGGCATGCCGCTTAGTCGGCGCCGCTCACGTCTCTGTCAGCCGTTTCGCCGGGGCGGGCTGTCGCCGTCAGCGCCGAATTCACATCCGACTCCACCGTGACAGTGGCCGAGTTGCCGCGCTTTGCTCTCACGTAGGTCGCCGTATCGTAGCGTAGGTGGCCGTGACCACGATCAATCTCGAGTCATGTTCCGCCAGATTGACGGTCGCTGTGTCCGAGTTGTCTGCAGTTACGCCGCTGGGCAGCGTGCCGAAGCCCAGCGCCAGACTCTCTCCATTGTCGGCCACAATGTCGCTGATCGCGGTCACGCTGAACGTCTCCGCCGTATCCCCGCTGTTGAAGGTCACGCTGGCAGGGACGCCGCTGTAGTCGCCCGCGCTCGCCCCCCGTTGCGCGTTACGGAAATCGGAATCGTCACCACCCGCTCGGGATTGGCATCCAGTTCGACCGTCACAGTGGCTGCGCTGCCGCCCTCCACTGCCGTGTAGCTCGCCGTATCAGACGACTGCTCGACCTGCCTCGAGGGCGTGTCATTGTCCTGGAGTATGATGGTCGCGGTGTCCGGACTGCCGGCGATAACGGCGATAGCGCTCAGACCGGAGGGAGCCGGCTCCGGCGGTGTAGCCGTTGGCGTCGAAGTAGGCGTGTCTCCGCCCGTCCGGGGCAACTGCTCGGTCCACAGCGCGTGCGCATTGTTCCCTACCTTGGCGTCCAGACCCGTGATAGCATAAGAGTTGCCCGTGGGGAATGCGTTCCGGTTTGCAGGCGATTGCGCAGGTCGACCGGCTGGTTGCCTACGGGCGCGAGGCGTTTGCCATGTACCAGGAGTTGACGAACGGCATCCGCGCCGATATTGTGAAGACGATCATGACTTTGCAGGTGAAGAAGGCGCCAACGCGTTATTCGGTTCCATCTTGTTCGCTTTCTTCTTCCGTTTTGGATGGAACGAGGCGATAAATCACGCCTGCCGGATAGTCGATAACATACACATTGCCCGTTTCGTCAGTGCCAATTCCACTAATTGGAATAGATCTGTCGATGAGTCGTGTGCTTTGCCATCTATCCCCTCTACGCTGCAGCCCCCAAATGGTGCCTTTGCAAAAATCAGCGTAGAGGAAAATACCCTGGTAAACCGCGCCGCCTACAATGACGCACCGCCCTTGGGTATGATCATAAACGGTTACCGGCAATGTTACATCAGCCACATCACAAGATGTGCCAAGAAATTCGTAACATGTATTTCCTTCCCAGGCAGCCCATCCGTAGTTTTCCCCACCTTCGCTTGCGGCGCTCTGAAAATTAACCTCCTCTCTTCTGCCCTCGCCAGCGTCAGGAATATAGAACTCGCCGGTCTGTCTATCAAAAACAAATCCCCAGGGATTGCGTATGCCCAATGCCCAAATTTCATCTCTATAGCCCTCAACTCCTACGAACGGATTGCTGGCTGGAATGTCATAAGGCTTGCCGCCGGACTCCACATCGATCCGTAAAATTTTGCCCAGCAGTGTATCAGGGTCTTGCCCATTCGGCTTGTCCTCGATGTCGCCACCATCTCCGCTGCCGATGTAGAGGTATCCATCTTTGGGGCCAAAAGCCATGTAGCCGCCATTGTGCGCTGTATTCGGTTGTACGATAGTAAGCAGTATCTCCTCACTGTCAGGATCGGCAATGTCAGGATGAGAAGTCGTTTTGAAACGGCTGATCACAAGGTCGTCATTTAGATTGACATAGCTCACGTAGAAATGTTGGCGGTCGACATAGGATGGCGGAAAGGCTACCACATAAAACCCCTGCTCTCCGCAACATGTGACCCGATCTGAGATATCCAAGAAGGGAATATCGTTGATAACGCCGTCCTTGATGATGCGAATGCGCCCTTTGTGTTCAACGACAAACAGACGACCGCTACTATCACCAGCATGAGTGACTTGCACGGGCAACTCTACCCCAGAAACGAACGATTCAAGTTGCCAATTGCGCAACGCAATTGCGTTGAATACTCTCACTTCGCGCCAAGCGACCCAGCCCTGGCTCTGGCTTGTCAGGATATACACCTTGTCTATGTGTTGCGGCGGGTCGACGAAAACTTCCACCGTTTGTCCGTCTTCAGTTTGGACATTGACAAGTCGTTGATAGAAGGTTGTTGCGTGAGAGTCATTCCTCAACCAGATTTCATGTGTCGTCGGGCCAGGCTCATGTTGCGAAACAATCAACTCGATTTTGTTGACCAGATGGAATTCATCGAATTCGATTGACAACCACTGCGGTGAAAAATGCTGCGAGTTCCACATTGTATCTGAATCGCCATCATGCGCCCCCGTGGCTGAATGGATCTCTACAGAAGCGTCTGCCTTGCCCAGGACAGCGATATTTTCCCCTTGTACAGTAAGGTATGTTTGCAGCGCCGGTGTTGGCGTTGAAGCCGGGGTTGATGTTGGTGTTGATGTTGATGAAGGGGTTCGTGTTGGGGTTGGCGTTGATGTATCTTCGGATTGCGCGCTAACGGAATGACTGTAGCTAACCACCAGTAAGTACCCTACAATGAACGCAAAGGCTAACGTAGCAATCGTCTTCATGACATCCCTTTGCTGACTGAGCGGAGTCGTTGTTTGTCAAGACATGCACTCGCATCGCAGACGCCAGGCTCATGCTATTTCTGCGCGTAAGAAACGAATGGCTGTTGTGGCTTCCTACTGTATCATGGCTGGAACTGGCATCCCAACCAGAACAATGAAAAGCGCCCCGCCAAAATGTCGGGGCGCCTGCGATATTATGAAACTTCCAATTGACGCGAATCGGGATTGCTCGGGAACACCTAGCCGCTCGACCGACTCGCCGCCAGCATCAACACAGTGCGGCGGCGCCATGTGACGGTCCGGTTCAACAGTTGCCCACTGATCCAGTTCTCGATCTCCCCGACTTCGGAAGGCTGCATCCGTTCCGCCAGCCGCTCAGCATAGGATCTGCGCGCACCCAGCGCCGGGCCGAACCAGCGCCCGATCTGCGCGTCCGTGATGCGCAGATCGGTATCGGTGTCGATCCACTCCAGCGAGACCCGGCCGGCTTGCAACGCGGCAGGAAAGGCGGCGGAGAGGGCCGCCCGCAACGTGTCGTCATCCCAGTTGACCAGCGCATCGGTGTCATCCGCATAGATCGACTCTTCGGCCTCGACCAACCTCTCAGCCAACTCCGCTCTAAGCAACGAGCGATCCCCCAGGGCGTAGATTCTCTGCGTGTAGCTGGGAATCGTCTCCGCCAGGGCAAGCCAACCGTCCGCGGCCAATTTTTGGGCCAGCTGCGCCAGGGCAGCCCCTTTGTCCACGCAGCCGAGCAGGGCGTTGCGTCCGACAATCGCATCAAAGCGGACCGCTTCGACATCCAGCAGTTGCGCCACCTTTTCAATCGCCCCGTGCAGCACAATTGGCCGCTCAACGTCGTCCAGGTTTCGCGCCTGCTCCAGCAGGGCGCGGCGGTCAGCCTCGTTGAACGCCAGCGCGTAGACCCCGCCTTCGGGCGCACGCCGCAGCGCCTCCCAGGTCAGCAGGCCGCTGCCGGCGTTCACATCCAGCACAACGCTATGCCGTTCCAGGGGGCCGCCGCTCAGGATACGATCGCGCAGCGCGGCGGTCGCTTCGCCGGACTGCGCAATCGTGCGCTGGAGCCAGTGGTCGCGGGCGGACTCGTTGGGTGAACCGTCGAATGTCAGGATCTCCGGCGGCGCGCCGGCGCCTTCCAACATCGCGGCCAACTGCGCCTCGCGTCGCTGGGTGACGGCGGCGCCGATCCGGGCTTCATACCCCTGGCCCGTCGGCTCGTAGAACACCTTGCCCTGCAGCGCGCCGGGGAGATACTGCTGCGCCACCCAATGATCGCGGTACGCGTGGGGATAGAGATAACCGGCGCCGTGCCCGAACCCCTCGCTGTCGCGGTTGGCGTCGCGCAGGTGATTGGGCACTTCCGAATCCGGCTCATTGCGGACGGCGTCGAGCGCGTCAAAAAACGCCAGGATCGAATTGGACTTTTCCGCCGTCGCCAGATAGAGAGCGGCCTGCGCCAGGGGGAAGTTGCCCTCCGGCAGCCCAACGCGGTCGAAGGCGGCGGCGCAGGCGTTGACCACCTGAATGGCGAAGGGGTCTGCCATGCCAACATCCTCGCTCGCCAGGATCAACATGCGCCGAAAGATATAGCGCGGCTCCTCACCGGCGTAGATCATCTTCGCCAACCAATACAGCGCCGCGTCCGGGTCGCTGCCGCGCAGGCTCTTGATGAAGGCGCTGATCGTATCAAAGTGATAGTCGCCCTCTTTGTCATACAGCACCGCGCGGCGCTGAATCGACTCCTCGGCGATGGCAAGCGTGATGCGGACGACGCCGGACGGGTCGGCGGCGGTTGTCTCGACTGCCAACTCGAGCGCGTTGAGCAGCGCGCGGGCGTCGCCGTTGGCGATAGAGGCCAGATGATCGGTCGCCTCATCCTCGATCTCGATACGCAGGTCACCGTAGCCGCGTTGGGGCGTCCTGATGGCGGCCTGCATGATCTGTCGCAGGTGGTCTTCCGTCAGCGTCTTTAGCTGAAAGATGCGGCTGCGGCTGACCAACGCCTTGTTGACTTCAAAATAGGGGTTTTCGGTCGTTGCACCGATGAACGTTACCGTTCCGTTTTCGACCCAGGGTAGGAGCGCGTCCTGCTGGGCTTTGTTGAAGCGATGCACCTCATCGACAAAGAGGATCGTGCCCTGATCGTGAAGCGCCCAGCGCTCCTGGGCTTCGGCCACGGTTGCGCGGATGTCTTTGACGCCGGCCAGTACCGCGTTGAGCGCGCTGAAGTGCGCAGCCGTCGTGTTGGCAATCACCTGGGCCAAGGTTGTCTTGCCGGTGCCGGGCGGGCCATAGAAGATCAAGCTGCTCAACTGGTCTGCCTGAATCGCCCGCCGCAGGAGTCGTCCTGGCCCGACAATCGCCTCCTGGCCGATGAACTCCTCGAGGGTGCGGGGACGCATGCGCGCGGCGAGGGGCGCGTTGGCGTCGATCCGCTCAATGCGGGCGGCCTCAAACAGATCGTTGGCCGGTTTGCGACCTTGTGTATAACTCACCACGACGAAATCTACCTCGCGCTTGCAGGAATCAGACGCTCAGCGTGCGATCGCTCCACTCGAAACGGCGACATCAATAGGAAAAGGAGGCTTCACGCGCACGGCGGATGTGGATAAAAAGGCAAAACATGGGGAAAAACTGTATAATTGGGGATAAAATCGGGGATAACCCGTCAAAAAGTGGATAAGCTCTGCTTGTGGCTCTGCCCCTCTGTTTATCCCCATCTTTGGTGAGTTATGCCCAAGTGAGCACAACTGGGGGAAAATTCCCGTATCTTGTGTCGAACATCTATTCGACGGATTTTCCTGTCCTCCCCTTTCCTGTTCTGTCCTCGGAGATTATCCCCATTCGAAACGTGCGCTTCAGGCTGCCTTGACACGACATAAAGGCGTTTTTCCATTTTGTTACCACATATAGTTCCTCAAATTCATCTGTCCCCATTTCCCCACTACCTACGGTGACATACTACATAATAAAGAATAAACACTGGATGGAAAATTTTCTACAAGAACAGAGAAACTCAATCGGCATCAAGTAGAATCGCGGTCGGCGGAAAATGAGGCAGCGGATCAGAATAGCCTCCCCATCCGTCATTAACGACATAAGGGGAAACACGAATACCGAAATGAAAGTGCCCCTCCGGTTCAGGCCCGCGATAGAAGGGGCCTAACAATTCGCCTCGTTCCACCTGTTGACCGGCGTTCACGACACAGTTCTGAAAGTGTGTGTAGAGGGACTCACCCCAAGAGTGTGCGATGCGGATGAAATGGTCGTGGCGCTCGGGATCATTGGCAACTGTTATGATGATGCCATCGTCCGCGGCGATGATTTTCTCGTTGGCGTGCATTTCAAAATCGACGCCATCGTGGCCAAGCAGCATCTTTCCGCCCAGGACAAAGCGTCGGTGGTACTCCGGGCGGGCGCCCCACCTCTGAACGACGCGCCGCTGGCCTTCAAATGGCGCTGTCAGATAGATCCCTTCCGGTTCGTAATATCCGTTTTCGATTGCGCTGCGTACAAAGTCAAAAGCCATTCGCAAAGTTGGTCTATTGTACCGCGCGGTTGTCTTTGCGTGATGCGTGTGATTCAATTCCGATTCGACAACGGTTCTACAAAAAGGTATACTTGGCTGGTGCGCGTTTTGCGTGCAGGGCGCAATGCAGCTGAACGTGCGAGGGCTTCGGGTAGTATAGTTGTGTCCGCAGATTTGGCAAAAGAAAACTACGACAAGGATGAGAATGTTCGATGCCTATCTATGAGCTTGCATGCAAAGAGTGTGGGAATCAATACGAACGCATCGTGTCATTTTCCAGCGTCGTCTTGCCCGCTTGCCCGGCCTGCGCATCGGTCGAAGTCGCCCGGCTCCTGAGCAAGCCGGCCATTCACTTCAAGGGCAGTGGATGGTATATCACCGATAGCAAAAAAGAGGACGAAAAGAAGAAAGCCGCGGCGCAAAAAGCGGACAGCAATGGCTCGGCGGCGGACAAATCGACGGAGAGTGAATCGGCGGAGAGTGAATCGAAGAGTGAATCGAAGAGCGAATCCAAGAGTGATACCAAGGCGGAATCGAAGAGCAGTTCAGCGAGTGAAAGCAAGAGCGGGGCAAAAGAGGAAGGATAGTTTTTGAGCGCAGACGGCGCGCGCTTGAAAAGTGAAAAGAGATTCCGTTCGTCAACACCCTTGCACTTGCGGTAAGGGTGTTTTTGTACTGTTCAAAGAGGCGCTGCCGCCGTGGAGGGGAGGTGAATTTCAGGGAGACGCTTCCAGCTTATCCGCCAGGAGGGAGGCGAGAAACGTGCGTTCCTGGTCGGCATCGAAGAGGATTTTTATGCGCTTTTCGTCACCCTCCCCGCTCACTTCGGTAATCACGCCGGCGCCGAAATGTGTGTGGACAATGCGCTGTCCGCAGGCGAGTTGCGCCAGCGTGCGCTGTTGTGAGCGGGTCGGTTGCGGCGTTTGCGCTGTGGCCGCCTCTTGCAACGTCGTGGCGATGTTGGCTTCCCGGTCGCGCCAGGCCTCCGCCAGCGTTCCAACAGTCTGCTCCGGATTTCCGGAGAGGGCGATGCGCAACCGATTGGCGCGTTGCAAAGCCGCGGCCAGCGCATCCATGGACGCGCTTTTCTCCTGGCTGGCGCGGTCATCGAGGGCCGTCAGGCGGCGGGCCCGGCTCAATACCATCAGAAAGCGGTCCATCTGCTTGACCGGCTCGTCAAACGGGTTGATCACAGCCAGTTGAATGCCATTGCGGCGACAGAGTTCATCGCGCGTCTGGTCGCGCTGTTCCTCGTCCAGCAGTTCCCAATCGCTGCGTCGGCGCCGCCCTGTACCGGTCAGGCCGGCGAAGCGCACGGCTATAGCAAAGGACGGGAACAGATAGTCCAGTTTCAGACGGCGGCGGGTCGCCGGGTTGATCAACCATGCCGGGCTGATGTTGGACTGCGCGTCGGGGTCATCAAATACGCGGGCGAATATCTCGCGCCAAGCGTTCACAGATAGATACGCGGATGACATGGAATTTCTACCTTGCGCTCAAAGCAAGCGCGTTTTACCCTTTCTTTGCCTGACTCTGTAGAAGAGAAGATGGCATATTGTACAGAACTGTTCCTGTACGGCAAAAAAGCGCCAAACCCTCGCACGGATCAACACGACAGCGACCGTTATGACAAGACCGGACAACTGTGATGCGCCGGCCCACGACAGCGGGCAAGGCGTGCGTGCGCTGGATAGCAAAGGCATCGCCGGCGCCGCGACGCTGGTCATCCTGCTGTTCATTCTGAGCCGAGGCACGGGTCTGCTGCGGGAGATGATCATCGGCGCCCGCTTCGGCACCAGCGCCGACCTGGACGCCTATCTGGCCGCGTTCCGCATCCCGGATCTGCTCTTTCAACTCGTGGCGGGGGGCGCGCTGGGCAGCGCTTTCATCCCCACCTTTGCCGCCGCCTGGACAGAGAACAATCAAGCGCTCAATCACCGAAGTGGTAGCGCATCTGACCATCGACAGGCGTGGCTGCTGTTCAGCCGCATTCTGAATTTATTGACGCTGTTCCTCATCGTTTTGTGCGGGCTGGCGATGCTGTTTGCCGAACCCCTGACGGCCAGCGTGATCGCGCCGGGCTTCTCCACCGAGCAGCAGCGGTTGACAGCGTCGCTGATGCGCTGGATGCTGGCCAGCACGGTCGTCTTCGGCGCCAGCGGCCTGATCATGGGCGCGCTCAACGCGGTGCAGCATTTCCTGATGCCGGCTGTCGCGCCTGTGTTCTACAACTGCGCCATCATCGCCGGCGCCTGGCTGCTGGCGCCGGTGCTGGGCATTCACGGTCTTGTGGTCGGCGTGGTTGCGGGCGCGGTGCTGCATCTGGTTGTGCAGCTGCCCGCGCTGTTGCGGCAGGGTGTTCGCTACGAGTTCAGCTTCCGTGTCGGCGATGCACAAGTGCGGGACGTAGCCCGCCTGATGGGGCCGCGTGTGCTGGGGCTGCTCCTTGTCCAGCTCAACTTTCTGGTCAACACGATTCTGGCAAGCGGTCTGCCGGATGGCAGTCTGAGCGCGCTCAACTACGCCTGGCTGCTGATGTTGCTGCCGCAGGGCATCTTTGCCCAGGCCGTGGCGACGGTTGCCTTCCCTACCTTTGCGGCGCAGGTGGCTGTCGGCAACCGCGCCCAGCTGCTGGAGACGCTCACCGGTCTGCTGCGTCTGATCCTCTTCCTGTCGATACCGGCGGCGTTCCTGCTTTTTGTCCTGGATGAGCCTTTTATCGCGCTTCTGTTTCAGCGCGGCCGCTTCGACGCCGCCAGCACAGAGGCCGTCGCCTACGCGCTGCGCTTTTATGCGCTTGGCCTGGTGGCCCATGCTGTTGTCGAGATCGTGGTGCGGGTCTTTTACGCGTTGCACGACACGGCCACGCCGGTGGTCGTCGGCGTGGCGGCGATGGCTTTGAACATTCTGCTCAGCCTTGCCCTGATTGGCCGGCTGAGTTATGGCGGCTTGGCCTTGGCCAACAGCATCGCCACCACGCTGGAGATGCTCGTTCTGCTCATTCTGCTGGGGCGTAAATTGCGCCCAGATAGCGGGGTGGCAACGCATGCTGCAACAGTGCAGGGCCTACCCGTGCGGGAACTGCTGACGAGCGGCGGACGTTCTCTGCTGGCGGCGGCTGTGATGGCGGGCGGGCTCCTCTTCTGGCTGGCGATTCTGCCTGACAGCGGCGCTGTCTTACGGATTCCCCTGGGCTGGATAACGGCTGTCGTCGGGCTTGGGCTTGGTCTCTTCATCTATGCGCTTGCCAGCTATCTTCTGGGCAGCGCAGAGATTCGCCAGTTGGCGGCGTTGGCGCGCAAACGTAGAACTAACCGAACGCTAACGCAGGTATAAGCAACCGCAGCGATACTGTTTCGTAATGGTACAATAGAAAGCCGTTCATAGCTTTATGTCAGTGTGTTGCGGACGTTTGTCTGCCAACTGAAAGCTGAGATGGGCTTTTCGGGTGACCGAAGCAAGAGAAGCCCATCAAACCATGGACTGAAAACTCTCTGCGAGGTGAGTTATGTTTTTCTTCGATCCAATCTATCTGATCATCAGTCTGCCTGGCCTTCTGCTGGGTTTTTGGGCACAGAGCAGGGTCCGCTCTGCCTTCAATAAGTATTCCAAGGTGCCGGCCGGGCGCGGTACGGCCGGCGCGCAGGTGGCGCGCCGTATCCTCGACTCGAACGGACTGGGGCACGTGAACGTCGAAGAGACGGGCGGCTTCCTGTCCGACCATTATGATCCGTCCAAAAAGATCCTGCGCCTGAGTCCGAAGGTCTATCGGAGTAACAGCCTGGCCGCAATCGGTGTGGCCGCGCATGAGGCCGGTCACGCGTTGCAGGACAGCACCAACTACGGCCCTCTGGCCCTGCGCAGCGCAGTCGTCCCCACCGTGCAAATTGGCAGTTGGCTGGGGCCGATCATTTTCTTCATCGGCCTTATGATCCCCAGCGGCTTTGGGCCGACCATAGCGTGGATTGGACTGATTCTCTTCGGCGCGGTGGCTCTGTTTACGCTGATTACGCTGCCGGTCGAGTTCGACGCCAGCAAGCGGGCCAAGGCGATCCTCGTCAACCAGGGGATCGTCAGCCAGCAGGAGTTGCAGGGCGTCAACGCGGTGCTGAATGCGGCCGCCCTGACCTACGTGGCCGCTGCGATCCAATCGATCATGACGCTGCTGTACTATGCCTTCATCTTGCTGGGCCGCAGCCGCGACTGAACGCGCGACGGCGCGGTTCCGCCTGACGGCGTTCGCAGAATTCTGCGCATAGCTCCAACGGAGTGTGAAATATGTTTACTGGACAACAGTCCTCTGTACGTTTCTTTCGCGCAGGGCAGCGAATATCCCAGCAGGCCGGTGGTTTGGGGCGCTGGCTGATGATTGCGCCGGGGCTGATACTGATGCTCTTTGGCGTTGCGATCCTGCTGTGGCCGGAGTTGTTGGCCTATATGGTGGCGGGTCTCTTCATTGCGGTCGGCTTCAGCATCACCGGCTGGGGCTGGCGGCTTTCCAGGAGACAGCGCAACGCGGCGGCCCGCTGGCAATATGTGGATGAGGATTGAGAACGGCGGTTTTCAGTGGTCAGAGGGCCGCAAAAGAGGCAGCGGCTAACCATCGTCAACTTCGATGGTGTGCTCTTCCTCGCCGGACTGCCACACACCGTCTCGATCGCCGACAGCCCATTTCGAGCGGATATGGATGAAACGGGCGCCCCGTCTTTTGCGGGGTTGCGCGGGTGAACGCGGCGCGCGCTGGCTGAGCGCGTTGGCAGCCAGCGTCGGCAACTGTTTGCGCAGCAGTTGCCATCCGGCCCGCAGCACCAGGCCGGTCAGACCGGCCGCAACCGGCAGCCCGACTTTCGCCACCACCGCTGGCAGGTTGTTGCGGCGTTCAAGCGGATAGCCATCCTGGGTATTGTAGCCGCATTCGCTGCAGTGGCGCGCCGCCATCGCCACATCCTGGCCGCAGTTGGGGCAAACCCGAAACACCTCGCTCATAACTGAACCCTTCTCGCTCCTGCCCGAAAGGGACGCGTTCGATAACGTCCTCGCTAAGGTAAGAAAAAAGTATAGCACCGTTTGCACGATCTCTCAAGAGGGGTGAGCGGCTGGCTGCATCCCAAATTTTTGGGAACGTGTCCCAGGGGTCGCGGCTGTCTCGCCCGCAGCCAGCTTCGGCTCCCGCGCCTGTTGAAGAACTGCTCCAGGAGGTGACGGATGCAGGTCGCCTCTGGCCACAATCGGACCGTAGTTCACCTGCTTCTCGTGAATGAAGACGCCGCCTGAGCCGCTGCCGTCAACTGTCTCCATCAAATCAACTGCATGGATCACAGTTCCGACAACTGCTGAGCATCCTGCTCCTTCAGAGCATCTCAGCAACCCACCCCCATTCTGAAAAGAGTCCTGGAAATTCCAGGCACTGCAAACTCCCCGATTTTGTCGTACAATTGTGCGAAACATAAACGATCGCAGCCGCGGCCCTGCCGCAAACGTAAGCCAGCTTCAAGTAAGAGTCATGTCATTTTGCCCATCCTGCCCCCGGCGCGGCAACCATGCGCAGCAAACTGCTGCCCTCCCTGCCCAGCCGGTGCCGCAACCGCCCGCTGCCCGCCATACCCGGGAAAACCATTTTGGGACGAGAAATGACGAGAAATGACGACAAGATACGACACGATATGACAGAACACGCCCAAACGTGCCCGGACACAAGAAAAGAAAAATAGCGCGGCTAAACGCGACAAAACGCGACCTGGCGAACTCGCAAACTCCCGCAAACTCTCGTACGAGCGCACCTGTCCTAGGCGCCCATCACGTCGCCTGCAAGCGGTCCGGAAACCCGGACGTAGCCGCAATCGCGCTCCCATTCTGGGATGCACCCGCGCGGCTTCTTTTTGTGCTGTTGGCGGGCCAATAGAGCCAATGATATAATATTCTTGGTCATGGCATCATGGCCGCCCCTTTTTAGTCCATAGGCAGATTGCATAGCTGATATCGTGCATACTCCACACGCTGACGCGGGCAGCGTACTAATGCACAGTGCGAGCCAGGCTTCGCTGCCGCAAAGGATGTGGCGGGCGAAGCGGTATTATCTGTACCTCGTGCCGATCTTCGTGCTGCTGGGCATCTTCTCCTACTCCCCGCCGCTGATGGCGCTCTACTATTCGCTCAGCAAATTCAACGGTGTTCAACTCAGAGTCATCGGGCTGGGCAACTTCAGCGACCTGTTTCAGGATCGGCTCTTCCTCACCTCGGTCGGCAACGTGCTCAAGCTGATGGTCGCCAACGTGCTCACCGGGCTGATCCCGCCGTTGTTGGCGGCCGAGTTGATCTTCCTCGTTCGCAGCCAGCGCGCGGCCAACTTCTATCGCACCATGTTTCTGATTCCAACGCTGGTGCCGGCCATGGTGGTGATTCTGACCTGGCGCTACATCTATCATGCGCGCTACGGTCTGATCAACACGTTCCTCACCGCGATTGGTCTTGATTTCCTGCGGCATGATTGGCTGGGAAGTTTCGACACCGCGTTGCTGTCGCTTATGTTCTTCGGCTTTCCGTGGATACATGGCGCGTCGTTGCTCATCCTGTTGGCCGGGCTGATCAACATCCCCAACGAGATCTTTGACTCCTATCGCATGGATGCAGGCTGGGGGATTCGCAGGATCTGGCACATTGATTTGCCGCTGATCCTGGGCGCGGTCAGGCTGGTGATTGTGCTGGCGATCATCAACACGCTGCAAGGGCTTACACTGCAGTTCGCGTTGACGGGCGGGGGGCCGGGGAACGCAACGATGGTGCCGGCCTACTATATGTACCGTGAGGCCTTCTTCAACTCCCGTTTTGGCTATGCTTCGGCGATCGGCGTCGTTCTGTTCCTGGTGGTTCTGGGCGCGACGTTTGTCAATCTGCGCTTTGTGCGCTCTGATGTCGAATACGAACCGGACGCAGGGTGAGGTGAGCATCGTGACCGCGAACGCACAGCGCTCCACGACGACCGCAGGATTCGTGCGCAGGTGGGACCTGCCGGCGCACATCACATTGGTCGTCCTGTTGTTCCTGGCGTTGCTGCCGGTCGCAATGTTACTGATCCAGGCCGGCAAGTCGGGCCACCAGTTCGACGCCAATCCGTGGGGGATTATGCTGCCCTATCACTTTGACAACTATACCAGGATTGCCCCTGCCGTGACCGGCTACATCAAGAACACGATTATCGTGAGTACGGTTGCGACCGGCATGGCCGTCATGCTGGCCAGCTATTCCTCCTACATCTTTGCCCGTTTTTCCTTTCCCGGCAAGGAGATTCTCTTCTATTCCATCATCGGCTTGATGATGATTCCGTTTGTCCTCAGCCTGGTTCCGCAGTACATGCTGGTTTTGCGGCTGCAGTTGACGGGCACCCGTTGGGCCTTGATCTTTCCTTATGCGGCCGGCGGCGCGGTCTTCGGCGTATTCCTGCTGCGGCCCTTTATGGCGAGCCTGCCGGAAGAGCTTTTCGAGGCCGCACGGATAGACGGCGCGGGCGAGTGGCAGTCATACCGTTGGCTTGCCTTCCCCCTCTCCACGCCGATTATGGCGACGCTGGCCATCCTGCTGGTGCTGGGGCAGTGGAACGACATCATCTGGGCCTCGGTAGTCATCAGCGATGAGGAGCTTTACACGGTCTCGCTCGGCGTGTGGAGCATTGTGCGAGCCTACACGGAACAGACCCAGTGGGGAATTGTATTCGCCGGTTTTACGGTTACCTCAATGCCCATCATTATTCTCTTCATTTTTACACGCAACCTCTTCATCAGGGGGTTGTCATCGGGCGCGCTCAAGGTGTAGCCCTGCAAAGCTAAGGAGGTGAATCCCTGAACTGTCAAGCATTCTGTTTTTGAAGCGGCTGTATTCAGCATCGAACCGCTGTCATGAAAAAGGAGAAGACAAGGATGATACCCATGAGAGACGTATTCCAAAAGCTGCAGCGGACCTTTGGCGGTCGCCAGCGGAGGCTGGTCGGAACGTTGGCCGTCATTACAGTTTTCCTCTTGAGCGCCTGCGCCGCGCCCGCGGTGGTCGAGCGGGTTGTCGAAGTCGAGGTGCCGGCGAGCGGCCACCTGGCGATCGACTACCAGGGTGAGCTTGAAGTGTTTGTTTCCGGTTATGACCTGACCGAGGCGTTGACAGAGGCCCAAAAGGCTGCCGGTCTGAAGGGCAATGAGGGCCTGGAAGAGCTGATCGCCGAGTGGGAGGCGATGCACCCGGGCATCGATATCGTGCCTGTGCCAGGGCCGGTTGGACCGTCAGGGCAGGACCCCTTTCAGTGGTTCGTCAATACACAGGTCCCCGCCGGTCAGGGGCCGGACATCTTTTTCTACTACGGGCATACGCTCTACAACGGCGCGGCCGGTGACAAGGGGCTGATGGTCCCGTTGGACGCCTACCTGCTGCAACCCAACCCCTATGTGCCGGCAGGTGAACCGGGCAGCGAGAGATGGATCGATATCTTCGAGAACGGCTTCTCGGGCGCCATCGCCCAGGAACGCAGCGCGGCCGGCCACTACTACGGCATACCGGTTGATGCCGCCCCGATCACGATCTGGTACAACAAGACCGTTATAGAAGAACTGGGGCTGGAGTTCCCCTTCCCCAACTACTACAGTGACCTTGTCGCTCTCCTTGAGCAGTTGCGGCAGGCCGGTTACGAGGTTCCGATTGTCGGGCAGCTGGGTCCGGCAACCCAATGGGACAACATCATCTTCGACCATTCGCTGCTTGAGCCGGTCGGTTTGGTAGAGTGGGATGTGTTGGACTATAAGCCCTCGTTGGTCAAGGGCTTCATCGACAAGGAGGAGTTCGCACGGGCCGTCCACCTGGGTCTGTTTGAGGCCACCGGCCCCGAATTCCGCGAGATTCTCCGTCTGGGCGAGATGTGGTCCTCCTACTTTACCGAGGAATGGAAGGTCAATGGACGCCCCGGCCCGCAAGATTTCATCAGCGGCAACGCGCCCGTCTTTCTGAGCGGTATGTGGATGGCGCAGAACTTCCTGACCAACCCGGAAATCGACTTCGAGGTCGGTGTGGCCACCAACCCGCTGATCGGGCCGAAAGAGTCGGAGTTGGCCGATACGAACCCCAGGCCGGGTATAGCCGGTGTGGGAATGACCTTCAACGTTCACTGGCAGACCGCCGAGCGGGGCACCCTGAATGCCGCGATCGACTTCATCCAGTTCCTCAGCGCGCCCCAGAACTGGCGCAAGGCGCACGAGGCTAAACTGGGCGCGATCTCGATCATCAAGGGCCTGGAACCCAACCTGCCCGCAGAGTTGGCCGAGGCCGTCCAGGGCGCGATTCCGACCTCGCAGATGGCCTTTGACATTTCAGGCACCTCCACCGACTTCACGCAGCAGACCGAGCGCCAGACGATCTACACCGAGTTCTACCTGGGCGAAATCACGCTCGATGAGGCGGCTGAACGCTTCCAGCAGAGCCTGCTCGATTGGATCGAGCGCGAGTTGGAACAGAACGACATGGAGCAGAATCCCAACGGCACCTGGGATCTGAGCAAGTGGTAGGAGCGGCGGGCTGCAGGGGGACCTGCGCCGACGCTTTCAACGATACTCTACAGCCGGTCATGGGGAGCGCCACGTGCATCCCCATGACCGGCGCACTGTTCAGGAGACGGATATGGCGCAGACGGCGATACAACAGCTTGAGGGCTGTATCGAGGCGCAGCAAGCGGGCGCGCTGACGGCAGAAAGCCTGCGGCAGGTCATCGAGACGCTGCGCCGCGGGGGCGCCGGGCAGCAGGAGTTGCTCTACCTGCAGGCCAGCCATACGTCGGTGGCTGCGCAGGTGATCGGCCTCTCGCTGGTGCAGGACGGGGAGGTCGTCGAGCAGCATCCGGGCGACCCGTGGCCCTACGAGACGGTGCTGGACGCCATGCGGGACGGCTGGCGGATCGTTCAGTTCCCCAATCTGGCGCTGGTGCCGGATGAGAACCGGCCCACCGGCCTGGGCTGCGAGTTCATTCTGGAGAAGTGGAGCTAAAGCGATGAAAACTTACTACGACTGTGAACCGACGCTGAGCGATGGCGAGGTGCTGGACCTGTGCAAACGAGGCTATATCCGGCTGGAGGCGGTCGTGCCAGAGGAGATCAACGCCCGCGCCCGCGCCTTTCTGGAGAAGAATACCTCGCATGAACCGACCGAGATTATGTATGAAGATTGGTTTGCCGAGGGCGTGATCAAGAATCCGCAGGCGGCGGGCGCGGTGCGGTCGCTGTTGGGCGTTAATTTCGGACTGCCCCTGCTGATGAGCAACCACCGCGTCGAATATCCCACGGTCGGGCAGGGCTGGCACCGGGACGGCAACTCGAAGTTCACGCATGAGCTGCGCAACTTGCAGGTCTTCTATCTGCCGCAGGACTGCACGATGGCGATGGGGCCGACCGAGATTCTGCCCGGTTCGCACCTGCTCTACTCGGCCAGCGACCACCTCAATCACCTGGACCGGGTGCGCGGTAGCGACTTCATGGCCGGGCCGGCGGGGTCGATCTTCATCACGGTCTACTCGATCTGGCACCGGCGCTCGAGTTCGATGCGGGCCAAGAAGCCGGGGATCAGGAATGCGCTGAAGTACAACTATTTCCGCACGGCGCCGCCGCAGCGCGACTGGCGCATCGACCCGGATTTCGATTTTGGCAACGCCCCCTACCTGCCGGCGAAGGATGACGCCGGCTACTACCGCGATAAATGGCTGGCGGCGAGCCATGTGGCAGAGATGTTCCTGTGGCTGTGCGGCAAGCACCCGCAGTTTAAGACGGAGGGCGGGCAGACCTGGCCGCTGAATGCGGCGACGGCCCGCTTTACCGACGCGCCATACGGCGTTCCCCCGGGATTGTAAAACAGGGAGTGAAGCCATGCGGGTTTCACTCCTCACCCCTCTTTACTTTCTCCGCTCCTATATTCCTTTTCGCAAGGATAGTGAGCAACCCCTGCGATGTTGAGGTTGGCGGTCAAGGCGCCGTGTAGATGGTAGAGCGCGGCGCACCGCGGTCAAGCGGTGCGCCGCCCGGCGATGAAGAGTTGCGAGGGGAAATTCAGTTGCTGAGGAAAGATGCGCTGTTTGTAAGACCCATGAATAATTTGCTACAGTTACCAATCGCAATGCACCTTGGATCAAGTCCAGCTTTTGGGGCCGAGCACAATTGCTTAACCATTTCGTGGCCTTAATATTTGGGCCAACCCAAGTCAAAAAAGTCATAGAAATCGCCAAGCGACTTAAACTTGGGGTCATCTCGATAAAAACTCTTTCCGCGACGCGCCCACATTTGACTGAGCAAATCAGAAAAAGAAGCTGCAATTACAGGTGAGTACCCCTTCATCGCATGAGAATCCCAAAAGCTATAGCAGCAAAACCCTAACCTGGAGGGGTTCAAGTCGATCGAGATGTACGCGCCTGAATCTCCGTTGCCGATGACATACCATGAGAACGAAGGTCCATCTCTGAGCTCGTCTAGTTGTTCTGCAGGGCAATCGTAGATGCCAACCCATGTCTGTACCACTTCGTGTGGTGATACGATGCGTGCCAAGCAGAATTCCCCTTCGACCAATGTAAGGCCTCCACATAGCTGGTAGAATTGCGCAACATCATCTGGAAGCATATGCCCTTGTTGGACTGTGGGAATCCCTGTAGGCGAATCCAAAAGGCACTGTGGCTGGCCATGCATGTTTCCAAGCAATTCTACAAGGCCATTCATTTCTTGTTTCCTCCAATGCGGTTTGAAAAACGTGTGTTTGCATGGCCCCCAAGACTGGACCACAGAACGGGGAAAATAAGGTGCATCCAGACGGACGCGCGGCGAATCGTGTTTCCTAAAGCGTGGAGTTGTGATAGATTGACCGGCAAGAAAATGCCACTGAGGAGAAGAAGATGATCCACGACAAAGATAATCACAAGTGCGATGGCGAGCCGACGCTGACCGACTCACAGGTGCTGGAATTCTGCCGCGAGGGCTATCTGCTGCTGAAGGGCGTGGTGCCGGACGAGATCAACCGGCGCTCCTGCGACTACCTGGAGGGGAAGATCCCGGCCAATCCAAGCTACATCCCCGACGGCTTGACGGAGGTGGACCTGGAGCGGATTCGCGCCTCGCACGAGCCGAGCACGATCTTCCTGGAGGATTGGTTCATCGAGCATGTTCTGCTCAACCCGCAGGTGGTCGGCGTGATGCGCTCGCTGCTGGGGCGCAACGTGGGCCTGCCCATACTGGCGAGCCATCACCATGTCGAGTGCCCCATGCCCGCGCAGAGCTGGCATCACGACGGGGACCACGTCTTCGGCCCCGAACTCAACTTCATCGAGGTCTTCTACTTCCCGCAGGATACGCCGGTCGAACTGGGGCCGACCGAGCTTGTGCCCGGCTCGCACATCATGCCGACCAAGCGGCCCAACGACGAGAACGGGGTCTATGCCGCCGGCCCCGCCGGCACGATCGGCGTCCACCATCAGAGCATCCTCCATCGCCGCGGCGTCTCCACGGCGAGCGGCGCGCGCCATATGCTCAAATACAATTACTGGCGCACCACGCCGCCGCAGCGTGATTGGATTACCGAGCCGGAGTTCGATTTCCAGAGCGCCTACTATGGCGGGCACAACCAGGCGCGCTATGTGGCGCACATGCTTTACTGGCTGTGCGGCAAGGGCGACGACTACCGCATCATCGGCGGGCAGGCGTGGCCGTGGATCAGCCCAAACCAGATCGGCTCCTCGTATGGCTTCGGCAGCGACCGCGGCTACCGGCCCGACTGGCGCAAGCGCAACCAAGACGGATATTCGGTTTGAAGCCTTTAGGGCCCGTCGACAGCTGCCTGTGCCGCCAGGGGCGGCCCCTATCCGAGTCGCCTATAGCGGCGTCTAAATGCTTCTTTACCACCCTCCATCACTCGGCAGACTTCGTCTCGAATGGCCTCGTCCTGCAGGGAGCCCGAATGCTTGACGACACACTGCCCTCCATTGAATGACAGCGCGTGGACCATTTCCGCGTCACCGTTGACCACGATGTTGGGGTTGTGTGTGACAACGATTATCTGTCGTCTAAGCTTGTTCTCTCGAATCTGGCGCACGACCAAGTCATAGATCAGTAGGTTATCCAGGTCATCCTCCGGTTGATCAAGTACCAGAGGCTCCTCTCCGTGTGCAAGAAGGAAGGCCAACATTGCAGCGGATCGCTGCCCCGCTGATGCCTGTGAGATAGGTTGAAAGTCCTTGCCATCCCCTGTACGGCTGTACCTCACAACAAGCCCATCCTCCGGGCACCAAGTCAAGAGGTTATCGAGCAGCTCTGGCCTACGACCGAACTCCCGTTGGAGATACTTGGCAAAGCGGCCGCCGAAGTTGCCCTTGCCACCGCACGCCGACTCGAATCGCTCCTTAAGTTGCCTTAGACGTCTGTCTACTTCTGACATCCGCATATCTGGTTCCGCCGGCAAATCCTTAATCAAATCAGCCACAACGCCTTTCGAAGAAGACACGGCATTTGTGATAAGGATGTCATCGGAGAATCTGTCATCGAGGACATCTAACGCTAGACGTAAAGACCGCTCGATCACATGTGGATCGTCTCCATATGGGCGAATCTCTATACGCACGAAGTTGTTCTGCGACAATGCGGTGGACAGAAATTCACCGCGGGCACGAGTTATAGCGCGACGTGCCTCCCCGACTTTCTGTAGGTGCTCCTGGGATTCCCCGACGAGCTTATCTTGTTCTTCCCTATCCAACTGCAGTTCCTTCATCACGTTATCGAGTCGTTGTTTCTCCTGCACAAGAGAACTGTACTCGTTCAGATCCGTAACGCCCTCCGCTTCAAGACTCTTAACCAATTCCCGATAAGCTTTTGCAGACTCCTCTACTGAGGCTTCCCACTTGCTATCTTTCAGCGCTTCACGCTGCAACGCCATAACTTCGCGTAAACTTCGGGCCAATTCTCTCGACTGTTGGCTAGCTGTCTCCACAGCTGCTTTCAATTTGGTCGCAACATCAACAACCTGTTGATCCTCTTCCGCTGTCTGTTCGAACAAACCATCCGTAAGGCGTTCGAGCTGGAGTTCTTCTGCTGTAGCTTCGATTCGTTGAGCAACGTCCTCGACTGCGTCGAATTGTTGATCCAACTCTTGGCGTTGCTGCTGACGGCGACGGTAGCCGGTCAAAACGGCCGTATACCTTGCCGTCTCGAATCGCGCGAGCTTCCGCTCCACGTCTTGAAGTTCAAGGGCAGTGGGATCTTCACGTCCTTGCAATCTACTGTCTAATTCGCGTATCCGTGCCTTGGAGGAGGTAAATCCTGCTACAGCTTCATCAAGCTTTCCTCGCAGTTCTCCAACCCCGGCCGCACGGTCAATTTCCCTTAACAATGCTGTCGGGTCGTCTCCGGCCAATTCAGCGATCTGCCCTTGGCTGAACATCTGAAGAGGAAACCGGTTCAATGTGACCGCCTGCACACCTGAAGGTGCCCACTCTCCAGACTTGGACTCATCCTCCACGGCTATGCCAGCACCGTTTTCTTGCCAATGGACGCGATGTCTTACACCGTCACGCATCAGGGTCCATTGAATTTTGGTAGAGTCTGTCAGCCCTCCGTCCTTCGTCCGGTCTGATGGCACCTGATTGAACCGCCTGAATGTTTCCCGGGATTCGCTGTAGGCTGGGAGTGCCTCGAAATCTGAATCTCGCTGCGCCGCGAGTCTCAATGCATGAAGGACAGTGGACTTACCAGTACCCCTTCCGCCGATCAAAGCGTTCAGCCAAGGATTGAAATCGAGCCTTGCGGGCATCTGTCCATGCCCCATATAGCGTGCCTCACCAATCTCGATGGATTCGATACAGTGATTCGGCAGGGCGAACGGATGGAAAGCCTCAGACTCGTCACTTCGGCGGATTGAAAAGCCTCCACCGTCTTGCAAAGCTAGGCGCAGACCCTCAAGGGAAGGTTTTGCCATCTTCACCCAACTGTAGTGGGAACCCGGATAGCTCTCCTCCTTTTCACCCTCGGGGTGGTGTGAATCCGATCCAAGAACTTCGGCCCAGGCTAGCTTGCCCTGCTCGTAAAGGTCCGGTTTTTCGAACTCTGAAGCAACGACTTCCATCGCCAAAATGTCCTCGCAATCAAGTACCTGGCTAACGGTGCTGGCGTCAATCAATGTTTTTTTCGAACCTTCTTCTTGTGGTTGCAACAGGCCCTTAGGGCCATCTGCATGTGCCGGAATAGGGATACCACCTCTGTCCAGAACAATTTCAACAACCTCAACGGCTGACCTACGGGTAACTCCGGTGCTATCCCCTTTTTCCCCGTCATATTTAACGGCACCGATGAGGGCGTCGATATCAGACGTCGTACTATCTATGTCAAAGATCGCAAGTAGATGGAATCCCCCGTTAACTGACAACTCAACCCCAGGGAACAGGTGAAGAGGCCGGAATTCCGGGTGTTTCATCCGTTCAAGGTCGCCCAATTCCTCCTTGAGGCAGTCAACCCACTCACCTGTGTTGTGATCTGTGACTGCCACACAGTCGATCTCTGCGCGCATGAACCCAAGCAACCACTCTTTCGCTCCGAGTTGCTTCAAGGCAGATTGCCTTTCTCCCTTGCCATAGTCCAAAGACTTTGGGGTGTGGGTATGGAAGTCGAACTTCCACCACCTCGCGCCCGGATAGTGCCAATTGATGCATCGGTCAGTCGTCAAATCTCAGTCCTCCCCGCTATTTTTTTTCGACAAGCTGAGTTAGTACCCCAATCTCTTGGACTAAAGCAGGAATGCACACCCCCAAATTAACCACTTGGTCGCCGCTGATCGGTCTATTCCCGCGTTCGGGGGAATCCCCGAACGTCTCCATCTCAACCCACAAAGAAGATGACGGGCGTTTCATCTTGATGCGAGTTAGCTCTTTGTGGGCGCTCACCTCGCAACCAGGAATTTCCATATGGCCCTGACTGGCAGGAGGAAGTCGATCGGCCGGGCCAGTGCGCCTATCTTTCCATCCTGATCGAGGCCACCTGTCTGCCGTCCAGTTCGAACGCTTCTCCCTCGCCCGTCCTGCGAAAGCCCAGCGCCTCGAACAAAGCCCCTTTCTCTTCATCTTCGACGGAGACGACCGCATAGCAACGGGACGGTCTCTGCCCTGTGCAGGCGTCGATCGTGGCCTGCAGCAGCGGCTCCCAGGCCGCGCCAAAGCGCGCGTGGGTGAAGCCGTCGACCTGGAAATCGCCGGCGTCATCGCGGCGGGCCGTGGCCAGCCCGACGACCTTCCCTTCGGCCGTCCTGGCGGCGAACCATGCGCCGCCGACCCGCTGAATCGGCTGATAGCGCACATAGAGCCCCATACAGGATTTCTGGGTGGCGTAGCGGGTTGAGCGGCAGTTTGTGTTTGCGTCCAGCACCTGCCAGTCGTGCGGACAGAGAAGCAGCGGGATCATCGGGAGCCGGTCGGCCGGCGTCGCCTCGACGATCTCTGCCGCCCCGCCGCTGAAGTAGTCCACCAGGAAAGCTTCGGGGGACTCGCCGCTGAGGATATTGGCCATCACCTCGGTCCCGGCGAGCTTGCGCCAGCCGAGCCGGTGGTAGATGCGCGCGGCGGCGGGGTTGAAGGTGCCGAGGAAGAAGGCTTCGCCGCCGCCGGCGCGAACGTCCTCGACGGCCTGGCCGCACAGCTCGGTCGCGATGCCGCGCCCGCGAAATAGGGGGTCGGTGGCCACTTCGCTGAACCCGGCCAGGGCCGGCACGGTCTTCGAGTGCATGGTAAAGCAGGTGCCGGCCAGGCGTCTGCCCTCTCTGCGCATGTAGAGCGTGCTGCGGCTGTAGATCTCTTCGGCGCCGAGGAAAACCTCGCGCCCTATGTCCGGGAAGACCTGTCCATATACGGATTCCCAGAAAGGGAACAGTTCGTCGAACAGCTCTTCTGTAATCGGGATAGGGTATCGCACTGGATTCACCTCCGTCACGTGTTGCTTCGCAGTCTGGTTAGTGAAGACCACGCGTCACAAAAAGCCAAAAGCTAAACACTAGAAACTCAAAATTGCCGTCACCGTCCCGCTTCGATGACGCGTTCCACCAGCCCATCCGTCTGCATCGGCCCGGTCAGGTCCTGGTTCAGCAGCGCGGCCGGCGCGGCCCACAGCATCATGTTCTGGTAGTAGTCGGCGCCGAACGCACGCTGGCCGCTGTCGGCGTCGCCGCGCACCGTGTTGGGCGCGTCCCACCTATAACCCCAACCACAACTGATATTGTGCAGACAGCGCCGCAGCAGGTCGCGGCCAAACTCCTGCTGTCCGTTGTACATGAAGGTCATCGCCAGCATGTACAGCTCGGGCGGGAAGTAGCTGAAGGTGGCGTAGTTGACAGCGCCCGACTGGCTGAGCGCGCAGTTGGTCGCGGCCACCGTCTGCAGCGTGCTCTCGACGCGCTCAGGCGGAAAGACGCCGCCGACGCCGTGCCAGTCCGTCACCCACTGCCCATCCAACTGGTAGCCGAAGATCAGGTCGGACTGCTGCCCCGTCTCCGGTTCGTTGAAGTTGAGATAGTAGTCGCCCGCCCACAGGTGCTGCTCCAGCGCGTGCGCGCCGGCTTCCAGCCAGCTGTCACTGCTGGCGCAATAGGCGTCGTCGCCCATCGCCGCGGCCATGCGCCGCATGATCTGCACCTGCGCCATGCGCACGCCGCCGGCGTGCGTCACATAGCCCTTCCAGCCCGGTTCGGGCGCTTCGAACCACTCGGTATCGCCGCGGCCGTGCCAGTCGGTGCCCGGCGTCGGCATCGCCTGGGCCGGGCCATAGGCGGGGCCCAGATTCATCGAGAAGTCGTTGCAGCGCTTGAGCGAGTTCCAGAATTCGGCCAGGACCGCGTCGTCGCCTGAAGCCTGCCAGTAGCGGTCGAGCATGATGATATAGCAGGCGCCTTTGAGGACGGTCTGGTAGCCCATATCGGGCGCGCTCAAGCCATAGCCGGGCCGATTGGCCTCGTCTGTGGCGGTGATGCCGCCGAAGATCCACGGCGGCCGCCCGTCGGCGAACTGGTACGCCTTGTAGCCGCGCAGCGTGGAGAGAGCGGCCTCGGGGAAGAAGTAGACAAGGCGGATGTTGCCGTAGAAGCTGCACGGCAGGCACTCGATCTGCGGGCAGCCGCGCGGACATTCGTTCAGCCCGATGAGGCCGTCCTCGGGCGCGCACCAGTCGCCGAGCGGCGCCTGCGCCTGGCCCCAGATGCTGCACGCCGGGATCAGGTACAGGTTGTTGATCAGCCAATCGGCCAGCCAGCCGGGCAGTTCGGGCGCGCCGTAGAGCGCCTCCTGACAGGCGATGACGCGTTGCACCAGCGTTTCGTGGTTGTCAGCCAGGAAATGGGCGGTGGACAGGGCGTCAGGGTAGTGGCGCGCGTACATTTGGGTGAAGAGCGGGGTCTCCTCGTGCAAGGTGACGGGCCAGCGCTGTCTCACCGCCAGCGGTATGAGGGTCAGCGGTGGAGACGGGGGCCTGGCCGCCCGCGTCGAATCGGGCATGGAGGTGGCAATTTTGCAGACAGCCAGCGGCGCTGTGATCAAGATCCTGTGCGCGTTCGACATCACGCCTGAGCCGATGTTCCACGACGACTCGCTCTACGGAACCGAGGACGTCCTCGAGACCTCGCGTCCGCCGGTCAGCCCGTTGCAGACCAACGCCTGGCTGGCCTCGGTGCCGCATCTGCGCAACATGATCGAGATGCCGATCACGGAGAATGTGACCGACGCGCCGGCTGAAGCGACACAGGGCGGCCACGGTGCCGCCGAGTACAGCATGATCCAGGACTTTCTGACCTGTATCCGCCACGACACGCGGCCGCCGCTCGACATCTACGCCGCGTTGAGGATGGCGCTGCCCGGGCTGTGCGCGCATGAGAGCGCCCTGCAAGGCGGGCAGATGGTGGAGATACCGGAAGCCAAGTGCTAAGAACCGTCGTACTCCGCCCGCACCGCCGCGGTGATCAGGTCCATCGCCAGGATCATGTAGCCGCAGTCCTCGCCCACCTGTAACCACTGCACGCCGCGTTTCGCCATGCCGAGCGCAAAACGGGCGTCGGGCGCCATCCCGGCCCCCACGAACAGCCCCGCCGCGCGCGTGCGGCTGATGATACTGTCCACCGCCTCGATCACGGTCGGGTGCTCCACCTCGCCCAGCAGACCCAGCGACGCCGAGAGATCCCAGGGACCCAGCGCGATTGAGTCCAGCCCGGGGATGGTCAGAATGTCATCCAGGGCGGCAAAGCCCTCCGCGTTCTCGATCTGGACGGAGACGAAGATCTCGCGGTTGGCGCGCTCGACGTAGGCGTTGCCGCCTTCGCGCCCATAGTTGGAGGGCACGCGCGGCCCGTATCCACGTTTACCCAGGGGCGGGTAGCGGCAGCTGTCCACCACATCCTGCACTTCGGCGGCGGAGCGCACCTGCGGCACGATGATCCCATCCGCGCCGCCGTCGAGCACCGGTTTGATGAAGGGCGTGCTGCTGCCGGGGACGCGCACGAGCGCCGGCCTGTTTCTCCCCTTGGCGGCCAGCAAATGCCCGCTCAACGCCTCCAGGCTCATCGTGCTGTGCTCCATGTCGATCCAGAAGAAGTCGACCGAATCGCCGAGCGCGTCGGTGGCGTAGGGGTCGGTCAGCGTGATCGAAGCGCCGATACAGATGTCGCCCGCCGCCATTCTGGCGCGGAAGGCCGCAATCGGTGTGGGTTGGGTTTCGTTTGTCATGGTCACCTGCGTTCGGAGTGATGGTTTGGTTGCGCGTTGCCGCGGCGCACTGAACAACTGAAGTGTTCACCAATTTCAGCAAAAAGACAAACTGCTGTTGCCGGGGCGTGAGTGGAGAGGAAAGAGAACGTTACCCGCTTCGCAATCAGACGACCTGTGGCCGGTAGCGTTCGACCTTGATCTGAGCTTCGCGCTTACGCACCTGCGCAAGATCATAGGCGCTTTGCCGTTGCAACCAGAACCCGGCGTTAGACCATCCGGCCTTCTCCAGGCGAATGGCCATCTCCGGTGAAATGGCTGCGTGGCCATTCAGCACGCGTGAAAGGGTATGACGAGCCACGCCCAACACCTTTGCCGCCTTAGTGACGTTGAGGCCAAGCGGGTCGAGACAGTTTTCTTTTATGCTGCGGCCAGGATGGGGCGGATTCTGCATAGCCATGATTGCCATCTCGTGTCAGTGGTAGTCAACCAAGTCGACATCGTAGGCGTCACCCTCTTCGAAACGAAAGATGATTCGCCAGTTGGCCGAAATCGAAATACTCCAGTATCCTTTCATATTTCCTTTCAGCGGATGAAGCCGATAGCCTGGCAGATCGAGGGCCGACGGCTTGCTGGCGCTGTCAAAGTCGGCCAAAGCAAGCGCTATCCGTTCCGCTAGCACGCACGCTGCTAGCGTCTCCACGCGCATACAAACGCTGAAGCCCACGGTGTCGAAATGTCTGAATCATGCGATAGTGTACCGCGGTCCGATACATTTATCAACTTCAGTCTGTTGAGGCATCAGGGCAATCGCATCTAATCTGAATCCCGTTTGAAACCGGGATTTTTCGGGCGAACAAAGCATTTGAATCGTAGCCGTCTCGCCTGCCTTTACACATTACGCATTACGCCTGACCCAATCCGGCAAGAAGCAGGTTTCCGAGTGAACGCACATTAGCAGTGGTTGACGCTTGAAGAACTGCTCAAAAAGGTGACATCTGCGAGCTTGCCTGCCGGCGGAATCGGACTGTGCTTCGCCCGATTCTCGTCAACAAAGACCGCCATCTGCCCCGGCGCCGCCAATCATCTCCATCACTTAACTGCATGAATCACATAAATCACAGTCCGGACAACTGTGAACGCCCATCAGTTCCCTCCGCAACGCCCTCCCCACCCTTCGTGCCCTTCGTGGATCTCCCAGCCCTGCCATCTGACCAGAGCCTGTCGGAAACTCGCCCCCATTTGTGGCTGAACCCCTCCCCACCCACCTGCCGCGCCAATACCCCCCCAGTCCAAAGCAAAAGATTTCAGAGTGTGCTACATTGCTTTCGCACCACCAAAAATTGCCTCGCCGCCCGCCTGCGGCGGCAACAATTTACCAGTCCAAAGCAAAAGATTTCAGAGTGTGCTACATTGTTTTCGCACTACCAATAATTGCCCAGCCGCTCCCCTGCGGCAACCACACAAATGGAGAGTAGAAATGTCTTCAACACCCTGCAAAAGCCTCAAGAAAGACGGGACCCCCTGCCGCGGCAATGGCCTCGACCAACTCGACGGCTACTGTATCGCCCACGCCCCCGCCGACAAGGCATGGCAATGGCGCTCGCGCGGCGGCAAGGCCTCGTCAGCCGCCGCCCGCGCCGACAAACGCATCCCCGACCGCCTGCGCCACGCCATCGACAAAGTGTCCACCGGCATCGACCAGGTCCTCGAGGGCAAGCTAGAACCCGCCGCCCTCTCCGCCATTTCCCGCGCCGCAAAGGTGCTCATCGAACTCTACCGCCTCGCCGACCACGAGATGGACCTGATCCGCAGCGAGGAGACCGCGGCCGCCGCCGCCCAGGTCGCCGGTGCCGCTGGCGACCCCGAACTCCTCGACGCTGCCGCCGCTATCGCCGCCTGGCAAGACCAGTACCGGATCGACGCCCTCATCGACCAGGGCCTTGTCGCGCCCGAAGCTGTAGAAACGAAAGACGCCGACCAACCACAGGCCCGCGTCCTGACCGCCGCCGGCAGACAGCGCTTCGGCTACCAGCGACTGACCAAGTACACAAGGAGGGATATCGACGTCTGCAGAGAACTGGTGATAGACAACCCTTCTGAAGGACATGATATGCCCGTCGCACTCTATGACCTGTACTTTATCCGTAAGAACCTGAACGAGCTCCTCACCGACTGCGCGCCCGCGTCCCCGCCCGTAGTGGACGCCCTGACCGGCCAGCCCCTCAGCCGGCTGCCCGTCGCTGTCATACCCGCGACCGTGCCAATAGTCGGCCCCGGCCAGGCCGCACAGGCTGCAAAAAACCTGCAGGACATGCTCCAGCATGCCAACAAGCTGACCCGGCAAATCGAAGACCTGTACGAGAAACGTAATGGGAATCCGTACCACTATGAGGAAGAGATGGAGGAAGAAGAGAAGGCCAACAAGCCGGCAAACCTCGAGGAGATACGCCGCCATCTCACCGATTTCTCGTTAGCCTGCAGCCTTTTGCCACAAGTGTCTTCAGATGAATAACATATGATTTTATACGACTCGCGCGCGGCCAACTCGTCGTCGCCGCGCATACGTCGGGCCAAGACCCCTTTCGCCCCGTTATGTTCATTTGACGGTCAGGCCCCAATCTACGCCCGCCGCCACTGCTGCAGCCGGCCCTGCTGCCAGTTGCCCGCAACCGCCCGTCTGCCGTGATGCGCCGAAAATTTCTTGCCCAATCTCTCGTGAACTCTCGTGAACTCTCGTCCATCTCTCGTAACAGCGTTCATAACTGTGCAACCCCTTCAACCGCCGCAGAGGGGCCTCCAGCGCGGCCTGTGCCCGGCCCGCGCCACGACGCGGGCGGCCTTCGCCAGCCACCCGTCTGCCGTGATGCGCCCAAAATTCCTTTCCCAATCTCACACAATCTCTCATGGAACTCTCGTACATCCCTCATACATGCGCTCCTGCCTGTGCCACCCCTGCAACCACCGCAAAAAGGCCTCCAGCGCGGCCCGTATGACGCCACCACGCGCCGCCTTTGCCAGCCGCCGCGTCTGCCGTGTTGCGCCCAAAATTTCTTGCCCAATCTCACACATTCTCTCGTAATCTCTCGTTATCTCTCGTGCCTTTCAACCCCTTCAACCGCCGCAACAAAGCTTCCAATATGAATCCCTTTTGAAACCTTGACTTTGTGGGCGCATAAAGCAATTGAATCGTGGCCGATTCGCCTGCCCTTACGCAATACGCAATACGCAATCCAAACAAGCGGGTTCCCGATCTGAACGCACATTAGTTGGGTCAAGACCTCGTGAGGCTGCCTGAATTGAATCCAGTTCAGGACAAAGCGCCTGAGAGCGTACGAATTATGGCGCGCAGCCAAGCAATCCGACCGATTCCGGCAACTGATGACCGCCTTTTTGGCCGTAAACCACCTTCAATCGGCAAGCGGATAGCGATTCCCATCTGTCATTACATTCTTTGCCTTGAATTTCCGGCTGATTTGGCGCCCGGATTTAGATGCAATCGCCCTGGCTGAGGGATGCCTCCTGGACTTTTGGGCAATCGTTGTCCGAATCGGGATTTGCGAAATATGTGGATCTGCAGGATAGCCGGCGATGGTTCGATTCCTATGCAGCAGCTCTTTCCCGCCTGCCGAAAAGAGGCATCGCGATGTTACAACATTGTGGGATACACCCCTGCTGCGGGGTGCGGCCCGGAATGAAGGCGCGTTATTCACAGTCCGGTTGGCCGGAGTTGAAAAAGTCATTGACCCGATCAAGCGTTTGATTCTGCATTTCCGTGTTATGATTTTCCACACTGTCAGGCGGTTGGCTTTGGGAGAGGCATCATGATCACCTCACTTCGACTCGTCAATTTCAAGAACTTCGCCGGCGAGACGCTGCGCGTCGGCCCGTTCACCGTCATCGTCGGCGCCAATGCCAGCGGCAAGAGCAACATCCGCGACGCATTCCGCTTCCTGCACGGCATCGGCCGCGGCTACACGCTGGCGGAGATCATCGGCGGCAAATTCGGCGCTGGCGGCCAGATCGAATGGGCGGGGATTCGCGGTGCAATGGATGAGATCATCCGCTTCGGCCAGCCCTCGTTCTCTCTTGAGGTCGAAGTGGAGGAGTTTACCTATACGATCGAGGTCGGCAGGGATCAAAACAGGGGTGGGGCTTTTCAGGTGGCCGCAGAAAGTCTCAGACTTCCTGCAGATAGGATATATTCGACCCAATCTGGACCTGGAGACCTTTATTTTCTTCGGCCCGGCGACGGGGAACTGCTTCTACACAGGAAAAGGAGCTTTTCGCCGCGGGATATCAACAACGATGTCAAGGTGGGGGCAGATCAGCCTGGGCTGACCCAGTTCCAGCGGCATAAGAGTGTCCCGGACAAGCTCAGATCTCGCGCAGAACGGGTCACGCAGGCTCTTGGCAACATGCGCTTCCTGGACTTGGATCTACATCAGCTGCGACAGCCCGCTTTCCCTGGCCAGACCGTGTTGGGCGATGGCGGCGAGCACCTGCCGACCGTGCTTCGGGCGATCTGCCAAGACCCGCAGCGCAAGGAGACCCTGGTCGAATGGTTACGCGAGTTGACGCCAATGGATGTGCATGACTTCGAATTTCCCACCGACCCATCCGGTCGGGTCCATCTCGTTTTCCTGGAGGCGAACGGCAGAAAGGTGTCCGCCCACGCCGCATCGGACGGCACGTTGCGCTTCCTGGCCATGCTGGCCCTACTGCTCGGACCGGAGCCGGACGGTCTCTACTTTTTCGAGGAGATCGACAACGGCATTCATCCCTCACGGGTTCGGCTGCTGATCGACCTGATCGAAAGACAGGCCGCAAAGGGCGAGATTCAGGTTATCACCACCACCCATTCGCCGGACCTGTTGACCATTATGAACGATAAGACGTTCAAGAACACCTCCGTAGTCTGCCGCCTCGAAGATGCGGACGATGCCATCATTCGCCCCGTCGCCGAACTGCCCAAGGCGGAGGAACTGCGCAACTCCCATGGGCTGGGGAGGCTCCTGACCGGCGGCTGGATGGAGACTGTACTTGCCTTTACCGAAGGATATGATAGCGACGAGGAAGGAAATTGAAGGTCCTCATCATTCCCGAAGATTTCCGCAAGGACCAATACATTCTTAAGCCAATCTTTGAGAGGCTTTTCCGCTCCATTGGTAAGCGTAGAGCACGCATTGAAGTTTGTCTAGACCCGTTGCTCGGTGGTGATGTTGAGGCACTGAAATCGGATCGCTTATCGGAAATTGTTGGGCTCTATCCGATGACGGATATTTTTGTACTGTGCGTCGATCGCGATGGCAGGGAAGGCAGGCGTCACCGACTCGACGAGATCGAAGCGGAATTCGGCGTTGCCGCGCAGTTTCTGGCCGAAAACGCCTGGGAAGAGATCGAGACGTGGGTCTTGGCGGGCCTGGACCTGCCCAATGAGTGGCGCTGGGCGGATGTCCGTGCCGAGAGAGATGTCAAGGAAAGGTACTTTGAGCCGCTCGCCATCCAACGCGGCCTGTCCGACAGCCCCGGCGGTGGCCGCAAGCCTTTGGCCGAAGAGGCGGCGCGCCATATCGACTCCATCCGGCGGAAATGCCCCGCGGATTTTGATCACCTTGCCCAGCGTCTTTCAAGAGTCGGTGGGCAATAATTTCCATCCACACCAGTAAATTGAACCGAATTCACACATCCCGCAGCAGGAGTGCCCAATGAGCGAACCCTCCATCAAGACGACGGTGGTCGGAAGCTATCCTTTGCCGGCCTGGTTGGCAGCGTATCCATCCGTCCCTAATCTGCGCGACGCGATTCTGGTCGTCCTCAAGACGCAGGAACTGGCCGGGCTGGACGTGATCTCCGACGGCGAGTTGACCCGCTTCGATGTCAACCACCCGGAGACGAACGGGATGATCGAATACTTCGTGCGCCCGATGGGGGGCATCTCCAGCCGGATGGGGCGCAAGGATGTGGCTGACTTCCGCGCGCAGCAGGGGATGGGCTTTCGCGCGCAGCCGGCCGGCGTGGTCGAGGGGCCGATCAGCGAAGGCGAGATGGACCTGCCTTCCAGCTGGCAACTGGTGAAGGGGTTGACCGCGACCCCGCTCAAGTTTACCGTGACCGCACCCTACATGCTGGCCAAAACGCTGCTGGACCGCCACTACCGCGACTTGCCCAGCCTGACGATGGCCATCGCCGAAGTGCTGCGCCGCCAGGTTGAGGCGATTGACGCGCCGGTCCTGCAGGTGGACGAGGCCAATCTCACCGGCCACCCTGAGGACGCTGTTTGGGCGCACGAGCCGATCAACCATGTGCTGGACGGCGCGCGCGGTGAGCGGGCGCTGCATCTCTGCTTCGGCAACTACGGCGGGCAGAGCATCCAGAGCGGCTTCTGGGCCAATCTGCTCGGCTTCCTCAACAACCTGCACGTGGACCATCTGGTGCTGGAGTTTGCCCGCCGCGGCGACGATGAACTGGAGGTTTTCAGCGATCTGCGCGAGGGCGTCGCTCTGGGGGTCGGCGTCATCGACATCAAGGACAACGAGGTCGAAAGCGCGGACGAGGTCGCCCGGCGCATTCAGCACGCGGTCGACCTGCTGGGCGCGCAGCGGGTCAAGTGGATCCATCCCGACTGCGGCTTCTGGATGTTGCCGCGCTCAGTCGCCGACCGCAAGATGCAGACGCTGGTGGCGGGCCGTGATCTGTTCCTGGGGCGAAGTAGCGGCTAACGGTGTTAGCTCTTCACTGTCCACCAGCCACTGACAACTCCAGCTCCGGCTGCTGGCTCAACTGCCAGGAGCGGGCCAGGCTCTGCGTCTCGACCATCTTGGCGTAGCGCCCGTTGCGCGCCATCAACTCGGCGTGGGTACCCGTCTCGACGATGCGTCCACCGTCGAGCACGACGATCTTGTCGGCGTGGCGGATGGTCGAGAGCCGGTGGGCGATCACCAGGGTGGTGCGGTTGTGGGTAAGCCGGTTGAGCGCCTGCTGGATCTGCCATTCGGTTTCCGTATCCACCGACGAGGTGGCCTCGTCCAAGATCAGGATCGGCGCGTCTTTCAACAGGGCGCGCGCAATCGAGATGCGCTGCTTTTGGCCGCCGGAAAGGCGCACGCCGCGCTCGCCGATGATCGTGTCGTAGCCGTCGGACAGGTCGATGATGAACTCGTGCGCGTTGGCCGCCTGCGCCGCCTGCACGAGTTCATCGGCGCTTGCGTCAGGGCGTCCAAAAGCGATATTCTGGCGCACAGTCCCATGGAAGAGGAAGACATCCTGCATGACCGAGGCCACATTGGCGCGCAGGAACTCCAGCTCGAGGCTGCGCAGGTCATGGCCGCCGACGCAGATCTGCCCGCCCTGGGGATCGTAGAAGCGGGGGATCAGGCGGCTGACCGTCGTCTTGCCGGCGCCGGTCGTGCCCACCAGCGCCATCATCTCGCCGGCGCCGATCTCGAAATCGATCCCGTTCAGCACCACCTCCTCCGGTTGATAGCCAAAGGAGACATCGTGGAAGGCAACGTCCCAGCGGTCGATGCGGGGCGTGACGGCGTCCGGCGGGCTGCTGATCTCCGGCTGCACGGCCAGCAGTTCGAAGATGCGCTCCTGGCTGGCGCCGGCCCGGTGCAGCGTGTCGCCGATGTCGGCCAGCTTGAGGAACGGCTGATAGATGTAGGCCAAATAGGCGATGAAGACGAACAGGTCGGCGACATTCATCGTCTCCGCCAGGGCAAGGCCGCCGCCCACCCACACGGCCACGATCACACCCAAGCCGCCGGAGAACTCGACGATAGCCGAGGGCAACAAGGAGACCCTGGTCGCGCGGCAGATTTCGTCCCGGTAGACGGCTGCCGAACTTGCGACCTGCTCCGCCTGCGCCTTCTCCCTGCCGAAGGATTTGATTTCGGTGATGCCGGAAAAGCTGTCCTGCACCTGGGCCACCAGTTCGGAGATACTGTTCCGCACCTGACGCCAGATCCCCCGGATCTGCCGGGTGAAGCGGTAGATGACATAGCCGCCGATCGGCAGCGGCAGCACAACCAGCAGCGCCAGCAGAGGGTGAATCCAGAGCAGAATGAACCACATGGTGATGGGAATGGCGACCGCCATGACAAGCTCCGGCACGCCGTGGGCGACGAAGTCCTCCAGCGTCTCGATGTCGTTGACCGAGCGCACGATCAGCGCGCCGGTGCGCTGGCGGTTGTAGAAGCTGTGCGAGAGCTGTTGCAGGTGGCGGTAGACGCGCGCCATCAGGCTGGTGGTGACGCTGTATGCGGCCACATGGGAAAACTGGCCGTAGAAGTAGCGCCCGACACCGCGCAGCAGATAGACAATCCCCAGCAGCGCGGTCATCGTCAGCAGGCCGGACGTGGAGCCGCCGCCATCCGTAATCCACAGGATCAGGCGGCGCACCAAGAGGGGTGGGACGACGGTCGTCGCCGAGAAGAGCAGCCCGCTGACGATGGAGAGCGCAACCAGCTTGCGATGGCCTTCCAGGATATGCCAGAGGCCGGTGAGGAAGCCCTGCGGCGGAGGCACTTGTGCTTGGCTCATCAATCCAGTTCCCGACGCAGCAGGCCGCGCGCCCGGTAGACGGCGGCGGCTTCCTCGACAAAAGCGGCTGTGGTCACGGCGTTGAACTCCTCGCGCAGCCGTCGCGCCAACGCCTGGAACTCCTCGAACTTGCAGCGGCGGGGGCGCAACATCTCGTACATCTCCAGCAGCGTCTCGTTGGGGACGGCGGTCAACTCGGCGGCCCGTTCCAGGTTCTGCGCCAGTTGCGGGTAGCCGGCGCCGCGGGCGATCTCCGCCTGGGCGCGCAGCGTTTCGGCGCTGTGATAGACCCGCACCACGCGACCGTAGAACTCTTCTCGGCCACACCGGTGAGGAGCGCCTCCAGCACCGCCTCATGGTCCAGCTCGCCGATCGTCTTCACCAGCGAGCGGCCATAGGCCGGCCCGACCGCGACGACGATCTCGTTGGGGGAGTTGCCGACCTTGGCTGTGCCGACCTCGGCCAGATTGGGCAGCGGATCCCCCACCTGCGCGTCGATAAAAGCGCGCGGCGACTTCTGTTGGGGGATGCGTTGCAGCGCGTCCCACGTCTCCCCCTCGAGGCGATAACCGGTGCCGGGACCGGTGTAATCGTTGCAGTCATTGATGGCGCTGAGCACCGCGAAACCGTCCTAGAAAATGGCCGAAGGCTGCAGATAGTCGCCCGCCACCCGCTGACGGCCCATCTCCAGCAGATTGGCGGCCACCTGCTCGAAGCCGCGACGGTGCAGCGCGCGCACCACATCAGCCAGATTGGCTGCACCACCCAGGAAGCGGTCGGCTGCGGCCAGGTCGGCCACCATGTCCCGCTCCGGCATATCCTCGCTGCTGTGGGCGAGCGCGGCAGCCTCCACCTCCTCTTCCCCAATCGACGGAAAATCCAACTCGGCGTAGATCGCTTGCAACGCCTGCGCGGCCTGCCTGCGCACCGCCACCGCATCGGCCTCGCGCACCGGGCGGATGCCGCCGTTCACCTGCATATCGCGTTGGATGACGGTCCAGTCGTCGAAATCCTCGGCGTCGAAGTTGCCGCCGCCGAACATGTTGTCCTGCTTGGGGATGGCGCTGTAGCCGGAGCAGATGAAATCGGTGCCGGGGATCATCTGCAGCATCAGTTTGGCCGTCTTGCGCAGGGCCGAATGGGAGGCGAGCGCGTCGTTGCCGGACGCGCACTCCATGCCCAGCATCGACGCCAGCAAATTCTCGGCCAGCACGCCGCGCACGCCGCCGGGCAGCGCCTCGGGCAGCGCGATGCAGGAGATCGTGCCGTTCTGCACGCCCTGGCTGCCCGCGCCCTTCGTCACCAGCAGGCAGCGCGCCTCCAGATAGAGCATCGAGCACTGCTCGGCGTAGCCCATCAGCGCCTCGGAGCCGGTGTCGGAGGTGAAGCGCACCTTGATGCCGCGGCTGGCGTAGGCGGAGGCCAGAAATGCTTTCGACCAAGGCGTGTCGTCGCCGTCGACAAAGGAGCGCTCGGTGCCGTAGACCGAGAGCGTCTCCGCGTAGGAGGTCAGCCCCTTGATGCCCAGACGCAGCCCGAACGCCTCCTCCACCGCGCACTGGGTGAGCACGCCGCCGCGCCCGGTCTGCGCGCCGACGAGAATGGCGAGCGCGTTGAGGGGCGCGGCGCGCGCGACCCGTACCGTCGTCTCGATTTCGGCAAAGCCGCGCAGTGCGGCTTCGGCCGCGTCCGCGGCCAGCAGCGCCGGGTTCTCGCGCCAGTTGGTGACGTGGGCCTGGTTGGCCGGGGTCTTGCGTACCCGCATCTTGCCGAGGCCCATCATCATCTCCAGCACGTTCATGTGGCGCACAATTTCGCACAGTTTGGCCGGCGTGCAGCCGCCGGCCAGGCGGCGGATGGTGGGCTGCGACACGTTGATGTCGACCAACATGCGCGCGATCTGATCGGAGGGCGTGGCCATCGCCTTCGCCGCCGCCGCCAGATCCAGCGCGTGGTCGGCGATGAAGCGGTCGAGCGCATCGAACTCGGCCCGCTCCTTGCCGTCCATCTCCATGACCTGGCCGTTGACGATACGCAGCGACGGGCGCGGGTCATAGGGGCTGTCGGCGACGGTCAGCCCGGCTTCGGCCCACTCTTCGACATATGTCTCGCGGTTGAGGTCGCGCCCGGCGAGGATGGAGAAGCGGCGCGAGCCGGTCTGCCCGTTCGATGTCGGTTCGGCTGAGGTTGCCCTGCTCATTCCTCTTCCTCAAGTCCTTGCCCAAAGGCGATGAAGTAGCCGTCCGGGTCATATACAGCGAACTCTTTGTTGTTGTACTCGTGCTGGATCGTCAAGCCGTAGGCGAACTCGGCGCCATTGGCCGCGAACTCGGCGTAGAGCGCCTCCGCATCCTGCACCCAGATGTAGGCGTCCCAGTAGCCGCCCCGCGTCCGGTTGGGTTGGATAAAGTCCTTGTTTTTCACCCGCTTGAGCATAAAGATGAAGCCGTCGCGGTCGGGCATGGCGAAATTTGGCGGCTCGCCCCACAGAGGAGGGCGCCTGAAACCGAGTACATCGCAATAGTAGTCGAGGGACGCCGCCAGGTTGGTCACGACGAAATAGGGGGCGGAGCCGATCAGGTTGGGGGCGTTTGCGGATGACATGGGAGATCTCCAGGGAAAAAAGAAAGGATTATTGCCCTGGTCAGGGCGCGGCGACTGCCGCTGACGAAGCTGCATTGAGATTCGCTTCTTCGACGGGAACGATATCCAGAAACTCGACCGGTTCGCTGTCCCGTCCGTTTTCCCAGAGGAGCGAGAAAAACCAGATGCTGCTCTCGCCGACAGTGAAGCCGGCGGGGCTGTAGTGCTGCCGGAGTTCGCGCTTCATGCCATTGTCTTCATCCGGCAGTTCAAATAGCGCGCGCTCTTCGCACAACCCAGGCTGGCAATGGACGGGCCACCCCCACATCTTCCCATGATAAGCCTCGCCGCGTAGATGCAGGATGTTGGCGTACTCTCGTATCTCCGCTAATTTCGGGATGCGTTTGTCTTGTCCTCTACTAAAGTGCGGTTTCATCACAGGCCATCCTTCAATCGCACAATCACCGTTCAGAGAGCGAGTCGAGCGCCGCGCCGATCGTGTCGACGATCTGATCGACTTCGTCTTCGTTGATGACGAGCGGCGGCGAGAAGGCCAGGCTTCCGTTCAAGGCCCGCGTGCGCACGCCTCGCGCTGCAGCCGCATTTTGCAGATTGAGCGCCAGTTCAGTGTCCGGCTCTTTCGTCTCCCGGTCTTTGACGAACTCGATCGCGCAAAGGAGGCCCTGGCCTCGCACATCACCGACGGTGCCGAATTCGCGCAACCCGGCCAGCCCGCGTCGCAGCCGTTCGCCCATCTCTGCTGAACGCTCGGCCAGTTTTTCTTCCTCGATGATGGCGATGTTGCGCAGACCGACGGCGCAGCAGGTGGCGTGGCCGGAGTAGGTGAAGCCGTGCATCCAGGCCTCGTCCACCGGCGCGCTGTTCATGGCGTCGAAGATCTGGTCGTTGATCTGGATGCCTCCCAACGGCAGGTAGCCGCTGGTGATGCCTTTGGCGAAGGCGAGGATATCCGGTTCGATGCCGTAGCGGGTGAGAGCGAACATTTCGCCGGTGCGTCCGAAGCCGCAGATCACCTCGTCGGCGATCAACAGGACATCGTATTGGTCGCAGATGGCGCGCACGCGCGGGAAGTAGTCCTCGGGCGGCACGAATACGCCGCCGACGCCCTGCACCGGCTCGGCGATCACCGCGGCCACCGTCTCCGGCCCTTCGCGCACAATCGTCTCTTCCAGATCGCGCGCTGCGGCCGCGCCGACAGTTTCGCCCTCCTGGAGTTCGCCGGCGTAGCGGTAGGGATGGGGCGCGTGGCAGTAGATGAAGTTGGGCACCATCGGCCCGAACATCTTGTGGTAGCGGGGGACGCTGGTGGCGCTGGTGGTGGCGAGGGTAATGCCGTGATAGGATTCGCGGCGGGAGATGATCTTGACCTTGTCCGGCTGCCCCTGGCGCTTCCAGAAATAGCGTGCGGTCTTGAAGGCCGTGTCGTTGGATTCGGAGCCGCCGGAGGTGAAAAATGTCGTCTTGAGGCTGGGGTAAGCGTAGCCGGACAGTTTGTAGGCCAACTCGCTGGCGGGAAGGTTCGTCATGCCGGCGAAGTTGGAGGTGTAGGCCAGCTTTTCCATCTGCACGAACGCGGCCTGCGCCAGTTCGGAGCGGCCATAGCCCACGTTCACATTCCAGAGACCGGCCATCGCGTCGAGGATCTTGCGCCCGTCGCTGGTGTAGAGCCAGACGCCTTCGGCATGCTCGACAATGATGGGGTTGTCGGTTTGGGAGGGATGGTGCAGAGGGTGAACCTGCCGTCTATCCTGTTCGAGCAGGGATGGCTTTTCCTGTATGGCTGCCATTGGTTTCTCCATGGTCAATACTGTTCACTGGCCACGAGCCGCTGCACCGTTGGCAAAGGGCGCCAGGTGGCGGTTGAAGTGGGTGATCAGCACCTTTTCGTAGGCTTCCTCATGGTCGGCGATCAGGCCGTGAATCTGCGGGCCGAACCGGTCCAGATTGGAGCCGAACGTTACGTGCAGGAGCTGGCGGGCGTCGAACTGTTCCAACAAGCCCGGCAGATCGGCGTCGGCCAGGTCGGCGTTGGCGGGCACCTTTTCCGGCTGGCAGTCGAGAAAGTAGCTCTTGCGGTCCGTCTCGAAGCGTTCGCGCGAGTAATCGAGGATCTGGCGGAAGAGGGTTGTGTCACGGTCTGCGATCACGCGCAACGCCTCCAGATAGCTGGTGCCGGCGGTCTTGACATGGACGCGATCATCGGCGTGCCTGGCGACCAGCGGGTAGATGCTGAACTTGTCGGAGCCGGTGTGGACGCTCAGCTTGTAGGCGTCGAAATGCTTCAGAATCGCCGCGTGCTTGATCAACTCCTGCTCGAACGGGGCCGTGTCACCGATATAGTCCACGCCTTTCTGGAATTTGCCGATAAAACGGGGCGCGAGGCTGACGACCGGCAGATCCCGCCGCAACAGTTCGTGTGCCATAAAGTAATGCTCGTAGATCGATGTCGGCGTCTCGGTCTCGTCGACCGACATCTCCAGATCATAGCGGGCGCCGCGCATCTGTTCATTGAGCGCGGCCGCGATGTCCAGCGTGTGGACGATGGCGCGCCCGTACTTGGCCAGCGCGCGCAGCAGAATCTCTTCGCTGAAGGTCAGTGTCAGCCCCGCCAGTTCGATTGGCGCGGCTAGGTAGTCGGCCCGCAGTGCGGCCAGGTTCGTATCCAACTGCTCCCAGGACAACGCCTCGACTTTGGCGCGCAATGTCGGCAAAGCGTCGGTCTGGGCGTCGTTGTCCACATGGTCGCTGGGGTCGATTGTGTAGAAGGTGTAACCGGCGGCAACAAACGCGGGCAGGTCGCTCACCAGCTTCACATGGTCGGCGTCTGCGCCCCAGGGCGCGCGCCAGCCCATCTGCACCACGCCCCACATGGCGTCATCCACCACCTCTTGCGGCGTGCGTCCGATGCGGTCGTTTTCGCGCACCGACTGCTGCGCCAAGATCGGCGCAATCGCCGTGCCCTGGACGGAGCGGATGTGGCCGGGCGTTGCCGCGCCCAGCCGGTCACCGAAGCCGAAGGAGGTCTTCACCCCGAGCGGTACGGGAGTGAGCCAGGCCAGCCGGTCGCGCAGCGCGTCCGCATTTTCAGCAGTCAACGGACAGAGCAGCATCCCGTCCTCCACGTCGCCGCTGAAACCGGCCGTATCGCCCCGCACGCACAGCTTCTTCTGCCTGCCGGCGCGCGCCAGCGCGTAGGTCGTCCCATCCTGTTCCACAACCGAGTGCGGGTACCGTTTGAGATGTGTCATTGCGCGGGGCCTTGGCTTATGTGAGTCTCTATCGGTCAGCTCTTCTTTCCTTGCCGCTTCGGATAACGAAGGCCGCACCTCTTTGTGGGCCGGCTTGCTTGCGCGCCGTCAGGCATTTCTTCCAACTCAACCGCTCGGCTTGCAGAATTCTGTGTCGCGCGCTCTGCAAAGACCTCACAACAGCGGCAGGTCCACCGCGGCGCCGCTCCGCCGGCTGCGATAAACGGCTTCGGTGAACTCCATATATTTCACGCCCGTATGGAAATCGGTATGGGTGATCTCTTCGTGCCCGCGGATGGCGCTGATGAACTCCTCTTCGACGCGCCAGCCGCCCGCCTCGTGGGCGGGAACCTCGATCTCGCTGAGGCCGTCATCGCCGCGGCGTCCGCCCGTCAGGATGTCTTCGTTGAGGCGCAGGGTGCCCTCGCTGCCGTAGATGGTGGCGGAGGCCGGCTCACCGAAGCCGGTAACGTTGCTGACCTGAATGTGCGCCTGCCCACCGCAGGCCATGTCGGCGATGATGTCGATGTGATCGGGGATGCGCACGCCTGTCAGCCGGCCCTCTTCATCAAGGCGCATCGGCGTGAAGGTCTTGCCCTTGGCGACGACGCTGGTGGCCTCGCCGACCCAGCGCAGCATCGCCTCGTACCAGATGCCTATCGACATCACGTTCAGCCCGCTCAGGTCCATGTTGTGCCGCCAGTGCATCGTATTGTCCTTGTCGATGAAGGGGCCGCCGGCGTGAATGTCCACGACCAGCACATCGCCCAGCCAGCCGTCGCGGATCAGCCGCTGGATGGTGCGGTCGACGCGCAGGCTTAATGGTGACGGCACGATCTGCGCCACCAGGTGCGGGCGGCTGCGCAGCGCATCATACATACAGTGGGCCTCGGAGGCGTTCATCGCCATGCGGGCTTCGCACATGACGTGTTTATCGGCTTCCAGGGCCGCGACGGTGACGAGGCGGTGCATGTAGGGCCAGGTGCCGATCACCACCGCGTCGATGTCCGCGGCGTGCACAATTTCTTGCCAGTTGGTGCAGGCGCGCTCGATGCCAAACCGCTGCGCGACCCGCTCCCCCGACTCCTGGCTGCGATTGCAGACGGCGACGATCTCGACGCCTTCGATGGCCTGCAGGCCTGGAATATGCCGATCGCGCGTGTTCGCGCCGGCGCCGATGATGCCGACACGGATGTTGTCCTGAGTCATTCCTGCCTCCTGATTGTTCTTAGTGGTCGGTTATTGGTTATTGGTAACACCGGATCGCAAAGTCTTGAGCAGTCACCAAGAACCGGGAACTTCAAACAACACTGTCAGAGTCGGCATACGCTGTAGCCAGATACCGATCGTGATTGACGGAAAGATCATCCACATCGCTGGAGAAAGCACCGATAATGGAAAGGGCGCGCTGTCTCTTTCCCTCTCGTTCGGCATCAAACGGTCCGCCGCCATCACTATCTTTACTGTGCCGAATCATGTCATCAATACTCTGGCGGATCAGTTCTGCGACAGAAATCTCTTTTTCAGCAGCCATCCGTTCCAGAATACGCGCCTGATTTTCCGTCAACTGTATCTGTGTGGGTATCATTTCTGACTCCGCCTTCTCGTCCTGCTGATCAGCCCTTGGCTGTAAGACACTGGCCCAAAACCAAACGCGCCTCGACATGCAAGCGCAACTGTCCCCATTCTATCATATCTGCAGCGGACATACGGCATATGCGGGCCTTGTCTGGGTGCAGTTCAGAATGGGGGTGAGTTCCCGACTGCCTCTGGTCAGGTACCAGGACTGGGACATCCACGCAGAGCATAAGAGGGCGCAAAGGATAGGGGAGGCGGAGGTTCCAGGACGATTGACCCCCAATGCGGACCGTACCCCTTCAGTCGAAACACCTTGCAATAGGCATTGGACTGGCATATACTATCCCAAGACCCTGCACACCGTTGCCGGGATTACAAGTTCTGCTTTCGCTTCCGCTGCACATTCGTGACCTGCACCTGTCACGCCGTCAGCCTCCCGAAAGTGAGACTCAAAAAATTTAATTTCACTTTCCGAAAGACCGCTTGTTTTTGCGCGACACTTCGCGGCACTTCGCGACGGTTCGCGACGAATCACGACCAGACACGCCCCGCCTCTCCATCGTCCCCGCCGGCATTCTCGAACTCGACCCAGCCGCAAAAACGCCAGGCAGTACGCCCTGATACGATCTGGCACGCCCGTAGACGCTCGCAAACACTCGTACGAGCGCCAGCATCCCGGATTCGCACTGCTGGCATTCCTAAACCTCCATTTCCCCGTCCATTTCGCCCGATCGTCCCTTTCACACCCCGCCCCCATTCTGGGCTGCACCCGTCTTGCCTGAACTGTGATGGCGGCGTCTGCTCAGGCTATTGCAAATGCGCGGGGATGTGGTCGCAAAAGCCTTCGGCGCAGGGTAGACCAGAACGCGAGATGCTGGTATGATCGCAGCGTGAATGATGTCGACTCCACCGAAGAAGCGAGAGGGAAAATGACTGTTGCCCCTTCAATCTCAGAGTTGGACGTGCGCGCCCTGTGGCATCCCCTGATGCAGCATAAGCCGCTGGCCGATAACCCGCCGCCGCTGATGGTGCGGGGAGAGGGCTGCTATCTGGAAGACGCGCAGGGCAATCGCTATTTGGACGCGATGGCGGGCCTGTGGTGCGTGAACATCGGCTACGGGCGGCGCGAACTGGCGGAGACCGCGGCCGCGCAAATGACGGAGCTGGCCTATCTCGCCCCCACCATGACCCACCCGCCCGGCGCGCAACTGGCCGACAAAATACTGACGCTGCTGGGCTGGCGCGGCCGCGTCTACTTCTCCTCCAGCGGCTCGGAAGCGAACGAGGCCGCCTTCAAAATCGCCCGCCAGTATCACCTGCAATCGGGCATAGCGGGCGGCGCTAACCGCTACAAGATCATCTCCCGCTACCGCGCCTATCACGGCAATACGCTGGGCGCGATGAGCGCCACCGGCCAGGCGGAGCGCAAGATCGGCTATGGGCCGATGGCGCCCGGCTTCCTCCACGTGCCGCCCCCCTACCCCTATCGGGCACACGCTAAACTCAGCCCGGCCGAGCACGGCATCGCCTGCGCGCAGGCGATTGAGGAGACGATCATCTATGAGGGGCCGGAGACCATTGCCGCGGTGCTGATGGAGCCGATCATCTCCGGCGGCGGCGTGCTGGTTCCGCCGGACGAGTACCTGCCGCGCGTGCGGGAAATCTGCGACGAGTACGGCGTGCTGCTGATCTTTGACGAGGTCGTTTCCGGCTTCGGACGCACGGGCAGACTGTTCGGCCATCAGTTGTGGGAGGTAGAGCCGGACATTATTACGATGGCGAAGGGGCTTTCGAGCGGCTATATGCCCCTGGCGGCGACGGTGGTGCAGGAGCATATCTTTGATGCGTTCATGGGCGAGGCCGGCGACCTGCGCCACTTCCGCCACATCAACACCTTTGGCGGCCATCCGGTCAGCACCGCGGTCGGTCTGCGCAACCTGGAGATCGTGGAGGAGGAAGGTCTGGTGGAGAACGCCCGCCGCATCGGGGAGTACGCGCTGGCGCAGTTGAACAACCTGTCATCTCACCCCTGGGTGGGCGAGGCGCGCGGGCGCGGGCTGCTGTTGGGCGTGGAACTCGTGGCGGACAAGGGGACCAAAGAGCCCTTGGACGACGCGGAGATGTTGGCGATCCTGGCACGCTGCAAGCAGGCCGGCGTCATCCTCGGACGCAACGGCAACACGGTTCCAGGGCTGTGCAACATTCTGATCGTAGCCCCGCCTCTGGTGGCGACGAAGGAAGAGATCGATCTTCTCATCGAGGCGCTGGTCTTTGCGCTGGGGGAACGTTAGCCCTGACGCATGTCCAGCCGTTTCCGCTCGCGCCAGAGGCTGACGGCGGCGCGTTCCGCGCTCGGATTGGATTCGTCCGGGCTGTCGACGTAGGCGCCTTCCGGTGCGGGCACAGGCCCCCGCAGCAGCGGATCACCGGTGCGCTCCATCCACGAAGAGAGCCGGTTGCGCATCTCGGTCAACGGTTCGGCGTAGGCGGGATCGCGAACCAGGTTGCAGGCCTCGTTCGGGTCATAGATCAGATCGTATAGCGCCTCCTGGTGGACCGTGCGTTGGGCCAGGCCGTTCCCTACCAGATATTTATTGCTCGGCCCATCGTCGATATTGGGCATCGTGGTCGTGGGCCATTGGTCGAAACGGCGGATGTACTTCCAGCGATGCGTGCGCACGGCCCGTTTCGGCTCGTAGGCCGCGTGATAGGTCACCTCAGCGAAGATCTCCTCGTTAATTTCATCCACCGCACCCGCGACCAAAGGAAGGACCGAGCGCCCCTCCAGCCATGCCGGCGGCTCGATGTCCAGCAACTCGCACAGGGTTGGGTAGATATCGATCTGGGAGACCATGCCGTCCACGACCTTGCCGCCGTCAAAGCCGTGCGGCCCGCGCACAATCAGCGCCACGCCCATGCCGTGATCGGTCAGCGTGCATTTCATGCCGGGGAAGGCCAGACCGTGGTCGGTCGTGTAGATGAACAGCGTATCCTCGGCCAAACCGGCCTCCTCCAGCGCGTTCAGAACAACCCCGACCTGGTCGTCGAGAATTTTGGCCATGCGCGTGTAGGATGCCATATCGTAGCGGGTCTGCGGCGTATCCGGCAGCGGCGCGGGAGGCAGCGTATAGCGTTCGTCCTCCTCCTCGCTCGGTTCCGGAAATTCGCGGTGGGTCTCGAAGTAGGCTACGGCGAGGAAAAAGGGCTGGTCGTGCTCCTGGTTGATGAACTCGACTGCGGCCGCGGTACTGTTGTTCGCACTTTCAGAGGCGGGGGGATTGACTTCGGCGATCCACTCGTAGCCAAGCGTGCGCGAATCGAGGACCAGGTGCTGAAAGCCGCACAGGGCGGTGCGGTAGCCGTGGCTGCGCAGAAAGTTGGCCAGGTGCCGTTCGGGATGTTGCAGATAGAAGTCGCGATTGGCCAGGCCGAGTTGACCGCAGGAGTGGGCGCTTTGGCCGGTGAGCAGGCAGGCGCGGCTCGGCGAGCAGGTCGGCGCGGCGTTGAACGCTCTGCGAAAAAGGACGCCTTCCTCCGCCAGCCGCTGGAGATTGGGCGCGGGGACCGCATGGCCGTAGGGCTGAAGGTAACGGCCCGTGTCGTGGGAATGCAGGTAGATGATGTTCATGGGAAGACCTCTGTATTGCGTATTGTGTAAGGGCGGCTGAGGCAGCGAAAGCGTTGCCATTGTTTGCGTGCTCAGTGGCAGGTCACTTTTAGTCTACCACGATTCACTATCCATTTTCAGGCCGACTCGCGTCCCCAAACTGTCAACAGGACGAACGCGGCCAGCGTACCGACGGCCGCCACCGGCCCCAGTCCCCATACGCCGAAGCGGGTATACATCCACGGGCCGGAAAATCCGCTGAAGGTGGAGCCGAGCAGGTTAAGCGCCACCGAGAGGGAGATGAGCTTGCCTCGTCGGTCCGGAGCCTGTTCGCTGATCAGGGCGATGGCGCTGACGATCCCGTACTCGAACACAAAGCGCAGCAGCACCAGCCCGACGATGACCGGCGCCAGCCCGACATTGATAATAGGCAGAGAGATGTAGACCAGGATAGATCCCAGCATGCCGGCCTGTACGGCTCGCTTTTTGCCGATCCGGTCCGTAATCAGGGAGACGAGCACACTGCCGCACAGGTCCGCCGCGCCTTGGGCCAGGGCCACCAGGCCCAACGTTTCCGGAACCAGGCCGTACTCGGTTTGCAGCCAGGCGCCATGGGCGATCAGGATGTGGACTTGGCTGAAATAGAAGAGGGCATTGGCGCTGATGATCGCGAAGGCGGTGCGCCAGTTGGGGCCGAGATCAAGAAGGCCGGCGACACTCCGCACACTAAGGGTAGGGAGGGATGAGAGAAGAGGAGTGAGAGAACGGCTCCTTACTCTCTTCGGGGCGATCTCTCGGCCACGGTCGGCGCCACTCTCTACTCGTGCGGCTCCTCCCGTCGCTTCCGGCACAAATCCGAGCAAAACCCAGCCGGCGAGCATTGCCGCGCCGAGGACGAAGAAGGGGAGTTGCCAGTTGAATCGACCAAAAAGAAAACCCATCAGCGGCAGACCGACAATGCCTGCCATTGCCCAAGAGTATTCCAGTACACCAATGCCGCGTGCGCGTTGCGTAAAGGGCAGTCGCGCGCTGATATAGGCCTGGCAGGTGGGCAGGAAGCCGGTCAACCCCGCCCCCGAGACGATCATGCCGGCCACGACGGACCAGATGCCGGCGCCGCTGCCCAGCAGAAACATGCCCGTTGCGGACAACAGCAGCGACAGGCGCATGATGCGGCGATAGCCGTAACTGTCGGCGGCGCTGCCGAACAGGGGAGCGCTCAATCCCGCGAGGCTGCGCAGGCTGACGAGACGGCCCAGGACAACTATTTCCATGTCCAGCCCCAACGCAACGGTCCCCAGGAAGGGAAAGAAGAGTTGGGTCGTTGTATCGACCGCCAGGCGGGTGGCGATACAGGCGGCCAGGATATGGCGGAAGCGGGAGAAGCCCCGCGGCGCGTTTGCGCGTGCGTCCGCGCGTGGTTGCCGGTTACTCACCGATCCGACGCACGGTCGCGCCCGGTGGAGGGAAAAAGACGAAAGTCAAGGGATCGATCGTTTCGTTGAACTTGATGAACTCGAAACGCATACGGAAGCCGGTATCCCCTTCGATGGCGAGGGGATAGTAGGTACTCCTGTCCAGCCAGACGGTCAGTTGCTCACCGACCTGTGCGAGGGGGTTCTGCGTCGGCGGCAGCAGCATCTGCACGCGTAGCGCATTGCGACCGGCAACCGGCTCCTCGCCGATTATCTGTATATCACCGGCGCGCAGAGCGGCCAGCACATCCTCCGGCATTGTTTCCAGCAGAGAGGTGCCGAAGCGCACACCGTCTGCGGGCGGCTCCTTTGTTCGATCGGTAACGGTGGCGATGTTCAGCAGGGGGTCATACATCCAGGCCTCTTCTGCGTTGAACATCATAATGAAGACGGCTTTGCGATCCAGCCCTTTCAACTCTGCCTCGGCGCGCAGATGGCGGGGGCGCTGCACCCACAGTTCATACTCGAGCGTCTGGTCATCTTTGCCCAGCAGGAGCCGCCCCTTGACGGTTTCCAGTTTTGCCAGCCGCGCCGAGACCACATCGGGCAGGCGGTCGGCGTCCGGGACGCGGGTGGTGAAGAAGAGGATAGCCAGCGCGACGCCGACCGCGAGGGCCAGTCCGACAACAGTTGCGGCGATCCGTTTGCGATTCATCTGCTATTTTTTGGTTCTTGGCCTTTGGTTTTCAGTGGACGCCACGCCTTTTGGGTCTCAGCGCGATCTGAAACTGGCGGTTCATCGATTTCGACACAGGTTTCTATTGTTCAAGAGTCTTGCATGGACGCTTGTGAAATCCTTGCGCTCATTCGTCGAATACACTTTGCCTCGCGGTTTATCGATCATGCGCTTATTTCCGAAATCCTCGTGTAGAGCTTTGTCGTTTGAGTACAAGAGGCGCGCGCCGCTGATCTGGGCCAATGCGATTACGTGTGTGTCATTGGAGTGGCATCTCCCCTCCTCGATGAGTTTCTCCTCCCTTTCGTCCACTTTGACTGTTGTCTCCTGGCGGACTCTCCCGGCAAGTATCGCTTGTTGAATCCACTGCTGGGCCTTCCCATAGTTGAGTTCGGCAAGAAGCTTTCTGCTAACTACAAGGCGAAGAGAGCCAGAATCGAGCCACTTGAAAAACTTCTCACCAGCTTCGGGTCGATTGTCGCCAAAGATTTCGTGGGAGACGTTTGCGTCAACAATCGCGCACATTTCCTATAACCCCAATGACCGCGTCGTTTCTTCCATGAAGAAGCGGCGGTAGCTGGCGGGCGCGTTCAAAACGTTGCCCTCTCCGTCGATTCCAAGTGAATGGATATGCACATCGAGGCCGTCCCTTTCAAAAAAAAGTATCGACACATCTTCGGGCTTCAAGGCACCGCTCCCGTCGCGGACTTCCATGCGCACACGATCTAGCAGGTGATCACTGTGCGTCTCGATGATAAGTTGGCGCTCTCGGCTTGCGATTTGGCAGAACAGACTACCTAGCGCAGCCTGCGCGCGGGGGTGGAGATGTACCTCCGGCTGCTGCAGAAGGAACAGTGGCGGCGCGTCCGGTCGCAGCAGCTCGGTTATCACCAAGAGCGCCTGGCTGACTCCGTAGCCGACGTCAATGAGATTGCGTAAAGGGCCCTTTAGTTTGCTTCCAGATTTTCTGATCTGAATCTGGAATGGTTCGCTATCTCTCTGCCCCAGCCGCTTTATGGAGATTTCATCAAACAGGCCCGCGGCCTTGCCAAATTCCTGTAGGCATCTCTTGAGTTCAGTCCACTCTCTCTTGCGCCGCGTAAACACGTCTGCGAGATACATCGGCACATAGTCCCCTTCGGGGTCCCGGGTGGGACGAGATGGATCATAGGTGCGACTCGGCTTGGTACGCACCGGCGCGTTGGCGAATGGACGCACTCCGGAGAGCGAAAGATCAAACCAAGGAAATCCTCGGAGGATCTCGTAGTCTTCAGAACCAAATGAAGGAGAGCCATCCAGCGGCTCAAATTCCGGGACTCCTTCTTGGTTTTCCCTGGAAATTGACGATCTGCCAAAGTTAAAATGCGGGGGAATCGTATGATCTTGAAGTGAGTATCGTATTCCTCTACTCACCCTCTTTTCCCAACTCCCCCTGTGTGTCTCAACTCTGAGAACATAGATATGGTTTTTTTCGATGTCTTCCTCAAAGCGTTCCTCAATCCGAGTGTCGCCAAAAGCAAATCGCTTTCCAACGGGGACCGGAACTGCGCCATCCTTACCGAATGTTACGTCGAATTTTTGAGATAGAGGCCTACTTGTCCCCTTCTGCAAATTCGGTCTCATCGTACTGAATCCCGCAACGAAGGTTTCGGCTCTGCCGCCCCGCCCGCCTCGGAAGTGAGCAATTTCGTCGAAACTGCCAAGATCATACGGGTCTTCTTTGAAGTCCGGGGTCTTGGAGTCGTTGGCGAACTCCCAAAGGGCGCGAATTATGGCCAGGAAAGAGGTCTTGCCCGTGCTGTTCTCGCCCACCAGGAGTGTGAGCGGCGCTAAACGGGCGGTCTGTTCTTCCCGGAAGCAGCGGTAGTCTCTCAATCTAATTTCATCCATGACAGTTTCCTTTTGCAAGACGATCGCATTGCCGTGTCGGACCGTCTGCAAAGGCAGCTCCCAAGGGGCCGCTAACTCCGCGATTATATCACTGCCCTACTGGGTTCGCTCCATAAAGGCGTGGAGCGCGGGCAGGATGCGGTCGGGCGCTTCTTCGGCCAGGAAATGTCCGCAATCTTTTAACTCGTGCGCTTCAAAGTCGGCCAACTCGGATTTCCAGCGGTCCAGTTCCTTCTTGCGGAAGGCGATGTCTTTGAAGCCCCAGAAAATGAGCGCAGGCTTTGCGGTGAAGGCGGCGCGGTCATCCCAGATCGAGCGCAGCCAGTCGGTCGCGCCGACGATATGTCCAGGAAAGGCGGCACAGGCTGCACGCGCCTCCGGCGTGGGTAGCGCGTTGCGATAGTGCGCCATGACATCCGGTGTCAGGGCTTCCTTCTGGGCGACGGCCATGGGCAGCACTCTGTTGACGAAAAAATTGTGGCGTTTGATCAAGTATTGACCGACCCAACTCGACATGAAAAAACTGAACATCACATAGTGCGGATCGCGCGCGACCGGCCAGCACCAGGTGTTGGTAATGACAACACGCTTGACCCGCTGCGGATGTTTACGGGCGAAATTCAGGCCAATCGGGCCGCCCCAATCGGTCAGGTACAGGGTCAGGTCCTGCACGTCGAGATGGTCAAGCAGAGCTGCGATTGCTTTCGCATGGGCTTCGGGCCGATGGTCGGCGGGTTGATTGCTGCGCGATGAGAGGCCGAAACCGATATGGTCGGGGGCGATACAGCGGAATCGGGAACGCAGATCCTTGACCAGGTGGCGGAATTCGAAAGACCAGGCGGGGTTGCCGTGCAGGAAGACAATCGGCTCGCCCGCGCCTTCGTCGATGAAGTGCATCTCGTGGCCGGACGGCGTGGTGAAGAAGTTGCTTTCAAACGGGAAAATCTCGTCCGACACCCACGCAGGCCGCGTTGGCAGTACGTTCTGGCTCAATGGAAATTCTCCTGTGATAGATGGGGCGCAACATTACATCCAGATCCGGGGCGGCGCGTCGTCATCATCAGGGGGCGGCGGCGGCAATTCGGCCTGCCCGTTGTCGACAGGGGCGCCGCTATGCTCGTTGCGCGATGAGTGAGGGGTGAGGAGCGGGACGGCGTCTCCCTCTGCGCTGTGCGGGACCTCCTCCACGACGCTCACTTCTGCTCTTTCGCTCTCCTCTGCGTCCTGGAGATAGACCTCGCGACCCAGGCTCCGGCCCCGGTCCGGCCCCAGAATACCAGCTGCTTCGAGTTGCTCCACCAGACGGCTGGCGCGGTTATAGCCGACCCGCAGCTTGCGTTGCAAGATCGTCACCGAGCCGCGGCCCGCTTCGGTCACCACCTGCACGGCCTCGTTGTAGAGTTCATCGTGGGCTTTGGCCTGAGCCGCCGCCTCGTCTGCGGGCTCTTGGGGAAGGCCAAAATCGTCGGCCGGCAGCGGTTCACGTGTGTGGGTTGGCTCATCATCCTGTTCGACGAGGGGGAGAGGTTCAGGCTCATCTCGCTGCGGCGCGTCCTTTTGACCATTCTCTGCGCGTCCAACAAGAGTTGGGGAGTGAGACGCGAGGAGCGGGAGGGGATCACTCTCGGCTTCGTTCTCTCCATGCCCCTGGATATAGGTTTCCAGCTGGTGGAAGTTTTGCCAATAGCGGACGATGCGGTTGGTCTCCGGGTCGTCCAGAAACGCGCCCTGCAGCCGTTCCAGCTTGCTTGCGTCGGGCGCCATGAAGAGCATATCGCCCCGCCCCAGCAGGCTTTCGGCGCCAGGCACATCCAGCACCACGCGGCTGTCTATCTGACTGGTCACGGCGAAGGCGATGCGGGCGGGAAAATTGGCTTTGATCAGGCCGGTGATGACATCAACCGAGGGGCGCTGGGTCGCGATGATCAGATGGATGCCCACCGCGCGCGCCATCTGGGCGAGGCGGATCACGTGTTTCTCCACCTCGTCCGGCGCGGCCATCATCAGATCGGCCATCTCGTCGATAATGACGACGATATAGGGCAGGATCTCCTCGCCCAGTTTACGCAGATAGGAGTTGAATCGCGCCAGATCGCGCACGCCCGCCTTGTTCAGGAGTTGATAGCGCCGTTCCATCTCCTTGATGCACCAGTGCAGCACCCCTGCCGCCCGGTCCACGTCGGTGACGACCGGGCTGAGCAGATGGGGCGTGCCGTTATAGACGGTCAGTTCGACCATCTTTGGATCGATCATCAGCAGGCGCAGCGTTTCGGGCGTGTGGGTCAACAGCAGACAGCCGACAATCGAATTGATGCAGACCGATTTGCCGGTTCCCGTGGCGCCGGCGATCAGCAGATGGGGCATGCGCGTCAGGTCGGTGATCACCGGTTTGCCGCGCACATCCTCGCCCAGCGCGATCGTCAGGCGGCCTCTGGCTTGCACCGACTCGAACTCCTCGCTCTCCATCAACTCCTTTAGGCCGACATTATTGCTCTCCGAATTCGGCACTTCGATGCCGACATAGCTTGTGCCCGGAATCGGCGCCTCGATGCGCACATTGCGGGCCGCGAGAGCCAGCGCCAGGTCGTTTGTCAGACCGGCGATTTTGCTGACCTTTACCTTGGTGCGCTTCGTCTCCCCGCGCACCGTTCGCTCAATATAGCCGGGGCGAATCAGATATTGGGTGACGGTCGGGCCGGCGTTGACCCCTTCAAAATCGGCGGGGACGCCGAACAGAGCCAGCGTCTCCTCCAGTAACCGCCCGCGGAAGCGGATGAGATCGTCGCTGTCGATCGATCGATCCCAGAAATCCAACATATCGTTCAGCTGCGGAAGCTCCCACGTTGGCTGCGTTTTGTCGTTTCTGGTTTTCAGCTGATCGTCTGCGCTGTGCATTGACAGCTGACTGTCAGAGGCCGGTAACTCGTCCGCATTCGGCGGGAGCGCATCATCCGCAGCGAGGTCGGCGTGCGCCAGCGAAGAGAGGGGAGAGGTGTGCGGAGTGGAAGGGCGTGTCTGGCGCCTCTCTTCGCGCTCCTCGTTCCCGAAACCGGGCAAACTCATCTGCTGGCCCTCACGCCACGTCTCGCGCCACGCCGCCCGCAGGATCTCCCAGCCATCCAGGGCCAGGTCGGCGCTGGCGTCCCAGAGGGCGTCCCACAGACGGCGGCCGCTGAGCAGCGCCAGCCCCAAGAGGGCGCTGAGAGCGATCACCGCCCACGCGCCCCAGCCGGGCAGCCCATTCTCCAGCAGGTTGGCGAAGAACAGACCGAACGCGCCGCCGGCTCCTCCGCCGGCAATGCGCGCCGCCCGAACCATAAACGGCAGCCACAGGGTGATGGCAGCGATGTAGGCCAGAAAGATCAGGAGCAGACCGGTCGGGATGCGCCAGGGCAGGCTGGGCATTTCGCGTTTTGACCGCGCGCGCCTGTCTGACCCGTCAATGACGCGCAGGACCATCCACAGGCCGAGAAAGCCGGTCAGCAGAGGCACACCGGCCACGCCGTCGCCGGTGGCGGCGCGCAGGAGATCGATCCACAGCCCTGTGATGCTGCCGCGCGAGCCGGTGAGCAGGCTCAGCAGCGTAAAGACTGAGATCAGTACGAGGCTGAGGCCGACAATCTCGATGCGAGTGATAACCGCCAGCCCGTCCAGAAGCAGTCGTAGCGGGGTCGCCTTCTTTTTTCTACGTCGTTTGGCTACCATATCAGGTGGAATCCTGGTACCGCGCCGGCGAACCGGGCCGCGGCGCAACCGTACAAACGGACAGCCGTGTTGATTGCGGCAAGGCGCTGCCCGGTCATCGTATGCGCGCAGAGAAAGAACAAACGTTCCCAGTGCAGTATAGCAGCGAATGCGGAATCGATCAACCGGTTTTCGATCTGAATTCCGTTTGACAGCGCGACGTTTCGCCTGCGTTTCACTACCGAAATGTCGGCGTCCCGTCTTCATCGCCGAGCCAACACCGCTGGCCAATGTCCACTGGCCGTTGACCACTGCTTACACCTGGATCACCACGGGCAGAATCATCGGTCGGCGTCCCATCTCATTGCTGCAGAAGGAGGCCAATGCGTTGCGAATGCGACGGGAGAGCGCGGCGGGCGGGATCTTGCCCCTGACCTCCTTGCGCACGATCTCCTCTGCCCGCAGAATCAGCCCCTCGTTGTCGCGGATATAGACAAATCCCCGGCTGATGATCTCCGGCCCGTAGAGAATTGAGCCGTCGAATTCGTCCAACGCCACGATGCAGACCAGGAAACCGTCGCTGCCGAGATGCCGTCGATCGCGCAGGACAACGCCGCCGACATCACCGACGCCCAATCCGTCGACAAAGACGTGGTTGGCGCTGACATGCTCGCCCAGCCGCGCCTGGATGGCGTCGTCGTCATCTTCGAACTGGCCGAATTCCACCACCTGACCATCTTCGACGACGAAGACACGCTCCGGCGCAATGCCGACACTCTGCGCCAGATCGCCGTGGAGGACAAGATGGCGGTACGCCCCATGCACGGGTATGAAATAGCGCGGCCGCACCAGTTCCAACATGCGGCGGTAGTCGTCTTTGCCGCCATGCCCGCTGACGTGGACATCGTCCGACAGTTCGTGATAAACGACGCGCGCGCCGGTGCGGAACAGGTTGTCGACCGTGCGGTTGAACAGTTCCTCGTTGCCGGGGATCGGTGTTGCGCTGAGCACAACCGTGTCTCCTTCGCGCAGGCTGATCTGGCGCTGGTCGCCGATGCTCATGCGCACCATGGCGCTGGTCGGTTCACCCTGGCTGCCGGTGGCGATGATCGTCACTTTGTGGGAGGGCAACTCCTCCATCTCTTTGGCGGTCAACAGTTCATCCTGCCGGACATCCAGGTAGCCGAGACCGATGGCGATCCTTACGTTGTTGACCATCGAACGCCCGATCATCCCCACGCGGCGGCCATGCTTGCGGGCAATGTTGATAATCTGTTGCACGCGGCTGATGTTGCTGGCAAAGGTCGCCAGAATCACCCGGCCATTCACCTGCGTAAAGATTTCGTCGAGCATCTCCTCGACTTTGGTTTCGCTGGGCGTACTTCCCGCCGTTTCGACATTTGTACTGTCCCCCAGGAGCAGCAGCACGCCCTCATCGCCCCAGCGTTGCAGCTTGTCTACTTCGGTGAGCTTGCCATCGACCGGCGTGTCATCGAACTTGTAGTCGCTCGTCAGGACGACCCGGCCGGCCGGTGTGGACAAACAGACGCCCACGCTATCCGGGAAGCTGTGGCAGGTGTGGAAAAACTCGATCGTAAACGGTTCCAGCGTGATCACGTCATCTTCGGTCACGGTATGCAGATCGGTCTGGGCCAGCAGGCCATGTTCCGACAACTTGCCTTCCAGCAGCCCCTTGGTCAGCGCGGTGGCGTAGACCGGCGCGTCCAGCCCCTGGTCGATCAGATAGGGCAGGGCGCCGATATGATCCTCATGGCCGTGCGTCAGCACGATGCCGCGAATCCAGTCCAATCGATCCAGCAGATACTCGGTCTCCGGGATCACCACGTCGACGCCGTGCATGTCGCTGTCGGGAAACATAAGGCCGGCGTCGACGATGAGGATATTCTCACCGGACTCCAGCAGCATCATATTTTTGCCGATTCCACCGAGGCCGCCCAGGGGTATCAGCCGCAGTAGGGCGGCAGGCGAGACACCTGCGTTCCCAGGGGTGGCGGCGGCATCGCTCCGTTCCATCTCAGCGGGCGCTATTTCCGTTTGTTGCATTCAATCTCTCCTTTGCGAGGCAGTGCAGACGAGAAGCCTGCGTTGCCGAGAATTCTGTTTAACACAAAAACGCCGGGCAGCGATAGCTCCCAGCGTGAGCGTCATGATTTGATTTTACCTGTAATAATTCAACATACGCGCATCATGCGAGAAGAGAGTGGAGAGGGGGGAATAACCCTCTCATTGCTCACGACTCACTCCTCTCGTTCGGTTATTCTCGCCTATTTTACCTGCGGATCTCCCATTTGTCCATATCGTGGCTAGCGGTGTGTCTGGCCTGGGGCCGACGCCGCGTCTTTCGGCCGTTGGGGAAGGCCAAATCATGCGCCACTCAGTACACGCCCAGGTAGCGGTCCAACTCCCACTGTGACACAAAGTTGCGATAGCTGTCCCACTCCAGATTTTTGGCTTCCACATACCGTTCGAAGACGTGTTGACCCAGCGCGTCCTGCACGATCTCGTCTTGGCGCAACGCCTCCAGCGCCTCACCCAGGTTGCCCGGCAACGTCTCCAGGCCGGAGCGGTCACCGTTCATCTGATAGAGGTCCTCTTCGGCCGGCATGGGCGGGTCCAGCTTGCGTTCGATGCCATCCAAACCTGCGGCCAACATGACGGCGAAAGCGAGATAGGGATTGGCGCTCGGGTCGGGGCAGCGCAGTTCGCAGCGCGTGCTCTGTGGGCGGTTGGGATTGATGCGGGGGATGCGGATGAGCGCGCTGCGGTTTGTACGTCCCCAGGAGACATAGACGGGCGCCTCATAGCCGGGGACCAGCCGCTTGTAACTGTTCACCAGCGGCGCGATGATCGGCGTGATGGCGGCGGCGTGCTTAAGCTGACCGGCGATAAAGTGCAGCGCGGTCTTGCTCAGGCCGTAATCATCACCGGCATCGTACATGCAGGTCTCATCCTCACCAGCGTGCCACAGGCTCTGATGAACGTGCATGCCGCTCCCGTTTACGCCGGTGATCGGTTTGGGCATAAAGGTGCAGTGCAGGCCGTTTTTCTGCGCAATCGCTTTGAGGGTTGTGCGCAGCGTGATGGTATTGTCGGCCGCGGCCAGCGCGGGGACGTACTGGAAGTCGATCTCATTCTGCCCGCTGGCGACCTCATGGTGGGAGGCCTCGACTTTGATGCCGAGGGCGTTGAGTGCGTCAACCATCTGGCGCCGCACGCCATGCGCCGAATCGGAGCTTACGTCGAAATAGCCGGCTTCGTCGTGGGGGGTCAGGGGGTAGAGGCTGTTGTCCGGGTGGCGGCGGAAGAGGAAAAACTCCAGTTCCGGGCCGACGACAAAGTCGTACCCCATCTTTTGGGCCCGCTTGAGCTGCCGGCGCAGAATGAAGCGGGGGTCGCCGACGAAATGATCGCCGTTCGGGGTGTAGACATCACAGACAACGCGCGCGGTGGATAGCTCCATCTCCCAGGGGATTGGCATGAAGGTTTGCAGATCCGGCACCAGATACATATCGCTTTCCGCGATGCGGGCGAAGCCTTCAATCGAGCTGCCGTCGAACCAGACTCCGTTCTCGACGGCGCGATCCCAGTGTTCAATGGGGATCGTTACCTGCTTAACGATGCCCACGATATCGCTGAACTGAAGACGCACAAAACGCACATTGTGGCGTTTGATCGTGTCGTCGATTCCTTCCAGCGCCTCCATCATCTTTTCACCCGTAAGTGCGTCCAAAAGCATGCTTGCCTTCCTTTTTCAGTGCCCGATGGCCAGTGGCCGGTGGGCGGTGACCAGTAGAAATTTCAAATCGAAGTCGGTCAGGCGGCGGCGGCCGTCAGTATGAAAGAAAAGGGGGGCAGCGACAATGCAACCGCGCCGCCCCCCTTGCTGTGAAAAGTTTTGAGTCGTCAGTTTATTGTTATTTATTAGTTGGGCCTTATGCTAGATAGGAAAGGCCAGTTTCTTAATCTGAAGATAGTCATGTACGCCCAAGAGTCGGTTGATATAGATGCAAAGTGTGTGAGCAGTCAATTTGGTGTAGAGTCGTGCACATAGACCTCTGAAAGTGTGTGCATGGTTGGTTTCTATCGAGAATTGTGCGACCAATTGACTGTTAACTGTTTCGATGATTTGGCGGACCCTGTCGTAGAGGCGACGTGCAGATGCAGGGATCTGTATTTTCTGGTTGCTGCGCGGCTTGGAGAGCAGGCGGATGCGATTGTGTTGCCAGAGTAGATCAGCGACAGGTGCACTGACGTACGCTTTGTCGCCGATGACGATGCGGTTGTGGTGTTCTTGCAGGAGTTCGCGACCGATAGCCAAGTCGCCGACGCTGGCAGGAGCCAGTTCGAAATCAAGGATGAGGCCACCTTTCGTGATCAGCATATGTAGCTTGAAACCGTAGATCGTCATCTTTTTAGAGGAGACCTTCCCATAATTGGCTCCATGAGCGGGCCAATCGCCGCGTGACTGGGGCGCCAGATGGAACTGAACCACAGGAATGGGCAGACTATCGAGTACACAATGCTGGTCTCGAAAGAGGTCGATCCGGGCCAACATCATGCGCCGCATCTCATTCATAATCGCCATCAAGTTACGTCGTCGCCGATTGAAGCGGCTCTGCTTCGGCAAGATGGGAAACTTATCCCGATGTGCCTGCATATGATTGAGTAACTCTGTTTCCACATCCCACCCCAAGCATTCGCCGATGAGACAGATGGCTATCAATTCACTATCGCTACAGGCCGGCTTCGGCCCCGGTCGTCTCAGATGCCTTTCCAGTGCCTGGCTCATGTCGTCAACGAGCACATAAACCCATAGACAGAAGTCGTCAAGATGAGCTATCATTCGGTTGGTCCTCCTGGTGAGTCGCTTTGGTTGGTGACGAACTCCAAAGTTATCTCACCAGGGGACTTTTTTCAAACGCTATCTAGCATAAGGCCCTAGTTATAAGGTGAGCGGGCACTGAAAAGCCAGAAACCAAAAACTGAGAACTCTCAGATGCCGTAGTACATCACGAATTCCTGCGGATGCGGGCGCAGGCGAACGGCATCCACCTCTTCCAGGCGCTTGTACTCGATGTACGCCTCCAGCAGGTCTGGGGTGAAGACGCCGCCCTCCAGCAGGAAGTCGCTGTCCTCTTCGAGCGCGTCCAGGACTTCGCCGAGGCTGCCCTTCACCATCTCGACCTCCTGGAGGATATCCTCATCGTACAGGTCCACCTCAGCCGGGTCGCCCGGGTCGATCTGGTTTTTGATGCCGTCCATGCCGGCCATGACCATGGCGGCGAAGGCCAGATAGGGGTTGGCGCCGGGGTCGGGGCAGCGGAACTCGACGCGCTTGCTCTTGGGCGAATGGCTGTACATGGGGATGCGGCAGGCGGCGGAGCGGTTGCGGGCGGAGTAGGCCACAACCACGGGGGCCTCGTAGCCGGGCACGAGTCGACGGTAGCTATTGGTCAGGGGGGCGCAGAAGGCCAACAGCGCGTTGATGTGCTTGAGCAGGCCGCCGATGTAGTGCAGGGCCATGTCGCTGAGGCCGGCGTACTGGTCACCGGCGAAGAGCGGCTGGCCGCCCTTCCACAGGCTCAGATGGATGTGCATGCCGGAGCCGTTGTCCTCGAAGATCGGTTTGGGCATAAAGGTGACGGTCTTGTCGTTGGCCTTGGCGACGTTCTTGATGATGTACTTGTAGAGCTGCATCTGGTCGGCCATCTGCAGGAGCGGCTTGAATTTCATATCGATTTCGGCCTGACCGGCGGTGCCGACTTCGTGGTGATGCACTTCGATGTCGATGCCGGCGTCGATCATTTTGCGCGTCATTTCGGAGCGCAAATCCTGGAGCGTGTCGTAGGGGGAGACGGGGAAGTAGCCGCTCTTGAGGCCGACCGAATGGCCGCCGCTCATCTCGCCGGAGTTCCAGGGCGCTTCGGCACTGTCGACGTAGTAACCGGCGGTGTGGCGGCCTGACTCGTAGGAGACGGCGTCAAAGATGAAGAACTCGGCTTCCGGCCCAACGTGGATCGTATCGGCGATGCCCTGGGATTCGACGTAGCTGACCGCTTTGCCGGCGACGTTGCGGGGGTCGCGGCTGTAGGCTTCGCCGGTCAGGGGGTCGTGCACATTGCAGACGGCGCTGAGTGTGGGCATGGCGCAGATCGGGTCGATGATGGCGGTCGAGGGATCCAAGCGCAGCACCATGTCGCTGTTCTCGATGCTCTGGAAGCCGCGAATGGAGGAGCCGTCGAAGCCCAGCCCTTCATTGACCGCCTCGTCGGCATCGAACTCTTCTACCGGCATTGTGAAGTGATGCCACTGGCCGAACAGATCGGTGAACTTTACATCCACCATCTGAATGTGATTGTCCTTGATGGCGCTGTTCAGATCGGCGATTGTACTTACGTTGAGTTTCATTCCTCGCTTAATCCTTTCACAGATGGCGTGGGGTCGGTTTTGATTGCCGCCAACTGTCCGCAGATGGAGACGGCGACCAAAAGTGACCTGAAAATTGAATCAAGAAACGATAATTGTAATAGTATAACCTGCGATTGACCGTGCAATCATGGACAAACCGAATAATGATTGCCCATGTTTGTTTGTGCAGATTGCATGATTCAGCGGCCCGCGATTCTTATGCGCGCGCAAAGCATCTCCATGACTTACTGCATCGAGCGCACGCTGCGCCGGGCGGTAATCACGGCAATGATAGCAGGGGGGTGCGTCACAGTCTAATTTCGGCGTAAGCGTTTTCGCTGCTACACTGATGGCTCAGCGACAAGGGCGAATTGATGTGGTCAGCGTCTTGTCAGCGGCCACTGTTCACGAGCTACTGAAATGACGAAACTCGCGATTTATGCAGAGGATCCGTCGGTCCGCATTGTAACGGGCGCGTGCCCGCACGACTGCCCGGACACGTGCAGCTGGCAGATTGCGGTGGACCGCACGAGCGGGCGGGCACTGGACATCTGGGGGCACGCCGATCACCCGGTGACGCAGGGCGCGCTGTGCGGCAAGGTCGACCGTTACCTGGAGCGGGTCTACCATGCGGACAGGCTGACGCATCCGCTGCGGCGCGTGGGGCCGAAGGGGGGAGGCCGCTTCGAGCGCATCTCGTGGGGGGAGGCGTTGGAGGCGATCGCGGGGCGTTTGCAGGGCATCATCGACGAATGGGGGGCGGAGGCGGTGCTGCCCTACGCCTATGCCGGCACGATGGGCTGGTTGCAGCAGGAGGGGATGTCGGGCCGCTTCTTCCGGCAGATGGGCGCCAGCCGCTTGGCGCGCACGATCTGCTCGGAGGCCGGATTTGAAGGCTATCTCTACACGATCGGTTCGACGATCGGCATCGAGGCGGAGGATTTCGCGCACGCCCGCCTGATCCTGATTTGGGGCAGCAACACGCTGACGAGCAACCTGCACCTGTGGCCGTTCATCCAGGCGGCGCGCAAGCAGGGGGCGCGGGTGGTGGTGGTCGACCCGGCGCGCACGCGCACGGCCAGGGCCGCCGACGAGTGGATTCCGATCCGGCCCGGCACGGACGGCGCGCTGGCGCTGGGGATGATGCACGAGATTATCAATACCGGGCTGCATGACAGCGACTATGTCGCGGCGTACACGGTCGGTTTCGAGCAGTTGGCGGCGCGGGTGCAGGAGTGGACGCCGCAGCGGGCGGCGCAGATCACCGGCATCGCGGCCGGGCGGATCAGCGAACTGGCGCGGGCGTATGCGACGACGAGGCCGGCGGCGATCCGGGTGAATTACGGGATGCAGCGTCATTATGGCGGCGGCATGGCGATGCGCAACATCACCTGTTTGCCGGCGCTGGTGGGGGCATGGCGCGAGCGGGGCGGCGGCATCCAGCTGAGCACGAGCGGGCAGTTGCGGCACCTGGAGACGAGCGGTTTGCAGCGGCCGGACCTGCATGGCCCAGAGGGCGCCGCGCGCATGCCGCGCACGATCAACATGAACCGGCTGGGCGACGCGCTGAGCCTGGAGCGGGGGCGGCTGGCCGCGTCCCATTACGCGCCGCGCCCGGTGGACCGCAAGCCGACGCCGGCGGAGGCCGGCCCGCCGGTGAAGGCGCTGATCGTCTACAACAGCAACCCGGCCGCGGTGGCGCCGGACCAGGCGGCGGTTCTGGCCGGGCTGGCGCGTGAGGAGCTGTTCACGGTGGCGCTGGAGCATTTCCAGACGGATACGGCGGATTACGCCGATTTTGTTCTGCCGGCCACGACGCAGGCGGAGCACTGGGACCTGCAACGGATGTACGGCCATCATTACGTGGCGTTGAACCGGCCGGCGATCGCGCCGGTGGGGGAGGCGCGGCCCAACAGCGCGATCTTCCGCGGGCTGGCGCAGGCGATGGGTTACACGGACAGCGGCTTTTACGAGGGCGACGAGACGGTTCTGCGCAATTTCGTGGAGGCGCAGCGGCATCCGCTCTATGCGCCGGTGACGTGGGAGGCGCTGCTGGAGAAGGGGTTTGTGCGCCTCAATCTGCCGCAGCCGTATCTGCCCTTTGCGGCGGGCGATTTCCCCACGCCGAGCGGCAAGTGCGAGTTCTACAGCGAGCGCATGGCGCGCGACGGCTATGATCCGCTGCCGACGTACACGGCGCCGAATTCGGTGGCCGACGGCCGGTGGCCAGTGGCCGGTGGGAAGGGCGAGCGGGCGGGGGCGGCGGCGGATTCGTGGCTGGCCTGCATTTCGCCGCCGGCGCATTCGTTTCTCAACTCGTCGTTTTCGCACCTGGAGCGTTTGCGCGGGCGGGAGCGGGAGCCGCTGCTGTGGATCCATCCCGAGGACGCGAGCGTGCGGCGGATCGAGGAGGGTGCGCGGCTGCGGGTGTGGAACGGGTTGGGCGAGGTGGGGCTGACGGCGCGGGTGACGGACGACATCATGCCGGGGACGGTGCTGGCGCCGGGGATCTGGTGGAACAAGCACAGTGCGGATGGCCGCAACGTGAACCAGCTGACGCCGCAGGATGAGACGGACATGGGCGCGTCGGGCAGCTTTTATGATGTGCGGGTGCGGGTGGAGCGGGTGTAGGAGCTGGTGGGAGGCGGCGCAATGGACCGGCATCCTGTCGGTGATATTCTTCTCCTCTTTCGCAAACCCAGATTCGGGCAAGGACCCTTTAATCTATTCCAGCTTGAAATGGGCACAACCTAACTGTGAATTACCAGTGGGGTGCGGGCCCGGATTGTGGATAGATCAAACCACCAAAGAAAGGAAGCAAACATGAAGCGTCTTCTCATCATCGCGGTACTGGCATTGCTTGTGCCTGGCGCGCTGCTGGCGCAAGACGAGCTTACGCTTGAAAGCCTGGCTGAACAGGTCGCGGAGATTGTAGGGCAAGTCGCGGACTTGGCCGAACGGGTCGCTACAATCGAGGACATTTGGACGGGACCGGGTCCAATCGTTCTGGAAGATGGTGACTGTGTGATTGGTTTCAATGAGTCCCTTCAGGACGAGACCGTAATCAAGTTTAAGGATACCTATGATGAGTGGCTGGATGTGGACGACGTAAACATTGTCCAAGTAATGTACCTTCCCAAATCAGGGAATATTGCTGTTGTCCATGAAGAATTTTGGGACGACAGATACGTGATAGAAAGCTGGAACGGCTGCGAATTCATTGGCAGCAGCGATTGGTGGGAAGAGGAATAACCGGCGAGGCTGTCAATCAATATTGAAATTTCAGCAATCTGCACAACCGGCACAGCCGGCTTCGATGGCATGCGGTGCGTCAGTTGATGCGCTTGGCCTGCGAAAATCAGGCAAGAATTGACAACATAGATAAGACTGACCGCGTTAAGGCGATTGATCCCCCGTGAAACGGGGAGAAGTTGGCCAAAGTCGGGCCGATTGACATGCTGAGAGCGATTCTATGCATTTCAAGGTGTTACGGTATGGGTCGGTTTGGCCGACTTCGGCCCCCACGATTTGTATAACAACAAATTACGGCGAGTGAATTTGTGGCCCGGCGGGGGAATTCCAGTGGGAGGGAGATAGTACTCAATGAGTGCAATTATGAAATATTTCGTGGCTCTGATCGCGGGGGCGATGTCGGGCCTCCTAATCTACATGGTGTCAGCTATGTTATTTTTGACTGACACGGCGGATCCACCATCTTGGTTCATCCCCGTTACCTTCTTAGGGGGATGGGCGCTTTCCACATTCGTTCTTGTGCGAGGCGCACGCGCTGCCTCCAAGGTAGTATCACGGGCATTTCTTCTAGGCGCCGCAGAATGGTTCGCAGTTATCCCTGCGGGATTCATTCTCGCCAGCAAATCGGCGGCAGAAGCGACGACTGAGTTGTCGAGTGATGCCGAAGTAGCGGGTACGGTAATTGGTGCTGGCCTGGTTACTTTCTTGACCGGCGGCGTCGCCTTTGTAATGGTGTTCGGGTGCTTGCTCGGATACTTCATCACTTTCCTGATGACCCGCGAGATGAAAAGCGACAAGTCAAGTTGACCTTCAGCTAGGGACACGCCATGCCAAAACGTCGCGGCAGCCAACACCACGCGCAACTGAGGGCTGTTGATAGAAACCGACGCGCTGAGAGCCGAACTAAGCATTTCGAGACCCTGTGGTATGGCTCGAAAATCGCAAAAGAGAACCTGGTCGCGAGTGAATCGCCGTCGATGGAGCAAGTACGGCAGAGACATCCAGCCTAGCACAAGCGCCAGGCTGCGCGTCTGGAACGGGTTGGGCGAGGTCGGGCTGACCGCGCGCGTGACGGGCGACATCATGCCGGGGACGGTGCTGGCGCCGGGGATTTGGTGGAACAAGCACAGTGCGGATGGCCGCAACGTGAACCAGCTGACGCCGCAGGATGAGACGGACATGGGCGCGTCGGGGAGTTTTTATGATGTGCGGGTGCAGGTGGAGTCGATATAAAAGAATATAATATTTAAGTTAAACTCTACTTTACAAACTTCGCGCAGATTCAATCAGCAAGCCTGCCCTCAGCCTCAAGCCCACACACAAGCCCACACACAAGCCGATCAAATCCTGCTACGCCGCGTTTGACCTGTTCGCCCGCTTCACGCGCGGCTTCGAGCATGCGGCGCAGGTGGATTTGGTCATGGCCGCGCAGATTGAACTTCGGGCTTGTCCAGACCTTGCTGGCGGAAGCAGGGACTGAGATCCTCGGCTGGGCGCAGGTCGACTTTGCGGCCCGCGAAGCGTTCAGAGAGGGGCGGTTCGATGCCGGCGACGCCCAGCAGCCCGGGGATGCGGTCCGGCTCGAATTCGACGAGCAGGTCGATATCGCTGCCGGGTCCGAAGTCGTCGCGCAGGGTCAACCGCTGGCCCATCGTCAAGGAGAGGCGTCTGGATGGCCGTCGCCTTGTAGACATTGCCATCGGCCCCGTGCCGCCGTTCGACCAAAGAAGGGAAGGGCCAGGTAGAGTTACCCAGCTGCTTGGCCTGGCTTCTCCGTTTCGTATTGGCGGATGCGCGCTATGACTGTGGTCATCCAGTTCGTCAACTCAGTCAACTCGGGTTCGTCCCAACTCCGGTCGGTGCGGCACACAAGATCGTCGCGTTTGCCCATGGGTTCGAACAGGCCAGTTTTAAGCGCATCTTCCCTATGCGTTTCGACGGCATCATGTGGGACGTTTGACTTCCCCCGCACCGAGGAAAAGTTAGTGTAGATTTTCTGGTTGAGCGCCGCGTAGCAGACCCCGACCAGGGCTCCGCGGGATACCACGTTGAGTGAAAACCCCTTGCCGTGCCATTGGATTCTCATTCCGCCCTGCTTTCCAAGCGCCAGCACTCTTTCGCAGACGGTTTTCCCGTTCTCGTCAAGAGACGCAAGGAATTCCTCTTCGTTGGTCTGGCTCTGTTTCTTCTTGAACTCTGAAGAAGCCTCTCTATCATCCGGAGAGAGAGCGGCCGACTGATCGGTGGCCGGCGGGGTTACGTCCTTGCCCGGCATCACGCGCAACAGGACCTCGACCTGCTCGGGTTCCAGTTGGAAGAACTCCCGGGAGGGATTTAGCCGGTGCGGCCCGAAGGCCGTGTGCAGTGCGCTCTCAATCTCAGCAGCTTCCCTGTCCACGATTTCGCGGGCGATGACACAGTCAAAGGGAAGCGGCACGCTTGTCGTGTACAGTTGTCCCATCCTGAGCTGTACGTCCGACTGATCGGTCATGCCGATTTTCACGATTCCCGGCATCGCCGGATTGGTTAAGACGTAGACGATGTTGGACATTGCTGCTTCTCCTTGTGGAGAGTTGGTAATCAAGATGCGACGGAATCTGAGCTACCGTTCGGCCAGCCCCGGCGGTTCAGTCGGAGACCTTTCGACTAGCGAACGGCGTTGACTTCGAACTGGACGCCCTCGTGCCGCTGAATGCGGCTGATGAGCTCGAACAGGTTGCGGGCGTGGGGATTGCCGGACGGTCCGAACATGCGCATGGTATCGCGCCGGTGTAGCGGGGCCATCCGGCGTATGAAGACATGCGCGATGGGGACGGGGTGGTGTGTGAGGGGTGAGAGGGCGTTGGGCGGGGGTTTCAGACGCTCTCTCCCCTACCGTAGTCTGATTCCCGCCTCCAAAGTGACCTGACAGGGAATCACTCATCGTCCTCGACGAAAGTCAGGTTGCGGGGGTATCGCAGTTCATAGCCACTGCCGGTTGGAAGAATGTCACCATCCAAGCTGACAAACTTCTGGTCTCGAAATGCTTGAATCACCGTGTCGTAAGTCGGCTGCTCAAATTCGACCTGAATACGGAACAGTTTTTCGTCCCTTATGGTCAAAAGGACTGCCTTGCCATCGAAATTGTCAGGCTTTCTATCCAGTCTGACAACCTGGGCGATCAAATGCTCGTCAAAAGAGGGGTCATTGCGACGGAGGAAAGCGGCCGCCTCCGACAGAATGCCCGCCGAAGTCTCAGTAAACTTGTAGTTTGCATCCGGGACGTTTGACGGCCGGACACCCGCCCAAAATAGCGCTATTTCGATTCCGCCCCCGTCTTGTGCCAGCGCCGCGACCGATTCGCAAAGATTGGCGCTAACACCTTTTTTTACCACCTGCCTGAAAGGCTCGAGCGTATCTCCGGAAACCGTTCCGGTGATTGCCAGCGAAGTATGGTGAAGCGCTTTGGACAACTGTTTGGTAGCCCGCCGGGGGAAGGGCGCGGTATACGCGTCACCGAAGTCGGTCTGCGTCCCAAATCCCGCCGGCACCGGCGAGTGTAACGTCAGGGAATATCCTTCATGATAACCCGGAAGGGGTTGCACATTGTCAAGATAGTCTGCCACATTCGAGCTGACTCTGCCGCGATACGCTGCGCTGGTTTTTTCGGCGGCACGGGCGGCTGAGGCCAACATGCCGTAGGCGGCGTCAAGCATTTCCGCGTTCTGGCGGAGAGAGAGCGGCTCCTTTGCCAAGCCATTGGGGGAGCGCATATGGATGACGTCGGCTCCAGTCCCTTCCAGATCGTGGAATACGTCCAGCTGCGACCGGTTTTCAACGGTGGCGAGAACCGCAATCGCTTCGGCCATCGCTTCGGCAAAGTCGGCGAATGTGTCACGAAATGGACAGAGGATTTCCCACCTTCGCCCCTCATGTTCCTTGCTAAAAAGCGTGGCTCGATTTCCCCAATCGCCCTCGTCAACCCACAGCCGCGATTTGAGATAGGTGCGCAGGCTTAAGAGTGACAGCGAAGACAACGCCTTGCGGTCGCGAATGTCAACTCTCATACCGACTCCCCCCTTTCAACCTTTTCCATCAGAACAGCAAGCTGCTCACTGCCAAAGAGGTTGGTGACCGGTATGCGGACGGTAACGCTAGTCGTATTGGGTAGCGGCGGCTGTCCCTTCAGTGGGAGCCAGTAGGCGCAGTGACGCAAGCAGAGTTCACTGCTTGTTTGGGACAGCCACTATGCCCGTTCTTGAGGCATAAGAACAACGATCAAGATGCGGGGGATCATGGCATCTTGTGACAAATCCGTGTAATTTCCGATTGGCAAGGGAAAGGCCAAGTGGTTCTCGCGCAGAATGTCTTGGGAAGTTGCTTTGGCCTGAAATTCGATTCTGGGGGCTCTGCCAAAGTCAGCCCTCACAACGCCGTCTATACTACTGCGGTCTATTTGTGGTTCATCAACAAAATAACCTGCGAGGGCAGCGACAACTCTGATGTATGCTAAAGAGAACCGCTCCTTCATTGTGTTGCTGTCCGCATGCCCCGTTTTTTCCATGCTAACGCCCTTTTCCGAAGCCCAAATTGAATATAGCGGTGTCAAACCGCTTCTGACACGGGGTGTAAATCATGCCTTCCGGCAACACTGGGAAGGTGAAAACGCTATACAGAACAACATGGGATGTCGGTATGTGGCGTTGCAAACGGCCCGTCTGTGAACCGAAGATTCCAGCAGCAGGCTCTATGGGCGCCAGGCTGCATGGAGTGAAAGGAATAGAACAAATGTTACAATCGAAAGCACAGTTTGTCAAGGCTGGCCAGCTGGCCCCAATTGGCCGGGTGTGTCCCGGATATGCGGGCAAAGGTTGTCTGAACCAGGATTTACGGGATTTGAGGATTGGCAGGATAGCGGAGTTTCTACACGGTGGGTCATTTCCGGCTGGCTGAGAGGGGGCATCGGGACTGCTTCCGCGAGGCGGCCGCGCCGGAGGCGGGAGGGGATGGCGCGCTGCGCCGCTACGATGACAATGGGAAGGGGGCCAGCAGGTGGGCGGAGGCGCGTGGGTTCAGGCGGGATGTGGAGGGGGGGATGGGGTGGTGTGTGAGTGGTGAGCGAATTGGGTGGAGCCTTCGGCCTTACTCCCATTTTGTGGTATAAATATTGGGGCCAACCATAGTTGGCGTGTTCGTGTTCAGTCGATCAGGGCCGGGGGCAGCCCTTCCACAATGCGCGTCGTCTCCACGCTCACACGCACCAGGCGTTTGACGTGGGCCACCAGTTCGGCGGGGTCGTCGGCGAACCAGGCGTTGGGGTCATTGACGATGCAGCTTTCCTTGTCCTGGCGGATGCGTAGCCGGTCCACTGCCCACTCCAGCGGCGAGCGTCCTTTGACAGCGTACTCATGGGTCGCGGCGGGAATGCCGCGCAGCGTGACCGACGGGGTGACATGCAGAATGGACACGTAACGGGCAGAGCAATTCGTCCAAACGGCTCGCTTAGAGGCGGGCAATCTAAGGAGTCGGGGCGGAGCCCATTCAAGAGTTCTGTTGAAATAGGGCAATGACCAGAAATTCCAGGATCCAGGTATTAGAACCATGAACCACAGCGAGATCGTCAGTTTCATTTGGAGTGTAGCCAACCGCATACGCGACACCGTCAAGCGGGGCAAGTACCAGGACGTTGTCCTGCCGTTGACGGTGCTGCGACGACTGGACTGCGTGTTGGCGCCCACAAAAGGGGCCGTGCTTGAACGGCAGGCCGAGTTTCGAGGACGGGGCTTGGAGAACCTTCACAGGCAACTTTGCCGTGCGTCGGGATTCGCGTTCTACAACACATCTCGGTATGACTTTGAACGGCTGTTAGCGGACGCGCCCAACGCGGCCGCCAACCTGAGAAACTACATCGCGGGTTTCAGCCACAACATGCGCGAGGTCCTGGAGCGATTCGATTTCGACAACACGATCAGCAAGCTCCACGAAGCGGGGCTCCTGTTCCAGGTGCTGGAAATGTTTGGGAGCGTTGACCTCCACCCCGACAACATCGACAATGCCGCGATGGGTACCATCTTCGAGGAGCTTATCCGTAAATTTAACGAAGCGCTGAACGAGAACCCGGGGGAGCACTTCACCCCCCGCGACGTGGTTCACCTCATGGTTTCCCTCATGCTCGCCGGTGACGAAGACCGTATCGGCGGCGTGGGCGCTGTGCGCACCGTCTATGACCCGTGTTGTGGTTCAGGAGGAATGCTGACGATCGCCAAGGACCACATCACCAAGGGGCGCCGCGAGAACGGCGACCTCCTGGCAGAGCCCATCAATCAACAGGCCGAGATTCACCTCTTCGGCCAGGAAGTGAACCCAGAGACCTGGGCAGTTTCCAAGTCCGACCTGTTCATGAAGGATCCATCAGGCCTCGACGCTGACAACATCGTCTTCGGATCCACCCTTTCCAATGACCGGCACGCGGGCAGGACCTTTGATTACCTGATTGCGAATCCGCCTTACGGAAAGGACTGGAAGCGGGACGAGCGCGCGGTTCGGGATGAACACGCGCGGGGCGCGGCGGGCAGGTTTGGCCCCGGTCAGCCGCGCATCAGCGACGGTCAACTCCTTTTCCTGCTGCACATGCTCGCCCGCGTCAAAGAGCCGGAGGAGGGCGGCTCTCGCATCGCCATAATCATGAATGGCTCGCCCCTGTTCACCGGGGACGCAGGCAGCGGTGAGAGCGAGATACGTCGTTACATTTTTGAAAACGATCTGTTGGAAGCCCTGATTGCGATGCCGGAGCAACTCTTCTACAACACAGGCATCGCCACCTATGTGTGGCTTCTCACCAATCGAAAAGCCCCGGAGCGCCAGGGCAAGGTGCAGTTGATCGACGCCTCGTCCTTTTGGGATTTGATGCCTCGCAGCCACGGTGACAAGCGCCGTGAAATCCTGCCAGAGAAGGCGCAGGACATCCTGCAGATACTCAAGGACTACCGGGACGGCGACACGCGGGCGGTCACCAGAGACGGTAAACAGGAAGAGGTGGTAGTGAGCCGCATCTTCTCCACGTCACACTTTGGCTTCCGCAGGGTCTCGGTGGAGAGGCCGCTCCGGCTCAACTTCCAGGCGATCCCTGAGCGTATCGCGCGGGTCAAGGAGGAGAGGGCTTTCCAGGCCCTGGCCAAGTCAAGGAAGAGGGGCCAGGCGGCCGCTGAGGAGGAGACTCAGGGCAGCAGGCTGAAGGCGGCGGTTATCAGAATGCTGAAAGGTCTGCCGGACAGGAAGGTGAATGACAGGAGCGAATTCGAGGGGATGCTTGACGGCGCGGTCAAGGTTGCCGGACTCAAGCTGTCTGCCCCGGTTAGGAAGGCTATTCTGGTCGAGCTCTCCGAGCGCGACCAGAGCGCGGTCATTTGCCGGAAGCGGGACGGCAGCCCGGAGCCGGACCCCGATCTGCGCGACACGGAGCGCGTGCCGTTGACGGAGGATGTGAACACCTTCTTCGAACGGGAGGTCGCGCCCCACGTCCCGGACGCCTGGATCGACGAGTCCAAGCGCGACGCTAGAGACGGCGAAGCGGGCGTCGTTGGCTATGAAATCAATTTCAATCGTTACTTCTACCGGCACGCCCCGCCGCGCGCGCTGGAGGAGATCGAGACCGACATCCGGGAAATTGAAGAGGAGATCGTTCGGATGCTGGGAGAGGGCACAGTTGCGCCAGCCCCTCCATGATTCCTGCTCACTAACGCTAAAACAGGTCGGCAATGTGAAGCAATATGCCGATTTGAATTGACAACAAAGTCGCGGTCTTGTATAATGTCGGCCTTTGCGATCACAGCACTTACAGGACTGACACGCAATGGCCGTCGAACTTAACGAGGATATACTTCACGAAGCCGGAGTCGGCAGCTTTTTTCGTCCAAGCCAACTGGAGCCGCTGGGAATTTCCTATCACAGGCTGCGTCAGCTGGTGGAAGACGGGGCTGTCGATCGCGTTGAGCGGGGTCTCTACCGCCTTGCCGCCACCGAACCCACCGAACACTTCTCAATCGCCCTTGTTTGCGCGCAAGTTCCCAACGCTATCGTCTGCCTCCTTTCGGCGCTCCAAGTGCATGAGATCGGCACACAGCTCCCACGCCACGTCTGGATCGCCATTCCGCACAAGGCAAAGCCTCCCGCGCTGACTGATGTGGGGATTCGTCTCGTCCGCTTCAGCGGCGCGGCCTGGTCCTATGGCGTCCTGGAAACGAAATTCGAAGGAGTTTCGGCTCGCATTACGTCACCGGCCCGCACCGTAGTCGACTGCTTCCGGTTCCAGCGTCTCGTCGGGAGGGAGGCGGCGCTGGAGGCGCTACGGGAGGCGCTGGGGGACGGGAAGGTGACCACGGCGGCTCTGATGCGAACGCTTGAGGAACTGCCCTCAAGCCGCCTCAGAGCCATACTGGAAGCGGGAATTCTATGACCTCAAACGTTACCGCTTCAGTCAGGGATCGTCTGCTCAACAAGGCAAAAAGCGGTGGGGCTGATTTTCAACTGCTCCTTGTCCGCTACGCCTGCGAGCGGTTCCTCTACCGCTTGGGAAAGTCCGAGGAGCGGGCGAGGTGCATCCTGAAGGGGGCAACTCTCCTGGGTTTATGGATGGCGGAACCCTACCGGACTACACGCGACGTTGATCTGCTGGCGACTGGGGAGAACGATGAGGAGGCTGTTCGACAGGTGATGACAACGATCTGCAACGTGCCCTGTCCTGAAGACGGATTGGTCTTCGAGATTGAGACCCTCCGGGTCTCGCCGATCCGGGACGATCAGAGGTACGGCGGTCAACGGGCCAAACTGCGCGCCCTTCTTGGCAAGGCTAACATTTCCGTGCAGGTGGATTTCGGCTTCGGCGACGTGGTGACGCCCGGTCCGGAAGAGGCGCAGTTACCTACCCTCATAGACCGTGTTCCCGCACCTGTACTTCATACCTATCCGAAAGTGACCACCATTGCCGAGAAGTTTGAGGCTATGGTGCAGTTGGGGACGAGAAACAGCCGAATGAAGGACTTCTACGATATCTGGGCGTTGTCCGAAAATTTCGTCTTCGACGGAATCGAACTGCAACAGGCGGTCGCCCTCTGCTTCGAGCGGCGCGGCACCCACCTGCCTGCCGAGACGCCGGAGGCGCTTGCGACAGCGTTCTACTCGAACGCAAGGCAGCAAGAATTGTGGCAAGCCTATGGCCGACGGGGTGAACTGTTGCGCGCCCCGCCCGATGACTTCGGAGAGGTAGGCAGACGTGTGCAGTTCTTTTTGGGGCCTGTGTACGACAGCATTCTGGCGGATGAAATTTTCGACCTGCGCTGGCCCGCGGCCGGGCCCTGGCAGGCGCACACTGGTGGATAGCCAGTGGAAGGGGAATTGTAGTGGAGATTGGCGCAAGCCTAGACAGAACTGGTGCAAAAGTAAACTGATATGGCGACGTTGACCGCAAAACACAAACCCTACCCCGTCTATACGCCTTCCGGCGTCGAGTGGCTCGGCGAGATTCCCGCGCATTGGGAAGTGCGGCGAATCAAAAGGGTTGCCGACTTGAATCCCGGTAAGGCTGAGGCGCGTGCCTATCTTGCTGCCGATACACCAGTGACATTCCTTCCTATGGAAAGGGTTGGAACGGAAGGACAGATTGATGTACGCGAGAAAATGGCTACATCGCGGGTATGGAATGGCTTCACATACTTTCGACGAAGCGATGTCATCGTAGCTAAGGTTACCCCCTGTTTTGAAAACGGCAAAGGCGCTTTTTTGGATTCGTTGCCAACGGAAATCGGCTTTGGGTCAACCGAATTCCACGTACTTAGAGCCAAGCCGTCCGTCACTCCCCAATTCCTTTACCGTCTCACCACCGATTTTGCGTTTCGCCAATATGGAACGGAATCGATGACTGGCGCGGCAGGTCAGAAACGAGTATCCGCAGATTTTGTAGCCAACTATCAGATCCCTCTTTTCCCCCTCGCCGAACAGCGGGCGATCGCCGCCTTCCTGGATCGTGAAACGGCAAAGATTGACGCCCTGGCATCCAAGAAGGAGCGGCTAATCGAACTGCTGCAGGAGAAGCGCACCGCCCTGATCAGCCACACCGTTACCAAGGGCCTCGACCCTAACGCACTGATGAAGGAATCCGGCGTCGAGTGGCTGGGCGATGTGCCCGCGCACTGGGAGGTGAAGCGGTTAAAGCATTTGACCAAAAAGATCGGAAGTGGCAAGACGCCGAAAGGTGGTGCGGATCGATACGTTGATGATGGCGTCATGCTGCTTCGCAGTCAGAATGTGCATTTTGGAGAGCTACAGCTTGCCGATGTCGCATACATTGACACCGATACGGATATCGAAATGTCGGGTAGTCGCGTTCGGGAAGGCGACGTTCTCCTGAACATAACGGGGGCTTCGCTGGGCCGAAGCTGTGTAGCTCGACTAGGGGGCGCAGACGCCAATGTTAACCAACACGTCTGCATTCTTCGCACAGATCAGCAGCAGAATGATTCTGAGTTTTTGGCTTACTCGATTGAATCTCGGTCATTGCAGGACCAGATATTCAACAATGAAAACGGTGTTTCTCGAGACGCTCTGAATTTTGAACAAATAGGAGAACTCGTGTTTGCGAGGCCCGCTAAAATGGAACAACAAACCATCGCCGCTTTTCTGGACCGGGAAACAGCCAAACTCGACAACCTCATCGCCAAAGTGCATCAAGTGATCGAACTGCTCAAAGAACTGCGCGCCGCCCTCATATCCGCCGCCGTCACCGGACAGATTGACGTCAGGGAGGAAACAGTATGTACTTAGACGTATCTGAGCGGGCCTTCGAAGACTCCATCGAAGCCAGCCTGCTTCAGCACGCCCAGGGCGCGTTTGGTGAGAGACGAAGTTCCTACCTGGACATGAAACCCCGCGGCTACAACAAGCGCCGCTCCGAGGACTACGACCGTGCCCTCTGCATCATCCCGCGCGATGTCCTCGACTTCGTGCTGGCGACGCAGCCCCAGGTGTGGAAGAAGCTGACCCAGCATCATGGAGAGGATGTAAAGGAGCGGCTCCTGAAGCGTCTGTCGACCGAAATTCGGAGCAGAGGCGCGCTCGATGTGCTGCGCACCGGTATAAAGGACATGGGCTGCCGGTTCCTGCTTGCCTACTTTCACCCGGCGAGCGGGCTTAATGAAGAAAACCGACGGCTGTACATGGGCAACCTTTTTTCCGTTGTCCGGCAGCTTCACTACAGCGAAAAGAACAATAAGAGCTTGGACCTTGCGCTCTTTCTCAACGGCATTCCCATCTTCACGGCAGAGCTGAAGAACCCGCTCACGGGGCAAACGGTTCAAGACGCAATTCATCAATACCGTACGGACCGCGACCCCCGTGAACGGCTGTTGGCCTACGGGCGATGTCTGGCGCATTTCGCTGTCGACCCCGAATTGGTCTATGTGGCGACCCACTTGGCAGGGACTCAGACGCGTTTCCTACCCTTCAACCAGGGGAAATATGGCGGGGCCGGCAACCCGCCCGTCCCGCCGCATCGTAACGGTTACCCGACATCCTACCTTTGGGAGGAGACCTGGGCACCCGATAGCATGCTGGATCTGGTACGCCAGTTCATTTACGAAGTCCAGGAGGAGGATGAGAAGGGACAGAGAACGGGCAAGCGCTTCCTTATCTTCCCCCGCTACCAGCAGCTTGACTGTGTACGAAAACTCGTAGTCGACGCACGGGAGCAAGGAACGGGGCGGCGTTACCTGATACAGCACTCGGCGGGAAGCGGCAAGACCTTTACCATCGCATGGCTTGCTCACCAACTTTCCACGCTGCACGGTGCCGATGACCGCCGCGTTTTCGACTCCATCGTAGTGATTTCTGATCGGAAGGTACTTGACCGGCAACTGCAGACAGCGATGCAACAGTTTGAACAGACGTTGGGAGTTGTGGAGAACATCACCACCACTTCCCGGCAACTCAAGGATGCGCTTGAGTCCGGCAAAACGATCATTGTAACCACGCTGCAGAAGTTCCCCGTGATTGCGCAGGAGATCGGCCGGTTGCCGGGTCAGCGGTTTGCTCTGATCGTGGACGAGGCGCACTCCTCGCAGTCCGGGGAAGGCGCCCAAGGGCCGAAGGAGGTCCTTGCTTCGGCGTCCCTTGAAGAGGCTGAGGAAGAGGAGGCTAGCGGCGAAATGTCGGAGGAAGAGGAGTTGGACAATGCGGCGTTGACTCAGATGGCAAGACGAAAGCAGCCTGCCAACGTTTCGACCTTCGCCTTTACCGCGACCCCGAAGTCCAAGACGCTGGAGCTCTTCGGGGATCGCCGATCCGACGGGTCCTTTGCGCCATTCCATCTCTACAGCATGCGCCAAGCGATTGAGGAAGGGTTCATTCTCGACGTTCTGGAGAGCTACACCACGTACAAGGCCTATTGGAAGCTGTTCAAAACGATTGAGGACGACCCTAACTATGACAAATCCAAGGCCACCTATCTGCTCAAGTCATTCGTAGACCTGCATCCGCACGCCATCGGCGAGAAAGTGCGGATTATGGTTGAGCACTTCATGGCAAAATCGCAGAATGATATCGGCGGAAGGGCAAAGGCGATGATCGTGACGCGCTCGCGCCTGCACGCCGTGCGGTACAAGCTGGCGGTGGACCGGCATCTGGGAGAACTCGGCAGCCCGTTCAAGGCTCTTGTCGCTTTTTCGGGCACGGTGGAGGACGGGGGTATTTCCTACACCGAATCCGGCATGAACGGCATCCCGGAAGTCCAGACGGCCAAGACTTTTGAAGGTTCTGACTACCGGCTTTTGATTGTGGCCAACAAATTCCAGACCGGCTTCGACCAACCGTTGTTGCAAACGATGTACGTGGACAAGAAGCTGGGAGGCGTGAACGCGGTGCAGGCCCTCTCGCGGCTGAACCGGACCCGCCGGGACAAGCAAAGCACGATGGTCATAGACTTCGCGAACGAGGCGGACGAGATCAAATCCGCCTTCCAACCGTACTACGAAACGACGATCCTGTCGGAGGCGACCGACCCCAATCTGCCCTACGAAATTCAAACGCGGCTCAGGGCATTTCCGGTGTTTACCGATGAAGACGTAGACGCCTTTGCCCGCGTGTTCTTCAGTGCCGAGGCGACTCAAGACCAGCTTTACGCAGCGCTCGGTCCGGCCATCGACCGCTTCTCCACCCTGCCGGAGGAGGAGCAGCAGGATTTTCGCGGTCAACTTACCGACTATGTGAGACTGTATTCGTTTCTGGCCCAGGTGCTCACCTTCCTGGACGCCGACCTTGAGAAGCTCTATCTTTTCGCCCGGCATCTGCGTCGCTTGCTCACGGTTGACCGCGAAGAGTTGCCGCGCGAGATTCAGCAAAACATCGATATGGAGTCTTATCGCATTCAGGAGACCAGCAACGGGAAAGTGGCGTTGGAACGGCGTGGAGACAAGCTTGAGCCGATAGGGACTAAGGACCATCGTCAAATTACACAGGAGGAGTTGGAAGCCCTTTCACGTATCATAGCCGACCTTAACGAGCGTTTCGGCATCGAGTTGGGGCCTGAACATCGCAACACGCTCGGCAGGATGATGGAGCGGCTGGAAGAGGACGCCGCGTTGGAGGTTGCCGCCAGGGTAAACCCGTCGTTGGAAAACGTCCGGATAACTTTCGACCATAAGGTCGAACAGGTCATCCAAGAGATCGTTGATCAGAATTTCGACCTTTACAAGCGAATAACTGATGACCCTTCTTTCGGAGAGGTGATCAAGAACCACCTTTTCGACCAGTATCTTCGCAGGCATCGCAATGGCGGGGAGTCTGGCAAGTGAAGGGGTGACGGTTGTGGGATTTCAGGTTTCTTTCAGAACGGATGATCAGGCGGCAATCTTCCCATCAGTCGTGAAGCGATTGGCCGCGATTAATGCCTAGCCCCGTGAAAGGCGATAGACCGCACGGTCTCCAGATGTGAACAAGAGTTGTAGGGAAAGATATGTTATTTTCGCCTGGGGAACCGGTCGGCGCGGGCGTGGGTGATCGATCGGTGCCGGAACGCATCCACCGTCTTCTTTCTTGTCTTTTTCGGTCTCGCCAGCTACTTACATTCCTCGTTCGTTGAAGCCAGCAGGTTTCGCAGTGCGGGCAGGAGGTCGGGGATGGCTTCCTGGATAATGCCCCAGATGATACTATCGCTAATGATCAAGTAGGCATGGGCCAGGCGGTTTCGCGTTCCGATTATGGCGTGCCAGGGAATTTCCGAGTTTGCCTGACGCACCACATCCGGAATATGGGTGGCCGCCTCGCCGATCAGTTCCAAGTTGCGCAAGGTGGCGTCGTACGTCAGGTCGTCAGCGAGGAATGCCTCCTGGTCCATTCCATCGGTATAGGCCAGAACCTTTTCGCTGAAATCGATCATATCCTGGATGTAGAACAGCCAGTTGCGCCCTTCATGCGCGTCCTCAAACATCGACTGCCTCCCGCTCTACGTGAGGCCTGATTTCTGCTCTTATCTCCTGGTGGGTTGCCATATCCACTGAGCGCCCCAGCAGATTCTCCAGGTAAAACTGGGCGTCGAAATATTGCCGCCAGGTGGGCGGTGTGTTGAAACGGGCGAGAATGTCCACGTCGCTGTCGTCGGCGGCCTGATCGCGGGCGAAGGAACCGTAGAGCGCGAGTTCGGTGATTCCAAAGCGTTGCTCCAGGGTCGCCTTGTGCGCTCGCAGCAGGGTCAAGACTTCATCTCTGTCCATGGTTGCACCGCCAGCCTGGTCCGTCACGCCGCGCGCCGTAGGACCTTGCGATTGAAATCTTCGTGCGCTGCCAGCGACGAGATCATGTCGCCGCCCACGTCGGAGAGTCGCGCCAGATCCATACGGGGAATCTCGGTCTGGTTCGCGAAAACGAGGATCGATTCGAAGCGGAGTTCATGGCGGTGGAAGTGGGACAACATGATCGTCGCCAAGCGGGCCTTGTCCTGGTTGAGCACACCGTACAGGAACAGCGGAATCCCGCTCTTGCCTTCGATGCGGTAATCCACCGGATAGGCCTGCGCATTGGGAACCTGCGGCTGGTAGTCGCGTTCGATCTTGGCGTCATCGATCAGGCTGAACAAGAAATCGGCCAGATCGTCATAAAAGGTGGAGCCGACGTTGGTGCGCGAGAGCAGGGTCAGATCATAGACCCGCGTCAATGCCTGTCCGAAGGTGAAGAGTGCCTCTGGCAGGCGTTCAGGCGGGGTATCCAGGCAAAATGATCCGCCGTCTCCGTCCCAACTTAGTCCGGTCTCGCCCATGATGCGTTCGAGGAGCATCCCACGGGTACCATCCATGAACGAGTCGATATCGTGCTCGTAGCTGATGTGCATGAGCGTATGGCCGCGGTCCGACAAGCGCAGCCCGCCCGATGCCGCCTCGGTAAGGTGGATTGGGTAGCGGTCACCGTCGGGAAACTCGAAGTGCGTGCGCAGCATCAAGGCGCCGTCGGGACGCGCATCGACGCTAACGTCTTCACAGAGACGTTCGCAAAGCAGATTTCGGAGCGCATCGGGGTTGATGGTCATTGGAGAAGCCTGAGCTTGTCACGTTCGGCACTGAGTCCGGCCAAGTTGAAGTCCTCGATCAGGCAGGCCAGCGCGCTTTCCAAGGTCACGAACCGTCTGGTTTCTTTCGTTTCGGATTCCGGCTTTTTGCCGGCCGCGATGGCTGTCTCCGAAGCGCGATGAATGTGTGGACGATACGCGATGTCCCCGTGTTCATGGCTCGGCCGGTTGCAGCGCGCCAGTGTCAAGGAGGGCGCGCCGGACGGGTGGTACGAGATGCCGCAGGAGAAATCGCTGGCGTCGGCCAGGTTTTGGCGCTGGTAAACAGAGAAACGGGCCTCCAGAACTTGCTGTCCGACCGCTTGGAATGTGCGTTGACGGTGCGCGGGCCTCGACTAGGGCTTGTCCGACCAAAGCGCGCCGGGATTGGTAACCCGCTTGGGCATCGACGTAAGGACGGCGAGTTCCTTGTCTGTGTAGGCTCTGGTCTTTGCCATTCACGATTTCGATCTGTGTCAAACGAACTGCATCCTCAGTTCATCATGGATATCAGTCGTCGTTCTCGTGATTGTAATGCTACCAGTGGTTAGGGGACTTGGGCAAGCCATCTGCGGTGTGTACAGGTTGCGCGGACGGTGTCGGCCATTGACGGCCTCCCGCCCCGCAACACTAAAGACCCACATTTTGCGCAATCGTCTTGTTGAATGCCGATTCCACTCTGGCTGCGAAATCCGCGCCGATCTCGTAAACGTCGGTGAACTCGGCGAAAGCCCAACGTCCGAACTCGCCAGCGTTATTCACACCTGGTACCCAATACGTCTCCATGGTCGTCTTTTTCTCTTTAGCGTCCTCGCCGCGGTAGCCCTTGATCTCGATAATCAGGTTCAAGGGGTCGTCTGGGCCGCGGCCGTCGTCGACCTGGACGATAAAGTCGGGTAGGTAGGTGCGGTTGACAGAGCCGTGCTTGTAGGGGACGGTCAGACCGAGGCTGTGGTTCTTGACATAGGCAATCACGCGTGGATGCTCCTCGGCAACGCGGCAGAACTCGGTCTCCCAGTCGCTGTCGAGGATGACCCAGTTGACATGGCACTTGCGCGGATCGGTACGCCAGCGGAGGGCCTTGGAGGTGCGGAAGTTGACGAAACGGGTCGAGCCGGCCGGGTTGTACGGGTCGAGCAGGGCCTTGATGCTGTTGCCTTCCAGGTTCGTGCGCGTGATGGCGGCGGCGATGCGCTCGCAGGCCATATCTGCGAGCGGCTCGAACATGAGTTGCGCGGGATAGGCGTCCCCTTTGCAAACCAGGCACTGGTTGAGCCACTGGTTGGTGATCCGTTTCAGTCTACCAAAGAGATGAAGCTCGGCGGCGGCGCCGGCGTCCCGCCACTTTGTGTTTAGTAGGTGCGTGGTCAGATTGAACAAGAGGGTCGAGCGGCGCAGATCGTTGGTATGGACGAGGTTGAGGTCTACGCTCTCGCCAATGATGCCGGCGTTGGTTGTATGGGACGGGCCAATCAGTTTGGGTGTCAGTTCGAGCACCGAATCCTGGTTGAACTCGGCGGAAAGCTGTTCCTTGGGCAGATCCACGCGGTAACCGGCGACGCGGGGGAAGCGGATTTCGAGGTTGTCGCGCTCCGGAATGACCGCCATAACCTGAACCGTTGGCGGCGCCAGTGCTGGAGCAGCCGCGCGGTCTCCGGGGTGACGCCCCAGCTGTCCGGGCCGGGAAGCGTTCGCCAGCCATCGACATTGCTACGAATCTGGTTGACGGAGGCCGAGACGTCGTACAACTGATCGCGGTCGGAAAGCCCGCTGCCGTTATCCAGCGCGAGCCGGGCCTGTTGGGCCGACACTTGGGTCCGCTTCGGTTTCGGTATCGGCGTGACAAACTCCGCGCTGCGACGGCCGTCGATGATGCGGTAGGTCGGCTGGCCGTCTTCATCGAGTTGCCAGTACTGTGTGGGGTACTGGTATGGGGAGTTGAGGATTGGTTGTTCAAAAAAACGGTCTTGCACTGTACCCTCTTTGATGGTCTGTTTGCGGCGGTGGAAGATTAACTCGGCTGGAGCCCCTCTTCTCAGTTCGACGAAACATACTGGATTTCTTTGCCATTCACAGCGAGCGTTCTACCGAACGACAATTTCCTTAAGGCGGAACTATGCCCTAGCGAAAGTAGCACAAGCTACATCTAATATCAAACGAAATTGCCAGGTGATCACTTTATGGTGGGTCCCAATGTCTGGACCACGGAATGGGAGCGTGGAACAGGGCGGATTCAGCGGGTGATGTTCGAAGCCCGGCCAGGAGATGGAACAAGAGGAAGATGGAGGCGAAGGTGCAGCGGATCATGCGGACGGCAGGGGCGGTCAGCGGGTCATCGAAGGCGGTTGGGGCGTCGAAGTGCGTGTACCATTTGTGGATGACGCTGTTTTACGGAATCGTGCGATAGCCATTGCCGTAGATTATGACTTCAACCCCGCCATCCACTAGCACCGGGTGGTTGATTTTCACTCCCAGAACACCGTCGTAGCCCTTGGCAGTTGCCTTTTCTTTCAAGTCTGAGAGTCCTTGTTCAACCGCCTGGGCGATCAACCCCTCGTAGTGAGACATTCTGCCGCCAACCAGATTTCTGATATTTTCGCGAACGTCCTTCACGACGTTAGCGGCGTACACCACTACGACGACGAGAAGTTCGCCGACTTCAATATCCGAGCGGTGAGCCTGGTCGAGGGCGAACAGATTCATAGTCAGTTCTCTTCCCGATTCTGGATTTCAAGTCTCTTTACATCGGAGACAGCCTGTTCGTCGTTCCGACTCTCAGGCAAGACAACGTTCACGTTTATGTCCTGGCGGCGGTGCGATGAGAAGACTCTTCGCCAAACAATTGAGAATGCGACCAGCCCGACCAGCACCCAAACAACGTGGCCCAATACTGCCCCGTCATAGCGCCAGAAGAGTGACCAGGGCAATTCACCAGAAAATACAGGGCCTATACCCGCTACCATCTGGACTGCTTTCCCCAACCAAGGCACCTTCTTCTTCTTTTGGATGATGTAGTTCAAGGTCGAACTGAGATTCTGTGAATCCAGGATAGCGCTTCGAACGGGCACTGCTTTCAGTTCAGGCAGCAACTCCGGGGCAGACAGGATTTGGTCAACCAGGACATTCCTCTCCTGTGGTTCCAGCTCTACCAGCAGCTCGACCGCGAGGAACGAAATGTCCTCCACAGACAATAGATCCAAGACCGGTTTGACGTGTTGCGAAGACAGGCTCGAGATCGCCGCGCGCGCGTCCCGGTCTACGAGCATAAACTTCTGAACAAGGCCGGAATTTTCGAGGGCAAGAACTGCTCCCAAGTCTTCCCGGTCGATGAAGTCGGAAGGCGAGGCAACGCGGTACAGTTCCAGCTCGATTACCTGGCCCATCATTTCACCTGCCAGGTCGGACCAAGCAATTGTCTCCGTAGGATCGACGCCGTCACGCAGCACTTTGAGGACTTCTTCGGGCAGCGCAAGAATGCGTTCGAATTCCCCCAGGTCAAGGCTCTTTTCGAGCTGATCCAGACCGAACACAGATTCGATGACCGAAACAAGCTCGGCCAGCCTTTTCACCTCGCCAGTTGACGTATTGTCCAGGATTGCCCGGAAACGCCCGTTCGACTCAGCCAGCCTCAATACGCGGACATACTTCTTGCGAAAGTCCTGCCATTTGCTATAGACGTCATTGGAAACGGCCCGGGCCAATTGCGGGAGTTCCATTCGCAATTCGTCGCTTACCATATCCGTAACATGGGCATGAATCTCTTCTTTGACTTCCTGGTCCTGGAGGGCGTCCCGAATCTGGGGTAATGACCCTTGGCTGGCATCCCACAAGTCCCATACAATCAGGCCCGCGCCGACCAACCACCCCACCAAAGGTACAAATACGCTTCCCAATCGTCCGAGGATGCGGGCCACGACCTTGCCGGCCAGCTGTTTGGCAAGACTTTGGCCCAAGCGCTTCGCAATCTGCGCTCCTATAATGACGCCAACTCCGCCAAGAATCTTCGGGTGCGCCGTTGCAATGTCGATCCAGGTCTGATCAAAATCGGGCGCTTCGAGCGCTTCATCGATCCGCTCTTGGATCTGTTCTTGCAACAGGGCTGCCATCGTTGGCGACATTGAATCTCCAATGAAGGACTGTACGCAAAGAAGCGCCGATGAAGCCGACTTTGCTGTCACCAGTCGGATTTCGGATAAAACTTCATTGGTTACATCAATCGACAACTGTTCGATGGCTTCGCGAAATCTCGGAGATTTGAAGGCATACGCGGCAACTTTCCTCGTCAGTTCTTCCGCCTTTTCGGGAGACCAGCCAGAGATTATCCTGTCCCAAAGGCCGGTTTCTTCCATAACCAGTTCGGTGGCCTCGTCCACCGCCTTGTCGACGACCGCGTCCAGGTTCAGAGCATCCCAGTTGCGTGCGACCATTGCGGCAACATCGATACCTCCCCTCTCTTCCGCAAAGACGGCCTGCGTGATTCGGTTCAACTCATCCCGCAATTGGGCCTCTTTGACCTGGTCACACTCTTGAAATGTGTAAGAAGGAGGAGGGCCGCTTTGGGCGCGTGCCGTCTTGCCGGGCAGAAGAACCGCCAGCAAGAGAGCAATGATTAGCGTCAGGCCGCATCCGTGATGCCACCGGGCGCCTATCGTTAATTTCATGTTCACTCTCTTCTCGAATCCCGGAGGTCAATCGCACGCAACGCCGTTTTCCGCCGCCTATGGAACCACACTGAAAAGACAACAACAGCAATCAGCGCGACGACCAAAGACAGCAGGATCAGCGAGGGTGTTGAATAGTAGTGCCAATAGAGCGGCCACGGCAGATCGCCGGCAAGCAAAGGCATAGCGGCCGCTACCATTCGTGTGGTTGGCCACAATGAGGACGAGCCTCTTGGCTCCAGGAGTACAAGATTCAGCGCACTTTCCTTATTCTTGCTTTCCAAGAGGGCATCGCCCACGATTTCGATTCTCAGTTTATGAACGAGCGATTGGTCGCGCAGCGTGTAGTCTATCAGAAGTGCAAATTCAGTGGGCAGGAGTTCAAGAAACCTTTCTGTGAGCCAAGCACGATCTTCATGAGACAGGTCGGAAAGCAGGAATGCCCTCGCCTTCTCAGTAGTCAGATGCAGGAGAGCGTCCTGTTGCTCTTTTTCCAAATCCATCAACGTTCTTATGGCGACGGAGTCTTTCAGCGCAAGCACTTTTCCCAATCCGGCAGTGTCTCCATAGTCGTCCGGAAGGGAATGGAGATGGAGTTCCGTTTTGACGACCTGTGTGATCAGCTCACCCGAAAGAATGCTCCACTCAATTGCCAGTTCCGGATCACGCCTTTCCCGAAGGATCTCGAAGACCGGTTCAGGAAGCCCGAGGATTGTCTCGAACTGGCCGGACATAATGAATGCAAGTTGCTGATCAGAATCCAGCGCCCCGGTCGCTACTGTTATCAAATCAGTTAACTTTGCCACCTCTTCTACCCTCGTTCGCTCCAGTATGGATTTGAATTTCGGAAAATTGTGGGCCCAGCTGAGAACAAGGGGGAAACTCTCCAGGAGTCCCTCATTGGTTCTGAGAACAGAAACAAGCGTTGTGTCTTGCAGGACATAGTCTACCAAAGGCCCGGACTGTTGTGGAGTCAACTTGTGCAAGAGACCGGCAAGCCAAGCCAACTCTTCTGTAGACAAGGCGAGAAGCGTTGAACGGGCCTGGTCCGGCTCCAACCCCAGTAAAGCCAACTGGTGCTCCCGTTCCAAAAGCGGTAGCTTTCTGATGGCTTCGGTGTTACCAAGCGCAAGCCACTGCTGCAATTCCTCGAGGCCGTCAAAGGAGGTGGGAGAGGTATAGAGATACAGTCCGGTATCAACTATCTGAACGATGGTTTCACCGGCAAGATCATGCCAGGCAAGGACCAGAGAGGGATCCTTCGTAACTTTCAATATGTCAAAAGCAGCTCGCGGCAGAGCGAGGATCTGTTCAAATTGGCGGGACCTGATCAGTGAATCCAGTTGCTCCGGAGTCAGCACTCCATTCGCCACCACGAGCAGTTCGACCAGCTTTTCGATTTGGTCTGTGGAGGTTTTGTTCAGTATCTCATGGAAGGGTTGGTTTGTGGCTGCCAGCGAAAGTACGTGTGAAAACTTTGAACGCAAATATTTGGATCCCTGTAGTTTGGAGATGAGATCCCGATGCTTCTTCCAGAGTTCAACCAGAATCCCCGATGCCTGCGGTGACAATTCCTGAAGATACGACACCAACCAGTTGATCTCCTCGTTGCTCGGCACAGCGAAGATCCAGCGGATGTCTGCCGTGGATAGTAGCAGCAACGGTTGCCTGTCTTCCTCGTTCAATTGCATCAGCTTGCTCACGGTGGAAGGCTCTTCAATGTCGAGGACTTTCTCCAACCCTTCACGGTCTTTGAAATCCGCGGGTTGGGCGAGTCTATACAACCCTGTCTCGACGACACGGATAATTCCTTCTCCAGCGAGTTCGTTCCAGTCTAAGACAATTTGTGGATCTGCCGTTTCCTGCAACAGTACGAAAGACTTTCTTGGCAGGACAAGGATTTCCTCAAATTCACCCGATTCAATCATCCGAACCAACCATTCGCGTCCCAGTACATCGTCTCCAATTTCAACCAACTCGGTCAGCTTTTCGACCTGGTCTGCTGTCGAATTGTCTACAAGCGTCCTGAAGTGAGCGTTGCTCTCGGCAAGCCTGAGGACGGGTTCGAACTCTTGAAGAAAGTCCTTCCACTGTGTGAAGATGCGAATCGTAGCCTCTTGGGAAAGCTTGGGGAGCGCGGCCTTGAGTTGGGCGCCGAAGGTTTCAACGATTTGAGTGCGAATCTCCTCTTTAACGTCCTCTCCCTTAAGAGCCGTACGAATCTGAGGCAATGAACCATTTCTCGCCTCCCACAGGTCCCACACGATTGAGCCGCCCCCGATCACCCACCCTACGATGGGAATCCACGACCCAGCCGCCTTTCCAATTATTCTGGTAACGACCTTGCCAACAATTCCCTTTGCAAGTCTCTTTGCCAGCAACTTTGTAAACTGCGTACCAAGCAGGATTGTCACGCCCCCCGACCGCCACCTGCCCTTCAGTATTTCCTCTATGTCTGCCTGATAGAGGTCGCTGTCAATCTCCGGCAGCCACTCTTGAATCTGATCGTCCAAAGAGAGTGCCATCGTCTGTGAAAAGGAAGTTCCCACAAACTCCTCGACACAACTGGCCGCTGAAGAGGCTGACAGATACATGACGAGTTGAATCTCGTCCGTCAGATCGTCAACGACGGCCTGCGACAATCTTTCCATTGCACCTTGAAATTGAGGTGAATCGAAGGTGTTCGTCGAGACTCTCCTGGCAAACTCCTCTGCCCGCCCTGAGGACCAGGCGGAAAGAAGTTTGGACCAATAACCCTCCTCGCGTTGAACGTCCTCTATCGCTGCGTCAACGGCTCCATTTACCTCCCAATCGATGTTCAGTTCCGTCCAATTGTTAGAGACAATTTTGGCAAGGTTAAAATCAGCCGTCTCTTCCTCAAAGACTAAACGTGTTATATGGTTCAGTTCGCCCAGAAGACTGACTTCCTTGACATTTTTGCATTCCGAAAACGCATGGACAGGAGGATCTTCCTGGGCATATACGGGTCCTGAGGGAGAAGACGCAAACAGAAGAAGAGCGATCAAGAGTGCTTCTGACAGGCGCAATCTCCTCATCCAACAACACCTAGACTGAAGAACTAACGCCCACCCGTTCTCGCGGATACGTACAAAGAAAGCCTTCTGCACAGTTTTCATCAAGTGGTACCATCAATAGCCGCAAATGGACTTTTCTTCCGGGTTTGGCCTTACCTTGGCTGCCAACTACAGTTCTCCAAAGGAGAGCGACCAGTACTGAATTGAACCTATGCGTCTGAGCTTGGCCCCAAAAACTGGTTCACTAACCAAGGTGTCATGATGGGGACGTTCATCGTGTATGTTAAGAGATGGGTTCGTGGCCAAAAGGTGGCGAATTCCTTTAGTTTACAACCAAGCCCAAGGCATGAGCTGCATCCCGGCAAGAAAGGTTTCGTTGTTGAACTCTAATCTACCATATTTTACGCCATTCCAATTAACCTCAGTTCGGAGTTAGATTAGGGCCGGCAATAGAGCCATATCTGTGTCAGGAAGATTGAGAGATGGCTTCTTGGCTTGCCAAGTGTGGGCAATCAGACCGGCGATGAGACTGGCGCTAAAATTGGTCGTGCTCCGGTGACGGCTGTGTTCAATCTGTGACGTATTCTTGCGTTGGTCAACGATGGTCCCGATGACGAAGCGCTTTCGCGTTAGCAGCTTGTCTTCGAGAACCACGAGCCGCTTCTGCATATTTTTGCGAATGGGCGTGATCAGTTGCAGTCCCCGTGCGAAGCGTTGCTCAAAGAGAGCTTGGAGAGATAGCCGCGGTCGCTGACCAGCTTACCGGGGACACCTGCCAACGGCTCAACAGAGAGAGCACATCCCGAAAGAGCGCTATCGCTCTGAGGGCCGTTGTAAACGCCTTTACAATGGAACAAGAGAAAGACGGAGGCGAAGGTGCAGCGGATCATGCGGACGGCAGGTCCGGTCAGCCGGTCATCGAAGGCGGCTGGGGCGTCGAAGTGGGCAGGGCCCGTGCGTAGGAGGTCGGACACTATCACCGAAGATGCGATGATGGCTGCGACAGCCATCGTGTGCCGGCTGACGGTGGTCACTCGGAATGTTGGTGACTTTGGCCAGCTTGGCGTGGAATTACATCATCGCTGCGAAGGTGAGGCTCAATGACGACAACGAGTCAGAGACAGTTCACGGCTCAAATCGACGCGGCGGCGGCCTGGCGGGCTTCGGGGCTGAGTGCGGCGCGTGGCCGATGCCTACACAGGTGCAGAGCTACTGGCAGCTTCCACTGCCGCCACTCTCGCCGGCGTCGGGTTGGTCCTCGCCGGGGAGGGAGATGCTGGCAGACCGCTGCAACAGGGTGCCCATGCGTATGCGGGCGACGGCGGCCAACTGGGTATTGCTGTCTGCTGCCAGCTGAAACGTTTTCTCAAAGAAATCGATGGCGGCGCCGATGTCTCCCCTCACTTCAGCCACAGTGCCCAACAGGAAGTAGCCCTGGGGATCGGATGGATCGAGGGCCAGCGCCTCGTTGCCGGCTGTGCACGCCTCTTCCAGATCGCCAATCGCCAGGCGGACCATGCCGAGCGTCCACCAATAGGCCACCTGCTGGTCGGATGGCACGAGCGCTTTGGCCTGCGCCAGCGTATCCTGGACACGCTCACTCTGCCCCAGCTTGTCGCGAATGACCGCTTCCCAGATCAACAGTTCGGCGTCCGGCTGCGTGAGCTGCGGTTTGGCCTCTTCGATGACCGCCAGCGCATCCTGCCAGCGCCCCTCGAAGGCCAGTTGGCGCAAGGTGGTGATCGCTTCGGACGTTATCACAGCGTTGTGGTCCACAGGAATCACAAAGGTGAACAGGGCCCAGACGATCGCCAGAAGTGCGACCACGGTTGCGGCGGTGATGCCCAAGCGGCGAATGAAGCGTCGGCGGGCGGCGGCGACGACCGCGTCGAGGCGCCACCACAGCCCCTGCGCGGGGGGATTGGCTTGGCGCAACTGCTCCAGGCCGCCGGCGGCATTCAGGAGGCGCATGACGCGGTTGGCCTCTCGCCGCAGCTTGCTGTGCAGACTGCCCCAGCGCGACTGCTCCGGGCGCAGGTCCATACCGCTGGACTCCAACTGTGTGAAGCGCGCGTCGATGCTGTCCAAGAGTTGCAGGAACGATTCAACGTTGTCCCGCCGCAACTGGATGATTAAGCGCTCGGCCTCGGCGAGGTCTTCGCGCATACTGGTGGCAAGGCTCTGCCGCTCCTCCCGTACCGAGTAGGCCATTTCCTGTCTCCCATTACACTTTATTCATTTTCATGCGCGGCAGCATGCCTGCCGGCAAGCGATCGGTTAAACTCATCCCACTCCTCTTTGCGGCTCCCGTTCGCAAACCTGTTGTTGGCAGCCTTTCGTCTCCTGGCCGATTTATGTGTGCGGCCCTGGGAATCGTGGGGCTTGCTCTGCTTTCCAGCAGCTACGCCCGCCCTTTAATGCGGCGCTACGCATATGGCGCGACTGTAGATGACATCAACGACAGGAGATGAAATCAGCGACAGGAGATGAAATCAGCGACAGGCATGTCTCAGCTAGGCTGAGCAACAGTACGAACTGCAAATTTATCGTACTCGAAACCCCGGGAAAGCGCCATACCTGCTCTCATCCTCAATTGCAGCCGCCAACCGAACTAACTGCTACTACCCGGCGTTCGACCAAGGTCGATATCCCAACAGCGCCCGCACAAGAGGTGTGCAGAATTGCGGCGTCGTGCGGCGGTTTCAGAGTTGCCGGCGTGCGCTCTTCTGCTTGGACTGGTGTGCTTCAGCTATCAGAGCGTCCAACTGCGCCTGTTTTGAATCCGCTTCAAGCGGTTGATGGCAGCGCTGCCCGTCCAAACCGCTGGACCACTGTCTGAAACGGGTGCAAACATCTGCGGGAAGGGCCGGAAGCGCCTGCTGAAGCTGCGTGAAAGCGGAGATCTGGCCTGCTCTGCCGGCGGTTTGGTGCGGGGCGGCTGGTCTGAGGTTCAATCCGTTGCAGGAGGATTGGCGCGCGAGCTGTCTGGTGGGCGGGCGATGGGCGGCGGCGGCGGCGAAGGCAATATCATGGTTGAACTCCGGTCCACGTTCGGACCTGGCCGCGGGCCGGACCAGACCAGGCGCGGCTGACCGGCAAGGTGATCAGCCGCAGCCCGGAGAAGGGGGTCGTTATGGAGGGGAGCCTGACCGCTGCCCGGGCGGGGCGGCAGCGGCTACAGCTCAGTATTACTTCAAGAAGCTCTGCACGTTGCGCACGATTTCGCGGCCGGACTGTTCGGGGGGGCGGGGCAGTTCCTGGCCACGTCTGACCTTTTCGAGGTTGGCGAGCATCGTTTCGATTGCGGTGAGCAGGTGTTCATCGGCTTGCAGGCCTTGATGGAAGTTACGCACAAAGGGGAAGTGGACGCTGCGCTTGTCGATGCGCGCGGGCGCATCCTCTGCGAGCATGTTTTGCAGGGTAGCGGAGATCGTGTCACAGACGACGGGCAGGGGCGTATCGTCCTGCAAGCTTTCGATGCCGGCCATGAGCATCCGCCACAGTTGTTTGCCGCCGCCGCCGCTGATGATTCTATCCGGCGTGGGCCCAAGGGAGAGGTAGAGGACGAAGGCGACGTAGCGGGGATTCGGCTCGGCGGGTCTTTGATTCCAGGGTTGCGGTTTTCTTGTGTTATTCATGTTGATTCCTTTCGCGGCCGGCGAGCAGGCCGGTTGCAACAGTGGCTGTTTTCAGAGGCCGCGCGTAGGTGGGCGCGGCTGAAGTTGCCTGCGGGCAGGGACGGGGCGCCGCGGCCCCCCATCCGCAGCGTGCAGGCGGGCGCCGGTCCGTTCACGATGGGGAAGGCGGGACGCGGCATCATTCCTGGTCCAGGTGCTTGCCATAGGTTTTTCTGAGTATTACTGCCTCCTTTTTATTCATCTCATCGACCTTAATCCAAGCCCTTTCCTCGACCATTTGGGCGAGGCGGATTTCGTTGAGTTCTTCCAAGGCCTTCTGGGGGCCGTCTTGGTTGTGCTGCAAGACGAACCGCAGCAGGCCGCGCTGGTGCCGCGAAAGCTGGGTGAGGTGGTTACGCGCCTCGGCGCGGTCCATGCGGTCGATTTCGGCGTTTTGGAGGGCCTTGGTTGTGTCGATCAGGCCGTAGAACTGGGCTTCGAAGACTTTGTCGAGCAGGAGTTGCTGGCGCAGGTCGGACTGCTCGACGATTTTGCGGGCATGGTCTGCGTCGAAGTCAACGGCGCGCTCTTTCCAGCGCCACTGGCGGGCGATTCTGGACATCCAGCTCCTATCGGAGTTGGTGCCGACGTGTTTGGCTACCTGCGCGACCTTGCGGGGGATGGGCAGGGAGAGGTAGAGGCGGAACCAGTAGTAGCGATCGGGTGGTTCGCCGGGCTGCCGGCGCCAGGGTTCGGGTTGGTCGTCGTCGCGGGCGGGGCCGGTGTTTTCGAAATCAGAGGCGTTCATATTTGTCTCTCCTTTTGGATGTCAGCTGGCGGGCTGTTGCCCGGCTCATCTTCTGCGTCACATTGTCCACTCCCATAAACTTCCTCAAGCAGCTCCCTGGTCTTCTCCGAGCGAATCTCGTGCGCTCTCTGAAGGACCAGTTCTTCAAGGCGTTCTTGTTGGCGCTGCTCTTGTTGGTGCCGCTCTTCTTCGCTCTTGACCTCGTCTGATTCCATTTGTAGGGCGAGCGACCTGAGGAGGCCGCGCTGATGCTGGAAGATGGCGCTGAGACATTGGCGGGCCTCGTCGCGGTCCATATCACCGATGGCGGCGCTGTCGATGGCGCGGTTGGTGTCATGGAGGCCCTGGAATTGGGCTGTGAAGGCGGCATCTTTGAGCAAGCGATGGCGCAGTTCGGATTGGACGACGAGCTGTTGGGCCATTTCAGCGTCGAGGGCCTCGGCACGCTCTAGCCAGCGCCACTTGCGGGCGACTTTGGATATCCAACTGCTTGAGGGATCATGCCCACGATCTGGGCCACGCGCACGATGTAGCGAGGCAAGGGCAGGGTGAGGTAGACCTGGAACCATCCGAAGTGATCGGGGGGTTCTTGCGGCTGTTGCTGCCAGGGTTTGGGGGCGAGGTCGTCTATGGTGCTGCCGGTCGTTTCAGAGTTGTTGTCCTGCATGGTAAAAGCTCCTTTCTTTTGTTGGGAACGAGGGAAAACCGGTCATGGTTTCGGAGGGTTCTTGCGCTTGCTGTTCCCAGTATTTGGGCGGGTTGCCTCTGATGGCGTGCCTTGCATTTCCAAGGTTGTTGTCCAGCATAGCAGAGTCACATTTCTTTTGCTTGGGAGCAGGGACAACCGGTCATGGCCCTGGTGTTTTTCGGCTTGCTGTCGTCGATGGCGTTGTGCGCGGTTGCCGAGTTGTTGTCCAGCATAGCAGGAGTTGATTTCTTTTGCTTGGGACCAGGGGAAACCGGTCATGGCCCTGGTGTTTTTCGGCTTGCTGTCGTCGATGGCGTTGTGCGCGGTTGCCGAGTTGTTGTCCAGCATAGCAGGAGTTGATTTCTTTTGCTTGGGACCAGGGGAAACCGGTCATGGCCCTGGTGTTTTTCGGCTTGCCGTCGTCGCTGGCGTTTTGCGCGGTTGCCGAGTTGTTGTCCAGCATAGCAGGAGTTGATTTCTTTTGCTGGGAAACAGAAAGCGCCCCGCCTTGAGCGGCGAAGCGACGCACGTTCCGGCGTCGCGAACTCGCGTGGGTAAGCCGGCAAAGAAAGCGGAGCGCCTGTACCTGAAACGGGAGCGGGCGGGCGCTCTGCAAGCGGCGGCCCTTCCCTCGGTTAGAACAGGGGGTTGATTTATGAAATTGGGGTTGACGGCGCGGTGAGCGGCGGCGCGGTCAGCTTACATTCAGAGAAGACCCGGCGCGAGGATGTCTTGCAACGTTTTTGGCGAAATTGGGTGAGTTTGCCTTATTGGGCAGGCGGTCTGGTCGGTTGAGGGTTGGGGAAGGGGAGCGGCTGCGTATTGGTGGTGCGCGGGGATCGCGTGGGTGTCAGACGGGGTGTATGGCAGAACGTTCGATCAGGCGCTCGACCCCCTGCTCGGCGAAGATGCGGCGCGCCTGCTGGGCCGGGTTCTCCTTCTGCTCAAGCCGTTGCCAGAGGGGGGTGAGCAGGCGCTCTTCGCCGAAGCCGCGGCGGGCGAGGGCGGCGTTTGCCGCCGACCCTTTCAAGCTCGCCCTCGCCGCTTTCGTCCTCAACCGCAACTGAGAGATTGTCGTTGATCTCGCCAAATGGCTGCCCGAGCGCAACCGCTGCCGGTATGTAGATCGTGTGGCGGCAGTCAATCGAATTCGAGCACATCATCGGGCTGGGCGGGCAACAGCGTTGATATTAGCGCCGGCAAAGCGGCCACATGCTCTGCAACCGATCGGGCAATGGTGAGACGATGAATACCAAACAGCCGACTGAGTCCGCGTAAACTGATGCGTTCCTGGTAGGCTCTCAGGATGACCGGCTTCTGTTTTTTCGTCTCTCTCCTGGACTCGATGATCCGGCACACGCCACAGTCTTTGCAGTGACATTGCTACTGACCAAGGCGGTTGGTTCCATTCTTGATGACACTTGTGCTTCAGCACACTCGACAACTGCAGGTGATCGTTTTCTGTATCATGCTACTATTCTTTCATCACTTACTATTCGATCACTGCCTCTGTCTTTTGTGTGCTGTCGGAGCCGGGGTGTCTTCAAGACGCGGATGGGACTGCGGTCATTGATCAGCCCTCGACTACACGCCTATTCATCTGCTGGATCAGCGGTGGCATCCGGTCTCGCACGCTACGCTTCATCGAGTGCCATCCTCCGGCCGCCGGGTCCATCCAGTGGGTGTGAAAGGGAATCGACAACCCCACGCGTTGTTTGTTCTGGGTAACGTTGGCCCCGCCGCGATGCCAGATACTGCCATGAAAGATGACCACAGACCCTGCCGGCCCCTCGGCTGCCACGCGATGTTGTTTGTAGTCCACATCGTGTCGAGGTACGCGGCGCGAGTGGTGGGTGTAGGGGATAAGCTGTGTGGCGCCATTCTCGAGGCTGAAATCGGTCAGCATCCAGATACTGTTGACGACGAAGCAGGCGTCCGGCACCGGCAAGCCGGATTGGGGAAACCAACCCACTGGCACATCGGCATGAAAGCTCTGCGCCGGCGCGCCCGGTTTGATCCAGAGTCCGCCAACCTCGGCCAGTTGAAAATCAGGCCCAAGCAGGTGACGCGCCAACTCAAGGTAAGCCGGGTTGGTAATGGGAGGCACGAATATGTCCTGGTCGTCGTGATTGGATACGGCGCGCAGGTTCTGAACCAACTTGTCTGCATCCGCTTGCTGGCCCATGATCTCCATCAATCGTTCTGCCATCCGATTCGCTTCAGCAGTGGAGATCAGGTTGGGTATGATGACGAAGCCACACTCATCCAGTTCCCCCTTCAACTTATCGATGTCCATACAGGCCTCCTTGGGCGGTTCACGCATCACTGGTCAGGTTGATATCGGTTTGACTGCGGCTATGCTGCCTTACGTTTCTGCATCGAAGCGCAAGCGCGGAATCTACGCGGGCGCATCCCGAAATGTTCGGCAATTGCGATATGCCCTTTCAGCCGACGAGAAGAGATCCGCTGTACAGGAATCGCCCCATCGTCTGCAATCCTGTCCATCCGCAAATCCCGAAAATCGTGGTTCAGACAGCGATTGCCCAAAACAAACGATTGCCCAAGACATGGGATACACTCATCTACGCAAGCTCGGAAGCATCATCAGGTATGTGCTGCCATATATTACACGTCAGGGCGAGGCCCCAACGCCCGCCCACCGAAGAACAGAGAAACAACAATGCGGGCGCGCTAAGGAGTTCCGCGTGGCAGCCCCGGGGGCTGAGAGCGACGCGCCCCCCAATTGGGACACACCCCAGGGCCATCAACGCATAACCACGAAAATCTACTTTCTTCGCACTCGGCCATTCTCGCCACTGTATGGCAGGACAGCGATCAACTCTCTGCAACCAGGATTGTCTGTGGGTCGAAGGGCCCAAGCGCGTATGCGATCAGATCCTGGGACAAGATGACCGCCACGGGATCCGCGTGGGACACCGGCGCCATGTGCCGGAACAGATTGAAGGTGGTGACGAGCAACCGACCTTGCTTGTAGCGGAACTGGGCGATGGTCGCGCCCGGCCCGTGCAACTTGGGATCGTCGGTGACCTGAAAGGTAATGTAATGGCCGAAATAGCCGCCGATCATGTCGTGGTGTTGTTCGGGCTTCAGGCCAAGGATCGCCTGGGCCGGAAAGACCATGTGATAGGGCCAGACGAGCGGGTTGCTCCCTGGCACGCGCCGGCCGATGCCGCTGCCCGAGCGGATGAACATCGATTCGGAGGCGCCGCCGTTTTCCGACGCGAACTTGAGGCCGAACTTGGCAAGGTAACTGCGCGCGGCCGGGTCGGGGTCCACGAGCAGCACGGTGCCCCCACCTGCCATGTAGGCATCGATCTCGTCGTCGATCGTCGTCACGATTGCCAGCGGGATCTCGGGGTCGAGCCCGGGGTGGACATCGTAGCCGGCGACGCTGAGACGGTAGGCCAGGCCATCGGGTTCCCAGCCCATCCCTTTCCAGGCCGGAACCTTGCTCCGGCTGCGCTCCTCGACAGCCGGCTCGCCCAGCAAGTTCGGCTCCCACTCGATGCGACCGCCTTTGGCGGAGCCCATGCTCTGCCAGAGGGGCACGTTGATCGGCCGTTCGACGATCGGCCGCATGTAGGTGCGCGGGTAGACGTAGATGTCTTGATAATTCTCTGTAATCGTTTCGCCGTCCTGCTCAATGCGTAGGCGGATCTGCAAGACGCGCGCCTCTGACACCTGCGGCGTTGTGAATCGGATGTCGCCCAGACGCACCGCGTCGAAGTCCGACACAGAGACGTTCTCGATCTGGCCGCCGATATTGTGACCCTCCAGCCACCAGTGGAGCGTGGCGTTGTGGAGTGGCCGGTGGTTGAGATGCGAAATATAGACCTCACCCTTGAAAACGTCACCGGACCAAAAGTTCAGCCGAGTCCAGTCAAGGAAAACCAGATCGGGCGCGTGCAGCTTTGCGTAGGCATCGCTCCAGGGCTTCTTTTCCCGCCAGTAGTTTATGACCCCGGTATGTGTACCAACGTTGTCATAGACATCGGTGTAGGTGAAGCCCGATATTTCGGGGTTCTTGCGGATTTGTTCGATTTGGTGCTTGATGGCGGTGTAAATCAACCAGCCGTGGCGTTCCATGAAATCAGTGAAGCCTGCATAGATCTCGTCAAGCCCCCACTGCCAGTAGCGAGACTCGAAGCCAGCCGGGTGTACACAGCTATGTTCATAGCCCGTCATGCCCTTCAGCCGGGTCGACTCCTCTAGCCACCAGGGCGTGCCCCCCCAATCGGCCTTCAATCGCTCCAGGTCAGGGGCCATGATGTGCGGGTTGAACTCGGTAATCACGACCGGTCTGTTGGTGGCTCTCAGGTTCGCCATGTACCGCTTGCAATTCTCATACTGCGACAGCTTGTAATACGGGTGGCCGTCGTCGATGTCGTGCTTGATGTGACCCAGTCCGTGGCCGTTGCTGTTGTCGATGATGGGACGGGTGGGATCCAGCGCCTTGCCCTCGTCGTAGGCCCGCTCCACGATGTCCCGGGCCGTCGCACCGGGGAGCACGTCCCAATTCCCATCGTAGTAGAGGCCGAAACTCTCGTTGAACGGCGCCCAGATCAAGGCGGATGGATGGTTGCGATCGCGGATGATCAGCGCCCGCCACTCGTCGAACCAGCGCTCAAGTGACTCCTCCGTCACCTGGTGCATGCACGGGGGCATCAACATCAGCAGCATCCCCAGTCGATCCGCCCAGTACATGTAGCGCGGATCTTCCAGGCACCCCACTTTGCGGATAAAATTGAAACCCAGCTCCTTGCCCAGGGCGATCTCATGCCTTATCTCCTCGTCCGTCGGGTGCTGGTACGCCGGCGCGATGTTCATGCCGACGTGCATCAGATCCATGCCCCCAAACAGGTAGATGGGCCGATCGTTGAGATAGATGCGCGGACCTTTTACCTCCAACTTCCGCATCCCAAAGTCTGTCGAGGCCACGTCCACCACCGCTCCTTTCCGGTCCAACAGCTTGGCTTCCACCTCATACAGCGCCGGATTGTCCAGATCCCAAAGGATCGGATCGTCGATCCTGATGTTCACCTCACGACGAAAGAGCGCGGGGCGCCCGCCGACCGGCACAAACATCTGCTCTTCAGTTGCGAACGCCCGCCCATTCGGCGCTTTGACAACCGCCTCGAGCCTCACATCTTCCTCTGCCATGGCCGGTATTTTTGCCTCGATAGCCACCTTGGCCATGCGCTTATCCACATCCGGGATGACGTGGATGTCTGACAGGTATGCCTTGCCCGTCTCCTCCAGCCACACATCCCGCCAGATGCCACTGATGTGTACGTTCCAGTGGTTGTTCTCGTTGAAGTCCACCCATTCCAAGTCCGTCACCTTCACCGTCAGTGTGTTCTCCTGCCCAAACCGCACCTGCTCGGAGATATCCAAGGCAAAAGGGGAATAGCCTCCCACATGCTCGCCCACCACCGTGCCGTTCACCCACACCTTGGCCGCGTAGTCCACCGCGATGAACACGACGGCGATCCGCCTGTCTCTGTGGGCCTCCGACACGCTGAAGCTGCGCTCGTACCAGGCTGCCCCCACGTAATGGCGCAGGTCGTCGTACACGAACTGCCAGGGCGCAGGGACGGGGATCTGTCTATCCCTCACGGCACCGGGAATGAACCAGCCTTCGGCTTCACCCACATCCTCCGCGTCCACCTTGAAGTGCCAGTCACCACCCAGGTCCAGGATGACGTGCCGTTTCAGAAGCGGTATTGGAGCATGCATTCCATAGTCTGCCGAACGTCTACCAACGGCGCTTTCTCCTGAACTTGGCATACAGGAATTCTCCTATAGTAAGTCAGTCAATGCCAGCGTAAGTAACCCACAGTTCCGCCGGCTATTCACCAGAGGTATAGGCCCAACTGAACAAGGATTATGCGCTTCCGCAGAGCTTGGCGTATCTGGATCATCTGGATGGCGGCTCCAGTACTGTCTGCGGTTCAAAGGAGTTCAACGCATAACTCACCAGGTCTTGGAGCATAATGGCCGCCACGGGGTCCTCATCTATGGTGCGGAAGAGGTCAAAGGTTGTGATCAGTAGCCGGCCTTGCTTGAATCGGAGTTGGGTCAGGGTCGCCCCTACTCCGTGCAACTCCGCGTCCTCCCTGACTTGGAAAGTGATGTAGTGACCGAAATAGCCGGCTAAGATGTCGCGGTTATGCTCAGGCCTCAGGCCCAGGATTGCCTTACTGGCAAAAACCCGGTAGAAGGGCCACAGCAACGGATTGTCGAACGGAATCCTCTTGAATAGCCCGCCAGACTTTCGCACAAACTGGGACTCGCACGGGCCGCCCGCTTCTGTTGCCAGCTTCAAACCAAAGCGGGATAGAAAGTCCTGCGACCCTGAATCGGTTTCTATCAGGAGGACCGTGCCGCCGTTGGCCAGATAGGCCTCAACCTCATCGTCCATGGTCGTAACGATGGCAAGGGGAATGTCGGGATCCAGACCGGGGAATACCTCGTAGCCGGCCATTCCCAGTCTATAGGTAAGACTGCCGGCCTCCCATCCCATGCCTTTCCATGCCTGAACCTTAGAGTTGCCTTGTCCAAAAGAGCCCAGGCTTTGCCACAGTGGCACGTTGATCTTCTGTGTCACTGTCGGCTGCCTGTACGCAGTGGGGAAGAAGCACAGATCTACATAGTTCTGTGAGATCGTCTGCTCATCTTTCTTTAGGGCCACGAAGAGCCGCGCCTTTGTCCCTTCTTCTACGGCTGGAACGGAGAATTCGATCTCTCCCACTCGCTCTACGTCGAAGTTTCTCACAGATACAGCCTGGATCTCGCCTTCAAGATCAGAGCCTTCCAGCCACCACTTGACTGTACAGCCTCTCAATGACTGCCGACTGAGGTGAGAAACGTACACTAGCCCTTTGAATACATCCCCCGACCAGAAGTTCAGCCGCGACCAGTCGATGAAGATCAGGTCCGGCGTCTGAAGTTTCGCATATTCGGCACTCCAAGGCTTCTTTTCTTTCCAATAGTCAATAAGGCCGGTGTGGGCGCCGGGATTGTCAGACATATCAGTGTACGTGTACCCGGAGATGTCCGGGTTCTTTCGAATTTGCTCAATCTGGTACTTGATGGCTGCGAGGATGAACCATCCGTTCTTGTCTACCATGTTGGAGAAGGCGCCGTACACTTCATCAAGCCCCCACTTATAGAAGCGCTCCTCATAGCCGGCCGGATGCACACAGCTATGCTCGTAGCCGGTGAGTTTCTTGAGCCGTGTTGACTCTTCCATCCACCATGGTTTCTCGCCCCACTCTGCTTTGAGCCTATCCAGGTCCGGCAACATGATATGTGGCCCAAATTCTGTGATCAGATAGGGTCGGCCAAGAGTTCTCACGCTCTCCATATCCCGTCTGCAGTTCTCGTATTGAGAGAGCTTGTAATATGGGTGTGCGTCCCGGATATCGCCCTTGATGTGTACCCCGGAACTGTCGCCGATGGTGGGTCGAGAGGGATCCAGTTCTTTGGCCTCCTCGTATGCACGTTCTAAAATCTCCCTGGCCATCGCCCCTGGAAGAAGGTCCCAGTTTTCGTCGTAGTATAACCCCATACTTTCATTGATCGACGACCAGATCAAGACGGAAGGGTGGTTCCGGTCCCTGATAATCAAGGCGCGCCATTCATGGCGCCACCGTTGCAATGATTCCTCTGTCACTTGATGCATGGAAGGTGGGCTCAGCATCAGGAGTATGCCCAAGCGATCGGCCCAGTAGAGATACCGTGGATCTTCCAGATTCCCATAGCTTCTGATGAAATTCATCCCCAACTCTTTTGCCTGCATAATCTGGCGCTGGATATCTTCGTCCGTTGGATGCTGATACTTCGGCGAGATATTCAGTTCATGCATGAAAGGAAAACCGCCGAAAAGGTAGACAGGCTTGCCATTCAAATAGATACGTGCTCCTTTGACCTCTATCTTCCTCATTCCAAAATCGGTGGAGGCCACGTCCACGACCTCCCCTTCCCGGCTCAGCAGCCTGGCTTCCACCTCATACAGCACCGGGTTCTCCACATCCCACAGAACAGGATTCTCTATCGCGACGTCGAACTGCCTGTTCAAAGTCGTAGCTGCTTCGTTTCCCGACACGAGCAGTTCCCCTTTGATGGCGAACGCCTGTCCCTCCGGGGCCTTGACCAGGAGTTGAAGCCCCAGTTCCTTCTCCGGCATGGCTGGGGCGTTTACCTTGACCCATACTCTGGCCATTGAGGCATCTACATCCGGAATAATGTGGATATCGGAGATGTACGCCTTCCCCGTCTCCTCAACCCACACATCCCGCCAGATCCCACTGATGTGTACGTTCCAGTGGTTGTTCTCGTTGAAGTCCACCCACTCCTGATCCGTCACATTCACCGTGATCGTGTTTTCTTGCCCCCCTCTTACTTGGGCAGAAATATCAAGCGCAAATGGAGAATAACCGCCTACGTGCTCACCGACCGGTTCGCCGTTCACCCAGACCTTCGCCTGATAGTCCACGGAGACGAATACGACAGCGATCCGTCTGTCCTTATACTTCTCTGGGATGGTGAAGCTGCGCTCGTACCAGACCGAGCCTATGTAGTGGCGCAAGTCTTCAAACACGAACTGCCAGGGCGCAGGGACAGGGATACGTCTGCCTCGCACGGCGCCGGGTTTGAACCAGCCTTCGGCTTCACCTACATCTTCGGGATCCATCTTGAAGTGCCAGTCACCACCCAGATTGAGGATGACGTGCCGCTTCAGAAGCGGTATTGGGGGATTCTCTTCCCGGTCTGCAAGACGCGTGCCAACAGCGGTCTTCCTCGAACTGTACATGCCAGGATGCTCCTTCATTCAGCTAGAGAGTCCCCCAGAACAGTTTTGTCCCAATCTATGCTGTGGGAGATGCGGTACGGAAATTCCCTGGGCAAGCATGGGAAAGAAACAGTGCCCTGAAAGCGAAGTCCTTTACGATGCCTCATCCTTTTATGCCCGTCACCACGATTCCCTGGATGAAATAGCGCTGGGCGAAGAAGAAGAGCAGAATGGGCGGAAGGGTGAGCAGAGTCCCGATGGCCATGACATGGCTCCACAAGTGCCTATACCCCAGGTGTTGCGGCATTCGTTGCCACGTCAGATAGGAAATGGCCAGGGTGTACTTCTCCGGCGAGGTCAGGTAGATGAGGGGCCCGAAAAAGTCATTCCAGGCACCCATGAAGACGAAAATCGCGACCACACCCAATGCGGGCAACGACAATGGCAAAATGATTCGCCAGTAGACCCCTAAGAGGCCACAGCCATCGATGCGGGCGGCATCATCGTAGTCGAGAGGAATGGTTCTAAAGAATTGGCGCAGCATGAAGATGAAGAAAGCCCCACCGCCGAAGAAGGAAGGCACGATCAGGGGTTTGAAGCTGTTCAGCCACCCCAGGTCGCGGAAGATCACGTATTGGGGCAGGAGAGTTACGTGGTAAGGAATCATCATCGTGCTCAACACGAGCAGGAAGAGCGGTCCTTGAAAGGGAAAACGCAGACGAGCAAATGCAAACGCTGCCATACTGGACGTCAGCGTTGTACCTATCAACACCCCTACAATGATCGTCAGCGTATTGAAAAATCCACGTAAGAAATGAAACTGGTTCCATGCCTCGGGATAGTTCTCCCAGTGTATCTGGCTGGGAATGAAGGTGGGCGGATAGGTAATCACCTCTGTCTCTGGCTTGAGGGAACTGCCGACCAGCCAGAGAAAGGGAGCGAAGAAGGTTGCTCCCAACCCCAGTAAGAGCAAGTAGATCAGGATCCGACTTGCCACTCCTGATCTCATGCCTCAGCCTCCCTGATAGAAGACCAACCGTCCTGACAGCTTAAGCGTCAGCAGGGTCAGTGCGAAAATGATGGCGAAGAGCACCCAGGCCAGCGCCGCTGCATACCCCATCTTCAAACTCTCCCAGGCCTGCCAGTAGAGGTACAAGACATAAAAAAGCGAGGCGTTAGCAGGTCCGCCCTGTGTGACGATGAAGGCCGCGGTGAATACCTGAAAGGTACCGATCAGGCCCATCAGGAAGGTGAAGAGGATCATCGGTGAGGTGAGCGGCAATGCGATGTGGAGAAATTTACGCCAGACGCCGGCGCCATCTATCATGGCAACCTCATACAACTCCGTAGGCACCCCCTGTAACGCGGCTAAGTAGAGAATCATGCCACCTCCCGCTCCCCACAGGTTCATAATGAGAAAACTTGGCAGCACCCACTCTCTGGACCCGAACCACTTCGGCCCCTGGATCCCTATCGTTTGCAGCGTTCCGTTGATAAGGCCTATTTCGCTGTGGAACATCCATGCGAACAGGTATGCCGTGGCGATGGCTGGCACGATGGAGGGCAGGAAAAAGATGGTGCGCCACCCAGACAACCCCTTTACCTTCTGGTTCAACAGGAGTGCCATGGCATATCCCACGATCACATTCAAAGGCACCGCTGCCACGGTATATATCGTGGTCACCTTCAGCGACTGCCAGAAGAGTTCATCGCCAACCATCCTCCGGAAGTTGTCCATCCCAATAACTGTCGGGGGCCTGAGAAGATTAAACTCGGTGAAGGACAGATAGAATGAGTACAACATTGGTCCGGCGGTGAACAGCAGGAAGCCGAAGATCCAGGGCATCAGGAACACATAAGCGCCAAGGGCTTCACGCAAACGGAGAGGCGAACTCCACATTTGCCACCATGACCGCAGGCTCGATCTGATCAAACGATCACCCCTTCCGCGATTGGACAGTCCCCAGAGCTACTGGTATAGCCCTGGGGACCACCTCACTTCATAGAAGATTGGGCCAGGAAACCCACCGATTTTAGTCTGTAGGTCGTTGACCGTATCCTTCTGTCAGTTCGCTTAGCTTGACTCCTTGGCCATGTTCTCTTGGATTTCCACATCCACCTTCGCTTTGACATCATCCAGCGCATCTTGCACAGTCATCTCCTCCAGATAAATCTTGCCCAGAGCTGCCGACATTTCCCGTCCAAATATGGTATTTCTGCCACCGGTCCAGCGCGGATAGAAGACCACGTTTTCTGTGCATTGCGCGCACGCCGACATATTGGTCCTAGAAAGCGTAATCAGATGCGCCTCCCGGTAGGGCCCTGCGGGCAGCTGTTCAAGGTGCGCCTGGGTATCGTAGGGCGCCAGGCTGAAGGGCATCTGTTCTTCCAGGAGGTCCCAATCCGTGGTATCAAGGATAGTCCAGGTCAAAGCCGCATCCAGGTTTTTGGCGTCCTTGTTCACTGCCCAGTAGTTCGCTCCGACGCCCATAGCACGCCTTTTGTCCCAAGGGAAGGAAATATAGGCCTGCTCGAAAGATATTTCGTCCGGAGGAAAGATGTGTGCGCCACTATAGGACCAGACAGCCGTGAGCTTCCCGGCGCGGAACAGGCCTCCCTCGATGCCACTGGAGGCTTCGGGCGTGGGGGTGACATTCTCCTTCAAGATCAGATCCACGTGACGCTGGATAGCTTGTACACACTCAGGTGAGTTGATGAGGCATTCCGTCTCTTCATAACCCCATGCGTCGTCGAATTCCGTCCCCCCCAGGTCATAGATCGGATATTTCCAATGATCCCAGAAAGATCCCAGCCCGCCCCAAGAGGCGTCCAGTCCCCATTGCTCCACAGTGCCATCATCTCTGCGTTTGGTCGCTCTCCGTCCTAATTCCAGGAGATCGTCCCAGGTCCAGGTGTCGAAATCAGACGAGGCATCTTTGGTAGAATCTCCCCATACGGGCAACTCGATTCCCGTTTCCTCAACCAGTCCCTTGTTGGCATAAATCATGATTGTCTGCATCGGGAACAGAGACAACCCCATGATCTTGCCTTTGTAACCATTTTCGAGCAATTGATCCGTTGCCCACTTCGTGTTGTCGACGTTTTGGGCCGCCAGTGCATCATCCACAGGTAGGAGCAGCCCCTCGCGGAAGAACGGGGCATTACCGGGTGAGTTCATCATCAGCGCATCCGGAGCCGTGCCAGCGGCGAACTGAAGCAACATCTTCTCATTGCCCCCGCCCGCTTGGTCCTCACTAACCTTGATGCCGGTTTTTTCCTCAAACACGGCCAGCGCGTTTGACCCCTCAGAGAACGCGTTTCCCCACCAGTGGGAGATACTTAGCTCATCTGCCTCCATAGGGGCAGCCCCCTGTTCCTCGGCTGCCGGCGACGCTACAGGGGTGCATGCCGCTACCAGAGCCGCTGCAGCACCTCCTGCTGAGACACGTAAGAAATCCCGCCGACTTATCCTTCCTTTTGCGCTCATTGTTTTGCTCCTAACTTTGATGTACGTGGAAATATACCATTTGCCCTCGACGCTCTCAGTATTATATCATTATTTTGAGACTTAGGGGGATGATTCAGAGGTCAAGAAAAGGACGTAAAGAGGACATGGTGATCACTGCTCAGTTGGTGTCCCATCTTCGCAGCGCCTTGGACCACTTGTGTGATCCTGACAAGCTACACCACAACTCACTTGCTCCTCTTCTCGGCGTGGCGGGCAGAGTGGATACGCCTGTGATTCTACGCCAGATATTGATAGCTGCGATCGAATCCCTCCAGCCAAAGACAGATGTGCCACGTCACTCCCCTGTTTGGCGGGCCTACAATGTCCTCTTATATCGCTACGTACAACAGCGCACGCAGAGAGATGTAGCTGACCAAATGGCCTTGAGCGTTCGCCACCTGCGGCGCGAGCAGGAGGCTGCTCTGGAGATGTTGGCGCGCCAACTGTGGGCGCGGTTCGATCTCGGAGCAGAGCTGGGAGTGAGCAGGGGTAAGGACCCGCCGTCCGCCTCCCGGGAAGCCGGTCTTGCGGTGAACGAGAACTCGGCCTGGCTGCGGGACTCTGCGCTAAGCGCTCCGGCAAACATCGCCCAGGTGTTCGCCGAAGTCCTGCGTCTGGCAAGGCCGCTAGCGGTTCAACACGGGGTGCATATGCAGATCACTCTGCCTGACACCTTGCCCGATGTGGCTGTGCATGCTTCTGCTTTACAGCAAGCGCTTCTGAGCCTGCTGCCTGTAGCCATGCATCGGTCGCCGGGAGGGCGGGTTCTCATCGCGGCCAAGTCCACACTCTGGAACGTGGAGGTGGAGGTACTGGCGACCAGTCCCCGTCCTGGGCCGAGGCCCATCCTCAATGATGACATAACCAACTTGGACATGGCGCGTCGACTGGTGAACGTGTATGGAGGGAAGCTCACGTTATCAAGCAGCGAGGCGCCCTTCGCTGCCTGGTTCATCTTGCCTGCTCTCGAACGACTGCTGGTGTTGGCTATTGACAACAACGAGGATGCGCTGCAGTTGCTCAAACGCTACACCTCAGGCACGCGCTATCGTCTGGTAGGAACGCGTGATCCGGAGGAAGCCCTGTCCCTGGTTGAGAGGACATCTCCCGGCATCATCGTGCTAGATGTGATGATGCCGGAGGTGGATGGCTGGGAACTGCTTGGGCGCCTGCGGCAATATCCGCTCACCGCCCGTGTACCGATCGTTGTGTGTACCATTCGCGCTCAGGCGGAATTGGCCCTGTCCCTGGGGGCCAGCGGTTTACTGTGGAAGCCGGTCAGTCAGCAGACTTTCCTCGGCGCTCTCGATCGGCAGATCTTGATTGGGCGTCAGGATTTGGACTGATCGCCTGAATGCAGGTATGGCATCGTCAATGGTATAGACCTCAGGCACAACCCATAGCAACTCAGGAGGTCAGCCTGTTGAGGGGTTCGGCGCGGCGGAGATGACCACTGCGTCGCCCCCGGCGCGGGCGCGCTCTTCACCAAAGCGGCTGTGCCGGATCAGGACGCTCTTGTCATCCCAGTACACGAGTTCTTTCTCTACGCTGAACCGTGCGCCTCGATCCTGAACACGCCCCAGCATTTCCGCGCGTGTCATCATTTAATTGCGCTTAATCGTCCCAACGGCTCGGTTTACCCCCCGGCGCTGCCGTCGCCATCCCCGCCGGTTTATGTCCCCGTCCCCACGTTCCACCGGTCTTGTTGAGGTTCTGCAGAAATGGTTTGGCCTGTTCGGGCGGGGCAGTTCCTGGCCACGTCTGACCTTTTCGGGGTTGGAGAGCATCGCTAAACGGGAGCGGGCGTGCGCTCTGCAAGCGGCGGCCCTTCCCTCGGTTTGAACAGGGGGTTGATTTATGAAATTGGGGCTGAGGGAGCGATGAGCGGCGGCGCGGTCAGCTTACATTCAGAGAAGACCCGGCGCGAGGATGTCTTGCAACGTTTTTGGCGAAATTGGGTGATTTTGCCCGATTGGGCAGGCGGTCTGGTCGATTGAGGGTTGGGGAAGAGGAGCGGCTGCGTATTGGTGGTGCGCGGGGGACCGCGTGGGTGTCAGACGGGGTGTATGGCAGAACGTTCGATCAGGCGCTCGACCCCCTGCTCGGCGAAGATGCGGCGCGCCTGCTGGGCCGGGTTTTCCTTCTGCTCGAGCCGTTGCCAGAGGGGGGTGAGCAGGCGCTCTTCTCCGAAGCCGCGGCGGGCGAGGGCGATTTGGGCGAGGGCGAGGATCTCGGCGAGGAAGCGGGGGACCGGCTCGGGCGCGGCCAGGCCGGCGCGGACCGCCTGCCGGTGGTACTGTTTCATGCGCGGCCAGCAGGCTGAGAGAGGAGTGGGGGGCCCGGAGGGGAGAGGAGAGAGAGCGCTTTGCACGTATTGCGTGATCTGCCGGTGGCCTTCGACCAGCCCCAGATAGAGGGCGGCGGCGGCCATTGGTTCATGCGGCGGCTGCTGGCAGGCCGGGCGCAGCTCGACGGTCGCGTAGGCGGTGCGCAGGCGGGCGTTGTGCCAGATGTAGTGATCGTGCAGCAGAAAGGCGGAAAAGCAGTGGTCAGTGACCGGTGGCCGGCGGCCGGTCTCATCATGGTCCACGATCCATTCGTCGCTATCCATTCGATAGTCGGCGCGCAGTACGTCGGCGAAAGGACGGCCGTCGGGCAGGAGGCGCTCGCGGCGGCGGAGGAGGAGGGAGGTCATGCGGCTGAGGGTTGCGACGAAGTCGGTGAGGTCGGCGTAGGGGCGGGCGATCATGCCGTGGCGCCGGCCGTAGGGGGCGTCAATCATGCGGCCTTCGCGGGCGGAGCAGTCGCGGGTGAGCGCGCCGGCGACTACGGGTGAGTTGGCGCAGAGGGCGACGACGACGGGCGCGATCAGGTTGCCGAAGTTGAGCAGGGTGACGGCCTCGTCGCGGCTGATGTCGACGTGGGCCTGGTCGCTGGCGGTAACGGTGTACCAGATCCAGTCGGCGCCCATGATGTCGGCGAGCGCGTGGTAGCGCTGCTTGGGGGAGAGCAGCGCGCGCGTGGGCGGGCTGAGCGGCTGCACGCCATACCCCAGCACGCGCCATCCCAGCTGCGCGGCGGCGCGCACGAGCCGCTCCAGCGCGGTGCGGAAGAGGTTTTCCAGTTCAAAGAGGGTGGCGCAGGGGCCGACATTGAGTTCGATGGTGCCCTTGCCGACCTCGAGCGCGTAGCCGTATGCGGCGCCGTCGAGGCCGACGATGAGGTCGGTGTTGACGCCATCGCGCTTTACCTTCAGAGGAGAGAGGGAAGCGGAGTGAGAAGTGGGAGAAGACCTTTCATTCGTCTCTGCTGACTCTGCACTGTGCAGCAGGAGGGGCCACAGTTGGGCGATATCGGCGGCGCGGCCGGCCTGGTCGACGACGGGGAATTCGGCTTCGCGGCCGATGGTGCGGGGGCCTGGCAGCTGAGGGGGAAAGTGGGCGGTGAAGGCGGCGGCCAGGGATTCGTAGGCGTTATGCAGTGAGGGCTCCACGATTCCTACCCGGTTTGGAAGGGTTTGAGGGTGGCCGAGAGGCGGCGCACGACGTCCGGCAGCGCGGCGTAGGTGCGGCAGACGGCATTGGCGCGGGTGGAAGCGCTGCCGCGGTCTTTGACGCCGGTGAAGAGGATGGCGTTCATGCCGATCGACAGGGGGCCGACAATGTCGTTGCTTTCACGGTCGCCGATGTGGACGATCTGGTTGGGTGGGGCGCGCAGGCCGAGGGCAGCCTGGCGGAAGACCCCGGGTTCGGGTTTGGATGCGCCGATTTCGTCGGAAAAGAGCATATGGCTGAAATAGCGCAGCAGGTCCTGGCGTTGCAGGAGATAACGCAGGCCGCGGCCGGTTGTGTGGATGGTGTCGGAGATGATGCCCAGCCTGTAGTACAGCGAGAGCTCGTCGAGCGCGGCATGCACGCCGGGGGTAAAGTCGGGCTGGATGCGCACCTCCATCGTTTCGATCTCCCGGATCAGGTCATCGACTTCGCGCATGAGTTGGGCGAAGCGGCCTGGGCCGGGCCGCAAGCCGAGAAATTGGTAGGCGTCGTACATGCGGGCGGCGATGCCCGGCGTATGCTGCTCCTCATGCCAGACGTGCTGGAAGTTCTGATTGGCGTGTTGATAGGCCTGCACGGCCTGCTGATAGGCGATCTCCGGATGCTTATGGGTCACGTGGCGGGCGAAGAGTTCGATGCGCGCTTTGGCTTTGCTGGGCAGGCCGAGCGCGCGGCGCTTGGGCTCGTCCGAATCGTCAATCGCGATGGTGTCCCAGAAGTCAAAGGTGATGGCTTCAATCATAACTTCGGTGGTCAGAGGCTAGTTGCCAGTGATCGGTGGCAGGTGGGCGAACCGGGCCATGACTTCGAGCAGACGGGCGTTTTCCTGCGGCGGTCTGGCGGCGATGCGGATATGATCGGGCAGGCCGAAGGAGGTGCAGTCGCGCACGAACATGCGCGAGGCGACGAGCCGGTCGCGCATCGACCTGGCATCCCCCACCGGCACGAGGAAGTAGTTGACGGTGGTGGGCAGCGGTGCGTAGCCGCAGGCGCGCAGGCCCTCCTGCAGGCGCCAGACATCGCGGCGCAGACGGGTGGTGGTCTCTTCGCGCCAGTTCATTTCGTCGAGCGCGACCAGGCCGGCCAACTGGGCAACGCCGTTGACACTCCAGGGCGGTTGCACATCCTGGAGGCGTTTGATGATCGACGGGGCGGCCAGCAGGTAACCGAGCCGCAGGCCGCCGAGGGCGAAATCCTTGGTCATCGAGCGCAGCACGATCCAGCCCGGTCCGCGCCGGCGTGCGGGGCTGCCATTGGTTGATGACATCACCCACTGGGACGCGCTCCAAGGGTCTTCGGTGAACTCGGCGTAGGCCTCATCGACGACCCAGAGGGCATCGGGCGCGCCCTCCCACAGGTAGCGCAACTCGCCCGGTGACAGATACTCGCCGGTGGGGTTGTTGGGATTGCAGATGAAGACGAGCCAGGGGGCGGCGGACTCCAAGGCCTGCCGGGTATGCGCCAGCGTCGTGCCGCCGGGAGCGAAACGGTTGCCGAAGCCGCCGGCAGCCCCCATGCCACGGCGTGCGGCGGCCGGGTCATTGATGCGCTGCCAACCGGGAAAGGCAAAGTAGCTGGGATGCCCTCCGGCCATGATGACGCCGTCGGCGTACTCGCTGAATGTGGGGGAGAGGATGGCGGCCTGGCGTTGATATCCATAGGCGTGGGCGAGCAGCCAGATTAGGTCGGCGGTGCCATTGCCGACCAGCACGGCGTCGGGCGGCAGGCCGTGCAAGGCGCCGATTTTTTCGCGCAGGCGCTGGCTGCGGCTGTCCGGGTAACGGGCCAGAAAGGAGCGGCTAATTTCATCCTGAACAGCCTTGACCACCGACTGCGGCGGGCCATAGTGGTTGATGTTCGACGAAAAGTAGACGACTTCGGAGGGGTCCAACCCCAGCGCATCTAACTCGGCGTAATCCGGTGTTCCATGTATGGATGTGGTTGGCATAGCGTCGTGTAGTTTTCAGTGGTCAGTTTTTAGATTTCAGCAGCATCTTGCGCGCGCCGAAGTTCACCGAAAACTGAATACCAAGAACTGCGTTGTGGTGGCGAGACGCCCAACTCGACCGCTACGGGTATGCTATCACAACGGGGCGCGTCGCGCCACTTGCGGGGCAACCTGGGCAGCGCCAAGGAGCCCAATTTCCAGTGGTAGCGCGGCCAGTCTTATCACTGATCAGCGGCCACCAGCAGCCCGACCCGTTTGCGCGTCGTCCAGTGTACTGGTACATTTCGGGCATGGAATGGCCGCGGCCTGAGCTGTGCCCAGCCCGTGCAGAAATCAGGCTGAACTGCAATGCAAAGATGACAGGAACGCCTATGCGCACACCGGACGATCTGCAACGGTTCATTGACGAGAACGGGATTGAAGCGCAGCTGTTGCGCGATATTGGCGATACGCCGACGGTGCCGGCGGCGGCGGCGGCGCTCAAGGTCGAGCCGGACCGCATCCTTAAGACGCTGCTGTTTCTGGCGCAGAAGCCGGGGGAGCGGGATGCCCCGCCAAGCGCGTTCGTCGTCATCAGCCACGGGGAGCGCCGCGTGGAGAAGCGCCCGCTGGCGGACCTGCACGGCGTGGGCATCAAGCGCATCAAGCTGGCGCCGCCGGATGTGGTGCTGCAGCTGCTCGGCTATCCGGCGGGCGGCGTGCCCCCATTCGGCCATGATACGCGCGTGCAGGTCCTGCTGGACAGTTCGATCGCGGCGCTGGCCGCCGGAGATGTCTACGGCGGCGGGGGCGACGACAAGACGATGCTGCGACTGACGGTTGGGGAGCTGGTGCGGGTGGCGCAGCCGCGCGTGATTGCGCTGAGCGTATGAGGGCAGTGGTCAGTGGTCAGTGGCTAGTGGTCAGTGGTCAGTGGCTGGCGCCGGCGCAGAGGATACTGAAATGATATTAGGAGAGGACGATGACACGGACAGGGCAGGCGGTTGTAACAGTCGGGCAAGAGTTCAGCATTTGCGAATACGCTGTGCCGGACCCGGCGCCGGGCACGGTTCTGCTGCGGCAGGAGCTGGGCGGCATCTGCGGCACCGATTTGCACTACTGGCAGCAGGGGATCGAGCCGGCAACGTTACTGGGGCATGAAAATGTTGGCGTCATCGAGGCGCTGGGCAAAGGGGTGACGACGGACTATATCGGCACGCCGGTCAAGGAGGGAGACCGGGTGGTCTTTCATCCGCGCAACGGCGGCACCGCCTACGGTTTCCGCGGTACGGATGAGCCGTTCAGCGGGGGGTTCGCCGACTACATCTACCTGACGGACCCGATGCGGTGCATGATCAAGTCGGAGTCGCCGCCGCAGGTGGGCGTGCTGGCCGAGCCGTTTACGGTCGGGGTTCATGCGGCGCTGCGGGGGGATGTGAAGATCGGCGATACGGTGATCGTGCAGGGGGCCGGCCCGATTGGGATGATGTGCATGATCGCGGCCAAGATCAGCGGCGCGGGCCGGCTGATCGTCATCGGCGGGCCGCCGGGGCGGTTGGAGCTTGCGCGCAAGCTGGGCGCGCATGAGACGGTCGACATCGGGGCCGTGCCGGACGCGCGGGAGCGCAAGGAGATGGTGTTGGGGCTGACGCCGGGCCGGGCCGGCGCGGATGTGGTGATCGAGGCGGCGGGCTTTTTGCCGGCCTTCCCCGAAGGGCTGGAGCTGGTGAAGCAGGACGGCGTCTTCGTCGAGGTCGGGCATTTCGTGGATGTGGGCACGATCGAGGTGAACCCGAACCAGCATTTTCTGCGGCCCAATCTGCGGCTGGAGGGGGTGTGGGGCAGCCGCTACCCGCATTTTGTGCGGGCGGTGTCGGTGATGGAGAGCGGCGAGATCGACTTCGGCGCGGTGATCAGCCATGTGCTGCCGCTGGAGCGGGTGCGGGAGGGCTTTGACGCGCTGGACGGCGGCTACGAGTTGGACGGGAGGACGGCGTTCAAGATCGCGGTGCGGGGGGCGATGGGCGCGGAGATTGGCTGAGGGGGGCGTTCGGAACAAAATAATGCACAACGAAGATCTGAAGGAAAAGACCTTCATTGAAATTGCGCGGAAACACAGAGAAGAAGCGGCCATCAATGCCGGTATCGCCGCCGACCCCGACACAGTTGAACTCGGCAGCGAACGATCAGAAAGGTGCCTGCGGTGAGCGCGGTTGCGCCACATCTCATCGAACGGCATCAGCCGTTGCGCAACAAGGCACCCGCCGAATGACTCCGACACGCAGTCATTCAATTCGCTACCACTTCGTTAAATGAGCGCGGTAATCTTGCAGTATATCTCCCCGCCGCCTGCCCCGCCCGCTCACTCCAACTCGTAGAATGCGGCCGCGTTGTCGTGCAGCAGTTTGCGCTACATAGCCGAACGCCCTACGCCGCGTAACGGAGAAATAATCGATGCAGGAATCCGCACTGTACGTTGAGCATATCGAACTGGCGCAGGAGCGCCTGGAGCAACTTCTGCGAGAATATCAGGCTGATGACCGTTTCGCGCCGGTGACGGTTGTTGTGCCAACAACTTATGCGGGGCTCTACCTGCGCCGCGACATCGGGCGGCGCGGGCTCGTCAACGTGCGCTTCATGGTGCTTGCTCGTCTTGCCGAGTTGCTGGGCGCGCAGAGCCTGGCGGCAAGTGGACAGAGGCCGCTCAAGCCGCTGATCGAGTTTGCTGCGGTCCGGCGCGCGGCGCGTGCGGCTGCGGGACAGCTTGAGCCTTTCCGCGACCATCCGTCATTTCATGCCAGCCTGCGCGCGACATTTCGAGACCTCCGTTATGCCGCGCCAGACACGCGGGCGCATCTCGAACGACAGGGTGGGATTCCCGGCGAGATTGTTCGGCTATACGCACATTTTCGCGACTTGACCGTGTCGTATTATGGCCCTGAAGAACTGGCCGACGCGGCCGCCGACGCGGTGAAAAGCGGCCATGCGAAGGCGCTTAGGGATTTTGGCCGCGTGATCGCATATCTGCCGCGCGACCTGACGCCGGGCGAGCGGCGGCTGTTGGAGGCGCTGAGGAGTGCGCGGGTGTGCGCGACGGTCCTGGGGGCCACCGGCGATAAGGAAGTCGACGAGGACATTTTTGCGAGTGTCGCGCCGCGCGGCAAGTGTCTCTCCATACCGCGAGACCGCGCGCCGCTGCTGCGGCGCGAGTCAAGGCTGCTCATCGCCTCGGATATTCGCGAAGAGGTGCGGAGCGTGGTGAGAGCCGTCGCTGCGGCTGCGCATGCGGGCACTCCGTTCCAGCGGATGGCTGTCCTGTACTGGCAGCGGGAGCCGTATGCTTCGCTGATCGCGGAACAGTTCGCAATCGCAGAGGTGCCGACCGCGGGTCCGTCGGCGGGGAGGCTGGCCGCGACGGCGGTTGGGCGCATGGTCAAAGGCATGGTTGAGCTGGCGGGCGGCGATTTGTCCAGGGACGACGTGATGCGCTGGCTGACCTCCTGTCCGGTAAAGGCCGGCGCGGCTGGATACAGCCCTTCAGGTTGGGACGCGCTATCGCGAGACGCGGGCGTGGTTGCGGGAATCGCGCAGTGGCGTGACCGACTGGCGGGCTATGCGACGAGCCGGGAGCAGACCGGCGAGGATCTGAATGAAGAGGTGCCCGAAGCCAGGCGAACGCGCATGGAGCAGTCGGTGAAAGAGGCGCGGGCTTTGCAGGCCTTCCTGCTGCGGCTGCATGACAACCTGACGCAGGCCGAAAGCTGCCGGAGATGGGCGGACTTCCTCAAATGGGCCGATGGCCTGATCAAGCGGTACCTTGACGAAGCCGCGCTCCCGCCTGCCGAGGCGGAAAACCTTGACAAGCTGCAAGCGGCCCTGCAGGAGTTGGCGGCCCTCGACGGCAAGGAAGACGTTACGCTCGATGATTTCCGGGCCGCGCTCGACGAGACGCTAAAAAACGCCGCCGCCAGATCGGGCGCGTTGGGCGAAGGCGTCTTCGTCGGCCCCGTCAGGAGCGCCGTCGGAATGCGCTTCGACAGGGTATACCTGGTGGGCATGGTCGAGGGCCTCGTGCCTTCGCGACCCTCGGACGATCCCTTGCTGCCGGACCGGGCACGCGAGCAAGCGGGACTCCCGCTGCGGCGCGGCGCGGCCGCCGAGCGGTACGCCTACCTGGCGGCGGCCGCTGCCGGACGCGTCAGTGTGCTCACCTTCGCGCGCAGCAACAACATCGCGCAGAGAGAGCAGCGCCCCTCCCACTGGTTTCTGGAAGAGGCCTCGCGTCTGTACGGCTCGCCCGTCTACCCCTCAATGCTCTCCTCTCCCGACGAGCTCGCCTCCTTGCGCCAGCAGCCATGGTTTGAAGAGGTGGCATCGGCGCAGGCGGGCATAAGCGGCGTGTCCGGGTCGCAGCCCGCCGACCTCCATGACTACGATCTTCACCGGCTGTGGCGGTGGCGGCAGACCGGCAAACGCATTGGCGAGCACCATCTGGCGACGCCGGAGAGCGTTTTGGCGAGAGCGTCGGGGATGCAGCCGGCCAGACGAGGCAGGACGTTGACGATCTGGGACGGAGACCTTTCGCAGTCCTCCTCCATATCCGGGCGCATCGGGCTTTCCAACCGCGAGATCTTCTCGCCGACGCGGCTTCAGACGTGGGCGACCTGTCCATACCGCTACTTCCTTTCGCACGTTCTGGGCATCGCCGAACTGGAGCAGCCGGAGGAGATCGCTACGATTTCGGCGATGGAGCGGGGGTCGGTCGTGCACGAGATCCTCGAACGTTTCATGCGAGCGGTGCAGGAGCAGGGTGCGTTCCCCCAACCCGACGAGCCGTGGAGTGAGGAGCGGCGGGGGCTGCTGATGGAGATCGCCGAGGGGGTGTTTCGGGATGCAGAGCGGCGCGGGGTAACGGGCAAACAGTTCCTGTGGGAGGTGGCGCAGGACGAGATTCGCGGCGACCTGCACAGGTTTCTGAAGGAGGATTTCAAACTGCGCAAGAAGTATAAGGTCTCGCCCCACTTGTTTGAGGCCGGTTTCGGACCCTTTCAGCACGAGCGCGGCAGCAGTCCGGCGCAGGAGCCCGTCGAGTGGTCGAGTCGGAAGACGGGCACGCTCCGCTTCCGGGGCTATATCGACCGCATCGACCTCTCCCCGGACGGGGGTGCCGCTCTGGTGCTCGATTACAAGACAGGCGGCACGGACGATTACAAAAACATGGACAAAGACCCCGTCCAACGCGGCAAGCGCCTGCAGCTGCCCGTGTACGGTCTCGCGGCGCGACGGCTGTTAGGTGACGGTGTTGAGGTGCAGGTGGCCTACTGGTTCGTGTCGGAGAAGGGAAACTTCAAGACGCGTCCCTCCCGTAAGGCGGCGACTCTCGAAGAGATGCTTGATCCCTTTGACGACGTAGTGGGGACCATCAGCGATGGCATCGGCAGGGGTCTTTTTCCCGCCAATCCGGGTGCGGACGGGGGCAACTGCCGATTCTGCGACTTCAAGAATCTCTGCCCCACGCGGCGCGAGCGCCATTGGCGGCAAAAGCGCGGGGACGACCGTTTGGCCGCCTACGCAGCGCTGGCCGACGGGGAGGGAAGCTCATGATCACCCCTTCCGACCAGGCGGCACGGACCGCAGTCGTTGAACGCCTCGACGAGAACATGGTCGTCGTGGCGGGGGCGGGCACCGGCAAGACGCGCTGCCTCGTCGACCGCGTGGTCGCGCTGATAACGAGCGGGCGGGCGAGGATGGGCGGCGTCGCGGCGATTACGTTCACCGAGGCTGCCGCTGCCGAACTGAGCACCCGCATCGGCGAGAGCCTCGAAAGGTCCGCCGAAGATGGCGGCCTGGGGCAGGAGGAGCGAGCGAACTGCAAACGTGCGGTGGAGGAGCTCGATCAGGCGGCGATTCAGACGCTTCACAGCTTCGCCGGCAGTCTCTTGCGCGAACGTCCACTGGAGGCGGGCCTGCCGCCGGGCTTCACCATCCGCGACGAGTTCGCCGCCGAAATCGCATTTGAGGACCGCTGGTCGGAGTGGCTCGACGCGGCGCTGGACGACCCCGGCGCGCAGCAGGCGCTGCGTCCCGCGCTGGCGGAAGGGATGACACTGAAGCATCTCCGCGACATCGCGGTCAAGTTCCATAAGAACTACGATCTGCTCGCCGACGCCCCGTTCAGTACGCCCGCGAACCGAGATGCCGAGGGAGAAGGCGCGCCGGTCCTGGTCCCCGTACTCGAGCTGCTCAGACGCTTTGCGCTCGAATATGCCGCCGCGCGCAAAGCGGCCGGGGAAGTGGAGTTCCTGGACCTGCTGGTGCTCGCCCGCAACCTGCTGCGCGACAATCTTTCCGCGCGCGACCATTTCCGCGCGCGCTACACCCACATTCTGATCGACGAGGTCCAGGACACCGACCCGATCCAGGCCGAGATCGCCATGTTCCTGGCGGAAGAGGCCCCCGACCGCGTCGACCCGGCCGGTCGACCGCAGGCGTGGCGAGCGGTGCGGCCCGCGCCCGGAAAGCTGTTCATCGTCGGGGACCCTAAGCAGTCGATCTACCGCTTCCGCCGCGCCGATATTCAGCAGGTTGTGCGCATGCAGGAGGCGGTCGGCGGCTCGAAGCAACTCCTTTCGCAGAATTTTCGGTCGCATTCTCCGATCATTGGCTGGGTCAACCACCTATTCTCCCGATGGATGGCAGAGGGTGAAGCGCAGGCCGACTACTCTCATCTCACGCCGGCGCAGGATAAGGGCAGTTCGTCCCCCGTTCGCTGGATGGGTGGCGAGATCGAGGGGAAAATCGGCGAGGTGCGTGACCAGGAAGCCGAGGCGATCGCGGGTGCGATAAGGACGGCGATCGATAAGGGCTGGCAGGTCCGGTCGGAGGAGGACAGGGCGGATTTCCGCCCTGCCAGCTATCAAGATATCTGTGTTCTGATGCCGCGCCGCCTGGGGTTCGATGCGCTTGAGATCGCCTTCGAGGAAGCGGGCATACCCTACCGGCTCGAGAGCGCGTCCATGATTTACGAGACGCAGGAGGTGCGCGACCTGCTGAACTGTCTTGCGGCGATCGACGACCCGACCGACCAGGTTTCGGTGGTGGCTGCGCTGCGCTCCCCGGCCTTTGCCTGCTCGGACGCGGACCTGCTGGCGTTCGTCGAGGCAGGGGGGCAGTTCGACTACCTTGCCGGCAATGACCTGCCGCTGGGGTACGTCACTGAAGCGCTGGCGGCGCTGAAGGCGTTCCACGAAGAACGCAAGTGGACGGCCCCGGCGGCGCTGATCGAGCGCTTCGTGCGGGCGCGGCGGCTGCGGGAGCTGGTCTTGGACGAAAGGCAGTGGCGCGGTCGCTGGATGCGTTACAATTTCCTGATCGACCGCGCGCGCGCCTTCGCCGCGGCCGGTGAAACGTCGCTGCGGGCCTACATCGCCTGGACGGCCCGCCAGCGGGAGGAACAGGCAATGGCGCTGGAGACGGCTGTACAGGAGTCCGACGAGGGCGCGGTGCGGGTGATGACCGTCCACGGAGCGAAGGGGCTGGAGTTTCCGATTCTGGTCCTGGCCGGGCTGAACGCGGCCCCAAATAACCGGAGCAATCCCGTGCTTTTCGACCGGATTGGCGGGCGGGTCGAGGTGAAGCCTGGTTCGAAGGAGGTGCCGCTGCAGACTGCGGGCTATGCGGAGTTGCTCGCGACGGAAAAGGAGCGTGAAGAAGAGGAGCGCGTGCGGCTGATGTACGTTGCGGCGACGCGCGCCCGCGATCACCTCATCGTCAGTTTGTACCGGAAGTTAAAGGACAGGAAGTCGGCGGCAGCCCGGATCGCAGAATTCATGGAGGGGGCGGACCATCTTTGGGAGCCGTTCGATCCCCCCCGGGCGGCGGCCGTGATGTTCCCCATCCCTTCTGACCAGAGCGTGATGGCTGACGGCGACACACCTGCTGCGCGACGGCAGTGGATTGAGGAGCGGGATACGATCTACGCGGCGCGTGCGCGTCCGGTTGCGATTGCCGCGACCCGTATCGCTGAGGATGCCAGAGATGCGAAGGAGGAGCAGGATGTCCCCGATGAACCCTGGCGGCGCGGGCGCGCGGGGACGAGCATAGGGCGTGCGGTTCACGCGGCGCTGCAGGTTGTCGATCTGAGCACGGGGGAAGGCCTCGACGACATCGCGCAGGCGCAAGCCGCGGCCGAGGGTGTGCCGGATCGTGCGGGCGAGATTGCGCGGCTCGTGCGCGGCGCGCTTGGGAGCGACCTTGTGCAGCGCGCGCTGAAATCGGGGCGCTGGTGGCGGGAGGCGCCGGTGGCCGGCCGCGTTGGCGACGGCATCGTCGACGGGTTCATCGACCTGTTGTTCGAGGAAGAGGATGGCTTCGTGGTCGTAGATTACAAGACGGATGCCGCCGGCGATGACGAGGCGATCGAACAGGCGATGGCGCGCTATCGGCTGCAAGGCGGCGCGTACGCGCTGGCTTTGAACCGGGCGACCGGTGTCAAGGTGAAGGAGGTATCGTCCTTTTTCTGAATCCGAGCCGCGCGAGGACCGTTGACGATCTGTCCGCCGCGATGATGGAAGCCGAAGAGGCGGCGCTGGCCTTGCTCCAAGGCGGCCCGCCCGATCCTGCTACGGGACTGTCCCAGGAGACGGCCGGTTAGCAAGACAGAACACGATCAGCTATAATTGCCCATCCGTCCACCCGGTACTGAAAGAGCTACATGACCCTTCTCCGCTTCGTACATGCTGCTGATCTGCATCTCGACAGCCCCTTTGTCGGCATAAAGGCCGTTGCTCCCGAGCATGTGGCAAGCGCGCTGCACGACGCGACGTTCAGCGCGTATGAAAACATCGTCAAGCTCTGCATTGACGAACGGGTGGACGCGCTGCTCGTTGCGGGTGATGTGTACGATTCGTCTGATCGCAGCCTGCGCGCGCAACTCAAATTCGTTGCGGGTCTGAACCAACTGCACGAAGCCGGCATACGCTCGTTTGTCTGCCACGGCAACCACGATCCCCTCGACGGCTGGGAGGCGCGACTTGACTATCCGCCAAACTGTACCCGTTTTGGCGCGGAGTTTGCGGCCGCGCCGGTGTTTGAGAACGAACCCGAACGTGCAGTCGTACACGGCATCAGTTACCCGACGCGCGACATCCATGACAACCTGGTGCGAGGCCTCGAAAAGATCGATTCCAACGCTTTTTCAATCGGTCTGATGCACACCAACGTTGACGGCAACACGGGGCACGCCTCCTACGCCCCGTGTTCGCTGGACGATCTCAGGTTGTCCGAAATAGATTATTGGGCGCTGGGCCACGTTCATACGAGGCAGATACTCAGCGATCACTCCCCTGCCGTGGTTTACCCGGGCAATTCCCAGGGCAGACATCCGAATGAGAACGGCGCGCGCGGTGTGTACCTTGTAGAGGTGGACATAGCAGGAAACGTACAGTTGGACTTCAAGGCCGTGGACACCGTGCGGTGGCAGCGTTCCGTCCTCGACATCTCCCAGATGGAGACCGAGCAGGAGCTGCTGGACAGTCTCGATCAAAGTATGACCGCCGCTCAGGCAGACGCTGGCGGCCGACCGGTCGTGCTGCAACTGACTTTGGTCGGGCGGGGCAGTTTGCATAGCGCTCTGCGGCAGCCGAACCATATCGAGGACCTGATAGACAATCTGAACGGCGAGTGGGAAGGGCGTTCGCCCTTCGCCTGGTGCGAGCGTATCGAAGACGAAACGGGCGCGCCGTTCAACCGGCAAGAGCGTATCGAAGGTTCCGACTTTGTGGCCGAACTGCTCAGGACAGTGGACCGTGCAAAGGACGACCCCGAGCTGCAAGAGCGTTTGGGCGCCGGTTTTTCAGACCTCTATCATCACAACCGCTATCGAAAGCTCCTGTCCGACGATCTTCCCAGCGCGGACGATTTCGCCGCGTTGATTGACGAGGCAGAGGCGATCGTCGTTGACCGGCTCGCCGGAGATGACGAATGAAGATTCGTGAGATTTACATCGACGGATTCGGGCAGTTCGCCGGCAGGAAATTCGGGCCGCTGGACCGGCCGGTAACCGTCTTCTTCGGGCCAAACGAAGCAGGCAAGAGCACCTTGCTGGCGTTCATACGTACAGTCTTGTTCGGCTTTCGACCCAGGGCAAGTAATTACCCACTGCTGGCAGGCGGCCGTCATGGCGGACGTGTAACCCTTGTCAACAAGGACGGGCATCTGAGCGAAGTCAGCCGGTTCAAGGAGGAGGGCCGGTCCGGGAAGCTCACCCTTACGTCAGAAACGGGCGCGCCGCAAAATGAGGCGGTGCTCGCTCAGATGCTGGGCAACAATTCCAGGGACGTATTCGAGCAGGTCTTCGCCTTCACTCTCGACGAACTCCACAGCAGCGAACTGCTCAAAGATGCCAACGTCAACAACCAGATTTACAGTGCGGGCATGGGCGTGACGTCGCTTCCGAATGTCATGAAATCTATCGGGGACGAGCGAAGGACCCTCTTTCTAAAGGGAGGACACAAACAGAAAATCTATAATGTCCACAAGGTTCTTCAAGATATAGACGGCAAGCTCAGAGAGATCGAAGAGAACGCAGGGCGGTATGGAGATCTGTTCACCCGTCAACAGCAGGTCGAGACTGAACTCGAAAGCCTGGCTGCTTGCAGACGTGAGATTCGATCGCGCCTTGATCATCAGAAGAGACTTCAGAGCGCCTGGGACCCGTGGAACGATATGGTGTCGATACAGCAAGAGATAGCCTCTTTGCCGGATATAGACAATTTTCCGGTCGACGGCATAAGCCGCATGGAGACGTTAGAGGAGCGCGTCAGTAACGCGCGGCGCGAGTACGAGCACGCGGAAGCTGGGGTTGCAGAGGCAGAAGGTGCAGCAGAGATTCAGGTCGAACACGAGGCTATTCTTCAACACTCGTCCGCCATCAGGCGTCTGCAGGAAGGACGAACGGATTTCAACGGTCTAATCAAAGACCTGCCGGAGCGGTGGGCTGAACTGCGAGAGCGCGAGAGGACCCTCGCCGAAACACTCAGAGATCTGGGACAAGACTGGAATGAGACCAGGCTAGACGAGTTCGATTTTTCTATCGCCGTCCGCCAGGAAATCGGCGAGCACCGCGAAAAGCGGCGTGATGTCTCAGACGTGCTTTCGAGGCACAGATCGTTCCATGACCAGAACGAACTCTCATTGGAGGAGGCAATCGCCGCCGAGGAAAGGGCTGACCGTGAGTTACAGTCCTTCAACGGACCGTCCCTGGATACCGAACAGATACGATTGTGTCGCAACCTGATTCGCACGACAAGGTCGCGAGTTAACGAACTCGACCGCCAGCGACAAAACGCGTTGAATTTGCAAAGTCAGCTGGACAGCCTGGAAAGGATGGAACTCCCGCCTGGCGGGGCGGACCTTAGCAGAGCCGTTGCCGCCGTCAGTTTGGCAGTTGGCATTGCACTCGTGGTCGGAGGAGCGGTTTTTGGCGGAATGGCACTCTACATTGGGATCGCGGCCGCTGTTGCGCTCGGCGGCTTGGCCATATATCTGTTCATGTCCGGCAAGACCGGTCTCGCAGGTACCGGGGAATCGCCTCTTGCCTCCCCCATCCGCGAGTCGCTTCGTCGCGCTCGTACGGATATGCAGAGTCTCCACTCAAGGATGATGCAGGAAGCAGCGCCCCTTGAACTTGAAAAGATCGATGAGTCGTCCATCCTTGCAGCAGAAGAGTCGGTCGACAAAGAGGAACGCAGGCTGCACGAGTGGACTCGACTTTCTGAAGCAGTTGTCACTGCAAAGGAACTGACGAGTCAGCGACGAACTCGTGTTGAGGGGTCCGCTGCTGCCGTCGAAGACGTAGAACGGCAACTCGTTTCGGCGCAAAGCGAGTGGCAGCACTGGCTGAAGAGCCGCGGTCTGCTTGATACGTATACGCCGGAGACCGCCGACGTGCTTCAGAAACAAATCGAACTTGGACGCAGCTGGCTCGGCGAAGTACGAATCTGGCAGCAGCGCATCAAGGATATCGAGAATGACATTGCCCGGCATGTTGAGGACGTCGAACCGCTTGCGGCGGCCTACGACGTTACCTTCGACCGCAACGACGCGCGCGCGGTGGTCGCGGCAGCTGACAGGCTCGTCGAGTTGTATGAGGAAGTCCGGGAAAGTGAAAGGAGCCGGACTAGCGCGCAAAAGGAATTGGAGGCCGCTAAACGCCGGTTGCAGGAGCGCAGAGGTGAACTTCAGCAGGCGCGGGACGAACTTGAGAGGTTGTTCCGAAGCGGTGGAGCCGGGAACGCTGAAGAATTCCGCGTGCGGGCAAAACAGACAGAAAAACGGGCCGAACTGGACAGCAACGCCCGGACCGCCCTGGACCAGCTTCAGCGTCTCAGTGGGCCGGGCGAACCGCTGAAATCTCTGAAGACCGACCTCCAAAGTACAGACCTCCAGACGATCACCGGCGAGATAGCTTCGCTGGAGGAAGAACAGGCCAGTGTCGGCGCCCAACATGATGAACTGTTGACCAAGCGCGGTTCCATCCAGGCCGAACTCGACAACCTCGAGGGTGAGGAGGAGTCGTCGCGGCTGCGCATGCAGCGCAACATCCTCCTGGAACAGTTAAGGGGCCACGCGCACGAATGGTCCCGGCTCACCCTCGCCCATAATCTGCTTCGTGAAGCGCGCGGAAAGTTCGAGCGCGAGCGGCAGCCACAGGTCGTTCGCCATGCCCAGAAGGTTTTCGCCGCGATCACCGAAGGACGCTACCGGCAGGTATACGCCCCTCTCGGTGAGCAGACGATCTCAGTGATGGATGCTGATCGACGGAGTAAGCAGCCATCCGAACTGAGCCGCGGCACACGCGAGCAGCTGTTCCTGGCCCTTCGATTCGGACTGATCCGCGAACTTGGACAGAGAACGGAGCCGCTCCCCGTCATTGTCGATGAGGTTCTCGTGAACTTCGATCCCGCTAGGGCGCTCCGCGCCGCAGTCGCTTTCACGGAGCTATCTGACACCAACCAAGTTCTGGTTTTCACCTGCCATCCAACGGTCGTCAAGATGTTCTGTGATGCGTCATCTGTGGTGGGCACAGAAAAGCCCGCAGTTCTGTCATTCAACTAAGCCAGCGGCAGCGGCCCCGCCGCCGGCACTTTCCCGCTCACTCCAAATTGTAGAACGCGGCCGCGTTGTCGTGCAGCAGTTTGCGCTGCTCGGTCTGGCTGCGGTCGGCGATGATCGTTTTGAGCGCCTCGGCCCAGGCGCGGTAGGTGGCGTCGGCGCCGAGCGTGCAGACGGGCCAGTCGCCGCCGAAGACGACCCGGTCGGGGCCGAAGCTGTCGAGGCAGTGGTTGACCGCGGGCGCGAGGTCGGCTGCGGTCCAGCCGGGGCGGGTGCGGGCGATGATGCCGGAGATTTTGCAGATCGTATTGGGCAGCGCGGCGAGGGCGGCGATGCCGTCCATCCACTGCTGCCGATCGTGCCAGAAGGGATCGTCGCGGTCCCTGTGGTCGGCGATGGTCAGGTTGAAATCATCCTTGTCGCCGCTTCCGGTCGCGCCGGGGAGGTCGCCGCTGATGAGATAGGGGTCGCCGTTGCCGCAATGATCGAGCACAAAGCGGGTCTGCGGGCACTCGACGGCCAGCTTGACGCCGTCGCCCAACTCCGACGGGCGCATACAGAGGTCGAAGCATAGCCCCAACTCGCCCAGGAGCCGGACATTCTCTACAAATTGGGGCGTAAGGCAGAAGCCCTGCGGCGTGGCCGGTCCGTGCAGGACCTGGCGCACGCCTTTGATGGCCGGGCTGGCGGCGAAGCGGCGGATGTAGGCGGCGAATTCGCCAGAAATCATGTCGCCGCCGATGACCGCGCCGGCGGTGGGGTTGTCGTGCGCGGCGCAGAGTTCGATCAGATGCTCGGCTTCGGCGGGATGCTGGGCCGCGGTCACGTCCACTTCCATGTAGACCGTCTTGACGACGTTCAGCCCCGCGGTGGCGGCCAGGTAGTCGCCGGTCACGTAGTTGCGGTTCAGGCTGGGCGCGCCCTCGATCCAGGGCAGTTCGAAGCGGTCCAGGTCCCAGAGATGTTGGTGGGTGTCGATGATGGGAAGCATTTGGCGTTTTGAGTTCTTGGTTTCTAGTTGGTGACTGCGGCCGTCGCGAAAAGAGATCCTGCCGGCGGCGGGTCAGGCGGCCAGCAGTTGCGCGGCGTTTTCGACCTGCCACTGCATCTGCTGGTCGGTGGTCTCGTGCGGCTTGAACCGGCGGGCCACGGAGGCGATGGGAACGCCGCCGCGCAGCTCGATCTGGTCGAGGTCGGCGATGCCCATGCCGAGGTCGTGGGCGTAGCGCAGCAGGCCCAGCTCGAGCGGTTCGAAGCCCATCGTCTTGGCGATGACGGCGTCGGCGGCGAAGACGTCTGTGCTGGCCGCGGCGATGCCGAAGTCGAGCCCGTCGCCGTTGCCGGGGCCGCTGCCCTGCATGCCGCGTGCGCCGTCGATCACGGCGACGTCCGGGGCCATGAAGCGGGCCAGCCGGACCAGGTTGATGTTCATGGCGCGCGATTCATCGGGGGCGCAGCGCTCGTCGTGGCTGTAGAAGCCGTGCATCTTGACGCGGTCCTGGCGGTAGATGGTGCCCATGATCATATTTTTGAGCGCGAGGGTGACGACGCAGGTGTCGTGCGTTTTGGGAATGGCGATCGAGATGGTGCAGGGGCAGTCGAGGACGGTGCGGGGCATGCGCACGATCGTCTCGCTGCCGTCGGCCAGCACGATCGGGGTCGACTCCCATGCCGTCTCTCGGTGCAGGTCGAGCAGGCGCAGGGGGATCGGGTACTCGGTTTCGAGCGCGTGGTAGCCGAAGTTGCGGTAGGCGTCCCAGGTGTCTGCGGCGCCGGCCTCGGCGATGAGGACCTGGCGCGGCGGCGCGGGCGTGGTGATCAGGAAGTCGAGGACGCCGCGCAGGGCGTCGACATGGCTGGAGGCGAGCTGGTTGTCGCTGCTGAGGAAGTTGGGCTTGAGCATGACCTGGTCGGCGAGGCGGGATTCGACATCGGCGCGCACCAGTTCGAGCGCGTTGAAGACGTTGGCGCGGCGGTCGCCGCCGTGGACGAGGCTGACTCGTGCTTTGGACATGGTGGCCTCCTTGCGTAAGGTCAGACGTAGTTCGTGGTGTAAAGGGGGACACCTGTGGAGAGAAGACGTAGTGTTCACAAAACACGCTATGAGGTGTCCAAGGGTGAGTTTACTCTTGGTTTGCCGCAGTGTCAACAGTTGCCCAGGGCAGTGTATGCCCCAAGGTGGCGGTGTCTTTTTGCCGTCCCTGGTCACTTTAACGGGACCATGAGCTATGGTTCCTGACAGAACATTTCACCGATCACACGGAGGGACAGTCCAGCGTCGACGGTGATACGCGGTGGCCTTGTCGCATCCAGTCCGATGCAGTGAACCCTCTCTTAGCAGTGGTCTGAGTACTCGGGCCAACCATAGGGAACCGGTTTGACAAGAGCGGCTTCTTTGCCTACTGTATCGGCACGACTTATACGATTCGGAGTACAAGGTATTGAGTAGACGCACGAAACTACGCCAGCGAATTCTCGAAGGCCGCTCTGAGGCGAATATCCGATTTGACGAGTTGCGCGCCCTGTTGTTGAGATTGGGATTCGTCGAACGCGTACGGGGAAGTCATCATATCTTTAGAAAAGAAGGGGTGACCGAAAGACTGAATCTGCAACGCGACGGCAGCAATGCCAAGCCCTACCAAGTCAGACAGGTTCGTCAGGTCATACTGAAGTACCAGTTGGAGGAGGAGTGATGTACAAGTACGAAGTCATAATATACTGGAGCAATGCTGACGACACATTCGTGGCCGAGGCGCCAGAGCTTCCCGGGTGCATGGCTCACGGCGATACGCAGGAAGTTGCACTTCAAAATATCAACGAGGCGATGGCACTCTGGATCGACACCGCGCGTGAGTTTGGCGACCCCGTACCGGAACCCAAGGGGGAGCGCCTGATGCTGGCATGAGCCGGTGATCTCAGTCTATCCCATTCCCCGGCTTTGGCCCTCTGTCTTCTGTAGTTGTGAACCTTTACGGATGTGGGCCACGATACTGAGCCCTGCAAGGAGAAACAGAATGGACAATGTGGAAACCAGGCTGGATCAACTGGAAGAAGACGGCTTCATTACCGTCGAGAACGCGCTCACGCCGGCAGAAACCGAGCACGTCCGCCAGCGCATCAACCATGCGCGCACGATGGGCTGGGAAGAGGGGCTGAACGACGTCGGCAATATGTGGTTCGATTCGCTCCTGGACCGTGAGCCGGACACCTATGCGCCCCTCGTCGGCCATCCCAGCATCCGCCCGATCCTGGAAGGGATGATGGGGCGGCAGTGTCAGCTGCGCAGCTTCCGCGCCCACATCAACCCCGGCCCCTATCTCCAGGAATGGCATCTCGATTTCTACGGCTACTGGCAGGAAAAGCACGATCTCGGCCACGGCCGTCTTGTCGTGCAGCCGGTGGGAATCAACACCACCTTCTACTTTCAGGACAATGGCCCCGACCTGGCCCACCTGAAGTTTGTGAAAAACGGGCATAAGATGGAGCCGCCCCACCTCGACCCCATGGACCGGCCCAAGTTCGAGGCCTGGTGCGAAGCGCAGGAGCACGTCATCCTCCATCCCAAGGCGGGCGACTGCGTCATCTTCATCAACCATATCCCCCACCAGGGCGCCAAGCACCAGGAGCACATCGAGCGCAGCAACGTCGTCTGCCACTACCAGCTGACGCCGATGTACGAGGGCATATGGCACGTGTCCACCCCGCGCGGTTACGACGGCACCTTCCCCTTCGCCCAGGAACACAGGCCGTGGTCGAAGGGGTAGTCTGGGCGGATACGGTTGTATGAACCACCGCTTAGAGTTACATGACCGCGAATCTGACTGAATCGTCAGCCGGATTCGCCTTGTCTGCCGGCAGCAAATCCTTGTATTGTCTCCTACAATCCCTACCCCCTCTTCCACTTCTGACCCACTACGCCCATATTAAGGGGCTTTCTCCACCTCGGCTGGGGCAGCGCTCTTTCGCTCCATAAATAAGCTTTACCTCCACTCCATCAGAGGTCACGTTTGCCCTTCTATATGTCCAGAGCTAAACATGCTTGTGATGTAAACATACGCTAGCCACTGCGCGGCCAACTGAATACCGATCTAGCAGCAACAGCCTTCGGCGCCGCCCCTCATTAGCCGTAATGCCTACAGTTATAGATCCCTAGCACCGTGGGCCCCTGCTTGTTAACAGAACCTTAACATCGCGGCCTTGAATTTGCCCATCATGATGGTTGACAAGAACAGCCTTTTAATTTATGATGGGAATACAGGCGGCGTGCTAAAAATTTACTAGTCTTAATACGAATGACATTTCCGTTTCAACTAGAGAGGAGTAAGGCATGACAGAATTAGACAGCCTTTTGCAAGAGGAGCAGAACCGGCTCGCAAAGAGGCAGAAAGAGTTGCAGGAGCAGATTTCTAGCGCTGAGAAGCAACTTCATGCGGTAAGCGTTCGCCTTACCTATGTAAATGGGCTTCTCAACTCTGACGAGGTGCCTGAGGCTGACTCTCATGCAAACTCTTCACCGCGCCGACACGATATCCTGGATATCGCCGAAGCCATCCTTGGCGAGAGAGAAGGCACTCCAATGCATTTCAAAGAACTTGCAGAGAAGGTACAGGCACGTGGAGGGCTTATCCCTGGCGTCGACGCCACCAAGACTCTTTTGGCGCGGCTTGTCAAGGACGAACGTTTCGTTCGTCCCACACAAAGAGGGTTCTATGCTTTGAGGCGCGACCACCCCGACGCCAAGGATGTCGGCGCTCGTAGCCCACGTGGGAACAATGACAGTGAAGAGAGCGAAACACGGTGAGCACTTTCACTGACTCACCGTAATGACTTTCATTTTACACAAAGCTTTCCCTTGGAGGCGTAATAGTTCAGGGAGGAAGAGAGACTATCGCGCGTGCTCCTCCTCGATCTCTCCCACAATAGTTTCCGAAAGCAGCCGCACATTTGAGAGAAAAGGTACACGGAATCAGGTAGTGTGAATGCAATCTTTCTGTTATGTCGTTATACCATCTGATTTTGAAAGGTCTAGGTTATTGCTATGCTAGAGATATGGCTAATGGATACCGTTTTAGAAGCAAGAGTTTGGCACGCGTTTCAACTCTATGCTCAGGTTCGTTATGAGTTTGTCGGAGACGTGACATGAAGAACGTACTATTGGCTTTTTGCACATCATTGATGGCATCAGTTGTATCCTTTTGGATTTTGAATGGGCTAAGAATTAAAACCCCATCGGAAGTCTGGGGAATAATTTGGGCGTTGATCCCCGCTGTTTTCATTCTGCTTTTTGTTCTATTTCTTACTTTGCCACGAATGGTGCGGGGATTTGTAAGGTGGAGGAAAGACATGGGGAGGGCTGCACGGGACGAAGAATTAGAGCACTTCTAGGGATAATAACTTCCATTCGCCTGGGATGGCTTCAACTCCATGTCAGTCAATCTGACGTACCGAACAACGTGATCACTGTCAGGAAGATCGCGGGCGGTCATGCGTTCACCAGCGGTATGAGGTCGAATGCACTAATTTGCCTTTTGACCCCTTCAAAGGTATCAATTCCGGCAGCCCGTAAAATCTTCCCGTTGCCATGGTGCCGTTTGAAAATCACATACTGCACTTGCTGTTCTCCGAGAAAGTGAAGACCGAGGTGACTCTCGTCTCTTCCTTTCCACACTGCGCGGATATTGCCATTATCCGTGAGCGCTAACTCTCCTCGTCGGGAAAAATGTGACGAACCTATGAATAACCAGAAATCCCTAACGGATGACTCATTTACCTCAAGTCCATCGGACGAGGCACCGCTCCGCAACGCGTCTATACGGAGTCGCTAGGCTTGGCGATTCTGTTGCTCAGCGTCTGCAGTCTCGTCTCTGTTCATGATCTACAATATCTTTTGACGAATCATACTTACCCACGGCAGTGACCATGGTAATATAACCGCATGGCAGCGCGATTACCAAGCTCTGAGCCCCACATGCGTGGATGCCCCCGGTTTGGCCGCTTGGGCTCTGCACACTCCCACAGACCACCAAAAAGAGAACACCCCCATGAAAATCACCGACATCCGCGCCGTCTATCCCAACTACCGCCAACCACTCGGCGGCTGGCGCCCCTACCTCTGGCAGATCGTCGTGCGCGTCGAAACCGACGCCGGTGTCAGCGGCTACGGCTATGGCGGCGGCGGTGTAGCCGCCGTCGAGGTCGTCAACCGCCACCTGCGCGAACTGCTGCTGGACGAACCCTGCGACAGCCCCGCCGACATCGAGCGCCTCTGGGACAAGCTCTACACAGCCTCGATCCCCTACGGACGCGGCGGCATCGCCATCATGGCCCTCAGCGGCATCGACCTCGCCCTCTGGGATCTCCTCGGCAAAGCCGAGCGGCAGCCGGTCTACGCACTGCTGGGCGCCTCCTCCGCGCCCCGTATCCGCGCCTATGCCTCCGGCAACGATCCTGAATGGTTCGCCGAGACCGGTTTCACCGCCCACAAGGTGCCCTTTAGCCGCCCGGCCGACGCCTCCGCCTTCGAACGCGCCGCGGCCGCGGCCGAAGCCTCCCGCCGCTATCTGGGAACCGACGCCCTCCTCATGTTCGACTGCTACATGGCCTGGGATGCCGCCGCGACGCGCCAGATGGCCCGCACCCTGGCGCCTTACGACATCTACTGGTTCGAGGACACGCTGACGCCGGATGACCTCGACGGGCTCGCCGAACTGCGGCAGCAGATCAAACCGGTCCTGCTGGCCGGGGGCGAGCACGACTTCACCCACCTCCGCTTCGCCGCCATCGCCCGCGCCGGCGCGCTCGACATCTGGCAGCCGGACGTAACCTGGTGCGGCGGCATCACCGCCGCGCGGCGCATCGTCGAGCAGGCGCAAGCGGCCGGCGCCACCGTCATCCTGCACCGCGGCGGGGAACCATGGGGCCTGCACGTCATCGCGGGAACAAATTGTGAAAAGCTGGGCGAACTGGTGCTGGGCAACCGGCACGCAACGCATGAACAACTGTGGCTGGACGCGCCCCAACCGGTGGACGGATACCTGACCCCCAGCGACGCGCCCGGCTTCGGCCTGCGCCTCAACGAAGATCTTGTGGACTAGGGGCGCGGGCGCTTTGAAAACCTGCACTTTATCTGTGCAGGAAGTCTTGGTTTCGAAGGAGATAGGACTTAGTTCAATGCACTTGGCTTAGATATGTTCAGCCACCACGGAAACGCTCGTCTAAACGGAAGTTGATGGAGTCTTTCCAGTATACTTCGTAACAATCATATCAAGTCTCCGTTGGTTTAGTTGATTTCACGTACTCGGTTAGCTTCTTGAATCATTTGCGAATCCGGCCATTGATCGCGGTCCTGGGGGAGGTGAATACCTTTGTTAAGGTACGCGGAAAAATCATCCATTCCGCCTGTCAGTCCCTGAGCACCAAGCTCAGAGATTCTTTCGGCATTGATTTTCATCACGAGTGACTCATCCAAAAAAATCAGTCCCTTATCATATGCCCTGTGATAGGTGGGGGATAGAGAGATTCCATTGCTTACATCATCAGTACTTCCATCAATGCCGACAGGAAGGATGTGTGCAGCGTCGACTAATCCTAGCTGGATTCTCGTCACAGAACAGCGACGTTCATAAGCATTGAGAACCTTCAGTCTGAAATTCGCGTCTCTTGACAGTCTTGAAACTGTGGACACGATCCTTTGTCTCTCAGGTGATAGGCTTTCTAACTCCTCAATGTCGAACGCCTCCAATTTTGCGGCTTGTGATAGCAATCTTGATACATCAGCATACGACCCCTGCTTGTGAAGAATTCGAGCGTTTTGGACGTACGTTAGAAACTGATCAGGACGAACGCCGATAGCAACTTCGTTATTGCCTTTACGAGCGAACGAAAGCCCGTTCTGCAAAGCTTCGTGGAGCGTGGTTAAGGGTATCTGTATGGAAGGGGAATTTGTGGAAAAAGTATGGTGTTTTTCTACATCAAAGCCGGCGAAACATTTCGTGTTAGATTCAAAACCCATTAACAAAGTAGGGCCGCCAGAGGAATTCATCTGTAAAGGCGAAGAAACACCGGTAAGCTGAATGCGGTACTCATCCCGTGGTCTGGCTGCTCCACCGCCATGTGTGAGGCTCCAAATGTATATCCAGACCTCAAAGTGGTTTTGCTCTGCCCGCACAACGAATCTACGGGGATTCCCACTTTCTGAGGGGACAATTACTGCTATAGCTTTGCTTTCCGCGAATGCTTCTGTAATTGATCGAACGAGGACGCGGTGAGGAACGGCAGGCATGAAAACTGCTCCGATGCGTACGGTTTATCTCTTGAATTTGTACTCCTCTTGGGAAGACAATAGACGGAGTTGATCGGGCGTAGGATTTTCTACATTATCCTGGGGCGGAATCGCCTGCGGCCCTTTTGCAGGAATGAGATGTTGTTTTCGCTTTTCTGGCCTCGTGCGTCCCCCATCTTCTGGCAGCTTCTCTTCATCACTGTTTCTGCGCCATAACTCGGCTGGACTGTAGATTGTATATGCTGTTGGTTCATTGGGTGTCTCGAGATCTTCTTCTCCTGAGCCAAATCGTCCTTTTGCTCCCTCTACATACTCCTCAACAATTTCACAACACGTCCAGAAACGTTTGTATCGTTCACATACTTCTCCAGTCACACAACTTCCACCAAAGGGATCGAAAACAGTATCTCCTGCATCTGTGAGCATTCGAATGAAATATTCTGGGAACCTAGCCGGAAAGCGAGCAGGATGAGGATTGATATTCCTACTTTTACAGTAACGCAAGTACTGCGAATTGCTTTCTGTATTGGGAATAGCTAAGAGGTTGGGAGGAATGGCACCACCATTGTCGGCATGGAAATTCTCACTGATGTCATGGCCACTGGGACGCACCTTTGTTTGATAGCCATTTTCCAGTAAATCTAGCATTGAATCGCTATAGGGAACCAGAACCCTCCGGTTGCTTGCTTTTGGCCACGGAGTTTTGGAGAGCCAAAAGACACAGTTCACCCCATCCTTCACTCGGATCCTGCGCACGTTCACCCATTCGGCGGGTGCGGGAAGTTTCGAAGGATTCCACCAGTAATACTCTTGAGCGAGATGGAACTCCAGCTTTCGGCACAGCATAATCAGCAGTTCCCACTGATAGAGACTGCGGGTTGGCTGCCCTGGATTCCACGAACCGCCAATATCTATTACAAGTGATCCTGTCGGCTTCAGAATTCGATAAAATTCGTGTGCGAACGACTCAAACCATTCGACATAATTCTCTGCTTCTACATTCCCGTAGTCCTTCTTGCGCAACAGAGCATAAGGTGGACTCGTAAAAATAAGATCGACAGATTCGTCCGCAACTTTATCTCGCATATACGGCAGAGAATCACCAAGGAAAATATTTCCGAACTGTGTGCTTAGACCCGTCGAAGCGTTCATTCTTGGAGTATAACGGGACTGTGCGTTCTCAGCAAGAACAGGACAAGCGGTCTTTCGATATTGGGAGAAGCTTGCTGCAAATCGGCTAAAAACCTCATAAGTGGTTTGCAGCACTAAAGTACATTCCGATTGACAGCACGCAGTTTGTCCGTGCAGACAGTCTAGATATAGAACGGAATTCACTTTTGGAATACACCTACACCAGATAAGGGATCGTCATCGGCCCTTCCGGTAGCACCGCGACCGGCGCATCGTTCCCCAGATCCGCAACGGCCGTGCGGATGTGTTCGTTCAGGTCTGCGACCGGCGTAAGGCCGGCGCGGGCCACCGCCTCCGGCTCCAACTCACTGTATATCGCCACCTGCGCCCGCTGCGCCACCTCGGCAAACTTCTGCACCTGCCACTGATCCAGCATATGAAAACCGGGACGGAAGATCGTCTCCAGCATCGCTTGCGGTGAACTGTGCTCGTAGAGCAGTTTCGTAAAGTTGCCGTGCGCCGGGAAGCCGTCATTGCAGCGGGCGGCCACGATCATCTCGCCGTTGTCCTCGATGATCTCCGCGGCGGCGCACATCCCCTTCACCGACTGGTAAAGATTCTGGTCCAGCGGAAAGCCGCTGTTGGTGGTGATCACCAGTGGGAAGCGCCGGTCGACCGGGGCCATGGCCGTCTCCTTCACGTAGCGGCAGCCCTCCTCGTGGGCGCTGATCACGTCGCCGCAGAAGAAGCGGCTGATCTGGCGCTTGTGATTGAGCGTGACGTTCACCAGAAAGTCGACCGCCAGGGCTGACCCGTTGGCGCGGATCTGCGCCTGGGTCGGGTTGTCGTGCAGCACGCCCCACTTGCTCTGTGGATGGCCGATGATCTCGGCGCGGTGATAGTGCATGATCGAGGCCAGGTCGGCGACGCCGGGGAAGGCGGCCTTGTAGCCTCCCGAAAAACCGGCCATGAAGTGCGGCTCGATGAAGCCGACGAGGATGCGCCGGTCCGCCTCGACATAGTTCCGGTTCATCATCAGCGGGCCGCGCCCGTCCTGCTCAGGCCGCACGACCGTCATCGTCTCTTCGTCATAGGCGTTGTGGTTGAGCACCCGCAGCCGCCGGTAGATTTCCGGGCCGACGATCTGCGCAAGCTCCGCTTTGGTATTGGCGCGGTGGGTGCCCGTGCCGACGATGATGGTGATATTGCGCTCCGGGACATGGGCCAACTCGGCCAGAATCCAGGGCAGCAGCCGGGCGGAGGGCAGGGGGCGGGTGCCGTCGGCGATGACGATAGCCACGCGCTCATGCGCGTGGACCGCCTCGGCCAGAGGCGGCGCGTCTCTTGGAGATCGCACCGCGTCGTGGAACGCGGCCTGCTCGTCCGCCAGCCCCTCGACAAAGCGGGGCCGAATGATGGTGGCGTTTGCCGTGGGCAGTTCGGCTGTCAGCCCGTCGCGGCCGTATTGGAGATGGATTTGCATGTTCAGCATCCGTTCCATACTGCGGCGGCTAAAGGCCCCGTGGGCGGGGTTGTCGGCTCGCCTGTGAGTAGCGCAGAATCTGCTTCTCGTGTATTCTAGTGTAATTCCCAGATGGGACCAAGGGTCGTGTCGGTGGATGCTAGACGAGGCGCCGCGAAACTGCTGCTATGACTCTATGCGCACCTCATCGAGGCCTGCAAACCCTCAACGTTCAGCCCAACCAGCTTGTCTCACGATTACCACCCAACCTTGAGCCTGCCCCATATTGCGAGAGACTCTTCGTTTCAGATTGAACTCACATTCGTAGCCAAGCGAACGACCGCGAAGAACACGAAACTGAAGACTCAGGAGATGGAGTAGACCGATGAAACGATACGGAATGGTCATTCGCGTCAGGCCGGAACTGGAGGACGCGTACGTGCATCTGCACGCCAACACCTGGCCCGCCATCCTGCAGCGCATCAGCGACAGCAATATCCGCAACTACACAATTTTTTTGCGGGACGGCTATCTGTTCGCCTTTTACGAATATGTCGGCGAGGATTACGCGGCGGACATGGCGAAGATGGCGGCTGATCCGGTCACGCAGGCGTGGTGGAAGCTGACCGACCCGTGCCAGCAGCCGGTGGCGAGCGCGGCTGAGGGCGAGCGCTGGGCGGAGATGGAGGAGGTGTTCCATCATGACTGAGGGCACGGGCCGCTATGTCGATACGCATGTGCATTTCTGGGACGGTTCGGTGATCGATTACCCGTGGCTGGCGGGCGGGTCTGCCATCGCCCATCCGCATCTGCCGGCTGATCTGGAGCAGGCGCGCGCCGGCGTTTCGCTCGAACTGGCGGCGATCGTTTTTGAGGAGGCCGGCTGTCAGCCGGCGCAGGCGTTGCGCGAGGCCCAGTGGGTCACCGAGCTGGCGCAGGAGGAGCCGCGCATCCGCGGCATCGTGGCGCACGCGTCGCTGCAGGAGGGTGAAGGCGCCCGCGCCCACCTGCAGGCGCTGGCCGAGCTGCCATTGGTGAAGGGCATCCGCCGTTTGCTTCAGGATGAGCCGCTCGGCTTCTGCATTGACCCGGCGTTTGTGCGCGGCGTGCAACTGCTGCCGGAGTACGGCTTCAACTTCGACCTGTGCATCTACCATCCGCACATGGGGGACGTGCTGGAGCTGGTGGCGCAGTGCCCGGATGTCTCTTTCCTGCTCGACCATATCGGCAAACCGGGCATCGCAGCCGGCATCATGCAGCCGTGGAAGGATCAACTGCGCGAGTTGGCGAGCCGCCCCGACATCCACTGCAAGCTCTCCGGCGTGACCACGGAGGCGGATCACCGGAACTGGAAGCGGGATGAACTGCGGCCATACATCGAGCACGTGCTCGACTGTTTCGGCCCCGACCGGGTGATTTTCGGCTCCGATTGGCCGGTGGTCAACCTGGCCGCGGACTACCGCGCCTGGTTCGATATCGTGCAGGAGAGCATCAGCCATTTGAGTGCGCACGATCAGCAGAAGATCATGCACGACAACGGCGTTCGTTTCTACCGGTTGGCGGTTTGACTGCAGTTGTTGGTGGTTAGTTGCATACCGTTTTGAAATGAATATCATAACATTATGCACATCCCGCACCCGGCGCGGGAACCAAGCGGAGCAAACTGCTGCCCTCCCTGCCCAGCCAATGCCGCAACCGCCCGTTGCCTGCCATACCCGAACAAAACTATTTGGCAATAACCGGATTTGGGCTTGGAAAGTAAGCCCAGATCGGGTATACTTAGAGTATAAGACTGGTCAACTACTCTAGGAGATACCCGATGGATTTGGTAACAATTTTCGAGCGATTCCCAACTCAGGAAGCCTGCATTGACCATCTGGAAAAGGCCCGTTGGCACGATACGCCGGTTTGCCCGCATTGCGGCAGCGAGGATGTAGCCCGCAAGAAAGAGAACAGGCGAGTTGGCCGCTGGAACTGCCACAAGTGCAAGAGTAGTTTCAATGTCTTGTCCAAGACGATCTTCCAGCAGACAAAAATACCTCTGCAAAAATGGTTCTTGGGCATTGCAATTTACCTGAACGCCAAGAAGTCAGTATCCAGTTACCAGTTGAGCCGTGATCTGAAAATCAGTCAATCGTCTGCTTGGGAACTGGGCATGAAGATTCGACATGGCATGGTTGACGACGCGGTTTTCCTGAACGGCATTGTAGAGGCTGATGAAACCTACATAGGCGGCAAGCCTCGGAAATCTGACCGCAACGACGACGACCCGCCCAAGCGTGGACGAGGAACCAAGAAACAGCCCGTAATCGGCGCACTGGCACGTGGCGGCAAGGTTGTAGCGCAACCCGCCAAGAGAGTAACGGGGTCCACGCTGAAAGCATTCCTGAGCCGTTTTGTGCAGGCTGATGACAGTCTGCTCGTGACAGACGAATACAGCGGTTACAACCGCATGAACGAGTGGGTACCGCACTTCACAATCAATCACGCGGTTGCCTATGCCCAGGGCTTGATTCATACGAACACAATTGAAGGCTTTTGGAGCCTCGTAAAGAGAGCGATTTTTGGACAACATCACCACTACAGCAAAGAGCACGCAGCAGCCTACATCGTTGAAGCCTGCTACAAGTACAACAACCGACACGCAGATACATTCGACAGCTTCATTAAAGGGGCGGTCACGGTATAGCACGAAAACGCAACTTATTCATAGCGAAATCGTCTATAGATTGGTCACCCCCGACATCATAATGGAGACCGATCACAATGCAGACAAACTGTTTTCATGTGGGCAATTGTGTTGTCGAAAGGTGGCCCTCCCTGCACCTTTAACCCATTGAAGGTTCCAACTGTAAGGAGCGGAGAGGAACTGCTTACACATAACAAACTGTCAGATGGCATCAACTTATTGCCTATAAATAACTGGCCTATCCCTATCAACGAGTACCATATCGGAGGTGATATGTGAATATGAAACAAATTTTCTTCCTGGTTGTTTTTTCTGCGGTGCTGATGCTATGGCCTACTGCTGGTTACGCGCAGAATTGGTGCCGACCGACGTGTAATCAGGTTTGTTGGGAGATATCTCAGACGCGATCTGGTTTCACACATCCCAGAGAAGACGGCGAAAATGAACAATGCACCGATCCATGTCATTGTTCCTGCTGGAATAGAGATGGTACTTATGGTATCAATGCACCATTTAGCGCACGTATTGACAAACTTCCGGCTGCTTGCTTCCCGACAGCAGTTCCAACAGTAGTTCCGACAGCAGTGGCTACAGTAGTTCCGACAGCAGTTCCGACAGTAGTTCCGACAGCAGTGGCTACAGTAGTTCCGACAGCAGTTCCGACTGCTACCCGCCGGCCAGCGAGGATACGAAGACCGACCATCAATCCAACCGTACCAGCGCCGAGAGAAACGCCGCCGCCCACGTCTACGCCGAAACCTACTGCTACAGTAGTTCCGACAGTAGTTCCGACAGTAGTTCCGACAGTAGTTCCGACAAAGCACCCGATTTCCCGTCCGACTGCGCGCCCGACAGTAGTTCCGACAGTAGTTCCGACAAAGCACCCGATTTCCCGTCCGACTGCGCGCCCGACTGAGCGCCCGAAAGTTCGTCCAGACAAAGACCACTCGACAACGCGTCTGTATCTGACTTGTGTGCCAAAGGAACCCGGTCGTCCTTTCGCTTTATGTCCAACTAGCTTATGGCTAGGTTATTGGGTTACGGATGTCAATGGTCAAATCGGGTCAGAAAATGAAAGAGTGTTTGTCCCTTTTCCTTCTGTCTTAGAAGGTCAAACTCCCCACGTCATTCATCATAGTGACCGTCTGACTATCAGTTGGTCTGGCTACTATATTCGAGTGTCTGGCTATTATGACGATGGGAAGCCCTATGTTTTTGATCTTAATATGGACGATTCTGTACAAATAGTGCTTCATTGATGCCTTAATCAAAAGCAAGTAGGGGATAAAGGTATAGATGGGCGTGGGCGGTATCCACTCCGCAAAGGTGTCTTTGTGGACGTTGTAGCCCAGGTAAAGGGCGGCGGCACTGGGCCGAGCGATGTACAGGCATTCAACGGTGCAAGACAACAGGCTAACGCTCTCCCGTTGGCCGTCTAAATTACACACCAGCTTGCCTCCCCTGCCAAGCCCAAATCCGGTTATTGCCAACTATTTTTCCATGCCCGAACACGACCGTGCACGCAAAAAAAAGAAAATTGGCGCGACCTAACGCGACCTGACGCGCTCAAACACGCTGGTAAACGCTTAACGCTCGCAAACGCTCGCAAACGCTCGTACGAATGTGAATCCCGTTTGAAACCGAAACGTTTCGGGCGAATAAGCAATTGAATCGTGGGCCTCGCGCCTGCACTTATGCGATACGGAATACACAATTCAGCAAAAAGCGGGTTCCCGATGTGAACGCACATTAGTTTTGAATGAACCCCTGCGTCCGCCGGAGGCGCAGTCAACAGGAATCAGAGACAAGAGATTTAACGCTACGGCGAGGAGCAATTCATGGCCTACACACCTGAACCGGAACACAAATTCAGCTTCGGCCTGTGGACGGTCGGCAACATCGGGGGCGACCCCTTCGGCGTGCCTGTGCGCGAGGTGCGTTCGCCGGTGCAACTGGTGCAACTGCTGGGGGAGGTCGGCGCCTGGGGCGTCAACTTCCATGACAACGACCTGGTGCCGATTGACGCGACCGCGGCGGAGCGCGACCGGATCGTCAGCGATTTCAAGCAGGCGCTGGACGAGCAGGGCCTGATCGTGCCGATGGCGACGACCAATCTCTTTACGCACCCGGCCTTTCGCGACGGCGCGTTCACGAGCAACGACCCCGAAGTGCGGGCCTACGCGCTGCAAAAGACGATGGCCGCCATCGACCTGGGCGTGGAGTGCGGCGCCAGCACATACGTCTTTTGGGGCGGGCGGGAAGGCACGGAGACCGACGCTGGCAAGAACCCTGCCGATGCCGGCAAATGGTTCCAGGAGGCGATCAACTTTCTGTGTGAATATGTGATCGACCAGGGCTACGACCTGCGTTTTGCGCTGGAGCCGAAGCCAAACGAGCCGCGCGGCGACATCTACCTGGCGACGGTCGGGCATATGCTGGCCTTCATCGAGACGCTGGATCATCCGCACATGGTCGGCGTGAATCCGGAGCTGGCGCACGAGCATATGGCCGGGCTGAACTTCACGCATGCGGTGGCGCAGGCGTGGAACGCGGGCAAGCTCTTCCACATCGACCTCAACGATCAGAATCTGGGGCGTTACGATCAGGATTTCCGCTTCGGCAGCCACAACATCAAACAGGCCTTCTTCCTGGTCAAGTTCCTGGAGGACGTCGGCTATGACAACCCGCGCCATTTTGACGCCCATGCCTACCGCTCCTCCGATTATGAGGACGTTAAGGCCTTCGCCAGCGGCTGCATGCGCACCTACCTGATCCTCAAGGAGAAGGCTGAACAGTTCCGCCAGCACGGGGAGATCCAGGCGCTGCTGGCGCAGATCACCGCCGATGACGGCTCGATGGACGGCTTCCGCGGCGGTTACTCGGCGGCGAAAGCGGCCAGCCTCAAGGCCCATGCCTTTGACCGCGACGAACTGGGCCGCCGCGGCAAGCCCTACGAACGGCTGGATCAGCTGGTGATTGAACTGCTGCTCGGCGTGTGAACCGCAGTGGCTGGTGGCCAGTGGTCAGCGGCCGACGACCGAAAGGACGCTGAAAAATGTATCTGATCGGCATTGATTCCTCCACCACGGCCACGAAGTCGCTGATCATCGACGCCGACGGCGAGATTGTGGCGGTGGGCGCGGCGGAGTATCCGTTCGAGACACCCCATCCCCTGTGGAGCGAACAGCACCCGGACCTGTGGTGGGATGGCACGGTGCAGAGTCTGCGGGCGGCGCTGGACCAGTCCGGCATTGACCCGGCGGAGGTCGCCGCGGTGGGCGTGAGCGGCCAGATGCACGGGCTGGTGCTGCTGGACGGTGACGGCGAACCGCTGCGGCCGGCCATTCTCTGGAACGACCAGCGCACGGGCAAACAGTGCGATGATATGCGCCTGTGGCTGGGCAAAGAGAACCTCGTGCGCATCACCGGCAACGACGCGCTCACCGGCTTCACCGCGCCCAAAATTCTGTGGGTGAAGGACAACGAGCCGGAGCTCTACAGCCGCGTGCGTCAGATCCTCCTGCCCAAAGACTATGTGCGCTACAAGCTGACCGGCGACTTCGCCACGGACAAGGCCGGCGCGGGCGGCACAGCGCTGCTCGAGTTGGCGACGCGGGAGTGGTCGCCGACAGTCCTGGCCGCGCTGGAGATTCCACCCAAATTTCTGCCCCCCACGCACGAGGGCACGCAGGTGACCGGCGCCATCTCCGCGCAGGCGGCGCAAGCCACCGGTCTGCGCGCGGGCACGCCGGTGGTCGGCGGCGGGGGCGATCAGTCGGCCCAGGCCGTGGGCGTGGGCGCGATCGAGGAGGGCATCGTCGCCCTGACGCTGGGCACGTCCGGCGTCGTCTTCGCCACGGCAAACGAGCCGTTCTACGAGCCGGAGGGCCGTCTGCACGCCTTTCCCCATGCGCTGCCGGGCAAATGGCATCTGATGGGCGTGATGCTCTCGGCGGCGGGCAGCCTGCGCTGGCACCGGGATACGCTGGCGCCCGGCGTCGAGTACGATGAGCTGCTGGCCCCGGCCGCCGATGTGCCGGTCGGCAGCGAGGGGCTGCTCTTCCTGCCCTATCTGACCGGCGAACGAACGCCCCACCCGGACCCCTTCGCGCGCGGCGCGTTCGTCGGGCTGACCGTCCGCCACGGGCTGCCGCACATGACCCGCGCGGTGCTGGAGGGCGTGGCCTTCGGCCTGCGGGACAGCTTCACGCTGATGCAGGAGGTCGGGCTGGGCGCGATCCGCCAGGTGCGGGTGAGCGGCGGCGGCGCGCGCAGCGGGTTGTGGCGGCAGATTCTGGCGGATGTGTTGGGCAGCGAGTTGGCGACGGTCAACACGACCGAGGGCGCGGCCTACGGCGCGGCGCTGCTGGCCGGTGTGGGCGCGGGCGTCTGGCCGGACGGCGAAAGCGCCTGCGCGGCGACGATCCGCGTCACCGGCTCCACTGTGCCGAACGCCGGCGCGGTCGATGCCTACCACAAGGTATATGAACTCTATCAGGGCCTCTATCCGGCGCTCCGAGCAACGTTTGATGGTGTGCGCCCAGGGCGAGGAGCGGGAAGCGGGGAGTGAGGCACGGGAGGCGTTCTCTCTTTCCTCTCTCCGCTTCACTCTCTTCTCAAAGTCTGAGGAGATGTTGTGCGCGCGCAGTTGCTCCACGCGGTCTACGTTCCCGCCTTCATTCTGGGCGTCTCCCAGGGCATGCTGAGCCTGTTGCTGCCCGTGTACGTGGTCGACCTGGGACTGTCCTACAGTCTGATCGGCCTTGTGCTGGCGGGCTACGGCATCGGCACGCTGATCGGCGACCTGCCGGCAGGGGGAATCCAGGATCGCATCGGCAACCGGCTTTCGATGATCATCGGCATCTCTGTGATGGGCATGGGGATGCTGGCGCTGAGCCGGTCCGATCGGTTCATCTTGTTGCTGTTGTGCGGGATATCGATCGGCGCCGGCGCGGCGCTGTGGAACGTCTCGCGCCACGCCTACCTGGCCAGCAACACGCGCAACAGCAGTCGCGGCCGGGCCATCTCATTTTTCGGCGGCGTCGTGCGCATCGGCACGTTCATCGGACCGATTGCAGCTGGATATCTCAGCGAAGAGGCCGGCATGCAGACCGCCTTTCTGTGCTGCGGCGCCGTCACGCTGCTGGCGTTGATCTTCCCGCTTCTGTACGTCGTTGACAGCCAGGCCGAACTGCCGAGCGGGCAGCCGACGTCGATGGCCGGCTCCTACCGGCGTATGCTGACCTATCTGCGGCGCAATGTCTGGTTGTTGACGCCGGCCGGTTTCGGCACAATCTGCGCGCAAACGATCCGCGCCGGGCGGCAAAGCATCGTCCCGCTTTACGCGGCTTTGATCCTGGGCCTGGACGTGAAAAGCATCGGCCTGGTGATGGGGATTGCGGCGGCGGTGGACATGTCGATGTTCTACCCGGCGGGCTATGTGATGGACCGCTTCGGACGCAAGTTCGCCTATGTGCCCTCCTTCCTGTTGCAGGCGCTGGGCATGGCCTTGATCCCGCTCACCGGCTCGTTCGCGGCTCTGCTGGCGGTCACCTCTCTGGTCGGTTTCGGCAACGGGCTTGGCTCCGGCACGATGCTGACGCTGGGCGCTGACCTGGCGCCGCCGCAGGGCGAGGGCATGGGCGCGTTTCTGGGGTTGTGGCGGCTGCTGGGCGACACGGGGCAAACCAGCGGCCCGATTGTCGTGGGCACGATCGCGGACGCGTTGGGGCTGGTACCGTCGATCTATGTCATCTCGGTTATCGGGCTTGGGGCGGCCGCGATCCTGGGCCTGTTCGTGCCGGAGACGCTGCAGAAGCCGTCGGCGGTGGGCGCGGAACCGGCTGCAACCGGCGGCTAGTTGCCACCGATTACGATAGCGCCGGCCTTGCTCTACGAGTTTGCATCGGCTGCAAGCGCCAATAGCTGAGCGAGCGCCACAGCCATTCGAAGGGGCCGAAACGGTAGGAGCGCAGCCACAGCGGTGACACCACCAGTTGGAACGCCCAGATCGCCGCCACGATGCCGATCTGTCCCACCCGCTCGACCGAGCCGAACAGCCCCAGACCGTGCCCGTAGAAGATAGCCGTCGCCAGGATCGTTTGCAGCAGATAGTTCGTCAGCGCGGTCCGTCCCACCGCGGCCAGCGCCTTCTGCAGCCAGGCCAACGCGCGCGACCGGGCAAACAGCATCAGCAGCCCAATGTAGCCGGCGCTGACGAACAGACTGCCCCAATAGTTCGCCTGCGCACCGAGTCCAAACCGGGAAAACTCCATCGTCCAGTTGTGGGCAAAGTTCTGGACTACGCCCCCGCTCACCACCGGCAGACCAATCGCCAACCCCAGAGCCGCCATGCCGGCATAGAATCTGCGCGAACGCCCGCCGCTCAGCACGCCCCATCTGTACAGCGCCATCCCCATCAGCATCAACCCCCCGGCGCGCCAGTTCGTCCAGAGCAGTAGTACAACTGTCTGAAATTCCACGCTTGCGGGCACGCGGGCATCCATCTGCGCCAGCCAGCCGCCCCGATAAGCGACCACCTCCGCGTCGATTGTCGCGACGGCCGGCTGCCAGTCGGCCCGTAGTTCCTGCAGCGTCTCCGGCGGCATAAACTGCATGGTAAGGCCTGTGCCCAGCAACAGAAGAGTAGGGATCGACACAACAAGAATACCCAGCGTCATCTGCCAGCCGGGCCGTAGCCGGCGCAGCCAGTAGACCCACAGGCCGCACACCGCATAGGCCACCAGAATGTCCCCCGACGACAGCAGGAAGGCGTGGGTCAGGCCGAAGAGCAGCAGCCAGAAGGTGCGCCGGTAATGCACGCCCCAGGCACGCAGCCCGCGCTCGTCCATTCTCGCGCTCATCAGCACGATCCCCGCGCCGAACAGCAGCGAGAAGATCGTCATGAACTTCTGATCGGCGAAAACGTGGCTCACTATCCACACCCAGCGATTGGCCCCGCTCAAGTCGCCATAGGCAGTCGGGTTGGAATAGGCGGCTGCGGGCATGGCAAAGCCCTGAATGTTCATGATCAAAATGCCCAGCAGCGCGAAACCGCGCAGGATGTCGATGGCGACGATCCGTTCCGTCGGGCGGGTTGGAGCGGGCGTGGGTTTGGCCGATTCAGAGGACATACGCGTATCTCCGAGAGGAAAGTTCAAACCTTAACAGATCAACGGAACACTGATCCCGACGCGCCGGGTTTCAGATTGAGCAGAATGCGGGACTCGAATTTGGACAGCGACGCCCTGTTCAGAAAGTACGCCCCCAAACCCACGACAAGAGTCACGACAATGACTACCACAACCCAGCGAAAGAGAAGATACTGGATCCCGACTGCGATACCCAAAACGACGAGATAGCCCAGCGTCATTCCGAGCGTAACCACTCTTCGGGTCGGTGGTGTCTGTTTTCCGAACGGGACGCCATCGATTAGCCTCAGACCTACGCCCAGATATAGGAACGATACGACCGTGCTGTAAGCGATCAAGAGAGCGGCATCCCGCACACCCCAGGACCACGTCAGCACAGACAGCCAAAAGACGTTCGGAACGACGATCAGCATGAGCCACAGACCAGCATAGATTCCCCTCACAAACGGACGGAAAGAACTGTCCGGGACGATGAGAAACGACCAGATGCCTTTGTAGTCATTGCCATAGCCCAGGAACAGACACCAATAGAGCACAGTCATTCCGATCAGGTGAGGCAGAAAGTGAGTGTAGGCGAAGCCTGGAGCAAACGGGGAGACCTCCCGGCCGGCAATAAGCATGGCAATGAAGCCGAAGATCACGGGCGGTATGTCCTGGGCCATGTTTCGCCGGAACTGCCAGTCGCGAACCATCATGGAACTCAGATACTCAAAAGCGGCGCGGCTGGCCTGACCGCCGGCAAACCTGGAAATCCAGGGACCTATCTCCCATTGTCTCCACTGTCTTCGTCGCACGCTGGCCCCTGAATACATCTGATTCGAAGCACGGATCAGATGATCGCTTGAGAGCGCCTGCAATCCAAATACGACAGCAGCGATCGCCACGGACAAACACACAGCTCCCAGCAGTGCCGGCAATCCGCCCGGCACCGCGTCACCGACAGCCTGCCATTCTTCCGGCACCGCAATCCCGGCTGCCCTACTCACAATTTCCTCCCTGAAATCGCGCAGAAAGTGATATGCGAGCGGCAAAGACACGGGAATGACCTGAACCACCGCAGCCGCCCCCTTGAGACGCCGGACAGGAACAAAGCGAACCAACCACCCGAACAGGCTGCAGCAAAGTAATGCGACGACCAGTCCAACCCCCAGAGCGATCAGAAGGTGGATTGGAAAATACGCCAGGGGTAGAAACCCATCCTTGTGAGGAAGAAAAATACCTACGATCGCCGGCACGCCATTCACCGCCGCCACGACGTAGACAACGATCCGAAGCAAATGGGTCAGCCTCGCGCCCAACCATGTAGCCCCGTTTACCGGCTGGTGCGCCAGAATCAGTCCCTCGACCGGGTTCACCAAGCTCTCAGCGACCTCGGAGACCAATAGCATGCCGAGTTGAAAAACGGTGAGCCCGACAAAGACAAGGAGGTAAATTCCGGGGGAGGCGCCGCTTACAGCCATCGCCAGGCTGATGAGTCCCGAAAGAAGGAACCAGATGAGCGTTAAGGAACGCAGGGACTGGTCATGGCTGCCCATCCGGACCAGTTCCTGCCGTTTGCTGAGCGTCTCGAACAGGTCGACCAGGATCCAGTATTGGTGGGGTTCGATGCGGCATCGTTCGAGCACGCTGGCAAACGCCGTGCCGCGGAAGAACCGCGCGCCGACGGAGCGAAAGTCTGTCACGACCGCAAACTTTCGATAATTTCGGAAACGCCGTTCACCTTTTCCTCCGCATGGGTCAGTTGCCGGAAGACGTCTTCAAGACTGCCTCTTTGAGTAGAAGCCTTCAGCGATTCCAGCGACCCGTCGGCGATCAGACGGCCTTCATGGATGATCAGGGCGCGGTCACACACTCGTTCGACCACGTCAAGGACGTGTGAACTGTAGAGAATGGTCTTACCTTCGGCCGCCAGCGCAGCGACCAAGTCCCGAACCATAAATCCGGCGTTGACATCCAAACCCGAGAGGGGCTCGTCAAGCATCACGACATCGGGATTGTGCAGGAGAGCCGCGCTCAGGAGCACTTTCTGGCGCATGCCTTTTGAGTACTCATCCAAACGACGCTGGCGAACACCGGCCAAGTCAAACTGCTTGAGGAATTGGTCAATTCGCGACTGAAGAATCTCTTCGGGGACTTCCTGCAGGCGGCCCATAAGTTCCAGGAATTCTTGTCCTGTCAGGCTTTCAAAGAGCGCGGCGGCTTCCGGTACGTACCCGATGCGTTTCTTGGCCTCGACGGCCTCGGTGGGCATGGAATACCCAGCTACCCGAACCGCCCCTCCCCCGGGCGGGAGGATGCCCGTCAGCACCTTGATGGTCGTGCTTTTGCCGGCGCCATTCGGCCCCAACAATCCGACGACCTCGCCCCTTCCCAGAGCAAACGATATCCCGTGCAGAACTTGCCTGATTCCATAGCTGAAAGTCAGCGCGTCCACGGTCACAACTGAGTCATGCCCCTGTGCTTTACTCGAGTGACACATAGCTACCGATTCCAAATACACACACTTGCAGAACGGACATCACAGAATATTCAAATCCAGGGGTTCTCCAAGCAAGAACCTTTCCCTCTCGAATTCACCTATATTATCAATAGGCACAAAAATACTCCCAAACATGTTGCGAGTATTGCTTTGGGTTGATCACTCTGATTCCAGATGATGTTACTGTATGGGGAGAAGAAACTGTCTCTTCAAATTGTCAACGACTGCGTTAAATATATATCTGCAAGTGTAAGGCCTGCCGATGCCTTTCCAGCGATCTACAGGATTTCTGCAGAACAGAACTTTTCGGGCGAGGAGAGAGAAGAGAGAGCCTCCCGACCCCGGTCTCGCTGATGCCGATGCTGGGCTTAGAGGGGCGCCCCGCTCCCTATGGTCAAACGCTCTGCAGATTGGCCTTGATTGAAGTCAACACTTCATCGAACATCGCAGTTGTCAGGCGGCCGGTGTTCGTATTCTGGCGGCTGACGTGGTAGGAGGCATAGAGGCGGGGCAGACCGGCAGGGAGGGAGTGCGCCGCGCCGTGCGTGAAGGTAAGGCGGGGGAGATCATGGCCGAGTTCGCGCAGGGCGCGCAGATAGCCGTCGAAAGCGATCTTGCCCAGCGCCAGCACCGCCTGCACCTGCGGCAGCAGCGCCAACTCCTGCACCAGCCAGCTGCGGCAGTTGTTCAGTTCGGCGGCGTTGGGCCGGTTTTTGGGCGGCACGCAGAGGGCCACGCCGCTCATGTAGCAGTCGATCAGTTCGAGGCCATCGCCGCGGTGGGTACTGGCCGGCAGGCTGGCGAAGCCGGCGCGGTGCAGGGCGGGGAAGAGAAAATTGCCGGAACCGTCGCCGGTGAACGGGCGGCCGGTGCGATTGGCGCCGTGCGCGCCGGGGGCGAGGCCCAACACCAGCAGACGGGCGCGCGGGTCGCCCCATCCCGGCACCGGCTTGCCCCAGTATGTCCAGTCGCGAAAGGCCTGGCGTTTGGTCGCGGCCACCTCTTCGCGCCACGCGACCAGGCGTGGACAGGCGCGGCAGGTGACCGCGGCGGCGTGAAGCTCATCGAGAGTGTTGAATGTGAGGTTGCTGCCCATCGGTGGTAGAGCCTCTCTCTCACAGAGTCCGGATCTCTACCAGTTGCTCGGTTTCTGGCGTGTCCATCAGCGTGTTGCGCAGCGGGCGGCCAAAGTCGGGCGCGCTGATTTCGAACACGTCACCGACTTGGGTGCGGATGCCGGCGGCGAAGCTGAGCGTGGCGGTGCCGTAGAAATGGAGGTGCGCATCGCCGGGGGTGCGGAAGGGCGCGTACTTGAAGTGGTGGTGCTGGATGTTGGCCAGGCTGTGGGTCATGTTGGCTTCGCCGGTCAGGAAGGGCGCGGCCCACAACTCGCGGCCGGCGCGCAGGATGCGGGCGGTGCCCTCGATATGCGCCGGCGGATCGCCCAGCAGCAGTTCCGGCCCGCATGAGCTTTGCCGCAGCTTGGAGTGGGCCAGGTAGAGGTAGTTCTTCCTCTCCAGCACATGATCGGAGAATTCGTTGCCCAGCGTAAAGCCGACGCACAGGACCGCGCCATCGTCACCGATCACATAACAGCCGACCAATTCCGGTTCTTCGCTGCCCTCCAGGGCAAAGGCCGGCATCGTCAGCGGCTGTTCCGGAGGCGCCAGCCAGCGGCCATCCCCCTTATAGAACCACTCCGGCGCCACACCCACCTGCCCCGGCGCCGGTTTGCCGCCTTCCAACCCCAGACGAAACATGCGCATCGAGTCGGTCAACGCCTCCTCATCTTCGGCGTTGAGCTTCTGGTGCATGGCGTCGCGCGCCTGGGCGCTGCCCAGATGATCCAGACCGGTGCCGCTGATCACCAGGCGGGCCGGGTCGGGATGATCGAGCGGCGGCAGGAGTCGTTTAGCCGCCACGATCGGGCCGTATTCGACGCGCTGACCGCCCAGCCGATCTGCGACCAGTTCGGTCAGCGGCTGTCCGCTGCGTCCCGCCTGCCGGGCCAGGTCATAGACCCGTTCGGCGCGGTCGAGAACGTGCAGTGTCTCCTCGTTTTCGACCATCGCCACCCGGCGGTCGCCGGTCTCAGTGCGGAACTGCACCAGTCGCATCACGTTTTCTCCTCAACTGCGGTTTTCGGTCGTCAGTTCTTAGGTTTCAGTAGCCGGGGAAGGGTCACGAAGAACGAAAGACGATAAACCGGAACGATCAGCGTTTCTCCCACTTTATCGCATCCCAGGCGACCTTGTGAGACAGGTATGTTTCGTAGGTCACGTCGGAGAGAGAGATGTAATCCTCGGTTGTGCCGCTGAAAATGTATGTGCCCAGAGAGACCCACTGCCCGGAATATAGGGATTGATTGACCTCCCGCAGGGTGAAGCCGCCCGTGTGGGAGATCCAATAGCGGGCGTTGCCGGTCGTCGCATGGTTTTGGGGTATGTAGACAAAGACCTCGTAGGTGGCCGCCTGCAACTGCGGAGACCACTTGCCCCAATTATACCCGCTGCGGGTCTGGTCGTTGTTATTGGTCCAGAAGAGGTGGCCGGCGTACCCCTCGGTTTCCTGTCGCCAGGTGGTGGTGAGGCCGCCCCTCTGGAAGGCGGAGTTCTGGTCGTCCACGATTACGATCGCATTGGGATCGGGGGTTGGTGACGCGGTTGGCAGCGGCGTTAGCGTGGGAGTCGGCGTCGCCGTGGCTGGGACGCCCCAGGTCAGGCTCACCTGGGCCGATTCAACGTGCTCATAGTATTCTAGAACGACATTCACAGTTCCGCCATCGTGTTGCAGCGTATAGTAGTACGCAGTCGCGGCGTGGTCGCTCCAGGCCTCGATGCGTTTGACGCTATCGAGAAACAGGCGCACGCCGTCATCGGACACGACATCGAAGCGGTAGGAACCCGACTCAAGCGAGAGTTGACCGGTCCAGCGGGCAGAGAAGCTGTCGGCGTTGATACTGGCGGCGGGTGAACCGTCACCCCAGTTGTAGTTGATGGCAGATTCCTGTTGGGTGAGCGTGGGGTTGCCGGTGAAGGTGCGGTTGTTCCAGTATTGCGCCTGCCACACAACGGTCGCCGTGGGGGTCGGTGTGGGAGTCGGCGTTGACGGCGTGGGTGTGGCGGTGGGCGTTATCACGGCGGTTGAGGTTGGCGCGGCTGTCACCGCGGAGGTCGGCGCTAAAGTCGGCGTAATGTCCAGGCTGTGCCAGGAGAGGTGCGCTTCCGCCTCGCCCGTTGCTTCGTAGTACTCCATGCGCACGGTGACGGGACTGCCGTCCAGATAGATGACCTGGGAGTGGGTGGCTGACGGCTGATCCTGCCAGCTATCAATCAGTGTCCTGTCTCCGACGAACAGGCGCACGCCATCGTCCACCGTGACTGTAAAGCGGTAATCCCCCGCCGGCAACTGCAAGATCCTGCTCCAGCGCACGGAGAATCCATCCTGATTGAGGCCGGTGGCCGGGCTTTCTTCGCCCCAGTCAAAGCTGATGCGCGCGTCGCCGCGTGTTACCTGCGGCGTTCCCTCAAGGGTACTGTTGTTGAAATACTCGCCCTGCCAATAGGTGGTGGGAAGCACGGGCTCGCGCGCCCAGCTTACCGAAATGGAAGCGGCGCCGGTCAACTCCAAATACTCGACGCGAACAAGGTGCTGGCCCTCTGACAGAGACATTGTGGCCTGGTAGGAGGTCTTTGCCTGTTCGATCCAGCTATCGATGAGCAGTTCCTCACCCACCCACAGGCGCACGCCGTCGTCGACTTCGACCGTGAAAATGTAGTTGCCGGTCTCGTCAGCGGCGACGTTGAGATGACGCTCCCAGCGGGCCGAAAAATTGTCGGCGGGGATGGTTGTGTCCGGCGCGCCTTCGCCCCAATCGAAATCGAGCGTCTCGTCCTCACGCGCTAGGACAGCCGCGCCGGTCAGCGTTGTGTTGTTCCAGAAATTCGCTTCCCAACTGGTATCGGATTCATGGGCAAGGGCTTCGGCGGAGTTCAGCGCGAGTATAGAGAGCGCGCAAAGAGCCAGAAGGACAGCAGCACACCACGCAATGCGCTTGGTTTCGTCCCCTCTCCCGCCAAGACGGGTGAATCGCCATGAAACGCCAACCCGGTTCCGTCTGCTTTGCTGCATCGCCTTCTCCTTGTCGTGATCGGTGGACGATGGTTCGTGGAGAGTAAACGCCACTGGCCGCGGATCACTTTTTATTGCCCAAACTTGCCGGTGCGGGAAATTTTATACTACACTGTAACAATCGATTGTACAACAAGCGTCATCAGCCATCTATGGCGTACTGCGTAAGGGGTGCATCCCAAATTTTTGGGGAACGTGCCCCTGCGATCGCGGACCTCTCGCCCGCAGCCGGTTTCGGCTTCCGCGCCTGTTGAAGAACTGCTCCAATGGGTGACAGATGCAGGTTGCCTGTCGCCAGAATCGAACCGCAGCTCGCCTGATTCTCGTCAACGAAGACGCCGTCCGAGCCGCTGCCGTCAACTGTCTCCAGCATACTGACTGCCTGAACCACAGTTCAGACAACTGCTGCGAGTCCTGCCCTTCAGAGCAACTCAGAAACGCTCCCCCATTCTGAGATACACCCTGGAATCTCCAGCAACTGCAAACGTCCCGCTTTTGTAGTACACTTGTGCGCAAGACGAACGAGCGCAGCCGCGGCCCTGCCGCAACTGCATACCGATTTCAAATGAATGCCATGCCATTTTGCCCATCCTGCCCCCTGCGCGGGGGAGCCACGCGCAGCAAACTGCTGCCCTCCCTGCCCAAACAATGCCGCAACCGCCCGTTGCCCGCCATACCCGAAAAAAACCATTTTGGGACGAAGAATGACGAAGAATGACGAAAAATGACGAAAGAACACGCCCAAACGTGCCCGAACGTGTCCGAACACGAAAAAAAAATTGGCGCGACTAAACGCGACCAAACGCGACTAAACGCGACTAAACGCGACTTGGCGCGCTCGAACACGCTCGCAAACGCTCGTAACTGCAGGCAAACGCTCGTAAACGCTCGTAACTGCTTACATGGCACAGCTGACCTGCGCGCCCCGCACGTCGCCTGCAAGCGGCCTGTAAGCCCGGGCGCAGCCGAAATTCCGCCCCCGTTCTTGGATTCATCCGCCCGAGGCGCCGTTACTGGAACTTCAACAGTGTCTCAACGAACGCCACTCTGTGCGTTTTGTGCGTTTTCAGTACTCAGAGTGATTGCGATGCTGTAAATCGTGGTGCGCGGGCGGAAGAAACGCAGCCCAACTGCTCAGTGCCGACGCGCGCTTCCCTTGCATGGGTGCATCCCAGTTTTTCGTTAAGGTGAAAGGGGGTAGACGCGGAGAAGGGGTTGAGAAGACCAAAGGGGGGCCGCTGGCGATGCCTGCACTCCGCACGACTCCGCTCAGTCAAACCTGGCCTCAACTGCTTCAACCGCTTGGCTTTACTCGACGCACAATAATCTGGGATGCACCCTTGCGTAAGGGGTCGGGAGGCAAGCGCAACATGTAATATGAATTACGCAATAGGGCCTTATGCTAGATAGGAAAGGCCAGTTTCTTAATCTGAAGATAGTCATGTACGCCCAAGAGTCGGTTGATATAGATGCAAAGTGTGTGAGCAGTCAATTTGGTGTAGAGTCGTGCACATAGACCTCTGAAAGTGTGTGCATGGTTGGTTTCTATCGAGAATTGTGCGACCAATTGACTGTTAACTGTTTCGATGATTTGGCGGACCCTGTCGTAGAGGCGACGTGCAGATGCAGGGATCTGTATTTTCTGGTTGCTGCGCGGCTTGGAGAGCAGGCGGATGCGATTGTGTTGCCAGAGTAGATCAGCGACAGGTGCACTGACGTACGCTTTGTCGCCGATGACGATGCGGTTGTGGTGTTCTTGCAGGAGTTCGCGACCGATAGCCAAGTCGCCGACGCTGGCAGGAGCCAGTTCGAAATCAAGGATGAGGCCACCTTTCGTGATCAGCATATGTAGCTTGAAACCGTAGATCGTCATCTTTTTAGAGGAGACCTTCCCATAATTGGCTCCATGAGCGGGCCAATCGCCGCGTGACTGGGGCGCCAGATGGAACTGAACCACAGGAATGGGCAGACTATCGAGTACACAATGCTGGTCTCGAAAGAGGTCGATCCGGGCCAACATCATGCGCCGCATCTCATTCATAATCGCCATCAAGTTACGTCGTCGCCGATTGAAGCGGCTCTGCTTCGGCAAGATGGGAAACTTATCCCGATGTGCCTGCATATGATTGAGTAACTCTGTTTCCACATCCCACCCCAAGCATTCGCCGATGAGACAGATGGCTATCAATTCACTATCGCTACAGGCCGGCTTCGGCCCCGGTCGTCTCAGATGCCTTTCCAGTGCCTGGCTCATGTCGTCAACGAGCACATAAACCCATAGACAGAAGTCGTCAAGATGAGCTATCATTCGGTTGGTCCTCCTGGTGAGTCGCTTTGGTTGGTGACGAACTCCAAAGTTATCTCACCAGGGGACTTTTTTCAAACGCTATCTAGCATAAGGCCCCAATAGGCATTCGCTATGCTATTCTTACAGCCGCAATTACCCTTCCCAAAGGTACAGTTTTCAGTGGTCGGTTCATGATGACCGCTCATCTGGCAACTGAGAACTGGAAGCTTCTCCTGACATGCATTTTGACGCCTTGACGCTGGCGGCAGTGGCCGACGAACTGAGAGAGACGGTTGCGGGCGGCCGCGTGCAGCAGATCGTCCTGCCGGACAGCCGCAGCGTCGCGCTGGAGATCTACGCCCACCAGGAGCGGCGCTATCTGCTGCTCTCGGCGCATCCCCAGGCCAGCCGCGTCCATCTGCTCGAGCATAAGCCGCGGCGGGGAGTGTCGAAAGAGACGCCGCTGCAGCTGCTGTTGCGCAAATATGTGCGCAGCGCGCGGCTGGAGTCGGTCGAGTTGCCCGTGCCTTTCGAGCGGGTGCTTTTCCTGCGCTTCCACCATCCCCGGCACGCTGCATCCACCCTTGCCGTCGAACCGATCGGGCAGCTCGGCAATCTGATCCTGTTGAATGCCGAGGGCCGGATCCTGGATGCGCTGGTGCGGGTGCCCGCCGGGGAGAACGCCCAGCGCATCCTGTTGCCGCGGCGCATCTATCAGCTGCCGCCGCCGCAGGACAGGGTTCCGCCAGTCCAGCAGAGCGTGAAGAGGAGTGAGGAGAGAGAAGAGCCGCATTGGGCAGCCGCCGAAGTTCCGGAAAATCGAGCCGATGGCGACCAATCTCAACGCTCGCTCCTCTGGCGCAGTCTGCTCAATCGTTTCGTCGGTGTCAGCCCGACATTGGCCAGGGAGGCGGCTTGGCGAGCAACGGGGGACGCCGGCGCGGCGGTTTCAGAGCAAGGGTTCGCGGACGCGCGCAATGCGCTCAGCGAGTTGTGGTCGTTGGCCGACGCGGGCGACTGGAGCCCCGGCATTGCCGTGGACGAGGAGGATGGCGTCGTCGCGTTTGCGCCCTACGAGCTTCATTTCTGCGGCGACTTCGCACCGGCGGATTCGGTCAGCGCGGCGGTCGCGGCTTTTTATGCCGTGCAGGAGCGGGACGTTTCTTCGGCGCGCGACGCGTACGCGGGCATGCGCGGCGGCGTGGCCGCGTTGATCCGCCAGGCGCAGGCGCGCGTCGAGGGTCAACTGCGCGCCCTGTCGGCGGATGAGCCGGCCGCGGGCGAGCCGGAACGCGTGCGCACGCAGGCCGAATGGCTGCTGGCGCTCTCCAGCCAGATCACGCAGGGGGCATCCCGTCCCGGCGCACAGGAAGGCTTCAGCCTGCAGGATGGTTGGGCCGCGGTGACGCGTGCGTCGAACGGACAGTTGCAACTGATAGTGCCGTCGGAAGTGGAAGGCGAATTGACGGTGCCGCTCGACCCGAAACGTTCGCCGGTGGAGCAGGCCGAGCGTATGTTTGACCGCGCGGCCAAACTTGAGCGGGCGGCCCGCTTTATCCCGAAGCGCCGCGCCAGCCTGGAGGCGGACCGGCCCTATCTGCAACAGCTGGAGAGCGATTTGAGCCTGGCGCAGAATCAGCCGGAGATCGTCGCGGTGCGCGAGGCGCTGCGAGAGGCGGGCTTTCTGCGGCAGCGTCCCAGCCGGCGCGAGAAAATCCCGGTGGATCGCTCGCAGCCGTTGCGCTTTCTCGCGCCGGAGGGCTTCCCGATTCTGGTGGGGCGCAACGCCCGCCAAAATGAGATCGTCACCTTCAAGGAGGCGGCCAGAGATGATTTGTGGCTGCACGTGCGCGATGGGCCGGGCGCGCACGTCGTCGTCCGCTGCGGCGGTCAACCGACGTCGGCACTGACGCGCACAGTTGCCGCCCAGCTTGCCGCCTGGTTCTCAAAGCAACGGGGCAACGTCGGCGTTGCGGTCGCTGTGACGCGACGGCGTTTTGTCACGCGCATGGCGGGCGGACGTCCAGGCCAAGTGCATTGCCGCAACGAGGAGACGATCAACGTGGCGGCTGAACTGCCGCCCGAGAGTGACCACCGACCACCGACCACCGGCCACTGACCACTGACCACTGACCACTGACCACTGACCACCGACCACCGACCACTGGAGTTTGATCAATGGACTTGAGTCGGCTTTGTATCCACACGATCACAACCAAGCCCTGGCCGATCGAAAAAGCGATTGAACGGTTCAGCGCGCACGGCGCCGCCGGAATGACTGTCTGGCGGGAGGCGCTGGAGGGACGGGAGATCGCCGCGGCCGGCCAATGCATCCGCGATGCGGGGATGGCGGTCGTTTCGCTGTGCCGGGGCGGCTTCTTCCCGGCGGAGACGGTCGCGGCGCGCCAGGCAGCCATCGATGACAACCGCCGCGCGATTGACGAGGCCGCGACCCTGGGCGCGCCGCTGGTCGTGCTCGTCTGCGGCGCGGTGCCCGGTCAGCCCCTCGAGGTCGGCCGCGGGCAGATCCGGGACGGGATCGAGGCGGTGTTGCCGCATGCGCAGGCCGCGGGCGTCAAGCTGGGCGTGGAGCCGCTGCATCCGATGTACGCGGACAGCCGCTCGGCGATCAACACGATGGCGCAGGCCAACGACATCGCCCAACAGATCGATTCGCCTTTGGTCGGCGTGGTTGTGGATGTCTACCACCTGTGGTGGGACCCCAACCTGGAGGCGGAGATCCGTCGTTGCGGGCAGATGGGCAAGCTGTTCGCCTTCCACATCTGCGATTGGCGCACCCCCACCGAAGACCTGCTCAACGATCGCGGGCTGATGGGCGAGGGCTGCATCGACATCCCCCAGATTCGCGGCTGGGTTGAAGAGGCCGGATTTGACGGGTATAATGAGGTGGAGATCTTCTCAAACCGCTACTGGGCGATGGAGCAGGAGCAGTTCCTCGGGCGGATCGTAGAGGCATATACAACGCACGCATAAGGGGCAACAAACAGGAGTTTTTCCCACTAATGGCTGAGGTTGCGATTGGCGTAATCTTGAACGGTGTCACGGGGCGGATGGGCACGAATCAGCATCTGGTCCGTTCGATCCTGGCGATTCGGCAGCAGGGCGGCGTGCCCACCGGTGACGGGGACCGCATCATGCCGGAGCCGGTGCTGGTTGGCCGCAACCCGGACAAGCTGCGGCATCTCTCGGCCGCCCACAACGTGAGCAAATGGACGATCAATCTGGACGAGGCGCTCGCCGACGGGCACAACCGTATCTACTTCGATGCGCTGGCGACCAATCTGCGGGTATCGAATACGTTGAAGGCGATCGACGCGGGCAAGGCGGTCTACTGTGAGAAGCCGACCGCGTCCAACACGGAGGATGCGCTGAAGCTGGCGCGCGCGGCGATGGACGCGGGCGTCCCCAACGGCGTTGTGCAGGACAAGCTGTTTCTGCCCGGTCTGCTGAAGCTGAGATATCTGATCGACACCGGATTTTTTGGCCGCATCCTGGCGGTGCGCGGCGAGTTCGGCTATTGGGTGTTTGACGGCAAGGATCAGCCGGCGCAGCGGCCCTCGTGGAACTACAAGAAGTCCGAGAGCGGCGGCATCGTTCTCGATATGTTCGCCCACTGGCGCTACGTAATCGACAACCTTTTCGGCCCGATCAAGCGGCTCTCCTGCATCGCCGCCAACCACCTGCCGGAACGCATCGACGAGGAGGGCGCATCCTACGACGCCGACGCCGATGACGCCGCCTACGCCATGTTCGAGTTGGAAAACGGCATCATCTGCAACTTCAACTCGTCCTGGTGTGTGCGCGTGCGTCGCGATGACCTGCTCACGATCCAGGTGGACGGCACGCGCGGCAGCGCCGTGGCCGGCCTGCGCGAGTGCGCGCTGCAGGGTGACGCGTTCACGCCCAAGCCGGTCTGGAACCCGGACATTCCGCAGCCGATCCCGTTCTACGACATCTGGGAGTGGATGCCCAACAACAACCCCTTTGACAACGCCTTCAAGATCGAATGGGAGATGTTCCTGCGCCATGCGGTCAAGGGCGACCCCTTCCCGTATACGCTGGTGGAGGGGGCGAAGGGCGTGCAGCTGGCGGAGTTGGGCTACCAGGCCTGGCAGGAGCGGCGCTGGGTGGACGTGCCGCCGCTGGAGGGGTAACGGCAGTGGCCAGTGGGCTAGTGGTGAGAGAATACCATTCACATTTGCACTGGCCGTAGAGTGAAGAGAAAGCACGAAATGACCCAATCAATCGCACTGCTCGATAATATCCCCCAAACCGATATCGCGCCGCCGCCCTCCTTCCACATCATGCTCAAGCCGCGCGGCGCCATCTGCAACCTGGACTGCCACTACTGCTACTTCCTGAGCAAGGAGTCCATGTACCCGGACAGCCAGTTCCGCATGTCCGAGTCGATGCTCGAAGAGTACACCCGCCAGTACATCGAAGCGCAGCAGGTCCCGGAGGTCACCTTCGCCTGGCAAGGGGGCGAGCCGACACTGATGGGGCTGGACTACTTCAAAAAAGCGGTCGAGTTCCAGCAGAAGCACAAGAAGCCGGGCATGCACGTCGAAAACGCGCTGCAGACCAATGGTACGCTGCTCGACGACGAGTGGTGCGACTTTCTGCGCCGCAGCGACTTCCTGATCGGGCTGAGTATGGATGGCCCCCGCGAACTCCACGACTTCTACCGCGTCGATAAAGGCGGCCAGCCCACCTGGGAAAAAGTGATGCGCGCCGCCCGCCTGTTGCACAAGCACAAGGTGCGCTTCAACATCCTGACGACCGTCCATGCCGCCAACGCGCCGCATCCGCTGCAGGTCTACCGCTTCCTGCGCGACGAGGTCAAGACCGAGTTCATGCAGTTCATCCCGATCGTCGAGCGTGATAACGACACCGGCTACCAGGAAGGCGATTCGGTCACCGATCGCTCCGTCACAGCCGAACAGTACGGCGATTTCCTCATCCAGATATTCGAAGAGTGGGTGCGCCATGACGTAGGGCGGGTCTTTGTCCAGATCTTCGATGTGGCGCTGGCCGGTTACGCAGGACACCGCCCCGGCCTCTGCATCTTTGAAGAGACGTGCGGCTCGGCGCTGGCGATGGAGCACAACGGCGATCTCTTTTCCTGCGACCACTACGTGGAGCCGGACTACCTGCTGGGCAACATCGAAGAGATCCCGCTGATTGAGATGGTCGGCTCGGCCCGCCAGCAGGAGTTCGGCGCGCACAAACGGGACAGCCTGCCCAACTACTGCCTGGAATGCGAGGTGCGCTTCGTCTGCAACGGCGGCTGCCCCAAGAACCGCTTCATCAGCACGCCCGACGGCGAGCCGGGGCTGAACTATCTGTGCGTCGGTTACCGGGCGTTCTTCAATCACGTGCGCCCGTATATGAACTATATGACCGAGCAGCTGCGCCAGAGGCAGGCGCCCGCCAATATCATGCAGCACCTGGCCGAACAGGATCGCAAACAGGATGCCCTCTTCGCCGGCGCCGCGCGCAACGATCCGTGCCCGTGCGGGAGCGGCAGGAAGTTCAAACAGTGCCACGGCCGCGGCGGCAAGATTGCGCCGGCGGGCCGGCAGCGCAGCGTGCAATAAAGAGGGAACCGAAACAGAAGCGCTGGCCTGCTGCCGGCGGCCAGCAACTTCACTGATCGCTGCTCTTGCTTTGCGCGCAGTTTTGTCGTCTGAATCTTTTGTGTGCGCGCGCAGGGCTATGTTATACTGTCGGTCTATCTGCAACGAGGGACAGCCTGTCTGCTCCCTCGTTCTTTCTGTTCACAGCGGGCAGCTCGAATGCAGTGGACCTTTGCCTGACTGCAGTTTTTTGTTCTTAGTTTTCAGTTCTTTGTAATGTCTCTCCTGCGGGTCGAGGGCAGTTGCCAGAAACTGGAAACCAAGGCTGGAGACTGAAGCGGGACATTGCTCATGGAAAGGAGTGAAAAGGTTAGATGAACAGCTACGAATTGGTGTACATCATCCAACCCAATTTGGATGATGAGGGTATCAAAGCCGTGGATGACCGGATTGGACAGGCCATCAACGGCGAGGATGGGACGATCACGAGCACCGCTTATTGGGGCAAGCGCCGATTTGCCTATCCGATCAAAGGCCACTTTGAGGGACACTACATGCTGCACAACATCGCGATGCCTCCCACCGCGGTGCAGAACGTCGAACGACAGTTGCGGCTATCTGAAGATGTGATACGTTTTCTCTTTGTCGGTGTTGAGAACTGAGCCACACAGGAGCATCGAATGTCTGACGAAACCCGAATGACCGAAGCCGAAGCGGCCGCGGAAAAGCAAGCGGCCGACGAGCCTTCAACCGAAGAGGAAAACGTGCCGCAGGTGGTCGCCGAAGCCGAAGCGGTCGCGCAAGAGCAGGCGGCTGACGAGACGCCGGCGGCGGAGGAGAGCGAGCCGCAGGTGGTCGCCGAAGCCGAAGCGGTCGCGCAAGAGCAGGCGGCTGACGAGACGCCGGCGGCGGAGGAGAGCGAGCCGCAGGTGGTCGTCGAAGCCGAAGCGGTCGCGCAAGAGCAAGCGGCCGACGAGGCGCCGGCGGCGGGCGCGCCCCAGGTTCCGGCGCCTGCCGCGCTCAGCCGCGTGGAGGGGCCGGCCAATTTTAACCGCGCCAAACAGGGCAATCAGCGCCGCAATCCCCGGCACGTCGGCAACGATGTGCGCATCGACGAGATCGACTACAAGAATGTGCAGGTCCTCAGCCGCTTTGTCGATAACTACGGACGCATTCACAACCGGCGCAAGACCCGTGTCACCGCCAAGATGCAGCGCAAAGTGACCAGGGCGATCAAGCGGGCCAGGCACTTGGCGCTGATGCCGTACACGGGCGAACATATCCGCATTACGGGCCGACGCGGCTAATCGATCCATGGCCAAGAAGCGCAGACGAAGAAGGCAGGAAGCAGAGCCGCAGGTCGAAAACCGACGTGAGACCCGGCTGCGTGCGCGTGACCGGAAGCGCAACCTGCGGCTTATGTTGATTATCGGCGGGATCGTCGGTGTGGCCCTCGTGCTGGTCCTGTTTGGCGTGGTCAGTGAACTGATCATCAAGCCCAACAGTGTGCTGGCGCAGGTTGAAGACGAAACGATCATCACGCGCGATTTCTGGAAACAGACCCGCCTGCGCCAGAGCGAATTGGAGAACCAGCGTGTGCGGTTGCAGCTGTTCTCCAACCAGTTTGGCAACTCCAGCCTGTTCGCCTCGCAGATCGCTTCGATCAACGCGACGCTGGCCAGCCCGTTGACCCTTGGGACGCAGGTCCTCAACGACATGATTGAAGAGGCTGTCCTGCGGATCAAGGCGCCGGATGTGGGCGTGGCGGTGACCGATGAAGAGGTGGACGAGTCGCTGCGCGAGGAGGTCGCGCGCGGGCAAGGCGCGCTGACGGAGCCGCAGAGCGCCGCGACCGCCGAGGCCGCGATTGAAGCGACCGCCACCGCGGACTCCTTCACGCCGACGTCGCTGCCGACAGCAACGCCGACGCCGGAAGACGGCGCGGAGAGTGAACCGACTGCCGCCGCGACCGCGGATGAAGCGCCAACCCCGGAACCGCCTGTAATCCTGACGGGCGCGCTGTACGAGGAGGGGCTAGGCACCTTGGAGCAGAACCTGCGCGCGAACGCGGGGATGAGCTTGGCCGAATATCGCGAGGTGATCCGGGCGCGCCTGTTGCGGACGAAGATGTCGGACACGATCAGCCAGGATCTGGTGTCCACCACGGAGCAGCAGGTGCGGGTGCGCCATATCCTGATCGCGGTGGATCCGGAACCGGAGCCGACCGTTGACTCGGCAGCGCCGGCTGATGGGGCGGATGAAACGCCCGTAGCCGAAACGCCGGGCGAGGGCGCGGCGGAGGATGAAGGGGAGGGCAGTGCGCCGGCCTCGGAATGGTGGAACCCTGACACGAACGAGGATGGGCGCGTTGACGAGGCCGAGGCGCTGGCCTTTGCGCAGTCGTTGCGCCAGCGCATCGTGGACGGCGAGGATTTCGCCGACCTGGCGCTGCGGTTCAGCGAGGACCCGGGCAGTGGCGCCGAGGGCGGGGACCTGGGCTGGGCCGGACGCGGGCGCTACGTGCCCGAATTCGACGAAGTTGCGTACGCGCTCGAAGTTGGTGAGATCAGCGAACCGGTCAAGACGACCTTCGGTTATCATGTGATCGAGGTGCTGGAGCGGGACGATGAACGACCGAAGGAGGAGGCCGTCTTGCAGCAGGAGTATGCGCAGGCTTTCCAGACGTGGCTGCAGCAGCAGGTGTTGTCGCTGAACATCGACCGCCCCGACGACCTGTCTTCGAGGTTGCCGCGCGATCTGGAGCAGTAGCCGGCTGGTCGGTAGGCGCGGACGTTATCGCCTGACGTTGTGTAAGCAGGTCGAAAATAACAGAGGATAGAGACGCCGGGCATCGTGTCCGGCGTTTTTTGTTCTCACTCCGCCTCCTGCGCGCCCGTGGCGAGGCAGGCGCGGATCTGGCTGACCAGCGCGCCGGACTGCGGCCAGGTCAGCATCTCCAGGGTGCGCGGGCGGGGCAGGTTGATGGGGATGTCGCCGCGCAATGTGCCGGGCTGCCCGCTCAGCACCAGGACGCGGTCGGCGAGGAAGACGGCCTCCTGGATGCTGTGCGTGATCATCAGGACGGTCTGATTGCGGTCGCGGTGAATGCGCAGAAGTTCCTGATTGAGACGCTCGCGTGTGAGCGCGTCGAGGGCGCCGAAAGGCTCGTCCATCAGCAGCAGGTCAGGCTCCTGCAGCAGGGTGCGCGTCAGGGTAACGCGCTGGGCCATGCCGCCGGAGAGTTGCGACGGGTAGGCGTCGGCGAACGCTTCCAGCCCCATCAGCGCAAGGGCCGCATCGGCCCGCTCGCGGTCGTTCGTATCGAGCGGCTGCTGGAGTTCGAGGGGCAGCAGGACATTTTCCAAGGCTGTGCGCCAGGGCATCAGATTGGTATTCTGGAAGACGAATCCGATCTGCGGCTGGGGAGCCTGCACGGTGCGGCCTCTGAACTGCACCTGGCCTGATGTTGGCGTCAGCAGGCCGCCGAGAATGCGCAGGAGCGTGGACTTGCCGCTGCCGCTTGCGCCGACCACGCAGACGAACTCATGCGCCTGCACGGCAAGAGAGACCGTCGCCAGCGCCGGTGTGACGCGGTTGCGGCGGTGATAGGTGTGGCTGACGCTCTGCGTCTGCAGGAGAGGCTCTGTCATAACGGCGGTTGCCGGTGGTTAGTTGTCAGTGGTCAGTTGCCAGTGGTCAGTTGCCAGTGGTCGGTTGACGGTGGTCAGCAATTGCGCCGGTCACCGGTCGCTGATGAATTCGTTGGTGTACATCTCTTGCGGCGGGACGAGCCGATCGACAAAGCCGATGCGCAGCAGGAGTTCGGCCACCTCCTGCCATTCGGCGTCGGTGGTCGCGCCGGGCGCACCTTCCGGGCGCGGCTGCCAGTAAGGCAGTGACGCGTCGAACACCAAGCGGTTGGCAGCTTCATTTTGGCCCCCGGCCTCGGGCACAAAGCTGAGCGCAATGGCGAAGGACTCGTCCGGATTGGCGAGGGTGTAGGCGATCGACCTTTGCAGCGCGCGCACCATCGCCTCCACCAACTGCGGCTCTTCCTGCAGGGTGCGTTCGTTGGTGACCAACCCGTTGGCGGGGATCTGCAGATATTGATCGAGGGGGATCTGCACCGTTTCGATGCCGGCATTGGCCAACACGACAGGGCCGTTGACGGCATAGTCCACGGCCGCGTCCACCAGCCCCTCACTCACGGCTGACGCCTGGGTGAAGCCAATGCTCTCCATCCGGATGTCCGCTTCAGTCAGCCCCGCCACATCCAGCAAAGCCCGCAGCGCGATGTAGGTGGCGCCGAACGGCCCCGGCACGCCGACGGTGCGGCCTGCCAGATCGGCCGGTTCGTGAATGCCGGCATCAGCCTTGGCAAAGACGGTGACCGGGTAGCTGGTATACCAGTTCATCACATATTTGACCGGCAACTCCTGGGCGCGGCCAAGCACCATCTGGTCCCCGCTGGCGATCATGAACTGCAATTCGTCGGTGGCGACCAGCTTCAGGTAATCGTTTTCAAAGCCGTACTCCAGCGACAGCTCGATGCCCTCTTCGGCGAAAAATCCCTGTTCGATCCCGACATAGAAGGGCGCGAACTGGACACTGGGAATGAAGCCCACGCCCAGCTTGATCGGGCGCAGGCTTTGCGGTTCGAGGGGTGCGGCGGGCATCGTTTCCGGCGCGATGGGCGCGCAGGCAGCCGTGAGCGCGAGCAGGAGCAGCGGCGCGATCAACTGCGGCAGGCGGGACAGGAGCGCCCTCTGTGCCCGCAAGCGGCGCAAGATAGAGATAGACCGGCTTGTTTGAGATCGGATTGTGGGATTTTTCATTCGTTCCTCTGAAATCTTGGCGGATAGGGAAGCCTGGCACGATGCCGTTTCAGGCGGAGAGAGAGCACTCCTCACCCATCACTGCGCAAGCCAAGTTGTTTCCAGCGCAGCAGACGGCTCTCCAGCAGCGTGATACTCCAGTACATCGCCTGGGCGAGCAGCACAATCATGAGTACGGCGACGAAGATCAAGGACGTGTCGAGTACGCCGCGCCCCAGGTTGATGAGGAAGCCCAGCCCCTCATCCGCGCCGACGAACTCGCCCACGATCGCGCCGACGACGGCCAGGATGACGCTGAGCTTGAGGCCGCCGAAGATCACCGGCAGGGCGGCGGGCAGTTCCAGCTTGAGGAAAAGGTGGCGGCGGCCGGCGCGCAGAGAGCGCATCAGCTCGCGCAGGTCCGGGTCCACATTGCGAATGCCGACAACTGTGCTGAGCAGAGTCGGAAAGAAGACCATGATGGCGGTGACCAGCACTTTGCTCAACAGGCCGCTGCCAAACCAGATGACCAGGAGCGGGGCGATGGCCACAACCGGGACCGTCTGGCTGGCGACGAGATAGGGGGAGAGGATGCGGTCGAGCGTGTGGCTGCGGCCGAGCCAATAACCCAGCGCAAAGGCCAGGGTGAGGCCAATCAGCAGCCCGGCGCCGATTTCGGTGACGGTGGCCTGTGTATGGCGCAGCAGCGAACCGTCGGCGGCCATCGCTAGCGCCTTGTGCAATACCTGGCCTGGGTGGGGCAGAATAAATGTCGGGTAGTCCTGCCAGCGGACAAGCCCCTCCCACAGCAGCAACGCCGCGCACAGCACGAACGGGAATGCAGCCAGCGCGGGATATTCAGCGATCCAGTCGCTGATGCGGCCGGATCGCCGCCTGTTCTGGCGCGTCTGCTGTTCGGCTTGCGCGCCGGTGAAGAGAATCGAACTGTCCTTCATCATGCCGCCTTGTCTTGAAAATAAAATGACCCGAAGCAGATGTATCGCTTCGGGTCCTGTGCGCTGTCGCCGCCACCGCGCGCGCGGCGTATGCGCAAAGCAGCCATCGGCAACGGCTGGTGTGCGCGTGCTTCTCAACACAGCGCGCGCCGTCCACATAAAACAGCCCGAGATACGGTTGTCGTACCCCGGGCGTCGCGCGCAGCAGCCACTGCGAATAGCCAAAGAGAACAGGAACAAACGCGGCAAGCGGTCTGCTCTCGCTCTCTACACCTTCTCCCATCCGGACTATACCGTCGGCGTCGGATTTTCACCGAACTCCTGCCTTGCGGCTCACGGGCTTACCGGAAAGCCTCGCCGTCCCTTGCGCAAGGGACGGCGCAACCATCCGGCTTACCGCCGGTCGGGAATTGGGCTGTACAGCCCTCACCCTGCCCCGAAGGTAGATTATTCAGTTGTCAGTGCCTATTATGGCAGAACGCCTTCCCGCGCGTCAAGTAGCGGTTTGCTGAAGGAAGACCTCTTCTATCCATCCATCCACCTGTGCTAAGATAAGCCGAGAGGAATCCTGTCGCAGATGTCATAAGGACGCGCCCAGGCTCTATGGCTGCGCAAACGAATCGTGCCCCTTTTGAGCAGGGGCGCACTCAAACATCGCTCCTGACCGAAGTCAGCGTCGGGCCTGCCGGCGAGACAGGCTCAGAGGGTGCCCCGCGCGCGCGGGCTGCGCCTGCTGCCATGCTGACGGAACTGCGGATACGCAACTTCGCGATCATCGATCGGTTGAATCTGCGCTTCCACGACGGATTGAACATCCTCACCGGAGAAACCGGCGCCGGCAAGTCGATCATTATCGACGCGATCGGGCTGCTATTGGGTGACAGGGCGATGGCGGACATGGTGCGGGCGGGCGCGGATCGAGCTGAGATCGAGGCGACGTTCCGGCTTGAAGCCGGGCTGCCGGCACGCGACCTTGGCGAGCCGGGCGTCTCGGCTGCACTGTGTCTGATGGAGGACGAAGGGTTGGACGATCCCGACGCGCCGGAGACGCTCATCATCAGCCGCGAGGTGCGCCGCCGCGGACGCAGCATCAGCCGCATCAACGGGCGCGCGGTTGCGCGTCAACTTTTGGGCGAAATGGCCGCGCTGCTGGTCGACATTCACGGGCAGGGTGAACACTTGAGTCTGCTGCGTCCCCGCACGCACGTGCATCTGCTGGACCGGTACGGCGGCCTGTTGCCCTTGCGCGGCCGGGTGGCGCAAAAGACGCAGCAGGTTCAGCAGACGCAGAAAGAGTTGGGGCGGCTGCGCAGCGATGCGCGCGCGATCGCGCAACGGCTGGACCTCCTCAGCTTTCAGGTGGAGGAGATCAACGCGGTGGCGCTGGAAGCCGGTGAAGAGGACGATCTGGAGGTGGAGCGTAAACGGTTCAGCAATGCCGAAACGCTCTTGCAGCTGGCGAACGGCGCGGCGGCTCTGTTGAATGAGGGCGAGGGTGGGATGCCGGGGGTCATTGACGGCTTGGCCGAGGCTGTGGGCCGGGTCGAACGCCTGGCGCGCATTGACGATGGCATGGCGGACGCGGCCGCGAGCGGGCAGGGTCTGCTGGAGGAGCTGTCCGACCTGGCGCGCGCCTTGCAGGGCTACGCGGACGGGCTGGAGTTCAATCCACAACGATTGACCGAGGTCGAAGAGCGGCTGGAGCTGATCAGCAATCTCAAACGCAAGTACGGTGACACCACGAAGGAGATTCTGGCCTTCGCGGCCGCGGCGCAGGTGGAACTGGAGGGATTGGGCAACTGGGAGGCGCAGACGGCCGCGCTGGAGGCGGAGGAAGAGAGATTGTTAGCCGAGATCGGCGCATTGGGCGCAGAGTTGAGCCAAGCGCGGGTGGCTGCCGGTGAACGGATGGCGCGACAGGTGGAGGCGGAACTGGCGCAGTTGAGTATGCGCCACGCCCGCTTTGCCGTCGCGGTGGAGATGGTCGAGCAGGAGGACGGCGCCCGCCTGCCGGACGGGCGGCGCGTCGCCTTCGACAGCAGCGGCGTCGACCGGGTCGAGTTTCTGATCAGCGCCAACCCCGGCGAGCCGGTCAAACCGATGGCGAAAGTGGCGTCCGGCGGGGAGACCGCCCGCCTGATGCTGGCGCTGAAGGGCGTGCTTACACAGGCCGATCAGACGCCGATTCTGATTTTTGACGAGATCGATCAGGGCATTGGCGGCCGCGTGGGCGGCGTTGTGGGTGAAAAACTGTGGAAACTGACCGGCCAGCGGACGAGCGACAGCCCCCTGCGCCATCAGGTGCTGTGCATCACGCATCTGCCCCAGTTGGCCGCGTTTGGCGATCTCCATCTGACCGTGCGCAAACGGATTTTTGCGAGCGATGGCGAACTGCACACCGGCACGGACGTGCAACCGGTCGAGGGGCCGGCGCGAGTCGAAGAGTTGATGCAGATGCTCGGGGCTGTCAGCGATGCCGGAAGGCAGTCGGTCGAGGAGATGCTGGCTGCCGTCGAGCAGATACGGGTGAACGCCGGTGGATAGTGCAGCCGATTGCGGGGCGGTGATGGGAAAGTTAAGGATGTGCAGACGTCGCGGCGGAGACGCGCAACGGGCAGGCGGGACGCTCCCGATAACGCTCTATCGCAGCTTCTATCTCTCCTGCCTGCTGCTGGGGATTCTCCTGACCGCAGTAGACGGTGTGCAGGCGGCCGCTGACGCAGGCAGGACTGCCGCGCTCCGGAGCGCCGTGTCATCCCAGGCGGAGCGTTCGCACGTGCTGGTGTTGACGTTTCGCGGGGCGGTGACACCGGTGCTGCGTCAGTATCTCAGCGGCGCTATCGAGGACGCCCAGGTGGAAGGGGCCGAGGCCGTCATTCTGCGTCTGGACACGCCCGGGGGCAGCGTCGAAGTGACTAAGCAGATCGTGCAGCAGATGTTGGCCTCGCCGGTGCCGGTTGTGGTGTATGTCGCGCCGAGCGCGGCGCAGGCGGGCAGCGCCGGCACATTTATCACGCTGGCCGGACATGTGGCGGCGATGGCGCCCGGCAGCAGCATCGGCGCGGCCAGCCCCGTGGGCGGCCAGGGGGAGGAGATCGGCGAGACGATGCAGGCGAAGGTCGTCAATATCCTCAGCGCCGACATTGAAAACCTGGCCGCGCGCCGCGGCGAAGATGCGGTGGAATGGGCTGTCGCCGCGGTGCAGGAGGCGGCTGCGGCCACGGCCACACGCGCGCTGGAGTTGGGCGTGATCGACTTCATCGCCGCCGACGTGCCGGATCTGCTCGAGCAGATGGACGGTTTCGTCATCACGGTGCGGGGCGAAGAACGGACGCTGCGCAGCGCGGATGCGCTGATTGTGCCGCGGGCGTTGTCCCCGTTGCAGGAATTTCTGAACTTCATCAGCAGTCCCACCGTCGCCACGATTCTGCTGACCCTCGGCTCGATCGGGTTGATCGCCGAAATCTACAATCCGGGCACACTCATTCCGGGCATGATCGGTCTGATCAGTCTGCTGTTGGGGCTGTATTCGCTGGGCCAGTTGGAGGCGAATTTCGCCGGTCTTGCTCTGATCGGGCTGGCGCTCATTCTGCTGGTGGCGGAAGCGTTCACACCGGCGTTCGGCGCGCTGGCATTGGGCGGCACGGTCGCGTTCATTTTCGGCAGCGCGCTGCTCTTCGATGCCCCCGGCCTGGCTGTGCCGTGGCCGACGATCATGTCGCTGGGCGTGGGGATGGGCGCGTTCGCGCTGTTCGTGGGCGGCAAGGCTGTGGCCGCACAACGGCTGGGCACGGCCACCGGCAGCGAAGGGCTGATCGGCGCGATGGCGACCGTGCGGATGCCCTTTGCCGAGGACGGGAAGGGGAAAGTTCTGATCGCCGGTGAACTCTGGAACGCGCGGTTGCGCGGCGCATCCTCAGCCGACGCGTCAACCCCGGTCGCCGGCGAGCAGGTCAAGGTGGAGGCCAGGGAGGGCTACATCCTGATCGTCAGCCCGCAGGAGGCGGACTAGGAGCGGCCAACCAACCCCGTGAGCGCGTCTCGAAAACACTGAAAGCTACGTGAGCGATTGTTTTCCGGATCAACGAATGGACCGATAGACTGCGCTGCTTCAATCTTGGGCAGCCCGCTCTTGTAATAACCTGATCGTCGCAGGACTCGCTCGAAATGCTCCCAGGTCCCGCCCTGAATCGCGTCGGGGTCTCGATATCGTGGTTGTTTCGGAATAGTCGACCGGACCTTGGGGTAGGCGTTCTGCACCGCTTGCCAATCGCCAAAATACCAGGCCTCCAGTTCTTCGATGACGATGCGATTCAAGACAGTGAATTGGCCCCCAACAGGCTGACTGCGGGTGGCAAGGCCGGCGTTTGAGGCCATCTGTTCGAGTTGTGCCTTCAATTGCTCGCAATCCTCGTCATCTCGGTCCACCAGCACAATAATTCGATAATCCGGGGGAATCCACCTTGCATATCCATTTAGACGAGAGGGGAGTCGCTTCAGGAGGTGATCTTTTCCTCGGAACGCGTGTATGGTGAAATGTGTATCATCCAATAGCTTAGGCAGAACCGCACGAAGAAAGGCTTCCATTGATGGCTCTTCGACGATGAAATCAATGGTTGTCACAGTCACGAGTGATTCCCTCATCTTCGGGCGCACCCTCGTTTACCAGGGGATCGCCCATGCCGAAGTAGCCTTCTTGCCAGAGGTGCCCCAGCGATGCGCCGGCATCCATGAATTCAGAAACTCCTTGAATTTCGGAGCACCGGGTCGCGTGCGTGTACCCTTCAAGGTCTCGGTACAGTATCCGCACTTCGTCTGGTCGCAGGCCGTTGAGAAAGTCAGGGGAATGGGTGGTGATCAACAACTGTGCCCGTTCGCTAGCTGCCCGGCACTCCTCGCTGAGACCGAACAACAGGCGTGGATGCAGGAAGTTTTCCGGCTCCTCGATCCCGATAAAGCGCGGCGGCTGGGGGTCGTTGAGAAGCGTGAGATAGGCCAACATCTTCAAGGTTCCGTCCGAAGCGAATCGAGAGAGTACCGGCTGGTCGAACGGCGTGTCCTTTATAAGCAGAAGCAAACGACCATCCGGCATCGCTTCTGCCTCCACCCGCTCCAGCCTGGGGACGCGCGCACGCAATTGGCCAAAGATTTCTTCCAGCCGCTGCGGGTGCTGTTCATTCAGATATTGAATGACATTGGCCAGATTGTCACCCGTGCGCGAGAGGTTTTCCTGGGGACCGGCCTCCGGTTGGCTGCGCGTATCGTCGATTGAAAGGTAGGAAACGTGCCAATCGGTGATGAACTCGCGCAACGCCGCCACCCTGGGATGATCGGCAAACTGCCCCAACGTATTGACCGCCATCAGGTCCGGCGAGCGTAAAGGGATATCGATCCGCCGATCCTGTTCGTCAGGCATCTCACCGCTGGCCGCCTGCCCTTGACCGTTCTGATACTCCAGAAAACGGAACGGCTTCCCATGTGAGCCGCGCCGCCATTGCAACCATTCCTCCGCAACAATGGGGCCGCGCGTGCCTTCGTCAATGGCCAGGTGGTAGGTAATGAGCGGTTGCTTTGGCCGTTCCCGATATTTTAACTCGAAGACGATCGGCCCTGTCGCGCCGCGTGTACGCAACTCCTTGGCGCGCCCTCTGCGGTCCCAGGCCGCGCGCAGTCCCTGCTGGAAACATTCGGAGAGAAAGCTGAAAGCATCGAATAGCGTGGACTTGCCGCTGCCATTCGGTCCGAGCAAGACGGTGAGGGGGGTGATCTCCTTGAGTTCCACCTGTTTGAGCGCCCGGTAGTTTTCAACGCGCAGTCGCTCGATACGAGGCGGTGTCTGTGATCGGTCCTCCTCCACGTCGGCCTCCTGATCAGTTGATACTGTTAAGTTGCGCCCAGCCCGAAAAGGGCCCTGCATTACGATATTTCACTGGCCACCGGCTACTGCCCACCGGCCACTGACTACTGGCCACTGACTACTGGCCACCGCTCACTGACCGAGTTCAGCCGAGGGGCACAGGTCGGCGAGAGTACAGTTGGCGCAGTCCGGCTTGCGCGCATCACAGACGCGCCGCCCGTGGAAGATCAGCAGATGGGCGATGTCGATCCAATCCTCGACGGGGATGAGCGCCATCAGTTCCTTTTCGATCTTCTCCGGGGTCTTCTGTTGGGTCAGGCCCAAGCGCTGGGAGAGCCGCTTGACATGGGTATCGACGACGATGCCGTCGGCCAGGCCGAAACAGACGCCGCGCACGACGTTGGCGGTCTTGCGCGCCACGCCGGGCAGACTGGTCAACCCATCCATTCCCTGCGGCACCTCGCCGCCGAAGTTCTGGCAGATCAGCGCGCTGGCGCCCTGGAGGCTCTTGGCCTTGTTGCGAAAGAAACCGGTGGAGCGGATCAGTTCCTCCAGCTCTGCGCGGTCGGCCGCGGCCATCGCCTGCGGCGTCGGGAAACGCGCGAACAGCGCCGGTGTCACCTGGTTGACGCGCTCGTCGGTGCATTGGGCTGAGAGGATCGTCGCCACCAGCAGCTGAAACGGGTTCTCGTGGTTGAGCGCGCAGTGGGCATCGGGATGGGCGGCTCGCAGGCGGCGAATCAGTTCTGACATCAGGACAGCTCCGGTGAGGGTGGGCGGATTGAGACGAGATCGTCTGAATCGTCGATTCGCTGCCAGGGGTAGGATATCCAATCCTCGGTCAGTTCGGCGTAGTAGTCCGGCTTCTCGTTTTCGAAGAGGCTCTGCCGCTGCTTCCAGTGGAGCACCGCGGTTTCGGCAATGGCGCCGCTCCCCTGTACGCGGCTCTTGACGGTGACGATCGTGCGCCCCCGATCCCAGATATTGTCGACGATGAGGATCTTTTTGCCGTTGAGGAGCGCATCGGCGGGGAACTGCTGGAAGCGGGGCCAACTCATCTCGGCGCGTACGCCAGGCCCATGCTGAAAGAGAATCGACGCGGTCAGCAGATCTTTCATGTTCAATGCTTCGGCTATCATGCCGCCCGGCACGATGCCGCCGCGGGTGATCAGAAGGAGGGCGTCATAGGGAGTATTGAGCTGCATCACCACTTTGGTGATCAACTCTTCCACGTCGTGCCAGGTTAAGTAAACTCTGTCCATCTATGCCTCCATCGCGCCACCGCGTTCCTTCGAGCGGCGGCGCATACAACTTTTGCCCGATACGGATTCGAATGCCCTGTCTATTCAGTCGTTGCAAATCCGTAAAATATGCTGAACAGCGCGCCGGCGACGCCGGCATCGGCGCGCCGATCACGTGCGGCAAGTTCGACGACAGTGGCCCGTCCGGCCTCGACCTGCACCCGAAGCTCCGACGCCGCCAGTGTAACATGCGCGGGCAGCGTAAAACGCAAGGTGTAGGCGGCGGGGGGCAGATCGAAGATGCGAAAATCACCCAGCCGATCGCTCTGTGTGCGGGCGACGATTGCGCCGGTGTCGTTCACGAGCTCGACCGGCATATTGGGAATCTGCGCGCTGCCGGCGATCCAGCCGCCGCCCCCAGGCCGTACCGTCAACACCAGCGGGTCGTGGTCGCTGGAGCCGAAGCGCGTCATCGGCTGCGGCTGCTGCGCGATGGGGAAGTCGGCGTTGATATGCACAATATCCACCGCGCTGACATGGGGCATCATCCCCGCTGTCAGCAGCAGATGATCGAGCACCTGACTGGCTCCGTTGAAGATGTAGGTGTAGCGGTCCTGGGGCGGCAGCGCGTCAAAGGCGTGAACCAGGGCGGGCTGCGCGCCATTCTGTAGGGCAAGCAGCGGTTCGCTGGCCTGGAAATCGTTCAGGTCTCCCAGCACGACGACGTGCGCGTCGGGGTCTGCGTCCAGGCGGCTCTGCACAATCGCGGCCACATGCTCCGCCTGCAGCGTCCGATGCACGACGTTCACCGATTCGTCACCGCGTTTGCTGCGCCAGTGATTGACGACCACCGTCAGCGGGTACTCTTCCCCCCAGGGGCCGCGCACGCGCAGATCCGCCACCAGAGGCGGCCGGTTGAAGAGCGCGAGGCGCCGCGCCGGGCACTGTCCGGGGATCAGCCGCACGCTGAAACTGAAACGGGTACAGGCCTGCTCGTTCTGCGCGCTGAGAACTGTCACGCGGTCGTTGCGCACAAGCAGGCTGTTCGTCAGCGGGAAATCGGGGCTGACCGTTCCGGGGCCGACAAATGCGACGGCGCTGTAGTCCAGTCCGCTGACATCGGTCAGAACGCGCGCCAGGTTTTCGGCATCCTCCGGCTTGCCGGTCTCCTGCAGGCCGATGATTTCACAGTTTTGCAGACCGTCGGCGATGGCTGTCGCGCGTTGGCGCAGCGCCGCTTCGTAATCGGTCGCGTCCGCCAACTGATCCAGCCCCCGACCTAGCCCCAACACGTTGAAGGAGCAGACGCGGAAGGCGCCCGCGTCCGGTTGGGCCGCCTGCTCCTGCGCCAGATGGCGGGAGAGCACCTCGATCTCCTGTCCCGGCAGCAGGAGCAGCAGATATTTTCCGAAGCTGTAGTCGACGACCGCCTGCACTGGCGCGCCCGGCTGCGCCGCACGTACCCGCACGCGGTCGCCCCAGCCCACCTGCGGCAGCTGCGCGCCCAGCCCATTGCCGAGGAAGATCAGCCCGGCAGCGTCGGCTGGGTTGGACTGAAAGACGCGTCCGCCATGCACAAAGGGCAGGGATTGGTCGGCGATGAGCGCAAGCTCGACACTGCCGCTGCTGAACCGTTTGGTCGGCCCCTGCACAACGCCCTGCAACTCCTCGAAGGCGACGAGCATGCCCTCGAACCGCTCCAGCCGGGATTCCGGCTCAACGTTGGGCACTGGCAGGGGCGCCGGCACAACTGGCAATGTGCCATTGGCGCACGTCTCGATGGGGAGCGCCTCGAACGTACGCGGCGTGGTCAGTTCTGTCTTTTCGTAGTACTCGGACACCTCCGCGGCGCGCACGAGAATGCACGCACCCGTATTCACCCTGGGCGCGGAGGAGGTGTAGACGAAGATGCCGTCGCTGGTCTGCGGATTGCCGTCGCCGGTCGGGTCTTGCAGGTAAAATCCGTTCGACTGCACGCCGCTCACCAGGCCGAAGGTCGAAACCCGTTTCAGGGACAGGGGCGTACTCAAGCCGTCACCCTGAATGAGGTAGATCGGTGTCACATCATCGGGCAACGCCGATGGCGCGGGCGCAGCCGCGACAGGGCTGGCCGTCAGCCCCAGCACGCCCGCCAACAACAGCCGGATGACCAGGGGCAACGGGCCAAAGGGAGACAATTTGGATAACATATCTTCTCAGACACCCGCAGCCGCCCCGCCTGCATATCCGACGTGGGCGACCGGATTTGGTCGGAGGAACTTCCCGCCGTAACTGACATCGTATCATAGCACAGCGCAGACGGCGGGCAAAGACAGAAAGGTTTTTCCCTGTTCGCACTCTTTTGGCCGCCCGGCGCGGGGAACGGGTGCTCCCAGGATGTGGGCGCATCTGACAGGGAGCGCCGTGTCACGCTCTCTCCATTCAATTCGAATACCTTGCAATACCAATTGAATTGACATATCTTATGTGAAGACCGCGCACACCATTGCCGGGATTACGAGTTCTGCTTTCTCTTCCGCCGCGCGTTCATGACCTGTTCCTGTCACGCCATCAGCCGCCCGACCGTCAACCGTCTACGAATTGGTACTCACTTTTCGGAAAAAAATCCAAATGCCTCCGCCCTAGTCCGCCCAAACACGCCCGAACACGCGAAAAAAATTAGCGCGATCTGGCGCGACCTGACACGCTCGCAAACACTCGTGAACGCTCGTAAACACTCGTGAACGCTCGCAAACACTCGTGAACGCTCGCAAACACTCGTGAACGCTCGTGAACGCTCGTAAATACTCGTGAACGCTCGTAAATACTCGTGAACGCTCGTAAACACTCGTGAACGCTCGCAAACACTCGTGAACGCTCGCAAACACTCGTGAACGCTCGTAAATACTCGTGAACGCTTGCAAACATTCGTGAACGCCCGCAAATACTCGTGAACGCTCGCAAATACTCGTGAACGCTCGCAAATACTCGTGAACGCTCGCAAATACTCGTGAACGCTTGTACGAGCGCCTGCATCATGAATTCGTACCGTTGATCTCCCAATGCCCCTCCCGTTACCCCGTCCTTATAGCCGCATCACCTCCATTCACACCTCACCTCCATTCAGGGTTTGCACCCGCGGGAACAGTTGGCGGCGGCTTTGCAGGCGGCGTATAATGATGCCGATGAACGCCGAATTTGAACTGCTGGCAGACGGTCTTGGCGTTGGCCGCGCGCCCGCCGGCTGGGTCGCCATCGTCGATATGCCTGTGCTGATCCTTGTCGGTGTGACAGGTGTGGGCAAAAGCACGGCGGTCGCGGCTCTGCGCAGTCGATGGGGCGAGGTCTCGCTCCTGCCCAACAGACGCACGATAGCCGATCTGCTGGTCATCCCCACGGTACAGGGTTGGGACGGCGATCCCCCCAGCGCGGTGACGGACCGGCGGCGGCGTTTCGACTACACCGGGCGCTACCGGCAGCGGCATCCCGGCGGGCTGACCCACGCGCTGAGCCGGCTGGTGCTGCAAGGGCAGCCGCCGGCGCGTAGCGAAACAATGTCGAGCAATGGTGCATTGCATATCTTCGATGGCCTGCGGGGCGCGGATGAAGTCGCATTTGCCGCGCGCAGCTTGCCGCAGGCCCGCTTCGCCGTCCTCAACGCGCCGGATGTGGTGCGGGTGGAGAGGCTGTTGCAGCGCCAGGACGCCTTCGATCAGGTTGCAGATCTGAACGCCGGCGGCGGGTTCCGCTGGGAGGAGGCGGCGGAAGGACGGGAGCTTTTCACGCAGGAGGAGCAGGCCCGTCTGGCCGCGTTGGTGAGCCGGGGCGAAGTGGATGGCGCCGAACTCGCGGCCAAGATCGCGATCGTCGCGGCCGAGCGCCGCAACTACGACCCGCACGCGGCTGTCGAGATCCTGCGCGCCGCCGCCCCCGACCGCTCAGTTGTCGTCGATACGACGACCCACTCCCCCGCCGAAGTGGCCGCCGCGATCGGTCAACTGATCCAGCCTGGGAGCGCCGGCGTCTCGCCGGCATACGTATAACCCGACCGGCTACCGACCACTGCGGTCTAAACCGAATGACCACGACCATCGAAGCCATCGAACCAGTTCCCTTCCGCCTGCCGCTGCGCGAACCGCTGCGCTGGGGCGCGGCCAGCGTGATGCCGGAGGTGCGGCACGTTCTGCTGCAGGTGCGGCTGAGTGACGGCAGTGAAGGCTGGGGCGAAGCGCCGCCCCGTCCCACTATCTACGGGGAGACGGTCGATAGCATCTGCAGTATTGTCCGCCAGGAACTGGCGCCCCGCCTCGTGGGCGAGCTGCTGGACGACTCGACCTTGTCGACGCTCTACGCACGCTTGCAGACGGTAAAAAACAACCAGACCGCCCGCGGCGCGCTGGATATGGCGCTGCACCATGCGTTGGCCAACAGCCGCGGCCGCAGCCTGTACCAGCACCTGGGCGCCAGCCGCTCGCAGGTGCGGGTGAGTTATATTCTGGGCCTGGGTGAGATCGAGGCCAGCCTGGCGGAGGCCGAGCGCATCGCGGCGCAGGGTGTGCGCGTGTTGAAGGTGAAGGTCGGGCAGGACTGGGGCGCGGACCTGCAGCGTCTGCAATGCCTGCGCGAGCAGTTTGGCGACCAGGTCGATCTGTACGTCGACGCCAATGAGTGTTTCCAGCCGCAGAACGTGCGCCGGCGCCTGGAACAGATGGCAGAGTTGAACATACTCTACTGTGAGGAGCCTCTGCCGGTGGAGTTGATCCTGGCCCGCGCCGCCGCGCGCAAAGCCTGTTCAGCCGGCGCCAGGCGCCCGCAAACGCTGGGGTCGGCGACGGCCTCTTCGCTGCCCCTCCTCATCGCCGACGACAGCGCGTTCAGCGCCAGAGATCTGCGCCGCGAGTTGAGCATGGATACCTTTCACATTCTCAACATCAAGACGGCGCGCACCGGGTTCACCGAATCGGCGCAGATGTTGAACCAGGCGCTGGTTGGCGGCAAGGAGGTGATGGTCGGCTCGCAGGCCAGCGCCGGCTGGGGGACGGTGCTGGCGGCGCTCTTTGCCGCCAAACCCGGCATCAACCTGCCGTGCGAGTTGAGCTTTTTCCTCAAACTTGAAGAGGACCTGTTGACGCAGCCGCCGCTGCTTCACGACGGCTACCTGGACGTAACCCTGCTCGGCCGGACGAAGATCGACGCCGACCGGTTGCGGGACGCACGTCTGAAGGAGTAACCCATAAGCGCTCAACCGCCCCCCTCTCCAGCAGGCGCGCAATCACCGCTGTCCCTGACAGGACCGCTAACTGTCGGCGACCTGTTGGATCGCGCCTTCCGCCTCTACCGGGCACGTTTTGGCCTTTTCCTGCTGACAGCCGCCGTTGTGATCGTCCCGCTTGCGATCTTGTCCGGTATCTTCTTGGGGAGCTTCTTCGGCAACTATATGCGGACCCTCGAGTTGCTGATGCGCGAGCCGCCCGGGCCCGATTTCGACCCGTCTACATTCATGCTTGATATATTTGGCGAATTTGGCGGTTATTTCGTCGGTGTCGTGCTTTTCAGCCTCTTGAGCGCCGCGATCACGGCAATTGTCCACCTTTCGCTGATCGGGCAATCGGTCGAGGCGCTGCACGGAGGTTCTCTTTCCCTCATTGGCGGCATCCGCCGCGGCCTGCGCCGTTTCTGGGCCTATGTGGGCATGATGATCGTGCAGTGGGCAGCCATTCTCGCCGCCACAGTTGCGGTTTTGCTCCCGCTCATTCTGGTTGTCATCGCGCTGGTGGCCGGCGGCGTACTGTTCGGCGGGGACCTGTTGGGGGGAGGCACAGCAGGCGGCATCATCGCCGCCGTCGGCATGGTCGGGCTGGTCTTTTGCGGATACATCGTTGCCTTCATTTTGGTCCTGATCCCGACCCTCTACCTCGCGGCGCGCTGGCTGGTCGCGCCCGCCGCGTTGGTCGCCGAAGGGACAGGCCCAATCGAATCGCTGCGCCGCAGTTGGCATCTGAGCAGGGGCAACGTGCTACGCATGGTCGGCTATCTGATCCTGCTGAACATACTCCTGTACCTTCTCATCTATCTGCCCGCGACCGTGTTGCAAACGATCATGGTGGTCATCCTGCAAGCCGACTCGTTTGAACTGATAATGGGCTTTTCCGCCGCGTTCTCCTCCCTCTTTTCTATTGTCAGCATCCCGTTCTACATCGGCGCGGTGGTACTCCTCTACTACGATCTGCGCATCCGGAAGGAAAGCTACGACCTGGAGCTGCGCGTCGCCGATCTGGAAGAACAGGTGGCCCAGGGCGCGAGAGAAGATGGCCCGCCGCATGCGTGACTAGCGGCTAATCAGTGGTCACTGCAATTTGGAGTTCATACAAGAGACAAGGATGTCTCATGGCTGCTTCTTTTTCCCTGTTCAAGCATTCAAGTGTCGGCGATCTGTTGGGCTATGCCTTTCGCCTCTATCGGGCGCGCTTTGGCGTCTTTGTTCTGACAGCCGCCGTTTTCTACATCCCGTGGACAGTCATCTCCGTCCTGTTCACAGGCGCGTTCACCACTGGCCCTCTCAGTGGACCCTACGGCGAACCATCGCTTGATATCTTGCAGAGTCTGACCGTTGGCGCCTTTGTCACCCTTGCCCTCACGGTCCAGAGCATTGAAGCGCTGCACAGCCGCTCTCTCACTGTCGGGGAGGGCATCCGCCGGGGCCTGAGTCGGTTCTGGCCCTATGTAGTTATCGTCACTGTGACGACGGGTCCTTCCTTCGTTCTGGCATATGTCCCCCCGTCGTTCGGCATTACACCCAGGTTGTCTTTCTTCGTATGCATGAGTCCGCTCATTCTGATCCCGCTCCTGTATCTGTCCCTGCGCTGGTTTGTGGCTACTGCCGCACTGATCGCCGAAGAACGGGGACCGCTGGATTCCCTGCGGCGCAGCTGGCGGTTGAGCCGGGGGAATGTTCTGCGTATCTTCGGCTTTTTCATCCTTCTGTCCATAATTGCCGGTCTGGTCAACATCTTGCTCGCGTATCTGTTGGAGCAGATCGTCCCTGCGCTGCTGCCGACTTCCGCCCCGGGATTGGGGGAAGGGATCTTCGCTGCGGTTTCGTCTCTGCTGTATATCATCAGCGCACCCTTTTACGCTAGTACAACAGTGCTGCTCTACTACGATCTGCGCGTGCGCGGGGAAAGCTACGACCTGGAGCTTCGCATAGCCGAGATGGAGGAGCAGGTGAGCCGGAGTACCGACCAGGATACCCAATGACCACGCACTTCCCCCTGTCCGGCCCGATGAGCGTCGGCGACCTCTTGGACCGCGCCTTTCGCCTCTACCGGGCGCGTTTCGGCGTCTTTCTGCTGACGGCCGCGATATTCTTCTTTCCGGCAGGGATCATTTCCGCTGTAGTTCTCATGTCGGGTGGCGACTTCTCCCCTCCTTTTCTCGTCCTGGGGGCGATCATTTCCGCCCTGGGAGGACAACTTCTGAGCATCACTGACTATCTCATTGTCCTTGTCCTCATGATTGCCAGCGGATTCGTCACCCTTGCTCTCACCGTGCAGAGTACCGAAATGCTGCACAGCCGCTCTTTAACCGTCGGGCAGAGCATCCACAGGGGTACACGCCGCCTCTGGTCCCATATGGGTATGACGATCGCAACCTGGGCTGTCCTGATTACTGTGACAGCGATAGCGATGCTCTCCATTGGGGTAGGTCTTGATACGCTGGATTTTCTGTTGGATGGCTTGCTTTACGACTTGCTTGACGGTAGGCTGGACACGGTAACGACCAACCCTGTTTCTTCTCTTGGGTTGAACCTTTTGCAGATTCTCGCATACGTGATTCTGGTCATTCTGTTGTTTGCCCCACCCGTCTATCTGTTCGCGCGCTGGCATGTTGCCCCCGCAGCGTTGATCGCCGAAGGGTTAGGCCCAATCGGTTCGCTGCGCCGCAGTTGGCAACTGAGCCGGGGACATACCTGGCGCATGATCGGCTATGCGATTCTCCTGTTCTTAATCATACGCCTGTTCTTCTTTCTGCCCACGATTCTTTTGGAGATGATCTTCGCCGTGCTTACGCCCGATTCATACCTGGGACTGAGGACAGGTGTTGTTACCGCCGTCCATTCTGCATTATCCGCAGTCAGCGTACCCATCTACATCGGCGCAGTGGTGCTGCTCTATTACGATCTGCGCATACGGAAGGAAAGCTACGACCTGGAGCTGCGCGTTGCCGATCTGGAAGAACAGGTTGCCCAGGGCACTGTCCAGGATATGCCATGACCACGCACTTCCCCCTGTCCGGCCCGATGAGTGTCGGCGGCCTGTTGGCGCGCGCCTTTCGCCTCTACCGGGCGCGCTTCGGCGTCTTCCTGCTGACAGCCGCGATCTTCCTCGCCCCGGCAGGGATCATCTCGGTTTTATCTGCGGAAGAGAGCACCGTTTACGTTCTCGCAACCATATTGAACGTGCCCGCCACCGCGATTGCCAGCCTGGCTCTCACTGCCCAGAGCATCGAAGCGCTGCACAGCCGCTCGGTCACGACCGGGGATGGCATGCGCCGCGGCTTGCGCCCGTTCTGGTCCTATGTGGGCATGACGATTGTGAAGTGGGCAGCCATCCTCGCGGCGACAGTTGTTGCGTTGATCCCTTTCGTGATAGGAATGAGAGTGCTGGATGGTCTGCCTGGCTCCCCAGCAAGCACAGCGCTTGATTGGATCTTGGGTTATGGGATGACGGACATCGGCGATGTTCTAGGGGCAATTGGTATGAGCATTTGTGGATACGTTCCCCTGTTAATTCTGCTCCTGGCTCCAGCCATCTATCTGTACGCCCGCTGGCTTGCGGCCCCCGCCGCGCTGCTCGCCGAAGGGACAGGCCCAATCGATTCGTTGCGTCGCAGTTGGCGGCTGAGCCAGGGAAACGTTCTTCGCATCGTTGGCTATGTGATCCTTCTCGGTCTACTCACATTTATTCTTCCCTTTGTGATCGTGACCGCGTTGCAATTTATCTTCGAGATCATCTCGCCGACCGGCGTGTCAGAGCTGTTGTTGCGCTTTCCCGCCGCGTTGTCATCTCTCTTCTTGATCGTCAGCATGCCTTTCAGCGTCGGCGCGGCGGTGCTGCTCTATTACGATCTGCGCATACGCGGGGAGAGCTACGACCTGGAGTTGCGCGTCGCTGATCTGGAGGAAGAGGCGGCCCGGGACGCTGACCAGGATGGCGCGGCGGTTGATGCGGGCGCAGGGGGGGTGGGCTAGATGCTTGTGGCCGCGCCCAGACGCGCCTGGTGGCTCCTTGTCGTCGTCCTGTCGCTCTGGCCGGTCGGCTCGCTGCACGCGCAAGGCAATGCGCCGGTCTTCTTATCCGCCTACCAGGAACGGCTCGCCGACGCGCTGGCGCAACTGGACAGCGGGGTCGAGCTGGAGATGGTGCAGGCCGACATCGCGGCCATCAAACAGGTCGAGTTGCCGGACGGGCGCGTCCTGGACATCGTGCCATTGCTGGAAGGGATCGAGAACGTTGACGACGCGCGCGCCCGCTTGCAAACGATGCTCGGCCAGTTGGAGCGGATCGACTCCGATCAGACCGCTGAACGCCTGGCTGCTCTCGAGCGCGCGTCCCGCCGCCTCGATCTCGACCGGCTCAGCCTGGCGGAGCGAATTCAGCGTTGGTTCGACGATCTGTTGGATCGAATTTTCCCCCCGCGGCAGACGGGTGCGGGCAGCGGAGTGGGGCTGGCGGTCGGCACTGTAGCCGGTTGGGGGATCGTCGCCGTCGGCAGCCTGTTGCTGGCGGTACTGCTCAGCTATTGGCTGCGGGGCTTTCTGGGTGGCATACTGACGGACACCGTCGCGCGCCCCGGCAGAAGCGGGAGCGAGGGGCCGGCGACCGCGGCTGAAGCGCGCGAGCAGGCATCAGCGCAGGCCCAGAGCGGGGATTACCGGCAGGCGGTGCGCAGCCTGTTCCTGTCGGCGCTGTTGCACTTGCGGGAAAACGATCTGCTGCATTACGCTGACAGCCAGACGAACCGCGAGGTGCTGGCGAGTCTGCCGCCGCAAAGTCCGGCGCGGCCCCATCTGAAACCGGTGGTGGAGACGTTCGACCGGGTATGGTATGGCATCCGCGAGCCGGACGAGCAGACGTTCGACGCCTACCGCCAGGAGGTGAACGCGCTGATGTCGGAAACAGGCGATAACGGTTTGCAGTAGCCGGTTTTCAGTTTTTAGCAACACGCCACCGGTCCCTTTCGTGTAGTGACCGGGGACCAGAAACCAATAAACCAGAGAAAGAGAGAGGCGCATGAACAGGTTCAAGGGGATTTTCCCCGCCATTATCACCCCGATGACCGCGGAAGGCGGGCTGAACGAGGAGGCCTTCCGCCAGGTGATGGAGTTCAACATCCAGGCCGGCGTGCAGGGATTCTGGGTGGCGGGCGGCACCGGCGAGAGCATTCTGCTGGACGACGCGGAGAACCGGCGCATTGCCGAGATTGCGGCGGACCAGTCCCAGGGACGTATCGCCAACATCATGCACGTGGGCGCGCCGACCACGACGCGCACGGCGCGGCTGGCCGAACATGCGGCCAAAGCCGGCGTCGAAGCCATCTGCTGCGTACCGCCGTTCTTCTACACGCAGAGCGACAGGGGCGTCGTCGAACACTATCGTGTTGTCGCGGCGGCGGCTGACCTGCCCTTTTTCGTCTACAACCTGCCCAGCGCCACCGGTGTCGAGGTCACGCCGGAACTGATGGCCAAGATCCAGGAGGGGGTGCCTCAACTCGCCGGGCTGAAGCATTCGGCTCCCTATGTGCCCTATGTGAAGACCTTTGCGGAGATGGGGCTTGCCTGCTTGATCGGCAATGCCCGCCTGATGCTGCCGGGTCTTTTGATCGGGGCGACCGGCTGCGTGGACGGCCCGCCCAACATGGCCCCCGAACTGTGGGTGGCGATCTGGCGGGCCTATGAGGCGGGTGACATCGAAGCGGCGCGCGCAGCGCAGCAGAAGGCTTCGTCGGTGAGTGAAGCGTTGGCCATGCCGCCCAAGTTCCACGCGGTCATCAAGGCGGTTATCGGTCAACGGCTGGGCATCGACTGCGGAGATCCGCGCCCGCCGGGGGAGGCGTTGACAGCCGGCGAGCGCGCCGTACTTGCGGACAAGGTGGTTGCGTTGGGTCTGGCATAACTGCCGCGGCGGGTGGATCGTGGCGAGTGGATAGAAACATCACTCGCCGCTATCCACCGGTATCCGCGGTCTGGCGTTGCCACGTATTTTCGAATTCCTCATCGCTGAGTTCACCTCCCACCCAGGCGACGGCTGCCCTGGTGACGACCCCGGTGACGGATGTTGTCCTGTTGAAGGTGCCGGCGACGACCACAAGCGCGTCCGGTTCGGAGCGAATGCGGGGCAGGATGCGGGACAGTTCAATGATCAGTTGGCGCTCCACGTCGGCGTACTCCTCGCTGTCAACCGCCAGATCGACCGCGTAGGCCACCACCAACGTCCGCTGCCCTTCGTTCTCTTCTATGTCCAGGTAGCGGATCTCCACATCGGCGTCCTGCAGGACTCGCACGGCAGCAGTCACAGCTTCCTGGTCTTCGAGCAGCATGGATGGGTCGGGCGTCGGGCGGGCGGCGCGGTCGAAACATTTGGTCAACACGTTTTCAAGCCCTTCCTTCTCCTCCTCGTCATCAGTATGATCGATCAGCCAGCGCAGGTGTGGCTCGGCCTCGGTGCAACGGATTTGGGCGAGGTAAAGGAGGGCCAGGGCATTGCGGGCGACGACGTGGTCGCTGTTCAACTGGATCGCCTCTTCCAAGTACGGCTGGGCTTTATCGAATTCGCCCATGCGCGTGTAGGTTTCGCCGAGCACGGCCAACACGGTAGAGGTGCGCGCGCCGCGTTCCAACGCGTCGAGCGCGATACTCTGCGCGGCCTCCACGTTGCCCTCGTACAGTTGCACGAAGGCCAGGCTCTCGCGGGCATCGAGGTTTTCGGGGCGCAGCACCTGCCGGCGCTGGGCTGCGGCCACCGCTTCGTCTATCTGGCCGAGCATCAGATGCGTCTCATACAGGGCCTGGTAATAGAGTGGGTCCTCGGTGGAGAAGGCTTTGACCTCGTTCAGCGCGGCGCGCGCATCCTGGGCTCTATCGTCGCGGGCATAGGCGATCGCCAGCAGACGGGCATCGCCCACCGATTCGGGCAGTGCGTCCAGGGTTTTGCGGAAATAGGTGGCGGCGGTGGCGAAATCTTTATCGCAAAGATAGCTGACGCCGACCATCCGGGTGGCCGAGATGCTGTAAGGGCGGGCGTCGAGCCAATTCTGTGCCAGCGCACGCGACTCTTCGCAGCGGTCCTGATCATTGAGCAGCCGCATTCGGATCAGCGTCACATCACGGCGGTGAACCGTAGTCCGCCCCTCGGCTAGCGTCTGATAGGCGGCGGTCTCGGCGTTGCGCTCCTGCTGGAGCAACATCAGCGCCATGCAACTGTAACCATCGGGGAAGGGGGTATGGGGCTGGTCGAGGGCAATGGTTTGCAAACACTTTGCCTCACTCGTTTCCCAGTCACCTTCTTCGGCGGCCATGTCTGCCTCGAAGAAAAGGGTGGAGGCATGGTGTGGCAGAGAGTTTACTGCCGGTTCCGCGATCGAGCGGGCCGCATAGACATCACCGTAGACATTAAACTCATGGCGGGCGCTGATGATGTGCCAGGCGAAGAAATCCGGTTCCAGCTCCAATGCCTGCGCATTGGCGTCGCCGGCCTTGTCCCAATCGTGCATCTGGAAGGCGATCGAGCCGAGCGTGGCCCAGGCGGGCGCCGACTCCGGATCCAGGCGCAAGGCCGACTGGGCGTGTTCAAAGGCCCTGTCGACCTCATACATGCTGACAAGAATGTCGGCCAGAGCCATGTGCGCGGTGGCGTTTTCTGCGTCCAACTCGACCGCCCGCAGTCCCAGTTCTTTGGCTTCGTCAAAGTGATGCGCTCCCTGCTCTGCCCAGGCAAGATAGGCCACGGCCGTGCTGTCCTCCGGCGCCAGCGCGATCGCGTTTTGGGCGGATTGCAGGGCCTGTTGCCAGTACTGCGACTGGTAGAGGTAGACATCGGTCAGGCCCAGATGGGCGGGCAGATAGCTGGGGTCGGCAGCAATTGCATCGACGAAAGCCGCTTCGGCTCCGTTCAGGTCGCTGGTTACGAAGAGAGAACGACCCTTGGCGCTCAACGTCACCGCCAGCGTCCGGTCCGGCTCGGCCCGCGCCGCGGGTGTGGCCGTAGGTGGAGGCCCGGGCGTTTGCGTGGGGATGACGATTGGCGGCGGAGTTTGGGTTGCCCTCCCGGCCGGAGGAGCAGTTGGCGTGGCGGCAACGGGTGTCGTTGGCAGAGACTGGCACGCGGCCAGGAACAGGACAAGGGCAGTCAATATCAAGGGGTTTGACAGTTTGCAAAGCGCTGGTGGGCGGGGCAAACTGTCGCGGAAGGCGTCGAATCGCGGCAATCGATCGTGTAATTTCATCTGGGCTCCTCCAAAGGGGCGGGAAAAGAGAGAAAACCACTCACTCCTCGTCCCTCACTTTGATCGGAAAAACGAGTTCAACCGTTCGTCCGGCGGGGGCATTTTCTCGATCAAACACTATGGCGCAGCGCCTACAACGGTGAAAACGATTTTCGACAGGCGCAAGGCATTTTGAGAGTCCGTTGCCGCCGGCATCTTTGCGCACTTGGCAACGGATGAGTATACTCTATGAGATGTCGCATTGTGACGAAATATTGTATTGACCATCGCAATGAAAAGTTGTCCGCCAAAATATTCGTCAAAACCGCTGGTTGAACTGCATAACGTCAAGGTGCATTTCAGCGTCCGCAAGGGACTCTTTGGCAGTGAGTCGATCCATGCTGTGGACGGCGTGACGTTGGACATTCAGGCCGGCGAAGTGGTGGCCGTCGTCGGTGAGTCCGGCAGCGGCAAAACCACGTTGGGACGGGCTGCGCTGGGGCTGGTCAACGTTACCGACGGCCAAGTCCGCTTTGACAATACAGAAATCACCGCCTTATCACGGAAGGCGCAGAAAACGTTTCGCCGCAGAACTGCGGCCATCTTTCAGGATCCGTTTGCAAGCATTGACCCTTTTATGAAGGCTTACGATAGCGTGGCCGAACCCTTGGTGATCCATGGAATCGGCAACGAGCGGGAACGGCGAGAGCGGGTGGTTCAGGTCCTGCATGATGTGCGTCTGCGCCCGGCGCAGGAGATTGCCGACAAGTACCCCGATCTGTTGTCCGGTGGTCAGCGCCAGCGATTGAGCATTGCCCGTGCCCTCGTGTTGCAGCCGCAGTTCATCATGGCGGACGAGCCGGTTTCGATGGTGGACGCATCCAGCCGGGCAGAGCTATTGGCGCTGCTGCGCGAGCTGCAAGAGCGGTTCAACATCACCTTTCTATACATTACCCACGATATTGCCACGGCTCGCCATTTCGCCCAGCGCATCGTGGTCATGTATTTGGGCTGCGTCGTCGAGATGGGTGAGGCGACAGATGTCGTGCGCAATCCGTTGCATCCATATACCCAGGCTCTGATTGCGGCTGTGCCCGAACCGGACCCGGCCAACCGGCTGAACCAACGGCCCAGCCTGCCTGGCGAGCCGCCCAGCCCCGCCAATGCGCCAAGCGGATGCTCCTTCCATCCCCGTTGCGCTGCCTATATGGCGGGGCGCTGTGAACTGACGACACCGCAGCTACGGGAAGTCGAGCCGAATCACTATGTCGCCTGTTATCTGTATGATACCAATGGCCAGTGATACGTGTCGGTAACTGCGCCACCCATTCAGAACGAATCTGCGTTCACGTTGAAAGCCACCTTTTTTTTGGGAGAGGATTTTTCCCTCTCACTTTTCAAAGGGAAAAGGCGTGGCATCAAATCGAATTCACATCAAAAAGTAGTGCCGCCTACCGGGGCTGAGAACGCAAATCTGCTATTATAATAACATTTGATGCCCTAACCGTTGAAATCGTACGCGCCCCTTTCAAGCAGGGGCGCATTCAACATCTCCGCTTACCGTTATCAACGCGGACATTGGACCTGGTTTGTCCATGTCCATATTGCAGTGGCTCGTGCAGTTACCCACTGCTGACCACGCATCCCGAACCACTGCTGTGTACACATAAGGAGTCTTGTGTCCCATGGATAGACTGCACAGATTCAGACGGGCCGGTAGCGGCCTCCGACTGGTCAGACGCCTGCGTTTCCCTGTTCTACTCTTAATAACGATGCTGCTGGCGGGGCCGCTGCCGGTGGCGGCGCAGATGCCGGTGCCGCAGCTGCCGGAGCGCGGCAAGATCAGCAAGAATCCGGCCGATATCCAAGACGCCATGAACCCGATCCAGGACGTGCTCTCAGGGCCGGCATGGCTCATCGCCCAGGGTGTGGACAACCGGATATTCCTCGACCGTCCGGGCTGGAACACGCTCGATCGTCAGAATCTGTCCGGTCTGCCTGGCAGCGGGGGCAACGTTCCGCTCCTGCAGTCGGTGGGGCCGGGCATCCTCGTGCCTTACCGCGATCCGGCGCCCGCGTTCAGCCGCGACCTGCTGGTGACCCGCGATTTCAGCAACAGCCTATTACAGACGGAGCCGGACATTGCCGTCAACCCGCTTGATCCGGATCACCTGGTCCTGGGCGTGATCGACTACAACTTTCCCAACAATTCGGCCTACGTCAGCATCGACGGCGGGGTGCATTGGGAGGGGCCGCAGCAGATCAAGTATCTGCGCAAAGACCGCATTTCCGGCGGCGATCCGGTGGTGCAGTTCGATAGAGACGGCAATGTCTACATAGCCTCGATTTCGATCGGCATCAAGGAGTACACGGTCGGCAATGCGACCGGGTTCGCGCTGGTCTCTTCGATCGCGGTCTCTGCGTCGAAGGATGGCGGCTTCGTGTGGGAGGAGCCGGTCGACAGCGCGCGCAGCGACGTGACAACGGATGACATCATCATGGACCCGACCGGCCGTATGCGGGGCAAAGTGAGCTTGAGCTTCCTGGACAAGCCGTGGATGGCGATAGGCTCCCATCCAACGATTGAGGACCAGATGGTGATCTACGTCAGCTATGTGAAGTTCAACACCATCTACGACATTCTCTACCTGGGTGAACTTCCCACCTTGGGCGCGCCGGAGGTGCAGACCACGCCGATGCTGAGCTACTCTCTGGACCAGGGCGTAACCTGGTCGGAATCGGTGGCGGTCGGCCCCACGGTGAAGCGCACCTACGGCGAGATCGACGATACGGAAGGCCAGTCGAACGCGATCGGCACCAAACGGGTGGTGCAAGGGCCGTTTCCGGTTGTGGATTCCAAAGGGACGCTCTATGTAACTTGGCTCGACAGCACTGACGACGAGAGCATGAAAGGCCTGGCCGAGTTTTATATGTCCAAGTCGGAGGATGGCGGCGAAACGTTCGGCGAGCCGAAGCGCATCGCCCGTTTCCTGGAGCCGGGGTTCCGGCCGCGCAACGCCTACTTCCGTTATTGGGCGTCAGCCTTCCCCAAAGTCGCGGTCGGCGCCAACGATGAACTGTATGTAACCTACGTGGGTCTGCCGGCGAACAACCCGCAGGATGAGGGGGATGTCTACTTTATCCGCTCGACCAATGGCGGGGACCGTTGGTCGCGCCCCAAACGCATCAACGCCGACGAGACTGACGCCCTCCAGTTCTTCCCGGCGATGGATGTGGGGCCGGATGGGACGATCCACCTGATGTGGGGCGATATGCGGGATGACCCGGTGCAGACCCGCTATCATATCTACTATTCCCGTTCCGAAGATCAGGGCGAGAATTGGGGATTTGAACTGGAAGAGTTGGACCTGAAGGTCGGGGATACGCGCGTGACCGATTTCCCTTCCAATCCCAACAAGGGGTTCCCCAGAGGGCTATTCCTAGGGGACTATTTCGCCATTGCCGCAAGCGAGAACGACGCCTATCTGGTGTGGGCGGACACGCGCCTGGGCGAGTTTGGCCCTACCAACCAGAAGATCGGTTTCAGCCGCCAACGCGCGATCGCCCGCCCTGAGATTTTCATCAGCCCGGACGCCGGCGCCGCGGGTGAGACGATCACGGTGCAGGGGCACGGCTTCCAACCGGATATGGATATCTATTTGCAGGTGGGCGGCGCCAATGCCGCGTCGGGCCGCACCGACAAGCTGGGGCGCTATACGCAGCAGATCTTCGTGCCCATCTCGGGTGAAGGCGCCCATCGGGTGACGCTGGTCGATGAATCGGGCAACTTCGCTACCACATCGTTCTACATGGAATTCGGCTTCGACAATGTGCAGGACCTGGACGAGAAGCTGGATGCGCTGCATGAGAAACTGGATCAGTTGAATGGGTCGGCATCGCAAGCCGGTCTGACGCCGGCGATGGATTTGACCGTTGCTGACAGCAGTTCGGAAAGTGTCCCGGCGGAGACGGCGCTTGTTACCGCGGTCGTGCCGGGCGGGATCGCGGCTTGGCCCGTGGTCGGCGGCATCGGCATCGGCATCGCGCTTAGTCTGCTATGGGTTTCGTCACGCAGGCGTGAATGAACCATGTATCAATCATTGTGTATTGCGTTTTGGGCAAGCATGGGCAGCGCAATAGGCAATACTTCGGGGAAGGATCTGTAACATGAAAACGACTTCATCAACCAAACTGCGGGGCCGCGCCGCGGCGAACTCAGCCGGGGGCGTGCAAGGATTGCTGCGAGTTGCGTATCGGATTGTGCCTGGGATGCGCAAGACGCAATACGCGCTGCTTCTGAGCCTGGCGGTCATCATTGGCTTCTCCTTCTCAGCCCGGGCGCAGTATACGCCCCCCCACGAGGAGCCAGGCCCGGCGGTCGAGCGGCTCTACTTCAAGGCGTTCAACGTGGACCGCGCCCCGCTGGATCTGGAAGCCGGCGAGATGGACCTCTACTACTTCAACCTGAAGATCGCGGCGGCGCGCCAGCTGCGAGACAAAGAGGGCATCCAACTCTATGAGGCCCCGGCGAGCACGATCTCGTTGATCCTGAATCCGGCTCCGGCTCCCGAAGGAAGGTTGAACCCCTTTGCGATCAAAGAGGTGCGGCAGGCGATGCAGCGCCTGATCGACCGCGAGTTTGTGACGCGGGAGATCTACCAGGGGCAGGCGTCGCCCATGTACACCAACGTGGCCTCGACCGATTTCGACTATCTGACCGTCTTCGACGTGATCCAGCAGGCGGATTTGAGCTACGATCCGGAATACGCCCGCCAACAGATCGCGGAGGCCATGACCGAGGCCGGCGCAGAACTGGTGGACGACGTGTGGCATTTCAACGGTCAGCCGGTACGCTTGAAGTTCATCATGCGGGTGGAGGACGAGCGGCGTGAGGTGGGCGACCTGATTCGCGTGGCCCTGCAAGACGCCGGGTTTGCCGTTGCAGCCAATCGCCAAACGTTTGCGCCGGCCATCCAGACCGTCTATGCCAGCGATCCGGCCCAATTCGAATGGCATCTCTACACCGAAGGCTGGGGACGCGGCGCGCCCAACCGCTATGATTTCGGCGGCATCAACTCCTTTTATGCGCCGTGGCTGGGCAATATGCCCGGCTGGAAAGAGGTCGGCTTCTGGCACTATGAGAACGAAGAGTTGGACGAGTTGGGCGAGCGGCTCTTCAAGGGCGATTTCGCCGACCAGGCCGAGCGCGACGAGATGTACCGGGAGATGACGCGCGTCGGGCTGGACGAGTCGGTGCGCATCTGGATTGCCACTGTGATTAACGCCTTCCCAGTGCAGGCGGACGTCGAGGGCATCACCCAAGATCTGGCCGCCGGGCCACGCGGGTTGTGGAGCCTCCGTTCGGCCTACAAACCGGGCAGCGACGAACTGACCGTGGGCCATCTTTGGGTGTGGACCGAACGCACGACCTGGAACCCGGTTGGCGGGTTTGGCGATGTCTACAGCAACGATATCTGGCGGCAGTTGCACGATCCGGCGATATGGAATGACCCCTTCACCGGGATTCCCGCGCCCTTCCGCATCGCTTATGAGGTCGAGACGGCTGGGCCGCGTGGCGCGCTGGATGTGCCCGCGGACGCCATCCTGTGGGATGCGCAGCGGAGCCGGTGGGCGCCGGTGGGTGAAGAGATAACGGCCACGAGCAAGGTGGTCTACGACTACAGCAAATACTTCCAGGCCCCGTGGCATCATGGGCAGCCGATCAGCATGGCCGATGTGCTCTATTCGATCTATCAGGGTTTCGACCTGTCCTACAATCCCGACAAAGCCAAGATCGAAACCGTCATCGCCATCACCTCGCGCCCCTTCCTGGAGACGATCAAGGGCTACCGCGTGCTGGACGAAAACCGCATCGAGGCCTATGTGGACTTCTGGCACTTTGAGCAAGACTACATCGCGTCCTACGGCATTCCTGCGGGGCTGAGCACGCCCTGGGAGATGCTCTATGCTCTGGATGAACTGGTGTTCAGCCAGAGACGGGCCGCGTATAGCGACACGGCTGCCGCCCGCTACAATGTGCCCTGGATCAGCCTCGTGCTGGATCGGGACGCCCGGCTGGTACGCAAGGCCATGTTGGACCTGCGCCGGGCGGAGACCATTCCCGTGGATGTGTTTACCGTGCCGACAGCGGACGGCGAAACGGTCCTGGTCAGCAGCGAAGAGGGTGTGGAACGCTACACGGCGGTGCTCGACTGGTTCGATGACAAAGGCCACATGGTGATTAGCAACGGTCCCTTCACGTTGGAACGCTATGATCCACCGGCGCAATTCGCCGAACTGGCCGCTTTTCGCGACGAGAACTACCCCTTCACAGCGACCGATCTCTACCGCGGGCTGCCCGACCTGATCGACTATGTGGAGATCGAGGCGCCGCCGATTGAACTGGCCGTCGACTATGAAGTTACCTTGACGCTGGATGGGCCGGGCAATCTGTCGTTGCGCTATCTGCTGTTCGACACCGCGAGCGGGGAGATCATCCAACAGGGCGATGCGGAAACGCTGGACGCAAACTGGTTTGCGATCAGGATGACCGCCGAGACCACAGCCGAGTTGGAGTTGGGGATCTACGAGTTGGTGCTGGTTGCCTACAGCGATGAGCTGGCGCGCATGGCGGAGCGGCGCATCGAATTGGAGGCGGATATCACCATCATCGAGGAGGAGCTGGTGCCTGAGGAGGAAGCGAAGCCCGAGGCGGACGATGAAGAGGACAGCGCAACGGAAGAGGCGTCAGCCGATACGGAGTCCGATTCGGAAGAGTCGGACACGGAATCCGATTCAGAGGCCGCTTCAGAATCGGATGAGACGAGCGACTCGGAGAGCGCTGCCGAGCCTGCTGAGGCCGAAGACTCCGCGGAGGAGGCGGCTGAGGAAGCGGCCGGCGGTCTGCCTGTGAATGCAGTTGTGGTGGCCCTGATCGTCGCTGTAATCGGCGGTGGGCTGTTGTACGCGCGCCGGAGACGCTTATAACCGGTCAATGAATCTCCAGTGGCCGGTTACCAGTGGTTTGTGTAATTTCTGGTCACTCGCCACTGGTTACTAGCCACTGGTGTCATGTCCTTAATTCGCCCTCTTCTACTCCGCTCCCTGACCATGGTCGGGGTCTTTTTTGTCGTTTTGCTCCTTCTGGTGCTGACGCTGGGCCTGACCGGTTTTTCCGACCGCATTCTGGCCGCCACGATCGGCGAGCAACTGCGCGCGGAACGCACGGCGCTGGCCGAGACGATCCGCGACCCTGACGAGATGGAAAAGGTGCTGGAAAAGCGCCGCGAGCAACTGGAGATTTTTTATGGATTGAGCACGCCCTGGTACTACCGCCTGCCGCGCATGGTGTTGCGGGTGATGACGCTGGACCTGGGCGAGGCGCGCACGCTGCGCAGCTTTGACGGCAGCAACCGGGTTTTCGACATCGTTATGGAGCGGGTGCCGAACTCGATGCTCCTGCTCACGACATCGTTGATCATCACCGCGACCGTCGGCATCATCGCCGGTGTCTATCTGGCCACTTGCCAGGGTTCCTGGCTGGATCGCTTTGTCTCCGGGTTCGCGGCCGTCTCCTTCGCCATCCCCACCTGGTGGATCGGCATCCTGCTGATCCTGTTTCTCTCGATTCAGCTGCGTATCCTGCCCTCCGGCGGCATGTACAGCACGCCGCCGCCGACACAGCCCCTTCCCCGCTTCTTCGACCTGGTCTCACATGCGCTGCTGCCGGTGATCACCCTGGTTCTCGTCAGCATCGGCCCTTCGATGTATTCGATCCGCACGATCACGCTCAATATCGCCCAAGAGGATCACGTCAATATCGCCCGCGCGAAGGGGCTGCCCGAAAGCCGCGTGCGGCTGCGCCACATTCTACGGGTGGCCGCGCCGCCGATCGTTACCGGGCTGATGTTCAGCCTGGCCGGTTCGCTGTCGGGATCGATTCTGGTGGAGACGGTGTTCAACTGGCAGGGGATGGGCCGGCTCTACTATGACGCCCTGGCCGGAACACCCGATGAAAATGTGATCGTGGCCCTCACCTTCATCTTCACCCTGATGTATGTCGTGATCCGCATTGTGTTGGAGGCGCTCTACGTCTTTCTCGACCCCCGTGTGAGGTACACGGACTGATGCGGGAACTTCTGCGCAGCGGGCCGGGCCTCGGCGGCGTGATCCTGATGAGCCTGCTGTTCGTGGTCGCTCTCTATGTGTTGTCCGTTTTCCCGCTGGACTTTGGCGAGAGTCAATGGAGCAATCCCGTCGTCTGGGTGGATAACCCCAAAGCCGTGCCGCCGGTGTGGATCAACGCGTTGCTGCGGGAGACGCGGCCTCCCCACCGTGTCTTCGAGGGCACAGAGCCGGACACAGTGCAGATGGCCCGCAGCGGTCCCGTCCATACTTGGCGCTTCCCCCTGACCTATGCCTCTGCGCGCCCGCCGACATTTCTGGCGGTCACGCTGGCCGATGTGAACTATGCAGAGCGGCCGCCCCTCGTGCTGATCTCGCTCAAACGGCCGGACGGCAAGCAGATACGCATTTTCCGCCACGCGGTGCGCGGCCCGCGCGAAGGGGAGAGCGGACCGTTCCAGCGCTACGCCAAGACCCCGCTGCGGGTGCAGTTGAGCACCGATGAAGCGACCGTGACCTCTGTTCAGGTGTTCGTGGCCGACGAGTTCGGCCTGCGCCTGGACGGTGCGCAGATCGGCGGACGGGTGGATCGCATCCTCTTTGGCGTCCCTGGCGACGATGCCGACGAAGCGTTCGCGCCCCTGACCGGCGACTATGAGGTCATCGTCCAGGCTGCTCTGCGGGCAGAGGGCGACAGTGTGGGGAGAGTGCGCTTCGTCGTAGGGGGCGCCGTATTCGGCTGGATGGGCACCGACAGCCTGGGCAGAGATCTGGCGCGGGGGCTGTTGTTCGGTCTGCCCGTCGCGCTCTTCATCGGTGTCATCGCCGCGCTGATGTCGACTGCGATCGGCACAACGCTGGGCATTGCCAGCGGCTACCTGGGCGGACGCGCCGACATCACGATCCAACGCATCTCCGACATCGTCGCCAACGTACCTGTGCTTCCGCTGCTCATCTTCATGCTTTTCATCATCGGCCCCAGCCTGTGGATGATCATCTTCATCCTCATCGCCTTCGGTTGGCCGGGCCTGACGATCCAGGTGCGCAGCATGGTGCTCCACATGCGCACCAACCAACTGATCGAAGCGATCCAGAGCCTGGGCGCGTCGCGGCGGCGGGTGATGTTCCGCCACATCCTGCCCCAGATCATGCCCTATGTCCTGGCGCAACTGGTTTTTGCCGCGCCGTCCGCCATCCTGGCCGAGGCCGGCCTCAGTTTCCTGGGGCTGGGCGATCCCTCCATCCCCACCTGGGGTCAGATATTGGAGACCGGCTTCCGCACCGGCGGCATTTACGTTGGCTACTGGTGGTGGATCGTGCCTCCGGGACTTTTCATTGTGCTGACCGCGTTGACCTTCATGCTGCTGGCGTTGGGGATCGAGCCGGTGGTGAACCCGCGGTTGAGGAGAGGGCAGTAAGGGCAGTTTTCAGTAGCCAGATTTCAGTAAAACCTCGTCAATCGCTCTGGCGAAGTTACTCAAAACCAGAAACCAAAAACATACTATGACAATGCTTCTCGATGTGCGCAACCTCATTTTTCACTATGCCGACCGGGCCGGGCCTGTGCGTGCGGTGGATAGCGTGTCGTTTGCGCTGGCGAGCGGCGGTTCTGCGCTGGGACTGGTGGGGGAATCGGGCAGCGGCAAGTCATCGCTTGCCCTTTCGATCATGCGCATGCTGCCCCCGAACGTGGCCCGCTATGAGGGCGAAATTTGGTTGGACGGGCAGGAGTTGCTCGGCATGGCGGACGACCGTTTCCGGCAGGAGATTCGCTGGCGCAAGCTGGCGTTGGTCCCGCAAGGCGCCCAGAACGGTTTTAACCCTGTGCTGCGGGTTGGGGAGCAAATCATTGAACCGCTGGTCGTGAGCGGAAACGCCAACAAACGGGAGGCGCGCGCGCGCGCCCTAGAGCTGTTGGCCTATGTGGGGCTGCCCGCCGACGTTTTTGTCCGTTATCCGCATGAACTGAGCGGCGGCATGAAGCAGCGCGCGATGATCGCGGCCGCCCTGATCCTGCAACCGCCGCTGGTGATCATGGATGAGCCGACCTCGGCGCTGGACGCCAGCGTGCAGACCCAGATCACCAACCTGCTCAAACAGCTGAAACGGGACATGAACCTTTCGATCATTTTTATCACCCACGACATCGCCCTGGCGAGCGATGTGTGCGACGACCTGGCCGTTGTCTATGCCGGACAGATCGTTGAGATCGGCAGCGCGGAGCAGGTTCTGCTGCGCCCCAGCCACCCCTATACGCAGCGGCTGCTGGCTAGCATTCCCCGGCTCCACACCGACACGCCGCCGCAGTTCATTCCGGGCGCGCCGCCGGACCTGCGCCAGCCGCCTACGGGTTGCCGCTTCCACCCGCGTTGCCCGCTGGCCTTTGATCACTGCGCGCAGGAGATCCCGCCGGCCTTTGAACCGGCGGATGGTCAGTTGTCAAGATGTTGGTTGCTTGAGGATGGGGAACAGTAGACGCCGATGTGCGAAGCGGCCTCCCCAGCAGGCCAAGGACAGAGCATTGCGCTCCGCTCCGGCCCAATAGGAAAGGCAGAGAGGAACGATGAATTTCGATATTGAAAGTCACCTCGGCGCGGTGGAGCGCTGGGTGTCGTTGCTGGAGCGCGATGGGCAATCCGCTGGCGCGGTCACACTTTCTCGCATCTACTCGACTACGGTTGAGGAGTTGTGGGACGCGGTGACGAACGGCGAGCGTATTCCGCGCTGGTTTCTGCCGATCAGCGGCGAACACGAACTGGGCAGTCGCTATCAGTTGGAAGGCAACGCAGGCGGCTTGATCACGGCGTGCGAAAGGCGCTCGCATGTCGCGCTGACATGGGAGTTTGGCGAGGACGTCAGCTGGGTGGAGGTACGCTTTTCGGACGAAGGAAGCGGCCGCGCGCGGCTTATACTCACGCACACTGCGCACCTTTCGGAACACTGGCACAACTACGGGCCCGGGGCGACCGGCGTCGGCTGGGAGATGGGTCTCCTGGGACTCACGCTTCATCTTGCGCATCCGAAGGAGCCGAAGCCTGACGAAGTCGCATTTGTCACTTCGCCGGATGGCAAGGCGTTCATCACATGCAGCAGCGAGAGGTGGGGTCAAGCGGCGGTCGCGGCCGGGACGGACGCGGAGGCCGCGGGTGCGGCGGCAGCGCGCACGACGGCGTTCTACACCGGTGAATCGGCCTAGTCTGCCTGATGCACGGGCGCTGTCGAACCTTCGAGATTGGCAGGGAATCGGCCGGGGGTAGTTGTCGTAGTTGTCGTAGTTGTCGCTGCTCGTCCGCGTCAGGCTGTCTATCGTGACCGTCTCGCGGTTGAGGCGGCTGCAGTTGTCGTTCGTGAATTTGCGAGACGAAGGCGTAAGAGGTCGGCCGCGCGGCGAAGTAGCTAGTGCAGGGGTGGCCCTGCTGATAACCATGAAATCAAGCAGTATAACTCGACGCGTCGACTGCAGGCCGGCTTAAGCAACTATCTCGACTTTTCAACAGTGAGAGGCCGTACAAAAGTCTCGACTGTAGGACATCAACTGAAAAGCACAGCGCACTCTGATTCAGAATCAATCACATTCGTCAGGATGCACCTCACTTTTCCATTCATAGTCTAGAAATCGGGGTCAACCATATACTGCATTTCGACTTTACTGGCCAAATCTCTTGGTGTCATTGGCGGTCGAGATTAGATCGGAAGTTGCCAGAACCCCAGTTCGTCTTGCGCTGCTTATGGTTGGCCCCGATCACTAGACCACGAAACGGGGAAAATAAGGTGCATCCAGACGGATGCGGCCGGCTCTGATCAGAGCACGAAGTGCTCTTCAGCTGGAGTCCGATAGTTGAGACTTTGATGCGGTCTCTTATGGTTGTAGAAGTCGTTTATTGACCATGAAACTGTCCCTCCACGTGCTTGGTGAATTGCACCATTATACACGTTAGCTCGTGGTCCAGTTTTTTGGGTCCACTTCAGCGACAATTGCCCCACCTTGCCAGATTAACTCAAGGTGCGGCGAATGCCCTCGTGTTGCCGTAGGGAAACAAAGAGGCTTAATGGGAGGCTAAAATATGGAGAAAGAGGGCTTTGAGAGATTGGCGAAGGCAAGTACATGACTCCTGTTTTCTTGCGAAGTCAAGTATTTAACGCCCAAAGAAAAACTCCCTGAGCGGGAGTTTCCGAACTTCTGATATTTAAGAAAGGGGAGATGGAGGTTGGCAGCGGTCTACTCTCACACGGAGTCGCCCCCGCACTACCATCGACGCTGGTGGACTTTACTGCCGGGTTCGGGATGGGGCCGGGTGTCTCCCCACCGCTCTTGCCACCAACTCCACTCCCCTGACTTGCATTTTGCCTTTGCCATGCGGCGCGCTTGCGTTGCGGTCTTGCGCCAAGCCGACCAGCGCAACGCAGACAGCCTTTCGCACCATCCGGCGCACTGTGCGTCATCGCGCGCGCAAGCAGCTTGCGCTTGCACGCATCTGACACACTAAGAACTAAACAGGATAAAGAATCACTGCTGTAAGGCGAGTTGCACAGGTTAAGCCCTCGTGCTTTAGTACGGGTTCGCTCAAGACCTCTCGATCCTTACACGTCCCGCCTATCAAACTGGTCGTCTACCAGCGCACTTACCAGACTACTCTGTGAGGGAACTTATCTCGAGGCTGGCTTCCCACTTAGATGCTTTCAGTGGTTATCCGTCCCAGACTTAGCTACCCAGCGATGCCGTTGGCACGACAACTGGCACACCAGCGGTCTGTCCATCCCGGTCCTCTCGTACTAGGGACAGCCCCTCTCAATTCCCTTACGCCCACAGCGGATAGAGACCGACCTGTCTCACGACGGTCTGAACCCAGCTCGCGTGCCACTTTAATGGGCGGACAGCCCAACCCTTGGGACCTACTCCAGCCCCAGGATGTGACGAGCCGACATCGAGGTGCCGCACCTTCCCGTCGATGTGAACTCTTGGGGAAGACTAGCCTGTTATCCCCGGGGTAGCTTTTATCCGTTAAGCCACAGCCTTTCCACTCAGTACTGTGGGTTCACTAACGCCGACTTTCGTCTCTGCTCAACATGTCCGTCTCGCAGTCAAGCTCCCTTTTGCGTTTGCACTCTACAACTGGTTTCCATTCAGCCTGAGGGAACCTTTGCGCGCCTCCGTTACTCTTTGGGAGGCGACCGCCCCAGTCAAACTGCCCACCTGACACTGTCCCCATACCGGATTACGCTACAGGTTAGAACCAAAACTCAATCAGGGTGGTATTTCACCAACGACTCCACCGATCCTGGCGAACCAGCTTCACAGTCTCCCACCTATCCTACACAAATTAAGCCCTAATCCAATATCAGGCTGCAGTAAAGCTCCACGGGGTCTTTTTGTCCTGCTGCGGGTAAGAAGCATCTTTACTCCTACTTCAGTTTCACCGGGCCCTCCGTCGAGACAGTGCCCCACTCGTTACGCCTTTCGTGCGGGTCGGAACTTACCCGACAAGGAATTTCGCTACCTTAGGACCGTTATAGTTACGGCCGCCGTTCACCGGGGCTTCAGTTCAAAGCTCTCACCTCTCCCCTTAACCTTCCGGCACTGGGCAGGCGTCAGCCCGTATACGTCGTCTCTCAACTTCGCACGGACCTGTGTTTTTGATAAACAGTCGGCAGGGCCTCTTCTCTGCGGCCTCCTCAGGCTCAGTTGTGTTCACAACCTCACCCTACTGAGGCGGTCCTTCTCCCGAAGTTACGGACCATTTTTGCCTAGTTCCTTAACGAAGGTTCTCCCGTTCCCCTTGGTGTTCTCCACCTGTCTACCTGTGTCGGTTTGCGGTACGGACGCGCCGGTCTCGCTAGAGGCTTTTCTCGTCAGCTTGGGTTCAATCACTTCCACCTAGTAAAGGCTCGCCTTCACCCCTCAGCTCAGGCGGTCTTTTCTCCCCGCCCTCATCGCCTACAGGCTTGGCACCAGCTCTTCCAGCCGCTGGCTGACCTACCCTTCTGCGTCACCCCTTCGCTCAAACAACCGCACGCGGTACAGGAATATTCACCTGTTATCCATCGACTACGCCTTTCGGCCTCGCCTTAGGTCCGACTAACCCGACGCGGATTGACCTCCCGTCGGAAACCTTAGACTTTCGGGGACTGCGGTTCTCACACAGTTCTCGCTACTCGTGCCAACATTCTCGCTTCCATGCCCTCCACAGCTCCTTCCGGTGCCGCTTCAATGCGCATGGAACGCTCGCCTACCTCCCGTGTATACGCGCACGCATACACGAATCCGTAGCTTCGGCGGGTGGCTTAAGCCCCGTTATATTTTCGGCGCAGTATCACTTGACCAGTGAGCTGTTACGCACTCTTTCAAGGATGGCTGCTTCCAAGCCAACCTCCTGGCTGTCTCAGTAACACCACTTCCTTTCCCACTTAGCCACCACTTAAGGACCTTAGCTGACGGTCTGGGCTTTTCCCCTCTCGACCACGAAACTCATCTCCCGTAGTCCGACTGCCGCTCTTAAGCATAGGCATTCGGAGTTTGGTTGAGTTCGGTAAGCATTTCGCCCCCTACCTCATCCAGTGCTCTACCTCCTATCCTCAACGAACGACGCTAGCCCTAAAGCTATTTCGGCGAGAACCAGCTATCTCCAGGTTCGTTTGGCATTTCACCCCTATCCACACCTCATCCGAGCACTTTGCAACGTACACCGGTTCGACCCTCCACGAAATTTTACTCCCGCTTCAGTCTGGACATGGATAGCTCACCTGGTTTCGGGTCTACGGCCAGCAACTCTGCGCCCTCTTCAGACTCGCTTTCGCTTCGGCTCCGGCTTTAACGCCTTAACCTCGCTACCAACCGTAACTCGTTGGCTCATTCTCCAATAGGCACGCCATCACCCGGCCAGGGCGAACCCCGGCATCAGGCTCTGACTGCTTGTAGGCATACGGTTTCAGGATCTCTTTCACTCCCCTAACAGGGGTCCTTTTCACCTTTCCCTCACGGTACTTGTCCACTATCGGTCGCCAAAGGTATTTAGTCTTGGAGAGTGGTCTCCCCAGCTTCTCACAAGGTTTGCGTGCCCCGTGATACTCAGGATCCCGACCAGATTTTCCCAGATTTCGCCTACGGGACTCTCACCCTCTCCGGTCCGCCTTTCCAGTGCGGTTCCGCTATCCGGTCCAACCCTTCCGTCGGTCCTCCAACCCCGCACCAGCTTGCGCCAACACGGTTTGGACTCCTCCGCTTTCGCTCGCCACTACTCACGGAATTTTCTCTTTTCCTCCGGGTAATTAGATGTTTCACTTCCCCGAGTTCCCCGCTGCGCAGCTATCTCTTCACCGCGCGCTGCCCCGGCATTCCCCAGGGCGGGTTTCCCCATTCGGACATCTGCGGCTCGCAGCCTTACCACGACTCCCCGCAGCTTTTCGCAGTGGTACACGTCCTTCCTCGGCCTTTGGCGCCAAGGCATCCTCCGTATGCCCTTCGTAGCTTAACCTGCTGTACTCTAAGCAACGGCCTCGCAGCCGCCGCCCACTTCTCACTCCTACAGCAGTTCTTCTCTATCCTATTCAGTTCTTAATGTGCCAACACAACAACTTCCATCCGGCAAACCGGGCAACCCGCACCCAGCACGCCGGCCCCACTCCGAACCGGGCCTGCCAGACCCAGTGGGCCTGCGTGGACTCGAACCACGGACCCCTGCGTTATCAGCACAGTGCTCTAACCGTCTGAGCTACAGGCCCTCTTCCTGCTCTACATACAACAACAGGGGCACATTAACCCCTGAAAAGTGGTAAGAAGCTCAAACCCAGCCAACCCGGACGCTGTCGGCTTCCCCGACAGCTAAACTGCTCAACTGCCGCCACCGATGCGCCCTGCCTTCCTTAGAAAGGAGGTGATCCAGCCGCACCTTCCGGTACGGCTACCTTGTTACGACTTCGTCCCAGTCATCAGTCCCACCCTAAACAGCTCCCTCCCGAAGGTTGGGTCACCGTCTTCAGGTCTTACCAACTCCCATGACGTGACGGGCGGTGTGTACAAGGCCCGGGAACGTATTCACCGCAGTATTGCTGACCTGCGGTTACTAGCAACTCCGGCTTCATGCAGGCGAGTTGCAGCCTGCAATCCGAACTATGATTGGCTTTGATGGGATTCGCTCCAGGTCTCCCCTTCGCTTCCCTTTGTACCAACCATTGTAGCGTGTGTGTAGCCCTGGACATAGAGGCCATGCTGACTTGACATCATCCGCACCTTCCTCCGGTTTGTCACCGGCAGTCTCGCTAGACACTTGTAACTAGCAACACGGGTTGCGCTCGTTGCGGGACTTAACCCAACATCTCACGACACGAGCTGACGACAGCCATGCAGCACCTGTCTGCGCTGCCCGAAGGCTCGTTCCAGTTTCCCTTCACTACTACGCAGATGTCAAGCCCAGGTAAGGTTCTTCGCGTTGCATCGAATTAAACCACACGCTCCGCTGCTTGTGCGGGCCCCCGTCAATTCCTTTGAGTTTTAGCCTTGCGACCGTACTCCCCAGGCGGTGAACTTATCGCGTTTGCTCCGGCACGGACGGCTTCTACACCGCCCACACCTCGTTCACATCGTTTACAGCGTGGACTACCGGGGTATCTAATCCCGTTCGCTACCCACGCTTTCGTGCCTCAGCGTCAGTCAAATGCCAGGGGGCCGCCTTCGCCTCTGGTGTTCTTCCCGATCTCTACGCATTCCACCACTACACCGGGATTTCCGCCCCCCTCTCATTCACTCTAGCCACGCAGTTTCCAACGTCCTCTCCCAGTTAAGCCGGGAGCTTTCACGCCAGACTTGCGCCGCCGCCTGCGCACCCTTTACGCCCAGTAATTCCGGATAACGCTTGACACCTACGTATTACCGCGGCTGCTGGCACGTAGTTAGCCGTGTCTTCGTCCTGGGGTACCGTCCTTCCTCTTCCCCCAGTTAAGGAGTTTACAATCCGAAAACCTTCATCCTCCACGCGGCGTTGCTGCGTCAGGGTTTCCCCCATTGCGCAATATTCCTCACTGCTGCCCCCCGTAGGAGTCGGAACCGTGTCTCAGTTCCCGTGTGGCTGGTCTTCCTCTCAGAACAGCTATCGATCATCGCCTTGGTAGGCCTTTACCCCACCAACCAGCTAATCGACCGCAGGCCCCTCCCAAATCGCCGCAACTTTCCTCACCAAGCTCCCGCTACAGTGAGATTATGCGGTATTAGCCACAGTTTCCCGTGGTTATCCCCCCTTTCGGGGCAGGTTACCTACGTGTTACGCACCCGTTCGCCACTCTCCACGGCACATCCTTACCTAAGCAAAAACGCACCGTTTCCCGTTCGACTTGCATGTGTTAAGCACGCCGCCAGCGTTCATCCTGAGCCAGGATCAAACTCTCCGTATTTTCGCGGCCAACACCATTCGCCCCACATACTCCCAGAACAAACGGCGCCACCGCGCTTCTACGCAAAGCTACTACTAACTCTTCATTGACTCGCCCTCATACCACCACGCATCCCCATAAGGATACGCTCAGCACAAGAGCGCACTTCAAGGCTCGCTGAACTCGACTCTTCTTACCACTCTTCAACTGTTAATGTGCCACAACCCCACTACTCTACTACATCCCCTAAACCCTGACAAATCGAAGATCGTACGAACATCAACTAATCCTTTATCAACTCCGATTCGTGAAGGTTTCCTGACTGTATCACACAGTTCTTCGCCTGTCAAATGAAATTCAGACTGATCTTCTGTCAACAGCCCTGCGGCAAAAACTCCGCACGAGTTCGGGGACAGGATTCATTAGGTTAACCTATCCTTTTTCTGCTGTCAAATCCGATTCGCATCAATTTCATACACTGTTACGCGGCACATAAGTTGAGGGGACGGGTGATGTGACTGCGATTGCGGGAACTGTCCGAGCGCAAGGCGTTCATGTTATGATAAAAGGTGCCAGTCCGTGCGGTGCGCGGGAAGTTCAGAACCGAGGCAAGGTTGTTATGTCGAAAACAGGCCCGGCCAAACAGATCCTGGTTGTCGATGACGAACCACGCATGGTGCGGTTTGTTAAGATGAATCTGGATCTGGAAGGTTATCAGACTCTGGAGGCCAATGATGGCTTCCAGGCGCTGGAAAAGATTCGGGAATACGAACCCAACCTGGTGCTTCTGGATGTTGAGATGCCGGGGTTGGACGGATTCGAAACGCTCAAACGGCTGCGCGAAATCAGCGACATTCCGGCGATCATGCTTACGGTGCGCTCGGATGAGGAAGACCGCATCCGCGGGCTGGATCTGGGGGCGGATGACTATGTGACGAAGCCGTTCAGTCCGCGCGAGCTATCCAGTCGGATCCGTGCGGTGCTGCGCCGTTTTGAGGTGACGAATACCCGCCCGGAAGATCAGATTATCACGATCGATGAGCGGTTGCAGGTGGATTTGCAGCGGCGCGATGTCATTGTCGAGGGCGAACGACTCAGTTTGCGCCCAACCGAGTATCGACTCTTGCATCAACTGATCCAGAACGCTGGTTGGGTGGTCCCCCATGAGGTACTGCTGACGAAAGTCTGGGGGCACGAATATGTAAACGACAATCACCTGTTGCGTCTATACATTACATATCTGCGAAAGAAGATCGAGCCGGACCAGTCGAAGCCGCGCTACATTTTCACGGAGCGGGGTCTGGGCTATCGCTTCCGCGACTACAAGGATTCGGCATTAGCCTGAACTTAGTCAGATTCGTGAAACGATCCGGCCAGGGCATTTTTGAACACAGCGCCAACTTATGTTATCATCCACAGTTGGTCTGTAATGGTTAAACATAACCGGCAGATCAGATGATTTTCTATCCATTTTACACGTCCTGGGACTGAGGAATGGGGTGCCGTCATTGCGCGGTCATTCCCGGAGTGAACAGGGCGGAAGCGCAACCCTGGAGGTTCTCGTGGCATCAGCCGTTACGATGAAGCAGCTGTTGGAGGCGGGCGTACATTTCGGGCACAGGACCCGACGCTGGAATCCGAAAATGCGGCAGTACATCTTTACTGAACGCAGCGGAATCCATATTATCGATCTGCATCAGACGATGACGCGTATCAATGAGTATTTTGAGATGGTACGCCGTCTGGTCGCCGGCGGAGGCACCGTCCTGTTTGTCGGCACCAAGAGGCAGGCGCAGGGCACGATTGAACAGGAGGCCAGCCGTTGTGGTATGCCGTATATTCACAATCGTTGGTTGGGGGGCACTCTGACAAATTGGGCTACGATCAAGCAACGAATCGACTATCTGAACCGCCAGGAACGGCGCAAGGCCAACGGCGAATTTCAGTCGCTCCCAAAAATCGAGCAGTTGGTCATCGATCGTGAGCTTGCCAAATTGAATCGGCGTATCGGTGGGATCAAGACCCTCACGGAGATGCCCAACTTGATTTTTGTCATTGATACGATGCGGGAAGAGTTGGCCGTGAAAGAGGCGAACAAGATCGGCATCCCCCTGATCGCGGTGGCGGATACCAACTCCAACCCGGATGAGATCACATATATCATACCCGGCAATGATGATGCGATTCGCGCGGTCAAGCTGATCACTCAGATTGTCGCTGACGCAGTCGAAGAGGGGCGGCGATTCCGTGAAGTTGATATGGTAGAGACCGGGCAGGTCTCTGGAGATGAACTGGCGGAATTGGAGCAGTACCTTGGGCCGAGCACGTTGGCCAAGTTGCAGGGCATGGACGAAGAGGAAGAGGGCGCGGCCGAGGGAACGGCTGATGGCGCGGGAGAGTTGGCTGCCAGCGCCACCGAGAAAGAGGAAGAGCGTCAGGCTTCCGCCGAGACTGATACGTCGCAGATGGACGATGCAGAGGCCCCTGAAAAGACGGACACCGAGCCGGTTGGTGAAGAAGGATAGACACAGCCGCGCTGTTCTGGCCGCTGTGCGACTGTGAGTGGCTGAAACAGTGTTGCGCTGAAAAATTATACAGAGTCGATTGCCTGCCGACACGCGGCAATCAGACCTGATCGTCCGCACGGTTACGGAGATAAACCGTTCACGCTGTGCGGACGATTACGCGGAAATACCTATTCACGCGCTGACGCGTGGATATCAATGCAGCATGGCAACCAGGAGGTAGAGAATGGCTGCGATCACAGCACAAATGGTGAAAGAACTGCGCGGCGCGACGGGGGCCGGCATTCTCGACTGCAAAACGGCGCTGAACGAAAACGATGGCGACTTTGACAAAGCAGTGGAATATCTGCGGGAAAAGGGGCTGGCAGCCGCGGCCAAGAAGGCCGATCGCGACGCGCATGAAGGGATCATCGGCACCTATGTTCACCACGGCAGCAAGGTCGCCGCGATGGTCGAACTCAACTGCGAGACGGATTTTGTCGCCCGCACAGAGCAATTTCAGGGCTTGGCGCGAGATTTGGCCATGCACATTGTGGCAGCAAACCCGGAATATGTCGCTCGGGAAGAGGTTCCCGCCGATGTGTTGGACAGGGAAAAGGCGATTTATAAGGCCCAAGCTCAGGGGAGTGGCAAACCTGAGAAAATCCTTGAGCGGATCGCTGAAGGCAAACTGGAGAAATGGTACGGCGACGTTTGCTTGATGGAGCAGGAGTATTTCAAAGACTCCGATAAGAATGTCAAGGATGTTCTCGTCGAAAACATCGCCAGCCTGGGGGAAAATATCCAGATTCGTCGTTTCGGCCGTCTGCAAGTCGGCTAAACGCCGCATACGTCCCAGCCCAGCCTTTCTGTTGGGCTGGGCTTTTTTATGTCGCCAGCCGCGCCCCGTCGGGAACCGGCGCTCAATCCAAGGAGTTGATGCAATGGATGTTCTCAAATACGGCCGCGTTCTGCTCAAAGTGGGAGGGGAGGCGCTGGCCGGCGAAGGCGGATTCGGCATCAACCCCGAACGGGCCGAGGAGGCAGCCCAGAAGATTCTGGCAATCGTCAACCTGGGCGTCGAGGTGGCGCTGGTTATTGGCGGCGGGAATATGTGGCGGGGCAAAGAGGACGGCCTCGATCATGGCATGGAGCGGGTGACCGCCGACCATATGGGCATGTTGGCCACGGTGATGAATGCGCTGGCTCTGCAGGACGCGCTTGAGCGCGGCGGCCTGCCCACCCGCGTCATGACCGGTATCGAGATTCGAGCTGTGGCCGAACCTTACATCCAGCGGCGGGCCATTCGTCATCTGGAAAAGGGCCGCGTCGTCATTTTCGGGGCGGGCACGGGCAATCCGTATTTTACTACGGATACGGCTGCCAGTCTGCGGGCGATGGAAATCAACGCCGAAATTCTGATCAAAGCGACAAAAGTGGACGCGGTTTACGACAAAGATCCGAAGGAAAACAGCGACGCCCGCCGCTTCAAACAGCTCTCGTATATCGACGCCCTCAATATGCGGATAGGCGTAATGGATAGCACGGCGATCGCGATGTGTATGGACAACAGCCTCCCGATCTCTATCGTCAATGTCTGGGCTGAAGACGCGTTGGTGAAGGTGGTCAATGGTGAGCCGGTCGGCACCGTTTTCTCCGACTCTACCACATCCTGACACCCGCGCCGACAACCGAGCATCGAACATCGTTTTTCATTTGCTCTGCACCTCTGCTAAAATAGCAAACAATCAGAGAATTGAGGATGTGAAGGAACTCTATCCAGATGCCAGATTGAGCAGTTCTTTCATGCCCTGAATTTCCGTGAGTACAGCTTCAGCCGACGAACACCCCCTATGCGCCGCCTTTGGAGTGGCCATGGCACGAATATCGATCGAACGGGCTTGCCATGGCCCCAGCGCGGCGGACAAGATTCATGCGCGCCGATGATGTGGAAGGAGTTCCGTTGTGATTGAAGACATTTTGGACGAAACCCGGGATCGCATGGGCAAGGCGATCAACAATTTCCACACGGATTTAATGACAATCCGCACTGGTCGGGCCAACCCCGCGCTGGTCGAACGCCTAACTGTCGATTATCACGGCATTCCTACGCCATTGATGCAGATTGCGTCTATCTCGGTCCCGGAGGCGCAAACTCTCCAGATCCGTCCTTATACTCCAATCGACATTGCGGCAATTGAACGCGCCATCGCCATATCGGATATCGGTCTGACGCCGAACAACGACGGCAAACAGATCCATCTGGCGATTCCACCGCTGACGGAAGAGCGTCGCCGCGACCTGACGAAACAGGTGGCCCGGCGCGCCGAGGAAGCCCGCGTCGCGATTCGCAACATCAGGCGGGATACCATCAAAGATATGCGCTCCTTTGAGAACGAAGGCCTGATCACTGAGGATGATCTGCACAGCGGCCAGGAGCAAGCGCAGGGGGTTACGAATAGTTTCGTGGCCAAGGTAGACGAGATTGCACGCGACAAAGAGACGGAAATAATGACCATCTGACCGACAAGGAGTCAGCTTTCCATTGAGCAGCCCTAGTATGATTCGACAAAGTCCAGACAACCAGATAGACAGCGATTTCCCCACTCTCGCCAGAGTTCCCTATCATGTGGGGATTATCATGGACGGGAATGGTCGTTGGGCGAAGGAAAGGGGTCTGATTCGGTATGTCGGACATCGCGCCGGCGTCGATAACATCCGACCGATCCTGGAATCTTCGGTCGAATTCGGTATCAAGGTGCTGACGGTCTATGCCTTCTCCACCGAGAACTGGTCGCGCCCTATTGAAGAGGTGTCGGGGCTGATGCGGCTGCTGGGGATGACGCTGCGCAACTGGCTGCAAGAACTCCACGAAAACGGCGTGCAGATTCGGCACAGCGGACGCCTTACCGGCATCAGTGAGGAACTCCAGAAACAGATTCTGCACGCGATCGAATACACCAAACACAACGATACAATCATCCTGAACGTGGCCTTCAATTACGGCGGGCGCGGGGAGATCCTTGACGCGACGCGCCAAATCATCAGAGATGGAATCGATCCGGATTCTCTGAGCGAAGAGACGTTCAGCCGCTACCTTTATACGGAGGGCTTGCCCGACCCAGACCTGATCATACGCACTGGTGGCGATTGGCGCCTGAGCAACTTCCTGATCTGGCAGGCGGTCTATGCCGAGTACTATTCAACCCCGACATATTGGCCGACTTTCGACAAGGCGGAGCTATACCAAGCGCTCACCGAGTTCAATCGTCGTGATCGGCGTTTCGGCGGCGTGTCGGACGCGGAATAGACGCTTCCGCTTTGCGGAAAGTCCCAATTCCCCGGCCCCCATACTTGAAGTTTTGCAATCGGATATTCGAAACGGTGAAACGACGAGTCATCGCTGGCCTGGTTGCGTTGGTACCGGTCTTGTTGGCGCTCTGGTACGGCGGATTGTGGTGGGTACTTCTACTCACCTTCTTCACATCGTTGGGGGCATACGAATACTATGTCCTGATCGAGAGGAGCGGCTACAAACCGGCCCGCTGGTACGGCTTCGGTTGGGCGCTGGCGTTGTTGCTTTCCCATTGGTCATTTGTCCCGCTGGAGCCGACGCTCGTCCTGTCCTTCGGCTTTATTATAATTTTCATACGCATCCTGTTGTCCCAGCAGACCTCCACGCCACAGACGGAGGGCGGGAGCGCGGCGCTAGTGCAGGACAACAAGCCCTTTCGCAACTGGGCGCTCACCGTGGCCGGCGCAAGTTATCTCGGCCTGATGATGGGACAAGCTCTCGCCCTGCGTCTCCTCCCCAACGGTCTCTATTGGATGCTGCTCGGACTCGGCATCACAATGGTCAACGACAGCGCCGCCTACTTTGTTGGCGTCACGCTGGGCCGCAACCGAATTCTGCCCGCGCTCAGCCCCAAGAAGAGTTGGGAGGGCACCGTCGGCGGTTGGATAGCGGCGACACTGACCGGGGCCGCGGTGGCGTTGTGGTCGCCGCTGGGAATGGCGGTCTGGCTTGGTGCGCTGATTGGCCTGGTGGGAGGAATTCTGGCGCTTTTCGGCGACTTGGCCATCAGTATGCTCAAACGGCAGATCGGCGTGAAGGACAGCGGCGTGTTCCTGCCCGGCCACGGCGGATTTCTCGACAGGCTCGACAGCATCATGTTCGTGCTGCCGTTCGTCTATCAGATGGCGCTGCTGCTGGGTGCGGGCGCATAACATCTATACATCCTCATCGGAGATGCGACCCTCCCATAGGCTGCTCATCTCCGCACAGCGTTCCAGCAGCGAATCCAACCGGCCTACGTCCTCCACACGGCCTGATTTCAGCACAATGCTCTGATCCGCCCGCCGCAGGAGAGGCCGCCGGTGGGAAACCACCAGATAGGTAGCGTCCCGCCGGGAAAAGAGCCGCTCCCACAGGAGTTGTTCGGTCTCCACGTCCAGCGCGCTGGACAGATCGTCACATACCAGCAGTTCGGCCTGACGGATGAACATGCGCGCGGCCGCGGCCCGCTGCCGCTGACCACCGGACAACCTCACGCCGCGCGGCCCCACGACCGTCTCCAATCCATTCTCAAGCTGCGCCAGATCCGGTTCCAGCACCGCGGCCCGAACCGCTTGGGCCAACATCGCGTCGTCTGCGTCGAGGCCGAGCAGGATATTCTCCCGCAACGATTCGCTGAACAGGCTCGGCCTCTGCGAGATGTATGCGCTCACCGGAGGCACGAAGAAAGAGGCTGGCGCGTGGACGCGGCGACCGTTCCAGTGGATTTCGCTGGATTCGGCCGGCAGCAGCCCCAACGGGACCCGCAGCAGCGTCGACTTGCCCGCGCCAATGCGACCGGTTACAACGGTAAAACTCCCCTGCTCCAGTCGCAGGTCGACATCGAAAATGCCCTTCTCTGAACCGGGAAAGCGATAGGACAGCCCGGCGACGGAGAGGCCTTGCAGCGATTCTGCTTCGACAGGAGAAGTGTCGTGGGCGGATGGAAACGCGCCGCTCAGATAGATGGGCGTCTTGCGCACCAGGGCGGAGGGCGGCGCTCCCTGCAGCAGCCGGTCCATGCGCTCAATCGAGACGACTGCCTGTTTCCAACGGGCGAAACTACGCCAATTGTGAAAATCATATTGGTGACGAAGGCCAGGTAGTAGGCAAACAGGGAAAAATCACCAATCTAGGACTTTCGCTAAGTCGGCTGGAAAGCCGGGATAGTAGGGCAGCGAAGTTGGTTTCGCAGATAGTCGCTGAACAGGTCAGTATGAACGCGATAGATGGTTTTGTTGAGCAAGGTCGCGTGAGCCTTCAATGAAAGCCAAGCATGGTAACAGCAAGCGAGATGATTGCGCTGTGAACGAGCTTTGCGACATTGGCATTTTGCGGAGCCTGTCAGTTGCTACAGTTCGCGGTGAAATTCTTCGACCTGCCAGCGCAACTCGTTCGCGTTTTGAACGACTTGCGTGATCACAGTCTCATCCAGATCATTGGTGATGACCCAGTCAATGTCGCCGTTTATGGCAACGACCTTGAACAATTTCACTTTGAAAGGCAGTTTCTTGAGCTTGACAATGATGCCATGCTTAAGCCGTTCGTCGTTCCAATCGAGCGCATCAAGATGAATATAGCCATCTTCTGCGCTCAGACTGACCATGCGGTTGGCTTTGCGTGTGGTGTAGAAGGTCAATCCCAGACGGTGAATCAACTTCAGGTTCCGCCAGGAGCCATACCAACTGTCAAATAGCACCGTCTTGGCTTGAATCTGTTTGTCGCCAACGGCTCGCAGCAGCATCTCTTGAAAATGGTCGTTCTTTGACTTCCCATCCGCCTCTTTGGCGTAGATGCGGAAATCAATCGGATAATACTCGCCATCTTCACCACTGGTGTGAATCAGGTTCACGACCGCAATGCCGCGCACCAGACCACCTGCAGCGCCACTGTACTGCAGCTTTACCATCTCGATTGACCGTGAATCGCGTTTGTCTTGCACACTGTCGTCAATGATCAGGTACGCGTCGGCACTGTCGTCGATCCGTTCTTCCGCCAGTTCCGATAGATGACTGGCTGTGAGTCGCTCTCTTTTCAGGAAATCGCTGACTACATCGTGGCTCATGCCATCCGGATGTTCAGCCAAATTGGTACAAGTGTAGTTGATCGGCGTGCTGACCAGGTATTCGAGACCAAGTATTCGACATACTTCTGTTTTGTAATCATGTCTCAAGCTTACAGGATCCTGACCTCCTAGCGAAAGTCCTACAATCGTGAACGAACCTTCCCGCAGCGCAGAACCCCCAGCAGCAGGATCAGCCCCAAACCGATATTGACAACATTGTGAAAGGTCGAACTGAGAACCTCGTTGAACAGACGATCGCGTAGGGCGCTCTTGCGGCGCGTCTCATTCAGCCCCTCAAAGTGGGCCAGCATACTCTCTTCCGCGCCGGCGACCTGCACCGCCTGTATGCTCTCAAACATCTCACCGATGAAGCCGGTCACATTGCCGGAGGAGGTTCGGTTGGCCTCACGGTTTTGCTGGACTCTGACTCTTGCCAGATTAGCCACAGCCACGACAATAAGTAACGGTAGGAAGACGAAGATGGTGACGCGCGGATTGATTCGCAACATGGTGAACAGCGCCACCACCCCAAATGCGCTCGTTGCCAGCAGAAAGAGCGCCCACACCATAAAGTTGCCCACCTCCTCCGCATCCTCGCGGAAGCGGCTGATCGCCTCGCCGGTAGAGCTGGGCAGCGAACGCGCGCCCGGCATGCTGAGGATATGCTCGATCAGGTTCTTGCGCATGGTGGCCGCGGTGCTGAATGTCCAGCGAAAGAAGACGTACATATCGGTCAGTATCAGGCCGTTGCGCAAAAGGGCCGCGGCCAACATCAGCGCTGCCCAGGCGTTCGGCCCCCAATCGAGTGGAGCCGAGGCCGTCAGAGAATCGAAATAGAAACGAATCACCATCCCGGTGGCCTGAAAGATGCCGGCAAAGACGAAAATCCGTATCGCTGTTGTCAGCGCATAAAGGCCGGGAAAGCAGCGGATCAAGCCCAACCAGGTTTTGGCCACCGATAGGGGTGGACGCTCTGCGCTCTGTTTCATGTATCCAGCCCCTCCGCACCCAACTGCAACAGGTGATGGTAGCGCGAAGAGGAATCCGAGGCCAGCGCGCTGCGCTCGCCATGCTCCTGGATCTATCCGTTTTCCAGGATCAGAATTCTGTCGGCCCGCTGTATGGTGGAGAGCCGGTGGGCGATGAGAATGCCCTTCCGGTTGGTGAGCAGCTGCTCGACTGCCCTTTCCAGAAAGGCTTCCGTTGCCGGGTCCAGGCGCGAAGAAGCTTCGTCCAGAACGATCACACCCGGATCGCGCGGAAAGATGCGGGTGAAGGCCACAAGTTGGCCTCGCCGGCAGACAGCCCGCCACTGCCGACTTGCAACCGCACGTCCAGATCGCCCAGGGCGGCATACCACTGGGCAAGCCCCAGTTGGTCGATGGCCTCCCTGATGCACGCGTCGGGCACCGTCTGGTCAAAGAAGGTCAGGTTGTCCCGAATCGACAACTGAAACAGCTGTACGTTTTGGGTGACCATTCCCACCTGCGTCCGTAGTTGGCGCAGAGGCCACCGGCGCACATCCCGCGCCCCGCCGCCAGCACACGGCCGCTGTCCACGTCGTGCAGACGCAGCAATAGACGCGCCAGCGTTGTCTTGCCGCTGCCCGTGCGCCCCAACAGCCCTAACACCTCGTTTGGCGCTAACCGCAGTTGGAAGCTGTCCAGCGCGAATCGTTCATCTTCAGACGTTCGCTCTTCCGTCGGCGCATCCGTCGGATAGGCGAAACGCACCCGCTCGAACTCCACGGCCAGGGCGCCTGTTGGCTCGGCGCGATCGCCCCCTGCCGGAGAGACCGCCCCAGCAGCGGTTGCCGGCCCCGGCGCGTTGAAACTGCTCAAACTCCTGGGCTATCCGTTCAAGCGGTTGTGAGATCAGTTTGGTATAGTGGAAGATCAGGTAGACCGTGCCGATGGTGAGGGCGCCGCGGAAAAAGAGAGAGGCGCCAACGACAAAGGCGATGGCGTCCCCGACCGAGAAGAGAAACCAAGCGATGTTGATCATCGAAAATTCCAACAATTCCGCCCGCATCGTCGTCTGCCAGAATGTGCGCAAGAGTTGATGGAAGCGGTTGAGCGTGAAGGCGCGCGCATTGCTGGCGCGGATGTCTTCGGTGCCCGCCAAGCGCTCTTCGACAAAGCCGAAGAAGCGGGCGCTGGCCTCGCGCGAGCGCTTCCAATGCGGCACGGCCAGGTTGCGCAGGCGCGCCAACACCAGCAGCGTGATCACAACAAAGACCCCTATCGCCGCGCCAACCCGCAAGTCTTCGCGCAGCAGCACCACCGTCACGCCGATCAGCAGAAGGCCATTACCGAAGATCTGTACGACCAGTTGAGAGAAGAAGCGGGTCAGCGCGTTGATGTCGCCGTCAATACGTTCGATCATTTCGCCGGGCGTATACTGCTGGTGGAACGAGAGATCGAGGTACAGGCAGTGGCGCAACAAGTCATAGCGCAGGGCGTTGGTCGCGCGCCAACCTATACTTTAGGCTAGGACAGTGCTGCTAACTGCCGCCACCTGCTGAACGGCGGCGATGCCGATGAACAGCAGCTCCAGGCGCGTGAGAAGGTCAAGGGATCCACCGGCCAGCGCCGAATCCAGAAAACGACGCATGATCAGGGGATTGATCAGTTGGAGGAGGATATTGGCGCAGAGGGCAAATAGAAGAAGCAGCGCCTGCCCCAACTGTGGCCGCAGATAGCGGACGAGCAGGCGCATATATAGTTGAACGGACCCATCGCGTGCTTTCTGGGGGACGGAGAGAAACGTTAGAGCAACTTGCCAGGTTTTAGCTGTGTGTTGGCCGTCCTCCGCCTCAGGCAGAGGACGCGTTACAGGCATCCCGCAGCGCGGTCAGGTTTTCGCCGACGTTGCCGCCACTGTTGAAAACGGCGCTGCCAACGACGATCACATTGGCCCCGTTGCGCAGCACATCGCGGATATTGGCGATCCCAATGCCGCCGTCCACTTCCAGATCACAGGTAGGGTTGTACTCATCCAGCAGCTTGCGTGTCCGCCGTAGTTTGCTGGTCATCGTCTGGATGAACCGTTGGCCGCCGAAACCGGGATTGACACTCATCACCAGCACCTGATCGACGAACGGCGCAATCTCGCGAATGCTTTCGATCGGAGTGGAAGGATTCAGAGCAACCCCGACCTGACAGCCTAGATCGACGATCTGCTGGACCGCTCGATGCAGGTGACGACAGGCTTCCAGATGAATCGTGATGATATTGGCGCCGGCCTTGGCGAATGCCTCCAAATACCGATCCGGATCTTCGATCATCAGGTGTACGTCCAAGGGCAGTTGCGTGATCCGGCGGGCGGCTCCCACCACCAGCGGTCCGAAGGTAATATTGGGGACGAATCGCCCATCCATGACATCCAGATGGAGCAGGTCGGCGCCACCATTTTCCGCCGCCAGAATCTCTTCTTGCAGACGACCGAAATTAGCAGTAAGAATGGATGGGGCCAGTTTGACTGCGTGCGCCACCATCGCGAGTACCTCCTTAATTGATATCAACAGTGGACCGGGCATCGGCAACGGATGCGGCGGTTTGGTTGCCGGGGCCTCCTGCGATTGTATCTTCCCGTTCTTTGGCCGCGCCCATCACCTGAATCAGCTCGCTGATGTCGTCCAGTGTTATCAGCCCCAGAAACTGTCCCTGATCCTGGACAATGATGACGCGACTCCCGCTCTGCATCATCTCTTCCCACACGTCAGCCAGCGTCGTATCGGCAGTGGTGGCAGGCACCTGCGCGCGCGGGATCATGACATCGACGACGCGACCATCCTGCCCCTGCCCGCGCAGAGTTTCCACCAGACGCGGGCGCGTGAGCACGCCGACCAGATTATGCCCCAGATCGTAGACCGGAAAATCTCCCTGGTAGGTTGTCATGATGTAGTCAACGGCGCGGCTGATCGGCTCACTGGTATAGAGCACATGCGCGTCTTTGTTCACGGCCTGGCGTGCGCTGAAATCATTGAGGATGTAGCGGCCTTCCACCGCCTCCAACTCGCCGCGGCCGCCCACGTATACGAAGAACGCGACCAACAACAGAAAGATATCGCCGACAAAGATGCCCCTGAGCGCGAGCAATATCGCCATGCCCCGCCCGACCAGAACGGCAATACGCGTCGCCTGGACATAGCGCAGACGCAGCGCCAGCAGCGCACGCAGAATGCGTCCGCCATCCATCGGGAAGGCCGGCAATAGATTGAAGATGCCCAGCAGGACGTTCATGCTCGCCAGAGTGACAAGGAATCCGGTCAGGCTCATCGACTGCGCCGCGCGCCACAGCCCCGGAAGTGTCGTCGAGATCGTGCCGGCACGCACACTCAAGGAAACAGCCAGCAGGGCGATCGGCAGCAGCAACAGGGCCAGCGCGAAGTTGACCGCCGGGCCGGCGATCGTGATCAGAAACTCCTGCATCGGTTTGCGGGGCATGTGCTCCAACTGGGCCACGCCGCCGATGGGCAGCAGTGTGATATGCGGCACATTCACGCCGAAATACTTCGCGGTTAAGGCGTGGCCGAATTCATGCAACACCACACAAACAAAGAGCAACAGGATGACGATAACGCCATACACGGCGCCGGTCAGCACGTTGCCGGCGCCGCGACTGAAGAGGTAGGCGCCATAAAAGAGAATTAGGATAAACGACCAGTGGACCTGGATGTCGATGCCCCAAATGCGGGCGATCTTCAATGAGCTGCCCATTTGTATGCCTCGTATCATCGGCTCTTCCAGTGTGCGTTTGCGTGAGCCACATTCCGCTGCGGCGGGCTGTGTCGTTCTGAAACGACCGACAAGGCGGCTGTTCGTTCGACGGCGGCGCTCAACTGCCAAGCAAGGCGTCCGGCTCGCCCCGATTGCAGGCAGCGCATGGACACGAAGACCGCAAGGAGGAGAAGCCGTAGATGCCGTTCCCGTGTCCGTCGGCCCAGGTGAAGCGGATAGCGTAGTTGCCCACCAGTTCCGCGCTCCCGACCCCAGCGTCAGGGGGCGGGCCGACCATTAACCGCAGCGGGTCCTCCTCGGCCTGGCGTCTGTCCTCGCGGCAGGATGCGCACGGACAGACGCTGCGCATCCAAGCGAGACGGAAAACGCTGCGATGCCCATCCGCCCAATCGATCATAATGTCGCCGGCGGACCGGTCAACGGTCAGGTCGGTCGGCTGGCAGGCGTCGCGTGTCTGTGCCAGGCTCATGTGTTGCTACCACCTCTGCTCATCAGAGCCTCCATCAACTCGATGGGCAACGGGAAGACGACTGTGCTGTTGTTTTCGGCGCTGATCTCCGTCAGGGTCTGCAAATAGCGCAACTGTAACGCGCCGGCCTGAGTGGACATAACACCGGCCGCATCGGCCAGTGTCTGGGAGGCCTGCAACTCACCTTCGGCGTGGATGATCTTGGCGCGCTTCTCGCGCTCCGCCTCGGCCTGACGGGCCATGGCCCGCTGCATCGACTGTGGAAGCTCTACGTCCTTCACCTCGACGACACTGACCTTGATGCCCCACGGTTCGGTTTGCTCGTCGATGATCTGCTGAAGTTGCTGGTTGATCTGATCCCGCTCGGCCAGCAGTTCATCCAGTTCACTTTGCCCCAGCACGGAGCGCAGCGTTGTTTGGGCAATCTGCTGAGTCGCCAAGAGGTAGTTAGCGACGTTGATGACTGCCGCTTGGGGGTCCAGCACGCGAAAATAGCAGACGGCATTGACTTTGACGGTTACATTGTCTTTGGTTATGGCTTCCTGAGTTGGCACGTCCAGGGTGACGACCCGCAGGTCCACGAGCCGCATTTGATCGATAAAGGGGATCAACCAAAACAGGCCAGGCCCTTTGACACCCGTCACCCGGCCCAAGCGGAAGATCACCCCCCGGTCGTACTCCTTGACAATGCGTAACGAGGCCCGCAACAGCCACACCAGCAGCAGAATAACGACGATGTAGATTGGTAAGTTTGTGAGTAGGCCTTCCATGAGCAGGCTCCTGTCTACAGATCATGCCTTAGCGTGACAGTCCTTCCTATGTCATTATATCTATTACCATACCGAGCGGCAACTGGTCTGGAACTTTCCTCCCGTTTCGCTCCGTTTGCGCGACTCTACCCGAAACTGAACGGGAGATCGATGCGCTACTGCTTCACAATATGAACGCGAATTGACTCAGCCCGATACAGCCGATATGATTTAGCAAGAGATGCGCGTGTGGGGCGTTCTAAAATTTCCGCACAGGGAGAGAGGTTATGGCTGAAGATCCTCGCCCACAATCGTCGGGAAGATTGCTGCGGCTTGTGATCGCCGCGGTCGCATTAGCAGTCATCGTCGCTGCTGCTTTCATCGGCAGCGTGCTCTTGTTTGACCCAAGTTTCTCAAATATCTCCCAGCTTTGGGTGAGGCCCTGGGGCGGCCCCAATGGTGGAGCCGAAGAGGTCCTGACGGAGCCGACCTTCACCGCGACGCCGGCAGCGTCGGCCACAGCCACGCCGGGACTCCAATACACGCCAACCAGTACGCCCTCGCCGATGCCGACGGAAACGCCTACACCATCGCATCCGGAGGCGCTCGTAACGACAGAAAGGCTGAACGTGCGGGGCGGGCCAGGCACCAATTACGGCGTCGTCCATCAAGTGCTCGCCGGGCAGCGTTTTCTCATCACAGGTCGCGACGCGGCTGGTGAGTGGCTGCGGATCTGTTGCCCGGCAGGGGTGAATCGAGAGAGCTGGATCAGCGCCGCGTACGCGCAAATTAATCGCCCGATCAGGAATCTGCCTGTCGCCTTGGCTCCACCGACGCCGACGCCAACCGCGACGATTCCGGCGTCGGATCTCTCCGAGGTCGATCTCCGCCAGCCAGCACGAGGCGGATATCCTCCGCCCGGTGGCGTGAACCCTTTGACGGGCAAACCTTTGGCGCCCGGCCGGGCGGCGACGCGTCCTGTTATCGTCTGCATCAACAACGATATTGCCGCCCGGCCGCAGCTTGGCATAAGTCAGGCTGATGTGATGTACGAATACTTGATGGAAGGGTTCAGCCTCACACGTTACAGCGCGGTGTTCTACGGCACCGAGAGCAAGCTGATCGGACCGGTGCGCAGCGCCCGCCTAGTCAACTACTTTTTGGGCGCGCTGTACGATGCGGGGCTGTTCTGCTCCGGGGCCAGCGACGACATCCGCTATCTGCTGAGGGAAAGAAATCTACTTTTCCCCTATTTTGACAATGATCTGGACGATCCCGAGAGCACGCGCTATTCGGATTCTGTCGGCAACGACTACCGGACACGGCTGCGTACCAGCAGCGCGATGATCCGCAGCTGGTTGGCAGATCGGCTCGTCGAGCGGGCGGCTTCAATTCAGGGGTTTACCTTTGGCAGCCCGGCGGCAGGCGGAGCATCCGCCAACTTGATCCAGATCCCCTACCCCTCGGTTACGGCCAGCCAGGTGTTCTATCGCTACGATGCGGGCAGTGGGCGCTATTTGCGCTTTTTAGGGGGCGCGCCGCATCAGGACCGCAACAGCAAACAGCAGATTGCGGTCGAAAATGTCATCGTTCAATACATTCCCCACGAGCCTGTCAGAATAGAGGAGGATGTATACGGCAGCCTGAGCCTCTATATTCGGCCCTTCGGCACCGGGAGAACGATCATCTTCCGCGACGGTCTCGCCTATGAAGGAACCTGGCGCAACGAGTTGAGTGGGGAACTGCCCCGTTTCTTCGCAGCCGACGGCAGCGAGATTCCGCTGAAAGCGGGTCAGTCGTGGATCAGTATGGTGCCGCTGACATACGAAATCGCGTATCAGTAACCATCGCAGCACGCCGCTAGTCCGGCTTCCGGATCGCCCGGCGGCAAAGGCTCAATCAAAATCGTAGCGGTGCAGCAGATAGGTTTCGCGACCGGTGAGGCCCAGCGCGGCCAGGAAACCGAGGCCGGCGCGTGCAGTGGACGGCAGCGGCCCTACCGTCACCGACTGCCAGCCGTCCACCGGGCCGGCCGCGAGCATCTGCTGCCACAACTGCCGGCCAATGCCTCGACGCTGATAGTCGGGATCCACCCCCATAAACAGAATGCGCACAGAACGGGGCTGCCGCAGTTCGAGGATATGTAACTGCAAGCGCCTCAGCAGAGAACGTCCGCCACGACTGCGGCACAGGGGTTCGCTGCCGTCGGGCTGCGCCAGAAGATAGCCCACCGGGTCGCCATTGATCTCCGCCACCCACGCCAGCGCCGGACGACGTAGAATCCACCAGAGCAGGAACTGTGCTTCCGGCTCGTCCGGCAGGGGAAACTCTGCCCACGCAGGCACGGTCTGGGCGAAGAGTGGCAGCAGATCCGCAGCAAGTCGGTTCGGGTCCAGGGGACGGATGTGCGCCGGACCGGGAATTGGCGGCGGCGCATCCCCGTCGGCGCCCGGTTCGAGAGCGAAGAGCAGGCTGCGGCCCAACGGGCGGCATACGGTTGTGAACAGTTCCGGCACGTAGGGTGGGGCGTAGGGCGCGTGCAACGGCGGCACGCGGTGAAAATGGCTTTGCAGCACACCTGTACCCAGGTAGGGAGACAGCCCAACGGGTAGGAGAAGGCGGCGAATACCCTCATGCCCGAGTTGCTCCTGCACGGTGTACAGCAGACGTTCCAAACTTTCACGACTATTGGCGGCGTGCAGCAGAGCCAGATGCGCAGTGCTGTCCGTGCGGCGCGGGTCGAGCAGGACAACGGCGGCGGCAACCGGCTGCTCCAACAGGACGCCCTGGTTGATGGTCGTGAACGGCTGGCCGCTGAGATGGGACTGCCGCCGGCGAGGGAGGGCCTCAATTGCGATAAGACGGGGCCGGCCGCGTTCCAGGTGGGCGAATCGCTTTGACACAAGAGCCTGCCGCAGCCGGTTCCATGCCGGGGGCGCCCAGCGCGAGTCGTCGGCGTAGATTCGCCACCACTTGCGTAGAAAACCTACGCGACCCCAATATCCTTCGGCTGATTCAACCCGAAAATTGAAGAAGTCCGCCATTATTGTTGCGCCCAACGGCCTGGGATTGGGGAAAACTATGGGGATAATCCCAGGCAAATTGGGATAACTGCTCCATTTGTGCGGATAAGTCTACTGTTCGCCTACGAAGTGAATCTGATCTCTATACTTACCTTGAAATTCCAGAACGTATCCATCCCGATACCCTGTCATGAATTCCCCTATATTGAATTATTCTTGCACAATCCCCTATATATTGTGTTGAACAAGATATTTTTGACTGTTTCACGGGCCGTTTGTGCGCAAAAATCCTTCTTCACGGCGATTGTCTGCCACTGCCAGATTTGATACACTACCCATTCATAACGAATGTAGCGAGAAGGCATGGCAGGGGCTCGATTGCCGCCGACTCCAGCAGTTCGGGCTGTTGGCGGTGATCGGATGGGCTGTCTTGTATCTGCATAGCAGTTTCCCCCACCAACAGTCAGTGTGAATCGCTTGCGCTTCTGTGCATTTCCCGCCTGCACGCCCTTCCGTCTGTTTCTCTACGTCTGCGCGGCCAGCATTCCCTTGTGCTTCGTCATCGGTTCCCCACAGGAGTGTGAGGAGGAGTTGTTTTGACTACAGACTGGCAGTCCGCATCCTCAATGCCCCGACGCGGCAACCCATTGTACGGCCGCGCGCGGCGTGCTACGGTTCCGCCGCGGACGCCGGAGAGTCCGGCGGGAGACGAGGAGGCGACGGAGCGATCCGAGGCGCAGACGGATGCGGACGCTACCGGCGATCAGCCCCAGCTAGTTGACGACGGTCTTGACCCCGAGGATGTTTGGCAGAAGACGCTGCACGAACTGGCGTTGCAGATGCCCGAGACCACGTTTGAAACGTGGGTGCGCGATACGTCACTCATCGACTACACGGACGGCGAATTCGTCATCGGCGCGCCCCATGCCTACGCGCGGGATTGGCTGCAAAACCGTCTGCGCAACAAGATCAAACGCATTCTGAACCAGCTGACCCAACGTTCCGTGCAGGTGAATTTTGAGGTACGCCCGCACGCGCAAAAGCAGTCTGAGCCGCCCGAGCCTGCGCCTCTGTATGCGCATGTGCCGCCAACCGCGTCTGATGCGATGGCGGCGTCGACCGACGCCGATTCCTTCGCCGCGGTTGATGGCGGTGCTGGCGCACGCCCTGCGCGCTCATCCGTCGGCAACACGCCGATTACAGCGCCCGTCCACCGAGACCTGCCCCAGACCGCCCCAGCCAAGCCAATCGCAGCGCTGCAAGGCGGCGTGTTCAACCCCCGCTATAACTTCGAGACATTCGTGGTCGGGAACCACAACCGGCTGGCCCATGCGGCGGCGCAGTCGATCGTGGAGCAACCCGGCCATCGCTTCAACCCGCTTTTTGTGTATGGCGGTGTTGGCTTGGGGAAGACGCATCTTCTCCACGCGATCGGCCACGCCATGACGGCGCATGGGATGCAGGTTCTCTACTGTTCGTCGGAACAGTTCACAAACGATCTCATCAGCGCCATTCGTCAGCAGAGCACTGTGGAGTTTCGCAATAGGTATCGTCAGGTTGACTTGCTGCTGATCGATGACATTCAGTTTATCGGTGGCAAGGAAAGTACGCAAGAAGAGTTCTTCCACACCTTTAATCATCTCCACGCCGGCGGGCGGCAGGTGGTGATCAGCAGTGATCGACCACCGAAGGAGATCGCGACCCTGGAGGCGCGGCTGCGCAGCCGCTTTGAGGGGGGCTTGCAAGCCGATATTTCGCAGCCGGACCTGGAAACACGCGTCGCTATTTTGCAATCGAAGGCACAATCGATCAATCAGACCGTGTCGATCGAGGTTCTTATGCTGATCGCAGAACGGGTGGAAAGCAACATCCGGGAGTTGGAAGGCGCGCTCAATCGTCTGATTGTTCAAGCCTCTCTCCACAATAGTCCACTGAACCGAGCCGTGGCCGAGGGAATACTGGACACACTCGTACCACAGCGACGGCCGCGCGAAGCCAGCAGCGTCGTACAGATCGTTGCCAGGCATTTCGGTCTGACTGAGAACGACCTACTCGGGCGTTCGCGTACAAAGGAGATTGCCAACGCGCGTCAATTGGCAATGTATCTGCTGCGCGAAGAGAATGGCCTGTCGCTCATCCACATCGGCGACCTTCTGGGCGGGCGGGATCACAGCACCGTTCGCCACGGCGTGGAGAAAGTAGCCAAAGACATCGACCGGGATGAGGCGGTTCGACGCGAACTGGTCGCGCTGCGGGAGAAGATATACGAACCGCCCGGTTCCTGAAGATACGCGTAAACGAGAGACAACGTGACTGAAAGCGAGGGGCTCCGCGTGCGGCGGACGGTACAGGGCCTCGCACGACAGTCGCTCTGACGGCGCTGCCTTTCACATGCCGGGCATGGCGGCGCTTTTCGATCCGTGTCTGCGCCGCCCACCAGAGAAGGGTCAGAAACGCGCCTCTGTCTTGGGATGCATGCCCCTTTTTTAGGTGTACCCCAGATTTTTGGGCAAACGTTGTCTGAATCAGGATTTACGGGATTTGCGGACTAGCAGGATACCAGGGTTCCTACACAGTGGGTCATTTCTCGCTGGCTGAGAGGGCACATCGGAACTGCCCAATAGTTTTGGGATGCACCCCCTTTTAGGCGGCTTGCATACTCTTTTTACATACAGTACACTTAGCAACTGTGGCATCACACTGCCGCCGAGCAGCCAAGAGTAGTTCACTTGGTTGCCGTTGTTTGCTGCCATACGGCAGAGGGAACAACCATTTTGGAATTCTCTATTCGGCGCAGGCCGGTAGAGCATTGGAGCCTACGATGGCGGATATCGGGCGTCAGAAAGCATTGGATACAGCTCTCGCCACGCTGAACAAGCGTTTTGGTGATGGGATCATCATGAAGCTGGGGGAGGCGACGCGGCTGGACGTGGCCGCGATCCCCACAGGCAGCTTGAGCCTGGACATCGCCTTGGGGGTGGGCGGCATCCCGCGCGGGCGCATCAGCGAGGTTTATGGGCCGGAAAGTTCGGGCAAGACGACGCTGTGCCTGCATGTCATTGCTGAATCGCAGCGGTTGGGGGGCGTTTGCGGCTTTGTGGATGTGGAGCACGCCCTCGATTCCGGCTATGCGCGCAAGATCGGGGTGGATGTGGACGATCTGTACGTATCGCAGCCGGACACGGGCGAGCAGGCGCTGGAGATCGCCGAGGCGCTGGTGCGTTCGGGGGCGATGGATGTGGTGGTGGTGGACAGTGTGGCGGCGCTGGTGCCGCGCGCGGAGATCGAAGGGGAGATGGGGGACAGCCACATGGGCTTGCAGGCGCGGCTGATGAGCCAGGCGTTGCGCAAGCTGGTAGGTGCGGTGAAGACGACCGACACGAGCCTGATCTTCACCAACCAGTTGCGGCAGAAGATCGGGATCATGTTCGGCAACCCGGAGACGACCCCCGGCGGGATGGCGCTGAAGTTCTATTCCAGTGTGCGGCTGGACGTGCGGCGGATCCAGTCGATCAAGCAGGGCAGTGATGTGATCGGCAACCGCACGCGCGTGACGGTACGCAAGAACAAGGTGGCGGCGCCGTTCAAGGTGGCGGAGTTCGACATCATGTACAACGAGGGGGTCAGCAGCGAGGGCGACTTGTTGGACCTGGGCGTCGAGTTCGACATCATTGAAAAGCGGGGCGCGTTCTACCGCTTTAGCGATGATTTGCTCGGACAGGGGCGTGAGGCCGCTAAGAAACATCTGAACGAGAATCCGGAGACAGCCTTACAGATCGACAGGATCATCAGGGAAAGAACAGGACTGCCAGCACGGTCGAATTCAGAAAAGGTTGAAGCCTGACGAAAATCTGGCACAAGACAATATGCCAGTTGCAGCCTGCGGCCATCGAACTTGTCGCCTTACCTTCTTTCTGCAAACAAGCACAGGAGCACATTATACCGAGAGGTTTCAATCGCCGCGCTTGCGGCCAAAATTGAAAACGCTCACCATAGCGATCTCAGACTGACGCGATTTTGTGCTGACACACTACCGCCAAAGACCGGGACAGCGGCCAAAACAATTTCATTTCATTTTATCAGGGCATGCCCTTGGTCGCGGATGCAACTGAACACATTATTTGGCAGACGTTCTCTTAGCTGCTGGTCGCCAATGACGGTGCGAACGTCTTGACGAGTGTAGATGTAAACCAAGCTGTTGACACGAGGAGTACAGACTCACAGACAACCGACACCGCAATACTCCCCTGTTTGCGATGCGGGACAGACCGCTCTTGGATCAGTGAGTTGTGTGATGCAACAGCAGGTGTTCACATGAAATCGTCCCTGTTGAGGCGCGATGCTGAACTAACGCGCTTTTCTTCAGGTGTAGCCTGATTTGATACGAAAGCTCAGGATATATCTTTTCGGGATTTGCAGTTCGCTGTGGTTTATGACCACAGCGATTTTTTTATCGAGCGGATTATGACCGACAGAACCATCACATCGTTGCGTTTTCAGAAGAGAGATAACGAACGGGTTAATCTCTTTCTGGACGGCGCGTACGCGTTTGCGCTGTCGGCAGTCGTTGCCGCCCAACTGAGGATTGGCCAGCGACTCAGCGAGCAGGAAATTGAGCAATTCAAGACGGCGGATCTGGTCAGCCGAGGCTACAACAGGGCGCTGCGTTTTCTGGCGGTGCGGCCCCGCAGCCAAGCGGAGGCGCGGCGCAATCTGCAGGCGTTCCGGCCGCGCGATGGGCGGCGTCTGGCTGAAGCGCAGATTGAAGCGATCATTGCAAAGCTGCATGAGCAACAATATCTCGATGATCGGGAATTCTCTCGTTTCTGGGTGGAGCAACGCAATCGCTTCCGACCGGTTGCACCGCGGGCGCTGCGATATGAGTTACGCCAAAAGGGTGTCAATGATGGCGTTGCCCAAGAGATTATCAATGAATTGAGTGACGCGGCTTCGGCCTGTGAAGCCGCTGCCCGCAGCCGTCTGTATCGATGGCAAGAGGAGACCAATCCAAGTCAGTTCCGCAAGAAGATGGGCGGCTTTCTGCAGCGCCGAGGTTTTGACTGGGATGTGGCCCAAGAGGTGATCGACCGCATCTGGCAAGAGTTGGAACTGGCGCGCGTGATGCCCCGCTCCATCCAGGAGCAGAGATGGGACAGATAAGCCGGACGGTTCGGCCACTGAAACAAGAAAGAGACCACAAGGAACCAGGTTTATGAATGGGAAGAAGGAGCGGAGACGGCTGTATCCAACCTGCGCAAACATATGCACTTCAGATTGTGCGCATCCAAACCAAGGGGTTCGGAGATGGAACTGTTAGCCGTAGTTGCCATAATCGTCAGTGCCCTGATTGGCGCGACCATTGTCGGGTATCTGGCATATTTCGCGTATCGACGCGGGTGGGCAGCCGGCGTGCGCGAGGAGAAGCAGCGACAGGAGCTTGCTGTGCAGAGCGCGGAGGCGCAGGCGAGCCACATACTGACGGAAGCCGAGGCCGAAGTTCGTCGTCAACAGTTGTTGTTGAAGGAGGAGGAAGTTCGGATACGCAACGAACTGGATGCCACACGCACCCGCCAGCGCAAAGAGTTGGACCAGATAGAAAGCAGGTTGCGCAACCGTCAGGATCAGATCGACAAGCGGGTCGAGCAGATCGAAAACCGAGAACATAACCTGAACCAGAAAGAAAGCGGCCTGGACAAACGTGCGGAAAGCCTGGAGGCAGCAGAACAGCAGCGCGATGAAGAGTTGCAGCGGGTGGCCCATTTGACCCAGAATGAGGCCAGAGAGATGCTGCTTCGGGAAGTGGAGCGGAATTCGCGGCAGGAGCTTGCGCGCACAATACGTGAGGTTGAGGCGGAAACGCAGGAGACCGCCGAACGCCGCGCCAGAGAGATCGTCACCCTAGCCGTGGAACGAATTGCCAGCGAGCATGTGACCGAATACTCCGTCAGCGTCGTCAACTTGCCCTCAGATGAGATGAAGGGGCGGATCATCGGGCGCCAGGGCCGCAACATTCGCGCCATCGAACAGGCCACAGGCGTCGATCTGGTGGTGGATGACACACCGGAAGCCATCCTGATCAGCTGCTTTGACCCGGTGCGGCGGGAGGTTGCGCGTATTTCTCTCAGCAAGCTGGTCTCGGATGGGCGCATTCATCCGGCCCGTATCGAGAAAGAGGTCGAGAAGGCGCAGCAGGAGGTGAACCAGGTCATTCAGGAGGCCGGGGAGCAGGCCCTGATCGAGACCAATACACAGGGGTTGCACAGAGAGATCCAGAGGCTGCTGGGCCGGCTGAAGTTCCGCACCAGCTACGGGCAGAACCAGTATTATCACGCAATTGAGACCGCGCATCTGGCCGCGGTGATCGCCGAAGAGCTACACGCAGATGTCAAGACGGCCCGTATCGGGGGACTTCTGCATGACCTAGGCAAGGCGGTCAGCCATGAAATCGAAGGGCCTCACGCCATCGTCGGCGGTGAGATTGCCAAGCGATACGGGCTGCATGCCAGGATTGTCAACTGCATTGCCAGCCATCATGGGGAAGTTGAGCCGGAATCTGTCGAAGCCATTATTGTGGCGGCGGCGGACGCGATTAGCGGCGCGCGCCCGGGCGCACGGCGAGAGAGCCTTGAGGCATTCATCAAACGGGTGACGGCTCTGGAAGATATCGGCAACAGTTTTGAGGGCGTGAACCAGACATTCGCCATTCAGGCCGGCCGCGAGATCAGGGTAATCGTGCAGCCTGATGAAATCGATGATCTGCAAGTCATCGAGTTGGGCAAAAACATCGCCAGCAAAATCGAGGACAATCTGGAATATCCGGGGCAAATCCGCGTGACGGTCATTCGTGAGACCCGCTCAGTTGCCCATGCAACATAGCGCGCTGACGCGGCGCTGTGCTTGGCCTGCGGACTCCCGCTCCCAAATCGACTGATGGAGTTGGCTGCGGCAAGGCGGCCTCTGCGAACGATGCCGTTTCGTTTCTGTTCTTGTTGCTGCCTACGGCTTGTCGGCTTTTCCTGGCGCGCTTGCCCGGCGTTTGACGGTACAGCCGCCGCAAGTGCCGCAGCCGCCGTCCTTTTCCTTCTTCCCTGTGATCAGTTCCGACAGTTGAAACTCGGCCAGGGCGTTGTTTTCGAGCAGGACGGTGACGCTTTCCTTGAGTGGATGCAGGTGACGGACCCGGCCCTTTCCTTGATGCGTCGTGACCTCTGCCCCGACCTTGGGCATCTTCTTGTTGGCCTTCTTATAGATCGGATCCTCATAGGAAAGACAACAGAGCAGCCGGCCGCAGACACCGCTGATCTCGACTTGATTCAGGGGCAGTTGTTGATTCTTCGCCTGGCGAATGCTCACTGAGGCAAACTCGCGCAGCCAACTAGTGCAGCAGAGTTGGCGTCCGCATTTGCCCACGCCATCCAGCAACTTGGCTTCGTCGCGCACCCCGATCTGGCGCATTTCGATGCGGGTGTGAAAAGTGCGGGCCAGGTCACGTACAAGCGCACGGAAATCAACCCGTTGCTCCGAGGCGAAGAAGACCGTCAGCCTGCCGCCCTCGTAGTTGTACTCACAGCGGTGCACCTTGATATCCAACCCCTGCGCCCGCGCCTTTTCACGACAAACGGACACCGCCTCGGTCTGCTTCTCTTTCCACAACTCTTTCTGCAACAGATCCCACGGTGTTGCCCGACGCACCACCCGTTTGATCTCGCCGACGATTTCATCATCGGGGACGTTGTGAGGAGCCTGCACGATCTGCACCAGATCCCGACCTTTGACCGTATCCACGATCACATAATCGTTTGGCGCCAGATCCAGATGGCGGTCTGGATCGAAGTAATATATCTTTGTAACAGGCTTGAACTGCGCTCCGATTACAGTGGGCATAACAGACTCTCCATTATTGTGTGCGCGCTGGGCATCGCGCCTGACCGGCGGCGAGCGTGCTGCTGCGCAACCATCAGGCGCGCGGACGCGGCATCTGCAACAGAAGCACGTCCAGCGCCAGCCCGGTATTGACTGTATGCTGCAAATAACCTTCGATGCGGCTCAGCGTGTGCAGATAGGCCTGGACATCGGCTTGGCGGAAGTCGCCGGCCGTATCCGCCAGCACGTCCAGCAGATCGACATTGGCGCACTGTTCCAGACAGCCGGACTGGGCGAGCATTACATCGCGCCACCAGCCCGTCCACAGGGCCAGCAAGGGGAAGAGTGGAGTCTGGCTGCGGGCGGCTGCGAGCTTCTGCGCAAAAGCAAGGCGCGCGACCCGTCTGCTACGGCTGAGTTCGCGTAGTTCCGTCAAACGCTGGCTCCTGTCCGCTAGCGGCTCCGCTTCATTGAGCTGCTCAACGGCCCATCCCAGGCGTCCGTTTGCCAGGCGGGCCAGCAGCGCCGCCTGCTGCGGGGACGCCCCCCAACGCGCGCGCAGCGCGTCTTCAATCGTCTGCTCCCCCAGTGGCCGCAACGCCAAGACCTGGCAACGGCTGACAATGGTTGGCAAAAGGGTGGAACGGTCCTGGGCCGTCAGGCAGAGAATGACGTGTGCCGGCGGCTCTTCCAGGGTCTTCAGAAGTTTGTTAGCAAAGCTGGCGTTGGCCTTGTGGGCGTCCTGAATCAGGAAGACCTTGTAGCGCCCCTCCATCGGATGCAGCAACGCCTGACGGATGATGTCGGCCGCCTGTTCGGCGCGATGAAGGCCATTCTCTCTGTCCGGCTGTCCATCCCGGTCCGTTGGCGGCAGCAGCTGAAAGTCGGGATGGCCGCCGGTTTGCAAGAGTCGGCAGGCACGGCAGTTGCCGCAGGCGTGTCCGGCAGCCGCCTCCGTGCAGAGAAGGGTCTGGCCAAAGCTGCGGGCTAGGGTTGACTTGCCCAACTGGGCTGCGCCGACAAACAGATAGGCATGGCGCAGCGTGTCATGTTGGATGCTATTCTGCAACAATTCGACGGCCCATTGATGGCCTACGACCGGACCTATAGACAATTGTGTTCCCTTCTAACGGGCCGTAGTCAGATGTCGCGGCATTGTATCACAACGCCAATGGGCGGACAAGCGGTTTCAAAGATCCCCCCATTTGGGCGTGACATAGGATTTTGGGCAGGTGTTGTTGGATGGTGGCTCGCCTCCGCAAGAGACAAGCTGATTGCTTTTGGAACGGGTGACGCCAAGTTAGCCGGACTGTTCGGCGAGGAACGCTCTTACGGATGGAACCAACTCGTCTGGAATTTCCATTAGGATCTGAGTAGAGTCCTCGTATGCGGCTTCGTCTTCCGCAATGGCCTCTTCATCCGTTTGCGCTTCGTAATGCAAGATAAGGTGTCGAACGCGTTCCATATTCCAGCCTGGAGGATACCTGTTCGTTTCTTTCATCTGCCTTTCCTTCTCATGTGTCTTCGGAAGGTGGCTCGCCGGCGCTTGGATCAATGAAGAAGCGCACACAGGCTCCAAGTGTTCTTGCCCGACCGGGCAATTAGAATTCTCTGCGCCTACAGACCGTCGTCCTATGTAACAACAGCAATCGCCACACAATCTCCGCTATATTCGATTCTGCGCATCCGTTCGCATTAGTCAAACTCAGGATTTGTTCGGGTCGTGCCCGCAACCGGGTGTTGCGGGTAGCCGCGGCGCGAAGCAAAAAGGGGCGCATCCAGAATCGGATGCACCCCTTTGTCCGGTCTGGCCGGCAGGTTACTTGATTTCTACGGTCGCCCCTTCGGCCTCCAGTTGTGCTTTGGCGTCTTCGGCGACATCCTTCGCCACGCCCTGCACCACCGGCGCGGGCGCGCTCTCAACCAGCTCCTTAGCCTCGCGCAGGCCGAGGCTCGTCACAGCGCGGACGGCCTTAATGACGTTAATCTTCTTGGCGCCGATATCGGCGAGGACCACGTCAAATTCCGTCTGCTCTTCCACCTCTTCTTCGGCTTCGACGGCGCCGCCGGCCACACCGGCCACCGCCACGGAAGCGGCCGCGCTAACGCCCCAGGACTCTTCGAGCATTTTTACCAGTTCAGCCGCTTCCAGAAGGGACAGCTGGTCCAGTTGTTCTTTAATTTCATTCAAGTCTGCCATTTTGAGAGTTCTCCCGATTGTCTGTTTCTGCGAGTTGTCCGTGTCGCGACGATGCGACGATGTATGCGGAAGGAGCTGTCTCCTCCCCGTTGACGCTCAGGCCGCCTCTGCCTGAGCGTCGGCATGCGCTTTGAGAACCCGCGCCAGGCTGGCCCCGGGCTCGTTGACGATGCGTACGAGCTGGGTGGCTGGCGCGACAATTGTTGCCAACAGTTTGGCCAGCATCTCTTCCTGGGTGGGCAGCTCGGACAGAGCTGCGGCGTCAGCGGCATCCAGAACGTACTGTTCCAGGATCCCGCCTTTGATTTCAATAATTTCTTGCAGGTTCTGTATCCCGTCTTTCAGCGCCGTCACACCTTTGCCGATGTCTTCGCCGACAAATGCGACCGCATTCGGCCCGTCCAACAGACCGTCCAACTCTGCGGTGATTCCATGGCGCTCGAGCGCAAGCCGCAGGAGACGATTCTTCACGACCAAATAGGGCGTATCCGCCTCCTTCAATCTGGCGCGCAGACCGTTGATCTGCGTCACGGTCGAGCCGCGAAAATCTGTGAAGACGACAGCGGATGCGTTCTCCAGATGCTCGGAGTACAGCGCAACAAGCTCTTCTTTTTTCTCCCGATTGATTGCCAATTGATCTCCCTCCTTTCTCCAGGATTGCTGCGGGGCGTCTTCCTGCCTGCGCCCCCTGCGGTTGACGCTGGCAAAGAAAAACGCCCTTGCGGTGCAGACAAGAGCGTGGCAAGCGTCTTCCGCCGGAAAACGGCGGTCAGGTCGCTGTGTACAGCCCTTGGCCGGCTGCCCATTCGGGCGCATTTACATTCGCAAGGCAAATACCGGCTGTCTACGGCACTGAGTATCGTATGTGGTTGTTCCGTCTGCCGATTTTACAGTACAGCGCTCGGCAACGGCAAACCAGGACTATGCAGCCTTGAGCGTTGAGGCCGCATTGATATCGACTCGAATCCCCGGCCCCATGGTACTGGTCAGCGTCACTCGCTTCAGATAGATGCCCTTCACGGCCGCAGGTTTGGCGGCTATGATCGCTTCCATAATGGAGGTGAAGTTGTCGAGTATCTGTTCGCTCTCGAAGCTCACTTTGCCGATTGGAACATGGACATTGCTCGTCTTATCGACGCGGAATTCGACCCGGCCCAAGCGGGTCTCCTCAATGACGCGCGGCAGATCAGCGGCCTGCACGATCGTCCCGGCTTTGGGGCTGGGCATCATCCCGCGGGGGCCAAGCACCCGGCCCAACCTGCCAACGACCCGCATCATGTCCGGGGTGGCGAGCACGACGTCGAAATCGAGCCAACCGTCCTGAATCCGCTTGGCCAGATCCTCGCCGCCGACGTAATCGGCGCCGGCCTCCTCAGCCTGGCTGATGCCATCGGCGCCGGCAAAGACCAGAATACGCACGACGCGGCCGGTGCCGTGGGGGAGCGTCACCACGCCCCGCACCTGTTGGTCAGCATGACGAGGGTCGACGCCTGTACTCAGATGCACCTCCACCGTCTCATCGAGTTTGGCTGTTGCACCATCCCGCACCAAGTCGACGGCCTGCGCGGGCATATATTGCTTGTTTCGGTCGATTTTGCTGCGTACGGCATTGTAACGACTACTATGTTTTGGCATTTCACACTCCTCGTGGTGCAAGCGGGGCACACGTGAGCGCCCCTCCCACCTATGATTCAATGATTTCTGCGGGGTCGCAAGTCATGCGTCGAGCCCGCTCAGTCAACAACCGTCACTCCCATACTGCGGGCCGTGCCCTTCACCATCTGCATGGCGCTGTCGATGGGAACATCGCCCAGATCCTTCAGTTTTACCTCGGCGATCTCCCGCACCTGTTGATTGGTGATCGTCCCCACCATTTCCGTATTGGGAACGCCGCTGCCTTTTTCGATCCCGGCTGCCTTCCTGATCAGGTCGGCCGCCGGCGGTGTCTTGGTGATAAACGTAAACGACTGATCCTGGAAAATCGTGATTTCGACCGGAACGATCTGCCCCATTTGACTTTGGGTACGGCCATTATACTCCTTGCAGAAGCCCATGATATTGACACCGTGCGGGCCGAGCGCCGTGCCTACCGGCGGGGCAGGGTTGGCCTTGCCTGCGGGGATTTGCAACTTTACAATCGCCTTGACTTTCTTCGCCATCTCGCCTGCTTCTCCTTTTATGTATCCCGTTCCAATTGGAGGAAGTCCACTTCCACCGGCGTCTCACGATTGAAGAAACTTACCATCACGCGGGCTTTGCCCTTCTCCGGCTCCAGCGAATCCACGACACCTGTGAATTCAACAAACGGGCCTTCTATGATTCGGACGCGCTCGCCCACATCGAAGCTGACTTTGACACGCGGTTCGTCCGATTCGATCCGGCTCATGATCTGATTCACTTCGGCCTGACTCAAGGGGCTGGGCTTGTTCCCCATGCCGACGAAACTGGTCACGCCCGGCGTATTGCGAACTACATACCAGCTGTCCTCATCCATAATCATTTCGATGAGAATATAGCCGGGGAAAACGCGCCGCTCAACCTCACGGCGGATGCCTTCTTTGATCTCGATTTCTGTTTCAGTAGGCACCACAATCTGCAAAATCCGGTCGGTCATGTTCATCGATTCCGCCCGGTGTTCCAGATTTTTCTTGACTTTGTTCTCCATGCCCGAATAACTATGCACGACGAACCACTCCGGCTTCGGGCCGGTCGTTTCCTCACCATTGGCTGTGGACAGTTCATCGTCCATCAGCGCGGCAACCGCCTCATCTTCCAGCGGTCCAGGATCGGCGCCTGCATTGGTTATTTCACCCACGGGTTCCTCCTTGCGCATCACATTCCAGAGCCGGACATTCCTCTACGACAGAACGCGGCGGCGCGAGCGGTCGGTCAAAATACCTGAAGAAACAGTGTCACCAGGTAACTGAAGAGCGAGTCTACGGCAAACAGCACGAGCGCGGCGATCGTCGTTACAATCAACACAACGATAGTCAGGCGGGTACCCTCTTCCCGCGTTGGCCAGGTGACCTTGCCGATCTCTGCGCGGGTCTCCTTGAAATACCGTACAATGGCGTTATCAGATCTTGGAACAGATGATGACCGACTCACGATTGACTCCGTTTGGTGCACGAACACATAAGTGCGCCCACAGCTTACACGCTCATCTTCGCTATATTAGCGCGAATGACCACCGAGCGGGTGCTGGTGGTCATTTTCTGACAGGCGAGGCAGGACTTGAACCCGCAACCTGCGGTTTTGGAGACCGCCGCTCTGCCAATTGAGCTACTCGCCTACAATGTCCGAAGGAATTCGGTCAATTTCGGACATTTTCAAATTATCCAGCTTGACCGTTCTCACGATGCACGAATGGTCAAAGATGGTTACTGGATGATTTCGGTGATGGCGCCGGCAGCGACGGTGCGGCCACCCTCGCGAATGGCAAAACGACTGCCGGTCTCCAGCGCGACGGGTGCAATCAACTCCACTTCCATCGTCACATTGTCGCCAGGCATCACCATCTCCACCCCGGCCGGCAGGTCGATCGAGCCCGTGATGTCCATCGTGCGAATGTAGAACTGCGGTCGGTAGCCCTTGAAAAAAGGTGTATGACGACCGCCTTCCTCCTTGCGCAATACATATACCTCCGACTTGAAGCGCGTGTGCGGCATGATGCTGCCCGGCTTCGCCAACACCTGTCCACGGTCCACATCTTCGCGGTTGATGCCACGCAGCAGACAGCCCACATTGTCCCCTGCCTGACCTTCATCAAGCAGCTTGCGGAACATCTCCACCCCGGTCACCGTCGTCTTGTGCGTCGCCTTCACGCCGACGATCTCCACCTCTTCCATCGGATGAATCACCCCGCGCTCAACACGTCCCGTCACCACCGTGCCCCGTCCCTTGATCGAAAATACATCCTCGATCGGCATCAAAAACGGCCTGTCCACCTCGCGCACCGGCGTCGGTATGTACTCGTCCACCGCACGCATCAACTCCCAAATCGGCTCGTACTCCGGCGCTTCCGGATCGTCCGAACTGCTCTCCAGCGCTTGCAACGCACTGCCGCGCACAAACGGAATGTCGTCGCCGGGAAACTCATAGGTGTCGAGCAACTCCCGCAACTCCATCTCCACCAACTCCAGCAACTCCTCGTCCTCCATCATGTCCACTTTGTTGAGAAAAACAACCATCGCCGGCACTTCCACCTGACGCGCCAGCAAAATGTGCTCGCGCGTCTGCGGCATCGCTCCATCCGGCGCCGCCACCACCAGAATCGCTCCGTCCATCTGCGCCGCTCCGGTGATCATGTTCTTGATGTAGTCGGCATGACCGGGACAATCCACGTGCGCATAGTGCCGGTTCTCGGTCTCGTATTCTACATGCGCAATGGCGATCGTGATGCCGCGGGCTTTCTCTTCCGGCGCATTGTCGATCTGCTCAAACGCACTGAAATCAGCCATCCCGCGCATCGCCAGAACCTTTGTGATCGCCGCGGTCAGCGTCGTCTTCCCGTGATCCACATGCCCAATCGTCCCCACGTTCACATGGGGCTTGTTCCTCTCAAATACTGCCTTCGCCATTCTTCATCTCCTGACTGTTTCGCATGTCAACTATGCCAGAACTTTCCAGCTTCGCAACGAAGCTGGAAAGTTCTTTTGCAAACAGAGGCGCATTGGGCACCGATTTCAGCGGCCGGTACGCCGCCTCTGCAATCTGAACAGTATACGAAAAGTCCTTACAGTTGACAAGTCTGGGCACAACTGAACGCCAATCTCAGCGCTCGTATATCATGCCTCGCTCGAGCAGAGACGCATTGAACGCCTTCATCCTCTGGGTGTCGGGCTGATAACTATCGAACTGCATCGTAAACGTGCCCCGCCCACTGGTGATTGAGCGTAGAGTGGTCGCGTACCCGAACATTTCCGCCAATGGGACGACCGCCTGCACAGCGGTCACCTTGTTGCTATGGGGATTCAGCCCTTCGATCTGCCCGCGGCGGCTGGCGAAATCGCCCACGATATCGCCGACAAACTCCTCCGGCACGACCGCCTCAACCATCATCATCGGCTCTAGCAGAACCGGGCCGGCTTTCGCCATACCCTCCCGGAAGGCCATGGAACCGGCGATTTTGAAAGCGATTTCACTGGAATCGACGTCATGATATCTGCCGTCCACCAGCGCGGCGCGCACATCCACCACCGGGTAACCCGAAAGGACGCCGCTCGCCATCGACTCTTCGATCCCCTTACGGACCGCGGGGATGTACTCTTTGGGGATAGAGCCGCCGACGATTTTGTCCTCAAACTCGAAGCCCTTGCCCTGCTCATTCGGTTCCAGCTCGACCCAGACATGGCCATACTGCCCGCGTCCACCGGTCTGACGGACGAATCGTCCTTCTGCCCGCGTCGGTTTTGTGATCGTTTCCCGATAGGCCACCTGGGGACGGCCTTCGTTACACTGCACGCGGAACTCTCTTTTCAGCCGGTCAACGATGATCTGCAAGTGCAACTCACCCATTCCGCTGATGATCGTCTGCCCCGTCTGATCGTCGTACCGCACCTGAAATGTCGGGTCTTCTTCGGACAGCTTCAAGAGGCCGTCGGCCATTTTGTCCTGATCGACCTTGGATTTTGGCTCAACGGCGATCCCGATCACCGGCGCCGGGAACTCGATTGTTTCGAGCAGGATTTCGTTCTTTTGGTCGCTGAGCGTTTCACCGGTCAAGCTCTGCTTCAGCCCGACAATGGCTGCAATGTCGCCGGCGCGACAGACTTCGATCTCTTCCCGTTTGTCGGCGTGCATCTGCAATAGCCGTCCGATCCGTTCTCGCCGGCCCTTATTTGCGTTGTAGACCATACTCCCCGCCGCCAATGTACCCGAATAGACGCGCACATAGGCCAGACGCCCCACAAAGGGATCGGTTACGATTTTGAAGACGAGCGCGGCGAAGGGTTCATTCGGGTCGGCAAACCGAATCTTTTCCTCATCCGTTCTGGGATCGATGCCAACGACCGGCGGCACATCCATCGGGCTGGGCAGGTAGCGAACGATCGCATCCAGTAGGGGTTGCACGCCTTTGTTCTTCAAAGCCGACCCGCACAGAATCGGTACGATGTCATTGCCGATGACAGCGTTGCGCAGGGCTTTGATCAACTTGTCATTGCTGATCTCTTCGCCCTCAATATAGAGCATTGTCAACTCATCATCGGTTTCGGCAAGCCGTTCCACCATTACGGCGCGTGCCGCCTTCGCCACAGCCTCCATCTCGGCCGGGATGGCGACGATTTCAGGTGTGGCGCCCAATGCATCGCTGTATCGCAGGGCCTTCATCGTAAAGAGATCGATGACCCCCTGGAAATCTGCTTCCGCGCCCCAGGGCAGTTGAATTGGCAGTGGGTTCGCCCCGAGCCGGTCGACAATCATGCCGACCGTCCGCTCGAAGTCAGCTCCCAACCGGTCCATCTTATTCACGAAGCAGATGCGAGGCACCTGGTAGGAGTCTGCCTGTCGCCAGACGGTTTCCGACTGTGGTTCGACGCCGGCAACGGCATCAAAGACGACGATGCCTCCATCCAGCACACGCAGACTGCGCTGCACCTCGGCGGTGAAGTCGATATGCCCGGGCGTGTCGATGATATTGATCTGGGCTTCCTCGCCGCTGCTGCTGTCAGCCCAGTTGGCCGTAATTGCCGCGGCTGTAATCGTGATGCCGCGTTCCCTTTCCTGCGCCATCCAGTCTGTGACGGCGGTTCCCTCATGCACTTCACCCATCCGGTGAATACGACCGGAATAGAACAGAATCCGTTCCGTCGTGGTCGTTTTGCCGGCGTCAATATGAGCAATAATTCCGATATTACGTATGTTGTGTAACGAAAACTGACTCATCAAACTCACCTGATCTTGTCCTGGTGGACATCACGAGCCCTTTCGAGCAGGGCATACAACCTGTCCCACTGCACGGTTGCCTTCATTTTGTCCAGCGATTAGTTGGGGGATCCGAGCGGCTACGGGGCGGTCTGCTGCAATTGCCGATGCAATGGGAAAACGCCCGCGGGCGCACCCCCTTCGAGCATAGGCGCATACAACCTGTTGATCCGGCAGCACCGGATTCCACCCAGTGGAGCGCTGAGCGCGGCCCGACATCATCCTGTGACTCGAATGCGTCGTATACAGCTCGATTGAGAAGCGTATCCAGACACAGGGAGCGCAAGCCTCTCGCCTGCATCGGATGGGCTGGATCCCTTCAAGAGTGTGCCCGGCAACGATACCGGAAACATCAAAAAAACCCAATTTTTTGCTTATGTTGTTATGGCAGGGCTGCCGCGCAGGCAAGACGCCTATCGTCTCCTGGCAAAATGCGCAAAGGCTTGATTGGCCTCTGCCATGCGGTGCGTCTCTTCACGCCTGCGAACGGTCAGTCCTTCACCGCGCGCGGTGTCCAGAATTTCATTTGCCAGGCGAATCGCCATATTGCGGCCACCCCGCCCGCGGGCATTCTGAATCAGCCAGCGCATGGCAAGGGCCTGCCGCCGGTTCGGGCGAATTTCCATCGGAACCTGATAGGTTGCGCCGCCGACGCGCTGCGGTTTGACCTCAACCATAGGCGTGGCGTTCTTGAGCGCCTCTTCGAAAACTTCCATCGGCGGACGGCTTGTGCGTTCGGCCACGGTATCCAGCGCGGTATACACGATTCTGGCGGCCAAGCTCTTTTTGCCCCGCTCCATCAGGTTATTGATGAATTTTGCCAGCACAACACTGTTATGCCGGGGGTCGGGCGTAATCTTACGCTTTTCGGGCCGGTTTCGTCGCGGCATTCTAGAACTCCATCCTTATGATTTGAGCCTGCGCCCCCGAAATCGGGGCTTAGCGCGGCTTTTTCGTGCCGTACTTGCTGCGGCTGCGCTTGCGGTCATTTACGCCGGTACTGTCCAACGCGCCGCGCACGATGTGATAACGCACGCCGGGCAGATCGCGGACGCGGCCGCCGCGCACCAGAACCACGCTGTGTTCCTGAAGATTATGGCCTTCGCCAGGAATAAAGGCCGTAACCTCAACGCCGTTTGTAAGGCGCACGCGCGCCACCTTGCGCAACGCAGAGTTGGGCTTTTTCGGCGTTGCCGTTCGCACCTGCGTACATACACCCCGCTTCTGGGGGTTGCCTTGCTTGATCCGCTTCATGCGGCCGGTCAATGTATTCTGCGTAAAACGCAAGGCTGGCGCAGTCTCTTTCTTCGGTTTGTTCTTGCGGCCCTTGCGGACCAGTTGATTTATCGTCGGCAAATGTCGCCTCCCTGATGGTCATCCAAACCCACGAAAAGACAGTCTTTTACTATATCACAACCGAGTTGCTGAAAGCAAATCATCGTTAAAACAATCTGCATTCATCACTTACACAATCGAATCGAGAATGTAGAGAGGTTCCCTGCCCGTTGGCCGTCATTTGACAGAAAAGAACACGGAAATATCGATGCGGAGAACTCTGCCGTCACAAAAGGCGTAGCTGCCCAGCTTGCAACGGGAAATAAGGAAGAGTGGAAGAGCCAACGTCCTCCTCCCTTCCCTATGAATTCCGTCCCGTTTCTAGCGCAGATCAACGCTGATCTCCTCGCTATCCTCATCTTTCAGGCTGTTTAAGTCGAAGTTGATCTCCTCGTCCTCGACGCCTGCCCCGCCGAACCCGGACAACATCCCCAGCGGGCCAATTCCCATCTCCGCCAAACCGGAGAGATCAGCCAGCTCCAGATCGGGATCGTCGAGGTCAAACTCCAGTTCGTTCAACTCTTCATCGACAATATCCCTAATAACGTCGACTTCCTCCTTGTCGGTCAACTGATCAACAATCTGCTTCTTCTCCTCTTCCCACATAAGCCGGGTACGGAAACCGGAGCCGACCGGAATCAGCTTGCCAATGATCACGTTCTCCTTCAGGCCCCGCAATTCATCGCGTTGACCCTGCACAGCCGCATCGGTGAGCACACGCGTCGTCTCCTGGAAGCTGGCCGCAGCCAGGAAGCTCTCAGTATTCAAGGCCGCCTTTGTCAGCCCCAACACCACCGGTTCGGCTTTGGCCGGGCGGCGGCCGACCGCAATCGTCTCGTTGTTCTCATCCTCAAATAGGAAGCGGTCCACCAGCTCGCCCGGCAGAAATTCAGTGTCGCCCGTCGCCCGGATCATGACACGCCGCAGCAACTGGCGCAATATCACCTCGATATGCTTATCGTGGATCGCAACGCCCTGGCTGCGATATACCTGCTGCACCTCCTCCAACAGGTACAATTGACAGGACTCCCGGCCCTGAATGCGCAGAATCTCGCGCGGGTTCTTCGAGCCTTCCGTCAGTTGCTCGCCCCCGCTCACCTCCTCCCCCTTCTCAACCCGCAAACGAGCATTGGCCGGGATGTCCGTCTCCCATACCAGCGAATCTTCGCGGCGGATGATGACCTGGCCGTTTTCAACGAAAACCTCGCCCTCCATCCCCGCCACAACACCCTGCGCGTTCTCGTCCCCATTGCGGGCAATAACCGTATCTTCCTGCACACGGTCATCCGAATCAACCACCAGCTCAAAACCCTCGGGAATGGCCACCTCGCGTCGCTTCAGCTCGGTCCGGCTCACCTTCAGCATACGCTTGTCCCCTTCCCACCAAATGTCCACCTTGCCATCGATCTCGCCAATCACCGCCTCGCCTTTCGGGTTGCGTACCTCAAAAAGCTCCTCCACCCGCGGCAAACCCTGCGTGATGTCATCACTGCCCGCCACACCACCCGTGTGGAAAGTGCGCAACGTAAGTTGCGTACCCGGCTCCCCGATCGACTGCGCCGCAATGATACCCACCGCCTCACCCTGCTCCACCGTTCCGCCCCGCGCCAAATCCGTCCCATAACACTTCTTGCAAAGCCCAAAGCGGGACTCACACGTCAGCGGGCTGAAAACAAATACCCGCTCCACATCATGGCGCTCAATCGTCGCCAGCGCAGCCTCGTCAATCACAGTATTACGTTCCAACAGCGGCTCAACCTCATCCAAAAGGACAATGTCAGCCGCAAGCGTGCGCGTCGCCACCCGGTCCGCAAAACCCTCCCCCATCGACCGCGAACCCGCAGCGTCAACCCAAATACCAACATTCGTCCCGCAATCATCCTCCGTCACAATCACATCCTGCGCCACATCCACCAACCGCCGCGTCAAATAACCCGCATCCGCAGTCCGCAAAGCCGTATCCGCCAGACCCTTGCGCCCCCCATGCGTGCTCAAAAAATACTCCAACGCAGTCAACCCCTCACGGAAATTCGAACGAATCGGCAAAGGAATAATGCGCCCATTCGGGCCAGCAATCAACCCCCGCATCCCCGCCAACTGCCGCACCGTGTTCACACCCCCCTTAGTCGAACCCGAATGCGCCATCGCACCCAGCCCCTCCAGCGGGCTAAGCAGCTTACGCACCGCAGCCGTCACCTCGTCAGCCGCACGCGTCCACAGCTCAACCGTCTTCTCATACAACTCATCCTCCGTAATCAACCCCCGCCGGTACTGCCGCTCAGCCTCCGCCACCTCCTCCGACGTCCGCTCCACAATCTCATCCTTCTCCTTCGGCACCTCAATATCGCTCACCGCAATCGTGATCCCCGAACGCGTCGCATACTCAAAACCCAAATCCTTGATATTGTCCACCGTCTCCGCCGTCACCTCACGGCCCAAATGCTTATAACACAGATCAATCACCTCATTCACACCCTTCTTGTCCAACAACTCATTCACAAACCACAACTCCTCCGGCAACGCCCGGTTGAAAATAATCCGCCCAACCGTCGTGCGCGTGATTCGATCCACCGGCCACACCGCCCCCAGCAAACGCAACTGCCGCAACCCATCCCGCACCTCACCCATCGCCGCCAAACCAAACGCCGCAATCTCCTGCACCATCTGCCGCTCACCACGTACATAAATGTCCATCAACTCACCCACCGTCCCAATGCCATGCCCCCTCAAAGCATCCATCACCCGCTCACTCACCTCCATCGACTCCACCGGCATCACATCGAAACGCGTCCCCAACCGCACCCGAATCGCCTCCCGCAACCCAATACGCCCCACACTGTGAACATATTCCGCCTCCTCCATCGAACTGAAAAGCCGCAACTCCCCATCCGCCCTCCCAGCCCCCTCCTCCGCCGTCAAATAATACACACCCATCACCATATCCTTCGACGGCCCAACAATCGGCTCACCATTGCTCGGCTTCAACAAATTCTTGCTCGAAAGCATCAGCCCACGCGCCTCATCCACCGCCGCCTGCCCCAACGGCACATGCACCGCCATCTGATCACCATCAAAATCCGCATTGAACGCATCACACACCAAAGGATGCAACTGAATCGCACTCCCCTCCACCAACGTCACCTCAAATGCCTGTATCCCCAACCGGTGCAGCGTCGGCGCACGGTTCAACAACACCGGCCGCTCCCTACAAATCTCCTCCAACTCATCCCACACCTCCGACTGCTGCCGGTCCACCATCCGCTTCGCACTCTTGATATTGTGCGCATAGTTATCCTCCACCAACCGCCGCATCACAAACGGCTTGAACAACTCCAGCGCCATCTTCTTCGGCAGCCCGCACTGGTGCAGCTTCAGCGTCGGCCCAATTACAATCACCGACCGCCCCGAATAATCCACCCGCTTCCCCAACAAATTGCGCCGAAAACGGCCCTGCTTCCCCTTCAGCATATCGCTCAGGCTCTTCAACTTCCGCTTGCCGCTCCGGCTCACCGCCCGGCCCCGCCGCCCGTTGTCGATCAGGCTATCCACCGCCTCCTGCAACATCCGCTTCTCGTTCCGCACAATCACATCAGGCGCGCCCAAATCAAGCAGCCGCTTCAGACGGTTGTTGCGGTTGATCACCCGCCGATAGAGATCGTTCAGGTCGCTCGTCGCGAAGCGCCCGCCGTCCAACTGCACCATTGGTCGCAGCTCCGGCGGAATCACCGGTAGCGCAGTCAGCACCATCCACTCCGGCCGGTTGCCGCTCTTGCGGAAATTTTCCACAACGCGCAGCCGCTTGGCCGCCTTTTTGCGACGCTGCTTGCTCTTAGTTGTCTTAATCTCGCTGCGCAACTCCTTTGCCAACACTTCCAAGTTGACTTTGGCCACAATATCGCGGATCGCCTCCGCGCCCATCCCCGCCTTGAAAATGTTGCCCCACCGGTCGGCCAACTCCCGGTAGCGCGTCTCCGTCAGGAGCTCCATCTCGTGCATGCTCTTCAACTCGTCCAGCTCCGCCTCCGCGTCCGCCTGCAGCCGCCCGCGCTGCTCGCCCACTTCCTCCCGCAACCTTTCCACCAGCTCTTCCAACTCCTGTCGCACGAATGTCTGCTTGCCCTGGATCAGTGTGCGAATATCCGACTTTTCCTCATCGGATTCAAACTGAAGTGTGTCCAACCTTTCCTGCACGTGGTCGTTGATAATCCGTTCATCATCCGCCGTCACGGTCTCTTTGGCCGAGATGATGGCAACATCGACCCAATCCAGTAGTTTGTCCTCGCGCGCCTTCTTGCCCAGGTTGCTCTGAATCCAATCCTGAAGCCGTTGCGCCTGGCTGATCGTCTCCGACGAGGAGCGGTTGATGCGGTCATCAAGCTCAGCAATCTGGGTCTGTTCCTCCGCGTCCAACGCGTCGAGTTGACTTTGGGCGGTGGCCTCTACGCTGTCGACCTGTTCCTGAGCCGTGCCTTCCAGGCGCGTAATCCCCATCTGCATCTCTTTTTCGAGGCGCTGAATCGCTCGGCTGCGCGCCTCTTCGTTTACCTCTGTCATGATGAACTGCGCAAAGTACAGCACCCGCTCCAGATGGCGGGGGCTGATGTTCAGCAGCAGCCCCAGATGGCTGGGAACGCCCTTCACATACCAGATATGGCTGACCGGCGACGCCAGTTTGATGTGGCCCATACGCTCACGCCGCACCCGCTGCGGCGCTACCTCCACACCGCACTTGTCACAAACAATGCCCTTATAGCGCACGCGCTTGTACTTGCCGCAGGCGCATTCCCAATCCTTCTGCGGCCCGAAAATGCGCTCACAGAACAGACCGTCCCGCTCCGGCCGCAAGGTGCGATAGTTGATCGTCTCCGGCTTCGTTACTTCGCCGAAGCTCCATTCGTCGATCTGTTCCGGGGAGGCAAGAGAGATACGAATTGCGTCAAAATCTCGCACTTCCATTTTAGCTCCTTATTGGTCAATAACTTTCAGTAGCCTGCGACGACAATGGCGACTGACCACTGTGGTTATTCGCTGCTGCGGCTCATCGGGCTGGGCACATTCAGGCTGAAGCCAAGTTGCGGCAGACGCTCCTCGGTTTCATCCTTACCGAGTTGAATTACCTCATTCTTGTCGTTGATGACTTCGATCGAAAGGGCGAGACTCTGCAACTCCTTCACCAGCACGCGAAAGCTCTCCGGCACGCCGGGGCTTTGGATCTCATCACCCTTCACAATCGCCTCATAAGTCTTCACCCGGCCGGTGGTATCGTCCGACTTGATCGTCAACATCTCCTGCAACGTGTGGGCAGCGCCGTAAGCCTCCAGAGCCCATACTTCCATCTCGCCGAAACGCTGGCCGCCGAACTGCGCCTTGCCGCCCAACGGCTGCTGCGTGACCAGGCTGTACGGGCCTGTGCTGCGGGCGTGAACCTTGTCTTCCACCAGATGGTGCAACTTCAACATCTGCGCGATTCCAACCGTTACATTGGCGTCGTAGGGTTCGCCAGTCTTGCCGTCGAAAAGCTTCTGCTTGCCGGTCGTTGGCAGCGGCCAGCCGACCTGAATCGAATGCTGCCGCGCCGCTTCTGCCAGGGCCGCGCCGTCCAGCCCGTCCAATTCGCCGCCATGATAGGACATCCACTCGCGCAGGGCAACATGACGCGCATACGCATCCGAAGCGTCCGACCTTGTTTCCGGGATGACGCGCTCAGCCTCATATCCCTTGTCTTGCAGCCATTCGGACAGAGCGGCATTGCGCGCGTAAATGTCGTCGAAAAAGAACTGCTCCGGATCATAGCCGCGCGGCTCCAGCCAATCCAGCAGATAGATGCGGCGGGCGTCGTTGTCGTCCGTCAGGAATTCGCTGTCGATCTCCTGCTCGCGCACAGATGCCCATGCCTTCTGCGTGACATCCTCCCAGGCGCGATCGATCAGCCAGGCCCGCGCCAGTTCGGATTCGATCTCATCCTCTTTCGCGCCGTCGAATACTGGCGTTTCCACCATGAAGCCGAGCCGGTCGGCGGCCCAGCCGAGATGTGTCTCCAGCACCTGTCCGATGTTCATGCGCCCTGGCACACCCAGCGGGTTCAGAATAATGTCGATGGGCGTGCCATCTTCCAGGAAAGGCATATCCTCCACAGGCACCACCCGCGAGATCACGCCTTTGTTGCCATGCCGACCGGCCATCTTGTCGCCTTCGGTCAGGCGGCGGCGCTGCGCAATGCTCACGCGCACCATCATTTCCACGCCGGCGGGCATGTCCTGGTGATCATCGCGCGTGAACACTTTGATGTCCACGACTTTGCCCCGTTCCCCGTGGGGAAGGCGCAGGGAACTATCCTTTACCTCACGCGCCTTTTCGCCGAAGATCGCGCGCAACAGTTTCTCCTCCGGCGTCAGTTCAGTCTCGCCTTTGGGCGTTATCTTCCCGACCAGAATGTCGCCCGCCACGACCTCAGCGCCGATCCGGATGATGCCATCCTCGTCCAGGTGTCTGAGCGCATCCTCGCCCACGTTGGGAATGTCGCGGGTGATCTCCTCCGGGCCAAGTTTCGTTTCTCTGGCCTCAATTTCGTGCTTCTCAATGTGAACCGATGTGTACTTGTCATTCTCGACCAGCCGCTCGCTGACAAGGATTGCGTCTTCGTAATTGCCGCCTTCCCAGCTCATATAGGCCACAAGGACATTCTGACCCAGAGCCAATTCGCCGTTCTGGGTGGAAGAACTGTCTGCCAGCACCGTACCGGCTTCGACCCGGTCCCCTTTCTGGACCGTGGGCCGCTGATCGATACAGGTGCTCTGATTGCTGCGATTGTACTTGCGCAGCGGGTAGGTGCGCAGGGCGCCGTCATCCTCCTGGATGACGACCTCCGTATTGACCACGCGCACGGCCTCGCCGGCCTTGCCGGCGACAACGACCTGACCCGAATCGACCGCAGCCTGCCGCTCCATGCCCGTGCCGACAATCGGCGCTTCCGGTTTCACCAAGGGTACAGCTTGCCGCTGCATATTGGAGCCCATCAAGGCGCGGTTGGTATCGTCGTGCTCCAGGAAGGGGATCAGTGCCGCGGAAACGCCCACAACCTGCTTGGGCGATACGTCCATATACTGGATGCGCTCCGGATCCTCGAAGCGGAACTCCTCCGCCTGGCGGACAGAAGGGCGCTTGTTGAGGAAGTGACCAGCCTTATCCAGCGGTGTCGAAGCCTGGGCGATGGAAGAGCGCTCCTCCGAATCGGCGTTCAGAAAGACAACCTCTTCACTGACAAAGGGATGCACCCGGATCTCATCCAAGCCGTCCAGCGCGGCGATCTGCCGGGCCAGTTCCGGTGTCAGTTCAGCGCCCCCTTCGACGAGCGACTCGCCGCTGTCGGGATCGATGATGTCCTGGGCGAGTATGCGGCCTGTCAACTCGTCGACCCCTTTCTTTACTGTGTTGATGACGCGGCGGTAGGGCGTCTCGATAAAGCCGAAGTCATTGATGCGCCCATAACTGGCCAAATACCCGATCAAGCCGATGTTGGGGCCTTCCGGCGTTTCAATCGGGCAGATGCGCCCATAGTGACTATAATGCACGTCGCGCACGTCGAAGCCGGCCCGCTCGCGCCGCAGCCCGCCCGGTCCCAGGGCGCTCAGGCGGCGTTTATGCGTCAACTCGGCGAGGGGGTTCGTCTGATCCATGAACTGGCTCAGCTGGCTGCTGCCAAAGAACTCCCGCGTGGCGGCCACAACGGGCCGAATGTTGATCAGGCTCAGGGGCGTCACCTGCTCCGGCTCGCGGATCGACATGCGTTCGCGCACGACGCGCTCCATACGCAAAAGGCCGATGCGTAGTTGATACTGGATCAACTCACCGACCGTCTTGATGCGCCGATTCCCCAGATGATCGATGTCATCGGCGATCTCGCGTCCATTATTGATGTCGACGATGCGGCGGATGACCGAAACGATGTCTTCATTCGTCAGGATGCGCGTGGTGAGCGGCAACTCCAACTTCAACTTGCGATTGAGTTTGTAACGCCCCACCCGGCCCAGATCGTAACGACGCGAGCTGAAGAGTAGATTCTGTAGGAAATTGCGCGCATTGTCCAATGTCGGTGGATCACCGGGCCGCAGCTTCTTATAGAACTCGAGCAGCGCATCGTCGATCCCTTTTTGCTGGTCTTCGGTCGGATTGGCCGTCGGATCCCGTTCCAGGGTCGCCTCAATGAACGGATGGTCTTCATCGTCATCCACATCGGCGAACAACGTCCGGATCTCCTCATCCGTGCCATAGCCGATGGCCCGCAGCAGGATCGTTACCGGCAGCTTGCGTTTGCGGTCAACCTTGACGCTGATAATGTCCCGTTTACTCGTCTCGAACTCCAGCCAGGCGCCGCGGCTTGGGATCAGCTTGGTGCCGGTCAGGTCACGGCCCGTACTGCGGTCTTCTTCGATAGTGAAGTAGACACCGGGTGAACGAATCAGCTGACTCACCACAACCCGCTCGCTGCCATTGACAATGAATGTGCCGGAGTCAGTCATCAGTGGGAAATCGCCCATGAAGACCTCCTGCTCACTGATTTCCCCCGTATCCTTATTGACAAGCTTGACCTGCACCCACAGCGGCGCGGAATAGGTGATGTCCCGTTCGCGGCACGCCTCTTCCGTGTGCTTGGCCTCATCAAAACGGAAGTCGCCGAAATGCAGTTCAAGATGCTTGTTGAAGCTGACAATCGGCGAAATCTCTTCAAAGAGTTCCTTCAGCCCCTTGGTGTGGAACCATTCGAAACTTTGAAGTTGAATTTCGATGAGCCGGGGCAGTTCGATCAGATCGGAAGTCCGTGCATAGGACTTCCGCCGGGTCTTGGCGCCCACTCCGTTTGTGACGGCAGTACGAACCATATAGCGCATACTCCTTTGCTTTACAATGTCACTCGATTTCCCCCGTTGCCAAATGTCCCTCAGATTGAGTCGGCAACGGGCGAAAATAACGAGTGGCCTGAGAGTGAAGTGAGGCTTTCTTCCTACCCCTTTCTCATCATTTCTGTGGTTCCGGTCGCCCCTTGGGGCGCGTTGAACGCTGTATCCAAAATCAAAGACCCAACGCCATTACACAAAATGGGTTGGGCCAACCGCGCCCCGTCCTGCCGAAAGCGACGGCTGGCCCGCCCAAGCGGAACCTGGGGCGCATTACAATTTAACTCCCGCAATATGACGCCTATGCGTAACAGGCGAAACCGGTTCATACCCTGAAAGAAAAAGTATAAAGCATATGCTACACCCTGTCAAAATCTTGATGTTGACGGGTGCGTCAACGCTTCGTCATGTGTTCGCCATAAAGAGGAGCAAAAAGCGGGCCGTTGGCCTTGTTTGAATCCCCTATTTGCGGGGCGCGCCCGAGCCGGAGCTTCACTGGAGTTGAATTTGGCGTGGCCTTGTTGACACGCCGCCTCGTCCACTGTACCGATGTTGAGATCATTGCCCGTTATCGTCGATCCTCCAAATCATCCACTGTTTCGAGATTGAATTCACTCCCCGTTATCGTCGATCCACCGTTGTTGTAGCTCGAGGCTAGGGCCGGGTAAAGGGAAATCATCATCGCCAGCAAGGCTATCACCAGGACGATGGCGAAGAGCATGTGGCGGTTTTGGGCCGCAGCGTTCACTATCGCGTCTCCTCCATTTCATCGAATCAACGGGCCGGGCGGTTCGACCATCCCGAACCCTCACCGCTGATTTTTGAGACTCCCGTCCATCAATTGGAGCAATACCACGGATACAGATACCCTCACGGTTGCGCCCATCGCTATCTTCAGAGAATCTCGTTGACGTTCCAGCCTCCCAGATATGCGGGCTGATTCCAAATGAAGTCTGTATATATAGATCCCCAGGTGAAACGCCTTTGATAACGGGCCTAATGCCAAAGCATGGGGACGACAAGCCGCATGATAAATGACCTCTATGATGAGGTTCCATTATGCTCATTTTACAGTGCGCAGGTGAGCTTGTCAATTTGATCAGAAAATTGGTGCATCCTGGTATCGTGGGCTAACGCTTCCTGGTCAGTGACTCCTTTCGCGTTGGCAAAGAGGGCGCAGCGCAATGGTTCAACATCCTGGAATACACCTGGAAAGCCTGACTCTGTCCGCTTTCAGGGAGGGCGCGTCCGCAAAATGGGGGTTGCGTTTCCGTCGAACCTCCGGAAAGCCAGTTGACATCCGGCACTTGCCGGCCAAGACACTCCTGAAACAGATTCAAGAAATGTCCTGGGCAATTTACCTACGATATGCCTACGATGTGAGCGGCCTGATTGCGGCACGCGTGAGTCACCGCAGCGAGTAAAGCGCAAAAGCCCAGCGCGCCTCTGACTGAACTACGGACAGATCTGCTGGCGTTCGGCAACCCGATCGGCGGTGCCGGGTGAACGGCTGATACACGCCCGTCACCAGATATACAGACAGCCACAGAGGGGAGCCGGAAGGCTGGCCAAAATGTCCCCAAACGGTGAACAACGATGGTTGTGAACGGCCAAAAATTGCACGGTTCGGATGCGATTCCGTTCGAAAACGGATGCGTAGGCGAGCCGTTTAATATGATGGAACGCACCCGATTTTAGTAAAATGCGTTTTGCGCTATGATTTTGGCTATGGGAGAATATGGGAGAAAGTGGGACGACTGCCCTGCATGTCCCTGACACACGCATCACAGTGAAACGTCGCATGCGCCTTTGCTCGAGAGGGGCGCGTAAAGAGTAGTCTTCTGAACCATGTTTCTCGGTGAGTTCGTTCATAATTTGGATGGTAAGGGGCGGGTTACGATTCCTGCCAAGTTCCGGCATCGGCTCATGCCCGGCCTGGTAATGACGCGCAACCCCACCGGCGGCTGTCTCATGGTCATGCCGCTGGACGAATGGCAGAATGTCGCGGCCCGGGTCAGTTCTCTGCCCTTGATAGACAAGAGAACCGCCCAACTGCGCCGGGCACTGTTCAGCGCGGCCGAGGACCTGAAACCGGATCGGCAGGGGCGCATCCTGATCAGTCAGCGCCTGCGCGAGTTCGCCGGAATCGAGAATGAAGTGATCATCGCCGGCATGAATACCTATGTCGAACTCTGGGACCCGAACCAGTGGGAGGAGCAGATGCTCAGCACTGCGCAGCTCGGAGAGGACCTTTTCGCCGCCTTGGGAGTCTGAAGACCATTGCATCAGCGCCGATCCGAAGAGGGCATTCAACACTGCCCAGTTCTGGTGGATGAAGTGCTGACCGGCCTGAACGTCCAACCGGGCGGATGCTTCATTGATGGAACATTGGGCGGCGGCGGTCATACGCAACTCCTGCTGCGTCACACGCGCGTCACCGGGGCAAATGGAGTCGGCAACGGGCGAATACTGGGGTTGGATGTTGACCCGGCGGCCATCCAACGGGTTCGGGAGCGCTTTCCTGACGAAATCAGCGCCGGTAGATTGCAACTCAGTCAGGGGCCATTTGATCAGATAGCTCGGGTCGCCCGCCAACGGGGATTTGCCGGGGTTGACGGCATTCTGCTTGATCTGGGTCTCAGCAGTTTTCAACTGGATACGCCGGCGCGCGGGTTCGCCTTTCAGCATGACGGGCCTTTGGATATGCGCTTTGACCCGTCCACAGGCGACAGCGCAGTCGAACTGATTAACAACAGTACTGGGGTGGAGATCGCCGATATTTTGTACCAGTACGGAGAGGAACGAGCCAGCCGCGCCATCGCCCGCGCCATCGTCGCCAGTCGTCCGGTCACGACCACTGCTGAACTGGCAAACATTGTAACAAAGGCTGTGGGCAGGCGCGGCTGGCAGAAGATCCATCCGGCCACCCGCACATTTCAGGCGCTGCGCATTGCGGTCAACGACGAGTTGGGACAGTTGGAGCGGGCATTGCCGCAGATCCCCGGGCTGCTGCGGGACGGTGGACGGGTTGCGATTATCGCGTTTCACAGCCTGGAAGATCGGCTCGTTAAACGGTGGATGCGTGATCATGCCCGCAGGTTCCGGCCTGATCCGACACTGCCGACCGGCGGCCAGGAGCAGATTCCCACTCTGTCCATATACAACAAGAAACCGATTGTGCCGGCCGCCGCTGAAATCGAAAGAAACCCTCGCAGTCGTTCAGCCAGGCTGCGCATCGCTGAAAAAAGGTCTGAACCGTAATTCTGTGTAATCGGGGGATGAGGACAGTTCGGAGCATCGGAAACCACTCTCCGTTCCGTTCGCAAGACGGACGCTCTGCCGCCATCCGCGACCGGTATCAACTGAATGTTTCGGCAGGATAAGGCATTGTCTACACCGACCATTGATCTGCACCGCGCCACCACGTCATCGCCCCTCTCCGGAGCAGAGGCGGATTCAACACTGTCGAGCGGGGGCGCATCGAATACCATAAGGCAAGGACAGACGCAGCCATCCAACCTGTCCCGCATTCGTGTTCTTCGCGGCCTGGTATGGCTTGATGATTTCGTGCCGCTGCCGCAAACGCTGAGAGGGTATCTCCTGTTCGTGCTGGCCCTGACGGTCATCTGCGGATTGGCTGTTTTTCAGGTTTGGACGTCGCTTCGGATTACACAGGCCCGTGCTGAGTTGGCCGCGCTCAGCGTGCAGTACAGCCTGATCGAGCAGAGGAACGCTGAACTGTTGTGGCAGATTGGTCAGCGCACAACGCTGGAACAGGTTCATGCGCGAGCGGTCCAACTCAACTTTCATCCGGCTCTGAAACGCAACTACATTGCAAACGCCGAGGCGGCCCGCAGGGACCTCGGGGAAGGCACCACAGCGCAAGCAGAGTTCGCGCCTGTAACCGCGGCTTCTGCCGGCGCAACGGACAGCCCGGCGGCAGCGCCGCGGATCTCTTCATCGGCGCCCCACACACAGCGCCTCTCTCAAGCCGAGGCAGATGCAACCACTGCGGACGAGTCGTCTTCCTGGTCTGTGACCGAACGATTCTCCCTGGCGGAGTTCGAGCATCTTGTGCCCGGATGGCAACAACAGGCCAGCGCAAGCTGGCAGGCCGGGTGGCAGACTGTCCGCCAATGGGGCGAGCCTTTGCTGGAACAGGCCGGCGACTTCATTCTGGGCCAGTTGAAACAACCCTGACCCGATTCCGTGGTCAGCAGTACGTGGCCAGTGGCCAGCGCAGTGACGCCGCCACTGGCCGCCGCAGTTCTGGAGAGATGCGGTATGCGCGCGCAAAACCGAACCGCACAACCCATTAGTGGACACGGAATCGGCCTTGCCGCGCCAAGCGCTCCGCTCGAGCAGGAGCGCACACAACACGCCACTGCACGCGGCGATGTGACCAAAATATGGCGTATCGGCTTTATCGGCGTCATGCTGACCGGGCCGCTGCTACTGTTGATTCTGCGGTTGTTGGATATGCAGGTGATGGGCTGGCAGCAATATGAGCCGCCCAAGCCGGTGGCTTCCGAGCGGAATACCGTCGATGATACGACCTCGTGGGGCGTAATCGTCGACCGGGATGGCAATCTGCTCGCCGCGGACCGCTTCACCTATCGGATCACAGCAACGCCAAAGTTCATTTCAGCAGATAACTACGGCGCGATTGCGCAGCGGCTCGCGCAGGGGATCGGCGCCCCTCCACTTCAGATAGAAAACCTGCTGACGGAAAACGGCGACAGAGACTACCTGATCATCGCGTCGGAGATCGATTTTGAACAAGGCCAACTGTTGCTGTCCGAACGCCAACGGCGATTGGCTGACAAGGATTTTCTGCTGGAGCATATCCACGTCGCAGCCCATCCCCGGCGCTTCTACCCACAGGGAACGCTGGCCAGCCAGGTTCTGGGATTTCTCAATGCCGAGCGGGTGCCGGTGCTGGGCATCGAGCGGTACTATCGGAACTTCCTGTCCAGCGATGGCGTTGGTCTCCCTCATGGGCGGCAAATGCCGCGCACAGAGCTTGATGACGGCATCCTGCGCTTTCTTCCCAGCGGCAGTGGCAAGGGTCTGGTGATGACCATTGACCGCACCATCCAGCATATCAGCGAAGAGGAGCTGCGGTTAGGGGTCGGCCTCTACCGGGCCGCGGGGGGCACCGTCATCGTGATGAATCCGAACACGGGCGCCATTCTGGGAATGGCCAACTGGCCCACCTTCGACGGCAACCGCTTCGAAGAGGAGGCCCCCAGTACATTTACGAATACGGCCATCAGCGCCCAATATGAGCCGGGGTCCATCTTCAAACTGATCACACTCGCAGCCGCGCTTGACATCAACGCAGTCGAGGAGTCAACCGTTTTCGTCGATACCGGCACCATCCAGATGGGTGAACACACGATTCAGAACAGCGATCGCAAGGCAGTCGGCCCTCTGTCTGTCGCCGATGCCTTAGCCCATTCCAACAATGTGGTGACAGTTCAGATCGCGCAGAGTGTCGGCCCCGATGCTTTCTACCACTATGTGAACCGCTTCGGATTCGGCGCTGACACGAATATCGACCTAAGCGGAGAGGTGTCCGGCCAGTACAGGCGCCTCGATGACCCAAGCTGGACCATGGCCGACCTGGGCACGAACAGCTTTGGGCAGGGTATCGCCGTTACGCCCATCCAGATGATCAGCGCAGTGGCCGCCATCGCCAACGGCGGCAAGCTGTTGCGCCCGTATATCGTGCAGAGCCGGGTGGCCGGTGACTATGCCGTGGATACCCAACCGACGATGGTCTACCAAGTTATCAGACCGGAAACGGCAGCGCGAGTGAGTGAGTTGATGGTGCATGTCGTCAAGACGGGCAATCAGATGGCCCAGGTATCCGGTTATAGCGTTGCAGGCAAAAGCGGCACCGCCGAAATCGCTACCGAAGAAGGCTACATACAGGACGAAACCATTGTCAGCTTTATCGGATTCGCGCCGGCGGACGACCCGCAGTTCGTCGTCCTGGTGAAGCTGGACCGGCCGGACCCAAGCATCAGCCGCTGGGCAGCCTACACAGCGACGCCCGTCTTCAGCCGCATCGCCCACCGACTGTTCGAGCATCTGAACATCCCGCCAGATACAATACGACTGCCGCAGGAAAGTCAGGGCGCTTCCGACACGCCAGTTGAAGAGTCCTCAAACCCGTAGTCCGTGGTCTGTCTTTAATGGCCACAGCAGCGACCGGCCATCGCTGTTCTCGAACAGGAAATGATCCCGCATGACGGATGTTCCTCGTCATTACCCGTTCAAACAAGGAAATCCGAGTTGATCGCACATCAACCCAACCTTGAAACGTTTATCACCCAGCATACACTTTGGCAGGCCTTGACGGCCACCCCCCCGCCCCCCAGCCTGCCGCCCCACCCCATCCGCCGCGCCGTCCTCGACAGCCGCGCTGTCACAATCGGGTCCCTCTTCATCGCCGCCCCCGGCACCCGCACCGACGGCCACAACTTCATCCCCCAAGCCCTGGCCCGCGGCGCCGCCGCAATCATCTGCGAACAGCGGGCCCTGCCATCCCTGGCGCAGTCCCAACCCACCACAATAGTCGACTGCCGCACAGCCCGCCCCCCAGCCCCCCCCATCCCGACGCCGCCGCCCAACGCCATTCCCCATCCCCCAGCCGCCAGCCACCCGCCAACCAGCTGCATCGCCTACATCGTGCCCGACTCCAACATCGCCCTCCAGGCCGTGGCCGCCTACCAACGCATACATCGCACACGAGCCGACCTGCAGGTGGTCGCCATAACCGGCAGCGTCGGCAAAACCAGCACCAAAGAGCTCGCCGCCTCCGTCCTCAAACAGCGCTACCACACCCATCACAACCGCGGCAACCTCAACAGCCAACAGGGCCTGCCCCTCGCCCTCCTCGGCCTCCACACAGACCATCAACGCACAGTCCTCGAAATGGGCATGTACCACCTGGGCGAGATTCGCCACCTCTGCAGCCTCGCCCAGCCCCATATCGGCCTCGTAACCAACGTCGGCCCCTCCCACCTCCAACGCCTGGGCACCATAGCCCGCATCGCCCAAGCCAAAGCCGAGCTCATAGAAGCCCTGCCCAACGCCTCCCACGGCGGCATAGCCATCCTCAACCACGACGACCCACACGTCCGCGCCATGGCCGCACGCACCGACGCCCGCCTCTTCTACTATGGCCTCACCCCCCAAGCCGACCTGTGGGCCGATCAAATCGAAAGCCTGGCCATGGCTGGCATCCGCTTCCGCCTTCATCATCGCCAGCAAGACGGCCGCATCCATAGCCAGCCCGTCAAGCTCCCTCTGCTGGGCACCCATAACGTGCAGACCGCCCTCGCCGCCGCCGCCGTCGGCCTCGTCAACCGTCTGACCTGGCCAGAAATCGTCGCCGGCCTCCAGCGCGCCCCCGCCCAGCCGCGCCTTATCGTCACGCCCGCCATCAACGGCGCCACCATCATCGACGACACATATAACGCCAGCCCCGCCAGCACCCTCGCCGCCCTCAACCTGCTCAACGACCTGCGCAATGGCACCGGCCGCCGTCGCATCGCCATTCTCGGTGACATGCGGGAGCTGGGCAGCTTCACCGCCGAGGGCCACAAACAAGTGGGCCTCCACGCCGCCCGCCTGACCGACCTGCTCGTTACAGTCGGCAACCTGGGCCGCATCATCGCCGACCAGGCCAGGCGCTCAGGTCTGCCCACACGCGCCATACACGCCACCGACGACTTTGAGACCGCTGTCCATATCCTCAAGCAACTGACGCAACCGCGCGATCTGCTGCTCGTCAAAGGCAGCCGCGCCCTGGGCATGGACCGAATTGTCGCCGAGCTACACAGGCCAGCGGCCAGTAATCAGCGGCCAGCTCATGTTTAGCGTATGTTTCATCTGGCTCTGTTGTTTTTTTTGGATTATGTTTGGCTCCGCGCGCGCGTCCCTGATTGGTTCTGGGCCATTTGGGGCGCGGGTAGCAGCTCTTATCCAGTCTTTGACAGTCCCGTGCCTCTGGTTCCGCGGGATCTTTGATGCAACATACTTGGGCTTTCTTACCGTAAACCTTTTTCGGTGGGTCGCAGGGTCATTTTCGGCGAAGAGTCGGCCCAACGGTTCCAGCATGTCTTCTCGGGTGGGTCCAGCGAGTAGCATCTTGTGCGACCTCTTCACCCACCGTTCGGAACTGTCTCCTCGCCAAACAATAGGCGTAGAGGCGCCGATTAAAACATTCAGGTCTACTGACCGCTGACCGCTGGAGCCCGATTTAATGTCATTCCCACTGGTGCTAGGAACGCTCAGCTTCTTCATCGCCGTCATCTGGGGGCAGCCATTGATCGCCCTATTGAAGCACTATCGAATCGGCAAACGCATCCGCACAGAAGGGCCGGATTCCCATCAGGACAAGACCGGCACGCCAACCATGGGCGGCCTGCTCTTCGTGGTGCCCGTCCTCCTGATCACCGGCGCGCTCAACTTGGCCAACCTGCTTGGCTTCACCCTCATCGGCCAGAGCACCCTCGTCCTCTTCTTCTGTCTCGCGGCCCATGCCACACTGGGCGCCATCGACGACTGGCTGGGCATTCGCGGCCGCGGCAAAGGCATGTCCGCTCTAGTCAAGAGCGCCTTCCAGCTTCTGTTCGCTGCAGTGATCGTCGCCGTTCTCTATTTCGGACCGCCGAACCTGCACTATGTCGGCGTACCGGGAATCCAGGATTACGTTTCCATCGGCTGGCTCTTCATTCCAGTGGCGATTTTTATCATTATCGGATTCAGCAATGCCGTGAACCTGACCGACGGGCTGGACAGTCTGGCCGGAAGCGTCAGCGGAGTTTCCTTCGCCAGCTATGGCGTAATTGCCCACTTGCAAGGGCAGACCTATCTGGCGGCTTTCTGCTTCACAGCTGTCGGCGCTCTGTTCGCATTTCTCTGGTTCAACGCCTATCCGGCCCAACTCTTCATGGGCGACACCGGCAGCCTGGCCCTCGGCGCAACGCTTGCACTGGTCGCGCTAATGACCGGTCAATGGCTGCTGCTGCCCGTGGTGGGGTTTGTGTTTGTCGCGGAAACGGTTTCCGTCCTGTTGCAGGTCGCGTCGGCAAAGTTCAGCCGCCGCTTCATGGGTCGTGACATCCGCCTCTTCAAAATGACACCGATCCACCATCATTTCGAGCTCATGGGTTGGAGTGAAACGCAGGTCAAAGAAAGATTCTGGCTGATAGGTGTGCTGAGTGGAATGTTGGGGGTAGCCCTGGCGCTCAACTAATCGTTTTAAGTAGTCAGTTATTGGTGAACTGCCGCCAGCCGCTGGTGTTACCAAAACTAGAAACCAATAGGGAGAGAAATCCCATGATCGGCAACAAGGAACAGTTCAATTTCGAAAAGCGCAATATCGTCATCCTGGGGCTGGCCCGCCAGGGTCAGGCTTTGGCCCGTTTCTTCGTCGCCGCAGGCGCAAACGTAACGATCAGCGATGTCGCGCCGGCCGAAGAGGTGGCGGAAGAACTGGATAAGTTAAGCGAATTGCCCGTTGCGCTTGCCCTGGGCGGTCATCCGCCCAAGCTCCTGCAAAACTGCGACCTGCTCTGCCTGAGCGGGGGTGTCGGGCTTCGTATCCCACTCGTGCAGGAGGCCATCCGCCGCGGCATCCCCCTAAGCAATGACAGCCTCCTTACGATGCAACTGGCGCCCTGTCCTGTCATTGCCATCACCGGCAGCAGCGGCAAGACCACAACGACGACGCTCGTCGGAGAGATGTTGCGCACGACGTTTGGTGACACGCGCACCGTTCATGTTGGCGGTAATATCGGTACGCCACTGGTGGACCGTCTGGACACGATTCGGGAAGATGACCTGATGGTTCTGGAACTGAGCAGTTTCCAACTGGAACTGTTCGACCCGAAGATCGCCTACGGGCCGCTGGATGGGCTGGGGCCGGATGTGGCCGCCATCCTCAACATCACGCCCAACCATCTGGATCGGCATTCATCGATGGCCGACTATGCCGCGGCCAAGTCCAATCTGTTGCGCCACCTGAAACCGACCAGCAAAGTGGTCTTCAACGCCGATGATCCGGTGACCGGTCGGATGGTCGGCTGGCAGGATGGAGAGTTGAACGCCCTCCTTTCAAGCAAGGCGGTTCCCGCACAATGGGAATTGGACACTCTCCTGGCGCAATGCCGCTCTACTTTGGGCAAAGACCGGCGGATCATCCGCTTTTCCCAGCGCGCCTCTGCCCGACAGAGACGCATTGAACACAGCCATGCGCTGGAATTAGGCGCCTGGGCTACGGACGAGGAGTTGATTTTCGAACAGCGGCCTTTCTGTCGCCGCGCGGAAGTGCGACTGCGGGGAGAACACAATATCAGCAACCTTTTGGGCGCGGCGGCCATCAGCGGCGCGGCCGGCGCATCCGTGGAAGCGATGGGGCGCGTCGCCCGCTCCTTCGCCGGCGTGCCGCACAGGCTGGAAGAAGTGCCTCCCAAGGGAAACGTCCTCTGGATCAATGACAGCATCGCCACGGCGCCCGAACGGGCCGTTGCCGGGTTGCAGGTCTTCCCCCCGGGCGCGCAGACACTCATTCTCCTGGCCGGCGGCCAAGACAAGAATCTACCCTGGGATACATTTGCCGACGAAGTGCTGGACCGCGTTCAATGCCTCATCGGGTTCGGGGAAGCGGGTTCGATGATCACCGACAAGGTGAGGGAACGGGCGTCGTTCCGGCGGATTTCCGCCCCTTGTTGCGCGGTAGTCCAGCGGCTGGATGAGGCGGTCGTCTTAGCCAAGCAGACAGCGGAGCCGGGCACGGTCGTCCTATTCTCGCCGGGGGGCACCAGTTACGATGCTTACAAGAATTTCGAACAACGCGGCGAACATTTCCGCAATTTGGTTTCAAGTTTTTAGCGACCGCTTTGGTGTTTCTGAGAACTGACTACCGAGAGCCGACGTACAGACAATGACGCTACAGGCCAACGCAGTGCAGACAAAACAGATAGACAGGAATGGGGGCGGCTTCGATTGGGCGCTGGCCTCAGTCCTGACTTGCCTGCTTCTGTTCGGGTTTGTGATGGTCTTCAGCGCCAGTTACCCCTGGGCGCTGGAAAATCGGGATTCACCCTTTTATTACGTATTGTTGCAACTGCGCTGGTTGGGGGTCGGTCTGGCGGCGTTGGTCGGCGCGGCGCTCGTCCCCTACCGGATATGGGAACGGTGGAGCATACCGTTGATGGCTTTGGGGCTGCTTGCCCTGATGGCGGTCATCGTTCTGGGGGATACCCGCTTCGGCGCAAGACGCACCTTTTTCGACGGTCGCATACAGCCCAGTGAGCCGGTGAAGGTGATCGTTCTCATCTACATCAGCACCTGGCTTACCAGCAAAGGCCTTCGCATCAAGAATATCAACTATGGGCTTATTCCCTTCGGCATACTGATGGGAATCGTCACCGGGCTGATCGTGGCGCAACCGGACATCAGCACGACGATAATAATTGTTTTCACCGCGTTGATCATCTTTTTTCTGGCGGGCGCTGAACTGAAGCAGCTTCTCCTGGGTGGATTTGTGGCTGTCGTCACCTTCTGGCTGGTGATCACCCGCAACAGCTATGCCAGCCGGCGGGTCAGCGCGCTGCTGGAGTCGATCGAGTCACCGCTGAACAGTCCCGAGTGGCAGATCCGTGAAGCCAGCACGGCCCTTGTCAGGGGCGGCCCGCTCGGTGTCGGCCTGGGCAATAGTACGGAAAAGATGCCCGGTGGACTGCCCCTGAGTTGGTCGGACAATATCTTTGCCATCATCGGTGAGGAGATGGGGCTGCTGGGTACGCTGCTGGTGATTCTGCTCTTCACGCTGTTTGTCTATCGAGGTCTGCGCATCGCCAGTGAATCCCCGGATACATTTGGCTCCTTGCTGGCTGTGGGCATCACCGCGCTCATCATCCTGCAGGCCATCATTCATATCGCGGTCGCAGTGGCCGTCGCTCCCCCCACCGGCGTGACACTTCCGTTCGTCAGCTTTGGTGGCAGCTCTCTTGTCACGTCAATGGGAGCTGCCGGCATCCTGCTGAATATCAGCCGCTATCGCGGTCAACCCGCGCCCAGCGCGTCTCGTCGGGCAAATGCCGGCGCCCGGCCCCACCCTGCGGCGGGCGACCGGCAGGCCCGCTCAAGCGGAACCTGGGGCGCATCCGACGCTTTAGGATCAAACAAATCGGGGACGTCCGCCGGTCCCCCTGGGCAAGCAGCCCATGCGCCTTCTTATTTCGGCTGGTGGAACCGGAGGCCACGTATATCCGGCTCTCGCCGTCGTCGAACAACTACGAATCAACGCTCTGACCGACGCACCGGCTCCCGCTAACAGCGAAAAGAGAGAAGTGGACAGAGAGAAGAGGGCGCTTCTCCCTCCTCCCTCCACCCTCCCCTCTCCTCAACTGCTGTGGCTGGGAAGCCGGACGGGTATCGAGTACTCGCTTGTACAGAATGCTGGAATCCCCTTCCAGAGCATCCAAAGCGGCGCGTTACGAGGACGTAATCCAGTGATGGCATTACGCAGTCTGGCCCGAGTCCTGACAGGCATACGCCAGTCTTTACAGATTCTTGAGAAATTTCGCCCGCAGGCATGTCTTGCCACCGGCGGATATGTATGCGCACCGGTAGCGATCGCCTGTCGAATGCGGCGCGTGCCGATCCTCATATATCTGCCGGACATGACACCCGGCTTGGCGGTGCGCTGGCTCAGCCGCCTGGCGCAGCGGGTCGCGGTCAGCTTCCCCGAGGTGGCCGCTTTCTTTGGACAAAAGGCGGTGGACACCGGCTACCCTGTTCGCGCAGAGGTGTTGGCGGCGACAGCGAATAGGGAGGCGGCGCGGGAGATGTTGACGCGCAAGCTGGGGATAGAGAACCTTAGCTTGCCTCTGCTGTTGGTGTTCGGCGGCAGCCAGGGCGCACGCAGCATCAACCAGGCTATCTGGAAAGCGGCGCCCGCGCTGTTGCCTGCCTGCCAGCTCCTGCACGTCGTCGGTACGCGCGACTGGCCCCTGCTGGAACAGGAAGGGCCGGTTCTGGCGCAAAACACACTGGCGAGCCGCTACCATCCGGTGGCCTACCTGCATGAGGCGATGGCTTGGGCGCTGGCCGGCGCAGACCTTGTAGTGGCCCGCGCCGGGGCGAGTGTGCTGGCCGAATTTCCGCTTGCGCAGCTGCCGTCAGTGTTGGTGCCGTTGCCTATCGCCGGCTCCCACCAGATGCGCAATGCGGAGAAGCTGGCGCAATCAGGCGGCGCGATCGTCGTCGAGGATGGACGGTTGGCAGAGAGGCTGGAGACGACCGTAACGGCGTTGCTGGCAGATGAGCCGCGCCGTTTGGCGATGGGCGCGGCGGTCGGCGCCCTGGCCCGACCGCAGGCTGCAGACAATATCGCCCGCGAACTGCAGTGGCTCGCGGCCCGCGGCCAGTAACTGCACAATGGGCTAGACAGAAGTCACCATACGACATGGAAGTAAAAAAATGAGCGAATCCACTCCAGGCACAGTTGCATTTGTGCTCTACGTTCTTCTATTCGGCTGGATCGGCTTTCGGCGCGGCCTGTTTCGCGAGCTGTCGGTGCTGATCGTCTCGGTCGGAGGTTTTTTCCTGCTGCAACAGAATCAAGGCCTGGCCCTGGATATTGTGCGACAGGCGCTCGGTCTCCTTCTGGGCATCATCAGCATAGGCGCCAAGTTTCTGGCCGCGCTGCGCTCAGGCGGCGCGGGGGGAGAGGGGGAGCCGGTGTTCACACTGAGCCCCTCGGATTGGCTCTCCGACGCGGACCAGCCGACTGTCTCCTTTCTGGTCTGGTCGGGGCTGCTGCTGCTTACCTACATGCTGACCAACAAGGCGGTCCCCGACAGTAAGAGCGCATCGGGTCTTCTGGCGGCGTTGACAGGAATTGGCAACGGGCTGTTTTACATTCCTACCTTTGCGCCGCGACTGATCGCCTTCATCCCGGAGATCGGCGTTGAGACGGTCTCAACATCGCCCGGGACGGGGATGCAGGGCTTTCTGCGCGGCATAACGGATATGATGCAGTCCAATTTCGGCAACATCTGGGAGGCATTGGGGCCTCAACAGCCAATTCTGGCCGCGATTGCGCTGACGGTGTTGCTTGTGGCGGTGATCAGCACACTGCGCCGCGGCCAGAGTTAGTCGAGCGCATAGAGATCTTATTCACGAACCACCATCCGGTAATCACAACCCACTGAATCGCTATGGGCCTGATCGAAGTCTACTTTGGATCTATCGCTTCCATCATTACACTGATTGGCCTTGCCCAAGGCTACGCGCGCGAATTGGGCAGGACCATGATCATTTTCGTGGCGATTTTTCTGCTTCTGTACGTCGAGGACAAACTCAATCCGATTCTGAACAGTGTATGGCGGCTGGTGTTTTCGGCGGAAGACCAGGACGCGCAGCAGTTCTTTCTGAGCAATTTCTATCTGGTCATCTTTATCATTACGATCTTTGCCGGCTATGCGGGCCGGGTGATCACGTTCAGCGGCCAGGAATGGCCGATGCCCCAGGGCGCAATTCTCAGTTGCCTGGTCGGCGCAATCAACGGCTATCTGATCAGTGGCAGCCTCTGGTATTACCAGCACATCTACGGCTATCCCCTCGCCACCTTGGGATGGATCGATACGGACCTGTCGCCGATTGCCGTCGAACTTGTACGCTATTTGCCCCAGAATGTTATGCCATCACCGACGCCGTGGGTCATTCCCATCGCGATACTGCTGCTGATGCGGGTGCGGGGATGAAGGTTGGATGCGCCCCTGCTCGACAGTGTTCAATCCGCCCCTGCTTGAAGGGAACGCGATGGCGCGACCGCCGCGAGGGGGGCAGCGATGCGGCGTGAATCATGGCAGCAGCGGCTGCAGGAAACGGCCAATGCGTCTTGGCAAGGGAAAGGCGCGGATGATGCGACGCTGCGGGTGCATCTGATTGGGATAGGCGGCGCAGGTCTTTCCGCCATCGCCCACGTTCTGCTGGAGCAGGGCGTACACGTCAGTGGCAGCGACAGGCAGGAGAACGAGCGCACGCGCCGGCTGGCTGCATCCGGGGCGACGATTTTCGAGGGGCAGGAGACGGCCGCGACACTCACAGGTCTGCCGGCGCGGGAACGGCCGGACGTGGTGCTGATCAGCAGCGCGGTCAACGAGGCAAATCAGGAACGACAGGCCGCGCAAAGGTTGGGGATCCCAATCGTCAAACGGGAGACGTTTCTGCCTCCGTTTCTGGGCGGCCGCGACGTAATCGCAGTCTCAGGGACGCACGGCAAGAGCACGACGACAGCGATGATCGTGCAGACGCTGCATGCGAACGGGTGCGACGCCGGCTACATTATCGGCGCCGATCTGAGTTCGACCGCCGCCAAGTGCGCAGCGGATGCGGTCGGCGGCGGTCGAACCGGCTACGGCAACGCCCACGCCGGCACAGCGCGCACATTTGTGATCGAGGCGGATGAATATGACCGCATGTTCCATGGGTTAACGCCGATGGTGGCAGTCATTACAAATGTGGAGTGGGACCACCCGGACTGCTATCCGACGCCGACCAGCTTTGTTGACGCTTTTCGCCAATTTGTGGCGCAGGTACGCGCCGAGGGCTGCGTGATCGCGTGCGGTGATGACCCCGGCGCAGAGGCGTTGCGCCGAGAGCGCGCGACCGTCGACGGCCCGGCCTGGCTGACGTATGGACTGAATGACGGGTGCGACGTGCAGGCCGTCGGCGAGACGGTGGGAGAGAGCGGAGGCTTTGCCGCCGCGGTGCAGAATGGAGAGAAGTCGCTCGGCCGCCTGCAACTGCAAGCGCCGGGTATCCACAATCTTCGCAATGCTCTGGCGGCGCTGACAGTCGCCCGGCGCTGCGGTGTGCCGATGGCGCAGATCCTGGCGAGCCTGCATCAGTATACGGGGATTGGCCGTCGATTTGAACTGAAGGGGACGCGACGAGGCGTGACGGTCATCGACGATTACGCGCATCATCCCACCGAAGTTCGGGCGACGCTGGCCGCGGCCCGCAACCGTTTTGGTGAACGGCGCATCTGGGCTGTCTTTCAACCCCATACATTCAGCCGCACCAGTGCAATGCTGCATGACATTGCGCGCAGCTTCGCCAACGCGGACGCGGTGCTGGTGACGAATATCTATGCTGCCAGAGAGAGCGGCGACGGGGCCATGGCGGCGGCGGAGGTTGCGGACGCCAGCGCCCATCCTTCGATCCGCCACAGCGGTGATGTCGAGGATACGAGCGCGCTTCTCCACGCCGAAGTGAATCCCGGCGATGTGGTTCTGACGCTGGGCGCGGGAACAAGCCACCGCATCGGTGAGTTGCTGTTAGAGAGGCTGGAAACTGATGGTTGAAGGCACGAATGCGCCCCTGCCGCTCATGCTGATTGTATGCGGCGCGCCGGGCACGGGCAAGACGACATTGGCCCGCAACTTGGCTCCGGCTTTGGGTCTGCCCCTGATCGCGCGCGATGATTTGAAGGAGTCGCTCTTCGAGTCGTTGGGTTGGTCGACTGTAGAATGGTCGCAGCGGCTTGGCCGGGCGACGTATGAGTTGGTATATCTGCTGATCGAGCGCCTGCTGGCGGCGCGCAGCTCGCTGCTTGTGGAGACGCCCTTTGATCCGGACTGGGCCAAACCCCGCTTCCAGGCATTGCAGGCGCGCTATCCGTTTCGTTCGGCGCAGGTGATGCTTTCCACGCGCGCCGATCTGCTGCGTCGGCGCTATGCCCGACGGGTGGACAGCGGCGAACGGCACCCGGGCCACGTGGATCGATTGCGGATGGGTCAATTCGACCCTGTGGAGTTGGAACGGCGCAATCGCCCCCTGGACCTGGGCGGGCCGGTCCTCCACATCGACACGAGCGATTTCGCTGCGCTGGATTTCGACGATCTGGTGAGGCAGTTTCGCAGCATAGGCGCAACCTGACTGCGAACTGATTGTACTCGGCATCATGGCAACTGTAACGGCTGCGGCCCGTTCAAAAAGACATATCCCTGCCTCCGCTCTCGACCAGATCGAGGCGAGCGGCGTGGAAATCCGGCAGGCTCACCTGTTGGCGAATCTGACGACGATCAAGGTGGGCGGCGCGGCCGACTATTTCGCCACCGTCACGGACACGCATCATCTGCTGAAGCTGGTGCGCTGGGCCAGGGCGAACGACCTGCCCTACCTGATTCTGGGCGGCGGCAGCAATGTGCTGATCAGCGACAGGGGCGTGCGCGGGCTGGTGATCCATAACCGCTGCAAAGCTGTGCAGGTGCAGGATGCCCCCTGCTGCGATTACCCTAGAGATACCCGTCCCTTCCTCTTCGCCGAGAGCGGCGCGCTGATGGCCGGCGCGGCCCGAACGGCGATCAACGCCGGGTTGACCGGCCTGGAGTGGGCGGTGAGTGTGCCCGGGTCTGTCGGCGGGGCGGTGGTCAACAACGCCGGCGCGCACGGTGGTGAAGTCAAGGACTGCCTGTGGGACGTTCTGCTGCTGGACGACCGCGGCGATATCCAGATCTATCGTGTGGAAGATCTCGCCTACGCTTACCGCCAGAGCAGCCTCAAACGGGGGGCCATCACCGACGCCGGTTTTGGCCCCGTGCTGTTGAGCGCCAATTTCCGGCTGGACAGCGGCGAGCGCGAAACCATCCGCCGCACCGCTCAGGCCTTTCTGAGCCATCGACGCGACACACAGCCGGTGGAGCCGTCATTGGGCAGCACATTCGTCAACCCACCGGGTGACTTTGCCGGTCGCCTGATCGAAGAGGCCGGGCTGAAGGGGTTTGGGCTGGGCGGCATCGAGGTCAGCCGCACGCATGCCAATTTTCTTATCAATCCCGGCGGCGTCGGCGCGGCGACAGCAACGGATGTTGTCGCGATGATTGAACATATTCAGGCCGAAGTTGCCCGACACAGCGGCGTGCAACTGGAGCCGGAGCTTCAGAAGATCGGAGATTGGTCGTCCTTATGACGTACAAACCGGTACGGGTCGGTGTGCTTTTCGGGGGCAAAAGCGGGGAGCACGAGATATCCCTGCTCAGCGCGAAAACGGTTATCCGCGCCTTGGACGAGGCCGGCTACGAGACGGTGCGCCTGGGCATCACGAAGAACGGCGAATGGCTCACTGCCGGTGACCCGCTCGCGCAACTGACAAAGAGAAAAAATGGCAAGGAGAGCGAGGAAGACGCCCATTTCCCACTCGCCACCGCTCGCTCCTCGCAGTTCCCGCTTCTGGCGCAGAGCAAGCCGATGCCGGCAGTGGACCTGATCTTCCCTGTGCTGCACGGCCCCTACGGTGAAGACGGGACCGTGCAGGGGCTTCTGGAGATGATCGAACAGCCCTATGTCGGTTGCGGCGTCCTCGCCAGCGCGGTGGCGATGGACAAAATCACGTCAAAGGCGCTGTTTGCCGCGGCCGGCATTCCCCAAGTCGCCTATCGGCCGCTGCTGCGACGGCATTGGACGAAAAACCAGGAGAAGATGCTGGACAAATTGGAGTCCGCCTTGCCGTATCCACTCTTTGTCAAGCCTGCCAATCTGGGCAGCAGCGTCGGCGTCAGCAAAGTCAGGGAACGGGCGGAGTTGGCGCGCGCCATCACGCTGGCCTGCCGCTACGACCGCAAAGTGCTGATCGAGGCAGGTGTGCATGATGCCCGCGAGCTGGAGGTCAGTGTTCTCGGCAATGACGATCCTCGAACGAGCATTGTTGGCGAGGTGATACCGGCCAACGAATTCTACGACTACGAGGCCAAGTACCTGGACAAGGGCAGCCGACTGCTGATTCCGGCGGACATTGCGCCAGCCCAAGCGGACGAAGTTCGTCAACTGGCCGCGCGCGCGTTCCAGGCGTTGGACGGGGCAGGACTTGCGCGGGTAGACTTTCTGTTAAGCGGTGACGGGAAACTTTTTCTGAACGAAGTGAACACCATGCCCGGTTTCACCGCCAGCAGCATGTATCCTAAACTTTGGGAAGCCAGCGGCGTTCCCCTGTCGGAGCTGGTAAGCCGTCTGGTCGATATGGCGCTGGAGCGGCACGCGGACCGGCAACAGAATCGGATTCATCGCTGAAATCGTCTTTAGCCAGCTTTTTTCAGAGCGGCGCAATGCAATTTGCTTTCAATTCAGGCAGCAAGCAGAAACGAAGATCACGGGCGGCGCAAAAGGCTGTGTCACCCAAACGGGTGCGGCAACGGCGGCAGGCGCAGACGCGCCGCCGGTTCACGTCGGCGCTGCGTGCGACCCAGGCGCTTATCCTGAGAAGCTGGCGCCTGGGATCGGGCTTCGCCTGGAACCGCGGACGGGAAGCGCCGGTGCGTCGGCGGACCTCTCCCAACCAAGGGAGCATTCAACCCTTTCCCCCCGGCGCGCGCGCAACGCTGTTGCCCGGGTTTTCGGGTCTGGCCCCCGTCAAAATCGTAAGTCTGCTCCTGCTGGCTGCTGTCGTTGCCTCCCTCTACTGGATGCTCGCCAGCGAAAGTTTCTTCATTTATCGCGAGGATGTGCGCTTTGAAGGCGCGCGCTACCTGACGCATGAAGAATTGTTCGATGCCTGCGACATTGAGAGTTGGAGCATCTTCTGGCTGGATCCGGCGAAGATCCAAGACCAGGTGATGAGGCACCCATATGTGGCCGAGGCCGATGTAACAATTCGCTGGCCGGCTCAGATCGACATTCGCATTCAGGAGGTGCGCCCCGTGGCGCTGTGGGCGACCGACCAGCAGGAGTACTGGCTGCTGGATAACGGCCTGGCGCTCGCGCCCAGAGAATCGGATCTGCAGCCGACGGTGCGGATCATCGACCCTTCAGCCGAGGCGCGGATTGCTAACCTGGAGGGGGACTTGCAGATCGACAGACGGATTCTGACCACTGTCATCTACCTGTCAGATCGTCTTTCCATCGTCAGTGAATTCTGGTACAATTCTCTTTACGGCTTGAATTTCAGCCTGCCGTCTAACCAAGCGTGGGTCCAGTGGGGCGATGGCCGCAAATTTGAAGAGAAATGGGCTGCCTTGCAGGGCCTGATGCCGGAATTAGTGAACGCCCGGGACGAAGCGCTCACCCTCAATGTGATGACGCCGAACCGACCCTTCACACACCGGTACGACGATGCGTCGTCTGATCAATAGATTTTGAACGACCCGAACACCGTTTGAGAAAGTTTCAGTGGCCAGAGAGATCATTGCTGCGATCGATGTAGGAACTACAAAAATCTGTGCGCTGGTGGGCACCGTTACCCATGACAACCTGGGTAACCTGGCCGTCAAGGTGCTGGGCGGCGGCGTGACACCGAGCAGGGGATTGCGCCGCGGCGTTGTGATGGATGTGCCGGAGGTGACGACCGCTATCGGCGAAGCGCTGGAGACGGCTGAGCAAGAATCCGGCGCACAGATCACCAGCGCCTATCTGGGCATCGCCGGCAACCACATTGCCACATCAAACAGCGCCGGCATCAGCCCGATTGACGGACGACATGGCGTCACCGGCACCGATATGCAGCGCGCGCTGGAGGGGGCGCGGGCCGTCCAGATCCCCGCAAACAGACAGATTATCCATGTCATCGCCCGCCACTGGAAGGTGGATGAGCAGGAAAACATTCAGCAACCCCTCGGCATTCTCGGCAGTCGGCTGGAAGTTGACGCGCATATCGTCACCGGCACGATCAACGCCATCAACAATCTGGCACAATGTGTCCTCGCCCACGGCATCGACATCGACGAACTGGTACTGGAACCGCTCGCCAGCGGCGAGGCTGTGCTGACCGCCGATGAGCGCCAGATGGGCGTCGTCATGGCAGACCTTGGCGGCGGCACCACCGACCTGGCCCTGTTTCGCGGCAATGGTCTGTGGCATACCGAAGTGCTGGATATGGGTGGGAGCCACATGACGAATGACGTGGCAATCGGGCTGCGCGCCCCGTTTGAAGTGGCCGAAGAGTTGAAACTGCGCTACGGCCATCTGCAGCCGGAACGCATCGCCGAAGACGAGCAAGTTTGGGCTACAGTCTTCGGCGACAAACCGGAGCGCACCTTCAGCCGACGCTTCATCAGCCAGATCTTGCAGGCACGGGCGGAAGAGACCGCCGAAATCATCCAGGGTCGGATTGCCAAGAGCAGTTACGGCCACATGGTGCCGGCCGGGCTTGTCCTCACCGGCGGAGCCAGCCAGCTCCCCGGCGCAGTGGATCTGTTTCGCAGAGTTCTGCGCATGCCGGTGCGGATCGGCAGTCCGGTCGATCATCCGGCGGTGCAGGGGTTGAGCAGGGAACTGCAATCTCCGGCCTACGCCACCGCAGTCGGCCTCCTACTGTGGGCGCTCTACGAAGATGCACGCGCCATCCATTATCCAATGCAGAGAACGATCTCCGCCAATGGGCAGATTCTGGATCGGGTAGGCGGGTGGCTGAGGAGCCTTCTGCCCGATTGATGGGATGTCTCTTGCAAGACGCCGCGGCGCACTCCGCTGCGGGGCATCCGGGTCAAGCAGATGCCGAACCCCTGTGCGACTCCCTACCCTTGCGATGCATTCGCTGCGTTGATGCGCATGTCGTGCAATAGACCGCTCATAGCGTAGACGGATCGTAGGTATATTGCCCAGAATACACTCGAATCGGTTCAGCGGCATTTCAGGCCGGCAAGATCCCGAGAGCAGCGCCGAAAATCAGCGAGCCGTCCCAGACGCCCATTGGGAGCAGCCGCGATTTTATCGTGCGCCCTGTGCGCCGCGTCGCGGGTGCGGCGGCACAAAACGTGCATTCCGTAGATGAATCGTAGGCATATAGTCCAAAATCTGTCCCGAATTAGTCCGAAACGGCTCAGACCGGCAGCGGGCCGAACTCCAGAGTAAGAGCGCCGGGATTGGTGCAAACGCGGTGTCCATTGGGGGATGCACCCCCATTTCAAAGACTTTGCAAACGAATTCAGGTGTAGTACTATTTAGGTTCTTACATCACCAATGCAAGAGCGACGGATATTGGCAACGTCGCGGCGGGTGTAGTTGCTAATCGCGACTAGGTGAATGTCTGCCAGCGGTTAAAGGAGAATCTATCGATGACGAGACGGAGTAGCACGTCACAGTTCGTAGACAACTTTGCCCAGATAAAGGTTGTCGGTGTAGGTGGCGGCGGACAAAATGCAGTCAATCGCATGATTGAGGCAGACGTTCAGGGCGTAGAGTTTATTGCGGTCAATACCGATGCGCAAGCCTTGATGCTATCCAACGCGCCGCAGCGCCTTCGAATCGGAGACAAGTTAACTAGAGGTTTGGGGTCCGGGGGAAAGCCGGAGATTGGCCTGCGGGCAGCGGAGGAGAGCCGCGAAGAGATCGAGCAGTTGTTCGAAGGCGCGGATATGGTATTCGTGACCGCCGGTCTGGGCGGCGGCACGGGTTCCGGCGCTACCCCGATCATCTCCTCTATCGCGCGCGACTCGGGCGCGCTGACAATCGGCGTGGTGACAAAGCCGTTCACCTTCGAGGGCACACAGCGCCGCCGCATCGCCGAAAGCACCATGGAACACCTGCGCGATTCCGTAGATACCCTCATCACAGTCCCCAATGATCGGCTACTGCATATTCTGGATAAGAAAACGGCGATCCGTGATTCATTCATTGTCGCCGATGATGTGCTGCGGCAAGGCATTCAGGGCATCAGCGAACTGATTACCGTGCCGGGCCTGATCAATCTGGACTTCGCCGACGTGCGTTCGATTATGCTGGACGGCGGCGCCGCCCTCATGTCTATCGGCCACGCCAGTGGCGAAAACCGTGCCCAGGAGGCCGCCCAACAGGCGATCCAGAGTTCGTTGCTGGATGTGTCGATCGAGGGCGCTCAAGGCATCCTCTTCAACATAAAGGGCGGCGACGATCTGAGCCTGTTTGAGGTGAACGAGGCCGCGGAAATGATCCGCGCCAACGCGCATCCTGAAGCGAATATCATCTTCGGCGCGGTCATCGACGAGACCATGAAGGACGAAATCCACATGACGGTCATCGCCACCGGCTTCGACAAAGGCCGGCGGCCGGAGCAACCGTCCGCCTCATCCCGACAACCTACCCAAAGCGGCACTCGGCAGACAGGCATGATACAGCCATCACAGCCGCCGCCATCACAGCCGCCGCCATCGCAACCGCAGCCGTCGCAGCCGCAACCGAAGCCCAAGGAGCCGATCGATTTCCCGGTTCGTTCCTTTGACAGGGAAGACCTGGACATTCCGGCATTCCTGCGTCGCGCCAGGAACAACAACGGCCAGTAGTTCCAATTTTCGATACGAGTTTCCCAAAGCCCGTGCGGCCTTCCTGCGCCGCCGGGCTTTTCTTTTGTCGACTGTCCCCGCTTCTCCTCCCGACAGCCTGAACTCCACCCGCAACGCACCCAAGAATCGGAAAGACAACCGGCGCAGACATCGAGCGAACCCTGCGCCGCTGCCGACGCGGCCGGGCATATTTCGCTTCATCACATTTGATCGCACTGATACACGAAGTAACAGCTGAATGACGCAAAATGGGTTTGCAGGTATGCCTATAGTGTGATATATGTACGGTCCGTACTCTTGTTTTTCTGTTGGCACGCATATACTATATACTGTGTCTCTCGATCCAAAGTCTACAGTATGTAGTCATTTCCTCGAACAAGAAATATGCCTGCGTAACGGAAGAGCGAAACAATATCCTTGAACCGAACAGCAGCCAATAAACGCAGTTCAGCTTGACTGAGACTTCTGTCTGAACCGGAACAATGCAAATTTCCCGTCTGCGCTCCCAGGCCCGGTCACACTGACTTATTGGGAGATGGCTGATGCAATGCCCCCATTGCGGACACGACAAGCACAAAGTGATCGATACCCGCGATCGAGGAGAGACGATTCGCCGCCGTCGCCAATGTCTGGTTTGTGAGCAGCGCTTCACGACCTATGAGCACGTTGCGCCCGGCTTGCTCGTCTCCAAACGGGACGGCCATCGTGAGCCGTTCGACCGGCAGAAGCTGCTTGCCGGCATCCGCATCGCCGCGGTGAAGCGTCCGGTCAGCAGCGAGCGCATGAAGAGTGTTGCCAACTACGTCGAAGACAGGATTCAGCGTCTGGGGCGTGCTGAGGTAACGAGCGAAATGATCGGAAATCTGGTGCTCGACCAACTGGCGGACGTCGATCAGGTAGCCTATATCCGTTTCGCCAGCGTCTGTCTTGATCTCAACGACCTCAGCGAAATCAGGTCCGAGATTGACCGGCTGATGGGGCGCAGCGCCCTGGAGGCTGAAAGTTGACAAGCCTCTCACAACGCGGAGAAACCGCCTTCGGCCAGCTACCGTGACTGTTCCTGCATAGAACGACGCGGCCAATCTACAGAAATAGATCGAAGACAGATGGCCGCTGACTGGCAGACTCGGACTTATCACCAATTACTAATGTAGATCCCAAATGAGACCAAGAGCTTGCGAAAATCGGCAGATTGGGCGACACGCCTTCGCTTCTAGCGGGCAGCCTGAGTGAAGAGTCTTGGTTTCAAATTGAACTTACATTAGATATTAGCATCGTGCAAGGAGACCCTCCCCATGTCCGCCCGTGAATCCACCGTCGCCCGCAATGGCGCCAAATCACAGGAGGCCTTCACGACCTTTGAAGTCGTCAAGGGGGAGAAACAAAGGGTCTCCGGCCCGACCTATGTGGATGACAGTTCAATCCAGCTGAGCGAGAACAGCCTGAAGGTGCTGGAACGCCGCTATCTGCGGCGGGACATACATGGGGAGTTGCTGGAGACACCGGCCGGCATGTTTTATCGCATTGCCAGCCACATCGCGGCAGTGGAAGAGGATCACGGCGGCGATGCGGAGGGGACGACGCGAGTCTTCTATGATCTGCTCACAGAGCTGCGTTTCTTCCCCAACAGCCCCACCTTCACCGGCGCCGGCACGCCCCTCGGTCAGCTTGCCGCCTGCTTCGTGCTGCCGATCGCAGACGATATGGGGCGGGCAAGCGATGGCATCTTCAGCACATTGCGGGTCGCGGCGCTGATCCAACAGACGGGCGGGGGCAATGGGTTCAGTTTCAGCCGCCTGCGCCCGCAAAAGGATATCGTCCACACTTCAGCCGGGCGCGCGACCGGGCCGGTGGGCTTTTTGCGCGTCTACGACCAGGCCTTCGGCGAGATCGCGCAGGGCGGAACGCGCCGCGGCGCCAACATGGGTGTCCTGCGGGTCGATCACCCCGATATCGATGCGTTCATCCGCTGCAAAGCCGAAGAGGGCGCGATCACCAATTTCAATATCTCCGTCGCCCTCACCGACGAATTTATGCAGGCCGTGAAAAAAGATAGCGATTTCGACCTGCGCAACCCGCGTGACGGCTCCGTATCCAAGACAATCCGGGCGCGCGATCTGTTCGCAACGATAATCAAGTACGCCCAACATAACGGCGAACCCGGTGCGCTCTTTATCGACGCGGCAAACCGCAGCAACCCTGTCCCGCATCTGTACGATCTGGAAGCGACAAACCCGTGTGGTGAACAGTGGCTGGGGCCGTATGAGAACTGCTGCCTCGGCTCGATCAACCTGGGCGGGCATGTAACCACCGATAGTTCCGGCGCAGCCGCGGTGGACTGGGATGCCTTGCGGCGGACGGTGCGCGAGAGCACGCACTTCCTCGACAATGTGGTCAGCGCCAACACCTATCTGCCGGCAGTGCCGGTCGTCGAAGAGGCGGCGCTCAAGGCGCGTCGTATCGGCCTGGGCATCATGGGACTGGGCGATCTGATGTACAGGCTGGGCATCGGTTATGGTAGCGAGGATGGCCAGGAGTTCGCGGCGCAGGTGATGGAGTTCGTGCGTTTTCACTGCATGGCGATGAGCATTGAACTGGCGGCAGCGCGCGAGCCGTTCCTGGCCTTCGAAGGCAGTATCTACGATGACAGGCAGGCGGGCGGGATGCGATGGCAGCCTCCCCAGCCGCTCTCCCCCTATCGCCACGATGGGGATCGCCCCGTCCTGGACTGGGATCAGATTACCGACGGCATCCGCCGCAACGGGATCCGCAACGCCGCCCAGACGACGGTTGCACCCACCGGCACGATTGCCACGGTGAGCGGCTGCGAGGGCTACGGCTGTGAGCCTGTCTTTGCATTGGGGTACATCCGCCACTTTAAAGACGGCGACCAGGACGTGGAACTGCCCTATACCAGCCCCCTCTTTGAAGAAGCTCTCGGACGGTTGGATCTCAGCGCCGGGCAGGCGCAGGCGATCCGGCAGCAGGTCGCGCAGACCGGCTCCTGCCAGGAAATCGAAGCGTTGCCCGCGCACATCCGCAACACGTTCGTGGTCAGCGGCGACATCACCGCCGAGGAGCACGTCAGAATGCAGGCGGCAATCCAGGCCTTTGTCGATAACAGCATCAGCAAGACATGCAACTTCCCCGAGGGCGCTACCGAAGAGGATGTGGCGCAGGCCTATATGCAGGCGTGGGAGTTGGGTTGCAAGGGCCTCACGGTCTATGTCACCGGCAGCCGCCAGGAGGTGGTGCTGGAGACGAAAGCGGTCAAAGACAGGAAGGACGAGACAGGGGCGGAGCATCCGTATGGCGCAACCTCAATCAATGGCGCCCAATCTCCAATGATCCCGGGGAACGAGTATCCGGCGGTCTTCACCAAGCGGCCGCGCCCCTATCTGTTGCAGGGCAAAAGCTATCGCAAAGAAACACCGCTTGGCTCAGCATACGTCACCGTCAACAGCGACGAGAACCATGAGCCGTTTGAGGTGTTTTTGAATATCGGCAAGGCCGGCAGCGATGTCACGGCGGTCAGCGAATCGATCGGTCGCCTGATCAGCTTGGTGCTGCGTATGCCGTCCGTGCTGCCGCCGTCCGAACGACTGCGCTGGGTGATGGATGAGATGGCCGGTATCGGCGGCGGGCGGCAATTGGGCTTTGGCGTAGAACGGGTACGGAGCCTGCCGGACGGCGTGGCCCAGGTACTCGCCGAATATCTGAGCGATTTGCCCGAAACCAGAGAGGCCGTGGCCGGCGAGCAGTTGGCCCTGCCCATCGGCGATCTGTGCCCGGACTGCGGCGAAGCGGCTTTCCTCAATGTCGAGGGCTGCCGTAAATGCCATGTGTGCGGCTATAGCGAGTGCTGAGTGGTAGTGGATAGAGACACCACGAGCTACCATTCAGCATCCCCTCACCGGTTTTCACAACTTGCGCGCGATAAAGATCAGACGCTCGCTGTCTTGACCATAGGGGCTGCCATCGAAGTCGCCGAGCAGTTCGTCCACCGCGAACCCGGCTTGTTCCAGTAGCCGGGCGCCCTCGTCGGGCCACCAGTAGCGCAGCGGGAAGGAAAGCCGGGTCTGCGCCGTGCGCCCGTCGGGGAATATCTCCTCATAGATGAAGAGCGTCTCCTGCAACTGTTGGGCCGCGTCCAGATAGCGAGTCGTCCATTTCAGCACCTGGGCGCCGCTTTTCGGGTCCTCCCAGCGATCGGCCAACTCCTGAATGCCCGAGATCGACTCCAGATAGGCCACGTCCGGGTTGAACAGATCGATCAGCAGCAGACCGCCGACGCGCAGATGGCGGTGCGCGCATTCGAAAGCCAGCAGTTGATCTGCCTGGGTCGTCAGGTGCATCAGCGTATTGCTGACGACAAAGGCGAAGTCAATTTCAGTTTGCGTGAGCTGGAAGGCCGTCATATCCGCCAGCGCCAACCTGATGCGGGCTGCGCAACCGTGCCGGGCCGCTTTGCGGCGGGCTATCGCCAACAGGGTTGCGCTCTTGTCGACCCCGATCACCTGACAGCCGGCGTGGGCCAGGGGGATCAGAACGCGACCGGTCCCGCAGCCAAGCTCCAGCGCGGCGCGACCCGCTGTCAAGGCCGTCTGCACGACAAGCGGAATGTCGTCGCTGTAATCGCGGTAATCGTCATCATAGAAACGGGCGAAGGCATCGAAGTTGATGCGGTCGGGCATGTGTGGCAACCTTTACGATATGGCCGCTGTATCGCTGAATCCAGCCTCTTCAGGGCGTCGGCCTGCACTGGAGATAGCGCGCGCGTGACTTTTTACATTCTCTAACAATTAGGCTATAATCGTAACAGATAATAGCGTTGCATGCGCCCCTCCTCGAAAGGGGCGCGCTGCCGACCTGGTGATTCGGGTCGGCGTTTACTTTCTTGGGGTCGCGTCGATGGCGGTAGACCGTCCGCTGTCGACTGGCGTCCCGACTATTTGCGCAAGAGTACTCCGCGCGCAATCAGCGAGTAAAAATCATGAGTGAAAGTCCTGTTTACTTGACCCAGAGCGGCCTGGACTCTCTGCAAGAGGAGTTGGACTATCTTGTCAGTGAACGACGACAAGAGATTGCCCAACAGATCGCCGAAGCCAAAGCTGAAGGCGACCTGAGAGAAAATGCCGGCTATGACGAGGCGAAAAACGCGCAAGCCTTTGTCGAGGGCCGCGTCCGGGAATTGAAGGTCAAGATTCACAATGCGCAGATTATCGACGATACGCAGACCCCGAACAACCAGGTGGCCTTGGGGCGCAGAGTTGTCGTCCGCGAAGGCGGCTACAATGCCGAAGAGGTCTACACAATCGTTGGCTCGACGGAGACCGACCCCAGCAACGGGCGCATCAGCAACGAAAGTCCTATCGGCAAGGCATTGATTGGCCACACGGCAGGAGAGGTTGTGCGCGTCAAGGTGCCGGCAGGCGAGATTGAGTTCGAGATCGTCCGCGTCGAATGACGCGCGGCGCGCAGATCAGGAGCAGGTATTGTGAGAGATGCCAGCCAACTGTTCGATCCTGACGATCTGAGCGATCAGGAGCAGAGCCGCCTGCAGAAGTTGGCAGCCTTGCGCGCGCGCGGGATCGACCCCTATCCGGCGCGCGTCAAGCGCTCGCATTCGATTGCCGCAGCCCGCGACCTGTATGACGACGGCGCCGCGCAGCAGCCGACAGTGAGTGTGGCCGGGCGCCTCAAACGCATCCGGGTGATGGGCAAGGTCAGCTTCGCCGACCTGGACGACGGCACCGCGCAGATTCAGCTTCTGGTCCAGCGGGACAATCTGCCCGACGGTTGGTACAACGAGGTGTGGAAGCGGCTCATCGATCTCGGTGATTTCGTCAGCGCGACCGGCGCTCTGTCCGTCACCCGCAGCGGTGAGCTGAGTGTAACCGTTGACGAGATCGACTTCCTGGCCAAAGCGCTCAAGCCGATGCCGGACAAATGGCACGGGGTGCGTGATCCGGAGATCCGCTACCGACGGCGCTATGTGGACCTGCTGGCCAACGACGAGGCGCGCGCGCTGTTCCGCGCTCGGGCCGTGGTTGTGCGCGCCCTGCGCACCTATCTGGACGACGCCGGCTTTCTCGAAGTCGAGACGCCGATTCTGCAACCCCTCTACGGCGGCGCGGCCGCGCAGCCTTTCGTCACCCACCATAATCAGCTCCACCAGGACCTCTATCTGCGCATCAGCTTTGAGCTATACCTGAAGCGGTTGATTGTGGGCGGTTTCCCTGCGGTCTACGAGATCGGTCGCGACTTCCGCAATGAGGGCGTCAGCTTCAAGCACAATCCCGAATTTACCCAGCTGGAGTTTTACGAAGCCTACGCCGACTATGAAGATGTCATGCGGCGCACGGAGGAGATGGTCGCCTTCACCGCCGAACAGGTGACCGGCAACCCTATCGTCGCCTGGCAGGGGCATACGATCGACTTTTCACCGCCCTGGCCGCGCATCCCGCTGCGCCAGGCGATCCTGGACGCATCCGGCATCGACTATGAGCAGTTTACGGATGCCGACAGTCTGCGGGCGCAGATGCGCAGCCGCGGGATCGAGGCCGCGGCCGAGGCAAACTGGGGTAAGCTGGTGGATCAGTTGCTCACCAAGTTCTGCGAACACAACCTGATCCAGCCTACTTTTCTGGTCGACTATCCGCGCGATCTCAGTCCGCTGGCGAAGGGGATGCCGGATGATGCGCGCATGGTTGAACGGTTTGAAGGCTTCGCCGCCGGAATGGAGCTTTGCAACGCATTCACCGAGCTAAACGATCCCATCGACCAGTTGCAACGCTTTCTGGATGAAAGCTATCGGGCAAGCCTTGGCGATGAAGAGGCCCACCCGGTGGATGTCGACTACGTCGAGGCGCTCAGCTATGGGATGCCCCCTACCGGCGGCTTCGGCATGGGCATCGACCGCCTGACGATGCTGCTCACGGATCGGGATACGATCCGCGAGGTAATCCTCTTCCCCCACCTGCGCGAAATCGACGACAGCCTCCGGGATGACGCCGCCGCCGACACGCAAGAACCAGCTACCGAGGTAGCCCTACACGCCGGTGATGCAAACGCATAGACTGGGAACGCAGGCAGTCTCGCCATAAGACGGAAATGTGCGCAAAAGGATGCGCGCGCTGCAAGAACCGGTCTGTTTCCAAGAGCGTAACCCCAGTATTCTCAGGCGATGCGCAAGACAGAGTAGACAGGCTTTCAGTGAAGGCACTGAATGTAACGGGGCAGTTGACACATTTTAGAATTTCATATCCGTATTTGCTGTCATCTGATTTCATGGTATAATGCAGCGACTGAGAGACATGACCAACGCCGACAATGCGCTCCGCATTTTGTGAGCTAAGGAGCTTAGCACATGCTATCTTTAGGAATAACTGAGTCGTCCCTGCTTCTGCTGGTTCCAACGCTTGGGCCGACAGAGTTGATTTTGATCTTGGTGATTGTTGTTATCTTCTTTGGCGTCGGGCGGCTGCCGGAAGTGTTCGGTGGGCTCGGTCGCGGCATTCGCGAGTTTCGCCGGGCTGCCAAGGATGAGGAAGGTGGGGAGGATTTCGACGAAACAGACGCGCCCCCCGCTGAGGAGAGCGCTGAACCTGCGGTGACTTCGGAGGCAAATCCGCCGGAAAAGGTCTAGCGTTCGCTACGGTGCCAACGCGGCCTTTCCCCATTCTGCCAGTTTTCTTGTATCTGAACTGCGTGCGTCGTTGCCCGGCACCTTCGCCCAGTGCGGATCTTTTTGTCTACGCTTGAATCGCGCAACACCGGTGACGAGTGGTTCGTGGCTAGCCGACGCGCCGAACCACGAACTACTGCCCGCTGAAATTTTTGAGGTAAACGATGGATGTTTTCTTGATGATCGCGACGGTTATCATTGCCATCACATTGATTAGCGTCGTCCTGTTGCAAGGTCAGGGTAGCGGTCTGGGCAGTGCCTTCGGCGGCGATGCCGGCGTCCATCGCACCCGCCGGGGCGTGGAGAAAACCATGTTCAATCTGACGCTTACATTGGCGTCTCTGTTTCTCCTGCTCAGTCTCGTGTCCGTTGCCCTTCATTAGCAGTTTTTAGTAGTCAGTTTTTGGATTGCATTAACACCCCATCGCGCACTCTGGGGCAGTTACTGGAAAATGGAAACTACAAACTAGAAACTTTCCCATGTCGGATCAGCATACATTTGATGGGTCAGCTAACCTGGGGCCCCAGAAAGCGCCCCAAGCGGCTCGCCTGCATTCGACCCCTTCCGGATATCTGCCGGGACCGACCGCTCCCTCTGATTCTTCCGCGCCTCTGGGACGGTATATCCGCTGGCAACTGCTGCTGGCGGTCGTAGGTATCGCTCTTCTGACGCTCCTGATGGGCGTTACTGCATACAACGTCTCCACCGTTCTGGTGCCGGAGCGGGGCGGTGTCTTCCGCGAAGGCGTCGCCGGCAATCCTCAATACATCAATCCACTGCTGTGCCACACGCACGAAATCGACCGCGATCTGTGTAGCCTCCTTTTTCGCGGCCTGACCCGCCTTGATCAACAGGGCCAGGTGGTGCCCGATCTGGCCGAATCATGGTCCGCGCCGGATGGGCTTGCCTACACCTTTCGCCTGAAAGAGAATCAGTTCTGGCACGACGGCAAGCCCGTTACCATTGATGATGTGCTCTTTACGATCGAGATGATGCAAAGCCCGGATTCACCCATCCTCACCGACTTGGCGGAATTGTGGCGTTCAGTCACTGTGGAACGGGTCGATGACCGCGCTGTGCGCCTTCTCCTGGACGAACCGTTTGCACCCTTCCTCCAATTCACAACGGTGGGGCTGCTGCCGAAACATATCTGGCAGGACGTTCCCCCGGCTGGATTGAGGGAAAGCCCATTCAACCTACACCCGGTTGGCAACGGCCCGATGCGGGTAACGTCCGCCTCCGCCCAGTTTTTGCGTCTCGAACGCCACCCGTATTCCAGTAAAGAGATCCCCATGGTCTCCGCCCTGGAGTTCCATTTCTATCCCGACTATCCGTCCATTTACGCAGCATACACCGAAGGCGAGCTTGACGGCGTGAGCCAAGTATTGCAGTCCGATATCCCGTTGGCCCAAGACCGTACGGATTTACAGCTCTTTTCGGCGCCATTGTCAACATATGTCGGTGTTACCTTTAACCTGCAGAACCCGGATGTCCTTTTTTTGCAGGATGCAAGCGTGCGCCGCGCGCTCTATCACGCGCTGGATCGCAAGCGGTTGCTCGAAGAGACGGTCGGCGGGCACGGTGTGTTGGCCCCCTCTCCCATTCCGTCCAACAACTGGGGCCACGCCGCGGATACGCCCTCCTATGACTATGACCCGGACGAGGCGCGGCGGCTCTTGGATGAGAGCGGCTGGGTCGATACCGACGGCGACGGCACGCGCGACAAAGATGGGCGGCCGATGCAGTTTATCCTCCTCACAAACGATGATTCAGCCCGTATCGCCCTCATCGAACAGATTGCGGCGGATTGGCGGGCTGTCGGCGTCAATACCAACGTGCAAAGCGTCAGTTTCGTCGGACTGGTCAATGATTTTCTGGTGCCGCGGCGCTTTGATGCCGCGCTCGTCAGTTGGGATATCACCGGCGACCCCGATCCCTTTCCCCTCTATCACAGCAGTCAGATCGACACGGGCCAGAACTACGGCGGATGGGCCAATCCAGAAGCGGACGCGTTGATGACCGAAGCCAGAAGCACGGTGGATCAGGAGAAGCGCCGCCGGCTCTATGCACAGTTTCAGTATCTCTTTGCGACAGACATTCCCGCCATCCCTCTCTATTATCCTGCCTATACCTATGGCGTCAGTGAGCGCGTCAAGGCAGTTCAGATCGGACCGTTGAACACGCCGGCCGATCGGTTCGTTACATTCCCCGACTGGTATATTCTCACCCGCCGGGTTCCGGTCAATCAGCAATTAAGCGAGTAGTGGACAGCGCGCAGTGCGAAGCGAGGTGCTTGCCCGCGCCCAAGAGCCGAGGAACAACAGTTTCGACAGTGCGTTGAAGGAGCATCCCGGAGCATCCCATATTTGGGAAGGCACAGTCTGAAGCGGGATTGGCGGATGTCCAGGATACCGGCGCAATGCGATTTGACAGAAGATGGCCTGAATGATATAAACTACTTTGCAGAGTCGCAGTGGCAAAGATGCTGCGGCTTCTGCCCGTGTGCGAAACGTCGGACCGCCGACCTCTCCCATCGGAAATATCGCCGCAGTGGCGGAATAGGAAGACGCGCTACGTTCAGGGCGTAGTGGGCTATAGCTCGTGGGGGTTCAAATCCCTCCTGCGGCACAGAAGGGACCCAGATCATGCGTCCGGGTTCCTTTTTGACTTATCCTTTCGTATTCACTGTCCCACCGGCCGCGCCTCTGTCCGGCGAGGAAAACCGTATGGGCCTTACCCGCGTCGCTATCAACCCAAATTCGGATGGTGTAAGACGCCAGCGCTACCCTCCCTATCCAGTCCTGTTATTGCTTGGCGCTGTCGTTGGCCTGTTCTTCGTGTTTCAGCATGTGGAGCAGTTGCGCGAGTTGGCCGCCGCGCGGGCGCAGAACGCCGAAATGCGGCGCATCATTACGCTTGGCCATCAGAATACGCTGAATCTGCAGGCCGAGCTACGCTACGCCACGAGCGACGAGTACGTGGTTCAGATGGCCCGGGGTGAGTTGGGGTATATTCAGGACGGAGATGAGGTATATATCCTGTTGAATGCCCCCGCCGGCGAGGTGGAGAGTTTGCCGACAGCATCACCCGCAGACGCGGCAGACGACTCCTTCCGCCCGCTGGATTGGAACTGGTGGCAGTCCTTGCTCCAACGGGGCAGGAATAGATTGCATGTGCCCTTGCTCGAAAGGGGGCAGCTCGCAAACGGAGAACGCGCAAATTTGACGCATAGCGGTCGCTATGCTACACTGCCTTTTGTTATGTTGCGGGGTGGAGCAGTGGCAGCTCGTCGGGCTCATAACCCGAAGGTCGCAGGTTCGAATCCTGCCCCCGCTACCTCAGAATCATAGAACCGCCGAACCGAAATCGGTCGGCGGTTCATTTTTCAGTCCGGCGACGTAGCTCAGGCGGTTAGAGCGAGGGCTTCATAATCCCTAGGTCGGTGGTTCAAGTCCACCCGTCGCCACCTCCCATATTGCGCTGAAATCCGATAGGAAATGGGCATGGTCGTCACCGCGGCCATGTCTGCTTTTGGCATCCCGTGCCGGCGCGTCACTGTCGCCGGATTCAGTCCGGGACTCGATATGAACTGGCCTGGATACAGGTCACACCGTCGCTATCCTGACCATAATATGCAGTGCAGATCGAGCCGTCATCCCGCTGCACCGAGGTCGGATAGCCTAGATCCCCGTTGGGAAAGTCGTCGCGCAGGACAAGCTCATTGTCGACATCCCAGCTCGCGCCGTCATCGTTGCTCAGGCAGGCGCGAATCCCGAAAGGCGCCCAACGACAGCCGTAGACGCACAGCAGGCGCCCATCCTGCAAGCGCAGCATGTGGGGCGGCAGACCGCGCATCGGCGTCGGCCGCGCCCGGCTCCAGCTGCGCCCGCCGTCGTCCGAGTGGCACTGGTAGAGATGATGGTCGCCCTCTTGATGCGTGCGCAACAGCGCCAGCACGCGTCCGCCCGGCAGCGCAAGCAGCGCCGGCTCGAAGAAGCCGATCCTGTCGTCAAGCGCGATCAGACACGCGCCAGTCCAGGTTTGGCCCTGGTCATAGGAGGGCACGACAAATGAGGGACACGGGTCCTGGCTCTCATCGTAACAGGGCAGCAGCAGGCTCCCGTCCTCCAGTTCGGTGATCGGGCGCAGCGTATACCCGGAAGCAAAGGGGGCGACATCGACGCGCGCGCTCCCGCTCCACCTGCGCCCGCCGTCCTCCGAGCGATGCACGTAGGTGCCCTCGGCAAACGGATAGGAACTGGCCCAGGCAAACCCTTCGCGCCGGTTAAAACGTGCATAAACCGCGTCGCCGTCGGCTGCGTCGAGCGAGACACAACTGTTGCGCGCCGTATTGACCAGCAGGACGCCGTTGGAGAGCTGCACCATGCCGGGATCGTCCATGCCGAAAAAATCGTAACCGGCGATCACCTGCGGCCCATCCCAACTCTGTCCGCCGTCCTCGGAGCGCAGTAGCATATTGAGCAGGGTCGGGTCGAGATGGGTGATGCCGGGGCGGCGCATCGCCTCGCAGAAAGCCAGCGCCCAGTCGCCGTCCTGCAGGATCTTGATGTCCGGCCAGGCGCAGTAGGCGTGGGGGTTCTTGTAGATCAACTGGTGCGTCAGTTCCGGCGGGCGCATGGGCATCCCTTCCTTATATCTGTCCTCTGTTGAGCATATCTCCGAACGGGTTGTCCCGGATGCCCAGTGGAAAGTCGACGCGCGCTAACCCGCGGCGCTGCGATTCATAGACGGCCATGATCATCTCCAGCGCGGCGCGGCCCTGCCTGCCGCTCGAGATGCTCTCCCGGTCCTGCTCGATGCAGTCGACCAGGTCGCTCACCGCGTTGATCCACGCGTTTTGCCGCTGCGTCGCGACCGGCTCCCACTCGACCGGCTCGGTGCGCCCGCGCCAGCGGTGCAGATAGGGTTCCCAGCCGTAGCCGCCGGCGCGCTCCAGGCTGTTGCCCGCGCCGTGCTGGATCACGAGGCGGCCTTCGTCCCCTTCCAGCAGGATCTCGAACGTGCCGTAGCGCCGCCGCCCGCCCGACTCGAAGAAGAAGAGGCAGCCGCTGTCCATGCGGAACAGGCCGCCCGCCAGGTCCTCGATGGTAACCGCCTTGTTGCCCCGCTCCACCGTGGCGAAAACCCACTCCGGATCGCCGGCGTAGAAGCGGATGACATCGAAGAGATGGGTGGCGTCGTGCATCAGTTGACCGCCGCCGGCCGTCTCGTATTGCGAATACCAGCTGCCGGGATCGCGCTGATCGGTGGTGAGCAGGTTGGCGCGGATGGTGCGCAGATTGCCGATTTCGCCCTGCTCGATCATCCTTTGCACATTGATGTAATTCGCCTCAAAGCGCATCGAGTGGTTGATGACCAGTTTGGCGCCCGCCCGGTCGCAGGCCGCGATCATCCTGTCCGCCTCTTCCAGGTGGAAGGCCATCGGCTTTTCGCACAGGATGCCGCGCGCGCCGGCCTCAGCCGCGGCAATCGTAGCCGGGCCGTGCAGATTGTCCAGCGTGCATACGCTGACGATATCGACGTCGGCCTGCGCCAGCATCTCCTCATAGCTGCGGTAGCGCTGCGGGATCGACCAGCGTTCGCAGAAGAGATCGAGCTTGTCGGGGTCGATGTCGGCCGCCGCCGCCAGTTGCGTATCGGGCACAAGCGTATACGCCTCCGCGTGCAGTGCGGCCACCCTGCCGCAGCCAACGATCCCCACCGTGTAACGCTTGTCGTCCGTCATTTGAACGCTCCTGCCAAGGCGGCGCCCGCACAGGTGCGCATCATCGGGATAATGATGATCGCCGTCGAGCGCATGGAGATGCTTTCCCTATATCTGTCCTCTCTTGAGCATATCTCCGAACGGGTTGTCCCGGATGCCCAGTGGAAAGTCGACGCGCGCTAACCCGCGGCGCTGCGATTCATAGACGGCCATGATCATCTCCAGCGCGGCCCGGCCCTGCCTGCCGCTCGAGATGCTCTCCCGGTCCTGCTCGATGCAGTCGACCAGGTCGGTCACCACGTTGATGCAGGCGTTGTCCCGCTGCGTGGCGACCGGCTCCCATTCGACCGGCTCCGTCCTCCCCCGCCAGCGATGCAGATAGGGTTCCCAGGCCCATCCGCCGGACCGCTCCAGGCTGTTGGCCGAGCCGTGCTGAATCACCAGGCGGCCTTCATCGCCTTCCAGCAGGATCTCGAACGTGCCATAGCGCCGCCGCCCGCCCGACTCAAAGAAGAAGAGGCAGCCGCTGTCCATCCGGAACAGCCCGCCCGCCAGGTCTTCGATTGTGATCGCCTTGTTGCCCCGCTCCACCGTACCGAAAACCCACTCCGGATCACCGGCGTAGAAGCGGATCAGATCGAACAGATGGGTGCCATCGTGCATCAGTTGACCGCCGCCGGCCATCTCGTACTGCGAATGCCAGCTGCTGGGATCGCGCTGATCGGTCGTGAGCAGGTTGGCCCGGATCGTGCGCAGATTGCCAATGTCCCCCCGCTCGATCATCGCCTTCACTTCCAGAAAATTCTTCTCAAAGCGCATCGAGTGATCGATCACCAGTTTGGCGCCGGCGCGGTCGCAGGCTGCGATCATCCTGTCCGCCTCCTCCAGGTCAAACGCCATCGGCTTTTCGCACAGGATGCCGCGCGCGCCGGCCTCGGCCGCGGCAATCGTCGCCGGGCCGTGCAGATTGTCCAGCGTGACGACGCTGACGATATCCACGTCGGCCTGCGCCAGCATCTCCTCATAGCTGCGGTAACGCTGCGGAATCGACCAGCGTTCGCAGAAGAGGTCCAGCTTGTCGGGGTCGATGTCGGCGGCGGCCACCAGCTGCGTATCGGGCACAAGCGTATACGCATCGGCGTGCAGCCCCGCCATCCTGCCGCAGCCAACGATTCCCACCGTGTAATTCTTGCCGTCCGTCATTTGAATGCTCCTACCAGGGTGGCGCCCGCGAAGGTGCGCATCATCAGGATAATGATAATCGCCGTCGGGATCGACGCGATCACATAACCGGCCGTCAGCGGCCCGAACATCACCTGGGTGTTGCCGGTGAATTTCGCCAGCCCCAACATCAGCGTGAATTTTTCTTTCGAGCGCAGCACCAGCAGCGGCCACACATAGTCCCCCCAGGTCGACAGAAAGGTCAGCAGGCCCACGATCGCCATGATCGGCCGCGAAAGCGGCAGCGCAATCATCCGGTACATATTCAACTCGGTGGCCCCGTCCATCCTCGCCGCCTCGAACAGCTCCTCCGGCAGATCGGAGAAGAAACCGGTCAGCAAAAAGACGGCAAAGGCAAGCCCGCCGGCGATATAGGGCAGGATCAGCCCCCACAGCGAGTTCATCAGCCCCAACTCGACGATCAGCAGGTAGCGGCCAATCAGCGTGAGCACACTGGGGATCATCAGCATCGAAAGCACCGCATAGTAGGCCCCGTCGCGCCACCCGAAGTCGATGCGCGCAAAAGCGTACGCGGCCAGCGACGCGCACAGCAGCACGCCCGAAACCGTCCCGATGCTGACGAGGCTGCTATTAATGATGGAGCGATAAATCTCGTTCCACGCCATCACATAGTTTTGCAGTTGCAGCGGCCAGACCGGTATCCAGAAATTGTCGAGCAACTGCTGGAAGCTCTTGAGCGAGGTGAAGATGGCAAGGAGAGGCCGTACATGAAGGTGATATCCGGCAGCGTTCCTGCCGCCGCGCCCGCCTTGAAGTAGGTCGGCTGGGTCATCGCCTCCGTCGCCTTGAACGGCTCCTCAAACGTCACTTCGACGCCGGGGTGCATATCCTGATACTCCTGCGCGATATTCAGAATTTCGTGGAGCGGCACCGGCGTATCCGCGGTAACCTTCCCCGGAACGTACTGCATGTCGATGGTCAGTTCACCTGTCATCCCTGATCCTTCGACGCTATCTTCTTCCGTGGTCGCCGGCGCTGTTGGCGCCGCGCATGCGGCAACCAGCCCGGCGACAGCAAGACCGCCACTCCCGATCAGGAATTAGCGGCGAGACAGTGCTCTGTTCATTGTAGCCTCCATATGGATTGGTAAAGCCGATCGCGATGACCGAAAAAGTGAGGAAAATGTCAGCGGCATGGGGGCATTGCGCCTGACTATAGCATTTTCCACACAGGTGGTCAACCAGGTTTACGGGCGGGTGCATCCCAGATTATTGGGCAAGCGTTGTCTGAATCAGGATTTTCGAGAATCGTAGATTCACAGGATTGCAAGCGATTGGTCGGTTCCTATTCGGCGGCTCTTTTCTCGTTGGCGGAGAACGAACATCGCAGTGGCAAAACGTGGTGGGACGCACCCCCTTGCGCGGGTGAAGCCCACAACGGCGGTGAGGCTTGTAAAGGGGGGCGATCGGGCGATAGTCGGGAACAGGAGGGACAATGGGAGATCAATGGTACCAATTCATGATGTAAGCGCCCGTAAAGCTAATCTGAATCCAGTTTGAAACCGGGACTTTTCGGGCGAACAGAGCAATTGAATCGTGGCCGTCTCGCCTGCCCTTACGCAATACGCATTACACAATCCGGAAAGAAGCAGGTTCCCGCGTGAACGCGCATTAGCAGTGGTTGACGCTTGAGGAACTGCTCAAAGAGGTGACATCTGCAAGGTGCCTGCGGGCAGAATCGGACTGTGATTCGCCTGATTCTCGTCAACGAAGACCGCGATCTGCGCCGGCGCCGTTAATCATCTCCATCACTTAACTGCATAAATCACATGAATCACATAAATCACAGTTCAGACAATTGTGAACGCCCATCAGTTCCCTCCACAACGCCGTCCCTATCCTTCGTGCCCCTTCGTGGATCTCCCAGCCCTGCCATCTGACCATAGACTGTCGGAAACTAACCCCCATTTTTGGCTGAACCCCTCCCCACCCACGCCTGCCGCGCCAATACCTCCCCTGTCCAAAGCAAAAGATTTCAGAGTGTGCTACATTGCTTTCGCGGTACCAAAAAAAGCCCAGCCGCACACCTGCGGCGACAACACAAAGGGAGAAAAGAAATGACTTCAACACCTTGCAAAAGCCTCAAGAATGACGGGACACCCTGCCGCGGCAACGGCCTCGACCAACTCGACGGCTACTGTATCGCCCACGCCCCCGCCGACAAAGCATGGCAGTGGCGCTCACGCGGCGGCAAGGCCTCGTCAGCCGCCGCCCGCGCCGACAAACGCATACCCGACCGCCTGCGCCGCGCCATCGAAAAACTGTCCACCGGCATGGACCAGGTCCTCGAGGGCAAGCTCGCACCCGCCGCCGCCCGTCTGCTGTCATGCACCGAAAACTTTCTCACCCAATCTCTCGTGAACTCTCGTGAACTCTCGTGTATCTCTCGTACATGCGCTCCTGCCTTTGCAACCCCTCCATCCGCCGCCAAAGGCCCTCCAGCCCGGCCCATACTCGCCCGGCGCCGCGACGCGCGCGGCCTTCGCCAGCCTCCCGTCTGCCCTGTTGCCCCCAAAATTTTTTTGCCCAATCTCACACATTCTCTCGTCATCTCTCGTGTAACGCTCCTGCATGTCCCCTACCTGTCAACCCCTCCATCCGCCCCAAAAATGCCTCTAACGTCAATCCCGTTTGCAACCGGAACGCTGCAGGCCAATCAAACAACTGTATCGTGGCCGTCTCGCCTGCCCTTACCCAATCCGCAATACCCAATTCAGCGCCCAACCTGCTCCTTCCCCCTTGCAAGAGCCTGCACCACCGTATAAGCTGTACCCATCGCCGCAAGACCAAGGCGGCAGCGAACCATCTCTGTACCTTAACAAACGTATACTGTCTGACAGAACATACACAGTTGCAAGACCATAGCGCCGCCGCACCCGACGCGTCACGCTGCGCCCATCCGAAAACTTTTTTTCAGAGAGAGCAAGGCAACACATGAATTCACGCGGCACTTCGCGCCACTTCGCGCCAATTTGATACTCACCGCACGCACCGACAGGATACAGAGCAGGGCATCACATGAACTCATGCAGCGCTTGACGTCACGCTGCGCCTGGGCCCCCCCGCCGCGACCACGCCCGCCGCCTTCATCCAGCCGCCCGTCTGCCGTGATGCATGAAATGTCTATTGACCCATTCTCTCGTAATCTCCCGTAAACGCTCGCGCACCTCTCGGACCTGCGCTCCTGCCCGTCAACCCCTTCAACCGCCGCAAAAATGCTTCCAAGATGAGTCTCGTTTGAAACCGGCTCTTTTCTCCTTGGCTGATAGAGAAGCGTCGCAGTGGTACAGCATTTGGGGACGCACCCTTTTCGGGCCGGACATCCGGCGGGCCTTCCCGAAAACATTGACACGCCCTCTGTTCTATATTACAGTCAGCCCTTCACGAAATCAGCAACCAGCAACTGTTGACCGCGCCCAAACCGCCGGTAAACAGGATGTCAGCGAAAGCGAGAAGCCATGAGCGCCGCACCATCGTCCCGCAGCATCCAAAGCGAAAACACGGCCCCCGCTCCCCGCAACGAGGAGGAGCTCGACCTGCTGCTCTCCGAACCCTCCCCCGCGGCGCTGGCCGCCCTGGAGAAGCTGGACTCCGACCTGGTGATCCTCGGCGTCAGCGGCAAGATGGGCCCCACCTTGGCGCGTATGGCCGTGCGCGCCCTCGATCAGCTCAACTCGCCCCACCGCGTCTATGGCGTGGCCCGCTTCAGCCAGCCCGACACGCGCGACAGGCTGGAGGGGTGGGGCGTGCAGACGCTCGCCTGCGATCTGTTGGAGCGGGCGCAACTCGCCTCCCTGCCCGACAGCGGCAACGTGATCTACATGACCGGTCAGAAGTTCGGCACCACCGGCAACCAGCACATGACCTGGGCGATCAACACCTACCTGCCGGCGCTGGCCTGCGAGCGCTATCTCGATGCCCGCATCGTCGCCTTTTCCACCGGCAATGTCTATCCGCTCGTGCCGGTCGTCGCCAGCGGCCCCCTCGAGAGCGAGCCTCCCGCGCCGGTCGGCGAATACGCCATGTCCTGCCTGGGGCGCGAGCGCATCTTCGACTACTTTGCGCGCAAGCATGGGCTGCGCTGCGCCATCGTCCGCCTCAACTATGCGGTCGAAATGCGCTACGGCGTTCTGGTCGACATCGCCCGCCAAGTGTACGCCGACCAGCCCGTCGCCCTCGACATGGGCGCCGCCAATGTGATCTGGCAAGGGGACGCCAACGCCCAGGCCCTCGCCCTCCTCGACCACTGCACCGCGCCGCCTTTCGTGCTCAATGTAACCGGCCCCGAGACGGTCTCCGTGCGCCGCGTGGCCCAAACACTGGGCAGCCTGCTCGGCAAAGAACCCCGTTTCAGCGGCGAGGAAGCGCCCACCGCCCTTCTCAACAACGCCGCTAAAGCCGCGCAGCTCTTCGGCTACCCTCGCGTCTCCCTGCGCCAGATGCTCGAATGGATCGCCGCCTGGGTGCAGAGCGACGGCGCCACCTTGGACAAGCCCACCCACTTCGAGACGCGCGACGGGAGCTTCTGATGCCGCAGCTTCTGTCGACGCCTGAATTGAGACAACATCTACAAAAAGGGCAGGTGATCCCCGCCCACCCGCTCGCGCTCACCGCCGACCTCAAGCTGGACGAGCGGCGTCAACGCGCGCTGACCCGTTACTATTGCGCGGCCGGCGCCGGCGGTGTCGCCGTGGGCGTACATACCACCCAATTCGAGCTCCACCAGCCCCAATACGGTCTGCTGGAACCGGTGCTGGAGTTGGCCTCGGCAACGGTTGACGAACAGTTGCGGCAGTCCCCCCGTCCCTTTGTCAAGGTGGCGGGCATCGTGGGCGATACGCGCCAGGCTGTGCGTGAAGCGGAAGTTGCCCTGGCGCACGGCTACGACGCCGGGCTGCTCGGCCTGCGCGCCCTGGCGCAGGCCCCCGCGTCCCAACTCCTGGAGCACTGCCGCCGCGTCGCCGACGTGATCCCCGTCATCGGTTTCTATCTGCAACCGGCGGTGGGGGGACAGCTTCTGCCCTATCGTTTCTGGCGCGAATTTGTCGAAATCGAGAATGTCGTGGCGATCAAGATCGCGCCGTTCGACCGCTACAAGACGCTGGACGTTGTGCGCGCCGTTGCGGAGGACAACTACATCTGACCCATTCTTTCGTGTTGAAACGGCTCTCTTGGTGAACGAGAAGACAAAAAAGGACGATAACATGAGAAAACTTCAGTTTTTCCGAAACACCATATTTCGATCATTTGTGGCCGCTGCTGCAGGGGCAGCCCTGATTGCTGGTTGGGACTTTATTCCCGGTATCGCAGCCACAGAACAACAACTTGCAGCACAACCTTTCGTACAAGCAGCGCGTTCGGCCCAACGTGTACAGAACGGAGATGTGCTGAAAAGTGAAATGGAACTCTACATCTGGGAAGATGTATACATGATGGGAGAAGTGTTTCAGATTATCAATGTGCCAGGCGATGACGGAGATGATTATCAGTTTCTTATACATACGGCTCGGCATCAGCATCCGTCTCATGATGCCAATACGTGGCTCGGCGGCGGCATCACATTATTGTATTGGGATGTTCCCACTCGATTGTCTGTCGACGAAGGCGACGTTGTAGAGTTCGTGGCCACGGTAGTAGGATTTGATACATATACGAGTGTGAGTGACAACCTCGTTACAATTCCTCTGCTGGTAGTTACAGAATTCAGAGAAATGAACTATCCTGGCACCGTAGATGAGGAAGACGACGGTGGTTCCAGTGGCTGACAGCTCTCGAAGTTTTTAGTGCTGTGTTGCGCAATTTCCTCAGAAAACCAACAACTATAAACGAAAGAAGCATGGTGGTTACCGGGTAGCCACTATTCATTACAGTGCAAGTCAACCATGATGAATATGCCTTCTGCGACTACATGGAAACATGGCAAAGAGTGGGTCTACACGGTCACCTACGACGAGGCGCTTACCGAACTGTTCGACTACTACGGTGCCCCTGCACGAGGAGTTGGGCATCCTTGGCCATGTGGAGGTCGTGGTAGGGAAGATGGGCGAAGTGCGCCGCGTCGGCAACTCCAGCTACAACGGCTACCATCACATGGGCGCGGACAAGCTGCGCCAGCTGATCGACATGGACTGGGGCGTCGGCAACCACTCCTGGACCCACGGCATGGTCGGGGAGAACCTCGATCTGGAGGTGCGCCACCCAGGTGCTGGAGGACGAGATCGACCATCGCGCAACCGTCTACACCGCGCCGGCCAGCAACGCCAACATCACCCCGGCGATCACCGCCGCCCTGCAGGAGCATGGCTATCTGTGCGCGCTCTCCGTCACCGACGACATCAACCGCGCCGCCGTGGGTTGACCCCGCGCATCAACTGCGCAGACCCCAGACGCTGAGCGCCTTCTCCACAAAGGCAGGACTTCCCAGCTGTTCCCGTATATCGTCGACATCAACGTCAGCATAGGCCGCGCCATCGCGCAAGGCCAGCGCCGAGGCCACACCCGCAGCCTCCCTCAGCGCCATCATCGTGCGTGAAAGCCGGCATGAAGAGGCCGCAATGTGTGTGAAGGATGCCCCCCGCGACGCCGCCATCAGATTGTCATACTCGTTGGGCAACAGACAGGCATAGGGGATACCGTAAGGCTGCTCCAACTCCTTGAGATTGGAGCCTCTGACATTGCGCTCGCCATGCGTATCCAGCGGATGGTCGGCCAGGGCAATGATCTCCTCCTGCCGCGGCTGGCGCAGAAGACCGGCGCGCACATCCTGCTCACGCAACACATAGCGGCCCACCAGCCGGTGCGATTCGCGGATGCCCACCAGGGGAAACATGCTCTTGAAACGGTAGCGCTCAAAGCCACAATCGGTCTACATGCGCCGCCAATGCGCATGCATGCGTGCCTGGGCAATCGCCTGCGCCTGGGGGTACGGCATGCTGTGAAACTCCGCGCCCTCCATCTCCGGCAACACATTCACGCACAAGTCGCCATTGGGATACTCGGTAACATGGGCGGCCGGTCTGTGCGTAGCCAACCAGTCCTGGATCTCGGACGCGCGGGCCGCGGCTGGCAGATCATCCACCCCCGCTTCGGCGGCCGGCGTCACGCGGAAAACCTGCGAGATACCGTTGACAATAGGGGACGCGCGCTCGGCGGCAGATGGCTCCTGGTAGCGACTGTGCGGCTCTTCGCCAAAGGCCATGCTGCACTCGGCTTCCCGCGCCAGGTGGCAGCCGCCGGAGCAATCCACAAACCGTTTGCTGCGAACGGTATAGGGGCGGGCGCCGTCCAGCGGTTGGGCCGTGATCGAGACGATCTGCCGCCCCTGCACGCTTACATCGGCAAAACGGGTGCGGTAGCGAATTTCGACCCCCGCCTCGCGCAGCATCGCCTCGGCCATGACGTCCGGCTCGAAATGGACGCGCCGCACCTCCGGTTTGGGCAGCCCGGCGCGGCGCGGCGAGCTTTCATAGGAGCTGTGCGGATCGATGCGCGAGAAGCCGTATGGCTCCTCCTTGCTCGAAAAGTGGACCGTCCTGCCCACTCCGATCGCATTCGGGCTTAGTCTTGCAGACAACTCATAATGCACACCAGGCCCCCCGATCCCCGGCTCCCAGTTGTTGACACCACCCACGCCGTCGCTGTGCGCTCCGCTCTTGACGTCCCTTTATTGCTCCCGTCGAGCTTGCGTCCGTCGGGGAAGAATGGCCCGTTCTCGCATCTCAACATGATATAATGGTCCTATGTTACTATTCGCGATTCCTATGGAGGCTTCCTGTATGTCCCGCCGGATTAGTACGTCGCAATTAAAGTCTAAACTTCGACAAGCCCAAGCTAAGCAGCGACAGGCAATTCAGCGATACAACAACGAGGTTCGACGACATAATTCAGAACGAAAACGGAGGATTGACGCGTATAACAGAGCGGTCCGTACATACAATAATCGGCTCAGGTCTAATCGTAGCCGCCTCCGGTCGGCACTGCAGCGTCTCGCCAGCCAGTCTGTCACCGTTCAATTCACGACCTTACGCCAATCTTCCTTGCTATTATCAACCGCATATGAACGGCTAGACAATGGCGGTGCCGACCCATTCCTCTCAGACCTTGCCGAACGAGAGGCCGCCAACAGCGTGTCCGTCCTAAACATCTTACTTGGGGATGAGGAGCATACTCTTGGTAGTGTAGACGACCTTGCAACTTCCAGAATTACCGATTCGTTATCAAGTTTTTCTGAAGACCTGACCATGCGTTGGTCTGGTGCAATCTTTGCGCTCAATCCTGCAAACCCCGACGCCGCCCGACACTTTTGCACAAGCGCCAGAGAGATCATCGCCGAAATCCTCAATATGGAAGCTCCAGACAAGGACGTACTTGCTAGATTCCCCGATTGTCAAGCCACAGAACGTGGGACGCCCACTCGTCGTGCCAAAGTTCACTATTGCCTAGACCGTAGTGGATTGGCTAATGTCTTCTTGGAAGACTTTATTGAAACCAACATTAAAGATCTGACCATCCTCTTTGAGGACTTGAATTCTGGAGCACACGGGGCAGCGGGCAAATTCCCGCTTGAGCAATTGGTCGCCATAAAAGGTCGGGTCGAAGATGCCATTGATTTTATCTGTGAAATTGTTTCCTAACCGTTCCATATATTGCATTAACCTATTTGCGATCTGGGGACTTCCGGAAGCTCGTTGACATCCCACGCTCTACCAGCCCTCCCCTGCCTTCAAACAACGGCAGTTGTCCGGTTGCAGCATGGGCACGATGCTTGCGATTGGCGTGGTGCTTGGATGCGTCGTAGCTGTTGTGACATTTTTGGCAGAGAGCGGCTAGGTAGTCGTCGTCGTTGTTGGCCGTGTCGTGGTCGAGGTGGGCGGTCGTGAGAATGACCTTGCTGCCGGTGAGCGGGTGGGGATGACCGTGCGCGGCTCCGCACCATTCGCAGCGTCCCTGGGCGCGCTCGAAGCGGGTGCGCTGGGAGATCTCGGCCTAATCGTCGTGGTAAAGGTCCTTCTTGGAGGGGTGGATGGGCATCAAGTCAATTCATACTCGATAATCCTATTGAATAATTCCCACCATCATTGAATACGAACTGGGCAATGTGGACGTCGTAATCTGCTAAGAAAGCCCCTTCATCGTCTATGTAAAATCTGCCTCCCGGCACCGGATATCTTTTTACTTCCAGCACAATTTCCACAATTCGGTCCAAGATGGGGAATATACCTTCCACATACTCCCTATCATCCGGATGTGTGTAGCCATCTGTTGTTTTTGGCCACACTCGCTTATACTCGTTGCAACTAAATGTGGCGGGCCAGCCCCATCGTGTGAGCTTGGCCCCCAAAACTGGACAACCAGCTAAAGTGTATAATGGATCAATTCACCGCGAACGTGAAAAGATAGATCAACGGCCAAGCCACTACAAGCCGCCCCCACCCCTCAACCCCCCAGCGTCAACTCACCATCCTCCGGCCGCTCCGCCCGCACCTCCTTCACATACGCGATATACGCCGGCCTGCGCACAAAACCCAGGCGCCTGTTCATCTCCAAAATCGCCCCGTTATTCGAGGAATTCCATGTGCGCAGTTCCTGAATCCCCCTCTTCTGCGCGAACTCTATCCCTCGCAGCTTCAGCGCCATCGCGATCCCCCGCCTGCGGTGCGAACGTAGCACACCCGTTAATCCGATATCGAATAGATCGGGATCGGCCTGATTAGACCAAAGCTCTGTCATCCCCACGTATTCGCCCTTGTCCAGCGCCACATACCAGGCGTCCTGTACAAGATTCGACCGCTGCCAGACCTTCCGAAACTCTTCGAAAGACTTTCTTACCACCGGCTCCGGGCTGGGTATGGCCTGTTGATTTGCCCAATCCAACTCGTAGAGTTTGCGATCCCGATCCGGATCGGACGTCAACTCGGTGACGGCCCTTATCTCGATTCCCTGCTCAGCGACGCGACGGGAATAGCCTGCCCAGTCGGCCAACTGGATCGTCGCCGGTTCCAGGCGCGACTCCCGATGGCGGAAGCGTTCACTGAAGCCGAGCTTCTCCACAAAGCGAACCCCATCGGGGTAGTTCTCTCTCGTATCGGTGAACAGACGCAGCGGGTCGAACTGCTCGATCTCCCGGCACAGGTGCCGCCACAGACAGCTGCCGACGCCGCGCCGGCGAAAGGCCGGCAGTACGTTCACGCCTACCGACAGCTTTCCTGGATGGTTCATGCGTCGCTGCTGCTCATAGCTAGCGTAGCCGACCGCCTGGCCGTCCACCTCCGCAAAGAAGCGCCCCCACTCCTGAGATAGGAATATCGCGCGCTCCCATCAACATCATAACGTACGTGCGCCTATCACCCATGCCCGCCCTCAACCGCGCCGCACACCAGCACAACCCCGCCTGCTCGTTGTAGAAGTCGCGCAGCGCGCCAGCCACTCACCTCCCACCAACCCCGCCCCAATCAAAAAAACCGCTCAGCCCCGGCACTTCCAATACCTTGGCGCAGTTGCCCCCATCTGCCCGGCGTGCGGCGCCGATGCACACCTCAACCTGTAGGGCAACTCTCGCGGCCAACCAGTTGAACGTCCACCAGTACCCCTTCAGAACCGGCAGACGCCGGGTACATCCCGGATTCATGGACTCTTTACTGGGAGCGCAACCGCCCCGGTCAGCCACTCCGCATTTGAATCTCGGAATGGCCGTGCTATGATTGCTCCAACCTAAACGCGAAACGCAGCCGGGAGAACAGAGGACGCAGATGGAACAGAACCAGGAGCAGTGGACAGCCCTGAAAGACGCGGTCGATGGCGAGTGGATCGCCCGCCAGGCGCAGGCGCTGGTGCAGATCCCCAGCGCGACCTTGCAGGAGGCCGAGGTCTGCCAGTATTACGCTGCCCAACTGCGCCAACTCGGTTTCGCGGTTGACCAGCGCCGGGTGACCGATGGCCGCTACAACCTCTACGCCCGCCTGCCCGGCGCCGGCAACGGCCCCAGTCTGATGTTGAATGGGCATCTGGACACGATCCCGCTGGGCGACTGTGTGCCCTGCCGCCGCGAGGGGGATCGTCTCTATGGGCGCGGCGCCACCGATATGAAAGGGGCGATGGCAGCCATGCTCGGCGCGCTGCGGGCGTTGAAGTTGGCCGACATCACCCTGGCCGGTGATCTGTGGCTCACGGCCATCGTTGGCCACGAGGAGCCGCAGGCCGGAAAGGATGGCCCCCTGGCCCTGATCGAGGACCGCAAAAGCGGGCGCATCGGCGGCGACAGAATCCTGATCGGCGAGGGCTGGAATGAACTATGGGTCATGAGCATGGGGTCAATGGTCTTCACAATCCAGTTGACATCCCAACGCGGCGGCGCCCACACCACCTACGTCCCCTTCGGCGAGAATCCGATTCGCTTTATGGGCGATCTGATCCAGCGCATCACCGCCTACCAGGACGAACTGGACGCCGGCGCGGTACATCTCCTGGCGGGCGCAGAGCGTATCGACCTGGGCATGGTGCAGGCGGGCGACTACTTCAACCGCACCCCCTTACATTGCCGACTGACCGGCACGCTGCGCTGGGGGCCGCGCGCCAGCGCAGAGGAAGTCCTGGCCGAGTTGCGCGAACTGGCTGCGCCCATCGCCGAGGCCGGCCAACTGGAACTGGACGTAACCATGGTTCACGATCGTGAACCCTTCGAAACGCCCGGCGACGACCCCGCAGTGCAGGCGGTCGCGCAGGCCCATCGCTTCGTGCATGGCGACCAGGTCTCTGTCGCGGGCAAGCGCATCGTCGGCGACGCCAACCTGTTCGTCAACCTCGGCGGCGTACCCTCCTTCTACTACGGCCCCTCCAACGAAACCGCCCATTCGGACGGCGAGTGGGTATCACTCATTCGCCTGCAACAGGCCGCACAGGTCTATGTCCTCTCCGCCGCTGCCTATTGCGGTCTGAACAACAATGGCCTGTAACCAGCGCAGTTGCTGGCCACAGGCCACTATCCACGATTCACTGTTGTTCAAGGATCGGTTCTATAAAGCGCGATGCTGGCCGGCGATCATCTCTTCCACGTAGTGGCGGGTGGCATTCACCGCCGCGTCGACCAGCTTCTGCCCCTGTTCCGCGCTGGCATCCAGTGGGCTTCTGTCTTCCTGGTCGTGCATCGCCTCCACGCGCACATTATGCGGACAGACAGCCAGCGCCATCGCGGTTTCGTACTCCTGGGCATGGCCCGGCACGCCGCCCTTGCACAGCTTTTCGGCCTCCGGCCGGCTCAGATCCCAATAGGAATGAAACTGCACATTGGCCGCCGGCGCCACCGCCTTAAAATAGAGATGCCACTGGCCGATGATGCCACCAACCGGCGCCTCGTTGCCGCCGTGCCCGTTCAGGATCAGAACATTGTTGATGCCGTGGCGCACCAGGCTCTCCACCGCGTCGAACAGCACGCTCAGCCACGGGCCCGGTTTGGTCGAGACCGTGCCCTGGTGCATCATGTGATGCTCCGAGATGCCGGCGCGTATCGGCAGCGTGACGATGACCTGCGGATAGAGTTGGCGCGCCGCCTGTTCAGCGACGTGGGTGGCCATGCGGATGTCGTACTCCATGGCCAGATGTTCGAGATGTTGCTCGATGCTGCCGGTAGGAATGATCGCCGTCTGAAATTGACCGGCTGCCAGCGCCTCGCGCAACTCGCGCCGGGTGAGATCGCCGATGAAGACATGTTGATCTTGCATAGTACTATTCTCCAAGCGTCAGTCTTTGGTGGTCGCTCGCCCGGCTACTATAAACCAAAAACTGACGACTTAAAACTGTAGAGGAGAACCACTGCCATGAAAGCGGCCGATATCCGCGTCGAGACGGTCGAGGTCACCTTCGACGATGAACGCCTGAGCGTCCCCTTGCATCTCAGCAAAGGCGTGATCGAGGCGATCACCTATGCCACCGTCACTGTGCAGGTGCGCACCCGCGCCGGCGCCACCGTGCAGGGCGTCGGCGCGATCCTGCTCTCGGACGTGTGGGCCTACCCCGCGCCCGACCTGAGCCATGCGCAGAAGGACCGCCTCATGCGGCGGCTGTGTACCGCCATCGCCGCCTGGCTGGAAGATGACCTGTACGAAGACCCTATCGAAAAAGGGATCAGGCTGGAGCGGGCCGCGGTCGAACTGGCCGTTCAGCTGGCCGGCGAAGAGCCTCTTCTGCAAAAGGCGCCTCTGCCGCGGCTGGCCGCGCTCAACTGCATGGCGCCCTTCGATGCCGCGCTGCACGACGCCTGGGGCGCGGCCCTGCCCGTCCCCCTCTACGCCGCATACACGGCGGTATATCTGAACCAGGATCTGAGCGCCGTTCTCGGCGCCGGCTTTGCCGGGCGCTATCCGGCGGATTACCTGGCCCCGAGGCGGCGTGCGCTGTCCGTTCAGCACGTGGTCGGCTTCAACGATGCCCTCACACCGGCAGAGGTGGACCGGCAACAACCGGCGCCGGCAGACCTCCCCGCCGACCTGTCGAGTTGGATCGCGCGCGACCGCGTCCGCTATCTCAAGCTCAAGTTGCGCGGCCAGTCACCGAGCGAGGATGCCGGGCGCCTGATCGAAGTACACACCGTCGCATCCCAGGCGCTGGACGCCGCAGGGGTGGCGGGCGGGCCGCGCCTGTCGGTGGACCCCAACGAGGGCTACCAGCAGCCCAATATGATGCTCGAAATGCTGGACCGGGTGGCCGCGCAAAGTCCGCAGGCGCTGCCGGCGTTGGACTATATCGAACAGCCCACCCCGCGCGACCTGGGGGACTATACCGAAACGCTCCACGCCGTCGCCGCCCGCGCGCCGGTGGTCGTCGACGAAAGCCTGGACGACCTGGACAGTCTCGATTGGATCCCTCGTCTGGGCTGGTCCGGGCTGGCGGTGAAGACCTGCAAAGGCCATACCCACTCGTTACTGGCCTACTGCTGGGGGCGCCATCACCGGCTCTATCTCACCCTGCAAGACCTCACCAACCCCGGCCTGGCTCTGGTTCACAGCGCCAACTTCTGCGCCCACCTGCATCTCGACGTAGACTGTTTCGAGTGCAACCAACGCCAGTTCATGCCCCTGTCGCGGCCTCAGGAGCAGGCCGCCCACCCGGCCTATTTCCAGATCGCAGACGGCCAGTTGATCCTATCGACGGAGATGGGCCCGGGGCTGTACTGAGTTTTCAATGCTCATCCCTGCGGGGGGTAGTCCAGATGGTGGACTACAAAGACTGCGCCCCGACTTAAACATTCGGGACGACGCAATTCGGCCAACGACAGACTGGCTCAAGGACCAGATTGTCCCGTGAGTACACCAGACCTGCATCTACAGACGCTGTTCTTGTTCGATAGCGGCGGCCGTATCCGCGCGACACGTGAGCCTGGCCCAAGTCCAGGACCGCGGTTCGCGCTCATTCGAGGTCCGACGAGCTGTGCTTGGGCTGTGCGGGCGGACCTGTCGCAGGAACACGCCGCTGAACTCGATAGTCTCGCGCGCGCGGAGCCGCCCGCTGCAGACCCCCGGGCTGCCCCTGCGTACGCAGAACGATACAAGTCGCTGGCAGGAGGCGAACTCTATTCAGGGCCGGCGTTTACCTTTCCCGAGGCGATAGATCCACCTCCTGCCACCGTGCTCGTGAACGAATTGCAGTTGCTCGGCCGCAACTTTTCCGGGTGGACGGCTGCCAAGATTCAGGGCCGGTCACCTATTGTGGCGGTGGTAGAGGATGGACATGCCGTCAGCGTCTGCTTCTGTGCCCGGCGCTCCAGTGTAGCGGCAGAAGCAGGACTGGAAACGGCAGTGGCGTTCCGTGGACGTGGATTCGGCTCGCACGTTGCCGCTGCCTGGGCATTGGCGGTTCGAGCGTCTGGCCGCATTCCTCTTTACAGTACGTCGTGGTCCAATCGCGCCTCTCTGTCGGTTGCTCGCAAATTGGGTCTGGTAGCGTATGCAAACGCGTCGACCTGTCGTAGGAAAAAAGTCGACGCTTGCGGGCATTCTTGTGTATTGCCGCTGCCTTCATCCGGCTTAAGTGAAGCGTCAACGACGCCTGCTGAAGTTACTGGCCACTGGCAACTAACCACTGGCAACTAACCACTGGCAACTAACCACTGGCAACTAACCACTGGCCACTGCCCTTCACCGGTAGACAATATCGAGAATATCGTCGCTGCGGAAGCGAACGCTCTGCGCGTCCACCCGTTCGGCGCCCGCTTTGCTCATCTCGGCATCGGCCTTGTCGGTGTGGAAGAAGCGTTTCTCCAGCAGATAGGGGCCGGGCCAGACCAGGGGCGCAATCGGATTCTCTCGATGTTGCGCCACCGCTGCCGCGCTCCCCTGGCGGATGCGCTGCCGCGCGGCCTGCGCCGAGAGCGAAATGGCCGAGCCTCGGCCCAAGCCCTCTTTCACCGCCACCGTGGTGATCGCCGGCGCCAGCTCCTCCGCCTCGCGGCAGGCGTCCCTCTCGCCGCTGAGAAAGAGCAGAGGCAGGCCCAGCCCGCCCATGAAGAGGGCAAGCTGTCCGATCTCGCCAATCAGCTTGCCGTTGAGCCGGTAGGCGTCCACTGTGTGGCTGCTCTGGGTGTGGTTCTGATTGCTGGTGACGACCCCGGCCATGGCGTGTTGACCGACGATGACAAAGGCATCGTAGCGCCGGATCACCTCCTGCAATCGGCTCCAGGGCGGGGAGGGCCGGCCATGCAGCAGGAGGGCTTGGGGATGCAACGATTCATAGTCAATACCGCCGACGCCGTGACCGTCCCAGACCAGGACCTCCTCCACACCGGCGTCCAGCAGACCGTCTACGGCGGCGTTGACCTCGCCGGTCACCAGCCGTTTGCCGGCATCGTAGTAGCGCCCATCCGGGTAGGACTGATCGACAAATGAGACGACCCCGGCCACACCCTCCATATCCGTTACCATTAAGATTTTCATGTCTGTCGCTCCATAGGGCAGTTTATCGTAGTCAGTTTTTAGTTTTCAGTAACACCATGCCTTCGGGCCGGGTGAAGTTACTGCGAAGCAGACCCGTACAGAGAGCTGACCGCCACCCGACGGCCCCCGTCGGCGGCTGAGCGGTAGGCCGCATCGAGCAGCTCGACAGTGCGCCAGCCGATCTCCGGCGGCGACAGATTGGGCGCGCCGCGCACGATGACTTCGACCAGGTTGTCTACCGGCGCCGACGCACGATAGCTCTGTTCCTCCGTCACGGGCGGCAACTCCTCCACGGGACGGTCTGCATCGTAGATCGTACAGCTGTCCCGGCTGATGTCGAGGTCGATCCAGCCCCGGTCACAGTAAACCTGGACAACCAGTTCCTGTTCCGGGCCGCCGGCATGGAGCGTGCCCGTACTGCCGACATTGGCCAGTGCGCCGTTGTCCATCTGCGCGATCATCGCGTCGACGACATCCACCCGTGTATCGAGGTTGTCCATCAGCGCCAGCACGCTGACCGGCCTCCGCCCGGTCATATGCAGCATCAGCGCCACCGAATGGGTCGACTGCAGATGGCCCTGGCCGCCGCCCGAACGCTCCGGATCGCTGTAGACATCGCCGGGGCCGGTAACCGGGTATTGGTATAAGTTGTTGTGGACGCTGTCATCGCCCCGGTAAAGCGAAATGACGCTGGAGGCGAACATGTTGTTGATATAGCGTATCCCGCCCAGCTGCCCCGAGCCGATCACCTCCTTTACCCGCAGCACATGGGGATTGTAATTCCACGGGTAGCCGATGATCAGCTGGCGTCCGCGCGCGCGGCTGAGTTCGGTCAGGAGGCGTGCGTGCGCCGCGGTCAGCGTCATCGGCTTTTCCAGGACGACGTGCAGATCGTGTTCAAGGCAGGCGCGCGCCGCTTCGTAATGGGCGGCATGCCAGACCGCGATCACGACACCGTCCAACTGTTCCTGCGCCAGCATTTCGCCATAGTCGGTATAGGTCCGCTCCACACCATAGTGCCGCGCCGCTCTGTCCAGCGGCTCCGCGCGCACATCGGCCAGCGCGACAAGATAGGCCGCCGGGTTGGCCTGCAGCGCGGGAATATGGGCGGTCGTGGCCCACCATCCGGTTCCGATGACGGCGATTCGGGCTTTTTCGGTGTTGGACATGGTATACGTGTGGCCTTCCTCTTCAACCTACTGCAAATTTATGGGTCATGCCGTCAGCAGGGGTCTGACCACATCCCGCATCTTGATCGTCTCGGTCATCACATCCACCAGGTCACACTCCATCCAGGGATCGTGTTCATACTCCAGCGCCAGGTAGCCGCTGTAGCCGGCGCTTTTCAGCAGCTCGACGACCGCGGGGAAGTCGATCACGCCGTCATCCCAGCGCGCCTGCAACTTGCCCCGGCAAGCCTGCCGCAGATGGACATGAGCGGCGTAGGGGACGAGTGGATCCACGTCGACCGGCTGATAGCCCTGCGCCACAAAGTGGGAGTAGTCCAGCACGATCTTGAGCGCGGGATTCCTCTGCAGAAATGCCAGCGTGTCGAATGGGCTTTCCAGCACCGACTCGATGTGCGGCTCGAACAACAGCATCACATTCTCGGCCGCGCCCAGCGCGGCGAGTTCGTTCATCGCCGCTGCCGACAGCTCCATCGCCTCTGCGTGCGATATGCCCGCTTGGTCGACGCCCGGCAGCACCAGCACGGACGGAATACCCGCGGCGGTGCAGAACTGGAGTACCCGCTCAAACGTTTCCAGATTGGCGGCGCGCACCGTGTCATCGACCGAATTGAGCGGCCTGTCGCCGAAAACGTAGAGCAGGTTGCTAATCGGGAGTCCGGCTTCGGTGACGCGCCGGGCCTGCCCCTGCGGATCGCGTTCGATCTCCTGCGAGTCGAGCAACGCGCCGGGCGCGGCGATCAGGTCCATCGCCTGCACCCCCAGCGCCTGCAATATCGCGGCCGATTCCGACAGGCTGGCGCCCACGTAGGCCCAGGCCGCGCCGGCAAGTTTCATGGTATTCATAGCCGTCTCCAGATTTTTTGGGTGTCAGGAAACGAACCAGGTGAAATCACCCATTTTGAATCCTTTACTTACAAGCCGAAATTTACCATGGATAAGTAAAGGATTAAAAAAAGGGAAGAGAATTGGACTGAGGGGTGTGCATAGATATTTCTCATGGGCAAAAACCTAAATTCACATCGTTTCCAACAATAGAGGCGGTGAACATGAATCAGATTTCTCGAAAATGCTGTGCTTGGACCTAGTGAAATTTGGCTGAAATGTGTGGAGGCGCCAGTTTCAACAGAGATTCAGGCTGACATTCCCTCTGAGCAGGCGCGGCGGCATAGGATTCGTGGGCACCCTTTGATAAATTCTTTGATAGTGCGTCGAAATCAATCAAAGATTATCAAAGGATAAAGCAAAAGGGAGAACGATTTGCCACCTCTGTCATTATGTGACGATGATCTTTCCGCACCTTCTCGTTGGTCTCTGGCACACGTTTCTTTGCTTAATCATCAAGAATCTTCAGAGAGATCCATGCCGGCCGAGGCCGCGTGCCCTGATTGACGATGTTGCCAGAGATGCGGAGTTCCTGTAAGAGGTTGTGAACTTTGTTCCGTTTCTGCTGAAGGTTGAGTCGGTCGGGTAGTGTCTCAAACAGAACTTTATCGATATCCTTGCGGCTCACCGGTCCATGTTTACGCACTATTGCCAGAATTAAGTTTCTATAATACAGGTCATCGAAGCCGCGTTCGAGAATGTGTTCACCTATCTTGCCGGTCGCTTTGGCGATAACGTTCGCTACTATCAGGTTGGGATAGCGCCCTTCCACCAAGCCAGCATTTTTGAGAAAGCGATGCTCGCTTTTCTCAATGGGTAATCCTTTTGGCAATAACCGGATTTGGGCTTGGAAAGTAAGCCCAGATCGGGTATACTTAGAGTATAAGACTGGTCAACTACTCTAGGAGATACCCGATGGATTTGGTAACAATTTTCGAGCGATTCCCAACTCAGGAAGCCTGCATTGACCATCTGGAAAAGGCCCGTTGGCACGATACGCCGGTTTGCCCGCATTGCGGCAGCGAGGATGTAGCCCGCAAGAAAGAGAACAGGCGAGTTGGCCGCTGGAACTGCCACAAGTGCAAGAGTAGTTTCAATGTCTTGTCCAAGACGATCTTCCAGCAGACAAAAATACCTCTGCAAAAATGGTTCTTGGGCATTGCAATTTACCTGAACGCCAAGAAGTCAGTATCCAGTTACCAGTTGAGCCGTGATCTGAAAATCAGTCAATCGTCTGCTTGGGAACTGGGCATGAAGATTCGACATGGCATGGTTGACGACGCGGTTTTCCTGAACGGCATTGTAGAGGCTGATGAAACCTACATAGGCGGCAAGCCTCGGAAATCTGACCGCAACGACGACGACCCGCCCAAGCGTGGACGAGGAACCAAGAAACAGCCCGTAATCGGCGCACTGGCACGTGGCGGCAAGGTTGTAGCGCAACCCGCCAAGAGAGTAACGGGGTCCACGCTGAAAGCATTCCTGAGCCGTTTTGTGCAGGCTGATGACAGTCTGCTCGTGACAGACGAATACAGCGGTTACAACCGCATGAACGAGTGGGTACCGCACTTCACAATCAATCACGCGGTTGCCTATGCCCAGGGCTTGATTCATACGAACACAATTGAAGGCTTTTGGAGCCTCGTAAAGAGAGCGATTTTTGGACAACATCACCACTACAGCAAAGAGCACGCAGCAGCCTACATCGTTGAAGCCTGCTACAAGTACAACAACCGACACGCAGATACATTCGACAGCTTCATTAAAGGGGCGGTCACGGTATAGCACGAAAACGCAACTTATTCATAGCGAAATCGTCTATAGATTGGTCACCCCCGACATCATAATGGAGACCGATCACAATGCAGACAAACTGTTTTCATGTGGGCAATTGTGTTGTCGAAAGGTGGCCCTCCCTGCACCTTTAACCCATTGAAGGTTCCAACTGTAAGGAGCGGAGAGGAACTGCTTACACATAACAAACTGTCAGATGGCATCAACTTATTGCCTATAAATAACTGGCCTATCCCTATCAACGAGTACCATATCGGAGGTGATATGTGAATATGAAACAAATTTTCTTCCTGGTTGTTTTTTCTGCGGTGCTGATGCTATGGCCTACTGCTGGTTACGCGCAGAATTGGTGCCGACCGACGTGTAATCAGGTTTGTTGGGAGATATCTCAGACGCGATCTGGTTTCACACATCCCAGAGAAGACGGCGAAAATGAACAATGCACCGATCCATGTCATTGTTCCTGCTGGAATAGAGATGGTACTTATGGTATCAATGCACCATTTAGCGCACGTATTGACAAACTTCCGGCTGCTTGCTTCCCGACAGCAGTTCCAACAGTAGTTCCGACAGCAGTGGCTACAGTAGTTCCGACAGCAGTTCCGACAGTAGTTCCGACAGCAGTGGCTACAGTAGTTCCGACAGCAGTTCCGACTGCTACCCGCCGGCCAGCGAGGATACGAAGACCGACCATCAATCCAACCGTACCAGCGCCGAGAGAAACGCCGCCGCCCACGTCTACGCCGAAACCTACTGCTACAGTAGTTCCGACAGTAGTTCCGACAGTAGTTCCGACAGTAGTTCCGACAAAGCACCCGATTTCCCGTCCGACTGCGCGCCCGACAGTAGTTCCGACAGTAGTTCCGACAAAGCACCCGATTTCCCGTCCGACTGCGCGCCCGACTGAGCGCCCGAAAGTTCGTCCAGACAAAGACCACTCGACAACGCGTCTGTATCTGACTTGTGTGCCAAAGGAACCCGGTCGTCCTTTCGCTTTATGTCCAACTAGCTTATGGCTAGGTTATTGGGTTACGGATGTCAATGGTCAAATCGGGTCAGAAAATGAAAGAGTGTTTGTCCCTTTTCCTTCTGTCTTAGAAGGTCAAACTCCCCACGTCATTCATCATAGTGACCGTCTGACTATCAGTTGGTCTGGCTACTATATTCGAGTGTCTGGCTATTATGACGATGGGAAGCCCTATGTTTTTGATCTTAATATGGACGATTCTGTACAAATAGTGCTTCATTGATGCCTTAATCAAAAGCAAGTAGGGGATAAAGGTATAGATGGGCGTGGGCGGTATCCACTCCGCAAAGGTGTCTTTGTGGACGTTGTAGCCCAGGTAAAGGGCGGCGGCACTGGGCCGAGCGATGTACAGGCATTCAACGGTGCAAGACAACAGGCTAACGCTCTCCCGTTGGCCGTCTAAATTACACACCAGCTTGCCTCCCCTGTCAAGCCCAAATCCGGTTATTGCCATCCTTTTTGCACTCGGTCGAGCAAAATTACCTGTTCGAGGTCGAGATCAGTCCGCTCCATTAGTAACCGAGTGTAACGTTCATCCAGAATCCGCCCGTTGAGATTCACTGTAACAAAACCTGGCTTGATCAGTTCATAGTCCGGCAAAGGGAACGAACGCCTGCGTTGAGTTTCAAACATACGTTTGATCCCGCCGCCCTGTGTGTCGATCAAATTCAACTCAACCATTGCATCCGCCAGGAAATTATTGCGGTAGAAAGACTGTGGGGCGTCCTGTCGGATTACTGTCTCTATGTCGCCCGGCAGAAAGTCACCGACGTTTGTCAAAAGTACGCGGTCGGGGAACTCAACAACGCTTACGCGCCCCCGTAACTGGTAGTCCTGGTGAGCGATGCAGTTATGCAATGCCTCCCGGATTACCCAAAAATCATACTGCGTAATCTCCAGGGGAAATAGTGTTCCGCTTGGCATGGCACGCACATTCAGATTGCGGATTCGGTTTTGTAACCTGTCTCCCGCAAGCAAAAAGGGCGGACCGAAGTGTTCATAGTCGAGCTCACGGTTGTCAGCGTCTTTCAGTATCCACGAGATCTTGGCCACCGCGGGCGAGAGTAGCGTAGCCGACTCGGCGCGGCCAAGGAGAAGAAGCGCTGTGCGCGTCACCTTACCCTGCTTTAAGACTCTAACTTTGTTAAGGAGTGTGATGTCCTCCCAATCAGCCACGTCGTCTGCCTGGGAGGGATGCTTGATAGCGAATTGCTCTCGTGCTTTTGCGACAGCCTCTGGGTCAAGATCATCCACCGTCGCGTCCTCGCATATCTCCGCTGACCAGTCGTTACCCCGTGTCCATATCGCGCGTGCTTTCTCAGGGTGTTGTTTCAAATTGGTCTTACTAGCGCCGATCCTGATGTAAGACTCGCCACGAAAACTGACAGGTGTATCGCTGGCCGGGTTGATTTCAAAGAAAACAACACGACCGCTGGAGTGCTCTACTATGTGGACCTCAAAATCCGGGTTCGGACTCAGTTGAGCCATAACCCAAGGAAGCAGGTCTTGATTGCCTTGGGCCTTTTTGGTGTATGGATCGAAGGAGGTTCCGACAACCTCGTGCGTTTCGTCCTGGATGCCGTAAAGAAGATATGCCTTCGGCCTACGCTTTATGCATGCTGCGTTCGCCAAAGCAGAGATGTGCTCACCTATCCTCTGGGCAGAGTGGTAATTCCTTTTGAACTCAACCCACTCCGTCTCTCCCGCCAACTGGCATAGTTCATCCACAAGACGAACGAGACGACTATCATGAATTCGACTGATTGTCATGTCTTGACTCCCTTGGAGACAGTATCGTGCCCCTCCCCGCCATCAGCAACCCGCCAATGGAACACCTCCGGCAGCCCTTCAGGATAGGCGTCGTGCGGATCGTAGGCGTCCCCGATCTCGTCCTGCATGATCGGCGCCATATACTCCTCCCAGCGCACCGACTCGGGACTCTCTGCCAAGACGCGCACCGCCGCGGCATACTCTTCCACCTCCATGTACAGGAATAGCTGCAAGTCGGCCATGAAGATGCTCATGCTGCGCCCGCCCGCCCGCTCCAGGTCGGCCAGCACCGCCGGCCAGACCTCCCGGTGGCGCCGTCGGTACTCTTCCTCCTCCCCCTCTCTAACGCGCATGACAAACGCAACCCGTTCCATCGCAAACCCCTGTTACCAAATGTCAATCGCCCGTGATGTTGCTGACCACTGACCACTGACCATAGTAGTCAGTTCTTAGTCTTCAGTGAACTGCCGCCAGCCGATGCTGTTACTGAAAACTGAAAACTGGAAACTGGAAACTGTAGTTAGACCTTGATCGCGCCCGAAGTCAGGCCGGCGACGAACCAACGGCTGGTAAAGAAGAAGAGGATCACCAGAGGGATAGAGCCGATCAACAGCCCCGCCATTGTCAGCCCATAGCGGGTAAAGTACTCGGGTTGATAGGTCCACAGACCGGGTGTCAGAGGCAGCAGGTCCTGTCGGTTGACAGTCAGGGCGGGCCAGATCAGATTGTTCCACGTGCCCAGAATGTTCAGAATCGCCGCCACGCCCAGCATCGACTTGCTGAGCGGCAACGCAATCCGCCAATAGCCCTGCCACTCGCTGGCGCCGTCAATGCGCGCGGCGTCGAAGAGTTCCCTGGGCAAACTCTCAAAGAAGGTGCGCAGGATGAACATGGCAAATACCTGCCCGCTGGCGATCCAGGGCAGGATCATCGCCCCATACGTATCGATCAGGCCGAGATCTTTTACCAGCACAAAGGACGGGATCAGCGTCATCGCCGACGGCACCATCATCAGCGCCAGCACCAGGTAGAAGAGCACCTGCCTTCCCGGAAACTCCAGGATGCCGAACGCGTACGCCGACAGCGACGCCAGCAGCAGCACGCCCACCACCGTCAACCCGCTCACGATAAGGCTGTTCCTGATGAACTGCCACACAATCTCAAACGCCAAACCGTAGTTTTCCTAGTGCAGCGGATAGGTCAGCGCAAACGGCTGCCGGGCGAACTGCGGGATCGTCTTGAGCGAAATCAAAAACGCCATCACCAGCGGCGCGATCGCGCCGACAAGAAAGAAACCCAGAATAGCGATCCGCCACCAGTCGCCGCGCAGAAACAGGCCCACCTGCTCGCCCCTGCTCCTCCTGTATCTCCCCTCTACTTGCGCCGCGCCCATCTCTCAATCTCCCGAACGTCAGTGGTCAGTGGCAAGTGGCTAGTAACCAGGAATTGCCTTTACTGGCAACTGACCACTGGCAACCGGCAACTGCTTTTAGTACTCTTCCGTCGTAATATACTTCATATTGATCACGGTCAGCACCAGGGTAATCATGAATATGACAACGCCAATTGCCGACGCATATCCAATCTTGTTGATGCGGAAGGCGTTCCAGAACATCCACATGCCCGGAACCATCGTGCTGTTGATCGGCCCGCCTTGCGTCATCGCGAACACTGCCGTGAACTCCTGCACGCCCCACATGATCGTCAGCACGGAGATCAATTTAATCTGGCCGGCGATGAGAGGCAGTTCGATCGACCAGAAACGACGCATGTCACTGGCGCCGTCGATCATCGCGCTTTCCACGATCTCGAAGGGAATGGCCTGCAAGCCCGCCAGCAAAATCAGGATGGCAATTCCGTCTACCCAGGGAAAGTTGCGCAACATGACAGCATAGAGCGCGACTTCGGGGTCGGCGAGCCACGGGCGAATCCATGTCTCCAGACCAACCCAAGTCAGAAAAACATTGAGCGGGCCAACTTTGAAATCGTAGATAAACTTCCACAGCATGAGAGGAACGATCCCGGGGATGACCACGGGCAGGATCATCAGCAGACGGAAGCTATACTGGGTTCTACCCCCTCTGATCCGGTGAATCAGCACCGCAATGAACAGGGAGATACCGACTGTAGATACCACATACCAGGCGGCAAGTTGCAGCATGTTGTATAGAGAATTTACGAAAACTTTGTCTTTGGCGAAGAGTCCGACAAAATTGTCGAGACCAACAAATTTGGCCTGGAGGCCGACGCTCCACCTGAAAAAAGAACGATACAGCCCCAACAGCGCCGGATAATACATGAAGATCAGGAGGAAGATAAAGGTGGGGGTGAGCATCAGATAGGCAACGCGCCCCTCGTATATCCGTCTCCCGATTGATTTCTTGCGCTCCTGCGCGTCCATGGTCTGAGCCGCGGCATTGGGCAGGGCAGGCGCCTCTTTTGCAGCCATCAGCGTATCCTCAATCTGCAGCGGCTAGTAAACGCCACTTGAATATATCAGAGGCAGATGTTCTTCGTCCGCAATCACCTCGCCCAGGCGCAGGCGCCGGCGGCGCCTGGCGCGCCGCCCATTCCCGCGCTGAGCGTAGCCACACCCACTCCTTTGAGAAGCGCGCCTCGCGAAATAACATGCTCGGACATCTGTTTTCGCCTCTCTTCAAAAAATAGTGGGAAATCGTTCTGTCCGGATAAGGAGTTCGTCTTGCATCTGCCCTTTTGACTCAAAAAGTGACGTGGAACACCTGGCCTTCGGGGCCATTTCCTGAGTCAGACAATGGGTCCAGCGCAATCTACTTCCATACCGGAATTGTGGTGAGCCAAAGAAACTGCTGTACTTCTACTCAAATATGACCCTCCTTCGTAAGATTGGAACGGATGTGGAACCGGAGAAGATTTTCAGAAGAACAGGCGCTCTTGGCCTCTTGACTGCCCAACATGGAATCTGCGCCTGAGTCGCGATAACCGATGAGAAATGCCGACGGATCGCCCCCTTTGCCAACGGGTGCAACGGCAACAACAGAGTGTCCATGCGATAGTCGACAAAAGTATAGTCAAGTGCATGCCCCTTGTCGAATTGAACGTGTACTCGTGTCCGGGAATGTGCTCCACGTTTTGGGGTGTGCAGGATTTGGAGCGGCGGGTCGATTTCCATGCAGTTGGCCTTTTTGGCGCCGGCTGCAAGGGCGCAGCGCAATGGCCCGATCTTGTGGGATGCACCCCGCTTCTGGGTGCATCCCAGATTTGGCGAACGTGTCCCTGGGAGCGCGGGCCTCTCGCCCGCAGGCAGTTTCGGTTTCCGTGCCTGTTGAAGAACTGCTCCAAGCGGTGACGGATGCAGGTTGCCTGTGGCCGGATTCGAACCGCAGTTCGCCTGATTCTCGTGAATGAAGCCCGCGTTCTGCGCCGGCGCCGTTAATCATCCCGGGCACTTAATCACGCAAATCACAGTTCAGACAACTGCTGAGAATCCTGCTCCTTTCAGAGCAAGCCGGAAACCCACCCCCATTTTGAGATCCACCCTGGCATTTTCAGCAACTGCAAACTTCTCAATCTTGTAGTACAATTGTGCGAAACATAAACGAACGCAGCCGCGGCACTGCCGCAACTGTAGGCCAGCTTAGAGTGAGTGTCATGTCATTTTGCGCATCTCGTACCCGCCGCGGGAACCATGCCGAGCAAAAAACTGCCCTCCCTGCCCAGCCAATGCTGCAACCGCCCGCTGCCCGCCATACCCGAAAAAAATGAACTTAACACGCTCAAATATGCTCAAACACGCCCGAACATGCCCGAAAACGGAAAAAAAATTGGCGCGACTAAACGCGACCAAACGCGACCAAACCCGCTCGCTCTAATGGGAATCCCGCTTGAAACCGAAACTTTTCCGGAGAATAAAGCAGTTGAATCGTGGCCGTCTCGTCTGCCCTTACGCAATCCGCAATCCGCAGGTCAGAAAAATGCGGTTTCCCGTTGTGAACGCACATTTGACAATTAAATAACATGTCTTAATTGAGGGCCCCCTATTCGATTGCCCGGCTGACGAGTTCTGCTTTCTCTTCCGCCGCCCATTCATGACCCGTTCCTCTCACGCCATCAGCCACCCGAACGACAACCGTCTACGAATTGATATTCACTTTAGAAATTTTTCTTACGTAAACTCTCGTAAATTCTCGTAAATTCGTGCAAACTCTCGTAAGCGCTCGTGAACTCTCGTGATTTCTCGTACGAGCGTTTCAGGCGCCCGCATCATATATTCGTATCAATGACCTCCCAATGCCCCTCTTGTTTCCCCTCCTTTTCGCCGGATCGCCCCCCTCACATCTCACCCCAATTCCCTGCTACACCCCAATCCCAGGGCAATTGCATCCGAATTGGGTCTAAACACCGAAATGCTGCCATGATCTCTTCCAGATCGGGTTCAGACACTGTAAATTGTACGAATGATGGCGCGCAGGCTATCAATCTGACCGGTTTCGACGACCGACGGCCTTTGTTGCGCTGAATTTCCGTCGTCAATCAGCAGGCTTACAGCGATTTCCACCGATTATCACGTCCTCTTGTTAGGAATCCCGACGGGATTGGCATACAGAATTGGCATACGGATTTAGATGCCTATGCCCTGTGCCCGGTGTCCTTGCAAGAGCCTGAACAATCGTATACGCTGTATCCATAGCTGAAAGTCCAAGGCGACAGCGAACCATCTCTGTACCTTAACAAACGGATACTATCTTGCAGAACATACTTGGTTGCAAAACTATAACGCCGCCGCCATCGGCGCGACACGCTGCGCCAAACCGCAAAAATTATTGCAGAAAGAGCAAGGCAGCACATGAATTCACGCGGCAATTCGCGCCACTTCGCGCCATTTTGATACTCTCCGCCCGCCCCGACAGGATACCGACAGGATACAGAGCAGGGCATCACATGAATTCATGCAGCGCTTTGCCCCGCTCTGCGCCTGTGCCCCGCCCGCCGCGACGACGCCGGCGGCCTTCGCCCAGCCTCCCGTCTCCCGTGGTCCACCGAGAATTTTCTTGCCCAATCTCACGAAATCTCTCCTGCCAGCGCTCCTGCCTGTCAACCCATCCAACCACCCCAAACAAGCTTCTGATCTGAATCCCATTCGAAACAGAGACTTTTCGGGCGAATATAGCAATCCAATCGGGGCCGTCTCGCCTGCCCTTACGCAATCCGGAATGCGCCATACGCAACTCAGCAAAAAGCCGGTTCCCGATGTGGACGCACTTTAGATGCGTATGCCCTGTTCCAGTAGAGTTGCTCTCTTGTCCGCAACCTGTTATACTGCTATGCAATCGTCATTGGCTTGTATGATTCGATAGAGTCGTGTGTCTGAAGTGGGTTCCGCCCACTTTTCTTAATTCTACGGAAGCGTTGCCCGCACTTTCTGTTCGGAGCGTCTGTTTCCCTAGAATCTGTGTTTCGGTCTTTGCGCCGGATAGCGATTGAGCGCAATGCTGGCGGTCCGTCGCCATAACGGACTGGCTGGGAACGCTCCTGGGACCCTGTCCGTTTGGGTGTCGCTGACTCCATCTGCCGGACACGTAGCGGCGACTAAAATGCTGAGTCGTCAAGTTTTCAGGAGTAGTTGAACAAAAATGTCTAAAGAACTCATCGCCGGGATCAATCAGGTTGCCGTGGATAAAGACCTCGACAATGAGGTGATTTTCGACGCGATCGAGTCTGCCCTTATTTCGGCCTACAAGCGCAATTACGGTTCTGTCGCCAATGTGTCCGCTGAGGTGGACCGGGCAACGGGCGAGATGAAGGTGTTCGCGGAGAAAGAGGTGGTCGATGATATCCTCAACCCCAACACCGAGATTCTGTTGGAAGATGCCAAAACGATGGAGCCGTCTTCTGAATTGGGTGATGTCGTTCTGGTGCAGAATGCGCCCGGCAACTTTGGCCGTATTGCGGCGCAGACCGCCAAACAGGTGATCTTGCAGCGGATCCGAGAGGCCGAGCGGGATACGGTCTACGAAAACTTCGTCCACAGAGTTGGTGAGACGATCACCGCTCAGGTTCGCAGCATCGATCTCGTATCCGGCGCGGTCACGATTCTGATCGATGACAGACACGAGAATCTTCTGCCGCGCGAGGAGCAGATCCCATCGGAGAATCTGCGCCGGGGCGATTATATCTCTCTGTACGTGGTGGATGTTCACCGCAACAGTCGCGGCCCGATGATCAAGCTGAGTCGCACCCATCGTGATCTCCTCCGCCGGTTGATGGAGCAGGAAATCCCGGAGGTGCGGGATGGCACGGTCGAGATCAAGGGAATATCCCGCGAGCCGGGCGCGCGCAGCAAGGTGGCGGTGATGGCAACGCTGCCCGGCGTGGACCCGGTGGGCAGTTGTGTGGGGATGCGGGGTATGCGCATTCAGAATATTGTAATGGAGTTGGCCGGTGAGAAGATTGATGTGGTCGAGTGGAGCGGCAATCTGCGCACCTTTATCTCCAATGCGCTTGGCCCGGCCAAAGTGCAGAGTGTGCTCCTGGAAGAATCCAGCAACGTCAAGACGGCAATCGTTATTGTGCCGGATCGACAGTTGAGCCTGGCGATTGGCAAGGCGGGCCAGAATGCCCGCTTGGCAGCCAAACTGACGGGATGGCGGATCGACATCAAGAGCGAAAGCGAAGCCCGCGCCGAGGGATTGGACCTGCTGGCGGCCGAGCAAGCGCAGATGGCGGCCGGTGAACAGGACCTGCTCAGTATGGCGGAGAAGATTCTGCGCGACAGGGATGAATCGACGACCCGCGAAGACACATTCCGGCAGGCCGCGGCGCTGCTCCAGAAGCAGGATGCCGCCAGCCGAGTGACCGATCAGGGCACGGCAGCCGAATGGCCCGATTCCTTGCCGGCGCAGGATGACGAGCGCGGCATCGGGGTTGATGCCGGGGAGGCGTTGAGCGCTTTTGAGCGGGCGGCGGCGGCTGTCCGCAACGAAGAACCGCCGATCGTTCCGCTCGACGAATTTGCGATTGCCGAATCGAAACCGTTAGGCTTGAGCGAGACCTCGGATGACGACGGCGTTCCTGAAAAGCGAGTAGAGGAGAGTGAACAACCCGCTCCTCAGGCCTCGGAATTGGCGCAAGAATCAACCGAAGAAGAGCGCATGTTGCGGGCCGAGGAACTGCCGCAGGTGATTACGGCGGATATGCTGCGCCAACGGATGGCCGCGCGCCAGCAGGGGCGCTCTGCCGACGCTCCGTTCGGTTCGCCGGACGATATGGAGGTGCCTGCTGAACTGCTTGAACCTCTAAAAACAGCCGAAGAGGTCGATGATGAGGTCGGCGAAGAGGACAGCAAGGCGCGCCGCGGCAGCCAGACAACCCCGAAGAAGCAGCCGAAACGTTCGAAGGCGCGACGACCACGCGGGCGCGACACCAGCTTTGGCGAGGATTAGTTCGACAAGTAGCGCGGCTGGTGGACAGTAGACATCACGCCGACGCCATCCGCTCATCGTTGACATGGCAAAACGGGCAAAGGGACCGAAACCGCGAGGCATTCCCCGGCGGATGTGCATTGCCTGCCGGGAGTCGGACGGTAAACGCGAATTGATCCGTCTGGTACGCCTTGCGGACCAGGTTGTCCTGGATGAGACCGGCAAGAGGGCCGGTCGGGGCGCGTATGTTCACCCGCAGATCAGTTGTTGGGAAAGAGCGCTGGCCGGTTCGTTGCTACAAAAAGCGTTGCGAACGAAGATCGGCGCCGAAAATCTGGAGTCGCTTTCTGCATCCGTGTCCGAGCTTCTCGTTTCCGGTTTCTAGTGGGCGCCGCCAGCGGGCGCTCAAAAACGAATGAGACGGCCCTCTGGACCTGAGCGCTGTTTAGGCACGACGTAGCTGATGGAAAGGAAATATCCGATGAACAGAAGCCGATTGTCCGCTCCCTGATATGTACCGGCATCGTGGGCTGACATTGGTTGTCCAACGGTTTTGGCCGCCGTTGACGCCAGCGGTTCGGACATTTGGCCGAGCAGGCCAAATTGGTTTGGAGAGGGGAAGGGTACAGGAAAGCGAGAGATGGTGTAACGACTTGTCCGTCCACCAGCAGCTCCTCTTGGCTCTCCACAGCTGACCTTCCTCACATACAGCTCGTACACTCTTCATCCCAATCAATAATTCATGTGAAGTAAGAGAAGGGTCACGCAACTTGACGCTTGGCGCTTTTCAACTATCCGCTCCCCAGAAAACATCGCAGGCACGGTCGAAATCTGGGCAGGGATTCATGTTGCGCAGGGCGCAGGATAGTTGGATGTGTAAGTTGGAGGATAGGAAAAATGACAACTGCAACCAAAGAACCTACCGAAATTCAGGATGACAGGCAGGCTGACGGCGCCTCAAACGGGGAAGTCGCCGGTTTGCCCGCATCCATCATCGTGGAAGAGTACGTCACCGTCCGCGCATTGGCCGAGAGGATGGATCGCAGCCCGATCGACCTCATCAAAGTGTTGATGCAGTTCGGTATTATGGCGCCGATTGATCAGACTCTGGATCATGATACAGCCGCCATTGTGGGCGAGGAACTCGGGATCGAGGTGCTGTGGCCGGCTGCGGAGGACGAGTTGGCGGAAGAGGCGCCCGCCGAGGATCAAAGACCCAGAGGGCGGGTGATGATCCAGCAGATCGTGGCCGAAGAGGCGGACAGGAATCTCGTAGAAAGGCCGCCGGTCGTGGCGGTCCTCGGTCACGTGGATCATGGCAAAACAACGCTCCTCGACCGCATCCGCCGCACCAACGTGGTGGATACGGAGGCCGGCGGCATCACCCAGCATACCGGCGCCTATCAGGTGGAAGTCGATGGCAAGAACATCACCTTCCTGGATACGCCCGGCCACGAAGCGTTCACCGCGATGCGGGCACGCGGCGCGCAGGTCACGGATATGGTTATTCTCGTCGTCGCCGCAGACGACGGCATCATGCCGCAGACGCGGGAGGCGATCAGCCATGCCAGGGCAGCCGGGGTAACGATCATCGTTGCGATCAACAAAATCGATCGTCCCAACGCCAGCATTAACCGGGTGATGGAGAATCTATCGGCTGAGAATTTGACGCCGGAGGAGTGGGGAGGCGAAACTGTCACTGTGCCGATCAGCGCGCTGATCGGTGACGGTGTCGACGATCTGTTGGAGAACATTCTGGTCGTCGCCGAGTTGGACCAGCACAAGGCCAATCCCAAAGGCCAATGCGTCGGCACGGTGATCGAGGCGGAACTGGACAAGCAACGCGGCATCACAGCGACCTTGCTCGTGCAGAACGGGACGCTGAGAAGCGGGGATTCGTTGGTTATCGGCGAAAACTGGGGACGCATCAAGGCGATGTCCGACTACGAGGGGAATCCGCTGAAGGCGTCCGGGCCGAGTACACCGACCATCGTGCTGGGTCTCAATGGCGTCCCGCGCGCCGGCGAGGTCTTTACCGTAACCAAGAGCGGTAAGGTTGCCCGTGCGCTGGTTGCCGAACGACAAAATCAGGCTGCGCGGCAGACGCGGAGCGCCGCACCGCCGCCGATGACGCTGGAGGATATGTTCGCCCGCGTTGAAGGCGGGGAGGCCGACACCCTCAATATCGTCGTGCGGGCGGACACGCAAGGTACGTTGGCCCCGGTTGTACACAGCCTGGAACAGCTCGCCAACGATGAGATCAATGTCAAGATCATGCAGTCGGCTGTCGGTGACATCACCGAATCCGACGTCATGCTGGCGGAGGCCAGCCAGGCGATCATCATCGGATTTGGCGTGAACATAGACAAATCCGCTCTGGTGCGGGCCGGACAGTCCAGCGTCGATATTCGCCATTATCAGATTATCTACAAAATGATCGAAGATGTGGAACAGGCGCTTGTCGGGATGTTGGATCCGATTTTCGAGGAGGTGGTCACCGGCCACACCGAGGTGCGCCAGATGTTCCGCGTGCGACGCGGCGGGTTGATTGCCGGCTGTATGGTGTTGGACGGGGTTGTCAAGCGCCACAGCCAGGCGCGCCTGATCCGCAATGATACGACGATCATCACCACAACGATCGAAAACCTCAAGCGTTTTGCCGAAGATGTCACCGAGGTGCGGGCCGGGTATGAATGCGGCATCAATCTGGCTGGCGTCAATACGGATCTTCAGGAAGGCGATATCATTGAGGTCTTTGAAAAACAACAGGTGCGATAAGTTTCTGGTTTTCAGTTTTTGGTTTATAGTGGGCGCAACGAGACACTGAGAACTGACTGCTGATAAATTACATGACTACAATCCGTCAGGAACGGGCCGCGGAACTGCTCTATCAGGAACTATCGATTTTGATCAGCAACGCACTGGATGACCCGACGTTGGAGTTGCTGGCGGTGACGAATGTCGTGGTAAGCCGTGATCTGCGCGTGGCGAAAATCTATATTAATCAGGATAGCGACATTCAGCGCGGCGCGGTTCTCGCCAGACTGAAGCGCGCCGCTCCTTTTCTGCGGCGTCAATTGGCCCGGAGCGTAACGTTCCGCGCTGTGCCGGAGTTGCTCTTCTATTACGATGATACGCCCGAACAGGCCGCCCGGGTCGATGAACTTTTGCAGAGCATTGCCGAGGAACGAGAGATGCGCCAGCAGGATCTGAAGAACGAGAGTGGTCAGTTCCTCCCTAATTCCGAGGAGCCCTCTGGGCCACTCTCTTCCCCGGATTTCTCCTCCGTCGATGCTCAGAAAGAGGATGCATGAATTTTGATGCGTCCTTGTTAAAGCAGGGTACCGCTTACGGCCAAGAGGGCGCTCCCGTTGCGCCGCCGCCCCGCCTGCTCAACCTCCTGGAAACCAGCCATCATGTCCTCTGCATCAGCCACGTAAGCCCGGACGGGGACGCGGTCGGGAGTCTGCTCGGCGTGGGCGCGATATTGCGTGCGCTAGGTAAGCAGCCGGTTCTTGCTCTCCAGGACGAACTGACGCCGGAGTATCAGTTTCTACCCGGCGCAGAGACGATCATCGGACCTGCGAATTTATTCGACGCGCCCCAGCTCAGGAGGGACGCGGAAGTTGCCCAGAGCTATGATCTGATCGTCTGCCTGGACACGTCCAGCATTGACCGAATGGGCAACGTCTACTGCCCCGAATTCCACGATCAGATCCCGCTGGTTGTGATCGATCACCACATCACCAACACGTTATTCGGCACTGAAAACTGGGTGGACGCAAGCTGCGCAGCCACATGCCAGATGCTTGTGCATCTGGTGGATGCCCTGGACGTGCCGCTCACCAAGGAGATCGCCGTCTCGCTGCTGACCGGCCTCGTGACCGACACGCTCTGTTTTCGGACGGCCAATACGGATGCGAATGTGCTGCAAGTGACCTTGCGGCTGTTGCGCGCGGGCGCAGACCTGAGCCATATCGTCAGCAACACGCTCGACAGCCGAGCGTTCAGCCTTGTGAAGCTGTGGGGGGCCGGTCTGGCAACCGTGCAAATGGAGGACGGAATCATCTGGGCGACTCTCAACGCCGAGAGCCGCCATCAGAGCGGTGCTGAACTTCACCAGAGCGATGGCCTTGCCAACTTCCTTGTGACGGTGCGAGAGGCTGACATCGGTGTCACATTTGCCCAACGATTTGCCCAAAGCGGACGGGAGTTGATCGAATGCAGCTTTCGGGCCAAGCCAGGGTTCAACGTGAGCCAGGTGGCGTTTGCGTTTGGCGGCGGCGGGCATCCACCGGCAGCCGGCTGTACGGTTGCCGGCAGGTTAAAGGAGGTCTCGGCCCGGGTTGTGGCAGCGTTGCACGAGTTGCGCCGCCAACGTCTATCCGAGTCTTGAATTTGCAGTCCTTGGTTTTCAGTGGGCGCGCGCTTAACAACTAAGAACTGAAGACTGTCTACTGAAAACGATGAAAACCGATCTGCACGGAATTCTCCTTGTCGATAAACCGGGCCGTCCAGACACCCCGGCCGACGCCGATGATGCGGCCTCTGCGGAGTTGCCGACCAGCCACGATATTGTGCAGCGCGTCCGGCGCTGGAGTCGGCAAAGACGCATCGGCCATACCGGCACGCTGGACCCGATGGCAAGCGGGCTGCTGGTATTGTGTCTGGGCGTCGCGACGCGGCTGGTGGAGTACTATCAGGGGCACGACAAGACATACGAGGCGCGTGTGACGCTGGGGCGCGCCACCGATACGTACGACGCTGTCGGTCGAACCGTCATGCGCAGTTCGATTCCACCTCTGACTGCAGCTGATGTGGAGAAAGCTCTGGCCGCCTTTCGGGGCCAAATTGCACAGAAGCCACCGATTTATTCGGCATTGAAGCAGGGCGGTGAGAGGCTGCATCGCAAAGCCCGGCGCGGTGAGGCGGTGGTCGTAGCGCCGAGGTCGGTTACGTTTCACGAGATCAAGCTGCTTTCCTTTGCGTCGCCGGATGAGATTTTGCTCAGGATACACTGTTCCGCCGGCGCCTATGTACGCAGCCTGGCCCACGCGCTGGGGCATGCATTGGGCACAGTTGCCCACCTGGGTGATCTGCGCCGATTGGGAGCCGGTCCGTTTTCCGTCGCCGATGCGTCAGCGTTGCCGACCATTGAAGAAGCCGCTGGCGCCGGACGTCTGGCCGACCTGCTGGCGGCGCCGGACGCCGGCCTGGGGATGCCCTGTCTAACCGTCAGTGAGGAGGAACAGGTCCGCCTGGGCCACGGGCAGAAGGTCTATCGTAACCGCGCCTTCCCGGCCCCGCTCGCCGCCGCCTATGATCGTCGCGGCCGCTTTCTCGGGATCGCGCGCGCGCTGACGGCTGAAGGCAGCGGCGACAGCACATTGTGGAAAGCCGAAAAATGGCTTGCCCAACAGCTGGGGAGTTGTCAGGAGTCAGTTTTCAGTTTGCCCGTTTCCACTGAAAACCAGGAACCAGAAGCTGATTAGACATGAGAATCTGGCGCGGTGATCTGCGATCTCTCCGGTTTTCCGGCCCTACCTTTGTGACGATTGGGAACTTCGACGGTGTTCATCTGGGGCATCAGGCGCTCTTGCGCGTCTTGCAGGCGCAAGCAGCGGCCCGTTCGCCTGCGGCCAAGACAGCCCTGCTCACGTTCGACCCCCACCCGATGGCCGTGCTCCGACCGGACCTTCCCTTGCGCCTGTTGACGACACCGCAGGAGCGTCTGCGCCTGATCGAAGCGTGCGGCTATGATCTGGGGATCATTCAGCCGTTTGACATGGAATTCGCCAGCCTGACTCCTGATCAGTATATGGCAGTTCTTGTGGAGCGTTTGGGGCTTGCCCGGCTGGTGGTAGGGCCGGATTTTGCGCTGGGGCGGGGGCGCAGCGGCAATGTCGACGTTCTGCGGGCGCTGGGGACGCGGCTCGGTTATGATGTATTGGTGATCGAACCGATCGCGTGCGCGGGCGCTGAGATACACAGTCACCAGATTCGTCAATCTCTGTTGACCGGCGCTGTGACGGAAGCGGCACAGATGCTGGGCCGGCTCTACTCGATCGAAGGCATCGTCGAAGAGGGGGCGCGTCGGGGGCGCACAATTGGCGTGCCCACCGCCAACCTCCGGCCCATGCCACAGCGTCTGATCCCCGCCAATGGCGTCTATGCGACATGGGCATATCTGCCGGACAGTTGTACGGCCAAGCCGCGCGCCAGCGTTACCAATATCGGCGTGCGGCCTACCGTGGATGGACGCCGGCGCGGCATCGAAACGCACCTGCTGGACTTTCCTGCAGCGGGCGAGTCTGGTGAACTGTACGGGCAGCGGCTGACGATCTCCTTCGTTGCACGGCTGCGCGACGAGATACGTTTTGACTATCTGGAGGCGCTCGTCGCCCAGATCCAGCGGGATATCTCCGACACGCGCCGCCTGTTGAGAGAGGAGTCGGCGTTTTCCGATTCTACATCTTGGGGGTAGGAATTCATCCCGGGCGCAGCAAAGCCGATGGTGGCGGCGCCCCAGTTGTATTGCGAACAGGTTCTCATTCGATGAGTCATCGCCGCCATTCAAGCCGATTCCCCGCCATTTCACTGCTCGTCTGCGCAGTTCTGTTCCTGGGCGCGTGCGAGTTTCAACCGATCAGCCCCGACAGCCCTGAGCGCAAATGGCCGCAGCCGCCCGCTGCCCATCCTGATCCGATGGGAGGTGTGGCCGATATTGCATTGCTTAACGGCATGGAGGATGCCCTGGCCTGTCTTGCCGGGGGGCATCCGGTTTTTGCCGTAATGCAGAGCAACGCCAATGTGCGCAATCAACCCCACCAGGAAGGCTGTCGCTTGGGACGCGCCCCCGCGGGCACTCTGGTGCGAGTTGAGGCGATCTTCGGCCAGGAGGAGGAGCATCCCTTTGTCGCCCTCGACCGTTCCATCCGTTGGATTCCAATCTCCACGCCGGGGTACGATGAGGAGATTCAACCGATCCTCGAAGAGAATTGCAGCGCCTGTCATAGCAGTGTTGTGAAGCAGGCGGAACTGCAAGTGACCGAGTATGACCCCCTGATGGCCGGTGGGCAGAGTGGACAGGTGGTGACCCCCGGCGATCCGGACGCGTCCAAATTCTGGCTGCAGATCCGTTCCGGCGCGATGCCGCTGGTAGGGGAGCTCAGCGACGACGACAAGGCGCTGATTTACGATTGGATTGTGGCTGGGGCGACCAGGCAGGGCAGCCAACCGCCACCGGTGCATGGGATGTGGCTGCGGCTGGCTGGCGGCGATTTCACCTGGGCGCCGAATGAATGCGCCGAGAACGGCGGGACTGTGCCCTACATCAGCGCGCAACTCGCTCTGGCCGCAAGCTGTGCCGCCATGCCTGATGCTGAGCAGATCGCCGCCTATCTGCCGGAAGTGTCGACAACGAATGCGGCTCCGACCCCGGCCCCAGACAATACAAGCAACGATACGAGTGACAGCGCGGGCGGCGATACGGGTGGCAGCGCAGGCGGCAATGCAGGCGAAAGTACGGAAGCCAGTGCAAGCCGCGTCGCAGGCGACAACGCTCCGAGGGGCAACGTTGCCGAAAGTGCAGGCATTCACGCCGCCCCCCTCAACCTGGGCGCGCCGTCTGAATCCGACCGGTGGTTAGTTCCCCAGGGCGGCTTCTGCGCCGAGCAAATTCTGGCCGTGGAGTTGCAAGACCGCCACAGCATCACTGCCCTGACCTTTGCTCCAGATGGCAGGCTGTTTATCGCGCTGGACACACCGGCCACCGGCGACTTCGATCCGGACATCCAGTTCGATCCCTTTCGTGCCAGTCGCTCAATCGTTATCTGGCATAGCGTTTCCAAAGACAGCTACTATGAGATCCTGCGCGACTCCAGCCGCATCACCGGTATGGCCTGGCATGAGGACGCGCTCTACCTGAATCGGGCCGGCGAAGTGGGACGCATTACCGATGGCGGCGTCTATGAACCACTGGCTGGCGGTTTCGCCGTCGCCGGTCACCTCTACCACGCCAACAATGGTCTCGTCATCAGCGACGGCTGGCTCTACATCTCTGCCGGCGGGGTGCGAGACGGCTATTCGGACGGCATCATCGTGCGCGATGACGCTGACCAACCGGCGGAGACGCTGGCCACGAATGTGGTCGCCGGCGGCAATCCGTTCGCAGCCCGGATTGTGCGCGCGCGGCTGGACCGGCTGCTGGCCGAGCGCACGATCGGCGTCTTTCAGACAGCGGCGCGTGGTGTGCGCAACCCCTATGGCATCGCCGTGGACCCGCGCGGGCGCATCTGGTTTACCGACAATGGCGCAACCAACGTGCCCGGAGAGTTTAACGCCGGTGATGAGGTCGATCTGCTTGACCCGAGCGCCCTCTCCGCTGCCGCCATCGCCGGCGACGGCAATGCCACTCCATACTACGGCTTCCCAATGGCGCTGGGCGGAGTCAACAAAGATTGGTGGACCGCTCCGGTGCTGATCCTGCCCAACTCGACCGCGCCCACGGGTATCACATGGGCCTACGACACGATCTTCTTCGCTCTGTACGGGCGCGATCCGGGCCTGTATCGGCTGGCGAACGCCGGCGGCAGCATCATCGCCGAACGGATCATGCTCAACTGGCCGGTGCAGGCGGTCGCAACCGCGCCGGACGGGGCTGTCTGGATCGGCACCGGCTCAGGCGGGCTATATCGACTGGTGCCCGGCTGCGTCGGTTGAGGAGAGCTGCTTGCGCTTCCTATGTGTATCCGCTCAACTGGCGGGCCACCTGGACTGGGGCGGCTATCTGGCGACGGCTGTGGAACTGATGCAGGCGGGGCATGATGTCCTGTGGGCCACCGGACGCGAACTGCAAGACGAACTGGTTGCGCAGGGCGTTCCCATCCACATCATGCAGGAGACCGGTTGGCGCTGGCCGCCGCCTCCTCACATACAGAAGGGCGCGGCCTCGGAGGACGAGTTCCAGCGCTTGCGCATGGTCCGCTCGCTGGATCAGTGGTTGGACGTGGCGCGGGTGCGGGCGGCGACGTTGGAGCTTGTCGAGGCGGCCAGGCGCTTTCGCCCGCATCTGATCGTCAGCGAGATGTTCACCGCCGCGGCCGGCATTGCCGCCGAGCTTCTGGGCGTGCCGTTCGCCGTCGCCGGTTGGCCGGCTGTGCAGCCGGAACCGCCGGGATCGAGAGGGGGCGCGCCCGGCTCTGTCGGCGAACTGGCCCGGGAGCGGGTGGACGCGCTGCTGGGCGATTTCGGTGTGACCGGCGTCAATTGGGCGCTGGATGGTCCGGCCGCGCTGCGTTCCCCCTTATTGCACCTGACCTATTGGAGTCCCCGTTGGTACGCCGGAGCGCGGCTGCTGCCACAAACGCGCATGGTCGGCGGGGTCGCCGCGCCTCCCCGGCCGCGCCAATCCCCCTGGCTTGAGCGGCTCCCGAAGGACTGTCCATGGATCTTCATCACTCTCGGGACCGCCTTCACCAGAGACATCAATTTTTTCGTCATCGCGGCCCATGCGGCTGCGCAGGCGGGAGGCGTGCCGATTCTGGCGGTCGGCAATGGCTTTGCCCCCGATGCAGAGGTCGGCTGGACTGCACGCGAGATGGCGGCCTTGCGCAGCAGGCTGCCGCAGCATTCGGCGCTGGTGGAGCGGGTCCGGTTTGCGGAGGTGCTGCCTTACACCGCTGCGGCGATCCATCATGGCGGCGCCGGCACGACCCACGCCCTGGTTACGCACGGGGTTCCGCAGATCGTCGTGCCCAAGGCTGCGGACCAGACGCGGCAGGCCAGCGGGGTCGTGCGCAGCGGCGTCGGTTATCATATCCCGCCCAAGCAGATGACGGTCCCGCTGGCAACGGAAGCTCTGCAAAAGATATTGCCGGACAACGCCCCCGCCCGCCGGAACGCCGTCAGCCTGCGGGAGGAGTTCGCGTCTCTGGAAGGGATACCCAAAGCCGCGCAGATATTGATTGCCTCCGTGTGATGTGCCCTGTATTCAACCGATTTCACGCATAAAGTATTTTGCTCGCCCCGTCTCTCTTCTCCACGCGAATCAGTTTCTCCGTGGCCTGTTCAAACGAGTCGTCATGGCTGATGATGAAGAGTTGCTGAAGGCCGCGCACGCCCACGATCTGGCGGGCCAACGCGTCGCGGCGGGCATCGTCCAGATTGGTGGTCGGCTCGTCGAAAAAAGCGACGGCAATATCGCTCATCTCCTGGAGCATGGCCAATCGAACCGCCAGCGCCGCGCTCATCTGCTCGCCGCCGGACAGTTGGGTGAAAGCCCGCTTGCGGCCATCCACCTCCAGGATGATCGCGTAGTCCTCATGCCACTGGAGTGTGTGCGTGTAGTCCTCCATAATCTGGCCGAACAACTGATTGGCCGCATGGCTGATCTGCTGGACCAGCGCTCTGGTCACGAACGGGCCGGCCTCCTGCAGGACTAAACGCAGAAATCGCAAAAGCTCCTCTTGTTCCGTCAACCGTTCGTGCCGGGATTGGGCGGCGGCGAACCGCTGTTCCTGGGTCTTCAATTGGGCGATCTCCTCCTCCGCTCGAATCAGTCCTTCGCGCAAAAGGCCCAATTCGGTCTCCAGGCGCACGCTTAGGTCGCGGCTCTCGTTCACCCTGGCCACCGCCTCCTCGAAACGCTCTTCGTCGAACTCGCGCGTACTGTCTGCCAGCTGTGCCTGCCCGCTCTCGTAGCGTTCCTGCGCGGCCTGCAATGCCTTCTCGGCCTCGGCAACCTCCTGCCGGCGCAGAGGGAGGGCCTCGGCTGCGTCCTGATTGCGCCGGTAGAGATCGTCGGCCGCCTGGAACTTCTCCAGTTGGAAGTTGATGCGGGCTGACTCGGCTTCCACAGTTGCGAATGCTGCCATGCGCTCGTCGAGCGCGGCGAGCGCGCTCCGGTGCTGCTCGGCCTGCGCCCGCTGCTGCCGGAGCGCCTCTTCAACCCGCGTGCGTCCCCGCGCCTGCTGGAGCGCTACATCCCGCCGCCGCCGTGGATCGCCCAGCGCGTCCAGCATTCGCTGCAGCTCCTTCACGCGCTGCGGCGCGTGCGCCAGCGCTTTGGCCGCGGCGCCGGTTGCCTTCAACTGGCCATGTAGTTCGGCCAACTCCTTTTCGGCTGTTTCGATCGCGTTCTGGCGGGGAAGAGCGCGCAAAGTCTGCTCCCGCTGGACGAGGGTCGAGCGGGCCTGTTCCCGTTCCGATTCTGCCTGGCTGATCGCCTCCGCAGCGTCCGCGGCATCCTTATTCAGTTCTTTCCATTGCGTGCGGAGGCGGTCGATAAGCTGCTGCCGATGCACTGCGGACAGAGGCTGTTCACAAATCGGACAGATTGCGGACGTCTCCGATGCCTTCAACCGCTGTCCCTGCTCCTCGATCGTTCCCTTTTGCGCGTGCAGTTGGTCTACCCTGGCCTGCGCCGCCGACATTGTCTTCTGCAGCGTTTCCACGCGCGCCTGTAATGGCCCCAGGGATGCTTCGATCTTTTGCGCCTGGGCCACGTCCGCGTGCAGACGCTCCAGCCGTTCGAGCGCCGCGTCCACGGCAGCCTGCTCCCGCTGCGCCCGGGCGTCGGCATCTTGCAGCCGGTCCGCCTGGCGTTGGGCAACGCGCAGGTCAGCCTCCAGCTTTTTCTGCTCATCCGCCGCGTCCGCCAGCTCCGCAGCTGTCTGCTCCGCCTCTGCGATGTCAGCTAGGGCGCGCCTATGGGCATCCTCCTGCGTTTCGGCCTGGGTCAGGCGCGTCTGGACGACGATTCGCTCATCCTGCAACTGCTGACGTTGCGCCATCCGTTCGTTCACGGCGCGTTGGTCCCGCTGCGCGGCGCGGTAGGCTTCATGGCCGACCCGGTTGGCATCCGTGGTCGCAACGGCCTCCTCGCTTTCCGTCAGCCGTTGCCGGGCCGCGGCCAGGGTCCGCTCCTGTTCGGCGACCGCCTGCTTCTGTATCCGCGCCAAGTTTTGCAGGTCAAGCAGCCGTTCCCGTTTCGCCGCCATCACCTCTCGGTCGGCTTCGGCTGTGGCCAACTCGGTCTGCGCGGCGCGCAGTTCGGTCTCTGTGTTGGTGATGCGGCCGCTCAGATCGCTGGCTTCGGCCATTACGGTTGGCAGTCGGGTCAGTTTCTCTTCAAGTCTGCTGATTTCGAGCGCCTGTTCATTCTTGCGCTGTTTGAGCAAGTTGAGCGGCTCAAGTAGCCTCTCGAACGCCAGACGGTATTCAGCGACCTTGAGGAGCGGCTCGAAGACGGCTTTGCGGGCCCTGGGCGGCATCAGAAAGGAGGCGGTGAAGTTGCCCTGGGGCACGCCCACCGCGTTGCTGAACAGGTCTGCCGGATCGGTCTCCGCATTGATGCCGAGATGCTCACGCAAAAACTGGATGACGTCGGCTCTGCCCTCGTAGAGTTTCATAGAGAGTTCAGGGTCAAAGACCGTGTAGTCGTTGCTACCGCCGCAGCGCCGTATCACCTGATAGACGCGTTCGTCATGGTCGCTGAGAAAGTCGACCGTCACGCGCGCCGACCTCTGACCTTCGCGCACGAAATCGGCACGGTTATAGGGCAGGTGATCGAAGAGCGCAAAGCCGATCGCTTCGAGGATCGTCGTCTTGCCCGATCCGTTGTGGCCAACGATTGCGTTCGTGCCGGGGCTGAATTCGACCGTTCCCTGCGCGAAGCTCTTGACGTTTTCCAGGGTCAGCGAGTGGATCAACATTGCGTCTCTTCTCCCTGCGAAACTCGCTCCTCGCCGCTCGCCAATTCCTCCAATATCGCATCGGCAGATGCGCCGCCGACGGCCAACTGTTTGATGGCGAGTGCCAGCTCGGTCCACGCCCCGCTGTATTCGCGGAATCGGTTGTCTCGTTCGAGCAGACCGGCGATGATCTGCCTTTCCAGCGCCGGCCGGCTTAGTTGCTGATCGTCCCCGACCGCGAACTCCGCCGCGCGCGTGTCATTGCGCACGAAGCTGATCAGCGGCTGATAGAGCTTGTCAACCATCTGCTTGAACGGCTCCAATTCGAGCGCGCTGCGGTCGAAGGGGAGTACGCCGGAAAGCCGCAGTTCGACGACCGGCTCTTTCCCCCTGAAACGACGGTGCTGGCGCTCAACATGGCGTCGGCATTGTTCGAACAGTTCGCCCGGTGTCTCGCAGGCGTCGACCTTGAAGAAGAGGCGTTCAAACGGACGCCGGAAGTTGGCGTGCAGGACAGGGCTGTGCTTCGGTTCCGCCTTCGTGTCCACCTCCACGAGATAGTAGCCCCGTTGCGGCCATTCCGCCTCGGTCATGGAGTTGGTTTCCGGGATTGTAGATCCAGTTATCGAACTCGTACGGTTTGTGGACGTGGCCCAGCGCCAGATAGTCCACCTGGGGGCGCAGGGGGGCCAGTTCGCGGTGGCTGAGGCCGCCGGCATCGTCGGCGAGAACACCCTCGACGCCGGTGTGCGCCATGAAGATTGTGTACTCGACCCTCTGTTTGTCGGTTGCCGCCAGCGCGTCGGCCACCCGCTTCACGATATGAGCCGTAGAGTTGCCGTAGTAGCGCATGCCGTAGACGCGCAAGCCGGGGAGCGGCTCTACATAGGCGCCGCGGTGTTTCTCGCAGGGTGGGAGCGTTACGCGCTCGCCGTCCAACTTCGGGCTGAGCAACGTCAGCAAACCCCGCTCGGCCAGAAAGCGCACCCAGCTGATGCTGTCGCGGTAGTAGATCAGTTCATGGTTGCCCTCAACCGCCAGGCAGGGGATACCGGCCTCTCGCAGCCGTTCCAGCCCGGTGATGGCATGGGCGAGCGTGAGAGGATCGATGGCGCGCTTTTCAAAGAGATCACCGGCCAGCAGGACGAAATCGACTTTGCGGTCGATGGCCGACTGAATGATGTTGAGATAAGCATGGGTGAAGTCGTTCTGCCGCTCTCGGCTGTTGTACTGGCGATAGCCGAGGTGACAGTCGGCCATGTGGAGAAAGGTCGCGCGCATGGGGTTCCCCAACGATTGTGTGATGAGGAGGTGGGCTATGGTTCACTGCGCGGCCGGCGTCGTCAAATGTGTCAGTCTTTGTCGTCGCTCTTTTTGGAGATGAACAGACTGAGGAGAAAGCTGACGATGCTGATGACGATTGCGCCCCTGAAGGCGGGGCCAAAGCCATCTACTCGAAAGCCGACGTTGAACAGTCCGGCTAGCCAGCCGGTCAGGAGCAGCATCAGCGCGTTGACGACAAAGGTGAACAGGCCGAGCGTGACGACATAGGCCGGGCAGGTGGCCACCTTGACGACCGGTTTGATGACGGCGTTGACAACGCCAAAGATCAGAGCAACCGCCAGCAGGCTGACGACATCCACCTGTCCGTTTCCGAAGAACCGAATGCCGTCGATCAAATTTGCCGCCGCGTACAGGGCGATGGCGTTCCCGACCAGCCGTAGAAAAAGCGTCATTGTAGGTTACATGCGCAGACGCATCGTGTATAGGGTGCTGCGCACGGCGAAGCCGTGGTCCAACAGCGTCTGCGCGGCGATTTCGTCCTGTGTGCTGACAGACGCCCGCAGCGGCCAGCGCGGCGACTCCTGCAATAGCGCCAGGGCGCCCAGGATCAAGGGCTGGGCATATCGTTCCTGGGCTTCGCGCCGCAGCCACAGCCGGATGTGGTGCTCTCCGCGCCAGCAGCGGGCGACGACCTGGATCGCGCCTTCAAAGCGGCTGTTGTGGTCGCGGATGGCATAACGGTAGATGCGCTGGCGCCCGACAAACCTGCTCAACAGTTCACCGATGCGCTTTTCCAGCGGGAGTCGAAAGTCGTCGCGCCGCACGGCCCGCCACCATTGGAGTTCGGCGCTGGGTCGGCTGGTGGCCAATTCATAGAGCAGATTGCTGTCGGATGGCGAAAACGGCTGTAGATTAGACAGCATTGGCCGTGTGATCGGCTTGGGCACGCCCGGCGCGTACAGTTCGGAGGTGCCGCCCATATTCTCAAAGCGCAGCCGTTCATAGAGGCCGCGGGCGATCTCGTTTTCCCCACGCACTTGCAACACTGCCCAGGATCCGTCCATATCGCGGACATAATCCAGCGCATGCTCCATGAGCGCACGGCTGATGCCGCGCCCGCGCCAAGCCGGGGAGACGGCCACATTGGCGATCTGCCAGCGCCCGCTGCCGCTCGATGCGCGCTGCACCGTCACATTGCCGACTACCCGGTTATTTTCCACCCAGACGAATCCGCTGAAAACATTGTGGAATTCACCTGTGCTGCGGGAAAGGATGCGCACAAGGCCGCTCATATGGCCGAGAATCCGCAGTTCTCGCAGGGCGGCCTCGCCCTGTTCGTCCAGTTCGTCGGCGAAGGCGTCGGCAATCAATCTGGACACGGCGCGCAGATCCCGCCCGATGTCAAACGGGCGGATGCCATGTTGGGAGCCGGGAAGACGCCCGGTGGCGGAACGGGTTAAGGCAACCATTTAGCGGGGTTGGTAAAGTGTCCAGCTATTCACTGCGCGACGCGGACGAGCGCTGGGCGCAGGATCCGATCCTGGATGCGATAGCCGGTGCGTAATGTCTGGATGATATGCCCGCTGGGGACATCTGCGCTCGGCTCATTCGAGATGGCCTCGTGCTGGTTTGGGTCGAATTCACCGAATTTGGCCAGCGGCTCGACTTCGGCGTTGGCGAGAATGTCCAGGAGTTTCTGCTGAATCTGCTCGAACCCCTGAAGCCAGGCCTGCTCCTCGCCCGCGCTGGCTTGGGGAACGTTCTGAAAGGCCAATTCCAGGTCATCAAGAACCGGCAACAACTGACGCATCATGCTCTCTTTGTCGCGCTTGATGCGCTCTTGGTGCTGGCGTTCACGGCGCTTGCCGGCGTTCTCATATTCGGCTACGGTGCGCTGCATCTTGTCGGTGGCATTTTCGGCCTGTTCTTGGGCTTCGGCCAACTCCGATTCAAGCCGGACGATGGTCTCTCCAGGTGTCTCCTGCTTTTCTTCGGCGTCCTCTGTATCAGGGGCATCGTCTGAATCAACGCCCTCAGCGTTCAGAACAGCCTCTTCAGGCAGCTGTCCATTTCCTGTTTCTACCGACCTGTTTTCCCGCTCTTCCTGTTGATTCATAAATGATCCTGTTATTTCAAAGCTGTTGTCCAGCGGCCTAGCCGTAGATCTGGTGCATCAGTTCGTTCAGGAGTGTGGCGACATAGCGCACGGCCCCGATTGTGCGGCCATAGGGCATTCGCATCGGGCCGACCACGCCCAGCAGACCGCTGACCCGATCCGGCACGCCATAGCGGCTCAGGACCAGGCTGATGTCCTGCATGTCGCCGAAGCGGCCCTCACCGGCAATCATTACCTGCACGTCGCTCAACTCCATGATGTCGTCGTAAATCTCTTGCAGCAGCGTGCGCTGTTCGAATACCTGCACGATCCGGCGCACTTGCGGCCCGTCGGCGAACTCAGGCGCGGTCAAGACCTGTGCCAGCCCGTGTCGATAGACGCGCTCGCCGATCTGCTCCTCCGACTGGCGCAACGTGGTCAGCAACAGTTCGCCCACTTCGCGCGTGAACCCCGTGAAATTCTCCAATTTCTCCGGCAGGTCGGCAACGGTGGCGCCGGCGACTTCAACATTGAGTTGGTTGCTGGCGCGGCTCAGTTCCTCCTGAAAGATCGGCTGTTCCAGCGTGATCAACTGCTGTTTCAGCGTGCCCGTGGCCAGCACAAGCACCAGCAGCACGACAGTGTCCTGAATGCCGACCAACTCCAGATGCTTGACCCGGCTGGACATGGAGCGGGGCGAAGTTGCCAGCGCCGCGCCCGTTGAGGCTCGCGCCAACACCGCCGTGCTGAGACGGAGCCACTGGTCGATCTCCCGTCGGGCCTGGTGGAATTGATGGCGGATCATGTGCTGCTCATGGGAGGGAAGATCGGTGTGAGCCATGAGATGCGCTACGAAATAGCGATAGCCGCCATCGGTGGGGATGCGTCCGGCGCTGGTGTGGGGATGGGTCAGCAGGCCGGCTTTTTCCAGCGCAGCAAGATCATTGCGAATGGTCGCTGCGCTGACGCCCAGATCGTACTTTTGCGCGATCGATTGGCTGCCCACAGGTTGGGCGTTCTCTACATATTCCTGGATGACGATGCGCAGCACCTGCTTGCGGCGCGGGCTTAATTGAAGGTCGGTCATTGATTCAAGGCAGAACTGTCTGATTCCCATCTTTAACACTCCTGTTATGGGAGTGCTAATCGAACAGGAAGTGTAACAAATCGGCTAGGGGGTTGTCAAGAAATTTTGGCTGGTTCAGTAGGCGTTATTGTTCGAACCAAGCAACCACTGGCCCAGTGTACGAATGATAATTTTAAAGTCCAGAGCCAGTGACCAGTTCTCGATGTACCAGAGATCGTACTTTGTCCGCTCCTCGATGGAGGTGTCCCCTCGCAGCCCGTTGACCGCCGCCCAACCGGTCATGCCCGCTTTTTCGCGGTGGCGGTCCATATAGCGGGGGATCATCTGTCGGAACTGCTCGACGTAGACGGGCCGTTCCGGGCGCGGCCCCACCAGGCTCATTTCGCCGAACAGGATGTTGATCAGCTGGGGTAGTTCGTCGATATTGGTGCGACGGATGAAGGCACCCAGTTTTGTGCGCCGGGGATCGTTCTCGACTGTCCAGCCCGGCCCGGATTTTTCGGCGTCCTCACGCATGGAGCGAAACTTGAGAATCTTGAATGATTTGGCATCCAAGCCCATCCGTTCATGCGTGTAGAATACCGGCCCGGGGCTATCCAGCTTGATCAGCAGCGCCACCAGCAACAGAAACGGGCTGAGAATCACCAGCCCGATGGCGCTGCCCACCAGATCCATCCCTCGTTTGAGTGTCAGTTTCCAACCCTGGAGGGCCACATCGCGAATTGTGACCAGGGGCAGCCCGCCGAGATAGCCGATCGTCACTTCGCTGGCCATAATCCCGAAAGCGTCCGGCAGCACGCGAATGCCGACCTTTTCCCGCTCACACAGGCTGATGATACCGATTAGCTCCTGATGCGTATTTTCCGGCAGGGCGATGATCACTTCGTCGACGGCATATTCGTCGATAATTCTGGGGATGTCGACGACGCTGCCCAATATCGACACATTGAGGATGGAACGGCTGCTGCTGTTGTCGATGACACCGATCACCTGAAAGCCGAACTTCGGATTGGCCTGAATTCTTTGCAGAATCATGCGGCCCGTGTCACCGCCGCCGATGAGCAGCACGCGGTCATCGCCGATTCCTCTTGCCTGGGCATTCCACTGCACCTGCGCGTGCAACGTTCGCCCGATGGTCAACAGGAGGATATTGAGCAGCCAGGCATAGCCCAAGAGCGTGCGGTGGTATGCGAAATCCCTCAGGAAGAGACTCACCAGCGCGACGGTCAGAAGGGTGCAGAGGGTGGTCAGTTTTGCCGTGCGGAAGATCTCGTCCAGATAACCGAGCGGCCGGCGCCGTTGGTACAAGCGCTGTGAAAAAAAGAGCGGCAGGAGCAAGAACGACTGTACCAGGGGGAGGGGCAGGAACTCCACGAACGGTCCGACGATGACATCGGGCTGCAACTCCATGAGCCGGGGGGTCAGGTTCATCCCCGTGAGGCGGTGGGCCAGGTAGAACGCCAGCCATGTGCTCCCTACATCAACCAGAACCAAGGTGACCGCGAACAGAAGTTGGGCGCGCTTAAGCAGACCCGGCCGCTGCGCGCGCATAGCCGAATAGCTGCCATTAGGACTGGAGGATACGCTCTGCTCCGCCGCAGCTACATTCTCTTCGGCAGCGGTCGCGGATGGCCGCGATGTTGTCAGAGTCTCCTCAAAGTCTGAGGTTGGCTGAACAGGTGATTTCCACATCGTGCCTATTGCGCAAAAATAGGAATCGGCGGCGATTCATTATCCACAATCAAATCCGTTCCTGCCGCAGTTTCCACAGCCGGACGGCTATGTCCACGCCCCCGATCAGAGCGATCCCCAGCCAGATCAGTTTGTCCAGCACCCAGGAGCTATCGGCGCGATAATGCTTGCGATAGAAGATCCACATCGCTTCATAAAAGGCGAGACGGGCCTTGCGGCTTTTGCGGCTGGAGGCTTCTTTGACGTGCGTGATCTCCACCTCGCCGTTGTACCAGATTTCCCAGCCGGCGGTTTTGATACGCTTCGCCCAATCAAGGTCTTCGCCGTACATGAAATAGTCCTCGTCCAACAGCCCGACCTGCCGGATCGCCTGCGCGCGCACCTGCATATAGGCGCCCACGACCGAATCCACCGGATACACGGCGTCTTCCGGCAGATAGCCGAGATTATAGGCGTTGAAACGCTTGCTGTGGGGGAAGAGTCGGCTCAGGCGGGTCATGCGGCAGAAGCTCACCCAGGGCGTGGGGAAACTGCGCCGACAGGCCAGATCCAGCGTTCCGTCCGGGCGCCGTAACCGCGGCCCGGCTACACCGACCTTGGGCCGCTCGTCCATAAAGTGGAGCATGTCGGCCAGGGCGGTCGGCGGCAGGATTGTGTCGGCATTGAGCAGAAGCAGGTAGCGGGGCAGGGGCGCATTGCGTAAGGGTTGGCCTTCAGGGAAGCCGAGTTGGCGCAGGGCAAGGTTGTTGGCCGCGCTGAAGCCCAGATTGGTCTCGGCAACGATCAGGCCGACCTGGGGGAAGCGGGCGTTTAACATTTTGACGCTGTCGTCATGGCTGTCATTGTCGACGACGCAGACGGTGTAGGAGAAGGCGCCGGCGGAGGCGAAAACGGATGTCAGGCAGCCGGCCAGGAGCGCGCTGGCGTTGTAGTTGACGATGACAATTGCGAGGTCCAACTCCTCTGAAGGCGGGAAAGCGCCAGAGGACACCGTGCTCCCAGGCTGCGCCGGAGGCGAACCGATCGTCTTTATCCATTCTGACCAGGCGATATGGTGAGGAGACTGCATCGTCTGAACTGTAATTGAGTAATGGACTGTGATTCATGCAGTTGAATGATGAGGATGATTAACGGCTACGGAGCGCAGGACAGTTAATCACGGTAATCAGACCAATTACAGGAATCGCAGTCGGAACTGTCTGCTGTATGAGAATTTGATTTTAGCACGGCATCCGTCTTTCGCCAAAGCGGTTGTCCGAGCCGTAATCATGACTTTTGGCATATCTCTTCGCTCTTCAGGAAGCCATCTTACAGGGGCGCATGATGCTGCTTACAACTGGCGCAACGCAACCTCCAGGATGCGGTCGGCGGTCAGGTCCGGCAGAAGGAGAGCGTCGGCGGCGTCGGCCAGACGACGAGGCGAAAACGAACCCGCCGCGCTGCTCATTTCTTGCTCCTCAGTCCTCGGCAGCGCGTCCTGAGGGATGAGGCCGATCAGTTCGCTGCGGTCTAACGAGACGGAAAGGCGGGCGGCCTCCCGGCGAATGGCCTCTACGACGGCGTGAGCCGATGTGCTGCGATAGTCGACGAGATTCATGCTGACCTGGGCCTGTCCGTCAACGAGGAGGCCCAAGGCGCGGACGGCCGTCAGTCCGCCGCTGCTCTCGCGAATCTTGCGGGCGATGGCTTTGGCCGCCGCCACATCGGACGTGCGCAGGAAGACGTTGAAGGCGATCAGAATCGGCCTGGCTCCGACGATGACCGCGCCGGCTGGGCCGACTGTGGCTGGGCCGAAGTCGGGCTGACGCTGCGGGCGCTGGATCTCCTGGAGCAGCGCCTCGTACTGCCCGCGGCGGAGGTCGGCCAGATTGCGGCGTTCCGGTCTGGTTGCGGCTGCCGCATAGAGATAAACGGGCAGCCCCAACTCAGCGCCGATGCGACGCCCCAGTTGCCGGGCGAGGAGGGCGCAATCTGCAATTGAACTGTGGCGAAGCGGCACGAGGGGAACCACATCGGCCGCGCCCAGTCGTGGGTGGACGCCCCGATGCCGGCGGAGGTCAATGCGGTTGATGGCCACTTCAACGGCGTTGAACAGTCCCCGCAGAACTGGCTCCGGCAGGCCGGCGACTGTCAGCACAGTGCGGTTGTGGTGAGAATCGCTGGTGCGATGGAGCAACCGTGCGCCGTGCGTCTGAACTGCTGCCGCCAGTTCGTCGATGACGTGCGTGCGGCGGCCCTCGGAAAAGTTGGGGACTGCTTCGATGAGTTGGTTTGCGTTCATCGTCTGAACTGTGATTATTCGGCCCGCCCCAGCAGCCATTTCACGAGCAAAAGAATGGTAAAGGCGGTCGCCATCAGGACAACGGACAAGGCCAGAGCCACGTCGAGGTCCACTTCGAAGCCGATATAGATGGCCAGGGGCATGGTCTGGGTGCGTCCCGGATAGTTGCCGGCGAAGAGGATGGTGGCGCCGAAGTCTCCCAGCGCCCTGGCCCAGGTCATCACCAATCCGCCGAGCAAGGAAGCGCGTGCCAGAGGGACTGTCACGAAGCGGAAAATCTGCCTGCTGTCGGCTCCGTCGAGCGCGGCGGCCTCTTCCAATTCTGCGACGCTGCGGCTGAGACCGCCAATGGCGGCGCGAATGTAATAGGGTGAGGCGACGAAAAGCTGGGCGAGAATGACGGCCACCGAGGTAAACGCGATTTCAAGCCCGACCACAGACAGGCTCTGGCCCAGCATCCCGCGGCGGCCAAAGGCCATCAGCAGCGCCAGACCGGCCACGGCGGGGGGCAGAACAGTGGGCAGATCGATGACGGTGTCCAGAGCGCGACGACCGGGAAAGCGCCGTCGGGCCATCAACAGCGCCAAGGGCGTGCCCAGAAGGATGGTCAGAAGCGTTGCCGTGGCCGATGTCCACAAGCTGAGGACGATGGCGCGGCGCGCGACCGGCTGGGTGAGATGTGCGCTGATGTCGGCCAGGTCTGTGCGCCAGATGAGCGCCAGCAGGGGCAGAACCAGGAACAGGATCATCGGCACGGCTGACCAAAACAGCGCGATTCCCGGTCGGGGGCGGGATGTAGAGGCGTCCAGGTCGCTGCGCGTCCGGTCGACAGGAAGAGGCATGGCCTCCGCCGCTTCACTGGTGCGCATGGTCGGATGCCTTTGCAGGAGAAACGCCTGCGCTTTCAGCCCGGCATTGGGTGGAGAAGCCGTGCGATTCCAAAACAACTGCGCCTTCTGCGGAGAACAGCCAGGTGATGAAGGCTGCGGCCTGTTCGGGCTGCGTGCTGTCCTGGACCAGAGCAATGGGATAAGTTGCAGAGATGTTGAGATGGGCCGGAATCTCTATGCGCTGCACGTCTGTGACGCCGACGAGGTCACTGGCATAGACGACGCCGGCATCGGCTTCGCCCAGCTGCAGTTTGCTGAGAACGCCGCGCGCGTTCTGTTCCTCCGATACGATATTGGCCTCGAAGCCGTTGCGGAAGGCGGGTCCGAGGCGGTCGTCTTCTGCCGCATTGGCCAGAAACTGGCGGGTGTAGCGCCCGACGGGAACGGCTTCGGCGCCGACGACAATTTTATGGCCGGGCTGCGCCAATTTCTGCAGGGATTCGATTGCAGGCGTCTCGCTTGCGCTCACAGGAGATGCGGCGGACCCCTCGTAGCCGATCACAAGCCGATTGCATGCGAAAGTCTTCACGCTTCCCTTCACAATCCGTCCGGCATCAATCGCCGCCTGCATCTGCGTCTCGTTGGCTGAGGCGAAAATATCGGCGCGCGCGCCCTCGCGCAGTTGTCCCGCAAGCTGCTGGGAGCCGGCGAAGTTGAAGACAACGTTACCGGCATGCCCGCTGTCGCTGTACGACCGCGCCGCCTGTTGGAAGAGATCGGTGAGGGACGCGGCCGCAAAGACCGTGACCACAACGATTTTGGATGATGACGCCTTGTCGGCAGATGGCTCGCGGCAACCGCCCAGCAGCAGATTGCCCAGCAGGAAAGCGGCCGCCGCGCTGAGCATGGAGGCGCGCCGAAATGTCCGATTCTGCGCCAGCGTATCCCTCGGCAAGGCTCTATTGCTTCTCGATTGCGTCGCGGCGCCGGGGGCAAACGAACCGGGTGCGCCCGCCGCCAGCGCAAACCGTCTGAACCGTCGTTCATGTGATGGAGTGGCTAACTGTAATTCTGACACGGATTTGATGATACACTGACCCCGCAGCCGTTTCAAATTCAGCCCGTTCCCAGGGATGCGGCGCTGCCGGCGTTCCATTCAGTTCATGGCATTATGGTATGATCGATGGACGTTGGCAGTGAAGCAGCCGCGTGGCCGGGTTGGAGCAAGGCGGCATGGCTGCGTCTACTACGGGAATGACAGGGGGATTGGTGACAGAGCAAGCAGCGGATTGGAACGAATATGTCGGCCGCCACGCGGCCGGCCATCTCTTGCAGACCAGCGAATGGGCGGAGTTGAAATGTCGCTTCGGTTGGTGGGCCAAACGCGTTCTCCTGCCGGCTGCTAACGGCGGCGCGGCGCGGGCCGGGGCGCTGATTCTCTTCCGTAAGAGCATGGGACAGGTCCTGGCGTATGTTCCCCGGGGGCCGCTTGTGGATTGGTCCGACGCATCGCTGACCGAAGCTGTGGTCGATAGCATGTGTGCGGTTGCCCGGCAGGAGGGTGCGTTCGCGTTGAAGATCGAGCCGGAGCTCCGGGACACGACCGCGAACCGGCAGCGGCTCGCGGCGGCCGGCTTCCATTCCAGCCCGCAGACGATCCAGCCCCGCAGCACGATTGTCGTTGACCTGCAGCCCGGCGACGATACGATCCTGGCGCGGATGAAGAGCAAATGGCGCTACAACATCCGCCTGGCGGCGCGCAAGGGGGTGGCAGTGCGGGAACTTCAGGCGCATGAGCTGACCCTCTTCCAGCAACTGATGGATGAGACGGGGACGCGCGACGGCTTTCCCGTGCATAGCGCCGCCTATTACCGGGCCGCCTACGAACTGATGACGCCTCATCGGGGCGTTTTTCTGCTGGCCTCCTACCAGGACGACCCGTTGGCCAGCATTGCGGTCTTTGCTGTCGGTTCGACAGCCTGGTATGTGTGGGGGGCCAGCAATAACCGCCACCGCAACTTGATGCCCAATCACGCGCTCCAGTGGGAGGCGATGCGCTGGGCAAAGGCGCGCGGCTGCGCACGCTATGATCTCTGGGGCATCCCCGATGAGGTCGGCGCCATCGCCACCGGACTCTGGGACGAAGGGCGCAAGATTGTCCTTGCGGAGAAAGTGCCGGTAGACGTGAATGCGTTCCCGTCGGGGGATCTGTGGGGCGTTTTTCGCTTCAAACAGGGCTTTGGCGGCGCGCTTGAACGCACGGTCGGGGCGTGGGACTTGCCCTTGAGGCGGCCGGCCTATGTTCTCTATCGGGGCGTGCTGCAGGCGAAGGGTCGGGCTGCGGCAGTTCAGGAGCGAGCTGGCAACAAGACGCAAAAAGGGAAGAAGGAGACAGCGAGGCTGGTGGATCTGGAGCCGGTTACGCAGGCGGCGGCGTGGGAAAAGACGATGGCACAGCTGCCGCCTGACAGCGGCCATGTGCTGCAAAGTTGGACGTGGGGCGCGGTCAAGGCCGGCAGCGGTTGGCGGGTCGAGCGTTGGGCTGCGCGGCGGGGCGGTCGGCTTCTGGGCATGTTTCAATTTCTGTGGCGGCAGCCGATAGCGGCTCTGCCCCTGCGGGTGGCTTACGTGCCAAAAGGTCCGCTGTTGGATTGGTCGGATGACGAGGCGGCTGCGCTGGTGTTGGCGCAGATCGAAGAACTGAGCCGACGGCGGGGCTGCCTGCAAGTGAAGATCGATCCCGATGTGGCGGAAGAGAGTGCGGCAGGGCGGCGGTTGAAGTCGCTGCTGACCCAGCGCGACTGGCGCTTCAGCCCGGAGCAGATTCAGTTCAAGAACACGGGTTTAACGGAGATCACCCAGACTGACGAGAAGTTGCTGGCCTCGTTCAAGAGCAAATGGCGCTACAACATACGGCTGGCGCAGCGGCGGGGTTTGACCGTGCGCAGCGGCCGTGTGGCGGATCTGCCCGATTTTTATCGACTCTATCAGGAGACAAGCGCGCGCGACGGCTTTCTGATCCGTCCGTTCGCTTATTACGATGCGTTGTGGCGTCTGTTTCTGGAGGCGCAGGGGGACGACGGGACGCGCACCGGCGGGTCGTTGCTGCTGGCGGAACATCCGCAGGAGGAGCTGCCTGTCGCCGGGCTGCTCTTGCTGCGTCATGGCCGCCAGGCTCTCTATTTTAACGGGGCCAGCAGCGAACGGCGACGACGCGATATGCCAAACTATTTGTTGCAATGGCGGGCGTTGCAGTGGGCCAAGGCGCAGGGCTGCACCGTCTATGATTGGTGGGGCGCGCCGTCGGACCCGGGCGATGCGAGCGATCCACTCCAGGGGGTCTGGCGTTTCAAGGAGGGTTTCGCGGCCCGCATGGCTGTGCATACGGGGGCTTGGGACTGGTCACCCAGCCCGCTCTTGTGGCACAGCTACCATAGGGGGAAGTCCCTGTTAACCGCCGTGACCAGAGGTTAGTGGTTCGCAACGCGGCCGTCACTGCCCACTACCAGCTGCCCGTCGGGGACGGCGATTGGCGTGTCTGAGTCATTTGTCAAGGTCACGTCGCCTTCAACCGTAACAGAAGCGCCGAAGGTGTACGGGCCTTTGATGGTCAGACTGCGGCAGCGGATCAGTGAAGGCGGTCCGTGCGGGAAACGCGCCTCGATTTGGTCGATAAACTGGTAGAAGCGGTCATCCAACTCGACGTGGGGCGCGCCGGGCGGGAAGGAATCCGTGCCCCGGCGGGGATCCAGTTCGACGCGTTGCTGTCGGTTCAGGCGGTAGGCATCGGAGCGCAGGGCCAGCAAATCGTTGCAGCGTTTGACCGGCAGGAAGCGGTCGCGCGGCACTTGGATCGCCTGCGCGCCGTCGAACTCGGAGATCGCCAAGCCGACCGCGGTTTCCAACTGGTAAACGGGCGGGGAGTCGGGGCGGGAGGGGTCCACCGGTTTGTTGTTAACGATCATCGGCAAATCCAGAAAGCCGTCGCGTTCGTCCAGCAGGTTTTGCAGGGAGGGCAGGTGAATCCACAGGTTGTTGGTGTTGAAGAGCCGGTAACGGTCGATGTCCTGAAACTGCGCGATCTCCTCCGGCGGGCACTGGGCAATCTCGCGCAGCAGGAGCCGCCCATCAGGACTCTGGGCCAAGTGCCCACCCTTGCGGTCGGCCGCGGTGCGGGCCGTAACTTCCATCAGAAAGGGCAGATTACGGGCGGCGAAAAAGCCGAGAATGTCGATGTCAACGGTTGCGCCCAGGTTGTCGGCGTTGCTGACGAACATATATTCATAGCCGAGAGCGAGCATCTGCTTGAGGAGGCGGCTGGTGTGCAGAGTGTGGTAGATGTCGCCGTGGCCGGGCGGGCACCATTCTTTTGCCGGGTCTTCATGCCATTCGACCGGCGCCAGGGTGTCCTGCCAGATTTTTGGCACTTTGTTTTGCAGGAATGCGGGGGGCAGCTTGCCAGGGGGGCCATTTGCAAGCTGAGGATAGGCGGTCAGCGCCTGTTGGGTTGCAGCTTGCGTGCTGTAGCTGTTCATAAAGATGAGGGGAAGCCGGGCCGTCATCTTCTGGCGCAGGTGCAAAACATGGCGGGCGATGATATCGAAAAAGCGCAAGCCGTCTTTCACCACCAGCAGGGATCGCGGCCCATGCAGCCCCATGGTGGCGCCGAGTCCGCCGTTCAGTTTGACGATGACGAGCCGGTTGAGGGCATCCAAGCCATCCGCATGGTGGCCGAGCGCGGTGGCTCTGTCGGCGATATCTGCTGGCTGACGAGCCTGTGTGCCGGGAATGTAACCGGTCGCGCCGGCGACGAGTTGGGCGTAGTGGTGTTCAAAGCTGCGAATCAGCAGGTCGTCCAGACCCGCGTGCTTCATCTTTTCACGAACCGGCGCCAATGGCACCGCACATTTTCGACCCATTCAATGACCTCGGTGTTGCGTGGTTTGCCTAGACGCGTTCAAATCGAGAACGCGCGTTTTTACGTATTGCGTAAGGACCGACGAGACTCTTGTGTCTTCACAATGTATCATGCAGACGGCTTTCCTTGAATCCAACCGCGCTTGAGCTTGGCTTCTCATACAACGTCTTCCCTGAGCTTTCTATCTCTCTCAAGAAAGAAAAGCCATGCCTCCGCAGAAGCTCGTACTCGCCTTTGGTATAGACAATAAGATCGAAGGGCAGATGTCTGTTGATCGCTACAAGACTCTCCCTCACCGCGAGCCTCTTTTGCATCCTCGCTTCGTAGGTCTGTGAGATGTTCACAAAGTCGAGGATGACGAGCGGATCGATATCAATTCCGCTTCCGCAGGCATGGGATCCGAAAAGCACTATCCGATAGGGATCAAGCCTGAAGAGACGCGCACAATATCTTCCATGTCGTTGGTCTTGGTTTCCATCTTGTTGGTTTCCAGTGTAAAGCTCTTGGCAACCGCGCTGCGCTCGCAAAATGGTGTTACTCAAGACTGAAAACCAACCACTGAAAACTGAAGTTTCACCAGCCGACGGCGCAACCGTCCTTGCGCGGATCGCTGCCCCCGATGAGGATGCCGCTTTCCGGATCGCGCACGATAATCTGGCCGCCGCCGAAACCGCTCCGGCCCGCTCCATTGACCGGAATCAGTTGGTGGCCGCGACGGGCCATCTCCGCCAGGGTGTCGTCCTCCCAGCCCTCTTCGAGCATCAGCAGGCCGCCGGGTTCGTCTGCGCCTAAGCCCGTGTGCGGGCCGCTCAGCGACCAGCGGGGCATATCCAACGCCTGTTGGGGGCTCATGCCCAGGGCTGCCATATTGACCAGCATTTGCAGATGCCCCTGGGGCTGCATATAGCCGCCCATCACGCCGAAACTGGCGTGCAACGCGCCGCGGCGCGTGGTCATCGCCGGGATGATGGTGTGATAGGGGCGCTTGTTGGGGGCGAGGCAGTTGGGATGGTCGGGGTCCAGGACGAAAAGGGCAGCCCTGTTCTGCAAACTGACGCCGCTGCCGGGCACGACCAAACCGCTGCCGGTGCCCTGATAGAGGCTGTTGATGAAACTGCACGCATTGCCCTGGCCGTCGGCGGTGGTCAGATAGACCGTATCCGAACCGGCCATGGGATAGCCGTGGGAGACAGACGCAGCGGCCCGTCGCGGGTGAATCTCCCGGCGGCGCCGCTCGGCATAGGCTCGGCTGGTTAACTCGGCTAGGGGGATCGACACAACATCAATGTCGCAGACCCACTGCCGGGCCTCGGCGTAACCGATGCGCATACACTCGACCAGTGTGTGCAGACGGTCGACGCTGGACATATTGGCCAGATCGAAGCCGTCTGCCAGATTGGCGGCGATGATGGCCGCCAGCCCCTGGCCGTTGGGCGGGCATTCGTATAAGCGAACGTCGCCGAAATCGGAGGTGATTGGCTCTTGCCAGGTGCTGGTATGGGCGGCCATGTCCTGCGGCGTGATCCAGCCGCCATACCGCTGCACATGCTTGCTCAGCTTGTGGGCAAATTCACCGCAGTAGATCGCCTCCTTGCCGTCAGCGGCGATGGCGCGCAGCGTCTGGCCCAAAGTGGGGATGCGCATCAGTTGCGCGGCCTGCGGCGCGCGGCCATTGATGAGAAGCTCGTGGCCGCTGGGCTGCTCCGGCCCGTTGTCCAGATCGCTGCTGATCCAGCCCGGTGAACGCAGGAGTTTGGCTGTTTGTCCGGCCCAGCCTTGCCCGATCCATTCGGTGACGGGATAGCCCTCTTCGGCGAGGCGGATGGCCGGCTTGAGCACGTCGGCCAGTGGCATGTCGCCGTGTCGTTCCAACAGATCGCTCCACCCGGCGACGGTTCCGGGAATGCTGACGCTGTGCCCGGTGAATTGGGGCATGTGCGCATACCCGAGGCGGAGCAATTCGTCGATAGACGCGGCGGCGGCGGCGCGTCCGGAACCGTTGAGCGCGGTCACGCGCTCGGTTTTCGCATCCCAGTAGAGGGCGAAACAGTCGCCGCCAATGCCGGTAGAGACCGGCTCGACGACGTTCAGGGCAGCGGCGGTGGCGATGGCGGCGTCGGCTGCGTTGCCGCCCGCTTGCAGGATTGACAGTCCAGCCTGGGCAGCCAGTGGTTGGCTGGTTGCGACCAGCCCGTTGCGCGACAAGACATTGCTGCGCCGGGAGCGGAAGACGAAATCGTAGTTCATAGGTTGATCTTCCCGAAACGTCTGGCCCTTTTCCTCGCGTTGGTTCACCTGTTCTTCGGTGCGCGGAGAACGGCCAAATCTGATGGGGCCGAATGGATTAGGCTCTTCATACTAGACGATTGGCAGGGAATCGGCAAAGCGTTCAGGGAATGTATCTGCTATGTAGGCGAAACGTCTGGAGCACACCTCGGCGCCCCCAGGAATTCTGCCTTTTTTGGCGGAACAACACGGCTACGGTAGACTACTCGTGAGGGGATCTTTCCATCTCAGCTTGGTTGTCGCCAAGGCTCTGCACCGGAAGCCGGCGGCAGCTAAATTCATGATTCGGCTTCCTGATTTCAGCATACGCCAATGGGTTTTCTGGTTGAGGCCATTGCCAATATTTCGCCTTACATCTACGCGGTGTGTGGTCTGCTGGCACTATTTCAGCTGTATCGCACATGGCAGGTGCGCGCGGAGCGACGCCAGGCGGTTTTTTCGCTGGAACGGGATAAAGCGCTTGACGATCTGTATCGCATTTTTGTGTCTGCGCTGTTGATGCTTGTGGTGATGGGGTTCACTTATTTTGCCAGCACAACGCTGCGCGCGGCGATGATCGCGGTGGAGTCATCTACAGGTCTTGCATCGACGGACGGCTCTCCGACATCCCCCAATGAATCTCTATCGGCGCTGATCCCGACGCCGACATTCACGCCGGAGGCGCCGACGGCCACTCCAAGGCCGACCCGTATTGTCGTGTCCACACCTGTGCCGGACAATCAAGGGGAGGACACGCAGCCAGAGTCGTCACCCCCCGCACCGCGGCCCCCGGCTGTCTCCCCGGCCCTCTGCCCGGACGCGCGCGCGGTCATACTTTCGCCGGGAAACGGCGCGATCGTGAATGGGGTTGTTCCAATCGTGGGCACGGCCCAGCACGATCAGTTCAGCTTTTACAAGCTGGAGTTGGCGCCCGGTGGAGCGAACCAGAGTTTCAGTTATTTTGATGGCGCTGGAAGCCCTGTGGTCGGCGGTCTGCTGGGCAACCTGAACAGCAGCGGAGTGGCGAACGGCACGTATACGGTTCAACTCGTGGTGGTGGATAACACGGGCAATTATCCGTCACCCTGTCGCGTGACAGTAATCGTTCAGAATTGATGAAGGCGGACACTGTGAAGGGCGTTTCCTCTTGCTAGTTGAGCGCTGACGATGAACGATAGGTTCCTGGGCTGGCAGAAAACGATGGCTGCTGTCCGCAGTCTGATATCGGGGAGTCCACTGACTGCCGGCGCTATTTTCGCCGTCGTGATAGTCCTGATCGTGCTGTTACTGCTCTTGATGCGCGACAGAAATGGGGCCACCACGCTGACGGCAATCAGTACGCCCGCCACGGCTGCGGCACAGCAGGTGGAGCCGGCGGACATCTCGGAGATACCGCTTCCGACAACGGAGAGACCGACCCCCAGCGCCACGGCAACAGCGGTCGCGACTGTGCCCCCCACGGCAACGGACACGCCTACTTCTACGGCGACAGCGACGGCCAGCCCGTCGCCAACGCTGACGCCGACAGCCACTGCGACACCGACAGCCACTGCGACACCGACTCCGAGCGCGACACCGACCCCGCCCCCGACCGCTACGGAGGTGTATGTGCCGGTCAGCGTCTTTCCCTCCGATATTGAAATAGGCGCGGCGGACAATGTGAGGGGGCGTATCGTTCTGTTCCCTGCCCGCCTGCGCGTCGGCCCGTCCACAGAGGATGATGTCTTGGAGCGTCTGGGCCAGGATATCCGCGTCACCTTGGGGGGCATTACAGACAATCGCGAGTGGGTTCTCTTGAAGGTTACGGATGTGAGGACGGAGTTGGACGGGAAGGAAGGTTGGATGGCCGTCGAGTTGATGGAGGTCGAGGGCGACCTGACGTCGCTTCAACGCTATACGGATGAGGGCATTCGCATTCGCCCGTTCGGCTCGCGTCCGCCCGGCATTGGGATCAGGATGACACCTACAGCAGGTGGGACGACCGTGCTATCAAGCGAGGATGCAACGACAGAGTTGATGACGGCGACGATCACGCCGACGGCCACGGCCACGCCCACGGCCACGGCCACGCCGACGTTCACAGCAACGGTCACGCCGACGGCCACGGCCACGGTCACGGCCACGCCGACGGCCACGGTCACGCCGACGGCCACGGTCACGCCGACGGCCACGGCCACGCCGACATCCACGGCCACGCCGACATCCACGCCGACGGCCACGCAGGCGGCGCGAGCGTCCGATGAGTTGCCGACGGAATCGTCCGCTGTGGCGCTGCAACCCGCGCAGGTGACTCCGCCAGAGGCGGATGAATTCGTTGCGACCGTACTCGGCGAGGCGGTGCCGATCGATCTGGCGAAACCGATCTCGGTTCGGACGGACAGTGGTGAAGTCCTGCTGTTGGAGATCGACCCGGTCGGGGAACAGGTGGAGATGTGGAGCGGAATTTTTGGTGCGTCGCAGGGTGAATGGCTGGGCGCCAGCGCCGATTTCCTCTGGCCGGGCACGCGGGTCTATGTGGCCGGCCGGCAAGATGACGACGGACGGGTCGTTGTCTCGAACGTGCGGGTTGTCTCGCTGCCGGCATTCGAGCGGGTGAAGCGCATGGATGTGCCGACCTTCGGCGCGGCGTGGCAGGAAGGGAAAGCGGTGGCGCTGCTGGGCAGGCGGGGCGATCCCGGCATCTTCCTTTTGCAACAGGATGGCGCGGTGACGGTTGTCAAGGAGACCGGTCAGAGCGTGCTGCCCGTCCACAACGGCGCGCAAGGATTCGTCATCCCCGATGCCAATGCCCCGGCGGATCGGAACGGATTCCTGTATGTGCGGGGGGATGGGATTGGGCTGACGGTTCGGACCTACCCATTCCAGAGTGTGCGGGGGATCGTTGCCGACTGGCGCGGCGATCTCTGGTGGATCGAGATACCTCAGGTTGATCTGGCCCAATGGCGGTTATGGCATTACGACAGCCAGGCCGGGCAGATCGTTCTGCGCGTGCAAGCTTCTACCTCTCTGTTGGGGGGGAGGGCCAACCGCACCATCGAGCCGTCTCTGATCGCGGTCTTGCCAGGCGCCGGGAATGTCCGTTCCTTCGTTATAGATACCGCCGATCTCGACGCGGGGCGTCAGTATACCGGCCTCTACCGGATCGATCTGGACGTTGATGGAGAGATCGATGTGAGGCGGCTGGTGAGCGAGGGCATCTATCGCGGGCCGTTTGCGCTCAGTCCTGACAATAGCCGTCTGGCCCATCTGGCATTTGATCCTCAGCACCCGAGTCTAACGGTCGGTTTTGTACGTCCGGCCAATCAACTGTGGGTGCGGGAAATGGCTGCGAACGGGGCCGGCGCCCGCGGCCAGCTGAACGCGCAAACGCAAACGCGATTCGAGTTCTTCGCGCCGCGAGTGGCTTGGCGAGAGGATGATCGACTCCTGCTTGGCCGCAGCCGCTTCTCGTCCCGAGGCGTCTTTTCGCTGGAGATTTTCGGCATTACCGAGATCGATCTGGAGCAGACAGGGTCGGCAGCTCGAACTTCGTATCTGTATCCGTTGGGCGATGTGGTCGGGGATTATGCCGCCTGCGGGGATGGCTCGGTGTTGATCAGCGTGAAGTCGGGCAACAGGGTTCCACGGCTGGAAGAGTGGAATGGTGATGGGCAGCCACAGGTACGAGGGCAACTGCCGGGGTATTTCGACCGTATTTTCCTCTGCTGGCAGCGTTATTCCGGCCCTGCTCGGATTCGCCGGTGATTGTGTTCAGTGCGTTACTGCTCGGATATTCAAGCGCGAAGGTGGCAGTGGCTCTTGAGCCGACGGGCATGGCGGCATGGCCGGATGACTGGATTCATTTCGCCGGTGTCACGCATCTGATCCTGGGGAGCGTCGGCGTTGTTCTGGGCGCGTTGCTGTTGATCTGGTGGTCGCAGAAGACGGGTCGTTGGTATGCGGTCTTTGCCGGTACGCTCCTGGTCAGTATGCTGCTGAATGTGGCGGCGTTCTATCTGTTCGTTGTGCCGCCTCACAGCGCTGGCTGCGTCGACCTCTGCCCCGGACGGCTCGGATATCCTCATCCCTTTGCCACGCTGTTTCCCAGCGGCGCAGTGCGGATTTATTTTGTTGATTTCGTCCTGAATCTTCTGCTGCTGTGGCTGCTGTGGCTCGGCGGCGCGATCGTCTGGCGTTTTCTGAGCGAGGCTGTCGAACTGAGAGAGAGGGGCGTGCGTTTTCGCCTGCTTTTTTTTGTGGCGTTCTTTCTCTTGCCTTGGGGTCTGATACCCCGCTACTTCAGTCCGCCGGCCGCCGATGTGAGCGATGATGAGTTGCGGCTGGCGGTGAATGCCCGCCGCGCCGCCGAGACGACCTACGGCGTAACCGGCCTGTGGGTCCACCGCCTGGCGCTGGAGGACATCCGCTACATTCCCCTGGAAGTTGCCGATGTTCTCGGCGGCATCGACAAGCCGCAGGCACAGGTCTGCCTGCGGGGGTATACTTACTTTTATCTACCCTGGCGCCGCTATCGGGTGAAGCTTGATCAGACAGGGGTCACGGCCCTGAATTTCCAGGAGCTACCCCTGACCGGAAGCTGCTGGCAGCCCTGAGCGGTGAGGAGAGAGATGAGAACACCTCTCTCTCCTCACTCCTCGCTATTTACCCCTCGCCGTAAAGCTCTGTTACGGGGAAGAAGGCCGCCCAGGCGAACCAGAAGTGATCGAAATGGAGCACCGCGGTCAACTGTTCACCGGCCAGGGGACCGTTGTTGGCTTTGCCCAAAATGTCCCAGGTGCTGCCCGTTTCCGCGTCGCTGAACGTGCCATCCTCGTTGGCGGAAAAGGTCAGGAGTTGATCCCCAAGCTGGCGTTCGTAGACGGCCACCGCGCCGATGTCTTTGCCCTTACTGATAACGGAACTGTCCAGCGCGCTGGACAGCCCGGGCTTGTGGAAGATGGCAAGCTCAGCCCCGCCGAACGCGTCGTGGACGACGCCGGCCTCCTCCAGCAGCGCGAACGGATAGGCGATGGCCTCGTTCTTCGTGGTCAGGCCGAGAACGCGTTCGACCGGGTCCAGACGCGGGTCGGGTGTATCCAGGAAGAGGAAGGGGTGGGACGTGCTGTCGTAGCCCACATACGGGTTGTATCCGTAGTTGCGGGGCATGTTCGGCCGCGCCAGCACTTCAGCGTCCGGATGGCTGGCCTTGAAGTCCTGCCAGGAGATTACCTGGCTGGAAAGGAAGCGCAACTGGTCACCGGCATACTGGCCTATGATCCCTTCGCCGGTGAACTGCTGCCACCAGGTCTCAGTCTGGCGATCGTACATGATCAGATCGCTTTTGCGCAGCCGTCCGGTGGTGCCGAAATCGAGAACCTGGCCGTCAAAGTTGCGGTCGAAGGCGATGCTGGCGTTGCACAGGGGGCAGAAGGTGATCGTTACAGGTTGACCGTCTATTTCGTCGTTGACGATCTCGTGCCATATGAGGATGCTCAGCGGGTAGGCGCGGGTCACATCACCGTGGCTGAGCATGATCACCGGGTCTGGGTCTTCCAGCCACTCGTCGCCGGCTGCTATGGCCTCAAACTGCGGAGCGTCAACCGCCGGGATGCCGTCTTTGGGCGGACCGCCGGAAAGAATCTCTCCCCAACTCACCGTGCGTCGCGAGAAATCGGTTGAGAAGCCGCGCGTGCGGAACGGTGGCGGAGCGTCGTCCACGATCACATTTGCGTTCAGTTGCGGCACGCCCAAATCGCCGCCGGACGCCTGAGCGGTTTCGTCGCCGCTGCCTGTGGCAGCGGACTCGGAGGCGCTGTCCGATTCTGCCGGCGCCGCAGCCGGCGCGGGCGTTTCATCCGGTTGTATCGGAACGCAGGCCATCAGGATGATCGTCACGATCATGAGCAGGCCCGCAAGTTGGATCCATCTTTTCCTCGGCATGGGATTCCCCCTTGAAATGATTAAAACGCGCTGCACCTTCGTCGTCTGAGCGCGTTGTCCTTCGTCAGGTCATACCTATACAGGACACTATGCCACAGCGGGAAGCTCCGGGCTGTAGTGAGGCTTACGCTACGGTCGCCCGTATTGTGGCGGTTTGCGCTGCATTCGTCAATGCGACCTTGACGTCCAAGTTATGAACAAACTGATATTGGTTCAGCCCAGATTGGGGGTGAGGCCTGAAGGGGTGGCGATCCGGCGATCGGGGCGGGGTAACAGGAGGGGCATTGGGAGGTCTGTGACAGGAATTCATGATGCAGGCGCCCGGAACGCTCGTACGAGCGTTGCACGATAGATATACGAGAGTTTACGCAAAAAATATTTTGAGAAGTGAATATAAATTCGTAGACGTTTGATGTTGGGGAGGCTAACGGCATAGCAAGAAGGTCCGCGGCAACGTGCGGTTACGGTCGATGCTATTGGGCTTTACCACTTGGAAGATGAAGCGGACGGCGCTACCACGCACGGCAGATGCGAAATCGCGCCATCCTGGCGGTTGGTGGGGAGCGGATGCGTCCGCCGGCGTGGGCGAATACATGTCGCCAGCCTCAATTGGCGACCGGCGCAAGCGTGCCTGCCATCACCATGAATCCCAGCACGGCCAACACGGTCATCATGGCGATGATCATATTGCTTCGCCGCGTCGCTGCGCGCTCGGCAGCCAGTTCAGACTCCAACTCGACTCGCGTCATCCGCTTAACGTCCCTGGTCATGCTTTCTTCTCCTGAGTCGCTGCCCGTTTACCTGGATGTCATTGCTTGGACCAAGAATAGCTCATTTGTTCTAGTTTGTCAAGACCCAAAATCAGTTGTGTGCATCCCAGATTATTGTGCGTCGAGTAAAGCCAAGCGGTTGAAGCAGTTGAGGCCAGGTATGACTGAGCGGAGTCGTGCGGAGTGCAGGCATCGCCAGCGGACCCCCTTTGGTCTTCACAACCCCTTCTCCTCGTCTACGCCCTTTCATCTTAACGAAAAACTGGGATGCACCCATGCAAGGGAAGCGCGCGTCGGCGCTGAGCAGTTGGGCTGCGTTTTTTCCGCCCGCGCACCACGATTTACAGCATCACAATCACTCTGAGTACTGAAAACGCACAAAACGCACAGTGTGGCGTTCGTTGAGACACTGTTGAAGTTCCGGTATCGGCGCCTCGCGCGGGTGAATCCAAGAATGGGGGCGAAATTTCGGCTGCGTCCGGGCTTATGGGCCGCTTGCAGGCGACGTGCGGGGCGCGCAGGTCAGCTGTGCCATGTAAGCAATTACGAGCGTTTACGAGCGTTTGCGTGCAGTTACGAGCGTTTGCGAGCGTGTTCGAGCGCGCCAGGTCGCGTTTAGTCGCGTTTAGTCGCGCCAATTTTTTTTTCGTGTTCGGACACGTTCGGGCACGTTTGGGCGTGTTCTTTCGTCATTTCTCGTCATTTCTCGTCATTCTTCGTCATTCTTCGTCCCAAAATGGCTTTTTCGGGAATGGCGGGCAACGGGTTGTTGCGGCACCGGCTGGGCAGGGAGGGCAGCAGTTTGCTGCGCGTGGCTCCCCCGCACCGGGCGGCGGATGGGCAAAATGGTATGGCATTCATTTGAAATCGGTATGCAGTTGCGGCATGGCCGCGGCTGCGCTCGTTCGTCTTGCGCACAAGTGTACTACAAAAGCGGGGCGTTTGCAGTTCCTGGAGATTCCAGGGTGTATCTCAGAATGGGGGAGCGTTTCTGAGTTGCTCTGAAGGGCAGGACTCGCAGCAGTTGTCTGAACTGTGGTTCAGGCAGTCAGTATGAAGGAGACAGTTGACGGCAGCGGCTCAGGCGGCGTCTTCGTTGACGAGAATCAGGCGAGCTGCGGTTCGATTCTGGCGACAGGCAACTTGCATCTGTCACCCATTGAAGCAGTTCTTCAACAGGCGCGGAAGCCGAAACCGGCTGCGGGCGAGAGGCCCGCGATCGCAGGGGCACGTTCCCCAAAAATCTCGGATGCACCCAATCAGTTGGGGGCATCCACATGATCATGAGGGCGCATCTGACAGGAAGCATCGTGCCGCGGGCTTTCCATTCACTCGCAACACCTTGGGTGTTCGATTAAATAATATATCTTTTATTAGGACCCGGCACCCCATTGCCAAGCTGACGAGTTCTGCGTTCTCCTCCGCCGCGCATACATGACCCGCTCCTTCCACGCCGCGACAGCCATCACCGCGTGCTGCGCATTCTCGGTGCGCGCTTAGCCGTGCCGGGACTACTCGCGAGAAGGGCGACGCCTGAGCCACCGGTCCACGTGTGTGAGTTATGGAACTGTTTTTCTAGCTGCGCGGAGAAAAGTAAAGATTCTTGCGCACATGTAACTGTTTTGCTTGCTGACTGGCGAAATGTAATCATTTTACTGGTATTGTAATTGTTTTGCTTGTACAACCGGCGTCGAAGCGATGGAGCAGGCCATGCGGTCCGCCAATGGTGACGCGGCTGTTCTACTTCTCTGATCGACAACCAGAATATGTCCCTTTTGCGTAGGGGCGCACTTATCCATGCCGCGCGCGGCGGTAGAGATCCCTGGACGCCTCGGGCCATGAGGGGAACTGAAATGGAAACCCGCGTTCCAGAAGGATACCGGGTACCACGCGCCGGCTCTTCAGGATCAACTCCGTCTCGCTGCGCATGACGAAGGCACCCACTTCGAGCATCCATTTCGCCGCGGGCAGGCCGATGGGGATGCCCGCGGCCGCGCGCAGAGCGCGCATGAAAGCCGCGTTCGGCAATGGATTGGGCGAGGAGATGTTGATGATATCGCTGATTTCTTCGTGGTCGATGAGCCAGTGGATGGCCTGCACGAAGTCTGCGTAGTGAATCCAGGAGATATATTGGCGCCCGTCAGCCATTTTCCCGCCCAAGCCGAGGCGAACCAGAGAGAGCAGGGTGTCGAAGACGCCGCCGCGTTGGGGGCTCATCACCATCGCCGCGCGCAGCTTGACCTTGCGGGTGTCAGGCGCGGCGGCATTGTCCAGTTCCCGCTCCCAGACCTGGGCTACGTCGATGCTGAAACGCCAACTGTCGGGGGCGTCCGGCTCGGCGCCAATAATTCCGCTGGCTTCGTCGTTGGGGGCGTCGTAGCGGTGCGCATAGATGGTGGCCGTGCTCGCCTGCAGCCAGACGCGGGGCGGGCGGCTGGCCGCGGCTATCGCTTCACCGACGAGACGGGTGGTCACGACGCGAGATTGCATAATCTGCTGGCGGTTGCTGTCGTTGTATCTGCAGTTGACGCTGCGGCCGGCAAGATTGATGACCACATCCGCCCCATCCAACTCGGCGCACCAGGGGCCATGCGTCGTTGCATCCCACTGGACGGATCGCCAAGGCGTCTGCGCTGCGCCGCGGCTGATCGCGACGACATCTTGCCCGGCATGATGAAAGGCGCGTGACAGAATGGTTCCCAACTCGCCGGTCCCGCCCAGGATGATCACCCTCATGCGTCTTCTCCGAGTGCTATGCAGGACTTCAGAGGCTTTGGCAGACCGCGCTTTATGGCAAAACTTCGAGCGGCTGATGGAAGTAGTAGCAGAGGCCATCCGGGGCGATGACAAAAAAGACCTGGGATTTCTGACCGTCGTTCTCGTCCACGCGCCAATCTCCGATCTTGATCTCTTTCGCTTCCAACTCCTGCCGTGCGCGGTGGATGTCGGTTACGAGAATAGCTGCGCCTTCATTGCCGGGGTCGCGGCCATTAACGGCGAACCCGATTCGAATGCCGTCGCGCTCCAGTATTACCGTAGGCGCCGGACTGTCTCGCCGTTCGACCTCGGTGAACCCGAACGCGTCACAGTACCAGGCTGAGGCGCGCTCGATGTCTGCCACGGGCAGCGCCAGGATATCGTCGGCGTAGGGAAAGGCGGCTTCATACAGTCTGGGCGAACTCATTTCTATGTCTCCTTTTCGAGGAAGGCGCTCACTTCAAGAAACACCAGAGAAACGCTGACGACATATGGTCGTTGCAATATAGTAAGTGATGAGAATCAGTCGGAACGAACCTGTGGATTGACGCGGCTGCCTGAAAGTGCGCCGGATACAACAAAACCCCGAGAGGAACTCCTGCCGGGGTTTCGCGCTGCCTGCTGGGTCGCCAGAGTCGTTGGTTGGAATTAAGGCTCCTCGGGTTGGATTCGAACCAACAACCACCCGGTTAACAGCCGGATGCTCTGCCGATTGAGCTACCGAGGATTACTTTCGGTGTCTGATTGCCGCTACGCGCCCGGATGATGGGGTCAGCCACAATCAAGACAACAGTTGAGCATTATACAAATTGCCGCGCCGGCAGTCAAAATTTGGCCTTCGCGAATACGCAACAACCACAGGACAGAACGTTCAGACCAGATAGTCGCGTAATTTGCGGCTTTGCTGGGGGTGGCGGAGCTTGCGCAAGGCTCTGGCCTCGATCTGGCGCACGCGTTCGCGTGTGATGTTGAACTCTTTGCCCACATCCTCCAGCGTCTTGCTCATGCCGTCCTCCAACCCGAAGCGCATACTCAACACTTTGCGCTCCCGTTCGGGCAGGTCGTTGAGAATTTCGCTCATCTGCTCCTGCAGCATATGGCGGCTGGCGGAATCCACCGGCGCAGGGATACTTTCGTCTTCGATAAAATCGCCCAGAAAGCTATTCTCTTCGGCGCCGACCGGCATGTCCAGGCTGATTGGCTCGCGGCTCAGGCGCCGGATGCGCTGCACCTTGGCCGCAGCCTGATCGAGGATGACTTTCAGGTCGCCGCTGATTGGCCGCTTCTCTTCCAGCGCTTTCCGCACCTCCGCGGCCACATCCGGCTCCAGGTATCCCATCTCCAGGGCGATCTTTTCCGGGGACGGTTCCTCGCCCTTCAACTCCTGTTGCAAATCTCTTTCGGTACGCATCTGCCGGTTGATCGTTTCCACCATATGCACCGGAATGCGGATGGTGCGCGCCTGATAGGCGATGGCACGGCTGATGGCCTGGCGGATCCACCAAGTGGCGTAGGTGCTGAATCTGAATCCCAGCGTATGGTCGAACTTCTCCACCGCGCGCAGCAGGCCGACATTTCCTTCTTGAATCAGGTCCTGGAAGTTCAGGCCGCGGCCGATGTACCGTTTGGCGACGCTGACAACCAGCCGCAGATTGCTTTTGGCCAACAAATCCTGCGCCAGTTTGCCATCGGCGGTTTTTACTTCAAGTTCGGCGAATTCATCCGGGGACAGCGCAGCGGCTGGCTCGTCAGCAGGCTCTTCGCCGTCGGTGGTCGCCTGCTGGAGGCGTTCATCCGCCTGCAGACCGATCTGGATCCTTTCGGCCAGCGCGGTCTGCTGTTCGGCGCTCAGCAGATCATGGCGGCCGATCTCGCTCAGGTACATACGCATCGGATCCAAGGCCTGGCCGACCTCGGGCACATCCTCGATAATTTTTTCGACGGGGATGCGCGTTTCCTTCTCGATTTCCTCTTCCAGTTTCAGGTCGCGTTGGATACGAGGCAGAGGTGTGCTTTCCTCCTCCTCTTCTATTTCCGGGAAAAGTTCTGACTCTTCCTCAGGTTCATCAATCTGGATGTATTCATCCAACTCTCTATCGGCGCGCGCAGAACCGGCAGATGGGCTGGCAGGCTTCGTGTTTGACGCATTGGGTTGGTATGGCATTTTCCTACCTGCGATTGCGGCTTCTCAAGCGATGGCGATGCCTAGTTCGGTACGGGTGGCGCCGTAAGAAATCTGGCTGATGCGTACCATTACGCGTTCCAGGTGGTTACGGTCGCGGCGAATGGTGTTGATGATCGCCGCATACTCCTGAATCGCTTCATGGTCGTCACTCTCCTCGGCATCGAGGACCAGGAACTTCATAGCCGACAGATTCTCTCGCTGCCGCGAGTCCCGCAGACGGATCAGAAGTTTGCGTAACGCATTTTGCACCTCTGATGGTTCTCGCGCCGGCAGCGTCACAATCTGTGTCGTCAGTTGTGATAAGAGGGTGTGATAAATGGGACTGAGGGTTTCCTGAAAGATTTCGATATCCCAAAGTTCAACGCTGGCCATGAAGCGGTGCAGCGCTTCAAATATCTCCCGGTATTCGATCTGTTTGAAATCCTTGCTGCTCAGGGGATCGATTTCCAACTCCTGCGTCATTTCCTTCAGCCATACCAACAGATCCGGGTTGTCGATGAGATGGGCGAGCAGGAAATTTTCCAGCTTTGTTGAGGACACAGACGCTGTAAGATCCGAAATGGGTAAGGGTTGTGTCCCGTTGACCTGGCCGACGGGGGCTCCTGGGTGGGCTTCCAGCTCCCACGGCACGCGATCCGGCTGTGTCTGAGTTGCCTTTCCTGCCGGGGACTGTCCACTCTGAGGCTGTGTATACCGCCGCCGGTGGCGACTTTCCTGCGGCGGTCGGCGCAGGGCGGAGGACGCGACCTGAACGCGCTGCTCGATCGTCTTTTCTTCAATTCTGACAAGCCGGTGGAGCCGGTGGATATAGTGTTGGCGCTCCTCATCGCTCAGTTCGGCGATGAGGGGTGTCAACTCGGCTACAGCCTCGCCTTTGCCTTCGGCGCTGTTCAGATCGTACTGGTTGGCGACAATCTCGAAATAGTAATCGACCAGGGGGGTCGCCTTCTTGACCAGCTCCTGCCAGTCATCGGGATTTTGGCGGATGATGTCGTCCGGATCGCGGCCCTCCGGCAGGGCGCTAATGCGCAGGTTGGCGCTGAGCCGGAACTCAATCGGTGTGCGCCCGGTTGGTGTTGGGACCGGTTTGGGCTTGCGCTTCAGCGCCTGCCGCGCCTGATTCAGTGCGCGCAGCGTGGCCTGTTGACCGGCTGTGTCCGCGTCCAATGCCAAGATGAAGTTGTCGGTGTAACGATGGAGCTGGCGCAGCTGATCCGTGGTCAGGGCTGTGCCCAAGCAGGCGACGACGTTTTCGAAGCCGAACTGGTGGGCGGCGATCACGTCCATATAGCCTTCGACAATCACGACGCTGTCGGCGTCGCGAATGGCTTTGTAGGCCCGGTCCAGCCCATAGACAACGTGTGATTTGTGGAAGAGCGCGGTTTCGGCTGTATTCAGATATTTGGGAAGCGAGTCGTCCAGGACGCGCCCGCCAAAGCCGATGATGCGGCCCTGGCGATCGTGAATTGGAATCATCAGCCGGTTGCGAAAGGAGTCGTAGAAGGAGTCGCGCTCTTGGTTGTGCTTGACCAGATCGGCGCGGTGCAGAGGGTGCGGCGCGTAGCCCGCCTGCACCAGATGGTCGCGCAGGGCGTCCCAACTGTCGGGCGCAAATCCGAGTTGGAACTGCGCGGCGACCTGGGCAGTGATCCCCCTTCGCTGCAGATAGTCGCGCGCCGGCTGCGCCTCCTGGCTGCGGTGGAGTTGGTTGCGGAAGAAGAGGGCCGCGTTGTCGTTCAATTCGAATAGAAGATCGCGCTCCTTGGCGTTGCGATCGTCGGTCTCTTCCGGCAACTGGACGCCGGTCTCCTGGGCGAGGGTCTGCAATGCCTCGCGAAAGTCCATCTTCTCCTTCTGCATCAGGAAGGAGAAGATATCGCCGCCTGTGCTGCAAGCGCCGAAGCAGTGCCACGAGCCGGATTCGGGGAAGACGACGAAGCTGGGGGTGCGCTCCTGATGGAAGGGGCAACAGGCTTTGAAAGAGCGGCCGGCGCGTTGCAGGGGCACATAACGGGAAATGAAGTCGACGGCGTCGACCCGAGCTTTGATTTCGTCCGTTACGCTCATTTTACTCCCTGCACCGGCGCGCCCATACAGTAATTCAGTGGCCAAAACAGGACCGGCGATCGGTCACTTCATACTGCCCGCCATTATATCTTTGCCCGCATCGTGTGTCAAAGCGAGGGCAACCGACTCTCGGGCCATCGAGCCTCAGATTGGCGGGTCTTCTGACTGAATTTGTGAACTGTTCGAAGCGCCATCGCTTCGCTGTATGAGCGCGTAGGCCCGCTCTGCTTCACGGAACAGGTCGGCCAGTTTCATGGCGCTGAAGACATTGCCGCTTGTCTGAATCTCGCCCCCGAACAAGAGATCCTTCAGTTTGCGCCGGCCGCTCCAGACTTCGTGCAGGTTGTCGGCTGTCATCGTCAATTCGAGATTCGCTTTGCCCGGCCGCGGGCCAAAGAAGATTTCCAGGGGTGGCTGGCGGCCATCCAACAGCACCACCGCGTCCGGTTCGGTCAGCCGCAGACGGATGACAAGATTGCTGCTGGTGAAGGACTCAATCGCGTCAGGGTGTTCTCTGACTGTGTCGAACACGCGTCGCAATACATTATAGAGTTGTTCGGCGTCGGCGTAGACAGGCATGGCATGTTATGATGGTATCATTCGTCTTTGGAAGCAAGAACAGTATAGAATTGCTGCCGCGAGTCTGTCAAAGTCGACGCGGCGCGATCGCGTGTCAGATTGCAGGCGCAAGCGGGCGTTCAGGAAAATCCGGACTGCGAAGCGTCGGTCATCTTTTTGTCTGAAGCGGTTTGATCGAGGAGTGGACTGCGGTCTGCAGGCAACACGCAATGCACGAAAAATGAAAGGTGTTTTTTTGGCATTTCGTTGTATAATAGCAGGATACTGGGATTTCGCTGTATTTTCCCCTTGAATATGTCAACGTCGGATCCTACTTGTAGGGGAACTGGGCGAGAAAGGAGACCAAAAGGATGCCGCTTTTCAAACGTGGTAGGAAGCAGGACGAAGAGGATTTACAGTGGCTTTATCGGAATCTCGAGGAATTGGATGATGATGCACCTGCTCGCGAGGGCGCCGAAGAAGAAATGCCTGCCGCCAGTGACGGAGATGACGTTGGCGAGGGTTTTGTGATGGAACCGCCGCCGGAGCCTGTGTTATCCGATCCACCGCCGCCGGAGCCTGTGTTACCCGACCTGCCGCCGCCGGAGCCCGTGTTGGCCGAACCAATGGCGCCGCCGGCGCCTGTTCTGCCTGAGCCACTGCTGCCGGAACCGCCGTCTCCAGAGCCACCACCTGCGGAGATCCCAACGCCGGTTTCCAGGGAATCTCTGCTGGCCCAGGAGGAAGCTACGCCTAATTCGAACGAATCGCTAGAGAGGAGAAATAGACAGATGAGTGGGAACCGCCGAGAAAACGCGCCGTTCGCCAATCGCGGCCAGCCGTCGTCGCAGCCGCGCCCGAAACGGCAAGAGTCGCCGCCAGCGGAAACCACAACCGACACGATCGTGGGGCCTCAATCCTATTTCACCGGCACGTTCCGTTCGGAGAAGGATTTGCGTATCGAAGGAACCGTTGAAGGGGAGATCGACTGCCGCGGAACGGTCATCGTCGCCAAAGATGCAACCCTGTCCGCGACGGTGCGCGCCCGCAATATAGAGATTGCCGGTTCGGTCACGGGCGACGTTTTCATTGAGGAACGGCTGCACTTGCGCTCATCCGGTGAAATGCGGGGCCAATCCCATGCTGCGTCGTTCATCGTCGAAGAGGGGGGCTATTTCGAGGGTGAGATGAAGATGGGCTCCACCGACCAGGAAAATTGGCCGACGATTGGAAACGGGTCGTCTACCGAGGGGATTGGGCTTGCGATTGAGTCGACCCAGTGGACGGCGAAGCGGGCAGAGAGCCGTCCGGGCAGGCCGGGCGCCAGCCCGATCGATCCTGGTCGGGAAGATACGGGAAGTGGTCGTCATCGGAGCATATAAGACTGTTCCGTATGACGGCCTACGCGGCGAAACTCCTGAATCAGTGTTAACTGCCGACCGGGGCCGCGGCGATTTTGGCTGCGCGCGGGACATCGGGCTGGCAAGCAGTCGACGGTTCAGACGCATTTCCCAGGGTTGTGTGCATGGGGACGTGGCGCTGCCCTGCCAGCGCGACGGCGATGTGGCTGCTGGTGTTTTGAAGGGTATCCGATGTTGTGGAGGAGAAGCTGCTACACTTGTCGGAATTCATGACAGAAAAACGAAAAGTCTTACAATGGACATGACAATGTTTTTCAAGAGATTCTTGATGTAATGCGGAATCGATTGTTGCGACTGTGGCGAAGATGCAGCGATCTGAGAGTAGACTTCGACCTCTTCATCCCCTTCCCAAATCAAGTCTGTCCGGCGCACTTCTTTCGTTGCAACGTGTGAATAGTTTGTTGGTTGCGCCCAGTAGCAATCCTCACAGACGTTGGTTTTCCTTGCCTGCCAGTTTGGACAGTGTTCACAAGACCATGATTTCGCTCGATTGCACGATCCACAGAGCAGTATGTAAGAGGATGTGTCATCTTCCGCATAATCAGGATCGCCAGCAATCTCATAGGGTATTCTATGGTCGATTTGTAGCTCACGAGTCGAAAAATGACCGTTACAAATGGCGCATTTGCCGTCGTGCTGGTCGAATAACGCTTGTTTGAACCTTCGCGGAAATGCTGTTCTACCTCCAGACCGCCCCTCTCTGACCTCTGACGGATTGCCGAAACGATAGGCCGCAATGCTGCGCCCGTCGGGCGATCTGATTCTATATGTTGTGATGGGGATCCCCTGATCTCGTACATCCCTCACTGCTCGGGGTGGGTGTTTGTAGCCATATATCTGCTCCAAATCGTTAGTCGTAATGAATCCGTGTTCAAGAATATGCTCCACAACGATTCTTGAACGCTTGCCGGTGACGCGTTTGAGACGCTCGAGAAATTGGGGCGGAAGATTGGGTGCGGTCATACGAGGGTTAGTTCAAGTTGTGCAGATGACGACTTCCAGCTGGTCAATTTCTCGATTTTCTTCGCGGCTGGTTCGATACGTTCGATCAACGCTGACGACAGGTAGAGTGATTCATAGGTTACATCCCGTTGCCCGAGCAATGTGGACTGCGTTGAGCGCCCTGCTTCGATGAGAACATGGACCAGATTCAGTTCTTCGGGCAGCGTTCTGCCATACGTTTTTGACCCCTTCCGACCGTCATAGCTCAGCACAAACATTGCGCCCTGCGCATTGAGTTCGGCCAGAAAGCCGATGAGAGCCGACAGATCGACCCCGCTGCAATAGCGGGCATCCCGCCCGCCTGAAGTGCCCTGATATGGGGGATCCATGTAGAGCAGATCGCTGGCAGGATTCAGGTGGTCGATGGTGGACGTGAAATCGGAAGTGGTGATCCTGGTTCTGCCTTGCATCAACTGGGAGACCGCATGGATATCTGCTCTCATACTGTGGGGGCGTCTTCCTTTACGCCGATTATCGGGGCTTTGATTGAATTCGCCAGCCGCGTTGTAGCGCACTGATGCCTTGACGCAGCGCGCGAGCAGGTAGAGAAGCAGGTCAGGAGGATTCGTCGCATTAAACTGGGCGCGCGCTTCATCATAGTACGCCCTTTCGCGTCCCAATTGTTGATGCCAGAGCCGCTCATAATCGGACGCGATTCTGTCCGGCTGGTTGACGATCAGGTAGAGCAGATCCATTAGCGGCTTGTTCAGGTCGTTGAGGTGAAAGGAGTTCGCAAGGCCCGCATAGGCCGCCCGGATCGAAACTGCCGCAGAGCCGGCAAAAGGCTCGATCAGAGTGTCAATGTCTGCGGGCAGTATGGAAAGTATCTGCGCTGCGATATTCCGCTTGCTGCCCTGATAGGGTATGGGCTGGGGCATTCGCTTCATAGGAACTCCGTATCGACAGCTATCGAACAGGTGTTCATTCAAGGGTACGCTACTTTTCGCCGGCGCGCAACCGCCAAACTGCCTGTTTACCCACGCGCGTTCAGCTTTCTCTGCAAGCGGGCCAGTCGATGGCGCAACTCGCCCTGGGTCTGTGGGGAACGGGTGTGGGGCGGGGTCTGCTCCTGCTCGTGCAAAGCCCATTGGGTCCACATGGCCGCCTGCGCCAGATCACCGCTCTGCCATTCACAAAACTTGGCCAGTTCCACATACGGGCGGCTGTCTGGGACGCCCACTGGGTCTCGCACGGTGGTCAACCACTGCTGCCACACGGCCACCGCCTCTTCCCAGCGGCGCTGTCGTTTGAGCAGCCGCCCCAAACCGTCAAACGTTTCAGCCAGGTCGGCACGGCCTCTGAGTTGGTCCAGTGCGGCGCGGAAGAGCGTCTCGGCGTTGTCCAGGCGGTCCAGGTCCAACTCCAGGCGCGCCAGGCTGAGCAGATCGAGCGGCTGCAGATGCCCTGAGCCGGTCGGCTCGGCAAAAGCGCTGTAGATCGCCTCCGCCAGCGCGGCCATCGAGACGATATCTTCGCGATTGTGGTAGAAGACGCGCTGCATCTGGCGTCCGTCCCCGTCGCGCAGATAGTCGGCGTACAGCTGGGGGATGAGGTTGCCGGGCACGTCGGCCTCTGTGCGAGAATGGCCGAGAACCGCCCGCTCCAGATTGCTGAGCGCGTAGCTGCCCAGCCTTTTGCGCCACAGCCTGCGGGCCGGGTGCAGGAGGTCCAGATGCGGGGCGTTGCCGTCCAGCGCCGGCGGCATGCGGACGTCGGCGGGCAGGAAGCGGCTGATGTAGCGGTATCGTCCACGCAGGAGGGGCGCGTCGAAGGCGCGGCCGTTGAAGGTCACCAGGCTCTGGCAGTTGCGCAGAAGATGCGCCAGTGCGGTCAGCAGGGCCGGCTCTTCGCCCGGGTGGCGCATGAAAAACTGGCGTACAACGAAGGTCGGGCGATCCGTCGAACCGTCTGCAGCGCCGTCTACCAACTCGAATGTGCCGACCCCGACCATAAAGGCGTAGACGCTGGCGCCGCCGCCCAAGCCGGTGCTTTCGATGTCCAGGAACGCGGATGTGCGGAAACCGGGGCAGCGCTCCAGCCCGTAGGCGGGGTAGAAGTGTGCCAGAATAGACGGATCGCGTTGCAGGAGGTTGGCGAAAGCGGTTTCTTCGCGCGGGGCATGAAGGGGAGCCGGTTGGATGCGTTCCTGCTCGAAAGGGGCGCAATGCCGGGTGACGAGATAGCAGCGGCCGGCGTCGTTTTCGACAATTTCGCCCGCTTCCAGCGTTTCGATGGGCGGGCGCTCGGTCTCCGAATCGGCCGCTGGCTGCTCGGGTATGCTCGTTTCGGTCGGCCCGGTGGCTGCACGCCGACTGCGCAATCGCTGAAGGCGGCGCAGGCGTTCAAGAGTGGAGGGCATTGTGATGGTATCGAAGAGCGTTCGGTTCGAATTGAAGCTCTATTGTAGCCCAGGCGGAACAGGCCGGGAAATTCCCCACTTTTTGCGCCGCTTCTGCGCTCTCGACTATAATTGGGTTCGGAGCGTTGTTTCCATCCAACCCTGACGGAGAATCCCCTTTGTCGGCGACTGATAAACACTGGAACTTCCATCCGCCTGCGCCGGAGAACTTCCTGCAGAGCGGTCATGAACATCCGGTGCTGTTGCAAGTGCTGTACAATCGCGGTCTGCGCGACGCGGCCGCCGTGGCGTCGTTCCTGCAGAGCGAGGATGCTGTCCAGGAGGACCCTTTTCGACTGCCGGATATGGCGGCTGCGGTCACGCGCATCGTGCGGGCCATCAAAAAGAGGGAGGTCATCTGCGTCTACGGGGATTTCGACGCCGATGGCGTGACAGCGACCGTCGTGATGACGACGGCTTTGCAGCGCGCCGGCGCGCGCGTGGGCGCGTATATCCCCAGCCGGGTGGATGAGGGCTACGGCCTGAATGTGGAGGCGCTCAGGACCATTGCTGACAAAGGGGCCGACCTGCTGGTGACGGTCGATTGCGGTATTCGCAGCGTGGCCGAGGTGGCGGAAGCCGTCGTTCTGGGGATGGAGGTCGTCCTCACCGATCATCACTCTATCGGGCCGGACCTGCCGCCAGCGCTGGCGGTAGTCAATCCGCGGCGGGATGCGCGCGCGGGGAGCGCTCAGCAGTTGGCCGGTGTTGGCGTCGCTTATCGATTGGCGCAGGGCGTGCTGCGGGTCGTTTCCCGGCAGCGCTGGAGCCAGCTTTCAGCCGATGAAGCAGCCGCAGAGGAGCAGGCTCTGCTCGATCTGGTGGCCATCGGCACGGTTGCCGACCTGATGCCTCTGCGGGGTGAAAACCGTTCGCTGGTGCGGAGGGGATTGGCGGAACTGCGCCGCGGCCAGCGGGTGGGGCTGTACGCGCTGATGGAGATGGCGTCGGTTCCGCTGGCCGCGGTCGACAGCAGTGCGATCAGCTTTCGGATTGCGCCGCGCATCAACGCCGCGGGTCGTCTGGCCAGCGCCAAAATGGCCTACGATCTGTTGCGCTGCGATGAATACGGGACGGCCTATGATATGGCCATGGACCTGGAAAGTCTGAACCAGCGGCGCCAGACGTTGACGGCCGAGGCCTATGTCGTGGCCGAGAAGAAACTCGCGGGTGTGGACGCGTCGGCTGCGCCGCTTCTGTTCATCGCCAGCGATGAATTTCAGGCGGGAATTGTGGGGCTGGCCGCGGGCAAATTGAGCGAGCAGTTCTACCGTCCGGCGGTCGTCGTCGAACTGGGTGAGGAGGTCTGCCGCGGCAGCGCCCGCAGCATCGCCGAATTTGACATTATCGCCGCGCTCGATCGGCTGAGTTCTCTGTTGGTGCGTCATGGCGGGCATCGCCGGGCGGCCGGCTTCACAGTGCGCACGGCGCAGTTGCCAACGCTGCGGGAGGAGTTGGAAGGGCTGGCCGCGCAAGAACTCGGTTCTCTGGAGGATCTGCGGCCAACCCTGTATATCGACGACGAGTTGGCGATCGATCAGATCGATTGGGCATTGCAGGGACAACTTGCGCGCATGGAACCGGTCGGCCAGATGAACGAACCAGGGCTGTTCCTGTGCCGCAACTGCCGGGTACGCAATGTGCGCCGGGTGGGCGGCGGGAGGCATCTGAAAATGGTAATCGACGGCCACGAACATTCGTCCGTACTGGACGGGATCGGTTTCGGCCTGGGGGAGCGGGCCGCCGCTCTGCACATGGGCAGCCTGATCGACATCGTTTTTCATCTTGAGGTCAACGAATGGCAGGGCCGGCGCTCTCTGCAACTCAATGTGCAGGATCTACGGCGCGTCGAGCAGTGAGGGCGGCGCCTGCTGCCGCACACAGCGCGTCGGGGTCGAATTCTGACGCGCAGTCGAAAGGATCATAAGAGTCCAAACATGGCGCAAAGAGCAAATCTGCGAGAGGTGCGTGCCGTTCTGCTGGATATGGACGGCGTTGTCTATATCGGCGATCAACCGCTGCCCGGCGTTCAGGAACTGCTGGGCTATTTGGAGGACACGGGGCGGGAGTGGCTGTTCGTGACCAACAACTCTTCGCGCACACCGGCCCAGTTTGTCGAGAAGATTGCGCGCATGGGCATTCGCGCCGACGAGGCGCATATTCTCAGCAGCGCGTTGGCGACCGCCAGCTGGCTGGCCGGACAGTATCCGGACGGCGTGCGCGTCTTCATGATCGGCGAGGACGGTCTACGCTGGGCGCTGGAGCGGGAGGCCATTACGCTAGTCGAGGATGCACAGACGGCCGATGTGGTCGTCTCCGGCATCGACTTCAGCGTGCGATACGGGCGCCTGGCCGATGCGACGCTGGCTGTGCGCGCCGGCGCCCGCTTTGTTGGCACCAACAGCGATACCTCCTTTCCCAGCGAGCGCGGGCAGATCCCCGGCACCGGCGCGCTGCTGGCCTTGCTGGAGGCGGCCACAGGCGTCAAGCCGACGGTCATCGGCAAGCCCAACGCCGGCATGTTCGAACAGGCCATGCGCAAACTGGGCACGACCGCGCCCGCGACCCTGATGGTCGGGGACCGCTACGAGACGGACATCGCCGGGGCGATCGAGCTGGGAATGCCCACGGCCGCGGTGTTGACCGGAATCACGCCGGAGGAGGAGTTTCGCACGGTGGCGCGGCAGCCGGACCTGATTCTGCCCGGGCTGCCTGAACTTCTGGACGCCTTGCGGCAGGCCGACCACTGAATGTCAATGCGCCATCGCGCGTAAAGGGCGGAGCGAAAGCGCCTCTCACAATCTTTGACCGCAACTGAATTACTGCGCTACAATTGCGAGGATGAAAACTATTTCGCTTACACCGTCGGGAGACTCTCCAATTGGCGGTTCGCTATTGGATTGCTCCCTGGAAGAGCTAACCGAAACTGTGCAGGCCACGGGCGCGCCCGCCTATCGCGCCCGCCAGATCCATGAGTGGATCTACCGCAAATACGCGCGCTCCTTTGAGGAGATGACGAATCTGCCGCGGTCGATGCGCGCCGACTTGGCCGCGCAGGCGACGGTCATGCCGTTGGAGCCGATCACCCGGCGCGTCTCAGAGCCCGGGGATACGCAGAAGGTGCTGTTTCGACTGCCGGATAGGGAGACGGTCGAAGCTGTTCTGATGCTGTACGACAAGCGCCGCACGCTCTGCATCAGCAGCCAGGCCGGCTGCGCGATGGGCTGCACATTCTGCGCGACGGCGCAGGGTGGGCTGCGGCGCAATCTGACCGCCGGCGAGATCGTGGCCCAAGTGCTGTTTTTCGCCCATTATCTGCGGAGTGCCGACGAGAGGCCGAAGATGCGCCTGAAGCGGCCGACCACGGTGACAAACATCGTGTTTATGGGGATGGGCGAGCCGCTGCACAACTACGAGAATGTGTGGACGGCCATCCGCCGCCTGACGGCTAGCGACGGGTTCGGGCTGGGTGCGCGCCATATCACGCTCAGCACAGTGGGGCTGATTCCGATGATCGACCGCATGGCCGACGAGGGAATCCAGGTGAATCTGGCGGTCAGCCTGCACGCGCCGAACAACGCACTGCGCAGCAAGCTCGTCCCCCCCAGTCGGGGCAATCCGGTGGATGAGCTGCTGGCGTCGGTGCGCCGCTACATCGCCAAAACCAATCGCCGCGTGACGTTTGAGTACGCTCTGATGCGGGGCGCGAACGACAGCCCGGTTCTGGCCGAGGATCTGGCAGACAAGCTGCGAGGGATGCTGTGCCATGTCAATCTCATCCCACTCAATCCGATTCCCAACAGCCCTTTTCAGCCGACCAGCGACAGAGACACGCAGCGGTTCGCTGAGATTCTGCAGGCGGGCGGCATCTCGACAACGGTGCGCATCCGGCGGGGGATTGAGATCGATGCCGGTTGCGGTCAGCTACGCAACGCGGCGGCGAGGTAGGCAAGCGTTTTCCGAAGCAGGCGCGGATTTCGGAACAAAAAAAGCGCCGAGCGGAAAGGCTCAACGCTTCAGATGGCCTGAGTTGTCGCAGCAGGAAGGTTTACGCCTTTGAAAGGGTGCGGATGCAGGAGGTGCATAGGCGCCGCGAAACCAGCCTGTCGTCTTCAAAGACTTTGACTTTCTGAATGTTGATCTTCCATTTATGGCGTGTGGCTTTTTTGGACCAGGGACGATTGTTTCCAAACTGAGGCCCTTTGCCGCATTTCTGGCATTTTGCCATGATCTGCTCCCTCCGGTTCGTTGTTTGCTGGTGGCTCCCGGCCAATGAAACCGCGCTGGCGGTGGACCACTGATGCCTGACTTCTGAATCGTCTAAAACTAACACACGGTTGTTCGGTTGTCAAAAGTTGGAGCATTTTCCGTGAGTAAGGTTCGTATTGTTACCGATAGTGACGCCAGCATTCCGGCGCATATTGTGGAAAAGTATTCGATTGAAGTGATTCCTCAGGTGCTGCGGGTGGGGCGGGAGCGCTACGAGGATTTAGGTGATCTCAGCGCGGACCGACTCTTTCAGCTTGTCCGCGAAAATGAGTCCGGCGGGCGCAGATTGCTGCCAAAGGTGGAAGCCCCGGACCTGGACCGCATCATGGATGTCTATCAACGACTGGGGCAGGATGCCGAGGAGATCTTAGCTATCCACATGAGCAGCACGCTGAGCCCGATATGGAGCCAGTCGCGCAAGGCGGCGGACATGATCATGGGGCGCTATCGCATCCGGGTGATGGACAGCCAGACGACCGCGATGGGCCTGGGGATGCTGGCGGAACTGGCTGCCGAGGTCGCGGAAGGAGGGGCGGATCTGTATGAAGTCGCCCGCATTGTGAACGGGGCCATCCCTCACATCTATGTAACCTTTTTCGCCGAAACGCTGTACTATCTGGAACGCAGCGCACGTCTCGGCGCGGCGCAGAGTGTGTTGGGGACGATGCTGGGGATCAAGGCGATGGTTACGATGGAAGAAGGACAACTGATCCCGCTGGAGAAGGTGCAGACCCGTGAAGATGTCGCGGTGAAATTGTACGACTATATTGCCGAGTTCACCCAGAATGAGCGGATCGGGCTGGTGCAGCACCGCTATGAGCAGATACAGGAGCAACTGCTGGGGCGTTTGGAGGAGGGGCTGCCGAACATTCCGGCCAAAGTATGGCGCTATCCGCCCAGCCTGGCGGCCCACCTCGGGCCGAATGTTATGGGCGTCATCGTGTACGAAGGGCTTGATTGAGCTCCGCCTGGACCGTGCTTGCCATGCTTGGCGTGCTGAACTGCGGTGTGTTGCGTGAGTTCGATGCAGCAAACTGTCGCCATGAGATGAACGATACCGATGGCTGAGAAAGCTTTAACGCGGTTACGCAATCTGTTGAATCTGGAGCTTCAGACCCAATGGCGGGATCGGGCTTTTGCGGGCGGGGTGGCTTCCTTTTGCGAGCGTTGGGCAGCCGACGCCAAGGCTGATGGCGCGAATCCGGGGCTGCTGCAGGAGATCATTGAGCGGCTGACCCGGTATGCCGATGCCGAAAGCGCTGAACGGGAGCGGCTGCTGCGTTCGCTGCTCGATCTGCTGTGCGAGCCGCCCGCATCCGATCCGGCTCTGGAGAATGTCGACCGGATCGGGGCGGAGTCGACAGTGGCGCGTGTGTCTGCGCCACAGAGCGGCGCGGCGCAAGCTGATGCGCAGAAGCCGCCCGACGCTCTCGAGAAGCCGATCACGGATCTGAAGGGGGTCGGGGCAAAGAAAGCGGAGCAGTACACCCGTCTGGGGGTCGAGACGGTCGGGGATCTGATCTGGCATCTACCCAACCGCTACGATGATTTCAGCTGTGTTCGTCCAGTTGCCGACGCCGAGGAGGGGGAGAGCCTTTCGGTTGTTGCCAATCTGCGGCGTTTCAGCGAGCGCAGATTTGGCTACAAGAAGGAGATCCTTCAGGCGATCTTCAATGACGGCAGCGGCACGCTCCGCACCACCTGGTGGAACCAGTCGTGGTTAAAGAATCGCCTGACGATCGGCGAGACCTATCGTCTGAGCGGAGTTGTCGGCATGTACATGGGGCACAAGACGCTGGAAAATCCGATTTTTGAGGAGATCAGTCCCAACGTGATCGAGGGCGGCCCGATCCTGCCCGTCTATGGCCTGACTTCGGGGCTGCGCAACGGCGATGTCAGCCGGCACGCGCAGCAGGCGCTCGGAACGGGGCTGTCCTCCCTGCGCGATCCGATGCCGGAGGCGGTGTGCCGGCGTTACGCTCTGATGCCTCTGGCCGACGCTTTGCGGCAGCTTCACTCGCCGGAGTCGCAGGAGCAGCTTCAGGAGGCCCGCAGACGCGTCATCTTCGATGATTTCTTCTACCTGCAACTGGGCGTACAGCGTCGCCGGCAGGAGATTCAGCATTTCAATGCGGCGGCGATGGCGGTAGATGATGCGATGCTGGCAACTTATCAGGCGGCTCTGCCCTTTGCCCTGACGGATGCGCAGCAGCGCGTGCTGGATGACGTGCGGCGGGATATGGGGCGGCGTGTGCCGATGAGCCGCCTGGTGCAGGGTGATGTCGGCAGCGGCAAGACGGTGGTGGCCGCGGCGGCCTTGCTGATCGCCGCGGCCAATGGTTATCAGTCCGCGCTGCTGGCGCCGACGCAGATTCTGGCGGAGCAGCATTACCGCGGTCTGCGCAAGCTACTGGAAGGCGTACTGCTGGCCGACGGCAGCGCGCCGGGCGTCACACTCCTGACCGGACGGGTCATAGGGCAGGAGCGGGATGCGGCTCTGGCCGGGCTGGCGGACGGTGGGGTCCAGATCGTCGTCGGCACGACGGCGCTCATTCAGGAAGCAGTGGCGTTCGCTAATCTGGGTTTTGTGGTGGTGGACGAGCAGCACCGCTTTGGCGTCGAGCAGCGGGCAGCCGTGCGCGACAAGGGCGCGGGTACCGCCGTACCGCATCTGCTGGTAATGAGCGCGACCCCGATTCCGCGCAGCTTGGCGCTGACGATGTACGGCGATCTGGATGTGAGCGTGATCGACGAAATGCCGCCGGGGCGGAGGCCGATCACGACGAAGCGATTCCTGCCCACGGAGCGGGAGCGTCTCTACGGCTTTATGCGCAGACAGGCGCAAAAGGGCCGCCAGGGCTACATCATCTATCCCCTGGTCGAGGAGAGCGATACGCTGGATGTAGGCGCGGCGGTGGACGCGCACGCCTGGTTGAGCTCCGAAGTCTTCCCCGATCTGCGGGTGGGGCTTCTGCACGGTCGGCTCAAAGGCGCGGAGAAAGATGAAGTGATGCGCTCCTTTGCCGACGGCGCCCTGGACATATTGGTCAGCACCAGCGTGGTGGAGGTGGGCGTGGACGTTCCCAACGCCGCGGTGATGCTGATCGAGGATGCCGAGCGTTTCGGCCTGGCGCAGTTGCACCAGTTACGGGGCCGGGTGGGCCGGGGCGAGCACGAGAGCTATTGTGCGCTGATCAGCCGCGTTAAAGAAGAGGCCCAGGCGGAACGGCTCAATGCGCTCACGCAGACGACGGACGGTTTCGAACTGGCGGAAAAGGATCTGGAACTGCGCGGGCCCGGGGCCATCTTAGGCACGCGTCAGAGTGGTCTGCCCGATCTGAGGATGGCGACCCTCAGCGATATCGACACGTTGAACCAGGCGCAGGAAGCTGCACAGGGGCTACTGCGCGAAGACCCGGCAATGCGCAACTGTCCCCAGCTACAGGAGAAGGTGGAGCGGTTCTGGCGCGGCCACGGGGATATTTCGTGAACAGTGCCTGGGTGCGTCTCAGCCGCGTTGGCCGATGGGCAGGTAGGGGCGCTCGGTCTCACCTAGATAGATCTGCCGCGGGCGGGCGATGCGCTGCTCCGGATCGATCACCAGCTCTACCCATTGGGCCAGCCAGCCCGGCGCCCGCCCCAACACAAAGAGCGCCGGGAACATTTCGACCGGGAAACCCATCGCCTGGTAGATGATGCCACTATAAAAATCTACATTGGGGTACAGCCGCCGGGAGACGAAATAGTCGTCCTCGAGGGCGTTGTGTTCCAACTCGACAGCGATATCGATGAGCGGATTGCTGCCGGTCACCTCAAAGACTTCGTAGGCGACTCGTTTGATGATCTGGGCGCGCGGATCGTAGTTTTTGTAGACGCGGTGGCCGAACCCCATCAGGCGCACTTCCCGGTTTTTCACCCTCTCCAGAAAGGCCGGGATGTTCTTGGTATCACCGATCTCGGCAAGCATCCGCAAGACTGCCTCATTGGCCCCGCCATGCAGAGGGCCGTACAGCGCCGCGGCCGCGCCGGCAACGGCGCAGTAGGGATCGGCCTCGCTTGAGGCGATGTTACGCAGCGCGGATGTGGAGCAGTTCTGCTCGTGGTCGGCGTGCAGAATGAACAGCACATCCATCGCCCGGGCCAGGACCGGATCGACTTTGCCGTCGTCCTGGTGGGTGAGACCCAACATGTAGAGAAAGTTTTCGCTATAGTCAAGCCGGTCGTCGGGGTCTGTGCGCGGGCGGCCGCGCCGGTTCTGGTCGGCGAAGGCGACCGCTGTCGGCAGTTGGCCGAGAATACGCCAGATCTGCTGCAAGCGGTTGTCGCCGTCGTAAACCTGCTTGGCCTCCGGGTAGAGTGTGGACATCGCCGCAACCGCGCTGATGAGTATGCCCATTGGGTGGGCGTCGGGTTGGAAGGTCTTGAGCATATCCGTCAGATTTTGGTGGATATGCGTGTGCGCCATAATGCGCGTGTTCCATTCGGTCAACTCGCCGGCAGTAGGCAGTTCGCCAAAGAGGAGCAGGTACGCCACCTCGAGAAAGGAGCTCTCTTGCGCCAACTGCTCGATCGGATAGCCCCGGTAACGCAGAATGCCCCTGTCGCCGTCGACAAAGGTGATGCGGCTCTTGCAGGACGCTGTATTCGCATAGCCGGGGTCGTAGGCCAACATGCCAAAATCATCGGCCTGCGCCTTGAATTGGCGCAGGCCGATGGCCGGGATTGTGTCATGTTCGATCAGCAGTTCAGCCGTCTGGCCAGTACGGTTATCGGTGATGGTTAGCGTCTGCTTACTCATTGCCGGGGCTTCCTTCCTGGGCGCGCAGGCGTCTCGCCTGCCGTTTCAATTCGGTTGCGAAACCGCCGCTGCTGATTACTGTAACTGTATACCGTACCTGCCTTTAGGACAAACGCGCGCTTCCGGCGGTTTGCCCGTTGCTGACTCCAGCAGTTCGGGCATTTGGCAACGTGCAGACAGGCGGCGCGTTTACCATTCGACCTGATTTGGCAGCGGTCGGCCCTCAACGCCGGCGAGCAGGTTTTCCGTCGTCATCACCGCCATCTTGGTGCGCGTGGCGATGGTGGCGCTGCCGATGTGGGGCAGAATGACACAGTTTTCCAGGGAGACCAGCGGGTGGTCGGCGGGCAGAGGCTCCGGATCGGTTACGTCCAACCCGGCGGCGGCGATCTCTCCCTGCACGAGCGCCTGGTAGAGGGCATCCTGGTCGACGACCCCGCCGCGGCTGGTGTTGATGAAGACGGCGGTCGGTTTCATCTTGCGGAAGGCGTCGGTGCTGAACAGGGAGCGGGTCTGCTCGTTGAGGGGGCAGTGGACCGCCACGAAATCGCTCTCTTGCAGCAGTGTGTCCATCGGCGCAAAGGTCGCGCCCAGCGCCCGCGCCGTCTGCGGCTTTTCTCTGGGGCCGGTGTAGAGGATGCGGCAGCCAAAGCCGCCGAGCATACGGGCGAATGCGGCGCCAATGCGCCCCAGGCCGACAAGCCCGACCGTGCTGTCGTGGATGTCGCGGCCTGTCAGCCACATCGGTTTCCAACTGGCCCAGCCCCCGCTCTGCACGGCGTGCGTGCCTTCCGGCAAGCGGCGGGTGGTGGCCAACAGCAGGGCCAGCGCCAACTCCGCTGTGGTTTGCGTCAACACGCCCGGCGTATTCCCTAACGGGATGCCGCGTTTGCGCAGCGCGGCCGCGTCCACATGATCGTAGCCGACCGACATTGTGGCGACGACCCGCAGCCCGGGGCCGGCTGCGTCCAGCAGTTCGTCGTCGATGGTTTCTGTCAGCAGGCAGTAGAGCCCGTCTGCGCCGCGTAGCCACTCCAGCAGCGTACTGCGGTCAATCGGCTCTTCGCTGTCCCAGTAGCGGGCGTTGCAATTCTCCAGGATCGGCGCCAGCGCCGCTTGCGGCAACTGTCGGGTGACGACAACTGTTGGTTTGCTCATTTCCTCTGCGGCCCTCTTTGCTGTGCGAGTCGATACGGTTCAATGCGAAATGAGCGCATTGGCGCATCGTCTAGGTTGATTTTGCCTGCCCGCTATCACTTTCCGCCACGCTCCAGTCCTGCACACGGCTGGCCAGATGGGCGGGCAGCCTGCCTTCGATCAGTGTCCCTTCTGCGGTAAATTCCTCCCGTTCGACGCGGCCATGCTCGTAGATCAGAGAGACGAGGTCGCCTTTGCTGTACGGGAGCAGCAGACGCAGCGGCGTCATCCTTTCCTGTAGCATCCCGTCGACGACAGCCAGCAGTTGGGGGATGCCTTTGCCGGTGCGGGCGCTGACAAACACGGGGGATGGATAGTCCTCGCCTGCCCAGTCGTCTGGATCGAGCAGGTCGATCTTGTTCAGCGCGGTCACAAGCGGTTTATCGCCGGCGCCCAGCTCCTCCAACATCTCTTCCACCGCTGTAACCTGTTCATCGGCGTTGGAGTGGGAGATATCGACGACATGCAGGAGCAGGTCGGCCTCGGTGATCTCTTCCAGGGTCGCGCGAAAGGCAGCCACCAGAGCGGTGGGCAGCTTCTGGATGAAGCCGACCGTATCGGTGAACAGGGCTGTGCGCGCGCTGGGCAGATCGACGCGGCGGGTGGTCGGGTCGAGAGTGGCGAACAGTTGATCCTGGGCCAGAACACCGGCATCGCTGACGGCGTTGAGCAGTGTACTCTTGCCCGCATTGGTGTAGCCGACCACGACGACGACCGGTGTCGTGGAGTTCTGACGCCGCTGGCGGTAGCGTTCGCGGTGGCGTCGCACCTCCTCCAGCTCCCGCTTGAGGTGGGCGATGCGGCGGCCGATCTCGCGCCGATCGACTTCCAACTGGGTTTCACCGGGGCCGCGTACGCCCACGCCGCCGCTGGCGCCGCCGGCGCGTCCACCGGCCTGCCGCGCCAAGTGGGTCCAGGCACGGGTCAGCCGGGGGAGCCGGTATTCGTACTGGGCCAGTTCCACCTGCACCGCGCCCTCGCTGGTTTTGGCGTGGCGGGCGAAGATGTCCAGAATCAGGGCGGTGCGGTCGATTACTTTGATTTCCTCGCCCAGCACGCGCTCGATCTCGCGCTGCTGGCGCGGGGAGAGTTCTTCATCGAAGATCACGACATTTGCGCCCAACTCCAGCACCAGCGTCTCCAATTCAGCCAGCTTGCCGGCGCCGATGAAGGTGGCCGGGTGGGGACGTTGGAGCCGCTGGGTGAGGGTGCCCTGCACTGCCAGGCCGGCGGTCTCTGCCAACAGGGCCAACTCGGTGAGTGAGTCCTCCATGGAGAGAATGCCCGGCTGTCTGGCCAGGCTGACGCCGACCAGGACAGCGGTCTCATCGGGCTTGTCGGTCAGGATCAGGCCCTGATCATCGCGCACGACCGCGCGGTCGCCGCCCTCCGCCGCGCCGGTGAAATCATCGACGGCTGATAGGCCGCCGGAGCGGTTCGCATGTTGGTTTTCCGACATTCGATTCGGTGTGCCTTTCACAGCGTTCATCCGTAAGGGGGGGGGGGGCTATCTTAATCATTTGGCCGCCGCTGAGTGTCCAGCAGATGGAGTCAGCAGCGGCAAAACTCGCTGGATGGCTAACGCTGTACTAGAGTGGAATCGATCCAAAGCCCGACGCCGGCACGATCAAGAGCGCGCCGCCCGACGCGGTAGGCACATTGTACACGATTTTGACGTTTCGCGCCCGCAGAGGAAGGGGAGGATAGCGGGGCGCAGAGGTTAGCCAAGAGGGCATCCACACGCGTCGGCTCGACGAGCAGAGCCGGGCCGTATTGCGCGAGCAGTTTGCGCAAGGTGCGGCGCGGGAGCGGGTGCATCGCTAGAAATTCACTTTCACTATGGGCTTACAAAAGAATGGGTTCCAACGGTGGCAGCAGCGACAAACATCCACTTTGGAGGAGGGAGGCCTTGTCCTTACCGGGGGTGGGGACGAAGGCGCAGGGCGGGCGCGCTTTTCCCGGCGGAAGGTCTTCGGATTGAGTGCCTGCGATAGGTGATGAGGCTGTCTGCGTGCCGATTTCAAGCTGCGCGTCCGTTTCTCGGCGTTCAGCGACGTCAGAATGGCATGGCTGTTGGTTTGTGTCGGGAGCGACCAAATTCTAAAAGGGGATGCATTTTTCTGCCGATGGAAGCTCAAATCGTTTAATGAGAGGTCCAGAGTCGTCAGGTTGAAGAGATAACCGAGTTCTGATGGGATCTGCCCGTTCAGTTGGTCATTTACTAGGGACAGGAATTCCAGATTGGAGAGGTTTTCGAGTTGTGGCGGGATCGATCCGCTCAATCGGCTGTTTCCAAGGGTCAGCTTAGTGACGCGACCACTGCTGTCGGTGGTGACTCCGTGCCAAGAGCCTAGGGGCTCATCGCTAAGTCAGTTTTCGTTGTTCCGCCACTTTGAACCGTTCGTCGTATGGTACGACGCAACCAACACGTCTCTGTCGTTCGGTACAGTTCTCTCAGTCAGTGCTGGCTGTCTGGCGGGACTGGCTTGATCTGGCGGAATCCATCCGTTCACCTCATTTTTTCGTCGAGGTCCAGGTTTCTCAAGTTGAGGAGATTTCTGAGTTCTACTGGAATCGGAGCGCTCAGCCGGTTATTCGAAAGCCTCAGAAATTCCAGTTTGGAGAGATTGCCGAGTTGTGGCGGGATTGACCCGCTCAGCTGGTTGTCTCCGAGGAACAGCAATTCCAGGTTGGCGAGGCTGCCGAGTTGAGGTGGGATCACCCCGTTCAACTGGTTACCTGAGAGGTCCAGCAATTCCAGGTTGGCGAGGCTGCCGAGTTGAGGCGGGATCGACCCGCTCAACTGGTTGTCTCCGAGGAACAGCGATTCCAGGTTGGCGAGGTTGCCGAGTTGAGGCGGGATCGGCCCGCTCAACCTGTTTTTCCCATCCCAATTGCCATAGAAATTTGAGAGGTCCAGAAATGTTAGGTTGGAGAGATTGCCTAGCTCTGCAGGGATCGACCCGCGCAACTCGTTATTATAGAGGGACAGCTCAACGACGTGACCACTTCTGTCTGTAGCGACACCGTGCCAAGAGTCTAGGGGTTCATCGCTAAGCCAGTTTTCGTTGTTCCGCCACTTTGGACCGTTCGTGGCATGGTACAACGCGACCAACACGTCCCTGTCCGTCGGCGATAACTGGCTGGAAGGACTGGAGATATCTCACGGAATCCCCCTACGTTCCTGGTTCTTTTCGTCGAGGGTCAGTTTTTCCAAGTTGGGATGGTCTCTGAGTTCTGCTGGGATCGGCCCACTCAGTTGGTTAAATGAAAGGGCCAACTCTCTCAGATTGGAGAGGTTGCCGAGCTCAGGAGGGATCGACCCTTCCAGCTTGTTATCTGAGAGGTTCAGATGTGTCAAATTGGAGAGATTGGCGAGTTCTGCTGGGACCGGTCCGCTCAACCCGTTTACTGAGAGATCTAGACCTGCTAGTTTGGAGAGCCTGGCGAGTTCTGTAGGGATCGACCCTTCCAGCTTGTTAACTGAGAGGTTCAGATATGTCAGATTGGAAAGGTTGTCGAGTTCTGCGGGGATAGGGCCGCTCAACTGATTGAATGAGAGGTTCAGATATGTCAGATTGGAAAGGTTGCCGAGTTCTGCGGGGATAGGGCCGCTCAACTGATTGAATGAGAGGTTCAGATATGTCAGATTGGAAAGGTTGCCGAGTTCTGCGGGGATAGGGCCGCTCAACTGATTGAATGAGAGGTCCAGCGAAGTCAGGTTGGGAAGGTTTGCAAGTTCTGAAGGGATAGGGCCGCTCAACTGACCGCTACGGAGGTCCAGCGAAGTCAGTTTGGACAGGTTGCCGAGTTCTGAAGGGATAGCCCCGCTCAATCCGTTTGACCCGTAAACACTGAGTTTCAAGCTAGTGACCCGGCCACTGCAATCCGTAGAAACACCGTACCAAGTGTCAAGCAGTGCGTCGCTCAGCCAGTTCTCGTTGTTGCGCCAGCTGGCGCCGTTTGTGGCGTGGTAGAGGGCGACCAGCGCGTCTCTGTCCGTTTTAGCACTTCCGCTAATGGTTATCCGGGGGAGCGGGATGGACAACGCCTCGCCATGCAGGGCCATGGCCCAACTCTCGACCGCCCACCGCGCGGCCTCAGCCGAGAATCCATACTCGCTCTGCAAACGCCGGGTGAGCCGCTGGCCAAGGGCCCCGCCGCCCCTCGGTCGGGCCAGCAAATCGGCGGGAATTCGCTCTCGCAGCGCGTGGACCAGGAGAAAGCGTTCTCTGGGGTACTCGGTACAGAGATCGGCCAGAAGGGCATCCACACGCGCGGGTTCATTTACCAGGGCCGGACCATAGTCTGCGAGCAGCCGGCTTAGTATACTCCGAGGGAGTTCGGCAAGCTCCGGCTTGCTGTCATGTCGTGTATCACCACTCACATAAAAGGTGTCAGGATCCGGGGGAGCGATGTTCAAGGCCGAAGACCAACTCTCGGTCGCCCACTGCGCGGCCTCGGGCGAGAAGCAGTACCGGATCTGTAGTTGGCCGGCGTAGGATCCGAGCCAGTACATGACAGGCCAGTTGGCAACGGAAACGCGAACGCGCAGCGCGTGGACCAGGAGAAAGCGTTCTCTGGGGTACTCTCCGCAGAGGTCGGCTAGGAAAGCATCCAGACGCGCGGGGTCATCAAGCAGGGCTGAGCCGTAGTCGGCTATCAACTGGCGCAGAATTTGCCTGGGAAGTTGATTCATCGATTAAAGCCTATTTCCCTTGTGGGGGTTACCGGACGAATGCGCCTAGCAGCCCCAGCAGAACGCGCCCCAGCCAAAGCCAGAGCATCCCGACCATCCCCACTACCAGTCCGCCCAATCCCATCCCCAGTACGACGATACCTGTTATTCCCCGCACGTCCATTGCCCCAAACACGCCCACCACCCCCATCACGCCAGACCACAGCCACAACATTCCCAGCCAATTTCTTGCGCGCGGGGACAGTTTGTCCATCATACCCACTGTCCTCATCAGCACTCGCCCGATCCACAGCCAGAACATCCCGACCAACCCGCTCAGGCCAGTTACTATCCCCTATCCTACGAGAAAGAGCACGGCTTCAGCTGCTCTCAGTATCGAGCTCCCCGACAGAAACAGCACTATCGTAGCCACCAGCGTCATATTCCCCACCCATAGCCACAACATTCCCAGCCATCCTCTATAGCGGGAAGACGATTTAACTTCGGAAGGCGTGCTTCGCTCGTCGGTGGGTGCGGAGATATAGGGATAATCTCTGAGCTGGTAACAAGGGAATTGTGGAGAGCGACTTAGCCAAACCTGCTCGACCTCGCCAGCTTCCTGAAATCGTCTCAACAGTGCGACTATCTGTTCCAGTTCTTTGCCCAAGATATCAGCCAGTTCGCGTGAGGTCAACGGCCGCTTCTCCAGGCTCCGCAACACAGATGCGTTCATCTCCTGAATTCTCTTGATGGCAGCTGCTTCTGATTCGGCGTTAACCCGATTCTCCACAAACTGACGGGCTGTTGTCTCTGCCGCGAGCCATTCGCCTTTTTTCCTGCGGGCCTCAGCTTCCGCATTAGTTCGCTCCTTAATCCTTCGACGAACAAGCTCTTCCGCCACTGCAAGTTCCTCTGCCTTCAGACGGGCGACAGCTTCTGCCTTGGTCTGCTCTTCATTCTTTTGGTGGGCTGCCATTTCCGCTGCCGCCAATTCTTTGGTTTTGTCCAGGACAGCTCTTTCGGCCGCAAGCCATTCTTCCGTTCTTCTTTGAAATATCTTCTGCGTTTCTGCCTGCTCCCTTTCCTTCTCAAGAGCTGCCGCCTCCGCGGAAATCTGGTCTTCGGCCCTCAGGCGAGCGGCGGTTTCAGCCCCGATTCCGTCCACGGGCCTGGAATCTCTTATTGAGGGAAGGATGTTCAAGAGTTTTCTGCTTCGGTAGCAAGGGAGGTGCGGAGATCGCTTCAACCATTCGTATTCAACTTTGCCCGCTTTCATCAACCCTTGCAGCAAACTGGTGATCTGTTCCTGTTCCTGTTCCTTACCTAAGATAACAGCCGCTTCCTGAGAGGTCATGGGATTGTTGTCGAGGACCTGAAGCATGATTCCTTCGACTTCCTTTGCAATACCGCTGGCTGCAGCTCTTGCGGCCGTCCATTCATCTGCCGCTTGGGAGACGGCGGCATCCGCTAAGGCACGCTCCTTCTCCTTTATGCGAGCTGTCTCAACTGCCGCGGCGCGTTCACTTTCCTTCTGGTTCGCCGTCCTATCAGCATCTCTACGTATTTTGGTTTTTCGCTGGACATCTGCTACCGCTTCGGCATGTTCTCTATCTATAATACGTGTGCCATTTCGTGTGCTTCCGCCAGTGCCTTGGTTGCCTCTGACACAGACCGGTCTTGGCCACAACGGGCTGTTTCCAGGGCCAAGGACCAGCTTTCGCGCGCCCACTGCGCGGCTTCAGCGGAGAAGCCAAATCGGTCTTGCAAGGAAGCGGAGAGATGCTGCCACCGCTCTGTGCTGTCCTGATGCTCAATAATCAGTTCAAAAGGTAGGCGTTCCCACAACGAACGGACTAAAAGGAATCTTTCTCGGGAATGAGACTCGCAGAGGTCGGCGAGGAGGGCATGCGCGCGTGCGGGTTCATTTAGCAAAACGGGACCGTAGTCCGTTAGCAACTGTCCTAAAACACGTTGAGGGGAGTCGGATAGCGCTGGATGATTGCCGCTGGGACTTTCGTGGCCGTTTCGATTTGCGTCAGGATTCGGGGGAGCGATATCCAGGGACATGGACCAACTCTCGACGGCCCAAATAGCGGCCTCGGCGGAAAAACTGTACCTCCTTTGTAGGCGCTGCGAGAGTCTTAGCTCGTAGGCTTTGCTGCTGTGCGACTGGTCCAGAAGTTCTGCAGGGATGCGGTCTCGTAGCGCGTGGATCAGGAGGAATCGCTCTCTGTGATGCTGGCCACAGAGGTCGGCTAAAAAAGCATCTACACGCGAGGGTTGATCAAGCAGGGCTGGGCCATGGTCCGAGAGCAACTGGCGCAAAATGCGCCGGGGATGAGGATGCATCGCTAGAAGCGCACTTCTCCTTCGCGATTGCCGAACTGAATTCTCAGGCCGGGCGATAGGGTGACGGCCTTTCCCGGCTCGACATCATTGACCTGTCCGTCAGAGGTCTGGCTCGTCCACTTCTGTTCCGAGCGGTTGCGCAGGCCCCAGATCTGTGGATCTTGCGGGTGCGGGATGACTTCTGCGGCCGGTTCATCCAAGTCGTAGCGGCGCCCGTCGTCGAAATGGTGAGGGTGCAGCAAGGTATTGTGGTTGAGCATCAATACATCGCGGCCAATTCGCATTCGCGGCGGCAAGCGATATGATGCCGCGCATGCCCAGCAAGACCTGGAGTTGACATTGTCCGCTTCCAGCGCGTCCGGATCGTAGAAATTTTCGACACCGCAGCGCTGGCAGTAGAAGATGGAATTGCGCAGGCGAATCAGCTCGCTGGCCCATTCGCTCTCCCGCACCCGATGATGGGCTTGGCGCAGCCCGTCGGTAAAGGCGCGGACAAAGAGCTCCTGCACGAAGCCTGGGTAAAGCGGCCAGAGGGCAAGCGCGTTGTCGTGGTTTCCGAACAGAGGCCGGTTGCTGTCGTCGTCCGGGTCGAAAATGAAGAGTGGATCCGTGCCGTACAGCCGGGTCATAGCCGGCAGATCGAAGCAGCGGATCTGCGCTTCGCGTGCGCCCTCGAGCGGGTGATGGTTAACAAGCATGTAAAAAAGAAGGACGGCGAGAGAGAAGAGATCCGTCTGTGTGCTGGGAGCGGCCTCGCCGCGCACAATTTCCGGGGCCATGAAACGGGCTGTACCGCCGATGGCGCCTCCCTGCCCGTCGACGCCCACATTGTCGTTGTCACAAATGCGAACTTCACCGCTTTCGGGATCGAAAAAGACGTTGCCGAACGAGATGTCGCGGTAGCAGAAGCCCTTGGCGTGGAGTTGCCGGTAGTTGTGCGCCAGTTCGAAAGCTGCAGTCACTAGCGCGTGAAGTGTCGGCTCAGCGCGGCGCGTCACCAGGTCGATTATGCCGACAAAACGATTGTCCCGCAGCGGCATTACATAGCCGAACCCAGGTCGGTCGGCGGTCTGGACCAAGTCCTGCGGCCAGAGAAAACGATCGCTGGGGGGACCGGTGTCAACTGCGCGCTCCAGCCGTGCGCGCAGTTCCCGATCCTGACGCAAATAGTGAGGAAAGAACCATTTCAACGCCACCAGCGAGCCCGTGCCCTGGCCGTCCACTAAGCGGGCGCGATAGACCTCACCTTGTCCGCCGCCGCCAAGGAATTCCTCGACTTTGTAGGACAGTTCAGTGGGCTGCATTTGCACCAATTCGCCGGGATTCAGTAGTTGGTTCATATTGCGCTCTGGAAGTCAGAAGTTGGAGAGGACAGATCGTTTCCTTTGCAAGCTGAGAATTTTCTCAGTCTATAGATGGTTCTAGGAATCTTCTGCGAGCACTACAATTATGTGCGTTCGAAGATCGTGGGACGGTATTGATGGATCCTGGCGTGTTGTGGCTGGAATTGACTTGTGTGCTTGCGGTCGGACCGCTGCAAATTAAAATGAAGCTCCATCGCGGCAGGCGGACTGGCTCTTGTTTGTCGCGACGACAACGGAGATGTCATCGCCGCTGCCCGCCTTCGATGTTTCCTTAAGCCAACCAGGCAGCAGGGCGGCGACATCTGCGGGGCCGTCCTGTTGGATCGCGGCGTAGAAATCCTTTGCCACCTGTTCGAAAGCCGCGTCATCGGCGAATGAATTCGTGTAGCCGTCAGTTGCCAGCATTACAAGGGCTGGTGGCTTTGTAACTATCGGTTGAAAATGAACGCGCACGAAACGCCAAGCCTCCTTCGAACAAAGCGAAGTAGTGTGATTAGCGAGCAGATGACCGTCTTCTTCGAAAGGGGGACGCGTCACCTTTCCCTCTGCTGAAAGGGTCAGAATATCACCGTCGCCCAACTGAATGTAGAGATGCAGGGCAGGTGTAAGGAGTGCAGCCAGAAGCGTAGCGCCATAGCGCCTTTCGACCTGAACGACCTTCTGATCGGCCTTCTCCTCTTCGGGGACCCGATGGTCGGTAGCGTGCTCATAGATCGATGCCCTCCATCGTCTCACCAAGTCTCTTTTCAACTGTTGTTCAAGCTGTCGTTTGTACAGGACCAGATCCTTCAGGGTGCTGCCATCCAGAATCCGGGGCAATACTTCACGCACCAGCAGCATCCGGGCTTCTTTGACCGCGCAGAGGGCGCCAATATGGCTGTGCGTGTACTCGCTGCCACCGTGCCCGTCGGCCACACAAAGTACAGCCATCGGATTCTCCCCCTCGGCCGACCACCAACACAACGCGTCCTGATTTGGGGCGCTGCTCCGCTCATGAGTTGCGCCCCGCACCGATGCGCTCGCTATCTGCCACCCGCTGGCTGCGGGGGTGCTGCTGGACGAGGTATCGTGTCTACTCTTTTGCGCCGACGGCTTGGTCGATTCCCTGCATTCGAATCCGGCTTCGGCATTACCAGACATCGCCAACCTTGACGTCAGGGTCCGGAGCAGGCGGAAGGGGTACATTTATGTCCTTGTTCGGGTCCGTGTCGAGGGCTTGACTTGCAGGCGAGGAGGCTGACTTCAGGACAGCCGTCGATACCCATTTGATGAACTGGACCAGGCTCTCAGCATTGATGGCCTGTAGCGGCTCCAGTTCAGGGTGGCCAATGAAGCGTTGCAACACGCTGTTGTCGGCGTCATCACCGATGGCGATGGCGATGCGAACGGCCTTCTTGCCCCAAGGCTGGTCCATCAGGGCGCGCAGACCGGCGCTGACATCGTCAGTGGGTTGGCCGTCGGAGAGGAGAACGAGAATTGGAGGCAGCGCCCTGTTGGGCATTATTGCCGGATCGAGTTGCTCGGCGACCAGTTGCAGCGCCCTGCCCATTTCGGTCACGCCACCGGCCTTCAGATTTTTCCAGTTGAACTGCTCTACCTGCTCAGGTGTGGCGACGTGCCAACTAGCGCCGCTGGAGAATTTCACGGCACGCACCAAGACCTCGGCGTTGGGATTTTCAGCGGCGGCCTTCTTCATGTCGGGCAACGCGTCATGGATCGCGGTGTTGAGAGACTGGATTTTGGCGCCGCCCATAGAACCGGAACAGTCGGCAATCCAGATAAAATGAAGCGGCCGCCGGGCAAGCGGACCACCGGGAAGTTTTGCCATGGCTTTCTCTCCTTTCGTCGCGCCTTTAGGGGAGTCGCAAGCGAATTCTATCAGAAAAGATGCTCTCCCAGAAACTGGGGGCCGGGGCCGGGGTGGCTGGTGAGGACCCGGCGCACAGCCGGGAGCGCGCGCAGTCGCCGTTCGACCGCCGGCGCCGTCTCCGCTGCGCAGATCAGATGGACGTTCGGCCCGGCGTCGATTGTGAAGTAGACCGGCAGGCCGTCCTCCTCGCGCCAGGCCCGCACCGCGTGCAGCACTTCCAGAGTGCCCGGCTGCCAGTAGAGCAGGCTGGGGGCGCTGGTCATCATCACGCCGTGCATGGCGAGCGCGTCCAATTCCAAAATGGGGCCGAGCAGAGCGAGGTCGCGGTCGGCGACGGCGCGGCGCACGGTTGCCAGCCAGTCGCTGACGCAGCGCGTGCGCGCGGCGGTGAAGGGGCTTGTCGCGGCCAGGCGATGACCGTCGCTGCTGCTGATTCGCTTGGCGCTGGCGCTGACAATGGCGATAAGATCCCGCAGCGCCCAATGGCTTTTATCGTGCATCTGATGGGCCACACTGCGAGAATCGAGAAGTGACTGCCCTTCTCTCTCTCCTTTCTCCTCTTCACTCTCTCCTTCCCCCCAGCCGCGCCGCCATTCGACAAAGCCGCCGAACAGGCTGCGGCTGGCCGAACCACTCGCCTGACGCGCGAGCGCGGAGAGTTGGGCGGCGTCCAGCGGCAGACCGAGCGCGGCCGCCGCCGCGACGGTGAGCGCGGCGAATCCACTGGCCGAACTGGCGATGCCGGAGGCCATGGGAAAGTTGTTCTGGCTGACAACGCGGGCCTTGCAGGAGACACCGGCCAGGGCGCGCAGCCGGTCGAGGTGGGCGACGATGCGCGCTGCGGGCGCGCCCTGGAGCTGCGCGCCGTCAATGCTGATCGTATCGGTTGCAAGGTTGGCGTTGTCGTCCCAAGCGACGGTCGTGGTTGTATACGCGTCGGCCAGGGTCATGCTGATCGAGTTGTTGAGCGGGATATTTAACGAGGAGTCGGCAACGCCCCAGTATTTGATGAAGGCGATGTTGCTGCCGGCGCGGCAGGTCGTCTTGCGCGTGGGCGCACCCCGTGTTGCGGAGTCATGGCGCATCGAACGACTACGCTTCTCGCTCTGCCTGCTGTTCGAACCGGCGCAGGAGGTCATCGAGCAGCTCATCGTGGGCGCGGAAGTGGATCGTCACGCCGCGGTGGACCGGTTCGATGCGCGCCTGCCAGCCAATGCCCTCAACCAGCGCCAACTTTTCGACGACGCCGGCCCCCAGTCTTTTGAGCACGGCTTCGGCCTGGTCGGGCGTCAGTTCCGGGAACTCCAGTTGTTCGGACTCGTACATCTCGTCATCCTGAAAGCGGGGATCGCGACGGTCTTCCTCATCTCCCAGCGATGGGGCGCTGATCGGCATCGAGCGGCTCCTTACAGTGCAACTTCTGGTGGTCGGTTCTCAGTTACGCCCTGCTTTCGAGTCAAGAGCGTTCACGCAGAGTTGGAAACCGACCTCACTTTGACTCCAGCAGCGGGACGCCCACGTCGTCTCCGGCGCCCAGTTCTTTGAGAAAACGGGGCACCAGCGCGTGCAACTCGGCAATCCTCTCTGCCGGCGTCTTATTGGGGAGATGAATGCGTCCACCGGCTATCGTGTTATGGCCGCCGGCGGAGCCGTTTCTGCCGGCAATGACGCGCACAAGCCGACCGGCCCTGGCATTCGAATCGGCGGCGCGCACCGACATCACGCCTATTTCCTGGAAGATCCCCAGACAGACGACCCACGACACATTCTCCATGCGCATCAGCAGGTCCGCCACCTCTGCGGCCATATCCGGTCTCGGCATGTCAAAAAGCAGGCTGATGGCGATGTCGCCGGTTACATCGTCGGGATCTTCGGCGTCGTCGTCATCGTCTTCCGATTCATCAGACTGGCCCTGTGGAGACGACGAAGAGCCCGACGTGTCGGGCGCAAGCATGCGCGAGAGCGCGAAGATGTCGAGATCGAATCGCTGCAGGTCCGACCTGTAACTGTCGGCCTGGTCTTCATCCTGGCCCTCTTCCTCCGCTTCTTCTTCATCGCCTTCATCGTCGACCGCGAGCGGGGCGCTGACGGTGTAGATCGTCGTGTTGGCCAGGGCGTCGCTGATGCTGCGGAAATATGTGCGTGGGAGCTGCACATGCTCGATACGGTTGAGCAGGTCGGTTTCGATCAGATGGCGCAGGGTCGAGTAGGCCCAAATGTCCAAGCCCGACGTGTGCCGGCTCAGGCCGAGTGTGTCGGACTTGATTCCGTAGAAGAGGGCGGTCGCCAGTTGGGCGTCAATCGGCACGTCGGCGACGGCCAGATATTCGCACAGGATCGTGGCGGACGCGCCCACATCCGGGCGCACGTCGTGAACCTTGGCACGCACCTGGCTGCGCCGCGGCGGATGATGGTCGATGGCGGCCAGCACCTCCTCGCGTGGGAAATCGGTGCTCCAGAGCAGATGATTGGCGGCGCTGGGCTGGGTATCGACCAGCATAACACCGTCATAGATGTTGATATCCTCGGCGGCGGTTCTTTGAGGGATGCGAACCCCGTGAGGCATCACGAGGCCGGCCATTGTGCGGTTTTCGGCCCGGCCGATTATGCCGCCGTGCCCCAGCGTGACGGCTGTGGCCGGAGCATGGACACGCAGCAGTTCTTCCATGGCGCGAGCACTGGCAATCGCGTCCGGGTCCGGATCGTTGTGCATCAGAACCAGGAGGTTGTTTTTCCCCTCCAACAGTTCAACGATCTGCTGAAGTCTTTTCTCTGTGGAACTCCGGCGCCGGGCACTATAGTCTGCCGGCAGGGAGAGAATTGCAGTTGGTTTTTCTTCCATGACTCATCCGTTGGCCCTCTGAATCGAACAGAGCGTGGCGTATTATACCTAAAAGACGCCTCAAGTGGAAGCACTGTTTTTTGCAGGGCAATCGCATCTGATCTGAATCCCGTTTGAAACCGGGACTTTTCGGGCGAACAAAGCGTTTGAATCGTGGCCGTCTCGCCTGCCCTTACGCAATACGCATTACGCAATCCGGAAAGAAGCAGGTTCCCGAGTGAACGCGCATTAGCAGTGGTTGACTCTTGAAGAACTGGTCAAAGAGGTGACATCTGCAAGGTTGCCTGCCGGCAGAATCGAACTGTGATTCGCCCGGTTCTCGTCAACGAAGACCGCGATCCGCGCCGGCGCCGCTAATCATCTCCATCACTTAACTGCATAAATCACATAAATCACAGTCCGGACAACTGTGAACGCCCATCAGTTCCCTCCGCAACGCCCTCCCTACCCTTCGTGCCCCTTCGTGCCCTTCGTGGATCCCCCAGCCCTGCCATCTGACCATAGCCTGTCGGAAACGCACCCCTCATTATTGGCTGAACCGCCTCCCCCCACCCCTGCCGCGCCAATACCTCCCCAGTCCAAAGCAAAAGATTTCAGACTGTGCTACATTGCTTTCGCACCACAAAAATTGCCTCGCCGCCCGCCTGCGGCGACAACAATTTACCAGTCCAAAGCAAAAGATTCCATAATGTGCTACTTTAGTCTCGCACCACCAACAAATGCCCAGCCGCACCCCTGCGGCAACCACACAAATGGAGAGTAGAAATGACTTCAACACCCTGCAAAAGCCTCAAGAAAGACGGGACCCCCTGCCGCGGCAACGGCCTCGACCAACTCGACGGCTACTGTATCGCCCACGCCCCCGCCGACAAGGCTTGGGAGTGGCGCTCGCACGGCGGCAAGGCCTCGTCAGCCGCCGCCCGCGCCGACAAACGCATACCCGACCGCCTGCGCCACGCCATCGATAAAGTGTCCACCGGCATGGACCAAGTCCTCGAGGGCAAGCTCGCACCCGCCGCCCTCTCCGCCATTTCCCGCGCCGCAAAAGTGCTCATCGAACTCTACCGCCTCGCCGACGACGAGATGGACCTGATTCGCAGCGAGGAGACCGCCGCCGCCGCCGCCCAGGTCGCCAGCGCGCCGGGCGACCCCGAACTCCTCGACGCTGCCGCCGCCATCGCCGCCTGGCAGGACCAGTACCGGATCAGCGCCCTCATCGACCAGGGCCTTGTCGCGCCCGAACCCGTAGCAACCAAAGGCAAGAACCAACCGCCTGCCCACGTCCTGACCGCCGCCGGCAGACAACGCTTCGGCTACCAGCGTCTGACCAAGCTCACAAAGAAGGACATCGATGTATGCAGATCCCTGGTAATAGACAGCCCTCCTCAAGGACATGATCTGCCCATCGTACTCGATGACCTGTTCACGATGCGTAAGCGCCTGGCAGAGCTCCTCACCGACTGCGCGCCCGCTTCGCCGCCCGTAGTGGACGCCCTGTCCGGCCAGCCCCTCAACCGGCTGCCCGTCGCTGTGATACCGGCGACCGTGCCAATCGCCGGCCCCGGCCAGGCCGAACAGGCCGCAAAAGACCTGCAAGACCTGCTCGGGCACGCCAACCAGCTGACCGGTGAAGCCGAAATCCTGTACGAGAAGAGAGTGGGGTTTGCGTACGATTATGATGGCGAGTGGGAGGAAGAAGAAGAGGAGAACGCCAACAAGCCGGTAGACCTCGAGGCGCTACGCCGCCAGCTCACCGAATTCTCGTCCGCCTACAGCCTTTTGTCATAACCGTACTTCAAATAAATAGAATACGATTTCATACGGCTTGCGCGCGGCCGACTCGTCGTCGCCGCGCATGCGTCGGGCCAAGACCCCTTTCGCCCAGTGCCCATGCACGAAAACCGCGATCTGCGCCGGCGCCGTTAATCATCTCCATCACTTAATCACGTAAATCACAGTTCAGACAAATGTCAACCAGCCCTCGTACATGCGCTCCTGCCTGTCAACCCCTCCATCCGCCGCAAAAGGGCCTCCAGCCCGGCCTGTGCCCGCCCGGCGCGACCACGCGCGCGGCCTTCGACAACCACCCGTCTGCCGTCAGGCGCCAAAAACTTTTTTTCCCCAATCTCTCGTGAACTCTCGTGAACTCTCGTCCATCTCTCGTACGCGCGCTCATGCCTGTGCAACCCCTCCATCCGCCGCAGAAGGGCCTCCAGCGCGACCTGTGCCCGGCCCACGACGCGCGCGCCCTTCGCCAGCCAACCGTCTGCCGTGTTGCGCCCAAAATTTCTTGCCCAATCTCACACATTCTCTCGCAATCTCTCGTGTAACGCTCCTGCATCTCGCCTGCCTGTCAACCCCTTCAACCGCCCTAAAAGTGCTTCTAACGTCAATCCCGTTTGAAACCGGGACGCTGCCGGCCAATGCAACAACTGTATCGTGGCCGTCTCGCCTGCCCTTACGCAATACGAAATACGCAATTCAGCGCCCAACCTGCTCCTTCCCCCTTGCAAGAGCCTGGACCACCGTATAAGCTGTACCCATCGCCGCAAGACCAAGGCGACAGCGGACCATCTCTGCACCTTAACAAACGTATACGGTCTGACAGAACAACCACAGTTGCAAGACCATAACGCCGCCGCACCCGACGCGACAATCTGCCCCATCCGCAAAATTTTTTTCCAAGAGAGCAAAGAAACACATGAATTCACGCGGCAATTCGCGCCACTTCGCGCCACTCTGATACTCACCGCACGCACCGACAGGATACAGAGCAAGGCATCACATGAATTCATGCAGCGCTTTGACCCGCTCTGCGCCTGTGCCCCGCCCGCCGCGACCACGCCCGCGGCCTTCACCCAGCCGCCCGTCTGCCGTGATGATGGCGCGCAGCCAGGGAATCCGACCGATTCCGGCAACTGATGACCGCCTTTTTGGCCGTAAACCACCTTCAATCGGCAAGCGGATAGCGACTTCCACTTATCATTACATTTTTTGCGTTGAATTTCCGGCTGATCTGGCGCCCAGATTTAGATGCAATCGCCCTGCTGTTTTTTGCGGATTCTCGATTGCCGTTTCCGCGCCTTTTTCGAGCGGGGGCACATTCTGAACTTCCCTCCCCGCGCTGGCCGGCAGTCAGATGGTTTTGGGGCTGCAAAGCCGGACTGTTGTCGGTCGATAGCGAATCGCTGTGTCCACTCGCCGCTGCCCGCGAGCTACCGCTATTCCGCTTGTTGAGCAATCCACACATTTGCGGTACGATTGGGCGTAGCCGTTTTGTTCCTGGCTCCTGGTTTCCGATATCTCCGTCCGGGCGATCCACTGAAAACCGACGACTAAGAACTGCCGTTTGGGAACTTGGCAGCAATACGCACAAAGGATGCGCGCATGACAAACACAATCGAAACCTTGACTGGCGCTGGCGCGCAAACTGTTGTCCGCCAAATGGGTGAAGCCGCGACGACATTTCTGGCCTGTCTTGCCATGGACCAGAAACACAAAGCGGTAATATCCTTTTCCGACCAGTTGGAGCGCACAAACTGGGATTATACGCCGATTCTGCGCAAAGGGCTTTCTCTGTCCGAAATGGCCTTTCCGCAGCGGCAAAAGGCGCTGCAATTGGCAAAGACCGGTCTCAGTCGGGGGGGGTTTGTGACCGTTTCGACGGTGATGGGGCATGAGAGCACGCTCGATCTGTTGGAAGGGTGGCAACGACCGCATCCCAGCAGGGATCCACAGCTCTACTACGTGAGCATTTTCGGCAGCCCGGGTGAGAAGGGAAGATGGGGTTGGCGTTTTGAAGGGCATCATGTTTCGCTCAATTTCACGATTGCGGATGGGCAGATCATCGCGCCCACCCCGATGTTCTTTGGCTCGAACCCGGCGGATGCGCCTTTCAGCCCGACGACCGCGCTCCGTCCCCTGGCCGGCACTGAGGATCTGGCCAGAGAGTTGGTCCACTCCTTTGATGAGGAGGCCCTTTCCATCGCACGCGTCTCTCCGGGGGCGCCGCCGGACAATGTGCTATACAATCTGCCCGAGATATTCGAGGGCACATTTCAGATGCCTGCCCATTACCCGGACATGAATGTCTGGATCAATGCCCACGGCTTGAACGATGGGCACGTTGAGGCATTGCGCTATACCGAGACGCCCAGCGGCCTATGCCACAGCCGGATGAACAGCGGTCAACAGGAGTTGCTGTTGGCGCTCATCGGTGAGTACGTCCACCGTATGCCGGACGAACTGGCTGAGATCGAGTTGGACAATCTGCGCGCGCGCGGGCTGGATGGCATCCACTTTGCCTGGGCCGGCGGCCTGGAGAAGCGTCAGGGCCACTACTACCGCATTCAGGGGCCGCGCTTCGTGTGCGAATATGACAACACGCAGAATGACGCCAATCACATCCACTCGGTCTGGCGCGATCCGACCAATGATTTCGGCAGAGGTTTATTGGCGCACCATTATGCCCACCATCATTAGCGGGGGCGCATTCTGAATTTCCCCCGCCGCGACGGATAGCGATCGAGTAGGCCGATTGACTCGTGATAGAATGTCCCCGGAACAGTTGTAATACGCGCAGTCGGGAGCTTGCTATGCCAGTTGAGGAAGTAGGGAGGCCGAATTGGCGTCAGACGCGCCGCAGACGCGGGTAGATTCATCCGAATCGAACGGAGCCACTACGGTGAGACCTGTTGCGCGGCCCGCCGCGCCGGTGAATCCTTGAGCGCCTGATGAAGGCCGCTATGTCACCCTTGAAGAGTACTGGGCCAGGTGGTATGAAAACCCCTACCCTGACATTGATGTCAGCTACGAATGGAATAACGGCATACTGGAAGCCAAGCCCTCGGCCAACAAGCCCCAGCTTGACTTGGGAAACTGGTTTCTCGACCTGTTGCGCCGCTACTTGGAAACATACGCGATTGCGGAATTGATCAATATGGAGACCGGCTTTTACATGACAATGGCAGACTCTGAAGAGTCGTCGGGGATGCGTAGAGCGGTGCGCAAGCCGGACATTGGCATCATTTTGAATAGCAACCCGGTGTCTTGGGGCGATATTGACCAGCGCTCGTTTGCAGGGATCTGCGACGCGGTTGTCGAATTTCTGTCCGATTCCACGCTGACAGAAGTTCGGCGGGATACGGAGGAGAAGTGGAGAGACTACGCGCTGGCCGGGGTGAGGGAGTACACGATTCTCGATCCCAGCGGCGAGCATATGCGCTTCTACCGTCTTGCGCCGGAGGGGCGCTATGAGGAGATTCAGCCCGACGCCGACGGGGTGATCCACTCGGAAATGCTGCCCGGTTTTCAGTTTCGCATGGAGGACCTGCGGCGACAGCCGGAACTGGCGGAGTTGGCTCTGGACGAGGTGTATGCAGGGTATGTCATACCTGGCTTCAGGGACGCGATAACCGCCCGACGCGTCGCAGAGGATCTAGCGGAAACGGAAGCGGCGGCTCGCCGGAAGGCGGAAGAGCGGGCGCAGGCACTGGAAGCTGAATTGGCCCGCCTGCGCGGACGATCTTCTTGAACATAAATTGCTCAGCGACGTGCCCGCACTTCGGCACGCCCCAACTCATGACCGCTTGACGGAGCGGGTGAAGATCGGTACAATCCGATCTGATTGCCAAACATGCCTGCTTGCGATGGATGATGATTGGGTCAGGACTCCCCGGTTGGCTATTTGCAAGTGTGATTGCCGAACATTCCAAATCCGCGACGAATGGCAATCGAACTGTTCGTGAATATAAATTGTAGGAGTCTGCAAGCGGCTATCCACAACGCAACCAATTCTTAAGGAGATTATTTATGTCAGAGAACGGCAAATCGGCTATGTCCGCAAACTATAAGGTAGTGGGGACCCGGCCCATTCGGCACGACGGTATGGACAAGGTTTTGGGCGCTGCCCGCTATGCTGCTGACCAGCATGTGCCGGGGATGTTGTTCGGAAAGTATTTGCGCAGCCCCCACGCCCACGCCCGCATCCTGAATATCGACACGAGCAAAGCCGAGGCTTTGCCCGGCGTCACCGCGATCGTCACGTCGTCGGACTTGGCGGAAGCGGCGGATAAAATTCAGGAGATGGGCGAAGACGCGGTGAATCTGAGGTATTTGAGCGCCAATATGCTGGCCCATGACAAGGTGCTCTACCACGGCCACGCCATCGCCGCGGTGGCGGCAACCAGCGTCCACATCGCCGAAGAGGCGGTCGGCCTGATTGATGTGGAGTATGAGGTTCTCAAACCGGTGCTGGATGTGCGGGAGGCCATGGCGGACGACGCGCCAATTCTCCTGCCTGAGTTGCGCACCGTCGCCATAGGGGAAGTGGGTGATAAGCCCACGAATATGGCGCAGCATTTCCGCCATGCACGCGGCGACCTGGAGGCCGGTTACGCAGCAGCAGACGCAATTGTCGAGCGCGAGTTCACAACGGCGATGGTCCATCAGGGCTATCTGGAGCCACAGGCCTCGACCGTTCAGTGGCGGCACGACGATCAGATTCACATCTGGACCAGCACCCAAGGACCGTTTCAAATCCGGGATTCCGTGTCCGCGCTCTTGCAGGTGCCCGTCTCGCAGGTGAAGGTGACGCCGGCGGAGATCGGGGGCGGCTTCGGCGGCAAATTCACCCCCTACACCGATCTGCCGGCGGCTCTGCTCTCGCGCAAGAGCGCGTACCGCCCGGTGAAGATCGCGCTGACACGCACCGAAGTGTTGCAGGCGACCGGCCCCACGTCGGGCAGCTACATCAAAGTGAAGATGGGCGCCAATAAAGATGGTCGCATCACGGCGGTTGAAGCCGACCTGATTTATGAGGCGGGCGCCTATCCCGGCTCACCTGTGGGCGCTGGCGCCGGTGTGATTCTGTCTCCCTACAAGCTGGATAATCTGCGCATAGATGGCTACGATGTTGTGGTGAACCGTCCCCAGAGCGGCGCTTACCGGGCGCCGGGCGGCACGAATGCGGCCTTTGCCTCGGAGACGGTCATCGACGAACTGGCGGAGATACTGGGAATCGATCCGTTGGAGTTCCGGCACATCAACGCCGCGCAGGAAGGGGATCACCGTCCGGACGGACCCGAATACAGACGCATCGGATACAAGGAGACGGTTGAAGCGGCCATCGATCATCCCCATAGCGCGATGCCGAACGAGGGCGCGAATCGGGGGCGGGGCGTGGCTTCCGGCTTCTGGTTCAATGGCGCGGGACCGTCCAGCGTGACCGCAGTGGTCAACGCCGACGGAACTGTGAATCTGATCGAAGGCTCGGCCGACATCGGCGGCACGCGCGCATCGGCGGCGATGATGCTGGCCGAGACGATCGGCGTTGCGGCTGAGGACATCAACCCGCAGGTCGTGGATACCGACTCGATCGGCTACACCGGCGGCACGGGCGGCAGCAGCGTGACCCACAAGATCGGCGTTACGACCCATCAGCTGGGGCTGGAACTGCGCAAAAAGATAAGCGTGCAGTTGGCCGATTTCTGGGAGATGGACGGGGCTGACGTCACCTATCTGGACGGCAAGTTCCGGGGCAACGGCCACAGCATCGGCTTCAAGGAGGCGGCGCAGCAGTTGTCCAGCGGCTACGAAGCCCTGACGGCCAGCGTTACGATGAACACGGAGGGGGCCGGGCCATGCTTCGGCACCCATATTGTGGATGTGGAGATCGATCCGGAGACCGGCAAAGTTACGATTCTGCGCTACACCGCAATACAGGATGTGGGCAAGGCGATCCATCCCAGCTATGTGGAGGGCCAGATCCAGGGCGGTGTCGTTCAGGGGATCGGCTGGGCGTTGAATGAGGAGTACATCTACGACGACGAGGGTCATCTGCTAAACGCCAGTCTGCTGGACTATCGGATGCCCACTGCGCTGGACCTGCCGATGATCGAATCGGTTCTGGTGGAGGTCACCAACCCGGACCATCCGTTCGGCGTGCGCGGCGTGGGCGAGGTGCCGATTGTCCCGCCGGCCGCGGCGATCGCCAACGCGATCTATGATGCCATCGGCGTGCGGCCGACTGAACTGCCGATGTCGCCGGCGCGGCTGCTGGAGACGATCTGGGCGAAGAACGGCTCTTAGAGGTCAGATTCCAGTTACTTGTGGCCGGTCACTGCGCCGGCCACCGAATTGTTCAGGAAGGCGGGTCGGTAGACCTTGTGTTGACCGGCCCGCCTTTTGGTTCGATACCGGGAAGGAAAACGTTTGGCGGAACGATATGATTGTCGCCAGATCTCCGAAAGCCGGAGTCGGCGACAATCATTTCAAATAACAGGAGATAGAAGCCCAATGTCTTCCTCTCGTTCCATGGCGGTCACGGGCGGGCTGGGCAATCTGGGTATGAAGCTGTTGCTGCACCTGGCGCGCACCACTCCTGCCGCGCGGCTGATCGGGCTGGACGTGCGCCCACCGTCATCCGAGCAGCTGGAGACGTTGCAGGCCGCAGCCGCGCAGAACCGGACGGGCGCGGCGCCGGTGGTCGAACTGCTTAAGTGTGACCTGACCGATCCCGACGACAGCCGCTGGCGGGATGCGTTGGCGCGGGTGCAGGCGGTCGTCCATTTCGCCACGAGTAACCCCTGCCCGGACGCAAGCTGGGACGAAGCGGCCGTTTCCATCGACATGACCCTCAACGTGGCGCTGGCCGCGGACGACAGCCCATCGGTCGAGCGCTTTGTATTCGCCACCTCCAATCACGTGATGGGCCGCTACAAGGACGATCCCCTGGCGGCCACAGTGGGGCCGGGCAGGCTGCATCCCGGCCGGCCTCTGGGTGTGGGCACGGTCTGGGAAAAGGCCGACCCGCCATTGGACGCCACCGCGTATTCGACGACCAAGATGGTGAGCGAACGCATCTGCCGGGCGCTGGGCGCGCGGGCCGATGGCTCCACGAGCTTTGTGAGCGTGCGCATCGGCTGGTGTCAGCCGGGCGAAAACCGGTCGGAGACGCTCAACGCCAGCGGCGATCCGGGCGCAGAAAGCGGCGGCGCGGGGTGCCACCCCGACCCGGAGGGGTACCGGCGGGCGCAGCGCTGGTTCCGCCTGATGTGGCTGTCGAACCGGGATTTTGCGCATCTGTTTGAGCGGGCGATCAACGCCGATGCAAGCGGGTGGCCTACGCCGGCCGTCGTTGTCAACGGCATGTCCGCCAATACGGGCATGACCTGGAGCCTGGAGGAGACGCGGCGCTATCTGGGTTATCGGCCTCTGGACGATGTGATGCGCAATGCGCAGACAGTTCGACCAACCGATTAAAGGAGAGTCCACATGAGCTACAAGCTCGCCTATTGCACGTTGCGCTGGCAAAATCCTGACCTGGAGCCGACCTTGAATAAGCTGGTGGAGGTGGGTTGGCAGGGCTGGGAAAGCCGGCTGCCTCTCAATTGGATGGGCACGCCGGCGCGGCTGCGGCGCATCTGTGACGACGCGGGGATGCCGCTGGTCGTGTTGACGGCCAACGGGACGCCGGACAGCCGCGATCGTGAGAATCTCGAGCTGAACCGGCGGCGGCTGGAGTTCGCCGCGGAGATGGGCTGCGACTGTTTCATGTATATGAATGGCGGCAAGCCGGCGGGCCGCCCGGTGAGCGATGATGATGTCAGGGCGGCCGCGGAGGGCGCTGACGAGTGGGCGGAGTATGCGGCGCAGTTCGGCCTGGAGTTAACCTATCACATCCATACCAATCTGCTGGTGGATTCGATCGACCACTGGAAGCTGTACATGGCCAGTCTGCGCACGGCCAAGCTGTGCATTGATGTTTCCCATGCGCAACTGTGGGGGTATGACCCGGTCGCGTCGCTGCGGGATTTTGGCGCGCAGTTGAACTATGTGCATCTGCAAGACTGGTCGACGACCTCCCGCCGCGCGGACGGCTTCTACGATCCGCAGTGGTGTCAGGTCGGCGAGCATGAGAACGTCGATTTCCCGGCGATCAAAGGGGCGCTGGACGGGATCGGCTACGAGCGCTGGGTGACCGCCTGCCCCGGACAGCCGATCCCCGGGCGGGATGATCCGATGAGCGAGGCGGAGCGCAGCGCGGGGATGGTCACATATTTGCGGGGGATCGGCTATTAGCTGCCCAGGTCGATCTCCGGGTGGTCGCGGAGGTAGCGGGCTGTGTTGATGACCAGGTTTTCCTGCAACTGGATCGTCATGCCGCCGTCAACGACGAGCGTGTGGCCGGTGATGAAACCGGCCTCTTCGGAGCAGAGGAAACGCACCGCGTTGGCGATGTCGTCGGGCACGCCGGTGTGGCGCAGGGGATAGTGCTGGTCGAAGAAGCGCAGCATCGCAGGGTTGCGCTGCCAGCGTTCGGCCTGGGCTTCGGTGACGATATGGCCGGGGCAGATGCAGTTGACGCGTACGCCGATCGGCCCGAAATCGAGGGCCATCTGGCGGCTCATGGCGATGATGGCCGCTTTGGTCATTTCGTAGGCGAGGTTTGTCGGCGCGACCAGTTGGCCATGCACTGAGGAGATGTTGACGATGCTGCCGCCGCCGCTGGCCTGGATGTGCGGCACGCCGTACTTGGCGCTGAGGTAGACCGCCTTCTGTGAGGTGTTGAGCGCGCGGTCGAAGGCGGTTTCGGTCAGGGTGATGGCGCTGCCGTCCGGCTCCCTGGTGCTCCAGGCGTTGTTCACCAGGAAGTGCAGCCCGCCCCAGAGTTCCACTGCGCGCTCGATCATCGGCCGGATCTGTTCCGGCTGGGAGATGTCCACCCGGTAGGCGGAGGCAGTGCCGCCGGCCTCCTCGATGCGGGCCACGTTTTCGGCGGCCGCGTCCGGCATGATGTCGGCGACCAGCACTCTTGTCCCGTCCGCGGCCAGGCGCCGGGCGATGGCGCCGCCTATGCCGCTTGCTCCGCCGGTGACGATTGCGATTTTGTTTGTCAGAGTCATTGCGGTTCCCCGAACAGGGGTGAAGGAGTGTAGGGCGGATTCAGTATACTTGTGGGATTCTAGGCAGGCAAACTGGACGCGCAAACCCCTCGCACTAATATGCGTAAAGTCCGCGGTGGGGCCTATTGTGAAATATCGAATCAAGTCTCGAAGCCGACAGATTTCGCTGCGTATGTGGTAAGATATAGTTCTCTATGAGATATACGTTATACGTCTAACTCGTACAGGCAATTATGACTCAATGGTTTGCGTACGGTGAAGATCCCCTCACGTATTGGGCGCTTCGGAATCGGCTTGATGTCGTGCTTGCTCAGTTGGGCGACACGTCCGATCCAAACGTGGCGACTATCTTCTACCGGCCCAGCTTCGGAAGGAGTGGATCCAGCGATCCGGCCTCGCCCCGCGCGGAATTCGGCGAATTCGAAGCGATCGTTGCCACATCAGAGACTATCTACCTGATTGAATCCAAATGGCCCTCGTCCTCGGAAGTTCGGAAGACCAAAATCACTGTTCGCCAGAACCAGATCATTCGCCATAGAGTATTCGCTTGGTATCTTGCGCGATACGCTGAATGCAATGTTCCATGGGATCGTTTCGTGGCAAAGTATGATTCCGATTTCCGGGATGCCTTTCCAGGCAAAAAACTTGTGCCACCTGGATCAAGACTTGCTGACAATATCCAATTCGTGCTTCGGAAACTAACTTTATTCGACGCTACAATAATTGATGTCTTACTCTATCTTCATCCGCAAGATTCCCCTGCTGCAATATCGGTAGAGCCCACTTCGTTTGTGCCTGTAAGTGTCCCTTTCACCCCAGAGTCCAAACACGGCATTTTCCGGCTATGATCTTATCGAAGTAGCGACATATATATCATATAGCAAGGCAATGCAACCGGAGCATGATCGTCTTTCGGCTTCTTAACGTCTTTACCATCATTGATTGCCTAGACGGAAATTTCGTTGGGCCGCATGCACGGTGAACCCGGCCGTTAGGTAGAGGTTTATCTGCTCCACAATCTGGATAGAGAGTAGCCCAGGTGACGCGTGTACATTAGTGAATTGGATTGGGACGACTATCGCATTGAACATATCGCCCAACATGGAGTGGAACCGGTTGAAGTCTGGGAAGCTTGCGAAGATGCTTTCCATCTGGCCCGCCGACAAGGACACAACCGCTATCTTCTTTATGGGCAGACAGGGGACGGGCGCTACGTATTTGCCGTATTGGAGCATGTCGAAGGCTCAGTCTATAAGCCTATAACCGCCCGGGATATGACTGACCGTGAACAAAGAAGATTCAGGAGACTGACAAAATGAATGAATTGAAAGTCCCCGATTTTAAGAGTTATGAGGAGGAAGCTGCGTTCTGGGACAATCTGGATTCCGCTGACTTCATGGAAGACGATGGGGAATGGTTCCGTTTTGATACACCTCACAAGCGAGCAGTTCGCGTTGCGATTCTACCTGAGATAGCGGAAGAACTCATGCGAAAGGCTCATGCACAAGGTGTGTCGATTGAGACCTTGGTGAACGTTCTTCTGATCGAACGCATACGAGAATCGGTTGTGGCAGGCTAAGTGTCTGTGAGAAACATGACCACCCTGAAAGCTGGGAACGTGGACTGCCTGAAAAGCCGTATTGACGGTTGATGGCGGGACCTTGGGTTACATGATTATTCTTCGGGTTGCAATGGGGTCTGGTCTGCCAAGCATTTCTCAACAATCCCTCGCCGTGTGCGTCGGCAATTGGGACAACTGAACTTTTCTGCCAGAAAGAGAGGAGACGGCAATGAACTTTCTACCAGAGGCGCTGTCCGGGTTCATTGGGCAAATAAATTTGATCTATGCCGGTGTCTTCGCGGTTATCTGGCTACTATCCGGCGTTGTCAGCCCGGTCGTAGCCACGAACAAGGGGCGAAGCGGGTGCGGCTGGTTTGCGCTGGGGTTCTTGCTAGGCCCGCTAGGTCTCATCCTGGCCTTGGTCGTCTCCAGGAATCAGCCCGTTCTTGATCGCAGAATGGTGATGCGCGGCGAGATGCAGTTCTGTCCCTACTGCGCTGAACTGATCAGAGCGGAGGCGGTCAAGTGCCGCTATTGCGGTGAGAACTTCGGCGGAGGTCAGTCGTCGAATGAATCCTATATGCGAAGGCACAGCCTGTGAATGTGTACGGATGTTCGGAAAAATGAAATTGCAAGTTCGGAGAAGACGCTGCAAGAAAAGGCAAGCTGACGAATGGTTTGATTCGGCTCGCGATGATCTGGACGCTGTAACGGAGTATGGGTATGTCGGACAGCTTGTAGTAGCCCCCCGTGGTTACCGTCCGAAAGTGGACGGCTGAACGACTTCGTCGGGTAAAGGTTTGTCTGCCTCAGGATTTCGTGAAAATGGTAACCCAGGTGACATGTGTACATTAGTGATTGGGATTGGGACGACTTTCGCATTGAACATATCGCCCAACACGATGTGGAACCCGATGAGGTCTGGGAAATCTGCGAAGATCCGCAACACTTGGCTCGCCGTCAAGGACGTAACCGCTATCTTCTTTACGGACAGACAGGGGACGGGCGCTACGTATTTGCCGTAGTGGAGCATGTCGAAGGCTCAGTCTATAAACCTGTAACCGCCCGGGATATGACTGACCGCGAAAAGAAAAGACTTAGGGGGCTTAGAAAATGAAAAAACTGGAAGTCCCGAAATTCAAGAGTTACAAGGAAGAGGCGGAGTTTTGGGACAATCTGGACACCTCTGATTTCATGGAAGACGATGGGGAGTGGTTCCACTTCGATACGCCCCGCAAGCGGGCTGTTCCCGATACGATTGTGGATGGTGAGCACACACAGGGGACCGACGGGCCTTCCTCTGATTTCTCACCAGGCCGAATTGTAGTCTTGAGGTCTGATTCCTCCATGAAAGGCGCGGTTGTCGACGTGCTGTCGGGCCAGCCAGAGAACCGCGTCAAGGTATTTATAGAGGGTACCGTTCAGACGTTCTATGCCTCACAGTTGAAGGTTGAAGAGCAACGCGACGACGTTCAGTTTCTTTCGACTGCTCAGTTTCACGCCTATCTGACTGCCCTCCAGATTCGGCATCCCAGTCTATCGACGCTGTACTCACTCAACGCGGCGCGCGTTGACTTTATCCCCTATCAGTTCCGGCCTGTTTTGCGATTTATTCGTTCGGACCGTCCAAGGCTGTTAATCGCGGACGGCGTCGGCGTCGGCAAAACCATTGAAGCTGGATTGATTCTGCGGGAACTACAGGCCAGGCGGGATATCAAGTCAGTCCTCATTATATGCCCTCGTCCATTGGTGACCGAGCGCAAGTGGGAGAGCGAGATGAAACGGTTTGAGGAGCGTTTCACTCCTCTTAACGGACCCACCCTGAGATACTGCGTCAAGGAGATGGATCTGGAAGGAGTGTGGCCCGAACAGTACCAGAAAGTCATACTCCCGTATTCGTTGTTCGATGATGTGCTTCTTTTCGGTTCAAGCGGCGGCGGTAAGCGAAGCCCCAGAAAAGGTCTCTTGGATTTGGATCCGCATCCACGTTTTGACCTCGTGATCGTGGATGAGGCCCATCATATCCGAAATCAAGAAACCTATGCCCACAGGGCCGTACGATTTTTCTGCGACCATGCGGAAGCGGCAATATTCCTGACCGCTACTCCGATCCAACTTGGCAGTCATGATCTGTTTGTCTTGCTGAACACACTCCGCCCTGACCTCATCCTGGATCAGGAAAGCTTTGAACATATGGCGGAACCAAACCCGTTTATCAACCAAGCGGTGAACCATGTGCGCTCCCAGGAGCCGGACTGGACGGCGCGAGCGGCGGAAGCCCTTGAACAGGCGGCCTCAACTGACTGGGGACGAGCGATCCTCCACCGCAACCCCGAGTTCAACCAAATCAGAGAACGTGTTTCAGCCTGGGGAGATTCAGGCCAACAGGTTATCAAATCCAGCGTTGCCACCCAAAAGCTACTTAGAGAAGCCTCCCCGGCTTGGAACGCATCCGCTGCTGAGAGGAGTGCCGACGAAAAAGAAAGAATTCAACTCATCACCAACATAGAGGCGTTGCATACGTTCTCAGGCATTATCAATCGAACGCGGCGTCGCGATATCGGTGAGTTCACCGTTCGAAAGCCGGAAACCGTATCCGTTGAGTTCACTGCCGAACAGAAGCGGCTTCACGACGATCTGCTCCTGGTACAGGCGGAGATTTTCAGTCGGCTTCATAGTGACATCAGCGTCAATTTCATGATGACGACAATCAGACGTCAAGCTGCAAGCTGCCTATTTGGGCTTGCGCCATTTCTCGAAGGCATCTTGAAACGCCATATTGACGAATTGGAATGGACGGAAGCCGACAATACGACGCCGATTCTACAAAGTAATGCTGTCGATTCGATTCAGTCGCAAATCCAGGCAATTCTTGAGCAAGCGCGCACTCTCGATTCTTATGATCCAAAGTACGAGCGCCTTCGCAATATCATTCAGGATAAGCAGCAGTTGGCCAACAACAAAGTGATGCTGTTCAGCAGCTTTCGCCATACTCTGCACTATCTCTACGAACGTCTGAGGGCAGATGGCGTGCGCGTGGGAATGCTCCACGGTGGTACGCCCGATGAAGAGCGCCTTGCGCTTCGCAATCGTTTCGAGATGCCGCGCGATGATAAGAACACGCTCGATGACCTGCTGTTCTCGGAGATAGGCTGTGAAGGGCTGGACTACCAGTTCTGCGATTGCATTGTGAACTATGATCTGCCGTGGAACCCGATGCGCGTTGAGCAACGAATCGGTCGCATCGACAGGGTAGGCCAAAAGAGTGAAAGCATCGCCATTGTCAATCTGATTACGCCGGGGACAGTTGACGCCGACATTTACGAGCGCTGCCTCAAACGTATTGGTGTATTCGAGAGCGCCCTCGGCGGCAGCGAAGAAATCCTCGGAGACATCACCAAGGAGATCAGGAGCATCGCCGAAAACTATACCCTGAGCGACGAGGAGAGAAGGGATAAATTGCAGCAATTGGCGGATAATAAGATTCGCTTGGTTCAAGAACAAGAGGCGCTGGAACAGAGACAGATGGAGCTTTTCGGCATCCGTCTTCCTGAGGAGCAGATGAAGAGGGAGATTGAAGACGCCTCCAGCTTCTGGTTGACTCCGGCATCCATGCACAGACTCGTAGCGCTTTATCTGCAGCAGACATGTGGACGAGACCAAGAGTTCATCCTCGGCGAGAGGCCCCTGAAGACGCTCCGTCTCTCACAAGAAGCGCGTACTATCCTTTTGCGTGACTTTCAGGAACTTCCCCGCCAGAACGCGATCGCCTATCGGGAGTGGGAGAACTGGCTGAAAGGCGCGGATCAACATCTGTCCATTACCTTCGAATCAGACTGCGCCACAGAACATCCCGAGGCCGCTTTTGTCATGCCGTTGCATCCTCTGGTGAAACAGGCGGCAGCAGCGCTGCTGTCCGAAGCGGACCAGAGAGCAGTTGCCAAACTGAAGGTGCAGACCAATGAGGTGCCCACAGGCCGTTACGAATTTGTCATCTACCAGTGGCAGTTTCACGGCATCAGAGAGGATCAGGCGCTCAAGCCAATCGCCTCATCGGACGCCGTAACACCACACCTCGACCGCTTACTTGAGAAAGCGGTCGAGGCCGCGGCAGATGAGCAGGGAGACAGCAATTCTGCTGCGTGGGATGAACTAGAGGCGCAGCATTATCGACTGTGGTCTGCGACACGCGCAGAGCATCAGCAGCGGACCCAGGAGTTGGCCGCGTACCGCAGAGAGAGCCTGTTTACGAGCCACAAGGCACGCATTGGGCTACTTAATGAACAGATTGAGCAGGCAAACGACGAGAAGATTCGAAGGATGCGTCAATCGCAAATCGACAGCGCAGAGGCGGACTACGCCAGACGCATCGAGGAGTTGGATTGGGCCATGGAAAGAGCGGATGTTGTCCATGAACCCGTGGCATCCGGGATCTTGATCGTAGAGGAGGCATAAAGATGGAGAATTATGATCCTTTGGAAACCGTAGAGCAGTTAAGAGCCTGGGTTGAGAAAATGCTTCCCTCTTTAAAGGAAGGTACTGTTCGAATGGCAGCAGCAAAGAAAAGGCATCGTACAGTTTTGGGGATAATTGATCAACTCGGAAGACTACAGATCCCCATTTCCGAAGACATAGCTTCAGAAATGGAGTCACTTGAAGAATTGATAAGCGCTTCGAATGAAAGGGCAAGACTGACTTCCTTGGCAAAGGAACTTTCGTCTTTGGCAAAAGAAATAAACAGTCAACTGCGGGGCGAGCGCAGCTCGAAAATAACTAGGGGAGGAAGAGGACCAGCCAAACAGTTGCAGGTCAGTTTTCCCGATGGAACTGTAATCTGCGAAAGCAAGGCGACAGATTCCTTTGTCAGGTCAATCCAACATATTGGCTTAGAGCGTGTTGCAAAGTTGCGGACAATCAGAGTCAATAGGCATCCAATTGTATCTGTGATACGAAATGAATCATCACGGGGGTTTCGAGAGTTGGACGGATACTTTGTCGAAACACATATTAGTACTAAGGACAAGGCTAGATACATACAACGCATAGCTAATGCGCTTCGGATCGATGTAACGGTTAACGTTATAGATTGATATGTGTTTGATCGGATTTGAACGCTGTTAGTTTTACAGGAGACTTTTGTGCCGAGCGACTACAAGAAAATCTGCCAGGACAATATACGGCGACGCGGCGAAGAATTCGACGATATGGGACGCCTGATTTCAGAACAGTTATACAGTGACAGATCCCATTTTGTCAACGAGCTTCTGCAGAATGCCGAAGATGCTCTAGAGAGACGTTTCGGACAGAATCCTGACGATAGTTCTACCTGCAAAGTTCAGTTTGTCTTATTCCGAGACAGGCTGGAATTCAGGCACTCCGGCGCGTTGTTTAACGAAGAAGATGTAAAAGGTATATCCGATGTGCTAAGAGGAACGAAAAAGGAGGACTTTGTTCAAATTGGCAAGTTTGGCATCGGTTTCAAGTCAGTTTATGCCTTTACAGCCTCTCCAGAAATCCACTCTGGCACTGAAAACTTCGTTATCAAACGGTACATCCGTCCTGAAGCGCAAGAACCTAATTCAGATCTCTCAATCTCGCGCGATGAGACTGTTTTCATTTTCCCATTCGATCATGAAGAGCTGCACCCAGAGGTTGCCTTTAATCTGATTCTGAGGAAGCTGCAGGGGCTTGGACCGAGGGTGCTGTTGTTCCTGAGGCGGATTGACGAAATAGAATGGCGCGTTGAGCCGGGCCCGGAAGAAGGACAATACGTCAAGGAAGTCGAGCAAGTCGACAATTGTCATACCGCGCGCCGCGTTTCCGTCATCGGACAGAACAATGGTCAGGATAAGAGCGAAAACTGGCTTATTTTTGAAAAGTCAGTGACGGTTCCTGATAATAGTGGTCAGGTTCCTGTTGAAATAGGATTTCGGCTTGGAGACAACACCAAAGATGAGACGGAGAGTATCACTAAAATCAATGCAGCACGACTGTTTGTCTATTTCCCGACCGAAAAAGAAACAGGACTGGGATTTTTGATTCAGGGGCCATACCGAACAACCCCTGCACGCGACAATATCCCCGGGCATGACGCTTGGAATAAGAAGCTCATTAGAGAGACCGCTGAGTTGGTTGTCGAGACTTTGCGACAATTGAAGGAGATGGGTCTGTTGTCTGTGTCTTTGCTTGAGGCGTTGCCCATCAGGATGGACGATTTCTTGGAAACCAGTCTGTTCTACCCTATCTTCAGCAAAGTGAGCAGGGCTTTAATGAACGAAGACCTTCTCCCGGCCTCCGACGGCACGTTTGTTGCTGCACGAAACGCTAAGATCGCCCGAGGAGTTGGACTCACGCACATTCTCAATCAGGAGCAACTGAGCACATTGTTTCAGTCCAACAATGATATCAAGTGGTTATCAACTGACATCACTCAAGACCGCACACCCGTCCTCCGATCTTACTTGACGATTAAAATGGAGGTTGATGAAGTCGATCCGGACGCGTTTGCTCGACAAATATCAAGACAGTTTCTTACCAGGCAGGATGACGCGTGGTTCATCAGATTCTATGAGTTCTTATCCGGACAAAGGGCTCTATGGCGTCCACCGCGCTGGGCATATGATAGCGGAGGAATTCTTAGAAAGAAGCCTATCCTTCCTCTTCAAGACGGTGCATATGTGAATCCATTCCGGGATGACGGTTCCCCCAATGCATACCTAGCTGTCAGAGCGGATATCGATACTTCATTTCCTGTTGTGAAGTTAGGACTTACTGAGAATGGAGATGTTAGAAAGTTTCTGGGCGAAATAGGCGTACCGGAATTGGACCTTGTTGCAGAGGTCATTGAAAGGATACTTCCGAAATATCGTGATGCTGGAATGACGATTCCTGTTCACGAATACAATAGCGATATGGATAAGATTGGCCGTGCATACGCGACAGATTCACAAGAGAAGAAAAAACGGCTCCGGAAACAGTTGCTTGACTCCCCATTTATTCTTGCTGAAAATCCGTATTCGGGAAAAACTGTCTACCGGAGGCCTAATCAAGTCTATTTTGGAAGCAATGTGTTGCATGAGTATTTCGCTGGAAATGAGTCTTTTGTATGTGTCAGCCCAGATCATCCTCATTCTGACCTGTTCAAAAATCTAGGAATAAAGAGTTTCGTCACGATTGAACGGAAAATGAGCTACTCTTCCGAGAACTACGTCACGATAAGTGATCGGCATAGCTGTCATGAGCGAGGGCTTAACAGTTTTGATCCAAACATAAAAGTGGATGGTCTGGAATATGCGATAGCAACTCCCACTCTGGAAAAAAGCGCATATGTCTGGAATCGAATTGCTCGTCCGCACTCTGATTGTATTCGCGGAACTGTAGAGAAATCAAGCAGACAAACTTATCAGGGCAGCCATAGAGAGGAACAACTGTCAGAATTTGGCGAGATACTGATCAACGGTGCGTGGCTGCCCGATTCGAACGGATACATGCATAGACCGAGCGAGCTAACACTCGATGAACTTCCCGAGTCGTTTGTCCGTGATGAGAAATTGGCCGATCTACTCGGTATGAGAAAGCATGTTGTGGCAAAGTTGGCTGAAGAAGCTAGAATATCAGGAGAGATCCTTAATCTTGCAAGGCGGATCGAAGGTTCTTCCTCCCATACTCAGAAGAAGATTAGTGCTTTGCTTCAAGGCGAAATGAAGAATAGTTTCAAAGAGCTTGAACAGGTGACGCCTTACCCCCAAGCCCTATCCGAGGCTTTTACGAAGCCTAGCAGTTCTCCGAGTCACGATAAATTGGCAAATGGGGGAGAAAGTCAAAATTTGTCGCGACGACGAGAGAAGACTTATGAAGATATTATTACCGCAATCGAGAATGAAAGTAAGCGCGGGCAGCGATCTTATTCCACTCTTCTTAAAAGGTGGGAGGGCAAGAACCAGTCAGTCCGCGTGTCTTTTGTCGAATGGTACGGCGGCCGGTGCCAGATCTGTAGGAAGACATTTGGTCAACGAAATGGAGAGCCATATTTTGAAGGGCTGTACCTCGTATCCCGCACAATCGCTGGATGGCAAGACAGAGTGGGAAATGTACTTTGTCTTTGTGCCGAACATAGTGCAATGTTTCAGTTTGGGCCAAGAGAAGTGGAAGAAGACATCATTCAGCAACTGATGCAACTCAAAGTGAAGGAAGAGGGCGGTGACGGCCATCTCGCAATTCAGATGAGATTGTGCGATGAACCGATTGAAATCACGTTTGCAGAAAAACACCTGATTGACCTGCAAGAAATGATCAAGATAACCCAGTAGCCAGGACACTGAAAATACGGATGACGAGTTCAGCGCTCTCTCGGCATCCTCCCTGCCGCAACGATACACCAGTCGCCCATCATCGCAGCATCTGAGAAACAGAGGATCAAAACCATGCAACACGAAAAATGGACCTGCCCCAAATGCGACAATGTCGAGTTCGAGACCGATATCTTCCAGGCGACCGGGGGTATGCTGGCTAAGATATTCGATGTGCAGAACAAAAAGTTCACCACCGTCACGTGTACACGCTGTCAATACACGGAGATCTACAAGGGAAGCACATCGAACCTTGGCAACGTCTTTGATTTCTTCACCTAGTAAATCCTCGACCACTTTTGAGAGAAGGAATGCGTTATAGAGCCGTTATCTTCGACCTGTTTGGCACATTGGTCAGGAGTTTCACGCGCCAAGAGTTCGACCAGGTAAATGCGCAGATGGCCGCGGCGGTCAGAGTCCCCTATGTAGATTTCTGGCGGCTCATGGGGGAAACCTACCAGGACAGTTGCCTGGGACGCTACAGTTCCTATGAGGAGATTGTTGCTGATGTCTGCTGTCGCGCAGGCGTTGAAGCGAATATAACCCACATCACGCAGGCTGCCAGGTTTCATTATGAGTTCATGGCCAATGCGCTCGCACCTGATCCAGAGGTCTTGGAAGCATTGGACAGGCTGAAGAAAAGAGGATTGCAGCTTGGTCTTATGAGCGATTGCGGCCCTTCGGTTCCGTTGCTCTTTCCGCAATCTCCTCTAGCCCGCTTCATTGACATCCCCGTTTTTTCCTGTGAAGAGCGGATCAAGAAGCCTTCAAGCAGTATCTATCAGCGAACTTGTTAGCGACTGGAGACAAAGGCGCAGGAATGCATCTATGTCGGCGACGGTAGCAGCCAGGAGTTGACGGGCGCGGCAAGAATAGGGATGCGACCGATTCTGGAGCGGACCGATCTGCATGATGTCTACGACAGGCATAGACCTGAAGTGGAAAGCTGGCGCGGACAGGCCGTTGATGAAATCAAGGAACTTTGTGATATAAGTTTTTAAGACGAGCTAACTCAGATTTTGCACGCCAGCGCGTTAATCCGGGATTTAGTCCTGGAATCTTTACAGGCGAAGATGCTTTCGCTTGCCAAAGTTGAAAGCACGCGTCCCTGATAGTTGAATGCGCTGCCATCCCGCCATCTGAGCGCGTGCTGACTGGCATTCATTCTAATTCTGCGCGGTGGTCCCAGCACGGCCTGATCACCAACTGGAACCGCCGCCCCATCTTTTGCGAAGGATCAAGAAATGTTGCGCGTCTCGATTTTCCGGCACAATGCAGAACTGACCGACCAATGGCTGCGCCAGAAGGTGGCGCTGGGCGCGGACGCGATCGACTTCGGGCGGGACACTGATATGCCCGGCGTCGCGGAGCAGGGCTTTCCGCGTCTGGACGAGGTGCGCGCGCTGCGCAAGCGGTTGCGCTCCTTTGGCATCGACATCAACCGTGTGACGCTGCCCACGCTCTCGCGCACGTACATCGACGAGCGGGTCGGCGCGGAGGAGGAACTGGACAACGCCGCCAAAGCGCTGGAAGTCTACGGCCAGGCCCGCATCCCCATTGCCCGCCAGCGGACGGAGGAGGATGTCTTCCCGCAGATGATGGAGGCGTACCGCACGACGCACCGGGGCGGCTACCTCGCGCGTGCGGAGACGCTCAGGCAGGGAGCGGTGGAGATACCCGCGCGGGCCGAACTGGAGCGCTGGTGGGGGCGTTTCTGCCACGCCTTCGAGCGTCTGACGCCGATCGCCGAGGAGTATGACATCAAGCTGGCGGTGCATCCGTCGGATACGCCCAATGTGGATACGCCTTTCGGCGGCATCGGCTTCCATCGGATCATCGACGCCTTCCCCAGCCCCAATGTCGGCTATGTCTACTGCATCGGCACCCGCGCCGAGGCCGGCGGCAGTTCGCTGGTGATCGATGAGATCAACAACTACGGGCGCAAGGGGAAGATTTTTATGCTGCACATGCGCAATGTGCGGGGCAGTCTGGCGACCGCCAGCGGCTTCGAAGAGACGCTGCTGGATGACGGCGACCTCAATATGGCGCGCATCCTGCGGGAGTTGCGCAATGTCGGGTTCAGCGGTTACATCAACCCGGACCACATTCCCGACCTGCCCGGTGACACGGAGACGCGCGACGTCGGTTGGGCCTACTCGATTGGGTATCTGAAAGCGCTTTACGCCGCGGCGGCGGCGTAACTGCAGTGGCTAGTGGCCAGTGATCAGTTACCGGCAACTGGTACGGAAGCTGCCGACCGTGTGGATTGCGCGCTGCCGGTGTAAAGTGGAGAGCGCGGGCGATGACCGCATATCAGACAGCTGACTGGAGTTGAGATGACACTGAAAGTTGGAATCGTCGGCGCGCGCGGGATCGGCGAGAGGCACGCGCGGGCCTACTTGCAGGATCCCCTGGCGGAACTGGTGGCCGTGTGCGATCTGGTGAAAGAGCGGGCGGACGAGGCCGCGCAGATGCACGGCGTGCGCGGCTACACCAGCCTGACGGAGATGCTGCGGCATGAGGAGTTGGACATCGTGGATGTGTCCACCGGCGGCGCGGAGAACGGGAGTTGGCACTTCGAGCCGACGATAGAGGCCCTGGAGGCCGGCAAGCATGTGCTGGTGGAAAAGCCGATCTCCAATCAGATCGGAGAGGCGCGCCAGATGGTGGCGAAGGCGGCTGAGATGGATCGCTACCTGGGCTGCAACCTCAACCACTACTTTACGCCGCCCGCGGAAAAAGCACAGCAATATATGGAGCAGGGGCAGATAGGCGAGCCGATCTACTGCCTGCACAAGATGGGCTTTAGCGGTGGCGAGCAGACCTACCAGAAGATCGGCGCGCCCAACGCGGCCGGCTTCCCCTACTTCCACGTGAAGGCGTTCCTGGCCCACCCGTTCAGCGTCATGCGCCATTTCTGCGGGGACGTGACCCACGTTCAGGCCTTTCTGCATCGGCCCACCTTCCGCAAAGAGGCCGATGACCCGATGCTCTCGGTCAACAGCATCCACGTGCAGTTTGCCAACGGCGCGGCCGGCTATCTGCTCAGCCAGCGGGGGGACGCCACCTTCGGGCTGGGCGGCTGGTGGAGCGTGGAGGTCGGCGGGACGCGCGGCACATTCTGCATCGAGAACTGCATCGAGAAGATCACCTACTGGCCGTCCCCGACTGCTGAGGGAGTTGATCCGCCGCAGGTTACGCACAGCGGGATTACCGACTTCAACCAGACCTTTCCCCGCCGTATCCATGCCTTTCTTGAAGATGTGGGCAACGGCGTTCCGAAGAGCGCTTTGCGGGCTTCGGGTCGCGATGCGCTGGCTGCGTTGGAGTACACCTGGGCCGCCATCGAGTCCTATGAGAACGGCAGCGTCCTAGTCCAGCCCCATCCCCTGCCGGACTGCGGTGACCAGTGAGCGGCGGCGACTGTCCAGGAAAGCAGTACGAGACATATAAGTAGGACTTTCGCTAGGAGGTCAAGATCCTGTAAGCTTGAGACATGATGACAAAACAGAAGTATGTCGAATACCTGGTTAGCTCGCCGATCAACTACACCTGTACCAATTTGGCTGAACATCTGGATGGCATGAGTCACGATGTAGTCAGCGATTTCCTGAAAAGAGAGCGACTCACAGCCAGTCATCTATGGGAACTGGCGGAAGAACGGATCGACGACAGTGCGGACGCGTACCTGATCATTGACGACAGTGTGCAAGACAAACGCGATTCACGGTCAATCGAGATGGTAAAGCTGCAGTACAGTGGCGCTGCCGGTGGTCTGGTGCGCGGCATTGCGGTCGTGAACCTGATTCACACCAGTGGTGAAGATGGCGAGTATTATCCGGTCGATTTCCGCATCGACGCCAAAGAAGCGGATGGGAAGTCAAAGAACGACCATTTTCAAGAGATGCTGCTGCGAGCCGTTGGCGACAAACAGATTCAGGCCAAGACGGTGCTATTTGACAGTTGGTATGGCTCGTGGCGGAACCTGAAGTTGATTCACCGTCTGGGATTGACCTTCTACACCACACTCAAAGCCAACCGCATGGTCAGTCTGAGCGCAGACGATGGCTATATTCAGCTTGATGCGCTCGATTGGACCGACGAACGGCTTAAGCATGGCATCATTGTCAAGCTCAAGAAACTGCCTTTCAAAGTGGAATTGTTCAAGGTCGTTGCCATAAACGGCGACGTTGACTGGGTCATCACCAATGATCTGGATGAGACTGTGATCACGCAAGTCGCTCAAAACGCGAACGAGTTGCGCTGGCAGGTCGAAGAATTTCACCGCGAACTGTAACAACTGACAGGCTCGGCCCAATGCCAATGTCGAAAAGCTCGTTCGCAGCGCAATCACCTCGCTTGCTGTTATCATGCCTGGCTTTCACTCAAGGTTCACGCCACCTTGCTCAACAAAACCATCTATCGCGTTCATACCGACCTGTTCAGCGACTATCTGCGAAACCAACTTCGCTGCCCTACTATCCCGGCTTTCCAGCCGACTTAGCGAAAGTCCTAATAAGGAGAACGACACCTATGAGCACTGCAGAGCGAGCCGATAACACATCCCTTGTGCCCCAATACAGCTTCTCTGGGACGCTGGCTGAGCAGGAAGCCGAGTTGCAGACCAATCCGTTGCTGCAACGGCTGCTGGCCTATCGCAAGCGCTATGAGGGCGATCCGCACCGACCAATCTATCACTATGTCAACCCGGAAAACACGCTCAACGATCCCAACGGACTCTGTTTCTGGCAGGGCCGCTGGCATCTCTTCTACCAGGCCTACCCGCCCGAAGACCCGCGCCAGCACTGGGGACACGCCATCAGCGACGACCTGATCCACTGGCGCGATCTGCCCTATGCCATCTACCCCAACCCGGAGGAGTGCTGCTTTTCAGGCTCGGCGCTGGTGGAAGAGGACAGGGTGATCGCCATCTATCACGGCACCAAGGTGGGCAACATGGTGGCCGTCTCGCATGATCCGCTGCTGCTCAATTGGGAGAAGCTGACCGGCGCGCCGGTCATCCCCATCGCCAGCGCGGATGGCTCGCCGCTGCCCTACCGGGTCTTCGATCCCTGCATCTGGAAGAAAGGCGAGCACTACTACGCTCTCTCCGGCGGCACGCTGCCCCACAAGGCGTCCGGCAAGCGCACACGCGCAAACTTCCTGTTCCGCTCGCCGAATCTGGTCGATTGGGACTATCTGCACCCCTTTGTGGAGGATGACCGCTTCACGCTTATCGGGGATGACGGCGCTTGCCCCTACTTCTGGCCGATCGGCGACCGGCATATACTACTGTTCTACAGCCACATGAGCGGCGGGCAGGCGCTGCTGGGCGACTATGATACGGAGCGCGACAAGTTTGTGGTGACTTCGCAGCATGATTTCAACTTCGGCGCGTACGGGCCGGGCGGTGTTCATGCGCCCTCCGCCACGCCGGACGGCACGGGCGGCATAAACGTCATCTTCAACATGAACCCGGCCAAGCCGACGGCGGGCTGGAATCAGATTATGACGCTGCCGCGGCGCCTGACGCTGCAAGGGACGGACAAGATCGGGCGCGATACGCTGCTGGTCGAACCGGCGGGGGATGTCGAATCGCTGCGGCGGGAGCACCGGCAGATGGCTGATCTGACGCTGCCGGCCAACCAGGAGATCGTCCTGGGGAGTATCAGGGGGGATGCGATCGAGCTGATGGCGGAGATCGAGACGAACGACGCGCCGCTGGTGGAGTTGAACGTGCTGCGCTCGCCCGGCAAGGAGGAGTATACCCGCATCGCCTTCTATCGTGAGCGGGGCTTCCGCGACTGGGAGCGGTATAATGGCTGGCAGCGGGACAGGCTGGTCGCGGCCACCGACAGCCTCATCTCAATCGACTCCTCCTACTCTTCGATCCTGCCGGATGTGCGTTCGCGGGCGCCGGAGACGGGACCGGTCTTCCTCGAACGGGATGAGCCGCTGCGACTGAGGGTCTTTGTGGACAGGAGCGTCGTGGAGGTGTTTGTCAACGGGAAGCAGTGTGTGGCGATGCGGGTCTACCCTGGGCGCGAGGACAGCGTCGGTGTTTCGTTGCGCTCGCAGGGGCAGGACGCGCGCCTGGTCTCGCTGGAGGCGTGGCAGATGGAGAACATATATGAGTGAACGGTAGTTAGTGGCCGGTGGCAACCCTAAAATCATAGTCCGAAAGGAGTGTTTTGTGCATAGCCCAACGCTATATATCAAAAGTCTGGGGATCACCAATCATGTCATCAAGCAGAAGACGGAGGGGCTGACCCATGCGGACAGCATGTTGCAACTGCCCTTCCCCGGCAACTGCATGAACTGGATTCTGGGCCATATTCTGGTCTACCGTATGCAGTATCTGGGCGTGATCGACGGGGTGAGCGAGCCGGACGAGGGCGAGTTCGCGCTCTACGGCTTCGGCTCCGAACCGATGACGGACAGCGATAAGGCGATTCCGCTGGAGACATTGCTGGCGGGGCTGGATGATGCGTCCGAGCAGGTTATCGCCGCGCTGAAAGCGATGCCGGCGTCGCGACTGGAGGAAGTGTTGGACGAGGAGCAGGGCGTCACCGTGGATGAGCGGCTGCACTTCTATCTGGTCTTCCACGAGGCCTTCCACGTGGGACAGCTTGAGCCGTTGCAGGAGTTGGCGTTGAGCAACGCTGGATAACAGCGAAGAAGACGGGCATCTCAGGATGAACTGAGGACGGGAACCATGCAGCTATCCGACATCAAGACGGTGGGCGTTGTGGGCGGCGGGACGATGGGGTTCGGCATCGCGATCAACTTCGCGCTGTGGGGCTACCCGACGATCATCAGCGATCTCAGCGACGAACTTCTGGCCGGGACCGAGGCCAGCATCGCCAGTGCGTTGGAGCTTTTCGTCGAGGGCGAGTTGATCAGCCAGAAGCGGGCCGAAGAGACGCTGGAGCGGATCACAACGACCACCGATCTGGCACTGCTGGCCGCGCGCAGCGACTTCGTTACCGAGGTGATTATCGAGCGGGCGGCGGACAAGCGGGCGCTGTTCAGACGGCTCGATGCCCTGTGTCCGCCGCACACGATCTTTGCCAGCAACACCTCGCGCCTGGTGCTCAGCGACATCGGCGCGGAGATCGGCCGCCAGGACAAGCTGGTACTGACCCACTACTTCGCGCCGCCGCATATCGTCCCCGGCGTGGAGGTGGCCAAAGGGCCGGGCGCGAGCGACGAAACGTTCGAACTCACTTGTGAACTGCTGAGCAGCGCGCGCAAAATTCCTATCCGTCTGCACAAGGAGAAGTCGGGCTATCTGCTGAACCGCATTCAGGCGGCAATCATGAAGGAGGCCAGCCAACTGTGGGCGGAAGGCATGGCCAGCGCAGAGGATATCGAACTGGGGATCGTCTCCACTTTCGGCTTCCGCATGCCCCACGAAGGCCCGTTCCTGCACTACGACCTGGCGGGCATCTGGAAGTGGCCCGAAGCCGTGCGCAATCCGCAGGCGATCGAGAACGAAAAGCTGCGCGAGCAGATGTTGAAGGCGCAGCCCTGGTTCCTGGACCCGGCGACGTTCGACGAGGCGGTCGAGAAGCGGGACCGGGAGTACATTCGCCGCCTGAAAGCGCTCTATTGGAAAGACGACGTTTGAATCAGATCTCGCGCGCTGCGGCCGCGACCGCAGCCACGGTGGCGTCGATCACATCCTCGGTATGCGCGGTGGACAGGAACCATGCGCCCCGCTCCAACGCGCGCACACCGTGATGGTGCAGGGCCTCGGTGAAGCGCACATAGCGCTCCTTATCCGCCTGCAATGAACTGCGGTAGTCGGTGACCGGCGCTTCCACGCCGAATCCTACGTGGAAAATTTGGGGGAATCCGGCGACGCGGGCTTGGATGTCTGCCCCATCCAATGCCTGCCGGATACCCTGCATCAGCCGTGTTCCCTGCTGGTCGAGGGCGGCGAAGGTCTCCGGTTTTTGCAGTTCATGCAGGGTGGCGACCAGCGCGGCCATGCAGGCGGGGTGGCCGTTGAAAGTACCGCCGTGCATCACGCCGCCGCTTGAAAACATATCCATCAGGTCGGCGCGGCCGGCAAAGCAGGAGACGGGGAAGCCGCTGGCGATGGCTTTGCCGAAGGTCGCCAGGTCGGGGGTGACGCCGAAATGGGCCTGCGCGCCGCCCGGCGCGACGCGAAAACCGGTGATGACCTCATCGAATATCAGGACGGCGCCGCTGTCGGTGCAGGCGCGGCGCACGCCCTCCAGGTAGCCGTCAGCCGGGAAGACGGTGCTGGTGTTGCACATCGCCGGCTCCATGATCACGGCTGCTACGTCCTCCCGCTCGAGACGCCTCTCCAGCAGATCCAGATTGTTCCAGGGCAGCACTTCGGTGTGCAGCCCGGCCTGCAGGTCCTGCCCGGCGCTGGCGGGAATCGGGGTCGGCGCGTCCTCGGGGCCGTATTCGTCCGGGGCGGGCGCGATGCTCCAAAGAATGTTGTCCATCCAGCCGTGGTAATGCCCCTCAAACTTGATGATCACCGAGCGCTGCGTAGCGGCGCGCGCCAGCCGAATCACAGCTTGCACGACCTCGCTGCCGGCGCAACTGAAGCGCACCCGTTCGGCGCAGGGCACCATCCGGCAGACCAGCCTGGCCGCTTCCTGCTCGATGCGGCTCTGCCCGGCGTAGAGGATGCCCGATTTGAGCTGCTCCTGCGCGGCTTCCAGCACCGGCGCCGGGTTGTGGCCCAGGATCATAGGCCCCATGCCCAGATAGTAGTCGATCAGCCGGTTGCCGTCGACGTCGTACAGGTAGGGTCCTGCGCCCCGCTCGAAAACAAGCGGCGTCGGCGCGATCCCCAGGCGGTAGTTGCTGTTCACCCCGCCGGCCAGGGTTTGGGACGCGTCGGCGATCAGTTGCTTGGAGGTTTCGAAAGTTGCCATATCTGAACCGTGATTTCTTGTAATTGAGGGGGTATCAGGAGTTACATTATCGCAATTTTCTTACGCGTACACAACTGCGCAGGGGGGGCGCGCAGTTGCCTTTTTGCCCGTTGACGGGTACTCTTCAATCTGCCGCTATCCAGAGAAGACTCTCGCCGACACGACAGTGGAGATTCGCTCATGTCAACGTTCAGTTATGCTGGTCTGTATGCCCGGAATGCGTCTGAGCCGAAGGGCCTGGGCTTTGGGAAACGGGGCCGTTACGATTTTGCCGTCGCCTATCCGGATCCGGGTTCTCTGCCGCTGGCGGGGCTTCTCGACGGTCTGCGGCAGGCGATGGAGGAGGAGGGCGGCGATCTTTCCCTGTATACCCACCCCCAGGGCTACACCCCTTTGCGGGAGTTCGTGGCCGCCAAGCTGCAACGGGACAGGGCGATCAACGTGACCGCCGAGGAGATCATCCTGGGCGACGGCTCCAGCCAGCCGATCCACATGATTGCCGAGACGCTGCTGGACCCCGGCGATGTGGTGCTGACCGAGGATTTTGTCTACGCCGGCACGCTCAATACGCTGCGCCGCTTTCGCGCCGACCTGCGGGGCGTGGCGACCGATGAAGAGGGGATGATCCCGGCGGCGATCGAAGAGGTCATCCGCACGGCGCGCGCCGAGGGCAGGCCGCCGAAGCTGATCTACACGGTGCCGACCTTCCAGAATCCACAGGGCTGGACGATGAGCCTTGAGCGGCGCAAGGCGTTGGTGGCGCTTTCGCAGCAGTATGACGTGCCGATTGTGGAGGACGACTGTTATGTCGACTTGCGCTTCGAGGGCACGGATGAGCCGTCGATCTACTCTCTGGACGGGAGCGGACGGGTGCTCTACGTGGCCTCCTTTTCCAAGATCATCGCGCCGGGGATGCGCATCGGCTATCTGACCGGCCCGCGCGAGTTCCTGGAGCGGGCGCTGGGCGCAAAGAGCGGCGGCTCGGTGAACACCTTCGGCTCGTGGGCGGTGCATCGCTTTTCCACCAGCCATCTGCACAGCCACATTGAGGAAATCAACGATATCCAGAAACAGCGCCGGGATGCGATGCTGGCGGCAATGGACGAGAATTTCTGCGGCAGCGGCGCGCGTTGGAGCCGTCCCGAAGGAGGGCTTTTCATCTGGCTGCAACTGCCGGAGGGGGCGAACGCGGCAGCCGTGCGCGACGACATTCTGGATGGATATGATGTGGGCTATCTTGCGGGGCCGCCGTTTGCGCCGGACGGCGTTTCGGGGACCAACTGCCTGCGGCTGTGCTTTGGCTACAACACGGCGGCCGAGATCATGGAAGGGATTGGGCGGCTGGCGACCGCGTTTCGCGCCAAAGGGCTCATCACGTGACGCTTGGGGGATGCGACGCCGACGGGCCGAACAGTCAAGCCGGCAGACGCAAGAATCGTTCAAGCGTGGACGCCCGGCAAATGACATACCATCCAGCACACGACGACCTCGTTCAGGAAGTGCGCTCCTGGTACATTCAGGACTACGTGAGCCTCGGGAAGGTCGTGGAGCGGCGGCGGTTTGGCTACTATAGCCGGGCCCAAAATACCGGCTATTGCGACATCCACATTGTGGAACCGTTTGACCCGGCAGAGGCGTCTATTTTTCTTGCTGATATGGGCGCTTTTTAGGGCGAGCGGCGGGTACACATCTTCACCCACGGACGCGCGGTTGACAGGCAGCTGTCTGAAGCGTTCGACCAGGCCGGTTGCACTCGCGGCAGTGCGAAGCTGTATCTGGCCCACGTGCATACGGGTGCGCCGCCTGAGGCCGAGTCCGGCCCCGCGCGGCTCAAGCCGGTTACGCGCACGAATCTCCTTGATTATCAGATTGCAAAGTTGAAGGTATTTGCCGACAGCGAAGAGGAGCCGAACCGGGCCGCTGTCGAGGCCGATATGGTCACACGTCGGGCGGAACTGGATGCCGATGGATCTTTTCTCATCGCCCGTGTCGGGGATGAAGCCGCCGGCATCATCGGCTGGTACGAGGGCGTCGACAGATACATCTTCAACTTGGCGACGCGGGCGCCATTCCGCAATCAGGGTATCGCCCGTCAACTGCTTTCCCGCGTGGCGGCGGACACATACGCGCTAGGCAAGCGGTCGCTCTTGATTGCCACAGACCCGGCAGATACACCCGTGCAATTCTATCGTCGTATGGGCTTCGTCGATGAGACCTATTGGATGGGAACGTGGATTCTGGACGGTTCTTCTGCTCGGAAGCGGGCGGCCTGCCGCCAACCGTCATCTGTATGACTGGGGCAGGGGCAACTCCGAGTATTCGAGGCGGCCCAAGTCGGTCACTTCACCGGCTGTGATGTCGAAGAGGATGGCATCCAGAGTACCTTCCTTGTACAGGAGGAAGGAATTCATCACGATGTCGAGGATGAGGCCGTAGCGACCGGACTGGAGATCCTCGAACACGAAACGGCCCGTGGAATCGGTATAGGCGACCGGCGCGGTGGACGGCTCGTAGGCGACGACGCGCTCGGTGCCCTCGTCATCGCTCAGCGTCTCGCCGATGGCGATTTTGATGTCGACCACCGGCCTGAGGCCGTCCTCCGTCCTCAGAAGAAGCATGCCTGTCAGAGTGCCTGTGTCGGCTGTGGTCTTGGGCAGTGGCGTTGCCGAATGCGCTGCCGCTTCGCCGTCTGCGCGCGGGTTGTCGACTACGCCAGGGAGTTCGCCGCCAGGACTGCACCCCTGAAGCAGCAGAACCAGAAGCAGAATATACGCCCGGCGTTTCATGCTGTCTTCACTCTCGGTTCAGAGCGGGAACGCCGTCAGCCAGGAATGCAGCGCGGCTACCCATCCCCGCGCTGATCATTGATTGATCCCCTCGTAGACCAGGAACTGATCGTTGGTGGCGTCCGACTTCAGTTGATTCACCACGCCGATGATCTTGGCGTCGTCGGCCGCGGCTGTGCAGGATGCGCTGCCCACATAGCCATCCTGTATTTTGTTGGCTTGCAGATCGGTCAGGGTTTCGTTGGCTTGCAGCGTCGCGCTGACCGTGTAGGTCGTGTCGGTGAATTTACACTCCACCGCCGTCTCTGACGATCCGACGTTCATTATATTAATGCTGGTGAAAAAGCCGCTGTTGCGGTCCATGACTGAAGGCAGGCGCACAGTCTTGGTGGCGTCGTCCGGGTCAAAACTGCCGTAGGCGGCGAAGTGCGTTTGGGGATCGTTGCCGACATATTGATTGACAACGGCGGTCAGGGGTTGGTCGGCGCTGTTGGCAGAAACGTGGGCGGAGCCGATGAACCTCTCGTCGCCTGTGCAGGTCGAATTGGAGCCGTCCTCAAATGCGCCGCCGGCGAAGGTAACCGTCTGATTGGCTGCGATAGTTTGGGTTTCGGTGCAGGCGGTACCGGCGGCTGAGGGCAGGTAGGAGACGGTGACGCTGGTATCGGTGTCGCCGGTATTCTGTATCTGAATGTCGGTGTTGAAGCCGTTGTTGTTGGCATTGATCACGGGCATCACAGGATTGGTGGCGCCGCTGGCAAAGCCGCTGTAGGCTGCCAGCGATCCGGCATCTTCCTGGAACACGACCGCGACGACAGGTTCGTCGCTGGCGATTTCGGCGGCGAAGAGCGTGCTGGTGTGAGGCTCCTGATTCTGATAGAAGTTGTGGGATGCGTGCGCCGCCAGGGTGATGGTGGTCGTAATGCCGTCGCTGTAGTTCACCGTCACGTCTGTGGAAGAGGGGGTGGCGTTCTGCAGGGTGAACCAACTGTTGAAGCCGCCATCATGATTGGCCATCAGCAGAGGCAGATAGACGGAGGTGCTGCCCTGACTGCGGCCCAGGTAGGTTCCACCAGCGGTAAGCCCGCTGTTCATCATGCTGCTGAGGGCGGCGACAGGTTGATCTGATGAGATGACGACCGAGCCGCTGAACCCCTCATTTACCGGCAGAGTGAAGTAGATCTTGGAGCGGTCGCGCTCGATGATGTCAGTGAGTGTCTTTTCCAGGCTGCCGTCCTGCCTGTAAAAAGCCAGGATGATATTGGCGGTGGTGTCGCTCATGTTGTAGGTCTGGATAGTAGACTTGTAGCCGGAAAACTGACCCTGGGCCTGGATGAGCGAGCCACTGATGGCGATAGTGAAGACCAATGCGAACGCGACTGTGATCATGACAAACAGCTGTTTTCGTTTCATCTAAGTGCCCTGTTCCTTCCTCAAAAAAAACTTCGAACACCGGCGCAGAATCAGGCGGTTACGCTACCGTTGCGGAACTTTAGTGTAGTGCAAGAATGCCGTGTCGTCAACAACTATCGGATGGCTGCATGTGAGATTTCGGGGGCAAGCGATTGCGTAATTCGGGTTGCGCCGCCCGCGCCGGGCGGGGAGCGGATTTCCGCGGGGAGAGCACCCGGGGTCAGCGTCCACAGAGGCTGCGTCAATGTGGGAGAGCGGATATGCGCGTGGACCGGCGAGACTATCTACTGGGCGTGTCCTTCTTCGCGCGCCCTGGATCGCGTTGCTTCGCCCGATTGTACAGGTAGCTGCCGAAAAGCATCTGGCCCAGGCCGCCGACCTCGCCGCGTGAGGTTGGTTCCATCGTGCGGTCCCAATCCCGCAGCTTGGCGTCCCGCTCCCACTTGGCGCGGCCCTCGATCAGTCCGTCGAGTTGTTCTTCCAACGGTTTGGCATCTTCGGCGGACAGGTGTGTGCGCCAGGTTTCCAGGAGTGTGGAAAGCTGATCCAGCCGTTGCAGGAGCATGTCGCGATTGGTGAACAGCGTCGCGGCCATCTCGGCGGGCGTGGCCTCCATGCCTGTGCTGAGCGCGAAGCGTCGACCGGCCAGTTTCTGGCTCTCATGCCAGCCCGGGGCATCATACGCGGTCTGGAAGAGGGCGGCGGCCAGAAGTTCGGGCAGCTGTTCCACGGCCGCGACGATGCCGTCATGTTCAAGCGAGTCGATGTAGAGAGGTTTTGCTCCCAGCCGCGCCAACAGATTGCTCACCAATTCCAACGCGGTGGATTTGGTCCCCGGGGCAGCGCCAATGCAGAAGGTGCTCTCTTTGAGCAGATCGCTGCGCGGCTCCGGTGGGCTGCCGAAATCGTTGTGAACCGGACGTCCGGCCACGAAGTTGATGTGATTCGGCAGGTTGTCGGCGGCGATGTTGAGCGCCGGCTGCATGACAGGGCCGATGCTGAAGATCACCGCGTCCTCTGCGATATCCTCGTGGATGTGCTCCAACGTCTCCGGCAACTGCGACAGAGGTTCGGTGATGATGACCAGGCTCGCCCCGTCACAGGCGCGGTGGAGATTCCAGCTGGATGAATCGACTCCGCCCTGTTTTTTGGCTTGATTCATGCGCGATGGTTCGCGGTCGTGGCCCATGACCTGATAGTTGCCTGCCTCCTGGCGCAAGGAGAGGCCGATGCTGGTTCCGACCAGGTCCAGCCCAAGGATTGTGATTTTCGCTGCGGTTTCTGCCATGAGTACCTGTCCTGAGAGTCAAATGCGCCCCTGTGTGAGCGCGGCGTTATCGTTGCGCACCGTCAACTGGCTGTCGTCAGTTGCGACTGTCAGCCCATTGCAGCGCCGTCAGCAGGCGTTTGCGGTGCTCGGTACACTGTTGCGGCTGCGCGCCGGCCGTCCAGCGCGGGTCTGGCATCTCCTGCGCGGGCTTTGGCTTGTCCTGGTGATGGGCGATCAGCCAGCATGTGAGCGGGCTGCACCCGTCTGCCTCAGCCCAACGCGCGCCAATGCGCGGGTGCGCCAGATGGACATGCAGCAGATAGCGCCAGCCGCCGGTTGCATCCTCTGCTGCCAGGCGGGCGGCAAGCCTGGGCGCAACCGCCTCCATCAGCACCAGCGCCGTGCGTATCCACGCGTTGAAGGTCAGACCGGCAGCCGAAGCCGCCACTTTCCCGCTGTCGTGGAGCAGCGCGGCCGCCGCCAGATCCGGATCATGCCAACCGGCGCGCTGCAAGGTCGTCAGAACGTTCAAGCTGTGCCGCTGGGCATCGACCGGCATCTGGCGAAAGCGAGCCAGCCCGGCGGGCGGCAGATGCACTGCTGCCTCTTGAAGCTCTTCAGCTGATACCGAAGCCGTAACGCCGCGCACGAACTGACGTACGCGCTGCGCGATCCTGCGGACCTTCCGGCCCCCAGCCTGCCGGCTGTTCATCCTATTCTTCGGTGATCGGCGAGCGGTCAATTTCCTGCATCTGACGATCCGGCCCTGGACTTATGTCCCCATCATACTCAATCATTGCCATGCTCCCAAATGGGAAACGGGCACGGCGCTGCCTGGGATTGCACTGGTCGGTCGGCAGGATTCATCAGCCGACAAGACGAAATAGCCACTCGACGATCAGGCCAACTGGCATCATTATGAAGCCGCGGGCCAGGAAGATCGTGGCCAGTAGAATTAGAAAACCGTAGCGGCTCAGAATCTTGCGTAGTTCGAAGTTGTCTCCGGGCAGGAGCGCAAACAGAACGTGAGAGCCATCCAACGGCGGGATTGGAATCAGATTGAATACGAACAGCAGCGCATTGATCCAGACGAAAGAGGTGATAAATCGCTCCAGCATGGGGATGGTGTTGAATTGGACGAGGAAGGCGGCCACGGCGGCAAGCAGGAGATTGCTGACAGGACCGGCCGCGGCGACCAGAATCGTGCCCAGGCGAATGTCTACATTGATATTGTTGGGATTCCACTGCACCGGTTTGGCCCAACCGAAGCCGGTAAACAGGATCAGCAGCGCGCCGAAGGGATCGATATGGGCGATGGGATTGAAGGTGTAGCGCCCTTGCATGCGCGGCGTCGGATCCCCCAATTGGACGGCCATGGCCGCGTGCGCCATTTCGTGGACGGGGAAGGCGACCAGAACAATGGCTGCGACAGCGATAAGCCAGGAAGGATTGCCCAGCCGTCCCAGCGAGCCGCCGCCGGACAGGAGCGCATACAGAACCAGAATCGCGATGACACCGATGACGATCTGTTGCGTGCGAGAGAGGGCGTTCCAGCCCCGACCGCCAGAATCTCGATACATTTTGAAAGCTCCAGGCTACTGCGAGAAGTGAGAATCACGCTGTCTCTTCAAATCTCGCGTTTCACGCCGCGCTGTCGAAGCCGCCGCTGAATTCAGGGAATTCGGAATAGGAGTGGGGCGCCGCGCCCAGTTGGATATTGATGGGGCGTTGGGCCTGTTCCCACCAGCTATATCCCCAGAACCCCACCACGAAGAGAATCAGTCCCACCGAGAGCCAACTGCCCAGTCGCCCATACGCGCGGCGCATCACCTGTGCGCCCAGCGCCAGGAACATCGCAAACGCCGGCGCAATCCATATAACGCTGTCCACATGGGTTGCCGCTTCGCCGTTTGCGAGCGGGGGATCCATGTATATTGGCACGACGAGGCTGATAACATAGATCAGCAACACCGGCAGAACGAGCCAGGTCGCCAGCATGCCCACGTTTGCGATGCGTCCCCCGAACTCAGTATAACCTACCAGCAGGCCGGTCAGCCCCAGAAAGAAGATCGGGATCAGCCAGATATGAGAAATCGGGTCCAGTATGCCCTGCACGTGGTTGAGGAGCAGGATGCGGGCCAGCTCCGGCACGGGGATGAGGGGAAGGCCGCTGACGATGCTATGGATTAGACTGGCGCCGCGCTGATTGAGCGCATTGTCGGCGCCGGCCAGGTAGCGCCAGCCCCATTCTGTCAGAGGAAAAATGGGTAGCAGAAAGCCGAAAAGGGCAAGTCCGTACCCTTTCCAGCGTTGCCGGTTGAGGGGGTTGGCCAGCAGGAACCAGGCGAGATGGACGGGCAGAAGCAGTACGGTAATCACGTGCGTATAGATGGAGATGGAGGCGATCATCAGATAGCTCAGCCAGCGCCAGAATCCGCTGTACCACATCGCCTGTAGCCAACTCCAACTGGAGAGCAGCGCCAGCGTCACGACGAGCGCGAACATTCCGCCCTCCTGGCTGTACCAGAGTTGATATGGATTTGCGACCAGGAAGAAAGTTGATAGAAGCGGCAGATTCCGCAGAATCGTGCTGCCGACAGCCGGGACCATACGGCGGGCGACCTGCCACATGAGCGCGATGGCGATCGTGCTGATCAGCACGGAGGTGTAGCGCAGGGAAAACGGATCGGTTCCGAAGAACTGTAGCCACGGGCGCATGAGAAGATAGTAGATCGTCCCGTTCTGGTGCGGCGAGATCAGCATCGTGAAAACTTCGTCCAGGGGACGAGTCGACAGCCGGATCGTTTCCTCTTCAACCGGCGCGAGGCTGTTGGTGGTCAGGCCGATCATGCGCCAGCCGAAGCCAAGCAGAACAATGAGAGCCATCCAGCGCCGCTGTGCGCGCGCGATGACGCGGGGGCGGCCTGGCGGCGCGTGGCGCGGTCCAAGCGTCTGCGCGAGTTGAAATCGAACCGGCGAATGAAAGGGTAGATTCATGGTAGAAAGCGGATGATTAAGGGATCGTTTGTCGCTGGAAGCGTATGCGGTTAATGATACCCGCGACGCCGAAGATAACCAATGCTCCGTCAATCTGAGCGGGCGGCGGATTTATGCGCGCTTCCAATCGAATGCGACATCGCCGGAGTGGATTTCGAATGCCTCGCCAACGGCTGTGCGCACCAGAAGCGCGCCGTGCGCAGATGTGCCGACCGCTTGACCGTGTATCGGCCCGTCAACGCCCTGCACGGTAACGACAGCGCCCAGGCCGAACAGCGCGCGCTCCCAGCGGGCATGAACTGCATCCGCAGGGGGGCGAGAGCCGGGCGCGCACAACTGATCCAGCGCGCGGCACAGAGCCACCAGCAGATCGCCTCTGTCGATGGCCGGCTGCCGGCCCGCAATCATCAGGCTGGAAGGAGGCAGACCTCCGGATCGAGTGGACGGCAGTTCATGCTGGCGTTGATTGACGTTGACGCCGATGCCGAGAATGACGCCCCGCAGCTCTTCTTTGTGGAAGACAGTTTCCACGAGGATGCCCGCCAGCTTCACGGGGCCGCCGGGTTCCAGGGCGATGACATCGTTCGGCCACTTCAGATGGAACCGGTCTTCCCATTGCGGACAACAGTGACGGATCGCCTGGAGCACGGCCAGGCCGGCGAGCATCACGGCCAATGAGGCCCGTTCCGGCAGCAGGTCGGCGCAGAGAATATAGCTGCCCAGCAGCCCGCGCCCGGCCGGGGCGTCCCAACTGCGTTGCAGGCGGCCGCGGCCGCCTGTCTGTTCGTCGGCGATGATCACTGCGCCGGCGGCTGCGTCACCGCGCGTTTCGATGCGTTGACGGGCGATCGGCATCGTGCTCGGCACGGCGTGGTAAAACTCGATGGAGCGCCCGATGCGCCGGCGCGACAGAGCAGCGCGCGCGTGCGCAATCCATCCGGGCGTATCCGTTTGGGTCAATTTGCTTGTGATCTCCTGCGCTATCGTGTAGAATGATCGTCCATTGAAGCAGTGGCGAGTAAGTTCTCTGGCCACGAACCACGCTTCAGACGCTTTTCCTGCGCCTATGTCCGTGCCGCTTCCGTTGTTCACAGGTGAGGAATCGGCGGGCAGGCAACCCCACCATTGCCGATACTCTTCGTGCGCGTTGCCGTTGGGCCAGGGAGCGCCGGTCTGTCATATGGGTTATAATATCCCAATGCGCTACCGCATCTTCATTTGAACGTAGAGTACTCGATGACCTTTGCAAACCGAGTCTGCGCACGCTAGGGGATCGGTTCGAGCAGCGAACCTTTTGATTCTCGCAGGAATGGGGAATTGTTTCAAATTCGCCATGGCTTTGCGGTTTGCTTGCGATGAGGCCGGATGATGCAGGAAGTCGCAGCTGCTCAGCGGTAAGCGCCCAATAGGGACGACGAAATGAAAAGGACGGATGGGCCGGGGGGCCGCGCCGGCGCGGCGATCTCCTCGGAGACAACACCCGCGATCACGCGCCTGTGGGAGGTCGATAGCTGGCGGGGCGTCGCCATCATCACCATGATCATCTTTCACCTGGTGTACGATCTGCGCGCCTACGGCGACGTGCGGATCGTATTGCATCAGGGGTTCTGGTTCTACTTCCAGCGTTTTACCGCGATTTCGTTCATCACCTTGTCCGGCGTATCGGTGGTTGTCAGTTACAACCGGACGCTGGCCAGGCGCGGATCAGCGGATGGTTTGGCCTGGAAGATCATGCGCAGGGGTTTGCACGTTCTGGGCATCGGCCTGATCTTCACTGTGGTCATGCGCGTGGGCGGTTTTGGGCGTATCGACTTTGGCGTGCTGCATCTGATCGGAACATCGATCATCTGCTCGATCCCCTTTCTGAATTCGCGCCGGCTGACGCTGGCGACGGTGGCGGCGTTGTATGCGCTCAGCTATGCGCTGAAGTTCATGGGTGTGCAGGCGCCGGCGGGTGTGTACTGGCTGGCGCCGCTGGGCATTGAGCCGCCTGACTACTTTTACGCCGACTATTTCCCGTTTCTCCACTGGTTTGCGGTCTTTCTGATCGGTGTCTATCTGGGCAATGCCCTCTATCAGAATGGCGCGCGCAAATGGGCGCTGCCGAATTTCGAGGCGGTTTTCCCGTTCTCATTTTTGCAGCTTCTTGGCCGACATTCTCTGGTCATTTACGTGATTCATCAGCCGATTCTGATCGGGCTGCTGCTACTGACCGGCAGCATTACTTTCGGGTAATTGCAGTGGCCCGCCGCAACAAATAACTGGAGACGGACCACGACCACTGGCCACAAGCCACTGAATAGAGGAGTCTGTCTTGACTGATTCGACAATCGATCCCCGAATCACCGATCTACGCGGCCGCAAGGATTCGACCAAACTGGGTGGCGGCCTGAAGCGGATCGAAGCCCAGCACGCCAAAGGCAAAGCGACCGCGCGCGAGCGTCTCGATCTGATGCTGGATAAAGGCAGTTTTCGGGAAGTGGACGCGCTTGTCATGCACGACAGCCACGATTTCGGTCTGGATAAGCAGCGCATCCCCGGTGATGGCGTCGTTACCGGTTTCGGCACGATTGATGACCGCCTCGTCTATGTATTTTCGCAGGATTTCACGGTCTTCGGCGGCAGTGTCAGCCGTCATCACGCGGCGAAAATCTGTAAAATTCAGGATATGTCGATGAAAAACGGCGCCCCGATTATCGGTCTCAACGACTCCGGCGGCGCCCGCATTCAGGAAGGTGTGCTCAGCCTGGCCGGCTATGCCGACATCTTTTTTCGCAATGTCATGGCCTCCGGTGTCGTGCCGCAGGTCAGTGTCATCATGGGGCCGTGCGCCGGCGGTGCCGTCTACTCGCCGGCGATCACCGATTTTGTCATTATGGTGAAGGACACGAGCCACATGTTCGTCACGGGGCCGGATGTGGTGAAGACGGTCACGCACGAAGAGGTTACTTTCGAGGAGTTGGGCGGCGCGTCGATCCACGGCAGCAGGTCCGGTGTGGCCCATTTTACGGCTGAAAATGAGGAAGACGCCCTCTTCCTGGTACAACAGCTGATGAGTTATCTGCCCAACAATAATATGGAAGATCCACCGCTCGTTCCATCCACCGATGATCTGCTGCGTCAGGATGAAGAGTTGGATGCGATTGTGCCGGACAACCCCAATCGCCCCTACGATATGAAAGAGATCATCCGACGCATTGTCGACGACGGGCAGTTTTTGGAGGTGCATGAGCATTGGGCGCGCAATGTGATGGTGGGTTTCGCGCGTCTGGGTGGACGTTCCATCGGCATCGTCGCGCAGCAGCCGGCCGTTCTGGCCGGTGTGCTGGATGTGGACGCCAGCCAGAAGGCGGCCCGCTTTGTCCGCTGCTGCGACTGCTTCAATGTTCCGCTGGTCGTGCTGGAGGACGTGCCCGGATTCATGCCCGGCCTCAATCAGGAGCACGGCGGCATCATCCGGCACGGAGCCAAGCTGCTGTACGCTTTCTCCGAAGCGACGGTTCCCAAGTTGACCGTGATCGTGCGCAAAGCCTACGGCGGCGCCTACTGCGTGATGAACCCCCGCCACATCGGCGCCGACCTGGTGTTGGCGTGGCCTTCGGCAGAGATCGCGGTCATGGGGCCGGAGGGTGCGGTCAACGTCATCTTCCGTCGCGAGATCGCGGCTGCCGAGGACCCCATCGCTAAGAAGAACGAGCTGGTCGCCGACTATCGAACGCGTTTTGCCAACCCGTACATCGCGGCCGCGAACGGTTTCGTCGACGATGTGATCGAGCCACATGAATCGCGGCCGCGCTTGATCAACGCATTGGAGATGCTGCATAACAAACGCGATCGACTTCCGCCTAAGAAACACGGGAATATCCCCCTGTGAGCCGAACGTGGCTGGGGCCAAATTCCGCGCAGGACGGGGCGCAAAGCGGGCCTCTGGCGCCGACGGAGACGCCACGGGGGCTGCCGCAGATTGAATTTGAACTGTCTGCAGAGCAGTTCGCGCTGATGGGCTTTCCCCGCCTGCAACAGGGCCTGCCGCTGTCGGCGGTGCTGGATGGCGGGGTGCTGCTGCCGGAGCCGGGGCCGGATCCCTGGTATACTGTGCAAAAGGAGTCGCTGCCCCCACGTTTTACGCAGATCGGCCCTGCGCTTTACGCGTTTTGCGGCCAGATTGTGGAGGCGGACATCAACTATGGCCGCTCACAGTTGGCCGTGGTGGTGGTTGACTGTGGGATCGTCACGCTGCGCGTGGCGTGCGCGCCCAACAGCGACGGCATTTTGCCGGAGGGCACTTGGGAGACCCGCTTTGCGGCCGGCTTTGCGCCGCTTCAAGCGATCGTGGAGGAGAGTTTCGCTTCACCGGTCGGGCGCACGGTCGATGTCTCCATGTGGGAGTTTCGGCGACTGCTCCTCTCGCCGGGTGACAGCGCCTTCGGCACATGGCACACGAGCAGCGAGATTCCTCCGACCCCGTTTACCTGTGACCGGCTTCTGATACAGGCTCGCGTTCACCGTCAGGGCATTTGACTCCTGTGCCTGCGGAGGCGCGCTCTTGGAAGTGGACGTAAGAATATAAGGAACTGCGCATGTTCAAAAAGGTTCTAGTTGCCAATCGAGGTGAAATCGCGGTGCGGGTCTTGCGCGCGTGTGAAGAACGGGGCATCGCCACAGCGACCGTATTTTCGGAGGTGGACCGGACCGCCCTGCATGTGCGTTATGCCGATGAGGCCTATGCCATCGGCCCGGCCCCAAGCCGGGATAGCTATCTGCGCATCGACAAGATCATCGATGTGGCGCGCAAAGCGGGGGTTGACGCCGTCCACCCCGGGTACGGCTTTCTGGCAGAGAACGCCGAGTTTGCCGCGGCCTGCGCCGACGTTGGCATCACATTTATCGGGCCGTCGCCGGATGCCATCGCCAAGATGGGAGACAAACAGACGGCGCGCGAGACCGTTGCCAGAAACAATGTGCCGCTGGTGCCCGGCTCGCGCAAAGGTCTGCGCGACAATGAACTGAAAGCGACTGCTGTGCAGATCGGATTCCCGCTGATGATTAAAGCGACCGCAGGCGGCGGCGGCAAAGGGATGCGCGTCGTCCACGATCCCAACCAGTTTACCAGCGCCCTGTTGGCTGCGCGGCGGGAAGCCGTTGGCGCGTTCGGCAATGGCGAGGTCTATCTGGAAAAATACATTTCCAGTGCCCGGCATATCGAGGTGCAGATTCTGGCCGACAGTTACGGGCATACGATCCATCTGGGCGAGCGGGAATGTTCGATCCAGCGGCGGCACCAGAAGCTGATCGAAGAGGCGCCCAGTGTGGCGGTTGACGAAAACTTGCGTCAGGAACTCGGGCGGGTCGCCGTGGCGGCAGCTGAGTCGGTCGACTATGTGAACGCCGGGACGGTTGAATTTCTGTTCGACGCCAAAGAGGAGAAGTTCTTCTTTCTGGAGATGAACACGCGGCTGCAGGTTGAGCATCCGGTCACGGAATTTGTGACCGGTGTCGATATTGTCAAAGAGCAGTTGACCATCGCCGCCGGGCGGCGGATGCGCTACCGTCCGGAAGACATTCGCCCCAAGGGCTGGTCGATTGAGTGCCGCCTCACTGCCGAGGATCCGTTCAACAATTTCATGCCCAACAGCGGCGTTGTAACCTATCTTAAGGAACCGACAGGGCCAGGCGTGCGCGTGGAAAGCGCGCTCTATCGGGGCTATGAAGTAAGCCTATTCTACGATCCGATGGTTGCGAAGCTGATCGTCTGGGGGGAAAACAGAGCCGAAGCGATTTTGCGTATGCGCCGGGCGCTGAACGAATATCGGATCAGCGGAATCAAAACGTCGATTCCGTTCCACCAGGAGATCATGGACAGCACCGAGTTCATCTGGGGGACGTTCGATACCGGATTTCTTGACCGCCGGCGGCTGGTGGCAAAGAACGAGCCTGATCAGGAGCAGGCGCGGATCGCAGCCGTGGCCGCCGCGTTGGTGGCCCATGAGGCGGGCCGCCGCGCTGTCAACATCGGCGGCAACGAGGAGAGCAGCGCCGCAAGCCTCTGGAAGCTGGCCGGTCGTGAAGGAGGGATGGGAGGCCGCTGGTGAAATACTTTGCCGGTGTCGGCGAGCACACGTTTGAGATTGAAATAAACGAGGATGGTGTGGTGGTCGACGGCGAGCCGATCACAGTGGACCTGAGGCAGAGCGGCGTGTCGCAGCTGTATAGCCTGCTGTTGGACGGCGCAAGTTTCGAGATGATCGTTGAGGAGACGCAGCAGAGTTTCGATGTGACGCTGCGTGGCGAGCAGTTTCGCGTTCGGATTGAGGATGAACGTACGCGGCGGCTCCATGCGGGACGTCAGGGGCCGCCGCTGCCGCAAGGGGACCTGACCGTCCGCGCGCCTATCCCGGGCTTGGTTGTGAAGGTGCTGGTGCAGGATGGGGATGAGATCATCGAAGATCAGCCGTTGATCATTCTGGAAGCGATGAAGATGGAGAATGAGATTCGCGCGGTGCGTTCCGGCGTGGTGCGCAAAGTGGAGGTGAGCGCCGGCAAGAGCGTTGAGCAGGACGCTGTATTGATCGTGATCGGGTAGTTCGCGGCGTGGCGGAAGCAGCGCTCCTGCAGGACGCGCAAGATCGAATGAAGATCAGTCTGAATTTCATTTGACAGGCGAAGAACTGTGTGATACAGTCAGGAAACCTTCACGAATCGGAGTTGATAAAGGATTAGTTGATGTTCGTACGATCTTCGATTTGTCAGGGTTTAGGGGATGTAGTAGAGTAGTGGGGTTGTGGCACATTAACAGCTGAAGAGTGGTAAGAAGAGTCGAGTTCAGCGAGCCTTGAAGTGCGCTCTTGTGCTGAGCGTATCCTTATGGGGATGCGTGGTGGTATGAGGGCGAGTCAATGAAGAGTTAGTAGTAGCTTTGCGTAGAAGCGCGGTGGCGCCGTTTGTTCTGGGAGTATGTGGGGCGAATGGTGTTGGCCGCGAAAATACGGAGAGTTTGATCCTGGCTCAGGATGAACGCTGGCGGCGTGCTTAACACATGCAAGTCGAACGGGAAACGGTGCGTTTTTGCTTAGGTAAGGATGTGCCGTGGAGAGTGGCGAACGGGTGCGTAACACGTAGGTAACCTGCCCCGAAAGGGGGGATAACCACGGGAAACTGTGGCTAATACCGCATAATCTCACTGTAGCGGGAGCTTGGTGAGGAAAGTTGCGGCGATTTGGGAGGGGCCTGCGGTCGATTAGCTGGTTGGTGGGGTAAAGGCCTACCAAGGCGATGATCGATAGCTGTTCTGAGAGGAAGACCAGCCACACGGGAACTGAGACACGGTTCCGACTCCTACGGGGGGCAGCAGTGAGGAATATTGCGCAATGGGGGAAACCCTGACGCAGCAACGCCGCGTGGAGGATGAAGGTTTTCGGATTGTAAACTCCTTAACTGGGGGAAGAGGAAGGACGGTACCCCAGGACGAAGACACGGCTAACTACGTGCCAGCAGCCGCGGTAATACGTAGGTGTCAAGCGTTATCCGGAATTACTGGGCGTAAAGGGTGCGCAGGCGGCGGCGCAAGTCTGGCGTGAAAGCTCCCGGCTTAACTGGGAGAGGACGTTGGAAACTGCGTGGCTAGAGTGAATGAGAGGGGGGCGGAAATCCCGGTGTAGTGGTGGAATGCGTAGAGATCGGGAAGAACACCAGAGGCGAAGGCGGCCCCCTGGCATTTGACTGACGCTGAGGCACGAAAGCGTGGGTAGCGAACGGGATTAGATACCCCGGTAGTCCACGCTGTAAACGATGTGAACGAGGTGTGGGCGGTGTAGAAGCCGTCCGTGCCGGAGCAAACGCGATAAGTTCACCGCCTGGGGAGTACGGTCGCAAGGCTAAAACTCAAAGGAATTGACGGGGGCCCGCACAAGCAGCGGAGCGTGTGGTTTAATTCGATGCAACGCGAAGAACCTTACCTGGGCTTGACATCTGCGTAGTAGTGAAGGGAAACTGGAACGAGCCTTCGGGCAGCGCAGACAGGTGCTGCATGGCTGTCGTCAGCTCGTGTCGTGAGATGTTGGGTTAAGTCCCGCAACGAGCGCAACCCGTGTTGCTAGTTACAAGTGTCTAGCGAGACTGCCGGTGACAAACCGGAGGAAGGTGCGGATGATGTCAAGTCAGCATGGCCTCTATGTCCAGGGCTACACACACGCTACAATGGTTGGTACAAAGGGAAGCGAAGGGGAGACCTGGAGCGAATCCCATCAAAGCCAATCATAGTTCGGATTGCAGGCTGCAACTCGCCTGCATGAAGCCGGAGTTGCTAGTAACCGCAGGTCAGCAATACTGCGGTGAATACGTTCCCGGGCCTTGTACACACCGCCCGTCACGTCATGGGAGTTGGTAAGACCTGAAGACGGTGACCCAACCTTCGGGAGGGAGCTGTTTAGGGTGGGACTGATGACTGGGACGAAGTCGTAACAAGGTAGCCGTACCGGAAGGTGCGGCTGGATCACCTCCTTTCTAAGGAAGGCAGGGCGCATCGGTGGCGGCAGTTGAGCAGTTTAGCTGTCGGGGAAGCCGACAGCGTCCGGGTTGGCTGGGTTTGAGCTTCTTACCACTTTTCAGGGGTTAATGTGCCCCTGTTGTTGTATGTAGAGCAGGAAGAGGGCCTGTAGCTCAGACGGTTAGAGCACTGTGCTGATAACGCAGGGGTCCGTGGTTCGAGTCCACGCAGGCCCACTGGGTCTGGCAGGCCCGGTTCGGAGTGGGGCCGGCGTGCTGGGTGCGGGTTGCCCGGTTTGCCGGATGGAAGTTGTTGTGTTGGCACATTAAGAACTGAATAGGATAGAGAAGAACTGCTGTAGGAGTGAGAAGTGGGCGGCGGCTGCGAGGCCGTTGCTTAGAGTACAGCAGGTTAAGCTACGAAGGGCATACGGAGGATGCCTTGGCGCCAAAGGCCGAGGAAGGACGTGTACCACTGCGAAAAGCTGCGGGGAGTCGTGGTAAGGCTGCGAGCCGCAGATGTCCGAATGGGGAAACCCGCCCTGGGGAATGCCGGGGCAGCGCGCGGTGAAGAGATAGCTGCGCAGCGGGGAACTCGGGGAAGTGAAACATCTAATTACCCGGAGGAAAAGAGAAAATTCCGTGAGTAGTGGCGAGCGAAAGCGGAGGAGTCCAAACCGTGTTGGCGCAAGCTGGTGCGGGGTTGGAGGACCGACGGAAGGGTTGGACCGGATAGCGGAACCGCACTGGAAAGGCGGACCGGAGAGGGTGAGAGTCCCGTAGGCGAAATCTGGGAAAATCTGGTCGGGATCCTGAGTATCACGGGGCACGCAAACCTTGTGAGAAGCTGGGGAGACCACTCTCCAAGACTAAATACCTTTGGCGACCGATAGTGGACAAGTACCGTGAGGGAAAGGTGAAAAGGACCCCTGTTAGGGGAGTGAAAGAGATCCTGAAACCGTATGCCTACAAGCAGTCAGAGCCTGATGCCGGGGTTCGCCCTGGCCGGGTGATGGCGTGCCTATTGGAGAATGAGCCAACGAGTTACGGTTGGTAGCGAGGTTAAGGCGTTAAAGCCGGAGCCGAAGCGAAAGCGAGTCTGAAGAGGGCGCAGAGTTGCTGGCCGTAGACCCGAAACCAGGTGAGCTATCCATGTCCAGACTGAAGCGGGAGTAAAATTTCGTGGAGGGTCGAACCGGTGTACGTTGCAAAGTGCTCGGATGAGGTGTGGATAGGGGTGAAATGCCAAACGAACCTGGAGATAGCTGGTTCTCGCCGAAATAGCTTTAGGGCTAGCGTCGTTCGTTGAGGATAGGAGGTAGAGCACTGGATGAGGTAGGGGGCGAAATGCTTACCGAACTCAACCAAACTCCGAATGCCTATGCTTAAGAGCGGCAGTCGGACTACGGGAGATGAGTTTCGTGGTCGAGAGGGGAAAAGCCCAGACCGTCAGCTAAGGTCCTTAAGTGGTGGCTAAGTGGGAAAGGAAGTGGTGTTACTGAGACAGCCAGGAGGTTGGCTTGGAAGCAGCCATCCTTGAAAGAGTGCGTAACAGCTCACTGGTCAAGTGATACTGCGCCGAAAATATAACGGGGCTTAAGCCACCCGCCGAAGCTACGGATTCGTGTATGCGTGCGCGTATACACGGGAGGTAGGCGAGCGTTCCATGCGCATTGAAGCGGCACCGGAAGGAGCTGTGGAGGGCATGGAAGCGAGAATGTTGGCACGAGTAGCGAGAACTGTGTGAGAACCGCAGTCCCCGAAAGTCTAAGGTTTCCGACGGGAGGTCAATCCGCGTCGGGTTAGTCGGACCTAAGGCGAGGCCGAAAGGCGTAGTCGATGGATAACAGGTGAATATTCCTGTACCGCGTGCGGTTGTTTGAGCGAAGGGGTGACGCAGAAGGGTAGGTCAGCCAGCGGCTGGAAGAGCTGGTGCCAAGCCTGTAGGCGATGAGGGCGGGGAGAAAAGACCGCCTGAGCTGAGGGGTGAAGGCGAGCCTTTACTAGGTGGAAGTGATTGAACCCAAGCTGACGAGAAAAGCCTCTAGCGAGACCGGCGCGTCCGTACCGCAAACCGACACAGGTAGACAGGTGGAGAACACCAAGGGGAACGGGAGAACCTTCGTTAAGGAACTAGGCAAAAATGGTCCGTAACTTCGGGAGAAGGACCGCCTCAGTAGGGTGAGGTTGTGAACACAACTGAGCCTGAGGAGGCCGCAGAGAAGAGGCCCTGCCGACTGTTTATCAAAAACACAGGTCCGTGCGAAGTTGAGAGACGACGTATACGGGCTGACGCCTGCCCAGTGCCGGAAGGTTAAGGGGAGAGGTGAGAGCTTTGAACTGAAGCCCCGGTGAACGGCGGCCGTAACTATAACGGTCCTAAGGTAGCGAAATTCCTTGTCGGGTAAGTTCCGACCCGCACGAAAGGCGTAACGAGTGGGGCACTGTCTCGACGGAGGGCCCGGTGAAACTGAAGTAGGAGTAAAGATGCTTCTTACCCGCAGCAGGACAAAAAGACCCCGTGGAGCTTTACTGCAGCCTGATATTGGATTAGGGCTTAATTTGTGTAGGATAGGTGGGAGACTGTGAAGCTGGTTCGCCAGGATCGGTGGAGTCGTTGGTGAAATACCACCCTGATTGAGTTTTGGTTCTAACCTGTAGCGTAATCCGGTATGGGGACAGTGTCAGGTGGGCAGTTTGACTGGGGCGGTCGCCTCCCAAAGAGTAACGGAGGCGCGCAAAGGTTCCCTCAGGCTGAATGGAAACCAGTTGTAGAGTGCAAACGCAAAAGGGAGCTTGACTGCGAGACGGACATGTTGAGCAGAGACGAAAGTCGGCGTTAGTGAACCCACAGTACTGAGTGGAAAGGCTGTGGCTTAACGGATAAAAGCTACCCCGGGGATAACAGGCTAGTCTTCCCCAAGAGTTCACATCGACGGGAAGGTGCGGCACCTCGATGTCGGCTCGTCACATCCTGGGGCTGGAGTAGGTCCCAAGGGTTGGGCTGTCCGCCCATTAAAGTGGCACGCGAGCTGGGTTCAGACCGTCGTGAGACAGGTCGGTCTCTATCCGCTGTGGGCGTAAGGGAATTGAGAGGGGCTGTCCCTAGTACGAGAGGACCGGGATGGACAGACCGCTGGTGTGCCAGTTGTCGTGCCAACGGCATCGCTGGGTAGCTAAGTCTGGGACGGATAACCACTGAAAGCATCTAAGTGGGAAGCCAGCCTCGAGATAAGTTCCCTCACAGAGTAGTCTGGTAAGTGCGCTGGTAGACGACCAGTTTGATAGGCGGGACGTGTAAGGATCGAGAGGTCTTGAGCGAACCCGTACTAAAGCACGAGGGCTTAACCTGTGCAACTCGCCTTACAGCAGTGATTCTTTATCCTGTTTAGTTCTTAGTGTGTCAGATGCGTGCAAGCGCAAGCTGCTTGCGCGCGCGATGACGCACAGTGCGCCGGATGGTGCGAAAGGCTGTCTGCGTTGCGCTGGTCGGCTTGGCGCAAGACCGCAACGCAAGCGCGCCGCATGGCAAAGGCAAAATGCAAGTCAGGGGAGTGGAGTTGGTGGCAAGAGCGGTGGGGAGACACCCGGCCCCATCCCGAACCCGGCAGTAAAGTCCACCAGCGTCGATGGTAGTGCGGGGGCGACTCCGTGTGAGAGTAGACCGCTGCCAACCTCCATCTCCCCTTTCTTATGCTCCACTGATGGGGGCTCCTCCGTATAACCTGTTGAGTTGTGATACAATGTGCGCAGACATCAATCTGGTTCTGGTCTGCGAGCAATTTCATGGATGATATCCCTCCTGACCCCGGATCTCTACCATTTTTACCCACGAATAGGTTGGCCGTCCCACAGGTGCATAGCCCAATAAAAGACGCGTTTACCGTCATGGCCGGATCCCTTTGGCGGATTTTGCGCGCGCCATCTTTTCCTCCCACAGCATAGGAGCGTCCTGCATGACAGTTGCCGCCGTCATCTTGGCCGCCGGCCAAGGAACCCGCATGAATTCGAAGCTACCCAAATTTCTGCATCCACTGGCGGGCCGGCCGTTGATAGAGTGGTCGCTGCAAGCGGTAGACGGATTTTCTGATCTGCGCCCGGTTGTGGTCGTCGGATACGCAAGAGAGCGGTTGCGCGGTCTGCTCGGCAAGCGCGTCGACTACTGCGTGCAGGAGGAGCTTCTCGGCACCGGGCACGCGCTGATGCAGGCAAAGGAACTCCTGTATCAACGAGCCGATCAGATTCTGGTCCTCTACTCGGATATGCCTCTCCTGCGCTCGCAGACGCTCAGAAAGTTGACGCAACTCGGTTCGGAACCTACACAACAACAGCGCGCGCCAACTGCATTGTCGATGTTGACGGTCGAACGTGAGGAGACCCAGGGATTCGGCAGAGTCGTGCGCGACGAGAATGGCGCTGTCCGCGCAATCGTGGAAGAGGCTGACTGTACGCCTGAAGAGGTCGCCATTCGTGAGCTGAATCCCGGTGTGTACTGTTTTGACGCCCAATGGCTGTGGGAAAACCTTTCACTGTTGACGCCCAGCCCCAGCGGCGAGTATTATCTGACCGATATGGTTGGCATCGCCGCTGAGCAGGGCGGGCAGATCGAGACAGTGGCTGCTCCGCCTGATGAAGTTTACGGGATCAATGACCGCAGCCATCTAGCGGTCGCTGCACAAGCGCTGCGTCAACGCATCAATGAGGAGCATATGCTGGCCGGTGTGACGTTGGTCGATCCGGCATCCACATATATCGACGCTGGTGTTATCATTGGCCAGGATTCGGTCATCTATCCGGGAACCCATCTGCAAGGAGAGACAACGATTGGCGCGGACTGCCAGATCGGGCCAGGCAGCTGCATTATCGATAGCGCAATCAGTGATGCGTGCCGAGTCGAGTACAGTGTCATCGAGCAGGCCCGGATGGAACGAGGCGGCGCAATCGGCCCGTTTGGCCATCTGCGGCCAGGCGCACATCTGGGTGAAGACGTGCATATGGGCAACTTTGGCGAAGTCAAGAACAGTTATCTTGGCGCCGGCGTCAAGATGGGCCATTTCAGCTATATAGGGGATGCGACCGTCGGCGAGAATGTCAATGTCGGCGCCGGCGCCATCACCTGCAATTTTGACGGCGTCTCGAAAAACCATACGATTCTTGGCGAAGATGTTTTCCTCGGTAGTGACACGCTTCTGATCGCGCCCGTTACCCTGGGCGCGCGTGCGCGGACAGGCGCCGGAGCCGTCGTAACGAGGGATGTGGAGGAGGATGCGCTGGTTTACGGAGTGCCCGCACGCCCTGCGCGCGCCGCTGAACCGAACGATGCACGCACGTCCACTCCGCCGGCAGAGGCGCAGGGGAAGCATTAGTAAACTGCCTGCGCAATGCCCGGCGCGGCGCAAGGCAACGTAGTCAAAGGAGTCACCTGTGGATGTGGAACCTGCATGGCTTATGGCGGCCCTTGTGCTGCCGTTACTGGTAATCGGCTTTGTCGCTGTTGCGGAGGTGTCCCTGTCGGCAGCATCCAGAAGCCGGATTCGAGCACTCGTCGCCAGCGGCAATCAGCGGGCACAACTAATCGACCGCCTGCTTTCTGACCCAGCCCGCTTTCTCTCCACGCTGTTGATCCTCAAGAGCCTGGCCTACATTGCCGCCGGCTCTATGACCGTCTGTCTGGCAATGACCCTGCACTGGACCGATGCCGGTGTCTCAGCCGCGGTGGGCCTCGTCTGGCTTGTGCTTCTCGCGGTTCAGATCATCGGGCGGGGCTGGGCGCTGCGTCAGCCGGAAGCGGTTGCGCTCACTATCGCCCTTGCGGTGAATCTGGTTGCTGCGGTGTTGGCCCCGCTGTCGTTTTTGCTCCGTCGCCTGGCTGCTTATGCGCGGGGGGACGCTGACGAAGTGACTGCGGAAAGCGTTTTCCTCAGTGAAGACGGTTTACGCTTTCTCATCCATGTGGGTGAAGGCGAGGGGGTGATCGAAGAAGACGAGAAACAGATGATCGCCGGCATTTTTGAATTTGGTGAGACGACGGTGCGCGAGATCATGGTGCCGCGGCTCGATATTGTTTCGATGGAGGTGAACGCGCCGCTCAGCGAAGCCCTTGATCTGATTATAGCCAACGGACACAGCCGCATTCCTGTTTATGAAGACAGCATCGATCATCTGATCGGTGTACTTTACGCCAAAGACATCCTGCTCTGTCTGCGGGATGGAAATCACGATACGCCGGTTCGGCAGTTGCTGCGGCGCGCCTACTTTGTGCCCCAGAGCAAGAAACTGGACGAGTTGTTTGAGGAGATGCAGGCCCAGCGCATTCACATGGCTCTGGCCGTTGATGAATACGGCGGTACGGCCGGGCTGGTTACTATCGAGGATCTGTTGGAAGAGATCGTTGGCGAAATTCAGGATGAATACGATTCGGAAGAGCCGCAGTTGAAGGAACTGGCGCCCGATATATATATTTTTAACGCCCGCTATGATGTCGATGAGGTCTCCCGGCTTATCAACGTTGACCTGTCCGCCACCCATGAGAGCATCGACACATTGGGGGGGTTCATTTACAGCCAACTGGGGCGGGTCCCGGAGCAGGGTGAAAGTATCCAGTTCAAAGATTGGCGGTTCACGGTTCTGTCGGTTGATTCCCGTCGCATCGAACAGGTGCGCGTTGAGCCGGTGGGCAGCAGCAGCCCTGAAAACAGCGAGCAGACATTGAGTCAGTCCGCGGCGGCGGAGCGGGCCGAAGATAACGCAGACAATACAGGTTCCGGATATTTGCAGTCGGCCGCCTGAGGCAGCAAGGATGTCTTCTGTGAACGCAACGGTATCCTTCCGCGCCCCTTTCGAGTAGGGGCGCATTTTACATTTATGCGACAAAAATTCGCGACTGCGGAGGAGGGGAAATGAATGCCGGCGATAGTTCGTCGCAACAGTTGGTTGCAGCGGCCCAGACCGCCCGTGAACATGCGTATGCCCCATATAGCAACTATGCTGTCGGCGCTGCCGTGCTAACAGGGGGCGGTGAAATCATAGAGGGATGTAACGTTGAAAACGCCTCGTATGGGGCGACGATCTGCGCCGAGCGCGTGGCCCTCACCGCCGCCATCGCTCAGGGGAAACGTGAACTGAAAGCGATCGCGGTTGTTACCGTTGACGGCGCCTCACCCTGCGGTATGTGCCGACAGGTCATGTACGAACTTGGGCCGGAGATGGATGTCTACATCGGCGACGGCGGGGGCAGATTTATCAGTACAACTGTCCGCGCGTTGCTGCCCGATGCCTTCGGCGATTGATGGGAAATGGCAAATGCAATGATGAGGAATATCTTTACGACGGTGGTCGGGCTGCTCGCACTGCTCGTTGCTGTGGCCTGCGTGCCAATACCAGGACCTGGCGAAACCGGTGCGGTCGCGACTGTCGCGCCACAGTCTGTCGCGACCCCTGATGCCGCTACGTCTACGCCGCCCGCGACGTCAGAACCACCGACTCCTGCCGCGACGGAAGTTTCAACCGACGCTGAAACGCCGGCGCGGTTGGGGGAGAATGTTGCGGTTCTGGGAGTTGGGCGCGCCTCGACATGGAGTGATTCGGCTGATCTGGTGATCGATGGTGATTTGGACACAATGTGGAGTGCGGCGCTCCATCCAGTGCAGTGGTTTTCGGTAATTTTGGATGATTTCTATCTGGTCGACAGGGTCGAGATGGTAGTGGCGCAGACTCCGGCCGGTCCAACGACACACGAAATCTGGCTGGGGAACGGTTCTGGCGTGCGGACGCTATACGAGCGCATCAAGGATGTCCACACGGAGGACGGGCAGATTCTGGAGGTGACTCTCGACCCGCCGCGCACGGCAAACGAGGTGTTGATTCGCACGGTTCACAGCCCGAGTTGGGTCGCTTGGCGCGAGGTGAGGGTGTTTGGCCAGCAGACGGCAAGCTCAGCGGAGGAGGCTGGAAGGCCTCGATTGAAACTGAAGAAGATAGCGACAGGGCTGGATCTTCCTGTGCAGGTTACGCACGCCAGCGACGGCAGCGGGAGGCTCTTCGTGGTCGAGCAGAAGGGGCGCATCCGCATCGTCAAGGACGGTGTTATCAACGATACCTCTTTTCTGGACCTTTCCGAGCGGATCAGTTGTTGTGGGGAGCGGGGCTTGCTCGGCATCGCCTTTCCGCCGAACTATGCCGCCAAACAACATTTATACGTAAGCTATACGAATGTCGACGGCCATACCACCATCAGCCGCTACGCGACGACCGCGGACCCCGACAGGGCCGACCCGGACAGTGAGGAAATTGTGCTCACTATCGACCAACCGGACACCACTCACAATGGCGGGCGTATCGTTTTCGGTCCGCAAGACGGCTACTTGTACATTGGCAGCGGGGACGGCGTTCCAGTCAACGATCCAGAAAATAGGGGGCAAGATCCCGGCACGTGGCTCGGAAAAATTTTGCGCATCGACGTGGAGTCGGGCGTCAAGCCCTACGGCATTCCCGCCGACAACCCGTTCACGCAGGTTGAAGGCTATCGTGACGAGATCTGGGCGCTGGGGCTGCGCAATCCGTGGGGATTTGCCTTTGATAAGGAGACCGGCGCGCTCTATATCCCGGATGTGGGCAACAGTAGACGCGAAGAGGTGAACTATCAACCTGCGGGAAGCCGCGGGGGCGAAAACTACGGTTGGCGCATCATGGAGGGGATTTTGTGTTTCCAGCATTCGTCCTGGCCTTGTAACGCGGAGGGTCTGACCTCGCCGGTCGCTGAATACGAACACTTGCATGGATGCGCCATCGTGGGCGGCGTTGTTTACAGTGGCATCCAGTACCCATTTTTGCAAGGTGTCTTCATCTATGCAGATTTTTGTAGCGGACGCATCTGGGGACTGAATCGTCCTGATGCGGGGGCGATCCCTGGTCCCCGCGTTGCGACCGAGGCTTTCCAGGATGGGTGGCAAAGCACACTGCTTCTGAACGCTTCGGTACCCGTGAGCAGCATCGGCGAAGATGAAGAGGGCAATGTGTACATCACCGGTTTTCAGGATGGTGTTATCTCTATGATCATCGAGAGATAGACAGTAGATTTGGTTTATCCTGTTGATCGTGCAGGAACAGTTCATCGTGTCAGATTGGGTGGCACGCGCGTTGACCCCAAACCAGATCAAGATTGGGACTCGCTGATGAGGAATGTCGGTGTGATGGCAGTCGGGCTGCTTGCGCTGATCGTTGCGACGGCCTGTGTGCCGATATCGGAGTTTGGCGAGACCGGTGCGGTCGCGACAGCCGCGCCCCAGCCTGTCGCGACCCCTGATTCTGACGCGCCTACGCCGCCCGCGACTTCAGAGCCGCCGACTCCTGCCGCGACGGGAGGTTCAATTGGTTCTGAACTCCCCGCGTCGTTACGTAGAAACGTTGCGGCTTTCGGGGATGTCTCCCCCTCTTCAGGGGAGGAATCTGCGCGTCTGGCAGTCGATGGCGATAGGGACTCAATCTGGAATTCGAATCGACTAGCGCTGGGTTGGTTCATGATCGCTTTCGATTGTTTGTACATTGTTGATCGTGTGGAGCTGGTCATCGCGCAAACTCCCGCTGGCCCGACGACGCATGAAGTCTGGTTAGGGAATGGTTCGGGTACGCGGACGCTATACAAGCGGCTGATCAATGCTCACACGGAAGATGGACAGACCCTGAATGTGGCAATTGACCCACCGCGCCGCGTAAACGAGGTGTTGATTCGCACTGTGGATAGCCCGAGTTGGGTGGCCTGGCGAGAGGTTAGAGTACTCGGCGCGCCGGCTGCCATTCCAGTGGAGGGGGGTGAGACGGCTCGATGGGAACTCAAGAAGGTTGTCGCCGGGCTGAACCTGCCTGTGCAGGTCACACACGCTGGTGACGGTAGTGGGCGCATCTTTGTGGTCGAGCAGGGGGGGCGGATCCGCATCGTCAGGAATGGTGTTGTTGAAGAGACTCCATTCCTGGACATTTCGAAGCATGTCTCCTGTTGCGGAGAGAGGGGGTTACTCAACGTAGCCTTTCCTCCCGACTACTTCGCCAAACAGTACTTTTATGTGAGTTATACCAATAATGCGGGCGATACCGTCATCAGCCGCTTCGTAACGACGTCAGATTCTGATCGTGCCGACCCCGAAAGCGAGGAAGTTGTGCTTACGATCGATCAACCGTACGACACGCACAACGGCGGGAGGTTGGCTTTTGGCCTGAACGATGGCTTCTTGTACATGGGAAGCGGAGATGGCGGCGGTCCTTCGTTCAACGATCCTGACAATCGTGGGCAGGACCCCAGCACATTGCTGGGCAAGATGTTGCGAATTGATGTAGAGTCGGGCGTCAAGCCTTACGCAATCCCCGCTAGCAATCCATTTGTGCAGGTTGAGGGCTATCGCGACGAAATTTGGGCGCTGGGTCTGCGTAATCCTTGGGGTTTTGCCTTTGATAAGGAGACCGGTGATCTTTACATTCCGGATGCGGGTGCCTTTACTCGGGAAGAGGTAAACCATCAACCCGCAGGAAGCCGCGGGGGCGAGAACTACGGATGGCGCATCGGGGAAGGCAGTATCTGTTTTAAGCAATGGGGATGCCGCGCCGGGGAACCATGTCATGTCGAACACTGGATTTGCAGCGTGACGGGTTTGACCTCGCCGGTGGTCGAATATGACCATTCGCTGGGGTGCGTAATTGTGGGCGGTGCTGTCTATCGTGGAACCAAGATGCCTCGTATGCAAGGGGTATTCCTCTACGCCGATTTCTGTAGCGGGCGCATCTGGGGACTGAATCGTCCTGAAGGGGAGGCATTCCCCAGCCCCCGCACTTCGACTGAGGATTCCCAGGATGGGTGGCAAAGCACTCTGCTTCTGAAGGTTTCCGTGCCAGTGAGTAGCATCGGTGAGGACGCAGAGGGCAATGTGTACGTCGTCGGCTATCAGGATGGCGTTATCTCTATGATCATCGAAAGATAGACCGCAGACCAAGACCAACCTGCGGACCATCAGGGAACAGGTCATTCAGTCAGATTCGAAGGTTGGAATGCTGTCTACAGACCAGATCAAGATTGGGACTCGCTGATGAGGAATGTCGGTGTGATGGCAGTCGGGCTGCTTGCGCTGATCGTTGCGACGGCCTGTGTGCCGATATCGGAGCTTGGCGAGACCGGTGCCGTCGCGACAGCCGCGCCCCAGCCTGTCGCGACCCCTAATTCTGACGCGCCGACGCCGCGCGCGAAGTCAGAGCCGCCGACTCCCGCGGCGACGGAAGGATCAACCGACTCTGTTACCTCGGCGCGGTTGGGGGAAAACGTGGCGGTTCTGGGATTTGGGAATGCCTCTACTAGAGATGAACTGGGCCGGCGGGTGGTAGAAAATGAGGAGGCAAATCTTGCGATCGACGGTGACCTGGAATCTTTGTGGAATTCGCAGCATTATGCTCCGCAGTGGTTTTCCGTTCTTCTTGATGACCTCTACTTGGTAGACAGGATACAGCTGGTTGTCACCCAAGCTCCGGCTGGCCCAACTACGCATGAGGTTTGGCTGGGGAATGGTTCTGGTGGCGTGCGTACGCTGTACAAGCGGTTCAGCGACGTCCACACGGAAGATGGGCAGACTTTGGATGTGGCGATTGACCCGCCGCGTAGCATAACCGAGGTGTTGGTTATTACTCTCGACAGCCCGAGTTGGGTCGGCTGGCGAGAGGTGAGGGTGTTCGGTTCATTACCTGAAGACCCGCGAGGGGACCTGGAGGTGCCTCAAGTGGCACTCATGGAAATCGCCCGGGGCTTTGAGTTGCCTGTCCGGATTACCAACGCAGGGGATGGAAGCGGGCGCCTGTTCGTCGTTGAGCAGAAGGGGCGCATCCGTATCATCAAGGAAGGCGCCGTCAAGGATACCCCATTTCTGGACCTTTCGGAGCGAATCAGTTGTTGCGGGGAACGGGGTTTGCTCGGCATCGCTTTCCCTCCGGCCTATGCCGCCAAGCAGCATTTTTACGTAAGCTACACAGACGCTGAAGGCGCTACCACTTTCAGTCGTTTCAGGACTACCGCTGACCCAGATATAGCCGACCCTGGTAGCGAGGAAGTTGTGCTCGTTATCGACCAGCCGGAGGGGAGTCACAATGGCGGGAGTATGGCATTTGGTCCCAAAGATGGCTACCTGTATATTGGCAGCGGCGATGGCGGAAGGCCAGGTTCTCACGCCGAGAGAGCGCAAACACGCAACATTTTGTGGGGCAAAATTTTGAGGATCGATGTGGAGTCGGACGTCAAGCCTTACGACATCCCCTCAGACAACCCGTTCACGCAGGTTGAAGGCTATCGCGATGAAATCTGGGCGCTGGGTCTACGCAATCCTTGGGGGTTTGCCTTTGATAAGAAGACCGGCGCTCTCTATATCCCGGATGCGGGTCACAGCAGCTTCGAAGAGGTGAACTATCAGCCCGCATCCAGCGCCGGCGGCCAAAACTACGGATGGTTTTTTAGGGAAGGTAGTAGATGCTTCCCCTATTCGTCTTTGCCTTGTCGGGCGGAAGGCTTTACGCAGCCGGTGGTCGAATATGACCATTCGCTGGGGTGCGTAATTGTGGGCGGTGCTGTCTATCGTGGAACCAAGATGCCTCGTATGCAAGGGGTATTCCTCTACGCCGATTTCTGTAGCGGGCGCATCTGGGGACTGAATCGTCCTGAAGGGGAGGCATTCCCCAGCCCCCGCACTTCGACTGAGGATTCCCAGGATGGGTGGCAAAGCACTCTGCTTCTGAAGGTTTCCGTGCCAGTGAGTAGCATCGGTGAGGACGCAGAGGGCAATGTGTACGTCGTCGGCTATCAGGATGGCGTTATCTCTATGATCATCGAAAGATAGACCGCAGACCAAGACCAACCTGCGGACCATCAGGGAACAGGTCATTCAGTCAGATTCGAAGGTTGGAATGCTGTCTACAGACCAGATCAAGATTGGGACTCGCTGATGAGGAATGTCGGTGTGATGGCAGTCGGGCTGCTTGCGCTGATCGTTGCGACGGCCTGTGTGCCGATATCGGAGCTTGGCGAGACCGGTGCCGTCGCGACAGCCGCGCCCCAGCCTGTCGCGACCCCTAATTCTGACGCGCCGACGCCGCGCGCGAAGTCAGAGCCGCCGACTCCCGCGGCGACGGAAGGATCAACCGACTCTGTTACCTCGGCGCGGTTGGGGGAAAACGTGGCGGTTCTGGGATTTGGGAATGCCTCTACTAGAGATGAACTGGGCCGGCGGGTGGTAGAAAATGAGGAGGCAAATCTTGCGATCGACGGTGACCTGGAATCTTTGTGGAATTCGCAGCATTATGCTCCGCAGTGGTTTTCCGTTCTTCTTGATGACCTCTACTTGGTAGACAGGATACAGCTGGTTGTCACCCAAGCTCCGGCTGGCCCAACTACGCATGAGGTTTGGCTGGGGAATGGTTCTGGTGGCGTGCGTACGCTGTACAAGCGGTTCAGCGACGTCCACACGGAAGATGGGCAGACTTTGGATGTGGCGATTGACCCGCCGCGTAGCATAACCGAGGTGTTGGTTATTACTCTCGACAGCCCGAGTTGGGTCGGCTGGCGAGAGGTGAGGGTGTTCGGTTCATTACCTGAAGACCCGCGAGGGGACCTGGAGGTGCCTCAAGTGGCACTCATGGAAATCGCCCGGGGCTTTGAGTTGCCTGTCCGGATTACCAACGCAGGGGATGGAAGCGGGCGCCTGTTCGTCGTTGAGCAGAAGGGGCGCATCCGTATCATCAAGGAAGGCGCCGTCAAGGATACCCCATTTCTGGACCTTTCGGAGCGAATCAGTTGTTGCGGGGAACGGGGTTTGCTCGGCATCGCTTTCCCTCCGGCCTATGCCGCCAAGCAGCATTTTTACGTAAGCTACACAGACGCTGAAGGCGCTACCACTTTCAGTCGTTTCAGGACTACCGCTGACCCAGATATAGCCGACCCTGGTAGCGAGGAAGTTGTGCTCGTTATCGACCAGCCGGAGGGGAGTCACAATGGCGGGAGTATGGCATTTGGTCCCAAAGATGGCTACCTGTATATTGGCAGCGGAGATGGCGGAGGGCCAGGTTCTCACGCCGAGACAGCGCAAACTCGCAACATTTTGTGGGGCAAAATTTTGAGGATCGATGTGGAGTCGGACGTCAAGCCTTACGACATCCCCTCAGACAACCCGTTCACGCAGGTTGAAGGCTATCGCGATGAAATCTGGGCGCTGGGTCTACGCAATCCTTGGGGGTTTGCCTTTGATAAGAAGACCGGCGCTCTCTATATCCCGGATGTGGGTGACACCAGCTACGAAGAGGTGAACTACCAGCCGGCATCCAGCGCCGGCGGCAACAACTACGGATGGTCCGCTAGGGAAGCAAGTAGATGCTTCCCCTTATCGTCTATGCCTTGTCGCGCGGAAGGCTTTACACAGCCGGTAGCCGAATATGACAATTCGCAGGGGTGCGCAATTGTGGGCGGTGTTGTCTATCGTGGAACCAAGATGCCTCGTATGCAAGGTGTATTCCTCTACGCCGATTTCTGCACCGGGCGGATATGGGGGTTGCAGCGTCCTGATGCGGGTTCCCAGGATGGGTGGCAAAGCACTCTGCTTCTGAAGGTTTCCGTGCCAGTGAGTAGCATCGGTGAGGACGCAGAGGGCAATGTGTACGTCGTCGGCTATCAGGATGGCGTTATCTCTATGATCATCGAAAGATAGACCGCAGACCAAGACCAACCTGCGGCCCATAAGGGAACAGATCATTCAGTCAGATTCGAAGGTTGGAATGCTGTCTACAGACCAGATCAGAAATGTCGGTGCAATGGCGGTCGGGCTGTTTGCTCTGATAGCTGTGGCGGCCTGCATGCCAAAATCAGAACCTGGCGAAACCGGTATGGTAGCGACAGTAATGCCACAGTCTGTCGCCACACATGATTCTGATGCGCCTACGCCACTGGCGAATAACGTGGCTGTCTTGGGGAATGGGAGCGCTTCTGGAAGAGACGAAGACGGCAGACTGATAGTTGACAAGGAATTCGCCCATCTTGCGATCGATGGTGATCCGGACTCAATATGGAATTCGCAACAGTATGCGCCGCAGTGGTTCTCGGTAGCTTTTGATGATCTTTACCTGGTAGACAGGATACAGTTGGTTGTCACCCAAGCTCCGGCTAGCCCAACTACGCATGAGGTTTGGCTGGGGAATGGTTCTGGCGTACGAACTCTGTACAAGCGGTTCAGCAACGTCCACACGGAGGATGGACAGATCTTGGACGTGCCGATTGACCCGCCTCGCCACATAGACGAGGTTCTTGTTCTTACGGTCCACAGCCCGAGTTGGATAGCCTGGCGTGAAGTCAAAGTGTTTGGTGCGTCATCTGGCGACCCAGGAGGTGAGGAGGCAACGCCTCTGGTCAAGCTGATCCCGGTAGCCACTGGACTGGAGATGCCTGTACAAATTACACACGCTGGCGACGGCAGTGGGCGTCTGTTCGTGGTTGAGCAGGAGGGGCGAATCAGGGTCATCAGAAACGGCCACGCGCCGGGCAGGCTTGGCGCGCGGCCGACTCGACAATCCGAGACTGAGGAAGCCGGCAGCGAAGCAGAGGCAGAATCTGGCAGCGATGCACGCTTTCTGGATATTTCAGATCGTGTCAAATGTTGCGGAGAAGGAGGGCTTCTCAACGTAGCATTTCCGCCCTCCTATGCCGCCAGACAACATTTTTACGTAAGCTAACCCCAGTTCGGAGTTAGATTAAGGCCGGCAATAGAGCCATATCTGTGTCAGGAAGATTGAGAGATGGCTTCTTAGCTTGCCAAGTGTAGGCAATCAGACCGGCGATGAGAGTGACGACAAAGTTGGTCGTGCTGCGGTGACGGGTGTGTTCAATCTGTGAGATATTCTTGAGTTGGTCAACGATGGTTTCAATGACGAAGCGCTTACGCGTTAGCAGCTTGTCTTCGAGAACGACGAGTCGATTCTGCATGTTTTTACGAATGGGCGTGATCAATTGCAGTCCCTGAGCGAAGAGTTGCTCAAAGAGAACTTGGGAGAGATAGCCGCGGTCGCCGATCAGCTTCCCCCACAACTTTTTGGTCATCTGTGGGACCGGTTTACGGTCATCGGTGTTGCCGGGCGTGAGTTGAAGCGCCAGCAATTCCCCCTGGTCATTGACAATCAGATGGAGTTTAAAGCCATAGAACCATCCCATGCTGCTCTTGCCGCGCCTGGCCACCTCGGCAAAGACCCGGTGGCGGCCGATGCGTCTGTTGTGGCAGACGGACAACGGGGTCGAATCAATGAATGCCACCCCTGTCGCCTGGCCAAAGCGCACACGCAGATAGAGACACATGGCTGCCAGGGCTGATGGCATTAACTCCACAAAGCGTGTGTAACTGACCAGAGCAGGGAATTCACTGCGCATATGCTTACATACGTGCTGCGTATAGAAGGCCTTGAAATCGCGATAATGCGACTGATGGAAGTGAATCAGAATCGTCATCACTTCACTCAAGCTCAAGCGCGGGGCCGGCCCTCGCTTGCGAGCCACGCCTAACAACTTGGCATTCTCCCATGTAGCCAACCACTGACAGAAATCATCGACATGACAGAACAGATTGAGTATACTCATCACTGAGCACCTTTCTTTGCTGGAGAATTTTTGTTAGAGAACTTCTATTCTACCAGCTTGATAAGGTGCTCACTTACTCCGAACTCAGGTTAAGCTACGTGAACGTCGATAGTAATGTTGTCATCAGCCGCTTCCGGACCACCACCGATCCTGACAGGGCCGATCCTGACAGCGAGGAGGTTGTGCTTACTATTGACCGACCGCTAGGGGGCCATTTTGGAGGTCCCTTGGTTTTTGGACCGCAGGATGGCTACCTCTACATTGGCAGCGGGGACGGCGGACATCCGACGGGCCACGCCGAGATATCGCAAGATCCCAGTATATTGCTGGGCAAGATTCTGCGGATCGATGTGGAGTCGGGCGACAAGCCTTACGGCATCCCACCTGACAACCCGTTCAGACACATTGACGGCTATCGCGACGAAATTTGGGCTTTGGGGCTGCGCAATCCCTGGGGGCTTGCATTCGATAGGCTGACCAAAGATCTTTACATCCTCGATGTGGGCCAAGCCGAACATGAGGAAGTCAACTTTCAGCCGGCATCCAGCGGCGGCGGTGAGAACTACGGCTGGTTCATCATGGAAGCCAACAGATGTTTCAGGTTTTCTTCCATACCCTGCAGTGCGGAGGGCATGACCACTCCGATCGCCGAATATGACCACTCACTAGGTTGCGCCATTGTTGGTGGGGTTATCTATCGAGGGGCCATTACTCGTCTGCAAGGTCTACTCATTTTTGCCGACTTCTGTAGTGGTCGGATCTGGGCCTTACGGCGGTCTGATGTGGATGCACAGCAGACGTGGCAGAGCGTGCTGCTGATCAATAGCTCCGTTCCGGTAAGCGGCATAGGTGAAGACGAAGATGGCAATGCGTACGTTCTCGGCTATGGGGATGGCGTTATTTACATGATACGATAACGGCTAGGTAGGCAGCAGGCATATCGTGTTCGCTTGCCGGGGTGGGCCAAGTGATATCAGCGGGACGGGAAATTGGTAACAGCGGATCCTGGTCTGTCCAAAAGGGGAAACAAAATGGAAAAGAGAGGGATTGCGTTGGCAGCCGGAATCCTTGCCCTGTTCGTAGCGGCGGCCTGTATGGCAATTCCAGAATACGGACAAGCACCGGTCGCGGCGACAGTTACGTCACAGCCTGACACATTGTCAGATTCTGACGGACCTACGCCGCCGCCGACATCAGAACTGCCGGCAACCGCGGAGGCGGGAAGTTCAACCGAATCAGAAACATCGGCGCCATCGGGGGAGAATATCGCGCTTCTGGGAATCGGGCGCGCCTCTACATGGAGTGAGAACGCCTACCTGGCGGTTGACGGCGACTTGGACACGATGTGGAGTGCAGAGGAGTTGGCGTTTCAATGGCTTTCAGTGATTCTTGGTGACTCCTACCTGGTGAATAGGATCCAGATGGTTGTCGCGCAGGCTCCTGCCGGTCCAACTACGCATGAAGTCTGGCTGGGGAATAGTTCCAACACGCGCGCCCTCTATAAACGGTTCACCGACATCCCTACAGAGGATGGGCAAACTCTGGATGTTGTCATCGATCCTCCTCTCCCCGCAATTGACGTGCTGATCAATACGGTTGATAGTCCGAGTTGGGTGGCTTGGCGGGAGGTGAGGATATTTGGCTCTCCCTCCGCAGATTTTGGGGAAGAGAACGGGCCGCCCGAATTCAGGCTTGAAAGGATAGCGGCCGGACTGGACTTGCCTGTACAGGTTACGCATGCGGGCGACGGCAGCGGGAGGCTATTCGTCGTCGAGCAAAGGGGACGCATTCGCATTATCAGAGATGGTGTTTTGGGCGACAGGCCCTTCCTGGATATTTCGGAGCAAGTCACTTGTTGTACTGAACAGGGATTGATCAATGTGGTATTTCCGCCCGACTATGCCGCCAAACAGCATTTCTACGTGAGCTATACGGATCTCGAAGGCCATACCGTCATCAGCCGCTTCAGGACGGCATCCGATCCGGACCGAGCCGACGCGGAAAGCGAGGAAATAGTACTGAAAATCGAACAGCCACACCATTTTCACAATGGCGGGCGAATGGTTTTCGGTCCAAGAGACGGCTATCTATACCTTGGCAGCGGGGACGGCGGCAGCCCCTATGACAACGATCATGAAAAACGCGGACAGGGTACTGACACATTGCTGGGCAAGATTCTGCGCATCGATGTGGAATCTGACGTCAGGCCATACGCAATTCCGGCGGACAACCCATTTTTTGGGGTTGACGGTTATCGCGATGAGATCTGGGCGCTGGGGCTGCGCAATCCGTGGGGCTTTGCTTTTGACAGCGAGACCGGTGATTTCTACATTCCCGACGTGGGTAACTATGATCGGGAAGAGGTAAACTTCCAAGAGGCTGGAAGCCGTGGGGGCGAGAATTACGGATGGCGCAACATGGAGGGATCCAGATGTGTACATTTCTTGCCTCTGCCCTGCAGTCCGGAGGGTATGACCGGGCCGGTGGCAGAATACGACCATCTCAATGGATGCGCGGTTGTCGGCGGTGTCGTCTATCGCGGGGATAGGATTCCGCAACTACAAAGCGCCTTCAATTATGCGGATTTCTGTCGGGGGCATGTTTGGAGACTGGAGCGTCCTGCCGGGAATGATACGGATGGGTGGCAGAGCAGAATATTGCTGAACGCTCGTGTGCCGATCAGCAGCGTCGGCGAGGACGAAGGGGGCAATGTGTATGTTACCGGTTATCAGGACGGCGTCGTCGCCATGGTTAAGGAGAGATAGTTAGCAGATGAGGACTACAAATTTACTAAAGGAATAACCGTTACATCCTGGTTCGTTCTCTCTGGGAAGCAGGTATTCTGCGTCAGGCGGCTATCATGCAGTGGCCATTCCTGGTGTCAATGCCACTGGGTTGGCGGACCGGTAAGCCGAGAGATACCATTTCTGGGGATTCGGCTCCACACCTCGCCGTGAACGCTGACCGCAGGTGGGCATGGCCGTGTCTCCTCTCTGAATCCTTGACTTCTTTCCCCCGCTCAATTATGTTTCGATCATGAATGTTCCAGCGCTGATGGCAACGTATCAGTTGCGTCAACGAGAATATCTGCTGCGCATTACACGGGCGATGACCTCGCGGCTGGATCTGCCGAGCCTGTTGCGGCTGATTCTCGTGAGCGCCGCGGAGATGTTGGCCGCGCCGGCCGGGGTGATCGTCCTGGACGACGAATCCATGGCCGTACCCCTGGCAGACGGACGCAGCATGGTAGAGGATGACGAACCCTTTCGCATCCGCGCGTCCTACGGCATTCCACCACAGCTTCTGCCGGCGTTTCGCCCCTTATTGAAGATCGCGTCCCTCTCCAATCCACTAACAGAAGATCAACCGATGGAACGGGAGACGAGCCATCCTCCGCTGCCCGGAGATTGGGAGACCGAGTGGCCATCCGGTGTGCCGATCTTCTCGCTGGGCGATCGCTATCAGCAGGATATGGAGCGCCGGGTACGAGAGGTAGAGGCCGCGCTGGGGAAGAAGCTGGGACAGGTGATCGGTCTGCCGCTGCTCTTCGAGGAGGATCTGCTCGGCGTGATCTACCTCTTTCGGGGCGACTCGGCCTTTTCTCCTCTGGACTGGCAGTTTCTGCAAGGGTTCGCTGACCAGGCCGCCATCGCCGTGCGCAACGCGCGGCTCTATCAGCAGTTGACGACGGAGCGCAGTCGGCTGGCCATGATTGTGCAGAACAGCGTCAATGGCATGATGATCCTTGCGCCCAATAAGCAGGTTGAAGTCATCAACCTGCCATTGTCTGTGATGATTGGGGTTACGCCTCAAGAGGCGATCGGTCAACCGTGCGACAAAGTATTGCCGCTGCTGAATCTGCACGGGGAAGATCTCTGTAGCGCTGATTACGATGTATTCTCCTTGCCCGAAGACGGCGCGCAATGTGAAGGTGACATTAACTTGCCGGACGGAGGGCACATCTCAGTCTCCGTAACATTCACGCCGATAAAAGATGAGCAGGACCGGCTGGTGAATATCATCGCCAACGTCTTGGACATCACACGTTTTCGCGAAGAGGAGGAGATGAAGTCCACCTTCACCTCGATCATCAGCCATGAGTTGAAGACACCTGTGGCGTTGATCAAAGGCTATGCGCAAACCCTTGCCCGACCGGACGCGGCCTGGGATGCCGAGACGGCCCGGCAAAGTCTGGAGGTAATCGAGGAGGAAGCGGACCGGCTGGAGGCGCTGATCAACAATCTGCTGGATGTCAGCCGCATTCAGGCCGGCAGCCTGCGGCTGGAGCGCTCCGACGTACACGTGCGCCGGCTGCTAGAGCGAGTGGCGCAGGACTATCGCACGCAGACCGACGCGCACACGATCGAGTTGGATCTGCCCCTCGATCTGCCGGTCATTCATGGTGATGAAGAGCGCCTGCGCCAGGTCTTCACGAATCTGCTCAGCAATGCAATAAAATATTCGCCGGACGGCGGCGGCATCCGGATCGGCGGCTGGCAGGAGGATGCGAAGGATCAGGACAGAGCCGGACGACTGGTGCTCTACGTGGCGGACGAGGGGATCGGCATCCCGGCAAAAGATCTGCCCAGGATATTTGACCGGTATTACCGGGTGGATAGCGGTCTGCGCCGCCGCACGGCCGGCGTCGGTCTCGGTCTTTTTCTTATCAATGCTATCGTCGAAGCCCATCAGGGGGAGATCTGGGTGCATAGCGAAGCGAACAAAGGCACGACTGTCTTTGTGGCCCTGCCAGTGGAAGAACGGAGTGAATGTGGGTCAGGAAGACAAGAGAATGTCTGAAACGACATCTCGGTCGCAGCGATCAGCAGGCCTCGCCAACTTTACCAGAAGGGAACGCCTCCATCTCAACCTGGTGGCAGCGGGAATCTTGCTCGCATTGGCGCTGGCCATTGTCGTTCTGCGTTTGCAGCGCTTACACGAAATACCGCCGGGTCTCGCTTTCGACGAAGGAGTGGATGGCGTGCTGGCCCTTGAGGTTCTGCGAGGGGACCATGCTGTTTTTTTCCCTGAATACGACTATGGACGCGATCCGTTCGCCATCTATGTATTAGCCCTGTCCACCGCCTTATTGGGTCGAACGTTGCTGGCCATGCACTTGCCTACCGCGCTGGGCAGCGCCGGCTTGGTTCTTGTTGTCTTCTGGTTGGGGAGGCTCCTGTTTGGGCAAGATGAGAAGGGCCGGGCCACCTCCTGGAGGGGTCTGTTTGTCGGCGGCGTCAGCGCCGGTCTGATGGCGGTCTCTGTGGCACAGACGCACATGGCGCGCGCGTCGTATAACAAAGTAACCTTCATGCCAATGCTGCTTGTTCTATGCCTGGGTCTGCTATGGCAGGGGTGGGGGCAGAGGAGTTGGCGGCGAGTCGCGCTGGCCGGGATATGCGCCGGGCTGCTGCCGTACACCTATAAGGCTGCGTGGTTCACGCCCTTCTTGTTTCTGCTCTTCGGTCTGACTTTTCTGCTGCCCTTTGGCCCTGCCGCCAAGCAAAGAGTTCGGAAGGAGATGCCGTGGATAGCTGCCTTTGTGGGCGTGACCGGGCTGGTGGCCGCGCCGTTCCTCGTCAACTTTGCTCTGCATTCTGACCAATATTCCTTGCGAACCAGCGGCATATTCCTTTTCAATCCAATGCATAGCCAGGGGAATCCTCTGGCAGCCCTACTGGAGAACGTTTGGATCTACTTTCTGGCCTTTGGATTTCGCGGCAACCAGAGCGTGTTTTACAACGTCCCCGGAGTACCCATGCTGAACCTGGTGGAGACGTTTTTCTTCTGGCTTGGTGTGGGAGTGGCTGCATGGCGCTGGCCAAGGATGCCCGCCTACCGGCTTTTGCTTCTCTGGCTGGGCGTGTTGCTCCTGCCGGCAGTCCTGTCGGAGGCCGAGGGAGCGTGGCCCAACCCCCATCGTATGAATGGCGCGGCGCCGGCTGTCTATCTTCTCATAGCGGTCGGCATGTGGGAGGCGTTTCGATTCCTGCGGGAGCGGTACTTTCGAAAAAGTGAGATCAGATCTGGCATTGTGATGGGGGCGGCAATAGGTTGCTTGCTTCTGGTTCAGGGGATAAACGCCCACCGTACCTATTTCCATAGGTGGGCAACCCTGCCCGAGCTCCACAGAGCGTTTGAGGTTCCGTGGTTAAATCTGGCCCGCGTGCTGAACGCGCAGCCGTCCTCAACGGACGTGGTGTACGTCATCCCCAATTTTCAGCACCGTTATAGTTTTGACTATCTGTATCAGGGCGCTGCACCTGCCCTCTTGGTTCATACCGCCATGCCCGACCTGGCTAAAGCGGTCGAATCCATGTTGGCGAGTCTCGAACATGTATCAACGGTGCGAGTTGTAGAGTGGAGAGACCACGCGGCCTGGATTGGTCAGGATATGGGACGCTTGGCAGTTCTTTTCAGCAAGTATGGACTTTATCAAAACCTTGACGAGTACCCTGATTTTCGTTTCCACAATTACACCGATATTTCCCTGGATCGCCCCTGGACATTCTATGAACAACTGGAGCCTCTGACAGTCGACTATGATGGAGGTATTGCGCTCCAAGGGCTTGCCCTGGGCCAGGGCGTGGAACAGTTGACAACCCGGCAGCTGCTCAACCTGGAGCGGGGTCGACCGTTGTGGATGACTTTGCAGTGGGAAACGGTCTCTGAGATGGATGTGGACTATGCCATATCCCTGCGCCTATACAATGCTGAGGGTCAAAAGAGCTTTCAAGAGGATAGCGTCCTGAAGAGTTCCCACGTCTTTCCTACGAGCGATTGGACGGGAGATGAGCCGGTTGAGACTGTGGCGCTGCTAAATGTGCCGACGGATCTCCCGGCGGGCGAGTATGAACTTCGGATGGTCGTTTACGATTTTGAGACGCTGACGCCGACAGTGGAGACAGGTGTGTGGGAGCCGGAGGTAACTTTGGCGCGTCTGCGGCTGGCGGATGTTGAGCCGTAGGGACGGCTTCCCTCAGGCGTTGACCAGGAGGGATGCTGTAAGTAACAACGGTCGAGAAGAGGGAAAGTGCGCTAAAGGTCAAGTGTGTGACTAACAGAGTGTTTTCGGCAGGACGTCCGGTCAGTACAGAGAAGGACAGAAGTCTCCTTCTAACCCTTGTTACGGGAGGAGTCGTATTCGCACTGGCATTGACAGCCGCAGTGCTGCGCCTGTATCGTCTGTCCGAAGTGCCTCCTGGAATCTATCTTACTGAGGGGATTCATGGGGTGAATGCTCTCCAGGTGCTGCAAGGGGAGCATGCAGTTTTTTTCCCTGATGACTATGGACGCGCAGGTATGATCATCTATGCGGTGGCGCTGACCATCTCAGTCATGGGGCCCACGATGCTGGCCGTACGTTTGCCGGCGGCGTTGGCCAGCACGGGGGCGGTTGTCGCGGTCTTGTGGTTGGGGAAGACTCTCTTTGGACGGGATGAAAGCGGACGCAGCACGCCATGGCGCGGGCTGTTGATAGGCGGGGTCAGCGCTGGACTGCTGGCCGTTTCGGTTGCGCAGACGGTTCTTGGGCGCACGGCGTTCAGGGGGAATTTCCTGCCGCTGCTGCTTTGTCTCTGCCTGGCGCTGCTCTGGCGCGGATGGAGGGAGCGGAGCCGGTGGGGGGTTGTATTGGCGGGTGTGTGCGCCGGGCTGCTGCCATACACCTACACGCCGTCGCGCTTCACGCCGTTCCTCTTTCTGCTCTTCGGTCTGAGTTTTCTGCTACCTCCTGGCTCATTGACCAGGGAGAAGGTGCGTGCTGAGTTGCCATGGGTTGGCCTGTTTCTGGGGGTGACGGGGCTTGTCGCTGCACCCATACTCATCCACTTTGCTCTGCACCCCGAGCATTTTTTTATGCGTAGTAACCATCTCCTGGTTCTCCGGCCCGACCAGGGTCTGGGAGCCTCCCTGGTCGCGTTGGCAAGAAACGCGTGGGATCATATGCTGTCCTTTGGTTTTCGCGGCGACCCGAACTTGCGGCACAATTTTCCCGGGCAGCCCATGTTGAACCCATTTGAAGCGTTCTTTTTCTGGCTCGGTGTTGGGATGGCGCTGCTGCGGTGGAACAGCCGGCCGGCCTATCGTCTGCTACTTTTCTGGCTGGGGATACTATTATTGCCCGCGATGTTGTCGAGAGATCAAGTCGTTCCCCACTTTCTGCGCATGATCGGCGCGGCGCCGGCCGTCTATCTGCTGACAGGCGTCGGCTTGTGGGAAGCGTTCAGATTTCTGAGGGAGCGCTATTTCCGGGAAAGCGGGAGCAGGTCTGCCGTACTGGTAGTGGCTGTAGCCAGCGGTCTGATATTGGTGCAGGGTGTTATGACCTATCGCACCTACTTTGAAAGGTGGGTAGCGGTTCCCGAACTTGCTGATGCTTATGACCTGGAGTGGATAGAATTGGCCCGCGTTCTGAACGGGCTGCCGTCCAGCGCTGATACTGCCTACCTGGTCCCTACTTTCCATAGCCCTTACAGTTTTGAATACCTGTATCAGGGCGAGTCGCCGGCGCATCTTTTGCATCCGGCCGCGCCCGGTTTGGCGCAGGAGATCGAATCAGCACTGAGGGCCATGGAGAGCGTATCCACTGCAAAGGTTGTGAAATGGAAGTCCGGCGTTGCCGGGGTTGGGGAGGATACCGGGCGCTTTGGCTTCCTTCTCAGCAAGTATGGGCGCTATCAGGACAGCGAGGAGTATTCCGACTTTCACATCCACATCTACACCGACATCTCTTTGGAGCGCCCCTGGACATTCTATGAATTTCTGGAACCGCTGACCGTGGACTACGATGGCGGCATCGCGCTCCGGGGTCTTGCTCTTGGGCAGGGTGAGGATCAGCTGTCTTCCCAGCAGGCGCTCGAACTGGGGAGGGAGCGCCCACTGTGGATGGCCCTGCGATGGCAGATTACGTCAGGGCTGGATATCGATTATGCGATATCGCTGCGTCTGCACGATGCTGCGGGCGAAAGGGTATTTCAGGAGGACGCAGTCCTTTGGAACCCAGTTCATAGGCCCACGAGCAGCTGGTCGGAGGAGGAACCGGTCGACACGATGGCGCTTCTTAAAATTCCGGCAGAACTCTCCGCGGGCGAGTATGAGCTGCGGATGGTGGTATATGACTTTGAGACGCTGGTACCGACTGTCGAGATAGGAGTGTGGGAGCCGGAGGTGACCCTGGCGCGCCTGCGGCTGGCCGAAATTCAGTGATGGGAGGGACCTCACCCCCACGATCCAACCGTCTGCGGATTATTTCCGCACAGACAAAACGGGGAGCGGACTGTGGGAAAGTAGGATATGTCTGAAAAAGCGTATTCTGTGCAACGTTCAGTCAGAGTTGGCAAGTTCACATTGGATGAGCGTCTCTGCCTCAAATTGGTGGCAGTTGCGATCACTGTCGCGCTGGCCCTGGCAGTGATAATGCTGCGTTTTCAACGCCTGGATGAACTCCCGCCCGGTCTCTTTTCTGATGAAGCCAGGAACGGAGTGGGGGCGCTTCGCGTGCTGCAAGGTGAACACGCTATTTTCTTCCCAAATATCGGCGATGGCCGCGAACCATCGGTTGTGTACGCGCTGGCCATGTCCACGTTACTGTTTGGGCGTACGCTGCTGGCTACGCGTTTGCCCACAGCTCTTGGCAGCGCAGCCATGGTCTTTGCCACCTTTTGGATCGGGCGATTGTTCTTTGGGCGAGATGAAGAGAGTGGACGGGCTACCCCGTGGCGCGGCCTGTTGATCGGTGGTATCGGCGCCGGCCTCATGGCGGTTTCCATTAGCCACACGATACTGGGGCGTACAGCCTACAGCAAAGCCACCTTAATGCCCCCTCTGCTTTGCCTGAGTCTTGGCCTGCTCTGGTGGGGCTGGAAAGAGCGAAGTTGGTGGCGGATAGGACTGGCCGGCGCATGCACAGGGCTGTTGCCGTACACATATATGTCAGCGCGTATCGTACCCTTTCTAATTGTCTTATTTGGGTTGAGCTTTCTCTTGCCCCTGCGCTCAGTCTCTTGGGGAAAAGTGCGGGCGGAGTTGCCGTGGGCAGCGGCCTTTGTGGGCGTGGCCGGGCTGGTGTCTGCGCCGCTGCTTGTTTACTTTGCTCTGCACCCCGAACATTTTTTTTTGCGAAGCCAGAACCTGTGGGTATTCGATCCTGCGCGCAGTCAGGGGAACCCGTTGGGGATCTTCTTTCTCAACGTCTGGGAGCATCTGTTGGCCCTGGGCTTTCGCGGCGATCCGCATCCGCGCGCCAACTACGCCGGTCAGCCTATACTGAACCCTTGGCAAGCCTTCTTCTTTGGGCTGGGCGCGGTGATGACAGTATTGCGCTGGCGGCGGTCCACCTACCGTCTTCTGCTTCTCTGGTTGACGATCATGATAGTGCCGTCACTTCTGGCCAGGAGCTACGCGTCCCCCACAAACATTCGCATGATCGGCACTGCGCCGGCGATCTATCTGTTGGCGGGTGTCGGCGTGTGGGAGGCGTTCCGATTTTTACGAGAGCGTTTTTCTCACAAAAACGAGACCTGGACGGCCACTGTTGTCGGGGTCGTGATCACTGCCTTGATTTTGGTGCAGGGTGTTGGTACCTATCGCACCTACTTCCAGAAATGGGCGGTCGAATACGACCTCTATGACATTTACGATGAGGATTGGGTAGATCTGGCTGCAGCGATGAACGCGCAACCTGCCACCGCAGGTACGGTTTACCTGATACCCGCTATTCATAGAGTTTTATATAATTAACCTGAGTTCGGAGTAAGTGAGCACCTTATCAAGCTGGTAGAATAGAAGTTCTCTAACAAAAATTCTCCAGCAAAGAAAGGTGCTCAGTGATGAGTATACTCAATCTGTTCTGTCATGTCGATGATTTCTGTCAGTGGTTGGCTACATGGGAGAATGCCAAGTTGTTAGGCGTGGCTCGCAAGCGAGGGCCGGCCCCGCGCTTGAGCTTGAGTGAAGTGATGACGATTCTGATTCACTTCCATCAGTCGCATTATCGCGATTTCAAGGCCTTCTATACGCAGCACGTATGTAAGCATATGCGCAGTGAATTCCCTGCTCTGGTCAGTTACACACGCTTTGTGGAGTTAATGCCATCAGCCCTGGCAGCCATGTGTCTCTATCTGCGTGTGCGCTTTGGCCAGGCGACAGGGGTGGCATTCATTGATTCGACCCCGTTGTCCGTCTGCCACAACAGACGCATCGGCCGCCACCGGGTCTTTGCCGAGGTAGCCAGGCGCGGCAAGAGCAGCATGGGATGGTTCTATGGCTTTAAACTCCATCTGATTGTCAATGACCAGGGGGAATTGCTGGCGCTTCAACTCACGCCCGGCAACACCGATGACCGTAAACCGGTCCCACAGATGACCAAAAAGTTGTGGGGGAAGCTGATCGGCGACCGCGGCTATCTCTCCCAAGTTCTCTTTGAGCAACTCTTCGCTCAGGGACTGCAATTGATCACGCCCATTCGTAAAAACATGCAGAATCGACTCGTCGTTCTCGAAGACAAGCTGCTAACGCGTAAGCGCTTCGTCATTGAAACCATCGTTGACCAACTCAAGAATATCTCACAGATTGAACACACCCGTCACCGCAGCACGACCAACTTTGTCGTCACTCTCATCGCCGGTCTGATTGCCTACACTTGGCAAGCTAAGAAGCCATCTCTCAATCTTCCTGACACAGATATGGCTCTATTGCCGGCCTTAATCTAACTCCGAACTGGGGTTAATTACGAAAGTTTCAAGTATCTGTATACGGGCGCGACACCGGTCCACTTTTTCGATCGAACGGCCCCCGATCTGGCGCAGATGCTAAGTAACTGTCCGTTAACAAATTAGCGGTGTTTGGCGTAAAATGGCTCCACGAACAGGAACAAACAAGGAGTCAAAGAGATGAGCCAGAGACCGATCCATCAATGTCAGTGTGAGATATGTCAGTCGCCGCAGCCCCATGCAGACAAAGAGGACCACCATCGCATGAATGTTTTGCTGAGTCGGCTCAACGAACAGCATCGACGCTGGTACGTAGCGTTGGAAGCCGAACGCATCGGGCATGGCGGCAGCGAACGGCTGGCGCAGATTACCGGTATGAACGTCAACACGATTCGGCGAGGTCGGCGCGAGTTAAACGACGACTTGGCCGGACGCCCAACCGACCGGGTGCGCAAGCCGGGCGGTGGGCGGCCAGCGCTGGAAAAAAAAGTCCAGCTATAGAAGACAGAATCAAGGAAATCGTCAACGACGACATCGCTGGTTCAGCGACAGATGAACAGAAATGGGTGAAACTAAGCTTGCGCACGATTGCATCTCGGCTGCGCGCACAGGCATACAGGATCGGTCGCACCACAGTCGGTCGGCTGCTGCGCAAGCTGGGCTTTGGCTTGGTCGCCAACCGCAAGAGCTTGACGGGCGCAGTGCATCCCGACCGCAACCGCCAGTTTGACTACATTCGTCGTGTGCGACAACAGTTCCTGCGCGCAGGCTATCCTGTCATCAGTGTCGATACCAAGAACAAGGAACTGATCGGCAACTTCGCCAACCAAGGTCGCACTTGGCGTCAGGCGCCGGAGCAAGTCAATCTGCATGATTTCCCTGGCGATGCGCTGGGTCGGGCCGTGCCGTATGGCATCTATGACATCCTCCATAACCAAGGCTATGTCTATCTGGGCAACTCCTATGATACGCCCGAATTTGCCGCCCATGCCATCGCACAGTGGTGGGCCGACCCGGCGCGCCCCCGCTTTCCGCACGAGGACAAGCTCTTGATCCTCTGTGATGCGGGCGGCAGCAACAACTGCCGTTCCTGGCTCTGGAAAGCTGAATTGCAGCGCCAATGCGCGGACCGCTTCGGCATCTCGGTTCTGGTCTGCCATTATCCGACCGGCGCATCCAAGTATAATCCGATCGAGTATCGTCTCTTCAGTCAGATAACGCGCAACTGGGCCGGCAAACCTTTGCGCTCTTTTGCCACAATGCGCAACTACATCCGCAGCACAACCACCACGACCGGCTTGACCGTCAATGCCTTTCTCGTTGACCGAGCTTTTCAGAAGGGCCGCAAGGTCTCCAAAGAGCAACGCCAAACAATCCAACTGACACGGCGACCTATCTGTCCAACTTGGAACTATATGATTGCACCAACATCGATATCTTGAATCTCAACCAAACCGCTACGTTGTTTGCGGACAGTTACTAAGGTCCACGCTGGAGGCTTTGGAGGACGTTTCCACTGTCAAGGTAGTGGAAGGGAAATCCACCCCGGACCAGGTGGGTGAAGATAACGGCAGATTTGCCTTTCTCTTGAGTAAGTACGGAAGCTATCAGGGCAGCGAAGAGTACCCAATCTTCACGATTCACAACTACTCTGATATCCACTTGGATCGACCATGGACATTCTATGAGACTCTGGAACCTCTGACCGTGGATTACGATGGCGGCATCGCGCTCGGGGGCGTTGCTCTAGGTCAGGGCGAGGATCAGTTATCGTCTCGGCAGTTGCTCGACCTGGGACGGGGCCGCCCTCTTTGGATGACTTTGCATTGGAAGACGGCACCAGGGTTGGATGTCGATTATGCAATATCCCTGCGCCTGTACAATGAAGAGGGCGCAAGGGTCTACCAAGAGGACTCTGTTCTGTGGAACCCGAAGCACTTTCCTACCAGCTACTGGTCGGCGGAAGCGCCGGTCGAGACACTGGCCCTGCTCGCCGTTCCTGCAGATCTTCCGTATGGTGACTACGAGTTGAGGGTGGTTGTTTACGATTTCGAAACCCAAGTGCCGACCGTCCAGGAGGGCGTGTGGGAGCCGGAATTGACTCTGGCGCGCCTGCGGTTAGCGGAAGTCCAGCAATGACAGGCCGCACCAGTGTGAACGCTGTTGGCTGTAGACCATGTCGGTGGACGCAAAAACGGGGGGAGGTTAAAGGACAAGAAGAGGATGTCCGAAACCCCATCTTCTATGCAGCATTCCGTAGAGCTGCCAGGATAGCAAAACATGAGCGGTTCCGCCCCGCCCAGGCGACAACAGGGCCTGTATTCGCCATTGGAGAAGATTATGGCGGCATTGGCCTGGAAGGCGTGCAGCCGGTTCCGGCTATCCGCGTTGGCGATGTGGCGGTGGCTCAACTGACATGGCATATCAAAGACGACCCGGAGCCGACGGGTGCATTCGTGCATCTGATTGACGTAGCAGGCATGAGGATAGCTCATCAGGATGTTCCGGCTGGCGGGACATGCGACACACCTCTACTTCTCTGGGCGGCGGGCCTCGCTATGCGCTCCATCCAAAAATTCTCCATACCGTAATCTCTGCCAGCGGGCAAGTGCCGGCTCTTGGCTGGTCTTCACGATTGCGACGATCCACACGAGTCGCTCGTGTCCTTGAACGCCAATGGTGCGCGCTTGCAGATCGGCATGGTGGAAGTATTCCCCAGATGAGAGGAGAGCGGATGTCTGAAAAGTCCCCCATTGCGCAAAGTTCAAACGGCGCTGCCGGATTCGCAAAGCATGAACGGCTTTACCTCGCGTTGGCGGCAGGGGGAATCGTATTCGCGCTGGTGATTGCGGTCTTGCTGTTGCGCCTGCAGCGCTTGGACGATCTCCCGCCGGGGATCGCTTCCGATGAAGGGTCAAATGGAATGGATGCTCTGCGCGTGTTGCAAGGAGAGCACGCTGTTTTCTACCCTGAAAAGGGTGGCGGCCGCGAAACATTGGGCTTCTATCTGATAGCCTTGTCTATCTTGTTTCTGGGGCGTACGCCTTTGGCGATTCATCTGCCATCGGCTCTGGCCAGTGCGGGCACGATTTTCGTCGTCTTCTGGTTGGGGCGGCTGTTCTTCGGACGCGATGAAAATGGGCGAGCCACGCCGTGGCGCGGCCTCTTGGTTGGAGGTGCCGGGGCTGGCCTGCTGGCCGTTTCTATTGGACAGACAGTCATTGGGCGCACGGCGTACAGAGGCAACTTCCTGCCAGTGTTTCTTTGCCTGTGTCTGGCTCTGCTCTGGTGGGGGTGGCCGCGGCCCCTGCAAAAATGGGGGCGTCATGAGGGAGTCTGGTGGCGCATTGCACTGGCGGGCGCGTGTGCCGGGCTGCTGCTCTACACGTATATCCCTGCGCGTTTCGCCCCCTTGTTGTTTTTCCTCTTCGGTTTGAGCTTCTTGCTGCCCTATCTCGCTGTCGCCAAGCACAATGACGGTGCCAACTCCCGGTTTTCGGGTTATGTCGCCGCACTGAATCGGGTGCGAATTGAGTTGCCTTGGATAGGAACGTTCGCGGCCGCGGCCGCGCTGGTAGCTGCGCCCCTTCTTATCTATTTTGCTCTGCATCCCGAACACTTTATCTTGCGCAGCGATTCGCTCTCGATTTTCCAGCCTGATCAGAGTTTTGGAGACCAACTGCAACTCTTCCTGGCCAACGCGTGGCAGCATCTCTCAGTTCTTGGCTTTCGCGGGGACCCAAGCTGGCTGCACAACTTCGCCGGCAGGCCAATGCTGAATCCATGGGAAGCGTTCTTTTTCTGGCTTGGCGCGGGGATGGCCGTGTGGCGCTGGCAACGGCGGCCCGCCTACCGCCTGCTGTTTCTCTGGACGGGAGTGCTGCTTCTACCGGCTATGCTGGCTAAAGGTGATGTCGTTCCCAACACCATGCGCATGATCGGCGCTACGCCTGCCATCTATCTGCTTGTCGGGGTCGGCATGTGGGAGGTGTTCCGGTTGCTGCGGGAACGGTTTTTCCGGGAAAGCGAGACCCGTGCCGCTATCGTTATGGGAGTTGCGGTCAGTGGTGTGATATTGGCTCAGGGAGTGATCTCGTACCGCACCTATTTTCAGAAGTGGGCTGTCGAGCCTGAAGTCTATCGGGTGCATGATGTAGAGTGGGCAAATCTGGCCCGCCTGCTGAACGCGCAGGCGCCTGCCGCAGATAATGTATACCTGATCCCCAATTACGATTGGCATTTCGGCTTTGAGTACCTGTATCAGGGCGCGGCGCCGGTTCATGTCTTCCATACAATCGCGCCTGGCTTGGCCCAGGAGATCGAATCCACGCTTTCAGCTATGGAGAACCTCTCTACCGTAAAGGTCGTGGAATGGGACGCCAATGCTGCCTGGATTGGTGGTAGAACCGGGCTTATTTCCGTTTTTCTTGACAAATATGGGCGTATCCAGGATAGTGAAACGTATGGTGACTTTCAGATCCGTACATACACGGATGTTGCCTTGGGACGCCCCTGGACACTCTATGACCAACTGGAGCCACTGACAGTCGAATACGATGGCGGTATCGCTCTTCAGGGGTTCGCCTTGGGCCAAGGCAGGGGGCAGCTGTTATCTGACCAGTCGCCTAACCTGCGAGAGGGTCGCTCCCTGTGGATGGCACTGCGGTGGCAACTCGCCCCCGGGTTGGATATCGACTATGCGATATCGTTGCGCCTGCACGATGCCGGGGGCGGCGGAGTTTACCAGAAGGATCTTGCCCTGTGGGAGCCGGGTCACCCGCCTACGGGTAGCGGGGGGTCATCCGCACAGTACGAGACCCTGGCCCAGCTTGATTTCCCGGCTGATCTTCAGCCCGGTGAATACGAGTTGCGGCTGGTCGTCTACGATGCCGAGACCCTGAAACCGACGGTCGAATTGGGAGTTTGGGAGCCGGAGACTGTCTTGGCGTCTCTGCGACTGGCAGAAGGCCCGTAACGAGAAGGTGCATTCGCGTCAAGCGAGGCGCTGTTGGCTTGGGCTGTGAACGAAAATGGGCGAAAGAACGATAAAGGAAATGTCTGACGTGTCATCTCCTGCGCGTCGCCCGGGCAGTGTTGGCGGGTTGGCGAACAATGAACACCTTTCCATCTTGTTGGTGACAGGAGGGATCCTGCTCGCATTGGCGTTGGCCGTTGCGTTGCTTCGTTTTCAACGCCTAGGTGAGCTCCCAGCTGGGATCCATTTGGATGAGGGGGCACATGGCGTGGATGCGCTCCATGTGTTGCAGGGAGAACATGCGGTCTATTTCCCTGGAAACTATGGTCGCGAAGGGTTGATTGTCTATACGATTGCCTTGACTACCTCCTTTTTTGGGCGCACAATTTTCGCCGTTCGCGCGCCCTCTGCCCTGGCCAGCGCAGGCACGGTTTTTGTCATCTTCTGGTTGGGGTGGCTGTTTTTTGGCAGAGATGAGAGCGGCCGGGCCACCCCTTGGCGCGGCCTGTTGGTCGGCGGCGCAGGGGCCGGTCTGCTGGCGGTCTCCCTCGGCCAGACGATCGTCGGGCGCACCGCTCTCAGAGGCAACTTCCTGCCCTTGCTGCTCTCGTTGTGTCTGGCCTTGCTCTGGTCGGGATGGCCAAAGCCTGAGCAGCGTCGTGTCTCAAGTGGCGCGCCATTTGGCTCTGTATCTACCGGACATAGCGCGAATACTGAGAACCAACGCGTATGCCAAGCCGGAGTCTGGTGGCGCATCGCACTGGCGGGCGTGTGTGCTGGGCTGTTGCCGTATACCTATATTCCGGCGCGCCTTACACCCTTCCTGTTTCTTCTCTTCGGCTTGAGTTTTCTGCTGACTTGGGGCAGCAAGAGAGAAAGAGGGGAGAGTAAGGAGAGCAGCTCTCGCTCTTTTGGCTTTTCTCTGAACACCTCTCGTTTGCGAACTGAACTGCCGTGGGCAGGCGTCTTTCTGGGCGTGGCCGGGCTTGTGGCCGCACCGATTCTCATTCACTTTGCGCTGCATCCCGAACACTTTTTTGTGCGCATCGAGGCGGTCTGGTTCTTGCGTGAAAACCAGGGGACGCCCTTGGAAATCTTATTGAACAATGTATGGAAGCACCTGTCGGTTTTCGGTTTTTTTGGTGGCCGGGCCGAATGGTATGGTTTCTCCGGCCAGCCGCTATTGAACTCATGGGAAGGGGTCTTCTTCTGGCTGGGTGCGGGGACGGCCGCGTGGCGCTGGCAACAGCCCGCCTATCGCCTGCTTCTTCTCTGGCTGGGCGTGCTTGTCCTGCCGGCCATGCTGGCCCTAGATACCGGCCAGGAACCAAGCACCTTGCGCTTGATTGGCGCGGTGCCGGCCGTCTATCTGCTCATTGGTGTGGGCATGTGGGAGGTGTTCCGTGTCTTGAGGCAGAGATGGGGTGCCCTGTCGCGGGGGGGGCATCCAATCTTTCCGGGATTCAATGCCTGGGTTCCCATCGTGCTGGGGGGGGTGGCCTGTGCCTTGATCCTGGGCCAGGGTATTGTCACCTACTTTACCTATTTCGAGAGATGGGCGACCGCGCCCGAAGTCAATGAAACATATGAGGGTGTGTGGACAGAATTGGCCAAAACGCTGAACGCACAGCCTTCCGATGAGGAGACGGTCTACCTGCTCCCTTTCAGATATGGCGAGCATTATAGTTTCGATTACTTGTATCAGGGCAAAATGTCAACCGACGTTGTACGAGGGAACATACCTTCCCTGCCGCAGGAGCTCGAGTCTTCGGTGGCGGCTGTGGAAAACGTCCACACGGTGAAACTTGTGGACTGGAACAACGATTCTATCAGCGGGGATGCTTATGCAGAGGAACACATTGCTGTTCTTCTTGACAAGTATGGGCGCTATCTGGGCAGCGACGAGTATGCCGATTTTCAGATCCACACTTACACGGATGTTGCCCTGGGACGCCCGTGGACACTCTATGACCAATTGGAGCCGCTGACAGTCGAATACGATGGCGGTATCGCTCTACACGGGTTCGCCTTGGGCCAAGGCAGGGAGCAGCTGTTATCAGAGCAGTTGCTTACCCTGCGAGAGGATCGCTCCCTGTGGATGGCACTGCGGTGGCAACTCGCCCCCGGGTTGGATATCGACTATTCGATATCGTTGCGCCTGCACGGTGCCGAGGGCGGAGGAGTCTATCAGAAGGATTTGGCCCTGTGGGAGCCGGGGCGTGTGCCTGCAAGCGGCGAAAGGCCATCCGAACCATTCGATACGCTGGTCGCGCTTGATCTTCCGGCTGATCTCCAGCCCGGCGAATACGAGTTGCGGCTGGTCGTCTACGACACCGCGACCCTGAAGCCGACTGTCGAACTGGGCGTGTGGGAGGCGGAGACGACGCTGGCGCGCCTGCGGTTGGCCGAAACCCAGTGATGGTGGTATGAAGAGATACGGCTATGCAACTCATACTTGAAAGACGCTTAGCGCGCCCCCGCCATATCGAGTTTACCTTTCCGCTGATCGCACTGGCTTTGGCGCTGATCTTCAGCGGTATTCTGCTGTGGATATTCGGCGCAAATCCACTGGAGACGTATGCGGCGATGGCAGTGGGCGCGTTCGGCCAGCGCTATCATATCAGCGAGACGATTCTGCGGGCGATTCCACTCATGCTGACGGGGCTGGCCGTGGGCATCGCCTTTCGCATGTTGTTCTGGAACATCGGCGCCGAAGGTCAGTTTGTCTGGGGCGTCATCGCCGCCACCTGGGTAGCGCTCTTCCTGCCGGAACAGATCGGTTGGCTGCCGCAGTGGGCCTTTCTGCCGCTCATGATCGTGGCCGCGTTCGCGGCCGGCGCAGTGTGGGGACTCATCCCGGCGTTTCTCAAGACCGCTCTGCGGGTCAATGAAATCATCACAACGCTGATGTTCAACTATGTGGCTCTGTTGTGGATGCAGTATCTCTACACCGGCTCCTGGAAGGATCCCGAGGGCTTCGGCTTTCCCGGCAGCGCCCAGTTCCCCCAGCACGCGTGGCTGCCCCGTCTTCCCATCGATCTGGGCCGGGTTCATTATGGGCTGGTGATCGCGATCGTGGTCGCGTTTCTGATTTGGCTTGTTTTGGACCGCACCAAATGGGGGCTGGAGATCAAAGTGATCGGCAAGAACCCGTTGGCCGCCCGCTACGCAGGCATGAGCATCACGCGCAACGTGCTGCTGGTGATGTGCATCAGCGGCGGTGTGGCGGGGCTGGCCGGTTTTAGCCAGGTCGCCGGCGTGGGCCACCGGCTGCAAAACGGGATCGCGGTGGGAGACGGCTTTACGGCAATTATTGTGGCCTGGCTGGCAAAGTTGAACCCCTGGGCCATTCTGGTCGTCAGCATACTGCTGGCCGGACTGAGCACCGGCGGTGATCAGCTTCAGATTACGATGGGGCTGCCGGCGGCGGTCTCCGGCGTGCTCCAGGGGTCGATTCTCTTTTTCGTGCTTGGCGCCGATGTGTTCATCAACTATCGGCTGCGCGTCATTCGTTCTCAGCCTCGACAGGACGCCGCCCCGGCGCCCGTCTCCCAGGGGTCGACACCGGCCGACTAGGACGTGGCGCATCGGGCAGGTATGCCCCAAACGGACTGTTCTTCTCCTGGATCCGGTAAATGAAAAAGATTTCGCCTGCCGCACTGTGGCCGCGCAGCGGCTTAACCAACCCCGCTGCCATCCTTGCCCGCCAGGAACATCGCCCCTGGCCTCTGCCGGATCGCCCGTGGACGATCTTCCAATCCTGGCAAGATCTGCTCTTTGCCCATTGGCCCATCCCCGCTGCGCAGATGGCAAAGTTGTTGCCGCCGGATTTGACGCTGGACACGTACGCGGGCGAGGCGTGGGTGACGGTGGTTCCCTTTCGCATGAGCGGCGTGCGGCCCCGATTTCTGCCGGCAGCGCCCCGGTTCTCCTCTTTTCCGGAACTAAATGTGCGCACCTACGTAAAGAGTGTTGACGCCGAAGATCCACGCCCAGGAGTCTTCTTTTTCAGCCTGGACGCCGGGAATCCCCTGGCGGTTACGCTGGCGCGCAGATTCTTTCATCTGCCCTATTTTCGGGCGCAGATGACCTGCCGGCGCGCGGATGACAGCATCCGCTACCACAGCCGACGCAGCCACAGAGGCGCGCCGGACGCCGACTTCCGGGCCGTCTATCGGCAGATAGGTCCAGTCTATCAGGCGGCGCCCGACTCGTTGGAGCAGTGGCTTATCGAACGGTACTGTCTATACAGCGTGGACAGGCGCGGGCATATCTATCGCGCTGAAATTCACCATCTGCCCTGGCCGCTTCAGCCGGCCGAGGCGGAGTTCGAGCGCAATTGGGTTGCCCAGGCACATCGGGTATTCCTGCCGGACACGGCCCCTCTGCTCCATTTTGCCAAGCGGCTGGATGTATTGACCTGGTGGATTGAGGAAGTGAATGCCAACAGTTCAGACAATGATTAGATGAATGCAATTACCGATATACTCGACACGATTTTGAACCTGTTAAGCAGCCAGGGCCTGCAGGAATGGGGCGCCTGGAGTTATCCGCTGCTGGTTGTGTTGGTGGTCATCGAGGGGCCGGTTGTGACGCTGTTGGCAGCCGCCGCGGCCTCGCTCGGATATATGCGCCTGCCGTTGGTTATGGTCAGCGCCCTGGTGGGCAGCGCCATAGCCGACACGCTCTGGTACTATCTTGGCTATATCCATGCGGAGGAGCGAATCCTGCGCTATGGGCGCTGGCTGGGGCTGCGGCGCCATCACGTGGAACAGCTACAGTTGGAGATGCAGCAGCACGCACCCAAACTCCTGTTCGTCGCCAAGTTCGTTTCCCTGCTCGCCACGCCCACGCTGATCGCCGCCGGCATGGCGCGGGTGCCTTTCCGCCGCTGGTTTCCCATCGTCTTTCTGGGTGAACTGATCTGGGTGGCAGTGCTGGCGTTCATTGGTTTCCGGGCTGCGGAAGTCGTGCGCCAGGTAGAACTGGGCCTGCATTATCTGCCATTGGTCGGCGGCCTGGCGCTGTTGATCCTGCTACCGCTCATCGCGCGTCGTCTGAAATCCGGTCGGTTCAAGGAGACGGCGCTCGCTCCTGACGCTGCGGCGCGCCGTTTGGCGGCAGCCCCGACCCCGTACACCAATGGCAGCGGCCACGCGAACGGCACAGCGCCGCGCCGGACAGGGAGCAGTCCGGCCACCACTGCCGAGTGCAACGGTCACCACACGGACGAGCATCTCCACCACCTGGGAAAACCGCAAGCCGAACGCGAGCCAACAGAGGTTTGACCCCCGAATATCGCAAAGACAATAAGAGAGGAGAGAGGATACCATTCATGCCCCTCTCCTCTCTTCACTTTTCACTCTTCGCAGTTGGTTGAATAACCTCTATTCGGCGCAGAAAGGCAGCTCAACCTCGTCAAGGTCGATGTGCTCTGCGCCGCTCCAACCCGCGGGTATGCAGCCACTTTTCTGGTTCGCGACGAGGCTAACCTCTTGCAACTGGGTGAGGTTGCCCAGTTGCGATGGGAATTCCTCCGCTCAACTCGTTCTCATCCAGGTCCAGGACCTGCACTTGTGTCAAGTCCCCCAATTGCGGGGGATCGGCCCACTGAGCCGATTTCCCCGCAGGCTCAGCCGCGTGACGCGCCCGCTCTCGGCGGTGGCCTGGAAGAGAGCGGGCAGCGCACTCCGGTCCACGCTGTCACCGGATCCCTCATTTACCTGGGCGTACATGGCTGGTTCAATGTCAAAACACCGCAATCCCAGGGTGCAACCCAGAATGGGGGTGAGGTGTGAAAGGGGGTGATGCGGCGATAAGGACGGGTAACGGGAGGGGCATTGGCAGGTCAAAAGCACGAATTTATGATGCAGGCGCGCGTAGCGCTCGTACGAGAGTTCAGAAAAAAAATTTCATAAAGTGAGTATCAATTTGTGGACGGCTGACATTCGGGAGGCTGATGGCGTGACGAGAGCAGGCCAAGTGTACGTGCCGGAAGAGAACGCAGAACTCGTCAGCCTGGCAATGGGGCGCGGGCACTTAAACTAAGATATATCAATTTAGTTGACATTGCAAGGTGTTCCGATTGAATGGCAGGGCAATCGCATCTAATCTGAATCCCGTTTGAAACCGGGACTTTTCGGCCACACAGTGCATTTGAATCGTGGCCGCCTCGCCTGCCCTTACGCAATGCGCATTACCCAATCCGGAAAGAAGCGGGTTCCCGCGTGAACGCACATTAGCAGTGGTTGACTCTTGAAGAACTGCTCAAAGAGGTGACATCTGCAGCTTGCCTGCCGGCAGAATCGGACTGTGATTCGCCTGAATCTCGTGAACGAAGACCGCGATCTGCGTTGGCGCCGCCAATCATCTCCATCACTTAACTGCATAAATCACAGTCCGGACAACTGTGAACGCCCATCAGTTCCCTCCGCAACGCCCTCCCTACCCTCCCTACCCTCCCTACCCTTCGTGGATCTCCCAGCCCTGCCATCTCACCATAGACTGTCGGAAACGCACCCCCCATTTTTGGCTGAACCGCCTCCCCCCACCCATCTGCCGCGCCAATACCTCCCCTGTCCAAAGCAAAAGATTTCAGAGTGTGCTACATTGCTTTCGCACCACCAAAATTGCCTCGCCGCCCACCTGCGGCGACAACAATTTACCAGTCCAAAGCAAAAGATTCCGTAATGTGCTACTTTAGTCTCGCACCACCAACAAAAGCCCAGCCGCACCCCTGCGGCGACCACACAAATGGAGAATAGAAATGACTTCAACACCCTGCAAAAGCCTCAAGAGAGACGGGACCCCCTGCCGCGGCAACGGCCTCGACCAGCTCGACGGCTACTGTATCGCCCACGCCCCCGCCGACAAAGCATGGCAATGGCGCTCGCGCGGCGGCAAGGCCTCGTCTGCCGCCGCCCGCGCCGACAAACGCATACCCGACCGCCTGCGCGAGGCCATCGATAAAGTGTCCAGGGGCATGGACCAAGTCCTCGAAGGCAAGCTCGAACCCGCCGCCCTCTCCGCCATTTCCCGCGCCGCAAAAGTGCTCATCGAACTCTACCGCCTCGCCGACCAGGAGATGGACCTGATCCGCAGCGAGGAGACCGCCGCCGCCGCCGCCCAGGTCGTCGGTGCCGCTGGCGACCCCGAACTCCTCGACGCTGCCGCCGATATCGCCGCCTGGCAAGACCAGTACAGGATCGACTCCCTCATCGACCAGGGCCTTGTTGCGCCCGAACCTGTAGCAACGAAAGGCAAGAACCAACCACCTGCCCACGTCCTGACCGCCGCCGGCAGACAGCGCTTCGGCTACCAGCGACTGACCAAGCACACAAGGAAGGATATCGACGTCTGCAGAGAACTGGTGATAGACAACCCTCCTGAAGGACATGATCTGAACGTCGCACTCTATGACCTGTACTTTATCCGTAAGAACCTGAACGAGCTCCTCACCGACTGCGCGCCCGCATCCCCGCCCGTAGTGGACGCCCTGACCGGCCAGCCCCTCAGCTGGCTGCCGGCCGCTGTCATACCAGCGACCGTGCCAATAGTCGGCCCCGGCCAGGCCGAACAGGCCGCAGCAGACCTGCAAGACCTGCTCCGGCACGCCAACCAGCTGACCCGTGAAGCCGAAATCCTGTACGAGAAGAGAGTGGGGTTTGCGTACGATTATGATGGCGAGCGGGAGGACGACGAAGAAGAAGAGAACGCCAACAAGCCGGCAGACCTCGAGGCGCTACGCCGCCTTGCCTCTCTCTGGTCCGAAGACGGCTCTTCCCCATAGTCAAATGAAAGCAAATAATTTACGACTTGATACGGCTTGCGCGCGGCCAACTCGCCGTCGCCGCGCATGCGTCGGGCCAAGACCCCTTTCGCCCGCTGCCAGTGCGCGAAGCCCGCGATCTGCGCCGGCGCCGTTAATCATCCCCATCACATAAACTGCATGAATCACAGTTCAGACAAATGTCAACAAGCCCTGGTACATGCGCTCATACCTGTCAACCCCTCCATCCGCCGCAAAAGGGCCTCCAGCTCAGCCCGTACTCGCCCGGCGCGACCACGCGCGCGGCCTTCGCCAACCGCCCGTCTGCCGCAATGCACCCAAAATTTCTTGCCCAATCTCACACATTTTCTCGTAAACTCACGTGTAGCGCTCCTGCATCTCTACGTTCCATTGACATTTCAAAGAATTGGACAAAGAGGAGACTTCTACAGGTTGCCTGCTGGCAGAATCCGACTGCGATTCGCCCGGTTCTCGTGCACGAAAACCGCGATCTGCGCCGGCGCCGTTAATCATCCCCATCACACTAACTGCGTAAATCACAGTTCAAACAAATGTCAACCATCTCTCATACATGCGCTCCCACCTGTCAACCCCTCCATCCGCCGCACGCGGCCCACACCCGCCCCCCGCGACCACCCGCACGGCCTCCGCCAGCCTCCCGTCTGCCGTGTTGCGCCCAAAATTTCTTGCCCAATCTCACACAATCTCTCGTAATCTCTCGTGCCTGTCAACCCTTTCAACCGCTGCCAAAATGCTTCTAACGTCAATCCCGTTTGAAACCGGGACTTTGCCGGATAATAAAGCAACTGAATCGTGGCCTTCTCGCCTTCCCTTCCGCAATACGCAATACGCAATCCAAAAAAGCGGGTTCCCGATCTGAACGCACATTAGTTGGGTCAAGACCTCGTGAGGCTGCCTGAATTGAATCCAGTTCAGAACAAAGCGCCTGAGAGTGTATGAATTATGGCGCGCAGCCAAGGAATCCGACCGATTCCGGCAACTGATGACCGCCTTTTTGGCCGTAAACCACCTTCAATCGGCAAGCGGATAGCGACTTCCATCTGTCATTACATTCTTTGCCTTGAATTTCCGGCTGATCTGGCGCCCGGATTTAGATGCAACTGCCCTGGATTGAATGGAGGGCACGTGACACGATGCTCCCTGTCAGATGCTCCCTGTCAGATGCGCCCCCATCTTGGGATGCACATCCCTATCCCCCAACATTTCGGGTAGTGCCCTCACTGAGGATATTGCGGCGCGGGCGATTTCTATGGTAGTCTGTCGTCATAAAAGAAGGCATGAATTTCGACACGTTACGGGTGCGGCGAGGTATGTTCGCACCTGCTTATCCCCTGAGCAATCGCATAATGGACTCCTTACAAATCCGCATCGTCCCCGCCTCTCAAATTCGCACGTCGCCGCGCTCCGTTCGAACACTGCCAAACCGTTAGAGGGCCGCGATCACCCCATGTCGATTCAGCCGCGCATCCGTCTGGGGTTTCCCGTCAAGGTGCTGGGCACAACGGGCCTGCGTTCGCACGACAGCCGGCGTTGGCAGAATAGACCCCACCTGAGCGTCAGTCTGGCCTATCTGCGCGACATATTTCTCTATCTGGAGAGCAGGGAGATCCGTTTCTATCGCCTGGCCGGTCAGCTTGCACCCTATCTGACCCACCCGGAGCTGCCTGCGTTCCACAGTCAACTTGACGATTGTTCGACGGAACTGGCCGCTATCGGCGATATGGCGCGGCAGCAGCGCATGCGCTTGACCCTGCATCCGGGCTTTTTCGTGCAACTGAGTCACCCGGATGCTGCGGTGGCGGCCCGTTCAAGCCGGGAACTGGCCGCGGCGGCATCGCTGCTGGATGGGATGGGGCTGGACGCCTCCAGTGTCGTCGTCATTCATGTAGGCGGGGGTCACGCGGACGTGCCCGCCGCGCTGGACCGGTTTGCGCGTGCGGCCAATCTGCTGCCGGAAAGCGTGCGCCGACGCCTGGCCCTGGAAAACGGAGATCGGCAGTTCAGTCTGCGTGATGTGCTGTGGGCGCATCGGCGCACCGGGATCCCGGTGGTGCTGGATACGCTCCACCACCGCTGCCACAACCCGGACGCGATCCCGATGCTGGACGGTCTGAAACTTGCTCTGGCCACTTGGCCCGCGCAGATGCGCCCGAAGATTCACTTCAGCAGCCCGCGCACAGCCGTGCGCACCCTTTATCGCAACGGCGAGGCCCGCATGCAGATGCCCCTGCCTCACCAGCACAGCGACTTCCTTCACCCGTTTGAGGTTGTCGAAATGCTGCAGGCGGCCGTCGCTGCCCGCGTGCGCCGTTTTGATGTGATGCTGGAAGCCAAAGCCAAGGATGTTGCGCTGTTGCGCCTGCGGGAGCAGATCCGCAAGTACGCGCCCAATCTGACAAAGCATGTGCAGTGAGCAGCAAGGGCTGAACGATGTCCCAGGATTATACAGATCCCTACAATCTGCGCCGTACCGTTCTGGTCGCGGTCGTCAACAACCAGGCCGACCTGCGCCGGGCTGGATCCGAAGGCTGGTACCGCATCCCGCAGCGGCGGGCGCCGCGCCGGATCGGCGCCGATTATCTGGCTTTCTACCAGACGGGCGCGTTTAAGGATGATTCGGAGGCCCGCACCATCAGCTATTACGCGGCCATACGGCGCTACCAACTTCTCTCACGCGCCGATCTTCTGCCGGATGAAGGCGATCACGCGCGCGCGGAGGAGTACTATTTTCGTATAGAAATCGGCCCGCTGATGCGCCTGGCGCAGCCGGTTGCGGCGACGACCTTCCGGCGGCTGACATTTATCCATACGACGCTGGAGCGTCTGCTCAACGCGCGTGATGTGACGGAACTCAAACTGGATGACGAACCGTTCCAGGCGCTGTGGAGCGCGCTGCGTGCCAACCGGCTCAGGCCGCTCCCCAACCGGCTGGCAGGCAGTTGGCCGGTGGACATCACCCTGCGCGTGCGCAACGGGTATCTGGGCATCCGGCTGGATGAGGCCAGCGATGTTCGGGAGGCAACGCCGCCGGATCGTTGGACGATTCTGCGCGTCACGGATAGCCAGATTGCATCCGACTTGCAGGGCTGTTTGCGGACGATCGGCGCCGCGCTGGTCGATCTGGGCGGCGCGCTCGACTCGAAACCGGGGCGGGAGTGGAAGCTGTAGCTGGCATCCCGCGAAAATTGGCGGACTCCAGCCTTCGCCAGCAGCGTCAGCCGTGGGAGGGCGGGTCGCTATCTCAGGGCAATTGCATCTGAATTGGGTCAAAGCACCGAAATGCTGCCATGATCTTTTCCAGGTCGGGTTCAGACACTGAAAATTGTACCAATGATGGCGCGCAGGCTGTGAATCTGACCGGTTTCCACGACTGACGTCCTTTGTTGCGCTGAATTTCCGTCGTCAATCAGCAGGCTTACAGCGATTTCCACCTATTTTCACGTCCTTTTGTTAGGAATGCCGACGGGATTGGCATACAGATTTTGATCCGTATGCCCTGTGCCCTGGGTCCTTGCAAGCGCCTGAACAATCGTATAGGCTGTATCCATAGCTGAAAGTCCAAGGCCACAGCGAACCATTTCTGTACCTTAACAAACGTACACTATCTTGCGGAACATACTTGGTTGCAAAACCATAACGCCGCCGCGGCCGGCGCAACACGCTGCGCCAATCCGCAAAAATTTTTGCAGAAAGAGTAAAGCAGCACACGAATTTACGCGGCAATTCGCGCCACTTCGCGCCACTTTGATACTCTCCGCACACACCGACAGGATGCAGAGCAGGGCATCACATGAATTCATGCAGCGCATTGCGTCACGCTGCGCCTTTGCGCCGCCGGCGCGCCGACGCGGGCGGCCTTCGCCCAGCCTCCCGTCTCCCGTGATACACCGAGAATTTTCTTGCCCAATCTCACGAAATCTCTCGTACCAGCGCTCCTGCCTGTCAACCCATCCAACCACCCCAAACAAGCTTCTGCTGTGAATCCCATTTGAAACAGAGACTTTTCGGGCGAATATAGCAACTGAATCGGGGCCGTCTCGCCTGCCCTTACGCAATCCGGAATGCGCAATACGCAACTCAGCAAAAAGCCGGTTCCCGATCTGGACGCACATTAGATGCGTATGCCCTGGTCGCTATCTGGGGAGGGGGCTTACTTCACAGGGTTGCCGGGTAGACCATTATTGGCGACAGAAGGGTGACCCCCTCAGTTTTCACGTTCTTTTTGTGCGACAAGGAAGCATACGCATGGAATTGAAAGTCAACGGAACAATCCATACGCTGGATGCCTCGCCGGACGAACGGCTACTGTGGGCGCTGCGTGACACGCTGGGGCTGACCGGCACCAAGTTCGGCTGCGGCATCGGGATCTGCGGCGCCTGCACCGTTCACGTCAACGGCGCGGCGGTGCGATCATGTCTCTTGCCGGTGGCTGCGGTCGCGCAGGCCGACATTCGCACGATTGAGGGCCTGGCCGAGATGGACGGCAATGAAGTGATTACACTGCATCCCGTTCAGCAGGCATTCATCGATCATCAGGTGCCGCAGTGCGGCTGGTGTATGAGCGGACAGATCATGCAGGCTGCTTCTTTCCTCGCGCAGAATCCGCAGCCGACCGCGGAGGAGACCGAACGCGCCATGAGCGGGAACTACTGCCGCTGCGGCTGCTATGTGCGCATCAGGAAGGCAGTTGAGCAGGCTGGCACAGCGATGGCGGGTGCGGAGGAGGTCGCGACATGACACAGCAGCGCAATCCGAACGAACAGGATCGATCCATCGATACCCCGTCCCCGAAGCGGCGTTGGCGGCTCTCGCGGCGCGGCTTTCTCATCGGCTTGGGCGCGGCGGGGGCGGGCCTGGCCGTCGGCGCGTACTTCGGCAAACCGGCTCTCAACCTCTTTATGGCGGAGAGCCTGGCGGCCGGCGAACACGCCGGGAACAGCTTCATGCAGTTGGCCGACGACCCGCCCCTCTGGCTGGAGGTGTTGCCGGACAGCCGCATCCGCCTTTCGCTGGTCAAGGTCGAGATGGGGCAGGGCGTTCACACGTCGATCGCGCAGATCGCGGTTGAGGAGTTGGGCATCGGCTGGGACGATCTGGTTGTGCAGCAGGCGGACACTTCATCCGATCTGGTGGACAGTTTCGGCACTGGCGGCAGCTTCTCGGTGGCCTCCAGTTATGGTCCTCTGCGCCGCGCAGCCGCGGGCATGCGCAGTCTGCTGCAGCGGGAAGCGGCCTCGGCCTTGAAGCAGGCGGCGGGCGCGCTGCGCGTTGACGGGCGCGGCTTTGCCGTCGCCGACGATCCGGGGCGGCGCGTCGACTTTCATACTTTGGTTACGGCGATTACGGATTGGGAGCTTCCTGCGGAGGACCAGCTGCCTCTCAAGTCGGTGGATGAGTTCACCGTCATTGGTCAGTCGGTGGCGCGCATTGACATTCCCGACAAGGTGACGGGCAAGGCGATCTACGGCTACGATATGCGTCTGCCCGACATGCGCTACGGCGCGGTCGTCCGTCCGCCCACGCTGGAGGCCAAGCTGCGCAGCGCGTCGGCGGGGGAGGCCGAACAGATCGAGGGCGTCGAGCAGTTCGTGATCGACGTGGAGAGCGGTTTTGCCGGGGTGGTGGCGAAGACACGCGGCGCGGCCTGGTCAGCGGTGAAGGCGATGCAGACCGAGTGGGATGAAGGGCATCTGTGGCAGCAGGAGGAGATCGAGGCGCTGATCGAGCCGGAGGGAAGCGGCGGCATCACCGTCCAGCGCGAGGGCAACGCCGCCCGCGCGCTGTCGCAGGGAAGTCCTATCATGGCCACCTACCGCTCGCCTTTTGCCGTGCAGACGCCTCTGGAAGCGCCGGCCGCGCTGGCGGATGTGCGGGGCGACCAGGTGCGCGTCTGGGTATCGACCCAGTTTCAAGAGCGGGCCAAAGGGCAGATCGCCGCGGCCCTGGGCGTGGATGCCGACACTGTTCGCGTCACTCCAACCTATCTCGGCGGCGGTTTCGGCAGCAAGCTGGATACGCGCGTCGCGATTGAAGCGGCCCGTCTCTCCAGGGCAGCCGGCGCGCCGGTTCATGTTGGCTGGGATCGCCCCGAAGCGCTGCGTCATGGCTACCTGCGGCCACCGACCAAGAACATTCTCACCGGCGCGCTGGACGACAATGGGCGGATCGCCGCCATCGAACACCGGCAGGGGAGCGGCGACGTCGCCTTCAGTTTCATGCCGGACTTTATGGAATTTGTTATGGGGGCGGACTTCGGCGCGACCATCGGCGCGCGTATCAATTATGAAGTGCCCAACCGCACGGTGACGGCATGGCGGAAGACGCTGCCGGTGTGGACCGGTTGGTGGCGCGGCCTGGGGCTCTTCCCCAACACATTTGCTGTGGAAAGTTTCGTCGATGAACTGGCCGCGGCGGCGGGCGCGGACCCACTTCGTTTCCGCCTCGAACATCTGCCCGACAGCCCATCCGGTGAGCGGATGCGGGCTGTTTTGGAAGCGGTCGCCGAGTTGAGCGGCTGGGGCACGCCGCTCGCTGCAGGGCGTGCGCGGGGCGTCGCCTGCTTGATCTCGAATACGATGGTCGCGGAGGTTGCGGAGGTGTCGGTTGACGAAACGTCGGGCAAGATCACCGTTCATGACGTAGCCTGCGCAGTGGACTGTGGATTGGTGGTCAACGGCGATGGGGCGAAGGCTCAGATCGAGGGCAACGTCATGTGGGGTGTGGGTTCGACGCTGATCGAGCAGGCGTATGTGAAGGACGGACGCCTCGATCTGAACAACTTCGAGACTTATCCGTTGCTGACGATGGGTGAAGCGCCCGACGTGCGCTCCGTGCTTGTCAACACGGGCGGCGAGACTCCCTACGGCATGGGCGAGCCGCCGATCGCGCCGGTCGGCGCGGCGATTGCCAACGCGTTTGCCGCAGCCACGGGCAGGCGCATCCGCACACTGCCGATGACGCCGGCGCGCGTTCTGAACACGCTCGCTGGGCGCGCATCCAGTTGACGAGGGCGGCGCAGCGATGGCCCGTTATCTACACTGATTCGCCTGACACGCCCAACTGTGCGGCGATCTCTTTCATCGCGTCCAGAACCCGCTGCACATGGTCGTCGAAGGGTTCGTCCAGTTCCTCGATAAAGCGTAGATTCTCGGCGCGGTCGATGGCGGCGGTGAAGCGTTTGTCCTTCCACTTTTTCTTGACCGATTGGAGCCTCACGCCGCGCAGGTCTCGATCGGGGCGCACGTAAGCGCAGGCCAGGATCAGGCCGGTCAGTTCGTCGCAGGCCAGCAGCGTCTTATCCAGCCTCGACTCGCGCGGCACGCCGAGAAAGGTAGCGTGGGCCTCGATGGCGTGGATGAATTCCGGGGGATAGTCCTTCTCCCGGAACAGGCGCAGCGCCGTGCGGGGATGGCCGTTCTCCTGATCATCCATATCGGGAAAGCGATCGTAATCCAGATCGTGGAGCAGGCCGGTCAGCCCCCAGAGATCCTCGTCCTCGCCATAATGACGGGCATAGACGCGCATCGCCGCCTCGACGGCCAGCATGTGGCGGCGCAGTCCCTCTGTTTCGACCCATTCGTGCAGTAGTTGTACGGCTTCGGTCCGGTTGGGAAGGGGCATATCGGTTCCTTTTCCTTCTGTGCGCGCCTTCTTTGAGCGGGGGCGCATTCAACGCTTCAACCTCTGTCTGTAGCCGAGGCGATCGTCACATCGCGCAGGCCGTAGACGATCTGGCGGCTGCCGACGATATGCGGATGTTCGCCGCCGTCGGCCCGGTCGCGCCACAGGACTCTGCCAACCGCACGCGCGCGGCAGGCGCTGTAGGCTACGGCCTCACTGAATGGCGCCCCGTTCAGCCATTTGCGCAGAAAGAGGCTGAGGCTCGGTTCCGGCAACCAGTTGACCGCGTGCGCGCCGTTGACCGCGTACGCGCCCAGCGCCAGCCAGGTGGAGGCAAGGCTGGCGCCGTAGCAGTTGACCCCGTACACCACGCGCAGGTCGAGCAGGGCGTTGTCCTTAGTGTAGCGCGCCAGCAGAGCGTCAAAGGCGGCCGCGTCGACAAATTCCCGCCCCCTGTAACCGACCAGGCAGCGCTCCTGTCCATGCACCAGCAAGAGCTGATCGACCGTATGGGTGGCGCTCAGTTCGACGAGCGCGCCGGTCAGACTCTGGGCGGTGGCTCTGTCATCCTCCAGAATGACAATTCGGTCATAGCGGCGGTGCGCGCCGAGGAGCCGCAACAGCAGCTTTGCGTACTCTTCCGTCGCCCAATCGATTGCCGCCATCGTCCAAGGGGGCAGACGCACTCCGTGGACATAGCCGACGTTTTCCAGAAAGACAACCAGCGCCAAGGGTCGGCAAGGTGAAGCGGCTGGGGCTGTGCGACGACAGTGCGTGGACGGTGTGCGAGGGCGTTGCGCGGGAGTGGACTGTTGGACCGTGTGGGAGAGAGCCATAAAGCGTGAAGTGCGGCGCGATGCCAGCCCGCTCAGAATTGGATCCGGCCGTTGGAATCAACGACGCGAACATTAAAGTTTTCGACGAACGGTTCCAGACCGGCGATCAGTTCCTTCCATTCCTGCGAACGCAGGACACGCGCGGCGGCTTCCTTGTCCTCAAGCAGCCCGCCGCCGAGGATCTGCGGCACTTCTCCCCACAACGTGTACCAGGCGTCGGTGATGCGCAGGCCTAGTTGCGCCAGTCCCGGAGCCAGCGTCTGGACGACATAACGCTGACAGTCCTCTTCATGCCCTTCCCGCATATCGTAACTGAGCAGTACTTTGACCATGCTATCGTCCTCAGGGCGGGGAGATTGTCCCGCGACGTTGGGCGCGTGTGTCCGGTTCTATTATCCAGTATAGCATAGAAAAACCGCACAGCGCACAGCCAGAGTCGTTCCGGGACAACGTTTATTGCGCACCCATCGAGAGGGCGGGAGGGGCGCTAATCGGTGGCGAGGGAGAGAACGGTATGCAGCCGGACTTTGGCTTGACGGCGGAAGGCTTCGACACTGATGGAGCGGAAGAGCCAGACCGCCAGCAACAGGCCGACGATCTCTAAGGAGAAGACGGCCGCGTAACCGATCAGCGGGTTGCCCGTCAGCCAGAAGAACAGATCCCACAGCATTCCGCTGATGATATTCCCGATTGCCTGACCGGCGAAATTGGCCACGCTCCAGGCGCCTATGTAGAGGCCGGCGGCCTGGGGCACGGTCATGTCGAGCATGAAGCTGAGATTGCTGACGGTCATCAGGCCGCCGCCCAGCCCCAACAGGAACACGGCGCCCATGAACAGCCCCGATTGCCCGAGCAGGCCGGTGGCGATGATAAAGCCGAAGGCAGACGCGGTCAGGTACGCGCCCAGATTGGCGCCGGTTTTTTTCCCCCAGCGCTTCACCAGCAACAACCCGCCCAGAAGGGTAATAAATATGCCGACTCCCCAGATCGATGTCAGGCGGGACGTGACTGCGACCGGCATACCCAGCGCCTCCGCGGCGAACGGTTCCAGCAACACGTCCTGCGCGTGGATGCTGATCAACACGATCATCAGATAAAGGAAAAAGCGGCGGGCCTGCGGGTTCAGCGCCAGCAGACGCAACACCTGCATGGGATCGTCGGCGCGTTGGGTCGGCTGGGCAGTTCGCGCCGAGGCACGCGGTTCAATGCGGTAGCTGCCAACCAGCACAAAGACGACCGATACGAGCCAGATAGCGCCGAAGGCCGTGTAGAGCGCTTCCTCCGAAAAGTTCGTCAACATGCGAGAGAGAGCCAGGCTGGTTACAATCGTGGACACGATCATCGCTGTCCACATGATGCTGACCGCCCGACTACGCCCGTTTTCGTCGGCCAGATCGGTGACCAGCGAGAGATAGCTGACCGATGCGGCGTTGATGCCGACGCCCCACAGGCTGAAAACGATCGCGGCTGCCCCAAGCCCCAATGCAAAGTTGTCGGCCAGCAGGTAGGCGACGTGGACGGTGAAGTAACTGCCCGTTGCCGCCAGCAGCCCGCCGAGTAGAATCCAGGGCATGCGGTGGTAGTCCGCCGCGGGATGCCGATCCGACCAGTTGCCCAATAGAATCTGTAGAGGGGAAAGCAGATAGGGCAACGCCACCAGGACTGCCACCAGTGTCACGGGCATCTTCAGGTCCGCGATCATCACGCGATTGAGCGTACTTGTAACCGGGACAACCGTGATCGACACGCCCACATGTACGAGGGCAAGTTGTGCGATGATTCGAGCGTTCATAGGCAAAGCGTACCATATGTTTCTTCAGATTTCCAACAGATTGGTGGTCGGAAGTTCGTGCAAAGGTATGCAGTCCACTCTGCACCGGATGCAGGCGTTCGGTTGACGGAGCAGGCAGGTGAGTGATAGACTCTTGCTCGTGATCGGGTTCAATTAGGTGACGTTTTTCTCCGTGCGCGCGGAAGTGAAACTGCAACGCGCGCGCATTTCTCACGTATTAATTGAGGAGGAGTTGTAACTGCCGTGAACGGTATCGCAAACAGCGCGCTTGTTGGAATAGAACGCGGATCCGGGTCCCCGCCCGTTCCCGGTGTCGATCTTGCGGGCAGCGTTCCCGTTTTCGGCAGTCGGCCCGGCAACCGGTTGATTGACGGCGAGTCCTTCGCCGATTTCAGCCGCAAACGGCTGATCTTTGGCGAGTTCACAGAACGAGGCCAGACGCATGTATACCGGGTGGACTGCAAGGCAGGCGACCGCCTGCGTGCACAGTTGTTCGCGCCAGTCCTACCGCGCGGCGGTTCAGTCTTGCCAACCTTTGCAGTTGTGGCGCGGAGTCTGCCCTACAGCGCGGATACGCAGAAGGTGCCGTTGGACCTGCCCCGGGGCTACAGATCGATTGTGGCGCCGCCGCCAACCGAGCTTCTGCAACCGGTGAAGGATGTCCTGACCCGAGTGCAATACTACCCCGGCCCTCTCATCGACACGCGCACCCTTGTGGGCGGGCGTTGCTATCTTGTGGTGTGGCTCCCGGACAACCAGATGGGCAAATATGTGATCTCGATCGGGCATCGTTGGCATCTGCGCTGGAGCTATTGGGCCCAACTGCCCCTCTACTGGTGGCGGATTCGGGGTTGGTTCGGTCTCAGCCGTGCGGCCGCGTACTATCTGCTGGCCGGGGGGCTGTTGGCCGTGGTGACGGGAGCGGCGAGCTTGCGGCGCGCTCGCCGACGTGGGCAACTCGATGACACGGGCGGCGGTTGAGCGGATGGCTCTGATTTCTGCGTCAGCCGGCGTTTTAGAGCCTGGCCCCTGAAGGGCAATGAGAGGTGAAGTTCGTGCGAATCCTTCTTTATCTGGGCAAGGGGGGCGTTGGAAAAACGACAGTGGCCGCGGCGACCGCCCTACGCTGCGCGCAGATGGGCTGCCGCACGCTTGTCGTCAGCACAGACATCGCTCACAGCCTGGCCGACAGCCTGGATACGCCGCTGCAAAGCGAACCGACGGAGGTGGCAGCCAATCTGTTTGCGCAGGAGATCAACGTCCTGGACGAGGTGCGCAAAAACTGGGGCAAGTTGCAGGGCTACATGGGCAAGATTCTGCGCAAGCAGGGCATGAGCCGAACGGTTGCGGAAGAGATGGCGATCATTCCGGGAATGGAGGAGATCTTCAGCCTGTTGCATATCTACCGCAACGCCGCCACCCGAGAATACGACCGGGTGATCGTCGACGCCGCGCCGACCGGCGAGACGATGCGTCTTCTGGCCATGCCGGAGAGCTTCCAGTGGTATGTCGACCGCTTCTTCGGCTGGGGCGACACCGCCGTCCGCCTGACCGGTGGGCTGTTGCGGCGGCTGATGCCGGATCAGGACGCGCTGGCCGGTCTGCCCAAACTGGTGGATGACGTCAAGGCGTTGCAACGGGTCCTCAGCGATCCCCAGACCACCAGCTATCGGGTGGTGGTCAACCCGGAAAAGATGGTCATCAAGGAGGGTGCGCGGGCCGTTACCTACCTGTCCCTTTTCGGATGTCCCGTGGATGGGGTGGTGGTGAATCGCATTTTGCCGGGCGTCCGAACGCAAGGGGCTGATGACGCGGAGGGAATCGGGACTCTCCGAGCAGCCGTCTGCGCGCCGAGCGGCGATCCATATCTGCGTCAGCTTCAGGAGGTTCAGGCCCGCTATCTGGCAGAAATCGAGCGCGATTTCTACCCGCTGCCGATTCTGTATAGCGGATGGCGCAGCGAGGAAGTGGTCGGCCTTGCACCGCTGCGCGCGCTGGCCGATGAGTTGTACGGGCAACGCGATCCCGGCGAGGTGATGTTTGTCGGCCAGGCGCAGGAGATCGAGGAGCAGGGCGACGATTTCGTCCTCAAGCTGCCTCTGCCGCACATCGAACTGGACAAGATCAGGCTGAAGAAACGGGGTGATGAACTCTTCATCACGATTGGCAACTTCAAGCGTGAATTTCTGCTGCCGGCGGTCTTGGCGCAGCGGGATGCCAGCAGCGCGGTCTTTAGCGGCGGGATCCTGCGCATTCGTTTTCCTTATAATAGCCAGTGAGAAGTGGTCAGTCACTAGGAGTCGTTGACATTTCTTTGAGACAGGCAAAATCCGAGCGCTCAAGTGCGAGATTGACAGGAAATCGATCTTTCCCGCAGATCTTTATGGCTGAATCTGCGAGAAAATAAGCACATTCTGCTATTTATCGCGCTGCCATAGGCCAAAAACGTCTTGCTTTTGCCGTTCTGCTGAACTCACTTTACAAACGTCAACGCAACCTAACCACTAACCACTAACCACTAGCCACTGGGGTTCTGGCGTATGGGATTGGCAAACCTTCTGATACGGGGCGTGGGCATCACGCTTGGGGCGCAGATTGGCGCGCGCATCGCGCACCGCATCCGGCCCCGGCCCTACCCCGCGCCGCTGCGCGATCTGCTCGATCACCCGGCGCGCATGAGATATCGCGATCCTGCTGCCACCCTAGGCCCGTTCGGCCTGGGACCTGGCCAGACCGTGCTGGATTTGGGCTGCGGCACGGGCACGTTTACAGTCGAAATGGCGCGCCAGGTAGGCCGCGAGGGGCGGGTTCACGCGGTCGACATTCAGGCGTTGATGCTGGACGCGGCCCGCGCCAAAGTCGAAGAGGCCGGTTTTTCGCGGCGCGTTCATCTCCACCACTGCGGGGCTTACAACTTGCCGCTGGAGAGAGACAGCGTAGACGTTGTCGTTCTGATCGCCGCGCTTTCAGAGATGCCGCAGCCGCTTTTTGCCCTGGAAGAGTTGCGCCGGGTACTCAAACCGGGCGGTCGTCTGGCCGTCAGCGAAGAGATGCCCCACACCGGATATGTGCTGCAGCGAACCGTCAGGCTCTGGCTGCGCGAGGTGGGCTTTCGCTACGGCGGGCTGCGGGGCACCCCCTTTTGCTACAGCTTGCTCTATTTCAATGACGAATAGGCACTTCTCCCCGCAAGCATTGTAACATTTCTTCCTACACAGGCAGTGTCAATCTGCTATAATTCACTGAAATGCCAGTGGCCTGTCACGACATTGGCGCCTAACCACCGATCGCTGGGATTATCGTGGAACTGGATCTAAAGCTGCCGTACTGCACACAGGAGCTACCGGGCATCGGCGGGCAGTTGCGGGCCGCGCCCAACACTTTTATCGTCGAGGAGATCCCTCTGTACGAGGCGACCGGCGTCGGCCAGCATCTCTATGTCAACATTACCAAAGAGGAGCTGACAACGCGAGAAGTGCAGCGGGGATTGGCAGAGGCGTTCGATCTGCCGTACAGGGTGGTCGGTTTTGCCGGTATGAAGGACAAGTTCGCCCGCGCAACGCAGACCTTCAGCCTCCTGGTCGGCCACGTGGATGACGAGTTTTTGCGGACAGCGCCGGCGCGTATCAACGAGAAGACAGGGGTAAAGGTCAATTGGGTGCGCCTTCATCGCAACAAGCTCAAGAAGGGCCACCTGCTGGGCAACCGCTTTACGATTACGGTTACGCAAGCGGCGGTTGAAGGCGAGGAGGCGATGACAAGGGCGGAGGCGGTTGCCGCACAGTTGCGCCGTTGCGGGCTGCCCAACTACTACGGCCCGCAGCGTCTGGGGCAGAACGGCGCCAATGTGCGCCGGGGTTGGGAGTTGCTCCAGGGCGAAAAGCGGATGTCCAACCGCTGGTTGCGCAGCCTGCTGCTGGCCAGCGTGCAGAGCCATCTGTGTAACCGCTACCTGACTCTGCGGCAGCAACGGGGACAGTTCGCAACCTTGCTGACCGGGGACATTGCCAAAAAATATGACACCGGCGGCCTGTTCGTCGTCGCCGATCAGCCGAAGGAGCAGAGCCGTTACGAACAGAAAGAGATCAGTTTTACTGCGCCCATTTATGGGCCAAAGATGTGGGATGCGGAGGCCGAATCCGGCGAGTTGGAGCAGGAGGTCTTGGCCATGAGTGGCCTCGCAATCGACTCGTTGGCCAGGGAGAAGATGATGGGCACGCGGCGGCTGGGACGGATACTGCCGGACGATCTGACCGTTGCGCAGAACGAGGCGGGCATTGTGGTGCGATTTTCGCTGCCGAAAGGGGCATTTGCCACGACGGTCCTGCGCGAGATTATGAAAGTGCCTGACGACCTGCTGGGCCAAGCAGCTGTCGAGACCGCTGACCTTGCCTGACAAGTGAAGGCCAGCAGGTGAGAGGATGACGGGGTCTGAACTATGATCGACGAAACGCCCGATAACGACGACGAGCTCTCCCATGAGCAGAGTTCCGCCATGGAAATGCCGCTCTTTCCTCTGAACGTGGTGCTTTTTCCGGGTATGGCGCTGCCCCTGCACATCTTTGAACCGCGCTACCGGGAGATGATCAACCGCTGTCTGGATGAGAACCTGGCCTTCGGCGTCGTGCTGATCAAGGAAGGCCCCGAAGTCGGCGGAGACGCGCTGCCGCGCCGCGTGGGGACGGCTGCCCGAATCGTAAAGGTGGACCGTCAACCGGACGGGCGAATGAATATCCAGGTGGTGGGCACGCGGCGTTTCCGCATTGAGGCGTTGAAGCACGACCGCCCCTATCTCAGCGGACGGGTGCGGCATTTTCCGGTGACCGACGGGGATACGAAACTGGCGACGGAGCGCGCGCATCAAGTGCGCCCCAAGATCATGCGCTATGTCGAACTGTTGACGAAGGCCACAGGCGTGCAACTGAAGTTGGATCGTCTGCCGGAGGATGCCACAAGCCTGGCCTTCCTAACCGCCATCACCTTGCAGGTGCGCCCCGAAGACAAGCAGCGCCTGCTTGCGCTGCCCGGCGTGCCGCAACTCCTGAAATTGGGCAACTACTACCTGGGCCGCGAGCTCCAGTTGCTTGAACATATGATCAACAGCCAGGCAGAGCTGCCGGCCATGACCAACGGCCCCACCGGTCAGCTGTTCGCCAATTGAGGCCGGGCGCGGCAACCTGATAAGCTGGCGACCGCCAAACGGCACAGGGTGCAGGGCAGTGTTGACGGCAGTCACAAAATCACAGGCATCATCACCCTCCATGCAGACAGCCGCGAAAGGACGACTGTATGGCAAGCCATGAGTTCCAGCCAGACCATTACCATATAAACATCGGCTCCCATCCGCCGGTGTTGCGCATTCAGCCCGGCGACAGCGTTGTGACCACAACCGTCGATGCCAGAGGCCAGGGCAGCAGCGGTCAGCCGATTACGCCGGCGGGAAATCCGATGACCGGTCCGTTCTATGTGGAGGGGGCCGAGCCGGGGGATACGCTTGTCGTGCATCTGGACAAACTGCGCCCGAATCGACCTTTCGGCTGGACCCGTACGATGGTGGCCCCCAATGTCGTTGACCCCGAGCAGGTGCCCAACATGCCCTGGCCCGCGGCGGGCAGCGAACTGGCCAACTGGCGGGTGGACAACGACGCCGGCACCGCGACATTGGTGGAGCCACAGACCAGCCTGGGTGCGCTGACCCTGCCGCTGGCGCCGATGACCGGCTGCTTCGGAGTGGCGCCGGACCGGGGTGAAGCCATCTCGACCGCGACCTCCGGCCCTCATGGCGGCAATATGGACTATCGCGGCTTTGTCGAAGGCGTAACCGTCTACTTTCCCGTCTTTGTGCCGGGCGCGCTCTTTCACATCGGCGACGGCCACGCAATGCAAGGGGATGGCGAGATCGTCGGCACCGGCATCGAAATCTCCTTTGACGTGGCCTTCACCCTGGACGTGCAGAAGGGGCGGCGCATCTTCTGGCCCAGAGGGGAGAACGAGGCGTATATCTTCACCGCGGGCAACGCCCGTCCCCTGGATCAGGCCACGCAACATGCAACCACGGAGATGATCCGCTGGCTGGAAACTGACCTGGGGATTGATCCGGTGGGGGCGCACATCCTGATGGGACAGACGGTGGAATATGACCTGGGCAACATCTATGACCCGGCCTACACGATGATCTGCAAGATGCCGAAGGCCGTCCTGCCATAGACGAGAATTGAAACTGCGAGGAGGGAGGAGCGCAAATGGTAACGACGCGGCTTCCCTGTCCTTTTTATTTGGCCGCCACCGAGTGCCCCAACCCCTGGAGTCAGTGGCGGCCAGACTTTCTGTTCAGTTGCTCTTTTGGACTTTACGCCCTCGACCGCCGACAACCTGCCACAGACACAGACCGGCCAACAGCAGAACGCCCACCCCAAACAGCGCCAACCCTCGGCGCCAGCTATCCGGTTCATACCACAGCCGTATCGCCAGTTCACCCGAGGGGACCGGCAGCGCCCGCAGCGTGTAGTTGGCGCGCAACACGGGCGCGTCCGCGCCGTTGACCGTTGCCAGCCAGCCCGGATACCAGACTTCGCTCAGAATAAGATAGCCCGCTCTCTCCGCGCTGGCCGCCAAGACTATCTCGTTCTCGCTGTAGGAGAGGATCGACACGGGCGTGCCCATGCCTGACGGCGGCGACTCTGCGGCCAACAAGTGGGCGTCGTCTTGCATTAGAATCACCGTCTCCAACGGTTCGAAGGTCGGCTGTTGCAGCGCAGCCAGCGCGGTCTTTTCGTCGGGGGCGATCTGCGCGCCGGCAACCAGCCACGCGCGCGGCAGCGGGTCGGGGTTCTCGTAGACGGCGAGCGGGCCGGGCGCATCATAGGCCAGCGCATACTGCTGCGGCAGGGGCGTGCCATCGCGCACCAGGACGAAGCGCACGTTGAGCAGATCGTAGATCCGGGTGCCGCGGCCGCCATTGTTCTCCCATAGCCCCTCCCAATGTCTCAACGCCAGCGGATTGTGGATGCCCCACACATCCTGTAATCCGACCAGCGCGGCGGTGTTCGGCTGCCACAGATCATAGATACCGGTGCGGGCGTCAATGCGGAAGAGATGGGATGCGCCCAAGCCCGTCTCGGTTGGTTCGCCGGCTTGTTCACGCAGAAAGGCCACGATCTCCGGATGCTCGAATCCGCGTGTCGGATTGTTCTGGCTGATGTCAATGTTTGCGCCGCTGACGGTCAACTCCACCAGCAACAGGATGGGCAAAAGCCCGGCCAAAACGCCGCCCGTGAGACGTTTGCGCCGGTAAAGCGCCATCAGCAGCCACGTCGCCAGCCACACGGCAGTTGCCAGCAGCACAGCCTGACCCGCCATGGATGTCCGCTGGAAGGCGACGGGGCCGCCTTGCAGCACGCGCGTCGTGACAAACACGAGTGGGATCAAGACAAGGAGGAGTACGGGACCGCCAATTCGGATGGCGGCGAAATAGAATGCGGAATGAGGATTCCTCCATTCTCTTTCCTGTCCGCGCAGCAGCGCATCCAGCCCCATCGCCGCCAGTACGGCCATTGCCAATGCCCACAGCACGATCGTTCTGGCCGGGGCGCGCAAGCTGCCGTAGCCGGGGAGAATCTGCGTCAGCCAGCCGTGAACCGGGGTGTAGCCGCCCAACGCCACCACGAATCCGAAAAGCGCCAACGCCAGCCAGGGCAGCAGGCGGCGTCGCTTCTCCGGCATGGGCAGCAGGAACGCGCCGCCCGCGAGAAGGAGCGTCACCAGTCCGGCATAGGGCAGCTCGACCCGATCCCAGGCGCCCCAGTAGCGTTCCGGTCCCCGTCCGAAAAAGCCCGGTGTCAGCAGGCCAGTCAGGCCCGGTCCCGGCGCTAATGAATAGGACACAGTGTTTTGCGGGTCGAACGTAGCCCTCTGCGTGAAGGGCAGCATTTCCAGTGAAGGAAGAAGGATTGGCGCGGAGAGGAGCGCTGTCAGTATGAACAGCGCGACCGGATATTGGAGATTGATGAGAAGCTGTCGAAGCGGCGGCCAATGCGACCCAGTGGATGATGCCCGATACCGGACTCCCGATACGCCAATCGTGTAGATCGCTACGGTCATGCCGAGGTAATAGCTGCTCTGCGCGTGACCGGCGTAGTTGGCTGTTGCAAACAGCGCGGCTGCGACGCCCGCACAGAGGAGGCTGCCCCGGGTCAACATTCGGTGACAGGCGGCCAGAATCCAGCCGCTCCAGGAGAGAACGGCGATCAGATTGAGATTGCCCAAGTGGATGAACAGGACATCGCAGAGGCCGAACGCAATCCCGGCCAGCAGCGCGGCGGGTCGGCTGTGTCCGAGCGTGCGCGTCAGCACGTAAACGCCCAGCCCGGCCCACCAGAGATGGCCGATGCTGAGCCACTGCATGTAGCGGTAGTCAAAAGAGGGATTGAGAAGAAACAGCAGCAGATTGGGCGGATAGAGAAATCCGGCCTGAATGTCGCCGATGAAGGGCGCGCCGCCATAGAGATGCGGATTCCAGAGAGGCAGCCTGCCCTGGCTCAAGGTGTGCGCGGCGAAGCGGTAGGTGGGGAAGAGGAAACTGACCAGATCGCCGCCATCGGCCGGCTGGTAGACAGCGCCGCTGACCGTGCGCCCGAAAAAGGCCAGAAATATCGCTGCCAGCAGGCCGGCGCACAGCAGGTCCCAGCGTCGTTCGTCTCGTCGAACGGTCAACCATGCGGTTGTCCCGCCCCACAGCAGAAGGATGAGTATGCCAATGCCGATGGGCAGGAACTCTGTGCGAGCATTCATAGAGCATTTCAGGACCGCGCTCAGGCAGTGCCGCGTGCCAATTCCAATTCAGAAGCAGTTGCTACAGTGGCGCTCCGGCGGCTGTATGGTATAACAGAAGAAGAGGGAAAGAAAGGAACTGACGGCTCGAAAGCAGACCGCAGACGAGGTGCGGCCTTTCACATTTTTCAACACAGCGAGTGTCCCGTGCAAGCGGATCTGGTGCTTCTCGACGGCAAAATTCACACGATGGACGCGCGGCGACCCCGGGCTTCGGCGGTGGCGATTGCGGGTGACCGCTTCCTGGCAGTGGGCAGCGACAGGGAGATGCAGGCGTTGTTGGCGCCCGGCGGGCGGGTGGTGGAGTTGCGCGGCGCGACGGTCGTGCCCGGCTTTATCGACGCCCACATCCACTTTCTATCCTATGGTTTGAGTTTGCAAGAGATTGATCTGAGCGGTGTTCCGTCGCTTGAATCTGCGCTGGAACGGGTGCGGCGGCGGGCTGAGAGGACGCCTGCCGGTCAGTGGCTCACCGGTCGCGGCTGGGATCAATCAGTCTGGGAGGGCGGCTCCTTCCCTGCGGCTGCGCAGTTGGACGCGGTCGCGCCGCAGCACCCCGTTTACCTGTCGCGCAAGTGCGGCCACGCCGCCTGGGTGAACAGCCCCGCGTTGGAACGGATCGGCGTCACGGCGAATACAGCGGAGCCGGACGGCGGCGAGATCGTGCGCGGTAAAGATGGACAGCCGACCGGAATTCTGCTGGAAAAGGCAACTGAGTTGGCCTTCCCTTGCTTGGCTGAGCCGTCGGCGAAGGAGGCGGTGGCCGCAGTGCGCCACGCGCAAGAGGTCGCCAACCGCATGGGGATCGTCGGTGTACACACGAAGGAGGCCGCGCCCTCTTTGCGCGCTTTTCAGCAACTGCGGGCGGACGGTGAACTCACGCTGCGCACGGTCGCCCAGATTCCTGTCGCTGAACTGGACAGCGCCATCCGTCTTGGGCTGCGCACTGGGCTTGGCGATGAATTGCTGCGCATCGGCGGCGTGAAAGTCTTCAGCGACGGCGCGCTCGGCCCCCGCACCGCCTGGATGCTGGCTGCCTACGAGGGCGAGCCGGACAATCTCGGCATCGTTGTCACCGACGCCGAGGAGATGGCGGATATCGTCGCCAGGGCTACGGATGCCGGGCTGGCGGTGGTTACGCACGCGATCGGCGACAGGGCCAACCGCATGGTGCTGGACGCGTTGGAAGCGAGCCGCCGCGCTGGACGCGGAGCCCATCTGCGCCACCGCATCGAGCATGCGCAGCTCCTGCACCCGGACGACATCCACCGCTTTGCCCAACTGGACATCATCGCGTCGGTGCAGCCGATCCACGCCACGCAGGATATGCGCATTGCCGACAGATATTGGGGCGAGCGCAGCCGCTATGCCTACGCCTTCCGCAGCCTGTGGGACAGCGGCGCCAAGCTGGCCTTCGGCTCCGACGCGCCGGTGGAGACTCCGGACGTGATCCAGGGCATCCACGCGGCCGTTACGCGTATGCGGGCCGACGGCAGCCCCGGCGGTGACGGTTGGTATCCGGCGGAGCGCCTGACCGTCGCCGAGGCGGTCTGGGCGTATACGGGCGGCGCGGCCTACGCCGGCGGCACGGAGGATAGCCAGGGCAGCATCACGCCGGGCAAGCTCGCTGATCTGGTCGTTCTGTCACAGGACATTTTCACGATTCATCCGATGGCGATTCTGGAGACGGATGTGGAGGCCACGCTCTTCGGCGGCGCGTTTGTGTGGGGGGAGTATGTGGATTGAGAATAGAAAATTCGTTCTGGTATGACGAGGGAATAGGTGCTATACTGACTGTATTCCACTCATCCGCCACCTTTTGGCTCACACTATAGCGACAAGAAATGCTTTTGCAACAGAGCTTGTTCGACAAGACATCCTTACCGACAGAGACGCACAGATTGCTAGAGGTATTGCTCAGCCAGGATCTGGACTTTCATGCCGAAAAGAGTCGTTACGCGACGCACAGTTTCCACTCTTTTCCGGCAAAGTTTCCGCCTCAGCTTCCGCGTAAATTTATCAATGCGTTGACGCGAGAGGGCGACGTTGTTCTCGATCCAATGATGGGATCGGGCACTACGATTCTGGAGACGCATCTACTGAACCGTCGCGCGGTTGGCTTTGATATCGATCCCCTTGCATTTCTGCTGACGCAAGTAAAGGTCTGCCCTCTCAACATCACTGAAGCGCGGCGCACAGGACACTTCATCGTTGAGAATGCAAAAACTGAATTGGCGCAAGACCGGGTCGGTTTGATGCACCGTCTTGAGAGGCGCTGGAACAGGAAAACGAAAGATTTCGTCGATTACTGGTTTGCCCGCGAAACGCAAATCGAACTGTTGGCTCTCATCGAGGCAATCGTGCAAGTTTCCGATTCAGGGCTGCGTTCCTTCTTTGAGTTGGCTCTTTCCGCCATCATTATTACAAAGTCAGGCGGCATATCATTGGCGCTTGACCTAGCGCATACGCGTCCACACAAGGCCAAGATTGTGCTCGACGGAAATGGGCAAGTGCTTGTGGGGGGTGAAAATGCGGAGAACCCAACCGGACGGACCTCGTTCCTCACGAAGAAATTACGTTCTCCCATTGAGGAGTTTCGAAAACGATACCTGCAGAACATTGACGGGCTTTCCATTCTGCGAAATGCCCGCTTCCAACCATGCCTGCAGTTTGGCAACGCGCGTGCGCTGGCTCTGGAAGACTCCTCTGTGGATCTGATCGTAACGTCCCCACCCTACGCCTCCAATGCAATCGACTATATGCGTGCGCATAAGTTTTCTCTCGTGTGGCTCGGACATTCGATCAACGCGCTTAGCGATACCCGAAAGCGTTACATCGGGGGTGAATCGACCACCGATGTGGAATTTGTCGAACTACCGGCTTTTCCTGCGCAGATTGTAGACGTGATAGGTAGACGGGATACGCGCAAAGGTCAGGTTTTGCATCGTTATTATTCTGAAATGACCGGTGTATTGCGGGAGATGCACCGCGTGCTGCGACCTGGCAAAACCGCGATTGTCGTCGTGGGAAGTTCAGAGATGCGCGGCATTGACACGCAGACAGGGACCTGCCTGGGTGATATCGGCCGCTCGATTGGTTTTGAGGTGCCGGGCACTGGTGTGCGGAAGTTGGATCGCAACCGGCGCATGATGCCAGTAGGCGCCAAGCGAAATCGAACCTCCCAGATCCAGAAGCGCATGCACGAAGAGTTCGTTATCGGGTTTCTTAAGCGAGACAACTGATTTGGGAGTCTTGATTGTGTCTGTTAGAGATTTACGTCGCGAATATCATAAACAGATTGCTGAGCAGGTGGTGCGCTTCCAAACAAATAGAAAAAGCGGCCTCCAGTATCCAAATTTTGCAGACGGGGATAGCCGAGCGAGCCGCGAGATCGCCTGGGGCATTGTCAAGCGTCTGAAGACCATTGATACCTATCAACCAATTTCGAGCCAGACTATCGGCACTAAGTAACTGTCCGTTAACAAATTAGCGGTGTTTGGCGTAAAATGGCTCCACGAACAGGAACAAACAAGGAGTCAAAGAGATGAGCCAGAGACCGATCCATCAATGTCAGTGTGAGATATGTCAGTCGCCGCAGCCCCATGCAGACAAAGAGGACCACCATCGCATGAATGTTTTGCTGAGTCGGCTCAACGAACAGCATCGACGCTGGTACGTAGCGTTGGAAGCCGAACGCATCGGGCATGGCGGCAGCGAACGGCTGGCGCAGATTACCGGTATGAACGTCAACACGATTCGGCGAGGTCGGCGCGAGTTAAACGACGACTTGGCCGGACGCCCAACCGACCGGGTGCGCAAGCCGGGCGGTGGGCGGCCAGCGCTGGAAAAAAAAGTCCAGCTATAGAAGACAGAATCAAGGAAATCGTCAACGACGACATCGCTGGTTCAGCGACAGATGAACAGAAATGGGTGAAACTAAGCTTGCGCACGATTGCATCTCGGCTGCGCGCACAGGCATACAGGATCGGTCGCACCACAGTCGGTCGGCTGCTGCGCAAGCTGGGCTTTGGCTTGGTCGCCAACCGCAAGAGCTTGACGGGCGCAGTGCATCCCGACCGCAACCGCCAGTTTGACTACATTCGTCGTGTGCGACAACAGTTCCTGCGCGCAGGCTATCCTGTCATCAGTGTCGATACCAAGAACAAGGAACTGATCGGCAACTTCGCCAACCAAGGTCGCACTTGGCGTCAGGCGCCGGAGCAAGTCAATCTGCATGATTTCCCTGGCGATGCGCTGGGTCGGGCCGTGCCGTATGGCATCTATGACATCCTCCATAACCAAGGCTATGTCTATCTGGGCAACTCCTATGATACGCCCGAATTTGCCGCCCATGCCATCGCACAGTGGTGGGCCGACCCGGCGCGCCCCCGCTTTCCGCACGAGGACAAGCTCTTGATCCTCTGTGATGCGGGCGGCAGCAACAACTGCCGTTCCTGGCTCTGGAAAGCTGAATTGCAGCGCCAATGCGCGGACCGCTTCGGCATCTCGGTTCTGGTCTGCCATTATCCGACCGGCGCATCCAAGTATAATCCGATCGAGTATCGTCTCTTCAGTCAGATAACGCGCAACTGGGCCGGCAAACCTTTGCGCTCTTTTGCCACAATGCGCAACTACATCCGCAGCACAACCACCACGACCGGCTTGACCGTCAATGCCTTTCTCGTTGACCGAGCTTTTCAGAAGGGCCGCAAGGTCTCCAAAGAGCAACGCCAAACAATCCAACTGACACGGCGACCTATCTGTCCAACTTGGAACTATATGATTGCACCAACATCGATATCTTGAATCTCAACCAAACCGCTACGTTGTTTGCGGACAGTTACTAAGATCGACGAAACGCTGCGCCGCGAACTGCCCCATCGCTTTCTGGGCTACCCGACGAACTTCACTGAACCGGACCCGACTGACGACGGGACCCGGCTCATGCGGGTTACAGAAAGGGGTCCGGTCAATTACTTGGTGGAAATGCTGACCATCAGCGGGTTCTTCCGCTCCTATCTGAATTTCGACGTGGACAGGACGGTCGGGCCGGCGGACTGGCTGACTTTCCCCCAGCAGAAGCTGCGCTCGATCAGCGCCGGGGGGATTTTCCATGACGACATCGGCCTGGATGGCGTGCGGGCGCGGTTCGCCTGGTATCCGCCGGATCTGTGGCGTTATCTCCTGGCCGCGGGCTGGTCGCGCATCGGCCAGGAGGAGCATCTGATGGGGCGCGCCGGGCTGGTGGGCGATGAATTAGGCTCGGCGCTGATCGCCTCGCGGCTGGTGCGGGATCTGATGCGGCTCTGCTTCCTGATGGAGCGCCAGTATGCGCCATACGCGAAATGGTTCGGCACGGCTTTCTCGCAGTTGGACAGCGCAGCGCAGTTGACCGACATATTGCTGGCTGTGCAGCGGGCGCATACCTGGCAGGAACGGGACCGGTGGCTGAGCGAGTCCTATCATGTCGCGGCCGCCCATCACAATCGGCTGGCGCTTACCGAAACGATGCCGGAAAGGACAAGAGCCTTCTTCGGGCGGCCCTTCCGCGTCATCGCGCTGCACGGCTTTGCCGATGCGCTGCTGCGCTCGATCAGCGACCCGAACGTGGCTCAGCTGGCCCAACGCCGGCCCATCGGCAGCATCGATCAGTTCAGCGACAGTACAGATCTGCTGGAGGCAACGGAGTTGAGGCCGGCGCTGCGTGCATTGTACACGCCCGCGCTCACGTAGCGCATCAGAGCAGGCAACGCAACATTTCTGGAGACTTTTTTTATGCCTTCGACACTTACCAGCGAGCGGCTGGTTCTGCGGCCCCTCGAGCTTGCTGATGCGGATGATCTGTATGACTTTTATCGTCGGCCCGACGCGATGCGTTTCGTAGATGTGCCACCCCACACCTCCCCGGCGCAGACGCGAGAAGTGGTCGACTACAAGTACAACGGGCCGAGCACGACCTGGACCGTGCGCACCGCCGCGGACGGCCCCGCCCTGGGGTTCGTCGAATATATCGGCAACGCCGGTGTGCCGGGGATGGGCTACATGCTGCACCCGGACTACTGGGGCAACGGCTACATGAGCGAAGCTGTGCGTGCTGCCCTCGATCATGGCTTTGACGAGATGGGGCTGGACCGGGTGGAGTTGTGGATCGTTGAACAGAACACGGCCTCTTTGCGCCTGGCCGAACGGGTCGGCTTCAGGCGGAGGGGGCGACTGCGCCAGAAGTATGGCAAAGACGCGACCGGCCATGATAAAATCGTCTACGGCATCACGGCAGAGCAGTGGCGCACGGGCCGGTTGCCGGGTAACGCCCAAGCCGCATACCAGCTGGCTCCGATTCTGGCCGTGCCGGATGTGCTGGCCGCGGCCGAGTTCTACTGCGAAAAGTTGGGCTTCACCATCAGCTTTCTCTACGGCAATCCGCCCACGCACGGCGGCATCCACTGCGGTGAATGGACATCAGAGGGCGCGCATCTTCAACTTTCTTACACAGACAAACCGCTGCCACCGAAACTGCCCGTTGGCTTCTATGTTTTCATGGGCGAGGACGTCGACGGCCTCTTCAAACGTTTCCAGGCTGTCGGCGTTCATATCGAAAGGGAACCGACGAACGAACCCTGGGGCATGAGGGAGTTCGCCATCCGCGATCTGAATGGCTATCTGCTGCGCTTCGGCAGGCCGAGCTGAGGGGAACGAAACTCGCGACCGTTGCAGAGTGACCGCGCTCCGTATTGGCGCTGGCTCGCGGATTGTCAGTCTAGAGTTTCGTTCTTTCCTCCATTTTTGAAACGGCTCAGCGCGTCCGACATTGCGACGCCCGATCGAGGGAGATGCTATGATTGCGGGGCAGGATAGGGCTGCGCCAGCAACGAATCGTGCGCAAAAAGGACAACTGTGGCAGTTCGCGCGCGGGCGCGGTATGAGTCGTCGGCGTTTCCTGCGGCTGCTGACGGCTGGGGGAACGGCCGCGGTCCTGGCAGCGTGTACAGGGGTGCAACTGCCGGTCGCAGCGCCGCCTGCCGCCGAACACATGGTTGAACGCGCTACCGCTTCGCTAGATGAGCGCGGGTCAGCGGAGGTGCCTCTTCACTTCAAGGATCCAACGCCGTTTATCGATCACGGCGGCGGGAATCTGGAAGCGCGTCTGCAAGACACGCAGGGATTGATCACGCCAAACCGGTTCTTCTTTGTGCGCAACAACTCGGTCAGCCTGGATGTGGATGCGGCCGACTGGCGGCTGTCTGTCGAGGGGGATGCAATCGCCAATCCCCTGGAGTTGTTCTACGACGACATACGGAATCTGCCCAGCCGCACGCTTATTTCCTATCTGGAGTGCGGCGGCAACCATCGGGCCATGTTCGACCTGGTGAAAGGGCGACCGGCGCAAGGCACGCAATGGATGACCGGCGCGGTCAGCAACGGCGACTGGACGGGCGTATCTTTGCGGGACGTGCTGACGCTGGCCGGTATCACCAAGGAGGCGGTCAGCGTGCTTCTGATCGGGCTGGATGCCGATTCGCCGGAAGAGGGTTTCCGCCGCGTCATGCCGGTCGCGAAGGCGATGGATGCGGATACGCTGCTGGCCTATGCGCTGAACGGTGAGAGCCTGCCCAAAGATCATGGCTTTCCTGTGCGGGCGCTGGCGCCTGGATGGGTGGGCAGCGCCAGTATCAAGTGGCTGGGCCGGATTGTCGTCTCTTCAGAACAGCTCTGGACCCGCAACAACACGACCTCGTACACGCTGATCGGCGATGACTATCCGCCAGAGGGCGAAGCGTTGGGCAAGGTGGTTAGAACGCAGACGATCAAGAGCGCGCTGGCGCTTCCGTGGCCGGCTGAGTTGGCCGCAGGCGGATACCGCATCCACGGCTACGCGCACTCGCCGACCGGCCCGATTGCCAAAGTGGAGTGGAGCCTCGACTCCGGCAAAACCTGGAGCGGCGCGGCCATAACGACGCCGCAGGTCCAACCCGGGCTCAAACAGCGGAGCGATAGCGCATTCAGATATTCGTGGGCGCGCTTTGGTTTCGCGTGGGAGGCGCAGCCGGGCGAGTACTCCATTATGACGCGTGCCACGGACGCAGCGGGCAACACACAACCGGACGAGATTCCCTTCAACGAAAAGGGCTATCTCTTCAACCAGCCGGTCCCTCATCCGATTCGGGTAACATGAAGCAGTAGCCACTGACGTTGCCCTCTTGCACGAGGCATCCTATGAAAGAGATCGCCGAACACACAAGAATTATCTCGGTTGCCGAGATGCAGCGCCTGGAGAAGGAGGCTGATGCGGCCGGCCAGAGCTATGCGGCGATGATGGAACTGGCCGGTACAGCCCTGGCCGAAGCGATCCAGGAGAGCTTCCCGCGCCGCGCGGATCGATCGGTGCTGGTGTTGGCGGGGCCGGGCAACAATGGCGGCGATGGGTTGGTCTGCGCACGGCATCTCAGCGACGCCGGTTATCGCGTGCGGGTCTATTTGTGGAAGCGCAAAACCGGGCCGCAGGAGGACTACGAGGGCCACTACGGCCAACTGCTCGAACGCAACGTATCGACCCACAGCGCAGAAGAGGACGTGGATGCGGTGCAGCTGCGAGTCTGGTTGGACGAAGCCTCTGTCGTGGTTGATGCGCTCCTTGGCACGGGAGCCAATCGCCCCATTGAGGGCGTGCTGGCCCGCATCCTCCAACAGCTGGCCGAGGTACGCAGTCGTCGCCTGTCAGTTGAGGGGGCCGGCGCGAGGGAAGTTGGTTCAGGCGCTGCGCCTGAACCGGCTGGATCGGGTGAGCACTCTTCTCCGGTTGTCGTCGCCGTTGATGTTCCCAGCGGTCTGAACGCGGATACTGGGGCGCTGGACCCAGCCACCGTCCCAGCCGATATGACCGTCACCTTCGGCTGCGCCAAGATCGGGCATTTTCAATTCCCGGGCGCGGCGATCCTCGGCGAGCTGGTGGTTGCGGACATCGGCATTCCGCCGGAGTTGACCGCCGACGCGCGCACATTCTTCCTTACGCCCGAACAGATCGCCGATCTTTTGCCAACGCGCAGCCGCAACAGCCACAAGGGCACCTTTGGCAAAGGGATGGCGGTCGTCGGCAGCGTCAACTATCCCGGCGCCGCTTTTCTCAGCTGCGCGGCGATGGGCCGTGTTGGGGCGGGGCTGGTGACGGGGGCTATTCCCCAGCCCGTGTGGGTGCCTGTGTCATCCGCCCTGGCCGAACCGACCTGGCTCCTGCTCAGCCACGATCTGGGCGTCGTGAACGAAGACGCGGCGGCCACCATCAATGCTAAGCTGAGTGACTACAATGCCCTGCTCATCGGCTGCGGGCTGGGCCAGGAAAATGCCACCCGCAGGTTCATGGAGCGGTTTCTGCGCAGAAATCACAGGCAGCTCCCCTCCGCATTGCCGGGCGGATTCGCCGAGCCGGATAGGGAGACAAGCGCGGACGAGCAGGCTGAGTCGGATGCGGAGATCAATTCCCCTTTCGGCACCATCCGCCGTCGGGACCAACTGCCGTCGGACATCCTGCCCCTGCCGCCGACGGTCATTGACGCGGACGGTCTCAACAACCTGGCCCAGTTGGACGACTGGCCGTCGTTTCTGCCGGCTGACTGCATTCTGACCCCTCACCCGGCGGAGATGGCCCGTCTGTGCGGCCTCTCGTCGGTGCAGGAGGTCGGCGACAACCGCTGGGCGCTGGCGCGGGCGCGGGCCGCCGCCTGGAAGGTCGTCATACTGCTCAAAGGCCCGTACACGGTTATCGCCAATCCGGAGGGAGATCTGGCCGTCCTGCCCGTCGCCACCGCTGCTCTGGCCACCGCCGGCACGGGCGACGTTCTGGCCGGTGTCATCACCGGTCTGTTGGCTCAGGGTCTGTCTGCCTTCCACGCCGCCTGTCTGGGGGCCTGGCTCCACGGCCGGGCGGGTGAGCTCTGCGAACAGAAGATCGGTTGCGCAGGGGTCGTCGCCAGAGATCTGCTGCCCCTTTTGCCTGCGGCGATGAATCAGTTGCGAGAATAGACGACGGAGGCGGCAGGACAGACAGCCGTGATGAACATGCAGCAAAATGGTGTTACTGAAAACGACAAACTGACTACCGAAAACTGCTGTTGGCCTGCCACGCCCGGCGTTGGGCGCGCGCCCGCTCGATCAGGTCGGCCATGGGCTGCTGCGGGCCGGTGACGAGGCAGCTGCCCACGCCGATGGCCGCGGCGCCGGCGCCGGCCCAGGCGGCGGCGTTTTCCGGGCCGATGCCGCCGGTGGGTACAAACTCGATATCATCCAACGGGGCGCGCAAGGCTTTGAGATAGGCGGGGCCGCCGATGTTGGCGGGAAAGAGCTTCAGCAGGCGGGAGCCGCCCGCGTGGGCGCGATCGGCTTCGGTGGCGGTATAGACACCGGGGATGTGCAGAATGTCGGCTATGCGGGCCTGCGCGACGACGTCCGGATTCAACCCTGGCGCCACGGTGAACTGTGCGCCGGCCGCCGCGGCCGCATCGAACTGTTCCACGGTCCGCACGGTCCCGGCTCCGATGTTCAAATTGTCACCAAAGCGCGCCCGCAACATCTGAATCAGTTCCAGCGCGCCGGGCGTGTTGAGCGTCACCTCCATCACCAGCACTGGGGCGGCCAGCAACGCGTCCCCGATTTCCAGGACTTTGTGGGCGGGGAAGTCTCCCCGCACGATCGCTACGATACCGTCATCCTGCACCCTGCGCGCCATCTCATCGATCGCGCAGCCCATGTTCGCGCTCATATAGCGAAGCGGTAGCGCATTTGCAACCCCTCCTGGACAAAGATGAAACATCCCGACAACTTCTGCTCTTAAGACGATTTCTCGAATGCTCCGAACCTATAGTAGTATAGCATTGATCAACTCGTTGACTGGAGGAATATCTGCATGAATATAGCCCTGGACGTCATGGGCGGCGACAATGCGCCAGGTGAGATTGTTGCTGGCGCGATTTTGGCGGCCCGCCAATTCGACGTGACTGTCTCCCTGGTCGGTCGGCCGGACGTCATAGAGCGGGAGTTGGCAAGACATTCGACTCACGGCCTGGATCTGCCGATTGTGCCTGCATTGGAAGTCATTGAAATGTCGGAAAAACCGGCCAAAGCGGTGCGCGCCAAGAAAGACAGTTCGATGGTTGTGGCCTGCAAGCTGGTGAAGGAAGGCGCGGCCGATGCCTTTGTGACCGCAGGCAGCACGGGCGGCGCTCTGGCTGCCGGCATCCTGCACTTTGGTCGAATGCAGAGCATACAGCGGCCGGCGTTGATCATTCCTTTTCCCACCGCGCGGGGCTTTTGTCTGATTTTGGATGTTGGGGCCAATGCCGACGTCAAGCCGAGGCAGTTGCAGCAGTTCGGCGTGATGGGCAGCATCTACTCCCGCCGCATTATGGGCGTGCAGAACCCGATCGTCCGCATTCTGAGCAACGGTGAAGAAGTAGGCAAGGGTAGTCAACTGGTACTGGAGGCGACCGCTCTGCTGGAGAAGACGCCGAGCATCCGCTTTCTGGGCAACATCGAAGCGCGCGATGTGACCAACCATATCGCCGATGTGGTGGTCACGGACGGCTTTTCGGGCAACGTCTTTGTGAAAGGCGCTGAGGGCATCGTGAAACTGGCGCAGGGTGTGTTGCTGGATGAGATCAGGGCCGGGCCGATCAGCAGCATTGGCGGGCTGTTAGTTCGTTCCGCGCTGCGCAGGATGCACCGGCGGCTGGATGACAGTGAATATGGCGGCGCGGTGCTGCTGGGGCTGTCCAACCTGCTTATCGTCGGGCACGGCAGAAGCAACACCAACGCCATCCGGCACGCCATCCGGGTGGCCAAGCAGTTGATCGATTCGTCGCTGGTCGAGGAGATTCAGACAGGAATCAGCGAAGTCATCGACAGCCATGATGAGCTGGTCACTCTCCAACGGTAGCCATACCGATCACACAAGTAATCCACCTCTATGAAAGTGTACCGTAATCTGGCAGCGATAAAATCCAGAGAACAGCGGGGCCGGCGAATTGCTCTGGCAGGACTGCCGATCCTGTTCGTCGGTCTCCTCGCCAGCTTTACGCCCAACTGGTTCCCGTCCGACGCACAGGCTTCCAATGCGCTGGTCGCCTTTGTCCAGCGGTACTGGACTGTCATCAGTTTTGGCGCATTGGCGGTGGGCTTCATCGCGTTCAATATCGGGAGCTACTACATCAACCGTTTTGCGCCGCGCCGCTGGCCGGGCAGCAAACGAACCGCGAGGCCCGATGAGCTTGTTGAAAGCGGGCTGAAAGGGTTCGACGACAAGTATGCGCTTTTCCTGTGGAGGCTGGATGACATGCCCTATATACTGGTAGGGCCGTCCGGTGTGTGCGTGTTTCTCGTGCGCAGCGATAAGGGTTCGGTGCGGGTAGACGGGGACAAATGGCGGGAACGATTCAGCCTGGGCCGCCTGCTCACATTTCTCAACCGGGAAGGGCTGGGCAACCCCATGCGAGAGAAGGAGGAGGCTGAACGGAAAATCCTCGAACTGCTTCAGGAGGGGGAGTCGAGCGGTGCGTTGACCGTGAACGCGTCCGACATCCCAATCGAAAGCGCGGCCGTCTTCATCAACCCGGCCATGCAACTGGAACTTGAGAACCCCACTTTGCCGGTGCTGCGCGTCGAGCAGTTGAAGAAGTATGTGCGCACGAAGCGGGATCAGCAACTAAGTGCCGGCGACGTGCGCGCGGTGACCGATTTTCTACTCAGTGTCAGTGGGTTGGCGTAACAGCGCCATTCCCAATCATTCAAACCCCAACCGCCTCTCTTTCAAGCTTACATAGGTCGTGCGCGTGATGATCAGATGGTCGAGGACATCGATCTGAAGGATCTTCCCTGCGGCGACGATCTGTTCTGTCACCTGCACATCTTCCGGGCTGGGGGCGGGGTCGCCGCTGGGATGATTGTGGACGACGATGAGGGCTGCGCTGTTGGCCCGCACCGCCTCTGTAAAGATCTCATTCACACGAATGGCGGCCGCGTTCAGGCTGCCGGCATAGACCTCTGCGATCCGCTGGACATGGTTTTTTGTATCCAGAAGGACGACCCGCACCTGTTCCCGTTCCAACAGACCCATTTCCAACATCAACAGATTGGCGACATCCTGCGGGCTTTGAATCTTCGTGCGCTCCTGGGGCGCGGCGAGCAGAAGTCTGCGTCCCAACTCGATAGCGGCTTTGATCTGCGTGACTTTGGCCTTGCCCACGCCGCGGGCCTCAGTCAACTCCTCAAAGCTGGCCTGGGCCAAGCCGGTCAGGCCATTGAACTCGGTCAGCAACCGTTCGGCCTGTCGAATGACGTTCTCCCCCCGGCCGCCGGTGCGCAGAATGATAGCCAGGAGTTCAGCGATGCTGAGGGCGCCGGCCCCCGCATACTCCAGCCGTTCCCTGGGGCGCAGGTCTTGCGGCATCTCTTTAATCGTGTAGGCGATGCGCGCGCGGGGCGTCGTGCCGTCGGTGTTGAGATAGTCGTTGGGCGCAGAGCCGGTGACAGGGGGGATACTGCCCATGGGGTTGCCTCGTTTCAGGAATTGAGTGTGCTTTTGTCCGGCAAAGTCGTGTCGCGCGTTTCAAGCGCGGTCTTGTGGCTGCAATTGGCGGTAGGCTTCGACAACGGCGTTCAGGAAGTCGACGCTCGCCCGTGTGTTGGTCGGCTTCGGCTTGTCGATGCGCGCCGCGATTGCCTGCGCCAGGCGACGCAACATTATGTTTGATGGGCCGCCGTGCCATTTGCGCGCCAACATTTCCCGGATCAGTTCATAGTCGGCTGCGGACAGACGGCGAATGTGGGGGAATTCCAGCAGCAGGGACGGGGCCTCGTCGGCATCAGTCTGCGTTTGCGACCGTGCCGACGCTACCAGCGAGTCCAGTGACAGGTCCGCCCGCATACGCACGACGACGGTGCCCGCGGCCAAATCCCCCAGGCGTCGTGTCTTTTCGTTGCAAAACATCACCACCAGGCCCATCCCATAGCCCGATGGCAGAAAGTCGATTGGGCGCACCAGGTTGCGTAGGGCCGCTTCGGTGAGGCCAATCGGGTTGCCATCCAGCCGCAGCACGCGGATTTTCACCAGCCGTTTGCCCGGTGTCTGACCATTCCACAAAAACTCAAAGAGAGTATAATAGCCCCAGAAGACAATGAATTGGAGCAGAGCGAACAGCGCAATTGCCAGGCCTTCAAGCCAGCTTATTTCTTCGCTGTCGAAGACGCTGATTGCAAGTGGAGCGTCGTCCCGGATCAGGACTACGAATAACAGAATGTTCAGAATCACCAGCAAACAGGTGACAAGGAAGGTGTCAATCAGAGCGCCGATAAAGCGGTTGCCGATGCCGGCGATGTCGTAGGTTAAGGAGACATTCTCCGGCGTGTCGATGGTGTAGTCCTGGTCTAAGATCAGCGGTTTCGCAGGCATAGAACTTTCTCATGCAATTTGATTCTTTCATCCGAAGACAAGAGAACAATTGGCGACGTCTTGAGGAGTTGACCGATCGCACGCGGGGCAACGCCGAGGCACTTTCCGAGACGGAACTGCACGAATTTGGCCGGCTTTATCAGATCACCTCGTCCGATTTGGCTCTTGCGCAACGAGATTTTCCCGGCCAACGGGTGACCCGCTATCTAAACCAGTTGGTGGGTCGCGCCCACGCGCTCTTGTACCGCGAGGAACCTTTGCGCCGTCAGCAGTTGCTTAATTTCTATCGTTTGGCCTTTCCCCGGCTCTATCGTCGGTTGCTCCCCTACACACTGGCATCGGCGGCGCTGTTTCTGCTGCCGGCGGTCATCGCTTTTGTGGTCGTGTGGAACCGACCCGACGCCATCTACCTGATCTTGGGGGACGGCATCGAACCGTTGGTCGAGACAGTGGAAGAGGGTGAACTGTGGACGGAGATTGCGCCCAATGTGCGCACAGCCGTCTCCACCGCGATTCTCACCAATAACATCAGCGTGACCTTTTTCGCCTTTGCCGGCGCGCTCACCGGCGGCCTGTTGACGCTATACATCGTGATCTTCAATGGACTCAATATCGGCGCTGTGTTCGGGCTGTTGCAGGCCCATGGTATGAGCCCCGGTCTGGCCGAGTTCGTCGTCGCCCACGGATTCGTCGAACTGAGCGTCATCTTTCTAGCTGGCGGCTGCGGCTTTTTCATCGCCGACGGTCTGCTGCGGCCCGGTCTGTTGAGCCGGGCTACGGCCCTGAGCCAGCGCGCCCGCGTTGCGCTGCAACTGATTCTCGGCAGTATGCCCCTTCTCGTCGCGGCCGGGCTGATCGAAGGTTTCATCAGTCCCAGCGGGCTGCCCTGGCAGTTGAAACTGGCCGTCGGTCTCGCCACCGGCCTCGCCCTCTACATATATTGGTTGCGCCGGCCGCGGGCTGAGCAACCGAACTGGCGGCACAACGTTATCAAAGCAGCGTCCGCGCCTTGATCTGCAAGTAGCGTTCGATCAGCGCGACGCTGAGTTGGTCTGCCGGTACGTCCAGCGTCAACACGCCGCGGCTGCGCAATGCATCCAGCGCCAACTCCCGTTCCCGCAGAAGCCTCTCTGACACGGTACGCCGATACAGCCCGGCCACATCCGCGATGGGTTGGCGGGCAAATGCCTCCACCGTTGGATCCCGCATCGTCACCAGCAGGGGCAGATGTCGTCGGCGCAGCCGCAACAGCCCGGCTACAAGCGTTTCATTGGTGACGCTGCCGGTCAGGTCGCTGAAGACAAGCGCCAACGAGTGTCGTCGCTGGCGGCTGGCAAAATATCCGAACGCGCGGGCGAAATCCGGCTCGACAGGCTGACCCTGTACGTTGTACAAGAGTTCCAGCATCCGGTAGAATTGGGCTTTGTCGGTGCGCGGTTGCAGCCATGTATGCACATCATCGGCGAAGGTGAGCACTCCCATGCGATCACCCTTTTGCACGGCCACATAGGCCAGCAACAGGACGGCATTGATCGCAAAGTCCATCTTCGCCACATCCCCGACCGGACTGCGCATCATGCGCCCCACGTCGATGAGGGCGACCAGGTTTTGCGCCCGCTCGATCTCGAACTCGGTTGAGATCGGCCTGCCGCGCCGGGCGGTTGCCTTCCAGTTGATGTGCCGGTACTCGTCATCCGGCTGATATTCTCGCAGGCGCGTGAACTCGGTACCCCTGCCCCGTACGCGCACAGAACGCAGCCCCATCTCCCACAGGCGGTTTCTGCGCAGGAGCAGATCGTACTTTTTGACGTCCGCCAGATTCGGGTAGACTTTTACGTCTGCACTAGCGGGGAAGGTCGCCTGCCGCCTCAGCAGACCGAGCACGGACTCCCAACGCAGATGCAACTCGCCGAAGCGAAAGTCCCCTCGCCGCGGCGGATACAGGTGGTAGACCCAATTGGCAGGCACATGCGGGTGCGCCGTTCCTTGCAAAATACGCTGTTCATCGGCGATGCGGAAGGTTGGCGGTGTTTCGTCCCGAAGCCAGACTGGGAGTGGGCGGGTTCCGGCGCCTAACTGCACCCGCAACTCGATGCGGTTCCAGGCGGCCAGAGACAGGCGATCATCGTGATGACGCGTCACTGTCCACGCTTTGGGTTCTGGAGTCAGTTGCCAGTCAGTCAGAAGCAGGGCGCAGCTTCCGATCAACCAGACCAGCCCAAGCCAGCCCAGCCAACCGGCGAAGGTGGCAGCGGCGAGAAACAGGGCGGTGACCGCCAGCAGAAGCAGCCCGCGTACCGTCAATTGCATTATCGTCTGAACGGTAGTTCTTGGTGGTCAGTTCTTCGTTTTCGGTAACTCCACAGAGCGGACTTTCAGGCAGTTACCAAGAACAAGAATCTGAAAACTGAATATCCGGGAGATAATCGCTGAGGCATCCGCTTGTTTCGCGCATGTGCGGATGGCTGATTCATCTCCAATGTAGAAATGCAGCGTTACCATGCAGAGGCTTGGCGCCCGTTGCGGGCTGTCCGAAAGATGGAGTCAGCGACGGGCGAATTCACTCTTCGCCACAAGTAACCATTATCCGGCTCAATCACTTCGATGCCAGCATCGCGTATGATATGAACGCTGTGCCTGTTGATCGTAACGAACTCGGCTGACTGCTCCAGAACCTGCGGCAAACTCTTGAGGATATATGGTTTGGCCTGCTCCGACTGACCCGTAGTCAGCGGCTGAACGTTCATTGACTCCGGCGCGTTCGTCATGTCGACAAGTATACCACGAGTCAGCCGTCGTCTGGATACGAAGGAGACGACGGGTCAGGGCGATTGCGCTCGCTGCCTCACTTCGATCAGTTGATGATAACGCGGTGCGATTTGGTTGGGGCAAGCGGGCGGGTGGCGGACGGAATGCGCACAAAACGTACATTGTGGCGTCCGTTGCATCCGCCTTTACGAGAAACCGCGCAGGGGCGCAGTGGGAAGGACTGGCACTTTTCTGAAATTGGGCGGCACATGCAGATTCAGGCATGGGGGGAGAATGGCACATATGGTCTAATTCTTCAAACCGGGGCCAGGGCATCGGCATCAAATGGGTCAAGAGCTCGTGGGCCTGCCTGAATTGAATCCAGCTCAGGGGAAGTCGCCGAAGCGTGTACGAATTATGGCGCGCGGCCAGTAAGTCTGTCGGTTTCGGGCTGGGTCGAGTTCGAGGATGGCGGCGGGGACGGTGGAGAGGCGGGGCGTGTTTGGTCGTGATTCGTCGCGAAGTGTCGCGACGTGCCGCGCTAAAACAGGCGATCTTTCGAAAAGCGAAATGGAATTTTTCCTGATCTCACGTTCGGGAGGCTGGGGGCGTGACAGGAGCAGGTCATAAGTGTGCAACGGAAGCGAAAGCAGAACTCGTAATCCCGGCGAAGGTGTACAGGGTCTTCGGATGGTATATGCAAGTCCAAATCCTATTGCAATGCGTTTCGATTGAAGGCGCATGGGGCAGGGCATATAGATCCAGTGTGCGTCCGCATCGGGAACCTGCTTCTTTCTGAATAGCGAATTGGGTGTTGCATATTGCGTAAGTGCAGGCGAGTCGGCCACGATTCAGTTGCTTTATGCGCCGACAAAGTCCCGGTTTCAAACGGGACTAAAATTAGATGCGATTGCCCTGGACGACGGGTGTATCCCTGGATGGTGGCGCATCTGGCCGGAGCATCGTGCCACGCTCTCTTCAATCATTCGGAATACTTTGTAATCCCATTAAATAATATATCTTGAGCGGGGTCCCACACAGCAATGCCAGGATTACAAGCTCTGCTTTCTCTTTCGGCACGCATACAAGACCTGCTCCTTTCACTCCATCAGCCTCCCGAACGTTAACCGTCCACGAATTGATATTCACATTCAAAGAAATTAATCGTATAACGCTCGTGATCGTTCGTATAAGGCTTGTACGAGCGTTACGGGCGCCTGCATCATAAATTCGTATCATTGACCTCCCAATGCCCCTCCTGTTTTCCTTCCCTATCGCCGGATCGCCCCCCTTCAGACCTCACCCCTTTTCTGGGCTACACGCGAGACGGCGGGTGCGTCCCCAGGGGCACTGTACAGAAACCATTATTGCGGATGGGCTGGGACGCGCAAGGCCAAGGGCGGTCGGCGCCGGAGGACCGGGAGATGGCTCGAATCTTTTGTCCAGAACGAGGCGACCGTCAGGAAACGGTCCGACAACGTTCCGAGAGTTGGCCGGAAAGATGCTTCTGAGGGATGTAGAATCATGGCATCTACAGTTCAATTAGCGGATTGCGGAGGTCCAGCCATGATTTTACGAATTTTGTTGACGGGAACGACTCTTGTGCTGCTGACGCTGGCTGCGTCGGTTGGCGCAGCGGCGAGCGCCGAGCCGAATTGGATTCCAATCACTGGATTGGAGAACGTGCGCGCGTATGCGGCGGCGCCGCGCGTGGACGGACGCAGTTACGCAGTGGACGGCGGCCGGCTTTACGCCGGGGTCGGCGGTGTCTGGGAGTTGACCGCCGTGCCGCCCGGTGTGATCGCCAACGCCGTCATGGTGGACCGGGCCGATCCGGACACGGTGTATGTCGGCGCGGCCAACAGGTTGAGCGTTTACGTCTCGCGCAATGCCGGGCAGGGCTGGATGGAGGTTCGCATTGATACGGAGGCGATCGGCGGCGTGACCGCGCTGGCGTTTGACGCGGCCAACCGGCTGCTGTATGTGGGGACGGATACCGACGGGGTCTATCGGCTGCGGGATGTGGGCGCCGCGGGCAGGGGCGGGCTGATCGCCAGCGGTCATCTTCTGTTGGAGGAGCCGGTGCAAGAGATCGCCGCGGACAGCACAGGGGCGGGGTTGGCATTCGTGCGAACGCAGGAGAAGCTGTACCGGGCTGAGGCGTTTGGGTTGCGCTGGGTGGCCGTGGACGGTCTACCCGGGCCGCCGACAGCCGTGGCCGTAGCCGATACGTCGCCGCCGACGGTCTACGCAGGCACGGCCGGCGCCGGTGTCGTGATGAGCCGGGACGGGGTTGCGTGGCGGTCGAGCAATCAGGGGCTGGGTAGCACGGTTGAGAATCGGCTTGTGATCAGCGACCTGGTTGTCGATGCGGCGCAGCCCAGGGTGGTGTACGCCGGAACAGTTCTCGCCGGTGGGGACGGGCTCCACCTGTCGCCCAGCCGCGTGGCAATGAGTACTGATGGCGGCGCCAACTGGGAAACAGTGGCGGAACTGGACGACTTTCGGGTGGCGGAACTGCTGCCGGTAACAGGTCGGGCAGGGAGCGTTTACGCTCTGACGACCGCCAGCCGTACACCGCTGGCAGTCGGCGCAGAGCCGTCGGTAGAGAAGCCGGAAAGCGCAGAGCCTTGGACCTCCGAACTGAGTCTAACGAGGCTGCTGGCCTGGATTTTGGCGGGACATGCCAGCGCGGCGCTCCTCATCCTGGCAGTCGGCGAGTTCAGGAAAGGGAGCCGCCGAGCCGCGGATCCCCCGTTCGGGATTGGCACGGTGCAACTCGGCTGACGGACGGCGGCAGGCGGCTGGGCCAGCTTGAGTCTGGGTCGCTGCCTTCACCCGGAGGCGTCCTTTCCCGCGTGGGCGTCTCCGGTCCTTCACTGTCCGTGCGCACGGAGTTGCTGAAAGCTCTAGCGCAGTTGGGGGAAGGCGGATGCGATCACCAAGCCGATGAAGAGGAGCATCATCAGGAGACCTCTGCCGCCCGCGAGGAGGAAAAAGAGCGCCCAGGGCGCCACGCCCAGGATGATGCCGGCCAGGGCGAAATGCGGAAGATTCCGGCCGCGGCGGTTGCCGACTGCGCGGCGAATGACGCGGGCCACGAGCGTCCCGGCGCCGGAGCCGGCGATGAAGGCGATCAAGAAGCCGAAGAAGCCAATGCTGCTGAGCAGAAAGCCGACAATTGGGGTGACGATAAGCGTTAGGACAAATCCCACCGCCAGGGCGACGATATTGTCCCGCCCCAGGGCATTGAAGTAGATGTTCTGCTGCTCTCGTACACAGTTGGTGCAGCGGTAGCCGACCGGTGTGCGCACGGCGCAGTCCATGCAGATGGGGTTGCCACATTTGTTGCAGCGCAGGAGCGTTTCTCGATCCGGGTGGTTGGCGCAGGTCAGGGTTTCCGGTTCGCCGTCGCTGCCTACTTCGAGCGGGGCGGGTTTGCCGTCGTAGATGGCGCGCCGCGCCGGGTCACCGAGGATCTCGTAGGCTTTTTCGACGGCGGCCAGCTTTTGCGCTGCATAGGCCCGGTCCGCGGCGGACTCCAGCGTATCTTGTTGGTACAGTTTGAGCAGGCGATTGTACTGTTGCGCGATCTCTTCCTGGCCGGCGTCTTCCGGCACGTCCAGTGTACGGTAATGCTCCTTTGCAGGTTGACCGGTTTCCTCTGACATCGGATTTCGCTTTCTACTATAGATGGGCGCGCCACCGATGGACGCGTCCTCTGTGCGTCGCCCCGTTCATTTCAGCTTGTCCATCAGCGTCTGGTAGAAGTAGCTGCGCGGGCGCAGGCGGACAAAGCGTGCCTGATAGGGGCTGCTGTCGACGACGATCTCGTCCGAGTCGTCGACTTCGACTTCGAACTGGCCGTCCACGGTCAGCATGGCCGAGTGATCGCTGTAGACGCGCAGGCGCACTTCTGTGCCTTCGGAAAGGACGACGGCCCGGCCCATGCTCATGTGGGGGGCGACGGGAATCACCAGGATGTTGCGCAGTTCCGGGGGCAGGATTGGCCCGCCTGCGGCGAGGGCGTAGGCTGTGCTGCCGGTCGCAGTGCTGACGATCAGCCCGTCGCAGGTGTAGGTGGTCAGATAGCCGCCGTCGAGGTTGGCGCTGACGCGCACGATGCGGGCAAGGCTGCCGCGACTGAGGACGACATCGTTGAGCGCGTCGAATGCGCAGCGCACGACGCGTTCGCCGCCGTTAGGTCTGGCCTTTGCACCAATGCGCGCACCATCAGCCGCTCTTCGATCCAGTAGTCGCCGCGGAGCAGTTGCTCCAGAGGGGTGTGCCAATCCTGGGGGAAGATTTCGGCCAGAAAGCCGAGCCGCCCCATCTTTACGCCTAACATGGGTACGTTGTAGGCCGCGCCGAGTCGCGCGGCGCGCAGCATGGTGCCATCGCCGCCGAGGGTGATCAACAGGTCGACATCGGGGAGTCTGGCTTTGATCACGTCGGCATCCCAGGCGGAATGGCGCCAGGTTTCATCCACGCCGGCGCGATGCAGGAACTGTTCCATCTGGCCGGCGAGTTCCAACGAGTCCGGTTTGCGTGGGTGGTGTAGAATGCCGATGCGGCTGAAAGCGCGTATTGCGGCGTTCGTCATTTCGAGTCATCTTTCATCGTTGATGCAGCGCAGGCTCACCAGTCTATATCAATACAAGCATATTCAGGCAAATATGTCTATCCTTTTGAGTTGAATTCCAGCCTGTGATAAGATGCGAATATGCGCGTATTGATTCTATCCGACATTCACGCAAATTTTGTCGCTTTGGAAACTGTCATAGCCGACGCGGCGGGTCGTTACGATACGATCTGGTGTTTGGGCGATGTGGTCGGTTATGGCCCGGCTCCGAATGAGTGTGTCGACCTTGTGCAGTCTGAAGCGGCTCTGTGCGTCATAGGCAACCACGATTGGGCTGTGTTGGGGCGACCCGGTCTGGATATTGCACACTTCAATCCTCTGGCGCGTGCGGCGGTTGAATGGACCCAGAGTGAACTGAGCGAGAAGAGTCATCGGTTCCTCGACAGTTTACCAGTGGAACCACTCGAACCGGAAGGCGCGGGGAGCATATTGATCACGCACGCCAGCCCGCGCGAGCCAGTGTCGGAATATGTTCAGACACCAGAGACCGCGCTGGAGAATTTCGCCCATTTTGAGACCAAGATGTGCCTGGTGGGCCACACACACAAACCGGCGATCTTTCACTGGCAGCTGCGGAAGATCTATTCGAGGCGCGGCAGACGGAACGGCATTCCGGTGACTGTTGACTTTCTCAGACCCTATGAGGCGCAACGCGTGCGGCTGGAGTTGACTGAGTTACAACGCCTAATCCTCAATCCGGGCAGTGTCGGTCAGCCGCGGGACAATGATCCGCGGGCCGCGTACGCCCTGCTGGATCTGGAGGCGCTTACCTGGGAACAGCGTCGCGTGGCGTATCCGGTCGATTTGACTCAAAGCCAGATGCGAGCCGTCCAACTGCCGCGCCGCCTGATTGACCGGTTAACGTTTGGCAGTTAATGTGCGTTCAGATTGGCAAAAGGGGCGTGGAACCGTTTCTCTCCTTTTTCCTCACTCCTCGTTCCTCGCCTGTCCCGTCTCCAACCGGTTGTACATCTCGAACCAGTCGGGCAGGTCCTGGCTGCGATCTTGGGCTTTGCGCCGTTCATCCTCCCGCCGCCATACGATCATCCGCCGTGTGATCTCTTCTTTGACATTTCTGGGATTGGGCACGTGATCGAAGGTGAATGCTCCTTCGCCGGCGGCGGTCTGCACGATGATATTGCCAAAGTTCAACATCATTTTCAGCGGTGAATTCATCTCCAGGCTGATGTCCTGAATGTCGCTGAGTTGGGCTTCGCGACGCTGTTCGCTGAGGAAGAGAGGCAGCTTTTCGATATCAATGATTCTGTCTGCGGTGACCGTGTAGGTGTCATTCCACCAATCGGCTACGGCCCAGAAGACCCAACCCAGGGTAGCGAGCATCACCACGCCGCCCGAGAGCAGCAGAGTCGTCGCGCCCAGGCTGGACTGGAGTTGCTGCAACAGGGCGGTTGAGGCAAAGCCACCGGACAGGAACAGGATTTGGAAGAGAAGCAGCAGGCTGGGCAGCGCGACCTGGACAAAAAGCACCCACCAATGTTTGTGCCAGACGATACGATCGGTCGATTCCCAATCGAGTGAACTGTCGACCGCGATCGTTCGGCGCAGTTTTTGCCACAGACTCAGGCCTGCCGCGTTATCGTCCGGGGCAGATGGGGCCGCATCGGTTCGCACGCGGTTGGGCAGATCAACCGTCAGGCCCAGGCGTTTCTCCAGCGCGTTCTGGATATCCAGTTTGTTTTCGGCGCTGGAGCGTTGTTGGCTCAGGCTGCTTTGATAAAAGATCGTGGCCCGCAGCTCGTCCGGCGAGGCAACAAAGTCAAAGTCGATCGATCCTGTTGTGCCGGCGGTAAAGACGGACAGGCTGCCGTAGTTGAACAGATTGCCCCAGAATGTCGTGGATACGTCCACGCGCTGGATCTGCTCCAGCAGGGCCTCCCGTCGCTGCTCGCTGAAGAAGATCACCTTATCTTGCTGGATGACCCGCCGATTTGTGACGATAAAGTAGTCGTTGAGGTAGTTGAGAAAACCCCAGATGAGCGTCAGGATCACAACGAGAATGCTGAAGCCCAGAGGGAACCAGAGCGAGACGCCAAGCGCAGAGAAGAGCCAGGTAAAGCCAGCGCCGGCGAGGATGGCAACAACGGTCGCTTGCGATTCTCCCAGCAACGCCAGCCAGTGACGCAGGTGCAGGCTGATCAGGAGTTCGCCTTTTCGCAGCCATTTATAGTCCTGCTGTTCATGATCGTCTTCGTCGATTTCGGCAGGCAGGCGGGCAACTATTTTGGCCACGGCCTGCGGGCCGCAGATTTGGCCGAAGTGCTGAAAGTCTTGCCGGTGGAGTCGCAGCCACAGGCTGCCCGGTTCAGATTCGACGGTCAGTTCCACATGATTGGCAGCGAGCAGCGCGGCCTCGTTAAAGGAGAAGATACCGCGCACCGGCGCGCGGGGCAGGGCACGATTCTCTTCGTCGAGCGCGCTCATCACGGCTCTGCTGTTTTCGAGCAAAATCCACATGCTGTCGGCGCTGTCGCCCTGCTGCATGATTGGATGGAATTGGGGGATGCGCTGGAAGCTGCAAAAGCCGGCCAGTTGAATCTGTTCGTGGGGAGTCAGTCCGGCGAAGATGGAAATGGCGCTGATCGTTTTGGCCGGCAGCAGTTGGACTTCGGGGTCGACCGCATGGGGGAAGCGCCGACCGATTTGCCGCATCGTCCTCCAGGGTAGTTCGAATAAGGTTGTCTCGGTTTTGGCTTCGGCCCAGTGGCCGTATTTGTCCGCCGGCGCGCTATGGGTCGTGCCGACGCTGCCGGGAAAGCCAAAAGGGCTGCCGGTTCCCAGCCACAAGCGGTTATCCGTTCGGCGGGGATGATAGAGTTCGACCTGGCCCTGGGCGATGAGAAAGAGCGTATCGGGGGGCTGATTCTGGGTATAGAGGACGGTGCCTGGTGACACTGTCTGGCTGCGGATTTCTTCGGCCAGAAATCCGAGAATGACCATGTCGACCTCGGCCAGCAGGGGCATCGTGCGCAGACGGTTGACGATCGCCTGGTAAGCGGTCTGCTGGTGGGCGGAGGGATAGCGATAGAGAAGCTGTTCCAGTGTTGATCTATCGACACACAGCGCGGTTACCGCGTTTTCGGCGATGGCCGTGCCAATGTAATTGAGGCTGAAGGTCAACTCGTAGCGTCCGATGATACCGCCTGCGGTGACGGGGCGCGCGAGTGTCTCCTCAGAGCCGGAGGCGTTTGCGTCTTTGTCGCGGCGCAAGACGCGGACGGAGCCGCGGAGGACGAAGAAGATGAATTCGGCGACATCGTCCTGGCGGGTCAGTTCGTCGCCGGCAGCAAAATCGACCACGAGCGAGTTCGATTGGAGGAGACCGGCGATCTCGTCGATGGGCAATCCATCCAGATAGGCAAGGGATTGCAGCAGCGCCAAAGAGGGCGGAGAGCCGGCAAACCGGGTGAGGCCGGCGCGAGTGCCGCGAGTCATTTACAGATGCTCCTTGACCGATTCAGCGGCTTTTCGGTTCATGCCCGGCACGGCCCGCAGCTCATCGAGGGTAGCTTGGCGGACTTTGTCGAGGTCGCCGCTGAAGTATTGCAGCAGCGCTTTGCGCCGTTTGGGGCCTATGCCGGGCAGGCTGTCGAGCAGCGTGGTCGTCTGTCCTTTGCGCCGCAGGTTGCGATGATAGGTGACTGCGAAGCGGTGGGCCTCGTCGCGGATGCGTTGCACCATGTAGAACGCCTGGCTGCCGCGGCGGAGGTGGATCGGGCCGCGGCGTTGGGGCAGAAAGATCTCCTCCTCTCGTTTTGCCAGGCCGACCACCGGCACTTTGTCGCGCAGGCCGAACTCTGCCAGCACATCCAGGGCGACGCCGAGTTGACCCTTGCCGCCGTCAACGATCACAAGTTCCGGCAGCAGTTTCCAGTGGTTTGCGCCGGTCGATTTGCGGCCGGGCCGGTCGGGCGTCTCTTCCACGGCGCGGCGGAAGCGGCGGCGCAAAACTTCGCGCATACTGGCGTAATCGTCCGGCTCGCCCTGGCTGCCCTTCCCACGTATTTTGAAGCGTTTGTAGGCGGATTTCTGGGGGACGCCGCGGCCAAATACGACCATGGAGCCGACCGTGTTGGTCCCCTGCAACGTGCTGATGTCGTAACATTCGATACGGGTGGGGGGCTTGTCCAAGGCCAGCGCGTCTTGCAGTTCCGCCAGCGCCTCGGTCTGGCGGTTGGAGTCTTCGGCCCATTGGGCCTTTTGCACGCGCAGATACTCTTCGGCGTTGCTCTTGGCGAACTCCATCAATTTTCGCTTTTTACCGCGCTGCGGCATGCGGATCTCGACCTTGGCGCCGTGCAGTTTGCTCAGCCAACGCGCCAGGAGATCTTTTGTGGGCGGCACATATTGGACCAGCAGGCGCGGCGGGACTTTGTTCAATGCGCCTCTGCTCGCGGGGGGCGAACCGGCGGCGTCGGCGTAAAAGCGCTGGATGAAGATGCCGATCAGATCGCCCAGGTTTTCGGCGGTCGTCTCGGACAGTTCAACCCCCTGCAGGGCGAAGTTCTCTCTTCCGATCAGCCTGCCGCGGCGCACCAGCATGATCTGCACGACGGTATCGCTGGATTTGGCGTCCTGAGCGATGGCGATGACATCTTCGTCATCGTTCTGGACACCCACGACCTTCTGTTGGTGGACGATGCGCTGCGCGGCTTCGATGCGATCGCGGTAGACGGCGGCCAGCTCGAAGTTGAAGCGGTCGGCGGCTTTGCGCATTCTGGCATCCAACTGGCTCAGCACCGCATCGGTGTCGCCCTCGAGAAAGTCGATCAACTGTCTGATGCCTTCGCGGTAGCCGGCGCGGCTCTGGACGCCGATACAGGGGCCGCCGCAGAGTTTGAGATGATAGTAGAGGCAGGGGCTTTCATCGTTGCCGTTGATGGAGCGGTCGCAATCGAGATAGGGGACGACTTTGCGTATCGATTCGAGCGTGCGGCCCACCGCCCAACTGCTGGTAAAGGGGCCGAAATAGCGGGCGCCGTCATCTTTGATCTGGCGCACCCGCTCCACCTTGGGGAAGTCATTCTGCCAGTTGACCTTGATGTAGGGATATCCCTTGTCATCCTTGAGCATGACGTTGTAGTGGGGCTGGTACCGCTTGATCAGGTCGTTTTCGAGGATCAGCGCCTCCATCTCCGTCGGCGTGACCCACCAGGTGATGTTCCGCACCTTGGCGACCATTTCGTGGATGCGTTGGGCGTGTTTGGCCGAGGACTGGAAATAGCTGCGCACGCGATGGCGCAACACCAGCGCCTTGCCCACATATAGTACTTTGGCGTGTTCGTCCCACATCAGATAGCAGCCGGGTTTTTTCGGCAGTTCTTCGAGTTTGCGTTGCACCTGTTGCGGCGTTCGTTCGTTCATGTTCTCGATTGTAACACGTCTTTTTTGCCGGTTCAATCGACTGCCTGGGCCGGGGCGCGGCGGAATGGGGGCGCATTCATGACGCATCCGCCTGACCGGATGAGATGTTGCATACTGCTCAATGGCGTGGAGGAACCGACAGGTAGCGGATGGTTTGCGGCTGGTCCAAACGCTTGATTCGGGGGACGGGCCAGTCGTCAGCACTGTTCGTCAGAAATGTATATGAAAATAGGCGTATTGAGATTTGACCAGCATTTGGACTGTGTTATAATCACTCAGGTGTCGTCTGAGCACGCGCCGACGTAGCTCAATCGGCAGAGCAGCTGTTTTGTAAACAGCCGGTTATCGGTTCGAGTCCGATCGTCGGCTCTTCAGTGTGTGCGTTCGGAATTTCAGCGGCGCGAACCTGACGGCTCGTTGGCGACGACTGTACACGAAGCACTTTAATAGAAGCACATTGCATGATGGGCGGGTGCCCGAGTGGACAAAGGGATCTGACTGTAAATCAGACGGCTATCGCCTACGGTGGTTCGAATCCGCCCCCGCCCACTCTACAGGCAGTGCATCGCAAGTGTCATTGTGGTCCGCCCGCATAGCTCAGTCGGTAGAGCGCATTCTTGGTAAGAATGAGGTCACCGGTTCAAGTCCGGTTGTGGGCTTTTGCAATGAACGACGTTGGCGCGTAGATAATTGGCGCGCGCGGCCATCGGATTTTCGCGTCTGGAATTACAAAGTAAACAAATCGCAGGATATATGCCGCCCACCAGGAAAAGGTGGGCGGTTTGCAGCAGATATTGATGAATTCAGCCGGTACACGCTTTGGATGTTGCGCTAGCCTGGTGAAGTCGCAGCGCATCTGACCAAATATTCATAAGCAGGAGGCAGCAACCAAATGGCGAAGGCAGTATTTGAGAGGAACAAGCCCCATGTGAACGTGGGGACGATTGGGCATGTGGATCACGGGAAGACGACGCTGACCGCGGCGATCACAAAGGTTCTGGCGATGCGCGGGATGGCTGATTTCAGTGCGTTTGAGCAGATCGACAATGCGCCGGAAGAGAAAGCCCGCGGCATCACGATCGCCATTGCGCATGTAGAATACGAGACCGAGAACCGGCACTATGCGCACGTGGATTGTCCCGGTCATGCCGACTACATCAAGAACATGATCACCGGAGCGGCGCAGATGGACGGAGCGATTCTGGTGGTGGCGGCGCCGGATGGAGCGATGCCGCAGACGCGCGAGCACATTTTGCTGGCGCGTCAGGTGGAAGTGCCGGCGATGGTTGTTTTTCTCAACAAAGTGGACATGATGGAGGACGAGGAGTTGCTGGAGTTGGTGGAGATGGAGTTGCGGGAGTTGCTCGACACCTATGAGTTTCCCGGCGACGACATTCCGTTTGTGCGCGGCAGTGCGTTGCAGGCGCTGGAGAGCAGTTCGGAGGATCCGGAAGCGCCGGAGTACGAGCCGATTTGGGAGTTGATGCGTGCGGTGGACGAGTACATACCGACGCCGGTGCGCGAGGTGGACAGGCCGTTTTTGATGCCGATCGAGGATGTATTTTCGATCAAGGGACGGGGCACGGTGGTGACGGGACGTGTTGAGCGCGGGGTGATTCATCCGATGGAAGAGGTGGAGATCGTCGGCGTGAAGGCGACGCACAAGACGACGGTGACCGGGGTGGAGATGTTCCGCAAGCTGCTTGATGAAGGTCAGGCAGGGGACAATGTGGGCTGTCTGCTGCGTGGCATCAACCGCGAAGATGTGGACCGTGGCCAGGTGTTGGCGAAGCCGGGCAGCATCATGCCGCACACGCGCTTCAAGTCGGAGGTATATGTATTGCGCAAGGAGGAGGGCGGTCGTCATACACCTTTTTTCAAGGGCTACCGACCGCAGTTCTATATCCGCACGATGGACATCACGGGCTCGATCGACCTGCCGGCCGGGGTGGAGATGGTAATGCCTGGCGACAATGTGACGATGGAAGTGGAGTTGATTGCGCCCGTCGCGCTGGAGACCGGCAGTCGTTTTGCCATTCGCGAGGGTGGCCGCACCGTCGCTGCCGGCGCCATCACCGAAATCATCCAGTAGAGGCAAGTGGTTCGTGGCGAGCGTTGAAGCTCGCCACTCTTACTATCTGCGAACCACGACAAAAGGGAAGACCACATGGCAAAGCAAAAGATCCGTATCAAGCTCAAGGCATACGATCACCGCGTCCTCGATGCGTCGGCGAAGCAGATCGTCACTGCTGCCGAGCAGACGGGCGCCCAGGTAGTTGGGCCTGTGCCTCTGCCTACGAGAATCGAGAAGTTTACGGTGATGCGGTCGCCATTTATCGACAAAGACAGCCGTGAGCAGTTCGAGATCCGAACGCACAAACGTCTGATCGATGTGGTGGATCCAGGCAACAAGACGATAGAGAATCTTACCCGTCTGAATCTGCCCGCCGGTGTCGATATCGAAATCAAGCTATAGCGAAGTGGCTAGTGAATCGTGGCTAGTGGCTAGCGCCACCTGGGAACGCAGGAGTTTCGCCTGCGCTACCACAAACCACTGACCGGAGGCGCAGGTGAAAGGGATATTAGGCCGCAAAGTAGGCATGACCCAGCTATTTGATGACAGCGGCGCGGTGGTGCCGGTCACGGTCATCGAAGCCGGTCCCTGCTACGTTACGCAGGTCAAGGCTGAAGATACGGACGGTTACAACGCAATTCAGGTTGGGTTTGACGAGGCTCCGGAGCGCAAGTTAACCAAGGGCCAACTCGGTCATTTGAAGAAGGCCAACACGCCGACGCTGCGGGTGCTGCGAGAGTTGCGCTTGCCGGACAACGCGGAGCATGCGCCGGGCGACGTGATCAAGGCGGATGTATTTATCGAGGGCGAGCTTGTGGATGTGACGGGCACGTCCAAGGGGAAGGGCTTTGCCGGCGGTGTCAAACGGCACGGATTCCGGGGTGGACCGAAGACGCATGGGCAGTCGGACCGGCACCGGGCGCCAGGCTCGCGCGGCGCAGGCTCGACGCCGGGCCATACATTTCTTGGCAGCAAGGGCGCGGGGCAGATGGGCAACAAGCGCGTAACCGCTCAGAGACTGAAAGTGGCTCTGGTCGATGCGGAACGCAATCTGATCGCCGTTCAAGGCGCGGTGCCCGGCCCGCGCCAGGGGTTGGTTTTCATTCGGACGGCGGCGAAGGGGTAAATCAGCGATCAGTGGCTGGTGACCGGTGGCTCGTGTTGTGGCGGACTACGATCGACCAGCCGCCGATACGGAGGCGAAACGGTGGAAGTGCCAATCAGAAATATGGCCGGTGATGAGACCGGTCAGATACAGTTGGAGGATACGGTATTTGCCGCTCCGATCAATCGGGGGCTGATGCACCAGGCGCTGGTGAGGCAGTTGGCGAACGCCCGCACGGGTACGCACAAGACCAAGTCTCGCAGCGAAGTGCGCGGGGGTGGTCGCAAGCCGTGGCGTCAGAAGGGTACTGGCCGGGCGCGGCATGGCTCGATCCGTTCTCCGATTTGGGTGGGCGGCGGCAGGGCGTTCGGACCTAGGCCGCGCAAGTATACGCAGAAGATGCCGAAGAAGATGCGGCGGGCGGCGTTGCGCAGCGCGTTGAGTGTCAAGGCCGGGTCGGGCCAGATCGTCGTGCTGGAACGGTTGACGATCGAGGCGCCCAAGACCAAGGTTTTTGTGCAGACGCTGGCCGATCTGGGTTTGGACAACGATAGTGTGCTCGTCATCCTGCCGGAGCGGGATGTGGCGGTCGAGAAATCGATCAGCAACCTGCCTCAGGCCAAATCGCTTCTCAGCGGCAATCTGAACATCCAGGATCTGCTAAGCCACGACATGCTTCTATTGCCGCAGGCCTCGGTCGAATTCATCCACAGCTGGCTGGGCGGTTCGAGTTAGCGCCTGAATTTCGAGGAGAGCTTGATGCACGTTTACGAAGTGATAAAGCGCCCGGTCATTACCGAAAAGTCGTATGACGCGGCCGATTTAGGCAATCAGTACACATTTGAGGTCGATACACGGGCCAACAAGCACCAGATTCGCGATGCGGTCGAGACCGCGTTCAAGGTGAGTGTGCTCGGGGTACGGGTGATGATGATGCCGGCCAAGACCGGAATGCGCGGAAGGCGCAAGGTAGTGCGGAAGTCCCCGTGGAAAAAGGCCGTCGTGACCTTGCAGGAAGGTGACAGCATACAGTTCTTCGAAGGTGTATAACAGTCAAGAGCGGGAAGCGGGAGCGGTTCTTTCTCCTCTTCCATTCGCTTCGAACGGAGATAGATTTTTATGCCTGTAAAGATATATCGCCCCACATCGCCGGGGCGTCGGGATATGAGCGTCTCGACCTTTGAAACGATTACACACACAAAGCCGGAGCGCACGTTGACCGTTGTGCTGAGCAGGACGGGCGGGCGCAACAATCAGGGTCGCATCACTGTGCGGCATCGGGGCGGCGGCCACAAGCGGCGCTACCGCATTATCGACTTCAAGCGGGAGAGATGGGGGGCGCCGGCGCGGGTTGTGTCGATCGAGTACGACCCCAACCGCAGCGCCCGCATCGCTCTGCTCCGCTATGAAGATGGCGAGAAGCGGTACATCGTAGCGCCGTTGGGTGTGCAGGTGGGCGACCTGCTGGAATCCGGCCCCGGGGCTGATATTCGGCCCGGCAATTCCCTGCCGATTCGCAATATCCCGCTGGGCACGCAGATTCACAACATCGAGTTGTATCCGGGGCGGGGTGCGCAGTTGGTGCGCAGCGCGGGCGTCTCGGCGCAACTGGTCGCAAAGGAGGGGCCGCGTGCGCAGGTGCGACTCCCCAGCGGCGAGGTGCGTTATATTGAGATGGACTGTCTGGCCACGATTGGACAGGTGTCGAATCCGGATCACAGCAATATCTCGATAGGCAAGGCCGGCCGCCGCCGCTGGTTGGGCTTCCGGCCGACGGTGCGGGGCGTCGCCATGGATCCTTCATCCCACCCGCACGGAGGGGGGGAGGGGCGTTCGCCGATTGGTATGCCCGGCCCCAAGACGCCGTGGGGGCAGGCTGCGCTTGGCAAGCGCACCCGGCGCAACAAGCGAACGGGCAAGTATATCATCCGGCGCAGCAGCAAGGGCCGCAAATAGTGCATTCGCCCGTTTTTGAGCGCATCCGTGCGCACTTGGAGACGGGCGGGCCGCAGAAGTGGAGGAAATTCGATGGGACGTAGCTTGAAGAAAGGGCCGTATGTCGAGCCGCGCTTGCTGAAGAAGATCGAAGACATGAACCGGGCCGGCGAACGCAAGGTGCTCAAGACGTGGTCCCGCGCTTCGACGATTTTTCCGCAGTTTGTCGGTCATACATTGGCGATTCACGACGGTCGCCGCCATGTGCCGATCTATATCACGGAAAATATGGTTGGACACAAGCTGGGCGAGTTCGCGCCGACGCGATTCTTTCGCGGTCATATCAGGTCGGAACGAAGCACCCGCAGACAGTAGGATATTGGTCTCTAATCGGTTTATGATCTCTTCCTCCATTCTGGAGATAGAGGAGCGCGTACGATGGAAGTTCGAGCAGTTGCCAAGTATACGGGGATCAGCCCGCAGAAGGCCCGTCTGGTGTTGAACGAGATGCGGGGACGCCAGGCAGAAGAGGCATTGACGCTGTTGCAGTTCATGCCGCAGCAGGCAGCGCGGATTGTGGCGAAGACGCTGAAGAGCGCCATCGCCAACGGCGTCGAAAACTTCGGTCTGGAGTCTGATGAGCTTTACATCAGCAGGATCTATGCTGACCAGGCGCCGAATCGACGCTGGCGGCGCTTTGGCGCGCGCGGACGGTTCAAGCCGTGGATTCGACGCTCTTCCCACATAACGGTAGTGCTGGAAGAGCGTTTGGGAGACGAGTAGCAGGCAAGGGGCAAAGGGGGTCCAATGGGACGCAAAGTACATCCGACCGGTTTTCGCTTGGGCATTACCAAGGAACACAAGAGCCGATGGTTTGCAACGGGGTATGACTATGTGAATCAGTTGGGCGAGGATCGGGAGGTCCGGGCCATGATTCATCGTGATGCGCCGCGAGCAGGTATCAGTCTTATTGAGATCGAGCGCCAGCCCAATCAGGTTCACGTGATCATCAACACGGCCAAGCCCGGGATCATCATCGGGCGCAAGGGGGCGAATGTCAATCTGCTGCGGGTGAACTTGCAGGAGTTGACGAACAAGAAGGTCAAGATCGACGTGCGCGAGATCGACAAGCCGGAGATGGATGCGCAACTTGTCGCCGAAAACGTGGCGGAGCAGCTGGAGCGCCGCATCAGCTGGAAGCGGGCGATGAAACAGGCGGCTGGGCGGGCGATGCGAATCGGCGCCGATGGCGTCATGATCAAGGTGGCCGGACGTTTGGGCGGCAGCGAGATGGGGCGGGTCGACACCATACGCGACGGGCAGGTGCCGCGCCATACGCTGCGGGCGGAGATCGACTACGGCACGGCCGAGGCCAAGACGACATACGGCGTGATCGGGGTAAAGACCTGGGTCTATCATGGTGAAGTGTTGCCGGGTGAAGAGTACCATGCCCGCTATGCGGAGATGGCGCTGAGCGAGTAGACGCTCCTGTTCAGCAGGGGCGGTGGCAGGATTCAGAACGCGGGATGGAGAGCAGACTATGTTGATGCCAAAACGAGTAAAGTTTCGTAAGATGCACCGCGGCCGGATGCGCGGCATCGCGGCTCGCGGCAATCGGATCGATTTTGGCACGTTCGGGTTACAGGCGACGGAGCCGTCTTGGGTGACGAGCCGACAGATCGAAGCGGCCCGCCGTGCGGTTGTCCGATATGTGCGGCGCGGCGGCAAGCTGTGGATCCGCATTTTCCCGGATAAACCGGTGACAATGCGGGCGGCGGAGACGCGGATGGGTTCCGGCAAGGGCAATGTCGATCATTGGGTGGCGGTCGTGAAGCCGGGGCGAGTCATGTTTGAGATCGCCGGTGTAGATGAAGAGCATGCGCGCGAGGCATTCCGCCTGGCCGCGCACAAGCTGCCAATGGGCACTCAGTTCGTCGCCCGACAGGACTTCTGACGCCAAGAGGTCCAGGCGAGGAGGGATAAGAGATGAAAGCACATGAGCTACGCCCGCTGACGGCAAGTGAACTATACAGCCGATTGGATGAAGGGTATCAGGAACTGTTCAACCTGCGCTTTCACAAAGCGACCGGACAGTTGACAAATACGGCACGCAAGGGTAAGGTCCGCCGAGAGATCGCTCGCATCAAGACGATCCTGCGCGAGCGGGAATTGCTGGCTGAAGAGAACGAGGAGTAGGGGACATGCGCGAACGAAGACGGGAACTGGTTGGCGTCGTCACAAGCGACAAGATGGACAAAACTGTGGTTGTCGAAGTGGAGCGGGTCGCGCGCCATGCTCTGTATGGAAAGGTTGTGAAGACACACAAGAAGTACAAGGTTCACGATGCTGACAATGCCTGTCTAGTCGGAGATAAAGTCCAAATCCGAGAATGCCGGCCGATCAGTAAGCACAAGAAGTTTTTTGTCGAAAAGATTCTTAACCGTGCGGTCGTTGTTTGAGACGAAGCGCGCCGGCACGAGACGAGGTATGGAGCTATGATCCAGCAAGAGAGTCGCCTGCGGGTTGCTGATAATACGGGCGCAAAAGAGTTGTTGACGATTCGAGTCCGCGGGGGAAGCAAGCGCCGTTACGGTGGGATTGGCGACGTGATTGTGGCGACGGTCAAATCCTCCAGCCCGACGGCGTCGGTCAAGAAGGGCGAGATTGTCAGGGCGGTCATCGTGCGCACGCGGCGTCCGGTGCGGCGCAAAGACGGGAGTTACATTCGTTTCGATGAGAATGCCGCTGTTCTTATCGATGACAACCGCAATCCACGCGGCACTCGCATTTTTGGCCCGGTTGCGCGGGAGTTGCGGGACCATGGGTACATGAAGATCGTATCTTTGGCTCCGGAGGTGCTCTGACGAGGGCCTATGTGGATATGCCACGAGCCGGTGGACGGCGTCGTTCATGTTGTCAGGAGATGAGGGAATGAGCGTAAAGGTCAAGAAGGGCGATCTTGTCGAGGTGATCGCCGGCAATGATAAAGGCCACCGCGGTGAAGTGCAGAGCGTGATTCGCAAGAAGGACAAGAAGGGCCGCTTCGACCCCAATCGGGTCTATGTCGTTGTCGCGGGCGCGAATTTTGTGACGAAACACCAGCGCCGCAGCCCGACAGTGCGTACGCAGACCGGACGCATCGAACTGGAGGCGCCGGTCCACATCAGCAATGTGGCGCTGGTGGGCACGAACGACGAACCGACCCGCGCCGGCTTTCGGTTGGAGGGCGAGGACAAGATCCGGTTTGATCGGCGTACCAATACGCCTCTGCCGACACCGAGCGAGAGTTAGTTCATCCGAGAGATTGATGACCGGATGTCGCGCTGCGCGATAACTGGGGGCGAGGAGTGAAGAGCTAATGAGTGAATCGAACGGAATGCCGGCGCAGAAGCCGCGGTTAAAGGAACGTTTTGACAACGAGATTGCCCCGGCGCTGATGACGGAATTCGGTTATACCAACATCATGCAGGTGCCCCGGGTCGAGAAGATCAGCATGAACATCGGCATGGGAGAGGCGATCACGGACGGCAAGACGATTGAACGCGCCAGCCATGATCTGACGATTATCACCGGACAGAGGCCGATTGTGACGCGGGCGCGCAGGTCGATTGCGACGTTCAAGCTGCGGGAAGGGATGCCCATCGGCGTGAAAGTTACGCTGCGGGGCCGGCGGATGTGGGATTTTCTGGACCGCCTGATCAGTATCGCCCTGCCGGCGCAACGTGATTTCCGCGGCATCTCGCCGGATTCGTTCGATGGGCGCGGCAACTACAGCCTGGGCCTGCGCGAGCAGCTGGTTTTCCCTGAGATCGACTACGATGAGATCGACAAGGTTCGGGGCATGGAAATAACGATTGTTACGTCTGCGGGAACTGATGAAGAGGGGCGGCGGCTCCTGGCAATGATGGACATGCCGTTCCAGCGGCGTTAGAAAGTTTGGCTAGGAATGACGAAGGAGAAGACGGTCTGTGGCTAAGAAAAGTATTGTCTCGCGGGAGTCCAAGCGGAAGTACGAAGTGCGGGTGCGGAACCGGTGTGCCAAGTGTGGTCGTCCGCGGGCGTATATGCGCCGTTTTGGCCTTTGCCGCATCTGTTTTCGCCGTGAAGCCCTGTTGGGCAATCTGCCAGGTGTTGTCAAGTCCAGTTGGTAGGGGTACCGACTACAGCGCTGCGGCCGCGTTCGTTGGCGGCGGCGGTTGCGCTGCAATAAACAAGAGGAAGTATTGGTTATGATGACAGATCCAATTGCGGACTTTCTGACGCGGGTCCGCAACTCGTCAAATTCCAGGCATCGGCGTGCTGTGATGCCCAGTTCCAAGACGAAAGTCGCGCTCGCCAAAGTGCTTGCCGAGGAGGGCTTCATCAGCGGATATTCGGTGACGGGCGAAGAGGCCCGGCCGAATCTGCTCATCGGTATGAAGTATACCGACAAAGGGCAACCGGTGATCACCGGGATTGAGCGTGTGAGCCGGCCGGGCCGGCGGGAGTACACGGGCTTTCGTAACATCCCCCTGGTGCGTAGTGGACTGGGTATAAACATTGTCTCTACGCCGAACGGCGTCATGAGCGGAAGCCAGGCCCGTCGTGAGCAGGTCGGCGGCGAGATTATGTGCAACGTTTGGTAGTGTGGGGAGGAAAACATGTCTCGAATCGGGAAGATGCCGGTTCCTTTGCCTGCCAGTGTGACGGTTGACATTGTGCCGGGCAACTTCGTAACGGTGAAAGGCCCGAAAGGGGAACTCAGTCAGAGATTCAATCGGGATATGACGATTTCGAGAGATAATGGCGAAATCGTCGTAACCCGGCCTACCGAGCAGCGCCATCACCGCGCCCTGCACGGTCTGACCAGGGCATTGCTCAACAATATGGTGGTGGGTGTTACGGACGGGTTCAAGCGGGTTCTGGAGATTCACGGTGTCGGTTACCGCGCCCAGCACGATGGGCAGAACCTGGTCTTGCAGATCGGAAAAAGTCATCCTGTGGAGTATGCGCCGCCCAGCGCGGATGTAACGTTTGAGGTATCGCGGGATGGTCGGACGGTCACGATTTCCGGAATCAACAAGCAGCAGATCGGCGAGCTGGCCGCGAGGATACGCAAAGAGCGCCCGCCGGAGCCGTACAAGGGCAAGGGCATCCGCTATCAGGGCGAGTATGTGCGTTCGAAGGCTGGCAAAGCCGGCGCCGGCGCGATTGGGGCATAGCTGCGCGAGGGATAATGAATTATGGCAAGAGAGACACGAACGAAAGCGCGCAAACGTCGACATATGCGGGTGCGACGCAAGGTTTCCGGCACGGCGGCGCGGCCGCGGCTGAACGTATTTCGCAGCCTGAACAACATTAGCGTTCAGGTGATCGACGATCAGGCCGGACATACGCTTGTGTCCGCTTCGACATTGGAGGCCGATTTGCAAGAGAGTCTGGCCGAAAAGCTGAAGGTGGAGCAGGCGAAGGAGATCGGCAAAATCATTGCGGCGCGGGCCAAGGAGGCCGGTATCGAGCAGGTGGTCTTCGACCGCGGCGGATACCGCTATCATGGTCGCGTGAAGGCTGTGGCCGATGGCAGTCGCGAGGGCGGTCTCGTCTTCTAATCAGAGCAAGGAGAATATGATATGGCACGTCGAGATCGTCGCCGGGGCCGCGAGCAGGATGAAGAAAAAGACGAACTGGATGAGAAGGTCGTACATATTGCCCGCACGGCAAAGGTGGTGAAAGGTGGACGCCGCTTTGCCTTTCGCGCGGTGGTTGTCGTTGGAGATAACAACGGGCGAGTCGGCGTTGGCGTCGGCAAAGCGCGTGAGGTGCCGGATGCCATCCGCAAGGCGAGTGAGACCGCGCGCAAGACAATGCTGGCGGTGAACCTGCTCGGCACGACGATTCCCCATGCGAGCCAGGCCCGGTTTGGCGCCGGCGAGGTGCTATTGAAACCGGCAAGCCCTGGCACCGGTGTGATTGCCGGCGGCGGTGTGCGCGCTGTGGTCGAGGCCGCGGGCGTCAAGGACATCTTGTCCAAGTCGCTCGGGAGCGACAATATCTTGAATGTCGTGCAGGCGACATTTAAGTCGTTGAAGCAGTTGCAAGATTATAAGGTCGAGGCGCAACGACGGGGGGTCGATCCCGAAAAACTGCGCCCCTTCTGGTATCGGGAAGATTAGTCCCATGGATAAGACGATTACGGTGAAACTGACAAAAAGCCCCATTGGTTACAGCAAACGCCAGAAGGCGACGGTGCAGGCGTTGGGTCTGCGCAAGATGAACCAGACCGTCGAAAAGGACGACAGTCCGACGGTTCGGGGCATGATCGCCAAGGTCTCGCACCTGGTTGAGGTGGTGGAAGAGGCTGAGGCGTGAGCGCAAAGACGAGGCGGCGCGGGACTGTTGTAAGCGGTCGCGGCCTTTCCCATTTGGCTGGAGTATACGGAATATGAAACTGCACGATCTGCGTCCTGACGAGGGCGCGACCCGAAAACGCAAACGAGTGGGCCGCGGCACCGGCTCTGGACGAGGCAAGACGGCCGGGCGCGGAACCAAGGGACAGAATGCCCGTTCCGGCGGTGGTGTTCGGCGAGGCTTTGAGGGCGGCCAGTTGGCCTTGATCCGGCGTCTGCCTAAGATGCGCGGGTTTGTCAACCGCTTCAAAGTGACTTATGCGCCGGTGAACCTCGACAACATGAGCGAACGATTCGAGGCAGATGCGCAGGTGTCACCAGCGTCGCTCTACGACACGGGGCTGTTGGGCAACAGCAGGCAGCCAGTGGTCGTTTTGGCGCGGGGCGAGATCGACAAGCCGCTCCATCTGCAAGTGCATCGAATCAGCAAGAGCGCCAGGGAGAAGATCGAAACCGCTGGTGGTTCTGTCGAGATTTTGCCTTTCACAGTCAACAAGAATTCGCCACGGTCTTAACTGTAGAGAGGCCGGGTTGGCCGCCGAATGTGGGCCGGCCGCGGCCGCATCTCTACCGGAGAAATCTTTATGCTCGAAGCCGTACGCAATGCCTTCCGTTTGCCAGATCTGCGTCAGAAGCTGCTCTACACGTTTCTGATTCTGGTGGCCTACCGGCTGGCTGCGCACATTCCTCTTCCCGGCGTCAATCGAGAGGTCCTGGATCAGATTTTTCGTTCAACGGATCAGAATATCCTACTGAGTCTGTTGAACTTTTTCAGCGGCGGCGCGCTGGCGCAGTTCAGCGTGATGGCGATGGGCGTCTATCCCTACATCACCGCCACGATTATCATGCAGTTGCTGACGCCTATCGTGCCCCAATTGGAGGAGCTGAGCCGGGAGGGCGAACAGGGGCGCCAGCAGTTGAACCGCTACACGCACTACATGACGGTCCCGTTGGCGATCTTGCAGGGCTTCGGTCAGGCGACGCTGCTCAGCCGGCCGGTGGGCGGCGCGGCGACGGGCGCGGTTCTTGAGCAATGGGGCTTTTCCGGCGAAGCGCTGCTGCCTTCGCTCACCATCCTTATCAGCCTGACCGCCGGCACGATGCTGGCGATGTGGATGGGTGAACTGCTGACAGAGCAGGGCATCGGCAACGGCGTATCGTTGATCATCTTTGCGGGGATCGTCGCTTCGGCGCCCAATCAGGTGCGGCTCCTCACGCAGCAGGGCACCACGCAGTTGCTGATTTTCAGCGTCATTACGGTCCTGACGGTGGCCTTGATTGTATGGGTGCAGGAAGGTCAGCGGCGCATCCCCGTGCAGTACGGCAAACGGGTGCGCACGATGCGCGGCAACCGCCTGATGATGGTCGGCGGGCAGAGCACATACGTGCCGATGCGGGTCAATACCGCCGGTATGATTCCCCTGATCTTTGCCCAGAGTCTGCTCATTCTGCCGAACACGTTGGCGTCCTACTTTATTTTGCGCAGTGACTGGATCGGCACTGTGGCGAACTTTTTCTACACCTCGTTCAGCCCGCAGAACTTTCTTTACTGGATGATCTACTTCATGTTGACGGTCGCGTTCACCTATTTCTATACGGACATCATGTTCCGGCAGCAGAATCTCCCCGACACGCTTCAGAAGCAGGGGGGATTTATCCCCGGCATCCGGCCCGGCCCGCGCACCGCGCAGTATTTGAACAGTGTGTTGGGGCGCATTACGCTGGTGGGGGCGCTTTTTCTCGGTCTGGTCGCGGTGCTGCCCTTTCTCGCGGGCCTCGTATTCGGCGGGGGCGTTGGCAGCTTCAACACGCTGATTATCAGCAGCACGGGTCTACTGATTGTCGTCGGCGTGGTGCTGGACACAATGAAACAGATCGAGGCGCAGTTGATGATGCGCAACTACGAGGGGTTTATCCGTTAGACACAGTCCACTTTGCAGCGCGGGGAAATGGTGCTGATGAGCGACCGCATTTATCTGGTTTTGTTGGGAGCGCCAGGGTCCGGCAAGGGTACACAGTCTCAGCTATTGCAGGAAAAGCTGGGCATTCCGCAGGTTTCGACGGGGGAGATTTTCCGCTACAACTTGAAGAACGAGACAGATCTGGGGCAGTTGGCCAAGAGCTATTACGATAGAGGGGAATTGGTTCCGGACGAAGTGACGATTGGGATGGTGGAGGCGCGTCTGGCTCAACCGGATGCCGCGCAGGGTGCGATTCTGGACGGTTTTCCCCGCAACCTCATCCAGGCCCAGGCGTTGGACGGGATCACGGCGGAATACGGGGGCATCGACCTGGTGCCGCTGATTCAACTGGAAGACGATGTCGTCACGATGCGGATCACCGGGCGGCGGGTCTGCCGTAACTGCGACAGAGTCTATCACGAGACGTTCAATCCCCCCCGCGGCGAGAACTGTGACAGTTGCGGCGACGAGTTGTACCAGCGGGATGATGATAAGCCGGAGACGGTTCAGAATCGACTTTATGTCTACTACAAACAGACCTCGCCTCTGATCGGATACTATTTTGCCAAAGGTCTGCTGGTGGATGTCGATGGCACGCAGCCGATCCAGGAGATGCAGGAGCAGCTAGTGGCGCTGTTGGCCGCCAAGGACATCAAGGCGAGGGGCAGCGCGCTGTCTGCTTGAGCCGTGCGTTGAAAGATGTGAATGCAGATGAACGACGAAGGCATGATGACGAAATTCAGGCGGCGGCTGCGCCGGGATGGGAGACGGCGGCTCAAGGCCAGGCAGGAGCGGGAACGCCCTGCGCCGATCCACAAGACCCCGCGCGAGATTCAGATAATGCGCGAAGCGGGCCGCATCGTCGCCAGAGTCCATCAAGCATTTCGTGAAGCGATCAGGCCCGGCATCAGCACTTGGGATTTGGACCAGTTGGCCGTGGAGATTATCCACAGTCACAACGCAAAGTCCAGCTTTCTTGGTTATCGCGGCTTTCCGGCCAATATCTGCACGAGCATCAATGAGGAGTTGGTGCATGGCATTCCGAACCGGGCGCGTGTGCTGCAAGACGGCGATATCATCAGCATTGATGTAGGCGTGTTCCATCGCGGCTTCGTGGGCGACAGCGGCTGGACATACCCGGTTGGCACGATCGACCCTGTGGCTGAACGTCTGCTGCGGGTGACGGAAGAGAGCCTCGTCACCGGCATCGAAGCGATCCGTTCAGGAAACCGTGTGCTGGATATCAGCGCGGCGGTGCAGAGTCGTGTGGAGCCTAACGGTTATCACGTTGTGCGGGAATACACTGGTCACGGCGTGGGCCGGGCGATGCACGAGGGGCCTCAGGTTCTGAATTATGTATCTGACGATGTAGACGGGAAGATTGAGTTGTGCCCCGGGCTGGTGGTTGCGATTGAACCGATGGTGCAGATAGGCACCTGGCGTACAGAAACGCTGAAGGACAAGTGGACGGTCATCAGCGAAGATCATAGTCTGAGCGCCCATTTCGAGCATACGGTAGCCGTTACGAACAGAGGTCCGGAGATATTGACGCTCCTTTAGCCTTGTGTTAAACTTGTGGAATTGCGCTGAGTTTCAGAGTGAGGAGCGTTGGGGATGAAAGTACGATCTTCGGTCAAAAAGATGTGTGAAAAATGTACAATTGTGCGACGGCGAGGACTGGTGTATGTGATCTGTCAGAACCCGAAACACAAGCAACGGCAGGGATAGAAACTTAGGAGGGAGCAACAATGGCACGTATCGCAGGCGTCGATATTCCTCGAGATAAGCGAGTCGTTATCGCCCTTACCTACATTTACGGGATCGGTCGCACAATCAGCCAGGAGATTCTGGAAGCGACCGGCATTGACGAAGACAAGCGCGTCAAAGACCTGGATAGCAACGAGTTGGTCGCTTTGCGGGATTACATTGAGCGCAACTGTCGCGTCGAAGGTGATTTGCGGCGCGAAGTGAACATGAACATTAAGCGTCTCATGGAGATCGGCAGCTATCGCGGCCTGCGCCATCGCCGCAGTCTCCCGAGCCGCGGCCAGCGCACGCGCACCAATGCCCGCACCCGGCGCGGCGTCAAAAGGACCGTTGCCGGCAAGAAACGGGCGCGCAAGTAGGGGCGGGTGAACGCTTTTTTCAGGCTTTGCGCCGGATTCTGAGGCTAAGGAGAGAAAATGGCTCGAACACAACGTCGCCGGGGTGGTCGGTCGGCCCGTCGCGAGAGAAGAAATGTGCCGAGCGGGCAGATTCATATCCGCGCCACATTTAACAACACAATCATTACGATCACCGACCCCCAGGGGGCCACTCTTTGTTGGGCCAGTTCGGGCACAGCCGGTTTCAAAGGCAGCCGCAAGAGTACGCCCTTTGCGGCACAGCTTGCGGCGTCGGCCGTGGCGCGCCAAGCCGTGAGTGACTTCAATATGCGTGAGGTCGAGGTATTCATCAAAGGGCCGGGGCCGGGACGCGAGAGTGCGTTGCGCGCGTTGAATCCGGCTGGACTGAACGTAACGTCGATTGCCGACATTACACCGATTCCACACAATGGGGTTCGTCCCCCGAGTAAGCGAAGAGTTTAACAGAAGCGTCGCCGTGTTGCCACGGGTAGCGCGGTCTGAGAGGTTGCGCGACAACGGGATTCACCTGCCGGAAGGAAAGAGGCATCGTGTTTCGGCGCGGTGCCGCTTGTTTTGCCCAGCGGATTCGCCCATCAGCATCAAGGCGCGCACCGGCCTTCTGACAAAGGGCGTCGGTGCGGTTTGGGTGTACAGCGGGGCGCCGGGGAAGTGATCAGCGTTCGGACAAGATGGATAGAGGCAGAGGACCAGAGCGCGGCCCTGAATAGCGCAGTTAGTTGCGAACCTTAGTCGACTTGGAGGAAAGATGGCACGTTACACAGATGCGGTTTGTAAACTCTGCCGACGTGAAGGGCAGAAGCTGTTTTTGAAAGGCGAGCGCTGTGTCAGCCCCAAATGCGCGGTCGACCGGCGGCCTTTTCCACCGGGTGAAGCGGGTCGTCGCCATGTGATGCGGCGCAAAGTTTCGGACTTCGGCATCCAGTTGCGCGAGAAGCAGAAGGCGCGCCGCATGTACGGAGTGTTGGAACGACAGTTCCGCCGCTATTTCAAAGAAGCGTCGCGGCGCAAGGGCTTGACCGGTGGAACATTGTTGACGTTATTGGAAAGCCGCCTGGATAATGTGGTCTATCGGTTCGGTTTTGCCGATAGCCGCCCGCAGGCGCGTCAACTCGTCCGTCACGGCCATTTTGCCGTAAATGGCCGCAAGACGGATATTCCATCCTTTCAGGTATCACCGAATGACCTGATTTCCGTTCGGGAGAGGAGTCGCACCAAGACCTATTTCCGTGAGCGCGCCCAGATTCTCGGCAGTGCGTCCCCCCCTTCGTGGCTCAGTCTGGATGCGTCCAATCTTAACGGAACGGTGACTTCGGCGCCGGAACGAGACGAGATTGGCGTACTCTTGAACGAACAGTTGATCGTAGAGTATTACAGTCGTTAGCCGACACTGTACATTTTCGTTGCCTGTTCAGGTCGGTTGTTCAGACAACCGGCAGGGTCGCGAGGAACGCCTGTCGCCACAAGTGGCTTGGATGAGACTGCTATAGAGCGGGAAGGGGTAGCGTTGCTTAACAATCTAGTATTACCGAAGATCGAAGTGGAGGCCAGTTCTCGCAATTATGGCCATTTTGTTATCAGCCCGCTGGAAAGCGGTTATGGGATTACTCTTGGCAACTCCTTGCGTCGGGTTTTGTTGTCCAGTTTGCCGGGCGCTGCCGTAACGTCAATTTCTGTCAGCGGTGTGCATCATGAGTTTTCTACGATCGATCATGTTCTGGAGGATGCCACGCGCCTGATTTTGAATGTGAAGCAGATTCGATTCAGGAGTGAGAGCCCTGAGCCTGTTCGCGTATCGTTGGAGGTTTACCATGAAGGTCCTGTGACGGCCGGTGATCTGAACTGCCCGCCGGAGGTTGAGATTGTCAACCCGGACCTGTTTCTTCTGTTTGCCGATTCGAATGATGTGGACCTGGACCTCGAGATGGTCGTGGAGCAGGGCCGGGGCTACAGCCCGGCTGAAGAGCGCGTGCAGTTGCCATTGGGCGAGATACCAGTTGACGCGATTTTCAGCCCGGTCACGAAGTCGTCCTACCGGGTTGAGCGCACGCGCATCGGTCAACAGACGGACTACGATAAGCTGAATCTGGAAGTCTGGACCGATGGCACGATTTCGCCGGAAGATTCGGTGCGGCAAGCCGCCGACATTCTTGTACAGCATCTGAGCTTGTTTGGCGGTGACCGCGTTTCAATAGTCGAACTGCCGGAGGAGGAGGAAGAGACGATCCCCAGCCGCGTGGCCGAGGCCCCGATCGAGGAGTTGGAATTGACCGTGCGTGCCTATAACTGTCTGAAACGGGCTGGCATCACGAAGATCGGGGAGATCCTGAAGCGGATGGAGAAGGGCGAAGACGAGATGCTCGCCATCCGCAACTTTGGCAAGAAGTCGCTGGATGAGTTGGTAGAGAAGCTGAGCGAGAAAGGCTACATGAATGTAATGGGTGTAGACCTCAGCGCCTACCTGGGCGGCGGCAACGGCGCCGAAGTTGACGATGAAGCTGGTTTGGCCGAAACGGCCGAAGTGGCCGAAGTTGACAATGAAGCTGGTTTGGCCGAAACGGCCGAAGTTGATGATGAAGCTGGTTTGGCCGAAGTGGCCGAAGTGGCCGAAGTGGCCGAAGTGGCCGAGACCGTCGAGGAGGCGGACGGAGCGCTGCTACCGGAGGAATAGGACGATGCGACACAAGATCGCGGGGCAGAAGTTGAGCCGGTCGCCGGCGCAACGCAAGGCCCTGTTTCGTAACCTGATTCGAGAACTCTATATTCATGAGCGCATAACGACGACGCATGCCAAGGCGCGCGCTGTCCGGGGTGATGCGGAAAAGCTGATCACCAAGGCCAAACATGGTCTGTCCGGGAAGATCGACCGGGTACATGCGCAACGGCAGTTGGTCGCGTACCTCAATGATAAAGGGGTCGCGAAGAAAGTTTTTGACGAACTGGCCCCCCGTTATCTGGAGCGGAACGGCGGGTATACCCGTATAGTCAAGTTGGGCAAACGTTTCGGTGATGCCGCAGATATGGCGATCATCGAGTTGGTGTCCGACAACGGCGCCGAGTAGGCGGGTTGATTGCCGTCGACCCCGGGGGCGGCGGGCGCTTGGCGGCAGTCAAGCGGGTAGTCTGTTAGTGGCCGCATGCGCCACGCCGGTGAGGAGCGAATGCCAAGGGTCGCCGGTCTGATCGCCTACGACGGCACAGATTTCTGCGGTTTCCAGGTGCAGCGGCAGGCGCCGACAATCCAGGGCGCGTTGGAAGAAGCTTTGGCCGATCTGACCGGCGTGTCTTGCCGGGTCAGCGGCGCCGGCAGAACGGATGCGGGCGTTCACGCCCGCGGGCAGGTAATCGCGGTCGAACTGGCGTGGAAACATTCCCTGTCAGCCCTGCGGCAGGCATGGAATCAGCGGCTGCCCGCTTCGATTCTCGTCCGTTGCCTGACCGAGGCGCCATCAGGATTTCATCCGCGTTTCAGCGCCGCGCAGCGCACATACCGGTATACGATGTGGGCGCCGGTAGCCGGGCGCGATGGCGAGAGGCGTTTCCCTCTTCTGGACCGGTTTGGATTGGTTTTGGCCAGGCGCCCGGACCTGGAGGCGATGAACGAGGCCGCCAGCCTGCTGATCGGGACGCATGATTTCGCCACGTTCGGGCAGGCGCCCCAGGGAGACAATACGGTCCGCCGCATCGCGGCGCTCTTGGGGGAACGGGTGGAAGAGTCGCTGCCGACGTTGGATCCGTTTCCGGTGGAGTGCTTGGTATTGACGATCACGGCCAACGCTTTCTTGCGTCGAATGGCGCGCAATCTGGTCGGCTCGCTGTTGGCGGTCGGTCTGGGAGCGTGGCAGGCTGACGACTTGGGCGCGGCGTTGATTGCGAAAGACCGCAGCCGCTCTGCGCCTCCGCTCCCGCCAAATGGGCTTGTCTTGGAGCGGGTACAGTACGCGGAGTTTGCCGACCTATTTGCTGCACATCCGTAATGCTGCCGCACAGAGTGGTTGCTTGCAGGCATATGAGGAGATTTCAGGGTGAAGACACTGAGCCTGAGCTATGAAGAGGCTAAGAGCGGGCGTGAATGGTGGGTTGTCGATGCGACGGACAAGACGCTTGGCCGGCTGGCGTCGGAAATTGCAGAGGTCCTGCGGGGTAAGCACAAGCCGAATTTTACTCCCCATGTGGACTGTGGCGATTTCGTTATCGTCGTCAACTGTGACAAGTTCCATGTAACCGGCAACCGCCTGGATGACAAGCGTTATTACCGGCACTCGCGCTATCCTGGCGGCCTGAAGAGCCGAACGATGCGTGAACAGTTGGAACGACAGCCGCAGAAGATTATCTATGAGGCGGTCAAGGGAATGGTTCCCAAGACCCGGCTTGGCCGGGCGCAAATGAAAAAGCTGAAGGTCTATGCCAGTCCGGATCATCCTCACAAGGCGCAGAAGCCCAAAGCGCTGGAACTGTAGGAGAACAGAGATGAGTGAGTATATCGAAGCGGTTGGACGACGCAAGAGCGCCACGGCACGGGTACGGCTGTATGAAGGAGAAGGGGATATAGTCGTCAACAGCCTGCCGTTGAATGGCTATTTCGGGCGCGCACTGGATCAGATGGTGATTCGCCAGCCGCTGATCCTGACCGGTACGGAGAATAGTTTCAATATCAGCATCAAGGTGCATGGCGGCGGGGAAGGCGGCCAGGCCCACGCAGTCCGCCATGGGCTGTCGCGGGCGCTCGTGGCTGCGGACCCGAATCTGCGGCCGACTTTGAAAGCTGCCGGTTTTCTTACACGCGATGCGCGCGTGAAGGAACGGATGAAGCCCGGCCTCAAGCGGGCGCGCAAGGCTCCGCAGTACACCAAACGCTGAGAGAGCTTGGCAGGAATCGACAAGTGGGAAAGCGGTGGCTTGGCCATCGCTTTTTGTTCGTTTGCCTGTTCGGGTCGTCAGCCGGAGGGCTGCTGGAACGTCCCCGCGGCGGCGTGAATGTTCCCACTGTGCAGGGTAATCGTCATAGAGGGAGAGTCCGGGGTATATGCTGATCCGATGCGGAATGCTGCTCATTTCGGAAGCGGCTGGCTCTGCGAGCGATGACGCAGCCCTGACAGATGTGCAGAGATTGCTGGCCGGACGGTTGGAGGGATTGCTCCCCTTCGCCAGCCGCATCTATGCAGCGCCTCCTCGCTATCAGGTGGAAGAGACTTTGCGCCAGTGGTGCGATGAAGAGGAGTTGGACCTGATCGTAACGGTGGGCGGCACGTTCCCGGCGCCGGGTCCCTCGGTGCAGGAGATCGTGCCGGAAGCGACAGCGGCCGTGCTGGAGCGGTCGATGCCTGCCTTGCCGGAGACGATGCGGGCGCGGGCCGCGGCGACGTATCCCCTGGCGCTGCTGGATCGAGGCGTGGCTGGCATCCGCGGGCGGACGTTGATCGTCAACCTGCCCGGCACGCGTGAACTGGCAGCTGCGTTCCTGGAGAGCATCCTCGACCTGCTCCCGCCGATCGCGGCGCGGCTTGGGGCTGAAGATGAACCGCCCGCGATTGAGGCCGTACCGGTTTCTTCAGGGCACGAGAATACACAGCCCCAATCCGGCGCGTTGAACCAAGAGGAATTCGCCGCATTTCTGCGGCGGCGACAGAAGGGCGGCTGAGAAGCCCGTTGCGGAACGCCCTCCAACCGGGCGTGTCGGTAGCAGCGCATTCTTGACTTTTGGCCTTCATTGCGGGTACTATCTTTTGTAGTTAAGTCTACAGCCGCTTCGGACGATTCTTGTTAAGCTTGTTGTTGTCTGGGGAGTTGAAGACAGTTTCGGTCACAAGGTTGCTATTTGCAGGTACGTATACAGGAGTAGGAGACGAGAAAATGGGTGGGAACACAGTTGTTGTCACAGACGCGAATTTCGAAGATGAGGTCATTCAATCGGAACTCCTCGTGCTCGTGGATTTCTGGGCGGAGTGGTGCGGTCCGTGCAAGATGATCGCGCCGGTTCTGGATGAGATCGCTTCCGAACTAGACGGCAAGCTGACCATCGGCAAGCTCGATGTGGACGAGAATCAGAGCACGGCGATGGCCTTCGGCGTTATGAGCATCCCCACGCTGATGCTGTTCAAGGGCGGCCAGCAGGTGGAAACGATCGTCGGTTTCCAGCAGAAAGCCCAATTGCTGGGCAAGATTCAGGCGCACCTGAACTGACGGCTGATTCGAATAGACTCCTGCCAAGGCCTGCCGCGACCGCGGCGGGCCTTTTTGATCCCAATACCGGGTGTTACAATTGCCGGCAGAACGGGTGCGAAAGCGTATCTTTATCCAACTGAAATCCTCTATCGGAGCCAGCGAAGCGCAGTAATGAGCAGACAAAAGAGAGTGATCCTCAACGAGTCGGAGATGCCGACCCATTGGTATAACATCACCGCTGATCTGCCCGCCGCAGGGGTTGAACTGCCGCCGCCTTTACATCCGGGCACGGGTCAACCGATTGGGCCGGACGATCTGGCGCCCCTGTTTCCCATGTCGCTGATTCTGCAGGAAGTCAGCGCTGAGCGCTATATCGAGATTCCTGAGCCGGTGTAGGAGGTGTACCGTACGTGGCGGCCTACGCCCCTGGTCCGGGCGTATGAGTGGGAGAAGGCATTGGATACGCCGGCCCGCATCTACTACAAGTATGAGGGCGGCAGCCCGTCGGGCAGCCATAAACCGAACACCGCGGTGGCTCAGGCCTACTACAACAAAGAGGTGGGGGTTACCCGCCTTGCGACGGAGACCGGAGCCGGACAATGGGGCAGCGCCCTAAGCTTTGCCTGCCAGGTTTTCGGGATAGAGTGCAAAGTCTACATGGTGCGGGTCAGCTATGAGCAGAAGCCCTATCGCAAAGTTCTCATGCAGACGTGGGGAAAGGAGGTTGTTCCCAGCCCCAGCCCGGACACGAATGCCGGTCGTCGGATCCTGGCCCGACAGCCCGGACAGCACAGGCAGCCTCGGTATTGCCATATCGGAGGCGGTGGAAGATGCCGCCACGCGCGACGATACGAAATATTCACTTGGCTCGGTGCGAATCATGTGCTTCTGCATCAGACGGTCATCGGTCAGGAGGTGATCAGCGGGCTGGAGGCGTTCGGTGAGGATTGGCCGGACGTGCTGGTCGGCTGCACGGGCGGCGGCAGCAACTTTGCTGGATTTGTCTTCCCCTTCCTCAAGGAAAACATCAGCGGCGGCAGGAACGCCCGTGTGGTAGCGGTCGAACCGGCGGCTGCGCCGAGTTTGACGCGTGGGGTCTACACCTATGATTTCGGCGATACGGCGCAGACGACGCCGTTGATCAAGATGCACACGCTCGGCCACGATTTCGTGCCGGCGCCAATCCACGCCGGTGGGCTACGTTATCACGGCATGAGCGCCCAGGTCAGCGCGTTAAATGCGGCGGGGCTGATCGAGGCGGTAAATGTTCAGCAGCGGGCTATTTTCGAGGCTGCGCGCTCCTTTACCGGTACGGAAGGCATCCTGCCAGCGCCTGAGCCGGCCCACGTTATCTGGGGAGCGATGCAGGAGGCATTGGCCTGCAAAGAAAGCGGTGAGAGAAAAGTGATCGTCTTCAACATGTGCGGCCACGGCCACTTCGATCTAGCGGCATACGAGCAGCATCTGGCTGACAATCTGGAAGACTTCGACTATCCCGAGGAGGCGATCCGGGCGAGTCTGCAAAGGGTGCCGTCATTATAGACGAAGGGTGTTTGCAGATTCCAAAGGGTTGAGCAGGCGTGCCCTGTTCAGCGGGCGGTCGGCGTTGTCAGCATCGTCAATATGGTTCGAAGCGCGAACAGCAGCAGGAAAATCGTCAGGTCGATCATCGCGACCAGAAAGAAGGCGCCGGTCAGCACTTGTACCGGGCCGAAGAGAAAGTTCAGCAGCAAGACTACATTGCGGCCTGATTGATCGATGAGCACAAAGAGCGCACCGATGAGGAGGAGATAGATGCCCAGGGATTTGAGCGGCGCGCGGTCGCTGGCGCTTGGCATCATCGCGTTGGCAACGGCGAAGAGCAGGTAGCTCCACCACAGGCTGTCCGGCTTGTGGGACAGGCCGTCGACAACAAAGGTCAGCCCGTCCAGCAGCTTGCCCGTGCGCCAGGCGAAGGCGATTGTTTCGGTGTCGAAGACCTGCTCACCGATGAGCACGATCAGGGCCGACCCGATCAGCAGCGGCGCCAACCCCACAAGACTGTCCTTCAGCGCGCCGCCCGACGCAACCGTTACGCTCCCCAGGCCGATGGTATTGCGAGTAAATTTTGGCCACACGCGAAATTTGCTCGTTTTCAATCCGAGGAGCCTGGCGATCAACCAGTGGGAGGCTTCGTGGATCAGAATGCCGGGCAGGTAGACCAGGAACAGAATCACCATCGCGATGCTGTCTGAGCCGGTGATCTGATAGACGATCTCCTGGATCAGCAGGCCGATGCGCCAGCTCAGCCACCACAGCGCGGCGAGCAGGATGAAGAAGAGGAGGAAGAAGAGATATGGGGAGAATGCAGACATCGGGAAAGCGGGTCGGCGCGGCGCGGATTAGCTGCCGTACACCGCAGCGGTGATCTTCACCATCTGCGCGTAACTTTCGGCCTCAAGCGATGCCCCGCCGATGAGCGCGCCGTCGATATCCGGCTTTTCCATGATGGCGCGAATGTTATCCGGTTTTGTGCTGCCGCCGTAGAGGATGCGGGTCGTGTCGGCGACAGAGTCCGCATGCAAATCGCGCAGGATGGCGCGTACCAGCCCGCAGATCTCGCCGGCCGTTTCGGCGGTCGCGGCCCGGCCCGTGCCGATAGCCCAGATCGGCTCGTAGGCGATCACCAGAGATTTGACCTGCGCGCCGCTGATGCCATCGAGCGCGGCGCGCACCTGTCGGCTGATGATCTCTCCGGTTTCGCCCCGCTCGTTCTGTTCGAGGGTCTCCCCCGCGCAGACAATTGGAGTCAGTTCGTGCGCCAGCGCGGCGCGGCTCTTCTTGTTGACGGTTTCGTCGCTCTCGCCGAACTGCTGCCGACGCTCGCTGTGTCCGATGATCACGTATTCGACGAGTCCACGCAGCATCGGCGGGCTGATCTCTCCGGTATAAGCGCCGCTTTCCTGCCAGTGGCAGTTTTGCGCGCCCAGTGATAAAGGCATGTCGGTCGTCATCGTGTTAAGCGGGTGCAGACAGACGGAAGGCGGACACAGCACCTGCTCTACGGCTGTGCAACTGCCGACAAGCGCGTCGATCCGCCGCGTCAATGCAATCGCCTCCGACACGCTCTTGTTCATTTTCCAGTTGCCAGCCATCATCGGCTTGCGCATAGCGAGTGTTTTCCGAGGGCGGCTGTGTCAGAATGTGCAGTGCGAATGCGCGGGGACAGCGTGCGGCCTATTGTTCTCCGGCCTGGCGCTCTTCGCCTGATTGCGAACTATCGCTGGTCGGCTCGTCTTGCTCCGGCGGCGCGTTGAAGCGGATCAACTCCTCTTCGTACTCTTCGGCGGAAAGCCAGCGGCCGCCATTGACTTCATGACGGGAGACATTCTTGTTGCGGTCGAACCAGATTTCGATCTCGACCTGAGTAAAGCAGCGGTTCTTGCCGCTCCCTTGCAGCACCTTGCGCGCGTAGTACTCGTTGTCGTTCTCCTCGTCGCGACTGAGACTGTTGATCAGATCGATTTCAGCCGTGATCGGTTCGCGGCAGCGGTTGCTGAAGACATAGATGGAGAGGGCGCGACTGCCGCCGCCACCGCCGCCGGTAAAGAACGATGCCAGTTTTTTGAGAAAGCTCATCGGTCACCACCTTTGTTGTCCAGTGCCGCCACGCCGGGCAGCAATCTGCCCTCCAGGAACTCCAGGCTGGCGCCTCCGCCTGTGCTCACATGGGACATGCGCTCGACCAGTCCGGCCTGCCGCACAGCGGCCGCCGAGTCGCCGCCGCCGATGATCGTGGTGGCATGGGATAGAGTTGCCAACATTTCGGCGATGGCGTTCGTTCCGCGGGCGAAGGCCGGAAATTCAAAGACGCCCATCGGACCGTTCCAGAGGACAGTGCGCGCGCCGGCCAACCGGTTGGCAAAGTGGGCCACCGTGGCCGCGCCGATGTCCAGGGCCATCCAGCCCGCCGGAATTTCCTCAACGCTGACGGTGCGACAGTCGGCGTCCGCGGCAAAGCTGTCGGCAACGGTCAGATCGACCGGCAGTTGGATGATGCCAACTCCTGCAGCGCACATTGCTCGCGCCGTGTCGAGCGCGTCCGTCTCGACCAGACTGGCTTCCATCCGACAGCCCGAGGCGGCGAGAAATGTGTTGGCCATGCCGCCGCCGATCAGAATCGCATCTACCTTTTGCAGGAGCTTTTCGATGATAGCGATTTTGTCGCTGACCTTGGCGCCGCCCAGGATGGCAATGAAGGGACGGGCAGGCACATCCAACGCGTCCCCCAGGTTAGCCAACTCCTTTTCCATCAGGAGACCGGCTACGGACGGCAGATGGGCGGCCACGCCGGTTGTGCTGGCGTGCGCCCTGTGCGCGCTGCCAAAGGCATCGTTGACAAACAGATCGCCCAGGCGGGCCAGCGCCGCGCTCAGCCGCGGATCATTCTTGGTTTCGCCGGGTTCGAAGCGGGTGTTCTCCAGCAGCATCACATCGCCTGGGCCGAGGTCGGCGGCAGTCTCTTCTACCTGCTGCCCGGTTACGGCGCCGGGGAAGCGCACGTCTGCCTCGAGCAACTGGCTCAGCCGTTGCGCGGCGGGCCGCAAGCTGTAGCGGGGGTCAGGCGCGCCTTTGGGCCGGCCCAGGTGGCTCATCAGAGCCAGGGACGCCTCGTGCGCGCGCAGGAATTCAACTGTCGGCAGGGTGGCGCTGATACGAGCGTCGTCGCTGATGTGGCCGCTGTCGTCTATGGGCACGTTGAAATCGACGCGGACAAGCGCGCGTTTACCCTGCCAGTCGATATCCCGAATCGTCTTTTTGCGCATGAAGCCCCGCCCGCCCCTGCTGGTCTGGTGTATACGTTACACACCCTGGGCGGCGATAAAGGCGGCCAGATCGGTGACCCGGACACTATACGCCCACTCGTTGTCGTACCAGGTAACGACCTTGACCAGATCGCCGTAACAGGCTGTGAACTCGGCGTCAATTACGCTGCTGTGCGCATTGCCCTTAAAATCCGAACTGACCAGGGGTTCATAGCTGACATCCAGGATGCCTTTCATCGGTCCGGCCGCGGCGGCGTCAAAAGCGGCCATCAGGTCGTCGGTGTTGCCGGGCGTGCTCACTTTGGCGACGAAATCGACGACACTGACGGTTGATGTGGGGACGCGCATGGCCATGCCATCAAACTTGCCGTCCAGTTCCGGCACCACCAACGCCACCGCTTTGGCTGCGCCGGTCGTGGTCGGAATGATGTTCATGCCGGCGGCCCTGGAGCGGCGCAGGTCTTCGTGGACAAAATCGAGAATGCGCTGGTCCGTCGTATAGGCATGCACGGTCGTCATCAGCCCCTGCTCGATGCCGATTGTGTCGTTGACGACCTTGGCCGCGGGCGCCAGACAGTTGGTTGTGCAGCTGGCATTGCTAATGACGTGATGGCTGTCCGGGTTGTACTGATCGTTGTTGACGCCCATGCAGATGGTGATGTCTTCCCCTTTGGCCGGCGCGCTGATGATCACCTTTTTGGCGCCGGCGGCGATATGCAGGGCGGCCTTTTCGCGATCGCGAAAGACGCCGGTGCTTTCAACGACGATATCAACTCCCATCTCAGCCCAGGGCAGTTTGCTGGGGTTCCGCTCGCTGAGCACTCTCAGCCGGTCCCCGTTGATCGACAGATCTCCATCGATCATTTCGACGACGCCATCGAACACGCCGTAGTTGGTATCGTATTTGAACAGGTGTGCCATGGTCTGCACATCACCCAGATCGTTGACGGCGACGAGATCGAAAATATCCTGATAGCGCTCAAACAGCGCCTTGGTTACCTGACGGCCGATACGGCCGAAGCCGTTAATGGCGATCCTGGTAGTCATTCGATAGTTTCCTCCGCAATGGTAGACGATTATGGACGATTCCATTTTAACATATTTGGCTTTTATCGCTGACAATTCTGGTAGTACAGACAGGGCATCCGCATCTAATGTGCGTCCACATCGGGAACCGGCTTTTTGCTGAGTTGCGTATTGCGCATTCCGGATTGCGTAAGGGCAGGCGAGACGGCCCCGATTCGATTGCTATATTCGCCCGAAAAGTCTCTGTTTCAAATGGGATTCACAGCAGAAGCTTGTTTGGGGTGGTTGGATGGGTTGACAGGCAGGAGCGCTGGTACGAGAGATTTCGTGAGATTGGGCAAGAAAATTCTCGGCGCATCACGGGAGACGGGAGGCTGGGCGAAGGCCGCCGGCGTCGGCGCGCCGGCGGTGCACAGGCGCAGCGTGACGCAAAGCGCTGCATGAATTCATGTGATGCCCTGCTCTGTATCCTGTCGGTGCGTGCGGAAAGTATCAAAGTGTCGCGAAGTGGCGCGAAGTGCCGCGTGAATTCGTGTGCTGCTTTGCTCTTTCCGCAAAAATTTTTTTCGGATTGGCGCAGCGTGTTGCGCCGGCTGCGGCAGCGTTATGGTCTTGCACCCACAGTATGTTCTGTAAAAAAGTATACGTTTGTTAAGGTACAGAGATGGTTCGCGGTCGCCTTGGACTTTCAGCGATGGATACAGCCTATACGATTGTTCAGGCTCTTGCAAGGACCCAGGGTACAGGGCATACGCATCTAAATCTGCATGCCAATTCTGTATGCCAATTCTGTCGGGATTCCGAATAGAAGGACGAGATAATAGGTGGAAATCGCTGTAAGCCTGCTGATTGACGACGGAAATCCAGCGCAACAAAGGCCGTCAGTCGTCGAAACCAGTCAGATTCATAGCCTGCGCGCCATCATTCGTGCAATTTTCAATGTCTGAACCCGATCTGGAAGAGATCATGGCAGCATTTCGGTGCTTTGATCCAATTTAGATGCAATTGCCCTGGTAGCACAGATAGCCTTGCGCCGGTCATCCCGTGCAGGCACAGACAAATGGGCGCGGATGTGATATATTGCGCGGTTGTTTGCACGCACTCGGGACAGAGTTTACAATCAAGTGGAACACATGTGACGACAGGAATAAGGAGTGTCCGTGTCGATCAGACCGGCGCCAGAACGCATCTCCGTAAAGCCGCTTACATACGAAGAGGCCATTGGCATTCTCTTTCACGATGCCAGATTCGATGGACGCGCGCCCCGGTCAAACGATCCTGAAGGCCGTCTGGAACGCATGCGGGCGGTGCTGGCGGAGTTGGGTAACCCACAGGAGCGCTTTGGCACGGTCCACGTGACCGGCACGAAAGGCAAGGGCAGCACCAGTGCCTACACGGAGTCGGTTCTCCGGCATCTGGGTCACCGCACCGGTCTGTTCACCAGCCCCCATCTGCACACCTTCCGCGAACGCATCCGCGTCAACGGCCAGTTGATCAGCCAGGAAGAGTGCGCCGAACTAATCGAACGCGCGCTGCCCCACCTGGAAGCGATCCCTGATCTGACCGTATTTGGCCGTATCACAGTCCTCGCCTTCCTCTGTTTTGCCCGCGCCGGGGTCGATTGGGCGGTCGTGGAAGTGGGTGTGGGCGGCCGCCTGGACAGTACCAATGTCCTGCAGCCGGCGGTGTGCGGCATCACCCATATCAGCAAGGATCACATGCACATTCTCGGTGACAGTTTGGAGGAGATCGCTGCGGAGAAGGCCGGCATCATCAAGAGCGGTATACCTGTATTCAGCGCGCCCCAGAAACAGACAGCAAAGGAAGTATTGCGGCGGGTGGCCGCGGAGAAGGAGGCGCCTCTGGCAGAAGTGCCGCTCTATCAGCGGGCAACTCTGCCTCTGGTTGGAGAACACCAGCAAGTCAATGCCGGGATCGCTTTCGGAATGGTGCAGGAACTGCACCGACGCGGCCTGACCCACTGGGATGACCAAGGCGTCGATCGCGGCCTGGCCCAAACCAGGTGGCCCTGTCGCATTGAATGGCTGCCCCAGCCCGAAACCGGCGAAATGCCACTGGTGGTAGATTGTGCGCACAACGAAGATAGCCTGGAGATATTGTTTTCGACGCTGGCCGTAACCCATCCGCGGCGACCGTTCACCTTTGTGTTCGGGGTCAACCGCGACAAGGATATCGCGCTGATGTTGACGCGGGCCACTGCCGCGACGCCGCGTATTGTACTGGTGCAGAGCAGACATCCCAAGGCGATGCCGGTGCCGGATCTGCGCGCGGCGATTGACGCATTGCCGCGCGACGCGCAGCCGATGGTGATCCCCGTGCGGTCTATGAGAGAAGCCCTCGAAGCTGCGACGCGCACCACCCCGCCGGGCGGCTATCTGGTCGGCACAGGTTCGGTATTTGTCGCAGCCGAGTTGCGGGAAGCATGGAACGAACTGCATCCCGGTCTCTTTCCGCCGGATGACTGGATTCACGAAGCCAATACGGATCCGCTGCTCGCGCCGCTGCCGCCCGCGTACGGCACTATCTGACCGATGAGTCCTGAAAACGTACCACGCTCCGCCAAGCCGCTCTCAGCGGGCGGCGGCCAGGTTCACAGTTGGACGACGACAGCGCGGGCGCGCGCGCTTTGCCTGCTCTGTGTGATGATCCTGCTCAGCGCCTGCGCGCCGCCCGAGCCAAGCCTGGAGTTGAACATCGACCTGGGAAAGATTCTGCCGGAAGAGTGGCAGGCCGTCTCCACCTGGGAAATTATCAACATCGACGCGGACGCGGACCAGGAGTTTCTTCTCTTTTACCGCTACGACGCCAGCGCGACCGCCGATGGTGAGAGCATCAACGGTCCGATCGGCGCCGTGATCTACGATCCGCAGACGCCGATTGGTATGCCGGAGGATTCAGAGGACAGTGCAAGACCGCCTGCACCCTGGCTTCAGCCTTATTCGCTTTTGCCCAACTACTGGCAAGGCGCCGGATACGGGTTCATCGCGCCGCCGCGCCAGACCGGTCGTCCCGACTGGATCGTCGTCAAACGCGAAGAAAGCAGCGAGATCGAGAACGAGTACTTTGAGATATTGGCCCAGCAGATGCCGGCATCGTCCAGCGGTCAGGCGGCGGGGGAATCGCCCAGTGATCTGCCTCCGCACGACGAGTTAATCGTCTACGGCGGCAACAGCCCCATCGGCGGCCCGACCTACATAAGCGTTTTCTGGTGGAGCACGCTCAGCGAAGGCTACGGCAGCACGCAGATCTCCGCGCCCGGCGGTCTGCACATCGAAGAGTGGGACGGCGCCGCCGACAGGTCTCCGATACGGACTGTGCGCGCCCGCTATCCTCAGTATGACCGCAGCCTGCTGTGCAAAGAGTCCCGCTTTTATCGACGGCTGGTCCCGGACTCTACCAGCCCGGGCGCGTATCGCGCCGCCATCTATTATGAGGAGGGCGCGCGCAAACTGATATTCTGTTATGGCATTCCGCAGGCCCCCTTCTACCCGGAAGCGGTGGTGCTCGCCTATCTGCTGCAGCCCAACCGCAACGCGCAGCTTCTGATCGATGCGGTGCGCCAGACTGTTTCCCAAACGTTGGGAGAGTTTGCCTGGGTGGATTCACTGCAATACATGGCTTCTATCCCCACTTTCGCCGGTCAGGCAGCCACCTCCCGCACGATCACCACGACGGTTTGGGCATCGCTCATCTATCAGACCGGCGGCGGGTTGGAGAGCCGACTCTTCGCATTTACGCTGGAGCATGTCCCCTCGGACATGAGCAACCGCACCACGGACCAGTGGCTGATTGTCGATGTCCAGCCCGAGCGCTGAACTCCGCTGACACCCCGGCAGGCACCGGCCAGCATTCACCCGATTCAGTTACACATTCCACGACATTGCCGTATTGCATAATGTGTATGGCGTAATTCGCATCTGCGCGATAGGTTTTGACAGGATACGGGCGTGGGTCGGTAGCAAATGGCGCACCGTATGCGTAAAGATATAGGCAGATCCGGCGAAATGGCAGCGCGGGGGCGAGGACGCGCCGGAAAGCGGCCCTCCGCACGACACGCAGATGTAGATGCGAGACGCCTCCGCTGCCAGGAGCAAAGGCCGTTCTGTCAGGAAATACAATATGCGCAATGTATCAATTGTCGGTATCGGGCAGATGCCTGTCGGCGAACATTGGGATTTGTCCGTCCGGCACATCGCCCATCACGCGATTGCAGCCGCGCTGAAAGAGGCCGGATCGGAACAGGTAGACGCCCTTTTCGTGGGCAATATGCTCAGTGGCCCCCTACTGAGCCAAGAGCACCTGGCAACCCTGATCGCGGACTTCTGTGGGCTGCGGAACATCGAAACGGCCAAGATCGAGTCGGCCTGCGCCAGCGGCGCCTCCGCGTTCCGCATCGGCTATATGGCGGTTGCCAGCGGCATGCACGATGCCGTTGTTGTGTGCGGTGTGGAAAAGATGACAGACTCGACCGGCGGCAGCACGACAGCCGGCCTTGCCACGGCGGCCGATGCTGAATACGAAGCGGCCCACGGCATCACATTTGTGGGGCTGAACGCGTTGATCATGCGACGCTACATGTACGAGTTCAGCGCGCCGCTCGATGCCTTGGCCGGTTTCAGCATCAATGCCCATCGCAATGGTGCCCACAACGCCAACGCCATGTTCCAGAGGCCGATTTCGCTGGAGACGTATCTGCAAGCGCCGATGATTGCGACGCCGATCAACATCATGGATAGCAGCCCTGTCTGCGACGGCGCGGCAGCGGTGGTGATGGTGGCGTCGGAGCGGGCGCCGCAATATGTGACCGGCCATCATCCCGGCGCGGTCCAGGTACTGGCCGGCGCCAGCGCCAACGATACGATCGCTTTGCATGACCGCAAAGACCCGCTCTTTCTTGAAGCAGCCTATGTCAGCAGCCAGAAAGCCTACGTGCAGAGCGGGGTGACGCCCGCGGATATCGACTTTTTTGAACTTCACGATGCCTTCACAATCATGAGCGCGCTCAGCCTCGAAGCGACCGGCTATGCGCGGCGGGGGGAGGGCTGGCATCTGGCAGCCGACGAGGCTATTGGCCCGGATGGACGCATTCCCGTCAGCACGCTCGGCGGGCTGAAGAGCCGGGGGCATCCGGTCGGCGCAACAGGCGTGTACCAGATCGTAGAGACGGTTCAGCAGTTGCGAGGCGAGGCCGGGCCGGGTCAGATTCCGAACGCAACGATTGGAATGGCACAGAACATCGGCGGCAGCGGCGCCACCATTGTCACGCACATACTGGGCGCCTGACCGCAGACGCACCGCCCGCTGACCGGCGAGCAAACGCCTGTCAAAAGCTATCAGCGCGGCGCATCGCCTTCCGATAGGTAGAAATTGGTAGGTCGACAGGCGTAGGATCGAGGTGCATGAGCGAACTTGATCGGATTCAGCCAGCGAGGATGATATGAGTATTGCCAGCCTTTGGCGTACAAGACAGCAGCGATACAGTCTTCAGGGTGAAATCTGTCCGGACTGCCATCAGGCCATCTTCCCCCCGCGCGATGTCTGCCCTTATTGCAGCGAAGCGGCCGGCCCGCTCCACATGATGAGCGGTCGCGGCGAGGTATATAGCTTTACGAAGATGTTTAACGTGCCGGACGGCTTTCAGTCGCAGCGGCCATACACGGTGGCTCTGGTCAAACTGGAAGAAGGGCCGATGGTGACGGCGCAACTGACCGACATCTCTGAGGAGGATGTCGAGATCGGGATGCCGGTGGAGATGGTGACGCGCAAACTGCGGGAAGAGGGCGACAGCGGCGAGATCGTCTACGGTTACAAGTTCCGGCCCGTCTTCGCAGCTGCCGACTGACGTGCATCGCAATGGCCCGGTTTTCTGGGATGCACGCCGCGGGAAAAATGGTAGACAAACACAGCCTCTTATGCGATAATAGGTCCCAGGAGGCATTTTGAATGGCGAAAGATAGACATTATCCCAGCTATTTCACCTGTGTTGCCGAGATTCTGAGCAATTCCAAATCACTGCTCAGCGTCGATGCCCTCGTTTCCCGCATTGCGATTCAACGACCGGTGGGGCGCGGCGCGCGCAGCGCGGTCTATCAGGCGATCAACAAGCTGTTTCAGGCTATACCGGTGGGGCACGGGCGTTTCGGATGGCTGTCCTGCCTGCTGCGAGAACAATACTTCCGGCATCCCCTCAGCCGTTATGAAATCAAAAAGGGAAACCTGCTGTTGGATGAGCTGGAACATGCCGTCTTCTTTCCCCAGTTCTTCCAGGCCCATCAGCCCGATACGCGCCTGATAACGGTGGAGTTGATGGGCGGCCCGACTCTGCAAGCTCATGCGGACATTGAACAGGGCACTTGGGCTTTGCGGCTTGGACAGGCGTTTGTGAAATGGGTTGATCAGATCGGCGGTACGACGCAGGATGATCTGCTGATTCAAGTGAAGGATGCGGTCAGCGGAGAATACGGGATTCGACTCCAGCCAAAGGAATCCCGACAGGAAGATCTGATCCGGAAACGCAACGTTGTCCTATCCCGGACTTCGGAGCGGATCGTCGGCGGGGACCGGAAGTCGCGCACCGCGATGCCGGTGTGGGAGCTGGCGGCGGCGCTGATCGGTCAAAATGTCTACAGTGATGGCATACCGCCGGACGATATGCACTTTGTGTTGCATGAATATAGCAATCTGCACCTGCTCGATGACGCCGGTTACACGACAGACCGTCAAGACAACAGCGCCGACGATGCTGCGCCCCACAGCCGCGAGTTGCCTTCACGCGCGGAAAAGCCGCCCAGGAGTCAGTTCGAGTTTCTGATCGAAAACTGGGATGTCGACCGCCTGGAGCAGTTCTTTCACGAGAGTGGGCGCCTCGGTATCCCTCAGTCCGAATGGGGGCGATCCGAACTTTCCTCGGTTGATGCCGAGGGGGAAACCTGTGAAGCGTATCAGGAGTATTTGAACGAACTCCAGGAGTTCGCCCCAGGAACGCCGCCGCTCAACCATATAGAGTTCCATCTGCTGGAAGCCGAGTTGGAGATGCTCGTCAGCCTGGAGCAGGAGTTCGGATTCCTGATGCCGGAACAGGAACGGCGCAAGGGCGAGTTGGCCGACCGCCTCTTTATCGATCCGGATTTTCTCTTGGGTGGCGACTGGGACCAGGACGACCTTGGTGACGTTCCCTTCTGGAACAATTAGGCGTCAGTACGTGCAGAGAAGACAACCAGGCCAAGGGGCCGCCGATCGAATTGTGTCGGCGGTCTTGTTTTTTCGACGCTCGCGTCCCTTTCGCGCAAGGGCGCATTTGGCAGTTTCTCACAGTCGTTCACATGTCTGGCGATTGTACTGAGAGTGCTGCTTCACCGGTGAATGCCGATGCCCAATCAGGTTAACTGTCGATACTTTTACGGTGATTATCACCGCGGCAACCAGCGGGAAACATGCCGTCTGCTCGAGGCAAGCCCCAACAATGAACGCCCCTGGAAGCGCAAGCTGTGCAACAACTGTCCTGTGCCCGCCCTTCTGCTGACGAGCAACAGCAGCTCTCTTCAGCTCGAGGTGGAGGTCAGAAAGCGCTTCCTCTCCGAACGCGTGGAAATTTCTTTCTCCGTCTGTAGCAAGCATCTGATCGAGTTGGAGGACCCGCTATACTGCCCCCAGTGCGCCCAGGAAAGCGAAGAGTGAGGGGGACACCTTGCGCCAGCCGGCAGCGACGGCGAAAGTAACCCCCTACTGAATTGACCTGGTTGATGGGTTCGGCGGGGGCTGACCGCCATGCCGGGACTATGCCGGTGATCTCCTCGCCCTCGGCCCGGACGGGCTGCGCGGCTTGGAGCGCAATCTGGCAATTCGTTTGCGGACGACCGGAATACGCACCAGCAGGAAGAATCCGAGCAGCACGCCCCAGGCCGCCGGCTCGCGGTAATCGGCCTTTACGACCCAGACGTAGTGAAAGACTGCCAGGACGCCGGCGACGTAGACCCACTGGTGCAGTTTCTTCCACAACCTGCCCAGGCGGCGCATCCACGCCTTGGACGAAGTAAGGGCAAGAGGCAACAGAATCAGCAGGGCTGAGAAGCCGACGATGATGTAGAGCTTGGTGCCGACATCCTGCCAAATGTACGTCCATTGGAAGCCGTAGTCTTCACCGATGAAGATGTAGAAATGGATGGCCGCGTAGCTGAAGGCATAGAGGCCCAGCCATTTGCGGGCCGGGATGATATTTCGCCAGCCGAGTACGATGTTGAGAGGGGTGCAAGCGAGCGAGAGGACGAGCAGAACGAGCGCCGGTTTGCCGGTGCGTAACGTCCAATCCTGGATTGGATTGACACTAAGTCCGTTCGTATAGTCCTCAGACAGCAGCCACGCCAACGGCGTATAGTCCTCATACAGCAGCCACGCCAACGGGATCAAAGCGCCGATGTGCGTCAGCCACAGAATCTGGTTTTTTGTCAGCAGTTTGTCGATCTTCATGCGTCACCCCCCACGCCCCTTCACTTTCCTCTCCGGCGCCTGCGATGTCCGGCTGAACTGATTCCCGCTCACAGCCGGGACGTTTCACTCGGATGGCACGCCTGAGACCCCCCGCAGGAACCCCAAGCGCCCCGCCCGGACTTACGCAACGCGAAGTGCGTAACAGAACAAAATGCGGGTTTTCAACTCTACCCCGTTCTAGTAGTTCGCCACCAGGTCCATGCCTTCATAGAGGTAGGCCATCTGCTCCTCGTACCCGTTGAACATCAGGGTCTCCCGGCGGCCCCTTTCGCCGATGCGTCGTTCGGTCGCCTGAGACCAGCGCGGATGATTGACGGTCGGGTTCACATTGGCGTAGAAGCCGTACTCATTGCCGGCTGCGTCCATCCACAGCGAAGACGGCTGCTCGGAAACCAGATCGATCTTGACAATCGACTTGATGCTCTTGAAGCCGTACTTCCAGGGCACAACCAGGCGAATCGGCGCGCCATTCTGGGGCAGCAGATCCTTGCCGTAGAGGCCGGTGCCGAGAATCGCCAGCGGATTCATGGCTTCGTCGACGCGCAGGCCCTCGACATAGGGCCAACTGTACCAACTGCTGTTCCTCTGGCCGGGCATTCCATCGGGGTCGAGGATCGTCTCAAAGCGCACATACTGCGCCTCCGATTTCGGCTCAACGACATTGAGCAGATCGCCGAGGGGGAACCCCATCCAGGGGATGACCATCGACCAGGCTTCCACGCAGCGCAGGCGATAAATGCGCTCTTCGATATCGAACATCGTGCGCAGGTCGTCGACATCGTATGTGCCCGGATTGTTGACCAACCCGCCGACCTCAACCGTCCACGGGGAGGTGGAGTAGCCTTCGGCCAGGCGCGCCACCGCCTGCTTGTCGGTGGAGAACTCATAATAGTTGTTATAGTTGGTGATCTGCTCCAACGTGTTGAGCGGATCGCCCAGCTCGTCAGCGGCGCCGGCATCGGCCTGGGCCGTCTCAGGCTGGGCGGCGCTCTCCGTTTCGCCGCCGCTGGCCACCTCCTCCTTTTCGGGCATTCTACATGCGGCCAACGCTGCCGCACTCAATGCCACTCCTGCGCCCTTCATGAAACTACGCCGGTTGAGATACACATGCTCCGGTGTGATCTCAGACGAAGGAATCTTGGGAATCCGTATGCGTGCCATTTTTCTCATCCTTTCTCCATGTGCATAAAGTTCAGTGTAGGTCCGGCTATCCGAACTTGCTTACGACACTCAGTGTACTCCACAAATCTTACGGAACTATTGCCCATAATCTTATCAGATAATTATAGATAATTGAAATTGTACGCCGGAATCTCCTAATGTTTTGTGAGGGAGCATCCGCTCCGGCGCAAAGTTGCGGAGGCGCCGAGGTGCGGAGTAAAGTACTGTCTACCGTGCTGCGCAGTCCGTGCAGAGAGCCTCTACAGTGCCGGAGCTTCCGCTTCGCAGATGCGCTTGTGGGAGTACAGCGCATCGAAAGCTGGTACGATGATGCCTGCCCTCATCCATGCAGCTGCCGTCCATTTCCCCATCGCGCTGCTGATCTGCGGCAGCCTTGCCATGTTGGGATATATCCATCGCTGGCCGCGCGTTGAACTGCGCATCATCGGTTGGGGGCTGCTCTTTCCGGGCTGGCTGACATTGCTGGCGGCCATCATCAGCGGCATCGTCGCCCAGGGGGGACTGCCGCCGCAAGCGCCCTACCGTCCCATTCTCAACTGGCATACGGGCAGTGGGCTGGCTCTGGCGGCTCTCTATGCGGATCTGCTTTACCGCGGCTGGCTGCTTTCGATGCGCACGAGCAGGGCAGGGGCGGACGACCATGCTGCGATAACGGATTTTCTGGGAGATTCCAAGCGCAAATGGCGGCTGACCATACAGCTTCTGGTGGGCATCGGGCTGGTGATTTTCAGCGGTTGGCTTGGCGGACAACTGGTCTATGAGTTCGGTGTGGGCGTGCGTTGAAAGGGCAATGTGTACTACATATTTTGCAAAGCGCATTGGGTAGGATCCCCTTATGACGACCATACTCGTGGTGGATGACGATCAGTTGATGCGGCGCAGCGTCTCGATCGGCCTGCAGAATGCCGGCTACCGCACAGAAACCGCGGGCAGCGGTGAGGAGGCCCTGGCAAAGGCGCGCCTGATCCAGCCGCAACTGGTGTTGTTGGACATCGGCCTGCCGGGTATCGACGGTCTGGAGACGCTGCGTGCCTTGCAGCAGTCGCTCGACGCGCCTGTCATCTTTGTCACGGCCCGCCGCCGCGAGCTGGACGAAATCGTCGGCCTGGAACTGGGCGCGGACGATTATGTGACGAAACCGTTCGACATCGATGTGCTTCTGGCCAGGGTGAAGGCCGTATTGCGGCGTGCCGCAGCAGTCGAGGAGCGCAGCAGCGCGGCCGATTCACCCAATCTTGTCGTCGGCGATCTGGAGTTGGACCGCACTGCGTATCAGGTCACGGTCGGCGGGCGCGCTGTGGCGCTTACTCCAAGGGAGTTTCAACTGCTCGCCTATCTGGCGGGCCGCGCGGGCGAGGCCGTTACAATCACCGATATACTGAAGAATGTGTGGGGGAGGGACTGGATCGGCGAAACGCAGACCGTGTATGTGCATATCCGTTGGCTACGGACAAAGATCGAGGAGGATGCGGCCCATCCCCGTCGTATTCATACGGTGCGAGGCGTGGGCTATCGGTTGACCGCCGCAGACAAGGATGACCCGTATGTGGCGTAATCTACGCAGTCGGCTAGCAATCAGCCATCTGCTGCCCCTGCTGGTAATCGTCCCGCTGCTCAGCCTCCTGCTCTTGTACCTGCTTGAGGCCCGCTACGTATTGGAGCAAGCGACCGCGGAACTGGCCGGGCAGGGCGAACTGATCTCGCGGCTTTATCAGGCCGAACTGTCGGCGCTGGAAGATGCGGAGCAGGCGCGGTCGCTTTTCGCCCGCCTGCAGGTGCAGGTTCCGGTCCTGTTCCATGTGGTGGATGAGAAGGGCAACATTGTGGTCAGGCCGGGCATCGCGACTGCTTCGACAAAGGTGCCGCTCCGTCCACCGGACCCGGAGCTATTGCAGAAGGCTCTGGCGGGCGAGATCGCGCGGCAGGTGCGGCAGGGCAATGCGGCGGTGGCGGTTCCGGTTCATAACGAGGAGCAGGAGGTGGTCGGCGCGGTGCATTTGTCGCAGCAACTGACGCAGGTGACCAATCGCCTGACGATCCTGCGCTGGATCGTGTGGGGAACGGTGAGCGCCGGTCTGCTGGTGGCGGTTCTACTCAGCTTCGCGCTCAGCCGCTCGCTGAATCAGCCCCTGGAGCGGCTGACAAAGGCCACGCGCGCCGTGCATTTCGACGCACCGCCGAGCCGGGTGGAGGAAGAAGGGCCGACTGAGGTGCGCACGCTGGCGCGCACGTTCAACGAGATGTCGGAGCGGTTGTATGAGTTGGAGCGGGGGAGAAGGCGGCTGCTGAGCGCGGTCGTGCATGAATTGGGCCGTCCTTTGGGCGCGATCAAGGCGGCTGCCCAGGTTCTCAACCAGAACGGCAAAGAGTCGGAGTTGGTGGTCGAACTCTCATCAGGCATTGACGATCAGGTCGATCAACTGCGTCGTCTGCTCGACGACTTGGCGCTGCTGGCTCGCAATGATATGCGCAATCTGGCGCTTGATCTCGTTCCCGTCAATGTTGGAGAGTTGGTCCTGGAAGAGTGCGGGCGCCATGAACCGCGCATCAGGGAGAAGGAGATCGAACTGGCCACGCATATCGCGACGGACGCAACGCTCCCGGCGGCAGACCCGAAGCGGCTGAGCCAGATTGTCGGCAATCTGCTGGACAACGCCATCAAGTACACGCCGAACGGTGGGCAGATCCGGGCCACCTTGCGCTCCGACCCGGACGCGATCGCACTAACGATTGAAGATTCCGGGCCGGGGATCGACCCGTCAGAATTGGAGCGCATCTTCGACTTTCTCTATCGCTCTCCGCGTCAGGAGCGGGTGCGGGAAGGCATGGGCATCGGATTGGCGCTCTCCCGCCGGCTGGCAGGGGCCCAGGGCGGCACGCTGACCGCCCACAACCGAATCACTGGCACGGGCGCCAGATTCGTGCTCTCTCTTCCCAGGGATCTGTCGCGCCCTGCCGAAAGGCCTTGACGCCGCCGACCTGTCGATAAGGTTCCGTTAAAGTTGCCATAGGGTTTTGATAAGGACTTCTGCTGCGGATCCTGCTATGCTTGAAGTGATTGGAGGAGTCGATGCGGAACACTCTACTCCGTTTAGGGAGACGAGATAGCTTGTAGATCAAGGAAGGCATACAGTGCAAAAAAGAACAGTTAGTCTGCGGACGTTTCTGGTTGTGATCGGTATTTTGGCGGTAGCGTTTGTAGCAGGATTGGCAGGAATCGGCAAGATACAGATCACACCGGCCACGGTGGAAGCCACCACGGCCCAAGTACAACCGCAGGAAATCACATACATCACGCAGGAGGGAAGCCCCGATCATCCTGACCAGGCGTTGCTTTCCCGTATTTACGAGGGGGCGACCCAGTCTGTCGTCAGCATTCTGGCGCGACGCCCGGAGTCACGTTCCACGAATCCTGCCCAACCGCAGGGGGGACAGGGCAGCGGCTGGGTATGGGATGAAGAGGGGCATATCGTCACCAACAACCATGTCGTCGAAGGGGCTACGGACATTGTCGTCAATTTTTCCAATGGCATGTGGGCGGAGGCCGAGTTGGTCGCCCGCGATCCGCAGTCGGACCTGGCGGTTCTGCGAGTCGATGCGCCCGATGGCATGAGCCTGCGCCCCCTGGAGCGCGCCGAAGAGCTGCCCAAGGTCGGCCACTATACGATCGCGCTGGGCAGCCCATTCGGCCTTGAAAACTCAATGTCTCTGGGCATCGTCAGCGCGTTGGGGCGCAGCTTTCCCGTGGGGGATCCCGGACGCGTCGGCCGCTATTCTCTACCAGAGGTGATCCAGACCGACGCGGCGATCAATCCGGGCAATTCGGGCGGGCCGTTGCTGGACCTCAGCGGGCGGGTCGTGGGCATCAACTTCGCGATTCGCACCGATGAGCGTTCCATTGCCGGTTCGGGCGTCAACTCCGGCGTCGGCTTCGCCATCCCGGTCACGGTCGCCAATCGGATTATACCGGCTCTTATCGACGTCGGAGAGTACCGTTATTCGTTTCTGGGCGTATTCGGGATGACAGTTTCGGCCCTGGTAGCCGAACGGATGAGGCTGGACGACAACGTGCTAGGCGTCTATGTGAGCCAAGTGCTGGATGGCGGTCCGTCTGCCGCTGCCGGTATGCGCAGCGGCGACATCATCGTCAGCATTGACGGGATAGAGGTGCGCAACTTCGAGGACGTGATCAGCTATCTTGTCATGCAGAAGTCGCCCGGAGAGACGGTGGAGATCGGCGTCTTGCGCAATAGCAGGAGCCGCACGATTGACGTGGAGCTGACCACCCGCCCCGCGATGGAAGACCAGGACCCGGATCAGCAGTTTGTGAGCCTCAGAGAAGCGATCGAGATCGCCACCGATGCAGTGGTCGAGTCTGACGACATCGGGACTGTCGAAAGCAGTTCTGCCCGCAGCGGCGTCCGCGGCGGTGTCAGGGTATGGATCGTCACATTGGAGGGTGAGAACGGGACGGCGAGGGTCGTGGTCGATGCCGGCGAGGGCGAAGTACTGAGCCTGGAAGTGGATGGCGGCAACTGAGTGGGGTTCAGTGCGCTCGCTTGAAAAAGGGGGCGCCGGCCGCTCTTCCTTTCAGTTGACATATACCTCCTCCAATACAGCAGTCGAGGAGCCGGGTCAATGACGCCCGGCTCCTCTCTGTGTTCAGGGTGCGTCCTGGATTCATATACTTTTCGGACACGGCTTCATTTGTGTGAGCTGTGGTGTATGTGATTATCTGAGTAAGATGATTGACGGCGCCGGCGTAAACTTTGGTGGTCAATCACAGTCCATCACGCGAATCACAGTCCGAGAGGAAGATCGATGTCTGAAATCGTTGGCGCGATGCATCAGTTCCACGACGCCGACTACGCTGAGGATTGGGCGCGGCGGTTCACCCCCACGCCGGAGCGTCTGCATCTGTTCGAGACGATTCTACGGCAACTGCAAAGCGCAATCCCCGCGGCCGGTCATGTCGTCGAGTTGGGAATCGGGCCTGCCTTCCTGGCCGAGTTTCTGCTAACCCGCCTGCCGAGTATCTCGTATGAAGGCGTCGACTTTTCGCAGCCGATGCTGGCCCAGGCCGCGTCGCGTCTGGAGCGATTTGGCGCGCGACTGCATCTGCAACAGGCCGATCTGCTGCGCGATGAGTGGAGCGACGAACTGTCGCGCGCGCCCGCGGCCATCGTCTCGACCTGTGCGCTGCACGATTTGGGCGGTCAGGCGCAAACAGCTCAGGTTTACAGGGCCTGTGCAGGCGCGCTGTCAATTGGCGGGCTGCTGTTGAACGGCGACTTCGTCAAACCCGACGGCGCTCGCCATCCGTTTGAGCCAGGCCGGTTTCCTGTCAGCCGCCACCTGGAACTGCTGCGCAACGCCGGCTTCTCCCACACAAGCAATCTGGGGCTGTGGGAAGAGGAGATCGAAGCGCCGACATCGTCCCAGAACTATGCCTGCCTGCTGGCCTTCGTCTGACAGAAAAGAGACAAGATGCGGCGAAACAAAGTCAGCGTCGCTTGACTTCGGCAACGTTGGCGCTACGATAGACGGGTAGTCTGTCGTCATCCCGCCGGGGACAGTTCAAGGCGGAATCCGCGCCGCGCCGCCTGTTGTTCAGGCGGTCTCAACGCCACACTGGAAGGACAAAACATGGCTGAAGCGCCCTTCGATCTCTCCAAAGCGCACCGCTGCTTCGGTAGCGACCTGAACAACAGCACGATGGACGCCTTGGATGCCGGGCTGGTGACGCCGGAGACAGCCGAGCCGTACATTCATGCGGCGCACGCCAGTTGTTATCACTGGATGCAGGTCGGCACGGTCGCCAATCACGGACGGGGAGAGTTCGCGGTTGCGAGCGTTTATGCGGCTGCCGGGCTAGGCGAGGCCGCGCTGCGCCACGCCCGCCGCTATCTGGAACTGGCGCAGGCCAGCCCCGATCAGATGGCCGACTGGGACTTTGCCTTCGCCTATGATGCCCTGGCCCGCGCCTACGCCGCCGCCGGGGAGACGGACACGGCGCGCCGGGCAAGAGATCAGGCGCAGGCTGCCGCTGATGCCATTGCCGATGAGGAAGATCGCAATGTCTTTCTAAAGTGGTTTGAAGGCGGCAATTGGCATGGCTTGCAGGAGGGTTGAGGCAAGCCCTGATCGTTTCCTCAACTCTCGGTCCACTTGTCATACACCTGCAACCCGCGGCGCTCGCGGATGCCGTCCCGCCAGGCCTCGTTGCGGTTGTGGGTGCGTTGGAACTTTATGCGCGCGCCGGAATAGACCGGTTCCTCATGGCGGCTGTACCACGTCTCCAGTTGCTTCTCCAGCCCATCCTGCACTGCCGTAAATTCATCCCAGCCGGCGCGGTTGAGACATTCTCCCGGGTCGGTCTCCAATTCGAACAGGTCATGGGGTCCGTCCGGGTAGCGTTTGACGAACTTGTGGCCCGGCGTACGCACCATGCGCAGGTCGCCGTACTCGCCATAGCGGGTGTCGTCCCATGCGCTCTGGCCGCTGCCGTCCAGCAGGTGGGCGTAGCTGGCGCCGGCATCGTTGCGGCTCTCGTCCAACGCGACCCCCGCCCAGTCGCATATCGCGCGGAAGGTGTCGTAATGATCGACGCAGCGCTCGCTGACCTGCCCGGCTGCGACCAAGCCCGGCGCGCGGAGCATCAGCGGCACCCGGGTTGAGATCTCGTACATATTCAGAGGACGGGTGCTGTTGCCTTTGCCCCAGAAGCCGTTCTGCCCGACCGAGCAGCCGTGATCCGACGTGTAGATGACGAGCGTGTTGTCCAGTCGGCCATCTTCTTCCAGCCTGTCCAGCAGCCGCCCTACCTCGCGATCGATCTCGGTGACGGCGGTATAGTAGCCGATATAGCGGCTACGAATCTGCTCTTCGGTCGGTTGAAAGCCGCCGGCCAGGCCCTCGTTGCGCTGCCACGGGTGGGGGTGGTAGGGAGGGATGTCCCGGAATTCGGCGTCGGCGAAGCGCGTGGTCAGGTGCGGGTCATGGGTTTCGGCCTGGTAAGGCGAGTGGGTGGCGATGTAGCCCACGTTGAGGAAAAATGGTTGATCCGTCGGCGCGCTATCGAGGAATTGCAAGGCGTAATCGGTGATGAGCGCGCTCTTGTTGCCCACCAGTTCCAGCGGCTCACCGTTCAGGTGATAGGTGTAGGGGCCGTTGTGCGCGCCTTGCCAGCCGGGCAGACCGAAAGCCCAGTCGAAGCCCGGCGGCGTCCGGTGCGAGCGGCCCATGTGCCACTTCCCCGACAGGCCGCAGCGATAACCGGCGGCGGAAAGAAGCTGCGGCAGGGTCGCCTCCCCGGCCAGCCAGTCGAATTCACCGATGGCGGGTTCGGCCTCCTGCAGCCAGTCGTGGATTCCCACTTGCGAGGGCGTGCGTCCGGTCATCAGGCAGGCCCGCGCCGGTGAGCAGACCGGGCAGGGGGTGAACGCATTGGCGAAACGCGCGCCCTCCGCGGCCAGTCTATCCAGATTGGGCGTCTGTAATTCGCTGTTGCCATAGCAGCCATTGGCCCACTGGCCGTGATCGTCAGTGAGGAAGAGAAGGATATTGGGACGGTCCATTCAGATGTTCCTGTCAGTTGTGGAGAACGTTCTAATAGTTCGAAGGTGCAATTCAGGCGAGCGAGTTAGAGAGTTCAAGTCACTTGGGAGGATAGATCCGCGTTACATGCCCTGGCCGAAGTTCAGGAACTATTCGGTCAAACTCAGGGATCAACATCAGGAGGTCCTCAAGGCGTTTGCTCGACGGGCGTAAGATCACCACCGCTAGATCGAAGTGTCGCAACGACTGCTGGTAGGGAATGTTGTCATCCATGGTCACGAGAACGTCGAAAATCTCCTGGGCGGCGTGCAATAAGGCGCCGTTCTTTGGGCCCTTCCAGCCCCGGTATTCGACCGTCTCAACCGTCACCTCGTCTGGGAAGTGATTTCTGAGGTGGATGTCAACATCCTCATCAAGCAGTACGCGCACCGTATGCCTGCAAGTGTTCTAGTAGTTCAACAATCTTCTATTGACGGATAAAGGCGTTCGAGTTTGATGCGAGCATCAGCGGTGGTGAAACGCCAGTTAACAGTCGATGCAGAAGCATTGCGGCGGGTTTGCCAAGCTGCGACTTTCTGCATCAAGGTGTGTTGGTCAGGGATGCGAGCGTTTAAGCACTGTCGATGCAGGACACTGAGTTCGATTTCAGCCATATTGAGCCAACTGCCATGCTTGGGCGTGTAATGGATTTCCAGTTTGGCGGCAAGGCGGCGGGCTTCAGCCGCCGGGAACGCTTCATACAGCGAAGCAAGTTTGTGCGTGTTCAAATTGTCCATCACCAAGACGATCGTGTCAGCCTGCGGGAAATGGATGTCGACAAGGTCACGCAGGCAGTGGGCAAAATCAACCATGGTGCGGCGCGCTGTCACCTTGACATGACGCCAAGCTTGCAGCGGTGCGAAAAGGAGAAAGAGGTTGCTGGTGCCGTTGCGTTCATACTCGTAGTCATATTTGGCCACTGCACCCGGTCGCGGTGGCAGGGGCAGACGGGTCTCTTTGGTCAACTGTTTACTGGCTTCATCAAGACAGACCACAGGTCGCTTGGGATCCTGTTGCCGATGATAGACCTCAAGCGTATCTTCCATGGCACAAACGAACTCTGCACTCGATGTCTCCGGAATGCACCACGCATCTTTCAGCCAGGGCTTAAGTTCGTTTTTTTGAGCGTCGTCCGCACCGTTTCGCGTGAAATACGCTCGACCACCTCTAATTCGACCAGCTTATCGGCCAGCATCTGCAGCGTCCACTGCTCCTGTCCATCAGGCGCAGCGCTACACGCTAACTGCACCAACCGGGCTTCGCCGGCACCATCCAATACGCGTGGTCGTTTCCGTTTCGGTCGCGTGTGGGTGAGGGCGGCTTCGATCCCGATTGTGACACACCGCTCCCGAACTCGTTCGACCGTGCGCTGGTGCGCCCCTAATGCCTTGGCAATCTCGGCGTCGCACCAGCCCCCACCCGCTTGCGCTTCATCGGCCATCAGCAGGATGCGAGCCCGTCTTAAGCGTCGCGCCGACCCTGTGCCTGTGTTCACCTGCCCATCCAGTTCCTTGCGCTCTTCCGCTGTCAATCGCACCCGATATCGTTTCGCTGGCATCTTCCCTCTCCTTGTGTCCGCTTTTCTGGAGAGTGTGCCACAGTTTACCTATCCGTCAAACCCTACCTGTTACACTACTAGTGCTTCCGGTGAGAATTCGAGAAACTGTTCGACCTGCCAACGTTCGACAGTGGGAAAAGCCTCTAGAAATTCTCCAATCGAATAACCCCCTATGAGATAATCCACGAGCGTATCTACGGGAACGCGCGTGCCGGAGAAGACCAGATCTCCGCTGTGAACCGCAGGATTACGCGAGACCACTTTCGCCAGTTCAACCGTCTTGGTTTTCAGTTCCGCCATGGCGTGATCCTCCTCTTTACAATACGATTCTTCAACAGCACGGGCGGCGCAGTCTGCCGTCCTAGTGAGAACCAATCGCTGCCGGCAATCGGTTGGTTGCGGTCGATTCCAGTTTCCTCTGTCAATTTCGGTTTGCAACGCAGATCTCACGCAACAGAGTTTTCCAGCGTCATGCCATCGATCGTTATCCTGACAATATCGCCACTGTGCAGCGTGAACTCGTCGGGCGGAACGATGCCCGTGCCCGTCATCAGCAGCGCGCCGTAGGGGAAGGCCAGTTCCCGCATCAGATAGGCGGCCAGATCGGGGAAGGTGCGCTTCATCTGGCTGGTGGCGGTTTCACCGGCGAAGGCGACCGCGCCGTCTCGCTCGATTTCCAGACTTATGGCCAGGTCGGTCAACGCGTCGGCGCTCGCCAGCAGGATGCCCGGGCCGACCGCGGCCGAGCCGTCATAGGTCTTGGCCTGGGGCAGATAGAGCGGATTCTCGCCCTCGATGTCGCGGCTGGACATATCGTTGCCGACGGTATAGCCGACGATCTGACAGCCGGCGTTGATGACGAGGCATAGCTCCGGCTCCGGCACGTTCCAGGTGGTGTCGACGCGTATGCGCACCGGTTGACCGTGTCCGACGGTGCGCCAGCCCAACTGCTTGAAGAAGATTTCCGGGCGCTCGGCGTCGTAGACCTTCTGATACACATCCGCCGCGCTCTCGGATTCGGCCTTGCGGGCGTCGCGGCTGCGCAGGTAGGTGACGCCGCTGCCCCAGACCTCGTGGTGGTCATCGAGCGGCGCCAGCAGGCCTCCGCCAGCCTCTTCGTCCGTCGCCAGTCCGGCCAACAGCGAGCGCAGGCCCGCGACCGGCAGGGCCAGCAGTGTGCTGAGCGTCACCCCGGTGGGCAGCAGCTTGCCATCCACCGCCCAACGCGGCCCGGCGGATGTGCTGTGTCGAGTGAGATACATGGGCGCTTGCTCCTTCACTGGTGCGCAGGTTTCGATTGCCGGGTCATCCGTTGCTTTTTTCCCATTTCTCATACTCAGCCCAGCCCTCGTCATTTAGAGGGTAGTATTTGCTCAGCGCGCCGCCTTCCGCCAGTTTGATGCGGCTGAAGACCTCCCACTCTTCGTGGGCCAGGGTGTGCTCCAGCACGAGGGGGATCATCTGACGGGGCACGACTACGGCGCCGTCGTCGTCGGCGATGATCGCGTCGCCGGGCAGAACGAGCACATTGCTGATGTTCACCGGCACGTTCAGGCCCCAGGGGAACAGTTCGGCCTGGGACGCGTAGTTGGGCGTGAAGCCAACTGTCCACAGAGGCACGCCGACCGTCTGAATGTTGGGCCAGTCGCGCACGCAGCCGTCAACGACGATACCGGCTCCGCCGCGGCCCTTGAAGTAGGTGGCCAGCATTTCGCCGACACAGCCCGTATAGCGGCTGGCGAAGGCCTGAATGATCAGCACATCACCCGTTTCGACGGTTTCGAAAACGGCCCACAACGCGCCGCGCTTCTCCGCGCCCTCCTGGGCCGCGGCGGAAAAGACATCCTCCCGCTGGGGCATAAAGGCCAGCGTCACGGCTGGGCCGACGATCTTGGCGCCGGGCGTACGCGGCAGCGGCCCCTGGATAAACGTTTGGCGGATGCCAAATCGGTGCATTGTGGCACTGGCGGTGGCGGTGCTCACCTGCCGCAACTGCGCGATCAGGTCGGCGGACGGGCGCGTGACGGGGCCGCCGTCAACGGGCAGAGACACGCCGGCAGAGGGGACCTCGATGGCCGCGTAGTCGTGGGTGGGTCTGCTCATACAGCGGGTTCCTCAACTGGTGAATCCGGATGGCATGATTGGGTGCGCCCCGGTTCAGGTAGGGCGCGATGGCCCTCTAATGGTATGCGAAAAAGGCGTTTCCGGCAAGCGGAAGGGCTATCGAGAATTTGGTGATAGCAACGGATTGACCGCTAATTTCTGGGGGCAACGTGCATTGACGGCCGTGCTTCATCCTGGATATGGAAAGGCGCCGGTGAGCCCAGATTCTTGGGCCAGGTATGCCGCACGAGGGCTTGACGAGCGTTGCATGAGAGATTACGAGAGATTACGAGAGAATGCCAGTGTTTTGTGAGCATGCACGAGGGCTTGACGAGCGTTGCACGAGAGATTACGAGAGAATGCCAGTGTTTTGTGAGCATGCATGAGGGCTTGACGAGCGTTGCACGAGAGATTACGAGAGAATACCAGTGTTTTGCGAGCGTGCATGAGCGCTTGACGAGCGTCTTAGGTGCGTTCACGAGAGATTGCGAGCGTTTTGCGAGCGTGTACGAGCGCTTGACGAGCGTCTCAGGTGCGTTCACGAGAGAATACGAGCGTTCACGGGTAAATGTGATAGGTCATCTGAGTATGCGAGACGGGCTGCCGGCGACTTCCGCGTGTGTTTGCCAGTCAAGGTGGGCGGACGGATACATTTTTCTATGAAAATTTGAAAAATGTCCGCAATGTCCGCTTGAAAGCATAGCTAAAGTTCGATTGTTGGATGTTCCTGGTAACTCGTGCATATTCTCCAACGGTTTCAGCAGGGCCATAAGGCCGGTCGGCGACCGTTGCGCGGTCCACGAAGAGCACGAAGTTTCGCGAAGAAGATCATGCAGCCAGGCGCGGGCCAGGCGACTGACGTTGGACGGCTCGACCGCGCCGGCCTGAACAGGCACAGGGCGAATGGGCCAAGTGCGAAACGAGTTGTCCGAATGCCGGGGTGTTACGAACTGTGAGCGGCTGTGCCAATTTTCTGGCAAGACAGCGGTCAAGTCTTTACAGATGGCTACCTGCTTCCAGAAAATGCGATGCTTCAATGGAGGAGGCGTCCTAGAATTGGGCGGCCATTGTGATGAAATAATAGCACATTTGTACAAAGTTGTCAAGTGGGATGCAGTTTCCGGTATGTCCCAGATTTATTGGTGGACGCTGTCTGAATCAGGATATACAGGATATGCAGGATTGCAGGCGATCGGTTGATGCCTGTTCAGCGGATCCTTATTGCGGCGGGTGAAAGGGCAGTTCGCAGGGGGACAATCGTTCGGGATGGACCCGAGTTGCGGGTGTATCCAGGATATCTGTGCGCTACTTGCCCTATTCTGTCATTTACGCCGGGTGCGGGCAGGACGCGCGCGCTCCCGGTGGGATGCCCCAAAATCTGGACTGCGCGCTGCAGTTTCGTGGAACGATGGAGCTTCCCAAAGGGGGGGAGCGAGGCTCGGGCCAGCGCTGGACAGGTTACCTGGATCTCGCAGCCCGGTAGTCTGGAAAGATGGGAACCAGGAAGGTGGTCATCGGTTGAGGGGCGCGAACCTGTGTGCTACAATTACGAAAGATGCGAATGGCCAATCGGCCGTTTGAATATGCAGAGAGAACGGTTCGCCGTGCCCTTAGAACTTCCCTCGACCTTCGCCTTCAGCCAGTCGAGCCTGCAATCCTACGTGAACTGCCCGCGCCGCTTCTGGCTGGCCTATGTGGAAGAGCTGTCCTGGCCGGCGCTTGAGGCCGCGCCCTATGACGAGTTTGAGCAGTTGATGAGGCTGGGCGGACAGTTTCACCAGCTTGTCGAACGGGCGGAGGCCGGCCTGCCAGCCGAACTGCTGAGTGACGGTCTGGACTATCCGCTGGATGAATGGTTCGAGAGTTATCTGCGCCTCCGGCCAGCCGATCTGCCGAAGGAGATCGTTGAGGTCGAACGCGTCTTGAGCGCGTCCCTGGCAGTGGAAGCCGGACAGTACCGGCTGGGAGCAAAGTACGACCTGATCGCCGTCGGTGGGGAGGGCGCCAACCGCCGCGTCGTTATCCTCGACTGGAAGACCAATCAACGCGTGACGCGGCGTGCGGTTTTGCAGCAGCGCATGCAGACGCTCGTTTATCCCTTTGTGCTGGTGGAGGCGAGCGCCGGCCTGCCCTGGGGCCCGGTGACGCCGGAGCAGGTCGAGATGCGCTACTGGTTCACGGCCGCGCCGACCGAAGCGGTCGTCTTCCGCTACAGCAGCGACCTGCATACGGCCAACCGCGCCCGGCTTGAGGGTCTGCTGGATGACGTTCTGCGCGGCGAGAGGCAGGCGGATTTCGCCAAAGTGTTCGATACGGACGAGAACCGGCGGCGCTATTGCAACTATTGCGTCTACCGCTCCCGCTGTGACCGCGGCACCGGCGCCGGCGACCTGGACGAGTACGACGAAGCCGAGTTCGCCGACGTGGACCTGGAAGACGCGTTGGAGTTCACGCTGGAGGAGGTGCAGGAGTTGGCGTTTTGACGCCTCCCTTTCGAGTGGGAACGCGGCTGAATTTACTGAGTACTTTCGGTATACCAATCATGGAATTAAAGTATTTTCAGGATACAGATACCCTCCTGGTCAATTTGTCGGACAGGCAGATCGTTGAAACCCGAGATATAAACGAGGTTGTCTTGATTGAACTGGACGCCGCCGGAAGGATTGTCAGCGTAACGATCGAGCATGGCGGCGAATACATAAGTGTCTCAAGCCTGTCCTATGAGACAATACCTGCGTAACGCGCATGGGTAGTTTCGAGACAATTGGAGGCCCAATGTTAACCAGACTCCAGGTATCCGGCTTCAAAAACCTCGTTGACGTCGATGTCCGCTTCGGCCCGTTTACCTGCATCGCCGGCGCGAACGGGACGGGCAAGTCGAACCTGTTTGATGCGATCCAATTCATGAGCAGGCTTGCCAGCGACACATTTGTCGATGCCGCGGCGTCGATCCGCGCCGAAGACGATAAAGCATCATCCGTCCGGAGCCTGTTCCATCGCATCGGCAATGAGTATGCCGATAAATTGTCTTTCACAGCTGAAATGATTATCCCAGATGAAGGCGTAGACGATCTGGGGCAGGAAGCGAAGGCCACCTTTACGTTTCTGCGCTACTCCTTGGAACTGGTCTATCGCGTCGATGAAAGACTACCGCTTTCAGGTTCCCTGGAGCTTGTCAAGGAGAGCCTGGAGCACATCAAACTCGGCGAAGCGTGGAAACACCTCCGGTTCCAGCACAGCGCAGAAAAATGGAGGAAATCGGTTGTCAAAGGGCGCAGGGCTGCTCCATTCATGTCTACTGACTTAAACGAGGAACGGCAAGTTATCCGCTTGCACCAGGATGGCGGTAGCAGTGGTCGCCCCCAATCTTTCTCGGCGAGCAATCTTCCCCGCACCGTGCTATCAACCGTCAACGCGACCGAGAGCCCTACCGCCCTGCTTGCGCGGCGGGAGATGCAGTCCTGGCGTTTACTTCAGTTGGAACCCTCGTCGCTGCGCAGGCCCGACGAGTTTATGACGCCGCCGGGGATGCGGCCTGATGGCTCCCATCTGCCAGCCACGCTCTACTCCCTGGCGCACTCTGAGATTCAGACGAGTTCGGACGGCCATGACACTTGGGTTTATGAACAAATTGCATTGAGGTTGTCCGACCTGATCGATGATGTCTATGAAGTCAGTGTTGACAGAGACGAGAAGAGGCAGTTACTGACATTGCAGGTGCAAGACAAGAACGGCACGACCTATCCCGCGCGTTCGCTATCGGATGGCACGTTACGATTCCTGGCGCTCGCGGTCTTGGCGTTGGATCCCACATCCCAGGGTGTCATCTGCCTGGAGGAGCCGGAGAATGGCATTCACCCTGGCCGAATTGCAGCCATTCTGGAGTTGCTCCAGGAGATAGCGGTTGATGTCACCAGGCCTGTCGCACGGGACAACCCGCTACGCCAAGTGATCGTTAATACGCACTCTCCGGCGGTCGTCCAACTGGTTAAGCCTGAGAGTCTTCTCGTCGCGGCGACGGAACAGGCCATCCGCAATGACAAACGGTTTCAGAAAGCTGTCTTCAGGTGGTGTCCAGACACTTGGCGCAGCGAAGTGTCCCCTAGAGAGAAACCCGCAATAATGGGACACCTGTTGGCCTATCTGAACCCTATCACTATGGCCGGTAGCCAACTCGGCCTACCGATGGAAAATGTGGATGCGTACCGAAATGAGTGAGCTCCGCTATACGCTTGTTGCCGATGGAAGCAGTGATGCGGCCCTGCTTCCCATTTTGGATTGGCTCCTCATTCAGAATGGAGTGCGCCGTCCCATTCAGAAAGCGTGGGCAAATCCGGGGGCGCTGCCATTTCCTGACAGACCAAAATTGTCGGACAGAATCAGGGTTAGTCTTAATTTTTACCCTTGTGATCTCCTATTTGTTCACCGAGATGCTGAAAGGGCGGCGCGAGAGAAGCGAGTGCAGGAGATACATCGGGCAGTAGCTGATTTGGCAGAGCGGTTTTCACCGACTTTTGTCTGGGTCATTCCTGTTCGGATGCAGGAGACTTGGCTACTGATTGATGAAGCCGCCATCAAGAGCGCAGCAGGAAACATGCGCAACGCTGGTCAACTGGAGTTGCCTCCCATATACAGCCTGGAACAAGTATCCGATCCGAAGGAACTCCTGAATGGATTACTCAGACAGGCCAGCGACCTCAATAGACGGCGGCAGAGGAACTTCCGGGAAGGAAGACACGCACGTTTCGTTACGGAGTTCATTGAAGATTTCACGCCTCTGAGGCAGTTGAGTGCGTTTGCCGCTCTTGAAGAAGAGGTCAACAACGCGATCCAGGCAAACAACTGGCACCTCTAAATTCAGCAGCTGAACACAACTGCAGGCATAACTGATAATGCCCCCCCAACCCTGGATCCTGCTGCCTCAAGTTGAACCCTCGTCGGCGCTGCGCGCCGCGGTCGGCGGGCATCCCCTGGTGGCGCAACTGCTGGCCCAACGGGAGATAGACACGCCGGAGAAGGCGCTCCCTTTTCTCGACAGCGCGGCCTACACGCCTGCGCCGCCGACCGCGCTGGTCGGCCTGGAGCGCGCCGCGCGCACGCTGTTCGATGCCATCCGCCAAGGCAAGAATATCCTCGTGTGGGGCGACTTCGACGTGGACGGCCAGACCAGCACGACCCTGCTGGTGGCCGCGCTGCAGGAACTGGCCGCGCCGCAACGCATTCGCTTTCACGTGCCCAACCGCTTCAGCGAAGGCCATGGCATCCGCCCCTGGAAACTGCAGGAGTTTCTGCGCGAGTCGACTTTCTCGCCGCAGCTGCTGCTGACCTGCGACACCGGCATCGCCGAGGCGGAGGGGATCGGCATCGCCAAGGATGCCGGGCTGACAGTCGTCGTCACCGATCACCATGATCTGACCGCCGAATTTGCCGACGTCGAGCCGGGCGCAGCGCCTCCCTGCGCTGCATCGACAGCCGTCGCCGGTGTCCATAGCGTGCGCCGGGCCGACGCCATCGTCAATCCCAAGTTTCTGCGCGCCGACGACCCGCTGCGCACACTGCCCGGTGTGGGTGTCGCCTACAAACTGGTGCAACAACTATACGAGCTGGCCGGAGACCCCGACGGCGCGGCCCAGTTTCTCGATCTGGTAGCTTTGGGCATCGTTGCCGACGTGGCCGAGCAACTGCACGACACGCGCTATCTGCTCCAGGTGGGACTGGACAGTCTGCGCGGCACTGAACGCTTCGGTCTGAAGGCGTTGATGCAAAGTGCCCGCATTTCTCCTGACAGTGTAGACGCCCAGTCGATCGGCTTTCAGATTGGCCCGCGCATGAACGCGCTGGGACGCCTGGACGATGCGACGGTCGCGGTTGAACTGCTGACCACCGAGGACGCCGTGCGCGCCGGTCAACTGGCGGCGCAGATGGAGCGGCTCAACAATGAAAGGCGGCTGCTGACCAGCCAGATCAGCCAGACGGCGTTTGACATGCTGGAGCGGAATCCGGCTCTGCTCGATTTCAATGCTATCGTTCTTGCCAATCCCAACTGGCACGCGGGGATCATCGGCATCGTCGCCTCGCGTCTGGTGGAGGAGTATCATAGGCCGACGGTTCTGCTGTGCAACCCGCCTGGGGAGCCGGCGCGGGGCAGCGCCCGCAGCACGCCCGGCGTGGACATCGGCGGCGGCATCGCCGCCTGCGCCGATCTGCTGCTCCAGCACGGCGGACACGCCGGCGCGGCCGGGCTGACGTTGGAGGCCTCCAACATCGACCGCTTTCGCCGTGAGCTGAGTCGCCAGATTGATCAGCACCGCATCGATGCCGGGCCGGAGGGCCTGCGCATTGACGCCGAACTGCCTTTCTCCGAGTTGAGCCTTGCTCTGGTGGAACAGGTCGAACGGCTGGCCCCATTCGGTCATGGCAACCCGGCGCCCATATTTATGAGCCGCCGTCTGACGGTCGTCCAGGATCGCCGCATCGGGCGGGACGGCGTCCACCGGCGGCTGCTGTTGCAGGATGGGCAGGAGAGGAAACAGACGGCGCTCTGGTGGCGCAGCGCAGATGCGGAACTGCCCACCGGCCCTGTCGACGTCGTCTACACGCTCGGCATAAACGAGTATCGGGACGCGCGCACGCTGCAACTAACCCTCGAAGGCGTGCGGACGGCGCAAGAATCCGCGCGACCGTTCGGCGTTGCCGCAGGCGCCACCGACTCGGCGGGAGCGCAGAGCGGCCTCTACGATCTGCGCCGGGAAAAGGTATCTGTGGCAGATCTGCCCGCCTTCGACAGCGCTTTCTGGTATGCCGAAGGGAGCCGTTTGGGCGATATTCCCTTTTGTTCGCGCTTGGAGGCCGCCACCGCCGAGTCGGGCCGCCCGCTGGTGCTGTGGAGCAGCCCGCCGTCCCTGGAACTGTTGCACTGGCTGGTGGAGACGCTCGCCCCGTCTGAGCTATATCTGATCGGCCGCGACACCGCCGAGGTGCAGGTCGACGCTGTGATGAAGCAGGTGGCTGGCATGGCGAAGTGGTCGATGCGCCCCGACTCGAACGATGCGCGGCATGGCATGGCCCAAGATGGGCGGCTCCCCGTCGCCCGGCTGGCGGCGCGCATCGGCGTAACCGATGAGGTTATTCGCTGCAGCCTGCTCTGGCTGGAACAGAAAGGGATTCTGCGCTTACAGAAGTGGGAAGGCGGCGATGTTGCGCGCGTCGAGCCGGGAGACGGGCTGGAGCGCAACGACAATGAGCGAACTCTGCTCCAGACGAAATTGAAGGAACTGCTGGCGGAGACGCGCGCCTACAGGCGGTTCTTCCAGCGTGCGCAGGTGAAGGCGCTGGGGATCAGCGGCGCCGCGCCCGCTTCAAGCAGAGACGCATCTGGGACAGCCTGAACACGCCTCAAATTCGCCGCCGCCTTTGAACCTGTCATTCAAGTTGGACCCGTCCGCACGGGACGCCAACCTCCCCAGCCGCTTCGGCCTTGACGTTGTACAGGCCAGGGGGCGCCAAGGGGTTGAGATTCACATCCAGTTCGACCCGCACGAACTCGTCCGGCTGCCACATGGTCGGCGGATAGACGGCCAGCACGTCTCCCGCACGCTGCAAGGAACGACCCCAGACTTGACCATCATCGGACTGGACCAGCGCAAAGATCGTCGGTTCTTTTTCGATGGCGACGTTTGCCCGCAGCCAGAGCCGCAGATGAACCCAGCCGCTGGGCGGATGGTAGAGGACATCGTGCGCCGCGACGACCGGTGACGTCAACTCGCAAGCGGCCAGTTCGATGCCGGGGAAGATCTGCGCGGCCGGATAGACGGCAGCATCCGGCAGCGGCGGCAGGGTCGGATAGCGGTAGCGCGCGGCATATCCCCGCAGGTCGATGCCCGCTGGGTACTGCTCGGTGATTAGCGCGAAGTTGGCGTCCAGCCACGCCTGGACAAGCCGCTGATCATCGACACCGGTGAGATGGCTCTGCACCAACCAGACCGTATCCGCGCCCAGGGTTGTGGTAATCTCTTGCAGATGCGGGGCGATGATGGTATCCGTCTGCTCCGGGGTCAGAGGACCGCCAAAGTTACCAAATAATGGTAGTTCTTCAGCTGTGTGATGCTGGCGGATGTACCAATCCAACGCTGGGAGCAAAAAGTAGGGGTGGACGACGGCGGCTGAGACAGAGCCCGGGCTGTGCTGGCGATAGGCGCTGATGTAGTCGGCGGCGGCGCGCCAGTTCTCGCGGAACAGCAGGGGCGTCCACAGGACCGGCAGCGCCGCGGCCAGCAGCGCGACCGCGGCCGCGCCACTGAGTATCCCGGCGGATGACCACAACCGTCCGATCGCGCCGACGCCGCGCGCCGCGGCCCAGAGGACAAACGGCGCCAGAAAGAGAAAGTAGCGATCCTCGCGAAAGACGGTCGCGTTTGTCGCCAGCAGCAGATTGCCGATCAGCAGCGGTCCGCCGATCCAAAGCCACAGGAGCGTCCGGTCGCCGGCCGATAGCCGCAGGAAAAAAGAAGGCGCGCAAGGCTGGGGGCCAAATCGCGGGCCGCGGCGGGAGTTGCCGCGCAAGGTCAGGCCTGCCACGACAAGAACGGCAAAGAAGAAGATGGCGGCGACTTTGGGCGCTAACGGCCAGGACGTATACCAGACTGTGAAAATCGTCAGTTGACGCCACAGATTCGGCAGGAACTCGGCAAAGGCCGCGCCCGGCGGACTCTCTGCGCTGTTGACGCGCCAGGCGTTGCGGGCCAGGGGCAGAAAGAGCGCGGCGATGACCACCAGCGCCGCGCTGCCCTCGAAAAAGTAGCGCCTGTCGAACGCTTTGCCCCGGCGGGCCAGCAGAAGAAGCGACAGTCCGAGGCTGGGCAGGAAGAAAGCGGCGTAAAGATAGCTGTAGAGGGAGAAGAGGAGCGCGACAGCGAAACCGAGCCAGCAGAGGAGTCGAACCACTGTGGCGGCGCGGCCATAGCGTGTGGCGCCTGACGGGTCATGCCCTCTCGCAGCGACCAGGAAGAAGACCGCCCACACAACTGCGGTCGCGGCGGGCTGGAACATACGCAACTCCTGGCTGTACCACACAAGCACGGGCGCGAGCGCGGCGAAAAGGCCAGCCAGCAGACCGGTGGCGCGACCGCTAAGCTGCGTTGCCAGGCGCAGGACGCCCCAGACCATCAGGATCCCCATCAACACGCCGAAGATGCGCAGGGCGGCGTCGGGGTGCCCTTGTGGCCCGGCTACGCCGAACCAGTCGAGTAGCGCCTGCCAGTAGTGGAGCGCCAAGTAGTAGGCGGGCGGGTGCTTGTCTCGGCTAAGTTGCAAGGTAGTCTGCCAGATGTGGGCGGCATCGGCTCTGGCCCAGGTGAGCGAGACTGCTTCGTCGAACCAGAAGCTATGATACTGCAGCCGCCAGAAGCGCGGCAGCGCAGCCAGGAGAAGCACGACCAGTTCGGGTAGGGAGGAGGTCCACATACGCCGCCGGATCGAGCTTCTGCGCGGCGCGGCAGTTGCGTTGCGACCCTGCGAGGAAGAATTCGGGCTGTTCACGGTGGCTCTTGTCGCGTCGTCATGTGGTTGGCTGGGAAGCGGGCCCCACGCGCTGCATCCTCGCAGACAGAATCGAACGCAGCGTCACCGCGCCGACGACGAAGGCGCCGCCCAACAACGCCAGCGGCGTTGGCGTTTCGCCGATGAAGAGGACGACCCACAAGGGGCTGAGAATCGGCTCCAGAGCCTGGATCAGGACGGCTTCCACCGCAGTCAACTCTTTGATGGCGCGTGCGACGAGAATGAAAGGGAGGCCGATCTGAAAGACGCCGAGGATGAGCATCCCAGACCAGTCCACCGCGCTCGGCGCAACCTCGCGCAGGAAGGGCAGGCCCAGCAGCGCGGCCAGGATGTTGCCGAGGAAGATCGTTTCGATGGTTGACGCATCCTTCTGCTTGCGCATAAACAGGAGAAACCAGGCGAATGCGAGGCCGGCCAGCAACGCGTACAGATTGCCGGTTGCGCCAGCGGCGGTCAACCCGTCATTATAGAAAAAGAGCAGCCCCACGCCTATTGTCGCGAGAAAGAGCCAATCCAGCTTCCCCACAGGTTCGCGCAGATAGCGGATACCGAAAAAGGCCACGAACACCGGCGCGGTGTACTGGATGAAAATTGCGTTGGCGGCCGTGGTATCGCGGTTGGCGAAAATGAAAAAGCCTTGCGCGCCGGCGAGTGCGATAGCCCCGCCAAGTTGTGGCAGCGACCGGTGAAATCGAGGCCGACCCATAAAAAGGCCGATCACCAGGGCGGCGATGGCGCTGCGCACACCCATCAGGGCCATCGGCTCGACGGAAACGACTTTGAGCAGCAGCCCGCCTGTGCTGAAGAGAAAGGCTGCCAGGGCCTGGTAGTAGATCGCCTTGCGGTGGCTCACGAGAGCAGGATCTCTTTAGCTAGTGAGCTGGCAGCCCCTCTGCCCACTATTCACTGGAAAAAGGCATAGCGCAGCGTTACGCCCAGTATGTAGTAGGCGGCCAGGACGGAGCCGCGCAGCGTACCGCTGACTTTCGATTGTCCGAAGCGGCGCGGCGCAAAGCTGACCGGCACTTCCAGAATCGGCACACCCCGCCGGGCGCATTTTACCATCATTTCGGTGGGCCAGCCGAAGGTCATCTCCTGCATGTGCAAGTCCAGCAGGAGACTGCGACTGATAGCCCGGTACGGCCCCAGATCGGTGACCGCCACCCCGTACAGCCGCCGCAAAAGCCCAGAGGTAAGCCAGTTGCCGAAACGTTGATGCGCCGGCATCGCGCCGGGCAGAATTTCTCCGAGTACGCGCGAACCGAGCGCCAATTCGGCCTGGCCCAGTCGAATCGGGGCGAGCAGGCGGGGCATCTCGACCGGCAGGGAGCTGAAATCGCCGTCGAGGAAGACGAGAATATCCCCGCCTGAGGCCGCGGCGCCGGCCGCGCAGGCATAACCATAGCCAGGCCGCGCCTCAACGACCACATCTGCGCCGGCTTCAGCGGCCAGCGGACCGGTGCCGTCGCTGGAACCGTTATCGACGACGATCACCCGCGCCACCGGCTGCGCTGCGGCTTCCTGCACAAGTTGAACGATGTTGCCGGCTTCGTTCAGGGCCGGAATGATGACATCGACTTTCATGTTTCGTTCAGAAAACGGCTGGAGGCGGGCGCCCGTTGTGGGTGTGCGGCTAACTCGAAGCGCAGGCGCTCCAGGTCGTCGGCGCTGTCTACATCATACCATTCAGGCAGCAGCTCGACGCGTATCCCCTCATGCGCGGCGATGGCCAATGTATCCTGTAGAACCGAGGGCGTAGACATCTCCACCTCTGTCACGAGTCGTCCGGGCGCTTGCTTGACGCCGATCAGATAGTAGCCGCCGTCTGCGCAGGGGCCAAACACTGCGTCCACCTGGGGATTATCCAGGCGCCGGAAGGCGGTGCATAGCAACTCCGCCGGCAGGGTAGGGCTGTCGCTGTTGATGGCGACGACCTGCTGATGACCCTGCCCCAATGCAGTAGACAGCACAAATTGCAAGCGGTCGCCCAACTGCGAGGAGGGAGGGGAGGGGAGAGAGGAGTCCTTTATCTGTTCGCCCTGCTGCGAAATCAGTTGGAAATCCGGGGCGAGGCGGCGAAAGAAACTCCGTGCAGCAGACGGCGTGTAGGCGATGCCGGGTGAGAAGGCTGCGATGTGGGCCGCGGCGCGCACTGTGGCCAGGACATCCTGCAAGAAGCAGTGGTAGAGAGACGCCGCGGATTCGCCGGTCAGGGGGGGAACGAGCCGGGTTTTTGCACGACCGGCAACGGGATGTTTCGCCATGACAAGCAGCGCCCGTCGGTCCGGTCCAGGGGACACTCGTTCCTCGTTGTGGGCGGTCAATCTCCCGCCCCCCGCGCCGCTGTCAAACCGTGGCGCAGCGCGCCGCGTTTCTCCCACGCCTGGCGCATGGAAAGGAAGGCGATATAGGTGTATCCGCCGGAGTAGAGGGTGAGCCAGGGCAGCAGCCACCAGATGCCGTGCAAGAGGCTATGCACCAACAAGGAAATGGCATACAGGGCGAGAACGAGTTCGACCCAGACTGTGGGGTCGCTGGGCAGGACGTAGGCGCTGGTGTGCCAGTCGTTGGCGGCGCGGGTGACGGCGAACTTCGGCGTGCGTTTGAAGGCGCTGCGAACGCCCAGGAGCGCCTCGCAAACCGCGCGGCTGTTATTGGCCGACAGGCCGGTGCCCAATCCCAGCAGCACCATGAGCCGATGTATCCGTATTCTGACCGGCATCCCCTGGCTGTGCATGGCCGTCCAATACATCAGCGGCGGGCCGATGGCTGTGAGCGAAAAGAACGAGACAACTTTGAGGACCGGGCTTAGTGAGGACATTACCGGCAGCAAAAAGAGCAGGTTGAGAATCATCAGCGGGTGAACCGCGTAGCTGGTCAGATGCACGATGCCGAGCGCCCTGCTCCAAAGAGGAATTTTGACACACGCCCCGGCCCGAAGGGGGAACGAATTAGACCACCCGAGGACGGATGTGAACAGCTTTTTCGCGGTCTGCATACTTCCCTTGGCCCAGCGAAACTGTTGTCGCTTGAAGGCGTCCACCGAGACCGGAATCTCCGCCGGCACGATTACACCCGGCAGATAGGCGATTCGCCAGCCCTGCAACTGGGCGCGATAGCTCAGGTCGAGATCCTCTGTGAGCGTATCCCCCTGCCAGCCGCCGGCATTCTCCATACAGGTGCGTCGCCACACGCCGGCCGTGCCATTGAAGTTGAGCATGGCGCCCAGTTCGTTGCGGGCCCTCTGTTCAACGACAAAGTGACCGTCGATGCCCAGGGACTGGGCCTGTGTCAGGCGGGAGACGTTGGGGTTCAGATGGCCCCAGCGGGTCTGAACGCATCCGACTTTTGGATCGGCGAAATAGGGGATCGTGTTTTGGAGGAAGTCGGGCGGCGGCACGAAGTCGGCGTCAAAGATAGCGAGGAATTCGCCGCGCGCGTCGTCAAGCCCTTCCCGCAACGCGCCTGCTTTGTAACCTTTGCGGTCGGCGCGTCGTTTTTGAACGATGTCGATCCCCTTCTGCCGATGGGCGGCGATACTTTGGGCGATAATCTGGCTCGTATCGTCGGTCGAGTCATCCAACAGCTGAATCTGGAGCCGATCCGTCGGCCAGTCGAAGGCTGCGACCGCGTCGATCAACCGCCGCACGACGTGGCGTTCATTGTAGACCGGAAGCTGAACGGTTACGAACGGCGGATCCGGGGTTGGCGCAGGGCGGGGCGCGGCCGCGCCAGGCATCGCCCAGCGGGCAATGAGGGTCAGGAAGAGCGCCTGCATGCCGTAGACGGCGAGGAGCGTTGCCGTGATGAGATAGATGAGTTCCAGAACCATCTTTCGTAGTTTTCAGTTGCCAGGCGAGTGCTCACCAAGAATCAATCGCCGACGGAATGTGCGCTCACCTTGATAACGGGTTTTCTTCCGTATCGGGTAGGAGCTGGTGAGACGCCTGCGACGCCCCCCAGCTTGCAGACCGTGCCAAAGTCCTGGCGTCACATGGATTTTCACACCGAAACCTGCCGTCTTTACCAGATGGGGCCGCCCGGAGGCTCTCCGAATCGCCGCAGGAGCAGGATATCCAATCCCCAGGCGCGCCCGGCCTGCGACATGGCCACGACCAGTGTGGAGACGGTCAGCAATACATACTGCCAAATCCAATCGTGGCCTCCGAGATGTGCCAGAAACAGATTGAAGAAGAACAACGCCGCGCCGACTGCGGCCAGTGGCGTGAACAGGCCGACCAGCAGCGCCAGGCCCAACAGCAGTTCCCCCACCAGCTGGAAGACGGCGAACAACCCAGGCACCTGTAAGATCGTGCCGTTGATTATTGCTCGGTAGAAGGCCGGGCCGCCTTCATTTTCATGGAAGATATAGTTGAAAAGGCCGATGATGCCATCGGCTGTATATATCCCCCCTCGCAGATTGTCATACCAGGTGACAACCAGTATCACCCCAATCGTTATGCGTAGAATGGCGACAGCCTGCCGTAATCTGATCTCTACCTGACCCATGCTGATGCTCCCGTTGTGATTTCTGTCTGCTTACCGTTGTTCAGCCCGACTTCATTACATGGAGGGACGCTCAATTGGTTGACGGCTGCATTGGGCGCAGCGACGCGATGGCCCGGTCGGCCAGATAGACGCCCAGCAGCATTGCCAGCGTCGTGGTAATGCTGCCCAGGCTCAACAGCGGGACACCGACCAGGGAATGGCCCAGGTTGCAGCCGCCCGATATGCCTGCGCCAATGCCCATCATGAGTCCGCCAACCGCCAACTGTGCGTAGCGTTCCGTCGACTCTCCCCTGGCCCAGAATGTGCCGGCATGACGTGCCGCAATCAATGAGCCGGGCAGCAAAGCCACAAGCGCTACCGGAATCCACAGATTGCCAGGGTCGCTTGCGCCAACCAGCGCCTCGTAAAGGATGGTTGGCACGCGCGAGGTGCCGAACGTGTAGTTCGACCCGCCGACACGGGCCAGCAGCCACGCCAGGCCGGTGAACAGGCCGACGGACAGGCCGAGGGGCAGCCATGACCAGTAGTCACCCTGAACCGAACGGGGACTGCGCCACAGATAGACGGCCACAGCCAGCAGCAACAGGATCACCAGCGCCAGCCCCAACGGTGCGCCCAGCGTGTTCAAGAGCGTCGCTGTTTGTCCATCCACCTCCACGACGTTGCGGTTCAGCGCTTCCCGCCAGGGGTTGAGCGGCCCGCGCCAGGTGATCACATCACCGATAGACCAGGTGACCAGCCCAACCAGCGCGCCCAGCATTCCGTGGCCGAGTTTATAGAAAATGCCCGTTACACAAGTGGCCGCGATGACCATGCCTGCGCCGAAGATCAGCCCGCCCACGAGATTCGCCTGCCAGGCCCATGGCGCAACCCAAGGCGCAATCCAACCCAAGGCGCTCATCCCCTGCACCAGGGGCAGGGCGATGAGCAGCGACAACAGATAGGCTCGCGCCAGATTCGGCTGCCGCGGCCGCCGGACGAGACCGCGTAGGGTGCTGTGGAAACAGAAGTCGCCCCGTTCAAAGAGATAGCCGAGAATTGCACCGGCGGCAAGAGCCAGCAGGATGGTCATTCGACAGTTTCCGGTTTTCGGTTTTCAGCGGCGGTCGCGATTAGGCAACTAAAAATTGACTACGAACCGATATTTTCATAAGAGATGCGGTTAGAAATTATCGGCCCTGCCTCGTTTCCCTCTTCTCAATCCATCCATGCCCCAGACACGGCCGGCGCCGGTTAGGAAGAAGAGGCCATGCCACATCGCCAGCATTGCGTAGCTCCAGGGCCATTCGCCGGGCACATCCAGCAGACCGATGCCGAGGTTGAAAGCCATGCCTAAGCCCAGCAGCGCGCCGATGCGAGTGAATGCGCCGGTCAGCAAGCTGAGGCCGACGACCAGTTCCGCCAGGAAGATCAGCCAGGCGAAGAGTGTGAAATTCGGCAGCACCACCTGCTCGACAAACAGGCCGTAGGGCGGCAAGGCCGCATGGGCGACCTCCAGTTGCAGCCAGTCCATCAGGCCGCGGCCTTCCGCCGGCATGAAATCCGGCGGTAGCTTCCAGCGCAAGGAGAAGAGCCACAACAGGCCGATAATCGACCGGGCGAGGGCGATCGGCCACAGGGGCGCCTGGCTGCTCACCTATCCGGCTCTATCGGCAGCAGATGGATCCGCTCGCGGGGCAGGTGCAGCAGGATTTTCTCCCCGCGACGAAAGTACTGATAGGGCGGCACGGTCAGTTGCAGCTGTGTATCGCTGATCCCCGCGCCGCAGCGAGCCACCAGCCCCTGAAAGCTGTAGGATTCGACCGAACCGACCAGATTGTTATGACCGTTCTGCCCCACCTCGACGGCTTCGGGGCGGATCGTCACCAGCACGTCACCGTCCGGCCTGTCGGTTGCGCCGACTTCCAATGGGCCTAGCGCGGTCTCGACAATACGGCCGCGTTTGATTCCCGGCAGAAAGTTGATGCCGCCGAAGAAGCGAGCCACCTCACTGTCCACCGGGCGCTCGAAGAAACTGCGCGGCGCGCCGGTCTGCCGCACCTCTCCCTGCATCAGCAGGCAGATACGGTCGGCCACCGCCACCGCATCGGTCTGGTCGTGGGTGACGAAGATCATCGTGATGCCGGCCTGCTGTTGCAGGGTACGGACAATGCCGCGCAGGTCCTCGCGCAAGCGAGGCTCCAGACTGCTGAGAGGTTCATCCAACAACAGTACGCGCGGCTGAATGACCAGCGCCCTGGCCAGCGCGACGCGCTGGCGCTGGCCGCCGGAAAGCTCGTCCGGCCAGCGCGTCTCAAAGCCGTCCAACTGCACGGCTGCCAGGGCTTCGGCCACTCTGCCGCGAATCATCGCTGAATCCATCCGCCGCATCTTCAGGCCAAAAGCGACATTCGCGCCCACATCCATGAACGGGAAAAGTGCGTGTTCCTGAAACACCATCACCGCGCCGCGTTTCTCCGGCGGCACATTCAGCACAGAGCGGTCATCGAAGCGGATATCTCCCTCCCAGGGGCGCAGCAGCCCGGCTACGGCGCGTAGGATGGTCGTTTTGCCGCTGCCGGATGGGCCAAGCAGCACCATAAGCTCGCCCGGCTCGACGGTCAACGTGACGTTGCGCAATGCCGGAGAGCCGGATGTGTAGGTGACGGAAAGATTGTCCAGCGAGACGGATGTCATGGTTTTCCCTATTCGGGCCAGATCTCCATCTGTCCGCCCAACGGCAGTTGGATGGGCGCGTCTGGGCCTTCAAACCAACGGAAATAGATCTCGTGATAGATGCCGGATTTCCACAGTTCCTGCAATGCGTAGTTCACCTGATCGCGCCAGGCGGATTGGTTGTTGGGCACGCCGATGCCGAACTGCACGTGATTGTGGCCAGCGGGCAGAAGCTCGAGAGCGGGTACGCCGGCGGCGAGCGCCAACATGGTGATATTGTCTTCGGTGTAGCCTTCGACCGCGCCGTCGCGCAGGGCTTGCATGGCCGCCAGCTTGTCGCTGAACTCGACGATTTCGGGCTCGGGGCCGCCTTGCGCCGCGCTGTAGGCGATCCAGGAAGGGATGGCGGAACTACCGGCGTTGGCGGCCATCTTTTTGCCCATCAATTCATCAATGGTCGTGTATTCACCGGTTCGCACCAGAAACGACTGATTGTCCCAAAAATAGGTGATGCTGAAGTCGATGGCGTTGTCACGTTTGCGGGTGTGGTTCATGCTGGCGATCGACATGTCCACCCGCCCCTCCTGCAGGAAGCTGATGCGGGTCGTGCCGTCCACGACGGTCAACTCCGGCTCCAGGTTCATCTGCGCGGCGATGGCACGGGCCAGATCGACATCAAAGCCGACCCAGTCACCGTCTGCGGTCACGAAACTCAGCGGCGGGTTGTCGTTGCGCACACCGATGCGCACTGTCCCGCGGGCGGCGATCTCATCCGCCAGAGAACGTGCTTCGCTCGATGGAGGCGGCGAAATCGCCTGGCACGCACTAAATAGCAGCGCCGCGAAAAGGAGAACAGTTGAAATGGGAGATGTAAACTTCATCGGTAACGAATCCGCTCCAATACTTTGTTGGATTGCTGACCTGCGGCAGCAAGGTCAGCGGCAAATCTTGAATGCGCTCTGCACAGCGCGCGCTCTATCGTATCACAACGAAAGGCAACGCCACTGTAAGAAACGGTACGCATTATAACAGAAATTGCAGAAAAGTCATTTGCTTACGTGAACCCACTTGAAAGCAAGCGCGTTTCAGTAGCCGAAAAACGAGTGGACGAGGTCCGGCTGCCGACTGCGCTGTTCCCAGCGTTGGGAGAGCCGGGAAAGACCCAAGGCGATAACGAAGTAGAGAACGCCGACAAAGCTGTACATCGTCACCCAATAGGGCGCGTTGGTGACATCCGCGCCCAGCGCCATGCGTGCGATGGTCATCACTTCGGCCACACCGATGACGACGACGACGGACGTGTCTTTGAACAGGCTGATGGCCTGTCCGGTGAATGCCGGCTGCATAACCCGAAGCGCGTAACGCAGCTTGACCAATACATACACCTGGCGCGGGCGGCTGCCCATAAGCTGGGCGGACTCTACCAGTTCCAAGGGCACGGTGGCCAGCCCGGCGCGCAGAATTTCGGCCTGGTAGGCGCTGGAGTAAAGGGTCAACGCCACGAGCGCCGATATACGCGGGCTCCAGTTCAGCCCGAAGCGCACACCGCCCAGCCCCTGATGCACCAGGACCAGCAGCAAGATCAACGGCAGGCCGCGGAAGACCTCGACATAAGCGATGGCGCACCAGCGCAGCGGACGCCAGCGTGAACGTTCTGCGCTGCTGACTGGCATGGCCAGGCAGAAGCCGACGGCCACCGCCAGCACTGCCAGGATCAGGCTGAGCGTCAGCCCGCCGGGCCGCTGCCCCGCAAATCCGAACAGGAGAATCGGCAGTTTTTCAATCAGAAAGGAAAGATGATCGTTCATCATTCAGTGAATGGAGGTGAGCGGCGTTCGCGGGCCGCTAGCCACGAACCACTGCTTCTCCACCCAACGCAACAGCCCTGAAAAAACAAATGCCAGCAGCAGGTAAACGATCGCGGCCAGCACCAGAAATTCCAGCGCCAGGAATGTGCGCGTAATCGCGGTTTGGGCGCTGTGGAAGAACTCCGGCGTGGCGACAAATGCAGCCAGCGCAGTGTTCTTCAAATGGTGAATCAGGCGCGTCGATATGGCCGGGAAGGCTGTGCGCAGGCCCTCGGGCAGCAAGACCCGCCGGAACAGGTCCAACCGTGAAGCGCCGAGGGTACGGGCGGCATCAACGTGTTGCTGGGGTATGGCGCCGACGCCGGCCCGAAACAGCTCTGCCAGATATGCGCTGGTATTCAGGACCAAAGCCATCCCTGCAGCCAGCGTATAAAAGGGCAGCGAAAGCCCGCTCCAACGGCTGATCCAGTTGAGAAGATCGTTGTCGAAAAAGAGCCCCCGCCGCATTTCGGCAGGGAACAGGTTGGGCAGCGCAAAGGCCCAGATGATCATCAAGACCAGCGCCGGCATGTTGCGGTGCATCTCGACATGAAGCAGAGCCAGCCCGCCGACGAGCCGGTTCCCCGAGAGGCGCATTGTCCCGGCAGCGATGCCGACCGCCAGCGCCAGCCCCGCGGTCACGGCGGTCAACACCACTGTGAGCAGGAGTCCCCGCAACAGCAGATGGAGCAGGTCTGGTGTCAGCCAATCTACAGGCATTGGGCGCAAATGAATAGCATGAGCAGGCTTTCGTCCGTCAGTTCAGCGCAGGCGTAGCCCGCATAGCGGTCGACGATCCGCAGCCCGGCCGCCGTCAGCAGGCCGGTGACATCCTCCTGGCTGAACAGGCGATAGCGCAAGTGGTAGGTTTGCGCGGCGGACGGCGTGACCAGGCGGAACTGTTCCGTCACAATATCGGTTCCGGCGTCGTAGCTGCGCTGCACCTGAGTATAGGTCGCCTCGTTGCCGAAGCGGTCGGCGGGCTTGAGCGCGGCGAGGGCCGGCTGTTTCTGCGGCAGTTCCAGCGCGAAGAGGCCGTCCGCTTTCAACGACTTCGCCACAGCAGTGAGCAGTCGCCGGTTGTCCTCGAGCGAATTCGCCGCGACCTGTCCCAATGTCGTTAAGAGAGAGATGGCCGCGTCAAATGGCTGCGCGTCAGCAAAGTCCTCACCGGCGATCTGTCGGAATGCGACATCTACGCCGGCCTCTACGGCTTGGGCCCTGGCTGCCTCGATCATCGCCGTCGCCGGATCGATGCCCAGCGCGCGATAGCCACGCCGACCCAGTTCGATGCTGTGCCGCCCGAAACCGCAGCCCACGTCCAGCACGCGCGCGACCGGCGCGAGCGCCAGGGAGTCGACCAGAAAGTCGATCTCGCGCCGTGTTCGTTCTGCCGTCAACAGGGGGTGGCTGAGAAAGGGGGAGCCATCCGAGAAGAAGTCCTTCAATTTTCAATTCCCGGCAATCTGGTCGTCCGGCGGTGCGTGCAAGTCCCCACTCACGGTGGGGAGATACTGATTGCGCTTTTGTCACAACGTATCCCGCACATCCAGCATCGGCAGATCCTGCCGCTCCAGGTCATACAGCGCCTCGAAGGGGATGGTCGCGTCCGCCTTCTGCGCGGCCTCGGCCCAACCCTCGACCCACTCCCGCTCGATGCCGTCCACATCATCGACCACGCGCAGCCGGTCAATGTCATAGTTTTCTTTCAGCTGCCTCATCTCGGCGGCGACGCTTTCCGGTGAACGCTGGCGGAAGCCCTGCCCGTGAACCGAATCCTGGCACCAGTCGCAGCCAAAGGGACAGCCGCGTGAGGTGGAGATCGTCATGGAGGAGTAGCCGTTCTCCTCGCGCCATGTGTCCAGATAACGGTTCATATCGATCAGGTCTCTGGCGGGAAGGGGCAGCTCGTCCAAGTTCTCGATCAGGGGGCGCGGCTGGTTGACCACCGCCTCACCGGCGGCGTCGCGATAGGCGATGCCCGGTTCGCACTGCAGCAGTTCCGGCGTGAGCGGGCCGGCATCCATCAGCCGCAGCAGCGCGTCCAGGGTCTGCTCGCCCTCATGGTGGACGACCAGATCAACCTGCGGGAATTGGAGATAGTCGCTGGGATCTTTGGTCGGGTCCGGCCCGCCGAGGATGGTGAGCGCGCCGGTGGCTTTGGCTTGAGCGGCCAGGGACAGGGCCATCTCGCGCAGGGGCAACAGGGCGGAGATGCCGACCATGTCGGGCTGTTCAGCCGCCAGCCGTGCGGAGAAGGCGCTCACGTCCTCTTCGAACGTGCCATCAAAGACGGCAACGGCATGGCCTTGGGCGCGCACATAACCGGCCAGATAGAGCAGGCCCAACGGAAAGTAGGGGCTATTGAGGGCCTTCTCTTCCGGATTCAGGCTCAGGAACAGTGGGTGACAGAGAAGTATTTTCGCCATTGGTCTGTACTGCCGCCTTTGGTAGTCAGTCTTCGATTTTCGCGAATCTCGGCGCGCCCTCCACTGAAAACTGACCGCTATTATACAATGCCCCGCCCGATCCGCATAGAAGGAGAAGAGTGCGGGTGCAACCCAGATTATTGGGGGCTTATACGCTTAACTTCACAAGAAATTTGTCTATTAACGTACATTCTAACGTTTTGCTAACGTTTGGGGTGAGACTACAGTGGGGACCGCGCACTTCTATTTATGCGCGCTACGACAATATGTAGTAAAATATATTGGTGTAGCAGTAAGGGTGGGCTGTCTCTACCGTTACTCGTGTTTCCTATTTTCTTAATTGATGCAAATTGTCCACGCGTTGACGCCCCTGCTCCGCGCCTCGGCAGCAAGAACGCACGGTAGAGACCAGTCCGCCCTTGACCATACCACACCTCGCGAAGCAATTCTATTTTTTTACCCTATGGAAAAAATTAAAACTTGACAAGTTATAAAAAGGGGAATCGCGGCGCGCGAAACTTTTTGATTTTCGCGCGTTTGAAAAATAAGTTTGCGTACAAGTGTGCGGGATGGTACACTCGTGTGGGATCGGGCGACCGATAGGTCTGAACTATCGGTCGCCCTGAGATTCTCGCCCTCGTAGCCCAATTGGTAGAGGCTCATGCTTGGTACGCGCGGAGTTGTGGGTTCGAATCCCATCGGGGGTACTATAGCGTAGTATGCCATACATGGCAATGTAAGTCAACTCTTACATCGCTATAAAAGTCAAACTTACTTATGCACGGGGCAATACCTAGGTACAGGCTTAGGCTCTGACTCCACGATCATCCCTGGCGGGTACTGCTACACTCGTATGGCGTCGCATTTGGTGCAACGTTCGTACTCGATGATCTCGTTGAAGAAGCGTTGCGACTCGGTTACTTTCCAATTGTGGCGTCGGTGGGCGTCTTGATCTTCCATGGTCATACACTTTTTCTGGCTAGTTGGGCCTTATGCTAGATAGCGTTTGAAAAAAGTCCCCTGGTGAGATAACTTTGGAGTTCGTCACCAACCAAAGCGACTCACCAGGAGGACCAACCGAATGATAGCTCATCTTGACGACTTCTGTCTATGGGTTTATGTGCTCGTTGACGACATGAGCCAGGCACTGGAAAGGCATCTGAGACGACCGGGGCCGAAGCCGGCCTGTAGCGATAGTGAATTGATAGCCATCTGTCTCATCGGCGAATGCTTGGGGTGGGATGTGGAAACAGAGTTACTCAATCATATGCAGGCACATCGGGATAAGTTTCCCATCTTGCCGAAGCAGAGCCGCTTCAATCGGCGACGACGTAACTTGATGGCGATTATGAATGAGATGCGGCGCATGATGTTGGCCCGGATCGACCTCTTTCGAGACCAGCATTGTGTACTCGATAGTCTGCCCATTCCTGTGGTTCAGTTCCATCTGGCGCCCCAGTCACGCGGCGATTGGCCCGCTCATGGAGCCAATTATGGGAAGGTCTCCTCTAAAAAGATGACGATCTACGGTTTCAAGCTACATATGCTGATCACGAAAGGTGGCCTCATCCTTGATTTCGAACTGGCTCCTGCCAGCGTCGGCGACTTGGCTATCGGTCGCGAACTCCTGCAAGAACACCACAACCGCATCGTCATCGGCGACAAAGCGTACGTCAGTGCACCGGTCGCTGATCTACTCTGGCAACACAATCGCATCCGCCTGCTCTCCAAGCCGCGCAGCAACCAGAAAATACAGATCCCTGCATCTGCACGTCGCCTCTACGACAGGGTCCGCCAAATCATCGAAACAGTTAACAGTCAATTGGTCGCACAATTCTCGATAGAAACCAACCATGCACACACTTTCAGAGGTCTATGTGCACGACTCTACACCAAATTGACTGCTCACACACTTTGCATCTATATCAACCGACTCTTGGGCGTACATGACTATCTTCAGATTAAGAAACTGGCCTTTCCTATCTAGCATAAGGCCCTAGTTGAAAAATTGGACAGTAAAACAAGAAGGTTATACTCCGTGATCTTAGCATTGGGCGGGTTCTTTTTCCAAACAGGACGGTTACAATTCACATATAAAATCTGAGATGTCCCACCTGTACTCGTTATCTAAAACCTCCCAGTGAATCCATACCATGTTGTTCGTCTTGCCTACTTGTCGATTGTCGTGAGGGAATACTTCAACACGAATCTCTCCATACTCGTTCAAGTTCGGTGTCAATACTCTGATATAATCACCCTCTACAATCCTTCCCATAACACGCGGATCATCAGAATACATCATCAATCCAGGTGCTTGCCCCCACATCATGCTTGATGCCATTTTCACTTTTAGACAAACGGTAAGTTGAACTAGGCGTTCATTAAATGTTGGGGTAGGCGTTATTGTTGGAGGTGAAGGCGTAGACGTTGGAATGACTCGCGTAGACGTTGGAATGACTCGCGTGGGCGTTGGAACGACCCGCGTGGGCGTTGACGAAACTGGCGTAGATGTTGCTTGACGTGTGGCGGTCGGAGAAGTACGTGTGCTAGTGGGAGGAAGAGGCGCAGATGTTGCTTCTTGAGTAAGGAATGATTCTGCTTGTTTCATTTCCTTCTCATCATCAGACGATGAACAAATTGAAATTGCGATAATAAAACTGACAACTACAATAAGTAGCCGGAACACGAGATGGAATCCCCTTGGTGGTTGTAGAATGAATGGAAGCCACCATAGCGATTCCATTTATTTAACCTGAGTTCGGAGTAAGTGAGCACCTTATCAAGCTGGTAGAATAGAAGTTCTCTAACAAAAATTCTCCAGCAAAGAAAGGTGCTCAGTGATGAGTATACTCAATCTGTTCTGTCATGTCGATGATTTCTGTCAGTGGTTGGCTACATGGGAGAATGCCAAGTTGTTAGGCGTGGCTCGCAAGCGAGGGCCGGCCCCGCGCTTGAGCTTGAGTGAAGTGATGACGATTCTGATTCACTTCCATCAGTCGCATTATCGCGATTTCAAGGCCTTCTATACGCAGCACGTATGTAAGCATATGCGCAGTGAATTCCCTGCTCTGGTCAGTTACACACGCTTTGTGGAGTTAATGCCATCAGCCCTGGCAGCCATGTGTCTCTATCTGCGTGTGCGCTTTGGCCAGGCGACAGGGGTGGCATTCATTGATTCGACCCCGTTGTCCGTCTGCCACAACAGACGCATCGGCCGCCACCGGGTCTTTGCCGAGGTAGCCAGGCGCGGCAAGAGCAGCATGGGATGGTTCTATGGCTTTAAACTCCATCTGATTGTCAATGACCAGGGGGAATTGCTGGCGCTTCAACTCACGCCCGGCAACACCGATGACCGTAAACCGGTCCCACAGATGACCAAAAAGTTGTGGGGGAAGCTGATCGGCGACCGCGGCTATCTCTCCCAAGTTCTCTTTGAGCAACTCTTCGCACAGGGACTGCAATTGATCACGCCCATTCGTAAAAACATGCAGAATCGACTCGTCGTTCTCGAAGACAAGCTGCTAACGCGTAAGCGCTTCGTCATTGAAACCATCGTTGACCAACTCAAGAATATCTCACAGATTGAACACACCCGTCACCGCAGCACGACCAACTTTGTCGTCACTCTCATCGCCGGTCTGATTGCCTACACTTGGCAAGCTAAGAAGCCATCTCTCAATCTTCCTGACACAGATATGGCTCTATTGCCGGCCTTAATCTAACTCCGAACTGGGGTTATTTATGTAGCCAACAAGGGGGCGCAATGCGCCCACTCATCACTACAACCTCACTTGACTACATAAATCGAACATCGCTATGGTGGCTTACACGGTAACACGGTCTGAGAGATTGCCCTAATGCCAAAATCTCTCTGCTTTTTGGAACTAAAAAGCCACCGCTATTTTTGCGGTGGCTTTGGCTTCGCCTGTTTGTCCTGCTTCTTTTTCCGGTGCTTGCTCGGTCTGAAGGCTAGCACCCTTTTCGTTATGCGGTCGAGAGCATCCATGTCAACCTCAGTTGGTGTCGAATCAGGACTCTTTTCCTCTGTGCCCCGTTGTTCTTTCTCGGACATACCACTCTCCTAGGTGTACGCCTAATCACCCGTGAGTTCATCATAAGTAATTCGTTTGCCAATCGCGTTCTCTGCAAGGTGATTGAGGCGACTTATGGTGTCATTATACTTCTTACTGGTATTTAGGCGGAATACGAACTCGTTGACGTACCGCCTCATGTGCTTGGGCGACCAATGGTGGTAGGTGCCCTTGAACCCTCGCTTCAACACAGCCCACACGCTTTCAATACCATTGGTAGTGACATTACCTTCTGCGAACTGCCAATTGGTATGATTTACCGTCGCGTGATCGTACCACTCTCCTAGGAGCCAGTACCCACTGTGATCGTCTGTGTGGACTGTTGACTCCTCCTTCACGTTTCGCAGCACTTCGTCAGTCAACGTGTTAGTGGTCCTATCAGGAACAGGATGGGCAATTACCCTACCACTTTCACGTTCGCGCATTCCCAATACCACTGTCTTGTTTCCCAGTGGTCCAGGCGGTAATCTTTTCTTCCTTTCGTAGTGCATGAACTTTTTGCTACCACCTACGAACGTCTCGTCCACTTCCACCGTGCCACTAAGGGGTTCGGCCACCACATCGCACGCTTCGCGTAACCGATGCAACATGAACCAAGCTGTCGCCTGTCGGACCCCAAGTGTTTTCCCTAGTTGTACGCTAGAAATACCCTTGCGAGAGGTCTCCAGCAGGTACATCGCGTACAACCACTTCCGTAACGGAACGTGCGATCTCTCAAATACCGTATCGGTCCGCACAGTGAACTTCTGCCTACAATCATTGCACAAGTAATACGGGTACTGCTTGAGCTTGGTGACCCGTTCACTATCACAATAGGGGCAGTACATACCTCCTCCCCATCGTAGGAACTCGAAGTACTCGATGACAAGCTCTTCGCTTGGGAACGCCGCGAAGAACTCGAACGTGCTGATCGTCGTTTCACCATTATGCGTGCCCATGACCTCTTCTCCTTTCACTCATCTCACGGGGGCTGTTGAGATTCCACATAATAGCATATCTTGGCAAAACTGTCAAATTCGGCGAAGTGTTAGACGCCCGACGACTGTTGAACTGAATTTGGCAAGTTACAAAAAGGGAAACACGACCGCCAAAAAAAATTGATGTAGGCACCTCCTAGAACTGGACAAGCCTAGCAAATTGTGGTATGCTGTAACTCCTTAATCCCCTGCCACAGAGAAGGAGCTACAAGGTGAGTGAAAAGAATTCTCAAATGAATGGGTCCATGTTCGGGGTCGTAGACTGTATGCGTAATATGACTCAGGCAATGGAAGGTTTATTGCGCCACCTTCCTGAAAACTTTGTTTGGCCCACGAACATATCGGTGTCTCCCTTCAGCGTTTACGTCGAATGGGGGCGTGAAGACTCCAGAGACGAAGTGAAAGAGTCCGTCTGGTTGGTTGCAAACCCAAATGGCGTCCGCGCCAACGCCAACTTCCGCCCCGACTGGCCTGAATGCGGAGCAAACGAATTCGACCCCCAACCAGTTGCAGAGTGGCTTCAAGAACTAACTAAGAACTGGAAATGGGATGCGAATCAATCAGGCGCAAATACCTCATCAATGCTTTCGCGCAACAGTATGAAAGAAGATTAGATCACTCTGCCTCCCATAACAAAGGCCACCATCCATCGACGGTGGCCTTTGTTGTTGGAGTTACAACGATCACTGCCGCAAAGACGTTGCAGGAGATGCTTAACTCTCTCGAACCTCCCCATCAACCTTCGCAGAGGCTGATGCTCGCTCCTCTTCTGCTTTCCGCCAAGCCTCCTCCACAAGGGCTACAAGACGTTTTATATCCTTACGCTCGCCCCCCTTAATTTTGAAATCAATCGTCGAGCGATCCTTACGTTCTTCCCCCCTAACTTCAACGCGAATCTTCACGTTCCACATACTGGCCTTGCCTTTCCGTACACTAAGTAACTGTCCGCAAACAACGTAGCGGTTTGGTTGAGATTCAAGATATCGATGTTGGTGCAATCATATAGTTCCAAGTTGGACAGATAGGTCGCCGTGTCAGTTGGATTGTTTGGCGTTGCTCTTTGGAGACCTTGCGGCCCTTCTGAAAAGCTCGGTCAACGAGAAAGGCATTGACGGTCAAGCCGGTCGTGGTGGTTGTGCTGCGGATGTAGTTGCGCATTGTGGCAAAAGAGCGCAAAGGTTTGCCGGCCCAGTTGCGCGTTATCTGACTGAAGAGACGATACTCGATCGGATTATACTTGGATGCGCCGGTCGGATAATGGCAGACCAGAACCGAGATGCCGAAGCGGTCCGCGCATTGGCGCTGCAATTCAGCTTTCCAGAGCCAGGAACGGCAGTTGTTGCTGCCGCCCGCATCACAGAGGATCAAGAGCTTGTCCTCGTGCGGAAAGCGGGGGCGCGCCGGGTCGGCCCACCACTGTGCGATGGCATGGGCGGCAAATTCGGGCGTATCATAGGAGTTGCCCAGATAGACATAGCCTTGGTTATGGAGGATGTCATAGATGCCATACGGCACGGCCCGACCCAGCGCATCGCCAGGGAAATCATGCAGATTGACTTGCTCCGGCGCCTGACGCCAAGTGCGACCTTGGTTGGCGAAGTTGCCGATCAGTTCCTTGTTCTTGGTATCGACACTGATGACAGGATAGCCTGCGCGCAGGAACTGTTGTCGCACACGACGAATGTAGTCAAACTGGCGGTTGCGGTCGGGATGCACTGCGCCCGTCAAGCTCTTGCGGTTGGCGACCAAGCCAAAGCCCAGCTTGCGCAGCAGCCGACCGACTGTGGTGCGACCGATCCTGTATGCCTGTGCGCGCAGCCGAGATGCAATCGTGCGCAAGCTTAGTTTCACCCATTTCTGTTCATCTGTCGCTGAACCAGCGATGTCGTCGTTGACGATTTCCTTGATTCTGTCTTCTATAGCTGGACTTTTTTTTCCAGCGCTGGCCGCCCACCGCCCGGCTTGCGCACCCGGTCGGTTGGGCGTCCGGCCAAGTCGTCGTTTAACTCGCGCCGACCTCGCCGAATCGTGTTGACGTTCATACCGGTAATCTGCGCCAGCCGTTCGCTGCCGCCATGCCCGATGCGTTCGGCTTCCAACGCTACGTACCAGCGTCGATGCTGTTCGTTGAGCCGACTCAGCAAAACATTCATGCGATGGTGGTCCTCTTTGTCTGCATGGGGCTGCGGCGACTGACATATCTCACACTGACATTGATGGATCGGTCTCTGGCTCATCTCTTTGACTCCTTGTTTGTTCCTGTTCGTGGAGCCATTTTACGCCAAACACCGCTAATTTGTTAACGGACAGTTACTAAGTACGATGAATGTTTGAAAAACACGCGGCCCAGATTTTTGTGAAGTTAAGCGTATAAACCCCGATTATTGTGCGTCAAGTAAAGCCAAGCGGTTGAAGCAGCTGAGGGCAGGGTCGACTGAGCCGATTCGTGCGGAGCGCGGGCATCGTCCGCGCGTCCCCCTTGCTCTTCTCAACCCCTTCTCCTCGTCTACCTCCTTTCATCATCACAAAAAGCTGGGATGCGCCCATGCAAGGGAAGCGCGCGTCAGCGCTGAGCAGTTGGGCTGCGCTCTTTCCGTCCGCGCACCACGATTTACAGCATCGCAGTCACTCTGTGTACTGAAAACGCACAAAACGTACAGATTGGCGTTCGTTGAGACACTGTTGAAGTTCCGGTATCGGCGCCTCGCGCGGGTGAATCCAAGAATAGGGACGGAATTTCGGTTGCGCCCGGGCTTATGGGCCGCTTGCAGGCGACGTGCGGGGCGCGCAGGTCAAGCTGTGCCATGTAAGCAGTTACGAGCGTTTACGAGCGTTTGCATGCAGTTACGAGCGTTTGCGAGCGTGTTCGAGCGCGCCAGGTCGCGTTTAGTCGCGTTTAGTCGCGTTTGGTCGCGTTTAGTCGCGCCAATTTTTTTTTTTTCGTGTTCGGACACGTTCGGGCACGTTTGGGCGTGTTTTTTCGTCATTTTTCGTCATTCTTCGTCCCAAAATGGCTTTTTCGGGAATGGCGGGCAACGGGTTGTTGCGGCACCGGCTGGGCAGGGAGGGCAGCAGTTTGCTGCGCATGGTTCCCGCGCCGGGGGCAGGATGGGCAAAATGGCATAGAATTCATTTGAAATCGGTATACAGTTGCGGCAGGGCCGCGGCTGCGTTCGTTTATGTTCAGCACAATTGTACTACAAAATCGGGGCGTTTGCAGTTGCTGGAAATCCCAGGGTGCATCTCAGAATGGGGGTGGGTTTCTGACTTGCTTTGAAGGGTAGGACTCCCGGCAGTTGTCTGAACTGTGGTTGAAGCAGTCAGTATGATGGAGACAGTTGACGGCAGCGGCTCAGGCGGCCTCTTCATTGACGAGAATCAGGCGAGTTGCGGTCCGATTCTGGCCACAGGCAACCTGCATCTGTCACCTCTTGGACCAGTTCTTCAACGGGCGCGGGAGCCGAGACCGGCTGCGGGCGAGCGGCCTGCGATCCCAGGGAAACGTTCCCCAAAATCTGGGATGCACCCGAAGAGAGCGGGACGCCCCACCCTTACTTCTCGCTTCTTGCGGTCAGGGCTTTACTCCAGGGCTGAGGCTGCGCTTGCACGGGTTCCAGGCTTTCTGCGGCCTGCCCGGCCAGAATATCAAGATAGCGATCCTGGCAGGCTTCGGCCAGCGAATAGACGGCATCGCCGCCGCGTACATAGTCCGCCATGCGCAACAGCAGGTCGGCGATGGCGATTTCGTCGTCGGAGAGTTCGGCGGGCATGGCAGGATTGCGATACCACCACTGTTCACCCGCCTGAATGCCTTTCAGATAGTTGCCTTCCAGGTTGCCGTCGGGGCCTGCGCTGTGTCGGGTAAAGGTGACATGGATCGGGCTGCGGTAATCCTGCAAGTAGACGGCCCGATCGTCGATGATCTCGCCCCGCTCTGCCCGCACCAGCAGCCGCTGGCCGCGAATCCATGAGAAGTACTGGTCACTGGTGAAGTCGAGCACGCCCAGGCGATCGCCGAAATCGAAGAAGGCCAGGAGTTGGTTCGACTCGGCCACCTTTTCGTGGCTGGGCGGCCCCTGGCGGGTGGGACCCTGCACGATCGGAGAGACGAAGCGCCGGGCGCTTACGGTCGGCAACTCGGCGCCGACTCCCAGGAAACGGCGCATAAGGCTGATGCCGTGGTAGCCATGGGCGGCGGACACCTGGGCCTGGCTGATACGTCCCAGTCGGCCGCTGTGGGCGAATGCCAAACGGGCCGCGTGATGGGGCTGTCGCCAATACTGCTCGGCCACCTGAATGCGGGCGCCCTGCTCCTGCAAAGCCCACAATGCCCGCATTTCGGATACCGTTCCCGCTGGCGGCGTTTCAGAAAGCACGGGCATATCCTGCTCTACCAGTTGACGCACGACCTGCGGGTTGGCAGCCGAGGAGACGCTGGTCACGACAAAGTCGGGCGCTTCCGCCGCAGTCATTTCTGAAACGGAGCGGTAGAGGCGAACATCATATTCGGCGGCTAGGTCGACGGCACGCGGCGGGCGCCGCGCGGCAAGGCCGGCAACCTCCACACGGCCGGCCAGCCCGCGCGCGGCGCGCAGGAAGAAACGTACACGCCATCCGCTGCCGACAATACCGAAACGCACCATGCAGCCTCCTTCAGCCCCGGTGTCCAAGCGGCTCAGGCCGGCGGGGAAGCCGACGCCCATCGCGACCGCCGCCCTGGCCGCTGTAGGGCAGGCCGGGTTGCCAATCGACCGGCGGTGGAGGCACAAATTTTTCCAGCGGCAAGGAGACCGGCACGCCGCCATGCCGACAGGAGAGGTAGGCGGCTTCACAGATCTCCAATGCGGCTAACGAACCTTCCGCAACCGTGTAGTCCGGTTGTGCCCGGTCCATCTCCGCTGCCAGATTTTCCAGGTGACGTTGGTGATTCGTGACTGCGCCCGGTTCCACTTCGAACAGTCGTCCGTGGGGATGTTCGGCGTTGAGCAGGCGGTAGCGGGGCGCCCAACCGTAGAAGTCGAGCGTGCCGCGGCTGCCGATCAGACGGAAGAGCGTGCCCGCGTCCGGTTCCGAAATCGTCACGTAGTCACCCGTATTCATCAGGACGCGGACGCCGCTGGCGGTATGCGCGTAGGTAACGGCCAACGTCTCCACCTGCATATTGTCGCGATAGGTGCGCGTGCTGACATCGCAGGCTGCCATCACGTAGTCGATCGGTTCCCGCTCGGTCAGCGCCACAAAGAAGTTGAGCCAATGGATACCGGCGTTGATAATATCCCAGCCGCTGCACTGTATCTCGACCAGTTTCAGTTGCCCGATTTCGCTGTTGCGTACCCTCTCCAGGATCTGGCGGCTGTGATCCGCCACCAGCAGTCCGTGCGGCACCGCCATCGGCAGATTTTTGGCGCGCACAAGCTGCAACAGCCGCTGGCCGTCGGCAAAGCAGTCCGCCAACGGTTTTTCAACCAGGATGCCCCGCAGCGGAAGGGCCAGAGCCGCCTGCGTCACTTCCAGATGGGACGGCGGCCAAGTGGAGACGCAGACGACATCGGTCGGGCAGTCGGTGAACATCTCGGCATGGCTGGCAAATGTGCGGATGCCGGGATACATTTTCCGGGCCGCTGCACGCGCGTCCGCCTGGATGTCGGCCACCGCGACAAGATTGAAGCGCCGCGAGGCGGAGAGGGCGGCCATACTGCCCTTGCCCCCCATACCGGCGCCCACCACCGCAGCCGTGTACACATGAGCCATCCGGCTTACTCCTTTGCGTAAGTGTTTGCACTCCATCTTACCCTGAAAGGCGCCCAAAGATCAATCCATTGGCACGCGTCAGGAAACGTATTTGTCCGAACCGATCTGACTGGGTATAGTATGGTTTTGCGGCTCTTTTTGCAAGGCAGAAGCGTCGTGCCGCGTGTTTTCTGTGCCGATGGCCCGTGAATGAGTGGGGGGATAGATATGAGCTTTATCGGCAGAAGTGTTGTCAGGCTTGAGCGGGGCATCTCGCTGCTGTGGCAGGTTTGCGTCTGCTGGCTCGCCAATCGGCTGCGCGTCCTGTTCAAAGGCGGTCGCGCCGATTACGTGCTATTCGAACTCTCCGGCCCACTGCCGGAACGGACGCCCCAACGTCCCTGGTATCTCGCACTGCCGTCGTTTGGCCGCGCGCCTCTCAGCGTCGAATCCCTGCATCAAGCGCTGCGTCAGATCGCGCTTGATCGCGATGTCCGCGGCGCGCTGTTTCTGGTCAAAGGCGCACATCTCAGCCTCGCCCAGGCCCAGACGCTCGCCGATCTTTTCGAACGCTTTCGCGGCTGGAACAGAGAGCTTGATCCAGAGGCCGCGGCGAAGGGGATCGTCGTTTTTCTGGAGACGTGCGGCAATGCCGAATACATGATGGCCGCGGCGGCCGACCGCATCTATGTCTCGCCGCGCAGCGACTGGATGGTGCTCGGTCTGCGCGCGCAGCCGCTCTTTCTGGCTGACGCGTTGCGCAAAATCGGTGTCCGGGCGGAGGTGGTCAAGGTCGCGCCCTGGAAGACGGCGTTCGACACTCTCGAGCGTTCCGAGATTAGCCCCGCCCACCAGGAGCAGCTTGAACGGCTGCTGGGCGGCTGGTATGCAGAATTGGTCACGGCCATCAGCCGAGGCCGCGACATCAGCGAAGAACGGGTCCGTGCCGCCATTGACAGCGCGCCTCTGACCGCCGACGAGGCCGTAGAGTTGGGTCTAATCGACGGCGCGGCCTACGAAGATCAGTTTCCGACCATGCTGGCGACAACGAACGAAGATGCCCGCATCCTGCCGTATGAGCAGGCGCGCAAAGCCCTCTACCGCCGCCCCCATCTCCGGCACAGGAAAAGCATCGGCGTGATCTCCCTGAGCGGCATGATCACCAGCGGCAAGAGCCGCCGTTTCCCCGCCGGTCTTCCGATCATCGGCAGCAGCACCGTCGGCAGCGCCAGCGTTCAGAAGTTGGTGCGGGCGGCGCTGGCGAACGAGCGGCTGGCGGGGATTCTGCTGCACGTCGATTCCAGTGGCGGCTCGGCGCTTGCTAGCGATTTGATCTGGCGGGAGTTGACCCTGTTGAACCGGAAGAAGCCGGTTGCCGCCTATCTGGGCGATGTGGCTGCCAGCGGAGGCTACTACGTTTCTCTGCCCGCGCAAAAGATTGTCTGCCAACCGGCGACGATTACTGGCAGCATTGGCGTCATCATGGCCAAGCTGATCACCAGCGAGGCCTATGCAAAGATTGGCGCCAAACGCTTCGCCGTGCAACGGGGCGAGAACGCCGGCATCTATGCAAGCGACCGCCCCTGGCAAACGGAACAGCGCGACAAAGTCGAGGAGCAGATCGGCTACACGTACAGCAATTTTAAGAGACTCGTGGCGGATGCGCGGCAACTGGAGCCGGAGTCGCTCGAGGAGATCTGCGGCGGGCGCGTATGGACAGGCAGACAGGCGCAGATGCACGGGCTGGTGGACGAGTTGGGAGATTTCGCCACAGCCATCGACAGGCTATGCGAACTGGCAGAGCTGCCGCTGGACGGATCCGTTCCCGTCATACAGGTTATGGCGGATCAGAACCGGTCGCGTCGGCCGCTCTCCGAGCGCAGCCTGGAGTTGGCGGCGGGCGCAGACAGTTTTGCCGACCTGACAAAGGCGCTGCTTGCGCTCGTGCAAGGGGACATCTCCTCTCTGTTGGGGCACGAGCGCATCTGGCTGCTGGCCGATGGCCTGCCCAAAAGCAGATAAATCGTTCATCAATGCGTCCTTACGCGAAATGGGCGCGTGGAGGGAGCCATGTTCAACGTAACAGAAATCCGTCGACAGTTCCCCGCGCTGAATGAGGAGTACGATGGCCGCAAAGCGATCTTTTTCGACAACCCCGGCGGCACCCAGGTGCATGGTAGCGTCATCGGGGCCATGGTCGACTACATGACGCGGCGCAACTCGAATACGCACGGGCTGTTCGAGACCAGCCGGCGTACCGACGCGGTCATCGAAGCGGCGCATCAAGCCGTGGCCGATCTGCTCGGCTGCGGCGCGGATGAAGTGGTTTTCGGCAATAACATGACCAGCCTCACATTCCATCTCAGCCGCTCTTTGGCCCTGGAACTGGAGCCGGGCGACGAAACGGTGGTAACGCGGCTGGACCACGACGCCAATGTGATGCCCTGGGCGCTTGCCGCGCAGGAGCGGGGCGCGCGCGTCGAGTGGGCGGATGTTGATGTAGAGAGCGGTACGCTCGATATGGAGGATCTGCGCCGGAAGATCACGCCGCGCACAAAAATCGTGGCTGTCGGCTATGCCAGCAACGCCACCGGCACGATCAACGATGTTGCGACGATCATCGGCTGGGCCAACGAAGTGGGCGCGTTCACGTTTGTGGATGCCGTTCAGTATGCGCCGCATGGGCTGATCGACGTGCAGACCCTGGGGTGCGATTTCCTGGCCTGTTCCTCATACAAGTTTTTCGGCCCCCACAGCGGTCAGTTTTTCGGCAAGCGGGAGCATTTGCAGCGGCTATTGGCGTACCGCGTGCGGCCGGCGGGAGAGCAATTGCCGGGCAAGTGGGAGACCGGCACCCAGAATCACGAAGGGATGGCCGGGGTCACCGCGGCCATCGACTATCTGGCCGGACTCGGCGTCGAGCACGGCGCGGCGCAGCCCAGGGACAGCCGACGAGAGAAGCTGATTGCGGCCTGGTCGGTCATTCAGGATTATGAGCATCTGCTGATCGAACGGCTGATCACCGGACTGCTCAACGTGCCGGGCATACGCATCTATGGCCTGACCGAGCGGGCGGACTGGGATAGGAGGGTGGCGACGGTGGCTGTACGCAAGCGCGGCGCCACGCCGGAACAACTGGCCCGGGCGCTCGCGGGTCAAAATATTTATGCCTGGAACGGAACCTTTTACGCGCCGTCGGTCAGTGAGCGGATGGGCGTCGAGGAGAGCGGCGGCTGGCTGCGCCTGGGACTGGTTCACTACAACACTCTGGAAGAGATCGACCTCTGTATACGCGCGTTGGACGAAGCGCGTTGAATGCGCCGCTGCGCGCGGTGCAGAATGGCCGACCCGCCGGCTGCGTTTTGCGGCGGACGGTATCCGTATACTTCGTATATTGATCGTGGGCGAATTCAAACGAATCGCTAATACTCGCCCAATACCACACTTACAAAACTCCGCTATATTGGAATAAGCATGTTCAGGCGACATGGAAGGAACTCGCTTGGCAGAAATCATTCCATGGGCAGTTGTAGCGCCAATCGTGCAGGTGCCCAGGATCATTTGGTACAGGAGGTCAATCACAAATGGCAAAGATTATCGGTATTGATCTGGGTACAACCAACAGCGTCGTCGCAGTGATGGAGACGGGCAACCCCACCGTGATCGCCAATGCGGAGGGCAACCGCACAACCCCGTCCGTGGTCGCCTTTTCCAAGAGCGGTGAGCGTCTGGTCGGCGTTACGGCCAAGCGGCAGGCGGTCGTCAACCCGGAAAATACGATCTACTCCGTGAAGCGTCTGATGGGGCGCCGAATTGACGATCCGGAAACGAAACGAACGCAGGCGATGGTATCCTACTCTAGCATCGAAGGCCCGAATCACGACGCCCGCGTCAGGGTTCCCATCAAGGACAAAGTCTACACGCCGCAGGAAATCAGCGCGATGATCCTCAGCAAGCTCAAACGGGATGCGGAGTCCTATTTGGGCGAGGACGTGCGACAGGTGGTGATCACGGTGCCGGCTTACTTCAATGACAGCCAGCGCCAGGCCACAAAGGATGCCGGTCAGATCGCCGGTTTGGAGGTGCTCCGCATCATCAACGAGCCGACGGCCGCGGCGCTGGCCTACGGGCTGGACAAGAATGAAGACGAGACGATTTTGGTTTTTGATTTGGGCGGCGGCACCTTTGATGTCTCCGTACTGGAGGTCGGCGACGGCGTCATTGAGGTGAAGGCCACCAACGGCGATACCCATCTTGGTGGTGATGACTGGGATGAGCGCATTGTGCGCTGGCTGATCGACGAGTTCAAGCGCGAGCAACTCATCGATCTGGGACAGGATCGCCAGGCTCTTCAGCGCCTGCGCGAAGCGGCCGAAAAGGCGAAGATCGAACTTTCGAGCACACCGCAGACGGAGATCAATCTGCCCTATATCACCGCGGACAGCACAGGGCCGAAACATTTGCAGATGACGCTGACCCGCAGCCAGTTCGAGCAGTTGACGTCGGTTCTGGTTGAGCGGTTGAAGAAGCCCTTCCATTCGGCGTTGAAAGACGCTGGGCTGACCCCCAGCGCCCTCAACGAAGTGGTGTTGGTGGGAGGCTCCACGCGCATGCCGATGATCCAGGAGTTGGTCAGCGGCTTGACCGGCAAAGATCCGCATAAGGGCGTCAACCCGGACGAGGTGGTGGCCATGGGCGCTGCGCTGCAGGCCGGTGTGCTCGGCGGCGAGGTCAAGGATCTGCTGCTGCTGGACGTAACGCCGCTGAGCCTGGGGCTGGAGACGTTGGGCGGTGTGATGACGACTCTAATCCCCCGCAATACGACGATTCCGACGAAGAAGACGGAGACCTACAGCACGGCTGAGGACAGCCAGACGGCAGTGGACATCCATATTTTGCAGGGCGAACGTCCGATGGCGCGCGACAACAAGACGCTCGGCAACTTCCGGCTGGATGGGATTCCGCCGGCGATGCGCGGCGTCCCGCAGGTCGAAGTAACGTTTGACATCGACGCCAACGGCATCATGAATGTGGTGGCGAAAGACAAGGCCACGAGCAAAGAGCAGAGCATTCAGATTACGGCCTCGACCAATCTCAAAGACGATGAGGTGGACCGGCTGGTGCGAGAGGCGAAAGACAACGAGACGGAGGACCTGCAGCAGCGCCAACTGGTGGAAAGCCGCAACACCGCCGACAGTCTGATCTACGCCACGGAAAAGTCGATAGGGGAGTTGGGCGACAAAGTGCCGCTCTCTGATCGCGAACGGATCGAAGAGACGCTCAGCGAGTTGCGGGCGGCCATGGAGGGTGATGATCATGAGCGCATCACCAACCTGACCGAGCAACTGCAGCAGGCGAGTTCCGCGCTGGCTCAGCAGATGTACCAGCAGCAGCAGCCCGAGGAGAACGGCGCCGGCCCCGGGGCGGCCGGCGGCGAGGATGGCACGGGCGCGCCCGATGAGGACGAAGTGGTGGAAGGCGAGTTTCGCCAAGTTTAGTCTGGCGCCCGGCAGAGGATTGCCAGCCTGGTTTACAGTAGGATAATATAGCAAGAAGCCGGGCGCCAAGTGCCCGGTTTCGCGTCATTGGAACTTTTTTCGATTTCCAGACGAGTGTGTGGCAGTGTTCAATGCGCTCCTGCCCGCGAGGGGTGCGTGACCGAACTCAGCGGAGAACGATTCAGTGGACTATAAAGACTACTACGCGATTCTGGGGTTGCGCCGCAAGGCGAGCGCATCAGACATCAAGAAAGCGTATCGCAAGCTGGCCCGTCAGTATCATCCTGATGTGAACAGCGGTGAAGCGGCTGCCGAACAGAAGTTCAAAGAGATCAATGAGGCCTATGCGGTTCTGTCTGACGAGACGAAGCGGCGGACGTACGACAAGTTTGGCGCCCAGTGGCGACAGTATGAGCAGAGCGGACAGAGCTTCGATTGGTCTCAGTGGTACAATGCCGGCGGCGCGGAGCGGCAAAAGGGCCGCGCAATCAGCCCTGAAGAGTTCGAGCAGATGTTCGGCGGTGACGGCGGCAGTGCCTTCTCCGGCTTCTTCCAGCAGCTTTTTGGCGGTGGACTGGCTCAGCCGCGCAGAGGCCAGCGACCGGCGCACAAACCCAGTTTAGGCCGCCCCAATAGCGACCAGACGGTTCCGGTGGAAATTACGCTGGAAGAGGCGTTCTGCGGGACAAAACGCACGATACAGCAGGGCACGTCCCGCTATGAGGTGACGATCCCGGCCGGCGTCAAGATCGGCTCCAAGGTGCGCGCCGGTGACCTGATTATGACCGTGGCCGTGCAACCCCACAAGGATTTTGTGATGGACGGGAGCGACCTGCACACGAAAGTGTCCGTAGACCTGTACGTTGCGCTCCTCGGCGGCGAAGTACGCGTTGCGTCTCTGCAAGGCCCACTGGCGATGGTGATCCCGGCTGACACACAGAACGGGAAAGTCTTCCGTCTCAAAGGCCAGGGCATGCCGGATGTGAGAGATAACAACAAACGGGGCGACCTGTTGGTCGAGGTCGCAGTCGAGTTGCCCGTGCCCCTCAGCCTGGAAGCGAGGCGACATTTTGAAACCTTGCAGAGAGGGTCCTCCCATTGATCCGATAGGGAAAGCAGTTCAGCGAACCGGCGCGCTTTGCCGGACGGTCGCGCCGTAGTCGGACCTCCGTTCGGACTGCGGGCAGATGGGAGGGCGGGCCGGGCTGCTCGATCGCCCAGCCGGAGGGCCGTCAATGTTGCGCCACACACGCGGACAGTCGTGCCCGTCGTCAACTGTCCGACGAGTTGGGATCAGCGGCGGGCCAAGAGAGGCGGGATTGATGGGATCGGAAGCCCCCGCGCATCGACGGTTACCCCCCGACGGAAGTTCCATGTGCCGCTGCGAGCAGGCGCCCGTGCGGCGTCCACGGCTGTTTTCTGTCCTTCTGCTCGGCATCACACCTGTGTTGGCCGTTGTGTTGGCTGCCTGCGACCGAGAACCGCCGCCGCCGGCGGATGAACCGGATGTCGTCATCTTCACGTCTGTCCCGGAAGCGACGACCGCAGCGCCGACTGCCCAGCCGTTGTCAACTACCCTGCCAGTGTCCACCGTCCAGCCGCCGCCAACTGCCCAGCCAACGCCCACCCCCACCCCCACCCCGCTCCCCCAACCCACACCGGATCAGCCGCTATTCCCCACACCGGTCGTTGATCTGACTGACTACGCAGTCTATCGTCAGACGCTGCTGGAGGCATTTGCAGAAGACGCGACCCGGCTGCCTGGCGCGCCCCATTACTTCATCCAGGCCCGCCTTCTGGCGGGGGAAGTCCCGACTTTGGTCGGTGTGCAACGCATACGCATCACCAATCTGGAGCAGGCAAGCCTCAACGAACTCTATTTCTGGCTGTATCCCAATCTGCCTGCCTACGAGGGCACAGCGGAGGTCAAACGGACGCTGGTTGACGGTCAGATCGTGGAGGTCGAGCATCTTCCTGACGGTTCGGCGGTCCGCATCCCGCTTGCCGGTGGGCTGGCCGTGGGGGCAACGACCGATGTAACGCTCTGGTTCACCACCGCTCTGCCTACACGGGTGTTCGCCGGCACAGCCGGCGCGGGTCTCTACGGGTTTGTGGACGGCGTATATGATCTGGCAGGCTTCTACCCTACACTGGCGGTCTACGACCATACGGGTTGGAACTTGGACGCCGCCGCCAGCTTTGGCGATTCGCTCTTTGCGGACATCAGTTTCTATCAGGTGGAACTGACCGTGCCGCCGGGTCTCTCGGTTGTTGCAAGCGGCTCAACTCTGGCGCAGCAGCCCAATGACGACGGCACGACGATGTGGCGCATCGCGGCCGGTCCGGCGCGCTCCTTCTATGCCGCTGTGACCAGCCGCTGGAATGTGATTAGCGAGGACGTGGACGGCATCCTGGTCAAGGCGTACTATCCGGACGGGGGCCTGTCCTCCGCGCAGACGGCGATAGGCCTCTCAACCAATAGCTTGCGGGTCTTTAACCGTCTGTTCGGCCCCTATCCGTATCGTGAACTGGATGTTGTGCCTCTGCCGACGACCGCGTTCGGCATGGAGTATGCCGGGCTGCTTGCCCTGGCCGCCGGTTTCTATACGGAGGCCGGTGGAGCCTTTGGCATCGCCGCGCCCCACGAGGTAGCCCACCAGTGGTTCTTCAATCTGATCGGCAACGACCAGCCGGACGAGCCTTGGTTGGACGAGTCGCTTGCCAACTACGCGGTCTATCTCTACTACGAAGCGGTGGAATGGCCGCAGATGCAGAGCGCGGTGCTGGAGAATATCTTCCGATACCGCTATAACGCGGCGCAGAATCTGGGGATAGACAGGCCGGTCAGCGGCGCAGTCGTCGAGTTCGATCAGAGCAACTACATCAACATCATCTACAGCAAAGGTCCGCTATTTTTGCATGCCGTGCGTGAGCGCATCGGTGACACGGCCTTCTTTGCCGCTCTGCTGGACTATGCGGAGCGTCATCGTTACAGCATCGCCTATGCCGACGATCTGTTCGAGGCCTTCCGCCGCCATAGCGACATGCCCATCGACGATCTGATCGCCTTCTGGATCTACGGCGAATGACGAGTTGGCTGAACTGTGATTTGTGTGTTTAGATGATGCGCTGTAGGTGGATTATCCCAATATGAAGGCGTTACGTTGATGGATCTCGCCCTGCTTGTCTCGATTTTGACCGTCACAATCCAGGCCGGCACCTCACTTGTCTTTGCCGCAGTCGGTGAAATCTACACCGAGAGGGCCGGCATTCTCAATCTCGGACTGGAAGGCGTTCTGATCATGGGCGCTGTCACTGCCTTCGCCGTTGGCTTCCATACGGAAAGTCTTCTGCTTGGCACTCTGGCTGCGATGGTGGTCGGTGGCGCATTAGCCTCCCTCCATGCCTTTCTGTCCGTCACATTGCGGTCGGATCAGGTGGTGAGCGGCTTGGCGATGACGCTGTTTGGCATCGGCTTGAGCAGTTTCCTGGGCCAGCGTCTCGGGCCGGAGGGCGCGCCCCTAGTGGGCCTGGTCGGCCCAAAGTTTACCAAAGTGGAGCTCCCCGGTCTCAGTCAGATCCCGCTGCTTGGCTCGGCCCTCTTCAATCAGGACCTGTTGGTCTATCTGATGTATCTGTCCGTGCCCATCGCCGGCTATCTGCTCTATCGCACCCGGATTGGCTTGAACGTGCGCGCGGTGGGCGAAGACCCGGATACAGCCGATGCGATGGGGATTTCGGTCACGCGGACACGCTATCTGGCCACAATCGGCGGGGGGATGCTGATGGGGTTGGGCGGCGCCCATCTGAGCCTCGCCTACACGCCCGGCTGGACTGAGAATCTCACTGGCGGGCGGGGCTGGATTGCCATCGCGCTCGTCATCTTTGCGACTTGGGATCCGGCGCGGGCGCTCCTGGGGGCGCTGATTTTTGGCGGGGTCAATGCCGTTCAGTTTCGGTTGCAGGCGGCTGGAGGGGCTGTGATCCCGGCGGCGGTGCTGGCGATGATGCCCTATCTTCTGACCGTTCTTGTGCTGACACTTATTACCGTCTATGAAAATGTAAGCCGCCGCCTTGGCGCGCCGGCAGCGCTCGGTCTGCCCTACATGCGGGGCGAACGATAGCTCTGTTGTCGAAAAAAGAGATTGGAGTTGAACATTTTTATGCCTGAACAGGAATACCGAATCGAGCGTGACAGTCTGGGCGAGGTAAGGGTGCCGAAAGACGCCTTGTACGCTGCCCAAACCCAGCGAGCGGTTGACAACTTTCCCATCAGCCCACTGTGTTTCCCGCGACAGTTTATCCGCGCCATCGGGCTGATCAAAGGGGCGGCTGCGGCTGTCAATCTGGATTTGGCGCAGATGGACGCGCAGATGGCTGCGGCCATTCAGAGCGCCTGCGCCGAAGTCGCCGACGGCGCACACGACGCCCATTTCCCGCTCGACATTTTCCAGACCGGTTCCGGCACCAGCACCAATATGAACGCCAATGAAGTGATCGCTACGCTGGCGTCTCGCATACTGGGGCGCGGCGTTCACGCGAACGATCATGTGAATATGGGGCAGAGCAGCAACGATGTCGTTCCGTCCGCCATCCATCTGAGCGCATATCTTTCCGTTGTGGAGGAGCTTTTGCCGGCTCTGGGGCAGCTGCAGCAGACGTTGGACGCCAAGGCCGGGCAGGTGGACGACATCGTGACCACCGGGCGCACCCATTTGATGGACGCCATGCCGATCCGGTTGAGCCAGGAGTTGGGGGGCTGGAGCAATCAGGTCGACAAAGGGCAGCGGCGATTGCGCGACGCGCTGGCGCGGCTGGCAGAGCTTGCCCTGGGGGGCACGGCGGTCGGCACCGGCATCAATGCCCATCCTGAGTTTGGCGAACGGATGGCGGCCAAACTGGCGGAGGTGACAGGGCAGCCCTTCAAGACGAGCGAGAATTACTTTGAGAGTCTTAGCAGCCAGGATGCCGCGGTGGAACTGAGCGGTCAGCTCAAGACGATCGCGACATCGTTGATGAAGATGGCCAATGATCTGCGCTGGATGAACAGCGGGCCGATTGCAGGCATCGGCGAGATAGAGCTGCCGGCCCTGCAACCGGGCAGCAGCATCATGCCCGGCAAAATCAATCCGGTCATTCCGGAGGCGGTTGCCATGGTTGCCGCCCAGGTGACAGGCAACGACGTGACGATAACTATCGGGGGGCAATCAGGCAGTTTTCAGTTAAATGTGATGCTGCCGGTCATTGCGTACAATCTGTTACAGAATATCTCGATTCTGGCCGGCGCCAGTCGTCTGCTGGCAGACAGAGCCATCGCCGGCTTTGCCGTGAATGCAGAGCGCATCAGCGGGCTTGTCGACCGCAATCCGATTCTGGTAACCGCCTTGAATCCGGTGATTGGATATGAATTGGGCGCGCAGATTGCCAAGACGGCCTATGCGCAGGGGCGCACGCTCAAGGAGGTCGCGCTGGAGATGACCGATCTCAGCGCTGACGAACTGGAGGAACTGCTCGATCCCCGCAAACTGACGGAGGGAGGGATTCAGCGACGCTGAGATGCGGCGCCCGGTGCTGTTTGTCTGAACTGCACTTCGCCCGATGCTGAATGCAAAAAAAGGCCCGACACTTTATCTGTCGGGCCTTTTTTGTCTTGTGCAATTCTAAACTGTTTACGGCAGGTAATAGAATGGATTGCGCGACGTGCCCTGCTGGCGAATTTCGAAGTGCAGATGCGGCCCCGTGGAACGCCCGGTATTGCCCACGGTACCCAACTGTTTTCCCTTGGCGATATTTTCGCCCTGCCGCACGTAGATCGTATTCATATGCGCATAGAGTGAGACCAAGCCGTTGCCATGGTCGATCATCACCATCCTGCCATAGCCGCCATTCCAACCATGTGACGCCTTGACCACATAACCGCTGTCGGCGGCAACGATGGGCGCGCCCGTCCAGGCTCCGACGTCGATGGCTCTATGACCGCCCCAGAACTGTTGCGTGATGTGGCCGCTGACAGGCCAGACAAAGTATCCGGAGCCGCGGGCGGCAGAGGCGGGAACAGGCCCCTGATAGATTGCAACCTGTCGGGGGACATAGGGCTTGGTGCCATGAGGAATGATCAGTTGTTTGCCCTTGGCGATCAGAGTGTCCGTTGACTCCAGATTGTTCATGGGGTGGGCAACGATGTCACTGATTTCCGCTTTGAATTTGGCTGCGAGGGATGAAAGCGTATCGCCTGGCCGCACCACGTGCAGCACACCATTGACCGGCGGGATGATCAACTCATCGCCAATCCGCAGCAGGTCCGGATTGGACTCCAGCGCCGGATTGGCCCATTGGATGGTCTCCGGTCTGAGGCCATATCGGGCAGCGATTTTCTGTAGGTTGTCGCCGGAGCGCACTGTGTATCTCTGGATTATATCAACCCTGGCGTGCGCCGCTTGCGCCGGTGGTTCCACTTTAGCGCTCTGTATGTTCGCGGCAGCGGCGGCAGGCTCTTCGGCATTCTTTACGGTGAAGGGGCGGACCGCAACCTGAAGCGCCTCGCCAACCCGCGCAATTGGATTGCCGCTGATCCGATCGGTGTCAGCGGCGGCACTTTCCGCGAGCAGTCCATCCGCCGGCAGCGTGTGCAGTGGGAATTCCCAATCGGGTAGGTCCACGCGGCTGACCAGGACGACGAACGCTGCCACGACCAAAACGGCAAAGTGGCTGGCAAGCCGGATCGGCGCGACCTGCTCACGCAGCAAACCCTGTATGTTTGCAAACAGTTGTCCAATCGACGCGCCGGCCGCGTCCAAGACACCGGCCGTCCTTTTCTCCAGAACGACTTCGGCCACGCTGTCTAAACCAGGAGTTACGTGATTCGGTGATTGGCTGTGATTAAGCCCTGGCAGGCTGGAAGGAGCAGGGGATAGAAACGGTTCCCGGTTCGATGTGGGGGTGGCATCTGGTCGGCTACGAGAGTGATAACTGAACCGGCGCTGCTCTACGTGCTCTTTGCTTTTCAGCATACAGTTTACCCAGGAACAAGGTCACAAGACTATAGACTCTACCATATTGTCCGATGTTTTTCAAGTTCAAGAAAACAGCAAGCAAGGGGAAGGTTGCGTTAGGTTCAGAGTCTGCGGCGTCTACAAATAGCGTCCCTTTTCCAGACGCTGGCATCGTCTCAAGTAACGGAATTATAGGGACAAAAGAGGCGCTGTGCAAATCGGATTTGGGGTTCTAAGCCACATTTTCACCCTTCCGTCGCGAATCGGGCAGAAAGCGTAGGGAAAACGTAGGTGTTGCGTAAGCTTTCTGCGTCGGAACTTCGATTGATGTGGTGAACGAGTGGTCTGCGGGCAATTTGAGTCGATGCATGAAACGCCAGAGCGCTTGGTCACGGCAATTTTCCAGTGGAAGAATTGCGCGTAACAGCGGCCTGCCTATTTGACAAGTGTATCCAGGAATTCCTGATTGTCTCGCGTTCGGCTGAGGCGTTCCAGGATGGGGAGAATCGCATCGTTGCCGCCACCCATGGCGTCGCTCATGCGGCGCAGCGTATACACCTTTGCCAACACTTCCGGTTCCAGCATCTTTTCTTCGGCGCGTGTGCTACTGCGTTCAATATCGATGGCCGGAAAAATGCGGCGTTCAGCAGTGCGTCGGTTCAGATGCAACTCCATATTGCCGGTACCTTTGAACTCTTCATAGATGACTTCATCCATGCGGCTTCCCGTATCCACCAGGCAGTTCGCGACAATCGTCAGGCTGCCGCCCCCTTCCATATTGCGGGCAGCGCCGAAGAATCGTTTTGGCGGATAGAGCGCAGCCGGATCGATCCCACCGGAAAGTGTGCGGCCGGAAGGGGGAACAGTCAGGTTATAGGCGCGGGTCAGGCGAGTGATGCTGTCCAGCAGAATGACGACATCGCGACTGCTTTCGGTCAGACGTTTGGCTCGCTCGAGGGCCATTTCTGCGACCCGCACATGGTTCTGCACCGGCTCGTCGAATGTGCTGCTGATCACCTCCGCTTCCACGGAGCGGTCCATGTCGGTTACTTCCTCGGGGCGCTCGCCGATTAGCACAATCATCATATGCAGGTCGTCATAGTTGGCTGACATGCCGTTGGCAATGCGCTTCAGAATCGTCGTTTTGCCGGCTTTGGGCGGGCTGACGATCAGCCCGCGTTGACCGCGTCCGATAGGCGACAGCAGATCGATCATCCGGGTGGCCAGCAGGTTGGGTTTTGTTTCCAGGTGAATCTGCTCGTCTGGGAAGATGGGCGTGAGTTTTTCGAATACCGGACGACGTTTTGCCTCTTCCGGGTCCAGGCCGTTTACGGCTTCCACCTTAAGCAGCCCGAAATACTTCTCTGTGTCCTTTGGCGGACGAACCTGGCCTACGACAAGGTCACCCGTCCGCAAACCGAAACGGCGGATCTGGCTTTGGCTGACGTATACGTCTTCCGGCCCTGGCAAAAGGTGGTCGCTGCGCAGGAAACCGATGCCATCCTGCACGATTTCCAGGGTGCCGCCTCCGAAGATATAGCCCTGTTTTTCGGCGTTTTCTCGCAGTAGAAGAAGGATCAGATCATGCTTTTTCAAACGGGTATAGCCGCTGACCGCCATCGAGCCGGCTATGTCTCTGAGTTCATTCAGTGTGCAATCCTCCAATTCGGCCATTGTCATGCTAAGCATTTCCATAATTCGTTCCTTGTCAGCCTTAACAAATAGTCACTCATTGCTTGCGCAACAGGACTCTTCGATATGCATACGGGTGAGAGTGCTGTATCGGGCCGCCGCAAGCTGTCCGAGGACCGCTGGGGTCAGCGGCGGCCAATGCGTGGGTTGTTAGTTGTGAAGACGGACTGTCTACACAGTGCGATCTTTGGGGATTGCCCGGGTTTGGGCAGTTTTTTCTCTTGATTCGACTTGCGCCAGGGTTGGGTAAATGCCAAAGAGGTGTATTCGACGAACGACCACTCGCGTCTGCCTCCAATCCGCGACTGTCGTCCGCTGCACTGGGTCATTCTGAATCGATCATCGCCAATAACGTATAGAGCGAGCCGGTTGCTATGCTGAGTTCTGTCTGGATCAAGGCAGCGGACGCATTGTGCGGAGGTATACGGGCAGCATTACGGATAAGTATAGCAGTCTTTTCACATTACGTCAACTACGATATTGCGGCGGCGGCACAAGATGGGGATCAACCGGAAGGGAAGCGCCCTGGAAAGGCTGCCGGTACGCCCCAAAGGAGCCTGTTGCAGATGGCGTAAAGCCGTCTCGCACGCTTTCGATGATTGTCGTCAGGGTGGCTGATTGCCGCAAATCGCGCAAAATACCGGGATTCACGGCAATCAGATGCGCACCGCGTCCAATCCTCTCTACCATTCCCAGATGCCGGCGATCTCTTTCAGCTCCTCAACGTCAAGGATCTCGATCCGTCTGTAGCCCAATTCCACAAGACCCTGACGCTTAAAATCTCGCAGGATGGCGCTGACAGTTTCCCGATATGTGCCGAGTCGGTCTGCCAGGATCTGATGGCTGACGCCCTGAATCATATCCTCTTTATAGTCGCTCAACTCAACGAGGAGAGCTGCCAATCGTTCCGGCAACTTCTTGTATGCCACATCTTCCAACCTGTCTTCCACCTGCAGAAGCCGCCGGCCATACGTCTGCAACATTCCCCATCCCAGGATTGGGAACTGCAGGGTCATATTGCGTGCCTCGGCAGCCGGAATCGACCAGACTACGACATCCGTGTCCGCTTCAGCAAAGACATTCGCCGCGTGTGGTCTGTTCAGAGCGCCCTCTCCAAATATGGCGGCCGGCTCCAGCGAGCCGATGACCAGCCGACGGCCTTCATGATTTGTGCAGACCAGGTGGATTCTGCCCTGCATGAGTACGAACATCTCCCGCTCCAAGGCAGCCGCATCGGCGACAACCTCGGTCGGGCGGTATGATCGCATACGTACATGCTTCCCAAATGACGGAACGTCGTTGCGGAGATCCATCAACGTCTGCAACAGTTCAGGTTTTCTGCCCAGGACACCGTTGGCAACGGTGTGACGATAAGGATCCTCAAACATATAGCACATCCTTATTAACTACTCCTCTGGACCAATGCCTTGCCTGTGGCGCCGGTCAGGGAGGGAGGCATAGATACCTCCGCCGTTCAGGAGGGCGATTCATGTAAAACTTGTGCAAATTATGTACCAAGTGGTTATTGATGCCCAGAAGCTACGAAATTTACCGTGTTGGGATGCCATAAATCTGTACATTGTCTAAGTATAATGCCTTTTTACGAGGATTTCCAGTCTGCTTTAACCCTTGTCTGCAGAAGGGGCTCCACATCAAGCATATCCTGTGGAAGTTACATATCTGTTACGATAAAGTTAGCATTTCATTTGCATTGAGGCGCGGCAGGACAGTTTCCGTCGCGATAGGTTGCGATCCCGGGCAACTGACAACGATGCGTTCTGCGTAATGCGGGACGTCCGGCTCCTTGTCCCGCGCAGCCCATGACTGCGGCCCGGAAATCGTCTGGGGACCGCTCGCATCCTGGGGATGCACCCGCTGTAATAGCGCAATTGTGGCCTGTTTAGTGTTGTGCTACACTATACTTTCTGGAAACAACCGCTAACTAACTGGGAGTGGCTGTTCGAACTATCTCGCGCTCTACTCCATATCGAAAGCACAGTGCTGACTCCTGCCTCAACTAAAGTCGCTACTGACCTGACCTTACAGAATCGAGTTTGAATCGGTTGGGGTGAGGAACGGTACTCCATATCCGTTCCACTCCAGTCTTTTGACGAGAGAAGCTAATGGCAGCAAATGTGAAGAGAGTCGTCGCAGTTCTCGTAAGCATTGTCTGGCTCAGTCTGATCGTTGTACTTGTGGCGGGATCTTTTGTGCCCGCTATTCAAGAGGTTCTGCCCCCACAAGTGAGGGAGTTCACCGATCTGGAAGCGCTGCGTGAATGGCTGGGCAGCCTCACCGATTCTTTAGCGACAGACATCAGCGCCCTGATTCCAACAGAACCCGAGGCCACAGAAACGCCCACGCCGGACTCGGCCTTGTCCACTCCACCGACGGCCACACCTTGGCCCGCGACGCCCACCGCCGCGACACCAATTGCCGCGACGCCAATTGCGGAATCCGCGACACCTTCACCTACAGCGGCAATGGATTCAGGAGATGACGGCAAACCGCAGGTCGCCGTGCAGCTTGTATCGATTACCGTGGCAGTGGCTCGGCAAGCAAAGTTGTACTCTGCCCCCAGTGAGGATGCAGACCTCATCGGGCTTGTCGCCACCGGGGGGACGGTCACTGTCAACGGCAAAGACCCCACCGGGCGCTGGTATCGGTTGGAAGAGGATGTGTGGATTGGCGCCGATGAACTGGTCGATGCTCTGCAGGATCAAGTCCCTGTTGTGGTGGCGGAGACGCAACAGCCCACGCCAGAATCAGGGGAGCAACCGACCCAAACTGAAACGCCCGCAGCCACGCCGACCGTTCAACTTGCGGCTGTCCAGGCCGTTGTCAGACTCGACGCGAATCTGCGGTCCGGCCCCGGCATTGAATTCGAGCGTGTGGACGGTGTCTTTGCCGGCGACGAGTTGTCGGTCGTTGGCCAATCCGTCGATGGCGAATGGTATCTGCTCGATAGAGACGCCTGGCTGTTTACCGCCCTCGTTGTTGAAGCGGTTGACGTACCGGTTGTCTCTGAAGACGGCGCCACGGATTTGACGCCGTCTTCGGAGACGGACGAAGAGCAGCCGGATGCGGACGAAGAGCAGCCGGAGACGGACGAAGAGCAGCCGGAGACGGACGAAGAGCAGCCCGAAGCGGGTGAAGAGCAGCCGGAGACGGACGAAGAGCAGCCCGAAGCGGGTGAAGAACAGCCGGAGACGGACGAAGAACAGCCCGAAGCGGGCGAAGAACAACCGGAGACGGACGAAGAACAGCCCGAAGCGGGCGAAGAACAACCCGAAGCGGATGACGGGCAGCCGCAACCGGTCGTCATTGCCCCGCTCGGCGCGAATCTGCGCTCCGGGCCGGGAGTCGAGTTCGATCGCGTGGAGGGCATCGAACAGGGCCAGGTCTTGACAGTTGTGGCGCAGGATTCCGGCGGTGACTGGTTGAAGCTTGATAGTGGACTGTGGATTTTCGCCGCACTTGTGGACAATGTGCCCGAAGATCTGCCCGTAGAGTCGGAGGAAGGCACCGACGACGAAACCGATGATGCCGGCGAGGACGGCGAGACTCCTGCCCCAACCGATGAAGCTGAGCCGGAGAATACGGATACGGACGATACACAGCCCTCGGACGAGCCTGAGGATGAGCAGGACGCGCAAACGGATGAAGATGAACAGCCCGTGTTGGCAACCGTAAACACGGATGCCAATCTGCGCAACGGGCCTGGCCTGGATTCGACGATTGTCGACTCGGTCCCTGCCGGCAGGCAGTTAAGCATAACCGGTCGATCCGACGATGAGCAATGGCTCCAACTTGACAATGATCAATGGATCTTCGCCGCACTGGTGGACTTCCCAGCGACAGAGGCACAAGAGGACGCCGGTGTTGATGAGGGGGGAGAAGATGAAACCGGCGCGCAGGGGTAGTCGATCCACCGCTGCCTTCTTCGTTGTCAGTTGCCTTGCGTCAGCGACCGCTAAAGGCTGAAAATCGAATACTCGAGTTGCGACAACACAGCGCCGTACCGGCAATCTGGTTGCCGCCTGTCTGCCCCCTCCTTCCTTTCAGTTGTCGAGGCGGCGGAAAAATCCAGCAGTTTGGACACTGGGCGGGAACCAAATTGGCCGTGCGGCGTATTTGTTTATAGTCAGATCGAGGAGGGAGGTTTTCTCTCCTCGCCATTTGGGAGCGGACAACAACGGAGAACAGCGGATGCGTATTTTGCTTTACACCGGGAAGGGTGGCGTCGGCAAGACGAGCGTCAGCGCGGCCTGCGCGCTGCGTTGCGCCGAACTGGGCTACCGGACCGTCGTCCTCAGCACCGACTCCGCCCATAGTCTTGGCGACAGTTTCGACACGCGCATTGGCAACGAGCTTGTGGAGCTGGCGCCCAATCTGTGGGGACAGGAGATAGACCTGCTCCATCAGATGGATAAGTATTGGGGGCGGGTGCAGGACTATCTGAATGTGATCTTTGCCTGGCGGGGAATGGATTCCCTCGTCGCTGAGGAGACATCGGTGCTGCCGGGGATGGAAGAACTCGCCAGCCTGATGCACATTACCCATCTGGCCGACAGCGGCGCGTACGACGCCATCGTCATTGATGCCGCGCCGACCGGCTCCACGCTGCAACTACTCAGCTTCCCCGATATCGCCCGCTGGTATATCGAGAAGATCATGCCCTTCGAGCGTCGGACGTTGCAGATGGCGCGGCCCATCGTGTCGCGCATGAGCGATATCCCGCTGCCGGATGACGATTTATTCGAGAGCGTCGAAGACTTGGTGAATGTGCTGGAGCGCACCAGTGTGCTTCTGAGCGACAGCCGCATCAGCAGCATGCGGTTGGTGATCAACCCGGAGAAGATGGTCATCAAGGAGGCGCAGCGTGCCTACGCCTATCTCAACCTGTATGGCTATGCGGTCGATTCGGTTGTCTGCAATCGGGTCTTTCCGCAGGAACTGCAAGAGGCGTACTTCAGCGGTTGGATCGAGGCGCAACAACGTAATCTGGCCTTCGTCGCAGAGGCGTTCCAACCGCTGCCGATCTTCCAGATTCCCTTCTTTGAGGAGGAGGTGCTGGGTCAGGATATGCTCCGGCGGATGGCGGCAACGGTTTTCGGAGACGTTGCCGAGCGCGGCGGGCAGGGCGACCCCACCCAACTCTACTATCAGGGCGAGCCGCAGAAGGTTTTCGCCCACGACGGCCACTACATACTCAGCATCGCCCTGCCCCTGGTGGAGAAGGAAGAGGTACACCTGCACCGCAGCGTCGTGGACGAGTTGATCGTTCGCATCGGCAACTGGAAGCGCAATATCGCACTGCCGATAGGGCTGGCGCGACTGAAGATCGACGGTGCAAAGTACGAAGGCGACCGGCTGAACATCTTGTTCCACAAAGCGGAGGACGACCCGGACGAGGCGGTCGAGTCGTTACAGCGCGGCCCTTGGGCGCAGTTGAAAGCGCGTCTGCAAGGTGAGGCCGTTTGAGCGGATAGTGGACAGTGAACCACTATCAATATTCTACATCCGTTTTAGCGCGGCGCGGGCGGCGTTGAAGCCACACATGCCGTGGACACCGGCACCGGGCGGGGTGGAGGAGGAGCAGAGGTAGAGGCCGGGAACCGGAGTGCTGTAGGGTGGAAAGCGCAGCATGGGCCGGGTCCAGAGTTGGCGCAGATCGTTGACGCCGCTGCTGATGTCGCCGCCGACATAGTTGGGGTTGTAGCGCTCGTAGTCGGCGTTGTTGAAAGCGGCGCGCGCCAGGATTGTGTCCCGAAAACCGGGGGCGAATCGTTCGATCTGCGCTTCGATGGCTGCCGTCATATCGACTGACGAGCCGTGGGGGGTATGGCAGTAGGCCCAGAGGGTGTGCTTGCCCGCGGGCGCCCTGGTGGTGTCAAACCGGCTATGCTGCGCGACCAGCACATAGGGCCGCTGCGGGATGCGGCCGCGGCTGGTCGCTTCTTCGGATGCGGCGATCTCCGCCAATGTGCCGCCCAGATGAATCGTGCCGGCGCGGCGGCAAATTTCGGCTCGCCAGGGCACCGGTTCGTTCAGCGCGTAGTCTAATTTATACACGCCTGGGCCGTAACGATACCTCTCCAGTCTGCGCCGGTAGGCATCTGGCAGCCGCGACCCCGCCAGCCGCAAAACCTGCCGCGGCGTCACATCCAGCAGAACTGCCCGGCTGGGCGGCAATTCGTCCAGGGATTGCACCCGCCAACCGGCCACGATATCTCCGCCCAATGACCGCAGATAGGCGCCCAGCGCGTCGGTGATGGCCTGTGCGCCGCCGCGTGGAAAGGGCCACCCGACCGCGTGGGCCAGGGTCCCCAGCACGAGGCCGAAGGAGGAGGTGAACGGTTGGCGAAAATCCAGAAACGAATGGCCGACAAGCCCGGCGAAGAGCGCTTTCGTCCGTTCTTTGCGGAACATCAGGCGCGATAGCAGATGGGCGGGCAAGGCGGCGGCAACTCCGAAACGCGCCAGCGCCGGCAGGTGCATTGTCAGAGGATGCGGCCCCAGCACGGCCGGCGCCAATTTGTGCCAGTCAGCCGCCAGGGGACCAAAGAGTCGGGTCCAACTCTGGCCGTCCGGGCCGATGGACGAGGCGGTCTGCGTCAACGAACGATAGAGGCCGACCGCGGAGCCGTCGTCCAGCGGGTGCGCCACCGGAATATCCGGCTGCACCCACTCGACGCCGAATCGTTCCAGCGGCAGGGTGCGCAGGAAGGGCGACCCGGGCGCGAGGGGGTGGATCGCGGCGCAGATGTCGTGACGGAAGCCGGGCAGCGTGCGTTCGGTGGTGCGGTTCCCTCCGCCGATCGTCGCCCTGGCTTCGATCACCAGAACGGAGCGGCCCGCGTGTGCGAAGGTGATGGCTGCGGCCAGCCCATTGGGGCCGGAGCCAACGACGACGGCATCATACTTTGGCATTCACGTCCACCAGCCGCAAACGCTGCGGGCTGCGGCCATCCACCCGCTCCAACACGCCGCGCGCCTCCATGTCGAGTTTGACCGACACCAGATACCAACTCACGGAGCCCTTGAAGGAGTCGCCGATGCGCTGACCGACCGCGTCGGTCAGTTGGCTGAATGTAGCCTCCGGCTGCGCCTGCAACACCTGCTCAATCGCCTGTCGCACCGTGTCATACTTGTTTCTGTCGATATTGACGCCCTGCTTTCCAGCCGGGTGCAGCGTCATGATCTTTTCGCTCACTTTGTCCTCCGGGAAGCCAGCGATGTAGGCTGAGGAGAGCGAGTTGGGTTCTCTCTCCTCCTTGCACAGAGCCTTACTCGCCCTCAAACAGCTTCTCATTGCGGTGCAGGCGGCGGGCGATGCCGAACGTTTGGCCCTGGGCGCGCATCGTGGGCGAGTGGGCCGCCAGATAGCGGGCCGCGGCCACCAACACATGCACCGCTTCTTTCTGAGAATCCGGCTCGGCGGCCAGCAGGTCGTGCTGACGGAAGGCCGCTTCAATGCACTGAATCGTGTGGAAATCGCGGTCTTCGCGTAGGAGCAGCGCGCCCAGCTCTGCCCGCAGTGCCGCTGCAGCGCCACCCTGGAAGAGGTAGTCACCGACCGCGCCGCCGGCGGCGTTCACCTGCTGCTGCTGATCCAGCAGGTCCCCCAGCGCAGGGAGTTGGGGGGATGCGCCGTTGGCGCCGGGCGCGGTCGGGAGCCGGGCGGCGGGAATGTTGAGGAAGCGGTCGAGATAGATACTCATGGCCGCGTCGAAGACCCCCCGCAGCAGGAGCAGATAGTCGTCCGGCGGCGCGTACCCCTCCAGCCGGCGCAGGCCCTGATGGACGGCGTTGGCGAAGGTGAAGGTGTGCAGAGCCGTGTCCCAGTCTCCGAATTCGTTGCTCGTGTGGAAGCGGGCGATGCGCAGGGCCGCGGTGTAGGCGACCACGGCGGCCAGTTCCAATTCGCTGGCTCCGGCGCGCAACGCGTCCAGCAACGCGTCAGCGATGGCGTGCGGATCATCGTTCAGCAGAGCGGGAACCAGGTCGCCGCGCCCAGCCCAGCGGCCGCGCTGTTGCTGACCTGCGGCGAGGGCAGCCGGGATCTGGGCGCGCGCATCCCGCAGCAGGTCGATCAGGTCGATGGGATTGCGCCAGGCATTGGACTCCTCCATGCGCCGGGCCTCAGCGTAGCCGGGCACGAGGCTTGTCAGCACCGTCTCCGCCTGCTCCCAACCAACGATATCGAGCGATTCGAAGGCTTTGTTGGTAAAGTCGAGCGGATGTCCTATGTCGATGTAGCGAAAGTCGGTGGCTGCGCTGAAGAGAATATCCGCCATTTGCTGCGGCCCGGCGCCGGCGCGCAGGGCCGTGATGATGCAGCGTTCCGCGCCCTGCGCATCGCGCACGAGAATGAAGCGGCGGAACCACTGCTTGAGCGTTGTCAGGTCCGGGCTGCCGTCGGGCAGAGGCGTAACCGGGAAGCGGGACGAGTTGCCGGCCGAGTCGGCTGCGACCGCGGCCAGACCGTGGGCCAAGGCTCTGGCCCGATCCTCGCGCCCAAGGGTGGGCAGGAGATTCTGGAAGCAGGTGAGCATGGTCAATCCCTGGCCCCAGCCCTCCATGCGGTAACGCGTGCCGAACTCCAGGCCGGCGGCAAAGGGTGACAGGGTATCGTCGGCTTCGTCCACCAGGGTGATGACTGACTTTGCCACCACCAGCGAGAGGTTGCGCTCCAGCCCGACGTCCAGCCGTCTGCGCTGGTGTTCCACCGGATCGTGGCGGGGCGTGACATCCACAAAAACGTTCCCGTTGCGCACCTCCACCGGGAAGTTGGGCGTGTCATCCGCCCACAGATCGAAGGAGCCGCCGGTGCAGAGATCGAAGCGGGCGTGATGCCAATGGCAGGTGAGGATTCCATCCTGGACACTGCCCCGGTCGAGGGGGAAGCCCATGTGGGGGCAGCGGTTGTCCAGCGCGTAGATTTCGCCTTCGTGATGGACGAGGACGATGACATGGCCGTTCACACGAACGGTGTGCAGGCCGACTTGCGTAACTTCTGCGACAGATGCGATGCGTTGATAGGCTTCAGCAGCGACCGTTGTGGTCATCTTTGGCCTCCTGTGGTCAGTTCTGCGTTCCGTAATTCGTACAGCGTATTGCGTAAGCGGTGCGATTCTTCTGATAAAGTTCGGACAGCCGAGGAGACGGCTCTAAGATCGTGATTCACGCGCCTCGCGCACAGCGGTCAGCGCGACCCAGCCGCCCAGAGCCAGCGCCGCCCAGAAAAGAAACGGCGCGCCGGGGCCGAAGGTTTCCAGGCTGTTGCCGATCGGTGGGGCGACGACCGAGCCGATGCGGGAGATTGCCATAATCAGGCCGGTGGCCGTGCCGGCAAAGGCCGGACCGACGCCGCGTAGTTCGATGATCAGCGTCATCAGCGTTGCCATAAAGCCGTCCCGCATGATACCGGCGAAGATCACGGCCAGCCAGACAACGACTCCCTGCGCGATGGATAGGATGCCGAAGCCGATTGTAAACATCAGCGCCGCCACCAGCAGAAGCGGACGGCGCACACCCAGCCGGTCAGACAGCAGTGTGAGCGGAAGCGTAAAGAGCAGGCTGGCGAGATGGAAGCTGGACAGGGCGTTGGCGGTCGCGGCCGGCGCCCAAGCCTGATTGAGCAGATAGAGGGGCAGATAGCCGAGAGCGCCTTGAATCGCGCCGCCGATGCCGAACATCGCCAACGCCAGCAGCCAGACGTTGCGCAGACGGGCGACGCGCACCAAGGAGTCGCGTAACGCAAGCCGGACCGGAGGTGCGGTAGTCGGCCTGCTTGCGACCGGCTCAGGCCTTGTGAACGCCCACAGCATACCGACGATCACCGCCAGCGCCCCGTAGAACAGGAGCACGTTGCGCCAGCCCCCCAACAGCGGCGACAGATACGTTGCGCTGATCAGCGAGCCGAGCAGGAAGCCTAAGGCCATGCCGGCGGAGACGACGCCGTTCGCCATGCCCAGGCGCGGCCCGGCGAACCAGATGCCGCAGGTCTTGTGGACGTTCATCGGCGCCGCCATCGGGAAGAGACCCGCGATCAAAACGGTTGCCGTCAGGCTGGCAAAGTCACCGGTGAACGCGCGCATCGCGCCGGTAAGGCCGGACAGCAGGCAGGCGATCACCAGCATCCGCCGCGCGCCGATGCGGTCGCCGATGACGCCGCCGGTCAAACTCATGGCCACGCCCAACAGCGAGGATGCGCCCCAGACGGTGCCGATCTGCACCAGACTGAGGGACAACTCGCCGGCGATCTCGCCGAACAGAACCGGCAGCGACATCATCGGCATGCCGACGACGAGCGTGTGGGTCAGGGCGGCCAGGATGAGGATGTACCAGCGGTAGGCGCCCTGGGCAGGACTGGTGACGGCCGTCGGCGGCTCCGAGGAACGGAGTGGCTCAGACACTCGCCGTCGCTCCGCCATCCATGAGAAGCTCGGCGCCGGTGACGCTGGCCGCCCGGTCCGAAGCCAGGAACAGAGCCATGTCGGCGATCTCGTCCGCTTCGGCCATGCGGCTCAAAGGGATCGAGGCGATGCGGCGGGCGGTGGCCTCCTCCACGGAGATGCCGTGCGCTTCGGCTTCCTGGCGGGCGAGTTGACGGGCGCGCTCGGTGTTCACGGGGCCGGGGGAGATGGCGTTGATGCGCACGCCAAAGGGGGCGAGATCCTGCGAGATGCCCTTGGTAAAGTTGATGATGGCGGCGTTGGCTGTGCTGCCTGCCAGAAACGTCGGCGTTGGATTGTGGGCCGCCGCGCCGACGATGTTGACGATGCGCCCGTCCCGCCGGGCCTTCATCTGCGGCGCGACCGCCCGCACCATGCGCATGTAGCCGAGCAGCTTCAGATCCCAGGCGCCATGGTAGGCGTCGTCGCTGAGGCTGTAGAAGTCGCCGCTCGGCGCGGAACCGGCGTTGTTGATGAGGATGTCCACCCGTCCCCAGACGGAGAGGGCGCGGGCGACGACCCGTTCGACCCCGGGCGCGGTGCTCACGTCTGCGCTTTCTGACAGCGCTTCCGCTTTACTTTCGGGGGCGTGTGCGGCAATCGCGGTCAGCGCCTGCGCCAGCCGCTCCTCGTCGCGCGCCGCGATCAGCACGCTGACACCTTCTGCGTAGAGCGCCTGCGCACAGGCCAGTCCGATGCCCGCGCTGCCGCCGGTTACAATGGCTGTCTTGCCGGAAAGGTTGAGTTGCACGCTATGCCTGCTCCTTCGAGATGTCGTCCAGCCCGCTGTGCGTTGCCGCTGCCGCGCCCGTTCTCCCTATCCGCTCACTCGTCCGCGTCCCCATAGATTTCGCATTTCGGAAAGGTGAGCGAGAACCCGTACCAGCGGGAGAAGAGGTGCAGTGGCTGTGCAACCGGCAGTTCAGCGTGGTAGGCGTCGTAGAGTTTGCCGTTGCGGACGGTCGCGCCGCTGTCCATGCGCAGTTCATCGCCGTCCCACTCGGCCTGCTGAACGTCGGCGAAAAGGGGTGTCGGCGTGCCCGAAACCGGATCAAGGTAGACCAGAATCATTCTGTCGTCGAAGCGGTCGATCAGCACGCCCGCGCGCGCCTTGAGCAGGTCGAGCGGATAGTAGCGGCTGGCCCTGTCCGACCAGACGCCCAGCCCCATGTCCAAGCGCGGCCGCCGTGGATCTTCCTCACCCATTGATCCCGCGAACCCGGGCGGTAAAAATCGCCCTTTGCCCAATCGTTGCAAGAGTTTCATGACGCCGTCAATCATGCCGAACGGCAGCAAGAGCCGCGAACGGGCGATGCGGGCATCCGGGAACTGCGCCAAAGCCTGGTCCGCCCGCATATGTCGCAGCGGCGCCAAGGCCAACTGACGTCCCTTGAGCGGGCCGTGGAGGCATTCGCCGGTGATGTGATCCCAGTAGGATCCGGTCTGGTGATCACCCATCAGCGACATCCCGTTGTAGAGGCCGCGGGTTGCGAAAGTATGAACGCTCCCGTCAATGACCGGCGTCAGACTGACGCCGCTATTGCAGGGCGCTCAGAAGGAGGCGAGAAACGGCGTTCCGTTCAACTCGCCCTGCGCGACGTGATGGAAGATCATCTGATTGGTGAGCAGGGCCAAGGCTGCGCCGTCGCGCTCCAGCAGAAGGAGCGGCGTGTCCGCGCTGACCTTTTTGCGGGTCAACGCATCGGCTAGCGGTTCGGTGCGCTGCACAGCCAATGGCCGGAACATATCCCTCTTACTCAGGATCGCCCGTTTTGCGTCAAAGGTTGTCGCCGCAGTCACTTCGCTCGTGATCTCTCCCATTGTTAGCCCCTTTGCTAGTGGAAGTCCACTAGCAAATTGTGACGCGCCACCTCGGTGTTGCGTCTAAGGTTCGGTTGAAAAACGGAAGACGGTCGTTTGGTTGTACTCTTCGCCGGGCCGCAGAATGACGGACGGGAAGTTGGGCTGGTTTGGCGCATTGGGGAAATGTTGCGTCTCCAGGCAGAATCCGCCGTGATCGGGATAGGTCTGCCCGCCTTTGCCCGCGCTCGCCGTCACCATCACATTGCCTGTGTAGAACTGCACGCCCGGTTGGGTTGTCAGCACCTCCAGCACGCGTCCGCTGCTCGGTTCGGTGACGCGGGCTGCCATCCGCAGCGTGCCGGGCGCGCCGTTGAGGACGAAGTTATGATCGTAGCCGCCGCCCTTCCGGATCTGGTCGTCGTCGGCGTTGATGCGCGCGCCGATGGCGGTGGGCTGGCGGAAGTCGAAGGGGGTTCCGGTCACGTCGCTCAGTTCGCCCGTCGGGATCAGCGTACTGTCCATCGGCGTGAACGCGTCGGCATCGATCATGGCCACGTGGTCGAGGATCGTGCCCTGCCCGGCCAGGTTGAAGTAGCTGTGATTGGTCAGGTTGACGATCGTGGGCGCGCCGGTGGTTGCCCGGTAGTCAAGCCGCAGAGCGTTGTCGTCATTGAGGCTGAGCGTCACTGCCGTGTCGAGCGCGCCCGGGTAGTGTTCCTCGCCGTCCGGGCTGTGGTAAGTGAGGCGCAGGCCGACCGCCTTTTCATTTTGGAAGGGTTGCGCCTGCCAGACGACCTTGTCGAAGCCGCGTTCACCGCCGTGAATATGGTCGTCGTCGAGGTTGCGGGCGAGCTGGTAGCGCACCCCGTCTAACTCGAAGCTGGCGCCGCGGATGCGGTTGGCGAAGCGGCCCACAAGCGCGCCAAAAAAGGGGTGCTCGGCCAGATATTCGTCGAAGGAGTCGAAGCCCAGCACCACATCGCCCGCCTGACCGTTGCGGTCCGGCGTCGAGATCGTGCGGATCAGCCCGCCGTAGTCGAGTACATCCACCTGGACGCCGGTGTTGTTGGCCAGCGTATACTGCCTGACCGGTTGCCCGCTTTCCGTTCTGCCGAAGGCCTGACTGCTGAGTCTCATTGTTCCTGCCTCTGTAACGACCGTGGCTCGTTTCCAGTGGTCCTTCTTCACTATCCACTGTTATTGCGCCGATATTCCGTCAGCATCTGGTCCATCACCCAAGAGGTGCGCGCGCCGCTGATGCCGGTGCTGGGGCAACTCCCGCGCCCGTTCAATTCGTCAACGATGGTCTGGATGAGCGGCTGATGTACGTGATCCGGCTGCGTAACCGGGATCTCCTGGACCCCGGCGCTCGTCGTCAGAACGATGGGGCTGGCGTCGAAACAGACGTAGCCGATACGGCCCTTCGTGCCTTCGATCTCCGTCCAGTCGAGGTTTTCAAAGTCGGTGAAGAGCCATGTGCCCGTTCCTTGCACGCCGGATTCGAATGTGAAGCTGCCGCAGACGATGTCCTCGGCGTCGTATTGGCCCCCCTGATTTGCGGCGAACCCTTGCACGCGGCTGATGGGGCCAAGCAGATAGTCGAGAATGTCCAGCATATGGGAGCCTAGGTCCAGAAAGAGGCCGGCGCCGGCGATCTCTGGGTCGACCCGCCAACTGCGCTGGTCCGGGAAGGCGTCGGCAGGATTGAGTTGCTGGTAGTAGCGGATCAGGACCGAGCGCACATCGCCGATCGCCCCCTGTTCGAGCAGTTCCTGTATTTTGAGAAACTTGGGCAGCCGCCGCCGGTAGTAGCCGACCCACAGGGGGACGTCGGCGTCTTCGCAGGCGCGAATCATCGCCTGGCACTCGTCGAAGGTGCGCGCCATCGGCTTCTCCACGTAGACCGGTTTGCCGGCGCGGGCCGCCTTTAGCGTATATTCCATGTGGGTGTCGGGCGGCGTGGCGACGTAGACTGCGTTCACCCCCGGGTCGTTGATCAGCCTGTCGCCGTCGTCGTACCAGTGGGCCACGTCATGGCGGCGGGCAAAGTCGGCGGCAAGCTCCCCGTTGCGGCGCATGACCGCGACCAGCGCCGAGTTCTCGGCTTTGTACAGGCCGGGCCCGCTCTTGACCTCGCACACGTCCCCGCAGCCAACGATCCCCCATCGAATTTCAGGCATGGTCCTGTCCTCGTATTACTCAGCTTGCGTATCATGTTTCCGCATTGTACCACGATTCAGCCGGGCGATGATCTGTGGAGGATGTGCCGTCGAAGCTGAGTTTTCCGCATTCAGTTGGAGGACGCCTGGCCAATGAATCTGACAGACTTTAGGCCCCTTCCTCATGCCCTTGCAGCGGTGTATGGTTGTGGTAGATGCCGTGCGCGTGCATGCGCTGGTGGAGCCGGTTGTGGGCCGCTTCGAGCACGGCCCGCATCTCGCGGAAGCGCTGCGCCTGCGGACGCGGGGCGATCGAGTCCACGTAGGCAAGCGCGCCCTCGATCTGCTCCAACACCGCGGAGGCGTCCGGCTGGTTGAAGAGGGCGCTGTCGGCCACGAGCGTCTGTACAGCGCTCGTGTGGGCTGCGATCTCGCCCTCCTGGCCGCGATAGCTGCCGCGCACGCGCAGCGCAATCCACGATGAAGCGGTTACGGGAACCTGCACGCTGCCGGACGCGCTGTATTGACCGCCTACGTCTACCTGGTCGACGACCAGCCCGCCCTGGATCACCTCCACCTGCTGGATCGGCAGCTGCACCGACTCGACCCGCCATTCGACGCCCAAGCTCCCGCCGCCAGCCGGCAGCCGCACCTGCCCACCCGGCGCGACGCCCTCGACGGTCAACTCCGCCAGCGGGCCGATCGTCATGAACGTGTTGCCCGCCTGCACCGCGGCCATCCAGTTTTCGTAGGTGAACGCCCGTTCGCCCAGATGGGCGTATGTGCGCACGCCGCCCAGTTGCGACGAAGCCGCCATCTTGTCGGAGCCTCCCACGATCGGCAGTTGATAGCCTAGATTGAGATAACGGTACCAGTCGGCGATGCCGTAGGGATTGAGCTCCCGTTCGCAGGGGTTGAATGTCATCATTTCGATGGCGTGGACGAGGCCGAGAACGATATCGGCAGCCCGTTCCAGTTGGGGGTTGGGGGCGTGGGGCAGCACCACCAGCCCGCCCTGATCGATGCAGCGCTGCGCCCATTCGGCCATCACCACCTCCTGGGGGTCGCCCAGGGCGGACTCGGACGGGCCGCCGCTGCAAAGGGGATGGATCATCTGGCCGTTGTAGCCCAGCAGCGAGATGTGGCCAAGAATCTGCATACGGTTCTCGGTTCCGACCCGCACCAGAAATTCGCCGTCGCCGCCGAACTCGCGCGCGCCGAAGGTGGTCTTGCCGTCGAAATCGCTGACGTTGCTGTACATCTCACCCCACTGGCTGGCCAGCAGATTGACGACATGTACGTCTTCGGCCTGGCCCTCCAGCAGCGCGGTCGAGGGGCTGAGAAAGTGGACGTGCGTGTCGGCGGTGACCCAGCCCTTTTCGCGCCAGGGCAGCACCCGCTCCAGCTCGAAGAGCAGCTCATCGGTGTTGGGCGCGACGGTGATCCGTTGGCGGATGGGCGCAGTCTCATAGCCCTTGGTGATCTCCACGCATACGTCGCCCAGGGGCAGATCCACCTCGCAATGGCCGTCGATGTAGCTGTACTGGTTGCGGCTGTTGACGAACTCGCCGTAGTTGTCCTCGAACCAGTAGGGATTGACCTTGCGGTGGCGGCCGCGCGGCGGCAGATATTCGCCGTGCGCGCCGTGGAGGTGGATGCGCACCGGAACCAGGTTGTTTGTCCCCTTCTGCACCACGCGCACGTTGACCAAGCGGTGGGCCGGCTCCACCGCGACGATGGTGTCCGAGGGTTGGCCGTCTTCCAGGCGCGCCAAGTCATAGATGATCGGTTCGTCAGTATCGACGCCGACGTGCAACCAGGCCTGCGGATGCGCGCTGTATTCGACGATTAGATCGCGTTGGGAGACGGTGGGCTGCACATTGGCTTCCTCGCCCAGCCAGCGCGCGCGGTCGTAATCCAGCGCGGCGCGGGCGGAAATGACATGACCCAGGTCGATGGCAAGGTTTTCGTATTCGTCGATGGCGTTGAACTGGACGCCATCCGGCAGAGTCAGGCGCAGTTTGCGGCGCACGCCGGGGCGCAAAGGGTGTTCGCCCAGAGTCGTCAGGCTGATGGCGTAGATGGCCGACCGTTCGTTGCGCGGCTCCAGTATCAGGCGGCGGATGGGCCGGCCGGGATGTGGGTTCTCCAATGCGTAGAGCCACATCTTTTCCTCCATCTGCTCGCGCCCGGAGCTGGTGCGGGTCTCGCCGCGTCCGTAGTCGTTGCCGGGGACCCGCCCCAACTGGGTTTCCTCGGTCGCGGAGTTGAAGACCACAGACTTCTCGGCCGGCACGGCTTCAAAGGCGCTGCCCCCCCAAACAATGCGGCTCTGTTGGATAGCGAAGCGGCGCAGGATCGCGGTTTCGTGGCGGGCGCTGTCTTCGTATTCGAAGATGTAGGAAGAGACATGCTCACCCAACTCGTTCCCATCCAGCGCGTCGTCGGCGAAGCCGTCCAGGTAGTTGGTGGCGCGGTCGGCCACGGCGTGGAGGAAGACGATGTAGGTGGCGTGCGCGCCTGACAGATCGACGGTCACCGGTTCCGCGTCCAGCAGGATGACAGCGGGGCCTTCGGCTTCACCCAGCATGAAGGGAATGCCGTTGAAGGCGGTGGCGCCGGTCCTTTCCGCAAGGGGCGTCGGCACGCGCATCGGCTCAGGAAGCTCGGTGCGTCGGGCATTGAAAAACTTCGACAGATCAACGGTCGTGAAGTGAGGGGAGACTGGATTCATGGGGCTCTCCGTTTTTGGCGCGCCTCGCGGCGGTTGAGGCAACTGTCTCGCTTGTCGACTCTATCGGCTCCTCGTTGTGTCAGGATCCTGCCAGCCAGCGGTCGAACCAGTCGAACGCGTCCGACTGCATCGCGATGTCGAACTTGTGCTCACCGGCATAGAAGGCGCTGCGGTAGTTGTCGGTTGCGTCGGCCTTCGCGTACAACTCGCGCAGCATTGCGTCAGCCCGCTCCATCTCGCTGCGCGTGAAGAGCGGGTCTTCGGTGTTGTTCTGGACGAATGTCGGCAGCGGCGCCCGCATCCCCAGGATATCCGGGTAGTCCATCTCGGTGGGCAGGTGCGGCACGTAGATCATCCAGGTATGGGAATGGCTCTTGTTGAGCAGATAGTCCCGCCAGGTGGTCATCATGCCGACGCAGACCGCGCAGCGCACGCGGTCATCCAGCCCGGCCAGGTAGACGGTGCGCAGGCCGCCGCCGGAAAGCCCGCCGATGCCGACGCGTCGCGCGTCCACGTCGTCGCGGGCGCAGAGCACGTCCAGCGCGCGCAGATCCTCGGCCAGCCAGACGCCCGCCCAGGTCGTGCCCGCGCTGAGCAGCGATTTCGCCAGGATAGACTCATGGCCGTTCGCCCAGCGGTTGTAGGCGGCGATGTAGTCGGGGTCGTCTGACTCTGTCGCGTCCATGCCGTCGCGGATGTGCGGGGGAACGTCGGCGATGCGGATGCGGCGGCTGCCGAAAGCGAAGGCATCGGGCACGAGCACGGCATAGCCGCGCTGGGCAAGGCGGTTGGCCCAGGCTACGCCGCCGTAGGCCCGCCTCTGGTGCTCGATATTGACCGCGTTCTGTTGATCCTGGGTACGGGTGATCTTCTGCCAGCCGTGAAACTTATGGCCGCCGTGATCGTGCAGAGCCAGCACACCGGGCAACGGACCGCGCGCCCCCGCCGGTTTCAAGAGCACCGCCTCCGTCCGCGGCCCGTAAGGCAGTTGCCAAGAAAGTTCCTCTACCTGCAGCCCGTCATATTCGTACTGACTTTCGATCCGGCACTCCCCTGCCCCCTCCGTATCCGGCATCGCCACCCGCTCGCGAAATCGCTGGCGCGCCGCCGGCCGCCAGGCCGCCGGGTCGATCCAATGCGTGTGCCGAAATGAGAGAAAATTGGGGCCTTCACCGGCCAGGGTTGCTGCCCACGAGCCGTACGCGCCGAGCATCGAGTGAGAGGACATTCCGTCTGTTTCCTGGTGCATGGTATGACAGGGTCTTCAGTGTGGTCGCGCGGCCGCGCTAAGCGGTCTGCGCTGTCCGGGATACTATAGCAGGGATTGGAAAGAGGGGAAAAGCCGCGCTAACTTGGCGCGTAACCGCAGAAGCACAGAAAAGGGACCGCCACAACCGTGCAGTCCCCCTTGCCACCGTGCTGGAATTCCGGCAGGACGTGTGGTGGCTTACTCTCGTTTGTCAGGCGGCGACGCAAAGCGTCCCCAGGGCGCTTAGGCTCTATTCAGTCTGGTTACCCTGCCCCCAATGAGCCATTCGGCCACATACAGGTTACCGCTGGCGTCCGCAGCCAAACCGTGAGGGCTGTTGAACTTGCCCGTCTCCAGGTGGCTCGTGCGTACTGACTGCCCCGATTCGTTCACATTGTTGGGCCAGCCCTCAACATCGCACACCTGCTTGTTGTCGCCGAGGTACGTGAGCAGTTCATCGTTTATATCGGTGACCACGAGGCGGGCGCGAAGCTCGGCAATGATCATCAGATCGCCATGTGTCGCGAAACAACTGGGCGTGTTCAGAAAACCGTCACCAAACATCCGCCTGAATCCACCCTCCATGTCGTAGACCTGTACGCGGTCGTTGGCCCTGTCCGCCACGTAGAGCTCCGGCTCGGACTTGCGATAATCAAAGAAGATGCCGTGCGGGCAGTTGTAGGCCCCGGCCCCTTCCTCGCCGTTGATGCTGCTGACATGCTCGCCATCCTTCGTGAACCTGTGGACATGGTACGCGCCGTACCCATCGCCCACCCAGATGTCGCCGTTGCCACCAAAACGCTCCTCGTTCACCGCGACGGTTGTGGGGGAGTAGCGTGTGTCTTTGTACATGGGAAGGGGAGGCGTCTCCAGCCTCATGACCACTTCACCGTCCAATGTCGTCTTGAATACCTGACCGGGCCCTTCGCCCACGCCCGGAGGGTTCTGGTAGCCGTGAAGATAGTGATTCTTGGATCCGTGGTCCACAATCCACAGATACTCGACTCCGTCCTCGTTGATGAGGGTGATCCCATGCGCCTCGGCAAAGTCGCCGCGCCACGAGGAAATCAGGTTGCCGTCCCCGTCGAAGGTCATCACTTCCGGACCGCCGGGGTGGCTGGTCATAACGTTTCCCGATTCCGTGACAACGATGCCCGGATGCGCCCATCCCTTGCGCGAGCTTTCACTTTCGGGAAGCTTGGCCCAATTGTCGATCCAGTCGTATGAATGCCCTTCGCTGCCTACCCGCATGACACAACCTCCTGCGTCTGTCAATCTCGTAGTTGAAATTCAAGGGCAGCTATTTTAGCGTCTGCCTGCGCTTGAAGCGCGCGTGCCGTTCCCGAACATGCAGGGAGAAGCTTTGCAGCACGAGTGATCACACGCGGGCCGGGGAACGGAGTGGGTGTGATGCCGCACCCACATCCCCTGATTCTCTAAGTACGTGCTGCCCGGGAACGAACCGGCGCGTTCTGTTTATGGTTTCAGGATGATCTTGGTGTACCCGTCAATGCGCTTGTCAAACTTGTCATAGGCGTCGGCGGCGGCGTCCAGCGGCACCTCGTGGGACACAACGAACCTGGGAGTGGCCTTGCCGGATATGATGAGGTCGCGCAAGTAGGCGTTGTACTGCTTCACGTTGCATTGACCCGTCCCCAGCTTCAGACCCTTCTCAAAAAGCTTCCCGAAGTTGATGGCCAGAGAGCCCCTCTTGGCGCCCTCGTCCACTCCACCGGGGTCCGATGGCACATACAGGCCCGGAATGCCCATGATCCCTGTGGGATTGATCAGGTCGATCATCTGATTTAGGACCACGTTGGGAATCTCGGTCTGCTCGCCTCCGGCGGCGGACGATCCTTGCGCAGCGGCCTGATAGCCCACAGCGTCGACCGTCTTGTCCACACCGTCGCCCCCGCGCATGTCCCTGATCTGCTCCACCGGATCGCCGTCATCGAAATTGATGGGAATACCGCCAATCTCGCTGGCCTTGTCCAGCCGCTCCTGCACGTGATCGATGGTATAGACCTCCGCCGCCCCTCTGATGATGCAGCTATAGGTGGCCATCAGACCGACCGGTCCCGCGCCCCACACGGCGACGCTCTCGCCGGGACTCACGTCGGCAAGCTCAGTGCCGTGATAACCCGTGGGGAATATGTCCGCCAGAAGAGAGAAATCCCACTCGAACGCATCCCCGGCCGGAAGAGGCAGACAGTTGAAGTCCGCGTAAGGCACCTGAATGTACTCGGCTTGCCCGCCGCGCCATGGTCCCATTGCCACGTATCCATACGCGCCGCCGGCAAATCCAGGGTTGACGGTGAGGCAGAAACCCGTAAACCCCCGCTGGCAGTTCTTGCAGAAGCCGCAGCCGACGTTGAACGGCATCACGACCCTGTCGCCTACGGACAAGGTTTTCACAGCGGACCCGACATCTTCGATTATACCCATGTTCTCGTGTCCGAAGACTATGCCCGGTTCGGCCGCAGTCCGACCCTCATACATGTGCAGGTCGGAGCCGCAGATGCAACTCGAAGTAATCTTGACGATTACGTCATTCGGATGCATTATCTCGGGATCGGGAACTTCCTCTACGGCAACGCTGAACGGACCCTGGTACACGACGGCTCTCATAGTGACCTCCCCTTTAGCCCTCTTGGACTGCTAAACCTAAGCGGTCAATCTCTTTCACCGCCGAGTGTATCAGGCTAGGGCAGTCATGTCAAAACCCGAACCCAGCGAAGGAGTAGGGTTTAGAGGTCTGGTGAATGCGTGTGATGTCTGGACTATCCCTCAGGACAAAGACAATCCGCATCCTGCACCCTTTCCTGTAGAGCTCGCCCAGCGGGTAATCGGTTCTACGACCGCACAGATTGTACTTGATCCGTTTATTGGCTCAGGGACAACAGGAATGGCGGCAGAATTGGAACGGCGGCAGTGGATCGGGATGGACATATCGAAGGACTACTGCACCCTTGCCGTGATCGCATCGACAAGGTGAGGAGGATGATCCGGTGACACAGTTTCCATCCAGACCGCCTCGCACGCGCAAAGAACTGTTTGAGCGAGTCCGGGCCGTGATAGCACACGGCCCGTAAGTTATGCCGGAGGAATCACGCTACAACGGCTCAGGCGCGCCCGGCGTGTTCCTGGAAGATTTGCTGGGGGCAACAGCAGGCGGGCACGACATACCCGATGCCGTAGGATGGGAACTGAAGTGGCATTCCGACCGCACAAGCCTTGTTACCCTGTTCCACAAGAGCCCGGACGGGCCAGAAGCCATTCTGCGCTACATGGGCGCCGATACGGGCGCAAGGACGTCCAGGGGCGCTCAAGCTTCCGACATACCATCCGGGGGCGTTCTGACCGCTTCAGAGTCGATACAACAACGGGGCAGGTGGTTGTCCGGCCACCGAAGGGGAACGGGCCGGTGCCTTATTGGAGCCACGATAACTTGATAGCGGCGGCGGGGGCGAAACTGAGGAGGCTTCTGTTGGTCAAAGGTGAGCGCAACAAGCGAAGCGTCCGCTTCATCCACGCGGACGCTTACGAGACGTTTCACCTGGCTGATTTCATCTACGAACTGATGCGGGGTTCAATCGCCCTGGACTTCGATTGCAGGGAAGCCAAGCCGGGGAGCAACGGTCTGCGGGATCATGGCACTAAGTTTCGCATCACCCCTACCATGATATGCAGGCTGTACCTCAAGAAAGAACGCCTTTAGTGGTGTCAAGTATATAATTCCCCTTCCTTTACACAAATCTCGGCCTCGCAAAAGACCGTCCTACAACCAGCCTTCATCAAAACTAGGGCACACCGCCCTGCCTACGCAATACACAACGCAGTCATTCGCGGCGTCCCTATTCGCCTTCCTAGTAACCAGGCGGCGGATCAACCGGCCCGTCAAACTGCATCGACGTGAAGACCCCGCCCTGCGGGTCCCCGATCACCGCGAATCGACCGACCGTGCCCGTATGGGTCGGCGGAACATGAATGACGCCGCCCAACTCCTTCGCCTTGGCCGCCGTCGCCTCGATATCCGCCGACATGAAGTAGGGTGCCCAATTGGGCGGAACGTCCCCCCAGGAATCGTCCATCTTCAGCATCCCGGCCTGCATCCGCTCGCCCAACTTGAAGAGGTCGTAACCGTTCGGGTCGCTGTCATGGCCCCAGCCGAAAACCTCCCCGTAGAAACTTCGCGCCGTGTCAATATCCTTCGTCTGAAGCTCATTCCAGACAAGTGCATTGGGCATGTTGACCAGCTGCGCGCCGATGTGCTGCCTCGGCTGCCAGACTCCCACCATCGCCCCCGTCGGGTCCTGGATAACCGCCATACGCCCGGACTCCATCACATCCATGGCTGGCATTGCTTCCGTCCCGCCGGCTGCGACAGCTTTGGCCACCACCGAATCGACATCGTCGTGCTTGATGTAGGAGGACCAGATCGGCGGAATGCCCTGCTCCATCATCTCCTGCGGCAATATGCTCATGCCGGCCACGTTGTAGCCGTCAATCTGGCACAATGAGTAGTGGTAGCCCAAAGGCGTGGGCATATCAAAGTAGCTCCAACCGAAAAGGCCGCTGTAAAACTCCTTGGCCGCGGCAACGTCGGTCGTGGCCAGGTCCACCCAACAAAACATGTTGTCCGGATAACTCTTTACTACCTGTATGAAACTCTCCTCTCTGACAAAAATGGGGAACTTTATCGTCTGCAAAACACAGACAGATCTAACCATAGCACACCTAGATCATATGTGCTGAATCGGCAACATTGGCGATCACAAGATAGGACGATGTCCAACAACTGCAGGTTCCCCGTATCGCTGCCCCAGACGCGAAAAAGCCGACCGGGAAATCGGTCGGCTCTGTACGCGGCGATGAATGAAAATCAGGCCTATTCGTACGTGTACCTTCTCCCCCTGGCGTATGACCTCAATGCATACGTTGCTGGGAGGTCAGTCGGCGGCTTTGGCCAGCGACGCTTCCGGCGTTGCCAGTTCCGAATATGCTTCTGCGCTGGTCTTCACTATTAGGTCAGCCAGAGACAGATCCGCGAGGGTGGCAACCTGCTCAGAGACATGGGTAAGGTTCAGCTTCCCGGCCACGCCGCAAGCATAGTCCGGATCGGCCTTATAAAAATGAACAAGCTGCCGCGTCTGGATACGTTCAGGCACGCCATCCATCGCTTCGGCGATATTGCTGAACAACTGCTCTTTCTGGTCGCTGTTCATCAGGCGGAATAGATTGCCGGGCTGCGTATAGTCGTCATTGCCGACGCGATGGTTGTAGCGGTCAGCATCGCCGGATACCTTGAGCGGCGGCTCGAGGCTGCGGGAATCTTCGACCGGCCCTCCCATGCTATTAGGCTCATAGTTGACCGCACCGCCGAAGTTGCCGTCAGAACGCAGGTTACCGTCGCGGTGATAAGTGTGAACCGGGCACTGAGGCTGGTTGGTTGGAAGGGCGGTATAGTTGACACCGATGCGGTAGCGGTGGGCGTCTGCGTAGGACATTATCCGCGCCTGGAGCATTTTGTCTGGCGAGAAGCTGATGCCGGGAACGATGTTGGAGGGTTCAAACGCGGCCTGCTCGATGTCGGCAAAATAGTTTTCGGGGTTGCGATTGAGTTCCATGATGCCGACTTCGATCAGCGGGTAATCGCCATGGGGCCAGATTTTGGTCAAATCGAAAGGGTTGAGGTGGTAGGTTTCAGCATCCTCTTCGGGCATAACTTGGACGCAGACGCGCCATTTCGGATAGTTTCCTTTCTCGATGGCGTCGAAGAGATCACGCTGCGAGCTTTCTCGGTCCTGCCCGACAATCTCGGCCGCTTGGGCATTGGTCCATGTCTTGATGCCCTGCATCGTCTTGAAGTGGAACTTGATCCAGAAGCGTTCATTGTCTGCATTGATAAAGCTGTAGGTATGGCTGCTGTAGCCGTTGACAAAGCGATACCCCTGGGGCAGACCGCGATCACTCATCAGGATGGTGACCTGGTGCAGGCTTTCGGGAGAGAGTGACCAGAAGTCCCACATAGCTGTGCTGGAGCGCATGTTTGTCTTGGGGTCGCGCTTCTGGGTATGGATGAAGTCGCCGAATTTGTAGGGATCGCGAACGAAGAAGACCGGGGTGTTGTTGCCGACCATATCCCAGTTTCCGTCTTCCGTGTAGAACTTGATAGCAAATCCGCGCACGTCGCGCTCAGCGTCTGCGGCGCCGCGTTCCCCTGCGACGGTCGAGAAGCGGAGCAGACTGTCGGTCTGCTTACCTACTTCAGAAAATATCCTGGCTTTGGTGTAGCGCGTGACATCATTTGTAACGGTGAAGGTTCCGTAGGCTCCCGAACCATTGGCATGCACGACCCGCTCCGGGACGCGTTCGCGGTTAAAGGTGGCCATCTTCTCCAGGAGTTGATAATCCTGCATTAGAAGTGGACCGCGCGGGCCGGCGGTCAATGAGTTCTGATTGTCTCCAATTGGCGCTCCATGAGCGGTTGTCAACTTTTTGCGTTCAGCCATCTTTATCGCCTTTCATGTGTATGATGAGCCTCTTCCTAATTCAAAAATTATACCGAGGTTGAACTATCTTGTCCAAAAAAGGTTAGTATGGGGATGTCCCTGAAAACGGACGATTACCACAGCGTAATCACCCGCTCTTCGCCATCTTTGAGCGCCTGGCGATTGCGGCTGAGAGAGAGTGTGACGGCCAAGTAGGCAATCAGGCCAAAAAGAACATAAGGCCAGGGAGTCTGACCTGCAACGGCGAAGACGAGCGCGCACACCAGCGAAGTCACGCTCACGCTGTAGGTCCCGATCGAGGCCATGCGGCTCCACCAGATCAGCAGTAGCCCGACCAGGCAGACGACCCCGCCGATTAGCGGCGAAATCGCCAGTATGGTGGCCGCAGTCGTGATGCCGCCCGCCCCACCCTTGAAGCCGAGGTAGAGCGACCAGTTGTGACCGACCACCGCACCGGCGCCGGCAAGCGCTGCGGCCGCGGCAACCGCGATCGCGTCCATGTCGGGGAAGAACGCCCCCGCAACGTAGCGCATGAGCAGCACAGCCGCCACCCCTTTGAGCGCATCCCCCAACAGCGTGGGGACCGCCGCTTTCAGGCCGGCCGCGCGCCATGCGTTGGTCGCGCCAGTGCGCCCGCTGCCGACTTTGCGGATATCCACGCCGTAGATGGCCGTGGCCAGCACGCCTACCGGCACCGAACCGAGTAGATAGCCGAGCAGCGCGCCGGCGACGATCAGGATCCAGTCCATCGCAGATTAACGGTCAATGTCCGCGCTGCGGCGAGCGCGGCCTGGGCCAAGAAACTTGGCGAGAGCACGCCCGTATAGATAGGGCGGCGTGTCTAGTGCCTGGCGTGGGCATAGGCTATGGGTATTCCGATTCTTGCCGCGGTTCAGAACCCGGCAGGAGCAATGGATCCTCTGTGTTATCGGGCAGGTCGAGCGGCTCCTCTGCGTTCTCCCCGCGCATATGCAACTCACCTTCGAGCGTTGCGCCTTCATCCAGCAGGAAGCTGTTCACATAGAGGGCGCCGCGCACGTAACAGCCCGCCAGCAGTTCGACGCGGTCGGCGCGGATGACACCGTCGAAGTAACCGCGTATGCTGACGTTGCGGGCGCGAATTTCGCAGTTGACGCGGGCGGCTTCGGTCAGGATCACGTTGGCCAGCGTCTCCAGCAGGCCGCTTTCGACGATGCCGTCGACGCGAATGCTGCTATCGCTGCGCATTGCGCCGGTGTAAGTGGCCCTGGGACCGATGATGACTTCGATTGCGTCCGGCTGCGGTCGTTCGTTGCGTCGAAACACGGCTTCTCCGAATCCGAAGGGCGTTCATTTTCCCGGCACGAAAGCGGGCGGGAGCGCGGCGCCTCTATCTTCTTTTCAGCAGGCGAACTGCCGGGGTGAGGGCGGCAATTCACTGCGCGCAGTGTAGCATAAGTGTACGATCCGGGCAACATCCATTTCGGGATTCAGGGGGTGGCGTGCCTTCCGGAATGAGGCTGCGTTTCTGGCGAGTGCCGATTTCAAATGTCCGCAGAAATGCCGGGAACCGGATCGGGTTTCTCGCAGTTTGTTTGAGTATCGGACGACGTTGCGATGCTGGTAGAAAGATATAGTAGGGAGGAGGAACAAGAAGAATGAAAAGGAATCTGATCCTTGTTTTCTGGATATTCGGAATACTATTTCCGATGGGTTGGTTCATACGCGTCTCGCCGGTGGGCTACAGGCTGTTCAACGACGTGTTCAGCCCTCAGTGGATGCATATTTTCATGCACAGCCTGCTCTTCGCGGTGTTGGGCGCGCTGCTGACGCACAGTCTGTACGGCAGGCGGTCGGGCAGGTATGGTGTCGGGGTCGTACTGGCGTTGGTGTTCGGCGTTGCGCTGCTGCAAGAGGGCATTCAGCTGTTTAGCGAGCGGCGCATCATACACGGTGACAACTTTTTTGACATCGGCGTCGATATGTTGGGCGGCGTGGTCGGCGTTCTGCTGGCGCTGGGTATCAGAAAGCTATTTGCCCGCCGCGCCAGGCAACCGTTGACGATGACAGAATGAGAGGAGGCGTTGAGAATTGAAGAAATGGAGCATTTGCCTTTACAAACATATGCCCGGTGTGTTGCGAAAATGGCGGGCGTCCTGTTCACATCTCAGACGGTATGCACGAGCCAGCGGGGACGCCCTCAAAGTCGGGAGGGCGCCCCCGCTCACAATGCAATGCCGTGGTGGTCTCAACTCTCTGAACCAAAGACAATCGACCGCCACCATTCATAGAGCGGATCGCGCGCGCCGGGAATATAGCTGGCGCCTGACTGCATGTCGGCCATGGCCGCTCGTAGCTCGTCCTTGAGAACCAGAGCCTCGTTTGCCCACCATTTCAACAGTTCAAGTGTGGAGACCAACTGCAGAGATGGAGCATACTGGCCAAGTACGCGGCGCGCCTTGCGGTCGTCGGTTGCGATGGAGCAATCGTGGTGGAGGGCCAACGCGCCTGTTATCGCCTCGCCATCATCAAGATGGACTGCCAAGTTTACGAAGGTATCCTCCTCTGCCGGATGTTCCAAACACATCAGTTGAATCAGGCTTTCTTCGAACAGTGAAGAGAGATCCACAGGAACTCGTACGTCCTCCGCATCGGTCGGACCGGGATGCCAAATGAAGAGGGCTTCGTGCTCGACCACGTAGTCGGCGACCCAGAACTGATAGGGCAGCGCGATAGCTATTTCTCGCAGACGGCCTGTTGCGTAGAGGTTGAGCAGGCAGTTGGCATCAAGAAGAAGCGAGTCGAACTGGCGCGTCACGATGTATGGCTCCTTTTAAGAGTCTTGTCCGGCAAAGTGTGGTCGGTCTCCATCGAAGGAACCGGTCATTTCCGACAAATGGGGCGCAGGTTCGTCTGCCCCGCTGATGTTGCGCGCGAGATCAATGGAGAAGGAAGCAACTTGGCCTTCATCACGGAGAAGCCAGGACTGAGTCAATTCTTGAATCAGCCGCCTTGCCGCGACGCGGTCGACCCGTAGAAGGCGGGCCAACTCGCCTTCGGTCAGCTTTTCTTCTTCGTAGGCTCGGGCAGCCAAGTACTGATAGCGTAGCGGCAAGACCCGTTCGTCACGGGGATGAGGAGACAGACCCAATTGCCGTTGTGCTTCCCGCACCTTGAAGCCGCGGTCGCGCAGCCGTGCCCACGTACCGCCAGGGAGAAGACGAAGTTCCTCCAGGCGCAGCATCATCGTTTCTACCGAGACAAAGTAGAAATGAGCGAGCCGGCAGATTTCCGCGGCCGTGAATTTGCCATCGGCCGCGCGCCACAGTTCATGGAACCGGCGCCGCAAACCTGTGGCAGGCATGAGCAGGCAACGGGCAAAGGCATCTGCGAAGCGCTCGCCGGTGCGCGAACGACCGTACCCTCCCAACATGGATACCTCCGACCGGAAGCGGCTCGTGAGGAAGTGGCCATACTCGTGCGCTAACGACCATCGCTGCCTGTCTTGCGGATGGCGTGCGTTTACGGCGATACAGCCGCCAAGCTCATCCGTGTAGCTGAACATGCCTGCCACGCGGGAGGGCAGTTCAATGGAAAAGATGCGAAGGCCAACATCGCTCTCAAGAGTATCTCTCAAATTCAGGAGTGGCCCGTCGCCAAGCGCCAGACGGTGTCGTTCGGATGAGGCCGCGTCCTCCGCCGCAATTTCGGGAGAGGTCCCGCTCGTTGGGTATTGGGGTGGGTAGTTGCGGCTGAGCGGCGCTGCGTTCAGGTTTTCAAGATACAGATAGTCTTCGCACTGGCGTTGAAACGATTCGACCGCTTGCTGCAGTTCGTCTTGCGACTGCCGAGAGTCGAGGTTGGAAACGGAGGCGCGGAACTGCACGGTGAAGTCGGAAATAGGTTCCCTTGCTCCGACAAAATCGCCCACCGGTCGGCCATACAGTCTTGCCATCTTTATCAGTTCATTGGGCCGTGTACGCCTCTCGCCCTTTTCCAGCGCGGTGACCGTGGTGCGGGCTACAGCCAGGGAGTCGGCGACCTCTTGTTGCGTGAGGCCGCGGGCCTTGCGGGCCTCCTGCAGACGCCGCCCCAATACGGCAGGAGGGACAGACTCAGTTACAGGTCGTTTCATGGTTTCTCCTTGACGATTGTTTGGGTGCGTTCAGCTATATTTCAGTATGGCGTGTTTCAAGCGTATATTTTTTCTGTAGCCCCTCCTTATCGGCAACCGTCTCGCGCCAGTCATGTCTGGCCATTTCATTTCATCGCGCCTACTGTACAGCAAAATTCTGTCAATGCCAATACAAACAAGGACTATCTTAAGTAAAATGTCAGCTTTTTCTGCATTATTCGGACATTCATTGGGCTGAGGAGTGGCTTCTGTCAAAGGACGTGCCTCCATGACCTTACCCATCCGGCCATACCTGCCAAATGGGAGCCTTGTGTGTAGAATGATACAAGCTGTAAGAAACCCAGACTTGACCATGACGCCCCGGCCGCTCCGATCCCCGGCATGCGCCCGGGCCTGTGGAGGCTGCTCATGACGCTGCGTCTGCGCTCTCTGCTCTTTATGCCAGCCGACTCGCCCCGCAAGATCGCCAAGGGCGCCGCGCTGCCGGCGGACGCGATCATCGCTGATTTGGAAGATGCGGTCGCGCCCAGCCGCAAGCAAGAGGCGCGCTCGCTCCTCGTCCAGTCGTTCCAGACACTGCCGGAGGGGGGCCCGCTCCGCTGCATTCGCATCAACCCGGTTCACAGTCCGTTCTGGCCGGCAGATCTGCTCGAAACCTTCGCGGCCGCGCCCCGAGTCTATGTGATCCCCAAGGTCGAGTCCGCGGCCGACCTGCAACTCGTGAGCGAGCGGTTGGCCCAACTGGAAGGCGCGGCCAAGCTGCCCATCGGCAGTGTGCGGCTGCTGGCAATCGTGGAGAGCGCCGCGGGGGTGATGAATCTGGGCGAGATCGCGGGCGCTGACCAGCGGCTGGTGGCTCTCGCACTGGGCGCGGAGGATTTCGCCAGTGATGTCGGCGCGCAGCGCACGCAAGAGGGGTGGGAGGTCTTCTACGCCCGCAGCGCGGTTGTGACGGCAGCCGCGGCCTTCGGCTTGCAGGCCATCGACACCGTCTATACCGACCTGACCGACGAGGCCGGCCTGGCCGCGGAATGTATGATGATGCGGAAGATGGGCTTTCGCGGCAAACTGGCAATCCATCCGCGCCAGGTGGAGATCATCAATGCGGCGTTTACGCCAAGCCGGTCAGAGCTGGAGGAGGCCCGGCGGCTCATCGCTGTGTTCGAGGCGCATCAGCGGGCCGGACGCGGCGTCTGTATACTCGACGGCAAGATGGTGGACATGCCGATGTTCCGCGCCGCGCAGGATCTGTTGACGCGTGCAGAGAACGGGCCGGAGGGAGCAGGCGCCTCCGCAGAGTGAGAACAGTTCCCACTCCAGTTCACTCTTTTCTCTATTCCCGCACGGGCCGCAGCCCGAGATAGACGGCGCGCCCGCCAAGGGTTTGCAGGATGGTACGGTCTGGTTTCCAGGGTATAAGCTGGTTCAACTCCGAGGGGCTGAGCGGCGTGTTGTTGTTGGCCAGAAAAACGCGGAAGCAGGCCGCGGTCAAGGGCAGGTGCTCGTTGATGTAGTCGGGGTCCTTGGTGCAGCGGCTGCGAAGACACTCCCACAGGGCATCTGTGCGGCGAACCTCGCCGGTCTCCGGGTCGATCCAGTCCACATCTTCCGTGTTTCTGTGATCCGGGAACCTGTCCCGGCATTCCGCGCAGAGCTGATCCCGCAAGTAGAGGCGAAAATTGCGTCCGCTTTGCTCCCACCATTCGTAGTCGATGTGGAATTTCGTGTTCACGTCCGGTCGGAACCAGGAGATCTTATTCTTTGGCGCTGCCACTGTCATCGTCTGTTTATCCCTTGATTGTCTCTAGCGATCAGTGGTCCGTGGCTGGTATTTTCCACTCTCCACCCGCATTCATTTCACCTTGAAGAAGCCGTCTCCCGCGTCCTGGAAGCGGGGGTTGCTGATCACTGTATAGAAGATAGGCCCCGGCGGACAGCGCCAGAGCATATTGACCGCGCTGTAGATCGTCTTGACATGGGCTGTACCCTGGGGGTTCAATTTCGTAATCTCCGGCACAACCATCTCTACGATCTGCTCCAACGTCGCCTCGTTGCGCTCGAAACCGGCGTTGAACGCCTCCAGCCCCTCCCGATCTTCGCATGAGACGATCAGGTGTTCGTCGTACTCACAGGAGATCTGCACCTTGTTCATTTCGAGATCGAAGCGCCGGCTGCCGGCATCGACTTTGGCGATACGACTCCACTCCCGTCTCATGCGGCGCGGGCGGTAGTCGATGATCAGTTCATCAGGATTATCAGTGCGCTCCAGCGTGATCTGTGCGCTCACCGGCAGATTATGCTCCACCATCCATTCCTTAAGGCCGCAGACATAGCGTCCTTTATGCACCACCCAGGCGGTGTAACGGTTGCCCCAGCGCCCGTCGGTGATCGTCACCAACGAGCGCTCCTGTGCGCTGTGCGGGAAGAGATCGCGGGTGCGGCTGCTGAGAGGCAGCGTGCCGTATAGCCAATGGGGGAATATCAGCGTGAAGCTGATGCTGGGCACGACCGACGAGACATGTGCGCTGGCGCTGCTTTCGCCCCATTCGTCATCCAATTCCCATTCCGTTTGCAGGAGTTCCACACTCAAAATGGCCCGGTTATAGCGACCGATATTGGGGAACAGCAGAGGTGGCGTGTTGAGCGCCTCCGGCGGTTCCAGCCGCGCCAGGAACCAGAGGGGGACGCCGCCGCTGCCCACTTGGTCGAAGCGTTCATCGCTGCCCAGGGCGTGATTCACGCTGATGATCTGCATGGGCTGCGAGACATCTTCGGCCTGCAGATCGAGTTCCGACAGAAGGTCCTCCGGCGAAAGGGGCCGGCTCTGCATTTCGAGCAGCGCTTCGGCGATGTTCAGATGACCCACATGGACTTCGGCCAGCATGTCGGCCAGCAGCCAATAGTCTTCCATCTTCACAAATTCATCGTTGCGTTCGCCGTCTTCGAGCGCGAAGAGCAGGCTCTCTTCGATCTCATCCTGATAGAGGGAGTGGATCTCCTCGGCGGACAGGAGAGCTTCTTCGTCGCCCGTGGTCTGACCATTGGCGGCGTTGAGTCGATGGCCCGTCTGCAGGTTGGCGGCGAATTCGCGTATCTCGGCTGAATCGTTGAAGCCCACGCGGATGACTTCGAACGCGCCATGCTCCGGGTTCTGGCCGGCGCGGGCCTCGAGGACTTCGCCAACCAGGAAGTCCATGGCCGGGAAAATAAGCGTTTGCCCGACTGTATAGGGGTTCTTGGGCTCGTAAACGGTGCCTTTCTTCAGTTCGGATTCCATCCGGGCTGTTTCGCGGCGCTGGTACTCCCGGATCAAGTGCAATGCAAGCTGGCTGGTGGTCATCGGCGACTCTGCATCCAGGATCAGACCGTGGATAAAGTCCAGATCTTCACTGGAAACACTGAACTGATCTCGCCAAAAAGAAGCGGTTTGGGTCCTTCGCAACAGCACGTCTTCCTCCTCCTCGGGGCGGGTTGCCCTCTAGGTCTCTCCCGTCTGCGTTCTCTGCCCTGCGCCGGGGTCGCATGTGGGGTGCAACAGCGCGGGCAGAACGTCCTTAAGGCCAAGATACTGCGGCACGTAATCACGATGCCAGGCCGAATAGTTCCGACCAACGGTCGGGCTAAAGAGTGGGTGCAGACTTCTCGTTCGGAAACGGGCGGTCTGCCGCCATCTTTACCTCCGTCCGCGACCGCTGTCAAGGCGGTCGCATACAGTCCAAATTAAGAGTATAACGGTTCTGGCCGCAAAATTCAAGAACGCGCGATTCTGAATTGCGCATCAGCGTTGAAGGGCGCGCCGCGTCCTCGCTCTGCCGGGGAGGCGCGTGCCGGGATGCGGGGCTTCGGTCCAGCCGTGTTCGACTTCGCTCGTTATTGGAATTCCCCCAAACGCAGACGCGCCAGGAGCAACTCCGGCTCCCAAACATCTATCTCGACAGTCGGTGTCAGGGTTTCGGTGCTGTAGACGATCAATCTCAGTTCGTACTCACCGGGCGCAAGGTCAGCCGGAAGTTCAAGACGGAATAGGGTGTCAACGGCTTCATCCGGCGGCCAGTGGCGCGTACGCGCGAAGGTCGAATTCCCCAAGACGAAATCTTTCTGATAGGACGATGCGCCCTCGGCGTTGTGCAGGCGCAGGGACACGGCAAAATCGGTGTCCAGGCCGGGGATGGTCTGCCATCGCAGGTTCACCCACAGCGAACGCTCCAGTCCCAGATTGAGCGGTTGCCGGGATGACAGTTGCTCAATCTGGCCCAGGGCAAGCCCCATGAGATCGATGCCGCCATCGTAGTGGACGGTCAGCGGCTCCAGCTGTTCAAAGAATGTCCAGGGGTGGTCCAATGCGATGTCGGTGTAGGTGTGGAGTTGAAAGTTGGCGAAGGCATCGCTACCCAGATAACGTCCATACTTGCTGAGAAGAATGACAATGTATTCCTCGCCGTCAGTATCCCCGACCATTAGATCATTGTCCCAGTCCACAAACTTCACGGTGGTGACATTCTCTATAGCCGCCAGCGACGCTTCGACCGTCTGCGCCAAGTCGTGTGGATCGGTCGTATGCGTGATGTGAACAACCTGTGCCGGCGCCGCACCATGGTACAGGTATTCGAAAGCATAGTGCTCATCGAACCAGGGGTAGGGGAGTAAGTAGGCCGTGTCCTCCGCGTGCGGTTGCGCGTTCAACACCTGCGCGGCTTCCGCCCACTCCGCATCATATGCCCTATCGAATGCGGGCGTGGTCGCCCACTCATGGAAATAGGTGCGATAGGTGTGCATACCCTGGGCCAGAATTGAGCCGCTGACCGCAACCGCCACAGTAATCACCGCCCCGGTACGATATCCCCGCAGGAGTTGACTACTGCGCCACCGCGTCCCAAAAAATCGGAACGCCTCCCACACGCCGACCCCGATGAGCAGATAGACAGCCGGCGCCGCGCCGATCATGCGCAAGGTGTTAGGTCCCGGGTAAATGTCTCGAGCCAGCGCGGCCGGCAGGAGCAATATCCCCAGCCAGAGAAGAATGAGTCGATACGCGGGTCGTTGCCAGCGCCATATGGTCATACCCGCGCCAAGCCAGAAAAAGAAGGCTTCCCATGGATTCAGCATCGGCCGACCGGCGAAATTGTAGCGCTCGTTCTGGTCGCCATGAAAGCCGAAAACCAGCAGATGCTCCCATGCGTTCTTCAGAAACGCTGCCCAATGGCCTCCCTGACTATCCTGGACGAACCAGACCTCTTTGCTGCGAATAAAGAAATGTTCGGGATGCAGAGCGAAATAGACGAGAATCGGCGCCGCCACCAGCCCGGCCGTGACGACGAATATGGCTGCCCAAGGTAGTTCGGCGCGCGCACTCTCCCTGGTGAAAGAGCGCAGGGGCAACGCAAAGCTCAAACCGAAGATGAGGAACAGAAAGGGTGTGAAACGTGCTGGAATATAGGTGTACGGCAGCAGACCGGCGCACATGCCTGCCAGCGTAACCGCCCACCATTTCCGTTCCCGCCATCCCCACCAGAGCAAGGCCAGGCACAAGGACAGCAACAGTGGCAGGAAGTTTGCTCTAAGCCCGGCGCGCGCGATGGTCGTTTGACCAATGGAAACCGCCAGCAGGCCAGCGCCAACTCCGCCGACAAGCAAACCGCGCCACGGGGTGGCCCGCCCGCTGTCGTCTCTTTCAAAGAGCAGCCGCCCCAACCAGAAGACAACAAAGACCGTGCCGACGCTGGCCAGGGCCGTGGGCAGACGAAAAGCCAGCAGCGTGCGCCCTAGAAGGGAGGTGGTCAGAGCAATCGTATAGACACCCATCGCCTCGCGTCCACTCGCCTTTTCAGGAAAGAAAATCGCGTGCTCTCCCTGCAACACCTGAAGGGCATACACGCCATCCGGCCCTTCATCGCTCTGGATTCCAGACGGGATCTCGGCGATGCGGTATAGGCGCAGTAACACGACGACCAGCGCCAATGCGAGCAGGATCCCCCCTGTCACCAATCTGATGCGGCGGCGTTCGGTTTGTTCAGACATGCTGGTTCGCTTCTGGTACGTGTAGTCAGTCGGAAGCCGCTCAGGACGGGACGCGTTTCTGACGAACCCAACTATGCTGGTCTGGGAGTAGATGGGTGGACTGGATGCCCCTCAACCGGCCGCATTTTCTAAAACTCAAACATCAAGCATAGGGCTTGCAACTGTAGAATCCAAGAATATGCGCATCTGAATTTTCGCGCAAGCGCTGACCGCCGGACAGAGTGCATGATTGGCCGGGGAAAGCGCCTTCACACGATGGGGATGGGCGCGCCCGTCACTGGTCTTCCGCCAAGCGCAGGCGCGCCAGGACGATTTCCGGCTTCCAGACATCCAGTTCGACAGTCGGCTTATTCGTCCCGGAGTCGTAGACAACCAGTCTCAACTCATACTCTCCGGGCGGGAGATCAGCTGGGAGATCAAAGTGAAACAGATTGTCAACCGGTTCGTCCGCTTTCCACTGGCTTGTCTGCGCGTAGTTGAGGTCCACCAAGGTAACATCGTCCTGGTAGACCCGTACGTCTTCAGCGTCGTAAAGGCGTACAGATATCCGATAGTCTACCTCCAACCCAGGGGCGGTCTGAAGCTGCAGGACAGCCCACAGCGAGCGTTCCGTTCCAAGGTTGACAATGTCCTGCGCCGATAGTTGCTGCTCACCCTGGCCCAACGCGAACCCCAGCAGAGTTATGCCGCCGTCATAGACGACGGTTCGCGGCTCCAGCTGTTCATAGAATGTCCAGGGGCGGTCCAACGCAATATCGGTGAAGGTGTGGATCTGATAGGTGGCGTATTCATCGCTGCCCAGGTATCGTCCGTACTTGTCCATGAGAAGCATGATGTCTTCGTCGCCATTCCCAGCCCAAAGAATGTCGGGGTTCCAGTCCACAACTCTGACAGTGGACAGATTCTCCATCGGCGTCAGCGTGGACTTGATCTTCTGTGCCAGGCTGGGCATGGCCGTATAAATAATATGAGCAGGCGCAGGGCCCTGATACAGGTAATCAAAACTATAGTGCTTATTATGCAAGCCATTGAGGAGTAAGTAGACCGTGTCCGTATCGGGCGGCTGCATATTTAGCGACTGAGCCAATTGTGTCCACTCTACATGGTACGCATCATTCAGTTCGGGCGCGGCCGCCCACTTTTCAAAATAGACACGATAGGTGAGCACACCTTGCCCCAGAATCAATCCGCCGACTACGGCGCTCACAGCAATGGCGGCTCTGGCCCCATTTTCCTCGAAGATTGAGGCTGCGCGTACCGGTAGGGCGCGATAACGCTCCTTCAGCAAACGGAACGCCTCCCACATGCCGACGGCTACGAGCAGATAGATAGCCGGCATAGCGCCGATCATGCGTACAGTACTGGGGGTAGGCGTGCCCTCTACAGCCAGCGTTGCCGGCAGGATCAATAGCCCCAGCCAGAGAAGCAGCAGACGATAGGCGGGCCGTTGCCAGCGCCAAACCGCCGCACCAACACCAAGCCAAAAGAAAAGAGTTTGCCATGGATTCAGCAACGGCTGACCAGGAAAATTGTGCCGCCAGTTCAGGTCGCCGCGAAAACCAAGGGACAATAGATATACCCACACATTTTCCAGGAATTTGCCCACAGCATCGCCTGGACCACGACTGGAATCGAAGATCCAAAGTTGACTGCTGCGGAGAAACAGATGGTCGGGGTGCAAAGCAAAATAGACGAGAATCGGCGCAGCCACCAGTGCGGCCGCGCCCACAAAGAGGCTTGCCCACGGCAGCTCAGTTCGCATCCTTTTGCTGGCGTCTGAGCGAAAGGCCAGCAGAAAGCTCATGCCGAAAAGGAGGAACAGAAGGGGTGTGATGCGCGCCGGCATATAGGTGTACAGCGACAAGCCTGCGCACGCGCCTGCCAGCAGGACTCGCCCCCGGTTCCGCTCCCTCCACCCCCACCACAGCAGCGCCAGACACAGAGAAAGAAGCAAGGGTAGGAAGTTGATTCGAAACGCGGTGCGCCCGAGAATCGTCGGGACAAGGGAAACCGCCAGCAGCCCCGCTCCAACGCCGCCGATCAGCAGACCTTGCCACGGGGTGGCCCGCCCGCTTTCCTCATCTCTCCCAAACAGCAGCTGCCCCAACCAGAAGACGACAAAGACCGTACCCGCGCTGGCAAGCGCCGTGGGCAGACGCAGAGCCAACACCGTCCGCCCCAAAAAGGCAGTGGCCACGGCAACTGCATAAACAATCAGCCCTTCGCGTCCCCTGTTTTCAGGGAAGAAAACAGCATGCTCTCCTTGCAATACCCGGAGAGCATCTACCCCATGGGCGCCTTCATCATAAAAAAGCCCAGGGGGAACTTCGCTTAAGCGATGAAAACGCAGCGCCACGACCACCAGCGCCAATGCGAGCAGGATCCCCCCCGCTACCAATCTGATGCGGGGCATTCGTCGTTTCTTGAACCAGCCGGGCTGGCTGGATGTTGCGTTGATGACGTTTCAGGCATGCTCTTTCTCGCGTGGTTTGAAACCGATTGCGTGCGTTCTCCCGTCACTGGAGTTCCGCCAGCTGCAGGCGCGCCAGGACGAATTCCGGCTTCCAGACATCCAGTTCGACAGTCGGCTTATTCGTCTCGGAGTCGTAGATTACCAGTCTCAACTCGTACTCTCCGGGCGGAAGGTCAACTGGGAATTCGAGGTGGAATAGATTGTCGACCGGTTCGTCCGCCTTCCAATCGCTCGTATGCGCACGGCGCAAGTCCATTAGGGGAGCATCATCCTGGTAGACCCTTTCGCCCCCAGCATCGTGGAGACGCAGGGATATCACATAATCAATTTCCAACCCGGGAGCAGTCCGCATTTGCAGGGCCGCCCACAGAGATCGTTCCGTTCCCAGGTTGATAGTGTCCTGCGCTGACAGTTGCTGTTCACCCTGGCCCAAGGCGAAGCCCAGCAGCGTGATGCCGCCATCATAAACGACGGTTAGAGGTTCCAGTTGCTCATAGTATGTCCAGGCACGGTCCAACGCAATATCGGCGTAGGTGTGGATTTGAAAGATGGCGTGCTCGTCGCTGCCCAGGTAGCGTCCGAATTTGCTCAGAAGGGCAACAATGTATTCTTCTTCATAATGATCCCAGGGAGCGTCGGCGTTCCAATCCACAACTCTGACAGTGGACAGCTCCTCCATGGCCGCCAGCGCGGATTCAACCTTTTGCGGCAGAAATGGGAGGATCGTATCAATGACATGGACTGACGCCGCGCCGTTATACAAGAACTCGAAACTATTATGCCCACTTGATCCGGCTCGAGGCACCAGGTAGACCATGTTCACTTCGGACGGCAGTGCGTTCATCATCTGGGCCCATTCCGTCCACTCCACTTGGTAGGCCCAATTCAGTTCGGGCGCGGTCGCCCACTTTTCAAAATAGACACGATAGGTGAGCACACCTTGCCCCAGAATCAATCCGCCTACTACGGCGCTCACAGCAATGGCGGCTCTGGTCCCATTTTCCTGGAAGATTGAGGCTGCGCGTACCGCTAGGGCGCGATAACGCTCCTTCAGCAAACGGAACGCCTCCCACACGCCCACACCTGTCAGCAGATAGACGGCTGGCGCCACGCCGATCATGCGCAGGAAGTGGGGTACGTTATCATCTCTGGACAGCATCGCCGGCAACATCAGCACGACAAGCCAGAGAAGCAGCAGACGATAGGTTGGCCGCCTTTGCCAGCGCCACAACGCCATCCCCACGCCAAGCCAGAAAAAGAACGCTTCATACGGGTTCAGCATCGGCTTGCCGGGGAAGTTGTGCCGCCAGGAAGGGTCCCCGCGGAACCCAAAGGCCATTAGATGATCCCACGCATTGCCCAGGAAGGCGACCAGCGAAGCGAACTGGCCACTTTCAAACCGGAGGATCAAGATCTCATTGCTGCGCATGAAAAAGTGGTCGGGATGCAGGGCAAAGTGAATGAGAATCGGCGCGGCTACCAGACCCGTCACGCCCAAAAAAACTGCTACCCGCGGCAGTTCAGCCCGCACTCTTTCTTTGGTAAGAGCGCCCAGAGGCAACAGAAAACTCAAGCCGAAGAGGAGAAACAGGAATGGTGTGAAGCGAGCCGGCGTGTAGGTGTAGGGAAGCAGCCCGGCGCATACGCCCGCCAGCACGATGCCCCGACAACTCCGCTCACCCCACCCTCTCCAAAGCAGCGCAAGGCACAGACATAGTAGCAGCGGCAGAAAGTTTCCCCTGAACGCCGTGCGACCCAAGACTGTTTGCGCAACCGAAACTGCCAGCAACCCTGCTCCAACGCCGCCGATCAACAGGCCGCGCCACGGGGTGGCCCGCCCGCTTCTTTCGTCTCTGCCAAAAAGCAACTGCCCCAGCCAGAAGACGACAAAGACCGTGCCGGCGCTGGCAAGGGCCGTGGGCAGGCGCAGAGCCAGCATTGTCCTCCCCAAAAGGGCAGTGGACAGGGCAACACCATAGACAATCATCCCTTCGCGTCCACCATTTGCAGGGAAAAAAGCAGCGTGCTCTCCCTTCAACACCTGCAATGCATCGACGCCATGGGCACCACTGTCACTATAAAGCCCGGGGGGGATTTCGCTCAGACGATAGAAACGCAGCGTCACGACGACCAGCGCCAATGCGACCAGGATCCCCCCCGCTACCAATCTGAAGTGGGGGCGTTCGCCTTTTCTTGTACCAGCCGGGCCGGCCGGATGTTGCGCTGATGACGGATCGGACATTCTCATTCTACCGTGATCCGGAGCCGGTTGCGCGTGTCCGCCCTCTTCTGACACGGCCGCGCTGCCCGCTTGCTGTGCAGAAGTTAACGTTTCGCGCTTTGGCTTCGGCAACTGCGCCCGCTTGGGTGCGCCCCGCAAGAGGGATGCGTCCCCGGTGCCCCAAGCCGCACCGGGGTCGGCAACCTGCACAGCCGAATGTCGCCAGTACGGGGAGCGCCTTCGTTGAACTCGAAACTAAAGTATAGAGACATTGTCCTTTTAATCCAATAACGCCCGCTTCAGAGTTGGGCGCCGGCACTGCCGCCCGGCCCGCTCTACAATTTGGCTTTCATGCCCTTTCAGATATGATAGCCCGGAATACAGGTTCGCTCAGATCGCTTCACCGCGGGCGTGCTTTCCGGGGATTCGTCTATGAGAACGGTTGCTATGATTTTGGCTGGCGGGGAGGGGACGCGCCTGACCGTTCTGTCGGAAAAGCGGGCCAAACCCGCGGTCCCCTTCGCTGGCAAGTTTCGGATAATCGATTTTACGATCAGCAACTGCGTCAATAGCGGCATCTACACGGTCGGTGTTCTGACCCAATATCGTCCCCACAGTCTCAATGAACATATCGGAATCGGCAAGCCCTGGGATCTCGACCGCCTGCGCGGGGGCGTGCGCCTATTGCAGCCCTACCAGGGACGGGGAGAGCAGGATTGGTATGCCGGCACCGCCGATGCGATTTTGCAGAATCTGAACTTTCTCTCCGACAACAGCGCCGACACCGCGTTGATCCTCTCCGGCGATCACATCTATAAGATGGACTACGGCCCGATGCTGGCCTTTCATCAGCACAAGGGCGCTGACCTGACCATCGCCGTCATGCCGGTGCCGATTGAGGAGGCGCACCGTTTTGGCATCATGGAGACGAACGCGGCCGATCAGATCGTTCAGTTCCATGAGAAACCAAAACAGCCGACCAGCAATCTTGCTTCGATGGGGATCTATGTCTTTAACGAGCGGGCGCTGGCCCAACGTCTGCAAGAAAAGGGCGCGGACGGCCCGCGCACCGATTTTGGCAAGCACGTCGTCCCGGCCATGCTGGCCGCCGGGGATCGGCTCTTTTCCTACCCTTTCACCGGCTATTGGGTCGATGTCGGCACCGTTGACGCCTACTGGAAGACAAGCCTCGAACTGCTCGAGTCGAACCCGGCGCTGGACCTGTATGCGGACGACTGGCCGATCTCCACGCGCTCCGAGGAACGCCCGCCCGCCAAGTTCGGCCCCCAGTCGCATGTCGTGCAGTGCTTGGTTTCGAACGGTTGCGAAGTGCATGGATCGGTCAGGAACAGCATCCTCAGCCCCGGCGTTTATGTCAGCCCCGGCGCGGTGGTGCATGACAGCGTGATCATGAACGATTCGTGGATCGGCCCCGGCGCGCGATTGGAGCGGGTCATCATCGACAAGCAGGTCATCGTCGGCTTCGGCGCGCAGGTGGGAGGCGCCATGTCGGCCGCGCCCCCGCCCAATGCGCTGCTGCCGGACAAACTGGACAGCGGCCATACCGTCATTGGCAAGAGCGCATTCATTCCCGACGGCGCGCAGATCGGCACCAATGTGATCGTCAACAGCGACCGGGGCGAAGAAGACTTTCCGCCGAACTTTGTCGTCGAGGACGGACAGACCGTCTAACTTTCACATTGCGCCTCGACCCGTAAAGAGGCGCGAGGAAAACTTCCTATGGCTGGCGCATTTGCCATGATCATGGCCGGAGCTGACAATGCGAACCTGAGCGTTCTCACCGAGGTCCGCTCCGAGCCGGCCGTTCCCTTTGCTGGCAAGTTCCGGCTGATCGACTTTTCGCTGAGCAACTGTGTCAACAGCGGCATCCACAATGTCGCGGTGCTCACCCAATACCGCCCGCGCAGCCTCAACGATCATATCGGCATTGGCAAGCCCTGGGACCTGGACCGTTCCAGCGGCGGCGTGCGCCTGTTGCAGCCCTACCGCGGCGGCCCCTACGGTGATTGGCAGCGCGGCTCCGCCGATGCCATCCGGCGCAATCTTGACTACGTGCTCCAACAAAAAGAGGAGTGCGTGCTGATCCTGTCCGGCAAACACATCTATCTGATGGACTACCGGCCGTTTCTCGCGCATCATCTGAACACGGGCGCGCCGGTGACGATCGCGGTGCGCCGTGTGAGCCGCCACGAGACCCATCGTTTCGGCATCATCTCGCCGGACACGGACGGCCGCGTCGTCGCATTTGAGGAGAAGCCGCGGCGCACGCAACAGAATCTGGCCAGCATGGGCGTATACGTGTTCCGGCGCGACTTTCTGGTAGAGGCGCTGACGAACAGCGGCGGCGATGACATCGGCCAGCATATTCTGCCGGGGCTGGTGGAGCGGGGCCATGTCGCCAGCTATACCTATCCCGGCTATTGGGCGGACGCCAGCACGGTTCAGGCCTACTGGGATGCCAATATGAGCCTGCTGGCCGAGGAACCGGCGCTGAATCTCTACGCGCCGGAGTGGGTCGTGCATACGCGCAGCCAAGCGCGCGCGCCGGTCAAGCTGGGGCCGGCCGCGGATGTGGACGGAGCGCTGCTCTCGAATGGCTGCCAGATCGAGGGCGCGGTCGAACGCTGCGTGTTGTCGCCCGGCGTACAGGTAGGGGCGGGGGCGCTCGTGCGTGATAGTGTCATCCTCAGTGATACGATCATCGAGCCGGGCGCGGTCGTCGAACGCTGTGTGGTTGACAAGCAGGCGCGCATCTGTCAGGACGCGCGCGTCGGCCATTCCGATAATAACAGCCCCAATCCGGAGCTGCCGGCCCGACTCAACACCGGCCTGACACTTGTCGGCAAAGGCAGCGTCGTTCCGGCGGGCATACGACTTGGCCGCAATGTCGTGATCCACCCGTTCAGCCGCGCGCAGGAATTCGGCAACTGCAAAAACGTGGAGAGCGGGATGAGCGTTGGCCGCAACCTGCGCTGACCGCAGTGGTCAGTGGCCGCCGGACTTGGCGCGGTATCCCAGTTCGTTCAGGAGCGCAACCAGCCGCTCCCGCTGGTCGCCCTGGATCTCGATATCCCCGCCTTTGACCGCGCCGCCGCATCCCAGCTTGTCTTTCAGCTGCTTCGCCAGGGCGCGTTTGCCCACATCCGGGCTTTTTACGCCCGTAATGATCGAAACGACCTTGCCTTTGCGCCCCTTGCGCTCCAGGCGAACGCGCACCGGCTGCGTTCCCTGTACGGCAAAGGGCGCGGCCGGATCCCTGGGCAGTTCGGCCGCGGTCTGTTCAGGTTCCGGCTCCGGGTCTGTCGAGTAGACGAGCCGCGGTCCCGCGCCTCTGGAAGAGGGACGATTGACTCTTCTGGCTTTGCGCCTGGACATGGTACGATTCCATCCGTCTGGCCGGAACGTGGAGGTTGTTGCATTGCGCCTCTTCGCCTATGGGGCGCGTCAGGAGTTACGCTGTGCAGTATAGCATCAGTGGTGAGATTGCCCAGTCCGCCCGCCTGGATTTCGCGCCGGGTGAGTTTGCCTGGGTCAGCAAAGGTGCATTGATGGCCTATTCTGCGGGGATGCAGTGGAGCTTGCGCGTGCCGGGGGGCGCCGGCGGCGCGCTGCGGCGCAGCCTCTCAGGCGAAGGCCTCGCCCTCACATATCTGGAGACGAAAGCCGAGGAGCAACATGCGTTGCTGGCGGCCAACCAGCCCGGCCACCTGGAGATTTGGGACCTGGAGCGCGACGGCGCAGTGACGACGACGCGCGGCTCCTTTGTCGCTGCTTGGGGTGAGGACGTTGACATCACGGTGACGGTGGCGCGGCGGGCCGGGGCAGCGGCTTTCGGCGGCGCCGGTCTCTTCTTGCAGACGATCTCCGGCGTGGGCATGGCGCTCGTGCATGGCAGCGGTGATTTCTATCAGCGCCGGATGGCGGCGGGCGAAGAGTTGCTCGTCAGCACCGGTAACCTGGCCGCGTTTTCGGCTGACGTCGATTATGATATTCGCGGCGTGGGCGGCTGCCGCAGGATGTTGTTCGGCGGAGAGGGGCTGTTTATGACCAGTCTACGCGGCCCCGGGCGCGTGCTGCTCCAAACCCTAAAGCGCAACTTTGGCGCCAAGTCAACAAGCTGAGCAACTCCAATTGCGCTGCTCTCTCTGCTGACGCCCTTCAACTGGCGTCTTTCATTTTCGCTTGCATAGCGGCCGGCCTCAACAAAATTGCGAATTGGCACGGGGCTGCACTTCGGCCAAAATGGTGCGGGGAGTCCTGTCAGTGAATGGGACGCTCCCCTCCCGACTCAAGGAGGTCCTCCATGGGCGCAGACAATCTGTCTCTGAAACGAACTGTCAGTGGCGAGGTTAGATTGCCTGATCCTGTTGACGACGCGATTCTGACGCTCGGCGTGCGGATGCACAATCCGCTGTCGTACAAGGAAATCGCGTCGTTGTTCGGCATTACTAGCGAAGATGTGAGCGCAATCTGCCAGCCGTACAAGGAGTTTTTGCACACGGCAGGAGAAGACGGCCCCGGGCTTGTCTACACGGGACATTCTAGTCGGCAGGCGGTGCGGCCGCGCGCCATGTGGGAAAACGCTTTGTACGGCAACAGTGGGCGCGACGCTTTTCGGAAACAGCAGGTGGTCAATGGCGCCGATCGGCTGGCCGATCCTGTTGACGATGCGATCTTGACGTTAGGCGTGCGGATGCGCAATCCGCTTTCGTATGAAGATATTGCGACGCTTTTCAATATGGCGCGCAACAGTGTCGGCAAGATCTGCGACCCATATAAAGAATTCATGCGCAAGGCAGGGGAATATGGGATCCGTGGGGTTACCTACACGGGGCGAACAACTTAGTAACTGTCCGCAAACAACGTAGCGGTTTGGTTGAGATTCAAGATATCGATGTTGGTGCAATCATATAGTTCCAAGTTGGACAGATAGGTCGCCGTGTCAGTTGGATTGTTTGGCGTTGCTCTTTGGAGACCTTGCGGCCCTTCTGAAAAGCTCGGTCAACGAGAAAGGCATTGACGGTCAAGCCGGTCGTGGTGGTTGTGCTGCGGATGTAGTTGCGCATTGTGGCAAAAGAGCGCAAAGGTTTGCCGGCCCAGTTGCGCGTTATCTGACTGAAGAGACGATACTCGATCGGATTATACTTGGATGCGCCGGTCGGATAATGGCAGACCAGAACCGAGATGCCGAAGCGGTCCGCGCATTGGCGCTGCAATTCAGCTTTCCAGAGCCAGGAACGGCAGTTGTTGCTGCCGCCCGCATCACAGAGGATCAAGAGCTTGTCCTCGTGCGGAAAGCGGGGGCGCGCCGGGTCGGCCCACCACTGTGCGATGGCATGGGCGGCAAATTCGGGCGTATCATAGGAGTTGCCCAGATAGACATAGCCTTGGTTATGGAGGATGTCATAGATGCCATACGGCACGGCCCGACCCAGCGCATCGCCAGGGAAATCATGCAGATTGACTTGCTCCGGCGCCTGACGCCAAGTGCGACCTTGGTTGGCGAAGTTGCCGATCAGTTCCTTGTTCTTGGTATCGACACTGATGACAGGATAGCCTGCGCGCAGGAACTGTTGTCGCACACGACGAATGTAGTCAAACTGGCGGTTGCGGTCGGGATGCACTGCGCCCGTCAAGCTCTTGCGGTTGGCGACCAAGCCAAAGCCCAGCTTGCGCAGCAGCCGACCGACTGTGGTGCGACCGATCCTGTATGCCTGTGCGCGCAGCCGAGATGCAATCGTGCGCAAGCTTAGTTTCACCCATTTCTGTTCATCTGTCGCTGAACCAGCGATGTCGTCGTTGACGATTTCCTTGATTCTGTCTTCTATAGCTGGACTTTTTTTTCCAGCGCTGGCCGCCCACCGCCCGGCTTGCGCACCCGGTCGGTTGGGCGTCCGGCCAAGTCGTCGTTTAACTCGCGCCGACCTCGCCGAATCGTGTTGACGTTCATACCGGTAATCTGCGCCAGCCGTTCGCTGCCGCCATGCCCGATGCGTTCGGCTTCCAACGCTACGTACCAGCGTCGATGCTGTTCGTTGAGCCGACTCAGCAAAACATTCATGCGATGGTGGTCCTCTTTGTCTGCATGGGGCTGCGGCGACTGACATATCTCACACTGACATTGATGGATCGGTCTCTGGCTCATCTCTTTGACTCCTTGTTTGTTCCTGTTCGTGGAGCCATTTTACGCCAAACACCGCTAATTTGTTAACGGACAGTTACTTAGCGCAACGCGTCAGCCAAGCTGCCATGGTCCTCAGCGCGCCGGCGCAGCGACGAAGATCTGCCGCAAGAGGTCACTGCGTTCGGCTTCCGTCGTCCAACGGGGCTGCGCATAATCCTCGATCACCGCGGTCAGAATCTCTGTGCCGATCACCTGGCCGTCATGGATCGTATGACGGGCCATCAGCGTTGTGCGCGTCTGCCAACTCCACATCTGATCGAAGAACAGATTGCCCAAACCGTAGACGATGATGCCTGGCTTTTCACCCGCGTAGCCATACGGCTCCATCGACTGGGGTACGTGGCTCTGGACGCCGGTAACAATATCTACGCCGGCCGCGCGCAGCTCGCGGAAGACCTGCACCTGCCGTGAGAGCGGGCCGGGGTTGTAGCTCTCCTCATACTGCAGCTCCACCGCGATGACATCGACCTGGCTGCGTAACGCCTCGATCTGGTCAAATATCTTTTCTTTATTGGTGAAATAGTAGCAGGCGCCCGGCTCATCAACGGTCGCCCGGGCGAAGGTGGGATGGTGAGCCAGGGCCGCGAAGAAGGCAAAACGGTTGTCGTTGTGCGTCCACAACAGAGGGGTGCAGGCCTCCTCTTCATTTAGGCCGCCCCCATAGATGGGGATCCGATTCTGCCGATACCAGCCAATCGACTCGCGTGCGCCGTCGCGCCCGAAGTCGTTGATATGGTTGCCGCTCAGCCCGACGATATCGGCGCCGATCGCTTCCAGCGCGGCCCAATAGGCCGGGTCGCTGCAAAGAATCATGTTGTTCAAAGACGGGTCGGCGTCACATTCTGCCAGGAAGGGCACTTCATTGCTGACGTGGGTGATGTCCGCGGCGCGCAGCGTCGGCGCGATCACCTGGGCCGGGTAGTCGAAACCATTCGTATCCATGCGGACCGCGGTGATGCGGGCCATCGCCGTGACGCCGGTCATGATCAGGGTCGTCAACTGGTCGGGGTTGCGATTCGTCGGCTGCGTGATGTGTGGGCGCATAGCCGCCTCGATGGCTTCGCCCTCCGCGCCAAACACCGCCACGACGACCGTCAGCGGATAGGCGGTCGCGTTGAAGGTGTTGCTCAGGATGTTCACGCCATTCAGATGCAAGACTTTCAGAATTGGCGTCAGATTCTCGAAGGGCACTATCGCGAGCGCGCCGCTGGACGCCTCCAGCACAGCGGGGAGGGAACTGCTGCTGGCCGTCTGCACCGAGTCGTCCGCCTCTTCGCCAAAGATCGCCTCGAGTTCGGACACGTAATCGGCCTCGACGATCAGGGGGCCGCTGCCCCTGCCCTGCCAGCGTAGTTTCAACTCCGCCATCGAGACATCATCCTCAACCGTGGCGAAGGGCGCAACCGGCGCCAGGAAGCGCGTGTACAGCGCGCCTTCGGCCTGCTCCGTTCCGGGAGCCAGGCGAATCTGTACATCGGCGTTGCGCGGCTGGTCGAGCAGATAGACCGTTTTGCGCACGCCGTCGGCTTCGATCGTATCCAGACCGACGACCAGGGAGAGCAACTGATTGAAGTAGCGTTCCGGCAGCGAACCGTCGATCGCGAGCGTCAGCCAGCCGCTGCGGATTCGCTCGTGCCCCGCCAGCGGCTGCGATAGCGGCGCGGACCCGATCGCTACCCCTTTGGCGCCATGTGGTCCGCTGGCAAAGGACGCAATCGTGGCCGCCGCCGCCACACCGATGATTCCGAGCAGAGCAGAGACGAGCAGCCGGCCGGGAGAGCGAAAGCTCGACTGCACGCCGGCGAAGAACGCGGGCCGACTGCGCATAAAAGCGGGCTTCCCAAGTCGTTTCCAAATGGCGCTGATTCGGTTCAACATGGCCATGCCGCTGCCTGGTATCCGTGGTACGCTGAACTGAGCGAAGTCTTCTGGCCTTGAGTCCAAATTAAGAGTATATGGCCAACGCCCGAATTGGTCAATGCCCGGCTTGCCTGCCCGACGTGCCGCCAGAACTTGACAAGAGTACATCTCTGCATCGAGGCATCCAGTTCAAAAGATTGCTCATTCCAGTGTAGCTGCCCTGACATTCTCCCACAGAGCGAGATCCATTTCGTCCCTGCTGCAAAACTTGCGTTGACAGATAGACGGCAATTCGGTACATTGCCGTCGGATTCAGACATTTAGACGATGAAGTCTCAACGAGTTGTATGCGCGTGCGGTTCCCGGCATCTTCCGCGCCGGTCATGCGGGATGGATGGCCGTATTCCAGAGAACGACGCCACAAAATCGTGATGGGAGATTGAAGTTGGCTAACGGAACCGTTGGCGAGGTTGTCCGCTTGTGCGCCAAGTTGGGGATCATCGGCTTTGGCGGGCCGGCCAGCCACATCGCCATGCTCGAAGACGAGGCGGTGACTCGGCGCAAATGGCTGAGCCGGGAGCACTTTCTCGACCTGGTAGGCGCTACCAATCTGATCCCCGGCCCCAATTCGACCGAAATGATGATCCATATCGGCTATCACCGCGCCGGCTGGCCGGGTCTGCTCGCCGCCGGCATATCCTTTGTCCTGCCGGCCGTGCTGCTGTCCACGCTGATAGCCTGGATCTATGTCAAATTCGGCATGTTGCCCGCCGTGCAGCCATTCCTGATGGGCGTAAAACCCGCCGTTCTGGCAGTCATCCTCGGCGCCCTGTGGCGGCTGGGAATAACGGCCTCAAAACCGAAGGCGGCCTCGCAGACGCGCATCGCCCTCGGCATCATCGGCATCGCAGTCGCGCTTGCCGTCTACCTCGGCGTGCCCGTGATCTGGTCGCTGATTGCGGGCGGCCTGCTGGGGATGCTCGCCCTGCGCACCATGTCCAGCTGGAGCGGCGCCGCCGCGCTGCTGGCGCTGCCGGCGCTGCCGGATGGACGCATTGCACTCCCCTGGGCAGACCTTTCACCTGCGTCAGCGCTCAAGTGGTCCGCTCTCCTCGCGGTCGCGGCCGCTCCCGTCCTGAGCCTCGGCGCGCTGGGTCTCTTCTTTCTCAAAGTCGGCAGCGTCCTCTACGGCAGCGGCTACGTGTTGGTCGCCTTTCTCGAAGGCGAGCTCGTCCACGAGTATGGCTGGCTCACCCAGCAGCAACTGCTCGACGCCATCGCCATCGGCCAGTTCACACCCGGTCCTGTCCTCTCGACCGCTGCCTTCATCGGCTTCGTGCTCGCCGGAGTCCCCGGCGCCATCATCAGCGCCGCCGCCATCTTCGCGCCCTCATTCATCTTCGTCGCCATCCTCAACCCCATCGTCCCCCGCCTGCGCCGCTCAGCATGGATGGCCGCCTTCCTCGACGCCGTAAACGTCAGCGCCGTCGGCCTGATGGCCGCCGTTCTGCTGCGCCTCACCGGAGATATTGTCACCGCCTGGCCCGCCGCCGCCATCGCCCTCCTGGCCGCGGCCGCGGTCCTGCGCTGGCGCGTCACCTCCGCCTGGGTCGTCATCGGCGGCGCACTGCTTGGCTGGCCGCTCTCGCTGCTGGGCTAGTGGGGTGGGGGCAGGACTTCAATCTTCACAAGGACGGAAGGGCTGATCAAATACTCGGATCAGAGGTAGAAGTGGCACGCCATGCACGTTTATCCGCTTTCTTCAGCATTTTTCGTCAACAAAGCTTCGGCTATGATCCTTCAGAATATGCTCCCACTCCCGCTCGGATCGAAACAACGGTCCGTCATAGGCCATATCCTCAGCATCCAGAAATCCCAAGTAAATCAGAACGACGGGAATCCCCAGAGTGGCCAGCTTCCAGGACCAGGCGAATCGGTTAGACAGTTGGTAATGATCGTCTCTCGAGAGTTGCCAGTGCCACCCAGTTAGTGACTGGAGATCGGCATTAGCCTCAGTAATTGCACTGTCTATTTGTCTATGATTCTTTCGTGCATTGCAGGAGGCTATTTCTTCTCTAAATGGTTTACCAGACCTATCCAGTTCATTTCCGTGAGCTTTTGCTCCGACTAGCAGAAGTCCAGACTTATCTTGGATACGGCACGTGCTCGCTATATCCCAGATCGGTGTTCTTCCATTGTAGGGATTCCACCAAGTACGCAACTGCTGTCCAATGACCCCTGAACGCTTCTTTCCGTAGTAACCTGACAAGAGCTCTATTAGACCCTTACGACTTGCCTCTTTAGAGGGGGTCTTGTCCCATAAACCATCTTCTTTCTTCACTGGCTTACCCCAGGGTTTCCAGGTGTCGTAATAAGTAACCGTCACATCGTCAATACCCACCAGCGTAGTCAGGCGACCAGCGACCTCCTTCTTGCTGCCGTCTACAAGCAGCACACAGCGTGGCCGACTCCCGTGTCTCTCCTTTTTGGGAAGTTGAGCCAACCATTCCATATTCACCTCCTATCATTCTGGGAATTGCTTTAACTCTATCTTTTGCCGCGTCCCTTCCTCCTAATCTCCCGTTCCGCCAGTATTTCTAACGCCTGCTCCAGCGAAACAATTCGGGAGTCCCTTTCCTTAGGCACGGTGGTGTGCGTAAGCTTGCGGTTGACGTAAGGGCCGTAACGCCCGTCTAACTTGCGCACAGGTTGGCCGGTTTCGGGATACATCAGGCCGTACTGGGCGCCGCACCATTCGCAAAATCCTTTGGTGCGCAGGAAACGGATACGCTGGGAGATCTCGACCCAGTCGGGAAGTACGGGCGCTGCATCTCTGGGCGAACCGGTGGTATGGAAGTGCCCTTTCTGAGAAGGAAGTGCAGAGAAAAGAGGCGAGGCAGGGGCGGTCGCCTCCTTTCTTTGAGGACGGCCCGGGTAGAGGTCTGACTATTCCTCCATCCACTCTCCGACGGCGACGAACTCGCAGCCATTCCAAGTTTCGGTGACGCTGCGGTCGGTGAACAACTCTTCGAAAAGTTAGGTGGCCAGCTCGCTCTCGCTGTCGCAATGCACGGCTTTGAGCGAGATCAGACCACTGTCAATGTCCTCTTCAAAGGCGACGAGGTATGCGATGACCGTCTCGCGCTGCAGTTGGCCATCGGCGTACTGGACGCAGACGCCGTCCTCCGTCATCGCCGGCGTGCTGCTCGGCTGGCCTCCGCCTCCTTCGCTGCTTAACTGATGTAAGGCCTGTATGACGCCATTTCTTTTCCCGCGGGTCACGCAAAGGAATCGTGATTGTCTTGCCTGCCTTGATGCAATACCAATTACGCAATAGGCATGGCGCGAAGAAAGACGTTCTCTTCCTGAATGTGCGTCAATACAAAGGGCCTCGGACGTCAAGCCTCATCGCGATGAAAGGGTTGTTCAATCGCCCGGATCAGAGGCAGCAGGGGCACGCCATTCACATCCAGCCGCGTTCCCCAGCATGTATTGTCAACTACGCCTTCACAGTGGCCCTTAATGACCCGCTCCCAGTGGTCCTGGGAGTGAAAGAGATTCCCGCCTTTGGCTATATCCGTAGCATAAAGGAATCCCAGATAAACGAGCACGACCGGCATTCCCAGCGTCGCCAGCTTCCACGACCACGCAAACCGGTTGGACAACTGGTAATGACTATCTCGCCCGATATTCCACGTGCGCCCGGTCGCTGAGCGGAGACCAGCCGCGGCCTCCTCTATCGCCCGGCCGATCTTCTCGTGATTCTCCATCGTACCAGCAGATGCACATCCCCTTAGCTGTTTCCCTGATGACGACCGGTTCAGTTCATTCCAGTGCGCCTTCGCCTCTACCAGAAGAAGCCCCTTCTTGCCCTTAACGGTGCAGGTGCTGGCAATATCCCAATTCGGCGTCTTGGCGTCGTTTTCAGAGACTGCCAACCACCAGTTCGCTAACGCCTCACTTATTCCACGTGGCAAGAGCTCCGAAGGCTTGTCCAGTTCCACTTCATCCGCCGGCGTCGTGTCCCAAGAGCCGTCTCCCTTCTGAACCGGCTTGCCAAAGGGCATCCATTTATCGCAATCTGTGACCTCTACTTCATCAACTCCCACCAACTGGGTCAGCCGGGCAGCGGCCCCCTCTTTGCCTCCATCCACTAGCAGCACACAGCGCGGCCGGCTCCCACGGTTATCTTTCCCGAGGTGACTCGACCAACCCATCCCTTTCCTCCCTCAATACGGCAACAGAGAACCGAACTACCTCCTCCTCGTGCCTCTGCCGCCCCCCTTCCCCTTACCCTTACTCTCCCGCTCCGCCAACATCTGCATCGCCTGCCCGAAGGTGATACTCTGCGGATCCGCCTCCTTCGGCAAAGTGGCATTCGTGCTTTGGTGGTTGACGTAAGGGCCGTAGCGCCCGTCCAGCACCCGCACGGGGTCGCCGTCTTTGGGATGCGCGCCCAGCTCCTTCAGAACCGTGCGCGACGAACCACCCCCTCTCCTGTCCGGCTTCTCCTTGATCAACGCCAGCGCCCGCGGCAGTTCCACCTCCAGCACGCTGTCCGGCGCCTTGAGGCTGACAAACTTCCGGTTATGGACAACATAAGGCCCATAACGCCCCACGCCGGCCCGCACCTCCTCACCGTCTTCAGGATGTGCGCCCAGCACACGCGGCAGGCTCAGGAGTTGCAAGGCTGTCGGCAAATCCATCCCCTCCTTTTTCATCTCTTTCAGCAGACTGGCCCGTTTTGGCTTCCCATTCGCCTTGTCCGCCGGTGCCTCCGTTACCGCGCCCGCGGACGCCTTGGGCTTGCCTGTGCCCACGACAACCAAGGGCGTGAGCGTTTCAACGGTCTGAGCCCTCAAACGGGGAACCCGCTCCAAGTCTGCCGCCGATGCAAAAGGTCTGCCGGCAATGATCGCCTTGGCCAAACCGGGACCGATGCCCGGCAGCGTGGCAAGCTCCTTGGCCGACGCCGCGTTGATATCCACCGGCCCAGGCGGCTTTTCCGGCTTTCTTCTCGGCGCCTCCTCTCTCTCCTCGTCCTCACCCAACTGAACGTAGGCGCCGAACCGTCCATCCTTCAGCAATACCGGCAGTCCGCTCACCGGGTCCGTCCCCAGGACGACCGGCCCCTCCTGCTTGGCATTCACCAGCGCCTCGGCCGCCGCCGCATCCAGATCACCTGGCGGCAAATCGTCCGGCAGACTGACCGTATGCCTGTCGCCGTTGACCTCCCGCGCCAGGAACGGCCCAAACTGACCAATGCGCACCTCAACCGGCAGATCGGGAAAGTCGACCTGGCTGGCGTTACGGGGATCGATAGCGCTTTCTTTTTCCCTGACCTGGTTCTCCAGCCCCTGCTCGCTCAGATAGAATCGGTTCAGATATTCGAGCCAGTCGACATCCCCCTCGGCGATGTCATCCAGCGTCTGCTCCATCTCCGCCGTAAACTTCAAATCCACCAGCTCCTCGAAATTGCTCTCCAGCAGTTGCACCACCGCAAAAGCAACAAATGTCGGCACCAGTTCCCGGCGCTGCTTGAAAACGTAGCCCCGGTTCTGGATCGTGTCCATGATCGTGGCGTAAGTGCTGGGCCGGCCGATACCCTCCGTCTCCAGCGCCTTTACCAGCGTGGCTTCAGTGTAGCGGGCCGGCGGCTTCGTGGCGTGGCCAACCGCCTCCAGCGTCCGGCAGTCCACCTCCTCATCCTTGGCCAGCCGCGGTAATGGCGATTCCTGGTCTTCAATCGCGGCATCGGGATCATCGGAGCCCTCAACATAAGCGCGAAAGAATCCGGGAAAGAGGATCTCCCGCCCCGATGCACGGAAAAGTGCCTCCTCGGCCGCGCCCCCGCCCCTTTCCGGCTGGCGCGCAGCGCGGATCATCACCGTCGTCGAACGCAAGCGGGCGTTTGCCATCTGCGTCGCCACCGTCCGCTTCCATATCATGTCGTAAAGCGTTGCCTCATCGCCCGAAAGCGGCAGCGTGTCCACCGGACGCATCGCGTTTCCCGCCGGACGGATCGCCTCATGCGCCTCCTGCGCGCCTTTTGACTGGGTCTTATAGCGGCGGGGCTTCTCCGTCAGAAACCGCTCGCCGTAGCGCTCTTGCACCCGGCGGCGGGCCGCGTTGACAGCCTCGTCGCTCAGATGGACCGAGTCTGTACGCATATAAGTGATGTAGCCATTTTCGTATAGAGACTGCGCCACCCGCATCGTGCGGCGAGCCGCCCAGCCCCGCTTGCGGTTGGCCTCCTGCTGCAACGTGCTGGTCGTAAATGGCGGCGATGGCGAACGGGACTGTTCGGAACTCTCTACTGAGTGTACAACCCAACTGCCATCTTGCAGACGTTGTTGCAATGCCCTGGCCTGCTCTTCATCCAGCAGCAGAACATCCCCGCTTCCCTCGTTAGGGTGCGTCTTGACCCGTTTGCCGGCGGCAATCCGTCCGGTCGATTCGTCGAAATCCCGTCCGCTCGCCACCCGCGTCCCGTTGACCGATACCAGTGTGGCCTCGAAACGATGGACCGCTCTGTCCGGGCGTTTGTTGAGCAGGGCTTTCAGATCCCAGTAGGAGCCGCTTACAAATGCCCGGCGCTCCCGTTCCCGCAGCACCAGCAGACGCACGGCCACGCTCTGCACACGGCCCGCAGACAGCTTCGGCGCGATCTTCTTCCACAACAACGGCGAAATCGTATACCCGACCAGACGGTCGAGTATCCGCCGCGTCTCCTGCGCCCGCACCAGATCGTTGTCGATCGAACGGGTCTTCTTCAGCGCCTCTTCGATCGCCTCTTTGGTGATTTCGTGAAAAACCATCCGCCTGACCGGAACCTTGGGCTTCAGCACTTCGTACAGGTGCCAGCCGATGCTTTCCCCTTCCCGGTCCTCGTCGGTGGCGAGGAGAAGCTCATCCGCCCCTTTGAGCGCCGTCTTCAATTCGGAAATCACCTTTTTCTTGTCCGCCGGAACCACATAGAGCGGCTCGAAGTCGTCCTCCACCTTGACACCGAGCCTGGCCCAAGGCTCCCCCTTCACTTTGGCCGGAATCTCGGCGGCGGAGGCCGGCAGGTCGCGGACATGACCCATACTGGCCTTGACCTGATAGCCCTTAGGCAGAAAATTGCGGATCGTTCTGGCCTTGGTCGGCGATTCTACAATGACTAATTTTGACATTCTTTTTCTTGTGGCGAGTGAATAGTGGATGGTGAATAGTGGATGGTGAGCAGCGGCGAGTGGTGTGAACTCTCCTCTGCCTCTCGATGTGCTGGTCATACAACTGAGTTAGAATACACAAGAACAAGAAGGCGGGCAAGTAGTGCATGGAGCGCGAGACGAGAGCTTTGCTGGCTGCTCTTCTTGCGCGTGCATCCAATGATGGGCGCCCTTCTGACAGCGAGCATCGTGTCACGCTCTCTTCATGCCATCGAAACACTTTTCAATATCCATTAAATAATATATCCTACTTTAGGACCCCGCACTCCATTGCCAGGCTGACGAGTTCTGCTTTCTCCTCCGGCACGCATACATGACCTGCTCCTGCTACGCCATCAGCCTCCCGAACGTCAACCGTCCACGAATTGATACTCACTTTAAATCAAACTTTGCGTAAACGCTCGTAAACGCTCGTGAACGCCGGTAAACGCAGGCAAACGCTCGTGAACGCAGGTAAATGCCTTTACGGGCGCGGCGGGCGCCTGCTCATGAATTCGTACTGTTGACCTCCCTATGCCCCTTCTGTTTCCCCGTCATGATCGCCGGATCGCCCCGCTTTCAAACTTACCCCCATTTTGGGGCTGCGCCCTTCTCTCGGCTGCCTCCCAATTATTGGGGAACGTGTCCCTGGGATCGCAGGGCGCTCGCCCGTAGCCGGTTTCGGTTCCCGCGCCTGTTGAAGAACTGCTCCAGGAGGTGACGGATACGGGTCGCCTGTGGGCACAATCGCACCGCAGTTCAGCTGATTCTCGTGAATGAAGACGCCGCCTGGGCCGCTGCCGTCAACTGTATCCATCATACTGACTTCATCAACCACAGTTCAGACAACTGCTGAGACTCCTGCCCTTCAGAGCAAGGCACAAACCCACCCCCATTCTGCAAAGCGCCCTGGGATTCCCAGCAACTGCAAACTCTTCAATTTTGTAGTACAATTGTGCGGAACATAAATGATCGCAGCCGCGGCCCTGCCGCAAACGTAAGCCAGCTTGGAGTGAGTGTCATGTCATTTTTTACATCCTGCCCCCGGCGCGGGAACCATGCGCAGCAAACTGCTGCCCTCCCTGCCCAGCCAGTGCCGCAACCGGCCGTTTCCCGCCATACCCGGAAAAAAAAATTTGGGACGAGAAATGACGAGAAATGACGAAAAATGACGACAAGATATGACAGAACACGCCCAAACGTGCCCGGACAAAAAAAATATTGGCGCGACTAAACGCGACTAAACGCGACCAAACGCGACCTGGCGCGCTCGCAAACGCTCGTAAATGCTCGTAAACACTCGCAAACGCTCGTGATCACTCACATCCCACACCTGACCTGCGCGCCCCTCACATCGCCTGCAAGCGGTTCACAAACCCGGACGTAGCCGCAGGCTCGCCCCCATTCTGGGATGCACCCGCGCCAGGCGTGAATGCCGGCACTGCGACAGTGTCTCAACGAACGCCAATCTGTGCGTTTTGTGCGTTCTCAGTACTCAGAGTGACTGCGATGCTCTGAATCGTGTTGCGCGGGCGGGAGGAGCGCAGCCCAATTGCTCGGCGCCGGCGGGCGATTCCCTTGCATGGGTGCATCCCAGTTTTCTTGAGGATGAAAGAGCGTAGACGAGGAGAAGGGAATGAGAAGAGCAAAGGGGGCGCGCTGGCGATGCCCGCATTCCGCACGACTCCGCTCAGTCAAAACTGTCCTCAGCTGCTTCAACGACTTGGCTCTGCTTGACGCATAATAGTCTGGGATGCACCCTTTCTCTCCCGACTCATTGACAGCCCAATCTCTTCTGCATATACTGGACACAATCCGCATCCCTTCAAGCAGTGGCGCAATGCAGCAACTTCCTGCATCCCAAGAGAGGATGTGATCTGGCCGTCAACATCCCTCAACTGCATCTCAATGGGGAGACAAATCCGTGAATGCGATTGAGACTGGAAAACGAAATCCTGCAATACTTCTGAGGAAACGGGCTGACCCGCCGGGCGACGCGGCGCGCCCAACCGCAATGGGCAGCAACAGCGCCCGCCCCGGGGCACTGGTCGCAAGCCAATGGTCACCGGCCACTGGCGTTCTTCTGCTGGCCCTGATCTGTCTGGCGCTGAGCGGCTGCGCGCCGGGATCCGATCCGCTTGGGCTGACAGCGCCGGTATCAGTGCGCGCCGAACCGGTCGCCCCGGCCGCCGGTCTCTGCGAGGGCCGCTTCATCACCCACGACCTGCCCCACAACACGACCACCGCCGACGGCATCATCCGCATGTACGAGGCCAACGGCGCCGGCATTGCCATCAACGATCTCGACAATGACGGCGATCTCGATCTGGTTCTCGGCAACTACGACAACCCCAATTCGATTTTCTGGAATCAGGGCGGCCTACGCTTCCGCCGCGAGCAGATGCCGATCGGGCGCACGCGCGCGGTGGCTGCCGTCGATGTGGACGGGGATGGCTGGACCGATCTGGCGCTGACCCGCGTCGGCGGCGCGGTCAATTTCTGGCGCAACCGCGGCGCGGTGCTCGCCGCCGACACGCCCGGCCGCTTCGAGCAGGAGTTTGTGAGCGGGCTTGCCAAGCCCGCCTACGCCATGGACTGGGCGGACCTGGACGGGGACGGCGATCTGGACGCCGTGACCGCCTCCTATGATATCGGGCTGCTGACCGAGCTGGGCAGCGAGTATCTCCTCAACGATGAGGGCGGGGTCTATCTCCACTGGAACGAGGCGGCTGGCTTCCGCGCCGAGCGGCTCTCCAAAGAGGCCCAGGCCCTGGCCATCGCCATCTGGGACGAGGACGGCGACGGCCGCCCGGATCTGCTGGTCGGAAACGATTTCGCCCTGCCCGATGAGTTCTGGCGTAATGCCGCAGACGGTTGGCGGGCGGCCAAGATTTTCCCGGTCACGACGCACAGCACGATGAGCTTTGACCTGGCTGACGTCGACAACGCCGGCAAGACGGCGCTCTTTGCCACCGATATGAAGCCGCCCGACATGAGCGACGAGACGATGCGCGCGTGGGCGCCGCTGATGGAGGCGGAGCATCCCCCACTGCCAGCCGGCGATCCGCAGCGGATGGAAAATGTGCTCCTGGTGGCGGACCGGCAGGGTGGATTCCAAAACCGCGGGCGCGAGCGGGAACTCGACGCGACCGGTTGGAGTTGGTCCAGCCTGTTCGGTGACCTGGACCAGGACGGGCAGCTCGATCTTTACATCGTCAACGGCTTCGCCGAGTCCACGACCTTCGCCCATCTTGAGGGACATGAACTGGTCGAGCGCAACCAGGTCTTGCGCAACACGGGAGGCGGTTTCGAGCGCATGCCCGGTTGGGGGTTGGGCAGCGAGCGGGGCGGACGCGGCGCGGCGCAAGGCGACCTGGACGGTGACGGGGACCTGGATATTGTCGTCAACAATCTGCGCGGCAACGCCCAGTTGTTCGAGAACCGCCTTTGCGGCGGCGCGTCATTTCAGGTCGAACTACGCCAGCCCGGCAGCGGAAACCCGGCAGCGATTGGCGCTACGGCCATTCTGGAGACATCCGCAGGCCGCCTGCGCCGCGATGTGCGCGTCACGCGCGGCTACCTGTCCAGCGACCCGGGACAACTGCACTTCGGCTTTCCCGCGCAGACCGAACTGCGCTGGCTGCTGATCCGCTGGCCGGACGGGAACTGGTCAACGGTGGCGGAGCCGGCTGCGGGGCAGCGGTTCACCGTTGTCAGAACGGACATAGAATAGCAATAGACTACGGCTGGGCGCAGCCGCGCACTCCTTGCCAGGCCCGGCACAATATGAGGATAGCAAGTCATGGCTGCATCCAGCGCCCATACTGAGGCAATCGAAAAGATTCGCAGTCTGCCGCAGCAGGTCGAAGAGTTGGTATCCGCGCTCTCGCCCGAAGAGTTGACGGCAAGGCCGCTGGCCGACGAATGGACAGTGGCCCAGAATGTCCATCATCTTGTGGATTCCCACATCAACAGCTATGTGCGTTGCAAGCTGATGGCGACCGAGGAGAATCCCACCTTCAAGCCCTACGACGAGGGCGCTTGGGCTAGGCTCGCCGACGGCAGCAGCGCCGAGTTGTCCGACTCATTGACGCTGCTGAAGGCCCTCCACGCGCGCTGGGTTCAGTTCTGGGAAAATCTGCCGGAGGAGGAATGGCAGCGCACCGGCTGGCGCCCGCAGAGCGGCGCGGTAACCCTCGCCAGGCAACTTGAACTGTACGTGGCGCACGGCGAAGCGCACCTGGATCAGATCCGGCGCACCTTGGCCGCACGCGCGGGCTAGCAACGAAACAGGCTACCGTATTGGGAAGGTGCAGACCGCTGTTACCGCCCGCCGCTGGAATCGTGTTAGAATCATCGCATATCCGCCTGGAGCGAGCGGGGTCAGTGCGAGAGGAGCAGGTATGGGATCGACAGATGCGCTGCGAAATGTGCATCAGGAACAGGCAGAGCAGGCGAACGGCCGCGTTGCGCTGGTCAATCCGCTCGCGCCGGACGAAGGACGCCGTGTCACCTTGGAAGAGTATTGGGAAAGGTGGTATGAACATCCCTACCCGGACATCGACGTCAGCTATGAATGGAACAACGGCATACTGGAAGCCAAGCCCATGCCCAACGCCCCCCAACTTGATCTTGGAAACTGGTTTCTTGCCCTCCTGCTTCAATATATCAATACCCACGGCATCGCAAAGTTGATCAATATGGAGACCGGCTTTCATCTGAAGATGATCGACTCAGAGGAGCCGTCCGGGATGCGCCAAGCGGTGCGCAAGCCGGACATCGGGATCATCCTGAACGACAACCCGGTCTCCTGGGGAGAGATTGACCAGCGTCACTTTGCGGGGCACTGCGACGCGATCGTGGAGGTACTGTCAGATTCCACGCCGGTGGAGGTGGTGCGGGATACGGAGGAGAAGAAGAGCGACTACGCGCGGGCCGGGGTGAAGGAGTACACGATTCTTGACCCCAGCGGCGAACACATGCACTTCTACCGACTCACGCCGGATGGCCGCTACCAAGAGATCCAGCCCGACGCGGAGGGGGCGATCCGCTCCGAGGTGCTGCCTGGTTTCCAGTTTCGCCTCCGCGACCTGTATGAATTGCCGGAGTTGGAGGAGCTTGCGCTGGACGAGCTGTACAGGGGCTATGCGCTTCTCAAGTACCAGGCCGCCATTGCCGAAGCCGCGGCCGAAGCGAAACGTGCCTATGTCGAAGCGCAACGCGCCGATACCGAAGCGCAACGTGCCGATGCCGAAGCGGCCGCCCGCCGGCAAGCCGAAGTGCGCATGCAGGCGATGGCAGCCGAATTGGCCCAACTGCGCCGGCAGTCCTCCTGACCATTACATGCTCTAACTGATAGCCCCCCGACGAGGGCACTGCTCGGATAAGGCCCACGCGGTCACGCAGTTGGCCCTTTGGAGGGAATCCGCGTTTGAATCCTAACCCCAAATCCTGTACAATTGACAAAGCAAGCGTGTTGGCAGAAAATCAGCCATTTACGCAACCGCATGCGTTCCCTTTGAGCGGGGGGGCATCGAACCCTTATTTTCGCAGTTTCAGAAATCCTCAGGGAGGAAGAAATGCAAGACCGACAATGGCGTAGCCGTTACAGCTTCAAAGCGTTGATTGTCTTGGCGTTTACCGCCTTGCTTCTCGCTGCTTGCGCTCCCATCGCGCCCGCTGACGATGGCGGAATGGCGGCGATGGATGACGAGAAGGTTACGATTACATGGGCAATGTGGGGCAGCCCATCAGAGGTAGCGACCCACCAATCGGTGGCCGATGCCTTTATGGAGGAAAACTCCGACATTGCCATTGAGCTTCTGGCCGAACCCTGGGGCGACTACTTCACCAAGATCCAGACCCTCTGGGCCAGCGGTGACGAATCGGTCATCCCCGATGTCCTGTTCCTCTCGCCCATTGTGAATTATGCCTCGCAGGGCGTGCTGGAAAACCTTGACCCCTGGATCGAGGCGAGCGGCTACAATGTCGATGATTACTGGCCGTCTCTGCTGGAGTACGGCATGTACGAGGGCAGCGTCTACGGCTTCCCGCGCGACATCGGCCTCGAGGTGCTCTACTACAACATCGACATCTTCGACGAAGTCGGCGCCCCCTACCCGGATGATACCTGGACATGGGACGATCTGGCGGCCATTTCAGCTCTGCTGACCGATGTCGAAGACAGCGGCCGCGTCAACCGCTATGCCTTGGGCATGGAGGGCGGCAAGTGGATGATCTGGGTAATGCAGAATCGCGGCATGGCCCTCGATGACATGCGCAACCCCTCGCGCTGCGCACTGGCCGATGAGGGAGCCGTCGAGGCCGTGCAGTTCTTCAAGGACATGCTTGACAGCAACTATTTCATGCCTCCCTCCAATATGGGCCAGGCCGGTGGTGACGCCGCTGTCTTCCAGAGCGGTCAGGTGGCGATGATCATCCAGAACGCCAGCCGCGTCTCCGCCTTCAACGCCGCCGGCATGAACTACGATGTCTCGGTCATTCCGATTCCCGCTGACGGCCAGCGTGCCTCCGCCGCCGGCGGCGCAGCTTGGGTCATGAGCGCGCTCAGTGACAACAAGGACGAGGCCTGGACATTCTTGAGTTGGCTCCAGAGCACCGACGGCGGCCAGCGCATCTACACCGCCTCCGGCGAGATCCTGCCGGCGCTGCAGTCCACCGCCAAATCCGATGCATTCCTCAACAGCGGGCAGCCGCCTGCCAACCGCCAGGCCTTCATCACCGAAGGCGAAAACGCGCGCATGGGCCGCATTGGCTACTTTGTCGAATGGAGCGAGATCAACGGATCCTTCGTCAGCCCCGGCCGCCAACAGATCCTCATCGGCGAGGTCTCTGTCCCGGACGGCTTGGCTGCCATCTGCGAGCAGGTGGACGCCTACCTGGCCGACAACGGATTTCCTAAGTAAAACGCAGTGATTACGTACCACTGGCCAGTCCCAGGACTGGCCAGTGGCCACTATCCACTATCCACTATCCACTGCTGTTATGACCGCTTCGGCATCCACCCAAACCTCCGTGTCCCCCTGGCGCCGTTACCGACCGGACCAGCAGTGGGAAGCCTATCTGTTCCTGCTGCCCAGCTTCGCCGGCTTCCTGATCTTCGTCGCAATTCCGGTTGTCGCATCCCTCGCACTCAGTTTATTCGACTGGAATCTGCTCTCCCCGCCCGAGTTCGTCGGCATCGAGAACTACACGCAGCTTCTCACCAAAGATCGGGTCTTTCGCAAAGTCCTCTTCAACACCTTCTACTTCATCGTCACTATCGTCCCCCTTCAGCTTGGTTTTGGCCTGCTGCTCGCGGTTGCGCTTAACCAGGGCATGCGCGGGCTTGAAATCTACCGGCTGATCTATTTCATGCCCGTGGTGACGACGATCGTGGCCGCTGCGCTCGTCTTTCAGTGGTTCTTCAACCGCGATTTCGGCATTCTGGCCGCGGCCATCTGGGAACTGGGGGTGAAGACCGGCCTCCCCATCCGCCCGCCAGACTGGCTGAACGATCCCGACTGGGCCAAACCGGCAGTCGTTATCCTGACACTGTGGAAGAACACCGGCTTTACTATGGTTATCTACCTGGCCGCCCTGCAGGGTGTGCCGACTGAACTGTACGACGCCGCCAAAGTCGATGGCGCCAGCGGCTGGCAGCGCTTCCGCTTTGTAACCTTTCCCATGGTCAGTCCGACCACCTTCTTCCTCATGGTCATCCAGATGATCGGCGCCTTCCAGCTTTTCAGCGAGGCATTCGTGATGACCCAGGGCGGCCCGGCCCAGGCCACCCTCACAATCGTCTACTATATCTACCAGATGGCCTTCGAATTTCAACGTATGGGCAGAGGAGCGTCCGTCGCCTGGGTACTGTTTATCTTCATCTTTATCTTTACCCTTGTGCAGACGCGCCTCCAACGACGCTGGGTGCACTACGAAGCGGGCGGGGATTCGTGACCACAACTGCGCCTATGCGCCCGGAAGCCACATCAGACGCGACGTTCAGAAAGGGGCACCTGTTGCTTCACGTTGCCTTGATCCTGGGCAGCCTCGGCATGCTCCTGCCCTTCGGCTGGATGCTCGCCACCTCGCTGAAGTCGCCGCCGCAGATCTTCACCTACCCCCCCTCCCTCATTCCCAACCCTGTCCTCTGGCAGAACTACGTCGACACAGTGCAGGCAATGCCATTCGGACGCTTCTATCTTAACAGCCTCTTCGTCGCCCTTAGCGTGACCACGCTCCAGATCTTGACCTCCTCGCTGGCCGCCTTCGCCTTCGGCCGCCTACGCTTCCGCGGCAGGGAAGCGCTCTTCCTCGTCTACCTGGCGACGCTCATGATCCCGTTCCACGTGACAATGATCCCCAATTTCATCCTCATCGGCTTCCTGCACTGGTTCGACACTTTCTATGCTCTTATCGTCCCCACCGCCTTTTCCGTCTTCGCCGTCTTTCTGCTCCGTCAATATTTCCGCGGTATCCCCGTCGAGTTGGATGAGGCCGCCCGCATGGACGGCGCCTCCTCTTTGCGTATCTATGCGCAGGTCATCATGCCCTTGAGCAGTCCCGTGCTGGCAGCGCTGACGATCTTCGTCTTTCTCGGCTCGTGGAACGACTTCCTCTGGCCCCTGGTCGTCTCAAACTCCAACGCCACCCGCACCATTCCGGTCGGCCTCGCCACCTTCCGCGGCCAGTACAACACCGACTGGCACCTGCTCATGGCCGGCTCCGTCATCGCCCTGCTTCCTGTGCTGCTCGTCTATGTCCTCGCCCAAAAACGCTTCGTCGAAGGGATCACCCTGTCCGGCATGGGCGGGCGCTGACAGCGGCGGCTAGCGCGCTTGTCCTCCACCTGCCAAAACATCCTCGTCGCCATTTGCCATCGAACAAATTTTCTGTTTCAATATCACTATGACAGACCGGATCGGCGTTATCGTCAAATCCAATACGCACATCGACTATGTCTGCCAGGTCTACGGCCCCTTTGAACGGGAGCGGCGACCGGCGCCGGACGCCTATGCCTTTGGCGCGTTCGTAGCCATCGACCTACCCCGGTTTCCAGAGGCCAATGAGCACGGACACGCGGCTGAACTGGTCGGCGTTGTCTACAACACGCTGCTCGTCAATCCCAACTTCGGCAACCTGGGGCCTCGGCTCAGCTCCCTCACCGAGCAGACGGTGTTCACCCCGGATCTGATCGACGAGACGGCTACGTTGGTCGGCGTGCTGGCGCTGGGTTGGCAAGACGGCGCCGGCTCGCAGCAGGGGACGCCGCGGCTGGCCGCGGAGGTCAGCGCGTCTGTGCGGCGTCTGACTGATGAGGAAGTGCGCCGCTTCCACCGCGACGCGCACCAACGTCCGAGCCTGCGCTATGCGGCCACGCTCCTCGGCTTCAACCACCCGTTGGTTCCCGCGCTCCTGTTGGAGATCATCGACCGTCTGGGCGGCCTCTTCCCGCAGGAACAGGCCATTTTGCAGGTCATGCGCGACAACGTCGCCTGGAAGTCGATGGTGCGGCCAGCCGGATGAGCCGCAACAGCAGTCTTAACTCCTCAGTTCTTAGTTTTCAGTCCGTGCGCGGCAGTGGAGAGAGTGGTGGCACTAGAAACCAAAAACTCAAAACTGAAAACTGGCGTTGGCACCGTCAAAGGACCGGGGGAGACCCTCCACGAGTTTACGTTCATCGCGCCGGATCCTGCGCGGCAACTGAAGCACGGCGAATTCGTCTACTACACCGCCCCCGTTGACGGCAGCGAACGGCGCATCCTGGGGCGCATCACCGCCCGCGCGGCAGTGAAGCTCTTTCCCGATTCATTTATGGCCGACCCCTCGGTGCCGCCCCATATGGTCGCGGCCATGCTGGGCGATGATAGCGGCTCCACCGAACTGTTCGAACTCACGGTCACCGTTCTTGGTTACTACAACGAACGCCTTAACGACTTCACCAATCCGCGCGTGCCCCCCCAGGGTGGCGCGCCGATCTTCATCGCCGAGGACGAGATGCTGACCAAGCTTCTCAGCCGCGGTCGCCGCGGCGAGGTCGGCAGCGCGCACATCGGCGACCTGCTAAGCCGCCCCCCCGGCGCCGTGCCTGTGGCGCTGGATGTGCGCGGCTTCACCAGCACGCATCTGGCCATCATCGCCAGCACCGGCAGTGGCAAGAGCTATCTGGCCGGCGTCCTGCTGGAAGAGCTGCTGATGCCCAACAACCGGGCCGCGGTGCTGGTCATCGATCCACACGGCGAGTACGACACGTTGCAACAGATCCAGAATCTGGAGATTTTTCGCAAAGACGACTACAAACCGAAAGTAAGTATTTTTCGCCCAGATAGACTCCGCGTACGCATAAGTAGCCTGACCTTGGCGGATCTACGCTATCTGCTGCCGAACTTGTCGGAGAAGATGCACTATCAGTTGGGCCGTGCCTTCAGATTTGCCAACAACAAGTGGAAAGAAAACTATACTTTGGAGAAATTGAAACAGGCGGTGCGGGAGGTGAGGGAAGGCACGCAGCGGGAGGATGAAGAGATTGATGAAGACCCCACAACCGGCGCGCTGATCTGGCGGCTGGACGCGACCCTGGGGGGAAAAGGGATATTCCACGACTTTGAAAACATCGAACTGGATGAACTGTTCCAGCCGGGAATGTGTACCTTAATCCAGTTGAATGAAGTCGAACAGCGGCAGCAACAGGTGATCGTCGCTACCTTGCTGCGCCGCATCAATGATGCCCGCGTCAACACTGTGAAGGGCAAACTCCAGCGGGGCGATCGCAGCCATCTGCCCTTCCCCGTCTTCTGCCTGCTCGAAGAGGCGCACAACTACGCGCCCGCCAACGCCGATGTGGTCAGTTCAGAGGTGCTCAAGACGATCCTCAGCGAAGGGCGCAAGTTCGGCGTAAGCGTCGGCCTCATCTCGCAGCGGCCTGGCCGGCTGGACAGCGACGTGCTCAGCCAGTGCATGACCCAATGCATCATGCGCATCACCAATCCGATCGACCAGAACCGCATCGCCGAATCGGTGGAGAGCGTCGGCCGCGATATGCTGAGGGAGTTGCCGGCCCTGAGCAAAGGCCAGGTGATCGTCAGCGGGGCCAGCGTCAACACGCCGCTGATGCTGGGAGTGCGCACGCGCCACACCGAGCATGGCGGCGAGGATGTCAACGCGCCGGCCGAGTGGCGTCAGTGGTTCGAGATCGAGCAGCCCGCCCAGGCCGTGGACAACGCCCTCTTCGTCGAAAAGGAGCTTGAGCGCGACGAGGATGGGATGCTGTGGGCATGAAGCCGCTCAGTTACCCCTTCATCTATCTGCCATCCGGATGCAGGGGCCGCCCCCACAGCAGCCTCCCGGCGTAGCAATGGGTAATCAAGCCATCCGCACTGCCCACATGGCGGGTGGCGATTTCAGTGAATAGCGCGTCAGCTTCTGCGGCCTTGCGCGGGTCCATCCGATCGCGCGAGAAGCCGTTGCGGGCGTGAATGCTCTCCACCCATTCACTGATTGGCTGCTTCCATTCAATGGTATCGGTTTGGGCGCTGCCCATCTGCCGAAACAGTCCCCGCTCCTCCAGTTGACCAAGAATCTCCGCCGCACTGTAGGGCGCAAAGTCCAGGTTCATCGAATAGCGCGTAAGAACCGGTCCCAGTTCTGCGCGCATCCAGTCTGGTTTATCCTCTTTTTTCCTACGGCAACGAACAGCCCATCCGACGTCAGAAGCCGGGCGAAGCGCGCAAAGGCCAGGTCCCAGTCGAACCAGTGCATACTGGCCCCGGCGGTGATGAGGCAGTAGGGCGGATCAACCGCCACCGATTCGATTGGCCCTTCGATCCAACGCAGGTGCGGGTGATCGCCGCCCGGCAGCCGTCTACCTTCTCGGATCGCCGCCGCGGAGAAGTCCACCGCATCGACCCGCTCTACCCGCGGCGCGAGGGGGCGGGCGACAAATCCGGTGCCGCAGCCCGCGTCGAGAACGACGCCCGGCGTGCAGGTCGCCGGCAAAAGGTCAGCCAGAAAATCGAAGGTTGAAGCCGGATATTGGGGGCGGTACTGATAGGCCCGGACGACGCTCTCGTCCTGAAAGATGCTGGAATCGGCGTAGCGGAACTGTTCCGGCTGGTTGCTCACCGCAGGTCTTCCGGCTCGCCCCAGGGGCGCACCCGATCCCCGCGCAGAAAGCTGCTGATGAACTCCGCCTGCGGATGGCGCACCTCCCATGCCTTCCGTTCAGCCAGTTTCGTGTCATAGTCCACCGCCCGGTGTTGCACGCGGTATCCGCTCGCGTCCGCCTCCAGGACGGCATAGGTGGCGCGCAGGCTGGGGATAAGCGGGTTGCCGATGCTGCCCGGGTTGACGACGTTCACGCCGTTGAGGTGGAAATTCTGGGGCCAGTGCGTGTGACCCACAAACAGAAGCGCCGCGTCGCAGCCATCTAACCGCTCGCTCATCTCCTCATCGCTGTAACGGGGCAGGAATCCGTCACCATCGTCTTTGCCCGGCGACGCATGCGCCAGCAGTACGCGGCTGCCGTCCGGCAGTGTCAGCCGTTGCTCAAGCGGGAGGTCCAGCAGAAAGGGCAGATGGCCGCTGGCAGCCAGTGCGCCGGCCGTCCAGGCAAAGGATTCCAGCACACCCACATAGGCGGGCAGCAGCGACAGGTCGGTCAACTCCTCCACCGGCGTAACGAGCGGCCTTGCGCCGGTTGTCAGATATCGCTCCGAGTTGCCGCGCACGAAGCGGGTGTTGGGCAGGCCGTTCAGCCGCTCCATCACCTCCAGCGGCTGCGCGCCGGCAGCCGCCATGTCGCCCAGAATCCAGAACTCGTCGACATTCCCGTCAACGTTGGCTTCAATATCGGCAAGCACCGCGTCCAGCGCCACGCAGTTGCCGTGAATGTCTGAGAGAATTGCAATACGCATAATGGTGAAGGGTCTCCTGCGCATCCTCCGACCGGGGCAAGGTCGTAACGTCGGCCTGACGCGTTCGCGACCGTTTTACGCTACGTTGTAGGCGTTAACTGGGGCGGCCCGGAGGCAAAGAATATGTTAGAATAACAGCAGAGCGCATAAGCTCCCATTTTAGCATATCAGCAGGGCGATCGGTATTGACGGAGCTGCGAATAAGGGAGAAGACAGTTGCGTCGCGTCAACGCCGGCAGAGGGATTGAGTTGTGATTGCCACAGGAGAGGGTGATGCGGAGCGCCATGTTGCCGATGTAGGCGCGTCTGGCACGGATCTTCTTCAACAGATCCAGAGCGCGGATTCCCGCATCCGCCCCTATGTAATCGAGACACCGTTGATTCCGTCGCCCATTCTGTCCGAACGCACTGGCGCGCAGGTCTTCCTGAAGCTGGAAAGCCGCCAGCACACCGGCTCGTTCAAGCTGCGGGGCGCGACCAACAAGCTGCTCGGCCTCTCGGCGGAGGAGCGCGAACAGGGCGTCGTAACCGCCTCCACCGGCAATCACGCGCTGGCGGTGGCCCACGCAGCCGCCCAACTCGATGTCACCGCCGCCATCTATCTGCCGCAGGCGGCCTCCCGACGTAAAATCGAGAAGCTGAACGCCTTTCCGGTCCAACTCTCCCAGGCGCCCGGCGATGCGCTCGACGCCGAGACCAGCGCCCGCCGCGCCGCCGCCGCGCGCGGCCGGCTCTACATCTCCCCCTACAACGACGCGCAGATCATTGCGGGCCAGGGCACGATCGCGGTGGAGATGCTGCGCCAGGAGCCGCAGTTGGATGCTGTATTCGTAACAGTTGGCGGCGGCGGGCTGATGAGCGGCGTGGTAAGCTATCTCAAGCGCGGCGGCCGCGCCGTGAGGACGGTCGGCTGCCAGCCTGAAAGGTCGGCGGTGATGCTGGCCTCTGTGCGCGCCGGCCGCATCGTTGAGGAAGAGACCAGCCTCCCGACCCTTTCCGACGGCAGCGCAGGGGGAATCGAGGAGCAGACGATCACATTCGAACTCTGCCGTCGGCATGTCGATGCCTGGCGGACCGTCAGCGAAGAGGAGATCGCGGCGGCCATGCGGCTTATCTACCACGACTGCGGCGAGATCATCGAAGGCGCGGCCGCCGTGGCCGTAGCGAGCCTCTTGCAGATGGGGAAACGCTGCGCAGGGCAACGGCTGGCGGTCGTCATCTGCGGCGGCAATGTCGACGAAGATACCTGGCAACAGGTCACGGAACTGAGGATATAACGCATGCCCAATCACGCCGCGTCCCTTTCGAATCAAGGCGCAACGAAATCTCCTTTCCGGTTGGGGTTTCTGAGCCATCTGCGGGGCAGGGTTGATCCCCGACAGGCCTATCGGGAGAATCTGGAGGTCTTTGACGCCGCCGACCGGCTGGGCTTTGACGCGGTGTGGGTGGCCCAGCACCACTTCAAAGAGCTTGGCGGCCTGCTGCCCTCCCCGTTTCCCTTTCTGGCGGCGGTTGCCGAGCGCACGCGTCGCCTGCGCCTGGGCACGTCGATCGTGGTGCTGCCCTTTGAACATCCGCTGCGCGTGGCGGAGGATGCCGCGGTCGTTGATACGCTCAGCGGCGGACGCCTGGAGTTGGGCGTAGGCAGCGGCAGCGACGCCGACGAGTTCGAAGCCTTCGGCGTCGATATGGCCAGCCGTCACCAGCGTACAACAGACGGCCTGATCGCGCTCAAAAAGGCGTTTGCCGGTGAGGCCCTGGGCGAGGACGGTCAGCGATTGCGGCCGGCAGCCCCGACGCTCGGCGACCGTCTGTGGCTGAGCGGACTCAGCGTGCGCGGCGCGCAGTACGCGGCTCAAAACGGGGCCGGTCTGCTGCTCAGCCGTTTTGTCGGAAGTGAAGAACAGGCGGCGGGCCAGGAACAAGAGCCGGTGGCGGTCGCCTACCGCACGGCCTGGGGCGAGCGACCCACGCCGCCCCGCATCGGCCTTTCACGCGGCATCTATCTCGGCAGCAGCCGCGCGGCCGCGCTGCGCGAAATCGAAAAATACTCGATGGGAGGCATCCCGGCGGATCTTTCCACCGAAGGCTTTTGCGCGCGCGCCCATATCACCTACGGCACGCCGGAGGAGGTCGCGGCGCGCCTGGGCGCTGACCGGGTGCTGCCCTACACGACCGACCTGATCCTCCAGTTCGACCCCATCCACCCGCCGCTGGAGCGCATCCTGGAGTTGTTGGAGCAGGTCGCCGCGCAGGTGGCGCCGGCGTTGGGCTGGCGGCCAACGCCGCTGGCGAGTGGCGGGTGACGGCAACCGGTCACCGCGTCGTTCACCCCAGCCAGCGTTTGCGCCGCTTATAGTGCTTCACGTCCCGGTAGCTCTTGCGCCCGCCCACCTGCGTCAGACCAAGGTAAAACTCCTTGATGTCCGCGTTCTGCGCCAGCTGCTCCGCCGGGCCGTCGAGCACAATGCGGCCTGTCTCCATCACATAAGCATGCGCCGCCGACCGCAACGCAACATTCGCGTTCTGCTCCACCAGCAGCATCGACACGCCCGACTCGGCGTTTATGCGCCGGATAACCTCGAAGATCGATTGCACCAGCAGCGGGGCCAGCCCCAGGCTCGGCTCGTCCAGCAGCATTAGCTTGGGCTTCGCCATCAGTGCCCGGCCAATCGCGACCATCTGCTGCTCGCCGCCGGACAGATAACCGGCCGTGCGGCGCCGGAACTCCGCCAAACGCGGGAAATAGCCATACACCTCGTCCAGATCCTGGCGCAAGGCCGCCACGGTCGTCTTGCGAAAAATCGCGCCCGTGCGCAGATTCTCCTCGACCGTCAGGTGCTCAAACAGCCTTCTCCCCTCCAGTAACTGCACAATGCCCATCTGAACGATTTCGTCCGGCGATTTTCTGTCGATCCGTTCGCCGTTCCACTTGATGCTGCCGCGCGTGACCTCACCCTGCTGGGTGCGCAGCAGGCCGGAGATCGCTTTGAGCGTCGTCGATTTGCCGGCTCCGTTTGCGCCCAGCAGCGAGACGATCTGGTTGTCCGGCACAGCCAGCGAGATGCCCCGCAGCACCAGAATCACATCACTATAGACAACTTCGATATTGTTGATCTGCAACATCTGGTATCCAGTGGTCAGTGGGGTGAGTGCCCTGCCCTCTCCCCTCTCCACTATTCACTATTCACTGCAGTTACTCCGACGCCGGCCGCGTATCCGGCAAGGTCGTGAAGTCCTGGACGACGACGAAATCGATACTGCCGTCCGCCATCATCTGCGCTTGGCGGATCTGCGCCCGGCTGGGCGCACGGTTGCTGCCCTCCACATTCATCTCAAACACGCCACCTGCGCTGACTGTCCCCATCTGCTGCATAGCCTTGAGGAACTCGGCGCCGGTCAAGCCGTCGAAGCCGACATTGTTCATGGCGACGGTCAGAATGTCCGCTATCCCGAACATGCTACTGTAGATGACCAGATAGGTGAATGCCTTGTCCGTTTCAGGATACCCTTTAGCACTAAAGGTCTCCAGGGCCCGCTGGATGCCGGGCGCGTCGGTGTCACTCCACCACAGATAGGGAAAGACCCCGTAATAGCCGACGGCAAGCGGGGCATTCTCACCCAGGATGTTCAATACGTCGCGGTTCATGCCCCAATTCACGCTGCCCAGCACCACTTGATCGTAGAAACCGAGGGCGTGCAGCGTGCCAATGACCTGCGTGATGCTGAACGAAAGGGACTGCATGTAGATAACATTCGCGCCATTGACGAGCAGATTCTGCAGCTGACCGGTCACGTCCGCCGACGGGTCTATCGGCTGCTCCTCTTGCGGCAGCACGGTGATGCCCAAAGATTCAGCGAAGGCCAGGGATTCGGGCGTGGTCGCGCCGGCGCCGAAGGCGTTCGCCCAACCGATCACGCCAACGGTAATCTCATCACCGGCGCCTTCGGGCTTGATGTCGGCCCAGTTGTCCTGCACGAACTGCAGGAAGCCGGCGAACTGGTCCGAATAGATCGGCACCATGCCGACCGTATAGCCGTTGGGAGGGTCGTACAGAGCCTGGGTATGGACCCCGGTGGCCACGTTGACGATCTCGTCTTCGACCACCCTGTCTTTCAGCGCAATGGCGGCGGCGCTGCTGCTGGTCGTAATGAAGAGAGGTTTAGGCGTCTCCGCGCGGAACTGCTCGTAGATCTGCACCTCCTGTTCGAGGGCGTATTGGGTGTCCTCCAAGCGCAGTTCCAACATCACGCCGCAGACACCGCCTTCCGCGTTAATCTGTTCAATCGCGTCCTGTGTGCCGCCGATGAAGCCGTTTCCCATCAGCGTGGCCAAGGGGCCGGTCAGGCCCGCCTGCTGGTAGATCGTGAGGGTCTCACCTTCGTAGCTGTTTTCGCATACGATCTCCATCGGCGCTTCTGTTGCCGGCTTCGGTTCTTCCTGCGCTGCCGGCGTCGGCTCTACTGCCGCGGGCTTGGATTCTTCCTCTGCGGCCATCGGCTCTTCCGCGCTGGGCGCCCGTGAACAGGCGGCCGCCAGCAAAGCAAAAAACAAAATGCAAGTGACAATCAGGTCCTTTCTCATGTGGGTTTTCTTCCCTCATCTGAATCTCTCTTCAAACGCTTCGCGTAACCACTCAGACATAGTCAATTCGCGACCATTCAGAACAGCCGCACTCTTAGCCCCAAACTGTCTCAGGCCTCTAGCCCCTAACCCCTAACCCCTAACCCCTAACCCCTGCAGTTCACCCTGCAGTTCCCGTCAACGAGCAAAGGGACGCAGCCGCCAGCCTGCTCTCAGAAGCTGCCAGCGGTGCGCCAGTCCGCGCGGCTCATAGATCAGAAACAGCATCAGCGCGACCCCGAAAAAGATCGGGCGGAAAGACGTGAGAAACTGGCCCGAGAATTCGGGGAAGGCCGCTGCCAGGATTCCGCCTAGCAAGTTAGAGAGATCTTCCAGCAGGATGATGAAAGCGACGCCCAGAACCGGGCCCAGATTGCTGCCGAGGCCACCGATGACCAGCATTCCCAGGAATATAATCGATTCGTTCAGGCTATAGCCGAACTCGGTGCCGACCCCGCGCTGGCTGTGGGCTTTGATCGCGCCCGCCAGTCCCGCCAGCAGCGCGGCGATGAAGAAGGCCCGCAGCTTGTAGGTGAAGAGATTAACGCCCAGCAACTCCGCCGCCAGGTCGTTGTCCCGAACACTGACAAATGCCCGGCCAAGGCGCGTGCGGGAGATGTTGAACAGGAGTACAGTCGTAATCAACAGAGCGACCAGAGAGATGTAAAAGAAGCTGCTGACTTCGCCGAAGTTCAGCGTGCCCAGCTGTGGAACCGGCACATCGATTGCGCCGCTTGTACCCCCTAGATACTCTTTGAATGTGTGGCGGCTCAGCCAGGGGATGATGAACTGGGCCGCCAGTGTGGCGAAGACCAGGCAGAAGCCCTTGACCCGCAGACTCGCCAGGCCGAAGAACAGCCCAATGACGCCGGCGGCGAGCGCGGCCAGCGGCAGCGCAATGAAGAAAGAGAAACCGGTGTGAATAACCAGCAGCGCGGACGCGTAACCGCCCACAAGCATAAAGGCCGCCTGGCTCAGAGAAATCTGGCCGGTGTAGCCGGTCAGGATGTTTAGACCCTGCACGGCGATGATCGTATAGGCGATCTGATTGGCGGTGCTGATCAGGTATGCGTCGCCCCACAGGGGCAGAGTGAAGGCAGCCAGCAGGCTGAAGCCCAGCAGCCAATAGTGCCAGGGCCGGCGCAGCAGCGCCATATCCTGTTCATAGGAGCGATCGAAATCGCCCGCAGGTCGTAACACGGCCATCGCCTATACCCTCTCGATTCTTTTCTGCCCGAACAGCCCTTCCGGACGGATGAGCAGAACGACCAGCAGCAAGAGGTAGGGCGCGATTTCCGTGGAATTGCGCACTTCGATCAACCGCGCAGCCTGCACCAGCGCCTGCACCAGACCGATGGCGAATCCCCCCAATAACGCACCGCCCAGCGACTCCAACCCGCCCAGCAGAATTGCCGGAAAGGCGATCAGGGCGACGGTCGAGAGATTCAGACTCACACCGCTGACCGTGGCCAGCAGAACGCCGCCGAGCGTGGCGATCACGCCGGCGATGCCCCACGAAAGGCCGAAGACGCGGCTGACATTGATGCCAACCGAGCGGGCCACTTCGTGGTTCTCCGCGGTGGCGCGCATCGCCAGGCCGGTCTTTGTGCGATTGAAGAACCAGATGAACAGGGTTGCGGCCAGGACGGCGACAACAAATGTGGCGACCAGCGTGTATTTCAGGCGGATGGCATCGCCGAATGCGCCCGGAAAGGGGATGATCAGCACGTCGCTGGGCGAAAACGGCGCCGGGAAGTTGCTCTTCAGTTCGACGCCGAAAAGGATCGCGGTTACGCCCTCGAACAGTTGGGCCAGCCCCAGCGTCATCAGCATGATCGCCAGCAGCGGCTGCCCCGTCATCGGGCGCAGGGCAAAGCGCTCGATCAGCCGGCCGATGCCCATGGAAACGAGCAGCGCGGCGATCACCGCCGCCCACAAGGGCAGGTCGATTAGCGCGGCCCCCGGCTCCGCCCCCCCCCCCCGCCGCTGAACCACCAGGTCAGGAACGCGCCGAACATCACCAGATGACCGTGGGCGAAGTTGAACACCTCCGAAGATTTGTAGATCAGCACGATGCCCAAGGCGATCAGGCCGATCGTCCCGCCGTTGAGAAGCCCGGTTACAAACTGTTGAGGCACCAGGGGCCAGTTCATCGTCGTGGATAGTGATTAGTGGTTAGTGTTGCGTGCTGTCCACAATGCGCAGATCCGTCTCGATGACGCCTTCGCTGCCGTCCTGGTAGCGCACGGGCGTGCGCACGTGGATCCAGTCCAGTCCTGCGTACATCGTCTCGATCATATCGGCATAGCGGGCGTAGAGAACGTCCCGCCGCAACTTGCGCGAGCGGGTCATCTCGGACTCGTCGGCGTCAAACTCCTTGTGCAGCAGCACGAAACGCCGCACCCTGCTGGTCGGCGGCAGGTTCACATTCACATCTTCCACCGCTTGCCGGATCAGTTCGCAAATCTCGGCTTTCTGGGAAAGATCAGCGAATGTGGTGAAGGCGATGCCCTGTTCTTCTGCCCAGTTGCCCGCATTGTCAAAATTGATAATGATCAGAGCGGTTACGTATTCCTGGGTCGGCCCTCCCACAGCCATCACGTCCAGAATGTGAGGGTTGAATTTGAGCCGCCCTTCAATGAACTGGGGGGCGTAGCGCTCGCCATTGGCCAGGGTGATCATATCCTTCATCCGGTCCAGATAGACCAGGTGGCCGTCCTCGTCGATGTAGCCGGCGTCGCCTGTGCGGAACCAGCGCGTGCCATTCTCTTCGATGATGGCTTCGTCGGTTGCGTCGGCGTTCTTGTAGTAACCTTGAAATACGGTTGGCCCGCCGATCTGGATCTCCCCGTCTTCAGCCGCACGCACAGAGATGCCCGGCGCCGGCCGTCCGACGCTGGCGGTCTTGATCTCGCCATCGTAATGAATTGTACCACTGCCGGTTACTTCAGTTGAACCGTATATTTGTTTCAGGTTGATGCCCAACGCATGGAAGAAGCGCATCGCGTCCGGGCTGAGCGCGCCCCCGCCCGTGTAGGCGGCGCGCAGATTGGTGAAGCCCAACTTGTCGCGCAGGGGATGGAAGATGCACCAGTCGCCGATGCGGTAGGCGAGCCGCAACCCCGGGGGGACGGCCTCGCCCGCGAGCGTTTTGTGCGCCAGCCGCTGGCCGACAGGCAGAAAGAGTTGGTACAGTTTGCGGTTGAGCCATGACGATTCGGCCATGCGCACCTGGATCGTTCCCACCAGCGCGTCCCACAGGCGCGAGTTGTAGAGCACCCTCTGCGGCGCAATCTCGCGCACGTTTTCGCGTACGGTTTCCAGGTTTTCCGGAAAGTTCATGATCATGCCGTAGATGCAATGCGGCGCAATGCCCCAGGCGTGCTCAGCGATCCAGCCCAAGGGCAGCAGGCTGACATGGTTGTCGCCGTCGTAGAGAGGGTCTACCTGGGTAAAGGCTGCCGCCGCGCAGATCAGGTTTTCGTGGCTGAGCATCGCCCCTTTTGGGCGGCCCGTCGTGCCGGAGGTGTAGCAGAGAACGGCCGGGTCATCCCGGCGGCCGCGGGCGACCTCCTCGTCGAAGCGCGACGGCTCCCCGGCGGCAACGGTCTTGCCCAGCCGGCAAACGTCATCGTAGGTGGTGAGCCAGGCATCGTCGTCGTCCCACAGGCCCCGCTCATCCCAGTAGATGACGCGCTCGACTTTGGGGATGCGCGCGCGAATGGCGAGCATCTTGTCGACCTGCTCCTGGTCCTGCGCCAGGATGAAGCGGGCGTCGCTGTGCGCGACGATGTACGCGACCTCTTCGGCGCTGGCGTCGGTGAACAGCCCGACCTGGACGCCGCCCACCGCCAGCAGGCCCAGGTAGGCCCACAGGTACTGGCGGTCATTGTCGCCGATGGCGGCGACGTGATCGCCGCGTTCGAGGCCCAGCTCCAGCAGGCCCAGGCCGAACATCCGCACCTGCTTGCAGGACTCCTGCCAGCTGAACTCGCGTCAGATGCCGTACTCCTTCTGGCGCAGCGCGACCTTGCCGGCGGCGGAGGATTCGACCTGCCGCAGAAAGTGCTGGGGGATGGTCGCGGGGCGGCGCTTCTCTGTCATTCAGTCCGCCTGTCCCAGGTAGGCGCGGATGACCTCCGGGTCGCGCCTGATCTCGTCCGGCGCGCCGTCGGCGATCTTGGTGCCGAAGTCGAGGACGACGATGCGGTCGGCGATGTCCATCACCAGCGTCATATCATGTTCGACCAGGATAATCGTCATGCCCCGGCGGGTGTGAATATCGAGGATAAAGCGGGCCATGTCCTCCTTTTCTTCGGTGTTCATGCCGGCCATCGGCTCATCCAACAGCAGCAGCTTCGGCTCCAGCGCGAGGGCGCGGCCCAACTCGACGCGCTTGCGCAGGCCGTAGGGCAGCGCGCCGACCATGGTCTTGCGGATGTGCGCGATCTCCAGAAAGTCGACCAGCTCCTCGACGATCGCGCGGTGGCGCACCTCCTCGGCGCGAGCCTTGCCCCAGTAGAGCGCGCTGGCGAGCATATTCTGGCGCATGTGAATGTGCCGCGCCGCCATCAGATTGTCGAGCGCGTTCAGGTAGGTGTAGAGGCCGATGTTCTGGAATGTGCGGGCGATGCCCAGTTGCGCGACACGGTTGGCGCCGGTCAGGTCGTGCTCGCCCTCGAAGAGCATTCTGCCCTGTTGCGGACGGTAGAAGCCACTGATGCAGTTGAGCATCGAGGTTTTGCCGGCGCCGTTGGGGCCGATGATGGCGCGGATTTCGCCCGTATGCACGTCAAACTCGACCTGGTCCAGCACGGTTGTGCCGCCAAAGGAGAGGGTGACATCCTCCACCTGTAGAATGCACTCAGGGGTCATCGAGAGTCTGTCGACATTCTCACTGGCATCCATCATGACGGCGTGGAAGGCATCGAAAGGGGTACACTTTACCAGATATTGGCATATCGTATTCTAGCATTCGGGATGCTGTGGGAGCAAGCAACGATGTCAAAGGGGCGCTCCCAGATTATTGTGCGTCAAGTAAAGCCAAGCGGTTGAAGCAGCCGGGGCCAGGTCTGACTGAGCAGAGTCGTGCGGGGCGCCGGCATCGTCAGCGCGCCCCCATTGCTCTACTCATTCCCTTCTCCTCGTCTAGCCCCCTTCATCCTCAAGAAAGCTGGGATGCACCCTTGCAAGGGAAGCGCGCGTCAGCGCTGAGCAGTTGGGCTGCGCTCCTTCCGCCCGCGCACCACGATTCAGAGCATCGCAGTCACTCTGAGTACTGAGAACGCACAAAACGTACAGATTGGCGTTCGTTGAGACACTGTTGAAGTTCCGGTATCCGCGCCTGGCGCGGGTGAATCCAAGAATGGGGGCGAAATTTCGGCTACGTCCGGGCTTATGGGCCGCTTGCAGGCGACGTGCGGGGCGCAAAGGTCAGGTGTGCCAGTGTAGGCAGTTACGAGCGTTTACGAGCGTTTGCAAGCAGTTACGAGCGTTTGCGAACGCGCCAAGTCGCGTTTAGTCGCGTTTGGTCGCGTTTAGTCGCGTTTAGTCGCGCCAATTTTTTTTTTTCGTGTTCAGGCACGTTCGGGCACGTTTGGGCGTGTTCTGTCATATCTTGTCGTCATTTCTCGTCATTCTTCGTCCCAAAATAGTTTTTTCGGGTATGGCGGGCAACGGGCGGTTGCGGCACTGGCTGGGCCGGGAGGGCGGCAGTTTGCTCGGCATGGTTCCCGCGCCGGGCGCGGGATGGGCCAAATGATATGACACTCACTCCAGGCTGGCCTACAGTTGTGGCAGGGCCGGGGCTGTGGCAGGGCCGGGGCTGCGTTTGTTAATGTTCCGCACAATTGTACTCCACAATCGGGGAGTTTGCAGTTGCTGGGAATCCCAGGGCGCTTTGCAGAATGGGAGTGGGTTTGTGCCCTGCTCTGAAGGGCAGGAGTCTCAACAGTTGTCTGAACCGTGGTTGATGAAGTCAGTATGCTGGAGACAGTTGACGGCAGCGGCCCAGGCGGCGTCTTCATTGACGGGAATCGGGCGAACTGCGGTCCGGTTGTGCCGACAGGCGACCTGAATCCGTCACCTCCTGGAGCCGTTTTTCAACAGGCGCGGGAGCCGAAACCGGCTACGGGCGAGAGGCCCGCGACGCCAGGGTCACGTTCACCAAAATTTGGGATGCACCCTGGCAAAGTCGCTATTCTGAAGAAGCGGAGTCTGTCTTCGAACGTGCGGGGCGTTCAGGCCAAGAACTCTTCCAGCACGGCGGCGACACCGTCCTCGTCATTGCTGGTGGTGATGCGGTCGGCCACCGCCTTGACCTCCGGCACCGCGTTCGCCATCGCCACGCCCAGCCCGGCCTCGGCGACCATCTCGACATCGTTGACGTCATCGCCGAACGCGATCACCTCGTCCACAGAAAGGCCCCAGCGCTCAAGCAGCCAGTGCAGCGCCGCCGCCTTGGACGCGCCATGGGGGATCACCTGGACCAGGTCGTATTTGGGGGAGATCAGGGCGCGCGAGGAGGAAGGCAGCTCGCGCAGTAGAGTCTCGGATGGCTTGGCGGTTGCCACCCGGCCATTGGCAGGCTGGGGCTGGGCCGCGTCCAGTTCTGCCAGCGAAGTCAGGATTTTGGCGGGAGGGCGGTCGGTGTGGGCGAGCACGTCGCTGACCAGGTGTGCGCCGGGCCACTCGACCTCACGGTTGATGTACAGTTGATCGGCGATCTCGACCCCCAATCGGCAGTCGGGCGCCGCCGTCTGGATCGCGGCGACGATGCGGCGGGCATCCTCCAGCGGGATCGTTGTCTGGTACAGGACGCTGCTCTGCAGTTCGATCCAGGCGCCGTTGTAGCAGATCCACGGGAATACGTGGAGGGCAGAGGGAATGATGCGGGTCGAGCGCGGCGGGCGCCCGGTGGCGATGACGATCCTGCGGCCGCTGGCGTGCCAATCTCCCAATACCGCCAGCGTGCGCGGCGAAACGGTCTTATCATCTGCCAGCAGGGTTTCGTCCAGGTCGACGGCCAGTACCGAGTACATTGTGGGGCGGCTCCAGAAAACCGGTGGGTAGCAGTCAGTGGCCCGCGCTGCGTTGGACACTCTGGTCACAGGCCACCGCTATTGCGCATCAAGTCTACCTTACCTGACCAACTGAGTCCATTTAAGGGCAGAGAAAATCAATCGTTTTGCGGATTTGACAATCAGCCTAAGAGGTCGTATGCTTAATATCTAGCAAAATGAGTTAGTGTCCTGACAGGTTGACGTTCGAACGTCCTCCCGATGCACATGATCAACGAGCAATTTTCATGTAGTATCACCAGTCAGTGCGCGGGTTGTTTTGCGCCTTATCTGGTAGTCGCACAGTTAGCATAGGAGTTTTGTACCATGAGTGAATCAGTAGCGGGCACGGTGAAGTGGTTCAGTGATCAGAAGGGCTATGGTTTCATAGCACGGGAGGATGGACCGGACGTTTTTGTGCATTTCTCCGCGATTCAGTCGGATGGTTTCCGCAGTCTTGCGGAAGGTGACCAGGTCGAATTCCAGATCGAAGACGGCCCCAAGGGACCTGCCGCCAGCAACGTCCTCAGAACACAGAGCGTGGCCTGAGTATCGGCACGTTGGCAAAAATAGGGAGTGGCTTCGATTGTCGCTAGCCCCAAGGGTGGGAGCTTGGCGATAATCAGAGGGGTCGCTCCCTTTTTTTGTATTCATATGCAGGGGTTAGCGCGCATTCGCGCCGTCGGTGCAGACAACCGTTAACTGGTATCCCTCCAGCGTTATTTGCGCGCCATTTTCCCAGGGCTTACTGTCTCCCGTCCAGGGATCCACTTGTAGAAACGGGCCTTGCGCCTTAAGCTGTACGTTCCTCGTCAGAGATGCGCCTTCCTCGTTGAACAGCATCCACCAGTCGCGCTCCCCTTTGTACACACAGCGCACACGCAGCGCCGCCGCCGGCGCGACGCTGACATCGGCAGCCACCAATCCGTCAATAAAACCCAGCAACTCTGACGCCGGCGTTTGCGGGCCGCAGGGCAGCAGCCGCCCGGCGTTTTCCAGCATTTGTATCGCCGGACGCGCGCGCGCATCCGGCTCGTGCGCCGCGATCACCGCCTGGTAGTTCATGCCGGCCAGGTGGATGCCGCTCTCGTCCACGCCGGCGTCCTCCCACAGATGGCGCTCTTCCACGTAGTTGAAGTCGCGCTGGCGCTGAAAGAGGATCTTGGCCGCTTGCCAGGGCAGCCAATCCACCTTGCCGAGGATGGCCACTGAGCAGATCTGTTGGCTGTCCGTATTGAGCCAGCAGAGGCGGCGGCAGCGGTCGGCGTAGCGCTTGTAGCGCCCCCACCAGGCATTGTTCGGCCCCACGTCCGGCGGGCGTTCGTCGCGGCGGATGCCGCGCACACTGTAGTAGAAGGCGTGGGGGAAGAGCATGTTGGCGCCGCGCACGAAACACCAGTCGGCCAGCCAGTTCATCTCCTCCCAGGTCAGCTCGTGACCGTAAGCGCCGCACAGTTCATTGGCGTTGCGGCGGCGGCCGGTGTGGATCATCGCCGAACTGCCGCATTTGCCCTGGGTCGACTGCGCCCCTTCGAGCGCGGTCGGGTCGTCGGGCAGCACCCAGCGCCAGACGAGGTCCTGGCCGGGGATATGGAAATAGCGCTCGGCGCCGAGGTCGTCGGCCTTTGCCGGATGGCCGGTGAGGGCGATGTCGTGCTCGCTGCACCAGTCGTAGAGCTGCGCGTACCAGGTCTCCTCCATGCGCAGGGCGATGGCGCGTTCGTAGTCGGCGCGGTAGCGGTCGGCGTCCGGCTCGTCGTCGTGCCAGAGCGCGGGCAGGTGGGGCGTGAAGTCGTAGCCCAGCAGGCGGTTGACGTGCGTCAGGATGCCGGTCGTGCCCGGCCAGACGCCGCGCTCGCGCGGCTTGCCGACCGGGCTTGGCTCGTCGGTGAAGATGGCGGGGATCAGGCCGCCGAAATGCCGACCGAAGCGCTGGTGGAACTTGTCATAGACGAGGCGGATGAAGCAGGCGACCGCGTCCGGGTTGAGCAGGTCGCCGGCCAGCGGTTCATCCTCGTCAGGGCCGCCGCCGATGTAGTGCAGCCCGCGAATGAAGGCGTCCATCTTGCGGTCGATCACCGCCAGCCGTTCACCGCTGCGGCGGCTGACGACGGCCGCAAGCGTTTCGTCCGGTTTCAGCGTCGGTTCTTCCCCAACCGCCAGGACGCGCGCCTCCAGGCAGCGCGTCTGGTAGGCCGGATTCTCCGCCACCACCTGGCCCGCCGAAGATCCGGACGGGTACATGCCCTCGTCGTAGAGGACGACCTGCATCCCCCACCGCTCGGCCTCCTCGATGGCGACATCGTAGAATTCGAGCAGCGCCTCCGACATCCAGCCCAGCGCGCGCGGCAGGCCGACGCGCGGGTGGATGATGAAGCCATGCACGCCGTGCTCCTCGAAATCAGCGATCTGGCGGCGGATTTCGACAGCGTCAAGCTCGTCGTTCCAGAACCAGAAGGGCAGGACGGAGAACTCGGTGGGTGGGTTGGTGAAGGTGTCGAGAGAGGGGGGCATGGGTATGTCCCGGGTGGTGATGGGAGTTGGGCAAAGTCGGTCGCGTGGTAGTTTACCCGATGTTCAGCGCTTGTAGAACATGTGGGATGGCGGGGATGGCGGTGTGTCCGTCACGTTTAGTTCCAAATGTCGTTGAATTGACCTTCGGGAACGATGCAGAGTAGGATTAGGATTGGCAGGACTGCCTGATGCCGTGGCCAGCGACAAGAGCCTCACGTCCTTCGTCTTTAGTTTCAGGCGGTCACTCGGCTGGCTGATGTGAACCAAGAGTAGACCACCTGGGAATGGTAGGCGCCGGTTGCTTGAGGAGCGTGATATGGCCAAGATACAAGGTTTCAGAGTAAGGAATTTCAAGGTGCTCAAGGATGTGACTTTGGGCCGCCTGTGGAACCAGCAGAAGAGCCAGCCGCTCAGCGAGATGACAGCGGTCATCGGCAAGAACGGTGTCGGCAAGAGCGCTCTGTTCGATGCCTTTGGCTTTCTGGCCGATGCCCTTAAGTCCGGCGTCGAGGAGGCCTGTGATGCACGCGGGCGCGGCGGCTTCGAGAGGGTACGGTCGTTGGGCGAAACCGGCCCGATCGAGTTCGATGTATATTACAAAGAGAGTCGAAGCGCCCGGCCGATCACCTACGAGATCGCCATCGATGCGGACAAGTCCGGACGCCCCTATGTGCTGCGGGAAAGGCTCAGGCAAAGACGAAGCGGCCAGAAACGCGGCTGGCCGTTCTCGTTCCTGATGCTTAACTCAGGAAAAGGAGTCGCATGGAGAGGGGAACAGGAAGGGTATGAGATTGACGAAAGCCAAGCGTGGACCGACTTCGAAAAACTGATAGAGTTTCTCACGCCAGAGGAATCCAGCGAGACAGAATACATTGAACTGGAAGAGCGGCGTAGGCTCGGCATTGCTACGCTCGGCGCCCTGGCACAACACCCGCGCATCTCCGCGTTCCGCCGCTTCATCGAAGGATGGTATCTCAGCTACTTCACCCCGGACGCGGCGCGTAGCCTACCTTTAGCCGGCCCGCAGCAGCATCTCAATATCCACGGCGACAACCTCGGTAACGTCGTACAGTTCATGGAGCGCCAACATCCGCGGCGCTTTAACAGCATTTTGGACAGGATCGCCGCCAAGATCCCTGGCATTGACCGCATTGATACCGAAAAGACCAGCGACGGACGGCTGCTGCTCCGGTTCAATGACAAAGGCTTTGAAGACCCATTTTATGCCCAACAAATGTCCGACGGGACGCTGAAAGTATTCGCCTATCTGCTGCAGCTCGAAGATCCAACGCCCCCGCCGTTTCTCTGTATCGAAGAGCCGGAAAATGGTCTCTATCACAAGTTGCTGGAGACCCTGGCCAACGAATTCCGCCAGCACGCCGGGGGGCCAAAGGGCGGCTCGCAGGTTTTCGTCACGACCCATCAACCCTACTTCATTGACGCGCTTGACCCACAGGAGGTCTGGATATTGGAAAAAGGCGCGGACGGTTTCGCGACCATCCGCCGGGCCAGCGAAGAGTCGATTGTAAACAACCTGGTTGCGGAGGGACTGCCGTTAGGCGGCCTCTGGTACAGCGACTATCTTGATCCGAGGTAAGCGGATGCACTTTGAAATACTGGTTGAAGACCGGTCGGGCAAGAAGGCGCTCGACATCCTCAGCCCCCGAATCATCGACGCACAAGACTCCTTTAAGGTGAGAGCATATAAAGGCTATAGGCCGCATTCCCAAGAATCTCACGAGCAGTGCCAATGCAGGCACGCATCTCTTGCCAGACCAGCTTCCCAAAGTGCTAAGGGGTTATGGCAAGACATTCGCCAACTATGCGGGCGCTGTGATTGTGGTATGCGACCTGGACAGCAGATGCCTGAAAGCATTTCGAAAGGAGCTCTTCGCAGTACTCAATGCATGCAATCCCAAACCGGAGACCCGATTCTGTATTGCGATCGAAGAGGGCGAAGCCTGGCTCTTGGGCGACATGCCCGCCATAAAGACTGCCTAGCCGAATGCCAAGGACGCCGTCTTGACCAGTTACACAAATGACTCGATCTGTGGGACATGGGAGCTTTGGGCCGACGCGGTGCATAGAGGAGGAGCCAGGGCACTACAGAAGCGAAGATGGTACGAGATAGGAAGAGAAAAATCAAAATGGGTGAAAGACATTAGCTCCCCTAATGGATATAGACAAGAACGCGTCCCATAGCTTCCGCTGTTTGCGGGATAAGCTGCGAGAACTCAGCCAAGGACATACCCAGAGTATTGCTGAAGTCAGAGGGTTGGCGATGGAAATCAATTGGCGCAACGGCTATCATCTATGAAACTGGAAGATCTCACAACCAACGCCGCCGTCGAGGGCATCCTGGCGGACAGCCTGGTCACGGTGGTCAGCGTGCAGTGGTACGGGGACGCCGCGGTCGAGTTGACCTACAAGACGCAGGCGGGCGAGGTGGCCAACGAGCTGCTCTATCGCGAGGATGAATCCCGTATCAGGGTTGCGGAGCAGGCGCGCCCCTGGAGCTTTGACGGCGACGGCGCCCTCTTCCGCCTCGTGTCCGAGGCCCAGCGCATCCGCCTGGCGCACCTGTTTGACCCGCTGCTGGCCGTGCATACCTCGGACGTGGAGCCGCTGCCGCACCAGATCACCGCCGTCTACGAGGCGATGCTGCCCCGTTCGCCGCTGCGCTTCCTGCTGGCCGACGATCCCGGCGCCGGCAAGACGATCATGGCGGGCTTGCTCATAAAGGAGCTGATCGCCCGCGGCGACCTCCAGCGCTGCCTGATCGTCTGTCCGGGCGCGCTGGCCGAACAGTGGCAGGATGAGCTCTACCGGCGCTTCCAGCTGCCCTTCGAGATCCTCACCAACGACAAGCTCGAAGCCGCCCGCACTGGCAACTGGTTCCTCGAAACCGACCTCGTCATCGCCCGCCTTGACAAGCTCTCGCGCGACGAGGAGGTGCAGCAGAAGCTGAAGGCGCGCGACTGTGACTGGGACCTGGTCGTATGCGATGAGGCCCACAAGATGTCGGCCAGCTATTTCAGCAACGAACTGCGCTATACCAAGCGCTACCGCCTGGGCCAACTCCTCTCCGACCTGACGCGTCATTTCCTGCTGATGACGGCTACGCCCCACAACGGCAAAGAGGAGGACTTCCAGCTTTTCATGGCGCTGCTGGACGGCGATCGTTTTGAGGGCAAGTACCGCGACGGCGTTCACAACGTCGATGTCTCCGACCTGATGCGCCGCATGGTCAAAGAGAAGCTGCTCAAGTTCGACAGCACGCCCCTTTTTCCCGAGCGGATGGCCTACACGGTCGCCTACAAACTGTCGGCAGAGGAAGAGCGGCTCTATACGGCGGTAACCCAGTACGTTCGCGAAGAGTTTAACCGCGCCGGCGCGCTGGCAAACAACAAACGGGCCGGCGCCGTCGGCTTCGCTCTGACCATCCTGCAACGCCGGCTCGCCTCGTCGCCGGAGGCGATCTACAGTTCCCTGCGCCGCCGCCGCGAACGGCTGCAGGGCCGTCTGCAGGAGGTGGAGGTGCTGCAACGCCAGGGCGTGGGCGATTTCGTCGCCGCGCCGGCCGTGTTGGCGCTCGACAGCGAAGATCTCGAAGACCTGGAAGACGCGCCGGAGAGCGAGATCGAGGCGCAGGAGGGAGAGGTCCTCGACCAGGCGACCGCCGCCCAGACCATCGACGAGCTGAAGCTGGAGATCGGCACGCTCAACGCCCTCGAAGCGGAGGCCGGACGCGTTCTGCGCGGTGGGCGCGATACCAAGTGGCTCCAGTTGGGGGCGTTGCTCGACAAGCTGTTCATCGGCACGCTGGCCGAGACCCGCGCCCCCTACGGCGCCGGTACGATCCCCGACCCCGTGCCCTCGCCCCAGCAGAAACTGGTCATCTTCACCGAGCACCGCGACACCCTCAACTACCTGCATACGCGCATCGCCGGCCGGCTGGGGCGCGAACAGGCAGTCGTGGTCATTCATGGCGGCCTGCGCCGCGAGGAGCGCCACGCCGCACAGGAGGCCTTCCGCCACGACCCGCAGGTGCGCGTGCTGCTGGCAACCGACGCCGCCGGTGAGGGCATCAATCTCCAACGCGCGCACCTGATGGTCAACTACGACCTGCCCTGGAACCCGAACCGCCTCGAGCAGCGCTTTGGCCGCATCCATCGCATCGGCCAGACCGAGGTCTGCCACCTCTGGAACCTGGTCGCCTCCGAAACGCGCGAGGGCGATGTATACGGGCGGCTGCTGGAAAAGCTGGAACAGGCGCGCAAGACCCTCGGCGGCCAGGTATTCGACGTGCTGGGCAAAATGCAGTTCGATGGCAGGCCGCTGCGCGAGCTGCTCGTCGAGGCGATCCGCTACGGCGAGCAGCCGGAGGTGCGGACCAGGCTGACCACCATCGTCGAAAACGCCTTCGATCGTGAAAAGCTGACCGAACTGCTCGAAGAGCGCTCGTTGGCGCCGGACTCAATGGACGTCAGCCGCGTGCAGCGCGTGCGCGCCCGCATGGAGCGGGCCGAGGCGCGCCGCCTGCAGCCCCACTACATCGAGTCCTTCTTCCTGGAGGCGTTCCAGCGCGTGGGCGGCCGCGCCCGCCAGCGCGAGAGCCGCCGCTATGAGATCACGCATGTGCCGGCGGCGGTGCGCAACAGCGAGCCGACCACCGGCGCGGGCATGCCGGTGCTGCGCCGCTACGAACGCATCGCCTTCGAAAAGTCGCTGGCGGCCAACGGCAACCATCCTCCCGCCGCCTTTGTCTGTCCCGGTCATCCTCTGCTCGACGCCGTCATCGGCCGGACGCTGTCAGGCCAGCGCGACCTTTTGAAGCAGGGCGCCGTGCTGGTCGACGAGCGCGACACCGGCACGGCAGCGCGCGTGCTCTTCTTCCTCGAACACGCCATCCAGGACGCCAGCCTGACACGCGCCGGCACGCGGCGGGTGATCTCCAAACGGATGCTCTACGTCGAGCTGGACGCGGCCGGCAACGCCCGCCACGTGGAGTACGCCCCCTATCTCGACTACCGGCCGCTGGCCGCAGATGAGCCGGGCTACGCAGCCGTGCTGGCGCGGCCGGAATGCAGCTGGATCGGCGCCGGACTGGAGCGAACGGCCCAGCGTTACGCCGTCGCCAACGTCGTGCCCGAGCACGTCGACGAGATCCGCCGCGCCAGGCAGCCGTTGCTCGACAAGACGCGCGAGGCGGTGCAGGCTCGGCTGACGATGGAGATATCACATTGGGACCGCCGCGCCGAAGATCTCAAGCTGCAGGAGCAGGCCGGCCGCGTCAACGCCCGCCTCAACTCCGGCCAGGCGCGGCAGCGCGCCGACCGCCTGCAGGAGCGGCTGCACAAGCGGCTGGCCGAACTGGAGCAGGAGCGCCAGATCTCGCCGCGGCCGCCGGTGGTGCTGGGCGCGGCCCTGATCGCGCCGCTAGGGTTGATCCGGGCGATGGCAGGCGGGGCGCCGCTCCGCCGTGTTCCCGCAACCAGCGACACCCAGGCCGCGGCAGCCCGCGCGCGGCAGATCGTGATGGACGTGGAGCGGGGGCTGGGCTATGAGCCGACCGACCGCGAGTTCGAGAAGCGCGGCTACGACATCGAGAGCCGCGATCCTGCCAGCGGTCGCCTGCGTTTCCTGGAGGTCAAGGGGCGAATCAGCGGCGCGCCCGCCATCACCGTCACCCGCAACGAGATCCTCTACTCGCTCAACAAGCCGGACGCCTACATCCTCGCCATCGTCGAGTTTCTGGACGGGAATGATCACCGCGTGCATTACCTGCGCAGTCCCTTCCAGCGCGAGCCGGACTTCGGCGTGACCAGCGTCAACTACAGTTTCGCCGAACTGCTGGCGCGGGCGCAGGCGCCGAGCTGATCTGCGCCTGCGCGAGAAGAAAAACTGGGAATAAAACGGCCTGTCTCCGGGCATGGTTCGGCGCCGCAAGCATGAATCTGCGCCTGAACATAGATTGACAAAAGTTAGGCGTATCCCTCTTTTGACAGAATTACCCTAAAATGTTACCATTTAGGTAACGAAAATTGTCATTATGATCGGGTTAGCCTGTGGATATCTCTTTCAGAACCCGCAAACTCGAGAGAGTTTTCAGTTCGAGAAAGGCACTTACAAGAGAACACGGGCCCCGCATGGCGCAGACGATAATGACGCGCCTCGCAGTTTGGCAGGACGCGGAGACGTTGGCGGAGGCGCCGATAACTCTACCGGATCGAATGCACCAACTCACAAGTAATCGGGACGAGCAGTATGCCGTATACCTCGTTCACCCCTACAGGTTGGTGTTCGAACCGGATCATGATCCGCTCCCGCGCAGAGAGGACGGTGGGATCGACCTGGAGCGGGTGATTGCTATCACGGTTATGGAGGTGATCGACTATCATCCAAAGTAATAATAATGGAGCACAACGCCGTGTTTATGGCTGCAAAAGCGGTCATCAAAGTGACTGATTATCACTGAAGGAGAACAATGACATGGCAAGAAAAACTTATCGGTACCAGCCCGACTATGCAGTGCCGCCGGGGTGGGTCCTTGGAGAGCGGCTGGCAGCGAATGGAATCTCGCAGGCCGAGTTTGCACGAAGATGCGACCGCTCTCCAAAGCTCATCAGCGAGATTATTGCCGGGAAGGCCCCCGTAGAAGCGAAGACAGCGCTTCAGTTCGAGAAGGTATTGGGAGTCAGTGCAAACATCTGGCTCGGCATTGAGAAACGCTACCGGTTACACCTCTTACGAGAAGCCGAGGCGCGGGAAGCCGAAGCGTCCGCAGCGTGGGCGCGCAGTTTCCCCGTCAAAGAGTTGGAAAAGCGAGGCGCAATCCGTAAGCTGTCGTCGGCTGGCGAAACGGTAACGGAACTGCTGGCCTTCTTCGGCGTGGCGTCAGTAGAGGTATGGCAGAGCACGTACGGAACGGCTAACGTCGCCTACCGGCACTCGCCTAGTTTTAAGAGCGATGAGTTTGCCCTGACGTCTTGGCTTCGGCTGGCAGAGATCGAAGCCCAAACCCAGACATCTGTGGACTACAACAAGGCGGCATTCAGGGTGGCGCTAAAGGGAATGCGCCGGCTGACGGGCGCAAAGATCCCCCAGGCGTTCGACGACGCGCGGCAACTCTGTAACGAGGCGGGCGTTGCCCTGGTATGGATCAATCCGTTGCCGAAGGCGCGTCTGAGCGGCGCTGCCTGGTGGCTCTCGCCCCGCAAGCCGGTCATCGCGCTGAGCGCGCGCCACAAAACGGACGACCACCTCTGGTTCAGTCTGTTCCATGAAGCCGCGCATATCCTTTTGCATAGCAAGAAGAATGTGTTCGTTGACGGGGGTAAAGACGGCGTGAATGAAGTTGAGGCCGAAGCGAACGGTTGGGCGGCGCGGTTCCTGGTACCCCAGTCTGCCTGGCAGCGTTTCGTTGCTTTCGGCGCGTACCGTCGCCATAACATCCAGTGTTTCGCCGCTGAGCAGGGGATAGCGCCCGGTATCGTCGTCGGCAGACTGCAACATGAAGGGATTCTCCCGTGGAGAAGTCGTCTGAACGATCTGAAGGCGGGGCTGGAGTGGACAGGCGATTGTGATGATACAGCCTATGATCCGGAGGCCTAATGCGCATCTCCGAACAAGGACAGATCACCATCCCCAAACATCTGCGCGATCGCTTTGGCTTGAATGCCAATGTCGAAGTCGAAATTACGCCAACTGAGCACGGTCTGCTTATCCGAAAGCGGGACACTGGCAAACATCCCGTGGACGGCGTATATGGCATCTTGAACGGCGGGAATACTGACTGTTACCTTGGAGAGGTGCGTGGGAGATAGGCGTAACCTTAGTTCGTTGACGAGGAGAACGTCCGATGTTGACCCGGCTACGTCTTGAGAACTTCAAATCCTGGCAGGATACGGGAAACATCACGCTGAGGCCGATCACCGGCTTCTTTGGCGCGAACAGTTCGGGCAAGTCCGGCCTGATACACGCGCTGTTGCTGCTGAAGCAGACGGCCGATGCGGCCGACCGCGGCATCGTCTTTAGCTTCGGGGGGGCCGGGGCGCGGGTGGACGCGGGGGACTTTGCAAGCGTGGTGCATAGGCATGTGGAAGACAGCGCGCTTGGCATTTCACTCGACTGGCGAACCGATAAGCCCTTCAAAATAATCGATACGTACGCGCGTAGAGAGATCGTCAGCAGCGACGATATCGGATTTCGGGTTGTCTCGCGCATGGAGGGGGCCGGCGCGCGTGAACAACTGGTCGTCAAAGAGATGTCCTATCGTATTGGTGAGGCGGAATTTGGAATGTGCCGGGCCTCCGGGAGCAGGTACAGCACTTTCATCAGGAATTTGGATTTTCAGTTCCGTCGTCAGGGGGGCAGACCCTACGATGTCACCGCTCCGGTAAAGTGCTATGGCTTCCCAGACTCCGTGCGTGCAAACTACCAGAATGCCGGGTTCCTCGCCGATCTTGAGTTTGCCCTGGAACAGAAACTGCAGAACGTCTACTACCTTGGTCCGCTACGCGCCTTTCCGCAACGGGTCTATACCTGGTCCGGCGGGCAGCCGTTCGATATGGGTGAGGCCGGTGAGGCCGTTGTGGACGCACTGCTGGCTGCGCGTCAGCAGGACCTGAAGATCAGCCCCGGATACAGAATGTGGCGCCTTCCCCTGGAGCAATATATCGCCCGCTGGCTGCAGAAACTCGGCTTGATCCATCGTTTTCGCGTCGTGCCGGTGGCTGAGGGCAGCCGCTATTTCGAAGTCAGGGTACAAAAGTCCCCCAGGGCGCCCGAAGTACTCATCACCGACGTGGGCTTCGGCGTCTCGCAGATTTTGCCCGCACTCGTCCTCTGCTTCTACGTGCCTGAAGGGTCTACGGTGATTCTGGAGCAGCCGGAGATCCGCCTGCACCCGAGCGTGCAGGCCGGCCTCGCCGATGTATTTATTGACGCTTGGGAAAGGCGCAATGTACAGGTTGTCGTCGAGAGCCACAGCGAGCACCTGTTACGCCGCCTCCAACGCCGCATCGCCGAGGAAGCGATATCCCAAGATGACGTCGGGCTTTACTTCTGCAAAGAGGATGACGGCGCCTCCAGGCTTGATACACTTGAAGTGGACCAGGTCGGCAACATATCCAACTGGCCCCAGGATTTCTTCGGGGATCAGTTCGGCGAAATAGCGGCTATGAGCGAAGCTGCTCTAAATCGCCGTCAGGCGGCAGGTTGAGTATGGGAAAGGCAGATGTTGTGGTGGACACCAACGTTCCCCTTGTCGCCAATGGCAAGGCCGAACAGGCCGGCTTGAAGTGCGAGGATGCCTGTGTCAGAAAGCTGATACAGGTGCAGGCGGGGCGCCGGACGCTCGTGGACGACAAGTGGTTGATCATCGAAGAATACCGCAGGAATCTCAGCCATACCGGGCAGCCCGGCGTGGGCGACGCATTCTTCAAGTGGCTTTGGGAGAATCAGGCCAACCCACAACATTGCCGAATTGTGCCCGTAACCGTCCAAGCCGATCGTGAGTTCACCGAGTTCCCGGACGACCCGCGTCTCGTCTCGTTCGACTTGGCTGACCGCAAGTTCGTTGCTGTCGCGCTGGCAAGTGGGGCTGGTCCGCATGTGTTGAATGCAACGGACACCGACTGGTGGCACGACCGCCCGGCGCTGGCGGAGAATGGGGTCCATGTCGTTTTCCTCTGCCCGGAACTCATGGAGAGGGAGCGCTGACAGGGACAAAAAGAAACGCCCCCCGCGAAGGGGGACGTCGGCCCAACGATGCTATCGTTGGGGGGGTATGGGTACTGTACACGATGACCTGCTGAACCGCCAAAATGACGCGCGGGGCATTCTCGTGGCCGGGGAGAAAAAGAGACGCCCCCCACAAGGGGGGACGTCGGCCCAACGATACTCTCGTTGGGGGGGTATGGGCACTGTACACGATGACCTGCTGAACCGCCAAAATGACGCGCGGGGCATTCTCGTGGTCGGGGAGAAAAAGAGACGCCCCCCACAAGGGGGGACGTCGGGCCAACGATAAAATCGTTGGGGTGGTAGGCTCTAAAGTACTCTAAAGTTCATGAAATGTCAATAATGACTTGCGTAATTACGTGAGGCAAAATTGCGCAAAGGAGTTCTCTTAACTCTGCGCTACCGTCTGACAGATCATTTCGACATCACTTTGGGAGTCATCAATGCAGCGAGTGACAGTGTATATTGACGGGTTCAATCTCTACTATGGTCTCAGGGATAAGGGCTGGCAGCGCTACTACTGGCTTGACGTTCGTCGTCTGTCTGCGAGCCTGTTGCGCAAAAATCAGCGTCTGGAAAAGGTCCGTTACTTCACGACCAGGGTTTCTCGCGATCCCAAGAATCCAGGCAAGTTCACGCGACAGAGGACTTTTCTCAGAGCAACAAGAACATTGCAGGATGTGAGTATTCACTATGGATACCATCTTTCAAAAAGAGTGACTTGCTCGAACTGTGGGTCGACTCGGCAGACTTTCGAAGAGAAGATGACCGATGTCAACATTGCGGTCGAATTGCTTGGTGACGCTCAAGACAATGTGTTTGATACGGCGATCATTGTTTCCGCTGATAGTGATCTGGTTGGCCCGGTGAAAGCCGTTCGTAGTCGATACACAAACAGAAGAGTAATCGTCGCTTTTCCGCCTAAACGGGCCTCTAAGGAATTGAGGCAGGTGGCTAATGGGTACGTCAACATAGGTCCCGACACGCTTAGGAAAAGCCAATTGCAGACTAAAGTCATCAGTTCGGACGGCAGTGTGTTGACCCGGCCGCCCACCTGGAAATGAGGCAAATACGTGGAGCAGACGAAAACGCGCAAGAAAATGATCGAAGTCGCCCTGCCACTCGACAAAATAAACGCCGCCTCCGCCCGCGAAAAGTCGATCCGGCACGGGCATCCGAGCACGTTGCATCTGTGGTGGGCGCGGCGTCCGCTGGCCGCGGCGCGGGCAGTGCTGTTCGCGCAACTGGTCGATGATCCCTCCGACCTGCCGGAAGAGTTCCCCGGTGAGGAGGAACAGGAGAAGGAACGGGAGCGGCTTTTCGGCATCATCGAGGAACTGGTGTTGTGGGAGAACACGACCAACGAACGCGTGCTGGAGGAGGCGCGGGAAGAGATCCGCAGGAGCTGGCGTAGAACGTGCGCCGACAACCGCGACCACCCGCGCGCGGCCGAACTGTTCGACTCCGAGCGGTTGCCCGCCTTCCACGACCCCTTTGCCGGCGGCGGGTCTATCCCTCTGGAGGCGCAACGGCTAGGTCTGGAGAGCTACGCCAGCGACCTCAACCCGGTGGCGGTGCTGATCAACAAGGCCATGATCGAGATCCCGCCCAAATTTTCCGGCCGCGCGCCCGTCAACCCGGAGCGCAACGCCGGGCAGGTCGGCATCAGCGCGGCCTGGAAAGGCGCGACTGGCTTGGCCGAGGACGTGCGCTACTACGGCAAGTGGATGCGCGACGAGGCCGAGAAGCGCATCGGCCATCTCTACCCCAAGATAGAGGTGACGGCGGAGATGGCCGCAGAGCGCCCGGACCTGAAACGCTACGTGGGCCGCAAGCTGACGGTGATCGCCTGGCTGTGGGCGCGCACTGTCCGCAGCCCCAATCCGGCCTTCGCCGACGTGGAGGTGCCGCTGGCGTCCTCCTTCATCCTGTCGAAGAAGAAGGGCAAGGAGGCGTATGTCGAGCCGGAGATCGAGGAGGGTGGGTATCAGTTTACCGTAAAGGCCGGGACGCCGCCGGAGTCGGCCACTAAGGGCACGAAACTCGCCCGGGGAGCGAACTTCCAGTGTGTGATGTCAGGGGCAGTTATCAATGATCCTTTCATAAAGGGAGAAAGCATGGCCGGTAGTATGGGAGCCCGCTTATTGGCTATCGTTGCCGAAGGGGATCGGGGACGGGTTTACCTTGCGCCAACACCGGAGCATGAGGAAATCGCGCAGCAGGCAGAGCCTGAGTGGAAGCCTGATCAACAGATGAACCGTGAGACGCCCAATTTGGTGAGCGGTCGTGGCTATGGGTTTTTTACCTGGGCCGACCTGTTCACCGACCGCCAGTTGGTGGCGCTGACCACGTTCAGCGACCTGGTGGGCGAAGCGCGTGAACGCATCCTGCTGGACGCGGTGGCCGCCGGGCTGCCGGACGATGGCGTTCCCCTGCGAGCGGGCGGGGTCGGGGCGACTGCATATGCTGAGGCGGTGGGGGTGTATTTGGGAATCGCTCTCAGCCGATTGACAGATATTTGCAACGCGTTTTGTAGATGGGAAGTGTCAAGGACTCAGGTTCGTAATCTATTTGGGCGGCAGGCCATTCCTATGATTTGGGACTACGCCGAGAACAACGTGTTCGGAAGCGCGGCCGGTGACTATGCAGTTACGCTTGGCTCAATACTGAATGTACTTCGAAAAGTGATGAATGCGGGCTGGGGGAAGTCTATGCAGGGCGATGCCACATCCTTTTCCTCTTCGAAATCACCCGTTATTTCAACCGACCCCCCCTACTACGACAACATCGGGTACGCTGATCTGTCCGACTTCTTCTACGTCTGGTTGCGGCGTTGCCTACGGACAGTCTTTCCAGAACTCTTTGCAACGCTCGCAGCACCAAAGGTTGAGGAGTTGGTCGCCACGCCGTACCGACACGGCAGTAAAGAGAAGGCAGAATTTTTCTTTCTTGATGGTATGACTAATGCGGTTAAACGCTTTGCTCAGTACGCGCATTCCCAATTCCCCTTCACCATTTACTATGCCTTTAAGCAATCGGAGAAAAAGGGCAGCGGCGACTTTTCCAGCACAGGTTGGGAAACATTCCTTGATGCTGTAATTTATGCAGGTTTGGTCGTCAGTGGTACATGGCCCATACGCACAGAACTCGGCAACAGAATGCTCGGTCGAGAAACGAACGCACTCGCCTCAAGCATTGTAATCTCGTGTCGACCAAGGGATGCCAATGCCCCAATGGCCACCCGCCGCGAGTTCGTTGACGCGCTCAGGGAGGAGTTGCCTGCGGCCCTGCGCACGATGCAGGCGGGCAGCATCGCGCCGGTGGACCTGGCGCAGGCCGCGATCGGGCCGGGCATGGCGGTCTTCAGCCGCTACGCACGCGTGCTGGATGTCAGCGGCCGCGCGCTCTCGGTGCGCGATGCGTTGTCGCTGATCGTCCAGACGCTGGAAGAGACGCTGGCCGAGCAGGAGGGCGATTTCGACGCCGACACGCGCTGGGCCGTGGCCTGGTTCGAGCAGGCCGGCTTCCTTGACGACGAGTTCGGCGTGGCCGAGACGCTCTCCAAGGCCAAGAACACGAGCGTGGACGGCATGATCGAGGCCGGCATCCTCAAGGCCGGCGGCGGCAAGGTGCGGCTGCTGCGTCCCAACGAGCTGCCCGACGACTGGGACCCGCGCACCGACCGCCGCCGCACTGTGTGGGAGATCGTGCATCATCTGATCCGCGTGCACGGGCAGGGCGGTGAGATGGAGGCGGCGCAACTGTTGGCCAAGATGCCCGCCGCCGCCGAGTCCGCCCGCGAACTCGCCTACCGCCTCTACCGCATCTGCGAACAGAAGAACCGCGCCCAGGAAGCCTTGGGGTATAATGCCCTCGTACAGAGTTGGCCGGAGATCGCCCGGCTGGCGCGTGAGCGGCCGCGGGTGGAGCAGGCGCAGTTGATCGGCGGGGCTGGAACGACGCAATGACGACCGACACAGTTATCGAGACCATGGTAGAGCGCATCGTCGGGCGCTTCCAGCCGGCGCGCATCCTCCTCTTCGGCTCACGCGCCCGCGGCGCCGCCAACCGCTGGAGCGACGTCGACCTGCTCGTCGTCATGGAAGAGGTAACGGACAAACGCCGTGCCGCGGTAGAGATGGGCCGCGTGCTTAGCGACCTACCGGTCAGCAAAGATATCATCGTGACGACACCCGAGGAAATCGCGCGTCGCGGCCACCTCGTCGGCAGCGTAATCCGCGCTGCGCTACGTGATGGAAAGGTCGTATATGAACGACCCTGATATTGTCGTCCAGGAGGCCCTACGTTGGCTTCGGTTCTCTGCCGAGGACCTCGATGTTGCCCAGCGGCTTCTGGCAGATCGTTCTTCTGCCCCAAGATTCGTCTGTTGGCTCTCTCAGCAATCTGCCGAGAAGGCGCTAAAGGCCGCTCTGGAGCTTGAGGCAATCGATTATCCATATACACACGACCTGAACGCCTTGCGCAATCTGCTGCCGAACAGTTGGTCCGTTCGAGTTGATCATCCAGACCTGACTGAACTGAGCCAGTGGGCTGTGGAGGCCAGATATCCGGGCGAGTGGGCGGAGGCTACCGAAGCGGATGCGATCCGTGCCGAGTCGCAGGCCCGTACAGTGCGCGACTCTGTGGTAGCAGAGTTCCAGCGTCGCGGAATACACGCAGACGAAGGCGTGCAATGACAACTGCTATGTTGATTGACAGAATCGAACGCGAGTTCAGGGAAAGGGTCTCCGATGAGGTGCGGCTCATCGCCGAAGGTGCGGGCCGCTACCTGATATTCACCCCTTTCTGCTTCAGCGACGGCGACCACCTGACGATCCTTCTGAAGCGGGACGGGCCCCGTTGGGTGCTGTCGGACGGGGCGCACACCTTTATGCGCTTATCGTTTGACATAGACGAACAGGAGTTGCTGCGCGGCCCGCGCCAGAAGATCATCGCTAAAACCCTCGACGAGTTCCGGATCGAGGATCGCGACGGCGAGCTTCTGCTGGAGCTGTCCGACGAACAGTACGGTGACGCCCTCAATTCGTTCATCCAGGCCCTGCTTACGATTACCGGGAGTGGGAGGCCGGAAGTGATGGAATCTCTCGCTCCTCACTCCTCTTTCCTCCCTTCTCAGGAGTAACGAGGATATGGACGACACAAACAGCGACACCGGCCTTCTACTCCCGGATCTCAGCATTGAGAACTTCCGCGGCATCAGGAAACTCTCCATCCCGCGCTTGGGCCGCGTCACCCTTTTCGCCGGCCGCAATGGCGTCGGCAAAACGACTGTATTGGATGCCATCAGAGTCTACGCCGCGCGTGGACGGCACCAAGTATTGGCCCATGTCTTGGATATTCGCGACGAAATCACCACTCCCAAAGACCCAAGCGAAGATGGACCGGTTCAAGTCGACTGGGCGGCTCTGTTCCATGGACGGAGTATTTCCGAGCAAGCATCTTTGTCTATCGGGCCACGAGAAAAGACAGACCAGCTCAGTATCAAGGCAACTATCCTTGATTATGAGCATCCTGCATTTTCATATATGCCGCGTAAACTCCTGCAACGCCTTTCAGGAGACCGTCTTCGAGCATTCGAGGTTGAATGCCAGGGGCACGGCTATTTCCTCGTTCCGCTTGGCTATGGTGGGAGTCTACCGGGCGCTAAAGAGTTGCTCCCAGAGACTAAGCACGAATCTGTGGGGCCGGGGCTCCTGGCGAGATCCGATCTGGCCCGCATATGGAACAAAGTGGCGCTGACCGATGATGAGGAACAGATCACCAGGTCGATTGGACTGATTTACGGCGCCGAAGTAGACCGCATTGGCGTGATCGGTGACGATGTGCGCGAGGGAGAGGGGGACAGGTTGCGGGGCATTGTCAGACTCAAAAGCTACGAGCGCCCTGTCCCGTTGCGAAGTCTCGGCGAAGGGGCCCAGCGGTTGTTCGACGTCGGCCTGGGGCTTGCCAACAGCCGCGACGGCTTCCTCCTCATCGACGAAGCGGAGAACGGCATTCATCACTCCGTACAGCGAGACTACTGGCGCATGGTGCTACAGACGGCCCATGAGAACAACGTGCAAGTCTTCGCCACGACCCACAGTTGGGACTGTGTCAGAGGCTTCGCCTTGGCGGCGGCGGAGTTTGACTGCACAGATAGCGTGCTGGTACGCCTCGAAAAGGAAGATGACGGGCTGCGCGCTGTCCGCTACTCCGAGCGCAGACTGAAAATAGCTGCCGAACAGAGAATCGAAGTCAGGTAACTCAATGCAAGAATCCGACTCGCACCCCCGCGTACTGCTTGTAGAAGGGCCGGATGACAAACACGTAGTTATACATCTAAGCGAACGCAGCGGGTTGGCGCAGAACTTCAAAATCGTTGAGAAGGAGGGCAAGGATTCGCTGCTCGATTCCATAGAAGTGGAGGTCGACATACCGGGGCGCACTGTACTTGGTATCATGCTGGATGCAAATGATGATTTGGACGCCCGTTGGCAAGCGGTTACCGACAGACTGAACAGGTTGCGACAGGAAGACCACTTCGAGCTGCCCGAACTGCCGGAGCAGCCTAATCCAAGCGGGACGATCATCGAAGGCAGGCTCCGCATCGGCATCTGGCTTATGCCCGACAACCGTTCGACCGGAGAACTCGAAGATTTCATCGGCAGTATGATCCCGCCCGGCGATCCGGTCTGGCCTCTGTCCCAAGCCTATATCGATGGCATTCCACCCGACGATCGTAAGTTTTCTCCCGGCAAAATCCAGCGGGCCAAGGTCCACGCCTGGCTGGCGGCTAGAGAGGCTCCGCGGCCAATGGGCTTGGCGATCAAGGCCAGAGATCTGCACACCAACGCGGCGAACACCACCACATTCGTAGAATGGCTGCGGACACTATTCCAGTAACAACCACAAGCGAGTAACACATGGCAACCACCAACCGAGAACGCGTCGGCCTCGCGCTGGAACTCCTCAAGAATGGTCTGGCGCCCTACGTTTCGCGGGAGTTTGTCGCCCGCTACAAGGGGCGCGGCAAGACAGAACTGGAACGGATTTTCGACAGACCCCATGACCAGAGACGCATCTTCTCCCACAACGAGCCGTCCAAGCCGTTCCATCACATGGATGTCACCGACCTGCTGCGCGTCATGTGGGTGTCGTGGAATGACGTCTTTTCTTTGACGCTCGGACAACTGGAACGCAGTCTGGTGAGCGAACTGCGCGAGCATCGCAACGCATGGGCACACCAGGAACCGTTCTCCGGCGATGATACGATTCGCATGCTGGACTCCGCACAGCGGCTATTGACTGCGGTCTCCTCAAAGCAGGCGTCCGAAGTCGAAAAAATGAAGAGCGAGTTGCAGCGCCTTCGCTTCGAGGAACAGGCCCGCAGCCAGCGCCGCCGTACCACCGCCGCCGTCACCGCGGCAGTCGCCAGCGGCCTTCCCGCCTGGCGCGAGGTTGTCAACCCCCACCCCGACGTGGCCAGCGGCCACTACCAGCAGGCCGAGTTTGCCGCTGACCTCTGGCAAGTGCATCTGGGCGAGGGTTCCACCGAGTACCGCAACCCGACCGAGTTCTTTCGCCGCACCTACCTGACCCAAAGTCTGCGGGGTCTGCTGGCAAATGGACTCCAGCGCCTGAACGGCCAGGGCGGCGAGCCCGTCGTGCAGCTGCAGACCAACTTCGGCGGCGGCAAGACCCACTCCATGCTGGCCCTCTATCACCTGTTCTCGGGCGCGCAGCCCGGCGATCTGGACGGCATCGACGACATCATGCAAGCCGCCGAAGTGGCCGAACTCCCGCAGGTCAACCGCGTCGTCCTCGTCGGCAACCGCATCTCGCCCGGCAACCCTGTAACCAAGCCGGACGGCACCCAGGTGCGCACCCTGTGGGGCGAGCTTGCCTGGCAACTGGGCCATGCCGCTGGCGGCCAGAGCGAAGCGCGCGCTGCCTTTGAACGTGTGCGCGTCGACGACGAACGCGCCACCAATCCCGGCGACGCCCTGCGCCAACTGCTCACCGACTATGGCCCCGCCCTGATCCTGATCGACGAGTATGTCGCCTACGCCCGCCAGCTGCACGATGAGAGCGACCTGCCCGCCGGCTCTTTCGAGACCCAGTTCACCTTCGCCCAGGCACTCTCCGAGTCGGCCAAACTGCCGCCCAACTGCCTCCTCGTCATCAGCCTGCCAGCCTCCGACCGGCCCAGCGACCGCACCGAGACCGACGATATCGAGGTCGGAGGCGTGCGCGGGCGCGAGGCGTTGGCCCGGTTGGGCAACGTAATCGGCCGCGTCGATTCGTCGTGGCGTCCGGCCAGCGCCGACGAGAGCTTCGAGATCGTCCGTCGCCGCCTATTCCAGCAGATTTCAGACACCGGCTACACCACCCGCGACAACGTGGCGCGCGCCTACCTCGATCTGTACAAATCCAAAGCCGAGGAGTTTCCTGCTGAGACAAAGGAGGCCGAATACGAAAAGCGCATGCGCGAGGCCTATCCGGTCCACCCCGAGGTGTTCGAGCGGCTCTATTCGGACTGGTCCACGCTGCCCAGCTTCCAGCGCACGCGCGGCGTGCTGCGTCTGATGGCGGCTGTGATCCATACACTGTGGGAATCGGGCGATCGCAATCCGCTCATCCTGCCGGCCAGCATCCCCTTGGATGACGGCCGCGTGCAGTTCGAGTTGACGCGCTACCTGCCGGCCAACTGGGCGCCGGTGATCGAACGCGACATCGACGGCTCCGGCTCGCGGCCCGTTCAACTGGACGGGGAGTTCCCCAATCTCGGTCGTCATAACGCCTGCCGCCGCGTGGCCCGCGCCGTCTTTCTCGGCTCCGCGCCCACGCCTTCCGCGGCCAACCAGGGATTGGACGAACGGCGCATCAAGCTCGGCTGCGCCATGCCGGGCGAAAGCGTATCCGACTTCGGTGACGCGCTGCGCCGCTTGGCCGACAATGCCACCTACCTCTACCGCGACGGCGCCCGCTACTGGTATTCGACCCAACCTACCGTCGCCAATCTCGCCGCCGACCGGGCCGAAGATCTGCGCCGCGAACCGCACAAGGTGGAGCGGGAGATCGAAAAGCGGATGCGCGAGAATTTCAAGCAGAAGGGCGAATTCAGACGCGTCCACCTCTTCCCGGAATCCGGGCAGGATGTGCAGGATGACATGGAGGTGGGGCTGGTCGTGTTGAATGTCCGGGCAACCCACACCAGCGGGGTGGAGGACAGCCCGGCCCTGGGGGCGGCCAGAGATATCCTCGAGTCCAGGGGAAATGCACCGCGCCTGTTCCGCAACGCGCTCCTCTTCCTGGCGGCGGACGGCGCGCGGCATCAGGACCTCGATCAGGCGGTCAGGACCTACTTGGGCTGGCGCTCGATCCTCGAGGACAGCGACGCGCTCGACCTGCCGCCGCACCAGGTGCGCCAGGCGCAACAACAGGCGGAATCGGCCGGTGGCACCGTCAACGCCCGCATCGGCGAATCCTTTCCCTGGCTGCTTGTGCCAAGCCAAAAAACGCCCCAAGCGCCTGTAGCGTGGCAGAAAATCCGCCTGCGCGGATCAGGCTCCCTGGCGCCGCAGGCCAGCCGCCGTCTGCTCAACGACGAGATGCTCGTTACTTCGATGGCAGGGACGCGGCTGCGCATGGAGTTGGACCGGGTGCCGTTGTGGCGCGGGGATCATGTCTCCGTGCGGCAACTCGTGGACGATTTCGCCCGTTATATCTATCTGCCGCGCCTGCAGCAACCATCCGTCCTGCTCGACGCGATCAGGGATGGCGTGTCGCAGTTGACCTGGGCGCAGGACTCGTTTGCCTTTGGGGACGGGCACGACGAAGAGAAGGAACGTTATCCCGGTCTACGCGCTGGGCAGGGGTTGTTTATCAATGAGACTTCCGCAGGCCTGCTAATAAAGTCGGATGTTGCACAGCAGCAGATGGACGCAGAGACGGTTGTTGACCCACCGCCTCCGGGCCCTGGCGGTGGGACTGGTCCCGGTCCAGAGCCGCCTCCGCCCCCGATTTCTCCACCGCTGCCACCGCAACCACCTCCACCGCCCAAGGCGAAGCGCTACCACGGCTCGGTCAAGCTGGACCCGACCCGCGCCGGGCGCGACGCAAGCCAGATCGCGGAAGAGGTGATTTCGCACCTATCGGGGCTGACCGGCGCCAATGTGAGGCTGACGCTGGAGATCGAGGCCGACATTCCCGACGGCGCGCCGGATGACGTGGTGCGGGTGGTTAACGAGAACAGCCGGACGCTTAAGTTTAGCGACAGTGGGTTTGAGAAGGAGTAGGGGGGAGTCCGCATGCAGCGGCATGGGGATGGGACACGGTCAGTCATTCGGCTCGCAATTGCGGTATTCGCCCATCACGTCCCGCATATCCTGGCCGATCGCGATCCAGTCGCTCCTCAGCGCGGCGATGTCCTCTTCGAATCCTCTGCCAGAGGGTTTGTAATCGTCTGACAGGGTGCCCCCAAAGTCGAAGATATGCGCCAGCCCTGCTAGGAAGGGGGGCGTCGTGAAGCGGCGACTCCAGTACTTACCCAATATACCTGTCTTGCCAGCTGCCCATTTGCGCAGGAAATCTCTGTTATTCATCGTCCCAGACGTACTCCTCACGCACTGGGTGGAACACATCGAGGATTTTGCAGCGGGTGATGGCGCGGCCGGAGTGCTCGGCGCCGCCGGGGATGGCGTAGACTTCGCCCGGCCCCAGCACGCGCGTCTCGCCGCCGGTGATGCTGATCTCGAACTGGCCGTCGAACATGTTGATGACCTGCTCGTGCGGATGCGAATGGGCCGGCAATGGCGAGTCGGCGGCGATATCCCAGTAGACGAGCGTCATGTTGTCGGTGTGGACAAACTTGCCGACATAGCCGGGAAACAACTCGCGCTCTTTTATATTCTCCAAATTATAGGTATTCATCTCTCGCTCCAAAGTGCAGTGCGGATGATTTCCACTGACCACCGACCACTAGCCACCGACCACTGACCACTAGCCCCTGCCGTCCACGCCCTCCAACTGCGCCACCAGCGCCATCGTATGAATAACGTCGCGGATGTCGGTGAGGGGCTTCTTGCCGCTGCGGATGCAGTCGACGATATGCTCGTGCATCGTCAACACGCCGTCGTAGCGGCTCGTGTCGGCCTGGTCGACACCGTCGATCTGCCAGCCGTCGAGCGTGCGCGCCTCGTCGTCCTCGGTGATCTCGATCTCGTGGGGCATCTTGATGTAGCAGCCGACGCCGGTGCCGTGCAGTTCCGCGCGCAGCACGCGGCCGCCGGAGGCGCGGTTGCCGTGGATGAAGCCGGTTGCGCCGTTGTCGAAGCGCACCAGGCCGGTGTAGCAGTTGCGGTAGTCGCTGCCGAAACGATCCTGGTAGGCGGTGACCTCGACCGCCTCGCCGCCGGCCATGAAGCGCACCAGGTCGACAGCGTGGCAGAGGTCGTCCCACAGCGTGCTTGTGAAGCTCCACGCCTTCTCGCCCAGGAAATTTTTATGGAAGAGGCCCACCACGGTCGAGACCGGCCCCAGGCGCGCCACCTGGCGCATCGCCTCCTGCGTGACCGCGGCGTGGCGGCGCTGGAAGCCGACCGCGCAGACGACATCGTTGGCCACGGCGGCGTCGTGGATCTGCTGCACCTCCTCCATGTTCTTGCCGGGCGGCTTTTCGATGAAGAGATGCTTGCCGGCGTTGAGGCAGTCCAGCGCCGGTTGCAGGATCCAGCGTTCGTGCATCACGCAGTAGACCAGGTCCGGGTCGACCTCCTCCAACATGCGACGGTGGTCGTCGTAGCGGTACTGGAAGTCGTAGGCCGCGGCGACCTGGTTCAGCAGCTCCTCGTCCAGTTCGCAGGCGGCCACCATCTCCACGTCGGGCAGGCGGTTGACATTGGGATAGTGGGCGCCCTGGCTGCGGCGCCCCGCGCCGATAAATGCTGTACGTAGCATCAGGAAACTCCTCTTCAGGGTCCAGTGGCCAGTGGTCGGTGGTCGGTGGTCGGTGGTTAGTTGCCAGTGGTCGGTGGCCAGTGGTTAGTTGCCAGTGGTCGGTGGCCAGTGGTTAGTTGCCAGTGGTCGGTGGCCAGTGGTTAGTTGCCAGTGGCCAGTGGTTAGGGTTTGCCGCGCAGCGAGCGCTTGAGACCGTTGAGCATGCGGCCAACTTCTGCTGACTGTGCAAGCAATGGTTTGGTGTGTTCGGGTGCAGCCATACGAAGTTCTTGCGCCAGGATGAGGAAGGTCTCGGTTTCGGCAAGCGACCCGCCGGCTATACTTAAGAATTGGAGAAATTCCTTCTTTCCCTGACGCTCCGAACCCTCCGCTATATTGGCGGCAACCGACACAACCGCGCGCCGGACCTGGCTCGTTAATCCGAACTTTTCCTCCGGCGGGAACCGGGCGGAGAGTTTGTAGACCATTGTTGCCAACTTGATTGATTTTCGCCAGACTTCCAGGTCCTGGTAGCTCTTCAAGATGGGCTATTCCTGCTTATGCATTTCCGTTGGTCGGTGGTCGGTGGTTAGTTGCCAGTGGTCGGTGGTCGGTGGTCAGTTGCCAGTGGTCGGTGGTTAGTTGCCAGTGGTTAGGGTTTGCCGCGCAGCGAGCGCTTGAGACCGTTGAGCATGCGACCAACTTCTGCTGACTGTGCAAGCAATGGTTTGGTGTGTTCGGGTGCAGCCATACGAAGTTCTTGCGCCAGGATGAGGAAGGTCTCCGTTTCGGCAAGCGACCCGCCGGCTATACTTAAGAATTGGAGAAATTCCTTCTTTCCCTGACGCTCCGAACCCTCCGCTATATTGGCGGCAACCGACACAACCGCGCGCCGGACCTGGCTCGTTAATCCGAACTTTTCCTCCGGCGGGAACCGGGCGGAGAGTTTGTAGACCATTGTTGCCAACTTGATTGATTTTCGCCAGACTTCCAGGTCCTGGTAGCTCTTCAACGTGGGCTATTCCTGCTTATGCATTTCCGTTTGAAACGACTGATTTCCGGCTCCCGACAACTGGCCAGCGGCCACTGCCTACCGGCTACTGTCTGGCGGCCAGTCGTAGTCGATATAACCCTCGTCGCGCACGAGCAGCGCCGAGTTGATCATGGTGCGCAGGTCGCCGCGAGGCCGGAAGTTGATCAGGCTGCGCGCCTTGGTGTTGTCATGGTCGTACTGGAAGCGTACGGGCAGGCGCACCTCCAGCGGCTCGACAGCGCCGGTTTCGGACAGGATGGCGGCGGCCTGCGGGAAGCTGAAGGGGGCCGGCGCGCCACAGTTGAAGGATTCGTCGAGCGCGCCCGGCTCCTCCAGCGCGCAGACCAGCATGTGGGCGATGTCGCGGGCGTCGTTGGGCTGGTAGAGCCACGGTCGTCCATCCAGGTCGCGCACGCTGCACGGCTGCGCCTCGTCGACGGCCTCTGCCAGCAGATCATGCCACAACTCTGTGCCGTCTGCCATGTGCAGTTCAGCCTGAGGGCTGCCCTGACCCTTCTGCAGCAGCCTGGCCACCGCGCCGACCGTGAACCGGCCGAGGATGGCGTCGCCCGACTGCACGTGGCTGGGCCGCACAATCGAGGTACGCAACCCGGTCTCCCTGGCCGCCATCTTGGTGAACTCCTCGCCGATCAGTTTGCCGAGCGAGTACTCGCCCAGCGGCCGCTTGGGGTGGCGCTCGTCCACCGGATGGTAGGCGCAGGCGATCGTTTCGCCGTTGTTGGGAAAGACGCCGGAGGAACTGGTGTAGACCAGCCGCTCCAGCCGGTCGGCGTGCGCGCCGCAGACGCGGGTGATGAGCCGGTCGATCTGCATGTTGTTTTCGAACTGGGGGCCGACATAGTTGGCGGTGTGGATCACCGCGTCAACCCCGGCCACGGCGCTGCTGACAAAGGCCTCGTCGGTCAGATCACCCGCAGCCAGCTCGATGTCCAGCCCGTGCAGACGCGCCAGCGCCGGGTCGGCCGGCAGGACTGTGCCGCGCACCTCGTGGTTGCGCTGCAGCAGCTGCCGCACCAGCCGGCAACCGACCTGACCGGCAGCGCCGGCGACAAGGATTTTCATGTGGACCCTTTTGCTATGTTCAGGTCGCGCGTCGCGGACGTTTACTCTTCTTCTAAAGCCTCATTCAAGTACCCGACCACGTCGCGGAAAGAGATGATCCCGGTCGGCAGGCCGTTGTCATCCACCAGGGGGAGGTGCCGGAATCCATGAACGGACATAAGATTGAGCGCATGCGCGATCGGCAGGTCAGGTTTCAGAGCGAGCGGATCCGGCGTCATGTAGTCGACAATCGTCTGTTGGGTGAGGTCATCGACGATGCCGGCGACCCGCATCAGCACATCCCATTCGGTGAAGATGCCGACCAGGCGATCCTCTTCGTCGGTCACCAGGACGCAGCCGATGTTGTGGCGGTTCATCTGGCGGATGGTGCGCGCCAGCGAGCTGTGTACGTCGACGGTGATGGGGACGTTCGGCGCCAGCGCCGCGAGCGTGCTGGAAACCAGGAGGTCCTGGAACTCTGAGAGGAGTTCTTCCGGTTTGTCCATCTCATCAATGTACTCTTCGTCCAAACCGGAAATCGGCATCTCGTCGAAAGCGGAGGAGCGGGACGTGATCTCTCTCTCCTCGACCGTCCACAGGTCGGCGGCCTGGTAGAGCTGATTCAGATCGCCGGCGCCGCGTTTCTGCTGGGCCGTCTGCACCTGCGTCATCAGTTCCGTCGTGTAATCGGGTTTGCGCACATCGCGGATCACGCCCATCGCGGCCGGGTAGTCGGGAAACTCCATGCTGCCGAGAATCAAGGCCAGCGGCTTGGAGGTGGCATCGTGAACCAGAATCTGATCCAGGTCTACTGCGTCCAGGGATACGACTTCCGGCGTGAAACCGTTGAGCCGGATGCCCTTGTCGCGATTCTTTCCGAAGATCATGTGCTTGCCGTGTTCCAGGTAGAGAGTGGAGTCGTCGCGGGTCTTGCGATCGCTCAACTCGGTCCACTCGTTCGGGTTGAAGATCACGCAGTTTTGGTAGATCTCCACAAAGGCGGTTCCCTGGTGTTCGGCGGCCTGCGACAGGGTCGCGGCCAGGTGTTGGGGATGCGAATCGATCGAACGGGCCACATAGGTCGCTTCGGCGGCCAGGGCAACGGCGATTGGATTGAGCGGCTGCTCCATCGAGCCCATCGGCGAGGATTTCGTCACCGTGCCGGGGCGCGAGGTCGGCGAGTACTGGCCCTTTGTCAAGCCGTAGATGCGGTTGTTGAAAAGGATAATGTTCAGATTGACATTGCGGCGGATGGCGTGCAGCAGGTGGTTGCCGCCGATGGAAAGCCCGTCGCCGTCGCCGGTGATCACCCAGATGCTCAGGTCGGGATTGGCGACGGCAAGGCCGGTGGCCAGGGCCGGCGCGCGCCCGTGAATGGTGTGGATGCCGTAGGTATTCATGTAATATGGGAAGCGGCTCGAGCAGCCGATGCCGGAGATGAAAACGGTCTTCTCTTTGGGCACGCCCGTCTCCGGCAACACCCGTTGCATCTGCGCCAGGATCGAGTAGTCTCCGCAACCGGGGCACCAGCGCACGGCCTGGTCGGAGACGAAATCCTTGCGGGTCAGCGTGATTTCTTCTGTTGCGCTTGCGCTCATCTATCTTCTCCCGAGAATTGAATCGATCACGTCGCGCACTTCGGCGATCTTGAGGGGGCGGGCCGAAAGGTTCGAATAGGTTTCCACGTCTACACCGAACCGGCCCCGCAACAGCAACGCCAGTTGACCGCTGTTCAGCTCCGGCGCGAGGATGCGCCGATGCCTTTTCAGCATTGCTTCCAGGTTGCGCGGGAACGGATTCAGATAGCGCAGATGCGCGTGCGCGACCGATTTGCCGGCCCGCTGCGCGGCGACCACCGCCGACCGCACCGCGCCGAAGGTGCCGCCCCAACCGACCACCAGCAGGTCGGCGTCCTCTGCGCCGAACACCTCCTGTTCGGGGATCACATCGGCCAGCCTGGCGATTTTTTCGGCCCGATCGCGGATCATCTGTTCGTTGTGCTCAGGGTCGTAGGAGACATTGCCCGTGACCGGCGCCTTGCTCAGCCCGCCGAGCCGGTGTTCGAGGCCGGGTGTGCCGGGCAGCGCCCATGGGCGAGCCAGCGTCTCCGGTTCGCGCGCATAGGGCAGGAACGGACCGTGCCCGTTGGTATGGCCTTGAGGGTGTTTCACCTCGATGGCGGGTATGTCTTCCGCCTTTGGGGCCTGCCACGGCTCGGCGCTGTTGGCGAGGAAGCCTTCTGAGAGCAGGAAAACCGGCGTCATGGCACGCACGGCCAGCCGCGCCGCTGCGAGCGCCATCTCGAAACAGTCGGACGGCGTCGCCGGCGCGACGATGGGGATGGGGCTTTCACCGTTGCGCCCGAACATCGCCTGCAGCAGGTCGGCCTGTTCCGTCTTTGTCGGCAGACCGGTGCTGGGGCCGCCCCGCTGCACATTGACAACGATCAGGGGCAGTTCCATCACGATCGCCAGGTTGATGGCTTCGCTTTTGAGGGCGATGCCGGGGCCGCTTGTGCCGGTGACCGCCAGCGCGCCGCCGAAGGAGGCGCCGATGACCGCGCAGATGGCGGCGATTTCGTCCTCGGCCTGGAACGTGCGCACATCAAAGTGCCGTAAGGAGGCCAATGAGTGGAGAATGTCGCTGGCCGGCGTGATCGGATAGGAGCCGTAAAAGAGGGGCTTGCCCATCTTCTGCGCCGCGGTCACCAGCCCCATGGAGAGCGCCTCGTTGCCGGTCACTTTGCGATAGGTACCGGGCGGCAGAGCGGCAGGGCGCACCATGTAGCGCTGCTGGAAGGTCTCCGTCGTTTCGCCCAGGAAGTAGCCGGTCTCCATCGCCTTGAGGTTGGCCTCGGCGATGACAGGTTTGCGGGCGAACTTTTTGAAGAGCCATTCGCGGGTGGTCTTCATCGAACGATCGAACATCCAGAAGACCATGCCCAGCGCAAAAAAGTTCTGACAACGATCCCGTTCCTTGTTGGTCAACTCGGCAAACTCGGCGAGCGCCTCCCGGTTGAGCGATGTCATCGGTATCGCCAGCACCTGGTAGCGGTCCAGGGAATCGTCCTCCAGTGGATTCGAGCCGTAGCCTGCCTTCGACAGGTTCTGCTTGGTGAACGAGTCGGTGTTGACAATGATCGTTCCCGACCGTTGCAACTCCGGCAGGCTGGCCTTGAGCGCCGCCGGGTTCATCGCCACCAGGACTTGCGGCGCGTCGCCCGGAGTCAGCACATTCTGGCTCGAAAAGTGAACCTGAAAGCCGCTAACACCGGCCAGCGTCCCGGCAGGCGCCCGGATCTCGGCGGGAAAGTCGGGCATCGTGCTGATGTCATTGCCGAAGACCGCCGATGTCGTCGTAAACTGGGTTCCCGCCAGCTGCATTCCGTCACCGGAGTCACCGGCAAAGCGGATTGCGACAGACTCAAGTTCCTCGATTTCCTGTGTATTTTCGGTCAGATTATCGGTCATGTGCGTTATCCCCCCTCCGCTCTACGGGGAAAAAGTTCCGGATCGATCGGACGATTTAATACCTCTACCGGATAGCGGTCGGCAAGATATTGGATAATCGCCTGGTGGGTCATGTTGCCCAACAGTCTACCGTCTTTGCCGACGATCGGCAGATTGCGAAAATGGTTTTCGTCCATCAGGCGCAAGGCGTCCGCCGCCGACGCGTCCGGCCCAATTGTAATTGGATTCGGGGTCATCACCTCATCAACCGGCCTGTCCAACATGCCTGGCGCATCAACGACCTTGCGCATCACATCCCGCTCGGTAAAGATGCCGACAAGCTGTGTCTGGCTCCCGTCGTCACTCTTTTCGCCAGCGGCGGCCGCGCCGTCGTCAATCACCAGACAGACGACCTGGCGGTCGGCGCGCATTTGCGCCAGCGTATCGCGAATCGACGTGCCGACGGGCACCTGCGAGAAGCTGCTGACGACCAGATGGCTAACGTGCTCTGTTTTGAGATCGGTCTGTAAATCCATCCTGATACCTTCTTTCCTTCGGAACTCTTTCTTGAAAGCGCCGGAACCTGACGCCAATCACGACTATTGGGAGATTCCGATCTTGCCGACTTCGTACACCAGGACCACAGTCCCCGTCTTCTCGTATACTCTCTGCTTCCTCAGTCTCAACTCGACCTGTCTCGACAGTCCGGCCACAAAAGGAACGCCGCCGCCCAGCAAAATCGGCATAATCGCCACTTCGACCGTGTCAACCAGCCCTTCCATGCACAAACTCCCGAACAACTGCCCGCCGCCAAACAACCAGATATCCTTGCCCGACTGCGCCCGCAGCGACCGTACTACCTCTCTCCAGTCGTCGCCGATAACGCGTATGTCTTTATACTCACTCTGAGGCAGGCTTTTTGAGACAACATACGTCCTGTTGCCCGGCTCTGCCGGCGGACCCTGTCCTCCGGCAACCTCAAACGTTCGGCGACCCATCAAATAGGTGTCGAACTGCGCCGACAGTTCATCGAAGTCAATATCAGGATCAATGACAATCCAGTCGAAGCCGTCGTTGGAATCGGCAATGTACCCATCCAGACTCATCGCGCAGTTATATCGAACCTTCCGCACAACAGTTCCCCCGTCCACTTGAAACTTTACTCTCCATTGTCTATTGGGACAAGCGTGTTGTGTGGTTCTGGGACCCTGGAAAATCAGCCTCTTTTCTTCTGATATTGGCCAATGACGTCGGGCGGACGGCGCACCTGTGTAATCTGCTCGAAAGCATAGGCGAGGCGGATCAGCGTCGGCTCGCTCCAGGCGCGGCCCATGAAAGTGATACCGACGGGCAGTTCGATTCCGGCGCCGGTTTCGGCTGCGAGCGTCACGAACCCGGCCGGCACGGTCACCAGCGGATAGCCTGTCACCGCCGCGCAGCGGGAACTGCGGCCCCGAAAGGTTTCCCCGGCTTGCGGATCGATGAGCACAGTCGGTCCTCCGGTCGGCGCGATCAGCGCGTCCAGATTGTACTCGTCCAGCACCGCGTCCAGCCCCTCCGCGCTGGCCAGCCTCTGTCCCGTTGCCAGCGCCTGCAAATAGGCCTCCCCATCGAGGGGGCCGCTCTCCTGCGCGCGTTCGAACTGCTCCTGGCCGAAAAGCGCCATCTCCTGCTCGGCGTGGTCCAGGTTGAACTGGATCAGGTCGGCGAGCGTGCGCGGCTGCGGCATCTCCGCATCCTCGACTACCCGCGTTGCCAGATAGACCGCGATGTCATGCTTGAATTCGGTCAACATGACGAGCCCTTCGCTTGCGCCCATTCTTTCATCGCCAATCGTGGGGATGTCGGCGGGGTCGATCACCGCGGCGCCGGCGTCGCGGATCGCCCGGATCGTCTCTTCAAAAACCTTGTCGGTGGCGGCGTCGTATCCGCTGACCCCCTTGCGCGCCACGCCGATACGGGCGCCGCGCAGGCCGTCGGCGTCCAGAAAAGCGCGATAGTCGTTGTGTACCCGTCTGTGTTGAAAGCCGGTCGCCGGATCGCGCGCGTCGGCGGCGGTGAGCGCGCCCAGCACGGCGGCGGCGTCAGCAACGGTGCGCGCCATCGGCCCGACTGTGTCCTGCGTGTGCGAGATGGGGATGACGCCGGCGCGGCTGGTCAGGCCGACCGTCGGCTTGATGCCGACGATGCCGCAGACCGTTGACGGTCCGACGATCGAGCCGTCGGTCTCGGTGCCCAGCGCGACCGGCGCCAGATTGGCGCTGACTGCCGCGCCCGAACCGGAACTGGAGCCGGACGGGCTACGCGTCAGATCGTAGGGGTTGCGGCACTGGCCGCCGCGCGCGCTCCAGCCGAAGTTCGAGCTGGTGGAGCGCCAGTTGGCCCATTCGCTCAAGTTGGCCTTGCCGAGGATGACCGCGCCGGCCTGCCGCAGCCCAGCCGCGACGGTTGCTTCGCGCGCCGGGCGCGAGCCGAGCAGGGCCAGCGAACCGGCGGTCGTCTGCATCCGGTCAGTCGTGTCGATATTGTCCTTTAAGAGGATGGGGATGCCGTGCAGCGGCCCGCGCAGATGGCCGGCGGCGCGTTCACGATCCAACTGCGCCGCGATCGCGAGCGCGTCCGGGTTGGTCTCGATCACCGAGCATAAGGCCTCGTCGACGGCCGCGATGGCCGCCAGATAGCCCTCGGCAGTGCCGGCAGCCGTGCGTGCGCCCGCGGCCATATCGTTCTGCAGTTGGACGATCGTAACTTCGTAGAGTTCTGTTGACATTGTGTAGTTGCCAGTTGCTAGTGGCCAGTTGCTAGTTGCCAGTTGCCGGTTGCCGGTTGCCAGTGGCTAGTTGCTAGTGGCCAGTGACCAGTGGCTAGTGGGATGCACTCAATACTATTCGCTATTCGCTGCGATCAGCTGGTCTAGGGCGGCGCGCAGTTCCGCTTCCGGCCGCTCTCCGAGGAATTCCTGCACCACATTCCCGTTTCCGTCCAGCAAGATCAGATGGGGTTGGTAGCGAAAGCCGAATTGCTGTTTGAAGGGTGTCACACCCTGCTCGTCGATGTTCAGATAGATGAACTCAACCTGTCCCCAGTAGTCGATTTCCAGCCTGTGAACCACAGGCGCAAAGCGGAGGCAGACCGGTCACCAGAAGGCGAAGAACTCGAGTACCTGGGGACGACCCGCGCCGAGCGCCACCGTCTGTGGATCGGTGGCGACAATCTCTTCACTGAAGGCGGGCGGCGGCCCGATCGCAACCTCTGTCGGTTCCGGCTGCGGGGTCGGGGTCGGTTGCACAGTGGGCGCCGGTTCTTCGATCGCGGTCGGCGTTGGTTCAGCGGCCGGCGCCTCGGTCGCCTGCGCCACCTGTTCTCCTCCGGCGGCAGGCGTGTCATCGCCGGCGATCGTGTTGCAGCCGGACAGCGCCAGTACCAACAGGATCAACAGGAGGGTCAGTTGTCTGTGGAATTTCGTCATGATCTGATCATCTCCTTGGATCGCGGGCGTCTCACCCGCAGTCTGCTCTCCCAAATCCGACTGTGATTCATTTGATTCCGCTGGTGGGGATGAGTACAATCATCTGCAGCGTGCGATTCGACGATTTGCCCCACCCGCCTGCCTTCGCAAATCGACGAACAGTTCGTTCCCGCTCAACCAGGCGCAGAAACGGGAACACGGAAACGCCGCGGGCACTTCCTGCATTATGCCAAATTGTAGCCAGGCTGCCAACGCCACCGGCCACTGATCACGAGCCAGCGCACTGTTGAAGGAGATTCAACTTATGCTTGTAGACACCCACGTTCATGTGTGGGAGATCGACCCGCCCAGATATCCGGTCGGCCCGACCGCTCCGACCTGGAACACCTACCCCGACGAACCCGGCACAGCCGACGAACTGCTGGCCGAGATGGACGAGCACGGCGTGGACTGGACAGTGCTGGTGCAGACCAGTTGGTCCACCTGGGACAACGGTTACGTCGCCGACTGCGCGGCGCGCTTTCCCGACCGATTGGTCGGCCACGGCCTGATCGACCCGCAAGACGCGGGCAACGCCGCGCAGGTGCGCTACTGGGTCAAGGAACGCGGCCTGGCGGGATTCCGCTTTCATCCCATGTACTATCCCGACGAGAAGATCCTGTTGACGGAGCAGAACGGGCCGATGTGGGAAGAGCTCGCGGCGCTGGATGCGATCATCCAGTTCCATCTGCGCGCCGAGCAGGCCGATCAGATCGCGGTCATCGCCCAGCGATATCCGCATCTGATACTGATTCTCGACCATCTGGGCTACCCGCAGGTCGACGACGAAAACGCCTATCAGCCCATCGTGGACCTCGCCCGCTACGACAACATCTACGTCAAGCTGTCGGATGTCTCAGGGCACTCGCGCCAAGACTATCCACACGCCGATGTGCATCCCTTCATCGCGAGGGTTGTGGCGGCCTTCGGCGCCGGGCGCATGATCTGGGGCACGGGCTACCCCGGCCACCACCGCGTCAAGAACAACTGGCCGCCCCTCGCGCAGGAGATCCGCCTCATCCGTGCGGGGTTGCCGTTCCTCAGCGAGGATGACAAAGAGCGGATTCTTGGCCGCACCGCCGCGCAAATCTGGGGTCTGGCGAGGGCTAGTGGCTAGAAGCCAGTGGCCGGTGGTCAGTTGCCAGTGGTCAGTTGCCAGTGGTCAGTGGCCGGTGGTCAGTTGCCGGTGGCCGGTGGTCAGAAACCCTGCTGGAGACGGTTCACTGTCCATTCGCCTCTGTGATGCGGGGCCGGCGTTGGCCGACGCGCGTGGCCTGTTCGAAGGCGTGCGCCAGTTGCAACACGCCGAAATCGTCGTGATGGCGGCCTACGATCTGTACGCCGACGGGCAGGCCCTCCGGCGTGAAACCGCATGGCACAGAGATAGCGGGATGGCCGGTCACGGTGATGTAGTAGCAGGATTTCATCCAGTCGATATAGGTCTCCATCTCGACCGCGCCGTCGCCGCTGTCGATAGCGGTCGGGTAGGGCACGTCGACGGAGAAGGGCGGAACCTGGCTGACCGGCAGCAGCAGGAACTGGTAGGTCTGCATGAACTGACGCATCGCATGGTACAACTCGGTGCGTTTCACCTCTGCCCGGCCAATGTCGGCGCCGCTGAGTTTCGCCCCCTGTTCGATGTTCCAGATGATCGTGTCTTTCATCTGATGACGGTGCTGCGCCAGCAGCGGGCCGTGGGAGAGGTGGAAGCTCCAGGCGCGCATCGTCTTGAAGATCTCGTCAGCGTCGCTGAAGTCGGGCAATGCCCATTGTCCGCCCTGGGGGGGACCGCTGAACTCGGTCAGTTCGCAGCCGAGCTGCTGGAAGGCCGGCATCTGCGCTTCGATGGCGGCGGTGACGCGCGGATCGACCGGGAACGCTGCGCCCAGATCGGCGCTGTAAGCGATGCGCACGCCGCTGAAATCGCGCGCGAGCGGGCGGGCGAAGATGGCGCCCGGCTGGGGCAGCGCGATGGGTGAGCGGTCGTCCGGCCCGGCGATGGCGGTGAGGAGCAGCGCCACGTCGCCGACTGTACGCCCCATCGGCCCCTGCACCGAGAGCTCAGACCAGCCCGTCAGGCTGGGCCAGACCGGCACCCGGCCCGGCGAGAGACGGAAGCCGACCACGTTGCAGAAATTGGCCGGGTTGCGCAGCGAGCCGCCCATATCGCTGCCGTCGGCGATCGGGGTCATGCCGCAGGCGAGCGCCACCGCCTGGCCGCCGCTGGAGCCGCCGCAAGTCGTCGTCGGGTCATACGGGTTGCCGGTTGCGCCGAAGACCGGGTTGAACGACTGCGAACCGGCGCCGAACTCCGGCACGTTCGTCTTGCCCATCGGGATGGCGCCGGCCGCGTGCAGCCGCTCAATGATCAGTTGGCTCTGCGCCGGCACATTGTCGCGATGGATGGGCGAGCCGTAGGTGGTGCGGATGCCGGCGGTGTCGGTGGTGTCCTTGTGCAGCATCGGCAGGCCGTGCAGAGGGCCGACATTCTCCCCCTTGGCCAGCGCGTCGTCTGCGGCCCTTGCCCGCTCGAGCGCCTGTTGCGGCAGGAAGGTGACGACCGCGTTGACAGCCGGGTTCACCCTTTCGATCTGGGCGATGTGGGCCCCGGTCAGTTCGACACTGGAAAAGTCGCCGCGGCGGATGCCGGCTGCCTGTTCGGTTGCGTTGAGAAAGCAGAGATCAGTCGTCATCTTCAGGCGCGTCCCCGGCGCGGAAGCCATCTTTGAAGAAAGGAATCTTTTCCCGTTTCGGCCCTCGCCGCCACTGCTCGCAGCCGCCCTCGCCGGTGGGCCGCACTTTGGGCGCGGCCATCTCTTCGAGCGGCTTCCAGGGGTAGGGGTCCTCACCGGCGATCATCACAATGTCGCGATAGTCGGCTACGGCCATGTGCTGGCCTTCCTTTGGGCTGCGCCATGGCAGCAGCGACTCGGCGCTCATGTAGTGGTTGACCAGCACGCGCCGGTAGCCGCCCTGGGCGCGATTGGGGAAGGAGCGGTGCAGCAGGTAGCCGTTGAAGAAGACCAGCGCGCCGGCCTTCACCTCCACCGGACATGAATCTTCGTCCGCATAGGGGAAGCCGTAGGCCTCGCCGGCGCAGTCGAAGCGGGGATCCTCGTGGTCGTGCTGGGGCCAGATGATGCCGCGCTTGTGCGAGCCTGGGATGACCCAGAGGCAGCCGTTCTCGACGGTGGCGTCATCAAGGGCGATCCAGGCGCCGGTCAGCGTGCGGTCGCGGGTGGGGATGAAGTATTCGTCCTGGTGCCAGGCCTGGCCCGGCTTGCCGGTGGCCTTGATGAAGAGCATCGACTGCATACACTTTACGTTCGGCCCGATCACCTGTGTCAGCACATGCGCGATCTGCGGGTGACCGAGATAGCCAAGCATCAGCGGCGAGATCTTGTGCGGGAAGTGGATGCAGAGATAGCGGCGCAGCAGATCCTCCTCGCTCTCGCCGAGGATGCCCGACTCGAAGCCGTCCACATCGCCGCGGGCGCCGTCGCAGATGGCGGTTGTTTCGGCGCGCAGTTCCTCCACCTCGGCCGGCGTCAGCGCATCCGGCAAGATATAGTAGCCGTTTTCGGCGTAGAACTGTCTGATGCTATCGGGGGATGCGGAAGTTGCCGTCCCGTTGCCCGTTTCAAGGACATGGGATGGCGGCGCAAGCGCGGGCGAGGCGCCAGGGAGGGCGGCGGGGGCGGTCGGGACAGATGCCATAGGGATACTCCTAGTTGTCGGGCGCGAAAATCGTTCTGAGGCCGGGTTCAGTATAGCGGAGGTGCGCGGGCAGGTCAACGAACGGGCTGAAACGGGTGTAATCCAGAATGGGGAGGGGTGCACGAGCGTTTACGGGCGATCACGAGAGATTGGGTCAAGAGACATTTCATGCATCACGGCAGACGGGCGGCTGGGTGAAGGCAGCGGGCGTGGTCGCGGCGGGCGGGGCACAGGCGCAGCGTGACGAAAAGCGCTGCATGAATTCATGTGATGCCCTGCTCTGTATCCTGTCGGTGCGTGCGGAGAGTATCAGAGTGGCGCGAAATGTCGCGAAGTGCCGCGTGAATTCATGTGTTGCCTTGCTCTCTCCGAAAAAATTTTGCGGATGGGCGCAGCGTGTCGCGTCGGGTGCGGCGGCGTTATGGTCTTGCAACTGTGTATGTTCTGTCAGACCGTATACGTTTGTTAAGGTGCAGAGATGGTCCGCTGCCGCCTTGGGCTTGCGGCTATGGGTACAGCTTATACGGTGGTTCAGGCTCTTGCAAGGGGAAGGAGCAGGTTGGGCTCTGAATTGCGTATTTCGTATTGCGTATTGCGTAAGGGCAGGCGAGACGGCCACGATACAGTTGTTTGATTGGCCGGCAGCGTCCCGGTTTCAAACGGGATTGAGGTTAGAAGCACTTTTGGGGCGGTTGAAGGGGTTGACAGGCAGGAGAGATGCACGAGAGATTGCGAGAGATGACGAGAGAATGTGTGAGATTGTGTGAGAAATTTTGGGGTCAACAGGGCAGACGGGAGGCTGGCGAAGGCCGCGCGCGGCGCGGGCCGGGCGAGTACGGGCCGCGTTGGAGGGCCTTTGGCGGCGGATGGAGGGGTTGCACAGGTATGAGCGCGCGTACGAGAGATGGACGAGAGTTCACGAGAGTTCACGAGAGATTGGGCAAAAAAGTTTTGGCAATAACCGGATTTGGGCTTGACAGGGGAGGCAAGCTGGTGTGTAATTTAGACGGCCAACGGGAGAGCGTTAGCCTGTTGTCTTGCACCGTTGAATGCCTGTACATCGCTCGGCCCAGTGCCGCCGCCCTTTACCTGGGCTACAACGTCCACAAAGACACCTTTGCGGAGTGGATACCGCCCACGCCCATCTATACCTTTATCCCCTACTTGCTTTTGATTAAGGCATCAATGAAGCACTATTTGTACAGAATCGTCCATATTAAGATCAAAAACATAGGGCTTCCCATCGTCATAATAGCCAGACACTCGAATATAGTAGCCAGACCAACTGATAGTCAGACGGTCACTATGATGAATGACGTGGGGAGTTTGACCTTCTAAGACAGAAGGAAAAGGGACAAACACTCTTTCATTTTCTGACCCGATTTGACCATTGACATCCGTAACCCAATAACCTAGCCATAAGCTAGTTGGACATAAAGCGAAAGGACGACCGGGTTCCTTTGGCACACAAGTCAGATACAGACGCGTTGTCGAGTGGTCTTTGTCTGGACGAACTTTCGGGCGCTCAGTCGGGCGCGCAGTCGGACGGGAAATCGGGTGCTTTGTCGGAACTACTGTCGGGCGCGCAGTCGGACGGGAAATCGGGTGCTTTGTCGGAACTACTGTCGGAACTACTGTCGGAACTACTGTCGGAACTACTGTAGCAGTAGGTTTCGGCGTAGACGTGGGCGGCGGCGTTTCTCTCGGCGCTGGTACGGTTGGATTGATGGTCGGTCTTCGTATCCTCGCTGGCCGGCGGGTAGCAGTCGGAACTGCTGTCGGAACTACTGTAGCCACTGCTGTCGGAACTACTGTCGGAACTGCTGTCGGAACTACTGTAGCCACTGCTGTCGGAACTACTGTTGGAACTGCTGTCGGGAAGCAAGCAGCCGGAAGTTTGTCAATACGTGCGCTAAATGGTGCATTGATACCATAAGTACCATCTCTATTCCAGCAGGAACAATGACATGGATCGGTGCATTGTTCATTTTCGCCGTCTTCTCTGGGATGTGTGAAACCAGATCGCGTCTGAGATATCTCCCAACAAACCTGATTACACGTCGGTCGGCACCAATTCTGCGCGTAACCAGCAGTAGGCCATAGCATCAGCACCGCAGAAAAAACAACCAGGAAGAAAATTTGTTTCATATTCACATATCACCTCCGATATGGTACTCGTTGATAGGGATAGGCCAGTTATTTATAGGCAATAAGTTGATGCCATCTGACAGTTTGTTATGTGTAAGCAGTTCCTCTCCGCTCCTTACAGTTGGAACCTTCAATGGGTTAAAGGTGCAGGGAGGGCCACCTTTCGACAACACAATTGCCCACATGAAAACAGTTTGTCTGCATTGTGATCGGTCTCCATTATGATGTCGGGGGTGACCAATCTATAGACGATTTCGCTATGAATAAGTTGCGTTTTCGTGCTATACCGTGACCGCCCCTTTAATGAAGCTGTCGAATGTATCTGCGTGTCGGTTGTTGTACTTGTAGCAGGCTTCAACGATGTAGGCTGCTGCGTGCTCTTTGCTGTAGTGGTGATGTTGTCCAAAAATCGCTCTCTTTACGAGGCTCCAAAAGCCTTCAATTGTGTTCGTATGAATCAAGCCCTGGGCATAGGCAACCGCGTGATTGATTGTGAAGTGCGGTACCCACTCGTTCATGCGGTTGTAACCGCTGTATTCGTCTGTCACGAGCAGACTGTCATCAGCCTGCACAAAACGGCTCAGGAATGCTTTCAGCGTGGACCCCGTTACTCTCTTGGCGGGTTGCGCTACAACCTTGCCGCCACGTGCCAGTGCGCCGATTACGGGCTGTTTCTTGGTTCCTCGTCCACGCTTGGGCGGGTCGTCGTCGTTGCGGTCAGATTTCCGAGGCTTGCCGCCTATGTAGGTTTCATCAGCCTCTACAATGCCGTTCAGGAAAACCGCGTCGTCAACCATGCCATGTCGAATCTTCATGCCCAGTTCCCAAGCAGACGATTGACTGATTTTCAGATCACGGCTCAACTGGTAACTGGATACTGACTTCTTGGCGTTCAGGTAAATTGCAATGCCCAAGAACCATTTTTGCAGAGGTATTTTTGTCTGCTGGAAGATCGTCTTGGACAAGACATTGAAACTACTCTTGCACTTGTGGCAGTTCCAGCGGCCAACTCGCCTGTTCTCTTTCTTGCGGGCTACATCCTCGCTGCCGCAATGCGGGCAAACCGGCGTATCGTGCCAACGGGCCTTTTCCAGATGGTCAATGCAGGCTTCCTGAGTTGGGAATCGCTCGAAAATTGTTACCAAATCCATCGGGTATCTCCTAGAGTAGTTGACCAGTCTTATACTCTAAGTATACCCGATCTGGGCTTACTTTCCAAGCCCAAATCCGGTTATTGCCAAAGTTTTTGGCGCATCACGGCAGACGGGCGGTTGCGGGCAACTGGCAGCAGGGCCGGCTGCGGCAGTGGCGGCGGGCGTAGATTGGGGCCTGACCGTCAATGAACATAACCGGGCGAAAGGGGTCTTGGCCCGACGTATGCGCGGCGACGGCGAGTTGGCCGCGCGCGGGTCGTATAAAATCATATGTTATTCATCTGAAGACACTTGTGGCAAAAGGCTGCAGGCTAACGAGAAATCGGTGAGATGGCGGCGTATCTCCTCGAGGTTTGCCGGCTTGTTGGCCTTCTCTTCTTCCTCCATCTCTTCCTCATAGTGGTACGGATTCCCATTACGTTTCTCGTACAGGTCTTCGATTTGCCGGGTCAGCTTGTTGGCATGCTGGAGCATGTCCTGCAGGTTTTTTGCAGCCTGTTCGGCCTGGCCGGGGCCGACGATTGGCACGGTCGCCGGAATGACAGCGGCCGGCAGCCGGCTGAGGGGCTGGCCGGTCAGGGCGTCCACTACGGGCGGGGAAGCGGGCGCGCAGTCGGTGAGGAGCTCGTTCAGGTTCTTACGGATAAAGTACAGGTCATAGAGTGCGACGGGCAGATCATGTCCTTCAGGAGGGTTGTCTATCACCAGTTCTCTGCAGACGTCGATATCCCTCCTTGTGTACTTGGTCAGTCGCTGGTAGCCGAAGCGCTGTCTGCCGGCGGCGGTCAGGACGCGGGCCTGTGGTTGGTTCTTGCCTTTCGTTGCTACAGGTTCGGGCGCAACAAGGCCCTGGTCGATGAGGGCGTCGATCCTGTACTGGTCCTGCCAGGCGGTGATGGCGGCGGCAGCGTCGAGGAGTTCGGGGTCGCCAGGCGCGCCGGCGACCTGGGCGGCGGCGGCGGCGGTTTCCTCGGCGCGAATCAGGTCCATCTCGTGGTCGGCGAGGCGGTAGAGTTCGATGAGCACCTTTGCGGCGCGGGAAATGGCGGAGAGGGCGGCGGGGTCGAGCTTGCCTTCGAGGACCTGGTCCATGCCGGTGGACACTTTGTCGATGGCGTCGCGCAGGCGTTCGGGTATGCGTTTGTCGGCGCGGGCGGCGGCAGACGAGGCCTTGCCGCCGCGCGAGCGCCATTGCCATGCTTTGTCGGCGGGGGCGTGGGCGATACAGTAGCCGTCGAGCTGGTCGATGCCGTTTCCGCGGCAGGGGGTCCCGTCTTTCTTGAGGCTTTTGCAGGGTGTTGAAGTCATTTCAATCCTCTCTTTGTGTGGTCGCCGCAGGCGTGCGGCTGGTTTTTTGTTGGCGCTACGAAACCAAAGTAGCACATTACGGAATCTTTTGCTTTGGACTGGTAAATTGTTGTCGCCGCAGGCGGGCGGCGAGGCAATTTTGGTGGTGCGAAAGCAATGTAGCACACTCTGAAATCTTTTGCTTTGGACAGGGGAGGTATTGGCGCGGCAGGGGGGCGGGGAGGGGTTCAGCCAAAAATGGGGGGGGCGTTCCTGACAGTCTATGGTCAGATGCCAGGGCTGGGAGATCCACGAAGGGCACGAAGGGGCACGAAGGGGAGGGAACGGCGTTGCGGAGGGAACTGATGGGCGTTCACAGTTGTCCGGACTGTGATTTATGCAGTTAAGTGATGGAGATGATTAGCGGCGCCGGCGTAGATCGCGGTCTTCGTTCACGAGAACCGGGCGAATCACAGTCCGATTCTGCCTGCAGGCAAGCTTGCAGATGCCCCCTCTTTGACCAGTTCTTCAAGAGTCAACCACTGCTAATGTGCGTTCACGCGGGAACCTGCTTCTTGCCGGATTGCGTAATGCGTATTGCGTAAGGGCAGGCGAGACGGCCACGATTCAGTTGCCTTATTTGCCCGAAAAGTCCCGGTTTCAAACGGGATTCAGATTTGTATCAGAGTTTATCTTGCAGGCGTTTTACGAGCGCTTGCGAGAGGATTTTTCTTGGAAGTGAGCGAAAATTTGTGGACGGTTGAAGTTCAAGAGAACGATGCGGAGACAGGGGCAAGTCATGTATGCCTGCCGGAAGGGGAAGCGGGACTCGTTTGGATGGCAATGGTCTGCGGGGGTTTGCGGCCAATATTTCCTGGGAAACGTTGCGTTATTCCTATTGAGGGGAGGGAGCATGAAACCTTGCCGCCTGTCAGATACGCCCCCAAATTGGGAAGCACTGTTTGAGATCGCGGACGTTTCGCCCGCCGAGGCCGCCGCGCGCTGTCGATGGAGAGAGAATGCTTGCCACGGCGGCGAGCCGGGGGAGGACGGGGCGCATGGCGTTGTGAAAGACACAGGGACACTGCCAGGAACGCAGAGGTATTCGCTATAGCTATTTCTGGTATGCAACCCCACTCAGTTTTGACAGCCCCGCCAGAATGGTGCTATCGTGGATGGTAATTGCGAAAAAATGCAATAGCGAGATGCCCGAGCCGCCCCCAGGCGTTGTCCATTTTAGCCGACAGAAAGGGTTGAACCTTGTCCATCGCAATTCGTAATCTTTCGTTGCTGCTGGCAGCGTTGCTCGTCCTGTGCGCCTGTGGCTCAGGCAGGGCGGGGTCGCCGGAGGGACGATTGCAGGTGGTCGCGACCGTCTCCCCCATCACCAACATCGTCTACAACATCAGCGGCGATCTTGTCGATCTCAGCGGTCTGGTGCCGGCCGGCGGCGACTCGCATACGTTTGAGATGGCGCCGTCCGGCGCCGTGAGACTGGCCGGCGCCGACCTCATCTTCATCAACGGGTTAGACCTGGAGCAGTCCGCATTGAGGATGGCCGAGGCCAATCTGAAGGAGGGCGCGGAGATCGTTCTGCTGGGTGAAATGGTTATCGATCCTGACGCCTATGTATACGATTTTTCCTTTCCCCAAGAGGGCGGCAGCCCCAATCCACATCTTTGGACCGATCCGATCTTCGCGCTCAAATATGCAGAGATTGTGCGAGACAAGCTGACAGCGCATGACCCGGAAAATGCCGAAGCCTATCAGGCCAATTACGACGAGTTTGCGGTGCGCATCGGTGCGCTGGACGCGGCGATTCAGGCCACGACCGCCAGCATACCCGAGGCAAACCGCAAACTGTATACCTATCACGACTCGTTCGCCTACTTCGCGCCCCGCTACGGCTACACGGTGCTGGGGGCGGTTCAGCCGGCCGATTTCTCCGAGCCATCGGCGCAGGAAGTGGCGGCGCTGATCCAGCAGTTGCGCGCCGGCGGCGTGCCCGCTATTTTTGGCTCGGAGGTCTTCCCTTCGCCGATTGTGAAGCAGATCGGCCGCGAGGCGGACATTAGCTTTGTGAGTACCTTGAGCGACGACGATCTGCCCGGAGATCCAGGGAACCCTGGTCACTCCTACATCAATATGATGGTTGAGAATCTGAGGACGATGGCCGCCGCGCTCGGCGGCGACCCCACCCTGATGGATGGTGTGGAGACGGGCAATGTGCCAGGCCCCGATACGTCCGTTCGGCAGTAGCTGCAGCGATGCCGAGCAACGACGAGGATAACGATTACCAACCAAACGTCAACCACTCCCGGCTTAAGGCCCCAATAGGAGAAAAGGAGAATCGCTCATGCGCAACACATCCCGAATTCTTCTGTCGCTATTGGCGCTGTTGCTCCTCATGGCCGCCTGTGTCTCCATAATCTCTGAGGAGACTGGCGCCGAACCACAACAGCAACGTTTGCACGTTATCACCATGGGAAATGTCATCGCCAACCATATCTATAACGTTGCTGGCGATCATGTCGCCATCATTCAACTTGTGGCGCAAGGGATTGACCCACATCACTTTGAACCCACGCCATCCGATATCACAAAATTGGCCGAGGCCGATATCGTCTTCATACGCGGCGCAGCGCGGCCTGAGGTTGTGCGCGCACGGATCGCAGCCATCGTGGGCGATGCGAACAAGGTCGTCTTGTTGGCCCCGCTGGTGATTGACGCCGACGAGTACATCTACGACGATCACGGCGCCATCGACTTGCATATGGGAGGCGACCCAATCTTTGTGAGCAGATTCGCTGAAGTGATAAGCGACACACTGGTGGACCGTGACCCAGACAACGCCGGCGCGTTTCAGGCCAACTACGAGGAGTTCGCCGCCCGCTTCGAAGAGCTGGACGCGGGGATTGAGGCCGTCACCGCCAGCATACCGGAGGAAAATCGCCAGCTATACAGCTATCACAACTCATTCGGCTATTTCGCGCGTCGCTATGGCTACACAGTACTGGGCTCGATTCAGCCGCACGATTTCTCCGAGCCGTCCGCGCAGGACGTGGCGGAAGTCATTGAGCTGTTGCGCGAACAGAAATTGCCCGCCATCTTTGGTTCGACTTTCTCCCCCTCACCGATTCTGGAGCAGATCAGCCGCGAGACGGGCATCCCTATCTTCAGGATTGACGATGACGCTCTGCCAGGTGATCCGGGTGACCTTGAGCACTCCTTCTTCAATATGAGGGTGCAAAACATGAAGAAGATGTCTGAAGCGCTTGGCGGCGACCCCACGCTGATGGACCACATTGAGCCCCGCAACGTGCCGGACACGGAATAGATCCGTTCAGAAGCAGCCGCGCCTCGATGAGGATAATTCGTCGGGCGTTGGCGGTCTGTCAGTCTTGCAGGCAAGATTTCGCGGTCGGCAAGACTGACATTGAAGCGAGAAAGCCGATGACGGATAACCGGAGTTGACACCTCCGTCGGTGTGGGTTAGCATTTTTGCTGTTGTGAATTTTTTCAACAGAGAAAAGTATCATGAGTCACAATACGACAGAGATCAATCGGCAGTTACGTAAGTCCGGCTACCGGGTGACGCCCCAACGTCAGCTTATCCTGGACGCGGTCTGCGAATTGGGTAGGCACGTTTCCCCGGAAGCCGTGTACGAGTTGGTGCGGCGAAAGACGCCCTCTCTGAGCCGGGCAACCGTCTACCGCACGCTCCATTTTCTGACCGAACAGCGCATCCTGGCGATGGTGCAGATGGTCGACGGTCGGACTGCCTACGAGATTGCCGGGTCTGAACCGCATCACCATCTGGTCTGCCGCTCTTGCGACAGATTTCTTGAGTTGCCGCACAGCGTGTTGCGGTCGTTTCGCCGGGCGATGGAGACCCAATACGACTTTGAGATCGACGTAAGTCATGTCTCATTTTTTGGGCATTGCACCGACTGTCGTGACGCTGCCGGCGCCTGACGCCACTTGTGGGGGCACAGCGCGCCAACCCGACGAAAGGGTACCCGCAGATGCTTCATTCCCTTCGAATTCTGTCATCGGTTCTGACACTGCTGATCCTGCTGGCCGCTTGCGGCCCGGCCGCGACCGGACCGACTGACGCCCCGGCCGAGGAGGAGCGTTTGCGCGTTGTCGCTTCACTCTCCCCTATTGCAAACATTGTCTACAATATCGGGGGCGATCGTATCGATCTCGTTGGAATCATGCCGCCGGGGGCCGACCCGCATACGTTCGAGCCGAGACCATCCGATGCCGTGAAACTGGCGCAGGCCGATTTGATCTTCGTAAACGGAATGCATCTCGATACCTCTACATTGCAGCTGGCTGAGGCCAATCTGAAGGAAGGGGCTGAGATCATCGAGTTGGCTGTTGCAGTGGCCGGTCCCGATGAACTTATCTATGGCCAGGAACACCATCATGGTCATGGCGAGGAAGAGGGCCACGACGACGACGATGACGAGCATGGCGACGCCGAGGAGGAAGGCCACGACGATGAAGAAGACCATGGCAATGGCGAAGAAAGGGAGCCCGATCCGCACCTCTTGCTCGATCCGAACTTCGTCATCCGCTACGCTAAAGTCGTGTTTGTCAACCTGGCAGCCCATGATCCGGACAACAGAGAGTTCTATGAGGCCAACTTTGTCGAGTATACAGCCCGCCTCCTGGCCCTCGATGAAGCCATGCGCGCCGCGACCGCAACCATACCTGAATCGAATCGCAGGCTGCTGGCCTATCACGACTCGTTCGGCTACTTTGCCATCCGCTACGGTTACACCGTAGTGGGAGCGATCCAGCCGTCCGACACGGCCCGGCCGTCTGCGCAAGAGGTGGCGGCGCTGATCGAGCAGCTGCTCGCCGAAGGCGTGCCGGCCATCTTTGGCTCGGCGCTCTTCCCGGCAGATGTTCTTGAGCAGATCGCGTCCGCGACCGGCGCCAGCGTAAGCACTCTGCTCGACGAAGACCTGCCCGGCGAGCCGGGTGATCGCGAGCACACCTACATCGGTATGATGGTGGAGAACATGAGGACGTTGGCGAGTTCGCTAGGGGGCGACCCCTCGCTGATGGATGGAGTAGAGGTCGGCAACGTACCAGACAGCGAGTAAGTCGTAACGAAAGAGGAGAAAGAGGGGAATCTCTTTCTCTTCTCCTCTTCACACTCTCCTCTAAAGGAAGAGTATATGCGTCCACTTATCGAACTATCGGGCGTGGCCTTCGGCTATGGTTCGTTCAATGTCGTGGAAGAGATCGATCTGCATCTGCATCCCGGCCAGTTCATTGGCCTGGTGGGGCCGAGCGGCGCCGGCAAGACTTCGCTGTTGAAACTCGTGCTGGCCCTGCTCACTCCAAGCGAGGGACGGGTCCAGCGCGCGCGGCCGGATCTGCGCCTGACCTATGTGCCGCAGATCGAGACGGTGGATTGGAGTTTCCCGGTCACGGCTGAGGAGGTGGTGTTGATGGGGCTTGATCACCGGCAGAACATCTGGCCCTGGCCGCGCAGCAGCGAGCGCAAACGGGCGCGCGAGATTCTGGACCAGTTGGAGATCGGTCATTTGGCAGAGCGGCACATCCGCGATCTCTCCGGCGGACAGCAACAGCGTGTTTTCCTGGCGCGGGCGCTGGTGGCGGAGCCGGAGGTGCTGGTGCTGGATGAGCCGACCACCGGCGTGGATGTACGCAGTGCCGAAAACATCTTCCACTGGCTGACCTTACTCAACAAGGAGGGTATGACGATCCTGCTGACGACGCACGATCTGAATATGGCCGCCGCGCATGTGCCGTGGGTGGTCTGCCTGAACCGCCGCATCATGGCGCAAGGGCCGCCCCGGGAAATCTTTACCGAAGCTGTTCTGGGCGAGGCTTACCAGGGTGACTTTATCGTCATCCGCCAAGACAATATGATTTTTGTGCAACAGAAGCCCCATCCCCACGGTCTACAGGAAGTGCTGCCGGATCCTGTGGAGGGGGGATTGCCCGATCATGACAGCAGGGAAAAGACTGTTCAACCCGATTCCGCCCCAAAGGAGTCCTGACCGCCATGGACGCTCTGTTTGCCCCTTTTCAGTATGAGTTTTTCCGCAACGGTACCATTGCCGCCGTTCTCGTCGGCGGGCTGTGCGGCTTGGTCGGCGTCTATCTCGTCCTGCGCGGCATGAGTTTCATTGGCCACGGTCTCTCCCACGCTGTCTTCGGCGGGGCGGTGGTGGCCTTTATTCTCCAGTTCAACTTCTACGTCGGGGCGGTGTCGTGGGGATTCGTTGCCGCACTGCTTATCAACCAGACCGTACGCAAGACGACAATTAGCGCCGACGCCGCCATCGGCGTGGTGACAACGGCCAGTTTCGCCTTAGGGGTCGCCCTGATCTCACGCTACCGCCGCTTCTCCCAGTCGTTCGACGCGGCCCTCTTCGGCAATGTCCTCGGCGTTACCTTAACCGATATAGCCGTGATTGTCTTCGTCACCGTGGCGGCGACGTTTATGATCTTCTTCTTCTACAAGCAGTTGCTTTTCACTACGTTCAATACGGAGGTCGCCCAGGTCTACGGGATTCCCACCTTCTGGATCGAGACCTGGTTTGCGTTGATCCTGGCGGCGGTGATCATCGCCTCGGTTCAGATCATGGGCGTGACGATGATCGGGGCGGCGCTGGTGGTTCCCCCGATCACGGTGCGGCTATTGACCGACAGCTTTCATCGCCTGATTATTTTCTCAACGGGCTTGGGCGCGCTGACCGGATTGATCGGGATGTACCTCAGTTTTTACGTGGATGTTTCGAGCGGAGCGTCGATTGTGCTGCTGCAATCGTTACTTTTCTGTATTGCTCTGTTCTACGTAGCCCGTGTGCGGAAGAAGCGCCGGCTTGTCGAGACGCCGGTGTATGGCCCGACCTGAAGAGGAGAGCGTGAGGTGGAGGCCGCAGCAGGGGAGTTTCTGCACGAGAGTTGGCGACAGCGATAGCGCAGGCCGCTGACGAGGCGACACTCACTTACCGCCCTCCATTTCTTGCATCTCCACAGACGCCAGTTCGTATTCCTCAGCCAAAGCGCTGTCTTGATAACCTGGGCTCGTCTGCCCCAGGCGGGCGAGAGCCATGGCCGCGGCGGCCTGCTCGGCCTCCTGTTTGCTCTGTCCGCGGCCGACGCCATAGGGCTGTTTGCCAATGGTGACCTGGCGCACGAAGAGGCGAGCGTGGTCCGGCCCTTCGGTGTGGACGGTCCGGTAGCGAGGGGTTTGACCCATGGCGGCCTGCACCCACTCCTGCAGGCGGCTCTTGGCGTCTTTGGCCAGGGCTTGGGGGGCCAACCGTTCGATCTGCGCCAGCAGCCGTGGTTCGAGAAAGTTGCGCAGGGCGGCTGTTCCCTGGTCCAGATAGAGGGCGCCGAGAAAGGCTTCGTAGGTGTCGCAGAGGGTGGTATGGCGGCTGCGCCCCCCATTCTCTTCCTCACCGCGCCCCAAAAGCAGGTATTCGCCGAGGCGCAGCTCCTTGGCAAAGCGGGAAAGCGTCTCGCGCTTTACGAGCGCCGAGCGCAGGTTGGTCAGTTCGCCCTCGCGCTGTTCCGGGTAGAGTCTGAACAGCAGTTCGCTGACAATGAAGCTCAGCACTGCGTCGCCGAGAAACTCGAGACGTTGATTGTCCTGCAAATCGGTTTCTTCATCGGCCTCATGCAGGTAGCTGCGATGAACGAACGCGCGCTGCAAGAGGGCGTAATTGTTGAAGCGGAGGCCGACCGCCTGCTCCAGTGGGTCCAGCGTATGGAACTTACTCTCCATGCCAGCTGCCTTTCTAAGGCGAGGACGAAAAGGCGAGAGAAACACCCGCTCTTCACTTCATCACTTGCGCGCTCTCTATTCCGCTGGCAGCCGTTTGAGACCCAGGCCGGTCAGGTTGACAACGACGGAATCCGAGCGATTCAACTGGGGAGCCAGTTTTGTGAGGGCGGCGGCGACCGTGGCGCTGGTCGGTTCGACGAAAAGCCCGCGTTGGGCCAGACGCCCCTGGGCCGCATGGATCTCTTCGTCGTTGACGACGATGGCTGTGCCGCCGGACTGGCGCAAGGCCCAAAGGATCGAGCGGCTGCGCACCGGTTTTTCGACGGCGATGCCGTCGGCCAGTAGGCTGGGGGCGACCTGCCGGCGGGGCACGACTTCGCTATAGCCCTCGTGGAAGGCGTCGCAGATCGGAGTAATCGGCTCGGCCTGCACGGCTACCATGCGCGGCAATTTTTCGATGACGCCGCTGCGATGCAGGTGTTGAAAACCGCGCCACGCGCCCAGAAAGAGGCCGCCATAACCGACCGGGGTGACGAACCAGTCCGGCACCTTTCGCCCAAGTTGCTCCCAGATCTCCCAGGCGTTGGTCATGAAGCCCAGGAGGCAGGCCGGATGCCAGGCGTGAGAGGCATAGACCACATCATCACCGGTCTGGGAGGCTTCAGCGGCCTCGGTGGCTGCAGTGCGGGGGCCGCTGACTTCGACCAGTTCGGCGCCGTAGACAGCAATCTGCGCCTTTTTGGGTTGCGGCGCGTAGGCGGGCACAAAGATGCGGGAATAGAGGCCGGCCCTGGCCGCATAACATGCCAGGCTGGCGCCGGCGTTGCCGCTGGAATCGTCCATCACCGTGCGCGCACCCTGGCCCACCAGCCAGTTGATGATGACGCTGACGCCGCGATCCTTGTAGCTGCCTGAGGGCATCAGCCCTTCAAACTTCCAGTAAACGGGCTGTTCCGACCACACGTCTTCGATCAACGGTGTCCAGCCCTCGCCCAGGGAAAACAGTTCGCGTCCCTCGGCCACCACGGGCAGCATGGGCAGATAGCGCCAGTGACCAGGAAAGTGGCTTTCGATCTGATCCGGAACAAAGGGCGGCAGATCACAATACTCGAGTGGTTCACCGCTGAGGGGGCAGCGCAGGGGAGCTTCTTCGGCAGCAACGCGGAACTGGCTGCTAGGGCAGTAGGCGATCAAACGTCAATTCCTTTCCTGGGACAGGCTGGAAAAGCCCTCGCGCCACCGCGCCCCGCGCTGGCGGGGACGCTTTCACGACTCAGATTTATCTGTAAAGTTGTAACCGAACTTGGGGGATTGGTCAAGTGTCAAAAGCTGCCAACCCAGGGCCATTGCATCTTAATGTGAAGGAACCTTGAAAACGAAGTTGGAATCCCTGCCAGTACACTTGCCTTGAGCAGCGATGTCGACCGGCCCGACTTTCCGGCCCTGACTCATTGTAGCGCTCCTCTGTTCTGCCTGCGATCATGCGTGCGACGAACCGTTATCTCACCTATCGCTGGTGTCCCCTTCGTCATTCCTCTCATGTTCGTTGCCTACATCGTCGGCTGGGTGATCCTCAACCAGACCAAGTTTGGCGCGCATGTCTACGCATTGGGCGGGAATCCCGCCGCCGCCCTCAACGGCATTTATGTCGTGACTTTATTGCTCTTTATCCGCTTCATCTTTATCGCTCCTTACTTCTTCTCATCCCGCAACCTGGTGAACATCCTTATCAGCGCTTCGCTGGCCGGCATCGTCACAGCCGGCTATACAGTCGCAATCCTCGCAGGCCAGATCGAAACCTCCACCCAAGGAGTCTTGGCGGCCGCAACCGTAACCACCGCCCTCCTGAGCGTCCGCGCCCTCACGCCTGTGATGTTCGCTGCTTCCTGGGTCGGCGCCCGGTCCGCAGGTCTCGGCCTGCCCCTCGCCGTCAACCGGCTCGCCCGCTCCTCCTTTCGCGAGAGGGCGATTGAAATTGGTGTATTGCGCGCCATCGGCTTCACGCGCCGGGAGGTCATCGCCTTCCTGGGATGGGAATTGCTCGTCATCCTCCTCTTTGGCCTCGCCGCCGGCACGTGCATCGGCATCTGGGCAAGCCGCGTCTTCATTCCCTATCTGCAGGCGGGAATCGAACCCGCGGCCCTGCTGCTGCCCCTGGCGCCGCAGATTGCCTGGCCAAGGGTCTATCAGGTCTATCTCGTCCTCGCTCTGCTGTATTTTGGCTCAACTTCGCTGCTAACGGCCGCCCTCATGCGCTCGCAGGTTACCCAGGCCATCAAGATGGGAGAAACTATCTGAAGCGCTGTACAATACCCAACCGCGCCGGCCGCCACCTGTGCAGAAATCTGGCGGCGGCGGCGGCGGTGCAACCACGAGCTTTGGCTGACTCCCCGCTGTCCACGCGCGACGAACCACCTTAAGGAGAGTTCCGCATATGAAAATCAAACGCATTTCCACCTATCAGGTCGACCTGCCTCTGCACGAAGGGCGTTATGCCTGGTCCGGAGGCAAGTCGGTGTCGGTTTTCGACAGCACGGTTGTCCGGGTCGAGACGGACGACGGCACTGTCGGCCACGGCGAAGTCTGCCCGCTCGGCCCCTTTTATCTACCGGCTTACGCGGCGGGCGTGCGCTCCGGCTTGGCCGAGTTGGCGCCGCACCTCATCGGGCTGGACCCGCGCCAGCTGGCAATTCTGAACGAGCAGATGGATCGGTCGCTCAAGGGCCATGCTTACGTCAAGTCCGGCATCGACATCGCCTGCTGGGATATTCTGGGCCAGGCAGCCGGGCAGCCTGTCTGCGTGCTGTTGGGTGGGCGCTACGGTGACGATTTTGTCCTCTACCGGGCCATCTCGCAACGCTCGCCGGCGGAGATGGCGGACTCGGTGGCCGCGTACCGGGCGGAGGGATACCGGCGCTTCCAGCTGAAAGTGGGCGCCGATGCGGATACGGACATCGAACGGATCCGGGCCGCGGCCGCGGTGCTGCGCCGCGGCGATGTGCTGGTGGCCGATGCCAACACCGGCTGGTTGGCGCACGAGGCCGCGCGTGTGGTGTGGAGGATGTGGATGTCTACATCGAGCAGCCCTGTCTCAGCTACGAGTCGTGCCTTTCGATTCGGCGCCGCACGTCGCATCCCTTTGTGCTGGATGAGACGATCGACGGCATCGACGCGCTGCTGACCGCGCGCAGGGATGACGCCATGGATGTGGTGAACATCAAGATCAGCAAGTTCGGGGGGCTGACCAAAGCCAGGCAGGCGCGCGATCTGTGCGTCTCTCTGGGCATCGCTATGACGATCGAAGACAGTTGGGGCGGGGACATCACCACTGCCGCCATCGCGCATCTGGCCCACAGTACGCCGCCGGAATACCTGTTTACGGCCACCGATTTCAACAGCTACGTGACCGTCAGCACGGCGGAGGGCGCGCCGCAACGCCGCAACGGCCGCATGGCAGCGTCGACCGCGGCTGGGCTGGGCATCACGCCCCGCTGGGAGGCGTTGGGCGACCCGGTGCTGGTGATCGAATGAGCGTTCTATGCGCCCGGATGGAGTGGGAGCGCATCCAACAACAAACATACCCGTTTTGATTTGTACAATCTCCATATCAGCGTGTACACTGCGCCCTCAGCGCCTGCGTTGAACCTCCCCCTTCATTGGCAGTGCAGGTGACGGCGCGCCTCTGGCGAGCAGAAACGCGTCCAAGAGGACGCGCGTCGACACCAGCCACTTACCACAATCCGAACCCGCCGGACGCCCCCCGCCAATTCTCGGTCGTGCGTTCGGACTATCGGACAGCCGCGTATGGCAGGTATGTTGAGCGTCAGATTGCGTTGCTGCGCCACGCCATTGCGATTGATGACGGGCTGTTCTCAGAGATCGCCAAGATGACGTTGGGCTGGTGGAAGCGGATCAACCCTGGCCATCTCGTTGCCAGTATCGGCGCGGTCGCGGGTTATGGAGAGGATCATCTTTCGCGCCTGATCGCGCTGCTGGGGATGGGCTTTCGCTACGATGAACGACGTCTTGCAGGTTGTCCTGCTTTATTTGCTCTGGTTCGCCTCCTGCGCGTTGATCTACCCGCATTTCATATTCCTGCCAAACGCCATCAAATCTGTGGACGCTGCCAGCCGTTCATCGCTATTCGATATTTTTGCTTATGATCCCCGCCGCAGTTTTCATTTTTTGGACTGAAACCAGTTACCGAAGGGCAGCGAGGATCGGCTTGGGTCGGCTGCTGCGATCGTTTGCCTGGGTGACAGGCGGACATTTTGGACTGGCCGCGATTGGTTACCTTATCCCCCGAATGCAGTAGCAGCGGCCAACACGTTTTCGACCGCCCTTTTACAGGTCACCGGCGGCGAAACAGGACCAAGGAAACTGAGCAATGCGTATCTCGTCAATCGAAACTTTTCTGCTTGAAGCGGCGATCGAGCCGGGGTTTGGCTGGTCCCAGGGCTGGAAGGACAGGCGCGATGTGGGGCTGGTGAAGCTGACTAGCGACGACGGCGTTGTCGGCTGGGGGGAGGGGCTGAGCGGCCCGTCCGCGCGACTGGTCCACGAGGGGTTTGCGCCCCTGTTGCTGGGCGCGGACCCAATGCAGCGCAACGGGCTGTGGCAGAGGATGTTCCAGACGCTCTACAATGGCAACGACGCCATCGGGATCGGCGGCAGCGCCATCAGCGCGGTCGACATCGCTCTGTGGGACATCGCTGGAAAAGCAAGCGGGCTGCCGGTCTCGGCGCTCCTCGGCGGACGCGTGCGGGAGCGCATCGCCGTCTACGCGACCGGCCTCTACTATTCGGAAGAGGGCGTCGCGGCAGCCTCCAACCGCGGGCCGTATCCGCAACGGCTGCTGGACGAGGCCCGCATGTACGTGGAGTTGGGCTTTGCGGGCATGAAGACGAAGGTCGGCGGACTTACCCTGGCAGAGGACGTGCGCCGTGTGGCCGCCATCCGCGAGGCGATTGGTCCGGATGTCTTCCTGATGGTGGACGCCAATCAGGCCTACAACGCCACGACCGCGATGCGTATCGGGCGTGAGCTGGTTGCACTCGACATCTTCTGGTTCGAGGAGCCGGTCAACGCCAGAGATGTGGAGGGCTATTTGCAGGTGAAGCGCGCGCTGCCGATGGCGATTGCCGGGGGTGAGAACCTGCGTACCCGGTATGAGTTCAAGGATTATATCGGCCGGCGGGCGGTGGATATTGTGCAACCGGATGTGATGAACGTGGGCGGCATCACCGAAATGCACCGGGTGGCCTCTATGGCCAACGCCTTCGGCATTCTGTGCAATCCGCACGTGTGGGGGTCGCCGGTGATGATTGCGGCCAGCCTGCATGTGGCCGCGGCCGTGCCGGAATGTCCGCCGGCGCGTGTGCCGCGCCCCTACCAGCAGGAGCCGGTGATGGAGTTCGACCGCACGCCCAGCCCGATCCGCGAGGGCATCGCCGAGCCGTTCGAGCAGACAGGCGGCTTTCTCGATGTGCCCACCGGGCCGGGCCTGGGCGTGGAGATCGACGAGGCGGCTGTGCGTCAGTTGAGTGTGGATATGCAACAGACGGGCAGATAACCGCGGCGACGGGCAGATGACCGCGACGGCCGGCAGCCACCAACAGTTGAAGTTTTCCACTCTTGAAAGGAATCGGTTTCAATGCCTTCGATTGCCCTGCAACTTTTTTCGGTGCGCCATGAGTTTGCGGCGGATATGCCCGGCACGCTGGCCGCAGTGGCGCAGATGGGCTACAGCGGGGTCGAGTTCGCAGGCCCGCCCCAACATACCGCCGTCGCGCTGAGGGACCAACTGGACGCGCTCGGTCTGGCCTGCTGCGGTTGGCACGTGCCCTTCGACCTGGTGCAGGATGACGCGCTGGACGCGACGATCGCCTTCCAGCACGCGGTGGGCAATGACAAGCTGATCATCCCGGGCATCCCTGAGGAACTGCGCCAGAGCCGCGACGGCTGGCTGAAGTTGGCCGATTTTACCAATCGCCTCGCCGCGCGCCTGGCCCCGGAAGGGATGCGGACCGGCTATCACAACCATTTTCACGAATTCATGCCGCTGGAGGGCGAGACCCCCTGGGACACCTACTTCGGCAACACCGACGCGGCGGTCATCATGCAGTTCGATACCGGCAACGCGATCTTCGGCGGCGCGGAGCCGGTGGGCGTCATCCGCAGCTACCCCGGACGGGCGCTGACGGTGCATCTGAAGCCGTTTACGAAGCGTTTGCACGATGGGGCGGGGCACGACTATCCTCACCCGTCCTTTGATCCGGTCATCGGCGAGGACGACACCGACTGGGCCGCTTTCTTTGACGCCTGCGAAACTGTCGGCGGCACGGAATGGTATATCGTCGAGTACGAGAGCGACGCCTATGCCCCATTGGATGCGGTTGACCGCTGCCTGCGTGCGCTGCGGGGCATGGGGAAATAGAGGAGCGCGACATGTGGATGGCATATAGCAGACGCCCCCGGTTGACAACCAGCCACCGGCCATCAACCGCATGACTGCCAGACCCATTGCGCAGCCCGCCATAAGTTATGGCGCCCTCCTCAAGAAAAATCGCAACTACCGCTATCTCTGGTTCGGACAGATCGTCAGTCTGCTCGGCGACTGGTTCAACCTGGTGGCGTCGGCTTCGCTGGTTGGGCTGCTGACGCAGTCGGGGCTGGCGGTCGGCGCCATCTTCGTGGTGCGCATGCTGGCACCGTTTGTGGTTAACCCCGTCGCCGGCGTTGTGGCCGATCGCTACAAACGCAAGCATATCCTTATCGCTGCCGACCTGTTGCGGGCGGCAACGGTCCTCTGCTTCCTGTTCGTGCGCGATGCCGGCGATGTTTGGCTGATATATGCGCTTATCGCAGTACAGATGGCGTTGAGCGGTTTTTTCGACCCGGCGCATACCTCCATACTGCCCGAAGTCGCCGGCCCAGGTGAGCTGGGCACGGCGAACGCAATCAGTTCTTCGACCTGGTCGGTGATGCTGGCCCTGGGTGCGGCGCTGGGCGGGCTATTTTCGGGCACGTTTGGCATATACCCCGCGTTTGTACTCGACGCCTTCACATTCCTGCTCTCGGCTGCGCTGCTTTCCCAAATTCGTATACCGGCGAAGCCGGAATCCGACGCGGCGGAAAGGACGGTGGGTGCGGCTTTGGGCGAGTATATTTACGGTCTGCGTTTTCTGGGCGCACATCGGGACATTCTGGTCGTCGCCTTGCAAAAGGCGATGCTTGCACTCTTCCTGGCTACCGCATTTCAAGTCATCCAAGTGGCAATCGCCCAACAGTTCTTTATTATCGGTGAAGGCGGCGGCATCAGCATGGGGATGATGTTTGCTTTTACCGGTGTCGGCTCCGGCATCGGACCGATACTGGCCCGCCGGTTCACCCGCGACGATCCCAGGTCCCTGAAAACGGCGATAGCGGTAGGCTATGTGGTCGCGATTGCCGGCGTTGCGGTGACGGCGCCTCTGATCAGTCTGCCGATGGTGCTGCTGGGCTCGATGGTGCGCTCGCTCGGCAGCGGGGTGGTCTGGGTCTTCTCGACGCAACTGTTGTTGCAAGTGGTGCCTAATCGGGTGCGGGGGCGGGTCTTTGCCAGCGACTATATGTTCTTCTACCTCGGCAGCGCGCTGTCCTCGAGCGTGATCGGCGCTGCGCTGGATACAAGCCTGGGGATATCGACGATCATCTGGGGGATGGCGGGGCTGAGCGTCGTGCCGATGGTGTTGTGGACGGTGTGGGTTGTGCGGGGGAGGAGGGAGGTGGGGTGAGGGGTGGATGCAGGAACGTAGCGTTGAAACGAATTCCAAGTCTTCAATATTGCCATAATGCTGTGCTAAACTTGAGGCTGAAGTCGATCAGAGCTTCTCAACAAAGATAGACTTCTCACTGGGGTTTACTGGCGTCGCCCACGATTGTTCACCGTTGTCGCGAAAGATTGAGGCAATAGTGATCGGCTTCTCCGGCGATGATTTGATGACGATTGAGGAGGTGACGGGATGAGATTCAATCTTCCAGCGATTCGACACGACTATGCAAGTTTTTTTGCACTGGCGCGACTTTACGCCCAAACAGAAAGTTGTATACTTGATGACATTGAGATTGATATGAGTGCAACCAATTGGCTAGATGCTGACATGTGCGCTATTTTTGGCGCTATTCTCTACCGCTTGGGGGCAAATCTGAATACGGTCAATCTGGTCAGTATCCCTCACGATGTTGAAAGAATTCTATCAAAAAATGGCTTCCTTAGTCACTATGGGCGCAAGAGTATTCCAGATTCTTGGGGAACGACGATTTCCTATCAGCGGTTAAATGTAACCGACGGCCATTACTTCGCCCGCTACATTGAGAGTGAGTTTATTTATCGTTCTGAGATGCCGGAGATGTCGCACGGGCTGCTGAAGAGATTTCGTGAAAGCATTTTTGAAGTATTCAGCAATGCGGTGTTGCACTCAGGCACAAGTCTAGGGATTTTCAGTTGCGGACAATTCTTTCCAAGACGGCATAGACTAAATTTTGCACTGGCAGACTTGGGTGTTGGCATTCGCCAAAATGTGAGTGAATACATCAACCTTGACATTTCAGCGGAAGAGGCAATTGTTTGGGCTACCGAAGGCAACAATACAACCAAGCGTGGCGGTGTGCCAGGCGGGCTAGGCTTAAAGCTACTTCAAGAGTTCATCGACCTCAATGGCGGCTGCCTTCAGATCGTTTCCGATACCGCTTATTGGAGACGTGCAAATAAAGCCTATACTGTCACTCCCTTAGGGTATTCGTTTCCAGGTACAGTGGTAAACATTGAGATAAACACAGCTGACAAGCAATCTTACATCCTGACATCGGAATGGGACGCCAACGACATTTTCTGAGGACAAAACAATGCGAAAAGATACAACAATATCTGTATATGAGGTAGTTGGAAGTCCCTTGTGTGTAGCGTCAGACGACGGGCAGAAGGTTTATGATCGGCTTGCCGCGACTCTTAGAGAGGGGCGACGCGTCTCACTCTCGTTTCACAATGTCACGACAATGACCTCTGCCTTTCTAAATGCGGCGATTGGCCAGTTGTATGGGACCTTTAGCGAAGAGCAGATCCGTTCACTCTTGAAGGTTGAGGACTTGGAGCGAGAAGATGCAACCTTGCTAAAGCGCGTCGTAGAGACGGCTAAACTGTATTTCAAGGATCCTCAAAGATTCGATCAAGTGGTTCGAGAGTCAAGGGAGGATGAGGACGATGACGCTTAAGGCCGTGAAGGCGGTGGGACAACACAATTTTTCCTCAAAAGACAAGCTGTTTCTGGATGCCAACATCTGGATGTTCTTTTTTGGCCCCCAGAATCCTAGGGATCCTTGGGTAGGTGTTTACTCGCAGGCATTTTCCCGCATTCTAACGGCAAAAAGCCCCATTTACATCGATGTTCTTATAGTTTCCGAATTCATTAACACCTATGCCCGACAGAAATGGCAGCATGTAGCGCCAGAGGTCCAGGAATTCAAGAAATTTCGAAGGAGTTCAGATTTTCAACCGATTGCACAAGATATCGCCTCTGATGTTAAACGTATCTTGCAGTATGGTTCACAGATAGAAAGCGGCTTTGCGATGTTGGAAATGGATGATTTGCTTGACGATTTTTCCACCGGTGCCTTCGACTTCAATGACCAAGTCATTACGGAGTTGTGCAGGAGAGAAGGGCTGACCCTGATTACGCATGATGGTGATTTCAAGAATTCAGGAATACCCATTCTGACCGCGAACAGGAAGTTAAATGCGTAGTGGATGGGCACGCCAACCTTAATTGCCCAATTCCACGCCTACAGTTTTCGACCGAGCTAACTCCCCGTTTCCGCCCGGAGAAGAGAAATCTCAGAACTACCCCCGGCACGTTTCAGCAACTGCTTGACGGATTTGTGGCGTACAAGGAAGTGCTATAGATTGGTCCCGCAAGCTAAAGAACGCGCTGAGATGCATAATGGAGCAGCATACCAAGGCCATGGTGGCACAAGGCCATGGCCAAGAGCCTGCTAAGACACACAGTAGTCAGTTATTCTCAGTGTACTTGTTTGAAAAGTGAGCAATGTTTGACAGTCCGTCCGAACTCATCGAGAAAATCCATCTAGGCGAGGACTCGACCATTGAGTTCAAGAGAGAGTTGCCGCGCAGAGACAGCCTCGCCGACGAGATAGCCGCTTTCGCTAATGCCAGGGGCGGCGTGATTCTTATCGGAGTAGGCTATGATGGCGAAATCGTTGGCCTTGATAAGAGGAACCTGAATCAGGCCGAAAAGACAGTGATCGAAATCTGCCGGGACAGCATCGAACCCCGGGTCCCCATTTTTACAGAAAAGCTGCGGCTTGACGAAAAATTCCTGTTGAAGATTGATGTTCCCCATGGCCTGTTCATTCATAAGACCTCTGGCGGTTACTTCATACGCCAAGGCAGCAGCAGGAGAGAGATGCCCAAAGAATACCTGGCACGGCTGTTGCAGAGCCGTTCGCGAGTGGGCATTGTCTCTTTCGAGAAGCAGTCTGTATCGAACACCACCAGGGGCACCCTGCGAAACGACCTTTGTCAACGTTTTTTCACTGTAGAGCCCGCCGAGCACGAGGTTGAGCAACTTCTACTGATGAGGGAATTGCTGGTCAGAGCAGGGAGCCAAGTACGCGCTTCGGTCGCCGGTATGTTGATGTGCCATAACAGGCCCGATGACTACCTCTACAACAGTTTCATCCAGGCTGTCTTCTATCGCGGCAAGAAAAAGGATGCGAACTATCAGATTGACGCCAAGGATTTTCGGGGACCACTGGACCGGCAGGTCATGGACGCCTACAGGTTCGTTGCAAGATACAATCAGGTGTCCGCACGCAAAGATATTGGCCGAATGGATCGCTCTCAATACAGCATGAGAGCGGTCTTTGAGGCTCTTGTCAATGCGGTCGTGCATAGGGATTACTCGAAAACAGTCTCGAAAATTCGACTGTTCATGTTTGCCGACAGGCTCGAACTGTGTTCACCGGGCGCTCTTGCGAATACGGCTACCGTGGAAAACCTGCGCTACAGGCAGGCAACGCGCAACGAACTGCTGGCCCGCCTGCTCTCGGAAGTTACGGTCGAGGACGATGTAGGCAGACAGGTTGTCCGACGGCACTTTCTGGAGCGGCGCGGCGAGGGTGTCGGCATCATTTTGGATGAAAGCGAGGCTCTGAGCGGTAAAGTCCCTGTGTATGAGATGATTGACGAAGAGTTGCACCTCACGATTGTTGCTGCCAAATCCTTGCAAGATGAGCAGAATCTCTAACCTCGTTTCACCCTCAACCACCTTACAACATCTCAGCATCGAATAAGGAACCGGCATGAAGATCACCGACGTCAAATTGCTCACGCTTGAGCATCCGAGCCTGACGCAGAGCAGACACCGGCTGGTGCAGGTGCCGGGGCTGCGGCGCATTCAGTATACGCACGGGGGCATCGTCACGAGCGAGCCGATGCAGCAGCATGTGTTGGAGGTGGAGACCGACGAGGGCATCACGGGCCGCATCGCGCCGACCTCGATTAACAAGGACCAGTTGGGGATCCTGAAGACCCATGTGGTCGGCGAAAGTCCGTTCGGGCGCGAGCGGCTCTTCCAGATGCTGCACAAGGGCACGCGCTGGGTCTACCAGGAGCCGGGCTGGTTCGGCGAGTTCGACAACTGCCTGTGGGACATCGCGGGCAAGGCGGCCGGTCTGCCCGTCCATGCGCTGATCGGACGCGTGCGGGCGCGCCTGCCCGTCTATCTCACGCGCGGGGATATGGACCTGCAGGGCTATCTGGACCACATCGAGGACGGGCGCGCTTTCGGCGTCCGCGCCTATAAGCTGCACTCGTACAAGGGCGGCAAGGCGGACATCCCCCTGCTGACGGCGGTGCGTGAGGCGGTCGGCGACGACTATGCGCTGATCAACGATCCGGTCTGCTCCTACGACCTGCGCGAGGCGATCGAGGTGGGCAGGGCGATGGAGGAACTCGACTATATCTGGCTGGAAGAGCCGATGCACGAGCAGAAGATGAATCTGTACCAGGAGTTGTGCCGCACGCTGACCATCCCGGTGATGGCGACGGAGCGGCTGATGCACGACATGGACCTGACCGCGCAGTGGCTGCTCCAAGGCGCGACCGACCGGCTGCGGGCGCGGGCGACCTTTGGCCTGACGCAGGCGTTGAAGCTGGCCCACTTTGCCGAATTAAACGGCGCAAATGTGGAGTTCAACGGGCCGGGCGGCCTGTTCGGGCTGGTGCATGCGCATGTGGTCTGCTGCGTCGACAACACCGACTATTACGAGTTGCTCGGCCCGGCCACGCCGCGGCGCCTGCGCGCCGAAGGCGAGGAGTGGGGGCTGCTCAACGCCCCGCTGATCGAAGATGGCCATATCGCGCCGCCGGACGGCCCCGGCTGGGGCGCGGTCTGGGATGAGGAGCGGCTGCGTTCGCTTACCGTGGCGACCGATTGAGCGCATACAGGCGGAGAGATGCGGCGCAGTCGAACCGAATCCGAAAGTATCGAATGCGCGAAAGAACCTATTTGAACAGCAGGGCAAGCCAGAAGGGTTGGATCGTTCGTTTGACCTGCGCTTCTGGCAGGCTCAGACGCCTGCAGCGCAGGTCAACGCGGCTTGGGAACTGGTCGAGCATTACGCCAAGGTCAAGGGTCTTGACGTTCGCCAACTCGGACTTCAACGAACTGTTGAGAGGTATGGACGCCAACAGAGAGGTTCTTAATGTGAAGTATGCCCCTGCGTCACGGTCATTACAGGTGCAATGACACAACCTCGCCTGCATCCACATCACCCGGACAGATGCGGCAGAACTGTCGCCGCGAACAGATATGATCCCTCCACGCGCGGCAGGTCGGCGATGTTGACGGTGATGCGGCGCGCGCCCTGTTCGACGAGCCGCAGCAGGGCATCGGTCACCTGCGCGGGCGTCCCTTCAATCGTGCCCTCGTCGGAGGGCCGCACTTCCGGGTCATTTCTGAGCCGCTGCAACTCCCGCTCGGTGTCGGCGATCAGAACGCTGACGTGGGCCACCTGTAGAATCTCGTCGTAGTCCCGCCCGACCGCGCGGCAGTGTTCCTGCAACACCGACTGCTTGTGGGCATACGTCTCCAGGTCGGGGCAGACGTAGTTCCACCAGTCGGCGTGCTCCGCCACCACCCGCAGCAGATACTTCTCGCCGCCGCCGCCGACCATGATTGGCGGGACGGGTTCCGGTTTCGGCTCGCAGTAGGCGTTCTCCATTTGGTAATGCTTGCCTGCGAAATTGACCGGTGTATCGGTCCACATCGCCCGCAAAATCTGGATCGCCTCGGCCAGTTGCTCGATGCGGGTGCGCGCGCTGGGAAACGGCCAGCCGTAGCCGCGGTACTCCTCCTCATTCCAGCCGGCCCCGATCCCGATCACCAGGCGCCCGCCGGAGAAGGCCTGGGCGGTCGCGGCCATTTTGGCCAGATGCGCGGGGTTGCGAAAACTGTTGCACAGCACGTCGTGGCCCACGAGCTTGTCCGGGTAGCGGGCCAGCGCGTAGACGGCCAATGTCCAGCCCTCGGCCACATCGTGCCCGTTGTACTGGACATGATCGGGAAACCAGAGCGAGTCGAATGGATGGATAATCTGATCGAGATAGGGGAAAAGCTCGGCTACGTGGCGGGACCAGGTGTTGAGGCCCACAGGGATATGCATACTGACCTCCTCAGAGATGGCGCGGGCTGTACCGATGCGGCAAAAGGCGCGCGCTGGCGCGGACGAATTGTTTACTGCCGACAGATTTCGCGGCCAGTCGGCTTGTATTTCGCTTTCTGTTCCACCACAATCATACCAGAGGAGACGCCAACATGCCGTAGCCGTGTCAGCGCGGCGCGGCAAGTGAACGTCTTCTTCTTCCACAGCGCAAGGGTTCACCTGTCCGACAGGCCCTGGCGCGCTCAGCCCAGCACAGGAGAGAAGCCGATGACCTTTGAAGTGTATGATTTCCGTGATGTGAACAAGAACGTACTGGTGACGCCGCATATCCGGGCGCGACTCTATCAGATGGAGCCGGGGCAGGTCGACCGCCGCCACAGCCACGATCTGGGCCATGAGGTCTTCCTCATTCTGGAGGGCAGGGCCGAATTCATGATCGCCGGCCATGTCGAAGTGTTGGAAGCGGGGCAGATGTGCATTGCCCTGGCCGACGAGATCCATCAGGTGCGCAATCTGCTACCGGACAGACGAACGGTTATGTTCCTGTCGGTGACGCCCCATATCCAGCCGACGCATACCGGACGCGACGCCGACGGCTGCGCGCATCCGCCTGCGTTTCGCGCCAACAGCTTCTATGATGACGTGGACGACACGGGGCCGATCGCTGAACTGTTGGATGCGTTCGTGAGCGGCGCGGACGCCCTCGCCGACGAGGCCCGGCAGGCCGCCGACAGGCACGCGCAACAGGCCGAAGCGTGGCGCAAGGCGCCGCGAGCGAGAAGCGGGATGCAGCCGTGGCCGCGCGCAATGCCATGTGGGATGCGGTCTACAGTCTGAACAGCAAGCTCTTCAGTCTGGACGCCGTTTGGAACAAACTGGCGCCGAGGGCGGACGAAACGGCAGTGGCTAGTGGCTAGTGGTCTGTGACCAGTAACTGTCCTTGATTACTAACAGCCGAGGCTTCATTGACCATTGTGTCTTGCTGCCTGGTTGACCTCTGCGATCACTTCACCGGCTTCAGCCGTGTCGTGCTCAGCGCAAAACAGGGCATCCTCCAGCAGGAAGGCGCAGTCGGCATAGAAGCGGATGCGTTCCCAACAGAGATCGATGAGGGGATAGGCGCGTGCGCAACGCCTCAGGAACGGTTCGCCGTAGGAGATGTACAGCCCGGCAAAGTTTATCGCGTGGTCGCCGACGCCGGCGTCGGCCGAAGTCGATGATCCCCATGACCCGCTGCTGCCCCGCACTGTAGAGGATGTTGCTGGTTCCGAAATCCCCGTGGCGCAGAACGTTGGCGAAGGCGAAGTGATCAGCGTTCTCAAGAAAAGGGACGAACTGCCGCGTCGTCCACCTGCGGGCGGACGACGTTCGGAACGGCCTGCTCGCGACGCAGCGCGGCGATGCTCTGTGGCTATTTTGGGAAGCGAAAGAGCAGTTCGTGGTTGACCAGGAGCAGGTCATTGTTCTGCCCGGATCGATAGAGCGCGCCGTTTGCAGCGCCAGTTCAGGACAGGCGGCCGCGATGCTCTCCAGATACTGTAGCCGCTTGTCCGCCATGATCGCGCCGGAAATCCTTGCGTGCTATTTGGCCCCAATTGCTGCCGCTATGCCGACACCAACAGTTGCCGCAATGCATCAACCCCTGTTACCGGCAGCTTGCAGGCGTAGTTTTCGCAGACGTAGGCGGCGGGTTGTCCGTCAACGAGCGTGCGGCCTTCCAGGAGGGGCAGTGGGTTTTCGCCATCCGTTTCCCTAAGCGCCAGCACGGTATGGGGCAGGTAGTGGCGGCGCGCCTCGTGGAGCAGCGCCTGCGTCCGGGGATCGTCGGGGGGGCCGACGATCGCGACCTCCTGGCTGGGAGCGAGTAGGTCATCCAGCGCGCTGAGCATGCGCCCGAAGCCGGTCGGCTGCTGGGCCATGGCCGAGGTCATAATCTGGAAGATGCGGGCGGCTTCACTGCGGTAGTCATCGTTGCCGGTCAGCTTTGCCAGCCGCAGGAGCAGTTCAGCGGCCATCGAATTGCCGCTGGGGATGGCGTTGTCGATGAAATCCTTGCGCCGGACGACCAGCTGCTCGTGTGCGATGCCGGTCTGGTAGAAGCCGCCGCGCGTTTCATCGGCGAACTGGGACTGCATGATCTTCGCCAGACGGACCGCTTCAGCCAGCCAGCGCAGCTCGAAGGTGGACTCGTAGAGCGCGACGAGGCCGCGGGCGAACGCGGCGTAATCTTCCAGATAGGCGTTAAAGCGCGCGCGGCCATCCTTGTAGCTGCGGAAGAGGAAACCGTTGTCCTGGCTCATCTGCGCCAGGACGAAGTCCGCCGACTTTGCGGCCGCTTCCAGCGCATCCGCCCGCCCGAGGACGACGCCGACATCGGCCAGCGCATGGATCATCAGGCCGTTCCATTCGGTGAGGATTTTCTCATCGCGGCTCGGTTTCACCCGTTTTTCGCGCTCGATGAACAGTTTTTGGCTCGATGCGGCTAACCGTTCGGCGACGGTTTCGACGGGCGCGCCGGTCTGCTGCGCCACGTCCACGACAGTGCGTTTGAGGTTCAGGATCGTATTGCCCTCAAAATTGCCCGCCGGCGTTACGCCGTAGACCCGCCCCAGCAGATCGGCCTCTTCCTTGCCCAGGACCGCTTCGATTTCGTCCGCTGTCCAGACGAAAAACTTCCCCTCTTCGCCTTCACTGTCGGCATCCTGGGCGCTGTAGAAGCCCCCCTCCGGCGCGGTCATCTCGCGCAGCACGTAGTCGGCGGTCTCGTCAACGATGCGGCGATGCTCTGGCCGACGGTTGATCTGCCAGGCGTGGAGATAGGCCCGCAACAGTTGGGCGTTGTCGTACAGCATCTTTTCAAAATGGGGCACCAGCCAGATGCGGTCGACGCTGTAGCGATGGAACCCGCCTCCGATCTGGTCGTAGATTCCGCCTGCCGCCATCTGTTGCAGCGTGTGCTCGGCGATGCGCAGCACGTCCGGGTCGCCGCTGCGCCGGTACTGGCTCATGGCGAACTCCAGGGTCATGGGCTGGGGAAATTTGGGCTGGTCGCCGAATCCGCCGTAATGTTCATCGAAGTATTGCAGCAGCCTGCCGCCGGCTTCGCTGAGAATCTCCGTACCGAGCGAGTCGCCGCCGGGGGACAGGCTGCCGGTGCGCCCGATGGCGTCGGTCAACCTTTCGGCCTGGGCTTGGATATCCCCGCGCCGCTCCTTGTAGGCCTCGGAGACCGCCAGCAAAACCTGTGAAAAGGAGGGCATTCCGGAGCGGGCCTGGGGCGGGAAGTAGGTTCCGCCGTAGAAGGGCTGCCCGGTCGGGGTCAGGAAGACGCTCATCGGCCAGCCGCCGCTGCCGGTCATGGCCTGCACCGCTTCCATATAGATGGCGTCGAGGTCCGGGCGTTCCTCGCGGTCCACTTTGATGTTGACGAAATGCGCATTCATCAAGGCCGCGGTCTGTTGGTTTTCGAAGCTCTCGCGCTCCATCACATGGCACCAGTGGCAGGCGCTGTAACCGATGCTGAGGAAGATCGGTTTGTCATGCGTGCGCGCGATGCCCAGGGCTTCCTCTCCCCAAGGGAACCAGTCCACCGGATTGTGCGCGTGCTGCAGCAGATAGGGGGACGTTTCATGCGCCAGTTGATTGCTTGCGTCAGAAGCGCCGTGCGGATCGGGCGGCGTTGCGGATTCAGTCATGGTGAGTCCCTTTGGCGCGGCTGCGCCGTTGCCTAGGAGTGGGCGGGTGACTGCAATTATAGCGAATGGCTGGTGCCGCGTCGAATCGGACCGGGGCGGAGGGGTGCAGCCCGGAATGGGGGTGAGGTCTGAAAGGGGGGCGACCCGGCGATGAGGGAGGGGAAACGGAAGGGGCATAGGGAGTTCAATGATTACGAATTTATGATGCAGGCGCCCCGCCGCGCTCGTATAAGCGACTACGTGCGTTCACGGGCGATTACGTGCGTACACGAGTGTTTACGTGTGTTTACGTGCATACGCGAGCGACTACATGCGTTCACAAGCGATTGTGTGCGTCCACGAGCGTTTACCCCAAAATTTTTCTAAAAGTGAGTATCAATTCGTGGACGGTTGACGTTCGGGAGGCTGATGGCGTGACAGGAGCAGGTCATGTATGCGTGCCGGAGGAGAAAGCAGAACTCGTCAGCCTGGCAATGGCGTGCGGGGTCCTAAAGTAGGATATATTATTTAATTGTAAAACGAAATGTTCCGATTGAATGGGGGGCGCGTGACACGACTCTCCCTGTCAGATGCGCCGCCATCTTGGGATGCACACGCGGCAGCGGCATCGTCTTGAATCGTGTTGACAGCTATAGACGGGGGTGCTACTATGCTGCTATCCCCTTAGGTTATATCATGCAGGAATTGCGTCTGCCTCTCCAAGTGGTTGGCAGACGTTGTTGCCATTGGTGAAAGAGATACGGTCAACGGTATGGTGTTGGCAACCGCTTTCGGCCCGGGATTTCCGGTGGCTGCGCGACGGATTACTGTCCATCGAACACTCGTAAAAAGCTTATTAAAAAAGGAGATAACCGTATGAGAACAAAACGATTTTCACTACTTGCGATCCTGCTGATCGCCGTGCTGCTCTTTGCAGCCTGCAGCCCAGCCGCTCCAACCGAGATGGCCGAGGAAACTGAGGCGCCAGCGCAGGAGGAACAGGCTGCCGAGGAGGAGATGAAGGAGGAGACGGCCGCGGAGGAAGAGGAGACGGCTGAAGAAGCGCCCGCGATGATGAGCGAACGTACCGGCGCCTGGGTCGATGAAGTCATCGCCGTCGAAGAGCCCTCCGCTGCCGCGGCCATGACCCGCATGGATAGCGAGGAACTCGACGCCTACGCGTTCTCCATCAGCGATGCCGAGGTCTTTTCCCTGGTGCAGGGCATGGATAGTCTGACCTATTCCAACTCCTTCGGCGTCTACGCAGAGTTGACCTTCAACCCCGCCGGGCCGGTCTTCGACGGTACCGGCAAACTCAACCCCTTTGCCGTGCCGCGCATCCGCGAGGCCATGAACTACCTGGTTGACCGCGATTTCATCTCCCAGGAAATCTATGGTGGCCTGGCCTCCCCCCGCTACATGGCAATTACCAACGCCTTCCCCGACTATGCCCGCCTGGTTGATATCGTGCGCCAGCTGGAATTGGAGTATGCGCACAACCCGGACACGGCGGCCGAGATCATCAACGAGGAGATGGAGGCGCTTGGCGCCGAGATGGTCGACGGCGTCTGGCATTACGAGGACGAGCCGGTCGAGGTCATCTTCCTTATCCGCACCGAAGATGAACGTAAGGAGATCGGCGACTACGTATCTACAATGCTCGAGGACTTGGGCTTTGACGTCAACCGTGACTATAAGACCGCCTCGGAGGCCTCACCAATCTGGATCGGCACCGATCCCCATGAAGGCCAGTTCCACATCTACACCGGCGGCTGGATAACAACCGCCATCAGCCGCGATCAGGCTGGCAACTTCGACTTCTTCTATACAAACCGCGGCCTGCCCTTCCCACTGTGGCAGGCATACACGCCTTCGGAAGAGTTCGACGCCATGTCTGAAAAACTGGACCTGCGCGATTTCACGACTATGGACGAGCGCCGTGAACTCTTCGCCGACGTTCTCGCCCTCTCCATGCAGGACTCGGTGCGCGTCTGGTTGGTTAACCAACTGGGCTTTACCGCCTACAGAAACGATATCTCTGTTTCAACAGATCTGGCCGGTGGCCTGAACGGCGCCCGCTTGTGGCCCTATACCCTGCGGCGCACGGGCGAAGAGGGCGGCACCCTCACCATCGCCATGCCCAGCATGTTGCCTGAACCTTGGAATCCTGTCGCCGGCACCAACTGGATCTACGATACGATGCTGATCCGCTCGACCCAGGATTTGGGCACGATGCCGGATCCGTTCACCGGTTTGCAGTGGCCGCAACGGATCGAGCGAGCGGAAGTAACGGTCAAGGAAGGGTTGCCTGTCGGCAGCACGCACGATTGGGTTGACCTGACATTCGCCGAGCAGATCGACGTACCGGAGGATGCCTTGCTCGATTGGGACGCCGTAGAGCAGCAGTTCATCACCGTGGGCGACCTCCATCCCGACGGGCTGACCGCGAATATCAAGAGTGTCGTCTATTATCCGGGCGATCTCTATGACCTGACCTGGCACGACGGCAGCCAGCTCGCTCTTGCCGACATCGTGCTCGACATGATCTTGACCTTCGATCTGGCCAAAGAGGAGAGCGCCGTATTCGACGAGGCCCAGCTGCCAAGTCTCAACAACTTCCAGAGCCATTTCAGGGGCTATCGGATCGTGCAGGCGGATCCGCTGATCGTCGAGTATTACAGTGACCAGTACACCCTCGACGCCGAGCTGAACGTGGCCACATTCTTCCCCAGCACGCCGTGGCATTCGATGGCGTTAGGGCTGCTGGCTGAGGCTGCCGGCGACCTGGCCTTCTCTTCGGACAAGGCGGATGCCAACGAAGTGGAGTGGATGAGCTACATCGCCGGGCCAAGCATGGAGATTCTGGCAGGCCATCTCGAAGAGGCCACCGCTGGTGGACATATCCCCTACGCCTCGACACTGGGCGACTACATCAGCGCAGATGACGCTGCTGCCCGCTGGGTAAACCTGAGCGCGTGGCACGAAGACAAGGGGCACTTCTGGGTTGGCCTTGGGCCGTTCTACCTGGAGAAGGCGTTCACGACCGAGAAGACAGTCCAGTTGGTGCGCAACGAAAACTTCCTCGATCCTTCCAGTAAGTGGGAAGGGTTCGACACACCCATGATCGCCGAAGTCTCGATCGACGGGCCGGCCCGCGTTGCCGCCGGCGATGAGGTGACATTCGACGTGCTGATAGACTTTGGCGGCGACGCCTACGCGATAGCCGATATCGACGAAGTGAAGTATCTGGTCTTTGACGCCCTTGGCGAACTGGCCCTGACCGGCACCGCCGAAGCGGTGGAGGATGGTCTCTGGCAGATCACCCTCAGCGCCGAAGATACGGCCGGTCTTGAGTCCGGCGCCAATAAGCTGGAGGTGGCGGTAGCGCCGCTGCGGGTGAGCATCCCCACCTTCTCGTCCGTGGAGTTTGTAACCACGAACTGACAACAGAGAAGTGAGAAATAAGGAGTGACGGGTGACGAGTGAGAAACAGCTTCTCACTCGTCACCCGTCTTCACTCTCTCCTGAACCTGCGAGGACAGGCTATGACGGAAGCCGCTCTGCCCCCTCAACCCGGCGCCGGAAGCGCCGGAATCCCTCAGACGCAAAGCGCGCTCACGCGGGTCGTGCAGTACACTGCGCTGCGTATGATTGCGCTATTCTTCACCGTCGTAATCGGCGTTTATCTGGCGATTCTGGTCGCCAATATGGGTGGCCATGTGGACGAAATTCGCAGAGGCTACATTCGCGAGACGGTGGCGATCTCCTCGGGGTTTGATCCGGAGCTCAAAAACATGACCGCCGAAGAACGTCGCGAACATATCGGAAAGTTGATTGCCTTGCAGGAGAAGCGGATGGGACTTGACCAACCCTTCCTCCTTCGCAGCTTCCGCTTTCTATGGGGGGCCATGACGCTGAACCTGGGGTGGGCCGACAATCTGTCCAGCGACAGCGGCTCGCGGCAGGTCCGCCTGATCATTTTGGAGCGCTTGCCGGCCACCCTGCTTCTCTTCTCGACTTCATTTTTCTTGCTTTTCTTTGTGGGAATCTTCGTTGCGCTCTATCTTTCTCGCAACTATGGCAGCCTGCTCGATCGGGTCATCGTTGGCTTGGCTCCGACATCCGCTGCCCCCAGTTGGTTTTACGGCCTGTTTTTCATTCTGGTCTTTGCCGCCCTTTTCGGCTGGTTTCCATTTGGAGGCCTGGTCTCCGCGCCCCCGCCCAAATCGATCGTCAACTACTCCCTGAGCGTTCTCAATCACATGATACTGCCGGTAAGCTCCATATTTATCAGCGCCGTCTTCCTGGGCATCTACTCCTGGCGCACCTTCTTCCTCATCTTTTCAAACGAAGACTATGTCGACATGGCCCGCGCCAAAGGTTTGTCCGACCGGGTGATAGAGCGGCGCTACATAATGCGGCCGACGCTGCCCACGATCGTGACCGGCTTGGCACTTTCAATCATAAGCCTCTGGTTTGGCTCAATTGTGCTTGAGACGATTTTCAACTGGCCGGGATTGGGCCGTCTGTTTTTTCAGGCGGCAAACATCTTTGAGACGTCGGTGATCGTAGGCTCTACCGTCATCTATGCTTACCTGCTCGGCATTACCGTCTTTTTCCTCGATATCGTCTATGCCCTCATAGACCCCCGCGTCAAGGTTGGCGGCAATCAAGGGGGGCAGGTATGACAGCTGTGCGACGGACACTTTCGGCTCTTTCCCAATATCCTTCCGCCATCGCCGGCCTGGCCATCATTGCGGCCATGATCCTCTTTTCGATCTATACAGTGATTGCCATTCCCTACAGTGAAGCGATAGACATGTGGCGGGGCGGAGAGGGTGTATGGCTGGAAAACCCTCGCACCGCCTTGCCCCAATGGGTGAACCTGTTTCCGGGCGTCAATCTGCCCGAGACGCTGGCTCTTGGCCCCGTGGCCGAAACCGATGGAGAATCCGTACAAAAGACGCGCAAGGTAGTGTCTGAAGAGATGACCGACGTCATCACCACCTTCACCTTCGACTATACGGCCGACGAGTTCCCCCAGGAAATATCCCTCTTCCTCACATCAGAGTATGATCAGAAACGCCCACTTGTTTCGCTCACTTGGCTGACCCCCGACGGACGCGAGATCCGCATCACCGATGTCACCGTCGCCGGGCCCGTTACTGTCCGCTTTTCGCAAGAGGAGAACCTGCAAAGGCGCCTCAATGGAGTAAGGCCGGTGGTAGGCCTCTTTGCTGACCCTGCCTCCAGCGAAGACGAACCCAGGCCGTTGAAGGGCACATACCAACTCGTGGCCGCAGGCTTGGTCTTCGAGGATGAGGCCGATGTGGACGCCAGGCTGGTCGTCTACGGCGAGGTCTACGGCCTGGCCGGCACCGATCACCGGCGCCGCGACCTGATGCTGGCGCTCATGTGGGGGATGCCGGTGGCTCTGGCCTTCGGCCTCCTGGCAGCGGTTGGAACGTCGGTAAGTACACTGATTGTGGCCGCGATTGGGGTCTGGTTCGGTGGTCTGATCGATGCGGCAATCCAGCGCATAACCGAGGTCAACCTGATTCTGCCCGTCCTGCCGATCCTGATCATGGTTGGTATATTTTACTCGCGCAGTATCTGGGTAATGCTGGGCGTCCTGATTCTTCTGAGCATTTTCAGTTCGGGCATCAAGACCTCCCGCGCCATCTTCCTCCAGATGAAGGAGTCGTCCTACATCGAGGCCGCGCGGGCCTACGGCGCCGGCAATTTCCGCATCATTTTCCTCTATCTCATCCCCAAAATCATTCCCACTTTGGTACCCTCGTTTGTGGTATCCATCCCTTCCTTCGTCTTTGTAGAAGCTACGCTGGCCGTGCTCAACTTGGGCGACCCGTTGCTGCCCACCTGGGGCAAAGTACTCAGCGACGCCCGCGTCAACGACGCCCTCTACCAGGGCCATTACTACTGGGTGCTCGAGCCCGCCGCACTCTTGCTTCTCTCCGGCATCGGCTTTGCCATGGTCGGTTTCGCCTTGGATAGAGTCTTCAATCCCAGATTGCGAGAGTTGTAATGGCCCTTTCCGAGCAGCCTCTACTGCAAATCGAGGACCTGCGTCTCTATTTCCGCACGCAGCAGGGCGTTTTGCACGCCGTCGACAGTGTCAGCCTGAACCTGCGCCGCAACGAAGCCATGGTGATCCTGGGCGAATCCGGCTGCGGCAAAACCTCTTTTACCAAGGCGATCCTGCGGCTGTTGCCCCGCAATGTCCACACCTATTCCGGCACTGTCAAAATCAACGGCCAGGATGTCATGCAGTTGAGCGACGAGGAGTTCCGCCAGCAGGTACGATGGGTGAAGATTTCGCTCGTGCCCCAGGCCGCCATGAATTCGCTCAACCCTGTCCTCAAAGTAGGTGAACAGGTGGCCGAGCCGCTGCTTACCCATTCGGGTATGCGGCGCGCAGAGGCCATCGAACGCACTGCCGAAGCCTTCCAGCATGTCGGCGTCCCCGCAGACTTTATCAACCGTTACGCCTTCGAACTCAGCGGTGGCATGCGCCAGCGCGTCGCCATCGCCATGGCCATGGTAACCGAACCGGACCTGATCATTCTCGACGAGCCAACCTCGGCGCTCGACGTGCTGACCCAGGCCAACATCATGAACGTGTTGAAGCGGGTCAAGCAGGAGACCTCCACCAGCTTTATCCTCATCACCCACGACATCGGCACCTCAAGCGAACTGGCCGACCGCGCCGCCGTCATGTACGCCGGCCAACTGGTCGAGTTGAACGACGCCGAACATTTCTTTGTCGAGCCGCTGCATCCCTATTCGCAGAAGCTGATGGCCAGCGTTCCCAAGCTGCGCCAGGTGGGGGAACCGGAGTTTATCAGCGGTCAGCCGCCCAGCCTGCTGGACCTGCCAACAGGCTGTCGCTTTGCCCCCCGCTGCTCCCATCGTTTCGAGCCCTGCGACACCGATCCCCAACTGGTCCGGGCAGGCCGCCGCCAACATGTGAAGTGCTGGCTCCATCAAAACGGAGAAACTGGCTGATGCAATTGTGTGTACAGTTAAAAACCGGATCCGTCCTACAGCAGTCAGGCGTTCACCCCTTCTCCCAGCAACGTTGTTGGAACGGCCCTGGCTCGAAAGAGACGCCTTGGCGATGACATCCACGGTACTTCCATCTACTGCCCCTGAAGTCGCGAATCAATCTGCCGGCTCGCCCCAGCCGTTGCTCTCCCTGCGCAATCTGCGCACCTGGTTCGAACTGAGGCGTTGGGGCTTTGGCCGCGCCGGCACCGTCCGCGCCGTGGACGATGTCAGCTTCGATCTGCATGCCGGCGAAGCGGTCGCCATCGTCGGCGAGAGCGGCTGCGGCAAATCCACTTTGATGAAGACAATCCTGGGCTTGCACAGGCCGACCGGCGGTTCCGTCATCTTCGAAGGGCGCGATCTCACTACCCTCAACTCGCAAGATATGCAGTGGTATCGTTCACAGGTCGGCTACGTTCAGCAGGACCCCTTCGGCGCGCTGCCGCCCTTCATGGATATTCGCCGCATCCTCGGCGAACCGCTGAAAATCCACAGCGACATGAATGAATCCGCCCGCGAGGACCGGATCCGCGAGGTGATGGAGGAGGTCAGGCTGTCGCCTGTCGAGGACATCTTGCCGCGGTTTCCCCATATGCTCAGCGGCGGCCAGCAGCAGCGCGTCGTCATTGCACGCGCCATGCTGTTGCGCCCGCGCATGATCGTGGCCGACGAACCGGTCTCGATGCTCGACATGTCGGTGCGCGTAGAAGTCCTGCGCCTGTTGCAGGGGCTGCAGCGATCACACAACCTGGCGGTCGTTTACATCACCCATGACCTCTCCACCGTGCGTTATTTCTGCGAACGCATCTTCGTGATGTACGCCGGCGAGATCGTCGAGCAGTCCATGATGGACGATCTGGTGCGCAACCCCCTGCATCCCTATACGCGCGCGTTGCTGGCAGCCATAGCCGACCCGGACCCGGCAAATGCGCACGTCTTTCGCGATGTGCCGCCCGGCGAGCCGCCCAGCCTGGTCAAGCCGCCCTCCGGCTGCCGCTTTCACCCGCGCTGCACCCATTTTATGGAGAATCTGTGCGAATTGGAGTCACCGCCCAATTTCGAACCGGAACCGCAGCATCGCTCCCGCTGCTGGCTCTATCAGGACGACGCATCTGTCAATTCGTGAGCGATAAATTTGCCCGGTAAGCGGTATGCCCACCTCACCACTGTATCTGATACTCTACGGCTTCTTCCTGCTCCTGTTCGGCTTCCTACTGGCGTTCGCCATGGTCGTCAAGGTGATCGAAGCCGGTTTTCTGTTCAGCTTCCTTTCCTACGGCGCCTCCCTTTCCGGCCTGATTCTTGGTCTCTTGGGCGCCGTCAGCTATGTACAGCGCGGGCGCTAATTGGACCGGAAACGCGAAGCGTTTCGGAAAATCCGAAACTGATTTGTCTTACCTGCTAGATTTAAGTTATAATACCGTACCGGTAAAAAGTCAGGATGTGACCGAACACAGTGACGTGCAGGTTGCGCCTCGCTTGATCACATCAGACTTCCCTGCATTCTACATCACAACGGTTACGAATTGCGTCTATGTTTGAAAAACAGATCGGAATCGACCTCGGCACTGTCAATGTGCTCGTGCATGTCAAAGGTCGGGGGATTGTCCTGCATGAGCCATCCGTCGTCGCCATTCGGCGGGAGGCCAACAAGATGGTGCTGATCGGGCACGAAGCCTATGATACGCTGGGCCGCACTCCGGAAAGCATCGAAGTGGTCCGTCCTATGCGTGATGGTGTCATCGCCGATTTCGTTGTGACGGAAGCGATGCTGCGCAAATTCATCCAGGATATTGTTGGTCGATTTCCCCTGTTCAAACCGAAGGTTATGATCAGCACGCCGCGCGGCGTCACCTCAGTCGAGGAGCGCGCCGTCCACGACGCGGCCATGCAGGCCGGCGCCGGCGCGGCCTATCTGATCCCCGAACCGCTGGCGGCCGCCTACGGCGCGGGGCTTCCGATTGGCACGCCAACGGGCAATATGGTGGTGGACATGGGCGGCGGCACAACCGAAGCCGCCATCGTCTCCATGTACGATATTGTGGTCTGGAGCAGCGTGCGGGTGGGCGGCAACCGGCTGGATGAGTCGATCGTCAGCTACATTCGCAAAAAGTACAATCTGTTGGTCGGCGATCAGACTGCGGAGGAGATCAAGATCGCGATCGGTTCTGCCATGCCCACCGAGGAGGACCGCGGCATCGAGGTGCGGGGACGGGACCAGATAAACGGTCTGCCGAAGACGATTGAGATCTCAAATAGCGAGGTGATCGAGGCGATGATGGAGCCGCTGCAGTCGATCGTGCGCACCGTGCGGGCGACCCTGGAAAAGGCTCCGCCGGAGCTTGCCGCCGACATTATCGACCGCGGCATGGTGATCACCGGCGGCAGCGCGCAGCTTCGACTGGTCGCTTCGCTCTTTACGCAGGAAACCGGCGTGCCGGCCTATGTCGCCGAGAATCCGATGGCCTGTGTGGCATTGGGCGCGGGCCGGGCGCTGGAAAACTACGAAATTATGCGGCGCAGCCTGCCGATGATCTACTCCTGATCAGGCTTTGATCCTTTAGCGCTTTCACCACCATGCCATTTTCCCCCAAATCAATTGTCAGCAAGGCCGTCCACGGGGGGGAAGCCCGTCGTTATGCCCCGCGTGGCAAGCGCGTCGCGTCGGCGCCGGTCGTCGGTGGCATCGCGCCCAGTATCGGCTATGTCTATGAGGACACTACCCACCTGGACAGCGCGCTGGGCGGTGATCCGGATCTGTACGTGTACGGGCGCTACGGCAATCCCACGGTGGCCGCATTCGAGAGGGCGGTCGTGGAACTGGAATGCCACGATATGCCGGAACGGGCTGACGAGCATTTCGCGCTGGCGACCGGCAGCGGCATGGCAGCGGTCAACCTGGCCATGGCTGCCTGCGGGGTCGAGGCGGGCGCAACCGTGGCCGCGGCGCAGGACTGTTACGGCGCGACCTACTCCCTGGTGGATAAGCTCTGGCCCCAATACGGTGTGAAAGGCGTCTTTGTCGATGCCACCGATCTGACCGCCGTCGAGCGGATGTTGGCCCAGGAGAGGCCGCTCGTTCTGATCGTGGAGACGATCTCCAATCCTCTCCTCAAAGTTGTGGACATTGCGCGGCTGGCGGAGTTATGCCGCGTGCACAACACCTTCCTGCTGGTTGACAATACATTCGCCACCCCAATGCTCTTTCGCCCCCTTGCTCACGGCGTCGATGTCGTGATCCACAGCGCCACAAAATACATTGGCGGCCATGGCGATGTGTTGGGGCGCGTGGTCACGGCGCGTAACGAGATGCGTCCGGCATTTTGGGAATATCTGAAGAAGACCGGCGCCAATCTCGGTCCCCATGAGGCCTGGCTGCTGCATCGTGGGCTTAAGACGATGCCGCTGCGGGTGGAGCGTCAGTGCCGCAACGCCTGTGTTGTCGCCGAGCAACTGAGCCGCCATCCCGCCCTTGCCTGTGTGCGCTACCCCGGCTTGCCTGACCATCCGCAGCATGCACTGGCCGGTCGGCTGTTTGACCAGCGTGGATATGGCGCGGTCGTCGCGATTGAGTTGAAGGATGCCGTCCGCGAGGATGTCTTTCGCTTTCTGGAAGCATTGCAGATGGTCCAACCGGCCACAACGGTCGGCGATCTCTATTCGCTGGCGCTGTATCCGAGCCATGCTTCCCATCGCGCTTTGTCGTCGGCGCAGCGGGCTGCGGTCGGCATATCGGACGGGCTGGTGCGCCTGGCGGTTGGCGTGGAGGAGCCGCAAGACATCGTTGCTGACATCTGCGCGGCATTGGAGAGTTGACAGCTTTGCGAGTGGTCGGACGGATAAAGTAGGCAAAGATCGCAGTCCAATCACACGCGCAATTGGATTTTGACAAATGCGGTAGCGTCGAATAGAATGTCAAAAAATATGCAATCGTTCGGGTATTCAATTGTGTTTCTCCATATTGCCTGGTGCGAATGATCGACTGCTCTCCTGACTGAAACAGGCTGTTCAAAGCAGTTCATCACCGAATCAGATGGAACACAATTTAGTTGATAGTTCTGTATGACACAAACAATCATTCTTACAGAGAAAGCGCCTGCAGCAGTCGGCCCTTATTCTCAAGCCATCGCAACAGACCACTTGATCTTCACCTCTGGTCAGATCGGGATTCATCCTCTAACCGGCCAACTACGACCAGGTATCGTCGAACAGACCCATCAAGTCCTGGAAAATCTTGCCGCTGTGCTTGGCGCAGCCGGTTCCAGTATGGGTCATATTGTAAAGACGACGATATTTTTGACTGATATAGCGGAATTCTCAACTGTAAACGAGATTTACGCGGAAGCGTTCCAGGACGATCCCCCTGCACGAAGCACTGTGCAAGTTGCCGCACTGCCGCTCGGCGCGCTGATCGAGATTGAGGCGATCGCGTTGCGCGCTTGAGAGGCATTTTCGCTGGCGAATCGCAGTACCTTTCCACAAAGAAGACAAAGTCAGTCTTCGCTCTCCCGTATACCCGATCAGGTGGTGCAGGCGTGTGTCCTGCACTGAAACGAGTGTGGGTTTGGCGCGCCAATAGCGGGCAGGTTGGCGCGTAAGCAGTTCGGAATTATCGTTGCGTTCATCGACGCAATGCAACAATAATCACTTATCGTGTCACGAAACTCTTTGTATTGGAGGAAGCAAGACAGTCATGTCAAATCAGCAAGCAGTCGCCGTAATGGAACCAACCGCAGATTTTTTGTTAGAGATGGATACCCTGCCGAGCATGGACGACCATCCGATGGCGCGGCTCCTGGAGGAATTTGACGACTCGTATGTAAACCAGCCGCAGACGGGCGACATCCGTTATGGCGTTGTTGTGGACAAACGCGCCGGTGAGCTGCTGGTGGACATCGGATACAAGTCCGAAGGGATCGTCACAGGCCGCGAGGTCGACCGCTTGGAAGACGAGTTCAGGGAGATGGCGATTGGAGACGAAGTGCCGGTCTATGTGATGCGCGAAGACCGTGATGGCAATCTCCTGCTCAGCATTACCCGGGCTAGGGCCGAGAGCGACTGGAAGCTCGCCGAAGAGTTGCTGGAATCGCAGGACATGTTCACCGGCTCCGTCAGCGGCTTCAACCGAGGCGGGGTGATTGTCAAGATCGGGCAGGTGCGCGGCTTCGTGCCTGCCAGCCAGTTGAGCAGCGAGAGCCAGGCAATGCAGGTCACGGAAGGCGAACCTGACAATCGCTGGATGCAGCTGATGGATACTGAACTGCGCATGAAGGTGATCGACCTTGACCGACGTCGCAATCGGCTAATCCTTTCAGAGCGGGTCGCGATTCGGGAATGGCGGCGTGAGCAGAAGGAAAAGCTGCTCGAATCTCTGGAGGAGAACTGTGTGTGCGAAGGCGTCGTAAGCAGTCTGGCCGATTTTGGCGCATTCGTCAATCTGGGCGGCGCGGACGGTCTGATCCACCTGAGCGAACTGAGTTGGGGCCGCATCAGCCATCCCAAAGAAGTGGTCTCCATCGGGCAGAAGCTCAACGTGATGGTGCTGAACGTGGACCAGGAGCGCAAACGAATAGGCCTGAGCCTGCGCCGGCTGCTGCCGGAGCCGTGGGAGACTGTGCCTGACCGTTATGAAGTGGGGCAAGTCGTGCGTGGTGTCGTTACGAAGCTTGTCCATTTCGGCGCTTTTGCCCGTCTGGAAGGTGACACCATCGAAGGGCTGATTCACATCAGCGAACTGACCGAGACGCGCATCAGCCATCCGAGTGAAGTTGTGACCGAGGGCCAGGAGATTGAACTGCGTATCATTCGGATCGATATCGAAAAGCGCCGGATGGGCCTCAGCCTAAAGCAGGTTGCGCCCGAAGAGGAGGCGGTTGAGTTCGATTGGGAACCGGTTCCTCTGGAAGAGAACAGCGCGAGCGATGAGGCAGTGACTGCGGAAACCGATGCGGAGGTCGTGCAGGCGCAAGCTGAATCAGACGGCGAAGACGAGGACGATCAGAACCAGGCGCCACAAGACTCAGAGTACGTCAAAGCGATTATCTAGTTTTTCGTTTCTGGTGGTTGGATCGTCGCTGAAGCGGCGCGATTGAGAACCGGCCGCTGAGTACGGAAAACGGCAATTTCTCTCTCTGTCTTGCGCGGAATTGATTCTGTTGCATAGACGTGCCGGGCATTTCGTCGGCACGTTTTTTGCTGAATTGACAAAGAAGGCGGGCCATCGTTACAATATGTCCACAGGCAACGGATTCCGTATGACAGACCAACCCCCCGAGTCGGATGTCTGTTCTCCAAGTTTGCCGGCGCTGTCAAGCGGTCCGTCCGGCCCCAGCACGCCAATCGCACCTTAATCTTCTGACAGGCGCCGGGTGTTCCCCGCCCGTGACCATGCGCCCTGATTCGATCCCATATTCTGAACCGTTGTACGGGAGAGAAACGGAATTCCAATTACGTCAGCCCGGTGGCGCGTATGTTATATTGGTTCAGTCCGATTGCATACTCGCAGGACCAAAACGACTATTGAGGGAATGAACCCATGTCTGATAAACTCGAACGCTTCACGAAACGTGCGCGGCGAGTGCTAACGCTTGCTCAGGAACAGGCTTTGCGGCTCAATCACACCCATATCGGCACGGAGCATCTGCTGCTTGGTCTTGTGCAGGAGGAGAATAGCGTTGCGGTCAAGGTGCTGAAAGAGTTGGGCGTGGAGCCGGGCCAGGTTGTGCGCGCGGTCGAGCGCACGGTCGGGCGGGGTGAACGCGCGCCATTTGGCAAGCCGACCCTGGCCCCGCGCACAAAGCGAGTTATCGAACTGGCTGTCGAAGAGGCCCGCATGATGGGCAACCATTACATCGGCACGGAGCATCTGCTGCTGGGTCTGGTGCGGGATGGGGACGGCGTTGCCGTCAACGTGCTGCGCAGCCTCGGCATCAATCTCGACCGCGTGCGCACCCAGACGGCGCGGGATCTCCTGCAGAGCAGCGCCCAATCCAAAGAAAAGCAGAAGAAAGAGTCCAAGACGCCTCTGGTGGATCAACTGGGTCTGGACCTGACCGTGTCGGCTGAGGAAGGTCGCCTCGACCCGGTCATCGGCCGCCAGATGGAGATCGAGCGGGTCATCCAGATTCTCAGCCGCCGCACGAAGAACAACCCGGCGCTCATCGGTGAGCCGGGTGTGGGCAAGACCGCGATCGTGGAGGGGCTGGCTCAGCGGGTGATCGACGGCGATGTGCCGGAACCTCTGCTGAATAAGCGCATCCTGATGCTGGATGTGGGCAGCCTGGTGGCCGGGACCATGTACCGCGGTCAGTTCGAGGAGCGGCTGAAAAAGGTGATCGAAGAGATTATCAACAGCGGCGCCATTCTGTTCATTGATGAGGTGCATATGCTAGTGGGCGCGGGCGCGGCCGGCAGCAGCGTTGACGCGGCCAATATCCTCAAACCGTCGTTAAGCCGCGGCGAGCTCCAGGTGATCGGCGCCACTACGCTGGACGAATATCGCAAGCATATCGAGACCGACGCCGCGCTGGAGCGCCGCTTCCAGCCAATTCTGGTGGAAGAGCCGGGCATAGAAGAGACGATAGAGATTTTGAAGGGCATAAAGAGCCGCTATGAGGAGCACCACAAACTCATTATTTCGGATGAGTCGCTGAATGCCGCCGCCCATCTGGCCGCGCGCTATGTGCCGGATCGGTTTATGCCGGACAAGGCGATCGATCTGATTGACGAGGCCGGCAGCCGTGTGCGCATGTACAAGGCGCCGCACGCGGTCAGCCTGCGGGAAACGTTCATCGATCTGAAACGCCTGCAGAAGGAGAAGGAGGAGGCGCTGGAGACTCAGCGCTTCGACGACGCAATCGATTTGCGCTATCGGGAAGTAGAGCTGCAGTCGAAGCTGGAAGAGCTGCGGGAAGGCTGGCGGCAGGTCGCCAACCAGCCGGTCGTCACCGCCGAAGACATCGCCGAAGTGGTCTCCATGTGGACCGGTGTGCCGGTGTATCGCATAGGCGGCGAAGAGCGGGAGCGGTTGCTGGGGATGGAAGCGGAACTGCACAAACGCATCATCGGTCAGGATGAACCGATCAAAGCGATCAGCAAAGCGGTGCGCCGCGCCCGCGCGGGGCTGAAAGACCCCAAGCGCCCTATCGGCAGCTTCATTTTCCTGGGGCCGACCGGCGTCGGCAAATCGGAGTTGACCAAGGTCTTGGCCGAATTCCTGTTCGGGAGCGAAGAAGCGCTGATCAAACTGGATATGAGCGAGTTCATGGAGCGGCACAACGTCAGCCGGCTGGTGGGCGCGCCGCCCGGATACGTGGGCTACGAAGAGGGAGGGCAGCTCACCGAGGCTGTGCGCCGCCGCCCCTATTCGGTCGTCTTGCTGGATGAGATCGAAAAGGCCCACCCGGAGGCGTTCAATATGCTGCTCCAGATCATGGAGGACGGCTCACTGGCCGATGCCAAGGGCCGGCGGGTCGATTTCCGTAACGCGCTCCTGATCATGACGAGCAATGTCGGGGCCAAGCTGATTCAAGGTTCCAAGGGCATCGGTTTCGCCATCACCGCAGATGAGCAGACCCGCATGGAGGCTGAGCATGAGCAGATGAAGGCGCGCGTGATGGACGCTCTGAAGAGGACCTTCCGCCCCGAATTCATCAACCGCCTGGACGGGATCATGGTCTTCCGCAGTCTGACGAAAGATGAGATCACAGAGATCGTCGAGTTGGATTTGCGCACCCTGCGCATGCAGTTGGCCGAGCAGGACATAAAGCTGGAACTGACATCGGCGGCCCGCTATGCGATTGCCGATGCCGGCTACAACCCGGATTACGGCGCTCGCCCGCTGCGGCGGGTGATTCAAAGTGAGGTTCAGGATCCGCTCAGCGAGGCGCTGTTGGAAGGCCGCTTCGTGTCCGGTGATACAATTCAGGTGGACTTTATCGCCGACGTTCCCGCCGACCTGACGGCGGAAGCAGTGGTCAGTGAGCAGATGTCCGGCAAGCGCAACCCCTTCGACTCAGCCAATGGCAAGGCGGACGAGGAAGGCCCAAAGGGCCGCTATGAGTTCACGGCGATTGCGCACGAGAAGGTGGAGGAGCCGGAAGACAGCGAAACCACGGAGGCTCTGGAAGCGCTTTTGCAGTAGAGGGCGCTTTGAGAGAGAACCGACATCGATTCAGCCAATAGAGGACCCCGCAAACGGGGTCCTCTTTTCTGGTCCTGACCTCGTGCCCTCTATGCCGACCACAAAAGATCCCGCAGAAATCGATCCATCGCCGCCAATCCTGAAAATCCCCAGCACCGCCTACAAGTAGGCGCCCCCCTTGTGGGTGCCCTCCCCAGGGCTATTGTGGCGTCCGAATTCAGATGCGATTGCCCTGCCGACATTACAGCCCATCTTGCGAACAGTGTCTATAGTGCTATACTTCCAAAAAGAGCCTGATGAGAGCCTATAATAGTAGAGAGCGAAAAATGGACAAGAAACAGACACCAACAGATAAGGCTTCGAAAGACGATTCTCTGAAGGTTGAGAAAGTGAAGGACACTAATAACCGTCAGGTTCCAGTACGGGGCAGCGAGGCTTCCGATGAAGAGGTCATGGCTCACGCCGAGGAGAGTTTTAAGCGAAATTACCGGCTAGGTCAATTGCTGGCACGATGACCTATGTCTACCTCACTCGTAAACAGGTTGTGGAAATCCACAGACGTGGAATCAAATATTTCGGAGGCTCGCTTGGTATATTGAACGAGGGCCTACTAGACTCTGCTCTAATGCGTCCTCAACAAGGTTACTACAATAGTCTCACCGAAGAAGCCTCCGCGTTTCTGGAGAGTCTGGCCACAAATCATGTGTTCGTTGACGGGAATAAACGTGTTGCCTTTTTTTCTACAGATGCTTTTCTAAGACTTAATGGATATTTCATCGACTGCCATCATGATGAGGCAAATCGCTTCATTAGAGATATGCTCACAGACAGAAAGAATCGGCTAGAACGAATACAAGAATGGCTGAAGGCAAATATCAAAAACTTGCCTGAGAACGAGTAGCGGCACGCCCCGCCCCAGGGCAATTGCATCAAATTGGGATAAAACCACGTGAGGCTGCCTGAATCGGGTAGAAGAACCCCTTGTGGGTGCCCTCCCCAAGGCAAAACGAATCGGTAGGGGCGCCCCTTGTGGGCGCCCTTCGTGGACTCGTGGTCCAGATCTTGAGGCCTACTTCAGAGGAATGAGCAAGTTTGGGAGAGAGAAACAGTGAATCAAGATAAGAAGAGAGCAGTCAATAGAACTCTCATGCTCGTTCTGATCTCGATCGCGGCGGTAGCGCTGTTATTCAGCCTGTTTACCGGACTGAACTTACTTCCCAACGACTCGGATCAAACCCAGGTTGGACAACCCACACCACCGCCTCCTTCCGATTCTCCCCCCGACTCTCCCCCGCCCGACGGCCCCCCCCCGCCCGACGGGCCCACCGGTCCTCCCCCGTCCGATCTACCCCCGCCCCCGTCCGGATAATCCCTGCCCGGCACATCCTCTCAGCAGGTGACTACTCAGCCATAGTCAATTCGCGACCCTGAATGAGGCCAGCAAAGGTGTTTCTTTCTACTCATTCAGTGTTATTTTTGGTGGTCGGCCGCAAGCGGCCTCCCTTGTGCGGTGGGATTCCCCCCGCAACGCCCCCCTGACACCAGCCTTGCCGCCTGTTGGTGCCATAGCCCCAAGTCGCCGCCACCCAAAAGGGCTTCGCTTGACCCCGAAACGTGACCGCGATCGAGGGTTAACCTGGCCTGGCAGAGGTTGGGCCACACAGGCACTGCCGGTGGCACGAACGGCGTGAAGAACGAGCGACAACAATCCTGCATATCCTGATTCAGTGAGATTGCACACCGGTTGTGGCTTAGTAGTTACCAAAAAACGAAGAACTGACCATTCTTGATTCAGACAGCGGCTGTCCAAAAATCTGGGCTGCACCCCTTGCATGAAAGCCGGTATCATAACTGTGCAAATAATGCTATACTCCACAAAAGAATCCTTAAGGGAGCCCTAATAGAACCAGAGAAAAACGGGCAAGGCACAGACGCAAACAACCAAGCCTTCGAACGAAAATACCGCCTATGCGATCGCCGGGTGCGATGACCCGGCTCTACCTCACGCATAAACATGCTGTGGACTACGGTGGGTCGAGATCTTTCGCCCGCGGACGGCCTGTAACTGACCCGTCCCCGATCGGCCATGCCGCCAGGGAGACGTTGAAGGATGTTGCGTCAACGAAACGTTTACACGTCTGTCGTCGACCTCGGCGCGTGGCTGGCAGTGATCCTATTGGCTGTTACCGCCATCCTCTCTTTCACCGACCAGGCCTCGGCGCAACAGAGCTCGACCGCATCCACGCTTTCAACGCCAACGCTGTCAGCGCAGGCTGGCGAGAACGGCGTGAACCTGAGTTGGACTTCCGTGCAGGGCGCAACACGCTATCAGTTGTGGGCCTGGAACAGCGTCGACGACTGGCAGGAAATCGGCGGGGACAGCCTGACAGGCGCCACCTTTACACACACGGATGCCACAGCAGACACCACGCGACCCACTACACCGTCCGTGCAGTGAACGCCGCAGGTGAGACAAGCGCCTGGTCCGACTACGCCTCCGCAACCGTGTCGGCCCTCTCTACGCCCATCCTGACCGCTCAGGCGACTGAGAACGGGACAGAATTGAGTTGGACAGCCGCCACCGGCGCTACAAGCTATGAGTTGTGGGCGTGGCAAAGCGTCAACAACTGGCAGCAGATCGGCGGCGACAACCTGACCGACACCACCTATACGCACGAGGGCGCTGCGGCTGGCGCAACCTACTACTATACCGTCCGCGCAGTGAACGCCGCAGGTGAGACAAGCGCATGGTCGCAGTATGCTTCCCTCACCGTGCCGCAGGACCAACAGGGCCAGCAACCCGCAGCCACACCTACATCAACCCCGACAGCCACCTACACCACACAGCCCTCCGTGCCGGAACAACCGAATCTCCGGCAACCCACAGCCACGCCAACCACCACGCTAACCACCACCGCTACATCTACACCCACACTACAGTCCCAGCAACAGCAGCTTGAACCAACGGCCACTCTTACGCCTACGCCTGTACTTACCTCAACGCCGACACCCACACTTACACCGACACTTACACCCACACTACAGTCCCAGCAACAGCAGCTTGAATCAACGGCTACTGCTACGCTCACGCCTGTGCTAACCTTAACACCTACAACGACATCAACGCCCACTGCAACGCCCACGACGACGCCTCAACAACAGTACGACACCGTGCCGGATGTACCCGATCCCCCCACTGTCGTCATTCTGGGCGCCGGCCATGTACAGGTCGACTGGGATGATATTCCTCGCGCCACACATTATGATCTGTGGTACTGGTCCTATCCCTACTGGAGATCAGTCAAAAGTGAGGCGGCAGGCCGGGGAATCAGTTTCACCTTTAGCGGTTCTAGCGCCGTATTGACCAATCTGCCCACCGACTTTCCTAGCTACTCTTTTAGGGTCTTAGCAGAAAACGCAGTGGGATTGAGGATCTCTTCATCAGGAAGCGCGGATAATCCCCAAGAGTATCGTCTGATAGCCACCCCTACGCCTACCGTCACCCCTACCATTACGCCTACACCGATAGGTTGGCCTTCCGCACCGGACAAACCGACCGCCAGCATGAATGGCGCAGGCAGCGTAAGAATCAACTGGAACACGGTACCGGAGACCGCCTCCTATGATGTATGGTTGTACCACTATGTTGTATTTGGATTCTTGCGAAGGTGGGTGCTACTGCCATACGACGGCGTCGATGTTGACATTGATGGCTATGTTCGCGAGGACATACGCATTAGTATTGACGGAACCAGCGCAACCATAACCAATCTTCCCTACAAAACCCAATACCTCTTCAGAGTGCGCGCCTATAACGATGTAGGCAGCACTTTCTCGCCATACGTAACTGTGGCCAATCCAGCTACCGCCACAGCCACCCCTACTCCGACACCGACAACAGACAGTTGAGAATCTGCCAGCTCGACCATGAAACGCCCCATCCCCAATACAGTCCGCCAAAATTCCAACCCCGCCCCCCATACTGCCCATCAAAAAAATCTCCCCAAATCCCCGTCCAGACACCCCCCCCGCAATTCCCCCTCAAACGCCCGTACGCGCGAAAATCACAGCCCATCAAAAAAATCCCCCCAAATCCCCGTCCAGACAACCCCCCCTTCTGTATCCATTTTGTCATTTCCCCCCGACAGGCGTATCATAATCTGTCCGCGAACAACCTCGTTACAACGACTACCATAGGAGGAACAACTAAATGAATGAGCGCGTAGGGTTTGTCGGGCTTGGCATCATGGGGCAAGGCATGGCCCGCAACCTTCTTAAAGCCGGATACAGCGTGCGCGTCTGGAACCGCACATCAAGCCGGATGGACCCGTTGGTGGAGGCGGGCGCAACGACCGGCGCCAGCCCGGCGGAAGTCGCCGCCAACTGCGACATTGTGATCATCTGTGTCAGCGACACGCCGGATGTCGAGGCGGTTGTCCTGGGCGAGAATGGCATCCTTTGCGGGGCGCAGGCGGGCGCGTTGGTCATTGATTGCAGCACGATCAGCCCGCAGGCGACGATTGAAATCGCCGCGCAGTTGAACGCCAAGGGCGTCAAAATGCTCGACGCGCCAATCAGCGGCGGCAGCGAAGGCGCGGCCAACGGCACTCTCAGTATCATGATCGGCGGCGACGAAGACCAGGTGGAACGGGCCAGAGGCGTATTCGAGGCCATGGGCAAGACGATTACGCACGTGGGCAAGCAGGGCGCGGGCCAGACCGTCAAGCTGGTCAATCAGATCCTGGTCGTCGGCAACTGTCTGGCCATGAGCGAGGCGCTCGTTTTTGCCCAGGCCGGCGGTGTCGATCTGGAAAAGTGCTTGAATGCCGTCGTCAGCGGCGCGGCCGGGAGCTGGATGCTTGCCAACCGCGGCCCGCAGATCATTGAACGGGACTGGCGGCCCGGCTTCACCATCAATCTGCAACAGAAGGACGTGCGCCTGATTATGCAGGAGGCGGACGCGCTGGGCGTGCCGATTCTGCTGACCGGCCAGATCTTCAGTCTGTATCGCACGCTGCAGAAGGCGGGCCTGGGCGAAGAGGGCAACCACGCGCTGGTGAAGGCGTTGGAGAATCTGAGCGGTGTGACGGTGGCGTAGGCGGGGCGAGCGGCTGTGGCATCTACAGTCGTTTCCATTCTGTGGATTTCCTTCGAAACAAGGTGTATTGCACGGACTACGCAATTCGCAGTGCAGCAAAGCGGCGGTTTCGTGAACGCGCTTTAACAAAGATTGTATAATTCCATATTATTGAGGTATCGACCACATGGCCGGTTGCTTTGTCGGAGCGGGTTTTCTGAATCCGCGCACACGGGGCGCGGCGGTGATTGGAGATCGGCTTACAGACTCGCGCTGTGGCTAGCTGTATGCTGGACCACGGGAATGGTCCTGGCCTTGCAACCTTCAGGTTGGAGGTGCGTAGTGAAGGCCAGGAGACAAAATATCCCCAAGGATGAATATAGATGAAAAGACTCTTGATCACGGTAATCGTAATCGCTGCCATCAGCGCAGCGGGTTGGTTTGGATCCCAACTTTTTCAGGCGCGTCGAGCTGCGCTTGCCGAAGGCCCCAGTTACGAGACATCCACAGTGGCGCGTGGGTCGATCAGCAGTACAGTGAGCGCAACGGGCAGTATCGAACCGGAAGCCGAGGTTGCGCTCTCTTTTCGCGCCAGCGGCCGGGTTGAGCAGGTGCTGGTATCCGTCGGCCAGCCGGTGGAGGCCGGGCAGTTGCTGGCCCAATTGGATGTGACCGACGCATTGTTAGCCCTCGAACAGGCCGATGTCTCGCTCCAGATCAGCCGTGCGCAACTGGGCAAGTTGGAAAAACCACCTTCGGACTCCGATATAATCACCTCTCAGGCCAGCGTCACCGTTGCCCAGGCCAGTGTTGCCAGTGCAGAAGCGGCTCTGGCCAGCGCGCAGGCCAGCTATCGGCAACTGTTGGCCGGCGCGTCGGCGGAGGAGCTTGCAGTGCAGGAGGCGCAGGTGCGGCAAGCGGCGGTGAATGTGCGCCAGGCCCAGAGCGCGTATGATGAAGTCAAGCATTTCGCCGATGCCGGCGCATCGTCCCAGGCCGTCCAGTTGCAGCAGATGACGATCACCTTTGAGGTGGCGCAGGCCCAGTTGGCGCTGACGCAGCAGGGCGCCGACGAGGCCCAGAACGCCGCGGCGCTGGCGCAGATCGCCCAAGCGGAACTGGGTGTGCGCCAGGCTCGCAGCAATCTGTTGGTGGCGCAGGACGCTCTGAATGCGCTGATAGAGGGTCCGTCGGAGGAGGACCTGGAGATCGCCCGCGCACAAATGCGCCAAGCCGAGTTGAGCAAAATGCAGGCGGAGAACTCGCTCAACACTTCGATGCTGTACGCGCCCATCACCGGCGTCGTCAGCCAGGTCAATCTGCGCCAGGGTGAACTCTATGGCGGCGGTGGCGGGCTGCCCGCGCTTGTGCTGACGGACCTGAACAGTTTTCACATGACCGTCCTGGTCGACGAAATCGATGTCCGCCAGGTGCAGATGGGGCAGACTGTGCGTCTGAGCCTGGACGCGCTGCCCGATGCCGATATCGCCGGTCAGGTGACGAAGATATCACCCACAGCCCGGGATGTAGGCGGGGTCGTGGCCTATGAGGTGGAGATCGTGCCGGCCTCGGCCATTGCCCAATTGAGGGCCGGTATGAGCGCCACCGCGATCATTACCACCGCCAACGTGGACAATGTCCTGCTCGTGCCCAATCGCTACATCCAGCTTGACCGCGAATCGGGGAAGGCATTTGTACAGAAGATCGTCAGCAATGCGCCGACCCTGCAAGAGATTGAGATGGGGCTGCGCAACGACCGCTTCACCCAGGTACTGGCCGGCCTCAGCGATAACGATGAGATCGCGCTCATCCGCACGAGCAGCGAGGAACAGCTGCGCAGCGCGATTTTCGGCGGGCCTTAATGCTGGATAGAGCTTGAAAAGACCTCTGGCGGGATATCTGACGAATGTAAGTCCCGTTTGAAACCAAGACCCTCAGCACCGACTTCCCGATGGCAACGCAGGCGTCTCGCCTGATCTTACGAAATATGCAAACTCCTGGTTCCATCGGAGATCTGCATTCGCATAAGGCCCTTGGCACTTAAATGCTCCAACGATTTCCCGACGAAACAAGCGCAAACGGAACCGAACGCCCCAGCGGCGTTCGCCCGGTCATCGAAGCCATCGATCTGACCAAAGTATATAAGATGGGCGATATGGAGGTGCGCGCCCTGCGCGGTGTGGACCTGAATATCCACGTCGGTGAGATCGTGGCGATCATGGGGCCCAGCGGCAGCGGCAAGTCAACGTTGATGAACATCATCGGCTGCCTCGACGTGCCGACCGCCGGCGTTTATCGCCTGGACAGCACCGATGTGAGTCTGTTGGATGATAATAGCTTGGCGGAAATCCGTAGCCTGAAGATCGGCTTTGTCTTCCAGAGTTTTAATCTGTTGGCCCGTACAACGGCCCTGGACAACGTGGAACTTCCACTTATCTATGCCGGCATAAGTGGACGCGAGCGACGCCAGCGGGCAACGCAGGCATTGCGTCTGGTGGGCCTGGACGACCGGCAGGATCACAAGCCGAATGAACTCTCGGGAGGGCAGCAACAGCGGGTTGCAATCGCCCGTTCCCTGATCAATCGACCGAAGCTGATTCTGGCCGACGAGCCGACCGGCAATCTGGATACGAAGACCAGCGTTGAGATTATGAACCTGCTGCGGCGGCTCAACCGGGAGCAGGGCATTACAATCGTGTTCGTCACCCACGACCCTGAAATCGCCGAGTACTGCAACCGGGTCATTCATTTTCGTGACGGTCGGATCGAACGGGATGAGAACCGCGTATCCTTGGATGGCCGGTCGCCATCGGTACAGTCGGAAGAGGGAGTAGTCCCAATCTCCAGGCCGGTATGAATCCAACCGGCTGTGTGCCTGGCCAAGGACGGAGGGGTGTCTGTCTCCTGGTTGATTTCCGTATGCAGCGCCCTGGAAGAAACAGATTATGAATCTCTATGAATCGGTGCGCGTGGCAATGCGTGCTTTGGCTGCCAACAAACTGCGTTCCATGTTGACGATGCTGGGCATTATCATCGGTGTCGGCGCGGTCATCGCCCTGATGAGTATCGGGCGGGGCGTGGAAAAATATGTCATCGATCAGTTTTCCGGCGTCGGCACAAATCTGCTCTTCATCGTGCCGGGCCAACTGAGCGGAGGGCCGCCCCGGGAACGGGGCAGAAATAGCGGCGTTCTGACGCTCAGCGACAGCAACGCTATCGGCAATTCCCTACGTGTGCCGGACGTATCTGCTGTTTCGCCTGAGGTGAACGGCAGGACCGTGGTTGCCAGGGGGGCCAAAAATCTGGATGTCTCCGTCAGCGGCGTCACCGCCAGCTACCAGGATGTGCTTTCCGGGGAAGCTGCTATCGGCGCCTTTATCGTCGATTTAGATGTCCAGCAGCGCAGCCGGGTGGTGGTGATTGGTTCAGATGTCTACGGAGCGCTTTTCGACTCGAATGAGGATCCCCTTGATCAGACGATCCGTGTAAATAATATACTTTTCCGGGTGATCGGTGTGATGGAGGAACGGGGCGCCGGTGTCGGCGGCGCCAATCTGGATGAGTCGGTATTTATTCCTCTGACGACAGTGCAGGACCGTCTTTTCCGGCGCAGAACAGTCAGCGGCGACTACCAGGTCAACATCATCTACGCGACTGTGCGCTCTGACGACCGGATGGGGGCGGCGCAGGAACAGATTTCCGAACTGTTACGCGAGCGGCACAGCATCGCCTTCCTGGGCGAAGACGACTTCGCCATTATCAATCAGTCGGACCTCATTTCAATCTTTGGAGGCATTATCAGCGCTTTGACCTTGTTCTTGGGCGTAATTGCCGGGATCAGTCTGCTTGTAGGCGGCATCGGCATTATGAATATCATGCTGGTCAGCGTCACCGAACGGACCCGGGAGATCGGGCTGCGCAAGGCGGTGGGGGCCAAGCGGCGCAATGTCCTGGGTCAGTTCCTCATCGAAGCCGTGACGCTGTCGCTGATTGGGGGGAGCCTGGGAATTGTGCTGGGCGCGGGTGGAGCCACCGCGGCCACTGCCTTCATCAACGACTTCGAAGCGATTGTTGGTGTTGACGCGATCGCCATTGCAGTTCTCTTTTCCATGGCCGTTGGTCTCTTCTTCGGCATCTATCCAGCCTATCGGGCCAGTCGTCTGAACCCTATTGACGCCCTGCGATATGAATAATTGTTCAATGCGCCTCTGCTCGAAAGAGGCGCGCAGAGCGCTGGCGCTGGTTTGCGTTCTGCTGATGGTGGCCGCTTGCGGTCGACGGCCGGGCGCAGAGCCGACGGCTCTGCCGCCCGGCACGCGCGTGGCCCAGCCCACGCCGGATTTCAGCGCGCCCGGCCAGGGAGATACGGCGGCGACGGAGAGTGTGGATCGGGCCGCAGAGACGGTCCGCAACCGGCTTGCTCAACGGCAGGCGCAGGCGACTCTGACGCCGAAGACATCGGATGCGCTGTCGACTCCGACCCAATCCGTGCTGGTTGCCAACCCGGAGCTATCCGTGTTCAGTCGGCCAACCGCGCTGGGCATCGTCGTCGCGGGCGGCCCGCTCTATGCCGTGCCGGGCGGCGGCGCAGTCGTAAACATGCAGGTCGGCGCCACGCTCACAATCACTGGGCGCTCCGCTGACGGCGGTTGGTTCGCCGCCTACCTGGCCGACGGGACGGCCGGCTGGGCGCCGGCGTCGCAGGTCAGGATCTTCGGCGATGCCGCCGGGCTGGAGGTCGTACAGGAGTCGCTCGGGCCGGCTGTCGTTGCCACAATGATCGCGGAGGCGAGCATTCCGCAGGAGTCGCTGGCCACGGTCGCTGCGCGGCTGACGGCAACGAGAACGGTGGACAGCCCGTCTGCCGCGGCCACACCACAGCCGGACACCGCGCCAGCGATTACGGGGCCTGCAGTCACAGTGGTGGTGGAGGGGGCGAATGTGCGGTCCGGGCCGGGCACCGGCTTTGCCGTTGTCGGCGGGCTTTACCAGAATGAGAAGGCGGCTCTGCTGGGACGCAACCAGGGCGGCGACTGGCTCCAGCTCCAACTTCCCGAAAGCGTCGGCTGGATCTTCGCGCCCCTTGTCCGGACAACCGTGCCCATCGCCGAACTCTCAGTCATCGACCCTCCCCCTGCCCCAGAACCCTCGCCAATCCCCTGACCGCAGCCAATCCCCTGACCGCACCCAATTCCCCAACCGCACTACCTCCCCAATCTCAGTCCCTCGTACGAGCGGGGTTACTAACCACTAGCCACTAGCCACTAACCACTGCCTCCCGCCCATCCTCCAAATCCCATCAATCACAGTTCAGACAACCCAGTCCAAACCACCGTCCCCATCGCCGAACTCCCCCTCATCGACCCGCCCCCCACCCCAGAACCCTCGCCAATCCCCTGACCGCAGCCAATCCCCTGACCGCACCCAATTCCCCAACCGCACTACCTCCCCAATCTCAGTCCCTCGTACGAGCGGGGTTACTAACCACTAGCCACTAGCCACTAACCACTGCCTCCCGCCCATCACCCAAATCCCATAAATCACAGTTCAGACACCCCACCAGTGGCCCTACTAAAAACCAAAAACTAGAAACTAAAAACTCAAAAAACCTCACGTAGGCAAAGCGTACCGCAAACGGAGGCCAAGCGGATATGTCTACAGCTTGACTCTATTTCGATACTCTGCAACATTTAAGTGTGGCCCTTTTACGACCTTCTCATGCCCTTTCCCAATCCAAAACGCTCAATTCTGATTTCCCTTTACGCTGCGCCGTCTGAATCACAACTGATCACTTCAAATAGCTTGTAATAATGGAACATTCTCAGCTAGCAAGGCGTCATTGGTATTATCGCAACTCGTGTAAGCGATTCGACCGTGCAAGTTTTCATTCAGTTCACATTCAATAGGAAAAAATCTCCATGAAACTCTCACCTAGTCTGAAGAAAAGCGTTCGCATCGCGACGCCCGTGCTGCTCGCCCTCCTGCTGACTATTGCCATCCTACCGGGTGCCGCCTTGGCGCAGCCGCCAGGCACCCCAGATCAAGTGCCTGCTGCGCCAAATGGAGCGCCAAATACGCCAGGGGGCCCAACGACAGAGACCCCGCCTGTAACGAACCCGCCTGTAACGAACCCGCCCGTAACGAATCCGCCCGCAACGACCCCGCCGGCAACGACCCCGCCGGCAACGACCCCGCCGGCAACGACCCCGCCGGCAACGACCCCGCCGGCAACGACCCCGCCGGCAACGACCCCGCCCGTAACGAACCCGCAGCCGCAGCCGCATCCCAGTGCCCCCTTCACGCCCCCGGCTGATTGCATCGTCGCCCATGCCGCTACACCGGCGCAACTGTGCCCCATTTCCGGCGGCCTCCAGTACTACTTCATCGGCTCCGGCAGTTCTCAGCCTGGCCCGTGGATCCAGCCCTTCAGCGAACTGGCCACCCTCCATGCTGGTGGCGCCTCGATCTACAGCGGCACCAATCCCTTCACCGGCAAGTCGGTCCAGATCCACTACCTGCCTGCCGACCAGAAGATTCGGGTCAGCACCTTCTACCCCGATAACCAGTACGACACCAACAAGCCCTACAACTTCACCGTCGATGCCAACAACTCGGTGGCCCATGAAGCCTGGTAGCCACAAAGCCCACATCCGTCTTTTACACGAGACGCGATCCTGATTGACCAAGTGCGCCAGAGTTCTTGCCTCTGGCGCACTTGCGTTTTCTCCCCCCTGATTGTGACCCCCAGTCCAACCAACCCCCCCCATCCCCGCCCCCAACGCTCGCACCACCCAAATCACAGCCCATCACCCAAATCCCATAAATCACAGTTCAGACATCCCCCCCCCCATCCCCGCCCCCAACGCTCGCACCACCCAAATCACAGCCCATCACCCAAATCCCATAAATCACAGTTCAGACACCGCCCCATCCCCGCCCCCAACGCTCGCACCACCCAAATCACAGCCCATCACCCAAATCCCATAAATCACAGTTCAGACATCCCCCCCCATCCCCGCACCCAACGCTCGCACCACCCAAATCACAGCCCATCACCCAAATCCCAAAAATCACAGTTCAGACACCGCCCCATCCCCGCCCCCAACGCTCGCACCACCCAAATCACAGCCCATCACCCAAATCCCATAAATCACAGTTCAGACAACTGCTGTCACTAAAAACTGAAAACTCAAAACTAAAAACTCCCCCCCAGACAACCGTATACAAATCGTAGGCATATCGTCCATATCGCAGTCCAAGCCACTCCCACCACCATCCGCCCCCTCGCAACAGCCCAAAAACAGTCCAATCAACCGCCGCCGCCCCCCTGCCCTTCCCTTCCCCCCCCCGCAGTTCCCCACTATCCCCTAACCACTATCCCCTATCCCCTGCCCTACCCCCTATCCACTGCAGTTATGTCCCCCCTTTTCCCCCTGCGCTACCATGCCACTGGTATTCACCTGCATAGTTCGAAAAAGAGACTTGGCAAACGCCCTTGCCTGTGCTACGCTTCCGAGAGTTCCCCCCTGTTGAAATTCAAAAAAGAGAGTTGGCAGGGAATCTTGCCTGTGCTATCATATCCGAGTCAGTCCTGCGTGATGTGCAAGGCAAGTTGGCTAAGGTTTTGGCCTGTGCTATCATGGCAGAGTTGACTTTGAACGAATTCAAGTTGGGGTGGAGAAGCGCAGCACTTCGACGCACGCCGGCCAAGCATGTCGCAGCAATACCTGCTTGTAGCACTGAGGCGCAGTCGTAAACGAAACCTCCAGCACCTGCCCAGCTTGATTTGGGCACACTGTGATTCCTATCTTCGGCCGGCAACTGCGCAGCGGCTTGAAGGGAGTAAAGGGGAAAAGAAACCTTGTGATAATTCGGCAGCTCGGACTCATAAACGTATTTATGCCTAGTGAAGTGCCCAAGTTAACTGAAAGGAGAATCACAATCTTATGATTGGTTCCACTCGATCCAATTTTTACGGCTACATGCTGTTGCTCTGCATGTTGACGCTAATGCTCGCGCTTGCTTGGCCGGCCGTAGCTTCGGCGCAGGCCCCCCCCGACACACCAGACTCGATAGGAGATCCGGATGCCATGCCGACGTCGCCGGGAGGTCCGGAGGTACACCCGCCAGCCCCGGCGATGACACCGACGCCAGCCCCGGCGATGACACCGCCGCCAACACCGGGGATGACACCGCCGCCAACACCGGGGATGACACCGCCGCCAACACCAACGGCAACACCGCCAGGCAATGGCGGCGGCATGATGGCCGGGCCGCCCGCCCACGAGTTGGCCAATCGCATCGTCAAACATGTCGCAACCCCGGCCCAGTTCGTCATGGCCGGCGCCGGCTTCCAGTACTACTTCATCGGCCCCGACGGCAGCACCGTTTCCGGTCCAACCTTCCCGTCCTTCGCCGAGCTGGCCGAAATGCATCCCTCCGGGGAATGGGTCTCGCTCCTGGACGCCGTCAACCCGCTCTCCGGCAAGCAAGTCTATGTCGACTATATTCCTAACGACCAGAAAATCCGGGTCTTCACCTACTACCCGGACAAAGGAATGGATGTAAACAAGCCGTACATCTTCAACTTCGGCTCCGATCTCTCGATTAACGTCGAGGCATGGTAAGTTGTGAAAGGGGTAAGCCAGCAGCTGCCGGCATCAGAAAAGCTCTTGGCTACCCCCTTTTATATATTCGGGCTATAGGCTGGTTGTGATTCTCCTGGTACGTTGTAGTTCCGCTCCGGCTGTTCGCCGCCCCGCAACGCAGGCGGCGATGGAGCAAGGCGAAGAAGGAGGAGTTGGTTCGGAAGGGGATAGGAAGGACCACGTGGCCCCTTCCGTTCCCGGCTCCTCTCTTCACCATCAGATGTCCTTCAGAGGCACGACTGTAGCTGGGCCCAGTATGGTTGTAGGAACGTGCAAAGATGGCAAATTTCGATTTGGCAGCAAATCCGATTCATGATATGTTGACGTATCGTGTGTCGCCGCCCAGCTGGCGGCGCAAAACGCAACTCCATCTTTGGGCGCACCTGAATCGCGTCCGGCTTCTTGCTGAAAGCCCGGACGTAACCGTTATTACCGTCCGGTACGAGAACAATAGTCCTTACAATCGAATTCAGGAGATCACACTATGAAGCAATCGAAACGCATACTGGCCTATAGTGCCCTCGCCTTAGTTGTGATGTTGGCGGCCTTCGGCGCTATCGCATTCGATACGTCGAACGTCGCCTATGCGCAAGGTCCGGTGCCCGCTGCACCCACACTGACAGCGCAGGCCTCGGGGGCGACCACAATCGGCCTCTCGTGGAACGCCGTCGCTGGCGCTGCCCGCTACGAGCTCTGGGCCTGGGACAGCGTCAACGGATGGGACCAACTTGACGGTGGCTCCCTGACTATCACCAGCCACAGTCATACCGGTCTTACCAGCGGCGCCACCTACTACTATCAGATCCGCGCTGTCAACAGCGACGGTGCCGCCGGCGGCTGGTCCGACCGCGTCAACGAGGTCGCCGGCGATATGGTGCCCAACAAGCCCGTCCTGTCCGCCACCGCCGGCTACCAGCAGATCAGAGTCTCGTGGCTCGCAGTGACCGGCGCCACCCGCTACGAACTCTGGGCCTGGGACGGCGCCTGGACAGCGCTTCACATCGGCGCGTCTCATCCGCTGATAGCGACCTTCCACGTGCATCCCGGCCTGACCACTGGCAGGACCTACTACTACCAGGGCCGCGCCGTCGATTCCGCCGGCGTCATGAGCGCCTGGTCCGAACAGGTCAGCGCCAAAGTCCTCTCGTCGCCCAACATCTCCGCGCCGACCAGCTTCATGGCCGCCCGCGACGACCAGATGGTCACGCTCACCTGGGCAGCGCCGGCCAGCACCGCCGGCCTCACCGTCGCCGACTACGAGTACCGCTATGTATCCAGCGGCGGAACCCAGCCCGACACCTGGATGAACGCCGGCAATGTCCTGACCGCGTCCGTATCCGGGCTAACCAACGGCACGACATACAACTTCCAACTGAGGGCCGTCAGCACCACCGACGCCAAGGGCGATGTCGCAAGCGCCTCCGCCACACCCTCGACCGCGCCCGACGCGCCCACGCTGACCGCGACCGAAGGCTATCGGCTGGTCATGCTCAGTTGGGACGCGCCCGCCACCAACGGCGCAACGATCACCGACTATCATATCGAAATGCTGAACACCCAGGGCGTGTGGGTGGCGGAGACCTCCCTGCCCGGCACGGCCACCAGCCGCACCGACAGCGGTCTGACCGATTCCACGATCTACACCTATCGCATCTTCGCCGAGAACGCGGCCGGCAGAAGCTCAGCGTCAAACGCGGCGGACGCCACCACATTGGCGCAAGCCGCGCAGGTGCCGGGCATGCCGACAGCGATCGGAGCAGCCGCAGGCGCTGGCAAGGTAACGCTTACGTGGCAGGCGCCCTTCTTCAACGGCGGCGCGTCCATTACCAGGTACGAATACCGTTACAAGCTGGGCTCCGCCAGTTCATATGGGATGAACTTCGTTTCTGCCATGATGGAACTGACAGTAGACGTAGAGCCTCTCACGCCGGGCACCGTGTACGACTTTGAGGTGCGTGCCAGGAACTCGGTGGGCCCGGGAAAAGCCGTAAACACCGATGGACTTGATGGGAACCTTAGAACGCCTACCGCCACAGCGCCGACGGCCGTGCCGCGCCTGAGAACGACCCTCGGCACGCACGCCGGAACTGTCTTAGGGCATCAGAGCAGCGCCGCGATAACGGTTTCTTGGGACGCGCTGGGGCCTACCGTTAACGGCGGAGCCGCGATCACCGGCTACGAGCTTTGCTATAAAAAGTCGACCGGCTCGGCATGGATGAGATGGGATGGTACTGGCTTTAGCAATCCAGCAGCGGTGGGCGGCGGCGGCGCGTTGTGGTCCGCCGTACATGGCGCAGATCAAGGGCTGCTCGATCCCGGCACAACCTATGAGTACCGTGCCCGCGCCCTGAACTCCGTCGCGACCGCCGGCTCAGCCGTCACCTGTACACACTGGGATGGCGCCTGGTCGAACGTGGCCTCCGCAACCACTCCCGTAGTCGCGCCGGCCGCGCCAGTTCTGGCGGCGGTTGAAGACGCGACCAACGAATGGGATCGCAACGTCAACTCGATCACGATCAGGTGGACGGCGCCAATGATGACCGGCGGCGCCGCGATCACCAGCTACGAAGTCTGGGTGGGCACTGAAACCACCGTGCTCGGCGAAATCACAGGTCCTACCGTTACGAACCTGCCGCCTTCGCGGACGGAGTTCATCAGTATCGGTCTCTCAGCGGAAACGGCGTACTTCTACCGCGTACGCGCCAGGAACGGCTCCGGCGATAGCCGCGTGGGCGCCTGGTCGAGTCAGGAGTCCGGGACAACCACTGTAACGCAGGCGGGAACGCCTGGACAGGCGGGAACGCCTACTCTTGACAGCGACGTCAGTCCAAACCCGGCGATTGACGGCTCTGTTACGATCGAGTGGACTGCGCCGGCTAACCAGGGCGGCTCGCCGATTACCGAGTACGAGGTGCAGTACCAACGCGACGACGACGACGATGGCGACTGGAGTGGCGCAAGCCTTGGCACGCCGAACCCGCCGGCAGCTCTCGGGTGGACTCACATGCAAGCGCCAGGCGGCTCGACGATTGAATACCGTGTGCGCGCCGTGAACGGCAGTGGAGCAGGCGAGTGGTCGGATGAATTACAGCAAACCGTTTCCAACCGACCCGCGGCCGCCCCCATGTTGACCGCAACCGCTGTCGGCGACGACGAGATCTTGCTCCAATGGACGATTCCGGAGGACAACGGCACGGAAATCCAAGGCTTCGAGATCCAGCAATGGGACGACTCCAATGCGGATGCGGACAGACATGAGTGGGGTACCGCCAACCTGCTCACCGGGGGCGCAAGCGCGGGTGACGACGCGGACCTGACTGTGTTTGGCGTAACCCCGCTCGAAGCCGGGAAGAAATACTATTTCCGCATCCGGGCTTCTAATGACCCCCTTGCTGGCAATTGGTCAACGGCCACCGACACAATGGTAGGCGCTGCCTCTGCCACCACGGAGGCGGGCACGCCGTCTATGGTGATGATAGCATCGGCAGTCCTAGGCACCGGCGACGATGCTGACTCGATCACGCTGATGTGGACAGAGCCGAATAGCGGCGGGTCGGACATCACTGGCTACCAGCTCCGCGTGTGGGACGGCTCCAACTGGATGACGTTAGCCAGCCCGGCAGCCGGCGCCACCATGTATAAGCACGACGGCCTTGCAACCGGGATGAGGTACTACTACACCCTGGCCGCCAGGAACAGCATGGGCCTCGGTCCCTGGTCGGACGCGGCATCGGCAATGACCGCAGCCGGCTATCCCGACGCGCCGATGCTGACCGCCGTCGCCACCGGCGCCACTTCGATCCAGCTCACCTGGACGGTTCCCGACAGCAACGGCGCCACCATCACCGGCTATGAGCTCCAGAGATGGGATAATGGGGATCCCGGCGACTGGGGTGCCGTCAATCTGCTAGGCGGCGGTAATACTGTGACGGAGTTTGAAAACACTGGTGGCCTCAGTGCCCGCACGAAGTACTACTACCGCATCCGTGCGCTGCCGCAAACGGATGGCGACGCAGGCTGGTCAGCGACGGATATGTCTGACGGGGCCTCTGCGACCACGCGTGGAGACACGCCCGGACGTCCAGGTTGGTCTGGCGCAGACCTTAATACCGATAGCACTGTCAGTTTACTTAAGGTCGACTGGGAGGTGCCGACAGAAACCGGGGGCTCGGACATTACCGGCTACGAGCTTCGGATATGGTCCGGCAGCCAGTGGGTTGCTGAGGCCACTCTGGGGAACGTGACTGAGTACTCCGACACTGGCCTCGCTGCCGGCACGAAGTACTACTACATCGTGCGCGCGATCAACGAACAGGGCAAAGGTCTGTGGTCGGCCTTCAGAGCAGGCACCACGACTGCCGCCAACCCGGACGCGCCAGTGCTGACCGCGACGGCGACCGGCATGAAGACAGTCCGGCTGACCTGGACGGTCCCGGACGACAACGGCAATGCCATCACCAGCTATGAGCTCCAGAGATGGGATTCTGCCGTCGCTACGCCCGTTTGGGGCACCGACAACCTGCTCGACCCGACCGGAAACAATGCAGACGACACCATCAGGACCCTGTTCGTAGACTCAGACCGTATGCCCGGCATGACCTACTACTACCGCATCCGTGCGATGCCGCAGGTCGGTGGTGACAACGTTGGCTGGTCCACGATCAAGTCTGCGATCACTGTCGCCGGCGCGCCCGACAGGCCGATGATGGTGACCGCCATGCCCGACGGCCAGAACGCCATTAACCTCTCGTGGCAGGCCGCGGAAGACAACGGCTCGGCCATCGTCCGCTACGAGCTGCAGCGATGGGATCCGTCCGACAGCATGTGGAAGACCATCCGCAACGACCTGCCGTCCACGCGCACCAGCTACAAGGACTCGATGCTGACGGCAGACACGCGCTACGTCTACCGCCTGCGTGCAGTAAACCGGGCGGCCGACAACAACGGCATGGGCAAGTGGTCGACGATAGTCTCCACCACCACTGCCGAATAGAATAAGCATCGGGCCATCCAGGTCCGACCTGTAAAGTAAGTCACGCCCTCCAGCTCCTGCTGGAGGGCGTTTTCTTTTGTCCAGTCCCTTCCCTGCCTCCGCCCGGCCAAGCCTCAGCACAACATCCCAAATCCCATAATTCGCCCGTTGCCGATTTCATCCTTTGGACACTTGGCAACGGGCGAACAACAGTTCCGACAACCCCCCAGTCCAGACAACACTCCCTCCCCACGCGCCCAACATCGCCGCCAAAGAAATCACAGCCCATCTCCCAAAATCCCAAAAATCACAGTCCCGACAACCCCCCAGTCCAAACAACACTCCCTCCCCACGCGCCCAACATCGCCGCCAAAGAAATCACAGCCCATCCCCCCAAATCCCAAAAAATCACAGTTCAGACAACCTCCCATCCCCAAAATCACAGTCCAGCCAACCCATCCCCAATCCCACAACCGGATACGAGTGCAGTCACTAAAAACTGAAAACTGGCTACTGAAAACTGTTCAATCACAGCCCATCCAAAAAAATCCCCCCAAATCACAGTTCAGACAACGCCCCGCCCCGACTGCCCCACCCCAATTCACAGCCCATCCCTGAAATCCCATGAAACCCCGTCCAGATAATCCCCAATTCCGCCTCGAACGCTGGCCGCGCACAAATCACAGTTAATCACCAAAATCTCCCCAAATCACAGTTCAGACAAATTCGCCCATTTCATGTGTTATAATTCATTCTTGGTACAGGTGTTTCCCCCCTGCACAGTTCAACCAACCCATCACCATCGCCGGCCCTCCGGCCGGACGACCAGCTACACCCGTATTGCAGGAGAAAGGAAAATTGTCTAAAAAGCTCTGTAAAAGTATAAGAAAAGACGGCAGCCCCTGTCAGGGACACGGGCTGGAGAAATTCGACGGCTACTGCATCGCCCACGGTCCCGCCGACAAAGTCCGCCAATGGCGCTCGCGCGGCGGCAAAAACTCCGCCACCGCCGCCAGACTCGACAAACGCATCCCCGACCGGCTGAAAAACATGATGGATACGCTGGAGGACGGCATGAAACGGGTACTGGAAGGGACGCTCAGCCCCGCCGCCTACACCGCCATCTGCCGCGGCGCCAAAGTCAGGATCGACCTCTACCGCCTCGCCGACGAGGAAATGGACCATATCCGCACCGAAGAGACCCACGCCGCTGCCGCCGAAATCGCCGGCGCACACGGTGACCTCGACATCCTCGCCGCCGCCGATGCCATCGTCGCCCAACAGGACCAATACCGCCTCGAGTCGCTCGTTCACCAGGGTCTTGCCACGCTCGAAAAACCTTTGACTCCGGACAATCCCCCTGCAGCAGTCCTCACCTTCGAAGGCAGACACCGGTTCGGCTACCAATCCTCCTCCGACTCTCACCAGGAGGAGATCGACGAACTGAAAGATGCAGCGCAGAATTTCACTTACGAACACTCTGAACTCTCCGAGCTGCTTCAGGAAGTGACCGAAACAGGCGAAGCCTTAGAGGAATCTCTGGCCAATCTCTCGCAGCAGGCAGCGCCGCCTCACGACCCACTGACCGGCGAACCATTCGCCGAACTGCCGGCCCGCCTGAAACCCAGTCCGCTGGTCGACCGCCATGTCCCCAGCGCCGAACTCTCCCCCGAAGTCCTGCAGGATCAACTCCGTCAAGTCCGGGAACTGACCCGTGAAGTCGAAGAGCTGAAACAGGACAAACTCTACGACAAAAAGCGCAAACTGCATCGCGTAGACATGGACCATGATTCGGTAGAATTCTTCTCCACCCATTAACTGAATGCGATAGATTTTCCTCCTACGCCAACTTCCGGGCCACGGGAAGTCAAAAACAAATAACATATAGAAGAATTCTGCTGGCTCCCTGCTTAGCGGTCGTTCCTCCCTACCCATCGCGCACCTGCCAACTCCCCACCGGCCCCAATCACACCCGCCGCCCGCCCCAAAAACCCGCCGAATTCGCCCCCAAACCCCCACCATGCCCACCATTCCACCCTTCCCGTCCTTCAAGAACAGACCCCCCACCACCCACCGCATTCGCCAACGGCCCCCATGCACCCCAACCAACCTCCACCCCATTCCCCTCGTCTTCCTCTCTCAATCTCTCGTCTTTCTCTCGTAACCTCTCGTCCGTAACTCACACAAGCGCCTCAGAGCCAGCCTCGCCTCTGCCATCCTGCCCATCCCCCCAATCCCAGCACCTTGGACAGTCGGCTTACTGAAAACTAAGAACCAGAAACTAGAAACTGTTCAATCACAGTTCAGACAATGCTCCGAATCTCCCGTTTCTTGACAAACACCTCAATTTCTGGCATAATATTTAGTGGTTTATCGTCCTGTGTTTGCTCTTTACCTTAACACGCATAGTCACCAGTCTGGTCGGTCCGAGCGCCGCGCAAACCTCCGCCGCGTCTCAGGTTGCACGCGTTCACTTCCGGCCACTACCGCGACTGCCTGCGAATCCAACATCGCAGCCATACATTCCTGGCTTTCCGCCCGGCTTGGCGAAAGCACCGTCACCGTAGACCAAATGGAACTTTTTCTCCCCTTCAGCCGTCTCTATCTAAGAGACGGCATCCGTGCCGCTCGCATCTCGTGTAAACGAACTGATCGAGGGAGGCTTTGTCCTCATTAATTTTGCAGGGAGAAGACACACCATGAACTTTTCATCTCTTTTGACGGGCCGGCGCCGAATCGTCGCGCCGCCACAATTAGCCGTCCTGCTGGCCGTCCTCTTGACCATCTCCTTGGCCGGATCCGCCTTGGCCCAAGTGACGCCGCCCACCGCGCCCGGCGGCCCGCCTAGCAACCCGGCCGAAAACCAGCCCTCGGCCAATCCCCCGATCCAGCCGCCGTCAAGCCCGCCGTCCAACCCGCCTGGCACCTCGCAGGGCGTCCCGCCAACGCCGAACCAACCAATCAACCCACCAATCAACCCACCGACCATCCCACCGACCATCCCACCGACCATCCCACCGACCACCCCGCCGGGAAACCAACCGACGAACCCAACGCCGACCAACCCAACGCCGGCGCCGCATCCCCAGGCCTCCAGCGCGCCTTCGGGAAATTGCATCGTCTCCCACGCCGCCACCCCCGCCCAGCTCTGCCGCATGGCCGGCGGCCTCCAGTACTACTTCATCGGCTCCGGCGGCACCCACACCGGGCCCTGGCTGGCTCCCTTCAGCGAGCTGGCAACCCTCCATGCGACCGGGGCGCCCGTCTCGCTCTACACCGGCAGCAACTCCTTTACCGGCAAACCCATTCAGATCTACTACCTGCCGGCCGAACAAAAAATCCGGGTCAGCACCTTCTACCCGGATACGCAATACGACACCAACAAGCCCTACATCTTCACCGTCGACAGCTCCAACTCCGTGACCCATGAGGCCTGGTAACCCAGCGCCCCCCACAACCGTCTGGCACACGAGACGCGACGCAAACAAAAAAAGAGCGCCAGGGAATCATCTCCCTGGCGCTCTTCCATTTCCCCCCTGCATCACCCACCGCCACCCGCCGCAAATCTCAGTGCAGACAGTCCCCCTATCCAGAAAATCTCTCCAATGCCCCAACTCTAAAGACCATCCACGCGCAAATCACAGCCCATCCTTCAAATCCCCCCAAATCACAGTTCAGACAACCCCCGCAGCGCAAATCACACCCAAACTCCCCAGTCCCAGAACCTGCTACGAGCGGCGTTGGTAAAAACTAAGAACTGGCTACCAAAAACTGTTCAATCACAGTTTCCCTGTCTCCCTCCGAATATACTTAGGATTCTCTACCCTCTTGAAAACCAAACTTCCTGCCCCGAAGTTGATCAGCAACCCAACCTCCGGATCAAATGCCTCCAGATAGTTCATGGCCTGTGCAAAATGTACATTCTCCAGCTCAACCAAAGCTTTCAGTTCCACAGGAATTATCTCACCGACCAGAAAATCAACCCGCCTCGATCCAATATCCTGTCCCTTATAAAAAATCGGCATTGCCCGTTCCCTGTCAAAAGCAAGACCCTCATCCGCCATTTCAATCTCCAGCGCCCTCTGATAAATTACCTCCTGAAAGCCACTGCCCAGAGCCGAATGCACCCGCATCGCACAACCAATGATCCGCCCCGTCAGCGCCGCATGCCTATACTCCCTCTCAGTCACAATCAATCCCCTTTTCCTCATAAATCTCAAACAACCAGTCTCCCAATAGTCTTCCACCCATCCCCCCAAAGCAAATCACACCTCATCCCAACCCCCCATAAGCCCCAGTCCCGACACCCCCAAAACACAAATCACACCCAATACACCAATACTGGTCCCCAAAACCTCCCCATCCCCGCACCCAACGACGCCTCGCGCAAATCACAGCCCATCCCCCAAATCCTCCCAAATCACAGTTCAGACACCCTTCCCCCCGGTTGACAAATATCAGCAGCCAAGTTTATAATCGTTCGGCATATTTGACCCACCCATGCCAGTGCGACGCGGAAGAACTCAGGTTTAGTGATTGGAGAACACGGTTTAATGTTTGGAACAGCCAACTCTCGAATTTACAGTTACATGCTGGCCTTCTGCCTCTTGACCCTACTGCTGGCAGTTGCCTGGCCGGCCGCCTCGGCAGCACAGGAATCGGTACCACCAGGACCGCCGCCCGGAGATTCAGGCACCACACCACCTGTTGGTGATGATGGTCCTGGCCCCTCAACCGGCCCGCCAACCACCCCTAGCCCCACCGCTACACCCACACCCACGTCCACCCCAGGTGGCGGCGACCCCCTCCCGCCAGACCCGACCGGCGGTGGCGGCGACCCCCTCCCGCCAGACCCGACCGGCGGCAGCGGTAAAACGCTCACCCTGGCCCAGACCCTTGCCGAGTACGAGCTAATCAAAGCTTTGGCCCCCAATCGCATCATCTTCCACGCCGCCACTCCAATCCAGCTCTGTAAAGTGGACGATGGACTCCAGATCTACTTCGTTAGCAGAAAAGGAAAGACGCGTCTCGGCCCGTGGGTCCCCTCCTTCGCCGAACTGGCCGCAAAATATCCCGATGGCGACGAGGCTTCGATCTACTACGGCTTCAACCCGCTCAACGGCAAACGCGTCAAAATCGACTATCTGCCAGCCGCAAAACGAATTCGCGTAGACACCTTCTACGCCGACAAAGACAAAGATAAAAACAAACAATACATCTTCCACTTCGGCCCCGAACACGACATCACCTACGACGCCTGGTAACGCAACAGAGGGGCAAGCCAAGAGCGCCCACCCCTGCCCAGCTCTTGGCAACCCCCTCCTCCCTAGCCGCGCTACCGGCCGGTTGTGATTCTCCAGGCGTTCTGAAAAGTGCGGGACGCTCTCCGGCTTCGGCTGGGGGGCGTTCTTTCTTGTCACAACGACCTTGGCCTTCCCGTGTCAGGGCCGTCTCCTTACCCGACAGGAAGGGGGCGTGCGCCGGCCCGGTTGTTCTGAACTGTGATTTGCGGGATTAGGGGATTTTCAGAGTCAGGTCATCCACGAAGGACACGAAGGGGCACGAAGAGGAATGTCTGCGCAGACTGACGGGGATAGGCTTGCTCGATTGGAGGGGGCATACCAACATCTGGCAACCAAGGCGGACATTGAACGGTTGCAAGTCGATCTGATAAAGTGGTCTGTCGGCATAGGACTTGGAATAGCAACCATTGCATCGGCTGCATCCCGAATTTTTGGGCCTTTGCAATCTGCCCTTTCACCCGACGCAAAAAGGATCCGCTGAACAGGCTTCAACCGATCGCCTGCAATCCTGTAAATCCTGATTCAGACAACATCCACCCAAAAATTTGGGACAGACCCCGCAGGGACGACGCATTGTCAAAAAATCCGGATGCTGCTATTCTTGAGCCACGCATGGGCCTGGGACCGGGCTGGCCGCGCTTGTTCTCTGGACAGAGTCAGGAGAGCGAAATGACCGAGAGCGCCGTATCGGCAACTGAATCATCTGTGCCCCACCGGAAAACTGCGGTGACCTCCGGCGCGGTGAGGCGGGACAACGACCAGGGCGTTGCGGCCGTTCATCCGCCGCTGACGCCCGCGGATAGACGCGTCATCGAGCAACTTGTCACCGAGGACGACACCCCCGTGGATAACCGGTTTTCCGAAAAGCAGCGCCGCCTGCTGACGACGCCCTTGTACAACTCCTGGGCCGGACCTGGCGGCGGACGCCCGTTCATGGTCGGAGCCGATGTCGGCGTCTTTCTCCACCCCCGCGAAGCGCCGCTCGTCCCCGATGTTTTCCTCAGCCTCGATGTCATAGAGATAGAGGAGCCGTGGGGCAAGGAGGGACGCAGCTACTTTATCTGGGAGTACAAAAAGGCGCCCGATGTGGTGATCGAGGTGGTGTCAAACGAGAAAGGCGCTGAGGTTGCGTCCAAGTTCGCTGGCTACGCCCGCTTCGGCGTCCCCTGTTACGTGATATTCGACCCCTTGACGCTGGTGCAGAAGGAACCGGTACGGGCCTATCAACGTACGCCGGCCGGGGATTACAGGCCGTGCGCCTACGACATACTACCGGGAATTGGGCTGGGTCTGCGGCTGTGGCGGGGCGGATTCGACAATCTGCATGCAACCTGGTTGCGCTGGCTCGACGCGTCCGGCGAACTCGTTCTCACAGGTGAGGAACGCGCCGACCGGGAAAGAAGCAGAGCCGACCGGGAAAGAGACAGAGCCGACCAGGAAAGAGACAGAGCCGACCAGGAAAGAAGCAGAGCCGACAGGCTCGCAGCCCGGCTGCGCGCGCACGGAATCTCGCCGGACAACGGCATGACGGATTAGTTTTGCGTTTATTGGTTCTCAGTTGGGCGACTGGACAGGTGGAGACCTGGCAGGGGAGGCGTGCGAAATGACCGAGAGCGCCGTATCGGCAACTGAATCATCTGTGCCCCACCGGAAAACTGCGGTGACCTCCGGCGCGGTGAGGCGGGACAACGACCAGGGCGTTGCGGCCGTTCATCCGCCGCTGACGCCCGCGGATAGACGCGTCATCGAGCAACTTGTCACCGAGGACGACACCCCCGTGGATAACCGGTTTTCCGAAAAGCAGCGCCGCCTGCTGACGACGCCCTTGTACAACTCCTGGGCCGGACCTGGCGGCGGACGTCCGTTCATGGTCGGAGCCGATGTCGGCGTCTTTCTGCACCCCCGCGAAGCGCCGCTCGTCCCCGATGTTTTCCTCAGCCTCGATGTCATAGAGATACAGGAGCCGTGGGGCAAGGAGGGACGCAGCTACTTTATCTGGGAGTACAAAAAGGCGCCCGATGTGGTGATCGAGGTGGTGTCAAACGAGAAAGGCGGTGAGGTTGCGTCCAAGTTCGCTGGCTACGCCCGCTTCGGCGTCCCCTGTTACGTGATATTCGACCCCTTGACGCTGGTGCAGAAGGAACCGGTACGGGCCTATCAACGTACGCCGGCCGGGGATTACAGGCCGTGCGCCTACGACATACTACCGGGAATTGGGCTGGGTCTGCGGCTGTGGCGGGGCGGATTCGACAATCTGCATGCAACCTGGTTGCGCTGGCTCGACGCGTCCGGCGAACTCGTTCTCACAGGTGAGGAACGCGCCGACCGGGAAAGAAGCAGAGCCGACCGGGAAAGAGACAGAGCCGACCAGGAAAGAGACAGAGCCGACCAGGAAAGAAGCAGAGCCGACAGGCTCGCAGCCCGGCTGCGCGCGCACGGAATCCCGCCGGACAACGGCATGATGGATTAGTTTTGCGTTTTTTGGTTCTTAGTTGGGCGACTGGACAGGTGGAGACCTGGCAGGGGAGGGGTGCGAAATGACCGAGAGCGCCGTATCGGCAACTGAATCATCTGTGCCCCACCGGAAAACTGCGGTGACCTCCGGCGCGGTGAGGCGGGACAACGACCAGGGCGTTGCGGCCGTTCATCCGCCGCTGACGCCCGCGGATAGACGCGTCATCGAGCAACTTGTCACCGAGGACGACACCCCCGTGGATAACCGGTTTTCCGAAAAGCAGCGCCGCCTGCTGACGACGCCCTTGTACAACTCCTGGGCCGGACCTGGCGGCGGACGTCCGTTTATGGTCGGAGCCGATGTCGGCGTCTTTCTGCACCCCCGCGAAGCGCCGCTCGTCCCCGATGTTTTCCTCAGCCTCGATGTCATAGAGATAGAGGAGCCGTGGGGCAAGGAGGGACGCAGCTACTTTATCTGGGAGTACAAAAAGGCGCCCGATGTGGTGATCGAGGTGGTGTCAAACGAGAAAGGCGCTGAGGTTGCGTCCAAGTTCGCTGGCTACGCCCGCTTCGGCGTCCCCTGTTACGTGATATTCGACCCCTTGACGCTGGTGCAGAAGGAACCGGTACGGGCCTATCAACGTACGCCGGCCGGGGATTACAGGCCGTGCGCCTACGACATACTACCGGGAATTGGGCTGGGTCTGCGGCTGTGGCGGGGCGGATTCGACAATCTGCATGCAACCTGGTTGCGCTGGCTCGACGCGTCCGGCGAACTCGTTCTCACAGGTGAGGAACGCGCCGACCGGGAAAGAAGCAGAGCCGACCGGGAAAGAGACAGAGCCGACCAGGCCGAAAGCAGAGCCGACAGGCTCGCAGCCCGGCTGCGCGCGCACGGAATCCCGCCGGACAACGGCATGACGGATTAGTTTTGCGTTTTTTGGTTCTTAGTTGGGCGACTGGACAGGTGGAGACCTGGCAGGGGAGGGGTGCGAAATGACCGAGAGCGCCGTATCGGCAACTGAATCATCTGTGCCCCACCGGAAAACTGCGGTGACCTCCGGCGCGGTGAGGCGGGACAACGACCAGGGCGTTGCGGCCGTTCATCCGCCGCTGACGCCCGCGGATAGACGCGTCATCGAGCAACTTGTCACCGAGGACGACACCCCCGTGGATAACCGGTTTTCCGAAAAGCAGCGCCGCCTGCTGACGACGCCCTTGTACAACTCCTGGGCCGGACCTGGCGGCGGACGTCCGTTCATGGTCGGAGCCGATGTCGGCGTCTTTCTGCACCCCCGCGAAGCGCCGCTCGTCCCCGATGTTTTCCTCAGCCTCGATGTCATAGAGATACAGGAGCCGTGGGGCAAGGAGGGACGCAGCTACTTTATCTGGGAGTACAAAAAGGCGCCCGATGTGGTGATCGAGGTGGTGTCAAACGAGAAAGGCGGTGAGGTTGCGTCCAAGTTCGCTGGCTACGCCCGCTTCGGCGTCCCCTGTTACGTGATATTCGACCCCTTGACGCTGCTGCAGAAGGAACCGGTACGGGCCTATCAACGTACGCCGGCCGGGGATTACAGGCCGTGCGCCTACGACATACTACCGGGAATTGGGCTGGGTCTGCGGCTGTGGCGGGGCGGATTCGACAATCTGCATGCAACCTGGTTGCGCTGGCTCGACGCGTCCGGCGAACTCGTTCTCACAGGTGAGGAACGCGCCGACCGGGAAAGAAGCAGAGCCGACCAGGAAAGAAGCAGAGCCGACCAGGCCGAAAGCAGAGCCGACCAGGAAAGAAGCAAAGCCGACCAGGAAAGAAGCAGAGCCGACCAGGAAAGAAGCAGAGCCGACAGGCTCGCAGCCCGGCTGCGCGCGCACGGAATCCCGCCGGACAACGGCATGACGGATTAGTTTTGCGTTTATTGGTTCTTAGTTGGGCGACTGGACAGGTGGAGACCTGGCAGGGGAGGCGTGCGAAATGACCGAGAGCGCCGTATCGGCAACTGAATCATCTGTGCCCCACCGGAAAACTGCGGTGACCTCCGGCGCGGTGAGGCGGGACAACGACCAGGGCGTTGCGGCCGTTCATCCGCCGCTGACGCCCGCGGATAGACGCGTCATCGAGCAACTTGTCACCGAGGACGACACCCCCGTGGATAACCGGTTTTCCGAAAAGCAGCGCCGCCTGCTGACGACGCCCTTGTACAACTCCTGGGCCGGACCTGGCGGCGGACGTCCGTTCATGGTCGGAGCCGATGTCGGCGTCTTTCTGCACCCCCGCGAAGCGCCGCTCGTCCCCGATGTTTTCCTCAGCCTCGATGTCATAGAGATACAGGAGCCGTGGGGCAAGGAGGGACGCAGCTACTTTATCTGGGAGTACAAAAAGGCGCCCGATGTGGTGATCGAGGTGGTGTCAAACGAGAAAGGCGCTGAGGTTGCGTCCAAGTTCGCTGGCTACGCCCGCTTCGGCGTCCCCTGTTACGTGATATTCGACCCCTTGACGCTGGTGCAGAAGGAACCGGTACGGGCCTATCAACGTACGCCGGCCGGGGATTACAGGCCGTGCGCCTACGACATACTACCGGGAATTGGGCTGGGTCTGCGGCTGTGGCGGGGCGGATTCGACAATCTGCATGCAACCTGGTTGCGCTGGCTCGACGCGTCCGGCGAACTCGTTCTCACAGGTGAGGAACGCGCCGACCGGGAAAGAAGCAGAGCCGACCGGGAAAGAGACAGAGCCGACCAGGAAAGAAGCAGAGCCGACCAGGAAAGAAGCAGAGCCGACCAGGAAAGAAGCAGAGCCGACAGGCTCGCAGCCCGGCTGCGCGCGCACGGAATCCCGCCGGACAACGGCATGACGGATTAGTTTTGCGTTTTTTGGTTCTTAGTTGGGCGACTGGACAGGCTCGGTTTACCAGCATGGATCGGTTTGGCTGTTCAATTGACTACATTGTTGCGCTAAACGCACAAGAGAATTAGAGCGGAGAAAGTACTGCCCGCCATAGCCTATGCCTTGACGGAGAAAGTGTGAGCAGAAATATGCAGGCGCTTGAAGAATTGCAAAGCCGCGCGCAAGAGGAGTTGGCCGCAACCGACACCGTCGAAGCCACCGAGTCCTGGTTCCGGGACTATCTGGGGCGCAATGGGGCGCTCACCGATTTTCTGCGGGGATTGAGCGAGCTTTCGCGCGCCGAGCGCCCGGCGGCCGGCCGCGCCGGCAATGAACTGAAAAATCTACTGGAAGCCGCCCTGCACACCCGCCAGGAGGCGATCCGCCAGCAGGAGATGGTGCAGACGCTGGCCGCCGAGGGCGTGGACGTAACCCTGCCGGGGCGCAAGCCGAACCTGGGCAAGATCCATCCGAGCAATCAGACGCTGCGCGAGATTGCGCAGATATTCGGCCAGATGGGCTTCCAGGTTTACGACGCGCCGGAGGTCGAAACCGACGAAAACAACTTTGGCCTGCTCAACATCCCGCAGGGACATCCCGCCCGCGATATGTGGGATACATTCTACACAACGACGCCCGGCGTGATCCTGCGCACCCACACCAGCCCCGGCCAGATCCACGCGATGCGGGAGTACTGCCCCGAGCCGATTCGGGTGATTCTGCCGGGCAAATGTTACCGCCATGAGGACGTCAGCGCCCGCTACGACATGATGTTCCACCAGGTGGAGGGGCTGGTCGTCGGCCACAACGTAACCTTCAGCGACCTGAAGGGCACGCTCGTGAACTTCGCCAACCAGATGTTCGGCCAGGGGCGCAAGCTGCGCTTCCGCAAGAGCTATTTCCCCTTCACCGAGCCTAGTGTCGAGGTGGACGCCGGCTGCGTTCTGTGCGCAGCCGAGGGCTGCCGCATCTGCAAGCAGACCGGCTGGTTGGAGATTTTAGGCGCGGGGATGGTGCATCCGATCGTGCTGCAAAACGGCGGCTACGACCCGTCTGTCTTCAGCGGCTTCGCCTTCGGCATGGGGCCGGAGCGGATCGCAATGCTCAAGTACGGCATTGACGACATCCGCTACTTTTTCACCAATGACGTGCGCTTCCTCGAACGGGTCGGATGAGTCCGCGGCCAGCAACCCCATTTCTAACTGATCACTGATTGCCGGCCGCCGCGGTTTCAACTTCACTCATCCAGCGCCCGGCGCATGCTCTCACCTTCCTTCAGCCAAAACTGATAGAGGGTGTCGATTTCAGTGCCGATGCAGAAGTGGCGCGCGCCCATGTCCAGATAGTGCTTGGCCTCGTCTGCGCTGCTGATTTCGATGCGGGGAATGACGCCCGCCGCCAGGCAGGATTCGATCACGCGCTTCTCACCGGCCTGCACGCGCGCATCCTTACTCTTAGGGGAAACACCGATGCTCATCGAGAAATCGGACGGCCCCCATTGGAGCATTTCTATCCCGTCCACGGCCAGGATCTCGTCGAGTTCATCCAGGGCCGGTTTCTTCTCCAGCATCAGCGCGACGACAATCTTGCTGAGCGCCTGCACATAGGCCTCATCGCCGCCATACCCCATATAGGAGAACCGGCGGGTGGCCACGCCGTATGTGCCGCCTATTTGAGGCGAGTCGGCGCGCACGTAGCTGACACAGTCGCGCGCGCCTTCAGCCGAGCGCACGTCGGAAAAGAGGACACTATTGAAACCGGAGCCCACGGCCCGCTGGGCGACATACTCGTTGTTGGCCCAGTCGATCTTGATCATCGCGCCCAGATTGTGCAGTTCGGCGGCGCGGCAAATGTTGTCCAGATCGTGCAGCGTATAGGTTCCGTACTCAGCCACAAATTCGACATAGTCGTAAAGCCCTGTGTGGCCCAGAACTTCCACGATGTTCGGCCAGACGGTATGGATGTGCGTTGCCAGCGTTGGTTTGCCCTGATCGAGCAGGTTGCGAATGATATTCGCGCGCATTGTAGAGTTCTCCGGGTGGGTTGGCGTTCTGACGGTTCGCCGGTACAGAGGCCAGCCTGAGCGAGAAGTGAGTTGCGAGGAGAGAGAGTTCGCTCTCCTTGGCTGTATCCAGTATAGCACAGCAGATAGGTGAAGCACATTCGCGGGCAAAAGCCCTGGTCTGTCGACGCGGGCGGCTCGCCTGCGCTTACGCAGTGCGAAATACAATTTGCAGCACGAGCGGGCCTTCATCGTGAACGCACATCAGTCGCTCGGCTCCAGCAGGTCCTCCGTCTGTCCGCTGTGAATCAGCAGAACCGTCCCAACCGCGCTGATCCAGTCGTTGAGCTGGTTGCCGTATCTCTCACGTTCTTCGGGCTCTGGCCGGTTCATGCCCAGCAACGTCAGGTCGGTCTGTCTGCTCCAGGTCTTCACCGTCTCCGGGAACGGCTCATCTTGCGGTGGGACGACAATGACCGGCTCGGCGGCAACCCGCACCCTGTCCAGGAGGGCGCGCAGATGGGCCTCGGTCTGTTCGCGTCCTTCCCCGCGCGGCAGGATTTGCAGCAGGCGAATCGATGCCCCGTCCCAGGTTGGATCTTGCGAGATGATATGCGCCAAAAGAAGCATCAGGTCGCCATTGCGGCTGTGCCCCCGCCACCAGACGTCGATGATCTTGCGGTTGCCGAAACCGCGCGCCTCGTCGTGATGCAAGAACAGGACCGATTTGTCCAACTCGTACAACGTCGACAACAGGCGCAATGACAGGGCGCGCCCGCCGACCGTATCGCTCCAGCCCATCAGAACCGAGTTCGGCTCAAGACCGCCGACGCCGTGAGATTGGCACACGGTCACGGCGCCGGCGTAAAAGCTGTCCACGATGTCAGCCTCGGCAAAGGCCGACATGTTCTGCTCAAGGATGAATGTGCGGATCTGTCGCCGCGCCACGCTGCGCAGCCGTTTTTGCGCCAACTGATCGATATCCCCGACCAGCAGTTGATAGAAGGAGACGATGCCATAGCCGCGGCTGAGCCAATGGGCAACCTCCACCAACGGCGCGCGGTTGTGGGGCTGGCCGGTGAAGACCAGGATGTTGGGCCGCCAGTTCTTGGGGTGATAAGCTAAACGCTCCAGGTTTAGGAGCGATTGCCGCGCCAGGGAGAACCAGATGCCGTTGCGCACATCGCCCCAGGTGCGAATGGTGGAACGGCGTTCCAGATAGAAGTAGATGCCATAGCTGATCAGGATAGCGATTAAGGTGGCGAGCGGGTTGATCACGAACATCGCGCCGTAGCAGCCCGCCGCGCCCAGGAGTGAGAGGCTGGGATGGATTCTTGCGCGCGGCCGGAAGCTGGGGTTGCCCACCAGTTTTTCGATGCCCGCCACCAGGTTGGTCATGCCGTAGGTGTTGAGGAAAAACATGGTGATGATCGGCGCAACCACGTTCAGATCGCCGGCCCAGATGACCGCGAGGGCGATGCCTGCAGTGACGAGGACGCCGAGGCGCGGCTCGGTTCGGCTGCCCAAGCGGGCGCCGATCACGCGCGGCACGATTCCATCCTGCGCCATCGCCTGCAGCGTGCGCGGCGCGGCCACGATGCTGCCCAAGGCGGAGGAGAGCGTCGCCGCCCAGACGCCGAGCAGGATCAGGGGTGGAAGCAGCGCGATGTCCTGCATGATCAGCGTGTTGCTCTTCAGTTCATGCGACGTGCCATGCAAGGAGAGCCAGATGACCGCGGCAAAGTAGACAATAGCCGTGAACAGAACCGAAAGGATCGTGCCTTTGTGAATGCTCCTGCCCGGATCTTTCAGATCGCCGGACATACTGGCGCCTACTGCGATGCCGGTGACCGCAGGGAAGAAGACAGCGAAAACGCTCCAGAAATTCATGCCTTCGCTATAAGCGGAAGTCAAGGTCGGCGCCTGGATAGCGCCCCAACCACCGGCGAAGAAGGAGAGCAGAGCCGCTATCAACGCGACCAGAATGAAATACTGTATCTTGATGGCGAAGTCCGCGCCGATGAAGGCGATGGCGCCGAAAAGAAGCGCGATCAAAGTGGCGAGCAAGCGGGGATCGATCCGGCTGAAGTAGGCGATTCCCTCCAGAGCCTCGGTGAAACCGATGATGTAGAAGGCCACCGAGATCGCCTGCGAGAGATAGAGCGGGACGCCGATGGCGCCGCCGATTTCCCGGCCGAGCGTGCGTGAGATGAGGTAATATTTTCCGCCGGCGCGAACATTCATCGAGGTGGCGATGGCCGACAGGGACAGGCCGGTCAGGAAGCTGATGGAGTTGGCGATGACGACGATGAGCAGCGCTCCGAGCAGCCCGGTCTGGCCGACGACCCAGCCCGTGCGCAAAAAGAGAATCAGGCCCAGAATCGTGAGTACATTCGGGGTGAACACACCCTCAAACGTGCCGAATCGAGCCGACGCACTCCTTGATCGGGGCGGAACTGTCTGTGCTGATGAAGTCATAAGCGATGCGTGACCTCCTGCATAGCGGAACGCCAGCTGGCCGGAATCCGTTCGCCAAGTTCGATCCGTGCTGCCCCGTTAAACTGCGCCAGTTCCAGCAACGACTCTGCCGCCGCCGCCCGCGACTGTGCGTCGCTCGGCGCGTCCTGTTCCGGATGCAAGGCGTGGATGTGGTAGATGCCTGCCTTGCGATCGATTTGGGAATCCATGCGTCCGATGAAGCGGTCGCCGTGCAGCAGCGGCAACACGTAGTAGCCGTACTGCCGCTTGGCTTTGGGTACGTAGATTTCGATGCGGTAGTGGAAATCGAAGAACTGCTGCGTGCGTTCCCGGTCACAGATGAGATTGTCGAAGGGGGAGAGAAAGACGGTGCGCGGCTCCCATCCAGCGGCCCGGATCGATTCCAGCAGCGGCAGAGCGTCGCGATGAAGATACCATTGGCCCGCCCAAGGTCCCTGCTCGCCGACGATCTGCGCCGGTAAAACGACCTTCTCCGCCATCAGTTCGGTCAGCCTTTCCCCCAGGTTCGGGTACATATTGCGGATAAAATGGCTGTTGATCTGCTTCTGGTTCGCCACGCCCAGCGCCTTCAACGAGCGTTGGCAGGCAAGGCGCACAACCTCCTCTTCGTCCGGCAACTCTTCGTCCGGCAACTCCTCGTCGGCCCACGCCGGCAGCCAGGCGTCGCGCAGATGCCACAGCCTCTGGTTTCCGCGGCGGCCCACTGAAATGACAACGCCAAGTCCGTTAAGAAAATCGAGCATGCGAGAGGCGGGTTTGCCGCTGAACCAACTGGAGGCGGTCCAGCGAGCCGCCTCCAGGTCGTCGAACGCTGTGGCAGGCAAAGGTCCGTCTGCCTGAAGACGCGCGCTAATCTGTTGCTGCAGGGCCGCGTTGGCCTCCATCCACTCGCGTGCCAGTTGCACCCACGCGGCTTTGCTGTCAAAAGAGCGCCCAATCCAGCGACGAAAGAGGGGATAGTCTTCCGTCAGGACAAAGGAGGCACGGTGCGCCTCGCCTTCGATAATGTGGCGCTCCTCCTGGAGCTGATCGAGCAGGCCTGGATCGAAGGCGCCGACGCGGCTCCATAGAACGAGCAATTGTGTGCGCTCCACTGCCCGAATCGGATCGATCTGCAGGCAGTTGATCTGCCGCAAGAGTGAAAAGATGCCCTCTTTGCTTGCTTGCGGGCGCGGCGCGGTCAAACGCTGGGCGGCGATGGCCAAGCGGCGGGCTTCGGTGGGCGTGAGGATGATCGATTGCATCTTGTCGTCTAACTGCACTCCGTGCGGTTGAGGAACCGACAGAATTTAGCGCGCATAAGCGAGAAATTGTACTTCCTGGTGCAGCTCTTGCGCGAGATTCAAGAGGCTGAGACTGCGCAAAACGCCGGCCGCAATCGGCCTCTTGTCATTCCAGAAGATGAAGGAACGATAGAACTGCTGCGCCGGTTCGGAATTCAGCAGATCGGCCACAAAATGGGCTTCTTCGTGGGCGTGGCAAGGGATGAAGTAGCAGGTATCGTCGAAAACGACCGGTTTGTTCTGATGCGGCCCGACGACGACGAAGCGCAACTGCTTGTACATGCCGGAGATGGCGACCTTCCAGCGGGCGAATGCGTACGCCCCGACGCCGAAGATGGCGAAGCGGGGGCGATTGCGGTAGACCGAACTGCGCCTGCTGTCCAGAATGTCCCTGTGCCGGTGCAGGTAGCGCCAGGCATTGGGCGCCTTCGTGCGGATCGGCGCCGTGTTTTCTCCGACCGCTTTCTGTGTGACCAGCATCCATCGCCGCGGCGGGGTGATGGGTGCGCGGGCCAGTCTGTCCGCCGCGCCTCCGTTGTGGTCAGACTGTCGAATCGGCGACCGGACCAAGTCGGAGCTCTTGTACATCGGGTAGAGATAGTCCGGCTCCAACTCCCAGTCGTCCCCCGAACGGTTGACGTACCGGCCATCGACGGTTCTCAGTTCCATTGCGCTGGCGCAATCGTGCTTGATGCCGGAGCGCCATTGATACTGGGGCGGTTCGCGTTCACCGCCGCGCAGGTTTAGCCAGCGCGCGTAGGCGTCCAGGTCAGCGACCAGGCGCCCATCCCGCAGGCCGATGACGTTTGCCTGGCGCTGGGCACGCAGGTCGTCGTAGACCGCGCACTGCGGCTGCGCCTGGCGCCGGGTCGTGTCGAAGATGAGCAGACAGGCGTCGACGGAGGCGTCGAAGGCGCGCTTGGCATTGATGCGCCACAGCTGGCAGCGGGCGGGCGGCTGCGGTTGACTCCAGGCGTATTGGAGAACCTTGCGCGCAACCTTCGTTTTGCACAGCATGGCGAGGGCGGCGGGCCTTTCATTGAGCCAGGCGATCATTTGCAGCAACATCGATTCGGAGATATCGAAATTGCTGGCTCCGGTCAGCGCGTCGATCCCGGGCCGGCCGTGTAGATTCGCCTTGGGCGGCAGGTTCGTACTGTGCAAGGCCGACAGTCCGGTGTTTGTCACCCACGGTGGGTTGCCGAGGATGAGCAGCGGATCCGGCATCATGCGGAGAAACGGGCGCCAATCGCATGAAAAGAAGTCGCCCTGCCGTATGTCAGCGCTAATGCGGCCGGTCCCGGCGCCCAGCCGATTGCGGGCGCGCTCGACATGGCCCCCGTTGATGTCAATGCCGAACAGATGGGTAACTGAGTCGAAGGTCTTCGTGCCGCCGCGCTGGAGATTGCCGGTGCCACAGGTGGGATCGAGCAGCGATTTGGGCATGAGGCCGACATCTCGCAGCGTAAGACTTACTTGCTGCGCCAGCCATTCGGGGATCTGGAAATCACCGAATTCGGTCTTGTTTCTGCCGCCTGGCTCGCCCATCACGAGAGTTCCCCGCAGATGAAGAGAGAGGGAGACATTCGCGCCTCACCCTTCGCTCTTCAACACGGCTTCGCTGATCGCCCTATAGCCTTGCGCGGCCGCGATCAGGTCGTCCAGCTTTAACCTTTCGTTGATGATATGCGCGTCGGCTTCGGTGGCCGGGCCGAAGCCGATCGTCGGGATGCCGGCCACGCCGGCGCTGTAGGCCGCATTGGTGCAGAAGCGGTAGGCGTTCAGCCCGGCTTCGATGCCAACGCCGTGAACCGCGGCCAGTGCGCTGGTCACGAACGGGTCGGCGTCGTCCGCCAGCCAGGCGGGGAAGAACTTTTCAGTGATGAAAGTGTGGCCGGTAAAGCTGGTGTACTCTCCTGTGCCGACGCGGGCATCCAGCTGGATATCGGCCAGTTCCGGTCGTTGCCTGACGTCGGCGAGAACATTTTCGGCGCTTTCACCGGGGAGCAGCCGTCGATCATAGGTCACGCGGCAGATGCTGGGGATGACCGAGTGGCCGGGGTAGGGCGCGCTGATAATGTCGGTCAGCGCGAAGATGGCCGGTCCCATCTGCGGATGCTCGTTCAGTGCCAGGTCTTCCACGGCCGCGATGACCCGCATCATATCCAGCACGGCGTTGCGGCCCATCTGCGGCGCGGACGAGTGGGAGGGCCGCCCGGTCGTCGTCAGGTGGATCTCGGCGCGGCCGCGGCCGCCGCGCACGATCTGCAGGTTCGACGCTTCACCGATGACGACGAAATCGGCGCCGGTCTGCCCGATCACCTTTTCCAGAGCCACGCCCTCCAGCACCTCCTCCATCACCGATGCGCTGACGACGGCTTTGCCCTTAAGTTTGGCTCTGTCCAGCCCGCCGATGCCGTGGACCATGGCCGCCAGCGCGCCTTTCATATCGGCAGCGCCGCGCCCGTGGAGCGCGTCGTTGGTCACCTCCCCGCTGAACGGGTCCAACGCCCAGGGCACGCCGGGCGAGACGCCGACCGTGTCGGTGTGGGCGTCAAAGACGAGCGTCGGACCGGGCTGCGCGCCTTCCAGCACGCCGATGACGTTGCCAACGTCGTCCGTCCGGACGCTATCGAAATTCAGTGCTTTCATTTCGGCCTCGATGCGGCGGGCAACCTGCGCTTCCTCGCCGCTCAGGCTGGGGATGCGCACGATGTCTCTGGCAAAGGAGATCAGACGGTCGGTATCAAGCATCGGCGTTTCCTTTACTGCGTGAACAGTGACCGGCGGCTCATGCGGCTACTTGCCGCGATCAACCATGCTTCAGGCGCGTTGCGGAAATATAACTGAAATGTTACGGATCGCGCAACTATCTTTTTTTGTCAGGCGACAGCGCCGAACGCAAAGGCAGAGACAGCCGTTACATGGCGTAATGACTTCAGCAGTCGTCAAGGGGAGGCTTAGTGAGCGTCAGCATTTTGTGGGAGCTGTGGTTTTCAGAACTGCCTGCAGGTGGCGGCGGCAGGGCTTGCGGGGAGTTGAATTTCTAAGCGTTTTGGGAACTGACCGCCGGCAAGATCGCGCGGTCTTGCGCGGGCCGCGGCGCATGGCGCTGGACGCTGGCCGAACGCATACACCTGTCGCTTTCGTCGGCACAGTGAAGCAAGGACGCAAACGTGTACATGGCGAACGACCTGTCTCAGTCGTTGGAAGAGGAGTAGTCGAACTGAGGATCCCACTCACTCCAGCCGTCCGGCGGCAGATTGAAGAGATGCCACACGCCGCAATACAGATCGCCAGGCCCGAAATCGTCCTTTGATACGCGAACGATCGTACCGTCCTCGTTCTTATGAAAGATAAAAACTCCAGGTTGGTAGCCCGACAAAAACTTTTCGTCTTCCCTTTGGAAGCCCATGTCCTTGAAGAACGTGGTGCCCTCTGCAGAGTACATCGTGAACCGCCAACCTCGCTTCCTCGCGAAGTCTTGCTGCTCTCTCGGGCTGTCGGGTGATACCACCGCAAAGGCGGCTCGGCTCTGCAAGTGGTGAACGACGCCGTTGAACGCATCAGCCCACACGGTGCAGTTCGAGCAACCGGCGCCCATGTTGTGGATGAAGTCGTCCTTGTCTCCGAACATCTCCGAAATCTTTACGGGGCCGTCCGCACTTTTGAGTTCGTAGTCTTTCACAGGCTTGGGGGCCAACTGCCGCCGTAGCTTCATCAGCTCTTGTCGCGCCTCTCCCAACTCATTCTGGGCAACGGCGATCTCCCTCTCCAACTCTGTGTAGGTGTTAGACACGTCTTCCTCCTTGTCCTGGCACTGCGGTTGATATTGTTGTGCGGTTGAGGGGCTCCTTTGGTTTCTGACGCAGCCATGGGGAAGAGCATATTTACAGCTCGAGATTTGTCAAAGCTGGGTCCCACCTGGCAGTTGCCCAGTTTGTCGTGAGGGAGACACCTCCGTCAATTCGGGTGCATCCCAAATTTTTGGGGAACGTGCCCCTGCGATCGCGGGCCTCTCGCCCGCAGCCGGTTTCGGCTTCCGCGCCTGTTGAAGAACTGCTCCAATGGGTGACAGATGCAGGTTGCCTGTCGCCAGAATCGAACCGCAACTCGCCTGATTCTCGTCAACGAAGACGCCGCCTGAGCCGCTGCCATCAACTATCTCCAGCATACTGACTGCCTGAACCACAGTTCAGACAACTGCTGCGAGTCCTGCCCTTCAGAGCAACTCAGAAACGCTCCCCCATTCTGAGATACACCCTGGAATCTCCAGCAACTGCAAACGCCCCGCTTTTGTAGTACACTTGTGCGCAAGACGAACGAGCGCAGCCGCGGCCCTGCCGCAACTGCATACCGATTTCAAATGAATGCCATGCCATTTTGCCCATCCTGCCCCCTGCGCGCGGGAGCCACGCGCAGCAAACTGCTGCCCTCCCTGCCCAGCCGCTGCTGCAACAACCCGTTGCCCGCCATTCCCGAAAAAACTATTTTGGGACGAAGAATGACGAGAAATGACGAGAAATGACGAAAAATGACGAAAGAACACGCCCAAACGTGCCCGAACGTATCCGAACACGAAAAAAAAAAATTGGCGCGACTAAACGCGACTAAACGCGACCAAACGCGACTAAACGCGACTTGGCGCGTTCGCAAACGCTCGCAAACGCTCGCAAACGCTCGTAACTGCTTGCAAACGCTCGTAAACGCTCGTAACTGCCTACACTGGCACACCTGACCTGCGCGCCCCGCACGTCGCCTGCAAGCGGCCCATAACCCCGGGCGCAGCCGAAATTCCGCCCCCATTCTTGGATTCATCCGCCCGAGGCGCCGATAGCGGAACTTCAACAGTGTCTCAACGAACGCCACTCTGTGCGTTTTGTGCGTTTTCAGTACTCAGAGTGATTGCGATGCTGTAAATCGTGGTGCGCGGGCGGATAAAACGCAGCCCAACTGCTCAGCGCCGACGCGCGCTTCCCTTGCATGGGTGCATCCCAGTTTTTCGTTAAGATGAAAGGGCGTAGACGCGGAGAAGGGGTTGAGAAGACCAAAGGGGATCCCCTGGCGATGCCTGCACTCCGCACGACTCCGCTCAGTCAAACCTGGCCTCAACTGCTTCAACCGCTTGGCTTTACTCGACGCACAATAATCTGGGATGCACCCGTCAATTCCGATGCCTTGCCAACGCGTTGTCGGTCAGCTACACTGCAGCAAAACGGACTTCCCGCTTCCTCGTTTGGTTGCCGCCCAATGCGCTAAGGCCCGGTGTCGGCTGTAACCGACTTCAGATAAAGGAGCCTCTCTCTCACATGAGTACAATGCGTGCGTTCCAGTCGATTGATGAGACCAGAGACAGCCTTGGCGAGCAGCAGTACATTGCCGGTGACGTAATCGCGACAACCGTGTATCTGGCGCAGCAGTTGGGAAAACCGCTGCTGACCGAAGGGCCGGCCGGCGTGGGCAAGACCGAACTGGCCAAGGCCATTGCCGGTTCGCTGGGCCGTCCGCTCATCCGCTTGCAGTGCTACGAAGGCCTGGACGAAACGAAGGCGCTCTATGAATGGGAGTACGCCAAGCAACTCCTTTATACCCAACTGCTGCGTGATCAGTTGCAAGAGACCCTGGCCGGCGCAAACTCGCTGGCCGAGGCCGCGGACCGGCTGTCCGACGAGGAGGACGTGTTCTTCTCGATGCGTTTCCTGTTGCAGCGGCCTCTGCTGCGGGCGATTCTCAGCGACGCGCCGGTCGTGTTGCTCATCGACGAAATCGACCGCGCCGACGCCGAGTTCGAGGCATTCCTGCTGGAGATATTGAGCGATTTTCAGGTGAGCGTGCCGGAACTGGGCACGCTGACGGCCAACCACATGCCGATCGTCGTCCTCACGAGCAACAACACGCGTGAACTGAGCGAGGCGCTCAAACGGCGCTGTCTCTATCTGTTCATCGGCTATCCCTCGCTGGAGCAGGAGTTGACGGTCGTGCGCCTGAAGGTACCCGATCTGGCGCCGCAACTTGCCCGGCAGGCGGTCGAGCTTGTGCAAAGCCTGCGCCAGATGGACCTGCGCAAGCTTCCCAGCATCTCGGAGACTCTCGACTGGGCACAGGCGCTGGTTACCCTCAACACTGAGAATCTGGACCAGAAGACGCTGGAGACGACGCTCAGCGTCCTATTGAAACACGAGACCGACATGCGCAAAGTGCAGCGCCAACTGAGTCGGATGGGCGACAATGACGAGGATGAGGTCGATTGGGACGATGAGTTGCGCCGGCCGCGACGCTCCCTTGGCAATGGTGGGCAGTAGAGGAGAATGCGATGGAAGAGCGAATCGTAAAGTTCATTTCGGCGTTGCGTTCCGGCGGCGTGCGCGTCAGCCTGGCGGAGAGCGCGGATGCCTTCTCCGCCGTGGAAAACCTGGGCGTGCAGGATCGGGATACGTTTCGCCTGAGTCTGCGGGCAACTCTCGTCAAGGATCTGGAGAGCCTGCCCACTTTTGAGGAGCTTTTCCCCCTCTTTTTTGGCAGCGGCGAGCCGCCCCCGCTGATGAATCTGATGCAAGACCTGACCGAGGAAGAGGCCAATATGCTGGCCGAGGCGCTGCGCCAGTTCGGCCAACGGCTGCGGGATATGCTGGAGCGGCTCCTGCGCGGCGAGGAGCTCACGCCGGAGGAGTTGGATGCCCTGGGCCAGATGGTGGGCCTGAACCAGGCCGATGACCTGCGCTACCGCGAATGGATGGCGCGCCGGATGCAGCGCGCGCTCCAGTTCGACCAGGTGCGTGAGGCGATGCAGGAGATCATGGAGTTGATGGCCCAGATGGGAATGAACAAGGAGCGCCTGGAGCAGATGCGCCAACTGATCGCCCAGAATATGGATTCGCTGCAGGAGCAGTTGCGCCAGCACGCCGGCCAGCGAATTGCTGAAAACATGGCCGAACAGCGCCCGGAGGATCACCTGGACGGGCTGATGGACCGACCGTTTCAGGCGCTGTCGGACGGCGACATGCAGAAGTTGCGCCAGGAGGTGCGACGGCTGGCCGCGTTGCTGCGCAGCCGAATCGCCCTGCGTCAGAGGCGGGCCAAGAGCGGCCAACTGGACGCCAAAGCGACGATCCGGGCCAACCTCAAGCACGGGGGCGTCCCCTTCCAGATCAAGCACCGCGACCGCACCGTCAAGCCCAAGTTGGTGGTGATCTGCGACATCAGCACCTCGATGCGCCACTGCACAGAGTTGATGCTTTCTCTGCTATACGAGTTGCAGGATCAGGTGAGCAAGACGCATACCTTCGCCTTTATCGACCATCTGGAGTACATCACGCCGGACTTTCAGGGCAACCGGGCCAATGAAGCAATCCAGCAGGTGTTGATCCGGATGCCGCCAGGCTCTTACAGCACCGATCTGGGGCACAGCTTGCAGAATTACGCCGATGACTATCTGGACACCATCGACCACCGGACAACGCTGATCGTGGTGGGCGACGGGCGCAATAACTACAATGATCCCCGGCTGGATATCTTCAAGCTGATGGCCCGGCGCAGCCGCCGCACCCTATGGCTAAACCCGGAATTGCCGATGCTGTGGGGCAGCGGCGACAGCGATATGCTGGAGTATGTGCCCCTGTGCGACAGGATTTTGCAGGTCAGTACCCTCTCCGAACTGACGGATGCGGTGGATCAGTTGATTGTCGAGAAGTGATAACCGTCGACGCCGCGGAGTGGGCGAAGTAGCGTGACCGATTCCCCCACCAGAACAATTGCACGGTTTGCAAGTGGGCTGGCGGCGCTCTGCCTGTTCAGCGCCGTGCTCTTTGTCGCGGCGCAGCGGTTTGACCTGGTAGAGCGTGCCAAAAAGCTACTGCTGAACGTCTCCGCTATCAACCCTTCTCCCGTCGTGGATCCGTGCGGCCCGGAGTTGAGCGCCGCTGCCATCGTTGCGCGTATCAACTACAGGGACGCCGAGGCACTGCACGCCCTCTTCGACCGCGTCGACATCTGGCACGTTTATCCCAACCAACAAACGGCTGTGGCGCTGGTGTCACCGGCGGATCAGTCCTGGCTGACCGGTGAAGGCTATCCCTTCTCGGAGGAAGTGCGGCAGACCGCCGCGCTGCCGGACCCCTGCGCGCTCCAGGCGCAGGCCGACCAGAGCGGCATCCCAGGCTATGCCTGTTATCGCACAGTGAAGAAGACCTACAGCGATCTGGCCGCGCTAGCCGAGCAATACCCAGAACTGGCCGAATGGAGCGACATCGGCAACAGTTGGTACAAGATCCGCAGTTGGGGTTTGGCCGGTTACGACATCCAGGCGCTCGTGCTGACGAACAGTCAGCCCACCGACTTTGAGAAGGGTGAGTTGGTGGTGATGGCCGCGGCCCACCCGCGCGAGTTGGTGACGGCGGAACTCGCTACGCGCTTTGCCGAAAAGCTGCTCGTCGGATATGGAGCGGACCCCGATCTGACGTGGCTGCTCGACTACAACCGCATCCACATCATCCCTCAAGCCAATCCCGATGGCCGCAGTTGGGTCGAGGTGGGGCACCTCTGGCGCAAGAATGCGAACAGCACCAATGGCTGCGAATTCCCCCGCCACGGCGTTGACCTCAATCGCAACGGCAGCTTTCTGTGGAATCACTGTAATGGCTGCTCTTCCGACGATGTCTGTTCGGTCTTCTACCGGGGGCAAAAGGCGGCGTCCGAACCGGAGACGGGGGCGATTGAAGCCTACCTGCGCGCCGTCTTCCAAGACCAGCGGGGCGAGGGCTACAACGACCCGGCTCCGGAGGATACCAACGGCGTTTTCATTTCGCTCCACTCCTTCGGTCGGCTGCTACTCTACCCTTGGGAGCACACGTCCGCGCTGGCGCCGAACCGGGACGCGCTGCGCCGCCTTGGCCGCAAGCTGGGCTATTCCCCCGGTTACAAGGTCTGCAACGCCGAACTATGCATGTACCGCTTCGACGGCAGCGCGACTGATTACGCCTACGGCACGCTCGGCGTCGCCTCCTATACCTATGAGATCGGCACTGCGTTCTTCCAGAGCTGCCCCTATTTTGAATCGTCGATCGTCGAACAAAATCTGGACTCGCTCGTCTATGCGGCCAAGGCGGCCCGGCGCCCTTACCAATTGCCTGCCGGGCCCGACGTGACGGACGCGAGCGTAGATCCGCCGCAGGCATCGCCGGGGACGGCGGTCACGTTGTCCGCCACCGCCGATGACACCCGCAGCGCCGGCAGCGGCTCCGACAAGGAACCGGCTCAGCATATCAGCGCAGCCCGCTTCTCGATCGACACGCCCTCCTGGCTGACGACCACGTTCGGAACGCTGCAACCGCTGGACGACGCGTTCGATGCCACAGTTGAGTCATTGACAGGGACGCTAGACACAACCGATTTGCAACCTGGCGCGCATACCATTTTCCTGGAAGCGCAGGATGCCGACGGCAACTGGGGCCCGCCCACCGCGATATCGGTTGAGGTCGTCCCCTCCGCAGCGGAGCCGACGCCGACACCGCATAAAATGTATCTGCCGAATGTGTGGCGATAATGAGGAGAGATCTCTGCCATGCGCCCATTTTTCGGCGGTCAATTCTTAGCCAATCCGATTTTTCCACTGTATAATTCAACCTCGATATACCGGTGCAAAGTGGTTGGCTGCTCTTGTCACCACTGACCACTGACCACTGACCACCGACCACCGACCACTGACCACCGACCACCGACCACCGACCACTGACCACTGACCACCGACCACCGACCACTGACCACTGACCACAGGCCACTGACCACTGACCACTGACCACTGACCACTGACCACTGACCACTGACCACTGACCACTGACCACTGACCACTGACCACTGACCACCGACCACCGACCACCGACCACCGACCACCGACCACCGACCACCGACCACAGGCCACTGACCACTGACCACCGACCACCGACCACCGACCACCGACCACCGACCACCGACCACTGACCACTGACCACTGACCACTGACCACTGACCACTGACCACCGACCACTGACCACCGACCACTGCAGTAAAAGGAGTGCAGCGATGGCGAAGATGCAAGCGGACTATATCTGGATGAACGGGGAGATCATCCCGTGGGAGCAGGCGACGGTGCATGTGTTCACCCATGCGCTGCATTACGGCAGCAGCGCGTTTGAGGGGATTCGCGCCTACGAAGTAAGCGACGCCCCGGCGATTTTCCGCGGGCCGGAGCATTTCGAGCGGTTGCTCTACTCCTGCAAGGTCGCCCACATTCCATCGCCTCTGAATGTAGATGAGTGGATGGATGTGGCGAAAGCCGTCTTGCTCAAGAACGATCATCGCAGCGCCTACATCCGGCCGCTGGTCTTCCGCGGCTACGAGAGCCTGGGCGTAGACGGGCGTGGCTGTCCGGCGGAGGCCATCCTGGCCTCGGTGCCGTGGGGGCGCTATCTGGGCGCGGAGGCCATCGAGGAAGGCGTGGATGTGCAGGTGAGCAGCTGGCGGCGCATGGCCTCGAACATGTTCAGCCCGATGGCGAAGATCGGCGGCCAGTACGTCAGCAGCCAGAACATCGTGATGGAAGCCAAGGACAATGGTTTCACCGAAGGCATTGCGCTGGATGTAAACGGTCAGGTGAGCGAAGGCAGCGGCGAGAACATCTTCGTCATCTATAAGGGCGTGATCTTTACGCCGCCTTTGGGCAGCAGTATTCTCGGGGGCATCACCCGCGATGCGGCGATCACGATTGCCAGAGATCTGGGCTACGACCTGCGCGAACAGGCCATGACGCGGGAGATGCTCTATCTGGCCGACGAAATCTTCTTCACCGGCACTGCGGCGGAGATCACGCCAGTGCGTTCGGTGGACCGGCTGCCGGTCGGCGACGGCAAGCGGGGGCCGATCACGCAGTCGATCCAGGGCGTTTTCTTCGGCATCCTCGAAGACAATATGCCGGACAAGTGGGGTTGGCTGACGCAGGTGGCATGATTGAGAAGTAAGAATTGAGGAGTGAGGATTGCTACTCTCCTCTTCATTCTCCCCTCGCCATCTGACCGAACCAGCGCTCCTCCAGGAGATCCAGGCGCTCTTCCTGTTCGAGCGTCGCCAGCGCTTCATTCAGCGCGCTTTGCAGCTGGTGCGCCTTGACCGACACGGCGATTACATAGGGATCACTGTCCAGCGCAGCGCCAACGGCCCGGATCGGCTTGCCGTCGCCTTGGGCCAGCCGCAAGCTGACGCCGTCAATCAGCAGCGCGTCGCTTGCGCCGGAGACAAGGGCATCGAGCGCCTCCTGCGATGATTGAAACGGCAGCCGTTCAAAGGCGAGGCCGTCGCGTTGCAGCCGGCGCGCGACCGCGTCTCCCCGGCTGCCCCACTCAACCGCGACGGTACGTCCATCCAGCTCCTCGACGGTTTCGAACGCGGCTTCAGCGCCGACCACAAGACGTACTCCGGCCTCAAAATAGGGCGGCGAATAGTGTATGTCCTTTGTCATGCGGGCGTTGAACGGAAAGGCGCTGACTACGGCATCGACGCGGTCAACCAGCAGCGCATCCAACAGACTGTCGTAGCCGATTGCGACAATTTCCGCCTCCAGCCCCCAGTTAGCTGCGATTTCCTGCGCTAGGTCCACGTCATATCCGACCGGCGCCCCCTGTGCATCCAGCGTCTCAAAGGGCGGAAAGCTGGGGTCCATGCCGATTCGCCATGTGCCCCGCTCCTGCATCTGGAGCCAGGTCTTATCCACCGCCTGTCCTCTCTGGCGCAGCAGCAGCCAGCCGCCAACGGCCAGCGCCGCGGCCAATGCGCAGGCGATGATCCACAGCCGCCGGCGCCGCATAACATAGCGGAGATTCCAGTGATCCGTGTTGTTGCTATCCACTATCCAATATCCACTGCTGTTGGGTCGTTCATGGCGCGTCGAACCGGCCCTGCGCGTACAGCTGCATCTCCAGGTAGATGGCTTTGGGTTCAAAGTCGGTACTGACAAATGTGTAGTAGTCCTGGTAACTTTTCTGATCCCAGGGGAAGCGGAAGACCCACAGGCATAGGCTTTCGAGCCACGGCCACTCGGTGCGGGCGATCTCGTATGCCTCTGCGGAGTTGAGGATGCGTTGGCCCGGGCGCACAGCCCTGGTCCAGCGGGGGTGATCGTTCCATCCGCCCTCGGTTATCATGGCCGTCTTATCGCCGTCGCCGTTGCGCACCATGATCTCTCGCAGCAGTTCGGCGCGGCGGAAGTTGACGACGGATTCGCCGGCCGGTTCGTCGGCCTCGAATCCCAGACCGTAGGCATGAATCGCCAGAATGTCGAAATATTGGGCCGCGCCGGCGTCGTACATCCTCTGCAAGTAATCCAGATCGTTCATGCTCCATTCGCTGCCTGGAGGATCCAGCGTGGGGGCCAGCGCGCCGGCGAGGACCTGCATCTCCGGCGCGGCAGCTTTCACCATCGGGTAAACCACCTTCAGCATCTCCACATAGGCCGCCGGATCGACCGGGCGAAAGCCCCATTCCAGACTCAGATTCGGCTCGTTCCAGATAATCAGATAGCGCACGATGCCCTGATAGCGTCGCGCAAATTCGGCGGCGTAGCGTCCGAACGCCTCGTAGTTCTCCTCCGGCAGGTAGAGATGATGGGAGTCATCCGGGCGCGCCCACTCCGGCACGAAGCCCAGGCGCGCGATCACGGTTAGCCCCTGCCGGTCGGCGTGATTGATCACCAGATCCGGGTGGCCCCACTCATAGTGGCCGCGTCTCGGTTCGTAGTAGGCCCAGGGGAAGTATTCGACGATCCAGGGCGCGCCCATCTCGCGCACCATCTCCAGGCTGCGTTTGATTTTAGCGGCGTCCGGTTCATCGGTCAGGCGGGTATGCACGCCCATTTTGGCGTTGATGGTTGAGACCGTTCGTTGAGGGCCAAGCGGAACCCAGTTGCGAAAATAGGAGCGATAGGTGAGGCCAACGACGCCGCACACAAGCAACGCCCCGATCAGTTTCCAGACGCGGGGCGACAACGCTGCGGCGGGGGACATCCAGTTGGTAATGTCGAATTTTCCGGCAGGCGGCCTGACCTGCATGCTGGGAACGAGGGGATAAGTCATCAAAGCGAGGGCTGATGCGCGCGGCGGCTAAGTCTCGTCCTGCAATGTTTCATCGTCGTCGGGCTGGAAAGCAGGGGATGGCGCGTATTCGTGGTCGGCTTCTTCCGGCTCGATCTGTTCTTGGGGCGCCTGGCTGGCTTCGATTGCCTGGATGCCGTTTTCGGCCTGTTGCAGCGAGTTATGCAAATTGTCTCGCAGCCGGTACAGTACGTCCAGCGCGTAGACCTCTGCCTCATCAACAAGCCGGATGGCTTCGGCGTGGCCATGCGCGATAATGCGCTCCGCTTCTTCGCGAGCGCGTTCGGTGATGGAGTCTTCGCCGACGATCTGTATCGCTTGCTGCTCAGCGTGCGCAATGATCTGTTCTGCCCGCGCTTGCGCATCGCTGAGGATGCGGTCCCGCTCGGTGATCATGCGCTCGCTTTCCTTGATCGCGCTGGGTATGCTGATGCGCATCTGATCGATCAGCCGGAGACACTCCTCCGAATTCACGATCAGAGAGGGGGAGAGAGGTACCCGCCACCCCCTGTTCAAGGTCTGTTCAAGTTGATCCACCAGTTGTAGAATTTCCATGATCAGTTTGAACTTTCGTTAGCAGTTATTGTTCGTCAGCTTTCGACTCTTGGTGACGCCTATGGGGAGCTGGCAATTACCGTAGACTAAGAAGCGGAAACTATGCGAGCCGCTGCCGTAAAGCCTGCCCAGTATACGGTGTCACCCACCCGGTAATATCCCCATCCAGGCTGGCGACTTCCTTCAAGATCGTTGAACTGAGATAGGCATACTCGGTGCTGCACAGCAGGTAACATGTCTCGATTTGCGGCGCCATGTGGCGATTGGCCATGTCAATGCGGGATTCAAAGGTAAGGTCGTCAACGTTTCGCAGGCCGCGCACGATCACCTGGGCACCATTGCGCTGTGCCCATTTTACCGTTAGTCCGCGATATGACACAATTGAGATATTGTCCACACCCTGTAGAGCTTCTCGGGCCAACTGAATGCGCTCACCGGTGGAAAAGAGCAACCTTTTGGCGGGCGCGTCAAAAACGGTGACGACGAGTTCATCAAAGAGTGCGGCTGCGCGCCGGGCGATGTCGCGGTGACCGTTGTGGAAGGGATCGAAACTTCCAGGGTAGATGGCGATCGTCATCGCGCTTCCTTCAGCCTGGCAGCGTCGGGCGCGGCGGCCGGGCCGTCGAAATAGGCGATCAGATCATCCGGCGCGATGCTGGCGACAGAGGACAGGCACAGATCGGCGGCGGAGAAGTCGGAACTGCGAGTGATGCGATTGGGCACCGAGACACAGCGCAGCCCGGCCCGTTTTGCGCCCAACATTCCGTTATAGGAATCTTCGATCGCGACCGCGTGGGCAGGCAAAACCTCCAACATCTGCGCGGCCAGCCGATAAAGGGCCGGGTCCGGTTTGACCCGCTCGACATCGTCGGCGGTGATGACCGCGGCAAAGTGGCCGCGCAGCCCCAGCCGTTGCAGATGGTTTTCCACCCAATTGCGATCTGAACTTGAGGCGACCGCCAACTTCAGGCCCCGCTGCTCAGCCGCGGCGATCAACTTGAGCACGCCGGGCATGACCGGTTGGGCATGCACCCGCTCCAGAAATCGTTTGCGTCGTTCTGTACGCAGGCGTTGCCGGTCGATTGTCCGACCTAGCAACCCTTCCAGATGCTCATGGGGATCGAAGGCGCCGGCGCCGCCGCCCACGCAAAGCAGCCAGAGGTCGAGCGGCAACTCAACGTCGCGGCTGCCGTAAATCTCCTGCCAGGTCTGGAAATCGGGTGTCTCCGTGTCCAGAATCGTTCCGTCAAAGTCGAATACAATCGCCTGCAACACCGGCATTCTCCGTCTGGACTGAATCGTTAGATGCGCTGCCGCTCCGTCATATGAACGCGAGTCGTACAACGCGCTATTGCTCCGCCATTTGAGCGCGAATCGGGATTGACAGGCTTCCTCGAAGGGCGGCGATTATGCGACAAACTCGCTGAACACTCGGTTGCCGAGCAGCAACCCTCTGCTGGTCAGACGCACCCGATCCTGATTGGATTCCAGCAGGCCCGCGTCTTGCAATCGGTCCAGTTTGGGGCCAAAGACAGACTGCAACGGTTGCCCGTGCATCGCTTCAAATCGGGCGAATGGCATCCCCTCGCGAGTAAGCCGCAGGCCGAGCATCATCGTTTCGCCCATGGAAACAGCGGCTGACAACTCCTCGTGAAAGTCAACGTGCGTCGCGCCGGATTCGATGCGTTTTATGTAGCCCTGTACCCCTTTGCGATTGGACCAGCGCACCGCCGCCCGCCCCGGACTCGAACTCTCCGTCTGTTGCGGACTGGCCGGGCCGCAAAGATCCTGCGGCAATTCGCGCTGAAGGCGCGCCGACAGGGGGTAGCGCAGATGGCTGTGCGCGCCTGGCCCGACGCCGATCCATTCTTGATTGCGCCAGTAGATGAGATTGTGCCGGCAGGCGAATTCAGTCCCGCGCGCCCAGTTTGACACTTCGTACTGGGCGTACCCCGCCGTCTGCAGGCGCGCCATTGCGGTCTCGTACAATGCCGCAGCCAGGTCATCATCCGGCGCCGGCGTCTGCCCGGTCTGCACCCAGTGCGCCAGGGGCGTATCCGGCTCAACGATCAGGCTGTAAAGACTGAGATGCCGGGGCGCCAGGTCCAGCACCTTGTCCAGCGTGTCGTTCCAGGCTTCCGCCGATTGCCGAGGCAGGCCGAACATGAAATCGAGATTAATGTTGGCAAAACCGGCCCGCAAAGCCGCGTCGTAGGCGCGCAGGACATCATCCGTGCCGTGGATGCGGCCCAGAAAGGCCAGCTCCTCTGCCTGAAAACTTTGCACGCCCAAACTCAGCCGATTCACGCCCAGGCTGTGCAGCAAAGCGAACTGTCCCAAATCCTCGATGCCCGGATTGGCCTCACTGCTGATTTCCACATCCGCTGCCAGGGTGAACTGATCGTGGACCAACGTGAAAATCCGGGCGAGTTGACCTGCGCTGAGCACGGTCGGCGTGCCGCCGCCCATGAAGACCGTATGCAGCGTGCGTCCGCCAAGGCGCGCCGCCCAACGGGCCAACTCCTGGCAAAGCGACTGGGTATAGGATTCGTAGAGCGGTTCCAGACTTGCGTAGGTATTGAAGTCGCAATAGGGGCACTTGTGGGCGCAGAACGGGATGTGGATGTAGAGGCCGAGTGGCTGCTCCTTTCCGGGATCGGAGCGGCCTTCGGGCCAGTGCCAACGGCCGCCAGACGCAACGTGCGCGGCGTCATCGACGCAATCTTTCCTCCCTCCGCGGCGCGGCGTATATATCGGACGCAATGCAGCCGAAACGTTCATCAACCCTATGTCGGCGCTCCTTGGAGGGGGGAGAGTGAGGAGGAAAGCGAGAGCGCCTCGCTCGTCACGTCTCACTCTTGCGGTCAGGGATTTTCCAGCCTGAATCCGTGGCCGCGCACAGTGATAATATAGTGAGATCTGTCGTCGTGTTCGTAGAGCCGTTCCCGCAGCCGGCGCACAAGCGCGTCAATGGCCTGCTTGCTCACACCGTCTCCGCTGGTCTCCGGCCACACGGCCTGCACGATCTGATCACGGGTCATTACGCCGCCCCCCTCATGCCAGAGCGCGCTCAGCAGCCGGTATTGATGCAGGCTCAAGGGCGGCTCCAACATCGTGCCGTTGAGCCACACCTGACGGGTCTCTTCTTCAATGCGCAAACCTGAACCGGGCTGGGCTTCGGATTCGGGCGAGCCCAACGTCAGGGGCGTGGTGGCCTCGTCATCGACAAAGGCCATCTTGAATCGCAGCGCGATCTGCACCTCATCGCCATCGGACAGACTATGGGCCGCGTCGGCGATATCCACACCATTGACATGGGTTCCGTTTTTGCTGTCCAAATCCTCGATCGCATAGCCGTAGCCGTCCCAGAAGATACGGGCGTGGTTGCGGCTCACCTGGCGATCCGGCAGGGTAACGTGGCATTCCTCGTGGCGCCCGATGATCAGGGGCGTGGTGCGGCTGAGGGGCCAACCCTGGCCGGTCTGGTTGCCATGGCGCAGGATCAGCATTGCAGTCTCCCGCTGACGGGCTACAGGTTGCTCTCTACGAATATCGACGAAACTTTGTTCAGCGTTGTGGCCCTCTTGCGTCATTTCCAGCCCTCTTGGACATACCATGCAGGTGATGTTTCAGCGCTATTTGCAAAATCTACCGTCTGTTCATATAGTATAGTTTCCCGCTACCATCCCCCGATCTAAAGTGGCGATGGCAGTACCGAATACGTCATGATATAGATGCCGGAGGGAAGTTCATTATAACGAAGCAAGCTGGATACGTCAACCAATTTCTGAAATCGGGCACTTCCCGGCTTGGAGCATTCCCATCTATGAGGCGGGATGGTTTGGCCGGTGGGATCCTGTTGCGGGCGCGACCGCTGCGCAAAATGAGCGGCGGCTCCCTGGTTTTTTGCATGGCACTTTAGCGTCAATAATTTAGAGGTGTCTCTTGGCTACAGTGTTAGATTCGGACTCGATTCTGCGCGGGCGCTATGAAATTGTCCGGCTGGTAGGTCAGGGCGGAATGGGCGCTGTCTATCGCGCCAACGATCTGCGGCTGGACGGGCGCGTCTGCGCGATCAAGGAGATCCTGCCCAACCTGCTGATCGGCCAGCGGGGATCGGGCGTGGATCTCGGGCAGACGATTGAACAGTTTTACCAGGAGGCCAGTATCCTGGCGCGGCTCGATCATCCCAACCTGCCCAAAGTGTCAGACTACTTTTCCCTGGACGGACGCGAATACCTGGTGATGGATTTTATCGAGGGCCGCGATCTGCAGGAGATTCTGAGCGAGATGCTGCGACAGCAGAAACGCCTGTCGGAGGCGCAGGTGTTGTTGTGGGCCGCGCAGCTTCTGGACGCGCTCGAATACCTGCACGGCCAGGATCCGCCCGTGCTCCACCGCGACATCAAGCCGGGCAATATCAAAATCACGCCCGAAAACAGACTGAAACTGGTCGATTTCGGCCTGGTCAAGATACTGCAACCGGATGACGCGCGCACGGTGACGGTGGTGCAGGGCCGGGGCACCGTCGCCTATACGCCCCTCGAGCAGTACGGCGGCGATACCGGCCACACGGATGTGCGCACGGATATCTACAGCGTGGGCGCAACCCTCTATCACCTGCTTGCCGGAACTCCGCCGCAGGATGCGAAGGAGCGCTTTCTGAAGTCTGGGCTGCTCGATCCTCTGCGGCAGTTGAACCCGGCCATCTCAACGCGCACGGAACGAGCCATCTTCCAGGCACTGGCGATGCATCCGGACGAACGACCGCCCAATGTCGTAGCCTTGCGCGAGGCGCTCTTCGGCGTAGATAACACCAGGAAAAACCCGACGACTGACCTGTTGCCGCCTCCTTCCTGGATTGAAATCATGCACAAAAACAGGGCGCTGCTCGGGATGACCATCGTTCTCTTCATCGTCGCGACCATCATCAGCATCCTGGACTTCTGAGCGGTAACGGGCGCTCCCTGCCATCCTCGTTCCGCCACTGTCATCCCTGCGCTGTGCGCTGTGTAATGAGATGGCGGCCCGTGTTCGTGTCGTTCCGATGATAGGTTGGATCTGAGCGGCTGGTTCCTGTCAGCCGCGGCGCAGAAGTTAGGCCGAACCAACGCTGTGAAAATTTGCGCAATCTCTTAGCGCTCTTTTATACTGTAAACAGACTCTCACAAGCGGCAACCCCACTGTTGCGCATCACTGCGAGGCGCGAGATGGTGGGCCGTCGCATTCTGAAGGGTGGGCCGGAGGAATCGGTTCGTCACGCGCCGGCGGGTCGAGGACGAGGCCGCCGGAGGTTGCAAACAGGCGTTGGGCGGTGGCTGAAGAGAAGCGCCGCTGCGCTCGCATCGGTCAGGACAGACGTCAAGACAACCCCAGCAAATATCAGGAGGGCGGATTTTATCCGCAGACTCATGAAACGTCTCCAATCATTCTTCTCGAACGCACGCAATCGCAATGTGACCATTGGCGTTGTCGCGTTGCTCGTTCTGAGTATGCTGCCCTGGTTTCGGGTGGGGCCACCCCACGTAGAATTGGCGGCCGAATCGCTGCTGGAGCACGGGCCGAAGTGGTTTACCAACAGCCTGCTGACAACCATTCTGGTCGACATTGTCATTATTCTGATGGCCGTTTTCGCTGTGTCCAGAATGAAGGAAGTGCCCGGCGGCTGGCAGAACGTTGTCGAGATGCTGGTCGAAGGGATTTGGAACCTGACCCAGAGCATCGCCGGACACGGCTCTGCCAACGCCCGCAAGTTCTTCCCCTGGGTGATTACCATTTTCATCTTCGTTCTGATCAGCAACTACATCGGCCTCTTGCCGGGCTTTGGCTCGATAGGTGTGGAGCATAGCGCCGGGGGCGGGGACCACGCGCAGGTCCAATTGGGCAACCAGGTGGCGAAGGTCGGGGGAGAGGCGGACGCTGTCGCTGAGGCCGCGGAAGAGGGCAAGCCGGTGCTTGTGCCGCTGTTTCGCAGCCCGTCGGCCGACCTGAATATGACGCTGGCGCTGGCGCTCATCTCTGTTTTCATGACCCAATTCTTTGGCGTACAGGCATTGGGCATCCGCTATTTCACCAAGTTCTTCAAGAATCCGTTCAAGGATTTTATGGGGTCTATAGTGGGCTTCTTCGAGTTGATCGCCGAGATATCGAAGATCATCAGCTTCTCTTTTCGTCTCTTCGGCAATGTCTTTGCCGGTGAAGTCGTGTTGCTGGTGATGGCGTTTCTTGTCACGTTTCTCCTGCCCAGCGTGTTTTACGGGCTGGAGTTGTTCATCGGTTTCATCCAGGCGCTTGTATTCACGTTGCTGACGCTGGCCTTCTTTACCATGGCCACCGTGAGCCATGACGATCACCACTAACACCAGTTGCCAGTGACCAGTTGCCGGTGACCAGTAGAGTTCGGGAACGACTGGTGTGTCTAGCCACTGGCCACGAACAACTAATCATTACAGTAAAAAAAGGAGTTCACACTCATGGATGTTGAAGTCGCCAAGGAACTGGGTTCTGCTCTTGCTATCGGGTTGGGCGCGATTGGCCCAGGTGTGGGAATCGGCCTGATCGGCGCCAAAGCGATGGAAGCGATGGGCCGCAATCCCGAAGTGACCAACACTGTGCAGACGAACATGCTGCTCGGTTTCGCGTTCTGTGAATCGGTCGCTATCTATGCGCTGGTTATCTCCCTTTTGGTCAAGTTCGTCTAAACCAACGCGCGGTGTCCAGTCGTCAGTGACCAGTGCTCACTTCCAGTGGCCAGGGCAGTTGCTGGCCACTAGCCACTAGCCACTGCAATGTATCCAGGAGGTTGGCCTTGGACGCTCTCGATAAATTAGGCATCATTTGGCAGTTGTTGCTTGCGCAGATCATCAACTTTGGTCTGTTGATGGTTGTTTTGCAGTTGATACTTTACAAGCCGGTTCTGAATATGCTGGAGCAGCGCAAGCAGCGCATCGCCCAGGGTTTGGAGCAGGCGGACAAAGCGGCGCACGCGGCCGCCGAAGCCGAGGCGGAGAAGCAGGCGATCCTCGAGGAGGCGCGCCGCGAAGCGCAGGAAGTGCGGGCACAGGCGACCCGCGACGCCGAACGCATCGCGCAGGATATCCGCAGCCGCGCTGAACAGGAGGCCCAGGATATTCGCATCAAGGGCCAGGCCGATGCCGAAGCGCAGACCGCTGCCGTGATGGCCGACGCCAGAAAGCAGATCGCCGATCTGGCGATCGCCGCGACCGAACAGATCCTGGGCCGCGAGCTGGCGAACCGGGATGAGCAGGAGCGCTTTGTCGCCGACTATTTGGCCCAGCAAAACGGGAGCGGCACATGAGCGAGCGCGCGACGGCTGAAGCATATGCCCAGATCGTTCTGGAGACGATCGTCGGGCAGTGGCAGACGGCTTTCAGCGCGGTCGCTGACGCGCTCGAGCAGGATCCGAAACTGGCCGCCGACGTCGAAGGCATCGAGAAGGCGTTCCCCGACGACACCGCGCCGGAGGTGCGGAACTTCGTCAAGACGCTCGTGCAGGAGAAGGACACATCCCTTCTGCCGCGTATCGTCAGCGCCCTGGGCGCAAGCCTGCGCGGCGAGACCGGGCCGCAGTCAGCCGACATCACAAGCGCGGTCGAGTTGGGCGACGACGCGCAGGAGCAGATTCGCCGGCAACTCGCCAAACAGTACGGCGAGGACCTCGTCTTCAGTTTTGACGTGGACCCGTCGCTGATGGGCGGCCTGCTCATTCGAGTTGGCGATCAGTTGATCGACAACTCGGTCGCGAATCGGCTGATGGCCCTGCGCGAATTGATCGCGGCCGAGGTTCGTTGAGCTTGGTTTCTGGTCTATCGTTTTGGGTCTTTGGCAACCGTCCTTGACGGCATAGTCTCGCCAAAAGCCTGAGACTGACTACTCAAAACTGGAGTGAACGCATATGGCAGTTCAGACAGAGGAACTGACCCAGGAGTTTACCGACCGGCTCAAACAGCAGATCCTCAACTTCAAACCGGCTCCCAGCCGCGTGGACGTGGGTGAAGTCGTCGAAGTTGGCGACGGCATCGCCATCATTTCCGGCCTGCAAGGGGTCATGGCGAGCGAGTTGGTCGAGTTTACCAAAACAGGTGTGCTCGGTATCGCCCAGAACCTGAATACTGATTCGGTCGGTATCATCATTATGGGCGAATACACGAAGATCGAAGAGGGAGACCTTGTGCGCAGTACCGGTCGCCTGGCTTCCGTTCCTGTGGGTGACGAACTGATCGGGCGCGTGGTCAACGCCGTCGGCCAACCTCTCGACGGCAAGGGCCCGCTCGACTCGACCGCGACCCGCCCGGTGGAGCGCATCGCGCCCGGCGTGGTGCTGCGTAAAGGCGTTGATACCCCCGTCGAGACCGGCATCACCGTCGTTGACGCGCTCATCCCGATCGGGCGCGGCCAGCGTGAACTGATCATCGGTGACCGCCAGACCGGCAAGACCGCCCTCGCGGTTGATACGATTATCAACCAGAAGGGCAAAGACCTGATCTGTATCTACGTCGCCATCGGGCAGAAGCAGTCGACGGTGGCGCAGGTGGTGGGCACGCTGGACAAGTACGGCGCGATGGATCACACGATCATCGTGACGGCCTCCGCCGCGGACCCGGCCGCATTGCAGTTCCTGGCCCCCTACGCCGGTTGCGCCATGGGCGAGGAGTTCATGGAGCAGGGCCGCGACGCGCTGATCGTCTACGATGACCTCTCCAAACATGCCCAAGCTTACCGCCAGGTATCGCTGCTGCTGCGTCGTCCCCCTGGCCGCGAGGCCTATCCCGGCGATGTCTTCTATCTGCACAGCCGCCTGCTGGAACGGGCCGCGCGCATGGATGATGAGTTCGGCGGCGGCAGCCTGACCGCGCTGCCGGTGATCGAAACGCAGGCCGGCGACGTGTCGGCATACATTCCCACCAACGTTATCTCCATCACCGACGGCCAGATCTTCCTGGAAGGCGACCTGTTTTACGCCGGTATCCGCCCGGCCATGAACGTCGGCCTATCGGTCAGCCGGGTGGGGAGTTCCGCCCAGACCCGGGCGATGAAAGGCGTGGCCGGTCGGCTGAAGCTGGAGTTCAGCCAGTTCCGCGAGTTGGCGGCCTTTGCCCAGTTCGGCTCCGACCTGGACGCGGCGACCCAGCGCCAACTCAATCGCGGCCAGCGCATCCAGGAAACATTGAAGCAGCCCCAGTACGAGCCTTTGCAGTTGGACAAGCAGGTCATGAATCTCTTCGCAGTGACGAACGGCTATGTCGACGAGATTGCCGTCACCGACCTGAAACGCTGGGAACTGGAGATGCACGCCTACATGGACGCCAACCACCCGGAAATCGGCCAGACCATCCTGCGCGCGCGGGACCTGCCCGATGAATCGCTTGATTCGCTGCGCTTGGCCCTGGAGACGTTCAACAGCAATTGGAATGGGTCTGCCTAGCAGTTTTTCGTGGTCAGTTTTCAGTAATTGGTAACACCGCAAGGCAGAGCGCCGGGCAGTTGCCAAAAGCCGGAAACTAAGAACTGGAAACAAACATGGCAAGTACACGTGAGATTCGCCGCCGCATCCGCTCGGTGAAGAACATCTCTCAGGTTACAAGGGCGATGGAGGCTGTGGCTGCGTCGAAGATGCGGCGCGCCCAACAGCAGGTGACGGCGACCCGTCCCTACGCGGAAAAAGCCCGCGAGGTACTCAGGGACATCGCCCGCCTGGACAGCGGCGGTGGGGCCACGGACGCGCTCATACGCGCGCGCGCCGAAATCAAACGGGTTGGGGTGATCCTGATCACGGCTGATCGCGGGCTGGCCGGCGGCTTCAATGCCAATGTGCTGCGGCGCAACGCGGCCTTCATCAAGGAGCAGCGCGATCAGGGGCGAGAGATTGAGGTCGTTGCCGTGGGTAAAAAGGGCCGCGATTGGCTTCTGCGTTACGATCCGGTTATCCGCGCCGAATACACCAATTTGCCCGATTCGCCCTCGTCGGCTGACGTCGGCCCCATCTCGCGGACTGCGATCGACGATTTTCGCTCGGAGCGCTTTGATGAGGTGTATCTGATCTTCACCGATTTCGTCAATACGCTGATCCAGCGCCCTGCCGTACAACAGATTTTGCCGGTCATTCCGGCCGAGCCTACGGTTGCGATACCGCCCGACTATATTTTCGAGCCGAGCGTCGAGGCTGTACTTGAAGAGGTACTGATCGGATTCACCGAGGTGCAGATCCTGCAGGCGCTGTATGAGAGCATTGCCAGCGAACATTCGGCGCGCATGGTCGCCATGCGCAACGCCACCGAAGCGGCCAACGAACTGGTGGACGAGTTGACATTGACTTACAATAAGGCTCGCCAGGAAGGCATCACCCGTGAGCTGATGGACATTATAGGCGGTTCTATCGGCCTGGAATAGTGGCTGGCGCAGCGACTGGCCCTTGGCTCCCAGCCACTGACTATCGCAGTAAGAAAACGGAGCAAACCATGTCAGAAAGTGGAAGCAATGGCCGCATCAGCGGCTCTGTGTCCAGCGTTGTCGGTCCGGTTGTGGACTTTTCCTTCAAAGGCGCTGATCTTCCTGAAATCTATGACGCTGTATATGTCGACCTCGACAATGATTCGACCTTGGTCTGCGAAGTGCAGCAGCATCTGGGGGATGGCGCTGTGCGAGCATTAGCCATGAGTTCCACGGACGGAGTACGCCGCGGAATGGAAAGCTACTCCAATGGCGAGCCGATCACCGTGCCCGTCGGCCCGGGGACACTGGGGCGCATCTTTGATGTGGCCGGCAACCCGATCGATAGCGATGAAAAGGTCGACGCAACCGATTACTATTCGATCCATCGCGAGCCGCCCAGCTTCGTCGAACGCAGCACGCAGGCGGAGTTGTTCGAAACCGGTGTCAAGGTCATCGATCTGATCGCCCCCTTCACCAAGGGCGGTAAGACCGGCATCTTCGGCGGCGCCGGCGTGGGCAAGACGGTCATCATCCAGGAGTTGATCAACAACGTCGCCGAGTACCACAGCGGCTACTCGGTGTTTGCCGGTGTGGGCGAGCGCAGCCGCGAAGGCAACGACCTCTGGCACGAAATGCGTGATTCGGGCGTGATCGACTCGACGGTGATGGTCTTCGGCCAGATGAACGAACCGCCGGGCGCGCGCCTGCGGGTGGGCCTGACAGGCGTGACCATGGCCGAGTTTTTCCGCGATGAAGGCCGCGATGTCCTCCTCTTCATCGACAACATCTTCCGCTTTGTACAGGCCGGTTCCGAAGTATCGGCCCTTTTGGGACGCCTGCCCAGCGCTGTAGGCTACGCGCCGACGCTGGGCACCGATATGGGTCAGTTGCAAGAGCGCATCACCTCCACCAAGACCGGCTCAATTACATCGATGCAGGCGGTCTATGTGCCCGCCGACGACTACACCGATCCCGCGCCGGCCACAACATTCGCCCACCTGGACGCGACGATTACGCTGGAGCGCGCCTTGGCTGAGCAGTCGCTCTACCCGGCCATGGACCCGCTCGGCTCCACCAGCCGCATTCTCGACCCGCTCATTGTGGGGGACGAGCACTACAATGTGGCCCGAGAGGTGCAGCAGACGCTCCAGCGTTACCGTGACCTGCAGGACATTATCGCCATTCTCGGTGTCGAGGAATTGAGCGAGGATGATAAGGTGATCGTATCGCGGGCGCGCAAGATACAGCGCTTCCTGACCCAGCCGATGCACGTGGCGGAGGTGTTCACGGGTCAGCCGGGCGAGTATGTGAAAATCGAGGACACTGTGCGCGCCTTTCGCGAGATTCTGGACGGGAAGTATGACGACCTGCCGGAGCAGGCCTTTTACATGGTCGGCGCCATCGAAAAGGCGGTCGAAAAGGGTGAGCAACTGAGGCAGGAGTAATGACGATTCAGGTTGAGATTGTAACCCCCAGTCAGCAGCTGTTCAGCGGGGACGTGCAGATGATCACCGTGCCCGGTGTCGAGGGCGAGATGGGCATTTTGGGCGGCCATGCGCCCCTGCTGACGACGCTCAACATCGGCGAGATCACGCTTCACCGCGCCGACGGCGAGACCGAGTACATCGTGGTCAGCGGCGGCGTGGTCGAGGTGCGGCCGGACAAGGTGATCGTGCTGGCGCGTTCGGCTGAGCGCGCCGAGGAGATCGACATCGCCCGCGCCGAGGCCGCGATGGAGCTGGCCGAAGAGGCGCTGCGCACGCGTCCGGACGAAGAGCGCCGCCCGGTGGAGGTCGCCTATCGCCGCAGCCAGTTGAGATTGCAGGTGGCCCGTCGTCGCCGCAGCTCGCGTCCGGGCGTGTTTGTGGAGGATTAAGGGTAGGATTGTCTGGCAGTAGAGAAGTTCAGGCCGGGTCTTCGCACGTGAAGGCCCGGCCTTTTGGTTTGTACGCTCTTTTGCTTCGTGTCGTCATCTGCCGGACGATGCGCAGATACGGAAGCAAGCTGAGAAGATGTCGCCGCCTCCAACGCAATTTGCGGATTCAACCACTCCAAGCGTCAGTTATGCAGCGCCCCCATTCCTGTATGCCTTATCCTCGGAGGATGCGTCCACCTCTTCTTGAAGCATTCGCAGAAGTTGTCGGCGTTTGGCACTCGTCATGCTTGCCAGTGTTTCTTGGGGGTCTGGCCCCGCCATTTTTACTTGAGGCGTAGCCGTTTCAAGGACACGCCGGCGTATCTTTTCGCCAATCTCCATTATCATGTCCGGTGTCAATGTCTCCGCCACTCTGCCTGACTGTCGCAATCAAGCGCATGACTTTGTAGGCAGCCCCCTACTTCGGCATATCGCGCAGCGCATTGAAGATCGGCAGATTGCTCCAGTCGTTCCTGACAATGCCCCACTGCGCCTTTTCCGTGCCGTCGGCCACCACGCGGAAGTTCAGGTTCCACAAAATGGCCGGGCCGGCCCAACCCCAGTTGCGCATCATCTGATAGGCCTCAACCGTCCAGGCGGCCTGTTCCTCGTAGGTGTTGTCGTTGGCGTAGCCGTAGCGCGCGTCGAATGCCCCGCCCGCCGCCCAGCCGAACTCGGTCGGCCAGATGCGCTTGTTGGCGGCGCCATAAGTGACGGCGATGTTGCGATAGCCCTCCATCGTGCTACGGAAGCTCCACGAATGGTGGGGGGTGTCGCAGGCGCCGTTGAAGCCGGTGTTGCCATGGATCTTAATCGCTTCACAGCCCTGCTCCCACGTGTAGGACGGCGGCACGTTGTAACCGCTGGGATGGGCGCCGATGCCGTCCATATAGTTGTTCAGTCCAGCCTGAAACATCCTCTCCAGATATTCAAAGTCATCCATCGCCGCGATGCCGCCATGGCTTTGCGGCGTCCCGTTGCTGGCGGCCGGCGTCAACGCGCCGCTGATAACCAGCATGGACGGGCACGCAGCTTTGATGGAAGAGTAGGACGGTTTCAAGAGTTCGACATATTTGGCCGGATCCAAAGGTAGGTTGCCCCACTCGTAATGCAAATTCTGCTCGTTCCACACCTCAATGGCTTTGAGGGATGTGCCGCAATACTTGCCCGCCATCGCCCCCAGGAATCTGGCGAACGTATTCGGGTCCCGGGGAGGGCCGCCTACGCTGGCATGCCCAGGCTCACGCGCCCAAGACGGCGCATTGACAACGCTGAACAGAAGGCTGATGCCGGCGCCGTTGGCCGCGTCAATGATGCCTTGCATCGACCCCCAATCGTACTGGCCAGGGCTCGCCTCAAAGACCTTCCACTCGATCTGCTGCTTCACCCAACCGAAGCCCAGCTCGCGGGTCTTCTGCATCACCTGCCCGGCCTGACCGTTGTGGACCATGTGGGCCTGGACTCCGTAACCGAAACTGCCCCCGCCGCTGGGCGCTGGCGCGCTGACCACTGCGGGCGCCGCTGCAGGTGGCGCGGGGATGTCAGTAATCACGGCGACCTGGTTCAGCGCGCCGTCCGTCGTCACCACCTGACCTGACACCCAACCTTTTTGGTCGCCAAAATTGATTTGCCACCAATCCCCAGCTTGGTTCTTCCCGACGATACGATAGGGTTGATTGGCGTTCAGCAGACCAATTTTGTTATAGGCTCTACCCGGCCCTTCGCGCACATTGACGGGCTGCACGCTCGCCAGCCTCGCGAATTCAGGCGTAGCCGTCGGCACGGGCGTGGGCGTAGCGACCGGCGTAGGCGTCGCCAGGCTCATGGCCACCACATTCCCCGGACTGGCCACCTGGCGGTTCCCCAAGTTGGACGTTTGCACAACCTGGGCCTCGACGCGCACATCCCCTGCGCCAACCGGCGCCGTAAACGTGTGTACCGGATTGTCGATAGGGACGGCAACCTGCTGCATCACAGTTCCGTCGGGGTGGAAGATCGTATAGACGACCTCCAGCCGCGTGGGGCTGGGATCGACGCCCCCTCCCGTCTGGAACTGGCGCGCGACCTCCCACAAGTCCGGATCCAGATCCCCGCTATCCGCGTCGCGCACCATCACCTGGGTCACTTTATATCGGTCCAGCAGGCTGAGTTTGTGGGCGAAGCTGCTGCTGTTTTCGATGGTTACAGCGCGCTCCATCTGCTGGTCGTCGATGTAACTGTAGACATAAGCGCCGATCGCGCCATCGTAGACCAGGGGACGAGAGATGCGCGGGTTAACCACAGAAAGCTGAACAGGTTGACCGGGCAGCATCACCCCATCCTCTCCCCCCAGGCGGATCTGGGCGACAAGCGGCTGGAGAGCCTGCTGAAAGCCCTTCAACCACAGCTGGCCCCCGCTCCGCTCTACCGACATGCCCGGCAGTTCCACCTGTACCTTGCGCCGGTCGATCTGGTCGGTGGCGTAGGCCAGCAACGCGCCCATCTGCCCGCCCAACTGGTAGGCCGCGGGGTCCGCCGGCCCTGGGATCAGCACGCGGTCGGCAACTCTGCCCAGAGCCTGCCAGTCGTATCCGCGTGTGTTCCACTCGACCGGGGAGATCGGTTGGGGCGATTCCACGCGCACAGCGAGCCAGCGGTTCACATCCGGCGCGTGCAATTGCTCAGCCAGGAGTTCGATAAAGTGGGTGAACTCCGCCTCACTGGCCAGCGCCGCCTCCATACCGCGGTAGTCGATGATAACGCCCGGGTAGCTATACTGCACCAGCAGGTTCGTCACCGTATTGAGTTGATTCTGAAGCTGGCCCGGTTCGACCAGCATATTGTGCAGCAGGTCGCTGCGCGGCGGCTCCATGCCGCGCCAGTTGCGCAGGACCGGCACAACCGCATAGTTGCCGACGGGAGAGTTGGTGCGCTCAACGTCGAGAGCGCCGTCCCCTCGCAGATAAAAACCGGCGACGGCAAGAGTTGTAATGGCGGAATTGGCCAGAATGGGCGACACATGTTCGCCTGTACCGATATTGGTCCCCACCCGCGGCGGCGGCGCGCTGGTCTGCATTACGACGAAATTCGACGGCGGCAACCCGTCAACGCGGGTTTCGATGCGGTCGTCCATGGTCAGGACCGAACTGGGCACAAATTCCCAACTGTCCCCATCCCAACTGTACAGTTCCAGCGTTTCGTAAGGCTGGCTGTCATTGGGAATCGGGATCTGCACGATGCTCTGCTCAACGCGACCACCGCGACCGCTCACCTCATAGATCGGGCTTTTGGCTTCCAGACCGGTGTTGAGCAGCGCGTCGCGGGCGCTTATCCAATCCTGCCCCGCGTTGCCGTCCAGAAACTCCATGCGGGGGATGCTGTCAAGACTGACCTGAAAGGATTCAATAACGTGTTCCGGAGGAAAAACAATCGTGGTTCCGTCTGGTTCCATTAACGTGCCGCCGCTCCTGTCAATGGTCGTGTAGGAGAGATGCTGGATGCGCTCGATCAGGCTAATCGGCGGCAGCAGCAGCGCGGCGATGATCAGAAGAGGAATCAGAACGAGCGAAAGGATTGCGCCGACAACCCTCCTCGGCCCGGAGCCTCTCCTCTGGCGCGGTTCATCATAGTCATCATAAGAAGACCGTCGCATTTACGATTTCCTCCATTTCGCACCCCTTCCGAGCAGAGGGTGCATTGGACGCGAATCCTGGGTCCGGAAGCACGCCCGTCAGCGGCAGTGGCGCCACTGACGATTGCCTGCGCGCTCCGGCACACGGTTGAATCCGAAGATGCTTGCTTTGTGCCCGTTGCCAAGTGTCCAGAATTGTGGAGTCGGCAAAAGACGCCTTTGATGAAAAAATGTTTCAAAGACCAATGCTTCAGGGTCAATTCTTCATCAAAGTTACTGCTTGAGGCAGTTTGTTTTCTGACTATCTTAGCACAAGCAAAATTCTCAACAAAAACGGGTATATTCAAGGCAAGGTGGCGTGTGCGAATGGCGCGGGCCATCCGGGTACGGCACAGTGCGCATTGTCCTGCGCCCCAGGCGCCGCGCCGGTGCAACCTGCCCCGAAACAGTTGCCGAGTCGTTCCCCACTGCATTATACTGTGGGCGTAGCCGTCCTGAACATCTGCCAACTGTTTCGCCGCCGCGCCCCTTTCGAGAAGGGGGCACGCAACCGCTTTTGATGGGAAGGCATGGATGTATCGCAGAATCGTCGTCAAGCTGGGGACTGGTGTACTCACCAAGGGAACCCGCTTTTTAAATCAACCTCAGATGGTGGAACTGACCCGCCAGATTGCGTCGCTCCATCACCATAATAAGGAGGTGATTGTCTGCACCTCCGGCGCGCAGGCCGCGGGGCGGGCGCTGCTGGATTTTCCCGATCTGCCCGCGACCCTGGCCAGCCGCCAAATGCTTGCAGCCGTGGGCCAGAGCCGCTTGATGCTTCTGTGGGGTCGATTTTTCCAGATCTATGGCATACTCGTCGGTCAGATTCTTCTGACCAGGGCGGATACGGAAAACCGCCAGCGTTTCCTGAACGCCCGCGATACCTTCTACGACCTGCTCAGGCATCGAATCGTCCCGGTTGTCAATGAAAATGACGCGGTGGCGGTCGAAGAGATCAAGGTGGGCGACAACGACAACCTTTCGGCGTTGGTGGCTGTGTTGACTGATGCCGACCTGCTGTTGATGTTGACCGACCAGCCGGGGCTGTTCACAGCCGACCCGCGCAGCGACCCGGAGGCGCAGTTGATCCCGGAAGTCAACAAGATCGACGATTCCCTGCGCGCTCTGGCCGGCAGCAGTCAGTCGGGCCTGGGCATTGGCGGCATGAGTACCAAACTTCAGGCCGCGGAGATCGCCTGCCGCGCCGGCACCGACGTTGTGATCGCGGCTGGCAGCGCGCCGGACGTGATCGTGCGGGCTGTCGCCGGACAGCAGGTGGGGACCCGCTTCCCTGCACAGGAGACGCCGCTGGAGAACCGCAAACGCTGGATCCTGGCCGGTCCTGCGCCGTCAGGCCATCTGCTGGTGGATGCCGGCGCGGCCAGGGCCTTGCGTCATCACGGCAACAGCCTTTTGCCCGTCGGCATCACGACGGTGGAGGGCGACTTTGAGCGAGGCGACGCCGTATTCGTGCGCGAGCGCAACGGCCCCGACCTGGCAAGGGGAATTACCCGCTACAGCAGCGATGATCTGCATCACATTTGCGGCTGTCAGTCGCATGAGATCTGCGAACGGCTGGGCTACGACTATGGGCCGGTGGTGCTCCACCGCAATGATATGATCGTAATGGAGTAGGAGTTGGGAGGAGTCCTATGACGACTGCTGTGAGGATACCAGGCGCGCGCCTGGAGAGTTCGCTCGGGAACGGTCTGGAGGCGGAGCAGACGGTTGATTTGGAGGCGATGGGGCGGGCCGCGCAGCAGGCGAGCCGTAAGCTGGCGGCGCTGACTTCGGCGCAGAAGAATGCCGCGCTTCATGCCATCGCCGATGCGCTGGAGGCGAGGAGCGCAGAGATGCTGGCGCAGAACGAACTGGACATCGTGGCGGGCCGCGCCAACGGCCTCAGCGACGCGCTGCTGGATCGGCTGCTGCTGACGCCGGAGCGGATGCGCGGGCTGGCGGCTGATACGCGGCGTGTGGCCGCGCTGCCGGACCCGGTCGGCGCGGAACTGGAAAGCCGCGTGTTGCCGAACGGGATGCGCCTCAGCCGACGACGCATCCCGATTGGCGTCCTTGGCGTCATCTACGAGGCCCGTCCCAACACGACGATCGATGTCGCTGTGCTGAGCCTGAAAACGGGCAACGCGGTGATCCTGCGCGGCGGCAAAGAGACGCTGCGCAGCAACCTGGCGCTGGTGTCTGTCATCCGCGACGCGCTGCACGAGCAGGGACTGCCCAGCGAGGCGATCCAATACATCGGCAACCCGGACAGGGCGCTGGTCTCCCGCTTTCTGCGCATGGACGCCTACATCGACATGCTCATTCCTCGAGGCGGCAACAGCCTGCACCGCCTCTGCCGGGAGCAGAGCACGATCCCGGTGATCACCGGCGGCATCGGCATCTGCCACTATTATGTGGATGTCAGTGCCGAACAGGAGCGGGGGCTGGATGTAATCGTCAACGCCCGCACGCAGCGCCCCTCCGTCTGCAACGCACTGGATACGCTGCTTGTCAACCGCCGGATCGCAGCCGAGTTCCTGCCCAAGCTGGCGCGGCGCATGGCCGAATGCGGCGTGGAAATGCGGGCCGCGCCCGACGCGCTTCCCCTTCTGGAAGGCCACGGGGCGACCGTCGTCGCGGCCGGGCCGGATGACTGGGACACCGAGTGGATGGCATTGATCCTGGGCGTCAAGCTGGTGGACTCCATGGACGAGGCCATCGAACACATTCAAGAGCACAGCCAGGACCATTCCGACGGCATCCTGACCAACGACTGGAACAATGCCCAACGCTTTATCGATGCGGTCAACTCCTCGGCCGTCTTCGTAAACGCCAGCACGCGCTTTAACGACGGCGGCCAGTTTGGCCTCGGCGCGGAGGTCGCCGTCAGCACGCAGAAGCTCCACGCGCGCGGGCCGATGGGGCTGGAGGAGCTGACCACGTACAAGTGGGTGGTGGTGGGCGACATGCACGTGCGCGCGTAGCGTCTGCACGAGCGGCGGCCCGGACATGGTGCCGGCTACCGCAATTCTGCTTGCGTCCAGCTACGGGTCAACTGCGTCAGAGTAGTCGAGCAGCGCGGCCGCGGCTGTGTCCAGATCGGCGAACAGCCCCAATCCGACCGCGGCGGCAACTGCCGCGCCGACCGCTGCCTCTTCCGCGTGGCTGGGGATCAGCAGCGGCTTGCCAAAACGACGCGCCAGCATCCGGGCCAAGAGCGGGTTGTGTCGCACGCCATTGCCCGCGCCCACCAGCAGCGGCCTGGTCCCCACTACCGGCTTCATCTGTTCGAAAAAGGCGTAAAAACCACTGACCATGCCTTCCAGCAGGGCGCGGGCGAAGTGCGCGGGCGTGAAGTTGTCCGGCGAAATGCCGCTGAACGAGGCCCGCAGCGCCGGGTCGGTGCGGCTGCCGGTGAAGAACGGCTCGCAGCGCAGGCCGTCGCTGCCGGCGGGTACGCTCGCGGCTAGTTCCGTCATGCGTTCGTACAGGTCGGACGGCGGGTCGGCGTGAAGGAGTTTGTCGCCCACCTGCTGGAAGAAACGCTGCAAGTAGGCATAGGAACGACCGCCGAACAGCCCTCCGCCAATCAGCAGATACTGTCCGCCGGGGAAGGGGCGGTTCTCCAGGCCGGGAATGAAATGGAAGCTGTCCGTGCGCGCCGAGATCTGGCCGCCGGTGCCAACGTTGAGCAGGAGACTGCGGGGCGGCTCCTGCGCGCTGCCGATGAAACTGGCCTGATTGTCGCCCAGCGCAATCGTCACCGCGGCCCCTGGCGCCAGGCCGGTCGCTTCAGCCAACTCGCGGCGCAGACCACCCACCACATCTCCGGCCTGCCCAACCGGCGGAAAGAGTCGCGCCGGCAGGTTCAGCCGCTCCAGCAAGTTCGAATCCCAACAATTCGCGCGGATGTCGAAAATGCCGGAACTGGCGGCGAGGGTCGGCTCGCAGACGACCGCCGCGCCGGTCAGGAAAGAGACGACCGCATCGGGGATGAAGCAGGCGGTCACCGGCGGCTCGGGCAGGGCGTCTTGCAGGGCCAGCCAGTAGAGGCTGGGGCCGAGGAAACCGGCCGCGGGCAAACAGCCGGTGTCGCGGAAGGCCTCCCGGCCTCCGGCCGCGGCGATGAACTGTTCCAGCACCGGCGTGTCCGAGCAGGGCAGCGGCTGTTGCACGCGCAGATCTTGCCATGTGATGGCGGGCGCGGCCGGAATGGCGTCCAGGCGTATCAGGGCGACGCCGTGCTGCTGGCCGGTGACGCCGATGCCCTGAAAGGCGGCAGGGGTCAGCCCGGTCTGCGCCACCAGCTCAGCCAGACATTGCACCGTCAACTCGAACAGCCGCGTCAGGTCCAGTTCAGCGAGACCGGGCGCGGGCGCGTATCCGGCGAGATTGGCTATCGTCCGGTGGGCCAGCTGGCGGCCGCTCGCCGGGTCCAGCGCCACGGCGCTCAATGAAGTGGTGCCGATATCAAGTCCGATGAGCATGGCGATGACCCTGGATAGAGTGCGAAGAGTCTTGAACTACCAAATGCGTCGTGAACAAGGTACGAAGATTGTACCGCAGAAGGCCGTCTGTGAGCATACGCATCGCTGTGTCAGAATGGAAAGCCGCCTGTCACTCTGTTACAATAGAGCCACACTTGCGGACGCGGCGTTGCGGTTCGCCCTCAGACGGCAGGCGAGGCACGGAACGATGACTGGACATTGGCATTTCCATTCTTGCCTGTAGTTCGTGCTACACTATCCAGGGGAGGCGTGATGATGACGACAACCACCGGCGCCCGCGACAAAAAGGCGCAACTGATACGCGACGGTTACTGCGTCTTTGAGCAGGTGCTGGCCCCGGAGATGTTGGCCCGCTTGCGGGCTGCCAGCGACGGTCTGCTGGCGGCGCAGTCGGCTGAGCACTTCGATGAGCAGAAATCGACGGGCAGCATGGTCAGCGTCTACGATGATCCCTTTTTCGCCGATCTGGTGGCCTACGATCCGGCGCTGGACGCGCTAACTTCGTTGGGCTATCCGAATCCCCGCTGGTCATCCGGTTTTGTGATCAGCAAGCCCGGCCATTCACCACCGCTTTTCTGGCATCAGGACTGGTGGGGATGGAACGATCCGATCAGCTATACCGATATTCCCCAACAGCTTTTTCTGATGTACTATCTGGTGGATACGCGCATCCAGAACGGTTGTCTGCGGGTCATCGCCGGTTCCCACCGCAAGCGCCATCCCTTGCACGACGTCGTGCATAAAGCGCACACGGACGAACTGCGCCGGGCCACGGACCCGAGCCATCCAGCCTACCAGCCGATACCGGAAGATCAGGATGTGCCGGTGCGCGCCGGCGATCTGGTCATCGGCGATTCCAGGCTGTTGCACGGCTCCCGTGCCAACCAATCGAGGGAGCGCCGCACGGTCATCACGCTCTGGTACCATCCCAATTTCGACATATCATCGCCCCGCATCCAGGCCCACCTGAGCAAGATTCAGACGCGGGTTTCCGACTGGCCGCCGCGGGCACAGGAACTCGTCCAGCGGCTGGTGCCCACATACGTGGGGAATGAAGAGCCGCTGGAGTGGAATCGGGTACCGGGGCATCAACTGAAATGAAACGTTCGCGCTCATATAGCAAAGCGGTAGCGCACATGACAACGCAACCATTCTGAAAAAGAATCGACCATAAGGAGAAAACTTCGATGAAAATGTACATTGGCGGGCAGTGGGTGGACAAGTCCGAGAAGATTGAGGTGTTGCACCCGTTCGACGGTTCGGTCATCGACACCATTCCCAGCGGGGACGCGGCAGATGTGGAGCTGGCGCTGGCGACCGCCGAGCGGGGCGCCAAGGTGATGGCGAAGCTGACCGGCTACGAACGCTATGAGATCCTGCGCCGAGCCGCCGACCTGATGTTGGAAAGGAACGAGGATCTGGCCCGCACCATCACTTTGGAGGAGGGCAAGATCATCGCCGAAGGCCGGATGGAGGCGTCGCGCGCGGTCGAGATCATCGCCCTTTCCTCAGAAGAGGCCAAGCGCCTGGGCGGAGAGGTGGTGCCGCTGGACGGCGCGCCGGGGGCCGCGGGCAAATTCGGTTTCACCGTGCGCGTGCCCTGCGGCGTCATCGTCGGCATCAGCCCGTTCAACTTCCCGCTGCATCTGGTCTGCCACAAGATCGGCCCGGCGCTGGCCGCCGGCAATGCCATCATTCTCAAACCGGCGACGGACACGCCCCTCTCTGCGCTGAAGCTGGTCGAGATTTTCCTCGAAGCGGGTACGCCGCCGGAGGCGCTCCAGTGTCTCACAGGCTCCGGCGCAATCATCGGCGATGCGCTGTGCGCCGATTCGCGTGTGCGCAAGATCACCTTCACCGGCAGCCGCGACATCGGCGAGCATATCTGCCGCACTGCCGGTCTGAAGCGGGTGACGATGGAGCTTGGCTCGAACGCGCCGCTGATCGTCATGCCCGACGCCGACCCCGAGCGAGTGGCCCAAGCTGCGGCGATGTCCGGCTACTCGAACGCCGGGCAGGTCTGCATTTCCACGCAGCGCGTCGTTACGCATGAGAAGATTTACGGCGACTTTCTTGACGCCTTCAAGGCGGCGGTCGAGAACATCACAACCGGTGACCCGCTGGCCGAATCAACCAAAATGGGACCGATGATTCGCGAGGATGACGCAGTGCGCGTGAATCAGTGGGTACAGGAAGCTGTAAGCGGCGGCGCCGAGCTTCTCCTCGGCGGGGAGCGCAACGGCCAGATGTACGCGCCGACGATCGTCTCGAACGTGAGCCCGGAGATGAAGATTTCCTGCGACGAGGTGTTTGGCCCGGTGGTGGCCGTGACCCGTGTCAGCGACATTGATGAGGCCATCGCGCTCGCCAACGACACCAACTACGGTTTAAGCGCGGCGATCTTCACCCAAAACATCGATTGGGCGATGAAATTTGTGCAGGAGGTCGAATCCGGCAACCTTCACGTCAACTGGGGCACCCAATGGCGCGCCGATCTGATGCCGTATGGCGGCCTCAAGGAGAGCGGCATGGGCAAGGAAGGCCCGAAATATGCCGTTGAGGAGATGACCGAAACGAAGATGGCGGTCTTCCACCTGAGCAGCTGAGCGAGTACGCCGGGCAAGATTCTCCCGTTCCCGTCAGATATTGGTTACGGAAGGCATTGGCGCGGGCGCGTTCCCGTGTCGGTGCCTTCCGTCGTTTTCGTCCCCGCCGCGGCTGTGGAAAATAGCCAGCCGGAATTCGTGGTCCATGCTCGGCTCCTGAATCGTCAGCCATCTCTCGGCGGCGATCTGTGCCGTACACGGGCCAAATGAGCAGATCGTCAGCCGGCGCGTCAATGCCTGGCGGCGCAGCCGGTTGAGCGCCGTTTGCAGCATCTGCCCGCGAAAAGGGGAGAAGAGAAAGTAGACCGTGCCCGCGCACAGATCAGCGGTGCGGGCGTCCCCAAGTCTGAACGTCACCCCGTCGATGCCCAGCGTTTCCGCTTCGCGACGCGCCTGCTCAACGAACGCCGGCGCCACCTCCAGCCCGATTGCCTCCACGCCGGTCAACAGATGCACCAGCAGCACAACCTGACCCAGCCCTGAGCCGATGTCGACAAATCTGTCGGCGCCCGTCAGCGGAACGCGATCCACCAGTTCGAGCAGCGCGCTCATCGGAGTCGACTCGTAGTGAATCATCTCACTGTCGCTGCCGTCCCACCGCTGCGGCAGGCAGTCGCTATGGAACAGCCCCGCGGCCAGAGCATCCGCGGCTTCCGCACCCCAGTGCAGACAGGCCATATCGCCGGGCTGGTAGCGGCAGTTGCTTTGGAGTAGAGTCCGCAGTCGGCGCGGCGCAGCAGTTCCGGCGCGGATGCCTGTACGGAGTTTGTCAAAGAGAGCCTGGTTGCGCTGCTCAAGATTGGCCTGCAACGTGCGTACCCGTTGCAACCGGGCTGCGACCGGCTGATAGTTGGCGCGTAGCTGGAGCGCTTCCTGCAGGAAGTCGAGCCTCTTCAAAGCCAGGAAGCGAGCCGCCAGATTGTCGTCAAAATAGAGGGACTGATCCTGCTCCAGCGCGTCTAAATCCCGCTCCAACTGCGTCAGATCGGGCATTGCGGTCTCCGCGAGAGGTGGAGGGGTACCTAGTTGAACTCTGTGAGCAGATCTGCGCGGCTGGAAAATGTCTCTGCGTTCAGCGGCTCACCGACCAGATCATATTCCATCGCGCCGTTGATGTGGACCTGCAGCATGGTTCCGGGGGGCGCGTCGGCGATGCCCGGCACGAGCACAAGGCCGTCCACCTCCGGCGCGTCGCGGTAGCTGCGTCCCAGCACCAGGGGATCGCCGGTGTCAGCGATTTCGCCTTCGCCTTCGACCAGGATGTCGAGCACCCTGCCGACCTGCTCCTGATTCTTGCGCAGGCTGATCGGCTGCTGTGTTTCCATCAGGCGAGCGTAGCGCGCCGTTTTCTCTTCTTCGGGGACAGGGTCGGGCAGTTCCGCCGCGGGCGTGCCCGGCTCCGGGCTGAATGGGAACGCGCCGACCTTGTCGAACTCTATAGCCTGCGCGAACGCCAGCAACCCCTGGAACTCCTCTTCGGTCTCGCCCGGGTAGCCGACGATAAAGGTCGTGCGCAGGGCGATATCCGGCATCGCGGCGCGCAGTTTTTCCATGTGTTCGTAGATCATCTCCAGCCGGGAAGGGCGTCTCATGCGGCGCAGCGTGCGAGGGTCTCCGTGTTGCAGGGGCATATCCAGATAGGGCACGATCTTATCCTGGCTCGCCATCACTTCGATCAGGGCGTCGCTGACATGACCCGGGTAGGCGTACATCAGACGCACCCATTTCAGCGCATCGCCGCTGCGGTTGCAGAGGGCGCTCAGCAGCCGCGGCAGGCTGTCCGGCTCGCTCCAATCCCGTCCGAAGTCGGTCGTGTCCTGGGCGACGATCACAAGCTCCCTGGCGCCCGCGTCAACCAGCGCATTGGCCTCGTCAACAATCGCCTCGACGGGGCGGCTGCGCAGCTTGCCTTTGAAACTGGGGATTGTGCAGAAGGCGCAAGGCGCGTTGCAACCATCAGAAATTTTGAGATATGCGCTGCCCCCGGCCACAGGCGGGCGCGGCACCGGCCGCTCGTAGGATTCGTCCGGCTCGCCCAACAGGCTGTAGCGTTGCAGACGGCGTTGCTGCGGTCCGCGGCGCACGCGTCTGACCAGCTCCACCACATCCATCCAGCGGCGCGTTCCCAGCAAACCGTCCACCTGCGGCACCCGTTTCAGCACCTCCTCGCCGTTGCGTTGCGCCAAACAGCCGGCCGCGATGAGCATCTGGTTCTGACGTTTGCCATCGGCCAGTTCTTGCAATACGCCGATAGACTCCTCTTTGGCCGCTTCCAGAAAGCCGCACGTGTTCACGATTAGCACATCAGCGCGGCGCGCGTCTGCAGTTTTGGCGATATCCGCCTGCTGCAACAGCATCTCCATGCCGTCGCTGTCAACTTCATTTTTGGGACACCCAAGGGTGATCAGATGATAGGTCTGATTTCTCGTCATCAACGAACCTCTTGTTCAAACGCGTGCATTGATAGGCCATCGACCTCTTCTATCAACGTTGACCACACACCCACCTATGCCGCCGCCGGATAACGCCAACACCACTTTCGTCCTGACGGCAAGATCTCACTTCACCATGCCATTGTATCACAGAATTTGGTGGAGAAAGAGACGGCGACCCGGGAAAACGCTCACGATGGTGGAGCGCATGGGGTCGAAGACTAACGCGGCCGGATGCGCTCCAGCAGCGCGTCCAACTCCTGCTGACTGGCGATCGGCCCGACAACGGTTTCAACGATCCTGCCTTCGGGGCTGACGAAGAAGGTCTCCGGCACACCCTGGATGCGATAGCGGCGGGCTGCCTGGCTGCGCAGGTCCGGGCCATTGGGATAGGTGATATCGAACTCGTTCAGATAGGCGAGCGCGGCCGGCTCCTGGTCCAGATAGTCCAGCCCGAGGAAGATGATGCCGCCACCCTTCTCGCGGCGCCAGGTCTGCTCCAGCAGATCTGCCTCCTCGCGGCAGGGCGTACACCAACTGGCCCAGAAATTGATGACGACGCCCTTGCCGCGCAGATCGTGCAGGTCGATCATTTCGCCGTCAAAAGTCGTGAAGTTCAGTTCCGGCGCTTCGCCTGCGGCCCTTTGCCCCTGCACATTTGTTTGCCACAGCCGCACGGCCAGCAGAGCGATAAACGCCAAGCCAATGCAAAGGAACAGAATGCGCCAAGCGGTGACAGCGCGGGCGGATGGCGGTTCGGTTTGCGATTGTGGTTGCGATTTCGGCGGGGCATCCCGATCATATCGATCGGTCAGTTCAGTCATAGCGGGCCAGTTCCTCATCCAGCCGGCGCTCGTGCTCGTCGATCTCAGCGCCGGCTATTCCGGCCGGTGTCGGTCGCAGCGGACGCGACATCTGCTGCAGGCGCAACCAGAGGAAGACACCACCGCCCACAACCGCCGCCACCGGCAAAATCCATGCCAGCCAGTTGAACCCCTGCCGGGGCGGTTCGCCCAGGACCTGCGGCCCGTACTGGTCCAGAAAATAGTTTCTGATCGACTGCGCGTCCTCACCTTCCGCCAGTTTGATGGCGATAACCTCCTTCATCTGCGCGCACGCCTTCAGTTCACAGCTGTCCAACCGCAGCCTGCCGCCGCACAGGGGACACCAGAGGTGCCGGGCAACGGTGTTCACCTCGTCGGCTGAAATGTCAGGGGTTTCTTCTTGTGCCAACAGGGGCGGGCTGTAGTGGACAAATGTGAGCAATGTCCACGAGGCCAGGAGGATGATGCGCACCGTGGTTGCGAGCGCAGCCTGGTCGCCCCTCCACCGTTGTGCTGGGTTGTCGGGTGTGCGTAAGGGCAAATCGCTATGTGAGCGCGGGTTGAGGTGAGAAGCCATGCGTGTGCTGTGCAGAACGAGGCGCGGCTATGCGGCAGGCTGTTCGGCCACCTTCACGAAAAGGCGTTTTGCCAGCGAGCGGCCGATAATTTTCACGAGACTTTGCGGGTCGGTCTGCGGGGAATCGTCCTGTATCTGCACAATGCTCGGGCCGTCAAAGGGTTCAACGTTCAGCACCTTGATCTGATAACCGGGTACCAGATTCAGTTGCGACAGATAGCGCAGTATCGGCGCGTTGTGGTGTGCCACGCGGCGCAGTTCACCCGATTGTCCGGGATGCAACTCGGCCAGGCAAACCAGTTCCTCGCTCTCGACCCGACCATTCTGGCTGGGCACCGGATCGCCATGCGGGCAGTGGGTGGGGAAGTTGCAGAGGCTCTCCATGCGCTTTTCGAATTCGGCGCTGATGGCGTGCTCCAGCCGCATGGCCTCCGCCTTCACCTGATCCCAGGTAAAGCTCATCACCTCGATCAGAAACACCTCTAGCAGCCGGTGTCTGCGCAGCAGTTGCAACGCGGCGAGACGGCCCTGATCGGTCAGCCGGATGCCGGCCCGCACAGAGCGCACCACGTGGCCGGTCTCCGTCAGGCGTTTGGTCATGCTGCTGGCCGCGGCCGGCGACACATCCATCTTCTTCGCCAACACGGAAGTGGAAATCCTGTCGTAGTCTTCACTCAACTCGTAGATCGCCACCAGGTAGTCAAGCATCCCATCGGTGATGATGTTGCAAAAAGTACGCATGATCGCTCTCGTTCAACCGCTGGGACGTGCGCGGACTTTTCAGGTAATTGTAGAATTATAGTTTGTCGGCTGTAAGCTGTCAATACTTGGAAATGAACGGGTGCATCCCAAATTTTTGGGGAACGTGCCCCTGCGATCGCGGACCTCTCGCCCGCAGCCGGTTTCGGCTTGCGCGCCTGTTGAAGAACTGCTCCAATGGGTGACAGATGCAGGTTGCCTGTCGCCAGAATCGAACCGCAGCTCGCCTGATTCTCGTCAACGAAGACGCCGCCTGAGCCGCTGCCGTCAACTGTCTCCAGCATACTGACTGCCTGAACCATAGTTCAGACAACTGCTGCGAGTCCTGCCCTTCAAAGCAACTTAGAAACGCTCCCTCATTCCGAGATGCCCCTGGAATTCCCAGCAACTGCAAACGCCCCGCTTTTGTAGTACACTTGTGCGCAAGACGAACGAGCGCAGCCGCGGCCATGCCGCAACTGCATACCGATTTCAAATGAATACCATGCCATTTTGCCCATCCTGCCCCCGGCGCGGGGGAGCCACGCGCAGCAAACTGCTGCCCTCCCTGCCCAGCCGCTGCCGCAACAACCCGTTGCCCGCCATTCCCGAAAAAGCCATTTTGGGACGAAGAATGACGAAGAATGACGAGAAATGACGAAAAATGACGAAAGAACACGCCCAAACGTGCCCGAACGTGTCCGAACAAAAAAAAAATTGGCGCGACTAAACGCGACCAAACGCGACTAAACGCAACTAAACGCGACCTGGCGCGCTCGAACACGCTCGCAAACGCTCGTAACTGCAGGCAAACGCTCGTAACTGCAGGCAAACGCTCGTAACTGCAGGCAAACGCTCGTAAACGCTCGTAACTGCCTACATGGCACAGCTGACCTGCGCGCCCCGCACGTCGCCTGCAAGCGGCCCGTAAGCCCGGGCGCAGCCGAAATTCCGCCCCCCATTCTTGGCTTCACCCGCGCGAGGCGCCGATACTGGAACTTCAACAGTGTCTCAACGAACGCCAATCTGTGCGTTTTGTGCGTTTTCAGTACTCAGAGTGATTGCGATGCTGTAAATCGTGGTGCGCGGGCGGAAAAAACGCAGCCCAACTGCTCAGCGCCGACGCGCGCTTCCCTTGCATGGGTGCATCCCAGTTTTTCGTTAAGATGAAAGGGGGTAGACGAGGAGAGGGGAATGAGAAGACCAAAGGGGATCCCCTGGCGATGCCTGCACTCCGCACGACTCCGCGCAGTCATACCTGGCCTCAACTGCTTCAACCGCTTGGCTTTACTCGACGCACAATAATCTGGGATGCACCCAAATGAACAAATACGTTGACATATTCACACCCACAGCCAGTGCCTTCCAACGAGCAAGGCACGGAATTACCCTCAGACAGATCGAGAATATCTTTCAGGGCGAAACGATGACTTGCTGTCCAGCGTGCATCCCGGATTTGGGGCGCCCCGGTTCAACGGGTTGCGGACACCGGTCTGGATGTCCGGATATGTTCCCCAACTCGCGCCCGCTTTGGACCGCACCCCATGTCCAAAAAAGGGATTGATGATTCCAGGGCTATCTGATACAATTCGCTTGTCCCGGTATATGTATTGAGAGTAGAGTTTGAGCTTTGTCATCTGTGGTCAGGACAGAGAAGACACGCTGTCATTGTACAGTCCATTCGTGACGCGTTCGAGTTGGATGAGTTACCTCGTCGTTCAACTGGCGCCAGCTCGTTGAGGCTCTGATTCGGTCGTCTGTGGTTGTCGAAATGGAGGAAGTCGGTCGATAGAGCCTGTGCCCTTTGTAAGGTGGGCTTTGTTGGAACGGGGAGGAGGTGCAGTTCGACAAAATGAACCGTGTCTTGTCGTTGTATCGCCGAAGTGGTTGCAATCAGGTTGCAGTGCGAATTGATGCCAAAACACCATGAGTGCGAAAAGGGGGACGAATGATGGCAAGCAAGAGCTTTTCAAGACGCCAATTTCTGAGAGGGCTTACGGCGACTTCCGCGGGAGCATTGATCCTCAGCGCCTGTGCTGCTCCCTCAGCCGCGCCTGAGGCGCCGTCCGAGTCGCCTGCACAGCCGGAGACGGTCACCATCAGAACGTTGTGGTCTCCGGGAGGCATTGACAGCTACATGCGTGCGCTGATCGATCTCTACAAGGAGCAGGAGCCCAACGTAGAGTTCGAGATCAACGTGATTGAGCAGGAACAAAAGCGAGCCACCGAAGTCACGATTATGTCGAATGAGGGCGCGCCCGACTTCGCCTGGATCAATTTCGGCTCCGGGCTGACCGACAAGTTGGCCGACGCGGGGGCGATTGAACCGCTGAACGGGTACTACGAACAGTACGGATGGTGGGACTACCTGCCCGATCATCTTCACACGCACGAGTACAATGGCCAGATTTACCACTTCTCGGTGGCCTCCGTTACGGTGCCTTTGATGTGGGACAACAAGTCGCTCATGGCGCAGATCGGAATGGATCCGCCAACGACGATGGATGAGCTCTACGCCTGGGCCGATGCCTGCCATGCCAATGACCTTGAACCGCTGGCGATGGGCGACCGGGATGGTTGGCCAGGTTTCCATATGTACCAGTGCCTCGCGACCCGTACGGTCCCGCTGGAGGATTATGAGAAGATCCTCCACTTTGACAAAGAAGAGCATTACATGGCCGACTATCCTGGTTTCGAGGAGGCTTTCCAGGTGATGCGGGATATGGAAACGGAGAGCGTGTGGGCCAGAGGCGTCCTGGACATGAATGATGATCAGGCCAAAGGGCTGCTCTTCAACGGCCAGGCGGTGGCCTATGAGTCGGGCATTTGGGTCTCCGGCCAGGCGCGGGAGGCGCTGGGAGATGATTCCAGCTTCTTCATGTTCCCACAGATCAATCCCGAGATTCCCTTCCCCCTGACTGCCTCCTATGCCGACGAGTATATGCTTTCTTCGTTTTCTACGGTGAAGGACGAGGTGGCCGCGTTCTTTGACTTTGTCCTCAGCAAGGATGGTCAGAAAACTGTCGCCAAAATAGGTGGTGGTATGCCGATTCGCACCGACATCACGGTGGCCGATCTTGAGGGCTACGCCGATGCCACAGTCGGTCAAGTGACGGAGATGTTCGGCAGCGGCGAATTTCCTGTCACGGATGAAATCGTTACCTTCTGGCCGGCGGAACTATACGCGATGCTGCGCAACAACGTGCAGGCTGCGATTGGAGGCCAGAAAACACCGGCCGAGATTGTTGCCGAATTCGACGAACTGGCCGCCAAGTTCCGCGCGGGCGAGGCTTAAACGCAGAGGTTCCTGCGTAGAATTGCGCGTAGCGGACGCTTCAGCGTGTTGAGAAACCCTTTCTTCCACATGCTGGAGCGTCCAAGCCACGATTAGGCGCGCGTTAGTCGATGTATAGCGGGGAAACATGTCAGACAAGGCACTATCAAACGCAGCAACTGATTGGCGGCAGCGGCTGCGACGCGGCTGGCGGCGGAATGGCATTGCTTACTTCTTCATTCTGCCGGCTTTCACGTTTTTCATTCTTTTCATCGTCTACCCGCTGGTGGACGGGCTGGTGCTGAGTCTGTACAGATGGGACGGTCTTAGCGCGCGTCAATTCGTTGGTCTCAGCAACTTTGTCGGCCTGCTCGAAGCCCCCAACTTCTATGGCGCCGTCAAAAACACGCTGCAATTCACGGTCGTCACGACTGTCGCCAAGATCGTCATCGGTTTCCTGTTAGCCACGGCATTGCATTTTGAGATCCCTGGTTGGAAGATATTTCGGGCCGTTTTCTACTTGAATGTGATCTTGCCTATGACTGCCGTAGGCGTCCTGTGGAGCGCGATCTTGAATCCCCACTCAGGTCCGCTTGCCGCCGGTCTTGGCTTGTTCGACTTAGATTTGCCATCTTTGCTGGGCAATCCCAAACTGGTCATGTGGGTGCTGAGTCTTATCGATATCTGGAAATACTGCGGTTTTCCGATGATCTTTCTTTATGCCGCCATGGAAGGCATCCCCCAGGACCTGTACGAGGCGGCGGTGCTGGATGGGGGTTCCAATCTGCAGAAGCTCTGGTATATCACGCTGCCTCTGACAAAGCCGGTACTGCTTACGATCACGCTGCTGCAGACGATCTTCTCGTTCCAGGTATTCGACATCGTCTTCACGATGACCAAGGGAGGGCCGGGCTACGCGTCTGAAGTGCTCACCCATTACCTCTATCAGGAAGGGTTCTGGTTTTTGCGATTTGGCAGCGCTTCAGCGACAGCGGTTCTCTTGCTGCTTGTTATTCTGCTGTTCTCCACGCTGTACATAGGTCAGGGCGGGCTTCGCCAACGGGAAGTCGAGTTCTAGCTGCGGCGATGTGCAGGCAACAAATGAGGTAGAAACCGCAACGGAAGAGGTGATATGCAGCGCAAGCGGAGTTGGATCGCCGAACATCCCTGGCAGACGGCCATCATCGTATTGCTTATCTTTTGGGCGGGCAACCAGTTGCTTCCGTTGTTCTGGATGTTCTCGATGTCGTTGAAGACCGACATGGATGTCATCCGCTACCCGTTGAAGCTCGTGTGGCCGCCGCGTCTGCTGAACTATCCCGAAGCCTGGATCGGCGATACAACCGGCGTCACGTTGAACCTCTACTTTCTCAACAGTGCAATCATCGTCCCAAGCAGTCTCCTTATCCTGGTTGGCAGCGCAACGCTGGCTGGCTATGCGTTTGGGCGTTTTGATTTTTATGGCCGGCGCGTGCTGTTCTTGTTCCTTGTGTCGCTGATCGCTGTGCCAATGCACGCTTTGATCGTGCCACTCTATGCTGAACTGAGGGCCTTTGGGCTGATCAACAACTTTCTCGGCCTGATCTTTCTATACGTGACCTCAACGCTGCCTTTCTCCATCCTGATTCTCCAATCCTACTTTACGACCTTTCCTTCCGAGTTGGAAGATGCTGCACTGATTGATGGCTGTACGCGCCTGGGCACGTTCTGGCGCATCGCGCTACCGATTTCCAAGGGGCCGATTTCCGCGATCGCCATCGTCAACTTTATCGGAATGTGGAATGAGGTGCTATTGGCGATCGTTGTCCTGTGGGAAAATAAGGTGCGGACTGTTGCGCCCGGCCTGCTGGGCTACATGGCGCAGTACGGGGAGACGCGCTGGGGGTTGATATTCGCCGGCTTGTCTATCGTAACCGTTCCGCTGATCGCCTTTTATCTGATCTTCCATACGAACATCATGAAGGGCGCAACGCTTGGCTCATACAGGTAGGCAAGCAGCGACAGGTCAAGCATGGGTACGTCAAGAAGCTTGCTCTTAATGTGAACGTACATTGTCAAAAAGAAAGACGTAACGTGGCACTTCTCGATCAACAACAAACGCGCACCTACAACGAGCAAGGGTATCTGTTGATTCCCGGACTCCTGAGTGAGGAAGACCTCGCGCCAGTGCAACGGGTCATTGCCAATACCGTTGACCAGATCGCCCGGAATTTGCATGCCGAGGGGAAAATCGAAAATTTGTACGAAGATGAACCGTTCTCCCGCCGGCTTGTTGAGGTCCACAGCGGTGTCGAAAGGGAATCAATGAGTTGGAATCGGGAGGTTTTGAGCGAAGCTGTCTACGATCTGTGCGTGCATCCAGCTGTGTTGGATATAGCCGAATCGTTGCTCGGTTCAACCGAAGTCACTATGAACGGAGACTACTGGGTTCGCCCTAAATTGCCGGAAGAGCAACTGACCACGCTTCCATGGCATCAGGATAGCGACTATTACGGCGCGCAAACCGAGCCGTTGCACCTCCTCTCGATCTGGTTGCCGCTTGTGGACGTTGACGAGACGAACGGTTGTATGCAGTTCATACCTGGCAGTCACAAGTGGGGGCTGCTACCTACCATGAGGCAAGGCCATCATCTGGCGCCGACCGAAGATGTGGAAGCGCGTGGGCGGGTTGAAACGTTGCCGATGGCAGTAGGGGATGCCGTTGCCTTCCGCAACCTCACCTTCCATCGCTCGCTAATGAATAACAGTGTAGGGGTACGGTGGAGCATCGATCTGCGCTACAGTGTGACAGGAACGCCACTGGACTGGCTGGCTCAGATGGGACTGCACGGATTTGTGGCGCGCAGCCAGCAACAGCCTGAAAGTGTAGATTCCTGGGAGACTTGGCGCGCCAGGCGACGGGCATGGGAGCAGGAGCAGAGGTAGTGAAGCCAGCCGGCTCTCTCTGTCTGGATTGAACGTGAGTTCGCCCGCAACTAACCCTGGCGCAAGGATCCTATGCAGCGCAGAATCGTCGATCTGAGCTATCCTCTCGATCAATCAACCCCTCCCTTTCCCGGCGATGCTCCGGTTGAGATCACGGTGCAGATGTCGATTCCCGCCGCCCTTTCGCCCGGCACGCCGGGATACCTGAACACCAGCATCGTGCACGCTTCCCTCCACACCGGCACGCACATGGACGCCTTCTTTCATTTCTATAATGACAGGGCGACGATCGACCGGATCGCGCTGGCGCAGTGCATTGGGCCAGCCCTGTTGCTTGACCTCGCGTACAAGCGGTCCGAAGAGGAGATTACCGAGGATGATCTGGCGCCCTATCGGGAACTGCTCAGCCGCACGCCGAAGGTGATCCTTAACACCGGCTGGGCGCAAAACTGGGGCAAGGCGCTGTACTTCACCGAGTATCCCGCGTTGACAGGCAACGCTGCCCGCTTCCTGGTGGACTGCGGCGTCGAACTGGTCGGCGTGGATACCCCGTCGGTTGACTATCCGCCCAACGATGCCCATTTAGTGTTGCTGGGCAATGATGTCCTGATCGTCGAGAATCTGACCAACCTCGATCAAATCGGCCGGCCACTGTTTGACTTCACCGCCCTGCCCTTGAAAATTACGGGGCGCGACGGCTCGCCGGTGAGGGCTATCGCGGTCGTCGAGGAGTCGTGACGCTGCGCGGCGACCGGCGCAGGTTGTGGACTGTGCATGGAAACTTGCTTTTGAACAATGAGGCTGAATCGCAGCCCGATATAGACAACCAGGAGAGATTCAATCATGTCACAGAAAGAAGCAGAGAATGGGAAAGTGGCCGCAGTCGATGATGGCTGCCCCACGCTGGCGGAACGCTTTTTCTTCGACAACAACGGCTATCTGATCCTGGAAGAGTTCCTGGACGCAGACCACGTGAATGCCTTGGTCGAGGCGCTCGGGCGCGTGATGCCGCGTCGGCGCAAATTGCAGGAGCAGGGGGTCCCGCATACCGGCATGACGCAGATTAAGGGTGAGAAGAGCACGCGCATCTTCTATATCCTCGATGAAGATCCCTTGTTGCTCGAGATGCTCGACTGGCCCGCCATCTGGCCCTACGTGACTGGCCTGCTCAACGCACGTCCGCATCATCACGCTTCGGACGCGCTCATGGAGTACGGCAGCGACCTGATGGGGCAAAGCATGGGATGGCACATCGATGGGCACGACGAAGGGTTTCGCAATTTGGGTCCCCACATACCCCTGTTGCAACTCAAGATCGGCTACTACCTCAGCGACATGACGCAGCCCGGGCAGGGCAATCTCTGTATCGTTCCCGGCAGCCATAAGGCGGCGATTGAGCCTGACCAGGACGATTTGCGCCGGGGAGAGAAATCTGCGGGGATTGCGGAGATCTGTGCGCCGGCGGGCACCGCCATTCTGTTTCACAACGCCCTCTGGCATTCGAGCGGCCCGTTCACCAGAGAAGACGGCATGCGCTGTTTGCTCTACTACGCCTACGAACACCCGTGGATGATCGCTTCCCAGGAGCACTGGGGCTTTTCCAAGGGGTTCTACAACAGCCTCTCCTCGGATCGGCGCAAGCTGTTTCATGGCTTTGTGTTCGATCCACCCGAGCAACGCTGGGGATAGTGGGCGGGCGGCATCCTCATGTTGCTTCGGTGATGATCTCGATGACCTCTAAGTTGGACTGGCATACGTCTCTGCTGGTGGGGCTGTTCCTGCTGCTCCTGGTCGCGGTTCTCCTGTGGGGCGACACCACGGTTGAACGGCGGTTCGACCCGGACAGCCGTGAGCCGAGTGGTCTGTTTCTGCTGCAGGAGTGGCTTCAGGAGATGGGCTACCACGTGACCACGACCGGCCAGCGGCGCTTTGCCCTCTCGCCGCGCCAGCATCTGCTGCTCATCTATCCCGGCGATGAGCGGTTCACTTCGAGCGAAGCGGACAGCTTTTTTGAATGGGTCGAGGCCGGCGGCACGGCAGTGATCATCGGTGAGGCCGATACGAAGTTGCGGCGTGCCCTCAATTATAGTGCTTTGACGAGTTTTACGGTTGGGATTGTGGATCAGAGCCAGCCATTGCTTCCGGATGCGAGCGAACCGTTCGACAGAGGCGGGCGACGGTTCGACCTGACCGAGGCGCCGCAGACGATAGCCGTTCTGGACGGTAATCAGGGGCCAAAGCTTGCTGTTCTCAGACGCGGCGACGGCTGGGTCTGGCTCGTGGGCGAGCCGCTTGCATTTACGAACGGCCAGCTATCCGAAGACCATGCCCAGGCGCAACTGATCCCGGCCTTCCTGCGGACGGTTCCCGCGGGCGGGACGGTTGTCCTTGATTCCTATCATCTGTTTGGCCCGCTCCTGCCTGTCGGCGCCGCACCCGTCGAATCCCTGAAAGATTGGCTCTACTTCACCACCACCGGCTGGGCTGTCGTCTTTCTGCTGTTGCTGGGCGGGGGCTGGCTGCTCCTTTCCGGCTGGCGGCTGGGGCCGCCCTTGGAGGTGTTGACCCAGGGGCGACGACGGGAGGCGGCTGAGTTCGTCGTGGCGATGGCCGGTCTGCAACGGCGGGCGCGTATCCGCGACCATATCGCCCGCCAACAACGGTATCGACTGAAGCAATTCCTGGGAAAACCCTGGCGCATCCGGCCGAGTCTGTCGGATGTCGAGTTCTTGCGGCAGTTGCAGGCTATGGATCCGACATTGGGCGTAACCGCCCGTCAAGGCGTTCCCATGCGCAACTATCCTCCGCCTGACTCCGGCGCTGAGTTGTCAATTGACGAGATCGAACAGATGCTGGATGAGTTGGCGACGGTCCCGGATGAGGAGCGGCTGCTCCAACTCGCGCAGCGGATCGATCGCGTCAGAGCGTCGGCTGGCGATCGGATTCTGGCATAGTTTCTTTCCAGACAGCGGCGACCGCTTTCGTTTACGCGCCGCTCTAAAGGTTTGCAATCCATGAATGTTTCTGAACTCTACGCTTCCATCCGCGAGCAGGCCGCCAAGGTCATCGTTGGCCAGGAGACCGTATTTGAACAGATCGTCATCGCATTTCTCAGCGGTGGACACATCCTGCTCGAAGGCGTACCCGGCACCGCCAAGACCCTGATGGCCAAGACGCTTGCCCACCTGACCGACAGCGCGTTCGGACGCATTCAGTTCACCGCCGATCTGATGCCGTCAGACATCATCGGCACGCAGGTCTACGATCTGGACAATGGGCGTTTCAACCTGCGCAAAGGCCCGATCTTTACCCAGATCCTGTTGGCCGACGAGATCAACCGCGCGCCGGCCAAGACCCAATCCGCGCTGCTGGAGGCGATGGAGGAGCGGCAGGTCACCATTGACGGCGTGGGGTATCCTCTCCGCGAGCCGTTCATGGTGCTGGCGACGCAGAATCCGGTCGAGTACGAGGGCACATATCCGCTGCCGGAGGCCCAGATCGACCGCTTCCTGTTCAAAGTGCTGGTTGGTTATCCAGCGGACGAGGCGGAGCGGGAGGTGCTGCAACGCTACCACCAGGGCTTCGACGCGCACAAACTGGATGAAGTCGATATCAGGCCTGTGATCTATCAAGCGGAACTGGCCGGTTTCCGGGAAGAAATCCGGGCGGTAACGGTCGAGCCGGGGGTGTTCGGATACATCACCACGCTCGTGAGCGCCACCCGCCGCAGCCCGGATCTGCTGCTTGGCGGAAGTCCGCGCGCAAGCATTGCTCTGTTACAATCATCCAAGAGTTACGCGGCTTTGCAGGGGCGGGCGTATGTCGTCCCTGATGATGTAAAGGCCCTGGCTGCACCGGTGCTGCGCCATCGCGTACTGCTGCGGGCGGAGGCGGAGATCGAAGGAATCGACGCGGACGGGGCCATCCGCCGCATCGTCACAGGTGTGGATGTGCCGCGTTAGAGACCGGATAATCGTTGATTGGGCCCTGCTCGAAAAGGACGCAAGGAACTGAGAATGAAAAATCGTCTAAAGCGCTTCTGCACGAGCGGGGCTTCGATCGGAAGGATTGGGAGTCTCTGGAGAATCGGCGTCGTGATCGGATTGATCGTCGTCGCCGCGTGTTCGGCGGACGATTCACCCACCACCCGGACTGCAGATCCCGGCGCCACGATTGTGCTTTCTCCCGCGCCTACCGCGACCGCGACAAGCACCGCCGTCGAAACCGTTCCGCCCACCGACACGCCTGCCCCCCTCCAATCTCCGAGTTGGCCGAGCATCGTCCTGGCCGAGACAATTTCCGGGTTGAACAGTCCTGTAGATTTCGCCGACGCCAGAGACGGGTCCGGACGGCTGTATGTGGTCGAGCAGATAGGACTGGTTCAGATGTTTGTCGATGGCGTCAAAGGGCAGTCCCCATTTCTCGATATCCGCGACCGGGTGGATTGTTGCGGTGAAAGAGGGCTGCTCGGCATCGCATTCCCCCCCGACTTCGCCAACAGCCGCGTGGTGTATGTCAACTATACGACCACTCTGCCCGGCAGCCTGCATACCCGCGTCTCCCGCTTCCACCTGCGCGGCGACGCGCATCAGGCCGATCCGAACTCGGAAGAGGTCCTTCTGGAGTTCCACCAACCTTGGGGCAATCACAATGGCGAACAGATCGTATTCGGTCCCAAAGGCAACTTGTGGATTGGGACCGGAGACGGCGGCAGCGGCGGCGATCCCCAGGACAACGGGCAAAAAGGGCAGACGCTGCTGGGCAAGCTCCTGCGCATCGACGTAACCTCCCCCACAGAGGCGCGCTACGCCGTTCCTGCCGACAATCCCTTTGTCGGCAATGATGACTTTTTGGATGAGATCTGGGCCTACGGACTGCGCAACCCCTGGCGTTTCTCCTTCGACCGCGAGACCGGCGACCTCTACATTGCCGATGTAGGCCAGAATGCCTGGGAGGAGGTGAGCTTTCAAGCGGCCAACAGCCGCGGCGGCGAGAATTACGGATGGCGCATCACGGAGGGCCTCCACTGCTTCAATCCTGCCGTCGGCTGTTCCACAACCGGCCTGACTCTGCCGGTGGCCGTATACGGTCGGGGGAGCGGTCAATCCATTACAGGCGGATTCGTCTACCGGGGCCCGGATCAACCGTCATTGCGGGGCATCTACTTTTTCGCCGACTACGTTTCCGGGCGCATCTGGGGTCTGCGGCGGGTGAACGGCCAGTGGGAGGCCAAACTGCTGCTGGAAAGCCCCCACAACGTCAGTAGTTTCGGAGAGGATGAAGCCGGCAATCTGTACGTCGTCGATCACAGGGGCGCGATCCTGCAAATTCGCGCTCAGACAGCGAATCAATAACGCTGTACAACCATCAGGGTTTCCTATGGATTTCGATCTGATCATCATCGGCGGAGGAATTGTCGGGGCGGCCGCGGCCTATCGCGCAGGACAGCTCGGCGCACGCACCCTCCTGTGCGACCGGCGGGACGCGGGCCGGGCGACCGATGCGGGCGCGGGCATCCTCGCCCCGGAGAGCAGCACGCGCGACGGCCGCCTCTGGTACGATTTCGCTCTGGATGCGGTGCGCTACTACTCCGTGATGGTCGAGAATCTCACAGCCGACGGCGTGCCCGTCGAGGAACTTTCCCAGGCCTTTGGCCACTGCGCGAAATTGATCGTCGCTCTTGATGACGTTGAAGCGGCTGCGCTGGCCGAAATGGAGCGGACAATCTATGCCCGTCAGGAGGAGCGGCGCCCGCCGTCCGCAGAGCACATCCGGCGAATCTCATCCACCGAGGCCCGCAACTCCTATTACCCCCTGTTGGCCGACACGACCGCAGTGCTGATCCAGCCGTTTGCCCGCCGCGTGGATGGTCGACTGATGACCGCGGCCCTCGAACGCGGCCTGCGCAAGCGCGGTGTGCGCACAATCGACGCCGACGTATCTGCCCTGCTGCTGGCGGATGGCCGCGTACATGGCGTGCGCACCGCCGCCGGAGACGAGTTTACGGCTGGGGCGGTGCTCATCGCCGGCGGCGCCTGGTCAACATCTTTCAGCAGACAACTTGATGTGCAGATTCCCGTTGCGCCGCAGCGCGGGCAAATCATCCATCTCGATGTTCCAGGTCAGGAAAGCGGCGCCTGGTCGATCGTGATGGGTTTCAGCGACCACTATCAGGTGCCCTGGCCGGGCGGTCGCGTCGTGGTCGGCGCGACGCGGGAGACTGGCAGCGGATATTCTGCTTGCGCAACGGTTAGCGGTGTGCAGGAGGTGCTGCATGGGGCCCTGCGCCTGGCGCCCGGCCTGCGCGACGCCGCCATCCACGAAATCCGCGTCGGTCTACGCCCCTACACGACCGATCATCTGCCCCTGCTGGGAGCCGTTCCCGGCGTGATGGGTGTGTACCTTGCAACGGGCCACGGCCCCACCGGTCTGACCCTGGGTCCGTTCAGCGCAAAGTTGGTCGTCGAGCAAGCTCTGGATCAGGCAATCGCCTGGGATCTGGCGCCCTTCTCTGCGGCCCGTTTCATTCGCTGAACCGACGGCCTCTCTCCCAACAGCGGCGGGGCTGAATCCGCTGCCCCAACGTCGCTTCTGCAGCGCACGGAACAAGCTGCAATGCGTTGCCCTCGACATCACACTCGCGCCGTACCCGCTCTATACGCCTGTATACTAAGCGACCGCTGGCACGACATCTCTATACGAACTCCCCTCCCCATTACTGGACCTAGCTCGGTTCGCGCAAAACCGATTGCGGTGCCTGTGCGGATATGCTATGATGTCAGTCTGGCAGTCCACAAGAAATGTCGCATCGCATGTCTGTACGCGTCGTCCTCCCGGGTGCCTGGAATTCAGGCCCGGTACATTTAACGTTCGGCGGCAATCGGATGGGCAGTTTGCTTGAAGAAGTGGAGAAGATTGATGGGCACGCAGTCGCGCGCAAACAGTGAATCAGTAGCGCATCTCACAAACTTTCGGTGGATGGCAGGCGTCATTCTGACTCTGGCGGCAGTACTACTGCTCTCCGCATGTACGCGCGAGCGCATCGCCGAAGAGGTGGAAAACTCCTTGGGCGAGCAACCGCAGGAACCGGTCGTGACGCAACTCACGCCGCTTTCCACAGCGACGAAAACACCCGAGCCTACACCGGAAGAAACGCCCGAACCGAAGGTGATTACCTATGAAGTTCAACCGGGGGATACGATTTCGGCAATTGCCGAGAAATTTGGATCCGATCTCCAAAGAATTCGGGCGCTGAATCTGCTGACAACGGACGCGCTGCAAGTGGGCCAAGTGCTGCGCGTGCCCAACATACCCGGCGTCACAACTCCGCAGGGGATCCCAACCGCCACGCCGGAGCCGTTCCAGTACACAGTTAAGGAGGGGGATACGCTACTGTCGATTGCGCTCCGCTTCGGTGTCACGTTGAACCAACTCGTCAGCGTTAACGGCTTGCAAGACGAGCACAATCTCGGCGTTGGTCAGGTCTTACTGATTCCAGGCGCAAGCACGTCCGAACTGCCGCGCGCACAGACCGGAGCAGCCGATCCCGCACTGTCCCGCAGAGCGGGCACGCATACGGTTCAACCCGGCGAGACCTTGGCGCAGATCGCTGAACAGTACGGTGTCACTCTGACCGATTTGATCGCCTTCAACAGCAACACAATCACCAATCCGCATATCTTGAAAACGAATACAGTTCTCATCATTCCCGGTCTGACAGCCGCCGACGTCCAGATCCTGAACCAGACGCTCTATACGGTTCAGGAAGGGGATAGCCTGCTCGCGATTGCGCAACTGTTCGGCGTGAGCGTCGACGCGCTCAATGCGGCAAACAACATTACCAACCCCGACCTGCTCCGTGTCGGAGACGAACTGATAATCCCGGACACCAATCCCTGACCCCGCCCAATCTCAACGCCGCGCCAGCTACGGCGAATAAATGGCTAAGCGCGCGCCATATTCCCGCCCGCTCCGACGCAATACAATGTGCGCAATAGCCGGCTATTCCGCTATCGGGTTAGATGTTCGATGCCCGTGGGGCTGGCGACGATCAGGTCTGTCACCAGATCGATGAAGAGGCCATGCTCGACGATTCCGGCGCGTCTTTCCAGCGCGCCGGCGATGGACTCCGGGTCGTCCATCGGGCCGAACCGGCAGTCGAGGATCAGATTGCCGCTGTCCGTCCGAAACTGGCCGCCGTCGGCCTCGGTCCGCACCTTTACCGATGCGCCTAGCCCTTCGATATACTCCGCGTGGGCGCGCAGACCGAAGGGGATCACCTCCACCGGCAAGGCCCACTGCATCCCCAGCCGTTCGGAGAGCTTGCGCGCGTCAACGATGATTATCGCGCGCGCGCTGGCCTGGGCGACAACCTTCTCGCGCAGCAGCGCGCCGCCCCCGCCTTTGATAACGCGAAGCTGAGGATCCACCTCGTCGGCCCCGTCAATCGTCAGATCGATGCGGGGATGACTCTCCAGCGTCGTGAGCGGGATGGCCAGCCGCCGGGCGTCGGCAGCCACCTGCTCCGAGCAGGGCACGCCGAAAATCTCCGCCAGCGTACCCTGCGCTAGTCGTTCGGCGATACATTCGAGCGCTTTCAGCGCCGTACTCCCCGCGCCCAAGCCCACGATCATGCCGCGTTCAACCTGCGCCACCGCCGCTTCAGCCGCCCGTCGCTTGAGAACATCAACGTCTTTCATCTGGTCTCTTTTCTTACACTTGCGTCGACGCCAATGACTCGATCAGCTGCTCAAGTTGCGTCTGCGAATTCTGCCCCAAATCGATCCGCAGCACGCGCCGCCCTGCGTTCAACAACGCCTGCCGGTCCCCCAGGGATTGGGCCTGGATCAGGATACCGAACGGCAGCGAGGACCGCGACGAGCCTGGCTCGTCGGGAATAACGACATCGGCAGCGGCCCTGTCGGTGAGTTGGATGAAGAGGCCGTTGCCGCGATCCCCTTTGTGAAGCTGGCCGGTGGAGTGGAGAAAGCGAGGGCCAAACCCCAGCGTCGTCGCCAGCTTTGTCCGCTCACGCAGCCGGTCCTGCATTGTGCGCAGCAACTTTTCCACAGCTGCGCTGGGCTGCAAATAAGCCTGGATGCTGAAATAATCCCCCACCCTGGCCTGCGTCAGGAACGCTGCCAGCGCGTCGGCTGGACTCTTGGGACGCGCCCCGTCCGCCGCGCCAAGGTACACCTGCACGCCGTCGACTTCCAGAGACGGACGCGGCTCTGGCAAGCTTCCGCTCTCCATATAGGCCGACATCATCTGGCGCGACTGCTGCTTGGCCGATTCCACATCCGGCTGATCGAATGGGTGAATCCCCAGTCGCGCCCCGGCCACGGCGGTGGCAAACTCCCACAGGAAGAACTGGGCGCCCAGATCGTACCGATCGCGGAAACGCACGCGGATCACCGGATGGCCGGCGTCGATCAGCGCCTGCACCGCCGCATCCTGCGCGCCGGCGTCACTCCACTGAAGATGAACGAACAGCCGGTCCTCGCCGTAAACGCCCGCTGACGCCGCCGCTTCACCCACCACCGGCACAATCCCCTTGCCCGACTTGCCGGTGCTTTCGGCGATGAGCTGCTCAAGCCAGTCGGCGAACGAGGCCACCTCCGCGTCAGCGATGATCGTCAGCTTGTCCCGGCCCGCCTTTGCCATCTCCGCCATCACCACGCCTATTTGCGCGCCGGGATTGACCGAGCCGGAGACATGCGGCCCGCAGTCGTTTATCGCCTCCTGGGCACGGCGCAGCAGCCGCCGCAGATTTACCCCCACCAGCGCCGCCGGTGTCAGTCCAAAGTGGGAAAGCGCCGAATAGCGTCCGCCGATGTTGGGATCGTTGACAAAGACCGCGCGGAAGTTGCAGGTCGTCCCTAAACTGGCAAGCGTGCTGCCCGCATCCGTAATGGCGACGAAATGCGCGCCCGCCTCCGACCCACCGAGTTCGTCCTGCACACGGTTGTAGAAGTACTTGAAAAACGACAAGGTCTCAGCCGTCGTGCCCGACTTGGTGGCGACGATGAAGAGCGTTCGCGCCAGATCCAGACTTTCGGCCATGCTGCGGACGGCCGCCGGGTGCGTGCTGTCCAAAACCCGAAGCCGCAGCGCGCCGCTGCCGAATGTGCGCGCAAACACCTCCGGCGCCAGACTGGATCCTCCCATCCCCAACAGAAGCGCCTGTGTGTAGCCCTCCTGCTCTACGTCTTGCAGCAGCGCGCCGATGCAATTGCGTTCCTCGTCCATCCTGGCGGCCACGTCCAGCCAGCCGAGCCGGTTGACGATCTCGTCCGGCTTGTCGCTCCACACGCTGTGGCTCCTGGCCCAGATGCGGGCGACGATGCGCTCGCGGTCGATCTCCTCCAGAGCGCCCTCTACCCGGCTCCGGAGGGAACCGTAAAAAAATCCGCGTGCTCGCGGTCGTCCGCCCCCGCGATGGCAGCCACCTTCTCGCCGATCCCTGCCATCAGCTCATCAAAGGAATCGGCGAAGGCGTCCACACCTTCGCGCATCAACTGGACGGTAATGTCGTCCAGATCGATGCCCAGTTCGGCCAGCTGCGCCAACTGCCGGCGGACCTGCTCCATATCCGTATCCACAGTGCGGGCCGCGCAGCCATGATCCAGGTAGGCGTCCAGCGTGTCGGGGGGAACCGTGTTGACCGTATGGGGTCCGATCAGTTCGTCCAAATACAGCGTGTCGGGGTAGTCGGGGTTCTTGGTGCTGGTGCTGCCCCACAACGGACGCTGCACGCGCGCCCCCTGCGCCGTCAGCTTCTCCCAACGAGGACCGCTGAAAAGCTCGCTGAAACGATGATAGGCCATCTTGGCGTTGGCAATGGCGATCTTGCCCTGAAGCTCGCTGTTGCCGAGTTCGCTCAACCTGGAGTCTGCCTTGCCATCCACCCGGCTGACGAAGAAAGAGGCCACCGACGCCACCCGGCTGAGATCCACATGCGCGGCAGCCAGCTTCTCCAGACCGTGAATATAGGCCATCGCGCTGCCTTCATACTGTTGCAGCGAGAAGATCAGTGTGACATTGATGTTGATGCCCTCGCCGATCAGCGTTTCAATCGCCGGGATGCCCTGCGGCGTGGCCGGCACCTTGATCATCACGTTCGCCCGGTCCACCAGCGACGAAAGGCGGCGGGCTTCCATCACCGTGCCCTCCGTATCGTAGGCCAGCTTCGGATTGACCTCCAGACTGACGTAGCCGTCCAGACCGTCCGTGCTGTTGTAGACCGGCTGCATGATGTCGCAGGCGCGGCGGATGTCCTGGATGGCGAGCGTCTCGTATATGTCATTGACCGATCTGCCTTCATCGACCAGCCGTTCGACAGCGGCATCATAATCACTGCTTGCAGTGATCGCTTTCTGGAAGATTGACGGGTTCGACGTAACGCCCCGCAGCCCCTGCGCGACCAGTTCACCCAATTCGCCGGAGTCCAGGAAGGAACGCCGTATGAAATCCAGCCAGATCGACTGACCTAGCGCCGCTGCTTCTTTCATTCTTGTCATGGTTGCTCTTCTCCTCGAATTTATCTCTCAGATCTGATGTGACGCTGCCGCGTTCAAATGGCGAAGTGGCGGCGCATTCAATCGTACTCCGGCACATATAGGATGGCGGGATCCAGTTCCGCGTCCGCGCCCCCCTGAATCAGGGCAAGCGCCGCCATCGCGCCGCCGATCAATCCCGCGTGATTGCGCATCTGGGCGGCGACAATCGGCGCGCGCACGTCAATGTACTTGACATACTTCTCGCTTCTCTTGCTTACGCCTCCGCCAATAATAAACAGATCGGGCGAAAGCAGAAATTCTACGGTCTGGAAATATCTGTTGAGCCGCGCGCCCCACTCCGCCCAACTCAGCTTCTCCCGTTTGCGCACGCTGCCGGCCGCCCGGCTCTCGGCGTTGACGCCATCGATCTCAATGTGCCCAAATTCGGTATTCGGCGCCAGATGCCCGTCAACGAACAGCGCCGAGCCGATGCCTGTGCCCAAAGTGAGCAGCAGGACAACGCCCGGTTGATCCCTGCCCACGCCGAAGACCATTTCGGCGATGCCGGCTGCATCGGCGTCGTTGATGATCGAAGCCGGGCAGCCGGTGGCCCGCTCGAGCAACGCCGGCGCATCGGTGCCGACCCACGAGTCGTCCACATTGGCTGCCGTGCAGACGACGCCGTTGCGAATCACGGCCGGAAAGGTGCATCCCATCGGGCCTGTCCAGTTGAAATGATCGACGATTTCCGTCACCACCTCGGCCACTGCTTGCGGCGTAGACGGGTCCGGCGTGTCGATACGTCGGCGTTTGGTCAACAGCTCACCGGTCTCCGCGTCAACCACCGCGCCTTTAATGCCGCTGCCGCCGATGTCAATGCCTAGAATGTCCATCTATCCCTCCTTGGGCAGGAGCCGATTGATCCTTGTTCGCTGCGCAACCGTGATGCTGCTGAAGCCGGGGCCCATCGCACGGTGCAGCCCTTTGATAGGTGACTGTCCTCATCGGGAGAGTTTCAGGACGTGCAAATTCAGTTTGATGACAGCCAATATATCTGCCCTTCTAATATTGAACTACATATGTACTCATAAGTTTGTCGTGCCAACCCTGATTCTCTTTATCCAAAACAATCCAAAGAAAACCCAGCCCGAAGACAATCGAAGAAATGATAAATTTTCCAATTACTTCGCGAAAAAGCATGGTGAAGAAACCTGCTCTTTCTCCATTTTCTTTGGCGACGTGCAAACCTATAAGTATCTTCCCAGGTGTTGTGCCTCTGGCAAAGAGAACCAATGCAAATATGGCGTATGCTATCAGGAGAATTGTTCCTATTGTGGCGTCTCCGATGACAAGACCGATCAGAGAAATAATCCCGTAAACCAGAAATTCAAGAACAAAGGCGCCAAGGCGTCTTGCCGGAGAAGCTAACCTGCCAAACTGAGGGTTAATCGCATTGGCGTGACAAATTGGACACCAGCGTGCCCCGGCAGGCAATTCCGTATTGCAGGCCGTACATGCACTCATGGTTTCTTCTCCTCTTTCTGCTCTGCGTGTCATGCTATCTCACACGTGTCGCTCGACCTTCTGCATCGCGCCCGTCTGCGCGGACCTCAGCATCGCCTCCACCACCGCCAGATCCTGCAACGCCTGCTGGGGCGAATTGCGGTGACCCACGCCATCCCGCACGGCAGCCATAAACGCAGCCAGCTCCTCCCGCACGCTGATGAACATGTTGAACTGCTGCCGTTCGCACGCCTCGCCGCTCTGTAACACAAGCTCGCCGCGCGAGACGCGCAGGCTGCCCTCACTCCCGCCAATATGGACCGCATCGCTTCCCAGCGTACTGCCCGCCGCATAGGTGTTCAAGTATGTGCCGACGACGCCGCTGGCAAAACGCAGCGCCGCGCTCATCGTATCCGCCGGCGGCAGGTCAGGCCGATGCGCCGCCGTCAGCGCGCACACGCTCTCGATCTCCCCCAGCAGCAGGCGCAGACCGGCCACGTGATGCACACCCCCATCCAGCAGGAATCCGCCCGGAAACTCTCCCGACCGCCGCCAGTCCGTCTGCAGATAGGGCGAGTCGACCATCACCGGCAGTTGCAGCGAAAAGTCACAGAAAAGAGGCTGCCCGATCCGACCGGCGCGGATCGCCTGCGCCGCGGCCTGAAACGCCTCCTCATAGCGCCAGTTCTCGCCCACCATCCACACCCGATCCCCGTAATGCCGGCTGCGCGCGATCAGCGCCTGCGCTTCGGCAACCGTCGGCGCGATCGGCTTCTCGCTGACGACGTGCTTGCCCGCCGCCAGTGCCTGTGTCACCACCGCCGGCAGCAGCGGAATCGGCAGCACCACATCGACCGCTTCGACGCTCTCGTTGGCCAGCAGCGCTTCGAGATCGGTGTAAATCTCGACAGGATAGGGGATCGCATCCGCCACCGTCTTGGCCGATGCGCGCGTGCGGCTGTACACCGCCGCGACCTGCGTCGCCTCGCCCAACTCCAGCAAAGACGGCGCGTGCGCTTTGCGTACAAATGCCCCGGCTCCGATCAGAGCAATGCGAACCGGCCCGCCCATAGACCCTCCCCGATGACGCTGAAAATACCGAAAAGCACACCCGTCTTGCTATCGCTGCCAACTGATGCTATCTTTTGCACAGGTGAACCTATCGGCAGGATGTGGATCAAATAAGCGTATTATATCACAGTGAGCCTGGGGAAACAGGTGAAACCGCTGCTGCTTCTGTTGGCCGTTCCGCTGCCACCGCAATCGTTGGAAGCCATCGGCCCCCTAATCGAAGAACGCATGGTCGACACGGAGTACGGCCCCGTTGGCCCCCTTGCATGGCGCGGCCAGCCGCTCGGCCCCTCGGTCTGGATTCAACCCTACTACGGCCTGCCCTCCCGCACAGATCCGCGCGCCACGCTCCACGCCGCACAGGCGCTGAACGTGAGCCAGATCGTCGCCTGGGACAGCGCAGTCGCCGTCAATCCGATGTTGGGGCCGGGTTATCCGATGTTGATCACCGACTACATCGATTTCACCCGCCATCAGCCGCAGACGTTCCTGGAAGACGAGGGCATGGGCGGCCTTAGTCAGACACCGGCCGTCTGTCCTCGCCTGACCGGGATGCTGTCCCGCGTCCTGCCGATGGCGCCGGGCGGCGTCTATCTGGGCGTTGACGGTCCGCGGCGGGAGACCGCGGCCGAGGCGCGCATGTACCGCATCTGGGGGGCCGACGTCCTCGGCCAGAACCTGGTGCCGGAGATCGCGCTCGCCAGAGAGTTGGGCCTCTGCTTCGCCGGCCTGGTCACCGTCGATGAAATCAGCGCCGAACGCCCGCCGCCGCCGACCCGGCGCGAGGACCATCGAGGGCTGGAAGCGGTGGTGCAGGCCTTGTCCGCCTTCTTGCAGTCCGGGGATGAAAACGTGTCCTGTGACTGCGCTCGGCGCGAAACTGCTCGGTCGCCCCGCTGATGAAGATTACCCAGCTATTTGAACAGCTAGAACTCTACAGCGAAGGCGATCCCCCTTCCCACTCGCTCTTCGTCCTGGCGCGCCTGCTCGGAACAGCCGATAGGCTGCTGATCATCGATCCGCCGGCCGATGTCAGCGCCCGCTTTGGCGTGGCGGAGGAGACGGCTACGCTCTTCACCTGCGCCGCCGAGGATGTCGGGCTGCCGCGCGTCCAGACCCGGCTTGGCGGCGTCGCCCACATCAACATCGGCCAACATCTGCTGGATATCTACTCGCAGCGGCACGCCAATCTGGTCCACTTTCCGGCGATAGGCGTACTCTGTGGGGGAGCCTTTGGCAGCGACCTGGCGCTGCCGGAACTGGGCGAAGGCTCTGACGGCGAGGATGAGATCGAGAGCCTGCGTCTGCTGGCGCGCCTGCTGAAAGGACGCCGCCTGCAACTATACATCCCGCGCATCGGCTCCATCTCGTCGGACAAGATCGAGGTGATGAAGCGATTGGCGGGGGACGTCAGCTATCTCCACGGTCTGCGGCGCACCGTCTCGCAAGCGGCCGCGCAGGACGCATTCTGGAGCCGGTCCGAACAGATAGCTGAATCGCTCCTGCCGGAAGATCGCCGCACCCCCCCCGCCGTCGCCATCCACCGGCAGAATATCGAGCGTCTTTACAACGCGATTCTGGCTTGAGCTTTCGTTTCCATCACGTCCCACCCACGCCTCTGAACTGTAGCTGAACCTGTGCTAGCAAAGATTCCACCAGGAACAAGCCTTCCTGTCGGTCAATTGGCGCCGCCTCAACGCCGATAGCTTCGTAGCGGAACTGAACTGCATAGGGAGTGTACTCAATCAGCGCTGAACAGATCGACGCGGCAACGCCTCTTTCCTGCAGGAGATTAAACAGCAATTCCAGGTCATGTGTTAGAGGGTATGTTTCGCCCAACAGAGCGAGCCATGCCTTGAGCAGTTTTTCAGCTGCCTGTTCCACATGGAAACCAAAGATCTCATCGGCGAAAGTGGAGGCATCGCCCATGCCCCTCAAGGCTTCGATATCTCGTTCCGAAGCCTCCAATAACATGCGGGCGCACTTAACGTCGCTCATAAAGCACCCGCCCTTCGCGCAGCGCGCGCGCCAGGACATGGTTGAGGGAATCTCGCCAGTACTCGACCTCGTCGCGGCTATAGAGCAAGATATCTTTGGCAACGCCGAAGCCTGCCAAGGAGCGATAAAGCCGGGCTGTCTCCAGGCGCCGGCTCCTCTCCCGGCCGAATGGCTCGGATTCCACCACCACCAGATCCACGTCCGATTCTGCGCGCGCGTCGCCGCGTGCATGTGAGCCAAAGAGGATCACCTGTTCGGGATCCACCTCTTCCACAATCTTCTGCACCATACGGTCCAGGACTGTATCCGACAATTGCGCCATTTTCTCACCTCTGCCTATCGTACCGCCAACCCCGCTGCGATCTCCCATTCATCGGCGCCGACCTTCCTTGTGTACTCGGGCTTCTCGTGCTGGCGTCCCGCCACCGCTCATCCCGACCCGCCGCCGAACAGACTCCTCTGCTCCGGCGAATCGGGATAGGCCGCGCCGATGTGCGCGTAGGCCGCCCTCGTGGCCATACGCCCGCGCGGGGTGCGCTCCAGGAACCCCAATTGCAGCAGATACGGCTCCACTACGTCCATGATCGTATCGCCTTCCTCGCTGATACTGGCCGCCAGCGTCCCCAGCCCGACAGGGCCGCCGCTGAACTTGCTGACAATTGAGTCCAGCACGCGCCTGTCCAGATCGTCCAGCCCCAGATGATCGATCTCATGGACGGCCAGCGCCTCATCGGCCAGGTCAACGGTGATGCTGCCGTCGGCGCGCACCTGCGCATAGTCGCGCACGCGGCGCAGCAGCCGCAATGCCACCCGCGGCGTTCCCCGCGCGCGGCGCGCGATCTCCACCGCGCCGGCGCCGTCGATGGGCGTCTCCAGCATCGCCGCCGCGCGCACGATGATCGTCTCCAGCGCATCCTGGCTGTAAAAGTCAAAGCGTTCGACAACACCGAAACGGGCGCGCAATGGCGCCGTCATGAGCGCCAGGCGCGTGGTCGCGCCGACGATGGTGAAGCGGGGCAACTTCAGGCGGATGCTGCGCGCGCTGGGGCCGCTGCCGACCGTGATGTCGAGCACAAAATCCTCCATCGCCGGGTAAAGAATCTCCTCGACTGCGCGACCTAAACTGTGGATTTCGTCAACGAACAGGATGTCTCCCTTGCGCAGGTTTGTGAGGATGGCGGCCAGATCGCCGGCCTTTTCGATCGCCGGCCCGGCCGTCGGCTTGAGATTGCCCTGCATCTCATGCGCCAGAATATGGCTGAGCGTGGTCTTGCCCAGCCCCTGCGGACCGTAAAGGAGCACATGGTCGAGCGCCTCGCCGCGTTGACGCGCCGCCTGCACCAGGATACGCATCTTTTCCCGCATCCTCTCCTGGCCGATCATCTCGTCCAGGCTCTTGGGTCGCAACGCATAGTCGATGCGGCCGTCCTCGCCCTGTCGTTCGCCGGAAATCTCCCGCCTTTTCAGCCCTGAGCCTCCCTGGAAGCTGCTCTGTGTCACGCTGCGTTCATCGGCCATGTTCCCATCCAATCGGAATTGTAAGAACGATTGTGCTAAAGATAGTATACCAAAGGGCGACCGAGGGCAAAACAGCCTGCAATGATCCTGCGTCGCTTGTGTATGTCCGCATTGACGGAACCTACAAAAGCTGTTATAACATTTCCCATATTTGGTACCATACCTTGAATAAGAAGGAACTGTCATGCCGAAGAAGTCGAAAATAGACAGCAAACGATTGCTGGCCAACCTGGAACAGGTGAATGAAGAATTGGAACATCTGCGCAATCTGATGCAAGGTGAAGTCGATGCTGAACTGGACGAAGGCGACACGGAGATCGTCGAACGGGAGAAAACCGCTGCTCTGATCGCTGTGCTGAAGCGCCGTCAGCATAACATTGAACACGCCCTGCGCGTGATCGAGATTGGGCAGTATGGCATCTGTGAACGCTGCCGCGAACAGATCAGCCCGGCGCGCCTCGAGGTCAAACCTGACGCAACCCTATGTATGAACTGCCAGCGGGAAGTCGAATCCATCAACCGGCGCAACCGCGCCCCCCGCGCGACCCCGGCCCGCTGGTAGGAGCAAGCCCGAAGGAACCACATGGCCAACAATCTGTTTGTCTCAGTTCACCCCCTGGTTGAACACAAAATTACGCAATTGCGCGATGAGACGACCGACTTCCGCCAATTCCGCTCCATCGTCGCCGAATTGGCAATGATCCTGGCTTACGAAGCCACCGCTGACCTGGCCACACATCCGGTGGAGGTGCAAACGCCGCTTGCCGCCGCGGTCGGCAGCAAGTTCGACGAGCGGGTCGGCCTGGTGCCGATTCTGCGCGCCGGCTTGGGCATGGTAGACGGGATGCTCAGCCTCATCCCGCAGGCCGAGGTCTGGCACCTGGGCTTCTACCGCGATGAGGAAACGCTGCAACCTGTCATCTATTACAATAAACTCCCTGACGATCTTTCCACGCACACCTGCTTCGTACTCGATCCGATGCTGGCGACCGGCGGCTCCGCCCTGACCGCTGTCGACATTCTCAAACAACGAGGCGTTACCCGCGCAAAGTTTGTCGGCCTGCTGGCCGCGCCCGAAGGCATTGCCGCCCTCCAGGGTGCCCATCCCGACGTTGCCGTGCATGTGGCAGCCATTGATGAACGACTGACAAACGCAGATGATGCCGCCGACGGCTTCCCGCCCGGCTTCATCTGGCCCGGCTTGGGAGATGCCGGCGACCGTCAGTTCGGCACCAGATAGAGCTATCTTAACTCAGTAGAGCGCGATCACCGTCGCCGCTTCGGCCGGCGCATTTTCCGGTACGCTGATAATCAGTTCGCCGTCACGATCGCGTAGCGGCAACGACTCGGCCCCTGCCAGCAGCCGCGCCTGTTGCGCAGTCACCCCTCCGACCCGAACTGCGCCGCCAGTTTTTCATACTCCCGGACGGGGATCTCCGCCCGGTACATCAGCCATTCGGCGATTCCGGGCCACTCGCGCCCGTTCCAGGCCCCAGCGGCAATCGAATACAAGCCCCAATGGATAAATAGCCCGAACCTGGCCTCGCGTCACCAGTTCAGGCGCGGGTCGCTGCGCGCGCCGGGGCGCTGGCTGCGGTCCGGCTGTACCTCCGGCAGCGTGACGACGAAATCGTAACCCCGCCGCAGCAGCATCAAGGCCATGTCCTCCAGAGATTCATCCTCTTCATCGGCCAGGCGCCGGATGCGCTGCTCGAATGTTGAGGGGATATTGATCGTAAGCTCGGGCACGATTTTCCTCCTCACTTCAGCCGATGGTGACCGCAAGCTGACCACTGCGATTGCGCACTGTTCCGACTACTATCGCACAGAACGCGTTGCCCGGCCAAGCGCGTCTGAACTTCAATACCTGGCAACTGATCGCTGACCTCCCTCCTTTGGTTGACGACTCTTTTATTGCGTACAATGTAGAAACCTGAACCGCTCTGTAACGAAAGGACCTGCAATGAGCATACTGAAAGTTGGCCTCGTCGGTGTCGGCGGCATCTCCCGCACGCACATGCCCGGTTGGGCCGCGTCCGAAGAGGCCGAAGTCGTCGCCGCCAGCGACATCAGCAGCGAGGCGCTCGAACAGTGGGGCGCGTTTCACAACATCTCCAGGCTGACGACCAACGCCGACGAGCTGTTCTCAGACCCCGACATCGACATCATCGATCTCTGCGTGCCCAATATGTACCACGCGCCGCTCGCCATCGCCGCCTTGGAAGCCGGTAAGCATGTCATCTGCGAAAAGCCGCTCGCACCGACGCCTGAGGAGATCAAAAAGATGATCGCGGCGCGCGACAGATCCGGGAAGCTGCTGATGACCGCGCAGCATTACCGCTTTGCCGGTGTTTCCCAGGCCATGAAAGCGGAGATCGAGACCGGAACGCTCGGCGATGTCTACCACGCGCGCGGCTGGATGCTGCGGCGCAATGGACTGATCCCGACCGCGACCTTCATCGAGAAGAAACATAGCGGCGGCGGCCCCTGCATCGATATCGGCGTGCATATCCTCGACCTGACGCTCTGGTTTATGGGCAACCCGCGGCCGGTGGCGGTCTCCGGCGTTGCCGCTGCGCGGCTGGCCCACCTTCCCGGCGCATTCGCCACCTGGCGTGAAAGTCTCATCCCCAGCAGCTTTGACGTGGAGGACTACGCGGTCGCCTTCGTGCGCTTTGAGAACGGCGCAACGCTTGTGCTGGAAGTGAGCTGGCTGCTCCATCACGACATACGCGGCGAGGACATGCAGGCCTGGATCTACGGCGACGGCGGCGGCTGCCACTGGCCCTCGGCCCAGTTCCTGGACACGAACTACGCCACCCGCCAGTTCAACAACCGCACGCTCCAACTTACGCAGGACAAAATGGAGCCGCACGCGCTCGAATGTGTGGAGTTCGCCAAAGCGATCGCCGACGGCGCCCCCTCCCCCGTCCCCGCGGAACAGTCGTTGCAGGTGCTCGCCATTCTCGACGGCATCTACCGCAGCCAGGCCGCAGGGCGCGAAGTGTCGATTGAACCGTGACCGTTCGCAATGCGCTCCCAAACCAGTAACCAGTATTGGAAGTGTTGCACATGCAAGCAGATGCAAATGTCGGCGCAAGCCGCTCCGACGCCCCCGCCTATCGTGTCGGTATCATCGGCTGCGGACGCCCGCGCAAGGCGGAAGGAGCGACCGGCTTTGGCATGGCCCACCGCCACGCGCTGGGCTACGCCGACTCGCCCCACACGGAGCTTGTGGCGCTCGTCGACATCAGCCGCGCCAACGCGCAAGCATTTCAGCAAGAGCACGGCGGCGAACTGATCTATGAGGACTACCGTCGGATGCTGGCCGAGGCCGAACTGGACATCGTTTCCGTCTGCGTCTGGCCGCATCTGCACGCGCAAATGGTGCTGGCCGCGGCTGAAGCCGGTGTGCAGGCGATCCACTGTGAAAAGCCAATTGCGCCAACGTTTGGCGAGGCTCGGCACATGGTGGAAGCCTGCGCGCGCAAACGCGTCCAATTGACCTTCAACCACCAGCGCCGCTTTGCCTCGCCTTTCCGCACAGCGCGCAGCCTGGTGCGGGAAGGCGCAATCGGCGCGTTGCAGCGCATCGAAGGCCACTGCCCGGACATGAACGACTGGGGCACGCACTGGTTCGACATGATGCACTTCTATAACGACGAGACCCCGGCCGAATGGGTGATGGGCCAGATCGATACGACGGAGATCCGGACGATCTTCGGCATGGCGCACGAAACGCAGGGCATCAGCCACGTCCGCTTCATCAACGGTGTCGACGGGCTGCTGATGACCGGCCTCGGCCCTTCGCCCGCGCCGGCCAACCGCCTGCTGGGCAGCGAAGGAGTGATCGAAGTCGGCCTGCGTCAGGGCGCTTCCGTGCGCCTCTGCAACGGGCAGACGACTGGCTGGCAGAATGTGGACCTGGACGGTTCGCTCCATGATCTGGTGGCTGTGGAAAGGGGCATCGCCGATCTGATCGAGGCGCTGCGCGATGGCACAGAGCCGGAACTGTCCGCGCAGCGCGCCTTTCGCGCCGCCGAGTTGACCTTCGCCACCTACGAATCCAGCCGTCGGCGCGGACGGGTCGACCTGCCCCTGGAGATCGAAGATTCTCCCCTGTTGGCGATGTTGGAAGGTGTCCCGACGAGGCGGTCGATCATCGATGAATGACCGCCTCGTCCTGTGCCAAGGCGTAAGCCGCCGCCCGCTTCCGTCCGCGCCGGAAATACCTTGGTGTGGCAGGCGGCCAAAATTGACATTGGTTTGACAAAATCAGGGCAGGGCGAGTATATTTGTAGAAATTCGAGTTGTGCTGCTCGCTCTCCCCTTCATGCACATCGATCTCTTCACTATGCAAAGCGCAGCATAGAATCGTCAAAACGGGCTGGAGAGAAATGCCTGTCTTGGGCATCCCCTTTCTTTCCCATCTGTTTCCTTTTCCCGTCTACGCCAAATGGCTGAGACAGACAAGAAAATTCCTTTTCGTTCCAGGAGCCAATCCATGTCCGAGATCGACATCGCCGCCATCCAATCCGCTGTCGAGCGGCATAGCGACGACATCATCACCTTTCTTCGCCAGATCTGCGCGATCCCCTCATTGAATTCACAGATCGGCCCCGTGGGTGAACGCGTCCAGGACGAGATGCGCAAACTGGGCTTCGATGAAGTCTGGTTCGATTCGATGGGCAATACGGTCGGCAGGATCGGCGACGGCGAACGAATTCTCGTTTACGACAGCCACATCGATACCGTCGGCATCGGCGCCGCTGACGAGTGGGAATGGGATCCGTTTGCGGGAAAGATCGAGGATGGCATCCTTTACGCGCGCGGCGCCTGTGATGAGAAGGGCAGCACGCCGGGTATGATATACGGCCTGGCGATAGCCCGCAGTCAAGGTCTGCTGGATGGCTGGACCGCCTACTATTTTGGCAATATGGAGGAGTGGTGCGACGGCATCGCACCGCACGCCTTTGTCGAGCATGAGGGCATCCGCCCCGACTTTGTCGTAATCGGCGAGCCGACCAAAATGCAGATCTATCGCGGCCATAAGGGTCGCGTGGAGCTGAAGGCGGTCGCCAAGGGCAGGAGCGCCCACGCCGCCAGCAATCACCTTGGCGACAACGCCATCTACAAAGCCCTCCCAATCCTCGAAGGCGTAAGCCGCCTCGAGCCGCAGCTGGGCGACCACCCCTTCCTGGGGCACGGCAAGATCACCGCGACCGACATCGAAGTCGAAACGCCCAGCATCAACGCCGTCCCCAACCAATGCACGCTCTACATCGACCGGCGTGTGACGTTCGGCGAGGAGCTGGATGACGTGATCGAACAGGTGCGGGCGCTGATCCCGCAGCCCAATCGTGAAGCCGGTGACGTGACGCTGGAGATGCTCTACTACGACGAGCCGAGCTACACCGGTTTCGTCTTTCCCGTCGAAAAGTACTTCCCCGCCTGGGCGCTTGAAGAAAGCAACCCACTGGTGCAGGCGGGGCAAGCGGCCCGCCAACTCATCGGCCTGCCGGACGCGCCCACCGGTAAGTGGGATTTCAGCACCAACGGCATCTACTGGTGCGGCAAGGCCGGTATCCCCAGCATCGGTTTCGCCCCCGGCGACGAAGTGACGGCCCACACTGTCCTCGACAGCGTGCCCTTGGCCGAAGTGGTGAAATCGACCGAGTTCTACGCGCTGCTGCCGGCGCTGATAGAGTGAGGCTCGTGGTCGCTTGCCGGTGCAGGTCATTGTAAATATGATACGATGTTGCGGGCGGGCAACGGAATGATCCGATTGGACGAAATCTGCATAGTTAGCGAAAATAGGAGTGGTCCTGCCAGAGATTCGCTCACTGTGACCAACGACCATGACGATTGCTGAAAATCTGCGCCAAGTACGCGCGCGCATGGCCCAGGCTGCCCGCCGGGCCCAGCGTTCGCCGGATGAAATTACGCTCGTGGCGGTGAGCAAGACAAAGCCGCTGGCCCTGATCGCGCAGACCGCGGCCGCCGGCCAGGTCGACTTCGGCGAAAATCGGCTGGAAGAACTGTGGCAAAAAGCCGATGCCGCCGCCGAAGCCGGGTTGGACACCATCCGCTGGCACGCCATCGGCACAATCCAGAGTCGTAAGACGAAACTGGCGCTGGGGCCGTTCGCGATGATCCACGCGGTCGACCGGCTCAAAATCGCACAGCGTCTCAGCCGCCAGGCCGCAGAAACGGGGCGGACACTGGATGTCCTGTTGGAGGTCAACGTCAGCCATGAGGAGAGCAAACACGGCTTCTCGCCGACGAGTTTGGTGGACGCGCTGCCCGATTTGTTGGAACTGCCGGCGCTGCGCTACTGTGGGCTGATGACGATGGCCCCGTTTGTGGCCGATCCTGAAGAGACGCGGCCCTGTTTCCGCGAGCTGCGCTGCCTTCTGGACGAACTGCGGCGAGCCTATCCGTCGGCGCAGCACCCCCAGGCCACCTGGGAGCATCTGTCTATGGGCATGACCAACGATTTTGAAGTCGCCATCGAAGAGGGTGCGACAATTGTGCGTGTTGGCACGGCGATCTTCGGCCACAGGGAATACGAATGAAAGAACTAAAAGGCAAAATAACCTTTATTGGCGGCGGCGCCATGGGCGAGGCGATCATCGGCTCGCTGCTGCGCAAAGGCCTGCTGAACCCGCCGCAGATCTGCGTTTCCGAGCCGGTGTCGGCCCGCCGTGAATACCTGACCAGCACCTACGGCGTGTCAACGGAAACCGACAACGGGCGGGCTGTAACCGGCGCCTCCGTCGCAGTTCTGGCGGTGAAGCCGCAGGTGCTGGAGCCGGTATTGGCGGACCTGAAAGGCAACCTTCTCCCGGATGCGCTCGTACTCAGTATCATGGCTGGTGTGCGCATTCACTCGCTGCGCAACGGCCTCGGCCACCAAAAAATCGTGCGCTCCATGCCCAACACACCCGCGCAGGTGGGCAAAGGCATGACCGTGTGGACAGACACTGCCGCCGTAACCGAGACCGACCGCACCTGCGCGCAGGCGATTCTTGAAGCGATGGGCGAGGCGATCTACGCCGCCGACGAGCATTACCTCGACATGGCCACGGGGTTGAGCGGCTCCGGGCCGGGCTTCGTCTATCTGTTGCTCGAGGCTCTGATCGATGCCGGTGTGCATATCGGCTTCAGCCGCGACCAGGCCCAACAGATGGTGTTGCAGACCGTCGAGGGCAGTGTAGCCTTGATGCGCCAGAGCGGTCTCCATCCGGCCGACCTGCGCAACCGTGTAACCAGCCCGGCAGGCACTACCGCCGCCGGAACCCATGTCTTGGAGCGCGCCGGCGTGCGCGCCGCCCTGATCGACGCCGTGGACACTGCCTGCCGCCGCAGCCAGGAATTGGGCGGCAGCGACTGACCTCATAATTTCTTAATAGCGTAAGGAGACGTTGTGATCTTTCTGCTCTTAGCCCGTGTGCTTCAGATTTATACTTTCGTCCTTCTGATCCGCATCCTGATCACCTGGATCCCCAACCTGGACCCTCACCATCCGATCGTGCAGTTGCTCTTTCAGGTGACGGATCCGGTGCTGGAACCGGCCCGCAAGCTGATCCCGCCGATCGGCATGATCGATATCTCCCCGATTGTCGTCTTCATCGCGTTGGGTATCTTGCAGGATCTGCTGAATCGGCTCGGGCAATAACGTTAGTCGGAAATATAGGTTCCTCTTTCGCTGGAGAAGAGGGCGGAGCAGAAAAAGAAAAGGTCACCGCGCGCGCTCAACTTCTCACTTATTTGCACGACACGGGGAGATACTGTGCCTGAGAGTTCAGCAAGAGAGACTTCCTATCGTTGGCAGCCGCGCGCCGCAAAGGTCGCCATCGTTCTCCTGATCGCGGCGCTGACTCTGAGTGGCTGCATATTCGATAGGTTCTTTGGCTCGGACGCAGAGCCGACTCCGATCGCGGCTGAGGAAGATGCACCGTTGCAAGAAGACGGAACGCTGCCGCGCCTGATCGAACGGGCTATGGCTGACCTGGTGCAGGCCACCGCCGCCGCCGCCGACGAGATCACCGTGGTCAGCACCGAAGAGGTGGAATGGGGTGACACCGGCCTCGGCTGTCCGCAGCCGGAGGCGATCTACGCGCTGGTGATCACGCCGGGCTATTTTATCGTTCTGGAAAGCGGCGGCAACACCTACGACTATCACAGCGGAACCGACCCCGAAGGCCCGCTGGTGCAATGCACAGAGGAGGGCGTGCCCGCAGGTGAGACGCTTGCCGGTGCGGAACCGACAGAAGGAGTTATCCACTTGGATGATAACGAAACGTTGCCTCGGCTGATCGAACGGGCCATCGCCGACCTGGTGCAGGCGACCGACGCCGCCGACGATGAGATCGCCGTGGTCAGCGCCGAAGCGGTGGAGTGGAGCGACTCGAGCCTGGGCTGCCCGCAGCCGGACACCATCTACCTGCAGGTGATTACGCCGGGCTATCTGATCGTTTTGGAGAGCGGCGGCAACACCTACGACTATCACAGCGGAACCGATCCGGAAAGCCCGCTGGTGCAGTGCGTAGACGGCGAGCCGTCAGCGGGAGAGGCTCAATTCGGCGTAGTTGTCGAGCTCCTCGGCAGCGCGCAAGATGAACTCCTGCCGCGCCTGATCGAACGAGCCACCGCCGACCTGGCGCAGGTAAGCGAAGCCACGGCGGACGAGATCACCGTTGTCAGCTCCGAAGAGGTGGAGTGGAGTGACTCGAGCCTGGGTTGCCCGCAGCCGGACGAAATGTACGCGCAGGTGATAACACCGGGCTATCGGATCGTATTGGCGAGCGGCGGCAACACCTATGACTATCACAGCGGAACCGATCCCGAAGGGCCGCTGGTGCAGTGCAGCCCCGAGGCCGACAGCGAAGAGTAGACGCTACGTCCAGGAAAATGAAACCGCACGCGCAACCTAAGCAGTTCGACGAACTGGTATTCAGCGCAATCGAAGATCTGCCCGACGCCTTCCTTAACTGCCTCGAGAACGTCGCCATTGTTGTCGAGGAGTGGCCCGACCCCGCCACGCTCCGGTCCGTGGGCGTGCGCCAGCGTACCGACCTCCTGGGGCTGTACGAGGGCGTGCCGCAGACCGATCGCACACACGGCTACAATCTGGTCATGCCGGACAAGATCAGCATCTACCGCCGCCCGATCCTCATGCGTTGCCGCACCGAGTCGGAAGTCCGCCAACTGGTGCAGCGGGTCGTCCGTCACGAGATCGCGCACCATTTCGGCATCGACGACGATCGCCTCACCGAAATCGGCGCATACTGAAAATTTGGGGTGCATCCCATCATGGCGGCGCATCTGCCAGCGAGCATCGTGTCACGCGCGCTCCATTCAAACCGAACATCTGACAATATCAATTAAATAATATGTCTTATTTGAAAAACCCGCCCACCATTGCCGCGACGACGAGTTCTGCTTTCTCTTCAGGCACACATTCATGACCTGCTCCTGTCACGCCGCGAGCCTACCGAACGTCAACCATCCACGATCTGATATTCACTTTTCAAAATATTTTTTCATAAACACGCCCGTAAACGCTCGCAAAACACTCGTAACGCTCGCAAAACACTCGTAACGCTCGTAAACACTCGTAAACACTCGTGACGCTCGCAAAACACTCGTGACGCTCGCAAAACACTCGTAAACACTCGTAAACACTCGTGACGCTCGCAAAACACTCGTAACGCTCGCAAAACACTCGTAACGCTCGTAAACACTTGTAACGCTCGCAAACACTCGTAACGTTCGCAAAACACTCCTAACGCTCGTAACGCTCGTAACGCTCGTAAACACTCGTGACGCTCGCAAAACACTCGTAACGCTCGTAAACACTTGTAACGCTCGCAAACACTCGTAACGTTCGCAAAACACTCCTAACGCTCGTAACGCTCGTAACGCTCGTAAACACTCGTGACGCTCGCAAAACACTCGTAACGCTCGTAAACACTCGTAACGCTCGCAAAACAATCGTAACGCTCGCAAAACACTCCTGACGTTCGCAAAACACTTGTAACGCTCGCAAACACTCGTAACGCTCGTAAACACTTGTAACGCTCGTAAACACTTGTAACGCTCGCAAACACTCGTAACGTTCGCAAAACACTCGTAACGCTCGCACGAGAGGCTGCATCATAGATTCGTAACATTGACCTCCCACTGCCCCTCCTGTTTCCCCGTCCTTATCGCCGCATCGCCCCCCTTCACACCTCACCACTGTTCTGGGCTGCACCCCAAATTCTGCACTGCTTTGTCAGCCCCCGCCGGTTATGATAAGATGCTTTCCGCATACACCGATGACGCTGACTGATTCTTGAACATCGATCCTCACCAACCGAAAACTGGCGGCCCTGACGATATCCGAGACCGCAGTTCAAGCGAGACCTTTGCACGCTCAGGGCGCGCCGCCGCTCGCGGCTGGCCACTCGTCACTGGTGTCAAGGTGTCATATGGTCGCTTACCTCAGTTCTCGTTTCCCTTTCAAGTCGTTTCTGATCGATCTGAACCTCGGCGTCTTTGCCTTTGTCGCCGCGACGCCATTCCTGTCCCCTTCAACCCGTCTGATACAACTTGCTGCCCAGGCCCTCAACGTCTTCAACGTTGCTCTCCCTCTGTTGGCCGCTTTGGGCTTCTTCAAGCACTGCTGCAACAAGGACATCCGCCTATGTTGTCTCAGAGCCTAGCATCCATGTTTGGCGACCGCGTCATCTCGGAGCTTTTTTCTACAGACGCATTGCTCCGCACACAGGCGCAATCTCGTCAATCATATTGGCTTCGGATGCGCAAGCGCCTGCGCCTGTCAGCCAGCTTGGCGCTGCTTACCATGATTCTGGCGCTTGCTACCGCAACCGTGTCGGCGCAGGAAGAGACCGGCGGCGCTGATTCCGCGCCGTCCGGCCTGATCGCTTTTTTCTCCGAGCGTGACGGAGATTACGAGATCTACCTGATGAACCCCGACGGCACCGGCGTTACCCGTCTGACCAACGACCCGGCTTTCGATGCCTATCTCTCCTGGTCCCCTGACGGCAGCCGCATTGTGTTCGCTTCGGCCGGCAGCCTGGGTGTCCAGCTATACATGATGAATGTCGACGGGTCGGAGCTTAAGCAGCTGACCTCCGATCCGCGCGCAGCCTTCTTTCCAGCCTGGTCGCCGGACGGCGAGAAGATCGCTTACACATCCTGGCGAATCGGAAATGCCGAGATCTATGTGATGAATGCTGACGGCTCCAAGATCATGCGCTTGACCGAGGAATCTGCCACCGACTGGTATCCTTCCTGGTCACCCGATGGCGCACAGATCATTTTCGAGTCCGAGCGTGACGGAAACTTTGAAATCTATCTGATGAACGCCGACGGCACCGGTCTTGCCCGCTTGACCGATCATCCATCCAAGGATGCCGCGCCCTCCTGGTCCCCGGACGGCAGCCGCATTGTCTTCTACTCTGATCGTGGCGGAAGGCAGGACATATATCTTATGAACAGCGACGGGTCGGGCCTCAAACGGTTGACCGACGGCTCTTCCGACGACTGGTACCCCTCCTGGTCGTCCGACGGCAGCCGCATCGTTTTCGTGTCCGACCGACTCGGTTTTGAGGACATTTACCTGATGAACGCTGACGGCTCGGGCGTAACCCGCCTGACCAACGAGCCCGGCGCCAAGTATGCGCCAAGGTGGTTCGACACATCCGATGAGTGAAACGCGTTCGGGGCCAGGCTGAATGAAGCGCGGCGGCTCTTGCCTATCCGTGATAGGCTGTACAGCATCCGCTGACGGCGGCTGCCATGAGATTGTGAACTTGGAACCAAGGGAGCGTTTTCAGTGAAATTCTTTCGTCAACTGTTCGTAATGATCATCGCGCTCGCGCTGCTGACCGCCTGCACGCCACCGGACCTGCCCGGCGCGCCTCAACTGCCGAAGCCGCTCTCGCCCCGCTCCATCCCCGGTCTTGAAGACCTGCTCGATATGTTGCCCGGCTTCGACCTGGATATGCTGCGCGAGCTGGGCCTGCCCGACCTGAGCGGCATCGCCGACCTGCCCCAACTTGGCGACCTCCCCGGCCTGGCCGTGGAAGAAAATGCCATCGCCTTCGCCGGGCCGACCGAAATGCGTATCGACGTCGGCGAGCTTGTGCGCGGCACCGACATTCAACTGAGCGCCATCGTTGACGGACGCGCCGAGTTTCTCTTCTCCGGCCTGCGCGCCGAGCGCATCGCCGGCGACTCGCTCGACTTTGACGGCGCCTGGCCCAACATCAGCGGCGTCGACTATGCCCTGCGTCTACGTGTCTACCGCGTGGCCGATGGCTACGTGCGCGCCGCCGGCGTTCACCGTATGGTGATTGAGGGCATCCAGCCACTGCATCAGCCGGGCGTGGCCGTCGACGAGGGGTCCCCCAAAATTCCATACACCGCCTCCATCGCTGTGGGAGAGGTCTTGAAAGGAACGACCTTCGGCTATTCCGGGCTGGCCGAACAGGGCGCCCAAATCGCCGGTATCCCGTCCGGCGATTTCCCGTTTCGCAAAACCGGTGATAGTCTGCGTTGGCAGGGAATGCTGCGCCCGGACCTGCCCTGCGTCTTCAACATGCGCATCGTCCATTACGGCGATAACTCGGTCCAGGTGGCCGGAATCGTCACCCTACAGCTTCCCAAGTGAGGTCTTTTGGTAGTCGGTTCTCTAGCTGCGCGCTGGCAGCTACGAAGAACTCAGGAGAACAGAACGATGGTTGAGGCTGTCAGCAACCCAGGGACTCTCAGTGTAATCCGCAGGTTCGGGCCGCATGCCGACCTTCAGGGAATTCGCGCCGATTATTACAATCTGACCGATCTGCAAGGCCAGCCGCTCGCCGGGCTGCTTGTCCTGATGGATCGACGCGGACGGCCCGTGCGCGCCGAAATCCATATGCACGTCTCGACTGCTGATTCCTTTTTCGAAATCGCCGTGCGTCAGGCGCGCCGCCTCATCACCGACCGCTACTCTAGCGACCGGCCAATCCGTCTTTACCCGCTGCGCGTGCAACTGGATAACGACCCGCTCTCAGTTCAACCGCAAGGTTCCGGCCGCGTCATGGGGGCGGTGCCTGCGCAGGGCAACATGCTGCTGCTGCTGGTCGGCCTGCTCCTCGTTCTTTCCGCGCTGTTCAGCGGCTGGTTCCTGAACGAATGGCTGAGCGGCGACCTGACAAGCGGCAGAGCGCCGTTCATGGTGAGCGCGGGCTCTTCCTCGGCGGCAGGCGCAAACGATGGCCCCATTGTCGAGACCAACGGGCTGCCTCCAAGCCGCAACGCAATCCCCTTGGAAGTGGGCGAGCGCATCCAACTCAAGCCGGAGTACAAGATCTCCTTGCGCACGCAAGCCGGCTCCCAGGCCGGCGCGGTTGTCGCCCAACTGCAAGACGCCAATCAAATGACGATTCTCAATGGTCCGATCTGGCTGCAAGGCAACAGCGATACAATAGTCTGGTGGTATGTGCGACTGGATGACGGCGTCGAAGGCTGGGTGCCCGCCAATTCCAGTGAACTGACACTCCTGGAACCACTCCCACAGTAATCTTCACGACGAAAAAGCCGGCCGATGAACGAAAAAGACTTAAACCAATGGAACGTGATTACCGTCGTTGTCGATACGCTGCGCACGGCCTATCTTGGCTGTTATGGCAACGGCTGGATTCACACACCCGCGATAGATCGCTTTGCCGAACAGAGCGTCCGCTTCAGCCGCGCCCATCCTGAATGCCTGCCAACCATCCCTACCAGGCGCACGCTGCATAGCGGACGCCGCGCCTTTCCCTTCAATGACTACCGACCGGTCCCCTGGGACAATGTCTACATGCCCGGCTGGCAACCGATGTCCGCCGACGAAAGCACGATTGCCGAAACGGTTCAGCAGGCCGGATACCATACCGGCTTCGTGGCCGATGTGCCCCATTACTTCGTGCCGGGCATGAACTTTACACGCGGTTTCCAGCAGTGGGAGTTCGTTCGCGGCCAGGCCGAAGACCGCTGGAATGCGATTGCCGCTGCCGACCCGGCCCTCATCGACCGCTACCGCGCCGGCAGCCGTGAACGAATTGCCGCCCATCTGGTCAATGTGCGCCCGCATCTGCCCGAAGAGGAATGGCCGACCGCCCGCACCTTCCAGCGGGCCATTGACTTCTTGCGCGCTAACCATGCCTCCGCTGTTCCTTTCTATCTGTACCTGGATAGTTTCGCCCCCCACGAAACATGGGAAGCGCCCCTGCACTACTATGATCTCTATGGCAGCCGCGCCGACCGTGAACCGATCTGCCTGTCCGCCGTCTACGGGCCGTACGCCGATGACTACGCCGACCGCATCCCCAGCATCCGCGCCAACTATGCCGGCTTGGTCACGATGGTGGACACCTGGTTTGGCCGCCTGCTTGAAACCGTCGACCGCCTCGGAATGCGCGAGAATACCTTGGTCCTTTTCCTCAGCGATCACGGCACCAATTTCGGCGACAATGCAGAAAAGGTGATGGGCAAGCCCGCCGACCATATGTACCCGGGCACGATGGACATCCCCCTGCTCGTGCGCCATCCGGCCGGCCTGGCAGCCGGTCAGGTGCGGGATGAACTGGTCTACACACTCGACGTTCCGGCGACGATCCTGGCGGCAACCGGACAGTACACGCACGATGCGGCTGACGGCAAAGACCTGTTGCCTCTGCTCGAGGGAACGGGTGAGTTTACCAGCCGCGAATATCTGACCTGTCGCTACGGCAATTCCGTCTGGTACCGCGATGACCGCACCTGGTTCTTTAGCACTGTGGACTGGCGGAATCCGCGCCTTTTTGACCTGGAGACCGACCCCGCCTGCCAGCTGAACATCGCCGACCGCAGCCCGGAGCGCATCGCCTTGGCGCGGCAGCGCATCCTCGCCGACGCCGGCGGGCATCTCTACGACTACGAACGCCAGAACTCCACCGACGCGCTGGGGCGCCCGCAGTTCTCCAGGCGCTAGTCGACAGAAGACCGATGGCCGGCAATCAGTGGACGGCGTCCGCACCGGCGACTGGCAACAGGAGCAAGCTACATGCCCGACATCGCCGCCAACCGACTTGAACGGATCGCCGGACGGCTCCTCGTCGCCGCCGGCGCCTCCGCCGCCGAAGCCGAAACCGTTTCCCGTCATCTGATTGCCGCCAATCTGGCCGGTCACGATTCCCACGGCATCATCCACATTCCCGGTTATATCGCCTCAATCCAAAAGGGTCATCTGCAACCGGGCGCCCCCTTCGAGATCATCCAGGAAAGCCCAACATCGACGGTCGTAGACGGAAACTGGGGCTTCGGATTTAACGTTTCCGAACGAGCGATGGCGTTGACAATCGAAAAGGCGCGCCGACAGAACGTCGCCGCCGCCACTGTCGTGCGCCAGGGGCACGTCGGGCGTCTGACCGACTATCCGCTCATGGCTGCCGAAGCCGGTATGATCGCGCTGATGACAGCTGATTCCGGCCGCGGTCCCAAGAGCGTTGCGCCCTTCGGCGGGCGCGAACCGCGGCTGGGCACAAACCCGATCTGCATCGCCGTCCCCTCCAATCTCGACGGGCCATTTTACATTGACATCGCCACGTCCGCCGTTGCCGGTGGCAAATTGGGGGTTGCCATCGCGCGCGGGAAATCGATCCCCACAGGCTGGGTGATCGACAGCGAAGGCCGCGCCTCGACCGACCCGGCTGCGGCGCGCAATGGCGGGGCCATGCTGCCTCTGGGCGGCTCGGAAGGACATAAGGGCTACGGGCTGTCGGCCATGGTCGAAATCTTTTCCGGCCTGCTCACCGGGCTGGGCTTCGGCATCGAGCCGACAGGACGCCATAACGACGGCTGCTTCATGGCCGTCTTCCGCGTTGAAGCCTTCCGTCCTCTGGCCGAGTTCAAGCGCGAAGTTACCGAGTTCGCCCAATATCTGACGGCAACCCCTCCCGCCGAAGCTGTCGAACGCGTCTACTACCCTGGCGAACTGGAGTACCTGCGTACCCAGCGCGGCCTTGCAGACGGCATTTACGTCGAGGAGGGGACTTGGCAGCGGCTCGCCGCCTTGGCCGACGAGTTGGCGGTTGAGGAAGACTTTTCCTTCAACTGAACCGGGTCCCGGCCCGCAATCAAGGCATGTCGAACGGCCCACCGCCCAGGGCAATTGCATCTAAATTGGGTCAAAGCGCCGAAATGCTGCCATGATCTCTTCCGGGTCGGGTTCAGACACTGTAAATTGTACGAATGATGGCGCGCAGGCTATCAATCTGACCGGTTTCGACGACCGACGGCCTTTGTTGCGCTGAATTTCCGTCGTCAATCAGCAGGCTTACAGCGATTTCCACCTGTTATCACGTCCTTTTGTTAGGAATCCCGACAGAATTGGCATACAGAATTGGCATACGGATTTAGATGCGTATGCCCTGTGCCCGGTGTCCTTGCAAGAGCCTGAACAATCGTATACGCTGTATCCATCGCTGAAAGTCCAAGGCGACCGTGAACCATCTCTGTAACCTTAACAAACGGATACTATCTTGCAGAACATACTTAGTCGCAAAACCATAACGCCGCCGCAGCCGGCGCGACACGCTGCGCCAATCCGCAAGAATTTTTGCAGAAAGAGCAAGGCAGCACATGAATTCACACGGCAATTCGCGCCACTTCGCGCCACTTTGATACCCTCCGCCCGCCCCGACAGGATATCGACAGGATACAGAGCAGGACATCAAATGAATTCATGCAGCCCTTTGCGTCACGCTGTGCCAGTGCGCCGCCCGCCGCGCCGACGCCGGCGGCCTTCGCCCAGCCTCCCGTCTCCCCTGATCCACCGAGAACTTTCTTGCCCAATCTCACCAAATCTCTCGCACGCGCGTTCCTGCCTGTCAACCCATCCAACCGCCCAAAAAATCCTCAGATCTGAATCCCATTTGAAACAGAGACTTTTCGGGCGAATATAGCAACTGAATCGGGGCCGTCTCGCCTGCCCTTACGCAATCCGGAATGCGCCATACGCAACTCAGCAAAAAGCCGGTTCCCGATGGGGACGCACATTAGATGCGTATGCCCTGGCCCACCGCCGCCCGCCGTTGGAAAAAGACGCAATTAGGGCTACAATGTCCGCCAGTAGCTCACCAATTTGTCCACCATGAACGATGCAATGTCTCACGATTAAGCCGGGCAGCGCCATCACGCACAGTCTGCGCGGCATGGCGCTGTCTCACCCGCACATAATTCAAGTTCATTTTGACCCGGACTTTGTCGAGCGGACTGCGCCGGCGCCCGCCGGGAAGGTGGCTGTCATCAGCGGCAGCGGCAGTGGGCACGAACCGCTGCCCATCGGCTATGTCGGTCTTGGCATGTTGGATGCCGCCTGCCCCGGCCCGATTTTTACCAGCCCCTCCCCGTTTCAGTTGTTAGCGGCGCTCCATTCGGTCAACCACCGCGCAGGCGCGCTTTTCGTAGTCAAAAACTACGCCGGCGGCGTGCTCAACACCGAAATGACCATCGAAATGGCTTTGCAGGAAGGGATTGACGCACGCGCCGTTCTTGTCAACGACGACGTAGCGATCCCGGTGGTCGCCAATCGTCGCGGGCTGGGCGCAGCCCCGCTGGCCTGCAAGATCGCCGGCGCCGCCGCCGAGGCGGGATACTCGCTCGACGCGGTTGTGGAGGTGACGCGGCGGGCTGTCGCCGCTTCCCGCAGCATGGGAGTCGGTACGAATGTCAACACGCTCCCACGCAACGGGCCTGGCGCCAGACTGGCCGACGATTCAATCGAACTGGGCGTAGGCCTCCACGGTGAACCCGGCCAAGTGCGTTCTGTCTGCAATGGCATGACGGAAATCGTCGATCTGCTCATACAACCCATCCTGGCTGATTTGCCCTTTGCTGCCGACGATCGCGTGCTGCTCCTGATCAGCGGGCTGGGCGGGACGCCGCCTCTGGAGTTGTATCTCCTCTCCGAAGCGGCTCATGACATGCTTGCCGCCTATCGGATTCGGGTCGAGCGTCGACTGGTCGGGAACTATCTCACCAGTCTCGGTCGCGGCGGCTATACCATCACGATGATGAAACTGGATGACGAACTGTTGAAACTTTGGGATGCCCCAGTGCATACGCCCGCTATGCACTGGTAACTGGACTGGATAGTGAGAAGTAGATAGTCGCCAATAACCGCATGGGCCGCCGACCACTATCCCCTAACCCCTATCCCCTATCCACTGGGATTAAGACAATGGGCCAGGAAATCACAATATCACAACTGCGCAGATGGCTTCTGGTTTATGCCGCTCGTGTGATCGAAAACGAGACCCATCTGACTGAACTGGATACCGCCATCGGTGATGCCGACCACGGCGTGAATATGCGCCGCGGTATGGGCAAGCTGCAGCTGCGTCTACAGGAAGAGGCGCAGTCTGAAGATATCGGCGCCTTTCTGCGGTCGGTCGCGATGACGATTATCAGTGGTGTCGGCGGCGCTGCCGGCCCTCTGTACGGGACCTTCTTCCTGCGCGCTGCCAGCAGCCCCACAAACGGCCGCTCGGTCGACTTGGTGCAACTGACGCAGATGTTCCGCTACGGCCTTGATGGACTTCAGCAGCGGGGCAAAGCCCAGGCTGATGACAAGACCATGATCGACACGATTCAACCGGCGGTAGAGGCAATGGAGGCGGCCCTGGCAGCCCATCAGGGCGCCGCAGTCGTACTGGCCGCAGCCCGCCAGGCTGCTCATCTGGGTATGAAACACACGATTGAAATCGAAGCCAAAAAGGGCCGGGCCAGCTATCTTGGCCCACATTCCATCGGTCACCAGGACCCGGGCGCAACTAGCGCCTATTTTCTGTTTGAGACCGCGGCCGAGGTCCTGACAAAAACAGTGGATAGTGAATAGTGGATAGCGACTGCATCAACCGCAAATCACTGGCCGCAAACCACTGGGGTTTTGGCTGATGGCTCATTTAATAGGCGCAATCGATTCCGGCACGACCAGTACCCGTTTCATTCTGTTCGATCAAGCAGGGGCGATTGTCGGATATGAACAGCAGGAGCACGAGCAGATCTTCCCCCGCAGCGGCTGGGTCGAACATGACCCGCTGGAAGTCTGGCAACGCACGCAGGAGGTGATCCGGGCAACGCTGGCCCACTGCGACGTCCATCCCAGCCAGATCGCCGCGCTGGGCGTCACCAATCAGCGCGAGACCGCAGTCATGTGGGATCGCGACACGGGCGAGCCGGTCTGCAACGCCATCGTCTGGCAGGACATGCGCACCGACCGTATCTGCCTGCGTCTGGAAGAGGCGGGCCACGCTGCCACGTTCCGGCACAAGGCCGGTCTGCCCCTGGCAACCTATTTTACCGGCCCCAAGTTTCGCTGGATCCTGGAAAACGTTGAAGGCGCGCAAGCCAAGGCCGATGCCGGCAGACTGCTCTGCGGCACGGTTGACACCTGGCTGATCTGGCAACTCACCGGCGGCGTCCATGTCACCGACCCGACAAACGCCAGCCGTACCATGTTGATGAATCTGCAAACGCTGGCCTGGGATGCGGAGCTCCTGGAGATCATGCAGATCCCGCGCTCGCTGTTGCCTGAAATCCGCCCCAGCAGCGATCCGGCCTTCTATGGCGCGACTGCCGTCGATGGCCCCTTCGGCGCCGCTATCCCGATCTGCGGCAATTTGGGCGACCAGCAGGCAGCCACCGTCGGCCAGACTTGCTACAGCCCCGGCGAGGCCAAGAATACCTACGGAACCGGCTGTTTCATGATCCTGAACACCGGCGAGGAGATCATATACAGCCGCAACGGACTGCTGACGACAGTCTGTTATCAGATGGGCCAGTCGGCGCCCGTCTACGCGCTGGAAGGCTCGATCGCGATGGCCGGGGCGACGCTGCAGTGGCTGCGCGACGAGTTGCAGCTGATCAGTTCCGCAGCCGAAACCGAGCAGATCGCGCAGAGCGTTGACGATAGCGGCGGTTGCTATCTCGTGCCGGCCTTCAGCGGCTTGTTCGCCCCCCACTGGCGTAGCGACGCGCGCGGCGTGCTCGTCGGTCTCACCCGCTACGTAACTCGGGCACACATTGTGCGCGCGGCGCTGGAATCGATCTGCTATCAGACACGCGAGGTGCTCGAAGCAATGAATGCCGACAGCGAGCGAGCGCCTTTGCGCCAACTGAAGGTGGACGGGGGCGCAACGGTCAACGATCTGCTCATGCAGATGCAGGCCGACATCCTGGGCGCGGAGGTGATCCGCCCCCGCATCGCCGAGACGACCAGTTTGGGCGCGGCCTATGCGGCCGGCCTGGCTATCGGTTTCTGGCCCAACCTGGAAAGCCTGCGCCAGCAATGGCAGGTGGACAGAGTCTGGCAGCCGCGGATCGGCGAATTCGAACGCGCGCAGGGCTACGCGGGCTGGCAAAAGGCTGTCGAGCGCACCCTGGGCTGGGTAGAGTGAAAATGCGCATTGTGCATCGCCCCGTGCGGCTGGCTTGACGCCTTGTCCGCAATACGCAACAGAGGTCAAAAATTCGTGATCGGTCTGGTAATCGTCTCCCATAGCGCCAAGTTGGCAGAGGGTGTGCATGAACTGGCGGCGCAGATGGCCGGGGATCAGGTAGGCATCAGCCAGGCCGGGGGAATTTCTGACGATTACGAGACACTTGGAACGGACGTGCACAAGATTCTCTCTGCGATTGAGGAAGTCTGGTGTGAGGACGGTGTGTTGCTGTTGATGGATGTCGGCGGCGCGGTGATGTCAGCGGAAATGGCCCTGGAGATGCTGCCGGAAGCGCGGCGGCGAAACTGCCTGTTGAGCAACGCGCCGCTCGTGGAGGGCGCTATTGTCGCCGCCCTGCATGCCAGCCTGGGTGAGCCTCTGCAAGCGGTCAACGCCCAGGCTGAGGCCGCGCTTTCGGCGTCGAAACTTGGATGAGTGAACGAAGTTCACAGGTCGAGGGCTTTTGGGGAGCAACCATGTCTTGGCCGGAAGAACCGCAAGGACGCGGAATTGAAGGACAAGTGGGAAATCAAAACAATTCACCCGCCGGGCGCGCGCCGGACTATGATCGCGACGAACCGCCCGCCGCAGAGAGAGAGATTGTCTCTCGCTCATCGTCGTTTGATGGCGCCCGCGGCGACGGTATGGGGGAAACGGAGACGCCGCCGCTCCCCCCGTCCACGAGCGTGGTGGTTACCGTCACTGATCCCCGCGGCCTTCATCTGCGCTCCGGCAGAGACGTCGTGCGCCTCGCCAGCCAGTTTCAGGCGCAGATCACCGCTTCCAATCTTAGCCGCAACAGTGGCGCAGTCAATTTGAAAAGCATTCTCCAGCTGATGCAACTGCAAGCCCGTCAGGGACACGATCTGCAACTGGCAGCATCCGGCCCGGACGCTGCCGCGGCCATCGACGCGCTCTGCTCCATCTTCTGACTATCGATCCGGGTACCACGGCAAAACCGGCGGAGAACAACCTGTGCAGCAGCTTTTTCACGGCCTCTCAGCAGCACCCGGTGTCGGGATCGGCAATGTTTACTGTTATGCCCCGACCACCCAAATCGGAGAGGGGAATGCCTCCCACTCCTCGCACCTTGGGACGCCCGCAGAAGAGTGGCAACGCTTTTTGGAAGCCAGGCTGCTTGTGGATGAGGAACTGGCCCGCCTGGGGCAGATTGGGCAGGCCGCGGCCGCCGAAATCTTCCTCGTTCATCGCGAAATCCTTCATGACAGTACGCTGACCGACGCGGTGCGCGCCGCCATCGATTCCGGTTCGGACGCCACCCGCGCCACCCAACTGGCGACCGGCGAACTGGTGCAGCTCTTCCGCGGCCTCAGCGACGAGTACTTCGCCAGTCGCGCCACCGATGTCCGCGATGTCGGTCAGCGCCTCGTCGCCCGTCTGGGAGGAATTACTTCGGCTCGCCAGCTGAACACTCTGCCCTCCGGCACGATCCTGCTTGCCGAAGACTTGACGCCGTTCGATACAACCCATCTCGATCAGCCGCATGTCGTCGGCATTGCCCTGGCCGCCAGCACGCCGACGGCCCACACCGCGATCCTGGCCCGCAGCCTGGGTATCCCCCTGGTTTGCAGCGTCGGGCCGGAGATTCTGCAACTGCAGAACGGGACGTTCGGAGTCGTCGATGCAATCCGCGGCCGCCTCCTCGTGGACCCGGACGAGGAGACGCTCGAACAATATCGACTGACCCGCTCGCGCCTGCAACGCTTCCAGGCCGAAGCCCTCTCCCACTCCCATGAGCCAGCTCTGACCCCGGATGGCGTGCGCATCCCCGTTCGGGTCAACGTCAACAGCCGTGAAGACCTGGTGCATATCGACTCAAGTGGCGCCGAAGGGATCGGGCTCTTGCGCACTGAAAATCTGTTTCAGCACCGCACCAGCCCGCCATCTATCGACGAGCAGTTGGCCGCCTACCAGGAAGTGCAGTCCTATACCAACAATCATTCTCTGACTGTCCGTCTGCTCGACATCGGCGGCGACAAACCGGTCCCCTATTTGCCGCAACCGGCTGAGGCCAACCCTTTTCTGGGTGTGCGCGGCATCCGCTTGCTCCTTCGCCATCCGAAGATGCTGACTGACCAGTTCCGAGCGCTAGTCGAACTGGCCCACAACGTTTCGCCGGTGAGCCGTATTCGCGTCCTCATCCCGATGATCTCCAAGGTGAACGAAGTTAAACAAACTTTGGATCTGTTCAAAGAGATTCCCGGCTATTCGCAATGTCGCCATGAGCTTGGCACACTCGAAGTCGGCGTGTTGATCGAAGTGCCGTCGGCTGCACTGCTGGCACACCACCTTGCGCCGCAGGTCGATTTTTTGAGCATCGGCACCAACGACCTGGCCCAGTATACGCTGGCCGCCGACCGGGTGAACAGCTCGGTCGCCACGCTGGCAACACCGCTGGACCCGTCCGTACTAAGGCTGATCGCCCTGACCTGCGATGCCGGCCACGCGGCCGGCATCCCCGTCGCCATCTGTGGCGAAGTGGCCGGCGACCCGTCCGTACAGCCGCTGCTGCTGGGTCTGGGGCTGAATGAAATCAGCGTAGCCGGCCCCGCCGTTCCCCTCGTCAAATCGGCGATTCGCCGCGTCGACATGGCCGCGGCAAAAGCGTTGGCCGCTAAAGCACTCCAATGCAGCCGCGCCCGGGAGATACACCAACTCCTCCACGACATGTAGGCTCTCCGATGCAACAGTTAGAAGCGGAAATCCTGGTGATTGGCGGCGGCGCTACCGGAACCGGCGTAGCCTGGGATGCCGCCTTGCGCGGATTTCGTACGATCCTGGTCGAAAAACGCGACCTGACCCACGGCACAACCGGACGCTATCACGGCCTCCTGCACAGCGGCGCCAGATATGTGTTGAAAGATGCGGACAGCGCGGCCGAGTGTATCCGCGAAAACCGCATTCTGCGCCGCACGCACACCCATTGCATCGAGGACACGGGCGGATTCTTCGTCGTTACACCGGAAGATGACGACGACTATCCCGATCGGTTCGCGGCCGCCTGCCACCGTCTTGACATTCCATGCACAGAGATCCCCGCCGCTTCTGCGCTGCGCCGCGAACCTCTGCTGAATCCCCGCATCAGCCGTGTCTTTGAACTGCCCGACGCCGCCGCCGATAGTTTCCTCGCCACGCACGCCACCGCCCAGGCCGCCCGCCAGGCCGGCGCGCAACTGCTGCCCTATCATGAACTCGTCGGGCTGCACATCTCCGGCGGCGACGGCAACCGCGCCGTTAAGGGCGCAACTGTCCTCGATACCGTGTCGGGCGAGGAAGTGCGCATCGACGCCGACCTCGTCATCAACGCCGCCGGCGCCTGGGCCGGTCAGGTCGCTGCTCTGGCGGAGACTGAGGTCAGAATGATATTGGGCAGGGGCGTGATGCTGGCGACCAACTGCCGCCTGACCAATACCGTCATCAACCGCTGCAAGATGCCGGGCGACGGCGATATTCTGGTGCCGATTCACACAGTCAGCGTCATCGGCACGACCGACGAACAGGTGACCGAACCGGAAAACCTGCGCATCCAGGAGCGGGAAGTAGACCTGATGCTGACGGAGGGCGACAAGCTGGTGCCCGGCCTCAGCCGCAGCCGCATCTTGCGCGCCTGGGCCGGTGTCCGCCCCCTTTATCAGGAGAATTTCAGCGGCGAGAGTCGCGACGCGACCCGCTCAACAGCCCTGCTCGACCACCGGCAACGGGACGGCGTCAGCGGTTTCATCACGATTACCGGCGGCAAATGGACGACTTTCCGCCTGATGGCCGAGTCCGCCGTCGACGCAGCCTGCGCGCAGTTGCGCGTCTCCCGACCTTGCCGCACGTCGCAGACAGCTGTGCCCGGCGTCGAACAGGGCCATTACTGGCTCGGACACCGACTCAGCGAAGTCGAAGAGGAGAATCTGCAAACGGAACTGATCTGCGAGTGTGAGTTGGTCACCCGTTCGATGCTGGAAAGTGCAGCGCGGCGCAACCCAACCGTCACCCTCGATGATCTGCGGCGCGATGTGCGTCTGGGGATGGGGCCGTGCCAAGGCGGTTTCTGCACATATCGCGCAGTCGGCATTCTGCATCAGCTGCGCGCCGCCAACGACGATTGCCGCGAGGATCGGTCCGAGCAGCCGGATGCCGCAGACTGGCAGGTAGCCTATCTGCAGTCCCCTGCCCAAAATTCAGTGGCAGGTGAAGTTGCTGACCGTCGTGGTTCAGCTGCCGGCGCGCCGCGTCCCTCCGCTGCCATCGATCCACAGGCGGCGGTCTCGCAGCCCAATCTGCTCCTGCGGGACTTTTTGCAGGAACGCTGGAAGGGCGTAGCGCCGATCCTGTGGGGGCAGCAGCTACGCCAGGAACGGCTGGACGAACTGATCTACCTGAGTATTCTGAATGCGGACCATCTGCCAGTGGATGACGCCGAAAGCCCGCTGTCGGCCTTCTATCACCTGAACAGCGACAGTTGAATCCCGTTTGACAGCAGGATTTTTGCGTGATTTACGCCCTGGGAACGCAGCCGTTTCGCCTGCGTCGATGAACGACGCAATAAGCAGTGTGCAATTCACATGCTCGATCTCCTCATCATCGGCGCCGGCCTGACCGGTCTCTTTGCCGCATGCACAGCTGCCCAGGCAGGTCTGCGCGTGCGGGTGATCGCCAAGGGGATGGGGACGACCCACTGGCATGCCGGAACGATCGATCTCCTGGGCTATATGCCGGGCAGAGAGGAGCCGATCGTCGATTGGGCTCGGGCAGTTCACGAATTGCCGGACGCGCATCCCTATCGGCTGCTGGGCGTGGAGGCAATCGGAAAGGCGATGGACGAATTTCGACGGCTTGTCGCCGCGGCCGGGCTGCCGTATCAACGCGCCAATGGGCAAAATTCTCTGCTTGTTTCACCTGTCGGCGCGGCGCGTCCGGTCTATCTGGCGCCGTCGGCGCAACAGTCTGGGAATCTGGCGGATCGGCGGCCACTGGTGATCGTCGGCTTTGCGGGGATGCCTGATTTCTATCCGGCGCTGATTGCCGAAAACTTGCAGAGGCTGGGCCACCGCGCCCGCAGCGCGACCATGCCGCTCAACTTGCCGACCGGGCGACGGGACAACAGCCCGCTTCAACTGGCCCGGCTGCTGGATCAGCCGACTGCGCAGGCGCGGCTGGCCGAACTGGTCGCCGCCGTGGACGCAACCGGTGAACGTTTGGGCATGCCGGCGGTGCTGGGGCTGCAAAATCACGCTCGCCTCCTTGCCCTCCTGCAGGAAGTAAGCGCCGACGGTTCGATTTTCGAAATCCCGACACTGCCGCCCAGTGTACCGGGTATGCGTCTGGACGCCGCTCTGCGCGCCCGCCTGGCCCAACTGGGTGTGCGCGTTGAAATGGGGATGGAGGTGTGCAGCGTCCGCACAGCCGAACGGCGCATCCGGTGGGTGGAAACCGAGACCAGCAGCCGCCCCCTTCGTCACAAGGCGCACAATTATCTGCTGGCGACCGGGGGAATCCTCGGCGGCGGCATCCACGGCGACCGCTGCGGCCGCGTCAAGGAGACCATCTTCGACCTGCCGTTGACGACGCCCCAGGCGCGTGCCCAATGGTTGCGCCCTCACTTCCTGGACAGGCGGGGCCATCCCGTGTTCCAGGGCGGCGTGGCCGCTGACGCTCGCTTGCGGCCGCTCGACCGGCGCGGCGCGCCCGTCTACGATAACCTGTGGGCCGCGGGCGCCATCCTCGCCCACACCGATCCGATCCGCGAGCGTAGTCGCGAAGGAATCGCCATCGCCACGGGCTACGCCGCGGCCAATGCAGTCGCCGCCGTTCACTGATCACTGGGATTTGCCCGATGCACACCGTCTCGCTGCGTTCTGTGGGTATGAGCCTGGACGCATGTATCAAGTGCAACATCTGCACCAGCTACTGCCCGGTTTCCGAAGTGACGGACCGCTTCCCGGGGCCGAAGTACGCCGCGCCCCAGTCCGAGCGTTTCCGCGAAATCGGCCAACCCCGTTCGCCGGATGCGTCGGTGGACTTCTGCTCCGGCTGCAGGGTCTGCAATGAAGTCTGTCCCACCGGCGTGCGTATCGCCGAGATCAACGCCCGCGCCCGCGCCCAGATGGTGGCCGAGCGGGGTCTTTCCCTGCGCAACCGGCTCCTGGGCCGCAATGACCTGATAGGCAAAGCGGGCAGCATCGCGCCGCGCCTGGCCAACATCCTGCTGCACAATCGTATCAGCCGACGGTTGGCCGCTGCTCTGTTCGGTGTGGCCGAGCTGGCGCCGTTGCCCCGCTGGCACCATGAGACGTTCACGCACTGGCTGGATCGCACCCGTGCCCAACGGCTGCCGCAGCGCCGTCTGCTCCCCGAAAGCCGCGCGCAAGCGGCGCTGAGTCAAGAACGCAAGGTCGTCTATTTTCACGGCTGCGCCACCCAGTATTACGAGCCGTATGTGGGCATGGCGACAGTTCTCGTGTTGGAGCATCTCGGTTACGAGGTGGTCGTGCCCCGGCAGAACTGTTGCGGCCTGCCGCTGCTTTCGAACGGGGAGTTTGGCGCGGCGGAGCGTTACCATCGCCGCAACTTGGAGCGGCTGGCCGCTTATGTTCAGGCTGGCTACCCAATTCTCGGCAGCAGCACCAGTTGTACGTTAACGCTCAAGGACGAGGCGCCGGAACTTCTCGATCTGGATTGCGACGCAGACGCGCAGGCGCTGAAACTCGCCACCTGGGACATTTTCGAATGGCTGCGCGAGCGGCTGGACCAGGGCGAGTTGCCTTCCGCTCTGCTTCCAATAGATGGCGACCAGCCCTTCATCCTGCCCTATCACGCTCCATGCCAGCTGCGGGCGCACCGCATCGGCAAACCGGCGCTGGATGTGCTGGCGCGGATACCGGGGCTTGACCTGCGCGAAAGCCATTCCCGTTGCTGCGGCATTGCGGGCACATACGGCTACAAGGCGGAAAAGTACCGGATCGCCATGGACGTGGGGAAGGAGCTTTTCGATTTTGTCGCTGCCCAGGACGCAAAGTCTGAACCGCACGGGGCGGTTTCCTACACGGCCTGCGATTCCGAGACCTGCCGCTGGCAATTGGAACACGGCACCGGCCTGCCGTCCCGCCATCCGATTGAACTGCTGGCCGCGGCCTACGGGCTTTACGACCTGCGGGCGCGGCGACCCCTGGGTGAAACCTGAGCGATGAGCGCTTTTCGTATCCTCATTATCGGCGCCGGGGCCATCGGCTGTTTCGCCGGCGGCAAGTTGGCCGCGGCAGGGAATGGCGTGACACTGGTCGGCCGCGCCCGCACGAAGGCGGCTCTGCACGCGCGCGGCCTGGAACTGCGCGCGGCTGACGGCGCCGCGCAAACGATCCGCTCCGTCAGCGCGGTTGCGTCTGTGCAAGAGGCATTCCACAGCAAGATCCGCGGAGAGAGAGACACATCTCATTCCTCGCCCTTCGACCTCGTCGTCCTTGCTGTCAAGAGTTATGACACGGCGACCGCGCTCGACGAACTAGCCGCGGTCGCCGTGTCGGGCGCCGCGCCGTTTCCAGCGATTCTCAGTCTGCAAAATGGCGTCGGCAACGAGGAGGCGATCGCCGCGCGTTTCAGGTCGCAGCGGGTTATCGCCGGCACGATCACTGCGCCGGTCGAGGTGCGTGAGCCGGGCGTCGTCCAGGTGACGAAGCCCGACTTTGCCGTCGGCCTGGCGGAGAACCAAGGCTTGAGTGACGAGGAGAGAGGAGATAGAAACGCCTTGGGACGCCCTCTTGGCGCCTCACTCCTCACTTCTCTCTCCTCGCGGTTTGCCGCCGCTGGCATTCCCACCAAGGTGTACGCGGATGCTCTGGGCATGAAATGGTCGAAACTGCTCATGAACATGATCGGCAATGCCACCAGCGCCATCCTGGCACTGCCGCCGGGCGTCACCTTCGCCGATGCCCGCATCGCCAACCTTGAAATCGACGCCCTGCGGGAGGCGCTGCGGGTGATGGCTGCGGCCAACATCCGCCCCTTGAACGTGGAGAAGTACCCGCTGGGCGCGCTTGCGCCGCTCCTGCGATATGGGCCGCGCGCGCTCCTGCGGCCAGCCCTGCAACGGATCGTCGGCGGCGCGCGCGGGGGCAAGATGCCCAGCCTGTTTCTGGATCTGGAGGCAGGTAAGCGCGCGAGCGAGATTGGCTGGTACAACGGCGCGATCGTGCGCAAAGGGGAGGAAGTCGGCATCGAAACGCCGGTCAACCGGCTGCTGACGCAAACCGTTCAGCAGTTGGTGGCCGAACCGCAGTTGCGCGCCGCGTGGCGAGGAAAGTTTGCCCGCCTCGTCGCCGCTGTGGCCAGTGGTTAGCGTGGTGGCCGGTTACCTGCTGCTGGCATCAAACTCCCGGCCTGATCAGCACGATCAAAACGAGCGCCAGGATGGCAAACGCCGTGTACTCCAGCACAAGTTTGCGGCTGAGATGGCCTTCATGCAGTGCATGGCGGGCCAGCCCCACGAACAGATAGAAGACCAACAACAGCAGCAGCCCGCCGCTGGCTCCGGATAGCGGCAAATAGTTCAGCGCCCACGCCACCTCCCCCAATACAACGCCAACCAAGGCGGCATAACTGAGCACGACGTTTACTCTGGGGGTAACATCGCGCAGCAGTTCAACCGTCAGCAGCACGGCCGTTGCGGCGATGAGCGAACCGGAAAGCAGGCTGCGTGTACGCGTCTGATAGACGAGTAGAAAGAGGGCCAGGGCAGCGGCGTAGGCGAGTACGTTAAGAAGGATGCGGGCCTGTCGATAGGCGGGCGACTCCCGATCGGCCGTCGCGTAGAGGTTGAAGAGAATAATGGAGATCAGGCAACCGCTGAGCAGCGCGACGCCGGCCTGAAAAAGCGGCGTATTGGCCAGGGGCGCCAACAAAACAGCCAGGATCGAGACGGCGGCCGGCAGTCCCCAGAACAGCCACGTGCGCCCGGAGGGCGAGTGCCCCCTGTCCGCACCGTGCCCTGCAGCGGTCTCCGCAAAGAGAGGATGGATGCGGATGGCCCGTTCGGTGCCGCTCGCCGTCAACAGAGCAATGAAGACCGCGATCACCGTGGTTTCACTGATGCGGATCGACATGGGCGAGCCGAGCGCGTTCAGGGTCAGCACAAAGGTCGGAATCCGCAAGAACAGGCTAACCGAAACCGTCGCCGCTACGGTCCACGCCAGAACGCTCACGCGCTGCACGAAGCGCCGATTCGGGTTGTACACCGTCGCTGAAGGGCCGCGCAAGGCGTGCGCAAAGTTCCCCTGTTGCCCGCTGGCAGCGAAAGGAGTAAAATGGCCTGCATCTTCCGTCTGATTTTCGCCAGCCGCGTGGGGATGCGGTCGGTGAACGTCAAAATCCGTTGTCGCGTCCATAAATCCATTATACAGTCGTTGGTGGATAGTGGCTAGTTGGGTTACTTTTTACTATTCACTGTCCGCAATTCACTGTCTGCAATTAACTGATGCTCTGCCAGTACACGAATTTCGACATCACCATCAGCGGCGACAAGCCGCCCCACGCGGTTCTGGCGACCTATCGGGGCCTGAGCGGCGCATCCACCTTCAATCAGGATGCCCTCCATCCTGTCTGGCAGGAATATCTGGCGCGGTTGGGCGATCCCTACCAGATACAAGGAGAGCAGCTTCTGGCCGAAATCGGCAGCCGGCTCTTTTCAGAATTGATTCGCGAGCAAGTGCGCGACCTCTGGAGCCAGGCGCGCAGCGACCTGGATGACGGCGGGCGACTGCGCTTGCGGCTCATTTTGCATCCTCCCGCCGTCGCCGCGCTGCCCTGGGAGACGCTGCACGACCCGCGTCGCAATCAGTCCTTTGGCGCCGATGCGATGATTTCCCTCGTGCGCACGCAGAATCAGGTGAGCTATGTCGCCCGCCCCAGGGCGCTCGAGGCGACACTGCCGCTGACAGTGCTGCTGTCGTCGGTCGAGACGGGGGACGGGCTCGCCGTGCATAGGGAGAGTGAGCAGATCCGCGCCGCGATTGCGGAGCTGTCCTCCGGGTGCATGCATCTGGATCAAATGGATGGGCGGGTCACGATTCAACAGCTCCGGGAGCGGCTGCTGAGGAGCAGACCGGACATTTTGCACATTATCGGCCACGGCAATGAGGACGGCCTGCTGCTGTGGGCGGACGACGCCCCCGCTCTGGTCTCTGCCGCGACGCTGCGCGCCGTATTGCAGCAGGCGGAATCGGTCAAGCTGGTCTTTCTGAACGTCTGTCTCGCCGGCAAGGTCGATAGTACGCGACCCTTTGCCGGCATCGCCCATCAGCTGCTTCAGAGCGGCCTGCCGGCGGTGATTGCCATGCGCTATGAAATCCTGGACCGGTCGGCGGTGACCTTTGCCGAATCGGTCTACGCGGCGCTAGTGACCGGCCCCTGTCGCGGCTACATCGACGCGGCGGTGAGCATGGCCCGCAACAATCTGTACATCAACGACCCGAATCGCGTGGATTATGCCACGCCGATACTCTGGCTGAATGCGGAGAACGGTCGCATTTTGCGCTTCGAGGACCACGAGCAGACGAGAGGCTCACCTTCCCACAGCGCAGTCGCGCCGCGCCCGCAGATGTGGCGTTCCACGCTTCGGCTCGAGTTCAGGTTGGCCGAAAAAGAGGCGTGGTTCCGCTCCTTGCCGGAAACGATCTCTGATCCCCATCTGCCCTTTGAATACCAACGGCGTCGCCGGATTGTCGGACTGTTGCTGAGCATATTGCGGCAGGCAGTCGAGGAGCGGGAACAGGGCAAACTCCTCGACATCCGCGCCGTGCAGAGGCGGCTGGAAACGTTCGAAGAGGAGAGGCGCAACATCCAGATCATCCTTGACCATTGCCTGCGTCGTTCCTAGATCTTGACGCCGTGGCGCAGACCAGTATACGACTGATCCGCCTCGTCTGCCTCTACGCGATTCTTTTCTACCTGGGCACGGAGCTCGCGTTGGCGCTGCAGGAGATCAGGGAAGCGGATCCCGGCAGCAGCGCCAACGAGCAGGCGGAGCGTCTGCGCTCCCATCCCGCGGGCCAGATTCCGTTCCTCGGCGTCACCATCGCGCTCGAACAATACGACGACCCGCTCCAACGGCAGGAAGCGTTGCGTCGCTTGTCAGACGCCGGTTTCGGCTGGGCGCGCTTGCGGGTTGACTGGAATCGTATCGAGCCCCAGCCGGGCGCGTACCAGTGGGCGTGGACCGACGCCGTTCTGGCCGACATCTCCGCCGCCGGGTTGGAGCCGGTCGTGGTGTTGGACGGCAGCCCCCCTTGGGCCAGAGACAGCAAGGATCACCCAACTCCTGTCACAATTGATCAGAAGCGGGCGTCTGCAAACGACACTGACCACTCACCACTGACCATTGACCACAGCAGCCTGGCTCCCCCCGCCGCACCGGAGACCTACGCCCGCTTCGCCGCCGCCTTTGCCGACCGCTACCAGGACACCGTCCGCTTCTATCAGATATGGGACGAGCCGAACATTGCGCCGCACTGGGGCAACCGCCTGATCGATCCGGCCGCCTATGCGCGCCTGCTGCGGGCGGCGGCTATCGCGGTGCGGGCCGCCGATCCGGACGCGGCGATTCTGGTCGCGGCGCTGGCGCCCACCCAGGATCGGGGCCACACCGCGATCGACGAGGGGTATTTTCTGCAACGGCTCTACGCGGCCGGCGCCGCGCCCTATTTCGATGCCGTGTTGGTGCAGCCGTTCGGCTTTGGCGCCGCGCCGGACGATGCGCGCAGCCGCGTGGACGTCCTCAACTTCCGGCGCGCGGCCTGGGTGCGGCGCGTGATGGTGGCGGCCGGCGATAAACAGACGCCGGTCTGGGCGGTGCGATTCGGCTGGAATCGCCAGGTGCAGGTGCCGTGGAAGACGGTCTCAGTGGACAATCAGTTGCGCTTTACCCAGGAAGCGCTCCGGCATGCACGGGCAAGCTGGCCCTGGCTGACCGCAATCGGCTGGCCGGTGGACCGGCCGGACGCGCCCCCCTCCGATCCCATGTGGGGCTTCTCTCTCATCACCGCGGATGGTCAGGAGCATCCCCTGCTGTCCGCCCTTTCATCCGCCACCCAAGCGGCTAGCGACACGCCGGAACAGGCAATACGCAATTCGGGGCGCTCTCTGCTCCGCGCACGACTCGCGCTACTGCTGTTGGCAGGCGGCATTCTTCTGTGGCAGGGCGTCCTGATGTCCCGCAGCCTGCCCCTGGCGCGCTGGCAGGCCGCCTACCGGCGCTGGCCGCAAGGCCGCAAACTCGCCGTCTGGACGCTCCTGCTCATCATCTACTATTTGGCTGCCTGGCCGCCCCTGATCGTTCTTTGCTGGATCGTGGCTGCCTTTCTCACTGCTTCGGAGCCGATCACAGGGCTGATGATCGCGGCCGCCGCGTTGCCCTTCCACTTCCAGCACAAGGAACTGCGACTCGTGGGCGCCGTCTGGACTGTGCCGCCGGCTCAAGCCGCGTTGTTGGCTATGCTGCCTGCCCTCGCGCAGCGCGCCATCCGCCCACATTTGTGGCAGATTAGACGCTTGCACAACGCAATACGCAGTACGCATTGCGCAAACCAGTTGACCTTCGCCTGGGTCGGCGTCAGCCTGCTGACCGCTCTGAACGTGTGGCACTGGCCGGGCTATTTTGGTGGATTCTGGGAACTGGTGGCCGTACCAGTCCTGCTGTACGCGGGCGTGCGGCTGTTCGCCGCCCAAGAGCGCCAGCAGCGGGCCGTGCTGACGGCGCTCTTCGCTGGCGGCGTGCTCGCGGCGGGCGCCGGGCTTGTCGACTGGCTAATCGGCGGCGGCGTCTCTGTGGACGGCGTGCGCCGCCTGATGGGGATCTCCTTTTCGCCCAATCAGACCGCGCTCTATCTGCTGCGCACGCTCTTCGTCGGCGCAGGTCTTTTGGCAATACGCGAATATCGGCCGCGCGCCATTGCAGTTGGCTGCCTGCTGGTGGCGGCGGCTCTCGCGCTGACAACCAGTCGCGGCGCCATTTTCCTTGGCCTGCCGGCCGGCGCCTTGGTCATGGCCGCGGCGGGACGGTGGCGCCGTCTAAGCCATGAGCGCTTCCGCAACTGGCTCCCGCTGATTGGCCTGCTGACGCTGGCGGGCAGTCTGGCGTTAATCCTGTTCTTTGGTGAGCGGCTGCTGAACATCGAAACCTTGGGCGCGCGCCTCGCGATCTGGAGGGACGCCTGGAGTCTGTGGAGGCAATTCCTTCTGCTGGGCGTGGGGCCGGGCGGCTTCTTCTGGAACTATCCCGCCTTCCTGCAACCCTCCTCAGCCGCGGATCCGAATCTGCTGCACCCCCACTCTGTTTGGCTGGAGTACACAACCGGCTGGGGCGTCTTCGGGCTGGTATGGTTGGGCGCGCTGCTCTGCTGGCTGGCTTCTATCCTGGTGCGCACGCGGCGCGGGCCGCCTGCATGGCTTCCAATCGGGCTGCTGGCGGCGCTGTGCGCCGGGCTGGCGCACGCGCAGGTGGACGCCTTCGCCGCGTTGCCGGAGTTGGCCGCGTGGAACTTCGCGGCATTGGCACTGCTGGAGATGCCAAAAGAAAAAAGCGAGTGACAGATTTTGGGATACACGCCTGTGATGCTTCAATCGAAACACCTTGCAATAGGAATTGGACTGGCATATACTATCCCAAGAACCTGTACACCATTGCTAGGATTACGAGTCCTGCTTTCGCTTCCGCTGCACATTTATAACCTGCTCCTTTCACGCCGCCAGTCTCCCGAACGTGAAACCACAAAAAATCTTTTTCACTGTTCGTAAAATCCCTTGTTTTAGCGCGACACTTCGCGACGAATCACGACCAAACGCGCTCCGCCTCTCCATCGTCCCCCTTCACACCCCGCCCTCATTCTGGCCTGCATCCCTGTGATGTCAACGGTTTGATCTAGACAACAAAGTATTGTATAAATGAATCTATGTGGAGAACGGAACGCGGCGCATATTCAGGGCGAGCTTCGAAAGATCAAAGGAGAAGTCATAATGGGATCGACGCGACTCACGCAGCAGCAGATGGCATTTTTCAATACGTTCGGCTACCTCTATTTTCCAGGGCTATTGGCGGACTGTGTCGACAGGATCATTGAAGAGTTTGAGAAGATTTGGACCGTGCACGGAGGCGGTCACCACTGGCAGAGTCATGACGGCGTGCAGCGTTCCTGCATCTTTCCCTTCCCCGATCGGAGCGAGTATCTCAGCTCTCAGCTGGACGACCCGCGCATTCACGACATCGCAGCCAGCATCTGCGGCGACGACTTCAACTACACCAGCGGCGATGGCAACTTCTATGCCGGTGACACGCGCTGGCACTCCGACGGCTACAAGGCCAACCGCATCCTCAGCATCAAAATCGCCTTCTACCTCGACCCGCTTACGCGGGATAGCGGGGCGTTGCGCGTGATTCCCGGCAGCCACCGCTTCGGCGACGCCTATGCCAATGCCGTGGAGACCGAGATCAAGGAAAGTGGAAAGATCTGGGGACTGGAGGGGAGCGAGGCGCCGGCGTTGATCCTGGAGACCAAACCCGGCGACATCGTTGTCTTCAACCACAGCCTTAAACATGCCGCGTTCGGCGGGTCGGAGCGGCGGCGCATGTACACGATGAATTTCTCGCGCCGCTATCCTGAGGATCGACTCAAGGAGTTGCAAACCGTTCTCGGCAGCGAGGCGCGCTTCTGGATCGACCGTATTCACGGGGAGGCCATGGTCGCGACGGCCGGGCCGGAGCGGATGGTGCATCTCGAGCAGGTCCGGGCCAACGATACCCACCTGGCGGACTTGACGCGTGAACTGAAGAAGACGATGGCCGAACCGGCGCGCGGTTGACAGCGGACGCCGCGCCCTTTCGCAACACCTCTGTGGCTAGTGGCCAATATCTGCTCTGGCCGTTAGCCACCGCATACGCACGACGCGCTACGCTATGTAGTGCCTATTTGTCTACCTGAACCTTCTCGCCCGTCTCCGCGCTCAAGTAGATCGCATCCAGCAGCTTCATAAATGTCAGCGCGTCTTCAGGCGAGACGTCTGGCGGGTGTTCGCCGCGGATCGCGCCGGCAAAATCGCGTATTTCGGCGGCGAAGTCGCCGTCGCCGTGTTCCACGTACTCATCGGTGAAACTGTCGCCTTCGGTATAGATGGCGTCCAGCAGCCGTCGCGTACCGGAACGCTTTCCCCCCGCAGCCAGCGAGGTCGACTCCACTTCGAGGGTTCCCGCCGTGCCCAGAATGCGCAGGCGTAGATCCCACGCCCGGTCCGCCCAGGTGGGGATGACCGCCGACGTGTCCATCTGGATCGTCATACCACCGGCGCAGCCCACCAGAAAGCTCATGTAGTCCTCGGAGTGGCGCGCTACGTCCAGGGTTGTTGGAAATGCGCTGTGGCTGACCGCAAACACCCATTGCGGCTGCGGACAGCCCATCAGAAACCAGGCCTGGTCGAGGAAGTGGGAGCCATGTTGCCCCAGCGCGCCGCCCTTCAGGCCCCACCGATACAGCCAGCCTCGGCCCGGCGGCGGCTCAATATCGACGCCCCGCTCGCGGAAGTGATAATGGACGCGCGCATGGTAGGTGCGCCCGATCCTGCCGTCAGCGATGAGGTGGCGGCTGCGCTTGTTCTCCGCCTCGTGCCGCATGAAGTAGGAGTAGACGAGCGTCTTCCCGCAGTCTGCGGCGACCGCGTTGATCTCGCGGACGTCGGCGGCGCTGCGACCGTGCGGCTTCTGCACCAGTACATGCTTGCCGGCCTTCAGCGCGTCAATCACCATCGGCTTGCGCACATCGGGCGCGGTGGCGATCCCGACCGCCTCGACCTCGTCATCGGCCAGCAGTTCGCGATAGTCGCCGTAGACCCTGGGAACGTCGTTCTCCTGCGCGACCTGACGCGCCAACTCCTGATTCAGATCCGCGACCGCCCAGGCGACAGTGTCTTCGCCCGCTTGTGCGCCCGCGACCCACGTCCGACCGACCCGGCAACCGACCACGCCGATTCTGATCGTGTCCGGCATCATGTCACCCGCGGGCCGGCTCGGCCATCTCCGCGCGCGCCTTGGCCGCCAGCGCCGGGAGGTGGCTCTCGTGTTCCATCACCTGCTTCAAGTGGCGCATCCGTGAAGGCGACGCGGTGCCGCGCATGATCTCAGAGTGCATCTGTTCCTTCCAGAAGCGGGCGCCGCCGGCAACGAACTTTTCCAACTCCTTAATCTCCTCCTGCGTGTGGCAGTAGGCGCAGCAATTGATGGTGAACATGCGCCGGGCCGTACTGCCGCCAAACGAGGCGTGCATCAGATTGTGATTGAAGGCCACCACGTCACCCGGTTGCGTCTCCAAGGCCACATGCGGCACCATCTGCTGCGAAATCCCCCACAGATCGGGGGCCTCGCGCGCCTGCCGCGCCGACCAACTCTCCACGTCGACCCGATGGGAGCCGGGGATCACGCGCAGGCAGCCTGAATCAGAGGCCAGCGGATCGAGATAGAAGGCCACTTTCAGATATCTGCCGATCGAGTGGAAGCCGTCACTGTGCCAACGCGAATCGCCGGTGTAGAAGTTGCCGTCGCCGCCGAGGTAGTTGAAGTCCGCGCCCAGAATGCTGCTAATCAGCCCGTCTATGCTGAGGTGATCCAACAGTGTGCAAAGGCGCTCGCGCTGGTCGATGAAGGGCACGATGCAAGAGCGCTGTGACCCATCATACATCTGGCCGCTGGCGGCAAAAATGGTTTCGAATTCTTCGGTTATCCAGCTGACATCCTCCTTTACCAGGCCAGGAAAATGGAGAAAGCCGAAGGTTTCAAAAAACTGGAGTTGTTTAGAACTGAGCTTCATTACTTGTCTCCCGTGCGGGCAATCGATATGCAATCGAATGAATTTGCCTATATCTATAGAGTAAGGATTCTGCGCGTGTCCGGAACGTTGGCCGGCTTAGGCCAGCGCTTTGTTCAGCGCCGGCATCAACTCGTTCGCGAACAGTTCAAGATTGCGCAGCCAACTCGCCTTGTCGTCCCAGTCGAAGCCCATCAGCACCAGGGTGCCGAACGGTCCGCACTCATCTATCAGCGCCAGCAGGCGTTCAAGTGCGTGGTCCACGTCACCGGCGATGATCTGTTCGGACAGCCAGAAATCCATATTGCAATCCGCATTCGACATGTCGGGGTCCCGTTTCAGAACGCCCCGGCCCAGGCTCCCATCCAGGACGCTGGCGATGTACTGGAAATTCTGGCCGACCGAATTCGTGCGCACCCGCTCGACGGCCTCCTGGGTCGTGTCGGCCAGGAAGATCGCGCGCGCCACTCTCCAGTCGGCTCTGTCCGGCTCCCGCCCTGCCTCACGGCTGCTGCGCGCGTAGGTCTCCCAATTGTCCGCCAGGATGTTGCCGGCCGCCAGAGCAGCCGAATACGGGCCAAATCCGTACTGCCCAGCCACTTTGAGGCTGTAGGAATTGCGCGCAATGCCCGGCATGAGGATGGGGGGATGGGGCTGTTGCAGGGGCTTGTGGATGAAGCCGATCTGGCTGACCTCGTTGACGTGCTTCTTGAGCGAGAACTGCCAGAACTTGCCGTCGTGCTCGTAGGGCGGGTCAGTTGACCACAGCTTCAGAATGACATCGATCGCTTCGACTGTCATCGCGCCGCCCTCCTTCGGATCCAGGCCGTAGAGTTCGTAATCGGTGATCACGGCGCTAGGACCGAAGCAAAGATTAAGCCGCCCCTTGGAGAGGTGGTCGAGAAAGGCGAGGCGGCTGGCCAGATAGGCGGGATGATGCAGGTTGGCGCAGATTGGCGCCGGGCCGAGGCGAATGCGCTCCGTCTCGCCCAGGATGCGGCCGATAAAGACCTCCGGCACGACCACGGATTCGTACTTCATGGTGTGGTGCTCGCCTATCCAGAACTCATCGAAGCCGAGCGCTTCGGCCCGTACGGCCAACTCAACGTCTTCCTCGTAGCACTGTGCCAGCGGTTTGTCCGGCGGATGGAACGGCATAATGAATATGCCTGATTTAATCGGCTGTCCGTTGCTAGTCATAGGGCTGCCCCTCCTGTCAGATGGCTGCGAATCGTTGCGTTCTCTTCAAATCATCGACTCCTGTCAACTCAAGCTGTGGCGGTTGGCCGCTGCCTGGGTACGATCGGTTGTACGATTGCGCGGCGTTCCGGCGTCAGCCGCGCCAACAACTCGGCGGATGGCACGTAGCCGAAGCGATGGCCGAGAAGGTAGGGGACGTAGCGCAAGATGAACATGCGCCGTCGGCCGGGGTTCGTCCGCTGCGCGGAACCGTGGCAGAGCGCGTCATTGAACAGGAGCGCGTCACCGGCCTTCAAGTGGATTTCGACGGCGTCCTCGATGATGTCGCCGGGCCCCTCCGTGATCCCGCCGCGCTCCTTCTGCATGGGATGCGGAAAGTCCGACTTGTGGCTGCCGGGCACGATGACCGTGGCGCTGTCCCCCGCGCCCACGTCGTTCAGGGGCACCATCAGCGTCAACATGCTGCACACCCACTGACCGCGACTGCGACCGTTGCGCTGGTGATGGTCGATGTTGTGACCGCCCGAATGAACGCCGATATAGCCGCCCGCGCCGCGCATGTTAAGGAGCGCCTCATGGAGGTAGGGCCGGGTCGAAGGGCCAAGATAATGACGCACAAGATCGATCCAGGCCGGATGATCGATCAGCCGCTCGAAAAACTTCCCCTCTTCGATGATGTCCTGCAGATTCGTTCCATCCACGCCGCCATAGGTGTGGACGTAGATATTACCGTACCACTGGTCCTGTTCCAGCGGCGGCAAGGCGTCGATCCAGGCGTTGACCGCGCGCATGTGGTCGGCGTCAAGCGCCTGCGGGATCACCGTGTAGCCGCGCAAATCAAACAGATATTCTTCCCGCTCCGAGGGCATAGCTCCCTCCTTTTCATTTACGGAATCAGCGTGCGCTTGTCTTTGTGAACATGTTCTGGGCGACTGTCCGCTACAAAAGGACCCATCTGCCGGATCATTCGTTCCCTGTGGCGATAACCCCGCGCGGCCTCCCCTGCACCGATTATGCCTCCACCGCATTGATGTGGAAACTGTAGAGCTGCGCCGTATCCAGGTGAAGGCGCAGCCGCAGGGGCCGGCCTGTTGGCAGCCGTTCGTGATTTTGCCAGCGAACGGCATGGCGCACGCTGTCAGAATGAAGTGCCGTGCAGTCCTGGAGTGAAAAACCGGGAATTGTTTCTCCGTCTGCCGAAAGAAGCTCGATCGCCAGGCTGCCCTGCGAGGCATCTGCATTGACCACGAGTTGGCCTGCCGGCAGGTTGAGCGGAACGGTTTCGACGGTCCCGCCGAAATGGCCCGGCGTCCAGCGAGACGAAGCCGTCCAGCCTCCATGCGGCGCGCGCGATCGTGGCCGTCTTCGGTGGCATTGGGCCGCCGTGCAAGGTGTTGATGGCGGTGTAGTAGTGCAAGACCTCATCGCCGTGGACGACGGGCCGGTCGGCTGAACAGAGGATGCAGCCGGCGTCGAAGCTGCCCGGCGCGCCGCGTGGGATGATGGGCGTGCGATCGACGAAGCGTTCCCACGTGCGCCCGTCGCGGCTATGCGCCAACTGCGCCTCGATCGGCCCGTCCCAGGGGCTTTGCTCGGCGCCCACCTCCTGGCCCCTGACATCGCGCACGACGTTGAACACAGGCAGAAACCCGAGATACTGGCGGCCGTAGACGAAGCCCGACATACCGTAAAACTCGCCCCTCTGTTCGGGGTCCTGGATCCAGGCATCGTCCTGTTCGTCGCTAACGATGATCAGTTCCGGGTCGGACCAATCCAGGAAGTTGCGGCTGGTGGATACGGCGATCAGACGGCGCATGTGCCCGCCCACATCGCCCCAGCGCCGGTGGAAGGCAAGGTACTCGCCCCTGTGGTGGTCGTGCGCCACCGTGATCGCCTCCAGCGTTTCGTCCGAGTTCATCAGAACAGGGTTCACATCATAATCGTTCCAGACCAGGCCGTCGGCGGAGTGGGCGACCCAGTAGCCGAACTGCGCGCGGCTCCAGTCCCAGCCGGCCATCTTGTAGCGCTCCGAAGGGTCGGCCGCTTCATCAACGATGACGGTGGGGCTGTGTTTGTCGAAGATAAGGATGTTGTTGTCGCGCGAGCCGTCGAACTCATGCAGGCCCAGGTCCGGCTTCTCCCAGTGGATGCCGTCCGCGGAGGTGGCGTAGAGGATCATGTCCCCCTGCCGCTCACGCAGGCCCGGCGCGCGATGCTGCTCGCCGCGTCCAAGGCGTGTCAGATACCACATGCGGAACTGCTGCGCGTGCGCGTCGTAATGCACCGTGCCGTAGATGTAGACCCGTTTCCCTTCCCCCGCTCGATCCGGCAAGAGCACGGGCTGCTCCAGCTTCTTACCTGGATGGAGCGTGCGTACGACGCCGCGCTTGGCGCTGACAATGGCGTCATCAACGAAGAGCTGTGTCTCCGCACCGATGGAAGGCGCCATTTCCGATTCCGCAGCCTGATTGGCCATGTGGTTGCCTCCTAGTCAGTGAACCCGCCTATTGATTCTGTTCGACAAACTGAAAGGAATAGAGCTTACAACCGTTCATCAGGAAGCGCAAGCGCACAACGCGACCCGCCAGTTCGCCCACGTGCGGGCTGCCTTCCCAAGTGGCGATATGACTTACCGAGTTGCCGTTCAGTTCGTCAGCCTGGCCAGCGCTATAGCCTGCAAGCGGTTCGCCGCCCTCATACGGCGCATCGGCCGAGATGAAGCCGTCCAATCGCAGCCGGGCGCGGAAGTAGGCCCCTCGCTTGAGCGCGACCTTGTCGCTGATGCCGTAGCGGAAGCCGCCGTAGTAGAGCCACAGTTCATCCCCGACCGGCACCGGCTGCGTAAATGCGTAGATCATTTTGGAATCAGCGGCACCCGGCGGCCCCAGGCGCAGAAAGGGGCTGCGTCCGCCCGCCCGTTGCCAGTTGATCCCGTCGCGGCTGGTGGCCAACTGCACATCGACCGTGTCCGGGAAGCCGCCCATCTTCTCCTGGTCCCGTCCCGCGGCCGGAAACGGGTTGGCGGACCAGTGCCACCATACCTCGGGCAGCGCGAGATAGGCATCTGCGCTCCCAGGATACTTGAAGACGCAGTTGCCGTGAAAGTCCATGATCTGGCGGCTGTGACGATTTCGCTTCACCGGCAGCGCCAGGTCGACCTCATCCGCGGCCAGCACGAGTCCCGTATCCTGCCAATGTTCAAAGTCCGACGACACCAGCCGCCGCACCGCCCGGTAGCGGTCGCCGCGGCTGTCGGCGATCCATAGGCGGGAGTAACCCACGTAACGCTCGATTCGTTCGTCCCAGAACGCCACGTTGAGGCAGTCGCAATGGCCCGGGATCGGGTTGCTCTCGCAGGCCGTCCAGCGCAGTCCGTCGGCGGAATAGAAGCCGGACAGGCCGGACTTGCCCTCCGCGGCGACCTTGATTTCGCTCCAGAGCTTGTACTGCTGCTGCGGGGACGCGGTCGGGTCCATGAAGACGGTGCCGGCGTTCCAGCCGGCTTGGCGCACCGGGTCGTGCACGGCCGGGCCGAGGATGTTGTTGTCGCCGCTGCCGCGGTAGTCGACCAGGCCGAGATTGGGGCGCCGCCAGTGGATGCCGTCGCTGGATTCGGCGTAGCAGAGGCGGCCGCGCGTGTGCTGCCAGAAGAGCGCTGCGTCCGCGGCCGCGCCGCTCGCCGGCAGGTCCACGCCCGCGGGCGGGTCCCATTCGTAGGCCAGATACCAGAGGCGGAAGGTATCGCCCTCGCGCAACACGGTTGCGTAGGGATGGATGCGATACTCCCACGGCGCTTCCGGCAGCAGGACCGGCTCGTGGTCCTGGTAGGGGGCGTTCATGGTGAGGCGAACGTTCTTCATGGCGGCGACCGGCGCTTCGTCGATGAAGAGCTCCTTGTGGCCGCCGATGTCGCGTACTTTCTTTGTCTGGTCCATTTTGCATTCAGTGGTTGGTGTTCAGTGGCTGGTGGATGCTTACTGGCCCGGGTGTTAGGTTACCACGTTGGCAGTTGCGTTTGCGGCAAGCGCCTTGTCTCGCCAGGGCATACGCATCTAATGTGCGTCGAGATCGGGAACCGGCTTTTTGCTGAGTTGGGTATGGCGCATTCCAGATTGCGTAAGGGCAGGCGAGACGGCCCCGGTTCAGTTGCTATATTCGCCCGAAAAGTCTCTGTTTCAAATGGGATTCAGATCAGAAGCTTTTTTTGGGGCGGTTGGATGGGTTAATCAGGCAGGAGCGCTCGCAGGAGAGATTTGGTGAGATTGGGCAAGAAAGTTCTCGGTGGATCACGGGAGACGGGAGGCTGGGCGAAGGCCGCCGGCGTCGGCGCGGCGGGCGGCGCACTGGCGCAGCGTGTCGCAAAGCGCGGCATGAATTCATGTGATGCCCTGCTCTGTATCCTGTCGATATCCTGTCGGGGCGGGCGGAGGGTATCAAAGTGGCGCGAAGTGGCGCGAATTGCCGCGTGAATTCGTGTGCTGCTTTGCTCTTTCTGCAAAAACTTTTGCGGATTGGCGCAGCGTGTTGCGCCGGCTGCGGCGGCGTTATGGTTTTGCAACCAAGTATGTTCTGCAAGATAGTATCCGTTTGTTAAGGTACAGAGATGGTTTGCGGTCGCGTTGGACTTTCAGCTATGGATACAGCCTATACGATTGTTCAGGCTCTTGCAAGGATCCAGGGCACAGGGCATTCGCATCTTTTTGGGAAAGAGCGTTGTGGAGATAGTCAGTTTTCGATCCGGCTCGTTTAGGTTTGGCAGCAACGCCAACTGCGGCGCCTTTCTCGTTACGCAGGAGGTCGGGGGCCAAGCGGCGCAAGATTGCCATGTTGTGCTGCGCGTTGCCTTGGCGAATGCGGCTGTCGTGCGCGCGAAAGGCGACATTGAGGGCCCAGTGGACCGAGTTTTCGATGCTCCAGTGGGCGGGCGTGGCAGCCAGAAGCAGTTTGGCATCGGGCGGCAAGCTGGAGATGAAATATCGAGTTTCAAGCGAGGTACGGTCTGGGAGCTGCCGTTTCGCTGCGACCATGACCAGGCTTTGGCGTTGCGACCATTCATGGTTGGGGGCGTTCATCGTCAGCCGGACGTTTTTCATGGCGGCGATCGGCGCTTCGTCAATGAAGAGTTCCTTATGGCCGCCGATGTCGCGTACTTGCCCTGTCTGGTCCATTATGGCGTCTCTTGTCATGATGCCGCGCTGCTGTTTGTCCGTCCCAATTAGCAATCAAGCAGCCTTTTCGTGTTGAAGCCAACAAGCCTCATCCCGCAATTCCTCAATCTTACATCCGATCCCTTTTACGCGTTTGAGAATCGCTTTGAGTGGCTCGGACAGGTCGATTTCAGCAACTTCCAGCCACTTGTCGGAGTACCGAATCTTGTAGGAGGCTAAACTGGCTTCCCCTTTCGCATAGATTAGCAAACCGCCGGGCAGATCGAGGGCAGTTGTGTAGGCTAGGAGCTGGTATAGGTCGGCATTGGGTACGGATTTCCCGGTAATGTTCTTGTATTTTGCATCCCCCACGAACTTGCAGAGCCCGTCTTCCCACCATGAAAGGTCAGGCTGGAGCGACACCTTTCCCGTCTCGTCAAGTGTTATTCGATCCAGGCCTTTGTCGGCGCGCAGCGTTCGCTCAGAGACGCCAAGCGATTCTCGCAGCGCCCGCGTGACGAACTCCTGGAACAGCACGTTCATATCGATCAGGAAGCCGGAGGCGCGCACGTCGCCGCGGAAGGACTCGAACTCGCTGTGCAGCAGGATAAGCCGCGCCAGCCCGATCACATGTCGGTAGTGCTCGTTGAGGCGGTCGAAGCGGACCTCTGGCACGCGGCGCCGGCGGAACTCCAGCAGCGACACGTTTTCGAGGATCGCGGCGATCCAGCCCAGCCCCCGCCGCGCATTCGGCGAGCGCAGGGTCATGCGGCCAAGCCGGGCCGCGGCCGCCTTCACCAGCCGGTTGGCGAGGATGTCCTCGGTGAACTCGTCGAAGCGCAGTTCGACCGGCAGCGGGATGCCGTAGCGCCGCCGGATCTGCTCATCAAAGCGGATGCGTCCGCGCACCGTGTGCAGGGCGTCTTCTTCTATCAAGTAGCCGCGTAGAAGCCCCCGTCCGAAGGCTCGACGGGCGGCCGCGATCAGACTCAATGCCAGTATGTCGGGCAGTGTCTCGGCCTCCTGGAAGTCGAACAGCTTGTCTTGTGGCTTGTACACGTCCAAAGCGTAACAGGCCAGTGATAGCAACTGCGGGATGCCGATTTTTGGCTCAATGAGTACCGACAAATCGCCTATTTCGAGCGCGCCGACGGTCGAGCCGGGCCGCAAGTGGTATCTCCTTCTTTTGCCCGTGGCTGGTTCCATCGAGACTGACGGCAAACAAGCTCGCAACACATCTCTCTCTTTAACAGAAAGCCTATATGATTTGCTCGTCTCATGTTCCTTAAGGTTGATTTTGCGCATCGTTTACGGTGCCTGCAACACTACCCACATTACCGTCTGTTGGGTTCTGTTCATCGTCCCATTTAATGTTGGGAGCGACTTTCCCACACAGCGACTTGAATTGCAACTGCTTGATCTTCATGTCGTCTCCAAAGAGAAGCTCTTCGACGTATGGCAATACACTGTGCTTCCAGATACGTGGGACATCTTCTTTCTGGAGTTCCTCTTTCATAAAGTAGCTCGGCCCGATGGCCGCGTGCTTGTATTCTTCCAACTGTCTATTGGCTTCCTCAACGACAGCGGCTACCCATTCCAAGTCGGGCGCATTCTTCGTTAGCCACTTGCGGAACACGCTCTTCACCGGATCTTTGTCCGGGTGAAACTCGATGAAATAGAAACGGCGGCGCAGCGCAAGATCCACCAGCGCGATGGAGCGGTCAGCCGTGTTCATTGTGCCGATGATGTAGATGTTCTTAGGCAGCGAGAAATCGTCCTCCCCTTCCTGCTGATACTGCATCCGAATTTTCTTATCGCGGTATTCCAACAGAAAGTACAACTCCCCAAACACCTTGGCCAGATTGCCGCGATTGATCTCATCAATGATGAGGAAGTGTTTCGTATCCTTGTCTTTTTCCGCCTTCTTCGCCGCCCGCAACAGCGGCCCATCCTGCAACGTAAAGCCTGCCTGCCCGTTCACGAGCGCAGGACGGAAACCGCGCACAAAATCTTCGTATGCGTAGGAGGGATGGAATTGTACGAGTGTGACTCTATCCTCGTATCCACCAGCAAGGCACTCCGCAACCGCCTGCGCGACATAGGTCTTTCCCGTTCCCGGGGGACCTTGGAAGATGACTTGTCGCTTGTCTTGAATTAGTGTGTTTATCTCTTCAAGGAACTCGATATCTAGAAGCAGATCTTCCGCGAGTTTTTCTAGGCTACGAACAGGTGGAGGCGGGCCTAGAACGGGCAGATCTTTCCCTAACTGCCAGACCAGTGACTGCGCATCAAGCCGGTGGCGCAAATGCACTCCATGTGCCCGCGCCTCTCCAATTAGGTGGTCGAGAAAGCCGAGAGCGTGTTCATACAACAAAGCCTCGTTTTTGTTCGACTCGGGTTGTGGGTAGCCGGTGCGCTTGTATGCATCTTCAAATAAAGTGATCCTGAACGGTGGATACCGCTCAATGTCCAACCCCATCAGCAAAGCTGAAATGACGGTTGTTCTCGTTCCTCGACTTTCCTTACCGCTTACCACGTTCTGCGGGAAATGCTTGCTGAAGGCACAGATACGCTCAGTGTCGGAGAGCGAATCTTCTGCCCAAATCGCCTGCATCGCCTTCAACGACTTGACAGGATCATCGCTGCACCACTTATTGAAATTGTCGAGTGCCCGAAAGTCGATAGGTTGCTGGGCACTTAGAGCCTTCTTCAGTGAATCGGCCCAGTTGCCGATCCCGCAAAGCACCGCCTCTCGTGCCGCTGCGACCTTGCATGCAATTTCAAGCTTGTACTCAATCTCCTCTTTTACCATTTCTCCGGAATTGATAAATCTGTTGGCTTTTTCGACAAACTCATCCCAGGATTGCTGCCGGGGGTCCACACCGTTTTCTGTCACTACATTTTCCATCGCAATTCCACCTCTGTTGCTAAGTGAATTCGATATACTTTTGACATCGCGGTATTCTACTGCTTGAAGTTAAGCAATCCTGCTCATCCCCCAATCCCACTAATCCCAGTCCACCCCCACCCCCCTCACCACATCGACGCCTGCGGATAACACGCATGGTACGCGTCGCACTCCAGGCGGATGGCGAACAGTTCGGCCTCGCGCAGGGCGATCTCGACGCGCACGGGGCGGTCCACCAATTGGGCGATGTCTTCACGCTCGCGCCAGCGCGGGCGGGCGTAGAGATGGTCGCCGCTGATCGGCAGGGCGTCGTCCCAGGTGTAGCCGGGGATGGGTTGCGCGGTGGCGCCGTCCAGCATCTGCACGCGGACCGACGTGTGCGCCATCGTGCGCACGTTGAGGCGCATCTCGCCGTCGCGGGGGATGATCACCTTGGTGCGCAGCACGCCGTCGCGGCCCCACGTCTTGAGCGAACAGAAGCCGTCTAGCCGCATCTCGTAGAGCAGCGGGCTGCGGTAACCGGCGCCATAGGGCCAGTCGATTTCCTTTTCGATGCGGGCGGCGTGGCCGCCGTAATCGCCGACGACGAAAAAGAGCAGCTTGTCATCGCGCGTGCGCAGCATCTCCTTGCCGTAAGCCGACCCGCCGCCCGGCAGCCCGTAGTCGCGAATGCCGATGAAGGGCTTGCGCTCGGCGCGGTACCAGTAGAGACCGTTGTAGCTGTAGGCCAGCTCCGTCTCCATGCGTCCGAAATACTTGATCTGCGGCCACGTACTGCTGACGCTGACCTCCTCAAAGCGGTCGCTGGTAAAGATGTTGAGCAGACCGATGTAGAAGTCCTCATAGGGGCGCGGCGGCATGTCGTACAGCTCCGTCCCCACCCGGTCCTGGGCGTCCGGCTGCATGATCGTGATTGGGCGGGTGAACTGCGTGAAGTCGGTCGTGGTCGACATCGCCACGCGCCGGTCGCCGTATACGGGGCGCACAAATAGCTGGTAGAGGCCGGCCTCGCGGTTCCACAGGATATCGCCGGCGATGTCGGAACCCGGATCGAGCCACGGGCCTGAGCGATCGACCGCGAAGTTCACGCCGTCATCCGAAAAGCCGCCCCAGGTGAGATGACGCGGCACGTCGAGTACGGCCGAGGCGTAGCCCCGCTCCGCCAGCGGCGTGCCCGCCAGCGAATGCACCGCGTGCGCCCAGATTGGCGCGCCGTCCTGGTCAACCGTGACATCATCGAAGCGCTGCCAGGCCAGGTCGGGCGCGGGATCATAGGCCGGGTTGGGCCAGTTGTAGGGGTCGTCGGACAGCAGGCGGAACTGGAACTCACCGGCGCTTATCCCAGGCGTGCGGTCGCGGCTCTCCCTGCCCGGAAACGCGATCAGGTAGAGCGCGTACTTTCCCAGCTTTTCATCATAGAAGGCGGTGGGGTAGCCGCCGTAGCCGTCCCAGCCGGGCGGATAGAACTCGGTGAAGATTTCCTTCTTGAAGGTCGGCTTGCCCCACACGCGCTCGAGGCAGTCGCGGCGTTCGAGCATCCAGTCGTCGAAAAACCATATCCCGTTCATGTTGCACCTGTTTCCCTGATGCGAAAGCTGTATAGACTGGCATCCTGCAGGTGGAAGCGCAGGCGCAGGGGTTGGCCGTCCGGCAGGGCCGCGCCCCGGTTCCAGCGCACGGTCTGGCGCACGCTGTCAGTGTGGACCGCCTGGCAGTCCTGGCGGGCGTAACCGGCCAGCGGCTCCCCCCCGGCGGACAACACATCAACCGCCAGGCTGCCGGCGGCGGCGTCCACATTGACCTCAAGCAGAGCCTGCCGCTCGCCCGCCGATTGGAGCGGGACCGTCTCCACGATGCCGCCGAAGTGGCCGGCGTCCAGCGAGACAAAGCCGTCCAGCCGCCATGCCGCGCGCCCGATCGAGATCGTCTTGGGCGGCATGGGGCCGCCGTGCATTGTATTGACGGCGGTGTAGTCGTGCCAGACCTCGTCGCCGTGGATCAGCGGGCGGTCGGCTGAGCAGAGGATGCAGCCGGCGTCGAAGCTGCCGGGCGCGCCGTGTGGGATGATGGGTGAACGGTCTTCGAACCGCTGCCAGTTGTACCCATCGCGGCTATGCACAAGCTGCGCCGCGATCGGGCCGTCCCACGGCGCCTGCTCGATCTCGATCCCGGACTCCGAGATCGCCGCCGGCGCGTGCAAACCCACGACGCCGTCAGCGCCGACGGATGCGGGCATGCCGGACTCACCGCGCGCGTCTTTGATCACATCGAACACGGGCAGAAATCCGAGAAACTGGCCGCCGTAGGCAAAGCCCGACATGCCGTAGAACTCGGTGCGCTGCCCGGCGTCCTGAGCCCAGGCGTCATCCCGCTCGTCCGGCGCCAGGCAGACTTTGTGGCTGTCCCAGGTCTTGAAGTCCCGGCTCGTGGCCACAGCGACCAGGCGCCGCACGTGCCCGCGCACCGCTCCCCAGCGGCGATGAAAGCCAAAATATTCACCCGTGCGCGGGTGGCGGGCAACCGTTACCGTCTCCAGGATCTCGTCATCGCCCATCAGAATCGGGTTGCCATCGTATTCGCGCCAGTTCAGTCCGTCAGCCGAGTGCGCGATCCAGTAGCCGTGGTTATCCTGCTCCCAGTTCCAGCAGGCTATCTTGTAGCGTTCACCGGGCGGGGCCTGCGGCCGGGGCGCAGGCGGCGGTCACCACCAGGGCCATGAGCACAAACAGCCCAATCATAACTTTGGATTTTCGGAATGCCTTCCCTTTACGTGTTCTCCTTGACTGTTTTGACGTTGCGCCCATGCGGGGCGCCCTCTGGGCCTTGAACCCTGTACAACTAACGAATGCACTGCCAACAAAAAATTCTCTGCGCAGTGTCACCCCCTCATCTGTTTGGATATTCGTTGCAGCGGCAAAATGCTACGCCTTCAGGCTGAGCGCGATGATCGCCCTCATGCTAGCGCCGTCCGGCAGCATACCGGTCAGGCGGAGCCAGTTGCCAAAATGCCTCACCCTGCAAAAGTCAACCTCCGCCTGGTTGAGTGTCAGGCTTGTGCCCTCATCGCACCAGCGTATGCCGTCCGGCGAGATTTGGACGTGGAATATAACGCCTTCGAGGTAGCCCACGCGCTCCAGTATCCGCACAAAAAAGATCGCTTCGCCTGCCCAGCCGCACTCGTAAGGCTCGGTGGCAAAGCTGCCGCTCAGTTCCTCGCTGCGCTCTACAATGGCTGTGTAACTCTCGCGCAGCATCGCTACCACTCTCCTGAAAGCAGAACCGAGTCGACGTAGAGAAAAGCCCGTTTGTCGATGTCGGTTTCGACCCAGAATGCGAGGTTGAGCATGCAATCCAGATTGGGCATCGCCGGGATCATCATCGGCCCGACGCCGGTGACATCGAGGACGCGATCGTTGCACTGCAAGTGGGTGATTTGCCGGCTGGCCAGGTCCAGATCCATGCGGAGGTAGTACCAGTTGAATTTGGTGGCGACCTCATTGTAGCACAGTACCTGGCCGGAGTCAGGCACGTCTTCCCAGCCGCTGGGCGCGAGGTGGAAGTGGGAGACCGTCTCCGCCCTGCCGCCAATATCGTGAAACGGTTCCCGTTTGCGCTTGAACTGCCACTTGCGCATTGGTTCGCCCGACATGGCGTTGAGATAGCGCCAGTGCGGCATCCAGCGGTACTCGTCATCCTGGAGATCGAACAAGACGCCGACGGAGCGCACATCGTTGAGCGACAGTTGGAGCTCGCTCGCCTCCGGCTTGAAGGTGAAGTAGGCCTCCAGGCGGACCGGCCCGCGGTGACGCCACGTTACCCGCTTGATCGAGACGCTGATGTCGCCGGCGCGGGGGCGGGTCGCCAGCTTGAGCGCATATGTGCCCTGCATGGAGCCGTGCGTGCCGGTGTCCCAGTGGGTGCCGCTGCTCAGCATCGGCGGCCGCATATCGGCGAACTGGGGCAACATACTGTCCAGGCTGTCTTCGTAGTTCCCGATCAACTCGACCCAGCCGCGCAGGCCGCGGTTGAAATCGTCGTGATAGATGATACGCGGCAGCGGATCAAACCGGCTGAGGCCGGGATCCGCGTTCAGAATTGCTCTTGTCGCGTCTGAAACAGACATTCTCTCTCCATTTCCGCTATCACTTGAATCCCAACTCGACCAGCTTGCCCACCATGCCCTGGATGCGCGGACTGTCGCTGTACAGGAAGGCATCTTCGTACACGCGGCCCGTCTGCGTATTCTGCATGTTCTGCACGTGCTTGAGGTTGCCCTGGTAGACCCGCTTCAGGAATTCGATGTTCTCATCCTTTGACGGCTGCGCGCCGAAATTCATTGTGAACATGCGCCGCCCCGTCTTGCCGCCGAACGCGGCATGCCACAGGTTCTGGTTGAAGAAGACGACATCGCCCGGCTGGGACTCGAGCGGAAAGCCGGGCACGCCGGGGCCGTCCGTGCCCAACGCCATTTGGTCGGGATTGCGGCGCTGTTGCTTGAGCGGGTCTAGCGCAGCGTGCAACGGCAGCCGGTGCGAACCGGGCACCACGCGCAGGCAACCGGTCTCCTTCGTCACCGGGTCGAGGTAGAAGGCGACCTTGATGCGCCGGTAATCGAGAACCGAGCCGTCGGGATGCCAGCCGGTGTCGCCGACGTAGAGGTTGCCGTCGGAGCCGATCCAGATGAAGCCGGGTGCGAGCAGCTGTTCGAGCGGCTGGTAGATGCGATCATCCTCGACGAGGCCGGACAGCAGCGGCCTCTTCTCGATGAAGCCGAGCACCGCTTGCCGCGTCGTCCCGTCGAACGGCCTTCCCTGGCGATCCACCGCCAGCACGTCATCGAAGGCCCCGCTGATCTCCTCCATCTCGGTTGGGGAGAAGCACTGCCGCCTGATGACGAAGCCGAATGTCTCAAAATGGGCTAACTGTTCCTTGGTCAACATTTCGTGCGATTCCCTCCCGCTGCGCGGCAGCGTCTATCTTCTGTCCTTATCCGATTCCGATGTCGCGCAGGTAGGCGCGTGTCCGCTTGGCGATCGGCAGAGGCTTGTCGAACGGCGCCGGGTACATGTCCTGCTCGACCATCGCCCAACCATCGAAACCGACGTCGCGCAGCACGTCGCGAAAGGCCAGATAATCAACCCATCCCAAGGCCGGCTCGACGAACATATCCATTTTGACTGCCTCGGCAAATGTGACGTCCGAGGCCTCGACCTGCTGTTGCACCGCGCGATCGACGCTCTTGATGTGCAGATAGGGGATGCGCTCGTGGTGCTGGCGCATAAACTCGATCGCATCGCCGCCGCGGTAGGCATGATGGCCCACATCCAGACAGATTCCCACCCGTTCCGGGTCGGTCTGCTGCAGGAATGTCTCTATCTGCTCGGTATACTCGACGTGACACTCGGCATGGGGATGAAAAACCAGTTGCAGGCCAAACTGATCGATGGCGATGTCGGCCACCCTGTGGGTCGTGTCGATGAGGCGCTTCCAGGCGTCGCCGTCCAGCTCGGTCGGCTCTACCAGTTCGCCCGTCAGCAGGTCGGAGTACATGCCGTCGATCAGCACGAGAAAACCGGCGCCCAACTCCACCAGCAGCTCACCCGCGCCCAGCACCTGCCGCTCCAGTTCCGGCCATTTGGCCGGGATTTCCAGGCTCTCCATGGCGAATGTCCCCGCCACTTTGAGGCCGCGGCTGTCCAACTCGCGGCGCAGGGTCGGCAGATCGGTGGGCAGATAACCGTATGGCCCCAGTTCGATCCATTCATAACCGGCTTCGGCGGCCTCGTCCAGAAAACGATGCCACGGGGTCTGCCTGGGATCATCCGGGAACCAGATACCCCATGAGTCCGGCCCGGTCCCAACCTTTATAGCCATTGTTGCATCTCCTCATTTATGATGCTCACTTTGAAAACTCCATTTTTTCTGAACTGCGTATTGCGTATTGCGTATTCCGTATGGCGTAGAGGCAGGTGCCACGCCTATGTTTGCCAGGATGCGACGGCGAGCAAAGTCTTGGTTTCAAACGGTTTCCACATCATTTGTCGGATTGCGGTCGATGCGGCGGTCAGTCACAGCTCACAGCAGATTGAAGATGCGCGCGGCATTGTCGCCCAGGATGAGCGCCTTCTCATCTGCCGAAAGGAACTCGCAATGCAGGCGTATGTAGTCGAGCGCCTGTTTGTAGGTACACCAGGAGCCGGAGCAGTAGGGCATATCCGTGCCCCACATCAGCTTGTGGATGCCGATCTCATCGCGCAGCCGCCTGATCATCTCCTGGGCGCCGGGGAAAGGGTATTCCGGCCAGAACGCGCAGAACAGCATCTCAACGTGCATATGGGGGCGTTTGAGCAGCGTCATCAGCGCATCGGGGACGTGATAGCGTTCCTCGCCGCGACGCATGCTGAACGTATCGATGCCATGCGTGAACACGGCGGGGATCTCAGGGTGCGCCGCGGCCCAGCGGTCGAGTTCGGCGACGTGCTGCATGAACCCGCCAAGACGGTCGCGCTGGCGGCTGTGCAGATACCACCAGACGGGAATGTCGAGCGCCCGCACCTTCTGCCACAGCGGCTCGAATTTGGCGTCGTCGAGGTGGTCGGCGTCGTTGCTCAGCGCGAACGGCTCCTCGCTGAAATATAGCCCCTTGAGGCCATGCTGGCGGATGGCCTGCTCCAACCGTTCATGTTCGGCCGGCTGATCGGCCTCCCACTCCCGCACCTGCGCCAGGCCGATGAAGCGGTTGGGGTAGCGCCGCATCTGCTCGCCATCGTAGCTGAATGACTGTGAATGCTACACTCGATTGCCTCGAAGCGGCCAGTGGTCAGGGTGCCCGGAGGACGCCCCGCCATCAGCCAACGGTGTTTTCGACAAAATGCAAAGGGTGGGTAGGGACACATCAACGCACCCTTCCCCTCAACGACATCACCGAGTATACCTTACACACCATCCAGGGCACAACACCAGGGCAGTTGCATCTAAAGCCGGGCGCCAAATCAGCCCGAAATTCAAGGCAAAGAATGTAATGACAGATGGAAGTCGTTATCCGCTTGCCGATTGAAGGTGGTTTACGGCCAATAGGGCGGTCATCAGTTGCCGGAATCGGTCGGATTGCTTGGCTGCGCGCCATAATTCGTACACTCTCAGGCGCTTTGTCCTGAACTGGATTCAATTCAAGCAGCCTCACGAGATCTTGACCCAACTAATGTGCGTTAACATCGGGAACCCGCTTTTTTGGATTGCGTATTTCGTGTTGCGTATTGCGGAAGGGAAGGCGGGACGGCCACGATTCAGTTGCTTTATTGTCCGGTAAAGTCCCGGATTCAAACGGGATTCAGATTGGAAGCATTTTTGCGGGGGTTGAAGGGCTTGACGGGCAGGCGAGATGCACGAGCGTTACACGAGAGATTACGAGAGATTGTGTGAGATTGGGCAAGAAATTTTGGGCGCAAGACGGCAGACGCGGTGGCGGCGTACAGGTGGGGCTGGAGGCCTTTTTGCGGCGGTTGAAGGGTTGGCAGACGTACGAGAGATGTGCGAGCGTTTATGGGAGATTACGAGAGATTGGGTCAAAAGACATTTGATGCAACACGGCAGACGGGCGGCTGGTTGAAGGCAGCGGGCGTGGTCGCGGCGGGCGGGGCGCAGGCGCAGAGCGGGTCAAAGCGCGGCATGAATTCATGTGATGCCCGGCTCTGTATCCTGTCGGGTCGTGCGGTGAGTATCAAAGTGGCGCGAATTGGCGCGAACTGCCGCGTGAATTCATGTATTGCTTTGCTCTCTCGGAAAAAAATTTTGCGGATGGGCGCAGCGCGTCGCGTCGGTTGCGGCGGCGTTATGGTCCTGCAACTGTGGTTGTTCTGTCAGACAGTATGCGTTTGTTAGGGTGCAGAGATGGTCCGCTGCCGCCTTGGTCTTGCGGCTATGGGTACAGCTTATACGGTGGTGCAGGCTCTTGCAAGGGGGAAGGAGCAGGTTGGGCGCTGAATTGGGTATTTCGGATTGGGTAAGGGCAGGCGAGACGGCCACGATTCAGTTGTTGCATTGGCCGGCAGCGTTCCGGTTTCTAACGGGATTGAGGTTAGAAGCATTTTGGCGGCGGATGGAGGGGTTGACAGGCAGGGGAGATGCAGGAGCGTTACACGAGAGTTTACGAGAGAATGTGTGAGATTGGGCAAGAAATTGTGGGGGCAACACGGCAGACGGGTGGCTGGCGAAGGCCGCCGGCGTGGTCGCGGCGGGCGCGCACAGGCCGGGCTGGAAGCCTTTTTGCGGCGGATGAAGGGGTTGCACAGGCATGAGCGCGCGTACTAGAGAGTACGAGCGTTACACGAGAGTTTACGAGAGTTTACGAGAGTTTACGAAAAAATTTTCTTGAAAATAAGTATCAATTTGTGGACGGTTGGGATTCGGGAGGCTGATGGCGTGACGGGAGCAGGCTCCAGTATGCTTGGCGGAAGGAAGAGCAGAACTCGTCAGCCTGGCAAAGGGGCGCGAGGCCTTAAATTAAGATGTATCAATTTAGTTGATATTGCAAGGTGTTCCGATTGAATGGAGCGCGCGTGGCAGGATGCTTCCTGTCAGACGCGCCCCCTTTCTTGGGATGCACCCTTTTCCATCAAGCGGGATTCGGCGAACTTGGTGGCGTCGGCGCGACCTTTGGCACGGATTTCATTGTGCGACAAAGGCTGTCATCGCCTGACGATCCAAGCCGGCGACACCCAACCTGGCCGGTGTGCGCGCATCCTGCCAGAAGTCTCGTTGGAGGGCTGCGCCGGCGAGCACGACCAGGGACCGCATCATCGGCGCCTCTACGCCCAACTGCGCTCCCAGCAGGCTCCATGCCGCCAGGCCGTAGGGAATGTCCTCGGTCAGCCAGCGCGTGTCGACTGCACCTGGCGCCCGCAGTTGGGTGAGCATACGGCTACCGTTGATCGTTGCCCACAGATCGCCCTCCGGCCCAAACCCAGCCTGGTGGAAAGCAGCATCGACCGGTGTCAGATCGAAGCCCAATGCTCTACCTATCTTGCGGCGCTCGGCGTCGACGGCGTAGATCACATTGGCGACAGTCGGGGTCACGCCCTCTTCGTAGAAGTAGAACTCTCCGCGTGCATATTCAACCCTGCCGGCATTCATCAGGACGCCGGGCGGGTGAACAACCGGGTTCATGGCCGACAGCCCACAAGCGAGCACATTTTGGTACGGGGAGATGGCCGTCGGCTGACCGCTGCGGCCATCGCGGGTGAATAGCTCCTGCAGCGCGTCAGCGACGGTCTCTGTCCCCGCGGCCGGGAAGACGCCCAGCCCCAAACCTGTGACTACGCCCCAAATGTGAGCCGAGTCCGGCGCGGTTTTGCGACAGACGTAGGGCGCCGTATCTGTCTCGGCGAAGAGAATATCGCTGTCATTGCCGGCAGCGCGCACGACGTTGGCGAATTCCAATGCGCCCAGCGTCCCAGGTGTGATGACCACGATATGGCCGTCGCGCAGATGGGGCGCGCAGAACTCGGCAAAGGGTCGGTGGGCGTAGGCAGGCGCGATCAGGAGCAGCAGGTCGTTCTGCAGCCCCACTGCCGCACTGGTCGTAAGCTGGTGAATCTGCGCTGTCCCGGTTTCGGCGACGCCCGCCAGGTGAATCGCGCGTTCCGCCTGGACCGGTTCCAGGGTCCAGGCATAGTCGGGATGTTCGCACAGCGTAACGGCAACCCCGCGCAATGCCAGGTTGGCGGCGACGGCAAATGCTGTGTTACCGCCGCCGAGAATCGTCAATGCGTTCATGATCCGTGTGTCCCTTTGCGGTTAGTGGTTCAAAGTAAGTGATGATTGACATTTAGGACGATACAAAATGCCGTTACTGTGCGTTGTCGAATGTACACCAGCGCAAACAACGTCAAGAATGATACCAACCGTCCTGGTAAGCGGCAATGTCACCAAAAAGCCCGCGCTGCGAATCGGGTCCTGGAACTCAGAAAGAGGCGAAACTGGGAGACGCTCGTCAATTTGAAATGCTACCGGGAACGCATCAGTCTGCGAGGATCCAGCCGGCTGTCTGCTACTTCTCACGCGCGCGTCTCAACACATTGAAGAACGGGCGTTGCAAGAGGAGGAACTCATGCTTGCGGAGTCCAAGGGTAAGTATGGGTGCTAAGAGGTCAACTTTCCCAACGCGGCTCCGCGGCGCAATCGCCGTCTCAACGATAGCGGACGTGCAGTTCGAGCTTTTCGACGAGGATCTCTTCAAGTACACCGGGCGGTCGGGAGGTCACTCGCACACCCACCAGATTATCGCCCACGGCAAGCATCCCCGGTTCTACGGCAAAAACCAGCCAGCCATCCTTGACGCGCGCCGGGCCGAGCGGGCTGTTGTTTATGCGCGCCTCGATGCGCCTCTCGATCCCTTTTGCCGGTGAACTGTTGCCGTAAGGCGTTGGATGGGCGAAATCGGCAACGACTACCCTTTCAAGCCGCTGGGAGTTGGGCAGGTTGCTGGCAGCGGGATCGGACAGCACGAGCTGCAGCGTAATTTCTCTGACGCTGTCGGCTGCCGCATTGACATCGTCCGCCACATGGAGCGATAGAAACGTGTCAGACTGCCCGTCATTGACGAGCGGGGCAGGCAGCGGCGCAAACATGTTGGTGTTGAAATACATATTGCGCGGCGTACTCCAAGCTTCAGCGTTTGGCACGACACTCTCGTGATGTCCTCCGCCCCGCCGGTCGACGTAGAAAATCTTGTCCAGGCCGCTGAGCGTCTCCTGGCTTCCAATTTCGCGGTAGATCTGCCGCTGAACATCCCATCGTTCTTTTGCCGGCACACCTAGCCGCTCCGCTTTATCTTTCGGCCCGGCGAAGCAGAGATTGAAGGTATGGATGCCGTCGGCTCCTTGGCGGCGCCAGTTGGCAGACACACCGCGATAGACCTCAATCGGGGCCTGGTGATAGCCATCGGAAGAGTGATGATCATCCCAGGAAGGATAGATCTTGATGCCGGTCGCCGCGGCAATCCGGGTGAAGGCCTCGACATCCACGTCTGCCGAGCGGCAACCGGGGACAAGGATGTCGACCAGTTGTTCGCGCGCCCACCGCTCCACGTCAATGCCGTCAAAATGGCATCCCATGATGTTCTCCGGAACGCGAGCCGCCAGCAGAAACGGGCGGCCGCGTTTCTGTCCGACTTCCAGGAGCATCAGGCGAACTGAACGCATGAATTCGGTCAACAGGTCGCGGTTCTTCCATTGCTCTCCGGGGGCAAACAGGACGGGAACCCTGGCGAAATCGATCTGGATGCCGTCAAAATCGTACAGCAGGGCGACCTCTTCCAGGATACGCAGTTTGTAATCGCGGACCTCCTCTTTGGCGAAGTTCCAGTACGAATACCATGTGCGAATCAGCAAGTCCGGGCGCTCGACCTTCAGCGGGGTCAGTTCCGGAGGCCCCATGTCGTTGTCGGAGCCATTGATTCGGTAGGAAAGGAACACCTCCTTGGCGCGCTTCTTCGTTTCCTCCAGAAAGAGCAGTACGGGGTCGATTCCCGCCTCCCGCCACCTTTGGAAAACGGGGTGTTGCGGCGGCAGAATGCGGCTCGGGTATGGCGCTGTATTGCCTTCCCCCCATTCATACCAGACGCTGTCTATCTGGTTGGGCGTCTCATCGAACGGGGAGAGGAAATAGGCCTTCACCTCTTCGGCCTGCTCCGGGTTCATGTCTTCGACGTAAAACTGGCAGATGTCGTATTGAAAGATAATCCGTCTGAGCCGGTTGGCCGCCTCGACGTGCTCCTTACTCAAACTGATGTTGTTCATAGCTTCCATCCAAGCCTTGTCTCAGGCCGCTTCGTAGGGATTGTGTTCATCCATGACGAGGCCGCCCATGCTGTACAGCGGCAGCACACGATACGAGGGCCATTCGTCGGGAGCCCAATCGGCCAGTTCCTCCTTGTGGCCCAGACGCCGCACCATGCTCCACTCGTCCTTGAAGCCGGAGCGGCTCGTGGTATTGGCGTCCCAGAAGGCCAACCCGTCCACCCCTTCTGCGTAGAACGCCAGCGCCTTGTCGCGGTAGTCGGCCGGCGACTGGCGGCGCGGCATAACCTCGGGGAACACTTTGCACTGGGTGCCGCGCGTCATCCTGACGAAAGCCGCAATGTCCATATCCATGACGTTGTGCATGGGGTAAGGGATGATGAAATCGACCAGCCCCTCCTGTGCCCAGGTGGCCGCGTCCAGGCCGTGCTCCATGTTCAGCGCTTCATTGTTGAGCACGTAAGCCGAGAGCTGCACCGTGCGCCCCTGCTCCTCGCCGACCGCGTTCAGTTCATGCCGGAGGGCGCGCATGAAGTCGGTCATCACGCCGGCCTTGAAGCGCAGCCAGCGCGCATCATCCTCGGGCAGATCGCGGGGGTCCTGGCCGTGGCGCTGGCGGAAGCCGTCGATCATGGGCTGTTCGTAGAGGAGGCAGGGGAGGCCGCGCACAAAGCCGAGGTTGACGCCGTCGGCGCCGCGTTCGACGACTTCACGGAAGAGGGCCAGCAGAAAGTCGCGCACGCCGGGAAAGGCGTAGCTCATGCGCGTCACCGGTCGGCCCGAGCGGCTCACGCATCGCCACTGTGGATGCTGATAGTAGAACTTGCTCTCGAAGCCGTGATTGGGCGGGTAGACCCAGCCGCCGACCAGGTACATGCCGTGCAGTTCGAGGCCGAGGCTGTGCGCGCACTCGATCACCGTTGTCAGCGGATCGATGCCCTGCGCCTGCATCGTGCGCATGCCGCCCATCATCGTGCGTCCAAAAGATTCCAGAAAGTCCCACTCCGCCCGCACCGAAGGCTCCCCGACATCGGAAAAGAAGTAGGTTTCGCTGCCGCTGCCGATGCACCACAGCAGCTTCCGAAAGTCCGAGTGGCGGTAATGCTCCACGCCTTCGCGCAACGCCTCTTGCGGCGCATCGGGGTCCAGGCGCCAGGCATCGTCGTAGGCGATGAGCCGCTTGGTATCGCTGCGTGCTCGGTCCTGCTCGATGGCCGTCACCTCGGCCTCGCTCAGCGGCTCCAGCTTCACGTAGGCAAGCCCGGCCCGGCGTCCGCCCCAGCGGTCCATCTTTTCAATCAGCAGATCCTGGCCGCTGAGATCGGCGCACGTCCAGAACGCCTCCCTGAGCGAGGCGAACCCCGAATGCCACTCGGAGCCGCCGGGAGAGGGCCTGTCCGTGATTACAGGCATGAAGGTGGGAGCGTCGCTGAGCTTGACCCTGATCGAACTGTCCGTCCAGTCTGTCCAGACGCCCAAGTGGATGGCATGCCAGCCCTGTACATCCAGCGGCAGCGTCAGCGCCGGCGCCGAACAGTTGGAATCGGCCACCAACATCGTGCCTGCAAGACCCTCAGCCTCGTAGGCGATGGTCTGCCAACAGTTCTGCCTGGGCGTAGGCGACAGGGCCGCGGCCGGTAGGCAGCCGGTGAGGTCAGAAATGTAAATCGCCTGGCGTTCGTCAGCCATTGTCATCCCCTTAGCGCGCTAGAAACTCTTTGAGATAGGCTTCGTTGTCGAAGTCGAAATAGCCGTATTCCTGCCTGCGGTCAACCAGCCATGAGGTCATCAGCTGGCTGTCGCCCCGGCTCAGAAACTCCTCCGGCGTCGGCGTAGAGGCTTTCTTGTCGTTTGATAGGGCTATTTCAACGGCCATTTGCCTGTTGCGCGTGTACTGAAAGCGCATCTCCTTTTGGTGCTGCGCCGTCTTGGGCGTGGCGTAGTAGACAAATGCGAACTGGGCGCGCCCGGGCTGCCCGCCGCAGCTGGCATGCCAACAGTTCAGATTGAAGACAATGACATCGCCGGGGTCGGTGCGGCAGACAAGACCGGGGATGTTGCGGGTGTTCTTGGGATCGCTGATGCCCGGCAGATTGCGCAACGCGTCAAAGAACGGCGGCAGGTGGCTCCCCGGTATGACACGCAAGGCGCCGGTTTCACCGTCGAGCACGTCAGGATAATAGCAGAACTTGCAGCCGAAGCGGTTTGTTTTTACGTCGCTCCCGCTACGGTCGGGATGCCAGCGTGTATCGCCGACAAAGAGATTGACGTCGCTTTCGTGGCCGATGACATCCTCGCCGAAGAGCTGTTTGGCAATTCCGTGCAGATGCGGGCGTTCCGGCAGCGAATAGATGTAAGGCGTGCTGGTTCTTGAAAGATTGACACCTTGCAGTTGCTTGCTTGAGTCAGCAGACCGATCAAAAGGCGAATCCTTGTATGTCAGATTCATGGCATGCGAGAGTTCAGCTTTGATCGTCTCCACCTCATCTGCGGGGAAGTGCTGCTTCAAAACGACGAATCCAAACGTTTCAAAAAAGAGGACTTCATCCTCCGTCAGCGAACTTCGTTGACCAGCTGTTGTGCCGCCGTCAGGCGCTGCTGAATTCATCTCTACTCTCCTTATCTCTGTTGATTGTCTGGCTCGTTAGCGTCGCAGAGGGCTGGCGATCGTCTCCTTCCTCATTTGACGGCTTGCCCTCCCCTCGCGCCGTTGCAAGTTGTCGAACGCTGCGCGTCAAAAAGTGACCGGCAGCATTTCCGGATTGCGCATGGAAGTGTGAACTCGCCAGGTCAGCGATTCGGTCGTCAGCTGCAGCGCCGGCATCCGGCGCAGGATGGCGCCGATCGCGATCTGGCCCTCGAGACGGGCCAGGGGAGCGCCGAGACAGAAATGGATGCCATAACCGAAGGCCAGGTGCGGGTTCGGCTGTCGGCGGATGTCGAGTCGATCCGGATCATCGAACTGCGCCGGGTCCCGGTTCGCCGCGCCCAGCATGGGCAGCACACGCTGTCCCTGGCGGATCTGCCGACCCTCCAGCTCGAAATCTTCCCCGGCCACCCGGGTCTGGTGCTGTATGGGACTGTCATAGCGCAGAAACTCCTCGACAGCCGTTTCGATCAGCGCAGGATCGTCCTGCAAGGTTCGTTTCCGGTCAGGATTCCGCAGCAGGGCCAGCAAGCCGTTGCCAATCAGGGCCAGGGTTGTCTCGTGACCGGCCACGAGCAGGAAGACGCACATGCCGAACATCTCCTCCTCGCTCAGCCTGTCGCCTTCCTGCTCGACGATCAGGAGGGCGCTGATCAGGTCGTCCTGGGGACTTTGACGCCGCTGATTGAAGATGCTGCGCAGGTAGCCCTTCAGCGCGTAAACGCCCTGCTGGGCGCGCCTGGCGACATCCACCTGGGGTCGTCCCGTTCCCAGGAAGGCCATTACGTCGTTGGACCATTGCTTGAACTGCTCGCGGTCCGCGGGCGGCAAGCCGAGCATCTCCGCAATCACAATCGCCGGCAGGGGAAAGGCGAAATCTGCGATCACGTCCATGCGGCCGGCGTCCTGGACCCGATCGAGCAGTTCGTCCACGATAGTCTGAATTCGTGGACGCAGACTCCTTATCATGCGCGGCGTGAACACATTGCTGACCAAAGCGCGCAGCCTGGTATGATCCGGTGGATCGATGAACCCCATCCACGTCGAGATATGGTTCTGGAGCGCCCGCACCTCCGGCTGCACGGTCTCAGGCAGTTGTTGCACAGCCGCGGCGATGCGCGTGCCCGAAATCAGGCGCGGATCGCGCAGAGCGGCCTCAGCGTCGCGGTAGCGGGTGAGTAGCCATGCCCCCATGGCCTCGCTCCAAAAGATGGGAGCCTCGCGGCGGAGCCGAAGGTAGAACGGGTAGGGATTCGCCAGGTATGCAGGCTTGAGCAGATACTGGTCAAAATTATTGTCGATTGTTCTCTCTTCACCAGTCTGAATCAATCAGCCTCGATAAAACCCCACTGCCGCAGCCAATCAATCCAGCGTTGGCGTTTGGGGCTCTTGCGGGGATTTGAAATCCAATGTGAAGGGTGCTGCGGTTCTTTCCAATCGAGGCCTTGGTGAACTTTGCGAACGACTGCCACCATCTCCCGGTTGGCCGTCTCTTCCTCGGGGGTTTTGGGGTTGCTGTAGTACATGACCGAGCACATGCGGCGGTCGCTCGTCCCGCCCCAACTGGCATGCCAAAGTCGAAAGTTGAAGGCAATCAGATCACCAGGCTCGGAACTGCAGACATAGGCGGGAAACTCGCTGACGCTAAGCCCGGCCTGGTCTTCCGGGCCGCGGTTGGAATCCTTCCGCGGGATGCGAAACAGGTCATCGTGCAGAGGGCTCTTATGGGAGCCGGGAATGACTCGCAGCGCGCCGCTTTTGGCGCCGATCGGTTGCAGATAGCATGCAAATTTGACACCTTGCAAATGCGGGTCATGTGTGTCGGGATGCCATTCGGTGCGGTCGCCGGCGAAGTGATTTCCATTGGATGCAACGCCGACAACGTCTTCACCGAAAAGTTGCTCTGCCACCCCGCAGATGCGCGGATCTTCCAGCAATCCGGCCAGGAACGGAGTCTCCGGCCCCATGTTGGGCCAGTTCAACTGTCTGCGATTGCCCACAGGTGAATCCATCAGGTCCTGCGTCCTGTTCAACCCCTTTTCATATTCAGCGTTAATGACCTCAAGCTCGTCCGGGCTGAATACATTGCGCAGGTGCAGGAATCCAAAGGTTTCCCACTGCACGGTCTGCTGTTGTGTAAGCATGAATTCCTCGTTTTTGTTTGAATCGCGCCCTCAACCCAACCGCGCCGCCTCTCAGGCAGCCTCGTAGGGATTGTGTTCGTCCATCAAGAGGCCGCCGATGCTGTGCAGGGGCACTACGCGATACGAAGGCCACTCGTCCTCCTCCCACTCCGCCAGCTCCTCCTTGTGCCCCAGCCGCCGCACCATGCTCCACTCGTCCTTGAAACCCACCCGATAGGCCGAACTGGCATCCCAGAACGCCAACCCGTCCACCCCTTCCGCGTAGAACGCCAGCGCCTTGTCGCGGTAGTCGGCCGGCGACTGGCGGCGCGGCATGACCTCTGGATACACTTTGCACTGCGTGCCGCGCGTCATCCTGACGAAAGCCGCAATGTCCATATCCATGATGTTGTGCAAGGGGTAAGGGATGATGAAATCGACCAGCCCCTCCTGTGCCCACGTCGCCGCATCCAGGCCGTGTTCCATGTTGAGCGTTTCATTGTTGAGCACGTAAGCCGAAAGCTGCACGCTGCGCCCCTGTTGCGCGCCGACCTGGTTCAACTCATGTCGGAGCGCGCGCATGAAGTCGGTCATCACGCCGGCCTTGAAGCGCAACCAGAGGGGATCATCCTCGGGCAGGTCTCGAGGATCCTGGCCGTGGCGCTGCCGGAAGCCGTCGATCATGGGCTGCTCGTAGAGGAGGCAGGGGAGGCCGCGCACGAAGCCGAGGTTGATGCCATCGGCGCCGCGTTCGGCGACTTCGCGGAAGAGGGCGAGCAGGAAGTTGCGCACGCCGGGGAAGGCGTAGCTCATGCGCGTGACCGGGCGGCCGGAGCGGCTGACGCAACGCCACTGGGGATGCTGATAGTAGAACTTGCTCTCGAAGCCGTGATTGGGCGGGTAGACCCAGCCGCCGACCAGGTACATGCCGTGCAGTTCGAGGCCGAAGCTGTGGGCGTACTCGATCACCGTCGCGAGCGGATCGATGCCCTGCGCTTTGAGGATGCGAAAACCCTCAACCCAGCTGGACAAAAACTCTTCGACAAAGTCCCACTCTTGACGCAGCGCGGTTTCGCCGACACTGGAAAAGAAGTAGGTTTCGCTGCCGCTGCCAATGCACCACAGCAGCTTCTGGAAGTCGGAGTCGCGGAAATGTTCCAGTTCCCCTCTCATCCCCTCCAATGACCTCGGCTCCAGGTGGGCAGCGTCGTTGTAGGCGATGAGCCGTTTGGTGTCGCTGCGGGCCTGGTCCTGCTTGATCGCAGCGACCTCGGCTTCGCTCAGCGGCTCCAGCTTCACGTAGGCAAGCCCGGCCCGCCGCCCTCCGACCTGGCTGATATGCAGGTCGCGGCCGGTCAGGTCAGCGTGTATCCAGAACGCCTCCCTCAGCGTGGCGAACCCCGAATGCCATTCGTGACCGGTCGCGGAAGGCCTGGCTGTGAACACAGGTGTGTAACACGGCGCGCCGCTGAGCTTGACCCGCAGCGTGCTGTCTTCCCAGTCTGTCCAGACACCCAAATGGATGGCATGCCAACCCTGCACATCCAGCGGCAGCGTCAGTGTCGGCGCCGAACACTCGGAATCGGCCACCAACATGGTGCCTGATACGCCTTCAGCCTCGTAGGGGATGGTTTGCCAGCGGCTCTGCCTGGGCGTAGGTGATAGGGCTGCGCTGGGGCGTGAGCGGCTGAGGTCGGAAATGTAGATAGCGGTACGTTCTGTAGTCATGGCAATACTCTTGCTTCAACAGGGAAGACTCAATTAATTGTCAGCTGTGAATGATCTGTCCTCCCGCAACTGCCCTGAATGTAGTCAACGGGAAGCAAACTCAGGACAGGATAGCGCGTGGGTCCAGGGCATCGCGCAGACCGTCGCCCATGAAGTTGATGGCCATCACCGTCAGCAGGACGGCAACCCCGGGCGGGATCCACACCCACCAGTAGCGTTCCAACACGGTCAGCGAATGGGCCGCATTCAGCATCACTCCCCACGACGGCGTCGGCGGTTTCACGCCCAGCCCCAGAAATGAAATCCCGGCCTCTGTCAGAATCGCGCCCGCGATCCCAAACGTGGCCGCCACCATGAGCGGCGCCAGGACATTGGGCAGCACGTGCCGCAGCATGATCAACCGGTCCGGCACGCCAAGGCAGCGCGCCGCCATGACAAAATCCCACTCGCGCACCGACAAGATCTGCCCTCGCACCAGTCGCGCCATGCCTGTCCACCCCAGCAGCCCGATCACCAGCATGACGTTCCAGATGCTCGGGCCCAACACGGACACCACGATCATGATCAGGATCAGGCCGGGAAAGACCATCATCACGTCGGTGAAGCGCATGATCACCATATCCACCGCGCCTCCGAAGTACCCGGAAAGTGTCCCCAGCGCCAGCGCAATTGCCACCGCAATCGACATCGACACAATGCCCACCGCCAGTGACACGCGGCTGCCGTAAACGAGCCGGGCCCAGATGTCCCGGCCCAGCTGATCTCCACCCAGAAGGAACTCCCAGCTCGGCGTTCCCCACGAATTGACAGGGTAGATCTGGGCGGGGTCTCGTCCTCCCGTCGTCAACGGCGCGGCGATCGCCACCAGGCAGATGACAACCAGGTAGGTCAGCCCCAACATGGCCATGCGGTGGCGGCGAAAACGGCGCCAGGCGCGCGCCCGCGGCGACTCAATAGACTGTTCCGCTACTTCCAGCTGTGCCGCTGCGGCTCGTTCTGCCATGCGTCTGCCTCTCTACTCGTACCGTATGCGCGGGTCGGCGACGCCATAGGAGATGTCCGCGATCAGGTTGGCGATCAGCACCGCTATAGCGGTCACCAGCACGCCCCCCATGACCAATGGGTAGTCTCTCTGCCGCGTCGCATCGACCATGATCGACCCGATTCCAGGATAGTTGAAGACAAACTCGATCAGCAGCGCGCCGCCAAACAGACTGGGCAAGCGCAATCCCAACACCGTTATCAGAGGAAGCAACGCATTGCGAAAGGCATGCCGCCCGATGACCGCGCGCTCCATCAGCCCCTTCGAGCGCGCCGCCGTGACGTATTCCTGGCTCAACACTTCCAGCATGCCCGCGCGCGTGAAACGCAACAGGCTGCCCAGCCCCTCATACGTCAGCGCGAGCACCGGCAGGATCATGTGCTCCAATCGATTCAGCAAGGTCGGCGGCACGCCCGGCGTGGATATGCCGCCCGTCGGCAATATCCCCAGGCCCAGCGCCACGAAGTAGACGAGCAACAGCCCCAGGAAGAAGCCCGGTATCGACGCGCCGGCGAACGCGAACGCCGTCAGCGCATAGTCGAGCGCCGAATAGGGCCGCAGCGCCGAAAGAGTGCCCAGCACGATGCCGCCTGCCGACGAAAGCACCATCGACAGGGCGATCAGAGTGACGGTGTTGCCGATTCCCCTCGCCATCGTTTCCCTCACCGATAGGCCCGTCCGCACCGAATAGCCCAGATTGCCGCGCGCGGCCTCCTTCAGCCACAGTGCGTAGCGGACCGGAATCGGCTTGTCGAGGCCCAGGCGCGCCCGCGCCTTCTGCATGTCTTCAGCGCTCCATTCGTGCGCCTCCATGGGATTGATCATGGCAGAGACGGGGTCCCCGGGCGCCAGCGCATAGATGGTGTAGTTGATGATACTGATCCCCAGAAGCAGAGGAATGACCAGCACCAGGCGGCGTATGATATAAGGTGACATGATTCCGAATTCGAACTCCGCCAGCCCGCGTCTTAGCCAGGAGAGCGGTCTGGCAACGGCCTACCTGCCATCGAACTGCACCCGAAACGACCTGCGGCCGCCACTCTTGTCCCGGGCCGCGCATCTGAAAAGGAGCCTCCTGCCTCGCGAATGCACGCACCCGCGAGGCAGGCCGGCGCCAACAGCTTTCTACTCTCTGCCGGGTAGCGGGACGCTACCGAAAATCGGTCTAGCTCGCCTCGTCCGCCACCCAGACTTTCTCCATGCCCCAGTAGTTCCTCGTCATCGTAGCGTAGACCGGCTGGAAGTCCTCATCGCCGTGCACGCGCTTGTTGATGGCGTAGACCTGGGCCTGGCGAATGTGGTAGGCGACGGGCAGCTCCTCGGCCGCTATCTCCTGCAACTGCCACACCAACTGCTTGAACTCTTCACCCTCAGCCAGGAGCGCCTTGTCTATCAGTTCCACGGCTTCGGGGTAGGCCGCGCCAAGCCAGTTTTCATTGTCGAACCTGGAGCGGATCTGATTGACGCTGATGCCGTAGCCGAAGGAAGTGGGCATAATATCCCAATCGTGTGTCTCTTCCAGGGTTGAGGCATATTCGGCCCCGACCGGATGCGCTTCCGCCTCCACGCCGATCTCCTTCCAGTAGCCAATCATGAAGGAGAACCAGGTCTCGATGAAGGGGCTGAGATCATCCCAAAGGAGACGCAGCGTCTGGCTGGAGTCCCAACCCGCTTCCGCCAGCAGTTCCCTGGCCTTGTCAGGGTCGTAGGGGAAATCTCTGATGTTCGGGCTGACTCCGGCTTTGCCGAAGTAGAAGGACGCCTCCGGAACATCGCCCAAATCGTACCAGACCGTCTGCAGGAACTGTTCGCGGTCCAGCCCGTACATCAGGGCTTGGCGCACCCGCTTGTCCTGGAGGTAGGGCTGGTGCTGATTGAAAGCGACGCCGATCGCTGCTGTTCCGGAGGGGAATTGGAAGCGCAGATGCGGCATATCCTTCATGCGCTCATACTCGCTGGAGGGTAGCTGGCCAACCAGCACCTCGCCCGCTTCGAGGCCCGCGGCCAGGGCCTGATTGTCGATAAACGGCAAATAGACCAGCTTGTCCAGCAGTGGTTCCCCGCGGAAGTAGTCGGGGTTCGGGTCGTACTCGACCACCTCGTTGTGCAGATACTTGCTCAGCTTGAACGGCCCCAGGCCGACACCCGTCTTCAGGCCCCAGTCGGTCTTGCAAAGTCCGACATCCGGTCCCGCGCCGCCATAGGCGTCCACCGGCACCTCGCTCAGAATATGTTCCGGGATAATCGTCGGCACCGCAATCGACAGGAGGAAGCTATCGCGGAAGGGCTGGGTCATCTCAATGGTGATAGTGTAGTCGTCCGGCGCATTGACACCGCTGATGCTGTCAGCCTCGCCGGCCTTGAACTCGTCCATACCAACGATCAGCCCTTTAATGTCCCCGTAGCCATAGTTCTGGCCGCTCTCGGGGTGCCCCATGGCGCGTAGGGTGAACAATACATCGTTGGCAGTGAACGGCGCGCCATCGTGCCATGTGACGCCCTGGCGCAGTTTGAAGGTAATCGTGCTGTCCGAAAACTCCCAGCTCTCCGCCAGGTCCGGGATAACCCCATTGAGACTCGAGTTGATTTGGACCAGGCCGGCGGCCAAGAAGCGCCGCAGGTAGACGTCGCTACTGCCGCCGTAGTTGGCGATGGCGCAGAGGTTCGATTCGGTGCGCTGCCCATAGCCATACACAAGCGTGCCGCCCTTCTCCATTGCCTCCGCCACAGCCGGCGCCGTCGCAGCCGCTTCCATCGCGGCCGGCGGCGCGGCCGGCGCACAGTGGGCGGCCAGCAGACCAGACCCTATAACGGCCGATGTTCGAAGAAAATCACGACGATTCATTCCTTTTCTTGCGGACATTTCGCTCACTCTCGTTTTAGCAACCTGACAGTTCAGCAGATTGCTAAGGCTGCCTTTCCTCAGCCCGTATAGTCCGGTTTCTCACCAGCCATTGTCCTCTGGTGAACAGCTATCGTGACATGATCGACCTCTTTTCCCTCCTTTCAGAACTCCGAGAGCTTACACAAACCCTGCCAAGTTCTCAGACCTCTACCAAACATCCAGCTAGAACGTGTTTCAAACTGGCTGACGGGCTAGTGGTGTGATAAAGCGAGGTGCTGCGACCAGGGCACAAACGTCTCGACTCCTCTTGGGCAATGCGGAATAAGGGAAAAAGCCTCTTCTTGTTGCTAGCGCATTTTGGTGTAGCCAAGTCTTGCGACCCCGGCCATATTGCGGCAGGGGTCAGACCGGCTGATCTTTCAGATCGCAAAAGCAGTCACGGATCACCTGTACCGCTTCCAAGACAGCCTCAGGTTCGATACAAAGAGGCGGCGCAACCTTGAGGAAGCCGCGACCGGTTACAAACATCATCACGCCGCGGCGGACGGCTTCATGCACGATGGCGTCGGCCAATGCAGTGTCCGGCTCGCCGGTGTCGGGGCGGATGAGATGGGCGGAAATGAACAGGCCGAGCCCTTGAATCGTAAGCACATGCCGGGGGAACTCGTGCTGTAGTTTTTTGAGCTCTTGCAATGCCAATTGGCCTGTGCAAGCCGACGCGGCCACGAGGTTTTCATCCTCAAGCACGGCGAGGTTGGCCAACGCGGCCGCCGCGCACAGCGGGTTGCCGCCATGCGTGCTGGACATATCACCCGGAGCCGGTTGGTCCATCAGCCAGCGTGGGCCGATGACCGCCGAAACCGGCAGGCTCGAACTCAGGCCCTTGCCCATGGTGATCAGATCGGGGACCGTCCCGACATGCTCGAAAGCAAAGAATCTGCCCGTTCGTCCGCAACCGGACTGCACCTCGTCGAAGCAGACCAGAATATCGTTCTCCTTGGCCCAGTCAGAGAGCGCACGCGCGTAGCCGGCAGGCATTGGCCAGGTTGCCCAGCCCGGGACCGGTTCGGCGATGATGCCTGCGATATGTTCGGGCCGGATGTTGCGTTGCGCCAAGCTGTCGATGCACTTGTGAAAGCAGGATTCGTCGCATTGTTCCTCCCGGCTGCAACCCCACGGACAGTTCGGGCTGAAGGGAAACGGGATCTGAAAGTGGTTCACCTGCTCGCGTTGGATCCAATCAGTCGGCTGGGGCGAACCGGAACTGAGGCCGGCGGCGAGCGAGCGGCCATGGTAGCAGCCCTCGAAACTCAGGATGCCGACCTTGTCGGGCGAAATGCGCTGGCCGTGGCGCCGCATCAGCATGATGGCGCATTCGTTCGCTTCCGTGCCGGCGCTGAAGAGGATGGCCTTCGCATCGGGGATTGGCGCCAGCGCCGCCAGTTTTTCGAGCAGCAGCAGACGTGCTTGCGAGGGGAAGGAATATGTCGCCAGCAGAGGCTGGTCAGCGGCACGGTGGATCGCGGCGCGGATGCTGGGGTGCGAATGACCGGCGTTGGCAACGACGATCCCGCTGGTCAGGTCGATCCACTGGTTGCCATAGGGGTCGCGTACGAGGAAGCCCTCAGCCTCATGCCAGAGGATGGGAGGCATGCCGCTCGTCGAGACCGGTTCCGCCGCACGCAGGCGCTCGATGAGCGGCACCGATGCGGGGACCGGGATCGAGGTGACGATCCGCCGCCAGCGGCTATGCACCGTAGTGGTCGGCTGCGGCTGTAGCTCTTTGATCTCCAGCGCCATGATGCTGACCTCTTGCGGTAGATTTGCCTGAAACAGGGAATAGTAAATGGAGTATAGTCCTCCTCCTCGCTTTTGTCAATGACGATTTACGCCGCGGTATTTCAGAAGGAATGAGATACATTGGAGACAGAATATGAGTAGGAAAAACAGATACAGAAAGGAGCAAGGGAGAACGGGGCGGATGTGCAGCAGCGAGCGAAGCCGGGCGGAGCAAAGCGTGCTTGCAAGGGGATGAATGATGGCGAACAGTTATGTCGACGGCGGCCTGTCCGTCTCAGAGTTTGATTTCCTGCGGCAATTCCGGAATCGCTTTTGTCACAGAGGATTCACCGGTCGAGGATACTGCTCCTCCGGCAAGTCAAGCCCCAGTTTCCACGGAGCCTTGATCCCGTACCCCAACTCGGAGCCACCGCTGATAATCAGTTCAATGCCGCTGATGTAGCCGGCCATGTCGCTGGCCAGAAAGAGGCAAGCATGACCGGCCTCCTCAATGCTGCCGCTGCGCCCCGGCCACTGCCAGCTATCCACCAGCCTGTCCAACTCTTCAGGATTTTCCGACCGGGCAACCCCTTGGATGCGGCTATCGGATATGATATTGCCGGGCAGGACGGCGTTCACTCGCACGCCGTAGCGTGCTTCGTCAATGGCCAACGCCTTGGTGAAAGCGCTGATTCCGCCCTTGGTCGCACAGTAGGTGGTGGCCAGCTGTTGACCCATTACGCCGACCAGGCTACCCAGATTGATGATGTTGCCTCGCGTCTTGCGCAGATGGGGCAATGCAAATTTGCAGGCGGCGAAATAGCTGACCAGGTTCACCCGCAGCAAATCTTCAAATTCTGCGATTGAGAACTCGTCAATGCTCCTGTGCGGCGGATGGGTGCCGGCGTTGTTGACCAGACAATCCAGCCGGCCAAATCGTTCCACCGTCCTGTCAACGACGCGCTCGATCTCGTCAGGATGGCGCACATCGCATGGTTCAAAGTGGCATTCGCCGGGACCCTGCGCCGTCAGTTCCGCTGCCAGCGCCTCGCCCGCTGCGCGGCCGCGCGCGCAGATGACAACCGGCGCGCCGGCTGCACAGAAGACCCGCGCGCAGCCCTCGCCTATTCCTTTGCTGCCGCCGGTGATCAAGCTGACCTTGTCAAAACCCTGGATTTCAATCATGGGATGAACCAATTCGCTTTTGTGAGATCTGTGAGGCTGGAGAACGGAGATGAGCCCCGTGCGCAGGCGTCTCCATCGCTATTCCTGACGATTGACCTGGTCGACGATCTGCCTGATAGGCGCGAGCGCGGCGCTTACATCTTGCATGGTCGGCACGCACTCAAGCCCAAGATACCCTTCGTAGCCGGCGCGTTTCGCTACCCTGAGCAGGTTCAGATAGTTGATCTCACCGGTTCCAGGCTCATGCCGCCCGGGCACATCGGCGATATGAATGTGACGCACCAGATCGATGTCCTGGGTGAGACTGCTGATCAGGTTGCCCTCGTTGACCTGATGATGGTAGGCGTCAAACGTCATGCCGACGGCGGCACTATCCACCTCTCTCGCGATCGCCACGCCTTCCTTCCAGGAAGCAATGAAATAGTCGGCGTGGTCCACAAGTGTGTTCAAGCATTCCACAAGCAGCAGCATCCCTTCGCCCTCGGCGATGGGCGCGACAGCTTTCAGCGCCCGAACGATATTGTCTTTCTGGCGCCGGCGCCGGTCGCGTTGTTGCTGACTGCGTTGGTAGTCGAACCACGGCTGACCCGCCTCCAACTTCACCTCTTCGACAAGCAAGCCGAGCTGCGTGCATCCCAGTTGCCGCGCTGTGTCGCAGGTGGCGCGCACTGCGTCGGCCAGGGCCGCGCTCTGGTCTCCATCGAGCAGGCTCACTTTGGGATCAACGCTTATATTCGCGACCATCAGGCCATAGCGCCTGGTGCGTTCAACGATTGTCGGCACGTCTCGCTCCAGCCATACGCCAAATTCGAAGGCTGGCAGGTCCAGTTCCGCCACCGCGTCAATGCGGTCGACAAAGTCGCGATCGGTAAACATGAACTCGAGGTTCGCCGACAGTTCAAGCATCATGCCGCTCCTTGGTGGGGAACCGGTCCCGTTCGTTACCCTGTTGACCGGATGACTCACGATTCCGGCCGCACCCGCTCGTCGGTGATGTCGCCCGGGAAGCCCTGCACCTCTCCATCCAGACCGGTCTGCGGGCTGGGCCAGCACTGTCCGCCCATCACCGCGAAGTGGTCGTGCATTCCGCTCAACCAGAAGAACATCTCCGCCGCGTCGTTGCAGTCGCGCGTTGGCGGTCTTGTCGTGGGTCGATCGAAGAACTCGTAGTTTGCGCTGCGCAAGTCGAAATCCGGCTCGACGATCCAGTCGCGCACCGGTTGCGTAGTCCGCCAGTAGTTGTAGCGAAAGAGGTGTCTCTGGCCCTTGGCCGTGGATCGGGTTCGACGGTGCCAGAGATTGTACGACATAATCAGAATCGATCCGGCCGGCGCCGCGGGCGGCGCGAAAGGCACCCCTCCCCTGAGGTTGCCGTAATGACCGACCGGCGCGGAGGCGAGGTGATGCGACCCAGGCAGGACCTCGGTGGGTCCCTTTTCCATGGGCACGGCCTCGGGGTGATAGAAGACCTCCACGTAGTTCAGCTTCTTGTTATGCACGTAGTTGCCATCGCGGTGCCATCCCCCCGGCCTGGGCACCGGCGTCTCGGCACGGTGATCGCTGATGATGATTGGCAGCGTGAAATCTCTCCCCAGCAGCGAGCGTACCGCGCCGGCAGCCCACTCGTTAAGCAATACGTGCTCGACAAACCACTCCTCTTCCAACAGCGGCAGGTGAAACTCGATCTCTTTGGAGCGACGCGGCGCCTGCAACTCCGGGCGCGTCTGCACAATGTTGTTGGTGTATTCGATGACGCGCCGGTTGACCTCCTCCGGCACGACCGCGGGCAGGATCACGTAGCCTTTCTTGCAAAAATCGAGCACCTGGGAGTCGGTCATGGTTGGGCGAATATCACTGGTTTTCTTCATCTCTCACCTCCACTTCTCGAGCACGAACTCACCACCGACTTCATACGTTCGCGTTTCGTCCATCCACAAGGCCAACTCAGGGAACTTAATCACCCGCCAGCCTTGCTGTATCGCATCGACCACGGTCTTGTACGGCCAGTCCTCAGGATCCAGCGGCCCTTCGTGCGTTTCGCCGTTTTCCAGCATCAGCATGCCGACGACTTCCGTGTTGATGGTCACCCCGTTTACGCGCAGGAACAGCAACTGCTGCCGCGGCGGCTCGTCGAGCGCGTCGAGAATCCCCCGCAAGCTGATTTCCTTCACGCCTCCTTGCGTCAAGTCCTCCAGACATCGCTCGACCAGCACTCTGATACTGTCGTAATCGGCCATGTTGCGATCCCTCACACTGTTGCCCGCTCATGTCAACCGGTGGCCCAATTTTCTAACTCGTATGGAGCCCCGACCAACCTATCCGCTATCCTGCTAACCGTCATACAGTTCGCCCGGTGTGTTCTCAAGGATCGTCTCGATGCGGGCGAGTTCGTCATCGCTGAAGGTTACGTCCGCGGCGGCGAGGTGATCGCGCACCTGCGCGGGATTTTTCGCTCCCACCAGCACACAACTCACCACTGGCAGCCGCAGGAGCCATCCGATCGCCATCTGCACCAGGCTGATCCCTTTGTCGGCTGCCAACGCTTGCAGCCGGTCCGCCACCTCGACATAGTGGGCGAAGCTCGCGCCCTGAAAGCGCGGCAAGCGCGCGCGTTCGTCATCGTCGGGAAAGTTGTGGCCGACCCGATAGCGCCCGGTGAGCAACCCTTTGGCCAGCGGGCTGTGCGCCAACACACCGATCCCGTTGCGCTCGCAGAAGGGCAGAGTCTCGGCCTCCACCCGCCGGTCGAGCATGTTGTAACGCGACTGATTGGTGTGGAATGGCGCCGTCTCGAAAGCCGGCTGCATATGTTCGACGCCAAAGTTGGAAACGCCAAAGTAGCGCGTCTTGCCCTGCTCCTGGAGTCGTTCGAGCGCTTGCATCGTCTGATCGAAGGGATAGTCAGGATCCGGGTGATGAACCTGGTAAAGATCGACATAGTCCACGTCCAGCAGACGCAAACTTTCCTCGATCGCAGCCCTGATGCCAGCCGGAGAATAGTCGCCGATCACTTTCGTGGCCAGAAAGCATCGCTCCCGGTATCCGTCCTTGAGCGCGCGGCCGAGTCGCGCCTCGCTGGGATAATACGCCTGGGCGGTATCGATCAGATTGATGCCATTGTCGATGGCGGCTCGAGTGATGGAGATCGCCATCTGTTCGTCCATCTGGCCCATGTGGCCTCCCAACGGCCACGTGCCCAGTCCAATGACCGACACCTGCGTTCCGTCGCGGATGAGCTGCCGGTATCTCATCTTCACTCCCTTCCCGCGGCGGCGCGCAGGACACGGTCCACCAGACCGCCTGGCTGAGAAGGCGCGCGCAAATCCTGCCCCAGCATTGCCGCCGGAACTGCCCATAACTGCGTGGCTATCGTGTATTCCGTGCCAAAGGCAAGTTCGCCGCCGGGACTGTCAACGATGTTTGAGCCGTACCACGACATTCCCCGTTCGCAATGTATTTTGTGTATCATACGGCGCATCACTTCGAGGCCGAACTCCGCCTGGCCCGCATACATGTAGGCCAGACCCAGTGTAATTGGGGCATGCAGACAGATCTGGGTTGCCGGCCAGGAGTGCCAGAGATCATCGACCGATTCCAACTCTTCACCACCCGCTGACGGGACGCCTTCGGGCGTCGTGTAATGCACAGTGCCAAGTGGCGTCGCGGCCACACAAGTTCGTTTGATCGTTTCCAGCGTTGTCGCTACTCGATCGGGGCGGAATATTCCCTCCACCCCGTGCCACCCGGCCATCCATTCCCCATCTAGCTGCACCGAGAATATATCGTCCGAACTGTCCCCGCTCTCGGTGTCCAGGTAGCGCAGATAGTAGTCACCCGTCCAGGTCTTGTTCTCTATCGAATCGCTGCCCGCACTGATCCACGCCCGGCACTGGTCGGCAAAAGGCTCGTCCCCGGCGGCCCGCGCCATCCGCTCCGCCATTCGCAGCGCCACAAGGTGCAGCCCGCCCACATGGGGCACGATGCCGGCCCAATGACTGAACTCGTACCACTCCGTCTCGAAAAAGATGTGGATATGGACGCTGACCAGCCGGTCGGGCATGGAGACGATCCCGTCAGGGCCGCGGTTCAGGTCCACCATGAACTCGATGCTCTTCTTGACCGAAGGGTAAAACTCTTGCACGAAGGCGTCATCGCCATGCAGAAGCCCGTAGCGGTCTATCAGGTCAACGAAACATGGGACGTTGGTGGTAACCTGGTATCCTGGCGTCGGGCTGGCCATCTCGCAGCCTCCCGTCCATTGCGTGATGCCGCCGAAGATGAGCGGCGGCGCGCCGTTCTCGCTCTGGTAGGCTTTCTGCCCGCGCAGCGCCGACAGCACCAGCCGCGGGAAGAAGTACACCATAGGGATGCCGCCAAAGAACGCCGTGGGCAGGCACTCCATTTGCGGACAAGAGCGCGGACTCTCGTTGATAGCGAACAGGCCGTCCTCCGGCCGGCACCACTCGCCGATCGGGGGCTCCGCCACCGCCCAAAAAGTCGTTTCGGCGTAGGTGTGCATCGTGTTGACCAGCGCCTCGCGCAGCCACGCCGGCAGCGCTTGCTCGCTGAACACGACCTCCTGCCACGCCAGCACGCGCGCCAGCAGCGTCTCGTGCTCTTCGGCCAGCACTGCCGCCGCGTCCAACGCGCTCGCATAACGCGTCGTGTGCATGTGCCTAAAGGCCCGCGGGCCGACCATAGGGTCGCCTGTGCTCATCCAGTGCGGGCTGTACCAGGTCAGTACGTAGCGCACGGTTTCCTCTTCGCCGGGAGCCAGCGAAAAATCCACCGCGACCGAAGCTCCCGATTGGGTTTCCTCGGCCGCAGGCAAACTCTGCTCCATGCGCGCCCAGGCGGCAGCGTCCAATCCCAGTTCGCCGCCCGTTCGCACGCGGTGATCGCCGATCACCCCCAATACGTAGTTGCAGCGCCGCGAGCTTACACTTATCCCGCGCAGTGGTGATGAAACCTCCTGCCGCGGAAACAGATTCGCCCAGGACTCGCCCACGCTCGGGCCGAAGAAGCTGAACGCCAGCGTACCGGACTGAGGCGCGTCCGAGACGTTGCGCAGATGCACCTCAAAAACGGCCCCTGGCAGAATTGAACGGTCCACGTCACCTGGAAGAAAGGGAGCCCATGCCCTCAGGCCGACATCGACAGGCGCGTCCGTTTCGAACTCCAGGTCCGCCACCGGGTAGTGGCCCCAATAGTGGATGTCGCGGGCCAGCCGCACGCCCGGCATCTCCAGGTCCGGCGGCGGCGGTTCATTGGCGGCGTGCCCGGCACCCTTTTCCGGGCTTTGCTGTCCGGTCGTCAGGACCCAGGCCGTCCCTCCGACGCTGAGGCCGAGAAATGGCAGGTTGAGCGCCCCGCGACGCGGCACATGCGAGTTGAAAATGCTGCACAAGCCGAAGAGGCCGCTGCTGTCGAGATCCAGACAACCTGTGTCCAGGCTGCCCAGCGGCACCCCGCACAGCGCGCGATAGGAACGCCGGTGAATGACCCCGACCGCCGGCGCGCTGTACCCTGCCGCCCGGAATTCAACCCACTCGCGCTCAGGTAAGTCGGTCGGAAACAGAGTCCTGGTCATAGTCTTGCCCTTGCATCTACAATAGGGTCCGATCGGCAGAATCAGGCCAGTTCGGCTATGCCCGCGTCTGCAAAGCGGCGCAACCCGACGGGCAGGCCTTCCTGGTCACACAATCCCGGTTTAACCGGCGCCTCGCACGGCCAAGCGGTGCCTCCAGGGTAATCAAACGTTTCGCCGCACAACCAGCTGAACATCTCCGCCGCCGCGATGCCGCAGCGGAACTGCTCGAAGTGAGGTTCGACTTCTGACATGTCAGGCCACGAAAAATCGTGTTCGGGATCGACGATCCAGTCGCGACGCGGGTCAGTCGTTCGCCAGTAGTTGTACTTGAAAAGATGACGCACGCCTGGAACCGTATTCCGGCCCCTTCGATGCCAGATTGGATAGGCCGTGATGATGATAGTGCCCGCAGGTGATGCCGTCGACCTGGCAATCTTCACACTGCGGATGTGCCCCATGTAGTTGGCCTTGCTGCGTATGAAGTGTGAGCCTGGGATCACCTCAGTCGGCCCCATTTCGGGCGGCGTGTCCTGTGGGTAATAGAACACCTGGAGGTAATCCAGCCGGTAGTTGTAAATCGACCCGCCGTCGCGGTGCCAGTCCTGTGGCGGCAACGGGCCATCGGCGCGGTGGTTGCAAAGCGTCTGCGGCAGCTTGAAATTCGCGCCCAGCAAGGAGCGGACGGCGCCGGCTGCCTGTGGGTTCTTGAATATGCCCTCGACGAACCACTCTTCCGTCAGCAGCTCAAGCGGTTGATGACTGGTATGTTCCTCAGCAAAGGCAAGCATGCGCTGGTTGACCTCGTCGTCGACCACCCCTTCGAGCATCAGGTAGCCCTTGCGACAGAAATCAAAGACCTGCGCGTCATTCAGGGTCGGCTCGCAGTCGTAGGGCAGTCCGTAGCGCGCCGGCGGCAAATCAGTCCTGTTCGTCTCCATCAAAACGCCTCCTTGCATGTTTCGAATCGCCAACTCTATTTCTCGAGGATGAATTCGCAGCCAAAGCCGAATGTCTTATCTTCCTGGAGCAGCAGTGCCAATTCGGGGAATTTGACCACCCGCCAGCCGTCTGCCATGGCTTCGAGCACGGTGCCATAGGGCCACTCGTCGGGGTCGTCCGGCGCTTCGAGTATTTGGCCGTTTTCGACCAGCGCCATGCCGAGCACATCGGAGTCTACGCCCGTTGTACTCGTCTGCAGATACAGCAGCCGCTGGCTCTGCCTCGCGTCGGCGCCGTTGTCATGCAGGCGATTCAACGCCTGCTGCAGGTCCTCCTCCGCCAGCGTGCCGGCGTGCAGCTTGGCAAGCCACTGTTCGATCAGTTGTTTGGTTGTCATCAGGGTTGACCTCAATCGGTTAGGAAGAGCGGCTGCGGTCACTCTACTCACTATCTTTGGCGCAACGGATTCCCATGAAGTTGTGCTTGTAGTTGGCGTGATCTCCGGCGCGCCAGGCGCCGCGCACCTCAAACGGATTGGAGTTCCACGAACCGCCGCGCTCGACCTGGTTTCCTCCCGGCGACGTAGATGGCCCGGTTGGATTCTGCGCAGGCGACTCGCTGTAATACTCGCTGTCGTACAGGTCCGCCGTCCACTCACGCACGTTGCCGGCAAGGTCCAGCGCGCCGCACCAACTGGCTCCTTGCGGGTAGTTTCCCACCGGCGCGGTGTCGGCGAACCCGTCGTCGGTCGTCTCGTCCGCCCAGGCCAAGTCGCAACTGGCATCGCAGTAGTTCAGCCGCGTCCCGTCGAACTCGTTGCCCCAGGGAAAGAGCAGGCCCTCCGGCCCGCGCGCCGCGTACTCCCACTCCGCCTCCGTCGGCAGCCGCGCACCGACAAACTCGCAGTAGATCCTCGCGTCGCGCAGCGTGCTCCAGATTACCGGATAATCGTCGAACGAACTGTCGTCGAAATATGAATCGCGCGTCGCTGAACTCCTCTTTCTCGGTGGATTGCAGACGCCTGCCTCCAGGCACTGCCGGTACTGGGCGTTGGTCACCTCGGTCCGGTCAAGCCAGAAACTGTCCAACGCCACCTTGTGCGCCGGCTGCTCCTTGTCGAGATACTGCCGCACGCAGGGGACACCGTAAGTTTCGCACAGTTCCAGGGCGGTGTCCACCCCGCTGTCGTCGCTGCCCATCTGGAATTCGCCCGCCGGCACCCAGACCATCTCCATCCCATCCGCGACGCGCGTCCACGGCTCGGGTTCGGCGGTAGGTGTCTCGGGTTCGGCGGTAGGTGTCTCGGGTTCGGCGGTAGGCGTCTCGATTTCGGCGGTAGGCGTCTTGGGTTCGGCGGCTGGCGTCTTGGGTTCGGCGGCTGGCGGCGCGGGCACACAGCCGGTTACGCCGAGAACCAGGCAGCACGCGCAAATGAACAGAGTAAAACGTTGTTGCATCGTTAGGCCTTTCCGGCGAGCGTAAAGCCCCTGTGACACAAGGGCCCAGCCTGCAGCCCGCATTTTGCGTACGGGGCAAACTATGGGGCCAGACTCGCCTGATTTCAGGAAAACTGCATCCCACTCGTCCCGTTTCTGATCCGAATCAGTTCGCGCTCAAGCCGGTTAGGGTAACGCCTTCGGTAATGTAGCGTTGGAACACGAAAAACACCGCCAGTACCGGAATGAAGGCGATCGCGTCGCCCGCCAGAGCGATGCCCTCCTCACTAAGCCCGACAGCCCCGCCGGTTCTGACCATGCCGGGTTGACGAATGAGTGTGGCCAGCGCAACCGGTATCGTCCGCATCTCAGTCTCGTTTGTGATGAGCAGGGGCCAGAAGAAGCTCCCCCAGCTCCAGATGAAGGTGAAGATGGCCAGCGCGCCGACCGCCGGCAACATGAGAGGCAGTGCGATCTGGGAAAAAATGCGGACTTCGCTGGCGCCGTCCGCACGCGCGGCGTCGATCAGATCGTCGGGAATCGTATGCACGAACTGGCGGAAGAGAAAAACGCCGAAGCCGGAGAAGAGGTGGGGGACGATGAGACCCTGGTAAGTGTCCATCCACCCCCAACTGACGATCATCACAAAAAGCGGAACCACGGTGACGAAGAACGGGATCATCATGGTCCACAAAATCATAAAGAAGACGACCTCTCGACCGGGAAACTCGAATTTACCCAGGATGTATCCCGCGACCGCGCTCATTAGAACCTGCCCTGCCACTATCGCGCTGGTCGAAAACAGGCTGTTGAAGTACATCCGCGCAATCGGGAAGCGCTCAAAGAGGACGAGAAAGTTGCCGAGAAACAACTCCTTGGGAATAAACGTCGGCGGTATCGTCTTCAGATCCCAGATCGGCCTGAACGCGCCCAAAAGCGCGAAAATCAGAGGGCTGACAACCAGGGCAGCACACAGCGTCAGCACGGTGTAGCTGATGAACACCGGCAGAACCGATTCCCTGCGCTGATATAACCGTACAAACGCCGCAACGCGCATCTTGGTGGACCTCCAACCCTCGCCGAATCTTTGCCGAGCACCGCAGTCAGCCGGCTAATATTTCCAGCGAGTTCTGGTCATTCTGAGTTGGATAATCGTGACAATTGAAATGATGGCGAACAGGACCAGCGCCATGGCCGCGGCGTAACCGACGTTGCCCAGCGTGAGCATCTGGTGCCGTATATACATCACCGCGACGAGCAGACTATCTCCCGGGCCGCCGTAGTAGCCGAACGCGTAGGCCAGGGTAAACATTTGGAACGCGCCAATCACAGTCACGACCAGCACAAATGTCACCGTGGGGCGCAGGAGAGGCCAGGTTATATGGATAAAGCGCTGCCAGATGTTGGCGCCGTCGATCTTGGCCGAGTCATAGAGGTGCATTGGGATGCCCTGCAGCCCGGCCAGGAACAACACCATCTGATAGCCCATTGATTCCCAGACAGCGATCATTACCAGGCTGGCCATCGCTGTCTTCGCCTGGACAAGCCACGGTTGTGAAGGAATCCCGACCGAGTTCAGGACAACATTGGCCAGGCCATAACTTGGATGCAACATATACTTCCAGATCAGCGCGACGACAATGCCCGCCGTCATCACGGGCGCGAAGTAGATGGCGCGGAAGAAGGAACGCCCGAGCCGGATCGAATTCAACGCAAGCGCCCCAATCAGTGAAACAACAAATACCGCGGGAACATACATCACCGTGTATTGGACCGTGTTCGCCAGAGCAAGGGTGAAGTCGGTGTCTGAGACCAGTTTGATGTAATGCTCCAGGCCGATAAAGGGTCTTGCCGGGTTATTCAGCTTCCAGTCGCTCACGCTCATGACCACGGCCAGCGCGATCGGATAAAGGGCGAAAACAACGTAATAGATGAGAATCGGCAGCAGAAATCCCCAGGCGACAACGTATCGGCGCTGGCGCAAGCTAAGCCGGGGCAGAAGCAACGATTGAAGACGTGCAGCCATTTCAACTCCTTTGTCGCACGTTTTTCACGCGTGAAAAAACTGAATCAGCGATGCCCGAGGACATCGCTGATTCAACCATGTTGCGCTCATGTAGTCCGGCTCAGCCGCCCAACAGCCCTTTGAGCATGTCAGGCCCGCGATTCGCCATCGCCTCCTCGGCTGACAGCCCGTCATGCAGCATGTCCGTATAGACATTTTCGTGCTCGTGCATGAATGTGGGCTGATCGATGCCATCCCAACGGAGGTAGCCGCAACACATGACATCCGACACTTCTTGCGCCATGTCGGCGGCTCTTGCACCGACAAAGCCGTCGACCCCCAACGCCTGGACCGCCTTGTTCCCTGAGGCGAAGCCCGTCGCCTGCTGGTATCTCGTGCACATCTCAGTGGACGAGCAGTACTTCCAGACCTGCCAGGCGGCGTCAAGGTTCTCCGCCGGCACGGCGCTCGTAACGGCCAATCCCCAGCCGGGGCTCATCGGGTGCTTCAGCTCTCCTTCGGGAATGCACACTTTCAGGCTGATCGTCTTGGTTTCGTGGCCAAACTGCTCCTCGACGCCGGTGCTGAAGGCGCTATTGGTCACACAAAAGGCGCCGCGGCCCTCAGTGTACTGGGACAGGCACAGGTCGGGGCTGATGCCCTTGGTGAAGTCCCAGTTGAAAATCCCGTGCTCCATCTCATAGTCGAGCACCAGGTCCCATGCATGCCATCCCTGTTCGTTGTCGTAGGTCAACTCCGTGTCTTCGGGACCCGGCCGCCGTCCGCCGATGCTCGAGAAGAGCATCCCAAACAAGTAGCTGGTATGGAAGAAGCCGAAGCCGTCCCGCACCAGGTTGTCGCCATCGTACTTGACGACCCTTTGCGCCGCATCCACGAACTCTTCGAAGTTGTTGGGCAGTTCGTTGACGCCGGCGTCCTTCAGGTTTGTCACATCGCAAACCAGGCCGAACCCGCCGCCGTCCCAGGGGATGTTGTAGTACCTGCCATCGAACTTCACGCCTTGAAGCCAAATCTCGTGAAAATCGTTTTCGATATCCGCTGGCGCGTATAGGTCTTCCGGCGCCGGCAGCAGCATCTTGTTTGCTACCTGCTCCGTCAGAAGCGGGTTAATGGTGAAGATGAGATCAGGCCCTACGCCGGCCTCGGCCGAAATGCGCACCTTGTCCTGCCACTCGCTCCACGGTATGTGAGGCTGCGCAATCTCTACCAGCGGCGTGATGCCGGCGTCGGCCATGTACTCCGAGATCGTCTCGAAATGGTCGTCCCAGATGCCATTGCTGCCTCGCCACAAGCTCAATTGGACCGGCGCCTCCATCGGCATCTCCTCTCCGCTGTCCGCGGCGGGTGCAGCGGGTGCAGCGCAAGCCTGCAACAGCACTGTGCCGGCCGCCGCTCCCGTGAGTGTCGCCGTCCTCAGCAGAAATTCCCTGCGACTCAATCTGGTTGCCATCGTTTCCTCCTTGTGAATGAGAGAACTGTTCCGGAAGAGCTACGAACGCTGGTTAGACAAAGACAGGTTCATGTATCCAAAGAACCGTCTGCGGTAACTGCATATAGAGTTTCGAGTACCCATGAATCGATCACTACAGGTACATTAAGGTGTGGGAAGGCAAATTTGGTGTAAAGGCGTGGGTAAGGAGCGCACCCTATCTTGAGCAACTATATCATATCTTATGGAAAATGTCAAAATACATTATTTCTTGGAACCAGGACAGCCTGTGGATTCAAGATTGGGGAGCCTCCAGGCCGTCCGACTGTTAGACACGGCAGAGTTGCCAGAGGTAGTCGCACTCTCGTCCCGCCCTGCAAAGCACCCAGGAAAACTGGGTGCACTCCAAGGTGGGGGCGCATCTGAAAGGGAGCATCGTGTCACGCGCTCTCTATTCAAGCGGAACGATCTCCACTTACATTAAATAATATATCTAAAATCAGACCCTCGCATTCCGTTGCCAGGCTGACGAGTTCTGTTCCCTCTTTCGCCGCGCATACATGACCCGCTCCTGTCGCGCCATCAGCCTCCCGAATGTCAACCGTCCAGGAATTGATACTTTCTTACAAATAGTATTGCTAAACGCTCGTAACGCTCGCAAACGCTCTTGCGAGCCTAAATCATATCTTCGTATCAAAGACCTCCCAATGCCCCTCCTGTTTCCCGTCCTTATCGCCGGATCGCCACCCTTCGGTCCTCACCCCCATTTTGGGTTGCACCCGAAAAATTAACGGAGTTGACAAGGAAGATACATTCAATGGATACTGGAATACGTCAGCATCAGGATTGCCTCCAACTTCGACGTTCGACATGCAGACGTTGGCCATGTTGGCGGCCCGCTGGGACCGGCAAGGCCGGTTGCCCCATGCAAGACTCGCATAGGAATTGATCATGGCCGTACACCTCGAGTGGGTGGGGATGGCGTGCTTTCGACTCTGGCAGGATGAAGGCCCCGTCATCGCGATGGACCCCTATACGCCCTCAGCGATCGGCCTTGTCGATGACGGCAGGCGCATTGGGGCGGATACGGTGATTGTCAGTTCGCTCGCGGACGTGGCGCACGGCAATGTCAAGCTCATCGAGGGCGAACCGCGCGTGATCAATGCTCTGGACGCGGCCCGCGGTCTGAACGCAGCGCAGATCTTCGGCGCGCCCCTGGTGGCGGTCGAAGCGGCCGAGGCGCCCGATCATCCCGATGGAGCCGACGACAACGCCTTGTACGCCTTCAATGCCGGCGGACTGTGGTTCCTGCACATGGGTGATCTGGGGTATGGACTGAACGAAGATGATCTCGCGCCCTTCGCCGGCCGCTGTGATGTGCTGCTGGCTCTCACCGGCGAGGGGCTGACCCTGCGGCTGGATGAACTTGACCCGATGATCGACATCCTGAACCCGACTTGGATCGTGCCCATGCACTACAATCTGGCTCCGGTCAGCGGCCAGAAGCGAGTCATGACCAAGGTCGATGCCTTCATACAACGCCGACCCCGCGACCCCGTCATCTATACACGTCATCCCGTGGTGACGTTTCCTCTCCCTGCGTCCGAACTTGGACGTCCAGCCATCGTTGTTCTTGAACCGTCCGGCTATCAGCCTGTATGAGGAGGGCGCTGGCTTGGCAAGTGAACGGGATGCTCAAGCCCAGGCCAGAACGAGGAGAACGCCATGAAACTCAAAACAGTTGTCGAGTCCGGCGACCCTGAACTGCTGGCCACCGGCTTCCAGTTCACCGAAGGACCGGTCTGGCATCCTGATGGCTACCTGCTCTTTTCCGACATTCCGGCCAACCGCATCCATAGATGGACGCCCGACGGGCAAGTCGATGTGTGGCGCGAACCCAGCGGCAACTCCAATGGCCTCACCTTGGACCGGGAGAACCGCCTGGTCGCCTGCGAACATGGCAATCGCCGCGTGTCCTGTGCCGGGGCCGATGGCTCCGTGAACAGCCTGGCCGACCGATACGAGGGCAGGCGCCTGAGCAGCCCCAACGATCTGGTCGTCAAGTCGGACGGCACTGTCTATTTCACCGACCCGCCCTACGGCATCACACCTAGCGAATCCTCGTCGTACAGCGAAGAACAGGAGCAGCCCTGTAACGGCCTCTACCGCATCCTGGGGGACGGCTCTGTTGAACTGCTGGTGGACGATTTTGATCGCCCCAACGGTCTGGCCTTTTCGCCCGGTGAGTCGATTCTTTACGTCGACGATTCACCCCGCCGGCACGTGCGCGCGTTCGATGTCCGCGCCGACGGCTCGCTGACGAACTCCCGCATCTTCGCTGACATGGACCATCCCCAACCCGGCTCCCCCGACGGCATGAAAATCAATGCCGAAGGAACTCTTTTCGTAGCCGGCGCCACGGGCATCTGGGTATTCGAGCCTGACGGCGCCTGTCTCGGCGTCTTGGTCACGCCCGAACGCCCGGCCAACTGCGCCTGGGGCGACGACGACCGCCAGAGCCTCTACATCACCGCGCGCACCTCGCTTTACCGCATCCGGACGAAGGCGCCGGGCCTCCCGACCGTTCAGGGAGCGTAAGGCGGCCGTTGCAGTATACCCGTTAAATCGTGTCTCGAAGGTCAAGTGACGGAGGGAGCATCTATGGAGGACAAAGTTCCAGTCCTGAAAAACCGCCTCGGTGAACTGTTGGACGAACATGAAGCGCTGTTCGGGGTGATCTGTCGCGACGCCACGCTCACCGACATCGAGCTGATGGCCCAGGCCGGCTTCAACATCGTCTGGTTCGACATGGAACATGGCCCCCAATCCATGGCCGACACCTTGCGGCTGGGCCGGACAGTTGTTCACCTTGGTATGGTGCCGCTCGTGCGCATGCCCGAGCTGTCGCGCACGCAGGTGCAGCGCCTTCTCGACGGCGGCATCCACGTGCTGGCGCTGCCCGACGTGCGCACCGCCGAGGAGGCTGCCCGCTTTGTCCAACTGGGCAAGTACCCACCGGTGGGGCGGCGCGGCGTCTCCAGCTCCAGCGCTGGCACGGCCTTCACGATGGGCGCCGATCCGCAGCAGAGACTGCGCGAAGCCAACGACGCCACGCATCTGATGCTGATGATCGAGAGCGACGAAGCCTACGACTCGCTGGACGAGATCCTGGCGGTCGAAGGCATCGACATGGTTACGGTCGGGCCGATGGACTGGTCCGTCAGCCTCGGGCTCTTCGGGGACGAGGCCAGTACCCGCCAGACGCCCAAGATCGAGCGCGTGTTCACTGCGGCGGTTGCGGCCGGCAAGATCGCGTCGGCCGGCGCATTCAGCATCGAGCAGGCAGCCCACTTCCACGCGCTGGGCGTTCGTATTTTCTTCGTGGGCATTGACATTGTCATCAAACGCCAGTCCCTGACCAATACGCTTACTCAGTTTCAGAAGGCGCTGGGCGCCCCCTGAGCAGCGTTCTTGCCAGTTGGGAAAGGTGGACTTAGACACAGCCGGTTGACGAATTCGGCGACAAAACGTCCATAGAGGGAATGACTTTGGCAGCGTCTTTCCTCGAAAAAGATTGCCGGTCCTCTGCACATGCAGTGGACTACTTTCAATCGAAAGGGGGTGCAGATGAAACTCGGCGTAATTTCACAAAATCTGGAACAGTTCGAGTTTGAGGAAGGTCTGCAATACGCGCGCGACATGGGATTCCAGGCGGTTGAGGTTGGCGCATGTGGCCTCTGGGGCCGGGGGTATTGCGACGTTGCCAAGCTCCTCGCCGACAAAGGCGAAATTGAGCGTTGGCTGGACACGTTCGCCCGCTATGACCTCGAAATCAGTGCGCTCGGCGGGCACGGCGCGCCGCTCATGCCCAATAAAGCTGTCGCCGAAACATACTCGCGCGAGTTCCGTCAGACTTGTGAATTCATGGAACTGGCCGGCATCCGCCGGATTACCTTGCTGGCGGGGCTGCCCGAAGGCGCGGAGGGGGATACGGCGCCCAACTGGGTGACCTTTGCCGAGTGGCCCTTTTTGCGTGATACGCTCGACTGGCAGTGGGAGAAGCGCCTGCTGCCGTACTGGCGCGAGCACGGCAAGATCGCTGCCGACCACGGTGTTACCATCTGTTTTGAGATGCACGGCGGCGACATGATCCACAACCCGGTGACGATGAAGCGGCTCCACGACGAGATCGGCCCGGCTGCGGCCTGCAACTTTGACATTTCCCATCTGTGGTATCAGGGAATCGACCCAATTGAGGCGCTGCACTTCCTTGGCCCGCTCGTCCAGCACGTCCACGCCAAGGACATACTGATCTCTCGGCACAATGCCCGGCTGCGCGGCATGATGGACAGCACATCCACCGAGCAGTTCGCCGAGCGCTCCTGGACATATACGCTGGCCGGTTGGGGCCATGACGAAAAGGAATGGCGCGAGTTCGTTTCAACGCTGCGCCTGCTCGGCTACGACCACGTAATCTCGCTTGAAATGGAAAGTGAGTATTTCGAAGTGGAAGAGGGCCTGGAGAAATCGGTATCGTTTCTCAAGCCGCTGGTGATCGAAAGGCCGTCCGGCGCAAAATGGTGGGAAATTGCCGGCATGGACAGAGCCGGTGGTCTGACACAGGAGTGAAGAGGAGACTGGTAAAATGGCTGTACATCTTCAGTGGGTTGGGCTGGCGACTTTTCATTTGGAGCAGGATGATGGCCCCGCGATTGCGATGGACCCCTACGACCCCGCGGTCGTGGCCGCCGCCTGCGGGTTGGACGATCCCGCCGTATTCGAGTTCCGACTGCAAGCGGAAACCTGTCTTGTCAGTTCGGTGACCGACGAGGCGCACTCCTACGACCAGGCCGTCGAGGGCAAAACGCAACTGATCAACGCCCTGGACGTCGCGCAGGGGAAGCAGGTCGAGATCAACGGCGAGCCAATGTACGCCGTCCAGGCCGCTGAAGCGCCGCACCACCCCGATGGGCCTGACGACAATGCGCTATACGCGTTCAAAGCGGGCGGCCTCTGGTTTCTGCACATGGGCGATCTGGGCTACGGGATCGGCGCGGACGAGCTTGCGCCCTTCGCCGGGCGCTGCGACGTGCTGCTGACGCTGGTGGGCGAGCATCTGACCCTGGACCTGGACGAACTCGATCCCATGATCGAATTCCTGAACCCGACATGGATTGTGCCGATGCACTACAATTTGCCGCCGATCACGGCAGGGATGACCAAGATCGATGCGTTTCTCAAGCGCCGCTCCGGTGATCCGGTCATCTTTGCCCGGCACCACACGGTAACGTTCCCGCTGCCTTCGGGAGGGCTGGGTCGCCCGACCATCGTCGTGCTTGAGCCGTCCGGCTATGAGACTGTATGAGAGTGAACGCAAAGACGCAGGCAGTGTGCGCGGCATCGGCGTCGCGATTCGCGTTCAAACGGTCAGGTGAACAAGGACCTGAAACGCTCGAAAGCCTGATGGTCGTCGGCTTGAGGGAACGCCTCCATGCCGATGACGCCGTCATAGCCTACCTCGCGCAGCGTTGACACGATGCGCGGATAGTTGATCTCGCCCGTACCCGGTTCATGCCGGCCGGGCACATCCGCCACATGCACGTATCCAATGTAGCTGTGGTAATCGCGCAGCGATTGGATCACGTTGCCCTCTTCAATCTGCACGTGGTAGATGTCGCACAGAAGCCGGATGCGCGGGCTGCCCACCTGTTCAATCAATCGCACCACGTCCTCGGTGTGCGGCAGGGGGTAGCCGGCGTGGTCCACTTTGGTGTTCAGCTGCTCCAGGCTGTAGACGACATCATACTTTTCGGCCAACTCCGCCACCTGGCATAAAGTCTTGTAGGCCGCGATCCACTTCGTTGCCGGATGTTCGGCGATGTTGTGCGCCATCTGGCCCCGCGCGTCAAGCCGGCCGGTCGTGATGCTAAGATTGCGGCACTGGATCCGTTGGGCAACGATCAGGTTCTCCTTCACACCGGCCAGGAACTCCTCGACACCATCGGGGTGCATCATGCTGCCCCCGGACCAGCCCGGCATGGCGCAGATCTCGATATCTGGATCGTCTGCGATCGCATCCAGGGCGCTGTCCTCCCATCCCCACAGGTCCACGCCGAATCCGGCGCGGCTGATTGTGCGCACGCGCTCCAGGAACGACAGATCGCGCAGCACAGTGCCTTCACAAACCGACAGTCGGAACATGCTTACCTCCCCAAATTAAGACCGATACCGGCTGGCATGGGCTGTTCAACCGGCGGAAGTCTGGTTGCGCCGCCAATATTTTTCCAGATTGAGCCGAGGCTGCCATGCGAGCAGACGTTTTGCCTTGTCGTTGCAAAACTTGCCGTGCGGCATGTCGTTGCATATGTTCAGGACCTCGAAGTTGCGCGGATACGAGGGTACTCGCAACGCCTTCCGCATGGCCGCGCCGGCATCTTCCCATGCGATCAACCATGCGCGCGACCGGTAGGAATCATCAACCGGTTCCGCAGGATTGACAAGCCCGGCAAACGTCAGCACCGGCGTCTGGATGCCATGAACGTCAGCGAAGATACGGCAGATCTCCTGGCTCAGGTATTTCGTCAGATGGTAGAGATCGCTGCCCGGCCGCGCCGGCGCATCAGCTGGCAGATCAAAGTCGTAGCCATAGTTGGTGGGTTCAGGATAGCGCGGTGGGCTCTCTTGCGGGGGACCTGTATGCACAAAGCGCCGAATGTTGCACACGAGCGCGGCCCGCAACATATTGTAGACGCCGACGACGTTGACGCGAAAGGCTTCGGCGGGGTCATCGCGCACGACAGCACAGTTGATCATTGCATCCATAGCCCGCGCAGCCCGCAGGACCTGCTCAGGGTCGGTGACATCAACGATTTCTATCTCATGGGGCGGCTCGAGCAGCCGCGGCAACGGCGCGCCCGGCATGTGCGGCCGGTTCTCGGCGACGGTATCGGCCAGCGGGCGCAGGTCGGCCAGTCGCAAAATATGATCGCGGGCAAGCGCTTCGGCGGTGACGGCGGCAACGGGGCCGCCCGCTCCATAGATGACGACGCGCCGGGGGTTGTGGTCGGCTTCGTCGTCCAGGCGTTTATGCGTCAAAATCGGAGGCGGCGGAAAGGGCAGTTCAGCGCCCGTCGTCAGATCGCGGCGCGGCACATAGCCAAACTCCGGAGAACCTGCCAGTCCAACCGGGAAGCGCGTGTTCGGGCCGCCGCCGGGGATGTGAAAGACCCACCAGCCCGTCTGCGGCCCATCGGCCGGTGGTTCAAAGTTCAGCGCGCACTCGACCGCGTGCACGGCGTCGTCAACATGCAGCCAGCGGGGATCGGTCGGATTATCATTCGCATAGTAATCGTCAACCACCTCGCCCAGGCGCAACGTAACGACCTGGACCGGTCTTACGCGGGCAACCTCGCGCGTGACCAGTTCTGCCAGGTACGGGGCCAGATCGTCGATGTCGGTTGTCGGCAGGGGCGCCCACTGCTCAGCGACCCAATAGTCCGCCGGGTAACGCTCAAACAGACGCAGCGACGTCAGCAGGATGACGCGTGCGGCCGATGATTGGGTAAGCAAGTTGTAGGTCCCGCGTGTGGCCGCTTCAAGGATCTCGCCCTCCGGCGCGTCCGGCGCGACGTACGGGGGCGCCAGGACGATAACTTCGCAGTCACTGGCCGCCCTCGCCACTTCGTCCTGGTCGCGCGGATCGCCGCCGCTACGATCCAGCGTGCGAACGTCATGTCCACGCGCCAAGGCGTTGACGAGGGCGGCGCTTACTCTGTCTTTTCTGCCCGCAATCAAAATGGGCATGGTGGCTCGTCATCCCGCGATAAACAGGGGGCTCTTGTAGATTTCCGGTCGGATACGTCGTACAGTGCATTCGCTGTTTGAGCGCGCGGCTGAAAGCGCCCGCCTGGACACGTCAGCGAGAACCATGCCCTCATCCTGCAACAGTTCGTCGATGACGTTGCCTGCCGGGTCGATTGCCAGCGATAACCCCGGGAACCAGGCATTGCCGCTCATTCCCGTTTGATTGGCGTAGAAAACGTAGATGCCGTTGTCGGCGGCGCGCGCCGGCAGAACCTTCATATTGAGTTGCCTGAGCTCCTCGCTCATTTCGGCTGCTCGTCCGATCTCATGAGGAGGGTAACTTTGACCGACGGCAAGCAGAAAGAAATCGACCTCAGCGCTCGCCGCGGCCCTGAAAATTTCCGGCACGTTCAGGTCATAACAGATGCCCACCGAGAATCTCCAATTCTGTGAATTGACGACCGGCAGGGATTCGCCCGGCTCAAACCATTTCCGCTCGGTTTCGTTCGGCAGATGCAGTTTTGAGTACGTTGTCAGGTAGCCCGCCGGTCCGACGATCAGCGCGCTGTTGCGCAGCCCGCCATCGCCCGGCTCGATGGTGCCGACGACAACTGTCAACTGTAAATCACGACAGAGAGATTCCAGGAATGGGACGGCCTTCTGCGCGGTTGCGGCAGCTATCGCCTCAGCCTCCTGAAGGCTCAGATCGGACTTGTTCATCGAGCCGGTGATGCACTCTTCCGGGAAGAGGACAAAGCGGGCGCCGGCCGCCGCCGCCTTCCGGCACCAGTGCGCGATGCGCGCCAAATTCGTTGATGGATCCGCCATCACGCTGGTCATGCTGACCATCGCAACGCGCGTCGTCCCGTCCTGCACGGCCTGCTCATCAGGCGAATTCTCAACTGGGCGTGCCATGTGCTTTCCCTTCGAATTAAATTCTGCAGTGCGGACTTTCTGATGTCAAAGCGGCGGTCCTGAGCAGAGTTGATGGCGGATCACCCGGTCGGATGCACTTTTCGATATTGATCCGCGCTGACCTTCAACGCCTGCTCATGGTAGATCACGTTCTTGCTGCGATCATAGTGATGCATGTTCACGGCACTGGGGTCGTGGCGGATGATGTGCCCCAACTCCCCTTCCGGGCATAGGAGCCAGTCGCTGCGCCTGATGAGGTAGCTGCGGATGTGGCCCATCGGCGCGTCGTCCACAAGGTATTGGATCACAAACAGGTCACCGCCGGGCAGTTGCACCCAGCTGGAATAGGCGCCGTCAGGGTGGATACTGCGGTCGTGATCGACGAATAAGCGTCTGAACGTCGGTGCCAGATGTGATTTGCGCACGTTCAGCGCGCTCTCCGGGTCGGCTGCGCTATCCTGGTTCTCGACGTGCAACACCAGCTGCCGCGGCGATGTGCCAAGTCCGTAGGTGACGGCGATCTCGCCGCTGCGCAGCCGCCCGGCATGGGGTCGCCCGACACATACAAGTAGCTCAGCGCGGTATGGCCCTTGCCAGGTTTTTCCTCCGTCCTTCGAGAGCGCCTTATAACCGCACACCCGCTCCCGGTCTTCGCGCATGAAACAGATCAATGTGCCGTCATCCAACTCGGCAAACGTGCCCTCATTCAGCCACAGCGCATCGGTTGACGCGACGTGGCGGGCCTCCTGCCACGTCCGGCCATCGTCAAAGGACAGGAAGGCATCGAACGACCACACCTCACCGGGGATGGGTTTGCAATTGCTGTCGCCGCCGATGATGACCGTTCCCGAACTCGTCTTGAACATGCAAGGACAGATGTGGCCTTTTATGCCCGTCTTTTCCCTGGAACTCCAGGTTGCCCCGCCGTCTTCGGAGCGCCAGATGAGAATCTCGGTATCCAGTGAATACTCCGGCTCGAACGGTGGAATCCAGTCGCAGATGAGAATGAGCCGGTTTCCGCCCAGGTGAAGTATGCGCGGGTTGTTCAGACCGCCATCCTGCTCATAGTCGGCGCACTCGTCAACGATCTGTTTCGCTCCCCAGTTCAGACCGCCGTCGCGGCTGATCTGCAGCGCGATTCTGGAGAAGGGGTGAAAGAGATGGTACAGGCTTTCACGGTAGATGCAGACGAGCGACCCGTCGTCACACATCGCCAGGTCCGGCGCAGCTTTGTACACGCTATCATCTCTGGAAACGATTGAGGTGATCATTAGGTTCCTCTCAATTGTGCGTCAGGCGTAATGTCTGATGGTCGAGCGCAATGCCTCTACCTGTCCGTTCACTCTGTCCAGACTCTGCATACCGGCCTTGAACAGGCACAGCCGGCTATGAATGCTCTCCACGTTCGGACAGTCGCCCCTGCCGTAGCGCTTCACGGCGCCCTTGTACCGGGGATCGAAATTCGGTGCCCGTTCACGGCTGCCAAAGAAGGCCATGGTCTGGAAAATCGGCTCGAGATGGACAGGCACCCAGGCGCCGTACAGACCGTCTCCGCCGTGCTCGATGAAGGTTTGCCTGAAGGTGCGCCAATCCACCCCCAGGGCTTCCTCGTCCAGTCTGCACGTGTAGCACCAATAGGTATGAGTGCTATCTTCCGGAACATGCGGCGGAATCAGCCATCCGCACTTTTCTTCACGGATTGCGGCCTCGTACTGGGAACCGATGTAGCGCCGCGCCGCGACCAGGTAATCCAGGCGCTCAAGTTGACCAAGTCCGAGCGCGGCCTGCATGGCCGACATACGGAAGTTGTAGCCCATGCGGTCGTGGCGCTCGAAACTCCAATCCTGGCGTTCATCGCGGGGGATGAGGGTGGAGCCAGGCCGGGCATCCAGTGTGCGATATCCCTGTATGGCGGCCTTGCGGATCGCGCGCGCATATTCCTCGTCATTCGTGATCACCATGCCGCCGTCGCCGCCGCTGGTCATGTGCTTCGACCCCTGCAAGCTCAGGCTCGCCGCATGACCGATGGTGCCGACCAGCCTGCCCTTGTATGACGCCAGGAAGCATTGGGCGTCATCCTCGACAACTGTGAGATTGTAGCGATCCGCCAAATCCAACAGGGGATCGAAATCGGGCGGGAGGCCGAAAATGCTCACCGGAATGATCGCTTTCGTAAAGGGCGTGATCTTGCGTTCAACGTCCGCCGGGTCGATGTTGTATGTGCGCGGATCACTGTCGACGAAGACGGGCACGGCGCCGCATTGGACGACGACAAATGCGGTGGCCGCCATGGTCAACGTGGGCACGATGACCTCATCGCCGGGGCCGACGCCGGCGGCCAGCAGACAGGACAACAATGTGCCCGAACCGGAGTTGTGCGAGATAGCGAATTCGACGCCGAACTTTTCGGCGAACGCAGCCTCGAAACGTTCGAGCATGTGGGCAGATTCGCGGTTGCCGAATCCGTCGTCGAGCACTTCGTTCATGTAGCGCCGGTCTGCTTCCCCACAGCGATTGGGCGGAAGACGGCTGAAGATCTCCGCGGGGTCCAGCTTGCCGGGATCCATTGTGACGAGGGGACTGAGCATAGGCGACCTCCTCCAAGTTGAAGTGTGCCCTTCGCTAACCAACTTTTTCCATTGCGACGAACGATTGCAGAAATTCCTGCACCCTGACGGGCTGTCCTGTGCGACAGCTCTCGATCGCGGCGAAGATGAGGGCCACAGATTGCAGGTTGGCCTCTACGTTTGTTTCCATCGGCTCGCCGCCGTCGAGCCAGCGCACGAACTTTTCGATCAGCCACGTGTTTGACCACTTGGGCTGTGCTCGCAAGGGGATCTCCTCGCTCTGCTTCTGTCGGCTCTTGGCCCGCTGCGAGGCTGGATCGTATACAAGACGCTCCAGGCGGCGGTGGTCGAGTGTCAGCGTTGCCAGCTCGCACTCGGCGCGGAAGTATTCCTGGCCCCAGTCGTTCAGCCCGACGGCGTTGGTTTTGGCGCCTTCGTAGATGGCCCGCGTCCCGTTGTTGAACTGCATCGTTACCAGAGCTTGCGAATCGCCGCTGAACTCGCCCCATGGCGGGTTCCACGTCTGCGCGTAGATGGTATCGCATTCGGCTCCGGCCAGGTCGGCCAGAATGTCGAGGTGATGCACCGCCCCTTCGACCATCAGCGGGTCGGGGATCTGGTAGCGGAACTTGCCCCAACTGCCGAACTTGCGGCAGTCACAGGTAAAGCGGCAGACCAGATAGTCGAGCGCACCATAGCGCCCGGAGCGCAGTGCGTCGCGCAAGGTCGTCTTGTCCTGGTCGAAGCGGTGACTCATGGTCACGCCCATTTTCACACCGGCGCGCCTGACCTTTGCGGCGATACGAACCGATGCGGCCATTGAGTCGGCGATCGGCTTTTCGGACAGGATGTGCATGCCGTGGGCCAGGGCCGCGTCCACAACCGCTTCGTGGTGGGCGGGCGGCACAACGATCGTGCAGAAGTCGGCCCTGTTCTCGGCGAAGGCTTTCTCAATGTCGGTGTAACATTGGTCGGCCCGCAGGTCGAGAAAGGCGCGGGCGTTTTTGAGCGCCTCGGGGTTGATATCGACGGCCGCAACGACCTCGATCAGGCCGTCCTGCATATTGGGCGGCAGAAAGAGTTTGCACCAGCCCGCGCCGTGACCTCCAGTACCAACCTGGATCATCTTGTAGGTTTTCATATTATTCCAGCGCCTGCCGACCGCGGATATCGAAGGCATCGCGCAGGCCGTCGCCAATAAAGTTGATGCTCAGGACCGCCAAACTGATAGCGAGCCCCGGCGGCAGCCATAGCCAGGGCATTTCACTCAAGGCAAAAATAAACCGGGCATCGCGGATCAGCGTCCCCCAGGTGGCCGTTGGTGGCCGCACCCCCAGTCCCAGGAAACTCAGCCCAGTCTCCGCCAGGATGGCCCCTGCCATCCCCAGCGTCGCTGCTACCATTAGCGGCCCTAACAAGTTGGGGAGGATATGCCGTCCCAGCATGCGCCAATGGCCCACCCCGATGGCGCGGGCCGCCAAGATGAAATCGTGTTCCCGCAATGACAGAACCTGTCCGCGCACCAGCCGGGCCAGCCCCGGCCAGGTGAACAGGCCGAGCACCAGTATCACATTAAATATGCTGGGCCCCAAGACACCAACCAGGATGAGGACGAGCACAAAGGTGGGGAAGGTCATCATCACGTCGGTGAAGCGCATGATGGCCATGTCGACTTTGCTCCCTAAATAGCCGCTTAGCGCCCCCACGAAGAACCCGATGGCAACTTGGATGCTCACGGCCACGATGCCCACCGTCATGGACACGCGGGTCCCGTAGATCAGCCGGCTGAGAAGGTCTCGGCCCGCTTTATCAGTACCCATTAGGTTCTGGTTATTCGGCGACTGGAATCTTTGGTCACTATTGACGTCATTGGGATCGTACGGCGCCAGGACCGGTGCAAACACCGCCACCAGCAGCATAAACAGGATCACTATGGCGCCGAACAGGGCCGGCCGGTGGCGGAGAAAGCGCCGGCCGGCGCGGCGCCGGGGTGAGTCAGCCAGGCCTGCCGCGGCGACGCGCTCGGCCGAGGGGTCACCCGCTAGCGGTTTTTGCATGTCTTTCGTGGTCATGGTCACGCGAGTTCCTCTATCGCTTACTCATAACGCACACGGGGATCCACGAAGACGTAGGCAATGTCAGCGATCAGGTTGGCCAGCATGACCATAGTCGCCACCATCAGTGCCATGCCCATTTGGAGCGGATAGTCCCTGTTCATGAGGGCTCTGTAGCCCAGCAGGCCCAAGCCATTCCAACTGAAAATCGTTTCAATGATGAACGAGCCCCCCAGCAGGACTGGCAGGCTGAGGCCTATGATAGTGACCAAAGGCATAAGGGCATTCCGCAGCGTATGTCGCAGGATCACCAGCCATTCCGGCAACCCCTTTGCCCGCGCGGTAACCACGTAGTCGCCACTCAGGGCATCTAGCATGCTGGCTCGAGTGTAGCGCAGAAAGGAAGCTATATGCACGATGCCTCCTGCCATGCTCGGTAGGATCATGTGGCGTAGGAGATCCAGATTGAACCCCCTGGGTTCCCCGACTGTCCACATTCCGGCAATAGGCAACCAGCCCAACTTCACAGCAAATACGTACATGGAAATTAGAGCGATGAAGAAGCTCGGCACCGAAATGCCGAACAAAGCAACAAACGTTAGGACATGATCCACCACAGAGTACTGTTTGAGCGCTGACATCACGCCCAGGATAATACCAAAAAGGAGAGCCATGCCGATAGAGGAGGCCTGCAGGAGCAAAGTGGCCGGCAGCACCTCGGCGATCATCTCGGATATGGGTCTATCGGTCGTGTAGGAGTAGCCCAGGTTGCCCCTCAGCACTTCTCCCAGCCAGATCACATAGCGCACGTAAATGGGTTTGTCTAACCCGTACCTCTCGCGCAGCACCTCCATACCACTGCCTATTTGGGTGGTGGCCTCCATGACCCCAGGCTTGATGAGCGCCGTCACAGGGTCGCCCGGCGCCAGGGTGAAGATGACAAAGGTCAGGAGCGTAATACCCAAGAGCAGGACAGGAACCCACAACAAACGTCGCAGAATGTAAGCAGTCACATTCAAGCCTCCACCGACAGAACATCATCGTTGGCCTGGGAGGGCAGGATGCGTCCACTCACACCCTGCCCTCCCCATGGCCGCTTGCTGCGCCGCGCAGCTACGCTGGCGCGACCGACATCCGCTCGTAGGGAACGGTTACATTGTACCCATACTCAAGGAATGGCACGCAGCCCTGGAGACGATTGTTGAAGACACACTGAAACCCGTTACGGTAGAGTGGGGCCCATTGCCAATTCTCCTGCATTATCAGCGCGAGTTCCCTGAACATCTCTACCGATTTCTCGGGGTCTTCCTCAGCCATTGCCGCCTGCCACGCCTCATCCAGCGCAGGGTTGCAGTAACCATCCCAGTTGCGGCCCCCCTTGGTTTCGTGATCCCACCCGCAGCCGACGTGAGTGAACATTTCTTCGAATCGGGGTGTGAAGAACCAAGCCTCAAGGACGATGTCGTAGTCCCCCCTAATAGGGAACACATCGACCCAGGAGCCTGCGTCTATGATTTTCCACTTGGTCTTGATGCCCACATCCGCGAGTCTCTCCTGTATTTCCAGGTGCATCGGAGAGGGATCGGCCCAGTACGCCCACTCCAGTTCCCGTTCGAAGTCCCAGCCGGCCTCCTCAAGGACCTCCCTGGCCTTCTGCGGGTTGTAGTCATACGTCTTCAACCCCTCCGGCGGTTCTCCTACCGGGCCGGGTACGTGTTCGAAGACGTAGCTGCTGGATCCGTGCAGACCGTAGTGTGTCTTTTCGAGGATTTCGTCCATGTCCAAGGCGTAGAGCGTGGCCTCGCATAGGGGGTGGACCATGTCACCAAGCCTGTCATTGTGGTAATCCATGGCGAACAAGATGATGGTCGGCCTGTTGTAAGCGACGAGATTTGGGTGCTCGCCAAGGCGACTCCAGGCCTCCGCACCGCTGGCACCACCGGCCATGATCTCCTCAGCCTGCAAGGCAGCATCCATGGCCTCCCGGCTCAAGAACCGAAAAATGTACTTGTCCGCAACTGACCTGCCCCCCCACCAGTCCTCATTCGCGACCAGTTCAGCGTACTGTTCAGCGACGATCTCGTTCACCTTGAATGGGCCTGTGCCAATGGGTTTCATGGCCATGGGTTCGTACGTCCCAACCTTCTCCAGCGGGACATCCTTCCAGCCGTGCTTAGGGCACACATACCAGTAGCGCCCAAAAGAAACAGGACTCCCCCCGATCCCGTACGGGTCCGGCTTCTCAAACTCAAAGCGGACGGTGTAGTCGTCGATTTTCTTGACTCCCTCGAGTTCATCGCCACCCTCCTCGTGGAGCCTTTCGGCCCCCTTCAGAGCGAAGTATTGTGACCCAAGGGTGGTCGTTACGTCCCTGTGGACCATGGCGTAATAGGTCCACACCACATCGTCAGCAGTCATGGGCACACCATCGTGCCACTTTACGTCCTTGCGCAAGTGGACGTTCCACACCCGATTCTTTTCCACCTCCTCGACCTTCTCAGCCAGTTGCAGGTGGAGCTCTCCGGGCGCAGGTGGTTCCATAGTTTCCACCCCCGGTCCCCACTCCATTGGACAGAAAAGACGTTCAAAGATCGGGTCAAACACCAATTTCTGGGCTGTGCCAGCGATTCTGCTGCTGAGCGGGTTGAAGCTGGGGTGGTTCCAAGACATCCCCAGGACAACCTCGATGCTTTCTTCGAGGGCCTCTTCCGCCGGCGCCTGGGCCGGTCCAGCCGCCGGCATACAGGCCGCCAAAGCGCTCGACGCCATCGCGCCGGCTGCCAACTTCAGAAAGGTACGTCGCGGGATATTCTGTCCGTTCAAGTGGACTTTCATCGGTTCGCTCCTTTCCTATGTCACTGCTGATTTATGTCAGGCTCGTCTTCTAACAAGGGGAGTGGCCTATTGGGCAATAAAGCCGGTAAGGCTCAAGACCGAAACTTCTGCGTCCAGAGGTACGTTGTTTTCGTGCCGCCACCTCCTTTCCTCTACCAACTGCCATCTTTGAGTAAGCAACTCTGTATGAATCCAGGGGGGCCGGTGTAGGGGTTGGCTCTGGCTGCGCAGTGCAGCCGAGCCAGTCCTATGGCACACTGCCCCTCAGATCTGGTTGAGCCAAAAAAGTTACTTCACTACCGTTCAGTGAACTTTCTCCAGTGATTTGAGTGTGTTTGGGCGCTGATGTGGACTGGGTAGCGTCAATTTGATTCGACTCTGAGCGGTTATGCTATATCTTACTGAAAGAGCTTACTGTGGCTCCCCCAGCTTAGTCAAACGAGTAAAATTGAAGCCGTCGGAACGCCCCGTCCTGCCTTCTCTTGCCATTTTCCCCGACGTATGCACGTCGTCAGCAGCGATGCCACGCGCGGGCCGAAACCGCGCGCGCCCAGCGGTGGATTCGGCAATCGCGGACGACCTGCCTGACTTCCTCCACCCCTTGCACCTGCGCCACAACAATGCCTTCGGCGCCCGCATCCGGCGCCGGCTTGACGAAGTGTGTGCAGTTGCCGGTTACGCGTACTTGCGCTGGCACTATCCGGGCACGTGCCGCCGGTAAATGGCCTTTCAATGTGTCGGGGCTCATATTACTATGCTCCAAGTCGATCCAGAAGAAGCCAACTGCGTCGACCAGCGCATCAGTTGCCAGGGAGGGCACTCAGCGTAATCGCCGCTCCCAGAAAAACATGCCCCGCTCTCGGATCCTGTCGAAATATGGCAACTGCTTCACTCGCAAATACTCTCCTGTTTGTTATCGCTGCGTCGCGCGAATGTATTCTTCATCCACGGCGCTCATAGTTTCCAGGAAGCTTTTCCCTTCGAACAGCCGGACTAGCGGCACGTCTGCATCGGAGGGATGGATTCCACCGTTCGTGTTCGGGCCCACCATTGTTCCTAGCAGTTGCCGGCGCACTGCGTTGCACCTAGCTAGCAATTCAGGTGAGTTCTCTATCCGATCCCCCAGCCGCTGCCACACCGGCGTGTAGACATACCACAGATTCTTCCGTCGAACGTTCGACGTGTTGCGCGGGACACAGTGCCACAGCGCGTTGTGAAACAGGACTGCATCGCCGGCTTCTACGGTCACCTGTCGCGCCCCCGGAACGTCGGCGTCGATCTGCTCGACCTGTTGGAACTTGGTAAATGAGGTGATCGTCAGGGCGTGCTCCATGCTCTGCGGCAACTTGGGAAAGCCGCTACGATGGCTGCCGGGTATGACCGTAAAGTTGCCCATATCAGGCTCGTCCAGGTCAGTCAGAAAGAAGCCGATCCGCGCCCATTGCAACGGAGTCAGTTCGTCTACGCTGGCAAAATAGTACGGCTTGGAGCCATCTTTATGCCACCGGTTGGCCGGTGTTGGGATCGGTGGGCGCACCATCGCCTCTGCCCAAGATAACTGAATCGCAGCGCCAATCAACTCGCATACGATGCCCAGATGGTTGGGATGGTCGATCAAGTTCAGGAAAGCCTCGCAGGGTTCACGGCGCAGTATTGTGCCGGCATTGCCCTGGTCAGATTGGAACAAGCCTTCAGTCGCCGCGTTTATGATGTTGACAACGTGGAGCAACGTGTTGGGATCGCGGCCTAGGCACTGCGACGCTTCATCCAGACGATCTACTTCAACGACGAGTTCTGCTACCTCCTGCGCTGAAAGAGCGTTTCTGATAATCAGATAGCCGTCTTCGTCCCACTGGTGTCTCTGTTCAGGCGACATGTGTTTGAATGTCATCGTTTCCACCAATTTGCTCCTTTGACAATAGACTTGCTGCTGAAAAACTAGCCTGACCCTGGTTCTGAATTCTGGAGACCACAGAAAACCTTGCATCAACTCTCTGCCACCAGCATTGTCTCTGGGTCGAAGGCCCCAAGCGCGTAAGCGATCAGATCCTGGGACAAGATGACCGCCACCGGATCGGCGTGGGAAACCGGCGCCAGGCGCCGGAACAGATTGAAGGTGTTGACGAGCAACCGACCCTGCCTGTAGCGGAACTGGGCGATGGTCACGCCCGGTCCGTGCAACTTGGGATCGTCGGTGACCTGAAAGGTAATGCAGTGGCTGAAATAGCGGCCGATCATGTCGTGGTGTCGCTCAGGCTTCAGGCCAAAGATCGCCTGGGCCGGGAAGATCATGTGATAGAGCCATACCAGCGGGTTGCCCCTTGGCACGCGCCAACCAACACCGCTGCCCGAGCGAATGAACATCGATTCGGAGGCGCCGCCGATTTCCGACGCGAACTAGAGGCCGAACCTGGCTAGGTAACTACGCGTGGCGGGGTCGGGGTCCATTCGCAGCACGGTGCCCCCGCCTGCCATGTAGGCTTCGACCTCGTCATCGATCGTCGTCACGATCGCCAGCCGGTTCTTGGGGTCGAGCCCGGCGTGGACGCGGAATGGTGAGCAGGGTCCCAATGACCATGACATGGTTCCCAAATGCCTATAGTCCTGCTGTTGCGGCATTCGTTGCCACGTCAAAAAAGAGATGGCCAGGGTGTACTTCACTCGCCCCAACTGGCGATGAAATTTTCCATATCGAGATCGGCCGGCATCTCGTTGAAGTAGTATCGCATTGGCTCTGAGAGGAAGCCAGGGGCAAAATTCTCCTCGTCTGCCTGGAGCTTGGCATCGAGCGTTTTGAAGCGTTCCCATAGTACCTGCGATTCCTCCTGCGAGAAACGCGCGGCGAACTGTGGCCCCCAGTTCAGGCTGTTTGGGTGCGCCCTCGTCACCCACCTACGCAGGTCCGCCGGGACATCCTCAAGACGACGTCCCTTCAACCCGTTGACAGGGTCGGGGTGCTTCAGGAGATTGATAAGAATAACCGCCTTGGACAGGAAGACCGTTAGCAACAGCTTGCCCTCTTCACCGATCCCTGGTTGGAGCTTATCCAGGTTCTCACGGTAGGCTACGGCATCCTTCTGCATGGCGGCCCGCAGTGCTGATTCGGTGAGATCTTGCATCCGCCGGCTGCGCTCGGCCCAGCGCTGAAAAGTCGCTTGGGCTGCGCCACAAAGGTGCCTGGTGTAGCTCAAATCCTGGTAGCACGTCAAGATAGCATAATTTCCATGGATGGTACGCCGCAACTTGCTGCTGTAGTTGCTGCCCCAATGCAGAATGCCAGGGCTGATATACACCACACCGTCACCTGCTTTTAGCTCCGCCGCGACACCGCCCGGCAAGGGCGCCCGCGGATTCCCCAACATCATGCGGTTTTCTTCTTCGGTGTTCAGCCGATTGTGGCTACCCGGTATCACCCACAGCACATTGTCGTCGTAGAGTGCAATGTTCCATTGCAAATGTCTAGGCCCGTTTTCCAGCAGGTCCTTCAGGTAGCCCTCCAGGGGCGCGGTATCAATCGGATGGATATCGCGGTGCCATTTGGCGGGTCCGTGGTCACGCCCTGGGCTGCACAGCAAGAACATCTCACTGTGGGCTGTTTCCGGCATGTTCAGCAGTTGGCTGCTGACACCGAGCGTGTTTTCGTGCAGCCAGAATTCTATAGCGCTGGCCGTCTCTTCGTCGATCAGTTCCGGGGTATCGTGGAGCCTCAGGCGCGGCTGGGGCGCGGTCTCCCAGACGCCACCTGGTGGATCACCGGGTTGGCGATCGCGCGCCCAGATCGCCTTCTGCCGTTCGACCAGGATTTCGTAGCTTGTGCGCAACTCGTCCAGCTTGTCCGGCGGTATGACGTTGCGCAGGATAAGATACCCCTGCTCCAGAAACTGCTGGCGATTGATCTTCATGCGTCCTGCCTCCTTAGTAATTGTCCGTTTTCAATTCAGCGGTTTTGTTCGACAAATCAGTCTGAACTCGATTGAAATCGCTACGTTATTTGCGGACAGTAACTTAATTCCTTGATCGTGCCGCTGCAACGACCTCTTGAACGGCATCGGCTACCAGATCAGGTTGCTTCAGAAGAATATCGCCAAACGTACTCTGTTCAGCGACCAGCGGCTCCCCACGCAATGGTTGCCCCAGAGTCGCCATATCGCGCTGCATCTCCTGCCAGACACGCTCCTCCTCCACGGCCAACTCGGCGTCGAGTCCATAAACCCGACCACCGGGGATTCCGTGCGTGACGACAAGCAACGGCACATCGGGCAGCCAGGACGAAACGCCCGGTGAGAGCCTCCGCACCTGCGCCCGGCTCTCCTGCAACATCGTCCGGCGATTTTCTGCGGCCATTGTAGCGTAGACCTGCGCATTGTAGACCCAGAACTCTTCAGCGCGCGCGCGTGTTTCGGGCGGCAGCAGGTCAAACTCCGCCGGGAATTCGATCTGCCCAGCAATGCCGAGTAGACGCAAGACGCCCAACCGGGCAAGCAGCCGGCGGCCAGCCAAGGCGTTGATGTTGGCGGCTTCAACCCGGCTCACCGGTTCCGGCATATGGGTCTCATATTCCGGATGATCCGAATCAATCAGCACCAAGCCAGCGACATCGTCGGGGTGCAGCATGGCAAAATGTTGCATGTACAACCCACCCAGCCCATGTCCGACCAGCACGTAGGGCGGTTCAATAAGGGCACGACCGAGCAGCGCGCGCAACTCGGTCACCATCTCCGAACTGCTGCGTCGAGACGGGCTAGGGTCACTCCAACCATAGCCGGCGCGATCATACGTGCAGATGCGCGTGGACGTAGCGACCTCCGGCTGCCCCAGACTCCAATACAGCGAGCCGCCTTGAGGGGCAGCATCTACGATGACTGTTGGGCTGCCTTCGCCAGTACAGTGCAGATGCAGGCTGTACCCGCCAACATCAAACCGTGTGCCGGGGGGCGGATAGCGCTGGTAGACACGCGACTCGACGGCGCTTTCATATACGAAACCTATCGCCCCCAAGATCAGGAGCAACACAATCAGCCCGACAAGGATGCGTGTGATTTGCCGGCGCAACCGACCCCGATAGCGCGGTGCGTTAGTCTGCTGTGTCTGCCGCAGCATGTTCAATCCCAACCTCCGGTATTACTTTGGCTTCAATGACTACACCTATCCGAGGCCGATCTGCTTGAAGTAGGCGCGGGTCCGCTTGGCGATAGGCAATGGTCTGTCGAACGGTGCCGGGTACATGTCCTGTTCCACGATCGCAAAGCTGTCGTAACTCAACTCGGCCAACAGGTCGCACAAGGCTGGGAAGTCCACGGCTCCCCGCCACGGCTCGCAGAAAAAACCCTGAGCGGTCGTGACTGCGATGGGGGTGTCTTTGCGCTCCACCTCTTTCTGCATCTCCGGATCGACGCTCTTGAAGTGAAGGTATTCAAGCCGCTCGTGGTGTTTTCGGATAAAGGCCACCGGATCACCGCCGCGGTAGGCGTGATGGCCGGTGTCCAGCGCCAGACCAATTAGCGCCGGGTCCGTATCGTCCAGGAGCTTCTCGATCTGGTGCTCGTACTCGACGTGCGTCTCGGCATGGGGATGGAAGACCGTGCGCAGGCCGAACTTCTGCATGGCGAGGCGCGCGATGGCGTGGCTCGTGTCGATCAGAATCTTCCAGGATTCCTCGTCGAGCGTAGTCGCCGCTACTGGTTTGCCGGTGTGCTGATCGGTATAGAGGTCATCGATCAGAACGAGGAATTTGGCGTCCAGGCCGGCAAGTAACTCACCCAGGTCGAGAAGCATCTTCTCGATGTCAGGCCATGCTTTGGGATCTTCCAGGGCGGGCATAATGACTCCGCCCGTCAACTCAAGATTGCGCTGGCCCAGTTCTCGCTGCAGCCTGCTGCGGTCGGTGGGAAGATAACCGTATGGGCCGAGCTCCGTCCACGCATAGCCAGCCTCGGCGGCCTCGTCCAAATAGCGTGACCAGGGCGTCTGTTTGGGATCGCTGGCGAACGAAACGCCCCATGCGGCGGGCGCACTTCCAAGTTTGATATTCATGCTCACGCCCACCTGGCCCATGGATCAATCTGTTCCTTAGAAACAAAGCGCTCGATCTTGCGCCAGCGCGTGCTGTTGACTCGATAGTGATTCCGCTGATACAACGGACAGTACTGCCCCGGTGGATCAATCGCGACCACCTCGTTCCCCTTCCGTACCAGCGTGTATCGCTCCTTCTCGATGTACACCGTGTCGGCCCGCTCGCCGATTGGGAAGGTCAGCGTCGCCACATCGTCCGGCTTTACCGCCCCAACAGCCGCGTACCGTCCCTCCCAAGTCACCGCCCGCGCCGCGCCGTTCACCTGCACCCGTGCTTCGGCCGGCTGCACCCACTCGGGTATCCGTAGCCACAGCTCCACCGGTTGCTTGATCCGCACGTCCACCTGCCCCACGTAGGGAATGTGGCTGTCCACGTCCGCCCACGGGGACGCCCGATTGAGCAGCAGGTTCACCCGCAACTGACCATTGTCATGCTGCAATATACGGTCCCACAGGAAGTAGATCACTCGCGATCCCCTATAGGTGCAGCAATGCATAATCCCTGGTCCGGCTCCCACATACCAGTCATTGGCTGTCGGCCAGCCGGCAAATGCCCCCAAGTTGCGCTCCGCTACCCGCTCAGTAGTTTGGTAGGTCTCGTCAATCACCGAGCGAGGGATATCGCTTTGGCGTTCCCACTTGAGCCCGGCCCCAGGAATGCGCTCGATCCAGTCGGTGCGCAGCAATTGCCCTTCGGCCAGCATATTGCGCGTCCAGCGGTCGGCTTCGTCCCAGTAGTCCCCAACCCCCGCTTCCGTCAGCTTCAGCGCCAGCATGATCATATAGGCAACTTCGCAGATCTCCGAGTGCTCCAACTGGGGCGTGTCAATGTTCTCAGGGAAGTATCCGATCAGCGTGTCACCATGCCTCATCCCATACTGAAACCCTTTATGGGCGAAATCGATCATCTCCTGGTCCCCACTGACCATGCCGTATTCCAACATGCCCACGAGACCGACGAGATGGTGGACAAAGTGAGCCTTGGGGCCTCCATCGGGGGAGTCGGGCAGAAATGACCCGTCCGCAGCATGATATTGGCCGTGGTCTTTCAGGTACCGACATAGTTTGCCCGCCAACTCTAACGCTGGCTCGTAGCCCAGAACACGGTAGACCTTGGCCAGCCCCTGGGCCAGCCATCCCACCAGACTGGCCTGGAGGCCGGTCGGAATCTCCGTATTGGGATCGACCGGTTGGCCTGGTACGAGAACCAGCGGGAAGTATGCATACCCATCCCGCTCGATGGCCTGCGCCGCCAATCCATCGACCACCCGCTTGGTCGCCGCCTCCCACATGCCACTGCCATCCCGCAAGTGGTACAGAGTCATCGCGCTCCACAGGGGGCCGATGTAATATGGGTTGGCAAAATGATCCACGTCGGCGCTGCCAAACAAGCCATTGATGCGCGCCCAGGGCCGGCCCACGGTGGGGACGTAGATCACGCCATCCGGTCCCTCCATATGCAGTAGCACCTCCATCCAACGCCGCTCCACCTGCTCATTCTGCCTCGAGCCACTGACCAGTCGCATCAAGGGCAGCGCCTCCATGAACTCGGGCTGCACCGACGAAAAATCACACCAGTCGTGAAGCATCATTGCCGGGTTGTGCGTGAAGGATACCATCCAATAGACCTCATAGTCGGCCTCGCGATCGGTGGGCCCGGTCAGCCCGTTGATCGCCAGCGCGGCCCGCTCTTGCAGGTCAAGCGTGTCCGGAACCAGCGCCTCATACCGCTCTCCCTCATAGGGAGGCACGTCGAACTCAGGGATCTCCTCCCGAATGTACCGGATAGGATCCCCTCGCTTCCATCCCGCATTGCGCATGTCGCCCATGGTAATCAACATTCTCCTTTCGTGAGGTTATAGCCGATTGGCTTTCAGAACTAACCGTCGGGCAACTCTGGACCGAGGTGAGCATCCTGAGCCGTCGAACGGTGTGGGAGCGCCCTCCTGAACCTGATTTCGGCGTGCCGGTCGTCAGAGTAGACTGCTAGACACGTTCTGGCCAGGATCAGCCATCATCAAGAAGGCCGCAGTCCATTTCCACACTAGGTTGTTTCGAATTGTGGTGACCAAGGTAGCCTAGTCAGGAGGCCATATTGCAACGGAGGCCGTATCGTAGGGCGGTTCGTGGTGACTAACTGAGCAAACCCGCACCCTTCGATACGCCCGTCATGTCGTTCGCGCTACTCAGAATGCTCATCCTGAACTTGTCGCAGGGCTACTCTTTCAAGTCTTCAGGGCATTGGTGAAGCCTGTAGATCGGCTGGTTCACCTTGCAACTGTCCTGGCTGATCCCGTGCGCCCAATCAGCCTTTGACGCCGGTGATAACGATGCCCTGGATGAAGCGACGCTGTAGGAAGAAGAAGACCAATACCGGTGGAATGGTCAGGATGGTGGACATAACCATCAGTTCAGGCCAGGTGGCTTCCCGGTAGGTCGCATCCGTGTCAAATTGCCATTGCCGCAGGGCGACAGCCAGTGTCATCTTTTCCGGATTGTTCAGGTAGATGAGCGGCGCCAGGAAGTCGTTCCACTCCCACATGAACGTGAAGATGGCCAATGTTCCGATGGCCGGCATGGACTGGGGCAGGATGACCTGCCAGAGCGTAGAAAAGAACCCGCAGCCGTCAATGCGGGCCGCCTCGTCAATCTCGTTGTTAAGGGTCCTGAAAAATTGACGCAGCATGAAGATGAAAAAAGCCCCACCACCGAACCAATTTGGTACGATGATCGGTAGCGCTGTGTTTAGCCAGCCCAGATTGCGGAAGAAGAGATACTGTGGGATCAACACCACGTGATACGGAATCATCATCGTCGCCAGCACCACGACGAACAGAGCGCCGCGCCCGGGAAAGCGCAGGCGCGCAAAACCATACGCCACCAACGTGGCTGTCAGCGCACGCCCGACCAGAACGCCTACGACAATGGTCATCGTGTTCTTCAACCCTACCCAGAAGGGGAATTTAGCCAAAGCTTCGGCATAGTTGCTCCATAGTAAGGGCCGCGGAAAGAACGTAGGCGGGACAGTGAAGACCTGCTCCACCGGCTTGAGCGAACCGCCCACCAACCAAACTACTGGCAGCATGAAGAGCGCCACGCCCACCGCCAATATCAGGTAGAGCAGGCCGCGCCCCAACAGCCCGACAGCCTTACGCCTCAATCGCTCAGCCTTGGCTCTTTGATCCTGGACAGGCTTCGTAACGGAGCTTGCGGCAAGATCGCTCACGTTTTACTCTTCTCCATAATAGACCCAGCGCGCGGAAGTCCTAAGGACAAGGATTGTTAAGCTAAGGATGATGATGAAGAGAACCCAGGCCAGGGCGGACGCGTACCCCATCTGAAACTGTTGCCACCCCCTGCGATAGAGATAGAGCACATAGAACAGGGTCGAGTTTACCGGGCCGCCATTGGTGACGATTAAGGCGCTGGTAAAGATTTGGAAGGAGCCGATGATGCCTATGATGAGACTGAACAGGATCACCGGTGACGTCATGGGTAGTGTGATGTGGCGGAAGCGGTACCAGGCATTGGCCCCGTCCACCTTGGCCGCGTCGTAGAGCGCCGTCGGCACCCCCTGCAAGGCGGACAGAAAGAGGATCAGCCCAGCACCCGCCCCCCACAGATGCAGCAACATCAACGTCGGCAGCGCCCACTCCGTCGAGCCGTACCAATTGGGTGGATTCTTGATACCGACGGTCTTGAGGATACTGTCAGCTAACCCAAAGTCATGCGCGAACACGTATGAGAAAAGATAGGCCGCTGCCAGACCCGGGACCACCGCTGGCAGATAGAAGCCCGTGCGCCAGAAGGAAAGACCCTTAACCTTCTGGTTGAGCAATACGGCTATAGCATAGCTTAGGGCGGTGCTCAGCGGTACAGTCACCAACGTAAAGGTGACGGTGACCTTCAATGACTGCCAGAAGAGCTTATCTTTGGCAAAAACTCTTACGAAGTTGTCCTGGCCAATGAACCGCGGCGGCGTTAGGATATCGAAGTTCGTCAGGGAATAATAGGCCGCAACAATCAGTGGCACTATCCCAAAGAACAGAAAACCCAACAGCCAGGGCGAGATACTGATGTAGCCGGCAATCGCTTCCCGGCCGGCCAGCGTCTGCCACCAATAGCGCTTCCTTATCGTCACTTGACTCGCCATCGTCAAAACTGAACCTTCTCAATCCATTGCGGGGTCTGGCGATACCGGGTAGGCTTGGTACCGCCAGACCCCGCCCACAACTGCGCGACACTCACTGAACCAGCACGCCCTAGCTCACAAGCTCCAGTTCGGCATTGATGCCAGCGACCGCCTCCTTAACCGCCTCCTCAGTGGTTTGCTTGCCAAGTACAGCAGACTCCATGGCTGCACGCATGGCATCATTCAAGAATGAGCCGACCTTGAACCCGGACTGTCCCGGATAGACGACCGTCGCCGCCTTGTCGGGGAAGCGAGTAAAGCGCGGCCAGCGCGACAGACCGATCGCCGTCACGATCGAGACTTCGGAGCCCTCGTCCAATTCGTCGTGCCACTTCCGACTGTTGTAGGCCGGCGTCAGCCCTTCGATGCGGATGTACCGGCGGGCGACATCCTCGTCCATCATCCAGGCAAAGAGTACATCCAGGGCCGCTTCGGGTTCCTGGGCCGCTTTGTTAATACCCATAAAGTTCTGGCCGGCCATGGTGTACCGCTCACTGAAGACCGGTCCCTTGACGTACAACTGCTCCCAACCCATCTCCTCGGTGCGAAGCCATCCGACTCCTATCGGGCCGTAGTGACTCACAGCTTTCCTACCCTGGTAGGCCCCACCTTCAATGGGGCCGCTGAACAGCTCGAGGTAACAGAGTTCATCTTTGACCACCTGTACGGCTTTGTCCATCGCCTCAATCGCCTCGGGCGAGTCCAGTGTACACACGGTCTCGTCCCCTTTGCCCCACATGCTATCGTAGCGCTGCGCCCCATTGCTGTAAACCCACTCGAGCCAGTTGCGGCTCAGGGCTTGGGCACACCCCCACTGCTCCACCGTACCGTCGGCCCTTTTCTTCGTTCCGGCCTCGAGAAACTCGACCACATCATCCCAACCCCATGTGTCGTAGTCAGGCTTGTCTACAGTCGGCAGCATGTCGGTAATGCCCAGTTCGTCGGTCATCTCGCGGTTGATGTAGAACGCGTTGCCCACGCCGGGAAACTGCTCGAGGCACAGGATGTCCTCCCCGTAGCCACTTACGTCCTCTATCGGATCCCAGTAGTACAGGTCGCGGTCAAAGCCGTACGTCTCCAGGTAGGGATTCAAGGGCAGAAGTTGGCTTTTCGGAAAGAGAGCACCCATCCACGGGTGGCCGATACACAAGAAGTCGGGCGCCGTACCAGCGACCAACTGTAGCAACATCTTCTCGTGCCATTGGGGCCAGCTAGCGTACTCGTATACTATATTTGTGTTGGTCTTGTCCATCAGAATGGGCGCAAATAGACGCCCCAGGTCACCCCACCAGCCGCCTATGCGGACTGTGGTGCGTTCCTGGGCTGGAGCGGCGACCTCCACCACGCGGGTGACTTCGACCTCGACCACGGTCGACGCCGGTTGGCCACAAGCTGCTGCCAAAACCCCCGCCGAACCCAGTGCCGAAACACGCAAAAAATCACGGCGAGATACCATCTTCTTGGTTTCCACAGTTTCCCCCTTTCATTGTCCATCAGCGACGATCTTTTTCTACATCCTCTTGGTTTGCCCAACGGGCCCATCCGGACCCTTGAAGAAGCAGCGGGCGCCTTCTGTCGCGTCTCCTGTTGCCACCTCCTTCCAAGCATTCAATAGCGGGATAGGAAGATGTCCTGAGCCCGTTTCGTGAACACGACCCCATCTAGTGGTGCTGAGGGTGAGAGTCTGGCAGTTCATAAAGCCATCACCTTGGACAGTTGTTCCCAGTTTATCAACTTCCTCAACCAAAATCAGAAAGGTGTATAAAATATGGTAGTGGTCACAAAGTAAGTGGTGAGGGCAAAGTCTGTGTCTGCACTGTGATTCTTGCAGTTCGGAGATTGCCATAATCCGCGGCTGCACGGACAAGAATGTCCATGCAGCCAGATTGCCAGATCACTTACTATTCGACCATTACCTAAAATATATCATTAATTCTGTATCTTGTCAACTTCTCGTATCCGCTATCCGCTGGGGGCATCCCATATTTTCTGAGGGGATGAAAGAAGGTAGATCTGAAGTAGGAAATGAGAAGAGCAAAAGGGAGAGCAAGATGAAGCGAGACGAGGCGAAGGCGAAATTTGTGCGTGGTGCAGAGGAGATGTTTGACGAGATGTGGGCGTGGAGAGAAGAGCATCCGCAGGCGACCTTTGATGAGATAGCAGGCAAGGCGGCGCTGCTACGGCAGAGGCCGATGGCTGAGATGCTAGGGCATTTGGCGCAGCAACATGGGGATGGGACGTATGAGGAGGCAGTCTGTCCGTAGTGTGGGAAGAAGATGAAGTCGAATGGTCGGCGAACCCGCACGGTGATCGATGCCGGAGGGGAGGTTAGAATAGAGCGAGCTTATCGCCGCTGTCCAGACTGTATACAGGGGGTTTCCCCCTGGACCAACGACTCCATCTGGTAGGGTTAACCGGTTGCCGGGGACTATCGCGTAAGAGTGGCGGATGGGCGCCGGGATCTCCTTTGCGCGGGCGGCCAAGCAGTTAAGCGAGTTGACACATGTCAGTCTTTGCCGGCGCGTGACACCGTTGCCGCGACGAGAGGATCGGTTGACACGGACTATGTTCCGTAGGTGGTCTGCCCTCTCTGCAAACGCTTCTTCAAATCTAATGTAAATCCCGTTTGGCACCGAGACTTTTTTGCCCGCGTTACGAAATGGGAATGAGGTCGCCTCGCCTGCCCTTACGCAATACGCATTACGAGAAAAATCTGGTTCTCAAAGTGAACACACGTTTAACCTTGCGGTCGTAGTCAGATCGTAAGTGGTGAGAGCAGGGATTTCACCGCCAAACTGTGGTCAATGACAAGCCACGGCGTGGCCATATACGGGTAAGCATCGATCTTTGAAAACGAACCATTGTGATCAACACTTGCTTTTCAACCACTGCCGAACTTTCATCGGTCAACTCCTTTGCAAGTGCCAGCGTGGCTTCGCGTTGCGGTTGACGTAGGAACGCGACCAACTTCAAATGTGGTTAATCAAATCCCTATGCTTCAGGGTCTTGCATCTGTTCCAGCAGATACTTGCGGCTCTGGTAGAGGGCCCTTTCCCATTCATCTGCGTGCGCATGCAATTCAACGCTTAAATAATGCTCATAGTTCGCGTCTTTGAGCACTTCCAACACAGAACGAAGATCGATGTCACCTTCTCCCGGAATCTCGTGATGATGCACTTTTCCCTTTATGTCTGCAATATGGATGTGCCTGGTATAAGGCACTGCATCTGCGACACACTGCAATAAGTCGTCCTCGCAACATTGAACGTGGGTTATATCCATATTCAACCTGAACTGGGGAGAATCGATCTCCTTGATAATGGGAATAGCTTGACTCGTCGTTTCTATGAAGCAGCGACCGCCGCCCATGGATGCTGGCAGCTGCGCCTCGGGCTCGAGTACCAGGACCGCCTCACCGGCATTCTTAAGGCATGTGCGTATCCCTTCCGTCAACATCTCTATCGCTTCTTCTGCGGAGACACCTGCCTGCCGAATGCCGCTTACGAATTGAACAACCGGTATCGAGAGGTCGTTAGCCATCTCAAGCCCGGCGTTGATGACATTGATTCTTTCCTTTCGTGCTTTCTGGTCCGGAGAAATCAACGAGGGCTCGAAGGCATCATCGCTAAGTAGGAACGGCCCCCCGGTTGCCAACGAAACCGGCTTGATCGGCAGCCTGGCAAACAGGTCGTTCAGCTCATCCAACTGCTCCTGCGTGACATCGAAAGGGTGTAGGTGCTCGGCGCGATAGGCCAGGTCTATCCCCTCGTATCCAGCTGTGGCGGTCTCTTCGATCGCTCTATCGAGCGGGAGATTGCGCAAACATTGAGTGTTAAAGCTTAAGGGAAACATGAGAATCCTCCTCAGTCTCTATCTAACTCCTAATCCCTGAGTACGCCATGGTCTCAAGAACGCGGCGCTGCATGAAGGCAAACAGCAGAACCAGCGGTAGCAGTACCAGAAACGCCGCTGCAAATACCGCCTCGTCACCGTGATGATCGCCGCCTCATGGCCACTGATTTGTCCCTCCACATGCTGTGTGTGCAACTCCATTATACACTTTAGCCCGTGGTCCAGTTTTCGGCGCCAAGCATATCTTGGAAGATGACCGGCGCTGGTAGTGGGTCAGGTCAGTCCAACACCCGGCCGCGGACATCGAAAGCGTCGCGCAGGCCGTCGCCGATAAAGTTGATGCAGATGACCGCCAGGCTGATGGCAACGCCGGGCACGAGCCATAGCCAGGGCATATCAGCCAGGACATAGGTGAACCGAGCATCGCCGATCATCGCCGATCATCGTACCCCAGGTTGGCGTTGGCGGCCGCACCCCCAATCCGAGAAAACTGAGACCCGCTTCCGTCAGGACGGCCTCGGCCACGCCAAGAGTCGCTGCCACCGAAATAGGTCCAAGCACGTTGGGCAGGAGATGCTTGCGCAGCACGCCCCAATCGCCCACACCGACGACACGGGCCGCGAGGATGAACTCCTGTTCTCGCAATGACAGCACCTGCCCGCGCACCAGGCGGGCCAGCCCCGGCCAGGAAAACAACCCGATCACCAGGATCACATTGTATATGGTTGGCCCGACGATGGAGACCAGGATAAGGACGAGAACAAAGGTGGGGAAGGTCATGACTACATCGGTAAAGCGCATGATCACCATGTCGGCTTTGCCGCCCAGATAGCCGCTCAGCGATCCGAGGATGAACCCGATGGCAAGTTGGATACTTACAGCCACGATGCCCACCGACATGGAAACGCGCGTGCCAAAGATCAAGCGGCTGAGGACATCGCGGCCTACCTGATCCGTGCCCAGCAGGTTCTGACGATCGGGCGGGAACATTCTGCGGCCCGTATCAATGCCCAGGGGATCGTAGGGCGCGAGTACCTCGGCGAATACGGCGACAAACAGCAGGAAGAGAACCATGACGGCCCCGACCAGCGCAGGCCGGTGGCGGAGAAAGCGACGGCCGGCGCGTCCCAAGGGGGAGTCGGCCGAGCGCGACGAGGGGATAATCCCGTTTGGGGTCTGGTTGGCCGGAGTTTCTGGATTACCCTCAGTGGACATGCTGGTTCTCCTTCAGAAGCCAGCGGCCGGTGATTGCACGGACGACCTGCGGGCGGCAGCTATTCATACCGCACCCGCGGGTCGACAAACGCGTATGCAATGTCGGTGATCAGGTTGGCCAATAGGATCAAGGTCGCTACCATGAGCGCCACGCCAATCGAGGTGCCCTGCAGGAGCAGTGAAGGGGGAATCGCCTCGGCGATGGTTTCAAGCACGGGTCGATCGGTATCGTAGGAATAGCCGAGGTTGCCCTTCAGCAGTTCGCGCAGCCAGATCCAGATAACGCACGTAGACCGGCTTGTCCAATCCATATTTGGCGCGCAGCATCTCCAGGTTGGCGCCCTGCCCCTGGCCAAAGCCATCGAGCTGCCCTGGCTTGATCAGCGCGGTCACGGGGTCGCCCGGCGCCAGATTGAACATGAAAAATGTCATCAAAGTGATGCCGAGGAGCAGGATGGGAACGAGCGACAATCTGCGAAGAATGTATCGCCGCATAGAATGGACTCCAGCGAAACCAGCGGTCGTCCGGGGAAAGAATTGGGAATAACTATCGGGACAAATACCGGTGAAGAATCTCGGCACATGTAGCGAGATTCTTCACCGGTATCGAACAGGGCAGGCAGGCGGTCGCAGCCACCTGCTTGGAATGGCACAAGCGCAACCGGGCGGCGGTCAGATTTCCAGAAAGCGACTACCGGTTTCAGGCTGGTCCGACGCACATCCGTTCAAAGGGCACGCGCACGTTTCGCTGGTAGTCATTGTGCGGCCAGACGCCCTGAAGGCGGTTGTTGACCATGGTAACCATGCCTCTGCGGTGGAGCGGGGCCCAAGGCCACTTATCCTGCATGATCAGCGCGAGATTCCTGTACATCTCGATTTGCGCTTCGGGATCATCCTCGTCCAGCGCGGCCTGCCAAGCCTCGTCCAGTTCGGCGCTGCAGTAGCCGTCAAAGTTGCGGCCGGCTGAGTTGAAATTCCACCCGCAGCCGACATGGGTGAACATCTGCTGCATGTCGGTCGAAAAGAACCATGCCTCGAAAAGCAGGTCGTAGTTGGCCGAGATGGCAAGCTCATCGGTCCAGGCAGCGACATCGATGATTTTGAACTTGGTCTTGAGTCCGGCATCCAAGAGTTGGGCCTGGATGCTCAGGTCCATCGTGTCCGGCGGTCGCCAGTAGACCCATTCCAATTCGCGGTCGAAGTCCCAGCCGGCGTTCTCGAGAACCTCCCTGGCCATCTCGGTGTTGAAGTCATACCGCCGCAGCCCATCCGGCGGCTCGCCGATCGGTCCGAGAAGGTGTTCGAAGACGTAGCGGCTGGGTGTATTGGTGCCGTAGCTTGTGTCTTTGAGGATCGTCTCTATGTCCACGGCATAGCGGATCGCCTCAGCAACCGGGTGGGCCATGTCGCCCAGGCGCGTGTCGTTCACGTCCAGGGCGAACAGGAGGGTGGTGGGGCGGGTGTAAGCGGTGAGATGCGGCTGACGGCCGAGGCGGTCCCAGGCATCCAGGCTGCTGGCGCCGGACTGCATGATCTCCCCTTTTTCGAGCGCGGCGTCGCGCGCCTCGGGGCCTAAGAACCGCGTAATGTATTTGTCCACAAGCGGTCTGCCGAGGAAGTAGTCCTCGTTGGCCACCAGTTCCGAATACTGTCGCGGGATGATCTGGCCCATCTTGAACGGCCCGGTGCCGATCGGGCTCAAGGCCATTGGCTCGTGCGTGCCCACTTTGTCGAGCGGAACGCCCTCCCAGCCGTGCTTGGGCGTAACGTACCAGTAGCGACCGAAGGAGACGGGGCTGCCGACGATGCCAAGCGGGTCCGGCTCATCAAATTCGATGCGAACCTTGTATTGGTCGATCTTCTGCACACCTTCGAGCGAATCGCCGCCTTCGTTGAAGAGCTGCTTGCCGCCCTTGATCATCAGGAACTGGCTCGCATACGTCGGGGCCACGTCCCGGTGCAGCATTGCGTAGTAGGTCCACACAACATCGTCGGCGGTGAGGGGCCGGCCATCGTGCCATTTGACATCCTGGCGCAGGTCAACCATCCAGACGCGATTCTTCTCGACCTCCTCGACCTTTTCCGCCAGCGACAGCGTGAGACCCACCTCTCCGTCGCAGTCCGGCCCGGGGCCCCAGTCCATCGCCTCAAAGAGCCGGTTGAAGATGGGCTCGAACACGTGGCGTGCCGGCGTGCCGGCGCTCTTGCACAGCGGGTTGAAGAGGGGGTTCTCCCACTCGGTGGCAACGACGACTTCGCCGCCGCAGCCGGAAGCGGCGTCATCCCCCATCTCCGCGGCTGCTGGTTCGGCCGGCGCCGCGGCTGGCACACAGGCCGCCAAAGCGCTCGACGCCATCGCGCCGGCTGCCAACTTCAGAAACGTACGTCGCGGGATATTCTGTCCGTTCAAGTGGACTTTCATCGGTTCGTTCCTTTCCTTTGTCGCTGCTGAATGCTTTCTGGCTTATCCACTGACAAGGGGAATGGCCTACCGGTCAATCGTGCCGGTCAGGCTCAAGACCGAAACTTCTGCGTCCAGAAGTGCGTTTTCTTGGCGCCTTCACCTCCTTTCTTCAGTTGGCTACCTCGTTTGAAAGAGCAACTTTGTATGAATCCCAGGGGTCTATGTAGGGGTAGAACTCCGGCTGCGCATCGGCAGGGCTGACTATCCTCGCACAGCCGGGCCATGCGCACAGTGACCCTAAGATCCGCTTGAGCCAAAGAGGCTCAATTTACCGCCGCTTAGTGAACTTTGTCTGGTGAATTGCGTGTGTTCTGGTGCCTGAGTGAATCTGGCCGGGGTTGGTGCAGTTCTATTCTGGGCAGTCTGCTGAACTCTGCTGAGAATACTATGGTTGACCTGGCTTCGTCAAGCGAGAAAAATCTACGGGTGCAACCCAGAAGGGGGGTGAAGTGTGAAGGGGGTCGATGCGGCGAAAAGGACGGGTAAACAGGAGTGGAATTGGGAGGTCAACAGTACGAATTCATGATGCATGCGCCCGTGACGCTCGTACGAGCGTTGCACGAGCGTTATTGTACCCAATCCAGTGCTGCAGATTCCGCTCTCCCGGATCGGCGGTCAGACAGGAATGGGGCGCAAATGGGAACAGTCCCGCTGCACCTTACTCGAGCACGTTCTTGCCGCGCACATCGAAGGCATCGCGCAGGCCGTCGCCGATAAAGTTGATGCAGATGACGGCAAAGCTGATGGCAACGCCGGGCACCAGCCACAGCCAGGGCATGTCAGCCAGAACGTAGGTAAATCGGGCATCGCCGATCATCGTACCCCAGGTTGGCGTTGGCGGCCGCACCCCCAATCCGAGAAAACTGAGACCCGCTTCCGTCAGGACGGCCTCGGCCACGCCAAGAGTCGCTGCCACCGAAATAGGTCCAAGCACGTTGGGCAGGAGATGCTTGCGCAGCACGCCCCAATCGCCCACACCGACGACACGGGCCGCGAGGATGAACTCCTGTTCTCGCAATGACAGCACCTGCCCGCGCACCAGGCGGGCCAGCCCCGGCCAGGAAAACAACCCGATCACCAGGATCACATTGTATATGGTTGGCCCGACGATGGAGACCAGGATAAGGACGAGAACAAAGGTGGGGAAGGTCATGACTACATCGGTAAAGCGCATGATCACCATGTCGGCTTTGCCGCCCAGATAGCCGCTCAGCGATCCGAGGATGAACCCGATGGCAAGTTGGATACTTACAGCCACGATGCCCACCGACATGGAAACGCGCGTGCCAAAGATCAAGCGGCTGAGGACATCGCGGCCTACCTGATCCGTGCCCAGCAGGTTCTGACGATCGGGCGGGAACATTCTGCGGCCCGTATCAATGCCCAGGGGATCGTAGGGCGCGAGTACCTCGGCGAATACGGCGACAAACAGCAGGAAGAGAACCATGACGGCCCCGACCAGCGCAGGCCGGTGGCGGAGAAAGCGACGGCCGGCGCGTCCCAAGGGGGAGTCGGCCGAGCGCGACGAGGGGATAATCCCGTTTGGGGTCTGGTTGGCCGGAGTTTCTGGATTACCCTCAGTGGACATGCTGGTTCTCCTTCAGAAGCCAGCGGCCGGTGATTGCACGGACGACCTGCGGGCGGCAGCTATTCATATCGCACCCGCGGGTCGACAAAAACGTAGGCAATGTCGGTGATCAGGTTGGCCAACAGGATCAAGGTCGCTACCATGAGCGCCACGCCCATCAGGAGGGGGTAGTCGCGGTTCATGAGCGCGCGGTATCCCAGCAGGCCGAGGCCATTCCAACTGAAGATGGTTTCGATGATAAACGATCCGCCCAGCAGACCGGGGAGACTAAGCCCCATGAGCGTAACAATTGGCAGGAGAGCGTTGCGCAGCACATGCCTTTTCACGACCAGGGATTCTCGCAATCCCTTTGCCCGCGCGGTTACGACAAAGTCGGCGCTGAGCGCGTCGAGCGTGCTGGCGCGTGCGTAGCGCATGTAGGAAGCCACGTAGATGATGGCGCCGGCGGTGGCGGGCAGAATCATGTGGTGCAGGAGGTCCAGGTTGAAACCGACGGGCCTTCCCGGCGTCCACATGCCGGCGGTCGGCAGCCAATTCAGCTTCACCGAGAAGACGTACATCGCAATGAGCGCAATGAAGAAATTCGGCAGGGAAATGCCGAATAACGCCAGAAAAGTCAAGAAATGATCCAGGCGGGAATACTGCTTGAGCGCCGTGACGACGCCCAGAATGACGCCGAGAATAAGCGCTACGCCAATCGAAGTTGCCTGCAGGAGCAGCGTGGCAGGAATCGCCTCGGCGATCGTTTCGAGCACGGGCCGGTCGGTATTGTAGGAGTAGCCGAAGTTGCCCTTAAACATCTCTCGCAACCAGACCAGATAACGCACGTAGATCGGCTTGTCCAGCCCGTATTTGACGCGTAGCGCCTCCAGGTTCGAGCCGTCTCCCTGGCCGAAGCCATCGAGCACACCGGGCTTGATCAACGCCGTCACCGGGTCGCCCGGCGCCAGATTGAACATGAAAAATGTCATCAGCGTGATGCCGAGCAGCAGGACGGGAATCAGCGACAACCTGCGCAGAATGTATTGCTGCATTGGCAAGACTCCTGCAAATACGGCGGTCAACGGGGCTAGCGGCGGCGGTCGTTTTTGCGATCAGCGCCGGTGAAGAATCTCGCTACAGTCCGCGAGATTCTTCACCGGGAAAGAACAAGTTAGGCTGCGCCCGCCTACCTATCAGGCCGGGGTCACGCACATCCGCTCAAAAGGCACGCGCACGTTGCGCTGGTAGTCATTGTGCGGCCAGACGCCCTGGAGGCGGTTGTTGACCATCGTGACCATGCCTCGGCGGTACATCGGGGCCCAAGGCCACTTATCCTGCAAAATCAGCGCGAGATTCCTGTACATCTCGATTTGCGCTTCGGGATCCGCCTCAGCCAGCGCGGCCTGCCATGCCGCGTCCAGCTCTTCGTTGCAGTAGCCGTCATAGTTGCGGCCGGCTGAGTTGAAATTCCATCCGCATCCGATGTGTGTTGACATCTCCTCCATGTTGGTCGCAAACAACCAGGCATCGAAGTACAGATCGTAGTTGGCCCCGATGCCAATATCCTCAGTCCAGGAAGCGACATCGATGATCCTGAACTTGGTCTTGATCCCGGCATCCAGAAGTTGCGCCTGGATGCTCAGGTCCATCGTGTCCGGCGGTCGCCAGTAGGACCACTCCAGCTCTTGGTCGAAGTCCCAGCCGGCGTTCTCAAGCACCTCCCTGGCCTTTTCGGTGTTGTACTCATACCTCTTCAGCCCATCCGGCGGCTCGCCAATCGGGCCGAGAAGGTGTTCGAAGACGTAGCGGCTGGGTGTATTGGTGCCGTAACTTGTGTCTTTGAGGATCGTCTCTATGTCTACGGCGTAGCGGATCGCCTCAGCAAGCGGGTGGACCATGTCGCCCCAGCGGGTGTCGTTCACGTCGAGGGCGAACATGAGGGTGGTAGGGCGGGTGTAGGCGGTGAGATGCGGCTGACGGCCGAGGCGGTCCCAGGCATCGAGGCTGCTGGCGCCGGTCTGCATGACCTCGCCCTTTTCGAGGGCAGCGTCGCGCGCCTCGGGGCCGAGGAAGCGGGTGATGTACTTGTCGGCGAGCGGTCTGCCCAGGAAGTAATCCTCGTTGGCCACCAGTTCCGAATACTGTCGCGGGATAATCTGGCCCATCTTGAACGGCCCGGTGCCGATCGGGCTCATCGCCATTGGCTCGTGCGTGCCCACTTTGTCGAGCGGAACGCCCTCCCAGCCGTGCTTGGGCGTAACGTACCAGTAGCGACCGAAGGAGACGGGGCTGCCGGCGATGCCAAGCGGGTCCGGCTCATCAAATTCGATGCGAACCTTGTATTGGTCGATCTTCTGCACACCTTCGAGCGAATCGCCGCCTTCGCTGAAGAGCTGCTTGCCGCCCTTGATCATCAGGAACTGGTTCGCATACGTCGGGGCCACGTCCCGGTGCAGCATTGCGTAGTAGGTCCACACAACATCGTCGGCGGTGAGGGGCCGGCCATCGTGCCATTTGACATCCTGGCGCAGGTCAACCATCCAGACGCGATTCTTCTCGACCTCCTCGACCTTTTCCGCCAGCGACAGCGTGAGACCCACCTCTCCGTCGCAGTCCAGCCCGGGGCCCCAGTCCATCGCCTCAAAGAGCCGGTTGAAGATGGGCTCGAACACGCTGCGTGCCGGCGTGCCGGCGCTCTTGCACAGCGGGTTGAAGAGGGGGTTCTCCCACTCGGTGGCAACGACGACTTCGCCGCCGCAGCCGGAAGCGGCGTCATCCCCCATCTCCGCGGCTGCTGGTTCGGCCGGCGCCGCGGCTGGCACACAGGCCGCCAAAGCGCTCGACGCCATCGTGCCGGCTGCCAACTTCAGAAACGTACGTCGCGGAATGTTCTGCCCGTTCGAGTAGACTTTCATCGGTTCGTTCCTTTCCTTTGTCGCTGCTGAATGCTTTCTGGCTTATCCACTGACAAGGGGAATGGCCTACCGGTCAATCGTGCCGGTAAGGCTCAAGACCGAAACTTCTGCGTCCAGACGTGCGTTTTCTTGGCGCCTTCACCTCCTTTCTTCAATTGGCTTCCTCGTTTGAAATAGCAACTTTGTATGAATTCCTAAGGGGTCTATGTAGGGGTAGAACTCCGGCTGCGCATCGGCAGGGCTGACTATCCTCGCACAGCCGGGCCATGCGCACAGTGGCCCTAAGATCCGCTTGAGCCAAAGAGGCTCACTTTACCGCCGCCAAGTAAACTTTCTCTAGCGATTTGCGTGTGTTCTGGCGCCTGAGTGAATCTGGCCGGGGTTGGTGCAGTTCTATTCTGGGCAGTCTGCTGAACTCTACTGAGAATACTATGGTTCATATAGCTTCGTCAAGCGAGAAAAATTGGCGCAGAAGGAGCGTCCTGCCCTGTATTCCCTTGCCGTTTCCCCCTGCGACACCACTCGTTCGCGGCCCAATCTGCAAGGTGAAATTGCCCGTCTTGCTGGCACTGCCAATTGCGATATACACTTTGCTCACGAGCGCAACGGCATAGAGGGAGGGCCGGAAGGCGGATATCCTGGTAAGACGCTAAGGAGGCAAGACTCGTGAAACTGCAAGGCAAGGTGGGTATCGTGACGGGAGCGGCACGGGGCATCGGCCGGGGCATCGGCCTGCGCCTCGCGGCCGACGGCGCAAGCGTGGTCTTTGCCGATCTGAACGGGGAACAGGCTGAAGATGCGGCGGCGGAGGCCCGGGCGCAGGGGAGTGCGGCCATCGCGGCGACCGTGGACGTCGTCAACCGCGAACAGGTGCAAGCCCTGGTGGCCCGGACTGTGTCCGAATTCGGCAAACTGGATTTGATCTTCAACAATGCCGGCATCAACAAGCCGCAGCGCTTTCTGGAGACGACCGAGGAGAACTGGGACCGGATCATGCGCGTCAATGGCTTGGGCGTTCTGATCTGTACGCAGGAGGCCGCCAAGCAGATGATTGCGCAGGGGAAGGGCGGCAAGATCATCAACACGGCCTCAATTGTCGGCCGGCAAGGCTATCCCAACATCGTCCCCTACTGTGCCAGCAAGTCCGCTGTGATCATGATCACGCAGGCCGCGGCCCATGCCCTCGCCGAACATGGGATCACCGTGAACGGCTTCTCACCCGGCGTGGTGGACACTCCCCTTTGGGAGCAGCTCGACCAGGACCTGATGGAGATCGGCGACAGCTCGGAGCCGGGAGAGGCCATGAGGGATTTCTCGGCCGGCATCCTGCTGGGCAGGGTGTCCACGCCGGATGACATCACGGGCCTGGCCTCCTTCCTGGCGTCATCGGATTCGGATTTCATCACCGGCCAGGTCATAACGGTTGACGGCGGCATGCAGATGGTCTGAACGCTTTTTTGGCTCAATCCGAGGTTGGCAATCTGCCAGCGGCAAGGAGAAAAATCTACGATGACAATCAGAACCTACGGGCTGATGGGGGTGGACTGGGAAGAGCGGATCAACTTTGACAGGCTGCGTAAAGAACGCCTGGCCCGCGCCAAGCAGCATCTGCAAGAGTCGGAGATCGGCGCATTGCTGTGCTTCGACATGAACAACATTCGCTATATCACGGCTACCCACATCGGCACCTGGGCCGTCGACAAATTGAACCGCTTCTGCCTGCTGCCGCAGAATGATGAGCCGATCATGTGGGATTTCGGCTCAGCCGCGCGGCACCATGAACTATATTGTCCATGGCTGGGGGAGGGCCGTTCGCGGGCGGGCATTTCGACGTTGCGGGGCGCGATGCTGCCGGAATCGGGCCGGGCGCAAGACGTGGCGCGCAAGATCCGCATCGAGCTGGAAGAGCGCGGTCTGCTCAACGAGCCGCTGGGCGTGGACGTGATCGAACTGCCCGTTCTGTTCGCCCTGCAAGAGGAAGGCATTGAGGTCGTGGATGGCCAGCAACTGATGCAGAACGTGCGCATCATCAAGACCGAAGACGAGATCACGCTGTTGTCAACGGCCTGCATGATGGTGGACGCCGCCTATGAGGAGCTGTATCGCACGATGCGGCCCGGCATCAAGGAGAGCGAATGTGTGGGCGTGGTGAGCAAGCTGCTCCACGACCTGGGTTCCGAGCATGTGGAGGGCGTCAACGCAATTTCGGGCGAGCGTTGCAACCCCCATCCCCATGTGTACACCGACCGCGTGCTGCGCCCCGGTGACCCGGCCTACTTCGACATCATTCACAGTTTCAACGGCTACCGCACATGCTACTACCGCACCTTCGCGGTGGGCAGCGCTTCCCACGCTCTGGTCGACGCCTATAAGCGCTGCCGCGATTATCTGGACACGTCGATCGACCTGATCAAGCCGGGCGTTACGACTGCGGAGGTGGTTGAGATCTGGCCGAAGGCAGAGGAGTTTGGCTTTCCCGACGAGGAGTCCTGCTTTGCCTTGCAGTATGGTCACGGCGTCGGGCTAAGCGTGTGGGAGAAGCCGGTTTTCAGCCGCCTGGTTTCCCTGGACTATCCTGAAGTGATCGAGGAAGGGATGGTCTTTGCGCTGGAGACGTTCTGGCCGGCAGCTGATGGCTGGTCGGCGGCCCGTATCGAGGAGCAGTTGGTGGTTACCGGGGACGGCTGCGAGATCATCACTCGTTTCCCGGCGGAGAAGCTGATGGTAGCCGGATCGCGCTATTACACGGCCACCGGCCCGCTGCCCACGACGCGTGAGACCCAATCCCATCTGAACAGGTCGGCGGACGGCAATCGTCAGGAGGCGGTCGTGGCCAGCGCCAAGGCCGAGGGCGCCCAGACTCAGGCATAGGAGGACGGGCGCTGGGCGGAGAAGGCCGCGGCTATCCGCGTACGACACCGTAGGCCGAGAGCCCGTAGAGATAGCGCACGGCCGGCGACATCCGCGCGGCCATTTCGGCGGTGATGGCGCCGCGATATTCCGAGAACGGCTTGATCCAGCTGCACTGGTAAAACGAGATGACAGCGCGGCGCGGCCGGTCGGTCGAGTTGGGGCCGGCGCGATGCCAGGTGCTGCCCAGCCAGATCGCGGCCGACCCGGCCGGCGCGGTCAACGCCACCTCGTTCTCCTGGTCACCTCGTGCCCATGTTGGTTTCCTGCGTGTCAGGTGGCTGCGGGGCATAATACGCGTCGCGCCGTTTTGCGGCGTGAAATCGTCGACCATCCAGGCGACCTGGATACCCAGCGGAAAATCGGGCAGCGGCTCGGGCATCTGCGTCAACGGATTGTCCAGGTGCCAGGAGCCGCCGGTCGTCTGCGCGCCGATGCTGGTGGCCGAAATGTCGCCGATCACGCAGTCTTCGCCCAGCATGCGGCAGGCCAACCCGTGGACGACAGGGTGCTCTGCGAGCTGGTAGGACAGTTCGGTCTTAACCGGCAGATTGCGTACATATTGAGAGCGATCGTGGTCAAACAGGTTGGGGATATGGATGAAGGTCTTGTTGAGCTTCTGGGGCGCGACCGGCCAGGGCGTGTCGAAATTCTGCGCGCGGGTGTGGCGGATGCGCCGCATCATGCGATCCAGTTCGGCGCGGCTGATGGCGTACGACCCGGCCAGGTAGGCTTCGATTTCGGCGTCCTCGGGCGCGCTGGGACCATCGCCCGGATCGAACGGCTCTTCCCGTTCGCGCTGGAACAGATCGTCGAGCGCCGAGCGCAACTGGCGTAGCATATCCGGTTGCAGTACGCCTTCCAGGATGACGTAACCCTGCCGGTTCAGTAACTCGCTGGCCGCAGTCAGATCGAAATGTTTGTCCATAGTCTTGATCCTCTATCTCCCGAACTCTTCCTCACGAAACCAGCGGCCGCGGATATAGGATTTGGGCGCGGCGTCGCGGTGATGATAGACACAGAATATCTCGCCGTCCTCGAACTGGACCCAGCCGCTGTAGCCATAGTCGCCCGGCGACTTGCAGCCGTCGTTTTCGATTTCCAGAAAGCGAGATTCGCCCCCCGCTCCCTCCAGCCCGGCCAGATCGCCCAGCCATGCCCAGGTGCCGGGATTCCGTCCCTCATCGTTTAGCTTCACTGCGCCGGGCTTTGGCTCTACATTGCGGTAGATCGCCAGCAGCTTGCCGCTCTGTAGCAGGCCGGCAGCCGGGCGGTCGCCGTAGAATGGGCACGGGCGCGGGGTGGACCAGGTGTAGCCGTCGTCATCGGAGAGGACGTAGTGCGAAGGGCGGGTCGTGTGTATGTTTTCGCGCATCACGCACAGCAGCCGTCCATCCGGCAGGCGGACGACCGACGGCTCGTCATGCTGATAGCCATCCTGTTCGGCTGTGAGCGCGCTGAGCGGCCAGGTGCGGCCGCCGTCAACGGAGTGTACCGTGTGCAAGCGAAAGGCGCCGGGAAAACGGATGCTCCAAAAGGCGACGGCGGTGAGCCAGTGGTCGGCGGTCAGCGCCAGGATTCTGTCCGTGCAGAACCCCTGCACTTCCGTCAGATTACGTTCGGTCCAGGTCTGCCCCTCATCCTCGCTGAACCAGAGGAAGGTCTGGGAAGAGAGAAGGCTTTGCGGCAGATTCCAGTCGTCGGCATCGTCCGGGAAGACGAAGACGTCGATGTTGGCGACGAGCCGGCCATCCGGCAACAGGACGATGCGCGGCGCATTCCAGACGGCGAGGTCTTCGGCAAAGGTGAGCCGGTCATCCAGTTGGCGCCGATTGGTCCAGCTGCGGCCGCGGTCGTCGCTTTCGATGAGAATGATGCGGGATGTGCTGGCCACGTGGACATCCGCCTCGCGGTACATGCACAGGAGTTTGCCGGAGGGCAGCAGGCAGATGTCGGGGAAAGCCTCGTACAGATCATCGTCGCGGGCGACGGTTACATAGCGCGGGCCGTTCGTCATCATCGAACCTCCATGTCGTCCAGAATCGTCTTGAACGCATCCCTCATGCGCCGGTAGTCGGCCTCGAGGTGGTCCAGATCAAAGCCGGCCAGGAGCAGGCGATAGCCTTCCTGTATGCGCTCCGCCAGCATCTTCGGCGTCAGGGCGACGGCGGCGGCGGCTTTGCCGGCCTTGTTGCAGGCGTCGACCACGTGTTCCAATTCGCGCTGGATATTGGCATGCGCGGTGTACTCGTCCGACTCGCGACCGAGACGCAGCGTCAGGTCGCGGTGGCCGACGAAGAGCGCGTCCACGCCGGGAACGCTGGCGATGGCCTCGGCGTTTGCGACGGCCTCGGGCGATTCAATCATCATCACCGTGATGCTGCGCTTGTTCCATTCGTTCAGGTCTCCCTCAATTCGTTCCATGCGGATCGCGCCATAGGAACGCGTGCCGAAGGGCGGAAAGTAGCAGCGGGAGACGATCTCCTCTGCCTGTTGCGGCGTGTCAACCAGGGGCACGATGATGCCCTCGGCGCCGGTGTCGAGCAGCCGTTCGATCGTGCCGCCCTCATGCGTCCACGTCCGCACCAGCGCCGGTATCCCCATTCCATAGGCTGTGCGGACGCCATGCACAAGCGTCTGCCAGTCCGAGTGGGCATGTTGAGCCTCCCACCATATCCAGTCCATGCCGACGGCGGTATACTCCATGACATCGGGTGAGCCGGAGAAGATGCCGGCCCCGATCAGGTGCTGGCCTGCGGCCAATCTCTGTTTCAGATACATCCCATGTCTCGCAATCCAAGCCGCTTTGATTCAGGCGCGCGACCAATAGGCGGGGGCGCAAATCGTCGCGATTTGCCGCGCTGTTTCGGGTCGTTAGGGGGCAAGCAGTGTTTCCTTTTTTTTCTGCAAACTTGCCGGAGATAGTGAGGAAGGTACATGGAGTATAGTTCCTGGATTACGGCCTGTCAAAGACGATTTTGGCAACGGGTGCAGCTTAGAATCGGGGTGAGGTTTGAAAGGGCGGCGATCAGGCGATATGGGTGGGGAAACAGGAGGGGCAGAGGGAGGCCAACAGTACGAATTTATGATGCAGGCTCGTGTAACGTTCGTACGAGCGTTGCACGAGAGTTATACGAGAGTTTCCGAAAAAAATTTTGAAAAGTGAATATCAATTGGTGGACGATGGACATTCTGGAGGCTGATGGCGTGACAGGTGCAGGCCATGTATGCGCGGCGAAAGAGAAAGCAGAATTCGAGATCCTGACAATGGTGTTTGGGGTTATCAAATTAAGATATATCTATATCAATTGATTTAGCAAGGTGTTCCGATTGAATGGGTGCGTCTCAAATTTTTGGGGAACGTGCCCCTGCGATCGCGGGCCTCTCGCCTGCAGCCGGTTTCGGCTTCCGCGCCTGTTGAAGAACTGCTCCAATGGGTGACAGATGCAGGTTGCCTGTCGCCAGAATCGAACCGCAACTCGCCTGATTCTCGTCAACGAAGACGCCGCCTGAGCCGCTGCCGTCAACTGTCTCCATCATGCTGACTGCCTGAACCACAGTTCAGACAACTGCTGACAGTACTGCCCTTCAGAGCAACTCAGAAACCCACCCCCATTCCGAGATGCCCCCTGGGATTCCCAGCAACTGCAAACGCCCCGCTTTTGTAGTACACTTGTGCGCAAGACGAACCAACGCAGCCGCGGCCCTGCCGCAACTGCATACCGATTTCAAATGAATGCCATGCCATTTTGCCCATCCTGCCCCCTGCGCGGGGAGCCACGCGCAGCAAACTGCTGACCTCCCTGCCCAAACAATGCCGCAACCGCCCGTTGCCCGCCATACCCGAAAAAAACCATTTAGGGACGAAGAATGACGAGAAATGACGAAAGAACACGCCCCAACGTGCCCGAACATGTCCGAACACGAAAAAAAAAAATTGGCGCGACTAAACGCGACCAAACGCGACCAAACGCGACGAAACGCGACCTGGCGCGCTCGAACACGCTCGCAAACGCTCGTAAATGCTTGTAAACGCTCGCAAACGCTCGTGATCACTTACACTCGCACACCTGACCTGCGCGCCCCGCACGTCGCCTGCAAGCGGCCCATAAGCCCGGACGCAGCCGAAATTCCGCCCCCATTCTTGGATGCGCCCGCGCGAGGCGCGGATACCGGAACTTCAACAGTGTCTCAACGAACGCCACTCTGTGCGTTTTGTGCGTTTTCAGTACTCAGAGTGACCGCGATGCTCTGAATCGTGGTGCGCGGGCGAAAAGAGCGCAGCCCAACTGCTCAGCGCCGACGCGCGCTTCCCTTGCATGGGTGCATCCCAGTTTTTCGTTAAGATGAAAGGGCGTAGACGCGGAGAAGGGGTTGTGAAGACCAAAGGGGGTCCGCTGTCGATGCCTGCACGCCGCACGACTCTGCTCAGTCAAACCTGGCCTCAACTGCTTCAACCGCTTGGCTTTACTCGACGCACAATAATCTGGGATGCACCCCGATTGAATGGAGAGCGCGTGGCACGAAGCTCCCTTTCAAATGCCTCCCCACAGGGGATGCACGCCTGGCAACTACCAGGCCGGTTGCGGGGGGCGCCGCTCGCAACGCCAGCCACAGCGCGAAGGCTGGGCGGCATCGAATTCTAGCATAAAGATAGGGCAAGATTCGGGGCCTAACGTTCCTATATCTGCTCGTTCTCTTCCAGGCCTTCCAACATTGCGGTGCAGGCACCGTCGATTACGGCCAGGGTGATGTCGTCCTCCGCTGCGCCGGCGCGCGCCTGCTCCAGTGCGAGTTTGCCGAATTCGAGGGCGGCCGGCGCGTCGGCCAATGCCAGCGACTTGTCTCAGTCGGCCGCATGCAGCCGCAGTTGGGCGATCTCCAGCTGTTTGTATGCTTTGGCCAGTTCATGCGGCAGAAAGCCGACATTCAGTTCGGCCAATACCTGCCCCGCCGCAACCGTGTCGCCCGGCTGGACGCGAAAGCCGTTGAGGCGGGCACCGATATGGAAGGAGAGGTTGACCCTCCACTGCGAATCCACCAGACCCAGCGGCGTCACGCTGGCGATGTTGTCGCTGCGTTAAACCCGATGGACCGCTTTGGGAGGTGGTACGGGTGTGGGGATTGGGGGTGGTCGTAACCGATACGTCGCTTGGCAACCGTTCGCAGGCGGCGAGGAGCGCGGCCAGAATCAGAAGTCATCCGAGTATTGTGTAGCGAGAGTTGCGTATTGTGTACCTCTTGATTGGCACCGGTGTACGGCGCCTGGGCAAAATGTTGCGTGTGCCTGCGGGACGTTTCCCAAGACGCGATGCGTATGCAGAGAGCGCAGGCAGGCTAAACGATCTCTTCGGGCCGGACCTCGCGGCCTTCCTGCGCCGACAGTTGGGCCGCGCGGCAGAACTGGAGCACGGCCTTTCCCTCCTCACCGCTCAGTTGCGACTGCCGTCCTTCGGCTATGGCGTCGACGAAATCATGCACGCCGGCAACGAAGCTGGCGCCCCAATCCGAGTCCACGTCGGGAAACTGGGTGGTCTCGCCGTCGCGGTACATCTCCAGCGCCGGTCTGTCGAGCAGCATCGAGGTGCAGCGGTTGACCCAGATAAAGCCGCGCGAACCGGTCAACTCGACCCACTCGTCCTCCGGGCGACCGTACTTGGTTGGAACCAGGATGTCATCGGAGGTAACGGCTTCGTAGGAGCCGTATTTTTCGGCGCTCCGGTACTTCCAGATGACGACCGCCGGGCTGTCGAGCATCCATCCATGCTGTATCGGGCGGTGCGTAATCCAGGCGAAGACCTTTTCAACTGGGCCCAGATACCAGCGGGCGATAGAAAAAAGATGGTAGCCATAGTCGAGGATGACGCGACCGCCGCCGCCCTGGGCGGGGTCGAAGCGCCACACCCAGCGCCGGTAGGGGATCTTCCAGCCTTCCCCCGTGGTGCCCTGTACGCACTTGATGCGTATGGAGAGCGGCTCGCCGATCGCGCCGGCGTCGAGAAGTTCCTTGGCCTTCACCAGGGGAGGATAGAAGCGGAAGTTTTCGAACACGCGCATCAGCTTGCCAGCGCGTTGCGCCGCGGCGATGAGTGCATCGCATTCGGCAACGGTGATCGCCATCGGTTTCTGCACGGAAAGGTGCTTGCCCGCCTCCAGCGCGGCGATCCCCATCTGCGCGTGCAGATGGTGGGGCGTGATCACCTCCACGGCGTCGATGTCGGGGTCGGCGAGCAGGTTGCGGTAATCGGTAAAGGTCTTGCCGATCCGCCATTCGGAAGCGCGGCGCCGGAGCTGCGCCGCGTCGACATCGCAGATGGCGTGAAGCTCCGCCTTGGGGTTGTTCTTGTAGCCCAGGTAGTGCAGATCGGTGATGGCGCCGGCGCCGATGAAGCCAACGCGCAGCTTGCTCACGGCTCCGCCTCGAACATGCGCGTCGACGGGTCCATAATCGGCCAGGGCAGCGTTCCCGGAAGTTCGATCAAGGTTGTTCGATCGGCCTCGATAGCCTTTGCGACAGTTGGGCCCAGCTGTTCGATCGAGTCTACGCGGCAGCCGTCTACGCCGAACGCGCCCGCCAGCGCCACGAAGTCCGGGTTGACAACATCGACCTCATGCGCGCCCCCGTAGCGCACCTCCTGTTGAGGTCGCAGTACGCCATAGGCGTTGTCGTTGAAGACGATTACAACGAGCGGCAGGTCGTACTGCACCGCGGCCGCCAATTCCTGGCAGTTGAACATGAATCCGCCGTCGCCGCAAAGGACGACTACGGGGCGCTCCGGCCGCGCGACCTTGGCGCCGATCGCGGCTGGCAGGCCAAAGCCGAGCGTGCAGAACCCCCAGGGGTAGATGAACGTGCGCGGCTCATAGATGTCGAGCAGCCGTCGGCACCAGTAGGCCGCTACGGTCAGGTCGCTGACGATGATCGCGTCGCGCGGCAGCGCAGTACGCAGCGTGTGAACAAGCTCGACGCCTTCGGGCGCACGCGCCTGGCAGTAGCGCCAAATACGTTGTCGCAGATCGGCGATCCCGGCGGCCTGGTCACTCTGCTGCCTGCGCACATCGTGTAGACGCGCGCTGATCTGTTGCAGCGCGGCGCGGGCGTCGGCGACGATGCCGACCGTAGCCGGGTAGTTGCGGTCAATCTCCTCCGGATCGATGTCGATATGGATGAGCGAGTCCGGCATGCGCAGTGCCCAGCGATCGGTCTCCTCCTCGGTAAAGCGGGTGCCGACGGCCAGCATGAGATCACATTCGGCCAGAAATGCGCGCGATGCAGGGTGCAGGAGCACGTTGCCTGCGGCCAGCGGATGGTCTTCGGGGAGAACGCCTTTGCCCAGCACCGTCGTGAAGACGGGCGCCTGCAAGCGCTCGGCCAACTGCCGCAACTCGTCGCCGGCGTTGCTGCCGATCGCGCCGCCGCCCGCCCAGATGACGGGTTGACGCGCCGCGCGCAGCAGACGCGCCGCCTGCTCGATCTGCTCCGAATCCGGGGCAAGGCGGTGCGCGGACGCCGCGGCGGTGATCGTCAAGTCGGCGCTGTCGTCCAGCGTATCGCAGGGGATTTCGACGGCGGTCGGCCGCGGCCGACCGTTCAGCATCTGCGCGAACGCCTCGCGCATGAGAGCGGGGATCGCGTCCACGGTGTCGGCGCGCGCGCGCCACTTAGTCACCGGCGCGAAACTTGCCAACTGGTCGCGGCATTCGTGTAGAAACCCTTTGTCCAGGCCGATACCCTCGGCCGGAATCTGGCTGGCGATGCACAGAACGGGCGAAGAATCGCTGTAGGCCGTGCCCAGCGAGGCCAGCGTGTTGAGCGCGGCCGGGCCGGTGGTGCTCAGGCATATGCCGACCTGGCCGCTGGCGCGGGCGTAGCCGTCGGCCATGAAGGCAGCGCCCTGCTCATGGCGGGCGAGGATGTGCCGGATGCTGTCCGTCTGGCGCAGGGCTTCGTATATGGCCAGATTGTGTGTGCCCGGAATGCCGAACACGGTGTCGACTTGGTGCGCTTCCAGCGAACGAACGACAGCTTCACCACCGGTTATGCGCATAGTTTGTCCTTTCCTGGCTGTGCAGATGTCAACTGAAGAGGGCTGTGGTCTGGGCCTGCAGCGGCCCCTGTTGGCAGGCCTGCGGCAGGCGCGGTAAGGGTTCCCACCCGGTCAAGGCGATGCCGCGGATGAAGTAGCGAGAGGCGAAGCTGTAGATGATCATGATAGGAATGACCGTCAGCATCGAGCCGGCGGCAGAGCCACGCGCACAGTGCAGCCGCCCCGTCTCCGCGGCCTGGCATGACCCGCACATTGTCTCGTTCTAACTTGTTGTCCCGCCACTCTTGCACGCGGCTGGGCAAAAACGGGGCGTTTATGGGATTGAGGGATCGGCAGAATTGCGCATGCTTTCTTGCGTGATGGATATGCCAGTTGGCCCGTAACCCAGGTGGATTCGAAGACCGATTTCGCCGGGGCGACCGCTTCGAGAATTGACGTGTCTGGCAGAGTTACTATACAATCATTCTTGATTGCCGCCAACGACGCTGAGGAGGCGTTCGGCAGCAACCTGGCAAGGTGTTGCTGCCATTTTAGCACCGCAGTCCGCTTTTTCACAATTGGAGAAAATCGCCTCGGTTGCAGCCAGGAGCTTCTTGTGCGCTTTACTTTTGTGGACCTTGGCGGCGACGAGCCTGCGCCTCGTTCGAGCAGGGGCGCGGTTCGAGCAACAAAGTCAGGCGGGTTTTCCGCCTGGCGCGCAAAACATCAAGAAGGGGGAGTCATGATTCAAAGAAGAGCTTGGAGATGGATGGCTTTGGTCGTCGTACTGGCTGTTGCGCTGGCCGGCTGTCAGCCGGTTCAACCGGCGGCGATGGATGACGGCATGGCGAGCGAAGAGGTCACAATCGCGGTTGGCATCGAACCTGTCAGCCTCGATGCCTGGCGCTCCTTCGGCGAGACCGGCGCGGCAGGATTCCGCAACGCGTTTGAACAACTGGTGGCCCGCGACTATACCAACGGCGGCTTCGTTCCGATGCTGGCAACTTCGTGGGAGCGGCTGAACGACACCACGATACGCTTCACGCTGCGCGAGGGTGTGACCTTCCACGACGGCTCGCCCTTTAACGCGGAAGCGGCTGCGGTCAGCATCAACCACACGTTCGATGCGGACAACGCCTTCGACCTGCTCGACTTCCTCGGCATAGTGAGCGCCGAAGCGGTCGATGAATATACGCTCGATGTAACGACGCCGGAGCCGGACCCGATCCTGCTCGGCAAGGTTGAGTGGGTAGGCATCTCTTCGGCGAAGCAGCTGGCCGAGGATCCTGACTCCTACCATACCCAGATCATCGGCACCGGCCCGTACAAGTATGTCGAGTGGCGCAAAGGCGAGTTTATCTCCTATGAGGCCAACCCTGACTGGTGGGGCCTGGACGCGCCCGACGATGCCGGCGGCGCCCAGACCTTCCAGAAGGCGACCTACCGTTTCCTGCAGGAGGACCAGGTCCGGGTCGCAGCTGTGCAGGCAGGCGAGGTCGACTTGGCCCAGTACGTGACGCCGGAGCAGTGCCAGATTCTCGACGCCGAAGCTGACATCAGCTGCACGTCGGCCGCCAGCGTGGAGACGATCTTCATCCGCATGGATACGAACAGCCCGCTGCTGTCCGACCGGCGAGTGCGCCTGGCATTCCAGATGGCGATCGACAAGGAGGCCATCGTCGGGAGCATCCTGGGCGGCTCAGCTTCGGTCGCCGGCCAGATTGTCAACTCGTCGGCTACCGGCCATGACCCGAGCCTGGAACCGTATCCCTTTGACCCGGACCAGGCGCGTGAACTGCTGGACGCAGCGGCCGCCGACGGCGTGCCCATCGATATGGAGATCACGCTCGGCGCGCGCCATGCCGTCTTCCCCAGAGCGGATGAGGTGCTGCAGGCGGTGGCTTCCATGCTCACAGATGTCGGTTTCAGCGTTTCGATCACCTTCTACGATCCGGAAGGGTTCGGGCAGGTGATGCTGGTCAACATCAAGGACGTGCCCGAAGACCGGAATTTCGTCGCCATCCATCTGCATGGCAATGAGATCATGGATTACGCCTCCTCCTACCGCTTCTACTACGCCTGCGATGGCATTCTCTCGGTCTACTGCAACGAGGAAGCCGACGCGGTGTGGATGAAGGCGCTGCCGCTCACCGGTGATGAGCGCGAGATGACGCTGCAGGAGCTGAACCGGATGGTGCATGAGGATGTTGCCATCGGCTACATCGGCCACATGGATCTTGCATACGGCGTCGGCAGCCGGCTCAATTGGGCGCCAAAGCTCGACCACCGCATCCTGATCAAGGAGATGACGCTCAAATAGGACGCTACTGCACCTCGGTGGAGAGTGGAAGAAGCACCATCAACCACTCTCCACTAGTTTGATTCCTTACTCTGACCGCGGCGCTATTCACAGCGTCGCGGTCAGTCTGCGCACACGTCCGAACAGTGATTGAATCCGCGCGACCGCTTCGCTGTCGGAGCGCTCAATGCAGTGGAGACAGGCAATGAAGGGAAGCAGCCGAACTGCTATCATCGTAGCGGGTGTGATCGGCGGCGCGCTGTTAGGCGGTGTGTTCGCCTGGCTGTCCAGCGCCCGCGCCGAGGAGGGCGACGAGAGCGCCGTCGAAGCGATCGGCCCGACAGAGTATTTCCAGATCGGAATCGGTGTGCTCACGCTGGCGCGACAGTTTCAGTCTTTGCTTCAGGGCAAAATGTGACCTACGCTACCGCTTCTACGCTTGAACGCGGGTACGAAACATAAAGGAAGGTTGCCTTGACTCCTCCCGGCGAACTCGGAAGCAGCAGCAGACCTGTGCGAATTGCGATCACCGGCGCCGGCCCTGCCGGCTTTTACGCAGCCGGCGCGCTGCTGAAGCAGAAAGATGCGCATGTAGCGATCGATATTTTCGACCGGCTGCCCACGCCCTACGGGTTGGTGCGCTATGGGGTGGCTCCCGATCATCAGAAGATCAAATCTGTGACGCGCATCTATGAGCGCACGATGAAGGACAGCCGCGTGCGCTACTTCGGCAACGTCGATCTCGGCGCCGACATTACCCATGCCGATCTGAAAGCGCACTACGACCAGATCGTCTACGCGGTCGGGGCGCAGTCGGACCGGAAGCTCGAAATTCCCGGTGAAGATCTGGAAGGCAGCTTTTCCGCCACGGAGTTCGTGGCCTGGTACAACGCTCATCCCGATTTTCGCCATTATGCGTTCGATCTGAGCGTGGAAAGTGTGGCTGTGATCGGCGTCGGCAATGTGGCGATGGATGTGACCCGCATCCTTGCGAAGTCGGTTGTCGAATTAGAGACCACCGACATCAGCGACTACGCCCTAGGCGAGCTGCGGGAAAGCAATGTCAGGCGCATTCACATTTTTTCCCGCCGGGGGCCGGTGCAGGCCAAGTTCACCAACCCGGAGATCAAGGAGTTGGGCGAGTTGGAGATCGCGGATGTGATCGTCAACCCGGCCGACCTGGTGCTGGATGACGCCAGCAAAGCCGAACTGGAAGGGGATCGCGCGGCCCAGCGCAACCTGGAAACGCTGCGCGGACTGGCGGAACGCGGCGCAACCGGCAAACCGAAGCAGATCATCTTCCACTTTTTGCGTTCACCCACGGCGATTTGCGGTACAGAGGGGGCGATCAGCGCCATTACGACGGAAAAGAATGCGCTCTACGCGACCGAGACGGGCTATCTTTCCTGCCGTGGCACCGGCGCGTACAAGGAGTTTGATGTGGGGCTGGTTTTCCGTTCGATCGGCTACAAAGGCGTGCCGATTCTAGGCGTCCCGTTCTATGATCGTTGGGGCATCATTCCCAACGAAAAGGGGCGCGTAACCGCCGAACATGGCGGCGCGGTTGTGCCCGGTGAGTACGCCGTCGGCTGGGCCAAGCGGGGCCCGAGCGGCGTGATCGGAACCAACAAGCCTGACGCGGTCGAGACGGTCAAAATGATGATGGAAGACGTGAAAGGCGCGTTCGAAACTGGCGCGCTCAATCAGCAGAGTCCAGCTACCGACGGGCAGGGGCACCCCGGCGACATCGTCGCTCTCCTACAAGAGAAGGGCGTGGCATTCGTTTCTTTCGCCGATTGGCAGATTCTGGAGCAGATCGAGAATGAGCGGGGCGCGCAGCGTGGACAGCCGCGCGTGAAGATCACCGATGTGGGGGAGATGCTGCGCTTGATCCAGACCGCCAAAGAGGGGGTTATGCCTTGATTACGCAGCGATCAGCCGCTGTCGTCCCTCTTTACTTCTGCCCTCGGTTCGAGGAGCGCGTCCATCTCCTGGGTTTCGTCCTCGCCTTCGTTTCCGCTCTCTCCATCCCCTGCTTGACCTTCGCCTGCCTGATTGGCGGCGACCTCTGTCGCCTCTGCGCCGGCTCCGCCCGCCTCGTCTTTTTCTTGCGCGTCCGTCACCGGTTCGGCAAGCGCCTGCGATTCTTCTGATTCGGACAGTTCGGGATCATCTCCGTAAGCTTCATCATCTGAATCAAGAGGCATACTGACGGGAACATGGGCAGGCAGGGCGGCTTCGATTTCTTCAGGAGTCGCCGATCCCCAGAAAGAGCTGACCGACGCCAACACGGGCAGTTCGTGCAGGCCGAGAGTTGACTTCTTTTTGCTTGACAATGACTTCCTCTTCAGATTACTGTCGGGGGACACGATGGTATCAGGCTCTTGGTCCTCCGGCGCGGCCAAGAGCGCATCCGATCCTTTAGGCAGTTGCTTCATCTTCTGGTAAAGCTTCGCCAGCGTCGGTCCGACCGTTTCCAGTGGTAGATGGCTTCGCACTGGCGTATCCGATGTTTCCCACAATGCGGCCAGTTCCTCAAAATCCCAGGTCGCGGAAAGCACACTCTCGCTGCGGAAGTTCGATGCTTCGACAAGGATACCACTTGAGCGGGGTGTAAGCTCCTGGGGCGCCATCACCGACGAACGGCCCACGAACGGGTCGCGCTGGCGGCGGCTGAACTCATTGTGGCCGACGAGAAAACTGATTGCCGCGAACAGTTGATTGTCCTGCATGCGCGCCAGAACACCGGCGCGCAGCTTTTCGTAAAGGACCCGCTCCGTGGCCGCGCCCTGGGCAATGAGCATCTCCGCGCCCTGATAGGCCAGCAGCCGTCCCACTTCCGGGTAGAGCAGGTCCCCGCCCAGCATCAAACCGATTTGCCCGACGGGCGTCTGGATGACGTTCCACTCCTGGCCGGGCTGGGCCAGGTCTTCATCTTCCGGATGCAGGACGCGTTTGGCCTGGTAGCCGAGCCGTTCACCGCCCGGCCCATATATGACGGCCAGATTGCGCAGAATCCCGTCCATGGGATCGGGCAGATAGGCGCTGGGCGCGACGAGGGTCACATCAAACTCTTGCGCCAGCCCGCCGAAAACGTCGTCGTAGGCGTCCCAGACCATCTCCGGCTGCGTCGTCAGCAGCGCGCCGGTCATCTGGCGAAAGTCGGAGTTGAACCAGCCGGCGAGCGCGCCGGAGACGCCGCCGCTCATCTTCTGCCACAGGCTCGACTGCCGCCGCCGCGCCAGGTCTGCCCGCTTGAGCAGGCCGGCCTGCAAGCCGCCGAGCAAAGGCGGAATGACCATCACGCCGGCAAGTTCGGGGAAGACGACCAGCCGCGCGCGCTTATTGGCCGCAGCCCGCAGAAAGCGGCGCAGGTCTTCGCGGTACTCCTCCAACGTCAGGGGCAGACGCATTTTCTGCTGGATAGTGGCGACGATGAGCGTTTTCATAGACTGCGGTTTTTGGTGGCCGGTAGTCAGTGGCCGGTGGCCGGTAGTCAGTGGCCGGTGGCCGGTAGTCAGTGGCCGGTGGCCGGTAGTCAGTGGCCGGTGGCCGGTAGTCAGTGGTCGGTGGCCGGTAGTCAGTGGTCGGTGGCCGGTAGTCAGTGGTCGGTGGCCGGTAGCCGGTTTCCTTTCGAGCACTTATTATAAGCGGAAGAACCGAAAAGAAAGCTATTGTGCAGCGCCGCATGTAAGAGCGCAGCCTGTTTAGTGCGGCTTGCAGAGTCAGACGGTGCTCAGGCGGTTGACAGGAAAGTCCAAATTGTACTGGTTCCACGTAACCAGATTGAACACGTTGCAACTTCTTACAAACGGGTGAAGGCAAGGAGTTGGCTTCGATGTCTGTAAAGGTAATTTCTTCTTCAAGGCGTCTGTTCTTTTCCCCAAGTCAGCCGTTGTCAAAGTGTCCAGAGCAACAAGAACTAGGAAATGAATGTCTTTGTCGGCTCTACCTGCCGCCCATTCGTAAAGAAAGGAGTCTCGATACTTGTATTTGAATGCCTCGTCAATTTTGCCCCTCAGGAATTCCTGAATGAAGTCCTGTGGGGCTTGCCCCGTGGCTCCGGGGGCTTGGGAGTCTTTGAACTCGATGAACAGATAACGATCAGAAAGCTCAACTATGAAGTCAACGGCTTTCATGCAATTGGTCAGCCGGTGACTAGAGGGATCGTCGAATTTTCTGGCATCGACTGCGCCCTTGATTTCGATTTGCAGGTCGCCTTCCTTGAATGTGAAATCTTTCATCGAACAAGATCACCCAGACTACGCACCACCTCCCGGTCATACAAGTCGTCGAATGTGGCTGCAATTGAGTTCGGATGGATGTCGAGAAAGGCGTCCGCAGTGCGGCAGGCGATCTCGCCCGTCTCTTCCGTCCTATACAGAGAATGGAAAGCTACCTTGTCCCCGCATTCTTTCTGCAGATCAAGTTCCTTGAGGATTACGTAATCATGGGTGGCGAAGAATATCTGAACACCCATTCGCTGCAATTCCAGCAAGACATCAATTACCACGCGGAAGAGTCTTGGATTAAGATTGGTTTCAGGCTCATCCCAGAACAGCACCGAGCCCTCTTGCAGCGTTCCATTCCGGAGCAAAACCCACAACAAACCGAGCTTGCGTATGCCCTCGGCGAGTAAGGAAATTTCGATATTTCCTTGCCTGTTGCGTAGAAAGAACTCCTCGTTTTTGATCGTAACCTTGCCTTCAAGCGCCTTTTCCAGGTCTGGGAACAGATGCTTCTTCTGCGTCTCAATTCGGCACCGCGGCAGTGGTAGATACGCGCGCTGCAAGATATCATCATATACTGCTTCAAAGTGGATTTCGAACTGTCCGTACAGCGATCGAAAGCCAGGCGCGTTGGCAAGCATCTCCTTGACCGGAATGTAGACACTTTCGATAGGGGAATCGACCCACTGGCTCGCGCCGGTATGGTACGCCGAGCCTGAAACCTTGGCACGTCTCGAAAATGAAACGCGCAGTTTTGGGCCTCTTCGATGGACTTCAACAACTCCCCTTTCACTGCCCGATTGTTTACTTACCAAGCGCCCGAGAGCTCGGCCGGATGGCAGAAAAACTTCGATCAGTTTATCGGCAAAGGATCTTCGTGTCTTGGAAACATCGCAGGCAGCATAGCACACCTTCATCAGGTGCGTCTTGCCCGTACCGTTTTCGCCGATAAGGACATTGATGCCTGGAGAGAATGCCAGATCCAGCTTCTTGAAGGCGGTGAAGCGTTCCAGCCTCACTCTTGTAAGTGTCATGATCGTTCGCCTTATTCTTCCCGAGCAGCACAATACCAGCGCGAAGCGGCGACTGCTATCACCCAGGTTTCTATGAGTTTAGAACTCAGAAGCACGCGGGCGTCTCCCCTACTATGCGATACGCAGTACGGAATAGGCAATGCGCCGAAATCCTCATTCTCAATGTGGCCGCAATCGCTATCCTTTGTGCGCTTTGATAATGTCGATAATCAGCCCGACATCCTTGCGGGCGTGTTCCAAGGATGTGCGGGACTTCTTGCCGTTGACGATGCAGTCCTGGAAGTGGCGCAGCTCGCGCACGAAGGCGCTGTCCCAGTCGATGTACGGCTCGGTGCGGTAGGACGTGCCCTGGCTGTCGATGCCCTGAATCGACACTGTGGACAGGATGCCGCGCGCGAAGCCGGTCGGGTAGGCGACGCTCACGCGTTTGTCGTCGCCGTAGATCTCCAGCGTCTCCTTGAAATCCCACAGTTTTGGCAGTTCGATCCACGTGCCCACGCAGCGGGCGCCGTTCTCGTAGACCATTGTGAAGGTGAGCGCCAGGCCTTCCTGCCAGATTTCCGTATGCGTAATTTCGACCGGCAGGCCCATGATCTCGCGCAGACCGTACAGGTCGTGGATCATGCTTCCCGCCAGCAGGAAGAAGGCGCGCTCCAGGTGGGATGGCACGTCGCCGATGGCTTGACGGCGGGCGGCCGCGCGGCCTTCGATCGCGCTCTGCATGGCCCCCGCGGGCAGATCATCGAAGCGGCGAACATCGAACTGCCGCAGATGCAAGTCGTTGTCCGTGTGCAGGTGATTGATCTGCACAAAGCGCACGTCCATGTCGGCGGCTTCCCGTTTGGCCCGTTCAAATGCAGGGTCGTAGACCTTCATATAACCGGCCTGGCCCACCTTGCCGGAACGCTCGCAGGCCGCGATCATCTCATCGCACTCCTGCAAGGAGAAGCAGACCGGCTTCTCGACGAAGACATGCTTGCCGGCGTCGAAGGCGGCAACGGCCAAACTCTTCTTGGGATCCGTCTGGCAGAGGAGCACCGCCTCTACATCGGAGGCCAGCAGGTCGCGATAGTCGGTAAATTGCCTGGGCACGTGAAAGCGGTTGGCCACGTAGCGGGCGGTGTCAGCCGACACGTCACAGACGGCGGTTACCTCGAACTCGTCCTGCAATTCCATCAGATTGGGCATATGATGGACCTGGGCGATGGCCCCACATCCGATCACGCCGATTTTCACTCGTTTCATTTGTCTGTCTCCGGTCAGTGGTCAGTGGTCAGTGGTTGGTTGAGGGGGCGGCGGCTCAAGGGCCGGTATAGTCGCTATCCACCGTGCGCGAGGTGAAGCTGTTCCAGACATCGGCCAGGGCGAAGGCGCGGCGGTAGGCAGGGTAAAGCGATGCCCACATCGCATCGCGCGCGGCCAGGGCCGCTTCTTCATCGCCGGCGGCGCGCGCCGTCTTGTAGGCTGTGATCTGCTCGCGCTGGGTACGCGTATTGGCCTCGACCGCGGCCAGCCATGCCTCGGCTGCGGCCAACTGCTGATCGAGAATCTCAGCGGTGGGCGTCGTGCGGTCCGGCTCCACGTCGTAGGCGGTATTCAGCGCGAAACGGGGCGGTTCTTTGGCGCCGTTTTTGTTCCAGAAGGTATGGGTCGGCTGGATGTGCGGCGTGACCGAGAGGTACATGATGACCAGCTCGTCGCCTACATTGCGCACCTGATGGGCCTCATCGGTCAGCGCGATGCAGAGCTGGCCGGGCCCCAGCACCTCGGCATGGCCTTCAATCGTAAACTCTGCCTGCCCCTGCAAGATCAGGAAGATCTCATGGCCCAGGTCATGGGTATGGCTCTGTGAGGTCTGGCCCACGTCGATCTGCAGAAAGCGGGCGCGGATCTCCGGCGTCGTCAGAACATTGCGGATGTCTTTGTGGAAGTCTAAGACCTGAAAGGGCACAACAGTCTCCTTGTTTGTGGAGGTTCGCATAGAAACTCAGCTTTACCCGAATTGCATATCCCGTATTGCGTAATGCGTAGAGACGGGCGAAACGTCTGCGGGCCCGGTGGCGAAAAAGCCAAGGTGTCAATCGAAACCTGCGCTCGTTGCGACCACCAGGCTGGGCGCAACGGCCTGCGGCGCGACATGGCGAACCATCATGCGCAGATTGGACGCGCCGACCATGCGGGCGGCCTCGACACAAGAGGTCTCCTTGATTGAAAGCACCACCGCACGGGTGATGCGCGTGGCCGAGGGGATGCGGGTGACGGAGATGGCGACGTTGACCGTTACCAAGCCGGCGCCCAGGACAACGAGCAGCAGCAGCGCCAGAATCAGGCCGGGAAAGGACATCAGCACATCCACCACGCGCTGGCTGATGAGGTCAAAGCACTGGCCGAGGCAGCCGCTGGCGATGCCCCAGACGAAGCCGATCAGGTCGCCGATGAAGACGGCGGTGATGCTGACGATCAGCGTGATGCGCGAGCCGAAGACAGTGCGGCTGAGCAGGTCCCGGCGCAACTGATTCGGCGCCCAAGATGTGTTGGGCGGTCGGCGCGGCGACCAACATTGCGAGCGCGATTGTCCGAGTTCTGCCTACGTGTCATTGCTGGTGGCTTCTGTTCTCTTGGTGGTTTACCGGGTGATCCCGGGGCTGAATGCGGGTCCACATTGACAACCTGCACGCTCAATACGCCAATGCAGTTGCCGCGAAGATCAAGAAGCCTGGAGTCGGTGGCGCCTGTAGGGTACAGATTGCGGAAGGGATTCACTCACGTCCAGAGATCGTGGTACATTATAGGGTAAGAGTAGATCAGCGTCAATGATACGCCTGCTCAATCTTTATCCAATTGCTCTGTTCCCGTGCCATTGCGGGCAGCAACCAGTCAGCTTGGCCGTCGCCGATTCCTAGTTATCGCCTAGGCAGAGGAGGCCCACTCAGGAGAACCGGATCGATGCATTCAGACATCTCATCTATCAGCACGGCGCGCAGCGGCCGTGCCTCCTCCTGGGACACCAGCGGGCGCAACACCGACGCCTGGATCATCCCCGCGGGGGAGAGCCGCGTGCTAGCCGACATCAGCGGGCCGGGCGTCATCACGCATATCTGGATGACCCAGCGCAACCATTATCGCGATTGCCTGCTGAAGATCAGCTGGGACAACGCGCGGCATCCGAGCGTGCTCGTGCCCTTGGGGGACTTTTTCGGCCTGGGGAACGGGATCGTCAACTCCTATCAGTCGCAGTTGTTCACCGCCTCCACGCGCTGGAACAACCAGTTCGAGACCGGCTGCGCGCTCAACTGCTACGCGCCGATGCCCTTCCGCGAGCGGGCGCTGGTAGAGTTGATCAATGAGAGCGGCGAAGATCATCGCCAGTATTTCTATGTGGATTACGAGTTATTCGACGAGATGCCGGCGGAGCGGGGCTACTTTCACGCCGAGTTCCGGCGCGCCAATCCCTTCGGCGGCTGGGGGCACGAGATCACCGTCAACCGGCCGGAAGCGAATATCGTCAACAAGGAGAGGCAGGCCTGGGAGGACAACTACGTCATCCTGGAGACGCAGGGCCGCGGCCACTACATCGGCTGCACACTGTCCGTCACCAACTTTCAGGGGAGCTGGTGGGGCGAAGGGGACGACATGATCTGGGTGGACGGCTACAAGTGGCCGCCGGACCTTCACGGCACTGGCAGTGAGGACTATCTGAACCAGGCCTGGGGCATGCAGCGAAACGCCTTCCTGCGCAACGGCTCCTCGATATTCGAAGAGGACAGCGGCGGCTATCAGTCCTCATATGTGCTGCATCTGGAGAATCCGGTGCGTTTTCAGCAAGAGGTGAAGGTAACGATTGAGCACGGGCATGGCAACCATCTGGCCAACGAAATGTCGTCGGTGGCCTATTGGTATGCGGTCGCGCCGGCGAAGCCAATCGACCCGCCGCCGGTCGCGCAGCGTCAACCGGTGTTGCGCGACAATCAGGGCAACTGGCTCTACGACGGGAGCAAGCGAACGCCGGGCCGGGCAGTTCCGATCAACGAAGAGATGCGGGCGAAGAAGAAGCGATGGGCGGCGCGGAACGCCGGTTGATCTGCCTTACCCTGCATCCAATGGCGTCATCTGGCGGTATTTGCCGGCGTAGAAGAGTACCGGCTCGCCGGCGTCTTGCTCCAGATGTTCGATCTGCCCGATGTAGAGCGTATGGTCGCCGGCGGGGTGGGCATCGACGACCTTGCAGACAAAGTAGGCCAGAGCGTCGGGCAGGACAGGATAGTCATGGCGGCGCACAAACTTGACTTCCAGCCCCTCAACCGGCCAGCCGGCAAAGTGGCTGCTGTAGTCCTCTTGGTCGTGGCACAGGATGCTGATTGCGTAGCGGCCGGTCTGCCGCAACAGGTCATGCAGCCTTGCCTTGAGCCCGACAGAGATGACCAGCAGGGGCGGATCCAATGAGACCGACATGAACGCGTTGGCGGTCATGCCATGGACCTCGCCGTCCAGTTCGGTGGTGACGACGGTGATGCCGGTGGCAAAGAGGCCGCAGGCGTTGCGGAGTTCGCGTGGGTCGATGGCGGCGGAACTGTTCTCAGTCATGGAGGGTCCTTAGGGCGTATTGCCTGGAATGAGGGAGATGTGAACGGGATGACTTTCAGGCAGCGCAAGGCAGCATCCACGCGAATCATCGTCGGTTATCGCGCTTAACTCAGATCATAATCAGAATTGACAAATAACCGGTCAATGATAGGATACCACGAAACCGACAGCAGTTCACATGAATTATGCGATGGGGACAGTTCAGCGCAGGATTGCGTCTGCGGCATGTTCCATCTGCGCAGCGACGGAATGGGCGTGAGTGATGTCTGACGAAAGATTTTTTGTAACCGGCGCGCTGGGCTGCCTGGGGGCGTGGGTCGTGCGTAATCTGATCGGCGAGGGCGCCGGCGTAACCGTCTACGATCTGGGTTCAGGCAGACACCGGCTTGAACTGCTGATAGAGGCGGAGGAGATCGCGCAGATTCAGTTTGTCCAGGACGACATCACCGACACGGAAGCGGTCGCGCGCGCGGTCGAGGAGAGCGGGGCCAACCGCATCATTCACCTGGCCGCGCTGCAGGTGCCGTTCTGCAAAGCCAATCCGGCGCTGGGCGCGGCAGTAAACGTTGTCGGCACAGTCAACGTGTTCGAAGCGGCCAAGCGGGTTGGCATCTCGCCGGTGGTCTACGCCAGCAGCATGGCCGTCTACGGCGGCGCCGATCTCTACGGGCCGGAGGTGCAGGATGACGATCCCCTCCACCCGCTCAATCTGTACGGTGTCTACAAGGGGGCCAACGAGGGCACGGCCCGCATCTACTGGCAGGATGACGGCATTGCCAGCGTGGCGCTGCGGCCCTACACGGTCTACGGCCCGGCGCGCGATCAGGGCATGACCTCCACGCCGACACAGGCGATGCTGGCCGCGGCCAAAGGTGAAGCCTACCATATCTCCTTTGGCGGAAGGTGCGGCTACCAGTACGCCGATGATGTGGCGCGCACTTTCATTGCATTGGCGCGACTGCCGTTCGAAGGCGCGGCGGTCTTCAACATCCGCGGCAGTGTCGCCCATATGTCGGAGGTGGTGGACGCCATCGTTGCCGCCGAGCCGAGCGCAGCCGGCCGCATCACCTATGAGGAGACGCCCTTGCCCTTCGCGGAGGCGCAGAATGAACAGCCCTTGCAGCGTCTGCTGGGCGAGGTGCCGTATACGCCGCTCAACGAAGGCGTCGCCCGCACCGTGGTCCATTTCAGACAGGCGCTCGCCGACGGCAAAATCAAATAGTCCAGCCTTTTACCAACACACTGAGGAGCGGATCAGATGAGATGGTTGCGGTTTGAACACAACGGGAAAACGGTTTTCGGCGCGGCCAGCGGCGACACGATCGAAGTGACCGACGCCACGTGGTGCGACATTCTGGCAGGCAAGACCGGAACGGTGACCGATTCGGTCGACAGGAGCAGCGTAAAGCTCCTGACACCGATGGAAAGGCCGGGCAAGATCGTCGCCATCGGTCTGAACTACCTGGACCACTGTCGCGAGACGAACACGCCGCCACCGGATCGTCCGGTGATCTTCACCAAGTTCACGACCAGCATTATCGGCCCCGGCGATGAGATCGTCTGGGATCCGGACCTGACCGCCAATGTCGATTATGAGGCCGAACTGGCGGCGGTGATCGGCAAGACAGCGCGCCATGTGAGCCGCGCGGACGCGCTCGACTACGTGGCCGGTTACACCTGCTCCAACGACGTCAGCGCGCGTGATCTGCAGTTGGGCGACCCCCAATGGATCCGGGGCAAGAGCCTGGATACATTCTGCCCCATCGGCCCGGCCTTCATCACAGCCGATGAGATTCCGGATCCGCAGACGCTCGACATCCGCTGTCTCCTCAACGGCGAAGTGATGCAGGAGAGCAACACGCGCGAGATGATCTTCGGCGTGGCTGAACTGATCGAATTCAGCTCCAACGCGTTCACGCTGGAGCCGGGCGATGTGATCCTCACCGGCACGCCGCACGGCGTGGGCTTGGGCCGCGACCCGCAGGTCTGGATGAAGGACGGGGATATGGTCGTCATCGAGGTCGAGAAGCTGGGCCGCCTGGAGAACAGCTGCCGCATGGTGTGATCACTGCCCCCGCTTACCTAATCTTACAACGAGGCCTCGGCGTCTGCCGGGGCTTTGTCTTGACCTGTTCCGGCCTACGTCTGAATCTGCTTTCACGTCTTCTCCGCATGGGAATCCTCCTCCCGCTCTGTTAACCGAACCTTTACCGGAATCTAACCCACAGGCTCGAACTCTTAACCACGCCTTGCGTCGCCCTTAACGATTCTCCGCGACACTTATCCACAGTAAGAATGTATGGTATAATTGCTCCACCAACAGAACGTGATTTCTGATGCACGTCAGTTCCATGCACCCCACTCAGTTCAATAAGGAGGATTCCATGAATCGTCAACCTTTCGTATTGCTGGCGCTCGTGATCGCGCTGGCACTTATCGTCTCGGCCTGCGGAGCGCCCGCGGCCCCCGTCCAGGTCGATACCGGCGCAGCCGAGGAGGAAGCCGCGCCGGCCGCCGCCGATGAGATCATGACCGTCAACCTCGTGGCTCGCTGCAAGGCCAGCCCGCCCTACGAGAACGGCCGTTGCGACAACCTGGCCGCCGCCGTCGACGCCGCCAACGCCGTGCTGGAAGGCAGCGACGACAACCGCCGCATCGCCCTGGAAACCATCCAGGACGACACCGACTGGGGCGATTACAAGACCGAGTTCGAACTGGCTTCGGACGCCGGCGAAGCTCCTGACATCATCGTTTCCGGCCATGAGCATATCGGCGACTGGGCCACGGCCGGCTATCTCGTCGACATCTCCGAACAAGTCAACAGCGGCGAATTTTCCGAATTCGAAGATGTCATCGACTCCCTCTGGGAATCGACCATGCTCAACGGCAAAATCTGGGGCATCCCCCAGGACGCCGAAGCCCGCCCCCTCTACTTCAGCAAGTCTCTCCTGTCGGAACTGGGCTGGAGCGCAGAGGAGATTGAGGGCCTTACGGGCCGCATCGAAAGCTGTGACTTCACCTGGCAGGATATGTTCGACACCGCTGAACAGGCAGTGGCGGCCGGGGTCGTCGAAGAGGGCGAGGGCTGGTGGCATCGCCCCTCCAACGGGCCGGACTTCCTCTACTACTACTTTGCCGCCGGCGGCGAGATCGAGAGCGATATGGACGCGCTCGCCTTCGACACCGCTGCCGCCCAGACCGTCTATGAGCTGCTTCACAACGCGGTCCATGAACGCAAGATTATCGGTGCCAACAAGCTGGACGGCGACTGGGACTACCACAAAGAGTACACTGCCAGCTTCACCAACGTGATGTTCGTCTTTGAAGGCACCTGGCGCTGGGCCAGCTGGCACACCAACTATCTCCAGGATGTGGGCGGCGAAGAGTATCTCTTCGAGAATGTCGGCTACGCGCCGATTCCCTGCATGGAAGGCGGCATTGGGCGCCCCATCACCCTGACCCATCCGTTGGTCTATATGATCAGCAGCCAGAGCGAGCACCCGGACCTGGCGCTGCTCCTGCTTGCCAAGACGACGGTCAAGGAACTGAACACGCCCTACGCCGTCGATAGCGGTCACCTGGGAATCCTCAATTCGCAGGCCGACCACGACGCCTACACAAGCGCCGAGTTCCTGAGCTCCACGCTCGCCCTGTTGGAGTACACGACCTTCCTGCCCAACAGTCCCTATTGGAGCGCCTGGTCCGAAGCCTACTATCTGGGCATCCAGGCAGTCGAGTCCGGTGATCTCTCGCCCTCAGAAGCGATTGAGGTCGTCATCGAACAACTCCAGAACGAACTGGGCGACAATGTGATAATTGAGTAAATTCAGACCTGAGAACTGCACCATGGAGAGTAAGGCATCCCCACCCTTACTCTCCGCTCTCACCTCCTTCACAACTGGCCGATGGTGACGAATCAGACAGAAACCGCAATCCAGGCCCCCCGCGCCGCTCGCGGCCGCTGGCTGCTCTTGGCTGCCGGTCTGGTTCTGCTTGGCTGTTTCGTTCTGCCCTGGCTGCGCTTCGTCATCATCGCCGATCAGCGCGTTGCACTCTCGCTGACCGGTCTGCAGGCCGCAACAATGCCTCTTGTAGAGACGATCGACGGCGGGCTCCTCTATCGCAGTTCGCTCTGGCTATTCCTGGCCCCCCTGGCCGGTGCCTTCGCCCTGGCGCTGGGGGCGATCAGCCTGTTGCCGGGCCGTTCCGCACCCTGGCATGGTCTCCTGGCCATCCTCGTCACCGCAGTCGCTGCTGTAGCCGTCTGGAGCGCATTTACCGCTTCACAAGAGATCGCTCAAAAGCAGAAAGTGGCAGTTGAGGCGCAGTGGGGGCTGTCCGTTGCCTTCCTGGCGCTGCTGCTTCTCCTCGTCGGCGGCTTCGTCCTGCTGCGGGAAGCCAGCGAGCAAAAACCCGCCTTCCGTGCCTCGCTCGACGCACTGAATTTCATGGCGCCGGGCACGGTGCTGGTCATCGTTTTCTTCTTTCTACCTGCCATCATCCTCTTCATCCTCAGCCTGACCGATCTCTCCAGCGCCAACTTCAGCGAGCCTTGGACCTATGTCGGCCTCGACAACTACAAGCGCATGTTCAGCGACCGTTTCTTCCCCAAAATCCTGCGCAATACTTTCCAATACGTCATCCTTACCCTTCTGTTCTTTAACGTTGGTCTGGCGCTGCTGCTCGCCCTCCTGACGGCCCATGTCAGCCGGCGGGCCGGATTCTTCTTCCGCCTGCTGTGGCTTCTACCCCGTATCACCCCATCCGTCGTCTACATTGTGATGTGGCAGCGCATCGCCCAGCAACCCCCCTACGGCATTCTCAATCAGTTTCTCGGCTTGCTCGGCGTCGAACATCTACCCTATTGGATCCCGGAATCGCCTTGGGTGTTTGTCGTGCTCGTAAATGGCTTCGTCGGCGCCTCGTTTGGAATGATTATCTTCACCTCGGCCATCGAAGCAATCCCCGCCGACCTGATCATCGCTGCCAAGGTCGACGGCGCCGGCAACTTGGCGCTCATCCGTGATATAACCCTGCCACTGCTGCGCTGGCCCCTGCTGTTCGTCGTCACCTACCAGACGCTCTCGCTGCTCGTCTCATTCGAGTATATCCTGCTGCTCACCAACGGCGGACCAGGTCTGTTCACGACCGAGGTGTGGGCATTGACAGCCTACAAGCGCGCCTTGCAAACCTATTTCGGCTCGAACCAGTGGGGCTATGGCGCGGCCTGGGGCTTTGTACTCGTTATCATCGGCGCCACCCTGTCTATAATTTATCTGCGGGTCTTCCGCTTCAACGACCTGGTCCAGGAACCGAAAATCGATGTGTTGTAAAATGAGGGTGGGGTCTGCGCCCGGCCGTGTCGAAAGAGCCTTTCTGACAGAACAAAGATGCAAAGAGGAAGGGAGGGCTGAAAATTGCATGATGGAGTAGGACCGGTGAGGGTCGCAGGAACGCTCTCAACTGTACAGATGACGCTGCGCTCCAGGCGTATCAAACCCGGACAGGCGCTCCCCTATCTGCTGCTCTCAATTTCGATCCTGCCGATCCTGGTCGGCTACGCCTGGGTCCTGATCGCCACCTTCTCTCAGCGCACCCACGGCCTTCTTCCTTTGGACGCGCAGGGCAATCTCGGCGGCCTGACCCTCGAAAATTGGCAATTTCTGTCCGAGCCGGGTGTGTGGAAGGCGACCCTCAACTCCTTTGGAATCGGCATGAGCATGGTCGTTGGCGTCGGCTCTATCTCCGCCCTCGCCGCCTACGCGCTCTCCCGTATGAATTTCCCGGGCCGCAAAGGCTTTCTGGGCATGACCATGGTCCTGCACGCCTTCCGCCCCGAAATGCTCCTGATCGCCATCTTTCAAGTGCTGCTGTTCATCGGCGGCATCCCTCTAATCGGCAATCTGTTCGGCTTCAATACCGTCGGCGGCGTCGCCCTCGTGATGGTCACACTGGACCTCCCGCTGGGTATCTGGCTGATGAAAGGCTTCTTCGACAACCTCTCCTGGGACATGGAGCGGGCTGCCCTCATCGACGGCGCCAGCCGCTTTCGCGTATGGTGGGAGATTCTCCTGCCGCAGATTCGCCCCGGCCTGGCGGCCCTCTCCATCTTCATGTTTATTCAAGGTTGGAACGCCTATCTTATCCCTTTTACCTTCACAATCGGCTCGAAAGTCGCCAATCTGCCGGTCTACATCAACAGCTTTTCCGGTGATACCAGTCTCGTCAGCTGGAACAGAGTGGCGGCCATCGGTCTTTTCCAACTCATTCCTGTTCTGATCTTTTTTATCTTCACCCAAGAGGCTCTGCTGAATATCTACGGCGGCGGCAGCAAAGGGGGAAACTAGTGCGCGTCGAACTGAACGACCTGACCAAACGCTGGGGCAATGTAACCGGCGCCGACAACATTTCCCTCGACATCCAAAACGGAGAGTTCGTTGCCTTCCTCGGCCCATCCGGCTGTGGCAAAACAACCACACTGCTGATGGTGGCCGGCATCTACAAACCATCCGCAGGCGAGATCCGCTTCGACGACCGCGTCGTCAATCAGATCGCGCCCAAAGACCGCAACATCGGCATGGTCTTCCAGAGCTACGCCCTCTACCCCCATATGAGCGTCCGCCAAAACATCGGCTACCCCCTCAAACTCAAAAAGACGCCCACAGCAGAGACGGAACAGCGCGTGCAGCGGGTCGCCGATATGATGGGCATCGGCCAGCTGCTGGACCGGCGCCCGGCGCAGCTCTCCGGCGGGCAGCAGCAGCGCGTGGCCCTGGGCCGGGCGCTGGTGAAGGAGCCAAGCCTGCTCCTCTTCGATGAACCGCTCTCCAATCTGGACGCCCGCCTGCGCATGACCATGCGCAGTGAAATCAAGCGCCTGCAACTGGATCTGGGCATCACCTCGATCTATGTGACGCACGATCAGGTGGAGGCGATGACGATGGCCGACCGCATCGCCGTGATGCAGGAAGGGAAGTTGCAGGCTTACGCGCCGCCCAACGAACTGTACGAGCGGCCGCGCACAGTCTTTATCGCCGGTTTCGTCGGCAACCCGCCGATGAACCTTTTCGATGCCCAGGTCGTGCAGGAGGGGGAGCGCTATCTGGCGCGGCGTCAGGGCTTCGAGTTGGAACTGCCGCCGGAGCGGGGCAGCAGGGCGGCGGAAAGCGGGCGCGTCGTCGTCGGCATCCGTCCGGACGACATCTCACTGGCACAGAATGGTGGTGATGCCGATGCCAGCATCGCGGGTGAAGTGTTCGTGGTCGAGCCGTTGGGCCGCGACAACCTGGTCGACGTGCGCATTGAAGACCTGCATCTCTTCGTTTTGGCGGACCCGAACCAACCTCTGCAGATCGGCGACCCGGTGCGCTTCCAGTTCGACGGCGGCAAGGTGCAACTCTTCGATCCAGAGACCGGGTACTCGCTCCTATGGACATAATTGCGCTGTTACAACGACGCGGCAGCGCATCTGCCACTGCCGCAAAGGCGTTCATCGCTGCGTTTGCCCTTAGCGCATGCTTCGCGCCGCAGCCGGTTGCATCCGATGACCGCGATGCCACGATGGAGAACTCCAATGGCGGCATCGACGCGCAGCACGGGCCGGTCATCGAGACTGTCCTGACCGGGCTGGCCAATCCGCGCGGCGTCGTTGTGCAGGCTGATGGCTCGCTGCTGGTGGCGGAGGCAGGCAGCGGCTACGATGCGGTCGATCCACAGGAGTGGAGCGGCAGACTCACCCATTTCCATGACGGAAACGAGGACGGCGACTTCAGCGATGACGGCGAGCGCGTCATCTGGTTTCGCCACCTGCCCTCCTACAACGCGCTCCAGTACTACACCACGCGGCGGGATGAGGTCAGCGGGGCGGGCGACCTGCTGCGCCACCCCGACGGCCACCTCTATCTGAGCGTTGACGGCGGGCTGGACCGGGTCGGCCTTTATGAGATCAGCCCGTACAAGCGGGTGGGGCGCAATCTCTCCGAGCGCAGCAACATGAACGGCCTCGCCTTCGCGCGCGATCACTCCCAAATCTATCTGGCCGAGAGCACGGCCAATGCGCTCTCCGTCGTCGATATCGCCGAGGGCGCGCACCGCCAGGTCACCCATTTCGGCGCGCTCGCCAGTGGACAGCAGTCGGTGCCCACCGGCGTGGCCGTGGACCCGCGCAACGGCGATCTACTGGTGGCTCTCTTCTCCGGCGCGGTCCCGCGGGACGGTGGGGCGATCCCCTTCATTCCGGGCGACAGCGTGGTCGTGCGGGTGGACCCCGAGACGGGCGCGATTGAAGACGCGGTTACAGGTCTGACAACAGCGATCGATGTTGCCGTCGATCGCGCCGGCAACATCTATGTCGTCGAGATGACGAGCGGGCACGCGGATCCGCTCGAACCCTCCCACGATCTGTTCGACCCGGACCAACCGGCCCTGCACGGCGGCTATGTGCGCTACAGTGGGCGGGTCAGCCGCTACTCGCCCGACGGCGACGAGGCATACGTCCTGGCCGAAGGCCTGGACATGCCCACGAATATCACTCTCACGCCCGATGGAGCGATCTACATTTCGACCGGCCAGGGCACGCCCGGTCGTCCGATCCCCGGGCCGGACGGGCCAACGGTCATCGTCGGCGAGGTCGTTCGCATCCAAGAGTGAATATAGAGTGCATGCGCAGAGAGTTCAGCCTTCTACCCCACAGGATGCGCGTGCAGCACCTCCTCCACAATCTCGACACCCCAGCCGGGCCCGGAAGGGATGGTCATGTAGCCGTCGATAATTTCGGGCGGGTTCGTCACCATTTCGTCCTTCCAGGGCACGTCGTCGATGTCGATCTCCATGATACGGACGTTGGGCAGGACGGCGCACAGGCTGGCGCTGATGAACGAGGACAGATGGCTGTAGTAGTTGTGCGGGGCGATGTTCATCTGGAAGGTCTGCGCCAGGTCCCCCACCCGCTTTGACGGGCAGAAGCCGTTCCAGGGCACATCGATCATCAGGTAGTCCGAGGCGCGCGCCTGAAGATAGGGCAGGAACTGGCGCTCGTAGTAGAGCGTTTCGCCGGTGCAGATGCGGGTACTGGTTTTGCGCCGCACTTCTGCCAGCGCCTCCGGTTCGTAGAGGTCGATCTCCAGCCACATCAGGTGGAGCGACTCGAGCGCGCGGGCGATTTCCAGGCAGCTTTCGGGCTTGAAGTTGAAGTTCAGATCCAGCAGCAGGTCGAACTGCGGCCCGACCGCGTCGCGGAAGGTGCCCATCAGGGTGACAATATGGTCGATCAGTTCGTTTGACGCCACCTGGTCGGTTGTGCTGCCCGGATCGCGTCCCGGAAAGTAGACATACCCGGGATCGCCGGGAAAGAGGATATTTGTCTTGAGAGCGGTGAAGCCCTTGGAGACGACCTCCCTCCCCAGTGCGGTGACATCGTCCAGCGAGCGCAGGGGCGGCGTGCCCAACAGTTCATGCTCGCGGATGCGGCTTGTGCCGCAGTGGGACCAGTAGACGCGCACGTTCTCGCGCAGCGGCCCGCCGAATAGCTCGACCACCGAGCAGCCGCGTGCCCGCGCCGCGATATCGACCAGCGCGAGTTCGATGCCCGCGATCGCCTTGGCGCCGATGCCGCCGGGGCTGGATTGCAGCGCGCGGTACATATCCCACCAGCGCTGTTCGAAAGCTCTGGGGTCGCGGCTCAACACCAGCGGCGTCAGGTCCCGGATCGTGCCGACAACCCCGTGTGCGGCCTGGTCGCTGCACTCGCCCCAGCCGGTGACGCCTTCGTCCGTTTCGACCTTCACGAGAATCCAGTTGCGCCAACCGGCGTCGACGACAAAGGGTGTAACTGCTGTGATATGCATGGAAGATTCCTCCTCTGAATCGGGCGCAGACGGTAACGGCTCAAGCGAACCGAAATGAACGCATAGGAAGTAAACACATTTGCGGCGGAAAGCGCAAGGATTGGATAGTTTGCCCGTTTTGCTTCTGCTACACTGCTGCCATGATGGCCAAACGGGTGTCGCAGACGCGCGAAGAGACCATCCTCCATCATCGTGAACGGCTCAATGCGGCGCTCCTGCATATCCAGGAAAATCTGGATGCGCCCCTGACCATCTAGACGCTGGCTGCGGTAAAGCGAACTGCGCCTGCGCGACGCGCCGCCCTACGCAGAAAGCGCCCATGCCCCGGGCCTTCGTCGCGGCCGAGACGAAGCCGTTACGATCTACGTTCCCATCAAGGGCACGCTATACGAACTGCAAAAGAAGGGGAAGCAGATGTCCCCGATTGTACAAACGACAGAAATGCAAGACCGCCAGATGCTCAGCATAACCCGCCATGTTTACATCGGCGATCTGCACGATCACCTGCGGGGCGCCTACGAGCAACTGGCGCAGTTCATCGCCGAAGCGGGCGTCGAGCAGGATGGCAAACCGGTCGCCATCTATCACGGCCATGTAAACGAAGAGCACAACGGGCCGGTGGAGGTCGGCATCCCTGTCAAGACGGTTCCTGCCGTGGATGGCGAAGTGCAGAGAATAGTGCTGCGCGGCGGCTCGGTCGCCCACATGACGCTGACGCTGCGGCAGGCGCATTTCCCTGAAATACTTGGATACTATGACGCGGTCCACAAATGGATCGAAGAGAACGGCCACCAGATCGCCGATTCCCCGCGCGAGGTCTACCTGACGCGGCCGATGGATGACGAGGCGGAGATGGATCAGCCGTTCATGGAGATCGCCTGGCCGTACAAGTAGGCGATGCGGTTTGTGTGAGAAGTGTCATGTTCCCTCACACAGGTACACGAAAGGGTCCTCTCGTCTCCAATCAGGTGGCGAAAAGACCCTATTGCCCTAATTTGATTTCCCTCGAATGCTAGACCGAAGTCCGGCAGGTCTATGTCATGTCATTGGCCGTCGGGTCAAGTCCAGGTCTGCGGCGTCGCGCGCGGACGCCAACTCGAACCCAGGCCTGGATGGTTCCGTAAAGGTGATGGCCTCGTAGAAGTCGTCCAACGCAACAAAAACTCCGTTCTCCTCAGCCCACTTGCGCATCCGCTGGTTGCAGGAATGCGCCCAGGACAGAATCTCCACCCGCCAGCCGCGTCTGTGCATTCGTTCCAAAGTGCTATGGAATCCTGCACCTTCGAGATAGCCCGCGCCATCGCCCGTCAGCATCACCACGATGCCGGGATCGCCGTTGTAATCCAGCGCATCTTCCAGCATTCGCAACTGCAACACTCGGTCGGGCATTTCCTGTTCTCCACGGTCGGGAGTGCCGCGGTCGAACAGATGGACTTCCACTCCATTGTTCTCCATCCGATTCCATAGTTGGCGCATTTCCGGCGGCACGGAGCCGGCGGCTATTGCCTTCATCAACGGGCGGTCGGCATGAGCCAACTGCAGCATGTGGTCAAAGTGAATCCGCACTCGATAACGGGTATTGGGACCTTCGTCCCGTTCCTCTGCCAAACGTTGTGCCTCATGGAAGCTGTTGGAGTTATCCCAGTATATGAAAACGCTGTTCATGTCGAAACGCCTCTAAGCATCCAGCAAGAATCTCGAAATTCATTGGTATACAACGTCAAAACTGATAGACGCCAAATTTATAATATCATGGGATCGCGAAAAGAGTACAAGTGACGAGAGCAAATGCTATGTCTCGAAGGCAGGACAGGTTGTGAAAAACCTGGGTCGTGAGTTATTGAAAAGTGCTCGGATTGAAGGTCTATTCCGCTTCCGCCGGGCTATGCTCTCGCAGCCACATGCGCAGCGGTACGTCCTCGTCAGTCGGTGTAAAGCGGCCATTGGCGTTGACGCTCCAGCCCAGCAACTGGCGGCGAATCGGGCTGCTGCCCTCCCACAGATTCTCGACTGTCATGTCATCCTTGGTGCGCAGCCAGCGATAGCCGAAACCATAAAACAGAACGCGGCGGGTGATATCGGACCAGTTGGGGCTGGCGGCATGCCACATTCGGCGATCGAAGAAGACGGCATCGCCCGGCCTGGCCAGCACCGGGGTCGCGCCCTGCGGCTGGCCGCTACCGCTGGCCGGTCTGTCGATCGTATCGCGCAGATGGCTGCGCGGCACGACCCAGAAGTTGCCCCGTCCCGGCTCACTGGTGTCGGAGAGAAAATAGGCCACCTTGAGCGAGAGGCGCGGGCGGGGATGACTTTCCATCTCGAAGTTGACACGCCCGCTGTCTTGATGCCAACCGAAGGTCTTGTCGTTGGGCGCCTCCCCGTTGGGCGGCGTAATGATCAGGTGGGCGTGGTAAAGGTAGATATTCCAGCCCAGAATCCCCCATATCTTGGGCAGGATGCGTTCGTAATCGACCAGATCGACGAAGAAGGGATCATCAGGGATGAAGTTGGGGTAGAACAGCGCCTTGCGCGGGTCGTGGCCCTCGGCCATCTTGGCGTGGTGGATGCGTTCGGTGAGCGCGACGCCCTGCTCAACCTGCTGCGGCGAAAGGGCATCGCGGACGTACAGAATGCCACTCTCGTTGAAGGTGCGCCGTTCTTCATCCGTCAGGCGGTGCTGGAGGGCGGCGGCGCTGAGGGCTTGCATGTTCAGTTCTCCTGGTTGTCGCTACTCTTGGTCTTGGCAGTTCGGGCGCGCTGGCAGGCCGCGTTCAGGCCGCGTCGTCGGCCTGCCAACGGCGAGGCGTGATCGGCTGCACAATTTCGCGGCGCGCCGGCGTCAACCGCGCCATCAGTTCAGCCGACGGCACATAGCCGAAACGGTGGCCATAAATTTCCGGCACATAGCGGAAGATCACCATGCGCCGTTCGCCCGGATTGGTGCGCTCGGCTGACCCATGGCACAGGAAGTCGTTGATCAAGAGGGCATCCCCGGCCTTCAGGTAGACCTCAATCGCGCCTTCCACAAACTCACCCGGGCCCCGGGAGATGCCGGCGCGGCTATCCTGATGTGGGTGCGGAAAGTCTGAATTGTGGCTGCCCGGGACAACGACCGTCCCGCCGTCCCCCGGCCCGACGTCGGTTAATGCGACCAGCAGGGATAGGTAGCTGCAGCACCATTGCCCCTGGTCGCGCCCTTTGCGCTTGCGCGAGTCAACCACATGGCCGCCCGAGTGGACGCCGATATAGCCTCCCGTCCCCCGAATGTTGAGGAAGGATTCGTGAATGTAGGGTCGATGCCGGGGGCCGATGAAGTGGCGCACCAGCTCGACCCAGGCGGGATGGTCGATCAGCTGCTCGAAGAGGTCGCCCCCTTCGATGATGTCCTGCAGATTGGTCCCGTCGATGCCGCCGTAGGAGTGAACGACGATGTTGCCAAATAACTGTCCCGGCTCCAGCGGCGGCAGTTCATCGATCCACAGGTTGGCTGCCCGCAAGTCGTCGTCGTCAAGCGCGTCCCTGACGATCGTGTATCCGTACAGGTCAAACGTATATTCTTCCATTTGTGTGAGCATTGTCTGTCTCCACTTCGCTCCGCGGGGTAGGGCTGACGGGTCAATCGAGTTGCGCGCGGTTGAACTTAGGTTTTTGCTGCTTGGAAAGTTGCGCGCGCGCCTGGCGCCACAGATTGGCCCAGGCTTGGCTGTCGTGCAACTCTGTCTGCGGACGCAAGCGGCTGCGGCCTACGAATCCGGGGAAAAACGGTCGCCCGGTTGGCCTGCCGATTGGCATATAGCGGGCGTCGACGCTCCACCTGATGCCATCGCTCACGTTCGGAAGTGACCTGTGAATCGTGCGGGCGGTCATAAAAATTGCGCCGCCGCGCGGCATCGGCAGCGGGACGAACTCTGCGGAGGGGAGGTGCTCTACGGGGATGCCGGCGCCGCCGTGCGGTAGTGGACCGTGCGGCAAGAGTTCGCCGCGATGGCTGCCAGGAATCACCATCAGGCAGCCGTTGGCTTCGGTGGCGTCGTTGATTGCCAACCAGGCCGTGACAATGTTCGATTCGTCCGCTTCGGGCAATGTGCCAGCCTGGTCCTGGTGTCCCGTAACCGTGCCCGTCAGATCGTTGATGCCCTGATTGACCGCCTCTACCGGCACTTTGATGCGAACATGGTGGGCCGGATGGCAGTAGATTTCGGGGCCGATTAGCGACTGAACCGCGTCCAGAACACGCGGGCTGCGCAGGAGATTGAAGGCTGCCGGGCCGAGGTGGATTGGCGAATCCTCTGTGATCTTGGAGAAGGGCAGCGAGATCTCGAAATGATAGAAACAGGAGTCCCCCAGCTCGCGGATGACCTGCGTCAGCCGTTGCGCGAAAGGGAGGTCTTGGTAGCTGGCAGCCAGCTTGCCCTCAGACCACCACTGCGTCGCGAGTTGGTCGAGTAATGCTTCATATTCAGCGACCAGCGGCTTGATGTCGCGCTCCTCGTCAAGCAGATTCTCGACGACCAGGTAGCCCTCTTCTTCAAACTTTTCGACGCTTGCGTGATCGAGCCTCGTCATGGTCATGTTCTCCTCTCAGAAACTCGGGTTTTCAGATCTCCACGACCTGATAACGCAGATCTTCCTGTGGCAGAACCGTCGTGTACAGCGATATTCTCTCGCCGGTTCCGCCATTGCCGATGAACAGCGCCAGTCCGCCCCCGCCGCTGGGGCCGTTGCAGGACAGTTCATGCACCAGCGTGCGCAGCATCTCGGCGTCGGAAAGTTGCGGGAAAATTCCGATCGCGCGCAAGCGGATTTCCGCCGGTGGACCGCTCGGTGCTTGCCAGGGAAAGATCGAATTGACGCCCTCATAGTCAAAGCGCAGTTGGGCGGTGTCGATCCCCATCACTTTGAGCCGTTCGGTTACGATCTGCGCGGCCAGTTCCGCCCGGGCGCAGGCGCCGCCGCCTCCGTAAGAAATCTCGCCGACGCCAAAGTATCCATCATGGACGTTCATGACGACCAGGCTTGTAGGCGGCTTTTCGTGCCCCTTGATGCCTGCGATCTGCACCAGATCCGGGCCGATGTCCGTGATCTCTACTGCCGTAAAGTCAACCACCGCGTCGGAATGCTTATAGTTGGCCGGATCACCGATTTCATATAGGAGCTGCTCCAGGCAGGTCATGCGGTTGACCACGCCCCCGGTTCCGGGCAGCTTGGTGATGACGGCATCGCCGCCGGCGTCGACCCGGGCGATGGGAAAGCCCACGCGCCCCAGGTCCGGGACCTCTTTGTAGGGCGGGTCGGGGAAATAGCCGCCGGTGATCTGCGCGCCGCACTCCATCAGGTGTCCGATGCCCAGTCCCTTCCCCAACCGCTCCCAGTCGTCGCAGGGCCAGCCGAACTCATGGATCATCGGGGCCAGGTATTGGGTGGAATCGCCGGCCCGGCCGGAAATGACGATGTCGGCGCCGCGTTGCAGGGCCTCGACGATCGGCGCCGCGCTGATGTAGGCGTTCGCCGATAGCAGCCGCTCGCCGAAAGCGGAAACCGGCTGCCCGGTCTCGGTTGCGGACAGGTCGCGGGCTTGAACCAGGTCGATCACATCATCCCCCAGGACTGCCATCACTCGCAGATGGGGCAGACCCAGGTCGCGGCACAGTTGCTTGGTCCATTGGGCCACGCCGTAGGGGTCGACGATGCCCATATTGGTGATAATCCTGGTATGCGAGGCCGCGCAGGCCGCGATGACTCTGGGCATTCTCAACTCATTGAGCTGGTAGTAGGCCCTGCCCCCGACCGCCTGCTCCCGCTTGAAGCTGCCGATCCCTTCCGACATGTTGTCGAAGACCAGATAGTCGACCGCGCCGCTCTCGGCCAACTCTACCCCCGCCTCGATGTTGTCCCATCCGTGGGCCGAGCCGCATCCCAGACGCAATGTGCCGCGTTTTGCCGCGGCTGGAGATGCCGCGCCGCGGGCAGTTTCAGCGGACGCAGCGGATGCCGTGTTTTGGCCCGCACGGGCAGGCGCCCAATCCGGCGGCGCGTCGATCTCCATGTCGAGCAGGATCGAACTGTAGCATTTGCCCAGCGTGTCAAGAATCGGCGTGCCGGAATGGCTGCCCTCCAATACGCCGGGGATCACAAAATTGAATGCGCTCAACTGGGGCAGATCATAGCGCGTGATCGGGTCGGATGTAACCGGCTTCACGTAATCGGCCACTGCCTGGGTGGTGAGGCGCTCTTTCACCCACTGATAGTGTGCCCGGTTGTAGGTTGCGATGCCGACGTTTACGCCGTTCCCCTTATTGCCGGAGCGTGCGTGACATATCTCTCTGAGCCGTATCTTTTGCGCCATGGCAGCGACCTCCTGTGAATCGATCTGCGCGTAATCGTGTGTGCGCCCGGGGTAAGCCACGGGAGCGTATCGCTTCAGATTGCCTGAACAGCGGAAGCTGCCAGGGCGTCAGGTCAGGCGTTGGCGAAGACGCGCATGGACTCATGCCGTCTAAACCCAGTCATCTACCAGGAAGGAAGGCGCACAGGGCAGATGATGTGTTCTGTGTACCTGCGCGAGGCGTCGTTGAGGGGATACTCAACGGACGCCTTGGCGTATGTGCATCCTTCAAGGTGGGCGTCAACTCCTGTGCGCTACGAAGATTCAGCGATCTGTACAGGTACAGTTGTGCAAGTGCAAAAAACATAGCTTTTTTTGTGAGAATTCGCAAGTCGGCTTTTCGCAGATGGAGCGTTCAGGATTTTGGGGTAATCGTTGTTCGAATCAGGGTTTTCGGGATCTGTGGATTGGCAGGATACCCGACGATGCATTTTGCTACTGCATCGGCCACGGCTACGACCTGAGCGCTGCTCTCACCGGCGCCCCCATTGACTGACCCGCCCGCAGCGGACATGCGGGCGCGTACGACAGTGCTGTCGGGCAAGACTGCTGCCATATCGGGGTCTTGCGCGAAATGATGGAACAGCGCGGCCCAAACACCGTGCTCTTGCCAGCGCGCGCAGCGCTTAAGGACACTGTTCCATTTGCCGAAATGCTCCGGCAGTTCACGCCAATGGGCGCCGTTGCGCAGGATCCAGTGAACTGCCTCGATGAAACGAGGAAAATTTTCCTCGTTTCCGGCGTAAACACGCCCGTGCCTTGGCAAGAATGCCTAAAGTTTCTGCACTGATGGTTGGCGATTTTGTGCGTGATCATCCTAAAAGTATCGCCTACTTGAACGCATAATGAAAGTGTCAACGGTACCAGTCTATGACGCGCCCCAATTATGGGATGTGGATGGCAGAAATGCTCTTTGGAGGTTCAAATTTATGTGGTATCGTTGGCTGATTCCGCAAGAAATTCCCTCTGAGAGGCAGTCAGGCTCGTGTGTCTGTGAACGGACGGCTGCGACTGCTTGATGTGGGACTCCTGGGGGGTGATCCACAGGTCAACTTCCCAATTGAAAGAGGTAGTGAATCACTACCTAATCGCAAGGAAAGAGGACGACGTTCTCATGCGGTTGATCGATGGCTTTTACGCCTTCCCGTTGCTGTTGCTGGCACTGGCCATCGCCTATAGTCTGGGGCCTGGCCTGAATAATACGTTGCTGGCCATCGGTATCGGTTTTACTCCGCACTTCGCCCGCCTGGTGCGGGGGCAGACACTTTCCGTGCGCGAGCATGAATTCGTTGCCGCGGCACGCGTGACGGGTTCCCCGCCCTGGCGGATCATGTTGTACCACATTTGGCCAAACGTAACGGCGGCCATCATCGTGCAGGCGTCTCTCCTGGTCGGTCAAGCCATCATCACCGAAGCAGCTCTGAGCTTTCTGGGTCTCGGCGTGGAGCCGCCGCCGCCGAGTTGGGGTGGGATGCTCAAGGTAGGTTATCAGTACATAGACCGCTCGCTCGTCCTATCATTCGCCCCGGGCAGCGCCATGTTTATCACCGTGCTTGGCTTCAATTTCCTGGGTGATGGTTTGCGCCATGCCCTGGACCCGAGACTGTGGCAGCGCGGCGTGGCTTGACGGGTTGTTCGAGGGACTCTACAGGGGAACAAGCAAATGAAACTCAGGAATCGTACAGCCGTTATCACCGGGGCCAGTCGCGGCATCGGCAGGGAAATTGCCTTGGCGTTTGCCGCAGAAGGCGCTGATTTGGCCATCACTGCCCGTTCAGATCAGGATTTGGAATCGCTGCGACAACTCTGCAGCGGAATGGGCGTGCGGTGTGTGACGGTGGTGGCCGATCTTTCGAAAGCGGATTCGATTGAAACAATCTTCAGTAACGTCAAGCGATCATTTGACCAGGTGGACATATTGGTCAACAATGCCGGCATCGGCAGCAGTATCGACCCCAAACCGCTGATCTGTTTCGATGATCAGATTTGGGATTTGACGTTTCAAGTCAATGTCAAGGTTCCCTACTTGCTGTGTAAGCGGTTCGTGCCTGGCATGATTGGGCGCAAGTATGGCCGCATTATCAACATCGCTTCCCTGGCCGGCAAGGCCGGCCTGCTTCACGGCTCCGCCTACTCGGCCAGCAAGCACGCTCTGCTGGGCATTACGCGGTCGCTGGCGGCTGAAGTCGTAGGAGATGGTGTGACGGTCAATGCCATCTGTCCAGGCGCCGTGCGCACGCTCACAAATGAACCCAGAATGGCGTATGACGCACAGCGATTGGGCAAATCTGTCGAGGAATATGAGGCCACCATGACCCCGCTTGGACGCAGGCTGGAATCTGAGGAAATTGCGCCTATGGCGGTTTATCTGGCCAGTGACGCGGCATCCGTCGTGACCGGTCAGGCCTGGAATATCGACGGTGGGGTCTTCATGTGGTAGGGGGGATTGGCTGCGGACCTGGCCATCCAACCCATATTGTCTCCCTCAACCGTGATAACCTCATTGGTTATGACCGAACGCTGACGGCCGTTGACCATATCAATCGCGGCACAGATACTTCCTGGCGGCGCTCAGCTACGCAGGCTCCGGATACCTCACGAGTCAAGACTACCGCTGATCGGGGCGCCAAGTCTCATCGGTGATCATCTGTCTAATTTGGGTCAATCCTGCCGCGGTCCAGGTTCTTGCGCTTGGGCTGGCCTACCTAAAGCGGCGCAGGTGGTCGTTCAAGACCGCTTCCCCGCCGATGCGGAGCAGGTCGGCGTCCTCGGTTGTGCATAGCAACTGGACGCCGCGCGCATGGCGCTCGATCCATTCGGCGGCCGCGTCGAGCGGGCCAAATGAGTCCACCGCGATGCCGACGGCGATGCCGTTTGCGCGCGCCTTCTCGACGACCCTGGCGACTGCCGACCGGAAATCCGGATGATCCCACTGCTGAAAGCAGCCCAGACTGAGCGACAAATCGGACGGCCCGATAAAGAGGGCGTCAAGCCCCGCCACCTTCACCACGTCGTCCAGTTCATTGAGCAGCCCGAGGTGTTCAACCTGCACCATCACGAAAACATCGCGATTTGAATTCGCATAGTACTCACCCGAATCGACGCCATAGTTGGTGACGACCATCGGCCCCCAACCGCGGATGCCGTCCGGCGGGTACTTGCAGCTTGCCACCGCCTGTCTCGCCTCTTCAGCCGAGCGGACGAGCGGCACGAGGACGCCGTGCGCGCCCTGATCCAGAGCGATCTTGATCAGATCAGGCCGGTTGTCCTGCACGCGCACGAAGGGCAGGGTAGGCGAGTCTCTGAACATCCACAGGACATGGCGCAGGCTCTCAATGTTGAAGGGCGCATGTTCCTGATCGACGATGACCCAGTCGAAGCCGATCCTGGACATCACGACGGCGATCGTGGTGTCGTAAGAGGTTGACCAGGCGCCAACGCTGATTTCGTCCGCTTTCAGCTTCTGCTTAAACTCGCTTCCATTCATCGTTTTGTCTCCTGTCTGGTCTGGGGAGAACTGTTCCCAGAAGCGTCCATTCTCGTCGCTGGGGGTGTTCAAAGCAGCGGTAAATTTTGCAACTGTCAGCCTTATGCTACACTAAATAATAATGAGTTGAAAACACCACTATTGTATTCCTTTTTGGTTTCAGTTTTCGTTCAACCAATTCAATGACTGCAGGAGGAAAACAGATCATGCAGAAGAATGGTTTCAGTCGCAGAGAGTTTCTTTCATTAGCGGGCGCGACCGGCGGGGCTGCCTTTCTCGCCGCCTGACAGGCTGTGGCCCCGGCCGCCGAGAGTGGTGGCGGGGGAGATGCCGCCCCTGAGCCGGTTACGGTTTCGGTCCAGTCCGGCTGGTGTGACGGTGGGAATTGCGACATCTGGACGCCGTCGATCGAGATGTTCAACGAAAAGTACCCTCATATCATGATTGATATGATTCGCGTCGGCGTGAACCCGGAGGACACGATGACAGGCGTGGCCGGCGGCACCGCGCCTGATGTCTACCATCGCTACATTGGCGGCTTCTCCGAGTTGATGGCGCGCGGCGTCATGCTCCCGCTCGACGAGCTGATTGCCAACGAGGCCGATTTTGACCCGGACATCTACCTGGGCACGCAGTGGGACAACGGCAAATGGGACGGCGTAACCTACGGCATCCCCGTTCTGGAAGGCGGCGCCATGCCCGCCATCTGCTGGCATAAGCACCTGATCGAAGAGATTGGCGGCGATCCCGAGGTCGGCCCAAGGACTTGGCAGGAGATGTTGGATTGGTCCCGCGCGCTCCTCAAGTATGATGACGACGGCAACCTGATCCAGGCCGGTTTTGACCCCAAAGACGCCTATGCGTTCACCGTCATCGCATGGCCGGTCGTCTTCGACGAGAACTACATCACCGCGGATAAGCGCACTTTCACTTTCGACACCGATAGGTGGACGGAAGGTCTGGAGATTATCGCCCAGTTCTGGCTCGACGCCGGCGTCGACAAGATGCAGGCCTTCTCCGACCAGTGGGGCTATTGGACCGGCTATGAGTCGAGCGGCTTTGGCAACGCCAAGCGGGCCATGATCATGAACGGGAACTGGATGCCGGGCGCGATGCGGAACGTCGTCGATGTCACCGGCGTCGAGCTGGATACGATCGGCTACGGCTTCCACCCCAATCTGAACGAGGGCCTGAAGGCCGTCGACTTCGGCACCGGGCATACGCTCTTTATGCCCAGGAACACCGAGGTGGCCGAAGATGCGATTAAGTTCATGATCCACATGACAAGCGTAGAGGTCGGTCTGCTCGAGTTTGAGATCCGCGCGGCGGCCATGTGGAGCAAGCCGATACTGGATAAGATCGATCTGTCCTCGGTGCCCGGCCTGCAGTGGTTCTTCGACGCGCCGCTGGAAGCCGACAGGCTCTGGAGCCCGAATGAGTTCCTCACGCCCGTCCAGTCCCAGGTCGAGGGCCTGTGGGAGCGGGCGATTGGCGAGACGATCTTTGGCGCCAAGTCGGCTGAGGATTCCCTCGCCGACATCAACACTGAGCTTCAGCAGTCCCTGGACGAGTATTGGGAGACGCAAGGTTAGGATTTTCGTTTTCGATTCTTTACCGGGCCACGACTGTGCCTAAAAAGCAGGGCGTGGCCCGCTTTCTTTATTCCTTCTGAAAGTCAAAGGCCCTCACCTGAACCAAGCACCTTTGGGGCTGGTATGGCGATTTCCGGTGTAAGTGCGGAACAACCCAATATCGTTCCCTCGGGCAGCGCCGCCTTCCTGAGAAGGCGGGCAGAACGCCGGCGAATGTTGCCGCACCTCTTTATTCTGCCCTGGATCCTGGGAGTTATTATTTTTCAGGCCTACCCCATCCTCGATTCCTTCTACCACAGCTTCACCATCTACGACGTTTTCCAGCCGGCCAACTGGATCGGCATTCGCAACTATGTCAATCTGGTCGAGAACTCCTATACGCGCAAAGCGCTGCTGAATACGTTGCTCTACGTGGTTGTCTCCGTTCCCGGCGGACTGGCTGTTGCAGGCGTTGCTTCTGAACGTAAAGGTGCGCGGGCTCCAGCTTTTTCGCACGTTGGCGATTGTGCCGGGCACGGTGCCTGCGGCCGGCGCCGCGGCGGTGTCGGTCTTTATCTGGAGTCCCTCGCTGGGGCTGATCAACAGTATCATGGAGGCGCTGGGTCTGCCGTGGCGACAAAGTTGGATCACCGATCCTATTATGGTCAAGTGGATCTTCATCTTCATGACGATCCAGGGCGGCATCGGCATGCTGATCTTCCTGGCCGGGCTGCAGAACGTGCCCCAGGAGCTCTACGACGCCTCCAAAATCGACGGCGCACACTCGCTGCAGACGTTCTTCAACGTAACGCTGCCGCTGCTGACCCCCTACACTCTGTTCAACCTATTGACCAGCCTGATCGGCGCCTTTCAGTTCTTCACCGGCCCCATGTTAATGACCGGGGGCGGTCCTGCTGGCGGCTCTACCTTTTACGCGCAGCTTATCTATGAGAACGCCTTTAGGTTCTTCAAGATGGGCCACGCGGCCGCGCTGGCTTGGATTCTGTTCATGATCTGCGTGATTATCGTTTTAGCAGTCTTCCGCTCGTCGGCGAGTTGGGTCTATTATGAGGGAGGAACTAGAGCGTATGGCAGGTATTCGCACGATGCGCGGAGGCAGTGTGCAGGGGGGCGGCTTTCTTGTTGGGATGCGCGCCAGCCGGCACATCCAGCACAAGTTAGCCTATGTGCTGATCGCCGTCTTTCTGATTGTCGCGCTGATGCACCTGGGGTGGATGTTCAGCGCCGCTTTCAAGACGGTCGAGCAGATGCGCATCACCATCCCGATCCAGTGGATCCCGAACCCGGTTACCCTTCAGAATTTTTTCGACGGTTGGGGAGCGAGAGACTGGATGCTGAACCTGCGCAACACACTGGTGCTGGCAGTTTTCGTGGGTGTGCCGACGATGGTTTCGTGTACACTGGCTGCCTATGCCTTCGCGCGCATGAGGTTTCGGGGCAGTGAAGCGCTGATGCTGCTCAACATCAGCCTCATGCTCATCCCCGACCAGGTGACGCTCGTGCCCCGCTTTGTGATGATGGCGCGCATGGGCTGGGTGGGGACCTGGATGCCGGCGATCATCCCTTCACTGCTGGCGCTCAATCCCGCCATGGTCTTCGTCCTGCGCCAGTTCTTCCGCGCCATCCCTAACGATCTCTCCGACGCCGCCCGCATCGACGGCTGCAATGATCTGGGCATCTTTTGGCGCATCGTTCTTCCCCTCTCCAAGCCGATTCTTGCCTTGCAGATTGTGCTGATCACCTCCTGGGCGTGGAACGACCTGCTCTTCTCTCTCCTCTATCTCAAAGATAAGAGCATGCAGACGCTGACCCTGGCGATGCAGGGCTTCATCGGCATCCGCGGCGACACCGAATGGGGACAGATGATGGCCCTGTCGGTGCTGATGTCGCTGCCGATGATGGCGCTCGCTTATTATGGGCAGCGCTACTTTACCGAGGGCTTCACCCTGAGCGGCATCAAGGGGTAACCCGGCCCATACATCCCAATCAGATTGAACTCCATGTCTTTTTTCACCTCCCCTCGGGAACGCCGCCTCTGGTTTTGGACGCTGCTGGTTGTGGCCGCGATCTACTCGACGCTCGGCTTGGTGCGGCCGCTGGCCGTTGTCCTGCGCGAGCGCGGCCTGCTTGGGGGGCTTTTTATGCTCGGCATGCTCCTGGTCGGCGCGGCCATCCTGACGCAAGGGCTGAAGGCGCGGCCGCGCGGCGCCGAGATCTGCGTTGCGCTGGGCGTGGCGGCCGTCTATCTGCTCTTGTTCGCCCGCATCGCGACGCCGGAGGAGCGAACCCACCTGATCGAGTACGGTGTGGTGGCCGTCTTCATCTATGAAGCGCTTACGGAAAGAGCGAAACATGGCCGCCGCGTCCCCGTCCCCGCGCTGGTAGCCGTGCTGGCGGCCTCGTTTGTCGGCCTGCTCGATGAAAGTATCCAGGCCTTCCTACCCAGCCGCGCCTACGACATCCGCGACGTCCTGTTCAATGTCCTGGCCGCGCTGATGGCTGTCGCGGCGAGCGCGGCGCTGGCGTGGGCGCGACGCTGGCGCGTCAGGCGTCAGCAGGACTGAAAGCGCCGAACGCGGCGAAGTTCCTTGCATCGCCTTTGACGGCTTGTCTACCCCTCCCGCATTCAGTTCGCTCTTCTCACCTCAAACATCGTTGCCATATACCAACTCCGGACAAATATTCGGCTTCCCAGCGGCTGTCGGCCTGGCTACGTCATCGCCGCTTGCATCAGGGCATCGGCGCGCCATGGAACAGCGTCGGTCTGGATGATCGCGCGCACACGCCGGGGACTGCTGAATGGGGCGTGACCAGGGTCGGGCGAAAAAATCGCCTTTTGTAAACTCAATGAAATATGTTATAAATGGCCTATTCACCTGCAATCATGCAAAAGATCTGTCGTATTTGGAACAGTTCACTACCGTGTGACCTCGGCTGGGCGTTGACTGCCAATTTTTGCCGACGTTGAGAGTCGTTGTAGGGGGTGATGCCAATCCGACGATGGGAGACAAAGACGAAACGCCCGCTGTCGATGGATTTGGCGTGGGCATCTTCTAAAGAGCCTGGTCCATGAGCTGGAAAAAGGAGCGAACCGATGACACAACAGAAACGCATGAGCCGGCGGGATTTACTGCGTAGTTCCCTGGTCGCAGGCGCTGCCGGTGTTTTGGCAGCAGGGTGTGTGGAAGGGATGCCGGTCGCGGCGCCGGCAGGAGAGGGCGCGGCGATGCAGGAGCCAACCGTAGTGCGCGCGTCGCACTGGTGGGGCGGATTCATGACGCCCAGTTTTGAAGCGGCGGCCAAAGCGCTGCCCGTCGAGATCACCGAGGAGATGACTCCGTGGGGTGAATACAACCAGAAGTTGCTCACCCAACTGGCCGGCGGCGTCGCGCCCGACCTGATCGAGGTCGCAGCTGACAATTTCGGCGACTTCTGGCCCTCAGGACGCATCACAGCGCTCGATGACCTCGTCGCTGACCGCGACATGACCAAGTGGGGCTTCGATCAGTGGGTCGAAAACGGTTACGAGGGCAGCCTCTACGGCCTCTCCATCTTCTATCCTGAGCAGATGACGCTCTGGATCAACAAGGAGATGACCGAGGAGGCGGGCATCGACATCCCCAACCCCGGCGACGCGGACTTCGATACCTGGACCTGGGACGCGTTTGTTGAAGTCCTGGATGCGCTCACGATTCGGTCATCCGATGGAACGGTAGAGCGCTACGGGATGTCGATGTGGATCGCCGGCCTCAATGGCCTGGGATTGACGATGGTCTACCAGAACGGCGGCCAGATCTTCGACACGGTGGATAACTATAAGGAATCTGAAATCCTGCTCACCACGCCAGAAGTGATCGAGTCCTTCCAGCAGCGCTACGACCTCGTCCATACGCACGGCGTGGGCATGCCGCCTTCGGAGGTCGAGGCGGTCGGCGGTGTGTCGCGGGCGTGGTCGGCGGAGCGGTGCGCCATCACCTCAAGCTGGGGCAATCCTCAGAACATTGTCGAGCATCCCTTCCTCTACGATCACCTGCCCTGGCCTTTCAAGGAACAGAAGGTGCAGATCTACGGCGGCAACTGCTGGTCGCTCAACAAGGACTCGGCGGTGATTGACGAGGCCTTCGACCTGATGTGGTTCATCACCACCGACGATCTGTGGGCGCAATATCGAACCGACAGCTTCCACAACGCGGCCTACGAAACCCGCAGCCACATTGACCGCATGCCCAGCGGCGTGAACAAGGACTTGGCCGAAGGCGTCGTCTACAGAGATCCTGCGGCCATGAACCCTGAGTTTGCAGGCGGAGGCGACGGCAACTTCGGACCGCGCTGGCTGGGCGAGAAAGCCGCCCTGGAAATCCAGCGAAGAATGAGAACGGCTGAGGAAGAGATCCTGCTGCAGAAAAAGTCGGTTGAAGATGCACTGGCCGACGCAAAGGCCGAGATCGATCCCCTGTTGAACAGGTAGGACGTCCTCCGGGAAAGGAGGTGCAGCGGCTATGTTGGATCAGAAGCAGATAGAGTTCTACGCCGAAAACGGATATCTGCACCTGCCGGGCGTTCTCTCCGCGGCTGAGGTGGCGCAGTTGCAGACCGCGACAGACCGGCTCATCGAGTTCGCATCTTCGCTGCAGGTGCCGCAGCCGGACTACTCCTACATCCGCAATCCCGATAGCGGGCAGGAGGTTCTGCGGCGCATCAATTTCCCTGGCAAGCGGGCGCTTGCGTGTCAGGCCTTGTATGGGCAACCTGGAATGTTAGCGATCACTGAAGGACTGCTGGGGCGTGATTTCATCGTCGCCGACGATGCTCTCGTGATCAAAATGCCGGAGTACGGCGCGCCCGTCCCCTGGCATCGCGACCTGGCCACGGGGGTGATGCACAGGGCTTCCGACAGCTTGGCCGTCGTCGGGGTTGACCTGGACGCTTCCACGGTGGAGAACGGCGCCGTGCATGTTGTTCCCGGCAGCCACAAATGGGATATGGTCGATATGCAGGACATGATGGACGAACATGGCTTCAACATTCCGGGGGCGGTTGCGGTAGAAACGCAGGCGGGTGATGTTCTGGTCCACGCTGCCAATCTGCTGCACGCTTCGCGGGTTGGCCGCGGTGGGCGATTGCGGCGCACCATCTATTTCGGCACGTTTGGTATCGGCCCCTATATGAGCGAGTACGAGGCCAGCGCCTCGCTCGTGAAGCTGCAAATGCAGTATATGTTTCGGGGCATCCAGTTGCGTCAGAAACTAGCCTACCTTCAGGGTGAGCAACCCTTCGCGTGGAAGGGGTCGGCGGCGTGGCAGATCGATCTGGACGAGACGGACCATGTTGAATGGGGCGTGCCCAGCGCACGTCCGGGCTGAGACTCAGGATGTACCGCCGAAAGTCTCTCGCGGAGCGATTGCAGCGTCCGGACATCTGCCGCTTTTGCATATTCACGACATTTCAGGGGGTGATGCCAATTCGAAGAAGCAAAACAGTTATGAGATGTGCGCAATCGGTGGATCTGCATTGGATAACCTTGGTCCATCCACAGTAAAAAGGAGCGAACCGATGACACAACAGAAACGCATGAGCCGGCGGGATTTTCTACGTAGTTCCATGGTTGTAGGCGCTGCCGGGGCATTGGCAGCGGGCTGTGTGGAAGGGATGCCGGCCGCCGCGCCGGCCGATGGGGGCGCGGCGATGCCGGAGATGAAGGAAGTGCGCGCGTCGCACTGGTGGGGCGGATTCATGACGCCCAGTTTCGATGCAGCCATGAAGGCGCTCCCGATCACTATCATCGAGGAGATGACCCCCCATGGAGAGTATCCCCAGAAGCTGCTGACCCAGATGGCCGGTGGTGTCGCGCCGGACCTGATCGAAGTCGATGCCTATTGGTTCGGGGACTTCTGGAGTTCGGATCGCCTGGCCCCGCTGAATGATCTGGTGGCCGATCGCGATATGGACACGTTCGGGGTCGATCAGTGGCTGGAGAACGGTTTCAAGGGCAATCTCTATGGAATCTCCATTTTCTACCCCGAGCAGTTGACTCTGTGGATCAATAGGGGGATGACAGACGCCGAGGGCATCGACATTCCCAACCCCGGCGAACCGGGCTTTGACTCCTGGACCTGGGATGACCTGGTCGAAGCGCTGCAGGCGCTGACCAAGCGCTCTTCCGATGGAACGGTGGAGCAGTGGGGTATGTCGATGGGTGTTGGCGGCCTTGGGGGCCTTGGGGCCACCATGGCCTACCAGAGCGGCGGGATGATCTTCGACACCGAAGACAACTACGGCGAAACCGAGATCCTGCTGACCTCGCCGGAGGTGATCGAGTCGTTCCAACTGCGTTATGACCTCGTGCATGCGCACCAAGTGGCGATGCCGCCCTCTGAGTTGGAGTCGGTCGGTGGACCGTCGCGCGCGTGGTCGGCTGAGCGCAGCGCGATGACGGTATCCTGGGGCAATCCCCAGAACATCGTCGAGCATCCCTTCATCTATGACCACCTGCCCTGGCCCTACGTTAAGCAGAAGCTACAGATCGTTGGCGGCAACTGCTGGGCGCTCAACAAAGATACTGAAGTGGTAGACGCCGCCTTTGATCTCATGTGGTTCGTCACAACGGATGACCTGTGGGCGCAGTACAGGACGGACAGCTTCCACAACGCCTCCTACGATACCCGCAACCACATCAATCGAATGCCGGCGGGGACCAATCGGGACTTGGCCGAGGGCGCGGTCTTCCGCGATCCTGCCACCAAGAATCCTGAATTTGAAGGCGGCGGTGACGGTGTCTTCCGCCCGCGCTGGCTGGGTGAAAAGGCGAGCCTGCGGATTCTGCGGCGCATGAATACTGCCGGACAGGAGATCATGTTGGATCTCAAGACCGTGGAAGAAGCTTTGGCCGACGCCAAAGCCGAAATCGACGGTTGGCTGCAGTCGTAACATTCGCATAGCGGTGCGCTCAGGGAAGTCAGGCGATTTCCCTGAGCGCCCCTTATGTGGGAGTGGGAAAAAGGGAGGTGCGCCAATGGCCGTTGCAAATGGGGTGACATCGAAACGAAGCGGGGCGGTTTCACTGCGGCAGCATGAAGAGCGAATCGCTTTTATGTTCCTGTCCCCCTGGCTGATCGGCTTCCTGGCCTTTACCGCCTTTCCGATTGTGGCCTCCCTCCTTCTTTCCCTGACCGAGTATCCGATCCTCAAATCGCCTGAATTCGTGGCATTTCGCAACTACAGCTACATGATCACGAGCGATCCTCTTTTCTGGCAGTCGCTCAAGGTGACGACGATTTACACAGTGGCGATTGTGCCGCTGCAATTGGTTGCCGCCTACGCGCTGGCCATTCTTCTCAACCAGACGGTTCGAGGCCTCTCCGTCTTTCGAACCGTTTTCTTTCTGCCCTCCGTCACGCCGGCGGTCGCCACCGCGCTGATGTGGTTGTGGGTCTTCCATCCCGAAATCGGACTGGCCAACTCTGCTTTGGCCGCGATTGGCGTTGAAGGCCCCAAGTGGCTGGCCTCGACCGAATGGGCGCTGCCCACATTTATTATTATCAGCCTGTGGGGAATCGGCGGCGGCATGATCATCTACCTGGCCGGGCTGCAAGGCGTACCCACTGCGCTCTACGAAGCAGCCGAATTGGACGGGGCGGGCTCCTGGTCGCGGTTTATCCACGTCACCCTGCCGATGACGTCGCCCGTCATTCTGTTCGTTACCGTGACGAGCATGATCGGCTCCTTCCAGGTGTTCACGGCCGCGTTCGTGATGACCGGCGGCGGGCCTGTCAACGCCACGCTGTTCTTCGTGCTGCATCTCTATCACCATGGCTGGCTTTACCTGCAGATGGGCTACGCTTCGGCTCTGGCCTGGGTACTGTTCATCATCATTCTGGGGCTGACCCTCCTGCTCCTACGTCTGTCCGGTCGGCTCATATACTATGAGGCTGAAGATAGATCATGACGCAAGCACTGACCAAACCGCAGCCGCGCATGATTTTCCAGTGGTGGCGGAAACGTCGCAAGCGCGACTTCTGGTTCAAGCTGATCATCTATGCGTTGCTGTTGTGCCTGGGCCTTCTTTTCATGGTGCCCTTCCTGTTCATGCTGTCGTCCTCGTTGAAGGACCCGCAGCAGGTCTGGCAAGTGCCGCCCAGCTGGGTCCCCAATCCGGTCTTCTGGCAGAATTATCCCTACGCGCTCGCGCAGATGCCGTTTGTTGGTTACTTTCGCAACACCGTGCTCCTCGTCCTCGGCGTCGAGATCGGGCGCCTGCTCACGGCCAGCATGACCGCGTACGCGTTTGCCCGCCTGCGTTTTCGTTGGCGGGTGCCGCTCTTCATTCTGGTGCTGAGCACGATGATGATCCCCTATCAGGTGACGTTGATTCCCCAGTTTCTCATCTTCAAAGAACTGCATTGGCTCAATTCGCTCAAGCCGCTGATTGTGCCTGCATTTTTCGGAGGCGGCGCGTTCTATGTCTTCCTCCTGCGGCAGTTCTTCATGACCATCCCGCTGGACTACGACGACGCGGCCCGTATCGACGGCGCCAGCTACTTGGCTATCTTTTTGCGCATCATCCTGCCATTGTCAATGCCGGTGCTGGGAACGGTGGCCATCTTTACCTTCATGGAGCAGTGGAATGATCTGCTGGGGCCGCTGATCTATCTCAACACGGCTGACAAACAGACATTGAGCATCGGCGTTGCCATGTGGTCCAAGGGCGGCGCCTACCCCGCCGTCCACTTTTTCTCGCACACGATGGCGATTGCGCTGCTCATGTCCCTGCCTCCGGTCGTTATCTTTTTCATTTTCCAACGTCATTTCATTCAGGGTGTAGTGATCAGCGGGGTAAAGGGCTAAACAAAGGAGATGGAACATGGCTAAGATTACCTTGATCGGCGCGGGCAGCACCGGATTCAGCAAGCGTTTCATATCAGACATCCTGACGCGGCCGGCGCTGGCGGAGGAGGGGACGCTCTCCCTGATGGACATAAACCAGGAGTACCTGGATGTGACAACCGCTCTGGCCAGGAAGATGGCGAAACAGCTGGGCGTGTCGACAAAGATCGAGTCTACCACCGACCGGCGCCGCGCGTTGGAGGGATCCGACTATGTGATCTCGGTGATTCTGCTGCACGGTCTTAAGGCGCGCATGGTCGAGCATAAGATTCAACGCAAATACGGGGTCGACCAGGCGGTCGGTTGCACGACCGGCCCGGGCGGCGTTTTCCACGCCTTGCGTTACATCCCGGTGATGCTGGACATCTGCCGCGACATGGAGGAGCTATGTCCCGACGCCTGGTTTCTCCACTACGCCAATCCCACCACGACAGTGCCCTGGGCTATGAACATTGCCTCGCCGATCAAGAGTATTGGGCTGTGCCATAGTGTGCAGGGGACGGCGATGGAACTGGCGCGTTACATCGGCGCGCCTTTTGAAGAGACGGGCCACTGGGTGGCCGGGGTCAACCACCAGGCTTGGTTCCTGCGCTTCGAGAGGAATGGCGAGGACGCCTATCCGCTGCTGCGGGAGAAGATGGAGGACCCGGCAATCTACCGGCAGGACATGGTGCGCTGGGAGATGATGCGCTACTTCGGCCACTTCCTCACCGAGTCCAGCTACCACAATTCGGAGTACGTGCCCTACTTCCGCCGCACGCCGGAGATGATTGAGCGTTTTGCGCCCAAAGTAGGCACTTGGGAGGATCTGCTGATCTCTTCCGAAGGCAGCGCTGAAAAGCGGCGGGAGGAGTTACGTGTCGAGGCATACGGGGACGGTCCGGTGACGGTCAACAGGAGCGAAGAGTACTGCATCGAGATCATCAACGCCATGGAGACCAACGTGCCTATCCGCTTCAACGGTAACGTGTTGAACAGTGGCCTGATCACCAACCTGCCGCCGGGCTGCTGCGTGGAGGTGCCGTGCCTGGTCGACAGCATGGGCATCCATCCCTGCTTTGTCGGCGACCTGCCGCCGCAGTGCGCGTCGCTGAACCGCAACCGCCTGGCAGGCGACGAGTTGACGGTTAAGGGTTCGCTGGAGGCGGACCGCAAGGCGATCGAACAGGCTATCGGCCTGGATCCGCTGACGGCTTCGGTCTGCACCCTGGACCAGATTCACAACATGGTGGAGGAACTGTTCGAGGCTGACGCCGAGCACCTGCCGCAATTTCAGTAGACACTTCTGTACGCGTCGGCCTGGTCAGCGCAAGCCGCGCCAAAATTTGGAGCAGGATTGACGCAGCCGGTTCATTTGAACAATTCGAACTCGGGGCCGAGGACGGTGAAGAGTTCCTCGGTCAGATCGTGGATTTGGTCGAGCGTGCAGACCGCCGCGGCCAACGGGTCCAATGCGATGGCCTGTTCAATCGCCTGCCGGTCCTCCTCTAGAATGCCCTTGACCATTAGTTCATCGCCGGCGATGCGGTTCCGGTTCAGCGACGCGCACTGCGGCGGCAGATCGCCGACATGGCAGGGATGCACGCCCATGTTGTCCACGAGGCAGGGCACCTCCACCACGCAGCCTCGGGGCAAGTTGGTGATCAATCCTGTGTTGATCACATTGCCGTTGAACCGGAACGGCTCGTTGCTTTCGATGGCGTTGAAGATGCCCGAGACGTACTCGGCGCCGCGCTCGATCGTCAGCGGGGCATCGCCGAACGCCTCCTCTTTCAAGACCTCAACCTGTTCCGCTTTACGCTTGATGTAGCGGTCTCTGCCGGTCTCGAACCGTACTTCCCCGGCCAGGCGGCCGCGCTTGTTTGAATAGCGATCGATCAGGTCGCGGTTCTTGCGGAAGTAGGGCACATACTCGGAGTTGTGGTGGCTCGACTCGGTGATGAAGTGGCCGAAATAGTTCATCATGTCAAAGCGAACGATGTCCTGCTCGTAGATTTCCGGGTCGGCCATCTTCTGCCGCAACAGAGGGTAGGCATCCTCGCCGTTCCACTCGAGGCGCAGGAACCAGGCCTGATGGTTCACGCCGGCCACCCAGTGCCCGGTCTCTTCGATGGGAGCGCCGATGTAGTGCGCCAGCTCCTCTGCGGTCCCCTGCACGCTATGGCACATGCCGATGCTGCGAATGGGGGTTACTTTGTTGAGCGCCCAAGACAGGATCGGGGTTGGATTGGAGTAGTGCAGAAAGAGGGCGTGAGGGCAGAGTTCCTCCATATCGCGGACGATTTCCAGCAAGCGCGGCAGATACTTGATGGCGCACTCCATCGCGCTGGGGCCCGTTTCCCCGCCCACGACCTGTAGCACGCCGTACTTTTCGCCGATCAGAATCGACTCTGTGCGCGTGTCGACGCCTGTTGGGCGAATGGTGGAAATGACATAGTCGGCCCCGTCGAGCGCGCGGCGGCGGTCGGTCGTGGCTTCGATGCGGGTCGGCAGGTTGAGTTGCCTGACCATTTTGGCGGCCAGGCCGGCGGTGATGTCCACGTACTCCTGATTGACGTCCATCAGGCTCACCGTGCCCTCGGCCAATGCCGGGCGCGTCAGGATGTCCATCATCAACTGCTTGGCGAAGCCCCGGCTCCCGGCGCCGATGAAAGCGATCTTGCCCATTTTCCATCTCCTTCCAATCCGTGTTCGGATCTGATATGCGCCCTTACAGGCTGGCGTATTCGGGTCGATCAGACAGAGCAGCGTTCAGCCATTGCGGTAGGCAAGCACCACCTGCAGGATCTCCTGCGGCCGCTTGTCGATCAGTTCGTAGGCCGCGGCGGCGTCATCGTGGTCGATCACGTCGGTGATCAGCTCCTCCAGCCGCAGTTTGGGCATCAGAGACAGGACGGCATCCATGCGGCGGACCGGCGTCCAGCGATGGGACAGTTCGGGGCGGATGCCACCGGCCTGGGAGGAGATCAACTGGATGCGATTGTGGTGGAACTCCGCGCCCGGGTAGACGTTGGCAAGGGCGCCGGGATACCAGGACATCACGATCACCTTACCGTTGTAACAGGCGGTGCGGATCGCCTCGTTCAGCGCCCGGTCATTGCCTGAGAACTCGAACACGACATCGGCGCCGCGATCGCCGGTCAGTTCGCGCACGGCCATGGCGATGTCCTCAACCTTGGTCGGGTCGAAAACCAGGTCCGCGCCGCCCGCATTGCTGGCGATCTGCAGCCGCTTCGCGATCGGGTCGACCGCGATCACGGGCGATGCGCCGGAGAGCCTAGCCCACTGCACCGTGAGTTGACCGAGGACGCCCTGGCCAAAGACGACGACGCACTCGCCCAGGTGCAGGTCGGCATCCAATACGCCGTTGAAGGTCGTGTTCAGATTCGCCATCAGCACGCCGATCTTCGGCTCGATTCCCTGCGGTAGTTTGACAACGGAATTGGCGGGCAAGACGTGCGCGGACTGGTGCGGCGCGGCGCAGTAGACGAGATCGCCCTCGGCAATAGCGGCCACATCGCGCCCCACATCGGTCACCTCGCCGACGCAGGCATATCCGTAGCGCAACGGGTACTGCCAATCCGGCTGTTCGGCCTGCACGAACAGGCGCGTGCGCGGGTCCCGTTTGCGTTGCCACATCGGCGCGCTGCCGCGATAGACGTTCATCTCCGTGCCGTGGCTGATGCCGGAATAGAGCGAGCGTACGCCGATTTCCCGGGGCCCGGGCGCGGCGATCTCATCCTCGACCAGGGTAATCTGGCGCGGGGCGGTGATTTCAGCAGCCTTGATCTTGATCATGTTGACTCCGACATCGTTGTTGATTGGAACGTCCGCCGCCACTACGGCATCAGCCCTTCAGCCCGGTGATGGAGACACCCTCAATGAAGGTGCGTTGCGCCTCTCTATGCCCGGCAAGCAGCGTCGCGTCAAGTTACCTGCCAAGCCAGGTTCCGGGCATGCCAGTGATGACGAAATCGTTAAACTTTCGAGCGTAGGAGCGAGAAACGCCTTTAGCGCGATATCTCTATGGCGCCGGGGACGGAGGTTCTAGCGTGCCAAAAAGGGACGGTTCATGCTGGGAGAGTTTGGCGAAGTTTCTGGTTGTGTCTCAAGAAATCGTCCTCATCAGCATCTATGTGTCCAGTGCGCAGCAGACGGTATCCTCGCTGATTCTCGATTGACTTGCCCGCCACCGAGAGCCTCCCCAAGCAGGTCGATGTCGCAGGGGATCAGATCAAGGCCGGAAATGGGGTGTCGTCCAATGTTGACAGTATCTTTCCAAATGAATCTCTTCACGTCGAGCGGTTGGCCCAGCGTAAAATGCCTGTACAGATCGGTTATCGTCCCAACGCCTTCCTTACGAGTCTGCCATTGTTCAATGCTGGCACAGAGAAATGTCAGGTTTGTCTGCGGGTCGATGTCGATCATGAGTACTCTTTGGCCATAGTGTTGGGCCAGTGAACTCGACACGCAGTACGCCGTTGTGGTCTTGCCAACCCCTCCTTTGTAATTGATGAACGAAATGACCGTAGTCATTACCCTTGAGCCCCGTAAAATTTCAACACATTGTCATGGGGGGAAGTTGCTCACTCCGTCTACCATCTTATCGGTACAGCGTCGAAATTGCAATGTGCGAACTGACACGAGCATTGCGCGGAATGGTCCGCAGAATGATCGGGAGAAGATGCTCGACCCATATCCTGAATCATCCAAGTCAGGATCGCTCCATGTCGTTGACAACTTCGAATCCGAGCAGTTGCCCCAGATCCTCGATCTCGTCGACCCAGTCGCCGTAGAAGAGGACCCTGTGCCCGCCGGGGGTGAGGGGGTGCTCTTTGCTCAGGCTGTTGCGCAGCAGCCGCTTGGCGCTGGCGACCTTGATCGCAACCGACGTGCGGCAGTCGCGTTGCGGGCTGACATTGCTGTCGATGACGCCGGTGAAGGCGTACATCCTGTCGAAGGGCACGAACTGGGCGATGGTTACAGTCTGGCCGACCTCCATCTGCACGTTGAGACAGGTGCTGCGATACAGCCCCTGGTGATTGCGGAAGGCGTAGGTGTCCGCTTCGGGGTTGGACCAGCCCCCCAGGCGGGTGGCGCTGAAGTCGTGCGACATGCCGATCAGGTTGCGGGCGGTGTCGATGTGAATATGGCCGATGAAGCCGGGCCGGTCGGCCAGGTAGCCGATCAGAAGCTGGGTGATGGTGCTGGAGAGGTCCAGCTGGCAGATACCGGCCAAACCCTCGTCGTTCAGCATGGTGAAGGCCAGGCACGGGAGCGGATAAGGCCCGCGCCCCTTGCAGATGCCGTGTTCGGTGATCGCCTGGGCGTCCTCCTCCTTCAGGATCTGCTTGATCCCCAGGTACAGTTTGCAGGACTCGACAACGTCTTGCCGGGTCGGCTCGACGATCTCGGTCGCGCCCGTTATCCAGCGTTGCGCCAGTTCTTGCGCGATCTGCGGGTCGGCGCTCTGGTAGGCCGCGATCAGGCGGTGCGGCGGAATGTCCTTGATCTCACAAGCCCCAGCCGCGCTTTGGCCTGTTCGATAAAGCTGTCGCTCAGCGGTGCCAGGTCGGAGAAAAGATGGATACCGCCCCAGCCTTCCTCGAACCATCTCCGGCTGGACTCCACCTGTTTCGGCGTCAATGATTGTTGATAGAGCACCTTCGACTTTCTCATCTTGTGGACGGCCTTAAGCACGCCGATCTTCTTGCCCACGTCGGCAAAATCGGACGAGAGCACGGGGATGACATGGCTCTTGCCCTTGACCGGCACGAAGTTGTGCAGCCACGCCAGCGGAGAAAGGGGCGATTCGGTGGGGTTGAACATGACCGTCGGCTTGCCCCAGCTCGTGACCTCGTTCTGCAGTTCAGAGGGGAACAGACCGAGGATGAAGACCAGGACGCCGGCGTCATCCTGCACCTTCTCGCCGATGCCCTCCAGGTCCTGGCGAGTGCGGGCGAGCGTGAGGCCCGTGAACTCGACATCATGCTCGAAGCGCTTGAGCATTTCCTTGTAATGCGCGAACAGGCTTTCGTGGCTGAACTCGCCCTGATAGATTGGCCAGTCCTGATTTTCGTGGCCGGCATACTGGGTTCCTTGCGGCCGCCCCAGGAACAGAGTGCGGATTCTGGTCTTCTCCACGAGATTCGCCTTTCCGGCTATGGTTCATCTGGTTTCCAAGTTTCGGCTGCCAAGGTCATCTCCTTTGCATCGTTCGAGGCAATCACAGTCCGGTTTAGGCGGCGCGCGCAGCGCCCGGCGCATCTTCTGGCGCCCACGTCCGCAGGACTGCGACAAAGAAAACGGCAACCCCGACCACAATCAGGCCCAGCACCAACGCCAGCGGCAGATAGCTGACCGCCACAAGGGACGCATGGCGGACCCATCGGGATGATAGATGGAATTGCCTATCGATCCGAGCCCAGTCGCTTGCTCTTCCAGGAGAAAGGCACGATCTCGACTCGGGTAAGGTTCATCTCGGCGCACAGGCATTCACTCTTACTTTTTGACCGAAGATACTGCACCGATCATACCGCCCTCTGCCACCTGGGGCAAGGAGGTAGGGCAATAGAGCGCACTCAACCGCCTTTGCCGAATGCGTAAAGCCGGTGTTTAATTGTGCGTACGCACTTTCAAACGGCAGGAGAGATGTGTATGCAACTGACCTACGCGCAGAAGCTGGAGTTTTACAGGAAGGGCTATGTAAGGATACCCGGCGTCGTCCCGGTGGTGATGGTCGATGCGGCGGTCAAGGCGATCAACCATTCCTTTGGCAATGGAATCGATCCGGAGAAGATGATCACCTTTCAGGCGCAGTCATTCTGCCCGGAACTGCGGCAAGCGTCGGAGATCATCGATCTGTACAACCGGACGCCGGTCAGACCGCTGGCAGAGTCGATGATTGGCGAAGGCAAGGTCGAGCCGGTGAGCCGCGGCCAGATCGCCGTCCGCTTTCCCCTTCTGGATGATCAACCGCCTGCGCCGCGCCCCCACCTGGATGGCCGCTACTCACCCCACAACGGCGTGCCGGCCGGCGAGTTGCGCAGCTTCACGATGCTGGTCGGCATTGCCCTGAGCGACGTCACTGCCGAGTACGCCGGCAATCTGGCCGTCTGGCCGGGGACCCATCGTCTCTACGAGCAGTACTTTCGCGACAACGGCGCGGACATCTTGCAGCGCGGAGGGGCGGAGGGAATGCCGCCTGTCGTGATGCCGCAGCCGGAGCAGATGATCGCCCGCGTCGGCGACGCCATTCTTGTACACTACCAGGTCGCCCACTGCGCCACGCCCAACATTTCACCGCACCCGCGCTACGCCGTCTATTTTCGCCTGCATCATGTTGACCACAGGGCGCAACGGTTTGAGGCCCTGAGCGATATCTGGAGGGAGTGGGACGGCATGCGCGAGATTGCGGCCCAGCAGCAGCGGGGCGTAGCGGCTGACGGGGTTTAGGGGCGTAATACGGGCAATTGCCGCAGTTTATGCCAGCGTCGGCATCTTCTCTTCCCCAGGCAACCTTGCGTTGACCGCCCCTATTAGAGGCGGGGCAGACGCTGCTCCTCCTTGGTGATCACCTCGATCAGCGCCGGTCGGCCGGTTGACAGCACATGCTGTGCCCGTTTGATCGCCGGCACGACTTCCTGCGGGCGCTCGACCCGCTCGCTCACCGCGCCCAGCCCCTCGGCGATCTTGGTGTAGTCGCCGGTCAGATGCTTTATCTTGTAGCGATCCACCGCGGTCGGCATCTGCGCTTCGGAGCCGCACATGACGGAGTTGTTCAGGATGATCGTCAGGATCGGGATCCGGTTGCGGGCTGCTGTCTCGATCTCCAATCCCAACATGCCGAAGGAGGCGTCGCCCATGATGTTTACCACTGTTTTGTCCGGCGCGCCCACTTTCGCGCCCAGGGCCAGGCCAATTGAATGGCCCATCTGCGTGGAGTTGCCCCAGCCGAGATAACCGCGTGGGACGATGGCTTCGTAGAAGGGGACGATCTGGTCGCGCACGTAGCCCGAGTCATGCGTCACGATCGTCTGCCTGCGGTCGACCGTGTGCATCAGGTCCCAGATCACCCGATAGGGGTTGATCGGGATCTCGTCGGATTCAAGTAGCGGCGCCCATTCCTCGAACCAGGCCCGTTTGATCGTCTCGATCTCCGCGACGACCGCCGCCTGATCGCGTCCGCTGCCGCCGGTCTGCTGATCGAGCGCCTCGGTCAGCTGGCTGAGCACCAGCTTGGCGTCACCAAGAATACCGATATCGATCATCATATCCGCGTTCAAGTCGCGGTCGTCGTTGGTTACCTGGATGATCGTCTTGCCGGAGGGAATCGCGCGCGCATCCACTCGCGGCTGAAACTGCAACCGATGCCCAGGATCAGGTCCGCCTTATCGAGGAAATGGGCGATGGCATTGGTTACACTGCGGTCGTTGGCGACGGTGCCGATCGCCAGCCGATGGTCCTCCGCGAAGGCGCTTTTGCCAAGCAATGTGGACATGACCGGCGCGCCGGCCAACTCCGCGAACGCGCGCAGTTCCTCGGTGGCTTCAGCGTAGAGGACACCCTGCCCGACCTGTATTACGGGACACTTCGCCTTGAGGAGCGCCGCAATCACCGCGTTTACCGCCTCCGGATCGCCGGCTGCCCTGGCACGCTGCGGCGATTTGTACTCGAAGTCGTCGTCGATCTCGCTACTGGCCACGTCGCGCGGGATCTCCAGCATGACCGGGCCTGGGCGGCCATTGCGCAGATAACTGAAGGCGCGGCGCATCATTTCCGGCATGCGCTGCGGCATGTTGATCTGCTCGGCCCATTTGGTGATCGGGCGGTAACTGGGTACCGCCGGGAAGTTGCGGGTCGAACCATGACGCTCGCGCCCGATGTGGCCCGGCAGGAATAGAATCGGGACCGAGTCGGCGTTGGCCTGGGCGACACCGGCGAAGGAGTTTTCGACACCGGCGCCCATCTGCACGGTACAGACGCCGGTGCGGCGGCCATTTGAGACCCGCGTATAGCCATCGGCCATGGCAACCGCGGTGCGTTCAGTGCGCGTCATGATTGGCCGCATTCCATTGCGCGCAGCCGCCTCGATGAGCGGGTTGTCGGGAAAGCAGAATAACTGCTTCTCGCCTTCGCGGGCCAGAATACTGATAATGGCGTCATTGACTTCCATGGTCGATCCTCTCCCTTTGATCTTCGCTATCGACGCAAGAAAATGCTTTCAGTTGTGGAGCGGAGGAAGGGCGCAAACCATTCCCTGTCTCTCACTCATCCAACTCCAACTGACCGGCCCGCTCCATCGCGGCCCAATAGGCGTGGTCGGCGTTGTTGACAAGCGTGTTTTCGAGGCTGCGCTTGATGAACTCGCCTTCCGCTGAATGTGCGCCGGCGGTGTGGGCGACGGCCTCGGGCAGCCCGACCGTGAGCGCCACGTGGACGCCGTAGACCGAATGGCGGATGGAAGGAAAGCCGGCGGCGGCGACGTCGTTCTGCCAGCGGTCCTGGTTCTGCGGGCTGAACTCGAAGGGCTTGCCCACGTCGTGACAGAGCGCACACGCCCACAGGAGATCGCGGTTGAGACCGATATCGCCGTGTATCTTCTCCAGGCCGTCGGCGATGCCGTGGGCGATGCGGGCAACGCCGCGCAGATGATCGGCCTGCGTACCGTCCTTCAGCGCGGGTGAGTCCGGCACGCCCGACCCCCGGATCTGGTCGATGCGGGTGAATTCGGTCTGTGACAGGGCAAAGGCCCACGCCTCGATGACTTGGCGGCGCAACTCTTCGTCCTTGATCTCGTTGACCTCCGGCAAGCTTTCGCAAACGCCCTGGCGCAGGTCTTGCATTGATGTCATCGGTATCGTCTCCCCTCTCGTGTTCAGCGCTGACCCGCGGCGCTTCTCGCTTGGATGATGCCTTTCAGGAACGTCTGTCCGTCAGCGGCCAGTTGGGTCATGTCGTCGGCCAGCGGCCGCCAGATGCTCACCGCTTGCGCCAGCCAGTCGACCTCCGTATTGAAGCCTTCGATGACGATCCAGTCCTGGTAATCGATCTCGTGCAGCGCATCAACAACGCCGCTCCAGTCGATGCTGCCGGAGCCGGGCGTACCGCGATCGTTTTCGATGGCGTGAAAGTGGAACAGATGCTTGCCGGCCCGCCTGATGGCTGCGCCGATCGCCTTCTCTTCGATGTGCATGTGAAACGTATCCAGCAGCAGGCCGAAGGCGGGGCTGTCGACGGCTTCAACGAGTCGAACTCCTTCCTCAACCGTGTTCAGGAAGCTGGACTCGTACCGGTTTATGATTTCAAAGGCCAGGCGAACGCCATGCTCGGCCGCGTATGCGGCGGCGGGGCGCAGGTTTTGCACGGCCCGATCAAACTCGCGCTGTTTCTGGGCGGCATCGGCCAGCCACAGACGCCCGGGCGCACTGCAAATCCCGCCTCCGATCACGTTGGCGCCGATGCGTACCGCGGTGTCAACCCAAAAGCGCAGCAACGCCTGCCCCCGGCGATGGGCTTCAGGGTCGGCCACAACCAGGTCGCTCGATTCGCTCTGATCGCCTGAAATGATCGGAGTCAGGCCGGTCCGTTTCAGCGCGGCTTCAGCGGCGGCAACGTCGAAGGAATCCGGCGTTATATCGACGATCTCGATGCTGCCAAATCCCAATTCACGCGCCTTTTCAATTGGGACAGCGTTGTCGTGGCCGATCTGGTCGGCCCACACCAATGCACTCACGCCCAATTTCATGATCTTGCGCCATCCTTTAGTAGTGTACTCGCTGCAGTTGCTGCCGGCCCGCCTCGTACTCGGCGCGCAACTCCTGCGTAACCTCCCGATTCGTCACCTCGGCGGAGGCCACGTCCCACCACATCTCTGAAGGTGGACCGTAACGGTGCTTCTCGACCTCCATGACAATCGCGCAGGTGCGCGTCTCCGCGCGCGCCTCGTCAAGCGCTTGGTGCAGCTCGTCCGGCGTGGTCACATGCCAGGCGCGGGCGCCCATGCTCTCGGCATTCTTAGCGAAATCGATCGGCAGGTAGTCGCCGTCCAGCCGGTCTGTCTGCGGGTCGCGCGCGCGGAACTCGTTGCCAAAGCTGATGCCGGCGCGGCCCATCTGCAAGCGGCGGATAATCTGATAGCCATGATTTTCCAAGATGATCACCGTGATCTTCAGGTTTTCCTGTATGGCGGTGACAATTTCGGAGGGGTTCATCAGGTAGGTGCCGTCACCGACCAGGACATAGACCTCCCCATCCGCCTGGGCCATGCGTACGCCGATGCCGCCGGGAATCTCATAGCCCATGCAGGAGAAGCCGAACTCCAGATGACAGTGGCGGGGACCGCTGGTATCCCACAACTGGTGCAGGTCTCCGGGCGGCCCGCCGGCGGCGGCGACGATCGTATCCCCCGGATGCAGGGCCTGGTTGATGACGTTGATGGCGTGCATCTGGCTCGTGGCCTCGCCGGGATGTTCGACGTACACCTCGGTATCCAGAAGCTCCTGCCAATCCATCTTTGCCACGCCGACCTCTTCCAGATAGGCTGGGTCCGGTCTGATCTCGGCGGCGTTGGCCTCGCTCACGAAGGCCCGCAACGCCTCGCGGGCATCGGCGACGACCGGCAGCGCGCCCTGTTTGTAGGCATCCTGGCCGGTGACGTTGATGTTGATGAATTTCACGTCGGGATTGTTGAAAACCGACTGCGAACCGGTGCTGAAATCGGTCAGGCGCGTGCCCACCCCGATCACCAGGTCGGCCTGGCTCATCAACTGACCCGCCGACCCCGTGCCGGTCACGCCGTAGCCGCCCAACGCCATCGCCGACTCACCGGCTATCGCCCCTTTGCCGCCCATGGTCTCGCCGACAGGGACGCCGAAGGTCTCGGCAAACGTTCGCAACTCGGCCCTGGCGTCCGAGTAGATGACACCGCCTCCGGCAATTACGATCGGGCACTTGGCCGCTTTGAGCAGGGCCACGGCTTCGGCGATGCGGTCGGGATGGGGGCGGCGCCGTTCCACCTGCCAGACCCGCCGGTCGAAGAAGAAGGCGGGATAGTCATAGGCGTGGGCCTGTACGTCCTGCGGCAGCGCAATCGTCACGGCGCCGGTATCAGCCGGGTCGAGCAGCACTCTCATCGCTTCCGGCAGCGCGGTCAGCAGCTGCTCCGGGCGCGAGATGCGATCAAAGAAGCGGCTGACCGGCCGGAAACAGTCGTTGACGCTGACATCGGCTGAGATCGGATGCTCAAGCTGCTGCAGTACCGGCCCCTGGTAGCGGGTGGCGTAGTAGTCCGACGGCAGCAGTAGCACCGGCAGGCGGTTGACCGTGGCTGTGGCCGCGCCAGTGACCATGTTGGTTGCGCCCGGCCCAATCGACGAGGTGCAGGCGAGTGTGGACAGGCGCAGATTGGCCTTGGCGAAACCGCTGGCGGTATGCACCATCGATTGCTCGTTGCAGGGCTGGTAAAAGGGCAAATCCTGGCCGTACTCCTCAATCGCCTGCCCCAGACCAGCCACATTGCCGTGCCCGAAGATGCCGAAGATGCCCGGGATCAGGCGGCGCTGCCGACCGTCGCGTTCACTGTATTGGGTCTGTAGATACTTGACCACCGCCTGGGCCATGGTCAGGCGAACCGTCTCTCGATGATTTCCGTTTGACATGCGCGATCTCCTTGCGTGGGATTCGTCTATGGCAAGATTTCAAATGAAATGTTGAAGCACTCTCAGATCAGGATGTTCTGCAGCATTCGCACCGCCAACTCCAGACCTCTCAGCGGTTCGATCAACGGGTCCTCGTGTTCAATCGAGATGACGTCGTCGTAGCCAACCAGCTTGAGCGTGGTCAGGAAGTTGCGCCAGTACGCCTCGCCGTGGCCGAAACCGACCGTGCGGAAAAGCCAGCTGCGAGATTCATGTTGCTCAAATGATTTAGTGTCCAGAACGCCATTGACCCGCACGTTGTGTTCGTCCGTCCGGCTGTCCTTGGCATGAACGTGGTAGATGGCATCCCCCAGGGCGCGCGTCGCCTCAAGCGAGTCAATCCCCTGCCAGAACAGATGGGAGGGGTCGAGGTTGCAGCCTACGACCGGCCCAATTGCGGCGCGCAGACGCAGAAGTGTCTCAGGATTGTAGACCATGTCTGCCGGGACCATTTCAAAGCATAAACGAACGCCATGATCGTCGGCAATCCTGGCCCGTTCCTTCCAGTAGGGGATTGTCTGCTCCTCCCACTGCCATTGGAGCATCTCCAAGCTCTGCGGCGCCATCGGAACGGTGATCCAGTTGGGCGCGCTATCGCCGGGCGCGCCAGGAGGAAGCCCCGCCAGCAGGGTCAGGCGGGTGACTCCGATCTTGGCGGCCAGGGCGCAGGTAGCGCGCAAGTCGCGGTCGTATGCCTGGGCAATGGCCGGGTCGGGATGGAGCGGTTGCCCGTGGATCGAGAAGGCGCTGACCGTCAGACTGTTGGCGGCCAACGTCTCCTGAAACTGCGCCAGTTCGGACGGGTTGGCGATGAGCCTGGCCGGATCGCAGTGCGTTTTGGCGTAGAATCCCCCGGTTGGTATCTCGATCGCCTCCAAGCCCAGCGCGCGCATTTTGCCCGCTGCCTGGCTCAACGGCTGATCGAGAAACAGGGTGGAAATCGCGCCAATTTGCATAGGGAATCCGCTCCGCGTATGCCCGCGGCTACGGGGTCACCAGTTGACCGGTTTCGGCGGACTTGTATAGCGCCAGCAAGGAACGCAAGATCATTCGGCTCAAATCGAAGGTCATTGTTGGTTTTTGGCCGTCGAGCAGGCAGGACTCCATCGTCTCCACTTCGCTCTGATAGGCGTCCTTGGCCGGGGTGATGATCGTCTCCGTGCGCCCGTCGCTGGTCGAGAGGACCATGCGCTGATCGTCTCCCTCGCTGCCGGGGCGGATGGAAGGATTGTCAATCACGAGCGAGCCTTCACTGCCGACCACGTGCAGGCCGTAGCGTTGGGGCGTGTGCATGCCCCCCCAGATATGGGCCATCACGCCGTTGCTGAAGCGCATCTGGCCGCTCATGGTCAGGTCAACCCCGCTTTCGCCTTTCATCTGGCAGCCCCACACCTCCACCGGCAGCCCGGCGCCCGCCAGGAAGATCGACTGGCTGACGGGGTAGATACCCACGTCCCACAGACCGCCCCCTCCCATGGCGGGATTGAGGCGAATGTTGTCTTTGTCCTCCGCCGGCAGGTAGAAGGCGTGCCAGCCCGTGATCAGTTGCAGCTCACCCAGTGTGCCGGCATCGACCATGGCGCGCACTGTATTCATCTGCGGGTGATGCAGATAGGCGAAGGCTTCAAATATGGTCACATTGTAGTCGGCGGCTGCCGCTTCAACCTTATCCAGATCGTCCGGATTGAGGACAATCGGTTTTTCGCAAAGAACATGCTTGCCAGCCGCCGCGGCCTTGACCGTCCACTCGCAGTGAAGCGAATTGGGCAGGGGATTGTAGATGACGTCCACCTCCGGGTCGGCCAGCAGCGCTTCATAGCTGCCGTATGCGCGCGGTATGCCCCATTCAGCGGCGTAGGTCTGCGCTCTTTCGGCGGTCCGGCTGGCCACCGCGACCAGTTCACTGCGGCCTGTCTGGCGCATCGGTCCAATCATCCAGTCGTTGATGGCCGCGGTGGAAAGCAGCCCCCAGCGTATCTTGTCAGCCATTCTGCACTCCCGTCATGTCTTTATCCGGATCGTCCCAGTTGCTTCAACGTATTCTGCGCCCCATCGAGCATCCATTCTGCATCCTCGCCGGCGGTAATGAATCGCCCTCCCTGCTCCAGCCAGAATTGGGTTTCGGCCAGATCTGAAGTCGAAATGCCGAAGACTTTGCCGGTCTTGTCGCAGGCTTCCACCACTTTGAGGATGGCGGCGCGGTGGGCCTCTTTGCCCTCGGCCGTGTTCAGATCCACGCCCATCGAGATGCGCAGATCGTTCGGCCCGATGTAGCAGCCGTCGACGCCCTCGACGGCCATGATCTGCTCACACCGTTCGACGGCCTGCCTGGATTCGATCATGACCGCCAGGAAAACTTCATCGTCGCTCCAACTCATGTAGTCCCCCCCGTGGAAGCCGACGCCGAACGGTCCGCCGGAGCGGCCTCCTACCGGCGGATAGCGCATCGCAAAGGCCGCGGCCTCGGCTTCCTCGACCGAGTTGACCATGGGCACGATGATCCCCAGCGCGCCCCGATCCAGCAGGCGGCCGATGGCGCCGAAGTCATTCTGCTCCACACGCGCCATGGGCGTGGCGTTGCCCAGGCTGATGCAGCGGATTGCCTGCATGATGTTGTCGTCATTCCAAGGGCCGTGTTGGGCATCGACCATGAAAAAGTCGAAATCCATCTGCGAGAGAAACTCAGTTGCCAGCGGCGACCCCAAACTGATTTCAGCTCCGATCGCGGCCTTCCCCTCCAGCATACGCTGTTTTGCTTTGTTGATTGCCATGTCGGCCTCCTTTATGATCAGGTTAAGTGAGTAGCAATATGTTAGACAGTCGGTGGAGATGTCAATAGAGGAGGTCCTGTTTGGCTGATTATACTGGGCTTATCCAAGCCTATCAACAACCGAACGGGAAGGTTCCATGATACGAAAGCGACAGTGCCATCATTGTGGAAATCGGCTTTACCCGCTTTGCGTATTGCGTAATCCGTAGCGGCATGGGCCTGTCTTTACTTGAATCCAAGCGCAATGATATGCGCCACCATGCCCTGGATACGGGGTCGATCGCTGTTGAGGAATTCCTCTGTGTACAGTTCGTCCGTCTGCGTGTGCTGCATCCTCTTGATCAGGTTGACGTCGGCCTCGTAGCCGCGCCGCACATAGGTCGCGTGCGCGTCGGTTCTTGGCTTGGCAAAAAAGTTCAGCGTGAACATGCGGCGGCCTGTGCGCCCGCCGAAGGCAGCATGCCACAGATTCTGGTCAAAGAAGACGACATCACCGGGCCGGGACTCAAGCGGAAAAGAGGGCACGTCCGCTCCGGCAGCGCCGAAGGCTGTCGCCGCCGGCGTCTCGCGTTGACGCTTCAGCGGCTCAAGTTCACTGTGCAGCGGCAGACGGTGGGAGCCGGGGATGACGCGCAGGCAGCCCGTGTCTTTGGTCACCGGGTCAAGATAGAACGCCACCTTGATGCGCCCGTAATCGTGTTCCGATCCGTCAGGATGCCACGAGGTGTCACCCACGTAGAGGTTGCCGTCGGAACCGTTCCAGATGAAACCCTGGCCGAGCAACTGTTCGATCGGTAGGTAGATGCGGTCATCGTCAAGAAGCTGTGTCAGCAACGGGCGCTTCTCGATGCAGCCCATCACGGCCTGGCGCTTCTCCCCGCAGAAGGGCTGGCCCTGGCGGTCCTCGGCCAGCACATCGTCGAACTCACGGCTGATCGCGTCCATCTCCGCCGCCGAAAAAGCCTGCCGCATGACGATAAAGCCAAAGGTCTCAAAGTGCGCTTTCTGGTCCGCTGTCAACATCGTATGCTCCCCCTACGAAAGTTCTTTTCGTGCCCTGGCATCCCCGCTCGTAACCGATGCAGCAGGCGCAGCTTGTAAAGTCGTGAAGCGCTTCGGTTGCATTGTATGGCCGGCTCAGGCGTACTCGCCAATCTGGTGGGACAACTCGGCGAAGATCTCCTCTGTCATCGCGTGGATCTGGTCCAAGGTGCAGACCGCTGCGGTCAGGGGATCCAAGGCGATGGCCTGCTCGATCGCTTTGCGATCTCTATCCAGCGCGCCTTTCACGGTCAATTCATCGCCCGCAAGCCGGTTGCGGTTCAGCGAGGCGCACTGGGGCGGCAGATCGCCGACAAAGCATGGATGCACGCCCATGTTGTCCACCAGGCAGGGCACTTCGACGCAGCATCCGTCGGGCAGATTGGTGATCAAGCCGGTGTTCATTACGTTGCCGTTGAAGCGGTACGGTTCATTGGTCTCCATCGCATTGATGATGCCGACGGAGTACTCATCGCTCTGCTCGATCTCGATAGGCCCATCCCCATACGCCTCTGCGCGCAGGCGCCTATCCTTCTCGGCTACCGACTGTTTCCAGCGCGCCACGCTGCCTACGTGCAGCCCGACGCTGGTCCCAGGCCCGCGCTTGTTGCGGAAGCGTTCGACCATCTCCGGGCTGCGGCGGAAGTAGGGGACGTATTCGGAGTTGTGCGTGCTCGATTCGGTCAGGAAGTGGCCGAAGTAGCGCATCATCTCAAAGCGGACGATGTCCCGTTCGTAGATTTCGGAGTCCGCCATCTTTTCCCTTACGAGCGGGTAGGCATCTTCTCCGTTCCACTCGAAACGCAAGAACCAGGCCTGATGGTTGATGCCGGCGACCCAGTGCCCCGTTTCTGCATAGGGCGCGTCGATGTAGCCGGCCAACTGCATCGCGGTGCCCTGTACGCTGTGGCACATGCCGACGCTGCGGATCGAGGAGATGCGATTGAGAATCCAGGGCAGACTGGTGGTCGGGTTCGAATAATGCAGGAAGAGCGCCTGCGGGCAGACCTCCTCCATCGTCTTGATGATCTCGAACAGGGGCGGAATGTACTTGAGCGCCGTAAACACGCCGTTTGGTCCGGTGGTGCAGCCGACGGCCTGGTCAACCCCGTAATTCTTGGCAATCTCCAGCGGCTCTTCTTTGGAGTCGACACCCGGCGGGCGAATGATCGAGATCACGTAGTCCGCCCCGTCCAGAGCAGGACGGAGATCGAGCGTGGATTCGATCCGGGTCGGCACGTCAAGCTGCTTGGCCATCTTCCTGGCCAGCGTTGTCATCACCTCCAGCCGCTCCTGGTTGTTGTCCATCAATGCCAGCGTACACCCGGCAAGAGCGGGCCGGGTCATGATGTCCATCAGGAACCCTTTGGCGAACCCGCGGCTTCCCGCTCCGATCAAAGAAATCTTGGCCATCTGTCAGTCCTTGTCTGCGAATTGTAGACGCTCATCCTCCGAGCGCAAATGCCCCATACGCGGCGGTTCAACGTCTTAAGCGGCATCGCCCTGATCGTTCCAACTGGCGATGAACTGCGCGACCCCGAAATTGGCGGGCATTGGGTTGACGATGTAGCGGGACGGGGGACTCGAACGGCTCCAGGAGACGTGCTGTTCCGTGTCGGCCTGGAGCTTGGCGTCCAGCGATGCGAAGCGCTGCCAGAGCAGCTCAACCTCCTGCGGCGAGAAGCGGCCGGCCAGATTCTCATCGAAATCGAGCATATCCTGATGCTCGATGAGTTTGGCCCGCTCGGCGCGCGGCAAGCGGCTGATCTCCGGCCTGGAGACGACGCGCATTCGCATGACCACTTTTGAGAGGAGGACGAGACAGGCCATGCGCCCCTCTGCACTTGGCCGGAGCGACGAGAGCGCCTGGACGAATGCATCTGAATCCTTGTCCAGCATGGCCCGGAACAGCGCCGCCAGCAGATCGCGCTGCTCGCTCAGCAGAAGCGCCATTCGCTCCAACGTCTGCCGCGCCGCAGGGGACAGACATTCGATGAAGCGCAGCTGTTGGTCCCAGACGGGCGAGAAAGTATGGGCGTAGAGGGGAGGCGCGATCGAGGAATGGCCGCCGTGAATGGTGCGGCGCATGCGCGTGCTGTAGTTGCTGCCCCAGTGCCAGATGAGATTGGTATAGACGACGCCGTCTCCGGCATTGAGCGGTACGGGGATGCTGCCGGGCAGGGGCGCCTGCGGGTCCTCGGCCATCTGGCGCTCCTCCGCCTCGGTGTTGACGCGCAGATGGCTGCCCGGCACCACCCACAGCACGTTGTCGTCGTAGAGGGGGATGTTCCACTGCACATAGCCGGGGCCATTCTCGCGCAAGTCCGAGGTCAGGCCTTCGACCGGGCCCTGCGTGGCGGGCGAAAAATCGCGGTGCCAGCCGGTGCCGCCGGGATGATCGCGCACCGGACTGCACATCAGCATCATCTCGGTGATCGCCAGTTCGGGCGCGCGGATGAGTTGGTGGGCGACGCCCAGCGTGTTTTCGTGCAGCCATAGTTCGACGGCATTGGCGGTCGCCTGATCGACCAGCGCCTCCACGTGCGAGAGCCGCGGCTGCTGCTGCGTCTCCCACACGCCGCCCGGCGGGTCGTCCGGCTGGCGCTCACGCGCCCAGATCGCCTTCTGCCTCTCAACCAGGATCTCATGGCTGTCCCGTATGGCGTCCAAGTTATCGGGCGGGATGACGTTGCGAAGGATGATGTAACCTTCTTGCATAAACTTCGCTTGATTGACACGCATAATGTGGGTGACTCCTAATTAACCTAAATTCGGAGTTAAAGAGCACCTTGTCAAGCTGGTAGAATAGGGTTTCTCACCAAAAACCCACCAGCGATGAAAGTTGCTCACGATGAGTATACTCGAACTGTTCTGTGATGTCGATGATTTCTGTCAAAGGTTGGCGAGAGCGGAGAATGCCAAGCTGTTGGGCGTTGGGCGCAAGCGCGGACCGACCCCGCGCCTGAGCATGAGCCAAGTCATGACAATCCTGATTCACTTCCATCAGTCGCATTATCGCGATTTCAGGGCATACTATAGGCAACATGTCTGTACCCATCTGCGCAGTGAATTTCCCGGACTGGTCAGTTACACCCGCTTTGTGGAGTTGATTCCAGCGGCGCTGAATCCATTGGGGTACTATCTGCTGAGTCGGTTCGGCCAGACCCGAGGGGTAGCATTTATCGATTCGACCCCGATTCCGGTCTGTCACAACAGGCGCATTGCCCGCAATCGGGTCTTTGCGAGCATGGCAGCGCGCGGCAAGAGCAGTATGGGATGGTTCTACGGCTTCAAACCCCATCTGATTGTCAATGACCAGGGGGCGTTGCTCTCCTTTGGGCTCACGCCGGGCAACGTTGATGACCGCAAACCGGCGCCACAGATGGCCGAGCGTCTGTGGGGCAAGCTGGTTGGTGATCGTGGCTATATCTCACAGCCACTCTTTGAGCAACTCTTCGCACGAGGGGTACAACTGATCACGCCCTTACGCAAAAACATGCGGAATCGGCTCGTCGTTCTCGCAGACAGGCTGCTTACACGGAAGCGCTCGCTGATTGAGACAATCAACAAGCAACTCAAGAACGTTTCACAGATTGTGCATACCCGTCATCGCAGCCCCATCAATTTTCTCGTCAATCTCACTGCTGGTCTGATTGCCTACACTTGGCAGGACAAGAAGCCTTCTATCCATCTTTCGCACAAGGACATAGCTCTCTTACCTGCTGTGATTTAACCCCGAACTGAGGTTAATTAATGTGCGTTCACATTGAGAACCCGCTTCTTTCTAAATTGCGTATTGCGTAAGGGCAGGCGAGACGGCCACGTTTCAATTGCGTTATCCGCCCGAAAAGTCTCGGTTTCAAACGGGATTCACATTAGCCCTTGATGCCGGTCAGCACGGCGCCTCGCACGAAATAGCGTTGAAATGCGAGAAAGAATACGAGCGGCGGCAACATAGTCAGAACCGCCATGGCGGCCAGCCACTCCAGGTGGAACTCTTTATAGATCCCTGTCGGGTCGGCGAAACTCTGCCGAAAGGTCAGCAGCGCGCGCGGCAAGGTCCAGAGTTTTTCGTCGATCAGGTAGATCAGGGCGCCGAAAAGCTCATTCCAGTTGCTGACGAAGGTAAATATGGAAGCGGTGGCCAGCGCCGGTCCGAGATTGGGCAGTATGATGTAACGATAGATGCCGATTGGGGAACAGCCATCGACCTTGGCGGCATCGTCCAGCTCCAGGGGAATGGTAGACATGTATTGGCGCATGAGGAAGACGTAGAAGGCGCCTCCCCCGACCCATGAGGGAACGATCAAAGGCCAAAAGGTGTTGATCCAGCCCAGCCGATGAAAGAGCAAGAAAGTCGGGATGATGGTGACCTGGCTGGGCAACATCAGCGTGGCGAGCAGGACGGCAAAGAGGAAATTGCGAGCGGGAAAGCGCAGTCTGCCAAAGCCGTAAGCCACCATGGACCCGGTCAGCAGCGTTCCGGCAAGGGAGGCGACAGCGATGATGAGCGTGTTTCTCAAGTAGATGGTGAACGGCATTATCGTCCAGGCATCGCTGTAGTTTCGCCATTGCCAGGGCTGGGGCGGGATCAGGTTGATTTCCGATTCTGAGACGATCATGAGGCGGGTCTTGAGTGAACTGGAGACCAGCCAGAAGATGGGCAGGAGGAAGATCAGCGCCACCAGAATACCGATTGCATAGAGGAGGAGCAAACGCAGCAGAGCGTTTGGCCGCCATGAACGGGCGACACTACTCATTGTTCATCTCCGTTCATCTCCGCCTCGTAGTAGACCCAGCGGCGGGCGCCGATGAACTGGATGAGGGTGAGAAGCATGATAATGATGAAGAATAGCCAGGCCAGGACGCTGGCATAGCCGAGGCGACGCTGCTGGAAGGCTACGTCGAAAAGGTAGATTATGAAGAAAAGCGTGGACCTGGCCGGTCCCCCCTGGGTCAGGATATAGCCGGAGGTGAAGACCTGCATAGAGCCGATGACGCCGATTACGGTCAGGAAGAAGATGGTCGGGGAGAGCATGGGGATGGTGATGTGGCGGAACAAGGACAGATGCCCCGCGCCGTCGATCTTGGCCGCGTCATAGAGGTGCTCGGGAATCCCCTGCAACCCGGCCAGCATGATGACCATGGTGTAGCCGACACCGTAGACGGCCATGATCACGAAGGCCCACGGCGCCCACTCAGTCGTCGTCAGCCAGCCGATGCGCGGCAGGTCAAACAAACGCAAGAACTGGTTGATCATTCCGAACTCCTTGTCATACAAGGCCAACCAGACAAATGTCAGGGCGACGCCGCTAATTGCGGCCGGCATGAAATAGATGACCCGAAATAGATTGCGCCCGGAGAATTCTTGATTCACAAAGAGGGCCAGAGCCAGGCCAATGAGGATGGTCAGGAAGACGACCCAGAAGGCATAGGTCGCTGTGACCCGCAGCGAGTCGAGCAGTCGATAATCGTGGAGCACCAGTTCACGAATGTTTTCAAGACCGACCCAATTGATCCGACGAAAGCCTTTGTATGAAGTGAACATGAGGCCAAAGGAGACCAACATCGGCCCCAGCGTGAATAGCGCAAATCCGATGATCCACGGTGCAATGAAGAAATAGCCATAGGCCATTTCGGTGCGGGCCAATCTGCCTGGCCGATTGCGATTCTGGTCAATGCGCGCTCTGAAGCGTTGAAACATGGTTCTTTCTTACTGCATTGGTGAAAAAGTCGCCAACTGTACCGCACGCCCCGCGCCGGATTGAGCCTGGGGGCGGCCCTCTGGTGAGACACCTTTGCACTTAGTAACTGTCCGTTTTTAACTTAACGGTTTCGTTCGACAGACCAGTCCAAGCTTGATTGAAATCGCTACGTTGTTTGCGGACAGTTACTTAGTCAGACTTCAGGGCGGCTCACCAGGGGGATAAGCGCATGACGATTCACTATTGCGATTCTTGACTATGGGCAACGGGCGTATATGCTCGTCAAAGAACTGTGCAGCGGCTGGCACTGCCACGGCGGCAGCCAAGTTGCAGCGAAAGTGAATCCGATGTGATGCGTTGTTTTGGTGCATCTCGGGGCCATGATCTGGACACAGGGCTGCTAGGGCAGTTTCCGGCAGTTCAGGATACGATTCCGCGACTGGCCGCCTCGCGGCGCTGACTCGGGCGAACTCTTCACCGCGAAGGCGGCCATTTTCGGCGAAAATGCCTGCGTCATCTGCAGGTCAAGTGTCTGGCCTGCCCGAACTCGCACGGGGCGATTATGACCGGTACTTGTCCATGATGCGCTGGCACTCGTTCTGGGCGTGCTCCAGAAGCTGTTCCGCCGGCGTATCGGTGGCGCTGATGGCGCTCCACATCTCGTGCATGACGGGCCAGGCTTCGAAGGCGCCGGGGAACAGCGACCAGAAGCGGGCATGGCCGTACTGGGTCATCTCCTCGGCGACCTGCATGTAGGGATTGTCCCGGACCAGTTCCAGCCACCTTGGGTCTTCAAGATCTCTCTTGAGGTAGGGGATGTAGCCGGTCTGCAGGGCGTATTCGATGTACATGTCATGGGACCACCACTTGGCGAACTTATAGGCGGCGTCGAGTTGGGCGCCCCCTTCCTTCTTGGGGATCCACAACTCCTTGTCCGGCAACACGGTGGACATCAGGTTGGTGTCCGGGTGGGTTGGCGGGTATACGGCCCCTAACTCTTCCATGTCCTCCTTCAGACCGAGCAATGCCCAGTTGCCCGTCTCATAGATGGCGATGCGGCCGGTTTGCAGACCTTTGTCCGGTCTCGCCTCAATGGCGATGGGGGTGCGGAAAAGCTCGCGGAACCAGTCGATGGTCTGGATAAAGGGCGCGCCGGTAACCGTCATCTCAGTGACATCGGCGTTAGTGTATTCGCCGCCGGCAATGCGCGGGTAGTGTTCCTCGCCGCCGAAGTAGAACCACGGCCCCAGCCCCCACACATCGACCTCGTTGATGTCGAAGCCGTCTTCGTCGGGGTGCCTGCCTTCCTTGTCCCAGGTCATCTGCCGCCCGATTTCCAGGGCATCTGTCCAGGTCCAGTTCTTGTCCGGTGGGTCTACGCCGGCCTCTCTGAACAACACCGGGTTGTAAGCCCACAGGTGAATGACCACTTCGTAAGGGAAAGCCCACATCTGTCCATCGACCACTGCGGGACTATAGGCTTCGCGGGGGCCGTCTGCGTAGATGTCCAGGGGAACGCCATCCGCTTCCATCAGTTCCTGCGCGTTCTCATAGAGGCCCTCGTTGATGGCGTCGATGGTGGACTGCTGGTAACGATGCCAGAACACGTCCGGCGGGTCCCCGGCCGACATGGCCAAATCGATCGCTTCACTGGCTACGCCAAGCTGTACATCCACCACCACATTGGTATCCGGCACCCTGAAGTCATGTTTCTCGGCCAGCGCCTTTTGGGTTGCGCCGAGGAAGTCTGCTTCCGGGCGCGGGAAGGAATAGGTGATGGTAATCTCCTCCGGCATCGCGCCTGCGGCTTCTTCGGCGGGTGCGGCAGGCACACATGCGGCTAACCCGGCGCCGGCAACGCCGATAGCTGCAGCACCCAGGAAATCACGTCTTGACACTCTCTTCGCCTGCATGACAAATCCCCCTTTTTGTGTAATGTGCGTTCACAGTGAAACGCACTTTTTCCCGCATTTCGTAAGAGAAGGTGAACCGTTCAAGTTTCAAGTTCGCAATTCGCGCGCATAGTCTTGGTGTCAAACGGAGTTCGGCTCAACATCAAACGCCCTGTATCGCACATCTGGTGGCTGGCATCACCTCCTTGTACACCTCCATGCCTCTCAGCAGAACGGTCCGCTACGGCGATCCACTACCTGGTTCCCATGCGAAGCCCTTCGAAGCGGGCCTCGCCCTCGGTCACAAACAGGCCCAGAGCGCCCGTGCGCCGGTCATACATACGACCGGAGAGGGCTACCTGGTCATCGACATAGACGACCAGGGCTGTGCCATCAACGAGCAACTGCACTTTCAGCGGGCGATCCGGCGTCAGGATTACCCTGCGTTCGAGCACAATGAGATCGTTGAAGGTGGTCTGGCTGTAATACGGGGACCAGCGGTCCAGCACGATCCTGTTGTTGGCAGGCTCCAGGCGCACCTGGTAATAGGACTCCAGATCATCGCTGGCTCGCAAGAGCAGGCCACAGTTGGTCATCTCTGCGTCGAAGGTGACGGTCGTCTCGACCAGACATTTGTCGGGCATCTCCCCCAGCGTCATCAGGGCGTAGCGGCCAAGCGCAGATGTCCTGGCGCTCGCATCCTCGACATCCCAACTGCCCAGTACCGGTTGGGGCGCGAGCGGCGCCGCGTTGACGAAGGATTGGGCGACCGTCTCGGGGATGCGCACGGTCAGCGCGCCATCCGGCTGCTGCATGACTTCGTGGACGACCAGATTGCCGCCCCATTGCCAGTCGCCATCGTCCGTCTCGCCCGCGCGCGTCGGCAGCCAGCCGAATGCAAAGCGCTGCGTTTCGTCTCCCGCGGTCTTGGCCGCACAGTAGGCAAGGCCATCAAGCATCTCATTGGCCGGTGACAACCAGGGACCGTCCAGGCTGCGCGCCATCCGGTAATGCGTAGCGATCCATTCGCGGGAGACGGAGTAGACCAGATACCACCAGTCGCCGTGACGGAACAGGTCCGGGCAGGGGTGCGCCCAGACCTCATCCGGCGCCCAAAGCGGTGGACGTACCTCCCACGTCAACAGATCGGGGCTGGCGGCCAAGCCGATACAGCCCCGGTTGCGGACAGGTCCGCTATCTCTACGCGCCGTCATGAGCATCCAGTACTCTCCGGCCGCCTCATTCCAGAACACAAAGGGGTCGCGCCAATCGTCTAGTTCATAACCCAAAGAGGTGGGCGCAAAGAGCATAAAGTCAGGATCCTTGCGCCAGGTGCGCAGGTCGGAACTGGTGGCGCGCATCACCACCTGCGAGGCTTTCCCGGTCCCGGCGAAGGCTGAATTGATGCCGGTAAAGTAGAGGTGGAAAGTTCCATCCTTCTCAATCACGGATCCTGTGCCGATATGGATATCATGCTCATCGGGCGCTCCGGGTGGCACCGCCTCGCCCCAATCCTCAAAATTGACAAAATCGCGCGTGACGAGGTGAAACCAGGGCATCCCCGGCCCATAGCCAGCATCGTCCCGAAAGTCTTTAATGTAGAACAGGTGATAGTCGCCTTCCCAGAAGAATGGGATGAAATCACCTGCCACCCCATCGTCGGGTCGATAAAGAATAGACATAGTTTTACCCTTGTCCCTCCCCAATGCATCTGATTTTTCTTGAAACGAAGGCTCTTACAATTCTACTATATATTTCGAGCAAAGTGTAGCACAAGAAACCGATTCACCCAACCGTGGACTTATCTCATACGGATACAGACAAGGATTCAGTATGGATGTTTTTCGGTCTGATAGCTCCCCCCTTGGTCAGAATATGCTGGGCTATCCGAGCCGATAAACTGTTTTCGCCCCTTTTGCACGTCAGCCGGTGGCCTGCGGGGGATGATCGGCTGAATAATCTTGCGGCGCGCCGGCGTCAGACGGCCCAACAGATCGTCGGACGGCACGTAGCCCCAGCGGTGCGCGAAGACAGAGGCCAGATAGCGAAAGACGACCATGCGCCGCTGGCCTGGGTTCGTGCGTTCCGCCGAGCCGTGGCACAGGAAATCCTGGAACAGCAGGGCGTCGCCCGTCTTCATGCGAACCTCCACCGCGCCTTCAAGACGGGTGGCCGGCCCGGCGTCGGAGAAGCCGCCTTTGTCATGAGGATGTCGCAAGTCTGACTTGTGGCTGCTGGGGATCAGGACCGTCGGTCCGTCACCCGGCCCGACATCGGTCAAAGCGACCAGCAGCGAGAGTTCGCTGCAACACCATTCTCCGCGATCGCGGCCGCTCGGTTTACTGGAGTCGACCACATGACCGCCGGAGTGTACGCCGATAAACCCGCCCGGGCCGCGGATGTTAATGAATGACTCGTTGATGTACGGCCCATACGCCTTGCCAATGTAATGACGGACCTGATCGATCCAGGCCGGATGGTCGATCAAGGCTTCAAAGATTTCGCCGCCTTCGATGATGTTCTGCAAGTTCATCCCGTCCACACCGCTATAGGTTTGGACGTCGATATTGCCGTACCACTGATCCATTTCGAGGGGAGGCAGCGCGTCAATCCAGTCGTTGATGGCCTGCACGTGGTCGGGATCAAGCGCCTGCTCAATCAGGGTATAGCCGAGCAAGTCGAAAAAGTACTCCTCCATCGCTGCTGGCGCAGGCATTTTCCGATTCCTTTCGCAAGGGCGCGTCTCAGCCCTTGATACCTGAGATGACAACGCCCTGGATGAAATGGCGTTGGGCGAAGAAGAAGACGAGCAGCGGCGGGATGGTGACCACGGTTGACACCGCCATGATGTGGTTCCACTGGTGTTTGTAGCCATGGATGATGCCAGACCGCCGCCACTGTTCGACGGCGATGGCCAGCGTCTGCTTATCGGGCGTGTTGAGGTAAATCAGCGGCGCCAGGAAGTCGTTCCACTCGCCCATCAGCGTGAAGATCGACACCGCGCCCAGCGCCGGCAGCGACATCGGCAGTATGATGTGCCACCAGACGCGGATGAAGCCGCAGCCATCGATGCGGGCGGCGTCGTCATACTCGCGTGGAATGGTCATGAAGAACTGGCGCAGCAGGAAGATGAAGAAGGCCCCGCCGCCGAACCAGGCCGGCACGATCAGGGGCTTGAGCGAATTCAGCCAGCCCAGGTCGCGGAAGATCAGATACTGCGGGATGAGGATGACATGATAGGGGATCATCAACGTGGTGAGTACAAGCACAAACAGGACATTGCGCCCGGGGAAACGCAGCCTGGCGAAACCGTACGCGGCCAGGCTGGCGGTCAGCAGGCGGCCCACCAGCACGCCCACGACGATAGTCAGCGTGTTCAGCCCGGTAACGATGAAGGGAAACTGGACCAGCGCGTCAGGGTAGTTGACCCACTCAAACGAGCGCGGGATGAATTTGGGCGGGTACTCGAAGACCTGGCCTTCCGGCTTGAGCGAACTGCTGACCAGCCAGATCAGCGGGGCGGTATACACCAGCGCCAAGGCCGTTATCGGGAGATAGATCACGAGCAGCCGCATGCCGAACCGGCGCAGCTGTTTCCCCTGCAACCAGCGCAATTGGATGAGGCGTTCGTTCAGTTGGAGTTTCCCCCCTTCAATCACCGGCGCGCCCATGTCTTGTCACCTCGTTGCAGACGCAGGATCATTCAACCGACTTTACAGCTCCGTATGCTTCCGGGTCGTACTTGTCCGGCCAGTGTGTGTTGTCGTCGTATGTGGCCCCGGACAGAGTGGCCCCGACCAGCAAGGCTCTTTCCATGTTTGCGCCGCGCAGGTCGGCGTTGTTCAGGTTGGCGCGGAAGAAGGTGGTCCCGACCAAGGTGGCCTGGCTCAGGTCGGCCCCCTCCAGGTTGGCGCCGTAGAGGTAAGCGCCGCTCAGGTCGGCGCCGCTAAGGTTGACCTCGCTCAGGTCGGCCCTGTCCAGTTTGGCATCGCTGAAGTCCCGTTCACCTTCGTTGTACCTGTCGACCAGATCGCGGCCGCCCACTTCTTCGGCGGACGCCGTCGCCTCCGGCTCCGGCGTCGGCTCCTCGCTCCTGCCGCAAGCGCCCAGCCACAGCCCGACGCACAGCACCATGACAATCCACAGTTTCAGTAGCCCGCTTTTCATCGTTCCCCCCTTACGAAATGAGGACAGTGGGTGATTGCGAACGGCCATCACCCTTTGATGCCTGAGATAACCACCCCCTGGATGAAGTGGCGTTGGGCAAAAAAGAAGACCAGCAGAGGAGGAATCGTGACCACCGTCGCCACCGCCATGATGTGATTCCATTGATGGTTGTAACCGGTGTGTACCGACGACCGCCGCCATTGTTCGACGGCGATGGCCAGCGTCTGTTTTTCCGGCGTGTTGAGGTAGATCAATGGGGCGAGGAAGTCGTTCCATTCGCCCATGAAGGTGAAGATCGCCACCGCGCCCAGGGCCGGCAGCGACATCGGCAGAATGATGTGCCACCAGACCTGGATGAAGCCGCAGCCGTCGATGCGGGCGGCGTCGTCATACTCGCGCGGGATGGTCATAAAGAACTGGCGCAACAGAAAGATGAAGAAGGCCCCACCGCCGAACCAGGCGGGCACGATCAGCGGCTTGAGCGTGTTCAGCCATCCCAGATCGCGGAAGATCAGATATTGCGGGATGAGGATGACGTGATAGGGAATCATCAGGGTCGTCAGCACCAGAACGAACAGGGTATCCCGCCCGGGGAAGCGCAGCCTGGCGAAACCGTAGGCGGCCAGGCTGGCGGTCAGCAGGCGGCCCACCAGCACGCCCACGACAATCGTGAGCGTGTTGAGTCCGGTAACGATGAAGGGGAATTGGACCAGCGCATCGGGATAGTTGATCCACTCAAACGCGCGCGGGATGAATCTGGGCGGGTATTCAAAGACCTGTGACTCCGGCTTGACGGAGCTGCCGACCAGCCAGATCAAGGGGGCGGTGTACACCAGCGCCAGCGCCGCCATCGGGGCATAGACCAGCAGCAGCCGTAAGCCCAGCCGCCGCAAGCGTTTCGTCTCCAGCAGGCGCTGCCCGAGGAGGCGCGCGTTCAACTGGGGCCTCATCCCTTCGATCAACGGCGCTCGCATCGCTTAAGGCTCCTCGCTCTCGTAGTAGACAACGCGGCGGGCAACCCGGAAGGTCAGCAGCGTAAACACGAGAATGATGACGACGAGCACCCAGGCCAGGGCCGAGGCATAGCCCATATTGAAATACTTCCAGCCGTTGCGATAGAGATAGAGGACGTAAAAGAGCGAAGCGTTCGCCGGCCCGCCTTGCGTGACCAGGAAGGGGCCGGTAAAGAGTTGAAAGGCAGCGATAATGCCGATCAGGAACTGGAAGAAGATTACGGGCGTGGTCATGGGAAAAGTGACGTGCCAGAAGCGCTGCAAGGCGTTGGCGCCGTCCACTTTGGCCGCATCGTACAGACTGGTGGGCACCCCCTGCAATGCCGCCAGATAGAGCACCATGCCGCCGCCCGCCGCCCACAGTTCCATGATCATGAAGGTGGGCAGCACCCATTCCCGCGAGGCGAACCATTGCGGCCCCTCGACCCCGATCTGCCGTAGCAGCCCGTTGACCAGCCCAATGTCGGGATTGAATATCCAGGCAAAGAGATAGGAAACGGCCAACACCGGCACAATCGCAGGCACGTAGAACGCCGTGCGCCAGAAGGACAGCCCGCCCACCTTCTGGTTGAGCATGAGTGCCAGCAGGTAGCCGATAATCACGGCCAGTGGCACGGCTCCGGCCGCGTAAATCGTCGTCACGCGCAGCGATTGCCAGAACAGCCGGTCCTCAAACATCTTCTGGTAGTTTTCCAACCCGATCAGCTTGGGCGGCTTGAGGATGTTGTATTCGTTGAATGACAGGTAGAATGAATACAGAATTGGGCCACCGACGAAGATCAGAAAGCCGAGGATCCAGGGGAGGATGGTAAAGTAACCTGCGAGCACCTCTTGGCGACGCAGTTTGGAACGCCACCAGGGCTGGTGAGACCCAGCGACACCAACGCGCATCGAGAACCCTCCTTGTCACTCTACTCCGGCAAGCGTGCGGAGTTGAAACGTCCTGCCTGTGCGGGAGCGCAGCTTGGGGTGTCCAATGAGAACAGCTTGTCATGGAAACGCTGCTGCGACCGGCTTTGAAACAGCGTTTCCATGACAATGCAATTGGGGTTGTCCAGATGGTTCCGAGGTTGGCCGCATCCGTTTCGGCGCAGCCTTAGCTCCGAGCATCCGCCAAGTGGGCATCGAACTCGGCCTTGGCGTCGTCCATTGCCTCCTGCGTGGTCTTTTCGCCCAGCAGGACTTCCTGCATCGCTTCAGCCATCCGGTCTCGGAAGACGAACGGCTCGATGCCGTACCAGCCGCAGCGCCAGGCAAAGGGCGTGGTATTCTCCGGGATGGTCGACATGCCTTCGATCCGGGAGATGGCCATCAGGTCAACGTCCTTGGCTGGCCCCTCCGGCGCGGCTTCGATGTGCTCCACCGTTTCGTAAGGCGACTGCCCGGCCAGGTTGGTGTACTGCTGCTGCATATCCCAGTCGGTCGCCATCATGATCACCAACTGAATGGCTTCCTCCAAGTGCTCGCTGGCGGAATTGGCCGCGTTGTGATTGGCGCCAATGCCGTGCCCCCTCCGCTCGGTCCAGGGCAGGTGAATCACGTACTGCTCGAAGTCCAGCACGTTGTCGACAAAGGCGGACGTGCCCAGTTTGCACATCGCCAACTGAGAGCGGTAGGTGCCGCCCTCGATCACCTCCTGCGCAGCCATCGTTGGCCCAACCTTATCGCGGATCGTCAAGCCGAGCAGTCTGTCCAACATCTCCACGAACTGTGGCTCGTGGATCAGCGTCTCGGTTTCCTGGTACGTCCAGATCCCTTCATCGAACAGCTCGCCGCCGTTCTGGTGAATCCAGGAGTGGGGCGCCCACGACATCGAACTGTAGACTTGGCCCCATCCATATTGCTCAATTGTGCCATCGTCCTTGCGCTTGGTGCCGGCGGTAACGAAGTTGTGGAATTCGTCCCAGTGCCATTCGTCGAAATCCGGCGAACCCCACACCGGCAGTTCGATCCCCGTCTCATCTGCCATCGCTTTGTTGATCCAGATTAACTGCGCTTCCTGCAGGAAGATGGATAGGGCGTAGACTGTGCCTTCGTAGGCGGTCTCCACCCACGGGTCAACCGCGAACTTGTCCTGGTCAAGGTCGGCCAGATTGATGGCTTCGTCGAGGGCTGCCCAAAGGCCGCTGGGGTAAAAGGTGCCGTTGAAGAAGGTGTCGGCCAGAAACGCGTCGGGGGCGGTCCCGCCAACCAACTGGGTGAGCAACTTATCGTGATAGCCACTCCAGGGGCTGGGTTGCTCCTGCACTTTGATCCCGGTCTTCTCGGTGAAGATGGGGACCATTTGCGTCACATCGCCAAAGTAATCCCCCCACCAGTGGGAAAAAGTGAGCTCTACCTCCATCTTTTCAGGCATCTCCTCTGCGTCTGCCTCCGCTTCAGGAGCCGACGCCGTCGGGGCACAAGCGGTGGCCAGAATCCCTGCTGCAACACCTGCCGAACCACGCAAAAAATCTCGTCGATTCAACTCTTTCCAAATCGCCATCGTCTTCTTCTCCTTTCTGAAAGTGAGGAACTCCCACCTCGCCAATTCTGGACGGGTAGGATTACTTGTGTGCGGTCTCTCCCAGGCATTTTCTCCTTTCGAGCCGGTACTGGGTGAATAACGCAGGTCGAAATGCCAATCCCGTCTCAGTTTGCGTTGTCCGAGTTAACGAATGCACTCATTAGGGGACCGGGATCGCGCGGGGCCAATCACATCAACTGACAAGATTCGCTTCGTGATGGGAGCGCCGACCCTTGGATACGTTCCAGAATAGATTGCGATCATAGTGTATAATGGCTGGGAGATGTTGTCAAAGTCCAAAAAAGCCAATAATTTGGGACATGCTTTGATTTTCGAGGTATGTTCCGGTCAGCCAAGAGACAGGCAGCCAAATTTCAGGGCCCGTCGTCACGAGATCGATTAACTCTAATGGAACCGATAACGCAGATCGAAGATGTCGTTCTGGAGGTCGCCGTCTCGCCGGAATTTGCGCGCGATCAGATATGCTTCGCCGCCGGCCTATCCGGTCTGTATCGCTCCGATGACGGCGGGCAGAGCTGGGTATCGGCGGTCCCGGCGGAAGAGGCGGTCTCTGTCTTCGCCGTCGCCCTCTCCCCGGAATACGGGCGCGATCAGAGGCTGTTTGCCGGTCTGGAGGGAGGCGTCCTGTGCTCCTGGGATGGCGGCCACAGTTGGGCGGCGGCCGTGTTTCCCTTGCCGCCGCCGCAGGTATTGACCCTTGCCGTCTCGCCCGCGTTTGCCAAGGACAGCGCGGTTTTTGCGGGCACGGCTGAGGATGGTGTCTTCCGGTCAGACGATGGCGGCGTCTCGTGGACGTCGTCGAACTTCGGGCTGCTGGATCGCAATGTGCTGTGCCTGGTGATTTCGCCGCAATTCGAACAAGATGACACGCTGTTCGTCGGCGCCGAGAGCGGAATCTATAAGAGCACCAACGGCGGACGGGCCTGGCGCGGGGTGGACTTTCCAATTGAGGCAGCGCCGGTGCTCAACCTGGCCGTTTCCCCCCTCTTCGCCGCTGACGGTCTGCTTTACGCCGGGACTGACGCCAGCGGTCTGTTCGTTTCGGCTGACGGCGGGCAAAGTTGGACCCGGGTCGAGGCAGATCCGTTGTCCGAGGATTCGCGCCAGGCCGGGCGCGAGCAGGGCGGGAAACGCTCGATCAATGCGGTTGTCCTGTCGCCGGCCTTCCCCACCGAGCCGGATATTCTGGTCGCGGCGCAAGAGGGGCTGTTCATCGCCCGCGAGCAGGGCCGCACCTGGGCTGTTCGTTCCCCGATTAGCGGTGTGTTGACCCTGGCGGCCCCCTACGGATTGGATGAGCCGGCGCCGCTTCTGGTCGGATTGGCGGAGGGTGGTGTCACGTGGGTCAAGTGAGAGGATTAAACCCGTAAGACCGGCCGCGAACTGTCGTGCGGCCCAAGCGGCCGGTTGTCCTACAAGGTTACGATAAACGGTAGTGGTCGGAAAGTACCTGATCTGGCATTCGTTGTTGCATGGACACGTCTGTCCGCGCAACGACGAATCATGGCAATCTCCGAACTGCAAGAAACGCAGGTCAGACACAGACTTTGCCCTATTGCCGCCTTGAGCGGCGCGAGGAGAGCATCACCATAGGATGTTTTCTTTCGAGACGAAGCGGGAAACTTTCTTCATGGGCGCCCTATCGTGCTTGTAGTGGTCCCTTTGATAGAGGGGGCAGAGTTTCCCCTCCGGGTCGATGTCAACGACCGTATTCCCTTTCAAGGTCAGCTTGAATGGCTTATCCCCGATGACGCTGAATATGGTTTCCTCCCTTATCGGAAATTCGACCGTCACTACGTCCCCTGCGTTCAGATCTCTGACTTCCACATAATCTTCCGACCAGGCAAAAGCCCGCCCTGTCCCGTTCACCTTGCAAGTTACCTTTTCGCGGTCTGTCCATTGCGGGATGCGCATGGAGACCGCAGGCGTCTCTTTGACCTTGAGTACGACCTTCCCTTCGTAGGGCAGGTAGCTGTCCACGTCAAGCCAGGGCGAGGCCCGATTCAATAGCAGATTCACCTTAACCCCGTCATCTTTCTTCGTCAGAATGCTGTCCCAGATCCAGTAATAGGTTCTGGAGGCGTTGCCGGTACAGCAGGCGTGCCCCATCTTAAGACCCCAGTCGTTGGGCAAGGAAGATATCGAAAACCCGCCTATAGCTCGTTCAATATCATCGCTCTCCCAGGGTTTGACGGGCCGCTCCTGGAACAACTCCCGGGCGTACAGGTTGTCGAGGAAGACGCGCAATTGATTATGGGTCAGCTGGCCCTCTACGTACTGATTGCGTAGCCAGCGGTCGGCATCCTCCCAATAGTTGCCTGCGCCGGCCTGGGTCAACTTGAGGGCCAGCCCGACCATATCCGCCACCTCGCACAGTTCGCACGTGTTGTCGCGGACGTCCAGTGACTTGTATCCCTGCTCCGCCAACTCCTCACCTGGCCAGTATCCCCCCCATCCCTCCCGGTATGGGACAGATCCGCGCGCGTGTTCGGCGAAGAAACCGACCAAGGAGTCGCCGACCGCCTTCCCGTACTCGTAGCAGCGGACGATGAAGTCAAGGAGTTCTTTGTCATCTGTAAGCGTAGCATATTCGAACATAGCCAGCAGGGAGGCCGTGGCTGTGTGGAAGTGCGATAGCAGCCAGCGTCCATCCTCTTTGAAGCCTCTGGTAATCTTCAGAACGCCCTTGATGATTTTCCCCGCCAGCTCCAGTGCAGGCTCATAGCCGGTGAGCCTGTAGTAGAGGCACAGGCTGCGGGAACACTGGAAGTTGATCTCGTGGGCCCGGATAAGGTCGGTGAACCATCCCCGACCGCCGGCAGGGTCTCTGAGTGTCTCCGCCGTGTCCTGAGCGGAGAACCACATTCTCACATCCAAATCCGTATCGAGCGGTTCGCGGATTGTGAAGTAAACAAAGTCCTCTTCCGCCACGGCTAACTCCGTCAACCGCTTGACCTTCTTCTCCACCAGCGTGCGCCATAACGGATTTCTGTCGCGCTGATACCACATGCACAGGGTCAGGATAAGCCGTCCTTCCGCCTCGACCAGGCCGTATGGTTCTTCGAACGGCGGCCGACCGGCCGACCGGTCATCGGGCTTGTCAGCTTCATACGGCGGTGTATAGACGGCGCCGTCCTTCGCGGTCAGGCGAAGAAGACTCTCCATAAAGCGCTTGTCCGATTCAATATTGAAGGCGCTTCCACTCATAATGCGCAGAAGGGGCAAGGATTCCAGGTGCTTCGCTTCACACACAGGGGCACGGCTTGCAAATCCGATGACGGGCGGTCTTCTATCGAACTCGGCGACGGTGGCCATCTGATAGTCTCTGTCCGGGTCAAGCATCCGCGTAATCGCTTGAATCGACAACTCCGCCTTCTCAACCAGGTCTAGTGTGTCCGGAACATCGGCTTCGTACCGTTCTCCCGCGTAGTGGGGAACAGAAATCTCGGGTAAGTTCTTATCTGGATAGCTCATTAATTTCTCCTTGTGAAGCCGATTTTCTCAGGTAGGAAGCCGCAGTTCTCTGAAGTATCCCCATGCTTTCAGATTGCGAACGAAGGGCGTGTAATGCCTTTCCAATTTATCACCGTAGTCGCGCTGATCGATACGCAACAGAAACTCCTCCAACTGCTTGCGCATATCTGAAGCTCTTGATTTCTCGGTTGCTATCAAGTTTTCCGTTTCGCCCGGGTCCCTTCTGATATCAAACAGCATGTCGTTACCGTCGGAGCACCAGATATACTTCCATTCCAGGTTGCGCAAGGTCTTTAGCGATTGCATCCAAGGTCGGTAATCCATGTCGTTTTCCACAAACCATTCCGCTTCCAAGAGAAGCGGCTGATGTTCAGCAACGATGAACTCTCTGACCGGCTCGCCGGTCCAGGTGGGGATGAGGCTGACGCCTTGCATTTCCCGCCTGACGGCGCTCTCCTCCAGTTCAAGCAGGTCCAAAAGGGTGGGGAACCAGTCGCAGATTTGCACCATGTGCGTGATCCGCTTTGCCTCCGGCACAATGCCCGGACAGCGAACGACCAGCGGTGTGTGAAGCAGGTCGTCGAACAGCGCCAGCGGCTCGTGTCCCAGATAGCCATTTCGATTCAGGAGGTCCCCGTGATCGCCGGTGATGATCAGCAGCGTTTCGTCCAGAATGTCCTTGGCTGACAGATAGTCAAAGAGCAATCCCATCCTGTGGTCAAGGCAGGCCGTTTCTCCGTCATAGAGGCCTTTGAGGATATCCCAGTCTCTCTCATTCATGTAGCCGTCCGGCCGGTTCGGGACCAAACCCATAGATTGCAAGTATACGTCCTGATTCACTTCGAGGGCTTCATCGTCAGAAACGCCTTCGGGCAAGAATCTGCCGCGAAACGGTTGAGGCGCCCAGACTGTCAGATGAGGGTCAGTGCAGCGAATCATCATGAAAAATGGTTGTTGGGGATCGTACCTGCTCTCAAACCACTCTTTGACCAATCTCAGGGCCTTGGATGAGCCTGAGTCCTCCCCCTCTGCATACTTGAAAATGGGCCTGGTTTCTGAACCAGCATTTATCTGCTCCCCATGCCGAAAAATCGGAATAAACTCTTCGAATCCGCGGCACATATCGGTTTCATCCTGGCTGACCCAGCCTGTCGATGCCGCTGAAACCTCTGCCAGGGCTACAGTTTGGTATCCGGCTCGGCTCAGGAGTTCGGCCAGGGTCGGTATCTCTCGCGACAAGAAATTGAAGGATGCGCCAGCGCCGTGCCCTGATTGATATTTTCCGGTGAAAAGCGAGGCAAAAGACGGCACGGTCCAGGCTGCGGTCACAAAGTGATTTTCGTAAACGATCCCCTCATCAGCGATTCTTTGAATGTTCGGGGTGGTGTCCTTGTGGAAACCGTACGGTGTCATATTTCGTACCGGTTGGGTATCCATCACAAAAATCAAGACATTAGGCATCTTCTTGTTCTTCATTTCGTCACTTCCGTTCGCATGGGGATGCGTTCACGCCGTGAATTCCGATTTCGGCTTCACTACCCTGTTACTGCTTATGGTATTGCAGGGGAACCGTTTGGCGGATTCCGATCAGCCTTTGACGCCACTGATGACGACGCCCTGGATGAAGTGGCGCTGGGCGAAAAAGAAGACAAATAACGGAGGCAGGCAGACCAAAAAGGCAACAGCCATGATTTGGTTCCACGGGTGGCTTATCGCATCCGAACCATGGGGAATTCGCTGCCATTCCTGGAAAGCGACGGCCAGGGTTCGCTTGTCCGGAGTGTTCAGGTAGATCAACGGGGCCAGGACGTCGTTCCACTCCCACATGAAGGTAAAGATTGCCGTCGTCCCCAACGCTGGCAGCGACATGGGCAGAATGATGCGCCGGTAGATACCAACGAACCCGCAGCCATCAATGCGGGCCGCATCGTCATACTCTGTTGGAATGGTCTGGAAGAACTGGCGCAAAAGGAAGATGAAAAAGGCCCCACCCCCGAACCACGAGGGCACGATCAGCGGCTTGAACGAGTTCAACCACCCTAGGTCGCGGAAAAGCAGATACTGAGGGATCAGCGTAACGTGGTAGGGGATCATTAGCGTGCCCAGCACCACGACAAAGAGCGCGTCCCGCCCTGGAAAGCGTAGCCGGGCAAAGGCGTAGGCGGCCATGCTGGCTGTGAGCACCCGCCCTATCATCACGCCAAAGACCACTGCGAGCGTGTTGCGCGCAGAAGTCACGAAGGGAAACGAGTCGATTACATCGGGATAGTTCGCCCACTTGATTTGGCGGGGAATGAAGCGCGGAGGGAACTCGAATACCTGCGTTTCGGGCTTGAGGGAACTGCTGATTAGCCAGAGCAAAGGGAGAGTGAACAGGATCGCCAATGCCGCGATAGGAACATAAACGATGAGGACCCGCACGACTGACCGCATGATCTTTGGCCACTGTTGCCATGCAGGAAGGTCGACCAACCGAGTGGTCATGGCTCAAGTCTCCGAGGTCTCATAGTACACGAAGCGCCCGGATAGCTTAAAGCTCACCAGCGTTGCCGCCATGATAATGAGAAAGAGCACCCACGCCAGCGCCGAGGCGTAGCCCATCCGAAAGTATTCCCAGCCGTTGCGGAAAAGGTAGAGAACGTAGAAGAGGGAGGCGTTGGCCGGCCCGCCTGCGGTGACAAAGAAAGCGCTTGCGAACACCTGAAACGAACCAATGAGACCCATCAAAAAGTTGAAAAAGATCACTGGTGAGGTCATGGGCAGCGTGACGTGGTAGAAACGGTGCCAGGCGTTGGCCCCATCCGCTTTGGCCGCATCATAGAGCGCCGTGGGCACCCCCTGCAACGCCGCCAGATACAACACCATTCCGCCGCCCACACCCCAAAGGCTCATGATAATAAAGGAAGGTATTACCCACTCCCTGGAACTGAACCACTCCGGCCCCTGGATACCGACCTGCCTCAGCAGGCCATTGACCAGCCCAATGTTGGGATTCAACATCCAGGCGAAGAGGTAGGAAACGGCAAGAATTGGCACAACCGAGGGCATAAAGAAGGTCGTGCGCCAGAAGGACAGCCCCTTGATCTTCTGGTTCAGCATGAGTGCCAGCAAGTATCCCACGACCACATTCAAGGGCACCGACCCCAAGGTGTAGATCGTGGTGACGCGCAGTGACTGCCAGAAGTTCCTATCGCGAATCATTGCCGCGTAGTTGTCCAAACCCACCGCGGTCGCCGGGGTGATGATCTTATACTGTGTGAACGACAGGGCAAACGAGACCAGGATCGGTCCCGCGGTGAAAACCAGAAACCCGATGATCCAGGGGAGTATGAACAAGTAGGCAACCAGCACCTCTTGACGACGCAGGCGTGACCGCCACCAGGGCCGGCCATCCTTGGGCGCACCAACTTCCATCACAAGCCCTCCTCGAAGCATTGATTGCCAGCTTGTCCAGCAAGCCGGGCAAAGAACCCCTGGCCTCTCTCAGAACTGTACAGGCCAGGGGTTCTCGTCCTTGCCGTAGCCTGATTCGCAACTACCTCTTCCAAGAGGATATTTGAAAATCAGGTCGTGGCGGCGTTACATCGCAGCATATTGTTTATGGAAGCGATGTAGACGAAGCGTTCGCCGCGTCGCGCAAAGTGTTCGTAGTCCTTGCTCGGACGCCGACAGCGCCGCAGCCAATCACTGGCGTACCCGCGACGTACATGCGCCAGTGTATCTTCCCGCATGGTTTGGATCGATTGAATCCTACTCCCTATCCGACCAAGCAGGCGTTCTTGAAGGCTCTCTAAGCATTCAACCGAGCGTTGATGTCATCTGCGGTCTCATCCAGAGCTTCCTGCACACTCTTCTCACCTAGAAGGACGGTCTCGAACGCCTCCGTTGTCCGATTCCTGAAGAACGCGAATTCTCGACCGTACCAGCCTGGCCGCCACTCAAAATCCTCGGTGCATCGTTCACATTTCGAGAAACCCTTGACCCGCGAGGTCGCGATCAGGTGCAAGGTTTGGAACCATGGGTCCTTTACTTGCTCGATATGCTCCAGCGTCTCGTAGGCCGGTTGCCCGGCTGTCTCAGCGTAAACATGCTGCACATCCCAGTCCGTCGCCATCTCGATTGTGAACTGTGCGGCCTGCTCTTTCTTGTCAGAATTGCTATTCACCGTAAAACCGTTGCCGCCGTATCTATGGCTGCGCGTCGTATTCCAGGGCAGCGCAATCATCGCCACCTCCCACTCCGTCGGAGCCTGTAAGCCGGAGCCGCTGAATTCGCACATGGCCAGCCCGGAGTTGTACACGCCGCCCTCGATCATCCCTTGGGCGGACACCGTCGGCGACACGCGGTGCTTGACGACCATGTCCGTCGTGGCCTCTACGGCCGCCACGTTGCCTGGGGAGTTGATGATCGTCTCTTTCTCTTCAAAGTCCCAGATGCCGTCGTCGAACATCAGTTCACCGCTGTGCTGGTGCATCACGCCATCGGGCAGCCACCACATGTCGTTCCAGGTGCGGGAGTCCCCATACTGTTCATGGGTGCCGTCATCTCTTATCTTGGTCCCTGCTTTGGCGAACTCCACATAGTCGTCCCAAGTCCAGGTGTCGAACTCCGGTGTGCCCCACTCCGGCAGCTTGATCCCGGTCTCATCGGCCTTGGTTTTGTTAATAAAGCCAACCACCGCCTCATCAAAGAAGATGGAGAGGGCATAGACGACGCCCTTGTAGCCACTGTCTATTCTCTGATCTACGGCGAACTTGCTCATGTCAAGTTGAGCCGCCTCAATGTAGGGTGCAAGCGGATCCATCAGACCGCCGGCAAAAACCACGCCGTAAACCCCGGGGCCGACCATGAGGGAGTCCGGGGCCACACCTGAGACAAGCTCGATCAGGAACTTTTCCTCCCAAAACGGGAGATGCTCTTCTTGCACTTTGAGGCCCGTCTTCTCTTCAACGATGGGGATCATCCCGCTCTGGTCTCGCAAGTAATCTCCCCACCAGTGGGAAACCCGGATCTCCGCGGGCGCGGGAGGCCAAGAAATCTCCTCGACCGCCTCGGCTTCGGGTGCGACGGCGGGCGTCATTGTTGGCACGCAAGCTGTGGCCAGAATCCCTGCCGCGGCACCCGCCGAAGCGCGCAAGAAGTCTCGCCGAGTCAATTCTTTCCTGGTCATCATCATCTCCTTTCCGAAGTTGAGGGGATGGCACTTCGGCAATACAGAGCGGTTACGATTGATTCTTTGATGTCGCTTGGATTTCTCCTCCTTTCTGAACGGTGACAACCTACAGTTCAAGTTGCTGTGCCAACGCTGAAATAGGCCGCGTTACTCAAACAAGCGGACAACCTCGCTTGGATTCGCCGCGGTCATCAATCCTGCCATCTGCCGAGACTCGTTCAGCCATGGGAATTCCAGCCGTTTGGCACCTCTTCAAAGTAAGACATGATATATGTTATATGATAGATGCAATGCTGTCAACACCAGGAAATTGCTGAGGTCGTCCCCAAATTGGGGGGTGGGTCTCTGCCTGCATCCGGGCCTTCAGGAAAGGGTTCACCAAGTCCGGGATGCACCTCAATAGCAGCTTTTGACTCTCCTTGTTCAATGGCATGCTATGACGCAATGTGAGGTAATCGTATTCAAGCCACAAACGATCGCTGCAGAAGGATTTACCGGCGGCAATGAAACAGGCAAAGCGAATTGGACGCTGTTTGCCGATTTGCAGGAAGGGATATTGCGCTGTTGGGGTGGCGAAGGGTGGTGCCAGGTGGGTCAATCGAGAGGTTCTAACCACTAAGACCTGCCGCGAGCGACCGTGCGGCAGGTGCGACCGGTTGCCCTACGGGGTTACGATACCCCTTTTGTCTCTTGAAGCTGTTGGTGTGTCAGTCCGGTATCTGTCCACATGTGGAATCGAAACGGGCGCTAAGGCTCAAAGGCTACATCTTCTACTCCTCTGCGCTTCGTCAATACTACCGCCTCTGTGGTTAGGATCATTGCTGCTGTGCTGGCAGCCATCTCAAGGGTCAGGCGCTGCACCTTTGTGGGATCGACGATTCCCGCCGCTCTCATTTCCACAATCTGACCGGAAAGGGCATCAAAGCCGTATTTGGGAGCGCTCGGCCTGACCTTTGCGACGATTGTTGCCGCTTCATACCCCGCGTTGGCCGCGATTTGCTGTAACGGCGCGGTCAATGCTGCGGCCGCAATGCGCACACCTATCGCCTCATCTTCGTTCTTCATCGTCTTTGCCAGGTCTTGCAAGGCTGGGATACAGCCCAGATAGGCCGCTCCGCCGCCAGGCACGGTTCCCTCCTTTAGCGCCGCGCGTACAACTCTGATCGCGTCTTCAGCCAACTGCCGTTTGAGTCTGCCCTCCATCTTGGTGAAGGCCCCAATTTTCAGAATTGCCGTGCCGCCCGACAGGTTGGCCAGGCGCCGCCGCAGCATGTCTGGCTGGGCAGTGGGAGACTCTTGGGCTAACTCCCCTTGCAGTTCGGCTATGCGGCCGCGAATGTCCGGTATGTTTCCCCGCGGACTGATCAACGTGAAGTCTTTCCGCCTGGCGACTACCCGCCTGGCGCCGCCGAAATCTTCCAGGCGGAACTCCTCCAACCGCCGGCCGGCCTTTTCGTCGATCAAGGTCCCTCCGCAAAGAATGGCCAGATCCTGCAGAATTTGCGGGCGGCTCAATACAAGCCCTGGCGCTGTGATGGGAGCAATGGGCAACGTCCTTTTTGCATTCAACAAGAGAGTGCCCAACGCCTCCCCCTCAATTTTGCGGGCGATGAGCACCAGGCTCTCCGCACGCGCCTTACACGCTTGCTCCACGACAGGTAACACCTGTGAGGCGGATGTGACCTCCATGTCGGCCAGGACGATGCCGGGGTTCATCATAATCGCTGCATGCTGATTCTCATCGGTCACAAAATTGGTGTCAGCCAAGCCGCTGTCCCAGCGTATGTTTTCGACGTATTCACGCTCCATCACAGCCCCGGCAAATTCCTCGATCACTACTGGCCCGTCGGCGCCAATGATCTCCAAGATCTCGGCGATCAGTTCCGCCAGTGTCTGATCGCCGGTCGCTGACCCGCTCAGCGCAGCGATGGCTGCCCGCCCCGCAAACGGCTGCGACATTTCGGCTAACTGCGCGACCGCCGCACGGACGCCTTGCTCCAGGCCACGGCAGATCATCACGGGATTGGCCCCCGCGGTCACCGTCCGCATACCCTCTAAAACCAAAGCCCGCGCCAGCACAGCGGCGGTGGCGCTGCCATCTCCTATCGTCTGGCGCATTTGCCAGGCCAAATGGCGAATCAGCATCGCGCCGGTATTTGCACAACGGTTAGGGATCTCGATCACCCTCCGGGCGATGGTGGCCGCATCGCTCAATATCTCCGGGGCAGCATGATTGCTGCTCAAAGAAGCAATGGCCACCGTTCGGCCCAATGGCCCCAGGGTTGCTGCCATGGGCGCGGTCATGGTCTCGACCCCCTGCTTCAAGGCTCTTTGCACTTCCGGAGCGAAGAGTACGCCTCTGCGCTTATCCTCCCCTCTGGGTATAAAGACCGGCTGTTGGGGTGTGCCGGGCGGCGGGCGCTTCGGCGGCGGTTTGCGGTAGCCCTCGGTTTTCTTAGGCTTTTGCTTAATGAGCACAGTTCATTAACCCCCATCAGGAAGGAACGCTGCCTTGATGACTCCGTCGGTGTAATGGCCGGTCATCGCAAATGCGGCTTCATGCTGCTCGAGCGGGAAGCGGTGGGTCAGCAGCGCCCGCAACTCGATGCGGCCGGACTGGTTGATCTGCAAGGCGGCGGCGAAATCGGACAGGCTCCAGCCGCACGTGCCGCGAAGGGTGAGCTGTCTTTGTATCAGATCGTTTGGCGAAAGAGGGATCGTCTCCTCGCCGTCGGCGCCGCCTTCAATGACGATGGTTGCGTTCACCGCGGCGACGGCCAGGGCGAGTGCGGCGGCGCGCGCGGAACCGGCGCACTGCAACACCCTGTCGGCGCCGCGCCCGTCCGTCAACCCAAGGATTGCCTCCTGCGCCGCTTCAGGCGGCAATGCAAGCGTATCTGTCGCGCCTAGTTGCTTGCCGACCGCCAATCGTTGCTCGTCTCCTGGCAGCCCGACCAGGATCAGCCGGCCGGGGCTTTTCAGCCTGGCGTACTGCATCACCAGGAGGCCAATCGGCCCCGGACCGATCACCACGACGCAGTCGCCCGCTTCGATTCCCGCACGCCGGACGACCGCGTGGGCGTTGGCTGACGGCTCGGTCATGGCCGCCTCTTCAAGCGAGAAATGGTCGTTGATTGGATGCAACATGGCGGCCGGTACGACAACGTATTCCTCAAAACCGCCGGGAAGGTGGAAGCCCAACTCTCGCATGTGGGCGCACAGGTTGATGCGGTCGCGCCAGCAGTGTTGACAGCGCCCACAGGTGAGATAAGTCTGGACGGCGACGCGCGCGCCCGGCTCGATCTGGGTAACGCGAGAACCGACCGCCTCGACCACACCACTGAACTCGTGCCCCGGCGTGACCGGATAGCTTAGGTCAGGGATCTGTCCGGCCAGGATGTAATGATCGGTATGACAGATCGTGGCCGCCGCGATCCTGACCAGCGCCGCGTCATCTTCCAGCTCCGGGACGGGGCGCTCGACTAGCTCGACCTGGTTGGGCGCGACAACACTCAGAGCTCGCATGGCAATGATATGGCCCCCCTATTCCGGCAGCGTCCGCAAAATGATCGGTTCGAGGAACTGCACGCTCTTGATGATGCCTTCTGCCGCGCTCATGACCGGGTCTTCGTGTTCGATGCTCAGCGCGCCGTCGTAGCCGACGAAGCGCAGCGCGCTGACGAAGTCGCGCCACCAGACCTCGCCATGACCAAAGCCCAACGTGCGATAGGCCCACGACCGCTCGGCGACCAGATGCATTGGCCGAATGTCCAGGCCGCCGTTGAGCGCCATTTCCTGGGGGTCGAGACGGGTGTCCTTGGCGTGGACGTGGAAGACGAACCCTTCACCGAGCGCGGGGATGACGACGAGCGGGTCGATGCCCTGGTAGAAGAAGTGGCTCGGATCGAGGTTAACGCCCACGCTTGGCCCGGCGATCTCGCGCAGGCGCAGCATGGTACGCGGGTTGTAGGCCGACTGGCCGGGATGCAGTTCGATCGCGACCCTGACGCCATGATCGGCCGCGAACGCGCCGGCCTTCGCCCAGAAAGGGGCGACAACTTCATCCCACTGCCAGCGCTCGATTTGCGCGTACTGCGGTTGCTCGGGATGGACGGGCCAGTTCGGGTAAGGCGATCCGCTCGGGTCGCCGGGGCAGCCGCTCATCGTCACAATCGTATCCAGGCCGAGTTTGTGCGCCAATTGCACCGTCTTATGGAAGATATCCTGCGAATTGCGGCCGCGCTCGGGATGCGGGTCGAGCAGGTTGCCATTGCAGTTGAGCGCGCTCAACATGAGGCCGCGACTCTCGATCTCGCCCATGAACGTTTTGCGCGCCTCTTCGCTGTCCAGCAGGTCATCCAGGTTACAGTGCTGGGCGGGCGAGGAGTTGCCCGTGCCGATCTCCACAGCTTCGATTCCGTGCTCGACAATCCAGTCAAGCGCCTCAATGAATGGAGCCTGAAAGCCATCCGTGAATAGCCCGATTTTCATTATTCTCTCCTCATGTGGGTCGGTATGGCTAAATTCCTGTTAGAAGACGACCGGCAGAGACTTCAGCATGCGCAGTCCCACCGCCTCGCGCCACGGCGGGTCCTGGCTGAAGCCCCTGTCGGCGAAACGGATTTCAGGTAGGCGGCGAAGAACTGTATTCAGGGCGACCTCGCCCATCAGACGGGCCAGCGGCGCGCCCAAACAGAAGTGAATGCCCCAGCCAAAGGCCACGTGCTTGTTTGGCTGGCGGCAAATGTCGAGCCGGTCCGGATCGGGAAATTGGGCCGGGTCCCGGTTGGCCGCGCCGAGCAGCAAGACGACGGCCTGCCCCTTGAGGATGGGTTGGCCGCCGATTTTGAGGTCTTGCAGGGCCAGGCGCGTATCGCGCGGCCCCGGGCTTTCGAAGCGGAGAAACTCTTCCACAGCCGTGCTGATGAGTGAAGGATCGGCCTTGAGCTTTTTCAGTTCCGCCGGGTGTTGTAATAGAGACATCATTCCGTTGCCGATCAGGGCGGTGGTTGTGTCATGGCCGCCCACAAGCATCTGAACGCACATCGCGAACAGTTCGTCGGCGCTGAGCCTGTCGCCTTGTTCCTCGATCGCCACCAGTGCGCTGATCAAGTCTTCACGCGGGTGGCGCTGGCGCTGCTGGGCGATGTCGTGGAAGTAATCGGTCAGTTCAAGCAGGCTGCGCAGCGACTGTTCGGCGACGTTAGCCAGTTCAAGTTCACTGCCGTCGATGAAGGCCACGATGTCTTCGACCCATTTGGTGAACTGATCCTGATCCTGCGCGGGAATGCCCAGCCACTCGCAGACTACAGTGACCGGCAACGGATAGGCGAAGTCGGCAATCACATCGATCCGTCTGCGGGTCTCGGCCTCGTCAACCAGCGCATCCACGATCTTTTGGATACGCGAGCGCATGTCGGCCACGACCGCCGGTGTAAAGGCCAGATGTACCAGTCGGCGCAGCCGGGTATGGTCGGGCGGATCCGTGTGCGATACCCACATCGAAAGGTGTTGTCCGAGCGTCTCCACCTGCGCGCGCAGCGAAGGAGGCAGCTGCTTCATCTTTACCCGCATCTTGTCTGAAGAGAGGTGCGGGTCGTTGTGGCCCGCCAGCACATCGTCATAGCGGGTCAGCAGCCAGCAGTCCAGTGGCGCGCACCAATGCACGGGGGCTTCCGCTCGCAGCTGGTGGTAGAGCGGATAGGGGTTCGCCAGCCTTCCGTGACAGTACAGGTCATATTCGCTGCCTGTCTCGGCATTCAACTTGGGTAAATCCGAGGTTCCATTCATCCTATTCAGCGCCTCAGTTTTCAACGCGGCCGCAGGCTGTGATGGAATCGGGGCGTGGTCAAGGGCACTGCCGCCCATGCAGACCTGAATTGTAAGCCACAGCGATTGGTCTGTCAATGAGTCGTCAAACCAGGGTGCATCCCAAAATTTTGGGGAACGTGCCCCTGCGATCGCGGGCCTCTCGCCCGCAGCCGGTTTCGGCCTCCGCGCCTGTTGAAGAACTGCTCCAATGGGTGACAGATGCAGGTTGCCTGTCGCCAGAATCGAACCGCAACTCGCCTGATTCTCGTCAACGAAGACGCCGCCTGAGCCGCTGCCGTCAACTGTCTCCAGCATACTGACTGCCTGAACCACAGTTCAGACAACTGCTGCGAGTCCTGCCCTTCAGAGCAACTCAGAAACGCTCCCCCATTCTGAGATACACCCTGGAATCTCCAGCAACTGCAAACGCCCCGCTTTTGTAGTACACTTGTGCGCAAGACGAACGAGCGCAGCCGCGGCCCTGCCGCAACTGCATACCGATTTCAAATGAATACCATGCCATTTTACACATCCCGCGCCCGGCGCGGGAACCATGCGCAGCAAACTGCTGCCCTCCCTGCCCAGCCGCTGCCGCAACAACCCGTTGCCCGCCATTCCCGAAAAAACTATTTTGGGACGAAGAATGACGAGAAATGACGAGAAATGACGAAAGAACACGCCCGAACGTGCCCGAACGTGTCCGAACACGAAAAAAAGGCAATAACCGGATTGGGGCTTGACAAGCGGGCGAGCATGGTGTAGGGTTAGGCGGCCTTCTTGCGCTTGATCCAGCCTTTGTCGGTGAGCAGGACAAGCAGTTCCTCATGGGATTTGGTGCCTTTAATGGAGTTGCAGGAACCGCACAAAAGTTGTAGGTTGCTGATATGGTCGGTACCTCCATGCGCCTTTGCAATGATATGGTCTACAGTGAAGTTCTGCATCATAAAGTGGTGCTCACAGCCGTTGCAGTAGCCGCCCTGTTCGCCGTACAGATATTGCTTGTTCTTGATGTCGTTATACTGGATGATCTTTCCCAAGTCAGTGCGCTTGGGAATGTCGGTGCGGTGCGCTCCCTTGAAGAAATAGCCGACTTCTCGAATCATGCGATCTTGGACAAGCTCTGCGGCTTTGGGGGATATGTCAATCCCTACCCACTCCCGTTCCGCTTTTTCTGCGGCAATGCAAGCCGTCGCGCATCCGCAGAACGGGTCCAAAATCATGTCGTCAACGTTGCTGCTGGCACGAATGATGCGATCAAGCAAAGCTATTGGCTTTTGGGTGGGGAAGCCGACATACTCTTTACTAGAGCGTGCTGCAATAGCGAAATTCCACCAAGTTTCCGGAATTTTCCCTTTCCGCCCATAGCTTGGATCATCAGGCTGTATAGACGCACCTTTGAACCCGCCTGCATGAGGGCCACCATCCTTATGCGGCATCCGTATGTCATCACGATTGAAAATCCATGATTTACCTGGCGTGTACCAAAATATGGTATCGTGCTTTCGGTTGAATTGGCGCATACCTGGAGAGCCTGGCCCTGTATAACACCAAATAATTTCATTCCTCAAATTGTCCGCCCCAAACACTGAATCCATCAGCAGCTTCAAATAATGCCCCGCCGTCGGGTCGCAGTGCAGGTAGATTGAACCGGTCGCCTTAAGCAGACGGCGCATTTCCATGAGACGGATCGCCATGTAGATAAGGTAGCTCATCATCGAGTCGCCATGAATTTCACGTGTAGCCGTCAACAACGCATACAGGCCCGGATAGTCATGCTTAAATTCCCCCTACCAAGCCAGATTGATGTCATCCAAGCCCCATGTGTCTTTGAAGGCAGCACCAGCAGCCTTGCTTCCGATAGGGGCAGCGTAGTTTGCTTTGGAATTAAAGGGCGGGTCCAAGTAGAGGAGATCAACCGAGGCGGAGTTCATGCCCCGCATAATGTTGAGATTATCGCCTGTCCAGATAGTCTGGTTGTTCCAATTAGGGGTATTGGCAGAGGTAGGTTGCGCCCGCTGCATTGTGTCGTCTCCCTGTGTGCTTCGTTTTGAGGATGTGTTATTTTCCCACACACAGGGAGACGCCGCAAAGCGGGCATTTGTTCTACTGTGATTCGATGACAGGTGCGTTGTGGGCTTGCTTCACCAAGGCGATTGCCGAGAGGCAATCGGACTTGTTGATGTACCCTTCACCCGAAGTAGCTATGATCCGATTGTTGGCAGACCAAAGTCGCCAACGCCACTGTCCACTAACATCAGGATATACTTCAAATCTCATGAAATCTCCTCCTAAAAGAGAATGGAAAACGATGTTGTGCAGCTACCAATACATGGGTGCAAGCTGGGGTTTCGAGATAATTGCTGAAGGCTCTAATCACGATGATTTTTTTGAGGACGCCAAAGGCAGGCTTGCAGCAATCCATTTCAACGGAAAGGTTGACGGCATTAAGACGTATACAATACCCGTGTCTCCTTCTGCGGGATTGTTCGTTAGGGCGATTGTATTTCTGCGCAACTTTCTATTTTAGCGTTGGCTAGGCCAGAATTCACCCTTGCCTGGTTGATCGGACGGCAACAAAGGGCGCGGATGTTCCACATAGTCTACTATCAACGGAAGTGCAGGCACATTCCTAACCGGGCGGCTACCTTCGGCTTGCTCTATCCAGTAGTGCATTGGGCCGAACAGCACTTCAAGGACTGCCTGAACCTTTAGCGCAGCTTCTACCACCGCCGCATTCACTTTGCTAACAGCGATTTGAATGTCTTGTCGGGTTATGGTATCGTTGGATACAGTCATGAAAGAATCCTTTCATGCAAGCCGAGATACCGATGTTCCCCGTCCAAAGAGCGGCATCGGTATCTCGGTGTTTTTTTGTTGTTGCCCCGATCCTAATTGGGATCAGATTTCCTGTCAAATTGGCCTGGTCAAACCGTAACCGCTTCTCTGAGAAACTGCCCGAACAGGTCGCCGTTATGACGGTTGTTGTACTTGTAGCAGGCTTCCACAATGTAGGTCGCGGTGTACTCTCTGCTGTAGTGGTGATGCGAACCGAAGATCGCCCGCTTGACCAGAGACCAGAACCCTTCGATAGTGTTGGTATGGATAAGGCCCTGAGCGTAGGCTACAGCGTGATTGATCGTGAAGTGCGGCACCCATTCGCTCATGCGGTTGTAGCCGCTGTATTCGTCAGTTACCAACACGCTATCATCAGCGTCTACGAAACGGCCCAGGAACGCCTTCAGCGTCTTGCCAGTCACTTTCTCCGACGGTTGCGCCACTACCTTGCCGCCGCGGGCGATAGCGCCGATAACAGCCGTTTTCTTCGTGCCGCGTCCGCGCTTGGGGGGATCGTCGGAGTCCTTGTCATTCTTGCGAGGCTTCCCGCCGATGTAGGTTTCGTCCGCTTCGACAATGCCGTTCAGGAACACCTTGTCGTCTACCATGCCATGCCGAATCTTCATACCGAGTTCCCAGGCCGACGATTGACTGATTTTCAGATCGCGGGACAACTGGTAACTGGATACGCTCTTCTTGGCGTTCAGGTAGATGGCAATGCCGACAAACCACTTTTGCAGCGGGATTTTCGTCTGCTGAAAGATGGTCTTGGACAGAACGTTGAAACTGCTCTTGCAAGCGTGGCAGTTCCAGCGTCCTACACGTTCGTTCTCGTGCTTGCGCGCTACCTGGTCGGAGCCGCAATGCGGGCAAACCGGCTCATCGCCCCAGCGTGCCTTTTCCAGATGGACAATGCAGGCTTCCTGTGTCGGGAACTTCTCGAAAACTGTGATGAGGTCCATCGGGTTTCTCCTGTGTTTGACTATATACATAGTATACCCGATGCGGGCTTATCTGTCAAGCCCCAATCCGGTTATTGCCAAAAAAAATTGGCGCGACTAAACGCGACTAAACGCGACCAAACGCGACTAAACGCGACCTGGCGCGCTCGAACCCGCTCGCAAACGCTCGTAACTGCACGCAAACGCTCGTAAACGCTCGTAATTGCTTACATGGCACAGCTGACCTGCGCGCCCCGCACGTCGCCTGCAAGCGGCCCATAAGCCCGGACGCAGCCGAAATTCCGCCCCTATTCTTGGATTCACCCGCCCGAGGCGCCGATACCGGAACTTCAACAGTGTCTTAAACGAACGCCAATCTGTACGTTTTGTGCGTTTTCAGTACTCAGAGTGACCGCGATGCTGTAAATCGTGGTGCGCGGGCGGCAAGAGCGCAGCGCAAATGCTCAGCGCCGACGCGCGCTTCCCTTGCATGGGTGCATCCCAGTTTTTCGTTAAAATGAAAGGGCGTAGACGAGGAGAAGGGGTTGTGAAGACCAAAGGGGGTCCCCTGGCGATGCCTGCACTCCGCACGACTCCGCACAGTCATACCTGGCCTCAACTGCTTCAACCGCTTGGCATTACTTGACGTACAATAATCTGGGATGCACCCTCAAAGCCCCGACCATCCAGCGGTTTTGGCTCGTTTGCGTTTGGATGATGGTTATGTTGAAATCTCTACAGCCATCTACTTATTTGCGTTCACGCCAAAACTGCTTTTTTCCGTGCCGGGAACAGCGTCCGAACAGACGAAACGCTTGTGTTCTGACCACAGGTTAGATATTCTGAGCCTGAAGTCCTCTATTCAAAAGGGAAATGCATTGCTGACTATCGAAGGTTATGCCGACCGGTTGAGCGTGCAGGCCGGTGAACGGATCGGATTCCACATCTCAACCAACGCGGCAACCTACGCCATCGAGATCGCGCGCGTCGGCGCTGAGCGCGAAGCGGTCTGGAGCCAGGCCGATCTGCCCGGACATCACTACCCGACGCCGGATAACGCCTCGTCGCACGGCTGCAACTGGCCAGTTGCGCTGAGATTGTCGATTCCGGCAGAGTGGCAGTCCGGCTACTACAGCGTCATCCTGCGAGGTTCTGATGCCGGCGGTCGCACCGCGATCGGGGAGCTATCCTTTGTGGTCAGGTCGGCGCATCCCGGGCGTGATACGTCAATTTTGCTGCAACTGACCACCAACACCGATTGCGCCTACAACTCCTGGGGCGGCTCGACATTGTATAGCGGCCCTGACGGACCGGCGAGGCGTCTCTCGTTCGAGCGCCCGTTCGCCGGTTTCCGGTTGGATGAAGGCCTGCTCCTGTTCAGTATCGAGACCGCGTTTGCGCAGTCATTGAATGACGGCGCGATATCAGACAGGCTGCGACGCGAGTTTTCAGCGCACGGTTTCCCGCTTTCGGCCCATGCCTACATGACGATTGAACAGCGGGGCCAGCTCTGGCACATCCACGACCCAGGAACAGTCTACGCGATCAGGAGAGAGGGGACGCTGCTGAAGATATATGACGGTTTCACCGTCTGGGAAAGCTGCTGGCACCACTGGCAGATGCCGTTCGTCGCCTGGGCCGAACGGGCCGGCTTCCGGCTTGATTACGCCGTCAACTCAGACCTCGAATTCCATCCCGAAATCCTGCAAAACTACAGGCTGGTTCTCAGCGTCGGGCACGACGAGTACTGGTCCTCCGCTATGCGGGACAGTTTGGAGGCGTTCATCGCCGCCGGGGGCAACGCGGCCTTTTTCAGCGGAAACTCCGTCTGGTGGCAGATACGGTACGAGGAGAACGGGCAGGCTTTGGTTTGTTGGAAGGATGAGTACGAACAGGACGCGGTCTACGAGGCCGGCAACCACAAGCTGCTCAGCACGATTTGGTGCCACCGGCTGATCGACCGGCCTGAGAATCAACTGACCGGGGTCAGTTTTGCCTACGGCGGCTATCATCGCTTCTTCGGTCAGTTCCAGGATAGTCCGGGCGCGTACACAGTTCAGCGCCCGGACCATTGGGTCTTCGCCGCAACCGGGCTGGAGCGAGGGGATCTCCTGGGCGCGCAGTCCAAGATCGTCGGCTACGAGTGCGACGGCTGCGAGTTTGAACTGCAAGACGGGCTGCCGGTGGCGACGCATCGTGACGGCACGCCGGAGAGCTTCGAGATCCTGGCGACGGCGCCGGCCGCTCTGACCGCGGCTGACAACTCGCTGGCGATGGTAACCGAAGCCCTCTATGGCGAGGAGGCAGACAGAGAACATCCTCAGCCCGGGGCGGCGGTGTTGGGGATATACACGCGGGGCGGGACCGTGTTCACTACGGGTTGCACCGATTGGTCCGAGGGGCTGCGGGGCGGCGACGGGGTGGTTGAGCAGATCACGCATAACGTCCTCGATCGGCTGTCAAGATAGGGGAACGGATGGCAATTTTGCCCTGACTTGCCGGGGAACAACCCTGGGCAGGAGGTTTGATGATGATGAGAGCGGCAGTCTTGCGCGGTGTCAACGATTTGAGTCTGGAGGAGCATCCGGCCCCAAGACCGGCGGCGGATGAGGTCCTCGTTCGCGTCGAAGCGTGCGGCGTCTGCGCCACCGATGTGAATATGTGGCGGGGCACGAACCTGGAGGGCGCTTTCCCCTTCATTCTCGGCCACGAGTGGGCGGGGGAGATCGTCGAAGCCGGCAGCGAGGTCGGGGCGTTTGCGGTCGGCGACCGGGTCGTCGGCGAAGTGGCGGAGCCTTGCCGCGTCTGCGTGAATTGCAGAGCCGGTCTGCCGGCGGTGGCCTGCATCCATGCCAGGTACTATGGTTTCAGCTGGCAGACGCCGGGCGGCATGGCCGAGTATCACGCTGCCAAAGAAGAACGCCTGCACAAGATCCCCGACAATCTGAGCTACGAAGAGGCGGCCCTGGTTGAGCCGATTTCGATCGGCTATCACGGCGTCTGGGATTCGGGCGGGGGCGTGCTGCCCCATGACCGGGTCGTCATATTTGGCGGCGGGCCGATCGGTATGCTGACAATGCTGGTCTGCAAAGCCGCGGGCGCGCCGGTTGCCGTCGTGGAACCGCATCCGCATCGACGCGAAATGGCGCAGGAACTGGGGGCGGACGCAGCCATCGACCCAATGGAAGGCGATCTGGTGGAACAGGTGATGGCCTATTCCGAGGGCCGGGGCGCGTCGCTGGTGGTTGAATGTTCGGGCAACGAAGCGGCGCGGGCGGCAACGTTGGACGTCGTCGCCTTCCACGGGCGCATTGTCCTGATCGGCATCAGGGCGAACAGCACTGCGCCGCTTGAACTCGACAAGCTCATCTTCAAAGAGGCGACCATCGCCGGGTCCGACGGGAGCGGCTTTGTCTTTGCCAAGCCCCTGGAGTTGATGTCGCGCCGTGTGGTCGACTTCGCCAAGGTGATCACCCACCGCTTCCCCCTGGATCAGGTCGACCGCGCGCTCGAACTGGGCGCAGGTCAGGCCGAGTCCAGCAAAATCATGATTGTGCCCTAGATTCGCCTCGTTCTGTTCCCGTCCTGCGCCGCAAAAACGGAGAATCGGCCTCAATAATTACACAAAGTAAAGGGGTGAAGCAGATGAAAATCACATTGGACCCGCTCGTACATTCCGATCTTTCTTTGCCGGAGATCCCGTTCATGGCGGCCAAGTTGGGCTATGAGTATCTCGAACTCTGCTCGCGCGACGAGTTTCTGCCGGAATATCACCCGCCGCGGGCCAACGCCGACCGCATTCGCAATTTCAAGCAGGCGCTGCGCGATGCCGGTGTGGATCTGGCGTCGATGTTGATTACCTACCGCTGGGCCAGCCCCTTTGAGGATGAGCGCGAGGCGGCCGTCCGCTACTGGAAACGGGCGATTGAAATCGCGCTGGAGTTGGAATGCCAGACGGTGAACTCGATCCTGGATCGGGGGCCTTCGCCGCAACGTTCCAACTTTCGCGTCGGGCCGGAGATGGCGGAGGAGTGTGAAACCGCCTTCTGGAAGTCGGTGGAAGAGTTGGTGCCCATCTTTGAGCGCGAAGGGCTGCCTCTCCACCTGGAGGCGCACCCCGATGACTTTATCGAGGACAACAATTTGGCGGTGGATATCATCCAGGCGATCGGTTCGCCGATGGTGAAGTATCTCTATTGCGCGCCGCACACCTACTATTTAGGTGACGACATGGCCGCCATGATCCGTTACGCCGCGCCGGTGCTGGCCCATGTCCACGTGGCCGACACGTTCAACCACAAAGACGGTTGGCGCTACGTGATGAACCCGCCCGGCTCAACAACCCGCATCCATCAACATCTTGACATCGGTGAAGGCGAGATCGACTGGGATCTGTTCTTCAAGACGCTGGCTGAGGTCGGCTTCGACGGCATCATGACGAGCCAGGTCTTCGCCTATCTGCCCGATCGGGCGGTTGCCTCTTCGAGCTTCATGCGCGAGCGCATCCAGCACTACGTCGACAAGTACTGGCCCAGTCAGTGAACGCCTTGTGGCCTGCGCATTTGACCGCGACAGGCCACTAGCCCGCGGTAACTGTCGTTTCGCCGACCGTGACAGGCTCTTCCCTGGCCAGAATCTGGGCGGAAGCATTGGGGAAGACGACGACGGTTGCGTCCGCGGGCAGTATGGCCGCCAACTGCTCGATGAGCGTCTCCCAATTGCGGAACAGCAGATCGTCCTTGTGACGCGTTAAAAACTCTGCCGCTTTGAACTGTTCCGAAAGGATGAGCAGGCTGCCAGGGCCGTCGATTACCGCCTGCGGGTCGGGGGTGGCGCCGTTTTCGGCTCTGCCCTGCAGGTACCGGGACCAGGGTAGCTGCTGACCGGCGCCGTGGTAGTAGATGCCGTCGCTGGCCGCGTTGAGAATGACCCTGTACGGCTCCCGCTCGAAGTAGGGGACGGCCCAGAGCGACTTGTCTCCCTGAATCGGGTCGGCGTCCATCGGGTAGGCGTTGCAGACCAGCAGGTCGGCCTCCTGCCGCAGCCTGTTCGGGATGTGCGTGCCGTACACGCGCTGTCCGAAGCGGGCGCCGGCGCGGTGCGCCTTGACGAAATCGCCGACAAAAACGCCGGCGATCTGTCTGCGACCAGTGAGGACGCAGTTGACGATCATGTCCAGCCCGATGCGGCGCGCCACGTCCTCCGACACGTCGCGGTGATCGCGCACACCGCCGTCGATGAGCCTTGTGTCGCCGGCCTCACCTTCCGGCGCCTTTTGGCGTTCGATGTTGCCCTGCCCCCGCGTGGCGGAGAAGCTGTGGAAGTGATGGATGGTGGCGAAACCGGCCACGCCCGGCACGATCAGCTTGGCGCCGCCGCCGAAACCGACCGCGCCGTGGGGTAAGATGGCGCCCACGCAGATCTTGAATTCGGCTTCGGCCACGATGCGGTTGACGTAGACCGGCGTGTCGTCGTCCAGGCTGCCGTAGCCGACCAAATCACCGGCCATGAAGTCGTGGGAAGCCGTGGCGTAGGCGGCGGCAATTTCCGCGCCCACTTTCTTGGCGATTTCCTCCTCGGTCAGCGGGCGGTGCGAGCCGCCTCCAACCACGATCACCGTCTCTGTCTTTGGCACGCCGGCCGCGGCCAACTCCTCCAATACATAGGGAAGCATCTTGGACGCGGGCGTGGGCCGGCCCAGGTCATCGACGATGACAGCGGCGCTGGCGCGTCCCCTGGCTGCGTCGCGGATGCGGGGCGTACCGATCGGATTGTCGAATGCGGCCGCCATCTGTGTCGAGTCGAGTTCGGGCGCACCCTGATTGGCGCAAATGTGGACATTCCAGCCGGCGGGAAACGTGAGCGTGCGGTCGTCGTCGCCAAACCAGGCGCGTGCGGGGACGGTTACGGTCTGCGAGTTGCTCATGGCTTCTTCCTTCGTGTGGTCTTTATGAGTCTGAAATGCATTTGCGATTATGTGGGGATGAGGTGGGCCTTGAGAGTATCAATCAGTTGCCTCGCGAACGGAGAGCGTTGAGTCACTTGAGCCGGGTCGATCTGTCCCAAAATGTCGAAGGAATGTAGGCTCTTGTCATAAGCGTCTTTCCTGCTGTTACTGCTTGCTGAATTCAGTTGGTTGAAGACATCCTTCTTTGGAATATCCTCGATGTCATCTCGTCTGCCAAGCGACGCGCGTCTGAATCCGGTTCCAAAGAAAGTTTCAAGCGCCGAAACGTCCGCGAAGAACCAAGATTCCATACATTGCACCATCAAGTGCGCCTGATCGTCTTGAGCATTGTCAGGGCGTTTCCAACTGTCGCGGATAGACAAATGCTGCCACGATGTAGTGTTCGGCTTAACGGGAGCTTCGCTATCGACCAGTAGGAAGGGTATTTCCTCTGCAGGCGAATCACTCAAGGCGACACAAAATCGATCTAAGGTATCATTTCTGTTTCCACAGGCGACGATGCTAGGCATATGATCTCTTAGCCCGGCATTTTCAAAAAACTTACGAAATCCTTTACGACATTCCGTTGCCAAATTGCCTCGGCTACCGCCTTCTACAAAGACAGTTACCTTTACCATCGGTTTCCGCCTAGTTGGCCGCTTCGCCACAGATCACCTAATGAATACTTTTCAAGCCACCTTCGCAGCGCATCCTGATCCAGTCGGCGTACAGATGTCGCGTTGCTCTCTTTTTCGCAAACCAACACGGCTTCCGGCACATGAGACAACGCATCGACAAGAATGTCGGAGTGGGTAGTCACGATGACCTGTGTTCGCTGGGACGCCTCGATCAGCATTTCGGCGATCGCTGGCAGGATGTCGGGGTGCAGCCCGATTTCGGGTTCTTCCAGGCAAATGAGCGGCGGAGGGTTTGGATGGCAAAGGATGGAAGCGAGGCACAGAAAACGCAAGGTTCCGTCAGACAGTCGCGTGGCCGGAACTGACTGGCGCAGGTTCTTTTCGCGCAAGAAGACCTGCACTGTCCCGCCCTCGACCGAGATCGTGTAGTCCTTGTACTGATCGTAAAACCCCGAAAGATGCGCATTCAGGGTATCCTTTATGTCCCCCGTGCGTTCCAGGTAATTGAGGACGAGGCCAAGATTGCTGGCATCTTCAGCCAGGAAATGGTTGGGCTGATCAACCGGCTGCGGATTGCGAAGCGCTGAATTGCGCCCCGTGTTCCAATCGCGGTAGAGCATTAACTGCTTATATTGGTCTCCCAGATAAGTGATCTCAGGATACTGATCCGGATCCCTGAATTGTGAAAGCACGGATTGGTTAGGGGTGAGTTCCACATGTCGGATCTGCCTATGTTTTCCGTAACCAGTTTCCCCTCCACTTTCGATTGTTGGGCGAGCAAAGAGGTCAAATTTACCCCTTACAAGACTATAGGAGAAAAACTCCAAGTGGCCACTTCTTGACCTTGCGTGATCGTTTGCAATTGATTCTTCGATCAACGCAAAACGCTGCCTAACCGCCGTAAAGGAGATTCTGTGCCGCAACGGGATGATCGCATCGGGATAGGTTAAGGTTACATCAATCTGTGCATCAGGTAATGCTTCAGCGCCTTTCCACAACCACTCCTCTGTACCGCCTCCTGCCCGCACCGGCGCAGCCAAATCGGTCGCTGAGGCGCGCAAAAGATCGATAGCCTCAATGAAATTGGACTTGCCCGACCCGTTCGGCCCGATCAGTACATTCAACGGTCCAAGCTCAATTGGTGGCGTATCCGGTCCGAACGAAAGCAGATTCCGAAGTTGCAGCGTGCGGATAAACCTCGCGTCCCCCAACATTTCAGTGTCTCTTTCCCGTCTGGTTCGTGCCATTCACGCACTGACATTCTATCACAACCGCAACACGCCGCACGCGCCCGGAAATTGCCCATCGCACGCGCAATAGCCAATTCATTATCAGACGCATATCAACTGTGCGCAAGGGCAGATAGCGCCGCCGACCTCGGTTTGAAATACAGTCTGCAGCAGTCGAAAATTGGTCGCTTTTCTTGACAGTCCCCGCTTCTCTGTTTATACTCACAGCCTAATTCGGCGAAGGCGCCATCGAGTTTCTCGCACAATGGCGCAATCAAATCGCCCTACGCGCCGAACAGTCCGTTCCCGTGCGGAACTTCCACTCCTGGGCTGGGACGAGGCTGAGCGGCCAATCCGCAGGTCTTGCAGCGTCTTCCGCCCGCTTTCTCAGTTTGCCCGACCAGACTCCACCGCGCTCCTTTCGAGCAGGGGCGCATGAACTGATGTAGCTCATTATCGCTGGTCGTCGGTCATCCGTCGATCACTCTATGTTTTCTCAAAAAATCAAGGAAACAGCCTACGATGAAACTGAAGAACTCGATGACACGGCGTGACTTTCTGCGCTATTCCGCGCTGAGCGGCTCGGCCGCGCTGCTGGTCGCGTGCGCGCCGGCCGCACCCGGCGATAGCGGTGAATCCGCGCCTGCCGAGGCGCCTGCAGAGGCCCCGGCAGCCGCTGTGAACGGCCCGAAACAGGGCGGAACCATGGCCTGGGTCGGACATCAGGAAATTGCCGGTCTCAGTCCGGCCGACACCGGCCCGACCGTGCATTGGGTGATGATCATCAACATCCACAATCCACTGGTGGCGGTTGACGACTTCAACCAGCAAGAGCTTGTGTTGGCGAAGTCGGTCGATGTCTCGGCCGACGGCCTCACCTACACGTTCAAGCTGCACGAGGGCGTCATGTTCCACGACGGCACCGAACTGACTGCCAACGATGTCGTCTATACCTACGACTACTACCGCAACCCGGACAACGGCGCGCCGATCGTTGGCGCTTTCACCGGCATCGGTTCGGTCGAAGCGCCCGACAAGTACACGGTCCAGGTCAATATGGACGATGTCAACGCCGCTTCGCTGGCATCCTGGGCGACCGTCCCGATTGTGCAGTCGGCCTACCACGCCGAGGTGGGCGAGGATACGTACCGTACGGCGCCGATCGGCACCGGCCCCTACAAGCTGAACGAGTGGCGCCCGGCTGAGTTCACCGAACTGGTGGCATTTGATGACCACTTCCGCGGGCGGCCGCATATCGACGTGCTGCGCGCAGACATTGTGCCGGAACCGTCGGTTCGCATGATCGCTTTGCAGACCGGTGAGGCCGACTCAGCCGTGTGGCCGCTGCTGGTCGAGGACAGCATCTACCTGGAGTCGGAGCCGAACTTCGTCGTCTTCCGCACGCTCGCCAACTCGATCAAGCATTTCCCGCTTAACAACAGCATTCCGCAGCTGGCGCAGAAAGAGGTGCGCCAGGCGATGATGCACGCGCTCGACCGCCAGCGCATCATCGACGATCTATGGAGCGGCGCCGCGCAGGTTTCGCACTCCCACCTGACGCCTGGCAGCCCTTATCACAACGCCGACCTGAAAAAGTACGACTTCGATCCGCAGGAGGCGATGGCCCTGCTGGACGGCGCCGGCTGGGCCGTTGGCAGCGACGGCGTGCGCGAGAAGGACGGGCAGAAGCTCTCCTTCACGATCACGACGATCACCGGCGACCAGGCACGCCGACCGATTGCTGAACTGGCGCAGCTGATGTTCAAGGATGTGGGCATCGAGGTGCAGCTGGAGGAAAAGCCCGTGGCTGCGATTCTGCCGGGGATGCGAGAAGGCACGATGGACGCCTCCCTCTACAACTGGACCTACGGCAGCGCGATCGACCCGGACCCGTTCAGCTCGCTCCACTCCGGGGGCGGCAACAACTTCGCCCAGTTCAACAACGCGCGCATGGATGAGCTGATCGAGGACGGGCTGAAGGTCGTCTCCTTTGAGGAGCGCAAGCCCTACTACGATGAGATCCAGGCGATCTTCGCCGAGGAACAGCCGGTGCTCAACTTGCAGTTCGACGAGTGGATGAACGTCTTCAACAGCCGCATCAAGGGCCTGCCGGAAGGTCCCCAAAACAGTCTGATGTATCAGCAGGCGTACAAGTGGTGGATTGAGGAATAAGGAAAACTCAAGTGCTTAGTGGCTCGTGGATAGTGGTTAGCCCCGCTTTCCACGACCTACTTTTCACGATTCACGATTATGCTTCCCTACATCGCCCGCCGTCTTCTGCACGGCCTTGTCGTGATCGTGCTGATCAGTGTCGTCACCTTCATCATGATGCGGTTGCTGCCGGGCGATCCGGCCTATCTTCTGCTGGGCGAGGGTGAAATCCGCATCAGCGAGGAACAGATCGAGGCCATCCGCCGCCGCTGGGGTCTGGACAAGCCCTATCACGAACAGTATCTGATCTGGGCGTGGAATCTGTTGCGGGGGGACTTCGGCGACTCTCTGATCCGCACAGGCACGCCGGTGCGGCAGATGATCTTCGAGACGATTCCGGTGACGGCCAAGTTGAATGTCATCTCGCTGGCGCTGGCGCTTCTGGTCGCGATCCCGGCCGGAATCATCGCCGGGGTGCGCCGCAACTCCGCCTTCGACTACAGCACCGCGGTCGGCTCGACATTGGGGGTGGCCCTGCCTAACTTCTGGCTGGCGCTGATGCTGATCGTGCTGTTCGCCCTGTACGTGCCGCGCTGGTTTGGCGAACTGCCCCTGGTAGGCCGCATTCCGCCTTTTGGGTTGCGATCCTGGCAAGGCTACATTCTGCCGGTCCTGGTGCTGACGACCGAACAGATGGCGGTGCTGACACGCGTCATGCGCGCGTCAATGCTCGAAGTGCTTTCCCAGGACTACGTGCGCACCGCCTACGCCAAGGGGTTGCCAAACATTTTCGTGCTTGCCCGCCACGCGCTGCGAAATGCGCTGCTGCCGGTGGTGACGGTGATCGGTTTTCGCATCGCCTTCATCCTCAGCGGCACTATCGTTGTCGAGACTGTCTTCGCCATCCCCGGCATCGGCCGCCTCTTCACCGATTCGCTCTTCCGCCTCGATTACCAGGTGGTGCAGTCCCTGGTCGTCGTGCTGGCCGTGCTGGTGGTGGCGGTTAACCTGCTGACCGACCTGACGTATGCGATTATCGATCCGCGCATCCGTATTGAGTAGCTTGTTTCAACACGAAACCAAATGTCGGCCTCCACACCCACTGAAGCATACGCCAAACTCATCTCCGAAACCGCCCGCCGCTCCGAGTGGAGCCAGGCGTGGCGGCGCTTTCGCGCCAATCGCATTGCTGTCGGTGGAATGATTGCAATCATCCTGCTGACGATGTTAGCGATTTTCGCGCCGCTGTTCTCTCCCTACGATCCGATAAATGATGTCTTTCGCGGGATGCGCGGGGTCGGCCCCACGGCAGCCCATCCCTTCGGCTACGATCATCTGGGGCGGGATCTTCTCAGCCGCGTGATCTTCGGCACGCGGGTCGCGTTGCTGGTGGGGCTGATAGCAACCGGCATCTCCGTGACGATCGGTGTGGTGATGGGCGCGGTGGCCGGTTATTTCGGCAACAGGTCGGACACGTTGATCTCCAGGGTGATCGACACGCTGATGGCCTTTCCGATTATTGCCCTATTGTTGGTGCTGGCTTCGGTGTTGGGGCCGAGTCTGAATACGACGATTATCGTCATCGGCGTGACCGGTTGGGCGCGTTTCGCCCGCGTGGTGCGGGCCGATGTGATGTCCTTGAAGGCGACCGATTTCGTCACTGCGGCGCGGGCGGTGGGCGTACGCGACTGGCGCATCATCTGGCGGCATCTGCTGCCCAACGTGATGGGGCCGGTAATCGTTTTGGCAACCCTGGGTATCGGGGGCATTATTATCCTGGAGTCGGCGCTCTCATTCTTGGGCCTGGGCATTCGCCCGCCGGACCCATCCTGGGGGCGGACATTGGCTGACGGCAGAGACTCCATTCTACGCTTTCCACACATCTCGTTCTTTCCCGGCCTGATGATCGTCATCACCGTGCTGGCGTTCAACTTCCTGGGGGACGGCCTGCGCGATGCGATGGATCCGAGGGAACGGGATTAAATCGATCTTTAGACAAGGTATTCAAAAGGAGAAACAGATGAAGAACCAATCGAAACGTTTCACAATTCTTGCGCTGCTGCTGGCGTTCGCGCTGGCGCTCAGCGCATGTGTCTCTGTCACGCCGGCGGACGACGGCATGGCAGCCGATGAAGGCGGCATGGAGAAGGAGGGCGGCTACGTCATCGGCGTGAGCAATACCCTGGTCGGCAACGGCTGGCGCGAGCAGATGATCTGCGCCATCAAGGCCGAGGCGACCGCCAGCGGGCTTGTCGACAAAGTGGTCGTCGTCAACCGCAACGGCGGCCCGACCGAACAGATCGCCGACCTGGAGGGGCTTATCTCCCAGGGGGTGGATGCCATCATCCTCAACCCGACCGACCGTGAGGGGCTGAACGCGGTCATCGAGTCGGCTATCGCCCAGGGGATCGTGGTCGTCGCGGTCGACCAGGCGGTTACGGCCGAGGGCGCCTATGTCGCCACCAATGACCAGACCGCATACGCGCAACTGGGCGCCGAGTGGCTGTTCGAGCAGCTGGGCGGCTCGGGCAAGGTGGTGGAGATGCGCGGCATCGACGGCGTCCCCGCCGACACGGACCGTCACAACGGCTTCATGGCCGCGCTGGCGAACTATCCCGACATCGAAGTCGTGGCCTCGACCTTCACCGGCTGGGATCCTTCGACCGGCGCGCAGCAGGCCCTCGATCTGATCACCACGCAGGAGATCGATGGCATCTGGACGTCCGGCATCGACTATCCGGTCGTCGAGCAGTTCCAGGTGGCCGATGTTGGCTATGTACCGATCGTGGGCGCGGACAACAACGGCTTCGTGGAGCAGCTGATCAATCTCGCAGGCGAGGGTCTGATCGGCGCGGCGGTGACCAATCCGCCCGCGATCGGCGCGGTCGGTATGTCGATCGCGCTCGAGGCGCTGACCGGCAACAACCCGCCGCATGAGATCATACTCACGCCTAGAGTCTTCACCACCGAGGATGTCGACGGGCTGACCGGGATCTACGCACCCGACGAGCAGGTCGGCTGGAGCACCTACGTCGATATTGAACCTTATACCCATTACAACGGCAGCGCCGACGTGTCGGCGTGCAAGGCGCCGGGTGAATAGGCTGCATTCCGTTGCAGGGGCAAGGCGCCCGCCGGTCTCAGCATGAGCGCATCGCTTTCTGAGGCTTCGCCTCTGTTGGAGGCCGTTGGGATCGCAAAATCGTATGGATCCGTCGTGGCGTTACAGGCGGCAGACCTTGCCGTGCGCCGCGGCGAGATCCATGCGTTGCTCGGCGCGAACGGGGCCGGCAAGAGCACGCTGGTGAAGATCCTGGCGGGCGTCCACTCGGCTGATTCCGGTGAGGTGCATGTCGAAGGGCGTTCGATACGCTTGCGCGCGCCGGTGGATGCGATGGCGGTCGGCATTGCCACCGTCTTCCAGGACCCGGCGCTGATCCCCGACCTCACCATCAAACAGAATCTCCAACTCAGTGAGATCGACCAATCGGCCTTTACGCGTTGGCTTGGGTGGTTCGATCTCGGCGATCTCGATGCGGAAGTGCTCGTGCGCGACCTGCCGCTCGAGACGCTGCGCATGGTCGACCTGGCGCGCGCCCTGGCCCGTGATCCGCAGGTTTTGCTGCTCGACGAGATCACAGCCGCGCTCACCGCAGACCAGGCTGAGCGGGTCTTCGCGCTGCTCGCGCACTGGAAGGAGCAGGGGCGGGCGGCGGTGCTGATCACCCACCGGCTGGCCGAGGTAAGGCGCATATGTGATCGCGCCACCATCCTGCGCGACGGGCGTAATGTCGCCCTGTTCGAGCCGGGCACGGCCGCGGCCGCGACAGACGGTTCGTCAACGGGAACGATGCAGGATGTGGGCGAGCACCGGTTGGTCGAAGCCATGCTAGGCACAGATGAGGAGAGGGTGAAGAGGAGTGAAGTGAGAGAGGGCGCCCAACCCGCTTCTGACGCCTCACGTCCCACTGCCCGTTCCGTCTCCGACGAGGTCGCTTTCGCCGTGCAGGGGTTGAGCGCCGGGGACGTTGTGCGTGACATCTCGTTCGAAGTGCGCCGCGGCGAAATTCTCGGCCTCATCGCGTTGGAAGGCCAGGGTCAGGAGCGTCTGTTCGCCCTCCTGTCCGGCGACCGGCGTCCGACGGCGGGCGAGATCCTGGTCGGCGGCAATCCGCGCCGCTGGAGAGGGGCGTATGATGCGGTCGGGGACGGCGTCGTTCTCATCCCCGGCGATCGGCTGCAGGCGCTGCTGCCCAATCTGCCCGTGCGGCACAACCTGGTCGTGCCTCTCTTCAACCGCATCCGCCAGTGGCTGCGCATCCCGGCTGATGAACGCCAACGGGTCAGGAATGTAATCGAGCGGCTGTCGATCGATACCAGGGCGGCATCACAGGTGCGGCGGCTCTCCGGCGGGAACCAGCAGAAGGTTGCGATTGGGCGCTGGCTCGTGGCCGGTTTCCGGACGCTGCTCTGTTTCGACCCGACGCGGGGCATCGACGTGCAGACCAAGCGGGAGATCTACGCGCTACTGCGCGAGCTGGCAGCCGATGGCGCGGCGATCCTGCTCTATACCAGCGAGCTTGCCGAGATCCAGCTGGTCTGCGATCGGGTCCTGATCATGCACGATGGACGCGTCGTCGACGAACAGGACGCGGCGCAGGCCACCGAGTCCAGCCTGCTCACCGCCGCGCACGGATTGGAGGCGCCCGCATGATGACGACGGTTCGGTCTGCGGGCGTTGCCGCCTGGCGGCGCGGGTTGGCGCGCAACAGTTGGACATTGGGCGTGTGGCTGCTGCTCAGCGCGTTGCTCGTCTGGTACGCCACGCTTATCCCCGTTTTCGGTCAGTTCCAGATCACGTCGATCAGCAAGAACAGTCTGCCCCTGGTCTATCTGGCGATAGGCCAGGCGATCATCGTTATCGCGGGCGGGATCGACCTTTCGCTGGGCGCGCTGCTGCTGTTGAGCAACGCGCTGGCGGCGCGCTTCATGGAGGATCAACCGTTGGGGATGGTGCTCTTTATCGCCATTGTCCTGATTGCCGGCCTCGGCATCCTCAACGCGCTGGTCGGCTATGTGATCAGCGTCTCCGGCGTGCCCGACATCGTTGTCACGCTGGCCACGGGCTACATCTGGTCGGGGTTTGCGCTCTGGATATTGCCGTCGCCCGGCGGAGGCACGGCGCCGGAGTTCCGCTGGCTCTTCACCGGCGCGCAGTCCGGCATCGGCGGCACCTACGTCATGCCGATCCTGATGATGGCGCTGCCGGCGATTATCGTATTTCTGCTGTCGCGGCGCACCCGTATTGGCCTGTCGATCTACGCGATCGGGAGTGATAGCGTCGCCGCGCGGCTCGCCGGTCTTGACGTGCGCCGGGCAAAGATGGCCTCTTATGCGATCGGGGGCGCGTTGGCCGCGCTGGCCGGGCTGGCCACGGTTGCGCTCACCGGCACCGGCGGCCCGCGTTTCAGCGTCGGCGCCAACGCCACCTTGAACAGCGTGGCCGCGGTCGTTCTCGGCGGCGTTGCCCTCGCCGGCGGCACGGGGCTGGTGCTCGGCGCGGTTGCGGCCGGCGTGATCCTGATCATGCTCAACCCGATACTGAGCGCGATGGGCATCGACCCCAACAACGCGCAGATCATCCAGGGGCTTCTGATCGCCGGTGTGATGATGGTCGGCGGGCTGGTCACCCTGCTGCGGGAGCGATCCGCATGAGCCAATTTTCAGAGGAGAAAGGGAAGAGGAGAGAGGAGAGAGAGCGCAACCGAGCCAAAGTGGAGCGCGGCAAGAGCAACAGCCCTCACTTCTCGTCGATTGGACCGGCGGCCCGCGTCAGCGCAATTGTAGCCGAACACCCGACTCTGGCGCTGACCGGCATTCTCATTGTACTCGTCCTCGTTACCGGCATCGTTGAACCCAACTACCTGTCGGTCAGCGGCGCGCGCAACACGCTCTTGCAGGCCGCGCCGCTGGGGATCCTGGCGGGCGCGCAGACGATCCTCATGCTCAGCGGCGGGATCGACCTGTCGGTGACGATGATCGCCACCGGTTCCGCTTACGTGGCCGCCAACCAGTCCCCCAACGGCGCCGTTGTCGCGATTCTGCTTGGGGTGGTCGTCGGGCTGGTGGTGGGCAGCGCAAACGGCGTGGGCGTGGCTGTGTTCCGGGTCAACCCGCTGATCATGACGCTGGCGATGTCGGGCATCCTGCTGGGCCTGTTTACCGCCTGGGCACAGACGATCTTGCAGGGTTCGACGCAGGTGGGTCCCTTTATCAAACTCGTGGGCGCAGGCTCCTTTCTGGGCAATCGCGTCCCCTATAGCGTGGTCGTGTGGGCGCTGGTGGCCGCCGGGCTGATCTGGCTGCTCAGGCGGACCGGCTGGGGGCGGCTGCTCTATGCCATCGGCGATAACGAGGTCGCGGCGCGCCTGGCGGGCGTGCGCGTCTGGCAGGTGCGGATCACGGCCTATCTTGTGGCCGGGGTACTCGGCTCGATCGGCGGCATTCTGCTGGGCGGGCGCACCGGCGCGGTCGACCTCCAACTCGCCAACGCCTTTCTGCTGCCATCGGTGGCGGCCGCGGTGATCGGCGGCACTTCGATTTTCGGCGGCGTGGGCGGCTACGCGGGCACGATTGTTGGCGCGCTGATCCTGAGCGTTCTCAACTCGATGCTCACCTTCCTCAACGTCGGGCAGGCGATCCAGCAGGTCGTATACGGGACAATCGTGCTCGCGCTGGCGTGGGGCTATGCCGGTCTCACCCGGCGGGCGTAGAACGGCAGCGGCCAGTGGTTAGTGACCGGTGGCCAGTGCAGGAAACTGGCTATTGAATAAAAAAGAGAGGTGAAACGATGCGTGTGTTCAATGTAGCCATAGTGGGCACAGGACTCATGGGGCCGGCGCACACGGAGGGGCTGCGCCGGCTGGGTATGAACGTGGCCGGCATTCTGGGCTCCTCTGCCGAGAAATCGCGGCGGGCCGCGGACGAGCTGGGCATTGCCAGAGCCTATAACGATTTCGCCGAGTTGCTGGCCGATCGGCAGATCGAAGCGGTGCATATCACCTCGCCGAATCGCCATCACTTTGCCCAGGCGAGCGCGGCGCTCAAGGCGGGCAAGCATGTCCACTGCGAGAAACCGCTGGCGATGACCTCGGCGGAGTCGGGCGCGCTGTGCGAACTGGCGCGTGAGAGCGAGCTGGCGGCCGGGGTCAACTACAATATGCGCTTCTATCCGCTCAACTGGGAAGTGCGCGCGCTGATCCGGAGCGGCGTGTTGGGCCGCATCCACTCGATCTACGGCAGCTATGTGCAGGACTGGCTGCTCTACCCGACCGACTACAACTGGCGCCTGCTGAGCGGAGAAGGCGGCAAGCTGCGCGCCGTCGCCGACATCGGCACCCACTGGCTGGACCTGGTCCAGTTCGTCACCGGCCTGTCGGTCAGCGCCGTGCATGCCGACCTGAAGACGGTTTACACGACGCGCCAGCGGCCCACCGGCGAAGTCGAGACCTTTTCCGCCAAGGTGCAGGATATCGAGGCCACCGAGTCGATCGAGATCGAGACCGAAGACAGCGGCGCGGCGCTGCTCCGTTTTGGCGACGGCGCGCACGGTTCGCTATGGGTTTCGCAGTTGACCGCCGGGCGCAAGAACTGTCTGCGCTACGAGATCGCGGGCAGCGAAGCCACCGTCGCCTGGAACAGCGAACAGCCCAACGAACTGTGGATCGGGCACCGCAACCAGGCCAACCAGCAACTGTTAAAAGACCCCGGCCTGGTTTCCGACGACGCCCGCGCGCACATCAGCTATCCCGGCGGCCACAACGAGGGCTACGACGACTCCTTCAAGCAGTCGTTCAAATCCTTCTACGACTACATCGCCGCCGCCGATTTCAGCGCGCCGGAGCCGTTCCCCACATTCGCCGACGGGCACAAGGAGATTGTCTTGTGCGAGGCGATCCTGGAGAGTCATGAGCGGGAGCGGTGGGTGGAGATTGGGGGGCCGGATACATAGAAATGAGATGCCGCAATGCCCCGACAGGTCATGTGGCAAGTTATCCACTCCGGTGGGGCCGCGTGTAGAATCCTAGGCTAGGATTGCTTACTGCCAAATATTGTGCTGCGGCCCAGCGGAGCCTATCCAGGTGACAGCAGCTAATATAAGAACAGTTCTCTGCTTCCTGGAAAACCAATCACTTGCCAAATGTCGCAATTCATTCAATTCGGAGGACCACGATGTCTAAGAAACTGAAGAGTATCGACAGTATAGCTGGCATTCCTTTCAAGGATCTGTTTCGACGTCCTTCTTGACATATTGACGCTCAGGTCTGCTATAAGGGCGTTGTCTATAGCACAGAGTATGACGAGGATGAAGATCTTTTCTCAGTTGCCATCTCAGTTGTTAGGAAATATGAAGCAGATGCGCTACTGGTTTGGCAATCTGATATAAATTTTTTCCCCTCGACGAGGACACTATTCGATTCGTAGGCACAGTTGTAGGAAGACCTGTGTGGGGTTCCAGCCCAGTAGTCCTCATAAGAGTAACAAAGATTGACCTCGCTTCGGAGTGGGAGTAGATGCTTGCGCTAGGTTGGAGTGAAGCAGCTTATTTTCCATTTGTGGCGACTTACAATTCTTGATGATTCAGCCAATCGCTCTTTCGACCTGATTCGCGAGATCTAATGTGGATCCCTTTTGATACCACGACTTTTCAACACTGCTGCACTCTGGGATTGTGGGAGTCTCGCCCGTACTCTTGCAATGCAGAAGCTCTTGGTTTTATTAGGGAATCATTTTACATGTGTCTCAGGGAGCGACCTCTCCTTATGCTTTTCTTAAATGGAATTAGCAAGAACGGTAAACTTGGCTGGTCATCAGGCATTTTGTAGCGGTCCTGAATCGTCAGCAGTGTGTATTATGCAGACCTGAGATTGACAAAGTCAAGAGCATTTTCGGTATGTGATTGCCAGCAACGTGACAACGAATCCAACGATCAACTAATCGGTTTTTCTGAGTCCTCCCCGATGGGACCAGAATCGCGAGCGAGAATTGAAGAATGAGAAAATCTCAATATAAGGGAATAATTCTGACGCTGATATGCGGTCCATTTGGACTGTTCTATTCAAGTATTCCAGTAGCAGTAGCTCTGGTGGTGGTTGGATCCATTATCGGCTTTCTTAGTTCCGAAGTGCCACTAAGTCTCTGGCCGATATCAATTGTTGTTAGCCTATTCACCGTGAGAAGGCATAATTCAAATGTGGAACGGGAATTGCAAGGAGTCAGCAAAGAAGTGGAGAACATTGGACAAGGGACACTGACCGCCGACGAGGAGGAGGGACGAGCCGAACTAGTCGAGTCTCGCACAAGAGTGGCTGAAAGGCTGTCAAGGATGGCGGACAAATTAGGTGAAGAAGAGACTGCCAATGGAATCGATAGGCCGGGCTTCGTAGATGGGGAGCATTTCACTGCTTATGTTGATCAGGTCAAACAGCTCAAGCAAGAAGAGCGGCACAAGGACGCGATTGCGTTATTGCTCAAGCTGATTGCCGCGACCGAAGCTGAGTCGAGAGAATCAGGAGAGGCTTCCGGCGTAGCGCCTTGGTATTATGAGCAGCTTGCCATTATTTACCGCAAAGACAAGCGAATCGCTGACGAAGTGGCGATATTGGAACACTACGAGAGGCAATCTAAGGCGCCGGGTGTAGGTCCTAGAAGGCTTGTCGAACGCTTGACAAAAGCAAGAGCAATCGCGGCAAGGGCAGAAAGAGAGGAATCGGAGGCACGGGAAGCCGATCTGGAGGCAGAGAAAAATGAAGTGCCTATACTGGAACGCGATGAGTCTCAACCCAGGGCACCTATAGTAGGTACTGACAAGATTGCTGAAATTCTGCGACAGGCAGGGACTGAGAACGCAGAGACGGAGAGAAAAGAAGCAGGACTGGCCGATTTCCGAATTTCCGCAATTCAAGAACATGCTGGAGTGCGAAAGACTTTTAACAAACTGCCGGTCAGATGGATTAAGCCGGGTGAAAAGGTCACAATCGGAAATTTCGAGATTCTGCGCGGATTCTTCTACCTCGGCGGCCAACTGAAAGCATCTGTTGATTATTACAACGATGACGCCCCTTCACTGATTGATCCCACTCTGAGAATTGACGTCAGATCCCCCGACTACGCTGGCGATCAAATGAGCTATTGGCCCAGCTATAGCCAGATCCCACCCCAAAGCCGCGCCGCTTTCATAGAATGGCTTGCCAGTGACCGCGGTGATCCTGAAACCTACATAGGATATGTCTTTCTCTATTTTTATGGAATTGAGAGGCGTTTGCTGGTTGATGACAAGAATGGGGAAGTTTCCGATGAAGAACGTAAAACCCTGATTCAAGAACTGAAACGATTGAAGAACGTTTATGGCGACCACCGTTCCTTCAGTTCTTATGTGAACGCTTTGCTGTCGCATGCCTGGGTTGTCAACCATAAAAGTCTTGACGAGCAACCGGATTATGACCTATTGGTTGCAAAGAGAGACTTCACATCTATTTTCAAGTTTCTACTAGCGAAAGCCGTCCAAAACGGAAAGCCCGTCAATGCGGAATTAGCGCTTGCCTGGGTAAAGAGTCACCCGGAGTTCACATTGCGTACCCCAGCGCGCCGCTGTCCAGATGAATTCGATGCTCTCTTTAAGATGCGTTATCGGAGCAAGTTTGGCGATGGCCTAAAGATAACTCCCAACAAAACCAGATTGCAGCTTACGTACCATCCTGCGAACGCAGAACTAATGGGCTACCAGCACGTAAGACTCGACCTTCCCGACGTTTGTCGTCTTAGTGCGCCTGTCAAGAAGTTGATGACTATGGCTGAGTCTTGTACTAGCGAACTTGATCAGTTCAGTCGCTTTGTAGGTAGACCGGAGAATTCGCATGATTCATTGAGCGCTCTTTCTCTCTTGCCCAATGATCTGATTTCGTCGGTTTCCAGTCCCCATTTCGAGAACTTCAAAGCCTGGATGAAGACTCAATTGTCCGAATCCAATGGCCTGATTTCAGTCGCTTCAATGATTCAGTACTTTGGTGAGGACGCGCCCCTAAAGATCAATAAGAAAGAAGCCGAAATGCTGTCAAATATTGCGGAGAAAACGGGTTTTGGCATCGCGCCGGATGTTCGCTACCATCAATCCAAGCCCGATGTTGACGGCAAGGTGGTACTCTTTGCCGGGGGCCATGGAGCGAATTTCACGCCATCCAGTGAGTTCAAGAAGGTCGGAACCATACTGCGCTTGGGCACTCTGGTCGCCGCCATTGACGACCACATCAGCGACTCTGAAGTCAACGCTCTTAATGATCTTGTTGACCAGAATAATCGGCTTTCGGACACCGAAAAACGGTCGCTCGATGCATACATGCTTTGGCGTCTAAGCACGCCTGCCAACATGTCGGGATTGAAAAAGCGGCTAGACCTTCTTAGTGCAGACGAGAAAGTTGCTATCAGTCACATATTAGTCAGCGTCGCGTTGGCAGACGGCAAGATCGATCCTGCAGAAATCAAACAGCTTGAAAAGCTTTACACGCAATTAGGTCTTGACAAAGGGTTGGTCGCCAGCGATATTCACAATCTATCCACTAGCAGGTCGCCGCGCCCGGATCGAGCGAGCGAGTCCTCCTACACTACCTCGAATCAGCCTGCTTCTTCTTTTGCTTTGGATCGCGATCTCTTGCGACTGCTCGAAGAGGAAACCAAGGAGGCTCAATCCGTCCTTGAGTCGATATTTACTGAGGAAGATCTCGCAGAAGAACTTGAAGTTGAAGCACCGACGGTTGCACCAACGAAAAACGGGTCAATCCAGGGGTTGGATTCAAAATATCACGAGCTCTACGTCAAGCTGATTACCAAAGCAGAGTGGACCTATGAGGAAGTGGAAGGACTTTGCGATGGACTCCAGCTTATGACGGCAGGGGCTGTTGAGACGATAAATGATTGGGCGTTTGACACAGTTGACGCGCCTTTGATTGAAGACGGCAGCACCTTTTATGTTGACATTGAATTGGCCGAAGAGTTAGCCGCAACGCACACTCAAGAGCAGTTGTCATGACTACAAAGCAAACGCGCATTAGATCTAGAGAACGGGACTCAATCATCCAGTCGCTCAAGGCTGGCGTTGCTCCTCGTGTCGGTATTCAACACATTCAGGTCGGACGAGTAAACGAGATTGAAGCGATTCTCAAAGACATAAACAGTATCGCACAGGGAGGATCCGCGTTTCGCCTGATCATTGGGGAATACGGCTCCGGTAAGACCTTTTTCCTGAATGTAATCAGGACAGTCGCTCTCGAAAAGCAGCTGGTGTCGGTCAACGCGGACCTGTCACCGGACAGGCGGATTCACGCATCCGCAGGGCAGGCCAGGAATCTCTACTCAGAACTAATGCTCAACATGGCGACGCGAAACCAACCCAATGGTGGTGCTCTTGCCTCTATTGTGGAAAGATTCGTCAATTCCGCCGCACAGGAGGCCGAAACAGAAGGGATCTCCGTCTCTTCCGTCATTCATAGTCGTCTCTCGACTCTTGCCGAACATGTCGGCGGCTACGATTTCGCCAAGGTCATCGAAGCGTACTGGCATGGGCATGAGACTGACAATGACGAATTAAAGTCAAACGCCATCCGCTGGCTGCGTGCCGAATTCTCAACCAAGACCGACGCACGCAAGGCGCTTGGCGTGCGGACCATCATTTCAGACACATCCTCTTACAGCAACCTGAAGATCATGAGTCTACTCGTGAGGCAGGCCGGGTATCAAGGTCTGCTGGTCTGCCTGGACGAAATGGTCAATCTCTACAAACTAAGCAACACACGGGCTCGCCTGTCGAACTACGAACAGATTCTGTCGATACTCAACGATTGTCTTCAGGGCACTGCCGAACACATGGGGTTTCTGCTGGGAGGTACGCCCGAGTTTCTCCTCGACACGCGCAGAGGACTTTACAGCTATGAGGCGCTACAGTCGCGGTTGGCCGAAAACAGTTTTGCGCAGAGGGCGAGTGTTGTCGATTACTCCTCCCCGACCCTTCGCTTGGCCAACCTGACACCTGAAGAAGTCTATATACTCTTGCAAAACATCAGGCGCGTATTCGCGTCGGGCGATGAAACGCAATATCTTGTTCCTGATGAAGCTCTGGAGGCGTTTCTGCGCCACTGTAACAACACGATTGGTGATGCCTATTTCCGAACGCCGCGCCATACAATCAAGGCCTTTACAGACATGCTGTCGGTCTTAGAGCAGAACAAAGACATGGAATGGAACGACCTGATCGGTTCCGTTGCTATTCCGGAAGACAAACCCAGCGATATGCCCGAGACGGGAAATTCCAACGACAACTTGGCCAACTTCACCTTATCATAATGAGAGACGAGTTTTCACTCCTGCATCCTGCTGTCCAAAGATGGGTTTACAAACAGGGATGGAAGGATCTGCGGGCGATTCAAAAGAGCGCCATCAGGCCAATTCTCTCCGGAAAATCTGATGTTGTCATCAGCGCGCCAACTGCTGGCGGCAAGACTGAGGCGGTCTTTTTGCCGGCCTGCAGTGCCATCGCAGGTGAGTCGGACGGGTTTGGCATCTTGTACATAAGCCCCTTGAAAGCTTTGATTAATGACCAGTATCGGCGTCTCGAAAGTCTCTGTGAGATGCTGGAAATGAAAGTGACACCCTGGCATGGAGACAGCCCGCAGTCCGGCAAGAAGGCCGCCAGGCGAATGCCAGAAGGCATTTTGTTGATTACACCCGAATCTCTTGAATCTTTGTTGATTCGGGAAGCCGGCTGGGTACAAGCGGCTTTCGATTCCTTAAAGTACGTCATCATTGACGAGTATCACGCTTTTGTGGGCTTCGAACGCGGCCACCATCTACAATCTCTATTGACCAGACTTGAACATCTTCTCCATCGGCAACAGACCCCAATTCCTCGACTGGCGTTAAGCGCCACATTGGGGGACATGGACGGCGTTCTTAGTTTTCTGAGACCGGACAATACATTCCCTAGCAAACTGGTAGTCGATAATGAGAGTCAGAGCGCCTTTAGAATGCAGGTCCGGGGTTACATCGATCACGCCCCCAACAAAACGCGCGCTCTAAACGAATTAGCAGACCCGATAGAACAACGGGTTGCTGGAGATCTTTTTGAAGTACTACGGGGCGATTCCCACCTGGTCTTTGCAAACAGCCGTAGCAGAACCGAGCTCTTTGCGGCTCTACTGAGCGATATATGCGAAGATAATTTCGTCCCCAATGAGTTCTTTCCACACCACGGTTCGCTTTCGAAGGAATTGCGTAGCGATGTGGAACGTCGCCTGCAGATAGAGAAGCTCCCAACCACCGCCGTTTGTACAATGACATTAGAGCTGGGCATAGATATTGGAAAGGTGAATTCAATTGCGCAAGTCACGGCACCGCATTCCGTATCCAGCCTACGTCAGCGTCTGGGTCGTTCCGGGCGCCGCGGCGACCCAGCAGTACTCCGAATGTTCATTATTGAGGATGAGTTGACGGTCGAATCATGTCTGGTGGACAGGCTGCGCATTGAGCTGCTCCAAAGCATAGCAATGATTCGTCTCCTGTTACGAAAATGGTATGAGCCACCCGATTCCGATCTATTCCATTTCTCCACTGTTTTGCACCAGGTCCTGGCGGTCATTGCCCAGTGGGGCGGCGTACGCGCAGACCAGCTCTGGTCACTGCTGTGTGGGTCAGGCCCATTTCAAAATGTTACTGCCGAACATTTCAAGACACTACTTTCCGATATGGGGGCTAAGAGCCTGATATCTCAGCTGCCCACTGGCGAGCTAATCTTGGCAGAACACGGTGAAAGGCTGGTCAACCACTATTCATTTTATGCAGTCTTCGAAACTCCGCAGGAGTTCCGGATAATTGTCAAAGAAGGAGGAAGAATACTTGGAACTCTTCCCGTTGGATCTCCTGTAGCGAAGGAACAACACATCGTATTCGGAGGAAGGCGCTGGAAAATCCTGGATGTAGACACAGAAGGAAAGGCTATTTATGTGGCTGCGTCAGCGGGGGGCAAGCCACCAGAATTTGGGGGAGGCGGGTTGTCTGTCCACAATCTAGTTCGTCAAGAAATGTTGGAAATCTACAAGAAGGGAGATTATCGGGTTGAATCAAATGGAACCAAGATTGATTTCTTAGATAACGTCGCAAGAAATCTCTTCCTTGAAGGACTGAATTCATTTCGCGACTTGAAGTTTGAAAGCAGGTGTTTGATCAGCAGTGGAAGATATGTTTACCTGGTTCCTTGGATGGGCGACAAGATCGTGAACACCTTAACTAACCCCAGTTCGGAGTTAGATTAAGGCCGGCAATAGAGCCATATCTGTGTCAGGAAGATTGAGAGATGGCTTCTTAGCTTGCCAAGTGTAGGCAATCAGACCGGCGATGAGAGTGACGACAAAGTTGGTCGTGCTGCGGTGACGGGTGTGTTCAATCTGTGAGATATTCTTGAGTTGGTCAACGATGGTTTCAATGACGAAGCGCTTACGCGTTAGCAGCTTGTCTTCGAGAACGACGAGTCGATTCTGCATGTTTTTACGAATGGGCGTGATCAATTGCAGTCCCTGAGCGAAGAGTTGCTCAAAGAGAACTTGGGAGAGATAGCCGCGGTCGCCGATCAGCTTCCCCCACAACTTTTTGGTCATCTGTGGGACCGGTTTACGGTCATCGGTGTTGCCGGGCGTGAGTTGAAGCGCCAGCAATTCCCCCTGGTCATTGACAATCAGATGGAGTTTAAAGCCATAGAACCATCCCATGCTGCTCTTGCCGCGCCTGGCTACCTCGGCAAAGACCCGGTGGCGGCCGATGCGTCTGTTGTGGCAGACGGACAACGGGGTCGAATCAATGAATGCCACCCCTGTCGCCTGGCCAAAGCGCACACGCAGATAGAGACACATGGCTGCCAGGGCTGATGGCATTAACTCCACAAAGCGTGTGTAACTGACCAGAGCAGGGAATTCACTGCGCATATGCTTACATACGTGCTGCGTATAGAAGGCCTTGAAATCGCGATAATGCGACTGATGGAAGTGAATCAGAATCGTCATCACTTCACTCAAGCTCAAGCGCGGGGCCGGCCCTCGCTTGCGAGCCACGCCTAACAACTTGGCATTCTCCCATGTAGCCAACCACTGACAGAAATCATCGACATGACAGAACAGATTGAGTATACTCATCACTGAGCACCTTTCTTTGCTGGAGAATTTTTGTTAGAGAACTTCTATTCTACCAGCTTGATAAGGTGCTCACTTACTCCGAACTCAGGTTAACTATGGTGATAGTGAGAGCAGGTTACAAAGCGACCACCTTTGCCGGAGTAATCGAAGTCGATGATGCCTCTCACCGAGATGTCTCTGAATGTCTGAAACGATTCACTGAGGAAGAGAGTGTGACCAACACTGAGCTGGCCAGACTGTCCGCGAATAGACAGACTGAGAAATATGATCATCTGCTGGCAGATAGCCTTCTGGATGAAGGATTTGGCGCCAAAAAATTTGATGTCAGCGGCACAAGAGAATGGCTCCAAAGGCAAGACGAATGAATCTCCTGCAGCCAGCATGAACTTGCAATTCGATGATTCTTGATTTGTGGAAGTATTCTCACCCCCTGCACAACAACGAGGAGGAGATATCCAATGATGCAATTAGGCTATGCCAGCGCGATTCTGCCCGATCTGTCGCTGGAAGAGGTCATCCAATTCACCGCCACCAACGGCTTTGCCACCGTCGAGCTGATGTGCTGGCCCGCCGGCAAAGCGGAGCGCCGTTACGCTGGCGTCACCCACATTGACGTCGTCGGCTTCACCAAAGAGGACGCCTCCAGGGTCAACGCGCTCGCCGACTCCGCCGGCATCACCATCAGCGGGCTGGGCTACTACCCCAACCCCCTCGCCCCGGACCAGGACGAAGCGCAAGTCGGCATCGACCATATCAAACAGGTGATCGTGGCCGCCGAACTGCTGGGCCTCGGCGTGATGAACACCTTTGTGGGCCGCGACTGGACAAAATCGGTGGATGACAACTGGCCGCGCTTCCTCGAAGTGTGGACGCCTCTGATCCGCTTTGCCGAGGATCACAACGTCAAGATCGGCATCGAAAACTGTCCGATGGCCTTTACGCAGGATGAATGGCCCGGCGGCAAAAACCTCGCCCATACGCCGGCGATCTGGCGCCGCATGTTCGCCGACATTCCTAGCGATCACTTTGGCCTAAACTACGATCCCTCGCACATGATCTGGCAGCACATGGACTACCTCAAGCCGATGCGGGAGTTCACCGACAAGCTGTTCCACGTCCATGCCAAGGATGTGCGGCTCGAAAAGCACCGCCTCGACGACGTGGGCATCATGGCGGCGCCGCTGGAGTTCCACGTGCCCAAGCTGCCCGGCCTCGGCGACATCGACTGGGGACAGTTCTTCTCCGTCCTGACCGATGTCGGCTACGATGGACCGGTCTGCATCGAGGTCGAGGACCGCGCTTACGAAGATTCGCTGGAAAGCCGCAAAGCCTCGCTCGTGCAGAGCGGGCGCTACCTCAAGAACTTCATGCCGTAACGTCAGCGGACAATATCCCCGCTGGCAACTAGGAGTCGTTGACATTTCTTTGAGACAGGCAAAATCCGAGCGCTCAAGTGCGAGATTGACAGGAAATCGATCTTTCCCGCAGATCTTTATGGCTGAATCTGCGAGAAAATAAGCACATTCTGCTATTGATCGCGCTGCCATAGGCCATAAACGTCTTGCTTTTGCCGTTCTGCTGAACTCACTTTACAAACGTCAACGAGACCTGGTAACTTCGACTGAACTCCACTGCTCTTTCTCGGTGCAGTATCTCTTTCCTTCCTTTTCTTGTTCTGCGCCCTCCTTTCGCATTCAGGACAGCGCACCTCCACTTCGTTTGCCGCCCTAACCAGTTCTTCCGCCAGCGGCCGCATCTTGTCCTCCCGCTCTTGACCTATCCTCTCCATGATTTCGTCAAAACTGACTTTCGGTTCACCCTGTCGCTACGACCGCAGCCGGTCGTGCATCTCGCTCGCTGACCTTGCAAACTCTTAACGACTTCGATCATGACTGCGTGCCCGTCCCATTTCAACCCTCTCCTATCTTTGCCCTATCCTCTCTCTGCTTTCACCTCTCGCCTCCTTCGTTCACTCTGTGAAACTCTCACCCCCTTTTTGGAAAACACCAAGACTGGTCCCATTTTGGCCTGCCCAACTAACTGTGATAAATTGTGAGATGCAACGTTACGGTGTCGAATGTATCCTGCGACTGCAGCCAGATGGACATTTGCCTTTTGGGACAGATGGTAGGCGTCCAAAGGGGTTGCCGTTAGGCACACATTACTTGAATCCCAAAGGCTGGACGGCATGAACGACTCACTCATGCAGGTGCAAATTGAGAGCAGGACTTTTCACAGGGGTTGCACGCTAGAATCGTAAGCGCGTCGCCCGTACTGCCGATATTGGCAAATTCTTGGTCTCATTTGAGATTTACATCTCCTTTTGTAGAACATCAGGTTAGCTGCCGGACTGTCAAAGCCGACAAACTCCTTCCCCCGGCCCACTAACGACCTCAGACATTTCCCACTGTCCGAACTTAATACGTTTTCCTTGTAAATGCGCCAAAGGGGACGCGCCAACGTTTCATGCTTCCTTGACTTGCGAAGCGTGTAACTTTGGCAACTAGCCTCCATTCAGCCGGCGCGAGGGTACCCTATGAATGCTGCAGGCAAGGCAACTATATGGCGGTTACTTTTTTGCAACCTCCCAGATGAGGCCTAGTAGCTGCTGCGCCAAGAAGAAATCGAGCTTGCAACTGCGTCGGCAAGCTCGGCCTTTGAACTTATTCCTGCAGGCTTAAAGAAATGGCCATCGCACATGTCTATCGCACGGATTCTCGGCAACAATCGAACCAGGCTCGTTCGTATGTTCACAGTTGCGCTCCTCAACACAGCCGCCCTCTTCTCCTCCAACCTGGTCACTTCATAGGCGCAGGAACCAGAGGGAGCAATCAGCGATCTCAGGCTCGCCAGTACACAACGCGGCACGCTCACTATCACCTGGGATGCGGCCACCGACTGGCGCTCTTCGATGACGTTACGCAGGCGGAAGGGGATCCGGATGAAAGAAATATTCGTGTAAGGCCGGTTGTCCCGATTCCAGGTGACAAGGATGTCATCGTTTTACCTTGAAAAGGAAATCGATGAATGTACTTGTCACTCTCTGTTCCCTCTGATCGAGTCGATGTTTATCGAGCCGCCGCGGCCGCGCTGCTCGCTGCCGCCGCCATCATCTCCCTCATTTTGCTCATCTCCAGGGTCCAGGAACTCGGAGCAGAGATTAACAGCTTCAGGCTGTCTGGCGGCGGACCCGCCGCGCGCTCTTCTGCCGCCTTTGCCGCCGAACCTACCCCCACACCGTCACCAACGGTTGCCGTCCTCTCTGCGCCGGTGTTGACCGCGCAGGCGTCGGAGGACGGAGTGGAACTCAGTTGGACCACCGTACACGGCGCTACGCGCTACGAGCTCTTGGTGAGGGACAGTGTCAACGACTGGCGCCAGATTGGAGGAGACGGCCTGACCGGCACAACTTACACTCACATCGACCTCGTCGCCGGCACCACCTACTTCTACATCATCCGTGCAGCCAACGCTGACGGCGAAACAAGCGCATGGTCCGACCAGGTGTCCACGGCGACAGCCACGGCCACGGCCACACCCACTCCTACGCCTGCGGCCACGGCCACACCCACTCCTACGCCTGCAGCCACGGTCACACCCACTCATACCCCTGCTGCCACGGCCACACCCACTCATACGCCTGCTGCCACGGTCACGCCCACTCATACGCCTGCAGCCACGGTCACGCCCACTCATACGCCTGCAGCCACGGTCACACCCACTCATACCCCTGCTGCCACGGCCACACCCACTCATACGCCTGCTGCCACGGTCACGCCCACTCATACGCCTGCAGCCACGGTCACGCCCACTCATACGCCTCCAGCCACGGTCACACCCACTCATACGCCTGCAGCCACGGTCACGCCCACTCATACGCCTCCAGCCACGGTCACACCCACTCATACGCCTGCAGCCACGGTCACACCCACTCATACCCCTGCTGCCACGGTCACACCCACACTTACACCTACAGCCACGACCGGTCAACCCAGCGATTCCTCTGCCGCTGACCCGACCCCCACACCGTCGCCAACGGTTGCCGCCGCCCTTGCTGCGCCGGTGTTGACGGCGCAGGCGTCGGAGGATGGTGTGGAACTCAGTTGGACCACCGTGCATGGCGCTACGCGCTACGAGCTTTGGGTGTGGGACAGTGTTAACGACTGGCGTCAGATTGGAGGAGACAGCCTCACCGGCACAACCTACACGCACACCGATCCCGCCGCCGGCACCACCTACTTCTACACCATCCGCGCAGCCAACGCCGACGGCGAAACAAGCGCATGGTCCGACTATGTGTCCACGGCGACGGCGATACCTGCTCACACGCCTACAGCGACAGCGACACCTACTCACACGCCTACGGCCACGGCGGCGACACCCACTCTTACACCTACAGCCACGACCGGTCAACCCAGCGATTCCAGTCAGAATGACGTTACGGTCAAGGACGACTCTGGCAATGAAGGTAATGTCGGTCCCGGCCAGACCTCGGAGGACAAGACCAGGATTGAGCCACGCCAAGGCGTCACCGGGCCTACCGTCACCATTGCCGGCGCTGAGGGGGTAGTGGTGGTTGGCGGGGACAATCAGGTCAACGGCGCCTCCTTCGATGTGACCATCACCTTCTCTGAAAACGTTGGCGCCACCTTCGACCATACGGATATTACTGTTACGAGCGCGCAGTCCCTAACAGCCACCGACGTCAGTGCCAGCACAGCCGGGCTCATCTACACTGCCACAATCCGGCCGACCGCGGGATTCAGCGGCGCGGTAACCGTACAAGTTCCGGCTGCCGCTGCGCAAAATGCGAGCAACCAAGGCAACCAGGCATCGAACGTGTTCAGCGCCACTGCCACGATGCAATCTGCCTGTGTTACCGGGGGTGCGGTTTCTGCAGGTGACGAGTACGCGGAATTGGCGCGCGACTGTGCGACATTGCTGGGGCTGCACGACGAGTTGGTAGGCAGCGCGACGCTCAGCCCGGCATGGTCCGTGAGTACGCCCATCCTTACCTGGCAGGGTATTAATCTCGAGGCCATGCGGGTTTCCCACCTCTTATTGGAACAACAAGGCTTAACAGGCAGCCTTCCAGCGGCACTTGGCGACCTCGATGGGTTGACACAGCTGAGTCTGTTGGGCAACACATTGACCGGTGAGATTCCGTCAGAACTAGGGTCCCTTAGTGAACTGAATTGGCTCCTCTTAAGGTCCAACCAGTTAAGCGGCGTGATTCCGAGCGAATTGGGCGCCCTGGTGAAACTGAACTATTTGCAATTACAATCTAATTCATTGACCGGTCCGATTCCGCCGGAAATAGGCAGGCTCGTGAAACTGAAAGAATTGCGCCTATCCAGCAATCAGTTGAACGGACCCATTCCACCCGAGCTGGGGGATTTGTCGGCTCTTGAGAATCTGGTGATTGGCAATAACCAGTATGAATCCCCGTTACCTGCAACGCTGACCAATCTCACCGGGCTAACGACTCTGGATGTGAGGGAGGGCAAGTTGACGGGAACGCTCCCAGACCTGGGCCAGATGACCAGTCTGCAGTATGTGTACCTGCAAGAAAACCTGTTGACGGGTACGATTCCAGAGTCTGTGACCCGACTCGTTTCGCTGAAGTGGCTGATATTGAGCAGTAACCAGTTGACAGGATCTATTCTCGACTTTAGCGGCATGATGAGTCTGAGGAGCCTAGTCCTGGACAGGAACCAACTGGATGGGACCGTTCCCTCTCCTGTAAGTGACTTGCCCAACCTTGAGGAGTATGTGATTCACGTCAATAAATTTACAGGGTCTATTCCGACGATGAGCAGCGTGCCCAAGCTGAGGCAGGCATGGTTCCACTGCAATCAGTTTTCGGGCGAGATACCTGCGTCATTTAACAATATCACGAGCCTGACGACTTTGGTGTTCTTCGATAACCAGTTGACTGGAGAGATACCTAACCTGAGTAGTCTGGTTAATTTGGAGTTGCTGTTTTTGAACCACAATCATTTAGAGGGGAACATTCCCGATACCGTCTCCGCAAAGCTACCTGTAAGTAATGACCCGCTCTTGTGGGTGACGCTCAACGGCAATCTGTTCGAAGGTGTGGATCGGGACTCAGGAGCAATAGACGGCTCGCCCACGGGTTTGACGGTGGATCGCAGAGATCCTTGCGCGCCTCGAGCCGGCTTCGATGCCAGGACCTTCTCGGTGACAGAGGGCGAGGTGGTGGCGGTGACGGTGAGTCTGGAGCTGGCAGCAGTTGAGGCTGTTACGATTCCGATCGCGGTTACGCACAACGGCGGCGCGAGCGCTGCCGACTACAGCCTGGAGCCTGCCAGTTCCAGCTTGACATTTGACATTGGGGAGGTGTCGAAGCCGTTCACCATAACGGCGACGGACGACAGCGACAATGACGACGGCGAGAGTCTGACGCTGCGCTTCGGCACGCTGCCCGCTGGGGTCAATGCGGGCGGCCCGGCCACGGCGACGGTGAACATCACCGATAACGACGTGCCTTCTGTGACGGTGCGCTATGAGCAGGCGTCGTACACTGTTGGTGAGGGCAGCAGCGAAGTCATCAAGGTCATCCTGAGCGCAGTTCCGGAGCGGAGCGTGACGATCCCGATCATTAGGACCAACCAGGGCGGGGCAACTGATGGCGACTATTCGGGTGTGGCGGCCAACGCGAGTGTAACGTTCAACAGCGACGAAACCGAAAAGATCATTACGTTTACGGCGACCGACGACAGTGTGGACGATGACGGCGAGTCGGTGCTACTGAGCTTTGGCACGCTGCCCACGGGGGTGAGCGCGGGCAGCCTGGCCACGGCGACGGTGAACATCACTGACGACGACGTGCCGACGGTGACGGTGAGATATGAGCAGGCGTCGTACACTGTTGGTGAGGGCAACAGCGAAGACATAAAGGTCATCCTCAGCGCAGATCCGGAGCGGACGGTGACGATTCCGATTCCCAGGAGCAACCAGGTCGGCGCAGGCAACGGTGACTATTCGGGTGTGCCGACCAGTCTGACGTTCAACAGCGGCGACACGGAGAAGAGTTTCACCTTCACGGCTGTGCAGGACATTGTTGACGATGACGGCGAGTCGGTGCTACTGAGCTTTGGCACGCTGCCCACGGGGGTGAGCGCGGGCAGCCCGGCCACGGCGACGGTGAACATCACTGACGACGACGTGCCGACGGTGACGGCGCGCTATGAGCAGTCGATCTACACTGTGGCGGAGGGCAGCAGCGTAGTCATCAAGGTCATCCTGAGCACAGATCCGGAGCGGACGGTGACGATTCCGATTCCCAGGAGCAACAAGGACGGCGCAGGCAACGGCGACTATTCGGGTGTGCCGACCAGTCTGACGTTTAACAGCGGCGACACGGAGAAGAGCTTCACCTTCACGGCTGTCCAGGACAGTGTTGACGATGACGGCGAGTCGGTATTACTGAGCTTCGGCACGCTGCCTGCGGACGTGAGTTTGGGGATCAATGGCGAGTCGACGGTGAACATCACCGATGACGACGTGCCTTCTGTGACGGTGCGCTATGAGCAGTCGAGCTACACTGTTTCTGAGGGCAGCAGCGAAGTCATCAAGGTCATCCTCAGCGCGGATCCGGAGCGGAGCGTGACGATTCCGATCAGCAAGGCCAACCAGGGCGGTGCCACGGATGGCGACTACTCAGGCGTGCCGGCCAACGCGAGTGTAACGTTCAACAGCGGCGACACCGAAAAGAGCATTACGTTTGCGGCGACCGACGACAGTGTGGACGATGACGGCGAGTCGGTGTTACTGGGCTTTGGCACGCTGCCCACGGGCGTGAGTTTGGGGATCAACGGCGAGTCGACGGTGAACATCACCGATGACGACGTGCCTTCTGTGACGGTGCGCTATGAGCAGGGGTCGTACACTGTTGGTGAGGGCAGCAGCGTTGACGTCAAGGTCATCCTGAGCGCGGATCCGGAGCGGAGCGTGACAGTTCCGATCAGCAGGACCAACCAGGGCGGGGCAACTGATGGCGACTATTCGGGCGTGCCGGCCAACGCGAGTGTAACGTTCAACAGCGACGAAACCGAAAAGATCATTACGTTTACGGCTACCAACGACAGTGTGGACGATGACGGCGAGTCGGTGCTACTGGGCTTCGGCACGCTGCCTACGGGCGTGAGTTTGGGGATCAACGGCGAGTCGACGGTGAACATCACCGATGACGACCTGCCTTCTGTGACGGTGCGCTATGAGCAGGGGTCGTACACTGTTGGTGAGGGCAGCAGCGAAGTCATCCAGGTCATCCTGAGCGCAGTTCCGGAGCGGACGGTGACGATCCCGATCAACAAGGCCAACCAGGGTGGGGCAACCACTGACGACTATTCGGTCACGCCGACCAGTCTGACATTCAATAGTGTTGAAACCGAAAAGAGCATTACCTTTGCAGCTACCAACGACAGTGTGGACGATGACGGCGAGTCGGTGTTACTGAGCTTTGGCACGCTGCCCGCTGGGGTGAGCGCGGGCAGCCCGGCGACGGTGAACATCACCGATAACGACCTGCGGAGTGACCCCATCGCCGATCCCGACGATCCGGCGGTGACGGTCAGCTATAGGCAGGCGGCGTACAGTGTCGAAGAGGGCAGAATCGTAATCATCACGATCAAACTGAGCGCGGATCCGGAGCGGACGGTGACGATCCCGATCAGCAAGGCCAACCAGGGCGGGGCGACTGATGCCGACTACACCGGCGTGTTTGCCGACACCAGCGTGACGTTCAACAGCGGTGAAACCGTGAAGTTCATTCCCTTTACTGCGATCAGCGACGGTGAGGACGATGACGGCGAGTCGGTGCTACTGGGCTTCGGGACGCTGCCGACGGGCGTGAGCGCGGAGACGCCTAGCGCGGCAACGGTGAACATCATCGATGTCGACGTGCGGGCAGTGATGGTGCGCTATGAGCAGGGGTCGTACACTGTTGGTGAGGGCAGCAGCGAAGTCATCAAGGTCATCCTGAGCGCAGATCCGGAGCGGACGGTAACGATCTCGATCCGCACACTCGACCTAGGTGGGGCAACCACTGACGACTATTCGGTCGTGCCGACCAGTCTGACATTCAATAGTGGTGAAACCGAAAAGAGCATTACCTTTGCAGCGACCGACGACAGTGTTAACGATGACGGCGAGTCGGTAAGGCTGGGCTTTGGTACGCTGCCCACGGGAGTGAGCCGCGGGACCCACCGCGGGGCCACGGTGAACATCACCGACAACGACACAGGGCAGGCGCTGAACACTGTTTGCGGTGGGCCGGTCAGTAATTTGAAAGGTGTAGGCGCTTCGGAAACGCGTGTCCTCTTTAATTGGGGCCCACCGGCAGGAGGCTGTCGTCTGCAGACTTATATAGTCGAGTTTTCCGTTGGCAACGGTCCTGAATGTGGAGCGGACGGCAGTTCCTCATTTGACTGGACAGGCAGTGTAAAAAGGGTTATGCGATTGCCCGCTTCTGGAATAAGTTTGACGATATGGGGAGGTCAGACTAACGGGCCAATTGACAATCTTCATGAAGGGGCTAGGCGCCACCTTCGCGTCAAGTCGGTTTTTGTCGACAGTAGCGAGTCAGCAACATTTTCGGGAGGTGTCTGCGCCAAGGTCCTATCGGAAGAGAATGAATAGTAAAGACCGGATCGATCTGTCGCCTGAACATGAAATCGGCCAACTCTGACCTGTTCTCAGCGAGGCGTTCATTCAAAATGTATCCCCGGCTAACCGCAAACAGGGCCTGCCTGGCCCGGTATCTTGCCACGTCTTGTCCTGATCGTCCCCTACACTCAAAGAATCCCTGCTCTCGAGGCTGGTCTTGGCAGACTGGCCATTACAGAGTGCAAGGTCTGAGAGTACCTGAACCCCCTGGAATTCGGTTGACACGTTTACTTTCGCCAATGCGTCTTGCCTAGACTATAGTGTGATCAGTGGTCTTCGGGTGCGTGTATGTAGTACCTGATAGGGGTGCTACAGTTGGGCCGCTCGAGGGAAGTGTTGTGGTCGTCATGGGCAGCCGCTGTCTGATTCAGGATTTGCAGGATGGAGAGACATTTTGGATTGCTGTAGCACGCCTTTAATACTATTGGCGCCATCTGCAGTGCCTGTCTTGACCCACGCGCCGAGAGCAGGGGCTAGGGCCTAGAGACCGGGAAGGGCTGTGAAGAACACCTTTTTTGATCCACGAAGGGGCACGAAGAACACCTTAACACCTTTTTATCCGCGGAGGACGCGGAGGGGCACGGAGAACACCTTTGCCACCGCAGATTATGGTCGTAGAACACGAGTATCAGGCGAGAAACGGGCCAATGCTGCCCGCAGACGTCCTACATATGTCACATTTTGAATAGTTTTCACCAAATGTCAACGACCCCTAGCCGCCGACCACCGACTACCGACCACCGACCACCGGCCACCGGCCACCGACCACCGACCACCGGCCACCGGCCACCGACCACCGGCCACCGACCACCGACCACCGACCACCGACCACCGGCCACCGACCACCGACCACCGACCACTGACCACTGACCACTGACCACTGACCACTGACCACCGACCACCGACCACCGACCACCGACCACTGACCACCGACCACCGGCCACTGACCACCGACCACCGGCCACCGGCCACCGGCCACCGACCACCGACCACCGGCCACCGACCACCGACCACCGACCACCGACCACCGACCACCGACCACTGACCACTGACCACTGACCACTGACCACCGACCACCGACCACCGACCACTGACCACTGACCACTGACCACTGACCACCGACCACCGACCACCGACCACCGACCACCGACCACCGACCACCGACCACCGACCACCGACCACCGGCCACCGACCACTGACCACTGACCACTGACCACTGACCACCGACCACCGACCACCGGCCACCGACCACCGACCACCGACCACCGACCACCGACCACCGACCACCGGCCACCGACCACTGACCACTGACCACTGACCACCGACCACCGACCACCGACCACCGACCACCGACCACCGACCACCGACCACCGACCACCGACCACCGGCCACCGACCACCGACCACTGGGGTCAACCTATGTCGCTTGAATCCGAGATTCGCCGTATTATAGAGGGCAGCGGCGCGCAGATGGGCGTCTGCGCCCGCCATCTGGAGTCGGGCCAGCAGGTCGACATCGACGCCGAGCGCATCTTTCCAATGTGCAGCGTTCTCAAGATCCCGGTGCTGGTGGAGGCGTTCCGCCAGATCGAAGAGGGCAGCTTTGCGCTTGATGACCGCTGGGGGTTGACCACGGCGGAGAAGAATCTGCCCACCGGCATTCTCGTCTTCTTCGAGGACGGCCTCGCGCCGACCGTGCGCGATCTGCTGACGCTGATGATCATTATCAGCGACAACACCGCCACCGACATGGTGATGCACCGCCTGGGAGAGGGCAGCGTGACGCGCACGATGCACAGCCTGGGCCTGACCGACATTCACGTGCCCATGACGATCCGGGAAATATTCGACGACCTGCTTCCTTCCAGCGACCCCACGCAGGATATGCTGGCGCTCGCGACCGCGCCGCGCAAACGCGACGGACGCTGCTACAGCCTGGGCGCGGACAACGACGTGGGCACACCCGCCGCGCTGACAGCACTGTTGGCGCGCATCTGGCGGGGTGAGATCGTCAGCCGCGGCGCCTGTGACGCGATGCTGGAGATCCTCCTCAAGCAGCAGCTCAACATCCGCCTGCCCCGCTATCTCCCGCCGGGGACGCCCTGCGCCCACAAGACCGGCACGCTGCCGGGAATCCGCAACGACAGCGGCATCCTCTACGCCAGCCAAACCTCCCACGTGGCCGTCACTGTTTTCTCCCGCTGGAATGACGAAGCCGTAAGCGATGACCCGATCGCCAGGAGTGAGAAACCCAACCAAATCGACGCTGCTTTTGGACGCATCGGGCGACTCCTGTACGACGCGTTCTGCAATGTCTGACTGAATCCTATGACCGATTCCACTACCCTGATCCGCAACGCACGCATCGTCGATGGCGCCGGCAACCCCTGGCGCTACGGCGACCTGCTCCTGTGCAACGACCGCATCGAGACCGTGGCCGCGCCGGGCGCAATCGCCGCCGAAGCGTGCGCTGAGGTGGTGGACGCCTCCGGCCTTGTCGCCTGCCCCGGCTTTATCGACATCCAGAGCCATTCGATCCTGTCGCTGATGATCGACGGGCGCTGCCTGTCCAAGATCACGCAGGGCGTAACCACCGAGATCATGGGCGAGGCCTGGACACCGGCGCCGGTCGCCGGCCGTCACACCGATCCGATGCCGAACTCGATCCTGCCGATGCCGATCAGCGACGCATGGCGCCAATCGATGCTGGATTGGGCGCGTTTCGGCGACTGGTTACAGGCTGTCGAAGCGGCGGGCGTCTCGCCCAACATCGGCTCTTTTCTGGGCGGCGGCACGCTGCGCCACGTCGGCAAGGGCATGGAGATGGGACGGCCCACTGCCGATGAACTGGCGTTGATGCGGCGCACGATGGCCGAGGCGATGGAGGACGGCGCCTTCGGCGTCTCCTACGCGCTGATCTACCCGCCGGACTCCTACACCGACACCGATGAACTGATCGAAATCTGCAAAGTCGTGAGCCGTTACCACGGCGTCTACATCACCCACATGCGCTCGGAAGCCGAGCGGCTGTTGGAGGGGCTGGAGGAGGCGTTGACGATCGGACGCCGCGCCGACTTGCCGGTGGAGATCTACCACCTGAAGGCGACCGGTACGGCCAACTGGCACAGGATGCCGTCCGCCATCGCCCGCATCGAGGAGGCGCGCGCGCACGGGCAGGACGTGACAGCCGATATGTACCCCTACGACGCCTCCGGCACCGGTCTCACCTCGCTGCTGCCGACCTGGACGGCCGCTGACGGCAAGTTTTTCAGCAACCTGGAGGATCCGGCCGTGCGGGCGCGCATCCGTGCGGAACTACTCGATGGCGCGGACGGCCATCGAAAACCCACGACCCGGGGAGGCGCCGCGGGCGTCATTCCGGTCGGCCTGTATAAGGCGGAGAACAGACGCTGCGCCGGCATGAACCTGGCGCAGATCGCCGCCGAAAGAGGGCAGGACTGGCTGGATTGCACGATCGATCTGCTGCGCTCGGAAGGGCAGCGCATCGGCACGATCTTCCTGTCGATCAGCGAGGAGAACCTGCGGGCGCAGCTGCCGCTACCGTGGATCAAGTTCGCCACCGACGCCCCCGGGCTGGATCCGGCCTGGGCCGCCGAACTCGGGCCGACCCATCCGCGCGCCTACGGCACTTACCCGCGCCTGTTGGGCAAATATGTGCGCGAGGAGCGCCTGCTCACGCTGGAGGATGCGGTGCGCAAGATGACCGGCGCGGTGGCCGACCGGCTGGGCCTGCGCAAGCGGGGTCAGCTGCGCACCGGCTTCTACGCCGATGTCGTTCTCTTCGATCCGCAGACTGTCGGCGACCGCGCCACCTTTGCCGATTCGCACCGGCTTTCCGCCGGCGTGCAGGATGTGTGGGTCAACGGCGAGCGTGTGCTTTGCAACGGCGCGCACACGGGCGCGACGCCGGGCCGGTTCGTCAGGAGGAGTTGAGAGGGGGAGAGGCGATCGTGCGCTTTATTGGTCGGCCAAAGTCAACCGACGGGCGGCGTCGATACGGCTCAGTTCTTCATCCAACCGCAGCCGGTGGAGTTCCATCCGCCAAACGGGGAGGGTGATGTTCAGATCAGCGATGCGCCGGTTCAGGTCGGCGATCTGCTGCTCCCACTGGAGCAGCGCGCGATTCCAATCGCTTCGGAGCGCCTCCGCATCGGTCTCAGGCGCTCTTGCGCGTGCGCGCGTCAGGTCCCAGTACTGTTGCATCGCCGCGCGCAATGCCTCGATCTCGGCCTGTAACGTTTTGCGGTCGCCGATCCAGGCGGGCGTCAGATCGTTGTCCTTGAGCAGCTTGTTGGCCATGCGCATGGCGGAAGGTTCGTTGGGGTGCTCGTTCAGGCGCATGGGCTGCCCCTGTCCCGGCAGGTTGTCGAAAGCGCCATTGGCGGCCGCCTCATTGAGTTGCTCGGTGACCAGGTCCTGCCACTCGTTCAGCCCCCGCGGTCGGGCGCGCCGCCGCGGAACAGCATCTGCGTCCGGCGAGAACGACTTCGCTCTTGCGCGTCCTTTTTCTTGCTCGTTCATCCGTCGCCTCCATCCGCTCTGAGGTATGTGAACCCTATCACAATTGGTTTGGCTCGCCGAAATCGTGATTCAACTCGATTCATTTAAGGAGAGAAAACAATGCAAACTCTAACTGAGCTGTTCTGGAATCCCACCGACAGAAGATTGCGAGCGCTGTGGCGGCTGATTCTACATATGCTGATGGTCTTTGCCGGGCTGCGAGCCTTCTCGCTCATACTGAGTCTTTTCTCTCGAAGCGGCGAAGGCAACGGTGGCAGCGGCCCCAGCATTGCCATCACGATGGTCGCGCTCTTGTTCACAGGGCTGATCTACTTTGCCGCGACAATCCTCGCCGCGAAATTCCTGGACCGGCGCAACTTCCGCGATTTCGGCATGGCCTGGAACGCACAGTGGCGTCTGGACCTTTACTTTGGCCTCGCTCTCGGCGCTCTGCTCATTGCCGCAATCTTTGTCTTCCAATTGGCCATGGGGTGGATCACCGTCGACACCCTCTATGTCACTCTTCTTCCTTTCCCATTCGCCGCAGCGCTTCTCGTCTTCCTGATCCAATTCACTCTCGTCGGCACATACGAAGAGCTTATTTTTCGCGGTTACCAACTGAAAAACATTGCCGAGGGGTTCACCTTTGGCACCCTAAGTGCCAGAACTGCCGTGCTCATAGCGTTGCTCATCTCCTCCATCACGTTCGGACTGATTCACGCTTTCAATCCCAACGCGACAACCGCCACAACCATAAACATCGCTCTTGCCGGCATTTTCCTGGGCTTGCCCTTCGTGTTGACAGGAAGACTGGCCATTTCGATTGGGATCCATATCGCCTGGAATTTCTTTCAGGGCAATGTATTTGGCTTTCCTGTTAGCGGCAATGTTATGTTCCGCACGACCGTTTTCGATACGGTTCAGGGCGGCCCCGATCTGTGGACCGGCGGCGTATTCGGCCCCGAAGCCGGCTTGCTTGGGATCGCGGTCATGATCACCGGCGCCCTGCTGAGCGTGTGGTGGGTCAAGCGGACGCGTGGAGCGGTTGGATTCGCGCTGTCTGTGGCGGAATATCAGCCCCAGCCGCCAGTGGCGCGTAACCAATAACCGGATTAGGCCCGTTCCGGATGGAAAGCGGCGGCATACAGGCAAGAGGAACTGTTTAGCCAAAGATGAATAGAATTGCGCGACCGTTCTGGAATCCCGCTGACAGGCGGCCGCGCGCCTTGTGGCGGCTGTTCCTCTTTCTAATGCTGCTCGCCGCCGCAAGACTGGCGTTGGACTCGCTCCTGGCCAACCTTCTCGGAGCAAGCCTGGAATCTGCAATGAACGACGGCGGGTTGATCGCGCAAGGGAGCCTCGCCCGCGAGTTGATTGCAATGCTCGTGGGCGCACTCGGGATCGTGCTGGCTACCCTGTTCGCCGCCAGGTTTTACGATCGCCGGCCCGTTTCCGATCTCGGTCTTCAGTTAACGGCCTCCTGGTGGCGGGACTTGTGCTTTGGTTTGGTCCTGGGCGCGCTGCTAATGCTCCTGATCTTCCTTGTCGAATCGGCCCTGGGCTGGATTACGATCGAGGACGTATTCTATACTCGTCTGCCATACCCGTTCTGGATGGCGCTCGTTTCGCCCCTGGTCCTATTCCTGCTGGTGGGCATCTACGAAGAGTTGATGGTGCGCGGCTATGTCTTGAAGAACATGGCCGAGGGTCTCAGCTTAAAGCCGCTGGGCGGCAAGACCGGAATGCTGCTTGCGCTGCTCCTTTCCTCGGCCCTATTCGGCCTGCTCCATGCCCTCAATCCCAATGCTTCAACGGTCAGCACTGTCTATCTCTCCCTGGCCGGTCTGTTCCTGGGGCTGCCGGTCCTGCTGACCGACCAATTGGCGATCCCGATCGGCCTGCATATCACCTGGAACTTTTTCCAGGGCAATGTTTTTGGCTTCCCCGTGAGCGGCACGCCGGTCAATCGCACGACGTTCATCGCCGTGGATCAAGGCGGGCCCGATCTGTGGACCGGCGGCGCATTCGGACCGGAGGCCGGCCTGCTGGGGATCGCGGCGATGCTCGTCGGTGTTATCCTGATCGTGTGGTGGGTGAAACGGACGCGGGGAAGGGCTGGATTCTGTCTTTCTGTAGCGGAGTACACGCCCCCGTTTCCAGTGGCTAGTGATGGGAGAATTGAATCGTGAGCACCAAGCTATGGGGAGGCCGCTTCAGCGACGCGCTCGATCCCCTGATGGAAGAGTTCAACGCCTCGATCGGCTTCGACCGGCGCCTGTGGCAGGTCGACATCCGCGGCAGCCAGGCCTACGCACATGCCCTGGCCAGAGCCGGGCTGCTGACGGAGGACGAAGCGGCGCAGATCGCCGCCGGTCTGGAGCGGGTCGCCGACGAATGGCGCGCCGACGGCTTCGTCATCCAGGCGGGCGACGAGGACATTCACACCGCCAACGAGCGCCGCCTGACCGAACTGATCGGCTCTGTAGCCGGCAAGCTGCACACCGGCCGCAGCCGCAACGACCAGGTTGCCACCGACCTGCGGCTGTGGCTGCGGGAAGAGCTACTGGCGCGCGCGCAACAGCTGCACACCCTGATCGAAGTGGCGACCGAGCGCGCCGCGAGCGAGATCGATCTGCTGATGCCAGGCTATACCCACCTGCAACCGGCCCAGCCCACCCGTTGGAGTCACTGGCTGCTGAGCCACGCCTGGGCGTGGCAACGCGACGCACAGCGCCTGCAAGACCTGCTGCCGCGTGTCAACCTGCTGCCGCTGGGCAACGGCGCGCTCGCCGGCAACCCCTTCCCCATCGACCGCGACTGGCTGGCGCAGGAACTTGGATTTTCTGCGCCCACGCCCAATAGCCTGGACGGGGTGAGCGACCGTGATTTCGTCGCCGAGGCGCTGTTCTGGGCGACCATGACCATGCTGCACGTCAGCCGTTGGGCCGAAGATCTGATAATCTACAGCAGCCGCGAGTTTGGCTTCGTGACTTTGGCCGACGCCTACAGCACCGGCAGCAGCCTGATGCCCCAGAAGAAGAACCCGGATTCGCTGGAGCTGCTGCGCGGCAAGGCCGGGCGCGTTTTCGGCGACATGAGCGGGCTGCTGATGACGCTGAAGGGGCTGCCCAGTACCTACAATAAGGACCTGCAGGAGGACAAGGAGCCGCTGTTTGATGCGATGGAGACTTTGGCGGGCGCGCTGCCAATTGCCGCCGGCGCACTGGCTACTCTTACCGTCAACGGCGAACGCATGAATCAGGCGCTCGCGCCGGAGATGCTGGCGACCGACCTGGCCGAATATCTGGTGCGCAAGGGCGTTCCGTTCCGCCAGACGCATCACATCGCCGGCGCGGCGGTCGCGCTGGCCGAATCCGAGGGGATTGCTCTCACCGATCTGTCGCTGGCCGCGCTGCGCGCTCTTCATCCCGCGTTCGACGAGGACGTGACGGAAATCTGGAGCTACGAGCGCAGCGTGGAGCAGCGCGACGTACGCGGCGGCAGCAGCCGACGCGCCGTGCGGGAGCAGATCTCGGCATTGCGGCAGTGGCTGATCGAAACGTCCCCCGCTACGTGATCAATGGCTTGTGGAGTTGCCGGCATCTGCTTGCTGGCAACCGACGACGACTGTGCATTCTAACCCGAGTTCGGAGTTAGGTTAGGGCCGGCAGGAGAGCCATATCTTTGCCAGAGAGTTTGAGAGATGGCTTCCTGGCTTGCCAAGTGTAGGCAATCAGACCGGCGATGAGAGTGACGCTAAAGTTGGTCGTGCTGCCGTGACGGCTGTGTTCCATCTGTCAGACATTCCCGAATTGGTCAACGATGTTCCCCATGACCAAGCGCTTACGCCTCAGCAGCTTATCTTCCAGAACCACGAGTTGATACTGCATGGTCTTGCCAACCGGCGTGTTCGGCAACGGGCGGGCTGCCGCCATCAATTTCCCTATCCTCCTCATCGGGCGCCTTTCTTTGCCGGTGAACTGTTGTTGGCGAACTTCTGCTCCACCGGCCTGACAAGGTGCTCACTGACTCCGCATTCAGATTTACCATAGTAGGTCCCTCCAAAACGCCAACGCAGCCACAAATTCCTGCTGAAAATACCCCGGTTTCAAACATTTGTTCCCTCCAAAGCAAAAGATTTCAGACTGTGCTACATTGCTTTCGTAACACACTCTATAGCCCTGCCGCGCTCCTGCGGCGACAACACAAAGTGAGGGTAGAAATGGCTGCACCACCCTGCAAAGGCGTAAAGAAAGACGGCTCCCCCTGCCGCGGAAATGGCAACGACCAACTCGACGGCTACTGCATCGCCCACGGCGCCCCCGAAAAGACCCGCGCCTGGCGCGTACTCGGCGGCGAAAACTCCTCCACCGCCGCCCGCGCCGACAAACGCATCCCCGAACGCTTCCGCCCCGTCATCCAGGCCGTCACAAATGGCATCGCCGAAGTCAGAGAAGGGACGTTGAAACCGGCCGCCTACGCCGCCATCTGCCGCGGCGCCAAAATCCTGCTCGAACTCTACCGCGCCGCCGACGCCGACATGGAGCTGGTCCGCCTCGAGGAAATCGAAGCCGCCGCCGCCGAAGTCAGCGGCTCCCACGGCGACCTCGAGATTCTTGACGCCGCCGCCGAACTCTCCGCCCAACAGGAGCGCTACCGCCTCGAATCTCTGGCCCAACAGGGTCTCCTGTCCATCGAACCAGCGCCGCCGCCGACAAACGGCAAAACCAAACCCTCTGCCCGGCCCGTTCTCACCGATGCCGGCCGCCGCAGCTTCGGCTACCGGGAACTGACCGGCTACAACAAGGACTACCTCGAATGCCTCAAAGAGGAGATCTCCGTTAGCGACTATCACGAGCATGAACTGCTCAAAAAGATCAAAGAACTCACGACAATGCGAGCCGGTCTGCAAGAGGCCAATGCAGCGCTGGACCACCCGCCTGCGCCCGCGCGCGACGCCCTCACCGGCCTCGCCCTCGGCCAGCCCCCAAGTTGCGTCGACCCGGGCGCCCAGCCCGTAGACCCTGGCGCAGCCCCGGACGCCGCCGCCGACCTCAAAGACCGGCTGCGCCTGGTCAACGAGATCATAGACGATCTGAAGGACACCCACGCAGGAGAATTCGAAGGGCTGATATTCAAATATATATAGCGTCGCCGGGCGTCGCCCGCTACAGTCGGCCCGGCTGACCCGTATCTGCAAATAAAAGTCATATCATTAGATAAGACCACCCCTGCGCGCCCCTCCAACGAGCGGCGCCCTATACTCGCGCCCACCGCACGCTGTCAGAGCCTGCTCTCCACCCCTCCGCACCCCTCCCTCCCGCCGATTCCAGCCTTCCCGGCCCCCCACCGCCTTCAATACGCAATACAATTAACTGGAAATCAAAAAAGCCCCTCCCCGGCCTCTTTCCAGACGCCCTGCCCCATAAACGCCTGAAAACACCCGCAAACACACGCAAACGCTCGTAAACGTTCGCAAACACCTCTCCATCTCGCCCACCGGCTTTCTGAAGTGAGACCAAAACTGGGCCACCAGCTAAGCTGTATAATCGAGCAACGCGCCAACTGCGTGAAGGGGCACATCAATGGTCCGGAATCTGCGGCGGCTACCATAGTTTCCTGAGGCCGTGCTATAGGCATAAATCTTGTCGTCATCTTCGTCGAATACCCAGATGGTGTTGCCATGCCCGTTGACACACTTGGGCTTTCTGTTGTCGGTGTGTAAGTTGATGTCCTTTGATGAGTCCGGAAGGAGTATTGGAGGATTACCGTTGCAGCGGTAGAGCTTGGCATTATTACCGCTCGAAGCCCACATTTTCGACCAATCAAAATGGATTCCTTCTATGTTGGAGATGGAGCTGGACAAAATCAGGCCGTGGGAGATGCTGACATCGGCGCGCCGGTAGACGTATATTTTTGAGTTGCTGTTGTCAGGGCTGTTGCCGCTGACAATCAGTTTGTCGTTCAAGCCGGTAAGGCCTAATGGATCATCGTTGCTTCTGGGAAACGGAAAAGCGTCTTCCCGCAGGGCGTAGGCCAGCGCGAAGCTGATCTCCCTGTTGGCGTTGTTGAAGTTTCCGCGCTGCGATGGGTTGGACGCAGCCTATGCATTCTCAAGGGGTCCGGAAAGGGATGGAGAAGGCTGCCGGGCCACCCAAGCACCGAGCGCCACCGCGATCAGGACCAGCGGACTCAGCACTGTCGCCGCGGCCAGCCACCAAAAGTAGGACCGAACTGCTATCGTCAGGCGCCTCAGAATGAAGTGAGAAGGGGGAAAGCGCTTAGCACGAGTGGCAGGGCAATTGCATCTGAATAGGGTCAAAGCGCCGAAATGCTGCCATGATCTCTTCCAGATCCGGTTCAGACACTGTGAATTGTACGAACGATGGCGCGCAGGCTGTGAATCTGACCGGTTTCGACGACTGACGGCCTTTGTTGCGCTGAATTTCCGTCGTCAATCAGCAGGCTTACCGCGATTTCCACCAATTATCACGTCCTTCTGTTAGGAATCCCAACAGAACTGGCATACGGATTTCGATGCGTATGCCCCGTGCCCTTGCAAGAGCCTGAACAATCGTATACGCTGTATCCATAGCTGCTGTACCCATAGCTGAAAGTCCAAGGCGACAGCGAACCATCTCTGTACCTTAACAAACGTATACTTTTTTACAGAACATACATGGTTGCAAGACCATAACGCCGCCCCAGCCGGCGCGACACGCTGCGCCAATCCGCAAAAACTTTTGCAGAAAGAGCAAAGCAGCACACGAATTCACGCGGCAATTCGCGCCACTTCGCGCCAATTTGATACTCTCCGCCCGCACCGACAGGATATCGACAGGATACAGAGCAGGACATCAAATGAATTCATGCAGCCCTTTGCGTCACGCTGTGCCAGTGCGCCGCCCGCTGCGCCGACGCGGGAGGCCTTCGCCCAGCCTCCCGTCTCCCATGATCCACCGACAACTTTCTTGCCCCATCTCACCAAATCTCTCGTACGCGCGCTCCTGCCTGTCAACCCATCCAACCGCCCCAAAAAAGCCTCTGATCTGAATCCCATTTGAAACAGAGACTCTTCGGGCGACTATAGCAACTGAATCGGGGCCGTCTCGCCTGCCCTTACGCAATCCGGAATGCGCAATACGCAACTCAGCAAAAAGCCGGCTCCCGATCTGGACGCACATTAGATGCGTATGCCCTGGCACGAGTGGTTTCACTTAGTGACAGCGCGTGTTGGAATCTATAAATCACGATAAATTCCATTTCCTTCTGAGGAGATGGATGGAAAGTTTCCGCAGCCGCCCACTGTGGGCAGCCAGGACCGGAACGACGGGCGCCAAAGATGTAGGCTGGACTGCGTACTCTCGGTTGCACGAACCTTTGTGTAATTGTGAACGAGTCAAGATTCGTCCCGTCCACAGCGTGCAGACACGCATGGAACTTATCTTGCACAAGGACGAGACGTCTCTTCCATTCTTTGTGAATACGTGGGAGCTACTCTTTTCCCCGGGCCATTTGGGCGCGCTGCTGTCATCCGGGTCGCATTCTATCAAGTTGACCTGACATTGAAAACGCAGTGTTTTTCAGGCCTCTCCCGATTGCGGGCACTCCCAAGCCTCCCTCCATCCCCTAACGCCCCTGTCATTGGCGCTTCGTGAAAACTGGGGGATGACAGTTCAGATATTGAGAAGCCATGCCTCCCCAATCAGCGCCGCGCTTACCAGAATTTTGATATTGACAAAGAATCTGACTATTGTTAGAATAGCACATCACAACGCGCTCACATGGCAGGAGGGTAGCACATTCCACGCCCGGCTCAATCGAGAGCACTGACAATGAAATAAGAAAGAGAGAGACATGGCCAACCTGATTGAAGTCCGCAATCTCCAGACACAGTTCTTCACCCAGGATGGAATCGTCCACGCGGTGAACGGCATCAGCTATGAAGTCGCCGAGAGAGAGACGGTCGCAATCGTAGGTGAATCGGGCAGCGGCAAGAGTGTCGGTGTCATGTCCCTGATCCGGTTGATTCCCGAACCACCGGGGAAAATCGTCGGCGGGGAAGTGAATTTCGACGGCCAGGATCTGTTGCAACTCAAAGAAGAAGAGTTGCGCCAGATTCGCGGTAATCGCATTGCGATGATCTTCCAGGATCCGATGACCTCCCTCAACCCGGTGCTGACGATTGGCCGCCAAATCACCGAAGCGCTCGAGTTGCATCTGAACATGAACCGGCAGGAAAGCCGGGCGCGGGCGATCGAGCTACTGGAACTGGTAGGCATTCCCGATGCGGGGCCCAGGCTGGATGACTACCCCCATCAGTTTTCCGGCGGTATGCGCCAACGCGTGATGATCGCGATGGGCTTGAGTTGCAACCCGCAGTTGCTCATTGCCGACGAGCCGACAACCGCCCTCGACGTGACGATTCAGGCCCAGATCGTCGACCTGGTGAGGCGGCTGCAAAGCGAGCTCGGGATGGCGATCATCTGGATTACGCACGATCTGGGCGTCGTGGCCGGCATGGCCGACCGCGTGTTGGTGATGTATGCCGGGTTCATCGTCGAAGAGGGGCCGGTGGACGTGATATACGGCAGTCCTCGACACCCGTACACGCTCGGCTTGCTACGTTCGATCCCCCGCTTGGACCTGGGCAGGCAGAAAAGACTGATTCCGATTGAGGGCCTGCCGCCCGACCTGCTTGACCCCCCTAATAGCTGCCCCTTTGCGCCTCGCTGCCCCTTTGTGATCGACAAATGTCATGAAGAGAATCCACCGTTGATGTCGATCGACTCTGTGCGCAAATCAGCCTGTTGGGTGGACCTTTCTGACGTTGAAATCTATGACACAAGCGCCGATGAACAGGTGGAGGCCGTCGTATGAGTAATCAGAATCCTGAGAACGGAGGCGTTACGCCTGCACAGGAAACGAGCAAAGACGACGTGTTGCTGAGTGTGAGCAACTTGAAGATGCACTTTCCGATCACGCGCGGCATTATTTTGCAGCGCCAAGTCGGCAGCATCAAAGCCGTTGACGGCGTAAACTTTGACCTGATGCGCGGCGAAACACTCGGCCTGGTGGGAGAGTCCGGCTGCGGAAAATCCACCACTGGGCGCGCCATATTACAACTCTATGAACCGACCGACGGTAAAGTCATCTTTGAAGGGCAGGACCTGACGAAGATCAACAGCGGCGATTTGCGCCGGATGCGCCGGCGCATGCAGATGATTTTTCAGGATCCCTACGCCTCTCTCAATCCGCGCATGACCGTCGGCAGCATCGTGGGCGAACCGCTGGAGGTTCACAAGATCGGCGGCAGCCGCCGCGAACAGCAGCAGCGCGTGCAGGAGCTTCTCGAAATCGTTGGTCTGAATCCTTATTTTATCAATCGTTATCCGCATGAGTTCTCCGGCGGTCAACGGCAGCGCATCGGCGTGGCGCGGGCTTTGGCGGTGAACCCGTCCTTTATCGTCTGTGATGAGCCGATATCCGCGCTGGATGTCTCGATTCAGGCGCAGGTCATCAACCTGCTGGAGGACTTGCAGAATGAGCTGGGCCTGACCTATCTCTTCATCGCCCATGACCTCTCCGTCGTGCGCCATATCTCCGACCGCATCGCGGTGATGTATCTGGGCAAAATCGTCGAGTTGGCCGACCGCGAGGAGTTGTACGAGAATCCGTTCCACCCCTATACGCAGGCGCTCCTCTCCGCCGTGCCGATTCCCGATCCACAGATCGAAAAGAAGCGGCAGCGCATCATCCTTGAAGGCGATGTGCCCAGCCCGGCGGATCCGCCGACCGGCTGCAACTTCAACACGCGTTGCCCTCAGGCGATGGACATCTGTCACCAATATGAACCCTCCTTTGCCGATGTGGGTGACGGACACCGCGTTGCCTGCTTCCTCTATGACCAGGTAGAGGCCCTGAACACAGAGGGCCAGCCGGTCGCGGTCGCGGCATGACTCATGCGGGCAGGGATTCGATATCCTCGCATCCCTGCCATCCAAACCTGACTTTCTCCCCCGGACTTTCGGGGGCACAAGGTGATTTGTCCGTCGCTGACTATAGCAGTTAGCTAGCTGTGGGCAAATCGGTAGCGCAGCCAGCCCCAAATTTCTCCCCCGCATTGATCCAGTTAATGGAGGCATTTGCTATGCTTGAACACAATCGTATCTACTCACTGATTGGCGTATTGCTGGTGACGGCCCTGGTCTTGACGGCCTGTCCGGCGCCGCAGCCGCAAGCTCCCGCTGAAGCCGATATGGGGCCAGTTACCCTCGACTGGAACCTGGGAACGGAACCGCCCTCTCTGGACCCCTCCCTCGCCACCGACACCTCCTCGGTCGGCATCCTCAACGAGACGATGTTGGCCTTGACCGAATTGGATCCGGATACCCAAGATGCAACGCCGGAACTGGCGACAAGCTGGGAATCCAATGAAGAAGGCACGGTCTGGACGTTCAGCCTGCGCGATGATGTTGCCTGGGTTACATATCAGGATGGTGAGGTCGTGCAGGTTATGGACGATGCCGGCGCCCCTCGTATCGTCAATGCCCACGATGTCGTCTACGGCGTGAAACGCACCTGTGACGCCAACACCGCGTCCGATTACGCCTATGTCCTCTATGTCATCGCCGGCTGCCAGGCCGCCAATACGGGAGAGGGTTCCCCCGATGACGTGTCCGTGGTTGCCCTGGATGACGTTACGGTTGAGTTCACACTTACCTTCGGCGCCAGCTTCTTTCCGCAGATCGCCAGCATGTGGGTGACGCGCCCGATGCCCCAATGGCTGATCGAAGCGGAGGGGGACGGCTGGACCGAAGCCGGTGTTATGCAGAACAACGGTGCATTCGTGCTGGCGGAGTGGATTCACAACGACACGATTCAACTCGTCCGCAATCCGTTCTGGTACGGTTGGAGTGAAATGGCGGATGTGGTCGGCAACATTGATGTCATCAACATGTCGATGATCGAGGAGGCCTCGACCGAGTTCGCCATGTACGAGAGCGATGAGATCGATCTGTCGGTCGTGCCGCTGGAGCAGATGGACCGGGTATTGGCCGCGGATTCCGAATTTGCCGAGGAGTACAGGAACACGCCGCGCAACTGCACATACTACTACGGCTTCATCACCAAGCGGGAAGCGGTCAGCGATGTCAGGGTAAGGCGCGCCCTTTCCATGACCGTGGATCGCAAAACGCTTGCTGAGCAGATACTCAAGGGCGGCCAAATTCCGGCCAACACCTTCACCAACCCGCTGAATTACGGTTCCCCGGCCGGCGACACCGATATCGCTCCGTGGGCGCTTACCGAGGAGCAGGGCGGCTTGGGCTACGCAGCGGCAGTAGAGATGGCGCATGGATTGATGGCGGATGCCGGGCATCCGGAGGGTGAAGGCTTGAGCCTGATCCTCAGCCATAACGTCAGCGAAGGCCACGCTAAGATCGCCCAGGCGATCCAGGCCATGTGGTCCGCCGCATTTTCGCAGATCGAGGTGGTCATCGAGACCCAGGAATGGGGTGTCTATCTGGACAGCCTGGATGCCCAATCGCCTTTGGAAGGCAAGCCGGACATCTACCGCCTGGGCTGGTGCCAGGACTACCCCCACGCTAATAACTGGATTCACGAGGTCTTCAACCCGACTATGGGCGGCAACGAACCGCTGCTGAGCTTCGACGACCCGCAGGTCGGGGAGTTGGTACAGCAGTTCAACGATGCCACAATCGGCGCCCAGACCGCGTCGCCGGCAGAACAGCTTGAACTCTATAAGCAGGCGGAGAAGCTGTTCATCGACGACATCGTCGGCGCGATTCCCATCTACTACTACACGCGTAACGTCGTCGCCAAGCCGTGGCTCGATCGTCAGTACTCCGACGACCTCTATATCTATCTTTGGTCGATCGATCAGGCTGCCAAAGCCGAAGCACAGCAATAAGTCCCTGTGAGGAGTGAGAATCGGGAAGAGAGGAGAGAGCCTCCCTCTTCTCTCTTCCCGCCGCGTACTCCTTTCTCTCCTCTTCACTCTCTTCTCTCCTGGCTATTATGACCGGATATATCATCAGGCGCTTCGTCTGGGCGGTTCCAGTTCTGTTCTGTATCGTCCTTGTGACGTTCATGCTGGCACGCGCGATTCCCGGCGGGCCGTTCGACAGGGCCGGAGACAGATCGCTGCCCGAAAGTATCCGGCAAAACCTGGAGGCCAAATATGGGCTGGACAGACCATTGGCGACGCAATTCGTCAGATATATCGCGGACGTTTTGCGGGGTGATCTGGGGCCGTCTTTCTTCTACAGGGGGCGGACGGTCAATCAGATTATGTCCGAAAGCTTTCCCATCTCCTTCCAACTCGGCATACTCTCCCTCGCTCTGGCAATTCTGATCGGCGTACCGGCAGGAACGTTCGCTGCCCTGCGGCAGAACAGCTGGATCGACTACAGCAGTTCCTTTGTGGCGATTCTCGGCGTTTCGATTCCCAACATCGTGTTGGGGCCGCTATTGATTTATATCTTTGCCGTGAAGTTGGACTGGTTTCCCGCGGCGCGTTGGGGGGTGAACTATAAGGAGTTGTATCTTGGGATCATTCCTCCGATGACCGCCGACTTCTGGACCCACGCAGTTTTGCCGGCCTTCACGCTGGGAACGGCCTTTTCGGCCACTTTCGCGCGCCTGACCCGCGCCAGCCTGCTGCAGACAATCGGCGAGGATTATATCCGCACGGCCAGGGCCAAGGGGCTGGCTCAGTGGACAGTCATTGTTCGCCACGCGTTCAAAAACTCGCTGATTCCACTGGTTACAATCTTTGGGCCGCTCCTTGTAGGCGTCGTCACCGGCGCCTTTGTGGTCGAGCGCATCTTCGGCATCGCCGGGATGGGCGAGTTTTTCGTCACCAGTGTTACAAATCGGGACTATCCGATCATTCTGGGCACGACACTGGCCTACTCGGTGGGCTTGGTCTTCGCCAATATCGTCGTCGACATCGCCTATGCCTGGCTTGACCCGCGCATTCGCTATGACTGATACCAGCGAGTCTTCCGAGCTGTATGTCAAACAATACCCTCACATTTGACACAAATAAGGCGCTTTCAACAAGCCGTCGCACGCCCCTCGGCGACGCGTTGCGCCAACTCGTCCAGAATCGGGCTGCGGTCACCGGTCTCGTCGTGATTGTCCTGATGGTGGTCGTCGCCGTTTTTGCCGATACGACCGTGTTTACCGTGTTTACCGGCGGCGAACCGAAACCGCTCATAGCGCCGTATGCCTTCGACGAAGTTGATTTCATCTACACCGACGAACCCGCCCTGACCCGCACCGAAGAAGGGCGCTTCTACTTGCTAGGCACAGACTATCTGGGGCGGGATAATCTGAGCCGCGCCCTGTACGGTACCCGCATCTCACTCGCCGTGGCCGTCGTGGCCGCAACCGTAAGCCTGATAGTCGGCCTGATCTACGGGCTTATCTCTGGCTATGGCAGTACAGCCCGCGACAACCTGATGATGCGCATTGTCGACTTTCTCTACGGCTTCCCGCTCATCATTTTCATCATCCTGATGCAGGTCTATTTCAAGGCCCTTAGCCGTTCCGATGAGATCAACCCCGTCGCCAATGCACTCATCGAAATCGACAAAAGCATGGGCGGCATTTTTCTCATCTTTGTCGCACTGGGGCTGATAAATTGGCTGGGAATGGCCCGCATCGCGCGCGGCCAGACGCTCAGTTATAAGGCAAAGGAGTTCGTAGAGGCCGCCAGAGCGGTCGGCGCGGGGGACCGACGGATTATCTTCCGCCATCTGCTGCCCAACATCCTCGGCCCCTGCATCGTCGTTGAGACGTTGGCGATTCCCGGCTACATTCTGACTGAAGCGTTTCTGTCTTTCATCGGCCTGGGGGCCAATCCGCCCACGCCCAGTTGGGGAATGATGATTTCAGAGACCTATCAGGCCATGCGTGTCGCCCCGCTGGAGGTATTCGTGCCGGCCGCAGCGCTGACCCTGACAACACTGGCCTTCAATTTTCTCGGCGACGGCCTGAGGGATGCCTTCGACCCTCGACTGCGAGGCACGTAGGATATGGTGGGTCAAAGCTCTGCATCCGCGCCGTGCAGAAAGCAGAAAATGCTCTCTGTAATGCCCGCGGCGACCCGTTCCGGTTCTTTTGTAAGGAGGTGTGCGTCGCCGCCCAAAAAGCCCATCTCCAGAATGACCGTCGGCGTGGCGGGCAGAACTTTGCGAAATGCGTGGTAACGGGTCATTTCTTCAGTGACGGACGGGTGGAAAGGCAAACCCGTATGCGCCGCGTAGTGTTCGTCGATGCAGACGATCAACCTCCTCTCCGTCAAGGGGATCGCGCTGTTAAGCGGGTAGGCCGCTTTGTAGCCGTTGGCCAGAATGCAACTGTCGGCGTGCAGGCTCAACATCAGTTCGGCGTCCAGGTTTGTCAGCCGCGCGTCGTACTCCTCCAGCACCAATGCCTCCACGCCTGCACTCTCCAGTTGACCGCGCACCAGTTCGGCGATGCGCGCCACGACATCCACTTCCTTTATCGTCGGAGCGTTGACCTCACCACAGATGGCGCCGGAGTCGAATCCGGCATGACCGCTGATGAGCGCGACGGTGATCGGAGCGGCGGTCTCCTGCTCCGGCGTCGGCGTGACGAAGGTGATCCGGTCAACCTGGCGGGGCAGCAGGAAGCCAACGCTCCTCACTGCCAGAAAGACAACGCCTGCCAAGAGGATGAGGCTGACAAAGAGAAACGATCGCTGCAATCTGCGAATCAGAGTTCTGCGCATCATGTCCCGGAATTCTAAAGGCTATCGAACTGCCCGCATTGTACCCGTTGGGATAGAACTGTCAATAACTTGCACAGAGCCGCGTACTGCCAGCGGCGCCGGTCTGAAAGCCGTCGCGCGGCTGCGCCGTATTGCCTGGGGCGTTGCAGCGGCCTTGCGCTCCCGACCGGATTCTTGTATGAATTAGGTGATAAGAGGCGGATTTTGAAAGATAGGATTCGCCCGTGTAAAATAGATGTAGATCATGAGAGAAAACGCCATCTTCCTGGGAACACAAACCGCATCTTCTGAAGGCGGAGTCGACGGCAACGCTGCCGGCGTTCCGACACTCCAGTCTTTGGGCGCGATTCTGCGCGATCGCCGCGAGAGCGCCGGCATCCCGTTGGCAGAGGTCGAAGACACAACGCGGATTCGACAGAAATATCTTGCCGCAATTGAAGCCGACGAGTGGCATCTGCTGCCCGGTGAAGTTGTCGGGCGCGGGTTTCTGCGCAACTATGCCTATTTCTTGAATCTGGACCCCAATCAGATGATCGACCGCCGCCGGTCGATGGTGGACAGCAGTTTGTCCCGCACGCTGGCGGGCACCAGTACGGGGGTGCGGCTACCTCCGGCGCGGCCGGTAGACTACCGGCCGCACGACGTAGACCTCGAGCATACGGCCTTCTCCACCCACGTATCCGGCTTTTTCGAGTCCATGCGCGACTGGATGGTGCCAATTCTGGCGGCGTTCCTGATCGTGTTAATCGTTCTTATCGCCCTCTGGGGCGCTCGGCAGATGAGCGGACAGTTCGGCGTCATTTTCTCGACCATCCAGGACCGGTTGTCCTCAGTGGCCAGGCAGAACCAGAACGGGCAATCCGGCGGCTCCGGCGGCCAGAACGAAGGGGAGCCCGGTGTCGCTCCGGTTGCGACCTTGGTCGTTCCTGCTCCGACCTCAACGCCTTCGGCGACGCCCACGCCCCCTCCGACCGCCACCAATACACCGCTGCCAACGGCCACCGAGACGCCGCTCCCGTTGCCTGCCGCCACCGAAACACCTTCGCCCACGCCGACCCCGGAACCGACCGCGGAACCGACGGAAGAACCTCCCCCTCAGCCGGTGCAGCCGCCCAGGCCGCCCCCTATTGTCCCGGCGGTGTGCGCTGACAGCCGTCTGGCGATCTCCTCACCAGGTGTCAATCAGACGGTCAGTGGCGTTGTGCCGATCACAGGCCGGGCCGTGCATGAACGGTTCGACAGTTACAAGCTGGAGTATGCGCCGGGCGCCAATGCGACGCAAGGATTCACTTGGTTTGACGGCAGCGACAGAACCGGAAGCGGCGGCGTCAAGGGGTTTCCTGTCGACAACGGCACGCTGGGCCACTTCAACAGCGCCGGCGTGGCCAATGCCGCTTACACTCTGAGGCTGACCGTTGTCGACAGGAGCAGCAACTACCCCGAACCCTGCCAGGTCACCATCAACGTGCAAAACTGAAGGGCAAGAGCGCCTCGGTAACGGTGTCGGCTCGCTCAGGCGTCGGCGCCATGCGGGCGCGCCGGCAGAAGCGTGAGAAATGTGACGTGGGGCGGCGCGCAAAATCGAATGGGGATGCTTTCGCCCAGACCGCGATGAACGTAAACATGGGTGTGCCCGCGCCGCCAATAGCCGGAGGCCTCACTGCGCGTCAGTTGCTCCGTCTGGGTGTAGGCAGGTCCGACCAGCGGCAAGACGATCTGCCCGCCATGCGTGTGTCCGGCCAGGAGCAGGTCGGCCTGGCGGGCCGCCGTCATTTCAATAATGTCGGGGTTGTGTGATAGCAGAATTGTGGGCGCGTCTCCCGGAACGCCTTGCAGCCCCCCGCGCAGGTCCGGCTGTCCTTCGTGCAGGTCTTCGATGCCGACGAGATAGACGCCTGTCCCCTCCAGGCGTACCGCTTGATTGTCCAGAAACATCATGCCTCGGCCCTCCAATTCGCGGCGCAGGCGGGCAATGTCGTTGACCCCGCTCGGCTCGCCGTCAAAGCGGTTGTGGAGTAGATAGCGTGCAAAGCGCGCAAGACGACGAAAGCGCGCCCTGCCAGAGCCTGCCGCTTCGGGTGTAGAACCGGCGCCGCCGACAGATTCCCGCGCGTGGAAGAGCCGCCATGTGTATTGCAGCGCCCTTTTCATCTCATAGACGACATGATCATGGTTGCCCGACACGGCAAATGAGCCAAGACGGGGCTTGGGGACGCTGTCGATCAACGCCAGAACGTTTTCCAATCCGTTGTCGTTGTGTAGGAAATCGCCCGTGTGAATGAGCAGATCGATCTGTTCATCGGCGGCGGCGCGCCGCACCTGCTCGATCTTGGCGTGTTCACGGCGGTCAGCGCCGCGAAAATGGGTATCGGAAAGATGGAGAATGCGCAGCCCCTCGCTGGGAAGGCCGGGCCGATCGCGCGTGAGCCGCACTGCCAGCCGCTCTGCGCGCACGTCAAATGGTTCATACAACAGCGCATAGCCTCCCAGGGCCGCGCCGAGGCCGACCATCGCGCCGATGCCGGTCAGCCAGACCGCCATGCCCCGTCCAACTCTGGCGCGCCCGTTTCTTTCTTCGTCTGTAACCATTCCCGCTTCTCGCTTCCCGCTATTCGCGGCGGATGTTTCCGCACACACGCACTGAACGAAGACTCAATCCTACAGGAGTCGATGCCCTTTGGCAAGCCGACCGCGGTGACTTTGGCGTGCGCGATCTTACCTTGCGCGTGGAGCCGGGCGAATTCGTCGGCGTCGCCCGTCCGAGCGGCCGGGGAAAGTCCACCCTCATCGATCTGATCATGGGATTTTACCCGCCCCAGTCCGGCACGATCACGATCGATGGAATCGATCAGCGTGATTTATCCCTGGCATCGCTGCGGAGTCAGATCGGTTTCGTCTCTCAGGATACATTTCTGTGGAACGACACCATCGGCGCGAACATCCTCTATCCGGGCCGCAGAGATGATGGAGCCAAACGCAGCCAAGCTGCCCGCGCGGCCCGGATAGACGAGTTCATCATAGGCCTGCCGGGCGCGTACGAGACGCTTGTGGGGGAGTGGGGAATGACGCTTTCCGGCGGGGAACGCCAGCGTCTGGCGATTGCGCGGGCGCTGCTGGAGCGGCTCAGGCTCCTCCTGCTGGACGAACCCACCTCCGCATTGGACGCGCTGACAGAGCAAAAGGTGCGCCCGGCCATCGACAAAGCGCGGGCCGGGCTGACAGCCATCGTCGTGGCACACCGGCTGATCACGGTCCTGCAGGCGGACCGGATCCTGGTGATCGACCAGGGCCGGATCGTGGAGATGGGCACTCTTCAGGAGCTGCTGGCGCGTCGCGGTCTCTTCTTTCACCTCTACTAGGCGCAATCTTTCGATCTTCCCCCGATCGCGCTATAATCGAAGTCAGTGGCGAGTGCGTTAGCGCCTCGTCACTGTCCACCAGACATTTTTCACGCTAAGGATTCTGCGCATGACGGCTGAAACAGCTATATCTTTCGATAGCCCTACCCTCGACCCGGAGTTGGAAGACAAAGTGGTCAATACGATTCGAATGCTGGCGCTGGATGCCGTGCAGGCCGCCAATTCGGGCCACGCCGGCCTGCCGATGGGTATGGCCACAGCCGCACTGACACTCTGGCGCAGACATCTGCGCTTCAGTCCGTTTAATCCCGACTGGCCGAACCGCGATCGGTTTATCCTCAGCGCCGGCCACGGATCGATGCTCCTCTACGCTCTGCTCCATCTGACCGGTTACGATATTAGCCTGGAGCAGTTGAAGAACTTTCGCCAATGGGGTAGCCAGACGCCCGGCCACCCGGAATACGGCCACGCGCCCGGTGTCGAGACGACGACCGGCCCCTTGGGGCAGGGCTTCGCCAACGGCGTAGGCATGGCGATCGCCGAGCAGTGGCTGGCTGCAAACTACAACCGCCCCGGATTCGGGGTCGTGTCGCATCATATCTATGCGATTGTGAGTGACGGCGATTTGATGGAAGGCGTTGGCCAGGAGGCGGCCAGTCTGGCCGGGCACTTGCGTCTTGGCAAGCTCATCTATCTCTATGACGACAACCGCGTCACGATCGACGGCTACACCGATCTGGCCTTCACCGAGGATCAGTACCTGCGTTTCCAGGCGTATGGCTGGCACGTCCAGAAGGTGGATGGCATGGACAGCGCGGCGGTCGATGCCGCCATCAGCGCGGCCAAACAGGATTCACGCCCCAGTCTGATTGGCTGCACGACGGTCATCGGCTTCGGCGCGCCCAAGCAGGGCGAGCCGGATATGCACAGCGATGCGTTGCCCGCCGAGGAGGTGGCCCAGACCAAAGCCAACCTTGAATGGCCGCAGGAACCGACTTTTTATCTGCCGCCGGATGTGCGCGACCTCTGCTTGCAGGCGGTCCAGCGGGGCAAAAGGCTGGAAAGCGATGAGCAGAAGTTGTGGGATGGCTATGCCGCGGCCTATCCGGAACTGGAGGCTGAACTCAGCAGGCTGCTGCGGGGCAATCTGCCTGACGGCTGGGAGGAAGCCCTACCCGTCTTCGAGGGCGGCGACAGCCAGGCCACCCGCAATGCCAGCGGCGCGACGCTTAACGCGCTGGCGCCCGTCATTACCAACCTCATCGGCGGCAGCGCCGACCTGGCTCCGAGCAACAAGACGATCATCAGCGGCAGCCCCGACTTTCAGCCCGGCTCGTACAGTGGCCGTAACTTCCGCTTCGGCGTACGCGAACACGGCATGGGCGCGATTCTCAGCGGCATGGCACTGCATGGCGGCGTCATCCCCTACGGGGGCACCTTCCTTGTGTTCAGCGACTATATGCGAGCCAGCGTGCGCCTGGCCGCGTTGATGGGCGTGCCAGTGATATACGTCTTCACCCACGACAGTATCGGCGTCGGCGAAGACGGTCCCACCCATCAGCCGGTGGAGCAGGTGGCTGCGCTGCGCGCCATCCCCAACCTGACCGTCATTCGCCCCGCCGATGCCAACGAGGTGGCGCAGGCGTGGAAGGTGGCGCTGACGAACAAGAGCGGCCCCACCGCGTTGATTCTCTCGCGCCAGAACCTGCCGGTTTTCGATCGCGGCCTTGAAGGTTTTTCGGCTGCCGGCGGCGTTGACCGCGGCGGATATGTCTTATTCGAGAGCGCAGGATCCTCCGGCGCCGCCGACCTGGTCTTCGTCTCCAGCGGCAGCGAACTGGAGATCGCCTATGGCGCGGCGCAGCAGTTGGCCGCAAGTGGCACGGCAGTGCGCGTGGTCAGCCTGCCCAGCTGGGAGCTGTTCGCGGCGCAGACGCCCGCATATCAGCAGCAGGTGCTGCCGCTGGACGCGCTCAAAGTGGCGGTTGAAGCCGGTGTCACGCAAGGATGGGAACGCTGGGTTGGCAATGATCCTGCCCGGGGTGCCGCGATCGGCCTCGACCGCTTCGGGGCGAGCGCGCCGCAGAAGGATGTCTACACCAATCTCGGTCTGACCGTCGAGAACGTGGTCACAGCTGCGCTAGCGCTATTGGAGTTGTAGCCGCCTGTGTCAGTGAGAGCCTTGGCCGCCATTTTTCAGCAGACGCGAAAGCATCATGCCATCGAACATGCGACCATTCATCTGCTGGCGGCCCGTTATCCACCCATCGCCCTGGCAGGTTTGAGCGACCCCTGGGGATTTACGCTCTACGGGCGCGTGTCAAGCCAGGCGATCGAAGAGGCGGTCGGCGAAGCTTTGCGGCGGCTTCAGGCCGGTGAAGAGGAGATCGCCTTCCATCCCAATTGTGGGACGAACCTCACGACGAGCGTCTTTCTGGTGACGGCGGCTTCGCTTTTGGGCAGTGCAGGAAATCGCCGCACTGCTCTGGAGAAGGCGACCATCACCGCGGCGCTGGTGACGTTTGCGCTACTCGTTGCCGGGCCGTTGGGGATGCGGCTCCAGCGTCTCACCACCTCCGACGCGGTGGACAGTCTCCGGCTGGCAAAAATCGTGCCCGTGGGAGAGGCGCATCGCATCACGTTCAACCATAGTGGCTAGTGGACAGCCAACCTTATGAGGTTGCCAGCCACGAGCCACGAGCCACGAGCCACTGATGTTATTCCTGTTCCTCGCGCCGGATGAGTTTCTGTTTGGGCAGCGTCTGAGCCAATTGAAGAAGGCGCTGGGCGACGCGGAAATGGCCTCGCTGAACCTGACCGAACTTGAAGGCGCCCGCTCCAGCGCAGCCGATATTCTCTATCACGCCGGCACGATGCCCTTCCTGGCTGAGCGGCGGCTGATCGTGGTGCGCGGCTACCTGGCCAATCTGGAGTCCCGCCTGGGCACGGCCAAGACACCGAACAAGGCGGCGCAGGATGAGGCGCGTCAGATCTTGGCGGGAATGGCGGACCAGTCCGTCGCGAATGATCTGGTCTTTATCGAAGAGAAGCTGGACAAGCGGCGGGCCATTTGGAGAGGAATGGGGGATCTGGCCGGCATCGAGCAGTTGAGCATGGAGGGTCAACTGGCGATCGAAGAACTGAGCACGCCAGACGCCCGCCAGATGCCCGGCTGGATCGCCAAGTCTGCCAGGCGCGATGGGATCGCGATTGAGGGGAGAGCGGTGCAGATGTTGGCGGTCTTTGTGGGGCCGGATCTGCGCCGCCTGAGCCTGGAGATGGAAAAGCTGCGGACCTACGCTTCCGGGCGCAGCATCACGCCGGCGGACGTGCAACTGCTCGTGAGCGATGCCAGTGAAGCGCTCATCTGGGATCTGACCGACGCAATCGGCCTACGCGATGGGCGCAAGGCGATGCGGGCCTTATACGCGCTGCGGCGCAACGACGCCAACCCATTCTATTTGCTGACGATGATCACCCGGCAGTATCGGATCATGATCAAGGTGAAGGACGAGACCGCGCGCCTGCCCGGCAATGAATACGACGTTGCCGGGCGCGTTGGCGAGAGTCCCTTTCCCGTAAAAAAAGCGATGGCCCAAAGCCGCAACTATGCGCTTGTCCAGTTGGAAGGAATTATGGATCGGCTGCTCAAGTCGGACTTCGCAATGAAGAGCGGCGCCGACCCTGACACGGAATTGGACATTCTGGTGGCGGAACTGACCCAGCCCCTTTAGAGGAATTGAACGCCCAATGAACAACAATCGATCATTATCTTTGCCGGCGCACTCCCCGCTCCAGCGCGCCGGCGGCAGTCGCCAGACGGCAATTGGCCCGGACACGATTCAGCGCCTGCAGACCGCAAATGGCATCACGGTGCTTGTGCGGCCAAATTCGTCGGCGCCCGTCGCCGTGCTGGAGGGATGCCTGCGCGCCGGCAGTGTGGATGAACCTGCGGAGAAGGCCGGGTTGGCCTCGTTCACCGCATCTCTGCTAAGCCGGGGCAGCGCCAATTATGACTTTGACCGTTACAACGAGGCGGTGGAGTCGGTGGGCGCCAGCATCAGCGTGGGCGGCGGCACCCATGTTACGAGCTTTGGCAGCGAGAGCCTCGTCGAGGATTTTTCGCTGATGGTGGAGATTTTGACTGACATCCTGCGGCGGCCAACCTTCCCGCCCGTGCATGTTGAACGGGCGCGTGGACAGCGGCTTGTGAGATTGCAGGAGCGGGAACAGAGCACACGCAGCGTCTCATACCGGCGCTTCAATGAGATGATTTATGGCGACCACCCCTACGCTCTGTCAACATCCGGCTACATCGAAACCGTCGAGGAGATCAGCCGCGCCGACGTGGTCGATTTCCACGCACAATACTATCGACCGAGCCAGGCGATTATCGTCGTCAGCGGCGATGTAGAGCCGGGCGATGTGATGGCGTTGCTGGAGACCCACTTCGGCGACTGGGAATCTGGAGAGCCGCTGCCCGCCCCAGCCGACAGCATCCCGCCGGTGGCGCGCGCAAACGGCATCCAGCGCAAAGCGGTCGACATGCCCGGCAAAGTCCAGACCGACGTCGTCCTCGGCTGCCTGTCCATCGCCCGCACCGATCCCGACTACTATGCGGCGCAGGTTGCGAACAACATTCTGGGCCAGTTCGGCATGATGGGACGGCTGGGCGAAAACGTGCGCGAGCGGCAGGGGCTGGCCTACTACAGTTACAGCGTTCTCGACGCTGACATCGGCGTCGGGCCGTGGGTGGCTTTCGCAGGGGTGAACCCGCAGAACGTTGACCAGGCGGTCGACAGCATTCTGCACGAGTTCGAGCGAATGGGGCAGCAACCGGTCAGCGATGAAGAGCTCTCTGACAGCATCGCCAATATGACCGGTACGCTTCCCTTGCGCCTTGAGACGAACGACGGAGTGGCCTCCATCCTGCTCGACATGGAGTGGTTAGGCCTGGGGCTGGATTATTTGCAGACCTATCAGGAGCGGATTCGCGCCATTACCAGAGAGGATGTGCAGCGGGTAGCTGCCGCCTATCTGCGCGTCGATTCATACGTTCTCGCGACCGCGGGGCCGGCGCATGATGAAGGGAACTGAGCCTGCGTGAATCAACAATCCCCGGTAATTCAGATCGAAAACCTCAGCAAGATCTATAGGGTCCCCGAGCGGGAGGCGGGGGTGGTCGCCGCGATGCGCAGCCTCGTTAAGCGCAAGACGCGCGACGTGCGCGCGGTGGACGAGATCTCCTTCTCGGTCAACGAAGGGGAGATCGTAGGGTTTCTCGGCCCCAATGGCGCGGGTAAAACGACCACACTGAAAATGCTGTCCGGCCTGCTCCATCCGACCGGCGGCCGCGCAACGGTGCTCGGTTTTCGGCCCTGGGAGCGCAACCGCGACTATCTGCGGCGCATGACCCTGGTGATGGGGCAGCGCAATCAACTGGTTTGGGATATCCCGGTCATCGACACATTCGAGTTGAACCGGGCAGTCTACCGCATTCCGGAGGCGGAGTACAGGCGCGCCGTCGCTGAACTGACCGAGTTGCTCGAACTGTCCCCTCTGCTGCGTAAGCCCACCCGCAATCTCTCCTTGGGCGAGCGCATGAAGTGTGAGATCGCGGCCTCGCTGCTCCACCGCCCCTGGGTGCTGTTTCTGGACGAGCCGACAATCGGGCTGGATGTGACGATGCAGCGGCGCATCCGTAAGTTCTTAGCCGAGTACAATCAGCGTACCGGGGCAACTGTCCTGCTCACCAGCCACTATATGGCCGACGTGGAGGCGCTGTGCAAGCGGGTGGTCGTCATCCATCATGGCAAGCTGCTCTACGACGGCGATCTCAGCGGCCTGGCCGATCGTTTTGCACCATTCAAGACCGTCGAGGTGGAGTTGCAGAACGGCACTGGCGGACGGCAAATGGCGCAGTACGGCGAGGTGCTCGTGCAAAAAGAAGGCCGCGTTACGCTGCGCGTGCCCAAAGTCGAGACGGCCACCGTCACCGGGCGTCTGCTGGCCGAACTGGATGTGGCTGACCTGACCGTCCAGGATCCGCCGATCGAGGACGTGATCGAGCAGGTGTTCAGCCAGGAAGCAGGAGAGAGCCAAGAGGAGTGAGAAGCAAGAAAACACCGCCCACTTGCCACTCCTCACTCCAATTATGACCGCACTCTATTCCATCTACAGGGGCTACTTCCGCACCGCGCTGGTGGTGCAGTTCCAGTACCGCGTTGCGATGCTGATCTGGCTGCTGGGCGGGATCATCGAGCCGCTGATGTATCTGGTGGTGTGGCGCACGGTGGCGCAGCAGCAGGGCGGCGCGGTCGGCGGCTACGCAGTCAACGATTTTGTCGTCTACTACATCGCCATGATGCTGGTCAACCACGGCACCTTCACCTGGATCATGTGGGAGTATGACTCTCGCATCCGCATGGGGATATTCTCGTCGCTTCTGCTGAAGCCCATCCACCCAATCCACAGCGATATCGCCGACAACATCGGCTACAAATTCCTGACCCTGACCGTGCTGGGGCCGACCGCGGCGCTGCTGGCCTGGTTCTTCAACGCCTCCTGGCAGCCGGACGTGTGGACGCTGGCGGCATTTGTACCTGTGCTGATACTGGCCTTTCTTATGCGTTTTTTCTGGGAGTGGGGGCTTGCGATGCTGGCCTTCTGGACCTCGCGCCTCGATGCCATCAACCAGGGCTATTTCGTCATCGTCCTCTTTTTTTCCGGGCGTTTGGCTCCGCTCGATCTATTTCCACAGTTGGTGCAGCGCGCGGCGGATATTCTTCCCTTCCGCTGGATGCTGGCCTTTCCGGTCGAACTGCTGCTTGGGCGGCTAACGCCCAGGGAACTGTTGATCGGCCTCGGCGCGCAGCTGTCCTGGCTGATCGCCGGCTATCTGTTTGTGCATTTTATCTACCGCGCCGGTATCCGCCGCTACGCCGCGTTTGGCGGGTGATCGCCGAGGCAGGCAGATGTCAACACTGCTATCCACTATCCACGATTCACTGATGTATTACTTTCGTCTTTTCGCCACATTTCTGCGTCTCGGCGTGCTGCGTGAGTTGGAATACCGCGCCAATTTCTGGATCAATCTGCTTCAGTCCTTATTGGAGCTGGGCGTGGCGCTGGGCGGGCTGGCGGTTGTCTTCGCCCATACCGACAACCTGGGCGGCTGGCGACCGGAGGAACTGCTCGCCCTGGTGGGCGTCCACTTCCTCATCGGCGGCCTGATCCGCACCCTGATCCGCCCCTCGATGGCGAAATTCATGGAAGATGTGCGCCAGGGCACGCTCGATTTCACTCTGACGAAGCCAGCTGACTCACAGATATTGGTCAGCATTCAGCGGTTCGAGGTCTGGCGGCTGGTGGATGTACTTGTCGCCCTGCCGTTGTTGGGCACGGCGCTGGTGCGGCTCGGCGCGCAGTTTGGCATTGCCGAGACATTCACGTTCGCGGTCACGATGTTGAGCGGCGGGCTGATCATCTACAGCTTCTGGCTTATGCTCAGCACCTGCGCATTCTGGTTCGTGAAGGTCGAAAATATCCAGGTGATCTTTATGAGCATGTGGCAGGCAGGCCGCTGGCCGATCAGCATCTATCCAACCTGGCTGCGCGCGGTGCTGACATTTCTGGTGCCGGTGGCCTTCGCCACCACCGTGCCGGCATCCGCGGTGAGCGGTCGCCTCACCACGGCCACGCTATGGGGTTCGCTGGCCCTGGCCGCGGCCCTACTGCTTGTCTCCCGCTGGTTTTGGCGGGTGGGGATTCGATTCTATTCGGGCGCGTCGGCGTGAGAGAGCAAACTGAGGAGGCCGCGTAAATGAAAATTCTGATTACATCGGGTGGGACGGAACGCAGCGCGGCGCTGGCTGACCATCTGGCCCAGTTTCACGAAATTCGGCTGACTGAACGGGAGCCTGTGCAGAGTACGTACGAGTTTGTGCAGTGCGGGTTGGACCATGACGGCTCGACCAACCTGCTGACGCGCGGCATGGGCGCCATCATTCACGCCGTCGAAACGTTGCCGGGCGAGGATGTGAGCGCGCAACTCGACGCCGCCACCCGCTGCACCTACAATCTGCTGATGGCGGCGTCCGAGGAAGGAGTGCCGCAGGTCGTCTTGCTGAGCACGCTGGAGTTGATGGCCGACTACCCCGCCGCCTATCGGGTCAACGAGACCTGGCGGCCTCTGCCCCGCACACAGCCGCCCACCCTCAGCAAGCATCTGGCCGAACAGATCAGCCGGGAATTCGCCCGCGAAGGCAAGGTGCGGGTGGCGATCCTGCGTCTGGCAGAGGCGTCGCCCACGACGTTCCTTAATACAGTCGACGAGGCGCTTGCGGACGCCGGCGATTGGTCGATAACACATGTGGGGGAGATGCCAAGATGAACGTACTCATTTTGGGCGGCGCTGGAATGCTCGGGCCGTATGTGGCGCGTGAACTGGCGCCTGCCCACGCGCTGCGCATCACCGATGTCAAGCCGCCAGCGCAAGAGTTGCCCGGCGAGTTCCTGCTGCTGGACGTATCCGACCTTGACGCCGTCGTGGAGGCGGCTGCGGGCATGGATGCGATCGTAAATCTGTCCGTCCTGCGCCGCGACCGTCAGATCGCCTGGGATGTGAGCACGCGCGGCTGTTACAACATGATGCAGGCGGCGGTGGCGCATGGCATCCGGCGCGTGATCAACACCGGCCCGCACTTGACCGTTGCCGGTCACAACATCACCGAGTGTTTCGACTTCGGCATCGGCCCGGACATCCCGCCTCAGTCCGGCACGGGTATCTACGCCATTTCCAAGTCGATGGGTCAGGAAATCTGCCGCGTCTTCAGTGTGCATCATGACATCAGCGTGCAGACCTACCTGTTCTATCACTTCGTAGACCCGGCGGCGATCCAGCATGATAAGAGTCACTCGCCCTACGTAGTCTCCTGGGAAAACGCGGCCGAAGCCTTCTCCCTGGGGTTGGAGATCGACCTGGACGCGCTGCCTTCCCGCTGTGAACTGTTCTACGTGTTCGCCGACATGCCGCATGGCAAGTTTAGCAACGAAAAAGCGAAGCGAATCCTCGGCTTCCAACCGCGCCGGGATGTGGATCGGCTCTGGACGTAGCGGGCGGACAACCGAAGAGGGAGTGAAGAAGAGGGAGGAGCGAGACACGCCGTCACTTGTCACCCCTCGCGGCGGATGGCGGGAATTCGTGTAGAGATGGAGGACACAGACTTGGCGCGGTATAGCTGCGGGCCCACGCTTTCCGAGGAGCAGCGCCTGTGGCGCGATGGGTGTGCCCGCGTCGCCGGGCTGGATGAGGCCGGGCGCGGCGCGCTGGCCGGGCCTGTTGTCGCCGGTGCGGTCATTCTGCCGACCAACTGCGCGCAGGAAGGCGTGTGGGCCGCAGTTCAGGACAGCAAGCTGCTGTCTGCGGCGCGGCGCGAGGAGTTGGCCGAACTGATTCGGGCGCAGGCGGCCGCCTGGTCTTTGGGGGAAGCGTCCGCCGCCGAAATCGACGCCATGGGCATCGCGCCGGCCACGCGGCTGGCGATGCGAAGGGCTGTCCATGCGCTGATCCCGCCTCCCGATCACCTGCTGATCGACTGGGTGCAGCTCAAAGCGCTCAATCTTCCGCAGCAGAGTTTCACTCGGGGTGATCAGCGCATCGTCTCCATCGCCGCCGCTTCGATCCTGGCCAAAGTTCACCGCGATCGTCTGCTCCACCAACTGCACCAAGAGTACCCTGCGTATGGCTTTGACCGCCACAAGGGGTATGGCGCGCACTCCCATCTGGCCGCCATCGAACGGCACGGACCCTGCCCGGCGCACCGGCACTCGTTTGCGCCCATGCGTCGCGAAGCCGGCCTATTCAGCTAACACAAACCGGCCGCAATCCCGCTGACCACGACTCACTATCCACTGCCTTTAGCAGGGCAAGCGCCAGCCGCTTGGACTCCAGAATCGGGCGCTGTTCATCGCCCACCAGCAGCACAGGCCCCACGCAGGCGGGACATCCATAGCGGCAGGCGCAACCGCGGATCAACTCTGCGGCCCCTGCGATCAGGTCGTCGTGGCGCTCGTACAGTTGGGCGCTGAATCCGATCCCGGCTGGGATGCGCTCGTATATGTAGATGCGCGGGGCGGCAGGCGAACTCTGCATGGCGGGAGAAGCGAGGCCTGTTTCACCCTCATCACGAATGACGGCAACGTCTATATCGCGCCGGTCGCACATCAAGTGCAGTGGGGCCAGATTGCCCAGCGCGTAGGCCACCCCATCCATTCCGGTTCGGGCGCGTACTCCCGCTTCCAGACGCTGATGACAGCGGCGGCACAGCAACATGAGATTGCTGGGCCGGTTGGCCTCCCGGTCGTTCCTGTTCAGACCCGCAATGTAGCCGAAAGCACGGAAGGGGATTTGATGATGCACGTCGTGCTGGCGGTTGCGGGTCTCGGGCGCGCCGCATTCGGCGCAGCGGTAGCTGTCCCTGGCGCGCGTTCGGGTGCGCTGTTCCTGCCAGTCGGGGCCGTAGTCATTGGGTGCGTCGCGCCAGTCGTCCGCCTGCATCAAAGCCATCTGCGCCTCGGCGGTCACTTCCAGCCAGTAACCGGCGGTGTCCAGTGTGGTGGGCGGATAGTCGAGCGGCAGAACGCCGAGATTCTCGTGGGTGAAGCGCCGCACGCGGCGGTACTGCGTCACCTGCGAGGTCACCAGGAGGTCGCCGTATCCCAGTTGCGCCCCGCCGGAGATGCGGCTCTCCTGCACGGCCAGCACTTGAATCTCGGTTGCCGTGCTTGCCTCCGTAAAGTAGTCGACCTCCGCCGGCCACACCCACGCCGATCCGCTGTCCAGGTCCAGGCGATCCACCAGGTAGCTGCGCCCTTCGTGGAGGTAGACGGCTCCTTCATGCACCAGGAACGGCGCACTGGCGGCATCGACCTCGCCAATGACTGTGAACGGGCTATCTTTTTGGACAGGTTTCCGTTTCGAGTCCGCCGTTTCGACCGAGTCGCCCGCCTGAACGACCACCGGCTCGCCGCCGATGCTGCGCAGCCCGAACTGGCGCGCGGGGTAGCCGTCGCCGCTCCAGTGGAAACGGTTGCCGAACCGCTGCACCGACCCCTCTTCGATCAATAACTCCAGGACATCGGCGGTGAAGAGCGACCGCCCGAACGGCTCCCCTTCCACAAAAGGCAATTCGAAGGCGGCGCATCGCATCTGATCTACCAGCAGCATCAGGTTGTCGGCGTTGGCGAAGGCGTGCTCCGGTGAGCGTTGCAGCAGAAATTGCGGATGGTTGACGATGTACTGGTCGAGCGCGCCCGCCGTCGCCACCAGGACGGCCAGAGAAGCCTCGGTCGTGCGTCCAACCCGTCCCCACTGCTGCCACGCGGACGCGATCGTGCCCGGATAACCGCAGATCAACGCGGCCTCCAACTGGCCGATGTCGATGCCCAACTCCAGTGCATTGGTAGCGACCACCCCGCGCACCGTCCCCGCCCGCAGACCGGCCTCGATCTGACGCCGCTCCTGGGGCAAGTAACCGCCGCGATAGCCGCGCACTGCGTGGAGGGCGGTGTTATGATCCACCATCCACTCTGCGCTATCCGCTGCTTGCAGCCGTTCACGGACATAGCTGAGCAGGAGTTCGACGGTCAGGCGGGCGCGGCCAAAGACGATCGTTTGAAGACCGCCTTGCAGGAAGCGGGCAGCCAGTTCCTGCGTTTCCAATACGCTGCTGCGGCGTAGGCCCTGAACCGGGTCGTAAAGGGGCGGCGAGTACAGGATGATGTGCTTCTCGCCCTGCGGCGCGCCGTTGCGGTCGATGACCTGCACCGGCTGTTCGGTGAGAATCTCTGCCAACTGTCCGGGGTTGGCGATCGTTGCGCTGGTCAGCAGGAACTGGGGGCAGGTGGCGCTATCTGGGCAGTAATGGGCGGCCACGCGACGCAGCCGCCGCAGAACATTGGCCACGTGGCTGCCAAAAACGCCGCGATAGCTGTGCATCTCGTCGATAACGACGTAGCGCAGACCGGCCAGAAAACGCTCCCAGCCGCCGTGATAGGGCAGAATGGCGGCATGGAGCATGTCCGGATTGGTGAGGACCAGCCTCGCATTCTGGCGGATGGAACGGCGCTGGGCAGTAGGCGTGTCGCCGTCATAGGAGTGGATGGTGGGCAGCGGATTGTGAATGGTGGTGTCTTTATCCGCTATCCATTCGCTGCTATCCGCGATCAAGTCGCCGATCTCTGCCAGTTGATCGTGGGCCAGGGCTTTGGTCGGGAAGAGGTAGAGAGCAGTCGCTTCGGTGTCGTTGAGCAGAGCGTGCAGGACCGGCAGCGTGTAGCAAAGCGTCTTGCCGCTGGCCGTGGGGGTGACGACGGCGATGCTATGGCCGTGAAGGGCTCGGTCGACGGCCTCGGTCTGGTGGCTATAAAGTTGCTGAATCCCACGGCGGTGCAGCGCGTGCGTCAGCGCCGGGTGCAGACTGGCCGGTATCTCCGCCATGCGGCCAGGGCGGGCGGGCAGCGTCTCCCAAGCGGTAACGTTGGCCATAAAGCCGGTGTCCCGCTGCAACTCGGCGATTACATTGGCGATGCTCATAGCGTATTGCGTATAGGGAACTGCTTAGTTCGACATTGCCGTGCCGCATCCACCAAGACAGGGCGCCAAACCACGACGAGTTTCCCGAAAAGGCAACAAGCGTCAACCCGAACCAACCCCACCGAGACGCCAACGACCGCCACAGAATAAGAAAACGCAATACGTGATACGCAAGGGAAGTCACACGCCGGTGACCCGGATTCCGCTGCCCTTCACCCTATGGCGGGCGTTGATGCCGATGAGGACCGCGGTCAATCCTTCGCTGACGCTGCTGTTCACAAGCGGACCGGCGTCGATGCCCCGCATCCCCGCGGCCTGGGCGAGTTCGATCGCGGTCTGCTTTGCCTCTTTGTCGTCGCCGGTTATCAGAATGTCGCAGTCGACTGAGTGGCTCAGGTCCCTCAGGTGCGTCGCGCTGATATTCTGGAAGGCCGCCACCAGCCGCGCGTCTTCGCCCAATAGCGCCTGGGCTTCTTCGGCAGCCGACCCCGCCGGTGGACGCCAGACGCGGCTCACACGCGGCGGTTTGAGCGGAACGACGACACTGACGACCGTCTTGCCCTGGCAGCCTGCCCGAATCTGTTGAAGGATTCCGTTCTGGGAGTCGTAAGGGACACTGAGGACCACGACATCTGCCGCCGCCGCCGCCGCTGCGTTGGTAGCGCCTTCAATGGCAGCCCCCTTAGCGGGCAAGAGCGCGCCCAACTCAGCCGCCGCGGCCTGGGCCTTGTCGCGGCTGCGGCTGCCAATCAGAGTCGGATAGCCGGCTGCTGCCCAGCGCAGTGCCAAGCCGGAACCCTCCGCACCTGTGCCGCCAATCACCGCGAGTGTTGGAACGGCAGTTTTGAGTTCTGAGTTTTCAGTTTGCGGTTGCAAGTTTATCGCCTAAGGTGAGAATTCAACTGGGTAAGCTATTTCTGATGTGAAGGGACTATACTTGACGAATTCTCCAGGCCAGTGGCGAGGAGGTTCACTAAAAACCAGAAACTGAAAACTAAGAACTGCTGCCAAATCGTTCCCACGTCTCCTGCGCCCGTTCGCGGCTGCGGGCAGTGACATCCTCTTCATCCAGGGTGAGCAGAGACCGATCGCGCATGAGCACCTGACCATGGCAGATAGTGCTGTGGACGTGCCCGCCGCCGATGCCGAAAAGAATGTGCCAGGGCAGATTGTCGCCGTGCAGAGGTGTCGTGGGATAGTAGTCGAGCAGAATGAGGTCCGCGAATGCGCCGGGAGCCAGGATGCCGACCGGTTTGTCGAAAAAGGCGTTGGCCAGCGCGCGGTTGTTGTGTACCGCCATCTGCATCACTTTGTCCGCGCCAAGCGTGCGCGGATCGCCGCTGCTCACCTTTTGCAGCTGGTCGGTCACCTTCATTTCGGCGAACATGTCGTTGCTGAAACCGTCATTCCCCAGGCAGACAGGCATCCCGCCCCGCAGCATCGCGGGGACGTTGGCCGCGCCCACGGCGTTGTTCATGTTGGAGCGCGGTTGATGCGATACGAACGTCCCCGTTTCCCGTAGCAGGGCCATCTCCCAGGCGTCGATATGAATGCAGTGGGCAAAGATGCTCTCGGCGCCGGTGATGCCGAAGCTGTGCAGCCGTTCGACCGTGCGCTTGCCGCTGCGGCGCAGGCTGTCCCAGGCGTCCGACGGATGCTCGGCAACGTGGACGTGGAAGCGTTCGCTCTCGCTGCGGCAGGCTTCGAGCGTTTCGTCGGAAAGGGTCATGCTGGCGTGGAGGCCGAAGGTGGCGGCGACGCGTGCTGAGGAGCCTTCGGCGCCGCAAAGCCGCGCGGCAAAGCGCACGTTTTCCCGGATGCCCGCCCGCGCTGCCGCGCGGCCGTCCCGATCCGTTACCTCGTAACAGAGCGCCGCTCGCAACCCGCTCGCGTCCACGGCCGCGGCGATGGAGTCCAGGCTGCCATCGATTGCGGTCTGGCTGGCGTGGTGGTCGATGAGCGTGGTCGTGCCGTTGCGGATGGCGTCCACCAGGCAGACCTCTGTTGAGCTTTGCACGCCCTGCAAGTCCAGCGAACGGTCCAACGGCCACCAGAGCTTGTGCAGGATCTCCGGGAAATCCTTGGCCGGTTCGCCGGGAATGTACATCCCTCTGGCGAACGCGCCGTAGAAGTGCGTGTGCGCGCAGATCATGCCCGGCATCAGTAGCTTGCCCTGCGCGTCCCATCGCTCGGCATCAGGATACAGGTCCAGAAGTTGCCGGCTCTCACCCACCGCGACGATCTCCTCGCCGCGCAGATAGACGCCTCCGTCCGGCAGGACAAGGTTCGTATCGTCAAATGTGATAACGGTCGCGTTGTGAATCAGCATTGTCAACCCCGATTGCCAGCGACTTCAGCGGACACTGATCAATAAAGTATACGGTTGCATGTCAGAAACGCAAATGCAGGGGCGCGCCGGCCCGATTTCCCCTTTCCGCGAGAACGCCTTATACTGGTTTTTCTGGAGTAGAAGATTCAGTCGAGGGGTACTGCGTGAAAATACTCGTCACGGGGGGAGCAGGATTTATTGGCAGCCATATTTCGCAATGGCTGCGCAAGGCCGGGCACGAGATCGTAACTCTTGATAGTTTGCGAACCGGCAAGCGGGCCAATCTCCCTGCCGACACGCCGTTCTACGAGGTGGACCTGCGCGATCAGTCCGGTCTGGCGCAACTGTTTGCCGCGGAACGTCCGCAGGCCGTCGTGCATCAGGCAGCTCTGGCGAATGTGCGTGAGAGCATGGAGGATCCGATCACGTATGCCGAAGTCAACATTATCGGCACGCTGCACCTGCTCGAGCTGGCCAAGGATTACGACTGCTGCAAGTTCGTCTTTGCCAGCACAGGCGGCGCCGTCTATGGAGAGGGCGCACGCCGAGGAGAGAGCGAAGAGGGAAACAGGTCGCACATGTCGATTTTGCCCTTTACCGAGGAGAGTCGACCAAAGCCAAAGGACAATTACGGCGCCAACAAGCTCAGTTGCGAGCATTTCATCGAACTGTACAACCAGAACTACGGCCTGCCATTCGTCATTCTGCGCTATTCGAACGTGTACGGTCCCCGGCAGGATATCAAGGGGGAGGCGGGTGTTGTCGCCATATTCGCGGGCGCGATGTTGGCGGATCAACCGACTCACATAACCGGCGACGGCGCCCAAGTGCGGGATTTTGTCTATGTGGACGACGTCGCCAGGGCGAACGTGCTGGCCGTGGCTGCCGAAGAAGACGGCGTATACAATGTGGGAACGGGCCAGCCGACGGAGATCAACACCATCTATCGGTTGCTTGCAGAACTGACCGGCTATCGCCGCAAGCCCGCCTATCTGCCCCGACCCGCCGGCGAAGTGCGGGCTACCTGGCTCGACATTTCGAAAGCGGGGCAGGAGTTAGGCTGGGAAGCGGAGGTCGATCTGCGGGAGGGCTTGCGGCGCACCGTAGAGTGGGTCAGAACGTCAGTCGTTCGCGACTAGCGGCCAGTGGAGTTCCCACCGCACGAGCCGCCATCCACTGGAGTTTCGATGCACATCGTCGTCAGTGGCTGGTTCTGGGACCAGCCCGGCACCGGCAGCGGTCAGTATATCAATCGTCTGTTGCCCCATCTGATGGCCCTGGCCGAGCCGGATGGCACTGAACGCGCCAAAGAAAGAGAAAGCGCCAGTTCGGGGCTTTCCCCAACGCAACTGCCCGACTGTGAGGGCGCGCCGAGATATACGCTGCTTCTGCCCAGAGCCTTGCCGGAGAGCGCACATCTCTTTCCACTATCCACAGTTGTAGCCAAGCCTCCGCCACTGCCCCGTCAACTGGCGAAGCTGTATTGGGAGCAGGTGAACGTGCCCCGTTGGGCGCGGCGTCTGCGCGCGGACCTGCTGCTGGTTCCCTATTGGGCGGCTCCACTGTGGCAACCTGTACCCACTGTGGTCACAGTCCACGATCTGATCCCTTTGCTCTTGCCCGCCTATCGTGGTGGATGGCTGCGCCGTCTGTATACCGGGCTGGTCAGCCAGACGGCCCGGCGTTGTACGGCGGTACTGACCGTCAGCGAAGCCGGCAGGCGCGACATCATCGCGCACCTGAATCTGCCTGCCGAGCGAGTGTCTGCCGTCCATCATGGCCCGAACGAAACGGCAATGCGTATGGCGAATGACGGGTTGCGTCGAAACCGCCCGCATGGCCCCGTAGATGATGCGCGCGACGCGATACGCAAGAAATATGCGCTGCCGGAACGCTACTTTCTCTATCTGGGCGGCTTTGATGTGCGCAAAAACGTCCTGGGCATCGTGCGCGCCTATCAACGCTATCTCGACCATGGTGGGGACCCGGCGGTGCAATTGGTGATGGCGGGCACGCTGCCGCGCGCGGACACGGGCTTCTTCCCGGACCCGCAGCGACTCGTCCGCCAACTTGAGCTGACCGACCGCGTGCGCTTCATCGGCTGGGTGGATGAGGCCGAAAAGGCGCTGCTCTATGCGGGCGCCACCGCTTTCCTTTTCCCGAGCGCGTATGAGGGGTTCGGCATGACGCTGCTGGAGGCGATGGCGGCCGGCACACCGGTGATCACCAGTTCGGAGTGAGACGGAATTCGAACCCCTCGCCGCTGCCCGGCACAAAGCAGACCTGCCGCACGGTCAGCGCCGGATGATCATCGCCAAACTCTTCCGTAATCTGCCAGAGGTTCGGGCTGTCCAGGAAGATGGACAAAGCTGCGGCGCAGGCTGCCACGGGGTTGGGAACCGAATAGTAGGCGTTCAACCAGGCGCGGGCTGCTCTGGAATATTTGCTCTCCGGCTGGCTTTCGGCGAATGTTTCCAGTTGTTCCTCTGCCACCGACCGCTCGCCGTTCAAGGTCAGAGCCTGCACCAGCCGGAAGTGTGCCAGCCCCCGTAGCAGGGCCAACTCCTCTTCCGGGTCTGTGCCCTGCGTGCTGCACGGCTTCAACCCCGGCGATTCGAGTGCAGCCTCGTACATTTCGATGGCCGTGCCATAACCGGACGGCTGGTCCGCGGGTCCCGCCGCTTGCAGCGCCACATTCGCCTCAATCAGCCGCAGCCCCAGGCAGTTGCTGGTCTCGTTTGAGCGGTCATACGACCAGGTAAAGCGGCGCATGGGGGAACCGTTGACGCTGTACCAGATTTCTGTATGGGACACGGCCAGTCCGTCCTCGTCTGTGCCGCTGACCCCGCCGTTAAGCCACAGACGACGGACCTGAGGAAGTAAGGAAGTTTCTTCGCCTGCGATGTCAATCGAAGCCGTGCCTTCAGCGATAGTCGCGCCCGACCCGATCACCGATTGGTAGGAGGCCGACTCGCTGTCCCAGGTGATCGCATCCACGCTCAAGTTGCAGTATGTAGTGCAACGCTCCATTTGCCAGAACAGATCCGCCCTTCCGTCCTCGTTGGCATCTCCTAGTGCCAGAATTTTGGGCTGGCCCTGTGCCTTCGGGGCATGGCCGGTCAGATAGCTGCCGTCCGCCTGCTGGTGAAGAATGAGCAAGACGCCATCTGTTCCGTCCGGCCCGTAACCGACATCACTGGCGATTGTCGGCGCGGCGATTACATCCTCCAGTCCATCCCCGTTCATGTCATGGATCAGCAGCCCGCCGCGTTCATCGCTCATCGCGCCGCAGGCCCGCAGCCAAGCTTCGGCAGAACCCAAAAGATTGGGCGAGTCCTGGCTGCCGGCGGAGCCTTCGGCGATCAGATTCACAGCCGTCGGCAGTGCGGAGAGGTAGTCTGCGGCTGCTGACGGGCAGTCTGGCAATCCTTCGAATTGAGCAAGACTCGGTTCCGGCTCCGCTTGCGGCGCAATGTCCAGCAGCGGGCAGACCTCCTCCACTGAAAATGTCGGATTGGTGTAGCCGTATTCGGCCAGAGCCTCCACAACCTCAGGTGTCACGGCAGCGAAAATGCGCACAACTTTGCAAGCCGCATGGGGGTCGCCGCTCTGTTGGTATGTCTCCAACCAGCGCCGGGCCACACTGGCGTAAATCTGGCTGCCGTACTCGGATTCCAGTCGCCTTACATACAAAGTGGCCTGCAGCGGATCATTCTGATAGCCCATCGTAACCGCCAATCGGAAGAGGGCGAAGCTGCGCAACTCGGACAGTTCTTTGTCGCGATTCCAGCAGGCTTTCAACTGCCTGTTGTCTGCTGCCTCGGTATAGAGCCACTGCGCTTTTTCGAGATGGCCTTCGTCAGTCAAGGCCTGGTTGGCTTCAAGCAATGTGTGATAGAGGCAATCGCTGGGGGCCAGACTCTCCTCGGCCAGTGCGTAAGGAGCGCCGCCGGTGCTGGTCCACACTGCCGTACGCGTCCGCTGCGGGCCGGCGTTGGCTCCCTTATACTCCCCTCCTGTCAGGCGAATCACCTTGGGCATTCCGCGTTCGCTGCCATCGATCAATGACACATTGGCCGCTGCCATCGTGATTGTGCCCTTGGTCCAGTCGCGCCATGCCACGCCATCCCAACTGCGGACATGGACGGTGAGGAAGCAGGCATTCCTCCCGCAAACGGTGTCGGACCAGACCACGTCCGTGCGGTCGTCAGCATTGATGTCCTGTGCGGCCAGCAGTTCTATCGTGCCGTTAGCGGTGGTTGCGAAGCTCATGGAATGCGCCTTACCGCCGCTGAGAAGCACGAGTTCCTGTTGATTGGCCGCGACCGCCTTCTCCTGACTGTCGCCAGGCGTATAAACGAGCACCGCGTCATCCACACGATCGGCGTTGAGGTCGGCGCTGGTCAGAATTTTCAGTTCAGCTCCACAATCTGCCAGGAAAGCGTTAAGTTGGGCGTAACGGTTAGCAGTGGGTATGACGAACAGTTCAGTCAGTGTCTGGCCCAAATCGTTGGGCACGTTGGGGCAAGGTGGAAGCGTGACCGGCGTGGGCAAGGCGACGCTGATGCGCTGCGCGAGGAAAGGGGTCGACTCTCTGGTGGCCACAATGGCCACTGGGGCGGCCCCCGCCTCCGGCGTGCTTGTCGGCGGTGTACCCGATGGCGGCGACCCGGTCGGCGTCGGCAAAAGGGCCGGGATCAGGAGGCGCTCGCCAACGATCAGCGCATCACCCGGCCGATGCAATTTGGGGTTGGCCGCCTGCAAGAGTTCCTCAGACAAGCCGAACTTGTCGGCCACAGTCTCCCAGCCATCCCCTCTTTGTACGATGTAAAATCTCTCCTCCCAACCCGGCGAGTAAGGTATGAATAGACGCTCGCCGACAATGAGCCAACCGTTCGGGCGCAAAGCGTCCGGATTTGCAGCCTGTAACTCGCTCACCGTCAAGCCGACCCGTCGCGCAACAAGCGGCCAGCTATCTCCCGGCTGCACTGTGTATGTATAGCCATCTTCCTGCGCGAAAACGGTAGCGATCTGCAACAGGCAGAGCAGCGCGATCCATAGGAACACGAGCCGAAGAGCCAGCCTCATCGCTTTCTCCTGCAGATTTCTGAAATCAGTTGTTGGCTTCCAGTCGCCCAACGCCAACTGAAAAGTAAGAATCGGATACGATGTGTTAGGGGTACGCCAATTAGTATACTTCCTGTCAATCCAGTGTACAAGCAACGCCCGGAAAGTTCACAACTGGCGATTGGCCGGGCCGGTCGACGCGGGGTACAATTCAGTGATGAACTCGACTGTTCGAATCGAACTGACGCGCATGGCTGCCACCGGGGAGGCGATCGGGCGCGACGAGGATGGGCAGGTGGTCTTCGTCGCCGACGCAATTCCAGGTGAAACTGTCGAAGTTGAGATCGTTGCCGAGACGAAGCGCTGGCGGCGGGGCGTCCTGCGCAAAGTGCTTGAGGTCAGCCCGGATCGAATTGAGGCGCCCTGTCCGCATTTTGGGCCGCTCCATCCGGTAACAACGGCTGACGGGCAGATTCTCAATCCGTCGTGGCGCCGCGCCGGCTGCTCCGGCTGTCTGTGGCAACAGATCGATTACGAGCGCCAGTTGACCCTGAAACGGGAGATCGTGGTCGAAATCCTGGCCCGCAACGGGCCCCAGGGCAAGACGCTGCAACAGAGCAGACAGGTCGCCGCAAACAAGGTGGCGGAGGTGATCGCGCTTGGCGCACCTGCAGCTGATATATCCGACAGCGCGCCTTCCGTGCTGGATTATGGCTTTCGCACCCTGATGCGTTTCGACTTGGCAGAATCTGGCCGGTTGACCCTTGCAGGGCGCAATGGCGAGCGGCTGGCAGTCGACGTCTGTCCGCTTCATCATCCGCAACTGGCAGAACTTTTCGCAGGATTCGGCGCTGACGGGAACGGGGAACACCGCGCAGAGAGTGCAGAGGCGGAAGAAGAGCGCAGTTCTCGCGCCGCGCCTCTGCCAGTAGACCGCGTTACGCTGGCCGTAGGCGGCACGGACGACTCCCTCAGCGACGCGGACAAGGGTGTGCTCATCCTGCATAGTGAACGCGACGACCCGCCTGGCCTGGAATTGGACCTGCCGGTGAACGTCTTTCTGCTGCATGAGGGTGATGAGCCTTCTCTGGAGTTGCTGGTGGGCGACTGGAGCTACAGCGTGCAAGCAGAGGATCGCAGGCTGACCGCCTACCCGCCCGTTGGCGACGACCCGCGCGACCGCCACCTGCTGGCGGATGAAGTTCTGGCGGCTGTCGCGGCGGAACTCCTCGAACTGAAGACGTTCGAACATCTCCTGGAACTGTGGCCCGGCATCGGCGCGCGCGCAACCCTGTTGGCGGAACTGGTCGCCACTGTCGTCGCGGTCGAAGAGTCGGAGCTGGCGGCGGCCGCTTTGCGGGCCAACCTGGCCGACCTGGACAACGTCGACGCCTGGCACGGGCAGATGCTGCCGATGATTCGAAAGCTGCGCCGCGCCGAGTACAGCTTTGACGCCGTCCTGCTCACGCCGCCTAATGGAATCATCGAGCCGGAACTGTTCTCCCTGCTCACGCGTATGCGCATCCGCCGCTGCGGCCTGATCACCGACGACCCGCAGCGCCTGGCGCGGGCGCTGGCGGACGTTGACGAGGCCGGTTATCGTCTGGCGGTGGTACAGCCGATCGATCTTCAGCCCCATCTGCCGGGGGTTACGCTTTTCGCTCGCTTTGACAGGAAATGAAACACCATATCACGATTGGTTGCGGAGTTGCCGTCGATGAGCGCTTCAATTCAGATCCGCACTCTGACTTCAGTTGAAGATTGCCGAAGCCTGCAAGTCGTGCAAGACTGCATCTGGGCCGACGATACGATGTCGATTCATGTGCTGGTTACGCAGTCCCGGCACGGCGGACTGCTCCAGGGCGCATTTGCCAGCGAGGGCGCCGAGGAGACGCAGGGAATGGTCGGCTTTTGCTTCGGCTGGCCCGCATTCGCCCGCGATAACTCCGGCAATCGCAAGCTAAAGTTCTGTAGCCATATCATGGGCGTGTTGCCCGCGTGGCATGGACACGGTATTGGACTCCGGTTGAAACTATCGCAGCGGGAGGAGTTGCTGCGCCAGGGCTGGACCGACTTGGTCACCTGGACGTATGACCCGCTCCAACGGGTGAACGGGCGGCTCAATATCAACAGGCTGGGCGCCATCAGCACAACCTATGTGCGCAATGTCTATGGCGAGATGACGGATGCCCTCAATGCCGGTGTGCCGACGGACCGCTTTCAGGTGGACTGGCATCTGAACAGCCCGCGTGTACAGAAGGCGCTCGCCCGCGACGCGTTGCCCGAATGGCGCACAGCTGAACTCCTACGCGTCCGCACCCACACATTACCCGCCGCCGATACGCTGCGCGCGCCGTTCGACCCGCCGCTCGCCCCGGATGGCCGCCCGTATGCGCTCCCCCTGCCCGACAGCGTCGATGCTTTGCGCCAAGCAGGAGGATCGTTGTTGTACGACTGGCGCATTTTTTCCGTCAGGCCGCCGAAAGCTGCCTGGCCGGCGGCTACGCGCTGGTGGACTGCATCCTGATCGAAGATGAGTGGCATTACATCCTTGCTTTGCAGGAATGATCTCTTCCCAGTCGCCCTCCGATTCGCACTCTCTTGCAGGTGCGATTGCCCTGTTCGGCTCGGCAGGTGGCGGGCGACGAACTTTCGGGGAAAATTGACGCTTTCATCTGTCTTCGGTATACTCTTCATAACTTGCAGGCACAGGGAGTCTCTGCAGGACGTTCAAGTCACTGATATTGCGGATGAGTCACAACCTCTGACCTTCCTTAACACAGAAAGGATTCCAAATGATTCAGGAAGCCATTGCCAAGCTCGTTGCCAAGACCGCAGTCGAAACCGTCAGCGCCCACTGCGACGGCCCCTGCGGCGTCTATGACCCGGCCTCCGCCCGCATCGCCGCCGAAGCGGCTCTCTCGATGACCAAGAAGATCATTGCCCTCGGCCCGGCAGAGTCTGATAGCAACACCTATTCCCGCTTCGTCAGCATCAAGGAAGAGCAGGCGCACCTCGCCAAGACGGAGCTGCTGGTGCTGTGGACCGACTACTTCAAGCCGGAGCATCTGGCGGGCTGCCCCGACCTGCATGAGAAGTTCTGGAACGCGGCCAAGCTGTGCTCGGCTGTCAAGCAGAGCGTGGATGAGGATGCGGCCAACGCGCTGATGGCGGCGATTGAGGATATCCACAACGTCTTCTGGGCTTCGAAGGGGCGGGATGTAACCTACTACGTGGTTTCCTGAGACTTGACGCCGCAAAGGTGCACAGAAACATAACGGCCGGACTCTTCACAGGGTCCGGCTGTTTTCTTGTTGGAGACGAGGATGGAAGCGCAGTTGCCCCGCAGCGGCTGGCGGGAGATGGCGCTGTGGCTGATACGCAGACGGCGGCTCTTGCGGGTAACCGGAGAGTCGATGACGCCTACCCTGTCTGTCGGCGCGGTTGTGATGATCGATCCCCATGCCTACCGCAAACGAACGCCGCGCGAGGATGAGATCGTCGTGGCACGCCATCCGCGTCAGGACGGTTTGCGTATCGTCAAGCGGGTGGCGGCGGTGTTTGAGAACGAAGAGGGCATTGTGCGGCTCGTGCTGTCCAGCGACAATGCGGCGGCCGGCGCGGACAGTCGCGGCTTCGGCCCGGTTGCGGCGGAGCATGTACTGGGGCAGGTGACGAGTCGTCTGCACTGAAACGACCCGTGGCGAGGAGGGAGCGAACAGTGCCCGCCTCAAAGTCGCCTATCTGCGCTGGCGAGGGTCGAGCGCGTCGCGCAGGCCGTCGCCGATGAAGTTGATGCTGAGAATCGTCAGCGAGATGAACATGCCCGGCCAGATGACCAGCCACGGGTTCTGCGTGATGAAATCCTTGTTTTCAAAGAGCAGCCGTCCCCAGGTCGGCACATTGGAGGGGAAGCCCAGGCCGAGAAAGGAGAGCGCCGACTCGGTCAGAATGGCCGACGCGACGCCGAGCGTGGCCGAGACGATGATCGGGCTGAGCACATTGGGCAGGATATGCTGGCGGAGGATCGCAGGCTGGCGCGTGCCCACGCTGACCGCGGCCTCGACAAACTCCTTCTCTTTGACCGACAGCACCGAGCCGCGCACCACGCGGGCCGTCGGCATCCAGCCCAGAATGCCGATCACCAGGACAACCAGCAGAAAGATGCCTGGTTCCGGGCCGAGCGACGCCTTGAGCGAGTCGCGAAACAGCATGATGATCACGAGCAGAAGGGGTAGACTGGGCAGAGCCAGCATCAGGTCGGTGAAGCGCATGAGGGGATTGTCCAGCCGGCGGAAGTAGCCGGAGAGGATGCCGACGAGCGCGCCGAAAGTGATGGCGACCAGCATCGCGATAACACCGACCGCCAGTGAGATGCGTCCGCCGAACAGGTTGCGCGCCAGCGTGTCCCGCCCCAGGTCGTCGGTGCCGAGCGGATATTGCACCGAGGGCCGCTGATTGATTGAGTCGATATCGTCGACAATAAAGCTGTACTCCGGGTCTACCGTGTAGACGAGCGGCCCGGCGAGCACGCCCAAAAAAAGCAGCGCAAGCACGACCGCGCCAATAATGGCCAGGGTATGGCGGCGAAAGCGCTGCCATACATCCCCCCACAGGGTGCGATGTTGGCGCGGTGAAAGCTCAACGGCCAGGTCGTCAGCCGCAGCAGTCTGTGTGCGGACGGCCATACTAACTCCAACGGCGAGGAGAGAGGAAACAGGAGAGAGAAGAGAGATTAACGCTCTGACTTGCTTCTGACTCCTCACTCCTTTCTCGTCGAATCAGCTATATCGAATACGCGGATCAAGCACGCCGTAAGCGACATCGGCAACCAGATTGAAGATCACGATCAGAAAGGCAAAGATGAAGGTGACCGTCTGCACCAGCGGGATGTCATTGAGTTGAATTGCGCCAATGAGCAGAGCGCCCAGGCCGTTCACGCGGAAGATCTGCTCGGTGATGATTGCGCCGCTGAAGATGGCCGGAATGCCCAGCGCGATCAGGGTGACGACCGGGATCAGGCTGTTGCGCAGAATGTGCCGGATGACGACATAGCGCTCGCGGAACCCTTTGGCCGTGGCAGTGCGCACGTAGTCCATCGGGATGTTGTCCAGCATCGACGAGCGCGTGAAACGGGCCAGCGTCGCCGCCTGGAAGAAGCCGAGTACGGCCACCGGCATGATGCTCTGTTTGATCTGCTGGACGAAACTCTCCCAATCCACCACCCGGAGATTGGTGTCGTAGATCATGGGGAACCACTTGAGTTTGACGCTGAACAGCAGGATCATCAGCAGGCCGGTGAAAAATGTCGGAATCGAATAGCCAATTAGCGAGAAGAAGGTCCCGGCCTGATCGAAGATCGAGTACTGGCGGATGGCGGAGATGACGCCGACCGGTACCGCGATCACAATTGCGACCAGATAGGCCAACCCCACCACCCAAAGTGTCTGCGGCACCCGCTCCGCGACGATATCCATGACGGGCACGCCGCGGCTGCCCCATGACGTGATCCGCAGACGCTTCTCCGAATCGCCGATCTGGATGTCGAACGCCTTCTCGATCAGCGCCAGCGGTTCGTTGATAAAGAACTGACGCATCCACAGCCAATACTTGACCGGCAATGGCTCATCCAATCCCATCACTTTGCGGATCTGCTGGCGGACCTCGGGGCGGATCGTTTCCGGCAGCGCGCTCGTCGGGTCCCCGGGCGCGAGATCCAGCACCGCGAAGATCACGAAGCTGATGGCGATGAGCGTGGGAATGAGCGTTAGAATGCGCCGGACGAAGTATTGGCCCATGAAGAGGGGTGCGGGTAGTGGCCAGAGTTCAGCGGCCAGAAAGTGACCGCTGAACTCCGACCCAATTAGATGTTAGCGATGCCACTCGGCGATGTTCCACATCTCGCTGTCCCAACCGTTGATCCAGACGCCCTTAAGCGTAAAGGCGTGCGCGGAGACGTCACCGCGGTAAACCAGCGGGATCTGGTAATAGTTCTGCACGTTGATATCGTTCAGTTGCTTAACGATTTCCTCACGTCTCGGTCCGACCGGAGTTTGCGTCAGCTCTGCAAATAACGCGTCATATTCGGCGTTGCAACCGCGGAAAATGTTGCCGCCGCCCCATGCATTGTCTGGCGTCGGGATCTGGCTGCAGAGCCACTCGGAAAGATGTTGCTGCGGGTCAATGTTGGGGCCTGTCGTGTACATCTGCAGGTCGGCGTAGAACTTCAGGTAGGTGTCGGGGCTGTTGGGATCGCCGCCGAAGAAGACGCCAGCGTCGTGGTTGATCAGTTCGGTCTCGATCCCGATCTCACTCCACCACTGGCGGACGAGCGCCTGCGTCTTCTGGCGCACCGAGTTGGTCGAGGTCTGGTAAGAGATTCTGAGCGGAATTCCGTTGTACTCGCGGATGCCGTCACCGTCGCTGTCCACCACGCCGTTCTCGTCCAGCATCGCAGTGGCGCCCTCAATGTCCTGGTTCAGGCAGCCGTCGTTGGCGGTAGACGCATAGTGCAACGGCGCCGGGATCACGTTGCAGGTGGCCTTGCCGGCAAAGCCGTAGAGCTGCTCGGCGATGAGATTGCGATCAATGGCCATCGACATCGCCTGCGTTATTGGCGGGAATGACAGGAACGGATGGGAGTTGTCGCCGCCCATATACACGGAGCGGCTGTCGCCCAATTCGGGGTCAGGATTGGTCTGATTGACCAGGATCCGCTCGACATTTCTGGCAAAGGAGGAGACCACCTGGCCCAGGCCGGCCTCTTCCATATCGCGCAGAATTTCCGGCTCTATCTGCATGTTCCAGGCGTATTCGGCTTCCCCGGTCTCCAGCACGGCGCGGGCGGCCGAGGCAGCATCGCCGCCGCCCTTGAAGATCACCTCGTCGAAGTAAGGCGGCTCCCCGTGGTAATGCGGGTTGCGCTCGTAGACGATCACATCGTTGACCTTGAAATCGACAATGCGATAGGGGCCTGTCCCCAGCGGAAACGTGTTCTGATCATTGCAGGTCTGGGCGGCCGCGCCCATGCAGTCGGCAAATTGTACGCTGCTGATGATCGGCGTACCGGCGCCGACGAAGGCGTTAAACGGATAGGGGGTCGGCACGTCGAAAGTGATCTTGATAGTGTGGTCGTCGAGCGCTTCCACGCTCTCGATGCCTAGGAACGCCGCGCTGGAGGTGCAGCCGGCCGCCTCGTCGGTGCAGTATTGCCAGGTAAAAACCACATCTGCGGCTGTCAAGTCACTGCCGTCAGACCACTTCACACCCTCCTTCAACTTCCAGGTGATCGACATCAGGTCTTCCGCAATGCCGCCGTTTTCAATCGAGGGAATCTCCACCGCCAGTTTTGCCACCATCGCGCCATTGGGGTCGTAGTTGGCCAGCGGTTCGAGCGTGATCGCGCTGGCGTCCTGATCCTTCGTGCCGCCGGACAGGTACGCACTGGGCAATGAGGAGGCCTGCCAGTAGAGGATCGTCACAACTTCACCTTCTTCCTCCATCGCTTCGCCCCCTGTCGGCGCGGCGGCTGGACAGGCTGCCAGCAAAAATGCCATCGCCAGCAAGAGGGCGATGACTCGCAAGGATGAACTGTGCCTTCCCATTTACATCTCCTTTTCACTCATTGTATATGGTTTTGTTGTATATCTTCCGCAGCCCGGCTAAGGCGCCAGGGCTTCACAAGATGCGGAATATCGGCGCAAAACATAGCGGCAGGCATATACGAGACAAAGGCTGCCATGGGGGAGTTGGATTGGCCGGCCTGCGTCAAAAAAGCCCCCCAAGATGGAGGGAGCGGATTCTCGACCAATCCTATACCTAATCCTATCACTCTCTCCCAATGGATTCCAAATGGTTTCCGAATGGCAAGGGATGGCGAGCTACCCATCGGCCGCAAGCTGTTCGCCGAAGCGTTTAAGCCCGGCGGTAACCCGCTCCGGCATCTGGCCGGCGCGAGCGTTGAGAAAGGCGAGAATGCGATCCGAGGGCACGCCCTCGTCGGCGGCTCTCTGCAGGCTGCGGCGGTTGATCTGGTAAACGAAGCGGGGGAAACTGGCCTGCCAACTGCTGAATCGTTCAACGCGAAAACGGTCCATCAGCGGTGTGCCCAGCGGCAGTTGCACTGTGAAATCTTCCTCGACAACGATGGCAGGCCGGCGCGCCTCATTCGGCAAAGCGCTGTCGTGGCCCAGCCAGCGCGCGCCCCAAACGCTGAGCGAAAACAGCAGGTCGTCCCCGGCGGAAGGCTCGGCCACGTCCATGGCCGAGAGCCAGTAGAGCGGGCCGTTCAGCAGGAAACGCAACAGCACGCCTTCGACCTGTTCCCAGTGTTCGAAACCCCGCAGGAATTCCTGCGTATTCTCATCGCGGATGTACCAACTGTCGTAGTCGCCGCTGGGGCGCTGGAAGTCGGGCAAGGTCTCCTTGATGGCGTTGATGACCTCCAGCTGACTGTACCACGCGCCGGGCTGTAAGCGGCCCAGGAGCTGCAGAACGACCTCGCGCGTCTGCAAAGGATTATTCTGCCAATCGCCAGCCGAGCAGTCAAGCCCTGGAGTTCGTTCAAGATCGTTCCATTCGGGGGAGGTGCGCCACGCCTCCCAGAGCGTAAAGCGCTGCTCCGGCCGCGTCTGTTCCAGGAAGGCGTAGACCCGGTTGCCGGTCAAGCGCACGCGGTCATCTTCCGCCCGGCGCAGCCATCCCAGCCGCTTTGCCAGGTGTAGCAGCAGCGCCAGGCGGTTCTCTGCCATGTCTGCGGTGTCCGGCGGCGCGAATGGAGAGACAAATCCATTGGCCGATTGAAGGCGCGTCATCAGCTGGTCGATGTCATCCGGATCCGGCGTGCCTTCCTCTTGCAGGCGCAGCCCTTCGGTGTGCAGGAAGCCCAACAGGGCGCCGGCGTCTTCCAGAAAGGCGTCCTCCAGGCGCAGCATTCGAGCAGCCGGGGGAGGCGGCACGGGCACGACCCCCAACCCCTGCTCGCCATCAACGCTTGTCGGCTGCGGCAGCCAGGGCAGGATATCACTGGGGATGTAGACGATGGTGTGGGCATTCTGGCCTGCGCCCTTGAAGCCGCGACCGATCAGCCCGTAATAGAAGAGCAACTCGGCGATGCTTTCCGGCGTGTTCCAGGGCTGGTCGCGCTCCAGCCTGGCCGGACCCATCTGGCGGATGCTGCCGAATTCGCGGCTGAACTGCGCCTCGCGCAACTCGCCGCCCTCAGCCAGCAGGAGGTCCAGCGCCGGCTTTGCTTCGGGATAGGAGTCGGTGATCTCCTGGAAGGCCATCAACACAGAGGTGGGGTCGGTGATCTGGCCGCCCAGACTGTCAATCATCGCCCTTTTGTTTCTTTCCCCATCAAGGAAGGCGCCGCGCAACTCTGCGATCACATGCAGAAGAATCTCCGGGTATTCGGCGATCATCTGGCTGGTTTGCGGCATCTGCGCTTCCCTGTTGACCCGTTATTCAGAATTCAGGCTGCCGCCAAATGTCCGAACCGCTGGAGTACGCACAGCCTTGGTCAAACTTGGCGCTGGCTCAGGTCTTGCCTGTTCGGGTGTTCCTGTGCGACAATAGTGAGCGACGATACGATGAAGCGGCTATTATGACTGTCGCCTTTCCCAGACGTCTTGCAGGTTGTCGCCGATACCGGCAACTCGGCGCTCACGCGGCAACCCAATGACCGGGCGACGATCAGACACCGACTGGAGGTCTGTTGAAATGACCCGAAATTCATCCTTAGCACCGCAGAGCGGCGGCTGGCGTTTTACCGATATTCTACGCGATCTGGCCGTAGTCTGGCAACTGATGGGCGATCCGCAGGTATCGATTCTACTCAGGCTCGGCTTGCCGTTGTTTACGATACTCTATCTGATATCGCCGATCGATCTGTTGCTGGGACCTCTCGACGATATCGCAGTCTTCCTCCTGGCGAGCCGCGTGTTTGTTCAACTGGCTCCCCATACGGCGGTACGGCGTGCGTTGGTGCGACTCGGCCGCATCCCGCCGGATGAACCGGACCGGGAGGTCTGGGATATCTGGGACGAGGACGACAAAACGATCCCCGGAGACTGGCGCCACGTTGACGAGTAGCGCTCAGCCTTGCGCCCGCCGCACGTTATGCTCGACACCCTACATGAACAGATTGATCGCACGATCGACCGCCGGCGGCTGATCGACACCGCAGTGGCATTGGTCGAAGTGCCCAGCCCTACCCGCAGCGCCGGCGCGGCCGCGGACCGGCTGGACGCGATTTTGGCTGCTGACGGCTTTCCCGTCCAACGACACGACGCCGACTGGCCGCAAGCTCCCATTGTCGCTGCCACGTTGGAAAGCGGCAGACCGGGGCCTACACTCCAATTTGACGGCCATCTGGATACGGTGCATCTGCCCTTTGTGCCGCCGCGCGTGGAGGACGGCACTCTCTATGGTTCCAGCGCGGCCGATATGAAGGGCGGCATAGCCGCCTCGCTGGAAGCGCTGCGCGTGCTGCGGACGCTGGGCGCCTTGCCCGCCGGCAAAGTGCTGTTTACGGCGCATGACCACCATGAGGGGCCTTGGGGAGATGGCCGACAGGTGCGCGCCATGATCCGCGACGGACTCATCGGCGATGCCGTCCTGCTGCCGGAATATATGGCCGACACCCTGCCGGTTGCAGGCCGAGGTGTGGCCATCTTCAAGGTGACGATTCGCCGCGAGGGGGCGCCAGCGCATGAAGTGCTGCGTCCACCGGGTCTGCCAAATGTGGTGGCGGCCGGCGCACAACTGGTGATCCGTCTTCACGCGTGGCACGAGCGGCTGAAGCTGAACAGCCATCCCTACGCGGGCCACGACTCCGCCTTCGTGGGCAGCATTCACACAGGTGAAATCTATAACCAATCGCCGACGGAGTGCGTCGTGGAAGGCACACGCCGCTGGATTGCGCCGGGAAGCGGCGCGGCCGTTCAGGCCGAGTTTGAGTGTTTGCTGGCCGAGCTCGCAGCCGCAACCGGCACGCAAACTGAGCTTGACTTTTTCGAGCAGGGGGATGCCTATCAGATCGATGCAGACGCTCCGATCGTGCATGCCTTCCAGCAGGCCCATACAGCCGTGACCGGCTCGCCGCTGCCCGTGGGGGCCAAGCCTTTTGTGGACGATGGCAACATCTATGCGTCCACGGCTGGCATCCCCGCGCTCACCCATGGACCGGCGGCCACGGGCGCGCATACGTTGTATGAAGCAGTGCCGGTGGACGAGTTGGCGCGCGTCGCAAAAGTCTACGCGCTCACCGCGGTTGCCTACTGCGGAGGAGCTTAGGCGCGCCGGCGCGAAGAGAGCGCAAAGCCCTCGCTTTTCATTTCTCAAGGGCAAATAACGCCTGGCCAAGTTCGCTGCGGCGCGGAATTGACACAGCCGCGCCGGGTCGGGTGACGCAGAGCGCGGCCGCCTTGGTCGCGATGGTCAGGGCTTGCACTGTCGGCTCGCCAGCCAGCAACTCTGCCAGAAAATAGCCGATGAAGGTGTCGCCGGCGGCAGTCGTGTCCACCGCCTCGACCGCTTGCGCTGGCGTTCTGATGCGCTCTCCGTCGCGCGCATAGAGGGAACCGTCTCCACCGAGCGTGAGCAGTATCGCGGCACGCGGAAAGCGTCTTTGCAGCGTCCCCACAATCGATGCAGGCGAGGCGTTTTCGATTCCGGCCAAGGCCGCCCCTTCCGTCTCGTTGACCACAAATAGGGAAACGCCGTCCAGCGGGTAGTCCTGCACCTCCGGCGTCATCGGCGCAGGGTTGAAGGCGACCAATAGCCCGCGCGCAGCCGCAGCGCGCAAAATGTCCGGCATGGCGCTGATTTCGTTTTGCAGCAGCAGCCAATCCCCCGGCCCGAACTGCGCCAGCACGCCCCGCGCGTCCGCGCCGCTGACCGTCAGATTGGCCCCGCCGTAGAGAAGGATCGCATTCTCCCCGTCGCGGTCTACCTGGATGATGGCGTGCCCGGTCGGGACATCGCCCACCGCGACCTGCGCCACATCCACCCCCTGCACGGCCAATTCATCCCGCAGCCACATGCCCTCGCGACCGACCCGCCCGGCGTGGAAGACCGGCGCGCCGGCGCGGGCCAAAGCCACCGACTGATTGGCTCCCTTGCCGCCCTGGAAGCGGCGATACGCCGTGCTGGGCAGCGTCTCGCCCAGCCGCACGAGATGCTCCACCTGGTAGACGTGGTCGATGTTGAGGGATCCGAAAACGAGAATGGACATGTTGGGACTGGACAGCCGCTAAAGGGCGCTTGCTACGCCGCTGCATTGTATCACCGGAAAATCGGGAGCCAAAGGAAGCCTTTATCCTGGGAGCATCCCAAGATGGGGGCGCATCTGACACAGAGCATCGTGTCACGCTCTCTCCTTACAAACAGAACACGCTCAAATATCAATTTACTATATCTTAACTGAGGGCTTCGCATTCCATTGCCAGGATTACGAGTTCTGCTTTCGCTCCCGCCACCCAAAAGCAAGAGACCGGAAACTGTGCTACCCTTTCAACGACATGCATAACCAGCCGACGGAGCCGACCCGCCATGCGCACAAAAACACACCCCATAATCGGTCCAGCCGCCGCCCAAAAGCAAGAGACCGGAACCTGTGCTACCCTATCAGCTACATGCACAATCAGCCGAGGGAACCGACCCGGCACCCGCCCAATTTCGCAAATCCTGGTCCGGACATTCCCTTCAGAAAAAAAAATAGGCGCGACTAAACGCGACTAAACGCGACCAAACGCGACTAAACGCGACAAATCTCGTCAAAATCAGAGGACTTTGCCCCAATCAACCATCGGAGCCAAACTGCCGCCATGAATAATTCCCAATTACCCAAGCCCTGGCATCCAATGTCAGACGAACACCCCGAATGGTACGACAACTTCCATACCTTCATGACGCTTCCCCCGCCGCCTACCCAACGCCGCCAGACCACGACGCCGCCGCAGCCGATGCGTCACTCTGCGCCTATCCGCACGCATTTACAGCCGAGAGATCAAGGCAACACATGAAATCACGCGCCACTTTGCGCCTATGCCGCCTACTCATCTCCCCCAGATCAGGACGCCGCCGGCGGCCTTCGCCAGCCTCCCGGCTACCGTGATGCAGTGAGTATTTTCTTGCCCAATCTCACGAAATCTCTCACGAATTCTCCCGCAAACTCTCGTACGAGCGTTCCTGCCTGTCAACCCATCCAACCGCCCCAAAAGAGCTTCTAATGTGAGTCCCATTTCAAGTCGACACTTTTCGGGCGAATAAAGCAATTGAATCGTGGCCGTCTCGCCTGCCCTTATGCAATACGGAATACGCAATTTACAATACGAAATTCAGAAAAAAACCGGTTCCCGATGTGGACGCACATGAGATGCGTATGCCCTGCCCACAGTCCCAGATGCGCCCTTTATCCCTGCCTCTTGTGCTATAATGCCCGCAAGCCTTTCGGTAGTGGTTCGCGGCCAGTCGTTTCGCCTCCGCAACGGATCACTGCTCTGTTACCCAAAGGAGCGCTCTGTGCTCACCCCTGAGTTGCTCGCTGCCGCACGCGGCGAACAACCCGCCAATCTGTTGCTGCGCAATGGGCGCGTGGTCAATGTTCTGTCGGGTGAGATCGAAGATGCGGACGTGGCTCTTCACGGCGAGTGCATTGCCGGAGTCGGGGCAGGCTACACCGCAGCGGAAACGATCGACTTGCAGGGCGCATATGTGGCGCCGGGCCTGATCGACGCGCATGTTCACATCGAGAGCAGCCTCTGCCTGCCCAGTCAATTCGCGGCCGCGGTCGTGCCGAGGGGCGTCACAACGGCGGTGGTCGATCCACACGAGATCGCCAATGTCGCCGGCGTGGAGGGCGTGCGCTTCATGGCCGAAAGCAGCCGCGGCCTACCGTTGCAGGTGGTGGTGATGGCGCCATCGGCCGTGCCGGCCACGCACATGGAAACGAGCGGCGCGACCCTCTCCGCCGAGGAACTTACCGCGCTGCTGGCGGAGGGAACGGTCCACGGCTTGGCGGAACTGATGAACTTTCCCGGCGCAGTTCATGGCCACCCCGACGTGCTGGCCAAGATCGCCGCTTTCAGTGGACGGCCTGTGGACGGCCACGCGCCCGGGCTGAGCAGGCAGGCGCTCAACGCCTACGCGGCCGCGGGCGCGGGCAGCGATCACGAATGCGCGACGGCGGCGGAAGCGGCGGAGAAGCTGGCGCGCGGTTTCTATATTCTCATACGAGAGGCGACCAACGCGCACAATCTGCACGCGCTGCTGCCCCTGGTCAACGGGCGCAACAATCGCCGCATCTGCTTCTGCACCGACGACCGCATCCCCGCTGATCTGTTGGCGCAGGGCAGCATCGACTACATGCTGCGCGAGGCGATCGCCTTCGGCATCGAACCGGTTACGGCCTTCCGCATGGCCACGCTTAACGGCGCCGAGTGGTTCGGGCTGCGTGATCGCGCGGCGATAGCGCCCGGACGGCGGGCGGATCTGTGGGTCTTCGACGATCTGAGCGCGCCGATGGCCCGCCAGGTCTACACCGGTGGAAGGCTGCGGGCTGTGGACGGTCAATTGGTGGACAATGCAGCCCAGGCGCGGCCAGAGCTGCCTGCGTCGGTCGCTTCATCTGTCAACGTGGCGTGGGATGTCTTCGATCTGCGCATCCCCGCGACCGGCGCGCGGATGCGGGTCATCGGTGCGTTGGAGAACCAGTTGCTGACTGAGGAGCGCATTTTCGAGGCGCGTATCGAAAACGGGCACGCCGTGGCCGACCCAAGGCGGGACATCCTGAAGATGGCCGTCGTCGACCGCCATAAGGCCAGCGGGTCGATGGGGCTGGGATTCATCCAGGGTTTCGGCCTGCGGCGCGGGGCCATCGCCGGCACGGTCGCCCACGACCATCACAATCTGATCGTGATCGGTGCGGACGACGGGTCGATGACGACTGCGGCCAATGCTGTGGCCGCGATGGGGGGCGGGCTGGCCGTCGCCGACGGTTCGGAGGCCCTGGCGACGCTGCCCCTGCCGGTGGCCGGTCTGATGAGCGACCAGCCGCTAGGCACAGTGCGCGCCCAGTATGACACGCTCTTGGACGCAGCGTATGAGTTCGGCTCTCTGTTGCGCGATCCCTTCATGGCGATGAGCTTTATGGCGCTGGAAGTGATCCCAAAACTGAAACTGACAGACACGGGACTGGTGGATGTAGAGGCGTTCGACTTCGTGGATCTGTTTATTGAAGAGCAGTGAGTTCCGACCATATTCAATGAGGCTAAAATCCAATGTTCGAGACGATCAACCCCGCCCCGCCCGATGCGATTTTGGGACTGACGGAAGCGTTTCAGAAGGACCCAGACCCGCGCAAGATCAATCTGGGCGTAGGCGTCTTTAAGGATGGGAGCGGACAGACGCCGGTGCTGGCCTCTGTGAAGGAGGCCGAACGGCGGTTGCTGCGGGCGGAGGCGACGAAGAGTTATCTGCCGATTGACGGGCTGGCGGCGTACGCGGCTGCCTGTCAGCAGTTGGTCTTCGGCAGCGATCACGCCATTGTCAGCGACGGGCGGGCAGTCACGGTTCAGACGCCCGGCGGCACCGGCGCGCTGCGCCTGGCGGCAGACTTTGTGCGGCGGATTTCCCCCCAGGCGACAGTCTGGCTCAGCGATCCGACCTGGCCAAATCATCCGAATGTCTTCGGCTCCGCGGCCTTGCGCGTGGACTCCTATCCCTACTTTGACGCCGACAGCAACGGCGTGGCCTTCCACCGCATGATGGCTGCGCTGGAGAGCATCCCCGCCGGCGATCTGCTGTTGCTCCACGGCTGCTGCCATAATCCCACCGGCGCGGACCTCTCGCCGGAGCAATGGCGGGCGGTCGCTGCCCTCTGCGTCGAGCGCGGCGTTCTGCCGCTGCTGGATTTCGCCTACCAGGGCTTCGGCAGCGGACTGACGGAGGACGCGTTCGGCGTCGGCATCGTTGCCGAACATTGCCAGGAATTGTTGGTGGCCAACTCCTTTTCGAAGAATTTTGGCCTTTACAATGAACGGGTGGGGGCGTTGACGCTCGTGGCCGCCGGCGCGGATGCAGCCTCGGCTGCTCAGAGCCATCTGAAGACCTGTGTGCGCACCAACTATTCGAATCCGCCCGCACACGGCGGCCAGATTGTGGCGACGATCCTGGGCGACCTGGAACTGCGTCAGCGCTGGGAAGTGGAGTTGGCGGAGATGCGCGACCGCATCAATGAGATGCGGCATCTGTTCGTCGAGATGCTGGATGAGCAGGATGTCGGTCGCGACTTCTCTTACATCGCCCGGCAGAGCGGCATGTTCAGCTTCAGCGGCCTGACGCCGCCGCAGGTGCAGGCCCTGCGCGAGCGCCACTCGATCTATATCGTTGGCTCCGGGCGCATCAACGTGGCGGGGATGACAGAGGCGAATATGGACTATCTGTGCGCGGCGATCGCTGATGTTCTGAAGTGAGGGCGGCAAGTTCCGGACTCACCTAAGAAAAGGGAGGAATCTGATCGTGTTCTCAAACTCGTGCGGCTCAGATGCTGCCCAAACAGTTATAGTTCCGAAACCGTCCCCTGCAAGGTCATTTTCGGTTTGAGTACAAGAACTGCTGACGCCGTATGCCCCTGCGTGATGTAATCATACATATGTTTGGGCATAGAGGCCCGGTTATCTGTGACCAAAGTAAATCTGTTTTCCGCGCACCATTTCAATATTACGGGGTCGGGCGTGCCTCTTTTGGGGCAAGTAGGATCACCGACACGCCACACCGTCATCTCTGGCTCTTTCCAAAGGAGTGCATGACGCAGAATCGGGTTTGCTTTTTCGTCAAGCAAATAGCTTAACTGTATCACGTCGCGTCAGATTGCGCGGCAATCCGGCGAAGCCGCAGAAAGACGGGCGGAAGATTTTCCTCTTGCTCACGACGCATTCTTTCGCCGTGCTCAAGCCAGTCTACCAGATATGCTTCGACCTTCTCTCGATTCTGAAGATAGTAAAGAATTGTCGTGTAGACCTGTTCCAGATTGATCGAGGGGTAGGTGTCGGCGATCTGTTCTGCCGTCTGGCAGCGACAAATGTAGTCGTAGAGGACCGTCTCGATGCCCACGCGCGTGCCGGCGATGCGGATATCATCTTCACTCAGAAAGTTGAAATAGTGTTCGATTCCCATATTGGACTCCTTTCCATATCAACCGCACATATACCACACCAGGCAGGTGATTCCTGATGAAACCACTCTCTCGACTGGTCGAGTCGGTGCCGGGCAGCCCGACGACGCTGATGATGCAAAAAGGACGCGAACTGGCCGCCCAGGGACTGGATGTGATCAACCTGGCCGGGGGCGAGCCGGATTTTGACACGCCGAAACATATCCAGCAGGCGGCGTTCGACGCGATCGCGGCCGGCGACACCCACTATCCGCCCCCCTTTGGCAAACCGGAGTTGCTGGAGGCGATCTGCGCCAAGCTGGAACGTGAGAACAACGTCAAGGCCGTCCCGGAGCAACTGCTGGTTACGCCCGGCGGAAAGTGGGCGATCTACACCGCTTTGGCCTCGCTGCTCAATGACGGCGACGAGGTGATGATTCTCGACCCGGCCTGGGTGAGCTATGCGCCGATGGTGCGGCTGAACCGGGGCGCGCCAGTGCATGTGCCTCTGCCGGCGGCGGAAACCTTCCGCGTGTGCGCTGCGCAGCTGGAGGAGTATGTCAGTGAGAAGACAAAGCTGCTCATGATCTGCTCACCCAGCAACCCGACCGGCCGCGTGCTGACCCAAAAGGAACTCGACGACATCGCCGCCGTGGCGCAGCGGCATGATCTGTACGTCCTCAGCGACGAAATCTACGAGCACATCCTCTACGACGGCGCCAGCCACCGCTCCATCGCCAGTATGCCGGGGATGGCCGAACGCACCATCATCATCAACGGCTTCAGTAAAGGCTATGCCATGACCGGATGGCGGCTGGCCTGGCTAGCCGCCCCGCTGCAGGTCGCCAAATTGGCGCGCACGTACCAGACCCAGACCGTCACCTCAGCGGCCAGCTTCTCGATGGTGGCCGGCGCGGCCGCGCTCAACGGACCCCAGGATTGCGTGCATGAGATGGTGGCCTCGTATGCCCAACGCCGCAACTTCATGCTGGACGCGCTGGAGGAGATTCCCGGCATCCGCAGCAGCCCGATCGAAGGCGCGTTCTACCTCTTTGCAGAATTTACGCAGACGGACATGAAGAGCCTCGAAATCTCACAATGCCTGCTGGAGGATGGGCTGATCGCCTCCACGCCGGGCATTGCTTTTGGCGAAGCCGGCGAGGGCTATGTGCGCTTCAGCTTTGCCACGGGCATGACCGACCTGGAAAAAACCGTCGAACGATTGGCCCGCCTCGTGCCGGGTCTGTGAGGGCCTTCATGGATATCTCTCCCGTTCAGTATCTTCTCGCGATTCTCGCTGGCATCGTCGCCGGGGTTATCAACACGTTAGCGGGCAGCGGTTCAGCCGTGACGCTGCCGATGCTCGTCTTCCTCGGCCTCGACTCCGGCGCCGCCAACGCGACCAACCGCATCGGCGTGATCGTGCAGAACATCGTCGGGATAACCACCTTTGCCCGCAGCGGTCGGATGCAGTTGCGCGGCGGGGATGCCACAAAGCAACTGCCGGAAAGCATCCTTGACGCGGATTCGCTGCGGTTCGGCCTCTGGTTGAGCGCGGCGGGCATGCCGGGCGCGATGGTCGGCGCGTATGTGGCGACGCTCCTGGACAAGGATGCCATGAATCTCGCCATCGGCGGCATGTTGGTGGTCGTCCTGGTGACGATTTTCTTCAATCCGACCAAATGGCTGCGTGAAAAGTCGGAGGTGCGCAAGGAGAGGCCGCAACTCTTTGTGCTGGTACTGTTCTTCGCCATCGGCATCTACGGCGGTTTTATCCAGGCCGGGGTGGGCGTCTTTCTGGTGACGGCGCTGGTGCTGGGCGTAGGCTACACAATCGTCCACGCCAACGCGGTCAAGCTGATCTTTGTGCTGGCCCTGAACATCGTCGCCTTTATCGTCTTTATCCTGTCGCCGCTGGAAATTAACTGGGGCATCGGCGCGCTGATGGCTGTCGGTCAGAGCATCGGCGCATGGGCTGCGGTGCGCTTCGCCGTGAGCGTTGAAGACGCCAACCGCTGGGTGCGCTACCTCCTTATCGTCGTCGTGATCTACTCGATTGTGCGCTTCTTCGGTCTGTGGGATCTGATTGCCGGGCTGTTGTGAGGCACTAAAGTTTGCTGTTAGCAACGAACTGACTGCTGACAAAAGCATGCTACAGGAGTACCTCTTATGAGCGGATCGATCAGCCACGTGACCGTCATCGGCGCCGGTACGATGGGTGCGGCCATCGCCGGTCACTTGGCCAATGCCGGCATCTCCTCCCATCTGCTGGATGTTGCGCCGACCGAACTGACGCCAGACGAGCAGGCCAAAGGGCTTTCGCTGGACGACCGGGCCGTGCGCGACCGCATCGTCCAAGCCGGATTCGAGCGCATGACGCAGGTCAAGCCGGCGAACCTCTTTACACCTGCACAGGCCGAATTGATCACTCTGGGCAATATCGAGGACGATCTTGAATCGGCGGTTGCGCAGAGCGACTGGATCATCGAGGCGATCGTGGAGCGGCCTCGCCCCAAGCAGGAGTTGATGGCGAAACTGGAGGCGGTCGCGCCCGCCAACGCGATCATCAGCACCAATACCTCCGGCATCCCCATTCACGTCATCTGCGCTGGGCGCGGCATGGCCCTCAAGCGGCGCTTCCTGGGCACCCATTTTTTCAACCCGCCCCGCTACCTGCGCCTGTTGGAGCTGATCCCCGGCGCGGAAACTGACACGGCGATCGTCGAGCGCATGAAGGCGTTCGCCCAAACGCGGCTGGGCAAAGGCGTCGTCATCGCCAAGGATGTGCCCAACTTTGTCGGCAACCGCATGTTCAGCTACATCGTCAGCGACCTGCTGGAGTTCGCCATCGCCAATGGCTATACCCTCGAAGAGGTGGACCGGCTGACCGGCCCGCTGATCGGACGCCCCAAAACCGCCACTTTCCGTCTGCTGGATGTGGTGGGCGTCGACGTGGCCGCGCTGGTGGGCGCGAATCTGTACGACCTGATCCCAAATGATGCGGATCGGGCTATCCTGCGCGGGCCGCTGGGGTCAGCCGTGCTCAACACGCTGCTCAAGAACGGTCTCCTCGGCGCGAAGAGCGGCCAGGGCTTCTACAAGACCGTTGTGGACGGGCAGGGCAAAAAGAGCTTTTGGGGGCTGGATCTGCAGGAGGCTGCTGAAGGTAGATTGGACTATATCGAACCCGCTCGTCCCCACTGGGAAAGCGTTGACGCGGTGAAGGACGCACCACTGCCCGAACGTCTGCGCAGCCTGGGCCCCTCACCCGCAGCCGACGACAGGGCCGGCGCGCTGCTCTGGCACACGCTCAGCCGTACGCTGGCCTACGCCTCAAAGCGTCTGCCGGAGATCGCAGACAGCCCCAGAGAGATCGACAACGCCATGAAGTGGGGCTTCGGCTGGGAGATGGGGCCATTCGAGACCTGGGACGCGCTCGGCGCGGCCGCGACGACGGCTCGCATGGAGGAGGATGGCCTGACGGTCGCGTGCTGGGTGCGGGAGATGCTCGACGGAGGTCATCGCACCTTCTACAAGGATGAGGAAAGTCCCGGCGGCGGCGCAACCGCGGCCCGACTGCTGGTGTACAGCCAGCATAGCGGCGAGTACGAGGCTGAAGACGGGAGCGAACGTGTGGTCAGCATCGCCGCGCTCAAGCGCGGCCGGGGCGTGTTGGCCGAAAACGATTCCGCCAGCCTGCTGGACATGGGAGACGGCGTCCTGCTGCTTGAGTTCCACACCAAGATGAACGCGCTGGACATGGAGATCGGCGAAATTGCCAATGCGGCCATCGAACGCCTCCAGGGGGACGCAGCCGGGCTGGTAATCGGCAACCAGGGGGGCAATTTCAGCGCCGGCGCCAATCTTTTCCTGATCGCGACGCTGGCCCAATCCGGTCAGTCGGACCAGATGGACGCGGCCATCAACGGCCTGCAACAGATGATCCAGAACTTACGCGTCGCGCCCAAACCGGTGGTGGCCGCGCCTTATCAACTCGCGCTAGGCGGCGGCGCGGAAGTAACGATGGGCGCGGACCGCATTGTGGCGCACGCCGAACTGTACATCGGCCAGGTCGAGGTGGGCGTCGGTCTGATCCCGGCGGCCGGCGGCTGTAAGGAACTGGTGCGCCGCCTGGTCAATCCCCACATGCAGGGGCAGAACGCTGACCCTGCCTCCCATCTGCAGCAGGTGTTCGAGCTGATCGCCTTGGCCAAGGTCTCGACCTCGGCTGAGGAGGCGCGTCAGATGGGCTTTCTGGGTCCCCACGACCGCGTGGTGATGAACGACGATGATCTGCTATCTGAAGCCAAGGCCGAGGTGCTGCGCATGGCTGACGCAGGCTACAGGCCGCCTGCGGTCAGCGGCAACATCTACGCCGCCGGACGCGATCATCTCGCCAATCTGCGCATAGGCATCTACATGATGCGCGAAGCGGGCTATATCAGCGCCCACGACGCGGTGATCGCCGTCCACCTGGCCTATGTCCTTTGCGGCGGCGAGCTCAGCCAGCCGGCCTGGATGGATGAGCAGTACTTTCTCGACCTGGAGCGGGAGGCGTTCCGCACCCTGGCCGGTTACGCCAAGACGCAGGAGCGCATCTGGCACATGCTGAAGAAGGGAAGGCCGCTGCGGAACTGAGCTTTATAGTCCGTGGCAAGAGGCAAGTGGGATGATTTGTTGCATTATGTTGATCGGCGAGCGATGTCTTTGATGCACAAGCCGGCTAGACGGCGAGGAAAAAGAGCCAAGTCGGATATTACAGCAATTCAAGAGCCAGTCTTGGCCCTTCCTGAAGCCGAATACGCTCGATTCAGACAGTGGTTCAGCGAGTTGGATTGGGAAAAATGGGATCAGAGGATCGAAGCAGATTGGGAGAAGGGGAAATTGGATTCTCTGATTGCCTAAGCTCTTAGAGCCAAGGGAGAAGGCACGCTCCGGGAACTTTGAATGCATCGGACGACACCCCAGTTCTGGAGACATTTCGAGCGGCTTCCTGATCCTGTGCAGAGTGTCGCCGGACGGAGTTTCCGCTTGCTGACAACAAACCCTAGACATCCCTCTCTCCACTTTTAGAAAGTTGGCAAGTTCTGGTCGGCCCGCACGGGACTATCTCACAGGACGCTCGCCGTTGAAGATGGTGGAGACTTCATTTGGGTTTGGATAGGCAGTCACGACGAATATGACCGACTGATCGGCGCATAACTACGTCTGGGAAAGTTGCGCCAGGGCGGGTCGGCATTAAATGACAGGTAGGTTCTTGTAGAGGATGTTCGATTTGGACTCAATTTGAGGCAAATAGTAGGCCAAAGGAGCGAATAGCCATGACCAGCGCCGTAATCGTTTCCGCCGCCCGCACCGCCGTGGGCAAGGCCCCGCGCGGCACTCTGCGCACGACCCGCCCCGAGGAGATGGCCGCCGCGGTGATAGGGGCCGTGATGGCGCGCGCGCCCGCACTGGACGTTGGGGAGATCGACGACGTGATCATGGGCTGCGCCATGCCCGAGGCAGAACAGGGCATGAATGTCGCCCGCATCGCCAGCCTGCGCGCAGGTCTGCCGGTTGAAATACCGGCGCAGACCGTCAACCGCTTCTGCTCCAGCGGCTTGCAGACCATCGCCTTGGCCGCGCAGCAGATTATGAGCGGCATGGGCGAGGTCGTCATCGCCGGCGGCGTGGAAACCATGTCGATGGTGCCGATGAGCAGCAATAAGTTTATGGCCAATCCGACGCTGGCCAAGGAGTATCCCGGCGTCTACATCGGCATGGGGCTTACCGCGGAGAACCTGGCGCGTCAGTATGAGGTGACGCGTGAGGAGCAGGACGCCTTCGCTTTGCGCAGCCACCAGCGCGCGACCGCGGCGCAGGACGCCGGAAAGTTCGACGACGAGATTGTGCCGCTGGAGGTGGAGATCACGCTGGGCGAGGGCCAGGACACACAGACGTACCGGACGACCTTTGCCAAGGACGAGGGCATCCGCCGCGACTCGTCTGCGGAGGCGCTGGCCAAGTTGCGGCCGATCTTCCACGCGCAGGGGACCGTCACGGCCGGCAACAGCAGCCAGACCAGCGACGGCGCCGCGGCCGTGGTGGTGATGAGCGAGGAGAAGGCGCAGCGGCTGGGACTCACACCGATGGCGCGCTTCCGAAGCTTTGCCGTCGGCGGCGTGGCGCCGGAGGTGATGGGCATCGGCCCGGTGGCGGCTGTGCCCAAGGCGCTCAAGCTGGCCGGCGTGAGCCTCGACGAAATTGAACTGGTGGAGCTGAACGAAGCCTTCGCCGCGCAGGCTCTGGCCGTCATGAGCGAGTTGGGGTTGGACGAAGAGACGGTCAACGTCAACGGCGGCGCGATCGCGCTCGGTCACCCGTTGGGCTGCACCGGCGCCAAGCTGACCGTGCAGATGCTCCACGAGCTGACGCGGCAGGACAAGCGGCTTGGCCTCGTCACCATGTGCATCGGCGGCGGCATGGGCGCCGCCGGCGTTGTCGAACGGCTCAACTAAGAGGAGCGAGGAACGAGAAGTGAGGAGTGAAAGATATGCGCTCATTCGTCGCCGAAGAACTCTCTCTTCAAATTTCTTTTCGCTCTCCCCTCAACTCTATTTCCATCCTCTGGAGTTGGGTACTTCCAGCCACTCACCGCCGCGGCGGATCGATTGCTGGCTGACCAGGCCCGGCAGGGTCATATCCATCGCCGCGTGGATATCGATGGGCGGCGGCTTGCGCCCTTGCACCGCGTCGACGAAATCCATTACCTCAAAGTAGTCGCCCCCGCCGTGACCGGCGCTGACCGCCTCGGGCGGCGGATCACGCCAGATCTCGGGCATGTACTCCGCCTCGAACTGCTCCAGAGGGACCCAGACATCGGGTTCTTTGCAAAAATCTTCCAGCCAGATCCAGTTGACTTCATCCGGGCGGCGCTTGCTCTCGTAGGCGCCCTTGGTTCCCTGTAACGTGTAGTTGGTCATGGCGTGCGGGCGCTTGGAGAGCATATCGACGCGCACGCGCATCAGCTTGCCGCTGCGCGTCTTGCACAGGAGCAGGACCGTATCTTCCATGGCGTGTTCGGGATCGGTCCAGATGCCGCTGCCGATGCAGCTGATGCGTTCGGGCCGCTCCTTGATCCACATCAGGCAGGGGCCTAAGCTATGGGTGGGGTAGGTGCAGCCGTTGACGCCGACCTGCCAGTAGTAACGCCAGGTCGGGCTGCCGCCCGGCATGTGGTGCAGGGCGGAGACGTCGTGCAGATACTCGCCCTCGGCGTAGTAGGTCTCGCCGAAAAGACCGGCCTCGACCAGAGCCTGCACCAGCACGTTTGGCTTCATGTACATGTAGTTCTCGGCCATCATGTAGATGGCGTCGCTGCGGTTGCAGGCCTGAACCAGCCAGCGGCACTCGTCGACTGAGACGGCGGCGGTCACCTCGCTCAGCACATGGATGTCACGTTGCAGCGCCGCGATCGCCTGGGGCGCGTGGTACTGCATGGGCGATGAGATGACCACCGCATCGGGCCGCGCCTCGTCCAGCATCGTTTCAAAGACGCTGTAGAGTTGGGTCACGCCGGTGGCGCGTCCTGACGCCGCCAGCGTGTCGGCGCGGGGATCGCAGAGGGCGACGATCTCGGTCTGTGGATGGGTCTGGAACGCCTTGAAGAACGAACCGGCGCGGCGCGCGCCCGAAAATGCGACTTTGATCTCATTGGCCATCGTTATCACCTAGGCCTCTCATAGGAGTGAGGGAAGTTAAGTGAGGGGCGAGAGATTGCAGGCCCTGCGTACATTGCATTCCGTTCCGTCAGCCAGTTCCGGCTGCCTATGAATAACTGTTATATTTTTCTTTGTTACTCGACTGTGGACTCACAGGTAGGCGCCGAAAAACTCGACCGTCCCTTCAACGCCGCCCCAGCCGTGCCCGTTGGGGTGGACCAGCTTCCACAGCCGGTCGCCAGCGCCGGCCGCTTCGTAGATGCGCTTCACGCCCTCGTACCCTTTGAGCATGTCGTGGATGAAGAAACAGTCGTCGTACATGCCCATGTCCAGCATCAGGGGACGGGGCGCGATCAGGCCGGCGATGTCGTCGGTGTCGAACCAGGCGTAGATGCCGGGCACGATCTGCGAGCCGCAGAAGTTGACGCGCTCGAACGCAAACGCTTTCCAGGGGTTGACGTAGCCCATGATGTCGGCGGCGGCGATGCGCGGCTCCGCGGCCGCGGCGAAGGTGGTCATCGTGCCACCCTGCGAGAGTCCCATCATGCCGATGCGCTTGGGATCGACCTCCGTGCGGCTCTCCAGGTAGTCGACGCAGCACTTCATGTCCCAGATGTTGAGGGTCAGGGGCCAGCGATCCAGCATGGTGCCGCGTATGTAGTTGACATTGCAGGGATCGCGGCCCGGGAACGGGTCGCGCCCGTCGCGGCGTTCGCCGAAGCCGCGCAGGTCGGGTGCGATCGTCAGATAGCCGGCCTTGGCCATCTGCCGGCCGTAGTCGTAGTTGTGCGTTTCGATGTTGGCGCGCATGTCGGCGGAGGAGCGGATGCCCGCCACAGGGTCTTTGCCGAATGGCCCGTGCCCGTGCGAGCAGAGGATGGCCGCGTTCGAGCCGTCGGCGGCCATATTGGCGGGGCGCAGCACCTGGCAGGGCACGCTCATAAACGGCTCCGAGTTGAAGACCACCCGCTCGCGGATCAGGCCGTCGTCCTCCACGCTGCTTTCGACTTCGGCGTCCAGCGGGACCGGGTCGGGGAAACTGCCCAAAAGCTCCATGTATTTGGCGTGCGCGCGGCGGCGCCAGTCTTCCCAATCCATTGTCTGGCCGTCAAAATGCAGCCTGGGCGTAAAATTGTCGACCTGATCCTGCCAGTATGCCTGCATCGAGAAGTTGCGTCTCACCATTTTGCTCTCCTCGCGCCATCAGGGGGCGCGTACACGTACATGATTTCAGATCATCGGGTATTGGCCGGAGTAGCCCAAATTTCCGCCCAGGATGCCGCGCAGCTCATCATCCCTGACGGTCTTGAGGATGTAGGCGGGGACTTCGGTGCCGGGCCAGTTGACAAACCAGTTGGGCGTGAAGCCGTAGAACATGGTATAGCGCACGTTTTCGCTCAGGATCGGCACGCCGGCGTGTAGCAGCGTCTCGGTAAAGTGCAGGACGCTGCCGGGCGGCGCGGTTGACTCGACGATCGGGCACTGCTCCTTAAGTCTCATACGTCCCCTCAAGTCGGTGCAAGCTGTCCAGAATCATGGTGCCGTCGCCGCCCGGCTTCACATCGGTCAGGCAGGTGATATTGTTGAGGAACACGCAGTTGATCAGGTCCGGGTCGGAGTCGTGGGCGTAGGTGCCCCATTTGGGCCTCATGCCCCGGCGCCAGCCCATCTTGTCCGGATGGCGCAAGGATTCGGGGTCGGTATGGCGCTGCGGATGAGGGCGCTTGATGATGGTGTGGCAGGTTTCGTATTTGATCTCGGCGCCCATCAACTGGCGATTGGCCTCAAGCACCTGCGGGATCATTATCCAGTCGCGGAAGAGCGGGTCCCCGTTCACCATGCAGTCGATGTTGATGATTTCGTCGTCGTCGGTGTGGGCGAGGGGGCGCGTATATCGCGCCTGCCGTTCCAGGGCGGCCTTGTAGGCTTCGATCTGCTCGGTGCTGAGCACATTTTCCTCGAGCACCCAGCCATGCTCGGCAAAGTGGCGTAACTGTTGGTGGGATAGCATCTCTCTTCTCCAGCGGCGCGCAGTCCGACCTGTCAGAACCAATGGGGCGCCTGGGGCCGTTTGGTGCGGATCGAGTCGAGCGCGGCGGCGCAGACCGACACGATATGCGCGCCTCTGCGCGCCGGAATCGGGTTGCTGATCTTGCCGTCGAGCAGGTCCAGAAAATCGACGACCGAGCGCCCCCAGCCATGACCGCCGACCACCGCATCGGCAGCGGGTTGCTCGATGCTGGTCGGTTCTTCGCCGCGCCGATACAGTTTGCCCTTCCACAGCGTGCCCTCGGTGCCGTAAACGGCCAGAAAGCCGCCGCCCATGCCCTCGCCCATGCCATGACCGGAGCAGCCGCTGGTCACGTAGACCTTGCCGACGGCGCCGCTCTCGAACTGGAGGATGGCGATGTAGCAGTCGTCGTCGGGAAAGACGGGAATGCTGAGCTTGTTGCTGTAGGCGTAGACCTCGGTGACGGGGGACTCGACCGTCCACAGGATCAGGTCGAGAGGATGGCAGCCTCCGCCCAGCAGGATGTTCTGCGGGTTCTGTTTGTCGATGCGCCAGGGGGTGTGATGCTTGCCCTGGGGCGAGTAGTGGCTCCACATATCGTGGATGTAGTCGCCCTGCACGAAGAAGATGTCGCCGATGTCGCCGGCTTTGGCCATCTGCGCCATCTCGTGCCAGGGGTGCATGTAGCGCATCGTCTGGTCGGTCATGACGTGGACGCCGCTCTGCGCTTCGGCATCGAGGATGCGCTGGCAGTCGGCCACCGACGTCGCCAGCGGCTTCTCCGCGAGGGCATGACAGCCCTGCTCCAGCGCCATGACGGTCTGATCGGCGTGCAGGTGGTCCGGCCCGGCCACGACGACCACGTCGGGCCGGGTCGCGTGCAGGAGTTGGGCGTAATTGGCGCCGGTAGCGGCCTGCGGGTACAACGCCTTCATTCTATCGAGTTGCGCCTGCTGGGGATCGACGACGCCTGCGATCTCGCCGCGCCCGTCGGCCGCGGCCACCTGGGCCACGCTGCGGCCGGCGCTGCCGCCGCCGCTGATAAGAAACCTGTACTTGCTCATGTCGTCGTTGTCCTCATTGCTCAATCATTCGAAGGGCGTACGGCTTCGGGATCGAGGAAGGCGACATCGCTTTCGTCATCTTCAAATCGGGTCATTCCGATCTGTTTGATGGCGCTGTCCGCCACCTTTGCGAGCGGCGAGTAGCTGGGGTGGTGGGCCTCGCGATAGGGGTTATTGCGGGCGGCGTTGTAGCAGCAGATGAGCGACCAGCGCGGCTTGTTCGAGCGGTTCTGGTCCGAGCGATGCAGGATATTGCAGTGGAAGAAGAGCGCGTCGCCCGGCTCAGCTTCACAGTGGACCAGTTCGAGGCGTTTTTCGGCCTCGGACACGCGTTCCAGGTCGGCGCCGGCCTGTTCCCCGGTCTCGACGTGGGTGATGCGCCCCATGTGGTGGGAACCTTTTAGCACCTGCATACAGCCGTTTGCGCGCGTGGCCGCGTCAACGGCGATCGAGACGCTCGACAGCAGCGGAAAGAGAACGTTGTTGTCGTACCAGTAGCCGTAGTCCTGGTGCCAGGCCCAGGCGCCGCCGACTTCAGGGTCTTTCAGGATCATCTTGGAGTGGTAGTGGTAGACTTCGCCGCCGAGCAGCTGCTCCATGGCGTTGACGACGCGGTTGCAGCGGGCGTACATGCCGTAGATGCCGTTGCCGGGCTGGTTCCACAGCGTCAGGCGGACGGTGCCGCCTTCGCCGTCGGCGCGCCCGAACGATTTTTGGTTCATCTGCCGGTCTGCGATCGCGGTACGGCGCAGCAGTTCGATCTCCTCGGCGTCGAAGAGTGATCTGACGATGAGATAGCCGTTCTCGTGATAGGCCTGGATCTGTTCCTGGGTTAGCATGGTGTGTTCCCTTTTTCTAATCGTTGCCGGTTGCGTTCCGGCTGCAAACGGGAGACATTCAGGTTGATTGCTGCCTTTCCAGTCCTGGGAAACGCATTTCCATTTCAATTGACATAAGCGTTATGTCTTCTATCGTATCCTCTTTGCGGGCAATTTCATTGAATCCCACTTTGCGATAGAACGCTAAGCCCTTTTCGTTCTGCGCCTCTACCTCCAGTCGCAGCTTCTGCGCGCCTGGGAAAGCGGCGATGCAGGCATCCAACAGCTTGCCGCCGATGCCGCGGCGTTGATGGGTGGGCCTGACATACAGCCGTCCAATCGAGACGATCTCATCGCTGCGCTTGCCCGCCGTCACCAGGCCCAGGATGGCGTTGTGTTCGTCTTTGGCAACGGCGAAGAAGACATTTTCGTTCTCCATCTCGGCGGCCAGCGTTTCCGGCTTATGCCAAACCGAAGTAATTTTCTGGATGACCTCTATGGGCATGAAGGTGCGATAGGTGTCGATCCAGGTCTCGCTCAGAACCTGCTTGATCTCTTGTGCCTCTTCAATTCTAGCCGGCTGAACGGTTATCATTGGAATCGGAACTGCGTACGTTTCGCAGGTGGGGTCAGTCCTCAGAATTGTGCAGGATTTGTTGGATTTGGGGCAACAAACCGGGCAGCGATTGCTTTGCAATATGCCAGACATTTGCGTAGTCAACGGCAAAGTAAGCGTGGATAGCAATGTTGCGGAACCCAATCATGCGTCTCCAGGGCACATCCGGATAGCGTGTCCGCAACTCGTCGGGAAGATGACCGGCAGCTTCACCGATGACTTCCAAGTTTCGGACAACCGCGTCCTGGTATAGTTGTGCTTGTAGGAATGTCTTCTCATCCAAGCCCTGGATGTAACCAGCCACTTTGTCACAAGCCTCGATTATCTCATAAAGATAGAGGCGGGCATCCCGTTCAGACAAGAATCAGATCCTCTTCAATTATTTGGCGGAGATAGGGTTTTCTGTCAATCGCGCCTCTGGTCAACACTTCCACCTTCGTTTGCAGCAGTTCTGCCAGATAGTCGCTGAGATCGACAAACTCCCAGCCCAGCGGGGCATTCAACGTGACCAGAATGTCCAGGTCGCTGGCATCGGTTTGCTCGCCGCGCGCAAAGGAGCCAAATAGAGCGATCTCCTCCACGTAGTAACGCTCCTTCAACTCAGACCGATGCGCACGCAGAATTGTGCGAATTTCGTCTACGCTTTTCATGATTCGTTATTCGACAAGTTCAACGGTCTGCTCCGTTCTCACAGCGGGTTGAACCGGCTGACATGGTTGAATTCTCGCCCTCAACCTGTTGGAATGCAAACGCTTTGGTTACAAATGTCGATTTCAGGCGCGTCCAAGTCTGCGGCGAACGTTGCCAGACGCGTTCGTATCTTTGCCGCCAGATGCTCATCAATCGCCCGCTCACGCAGATCGATGCAACCTGAAGCCAGAAACGTTACGATTAACGGTGTCTCTTCAGCGATTGCGGGTACCTCTGCCAATTCAATCTTGCCGTCGCGATGGACTCCCTCGACTGAAGCAAGCCTGGCGCTACCTCCTGGAATCGTCATGATACAGGCACAGGCCGACTATGACTGGCTCGCGGGCCACTCTTGCGGGGTGAACGGCCAGTCGAGCTTGGCGCAGACATCGCGCCAGCGGTCCTCCATGTCGGGCAGGTAGAGGAGGGGAACCCAGCCGAGGCGCAGGTAGATGCTGAGGGCGGGCAGGCGCCAGTCGTCGGTGTTGAGGTAGATGTTTTTGTAGCCGGCTGCGAGCAGGCGGCGGACGACGGCGGCGCAGACAGCCATGCCGAGGCCCTTGCCGGCGTGTTCGGGATGGCCGGCGACCCAGCCGAGCTCGCCGGCGAAGGGGTGGATGTCCTGGGGCCTGTGGTTGGCCATGGCGGTGGCGACGATTTTGTCGCTGGCCCGATGCACGATGAGAAACCAGCCGTCGGGCAGGACATGCGCGAGCCACGGGCGCAGTACCTCTTGATCCCAGTGCGTGAAACCGGCCAGGTCCATGACGTTGTAGAAGCCCTGTTCGTCGCCGGGTTGGTAGGTGCGCAGCGTGTAGCCGATCGGCACATGCACGGCGGGAGGCGAGTTGAGCAGACTCTCGGGCCAGATCATCTTCAACTGTTCTTTGGTTTTTGCGGCGCTCATGCGGACTATCCTTTGATTCCGGTGATCACAATCCCCTGCAAGAAGGTGCGCTGGGTGACGAAGAAGAAGATGATCGGCACCAGCGTCGACACGGCCGTCATTGCCATCAAGCAGTGAATGTCGACCTCCGTGCGCGCCTTGAAGCGGCCCAGCCCCAACGTGATGGTGAACGGTCTGGGCGAGTTGACGATGCAGTAGAGTCCTGAGACGCGGCCGATGACGCCCGAGGTAAACTCGACGTTGAGGAAGAAGTTGTCGTGGATGGGGTAGCCCTCGGTCAGGCCGCCCTTGTTGGCGACGGCGTGGACCCGCTTGATGTCGCCGCCGAAGGCGCGGATGACGTCGATGCTATGCACGCAGCCGCCGAACATGAAGTCCTGGGGCATGTGCAGGCGCCAGGGTGTGAACTGGTAAATGGGGCGCATGTCGTGCAGGTAGAAGCTTTCAAGGGCGATCAGGCGGCCCAGTTCACCTTCGTCGCAGCGCCGCTTGGCAGCGAGGAACTGGCGGTCGAAGCGCATCGTCTGGCCGACGAGGAACTTGGCGCCGGTCGCGCGCACCAGATCGACGAGGGTGCGGGCGTCCTCGAGCGTGGTGACCATGGGCTTGGTGCAGACGACGTGTTTGAGGTGGCGCAGGGCGGCGATGCAGGACTCGGCGTGGAGGGCGTCCGGCGTATAGACGCAGACCACGTCGACATCGTGGCGGGAGACCACGTCGCGGTAGTCGGTACTCCAGAAAGGGATGTCGAACTGGCGGGCGGCCTGCTCGAGCAGTTTGGGGCGGCGGGCGCAGGCGGCGGTGATGGTGTAGCGCAGGTCCGGCTCGTCGTCCAGCATCGTCATGGTCGAGGCCATGTTGGCCGGACCCATGCCGATGCTGCCGAGACGGATCGGTGAACCGCTCATCTTTTGCGCCTCCTCGCGGCGAAAAATCGCACAGCTAGATTGGATGCGGATTCAGTTCGGGGACGGAATCCGCCGCTCTTCGCCTGGTCGCCGGTTGACATTGCGAGGTCTTTGATTGCAGCCGGTCGCACCCTCGCGCAGTGGGCGGCAATCGATTGAAGAGAAATGGGCAGTGGAGAATTCTATTGGCAAGGCGCGCGTTAACGGCGGGTCAATGGAACGATTGCCAAAATACACTTAAGGTGCGTCTGCCGCCACCGCCGAACCGGGGTCGACGGGTTTTGCGGCGATTCCTGTGGACAAGACAGGGCCTAATTTCGCAGAAGAATACTGGAAAGCCGGGCAATTGTCAAACGGGATGGAGGGGGCAGATTGAGTTTTCAGTTCTTAGTAACGGCGGCGACTTGAAGCTGGGAACCAGAGTGCGTTTTCTTTGAACAGCAGTTTTTGTCTGCGTTGCGTGTTGCGTAAGGGCAGGCGGGACGGACGTGATTCGATTGCGCTATTCGCCCGAAGGTTCTCGATTTCAAATGGGATTCAGATTAGAAGCGCAAATTTCTGATGTCGTCCAAGTCGCTGTCCCAGTCGCTGCCATAGTTGCCGAGGTCGGCTACCTTGACTGGGTCGGGAGGCGGGAGGCTGCAGAAGGAGGGCTGAATTCTGCGGCGCGCGGTGAGGGCGTAGCGGAGGGCGTCGTAGGTGTCGTCGCCGCCCTGTCCCTCTTCGTTCACGTTGGTCTTGAGCACGTCTTCGGGCCGACGCGGGTCGTTCTGCAGGCTGGGCAGACATTCGATAAGGCGGCGGCAGCGGTCGAAGATGAAGAGTGTGGGTGGGATGCCATTGTCGACGTCGCCGAGGCGGGTGCGGATTTCGTTTGCGCCCTGGATGCGGTCGGTTTGGGCGGGCTCGAGCCGCAGGCCCTCGTCGTGGTAGCGGTCGGCGATGGTGATTTCGGACCTTTGGGCGAAGACATCGGGGCCGGCCCATATCTCCTCCAGGGGGCCAGCGGGCACGTTGTTTCTCTCTATCATATTGCGCACGGCGGCGGCGTGCTGTTGGGGCAGCCAGCGGGCCTGGACGTGTTCATCGAGTACGTAGATGTTGTCATCGTCGTCTTCGACGAGCAGAAGGAGGACGGTCGGGTGGCTGAAGCCGTGATCCATGGCCAACCAGTACCACCATTCCTGCGGCGTCTTGAAAGGTTTGATGACGTGTATGTCGTAGCGGAAGTTGTCGAGGAATTGACCGGCTGCGATCTCCCAGTCGCCGTAGCGGTGGGCGCGCAGTTTCCAGCCGGTGTTTTCTTCGAGTTTGCGGCGGTAGTCTTGGTCGATGGCGACATTGTCGTCGACGGTGGCGGGGATGAAGCGGGTGTCGGATTCCTGCTGCTGGCGATGGGGGTCAACGAAGTTTTTTTTATACCAGGAGTGGCCGATTCCGCCGGGGTTGGCGGTGGAGTAGATGCGGGGGCGGAAGATGCTGCTGGTGCGGTTGGAGTCGCGCAGGGCGCGGTACTTGGTTTCGGAGAGGGAGGTGGCTTCCTCGATGAGGATGACATCGTATTCGAGGCCGAGGTACAGGTCGATGTCGTATTCGGTGCGGATGTGACCGATGACGATGCGGGAGTCGTTGGGGAAGGTGAGGACAGCGGAGGAGCGGTCGTATTTGTGGTCGGTTTTGCGCAGAAGTTTGCGTCTGAGGTCGTCGAACTGTTCGCGGGCCTGTTTGGCGTGTTTGCGGAGGTAGAGGGCTTTGAGGCCGGGTTGGCGCTGGCAGTCGTCGAGGGCGAGCTGGGCGAAGGAGGCGTGGGATTTGCCGGGGCCGCGTGCGCCGCCGAAGCCGAGCTGGGTGGGGCCGTTGGGGTGGTCGCAGGCGCGGGCGGCGGCGTGGAAGCGCAGTTGCTTGGGGAAGGGTACGTAGGCGAGGTCATGGAAGCGGGCGAGCTGGTCTTTGGGACAGCCGGCGGCGCGTGCCTCGTGATAGAGGCGGGACAGGTTGTTCGGATTGGCGTTATTCATGGGGGTAAGCTTCCTTAAGGAGTCTTTGATATTCTTCATCTAGCGCTGCGTTCGCGTTTTGGCTGAGATTGTCGTGGTTGGGCGCGTGGTTCTGCGGCATTTCGCGGCGCTGGAGTTCGATGGCGCAGGCAAAGAAATGGCGCAGGGTGGGGAGCAGGGAGCGGGCTTCCTCTTTGGAGAGGTCTTTCAGGTCTGCTCTTTCGATGGCGGCGACGGAGTCGTCGAGCAGTTTTTCGATTTGTTGGAGGCGGCGTTGGCGGGCGGCGGCGGCGCTGGCTTGTTCGAGGGCGGCCTCTTCTTCGCGTTTGTCCTGGTCGTAGGCGAAGGCGCGTTCGGTCCAGCGCCAAAAGGCGGCCTCCTTGTTCAGGGATCCGGGCGGTCTGCTGCTGCCAATTGCCCATATTTGATAGGCAGCCGTGAGGTTGCGGGATGGGCCGAGCATGAGATAGATATGGAAGCGGGCGTAGCATTCGACGGGTTCGTCCGGCTGCCGCTCCCAGGGTTTGGGTGATGTCATGTCAGTCATGGTTGTAATGTACCTCCAATGGATTTCTTTTGCCTGCAATTTCGCGTTTTTTCGTCATTTTTCGTCATTTTTCGTCATTCTTCGTCCCCTTTTATTTTTTTTGGTCGATTTGGATGTCCTGGATTTCAGTTTTCAGTTCGCTCGGCTGGATGTGGATACTTTTGACAGCGTAGCAAATGCGAAAGCTTTTTGCTTGCGCTGGCGGACTTTTGGGTGGAGTTGGGCGCTAGTTTGGCGCGTGCCGGGTCGGCTCGGTCGGTTGGTTAAGGGGCGTGTTTTTGGACGCATGGCGGGTCGGCTCCTATGGCTGGTTATGCATGTAGGCAGTAGCGTAGCACAAGTTTTTGTCTTTTGCTTTTGGGCGGCGAATGGGCTGGTTATGGGGCGTGTTTTTGAACGCATGGCGGGTCGGCTCCTATGGCTGGTATTGCATGTAGGCAGTAGCGTAGCATAAGTTTTTGTCTTTTGCTTTTGGGGGGCGAACGGGCCGGTTATGGGGCGTGTTTTTGTGCGCATGCCTTGTCGGCTCCTATGGCTGGTATTGCATGTAGGCAGTAGCGTAGCATAAGTTTTTGTCTTTTGCTTTTGGGGGGCGAACGGGCCGGTTATGGGGCGTGTTGCTGCGCGGCGGTGGGGTGCGCGGGTTGGGAGTGGGTGGGCAAATGTTTTCGCCGATGGCGGCGGATGAAGCAGGTGTCGCGTTTCTGCTGCGCGCGGCGGGAGCGGTTATGGGGTGGAAGCCAGATCGAAGCGGACGCCGAGTTGGCTCAGCATGTCGAAGGTGTTGAGGTAGGGGACGTTGAATTGACGGCAGATGTTGGGTATAAGCACTCTTGTCTTTGCTTTCGCATCGAATTTTTCCTGCGTCACCACGATGGCGCTGTTGGCTTGGCCGTAGGCAATAAGCCATCCGTCCGCTATCGCTGCAAACTTACTTTTTGCAGCGGGCGTGAACTGCGGATTGCTTTGAACCCAGTTAATGATTGAGCTGTAGGCTGTGACAACCTGTTGATCGCCGGTGGACGCAAAGAGACCGGAGGGCGCGTTTTGGGCCCACTGGACGAGATCATTGGGCTTCGTAATCTCCCTCTTCACGTTATCGATGCTGACAACATGTCCGGCATGAAAGTAATGGAGGAGGCAATCCCAGAACGCGGGACAGAAGGCGGGCGCGTAGTAGTTGTTGTGCGCGCCTATGAAGACGTTTGTATCGAGTACGAACCGTGCGGGGGGCTGTTGGCTCACAGGATGATCGCCATTTTTTGCGGCATTTGCTCAAATGTGTCGCCCTTCAGGTCGGTCAGGCTGTAGGCTTCCCGATACGGCAAACGGCCTTCTTTGGCGGCGCGAGCTACGGCAGCGGCGAAGCTAGGGCCGATGCGCCAGCGTTGTGTGTTCCAGAAATTCCCACTGGGTTTAGCGGTGGGGCGCGTCCTGCCTTGTTCTTTGTTATTTTCGTAAAAGTTGAAGAAGGCGTTCGTGTCAATCAGTTCCAGGTCGAGCGCACGGCGGGCGGCGACAATGGCGCTGACTTTGAATCTGCGGGCGATCTTTTGGTATGGATTGTTCTCAAATTGGACGGCAGGCCAGTACGCCCGCAACTCTTCGCCAGGCACCAGAAATTCGGCGGCGACCCGGTTGCAGAGCCGTTCGGTTGCATTATTTGTCGGCAACAGCTTGTTAAAGGTGGACAATCCGGTCTCGCCCACAAACAGGTGCGCTGCTTCGTGGGCCAAAGTGAACGTCTGGGCGGCGATGTAATACTTACTGTTGACGAAAACGAGCGGCGCAAACTCGTCGACAAGGGCAAAACCGAGAAACTCTTTCGGGTCTAGATTGCGACTGTTGTTGTTGCCGACGACGCCGTTGAAGACGACGAGGATACCCACCTGGTCGAGCCGGTTTCGAAGGAAATTGAGCGCTTCACTCCAGCTGCCCCGCTGCTCGGCCCAGCCTGCATCCAGACCCAGCGCGGCGCGCATGGCCGCGGCGACTTTGGTGTGGCTGTCGGTCAGGCTGTAGGCGCCGACGAAAGGCTGCGGGTCTTCTTCGTTTTCGATGAGTTCGTCGCGCATCCAGGCTTGGCGGCGCTGCATCTGGTAGACGGTGTCGAGCAGATTGGGGCTGGGACGCTGGGGCGTTGCGCCGCTTGGGGTGCGGAAGTCGCGTATCGGCAGCGTTTCGTCGGGCGGGTCGCTGAGGTAGAGGTAGCCGAGCGGCGTGTAGGTCCTGGCTGCGAGTCGGTCGGCCCGGGCGATGCTGATCTGGCCGGACTGTTCCCACTCCAGCACGCGTTCCGGATCGACATTCATCTTGTCGGCCAGCTTTTCGGGCGTGAGGCTGGCCCGCTCGCGCGCCCAGCGCAGCACGTGCGGTTGGAGTGTGATCTGGCGTCGGCGGCTCATGGTTCGGGTTGCGGCTGGATTGGGCGCGGTCAATGGGTAGGCGCCGGGGCCTGTCGCGCTGCCATTAGGGAGATTTCACCTGTCCTGCATGACAGAATGAGGACAGTATACGTTACGCCTGCACGATTGCCCTACCGGTCTGTGCGGCGGTGGGGGCGGCGGCGACTTTGCGAGGTGAGTGCGGCGGAAGGCGGCGGCGGTTGATTGCCGGCAAAATGACCTTGTGGCCGAGGAGGTTAGGCGGAAGTGAGGCCAGGTTTAGCTTTCGAAGAGGGAACGCGGCAATTTCGACTGCTTTATGATATTGGATAGCGTGCCGGTTTTGAGTTCTTTGTGATCAGGAACAGGAATCGTTTTGGTGGTTGGATTCCCGAACTCGTCGATTGCGATCCCCTTCATCTGGATGTGACTGCCTTTGCGTCTGACTTCTCTGAACCCGTTCTGGGCTCGTATCCTGCAGCATTCCCGACCAGACATGCGTCTCAGTCTAGGCAATATGAAGCTCCCACTGTGCGGTGGAAGCTTGCCGATGCTGGGCGGTTTGTCCTTGTGGGCGCTGTTGAAACTCGACAAGTTGGTCTGGCTCCAGTTTGCTCAGTATGCCTAGAATTTCATTGATTGAGGCGTCCTCAAGAAACATCTCGATCGCTTCGTCCAGGTTTTTCTGGGCGTCTTCGACCGATTTTCCCTGACTTGCGATCCCCAACTCCGGGCAAAAGGAGACATGCCAGTCGTCTTCCGGCTCGACAAAACAGGTAAGTTCAAGTCCGCAGATCATCGTTCTCTCCAGTGGGCGCAGAAATGGCGTTGATCGATTGAGCGAATGCCTGCCGCATGCCACGGTTGTCGAGCGTTCAAAAGGGTTCGCCAATCAGGCGTCAGCGCGAAAGACGGCGGCGTCAAAACTGGTGCGATCGAGTCTGCTTGGGGGAGCGTACAGACAGTCGATATTTGGCTAGGATGGGTCACTTTCGCTCTGCTGGCGACCGTTTTTTTCCTGGAGCGCGGCTCTCGAATCGATGGCCTGCATGATCAGTTCGCGGCAGGCAAGCAGAGCGGCGATCATGTCATCATCAAAATCGAGGACGTGATCGTTGTAACGCAGCACTGATTTGGCGATGAACTCCGGCTGATTGAAGATTGACCAGGCATCTTTATGCGAGATTTTGGTTCTGGTCACCATTCCTTGGGCACGTTCGCCGATATGCTCGAAGGCGTTTCGCATCTGTGAGACGGCCGGCTGAATCGTTTGAACAGCTTGTGGCAATTCCAAGTCACGACAGTAATCTTCGATCAGTGTTTTGGCCATCTCGATCGCTCGATTCAGGGCGACGACGGCCATTTCGGCGGTTGACAACGTATCGAAAAATTCGCTTCTTGGGGAAGTTTTGCCCTCTTCTTTGGCCTTGTCCCGTTTCTTCAGCGTGGACGCCCACAGTGCATGGGCGGCGTCAAGGCGGCGCGCCAATGCGAAGATGAAGAGAAGATAGTCGAGCCTGTCGCTGGCGATTTGATACCATGTCCACACGGTGTTGGCGACGGGGGCGTAACCGCCCGGCCCTTTTGGGCTCATTGCGTCGATTTTCCTGGAATCGATCACGAGTTCACCGGCGCGAAAAAACAGCCGATCGCCCGGGCGCAAATGCGCTGCCTCGCCGTTGTCCTCCTCACCATGGCGCAGGGTTCTCACATAAACTTTGTTTCCTTCTTGTCCTGCTGGAACGACTCTGGCCTTGAATAAGAGGGTGCTATGCGGCTGTTCGGCTGTGTCTTTTGCCATGGCCCGTCTTCCCGTCACAAAGAGAACATTGCAATTGCTGCGGCATCGGAGAAGGCAGCACAGTTGTTGCATAGCGACAACATGGAGACGCGCCCAGATGCCGTCATGTTACAGAAGGTGGAGGCGCGGCTCAGGTCCTGGAACTGTTCTTGGGCGTGTTTGGCGGATTTTCGCAGGTAGAGGGCTTTGAGGCCGGGGTGGCGCTGGCAGTCGTCGAGGGCGAGCTGGGCAAAGGTGGCGTGCGATTTGGCGGGGCCGCGCGCGCCGCCGAAGCCGAGCTGGTCGGGGCCGTTGTCGCGGTCGGCGAGGCGGGCGGCGCGGTGGAACTTAAGTTGCTGCGGCTGCGGCCAGTCGTTGGCGGAAGTGAAGTGGCGGATCTGCTGGGGGGGGGTCGATGTTGAGCCGGCGGGCGGTGTGGATGAAGCGTTTGAGTGCGGAGGGCATGGGTGTTTTTAGTTTTTATAGGACTTTCGCTAAGTCGGCTGGAAAGCCGGGATAGTAGGGCAGCGAAGTTGGTTTCGCAGATAGTCGCTGAACAGGTCAGTATGAACGCGATAGATGGTTTTGTTGAGCAAGGTAGCGTGAACCTTGAGTGAAGGCCAGGCATGATAACAGCAAGCGAGGTGATTGCGCTGCGAACGCGCTTTGCGGCATTGGCATTTGGAGGAGGCTGTCAGTAGCTTCAATTCGCGGTGAAATTCTTCGACCTGCCAGCGCAACTCGTTCGCGTTTTGAGCGACTTGCGTGATCACAGTTTCATCCAGAACATTGGTGATGACCTTGCCGATCAGGCGCTCGATGTAGTGGGGTTCGTCGGCGCGGTTGGGGTCGTTGACGATGGCGCTGGGGGGGGCGGTTTTGACGCGGTACGGGTCGATGATCCATTCGAGGGCGGCGCGGTTGCCGAGGCGGTCGTTGAAGGCGGCGGGGGGGATGCGGTCGAGGGTGGGTGTCTGACGGGATGATTTGGAAGAATTGCCGTGGGGAGTGAGGTAAGAGGTTTGAGGAAGGAGATGTCATTTTTGAGGTTGCCGTTGTCTGTGCTTCGTTGACAGTTGATAGTGAGTAGCGGTTGGAATCTGCGCTCGTCTCGCTACAGTTGGCACCGTTTGCTATCCAATGTCGTGGCGCACACGAATGCGTAGAGTGCCGGCCATTTCCTGTTGGCGATTCTGTGCATAGACGCCGTCAAAGTGTCGTCTGCTTCGATGCAGATAGCAGAGGTCAAGAGACCGGGTCAAGAGAGCTTAAGGGACCAAAACGCGGCTGCTTCAATTTCCGATCTTAACCATTTTTAAAAGGATGGTAAAATGGGAACAATGTAAAAATGACAGATCGAAATCAATTTAGCATGTAGTTTTGTGAGGATGAGGGGTTTTGGTTTCATTGGGATTATTTTACCATGTTATTGTTGGAGATTTTATGGATCTCATCAACGAACCGATTATTGACAGGGCAAAGAGGAAACACGCCGACGCCCGCGATTGGCTCACGAACTGGCGCCACGAAGTGAAGAGCGGGAACTGGAGAAATCCAGACGCGGTGAGGGCACTATATACCCGAACCAGCTTTCTGCCCGACAATCGGGTGGTTTTCAGAATCAAGGGGAAAAAGTACCGGCTGGTGGTTCGGATCAACTACCGCAGGGGCATCGTTTCCGCCAGATTCTTCGGCACGCGCGCGGAGTACGGCAGAATCAACGCAGAGGAGGTATGAAACGCATCTCGAACCCATAAGAAGGAGGAAAGGACTGATGACACGAGCAAATGAAGGACAGATTATCAAACCGATTCGAACGGAGGAGGAGCACGAGGAAGCATTGGCGCGTATCGACGAGATTTTCGATGCGGAAGAAGGAACGCCCGAGGACCTCGAGCTTGAAGCTCTCGTCGAGCAGGTGAAGGCGTACGAAGCCAGGACGGTAGAGAGCGATTTCCCGGACCCGATTTCGGCGATCAAGTTTCGCATGGATCAGGCCGGCCTGACACAACGGGACCTGATCCCCCTGATCGGCAGCCGTGCGAAGGTTTCGGAGGTTCTGTCGGGCAAGAGGGAGTTGACGATGTCGATGGCGCGGGCGCTGCATGAGCATCTCGGCGTTCCGGCTGACGCGCTGTTGAAAAAGCCGGGCGCGACGTTTGGCCCCGCTCCCACGCCGGATGAGCTGCGACGCTTTCCATGGAGAGAGATGGCAAATCGTGAGTGGCTTAAAGACCGGCCCAGTCTCCTGGACTATACAGAGGATATGTATCGTAAATTGGAGCAACGTGCAGGCGGGCAGGGCGTAATGTCGCCGGCACTCTTGCGCGAGAACGGGCATCGCCGTATGAACGCCAAGACGAATCCCTATGCACTCTGGGCCTGGTGCTTGCGTGTGCTGGGCAATGCCAACGAGAAGGCGCCGCAGGGCGACTATGAGCCTGGGATGGTGGACGAAGCGTTCATGCGCGATGTCGCCCTACTCAGTACGACGGCGGACGGCCCTCTGAAGGCGCGGGAACATCTGGCAAAACATGGCATTGCGCTCGTGGTCGAGAAGCACCTCAAGAGCACCTATTTGGACGGGGCGGTGCTGTGTCTCGGCGATGGTCGGCCTGTGATCGGACTGACGCTGCGCTACGACCGCATTGACAATTTTTGGTTTACGCTGATGCACGAGTTGGCGCATGTGAGTCTGCATTTGGGTGCCAGCGAGGAGAAGGCGTTCTTCGATGACCTGGAGCTGAAGGGATCGAGCCGGATGGAGATGGAGGCCGATCAGATGGCGACGAACGCGCTGATCCCGCCGGGGGATTGGGAAAACAGCACGGCGTGCGAGAAGCCTACGCCTATGGCTGTTTATGAACTCTCGCAGAAAGCGGGCGTCCACATGGCGGTCGCGGCGGGGCGTGTTCGCCATGAGTTCAAGAACTCTCGTCTGTTGTCGCAGTTCGTCGGCAGGGGTGAAGTTGGACGCCTGTTTGAGGGGGCCTGAGACAAGTTGGAACGGGCACGGAATGAAATCAGGTTCTTGAAGGCCCGGCATTGCGCCGGTTTGCGGCGGGATGCTCACGTACAATCAGAACCACAGGGGGGAGACAATGTTGATAAGCGAGAGGCGGAGAATTCTTGTTCTCCAAAAGGTAGGCGGCGACTGAGCCGCAATATGTGAAAGAGCGCCTGACTTTAACGGGGCCGGGCGCTCTTTCGGTAGAAGTAGAGGGTGTCTACCATGGGCAAAAAGATTAGGGCTGTTGACATTTGACTGAACTGTGATTTACGCAGTTCATGTGCCCGGGACGATTAACGGCGACGGCGCAGATCGCGGTCTTCGTACACGAGAACCGGGTGAATCGCTGTCGGATTCTTCCCGCAGGCAACCTGTAGAAGTCGCCTCTTTGTCCAATTCTTTAAAATGTCAACGGAACCCAGAGAAGGTCAGGGATTTGCCTGCATCGGAAGGTACACCAGCGAAAGCTTTGATCTGTGTGTTTCGGACACCGACCTCAAGATCGAGTGACAGGAATTGGTTATCCATCAACGAGTTCCCTGAAATCGATAACCTGCCGACTTGCCGGCATTTCCTTGCTCGCCGAGGCTGTATCGGGATGGATGTCTACAGGGATAACGAAGAAAATCTTCCCTCCGTACGTAATAGGAGGCGGGAATTCAGCTCCTGACGCATCCGCTGACGAGATTACCAATTGCCTATCCGAGCAGTTGAATATAACCAGGTAGCCCAAGCTCTGGTTATAGTCATTCGCATATTTCAAGACTTGATGGAATCCTTGTCGTAGGTGGCTCTTGCCCTTGCTGCGGCCAGGATCGAACACCTTGATTTCAAGGACCAGCGGATCGTCCGAGTCAAGCAGCGCAATGATGTCCGCCTTCCCTGATGGTGATGAGGGTTGTGAGAACGGATAGTCAATTCCTCCGTCAAAGAGGCTAGCTCTTAACTCCTGATCGAGGCTGGCTTCGCCGACCGAAGTGTTCTCTTGATAGAGAAGGTACAACTCCTTTCGCCTGAACCACTCGGCCTTCAGTTTGAAGCGCTCAATCAGACAAAGGACGTTTTCTCCATCGTCAATCCTGTCGTGGAGAAAGTTGACAAATGGGTCCACGACAGCTTCGGTCAGGTCGCGGAGCATTGCAGAGTAGTTTGATTCAAAACTGAAGTACCGTGCCCATTCTAGCGTGCCGTAATTTTGCCTGACGTCGACGCACATCCTAAGGATGGCATAACAGACCTTTGCTCTTCCTTCCTCAATCTTAGGAAACTGCGCTTTTCCGTCAACGGATAGTTCCGAAATCCATTCCTCGAAATCCACGGAGGTGTTCGCATCCAACGTAGCCAGCAAGGAACGAATGTAGGTGTTCTCATCCAAGAACTGGAGGAGATATCGCAGCTCCGCGTCATAGGTTATAGAGTCGGTCTTGTAAAGGCGGTTCCTTCTTTCCTGAAGGCGCACCCTGAGATTACGAAGATAGAGCATTGTCCCACCTATACTGTGAATCGTGTTGTCGTATTCAGCTTCTTAAGTTGGCTTTCGAAGTCCTTCAGCGCGGATTCAATCTCTTCCTGGGCTCCGTGGACGCTGGCATCGGCATCGACCAATCGGATCGTCATTTTACAACATGGACAGAAAGTCGTTGCCTCCAAGCGTACAGAGAGAAGCTCCACATCCATTTCATAGTTGCATTTGGGACACGCCAGTGTCACAAACTGGCCATCGAAGAGATTCATTGCTATACCGTTTCCATCAGTACGAGTATCGCTGCAATTCGCCTGGCGGTGTCCGTGAAGTGTTGCACCTCCTCCGGGGTCATAGGCCGGCCCAGGACGCCGTACTCCCGGTAGGAGAGCCACTTCTTGAGGACTTGGTAGCCGCCGAGTTTGTAGCTCCAGACGGCGGCGGGGACGTTGCGCCAGTAGGCGCGGTCATTCAGGTAGATGTCGAAGGTGGTCTCGCCAAGAGTCTGAGCGCCTTTGCCCAGGGCGGCGCGCTCGTTCGCGGTGTAGGGACGCTCGACGACGCGGCCCTGGCCGGGCATGACCGCCTTTCCCTGCCCGAAGTGGCCCCAGCCAGCCGTCAGCGCGAAATCGTTTTGGGCCATGTTGCCGCCACCCATGATGGAGGGCACGGCGACCGCGGCTGCCTTTGGGCGTAGCAGACCCGTGGTGACGCCTGAGATTTGCGTGTCTGAATCAAGCAGGGCGGCCAGCTTTCGGCCCCACGCGGCCGACGCGGCCAGCTCCTCCGCAGCTTCGGGGGCATCACCGTCGGGCCAACCCGGCAGGGGAATGCGAGGTCCCTCCGCACGGAGTGCGTCGGCGTTAGCCTGCCGGTAAGCAGGATCGTGCAGGACGGCAAGGGCGTGATGGAACAGGTCCGCCACGTCCGCGTCCAGGCGGTGTAGATAGCGTTGTGCCGCGTCCGACAGGTTGGGGCGGCGCTGAGTTCCAACCCCTTCAGTTCCGAGTCCGTCGTCACGGAGGAATAACGGAACGCAGTAGATACCACTATTCATTTGATTTAAGTCACCAATATCTGAAATAATCAGTGGTGGGGACAAGTCGGGGCGAGCCTTGTTCTGGAGAACCAACCATCGATTTTCGTCAAATACATGGGTTTTGTAGTCAGGCCGCGGACGGTCTAGCAATTTGTCATTGGCTTCCCAATACAGCCACCGCGTATCGAACGGCCTATACGCGTAGCGAATGAATCCCGCCTCATCAGGACCGGGCCGTGTGCTTGTTGCAGAATCAAAGTAGCCCTTCATACGCGCCTTCAGCTTGTCGAGATCCATGTCTACTAAGAATCTGTCTCGGCTGGTCTTTACGCCTGGGAATGAGGTCGGGAACAGATCCGGCAGCGCAGGCCATTCAGGCCATCCAGCGTTCATCGTCGCTGGCGCGAAGGGTAGGCCCAGCGGCAGACTCGGCTCAACACTGTCGTACAGATCACCCGGTCGTGCTTCGGCAGTCGCCGTCAAATCCGCGAGCTTGGCCGTTCCCCACAGGTTGCGGAAAGCGATCTTCTCTGTCAACTTGTGGTCGGACTTGCGCACAAGTGTCGTGATTGCCGTCCCTACCTGGATACCGACTGGATTGCCCGGCGTCGAGAAGATGCTTGGGTCGGGGTCACCTTCGGGCGTCGTCTTGCCCGTCTTGTACTTGTCGCCGTTGAGGCAGTCGATACGGATTGCGTCGAAGGCTTCCAGGTAGTGTTCCCGCATGCCGGTGAAGGAGAGCCCGTCCAGCCACGAGTAGTTGGAGATGAAGCAGATGACGCCCTGGCCTGTCTTCTCAGCAATGCGCCGCTCGGCCATGCGGAAGAAGCGGACGTACAGGTCGTTGAGACCCTGCCCCTCAGGTCGCCTCACCTGCTTGGTCGTCCTGTAGGCGGCGGAGAGCGCTCGCTCCTCGTCCACGGCCATTCCAGCGAATCCGTTGTAGGGCGGATTGCCCAGTATGACCAGGACTGGCGTCTTCCGTTTTACTCTCTCGGCGCGGTCGCGCTCCTCCTCCAGCTCAGGGAAGGGCAGCGGCTTCTGTACGCTGGGCTCCCAGCCGGTGAGGGCGTTGGTGAGGTAGACCCCAGCGCGCTCCGCCTCGTTCTCGGATAAGGGAGCGTCCAGGGCCTGCATGGTCAAGCCGACTTGCAGATGGGAGATGACAAAGGGCGCGGGCATGATCTCGAATCCGAACACCCTACTGGTGGCCGCCTGTTTCACCTGCGCGCCGGTGAGAGCGCCCAGTCCCCTGCCTTGAAGGTTGACGGCGATGCGGCGCAGCACCTCGGCAAGGTATGTCCCGGTGCCGCAGCATGGGTCAAGGACGTAGACGTTCTCGGCCGCCAGCCCGTCGGCGATACCCAAGTCTTCTTTCAGCGCCATGTCGACCCGGGCGACCATGTAGCGCACCACCTCGGCGGGCGTGTACCAGACACCCAGTTGCTTGCGCAACTCAGGGTCGAAGGCTTCCAGGAACGGCTCGTAGAAGTACGGCACGGCCTCTCCTGCGTCGAAGCGGTCAAAGAAGGCCACGCGGTCGACCCGGTCGAGGGCCGCCGCCGTCCAATCCAGCAGGTCGACAAGGCCTAGAGGCTGCAACTGTGCGGGTGAGGATAGTTGCTGGAAGAGCGCGCGCAGGACGGGCGCTCTCAGGTTCCAGACGGAGGTTCGCCAGACGAATGGGCCGGTGGGCGCGGGCGTCTGGCGCGACCAGAGCACCCATGCGGAGAAGACGCCATAGAAGAGGGTCTGCACCAAGGTGGAGCGGAAGAAGGCCATACCCTTCTCACCCTCAAAGCGGACGCCCAGAGCCTCCTCCAGGGACGAGCGGACGACCCGGAGAGATGATGCGTCGCCCGCGGCTTCCACCCTCGCCAGCCCGTCCCGCGCGTAGGAGGCCATCAGCCAGGCGAGATCTTTTGGCTCTGTAATTGACGCGCTATGGGACAACGCCCGGCACAGGTACTCTCCAAGACCGGCCCCGAGCTCACGCGCAAGAGCACGGGGCTTCTCGAGTCGTAGCTCGAACTCCTCGGAGGTGTCGGCGAGCCGGAATGTCTCCAAATTAGTGGGCCGGCCCGCCGCGTCCTCGCCGAGCAATACGAAGTCGCGGGTGTTGGTGACGAGCACGAGTCGATACTTGCTCCAATACTTGCTGACCTGTTCACCGGATGCCGTCAGCCAAGCGTCATCGGAGACGGGCTTGACTTCGACCACGCCGCGCTCTGGGGACTGGCCCTTGTGCGGCTTTCCACTCTGGACCTGGCGAGCAGCATAGAGACCGAGGTCAGGATGGCCCGCGCCCTGCTCTGCAAGCTCACCGACGCAGAACACCTTGGGTTTGAGCATGCTTCCAATGGCGTTCAGCAAATTGGTCAGAGGAGGGTAGTAGGAGCGCTCGCTGGTGGCGCCGCCAGACGCTCTTATTCGGCGCAGGTCGTTAAGGTACTCCTCAACTGCCGATGTCAGCTTCGTCGTGTTCATCCATTTGTCCAGGGATTGATCACTTCAATGCCGACCCCCTCAAAGTCGTCCACATCTCTTGTCGCAACCGACGCTCCACGACAACGGGCAATAGCCGCTATCTGGCAGTCGGCATGGTTGATGGGACGCCCGGCGGCGCGGCGAGCGGCGGCTATTGCGGCGTAGGCCTGGGCTGCGGCACTGTCAAAGGGCAGGATGCGTCGTTCAAAATCCTCGCGGAGCATCGCCTCCACCGCTTCAAGCAGTCTGTCTCGTCTTCCACCTGGCGGCAGTATCTCAATGCCGTACGGCAACTCGGCTTCGCTGACAGTGGACAGGTACAGGTTTTGAGACACCTGCCCGGCAACCCAATGCACAACATTGGAACTGGGGTCGGGGCGCATCAGCTCCGAGACGACGTTGGTGTCGAGGATGATCATTCTCAGGCATCGCTGTCGAAACGGGGCGGTTTGCGCATGGGTGAACGGGGAGGGACCTCCAGCTCGACCCCGCCCAGGGGTGCGAACCTGGCACGAATGGCACTCGCCAGGTCCTGCTGGGCTGGGGGCTGGTGATCGAGTGCCGTTCTCCGGATGGCGCGGGCTTCCTCTTCCATGGAACGACCGTTTTCAGCTGCCCGGATACGCAGCCGACGCTTCAGCCCTTCTTCGAGGTTACGCACGGTTATGCTGGCCATGGCAAGTCTCCATTACCTATGTCACGCCATTATAACTTGATTGCGTTGCTATCACATCACCGGGTTCCATGCCGGAGTGGAGATCGCTGCGACTTCTTGATTCTAATGTGCGTTCACATTGAGGACCCGCTTCTTGCTGAATCGCGTATTGCGTAAGGGCAGGCGAGACGGCCACGATTCAATTGCTTTATTCGCCCGGATAGTCTCGATTTCAAACGGGATTCACATTAGATCACGAAATGGGGAAAAAAGCTGGGCGGAGTCTAACCCTTCAGTCCGGTGAGGGCGATGCCGCGCACGAAGTTTTTCTGGAGGATGAGGAAGACGATGAGCGGCGGGATGGAGACGATGACGGGGCCGGCCATGACGGCCTGGTAGTCGGCGCCGCCGAAGCGGTTGGCCATGCAGGCAATGATGAGGGGGAGGGTCATTTTTTCTCCTGGTTGAGGATGACCAGGGGCCACAGGTAGGCGTTGAAGGCGCGGAGGAAGACGAAGATGGCGAGCGCGGAGAGGAGCGGCTTGGTGAGGGGCAGGACAGTGTTGCGATAGATGCCGAAGTCGCCGCTGCCGTCGATTTTGGCGGCGGCGTACAGCCAAGCATTTTACGTCCACCCGATTACCAGATCACTTACTATTCGACCAGTTCGGCATCATTCATTTGTGTGCGGTTTAGAATGGGAATCCGTTTCTCAGTTCCTCCGGGCGACTAAACCGGACTGCGCAACCGGCAACTGTTGCCGGCCCGGATTTTGGGGCCGGCCCCGCCCCATCTCTGTCTGTCCCTGCTTGGATATCCGTCAATCCAACTGATAGAATGGAGCGGCACGCGCGGATAGACTGCTTGCAAAGTGTATTTGTTTTTTCCGCATCCCTGGAACGAGTGGATGAATCTCAGACGGCTCAGCGCGGTTTCATTCGGCCACATGGCGATCGACATTCTCAACGCGTCGCTTGCGATGATCCTGGCTGTGCTGGCGGGACCTCTCAGTCTGTCGAACGCCGACATTGCGCTGGGCGCGATGGCGTATACGCTGATGGGTTCGCTGACGCAGCCGTTTTTCGGCATGTTGGCGGACCGGGTGGGCGGGCGCTGGCTGGGCGCGGTGGGGCTGCTGTGGACTGCGGTTTTCTACTTCGCGGCCACCTTCTCGCAGAGCTACATCATGCTGATAACGCTGATGACGGTGGCCTCGCTGGGCAGCGGCGCGTTCCATCCCCAGGGGGCGATGAACGCCGGCGCGGCGGGCAAGCACCGGGCCTCGACGGCGACCTCGATCTTCTTCTTGTTGGGACAGATGGGGCTGGCGTTCGGCCCGATGATCGTCGGCGTTCTGCTGGAAGAGGTGTGGATGATCGGCCCGCGCATGATGTCTGTCGCCACGCTGCCGTTCGTTGTGTGGATGGCCTTCAGCCTGCGCAAACCGCTGGAGCGTGTCGAGCCCGAAGCTGCGTCTAAACGTCCCGCGCAGCAGCCGCACGCAGTCGGAGGGCTGGCGGCGAATCGGGCGCAGCAGCCAAACAGGGGTCGGGCGGCGCTGGTGGCGTTCGCGGTGCTGGTGGCGTTGCGGGCGTCGGTGCAGCAGGCATTTTACGGCCTATTGCCCAAGTATTTCGCCGACCTGGGATTTTCGCCTAGTGAGTTTGGCTTTATGGTCGGGGTCATCAGCGTCGCGCTCGCGCTGGGCACGATGACGGGCGGCATTCTCGGCGACCGCTATGACCAGCCCAAGATCCTGCTGTGGTCGCTGCTGGCCTCGGCGCCCTTCTCGTGGCTGATCCTCGACATTGCCAATGCATGGTTTTTCTTTCCGTTGGCGTTTGCAGCCGGCTTCTTTATCGGCGTACCGCACAGCATTCTGGTGGTGATGGCGCAGCGTTTACTGCCCGGTCGGCAGGGACTGGCGAGCGGCGCCATCCTTGGATTCACGTTTGCCGCCGGCGCAGTCGGCATGGGGGTGGCCGGACCGTTCGCGGACATCTTCAGCCTTTCGAGTGTCTTGCACGTCGTGGCGCTGCTGCCGGTCCTGGCGGCGATCTGCGCCTTCTTCATGCGGACGCGCACGCCGGTGACGCCGGCGATGGCCCCGGTAGCCGGGTCGGCGGATTGAGTTTGCGCGCGGGCCGTTTCTGAAACGGCGAAGTTGGCAAAGAGACTGGGGCTGGTTGACATTTGTCTGAACTGTGATTCATGCAGTTATGTGATTGGGATGATTGACGGACATGGCGCAGATCGCGGTTTTCGTTCACGAGAATCAGGTGAATTTCAGTCCGATTCTGCCCGCAGGCAACCTGTAGATGTCACCTTTTTGACTAGGGCTGGTTGGCATTTGTCTGAACTGTGATTCATGCAGTTATGTGTTTGGGATGATTGACGGACATGGCGCAGATCGCGGTTTTCGGTCACGAGAGTCAGGCGAATTGCAATCCTATTCTGCCCGCAGGCAACCTGCAGATGTCACCTTTTTGGCCAATTAATCAAGGGTCAACGGAAGCTAGAGCCGATCGCGCTCATCTGGCGGCTCCACATCTGCTACTTTCGCTATTGCCGCCAAAAATTTCTCCTTACTCCCGCGTTCTGCGCGTTCCATCAGATACTCTTCGGTTGCAATCGCCGACGCTTTCTCAGCCATAGCCAGCATAATGAACTGTTCAAGCGACATGCCTTCACGTTCGACAATTTCACGAACTGTTGCATGAAGCGACTCAGGAATGGAACAACAGATGGTTGGCATAGACGGCCGCTCCCGAAGACAGATCTGAGACAAGGACGTTGCGCCATCGCATACGCAATACGAAATAGGCAATACTGTAAAGAGCGCGTATTCTATCTGAACGCGCTCTAACTATCTGCCGGCCACGCCTCTTCGGTGATTTCAGGCTGCACCACCGCGCCGCGCGCGCCCTGGCGCAGGCGCCCGGTGACGACCTGGCCGTCGTGCTGGAAGACGAGGAGCGCGTTCTTCTCTTCGGCCTGGAGGCGCAGGGCGCGTTTGCCTTCGATGCTGCGCATCGGGTAGAGATCGAAGGAGGGTACCCAGGCGATCCGGTCGAGGTGGGCGGCCCAACTGCAGGCGTCGCCGAGGAAGAGCAGCGACTCGCCGCCGTCCTCGACCCACACGGCCTGGATGCTCTCGGTATGGCCGGGGACGGTCAGCGTGCGCACACCGACCGCCAGGCTCTGATCGCCGTCGACAAGCTCAAGCTGACCTGAGCGGCGCAGCGGCTGCCAGTTTTGGGGAAAGTATGTGCCGCGGGTGCGCTCGTTGGGGAAGGAAGCGTCGGCCATTTCGATGCGCTGGACCAGATAGCGGGCGTTGGGGAAGGAGGGGACGGCCTCGCTGTCGGGATCCGAGGGATTTTTCCAGTGCGTGCAGCCGCCGGCGTGGTCGCCGTGCAGATGGGTCATCAGCACGATGTCGACATCCTCGGGGCTGAAGCCGACGCGGCGCAGGTCGGCGGCCAGGCGCCGGCTGCTGTCGTCCATGCCGAAGTTGCGGCGCTCTTTGCTCGTGAGCTTGTCGCCTTGGCCGGTGTCGACCAGGATCAGCCCGGCGGACGACTGGATGAGCAGCGAGCGCATCTGCACGGGGATGCGGTTTTTAGCGTCGGGGGGGATGACCCGCTCCCACAGCAGGCGGGGCACGAGGCCGAAAAAACCGCCGCCGTCGGACAACTGGCGGCCATCGCTGACGATATGGCAGGGAATGGAGCCGATCTGAATTGAATAGGGCATGGCGTGATCGATGTTGGTGAATTGCGTGATAGACTTGATGCTGTCGGTTCAGAGTTCGTTGCGGAGTATAGCACGGCTGGCGCGCTTGAGCACACTTTTGCGCCTGATTTGACAGGCAGGGGCGCGGCTCCGCATACTTATGACCATCAACAACGGTAAGCGGCCGAACGGAATAGGTGAGACGAAATGGAGCACGAGCAGTTCTTCAGCGGCGCAGCTGCGCAACTACGCCCCCGCAAGTTGGTGCAGGGGCTGATCTTCGACTTTGACAACACGCTTGCCCGCCTCACCAGTCCGCATGACGAGCTGATGAGCACGGGCGCGCAGACGGCATTGGCCTATATGCACGCCACCGGCATGACCGACCTGCCCGACGAATTTGCCGAGCATTTGGTCGAAGCGCGTCGTTTTGCCGAGGAGAAATCGGACGATGAGGCGGAGGAACACACTGCCGACGACACGCTCAGCTTTCTGTTGCAGTTTTTCGACTACCCGGCCTCACGCATGGACGAGGACGTTTTGCGGCAGGCCGTCGATCTGTTCTACGCGCCGGAGATGACCGCATGGGAGCCGATGCCCGGCGCGATCGACCTGCTGCAACGGCTGCGGGCGGAGGGCTACCAGCTGGCGATCATCGCCAACTATCCCAGCGACCGCATCTTCCAGCGCATCATCGACTATACGGGCGTGCGCCCCTACCTGGATGTCTGCTTGAGCAGCGCGGCGGTGGAGTGGCGCAAACCGGAGAAGGAGATTTACGACGCCGTGCTGAAGCGTTGGGACGTCGAACCGTATGAGCTGGTCTGTGTGGGCGACAGCCTCAAGCACGATGTCGCCGGCGGACTGGCGATCGGCGCGCTCACGGTCCACTGCCGCATGATCGCGCTGGCGGAGGACCAGCGCCTGGAGGACAGTTTCAAGCCTGATGCCGTCGTCGGGGCGTTGTCCGAACTACCCGCCCTGATTGAGGCGTGGAGCTGAGTGTGAGCGGTGAAGAGAGCGCCGTGGAGGCCACCTTCCCGGTGACGATCAGCCGTGAGTACCCGCCGGCGCCGCTGGTGGCTGTGGCTGCGGTCGTGCTCGACGACGCCGGGCGCGTGCTGATGGTGGAACGGGGCCGGCCGCCGTCGCAAGGGATGTGGGCGTTGCCGGGCGGCCTGCTGGACATGGGCGAGGCGGTGCGCGACGGGGTCGTGCGCGAAGTGCGCGAGGAGACCGGCGCCGAGATTGAGGTGGTCGAACTGGTCGACCTGTTCGAGCCGATTCACCGTGACGCAGACGGGCGCATTCGCTATCATTTTGTGGTGATCGATTTTTGGGCGCACTTTCGCGGCGGCACGGTGGCGCCGGATGATGACGCCGAGCAGGCGGCCTGGGTATCGCTGGCAAGGTTGGAGGAGCTGCCGATGGAAGAGGCCACGCGCCGCGTTGTGCGCAAGGGCCATGCGCTCTGGCAGAAGAAAGAGGCGGGAAACCGAGCCGCGCACCCGCCCGCCGTCTGACTCTTCTGGTTTAACCCCCTGGACGACATCTTCGTTCGTGCCGGCTAGCACCTCGCCTCGCCGCTGGCTTCAAGCCCTGAGAACAGCTCCAGCGCCTCCTGCAAATGGTCGAACCCGCCGACAAGTGTCAAGTGATCGCCGCGCTCAAGCTGCGTATTGCCGCGCGGCACAATGAATTCGCCCTCTCGGCGGATGGAGAGGATCAGCACGTCGCCCGGCAGGTGGACTTCGCGCAGGGCCTTGTGATGGAAGCTGGACGCATGGACCCAGACTTCGGTAACCTCCTTGTTGTCGTCGGTGCGGGTCAGCAACTCGTAGATGTCAGGGTTGCGCGCCAGCAGACTCAATAGGGCGGCCTGGTCGGGCGAAGGGTTGAAGACGGTTACGTTGAGGTTCTCAAACTCGGCCAGCCGATTGGTATCCCTCACCAAGGTTACGATGTGGCTGATGCCATACCGTGTGCGCGCCACGTGGCAGATGTGCCGGTTCAGGTCGGTGTCGGCGAAGGTGACGACCACGGCGTGGGTCTGGTCGAGGCACTGGCCAAGATCGTCGTTCTCGTCGTCGATTCCGGCCTGCAAAACGTCGATCCGCTCTGAAGTGCGCTGTCTCGCCCGTGCGATCTGATTGGGATCGGCATCAACGATCACGACATGCTCGTGGTGGCCGGCCAGCTGTTCAGCCACTTGGATTCCCAGGCGGTCGGCGCCGAAGACAACGATGGGATGGGGTGTCGTCTCGGCTGAGCGGGGGACGATGCGGTTGAAAATCAGCGGGGCGACGGTCACGGTAACGATCGCGACCAGAATGATTATCGTGTTGATGGACTCGCTGATGATCCCCAGATTCAGGCCGATGGCAGAGGCGGCGATGATGAGAGAGAGCCGCGAGGAAAGTAGAAAGCCGGCTGAAAGGGTTTCTCGCCAGGTGAACTGGAGCCTGAACAGGAGGGCCGGCAGCAGCTTGACGAGGAAGGCCGCCAGCACCAGAAACGGCAGCAGCAGCAGGGCAGCGGGCGACCCAAGCAGGACGCCCAGGTTGAAGTTGGCGCCGACCATGATGAAGAAAATGGGGATGAAGAAGCCGAAGCCGACCGCCTCCAACTGGTGGGTCGCCTCCATGTCCTCGCGTGTGGAGATAAGCGAGAGCATGGCGCCGGCGACGAAGGCGCCGAGGATTATTTCGGCGCCCAATGTTTCGGCCAGAACGACGAAGAGCAGCATGATGGTGAACGCGCCGCGAATCTTGATGCGGGCGGTGGCGTGGCTCAGATCGTCCAGCCGGCGGCGCACGGCCTGCACGCGATCCATGATTCCCAGGCGGTAGAGCAGGAAGAAGACGACGAACAACACGCTGATCAGCAGGATTTCAAATGTCAGCCCGTGTGAGACCGTGGCGACAACAATGGTGATCAGGAGCATGGTGGTAAAGTCGGCGATGAGGGCGGCGATCAGGATGGACTGGCCGAACCGTCCTCGGGTCAGTTCCTGCTCTTTGAGGACGGGCATCACGACGCCGAGCGAGGTGGTGGACATGATCAGCGCCATCATCCAGGGGCTGTGCATCAGGCCAAGGCGCAGGAGCGTGAAGCCGACAATGGTGGAGAGGGCCAGCGTCAGCAGGAAGCTCAAAAGGCTGAGCGGGACCGGTCCGAGCGTGCGGAGACGGTGTTTGCCGGCGGCGGACAGGCTGGTGCGCGCGCCGCGGCCGGGCACGCTATGGGCGCGTTCCATGTTCAGGTTGGCGAAATCGATCTCCATACCCGCCAGGAACATCAGAAATACAAAACCGAACTCGGCCAAGAGTGTCAGCAGCGCGTCTTCATTGGTCACCCAGCCGAACACGCTGCGGCCGACGACGATCCCCGCCAGGATTTCGCCGACGACGATCGGCAGCCGTAGGCGTTGGAAACGCATCAGCACAAGAGGCACGCTAAAGGCCAGGGCGATGACGATAAGTAGGGGGGTGAAACCGGCTTCAGCTTCCATAGGCGTCCTGCAATGGTCTCTCATTCCGAGTGATATTGGGAATCGAATATGTCAGTTGCGCCGCGGCTTCAGGGGCTGCGGGCGGCTTGATCCGGTATTCCGATTCTGTTACCCTAATATCCATGAACGGGGTAGAGCAAGAATCCCTGCGCGGGGCAATTGAGCGCATCACCTATCATAACGAGGAGAATGGGTATACCGTCGCCAAACTGGCGCTGGAGCGGCCCACGCGTCACCTGCCGCACTGGCAAAAGGAGGCGTCGATTGTGGGCAATATGGTCGGCGTCAATGTGGGGGAGGCGGTGGAACTGCAAGGGCGCTGGGAGGTGCATCCGCAATACGGCAAACAGTTCAGCGTTGCCAGGATGCGTTCGGTGCTGCCGGCGACGGTTGTTGGCATCGAAAAGTATCTGGGCAGCGGTCTGGTGAGGGGCGTGGGTCCGGTTACGGCCAAGCGGGTGGTCGCCCATTTTGGCGCGCAGACGCTGGAGATCATCGACCACGATCCGGAGCGGCTGAGCGAGGTGAGCGGCGTCGGCCAGAAAAGGGTGTCGATGATCAGCGCCGCCTGGGTCGAAATGAGGGCGATCAAGGAGGTGATGATCTTTTTGCAGGGGCACGGTGTCAGCGCGGGCCTGGCGACGAAGATTTACAAGCGTTACGGCGACAGCGCCGTGGAAACCGTGCAACAGAACCCGTACAAACTGGCCGAGGACATTTACGGCATCGGCTTTCTGACGGCGGACAAGATCGCAGGCGCGCTGGGGATCGCCGGCGACGCGCCGCAGCGCATCGGCGCCGGCGTGGAGTACGCGCTCGAACAGGCGATCAGTGAGGGCCATGTCTATCTACCCAGGGCAGCGTTGATTGAGCAGGCTGACGCGCTGCTGAAGGTGGGGCCGGAGAAGACGGCGGCGGGGTTACTGCGGCTGGAGGGGGCGGACCGGGTGAAGCTGGCGGCGGAGCCGGGCGCGGAGGCGGGAACGCCGCAATGGGCGGTGACGGGCGTATACGAGCCGTCGAGCGCGGGTTCGCTACCCCTTTCACTGGAAAGCCGGAGCGCGTTTGACAAGCCGTCGGACGAGCAGATTGAGGAGCTGTTGCAGGGGGAGCAGGCGGTCTATCTGACGCCGATGTATTACGGCGAGGTGGGGGTCGGCAATCGCCTGGGGCGGCTGATGCAGGGTCAGGATGGCGCGTCTTTTGCGCCGCGACTGGACAGCGGTCCACTCGAACAGTTCCAGCGCTTCGACTGGGAGCGGGAGTTTGCCCAACTGGAAGGGGCGGGCGACGAGCATGCGCGGCTGCGCCTGGTCTCGCTGCAACGGGCGGCGGTGCGTTCGGCGCTGACCCACCGGCTGACGGTTCTGACCGGCGGCCCGGGCACAGGCAAGACGACAGTTGTGCGCACGATTATGGAGCTGTGCGCGCAGGCGGGCGCAGTTGCCTTGCTGGCGGCGCCGACAGGACGGGCGGCCAAGCGGCTCTCCGAGGCGACCGGCTGCGCGGCGAAAACGATCCATCGTCTGCTGCAATTTCAACCGGGGGCGGGCATGTCCTTCAAACGCAACGAGGAACATCCCCTCTCGGGCGACCTGCTGATCGTGGACGAGGCCTCGATGCTGGATTTGATTCTGATGAATCATCTGCTGAAGGCGATCCCCGCGCGGATGTCTCTGCTATTGGTTGGGGATGTGGACCAGTTGGCGAGCGTGGGCGCGGGCAATGTGCTGGATGACGTGATCGCGGCCATAGAAGGGAGCGGCGGGGAGCCTGCTCACGCGCAGGATGGCGCGGTGGGTGGCAACGCGGCGGTGGTGCGTCTGGAGACGATCTTCCGACAGGCGGCCGGGAGCTATATTGTCGAGAACGCCCACCGCATCAATCGCGGCCAGATGCCGATCCTGGCGCAGACCGCCGCGGAGGAGGGGGCCAAGGCCGAGGATTTCTTTCTGTTCCGGGCGGAAGAGCCGGAGCGTGCCGTCCAGTTGTGCGTGGAACTGGTGCGGGAGCGCATCCCGCGGCGCTTCGGGATTTCGCCGCGCGACATCCAGGCGCTGAGTCCGATGCACCGCGGCGCGGCCGGGGTCACGGCGCTGAATGCGACGCTGCAGCAGGCGCTCAATCCGCCGCGGCCGGACAGGACGGAGGGCAGCCAGGGCGGCCGCGTCTTGCGTAGCGGCGACCGCGTGATGCAGGTACGCAACAATTATGATAAAGATGTGTTCAACGGCGATATGGGCTATATTAAGGATGTCGATCCCGTCGACCAGCGTGTAACGGTTGAGATTGACGGGCGGGCGGTCGGCTACGACTTTCTGGAGTTGGACGAACTGGTCCACGCCTACGCCATCAGCATACACAAGAGCCAGGGCAGCGAGTTTGCGGCGGTCGTCATTCCCGTGCTCACCAGCCACTACATGATGCTGCAACGCAATCTCCTCTACACGGCAGTTACGCGCGCCAAGCGGCTGGTCGTGCTGGTGGGGCAACCGAAAGCGATTGGCATCGCGGTAGGCAACGACAAGGTGGCCCAACGTCACAGCGGGCTGACCGCGCGGCTGCTGCGAGCCACAGCAAAGGAGATCTTTGCATGAACGGCAACACAATACCATTGGTGGCGTTACAGTTATACAGCCTGCGCCAACATTCGGACAGCTTCCCGGTTATCGCGGCCGCGGCCGCCGAAGCCGGGTATGAAGGCGTCGAACTGACTCCTTTGCCCGATTATCGGGGTGAGGAGGCGAAGGCGGTGCTGGAGGGGCACGGTTTGCAGGCGGTATCGGCCCACGTGCCCTACGACGCCCTGGCAGAGGATTTCGGCGGCACGGTCGCGTTTCAACGGGCGGCCGGCAACAGTTGCCTGATTCTGCCCGGGCCGGCGGCTGAGGTGCGGGCGGCGTCCAGTGGTGAGGCCTGGCGTGCGTTCGGGCAGACGCTCAACGAACTGGGGCGGCGCTGCCGGGAGGAAGGGATACGGCTGGGCTATCACAATCACGCTTTCGAGATGGAGGAGTACGACGGCGCGCGGGCGATCGACTGGCTGCTGGAGAACGCCGAAGCGCAGCATCTCTTCTGGGAGCCGGACCTGGCGTGGATTGCGGACGGCGACGCAAGCCCGCTGGAACTGGTGCAGAAATATTCCGGCCGCTGTCCGCGCATCCATGCCAAAGACCTGGCGGCGGAAGGGGAAAATGAGGATCAGATGGGCCTTGCCGACGTGGGCTACGGGACGCTGGACTGGGAGGCGCTGCTGCCGGCGTGCCGTGCGGCCGGGGCGGAGTGTTACGTCGTTGAACACGACCTGCCGAAGGATCCGGTCGCCAGCGTGCGCCGCAGCCGCGAGTTTCTGGAAAGCCGGGTACGGCGGGCCTGAAGATTTAGAGCATCGTTATTGGAGAGAACTTTGGCAACTTCGGCAATGTTTGAAGGGCTTGTGTTTGATCAGCGCCGCCACGCAGCCCTGGTCAGATATGTAGGTGAGCGCGCCTGTTATGTGGTGGATGAGGACGGCTTTCTGCGCCACATCGACGCCGCGCAGGTGGATCAGCAGGTGGTCGGTTTCCTCAAAGGGCAGGTGGACCAGCACCGGGACCTGGCGGTGAGCGGCATGATGGACCTGATGGGCAAGAACGACATTTTCACCAAGGCCGCGGTCGAATCATCGATCGACAACATCGATCAAGCGGTCGGCCAGGAGATCCCGGAGCAGTCGCGTCAATGGCTGGGGATGATGGGATTTCGCGTCATCATCGATGACAGCGGCCATGTCATCGACATCGAGATGCCTACGGGTGGGGTCGAAGACGAAGACGACGACTATTGATATCGGGGAGGGGAAGCGAGGCGGCGAGAGATCCTCTGCCTGCTCTCCACTCACTTCTGCAGGTGCCAGTCGGGATCGGTCAGCGCTTCGTAAACGACGCCGCCTTCCACATTGCGGGGCATCGGAATCCCGAGCAGGTAGCACAGAGTCGGGGCCACATCGACCGCCCGCACCTGGCCGCGCAGGGCCACCCCTTGCTTGACGCCGGGGCCGGTCAGGACGAAGGTGCAGTGCTGCCCGGCGATGCCGAAACTGACCGAGGGCAACTGCTTGCCGTGTGCGCCGTCGAACTCCGGCCGCAGCGCGTAGACGACATCGCCGACGGCGTCGCCCGAAAGGTTGACCATCTCCGCGTCTTCCCGCGTCAGCGCCAGGGCAAAGGGATGCCGGCCTGTGGCGGGGTCGGTATAGGCGTGGAGCGCGTCGATGATCGCCAACTGGGTCTGCTTATAGCCCGCCTGCGCGACGATGCCGCCCGGCTCCCGCCCCTGCAAATTGATGAACACATGCACCAGGCCGACCGGAGCCGCGCGCGTGCGCGACCAGTCCACCTTGCGCTGGCCGTCCTGCTCGGCATAAACGAGGAAACCGGCCTGCTCCAGCGCCTCCTCGATCAGCACGGACTGGAACTGATTGGGTGTGCCGCCGTGATCAGCGACGAGACAGATCAGCGTCTCTTCATCGGCGATTTGGGCGACGCGGCCAATCATGTCGTCGATGGAGCTGTAGGTGCGGATGACGCCGTCGAGGCAGCGCTGGCGCGTCTCTTCATCGACGCCGCTGAGTTCATCCGCCTGGCCGAGGAAAAAGTGGCTGGTGTAGTCGGACGCGTGGGTCTCGATGAAGAGCATCGTCCAGTCGTCGCGGCTGGCGGTGAGGTAGTCGGCCACTTCGGCCAGCCGCTGGTGATGGAAGGCCAACAGCTCGAAATAGGTGTCGTCGTCGATAATGCCCAGCGCATCCCTGGCCGGATTCTGCAGAAAGTTGCCCACGTGCTCGTCAAGCTCTGCCGCCACTTCCGGCGGCTCGGTGTAGCCCAGCGCAGGCCAGATCTGCGGCACAAACAGCTCGAAGGCATCGGCCTCTGCGGTGAGGTTGACCAGCTTCATGCGCACGTAACCGTCGATTTTTTCGGCGTCGATGACGAAACCGTCGAGCCACCAGTCGCTCCACTCGCCGACGGCCAGCTCTGCAATCGCGCTGCGCCCGTCGCGCGCCCGGCAGACACGCACGCGGTCGTAGCCGTTGTCCCCGGCGGCGTAGATCAGGCCGTAGAAGGATTTGGGTGTGCCGTTCTCGCCGCGCAGCATCAGATCACGCCCCCGCGCCAAAGGTTGAATCGTCAACAATACCTCCTTGGGCGGGCGCTTTGAAGACGGCAGGTTGGACCAGTTTCCGGCCTCGGTGATCGTAACCGGATCGACATCGGAACCGGTCTGCAAGGCGCTGGGATCGAGCGTTTCTGGATCGCGTTGACCGCCGATCTGGCGCCGCTGCCAATTGCCGGCCACGAAGAGATGATAGCCGGCGACCTGGTGGTGATTGGAGACGCCGGGGCCGGTTCCCTCGACCTGAACGCCGCTGGTGACGGTCGGCGGCCAGGCCATCTCCCACTTGACCAGCAGGGGCATGCCTCCGGCGCGCTCGACCGTGTTCCACAGATATTCCGCCTGGGATAACTCGGTATTGATGCCCCAAACGGTCTGATCGAGTTGGGCGCCCAGTTTGCGGATGTTGAAATCCAACACGCCGTGATTGCCCGGCCAGGCGCCGGTGGAGGTGGCCGTCCAGCCGGGGGGCGTCAGCGTTGGAAAAACGCCAATCATCGGGCGAAACACGCCGCGGTCGATCAGTTTGCCGAGATGGGGCATATGGCCACCATCCACCATATTCATCACCAGTTCCATGCTGGCGCCGTCCATGCCGATCAGGATTGCGCGCTGTGCCGGGCTTTGCATTGCTCACTCCTTTGACGGGTTTCGATTGCATCACTGCCGGGGGCGATTCACGGTCAGACATTCAAAAGGATATGGGCAAACATAATAATCTGCAACCGGGCAGAGGTGATAGCGCCAACGGCGGGCAGCCGGGCTTTACCTCTCGACAGTTCATTTGATACGATTGAGATGTTGTACATAAAAGGACGCTTTTGTGCTATAGTTTCTCTGACGTATATTTCTTTCGTTTCTTCTCCGGCGCCCTTGTGGGAGGTTGTATGCAGGCTGGACACGGGCAGAAACCGCGCGGCACACGACGCCTAAGAATGATTTGGTCGAATCGAACAGTCCTGGGCCAGTTGGGGTTGACCTTGGTCATCGCGGCCACGCTGGTCCTGCCCACGGGCGGTCTGATATTGGCCCAATCGGGGTTTGTGCCCTTTTCGAACAGCATCATCAGCCTGGATGTATCACCCGCCGACGGCAGCATCGTGTTGGCCGGTACTCTCAACGTACCGGTACCGGCGGGGATCTATCGCAGCACCGACGGCGGCCACACCTGGAGCCGCGCCAACGTGGTGTTGCCGCCTGATACCTCGGTGGCCACGATTCGTTTTGACCCGCAGGACGGGAACCGCGTGCTGGCCGCGGACGGCGGGGTCGGAAATTTGTTCATCAGCGAAGACGGCGGCCTCAACTGGCGGCAGGAATCTTCGATCCATCAGGCGCTAACGCTCAACAGCGGCGTGGGCCGCCTTTTCACGCGCATCGAGTTTGGGCAAACGGTTTTTTACGCGGGGACACGCTTTGACGGCGTTGTGCGCAGCGCCGACGGCGGCCTGAGTTGGGCATGGTACGGCAACGGCCTGAGCGGGGCCGCCCTGCGGGTGCGCGCATTTGTCGAGAAAGACGGCGCGCTCTATGCGGGAACGCACGATGGGGTCTGGCGCTTGCCTGCGCAAACCGACGCGTGGCAACGGGTCAACTTGCCCGCCGGCGTCATCGCCCGCGGGATGACGAATCTGGATGGGCGGCTGTATGTAGGCACCTTTGCTTCCGGCCTCTATCTGAGCGACGACGGCTACAATTGGATTCAGGACCCCTCCTTCCCCGCCGGTGTCGTCATCTATGACTTGGCAATCAGCGGCGAGCAGGTGATCATCGCCACAAATGTCGGCCTGTGGACCCCGAGCGTCCCGGACTGGGTTCGGGCGAGCGTCAACGGCGTGGTCTTTACCAATCCGGTCTACCGCCTGGCTTCGGCGCAATCGCTGGAGGGCGTTACCTATGCCGGCACTGAACAGGATGGCGTGCTGCGCACGATTGACGGCGGTGTCAGTTTTCTGTCCTCCGCGCAGATAACGCCGCTGGACCCGGCTGAGCTGCCAGGGCAGCCGACGGATACGCCCACCGCCACGCCGACCGCGACGGAGACGCCCATAGCGACGGATACGCCGCTGCCGACCGAAACGCCGACCGAAACGCCGACGGCGACGGCGACGTGGGATTCCAGTGTGCCGACGTGGACGCCGACCGCGACGCCGACAGCGACGGCGACGTGGGATCCCAACGTGCCGACGTGGACGCCAACCGCGACCCCGACTGCGACGGCGACGTGGGATCCCAATGTGCCGACGTGGACGCCAACCGCGACGCCGACTGCGACGGCGACGTGGGATCCCAATGTGCCGACGTGGACGCCGACCGCGACGCCGACTGCGACGGCGACGTGGGATCCCAACGTGCCGACGTGGACGCCAACCGCGACGCCGACTGCGACGGCGACGTGGGATCCCAGTGTGCCGACGTGGACGCCAACCGCGACGCCGACGGCGACCGTGACGCGAGATCCCAATGCCCCGACTGAAACGCCAACGCCTGCCGGCCTGGGCAGCGTGGGCGATCGCCTTTCGAAAATACCGCCGCTCTGGATCGGGGGCGCGGCAGTCTTCTTTCTACTGATCCTGATTGCCGGCATTTCGGTGGCGCGGGACGGGACGCGCGACACCGAAGACTTATGACGAGGAACGCGCCGGTGAGCGTTCAATCGGAGACTGAGGCCGCCGGACATCTCCCACGCATGACAGACGGCGGGCGAGCGCTGGACGCACTGCTGGCGCAACTGCCGCGCGGCTTGCGCGTCGGCGGCAATTCTGCCCCCGCCTTCGCTCAGGTGGGCAGAATCACGGACGACAGCCGGGCGGTGGATGCGGGCACGCTTTTCGTGGCCGTGCCGGGCATGCAGCAGGACGGCCATCGCTTTATTCCCCAGGCAGTTGCCGCCGGCGCGGTGGCGGTGGTCGGCAGCCATGCGCTGGATTGGCTGACGGAACAAGGTTGGTGGCGGCAGCCGAGCGACGCGCACTATGTGCAGGTAACCGATAGCCGCGCGGCGCTGGCCTGGCTCAGTGCGGCCTTTTTCGCTTTCCCCAGTCGCGCCCAGACCGTGATTGGCGTGACGGGCACCGACGGCAAAACCACCACCTGCGCGCTGCTGGAGTCGATCCTCAGCGATTGCGCCGACGTCGGCGTCATCACGACGGTCGGCGCGCGCATCGCCGGTGTCGAGCAGGAGACCGGGCTGCATGTGACGACGCCGGGCGCGCCGGAGGTGCAGGCGCTTCTGGCGCAGATGCGTTCAGCCGGCTGCGGTTATGCGGTCGTCGAAAGCACCAGCTTCGGTCTTGATCAGAAGCGGGTGGACGCGGTCGAGTTCGATGTGGCCGCGCTCACCAACATCACGCATGAGCATCTTGACATTCACGGCTCCTACGAGGCATACCGCGCGGCGAAGTTCCTGCTTTTTCGCAGCCTTTACCGCTCCGGAGGAAAAGCGGATACGCCCCGCATTGCCGTTTTCAACCTGGACGACAGGAGCTGCCAACCCCTGCGATCGGCATTGGCCGAAGAGCGGGCGCGCAACCGCGCTGCCGAAGTGATCCCCTATACATACAGTGTGGCCGATCCACAGGCAGACGTGTACGCCCGCGGCATCGAGTATCTGCCGGATGCAACACGTTTTGAGCTGGTCTGGCGCGGGGGCGTACTGCCGTTGGAGACCCGCTTGATCGGCGATTTCAACGTGTCGAACATTCTGTGCGCGGCTGCGGCAGCGCTTGGGCTGGGCATCGCGCCTGAACAGATCCGGCGCGGCGTCGCCTCGCTCTCGGCCGTCCTCGGGCGTATGCAGCGCCTGGACGGCGGGCAGAATTTTTTGGCTGTGGTCGACTTTGCCCATTCTCCGGCCAGCCTTGAGCGGGCGTTGGAGACGCTGCGCCCCCTGGTCGCCACAGACGGCCGCGCGGGCGGCGGGCGTCTGATCGCTATCTTTGGCTGCGCCGGTCTGCGCGACCGGGGCAAACGCCGCTTGATGGGTCAGGTGAGCGGACGCCTGGCCGATTTCACGATTATCACGGCGGAAGACCCCCGCACCGAAGAGTTGGATGGCATCAATCAGGAGATTGCGGCCGGCGTACAAGATGCTGTCGGGCGCGTTTCCGACGAGACGAAGGCGACGCGGCGTGAGAAGCGCGATTGGCCCGCGCCATCCCTCCCAGCCCGCTTTGCCATTGTTCCCGACCGCGTCGAGGCTATTTGTTCAGGCGTGGAGATGGCCCGGGCCGGCGACGTGGTGGCTTCCTTCGGCAAGGGCCATGAGCGCAGCATATGCTTTGGCGAGACGGAATATCCGTGGAATGAGCAGGAGGCGATGCTTTGCGCGCTGCGCGCTCGCACAGAAGCGCGCAGTGAAGAGTGAGCGCTGAGATCTTCGGTTCGCCAGGCCGGCATCGCAGTTAATTGTTTCATCAAACAGGCGATGCGCCATCGATCCCGCGTTCGGATCGAGGTATTTCCGCACATTTCGTAAAACGGTTTTGTGTCTCTGTATGACCTATTGTAAGATGTGTGGTAGCCTTTAGTAGCGTCCGACAGTTTTGACGGTCAACCGTCAAAACGGTTCAAAATGCTGCGGGCGCCCCAATCGCGTCGGCGCATTCTCTGTTCAACGCTGAGCAGAAAGAGTTGTTGCGCTCAAATAACGAATTGGCGGCGCATTTGGCGTTGCGGCATTGTGATTCTGGACAATCCGTGATATAACAAATTCACACTGAACGGTAGACGCGTCGGTCAGCGGCGCGGTGGTCGCATTTATCTGTTACATCATTATCAAGCACACATAAGGAGGCGGCTCGTGCCGGCCCTACTCCGCAAAATAGCTGCCGTTCTGGTCATCAGCCTGATATTGGGCGCCTGCAATGGCGACGGTGACAGCGGCTCGACATGGTTCAACCTGCCTTCGGTTCCCATCAGAGTCGATGCCAATGGCAGTGGCACTGCGCTCGGCTTCCCGATGGGGACGATATTGCAGCAGCCGGTGCTGGATCAGTTAGCCGTAGCCGGTGTTGATGTCCTCGAAGTCCGTATCGGCTATCACGGCGTCTTCCTCTACGCGGACGGCGAGCCACTCCCCTACCTGAAGTGGAGCGACGAATCGACTGGCCTCCTGAGCGAAATTTTGCCCTATGTCCCCGGCGCCGGGCAGGCCGTCCCCGCGTTGACCTGGCTGCGGCGGGTGGGCGTGGGCGCGATCATCGTTCTGCCCACAGCCGGCGCTGACGTTCCGCGCTGGCAGGGTGAAGAGCTTGTAAGGCGCAGAACCGCGTCGGAGACGACCATCGGGCCGCTTCAGTTTGCCAGCCTGGCCTTCGATGAAAACGGAAAGGCGTCCTTTGAGGGCACACCGATGGCGAACATTGAGCAAGCCCTGGGGGCATCGCTTGGGCTGGACCTGCCGCCGATGGCGCTTCAGATCATTAAGGGGCTCGGCGTGGAGCAGTTCAGCATCGCCACCCAGCCCAATGGCATCGAACTCGCGCTAGATAGCACCGCGCTGCCGGGTCTCGCCTACGACATCAGGCGCCTGAACAACCTTCTTCCCATCCTCAGCGCCTTCGTCGATCCGTCGATGGGCGGCATGATAGCCGAGGTCGTGCCCAAGCTGCCCGGCGCTGACCTGGACATCATCATTTCCTTTACGGGCGAACTCGCCGCCGATACGCAACTGCCGACGATTCCGGTCAATGTGGGTGAAGACGGTTCGGTCAGCGCCTTTGGCGTTCCTGTGGGAACAGGCTCACTTCTGCCGGCAAGTTTGCTCGGTATACTGAGCGATTCGAACATTTTGAAGCTGGATCTGAGTATCAAGAATGAGGGCCTCTATCTTGCGCTGAACGAGGAACCGCTGCCTGCGATTTTGTGGAACGATGCGTCGCTGGGGACGATTGGGCAGATCGCGGTCGATCTTCTCGGCGTCTCTCCCGGCTTGGTTGACGCCGGCCTCCCGGTATTGCGGGCGCTCCTGGCCAAAACGGCTATTAGTCTCTCTCTGGGCCTGCCGGGGCAGGATGGGATGACCTTTGCTGATGATTACGACGTCAAGGTCCCTGCCTTCGCAGCCGCGCCCGAAGCTGGGGAACTTGGCCAGATCGGCGCGTCCATTGACAAGGATGGCTTTGTTGTATCAGCCCTCGGCGTCTCGCTAGTCGATATGGCCTTCCTGCTGCAGCCGATTAGGCTGCCGCAGCTCGTGCTGGACATTCTGAGAGGCCCCGGTTCGGACACGCTGCAACTGAAGACCTCCGCCAGCACGACGGAGTTGGTGGGCGATTCCGGTACACTGCTTACCTTGCAGTATGATGAAGCTGCTCTCAACCGGCTCGTGGTTGTCGTCTCCTCGCTGTCGGACAGGGTCCCGTTTATCCAGACGATCATCGACATTCCGATACTGCCCAATCTGGCACAGATCCTCGGCGCCGGGCTGAACGTGCAGCTTGCCCTGGCTGGGCAGGAGGCCCCGGAAACAAGTCTGGCCTCGATGCCGGTTGAAGTGAAGGCGGACGGTGCGCTCGCGGTGTTGGGGATTCCGCTCGGAAGCGAGCCGATCTTGCCGCCGACTCTAATTGCCGACATGCAGGAACTCAATATCCAGCGGCTTGATCTCAATATCATTGACGCCAGCCTCTATCTTGCCTCGAACGGTGAAAACCTGCCGGTCATCTCCTGGACTGAAGGGACGATGGAGACGCTTCAGCGCGTCGCGGACGAACTTCCGCTGCTTCCGCCGGGCACGTTTGGGGCGGTCGTTGGCTTCCTCCAGAATACCGATATTGGTGTGGCCCTCTCAATTCCTCCTGCTGACGGGGCAGAGGCGGTCAGTGTGCCGCCCGCGTTCGATGTGACCGCAGTGCGGATGGAGCCGCCCGCGATCGAAGGCGAACATCGGCCCGTCCTCGCGCTCGGTCTGACGCTGGATGGTACGGAGATTCGCTCGATTGGGGGCCTGTCCGCGGCGAAGTTGGAGGAGTTGGGCGTCAGCCTGCCTTCTCTGCCTGCGGACATCGCCTTCATTCTCTATGATGGCCTGCAGGTGTCCGAGTTGGAGTTGATCTCTACGGCCAACCAGTTGAATGTCGTCGCAGACGACGCCGTGCTTCTCACCCTGCGCTATGATACTCCTTCCATTGTCCGCACGCTGGAGTTGGCGGCGCCGTTCCTGCCCGAACAGATCGGTGCGGCCCTGGATGATCCGAATATCTCCGCTCTGCTCATAGACGAATTCCTACCCCTGATCGTCGGCGCCAACCTGGATGTGACCGCAGAGTTGGTGCAGGAATAGTCATCCTTCACGCAGATGATTAGCATTTGAAAAGTGGCGAGGGCGATTCAATCTCTGCTCTCGCCGCTTGTCTTTTGAATACCTCCCGGAAAGGTGTTGTTCACCATGCCCAATGGAGGCCCGGATTGTTGTGGAACCTGCTGGTTCAACCGCAGGAATCGCGGTGAGAAAGGCCACCCGAAGGTTCGGGACAGTGACGAGGAACCCTACTGCGAAATCAGGGATGTCGCGATCGAGGATCCATTTTGGACTTATTGCTCCAACCACCCGCATCGAAGGCCGGAACGCGATCCCATACCGATCGGGCCGATTATGCGAAATGTAGGTGATGGAAGCAATGATCGTGACGTATGGATACCATCTCCTGACTCAGAGGAGATACGTCAGCATCTTCTTGAACTGCTTGAGCATTTCTTTAGGCACGTTTCCGAGAGGCGCTATCCACCCGGCTTCTTAGATGAACTAATAATATTTGGTCCTGACTTGGGAGAGGTTGTGGTGCGGCAACTTGGTGAATTCGGGGAGAAACGGGCAGAAAAGCATATTCAGTGGATCAGCGAGAATTGTCCGAATCTCTGGTCTGATGTTGCACGCGCAGCGCTAAAGAGCATCAGAGCAGAAGGCTGAAAGACAATGGGGCCTGCCTCGATCTGATGTTCGCGCGTCGGCGCATTTCGACGAACGTCCCCGGCGTCCGTCAACCGAAACGCCATTCTCGGCCACATCAAACTCTCCCCCGGATCTAGAGGCGCAACGCATCATTCTTGCCGGCGAGCAGGCCAGCCTCGCAAAGCCGCTTTCCGGCTGCCACTCCCACCTGCATCGTTCTGACCTACCTACATTTGCGCGCTGCCAGCGACGGCTTTGGCAGTTCGGAAGGGCGCGCCCTGCCCCTCCCGGCAACCCAATCGGCTGCCGGCGCGTGAATGATGCGGATTGACCAGACAGTTTATTTGTGGTATAAATCTCGGATTATCCCATATCTCTGAAACGCACAAATCGCTTTCGAAACCGTCCTATTAAATTGTTCGGCATTCCAAGGGGGGTGATGCCGTTCGGTAAGAGCCGACAGTAGGACTTGACTTTGGGACAATGTTCAACGTGTTGCCGCTTCGCCGCATGAGCGCGAGCTGTCAGCACTCAAAAACCGCGATTTGTAAGCACACAAAAACCGCGATCTGTCAGCACACAAAAACAACGAGGAGTTTCAACGATGACTTCGAAAAGAATTAGCCGCCGTAGTTTTCTGCAGCTTTCAGCCGCCGGGACAGCCGGAATGCTGTTTGCGGCCTGCGCGAGCCCGCCGGCCGCCGCTCCTGCCGCCGAAGAGGGCGGGGAGATGATGTCCGAAGAGGCTGTGGAGCTCAGGTTGTCGCACTGGTGGGGCGAGCAGCACAACCAATGGATGCCTCTGGTGGAGGAAAAGGCAAACGTCACGGTTACGCAAGAGATCTATCCCTTCGGCGAGTATCTGACCAAAGTACTGACCCAGGTGGCGGGCGGTGTGGCGCCGGATATCATCCAGCTTGATCAGAGCCACAACGCAGACTTCTTCCCCAAGAACATCTTTGTGCCCTACAACGAATTTCTGTCAGCCTCCGATCTCGACATGAGCAAGTGGAACGTTGACCCAGCGCTTGAGGTTGGCTACAACGGTGATATCCTGGCGCTGAGCCTCTTCACCATGCAGGGTCGTTCGGTCTATCTGAACCTGGACCTGGTGAGGACGGCGGGCTATCCTGAAGATGAACTGCCTCTGTACGGCAGAGACAACTATGACATGTGGCACTGGGATGAGTTCGTGGCCTTCCTTCAGGCTGTCACCATCAAGGCGTCGGACGGGACCTACGATCAGTACGGCTATGCCGGCGCGATCACGGACGCAACCAGCCTGGCCTATCAGATGGCCAGCTATGGCGTCGACCTGGTCGACGATCCGTGGGCCTTCGCCGAAACCGAAGCGCTGCTTGATTCGGAGGCGGCCATCTCGGCCGCGAACGATCTCCTCGGTCTGACGGTCGAGCATGAGGTGGCGCCGACGCTGGAAGCCCAGCAAGGCGTCGAGGGCGGCTTGTTCAGGGCGGGGTTGGCTGTAGCCTCAATAAGTTGGACCAACCAGACCTATCTCGCGGCCAAACTGCCGTTTGAGCTTGGCTTCATGCACCTGCCCTTCATCGACCGCCGCGTGCATGGCGTTGGCGCAAACCACTGGTCAATCAACAAGGAATCCGACCTGATTTCGCAGGCGCAGCAGGCGGCGTTCGTCCAGACCACCGACTACGAGGTCGGACAGGCTCTGGTCGATCTGGCGGCCACGATATCCGCCTACGATCCCGCCTACTATCTGGATTCGTTGCCGGAAGGCGACCTGGGCGTGATCACGCGCATCATGTTGTCGCGCCTGGCCGGCATGTCCGACTGCGACTACTGTTCGGAAGATGTGAACATGTTCAATCGCGCCGGATTTGGCCGCGCTGGCCGCTTCCTGCAGGATACCGTCCGCTCCGAGATGGAGAAGGTGCTGATCGGTGAAAAGAGCGTCGAGCAGGCGATGCAGGATGCGGACGCGGCCATTGACGCCGAGATCGACCGCCTCTAGAACGACAAACCGTGGATCAACGCGGCCAGCGGCCGCGAGTCAGCTGGAATCTCAAAAGGGGGGCGATCGATGTCTTGGAATCGAAATCTATCCTTGCAGGCGCGCGAGACGCTCGACGCCTACATCGGTCTGCTCCCCTTTCTGCTGGGGTTCGTGATCTTCACCGTCGGCCCGTTGGTCTATTCCTTCTATCTATCCTTCACCCGTTACGACATCCTCTCGGCGCCGCGCTGGAGCGGTTTCGAGAACTATGCACGCATGGCGACCAGCGACGACACATTGTGGCAGTCACTAAAGGTCACCGTGATCTATACGATGGTGGCCGTGCCGGTACAGGTTGTTGTCGGCTATGGCATGGCGTTGCTCCTCAACCTGAAGGTCAAGGGCCTTTCGTTCTGGCGCACCGCCTTCTACATGCCGGCCGTGGTGCCCGCCATGGCCGTCGCCTACGTCTTTGCGTGGATGTTGCAGTCGGACGTCGGGCTGCTCAACCAGTCCCTGCGTGCGATTGGCCTGCCGGGACCCAAATGGTTCGGCGACCCCAACTGGGTGCTTGCCGCCTTCATCCTCATGTCGGCTTGGGCGGTCGGGGGTACCCTGTTGCTCTATCTGTCGGCGCTGCAGGGCGTGCCCACCGAACTCTATGATGCGTCCAAGGTGGATGGCGCCAACGCCTGGCGTCGATTCCTCAACGTGACGCTGCCGATGACCTCGCCGGTCATCTTTTTTGTCTTCCTCACCGGCATGATCGGCACCTTCCAGGTCTTCACGGTGGCTTTTGTCACCACCAATGGCGGGCCGGGCAATGCCAGCCTGTTCTACCTGCTCTACCTGTACCGCACCGGTTGGCAATATCTGCAGATGGGCTACGCGGCGGCGATGGCCTGGTTCCTGTTCGTAATTCTGCTGGTGATCACACTGCTTTCGCTGCGTTTATCGCGAACATCGGTCTTCTATGAGGGCGCGCAGGAGTAAGACATGTCAGATTCAGGAAGTGGGCAAACCGGAGGAGCGCTGGCTCAGGCGCCGACAGGGACGGGCGGCGAGTGGATGCGCCGCCAGCAGATAGGGCAACGTCTGCTCGGCAGGCTCTTCTTGTACCTTGTGTTGGCCGTCCTGACGATTGTTCTGATAGCTCCTCTTATCTGGATGGTGAGCGCCTCGTTCAAGCCGGAGGGCTATGTCTTCGAGTACCCCCCGCGGCTGATCGCCGAACAGATTCAGTGGTGGAACTATGTGGATGCGTGGAATCAGTTCCCGTTCTGGCGCTCATTGCGCAACACGATGACGATCACGGTGGGCGCGGAGCTGGGTCGTCTGCTGAGCGCCAGCCTGACCGCCTATGTGTTTGCCAGGTTGCGTTTTCCGGGCCGCAATGCGCTCTTTCTGCTGGTTCTGAGCACGATGATGATCCCCTATCATGTGGTGCTGATCCCGCAGTATCTCCTGTTCCGCAATCTGGGTTGGCTGGACTCATTCAGGCCGTTGATCGTGCCGCACTTTTTCGGCGGCGGCGCGTTTTTCGTCTTTTTGTTGCGGCAGTTCTTTATGACCATTCCGCGCGACTACGACGACGCGGCGCGCATCGACGGCGCGGGGACGTTCGCCATCCTGTGGCGCATCATCCTGCCGATGTCGAAACCGGCGCTGGCGACGGTGGCGATCTTCACCTTTATGGGCGAGTGGAACGACTTTCTGGGGCCGTTGATCTACCTGAACTCGCAGGAGAAGTACACGCTGGCGATCGCGATCCGGCAGTGGCAGCAGGTGGCGGTGTGGGGCGCGGGCGCGTATATGCCGCCGACGTGGAACGCGATCATGGCGATGGCGACCGTGCTGACGATTCCACCGGTGATCCTCTTCTTTTTCACCCAGCGCTATTTCATTCAGGGTGTGGTGATCAGCGGCGTCAAGGGCTAGGAGAGTACTGCGCGCACGGGCAGGACGATGCCGTTCGCGCCGTGTGTGAACAGAGGAATTCAGCCCGATTCGAAGACTGTTCCCCCGGCGAGCCGTCGTTGCAGGGAGGTGATGCCAATCTGAGCGAGGAGGACGTGCTTCTGTCAGAGGTTTATGTTGTTCGCTACGCGCACTGTCAAGAAGGAGGAAAACGATGAACGCCAGGAGAACACTCACGAGCCGGCGCGATTTTCTGCGCCTGTCAGTTGCCGGCGCCGTCGGCGCCATTGCCGTCGCCTGTGCGCCGGGGGCCGTCCAGCCGGTGGAAGAAAGCGCGGCGGAGGCAATGCCGGCATCCGAGGAAGCGACCGAAATCAGGCTGTCACACTGGTGGGGGGACCAGCACAAGAAATGGCTCCCGATCGTCGAGGAGAAGAGTGGCACGATCTTCAAGGAAGAGATTTATCCGTTCGGCGAATATGTGACCAAAGTGTTGACCCAGGTGGCGGGTGGCCTCGCGCCGGACATCATCCAACTCGGTGGGCCGATGTATCCCGATTTTTTCCCGCGCGGCATCTTTGTGCCCTTCAACGACGTTCTGGCTGCCTCGGATATCGACATGAGCAAATGGTATGCCGATCCGGTCGTGGAGCACGGCTACAAGGGCGACATCATGGGGCTGAGCCTGTTCACCCAGCAGGCCATGATGGCCTATGTCAATTTGGATCTGGTCAGGAATGCCGGTTATCCCGAGGAAGATTTGCCGTTGTGGGGCAATTCGAACTTTGATCAGTGGAACTGGAGCGACTTTGTCGACTTTATGAAGGCCGTCACGATCAGGAACTCGGACGGGACGATCGAACAGTACGGCTACCAGGCTGCCGAGACCGGCGTCAATGCCTACGGCTACCAGTTTGCGACCTACGACACCTGGTTCATCGATGACACGGAGTATGAAGAGACGGAGTGTCTGCTTGACACGCCCGAGGCGCTCGCGGCGGTGCATGACTACGTTGATCTGACGACGGTGCATGGCGTCGCGCCGACGCTCGAAGCCCAACAGGGGATCGAAGCCGGCCTGTTCAGAGCAGGGCTGGCCGTAGCCAGCGTCACCTGGTCCAACCAGAGCTACCTCGCCGCCCAGTTGCCCTTCGAACTCGGTTTCATGCACCTGCCCTGGGTTGAGCGGCGTGTGCATGGCGTCAATGCCAACCTCTGGTGTATCAACAAAGAGTCGGCGGTGATACCCAAGGCGCAGGAGGCCTCTATCGTCCAGACCACCGATTATGAGGTCGGCCAGGCGTTGGTAGACCTCGCCGCCACCCTTTCGGCCTACGACCCTGCCTACTACCTGAGCAGCCTGCCCGAGGGTGATCTCGGTACCATCGTGCAGGTCATGCTCGCTCGGCTGAAAGGCATGTCGGCGTGTGATTATTGCACTGAGGACGTCAACATTTTCAAACGGGCATCATTCGGACGCGTTGGCAGGTTTATGCAGGACAAGTTCAGAGCCGGCGTGGAGTTGGCTTTTATCGGTCAAAAGACTGTCGAGGAAGCGATGCAGGAAGCCAAAGCGAGCATAGACAAGGAGATTCAGGCTTCCGCTTCGTGATTGAAATGGTGAATCATCGTTCCCACAGGCGCTCTGGCCGATATGCGGGCGGGTGTTCCCGCGCATGGCCGACCCGGACTCGCTAAAGTATGTTTGGGTCGGGCGCAAATTGGCCAGAGCGCGCTTTGCGATTGTGGCTTCTAGAAGGAGATCGGCCATGAATGGTCAGCCGCCGACGCGAAATGGGTCAGACCGTCCCAACATATTCATGATTTTTTCCGACGATACGTCCAGGCGGGACTTTGGCTGCTACGGCAACCGCGGTGTCAGAACGCCGCACATCGATCAGCTGGCCAGCGAGGGGATGCGTTTCAACAACGTGTTTACGACATCTCCGACATGCGTTCCCAGCCGTGTCTCGCTGTACACAGGGCTGTATCCCATCCGCAACGGCTCGCACCCGAACTGGAGCTCTGTCAAACCGGATATCAAGAGCCTGCCCCACTACCTGTCCGCGCTTGGCTATCGTGTGATCCTCCTGGGAAAGAAACATATCACGCCGTGGGAGAACTTCCCCTTTGAGTACTATGATGATGACGACGAGCCGCTGGGGCCTGGCAAAGCGCTGCAAAGCATCCTGGCAGAGCCGGGTGACAAGCCGTTCTGCATCATCATGTGCAAGTTCAGCGCGCACGTACCCTGGCCCCACAACGACTATGGTTACGATCCCCAGGAAGATGACATCCCACCACATCTGATCGACACGTCCGACACCCGACACATGCGGGCGCGTTACTACTCGAAGATCACGGAGATGGATGATGCCGTGGGCAAAAGCCTGGCCCTGTTGAAGGCGCAAAATCTGGAAGACAATACCTTGGTCATCTATACGACTGATCACGGCTCCGATTGGCCGAGCGAAAAGTGGAGCCTGCATGATGGCGGCATCAATCAGCCTTTCATCGCCCGCTGGCCGGAAAAGATCAAGCCGGGCGCGGTGAGCGATGCGCTGGTCAGCTTCGTCGACATCCTGCCCACTTTCATCGAGGCGGCCGGCGGCGATGTCGCCGGCGTCGTGTCGCAATGCGGCGGCGAGGAACTGGACGGCCAGAGTTTTCTCCCTGTGCTTCTGGGCGATGAAACGGAGCATCGGTCGGAGGTTTATGCCAACTTTACCTGGGGCGTCATGGTTGCCTATCCGATGCGCGCCGTGCGCACAAAGACGCACAAATACATCTGGAACATTGACTCTCACTTCAGGTTTACTTGGCCGGTGGACGTGGGGTGGTGGGGGGAGAGCCAGCCGCCGGCCGCGCTCACGCCCATCGCACGTCATGCGGCGGAGATGTGGCAATCGTGGTTCGAAAAGGCGAAAACCGATCCCGCCGCGGCTGAAAGGGTGCGCGGCCTGCAGTTCAGACCGCCCGAGGAGCTATACGACATACAAGCCGACCCGTATGAAATGCACAATCTGGCTGACGACCCCGCCCAGCAGGAACTGATCGGAACTCTGCGCGGGAAGGTTAAGGCGTGGATGCAGCAACAGGGGGATGACGGCGGCTCGGCATACCATGGAGAAGCCGACAGGAAGATAAGATTCCTGGACGAATTCTACGGTCGTCAGGTCGTCGTGAATGCGAGAATGTACTCTGTAACATCCGAGACTGCATCGGTCGAACTGATATGTCCCCTCTGGCGCGCGCAAATCCGGTATACCCTTGATGGCACGGAACCTACGCCTGAATCAACGCTATACAGCCGACCCTTCACACTTTCCCCGCCTGCAACCATCAAGGCGAAGGGATTTTTCGAGGGAGGTGAAACGCCTCTGAGAGTCGTTGAATTTCCGGATATTGACTACCGGTTTCATTATCAATACCACTTCAAACCCATTTCCTGGTAGTCAAAGAAATGAACCTATACTTTGGCGAGATTCATACCCATACCGGCCTCAGCGATGGGCGCGGCGAGCCGGCAGATGCCGTAGCGGTCGGCAAAGCCCATCTCGACTTCTGTGCGCTGGCCGATCACGCTCAGTTCCCTGACCTTTCGGACTTCGATGAGTGGGAATGGGGGCGCGCGCGCCATGCCGGCTGGCGGGAAGGGGTGCCGGGCGTGAAGGCCAGGTGGCATGAGGTGCAAGCGCTCATGCGAGACTACTATGAGCCTGGGCAGTTTGTAACGTTTCTGGCCCAGGAGTGGTCGTCCAATCGGTGGGGCGATCACAACATCTACTACCTCAGAGACGACGAGCCGCTTCGCTTTGCCAGCTCCCTCTCAGAGCTTTACGCGGCTGTGGAGGGGGTGGACGCAATGGTCATCCCCCACCATACGGCCTACCCGCCTCGTCAACGGGGATTTGACTGGACTGGGTTTGACAACGCCAAGGCCCCGGTCGTGGAGATATTCTCAGGTCATGGCTCGTCAGAGACGGACCATGGCCCGTTTGCCTTCACCGGCAATCCAATGGGTCCCCGCTGTCCGGGCGGAACGGTGCAACGCGCGCTCGACCTTGGACATGTCATTGGCTTCATCGCCTCCAGCGACGGTCACGACAGTTTCCCGGGCGCCTATGGCAACGGTCTGGCCGCCATCTACGCGCCAGCGCTGACCCGAGAATCGTTGTGGGACGCCTTGTGGCAGCGTCGGACCTACGCCGTGACCGGCGACCGTATCCGGTTGGATTTCCTGTTGAACGGACACCCGATGGGGCGTGTCATCTCTGCCGGCGACGGCCAGCCGCGACAGATGGTGATTGAAGTCGACGGTTGGGACTGCCTCGATGCTGTGGAAATCATCAAGAACGGTCGTGTGGTCAAGCGCTGGGTCAGCTTCGACCTGAAGAAGATTGACGGCGCCAGTCGATTCAAGGTGGGTGTGGAGTGGGGATACCACGGCTATCCGGAGCAGAGAGATTGGAGCTTCTCGGTCGAGACTGACGGGGGGACGGTCGGGGGTTACCAGACCCGTTTCCGGCCGCCCGGTTTCCATCAGGCGCAGAGCAGCGGGCCGCGACGGCTCGATATCAGTTCCGAGACGAGCAGCAAACGCGGCGACGCACGTTTCCAGCGCATTGATTTGGATGTCGAAGGGACGCTTGACACCGAGGTGACCATCCAACACGGGGGAAAAAGCGTTCTGCGCGGGGCAATCGGCGAACTGATGGTCGAAAGCAAGGCAGCTGTACCTTTTGGAGCCTATGAGGGTGCATTCTATCTCTCGCGGGCCATTGCAGAACCCCACTTTCACGCTGACCTCAGATGGGAAGACACGGCGTCAGAGAGGGGGAGGGATTACTACTATGTGCGGGTCTTTCAGAAGAATGGACAGGCGGCATGGTCTTCTCCAATCTGGACTGCGCGGGCATAGTCCAATTTTCGTCCCGGGACCCTCACCGCCGTCTCCACTCCAGGTTGACTTGGCTCTTCACCTCAAGCATCAGTAGCGACTTCCTCGCAGGCAGACGAGACTACCTTGCAGATACCACAGGGGGAAGACGTTGGCGAACCAGACGTCCGATATCCACGAACGCCGCAAGATAACGATCGCGGATATCCAGATGATGAAGCGGGAAAACAGAAAAATTACCATGCTGAGCATCCCCGATTATCCACTGGGACTGCTGGCCGACCGCGCCGGCATCGATATGATTCTGGTGGGGGATTCACTGGCGATGACCGTTCTGGGGTATGAGGATACGATCCCGGTCACCGTGGAAGAGATGCTCTACCATACGAAGGCGGTCACGCGTGCGGTCCGGCACTGTTTTGTCGTGGCGGATATGCCCTTCATGTCTTATAACGTTTCTGAGCGCGATGCCATTATCAATGCGGGCCGGTTTATGAAGGAAGGCAGGGCGGATGCCGTCAAGGTCGAGGGCGGCGCCAATGTAGAGCATATCGTCAAGGCGATACACAGGGCGGCGATTCCGGTTGTCGGCCATATTGGACTGACCCCGCAGGCCATTTCCATGCTGGGAGGACTGAAAGTGCAGGGCAGCGATGCCGCAACCGCCGAGAAGATCATTGACGATGCGCTGTTGCTGGAAGCGGCCGGCGCTTTTCTGGTCATTCTGGAGTGCGTACCGGCATCGGTGGCGAAGATCGTTACCGAACGGTTGACAGTTCCTACGATCAGCTATGGGGCGGGCATCCATTGCGACGGACAGGGACTGGTTGCCCATGACATCATCGGTCTTTTCGACCGCTTCACACCGAAGTTCGTCAAGCGGTACGTGGACCTGAACGAGTTGATTCTTGAGGCTTTCCTTTCCTACAAGGACGATGTGGTCGAAGGAAATTTTCCCACGGACAAACACAGTTTTCACATCAAGAAGGATGAGCTGGAGAAGATAGGCAAGCGCTGAAGAACGGCGAATCGTATTCGCGACTTCAGCAGATCCGGATCTTTCGAGAGATGAGAATGTGAGGTACTGATGACAGATCGTGTAAAGGGGAAAGTTGCGCTAGTCACCGGGGCCGGCTCGGTCGGTCCCGGTTGGGGAAACGGGAAAGCCGCGGCCGTGCTCTATGCGCGTGAAGGCGCCAGCGTGTTTCTCGTCGACTGCAACCTGGAGGCCGCCAAAGAGACGCAGGCGATCATCGACCAGGAAGGGGGAGACTGCAAGGCTTTCGAGGCCGACGTCAGCCGCGCCGAGGCAGTTCAGGAGATGGCGGCGGCGTGCATCGAGACTTACGGCAGGGTCGACATCCTACACAACAACGTCGGGATCATCGAAGTGGGCGGGCCGGTCGAAATCAGCGAGGAAAATTGGGACCGGCTGATGGCTGTCAACGTGAAGGGCATGTTTCTGACCTGCAAGCACTGCATCCCGCACATGGAGGAGCAGGGCGGCGGCGCGATCGTCAACATTTCGTCGATCGCCGCCATTCGCTACACCGGCTATCCGAGTGTCTCCTACAACGCCTCCAAGGGCGCCATCAACCAGTTGACGCAGAATATCGCGTTGCAGTACGCACGCAAGGGCATCCGCGCAAACTGCGTCTTGCCGGGTCTGATGGACACGCCCTTTATCCGCGAAGGTCTGGAGAGCGCCTATTCGGATGAGGGCGTCGAGGAGATGATCAGACAGCGGGACAAGCTGTGCCCGACGGGAAAGATGGGGGATGCCTGGGATGTGGCGTATGCAGCGCTGTTTCTGGCGTCGGATGAGGCCAAATACATTAACGGCGTCAATCTGGTCGTAGACGGCGGCCTGACCTGCGGCTTCGCGCCGTAATCGCGCAACGTGATGCGAGGCAGGACGGCTTGAAAGAGTGCGTCAGGAGGGTCTATTTTGGCGAGTAAAGCTTACGCCGCGGTCGTCGTGGCCACGCGCACGATGGAGATTCAGGCCTTCGATCTGCCGGTCATCGGCGAGGACGACGGGCTGCTGCGGGTTGAGCTATGCGGCGTCTGCGGCAGCGACCCGCGCATCTACAGTTGGACGGATCCCAAGCAGTTTCCGCTCATTATGGGGCATGAGCTTGTCGGTCACATTGAGCAACTTGGGAGCCGGGCCGCGGCGCGCTGGGGCGTACAGGTCGGCGATCGGGTCATCGTTGAGCATCTGTTCGGCTGCGGCCACTGCCGCTGGTGTCTGCTGGGTGAGTACCGATTCTGCGCGCAGCATCAGGGCTACGGCGGGCCGACACCCTCCAGCGTGCCGCCGCACCTCTGGGGCGCGTACAGCCAGTACATGTATCTCGCGCCCAACTCGCGCGTGCATCGCATCTCTGAGGATGTGCCGGCCGAGGCGGCGGCAATGACATGCGCCAACATCGGCAACGGCCTGCGCTGGGTACGCACATTGGGCGGCGCGACCATCGGCGATACGGTTGTCGTGATCGGGCCGGGCGGTCAGGGCCTGGCTGCGATCCTGGCGGCGCATGAGGCTGGCGCGTCGCGCATCATCGCGATCGGCCTGACCCAGGATGAACACCGCTTCGAGTTGGCCGGGCAGTTCGGCGCAACGCACACCATCAATCTTGATCAGGACGATCCGGTCGCGGCGGTTCATGCGCTCACCGACGGTGAACTGGCTGACCTGGTCGTGGACGTGACCGGCGCGACGGCTTCGTTCCCGCTGGCGCTCGACTTGGCGCGTCCGATGGGCACGGTAATCGTCGGCTCGAACACCGGCGCGGAGGAGGCAACCATCGTTCCCAGCATCATTCCGATCAAAGAGCTTCGTGTGCAGGGCGTGAACACGCACGATACGGCGGCGGTGCGATCCGCCATCAAAATTGTTGAGTCACGCCGCTACCCGATCGAGAAGATGGTAACCCATCGTTTTTCGCTGGCGGAGGCTGACGTGGCTGTGCGGGCGGCCGGCGGCGAAATCGAGCTGGACGGGTTCATCAAGGGCGTAATTGTTCCGAGCTAAAGTCAAGGCGGTCAGGAATCATGGACATTACCTGGGATTACACGAACCAACGCGAGTACGTCAGACATATCAATGAGGGCATGCCGCCGGTGATCATCAGCGCGGTGGTGACGGGCGGCCATCAGCGCAGCGAGAATCCGGCGGTGCCGGTGACGGCCGAGGAGCAGGCGGAGGCGGCCGCAGCCGTTTTCGCGGCCGGCGCGACGATCATTCACATCCACGCCCGCCAGGCGGATGACCCGACGCAGGCATCGCACGAGGCGGACCGCTATCGTGAGATCAATGACCTGATGCGTTCGAAAGCGCCGCAGATTCTGGTGGACAACTCGCAGGGGTTTGCCGACCTGACGACGGCGGGCAGCGATTTTGCTGGCTCGGCGCACCTTTACAAATCAGCCCCGATCGAGGCCGGCCCGGACATCATGGCCTTCAACCCCGGGCCAATGACCTTTCGCGGCGGCGCCGACTACACGGGCGGCGGCGGTGGGCCTAGCATGGTCACTTTGGCCTCCTTTGACAGTTCCGAGCGCACCGCGCACCGTCTGCGCGAGCGGGGGATAAAGCCGCAGGTATTCCTCTACCATCCGGGCCATCTCGACATTCTGGACTATCTGATCCAACGCGACGCGCTGGACAAGCCCTACTTCTTGCAACTGGTATTCGGGCAGCAGAGCGGCATCAACACCAGTATGGACAGCTTCCTCTACATGGTTCGCAACCTGCCGGAGGATTCGATCTTCCAGACGTGCGCGCTGGGCCTGGAGGAGCTGCATCTGAATGTGATGTCGATGCTGCTGGGCGGTCACGTGCGCACGGGTCTGGAGGACTGCATCCACTACCAACGCGGCGAACTGGCGCAGAGCAACGCGCAGATGGTGACGCGGATTGCACGCATCGCCAACGACTTGGGACGGGGGGTCGCCACGATCGAAGAGACGCGCCGGATGTTGGGCGTGGATAGGGGATAGGAACTTCAATCATTGGCCGCGATTACCGCTCTGTTACAGCCCGTAAACTTCCTTTTCTGAATTATCATTATTGAGAGAGAAGATGCCAAGCGCAGATATTGTGGTTGTGGGGCTGGGCGCGATGGGAAGCGCGGCCCTCTATCATCTAGCGCGGCGCGGCGCGGATGCAATCGGGATCGAACAGCATCGGATTGGCCATGCTCTGGGCAGCTCGCACGGCCATTCGCGGGCATTCCGCACCTTCTATCATGATCCGCTCTATGTGGAGATGGCGGAAGCGGCGCTGCCACTGTGGCAGGAGTTGGAGACGCTCTCCAGCGAGAAGCTGCTGACGCTGACCGGCTTTCTTCAATTCGCGCGGCGCGGCAGCGCGAGTTTAGAGCGGAAGATCGGCGTGATGGAGGCGTTGAAGCGGCCCCACGAACGGCTGACCGCCGCAGACGTCGCGACCCGCTTCCCTGCGCTGCGTCTGCCCGAAGAGAGCGTCGCCTGCTACGCGCCGCTGGGAGGATTTCTGGACGCGGGCCGCTGCGTTCAGACGCATCTGGCACAGGCGCAGCAATTTGGGGCGACCATTCACGAGCAGATACGCGTCGACCGCGTCGACCTGAGCCAGGAGCAGCCCGTGCTTGAGACATCGGCCGGCCGCTATCGCTGCGCGCGGCTGATCATCACGCCGGGGCCGTGGGCTGCCGAATTCCTGGAGGAACTTGCGCTGCCGCTGCAGGTGACGCGCCAGCAGAAGTTTTATTTCCAGCCGGAACACAGCGATGCCTATCAGCCTGACCGCCTGCCCGTTTACGGGGATATGGACACGCAGTTCTACGGCTTCCCGGACTACGGCCCGGGCATGAAAGTCGCCGACGACGGCCTTGGCGAAACGACCTCTCCCCACGATGTCGACCGGGCCTTGGACTTGGACAAGCGGGACCAGTTGAGACAATGGCTCGGGACGATCATGCCCGACGGCGGATTCTCCTATGTCGCGGGCGCCACCTGCATGTACACGATGACGCCGGACCGGGACTTTCTCATCGGCCCGCACCCGCAGAACCCGAATGTTCTGGTTGGAGCCGGATTCTCCGGGCACGGCTTCAAGTTTTCGACCCTGGTCGGCAAAATCCTGGCTGAACTGGCCGCGGACGGCACAACGGATAGCCCGATCGAGCGGTTTCGGCTGGACCGGTTCGACGGCGCGAGCGGGCAGCGATCAGGAGACGCCGCTGATCACTGAAGCGCGGATGCAATAGCGCTGTTCACCAGGAGCGGTATCGAAGATTTGGCAAAGGAGCAAAAATGAGCGAATCATCCGCAGAAACCGTCCAGCAGTTCTACCAGGACGCCGTGGTGATCGACAGCCTGAACGTGAGCAACTGGGACAGTCCCGCCGTCATCGAGAGCCTGCACGCCGGCGGCATCACGGCCTTCAACGCCACGGCCGCCGTATTGGAAAACTATGCGCAGACGCTGGACAATATCGCCGCCTGGCTGCACCGCATCAGGAAATACGAAGATATTCTCATGCAGGTGAAGCGCGTGGAGGATATTCTGCAAGCCAAGCGGGAGAACAAGGTCGGCGTCATCCTGGGCTTCCAGAACGCCACGCCGATTGAGAACGATCTCGATCGCCTGGCCTTGTTTCATGCGCTGGGCGTGCGCGTCATCCAGTTGACCTACAACGAGCGCAATCTGCTGGGGAACGGCTGTTTCGAACGCCGCGACGACGGCCTGAGCAACTTCGGCGTCGACGCGATCGAGGAGATGAACCGTCTAGGGATTCTGATCGACCTCTCGCACGTGGGCGAACGCACGACAATTGAGGCGATCGAGGCGTCGGAGAAACCGGTGGCGATCACCCATGCGAACGCCAAGTCCTATTTCGACACGTTTCGCAACAAGACGGACGGGGCGTTGACGCGCACGGCGGAGAAGGGGGGCGTGATCGGCGCGACGTCGATTACGACCTTTCTGCGCAAGGGGCCCGAATCCACGCTGGAGGACTTTGTGGACGCCATCGATGACTTGGTGGCGAGGGTCGGCATCGACCACGTGGGTGTGGGGAACGACTTTACCCAGGACCAGCCGGATGCCTTCTGGAAGTATATTCTGTCGCAGCAGGGAACGAAATACCCAGGTAAGTTCGTCGTTGACCCGGCCATAGACTACCGCAAAGTCCAACTCTATCCACCGGGGCTGGAAACGCCCGCCGACATGCCGAATCTGGCCGCGGCTTTGCTGGAACGGGGCTACAGCGCGGGCGACGCGGCCAAAGTTCTGGGCGGCAACTGGCTGCGGTTGTTCGGTGATGTCTGGGAATCCTGAAAACAGTCGCAGCCGCGCGGCTCAGAGCGTATCGGGAATTCTCGGCCTCAGCATCACGCGCCAGTACCAGCCGTCGACCTGGCAGAAGACCAGGTTGGGCTCGACCTCGTAAATGGTTGGATAGGCGGAGCCAATGCCTTCGCCGATGGTGGTTTCGACCCAATCGCGGCCGGTGCCATCCTCGCTGATGGCGAGTTTGATCACGCCGGCGCCCATACCGGATTCGCCGGGGCCCCCCGGCGAGCCGGCAGGGTAGCGCATGCCGTAACAGCAGAGCAGGCGGCCGTCGGCGATTTTAAGGAGGCAGGGGTCGAGGCCGCGTTCCAGGCCGGTGTAGACCGGTCCTTCCCACGTTTTCCCATCATCGGAACTCCACGCGCTGTAAAGGGGCGTGTAGTTGCCGCTGCGCATGATGCAGAAGAGGTTGCCATTGTCGAGCAGGACGAAGCTCGGCTCGCCATAGCCTTCGCCGACGGCGTCATCGTCCTCGGTCGGGTAGGCGACGGTGGAGAGGTAGTCCCACGACTCGCCGGCGTCGGTCGAGCGCACGACGGCGGTCCTGAGCTTGTAGGGCTCGTCGGAGGGGAACTCTTCATTGTTGCGGCTGCCGACGGGCGCGACGCGGTCGGAGTGGAAGTTGCCTTCGATGGTGGCGAGCAGGGCGCCGTCGGGCATTTCGACGATGTTTCGCCAGGCGTAGATGCCGTACCATTCGTGGCGCTTGCGTTTGCGGCGGGGGCCGTCGGGGACGCGGAAAACGGCGGTTATCTCTTCGATTGTCTCGAGATCATCGGTGGAGCGCCACAACGGCCCGTGATAGAGGCCGAGCGATTCATATTGGACGTCCTGGCCGAGGGCAAGAAAGAGGCCGGGGCGGCATAGAAGGGCGACGAAAAGGTCTTCCTCGCCGATGCCTTGTGGATTGTTCGGCCGCAGTATGCGCTGCCAGCGGTCATCGTCGTGATTGATGATGGTGCGGCCGCCGTCGATCGACTTCAAGTTTCCGCGGAAATAGATTGTGCCGTCGGGGCCCTGGACGCAGCGGACCCAGACGAAGTCGCGGCCCTCGCCGAAGGTGCGTACCTCACCGACTTTGAGGACGAAGGGGCGTTGGGACATTGTTGGCTCCTATCTTTCGATCGGTGTGCGCGTGAGCGCGGCCGCGCTCATTTCATGTCATTTTGATGGTGGCGGCTGACGCCGCCCGGCTCAGAGCGTATCGGGGATCCTCGGCCTGAGCATGACGCGCCAGTACCAGCCGTCCACCTGACAGAAGATCAGGTTTGGTTCGATCTCATAGATCGTAGGATAAGCAGAACCCAGCCCCTCGCCGATCGTTGTCTCCACCCAGTCCCTACCCGTGCCGTCCTCGCTGATGGCAAGTTTGAGCAGGCCGGCGCCTATGCCCGATTCACCGGGTCCGCCGGGCGAGCCGGCGGGGTAGCGCATACCGTAACAACAGAGCACGCGCCCATCGGCGAGCTTGAGAAGGCAGGGATCGAGGCCGCGCTCCAGACCGGTATATACTGGACCCTCCCACGTCTGCCCGCCATCGGAACTCCAGGCGCTGTGGAGCGGCGTGTAGTTGCCGCTGCGCATGATGCAGAACAGCTGGCCGTCGTCAAGCTGGACAAAGCTTGGTTCAGCAAAGCCCTCACCCACGGCGTCATCGTCCTCGGTGGGATAGGCGACCGTGGAGAGGTAGTCCCAGGTCTCGCCGTCGTCCGTCGAACGTACGACGGATGTTCTGAGCTTGAAGGGTTCGTCGGAATGGATCTCGTTTTTGTTGCGGCTCCCGATCGGAGTGACGCGGTCGCTGTCGAAGTTGCCTTCGATCGTTGCCAGCAGCGCGCCGTCCGGCATCTCGACGATGTTGCGCCAGGCATAGAGGCCGTACCACTCGCCCAGCTTGCGTTTACGCCTGGGGCCGTCGGGTATGCGCAGAACGGAGGTTATCTCGTCGATTGTCTTGAGATCGTCGGTGGAACGCCACAGCTGCGCGTGGTAGACGCCGGGAGATTCATATTCAACGCTCTGGCTGAGGGCGACGAAGAGGCCGGACCGCCAGAAAATGGAGATGAGCCGGTGCTCTTCGCCGTAGTCGCGCGGCTGGTTCGGGCGCAATATCCGTTCCCAGCGGGCGTCGTCATGGTCAACGACTGTGCGGCCGCCATCAGTCGTTTTCTTGCCTTTGCATAGGAAGATCGTTCCGTCGGGGCTTTGGGCGCTGCGGACCCAGGCGAAATTCTGGCCTTCTCCGTATGAGTGTACCTGTCCGACCTTCAGCACGAAGGGATGTTCTGGCATTGTTTTCTCCTACCTTTCGATCAGTGCGCGCGGGTCCAGCGCATCGCGCAAGGCGTCGCCAATGAAGTTGATACATAGCACAGTCAACGTGATCAAGAATCCGGCCGGCAGCCACATCCAGGGCCTTTTTTCCAGGTTGTCAAGCGAGCGCACCGCGCCGACTACGTTGCCCCAGCTGGCGGTCGGCTCCTGTACGCCCAGCCCCAGGAAACTGAGCGAGGTTTCGGTCAGGATGGCGCCCGGCAGGCTGAACGCCAGTTGAACGATGAGATACGGGACCACGTTGGGGAGAACATGACGCAGGACGATCTGTCTCGTCGACACACCGATGCTGCGCGCTGCTATCACGAAATCCTCCTCGCGCAGCGAAAGGATCTGGCCGCGCACGAATCGGTATATTTCCCCCCAGCCCAGCAGGCCAAGGACGATCATTGTGACAACGATGTTGGGGTCGCCTGTGAGCGCGGCAATGCTGATAACGATGATCAGAGCGGGCATGGCATTGACGATTTCCATCGTGCGTTGCAGGATCACGTCAACTGTGCCGCCGGCGTACCCGGAGATGGCGCCCGCCAGAATGCCGATGGTGAACAGGATGCCGGTGATGACGAGTGATACGGACAGCGAGACGCGGCCGCCGTAAAGCACGCGCGCCCAGACATCGCGTCCGACTCTGTCTGTCCCCAGCAAGTAGGTCGAGCTGGGGGAAGCATAACGACTCATCACGTCAAGATGGGTCGGGCCGCGCGGGGCAAGCAGCGGCGCGGCGATGACCAACAGAAGAATAGCGGCGAGAACGACCGTACTCACAATCGCCAGGCGATGACGGCGAAAGCGGGCCCAAGCGCGCGTACCAAGTGTTTCTGTTGACTCTTCAATTCGCAAAGTTGCCAAATCTATCTTTCCAGGCGCACGCGCGGATCGACGATGGTGTAGACCACGTCGGTCAGCAGGATTATGACGACGCTCAGGAGGGAGCTGATCATAACCAGTCCCATAATCACCGGATAGTCGCGCTCTCTCACAACGCGAATAAACAGAAGGCCCAGCCCGGGCCAGGAGAAGACGGTCTCAACGATGATCGAGCCGCCGAACAGCCACATGATCATCCCGCCCACCAGCGTCGTTACCGGCATGAGACAGTTGCGCAGGGCGTGCTTCAGCATGACGAAGTTTTCAGACAACCCCTTGGCACGGGCCGTTCTGATATAGTCTTCGCCCATCACTTCCAGCATGGCGGTGCGCGTGATGCGCATGATGTAGGGCAGGCCGCCGAAACTGAGCGTCGCCGCCGGCAGGATCAGATGGCGCAGACGGTCCCAAAAGGAGAAGGGCATGCCCACGGTCTCATAGCCGCCGGTCGGGAGCCAGCCCAGCACGAGGGCGAAGATGTAGATCAGCAGCATGGCCAGGAAGAAGCCGGGCATGCTGACGTAGAAAAAGGAAAAGAAGGCCGCGGTATAGTCGAACAGCGAGTATTTTCTGGCGGCCTGGAGCACGCCCAATGCGACCCCAAGAAAGGTGCTCAGCGCAATGCTGAGGATGTTCAACTGCACTGACGGCCAGGTATAGTCGCCGATGATTTCGGCGACGGGTATTTTGGAAATCATGGAACGGCCCAGATTGCCGCGCGCCAGTTCGCCCATCCAGAGGACGTAGCGTTCATACCACGGGCGATTAAGGCCGCGGATTTCACGCTGCGTTTCGATCATCTTATCAAGCTTCTCCATGGTCATGCGCTGCCCGGCGCCGGACGTACCCAAGATCGGATTCATCATCAGGGTGACAGGGTCGCCGGGAGCGAAGCTATAGAGAGCAAAGTTGAGCAGGCTGATGACAAACAGGACCGGGATCATCAGCATCATGCGCTTGATGAAGTACCTGGTCACGACGCACGCCTTTCGCACATGGCGGACAGGTGGTTGACACGATTGGCAAACCACCTGTCCGTTTCAGAATGAGGGCGGCGGGGCGCAGCAGGCGCCCGCCGCTGATTGACATGCGCCGACTACTCTGTGAGATACCAGTCGGCGGCATTGAAGGAGGTGTCGCCCAGGCTGGGATTCCAGATGAAGTTGCCGACGCGATCGCTGACCAGATGGCAGAGCGGATCCTGGGTAACCCAGAGGTAGGGCAGTTCGTCATTCATGATCGCCGAAATCTGCCAGGCGACCTCCTTTGCCTTTTCGGGATCGGTGGTGGCGGCCGACATACTCACCAGTTCATCGAGTTCCTCGTTGCAGTAGGCGGTCCACTCGGAGTAGACGCCGCCGCAAGCCCAGTGACCGGCGACCAGCGCGGGGTGGCTGCCGTCGTAGCCACTCTCGGACCAGAGGTCCATGTTGCCTTCGCGCATGATTTCGATGAAGGCGCTGTACTTGACGTGTATAATCTTGACCTTGATGCCGGCCTCGCCCAGCGCCTGCTGCACGTAGGCGGCGATGGGATCTTCGCCTTCGGAATGGCTCTGGAAGATGATTTCGCGATCGAAATCCCATCCCACTTCCTCAAGAATGGCGCGGGCCTTGTCCGGGTCATGCTCGTAGGGGTTGATGTTGGGATTGGCGGCCCAATCGGGGAAGTTCACCGGCGAGGTGATCGCCTGTCCCAGACCTTCCCATCTGAGTATGTTGAGCACTTCGCGGTCGATGGCGTGCATCATTGCCTGGCGCACGCGTTTGTCATAGAGGTACTCCTTACGGCCATTGACGCCGATGCCGCCGAAAGAGGGTGAAGCATTGCAGGTCAGGGTTGCGCCTTCCATTGCGCTTGCGCGCTGCAGGATATCGCCGCCTGCCCGCTCCAGAATTTCAAGCTCTCCCGCTTCCACTTTGGCGATGGCGGCTTCGGGGCTGAGGTTCTGGAACATGATGATTTTGTCGACATTGGCTTCATGCAGGTAGGGAAGGTCCAGCCAGTACGGGCGCACCGCTTCGAGTTCGATGTACTGCGTTTCCTTGTACTCGACCAGGCGGAAGGGTCCCGAATGCACGTCGGGGTTGGAGTTGAAGGGGTGGGCCTCGATTTCTTCAATCGACGTGGCGCCCTCGTAGACGTGGCTCGGGGCAATCGAACGGTACAGCAGGCGCGGGAATGTGACATCCGCCTGAACGAGTTGGAAACGGACAGTATGATCGTCGATCACCTCGATGCCGGTAACTTCATCGGCCGAGCCGTCGGCGAAAGCAGCATAGCCTTCGATCAGATTGCCGTCGAGGAAACCCCAGCCGCCGGCGGTCATGTCGAGGAAACCGGGCGTGAGTAAGCGCTCATAGGTCCACTTGACATCGTTGGAGGTGAGGGGAACGCCGTCGCTCCATTGGGCCTCTGCCGGCAGGTGGAAGGTGACGCTGTCCGCGTCCTCACCAACCTCGAAGCTCTCGGCCAGATAGGGATCCATGCCGCCGGTTGTGTTGTGAATGACCAGGCCGGGCCAGACCAGTTTCATCGTGTTGTGCCAGGCGGTGGTCTCGTAGAACCAGAGTGGTGAGAAGTAGGTGGTGCGGCCGCCGGAACCCTTGTAGCGGATGATGCCGCCTTTGGGTATGCCGCCGGCTGCGGTTTCGACTTCGGCTGCCGGGGCTTCGGCTGCCGGGGCTTCGGTGGCGGGCGCGGCCGGCGCCGCGGGTTGGCCGCATGCTGCTGCGGCCAGACTGGCGGCTGTGAATGCCGACACTCTCAAGAACTGTCGCCGAGAAATCCGGTAGTTCATCTTGCTCTCCATGTTCTCTTCTCCTTTTTGAATGGATGTCAGACCAAGGACGATGATAGGGAATTCTACGCAACGGATTGCGCCACCGGCAGAGTCTTGGGCGTCAGCGGCGAGGCCATTGATGCTGCCCGTGGGCAATAGCAGGTTCGCAGCGCCTTTTGATCAGGATAGCAGCAGGCATGATGGCGTAAATTTTCCAGATAGCGGGCGTTATTCAGACATCCTTCTTTCTTGTTGTTCGAGTGCTGTCGGCGAATGGCTAGCGCCGCTAGGCGCGGCACCGCGATGACTGCGACAATCAGCGTGAATCGGAGGAGCGTTTGCGGTTTCGGAGATTATGTAAATGGCGAATTTGGCCGAAGTCAACGCGAACACAGACACTATTGTCTGGCAGCCGTATCTCGCCGATGCTAACATTTATGTATCAATATGTCAATGGGCGAAATTGAGGCAGAATACCGCCTGTTGCGTTCTGGTTGTCGGTTAAATATACTTATTCAGAAGGAATCTGTCTGAGGCTGTCACGCGGCCGTGCGATGCGACAGATGATCGCTCGTGAACATGGTGAGCGCGGCTTTTACGAGGTACTGACAAGAGGGAGAGTTACAGATGCCTGATTCGACTTTCGTCCCATTTGAAGAATCAAGCCAGCACATCGAGGATGCAGCGACATTGCAATCGAGATTTGCCGACAGAGGCTATCTCTTCTTCAGGCATCTGATCGACCGGCAGCGGATCGAGCGTGTCAGGGACGGCGCCATCGCCGCGCTCAAGGCGCATGGCTTCGTCAATGAAGACGCGACCGCGGAGTCGACGTGGTCGGGCAAGTGGCCGGAGTCCAATGAGTTGTCGCCGGACGGCGCGGTCACGGCTGATATCGTCAAGTTGGGGATTCTCGAAGAGTTGGCGAGGACGCCGGAACTCATGGAACTGCTGGGCAGAGTGTTCGGGGGCGAGGTTTTCTGCTGGTTGGACAACAAGACCCGCATCAGGATGATGCTCAGCGGCAAAAGGAGCATGCAGGTCGCGGACGGCCCCAAGTTTTCCTTTACGACGCCCGGCCACCAGGACTACTACTTCTTTCGACCGGTCGAGTTCTGCACCGTCTGGATACCGCTGATGGACATTGACGAGACGGTCGGCGGGCTGACGATTGGCAAGGGTTCCAAGCAGGAGGGCCTGCACGAAGTCTGGTGGAAAGGCAATGACTACCTGGGCGTGGCCGAAAGCCCTGAACAGGCCCGCGCCTGGCGCGCGGACGGCGGCGTGGTTGTGGCCGGCACGGTCAAGAACGGCAATGAAGGCCGGGCGTGGCTGCGTTCGGATTTTGAGATGGGCGACGCGCTCATCTTTCACCCGCTGATGATGCACGCCGGCATCGCCAACAACTCGGACAAGGTCAGGATATCCGCCGATTTCAGATATCAGCGCCAGGGGACCCAAACGCACTGGGAGTCTCACGCCGACATGGTCGACTCGGTGAGATACTTTGGCGAAGTGTTCAGACGCCTGGATGAGCTGGGCGTTAAGCCGGGCGGCATTTATGAGAAGGCGTGGGAGACGCTGCGCCTGGAAGGCCCGGGTCAGCAAGCGGATTACAGCGTGGCAGCGCGGGTGAAAGAGGTTGTCGAGCAGATGGGCGGCGGTGGGGTACAGTGACCGCAACTGGCTGGATTGGGCGCACATGAGTTCGTATTGACAGAATACACCATATCGCGTAGATTTGCGTTGTCGTACAGCAGATCCCTTACCAATCGCTACAACAGGTTCGCATGTGCTTGATAGCGGATCGTGCTGAAGAGTTCTTCTATAGGGCGTGTTGAGCCTCGCGAGAGGCCAACTTAACATTCAAGAGGAGGAAGTCACGATGAAGCACAGAAGGGGTAATCCGATTGGGTTGGCACTTTTTAGCATCGGTCTGATTGCGGCGCTGGTACTGGCAGCCTGCGGCGCGCCGGCGGCCGAGCCCGCTGCACCGGAGGCGCCGGCCGCAGCGGCAGAGGATATGGATTCGGGTTATAAGGAAGCGCCGATGCTGGCGGCGCTGGTCGCGAGCGGGGATCTGCCGCCGGTTGAGGAGCGTCTGCCAGCGGAGCCGGTGGTCTCCAAGGCGCCCGACATCGGCACGTACAGCGACACGCTGGCCCACCACATCACAGAGGGCATCGATTATCCCTTTAACATGTATGTGGTCGGCAACCTGAACCGGCTGCAGTTGGCGACCTACCAGGGCATGGGCATCTTCAGCGTGGAGGAAGAGCCGGTGCTGGAGCCGGACCTGGCCACGCATTGGGAGATCTCCGAGGATGGTCGCGAGACGACCGTCCATTTGCGGCCGGGGGTCAAATGGTCGGACGGAATGCCGTTCACGACCGATGACATCATGTTCACATTCGAGGATGTGATCATGAACGATGAGCTGGCCAACCCGCGGTCGGCCAATATCCAGAAGGTATTCGACAGCTACGGCGGCGTAACATTCGAGCAAATCGACGAATACACGTTCAAGATGATCGCCACCGACCCGGCTCCGGCGCTGTTGGAGGAGATCTTCGTCCCGCGCAGCGGCTGGCAGCAGTTCTATACGCTGCCCAAGCATGAGATGGAGAATGTGCATCCCAAGTACAACGCGGATGCGACGCTGGCGGACTGGCAGGGAGCGCGGCTGCCCGGCGAACGGCCGGCAGTGCTGACGCCGTGGGTCACGATCGGCGTTGTCGGCGACAAGCTGGTGAGCGAACGCAACCCCTACTATTGGAAGGTGGACGCGGCCGGCCAGCAGCTGCCCTACTTCGACCGTTTTGTATTTAAACTGGTTACGAGTCCAAGCGAAATCGCCCTGGGTCTCGTTTCGGGTGAATTGCAAGCTGATCTGCACGGCGGGGCAATGATGGAGGCGGGCCTCATCAAGCAGAACGAAGAGGAGGCCAACATCTCGCTGGTCATGTTTGAGGAGACCAGCCGCATCCACGGGTTGTGGTTCAACTTCGACCATATGGATGAGAGTATGAACTGGCTGATCAACAATCCGAAGTTTACCGATGCGCTCAGCATGATCATGGACCGCCAGCGGATGTCGGAGCGGGTTTCGCCGGTGGTGGTGCCTGACCGGTCGCCGTTGCCAGATGTGCTGAGCGCGAAGTTCCCGGACATCGATGCCAAGTACGAGTTGAAGTACGATCCGGAAGGTGGGCTGGCGCTGCTGGAAGAGATAGGTGTTGTGGATACGGACGGCGACGGCTGGAGGGAGTTTCCGGAGGGACAGCCGCGCGCGGGCGAGCCGATCGGCTGGAGAATCCTGGTGGCGATCCATGATACCAGCCGAGTGCGCACCGGTGAGGACTTTGCGCAGCAGATGAAGGACATCGGCTTCGAAGTCGAGGTGGACCCGATCAACGAGACGTTGATGTACGAAAACTTCGTCCGTCCCGCTGACTACGACGCCCTGATCCGTAGCCCTGCATTCGACCACAACACGCGGATCAGCCTGGACGAGAGCAGGTTGAACTCCTTTCTGCTGCCGATTCGCGAGGATGCGGTGCCCGACTTTCAGCGCCTGACCGGGCTGGAAAGTCTGATGTCTTGGCAACAGGTCTGGTTCGACCTGTCGGAGCAGTACGAGGCAGGAGAACTGGACGAGGAGGAGGGGTTGAGGCAGTTGGCCGAGGTGATCGCGCAGGACGGCTGGCGAGTCGGGATTCCGATGACCGGCTTCCGCGCGTTTGTGGTTGCCAGCAACGACATCGGCAACAACCCGCGCCTGTATCACCCCTACTACAACATGCACGTAGGCCCGAGTTTCACCTACAGTTGGGCTTACTTTGTGCATAGCCGCATCTGGGAGTGGTACCAACAGTAAAGAGGTAGGCGGACATCCCGAGCATAGAGAGGGGCGCCCTGCGTTTTGACGACGGCAGGGCGCCCCTTTTGCCTTTGCGGGGCGGTAGATGGGAAAGAAGGTTGCGGTTGTGCTGAGCACCGACCGCTACTACCATACAGGCGACGCGGATGACCATTTCGACACCGCCTGTTACCTGATCTGTTCCGAGTTCGGTTGAGCGCGATCGGAGGCAATGGGCGCACTTTTGTGCATCTTGACAAGAAATATAATATTTCGTTATACTCGGAGTTGTCATCGATCGACTTCCACAACAATATGATTATTTGGGTTGCCACGCGAGGTTCAGGCTTTGTTGGGGGAATCTCCACCAAGGAGAACTCAGGCGCGCGAGTGGTCAGCCACCTATTCAAAAGGAGTTAAGGGACAATGAAGCAGAGGTCACGCTTTTCCTATGGTTTGGCGCTGGTGAGCATTGGTCTTATCGCAGCGTTGGTGCTGTCAGGGTGCGGCGCGCCCGCGGCGGAGCCGGCCGCGCCGGAAGCGGAGGCCGCGGCGCCGGCCGCAGCGGCAGAGGATATGGATTCGGGCTATAAGGAAGCACCGCTGCTGGCGGCGCTGGTCGCGAGCGGGGATCTGCCGCCGGTTGAAGAGCGTCTGCCAGCGGAGCCGGTGGTTTCCACGGCGCCCGACATCGGCACGTACAGCGACACGCTGGCCCACCACATCACGGTAGGGATCGACTACCCGTTTAACATGTATGTGGTTGGAAACCTGAACCGGCTGCAGCTGGCGACTTACCAGGGCATGGCCATTTTCAGCGTGGAGGAAGAGCCGGTGCTGGAGCCGGACCTGGCCACGCATTGGGAGATCTCCGAAGATGGTCGCGAGACGACCGTCCATTTGCGGCCTGGGGTCAAATGGTCGGACGGGGTGCCCTTCACAACCGATGACATCATGTTCACGTTTGAGGATGTCATCATGAACGACGAACTGGCCAACCCGCGGGCGGCCAATATCCGCAAGGTGTTTGACGGCTACGGCGGCGTAACATTCGAGCAGATCGACGAATACACGTTCAAGATGATCGCCACCGACCCGGCTCCGGCGCTGTTGGAGGAGATCTTCGTCCCGCGCAGCGGCTGGCAGCAGTTCTATACGCTGCCCAAGCATGAGATGGAGAATGTGCATCCCAAGTACAACGCGGATGCGACGCTGGCGGATTGGCAGGGAGCGCGGCTGCCTGCGGACCGGCCGGCAGTGCTCATGCCGTGGGCCCCAACCGGAGTCGTGGGTGACAAGCTGGTGAGCGAACGCAACCCATACTATTGGAAGGTGGACGCTTCCGGCCAGCAGTTGCCCTACTTTGACCGCTTCGTATTCAAGCTGATCTCGTCTCCGAGCGATATTGCGTTGGGTCTTGTCTCGGGTGAATTGCAAGCTGACCTGCATGGTGGGTCGATGATGGAGGCGGGCCTCGTCAAGCAGAACGAAGCAGCGGCCAACATCTCGCTGGTCATGTTTGAGGAGATCAGCCGCATCCACGGGTTGTGGTTCAACTTCGACCATATGGACCCAAGTATGAACTGGCTGATCAACAATCCGAAGTTTACCGATGCGCTCAGCATGATCATGGACCGCCAGCGGATGTCGGAGCGGGTTTCGCCGGTGGTGGTGCCTGACCGGTCGCCGTTGCCCGACGTACTGCGCTGGAAGTTCCCGGACATCGATGCCAAGTACGAGTTGAAGTACGATCCGGAAGGTGGGCTGGCGCTGCTGGAAGAGATAGGTGTTGTGGATACGGACGGCGACGGCTGGAGGGAGTTTCCGGAGGGACAGCCGCGCGCGGGCGAGCCGATCGGCTGGAGAATCCTGGTGGCGATCCATGATACCAGCCGAGTGCGCACCGGTGAGGACTTTGCGCAGCAGATGAAGGACATCGGCTTCGAAGTCGAGGTGGACCCGATCAACGAGACGTTGATGTACGAAAACTTCGTCCGTCCCGCTGACTACGACGCCCTGATCCGTAGCCCTGCATTCGACCACAACACGCGGATCAGCCTGGACGAGAGCAGGTTGAACTCCTTTCTGCTGCCGATTCGCGAGGATGCGGTGCCCGACTTTCAGCGCCTGACCGGGCTGGAAAGTCTGATGTCTTGGCAACAGGTCTGGTTCGACCTGTCGGAGCAGTACGAGGCAGGAGAACTGGACGAGGAGGAGGGGTTGAGGCAGTTGGCCGAGGTGATCGCGCAGGACGGCTGGCGAGTCGGGATCCCGCTGACCGGCTTCCGCGCGTTTTCGGTTGTGAGTAACGACATCGGCAACAACCCGCGCCTGTACCATCCCTACTACAGCAAGCACGTAGGCCCGAGTTTCACCTACAGTTGGGCTTACTTTATCCATGGCCGCATCTTTGAGTGGTATCAAAAGTAAAGAGGTAGGCGGACATCCCGAGCATAGAGAGGGGCGCCCTGCGTTTTGACGACGGCAGAGCGCCCCTTTTTGCCTTTGCGGGGGAGGTTTTGATGGGCAAAAAGATCCCGGTTGTGCTGAGCACCGACCTCTACTACCATATAGGCGACGCGGATGACCACTTCGACACCGCCTGTTACCTGACCTGTTCCGAGTTTGAGCACCGCGGCATTCTCCTCGACCACAACGCCGGCCGCCGCGGCCGCCCGCAGGACGGTCACCGTGTGCTCGCCAAGCTGATGGAGTTCAGTGGCAGCGTCTGCCCTTACGGACACGGTCTGCAAAGTTTTCATATGCGCGACGAGCGTGACAAGGCCCTCGACAATCCCTGCCAGGAGGGGCTGTCCCTGTTGCGCAATGCGCTCCAAGGTGATGGCAAAGTTCACGTTATCGTTGTCGGTTCGATGTCGGATGTAGCGGTGGCATTTGTGCGCTGGCCGGAATTGATGCGGCAGAAGGTGGCGAGGCTTTACCTGCTGGCCTCGTATGCAGGGCACAAAATCAATGATCTGGAGCGCAACGCGGTCGACGATCCGATCGCGTTGAGGGTGCTGCTGGATTCAGGACTGCCGATTACGATTTTGCCGTGCGATATCACCTGTTGGCCGTTCGATTTCTACAGACTGGTCGGTTCCTGCAATCGGCTGTGCGATTTTCTGGCCAAGGAGGTCTTCTGGGCGTACCTGGTGCGTCAGCCGCATGGGACTCCACCCGCGCAAGTGGACCGTTACGCGCTGATGGAGCAGCAGAAGAAATGTTACAGCACGGTTGCATTTGCCTTGGCTGCCGGCGATGCGCGGGTAAAGCAGATGGCCGAGGTCGTGCCGTGCCGTGTAACGGTGGACGAAATGGGCCGTTTCGCCCAGCTTGAGAAGCACACTGACAAACCCAATGTCGACCTGGTCGCAGGCACGCACAACCCGCTTGTTGAAGAGTTTCTGGTCGAAAGGCTGCGCTCGGCGCCAGGAGGGGCGACCCACGGCGCCGGCGGGGCAAGGCCGGGAAGGGGGATGCGGGAAGAGTCGCTGCGGCGGGTTGCGCCGAGGCCACATCGTCAGCCCACGCGCGCGCAGCCGGTTGTGCGCATCGAGCCGGGTCCCTACTACTACGGCGAGGCGTGCGAAGAGAGGATGCTGGATCGGGCGCTCGAGATGGACCAGCACCTCGTTACCAACTGCGAATACTGGCGCTTTGCAGTGGAGACTGGATATCCAATGCCACCGCATTGGCCGGGCCGCGTGCCGGAGGGATGCGAGGACGAGCCCGTGACGATGGTCAGGTGGCAAGACGCGGCAGCCTTTGCGGTTTGGGCGGGGAAACGGCTGCCGGCGGAGGCTGAATGGGAGCGGGCGGCGCGCGGCAGGGGCCGCCGCGTTTTCCCGTGGGGCGACGAGGATGTGGAGCCGAGTCCAGCGGGCGGCGGGGGGCTGCCCCCGAGCGGGCCGTGGGGCATGGTCGGCCAGGTGTGGCAGTGGACATCGGACTGGTACGACGGGTCGCGACAGTACCGCGTGTTGCGCGGGTCCTGTGCCAACCTTCCTCCTTTCCCTTTATACTTCCGTTACTGGGCCAAACCGGAGGCGCGTTCGGCCTACATCGGCTTTCGGTGCTGCCGCCAAGTGTGAAGGTGACGATCTCAGGCGCCGCTTTGGTGCGGGGGCGCGATGCGAAAGTTCTGCTGCATTCGTCTATGAAATGAAGAGGCGTTCATGCTTGCCTACATAATCAAACGAATCATATACATGATCCCGGTGACGGTGGTTCTCTCTTTCATCTGTTTCCTGATTGTGGACCTTGCTCCGGGCGATTTCGTAACGGTTTACATGACGAGGCTGCAGTCGCTGCAGTCCGAGATGACGCAGGAGGCGATCGCGGCGCAGATGGAGTTTCTGGACAAGATGAGAGAGATCTATGGCCTGGACAAGCCGCTGCTGGTGCGGTATTCGGTTTGGATGGAAGGGATCATCACGCGGGGGGACTTTGGTTACGCGTTCATGAATCTGCGGCCGGTCTCCACGATCATCTGGGAGAAGATGGCCTGGACGCTGGCGCTGACCAGTCTGAGCATGATTTTCTCGTTGGTGGTCGGTTTTGTTGTGGGGGTCTATGCCGCGACGCACCAGTACGGCATCGTAGACTACATCGCCAGCGTCTTCTCTTACATCGGGCTGGCAACGCCGAATTTCTTTCTGGCGCTGTTGCTGATGACGATGGTGGTATTTGTCTTCAGGGGCCAGGTGGGGGGACTTTTTTCAGCAGGGTATGTGGGCGCGCCGTGGTCATGGGCGAAGTTTCTCGATCTGATGAATCATCTCTGGATTCCGGTGGTGATCATCGGCACTGCGGGCGCGGCCGCCAACATCAGGATCGTGCGCGGCAATCTGCTGGACCTGCTGGGCCAGCCCTATATCCAGACGGCGCGGGCGAAAGGGCAGACGGAGCGGAACGTCATCTACCGGCATGCGCTACGCAATTCTCTGCATCCGTTGATCATGCGCATCGGTTCCTCGCTGCCGGCGCTGATATCGGGCGAAATCATCATCAGTATCGTGCTGGGTCTGCCCACGGTGGGTAACACGTTCTACCAAGCGCTGCTGATGCAGGACTCTTACCTGGCGGGAAGTTTTCTGGTGATGTCGGCCCTCGTGCTGCAGGTCGGCAACCTGCTGGCCGATATCGCGCTGGTGCGGATTGATCCAACGATCTCATTCGATTGAGCGCAGAACAAGAAGGCCAGTCGATCATCGATCCAGGGTGGAGCCAATGACTACGAGTGCGGCAACCGGGGAAGAGCTCTTTGCGGCCAAGCGGACGCGGGTGGTAACGGCCGGAGATCTGGCGTGGCGCAAGTTCAGGCAGCACAAGCTGGCGATCGGGGCCACGGTCGTTCTCCTGCTGACCTATTTCGGCACCATTTTTGCCGGCTTTTTCGCGCCGTATCTGTCACAGGAGACGTTGCCGCATGTGAACATGCCGCCGCAGAAGTTCCATTTCATCGATAGCGAAGGCAGATTTCATTTGCGGCCGTTCATGTACGGCATGAAGTCAGAGCTGAACATGGATATTCTCCAGTGGCAGTACCTGGAGGATACGGAGCAGATTTACCCGATCCGGTTTTTCATCAAGCGGCCCAAAGCGCTGCATGGGCCGGATCGAAACAAGGAGACGCTGAAGCTGTTCGGCGTGGAGGGGGAAGGCACGATCGCCCTGTTCGGCACGGATTACCGCGGCCGCGATCTTCTGACCCGCATCCTTTACGGGGGCCGCATTACGCTGAGCATCGGACTGTTTGGCGTCTTCCTGAGCATTGTACTCGGCGCCATCCTGGGGACGGTATCGGGATACTTTGGCGGACTGGTGGACATGGCGATCCAGAGGCTGATCGAGATTCTAAGCACGATTCCAACCTTGCCGCTGTGGTTGGCGCTAGCGGCGTTGCTGCCGCGGGAGTGGCCATCCCACTATACCTATTGGGGTATCGTGTCCCTGTTGGCGCTGATCGGCTGGACCGGGCTGGCGCGGCAGGTGCGCGGCCAGGTGCTCAGCATCAGGGAGCGTGACTATATCACGGCTTCCCTGGGTGGGGGAGGCGGCACAACCCACATCATGCGCGAGCATGTCATACCCAACACACTCAGCCACATAATCGTGGTGACCACCCTGGCATTGCCGGACATGATCCTGGCGGAAAGCGCCCTGAGTTTCCTGGGACTGGGCATCCGCCCGCCGATGACCAGCTGGGGACTGCTGATGCAGGATGCGCAGACGGTGGATACGATCATCAGGGCGCCGTGGATCATGTTGCCGGGCGTTTTCATCATCATCTCGGTGCTCTGTTTCAACTTTGTGGGCGACGGACTGCGCGACGCAGCTGATCCCTACAGTTGAGATGAACGCCGTCTGGAAAGGGGCACGCGGAGCGGCCTTCCGGCAGGCGGCGGCGTGCTCTTGCCTGCCTGCCCGCAGTGCGTGCTATGCAAAGGGCGATGCCGAAAGGGAGAATTAGTCGTGAGCGCAGCTGAGAATCCATTGCTGCAAATTGAAGACCTGCATGTCGATTTTGCCACGCATGAAGGTGTGGTGAGGGCGGTGCGGGGCGTAGACTTTGGCATTGGGATGGGCGAGAGCGTGGGGGTGGTGGGCGAGAGCGGCTGCGGCAAGAGCGTGACCGCCCTCTCGGTCATGCGATTGGTGCCCCGGCCGCATGGGCGGATCCGTCAGGGTCATGTCTGGCTGTGGCGTGACGGCGAGAAAACGGACGTTGTGCCTTTGGACTTTGACGGCCACGACATGCGCAGCATCCGCGGCAATGAGATGGCGATGGTCTTTCAAGATCCGATGACCTCCTTGAACCCCTCCTTTACGATCGGCTACCAGATCGTGGAGGCAATCGAACTCCACCAGGAAGCCTCCGGGGAGGAGGCGCGCGATAGAGCCGTAGAGGCCCTCGCCAGTGTCAGCATCTCCGATCCGCGCGATGCGATTGAGCGTTACCCGCATGAACTCAGCGGCGGCATGCGTCAGCGGGTGATGATCGCCATGGCCATTGCCTGCAATCCCCGCCTGTTGATTGCGGATGAGCCGACGACCGCGCTGGACGTGACGGTGCAGGCACAGATTCTGGACCTGGTGGAACAGTACCGGGAACAGACCGGCATGGCGATCATGTGGATAACGCACAATCTGGGCGTGGTGGGGGAGTTGTGCGAAAAGGTGGTGGTGATGTATCTGGGGCAGGTGGTGGAGCAAGCTCCCGCCAACCGCATATTCGAGGAACCGAAGCACCCCTACACGCAGGGGCTGCTTTCCTGTTTCCCCCAGTTGGAGGTTGAGAGCCGCCAGGAGTTGGCGCCGATACCCGGTACCGTGCCCGGTCCGTTCGATGTGGTGGAGGGATGTGCGTTTGCGCCACGCTGCCCCCATGCGTGGGAGCAGTGCCGGGAGCCTCCTCCGCTGTTTAAGGACGGGGAGAGCCAAGTCAGATGTTGGTTGCATGAGTCATGAATGCGTAACCGTATTGCTCAATGTACGCGGGCAAGTTGTATGGGCTAACCGATTGCCCGTTGCCAATGATTCAGTTGCTGGAGCCGGCGACTGGCAAATCGCCGCTTCAGCGCCGACAAGGGGTCGAGAGGTATGATGGCGGCAGAAGCCAACAATGAAGAGTCGCTGGTACAGATCAGTGATCTGAAGACCTGGTTTCCGATCAAGAGAGGATTCTTTCGCCGGGTTGTGGGCCACGTCAAGGCGGTCGACGGTGTAAGCCTGGAGATTCGCCGCGGTGAGACGGTGGGGCTCGTGGGCGAGAGCGGCTGCGGCAAGACGACGCTGGGCCGAACCGTATTGCGTCTGATTCCAGCCACGGCCGGCCAGGTGAGCTACCGGGTTGACGGCGATATGACCGATCTCTTCGAGTTGGGCCATACAGACATGGTTGGCATGCGCAGACGTATGCAGATCATCTTTCAGGACCCGTTTTCGTCGCTCAACCCCAGAATGTCGGTGGGCGATATCGTTGGCGAGTTCCTAAAGATCCACGGGGCGCCGGATCGGCAGGACAGGGTGGTGGCATTGCTGGAGTCGGTGGGACTTTTCAGCGGCTATACACACCGCTATCCGCATGAGTTCAGTGGCGGCCAGAGACAGCGTATCGCAATTGCCAGGGCCTTGAGCCTGGACCCGGAATTCGTCGTGTGTGATGAGCCGGTATCCGCGCTCGATGTTTCGGTTCAGGCTCAGATCATCAATCTGTTGAAGACGTTGCAGCAGGAGATGGATCTGACCTACCTCTTCATTTCGCATGATCTCTCCGTCGTCCAGCATCTGAGCGATCGGGTGGGAGTGATGTATCTGGGGCAACTGGTGGAGTTCGGCACAAGGGAGGCGCTATTCAGGCGGCCGCGCCACCCCTACACCGAGGCGCTGCTGTCGGCGATTCCTGCCTACCGGGGGGCCGGCGGGGGGCGCAGCCGTTCGCGCATCGTCCTGGAGGGCGACGTGCCAAGTTCGGTCAATCCACCCACGGGCTGTCGATTTCATACCCGTTGCCGGTATGCTGAGGAGATATGTTGGCAGGACGAGCCCCCGTTGACTTCAACCGACGAAAACGGCGATCATTACGCGGCCTGCCACTTCGCTGACAAGCTGAACCTCAGCGGCGTGTCAGCCGCGTCCGCAGGATAGGGGGCAACCGGGAGGTAGACGACTGATGTCTGACTCGAATTGGCCCCACGAACTGTCGCAGAGGAGCAGGCTGTGACCAGACCGATACGAATGGCGTTTGTGGGCTTGGGCAGTTGCCTGCACACCATGTTCGCCCCTGTGCTCCGCCAGGTAGAAGGCCTTGACGTGGTCGCCGCGGTGGACCGCCGCGCTGACCGGCTCGCCGAGGCGCGCGACCTGTACGGCCTCGGCAATGGCTACCAATCGCTGGAGGCCTGCCTGGACAAGGAAGAGCTGGACGCGGCCCTGATCGCGACGCCCGTTTTCGAACACGTAGACCATGCGGTCGCCTGCGCCGAACGGGGCGTCCACGTCCTGTTGGAAAAGCCGATGGCGCGCTCGCCGCGCGAGTGTGATACGATCATCGCGGCCCATCAGAAGGCCGGCACAGTTCTGATGATCGCGTTCATGAAGCGCTTCAACCGCTCGATGAGAAAGGTCGCCGAACTGATTGGTGAAGGCGCGATCGGCCCGGTTATGGGCATACGCCACAACTGGGACTGGGGGCCGGACGAGAGCGGCTGGGTCGATCCGGGCTGGCGCGGTTCGGTGCAAACCTGGGGCGGCCAATGGCAGGATCACGGCTCTCACAGTGTGAATCTGGCGCAGTGGTGGGCGGGTCCGATCGGCTCCGTGATGGCCGTCTTCGACATCACCGGGCCCTACCCGGAGGTGGAAAACGACTACATCGTCATCTGTACCCACGAGTCGGGCGCCCGCAGCACGCACCAGGCAACCCGCTACTTCCACCGCCAGGGCGAGGAGCGCTACCTCGTTTTCGGCGCGACCGGCACGATAGAGACCGGGCACTCCGCCGAAGTCTTTCGCTACACGACGCCCCACGAGATCACCTTGCACCGCTACGGGCGTATGCACGAAAACCATCAGCCGAGACACAGCCGCAACTGGCTGGTGGAAAGCGAGCGTTACGGACAGTATAAGATCGAACTGGAGCACTTCGCAGACTGCGTGCGCTCCGGGAATCGCCCGCTCACCGACGGGGCGATGGGGCGGGCATCGGTTGAGGTAACAAGCGCCGCGTACCTGTCGGCCCTGGAAAAGCGCGAAGTGGCGCTGCCGCTGATGCAGGAGCCGGATTACGAGTATTTCTTCCGCAGCGTCGCGCCGCGTCGGACGCCCCCGCAGTATGTCGGGCAAGTCCGCTCTTGAGCGTTGCCAACGGCGGCGGGCAAAGAAGGCGCTCCCGGTCGCACTTCGAGCAGGAGACATGATCCATGTCTGAACCGCTGCGAATTCTTTCCGTTGGCGCACATCCCGCCGACATCTTCGACCAATCCGGCGGGACGATGGCCCATCACGCCGCGCGCGGCGACTACGTTGGCTGTGTCGTCCTGACGCACGGCGCGCGCGTCCATGACGCTGTCATCAGCGACGAGATGCACCACCGCAGCGAGATCCCGGAAGCCGCCGCATTGCAGGCCCTGATCGCGGAGCGCTCCGATGTCAAGGCTGAGGAGGCCGTCACAGCGTGCAAGTTTCTAGGCGTGGAGGACGTATACTCTTTTGGCGCGGACGATGCCGTGCTTCTTGTCACCGATGAGGCGGTCAGGCGTCTGGCGCGGCTGTTCCTGACCCATTTCCCCAAGGAGGGCGACGACCTGACCAATGCGCACGCCGTCGCCGGTCAGATCGTGCTTCATGCCATCGCCCTGGCGGGCGGCGTCGATCCGGGCGACCGTCATCCGCCCCACAAAGTCGCGCAGGTCTATTTCTTCGGTGTCGGCGCGGCCGCGATTCCGCGGACCGTGTGGCAATCCGAAGGGGGATACGATAACGATCTCTTCATCGACATCACCGACGTGGTCGACAAGAAACTGGCCGCGTTGGACTGCCTGGTCAGCCAGGGTTATGGCGGCGCCTATGCCCGCAAGCGCATCGAAACCAGCGATGGCGCCTTTGGCATGGCCGGCGGCGTCGCCTATGGGGAGGGGTTTATCAAGCTGAACGCCGAAACGCATGACGATCTGCCGGTGACCGAGCGGGCGCTGGCCCGTGCGCGGGCGTCCGACCATGAACTGATTGCGAAAACTTCGTACCGGGCACCGGTTGATTATGGAGAACTCACGTGGGCCAATACCCAGCAGCGGGAATGAAAATGCCGAAGCAACGCGTAGGGACACTAACCCAGGAACAGGTCCGATTCTACGGGGAGAATGGATACCTTCATGTGAAAGAGGTGATCGATCCCTGGGAGATCGACGGTCTGAGGGTTGAATCGATGAAAATGATCGATCACTGCAAGCATGTAAGGCCGCCCAATGATGACTATCTCTACAGCATGGATCCTGTGACAGGCAATAGGATCTTGCGGCGAATCAACGGAATGTATCTCAAGAACAACGCATTCTTCAACTTATATGGCCACCCGCAAGTGCTGGGCTTTGCCGAGTCCATCCTCGGCCCCAATCTTGTGCCGTGGCAAGATGCGTTGGTGATCAAGCTGCCCGAATACGGTGTGGCCGTGCCGTGGCATCGTGATCCGGGCCACGCCCGTGTACAACCGCCGCTCGATGTCGACGTCTACCTGGATTCGGCGACGCCGCAAAACGGCTGCCTGTATGTGATTCCGGGCAGCCATCTGTGGCAGGGCTTTGATCTACAGGATATGCTCGATGAACATGGATTCATGTTGCCCGGAGCGATACCGGTAGTCGCTGAACCCGGCGACGTTGTGTTGCACAGCCCCAACCTGTTGCATGGCTCACGCGTTACGCGGGACAAGCCGCTACGACGGATCAATTATTTCGCCTTTTTCACGATTGAAGAGATCCTCAGTCGCGGTGGTCCATTTGACGCCAATCTTGCGCGCTCGTGGATCAGTGTGATGCTGCAGGCCATCGAGGCGCGGCTCCAACTGCGGGCAGCGGCCGACGAGGAGCCGTACGCGTTCAATCCAACGCTACCGGAATTCAAGTTCGATCCGGGCGCGTTGGGTTACGTGGAAAGGTATATCCAAAGATTGCCTGACCCCTTTGACCCGGTCTACCGGTATTCTCCCCACAATCCGGTCAAGGCAGTCGTCTGATCGAGAGGCGCAGCCAATGAAAAATGTCATCGGCGTCGATGTGTTGACCACAGTCCAGGAGTTGGCTGTCCCGAGCAGGACGGCGGTCCTGGTCATCGACGTTCAGAATGCCTGTTTCAACACGATTGGCGGTTTTGAGGGCAACGGCGCCAACGGCGATGCTGACGTTGCCAACATGACGCCGATCATTGCCCGCACCGGGCGGCTGCTGGACGTGGCGCGGGGCAGAGGCATGCTGATCGCCTATTCGGAGTTCATCCATCGCAACCGGCTGGGCGTCACGCTGATGGATGGCCCCAACAACTACTGTGTTCGCAACAATCCGGATCAACCGGATGTAGTGGAGGGCAGCTGGGAAGCGCAGACTGTGGACGAACTGGCGCCGCAGAAGGGCGACGTTGTTTTGCGCAAGAGCCGGGGCAGCGCCTTTCACCAGACCCCGCTGGACAACATACTCAAGGCGCGCGGCATCGCAACCGTCCTGCTCACCGGCGTACTCAGCGCCGGTTGCGTCCTGTTCAGCGCCGCCGACGCGATGCACCACGGTTACTATCCACTGGTCGTGCGCGACTGTGTGGCCTCATATTCGCTCAAGGCGCACGAGCAGGCCCTGATATGGATGGAAACGCAGTTTCCCGTCTTCGACCTGCATGAGGTGCTGGCCGTCTGGCAGGAAAAGGAATGAGATGATCGAAACCGGCCGCTCCGGATTGTACCAGGTGGACTGAATAAACTCATCAAAGGAGGCTTAAATGCCTGCAACATGCGAAAACGTGGATTTTGATCTCAAGCTGGACGAATTCAAGATCAACGGATACGTTGTTTTCGAGGACATGATCCCCCACGAAACGATCGACCGCATCAGAGAGGCGTTCATGCCCCTGCTTGAGCATATCAAGGAACGCGATACGGAGGTTACGCCTGCCGAGACAGGCGACGTGCGCACAGGCTTGGGGCGGCAGCAGTTCAAGAATCGTTATACCGTGACCATCCCGTGGGTGCAGCCCTTCGCCGATCCGGCGATCTACGAGCATCCGGTGCTCCTCGAATTTCTTGACCGTTACTGGAACACCGATGAATATGTGATCACCTGTTATCACTCCAACAATCCCTACCCGGGCACCGAGATGCAGCCCTGGCACCGGGATACCGGGCTTGCCCGCTACATACCGCACGTGGGTCTGGAGAACTGTCCGGTTGTCGGGGTCAAGTTCCCGCTGGCCGACACGTCGGAGGAGAACGGCAGCATCGAGGTGCTGCCCAGCACGCAGTACCTGGCCGATCCCAGCCTGGAAGATCGTTACAACGACGTGCTGCTCAGGGGCAACTTCCCCTCGGCGCAAAGGGTCAATCTGAAGAAGGGATCGATGTGGGTGCAGGACGTGCGCATGTTGCACCGGGGCACGCCCAACCGGTCGGACAGCGTGCGCCAGGAGATGGTCGTCTGCTACTGCCGCTCCTGGTTCAGCATCGCGCAAAATGTCGAAATGCCGTGTTCTTCCTACGATGCGCTTTCGGAGCGGAGCAAGAAGATGCTGCACCGGCGCAGACCCGTCAGCTGGGACTGATAGGCGATACCAAAAACGCGGCGATCCCATGTGAAAGCCTATTCGTTGTTCTTAATTGGATGTTGAAGGCGACAAGCAAAGGAGAGTTCTGATGGGCCTGACGACGGGATATGACATTGACCAGATGATGCAGGAATGGCGCATCAACGGATTCATCGTGTTCGAAGACCTCATCCCGCTGGAGACGGTCGACCGCATCCGCGACGCCTGGTTACCGGTTCGCGACCGAGATATCGAGCGCCAGGGGGAGCAACCGGCGCGCGGCTTTCGGCGCTACAACGTGCGCGTGCCGTTCACGCGCCCTTTCGTGGACCCGGAGATCTTCGAGCACCCGGCGCTGGTTGCGTTTATGACGCGTGCGCTGGGGCCGGACTACGTCTGGTCGCACTTCGACTCGAACATCCCCCTGCCGGGGACGGACTATCAAAGTTGGCACCGCGACGGCCAGGTCGCGCTCTTTCCGGGCGTCAAGACGCCTGCGATCAGCGTCGGCATCAAGTTTCCGCTGGTGGACACGTACGAAGAGAACGGCAGTTTCGAAGTCCTGCCGGGCACACAGTACATCGCCGACGAAGACCTGCTCAGCGACCTGGACAACGTTTTCGGGGCCGGCGCCAACCGCATCGGCAACTACTATCCCATTCGGCTGAATTTGAAGAAGGGTTCGCTGTGGGTGCAGGATGGGCGCGCCTTTCACCGCGGCACGCCCAACCGGTCGCAGGAGGCGCGCGATGAACTGTGCATGGCGATGAGCGCCCCCTGGCTGTTCAGCGGCTGGCAGCATCAATACACCGAGGGCCATCTGCCGGGCGACCTGTGGGAGAGCCTTTCCGATCACGCCAAACACGTGCTGCGCTGGCAGCGGATCCGCGATTAGAATTCGTCTACTCAGAGGACCGGCCTATTCCCGCACTGCCTATTCCGTATTGCGTCGAGGCAGGCAAGACGGCTGCGTTCTCAGGATGCAGACCGCGCCCACAGTCTTGGGGAGGATCCCCGGCCAGTTTTGGGGTGCATCCCAAATTTTTGGGGAACGTGCCCCTGGGATCGCGGGCCTCTCGTCCGCAGCCTGTTTCGGCTCCCGCGCCTGTTGAAGAACTGCTCCAGGAGGTGACAGATGCAGGTTGCCTGTCGGCACAATCGAACCGCAACTCGCCTGACTCTCGTCAACGAAGAGGCCGCCTGAGCCGCTGCCGTCAACTATCTCCAACATACTGACTGCATGAACCACAGTTCAGACAACTGCTGCGAGTCCTGCCCTTCAGAGCAAGTCAGAAACGCACCCCCATTCCGAGATGTCCCCTGGAATTTCCAGGAACTGCAAACGCCCCGCTTTTGTAGTACAATTGTGCGCAATACGGACGAACGCAGCCGCGGCCCTGCCGCAACTGTAGGCCGGCTTAGAGTAAGTGTCATGTCACTTCTTACGTCCCGCGCCCGGCGCGAGAACAATGCGGAGTAAACTGCTGCCCTCCTTGCCCAGCCAGTGCCGCAACCGCCCCTTGCCCGCCATACCCGAAAAAACCATTTTGACACGCTCAAACATGCCCAAACACGCCCGCAAACGCGAAGAAAAATAGCGCGAGTTGGCGCGACCTAACGCGCTCGGGCACGCTCGTAAACACTCGTAACTGCTCGTAAACGCTCGCAAACGCTCGTAACTGCTCGTAAACGCTCGCAAACGCTCGTAACTGCTCGTAAACGCTCATAAACACTCGTAAACACTCGTAAACACTCGTAACTGCTCGTAAACACTCGTAAACGCTCGTAACTGCTCGTAAACGCTCGTAACTGCTCGTAAACGCTCATAAACACTCGTAAACACTCGTAAACACTCGTAAACACTCGTAACTGCTCGTTACTGCTCGTAACTGCTTGTAAACGCTCGTAACCGCTTACACACGGCACAACTGACCTGCGCGCCCCACACGTCGCCTGCAAACGGCCCATAAGCCCGGACGCAGCCGAAATTTCGCCCCCATTCTTGGATTCACCCGCGCCAGGCGCGGATACCGGAACTTCAACAGTGTCTCAACGAACGCCAATCTGTGCGTTTTGTGCGTTCTCAGTACTCAGAGTGACTGCGATGCTCTGAATCGTGTTGCGCGGGCGCGCAGAGCGCAGCGCAATTGCCCAGCGCTGACGGGCGCTTCCCTTGCATGGGTGCATCCCAGTTTTCTTGAGCATGAAAGAGCGTAGACGAGGAGGAGAGAATGAGAAGAGCAAAGGGGGCGCGCTGGCGCTGCCGGCGCCCCGCACGACTCTGCTCAGTCAAACCTGGCCTCAGCTGCTTCAACGACTTGGCATTACTTGACGCACAATAATCTGGGATGCACCCTGGTTTTTCGCGGGTTGACGAACTGCGGGACTCATGGTAAGGTAACCCGCCTTGGGATCTGGTGAGAATGGCAGTAGCCGGATACCAGCCTCCGACAATATCCTCGAAGTAAGCGGTCGTGTTTACTGCCCTGATATTGACGCCGAGATGAACCGGTTGGCGCGGCGGCCCCTTCGCCCCCATCCGTTCACATCAGAATCGGGTCAGGAAGGAGGGTGCCAGGCGAACAACGACTCTTGTCTCAAGGTGAGAGCGAACCGTTTCATTCCTCACTGTCTAAAACTCAAAGTGTATTGTCTGCAGACAATTTGTGCCATGATTAAGGAGGAAAGATCATGGGAAATAGAATGCTGAATCGACGCGATTTCTTGCGAGTCGGCGCAGGAGCCGCGGTTGGGGCTGTCGTAGCCGGCTGTGTACAATTGCCCGCCGCTGGGCCCTCTGACGGGATGGCCGAGCCTGACGCCGTACCCCAAGTGGTCAGGCTCACTGGGCACAACCGGCCTATCTACCATACGATGAATGAGAAGTTTACGGAAGAGACCGGGATTGAGGTGGCGATGGAATTCCACCCTCCCAAATGGGAGGAGATCCTGGCCAAGTTCACGTTGTGGGGCGAAAGCGGCTACGACGGCATTGACGTGGAGGCGCAGGACGATCAGATCGCATCTCTGTACTCTTTCAAAGAGTGGTGTTTTGACCTCACTCACCTGATGACAGAGGAAGAGCGATTGGACCAAGCCGATGCTGTCCTTGGACTCACCGAGCAGGTTGGTGGTTTCCAAGCCCGGATCTTCTTCTTCGTCGGCGCAGAGCCCTTCTACTTCAATAAAGAGTTGATCCCCGAAGCGCCCACGACCTGGGACGAGATGGTCGAAGTGGCGAAGTCGGTCACGGACCCGGCTAACGACGTCTGGGGTTGGCGGCCGAACTCCGGCAGTCACAACATGAACCTTACGCTGATGATGGTCAACCACGCCGGCGGCAACAACGAGACGTTGGACGATGAGGGGACCCTGACTGCGCTGCAGTTCATGCGCGACTGGGTTTTCGAGTACGAGATCACGCCGCGAACGGTGGTTTCGGAAGCGGCCGAGGAGATCATGGCGCTGGCGCCGGCGGGCAAAGCGGGCATGTGGTGGATGTATGAGGGGAACTATGGGCCGTTGCTGGAGGTAGAGGGCGGCATGTTGACGCCTGAGACCCTGGGTGTATCACGGTGGCCCATGGGACCGGCCGATGACGCGCTCATGGTCCATGCGTGGGGTTGGTTGATTCCCAAGTTCACGCCCAGGTTGGAAGTGGCTGAGGAGTTCGTTTCGTGGATGGCACGGTATGAAAACGTGAAAGAGCTAATCACCGACCTGCAAATCACCCCGCCCAGAAAATCCATGTATGGCGACCCCGAGGTTACGGACAAGATTCCCATCTTGCGGGCCGGGCCGGGCTGGGAGGAACTGACGCGCGGCGCCAAGTTCCGCTGTCCGGTTGTGTGCCACCCGAATGCTGGGGCGCTTTCGCTGCTCTTCCAGGATGCGGGTCTGAACGTCATGTCAGGCGAAATGACCCCCGAGGAGGCGCGCGATTGGGCTGCGAACGAGATCGCGATCGCGATGGACGCCTGAGTTTGGCAGCCATAGCAACCGAGTCATTTAGTCCAGGGAAAGTTGGAGATTGGCGGCCGCGACCGCTGAATCGGCCCCAATCTCCAATCTCTCCCGCCGGAGGCTGACATCGTGGCGCAACAGGCGCTAGCTGGAGGCAAACGAGAAACCGGCCTGATCGGCTCGGTTCTCTTGTTCATCAAAAGGTACTGGATCGTCTACGCCCTGGTCATGCCGGCGGTGTTGTTCAGGCTTGCCTTCACGGTTGGCCCGCTGCTGCGCACAACCTGGCTGAGCTTCACCGATAAGTCCTTGCAACGCTCAGGCAAGTTCATCGGGCTGGAAAACTATGCCTACATGTTCAAGGACACCTATGTTCATGATTCGATCGATTTCACAATCACCTACACAATCATAGCCACCATTCTGCAGGTGCTGCTGGGTTTGGGGATGGCCCTGCTGCTCAATCAGAATTTGCGCGGTCAGTGGTTCTCGCGGGTGGCGAACCTGCTGCCCTGGGCGGCAGCGCCGATCGTGGCCGGCATCATGTGGCGGCTGATGTTCTTTGAAGGCGGCGGCGTATTTAACGATCTCGTCCTGCGTTTCGATTTGTATCCCGAGCGTGTGATGTGGTTGAGCGATGGTAAGTTGGCCCGGTTCTCGGTGATTGTCACGACGCTGTGGAAGAACTCTCCTTGGTGCGCTCTCGTCTTGCTGGCGGGGCTGAAGATGATCCCAAGTGAACTGATGGAGGCGGCACAGGTGGATGGCGCCAACGTGTGGGAGCGATTCCTTCATATTACCTTGCCGCTGTTGACGCCGATTATCCTGGTCGTCTTCCTATTCCGCGGCATGGGCGAGGTAGGCACGTTCGAGCAGATTCTTGGTTTGACCAAAGGCGGGCCTGGCAGCGCAACGGAAATTATCTCACTGTATGCGTTTAATCGCTTTTTCCTGCATGGCAGGTACGGCTATGGTTCTGCGCTCGTGATGGTGCTCTTCCTGTTGACGTTTCTGATCGGTGGATTCTTCGCCTGGCTCCTGTATCGAAGAGGGCAGGATTGAGGGAAGAGGTGGGATGACATGGGCAAGAAGACGAAGGCGGCACTCTGGCGGGCAGGGCAATATGTTCTGCTGGCCATCATGCTGACCCTACTGCTTTTCCCCATTTACTGGATGATCAACACATCGTTCAAAGAGGTCGGTGAGGTAAGATCATTGCCCCAGACCTACTGGCCGAAGACATTTACTTTCCAGAATTACGTGGAGATGTTTGAACGCTGGAGGTTCGGGTCGACGTTCGTCAATACCGTCATCATCGCCGGCCTGTCTGCGCTGGGGGGAACCACCCTGGGGGCGATGGCCGCCTTTGGCTTCAACCGCTTCGACTTTCCTGGCAAGGCGCTCTTCTTCGGGTTTATGATTGTCAGCATCGCCCTGCCGGGAATGGTCACGATTGGGCCTGTCTTTATGGCCTACAAGAGCCTTGGCCTTCTGGACACCAAGACCGGACTCATCCTGATCGATCTCTCCTCTGCGCTTCCTTTCGCAATCATATTTCTGTACGCCTTCTATCAGACCATCCCCAGGGAGCTTGACGACGCGGCCCGCATTGACGGCTGCACCTGGGTCCAGACACTCTGGTTCGTCATTTTGCCTCTCAGCGCACCAGGCGTCGTGATCACCTATATCATCTCTTTCATCAACGGCTGGAACGAGTTCGTCTTCGCCAACGTGCTGACGATGAGCGAGAGCACGCGCGTGCTCACGGTCAGAATGATGGAGATCCCCACGATTCACGGGACGCCGTACAATCTCATGGCGGTGGGCGGCATGCTCTGTCTGTTTCCGATTGCCATGATCGTTCTCGTCGGGCAGCGTCAGATCGTGGAAGGTCTGATCTCGGGTTCTGTCAAAGGATAACGGTACATCGGAGCGGGTGAATATCTTGGCGCCGAGTGGCCGTCCGCACTGCTTGTTCAATCCGGAAGTACATCTGGCTCTGGGTCAGGGTGTCGAGTCGATGACCGCGCTGTTGGCCTCCACGCTCGGCCCGCTGGGGCGCACGATCCTTCTCGAATCTCTGCGCAGCAAGAATGACCCGCCCGAAGTTCTGGCCGACGCCGCCACGATCGCCCACCGCATGGTAAAGCTCCCCAATCGCCCTGCCAACCTCGGCGCGATGCTCGTGCGCGAACAGGCGATGCAGATGCGCGACCAGGTTGGCGATGGCAGCGCCACCGCGGCCGTGTTGACGCGCGCGATGGTGCGTAACGGCATGCGCATGGTCGCTGCCGGCGCCAATCCCCAGATCGTCCAGCGCGGCATGGAGAGGGCCGTGCGCGCCGCCGTCGCCGAGTTGAATGCCGGCGCGCAGCCGCTTGAATCGCCGGAAATGGTCCGCCTAGTCGTCCGGGCGGTCACAGGTGAAGCGCTCCCTCCGTCCGCGAACGGAGCGCCCTCTCCGAAGCAAACGATGTCCGAATTGATCGCCGAAATCTTTAGTATCGTTGGCGTAGACGGCACCATTGTCGTCCAGGAACATGTGAGCGCCTTTATGGAGCGCGAGTATGTCGAGGGCATACACTGGGATAGCGGCGGCTTGGCCGCGCCCAACTTTGTGACCGACGCCGCACGCCAGGAGACGGTGTTGATTGGGCCAATGATCGCGGTGGCGAACCTGGAGGTGAACGCTTCAGCGCAGGTTGTGCCCCTGCTGGAGCGAGCGGTAAAGGAGAAATTCGAGAGTCTGGTCATCATCGCCCGCAGAATCGAGGGCGAGGCGCTGGCCATTTTGCAACTCAATAAGGACAAGCTCGCAGTCATGCCCGTCAAGGGGCCAGGACTGACGGTTGGCCAGCCGAAAATCCTGCAAGACCTGGCGATTCTCACAGGGGCGACGTTGGTCGACCAGGAGGCGGGCGGCCAACTCGCGGACCTGCGGCGTGAGGATTTCGGACAGGCGCGGCGCGTCATCGCCACACGGCGCGGCCTCACGATTGTCGGCGCAAGGGGACGACAGCGTGCCATCCGCCAGCGCATCCTCGAACTGCAGGCCGAACTGGACCGGCAAGGGCCGAGGGAGCAGGCGGATACGCTGCGCAAGCGGCTGGCGAACCTGTCCGGCGGCGTCGCCACGCTCAAGATCGGCGCGGCGACCGAGGCAGAGCGTAAACTGAAACGTGAAGCGGCAGAAGACGCCATCAGAGCTGTGCGGGCCGCGCTGCAAGAGGGGGTTGTAGCCGGCGGCGGCGCCGCCTTCATGGCCTGCATCCCGGCGTTGGCCATGCTTGAGTCAGCTACCGGCAACCAGGATGAAGCGCTGGGCGTGCGCGTCGTTGCCGAGGCGTTGAATGCGCCCCTCAAGCAGATTGCGGCCAATGCGGGCTATACGGGTTCAACGGTAGCAGCCCGTGTCAGCGGCCACTACAACGGCCTTGATCCTGACGCCACACTTTCCAGCCCGCACTCGCGTCACGCGTTGCCGGGTGACGGATTCGGCTTTGACGCCCGTTCTGGTCAGGTCGTAAGCATGTGGAAGACTGGCATAGTCGATTCGGTGAAAGTTCTGCGAACGGCGCTGGAGATGGCAGCGAGCACCGCGGCCATGGTCCTGACAACGGAGGCCGTCGTTTTCAAGAAGCGAGAGAGGATGTGATTTGACACGCTTACCAGTCCTTGACATTCAGCCTTCAGCCGCCGGGACCGGTTGCTGAACCGTGGTGGCGATGGCGATGTCAGCTTGGCAGCGGATGGGGCCTGCTCTTAACGGCGAAGACCTGTTCTCGTTGACCGTTTCACCTTCGGTTGCGGCCGGGGCGGACTGCTGCGCCGGTCAGCGGATTCTGGCCGGGACGCGCACAGGTCTGTTCGGCTCCGACAACGCTGGACAGGACTGGCGCCTGATGAGCGGCGAACTCGGCGCCTTCCCCGTGATGGCGACGGCGTTCAGCCCCGACTATGCCAGGACGCCCAGTATTTTTGTCGGAGGAGCGCCGGGGGCGGTGCTGCGCTCCCTTGACGCTGGCAAGAACTGGGAATCATGTAGTCTGGACTATCCTGACGTGATCGTTACCGGCCTGGTCACGACTCCTTCTGCCTACAGCGAAGGCGTCCTCCTGGCCGGCACTGCCGATGATGGAATCTATCGATCTTCCACGCGCGGCCGCTATTGGGAGACGGCCAATTTCGGGCTGTACGACCTGAGAGTCTGGAGCCTGAGCATTTCACCGGCGTGGGAAACGGACCAGACCGCTTTCGCCGTTGTGGGGGATGGGCTGTTTCGCTCGACCAACGGCGCGCGCGCCTGGCAGACGGCGGACAGCAGCGATCTGGGAGACGCCCTGCCGCAAGTTGTTGCCATCTCGCCGAACTTTGGGGAGGACGGGACGATCTATCTGGGCACGGCAGAGGATGGTGTGTGGTACTCGTGCGACAAGGGAAAGACATGGCAGCCAACGCGTGACAGCGCGCGCATGGGCATCAACTGTCTGGCGTTCTCGTCAGGTTGCGCGCAAGACTACACGGTCTACGCGGGCACGACCGAGCAGGGAATCCTGCATTCCAATGATTGCGGCAGAAGCTGGCAGAGCCTGAGCGGGGAGAAATTGCCCGCCGTGTGGTGCCTGGTGGAAACCGTTAGCGGAGAAGGCAGATCGGTGCTGGCCGGTGTCCAGGGCCAGGGTCTGGTTCGCTTCGTCCATCCGCAAGCCAAAGATTGAAATCTGAGAGGCTGAAGCACAGGAAAGTTGAGAGAACAGCCCAAACGAAATACCTACCGAGACAGCAGGATACCTTGCCGGCAAGGAGGAGACATCCGTGGCAACCTCAAATCAGTATGACATCGATATGAAGCTGGCCGAACTCCGCATCAACGGCTATGCGGTCTTCGAAGATCTGATTCCGGTCGAGAAGATCGACCGCATCCGCGAGGCATTTCTGCCCTATCTGGACACCGTGCATACGCACAGCGATCCTGCCAGCGGCGTCAAACTGCAAGCGCGCAGCGATGACCGGATTGAATTCGAAGGCCGTCTGCAGGTGACCAATCGTTACACGCTCTTCGTCCCCTGGGAGCAGCCCTTCGCCGACCCTGACATTTACGAGAATCCGGTATTGCTCGAGTTTCTTGACCGCTATTGGGGGACCCAGAACTACCTGATCACCTGTTATCACTCGAACACCCCCTACCCTGGCAGCGAGTTTCAACGCTGGCATCGCGATGCTGGCATCTCCAGGTTGGTCCCCCACGTCGGCATGGAGGTTTGCCCCCATTTCGGCGTCAAGTTCCCTCTCGTGGATACCTACGAGGAAAACGGGAGCTTCGAAATTCTTCCCTCCACCCAATATCTGGCCGACCCGGCGATGGAAGACCGCTATGATGAAGTCCTGGAAAATGGCGACTTCCCCAGTCGGCGTCGTCTCAACCTGAAGAAGGGGTCCCTGTGGATCCAGGACCCGCGCACGCTCCACCGCGGCACGCCCAACCGCGCCGACCACGTCCGCCCCGAACTGGTGCTCTGCTTTACCCTGCCCTGGTTCGGACATAGGAATCCCATCGAAATGACCCAGGCCGAGTACGACAAAATCTCCGAGCGCGCCAGCAAGATGCTCGCCCACAGCCGGGTCCTTGCCTAGGCCATTGCGTGGAAAGGCATTGACCGGTTTGTCTAGTCGGGGCTGGACAGGTGAAAATACGAGATGGAAGGAGGGTGTTTGCGGCAGCAAGGAAAGCTGTAAGCAGATGCTTTCCTTATTCTTCATACGACAAAGGATTCCAGTCGGTTGTCAATCGAGTTGGTGCGATTGACCTTTGTCGAACCAAACAGGTTTGGACGTTTATTGTGAGGATCAACGATGCAACATGACCAACTGCTCGAACGAATTTCCCTCAATCCCAAGATAATGGTCGGAAAGCCGGTAATTAGAGGGACTCGTCTGACCGTCGAACATATTCTCAGCCTATTGGCAAGAGGCGCAACGGTATCTGAAATACTGGACGAATATGAAGGACTACGACAAGAGGACATTCAAGCATGCCCGTACTTTGCAATGAAAGCGTTGGAGGAAACATCGTTCATGCCGTTGATGGCGGAACCTGCCTAGATGCGTTTTTTTGTAGATGAATGCGCAGGCCCCGGCTTGGCACGTTGGCCGCGCGTACAGAGTCTTGATGTTGTTTCTGTCTTTGACGAAGCGCGTGGCATGGCTGATGACGATATTATTGAGAAGGCTTTCATCGAGAATCGAATTCTGATAACCACAGATAAAGATTTCGGCGAAAAAGTATTTCGTGCGCAGTACCCTCATCGGGGTGTTGTGTTGCTCCGTTTGCAAGATGAACGAGCTGCGAACAAGATTGAAGTCGTGAAGCGACTCCTTGAGAGCTACGGTGGTCAACTTTCTGACCGATACCTTGTCGTTACGGATAGTCAGGTTCGCTTCGCGCAAAATTTGCCCGAAAGCGATCACTGAATCACTCACCCGGAGGGCGCATCGGTGTCGGGACAAAACGGCATGCAGCTTGACCGCCAGCTTCTCTCACCCGGATTTTTCGCCAATCCGTACCTGGTTTACCGTCGGCTTCTCACCGAGGATCCGATTCATTGGTGCGAGCAGTGGAACTGCTGGATTATCTCGCGCTATGATGATGTGATTGCCGGCCTGCGGCAGGACGGGCGCCGCTTCTCAGTCGTCGGCCAGTTCGGGTCGTACCTCAATGCCCTGCCCGAGGCGGTCCGGCCCAGGTTCCAGCCGCTCAAGCAACACTTCTCGATTGGGCTGCTCCACTCCGATCCGCCCGAGCATACACGGCTGCGCAGCCTGATTGGCCAGGCCTTTACGCCGCGCGTGGTCGAGGGGATACGGCAGCGCATTGAAGCGACGGTCAACAGCCTGCTCGATGCGGTCCAGGACGCGGGCCGAATGGACGTTATCAACGATTTTTCTTTTCACCTTCCCGCAATCATCACTGCCGAGGTGGTCGGGATGCCGCCGAAAGACCGCCATCAGTTCAAAGCCTGGTCTGACGACATCGCCTCCTTCTCGGCCAGCAACCGCATGACGGTCGAAGTCGCTCAGCGCGCTCAAAACAGTCTGCTGGCCGTGCGAGCCTACCTGCTGGACATCGCCGATCAGCGTCGCGAGCAGCCGCGCGACGATCTCATCAGCCGTCTCGTCAGCACCAATGGCGCGCAGGAGACATCGAGCGAGGGGGAGCTGCTCTCAACCTGCGTGACGTTTCTCGTCGGCGGACATGAGACGACGACCGCGCTGGTTGGCAGCGGCCTGCTTGCCCTGCTCCAGAACCCGGAGCAACTCCAAAGGCTGCAGGGCGAGCCGGAGGCGGTTAAGAGTGCGGTCGAAGAGTTTCTGCGCTTCGAAAGCCCGAACCAGCGCATCATCCGCCTGGTCAAGGAGGATTTTGAGATAGAGGGCCGGCAGATCAAGCGGGGCCAGCGGGTCATGTTTCTGCTCGGCGCGGCCAACCGCGACCCTGCCCAATTCTCCGACCCGAACCGGCTTGACGTTTGCCGCGAGCCAAATCGGCACCTCGCATTCGGCATCGGCCCGCACTTCTGCATCGGCGCGCCGCTCGCGCGCCTCGAAGCGACGGTCGCATTCACCACGCTGCTGCGCCGCTTTCCCAATCTGCGGCTTGCCCAGGACGTTCCTGAGTGGTTGCCGAGTTACCAGCTTCGACTGTTGAAATCGCTCCCTGTTGAATTCTGATCGGGACAGGTGTGTTCACCGTTTCGGACAGAACCTGGTTGCAGTCACCCTGACGGATAAGCGGCCTGATTGTTAGAGTTCTCATACAGGAGGATCACAATGTCTGTTTTGCGCAAGAGATGGGTGTCGCGGAGAGAGTTCATGCAGTACGCCGGAGGTGCAGCAGGTATAGCGCTTCTTGCCGGTTGTGCGCCGGACGTGCAGGCGCCGGCCTCTGCAGCTGCCCCGGCAACTGCCCCGACCGGCCCCAGCGGCGAAATAACGGCTGTCATCAGGCAGGTCATCAACATCGCCGACGCGGCCAACAACATCGGATTCGCCACGCGGGTCGTAGCACACACGATGTTTGACGCTCTAATCAAGCGTAACCTTGAGGGTAACTTTGCACCTGGGCTGGCAACTTCGTGGGAAAACCCGGATCCGCTGACATGGAACTTTGCGCTGCGCGAGGACGTGAAATTCCATAATGGGGAAGAGTTTACGTCCGAGTCGGTGGCATTCACCATCAATCGCATCCTCGATCCGGAGAGTACGACGCCTGCACTGCGCCCGCTGCTGATTGATATCGAGTCAGTGGAGACTCCGGACGAAAAGACGGTCGTTATCAAGACCAAAGTGCCCTTTGGGCCGATGTTGAACAATCTGTCGATGCTGATGATGTTGCCGCCCGAATACGCGGCGACTGACGAATATCTTGAGAAACCGGTAGGTACCGGTCCTTTCCAACTCGTGGATTGGGTGAAGGGTAACAAGTTCGTCGTCGAGGCCAATCCCCAGTACTGGCGGGAAGGTGTCCCGAAACTGCAAAAGGTAAGCATCGTCGAGGTCCCGGAACCGGCCACCCAAATCGTAGCGCTGGAACGCGGCGAGCTTGACTTCGTGCAAGGCATTCTGCCCGAAGATATGGAGCGCTTGCAGGCGAACACGGACATCAATCTGGTACAGGGTCCCACCTATACCTTCCGCCAGTTCCTGATGAATGGAGGCCGTCCCCCCTTCAGCGATCCGCTGGTGCGCCAAGCCGTTTATCACGCCATCGATGTCGACGCCATGGTGAACGACATCATGGGCGGCACAGTCGTTCGCGCTACGTCCTACATCAACCGCAACGTCTGGGGATACGCTGAGCAGACTCCTTACCCCTACGATCCTGATAAAGCCAAGGAGCTCTTGGCCCAGGCCGGCCTGGCTGACGGTGTTGAAATTGAGCTGAAGTGGACGCCGCGTGATGTGAAGGCCAAGGAGTTGGTGGAGTTCTCGATCGCCCAACTTGGCGAAGTGGGTATCCGGGGAAAGAGCATTGAGCAGGAGCATACGGTGTGGCTGCAGGACCTGATTGCTCTGGAATGGGATGTGCAACTGGTTTCGGGCGCAACGTCAACAGGCGACGCTGACTACACTCTGCGCCGGATCTACTTTTCGGGCAACAATCGGACAGGCTGGGCCAACGCGACGTATGACGATCTAGTGACGCAGGCCGCGCGCACGACTGATCTACAGGAACGCCTGGATCTGTACGCGCAAGCACAGAAGATCGCTTGGGATGACGGTCCTAACGTGATGCTTTTTGAGGACATTGCGGCCTACGGCCTGAACACGCGCGTGCAAGGATTCGAGCCCTGGCCGGACGAGCCGCCGCGCTTTGCTGATATGTGGGTAGCCGGCTAGATACGATCGGTTGTCGGTTCCACAGGTCGACAGCCCACAGACGTCAAACCTGAATGGCTACTTATCTCGTCAGGCGACTGGGCTTGGCTGTCTTCGTGGTCTGGGGCGTCGTGACGATGGTTTTCGTCGTCATGCGCCTCGTCCCCGGAGATCCTGCCAATGCCATTCTGGGCATAGACGCCACCCAAGAGGAAGTTGAACAGCTCCGTAGCAAGCTTGGTCTGGATCGCTCCATCCCGGAGCAGTACGCGATTTTTGTGCGTCAAGCTGCCGGAGGTGACTTGGGAAGGTCGACCTATTCCGGTCAGCCGGCGCTTGAACTCATCGTTGAGCGCTTGCCAGCCACGATCAGATTGGCGATTGCGGCGCTCGTTCTCGCGTCGATCGCAGCGTTTGTGTTCGGCGTGACAGCTGCGTTGCGCGCCAATTCCGTCTTAGACAAGTTCATCAGTTTCGTAACCATTTTGGGGCAAAGCCTACCGGATTTCTGGATTGGACTCATGTTGATCCTGGTCTTTTCCGGCATATTACGCCTGTTGCCGACCTTTGGCAGCGACACCCTGCAGCACTTGATCCTGCCGGCGGTGACGCTGGCGTTGCCGCTGATGGGCGCCACAACCCGCTTGGTGCGCTCCGGCATGCTTGAAATCCTGGGCCAGGACTACATCCGTACTGCCCGGGCGAAGGGCCTGAAGGAGTCCTTGGTGGTGCGCCGCCATGCCGTCAAGAACATGCTCATTCCAGTGGTTACCGTTTTTGGCCTGCGGTTAGGCTACCTTCTGGGTGGTTCGGTCATCGTCGAGACCGTGTTCAGCTGGCCGGGCGTGGGCAACGCCATCATCTTTGCAATCAGTTCGCGGGACTATTCGGTTGTCCAGGCGGCAACGCTGGTCGTCGCCATCAGTTTCGTCGCCATCAACCTGGTCATCGATCTGATCTATGTATTTCTCGATCCCAAGATCCGTTTTGCCTAGTACAGCCTGGGTGAAAGGAGCCGACCGAATCAAATGAGTCTCGGCGGCGTAATCCGATATGTAAATCGTGTCCCTGCGAACGAGGGAGACTGGAGAAAGGAAAGTCGTGTACAGTGAGGTAATGCGTTGGCTAGCGAAGTCGCGCAGCCAGCGCCGGGTCCTGGCCTGGAGTAGCGCCCTGATGATCATTGTGTTAGCGGGAGGCTTTGCCCCTCTGCTTGTGCCCCGCGACCCGGCTCTACAACAGACCGCCGTCCGACTGAAACCGCCGGGCACCGTTTTCGAGGAGGGCGCTGTTGCCGTTCTCGGGACGGATCAGCTTGGCCGCGATGTGCTGAGCCGAGCCATCTTCGGCGTGCGCGCATCGCTTTTCGTCGGCGTAAGCGGGGTCGTGCTGGCCAGCTTGGTGGGGGTGGGACTGGGGCTTGTCGCCGGCTACTTTGGCGGCGCCTGGGACATGGCAATTATGCGCCTGGCCGACATACAGCTCGCTTTCCCGGGTATCCTGATGGCGCTGGCATTGACGGCAGTTCTGGGTCCGAGCGTACGCAACCTGATCATCGCTCTTACGGTCACGGGATGGGTACTCTATGCCCGCCTGGTGCGCGGCGTGGTTCTTTCCGTAAAGGAGCGGGAGTTCGTAGAGAGCGCGAAAGCCCTTGGCGCCGGGAACAGCCGTATTATATTGCGCCACGTTTTGCCAAATGTGATTAGCCCGGTGATCATCGTGGCCGCACTTGACCTGGGCCGCATGATTCTGGCAGAGTCCTCCTTGAGCTTTCTGGGGTTGGGGATCCAGCCCCCCACACCGAGCTGGGGCAGCATGATCGCTGATGGACGCAGCTATCTTTTCAACGCCTGGTGGGTTTCCACGTTCCCCGGGCTGTTCCTGGCCGCGACGGTGATGGTCATCGCTCTGCTGGGCGACGCCGTGCGAGACAGGCTGGATCCGCATTTCCGTTACTAGCGCAAATTCCTTCTTGCGCCTGCATGTGGGCCAGGCGATGGGAGCGAAGTCACTTCGCCTTCTATAAAGTGGCGCCGAAAAGACTGTATATTGATGTGTACCGGAAAATCGCCGACTCTATGACAAGGAACGAGCCACCATGAGAATCAACCGGGATCAGTTTTTGGAAGATGGGTATGTGATCTTGCGTCAGGTTATCCCGCCCGGTGATCTGGCGGAGTTGCGCCGGGCCTATGAACTGTTGGTCGAGCGGCAGAAGGTGATCTGGGCGCGCGAGCGCGGGCCTGATGACCCGCCCGGCGGCGCCTGGGAGACCAATTCCCAGCCGCGCCTCAACCTAGGAGGTATGGCTGACGAGATCGACGCGCAGACGGCCAGCGCGGTCGAGGTCTGGCTGCACGAGAATACGCAAGGGGTCAGCAGCCAACTGCTTGGCGTGCAAGACGCCGGCGTCACCGAAATGATGCTCATGTGCAGCCCGGTGCGCGACCATGACACAGGCGGTCACCGCGGCTGGCACCGCGATTTCTATCCGCCGTACACCGCGCCGCTGCAAGGCTATACCGACGACTTTCATGAGAATGGGCCGCGTTACGTGCAGTGGAATCTGCCGCTCTACGATGACAGCGTTCTCTGGGTCGTGCCCGGCAGCCACAGCCGCTTCAACACGGCGGAGGAAAATGCCGTGCTGGATGCCGATGCGCGCCAGCCCTTGCCCGGCGCGACCCAGGTCCATCTGGCGGCCGGCGATGGCGTGGCATACATTCTGCCCCTGCTGCATTGGGGCAGCCGCTACAACGCCAAGATGCGGCGCACGATTCACGGCGGCTTCGCAGAGTTCAGTCACTACTCGGACCTCTCCTACCTGGAGCATCTGTCCCCCGCGGCGCAGGCGACATTCAAACGCTGGAATGAGCGCAGCGAACAGGCGCTTGACCAGCTGGAAGCAACGCTGCGGGCGGTGATCAATGGGGACGGCGCGGCCTACCGGGCCGGTCTGGATCGGCTGCATCCGGGTCGCGGCGAGAAGGGCATGCTGCTCTCCACCATCTTCCTCAGCAAGAGCGCCAAACGGATTCATCATCTCAAGAACCGGCACTTTGAGCGTCTGCCCGCGCAGGAGCAGGGCTGGGCCGCGAGCATTCATCCCATTACGCTCCAGTGGGGCAAGCCGCTGGCCGACCGCTTCACTGCGCCGGAGTCCGACATTCTGTGGGCGCGCTTCAAGGTTGTCGACGATCTCCTGCAAGCCGACGAATACCAGTGGACGCCCGGCTTCCAGGGCGAAGAGAACCGCTACTACTTCGACCAGGTTCCGCCCGAACTCAGCGCGGACGGCTTTGTCGCCAGTCTCAGCGATTGAAGCGAACTGTATCCACCGGGTCCCAATCAGGCAGTTGGATTCTGTGATGGCGTAGCCCTCCCGGGCTGAGGAGTCAGGCAGTGGGCGGCAAGCAGGTCAGAATTGGGCTGATCGGCGCCGGCATGATCGCGCAGGTGATGCACCTGCCGCATCTGCTCGAGTTGCCGGAACTGTTCGAGGTGGTAGCGCTGTGTGATCTGTCGCCCGCAACGGTGCAGGCTGTCGCCACCCGGTTCGGCGTCGCGTTTACCGCGACCGATTACCGCGAGATGCTGGAACGCGTCGACCTGGACGCCGTCATGGTGCTGACGCGCGACCACGCGCAACCGGCGACCGACTCGCTGCGGGCTGGCAAACACGTCTTCATCGAGAAACCGATGTGCAACAACCTGGATGAGGCCGACGAACTGCTGGACGCGCAGGCGCAGAGCGGCTGCGTTGCCATGCTCGGTCATCACAAACGCTACGACCCCGGCTACGTGGCCGGCCGCAATCGCATCCGGCAGATGCACAACCCCCACCTGATCCGTCTGCATGATGTGGCCGGACCCAATGAACTGTTCCTTGAGCACTATGATATTGTACGCGTTGATGATATTGACGCCGCCGCAAAGGACAGGATGCAGCAGCTTCACCAGGAGAGCCTGCAACGCGCGATTGGCGCGCAGCCGCAAGCGGTCCTGAGCGCCTACGGCCTGATGCTGGGTCTCTCGATCCATGACATCTACATCCTGGACGGTGCCTTCGGACTGCCGGAGCGTGTCGTGTCCACCGAAATCTGGGACGATGGCGCGGCCTATGCGTCGATCCTGGCCTACCCCGATAACCTGCGCTGCGTGCTCGATACCGCGCTTGTCAGCGGATTGCGCGTGTTCGATGAATCCTTGACCGTGTACGCGCCGGACAGCATCGTTTCGATTGTTTTCCCCAGCCCGTTTCTGAAGAACGCCGCCACTGTGGTGGAAGAGTGGGAGATGGACGGCGGCTGCTTTCGCGAGTCGCGCACGACCGCTTCCTACGAGGAGGCGTTCAAGCTGGAACTGATCCACTTTCACGACTGTATTGTCAACCGAAAGGTGCCGCGCACACCGGCCGCGGAGGGCCGCGCGCAGATCGCTCTGTTGATCGAGATGATCAGGGCCTATCGGGCTTAACGTGGGTGCGCGTATGGCTTTCTCCTTATACGCTGATGGCGGTGGCAGCGGTTTTCCCCAGCAATAGAAGATATTTTTGTCGTGATTGACAGGTCAGGGCCGGGATGGTATGCTGGCGATCAATTCGCACAGTCCAGGCTCCTATCCCCCTTTCCCCGCGATGACAAGGAGTGGATGAAGAGTAGGTGGTGTTAGAACAGAGGGCATAATACGGGAAAACATCACCTACGCTTGTCGAGTGTGCGAATGCACAAAGATTTTCAAGAATGGTACCAACCGTCTTGGGCAGTAGCAATATCACTGCAAAAACTGTGGAATGGGTTTTGGAAGCTAGTAGTGTAACAGGTAGGGTTTGACGGATAGGTAAACTGTGGCACACTCTCCAGAAAAGCGGACACAAGGAGAGGGAAGATGCCAGCGAAACGATATCGGGTGCGCATGACAGCGGAGGAGCGCAAGGAACTGGATGGGCAGGTGAACACAGGCACAGGGTCGGGGCGCCGCTTAAGACGGGCTCGCATCCTGCTGATGGCCGATGAAGCGCAAGCGGGCGGGGGCTGGTGCGACGCCGAGATTGCCAAGGCATTGGGAGCGCATGCGCGCACGGTCGAGCGAGTTCGGGAGCGGTGTGTCACAGCCGGGATCGAAGCTGCCCTCACCCACACGCGACCGAAACGGAAGCGACCACGCGTCTTGGATGGTGCGGGCGAAGCCCGGTTGGTGCAGTTAGCGTGTAGCGCTGCGCCGGATGGACGGGAGCAGTGGACGCTGCAGATGCTGGCTGATAAGCTGGTCGAATTAGAGGTTGTCGAGCGTATTTCGGGTGAAACGGTGCGCACGACGCTCAAAAAAACGAACTTAAGCCTTGGTTGAAAGATGCATGGTGTATACCGGAGGCGGCGAGCGCCGAGTTCGTCTGCGCCATGGAAGATACGCTTGCGGTCTATCATCGGCAGCAGGATGCAAAACGACCTGTGGTCTGTTTTGATGAAGGCAGCAAACAGTTGACCAAAGAGACCCGTCTGCCTCTGCCGCCCCGACCGGGTGCGGTGGCCAAATATGACTACGAGTATGAACGCAACGGCACCAGCAACCTCTTTCTCTGCTTCGCACCGCTGCAAGCTTGGCGTCATGTCAAGGTGACGGCGCGCCGCACCATGGTCGATTTTGCCCACTGCATGCGCGACCTGGTCGATATCCATTTCCCGCAGGCAGACACGATCGTCGTGGTGATGGACAATCTGAATACGCACAAACTCGCATCTTTGTATGAAGCGTTCCCGGCGGCCGAGGCCCGCCGCATTGCCGCCAAACTCGAAATCCATTACACCCCCAAGCATGGCAGTTGGCTCAATATGGCTGAAATCGAACTCAGTGTCCTGCATCGACAGTGCTTGAACGCTCGCATCCCTGACAAACACATCTTGACGCAGCAAATCACAGCTTGGCAAAATCGCCGCAATGCTTCTGCTTCGTCTGTCAACTGGCGTTTCACCACCGCTGATGCTCGCATCAAACTCGAACGCCTTTATCCGACAATAAAAGACTGTTGAACTACTAGGAGAGAGACGAAAAAAGACAGAAGTCAATCGTCCTGAAAGCCTACAAGCACCAGGCTTGGTGTTGGCGTGTTCATTGTCAAAGTGGTCATCATTGAGCACAACTTGGCGATGAATTCTCTGCTCTTACCACTTGCTTTGTGACTACAACCGACAATTGATAGTGCATCGGGCGCCACAAAGGCAGGTGTCCTTCAGAGGGGTGGACAACTCATGGCCCACTACCTTTTGAGACGTTTGCTTATCGCTCTACCCGTGTTGATCGGAATTACCATTATCAACTTCGTAGTCTTCAACGGCGCCCCTGGCGACCCCATCTCGGCGATGCTCCACACTGAGACCCTGGGGGAGATGCAAGTAACCATGAGCGAGGAAGTGCAGCAAGAGTTGCGGGAAGAGCTCGGGTTGCATCGTCCCTTGCCGATCCGCTATCTCATGTGGCTCTCAGAGGTCCTGCAAGGCAACTTCGGAAAGTCCTTCTTCACGTCCGAGTCGGTTGTCAAGGTGCTTGTAGAGCACATCTCCCGCAGTATCCAGCTCATGGCCACTTCGATCGTGCTGGCCATGGTCGTCGGCGTAGCGCTCGGCCTGCTTTCCGCACTGAAGCAGTACTCTCCCCTCGATTACATTCTGACCTTTCTGTCGTTCATCGGCTTCTCGATCCCGACCTATTTCTGGGCGTTGCTTGCGATCTTTTTCCTTGCTTACCGGCTGGGGCTTTTCCCCACCTATGGCGTGACCAGTTCCGTCCCGACAGTGCATCCTATCCTCGACAGGCTGTGGCATCTTGCCCTGCCCGCCTTGGTGCTGGCGACGGAGCAGACTGCCAGTTGGCTGCGCTATTCTCGTACTGCTATGCTCGAGGTCATACGGCAGGACTACGTCAATGTTGCCCGGGCGAAAGGCATCATGGAGCGCGCGGTGGTCATGCGGCATGCCTTTCCCAACGTCCTCATCCCCATTGTGACGCTGATCGGGCTCACCTTGCCAGGGCTTTTCGGCGGTTCGTTCTTCGTGGAGGTGCTGTTCGGTTGGCAGGGGATCGGCTGGCTGAGCTACAGGGCGGTGATGACGCTTGACTACAATCTACTGATGGGCGCAACCCTATTGAGCGCTGTTCTGATCATGTTCGCAAATCTGCTGGCAGACATCGCCTACGTGTATGTGGACCCGCGCATCGGGACGGAGTGAGCGGGCCATTGATAGATCGGTGACACCGGTGATAGCTTGTCAACTCGAGCCAGGTCGCATGACCTACTCATTCTGTGGCGCCAACACCATTTGATGCAGGGCCGAGGAACGAGAGATGTTGACATGTCAGCGACAAAGGTAGGAAACCGTGCATCCAACGGTGGGGCAACACCAATACAAATCGAGGTACGAAAGCCTCGCAGCACCACAGACCTTATCTGGATGCAGTTCAGGAGGCACAAATTGGGCGTTGTGGGCCTCTTTGTCATCGTTGTGATGACGCTGGTGTCCTTGCTCGCGCCGGTCATCAGCCCGTACGATCCATACAAGGTTGACATGCAGGTGGCGGACTCTCCTCCAAGCCTGAACCACCTGCTGGGCACAGACGCCACGGGACGCGATCTGTTGAGCTTGTTGATTTACGGCAGCCGCGTCTCGATGTCCGTCGGACTGGTGGCCACATCAGTCTCTATCGGGATTGCTACCTTGCTCGGGTCCGCCGCCGGGTATTGGCAGGGGTGGGTAGACGTGACTCTGAGCCGCTTCCAGGAGACAGTCAGCAGCTTTCCCACATTCCTGTTCATCATCACCATCGTGGCCATGATCGGGCCCAGCATTTTCAATGTGATGTTTGTTATCGGCCTGTTCGGATGGACCGGCATGTTTCGCATTGTTCGCGGCCAGTTCTTGGCTCTGCGCAATTTGGACTACGTGCTGGCGGCCAGGACCGTCGGGGCGCAGGACTCGCGCATCGTTTTCCGGCATATCCTGCCCGGCGTGATCCCGTTTCTGGTTGTGGGCGCTACCTTCAGCGTTGCGGGAGCGATCCTGTCGGAGGCTGGGCTCAGCTTCCTCGGCCTGGGCGTTCAACCTCCAACTGCCAGTTGGGGAACCATGCTCTCCGTCGCCCGGCAGTTGATCATTCTGATCGAGCGGCCCTGGCAATGGCTGGTGCCCGGGCTGACGATATCTCTTTTTGTACTGGCCGTGAACTTCGCGGGGGACGCGCTGCGCGACGCAATCGATCCAAAGGCCATTGTCGGGTGATCGGGCCTCTGGGCGGTTTGGATGAGAGGAGGTGAGGCTGCCAAAGGAACCAGTTGAGGCCGTGTCGAGTGGGAACAATGGTGTCAGACGAGTTGATACTATGGTCCCAAGTTGCATGTTGATCGCCTAAAAGGAGGCGTCTCAAATGTCTAGCCAAATCGATCGTCGTCAATTTCTGAAGGTAGCAGGCGCAGCAGGAATCGGTGCCTTGGCGGCGGGATGTATCGCGCCCGCGGCGCAGCAGGCGACGGAAGTGGGGGCCCCGGCAGTGCAGATCAAGCAGGGCGGCACCTTCCGTTGGCGCCACCACGCCGTCCCCATGGACATGGACCCGCTCAATTTGATCGGTTCAGACAGGATGGATTTCGCCGCCAGGTATCTGGCCACGCCGGTCAACCGTTCGAATACGTTCGAACCCGTTGACTATCTCTGCTCTTCGGCATGGACCGATGACACGACCCTGGAGTTGGAGGTCCATGACAAGGCCAAGTGGCACGATGGCGAGCCCGTCACCAGTGAAGACATCGAGTTCACCATCGTCTCACAGACCGCACCCGGTTCCCCCTCCTTTCTGGGCAGCATCTGGGAGAGAGAGATTCAGGGAGCAATGGAGTTCCGTGCGGGCGGGGCAGACCAGATCTCCGGCATCGAGCTTCTCAATGACAAGAAGCTGCGATTGAAGTTCAACCAGGTCAGCCCCGATTTCATCGTTGACGTCGCCTGGTGGTGGTGGATCCTGCCCAAACATCTTCTCGCCGACATTCCTCCCAAGGATTGGAAGACATCTGACTACGCGACCAAGCCCGACAAGATGATCGGCTGCGGGCCCTTCCGTGTCGTTGAGTTCGACCGGGAGCGGCGGGTGGTGTTCGAGGCGGACCCGGATCATTTCCTGGGACGGCCCTACATCGACCGGATCGTCCATGATGTACTGGAGGATGCGGAAGCGGCCGGTGTGGCCATGCTCAACGGCGAGTTCGAGTTCGCAGGGTTCACACCGCCCAAGCTCCTCCCGCAGTTCCGAGAGCAGCCCGACAAGTTCAATATCGTTTCCCAGCGGTGGCCTGGCACCGGGGGCCTCCAAGTGAACCACGCCAAGGAGCCGTTGAACGACGTCAGGGTACGCCAGGCGCTCATGTGGGCTATAGACAGAGAGGCCTACGCCAAACTGCAGGGCTTCCCGTTCTCTGGCGACCGCCACTGGGACTACGCCTGGATCCCGAAGCCGGAAGGTCTCACAAGCTACCACCCGCGCGACATCGAAAAGGCAAAATCGCTGCTTGCGGAGGCCGGGCTGCCCAACGGCTTCGAGTTGCCCATCTTGACAGGGGGCACAGGCCAGGAGGACACATCGGTCCTTCTCCAGGCCAATTTGAAAGAAGTGGGCATTGAAGTCAGGTGGGACATCAAGAAGGGCGCGGCCTTTGACGAAGATCTGTTCTCGGGGAACTACTACGTCCGCGGCGGCGGGGTCAACTATGCCAGCCCATCCGGCGCGGCGCGCTACTTCGACTCCCGTGAGATGGGGAAGGGCCAAGCCGGCGCGAACTGGACCAACTTCAACAATCCGGAGGCGGACAAGCTGATCGACGCGGCCGCTTCGACCACGGATCCGCAGAAACGGGCGCAAGCCTTTCAAGCATTGGAATTGCTGCTGATGAACGAGGTGGCTACGATTCCCATCTGGCGTTGGATCTTCGATGCTCCGGTCTCGACCAAGGTACACGATTTCATCTGGAACGGCAGCGGAGCCTACGCTGCGTCGCACCTGTGGCGGCTGGAATAGGCCAGGTTTCTGATCCGGAAGCCTTTCGGGATTCCGGCAACCCGGACTTCTGAAGCCTGGAAGCCCCCTGACAGTTGGACTAACTGGTATCAGACAAGCTCAAAGTGCGTCGAACGCACGGGGTTCAAAGGGCAAGTGGAGAAGCAGGCAGCATCCGCCTGACCATTCAACTGAACTATGCAGTGAGCGACGTGTTGCGTCCCGTTTGATGCCAATCAAGGGGTGGGTGTGAAGCGGCTAACCCGTGTCTACCCGTTTAGCGTCTTGGTACACTCCCCGAAACCATAGAAAGGAGGATGGTTCTCCAAGCGGTTTTCAGACTCGTGACAGAGTTTGATACTGCTTGGAGAACCATAGTTTTCCATGTCAGATTCACAGCAACCGGAAGACAGCGACCCTTGGGTGGCAGTCGGAAGCGTCTCCTTTGAGGCATGGCAGCGCCAGCATAGCGAGACCGAAACGTTCCGCCCCGCCGGATTTCACGGCGACATCGCCGCCGTGCAGGTCTTGGAGCAGAGCAGGCCGGAAGAGATCAGGCCGCTTACAGCGGAGCGTCCTTCACCAGACCTGAGCTTGGAGGAGATGGCATCTTGGAACCTGAACTATCTCATCCATAACCCCAAACCACATATGGACTATGAGTGTCGCTTTTGCCATGACCCGCTGGGCTATCCCCCTGCGTTCGACACCCACGACCGGACCGCGTCCGGCGACACGGACGCACGGATGGATAAGTGCTTCATCTTCATGCGCGAAATGTCAGGCCGCCGCGATGGCCTGGACGTGGAGCAGGCCCTGCGCCGTCGTATCCTGGGCTATCTACGCGATGACGGGTTGAGTTGGACCCAGCCCAACCGGCATTTGCATTGGGATGGGCAACCGGGCGCCAGCACTTGGACAACCGCCAAGACGCTGGAAGGGGTTGTCGAGACCCATGCCCGCACCGGTGACAGGGAGACGAAAGCACTGTCGCGCCGCATGTTCGAGGGTCTGCGCAGCTTGGCAAGCTGGGACACCGGCCGCGCCTGGTATGAGGGTGGCGGTCTCCAGACGTGGCGCGCTGGGCAGTGGAAGAAAGGTTACTGGACCGCATACCCTTCCCAGGCGATTACAGCGGTGCTGCGCTATTGGGAGGTGACCGGGGACGAGGAGGCACTGGCGTTCGGGCGGGCGATGGCTTACGGCCTGATGGACGGGCTGCAACCCAACGTCGGACACCTGGGCTTCGGGCCGGACGGCAGCTTCTCCGATCATGTCCACCTGCACCTGCACGCGGCGCGCGGCGTGGCCTACCTGGGCGCGCTGACCCGTGACCCACGCGCCGTCGAATGGGCCAGGCGCGTGCTGGACTTCATCGTCGGCGAGGGTTCCGACTACGGCTGGGTCCCTGAGCTGACCCATGTCCGCTCCTATCAGTTGGACAGTACCAGCGCTGACTTGGCACACCGTATCCACTACGCCGAAACTTGCTGCATCGCCGACCGCCTGGACATGGCGGTCTGGGCGGCGCGAGCAGGCTACGCGGCGTACTGGGACGATGTGGAGCGGACGGTGCGCAACTACCTGCGGGGGACGCAGTTCTTCGTCACGCCGGCATTTGAGGACCTGTACCGCTTTCTGCGCCAGCAGCGGGGGCAATCGGACCACGCGGCAGATGGGCTGCGCAGGCTCAAGGATCTGGAAGGAGGTTTCGTCAACCCTTCGCCCAATGACTTGGTGTTGGACCACTTCCGCCTCTTTTCCGGGCCACATATCAGCATGGTGGGCTGCTGTCAGGGCGAAGGTCCGCGGGCGCTGCACCAGGCTTGGCAGAACATCGTCCGGCGGGAGGCCGATGGGGTCTACGTCAACATGGCGCTCAACCGGGATGCGCCCGAGGCCAGGGTGGTGTCCTTTCTGCCCGAGGAAGGGCGGTTGACGGTGGTGGCGAAAGTGCCCGGGGACGTGTATGTGCGCCCCCCGGCATGGGCGCTTCGCAACCAAGTGCGCACCTACCGTGGTAGCCAGCCAGTCGACCCGGAATGGCGGGGCGACTACCTGCGCTTCGCCGGTGCGACGGCCGGGGAGGAGCTGACGCTGACGTATCCGCTGCTGCGGTTCCGACAGTGGGTGGACATCAGCCATGCGCCCTATATCGTGGACTGGCTGGGGAACACCGTAGTCGGGATTACGCCGGGACCGTTGTTGCTCTCACCCTTCAAGCCTTGGGTTCCCGATCCCAAACTGCCGCCAGCGCAGGAGTTCGAATCCTGGATACCCGGGACGTGATCGCAAAACTCGGGGGAGACGAGTCGATGATCCCCGCGGAAATCAGTTACAGCGCCATTGTCAAAGGCGGGGTGGAACGTCCACGCAGCGATACAGCCTCGGTGGTCGAGCGGTCTGACGGCAGCCTATTGGTCACGTACCATAGCTACAGCGGCGGGCCAGAGGCGGGTAACGATTTCGGGCTGGCTCGCATCTATACCCAGGTCTCTTCGGACGGTGGCCGGAGTTGGGGCGAAGAGACCCTGAGAGCAGACATCGAGCCGGGCGACCTGAACGTGATGTCCCCATTTCTGTGCCGGATTCCCGGCGAATTGCTCTTGGGGTATCTGCGCATGCATTCGGTGACCAGCAGCTCCATGATGCTGTGCCGTTCCGGGGACGAGGGCGAGACCTTTTCTGAGCCACAACCGATCTGGAGCGGCGCCGGGTTCCGTGTCTGCCGCCTGCAGGGCGGTGCATCGTCTCTGGTGCGCCTGTCCAGCGGGAGCTTGCTTCTGCCCTTCTGCTGGATGGCAGAGGGAGCGCTGTATCGCTGGACGCAGACGGAGCGGGCTGCCGCCTACCTCAGCGATGACAACGGGCTGACATGGCGTGAATCTCAGGGCGAGGTATTCTTGCCGCTGATCGGCGCCAGCGAGCCATCGGTCGCCGAGTTGGCGACCGGCGAGTTGGTCATGTCACTGCGCACTCAGTTGGGCAGTGTGTTCCTTTCGAGATCCAAAGACGCGGGCGAAACATGGTCTATGGCGCAGACGACGGGATTGCGCGCGCCGGAGTCTTGCACCTGCATTCGCCACATACCCGGCTCGAACCGCACCGTCTTGTTCTGGAACAACAGCGAATACAACCCGCGGCACCATCATTTGGGTGTACGTTCGCCCCTGTCGGTGGCTGTCTCTGACGATGGTGGCCACCGTTGGCAATATCTTTTCGATATTGAGGACAAGACGGATTACGAGTACACGAACTTGGACTGCACATTCCTGCGCAACGGAGAAGCGATCGTGACCTATATGTCCTCGCAAGAGCGTCCCGACGGCGGCTTCGGCCGCGAATGCATTGCTCTGAAGGCGGCGATCATACCCTGGGCATTGCTTCACAATTAACGTGGTTTGCCCCAATCAACTGCAGCTGAAATGGCGTTATATGCGGCGACTGGCGCGAACTTTCTTTGCGCAGATACGAAACATCTCTCGTTCCGCGATTGACCTTTTCCGAGAATTTCATGCGAGGCAAATGCGCCGGTCGTCGCCCTGCTTGGCGATGCGGTGATCGGGCGTTGGAAGGTCCAGGAGAAAGATGAGATGTCTGTTCAGAATACCGAGATCCACCTGGAGAAGCAGGAGCATCCCCATCTCTTTCTCAACCGGGCGGAGTTGGCGCGCGTCCGGGCGTTGATCCGTCAGGAGGGGAGCTATCAGCACAGGCGCTTTGCGCAGATAAAGGGCGGCGCGGAGGCGTGGCTGGCAAAGCCGTCAACCATTCCCAGTCAAGGGGCTGAGGGCGCGCTGGTGTATGTTTGCAGCGTGGATTCCAGCGCCCTTATCTATTCTTGTCAGCGGATTGCGCGTGTTCGATGAATCCTTGACCGTGTACGCGCCGGACAGCATCGTTTCGATTGTTTTCCCCAGCCCGTTTCTGAAGAACGCCGCCACTGTGGTGGAAGAGTGGGAGATGGACGGCGGCTGCTTTCGCGAGTCGCGCACGACCGCTTCCTACGAGGAGGCGTTTAAGCTGGAACTGATCCATTTCCACGAATGTATCGTCAACCGAAAGACGCCGCGCACACCGGCCGCGGCGGGCCGCGCGCAGATCGCTCTGTTGATCGAGATGATCAGGGCCTATCGGGCCTAGTGTGCGGGCGCGTATGGCTTTCTCCTTTTACGCTGATGGCGGTGGCAGCGGCAATCCCCAGCAATAGGTGATATTATTGGGTGCATCCCAAACTTTTGGGGAACGTGCCCTTGGGATCGAGGGCCGCTCGCCCGCAGCCGGTTTCGGCTCCCGCGCCTGTTGAAGAACTGCTCCAGGAGGTGACGGATGCAGGTTGCCTGTGGGCAGAACCGAACCGCAGTTCGTCCGATTCTCGTGAATGAAGACGCCGCCTGAGCCGCTGCCGTCAACTGTCTCCAGCATACTGACTGTATGAACCACAGTTCAGACAACTGCTGCGAGTCCTGCCCTTCAGAGCAAGTCAGAAACGCTCCCCCATTCCGAGATGCCCCCTGGAATTCCCAGCAACTGCAAACGCCCCGCTTTTATAGTACAATTGTGCGCAAGACGAACGAGCGCAGCCGCGGCCCTGCCGCAACTGCATACCGATTTCAAATGAATGCCATGCCATTTTGCCCATCCTGCCCCCTGCGCGGGGGAACCATGCGCAGCAAACTGCTGCCCTCCCTGCCCAGCCGCTGCCGCAACAACCCGTTGCCCGCCATTCCCGAAAAAACTATTTTGGGACGAAGAATGACGAAAAATGACGAGAAATGACGAGAAATGACGAAAGAATACGCCCGAACGTGCCCGAACGTGTCCGAACACGAAAAAAAAATTGGCGCGACTAAACGCGACCAAACGCGACTAAACGCGACCTGGCGCGCTCGAACACGCTCGCAAACGCTCGTAACTGCACGCAAACGCTCGTAAACGCTCGTAACTGCTTACATGGCACAGTTGACCTGCGCGCCCCGCACGTCGCCTGCAAGCGGCCCATAAGCCCGGACGCAGCCGAAATTTCGCCCCTATTCTTGGATTCACCCGCGCGCGGCGCCGATACCGGAACTTCAACAGTGTCTCAACGAACGCCAATCTGTACGTTTTGTGCGTTTTCAGTACTCAGAGTGATTGCGATGCTGTAAATCGTGGTGCGCGGACGGAAAGAGCGTAGCCCAACTGCTCAGCGCCGACGCGCGCTTCCCTTGCATGGGTGCATCCCAGTTTTTCGTTAAGATGAAAGGGGGTAGACGCGGAGAAGGGGTTGAGAAGACCAAAGGGGATCCCCTGGCGATGCCTGCACTCCGCACGACTCCGCTCAGTCAAACCTGGCCTCAACTGCTTCAACCGCTTGGCTTTACTCGACGCACAATAATCTGAGATGCCCCCATATTTTTGTCGTGATTGACAGGTCAGGGCCGGGATGGTATGCTGCCGGTAAGCCAAAATATCCGGATTCCCATCCCACCTTGCCCGTCGGTATTCTGATCGAAGCGTTCAGCCTGCGCCGGCGCAGATCGAGGTCCGCCGGGCGGTCTACCATGAGCACGTTGGGCAGCAAGCCCAGAGTCTACGATAGCGGATGTACGGTCAGATGCAGGTATGCAAGCCCCCGGTACACGCTGTGATCGACTGCGGCCAAAGGAGGTGACACGCAAAAGCACAGAGCATGAAATTCTGACTTCAATGTTTCGGCAGACAGGAATCTCGGTGAATCCGAGATAAGCACAGGAGAGAAATGCTCATGAAGAAGACGATGAACCTCAATGTCTCGCGGCGTGATTTCTTGAAGTGGTCGGCTCTGGCCGGCACGAGTGCCTTGATTGCCAGTTGCGCCCCGGCCCCGGCAGCCGAACCGGCCCAAGAGGCCGGAGCGGGCGCCGCAGCTCCCGAAGCGACACCGATTCGGTTCAGCACCTGGTGGGGGACCTTCTGGAACGACTACGCCCCGATCATTGAAGAGAAGACCAACACGAAAGCGACCCTCGAAAGCACCCCCTGGAGCGAGTACCACGACAAGTTGAAGCTGCAATTGGCCGGCGGCACCGCGGCGGACGTCATTATGATCGCCAATGTGTTCATGGGCGATTTCTGGACGGCCAATCAGTTGCAACCATTTGACGATCACCTCGTGATCCACAATTTCGACGCCAGCAAGTATTACTGGGACCCCGTCGAAGTCGGCGGCTACAAGGGCGAGATTCTTGGCCTCGATCAGTATGTGGCCCACCCCTGCATTTTCCACGTCAACAAGACGCTGACCGACGAACTCGGTCTCACCGATACGTTGCCCGAGTTTGGCGACGACAACTTCGACGAGTGGCAGTGGGATGACCTCGTCGCCTTCTGTGAGGCCGCGGCGGAGAGCAGCGCCGGCATGGAAAATGAGATATGGCCCATCGCCGGCCCCCTGATGGGCGGCTGGAGCTACTGCACCAAGCATTTCGCCTACAGCAACGGAGCCCAGCAGTTCGACAACTGGTGGTACCAGGGCGACGAGACAAAATGTCTCCTGGATTCGCCCGAAGCGATCGAGGCGATCAGCAAGACGATTGACCTGACCCTCCAGGGGCATACCTACATGGAAGCGGTGGCAGGGCCGATTGAGGGCGGCACCTACCGCGCCGGACGGGCCGCGCTGGCGCTCGCGCCGGTGGGACTCACGCTCTATCCCTCGGACACAATTGACTTCGAGAAAACCTACATCCATGCGCCATGGTTCAAGCAGCGAGCGATCCACACCACCGGCGATTTCCTGTCGGTGAACAAGTCCTCCGAGGTGCTCGACGCGGCCATGGACTACGCCATCACCCAGATCATTGATGAGGATGTGGGCCGCCAGTTCGTCCGTACATCGGGTCTTTCGCCGGCCTACAACAGCGGCCTGTACTACGGCGAGTTGGAAGACGGCAGCGAAATCCAGGCAGTGGCCGGGATCCATCTCTCGCGCTGGGAGGGCTTCTCCGCCTACCCCGAACATGCCGAAGCGTCGATCCACTATCCGGGACACGACGGTTTCAAGGTAGCAGCCTACCTGCGCGATACGTTGCGGTCGGCCTTTGAAGAGGCTCTGATCGGTGAAGCGCCGGCCGAGCAGACGGTCGCCGAGGCCGTGGCGGACATCAACGCCGAGCTGGCAGCCAAGAGTTAGGCGACATAGAGTAGAGTGAAGAGGAGTGAGGAAAGCGAAACCCTCACTCCTCGCTTCTCAACCCTCATTGCCGAAGTAGAGGCCAGCCATGACGTCGGCAGCGACGCCCCAAAAGCTTCATTGGTGGCAAACACTGAAGGGCCGCGAAGCCCTGGCCGGATATATTGGCATCTCACCCTGGCTGTTGGGTTTCCTGATGTGGGGCGTGGGGCCGATGCTGCTTTCGGCCTACTATTCGCTCACAGAATACAACATCCTCTCCGAGCCGGAATTCAGCGGGCTGGACAACTTCGAGAAGATGTTCACCCGCGACAAGCTCTTCACGAAGTCGTTGCGTGTCACGGCGATTTACGCGCTGGCAACTGTGCCGCTGGGCGTGATGGTGGGATATGGGCTGGCGCTGCTGCTCAATCAGAAGGCGAAAGGTCTCTCCTTCTGGCGCACCGGTTTCTATCTGCCGGCGGTGGTGCCGGGCGTGGCCACCGCCTACCTGTTTGCCTACGTGTTTGCACACCAGTACGGGCTGGCCGATAGCATTCTGCAGTCGATTGGCATCAGCGACCCGCCGAACTGGTTCGGATCGACGAAATGGGCGCTGCCGACGCTGATGGTGTTGAGCTTGTGGGGCGCGGGCGGCGGCTTGATCCTCTACCTGGCTTCGCTGCAAGGCGTGCCCACGGCCCTCTACGACGCGGCCAAGGTGGACGGCGCCAACGCCTGGGGCCAGTTCTGGAACGTGACCATCCCCATGACATCGCCGGTGATTCTTTTCACCTTCATTTTGGGCATTATCAACTCGTTTCAGGTCTTCACCAGCGCCTTTATCATTACCGACGGCGGCCCGGTCAATTCCACTCTGTTTTATGTCCTCTACCTGTACCGCAAGGGGTGGCAACAACTTGAGATGGGATACGCCGCCGGCATGGCCTGGATCCTCTTCATCATCATCCTTGCCCTGACGGTCCTGGTGTTGAGAACATCGTCGCGCTTTGTCCACTACGAAGGGGAATGACCGCCGGCGATTGGAAGCCGGCGACGATAGAGGGCATTGGGGATGGCAAACAACGCGGTGGACAAACGAGGCTCGCTAGCTGTGCAAAGGTCGTCAATCTTCAGGCCCCAATCGCCGGTTGTCAGTCGCCTTTTCTGGCGGATTCTTCTCTACCTGGTATTGGCGCTGGGCTTGGCGCTCTTCCTGTTGCCGATGATGTGGCTGGTCACCGGCTCGCTCAAGCCGGACGGGCAGGTCTTCACCATCCCGCCAACCTTTGTTCCTCGCCCCATTGTGTGGGGCAACTATCCACAGGCGCTCAATAAATTCCCCTTCTGGATTTCGTTGAAGAACACGATGACGATCGTCATGGGCGTTCTCGTGGGGCGTGTGTTGACCGCTTCGCTGGTCGCCTACAGCTTTGCGCGCTTGCGCTTCCCTGGCCGCAGCGCTATGTTCGTAATCGTGTTGAGTACGATGATGATCCCGTATCACGTTGTGCTGATACCGCAGTATCTCATCTTCCGCGATCTGGGCTGGTTGGATACGCCGCTGCCGATCATCGTGCCCAACTGGTTTGGCGGGGGCGCATTCTTCATCTTTATGATGCGCCAGTTCTTCATGAGCCTCAACCGGGAGATCGACGAGGCGGCGCGCATTGACGGCTGCGGTTTCTTCGCCACGTTCTGGCGGGTGATCCTGCCGCAATCGCTGCCCGCATTGGGCGCCCTGTCCATATTCACCTTCATGGGGGAGTGGAACGACTTCTTTGCTCCCCTCATTTACCTGAACACCGAGGAGAAGATGACGCTGGCGGTGGCGATCCGCACTTGGCAGTTTGACACGAATCTGACCTACCAGGCCGCCACCTGGCCGGAACTGATGGTGATGTCCACAATTCTGACGATCCCGCCGGTGCTGGTCTTCTTTTTCCTGCAGCGTCACTTCATTCAAGGCGTGGTCGTCACCGGCGTCAAGGGTTGACCCGGGACACGGCGCTCGGCCCGCCTGCAGTCCAGAGAGTCGCATCCCGTCCCCGCGCTTTTGTTCAGCTTTGCGCTCCCGCGGCCGTCCCTGACCGGGGCGGCATGATCCTCGCACAGTCGGCCTTACGTCTTTGTGTCAGTATGTTCGCTGATGGAGGCGGCTATCCTTTCAACGCTTGGCGGCTTCCACGTTTCCTTGAAGCGATGGCGCCGGTTGAGGCTCTGTTGGGTGATGCCGTGTTTCGGCGTTGGAAGGTCCAGGAGTAAATGGACCACGGAGTAAACGGACCCAGGAGTAAAGAAGAGATGCCTGTTCTGAATACCGAGATCAATCTGAAGAAGCAGGAGCACCCCCATCTCTTTCTCAACCGGGAGGAGTTGGCGCGGGTCCGGGAGTTGATACGCCAGGAGGGTAGCTATCAGCACAAGCGGTTTGCGCAGATAAAGGGCGGCGCCGAAGCCTGGCTGGCAAAACCCTTGGCCATTCCCAGTCAAGGGGCCGAGGGCGCGTTGGTGTATGTTTGCAGCGTGGATTCCAGCGCCCTTATCTATGATCCGGACAAGCCCCACGAGCATATCTGCCCCAAGTGTGGCCGGGCCTACCGCGGCGGTACCTATGACCGGGTTTGGCGCGCCTTCACCCATGCCCGCATTGCCGTCGCAGCGCGGGACCTGGCTCTGACCTACGCCCTGACGCACGACGAGCTTTACGCCCGCGCGGCCGCAAACATCCTGCTGGCATACGCCGACCGGTACGCGAGCTTTCCGGTCGTCAATCTCTCCAAAGTCGGGCGAGAGATGTGGGATGATTGGCGCAGCGGCTTGAGTATGGCCACGGCCTACGATCTGATCCACGACAGCGGCTTGCTGAACCGGGCGCAACAGTTGCACATAGAGCGGGACCTGCTGCTGGAGACGGCGCGGCTCATCCAGATCGCGCACGGCATGATGATGGCCGACCGGGTGGGAGGGGGAATCAGCAACTTTCAGGCTGGCGTCGCGGCAGGGGTCGGCGCGCTGGCGCTGTTCCTGCGGGATAGGGAACTGGCTGACTTTGCCATCAACGGACCGGTGGGATTCAACCGAATGGCGGCAGAGGGCGTACTGGACAGCGGCCTCTGGTGGGAAGGGTCGTTTGGCTACCACAGCGGCGTTGCCCACGTATTCCTCTTCTTGGCTGAAGCGGCCTGGCATTCGGGCCTGAACCTGTACACCAACGAGCGCTTCAGGAGAATGATGCGGGCGCCGCTGCTCGCAGCTCTGCCCGATAACACGCTGCCGGCCACCAATGACGGGCTTAACCTCAGCACAAAGGTGGAGGATCGGTTCAGGAGACTGGCCGAGGTCTATTATGCCCGCAGCGGCGACGCGGCCGTGGAGCCGCTGTTGATCCCCGGCCACATTACCGGGTTCGACACGGAAGGCGATCCCTTCGATTTGGCTCTATGGCTGACGCCGGACTGGCCGGAGAGCCAACCGGCCCGCCCGCAGAGCGTCAACATGGCTCCGAATTTCGCCATTCTGCGCACCAACCCGGACGTGGAGGACATCTACCTGTTGCTGGATTACGGTCCGCACGGAGGCACGCACGGCCATCCCGACCGGCTGAGCATTATCCTCTATGCCAACGGCCGGCTCCAGGCGCCCGACTTCGGCCACGGCTGCGACTATCGTCTGCCCGAGTGGCGCGAATGGTATCAGCAGACACTCAGTCATAACACGGTCGTGGTGGACGGGCAGTCGCAGCACACCGGCGCCCGGCTCAACCTGTTCTATACCAGCCCGCGGGCCAAAATCGCCGATGCCTCGCCCGTTACCGACCGCTGGAGCGATGATGTGCCCTTCCAGGTGAGCGGCAGGATGCGCAGAACCGTGGCGCTTCTCGATGAGTCTTTCCTCGTAGACATCTTTCGCGTCCAACAGGGACAGGTGTACGACTGGGTGTATCACAATTTTGGGACATTCGAGACGGACAGCGAGCGCACCGAGCCGGAGGCTCGACTGGGCGATGTCAACGGCTACCAGCACATCAGCAACGCGCGGCGGCGCAAGATCGCGGCCGAAAGCTGGAGCGGGAGCTGGCTCAGCGAGGGGCAGGGGCTCAAGTTGACCCTGGTCGGCGCCGGAGATATGGAGATCATCACCGGGGATGGCCTGGGTCCTCAAATTGATGAAACGATGCCGCTGCTCATTGCCCGCAGCACTCGGAGGGATACGATTTTCAAGGCGGTGTTGGAGCCTTTCCGGGGCGAGCCGTCGATCCGCCGGGTCGAGGAGCTGGCGGTGGAGAGAGTGTCGTCGTTTGCGCCCGGCTCTCGTCAGCAGGGGACGGAGGGTGTCGGCCTGAAGGTGGAGAAGCGGGACGGCGCACACCACTGCTTTCTGCTCGGCTACGCATGGGGCGTCAAACGTTTCGGCGATATCACCTTCAACGGCCAACTGGCCTTCCTCTCCTATGCGCAGGAGGCCTGCGACGAGGGCGCCTTGCCGAGCTTCCTTTGCGCTACGCACACATCCAGGCTGGAGCGGGGCGGCTTTCGCCTGCGCGCCGATAAGATGATCAGCCTTTATCTGGAGCGCGTGGCCGCAAGCGAGTACGTCCTGGCACATCAAAGCGGTTCGGAAGCGAGGATTGAAATTGCCGGGGAAGGATTGGGCGGCGTGAAGGTTCGCCGCCTGGATGATGAAGGAAATCCGTCAGAAGATGTGGACGCGCGCGTCGTGGATGGCGCGCTCAGTTTCGAGGCGGCAGCCAAAACACAATACGGCCTTTCTTTGGCGCAATGAATTGAAGTAAGGTTGCCGGAGCCTGGAAACGCGGGCGTCTCGCCTGCACCGGAGACCGTAACTGCTCCTGAGCCTGCCAATGTACGCCTACCGTGAGCGTTATCCACGCCTGGCTGACTTTGTAGATGGGGTCAGCACTGTCATCCTGGCCAATTTGCTCTGGATCCTGCTGTCGGCGCCGGTCGTTACCCTGCCGGCAGCCACAGCGGGGCTATTCGCGGCGATGGCACCCTGGTCTCGGGGCCAGACATCGAACCTGCTGACCGATTTCTTCGGGGCAATGCGGCGACACTGGCGCACCAGCATAGTAGTCGTTGTGTTGGATCTTGTGATAGCCGGCATCGTCTACGTCGATTTCATGTTTCTGACATCGACGGACACACTTTGGGCCTGGCTGGCGCTGATCGTGGTCGTTCTTGCAGCTGAGGTGGCGCTCATGGCGAATCTGTATCTGTGGCCGCTTCTGGTCACGGCGGAGGAGCTGGCACTTCGCACACTACTGGCCACGTCGGTGCGGCTGGCATTGGGGCGCCCACTACGCTCCGTGTTCCTGACAATCGTAGCGCTTGTGCCCTTTGCGCTGGCCTGGGTGCAGCCGTTCCTGCTGATGGTTATGACTTTTTCGACCTGCGCGTTGCTGATTAACTGGGGCACTGGGCGGGTCATACTGCAGCACCTAACGGAAATTCGCCAGGCTAACAACATTGAACCGCAGCATCAACAACGCAACTAAAGGATCGAATAATGGAGGAGCTTGCTATTCTTGGCGGGCCACAGGCCGTCACAACAGATCAAGCGGAAGCCACGGCCTGGCCGGAGGTTTCCGACGACGACTTGTCAGCGATTGGACGCGTGCTGAAAGAGCCGAATTACGGCTGCTACGACGAAGGCTACCGGCTGGAGGAAGAGTTCGCAGAGTATACAGGCAGCCGCTATGCCCTGGCCCATGTCAGTGGAACAGCAACCATCCACGCGGCGCTGTATGCCATCGGGATCGAACCCGGTGATGAGGTCATCGTGCCTTCCTTCACCTATTGGGCCAGTTGCATGCCGGTAGTGGCCTTGAACGCCGTGCCGGTCTTCGCCGAGGTAGACGGCCACACGACGAACATCGATCCTACCGACATCGAGCGCCGGATCACCGCCAAAACCAAGGCGATTGTCGTCGTGCATATGTTTGGGCTTCCCTGTGAAATGGATCGGATCATGGAGATCGCGGCGCGGCATGACTTGAAGGTCGTAGAGGATGCCGCCCACGCCCACGGGGCCGAGTACTGCGGGCGTCCGGTCGGCACGATCGGTGATGTCGGTTGTTTCAGTTTTCAGGCTTCCAAACTTTTGGCCGCCATCGAAGGCGGCATGTTGGTGACGGACAAGCGGGCCTGTTTCGAGAAGGCCCTGGCGCTGGGCCACTACGAAAGGCTGTCCACGCTGCCGGAGGATTCGCCCTATCGCAAGTATGCGGTGACGGGCTTGGGCTACAAGTATCGTATTCACCCCGCCTCGGCGGCCATGGGCCGTGTGCGTCTGGCCAAGCTTGAGGAACTCAACGCGCGACGCAACCGGAACATGGCCTTTCTGGATGAGGCCCTGGCTCAGATTGAGGGCTTTGAGCCAATCTCCGTACCGCCCGGGAGCAAGCGGGTCTACTATGGGTATCGGCTCCATTATCATGCCGAAGCCCTCGGCGGCACAGGGATTGACAGCGTGGCCGCGGCGCTGCGGGCGGAAGGCGTGCGCGTCGGCCGCGAGCGTTACTTCATCCAACATCTTCAACCGGTCTACGCCGAGGCGCGGCAGCAGCTATCCCGGCTTCTGCAAGAAGAGGTCGCCCCCGCCGAAGCGCATCTGCCGGTCACGGAAGGGCTGCATTCGCGGCTCTTGAGCTTGCCGACCTTTCCTCATGGGACGCGCGCGCTGATGGAGCAGTATGTGAAAGCCTACACCAAAGTGTCGCAAAGATGGCGAGAGATCCCTCAAGAGGCCACCGCAGCGGATCCACAATCGGCAGGACCGCGTTCGGCAATCAGATGATGAAAAGTGCGATCGATGGAATGTCAATAATATCTTAAATCCTTGTTGCATCGTGCTCTCGATTATCCTATAATGGGAGCATGTCCACAACGTGAACGGTCGTAGATTGACGTATGTCGAGCTGCCCGATTGCCTCCGAAGGGGGAATCTCTGCCAGATGGCAACGACTCAGGCTTCTGAAATCCGGCTGGCGGCTCGGAAACACCCTTGCCTCTTTCTGAATGATAGGGAGCTGGATCAGATCCGCGAGCTGGCTTCTGATCAGACGACCTACCAGCACCGGCGGATGGCGGAGATTCGGCGCAACGCCGAAGCTTGGCTGCGGGCGCCTATGGCCATCCCCGCGCGCGGCGCTGACGGCTCGCTCACCTATGTGTGCTTCGATGATGGCCATGAAGTGATCTACGACCCATCGAAGCCGCACGAGCACATCTGTCCCCAGTGCGGCAAGGTCCACCGCGGTGAGCCTTACGATGGTTGGTGGCGCGCCATGTCGCATCACCGCATCGCGTATACGGCGCGGGATCTGGCACTGGCCTATGCCCTCGACGGCGAAGAACGCTATGCCAGGGAAGCCGCGCGGATACTGCTGACCTACGCGAATCTGTATCCCCTTCTGCCCGTACACAATCTCTCCAAGCTGGGCCGGGAATCCCTCGACGAAGTGCGACTGGCTCTTGCCCTGGCCCCGGCCTACGACCTCATCTGCAACAGCAATCTGTTGGGAACGGAAGAGAAACAGCGCGTGGAAAGCGATCTGTTTCTGGGGATGGCACGGCTCATCCAGGTCGGGCACGGGCTGATGTTGGCTGACCGGGTGGGCGGCGGCGTCAGCAACTTCCAGGCGACCATGGCCGTCGGCGTGGGCGTGCTCGGGCTGCTCCTGGGGAATATCGAACTGGTGGAGTTCGCCATCAACGGACCGGTCGGCTTTAACCGGCTGATACGCGATGGCGTCCTGGAGAACGGATTGTGGTGGGAAGGTGCAGTCAACTACAGCAACGCTGTCGTCGGATGGCTGATGTACCTGACCGAGGCGGCCTGGCATGCGGGTATCGACCTGTACGGCAATGAAAGGTTCGGCCGTATGTTTCGGGCGCCCCTGCGCCTGGTCTTCCCCGATGGCACGCTGCCAGCGACCAATGATGGCCCCTTCGACGTAAACCTGGACTACCTGATAGGGTTCGCCGAGGTCTATTACACTCGGGTTGGCGACAGCGAAGTGGAGGCGGTGTTGACGCCCGGTCAAGTCATGGGAACCACCGAGCAGAACGCCCCCTTCGACCTAGGGCTGTGGCTGAAGCCGACGTGGGGCATGGCGCGATCCACTCGGCAGGCGAGCATGGATTTCCGGCCCAGCTTTGCCATCCTGCGTTCCGACCCGGGCGCGGAGCCGATCGACATCCTGCTGGATTATGGGCCGCACGGGGACGGCCATGGCCACAGCGACCTGCTCAATCTCATCCTCTATGCCAACGGACGGCTTCAAGCCGCAGACCTGGGCGTATGCAATTACCGCCTGCCCGAGCGGGAACAGTGGTATCTGCAGTCGGTCAGCCACAACACGGTCGCAGTTGACGAGCGCTCGCTCCATCCGGGCGGCGGTCGTCTGAACTTTTTCTACGTCAGCCCGCGGGCCAAGGTTGCCGACGCCTCGCCCGTCACCGATTGCCACAGCGGCGATGGACCTTCCGGCATCCCCAGGATACGCAGAACGGTGGCTCTGCTTGACGACGCATTTGTGGTGGACATCTTGCGCGTGCAGCAGGGCAAGGTCTATGACTGGGTGTACCATAATTTTGGGGCGCTGCACAGCGACGAGCCGCTCGCGCCGCATGACGGCGCGCTGGGCGCCGCAAACGGCTACCAGTACATCACCAATGTGAGGCGTGGCCAGGCATCAGGTGACAGCTTCGCGGCGACCTGGAGCAGTGACGGTCAGGGCGTAAAGCTGACCATGTTGGGCGTGGAGGACATGGAGATTGTTACAGGGGAAGGGCCGGGCGCGGCAAGCTATTGGCACGGCATCGCGGGAACCGTGCCGCTCGTGTTGGTGCGCAGCATGAAAGCCGATACGGTCTACAAGGCTGTGCTGGAACCGTTCCGCGGCCAACCGGCGATCAGCGCAGTCGAGGAGCTGCCCGTAGCCAACGTTCCGCCCTACCCGGCAGGCTCCTTCATTCGCGGGTGCGAAGGCGGAGCTGGACCGCTGCCTCAACGCCGGGCTGCGCGGCATCAAGGTGCACTCCATGCAGGGCACAAGGTACGAGGAGCCTTGCTATGACATGGTGTGGGAGTTCGCCGCCGCATACGATCTGCCGATCCTGGCTCATGCGGGCGGCAAGGACATCCTTGAGTACGAGTCGCTGTTCACGCGCTTTCCGACGGTGACCTGGATCATGGCGCATGCCGGGATTGCGGACCCTGAGATATATCTTCAAGTCGGGAAGGAGTACGAAAATGTGATACTCGAAACCTGCTATTCCGCTAGCCCTCGTGGTCTCATCGAGTACTTTGTGGACGGGGGCATGGAGGACAAGCTGATCTGGGGAACCGACGTTGCCTTCATGAGCGCGGCGCCGCAACTGGGGCGTGTGCTTTTTGCCCGGATCACGCCGCTGCAAAAGACGAAAATTCTGGGGCAGAATGCCCGCCGCATCTTTCGACTGCCAGAGCAATAAGCATCAGGGGGAACTAGATGGAACAGCAGGGAATCACTGTAACCGATGAGCAGCGCCAGCACTTCCGCACCTATGGATTTGTCGTCTTCCGGCAGCTCTTCAGGGCCGACGAGATCGAGTTCTACGCCCAGGCTCTCGTGCGCGCGCTGCAGCGCGTGCGCGGCGGCGCCGACTTCGACGGCGAGGCGCGCCAGGAGGTGATGCCGATCATCGAGGAGGATCCCGACTCCTTCTACCCGCTGCTGGACGACGCGCGCCAGCTCGACATCGTTGACGGCCTGCTCGGCGAGGGCAGCCTCTACACCGGCGGCAACGATGGCAACCTGTATGTGGGGGACACGCGCTGGCACGCCGACGGCGGCGGTCTGCACGCCTATACGACGATGAAGACCGCCTTCTACTGTGATCCGGTCGGCGAAGGCGAGGGCTGTCTGAGCGTGATCCCCGGCAGCCACCATCCCGAGTATTCGCGGCAGCTCCACCAAGCCGCGCAGGACGGCATCTTCGACATTCACTCCGCCGACGTGCCGGGGCGCGCGCCGCTCGAGTCGTCGCCTGGGGACGTGGTCGCTTTCGACCACCGCCTGTGGCACTCGTCGTGGGGCGGAAGCGTCGGTCGCCGCATGTTCACATTCAACTGGGCCTCCTATCCGAAGATGGGTTGGGAAGAGACGTGGCTCTACGGCTATCTGATGCGCGTCAACCAGAGTTACGGCAAGCGCACTTTCACTGACCGGCTGATGGAGACGGCGGGGCCGCGGCGCAAAGAGAAGATTGCCAAGCTCTACGAAATGGGGCTATAGAGGGCAGTCTTAAGCAGGTTCCGTTGACGCTTGAGAAGAAGTGTTCAATAAGGTGACAATGGCAGGATGCCTGCGGGCAGAATCCGGCTGTGATTTGCGTGATTGACGACCAGGATTTGCGCCAACGCCGTGAATCATCTCAAACACACAATCGCAAGAATCACAGCTCCCAGACAAACATGTCCCGCTTTTGGGTCCTGTTGAAATCTGGCAACAGCTTCATTCAAAAATACTTTCCTGTTTGTTACCGCTGCGTCGCGCGGATGTATTCTTCATCCACGGCACCCATGGTTTCCAGGAAACTCTTCCCTTCGAACAGCCGCACCAGCGGCACGTCTTCATCGGATGGGTGGATTCCACCGTTCGTGTTTGGATCCACCATTGCCCCGAGCAACTGCCGACGCACCGCGTTGCACCTCGCAAGCAATTCGGGTGAGTTCTCTGTCCGATCCCCCAGCCGCTGCCACACCGGCGTGTAGACATACCACAGATTCCTCCGCCGAACGTTCGAGGTGTTGCGCGGGACGCAGTGCCACAGCGCGTTGTGAAACAGGACTGCATCGCCGGCTTCTACGGTCACCTGTCGCGCCCCCGGAACGTCGGCGTCGATCTGCTCGACCTGTTGGAACTTTGTAAACGAGGTAATTGTCAGAGCGTGCTCCAAGCCCTGCGGTAACCTGGGAAAGCCGCTGCGATGGCTGCCGGGTATGACCGTAAAGTTGCCCATATCGGGCTCGTCCACGTCAGTCAGAAAGAAGCCGATCCGCGCCCATTGCAGCGGCGTCATTCGGTCCACGCTGGCAAAATAGTACGGCTTGGAGCCATCTTTATGCCACCGGTTGGCTGGCGTTAGGCTCGGCGGGCGCACCATCGCCTCCGCCCAAGATAACTGAATCGCAGCGCCAATCAACTCGCATACGATGCCCAGATGGCTGGGATGGTCTATCAGATTCAAAAAAGCCTCGCAGGGTTCATGGCGCAGTATTGTGCCGGCATTTCCCTGCACAGATTGGAACAGGCCTTCAGTCGCGGCGTTTATGATGTTGACAACGTGGAGCAGCGTGTTGGGATCACGGCCTAGACGCTGTGACGCTTCATCCAGACGATCCACTTCAGCGATAAGCTCCGTTACCTCCTTTGCTGAAAGAGCTTTCTTGATAATCAGGTAGCCATCTTCATCCCACTTGCGTCTCTGTTCAGGCGACATGCGCTGGAATGTCATCGTTTCCATCAATTCGCTCCTTTGACAATTGACTAGCTGCCGCCAGCTGCGCCAATGAAGGCGCTCACTACTGTGCTGTCGAGGATGCAACGTTCAATGTGCGTCGCCAGGTATTCGCCAGTACAGTACAGGTGCAGGTCGTACATGCCAACGTCAATCCGCGTGCCGGGGGGCGGACAGCGCTGGCAGAGACGCGACTCGACGCTGCTTTCTTATACGAGACCGATCGGCCTCAAGATCATGAGCAACACGATCAGCCCGACAAGGATGCGTGTGATTTGCCGGCGCAGCCCACCCCGACTGCGCGCTGCGTAAGTCTGCTGTGTCCGCCGCAGCGTGTTCAATCCCAGCCTCCGCTACTGTTCTGGTTCCAATGATGGCATATATCCGAGACCGATCTGCTTGAAGTAGGCGCGTGTCCGCTTGGCGATAGGCAATGGCCTGTCGAACGCTGTCGGGTACATGTCGTGTTCCACGATCGCAAAGCCGTCGTAACTCAACTCAGCCAACAAGCCGCGCAAGGCTGGGAAGTCCACGGCTCCCCGCCACGGCTCGCAGAAATAACCCTGAGCGGTCGTGACTGCGATGGGCGCGCCTTCGCGCGCCACCTCTTTCTGCATCTCCGGATCGACGCTCTTGAAATGAAGGTATTCGAGCCGCTGGTGGTGTTTTCGGATAAAGGGCACCGGATCACTGCCGCGGTAGGCGTGATGGCCGGTGTCGAGCGCAAGACCAATTAGTGCCGGATCGGTTTCGTTCAGGAGTTTCTCGATCTGGTGTTCGTACTCGACGTGCGTATCGGCGTGGGGATGGAAGACGGTGCGCAGGCCGAAATTCTGCCTGGCGAGGCGCGCGATGGCGTGGCACGTGTCGATCAGAATCTCCCACGATTTCTCGTCGAGCGTGGTCGCCGCTACCGGATTGCCGGTGTGCTGATCGGTATAGAGGTCATCGATCAGAACGAGGAACTTGGCTTCCAGGCCGGCAAGTAACCCACCCAGGTCGAGAACCATTTGCTCGATGTCAGGCCATGCTTGGGGATCTTCCAGTACTGGCATGATGGCCCCGCCAGCCACTTTGAGATCGCGCTGGCCCAGTTCTCGCTCCAGCGTGCTTAGGTCGGTGGGAAGATAACCATATGGGCCGAGCTCGGTCCACGTATAGCCGGCCTCGGCGACCTCATCCAGATAGCGTGACCAAGGCGTCTGTTTGGGATCGCTGGCGAATGAAACGCCCCAAGAGGCGGGCGCACTTCCAAGTTTGATATTCATGTTCACGTCCATCTGGCCCATTGATCAATCTGCTCCTTAGAAACAAAGCGCTCGATCTCGCGCCAGCGCGTGCTGTTGACGCGATGGTGATTCCGCTGAAAAAACGGACAGCACTGCCCCGGTGAATCAATCGCCACCACCTCATTCCCCTTCCGTATCAGCGTGTCTCGCTTCTTCTCGATGTACACCGTGTCGACCCGCTCGCTGATCGGGAACATCAGCGTCGCCCCATCGTCCGGCTTCACCGCTCCGACCCCGGCGTACCGCCCCTCCAAACTCAGCGCCCGCTCCGCGCCGTTCACCTGCAGCCGTGCCTCGGCCGGCTGCTGTAGCAGTTACGAGCAGATACGAGCAGTTGCGAGCGTTTACGAGCAGATACGAGTGTTTACGACCGCGCCAGGTTGCGCCAAGTCGCGTTTAGTCGCGTTTAGTCGCGCCAATTCGTCTTTTTTCGCGTGTTCGGGCCCGTTTGGGCGTTTTCTTTCATATCTTGTCGTCATTTTTCGTCCCAAAATGGTTTTTTCGGGAATGGCGGGCAACGGGCGGTTGCAGCACCGGCTGGGCAGGGAGGGCAGCAGTTTGCTGCGCATGGTTCCCGCGCCGGGCGGCGGATGTGAAAAATGGCATGGTATTCATTTGCAATCGGTATGCAGTTGCGGCAGGGCCGCGGCTGCGTTGGTTCGTTTTGCGCACAATTGTACTACAAAGTCGGGGCGTTTGCATTACGTGGAGATCCCAGGGGGCATTTCAGAATGGGGGTGGGTTTCAGAGTTGCTGTGAAGGGCAGGACTCTCAGCAGTAGTCTGAGGTGCAGTTGATGCAGTCTGTATGATGGAGACAGTTGACGGCAGCGGTTCAGGAGGCCGCTTGATTGACGAGAATCAGGCGAGTTGCGGTCCGAATGTGACCACAGACAACCTGCATCCGTCACCTCTTGGAGCAGTACGTCAACAGGCGCGTGAGCAGAAACCGGCTGCGGGCGAGAGGCCCGCGATGCCAGGGGCACGTTTCCCGAGAGTATGGGATGCACGCGTCCGACAGGAAGTAGGTCACCCGCGCACCTCTATAGGTAGAGCAGCGCATGATCCCTGGTCCGGCCCCACATAACCAATGATTGGCCGCCGGCCAGCCGGCCAAGGGCCCCAAGTTGCGTTGCGCTACCGGCTCTGTTTTCCGGTAGGTCTCGTCGATCACCGGGCGGGGAATATCGCCTTGGCATTTCCACTTGAGCCCGGCCCCAGGAATGCGCTCGATCCAGTCGGTGCGCAGCGCTTGTCTGACGGATGGTGGCGGCACTGAACCCTTTGGATGGAGTCGGAGTATGCGCCGTAGGAGGAGGCGTAGTTGACGGTGACCTATGGCGGCAATCTGGGTTTTAACTCCAGGCAGACGCTTCAGCGGATGCGGGTTCCGTCGCTTCCGTTGCGATTTTCCCGAGGTACTGAAGCATATGCCGCCCGTCGAGTATTTCGATGCGGCGGGCAAAACAGTCGAAAAGCATCGTCGAAATCCAGAGTAAACTTGGCCCCAGAAACTGGACCACGAGCTAAGATGCAAAATGGAGCAATTCACCAGGCGCGTGGAGGGACAGATCTGTGGCCGGGAAACGGCGGCGACTACCCGCTGGCGGCAAGTTCCGGGCTGCGCTGGAAGGCAGCAATCGGACACAAGCTGAACAGTGCTATGCGTTCTGTTCGGCACCTTCCGCATCCGTCTGGATGCAGCATAATCTTCCAGCCCTATTGTTCATCTATTCTCTATGCTTCAGGGGCTTGCATCTGTTGCAGCAGATACTGGCGGCTCTGGTAGAGCGCCCTTTCCCATTCATCTGCGTGCGAATGCAGTTCAACGCTTAGAAAATGCTCATAGTTGGCGTCTTTGAGCACTTCCAACACCGCACGAAGATCGATGTCACCTTCTCCCGGAATCTCGTGATGATGCACTTTCCCCTTTATGTCTGCAATATGGATGTGCCTGGTATAAGGCAAAGCGTCTGCGACACGCTGCAACAGGTCGTCCTCACAACACTGAACGTGGGTTATATCCATGTTCAGCTTGAACTTAGGAGAATTGATCTCCTCGATGATGGGAATGGCTTGACTGGTCGTTTCTATGAAGCAGCGACCGCCGCCCATGGACGCCGGCAGCTGCGCCTCGGGCTCGAGTACCAGGACCGCCTCACCGGCATTCTTAAGGCAAGCGCTTATCCCTTCCGTCAACATCTCTATCGCTTCATCTGCAGAAACACCTGCCTGCCGAATGCCGCTTACAAATTGAACAACCGGTATCGAGAGGTCGTTAGCCATCTCAAGCCCGGCGTTGATGACGTTGATTCTTTCCTTGCGCGCTTTCTGGTCCGGAGAAATCAACGAGGGCTCGAAGGCATCATCGCCAAGTAGGAATGGCCCCCCGGTTGCCAAAGAAACTGGCTTGATCGGCAGCCTGGCAAACAGGTCGTTCAGTTCATCCAACTGCACCTGCGTGACATCGAAAGGGTGTAGATGCTCGGCGCGATAGGCAAGGTCGATCCCCTCGTATCCGGCTGCGGCGGTTACTTCGATCGCTCTGTCGAGCGGGAGATTCCGCAAACATTGGGTGTTAAAGCTCAAAGGAAACATTTGCATCCTCCTCAGTCTTTATCAAATAGGACTTTGGTTAAGTCGGCTGGAAAGCCGGGATAGTAGGGCAGCGAAGTTGGTTGCGCAGGTCGTCGCTGAACAGATCGGTATGAACGCGATAGATGGTCATGTTGAGCAAGGTCGCGTGGACCTTCAGTGAAAGCCAAGCATGGTAACAGCATGCGAGGTGATTGCGCTGCGAACGAGCTTTGCGACACTGGCATTTGGCCGAGCCTGTCAGTTGCTACAGTTCGCGGTGAAATTCTTCGACCTGCCAGCGCAACTCGTTCGCGTTTTGAGCGACTTGCGTGATCACAGTCTCATCCGGATCATTGGTGATGACCCAGTCAACGTCGCCGTTTATGGCAACGCCCTTGAACAATTTCACTTTGAAAGGCAGTTTCTTGAGCTTGACAATGATGCCATGCTTAAGCCGTTCGTCGTTCCAATCGAGCGCATCAAGATGAATATAGCCATCGTCTGCGCTCAGACTGACCATACGGTTGGCTTTGCGTGTGGTGTAGAAGGTCAATCCCAGACGGTGAATCAACTTCAGGTTCCGCCACGAGCCATACCAACTGTCAAATAGCACGGTCTTGGCCTGAATCTGTTTGTCGCCAACGGCTCGCAGCAGCATCTCTTGAAAATGGTCGTTCTTTGTCTTGCCATCTGCTTCTTTGGCGTAGATGCGGAAATCGACCGGATAAAACTCGCCATCTTCACCACTGGTGTGAATCAGGTTCACGACCGCGATGCCGCGCACAAGACCACCGGCAGCGCCACTGTACTGCAGCTTTACCATCTCGATTGACCGTGAATCGCGTTTGTCTTGCACACTGTCGTCAATGATCAGGTACGCATCCGCACTGTCGTCGATCCGTTCTTGCACCAGTTCCCATAGATGACTGGCTGTGAGTCGCTCCTTTTTCAGGAAATCGCTGATTACATCGTGGCTCATGCCATCCAGATGTTCAACTAAATTGGTACAAGTGTAGTTGATCGGCGTGCTGACCAGGTATTCGAGACCAGGTATTCGACATACTTCTGTTTTGTCATCATGTCACAAGCTTACAGGATTCTGTCCTCCTAGCCAAAGTCCTAACTATAAACTTGTCCTTTTGTCAAGTTCTTTTCAGAATGCCCGCCCGACTTCGCTCCTGACTGCGCGTCCGTCCCATTTGCTCGCTCTCTTCTCTCTTTCTCTCCTACCGTCCACCCTCCTTCAGTATAACTCACCCCCATTTCTGTCCGCACCCGCCTTTTTTGGGTGCATCCCAGATTATTGTGCGTCGAGTAAAGCCAAGCGGTTGAAGCAGTTGAGGCCAGGTATGACTGAGCGGAGTCGTGCAGAGTGCAAGCATCGCCAGGGGATCCCCTTTGGTCTTCTCATTCCCTTCTCCTCGTCTACGCCCTTTCATCTTAACGAAAAACTGGGATGCGCCCATGCAAGGGAAGCGCGCGTCGGCGCTGAGCAGTTGGGCTGCGCTCTTTCCGTCCGCGCACCACGATTTACAGCATCGCAATCACTCTGAGTACTGAAAACGCACAAAACGCACAGATTGGCGTTCGTTGAGACACTGTTGAAGTTCCAGTATCGGCGCCTCGGGCGGGTGAATCCAAGAATGGGGGCGAAATTTCGGCTGCGTCCGGGCTTATGGGCCGCTTGCAGGCGGCGTGCGGGGCGCGCAGGTCGTGTGCCATGTAAGTGGTTACGAGCGTTTACGAGCAGTTACGAGCGTTTACAAGCAGGTACGATAGTTTACGAGCGTGTTCGAGCGCGCCGGGTCGCGTTTCGTCGCGTCAGGTCGCGTCAGGTCGCGCGAAACACTCTTTTTTCGTGTTCGGGTACGTTTGGGCGCGTCGTGTTTACGAGCGTGTTCGAGCGCGCCAGGTCGCGTTTAGTCGCGTTTAGTCGCGTTTAGTCGCGCCAAAATTTTTTTTTCGTGTTCGGACACGTTCGGGCACGTTTGGGCGTGTTCTTTCGTCATTTCTCGTCATTCTTCGTCATTTTTCGTCCCAAAATGGCTTTTTCGGGAATGGCGGGCAACGGGTTGTTGCGGCATTGGCTGGGCAGGGAGGGCAGCAGTTTGCTGCGCATGGTTCCCGCGCCGGGCGGCGGATGGGCAAAATGGCATGGTATTCATTTGAAATCGGTATACAGTTGCGGCAGGGCCGCGGCTGCGCTCGTCCGTATTGCGCACAATTGTACTACAAAAGCGGGGCGTTTGCAGTTGCTGGGAATTCCAGGGTGGATCTCAGAATGGGGGAGTGTCTCTGACTTGCTCTGAAGGGCAGGACTCGCAGCAGTTGTCTGAGCTGTGGTTCAGGTAGTCAGTATGCTGGAGACAGTTGACGGCAGCGGCTCAGGCGGCGTCTTCGTTGACGAGAATCAGGCGAGCTGCGGTTCGATTCTGGCGACAGGCAACCTGCATCTGGCACCCATTGGAGCAGTTCTTGAACAGGCGCGGAAGCCGAAACGGGCTGCGGGCGAGAGGCCCGCGATCGCAGGGGCACGTTCCCCAAAAATTTTGGATGCACCCCCTTTTTTTGCCTGTTGACATGTTTCTGTCCTTAGCTTACAATGGGACCATAAGCAATAAAATAAGCAGATCGGATTGTCTTTTGCCTGTCAGGGTTTTGAAGGCATGTTGCAAAAAGGGAGAAAAGTGCAGCCACATTGATTTGTCAATCAACTCGGACAAACCCGTCGGAGTCGTGGCCGAAAAAGTAAGTACTAGTCCAAAAAGCAGGTCCAAGCGCTTGAAGTTCATGTTGCATCTATTGACGCTATTCTATACTTAGCGTAACCACTTCGTACATTAGTGACTCAACTGCATTGCGTACAGAGTTTCAGCGGTTGTCCTTCCCTTCTTCTTGCTTCGAATTCTTTTGGTTGCACTTCTAACCTTGTTTGGCCCCGTGTTGGTCGCTGTCTCGCTCGGTAGATCAGTTCCGGCGCACCATTATTCACTCTGACAAAATTGACGGTGTTGTATCGGTTCCGCGGTTTCCAGCTTTGGTGCTGAGGAAGGAGGTGACCGGACACCCATGAAAGAGTGCACCTGTACCCATGGTTTTCGCGCCATGGATCTGGAAGACGCTCTTCGCACGATTTCCGCTCTGGGGTTCAGATACGTGGAGATCAACTGCGACGAGCATCTTGGATCCAAGATACGCGATGACGTCCCCGCGATACGTACAAGGAAGCTGCTCGACGAGGTTGATTTGGAGCCGGCAGCGCTCATGGGCGATAGCGACTTCGCCGTCAGCGATGCCGAACTGGATGCCATGCTCGCTGGGGTGGGCAGACAGATCATCTACTGCCGAGCATTGGGCGCCCCGGTCCTGCGTATCTTTGCCAGCCACATTCGCAGCAAATATGTGGATGGGAATACGTTCGACCGGACGATCCGCAATCTCAGGCGTATTATGCCAGTCGCAGAGGAGAACAGGGTTCACCTGGCTCTGGAGAATCACTTCGGTATCACGGCCAGTGGTGAAGACGTCGTGCGGATCATCGAGGGAGTCGCCAGTCCCTGGCTTGGCGCCAACTACGATCCGGCAAACTTTGTGCCTGCAGGCGTCGATCCGATAGAGGCTGGGCGTCAGTTGGCGCCATACATCAGACACTGCCACCTGAAAGACGCTGTCTATGTGGGAAGCACGCACTATAGCGGCTATGCCTATTTGGAGGCAGGCGCGGGGATCGTGGATTACCCTCGTGTGATCGAATTGCTGCGTGACATCGACTATCAGGGATTTCTTTCGCTTGAATACGAGAGCATCTTCGATCCTGTCCGCGGTACGAGGGAAGGATTAGCCAATCTGCGCCGTCTGATGGCGGCATAGATTGGGAGCATGGAGAACTGATGGAATTAGCCATTTATACCTTCGATATTCCTATGGTTCCCTACAGGGATATCCCTGTACTGCCCAGGCCGCAGGAGGCGATCCCCGAGCTAAAGGCAGCCGGTGTGACAGCCATTGAGGCCGGCTATCATTTCTTCATCACCTATCCCGAACGGGTCGTGGAGAAGAACAGCCAGTTGCTTCGCCAGGCCGGGATCAGGATATGGTCTGTGCATGCTCCCTTTGGGGCTGACTGCAACCTGGCTGACCCAGACGAATTGAGGCGTCACCATGCGGTGGAGTACCACAAATTTCTTCTGGAGAGGGTGGCCCTGGCAGGCGCTTCCATCATCGTCATCCACCCCGGCGCCTACAGGCGTGAGGTGGAGGTCCCCCAGATGCTGCCGCTGCTGATGGACAGTCTGGAACAGCTCTTGCCTGTTGCGGAGCGTTTGGGCGTGCGGCTGGCCCTGAAGAATATCGTGCCCCGCGAACCAGGACCTGGTTTTCAGGCATTGCGTCAAGTGGTGGAGAAGATGGGTTCCAAATGGCTTGGGGTATGCTTTGATACCGATCATGCACATATGGCTGGCGGGGTCAAGGCGGGTATGGAGATATTGAAAGAGTTCATCGTCACCTTTCATCTTGCCGATAACGATGGCACCGTTCAGTCCTGTATGTGGGACCACTTTCTCCAACCTCCCTATGGCACCATCCCGTGGCAAGAGTTCCTGAGTGTTTTCCAAACTTTGGATTTTACAGACCCTATTGTCGTCAGGGCCATTCCGTGGACAGGTGAAGGGTATGGACAAATGCGCCGCGAAATCTCAGCTCTCCTGCGCGGAGAGTTGATGAAAGTGGATGTCAATGGCACGGCTACAAGAGTGCGGTGTATGCACTGTGGGCACATGCGTTTTGGAACGGCGCAGGAAAACTGGTGTGCATGCCGCTGAGAAAAGGGGCATGCAGGGGCGGAGCAAGGCGCGGCACGCGTGGCCGCTGGACAAACACCTTGCCATGCTGAATCAAGCGTTTTTGCATGCCAGCGCAAGTGGGTGGACGGTTATGAAAGCCGTTCAGCGGAGGTACAAGCCCGAAACAGCCTGCGTGCCACTCACGCCGGACAGCGTTGGCTGAATTCAGGGAGGGGGAGAAACATGGAAGTGGCGTGGAGTACGTGCGATTTCCCTAATCAGGTGCTGACAAGGCCGGAAGAGTTGATCCCACGGCTAAGGGAAGCGGGAATAACAGCCATCGAGGCTGGCTATCAGTTCTTCGTCTCCCATTCCGAAGCGGTGGTGGAGGAGAATACGCAGTTGTTTCGCCAGGCCGGGATCCAAATATGGTCGGTGCATGCGCCGTTTAGTCGTGGTACGGGCAATATGTCCGACCTCGACGAACCTAGCCGGCGCCGCGCTGTGGAGTACAACAAGAATGTTCTGGAGAGGATAGCCCTGGCAGGCACGTCCGTTTATGTTATCCATCCCGGCTCATTTGCCAAGGAGGAGGAGGTTCCCCAAATGCTGCGCGTGCTCTTGGACAGCCTGGAGGAGCTGCTGCCGATTGCGGAGCGAACAGGGGTGCGCCTGGCTCTGGAGAACATTATTCCACGCAGCCCCGGATCCGACTGCCAGGAAGTTCGTGACGTGGTGGAGAAGTTCGGGTCCGAGTGGCTGGGCGTATGTTTTGACAGCGGTCATGCGCACGTCGCCGGTCAGGCCAAGGCGGGCATGGAAATTCTGAAGGATTTGATCATCACTTTCCACCTTGAAGATACCGACGGCATTCGCGACATGCACTTCCAGCCTGGCTATGGAACCGTTCCCTGGGACGATCTGGGCAGCATCCTGCGGACGATGGACTTTGAAAGCCCCATCGTCGTCGAAGCGTTACCCTGGCAGGCTGACCCCGTGCCCTGGCAGGGTGAGAAACTGGGTCAAATGCGCCGCGAAGTGACAGCTCTCCTGGAGGGGCGATTACTGAAAGTGGATGTCAATGGTATGCCTTCCAACGTGCAATGCTCCAGCTGTGGGCATCTGCGCTATGGAACGGTGGAAGACAATTGGTGTGCATGCCGCTGAGAAAGGGGGTGACTCGGCGGCGATCTTGCATCACGAAGAATGGCGTGGACGGACGCCCTGCCAAGAGGTCTTGTATAGAAAATGGCCGCGTACTTTTCGGAATGGAAGAGAGGCCATGGCGGCAAGAAGCGAGCGCGTGAAGCGCCATAGACAGCCGCTGTGCTCGGGCCTCGGTTCGTCCCAGGTTCTCACGACTGTTATCTTGGTTCTGGGGGCTGTGATGCTTGACACGGCGCCGCTGCGCGCGCAGGGACTAATTCAGCCGTATGACAATTTTACGTTGGACCATACGGGCCGACCGGTCCCGATTCCGGCTCCCTACGTCCTGGAGCGCATCATCGACGGGGTTGCGCTCGGCATCGGTGACTTCGCCAGTCCAGGCGATGTCTTCAGCGACCGTGCGTCGGGCCATCTCTACATTGTCGACACCGGCAACAACCGTATCGTCGAACTAGCCCCCGACTGGTCCGTGGTGCGTCAGTTTGGCCCGGAACTCGGTTTGGATGCACCGCAAGGCATTTATCGCGATCCGGTTGACGGTACCTTTTGGATAGCCGACACCGGCAATGTTCGCATCCTCCATGTCGGCGATGACGGTCGATTCCTTCAGGCATTCGAGCCGCCGCAGAGCGATGTGCTGGCGTCAGTCAGGACGGCCGGCCCCACCAAAGTGCTCAGAGATCGCCGCGGCTATATCTATTTTCTGGAAGGCTCCGGCGCCGGCATGATCGTGATGGATCTCCAGAACCAGTTTCGAGGTTTCTTCGGCACCAATCATATTGGTTTCAGCCTGCGTTGGCTTTGGGCCCGTTATCTGACTACAGAAGAACAACGCCACAAACTGCTGCTGTCGCGGCCCACCGCCCACACCGACATGTACTTGGCCGCGGACGGGTACGTCTACACCAGTGCCGCAGGCGAAGAGCGCGACCAGATTCAGAAGCTTAGTCCTGTCGGTGTGAATATCTTCGTCGAGAAGGGCCTTGAACGCAAACTTTATCAGAACAAGCGATTCGGCGAGCGGCGCCGTGCGTGGGACCCGCCCTTCCTGTACGTCTCGCTCACGGTCAGCGATGACGGCATTGTCACAGCACTGGAGCAGACCACCGGGCGGCTCTACCAGTTTGACCAGGACCGCAATCTGCTCATGGCCTTTGGCAAGCGGGGAAGCGGCCCTGTCGCCTTCGGTTTGCCCAATCAGGTCGAGATGGACAGCCGCGGCTTTCTCTATGTGGCGGACAGCTCGCGTTCGGTCATTCACGTTCTACGTCCGACGCATTTCACCCAACTCGTGCATCAGGCCAGCGCCCAGCAATTCGATGGGCAATATGACCGTGCAGCCGACACTTGGCAGGCGGTGTTGCACCTGGCATCCAACTACCAGCGGGCACACAGCGGCATCGGTAAAGCGCGCTACCAGCAGCAGCAGTGGCAAGCGGCGATGGACAGATATACGCTCGCGCGTGATCAGCTTGGCTATTCACTAGCCTTCGTTGAGTACCGGCAGGACCTGTTGCGGCAGTATATCAGTTGGATCATAAGCGGCACGTTCCTGGTTTTGCTCGGTATCCTCGTTTGGCCGGCGTTCGCCCAGCGTCAACGACGCGCCCCGGCCACAGCCTCGGGCCAAGAACGCGTGCTCCCGGCGGTTCTAGGCATCCTCGTGCGCCCCGTCGATACGTTGGAACGGATCGCGCAAGGCAGGTCGCTATGGCCGATTCTGGCACTGTTGATGGCGGCCGGACTGGTGCGTGTCGTCAGTTTGGCGCTGATTGCCTTCCATATGCGCGCTACGCCCGTTGTCGGCTCGATGCTGGATTGGCTGCGCCTGTATCGGCCTGTCGCTGCATCACTGTTGCCCGAGCTGCGCTGGGAAGACGCCAAGATCTACTTGGAGTTTCTGCGCATTGCCATACCGTGGGGTCTGTGGACGGTGGCAAATTTCGGGGTTGCAACGCTTTTCGACGGTGAAGGAACGGCACGGGGCGTAGCGCGCACGACGGCCTTCTGCCTGGTTCCCTATATTGTGCTGGCCGTGCCCATCGCATTGTTGAGCCACGTGCTGATGGCAGGCGAACGGGGCCTTTATGAGACGTTGTGGAGCCTCACATACTACTGGGTGCTGTTGTTGCTGATCTTGCAACTGCGTACAGTCCATCACTACAGTTGGCGCCAGACGCTACGCGTGGGGACGGTGATCATTTTCGGGGTGGTCGTGCTCAGCGGCGCGACTGTGATGTTCGGCATTTTGGGCGCCGAGGCATTGAAAGCAGTCGGAGATGTAGTCTATGACATTATTCGCCTCCTGTAAGCCGGGGAAGCCGGAACATCAACGCCTGTCTGCTGAGGAACGTCCTTACTGCGGGCATATCCCAATCGCGGCCTGGCTCCCCTTGTTTGTCGCCAGCCTGCTTCTGGCCGTTCCCTTCCCCGCGGCGGCTCAGGAAGCGAATCCCCTTTCCGATGTGCGCTCGATTGTGGAGACGGTGCCCACCGGCTACAGTCTAATGGCCACAAGCACCCACCTGGCGCTGTACATGGAGGAACGCACAGGTCACCTGGCGATCCATGATCAGCGCGCCGGCCGTGTCTGGCTGTCCTCACCCGCGCTTCCGAGCGACGCTGACATCGCCAGCAACATCCGGCGTGCATTGGAGACCGATTTCACTTTGATTATGACAGGCGGCGCCGGTACACAGACCAAACGTACCGACAGCGTCACCAAGGTGTCCGAGCTGACGATTGAGCGGATACCGGCCGGCGTGCAGGCGTCGTATGCCATGGAAGAATTCGGCGCCGGGCTGACGCTGCGCTATGAAATCGGGCCGGACTACCTGGACGTCACGCTGGCAGATGCGCACCTGAAAGAGACCGAAAGCAGCCGCTTTGTGGCTTTGGACCTCTTCCCCTTGCTCGGGGCGGTGCCGTACCGGGCGGACACACCGGCCTATGTCATATTGCCCGATGGCCCTGGCGCCCTGCTGCATCTGGGCGGCGAACACCCGGCTTATCGCAAACAGACCAGCCTGTCTGCCTATGGGCCCACTGTATACTCCTTCGCCCAGCCGCCTTCGCAGCGAACATCCCTGGCCACGCTGGGCATAGCCCATCCAAGTGAGCGTGTCGCTATGCTGGCTGTCGCCACACAAGGCGCGGGCGATACCTTCATCGAAGCATCGCTGGCCCGGCGCCCAACAATGCTCAGCCAGGCCAATCTGCGACTCGGCTACCGTAACCTGACCGAGTATCCCTCTGATCAGCAGGGCGTCTTTAAGGGTTTTTACGAAACGGCGCGCATCCATGGCGACCGTGCGGCGCGCTACTTTTTTCTGGCTGGAGACAGCGCGGACTGGGTGGGGATGGCCCAGCGTTTGCGGCAACATTTCGTGGAGGATGTGGGCATCCCACGGCTGAGCGGCGATGATGCACGGCCAGCAATGCGCCTGCGTCTCGTGATGGGTGCGGCCAAACCGGGGCTTTTCGGCCGCCGGTTTGTAGCAGCCACTACCTTTGATGAGGCCGCCGAAATCGTCTCCCGGTTCCATCAACGGGGCATCACCAGTCTCGACGTGGTCCTGGTGGGTTGGGGCGCCGGCGGATACGAAGGCAGACTACCCCGACGATGGCCGCCGGATCGCCGGCTGGGGGGAACCGCTGGCTTGCAGCGGCTGGCCAGCCGGGTCGAAGAGCAGGGGGGGCGGCTCCTGCTGGAGGACGACTACACACTCGCCTTTCTGCGCAACGGCGGCTTCTTTCCACCCACCGACGCCGTGATTCAGCCGAATCTGTTGCCGATGACCGATATGATTGCCAGCTCCAGCCGGCTACACGTCCCGGCCGCCCTGCGCCGCAATCAATTTCTCCTCAATCCTGTCTTCGCTCTCAACCGCTATGTGAAGACCGACGCTGCCAGGCTGGCTGCGCTGGGGGTTGACGGGCTGGAACTGCGCTGGGCCGGAGAGCTGGTGCTCAAAGACGCAAATCCGCGTCATCCGTTAGAGCGCACCGAGTTCGGCCAAGCCTGGCGCCAGATGCTTGGCGCCATTCGAGGCACGATGGGTTCAGTGGCGGCGCAAGGCGGCAATGCCTATGTGCTCGGCGCGGTTGATGCCGTCACCAACTTGCCGCTGGACCGCCACAATTATACTTTTGGCGAACAGACCGTGCCGTTCTATGCCGTGGCCACCCACGGCCTGGTCCGGCTATACAGTAAGCCGTCGAATCTGGACCAGTGGCCGGAGCGTGATGTCCTGCGCCGAATGGAGTATGGCATGTTGCCCACCTTCGAGTTGACCTTCCGGGATCCAGTGCTGCTCGCCAGGACGACCTATTCTGAACTGTACACCGCACAATATGAGGACTGGATTGATCGTGCCGCCTCCGAGTACGAACGGCTCGTGATCCAGCTTGGCCGCACGGTGGACCAATTCATTGTAGCCCACCGTCAGCTTGGGCCGGATGTCTACGAAATTGAATACGAAGACGGCACGCGCGTTGCCGTGAATTATGGCGGCACATCGTTTGAGCATGAGGGATATACGGTCGAACCGATGGGGTATAGCATACGATGACGTTTAGTCTGAGAACACAAAGGGCGATCTGGGGAATCGTCTTCATTAGTCCCTGGATTTTGGGCACTGTGTTGCTGTTTGCCTGGCCGATCATGCGCACCATACAGTTGAGCTTCCAGGACGTGACCGATTTCATGAACTTGCAGACCGAGTGGGTCGGCCTGAAGCATTACCTGGAAATCGTCCAGAGCGACGTGGAATTTTTGCCAGCGCTGGCGAAAGCCCTGCGCGATCTGGTACTCAACGTGCCACTGATTCTGGTCTTTTCGATGATGATGGCCGTCCTGCTTCACGGTGTAACGCGCGGTCAGCTCTTGCTGCGCGCCATCTTCTTCTTGCCAGTGATTGTCGCCAGCGGCGGCGTGATCAAAGAAGTGATTCGCGCCGGCGCGGCTACGGATATGGTTAGCACCACAATTCAGACCTTTCAGCGGGCCACGGTCGCTTCGGATATCCAGTCAGCATTGGTTATAGGGCCCGTGCAGATCATTGTGGACCGCTTGTCACTGATTGTCTGGCACACGGGTGTACAGATTTTGCTCTTTACAGCCGGCCTGAACAGCATTCCCGAGTATCTATATGAAGCCGCCAAGGTCGATGGCGCCTCATCCTGGGAGTCGTTTTGGAAGGTCACCCTGCCTATGATCTCGCCGGTCATCGTGATTGCCATGATCTACACCTATGTGGATTTGTTCAGTGACCCCCTCAATCCTGTAGTCGAGTATATCATGCGGCTCACGTTCGGCCCGCTGCGTCTGGGGTTCGGGGCGGCCATGAGCGTCGTCTACTTTGGATTGGTCTTTCTCTTGGTTGGACTGACCTTGCGCATGATGTCGAACGCTGTCTTTCACCTGGGAGAGCGCGAATGACACAAGTGAAACGCGAACAGGGGCGCCTTGCGTTCGCGGACATACAGGAATTGCGCCTCAGAGTTGGGCGGCATCTTTCAACTGCACTGCGCTGGATGATCCTGCTGGAATTGGCCTATGTCTTCATGTTCCCAATGCTGTTCATGGTTTCCACATCATTCAAGCCGCTGATCGAACTCAGCAACCCGACCGTGCGCTGGATTCCGCGTAACCCTACGGCCGACGGTTACGTCCTGGCACTTGAACATCTGAATTATTTTCGTTCGCTGCCAGTCAGCATTGTGACCAGTGCCATCGCCGCCATTGGGCAAACGCTGGTGGGCGCCATGGTGGGTTACGGCTTTGCTCGATTGCCCTTTCGAGGGCGTCAGTTTCTCTTTGGCCTGTTATTGTTCACGATTATCGTACCACCGCAGATGGTAATGATTCCGCAATTCATGCTCTATTCCAAGTTGAAGTGGATGAACACCTATCTGCCGCTGCTCGTCCCGACCTACCTGGGCTATGGAGTGCGCGGCGGTATTCTGCTCGTGGTCTACCGGCAATTCTTCAAAGGGCTGCCCTATGAGCTTGAAGATTCGGCGGCTGTCGACGGTGCCGGACCTTTGCGTATCTTTTGGCAGATCATGCTGCCCCTGGCCAAGCCGGCCATCCTGGCCGTCTTTCTCTTTTCGTTTGTGTGGACGTGGAACGACAGCCTGGGGCCGATCATGGCGCTGCGCGATCAGGACCTGTATACACTGCCCCAGTGGATGTTCAACATGACCCGCTTGCTTACGTCATCATCCTTCACCTTTTACTATGTGGGGGAAAACCTGTTTATGGCGGCCGTAACCCTGACGATAGCGCCGCTGCTCTTGCTGTTTCTGGTTACGCAGCGCTATTTTACCCGCAGCATCGACCGTACCGGGTTGGTGGAGTAATATGGGGCGTTGGCGATCAGAGATTCGCAGGCATTGGATCTCTGATCGTTTTTCGATTCACTTATGTCAGGTTGTAGTTCCGGCATGACGCGTTCTGTTTCTTTTTGACTCTATTCCAAGGAGGAAGACAATGAGTCACACGATGAATCGACGAAAGTTCCTGCGACTATCAGGCGTCACAGCGGCGGGCACGATGCTGGCCGCTTGTGTCGCACCGGCGGCCCCTGCGGCCGAAAGCGAAGCGCCCGCTCCCATGGCGGAAGAGATCACCATCCAATACGTGCACCTGTCCAATACGGAACAGGACATGTGGCACGGCGTACTCAAGGATGACTTCGAAACCTCCACGGACTACAAAGTCGAACTAATACCGAGCGGCTGGCCGGTGCGGGAAACATTGCTTCCCTTGCTGGCTGCGGGCACGCCGCCGGATTGCGCGCACGCGGCCTCCTTCGGCTACCCACAGTTCTACATCGACGGCACTTACCTAACATTGGATGACATCTTTGATGCTTCCGGTTACACCCGCGATATGTTTGCGCCCGGTGACCTGGACAGCGTGTCGTTCAACGGAAGGCTCATGGAGATGCCCATCGCCGGCAGCAACCCCTCCCAGATGCTCATGTACCGCAAGGACTCCTACGATGAGGCCGGTCTGCCTTACCCTGAAGAACTGAAGAACTGGGGCGCGTGGGAGGACATGCTGGCAGAGAGTTCAGAGCTGATGCAGCGGGATGATGCCGGAAACGTCACCCGCTGGGGGCTTGACCTGCTCAATCCGAGTTGGTCCGGTGATTGGATGCTAGGCGCAATCCTAGACCTGGGGCAGCACTGGTGGGACGCAGAGAATCAGGAGTTTCAGTTGACGTCTGACAAGACGATCGAAGCTGTGCAGCGTTTCTATCTAGATCCTGTCTTCAAATTCGGCGTTTCATTCAGCGAAGAGACCCGTCCCGAAGTGGCCCGCAACGACCGACTGAGCGAAGGTGTGACAGCGATAACACTGCTGGAATCGGCATTGCGTCAGGCGAAGCAGCAGGATAACATGGATATGTATGAGCTGATCGGTTGGGCAGAGCAGCCGGGCCTGGCCCCAGGCGTCCATCACACGGCGACCGTTGGTCCAGGCGGAATCGGCATTATTTCGGCCGCGCCGCAAGCGCACCTGCCGGCCTCCAGCAAATTCATCTTCACCCAATTCAAGGACGAAACTCAGCGTCGGTTTATGGACATCTTCGGCACCAATACGGCGATTCTGGGTTGGGCCGGTCAGGATCCTTATGTTGAGAGCCTGATGGCAAGCGGTGAACCGTTGGCCCTGTTCGGCGCGGCCAAGCGCGCCCAGTATGCAGAGGGTTTGAACAACTTCTACGGCTGGGCGTGGGGCGACTACGGCAATGCCTACTTCATGGATAACAAGGAGCTGCAGGAGGAACTGCTCGGCGGCACCATCTGGTCTGGCACGGTGACTGCAACGCAACTGTGCGAAGCCTGGCAGGAAGTTGCTACGAGGGGCATGCAGGAGTTCAAAGATAGCGCCGGCATTGAAGAGATCTTGTAGCTGGCACTGGGAAGCGCCATGCAGGAAAATCAAACCTTCCCGGAAACCATAGCCAGCGGTTTCCGGGAAGGTTTGACGCCCACGAGAAGGAAAACCAACGCGAAACAAAGTTGCATTGGCGACCACGCTTGCTTCGGCATCGTGGCCAAACGTGGTAATCGTCTGCCAGATTTCTATCCCCGGCTTCTTTCGTATCACCTGCGGCGTGATCGGGCTACTTAAACTGGGGCAGGTACTCGGCCAAATCGCTAAAGATCCTCTCCACCATATCGTGAATCTCGTCCAGCGTGAGTACTGCCGCGGTGAGAGGATCCAGCGCAATGGCCTGCTCGGCAGCCTTACGGTCCCCCTCCAGCGCAGCCTTCACTGCCAACTCATCCTGGTTCATGCGGTTCCGATTCAACGCTGCACACTGCGGAGGCAGATCGCCCACGAAGCAGGGATGAATGCCCATGCTGTCCACCAGGCAAGGCGCCTCGACCCAAAATCCATCGGGCAGGTTCGTGATCAAACCCGTGTTTTGCACGGTGGCATTGAATCGGTAGGGCGTGTTGGTCTCGATAGCGTGGATCACTCCGATGGTGTACTCGTCGCTTGGGCAGATCTCCAAGGGGGCGTCTCCAAAAGCCTCTTCATGTAAGGCCATACGTCCTGCTGTCTCCTTCCTTGCGTGACGCTCCTTGTTGGTGTACTCGTAGCCCAACCCGGCCCACGATCCTTTTGTCGGTGTATAACGGCCAATCAACTGCCTGGTCCGACGAAAGTAGGGGACATATTCTCCATTGTGATAACTGGACTCCGTCACAAAGTAGCCGTAATAACGCAACATCTCACAACGCACTACGTCCTGCTCATAAATCTCGGGGTCCTCCATCTTCTCCCATAGCAGAGGGTAGGCATCTGTCCCATTCCACTCGAAACGCAGGAACCAGGCTTGGTGATTGAGGCCCGCAACCCAATGTCCCGTTTCCTCGTAGGGCACGCCGATATAGCGCGCCAGGGTCTGGGCGGTACCCTGCACGCTGTGGCACATTCCAACTACCTGGATCGGCGATATTTTGCTCAGCGCCCAGGGATTGATCGCGGCAGGGTTGCAGTAGTTGAACAAAATGGCATCCGGACAGAGTTCCTCCATCTCCTTGCATATCTCGGTTAAGACGGGCACATAGCGCAGGGCGATAAACACACCGTTTGGCCCGGTCGTACAACCTACAGCCTGATCCACACCGTACGTCCTGGCGATCTCCAGCGCGCGGTTAAAGATCTCATTGCCGTGCAAAAACATGACGTTAGCCACATAGTTCGCTCCGTCAAGGGCACAGCGGCGGTCGGTCGTCGCCTTGATGACGGTAGATCGGCCCGACTGCCGCACCATCTTCCGGGCCAGAGCGGCCGCCACGGCCAGATTTTCCTGGCTGATGTCCATCAGCGCGACCGTGGTCTTCTCGGCCAGTTCCGGACGCGTGAGGATATCCGCCAGGAACGCTTTGGTAAAGCCCGTGCTACCCGCGCCAATGATCGTGATCTTGGGCATGTCGTCAATCCTGTGCTGATGCTGGCCCGCTCGGAGACCGGCCGGAGCGGCTATTTGGCGGGCAGGTTCCTGTTTGGCTCTCTGGTTATGATGGAGGGGGAAAACTGGAATGCCCCGTATTTCTCCTCAAAGTGCGCAACCGTGGCCCGCTTATCCAGCATGACCTTCCACTGTTGGATTCCTTCCGCGCCGAAACTGACTGTCACGCGCAAGACACGCATCTGTACGAGCTCGGCGGTGCAGCCCTCAGACGATTGGGGCCCTATGTCTTCAGTGAGGTAGAAGAATAAGGAGTGTTCGGTGAACGGAGGCCCATCGGACTCCCCCGAGACCACACCTTCATGAGGATCGAAGTGCCAGTCCTTGAGGGCAAATGAACCGCTGATGTGCCTGTCAGAGCCGATGAAGGTGACATCCTCCCCCTTCTCAGTTGCGAAAATAACTTGACAGGTGAAGGGAGGTAGCGTGACGACGAACTCTTCTTCCAGCGATCCCAGAAAACGCTTGAACCAGAAGTCGAACAAGAGGTATTCACCCTCATCGCTCACGACATCCTTCCGCTTGAAGGATACGGTTCTGGCCTGCTCTTCAGACGACCAGTTGAACAGGCCAACAACAGTATGTTCCCCTCCCCATGGATGGCAGACGGGGAGGACCCAAACGCTCAATGGATTCTCCTCCGCCATCAAGTCCAGGGGATATCCCCGTCCTGGATAGACAGGCAGGGCGCGAGACAGCAAGCCAAAGCGCTCATCTGAGGTATTTTCCAGTGCGCCTCCCACGAAAAAACTCCAACAGGCTATGGCTTGCAAGGATATCCATGCCTTTGTCTTTTCAAGAGGGGAGATGATCTTCTCGAGGGGGGACATGCCAGGTTTCCCAAATGCGCCCGAATCATTTGCGAATGGGATTGCGGCCGCGTCGTAGAATTCTGGATCCAGCTGAAACCACTTGCCATGGTAGTAGTAACGCTGGGTCAACTGATGAAGCAGAATCACTTCTCTTCCACCGCGAAAATCCAACGCCACACGCCCGCCGTCATATACCTCGGGGGATGGCGGCATTGTGAAATGCGCTGTCAGGAAAATGTCTGAACCGATCTCTTCCCTTATGCGTGTCAGCCTTCTACGAAAAGCCTCGACGATTGTTTGGTCTCGCTGCAGATTGTAAGGCGGGTAGCCGACTCCGACGAACAGGTAATCAAACCCCCACTCGTCCACAAATTTCGCTTTGGCGTGCCGGGCTGATACATCATCCCATTCTGGTGGACCACTCTTGACATGGTTAAGCTCTGTATAATGAAAGGCCGCCTTGAACCCCCTGTTGTGGATTTCATCGGTGAAACTTCTGATGCCTCCAGGAAAGTAGTTTTCCAGTTGGTAGTCTTTCTCGGACCCTCGAAAGTCTGGATGTGAGACATCAATCGTTTTCAGCGCTTCCTCGGACAGAACCGCTCTCCAATCAAAGTCGTCGGGCGCATTCTCAGGAGCGATGCCCACTCCGAGTGTGAACATGAAATATGTCAGGCCATATTTCTGTAGTTTTTCTTGCAAGATGTCAAGAATTGTTGACAACCGCTCCCTCGTGACTGTTTGCGCGTCTATCGAGCGGAAGGAAGGATCGCAGGCATAGTCAGCAAAAACCCCGGTAACGGGACCAAACCGCGACTTTACCTCCAGGTAGTCACGGACGTGATCTGTGTAGTTGTCCAGAGCGGCATGGATCGACTCAGAGCACGCGATCGCGAATCTGGAATCTATTTTGCCGCCAGATTTCAAGAGCAGCGGATCGATGGGCACATTCTCTGACTGTGGGTCCAGTGCTTGTCTGTATGACTCTTTCCAGGGAAACTGTTTGCCAATTTCCTGCAGAGCGGAAGCATACAGTCGAACGTCGTTTCCTTGCCTGGAAAAGACAAAGCGATAGAAGGCTGAGGGCGAATGGCCCATGCCAATGGCAAAGAACAGGTTTTCCTTGGGGGCGGATACCGCCGTTGACCAGTATGCTTCAATCTGTGAGCCTGGGTCCAGCGCAGTGCTTACCGGTTCCACAATCGATGGATACCACAGGAACCCGCATGCGCCCGGCCCGTTGTTCAACACCCGGCATCTGTCAGTCATGTCCAGGCTTTGAAGAAGTGTCCCGTCAACAGCAAAGATGTCCTCGAATTGCAGGTCTACCGGGCCGTTGTTTGTTACAGAAAAGGAGATCGCCAGGGTTGGCCGGCGCTCATAGACGTCAAGTTGCCAGCGGAAGGAGAGCTGATGCTCGTTGTTGACGAATTCAGCGATGACGCATTCTCCCGATCCGGCAGGATCGGAAAAACGTCTCCTGTGCGAGTCGACAAATCTCCCCAATACTTTGCCGCCTCCGGCCAGGTGGGCTCCAACCCTGCTACCCGTGATAGCGACACCTTCCGCGGTGCGGAGACTCCAGCTATTGCGCGCCGGTTCCAGGCGCAACTCGATTCCATTGTCAAAGGTGTAGACTCTTGTTTTCACTTTATCACCTCATGTTTACAGTTCGGCCCTTGAGACCCGTCACGTCGACGCCCTAGACAAAGCGCCGTTGAGCAAAGCAGAAAACCGGCGGAGGCAACGCGATCATGAATGCAATGGCGGAAGATCAGGTATGGGGGGATTCATGTCATTTTCAGGGAGCGTGAGGACCACCTTCGACAAGGTTGCCAGACTTCAGCTTGGACGAGCGCTGCGCACGCCCCATTCGACGTGATCTGTCTGTCCCAACTCTATCTGCCATTGCGGCGACCCGCGCCATTCGAAGGGTTTCTCGCCCTGCGCATAGGCCAGTTTTTGACGCAATTGTATCCCCCGGAGCATATATTGCATATGCAATTTCACGAGAGGGTGACTGGCTTTATACTCACTGATATACCGGTCAATTGCAAACGCGCCGAAATAGATCGTGCGTCGCAGCGTCCCGCCCCGGCCAGTCCGTGAAGCGTGCAACGCATTGCCAGCGTGAACCACGATATCGCCCGGTTCCGTTTCAACGGGAAGCGCTCCCGGAAGGTTGAAGCCATGTTCATCCACCATATCTTGAATGTCAACCAAATCCCATTGATGGGTGCCGGGGATTACATGGACACACCCGTTTGCGAGAGTGGAGGCGTCCAGGTCAACCCCGACGACAGCCAGGCTGTCTGTTGCCCTGCCCAGCGTCGGTATGGCCGAGTCTCTATGCCAGGGCACAGGCGCCCCATACTCAGGCATTTTGATCACCAAAGCATCGTCTGCGAGGGTGAAATCACGGCCCAAGAGGCCTTCAGCAATCTCTAACATCCGGGGGTGTCCATACAGGGCCTTGACTTCAAGCGCACGTTTGCTTGTGGAGTTGATCCTGTTCAAGACAACCTTGCCGGTATCAGGATTGCGACGGTATTGATAGTCGGGCTGGGGAACCTGCCACGATGAAGCGAACTCGATCAGACGATCTGTGGCTTTCTGAAGTTGCTCAACCTCAGCAAGAGAGAGAACGCCTGGTAGGTGCAGATACCCATTTTCGTTGTAGAAATCAACATATTTCTGATCTAACATGACTCACATTCCTCCTCGAGAAGTCAGCACGGTTGATCTGTGATCTGAAGAGGAAGACCGTCTACGGCCCCCTTTTGCTGTACCACTGTCTTGACCAAAACGATCAGTCATCTACAACATCGGGCGAATCACAGTCGTCGGGAGCTAACGACCCGCTGCGAAAGCCTGTCAGGCTGCAAATCTTCCTCGGCGCTCTCGATCGACAGGTCTTGACGGGGGCGCCCGCGTCTGACTGATTGCCTGGATGCAGATCACGCAACCGCGCGCGCCGACTGGCAGGTCAGAGCATACGAGCCACCAGTCCACCTTGCAGCGTCGCTTCTTGAACCGTGCGCGGGGTATTGGCATCCCCGATGGTATGGACCTCAGGCACAACCCCTCGCAACTCAAGAGCCAGTCCGTTGAGTGGCTCGGCCCCGGCGGAGATGACCACTGCGTCGACTTCTGCGAGGGCGCGCTCTTCGACAAAGCGGCTGTGCCGGATCAGGGCACTCCGGTCATCCCAGTATACGAGTTCCTCCTCTACGCTGAACTGTACGCCTCGATCCTGAAGCCGCCTCAGCATTTCCTCGCGTGTCATACCCTCGACAGCGCAGGCCGCCCGGGTCGCCGGGGTGATGTATTCAATTTCGAGCCCGAGGGCAGACAGGTAGTCGCTCAACATCAGCGCATGCATGGTCCCGGTGCGATCGACGACCAATAGTTTCTCGATGCCGGTCAGATTGCGGTTGAGGGCGTCAGGCACTGTCCATGTCTCGCGACCGCCGGGGATTTGGGCGATGCGCGCTTTGCATCCCGTGGCGACAATCACCGCGTCGGGCTTGAGTGCATCGATAGAAGCGGTCGTGGCGGTGGTGGACAGGCGAATCTCGAACTCGTTTTTCTGTGCCTGGCGCTGGTAAAACTCTGCGATCCGGACAAACATCCGGCGCATAGGGCTGGCAGCGGCGAGATGCACTTGGCCACCCACTTGGTCGCTCTTCTCACACACGATCACTTCATGGCCGCGCGCATGGGCAGCCAGCGCAGCCTCCATACCGGCAGGTCCCGCTCCCACAATAACGACTCGTTTTCGCTGACGCGCGGGTTCCAACGCTGCCCAGGTCCGCTCCCGGCTCGTGACGGGGTTGTAGACGCAACTCATGTGCTCAACGTTCCCAATGCAGCTTTGGAGACAGCGCGTGCAGTAACGAATGTCCTCAAGCCGACCTTCCTGAACCTTGCGCGCGAAGTGTGGATCGGCGATGTGAGACTTGGTCATACAGACCACATCCAGCATGCCGCCGCTGAGGGCCTCTTCGGCCATCTGCGGGGTGGTGATGCGGCCAGCATGCATGATGGATAGCGAGGTGGTGCGCTTGATCTGATGCACAAGCGAAAGCCACTCCCCATCCGGACGGGTCATGGGGCCGTGGTGCAGGCCCCCATCGCCCGCCGTGAGGCTGATGTAGTCCACCAGACCCATTGACTCAAGCCGAGCGATTAGCGCAACATAGTCCTCCGTCGTCATTCCGCCTTCTTCCTGATCGTGGGCCTTCAGGCGTATACCAAGCGGCACTTCATCCTTGATTGCGTCTCGCATCGATTGGAGGGTCTCTACGACGAAGCGTATGCGGTTGGCGAGCGGTCCGCCGTATTCGTCGGTGCGCCGGTTCAAGATTGGGCTGAGAAACTGGGCATGCAAGTTGCCTTCATGGGCATGGAGTTCCAGGCCGTCGATGTCACCCGCTTTGGCCCGAGCGGCAGCCTCACCGAAACTGCGGGCCAGGGCGCGCAGTTCTGCCGCACTTCGATCAGGGCAACGGGGGCGCTGACGGGCGTGGGCAACGACCTGCGCCTGCATGCCAGAGCGGATGCGAGCGCCTGCGCCGACGGGGAGGGGGTCTCCCGTGTGAATGAGTTGGGCGAAGACTTTGGCGCCGTGCCGGTGCCCCGCCTCGGCCAGCATCCGGTAGCAGGGTATGATAGCCTCTGACGTATTCTGAATCCAATCCGGTCCGGCGTCATAGGTCGGGCCTGTGGCGCCGATGACAAAAAGACCTATGCCGCCTTGCGCGCGTTCTTCAATGTAGGCGGCGAACTCTTCGTTGGGCAGTCCATCAGTGACCCACCACCCCGCGAAATGGGCGCTCACCGCGATACGGTTGCGAAGCGTCACATTTTTGAGAGTGAAGGGGCGAAACAAGTGGGGGAATTTGTAATGTTGTGTTGACACGGCTCAAGCCCCTTGGGCGAGTTGATATGCACCTTGCAGAGGCGCTTTGCCTTTGCCTCTCACGATGCCTGTCATTTCGTTGCCATATCTGAACAGCGCGACAGATGGGATCGCTTTCGCCAGGGAGGCGCTGTCCATGGGCAAGTCCTCTGAACAGAAGGGTGCGGGCAGGCGCTTCCGCTTCAGTGAGTCGGTCTTACAGCAACACGGATATACTTGCCGGTGGTCGCAACCCGAACGGCGTCGTTTATTTCGGCCAGAGGAAATATGCTCCCGACCAAAGCTGAATAGGGGAACTTGCCACATCGCTGTTCCAGAAACCTCAAAGCCTGGCCCAAATGATCAGGGCGGTAGTTATGAATGCCCTTTATGGTAAGACACTTGCGTGTCACCTGATTGCCGTCTATCCCTAAATCGTTGCCCGGTGTTACGAGTCCTGCGATCAGATACCGTCCACCAATGCGTAATGCTTCAGCCGCCTGCGCAACAGCAACTTTCGCTCCGCATGCTTCAAAAGCGACATCAACACCATATGCGCCGGTCTGGCTGCGAATCTGCGATAGCGTTTTCTCGTCGCTTGATTCCCCTATGTTGATACATAGATCGGCCCCAAATTTGGAGGCCAACTCCAATCGTTTCTGGTTGATGTCAGTGACAATGATCTCCTGTGCGCCCGCCTCAGCCACAACCGCGATGAGGTTCAAGCCCAATGAACCCGCGCCTTGAATGAGTACCGTTTCTCCTCTTTCAACCCCAATTGTCTCAACCGCGTTCATCGCGGTTGACAGGGCGCAGTTAGCTGGCGTAGCTATCTCGTCGGAAACAGGATCGGGAACTCTGAAAATGGCCGTGCCTGGGAAAAGATAGATGTACTCAGCATAGCCGCCTGTCAACCCCGGTGGCTCATTGCAGCCTGTGTGACCGTACTTGCGCAGATGCACACACTTTTGTGGCAGATCCAGCTGGCAATAGAAACAGTTGGCACAGCAAGCCATGATGGACCATGATACCCTATCTCCCACACTCAGTTTGTGGCCGAATCCGTCGGCCGCCAATCCATCACCCAGCGCTACGATGTCCCCTATAATCTCGTGGCCGAGGATGATCGGCGTCGGCTCCTTACGCTTACCGCTGATTGTATGCAGATCGGAGCCACAGATGGTGCTCAGCCTTATCCTGCACAAAGCGGCGCCCGGTTCGATGGATTGAGGAATTGCAAACTGCTGAATCGTCAACGGTTTGCCCGCTCCCGAAAACACGGCGGCGCGGCACGATTTCTCGTCCATGTCATTGCCTAGGGTCTGTCGCCCAGCTTCAGTCTTTGTTCGATTTCGTCAACAATGGCCGGTACATCCACTATAGACTCGACGACGTAATGCGCGCCCACTGCGGCCAGACCGTCCGCTGCTCGGGCGACTCTCCGTTGCACCTCGTCATCGGGCAGGGCAGCCAGTTCCTTCTCGTTCAGTCCGACTTCATTGCCGGTCTTGGATAGTCCAATCGTCCACGTTCCCGCGTTCAGCCCTTCTGCAATGCCCGGCTTGGTGTCGTCAACCTTTATGACAGCTGCGGGGGGAAAGACGCGTGCCTGCTGCATGTTGCACAGGACCATCCAAGGCTCGGGTCGGCCCGCGGGGACATCGCTGGCGCAAACATTCGCATCAGGGGCGTAGCCCTGCTTTTTCGCTTCGCGCAGGTTGATCTCCATTGCCGCGGTAAAGTAGCCGGTGGTGGAACCTATCTTGATCCGGCGCTCTCGCAACTCTTTGGCTGCTTCAACCGTTCCGGGAATGAGTTCGCTATAGTCGGCAATGCAGGCCACCTGCAGGGGGACAAAATCCTTCTCAAACATTGCCTGCACATCCGCTTCCGTACATTCCCTGCCATGTGCCTCATTCCACAGTTCAGCAACTTCAGCCTGGCGGGAAATCGCGCGGATGTGATCCACTTTTTTGAGTCCCATAGGCTGCCGCGCCTGTTTCATGGAGATCTCCACCCCCTGCCGATTGAATACCTCAACGAATACAACCGCCGGTGCATAGCAGCCGTAGTCCAATGTCGTGCCTGCCCAATCAAGAATGACCAGCCTGACCGGACCTCGGTAGGATCTTTGAAAAACAAATTCCATGCGTCTAACCTCCATGCTTTTCCTTGTTCAGCAGATACACACAATTGCGCCAGGAGTGGCGCGGGGCATAGCCCAGTTCGCGCGCGGCCTTGCCGTGCGAGACGAGTGTGGCGTAACCGCTGATGGTCTCGCGAAGTGGCACATCTGGGAAGAAGCGTTCGAGCAGCGCTGAGCTTTCAAATCGGGAGAAGCAATCAGCAGCGCTGAGAAAGTAGACGCCATGCTCGACCGCCTCGTTCTCCAACGCCAGACGGACGGCCGTGGCCACATCTCGGGCATCCACGTAGACCCAAAAAGACCACTGTCCGCCGGCTGGGTGATCGATCGCCAAGAGAAACTTGCCCCATAACTCCTCGACGGTAGCGGCGCCCCAGTCCTCTGAAGGCACGATGAGATCGGCCCCCTGCCGGTCCAGATACTTGCCGCCAGCAATGCGCAGGCAGATGGTGCGTACGCCGTGTGCAGCGGTGTAGCTTCGACAGGTCAGTTCGTTAAGGCTCTTGCTCAAGGCGTAGGCATCCCGAGGGCGACAGGGATGTTCCTCATCCAGGGGCAGATAGTCGGGAGGGACCTCGTGCCGGCGCCAATATCCTGTTGCCGCGTTCGATGAGGCCAGGACCACCTGCCCTACGCCCTCCAACACGGCGGCCTCCAAGACGTGGATAGTTCCGATAACATTGACCTGTAACACTCGTTCAGGCGAATAGCTCTGGAGATTGGGGATGGCCGCCAGATGCACAATAGCATCTTTGCCCCGGCTCGCTGCCTTCAATTGCGCTATATTGAGCGTATCCCCTGCAAAGGCGCGGACGCCCTCCGGCGGCTGCGGACTGCGGCTGAAAATGGTCACCTGATGTTGGTGGGCCATCAGTTCGCGCACCACGTAGCCGCCAATCATGCCGCTGCCGCCTGTTACCAACACGTCCATGCTGTTTCCTTTGCTCAGCGAGTCAGGACGATCTTCATCACGCGTTTTGGATGGCCTACCACCTCGTCAATCGCCTGCTGCAGATCCGCCAACGGCCACGTGGTGATCAGATTGTCCACTTTACACCAACCCCGTGCTGCCCAGTCCAACCCGATCTGCGCAAACCGCCTGTTCCCTTTCTGCCCGCCTGGTGTAGATTCCCGCCAGTTGTTCAGGAGACGAAACGCTTTGTGGTGCCAGGGCCACAAGTTGAGGGTTTCGGGCCAAGCGTGGACGCCAAAGCCATAGATGGTGCCACCCGGTCGAACCAACTCCGCCGCGGTGTCAAGGGCGCCCGGCATACCGGCACTCTCGATCACCAGATCGAATCCTTGCCCCTCGGTCAACTCTTCGAGCGCTCTGGGCACCCCGCCTTCCTGGATGTTGTAGACCTGATCCGCCCCCAACTGTTTGGCGATCTCCAGCCGGCAGGGCAGTAAGTCGAACATGGCCACCTTCCATGCGCCCTGCAAGCGAATCGACTGGGCCAGAAGTTGCCCGAAGAAGCCAGCGCCGACCACCGCAACCAGATCGGCCGGGCGGATACCCGACGACAAAGTGGCCTTCACAACCATCGCCAGCGGCTCACAGAGTCCCGAGGCAAAGGACAGGGCCTCGGGAATATGAAACACGGCATCCTCATGCTGAACATAGTGGTCAGCGAACTGCATGCGGATGTCCGGTCCGGGCGCACCACCGAGGCTGCTGACGCGATCTCCGGGGCGAAAGCGGGTGACCTCGCGCCCCACCTCAACCACAACACCGCCGGGTTCGTGTCCGATGTAATCGGTAGGGGGGGTGATTGCTGTGTGTTTGCCAGAGATGACGACCACGTCACTGGCGCATAGTCCCACAGCCCGCGTCTCGATCAGGATCTCTCGTGGGCCAGGCAGTGGCAGGGGCCGTTCGCGGAACTCAATGCAATTGGGCGCTACACACACCGCATATCGTGTGTGGTCGCTTTTCATTTTCATCCTCGCTTTCTCTCGCTACCCTTGGCAGTTCCTCATCCCGTCGATCAAGCCTGCAATGACGGTATCAATCTCCCAATCCTCCATCGCGGCGCAGATGGGCAGATTAATCTGCTGCTCGAACCATACTTTCTCGCAGATGGGACATTCACCGAACCTGTGACCCTCAGTCCGATGCTCGGCGCTGAGGTGAAGCGGCCAGAAGCGCATAATGATCTGCACGCCACGCTCTTCCTGGAGATACTTGGAGAACACGTCCCGATCGACACCGGAATCGGGTTCGACAAAGCAGGTGTAAAGATGCCAGGCACTCTTGTCGGCCGCGGCGATCTTGACCGGACGCAGACCAGGGATGTCTGCAATGGCCTCTGTGTAACGGTGCGCCACACGCTCCCGCGCCGCGATGAAGCTGTCCAACTTGCGCAGCTGGACGCGTCCGACGGCAGCCTGCACTGCGCTCATCCGGTAGTGCGTGCCCATCTCATCGATGCGCGTATGGTCTCTCGTCCAGCTGATGCCTGCATGATCGAAAACCTGGGAGTCTGGCTTGGCATACGGGCCAATGTGGTCTGTGCCTCGGTCGACGGTTTCGCCCATTATACCCATGGTGCGCAGCGCCGCAGCCTCTGCCGCCCACTCGTCGTTGTTTGTGGTGAGCATGCCACCCTCCCCCAGGGTGGTCATGTTCTTGAGCGAGTGGAATGAAAAGCAGCACAGATCGCCGCCGCCGATCTTGCGCCCCTTGGATTCTGCGCCCACTGCGTGCGCACAATCCTCGACGACGGGAAGGTTGTAGTCGGTGGCGATCTTCCTGATGGCGTCCATATTGGCTGGATTGCCGCCGTGATGCACGAGGTATATCGCCTTGGTGTGGGGACCGATTTGGGCCTCAATGGTATCTGGGGCGATGTTCAGGGTTTCCGGGTCGATGTCAGCAAAGCGCACGCGAACCCCTCGGGCGATGAGGGCCAATGTCGTCGATAGAAAACTTTGGGGTGTGCAAACCACCTCATCGCCCGGCCCGAGCCGAAGCACCTGCGCACAAACGTGCAGGGCCGCGGTACACGAACTCACTGAGATGGCGTGCTTGGCCTGGCTGTAGGTACGGAAATCCTCCTCAAAAGCCATGCGCTCGGGACCCCATGCCAGACTCTGGCCGGAGGAGATCACGCGTCGGATGGCCTCGATTTCCTCTTCTCCCAAGATGCTGCCAACGCTATGCTCCACAACCCTCATTGCAATTCTCCTTGCATGTCATATCATCCTGCCAGGCTACGCACCCGGTTTGCCGCCTTGCAGAGCCATCTGAAATTGAGAGTTGATCAGTCCTGATTGGCGTTCCGCCTACAGCGCACGTGAACCGCCTACCCAATTCTACACTTGAACAAAAAAATAAGCTAGGGCATTCGCGAGTTTCGCAGCGTGCATTCTATGATTGAGGTGAGATTTTTGGCTACCTTTTGTCAGCTACACTAACTGCAGGCGAGATAGGGGCGCGTTCTGGGCCGTGAGAGCATCCTGTTCGCGGGGATGGTTCTTGCTAAATTGAGATGCACCCGTTTCGTGATAGCAGCGGTCCTACTGACAACTGCGGGCGGAACCGGAAAATGGCAAATCTGCTTCCGCATGATACTGCCGCTATATGAACGTCGAGGACGGCCAGCCGTGCGCCACTAGCACAAGCAAGTTTCAAGAGGCTGCGATCACACGTCGAAGACGACTGCGTGGCAACCCATCAAAGGCACAGTCTTGTGATCAGTTCGTAGAGGATATGCAGGGCGCGGTTGATGCTGTAGAGCGCGACGCGTTCATTGGTGCAGTGGCCGCCGCTGTTGCGCCCGGCGGGCGTGTTGCTGATTGAGGGAAAGAAGCCGTAGACGGCCCGGTCAGGCGCGCGCAGGAAGCGGACGTCGGTTGAGCCGCCCAGAAGCATGGGAACGACAACCGTGCCGGGAGAGAGATCCTCGTAAAGGTTGCGGATAATGCGGAAGAGGGCGGTGTCGCTTGGCGACTCCCAGGCGAAGAAGCTTTCCTCCACCTCGCCCAGCTCCACGTCATCGATACCGTCCAGGCGGGCGCGTATCAGATCGAGCACGTTATCGATGCTCTCGCCGGGGAGGAAGCGGACGTTGCAGTGGAGTTTCACCTCGGTGGGGTAGGCGTGGGCGCTCTCGCCGCCCTGCACCATTGTCGGGACGATGGAGTTATAGAGGGAGGGTCCGAGCCAACCAGCCAGGCCCGGGGCGGTCCTGCGGAGGCCGACCATGCCCTCGTCGCGGGTGGCGTCTGAGAGCAGGGCGTAGAGCGCTTCCTGCACGGGCGCGGACTGGCCGGGCGCGATCGTCTCGATGGACGAGGCGGTGGTATCGGTCATCGCCGATGACAGGCGCATCTCTTCCAGCCTGGCGAGGAGCTGTCCCAGCCTGCTCATGGCGCCATTGGGGATGATGCGGAGGGAGTGGCCGCCCTGGCCGCGGATGGTGATGGTCAGCTCGAAGGCTCCCTTTTCGGCGGTGGCGACGGCGCAGTATTTGCCCTGGGGCGCGGGCACCTCACCGCCCCCGCCTTCGCCGAGGACGTACTCGGCATCGACCTTCCGGCGGCGGTTTTCGGCGAGCCATCCCATCCCATTCTGGCCGCCGGTCTCTTCGTCGGCGCAGGCTGCCAAGACGAGGTCGCGTTTGAGATTGAGCTGACGGCGTTTGGCGAGGACGAGCATCATGGCTTGGGTGGCGACGCGGTGTTTGCAGTCCATGGCGCCGCGCCCCCAGACGAAGCCGTCCTTGAGGGTAGCGGAGAAGGGCTCGACATCCCAACCGGCGGGCGTGGCGGGCACGACGTCGAGGTGGGAAACGAGGAGCAGGGGCCGGCCGCCGCTGCCGTCGCCGGGTACGCGCGCCAGGACGCTGCTGCGATTCGGGTGGGGCCCGGCGATCTCCGACTCGATCCCCTCGCTGACGAGGATATCGTGGAGGAATTGGGCGGCGGGGCGTTCGTTGCCGGGGGGATTGGAGGTGTCGAAGCGCACCAGGTTCTGCAGCCAGTCGGTCGTCTCCTCCAGCACGTCCTGCCAGTGCGCGGGCACCCAGTCGTCGGTATTTCCAACAGTCAGTCCAGAATTTTCGCTCGCCATGCCGGTTCCTCCTCAATTGTCCACTTGTGCCGCATACTTGGGCATCAATCCCGGTGTCCGCCATAGTACCTGCTATCGCGATAGCAGAACAGGTTCCAGAAATTCATGGGGTAGGGGGCTGGCATCTCGCTCACTTCATTCAGTTCCTGCATCTCTTCCGGGGATAGCCGCAGGTCCAGCGCCGCCATGTTGGCGTTATATTGTTCCTGGTTTCTGGCTCCCACCAGCACAACGTCGCAGGTGTTCGATTGCAGTAGCCAGGCTATCGCCACACTGGGTATTGTCATTCCGTGGCGCTCGGCGATGCCTTCGACAACGTCCAGCGTGTTCCAGTTCCTCTCCACTGCCAGGCTCTTCCATGAACTGCTCTCGGTGTCCAGGTTCGCCGCCGTGCGTGATTCCGGGGTAGGGCCCTCGTCGCCGCGGCGGTATCTGCCGGTCAGAAAGCCCTGAGCCAGCGCGCCCCAGGCAATGATGGAGACATTCTGATCACGGCAGGCGGGGATGATCGCGAACTCCGCCACCCGGTCGGCCAGCGTGTACCAGATCTGATTGGACACAAGCGGAGTCAGGCCGAACTGGCGGGCATACATATTGGCCTTGACAACCTGCCAGCCGCCCCAATTGCTGACGCCGACATAGCGGATTTTGCCCGCGCGCACGAAATCGTCGAGGACGCGCATCGTCTCTTCGATGGGCGTGTAGGGGTCCTGCACATGGCACTGGTAGAGGTCGATATAGTCTGTGCCCAACCGCTTCAGGCTGGCCTCGATGTTGGTGGCCAGGTAGGTGCGGGAGAGGCCGAACGCATTGGGCCTCATCGTCTTCCCGACAAGCCATGCGCCCTTGGAGCCCACCACGAAACGGTCCCGCCGGCCGCGGATGATCTTGCCCACCGCCAGTTCCGAGTTCCCGCCGCCGTAGATGTTGGACGTGTCCAGGAAATTGCCGCCGGCGTCGAGGTACATATCCGCCATGTTGCGGCTTTCTCTATCACCCAACCACGTGCCAAAAGGGATGGCCCCCAGCGCCAGGCGCGACACCTCCAGGCCGGAGTGTCCCAGATTACAGTATTGCACGATTCTCCTCCTCGTTCGGGATGGCAATCCCGCTTTTGCGCGTAAGCGCCGCTACCAGCCCAGGCTCTGCTCATCCAAATAGCGGGTGGTCTTCTTCCACAGCGTGGCGTTGTCCCGGTAGTGATCGCGCTGGTAGAGGGGACACAGCTTGCCCGGCGGATCGATGCACACGATGTCATGCCCCTTGCGCACGAGGAGATACCACCGGTTGTTGATCGTTACGCGGTCGGTGCGCTCGCTGATGGGGAAATCGAGGCGCACGACCTGCTGACTGCGCACATCGCCCACCTGCGCATAGCGCCCATCGAACTCGACCTCACGCGGGCTTTCATCCACCCGGCAGGTCACCTGACCCAGTTCGACCCAGGCCGGCATTCTCACCGCCAGCCTGCAATCGCGCTTGACGTGCAGATCCACCTGCCCGGTGTAAGGGATGTGGCTGTCGACATCCACGGCCTCGTGCGTGCGGTTGAGGAGGAGGTTGACGTTGACGCGCTCGCCCTGCGCGGTCACGATGCTGCGCCATGCTTCGTAGAGGCCGCGGGCGGCGTTGGCGGTGCAGCAGTGCATGATGCCCTGCACGTGGCCCAAGTGGTCGCCGAACGAGGTGCCTTCCAAGAAACGGGTGAGCATGAACTCCACCCAGTCGTTTGGGCTTTGCCAGCCGGCGTAAGCGCCGATGTTGCGCTCGCCGACCCGCTCGGTGGTCATCGGCCAGCGCCCCCCGCTATCGCGATTGATCTGCGACGGCGGTTCGCCCTTGTGCAGGCGATAGATCCAGTCGGCGCGCATCAGCTGCCCCTCCGCCAACTGGTTGCGGGTCCAGCGGTCGGCGTCGTCCCAGTAATGGTCGCCCAGCCCGGCCTCGGCCTGCCGCACCGCAATGCGCACCATATCGCCCACCTCGCAGAGTTCGCACGACTGGTGGTGGTCGATCACCGACTCCGGGAAGAAGCCGGTCAAGGTCTCGCCATGGGTAATCGCGACGGGGAACGCCTGCGCGGCGAAGTCGAGGATCTCCTGGTCGCCGCTGGCCAGGGCGTACTCCAGGCAGGTGAGGATCGTCATGGCGTGATGGTGGAAATGCACGACATCGTGGCGGGGGCCGTGCGGGTCCGGGTTGTCGGGCAGGAAGCGGTAGTTGGCGTCAAAGTACTGGCTTTTTCTGACGACGTAGCGGCACAGTTTGCCTGCCAATTCCAGCGAAGGCTCGTAGCCGGTCACGCGGTAGAAGTCGATGAGGCGCCGTCCTGGCCACATGGCATAGGCCGCAAACGTGCCCAGCGGACGCGGCTGGGCAGGGTCGCCGCGCTGGCCGGGCGCGAAGACCCACTGCGACAGGTACGCCATGTCATCGTACGAAACGGCCAGTCGCCCCAGCCCGTCAACGATGGCGCGTCCGATCGGTTCCCAATACGCCCTGTCGTCGAGGACGGTGAGCGTGGCGGCGATCCCCAAGGCGATGCCGTTGACCTGCTGATCGATCATCTGGTCGCCCTCCAGACCGCCGGGGACGTCAGGTCGGGTCAGGCCAGGCCCGAAGACCGGCGAGGCCACCTGTCCATCGGGGCCGATCATGCGCAGCAGCACCTCGCGCCAGCGCTGCTCGACGTGTAGTCCCTGCTCGGAGCCGCTCATCATGCGCATCCGGGGCATCGCTTCCAGGAACTTGAGGGTGATGCCGGTGTCGGCGCCGTCGTGATACATGACGGGCGGGTTGAAGCGGAAAGAGGCCTTCCAGTAGACGCGGTAGTCCGCTTCCGGATCGGTCGGCTCCACCATGCCGTTGACCGCGAGGCGCGCCCGTTCAGCCAGGTCCAGGCTGGCAGGCGTCCATGCTTCGGAACGGACGCCCCGCCGCAAGCTCTGCGGTGGGAGGGGGGCATCGGGGCGAATGTACTGAAGCTCGCTTGACGTGTCCGCCATGTCGTTTCCTCCTGATTTGCGTGTTTGCCGAGCCGGATGCGTCGCCGGCATTCGGGTCTTCGGTCTCTGCGACCGAGGACGGATTATCCTACTGGCTATGAGTTAGAAACCGGCGCAATCTGCGCGTCCGAAGTGCCGGCCAGTTCCAGTTCGTGCGCGCGATGGCAACTCGCCGCGTGGCCGGGCACGAACTCTTCCAATTCAGGGGTCTGCTCGCGGCAAATGTCGACGGCGTAGCGGCAGCGCGGATTGAAATAGCAGCCCGAAGGCGGGTTGGCAGGGTCCGCCACTTCACCCACCAGGATGATCCGCTGCGAGCGCAGACGGGGGTCCGGCTGCGGCACGGCGGAGAGCAGTGCTTCGGTGTAAGGATGCTTCGGCGACTCAAAAAAATCCTTCGTTTCGGCGGTCTCAACCACGCGGCCGACGTACATGACCGCAACCCGGTCATTGATTTGTTTGACCGCGCTGAGGTCGTGCGCCACGAACAGAATAGGTCAGGCCGAGTCGCTGTTGCTACTCGAGCAACAGGTTGAGGATCTGCGCCTGCACCGAAACGTCGAGCGCTGACACCGGCTCGTCGGCCACTACCAGGCTGGGGCTGAGGACGCGCGCGCGAAGCCCATGCGCTGGCGCTGGTCTCCGCATCACGATTCCCAACAGCCACGAATACTTCGTCCGTTTTATCTCTACTCCTCCTTTTGGGGAAAATGAGAATACTTCTGTGGGTCGATTGGATGGGTTCACCACTGGCTGGTAATCTGGATTGACTATTGCCGGATTTCCTTTGCGCGTATTCGTCTGCTACAACCAGGCCGCGCCCGCTCCCATCGAGAAGAGGCGCCGCCAGGAGAATACCTTTCAGACTGGCTCCTCCTGCTCCTGCTGGCGCTGCATTTTCTGATAGAATGCATCCCACCAGTCCGCTCTTGGCAGCGCCTGGTCGCGGTCAATGAGAGCCTGATAACCTTCGCGCACCTCTTCATAGCGTTGCTGCATTGCTTCCGTAGTTTCAAAGGCTGGCAGCAGCCATTTGCGGCCATACTGGGCGTGTAACACCTCGTCGGCCCAATCGAAGTCCTGGAACGTAGGCGACAGTGGATCGCCCGATTCGCGCGCCACCTCGTACTCTCGACGTTTGCCGGTCGGCTTCATCAGACCCTGTTCGATCCCCCACAGCAGGAGGTGGCGGTCTGCCGGTTCGAGCTGGGTATTGGGGAACTCGGCGAAGCTGATTTCGTGCGGCACAGCGGCCCAGTCCAACCCCTCCCTCTCGAAGGCGATCTCGCCCATCATGGCGTGGCGCGTTTCATCCCAAAGTTGGCGGGCCATGTCATGGTAGAACTCCCAGGGCTGGTCGGCCCAATCATACATAATCAGGGCCATCAGCTCAGGGACGTGCATTTCGGTCAGACGGACAAAGTACTGCCACCAGTTTCGCTCGGTAGCGGGAGCCTCTTCTTTGGGGCCGCGGCCGCGAGAATTCCACAATCTGGGAAAGCGCAGATCGCGTTGCGGGGAACGGACCGGGTTGAAAGGCTCTTCGGCCCTGGCCGGCGGCAACTCGGCAGTCGTTGGGTGGTCATAATCGCCGGCTATGCCCCCTGCGGCATCCAGGAATGACTGCAAATGAACGGCCCAGCCTTCGAGCGCGTCAACCTGCGCCTTGTCTTCTTGTGAAGCGACCAGACTGTCCAGCGCATGCGCGCCCCATGCGAGTTGCTCCTCTTCCTCAATCAGAATGAATCTTAGCAGGCGCAGCGTGGGCTGATCGGCCAACGGGTTGGCTGCCGCCAGATGGCGTTTCATGGCGGCGATACCGGCCGGCTTGAGGATGCGATAGATGCCGGTCAGAAGTTCGAGCGTGGTGCGCGATCGAATTAACTCCTGGAAGAAGGCGTCCAAGGCAGGGTCGGGGATGCGGTCCAGGTGCAGCGGCGGCGTGCGCATCTCTTTGACGCGACCGCGTAGCCAGGAGCAGTGTTCGGCATCCTGCCACAGATGGAGTGAGAAGCCGCACTTGACCTCCCACTCCGGCACAGCGTTCAGATGGGCGACCAGACAGCGCATGGTCTGGGCTTCGACAAAGAGATAGCGGCGCAGCAACTGTACGGTGCGCTCAACTCCGTAACCCGGGTTGGCGCCCTCGGCATAGGAGCAAAGATCGGCGAGCGGGCGTGTCGTAGCCTTCATGTGTTTTGTCACCATTTCGTCAAATCAGCGACAGTGAGCGGTACGGTTTCAAAGGCGCTGCCTCCTCGCTGCTTGAGGGCGATTGCGCCAGGGTCTCTGCCTAGTGGCCTTCCGCCAGAATCGCCTCAATCTGCTCACAGGCGTCAGCCGTCGCCTCGTCGACCGTTTTGGCGCCGCGCACAGCGTTATCCACCTCTGTGGTCATGACGCTGAAGAGGACGCGGAAGGGCTGCGGGCTGCGCGGCACGTAGGGCTGGGGCTCGGCGTAAATGAAGCTGTCCTTGATCATCTCGGTGTCGATTCCGGTCATTGGCTCGAGGAAGGATTTCGACTCGAAGAGCGAATAGCGGGTGGGCGAGTTGATAAAGGCCATCGTCGTGCCCGCGTCATAGGCCTCTTCCCAGATCTCCCTGCTGCTGCGGTAGCGCATCCAGGCGTAACACGCATCGGGATGGGGACTGGTCGAAGAGATGTTCATCTGACCTGTGTCGCCCCAACAGTTGAAGCCGGCGGGCCCGGCGGGCCCGACGATGAAGTCCCACTCAAAGTCCAGATGGCGATCTGGCAGGAGGTCCTTCACCCCGTCGCAAGAGGTGGTCCCTCCGACCACGATTTTGCCGGTATTGAAGGTGATGCCGAGCTCACCGGCCTGCATCTCAGGCGGCGGCTGGATTCCGTGAACCTGCACAATGTCTGCAATGTATTGGATTGCCTCCTGCACAGGTTGTTCGGTGACGGTGCACTTGGTAATCGCCTCATCGAAGATGTCACCACTGAAGGCGCGAATCACCGCCAGGGTGGTCGATCCCCAGAAGCCGCTGAAGAAGTACTGGTCGGGCTCGCCGTCGCCGTCCATGTCCTCGGTCATCTGCTTGCCGATCTCGACGAAGCTGTTCATGTTCCAGCCCTCTTCCTTCTTTTCCCAGTAGAGTTCCGAGGGCGTAGGGAGCCCGGCCTCGGCGAAGAGGCCCTTGTTGTAGCGAAACATGTGGCCGCAGGAGGTGTAGGGCAGCCCGACAACCTTGCCGTCGATGGTGGTGTCACCGGGGAAGACGATGTCGTCGAAATCGATATCGGGGTCGGCGGCGATGTAGTCGTCGATCGGCACGTAGCCGCCGGCATAGTAGCCCTCGGTAAAAAAGCCGGCGTGGCTGCCGATGATGTCGGGCGCGTCACCGGCTGCGATCATGATGGGCAGCTTGGTGTTGAAGTCATTCCACGGCAGAACGAACGGCTTGACGGTGATGTCGGGGCGCTTCGCGGCGAACAGATCGAAAAGCCCCTGCATGACCGGCAGATCGGCTTCGCTGCCGTGACGTGAGAAGAAGATCTCGATCTTTTCGGCTGCAGGCTCGGTCTGCGCGGCGGCCTCCTGCTCCGCCGGGCCTACCGGTACACAGGCGGCTAACAGGGTTCCGGCTGCCGCCCCCGCTGACAGGTTCAGGAAATCGCGTCGTGAGAATCTCATACTGTTCATGTTTGTCCTCCTGGACAATCTGCAATGCAAATTCGCGCGCAGCGAACTCCGTAAATCGAGCGGCCGACTCAAAACAGGGACGAATTCTCAAACGACAAGTTGGAGGAGAACGATTCAACTTCGCCCTCCGTTCCTTGCCCTTCACCTCTTTTCCGTCTATCGACGGCTGCGGCCTTTGCAACGCTATGCAACCTCGAGCCGCAAGGCATTGGCCTTCACGATTCAGTGCTGTCCACAGGACTAGATTTTGACCAATTTGCGCGCCCGGTTGCCTACGGTGCCCAATTCGGCGACGAAGATGTTGTCGTGCGAATCGCACCAGATGCCGTGCGGCATGCTAAGGCCGGTTTCGGGACCGCGGAAGCGGCCAACCAGTTCGCCTCCCTCGGTGAAGATCGAGACGCCCATCGGCGCCGGACCCTTGCCCAGCGAACCGCCCTGCTCGGCGACATAGACCAACTGGTCGGGGCTGCAGTAGACATCGCCGGGGCCGTTCACGTCCTCCCACATGGTGATGAACTGCCCGTCGCGGTCGAAGATCTGGATGCGGCTCGACTCGCGATCGCAGATCAGAACGCGCCCCTGCGAATCGATGCCGATGTTATGCACGAGCGCGAACTGTCCCGGCTCCATGCCGGACGTTCCCCAGGAAATCTCCAGTTCGCCTTCCGCCGAGAAGCGGTGGACCTGGCGGTTGCCGTAGCCGTCGGCGGTGAAGATCGAGCCGTCGGCGGCGATCGCCACGCCGGCAGGCATGTTGAAGGGCGGATCCAGCGTGGTGCCGTAGGGCGTCACCGTCATCATCGCCCAGCCGCGGCGGCCCAGTTCGAGCAGCTTCTCGCCATGCTGCGTGTGTTTGGTGACGACATGCTCCTGCCGGTCGGTGACCCAAATGTAGTCATCGGCGTCGATGAAGATGCCGTGCGGCTCGGTGAACTCACCCTCGCCCCAGGAGGTAATGAAGTTTCCCGTGTCGGCCTCAAAGGCAACGACGGGGTGTTTGTGGCGGCAGAATACGAAGACCCGATCGCGCGAATCGATCGCCACGTCGGGCACGGAGCCAAGCACCCAGCCTTCGGGCACATTCGGCCAGCTATCGTCCAGTTCGTAGCGAAAATCGCCGTATCCTACTGTCATGATCGTTCGTCCTCCCGTGTGGCGCGAAAGCGCGGCGCGCAGGGGTTGAGGTTACTCCTTACGCCAGTGGTCGTCGGCGCAGTCGACGGGCGTGAAGTCCAGCAGTTCCCAGGCGTAGGGCGTGTCATAGATCTTCCAAGTGTTGTTGGATGCGCCGTAGATGATCTCGTAGTTGATGTTGGGGCGCTCGACACAGGCGCGGAAGAAGCCCTTGGCGTCGCGATGGCTGAACCAGCTCACCAGCGAGCGGTAGTCGTTGCCCGGGCGGTTCCAGGGCGGCAGCGTGCCCAGACGGACGCAGATGACCTCCATCGGGCGTTAGTCGGGCCGGTCGATGTTGCCGCCCTCGGTGTAGTAGCGTCCCAGCGACTCGCCGAAGATCTTGGTCGCGCCGTAGCGGCTGTCCGGCCTGGCCGGGTCGTCGTCCTTGACGAGCGGGACCGACGCCGGGTCCAGGCCGTCGAGGCGGCCCGACACGATCGATAGGTAGGGCTCGTCGAACATGCGCGCCGTTGCGATCAGATTGGGGTTGGTCAGCACATCCCAGCCGATTTCGACCTCATGGCGGGGGTCGGCTGCCAGGTGCAGGACGACCTCCACGCCTTCGAAAATCGGCGGCAGCGCGTCCGGGTCGCACAGATCGGCCTGGGTTGAGTTGGGCCAGTCGGACGGTTTCAGGTCGATGCCATGCACCTCGTGGTCGCGGGCAAGTTCGGGCACCAGAAAGCTGCCGATTGTGCCGCTGATACCGGTGATCAGAATCTGCATTGTTATCTTCTGATGGAGCCTTTCGCGAATGCTATATGGAATTCAGGTTGAAGTCAAACGTGTAAAACCGGCGGGTGCATCCCAGAATGGAGGCGAGATTTCGGCTATGTCCGGGTTTCTAAACCGCTTGCAGTCGACGTGAGGGGCGCGCAGGTCAGGTGCGCTAGTGCGCGTTCACATCGGGAACGCACTTCTTTCTGAATTGCGTATTCCGTATTGCGTAAGGGCAGGCGAGACGGCCACGATTCAATTGCATTATTCTCCCGAAAAGTCTTGGTTTCAAGCGGAATTCACATTCGTGCGAGCGCGTAAGGTCGCGTTTAGTCGCGTTTAGTCGCGTTTAGTCGCGTCTAGTCGCGCCAATTATTTTTTTTCGCGTGTTCGGGCACGTTTTTTCGGGTATGGCGGGCAACGGGCGGTTGCCGTACCGGCTGGGCAGGGAGGGCAGCAGTTTGCTCCGCATGGTTCCCGCGCCGGGCGCTGGATGTGTAAAATGTTATGATATTCATTTCAAATTGGTATGCAACTGCGGCAGGGCCGCGGCTGCGTTCGTGAGTTTTCCGAGCTATTGTACTATAAGACTGAGGAGTTTACAGTTCCTGGATATCCCTGGGTGTATCCCAGATTATTGTGTGTCAAGTAAAGCCAAGCCGTTGAAGCAGTTGAGGCCGGCGCCGGCTGAGCAGAGTCGTACGAGGCGCGGGCATCGCTTGCGCGCCCTGACGAGACTAGCGCATGCCAGTTTGTTTGAACCGTTGCCGAACGACCTGTTTGCAGGCCGATTCAGCAGCGCCGCTGCCGACGGGGTAACCCGCCTGCCGGAATACGTTGTGCGCACCCTTTGCTTTTCCCATTCCCTACTCCTCGTCTACCCCCTTTCACCCTCACAGATTATTGGGATACACCCAAAGCGGCCGCCAGCTAGCCATCGGTCACTGCCTCAGGCCAGCGCAAACGCTCATCCGGCGCCCGGTTCTGCGCCATCGGTTCCACCGTGCCGCGATAATCGGGGATGAGCGGCTTGATCCTGGCCAGCGCCCCCTGCGGCCAGTTGGCGTGTTGTCTGTGCATGAGGTCGTGGATCCAGCTCTGTGTCGGCTCCTGTAGGTCGGAGAAGAAGGGATGAAACCAGATCGTGATCACCGTCCGCTTTTGCGCCGAGCGATTGGTGTGGGCGGAGTGGAACATGCGGGCGTCGCCGACGACCAGATCACCGGCCTTGACCGGCACGTCGACCTCGCCGGGATAGTCGCCGAAGCGCGGGTCGTCCGCGTTGTCGATGCGGTTGATCGCGCGCATATGCGCCTCGCCCATGCCGTGCAGGATGTGGCGATGGCGGTGCGTGCCAGGCAGCAGGCGCAGGCAGCCGTTCTCCGGCGCCGTGTCCTCCAGATAGTACATGAGGAAGATCATCGGCGGCCTGTCGCTGTAGGCGCGCGGGTCCTGCCACATGAGGCAGTCCTGGTGCCAGTAGAGGCGCGGCCCGCCCGGCGGCTTGCTGATGATCACGGCCTTCCAGAACTTCACGTCCTGCAAGCCCATGCGCTCAAGCTCCTCCAGCGCGAGCGGGTTGCCGATCAGGTCGGCCAGTTCGGGGTAGTTGTCGGAGTCGATGAGGCTGCCGGGCGCTTTAGTTTTCGCCAATCTTTCCGGGTCAACCCCGGCCAGCGCCCTGTCAACGCAGGCGCGCGTCCTGTCCAGGAGCCGCGCATGGGCCATCTTCTCGATGATGCAGAAGCCGTCCTGCTTGAGCTGCGCCATGCGCCTTGCCGGCGAAGCGTTGTTTGTCATGGTTACTCCATTGTGCAATTGCCAGCGGTCAACACAGGACACTGGTCGCCATCAGCGAGGCCTGAAACGGGCGATCTGGTCTTCCACCCAGGCCTGGTTGGCGTCGATTGTGCGGCCGGCGTTGTGCGGCGTGTGGACGACGTTGTCGCGCCCAAGCAGTGGGGAGTCCAGCGCGACCGGCTCGATGTCGAACACGTCGGCGGCGAGCGCCAGTTCATGGTTGAGGACGCGCCGGTAGAGCGCGTCGGTGTCGCAGATCGCGGCGCGTGTTACCTGCACGACGAGGCTGCCATGCGGCAGGGCGTCAATCGTCTCCTTCGGGATCAGGCCGCGCGTGCTCTCCGTGAGCGGCACCATCGGCGCGAAGATCTGCGAATCCTTGACCAACTCGGACAGATGGAAGCAGCGTTTGGCGCGGGCGAGCGCGAACGAGGCGTCGGGCGCAAACGGATCCCAAATGGCGACCTGGGCGCCCATGGCCGCGCACCAGGAGGCGTAGCGGCCGCCGATGTTGCCCGCGCCGACGATGCGCACGCGTTTGCCCGCCAGCGTGCCGTTGGTGAAGCGGGTGTCGTCGCCAAACTGCGCGCCGCGCTGACCCGGTTGGCCCACCGCCGGCATATAGTCCCACGGTCCGTGGCTCTGCATCATGGCGGCGTAGGTCTGCGGAATGCGGCGCAGGGCGCAGATCGTCAACCCCAGGGCGAATTCGGCCACCGACTGGCCCCAGTAGATGTCTTCCCGGTGGGGAATGAAGCTGACGCCGCGGGCGGCGGCCTCCTCGATCCCCGCGCTCGAAAGGTTCCTGTGCGGGTTGTGGTAGCACTCTTCGAGCGCGCTGAAGGGCGCGAGGTCCTCGCTGTCGGCGTGAAAACCGAGCAGGACCAGGCGTTGCACCGAGGCGGGGTCGGGCACGAGCTGCGGGGCGCGCACGGACCGGTCCTGGCTGCGGTACAGTTCGCAAGGGCCGTGCTCACGCCAGCGCTCGTGCCAGTAATCGGCGGCGAAAGGCCACTGCGCGTCGAAGCGCTCGTGGACACAGATGACGGATCTCATGTGGACAGATTCCTTGACGGGCGCAGCGGTGGTGGGTGGACGGAACTATCTTCTGGCGAATGATAAATGGTACGGCGCTCTGCGCGCAAAGTTGGAGCGGCGGGCTTATGCACCGAAGCCGTTTGACAGGTTAAGGAGACGGCTGCGCTCCCAGGTCAGCGAGAAGGGAACGCCAACCGCGTGATCGTCGCTATCCCTTTACCGCGCCAAGCATAATGCCTCTGGTGAAGTAGCGCTGCAGGAAGGGGTATACGATGAGGACAGGGAGGATGTTGATCACGATCACGGCCATCTGCGCCTGGATCCAGAACCCGGCTGACTCGTACATGGACGCATCGCCCACCTCGCCCTGGGGGAAGGTGGCCAGCATGACGACATTGCGCAGCACGATGGTGAGCGGCCAGAACTCCTTGTCGTGCAGGTAGAGCAGCGGACTGAAGAAGTCGTTCCAGGCGCGCACGCCGGCGAACAGGCCGATCGTTGCCAGGATCGGCTTGGACAAGGGCAGGACGATCCGGCTGAAGACAGTCCAGTTGCTGGCGCCATCGATGTAGGCTGATTCCTTCAGCTCTCCCGGTATGGAGGCGAAGCTGGTGCGAAGCAGAATGACATACCAGAAACTGAAAAGTTGGGGGATGATGATCGCCCATCTGGTGTTGAGCAGGCCGACCCAGCGCACGACCATGTACATGGGAATGATGCCGGCGCCGAATAGCATTGTGATCAGAAAAAGTACGGTCAGAACGTTGCGGCCTTTGAGCTTCTGATCCGAGAGCGCGTAGGAGAGAGGCGCGAGTACGGCCAGCGTCAGGACGGCGCGACTGGTGGAATAAATAACGCTGTTGAAGAACGCCCTGACCATTGGCTTTTGGGCGACGATGAACTGGTAGGAGCTGAACTCCAGCCCGACCGGGAGGAGGCGGACGCGCCCCTGCTCAAGGGCGATCCAGTCGCTCATGGAGCTGGAGAAAATGTAGATCAGCGGATAGAGCCACGCGACCAGGGCTGCGGTCAGGGCTGCATAGACAAGAACGCTGAAAGCGATCCCCCCGCATCCCATCCTGTGTTTCATGGCGTTGCGCCTCCTGTGCGCCGATCTACCAGATTGTGGCGATGGATTCGCCTTTTCTGCCCAACCTGCGCAGGATTGTGTTGGCCGACAAGACCATGATGGTGGCGGCGATTGAGTCGATCAGGCCGACCGCGGCCGCGTAGCTGTAGTTGTAGCCCATGATGCCCCGACGGTAGACGTAGGTAGGCAAAACGTCTGCCGTTTCGTAGGTGGCCGGGCTGTAGAGCAGAAAAACTCTCTCGAAACCGACCGACACGATCATGCCCACCGAGAGGATGAACAGAATCGTGATCGTCGGAAGGATGCCCGGCAGCGTGATATGCCACATCCTCTGCCAGCGGTTGGCGCCGTCCATGATCGCCGCCTCGTAGAGCACTGGATCGATGGCGGTCAGCGCGGCCAGGTAGATGGTGGCAAAGTAACCGGTGTACTGCCAGATGTCCGAGCCGATGTACATCGTCCTGAACCATGCGGGGTCGGTGAGGAAGCCGACGTAGCGATCAACGAATGGCTCCAGGATGCGATTGACGATGCCGTCCGAGCGGAACAACATCCACATGATGCTGACAACGGTGATGACGGCAATGAAGTAGGGCAAAAAGCTGACGCTCTGCACCAGCCGCTTAAACCAGATGATTCTGATCTCGTTGAGCAGCAGGGCGAGGATGATCGGCATCGGGAACCCCCACATCAGATTGTAGGTTCCCAGCAGCAGCGTGTTGCGGATCAGGCGGAAGAAATAGGGATCATTGTAGAAATCGTTGAACCATCTGAACCCAACCCAAGAGCTTTCTGCCAGGCCGCGGACAAGGTTGAAATCCTTGAAGGCGATGACGAGGCCGTACAACGGCCCGTACCCGAAGATGATGAATCCGGCCAAGCCGGGCAGGAGCATCAGGTACAGGTCGTAGTCGCGCCAGATATCAACCAGAAGTTTGGTCAGGCCCTTCCGCTTGGTCAGAACGGCTAGCTGATTCATAGATTTTCCTGAACGGGCGGGATGTCTGCGCTCCCACGTGGCGTGTGAAGGGGACAATCGATTGCAACGAGGGATTGAGAGCAGTCAATGCCCCAGGCTTCCACAAGCCCCGGACCGCTCGCAATGCCGCACATAAAGTGGTCAGTGGTTAGCAAACGCCACTAACCACTGACCACTGACCACTAACTGCTCACTACTACTTCGCCTTATATCGCTCCAGCGAAATGTTGAACAGTTCCATGACTCTGGGAACGTCGAACTTCTCCATCTCGGCCTGGAAGGCGTCCCACTCGCTGAAGGAGCGTCTGCCGGTGATGAAAGCGATCGTCTGTTCGTCGATAAAGGTCTCGAGCGGCAGCAACTCCTGCTGCAACTCCTGCACCTCGGGGCGTGTGAAGCCCAGAATCGGCGGCGGCGGCATCAGTCCACCCTCGGCCTGCGAGCAGACGTTGTAGGTGTCGTAATGCGTCCAGTTCAGCTCCAGGTTGCCTTCACCGGAGTGGATGATCGGCTTGCGGAACTCTGCCCAACCCTCCGGAATCTGGGTCCATTCGCCCAGCGGCAGGAGGTTGCCGTCGGCATCGTGGAAGCCTGCGCCCGTCAGAGGCTGGCGGCCGTGCATGTAGACGCCCATGATCTCGTGCTTCATGATCTCCAGATAGGCGCCGAGGCCGGAGTTGGGGCGATTGTACTTCTCCAGATCGTAGTCGGCGTACCAGCTGCCCGTGTGGCCCCACCAGCCGTCGCCCCAGCCGGGGAAGTCGGACTCGCTCCAACGCGTGATCTTGTCTAGCGGCGGGTTGCCGCGGAACCAGTTGATGTTCTCCTGGCCGAAGGATGACTTGAAGGCGCCATCGGGGCTGTAGCCGCGGTCGATCAGCGACAGGATTCTGTCCTGGTTCTCGGCCTCGGCGTTGACGACCCACGACTTCCAGACCGCCTGAACCGGATTGCCCAGCACATAATAGCCCTGGGAGCCGTCGGCGTGCTTGGGCGGCGGCACCGGATGGAACAGCCCTCTCGAGCCGTGCGCCATCGTCTCACTGGGCGTAATCGTGGAGACGCCGATCTTGCGCGGGCGGCTGTGCGCCAGTTCAACGTACTTCTTCTTGTCCTTGCCCATGAGAACCCACTCTGGGAAGAACATATCTTCGGCAGTCAGCATCGCCAGGTATTCGACCATCTTCTGGTACTCCGGCATGCTTGGGCCGAAGACGTACTTTTCTTCGTCGTAGTTGAAGAAGGGCCGGTGGCTAGTGCGGAAGATCATGCCCCAGACAGCAAGCGTGCTGTCGGTCGGGCTGCCCAGAACAGGCTCATCGCTGAACGCCCACTGCGGGCAGTAGACAAAGCCGCCGGCGCCCTCGGGACCTTCATCGCCCAATGCCTTGACCGCACGGAACATCTCGGTATAGTCGTCAAGCGTGGTGATGTCAGCCGGGTTCACGCCTATCGTCTGCGCATAGTCCTCGTCCAGCGTGAAGTACATCCAAGGCGCCAACCTGGCGGACGGGCTGATGTACGGGAACAGGTAGACCTTGCCGTCCTCGTCGCTGATCATCGCCTTCTTCATGCCCGGGTACTGGGCCATCAGCGCCTTGACGCTGGGCATCTTCTCCTCGATGTAGTCGACTTCAAAGCCGGCAAATACGCCCTCGGGCCCGTACTGGTCGACCAGCATCTTGTCCAGCGTCTCCGCCATGTCAGGCAGATCATCCGACAAGATCAGGGTCGCCAGCTTGGTGTTGTATTCCGGCTTGAGTGAGACGGACGGGTTTATCTTGACATTGGTTCCTTCGGTCCACGCCTTGATCCAGGGCGTCTCCGAGTTGTGATCGGCGTCCCACCACATCGAATAGAGGAATGAGACCTCGACTTCATCCGGGCCCATGGCCGGCGCCGGCGCATCGCCTGGCGCGACGCCTTGCGGTACACAGGCTGCGGCAACCAACCCAGCTGCGCTTGCTGTCGACAAGCGCAGAAAATCCCGTCGATTCATCGGCAATCTGGTTGACATTGCTCTTCTCCTTTTTTTTTCCTGTGATTCTCGTTTCGCTCTCGGTTTAGCCGGACGATCTGGCTGGACAAACGGATTGATGAACAACGACAGCGTTCTTGCGAGACGATCGTGTTCCCAGTCACGGCATTCGTGTGCCAAACACCTCCTTCCACCCCATGGGGAAATCCATGTTGTGGCCGGCCTCCGCGCGCCGGCTACTCCTACTATGAGACCGTGATTGTGCGCACCGGGATGGACTTGCGTTTTCGTCCCTGCGCGTCCGGGTAGTTGAAATTCGAATAGGCCAGTAGCGCCGTCCGGTTGTCCAGACCCGGGTACGGCTCGCTCCAGGTGACGCCGCCGTCTGCGTTGACGGAGTAGTGCGTGCCGTTGCTGAAGTGGATGCGCCCGCCCTCCAGCCCCAGGAAGGCATGCCCTCCAAAGAGACCGTCGTGGAAGGCTAACATCTCGTCAGGCCGCGTCATGGGTACGTTGCTCAATCCTGCCTCTCCATTGTTGCCGGCTGCGCCGGGTGATACGACTTCCGGCAGGCGCTGCCCCTGTTCAATGCGCGCGCACGACGCGCATTATCTCCAACGCTTCCAGGTAGGCCGCATCCGCCATTCGATCTGTCAGGCGCGATAACGCTCCGGCTTGAGGGCCTGGCTCTGTTGTCAAGTGGAGTACATTTCAGGTTGGGGTAAACGTCTCTAGCCGCGTTTTTCGGCAGGTTTCCCTGTAGTGTGGGCAAAAACGCTGGACCTGGACAAGGCAACAAGTCTTCGAATCCAAAACCGTTGCCCGGCGGTTGGTCACGAAACTCACCCCCATCATGGGTCGCACCCTGTCACGAACAATGCCTGCGAAGCTTGTTCCTGTGGAGACATTATAGCATATTTCGGAGTCGTCGTCAAAGGGAAAAAATTCTCCCCCGTGCGCGGTCGCAGATGGGATCAAATGTGGGCCAAAAGCATCCCTGAACTTCATCTCTCCCCCTGTAGTGGAGAGTCTCATCACCTTTCACCGACGGCTGGCCAATATCTCTGACCTCATTTCATCTGGCCCCGTCGGCAATGAACTCTTCTACACAGGACAATGAGTAGGCAATTATGCTCTCAACTAGTTTGAACCGGTGCAGTTCAAAAGGTTTTGCATCTAAACAGGTCGCCACGCCGCCATTGTTCAACAATGCCTTCGTGTTCTCAATTAGCTGGGCGTATCTTGAAGTGATTGGTAGAAATCGTCCCACCAATCAGCCCTGGCCCGTTTTTTGTCCTCTTCCCTGATAGTGTCGTAGCGCTGATAAACTTCCTCAAAGACTTGATTCATCTCCTCATTGGAGGAGAAAGCGGGGGTCAGCCACTTGCGGGCAATCTGAGCATGTAGGACCTCATCCGCCCAATCAAAATCATGAAACGTGATAGAGAGAGTGTCCCTCGCCTCTCTAGCTACTTCGTATTGGTGTCTCTTGCCGGTCGGCCTCATCGCCTTCTGTTCTATACCCCAAAGGAGAGTATAGCGCTCTCTGGGTTCGAGCTGTGTATTGGGAAATTCTGCGAAGCTCATCTCATGGGGAACGTCCGTCCAAGCCGTACCGTTCACTGCAAAAGCAATCTCGCCCATCATTGAGTGGCGAGCCTCATCCCAGAGGTGACGGGCCAGATCGCGGTAAAACTGCCATGGCTGATCTTCCCACTCATAGTGAATCAGAGCGATGAGTTCTGGGACGTGCATTTCAGTCAGCCTGATATAGAGATTCCACCAGTTTCGCTCTGCTGCTGGCGCATCGTCCGCGGGACCATGTCCCCGTGAGTCCCACAACTTGGTGAACCGGTCATCGCGGCGCGGCGAACGAACGACGGCAAAAGGTTCTGTTGCCCGGCTGGCAGGCAGGTCCGCCGCTCTCGGAGCGTCAAGATCGCCCGCAACCCCGCCGGCCGCCATCAAGTACAACCGCAGGTGCTCTGCCCAAGCCCCGAGCAGCGGCGCCAGTTCATCCGAAACTTGCCGGTTGGAAAGGCCATTGACGGCTTGCATTCCCCAAGCGACCTGTTCCTCTTCTTCCAGTAAGATAAATCTTAATAGGCGCAATGTAGGCTGATCGGCCAAAGGATTCGCCTCTGCGATGTGACGTTTCATCGCTTCCATAGCTGCTGGCTTAAGCACCTGGTAAACGCCGGTCAAGAGTTCAAGCGTTGTATGCGAATGAATGAGTTCGCGGAAAAAGGCCTCAAGGGCTGGATCCGGTACGCGATCCAAGTGAAGGGGAGGCGTCCGCATCTCCGTAACTCGATTTCGGAGCCAGGTGCAGTGCTCAACATCCTGCCAAAGATGGAGACAAAGCGCGCCTTTTACTTCCCATTCGGGGACGCCGTTCAGGTGGGCGACCAGGCATTTGGTCGTCTGGCTCTCTATGTAAAGATAACGTCGAAGCAAGGTGACAGTGTGATCGACACCGTACCCCGGCTTGGCCCCTTCTTTATAAGTACAAAGGCCAGCCAAAGGCGAAACATCTGAATTCATGATGCTTTCTCCTTTTCCCCAAAATAGCCAGAACTTACCCGCGTTCCTCTTCGCCGTAATTGACTGAGCATTGCCCTTGTGGGACTTAGTCTCTGCGAAAACTATACTCCGGTGTCGTTCGAGAAGCGGACATTGCTGTCAAGAACCCGTGCAGCACCTCCGTCCAAACAGACCTGAAATTAGCCAGGTTCACAAAAACTCGCTGGGAAACTGCCCCATTTCAACGGATGCAGAACAAAAGCTTTCGCGAGGCTGAATCGACTCCTGCTCTGCTCCATAGATTGGAGTCTTGTGAAAAAGTGTATCGTTTCAAGCAGGTTGCGCCACCCCTACCTATGTATTCCATGGTTATGAGAGGAATCTCCGACACGTTCGCAACTTGCTGCAAGATGTGGCCCATACGCCCCAGACTACCCCTTGAGCGCGCCAACGGTCAAACCCTGCGCGATACGGCGTTGCAGAAGGAGATAGGTAAGAACGACGGGTAAGGTAGCGATGGTAATACCCGCAAAAAGCAGGTTATAATCAGCCCCGTAGCGTCCACTGAAGAACATCAGGCCCAAGGCCATGGGACGCAGGCTTTCGCGCTGCAGATATAACAGTGGCATTAGGAACGCGTTCCAGGTCCACATGAATTGAAATACAGCTAGGGTCGAGGCAGCCGGACCTGCAAGGGGCAACATGACTCGCCAGAATACGCTAAACTCGTTGCAGCCATCGACCAGCGCGGCGTCGGCCAGTTCGCGTGAAATTCCTTGGAAGAATGCACGCATCAGGAAGATGCCAAATGGCAAGCCAAGGGCGATGCTAGGTATGATCATTGCCCAATAGGTTGATAGAAGGTGCAAGTCGCGCAAGTTGAAATAGAGAGGGATCATTATGGCCTGAAAGGGCACCATCAGGCCCAGCAAAAAAGTGTAAAATACAACACGATTGCCACGGAATCCGAAGCGGCTCAGTCCGTAGCCTCCCAGCGCAGAAAGGAAGACGACGCCGGCAACAACCGGCAAGGTGATGAGCACCGAATTGCTGATATACGGGCCGAAGTGTCCCACGACCCAGGCCTCCGCAAAGTTGCTCCAATTCAACTCAGTAGGCAGGCCCAGCGGGTTCCTGATTATCTGGCGCTGCGTCCGCAGCGCCGTCAACCAAACCCAGATGACCGGCCCGAGTGTCACCAACAACACGATGTTGAGGATCAGGTATTTGACTGTGACGAGCGACGCCTTCCGCAAGCTGGTAGCCGAAACTTGCCGCCGCAGGCGCGAATTCTTCTGGTTGCGCCACTGCTTAGCCACCATCTACTCTTCCCTCTCACGCAGATAGATAAAGGTAACCGAGGCCACCAATGAGAAAAGGGTCAACGTCATCGCCAGCGACGTTCCAAAAGCAACATTGTCTTCCACGAATGCGCGCTTATATAGCAGGGTAGCCATCACCTCCGTCGCGTTGGCCGGTCCGCCTCCTGTCATAACCCACACAATGTCAAAAACGTTAAACCCGCCAATTAAGGTATAGCCGATGATCATTGTCAGGACGTGGCGCATCTGGGGAACAATTACGTTCACAAAAGACTGCCATGCATTGGACCCGTCGATACGGGAGGCGTCAATCAAATCAGTGTTGACTGTCTGCAGGCCCGCCAGAATAACGACGAGGCTGAAGCCAAAGTAGCTCCAGATAGCCGCCACCAGCACCGCGGTCAGCGCCCATTGGCTGCTACCCAGCCAACCTAAAGTCAAATGGCCCAGACCGATGGCCTGCAACAGACGATTCAGGACACCAATCAATGGATGGTAGACATTTGACCAGATGAATCCGATCGCGACGGTAGAAAGAACTTGTGGCAAGAAGTATGCTGCTTGAAAGAAATTCTGGCCTCTGGTACGGGGCCACAAGAGCATGGCCAGAGCCAAGCTGATTGCGATCGGACTAATCGTGCCGATGATGATCCAGATAGCGTTGTGCCACAGGGCGCGCCATACCAAAGCGTCACCCAGCATTCGGGTATAGTTGGCAAAACCAACAAATGTGATGTTTGGGCGCACGCCGTTCCAGTCAGTAAAGCTGATTAAGATCGACTGACCAAAAGGGATGAGGAAGAAAACAGCATAGATAGTCAGGGGGGGCAGCACAAATGCCCAACCCCTTGTGGACTTGAGGAAGTTTCGCCAGGCTCTGCCTGGCCGTACAGTAGGGCGAGTATGCGAAAGGATGCTGCCGTCGGAGGACTCTTTCTCAACCATTCTGATAAGTGTCCTTGGCCAGAATCGCCAAGCCAGACCCCGCCTGAATGTGGGCGGGGCAGGCCACTTTCGCAATTGGGGTCCCCTTTTTAAGTAAAGTGAGGGCTCGACGCCGTAAACGGCAATCCGACATTCAAGAAAGCTCTTGCCCTGCCATAGGGGATGTTAAGGAAAGGCGCGGCAACCATCCCTTCGTCTTGGATAGCCTCATTCCCTAACATCCCCTATGGACACCTCTAAACATTGCCCCCATGGCCGCAACCAACCAGCGTTGACTGGCGCCATCATGATTGATTTCATGGTAGGCCTGCACGCCTGCTACTTGGCCGCCTCTTTGGCAGCCTGTAGCGCTTCTGCCTGCTCTTGAGGAGAGCGGGTGCCTTCCAGCACGGCCTGGAAACCGTCTCTCATAGCAGTGTTGAATTCGGGCGGGGTTAAGACGTCAATGTTGTAGCCTAGGCCCAGTCCTCCAGAAGTCGAATTGGCGCGGACAGTGTCAATAACAAACTGGAACAAGCCGGGCAGTTCGAAACCCGATGGGTCAACATCGATAGGTGGGATCACGTTGCCCTCTTCGATCCAGGTGCGCGCCGACTCTTCAGCAAAAAGGAAGTCCAGAAGGGCTGCCGCCTCGTCCGGGTGTGAGGTTGCCGCTGAAATCATCACAGCTGAGCCCATGCCCCCCGGTGGCAAGACTACACTGCCGTCGATAGAAGGCAGGGCAAAGAAACCGACCTCAAAGTCCGCGTTGTCCAGGATGCGACTGACCAGCCATGTCCCGGTCAGGTGCATGGCTGCCTGACCAGCGTAGAAGATGTTGTTGCCCTCGTCGTAGTCTAGGGCATTCGGACTGGGCACGAAAAAGTTAGCCTGATTCAGTTCGACGAATGGCATTTCGATTGCCCGGATGAACTCAGGGCCAGCCCAACTGGCATCACCAAATATGGCCGCTTCAATGCCTTCTTTGCCTGCCAGATTGTTGGCGAAGGCGCTAAAGACATGGAAAGCGGGCCAGCCGGGTTTGTTGACAAACGAAATGGGGATGTAATCAGCGGACAGGGCCTTTTCGCCAATCTGCAACAATTCCTCGTATGTCTCCGGCTCGCTGACTCCCAGTTCAGCGAAGATGGCCTTGTTATAGTAGATGCCTATAAACTCCAGTTCATTGCCGATGGCGTAGAGTGAGCCATCAAAGGAAGTTGACTCGAAGGTCCACTGGTAGATGTGGTCCTGCCACCCGTACTGCTGACTGTATTGGTCCAATGGCAACAAAAGCTCGGCTTCGACCAGAGGACCCATGAAGCCTGCTCCCGGACCATAGACCACCAGGTCAGGACCCGTGCCAGAGGCCAACGCAATCTTCACAATGGTCTTCATGTTGTCGAAGTCCTGGAATTCTGCGCTGATGGTCACGTGGGGATTCTCAGCCTCGAAGTTGGTGAGCAGTGTTTCCAGGGCGTCGGCCTGCCTGGCTTCGAACGAGTGCCAGAACAGAAGCTCCACCGGTGCCACTGCCTCCTCTTCAGCAGGCGCCGAGGTTGCTTCTGTCGCAGGGGCCATGGCAGGAGCGGCTGCCGGAGCGCAGGCAGCAATTGCAACGAGTACTACAGACAGAATCACAAAGCTGAAACTTCTGAAGTGCCACATGATCATTCCTCCTAAGGAATCGTCAAGTCTCCTAATAACGTTTCTTCGTCGCCCGTCGTGGTTGTTACTTGTTGCGAGGGAGGAACTCAGACCTTGACAGCCATTGTTCCATCTACCAAATGCCCTGTCAAATGGCAAGACTCAAGGAATTAGTGAATTAATGACAAATATCCTCCAATCTACTGCAATCGAGAGAGTCGTCCCTCCAAGTGAGTATCAAAGTCAATCAAAACCGTCCTGCCGATAACGTCTAGTGTGAATCCCGTTTGAAACCGAGACTTTTGGCGCGGGAAACGCAATTGAAACGTGGCCGTCTCGCCTGCCCTTACGCAATACGCAATTCAGAATAAAGCGGGTTCTCAATGTGAACGCACATTGGCTGCTCTGTCTCATGCGGGGTGGGAAGCATTGCGCAGATCTGCAATACGGTGGTCAACACTGCGCACATGCTCGGCGCAATTCATGCTCAGTCACCCTGTAAGTGTGAGACACCATAATGCTCTCTCGCGGTTGGAAGGCTACCCGGATAGGTCGCCATGCCGCCTTTGTTCAGCAAGACCGGTAAGCTGCCTGGCTCCGTCAGAAACCATTCATACACCTGCCGAGGAACGTCAGCGCGAGCAGTCAACATAGAACATCCTGATGGCGCCTGGTCTGACCTGGGCAAGGATTGGTTCATTGCTCGTTCCATCAGGCCCAACTGGCGATAAACTCTTCCACTCCGAAGCTGACGGGCATCTCGTAGACGCGGTATTTTGTCGGTTTCGCCTGGGTGCCCGCCACCATCTGATCGGCATCCGCCTTCAGTTTGGCGTCAAGCGCGGCGAATCGCCGCCACAGCCGCTCGAATTCATCCGCTGTGAAACGCCGCGCCACGTCCTCATACAGATGGTGGAGATCCGGATGAACCAACTGATCCTGTTCCGCCGCTGGCAGGCTGGCAAATTCGGGCCGCGTGAAGGCATGCAGGATTTGGGCTTCCTTGCACAGAATCGTCGCGCACACCATGCGCCCCTTCTCGCCCGGATGCAGCGCGGCCAGCCCCGCGCGGAAGGCGTCCACGTTGCGACTGAGCATGGCGCGGTAGATCGCCTCGATCAGGTCATGTTCATGCGTGATGGCGCGCGCCCAGCGTTCAAACGTCTCCCGCAACGCCGGCGGCAGGTTCCTGGTGAAATCCAGGTTCCACCACAGATGAAAGTAGCGATACAGCGGGCCGTCAAACGACTGGTAGCTCACGTGAATTGTGCGCCGCAAGGTGCGGCTGTAGTCGCTTCCCCAGTGGAGGATGAAGTTAGTATAGACAACCCCGTCGCCGGCCCGCAGCTCCACCGGTATGCCGCCGGGCAGGGGCGCGCGGTCGTTTTCCTGCAACTGGCGGTTCTCCGCTTCCGTATTGGCGCGCCGATGGCTGCCCGGGACCACCCACAGCACGTCGTCGTCGTAGAGAGGGATGTTCCACTGTACATAGCCGGGGCCGTTCGCCATCATGTCCACGTGCAGGCCCTCCAGCGGCGCATCGCTGTCCGGGCCGGTATCGCGGTGCCAGCGATCCGGTCCGTGGTCGCGTACCGGGCTGCACATGAGCATCAGTTGGTGGAGGCCGACCTCCTGGCCCCGTATCAACTGGCTGCTGACGCCGAGCGTGTTCTCGTGCAGGCAGAATTCGACCGTGTTGGCCGTGGCCTCGTCCACCAGTTTGTTGAAAACCAGCCGCGGCTGCGCCGCGGTCTCCCACACGCTGCCCGGAAGGTTATCCCGTTGGCGTTCCTGTTCCCAGATCGTCTTCTGCTTTTCGACCAGAATCTCGAAGCTGTTGCGCAGTTCAGTCAGCAGGCTCGGCGGGATGACATTGCGCACGACGATGTAGCCGTCGTCGGTTATCTGCTGCGGATCGACACGGATTCCCGTACTCGTAGACATCGGTAAACGCTCCTTTTGTTCGGCTGCGCCATGCGCGCAGTTTGGATAATTGGCACAGTCAAAATAGTAGCATTGCCGCGCAACCTTGGTCAAGCAGCGCAGAGGGGCCCCAAAAGGGTGCAGGCCGGAATGGGGGCGAGGTTTGAAAAGGAGGGCGATCCGGCGATAAGGAAGGGGAAACAGGAAGGGCTTTGGGAGGTCAATGAGACGAATTCATGATGCAGGCGCTCGTTACGCAGGTACGAGCGTTCACGAGCGTTTACGCAAGAAATTCTTGAAAAGTCAATATCAATTCGTGAACGGTTGACGTTTGGGAGGCTGATGGCGTGACAGGAACAGGTCATGAATGCGTGCCGGAAGACGAAGCAGAATTCGTAATCATGTCAATGGCTGTCCATGAATTGGCACATGAAATCCACTTTAGTTGCGGGTTTGAACCGGGCCGCTGTAAACTCATAAATGAAAAGACAGATGAGTTCTTGGCTAAAAAATTCCTTCTTACGGACCATGCCTATACGGAGGGATTGCCAAAGCTGGCATTTTTGGCTGAGGCGGTGTCAGTATGGCTCTTTGAGGATCAGTATCAAGGTCTACAAGCTGACCTGGCAGAAGCCGAGACGAAAGAGATACTCACCTGGGTCGAAGGCATTGTCGTCCCGCCAGAAGCAAAACAGCCGCGACGAAATGGTTCAGTTCCGGTACATTGAGTTGTTGTAGCCTTTGCTTCAAGCAGGAGAGGGCCGACAATGGTGAGGAGTCAGTTCACACAAATAGGGGGATTCCAATTCAATGAAATGTTCAACCGCAGCAGGTATAGAAAAGTCTGCGACTGGCCTCTTCCTTTTCTTAGGACCGAAGAAACGTTGGGGGGTATGGCATGTTCTCTCTATGTGCATTATTAGCTGTGCTGACAGGCTGTACTCCGTTACCGCCTGTTCCAGGCGACTTTTCCTGCACAACATTCACAGAGTCCTACTGGGGAGAATTCAGCTTTGACGTCGATACCGCTTCTGATGTGGTTTCTACAGCGAGCGATCTCTGGGGAATCGAAAGAGATCAGGTCGAATTGAATCTAAGAACTAATGGAGAGGTTTCGGCAGTGAGGTGGTTTTCAGACGCCGTCCTCGGAGAGGGAGGCTACTATTACGTGCCGTTTTATGAAGTTCAACAACTCAAAAAGATATATGCCGAGTGGGGCGACCTGCAGCCCACGCTCACACAAGTCATCGACTGTTTGGGTTATCCAAGTCACTATATCGCTTTCTACGACTTTGGGCCGGGAGGGGACATCCGTAGTTTGACACTCTTGTACACCGACGTTGGGCTTGTGGTCCGTCACAATGCTCTAGTTTTGCGTTTTCAGTTCCCCGGAATTCATCCCAATATGCGGATGGATGAATTTGTAGTCGTTCCTCCCGTTGCTGCAGAGCGAATGGCAGCACACCTGTATAGTTACGGTTATGAAGCTCGTCATCATGCCCGTGCTGTGTGCCTTTTGAAACCCTGGCCCGGTTCGATCGAGGCCATGGAAATGGCGTCGGAAGAGGAGAAGATCCAGTGCGGGGTATAACCGTAATTGGCAGTGGACGCATTGAAGGAGGCATTTGCGGGGACCTCTTCACCAGACCGTTGCGCATGATGGCAAGTTTGAAGACCGCACGAGGGTTCGCTTCGCTCTGTAGGAGATGAATTCCTTCTCCTCTCACAACGCCCCTTCTTCGGCCAGCGCACTGCGGTCAAACGCGGCAACACCCTCACCACCTGCACGGTGACCACCTCGGCAGCACCTCGCTGACAACCGACAGCGCGCGGGCCGCAACAGCCAGCCGCGCGGACTACGCCTACGGCGCGGAGCGCGCCGCCAGCGGCCTCCTCTGAAGTAGCCTCCAAAGAATTGGACTACGAGCTAAGGCGTATGGTGGTGCAGTTCGCCTAGCACGTGGAAGGGCTGGTCTGTTGCCAAGAGGCGAAGGGGCGACACGCGGCAGCCTGCAAGTGCCGATTCGCGCCGAAAACAGCAGAACACAGAAATGTTGCGCTGGTTGAATTCCCTGAATTGCCTGAATCGCCTCCTGACAGCATCATGGCCAGTACCGCTCCTTAAAATCCGAATATCCCTTCTCAACTCCCCTCTCCCGCCCGGTCAGCACGATTGCGCCCAACGGCAGCATGACGACCTACCACTACAACGGCCTGACCTCATCTGTGATTGGCGGCGCCGAGGGTAGGTCGGAGCGGCGCATGCTCAACTGGCAGCAGCAGGAGCAGCTCGGCCGCACCACGCTCCTCCGCAGCTACACGCCCGGCGGCGGCGAGTGGACGCTCGCCTCCGAGTTATCGCTCAACTACGACGCGGCCGACCGTCCGACGCAGGTCTACCGCCGCGACGGGAGCGAGCGCCGCTGGCAGCGTACCAGCAGCATCGGCTACGACCTCCTGGGCCGCAAGACGAGCATGAGCGACGCCGACTACTGTAAGGCATGAATTTACCTGTCACGGCGTCGTCTCCCCCGGCTCCTCAGCTTTTTCCATGCGGTAACCTATGCGCGACTCGGTAAATATGTAGGTGGGGTTTCTCGCATCATCACCCAGTTTGCGTCGCAGTTTCTTGACGAAAGAGCGGACAATCCTTGAGTCGCTTAACACTTGCATGCCCCAGACTCGTTGTAGTAGCTGGTCATGGCTCATCACCCGGCCGGCGTTCACTGAAAGCTCATAGAGTAACTTGTACTCGGTCGCGGTTAACTGCACCGGACGATCATTCACGGACACGATCCGTTCAGCATAGTCGATGGTCAGGCCCCCCAATCGGTAGGGTTCACGCTGTTCATTCAGGTCGGGCGCGGCGCGCTTGCGCAGCGCCGCCTGGATTCTCGCCACCAGTTCCGTAGATGAGAACGGCTTGACAAGATAATCGCTGGCCCCCTTCTGCAAGGCATCGGCGATTGTCTGGTCCCTGCCGTAGGCGGACAGGAAGATTACCGGCAGATCGGCCATCTCGGTCATCTGTTCCATCATTTCGATACCGTCGGTGCCGGGCAGCACCAGGTCGAGCAGTATTAGGTGGGGCCGGTTCTCCCTGATGAGAGCGGGCACCTCCTCCGGGTTTCCGGTCACTATCGGAATGTAACCCGCTTGCGACAGCATGTTCCGGACGTTTCTGAGTGTGTACGGGTCGTCGTCAACCACAAGAATCCGTGTCGACTGCGACGCTTGCACCTGCAAACGATCTGGCTCGCGTTCGGTGACTTTCGCGGCAAGTTCCGATTCTGCGGCCAGGGGCAGCGTAAAGATAAAACGCGTGCCCAAATCTTCCCCGTCGCTCTCTGCCCAGATGCGTCCTCCGTGCGCCACCACGATCCCCTTGCAGATGGCCAGGCCAATGCCAGGCCCCCTGTTCTCCCGGCCGCCGCCCTCAGCGTCGAAGCGGGAATACTTTCTGAACAGATAGGGCAAACGTTCGGTCGGCACGCCTTTGCCCTCATTTGTGACCCAAAAGACAATATGGAAGTTCTCACGCGCAGCCCTCACACGAATGGTCGACCTCTCAGGCGAATGTTGGGCCGCGTTGGAGATGAGGTTGCTCAGGACCTGCACGATGCGCCGTCTGTCGACCAAAACCCGCGGCAGATCTCGCGGCAGGTCGATCTGAATGTTGTTCTCGCTTTGGCTATTCAGAATGATATTTCTGGCACGGTCAACGAGGTCAGCGACCTCTACGGGTTCGAGTGCGACATCCAAGGTGCCGCTCTCGATGCGGGCAACGTCGAGCAAATCGCTGATCAAGGCGCGCATATAGCCGGCCTGCTCCTCGATGATGCGGAAAAACTCGCGCATCTCGGACGGGTCGAGTTCCAAGGAACCATCGAGCAAGGTAACAACCGATCCTGTGATGGCGGCCAGGGGCGTGCGCAGTTCGTGGCCCACCATGCCCAGAAATTCGGCCCGCATCCGCTCCAGGTCTTCCAGGGGGGTCATGTCCTGAATGGTGACAATGACTGAGGCTAATTCGCCGTCCTCTTCGAAGATGGGCGTCGCATTTACCAGCGTGACGACCTGTCGCCCGTCAGGCACCTGCAAGACGATCTCTTCGGCGCGCACGGTTTCGCCGGTGCTGAGCGCTTGTGACAGGGGGAATTCTTCGAGAGATATCTCGCGCCCGTCGGCGCGACGGAAGGTCACCACCTCAAGAAGTTGCTCAGCGGATTCGACAGGAATGAGCAGTTCTCCGACAATTCTACTCGCCTCCCGGTTGAACGAAACCGGAGCACCTGACTTGGCGTCAAAAACGATGACACCCACCGGCGAGGTGTTGACGAGCACCTCCAGGTCGGTCCGGGCGCGCTGCTCCTCGCGGTATCTGCGCGCGTTAGCAATAACCAGCGCCGCCTGGGAGGCGAACATGACCAACGTCTCTTCATCAGCGCGGCTGAACTCCTGCCCTGACTCCTTTCTGGCGAGGAAAACATAGCCCAGGCCCTCACCGTGATAGCGTATCGGCGCGGCAAGAAAGGAGATCGGCCATGCAAAGATGGAACCCACCTCTTCGAGCACTCGAAATTCAGGAAAACCTTGAGAACTGGTATGGCTGTAAAAGTCCTGTACCCTCAGCGGCCCTGGAATCCCGCTGAGGTAATCAAAGAAGCGCTGCCCTTCTGGCAACTCCCATAGCCGCTGGTTTTCTTCGCTCGTCAGGCCCGATGAGAGAAACTCCTCCACCTGCCCCGCCTTGTCGAGAACGGTAATCACCCCGCAACGGGCGTCCGTAAGCAACCGGGCGCTCTCCAGCACTTCATGCAGAACGTTGTCGAAGTCAAGGCTCTCGTTGATGCGCAGGTTGGCTTCGCTCAGCCTGGAGAGACGATCCCTCAGCGCCTCTATCTCGCGAACCAATTCGTCATTTTTCGTCATCGTCTCTCTTTCTCGCCGCGTGGAAGTTTGAATACTGTTTCTAAGCAGTACAGACGCGCTCTGGTTGCCTGAGGGCAGAAACAACAGCCGGAGGAGCAGATGTAGTGGAATGTTGGCTGGGCATGTGGTTTCGTGACGGTTCCAATAGACTTTGTCGCGCCCTTATTTTCGCGCAAAAGGTACAAATTGGCGAACCGCGGTTGCAGTTTCAGCGGCTATTAAGCAAACGGACACAAAAAAGGCACAAAAATGTGCACAAAAGTCATATAAAGTTCACACCAATAATGTATCCTTAAGTCCTTTTGTTAGGAGTCCGGCGTGATCTGATCTGCGCCGTAATCCAGTCGATTTCTTCTGATTCGACCACGTGGGGAAGTTGCGATGATGCAATCAGAAACCCAAAAGCAACGGACGAACTTCCTTTGACAGTCTTTAGATCGCGAAAATACTCACCGCTATGTTTTGCGCCGATATTCCGCATCTTGTGAAGCCCTGGCGCCTTAGCCGGGCTGCGGAAGATATACAACAAAACCATACACGATGAGTGAAAAGGAGATGTAAATGGGAAGGCACAGTTCATCCTTGCGAGTCATTGCCCTCTTGCTGGCGATGGCATTTTTGCTGGCAGCCTGTCCAGCCGCCGCGCCGACAGGGGGCGAAGCGATGGAGGAAGAAGGTGAAGTTCTGACGATCCTCTACTGGCAGGCCTCCTCATTGCCCAGTGCGTACCTGTCCGGCGGCACGAAGGATCAGGACGCCAGCGCGATCACGCTCGAACCGCTGGCCAACTACGACCCGAATGGCGCGATGGTGGCAAAACTGGCGGTGGAGATTCCCTCGATTGAAAACGGCGGCATTGCCGAAGACCTGATGTCGATCACCTGGAAGTTGAAGGAAGGCGTGAAGTGGTCGGACAGCAGTGACTTGACAGCCGAAGATGTGGTTTTCACCTGGCAATACTGCACCGACGAGGCGGCCGGCTGCACCTCCAGCGCGGCGTTCCTGGGCATCGAGGGCGTGGAAGCGCTCGACGACCACACTGTAAAGATCACTTTCGACGTGCCGACCCCCTATCCGTTTAACGCCTTCGTCGGCGCCGGTACGCCGATCATCAGCAGCGTACAATTTGCCGACTGCATGGGCGCGGCCGCCCAGACCTGCAATGATCAGAACACGTTTCCGCTGGGGACAGGCCCCTATCGCATTGTCGATTTCAAGGTCAACGATGTGATCGTCTACGAGCGCAACCCGCATTACCACGGGGAGCCGCCTTACTTCGACAAGGTGATCTTCAAGGGCGGCGGCGATGCTGCCTCGGCCGCCCGCGCCGTGCTGGAGACCGGGGAAGCCGAATACGCCTGGAACATGCAGATAGAGCCGGAGATTCTGCGCGATATGGAAGAGGCCGGCCTGGGTCAGGTGGTCTCCTCCTTTGCCAGAAATGTCGAGCGGATTCTGGTCAATCAGACCAATCCTGACCCCGAATTGGGCGACAGCCGCTCCGTGTATATGGGCGGCGACAACTCCCATCCGTTCCTGTCATTCCCGCCAATAACGCAGGCGATGTCGATGGCCATTGATCGCAATCTCATCGCCGAGCAGCTCTACGGCTTTGCCGGCAAGGCCACCTGCAACGTGATCCCGGCGCCGTTGCACTATGCGTCTACCGCCAACGACGGCTGCCTGAACCAGGACATTGAGGGCGCCACTGCGATGCTGGACGAGAACGGCGTGGTGGACAGCGACGGTGACGGCATCCGCGAGTACAACGGAATTCCGCTCAGAATCTCTTACCAGACCTCGACCAACTCGGTGCGCCAGAAGACGCAGGCGCTCGTCCGCCAGTGGTGGAGTGAGATCGGGATCGAGACCGAACTGATCAACCACGACGCCGGCGTCTTCTTCGGCGGCGATCCCAACAGCCCCGACACCTACCTGAAGTTCTACGCCGACCTGCAGATGTACACGACAGGCCCCAACATTGACCCGCAGCAACATCTTTCCGAGTGGCTCTGCAGCCAGATCCCGACGCCAGACAATGCATGGGGCGGCGGCAACATTTTCCGCGGTTGCAACGCCGAATATGACGCGTTATTTGCAGAGCTGACGCAAACTCCGGTCGGACCGAGACGTGAGGAAATCGTTAAGCAACTGAACGATATCAACGTGCAGAACTATTACCAGATCCCGCTGGTTTACCGCGGTGACGTCTCCGCGCACGCCTTTACGCTTAAGGGCGTCTGGATCAACGGCTGGGACAGTGAGATGTGGAACATCGCCGAGTGGCATCGCTAGGAGCTGCATTGGGAACGTCTATGTGCAAAGTGCCATAGCGGGACAACACAGACCAGCGCAAGTTGCTACGCAGATCGCGATGAAGAGGAGCGTCTGGTCTGTCTAATCCCGCAAAACGCCCAGCGCGTTGACACTTGCCGTGTCCGCGCCATCAACGATTGTGCCCAGCCCCTCCTCCTCTTATGATGACTATGGGAGACTGCAGCTGTCGGTGGGTGTGAAGCGGGCTTACGACTTCGACCAAGAGGGCGAAATTCACGGGTGGTCGATCAATCTACAGGCGAACCGCGCCTACCGCGTCACGCTATACGACCCGACAGTCCACGAGGACCATACGCACCAAGGCATCTATATTAGCAATATCGATACGTCCGGTACGGGTTCGGAGTCGACGCTCCCCAGTGACCACACCCACGGTGCTCGGAACATTGGCATCGCAAAGATCGCTGACGAGGACGGCGCTGCATTGCGTTTCCTGAATACACAAACCATCGGGGGGCCCTTTGACCGCCTGTCCGGCAGCTACCTCAACGAACCGAGCGACCCGGGCCCAACAACGTATGTCTTCATCGCCAAGCGCACCGGCCCGCACTATATCTTCGACTACTCGGAGATCGCCGACGTCAAGTACTCGATCAAGGTATCCGAAATAAGGGACCTTCCCAACAATCCCTCGCCCTCGGCGCGGCCGCTCTATTGGAGTAGCTGGGCGGGGGGACTTCACAGTTCCCCTACCTTTGCAATCTTGAGTTACTGGCATGGCGCGATCCAATCCCACGACGACGTGGACTGGTACATGGTCCAGTTGAGCGGGAACAGGGGCTACTCCTTTAGCGTAAAGCCGTTATTCTCCAGCGGCGCCAGCGGCACCGCGCAGTTCAAGGTCAAAGGGCTCGTCGGTCCGGACGGCACGACAAGGGTAGGTGACACGGGGGACGGAAGGACCAGCTTTTCCTACTTCGTGCCGCGCGGAAAAGGGGGCACCTACTTCGTCGGCGTTGCAAAAAGGGGACAAAACGAAATCGGCTTTTACACGATCATTGCCGAAGAGGAGGATGTGCCCGACAACACCGGCGGGCCGCCGCTCCGTGTTGGAGAGACGTATGCCTCCTACATCCACCACGAAGGCGACCAGGACTGGTTCAGGATAGAACTGGACAGTACGAGGAACTACCGCATACGCGCCAACGGCGGCTGGGGGGGCAATCACCTGGTCAAGACGCTCGCGCTCAAGAAACCACGTGACGGCACCATGAACAATATGGAGGTCTCGTCCGGCTATCAGGCGGTAGACGTGTCTGCTCGTCTGAAGGGATCGACGGTGCATACGGCCTTCAAGGAGGCAATCTTCAAACCGAGCGCATCCGGCACCTACTATATCGTGATTGGCTTTGCTGAAGAGGGAAGCGGCGCGCCGAATGGTAAATACTATGTCATCGTGGAAGACACCGGACCCCGCTAGGCGGCGCCCGGAGCGCCTGGGCAAAGAGCTTGGCTTCTCCCGTCAGGACACCGTGGAACGGGGGTCGTGGTTTGAACCACATCCTGCCGCATCCATCCGCTTTTATACACTCCGTTTCTCTCATTGCGCGGCCCAAACATTGGGAGGCCGCCTGAAGAAGACACATAAAAGGAGACACACAAGATGACAGACAAACGATGGAACAGACGTCAGCTATTGCGGCTCGCCGCCACCGCCCCGGCCGCTGCCGCTCTCGCCGCATGTACGCTCCCCCTGCTGCCACTCGAAGAGGCCAGCATGGCCTCTGAACTCCCCCCGCCGCTAGAAAGTGTGACAATTACCCACTGGCAGCCCTTCTCGACAGAACACCGGGCCGCAGTCGAAACACTAAGAGAACAGTTCGAAGAGCAGAATGACGGTCTGACCATCGACATCCAACCGGTATCCTGGAACGCGTACTGGGAGCATCTCTCCGCCCGCTCCGCCGCAGCCGACCCACCCGATACCTACCGCATCCCCATGGGGCTGGCCGAAAACCACATCGCCGCCGGCCATATCCTCCCCGTCAGCGAACTGATCCTCGGCAACGCGGATATCGAGAAAACCTACCTGCCCTGGACTGTGCAGCGCGCCAAAAAAGACAACAGCTACTACGGCCTGCCCGTTGATGTCCAGACCCTGGTCGTCTACCGCAACAACGCCCTCTACGCAGAGGCCGGCCTCGACCCCGCCGAACCCTTCGCAGACCTCGAGGATCTCTTCAGCCAGGCTCGGGCCCTCACCGCGCATACCAACGGCAACATTTCACAGGTCGGCTGCAATACGGACTACGCCGGCGCCTGGCTCACCATCCTCTTCCAGCAATACCTCCAACGTGAAGAAAATGGCGCAGCCTGGATCTACCCGGCCTCCAATCAGTTGGTCTGGCAAGACTACCCCGCCATCTTCGAAACCTTCAACTGGTTCTGCACGCTCTCCGCCCAAACCGGTGACGACGACTTCCTTTCCTTCCTGAACGCTGAGGAACAGTTCGTTCTGGACAGATCTGCCATGCAGATCGGCCACCCGGTTTACCGGCGTATCTTTGAAAATCTCGTTCCCGATGCCGACTACACCATCGTCCCCTTTCCTCCCCGCGCGCCCGACCACATTCCCTATACCGCTGGCTCCCACTGGCTCTGGGTCGTAAGCAAATCGGCCGCCGCCTACGCAGAGTCAGCCTGGAAATGGGTCGCCTTTGGTACCAATAAAGAGGCGCAGATAATCTGGCACCAGATGGCCGGCGACCTCCCCAGCCTGAAGGAACTGACCGTTGATGCGCGCTTCCGGCCGGATTACAATGCCGCCGTCTGCATCGACTCGCTCAGCCACTCCACCCCCTGGGAGTGGGTCGGCTGGATCGATTGGGTCACCGAGTTCAACGACGCCCGCAACAAGGTGGTCAACGACGCCGAAGATCCGCACGAAACGTTCGCAGCCATGGTCGACAACCTCAACCGGACCATCGCCCAATACACTGCGTAGCCTTGCGGCGCAACACATTCACACAACTGGCCAGCCCCCTGTGCGCCGATGTTATGGCGTCAAACCCGGTAACGCTACTCTCTGGCGCAAACACCATACCACGGAACGGGGGGCGGCCAGGATTCAACACCCACAAGGAGAAAGCAAATGAAGCATCGCGTCGGTTAAACACTCATTTTTGGACTCATGGCATCGCTTATTTCGATGCCCACCTTCGCCGTTTCGCCCTATTGTGCCGATTGCCATATATACGGGGACTGCCACCAGTGGAACTGCCCAGTATCCAACGACAATGACAGCAACGGGTTCATGGACGATCCGCTCCCGCCTGGCGTATCGAACGTGGTTACGCATGCGGCGACGCCAATCCGGATTTTCGCGCTGCCGTATGGCTTGGACTGTTACTACGTCGGCTATGAGCAGTCTCATTCAGCGGGACTGCTGCCTACGGTGGAGACGTTGGTAACCCTGTACCCGCCCGGAACGCCGCCAGTGGTGTTGCAAGAAAGCAGCAACAGCGCGATAGGGCAGCCGGTGCCTGTCACATATCTCCCCACTGAACAGCGCATCCAGATCGACACGTATTACGCAGATGGCAAGTCATATATTTTCCGCATTGACGCGGAGAATCAGGTCGAGTATCTGGCCTGGTAGGCGACAACCACGAAATTCATGAAAGCACCCCGGCCAGCCCCCCGTGCGCGCAAGCGTGTACCCGGGGACCTGGCAATCGCATACGTCCCAGAGCATCATCACCCCAGAGGAACGGGGGGCGGCCGGTTTGCATAAGGACACAGATCATGACAGGTCCTGGGCGTAGCCAACGCGGGTTTGTCGGAAAACGCGGGCCAGAAGGACCACCAGGGGAGGAGTCACAGACGATGAGTGACAGTATCGTTACCCTGGAGACCTTGGCGCAGGAGATCGCGGCGCTTCGTCAAGTTATGCGAAAGAATTAGGGAAGAGACAACTGTATGGTTGGCCCCGATCACTGGACCACGAAACGGGGAAAATAAGGTGCATCCAGACGGATGCGGCCGGCTCTGATCAGAGCACGAAGTGCTCTTCAGCTGGAGTCCGATAGTTGAGACACTGGCTAATCGTCTTGCTGCCTTCAAGCGCTTCCAGCGCAACCCGGAACTTGCAGGCTGCCGTGTGTCGGAGTCGTTTCTTGACCATTGAACTGTCCCTCCACGTGCTGAATGATTTGCTCCATTGTACATCTTAGCTCGTGGTCCAGTTCTTGGGGCCGAGCCCGCAAGGAACTCAATGTTCGTGGCGGCAACATCATAGGGAACATTCCAACGCCTGCCCCCCTCATCGGATATGGCCTCAGTAAAATCAACACCGGCGAGCTTCCTGGTCAACGCTTCAAGACAATCGAGAACCTCCCTGTCAAGTGGGTGCTGGCCCCAGTAGGCCGTACCGACAGAGAGGTCTTTTAATCAAGCCCATCCCGGTTCTGAAGTAAGCGATAACCGGGCAACTGTCAACAGGGGTACAGGACCCGAACACTTCGCACCGATACTGACGGTTCTTGAGCCCCATGCCAAACCTGCTCCGGATCCATCCGCCACAGCGAGGAGTCGTCCGCCAACCATGCGCGCTTCCTCGCTCGGCAGTTCCTCAAGCAATTCTTCCCGCGTCAGTTTCCGACGCCGACGCGATCCGGTGCCATCGGAGCCCGCCGCCGTTCTCCCGCTGACCCGCGGCGCCACTGCCTGAACTGACTCCCCGCGCAACTGCTTGATCTCCACCGCCAGAACCTCGATCTGGGGCATCTGGGCATTGAGAAATTCAACCACCCTCTCCAGGGGGATCGGGAATTTCATCGGCCCCCAACAGCAGGCGCAGACGATTTGCAGCAAGATTCGCGGCCACAGTCTCCCACAAACCATCAACGTCCGCTTCCTTATCCGCCCCCCGGCAACCTTGCAAGCAGTTCGTCAGGCTTAGCTCTCTTCTGTTCGCTTACGTCCTCTTGAATGGAGGGCGCGTGACACGATGCCCCCTGCCAGACGCGGCCCCGTCCTGAGATGCACGCCTCCAGAACTGCCTGTTGACGGGGTCTGGCAAATTCCATATAATAGGGGCTGCCCAATATCAAATTAGACATTGTCGTGTACGGCGGTTGCGCAGGGCGGGATTTTGGATACTGCCGAATCAGGTTGCTCGCACAGTTCATTGCAACCTGACGGCCGATAGCGTTTGGCAAACGTTCCAGGTCGTGAAGTCAAGGTATCATTCTGTTTCCAACACCACAGGTGCGTAAGGAGAAAGAACGATGGCAGAGAAAAGGACTTTGAGCAGGCGCCACTTTTTGCATCTCTCAGCGGTCGGCGCGGCGGGCGTCATGGCGGCCGCCTGTGCGATGCCGACAACCGGCACTGAGACGGGCGGAGAGATGGCCGAGGCGCCCATGGAAGAACCGGTCGAGCTGCGGCTGAGCCACTGGTGGGGCGAGTTGATCACGCCCAGCATCCCTTTGATCGAGGAGAAGCATAACGTCTCCATCACAGAGGAATCGGCCACTTGGGGCGAGTATTTCGACAAGCTGTTGACGCAGTTTGCCGGCGATGTTGCGCCTGATGTGATGATGACCTCGATCCTCAAGGTGGGGCCTTTCTACACGGCCGGCCTGCTGCAACCGCTTGCGCCGGCGATGGAGCGCAATGACATCGACCCGGCCCTGTGGGCCTTGGATTTGAACAGCCTGGCCTTCAAGGGGGACATCTTCGGGCTGCCGATGTTCCTGAACTTCCCATTGGGCTTCGCGGTCAACCTCGATCTGATCGAGGCGGAGGGCTTCGACGTGCCCCATCCATGGCCGTTCTGGGGCACCGAAGATTTCGACAACTTCAGCTACGAACAGCTGACCGAGAATTTCGAGGCCTGCACCAAACGCTCGGCAACCGGCGAGGTCGAAATCTACGGCAGCGCCACCACCTGGGGCAGCATCAATCAGCAGAGCCTCTTTGAGAACGGCGGCGATTTCTTCGATTCGTATGACTTCGACGAAACCGAGTGCCTGCTCAACTCGCCGGAGGTCGTGGAGGCCGTCAAGGCGTACACGGACTGGGTGATCGATTATGAGGTTTCGCCAAGCCTGGGGGCGACGCAGGCCTTCAAAGAGGGGGTCTGGCGCGCGCAGAAAGGCGTTGTCCAGTACTCATGGCTCTGCTACAACTGCTTCCAGTCGCCGGAGGAGACCGGATTCAACTGGCGCATGTTCCATCTGCCGCAGCTGCCCAGCTTCAAGGCGCGCAGAAACCTGATTATGGCCGATATGGTGACCGCCAATCCGTCCTCCGAGCACGCCGACCTGGCCGCGGACATCGCGGTCACCTTCACGACCGATTGGGACTTCACCCAGAAGCTCTACCTGACCTGGCTGAACCTGCCGGCCTACAACTCGGGCGCGCACCTGAGCCTGGTGGAAGACGATCCCCACATCGTGGAGGCGATGAAGGTTTATCTGTCCCGCTACGCGGCCTTCTCCGAGGACGAGCGCTCCACCGAGGGCTTTGCGCTTGCGCCGGGCACCCGCGGCCGCCATGCCGGTTTCGTCGACAATACGGTGACGACAGAGATCGAAGCCGTTCTCGTAGGCGACAAGACGGCTCAGCAGGCGATGGACGATGCCAAAGCGCTGGTCGATGCCCAACTCGCCAAGTCCTAGAAGTGAGATGAGGAAAGTGAGGAGAGAGTGAGAATCTCTCTCCTCTTCTATCTTCACACTCTCCTCTTTGGAGGACTGCATGTTGCAGACATTTCGTCTCCAATGGCGCGCAACATGGGGAAGCAAGCTGATCCGTGATGAGATGCTGTTTGGCTACGCGGCGCTGATTCCCTACTTGTCAGGCTTTCTGATCTTTGTCGCCGGCCCACTGGCCTACTCCCTGTGGCTCTCCTTCACCACCTATAACATCCTTCAACCGCCTGTCCCGACCGGGCTGGACAACTATCTGTCCCTGTTGGAGGATCCCCTGATGTGGAAATCGCTGGGCAATACCGCCATCTACAGCGTCGTGTCGGTGCCCCTGCAGGTGATCATCGGCTACGCATTGGCGCTGATGCTGAATCAGAAGGTGCGGGGGCTGTCCTGGTGGCGCACGATATACTATGTCCCGGCCGTCGTGCCGGTCGTGGCCTCGGCCTATCTCTTCTCCTATCTGTTCAACGTCGATACGGGGCTGGTCAACCTGCTGTTGAAGATGGTCAACATCAAAGGCCCGAACTGGTTCGGCAGCCCGACGTGGGCGCTGCGTACCTTCATTATCATGAATCTGTGGGTGAGCGGCGGTGGCATGATCGTCTATCTGGCCGCCTTGCAGGGCGTGCCCACCTCGCTCTACGATGCAGCCGAGATCGATGGCGCCAACGCGTGGCAACGGCTGTGGAATATAACGCTACCGATGACTTCGCCCTCCTTGCTGTTCATGTTTATGATAGGCATAATCGGTTCGTTTCAGGTTTTTACCAGCGTGTTTATCATCACCAGCGGCGGGCCGGTCAACGCCACGCTCATGTATGTGCTCTATCTCTATCGCCACGGTTGGAGCTACTTGCAAATGGGTTATGCCAGCGCGCTGGCGTGGGTGCTTTTCATCATTATCTTCAGCCTGACCTATCTCAGCCTCAAAGTCTCCGGGCGGCTGGTCCATTACGAAGTCTAGACGGCAGTGGATAGTGATCAGTAGATGGAATCTGTTCGCAACGAATGTGATTTTCGCTTGACAACAAGACTTTTCGCATGGCTTCACCTTGGGGACATAGCCGTCCCGCCCGATCCAACGCAACACGAAATTTGCAAAGAATTGCTTTCAATGTGTACCCACATTAGAATGGTAATCAGATGAGTCATACGAGTCCCAAATCAGAAGCAGGGCTGTTGCTGGGCCGGCACACGGGGCGGGCCCTGCTGTATCTTGCCCTGTTCGGATTGGGCGCGATCTTCATCGCGCCGCTGCTGTGGCTGGTGTCCAGCTCCCTGAAGCCGGAAAACCAGGTGCTTGCCTATCCGCCGCAATGGATACCCCGGCCCGTGCGTTTCACTAACTATGCGGAGGTCATGGACACGTTCCCCTTCTGGCGCTCGACCTGGAACACCATGATCATCGTCACTGGCACCATGGTCGGTCACCTGCTCACCTGCAGCCTGACAGCCTACGCCTTCGCCCGCATCCGCTTCCCGTTGCGCGATGCCCTCTTTGTCATGGTGCTGGCCACGCTGATGATCCCCTATCATGTCTATCTGATTCCGCAGTACCTGTTGTTCAAAGAGTTGAAATGGCTGAACTCGAGCAAGCCGCTGATCGTGCCCTTTCTGCTGGGTCAGGCGCCGTTCTATATCTTCCTGATGCGGCAGTTCTTCCGAACGATCCCCAAGGAATATGACGACGCCGCCCGCATCGACGGCAGCGGCTGGCTGGGCATCTATTGGCGTATCGTGTTGCCGCTCTCCTATCCTGTTCTGGGTGCGGTCGCGATCTTCACCTTTATGGCGCACTGGAACGACTTCCTGGCGCCGCTAATCTACCTGAACGAACCGAAGAAGCAGACGCTGGCCATCGCCATCCGCACTTGGGAGGCGCTGCGCCTGCAAGCGGGCGCGAAACCGGCGGCGTGGAATCACATCATGGCCGTCTCCGTGTTGATGACGCTGCCCCCCATGATGGTCTTTTTCTTTGCCCAGCGCCACTTCATCCAAGGTGTGGTGCTGAGCGGCATCAAGGGCTGATCAACTGCAATACGAATTGGAGTCTTTCAATGAGGCTTGGGGCGACGATAGGCGACTATCTTGGGACTGAAGATCCTACTGCGCACGTAGCGGAGTGCAGGCGGCAGGGCTACCGCGCCGCGCCGTGCCCGGAGGTGGCGTTCGACGACCGCGCGCGCATTCGCGACATCAAACGCGCCTTCGGCGACGCCGACATCGTGATCGCGGAAGTGGCCGCTTGGTTCAATGCGCTCCATCCGGACGCCGACAAGCGGCGCAAGAACCGGAACACGATCGCGCAGACGCTCGCCCTGGCTGACGAACTGGGGGCCGTCTGCTGCGCCACCATCGTCGGCTCCTACGACGGCAGCGACAACTGGGATTCGCATGTCGGGCCTCATGCGCGCAACTTCAGCGACGAGGGCTTCGACGCCGTCGTCGAATGGGTGCGGCAGGTTCTGAAGGAGGTGAATCCGCAGCGCACCAAGTTGACGCTGGAGATGTCGCCCTGGACCCTGCTGGACAGCCCCGAGATCTATCTTACGCTGATCGAAACGATCGATCACCCGGCCTTGGCCGTCCACCTCGACCCGGCCAACGCGGTGCGCGATCCGCGTACCTATTACGCCACGACCGAACTGCTGCACAGATGCTTCGACACCCTCGGCCCGTGGATCCGCTCCTGTCATGCCAAGGACATTCACTTCGCGCTCGACGCCCGCACCGTTGCCATCGAGGAGGTGCTGCCGGGCCGGGGCGTGCTGGACTACCGCACCTATGTTGCTCTCATCGAGCGTCTGTCGCCGGATACGCCGCTGATCATCGAGCATCTGGCGACGGAACCGGAGTACAAGGAAGTGTCCGACTTCATCCGCGGTGTCGCGGCCGAGGTCGGCGCAACCATATAGCAGTGGATAGGGTTGAGTGGATAATGGATAGAGAGGGAATCAGCCGTTGGCAACTGGGGACTCGATATGACAGGTAAACTTTCTGGGAAGGTGGCGCTGGTAACGGGCTCAAGCAAGGGGATCGGCCAGGGGCTGGCGATCGGGCTGGCCGCGGCCGGGGCGCAGGTCGCCGTCAACTATAAGACCGATACCGAGGGCGCGCAGAGCACGTGCGCGCAAATTGGCGACGCCGGCGGGGAGGCGGCGGCATTCCAGGCCGACATCGGCTCGAAAGCGGAGTTCGAGCAGCTGGTCGACGCCGTCTGCACGCGCTTCGGCCGGCTGGACGTGCTGGTGAACAACGCGGCCCGCACCCGCTTCGGCCATGTCTTCGAGATCACCGAAGAGGACTTCGACGACGTGGTCGATACCAACCTGCGCGGCCCCTTCTTCGGCTCTGTCGCGGCCGCCCGCAGGATGCAGAAGCAGGGCAGCGGCTCGATCATCAACATCAGCTCGATCGCGGCCAAGCTGATGATCCCGGCCCACTCCAGCTACACGATGGCCAAGGGCGGGCTGGAGGCGCTCACCCGTCAACTGGCGCTCGAACTGGCGCCGGAGGTGCGCGTCAACGCGATCGCGCCCACCGCCACCAGCACCGCGCGTAACCGCGGCTACGACCCCGACTACGACCGCAAATGGAGCGCGATCACGCCCGCCGGCCGCGTCGCCTATGTCGAGGACTACGTCGGGCTGTGCGTCTTTCTGGCGAGCGACGACGCCGCGCTGGTGACCGGCCAGATCATCTACGTTGACGGCGGCTGGACGCTGCGCGGCTTTACGCCGGATATGTCCGACTATGACTTTTCGCAGGACCGTGAGCGTGACTGAGCGCTTGGGGGAATGCCGGTTGCAAGCGCAGGGGCTCGCAGGGCGCCCCGTCAGTTCCTCATAATTTTCAACTGCTGCTCCGCGTCAGCTGAGCGCCCGTCGCGAAAAGCAGCAGCGGCAACGTCACATCGATCACGGTCCATAGTGGTGCAATCGTGTTCTCCGGGTCCGGCACTTCAGAGCCTATCCAGTTCCACAGCATACCGGCCATGAGCGCAATACCCAGGTAGAAAACGCAGTTTGCTTCCAGGTATTCCCGAGTTACGCGGTCCTCGCCAACGCTGTCAACATTGCGTTTGCGATTGTAGGAGAGAACGATCGCAACAACCAGCCCCAGAACCATCAGTGGATTGAGAATCTGCCAGATTACTCCGCCCACATCGGCTGCCAAGGGATCGTAGATCTGTGTGCCGATGAACTGCAAATAGATCGCCGCCGCCAGAATTTTCAGCAGCAATCCCAAAATCGGTTTCATGTTGCTCCTCCTTGATGGAAAATGGTGCAATTTGAAAATAGTGAGTTCGGCTCAGACCACGCTTGTTCACTCCCCGCTGCGAGCGAGTTGCGCGCCCGTCGCAAAGAGAAGCAGCGGCAGTGTGACGTCAATGACTGTCCACAGTCCTAGCAGTGCATTCGAGGGATTCGACCACTGAAAGCCTATCCAATTCCACAGCAAGCAGGCCATGAGCGCAACGCCAAAATAGAAAACGCAGTTCGCTTCCAGGTACTCCCTGGTTACGCCATCGTCAGCAACGCTTTCCACCTTGCGTTTGCGTTGGTAGGAGTTGACAAGTACCACCGCCAGCCCCAAGACCATCAGCGGATCGAGAATGCGCCAGATTTCCAGGCCCACGCCAGCCAAAAGGGGGTCGTAGACCTGTGTGGCGACAAACTGCAGATAGACGACCGCCGCCAGGACTTTCAGAAGCAGTCCCAAGATCGGCTTCATTTCTTTCCTCCTTGAATAAATGATGTATTCTGCGCATGCCGACCGCGCTATGTCCACTTTATCATGCTTAACAAATTTCTGGAAAACGAGTAAATCGGAAGGGAAACGGACCGAGCTATGGCAGGCCGCATTACGATGACCGACTACAACGCAGATTGGTACATGCGCGAGCGGAACGTTTACCCCAGAGCGCATGCCGGTTTTCTCAGCCGCGAGGATGTGATCGCGCTGTGCGGCACGCTCGGTATCGACGGCCTCGAGTTGATGCAACAGTACTGGGAGGACTGCTCGCCGGCCTATGTCAGGGGGCTGGCCGAGGACGCCGGCCTGCCGATCGTCTCCTATATTTTCTTCGTCGACCTGGCGCTGCCGCCGCACGCGCGCGGCGCCGCCATCGACGAGGTGTACGCGCAAATCGACCGCTTCGCCGAGATGGGCGCAGCGCTGGGCATGATCGTGCCGGCCGTTGCCAAAGACGAGTGGCCTCTGGAACAGCAGCGCGCCTGGCTGGTCGACGGGCTGCGCGTCTGCGCCGAACGCGCGCTGTCGGTCGGCGTTACGCTGATCTCGGAGAACGTCGACCACCCGCCCAGCCGTCCGCTGATGGGCCGCGCGGCCGACTGCCGCGACATCTGCGCGCAGGTCGATTCGCCCGGCTTCCGGCTGATCTACGACTGCGCCGCATCGCTGTTCGTCGGCGAGGATTCGCTGGAGACGCTGCACGCGATGGCGCCCCATGTCGCCCACGTGCATATCAAGAACAGCCGCCCGCTCGCGCCCGCTGAACAGCGGGAACGCTTTCTGGAGGCGGACAGCGGCCAGCGTTACACCGGCACAGACATTGATGGCGGCGTGATCGAGCTGCCGCCCATTCTGGCAGAACTGGATCAACTCGGCTATGATGGCTACATGCTGCTGGAGTACCAGGGCGAAGAGGACCCGCGCGTGGCTCTGCCGCGCAATATCGCCCATTTGCGCCAGCTGCTCGCATAACCGCTAATTGTGATGCCCGCCATCCACAAACGATCGAGGTTTCCGATGATTACAAATGAACAGATCGATTTCTTCCATGCCTTTGGCTTTCTCGTGCTGCCGCAAGCCTTCAGCCCGGAGGAGTCGGACGCCATCATCAAGGAGTTCGACAGACTGATGACGTCCGAACGGCAGGGGCAGCCGTTTGCGGGCGAGAAGCGACAGTCGCTCTACGGCATCGCCGAGAGCAGCCCGCTGCTGACGAAGATGGTGGCCGATGACCGCATCTACGGCACCGTCGAGACCCTGCTGGGCGACGGCTTTCTCTGGCTCTGCTCGGAAGGGCAGCTCTACGTGGACGACACGCAGTGGCATCCTGACGGCACCCGCTTGGACTACAGGCCGATGAAGGTCTCGCTTTACCTGGACAGCGTGAAGGCGGAAACCGGATGCCTGCGCCTGATCCCCGGCTCGCATCAGTTGCCGCTGCACGAGGACCTCAAGCCGATGACGCAGTACGAGCTGCCAGGCCAGGAAATCCCCTGTTTTCCCTTCGAATCGCAGCCCGGCGACGTATGCTTCATGGACATGAACGTCTGGCACGGCTCCTTCGGCGGCAAGCGCGGCCGCCGTCATATGGCTGTCAACTTCGTCCCCGAACCGAAGACGGACGCCGATACCGAGATGCTGCTGTGGAATCATGGGATCGTGATGGAGCAGATAGAGGGGTATCAGTACAGCCAGCCGGGGCGCGTGTTCACCGACGCGTTTCTTTACAGCGAGAATCCGCGCATCCGCCGCATGTCCGCCAAGTGGGTGGAACTGGGGCTGCCGTAGTCAACTTCACTCTCCTCATCTAACAGGGGCACAAATGCGATGAAAGTACTCTATCTGCGCGCGGCGAGCGGTCTGGATCGCGCCTATCCCTTTTTTGTCGACGCGATCGACGAACGCTACCAGGTCGAGGTCTATGACCCCGACAAGCCGGCGGCGCAACAGTTCGAGGGCGTCAAGGTTGTTGTCGATCCGGGCGGCGCCGTGGGCACGCGCGCGCTGATCGACGCCGGGCTGGCAGCCGGCGTCAAGCTGTGGCAAGTCACCACCAATGGCACCGATCAGGTCGACGTGGCCTACTTCCTGCAGAATGGGCTGCCGCTGGCCAACTCGCCCGGGCCGTTGAGCGCGGTCCCGCTGGCCGAGCATACCCTGATGATGATCCTCTGCTTTGCCAAGAATCTCAACCACAATCGCGCCGACAGCTGGCAGCGAATTATCTGCGAAGAGATGGAAGGGAAGGTGCTGGGGCTGGTCGGCTTCGGCGCCAGCGCGCGGGAACTGGCGCGCCGAGCCTGGCCGCTGGGCATGCGCATCATGGCCACCGACGCGGTGGAGTTCCCGCAGAGCGAGCTTGACGAATTCCACGTCGAGTTCCTGGGCAAACCCGAGCAGCTTGACCATCTGCTGGCCGAAGCCGACTATCTGTCGCTGCACGTCCATCTCAACTCGAGGACGCGGCAGATGATCGACCGGCGCGCCTTCGAAATGATGAAGACGACAGCGGTCCTGCTCAACGTGGCGCGCGGCGAACTGGTCGACGAGGACGCCCTGGTGGAGGCGCTGCAACAGGGCCGCATCAAAGGCGCCGGCGTGGATGCGTTCGCGCAGGAGCCGCTGCCCGCCGACCACCCGCTTCTGCAACTGGACAACGTGATTCTCACGCCCCACTCGTCGGGCTACACGCCGGGCACACCGCGCCGCCGCATGGAGGCCGCGGCCGCCAACGTGGCGCGCATCGCGCAGGGGCTGCCGCCGGGTGATCTGGTCACCGAGTTGGTGCGTTGAACGCCACAATGTGCGTTTTGTGCGCAATCCGGTTCTTCATTCGCTAGTCGAATCGACAGCGAATTGATCCACTAACTATATTTCGAATGGGAGGAGAGATGGCGCGATTCAAAGTGGCCATGGTCCATATGGATGCGGAGGAGTTGCCCGCCTGGGTGCCCGAGACCATGGCGAGCCATGACATTGAGTTCGTATTTGAGGAGTGTGAGACGCGCGCGCAGCTGGCGTCATGCGCCGGCGACGCCGACGTCGTGTGGGTGTGCGGCGGCAGCCTAATCGTCACCGCCGAGAGCTTGGCCGACCTGCCGCGCTGCGGCGCGTTGATCCGCACCGGCAGCGGCACCGACAATATCCCGATCGAGGCCGCGACCGCGCACGGCATCATCGTCGCCAACACGCCGGAGGCTTTCAGCGATGGCGTGTCGGACCATACGATTGGGCTGCTGATGGCGGTTGTGCGGCAGATCGGCATTCAGGATCGTCTCGTGCGCACCGGCATCTGGGACCGCGAGGCCGCCTACCCCAGCTGGCATCTGCGCGGGCAGACGCTCGGCCTGATCGGTTTCGGGCACATCGCCCGCCTGGTGACGGGCAAGCTGAGCGGGTACGAGATGACCGTGCTGGCGAATGACCCATACGTGAGCGCCGACGTGATGGCCGATCATGGCGTGCAGTCGGCGTCGAAGGACGAGGTCCTGTCGCGTTCCGACTTCGTCTCGCTCCACTGTCCATTGCTGGACGAGACGCGCCATCTCATCGGCGAGCGCGAACTGCGCTTGATGAAGCCGCAGACGATCCTGATCAACACCTCACGCGGCCCGGTCGTGGACGAACCGGCGTTGTTCCGGGCGTTGAGCGAGCGCTGGATCGCGGCCGCCGGCGTCGACGTGCTGGAGCAGGAGCCGCCCGACCCGGACAACCCAATGTTCAGCCTCGACAATGCCGTGATTACGCCGCACATCGCCGGTTACACCGATCAATCCATGCATGAAAGCTGGCGGCTGTCGGTCGAGACCGCGCTGGAGCTGGCACAGGGGCGCTGGCCCCGTTCTTACGTCAACCAAAACGTCAAGCCGCGCTGGCGGCTGCAAAGGAGTTGAAAGCATGAAGAGTTCCGATTTGAAGAAGCGCCTGCATGGCGGAGAGACCGTTTACGGCACATGGTGCGTCTCGACCGATCCACTGGTGGCGGGCACGGTCGCGCGCGCCGGTTTCGACTGGATGTGCGCTGACATGGAGCATTCGCCGCGCAATGATGAGACGTTGCGCTACATCCTGTGGATGATAAGGGAAACGCCGACGGTGGCGCTGGTTCGGGTGAAGGACAACCGGCCCGATGCACTGAAACAGGCGCTCGATCATGGCGCGAATGGCGTCGTCGTACCGCTGATCGAGTCGGTTGACGACGCGCGCCGCGCGGTGGCGGGCTGCAAATATCCGCCGCAGGGCGTGCGCGGCTACGGCCCCTTTATGCACTCGTTCGGCTGGAACGACCTCGAATACCACAGCACGGCCAACGAGGAAACGGTCGTCTTCGTACAGGTGGAACACTACCGCGCCGTCGATGTGATCGAAGAGATCGCCGCGCTGCCAGGCATTGACGGCTTCTTCATCGGCCCCAACGACCTGACGCTTTCGATGGACATCTTCGGCAAGTGGGAGAGCGAGGAGTTCATCTCCACGATTCAGCGGATTGTGGCGGCGGGCGACGCCAACGACATTCCGGTCGGCTTCCCGGTGGATGTACTGGGCGGCGCCGCGTCCGGCCTCGCCTGGGTCAAGCAGTACGCGCCGACGATGCGCCTGCTGACGATCGGCGGCGATCTGGGCTTCGTCACCACTGGCGCGGCGGCCGCGCTGAAACAGATCAGCGTTTAGAGGAGAGCAAGCCGCTAAGCGCGGATGTCAAACATGCGGGCCAGGTTGCCGCCGAGGATGAGGTTCTTTTCCGCGTTGGAGAGAAAGTCGCAATGCAGGCGGATGTATTCGACCGCCTGTTTGTAGGTACACCAGTAGCCGCCGCTGAAGGGCATGTCCGTGCCCCACATCAGCTTTTCGACGCCTACATCTTCGCATAGCCATTTGAGCATTTCCTGCCCTTCTGTGAAGGGGTATTCGGGCCATTTGGCCTGCATCAGCACCTCGGCGTACACGTTGGGGCGTTTGAGCAGCGTCACCACCTCGTCGGGAATGCCGATTTCGTGGATGATCGCGGACGGCACCAGCCCGTGCGTGATGACCGACGGGATGTCGGGGTGCGCCTGCTGCCAGCGGCTCAGTTCGGCGACCCGCTCCATGAAGCCGGCGATGCGGTCCTGCTTGCGCGCGTCAATGTACCAGAAAATGGGAATTCCCAGCCGGCGCACCAGCTGCCACAGCGGCTCGAACCTGGCGTCGTCGATCCGGTCCACATAGCCGCGCAGAGCGAACAACTCCACGCTGAAGTAAAGCCCCTTGCATCCCAACTCGGTGACCGCGCGCTCAAGCCGCGCCAGTTCGCCGGGCTGGCCCCCCTCGCTCTCCCGAATCTGCGCCAGGGCGATGAAGCGGTCGGGGTAGCGGCGCAGCGCCTCGGCGTAGTACTCGTTGATGTTGGCACCGTATACATGGTCGCTCTGCAGCACGCCAATGTCCACGCCGGCGATTTCCATCTCGGCGATCATCCGTTCCGGCGTAGCCTCCAGGTTCTCCAGGCCGGGCGGGTAGAACTGCATGACGAAGTCGACGCCGTCAACGGTGATTTCGGCCTGACCGTAATGGCCCATGCGGAAGTTGACGTCGGGCATGGCGTTGATGTCGTCGGAGGGAAAGTCGAGCAGCGCCTCTTTGACGCGCGCGCCGTCGCGTTTGCGCCAGAAGTCGGTGAAGTCGCGCAGATGGTACTGCCACAGCTTGAGCGTGAGCGCGGCGCTTGCCGCGCCCGAACCGGTGGCAAAGCGGCGAAAGATATGGCTGTGGGCGTCGATAACGAGCGATCTCTCCTCCTGCTCGGATTCGACGGGCCGCCAGCCGCCGCCGAAAAACTCCATCTTTCTTTCAGTGGTCATTTCGTCTCCATCCAGGATTGAAAGTCGCTCTGCCGCCAGGTGTAGCGGGGTTGATAGCCCAACAAGCTGGTCGCCTTTGCGTGCGACCAGAGCGAGGCAAGGCCTTCCAGCGGCGCTTTGAGGGGAACGCCAGCAAAGTGGCGGGCGATGAGTGAAGGCGTCGGCGCTTTGGAGCAGGTGTCGCTGCCGTTGATCAGAAACACCTCGTGCCTGATCTTGTCATTCTCCACCGCCAGGCGGAAGGCTTGGGCGGCGTCGCGGGCGTCGGTGAAGGACCACAGTATCTTGTGCGGCGCCGGCGGGCCGGGCGTCGGCCATTCACCTTCGGCGTCCTCGATCGTCTTGCGGTAGCGATTGGTCCACAGCTCTTCGACGCTGAACTGCTGCGCCCAGCCGGAGCGCACCGCCACCTCGGCGCTGGCGCGCTCAAGATACCAGTTGTTGTTGATGCGCAGGCAGATGGTCTGGATGCCGAATGCGTCGCTGTAGCGCTTGCAGGTCAGCTCGGCCAGCAGCTTGCTCAGCCCGTACTCGTCCTGCGGCTCGCTGGGATGCGCTTCGTCGAGCGGGAGATAGCGCGGCACAAGCGCGTGCTTCTGGAAGGAGAAGCCGGTGGCCGCGCCCGAGGATGCGAAAACGACCTTGCCGATACCGGCCTGCAAAGCCGCTTCGAGCACGTTGGCGGTACCGACCACGTTGATGTTGAGCAGCTGCGCCGGCGTCGCCCGTCCCGGCCCGGGCACGGCCGCCAGATGGATCACGGCGTCCTGCCCATGGCACGCCTGGGCCAGCTGGTCGGGATCCATGATGTCGCCCTGTATGAATCCGGCTCCGTCGATGCGCGGCGCACTGCGGCTGAAGCTGGACACGGCATGGCCGGCCCGGAGCAGTTCTCTGAGGACATAGCCGCCGATGGTGCCGCTGCCGCCGGTTACGAGGATGTTCACGAGCTGGACCTCTTAAGCAACACTTATTTCAAAAACCGCCAGGATTTTCTGAGTCATGTTTGGTCAAATTGTAGCGACACTGTCGGGCGTCGCATAGACTCTTGTTACACACCAAACACATCATCCACCTTCAAACTGAACCCCTCCAGCGTCGGCGATGTCAGCGTATCCCCCTCGCCGAAGGTATCGACAACTTCGTAGCCATCGTCCCCCAGCAGCAGGACGGTGACGACGCCCGCGTCCGTGCCCACGATCCAATACTCTTTGACGCCGTTCCGGGCGTACAGCGCGCGTTTGTATCCCCTGTCGCGCTCGGCTGTGGCGGGGGAGAGGATCTCGACCACGAGGTCGGGGGCGCCTTGTACGCCGGCCGGAGTGATGATGTGCATGCGCTCGTTGGAGACGAACAGCAGGTCAGGCTGAACCACGTCGATATCCGAGAGAACGACGTCGGTAGGAGCAAAGTACACGCGTCCAATCTTCTTCTCATTGATATAGACGCCGAGACGAATCCCCAATTGGGCCTGCGATCTCTGGTGAGCTTCACTTGGCGCGGGGGGCATCAACAACTCTCCATCCAGGAGTTCGTAGCGCTTGTCTTCGGGTGTCGTGAGGTAGTCGGCGTAGGTGAGCTTCAGCCTCGTCTTCTCACCAATCGTCATGATCGCCTCCGATTCGGATTCCTGGGCCGCTTCCCGGCGCTCGACGGTGTTACCCCTTGACCGCGCCGCCGGTCAGCCCGGCGACGACGAATCGCTGTCCCAGGAAGTATAGCACGACCGCGGGAATCGCCATCAGCAGCGCGCCGGCGCTCAGCTCGCCCCAGCGGTAGACATCCAGTTGGATGAAGCTGGCCAACCCGATCGGCATCGTCTGCGCGTTGGCCGTTTCGGTCAGGATGTAGGCGTAGAGAAACTCATTCCAGGACAGCGTGAAGGCAAAAATGGCGGCGGCGGCGATGCCGGGCGACGCCAGCGGCAGGACGATCCGCACCCAGGCCCCGACCCGCGTGCAGCCATCGATCATCGCGCACTCTTCCAGCTCGACCGGGATGTTGTGGAAATAGCCGCGCAGCATCCAGACGCAGAAGGGAACGGTGAAGCTGGAGTAGACCAGGATCAGCCCCAGGCGGCTGTCCACCAGCTTGAACGTGGCCATCACAACATACAAGGGGATAAACAACAGCACGGGCGGCACCAGGTAAGCGAAGAACACGGCCATCCCCAGTCGTTGTCTGCCGGGGAAGCGCAGCCGGGCCAGCGCCAGACCGGCGAAAACGGCGATCACGACCGACAGGAGTGTTGCGCCCAGCGCGACGGTCATGCTGTTGAGCGTAAGTCTCTCGAACTGAAGAAAGGGCTGGGTGAACAACCCCCTGTAGCTAATGAGCGTCGGCTCGGTCGTCCAGAAGAGGGGGATGCGCACGGCCAGGTCTTTGGGATGCTTGAAAGAGGCCAGCGCGATCCAATAGGTCGGAAACAGGACCCAGGTGAGGATGATGAGCATCCAGATCGTCCCGGCGATCACCTTGAAACGGCGTTCCCATTGCAGTCCAAGCGTCATGCCTCGGTCTCCTCCCTGGAAGTGATAAAGCGGTTCAACAGCAACACGAGAATGACCAGAACGGGAAAGGTGAGGACGGCAAAGACGGCGCCTCTGCTCAGATTCTTGGAGCCGGCCACGAACGCCTGCATGTAGGCGGCGATGGGCAGCGTGGTCGTCGCTTCACCGGGTCCCCCCTGGGTCAGCAGCCAGATGACGGCAAACTGGTTGAATGTCCAGATCGTGGACAGCGTGACGGCGACCATCAGGACCGGGAAAACCCCGGGCAGCGACACGTAGAGAAAACGATGGATGATGCCGGCGCCGTCCACTTTGGCCGCGTCATAGAGATCGTTCGGGATCGGCGACAGACCGGCCAGCAGCGTGATGGCGAAAAACGGAAAGCCCTGCCAGACGCCGACGATGATGACCGACGGCATGGCGTATTCTGCCTTTGCCAGCCACAAAATCGGCTTTTCGATAAGATGGGCTTTGACCAGAATGTAGTTGAGGACATTGGTGGTGTCGTTGAACAGGAAGCGCCAGGTGACAACTGCCGTCAGCGGCGGCAGCGCCCAGGGCAGCAGCACGGCCGCGCGCGCCATCCCCCGACCGGGCCAGTTCTCGTTCAGCACCAGCGCGGTCGCCATGCCGATGCAGGTCTTGATGCCGACCGAGACGACCGTAAAATAGATGGTGCGGCCCAGGGCGGGCCAGAAACTGCCCTGCGACAAGACATCGACATAGTTCTTCAGGCCGACGAAAGGCATGTCCCTGACAGCCAGGAGCTTGGTATGCAGGCTCATCCAGATGGCGTAAAGAGTCGGGTAGCCGATCAGGCCGATGATGATCGCCAGCGCGGGGATCATCAGGGCGACGCCCAGAACGGTCTCCTTGGGCACGCGCAGGCGCGACTTGAGGTCGGCCAAACCGCGCGTTCCGCCGGGATCAGCACGCTCCGCGGCTGATTGCGTCATAACATTGCCCCAGTCAGTGGAGAGTAGCCAGTGGCCGGCGCAAGCGCCGACCACTGACCATCGGTGTCTCAGCTGCCCAGGAAGTCGTCTCTGGCCTGCGAAACGATGTCGTGCGCTTCCCCCATCGCCTCTGCTGCCGTCAGGCCGTCGAGGATGACGCGTGAGGTGGCTTTGCCTGCCCACGTGCCCCACAGACTGGTCCATGGCGCGGGCGTGGCCGGCCAGGACTCGTCATGCATGATGGGCACCACGTTTTCCACGACCTGCTTGTTCCAGCGATCCTCGGAGAAGTACGGGTCTTCGTATGCGCCCAACAGCGCCGGGAAGAGATAGCTCTGGCCCATCTGCATCATCTTGATGTAGACGTCCGGCGACCACAGGTGGCGCAACACATCCTGGGCCGCGTCGGGGAAGTCGGTCTCCTTGTTGATGCCGAACGCCTGTCCGGCTTCGGTCTGCGCCTGTGGGCCGATCTCCGCCGTGCGCTGCGGCCAGGGGGCGAGGTAGGTCTTGTCCAGCAGGTCCTCAATTGGCGTATCCCCGCGCCGCACCGCGGCCAGGATACTGCCCGGGTTCATCGCCATGGCGATCTGTCCGGTGAGGTAGCCCTGGTTGTTGCCGCCGCCCTCCCAGTTGACCGAGGCCGGCGGAACGACCTCATGCACGGTGTAGAGGTCGGTGTACCACTGCAGGGCCTCGATGTTTTCGGGCGAGTCCAGGGTGATGTCGCCTTCCTCGTTGAAGGCTGCGCCGCCGAAGGCCCACATCAGCGGTTGCAGGTGCATCAGGTCATCGGGCAGACCGTAGGCGAAACCCAGGCCGAACAGGTTTTCGTCGGCGTTGGTGTACGCCTGGCCGAACGCCAGCATCTCCTCCAGGTCGCTGAAGGGCAACGAGAAGCCGGCCTCCTCGACCATGTCCTCGCGGATGTGCATGAAGGCGGGGGCGAAGCCGATGTCGAGCGCATAGCCTACGCCTTCAAGCGTGAAGTTGCGCTCGGCGGTCGGATGCCAGCCGCCGAGACCTTCGCCCACTTCATCCCAGACCTCCTGAATTGGCAGCAGGCGGCCATCGCGCATGAACGTCTGCGTCGCGATCTGCGGCGAGAAGATGTCGGGCAAGGTGCCGCCCTCCGCCGCCGCGGACAGCTTGGCGGCGAATTCCTGGAAGCTTCCAGGAATGGCCTGCACGTCCACGCCGAAACCGATGTCGCGCCCGGCGTTCTGCGCTTCCTCGTTGATGTGCAGGTTGATGTTCGGGTTGAAGAAGCGGGTCGTCCACATCCGCAGAATCTGCTGCTCGGCCGGAACCTCCACCATCACCTCTACGGTCTCGGGTTGTTGACAGGCGACTGCCAGCAGTCCCGCGCCGGCAATGGCGGCGCCGCGCAGAAACTGGCGGCGGCTTTGGCCCTTCGGCGCGCTGCTTTGACTGCCGTTCATCTCATTGACGGAAACGTTCTCAGTCATTTTGTCTTCTCCTTGAGTTTGGCTAGGGTCACACCCTGCATAGGGAAATGCGTTGGTCAAATGTTCACGCTGATTGAATGGTTGTCATTCACCCTCCTTTGTCTCCTGCCACAGCTCATGCACCGCGGCGACCTCCCACCAGGTCGGGCCGACCGGCTTCTCCAGCAGCATCGGCCTGATGAATTCGGCTGCCTTCTCCAACCCCTCCTTCATTTCGATGTACTCGCTCTCCATCTCAAGCGTGAGAATGCCGGTATAGCCGATGAAACGCAGCGTCGAAATGACCTCGCGCCAGGTGCGGGCGTCGTGTCCCCAGCCGGGAATGGTGAACGTCCAGGAACGATGCCGGAACTGCTTGAGGTCGGTCGAGTCGAAGTAGCCGCGCAGTCGCATGTTCGGCTCGTGGATCAGCGTATCCTTGAGATGAACCGCCTGGATCAGGTCGCTCAACTCGTGGATGGCCTCAAAGGGGTCGATCCCCTGCACCCACATATGCGAGATATCGAAGTTGCAGGCCACCACCGGGCCGAGTTCGTCGCGCAGGCGGCGCAGCTTGACCGGATTGTGGACCATATCGTTGATCTGCATTTCGAAGCAGAGCGTCACCCCGTGATCAGCCGCGATCTTGGCATGTTCTCGCCAGAAGGGCAGCAACCGCTGCTCCCACTGCCACTCGAGGGCGTCGCGCAGGAAAGGCAGATCGGTGTTGATGATCCAGACCGGCAGGCTATCGCCCTCGGCGCCCTCGGGCAGACCGGCCACCAGCGCCAGCCGCGTGCAGCCGACCCGTTCCATAAACTTGCACGTTTGGCGAAACTGGCGAGAATACTCCTCCGCGATGCGGCGCTCGGGCACCAGGGGCGTGCCGTGACCGGCGAACGAGTAGATTTCGAGGCCGTGCGCGGCGTACATGTCCAGCCAACGATCCAGTTCGCCCTGGTCGGCCAGCAGCTTGTCCACGTCGCAGTACTTCTTCGCGCCAGGCCCGGTCGCCGCCACTTCGACGGCCACGACCTCCTGTTCCTGGCAGAAGCGCAGACCCTCTTCGAAGTCCAACATGCTGATGAAGAACGTGTTCATGCCGAGTTTCATGTCAACTGCCTTTCGCGTGGGGACGCGCGATACAGCGGAGTCAAAGCCGGTTGTCGCCGCAGACCGTTCCGCGATGCTGGCGCCCTCCGCTGGCTCACGCTTGCTTGCAAGCTGAAAAATGGGAAAGAAACTTCGTATATGTGATGGCATTATAGTGAAGTCCGCCTGCTGTGTCAAAGATCCCTGAAAGCACTATTTTCTGGAATCTTCGCAACTGCATCCGCTCCGGCCCGCACGGCCTTTCAACCCGCAATCTGACGACCGGCATCGCCCCCTGCAAGGGCGACCTTGCTCCGTTCGAAAGGTCGTTGACATCAGCCGCGTGGCATGTATAATGCCCGCAGCGAGCGGTTCACCCGGGCATTGACCGGTTGGCGCAAAACGAATATCGACCACAGCGGGCGCAAGGGGAAACAGCCATGAAACTCGGAGCGATTTCGACCGTATTTGTGGAGCGTCCTTTGAGGGAAGCGGCCCGGCGCATGCACGCAATGGGGCTGGAGGCGATTGAACTCGGAACCGGCGGCTTTTTCCCCAAGAACCACTGTAATCCGGCCGCGTTGCTGGCGGACCCGGCGGCGCTGGAGACTTTCCAAGCCACATTGGCCGAGTTCGGCCTTGTGATCAGCGCCTTTGCCATCCATGGCGAACCCCTGCATCCCGACCCCGCCATCGCCGACCCCTACCGGCAGGATCTGCGCGACACCTACGCGCTGGCGGCAAAGCTGGGGGTGACGTGCCTCACGCTGCTGTCCGGCCTGCCCGAGGCCGTTCCCGGCGACCGCGAGCCGAACTGGATCCTCTATCCCTACCCGGCGCGGCTGATGGAGATCTACGAGTGGCAGTGGAACGAGCGGCTCGTTCCCTATTGGAAGGAAGAGGGCAAAATCGCCGGTGACCACGGCGTCCGGCTCTGCATGGAGATGCACCCCGGCAACATGGTGTTCAGGCCCGATCAACTTCTGCGCCTGCGTGATGAGGTCGGTCCGGTCATCGGCTGCAACCTGGATCCGTCGCACCTGATCTGGCAGGGGATGGACCTCCCCGAGGTCATCCGCACGCTCGGCGGTACGATCTATCACGCCCACGCCAAAGACAGCCGCCTGGACCCCCACAACGTGCGCGTTAACGGCATCCTTGACCCCTACGACTTTCAGGACAAGGAGCGCCGCAGCTGGATCTTTCGCACGGTTGGTTATGGAAACGGCGAGGGGTTCTGGCGCGATTTCGTCAGCGCCCTGCAACTGGTGGGCTACGATGACGTTCTCTCAATCGAGCACGAAGATCCATTGATCGACCCGGAAGAGGGTTTCGAGCTGGCCGTTAAGTTGTTGCAAAGCGTTCTGATCCGCAAACCGGCCGCCAAACTCTGGTACGAGTAGCGCAAGCGAGACGCCGCCATGAAATTCGGCCTGAACCTCTGGATCTGGGACGCTCCCTTTCGCACCGACAGACATCTGGCGCTGATCCCGCGGGTCAGGGAGTTGGGGGGCGAAGTCGTGGAATTCGCCCTCGAAGACGACTCCGTCGTTGACGAGCAACTTCTGCGGCGGACGCTCGCCGACGAGGGGCTGGACTGTTCGGTCGTCGGTCTGTTCGGGCCTGACCGCGATCTCTCGCACCAGTCTGCCGGCGTTCGCCGCGGCGGGCTGGACTATGCGCGGCGCTGCATCGATGTTTGCGCCGCCGTGGGGGCGACGCTTTTTTCCGGCGCGGTCGCCGGCATCGGCGGCAAGGAGTTGCTCACGGCAGACGCGCGCCGCGCCCGTCTCGAACGCGCGGCGCAAAGCCTACGTGAACTGGGCGACGACGCGGCCCACGCCGGCGTCCGCGTCGCGGTCGAAATCCTCAATCGTTACGAGAACAACCTCTTCACCACGGCCGCGCAGGGACGCCAACTGATCGACCTCACGGCGCATCCCGCCGTCGGCATTCACCTCGACTCCTTTCACATGAATCTCGAAGAGAACCACCTGGGCGACGCCATCCGCCTGGCCGGCGACAAACTGATCCACTTTCACGGCAATGAAAGCCACCGCGGCACGCCCGGCGCGGGCGTCGTGCCCTGGACCCAGGTGGCCGACGGGCTGCGCGCGATCGACTACGACGGCTATGTGATCATCGAGTCATTCAACCACCTGAGTTGGATAGGCCCGCTGGCGCACTTCTGGCGTCCGTTGACCGAGTCTCCGGAGATTCTGGGGCGCGACGGCCTCGCCTTTCTGAAGCAGGCGCTGCGCGGCTAACGGATCGTCTGGCTCTCGCTGGACAAGGTCGTCTGTTGCAGCCAACCGGCCGGAACGAAAAATCAGCCTCAAAATGCCGTTTGCAAGCCATGTGTACTCTATGATAAGGTGTGCGTGAAATGATATATTGTGGATGCAAATTTTCTTTTCTGATCTGGAATGCGTCCACACAGGAATGCTGCACCTTTTCCCTGCGAACACTCTGTTTGCGAACGGCATTCACTTCAACGTCCGCTTTGCAGTTGAATTTCCGGCCACGTCAGTCCATCGTCCCTTGAAGTAGCGAGGCTCATCCATGCAATTTCAAGAGATGGAAAACCGGCTTCGTGTCTGTCTGAAAAAGTACAGAGAGGGTGGCCTTCAGGAGGTGGATCTCCAAGGCATTCTCGACATGCTGCAAGATCGGACAGCCCCGCGCCAGCAGCTTCTTTACCTCAGTGCCTCCGGCTCGTCGGTCCACTCGCCGATCATCGGCATGTCCGTCATCCGTAACGAAGACGGCGACGACGCTTGCGACGATCCGGACCAGTGGCCTTACCGGACCGTGCTGGACGCCATTCGCGATGGCTGGCGCGTGATCAAGTTCCCGGAATTGGCGCTCATGTTGCACGAAACCCATACCTATGGACTCGGATGTGAATTCATATTGGAGAAGTGAGTGATATGCTTGGAAACCAATACGATTGCGAGCCGACACTCAATGACGAGCAAGTCGTGGACTTCTGCCGCAAGGGCCTGTTGATTCTGGAACGGGTGATACCTGACGAGATCAACCGGCGCACGATGGAGTTTCTCGACATTCACCCCGACAACCGCGTCGATGAGATCCTGTTCGAGGACTGGTTTATGGACGGGGTCATTAAGAATCCACAGGCGGCCGGCGCCGTTCGCTCCCTTTTGGGCAGGAACTTCAGGCTGCCTTTCGGCATGAGCAATCATCGGGTCAAAACGCCGGAGGTCGAGCAGGGCTGGCATACCGACGGCGGCTCGATCTACACGCCCCGAGTGGATTATCTGCAGGTCTTTTACTATCCCCAGGATAGCCCCAAGGAACTGGGCCCCCTGGAGGTCGTGCCAGCTTCCCACTTTATCCGCACCAAGGCCAACTACATGGCCCACTACGATCAGATCAAGCCCGGCCTTGTCACTGCCTTGCCGGCCGGATCGATACTTGTTACCACCTATTCAATTTGGCACCGCCGCAGTCGCTCCACTGCGCAGGGCCTGCGCAATATGCTCAAATATAACTTTTGGCGCACCTCCCCTCCGCAACGCGACTGGAACACAGACACGCAAATCGATCTTGCCACAGTCAATTTCGCCACCGAGACGCCCCTGTTCGAAGGTTTTCGCGACAGGCCCTATGTCGCGGAGATGTTCTGCTGGTTGTGCGGTCTGGGCGAAGAGTTTGACTTCGTTGGCGGGCAGGGGTGGCCTATCGTGCCCGAGACACATCCGGGCGTGCGGCAAGAGGGAATGCCGGAGTCGTTGGTTTCCGGGGCAATGCAGAGTTAGGCTGCTGTCGTCTTGAGGCGGAACTAGCGGAGAACTGCAAGAGGACAGCGGAGCGACACGGCGGCCCCCCTTTCAGCGATGATCTGTTTGACCCCAGGTAGCCGTTTCTTTGTGTGATCAACATATTCTCTTCTCAAGGAGGTGGAACGATGGACCCGCAGAAATGGCAGAAGAAAAGGATGAGCCGGCGGGGCTTTCTCGGCCTGACCGGCGCCGCTCTAGGCACAGGTGTACTTGCTGCATGCGCGCCCGCGGCTGCTCCAGCAGAGGTTGCGGCGCCGGCGACGGTGGCAGCCCCGCAGGAGCCGGCGATGGCGATGCACTCGGGCCCGGTTATCATCGCGCTGCGTGACACGGCGGACCACGGTCACCAGAGAGCGGGGCAAGACGCGCTTGTCGCGGCCTACAAGGCGCATCAACCGGACGTAGATGTCGTCTTTGAGGCGCCGCCAGGCGATATCACTGGAGGGTACCATTCCTGGCTTACGACGCAGCTTGCCGCCGACGATATTCGCCTGGATATCGTTTCCGGCGTGGATGCCGGCACCTTCCGCGATTACCTCAACCTGGACAGGTACGTAAGCGCCCACAATCCTTACGCCGACAAACCCTGGAATGAAGCTTTCAATTTCGAACGCTTCAAGTGGGCCAACGCCAAGGGGGAACGGTACGGCCTGGCCGCCGCCGCTGGCGAGGTCTTCTGGTATGCGAACAAGACGATGCTGGACGAGGTCGGAGCCAAGGAGCCGGATACGTGGAGCGAGTTTGTCGACGCCTGTGAGAAGCTGACGGCTGTAGTGGACACCCCGGTCGTGATCAATTTCACCTGGCAGGGGCATCAATGGGTGTCGGGTGTCTACTTCGATCAGTATCACCTCGACTGGATTGAGACGGTGCGCGCCCACGAAGGTGACTGGAACTTTGATCCTGAGTTCGACGGCAACTTCGTGTTCGATCCGGGGGACAAGGACATTCATTCCAAGTACACCTATAACGGGCAGCGCTACTTCCGCGCGATCAGGGAAGGGGAGTTGCGTTTCGATACCGACGCGTTTGCCGAGATGATCGACAATCTTTCGATGGTGTGGCCGACGTTTGCGACGGAGGACTTCTTCGTTCGCAGCGATGACGGCTATGCCACCTGGCTGCAGCAGCAGGCTGCCTTCATGCCGAGCGGGACCTGGGCGTTGCCGACGGTTGACGCTGATCTGAAAGAGCTTACTCCCGAGCGTCTGGAAGAGCTGGGGCTGGATGAAAGCACGCAAGTCGAAACCTTTGAGTGGACCGTTTTCCCCTTCCCAACCATGGAAGGGCCGCTGGTGCAGTGCCGCGCCAAAGACGTGGCAGGCCAGGGGGATGCCTACGTCAGCATCGTCAAGAAGAACCAGGAGCAAATCGACCGCAGCCTCGATTTTCTCATGTTCTGGTATTCGGAAGCCGGCATGCAGATCTACTATGACGTGCGCCTGGAGGAAGGCTGGTCCGGCATGGGCCCGGTCGACGTGTATGGGGTCACCTATCCGCCTGAAAGGCAGCAGTTGAACGATCTGGTCAGGCAGATGGGGAACGCCGAGTTGAACCAGAACAACTGGGAGTACTTCAGCGGTTACGAGTCCTGGGACAATACGCACGTGGTCAACGTCAAGAACGCGTACAAAGAGGCGTTGGAACGCAAGATTACCGGCGCCGAGTTCGCCCAGTTCTATCAGCAGTACTGGATGGACAACTTTGACGACATCCTGGCGTTGAAGGACATCGCGCACGCGGATCTCGACAATCCTGCGCGGGAACCCGGAACGTAGTGGTAGGAATACCTGGCCGTCGCCAACCGTCCAGAATTCTGGTGTTGGCGGCGGCCAGATTGGTGGCTGCCGGTCAGAACGGTCCGGTTTCGCTGCTCCACCAGGTCTTAAGCTTTTCCCGCCGTTTGGCCGGCAGCCCAGGCACACCACCCGCATTCACAATCTAACCATCACAGGCATCCCAATAGAGTCATGGCACCGATTCCGGTAGAAGCATCTTCCCGGTTTCACAATCGTGGACTGCAAGTCCTGATTGGTTTCCTGGTGTTTGCCGTTCTGGTCAACGCCGCTTTCTTCGTTCTGGTTCGCATGGCAGACGAAGAAGCGCTCACGCCGCTCGAGGCGTCAAGCCGCCAGTTGGCGGTTGTCGTTCCACTCGATGAGCGCACGATGGTCGCGGGCACAGTGGATGACCGGCTCGTGCTGCTGGAAGAGGGTACGCCGGTTCGAGAAGAACAGCTCGATGCCGTCATCGGCAGTATTGACATTGCGCCCAGCGGGGATACGATCTACGTGGGGTTGGGCGACGGCAGCGTCAGGGCGTTCGACAGGCAATTTCAGGTCTTGAACGAGGTCAAAGTAGCGGGCAGGGTCGTCGGCGTGAGGGCGAACACCCAGGGTGAACTTTTCGTTGCGCACGGCGTCGCCATCCGTACGGACAGGTTTTACATTTCCTATTTCCCCACGCCGGGTGCGGAGCCGGCCTTCACCAACAAGGCCGAATTCACGATCTACGGTCTGGATGTCGCCGATGATGTCGCCTACTATGGGACGGGCAACTCTCGGGTCGTGGCAATTGGCGTTGATGGCGAGATGCGTTGGCGGACGTTGGTCCCCTTCCCCGTCGTCCGGTTGATGGCGCTGCCCGAGGTCGAACAGGTGCTGGTGAGTGATGAGAACGGGGGTCTGACCCTCCTTGGCGCGCAGGGGCAGACGTACTGGCATGTGATCCCGACCGGCTTCCGCCTGCAGAGCCTGGGCTTCGATCCCTCCACGGGCACCTATCTGGCCGCAGATGTTCAGGGCACATTGATCGCTATGGATGCAGCTGGCAATATCCTGTCAGCGGCGGAAGTGGGAGAGGGGCGAATCACCGCTCTCGTCCCAGCCGGCGGCGGACGGTTGACGGTCGTGCCTCAGGATGGGCCGTGGCACAGCTTGAATGCGGGGGCGATGCGCGGCGTCGGCCAGGCGGAGCAGTTCCGTTTCCGCTGGATCCTCGCCGATCTTGGGCTGCTGCTGCTGCTCCTGATGGTCCTGGTCCGTACCATCGAGAGCTGGTGGGTTGCGCTGGGCAGCCTGGCTGTGAGGATGCGTCGCGCCTACGTCTTCTATCTGTTCATTTTTCCCTCGCTAATGTTGGTGCTGGTTTTCAGCTACTACCCGGCGGCGCTGGCGTTCTATACGTCGTTCACCAATATGAGCCTGCGCCGGGTCACCGAGTTCATCGGCGTTGAGAACTACGTCACGATCTTCACCGAGGACTTTTATTTCCGGGTCGGTTTCATCAATCTCCTCATTATTGCCAGCACCGGTGTTTTCAAGACGGTTACGGTTCCTCTATTCGTCGCTGAACTTATCTACTGGCTGCGCAGCAGCAAGATGAGGTATCTGTTCCGGACACTTTATGTCTTTCCTGCGGTCGTCCCCGGTCTGGTCACCATTCTCTTGTGGCGTATGATATACGATCCCAACATCGGATTGCTCAACCGGATATTGTCATCGGCCGGTCTGTCCCAATTGGAAACGGCTTGGCTGGGGAACGAAAACACCGCGCTCTGGGCCATCATTGGGGCCGGGTTTCCCTACGTCGAGATCTTCGCCCTGTTGATCTATCTGGGCGGCCTGATGGACATCAACCCGGAGTTGTACGATGCGGCCCACATTGACGGCGCCAACTGGTGGTCGCGTTTCTGGCGCGTCGATGTTCCGCTGCTCGAGGCGCAGTTTCGCCTTCTGCTCTTCTTTACATTTGCCGGGTCGATCGCTGGGTTCGCAAATATCTGGATCTTTACACGCGGCGGCCCGGGCTATGCCACCTACACGCCGGCGTTGGAGATGTACCGCCAGCTCATCGATACCGAGTACGGCTACAGTTCGGCCATCGGCGTTATCCTGTTCATCATGAGTTTCATCGCGACCGTCGTGATTTTGCGCTTCCGCAGGGAAGAAACGGTTGAGAAAGTAGCATAAGAGTTGAGCGCGAGGCACAGTCTGATATGACCGGGCTTCAGAGAGTTCCAGTTAATTCTGCGACAAAAATTCCTCAATTCCTGGCGCGGCTGCAACGGTATCACGCGGTCTGGAGTTCCGGGTTCCAGATCGGGTGCCTCTCGATCGTCTTGTTGTTCGCCTTTGTGCCGATACTCATGATGTTGTCGATGGCACTGCGGCCCACGGTGTTGATCTACGCCGATTACTGGGCCCTGCCCTTTCCGCCGATATTTCAGAACTTCAGGGTCGCTCTATTCGATCTTTTCCCATCCATGGTGCGCACACTTGCTGTGGGACTTGGCTCGATCGCGGGCATTCTGCTGTTTGCCTCGCTGGCCTCGTATGCCTTTGCGCGCATTCCGGCGCCCGGGCGGGGGAAGCTCTTCTTGTTGGTGTTGGCAGTCATGATGATCCCCGGCATCGTGCTGCTGGTGCCCCATTTCGTCCTTGCCCGGCAACTGAATCTGGTACGCACCTTTCATGGACTGATCATCTTCTATATCGCCGGCGGACAACCGTTCGCGATCTTCTTGATCACAACCTTTTTCCGTTCGCAGCCCAGCGAGATGTTTGAGTCGGCACGCGTGGACGGCGCATCGGAGTTGCAGTCGCTGCTCCACATCGCGCTGCCGCTGGCCCGGCCCATCCTCGTGACCGTGGCCGTCATGAATTTTATCGGCATCTATCAGGACTTCATCTGGCCGGGGCTGATGTTGCGCAGCGATCAGTGGACGCTGATGCTGGCGCTGGAACGGTACGATCCGCGGCTAACCCAGTTTTTCAGCCGACCCGAACTGGGCCTTCAGGCGGCCGGTTTCGCCTTTGCCGTCGTTCCGCAGCTTGTCCTGTTCGCCTTCGGCATGCAGTACTTCATCCAGGGTTTGACTTCCGGATCGGTTAAGGGATGAGCGCTGTCCACAGCGGTGACGACCGGACTCAATTGCGGCAAATATAGAGAGGTCGCCGAAACTCGTACCGGTTGCGGAAGCTGACCTGGTCGACTAGGGGGAGCGGAATGCCAAGCGCAGGAGCCAATGCCGGATTTGACGACTACCTGGACTCAACCGAGTTCTACAACGATCCCTACCCAATTTACAGTCTGCTGCGGGATGACGCGCCCATCTATTGGAGCGAGCTTTGGAACGCCTGGGTGTTGACCCGCTATGCAGATGTGCTGGCCATCGTGCGGGATCCGGCTCGCTTTTCCAACGGGATGCGCGTCCCTGCCTATCTTGATCAGCTGCCGGATTCGGAACGGGGCAGGTTCCGGCTGCTCGAAGAACACTTCGCCGTCCAGATTCCTCACTCTGACCCGACCTACCACACGCGCCTGCGGACGCTCATCACCAAGGCGTTCACCGCGCGCATGGTCGCTGCCCTGCACAACAGGATCCAGGAACTCGTGGACGATCTGCTGGACGGGGTCGAGGAGCAGGGGCGGATGGACGTTATCTGGGATTTTGCCTTCCCGCTGCCGGCCGCGGTGATCGGCGAGATCGTCGGCATGCCGGCCGAAGATATCGATCAGTACAAGGAGTGGTCCTCCAATATCATGGGCTTTCTGGGCGTGACGCCGCCGGACCCCGACTATATCGCCGGTGCGCAGCAGAGCATTGTCGAACTGAAGGAGTACGTCCGTGGTCAGATCGAGCAGCGCCGCCAGCGTCCCCATGCCGATCTCTTGAGTCAACTGGTCGAGGTGGAAGAGCAGGGCGACAGGCTCAACGAAGAAGAGATCTTCGCCATCGTCGCGGTGCTGATGAGCGCCGGGCACGAAACAACGACAAACACGATTGGCAACGGACTGGTGGCGCTGCTGCGAAATCCTGATATGCTGGCTCGGCTGCGGCAGGAGCCGGATCTGATCGAGAGCGCGGTCGAGGAGATATTGCGGTACGACGGCACCACACAGCGCCACATGCGCGTCGCCGTGGAGGATGTCGAAATGGGCGGCCACCAGATCGGCAGACATCAACTCGTCTTCGCAATGGGGGGCGCGGCCAATCGCGATCCCGCCCAATTCCCCGACCCGGACCGGTTCGACATTACCCGCCGCAACAACCGGCACGTCACCTTTGGCCACGGCATCCACTTCTGTGTCGGCGCGCCGCTGGCCCGTCTTGAGACAAAAATCGCCATCAACACGCTCTTGCGCCGCCTGCCCCGGCTGCAACTGACGACTGAAGAGCTTGAATGGCATCAACATATCGGCCTGCGCGGGCTGAAGACCTTGCCGGTGCTGTTCTAGCTGAGGAGCATCACTGTATTACAAAACGACAAACGGCCGATCCACCGTTCTGGGGGTGAAGAGGATATGGTGAGCGATCAGAGTCTTACCGATTCAGGCATCGTGGATACGCATGTGCATTTCTGGCAATTCGAACTGCTGCGCCGCGTCTGGCAACCGCCGCCGGTCATATTCCGCACGTTTACGCCCGAAGACCTGGTCGACGACGCGGCCGCCGTCGGCGTCAACCGCTGCGTGCTGGTCGAGGCCGGGACGACCGATGAGGACAACCGGGCGCTGGCCGATTTCGCGGCCTCGTCCGAGTTCGTCGGCGCCATGATCTCGTTCGCCGACCTGGAGAGTCCGACGCTGGAGCGGGAGCTGGACGACCTTGCCGAGATTCCGAAATTCAGGGGCGTCCGTATGCGGTTTGAGGGCCATCCCGACCCGGATATCCTGAAGCGGCAGAGCGTGATCGACGGCATCCGCAAGGTGGCGGAGCGAGGCCTCATCCTCGAGTTACTGGTTGATACCAGCCATTTGAAGGACATCGCGCGAGTCTATCAGCAGGTTCCCGACCTCAAAGGGATGATCGAGCACATGGGCAAGCCCGATCTGCGCCGCGGCACTGACCGTGCGCAGTGGCGTCAACATATGCGGGCACTGGCCCAAGAGACACAGGCGTTCTGTAAACTCTCGATCGGGCCGCGCGTGGTCGACCTGGAAGAGATCTACGCCCACCAGGGACAAGGCTGGCAACTGGAATGGATCCAGCCGCCGATCCAATACCTGGTGGAGCAGTTTGGGCCGGACCGCCTGGTGTGGGGTAGTGACTGGCCGCTGGTGCTGCTGGAATCCGACTACGCCGGCGGCCTGCAGGCCATGCGGGATGCCCTGGGATCGCTGGACGCCGAAGACGAAATGCGCCTCTATCGAACGACAGCTGTGAAGTTCTATTCACTGTAGCGGGCAAATTGAGCGGCGCTGCGGCCCGAAATCTGCCGGGAGGAGTTCTCATGCCAACTCTTGACAAAAATGTCACAGATCGATTTGAAGAACACGGGTACGTGGTGGTCGAGGGGGTCCTGGACCCGCAGGAGGACATTCAGCCCATCGTCGCCGAGTACGCTGAACTGCTGGACTCGCTGGCGGCGCAGTGGCACGCCGAGGGCCGTCTCTCCTCGTCCCATCGTGAGTTGCCCTTTGGCGAGCGGTTGACGCAGGTTCTCGCCGAGGGGATGCCTGTTTTCCCCAGCTTTGATATCTCCCTGCCTCCGCTTGCCGCCGATGCGACCGAGGCGACACCGCTTCACCTGGGCGCGGCCGTCTTCAATCGCCTCCTGCGCAACCCGCGTCTGCTGGATGCGGTAGAGTGCTTTATCGGGCCGGAGGTCTACTGTAACCCGGTCCAGCACGTTCGCATCAAGCCGCCTGAACGCCTGGTGCCGGCAGCGTTGCGCCACTCGCTGGTGGCGTCGGTGGATTGGCACCAGGACGCGGGCGTCGTCGAAGATGAGGCCGACGACACCGACCTGCTCTCAGCCTGGGTCGCCATAACCGATGCCACGGCCGAAAACAGCTGTATGGTCATGATTCCGGGGAGCCACAAGGCCGATGTCGCGCTGCATTGCATCACCTACGAAAAGCAGGGATTCGCCGGATCGGCCCAACTCACGATCCCGCAGCAGTACCGCGGCCCCAGCGAGCCGACCCCCGTTCCCATGCGCGCCGGCGATGTGCTCTTCTTCCACCGCATGACCATGCACTCGTCGCTGCCGAATGTCAGCGACGACATCCGTTGGAGTTTCGATCTGCGCTACAATCCTGTCGGTCAGCACTCGGGGCGGTCCTGGTTTCCGGGCTTTGTCGCCCGCAGCCGCGCCCATCCCGAAACTGAACTGACCGATTCCGAAGAATGGGCGCAACTCTGGCGCGATGCGCAAGCGGCCCTGGCCGCCGACGGCACGCCTGCTTTCATCCGCTGGCAGGAAGACGATCCGCGCTGCGCCTGAGAGCCGCGCGGCGCCTGAATCGAGTTTGTCGGCCGAATTCTCTCCGGGGGAAGTCATGCATGATCAACGTCTGGAACTTGACTACAAGCCGCGCCTGCCCCCCAAGATGGACTATGGAATCGGCGTCGTAGGCTGCGGAGGCATCATGAACGACGCCAGCCTGCCCGCTTACACGGCGCACAAGCTGAACGTCGTTGGTTGCTACGACCTCGACCGGAAAACAGCCGAATCCACGGCCCGCAAATTCGACATTCCCATGGTCTACGACAACCTGAGCGACCTGTTGTCAGATCCGGGCGTGCAGATCGTGGAGATTGCCGTCCATCCCTGGCAGCAGTTTGAACTCGCGCGCCTGGCGATTGCGGCTGGGAAGCATCTGCTCTGTCAGAAGCCGCTCTCCAACAGCTTCGCGCAGGCGGTCGAGACCGTGCGTCTGGCGCGCGCAGCGGGGGTCAAGTTGGCGGTAAACCAGCAGATGCGCTGGGACCCTGCCATCCGCGCTGTACATGACTTGATCGGCAAGGGCTGGCTCGGTCAGCCCACAGAGGCCACTATCCAGGTCAGCCTCATCTCCGATCTGGAAGGCTCATGGGTCGCCGCCAGCCCGCGTTTCGAAGTCATGCTCCACAGCATCCACTACCTGGACAGCCTTCGTTTTCTGTTCGGGGAACCTGAATGGGCCACCAGCCGCCATTCGCGTCATCCGCTGCTCGACTCGGTGCGCGGCGAGACCAAGACAATTACGGTGCTGGACTATGCCTCCGGCCTGCAGGCGTTAAGCGCGGTCGACCTCTGCAACCCGGGCATCGACCCGTTTGCCGCGTTCCATTTTAGCGGCACGGAGGGTGTCGCCCGCGGCACTTTGGGGTTGCGCAGCTATCCCCAGGGCGAACCTGATACGCTTGCCTGGCGCAGTACGAAACTGTTCGCGGATACGCACTTTGAGAGGAAGCTGGAGGGCGCGTGGTTTCCCGATGCTTTCATCGGCCCCGTCTCCTCGCTGATGCGGGCAATCCACGAAGATGGACCGCCGGAGACCGACGGCGCCGACCATCTCAACACATTGGCCATTGTTGAAGCGGCCTATATCTCAGCCGCAGAGAACCGCTCCGTGCGGCCTTCGGAGGTCGGATGAAGCCGCCATTCATTGGCGGGGAGGGACTGTCGCAATGAAACGATACGCTCAGGTCATTCGGGTCAAGCCGGAAAGGTACGCGGAATACAAGCAGTACCACCAGAACGTGTGGCCCGAAATCGTCGAACTGGGTATGAAATGCAACATTCGCAACCAGACCATCTTCCACCGGGATGGTCTTCTCTTTCGATACTTCGAGTACACCGGCGACGACTACGAAGCGGATATGGCCATCGTCGCCGCCGACCCCAGGAACCAGGCGTGGTGGGAGATCATGCAGCCGATGCAGGCGCCGCTGGAGAGCTGCGCTGAAGGCGAATGGTGGGCCGACATGGAGGAGCTTGTCCATACCGACTGAGGCGGGTTCATACTGAAAACCCGTCTTTCCCTATCACGTACTGCGTAGATTCAGGCGGGACGCCTTGGGTGCCCTCTGTGGCTTCTATTTGCAGACTGGGCCAAATCCCGTGGCGTCATACGGATTTCAATTCAGAAGCATTGGAGGTTCGGAGCGGCCAAGGAGGCGCCTATCAACCCGACCTGGAGTTGAAGGATGGCAGATCACGATGTGTTCATTGGGTTGTGAACTTTCTTAAAGGAGACTTTCACATGAAACGGAACATTCTATTCAGCATGCTGGTCCTTGGGGCAATCATTCTTTCAGCCTGCGCTGCCCCGGCGTCACCGCCGCCAGCGGTGGATGCTGGAGCGGCGCCCACCGGCAAACTGCTCTTCTGGAACCATCCGACCGCCCTTGAAGCGGCTGAGGAGCAGCTGTTCTGGCAGGACTTCAACGCGGCATTTGAGGCGGAGTATGAGGGCGTCGAGGTCGAGCTGGTCTGGGTTCCCTGGGATCAAATGTACGTCAGCAAGATCAACGCGATCCAGAGCGGCGAAGTGCCGGACATGAGCTTCATGGGTGTGGAGCAGCAGGTCGAATTCGCCGAAATGGACGCGGTCATCCCCGTTGATGACCTGGTCGAGGAACTGGGCGGCCCTGAAGCATTCAGCGGTGGACTGAAGTACCATTGGTTCCAGCCGTCGTGGTCGGACGAAGGGCATTACTGGGGCGTCCCCTACCAGGAGGGCGGCTACCTGCTCTACGTGCGCAGGGACCTGGCAGAAAAGGCCGGCTACAGCGATCCTTGCCCCGCCGACTGGGACGCGCTGGTCGAGTTGGCCGTTGCGATGCACGATCCTGAAAATGAGGTGTACGGCATCGGCCTCGACTACAGCGTAGGCAATGGGACAACGCAGCTCTACACGACCTTCTGGGCGGCCGGCGGAGGACAGACGCTGGACAAGGACAAGAAGGTGGCGGTCAATACACCTGAGAATGCCAAGACGCTTCAGTTCTACGCCGACCTGTGGCTGGTGCATGATCTCCTGCCCCCCGGTGTAACGACCGTGACGACGTACGGCACCGCATCCGCCACGCCCATCGACGACTGGTACAATGCCGGTCAGATCGCGATGACGGTTCGCAACATGAACCTCCCCATCGTCTGGGAGCGCACACAGAATCCCATGCGGGAGGTAACTCAGGTCTGCATGATGCCCGCCGGCCCGTCCGGCCACACCGGGACGTTTTCGCAGCCAGGCACTCTCTATATTTTCAAGAATGCCAACAACCCTGAGCTGGCCAAGGAGTACATCCGCTTCTTCTACCGAGAGGAGTGGCAGGTCCGGTGGGCGCAGGTGGATGGCATCATCCCCCTGTTGAAAGGGCTTGACGTACCGGGCATTACCGACGGCTACTGGTACCCTTACATCCTGGAGGAGCAGAGTTGGGGCGCGCGACCCGGATTCTGGGAGTCCCATCCCAAGAATCTCGTCGCCCATGAGTCCTTTTGGCCGGCGTTAATGGTCCAGGACGTCGTTCTCAAAGGGATGAGCGTCGAGGATGCGCTCGCAAAGTACCAAAAGGTGGTGGAAGAGCTTTATGGTGAGCCCTGCTCGCCGCTGGTGGAGGGCTGCGAGTAGGCCTGCTGCAGGCCGGCTGTTTCCGCAGCCGGTTCAGTGAGTCATCTGGCCAGGTCAAGGCCGCCACCGGCTTGGCCTGGCCTGTGAAACGGACTCTGATCGCGCCGAAGAGAGAGGGTTGAGCAATGCACCAGTCGAAGAAACTGCCCTATCTGATGTTGTTGCCGGCCGCCATCCTGATCGTGGCGGTTGTAGGGTATCCGATGGTGTATGGACTATCCCTCTCGGTAACGGACCGGACGCTTCACTCCATCGAAGCGAACTTTATCGGCCTGCAGAACTTCCGCAAACTCCTGCAGGACGAACGTTTTCTGACAGTGGCCGGCAATAGTGTCTTCTGGTCCATCTACACAGTTGTCGGTTCCGTGTTGTCGGGATTCCTTCTGGCGCTCATTCTCAATCAAAATTTTCTGGGTCGGCGCTTTGCCCGGGGCATTTTATTGGTTCCCTGGACGGTGCCGACCGTAGCCGTAGCCTTTGTCTGGGTCTGGCTTTACGACCCTTTGGTGGGTATTTTCAACCAGATTGTGCTATTGCTTGGCGGCAGCCGCCTGCCATTCATGTCGGACATCGACATGGTGCAATTCTGGATGGCGCTGCCGGTCACGTGGCGTTTCTATCCGTTCGTCATGCTCATGTTGTTGGCAGGTCTGCAAGCCATCGACCAGGAGTTGTACGCGGCGGCGGCCGTGGACGGCGCCAACATCTGGCAACGATTCTGGCATATTACCTTGCCGATGGTGCGGGGAATCCTGGGGTTGGTGACCGTCCTGGAGTTCATCTGGCTTTTCAATCACTTTGACATTATCTGGATTATGACCGGTGGCGGCCCGGCGGATGCGACCCACAATTTCGCCACCTATGCCTACTATCAAGGCTTCAAGACCTTCAAATACGCCTATGCGGCGACGATCGGTGTTGTCATGCTCGTGATCCTCTTTTTCTCGTCACTGGTCTATCTGTATCTGCAGGATCGAATGGAGATCGAGGTATGAGAGCTACGAATCGAGCGCTGCAGCGAGTGCCATCCCCGGTCGCAATGCGAAGATTCGGGTGGCAACTGCAACGGGCTTTGCGGAAGACTCTCCTGCAGTTGCTGATTGCCGCGGTGATCATCGTCTTCATCTTTCCCATCTGGGTTGGTGTGGACACGTCGATCAAGCCTGCCAACCAACTGCGGAAGTTCCCGACCAGCGTTCTCACGACCAGTCCCACTTTTGAGAAGTATGCACAAGCATTTGGCCCGCTGAAACTGTACCGCTACATGGGAAACACCGTGGTTGTCGCCGGGGCCACCACGTTGCTCGGCCTGCTCGTGGGTAGCCCGGCGGCCTATTCCCTGTCTCGATTCAGGTTCAAGGGCCGCAGCTTTTTCGCCCGCTCGGTTCTATTGATCTACATGTTTCCACCGATGCTGCTTATTATTCCACTCTATCTGATGATGACGGCGTTGAAAGTAAGGGACAGCCTCTGGTCTCTAATCGCGACCGATACAACCTTTGCTCTCCCGTTCTCGATCTGGATGCTCAAGGCCTTTTTCGACACGGTATCGCGTGACCTTGATGACGCCGCCCTCATCGATGGTTGCACTCCTCTCAGCGTGTTGTACCGGGTCTTGTTGCCCGTTTCGGGTCCGGGGGTGGTGGCCACGGCGGTATTTTGCTTCATGCTTGGCTGGGGAGAGTACCTCTTCGCCGTAACTTTTATTACGACGCAATCGCTTCAGCCCATTACCGTGGCCGTTTACGCTTTGATTTCACCCTTTGCCGTAGACCCCAGCCTGCTGATGGCCACCTCGGTCATTTCCGCGATTCCTCCAGTCATATTTTTCTTCGCGGCCCAAAAATGGATTGTGCAGGGCCTGATGGCGGGGGCCATCAAGGGCTGAATTTACTTTCGACCCCGAGGCCGCCGCTATCCTCTGCCCGCTGCAGTGTATTGGGCGTGTGCTTAGAACATCCAAAGCGCTCTGAGCCTGCCTGATCGGCAGCAGGCGCCCTGCCGCCTTCAAGAATTCATTTCAGTAAAGGGGCCCTGGCGTATCCCGCACTGCGTATTCCGCACTGCGTATTCCTCCGTGGCCATTGGGCGCAATGCGCTGCAACAAATGTCAATGCAACGGCCCCTTACTCTGCCTGCAATTTGCCTTCAACCTGGGACGCGCCCCAAAATTGGTGCATCCCAAATCTTTGTGGAACATGCCCCCTGGGATCGCGGGCGTCTCGCCTGCACCTAGTTTCGGCTTACGCGCCCGTGGAAGAACTGCTCCAGGAGGTGACTCATGCAGGCTGTCTCTGGGCACAATCGAACCGCGGTTCGCCTGATTCTCGTCAACGAAGACGCCGCCTTAGCCGCTGCCCTCAACTGTGCCCATCATACTGACCGCCTGAACCACAGCTCAGACAACTGCCGGGAGTCCTGCCCTTCAAAGCAAGTCAGAAACCCACCCCCATTCTGAGATGCACCCTGGGATTCCCAGCAACTGCAAACGCCCTGATTTTGTAGTACACTTGTGCGCAAAACGAACGAACGCAGCCGCGGCCCTGCCGCAACTGTATACCGATTTCGAACAAATACCATGCCAATTTGCCCATCCTGCCCCCGGCGCGGGAGCCATGCGCAGCAAACTGCTGCCCTCCCTGCCCAAACAATGCCGCAACCGCCCCTTGCCCGCCATACCCGAAAAAAACCATTTTGGGACGAAGAATGACGAAAAATGACGAAAAATGACGAAAGAACACGCCCAAACGTGCCCGAACGTGCCCGACCACGAAAAAAAAATTGGCGCGACTAAACGCGACTAAACGCGACCAAACGCGACTAAACGCGACTTGGCACGTTCGCAAACGCTCGCAAACGCTCGTAACTGCTTGCAAACGCTCGTAACTGCTTACATGGCACACCTGACCTGCGCGCCCCGCACGTCGCCTGCAAGCGGCCCATAAGCCCGGGCGCAGCCGAAATTCCGCCCCCATTCTTGGATTCACCCGCGCGAGGCGCCGCTACCGGAACTTCAACAGTGTCTCAACGAACGCCAATCTGTACGTTTTGTGCGTTTTCAGTACTCAGAGTGATTGCGATGCTGTAAATCGTGGTGCGCGGGCGGAAAAAACGCAGCCCAACTGCTCAGCCCAACTGCTCAGCGCTGACGCGCGCTTCCCTTGCATGGGTGCATCCCAGTTTTCTTGAGGATGAAAGGGGGTAGACGAGGAGAAGGGGTTGAGAAGAGCAAAGGGGGCGCGCTGGCGATGCTGGCGCTCCGCACGACTCTGCTCAGTCATACCTGGCCTCAGTTGCTTCAACCGCTTGGCTTGACTTGTCGCACAATAATCTGGGACGCGTCCCCCCATAACACTTGGGAATTGAGTCATCGCGGCTTCTCATGTATAATCGGATAGTCGCCGCACCGGCGCGCGGCGCGCCCGAATCCCGAAATACAATTCATCGCTATAGGAGGTAGCATGGCATAAATCCGACAGCGATCTTGTCGTTCGATCCATCTTTAGAATCGCACATTGATCCATAAGGAGACCAAAAGTGAGCCCGAAGAGAGCGTTGTTTTTCTGGACTATGATTGCCGCACTGGTGTTGGTCGTGGCTGCATGCGCGTCGGCGCCGGCGGCGGACACCGGAGCTGAAGCGCCAATGGCGGCGGACGAAGACTCAACTGACGTTGTTGAGCTGAACTGGGTCGAGTGGTGGGACGGCGAGTACTCGGAAGAGTCCCTGGATGGCTTGATCGCCCTGTTTGAGGAGAAGAATCCCGGCATCACAGTCAAGCGCACACCGCTGGGCTGGGGTTCCATGTACGAGGCGATCGTTACCAGCGCCCAGGCGGATTCAGCCGAATACGATATCATGGGAATGGAGCCGTGCTGCTGGATGAGCGCGCTGGTCAAGCTGGATGCGCTTGAGCCGCTGGGGTCCTACATTGATGAAACCGAAGGTTTCCGCGATCGCCTGGTGAGCGATCTTGCGATCACGGCGTGGGCCGGTGATGAGTACAGCATCTGCTGGTACATGATGCCCTACACCTATGCCTACGACGTGGATGTCTTTGAAGAGGCCGGTCTCGAACCGCCCACGAATTGGGATGAGATGGTCTCAGTGACCCAGGCGCTCAACGAGTCCGATGTGGTGGAGTTCGGGCTGGGCGCAGGTTTGAACGACAGCTTCTACACCATGTACTACCACTGGGGCGCGCGCCTGGCGCAACTCGGTGGCGATCTCTATGACGACAACAACTGCGCCGTCTTCAACTCCGCCGAAGGTGTGCAGGCGATGTTGGATTGGAAAGAACTGTTTACCAACAATCTGCTGGTGGACGGCGCGATCGGCATGGGTCAGAATGACCTGCACGACCTGATGACCGCCGAGCGGGTCGCCGCCTACTTCACCGGCCCGTGGGTGCAGTCGGCCGTCGCGCTGAACCGCGCCGACGTCCGCATGGCGTTCGCGCCCGCCTGGACGGACGCCGAAACGGGTTCGGGCGGCTACCAGTGGGCGTGCAGCGGGCTGGCTATTTCGTCCAATTCGCCGCACAAAGAGGAAGCTTGGAAGTTCATCGACTTCCTGCTGAGCGACGAAGGCTCGATCTATATGTCTGAGCAGACCAGCGTCACCTATGCCACCAAGGCCAACTTCGCACGCTTTGCCGAGATGGATGATCCGATTCTGAGTGAGGTTCCGCCAATGCTGAACCAGGACCCGGAGCACAATCTCTTCTTTGCGCCGACCGCCGACTTCAGCGTACATAATGAGTGGGTGGCGGCTTTCCAGGAGGTGCTGGACGGAGAGAGCGAGGCGCAGGACGCTCTGGACGCCATGGTAGAACTGTGGAACCAGGACCTGCCCCAGTGCCAGTAACGTGAGCAAATAATGTAGAGGAGTGAGGTGTACTGTCCCTCACTCCTCGCTCCTATCGAGACGCCCCAAACCATCCCCAACTGGAGATTGCAATGACCGAAGGCGGCAATCCGCCCGTTGCCAAGCAGGATCATGCCGACATTCAGGATGTGTCGCGGGCTGTGGGGCGCCGCGGCCGCTGGAAGTGGCCGCGCCAGGCCACCGGCTATCTGATGATTGCCCCGGCCATCATCTTTCTCATGCTGGTGATCGTCTATCCCCTGTTCGAGGTATTTCGCCTCAGTTTCTTCGAGTTCACCGGGCTGCGCGACCAGCAGTCCACCTTCGTCGGGCTCAAAAACTTCGTCAGCCTGATGGGCGACCGCATCTACTGGATCAGCATGAAGAATACACTTGTCTTTGTGCTCGCGACGGTGGTCTTTCATGCACTGATCGGCCTCCTGTTCGCTCTGGCCCTGCACCAGCATTGGCCCAGCAACCGGTTGCGCAATCTTGTGCGCGGGCTGCTGATCCTGCCCTGGCTGTTCTCAATGGCCGCGGCCGGGCTGGTATGGGCCTTGCTCCTCAACCCGCTGGGGCCTATCAACTACCTGCTGGTGACAGCCGGTATTCTGGAAAGGGCGATGGACTTCCTGGGGGACAAGGATACGGCGTTGTGGGGGCTGATTCTGATCAACGTCTGGAAGTCGTACCCGTTCTACATGATCATGTTGCTGGGGGGCCTGCAGACGATCCCCCCCGATCTCTACGCGGCGGCCAAGGTGGACGGCGCCGGCCAATGGCAACGCTTCGCCTTCGTAACCTTGCCGATGATGCGCTCCATCCTCGTGGCGACCACGGCCATCGACTTTATCACCACTTTTGGCATATTTGATCTGGTCAGGACGCTGACCAACGGCGGGCCGGCGCGTTCAACCATCACCCTGGGCTATTACACCTGGCTGGTCGGCTTTCGCGATGTCGATTTCGGCTACGGGGCCGCTATCAGCGTCTCCATGCTGATCATCATGGGCGTGGCCATGTATTTCTATCTCCGCTTGGGCAGGGAGGCTATCTATGGTTAGCGCATTGGGCGACCTGGGAAGAAGACTGGGCGCGCAGCGCTATCTGTCATTGTACGGCGTCCTGTCAGCCATCCTGTTGACCGCCGGCGTGATCGTCGTGCTGTTCCCTATCGCGTGGATGGTCTTCGCTTCGATGCGGCCTCTGGCTGAAACCTTTGGCAGCCCGCCGGCCTGGATTCCGCGCGAGATATCCTCGGAAGCATACGCCAAGATCTTTTCCGATCCCCGCCAGTTGCGCTACCAGCTCAACACCTACATCATCTCCTTTTCGACGGCGTTCTTGAGTGTTGGGCTGGGCGCGCTGGCCGCTTACGGCTTTTCCCGCTTCAGGATATGGGGGGCCGAGATCATCCTGCTCACCATCATGGCGTTGCAGATGCTGCCCGGCGTCTCGATCATCATCCCATTCTACAATCTGGCCCGCCGCGCGGGGGTCTGGAACACCTACCTGGGCATGATCATGGCCGATACGGTCTTCGCCCTGGCGATTTCGATCTGGTTGTTGAAGAGCTACATCGACAGCATCCCCACCGACCTGGAAGAGGCGGCTTTGGTCGATGGATGCAACCGACTACAGGCGCTGTACAGAATTGTGCTGCCGCTGCTGGCGCCGGGGCTGGTGGGGACCGCTACCTTCGCCTTTCTGTATGCCTGGAACGACTTTGTTTTTGCCACCATCCTGAGAAACGGACATGAACTGATGCCGATGACCGTGGCAATTGGCAATTTCTTTACGCAGCAAAATCGGGATTGGAACGCCATTATGGCCCTGAACACGATGGCAACGTTGCCATTGATCGCCATTTTTGTCTTCCTGCAACGGTGGGTCATTGAGGGTATGACGGCGGGCGCGCTGAAGGAGTAGGCGGCAGCCCTGACGGGGAGGTTGAAACCATGCCAGATCAGCAATATAGCCTGTTGAAAGCGAAGCGCCTGATCGATGGAAGTGGGGCGCCAGCTCGGAAGGACATGTCCGTCCTCATTGCCGACGGCGTCATTCGTGAGATCGGACATCAGGACGAGATTATCGCGCCGCCGCGAACCGAGGTGATAGACCTGGGAGATCGGACCATCATGCCTGGGATCGTGGACGCGCACATGCACTTCTTCGGCCTGGGGACCGACAGGCCGTTTGGCGGGCTGCCGGGCGATACGGAGGTCTATCGGACGCTGCGGGTCGCGGGTGAGGCCAGACGGATGCTCGAAGCCGGCATCACCGCGGCGCGCTGTTTGGGTTCGGGCCACATCGGCCCCTCGCTGCGCAAGGCGATCAACGACGGCCACGTTCCCGGCCCGCGCATGGTGTCGGCGGGCCATTTCATTTCGTCGACCGCAGGCACCTTCGATCATCTCAGCGTGCCGCTTGATTGGGTCAAGGCGGATGACCTGCTGGCCGATGGGGTCGACGGCGTGCGCGAGATGGTGCGGCGGCGCATCCGTCAGGGCGCCGACGTGATCAAGGTCGGTCTCTCCCGCTCCGGCGTAATAGGGGACAACTACCAGGCTTGGGGAGAAGATCCGTACAACCAGATTGCCTCGTACAGCATGGAAGAGATGCAGGCGCTGGCGCAAGAAGCGCATCGCAATAAGCTGAAGGTCAGCGCCCACTGCATCGGCGATGACGCTGTGCGCCTGGCTCTGGAAACCGATGTCGACACCATCGAGCACGGCTACGGCATCACCGATGAGACGCGCCGCATGTTGGTCGACAGGAATGTCATGGTCGTCAGCACGATCTGCCAGCTGTACTTCCACGTGCAGGGCGCCGAGCGATTCGACTATCCCGACTGGGCGCGCAAGCTCTTCCAGCGCCACATTGAAGCGATGCAGGCCGACTTTGAGAAGAATCTGGTCGCCGGCGTCCGCTACGCGCTGGGAACCGACCTCATCGGCTATCCCACCCATCCACAGGATCTGGCGGCGAAAGAGTTCGAGCTGGCGGTTGCCTGGGGTATGGATCCGATGCATGCCATCGTCGCCGGTACGCGCATCAGCGCCGAAGCCATGAGCATGGACCACGTGATCGGGACGGTTGAGCCGGGCAAGTGGGCCGATCTGATTGCGTTCAGCGGCGACCCGTTGAGGGACATTGCCGTCTTGCAGCGCGTCGAGTTCGTGATGCAGGGTGGAGAGACAATTGTTGATAAGCGAAACGGCGCTGTCCTGTAACCGGCAGCGCCGGTTGCTCGCGAGATTTGTGGCGACTTCGGTCGCGGCGAAAAAAGGGGTGATCAGTCACAAATGGGATCCGGGCGCGATTGGGACTTCGTTGTTCGTGGCGCAGGTATGAGGCGAAGCAGAGGCCTCAACACAATCTGGCATTGCCAAGGAGGCAATAATGCGCAGTAGCGTTTTGTATCGAATCCTGGTAGCTTTGTTGGTTTTGACGGTCCTGGCATCGGGTTGCGCGCAGGCCCCCGCCGCGCAAGAGGGCGCCGCCTCAGAAGAGGCCGCAGCGGAGGTCGTTGAAATTACCTTCCTTCACGTGTGGGGTGAGGATTGGCAGGAGCCGGTCTGGGACAGCATCATCGCCGAGTTCGAGGCGGCCAATCCCAATATCAAGGTTACGATGAGCTATGTGCCCTATACCGATTCGGGCGCGAAGATGCGGGCCGCGGCGTTGGCAAATGACGCCTCCTTCGACGTGCTGCCGATGGGGCCGGAGTATATCGCCAGCCTGGTCAACGTGGGCTATCTGGAGGATCTCAACCCATGGCTCGAGGCTGAGCCCGAGTTTGCCGACAGCCTGGCGCCTGAAGCGTCGATGAAGTTCCAGGACGCCACCCGCGCCCTGGGGATATACATCTTCCCCTTCCATCTTCTGTATAACGTCGACATGTTTGCTGAGAAAGGGCTAGAACCGCCGTCCAATTGGGAAGAGTTCCGCGAGGCGGCGCAGGCGCTACGCGACGAGGAGCAGGGTATCTACGGATATATGGCTACGATGTCCTTTGCCGAGGTGCTGACGACCCGCATGTTCCTTTACCGCCTGGCGCAACTGGGCGGCAAACTATTCGATGAGGATGGCAACGTCGCATTCGACTCGCCCGAAGGGCTGGAGACGATCAGGTGGTGGAAGGCGTTCTGGGATGATGACCTGATCTCGCCCGCTTCGTTGACCATGCCGTGGCCGGGCATTATGGAGTTGATGGCAGCCGGGCGACTTGGCATGTTCACCGACGGCCCCTTCACCGCGACCTATCTGAAGAGCCTGAATCCCGACATCAATATCGCTTACGCACCTCCCTGGCGGGATGAGACGGGCGGCATCGTCTGGAACGTCACCGGCATCGCCATGAGCGCAATGTCGGAAAACAAGCAGGAGGCCTGGGAGTTCATCAAGTTCCTCTACTCCGACGAGATCGCCAGCCGCCTGACCGACGAGATTATGGGCGCGCCGGTACCCACCAAGGCGGTGATGGCGTCCCTCAAAGAGAGCGACAATCCCGTCATGCGCGAGGTTCCCGACCTGTTCGCGCAGGATCCCGACTTCAACATCCAACAGCCTGTCCTGCCCAATATGGAGAAGCTGGTGGACGCGGTGTCGGTCGCCTTTCACGAGGTGATGCTCGATGTGAACGATCCCGAGTCGGCTCTGAAGGAGATGGCCGAAATCTGGCAAGCCGAGATCGACGCGGCGCGTTAGAATTTTCTGCGCCACAGTTTCCGGCGCTGGTCAAACGCCGTGTCCCGTGTTCGCTGGCGCGCGTTCGCGGGACACGGCCGCTGGATTCTCCACGCGAGGAGCGATATGCCGCAAGAGACGGGTCACGCACGGTCCAGCCCATTGGGGAAGAGTGCGGATCGCAGCGCTGGCCGGCCCGTGCGCTCACAATGGCTGCGGATACGGCGCGAGTTGACGGGGTACTTTCTCGTGGCGCCGGCGCTGATATTCCTGCTCTTGCTCACCGTCTATCCCCTGGCGCGCACAGTGCAGATGAGCTTCACCGAGCTGAAGGCAGGTGAATGGATATTCGTCGGCCTGGAGCACTACCGGGCTGCGCTGGACGACAAGTGGTTTTGGAACAGTGTCAGGGCGGTGGCGGCGTTCACCATTCCGGCGCTCGTGCTGCACCTGCTGATTGGCCTGGGCTTTGCCCTGCTGCTGAACGAGACCTGGTTCAGCACAGGCCTGCGAAACTTCATGCGCGGGCTGCTGATTCTGCCCTGGGTCTTTTCGACGCCGGCCTCGGCGTTGATGTGGGCGTTGCTGTTGCATCAGACCGGCCCGCTCAACTACCTGGTGGTGGGCGTTCTCGGCCGGAATGCGCCCATCCCGTTCCTGGCCGGCAGCCCAAGTCTGGCGATGGGCTCCCTCGTCGCCATCAACACGTGGTTGTCCTACCCGTTCTTCATGATCATCATTCTGGGCGGGCTGCAAGCGATTCCGCCTGAACTGTATGAAGCGGCCAAGGTCGATGGGGCCAGCGCCCTGCAACGATTTCGCCATGTCACCCTGCCGCAGTTGCGCACGATTCTGCTCGCCGTCACGACGATCGACTTCATCTTTACTTTCGGCCAGCTCGACCTTGTGCAGCTGTTGACCCGGGGCGGGCCGCTCAGGCGCACCGAGACGATTACCTACTATGTCTACAAGACCGGGCTGCTCGACGGCAATCTTGGCTACGGTTCGGCGGTCAGCACGCTGATGCTGCTGACCCTGCTCGTCTTGATTGTCATTTACGTGAAACTGCTGTCGCGCGGGGGTGAGAGTGGCGAAACAAGCTTTTAGAATTGGCCGCGGCGCGCCGATCAGCACGAGGCAACTCGTCGTCGCTGCGGTGACGATGGTGGGCGCCGCGATCATGTTGGCGCCGATCGTGCTGATGGTCAATGCCGCAGTCAGACCGATCACGGAGATCCTGGCCTATCCTCCCAAACTGATACCCGAGCAGATCACGCTTGAACATTTCGCCAACGTTGTCTCTGACGAGGAGAACCAGCGTCATTTTGCCAACAGCTCCATCCTGGCGTTCTCGTCGCTGATCGTCAGCGTCGGCCTCGGCTATCTGGCGGCTTATGCTTTTTCGCGCTTCAGGCTGCGCGGCGGCAGAGCGATGCTGCTCGGCATCCTCGGCATCCTGATGATCCCGCGCATCCTTCTGATCATCCCTTATTTTCGTCTCGCCGCAGCCTTTCACGTGCGCGACACAATTCCCGGGCTTGTCATGGTGAACGCGGCTTTCACCATGCCGATCGCCATCTGGCTGCTGAAAGGTTATATCGACTCGATCCCCGTCGAGCTTGAAGAAGCCGCGATGATCGACGGCTGTTCGCGGCTGCAGGCGGTCTGGCGGGTGCTGATTCCAATATCGGTGCCAGGCATTGTCGGCATCGGCACCTTTGTCTTTGTCGCTGCTTGGAACGAGTACATTCTCGCCATCATCCTGACCGATACGCCGGCCACCCAGCCGCTCACGATTGCCCTGGCGAAGTTCTTCGGCTATGTTGCCCGCGACTGGAATTCGATCATGGCGCTGTCGACGATCGCCAGCCTGCCCCTGGCCCTTATTTTCGTCATCTTCCAACGTTACGTGGTGCAGGGGATGACCAGCGGCGCGGTAAAATAGTGCAGCGCAAGGAGAGAGCATGACGCCGGAGTCCGTTGACGCCGATCTGATACGCCGCCTCAAAGGCACGCTGAACGGCTGGCTGCCCGACTTCAAGTCCGACCTGGCCTGGCTCGTGGCGCGTGATCGCGGTTCGGAGCACAAGGCCGGGGTGGACGCGGCCGCCAACTGGATGCTCGACAAACTGCGCGATCTGGGCTGCGACACCGCGACCTACCCGAGCGATGAATTCGGCATGGCCGTGGCGGGCACACTGAAAGGGCGCGGGCAGGGGCGGGCCTTGCTGGTTGCCCACCTCGACACCGTCTGGCCCAAAGAGACCGCGGCAGGCTGGCCGCTACGGATCGAGGGCACGCGCGCAATGGGCCCGGGCGTGGTCGACAATGCCAGCGGCAGCCTGGCCGGCTACTACGTCCTCCAGGCCCTGCACGCGGTCGGGTACGATGATTTCGCCGAGATCACCCTCCTGTGCAACGGCGACGAGGAGGTCGGTTCACCCTTCTCCAAAGAGATCATACGGTCGCTGGCGCGGGGTCGCGACGCGGCCTTCATCCTGGAGGCGCCGTCCAACCCGGACGAAATCATCAGCCAGCGCGCCGGGCTGATGTACTACGACCTGCGGGTGACCGGCAAGAATGCTCATGCCGGTGTCGAGCCGGAAAAAGGCTATAATGCCATTCAGGAGTTGTGTCTGAAACTGAACGAGTGTCAGAAGATCGCCGCTGAGAGCGATGTGCTGACCGTCAGCGTGTCTACGATTGGGGGCGGACAGCGCCCCAATATCGTGCCGGACTCCGCCCGCGCCCAGATCGATGTTCGCGTCGAAACATTGGCCGAAGCGGAGTTGGTGGACGCCCACTTTCACGCGGTCGCGCAGCGGGTCTGGGTCGCCGGCACATCTGCCGCCCTCAGCGGCGGCGTCGCGCATCCACCGATGCAGCGCGGCCCGCAGTCGCCGCGGCTGGTCCAGTCCGCCCAGGCCATCGGCCGCGTGCTGGGCATCGAGTTGAAAGACACCTTCTGCGGCGGCACATCCGACGGCTGTTACAGCGCAGTCGTGGGTACGCCTACGCTCTGCGGGCTGGCGCCCTTCGGCGCTCTTTACCACACCCGCGACGAGTACCTCGATCTGAGCACGGTCGTACCGCGTGCCGCCCTCATCGCGGGGCTGGCGGCTGCCTGCGGCGCGCAATCGGGATGAGCAAAGCGAACCTGTCAGGAGATACCTCATGTCCAATGGCCCGGAAGGCGCCCCTGTAAGACTGGCCCCGATTTCCTTGCCTGACTTCGGTCTGCCCCGCAGCCAGCCGGCGGTTGGCCGGGCCGAGTACGTGGCCCGCATCGAGCTGGCACGCGCACGAGCGATACAGGCGCAGCTCGATTTTCTGCTCGTCTACGGCGACCGGGAACACTTTGCCAATCTTGCCTTTCTCACCGACCACGATCCCCGTTTTGAAGAGGCGATGCTGGTAATAGACTGCGCGGGGGGCAAGCCAGTTCTGATCCTGGGCAATGAGGGGCTGACCTACGCCGAGTTGGTCCCGGTCGATGTCGAGCGACGACTCTACCAGGGCTTCAGCCTGCCTGGCCAGAAACGCAGCGACAGCCCGCGGCTCGAACCCGTCCTGCGGGCGTGCGGTATCAGGCGCGGCCATCGCGTCGGCCTTGTGGGCTGGAAATACGCAACGCCCGCCGAAAGTGACGACCCTGACCGTTGGCTGGACGTGCCGGCCTTCATCGCGGACACGGTGCGCGCGCGCACCGCTGACGCGCAACGCGTGATCAATGCTACGCCGATCTTTATGAACCCGGCGGACGGACTGCGCAGCCTGAACAGCGCGGACCAACTGGCTGCCTTCGAGTTTGCAGCGGCGCACTGCTCGCAGTCGGTACGCAATCTGATCGAGCAGTTGCGGCCCGGCATGACCGAATTGGAAGCAGCGCACAGCTTGCAGTTGAACGGTCTACCGCTCTCGGCCCACTTGATGCTTTCCTCCGGCCCGCGCGCCCGCCTGGGCCTGTCCAGCCCGACCAGCCGCCTGATCCGGCAGGGCGATCCCTTCTTTGTCGCGCTCGGTCTGCGCGGCGGCCTGACCGCGCGCGGCGGTTTTGTGGTTTCGGACGCTTCGCAGCTGCCGACAGAGAGCGCCGCCTACCTTGAGCATCTCGTGCAGCCCTATTTTGCTGCTGTCGCCGCCTGGTATCAGCATCTTGGCATCGGGATGGCGGGCGCGGCCATGCAGGCCGTGGTCGAAGATGCGCTGGCGGGGCACAACATCGGCATTGCGCTGAACCCGGGCCATCTGATCCACCTGGACGAATGGCTGAATTCGCCGATCTACGCCGGCTCGGAGCTGCCGCTGCGCGCCGGCATGTTGATTCAGTGCGACATCATCCCCGTGGTTGAGCCGCACCTTCACACGACAAATGCCGAGGACACGATCGCGTTGGCGGATGAAGACCTGCGCGTCCAACTGGCCGCCGACTATCCCGACCTATGGCAGCGCGTGCAGGCCCGGCGCGCCTTCATGCAGGACGCGCTTGGCATTCGGCTCAAGCCGGAGGTGCTGCCATTCTCCAATATGGCTGCCATGGTGCAGCCCTTTGCGCTAAATCCAAACCAGGCGATGGTCGCCGCAGCCTAGCTCGATTGCGGCAAACCTGGGCATCTCCAAAAGGGAGGCTGACAACGATGAAAGGTAAACTGGCAATAAACGGTGGCGCGCCTGCCGTACAGGAGGGGTTAAAGAGGCGTTGGCCCGACATCACACAGGCGGACAAAGATGCCGTCATGGCCGTTTTGGACCGCAATGTTCTCACCGGACAGGATCACGGCCCCGAGACGGCGGCGTTGCAGCAGGCATGGGCCGCATTCACCGGCAGCAAACATGCGCTGGCATTCAACAGCGGTACGGCGGCGCTGCACACCGCACTGTTTGCCGCGGGCGTCCAGCCCGGCGATGAGGTGATCACCACCGCCTTCTCCTTTTCGGGCACCTGTCTCCCCATTTTGCAGCAGCACGCCATTCCCATCTTCGTCGATATCGACCCCCGCACCTTCAACATCGACGCCAGCAAGATCGAGGCCAAAATCACCGATCGGACCAAAGTGTTGCTGCCGGTTCACATGCACGGAATGCCGGCGGATATGGACGAAATCCTGGCTCTGGCCGCGAAGTATGACCTCGTCGTCGTCGAGGATGCGTGTCAGGCCCACGGCAGCAGTTACCAGGGGCGGATGGCCGGGACGATCGGCGATCTGGGCGGCTTCAGCCTGAATGCGACCAAGAATCTCTCCGGCGGCGAGGGTGGATTTCTCGTGACCGACAATGATGAGTATGCCGAGCGCGCCAAGATGCTGCGCACGTTTGGCGAGAAGCTCGATGACCGCGAAAGCCGCTTTCGTTCCTACGCTTGCCACACAATCGGCTGGAACTACCGGCTCCAGGAACTGCCGGCGGCCTTTGCCCGCAGCCAGTTGAAGCGGCTGCCGCAGTACAATGCCATCGCCCAGCGCAATGGCGAGTTCCTGTCCCGCGAGCTATGCAAGATCACGGGGCTGCTCCCGCCCTATGTGCCCGACGACCGCGCCACCAACTATCACAAGTACCGACTCAGCTTCGACCTCGATGCGCTGGGGTTGAAGATGGCCCCGGCGCAGTTTCGTGACAAGCTGTTGGATGCGCTGGAGGCCGAAGGCGTAACCGTGGGTCTCTGGCACGATGCGCCGATGCCCGCCTTCCCGATCTTCCAGAACCTCGACATTGGATACGGCAACGGCTACCCTTGGCGAGCTCCCTTCTATGACAGAGAGATCAGCTACAATCCAGACGAGTATCCCCAAGCGCTGCGCATGTTTGCGACCTCTCTCGTCGTCAACAATGAGCAGTATTCGATTACAATACAGGACACCGCGCTCATGGAATGTTACCTGGACGCCTTCCACAAGGTGTTCGACAACCTCGATGAGTTGACGGTCGCCTGACAAAGTCTGAGCGGGGCGGCGGCGATCTCTCAGGTGGCTGCGCAGAGCTGCTTTCGCTTTCGATTCCGCGCAAACGAAGATTCCGTGCTCGCCGCAAATCAGGGAGAATGTGAGATGACGCAGACTCGGAGGATGGAAGGGAAACGTGTGCTTGTGACCGGATCGGGCACGGGCATCGGGCGGGGCGTTGCGCTGGAATTCGCCAAAGAGGGCGCAACCGTCGTCCTGCACTACGCGCACAGCGACGCCGGCGCAGCCAGCGCGGTCGATGAGATCAGGCGCGCCGGCGGCAAGGCTGAAGCGTTCCAGGCCGACCTGGGCGATGTCGAGCAGTTGCCGACGCTGGCAGCGCAGGCGATCGATTTCCTGGGCGGGATCGATGTGCTGGTCAACAACGCCGGCATCACGATGAACAGGCCGTTCATGCAGGTCACCCCCGAACAGTTCGACACGCTTTACAATGTGAACATTCGCGGCATGTTCTTTCTGACCCAGGCCGTCGTGCCCGGCATGATCGAGCAGGGCGACGGCGCCGTCATCAATCTGACTTCAGTACATGCTTTCGCGGGCATGACGGAGCATACCGTCTATGCCGGAACCAAGGCCGCCATCGTCGGCTTTACGCGCGTCCTGGCCCTTGAGTTGGCGCAGAAGGGCGTGCGCGTCAACGCGATTGCGCCGGGCTGGATCCTGGTCGAAAACCATCTGAAAGTGCTGGGAGATTTCGATCGGCAGGCCGCCGCCGGCACGATTCCGGCCGGCGTGCTCGGCGCGCCCCATGATGTCGGCAAGCTCGCCATCTTTCTGGCGTCAGCCGAGAACCGCTACATAATCGGCCAGACGCTCGTGATCGACGGCGGCCAACTGGCGATCATGCCCAACACCGGCGACTTCCGCGAGACGCGCCAGGAGCAGTGGGGGCAGGGCTACGTGCCCGGTCTCTGAGAATCTGGCGGCGATTGCGGTCGGTCCTGTCGAAGTATGCTGGCTGCGGACCCGGGCTCGTCGCGACTGTGCTGCCTTCACCTGGGGCACGATCCGGCCTGAATACACACATTCCAAAAACAAGAATCCTCACGGTCGGCTGACATTCGGTTAACCCGCCGGGTTAGCCTGTGTCTCAGACTGTTTCCAAAAAACCTCACCGGCCAGCATCTTTCAACTTCTGTCAGGCACATGGCATCGCAAACAATTTCCGACCGGATCTGGAGCCTTCTATACATTTCACCGTGTTTCCCACCAGGCAAGTCTCCTGCACCTGCTATGCCCTTGTCACCTGGAATTCGGGTGTGGTTCAGGTCTGGAGTCGTTCACAGCGCAAGGCCTGCGAGTACAGTGCAGCCGCCCAGAGGAAGCCGGAAGCGCATCCCCGCCGTGGGCAGCGCCCCGCAAATTGCGGTTGATTGCGGTAGACCAGAAAATATGATATCGTATGACCTCGCAGAGGTTGCGCAGTCAGATTCAGAAGAGCAACGTTTGTCCCCTTTTTCCCTTGTTGAGCCAACTCTTTCCTGCCGCATGCCGCACTGCCAAGGAGGTGACGAATCAGAATTCCGCTCGAATTTCGCCGTGCCGCCCGAACGAATATGAACGCCAGCATATGTTCGTGTCGAAAGCTGTAGCAATACGTGTCACCTCAAACCACCATGAAGTGCAAAGGAATGGAGGAGAACATGCGTAAACTTTCCCATGCTTTCGCATTCTTGTTGATCGCCGCCATGATTCTTACGGCGTGCGGGCCACAGGTCGTAGAGGTAGAGGTCGTCGTGACGCCTACCCCGATTCCGATCGGGCGCGAACTGATCCGGGAAGGTCTGTCAGGACCCGTGGTCGTCCTCGACTCGGCTCAGTGGCCTGCCTCATACGATGAGGCGCCGATGCTCAAGGAGATGGTCGAAGCAGGCAAACTGCCGCCGGTGGAGGAGCGTCTGCCGCAGGAGCCGCTGGTGCTCAAGCCTCTTAACGAGATCGGCCAGTACGGTGGCATTGTTCGTCGTGGATTCACCGGACCGGGCGACGCATGGAACCCCAAGCGCTACGGGGCCCATGATCATATCCTGTTCTGGAAGTTCGATATGAGCGAGGTTATTCCCAACATCGCCAAAGGCTGGGAAAAGAATGAGGATGGCACCGAATGGACTATCTTCTTGCGCGAAGGCATGAGGTGGTCCGACGGCGCGCCCTTCACCTCCGCCGACTTCGTATTCTGGTTCGATGACATCTACAGCAATAATGAGATTATTGCGGTCCCTGGCGTAGACCTGCCGGTCGGCACCCAGGTTGTGGCTGTAGACGAAACGACAGTCAAGTATATATTGCCGCGGACCAATTACCTCTTCCACCAGGCGCTGGCCGGCTTCTCACCAATTGCCAGCCAAGCCAATTGGGGGTTTACGGGCATGGGAGGCTATGCGCCGGCGCACTACTTGACGCAGTACCTTCCCAGCTATACTTCGCAGGCGCAAGTCGACGAACAGGCTGACGACGCAGGGTTCGACAACTGGGTCAATCTGCTCAAATCAAAGATGAGCTGGCAGGGCAATCCTGAACTGCCCGTGCTGACGCCCTGGCGGACCACAGTCGCCATCAACAATCCGAGTTGGGTGCTGGAGCGGAACGCCTACTACTGGGAAGTGGACACAGCCGGCAATCAACTCCCCTACCACGACTATATCGTATTGGAGGTGGCGGAGTCGGTTGACGTGATAAATCTGCGCGCCGTCGCCGGAGAATACGACTTCCAGGCCCGCCACATCGACGTCGTAAATCTCCCTCTGTTCCTGGAAAACCAGGAGCGAGGCGGCTACGACGTCTTTCTGGACCCCACCGAAAGAGGCACACAGGCCGGCCTCATTTTCAACATGAGCTATGACGGCGACCCAGAGATCGTCAAGTGGATCAACTCTCTCGATTTCCGCCGCGCCCTGTCTTTGGGGATAGACCGCGAGCAGATCAACGAGGCCTTTTTCCTCGGTCTGGCCGAGGGGGGCAACGTTCTGCCCGCCGAGACCAACCCCTTCTCACCCGGCGCCGACGAGAATGGAGTCCTCTACCGCATGTACTGGCACACCTTCGATCCCGACACAGCCAATCAGATGTTGGATGACTTGGGCTTGACACAGAAGGATGCCGACGGCAACCGCCTGCGCCCTGATAACGGCGAGCCGCTGATTCTCGAAGTGTTGGCCCCGTCCGAAGCCTTCCTCCCCTTCCCTCAGATTAGCGAAATGATTAATGACCAGTGGAAGGAGATCGGCATTCAACTCGACATCCGGGCGGTGGAGCGCAGCCAGGGAGAAACGATGACGAGCGCCAACCAGCACCAAATCTGGATGTGGGAAGTCGGGGACAACATCGTTAGCCTCGCCTCCACTGCCTTCCCCAATGGGGCAGGCGGTTATTCCTCCGGGCCTCTGTACGGTGAGTGGTTTGACTCGCGCGGCGCCTCCGGCCTGGAGCCGCCGCCTGAGATGCGCCGGGTCATGGAAATGTGGTACGAGTTGGGCGGATTCGAAACACCGGAAGAGCTTACGGCCCAGGTCCAGGAGATGTGGAAGATCATCGCCGACCAGACGTGGACCATTGGCACGGTAGGCGCCGGGCCGGTCATCTTCGGCACGCGCATCGTCAACAGAAGGATGGGGAATGTGGCGCCCAGGCAGATTGTCAACACTGCCGGCATGACCCCGGGCCTCATCCGCTCGGAACAGTTCTACTATAAGGACGAATAGCGGTCTCGATGTCAGCGATTCGGTCTCGAACCGAGCGCCGCAACCAGTTGCAGGCGGGGCCTATCCCCAATCTGGGTTTGTATTACGGGGCACGCACGGCGCACCAGGCGTCCCGTCTGCAACTGGTGTAGCTTTCCAGACGTCGACAAAACCTGACCCCACGACCGGGAGAGCGGGCGCTTTGCCCGCTTCCCCGGCTTGCATCTTGTTTGCAAAGACCCGATTTCGAACCGAATTCCCTTTGGTTGCGCGCCTGTAGGTGGAATGCTAGTATAGCCTGCGGACAACACGACCATGACGAAGACCGATAGCCGGTTCACCGCCGCCCTTCCTCAGCAAGGTCAAAGAGTTAATCGTGGTTGATCCGAGTTTTTCCGTCCTCCATACCTTGACCATCCTCGCTCCCTGTTGCGAGATCCCATGGCACAGATCCCTCCAACCTCTCGGCGCCCTGCCCCAACCCCTTCCCCACAACCCGAGCTCGGCGCCAAAAGAGCCTGAGTTCTCTGTGTCGGAATGCGGCCCGCGACCGGCGAGAGGGTAACGGATGTTAGCCTACCTGGCACGACGATTCCTGCTGGCGCTGTTGACCATATGGGCGGTCAGTGTGCTCTCCTTCTTCATCATCCAATTGCCGGCGGGGGATTATGTTGACGCCTACATCGCTTTGCAGCGCGAGACGGGCACGCTCGTCTCCAGACAAGAGGCCGAGAATTTGCGCATCCAGTACGGCCTCGACCAGCCTGCATACGTGCAATACGCCAAGTGGATGGCGTTGATCCTGCAAGGCAACTTTGGCATGTCGATGGAGTGGCGCCGTCCCGTATTGGAAGTGATCGACGACCGGCTGGCCCTGACCATCGTCGTTTCGGTCGTTGCCCTCCTGTTCACCTGGGCGGTCGCGCTGCCTATCGGCATCTATTCGGCGGTACGACAGTATTCCTTCGGTGACTACGTGTTCACCTTTGTCGGATTCTTTGGGCTGGCAACGCCCAGCTTCCTGCTGGCGCTGGTCGTCCTGTACCTGTCCTTCTCGCTGTTTGGCGCCAACGTGGGGGGGCTGTTCTCTTCAGAATTCAAGCTGGCGTCTTGGAGCTTGGCCAAAGTATGGGATCTGCTCAAGCATTTGCCGGTTCCCGCCTTCATTCTGGCCCTGTCGGCCACAGCCCAACTGATCCGCGTCATGCGTGCCAATCTATTGGACGAGGTGCGCAAACCCTATGTCGTAACCGCGCGGGCGCGGGGACTTCCGGAGGGCAGAGTCATCTTGAAATACCCGGTGCGCGTGGCGCTCAATCCCTTCGCCAGCACACTCGGCTATCTGTTTCCACACATCGTCTCAGGCAGCATCATCGTTTCAGTTGTACTCAGCCTGCCGACCATGGGGCCGGTCCTGTTGCGCTCATTGCAGTCGCAGGATATGTTTCTGGCCGGAACGATCGTGTTGCTCATCGGCGTGATGACCGTCATCGGCACCTTTATTTCAGACCTGGTGTTGCTGCTGATCGATCCGCGCATAAGGTTGGAGGGTGGGTGATGACGGAACGGATTCTGCCGGTAGAGGCCACTATAGCCCCGGAACAGGGAGACCGCATCTTTGTTGCCAGCCAATGGCAACTGATGTGGTGGCGATTCCGCAAGCACCGCTTGGCGATGATCGGCGCCGTCGCCATCATCATCTTCTATCTGGTTGTGATCGGCGCCGACTTTGTGTCCTACTCCGACCCGGAGGTGACGGAGGCAAACTACTCGCAGATGCCGCCGCAGCCGATCCGATTGTTTGACCAAGGGGCGTTCAGACCGCACGTCCTCGGCGTGAAAGGCGCGCGCGACCCAAATACATTCAAACGCGTTTTCAAGACCGACCCAAACCTGAAGATCCCACTGCGCTTTTTCGCGCGCGGTTACGCGTACAAGTTTCTGGGGTTCATTCGCGCCGACCGCCACCTGATCGGGGTTGAAGAGGGCCGGGCTGAAGATACGATCTTCCTTTTGGGCACCGATACGTTGGGGCGCGATCTGTGGTCAAGGCTGATGGCCGGTACCAGAGTATCGCTGACGATCGGCCTGGTAAGCGTCGCGCTCAGCCTTTTCCTGGGCGTGCTTTTCGGTGGGGTTTCGGGACTGTATGGCGGCGCCGTCGATACAGTTATCCAACGCGTGATCGAGATCCTGCGTTCGATCCCGACCATTCCTTTGTGGATGGGGCTCGCGGCCGGGTTGCCGAGAAACTGGACGGTCCTACAGGTTTACTTTGCCATCACCATCATAATTTCAATGGTCGGTTGGACCGAATTGGCTCGGGTGGTGCGGGGAAGGTTCCTGGCGCTGCGCGAGGAAGATTTCGTGATGGCCGCGGAGCTGGCGGGCTGCAGCCAGTGGCGCATCATCTTCCGCCATCTGGTGCCCTCCTTCATGAGTCACATTATCGCCGCCACCACCCTGGCATTGCCGGTGATGATCATTAGTGAAACCTCGCTGAGTTTTCTCGGCCTGGGCATCCGCCCGCCGGCCATCAGTTGGGGCGTGCTCCTGCAGGACGCGCAGAGTCTGCAGAGTGTTGCTTTGTCCCCCTGGTTGTTGATACCGGCCATCCCGGTCATCACCGTGATCCTGGCGTTCAACTTTGTAGGGGATGGGCTGCGAGATGCAGCCGATCCATACGGAGTCTAAGGGTCTGCCATGGAGAACGAAAAGCAGTTGATTCTGTCTGTTCGCAAACTGAAAACCTACTTCTTTATGGACGAGGGCACGGTTCGGGCCGTCGAAGACGCCAGTTTCGATGTGGAATCGGGCAAGACGCTCGGCATCGTGGGTGAGAGCGGTTGCGGCAAGAGTGTGACCGTGCGTTCGATCTTGCGTATTGTGGAACGGCCAGGACGCATTGTGGCCGGCCAAGTCCTCTTGTATCGAGACGGCCCGGGCGACCGGCCCGGCCCCGTGGACTTGGCCCAACTGGAGGCCAATGGCCCCGAAATGCTCGCGATACGTGGAGACGAAATCGCCCTCATTTTTCAAGAGCCGATGACCTCTCTCAGTCCGGTGCATACGATCGGCAATCAACTCATTGAAGCGATTCTGCTCCACAAAAATGTCACCCGCCGCGAAGCGCGCGAATTCGCCGTCGAACTGCTACACCAGGTCGGCATCCCGCGGCCGGCCGGTCGGCTGGAAGAGTACTCGTTCCAGCTAAGCGGCGGCCTGCGCCAGAGGGCGATGATCGCGATCGCCCTCTCCTGTGACCCGCGGCTCCTGATTGCGGATGAACCGACGACCGCCTTGGACGTGACCACACAGGGGCAGATTCTGGACCTGTTGCGTTCTTTGCAGGAAGAACGGGGAATGGCTATCATCCTGATCACGCACAACTTGGGCGTGATTGCCGAAATGGCTGACGACGTGGTTGTGATGTATCTGGGGCAAACTGCCGAGAAGGGGCCGGTAGATGACATTTTTCACGCGCCAAAACATCCTTATACGCAGTCGCTCTTGCAGTCAATCCCGAGCATACATTCCAGGCCCCGCGTGAATTTGCCGACAATCAGCGGTTCGGTGCCCCATCCCTATAACCGGCCAAGTGGCTGCGCCTTCCACCCGCGATGCCCGCAGTACATGGTCGGAACGTGTGAGGCGCGGGCGCCAAGCCTGGTGCCGGTCGGCGAGGACCAAGAGGCCAGCTGCTTTCTCTATGAGGACGCATGAAGAGGTGCCGGCAGTGAACGGCGACGACCAGCAGCCCTTGCTGCAAGTGAAGAACCTGCGCAAGCTCTTTCCCATTCGAAAGGGCTTGTTGCGGCGCAATATTGGAATGATCCGGGCCGTGGACGGCGTCTCCTTTCATGTTCAACAGGGGGAGACTTTGAGCTTGGTCGGAGAGAGTGGCTGCGGCAAAACGACAACTGCGCGCTGCGTCTTGCGGGCGGTCAAGCCGACCTCAGGCGAGATCCTGTTTTACACAGACGAAGATGCGGTCATCGACGTTTCCAGCCTTTCGCGACGCGAACTGCGGCCGTTGCGCAACCAGATGCAGATGATCTTTCAGGATCCGGTCTCTTCCTTAAACCCACGAATGACCTTGTTCGATATAATCGGCGAGCCGCTGCTCGTAAATGGCATGCGGGAACGCCAGCAAAGGATAGACCGGGTCGAGGAACTGCTGCGCCTGGTGGGGTTGCCGCCTGAGTATCTGCAACGATTTCCCCATGCTTTCAGCGGTGGACAGCGCCAACGGATCGGCATCGCCCGCGCCCTCGCCTTGAACCCGCGACTTGTGGTGGCCGATGAGCCGGTGTCGGCTCTGGATGTTTCGGTGCAGGCCCAGATCTTGAATCTGATGCTTGAGTTGCAGGAACAGTTCGGGCTGACTTACCTCTTTGTTGCCCATGACCTGAGCGTGGTCAAGCACTTCAGTGACCGTGTGGCGGTGATGTATGTAGGCAAAATCGTGGAGATGGCGCCCTCAGAGAAGCTCTTCAATGCGCCTGCGCACCCGTACACAGAAGCGTTGCTCTCGGCCGTGCCCAAGCCGGACCCCCGCCTTCGCACCCAGCGTGTCCCCTTGCAAGGAGATGTGGCGGACCCGGCCAACCCGCCGGATGGCTGCTATTTTCACCCCCGCTGTCGCTACGCCGTTGACATCTGCCGCATCGAGTCGCCCAAGCTGGAGGAGATGGAGAAGGACCACTTTGTCAGCTGTCATCGAGCAAGTGAGCTGACTCTGGAAGGGGTCTCGTGAAGAGCCGGGGCTGAAAGCCGACCGTTTCCGGCCACAGCCAAGCAGGTCTCGTCGAAAACTTGAAACGATGCAACGATTTTAACAATCGGGGCGGTGGCCTGGAAGGATGAGTGGTGCCTGGGGGGCGAGAGACGAGGAACTTCCGGCACTCCTCCGGCAGGTTGTCGGCAAAAGGAATTTTTCCCCTCCCATCGCTCGTTCAAAGATGATACAATCCACAAGCCCCTCCCACCTACACGGATAAGGAAGAATCTATGAAAAACGCAGCCAAGTTTACCGCCAAATTGAGCCGCGGCGAAGTCTGTCTCGGCACCGGCATCTCCTTTACCGACGCCACCGTCACCGAGGCGCTGTGCGGCCTGGTCGACTTTGCCTGGATCGACATGGAGCACAACGCATTTTCGCTCGAAACCGTGCAGGCCCACATCATGGCCACCAACGGCACTGACACAACCGCGCTCGTGCGCGTGCCCACCAACGACGCCGACCTGATCAAGACCGTCCTCGACATCGGCGCGGACGGCGTCATTGTGCCCATGGTCCGCACCGTTGACGACGTGCGCCGCGCGGTGGCCGCCTGCCGCTACCCCCCGCAAGGCATTCGCGGATTCGGTCCACGCCGGCCGATCGACTACGGGCGCAGCGCCGGTCCCGATTACAGCCAGCGGGCAAACGCCGAAATCATTACTATCGTCCAGATCGAACAGATCGAGGCAGTCAACAACCTGGACGAAATCCTCGCCGTACCGGGGTTGACCGGTGTCGTCATTGGCGGCAATGACCTGTCCGGCTCAATGGGTCTGATGGGCCAGCCCCATCATCCTGATGTGGTCGCCGCAATCGAGACCGTAATCGCCAAGGCGCGGCCAGCCGGCGTCTTCGTCGGCATTGGCCTTGCGGATGACCCCGAACGGATGGCTGAATGGCTGGATAAAGGCATGCAGTGGCTGCAAGTGGGCGTCGACTGGTGGCTGCTGATGCGGGCGTCTGAATCCATTTTCGGCCAGCTGCGCGCCCGCATCGCCGCCGGCAACGAAACCAAACAGTCAAAGGATTGAGCGAAAATGAACATCAAAATCGGTACGGGGCCTGATTCGTGGGGCGTCTGGTTCGCCGACGATCCCCGCCAGATCCCCTGGCGTCGCTTTCTGGACGAAGTCGTCGAAGCCGGCTACCAGTGGATCGAGCTGGGACCCTATGGTTATCTGCCCACAGACCTCGCGACCCTGCGAGCTGAACTCGGCCAGCGTAACCTCAAGGTATCCGGCACATTTACCCTTGCCAACCTCGAGGAGCCTTCCGCCTGGCCCGAAGTGGAAAGGCAGGTGCTCGGAGGGGGAGAATTGGTGGCGGCGCTGGATGGGGAGTTCATGGTGCTGATCGACGAGCTCCACACCGACTGGTTTACGGGCGAACGTCTGGCCCCGGTGCGGCTCGATGACGACGCCTGGATGCGGTTGATCGATACGACCCATAAGGTAGCCGACATTGTACGTGAACGGTTCGGCCTCAAGTTGGCCTTCCATTCCAGCCCCGACACGCATGTCGCCTTCGAGGACCAGATTGAGACCCTGCTTGAACAGACTGACCCTGATCGGGTGTCGCTCGGCCTCGACGTTGGGCACTTTGCCTACCGCGGCATCGACGCGGTCAGCTTTATACGCCGCCATCACGAACGCATACCGTATCTGCATTTCAAAAGCGTAGACCCGGACATCTGGAAGCAAGTCGAAGGCGCAGACATTCCCTTCGCCAATGCCGTGCAAATGGGCATATTCTGCGAGCCATCCAAAGGAATCGTCGATTACCTCGCCCTGCGCGATGTGTTGCGTGAAGTTGACTTCAACGGCTTCGCCATCGTCGAGCAAGACATGTATCCGGCGCCGTTCGACAAACCATTGCCCATCGCCAAGCGAACGCGCGCCTATCTGCGCCAGATTGGAATTGGATGACGGCTGCATCGGGGCAGATTGGTGCATCCCAAATTTAGGCGAACGTGTCCCAGGGGTCGCGGCTGTCTCGCGGGTAGCCGGTTTCGGCTCCCGTGCCTGTTGAAGAACTGCTCCAGGAGGTGACGGATGCAGGTCGCCCGTGGGCACAACCGGACCGCAGTTCGCCCGATTCTCGTGAATGAAGACGCCGCCTGGGCCGCTGCCGTCAACTGTATCCATCATATCAACTACATGGATCACAGTTCGCACAACTGCTGAGCATCCTGCTACTTCAGAGCATCTCAGCAACCCACCCCCAATTCTGAGATGCACCCTGGAAATTCCTGTAACTGCAAACTCCCCGATTTTGCAGTACAATTGTGCGGATCATAAACGAACGCAGCCGCGGCCCTGCCGCAACTGTAGGCCAGCTTGGAATGAGTGTCATGTCATTTTTCACATCCTGCCCCCGGCGCGGCAACCATGTGCAGCAAACTGCTGTCCTCCCTGCCCAGCCAGTGCCGCAACCGCCCGTTTCCCGCCATACCCGAAAAAAAACATTTTGGGACGAGAAATGACGAAAAATGACGAGAAATGACGAAAAATGACGACAAGATACGACACGATATGACAGAACACGCCCAAACGTGCCCGGACACAAAAAAATAATGGCGCGACTAAACGCGACTAAACGCGACCAAACGCGACTTGGCGCGCTCGCAAACGCTCGCAAACGCTTGCAAACGCTCGTAAACGCTCGTAAACGCTCGTGATCACTCACACTCGCCCACCTGACCTGCGCGCCCATCACGTCGCCTGCAAGCGGTCCGGAAACCCGGCCGTAGACGCAATCTCGCCCCCATTCCGGGATGCACCTGCGCCAGGCGTGAAAGCCGGCACTGCGGCGGCGTCATTCGGACCGTCATTTGTATGTTTTGTGCATAGACTGTAATTTGTACGTTTTGTAAATAGAGCGGACAAAAAGTGATTGCGATGCTCTGAATCGTGTTGCGCGGGCGCGCAGAGTGCAGCGCAACTGGTCAGCGCCGACGGGCGCTTCCCTTGCATGGGTGCATCCCAGTTTTCTTGAGCACGAAAGAGCGTAGACGAGGAGAAGGGAATGAGAAGAGCAAATGGGGCGCGCTGGCGCTGCCGGCGCCCCGCACGACTCTGCTCAGTCAAACCTGGCCTCAGCGGCTTCAACCGCTTGGCTTTACTCGACGCACAATAATCTGGCATGCACCCGGCAGAGTTACGTGCCTGGCGTTTGAAGTAGAGCGTTTACATTGGTAAACTGCATCGCACATTGAGCAAGAGCCGACCAGCCGCCAGGTCCCAATATCCGTGTTCGGTACGAAAAGTCTTGCTTTCAAAGGGAAATGAAACCGAACTCCATCATCAACAAATCAGCCGAAAGAGAGTAGGCCATGCTATTCAACAGATGGCGCGCCATCGACTACATGCGGCAGTACGAATTGGATGCTCTGGTCGCAACGTCATTCGTAAATATCACCTATTTCACCGATTACTTCTGCTGGATCGACCCGATCTTCAAAGAGTACATGATGGTTCCGGGCGCGTCCAGCAATTTGGGCCAGGCCTATGCGGTCTTCCCGCTTGAAGGCGAACCGGCGCTGGTAATCGGTGCGGGGTTAGCGGTCAACGCGGCCGAGTTGTGGGTGCGCGACCTGCATATCTTCGGCGACAACGGTCTGGACGTCTCGCTGCCGCCCCCCGAACTGCCGGACGAATTGCGCCGTTTCCATGATCTGCTCCTCGCCCCGCAGAGCAACGCCACCCCGACTGACGCGCTGGTAAGCATCCTCAATCAGCGCGGACTGACGGGCGCGCGCATCGGCCTGGATGCGGAGGATCTGCCGCCGGAGACGCATGACCAGATCACGCGCGCGCTACCGCGGGCAGCGTTCATGAACAGCACGAATCTTATCCGCCTGATTCGCATGGGGAAGAGCGAGGAGGAGATCCGGCGCCTGACCCGTTCGGCTGAGATCAACGAGGAAGTCGGCATCGAGTGTCTCGAAATGGCGCGGCCGGGCCAGCCGATCTCCGAATTGGTGCGGCACTACCGGGCGCGGGCCGGCGAACTGGGCGCTGATTTCGATCACTTTGCCTTCGGCGTGCGCGGCCTGGGCATGGCGACCGAAACCAACTACCGACTGGGGCAAGATGACGTGCTGTACGTCGACTGGGGCTGCATCTACGACCACTACTTTTCCGACACCGGCACGACGCTGGCGATGCGGGAGCCGGAAGCGCATTTGGAGGCGCGCCACGCCGCGTTGCGCGCCTGTATGGCCGCGGGCGCCGAGGCGCTGCGACCGGGCGCAAAGGCGTCGGCGGCGCAGGCTGCCATGTTGCGGACACTGAACGATAACGGCATTACGGTTACCTTCCCGCACGGGCACGGCGTGGGCCTGGAGGTGCGCGACTACCCGATTCTTGTCGCCGACAATGGTCTGCGCATCAAGGATGGCTGCGTGGATGTCGCCTCGGACCTGCCGCTGGAGGCGGACATGGTGCTCAACCTGGAGGCGATGGTGTCGCTGGCGGACATCGCCTCGCTGCACATCGAGAAGTCGTTCGTGGTGACGCCGGACGGGAGTCGGCCGCTCGTGCCGCAGGACCGCAGCCAACCCGTGCAACCCAAATGACAAAGGGCTGCCGGTTGACGGGGCTAATCGACCCGCCGTCCACGATTCACCACATTTAAGAGGAAGCTGAAGCGTGACAGGGCAAATTGATGTCGGCGCGCCGCTGCATTGCCGGTTTGACCTTCCTTCTCGCCTAGGACTTTCAGGGCTATAGCGGGCCGGCCAAGTCAACCAGTCGGATGCTGACATCCTGGGCGGTCGCTGGGCCCCCCCCATCGCTCACTCCTCAATCTGAAATGATTGACCGGGAAGCGCAAGGCTTTTGCGACTCGTCGGAACGCTGTGAGCGTACGGCTAGCGGCCAACAGGTCCGCCGGCCGCCAGCCACCAACCACTGAAGACGGAGGAACAACCGTATGTCAGAATCTGTCAATATGGCGCTGATCGGATGCGGAGGCATGGGGCGCAGCCATTTGCGCAGCGCCAGGGAGGTGCCGCAGCTTAACTTCGTCGGCTATGTCGATGCCTTCGAAGAGGCCGCCGCCAGCGCCTGCCGGGAGTTCGGCGGGCGCTACCATACAACCGACGCGGCGAGGGTCTGGCGCGATGACGCCATCGACGCAGTGTTGATCGCCACCCACCACGATTCGCATGCCCCCTTTGCGATCCAGGCAGCCGAGGCCGGCAAGCACATCTTCCTCGAGAAGCCAATGGCGCTGACCATCGAGGACTGTCTGGCGATTGAAGAGGCGGTTGACAAGGCCGGCGTCAAGCTGATGATGGGCTTCAAGTTCCGTTTTGCCCCGCTGGTCGTCAGGGTCAAACAGCTTGTCAGGCGGCCCCTGGTTACGGTCGGCCAGAGCCTGCATTCGGCGATGAAGGGCTGGCCGTTGACCGCAGAAAAAGGGGGCGGACCGGTGCTCTCCAATGGCTGCCATGCCTTCGATCTGGTCTACTGGCTCAACGAGTCGGAGCCGGTGCGCATCAGCGCCGCCGGCGGCGCGCTGACCCACCCGGAGCACGGACTGGTGGACAATGCTGCCGTCTCGGTACAGTTCGAGAACGGAAGCATCGCCGCCATCATTGCAGGGGACAGCGGAAATGCCAGCTACACCTCCAAGTTCTTCTTCGAGGTGCTGGACGGGCAGCGCACCGCCACGCTCTACGAACGTTGCCACAAGGCCGCCCTGTCAGGCTGCGAAATCGACTCACTGGACGTGGAAGAGTTGCCGCCTGCGCTACGCTCCGACCCGGAGGGGATGCGGGCCGAACTGGAAGCCTGGGCCAGATGTCTGCTCGATGATACGGCGCCGCCGGTCGGTCCACGCGACGGAACAAGGACGACCGCGATGGTGTTGAAGGCGTTCGAGGCCATACGCAGCGGCAGAACGCAGGAGTTGCGGTTGTAGATTGACCGGTGGCGCAACAGACGGAAGCCCTTACACGAACAGAATCGTCACCAACACCGTGCAAGTCTCTTCCGCCTCCAGCGAGTGCATCGTCCCGCCCTCCAAGTATAGCCAGGACCCCGGGACCAACGCGCGCGCCTCATCTTCTACGAAAAAGGTGCATCTGCCGCTGAGACAATGTACCGTGATCGGCCCGTCCACCCTATGCGGAGGAAGCTTTTTGCCGGGAGTGAGATAGAGTCGGATCGCCTCGAACTTCACTTCCTTGACGAGCGCGGTGGACTTTGTCTCGCCAAATGTGTTGAGGTCGATTACAACGCCAGGTGCTGCGTGTTCATGTGCCATTTGGTCTTTCCTCCCCACAGTCAACGGCGCGACTTATAGAACGGCCGCCTGCAAATCCGCGCCCTGCGCGGCCTGCCCCGGACGAGAATGTGAATTTCCGAACCGAGGCGGTGCATTCCCTGCGGCACGTAGCCCAGGCCGACGAACTTGTCCAGCGTCGGGCTTTTCATGCCGGTGGTAACATGCCCGGCCACCTTGCCTTCCTGTGCAATGATCTGGTAACCCTCTCTGGGCACGGCCCGTTCCTCCATCTCGAAGGCGACCAGCAGCCGCGCGCTCCCCTCCAGCTTCTCTTTCAGCAGCGCGTTGCGTCCGATGAAGGCCGGTTTGTCCAGCGCGACGACCCAGCCCAGCCGCGCTTCATACGGGGTCGTTGTCGCGTCGATCTCGTGGCCGTATAGAGACATGCAGGCTTCGAAACGCAGGCTGTCGCGGGCGGCCAGGCCACATGGTAGCAGACCGTCGCCGGCGCCCTCGGCCAGCAGCGCATCCCAGAACGGCACGACCTTGTCGGGGGGCAGATAAAGTTCGTAGCCGTCCTCGCCAGTGTAGCCGGTGCGCCCCAGCAGCATCTCGACGCCGCCCACCTGCGTGCGCAACGAAGAACGGCCCGGCACGGCGGCCAGGTCTGCAGCGGTCATTCTGTCCAAAATCGCGACCGCCTTGGGGCCTTGCACGGCCAGCATATAGGTTTCGTCGGAAATGTCGGTCAACTCCACCTGAAAGCCGTGTGTGAAGCTCTGTAGCCAGGTGAAATCCTTCTCCCGATTGGCGGCGTTGACGACGATGAGCCACTGTCGAGGCAGGCGGTAAATGAAGATGTCATCGACCAGCGTGCCGTCCTCGTAGCAGAGCAGGCTGTAGCGGGCCTCCCATTCGGCCAATTGAGCGACATCCGCCACCTGTACATACTGCAGAAAGGGCAGCGCATCCTCGCCGCTGAGCGCAAACTGCCCCATGTGGTCGATGTCGAATACGCCGCCGGCGGTGCGCACGCTGCGATGTTCGGCATTCGGGCCGGCCGTGTACTGTACCGGCAGTTCGTAACCGGCGAAGGGGACCATGCGGCCGCCCAGTCCTACGTGTCGTTCGTAAAGTCTCGTTCGTTTCATTTCGTCGCGTCTCCATTGTCGCCCCTGACTTGCTTCGCATCATCAACTGAACAACCGACCGCTGATAGTAACACAGGACCGCTGGGGATTGGCAAATTTCTGGCAACGCCGCTGACAGTCTTCTTCGGCGCCGGAGTTTCCTGATTGTTCAGCACTTTGAAGTTGCTCAGAGCCAGAAATGCCTACGCGTTGACAAGCAATGGCCATTCCGTTATATTCAAAGTTCGCATAACCGTTGCGAATCCAGGCGGTCCAATGGTTGCCGCCAAGTTTTCACACAGCCAGGAGCGGTGACAGCCAGGCCCTGGAACGCACAGGAGCTATTTCCCGCTGGGAGGGCACGAAGTGCCTTGTACGAACAAGGCCAGAATACGCAGATGGGCCGTGCTTCTGGTCGCCGCGGCTGTGACTCTGCATATCTGGCCGGCGACTCTGCGCGCGCAAGGGACGTTGATTTCGCCCTGGTTCAACTATACCCAAGAAGACGGCCTGGCCTCCAACAACGTGCTTGTCGTTACCGTTGGCGAGGGTGAGGTCTGGTTCGGCACCGACAACGGCATCAGCCGCTTTGACGGCGCGTGGCGTTCCTGGAGCGAGGATTCCGACCTGCGGAGCGGTGTCCAAAGCTTGACGATCGGCGATTCGGGCGCAGAACTTTGGGCAGGCACGTCCAGCGGCGCGGTCCTCATCTGGGACGGCGCCGCCTGGGAACGGCTCACAGAGTTGGACGCGCCGGTGCGGGCACTGCACTATTCGCAGGGACAACTCTGGATCGGCACGGAAGACGGTCTGTACATCTGGATCAGCGGCTCGCCGGCGTCGGTGGCAGGATTTGACGATGCCTCTGTCAATGTGATCGGAAGCTCTGATGGCGGAAGCGGCATCTGGGTCGGCACGTCCGAGGGGCTTTGGCTGCGGCAGAGCAGTCGCTGGCGCGCCATCGGTGAGGCGGACGGTCTGCCCGGTCTTGAGGTAACCGCCCTGTGGGCGGCCGCCGATGGCGCGGTGTGGGTGGCCGCGGACGGCGACATCGCCTGGCGAAAGCCCACGACCGGCGCCTGGCAGCAGGTCGAGACCGATTCTCTGCACACGCGTGCGCGCGTGCGTATCACCTCCTTGACGGGTGACGGCTCCGGCATTGTATGGGGCAGCACCGAAGGCAGCGGCTTTTTCCGTCTTGTCGAGCGCGCGGTCGAATCCTCCACAACTCCCCAATACAATCTGATCCCGCAGTCGATCAACCGCGGCGAAACGTCCTTCATCAATTCGGCGGCGATCGACGCGGCCGGCTCATTGTGGCTGGGAACAGTTTCCGGCGTTTTTCGCTCGGACCGCGAGATGTGGGGGCGTGAGGTTCGCACGCCGACCGCAAGCCCCATCAACGAAGTCCAGGCGATGCTGGCGGATGAAGAGGGCAACCTGTGGATTGGAACCAGGGGCGAAGGGATTCGTTTGAAAACTGCGGGCAATGGGCTTGAGCGCGACGAGGTCGTCTTTGGCGAGGCGGACGGCCTGCCCAGCGCCTACATTACCGACTTGGCGTTGGACGCGGATGGGCGCATCTGGGCCGGGACATGGCAGGGCATCGCGTCGCTGGATCCCGGATCGAATGAGTGGACGCAGCTTGTTTTCCCCAAAGAACTGCCGTCGCCGCACGTTACAGCCGTTCTGGCGCAGCAGCGGCAACTCTGGATCGGAACCGGCAACGGCTTGGCTCGTTATGATATTGCAACCGGCGCGCTTTCAACCGTAGAGGCGGTCGCGCGCCAATTTGTGCAGGACCTGGCGCTGGATTCCTCGCAGCGCCTGTGGGTGGCAACCGAGGGCGGCGGCATCTTTGTCGGCGATGGGGTTGGCGAATGGACGCTGTACCGGAACGATTCCGCGGCCGGACAGGCGATTCTCGGCAACAGCGTGGCGGCCCTTGCGCCGGACCCGAAGGTCCCCGGCGCGATGTGGGTAGGCGTAAATGAACAGGGACTCAACTATTTCGATGGCCAGGTCTGGCACGACAGGACGGCCACGGCGCGGCTGCCAAGCAACCTGTTTTACGATTTCTACCTGGACCCGGTCGACGCGTCGCTGTGGATCGGCAGCGAGGGCGGCGTTACCCGTTTTGATGGGCGCACCTGGGAGACGCTGATCGTCGAATCGGTCCTGCCAGCCACGTCCATCTATTCCATTATCCGTATGCAGGACGGCATCTACTGGTTCGGCAGCCGCGAGGGGCTGACATTCTACCGCCCGGATACGATCCCCCCTTGGATCAGGATCGGAGGCATCTCCGGCGCGGCCGAGCAGATTTCTGCAAGCGCTTGGGAGGTGAAGTCCGACGGTAGAATCATAATCGGCTATGAGGCCGGCGATCTCTACACCCCCCAACCCGATCTTGTCGTCCTCTATCGGCTTACCACACCGGGGCAACCGGGCGAATGGCGGTTGCTCGATCGCCCCTTCCTCGAACTGTCCGACTTCACCGAAATGGGCGAGTACACGGTCGAGTTCCAAGTGCGGGATTTCGCATTCACCTATTCTCATGTAAGCAGCGTCTCTTTTGCGGCGGACCCGCCGCCCTCGCAGCTGCGACTGCCGTTTCTGGGGCCGATTCGCATCGACTATCTCATCACCTTGGTCGTTACCGGCGTGCTGGCGCTGATTGGGTTTGGCTACATGGGCAGCGAAATTCTCCAGAATCGCCGTCGAACCCTGGACGCGGTCGTCCGCGCGTTTAATCCGTTCATCAGTGGCGAGCCGGTGCGGCGCGAGGACATGTTCTTCGGCCGGCGCGAAATGCTGCAGAAGATCGTCGATACCTTGCACCACAACAGCATTATGATTCATGGCGAACGCCGTATCGGCAAAACGACGCTGCTCTACCAGTTGAAAAACCATCTCTGGGGCCTGGAGGACGAGGAATACTGGTTTGTGCCCCTGTACGTGGACCTGGAGGGAACCGAGGAGGACGCCTTCTTCCACTTTCTGATGGAGGAGATTCTGCACACAGCTTCCACGCTTTCAGGGCTCACGCCCGATACGCAGGCCGCATTGCACGGACTTCGATACTATCGACCTGAGTATGCCCAATATACCGACAGAGAGTTCATCAGGGACTTGCGCGATGTGATCAAGGCGTTACGCATCTATGGCGAGGAGCGCCATCCGGGCAAGCATCTGCGCCTGATTCTTCTGATAGATGAAATGGACGTATTCAACGCCTATGATTCGCTGATCCAGCAGCGCCTGCGGCGCATCTTCATGCGCGACTTCGCGGCCACAATGGGCGCGGTCATCGCCGGTATTCGCATCAGCAAGGAATGGGGTCGAATCGAAAGCCCCTGGTACAATCTATTCAACGAAATTGAGTTGGAGCCATTTACGCGCGAGCAAGGGATCGAGCTTCTCACTGAGCCGGTCAGAGGCTTCTACCGCTTTGAGCCAGCCGTTGTGGAGTTCATCATCGAGAATACCGCCGGACGGCCCCATCGAATCCAGCAGTACGGCCTCGAGGCGATCGGGCGAATGCTTGCCGATGGACGCCGCACGATTACAATGGAAGATGCGCTGCTTGCCCGCGAGCGTATTCAGCAGATGGGTGATAGCATCAATGTCGGGTTGGATGAGAACGGGGCGCCCCCGCTGGACAATAATGCCGCTGACGATTGACTGCTGACCGAGGAGTTGACCGAGCAATATGCGCAACCCTTATATTGTTGGCCGCTGGCTGCGCGGCGCGGACCACTACGGGCGGGAGCAACTGGTCGACTATCTGATACACGCCGACGACCCTGCCATCTGGGTGGTTGGCACGCGCCGCATGGGCAAGACTTCGCTGCTGCGCCAATTGGAATGGCTGCTGACCACGCAGGACGATGCCAGCTTCGTCCCTCTATTCTGGGACCTGCAGGGCAGCGAATCCAAAGAGGATTTCGACTTTGAGCTTTTCCTGGCGGTCGAAGATGAGGCGGCCAGGTTCCAGGAGTACGGCGTCGATGTAAGTTCACTCTATGGACGCGATGCGATTCACATATTGCGCACTCTGCAACGCGCCCTGCGGGAGCAAGGCAAACAGTTGCTCCTGCTCATTGACGAGGCCGAGGCGTGGATCAGTCTCGCAAAGAACGACTACCAGGCCTTGGCGCGGCTGCGCAAAGCCTTTCAAAGCGGCGGCATGCGCACCATCATGACATCGACCAAGCTGCTCATGCAACTGAACGACCTGACCCGCAACTGGCTGACAAGTCCATTCCTTTTCGGCTTCAGTCTGGTCAATCTCTGGAGCCTGGAGCCGGAGGCAAGCGCCAGTCTTGTCCTGCAGGACAAGAGCGGCGCGCCTGTCCATGTTGAGCAGGCGCGGCTCGAGGAGATCCTGCGGCATACCCATCGTCATCCTTATCTGATTCAGACCCTGTGCTTTCGCCTTTTCGAGGAGAACGACGGACGGGGCGCGTTGCGGGGGATTCGGGAGGAAAACCTGCACGCCGACCATCTGCTCTCCGGCTTTTTTGAAGTCGACTTCAAATGCCTCGCCCCCACCGAGCGCCAGGTTCTGTTGGCCGTTGCCCGCCAGGGCATCATCAGCGAAGAGGACTTGGTTGCGAAGATTGACAACGAATCGATTGAGCAGATTTCGATGTATGTTCACGGGATGAACAATCTTGGCTATCTGCAATGGGTATACAGCCAATCGGACGGCGCCGAAGGTTCCCCGTTGGCGGACGCGCCGCGTGAAAGCGGGGGAGTGCCCGACCTGACGTCGGCTGATGGCGGGCAGGGCGAAGGTGTCGGGCGCTTGACCGTCGGCAACGAGTTTCTGCGCCGCTGGATGTTGGAAAACTACCAGGATCTTGCCCAAACCTTGTATTCCGATGTGAGCGATTACGGCGTCGAATCGCTGTTGGAGATGGGGCGCAAAGTGGAACTGGACTACCTGCAGCACGAAATTTCGGAACTTCAGAGGCGTTTGGAATCGCTCTTGGCTGCCCACAGCAGTTATGGGAGTGAGCCGCCGCCCGAACTTGATCAGGAGATCCAGCAGTTGCGGCGCGAACTGGAGCGCGCCGGCGCCCAACTGCGTAATCTGGCCGATTGATCGGAGCAACAATGAACGGGTCCGCCCTTCCTTCCGTGGAGGAAAAAGCCGCATACGTCAATCGCATGTTCGCCGACATCGCGCACCGCTACGACCTGCTGAACCGGCTGATCACCGGCGGACAGGATGGAACCTGGCGGCGGAAAGTTGTCGAATTGTGCCAACTTCCGCCGGGGGGGCGGCTGCTGGACGTCGGCACGGGCACCGGCGACATCGCCTTTGAAGCCAGGCGCGCGTATCCCGATTCCGAGGTGATCGGCTGCGATTTCACCTATGAAATGATGGCAGTCGGAGAGAAGAAGAAGGACGACCAAGCGCTTCGGCGCGCCGGCGCGGACGCGGCGAGCAGGGTAAAGTTCGTACAGGGGGACGGGCTGCGCCTGCCGTTTGCCGACGGCTACTTTGACGCGGTTACGAGCGGTTTCCTGTTGCGCAATGTGACCGACATCGACATCTGCCTGGCCGAGCAGAGGCGGGTGACAAAGCCAGGGGGGCGGATAGTCTGCTTGGAGACTTCCCCGCCGCCGCGGAGCGTTGTGACGCCATTGCTGCGCTTCTATTTGCTCAGAGTCATACCCGTCTTGGGCCAACTGATCGCGGCCAGCAGCGGCGCGCCCATGCAGCCGGCCCACTCGGCCGCCTATCAATACTTGCCCCAGAGCACTGTCGCTTTCCTGCCCCCGCCAGAGATGGGGAGGCGGATGGCACAAGCGGGCTTTCGTCATGTCTCTTACCTGTCCAGAATGTTTGGAACCGTCGCCATCTATGTGGGGATCGCATGAGCGTCCGACGCCGCAGCCTGAAGGGGGAGGGCGATGAGCGGTACGCATAGCGCGCGCACGGCGCTGCGGGGCAATCCCTCTTTCGTGTGGCGGGCGGGCCAGGAACGCCGCTTGCAGATGATCCTCGATTGGGCGCCGGCGCGCCTGCAATGCGCCCTGGTGAACGGATGCGGCGTGGGCATGTACCTGCGCGCATTGCAGGAGTCCGTCCCCGAAGTTCACGGCATGGACATCGAAGGCGAGCATCTGCGGGCCGCAGTCGCAAACGTGCCGGGCGCGCCGCTCAACCTGAGCCGGGGCGAGCAACTCCCCTACGCCGATGGCAGCTTCGATCTGATCCTGTCGCACGAGGTGCTGGAGCATGTGCAAAACGACAGGCAAGCCGCCGCCGAGATCGTGCGCACCCTGCGCGTGGGCGGGCGCTCCATCATTTTCGTGCCCAATCGGCTCTATCCTTTTGAAACCCACGGCCACTACTGGCGAGGCGGTTACCATTTTGGCAACACGCCGCTGATTAACTATCTGCCGGACATCTTGCGCAACCGACTGGCCCCGCATGTGCGCGCCTACACACGCTTCGGCCTGCCCGATCTGTTCGTCGGGCTGCCCGTTCTTGTGCGTCGGCACACGCAGATATTTCCCGGCTACGACAGCATCGCGGCCCTTCAGCCGGTCATCGGACGCTGGCTGCGGATGCTCACCTATGCTCTTGAGAAGACGCCGATGACTGCTTTCGGCATCAGTCACTTCCTCGTTCTGGAGAAAGTCGAATCTGCAACTGCGCAATGATTTGGGTCGGCATTGGGCAGATGCTAAAATTCTGGCAGCAGGTCGTGGGTAAAAGACAGTCTTGACAATAAGATGCGATGGCGAATCCAATTCGAATGAGCAACAGAGTTGACCGGCGCGGCAACCGGGAGCGCCTCTCAATCGACGAAGCGGGAGTGCTGACTTGGCGCAGATAGATCGCGGTCGCGGTGTGCCGCGCCTGAGCGCGAGCGGCTCCACTCGGATCCTCATAGAGCGCCGGCGGCGTGAGCGGGCCAGAGCCAACCGCGTCCGTCCCTGGTTCTGGCTTTTCCAGGGGACGGCGGCGCTGCTTCTCGCTCTCTTCCTGACTGTTGGCGGCGCGGTCGGTGTGGCCGTCGCCAGTGTGTTCGCCATCTACTCTTTTTATGCCGCGCAACTCCCAGACGCCGGCGTGATCGAACGGCAACAAGAAAAGTTTGAAACGATTCGATTCTACGACCGCACCGGTGAGCATCTTCTCTATGAGAGCGTTGATCCCCGGCCTTTCCGCGGCGACCGCACCTACATGCCCTTGCAGGAGATGGCGCCGGCGGTCACGCAGGCCTCAGTCGCGCTGGAAGATCATAACTTCTGGGACAACCCGGGCATCAATGTGCGCGGTCTATTTCGGGCTTTTATCTCCAATCTGCAGGGCGGCGGCGTGCAAGGCGGCTCATCGATTACGCAGCAGCTGGTCAAGAATGTTGTGATCCCCGTGGAGGAACGGGCGCAGCAGTCCTACGCCCGTAAGCTGAAGGAAGTTATTCTGGCTCTGGAGGTGACGCGCCGGTATGACAAAGGCAGGATACTGGAGTGGTATCTCAATTACAACTTTTACGGCAATCTGGCCTATGGGATCGAGGCGGCAAGTCAGGTTTATTTCGGCAAGAGCGTTTCAGAACTGGACGTAGCCGAAGCGGCGATGCTGGCGCCGATTCCCCAGTTCCCCGCGCTCAATCCCATCGACAACCCCGAGGACGCCAAGATTCGACAGGGAGTGACTCTCCAGGTCATGGTGGACGCCGGCTACCTCACCCAGGCCGAGGCGGACGCGGCCTTTGCCCAGGAGTTGGATGTGCGGGGTTCGGTCGCGGAGCGATTCGACATTATAACGGCCCCTCACTTCGCCCTGTATGCCCTGGAGCGGATCAAAGAGGAGTTCAACACGGTTGACGATCCCTATCGCATCTGGAAAGAGGGCCTTACCGTCTACACAACGCTGGACGTGCAGTTGCAGCAGTACGCCGAGCAGGTGGCCCGGACAAATATTGCCCGCCTGAATGAGCAGGGCCGAAACGTCAACAATGCCTCGGTTGTCGTGTTGAAGCCGGACACCGGTGAAATCCTGGCGATGGTCGGTTCGCTGGACTACAACAACGAGGAGATCGACGGACAGGTGAACGTCGCCATTTCGGAGCGGCAGCCCGGCTCCAGTTTCAAGCCGTATGTCTATCTCTCAGGTCTGCTGCAAGGGATGACGCCCGCGTCGTTGATTCTGGATGTGCGCACCGCATTTACCCAGAACGACAACTCCGTATACGTGCCCGAAAACTATGACCGGCTCTACCATGGCCCGGTGTCGCTGCGCGAGGCCCTGGCCCAATCGTTGAACATCCCGGCAATTCGCGTTATGGATCAGGTGGGCGTCGCCAGCGCGCTGCGCACTGCCCATCGCATGGGCATCAACGGGCTGGACCGGGGCCTGAACTATTACGGCCTGAACTTGGTGCTGGGGGGCGGCGAGGTAACATTGTTGGACCATACCTACGCTTACAGCGTTCTGGCGAACGGCGGTGTGATGGCCGGTCAGCCCGTCCCGCCTGATTCCCTCCGCAGCGGCTTTCGCAACCTGGACCCGGTCGCGATCTTGCAGGTGCGCAACACGGCGGGGGCTGTGCTCATGAAGTACGAAAGGCCGGAAGTGGAGCGTATCATCAGCGCCGACGCCCAGTACGTGCTCGTCGACATTATGAGCGACAATTTGGCCCGTGCGCCGATGTTCGGAATCAACAACAACCTGGTGCTGTCCGATCGTAGAGTAAGCGCCAAGACCGGAACAACCAACGGCTGGAAAGATGCCTGGACGGTCGGCTTTACGCCCCAGTTGACTGTCGGCGTCTGGATCGGAAATACTGACAATGAGTCGATGAACAATGTTACCGGCGCATCCGGCGCAGCACCTATCTGGAAGAGCGTGATGGAACGTTACCATCAAGGCGTGCCCCCCCGGTGGTATGCACGCCCGCCCAATGTCGTCAACCAAACGGTCTGCCAGCCCAGCGGGCTGCTGCCCTCGCCGGACTGCCAGCGCCAGCGCCAAGAGTTGTTTATCGCTGGCACGGAGCCAAAGGTCGAAGATAATCTGTGGCAATCCTTTGAAATCGACAAGCGCAATCAACTGCTGGCAAAGGGATCCACGCCTGACGAGGAGCGAGAGACCAAGGTCTATCTGATCCTGCCGCCCGAAGCTGAAGACTGGGTTAAGAGCAGCGGGATCGAGCAGCCGCCCCAGGGGGAAAGCCCGGACGATTTCATCGACTTCCCTGATGATGTCGCCATTACCTTCCCGCCGCCCGGCGGCTATATCGGCGGGCAAGTCGAGATTCTAGGCAATGCGCGCGGCGGCAACTTTGCCAACTATCGGCTCGAATATGGCAGTGGCCAGAACCCGACCCAGTGGACGCAAATCGGCCCGGAGCACGGCACACAGCATCACAACGGCCTGCTGGAGGTCTTCAACACGGAAGGACTCGAGGAGGGACAATATACGCTGCGGCTGACGGTTCGTTACCATGACGGAAATCAGCGCGACTGGAAAGCGCCGATTACGATCGACAATACGCCGCCGACCGTGGAGATCAACGAACCGGAGCAAGATAGTCTGTATGTGATGGACGAGGATGATCAGATCAACATCAATGCGCTTGTCAGCGACGAATGGGCGATGGACCGGGTGGAGTTTGCGATCGACGCTACCTACTTCATTACCCGCACGGCTGCGCCGTACAACGAGCGCTGGCCTCTCGAATTGCGGTACGAGCAGGTTGAAGTTCCGGGCGAGACCCGGAACTGGCCTGCATTTTCGTCGGATGATGAGGAGATTCGCCCCGGTCGGATGCGCGAACTGGAGGATGGGTTCACCGCGATCTTCTCCGGCAGTGGCATCTATCTTGAAGGTCATCTCATCAAGGTGCGGGCGTACGACCGCGCCGGTAACGAGACCGAAAGCGATGAAATACGGGTCTACGTCCGCCAGCCCCGCAAAGAGTGATTCGCGGAAAGCGCGTAGGATAGCTGCACACTGCTAGCCATTGGAGTTCAGACGTTCGATGCCGAACATTCTTGTCACCAATGACGATGGCGTTCATGCTGACAGCATTCGCGTGCTGGCGGCTGCGCTGGACGAGTTGGGCGAGGTAAAGGTTGTCGCGCCGGAGCGAAACTGGAGCGCCGCCGGACATCCTAAAACGCTGCACAAACCTTTGCGTATGGCGCCGATCAGCTGGCCTGACGGGCGGCGTGTCTATGCCTGTAGCGGCGCGCCGTCTGACTGCGTGGCCCTGGCGATCCTGGGCGCGCTGGGAACCGCGTTTGACCTGGTGATCAGCGGCGTCAACGACACGTTCAACCTTGGCTGTGACGTTCTCTACAGCGGGACAGTGGCCGCGGCGATGGAATCCCTGGTGATGGGCGTGCCGTCGATGGCGATCAGCTCCGGCCCTGTGGAGGGCTATGAGATCAGCGATGCCGACGCCTGGCAAAACGCCGCCGACTGTGCCCGCAGACTTGCTGCGGTGCTACTGGAACGACCGCTGCCCCCGCAGACGCTGTTCAACGTCAATGTGCCGAGGCGGCCGGCTGCGCAGACTCGCGGCCTGCGTCTAACCTATCTGGGTCGGCGCATCTACGGGGACGTGCTCGTCACCCGCGATGATCCGTGGGGCAAGCCGTACCACTGGATCGGGGGGGAAATTCCAACCGGCATCGCCGAAGAGGGCAGTGACTTTGGCGCGATCGAAGGCGGCTTTGTCAGCATTTCGCCCTTGGGCATCGACCTGACGCGGCATGAACTGTTGGACGAACTGGCGGCGGGCGGTTGGCCGCTGCCCGACTGAAAGCGACCAGCGAACGCGGGAACGGATTCGCCGGTCTCCACCGGCTTGCGCCCGCGCTTTGGGGGAACGTGCAGGGGGCAAACTCCGGTCTGATGATAGGGCGGAGGTTCCCTTTTGGCGTCGCGCTTAGGCGTAACGCAGGGGTAGTTGAATTGTCACGCATGGTATATGCACCGCCGGCAGATCGGACTCGGTGGCAGGGGGTAGCAGCGCTCTCCTGGCTCCTCCTGACGGATGCCATTTTGTTGTTTTGGCTGACACTCAAGCCGATCACCTGGAGCAGTTTCTTGTTGCTTTTGGCCCTGCTCACCACCCTGCCAATCCTTGTACACCTGACGATGCGTACATGGGGCGCGTTCAATCTGGAATACTGGCTTGACCGCAATGCCCTGCGCGTGCGCTGGGCCGGAACGTGCCAGATTATCCCGCTCCACCGCATTCAGCGAATCATCGAGGGAGCAGACGAGTTTTCCTTGCGGCCCTCTCTGCTGGCGTGGCCTTCCCCTTTCGCGCGCACCGTACAGGGCGGGCAAGGTCGTCGGCTGGTGCGTTTGGCCAGCGTTCCGTTGAGCCAATGCCTGCTGATCGAGACCGACAGCGGAATCTTTGCCATCTCTCCAGCCGATCCGGTCGGCTTTTTGGAGGAGCTGCAAGCCCTAAATCGCTTGGGCCTGTCGCGCAGGTTGCCGCTGCTGCACGAGAAGCCGACGAACTACTATGCGTTAGCGACCGAATCGGCGGTTGGACGCTGGCTGCTGCTGGCCGGGCTGGTCGGTTGTCTCATTCTATTTGGCTATCTCATGATCCGCTTCCCACAGTTGCCGGAAACGTTGGTCTTTCATTTCAATCGACAGGGTGTGCCGGACAGCATTCGTCACAAAAGCGCTCTCTTCCTGCTGCCAGTCGTCGGTCTCCTGACCTATCTGACAAATACAGTCGCCGGCGTGCGGATGAGGCTGCGGAGCCAGCCATCCGGCGCCTACCTGTTCTGGGCCGGTTCGCTGCTGGTGCAGGCGCTCTCTTTGATGGCGCTGTTCAGCCTGACGGATATGGGGGGATAGTGGTAAACCGCCAGCCGCGCGCAGTCAAGCTGTCCACAAACCACTGGCCGAGGAGTTATTCGTGTCGCGCCCCTATCTGACGATCATCATTCCCGCATATAACGAAGCGCGGCGCCTACCCCACTCTCTGACGAAAATCTCTAACTATCTGCGCACGCAATCCTTTTCAACCGAGATTCTGGTGGTGGAAAACGGTTCGACTGACGAAACCAGTGCAGTGGTGCGCGAATTCGCGCAATCTCTCTCATCTGCGAATCTGTTTACGCTCCAACTGCTGCACAGCGCGCGCGGGAAGGGCGCGGCGGTGAAGACGGGGATGCTGGTGGGCAGGGGTGACTATCTCTTCATCTGCGACGCCGACCTGTCGATGCCGATCGAGGAAATTGCCAAGTTTCTGCCTCCTCAACAAGAGCCGGGCGGGTACGATGTTGCCATCGCCAGCCGGGAAATAGCAGGCGCAGTGCGCCACAACGAGCCGTTCTATCGACATCTGATGGGGCGTGTATTCAACTATGTTGTGCGCAAACTGATCATACCGGGGATTGAAGATACGCAGTGCGGCTTCAAGATGTTTACCCAGGCGGCGGCGGCGCAGGTCTTTCCCCATCAGACGATCGATGGCTGGGGGTTTGATCCCGAGGTTCTATACGTCAGCCACATCCGGGGCATGCACATGATCGAAGTGCCGATCAATTGGTACTACATGGCCGAGAGCCGGATCAATCCCCTGGTGGACACGATCAACATGGTGCGGGATGTTCTGCGAATTCGTCGCAACGGCCTGCGGGGTATCTATCTGGAGACGCCCCGCTCGGTGGAGTGAAGCGCGTTCACACCGAGGACACGTTTCCCCCGCCCTGCGTATTTCGTAACGGCAGGCGCGACGTCTGCGTTTCCAAGACGTAGTACATGTCAAGAGCCCTGGCTACAGCTGCCATACATATAAGCAATCGAGGATCAGAAACGACAGCGCAACCGGTCAAGCCGGCGGCGAGCGCAAGGCCTCCTTGCTTGCCAGCCATATCTGTACGCCATTGGCGACGAAATGGGCGGCAAGGGGTGTGAGCAGGCTCTGCTGCCACACGAACAGCAGGCCAAACAGCGCGCCGGCCGCACCGGCCCCGACGATGCCCCACACGCCCTGCGGACTGTGCAGCAGGCCGAAGATAACGCTGAAGCCCAGGATCAGCCAGGGGAGTGGCAATAGGGGGGAGAGACCGCCGATGAGCAGGCTGCGGAACAGCACCTCCTCGAACAGCACACTCAACATGAGCGCGAAGGGCAGCAGACGGGCCTCCCTCGCGTTGCGTGGGATCACGAGCGCCAGAATCGGGCGGTAAACCCGGTATTGGCGTAGCGCGTCACAAGTCGACCCATGCCCAAGAAGAGGGCAGCCAATCCAAGACCGGTCAACACCCCCGTCAGCAGTTGCGAACCTGCATCGTGAAACTGCCAGCCCAACGTTTCCGGCGGCAGACCGCTGCCCCGCCCCAGTAACAGGCAGACGACCAGGACCACAGCGCGCAGAGCATTTTCAGCCGGGAGCAGCAGCAGATTTTGCTGCGGCTGCCAGTGCCGCAGCAGGCGCGCCGTCGTGTATGCGCCGAATCCCATAATTGCCGTGATGAGCAGCGTCAGCGCCACAAACAACGCATATCGCAATGTCATGCCCGTAGTGTAGGCGACTGGGGGCGCTGCCTTCAAATCTCTAAACGACCCGCATCGCCCGCAGGCGTGTAGTCGTTAGCTCTTCTTCAGGCTGCCCGAAGTAAGTCACTGCCATGAGCGATTAAAATCAAGAGTTGGATCGTCCCAAATCCCGCAAAAAGGCCTGCGTGGTCGTGCTTGTCGTCGTGGTCCTGGCGATCGTAGCCTCTTTGGCGTGCCTCCGAATCCTGCGCTGCATTATAGTTAACTGTGACGGTCCAACTCGCATACCCATGCCGGCTCTTCCAACCGAGTTGACAGCGCTCCCTGTCCAAGCACACTCGGAGTGTTCCATCAATTGGGGATGGAATCAAGGCGGAACCTATGTTTGGGAGTATCCCGGCATCTTTCCTACCGTCATTCCTGACAACAGTGTTCTTCCTACAGGCTTCAGAGGAGAAACTCTTGGGAAAGTTCGCGATTGTACCGAGATTCTGGTAACGGACTACGCCTGGTCAGAAGTAGATGGTGAGTTTTACGTACTGATTGAATCCGAGCGGGCGGCAGGATGGATGCCTTTCGAATATGTTATCTTTGATATTGCAAGGAGGATGAAAGAATTAGAGTCAGCAGACGTAGAAATTATCTCCAGGATCATGGAGAAAGTCGACGATCCCACATTTCGTTTCCTCCGTGACCTCCATTTCGAAAGCCCCGCAATGCACTCCCTTTTCGATGTGTACATCCACGAAGACTGGCTGATCTACGTGAAAAGCCCTTGCAGTGAAGGTGATCTTTCTCATCGTTTCTTCCTGCATATCACCCCGGCCAATTGGGAGGACCTTCCCGAAGAACATTCGTGGCGTGGCTTTGGCATCTACGACTTCTATTCCTCTGACCTGAACGTCACCTCCGTTATCAATGAGAGCGGGTGCATCGTGGCTCTGGCGCTTCCTGAGCACAACATCCTGATTATCTACACCGGCCAGGTCATACGCGAGGAGAGCGCCGCCGGCGAAGTCTCCTGGAAAGGACCCATCTGGGACGGGGCGGCAATCATAGCCCGAGAAGTGAGTAAGTAACCGTCCGCTCTCAGCTATGCAATTTCGTTCCACAAACGGGCCCAAGCCTGATGGAATTTGCTACATTGTCAGCGGAAGACCGTCTGGCGGCAGCTTGGCAACTTGGCAATGGGCGAACTGGCGGCGATTCCAGCCACTCCCAATGCGGGACATCCCAGCGCGCACCAATTTTTTGAATAGTTCCCCCCCGTTTGCTATACTGAACCTGAAATTACTGTCAGATAGGCGCGCCGCTTTTGGGCGCGTCGAAGAGGTGGACACCTCTTCTTAGGCGGAGACAAAGGCGTCTCCGCCTTTTTCGTCGGTACGTCAATCTTGACTGTCGTTGATCCCCAGGCGTTGGGGCACTCGACGGCAATCAACAAAGGATTGGACTTATGCCTTCGTCGCAGAAATTGCTTTACACGGAGGAACATGAACTGGTTCGCAAAATGGCCTATGACTTCACCCGCAATGAGGTCATGCCCATTATTGCCGAGCATGACCGCAAGCACACGTTCCCCTCCGAACTGCTGCCCAAGATGGCGCAACTGGGCTTTCTGGGCATCTGCCTGCCGGCGCGCTACGGCGGCGCCGGGATGGACTTTCTCTCGCTGGGCATCGTCTGCGAAGCGCTCGAATACGGCGATTCGTCGGTGCGCGAGACGATCGCGGTGCATCTTGCGCTGCACGCGCTGCCGATCTTCCAGTGGGGCACGGAGGAGCAGAAGCAGGCGTTTCTGCCCGACCTGGCCTGCGGCGCGCATGTCGCCTGCTTCTGCCTGACGGAGCCGGGCGCCGGTTCGGACGTGGCTGCGATCCAGACGCGTGCCCGCCGTGATGGGGATGACTATCTCCTCAGCGGCGAGAAGATGTGGATCACGCTGGCCGATGTGGCCGACCGCTTTCTCGTTTTCGCCAAGACGCAGCCGGAGCAAGGCGCGCGCGGCATCTCGGCCTTCATTCTGGAGCGCGGCTGGGACGGGCTTACCACCGGCACGCTCGAAGGCAAAATGGGCGTCCGCGCCAGCAATACCGGCTGGCTCAATATGCAGGAGGTGCGCGTGCCGGCCGCTCACCGGTTGGGGGAAGAGGGCGAGGGCTTCAAGATCGCGATGAGCTGCCTGGATAACGCCCGTTTCGGCGTTGCCGCCGGGGCCATGGGCATTATCCGCGCCTGTATCGACCAATCGGTCAACTACGCGTTGCAACGCAAAACGTTCGGCAAGCCGATCGCCGAGCACCAGCTCGTTCAGCAGATGATCGCCCAGATGCAGCAGGACCTGGATATCGGTGAATTGCTGGTGTGGAAAGCCGGCACGCTCAAGAATCGAGGCGAGCGCAACACGCGCGAAACCAGCATGGCCAAATGGTTCTGCACCGAGGCCGCCCGCCGCGCCGCCGACAATGCGGTCCAGATACACGGCGCCTATGGCTATTCGGACGAGTACAATGTGGAGCGCCATTTACGCAATACCAAGAGCGCGGTGATCTACGAGGGCACGAGCCAGATTCACACGTTGATGCAGGCCGCCTACACGTTGGGCATGCGCCAGGACCGGCCTCTGCGCTGCCCCATGCCGGCCTATGACGCGGACGCCTGGCAAGAGGAAGGTTAGGGTTCGACCCGCGCTGCGGACAACCTTCCAACGGGCCGCACGCCCACGAATGTAACGCACGATTTGGCAAAAACGGAGCGCAGTGTGAACATAGCCGTGCTAATCAAGCAGACGCCCGACACCGCCGAGTTGCCCAAAGTGACGGTGGCCGAAGCACAGTCCGGCGATGTGCAGGCCACCATGGTCATCAATCCCTGGGATGAGTTTGCCGTCGAGGAGGCAATCGATCTCTCCGATCGTTTCGGTTGCGCGACGGTCGCCATCTCCCTGGGTCGTGAAGGCGAAACCGAGGCGTTGAAGCACGCGCTGGCGATGGGCGTGGACTGCGCCGTGCTGGTGGATGAACGGGTCGTCGACGACGGCGATGAGTGGGCCACAGCCGAGACCCTGGCCGCGGCGGTCAAGATGGCCGGCGGCGAGGATGATGTGTCGCTCGTCCTGGCCGGCAAGATGAGCGTAGACGGCAACAGCGGTGTCGTCTATGCCGGCGTCGCCTGCAAGCTGGGCTGGGATTTGCTGGTCAACGTCACCCGGATCGTGGACATTGCCGATGGCAAACTGATCGCCGAACAGGTCTTTGAAGGAGGCCAGGAGACGGTGGAGGCGCCGCTGCCGGTCGTAGTGAGCGTGGCCAAGGAGATCAACGAACCCCGCTACCCCAGCTTTATGGGCATCCGCAAGGCCAGCCGCGCCCGGATCCCCGTCCTGGGGAGCGATGAGTTGGAGGTCGACCCTTCCCGCACCGTCCGCTGGCAAAACCTGAACAAGCCTGAGCCTGAACATGTGCAGGTGCGCATCTTCGAGGGCAACAGCGTCGAGGAGAAGGCGGCGCAACTGGCAGATGCCCTGATGGCGGAGAAGGTGATATAGGCTTGCGAGACGTTAGGGAGGCTCTCTCTTATGTCGATTCTCGTCTGGATCGAACAGAACGACGGTCAGGCCGTTTCCAACTGTTGGGAACTCCTGGCCAAGGCCAAGGAATTGGCCGCAGAACTGGAGACCGGCATCGCGGCGCTGCTTATCGGTGAAGTCGTCGACGAGGCGGCGGGTCAGGCCTTCTCCTATGGGGCCGACGCGGTCTACACTGCGGTTGATGCCAGCCTGTCGCACTTTCGATTACAGCCCTACGCCGCGATCGCCGAACAGGCGGTCGAACAGATCGGCGCAACGGTTTTTCTGACGAACGCGTCGATTCGCGGCGGCATCATGGCAGCGACTGTCGCCTGCCGTCAGCAGGCCGGCATCGCCGCCAACGTGTCCGATTTGAGAGTGGAGGGCGGCAGACTGGTGGCGACGCGCACCATCTATTCCGGCAATATCCGCGCCGAGGTCCACTATGAGAGCCGGCTGGCCGTCGCCAGTGTGCGGCCGCGCTCGTTTTCCATGCCGGAACCTGTCAATGGCGCAGGCACGGTGGAGACATTGGATGTCGCGCTGAACGAAGACGACATCCGCCAGAAGATCACCGACTTTCGCGCCGCCGATGCGAGCGAAATCAGCCTGACCGATGCACATATCATCGTCTCCGGCGGGCGGGGTGTGGCCGCGGACCCTCAAAAGGGCTTCGAGCTGGTCAGCGAATTGGCCCAGACACTGGGCGCGGCTCTGGGAGCAAGCCGGGCCGCGGTCGATGCCGGCTACATCCCCTATAAGCACCAGGTCGGGCAGACCGGCAAGACGGTCAGGCCGGATCTGTATATCGCCTGCGGCATTTCCGGCGCCATCCAACATCTGGCCGGCATGGGCAACAGCAAGCTCATCGTCGCCATTAACAAGGACCCGGACGCACCGATTTTTGAACGTGCAAAGTATGGCATCGTCGATGACCTGTTCAAGGCTGTTCCGGCGCTGACGGCGGAGTTCAGGAAGCGGTTGAACTGACGCCGCTGCCGCAGCGGTTTGCGTTTGCGACCCCAGGCGCGAGCCGGTTCCTTCGGTGCCTCTGTTTCGGTATGATACAATACGTGAACCGTTTTTGATCGTCTTTATCGCGTGTCCGCGAGGAATGCATGCCAGGCTGCGTTCGCGCTGTCAAGCGCGAAGGAATGCGTCTGCTACCTTGGTGAGTTCCAATGCCTGAGTATAGGGCCCACTTGCGCTGCTTCCGGGGCTGCGCCGGGACATATTCCATCTACGAGGTCATCTATACCTGCCCCCAATGCGGCGGTCTGCTGGAGGTGGAGCACGACATTGACGCGCTGCGGGCGCGTTCGGCTGAAGAGTGGAAACGGCTTTTTGAAGAGCGGGTCGGCTCGACGGAGTGGCCTTATGGCAGCGGCGTGTGGGGCAAGAAAGAGTGGGTCATGCCGACCATTGCTGACGAGAACGTTGTCAGCATGTACGAAGGCAACTCCAATCTCTTCTGGGCTGAGCGGTTGGGCAGCCAGATCGGGTTGTCTGATCTGTGGGTTAAAATGTGCGGCAACAGCCATAGCGGCAGCTTCAAAGACCTGGGCATGACGGTTCTGGTCAGCGTCGTCAAGCAGATGCGGGCCGATGGCGTGCCGGTTCGGGCTGTGGCCTGCGCCAGCACCGGCGATACCAGCGCCGCTCTCGCCGCCTATGCCGCGGCGGCCGGCATCCCCGCCGTGATCTTCCTGCCGGAGGGCAAAGTCAGCCCCGCGCAACTGATCCAGCCCATCGCCAACGGCGCCTATGTGCTGGCCCTGGACACCGATTTTGACGGCTGCATGCGCGTCATTCGCGAGATCACCCATGACGGAGACAGCCCCGACTCTTCCATCTATCTGGCCAATTCGATGAACTCGCTGCGCATTGAAGGCCAGAAGACGGTGGGCTTCGAAATCGTGCAGCAGTTCGATTGGGAGATACCGGACTGGATCATTATTCCGGTGGGCAATCTTGGCAACATCAGCGCGCTCTACAAAGGGTTGAAGATGATGCAGGAGTTGGGCATCGTCAGCCGTCTGCCCCGCCTGGTGGCGGCCCAGGCCAGCAAGGCCAACCCGTTCTATCTCAGCTATCTGAACGGATTCCGTGAGAAGGTCAGCGTAGAGGCCGAATCGACGCTGGCGTCCGCAATACAGATCGGCGATCCGGTCAGCTATGAGAAGGCTGTGCAGGCGATTCAGGAGACCGACGGCATTGTCGAGCAGGTCAGCGAACACGAAATGGCCGCGGCCGCGGCGATGGCGGACACGACCGGCATGTACACCTGTCCGCATACCGGCACGGCCCTGGCAGCGCTCTTCAAACTGCTGGAGCGCAAGGTCGTTCGCAGCCACGAGCGCGTGGTCGTCATCAGCACCGCGCACGGGTTGAAGTTTACGCCTTTCAAAGTCGGCTACCACGAAGGCACGCTGACGGAGGTGGAGAGCGACCTCGCCAACCCGCCGGTCTATCTGCCCGCGGATGCGGCGATCGTGCGGGAGACGATCCAGCGCAGACTGGCGTAATCGGGTCGGGCTGTGTCGGTGCCTCCACAGTTGGACGAAAGGCAGTTCATGCTCCCATCATCCGCCCGACGGCATCCTCGAGCGCAGTGAACGAAGAAACCAAAGCGCATCCCCTCGACTACCACTCCACCTTCTTTTCCCAGGGGAGCATGGACTTTACCTGGGAAGAATTGACGGACGCCAAGCGGGCGCAGCACTTCGCAGACTGGCAGGCCGGCAAGGGTCTGATCGGCGGCGATCCCCGCAAGCGTCCGCATTTCGACATTTTACCTGCGTGGGGGCTGGACCGGCCTTTTGTACGCGCGCTGGCGCTGAATGACAGCCGCGCCGCCAATGGCGAGCGCTTCCGCCACGAGATTGCCAGCGCGCGCCCGCTGGAGATAGAGATCGGATTCGGGCGCGGTGATTTTCTGCTCGACCGGGCCGCGCGCATGCCCGCGCGACCGTTCGTCGGTTTCGAGGTGAAGACCAAGGCGGTGCGTCTGGCGTTGCGCCGGGTGGAAAAGCGGGGTCTGGAAAATTTGTGGCTGAGCGACGATGACGTACGCGTGGGTCTGCCACTGGCGATCCCCGATCGGCGGGTTGATGCGATGCACGTGCTATTCCCCGACCCCTGGTGGAAGGCGCAGCACAAGCTCAAGCGTCTGTTTTCGCCCCCGTTCGTTGACCTACTGGCGGCCAAGATACGCCCCGGCGGCTATCTGCACTTCAAGAGTGACGTCGAACAGTACGGCCAACTGGTGCGCCATCTGCTATCCCGCCATGCCGCCTTCTGCGACCACCGCCCGGAACTGGCTGCGCGGGTCGGCCCCTATGTCCCGACCCACCGGGAGCACTGGTGCCTTCAGAACGGCAAGCCGGTGTGGGCCTACTATTTTTCCCGGCGGGACTAATCGTAGCGGACTATCTGACAGCAGACAGCGGCGCAGCCATTTCGTCACGCCAGAGTAGGGGAGGTCAACTTTGCTGACAAACTTGAAGATTCGAAATTTCAAGCGATTTGATGAGGTTGACATTCCGCTGGGAACGTCAGTAGTCTTCATCGGCCCCAACAATTCCGGCAAGACGGCTGCGCTGCAAGCGCTCGCATTGTGGAACAGGGGGCTTCTCAGTTGGCAGGAAAAGTATCGAGGCAAGCCGGCGCCAAGGAGTCGTCCAGTCGTCACGATCAATCGCCGCGATCTGATTGCGATTTCAGTTCCCAAGGCAGATCTCCTGTGGCGCAACCTGCGCACTCGCCTAGGCACCAAGATAGACGGCAAGCCGGGCACACAGAATGTCCGAATCGACATTGTCGTTGACGGCCTTTCGGATGACGACAAGTCATGGAGCTGCGGTCTGGAATTTGACTATGCCAATCCAGAGGCATTCTACTGTCGTCCCTTGCGGGTAGGCGGCGAGACGAAAACAGTGGACAGAATGCAGATCCCTGCCCAGGCGCTACAGACAAAGATCGCGTATCTTCCACCGATGTCGGGGCTGGCTGCGGACGAGCCGAGGTTGGAATTGGGTCGGATCAACGTTCTGATTGGGGAAGGTCAGACCGCTCAGGTACTTCGCAACTTGTGTCACAACTTGGCGGAGAACAGGGAGCAAGAGTGGAGGAAAGTTCAAGAGCATATTCAAGAGCTATTCGGTGTGAAGCTGAATAAACCGGAATATATCGCTGAGCGTGGTGAAATCACGATGTCCTATAGTGAGCCGCCCTCCACTGCTTCCCTGGCACTCTCCTCATCGGGCAGAGGGTTGCAGCAGACGTTGCTCCTGCTTGCTTATCTATTTGCGAATCCCAAATCGGTCTTGCTCTTGGACGAGCCGGATGCCAATCTGGAAATATTGCGTCAACGAGAGAATTATCGATTACTGTCAGACATCGCCCACGAGGTGGATAGTCAAATCATCGCAGCCAGCCACTCCGAGGTTGTCCTAAATGAGGCCGCTGGCCGCGACACTGTTGTGGCTTTCGTTGGCCAACCACATAGAATTGACGGCAGCTCCGCTCAGGCGCAGGTGGAGAAGGCATTAAACCAGATCGGTTATGAGGACTACTATCAGGCAAAGCAGACTGGGTGGGTTCTCTATCTTGAGGGCCCGACTGACCTTTCTAACCTGCGCTCGCTTGCGCAGAAGCTGAATCACTCTGCTATGTATATTCTCGACCGTCCATTTGTAGTCTATGTGGGGAATCAACCAGGTAGAGCTCGAGATCACTTCTTTGGGCTGCGTGAAGCCAAACCTGGTCTGGTTGGAATCGTGATCAATGACAAAGATGCACCAAGCGGGGAAGTCGCTCTACCATTGCATGCAATTCGGTGGAAGAAAAGGGAAATTGAAAACTATTTTGCTTCGCCCGACATCTTGAGAGAGCATGCAAGAACTACAGTACCTGATGACTGGCCTGATTCAGGGCCGATTTTTTCGGAAACTAGGGAACAGGAACGAGACCGGCGCGCCGCAATTATGGATGAAGTCATTCAGTTTCTCGTACCCCCAGTTGCGTTGCAGGATTTCACTCATAGTTTCTGGACAGATGGCAAGGGGAGTGATTTCCTGGATAGTGCTTTTTCAGAATTCTACTTGAGGGTTGGACTCCGCAATCCCATGAGCAAGTCGACCTATCATCGCCTGGCCGCGCTGGCTCAGCCCGATGAACTGGACCAGGAAATAATCGACGTGCTGGATCATATCGTAGAGGTCGCCCAGCAAGCAAGACCGGCCGGAGACTGAGAAGGGGGTGTGCTGCATTCGGCAGCAATTCGCGGTCAGCGGCTGTGGGCGAGGTGAATCTGCTGGCGCAGTTCGCGGCGGGCGGTGTTCAGATTCTCCTTGATCTTGAAGAAGACGGCCTCGGTGACCTCCATCTCCTGCGAGATTAGCAGCACTTCCAGGGTCTCTACCACGCGCAGAACTTTCGCCTCCAACAGCTCCACGGTCGTCGCGTAGAGTGATTCCGGCAGGAAGTAGAGGAGTATGACCAGCCCCCACATACTGAACGCCAGAATCCTGTTCCCCGCCACACCAAGCTGTTCACGCAGAAGAAAGAGCAAGGCAAGCCAGAGGAGGAAGGCCGCAGCCATCAGATCGTAGCGGGTGATGGGACGGGCCGCGCTGATGTCGTGCAAGGCGGGCGCCAGTTGATCATAGGTCTTCAGCCGCGCCAACCACAGGTTGAATCTTCGGCACTGCTGGCGGTTGACCCTGTTCTGATCAAAGAGGGCCAATTCCAGCGCGCGTTCCCGGCATTGGTCGGCCAGTTCGTAAAACTCTTTGCGCGTTAGTTCTGTCATGAATCGAAACAGCAGGAAGTTCGGGTCAAGCCTTCCGCTGCAGCAGGCGGGACACATCGTCGCGCCGCCTCCCGCCTGTCGAACGGACAGGTCGGATTGAAGGTAAGGCTGCCGCAACAGAATCGCCGGGGTATTCTTCTTACGCGGAAATCTTTACGCCGGTGTTCATTTTGACCGATGCCGAGTATAGCCGCTCTGCAATCAGGTAAGCCACAGGGGCAACAGCCACAGCAACCCAGCCAAAATCACCCCGCTTATGGCGTATTCCACGGTTGCAATGCCGGCCTGCCGCGAGAAAGGCCAGACTCGTGCGCGTGCGAATGCCCGCAAAAAAAGGGGGAAAGCTCCCAGGACGAGAATGGTCCACACCGAGACTGCGCCGATCGCCATCAACAGAATCAGACCAATAAAGCCGGCCACTGACAGAATCGCCGCTATGTCCAGGGCGCGTTCGGGACCAAACACGACCACCAATGTGCGTCTTCGCATCCGCCAGTCGCGGTGCCAGCTATAGAAAGAGTAAGAGAGGTGGGCCAGCCACGCGAATGTCGCCGGCGCGAAGGCAATCCACAGGACCAAGCGGGTGATGGCACCGGTCAGGGCAAAGTAGGTTCCCAGCAGAGGAATGACACCTATCCCCAGCCAGTAGGCGAGGTCGCCGAGCCACCAGAATCTGCGGGCGTAGCGCACGACCGGCCATATCGAGACCCCGCACATCAGCCCGCTGATCAGCGCGAAGAACCAGAAAGGCCAGCCGACGAAGACGCCCAACCAGATTGCAGCCAGCAGGTAGATCGTCGCTGCCATCAGGCCAAGGCTGAGGAACGTTTCGGCGCGCAACAGGCCTTGTTGCATCCAGTCGTAGCCGTCGAAGAGCAGTGGGGGTGTCTGACGGGGGGCGCTCTGCTCGTTCACAAGCGCATTGGACTGTCCTTCGAAGCGGATGTAGCGTCTAAAGTCCACATACGCACCCAGGAAATTGCAGGCCAGCGCCAGCGCGCCGAAGTTGAACAGCAACACGAGCGCCCACCAGATGCTGACTGTTTCGACCTGCCAGCGCGCCGTGGCCGCCCCCCACAAGACCGGTGTCAGCAGCGCGGGAACCGCCCGCATCCGCCCCATTTGGGCGATCACTCTGAAGAAACCGACTCTGATTGTGCCGGCGCGGTCGTGGTGGGCGGCGGGCGCGTCGGCTCCGCTCCTGTTCAAATTTGATGAAATATGGTTGAACATTTTCCGCTCAAGAACAATGGCACACGGACACGCCTACATTCTAGCATCTATATCCCGTATGCTCAACCACGTCAGTATTGGACCCGCCAGCGCTCGTACAGCGGCGTGCCGTTGCGCTGCAGATATGCCTGCTCCAGTTGCAGGCTGCCGTTGCGCGCCATGACCAGACGCTCAAATGCGGCGCGCCTCCCTTGAAAAAGCTCGTTCCCCGGTGTGCGCAGCAGGTAGACATTGTCCGCATTGTCCAGAAAATGTTCGAGACGCCGATAAAACGCCTCGTCCGGTTCAAGCAGCGAAGCGTACCCGAATATTTCAATCGGCGTAACACTTCCTTCGCTCAGAAATCGGATCGGCGCCTCCAGCCCCCAATCCAGGACTATCGGCGCGCCCAGCCCGCCGTAGCGCAGGTCGAAGGCGAGATTGTAGGAGGCATCCGAGTGGTCAATCAGGCCGCCGCTGCGGGTCAGCGCGATGTGGTAGGCGGTTGTCGCCCGCAAATTGAGCAGGGCGCAGGCGCAGATCAGGAGCGCAAGGAGAAATTGAAGCGCAGGCACACGGCCAATATAAGGAATCAATGGGCCGCGTGCCGCGATTGCTCGCAGCTGTTGAAATATCCTGTGGCCGCTGCGGGGCAGACCTGCTTTACCGTCATCGGCCCTGCCCCTGGAATTGGACCATCTCCACAATTCGTGGAGACCAAGGCCGGTTACAGCGATCATCAAGGGGTGTAGCAACGCATAGTGGGTGACAAACAGATCGCTGACTGTGAAGAGACTGGCCCCAAACGCCATTGCCTGCAGCAGCAGCGGCGGACCGACCAGCCGGCGCCCTGTGGGCAGCGCCAAAGCCGCTGCCGGCAGCGCCAGCGCCAGCCACTGCGCCAGAGGATTCTGTTGGATTGTGCCCAGATACCAGAAGTGGTTGCCGCCCAAGGTCTGGAGCACCTGCTGCCAGCGCACCGTGGCGTTCGTCCATATGGCCGCATTGCTTACGCCATAGTAGCTGCTGCCGAGATTCTGCGTGATCGAAGCCAGGGTGCCGCCCGTCTGTAGATTGAACAGGATGAAGGGAGCCAGAGGCAGCAGAAAGGCCAGAAAAGCGGTAGGGAACAACACAAGGGGACGAAAGCGCAACCTCCTCTGCCCTTTGAACTGATGGGCGTTTCTTGTCCGCTGCCACAGCCACCAACCGGCGCATCCCAGGCCAAACGGCAGTATGATCCAGGCGGCCAGCAGCTTCGCATAGAGGGCCAGCCCGGCGCAGAAGGCCGCGAGAATCAGGGCGCGAGCCTGCCCGTACCGCAGCCAGCGCAGTGCCTGCCACATGCAGGCAAAGGTGAGTGGGAATGTAGCATTCGTAACAAAGATGCCCTGTCGCTGCCAGAACACAAAACTGGGCGCGGCGGCCAGGAGTGTCAGGCAAGTGAGAGCAGCCGGAGCGATGGGGGCGGCGGGCGCAGACTTGCGCGCGCAGAGGGCCAGCCATTCAGAGATTGTGCGCTCCAGCGCCAGCAGGCCGAGGACGGCCAGAAAGAGGGGCAGCAGACGAAGATTGGGCACGCCGATGCCGGTTGCCGCCAGAAATGGCAGGGCCAGATAGACATTCAACGCGCCGATGTAATCCTGCACCATCAAGGGCAGTTCCAGGCCGAAGATGGAGACGGTCGCGCCGCGAAAGGCGGTCACCGGCGCGCGATGGAGCAACTCCATCGCGTTGACGCCCGCCTCTTTGGCCTCGTCGTAGTGGAGGCCCGGCAGACCCAACTGGTATGCGGCCAGAGAAAGAAAAAGGCCGACCGTTGCAGCCAGCCAGCCTAGCCGTCTCTTCGCCTGCCCGCGTGTCATTCGACGATCAACTCCACATCGCTGGCTAACGCTTCGTAGTTCCATCCACTGGCGTAGATGCGGATGCTATCAATGCGGGCAGGCCGTGTCGACGCCAGAACTTCCATCAGATTGTCTGATTCATAGCTAAACCAGGGGAAAACTTCGATCTTTTCGCCTCCGTGCAGCGGCCATCCCGGTCGCGGGTCCAGGTAGTAGAAACCGTAACCCCAATGCTCGACCTTGCCGTAAATATCCGTATAAGTCATCTCGAAGCGCAAGGGGAATTCAGAGCTTTGCTCGCCCGCGCCTTCGAGACTCTGCCATATCAATTTGACGTCCAGCTTGACCACAAGAGAGTCATAGCTATGCACATCCTGATCGACATCTTGGCGGATGCCCACTTCGGTATGAATACCGTCTTCGCCTTTGCGGAAAAAGAGTGCGACCTGTCGCCCGTCCCGTTCAAGGAATTCGACGGTTCCCGGCGTGGTATAGGGCGGTTCGAAGTAGTCTTCCCACACCTGGCTAAGCGGGCTGTCGAATCCGCTGCTGCGCAGTAGGTTGTGTTCAGCCGGAAGCGGTGGCAATGTCGTCCCCTTCGCTTGCATCCAGGTGCGCAGGCCCGGTTCAATCACTCCCGCCTCTTGCCCCTGCTGAAAGAGTCTGGCAACACCCTGTTTCACCACCACTTCACTGCTCTCCGCGTTGACGATAAAGGCGTAATTCCCCTCCTCCAGAAGGGCTTCGCCATGGGGTGTCTCGATCTGGACTTCAACCGGTCGATCCAGTGCGCTGCGCGTGAATAGCCGCACCTGCCCCGCCAGAAGGCGTAAGCGAACCGTATATGGCTGATTGCTGCCGGCAAAGTAGGGGCGGCGACTCCGTACAATCTCCAGCGATGTGCCGGGATAGAGGAGAATGGTCCCCATCAATTCATCGCTCTGGCCGTTGACAGGAAGGCCCAGTTCTCCTTGGGTGGCGGCGCCGGTCGCTTCCAGCCGGCTGCCTTCGCTGATGTTATCGCGTCTGTCGGTAAGGGCGATCGGTTGATCGGAGCGAGGCGGGTAGAGGAGAACCGTTCCGATGGTTGGATCGAAGCGCAAGTACTGTTTCACCGCGGTAGAGTGGTAGAGTTCCCGTAGCGCCATGGGGAAGCCTATCAACAGCACTAGAAAGATGGCAAAGGCGCCCACAAGGACCACCCAAGCCAGACGCTCCGGACGTTCGCGCCAGCGCGGCAGAGGTGTTTCTTGGGCGGACGTCGCCGTTTCAACAGTGGCGCCAGGCGATACCGACGGGTCTGCTGTCATTGCGAGGACTCATTCCCGTTATTTGCCGAAGCGCGCGGCTGTCGCGCGCGGCCGTCACTCTTTTCGCGCTCTCTTTCGACGAGCTGCGCGCTGAGCTTGTCCATCCAGTACCGGGCGTCATGGTCGTTAGGATTGATCTCCAAGGCGCGTTGAAACATGGCGGATGAGCGGCTCAAGTTGCCTTGCTGCTTGTATATCAAACCGAGGTGATAGTGGACGTTGGAGGCGCTGGGATCGATCCAGAGCGCCTTTTCGTAGGCGCTGATTGCCCTTGCCTGGTGTTTCGGGCCGGACGTTTCCAGGCGGCCCAGAAAGGCGGCGGCCAGGTTTGTCCAGAGGAGCGCGTTGTCCGGCGAGACATCCACTGCCTTCCTCAGTATCCTGACCGCCTGCGACCATTTGCGCTGCAAAATCAGGGCGCCGCCCATGTTGATGGCGATATCCGGGTCGTTCGGCAAGTCCGCCCGCAGAGGTTCCAGCACGGCGATCGCTTCCCCGGGACGGTTGGCCCGCAACAGGCGCGCGCTTTCATTCAGTTTCGTTCGGTAGTTGGCAGCCGAGCCGCTGTTGTAAGAGGTCGGCTGGCTGAAATTTCTGTCAGTCATCAGCTTTCTTATTCTTTTCGTTCGGGCGTATTCATCCCCACACAAAGATGGGCAGGTTTCAACTCCTCAACGCGAATCGACCTCCACCGACGCTTCCGCGCCCTCCTCGTCCAAATTGTGGAATACTTCGTACTCATCCAGGGTAGGGGCGAAGAACTCGATCACGAACTCATTAGGCAGGCCCATGGGCAACACGAGTTCACTGAGAAGGGCGCGCACAAAAGTTCGTCGGCGTTCCGGGCTGATGCGCTGTGAGGCCATATCCCAAAGCAGGATCGTTCCGTAAGTGCCCTCGCCCGTGTAGTGAAGATCGAGCTTGCCAATCGTCAGGGGCTGATCTTCCTCGTCCATCTGGGCCAGATCGAATAACGCGTACTGTTCGGAACTGTTCGTGCGCACCAGGCGCTTTAGCTTCAGGTTCACCAGTCTTCCCACTCGTCCGCTTCATCCTCCCAGCTCGCAGGCGTTTCATCAAGCAGTGGGATTCCCTGGGCGTCTCCATAGAAGAGAGCCTCTTCCAGTGCATTCGCGGCCGCTTTCGCCTCGTCGGCGTCGTCGCTGGCGCTCATGGCGTTCAGCATCTCCCTTGCCTGCCGACCGCCCAGCCTGCCCAATGCGAAAATGGCCGCCAGCCGGACCGGTTTGCTCTCGTCGGACAGCAGCGCGATTAACTCTTCGAGAGCGTCCCCGGCCTCCAGTTCGCCGCAGGCCCTGGCCGCGGCCGCTCGCATCTCCGCATCGGGGCTGTCCAATTCCGCCTGCACGCTGGTGTGCCAGCGCACGTCTGCACTGCGTCCCATTGCCCGCAGCGCGGCAACCCGGATCTCCTCGTAAGGCGAATAGTAGCAGTCTTCGATCAGTTCTCGAACACCTGTCTCGCCGGAGAATGCGATGCTCTCCAGCGCGCTGGCCTGTACGTTCAGCGGCTCCATGTCGCCGTGCAGGACGGCTAGGAGCGCGTCCTCGGCGCGCATGGCCAACGCCGGCGAGAGTTCGTCCAATTCGCCCGCGAGCACAAACGCCCCCAATGACCCGGCCGCGGCTGCACGCACCGTGTCGAATGGATCGTTGTTCAGAATCTGGATCAGCGGTCCGACAAGGCCGGCCTCCCTGTCCTCCCACAGGCCCCCGATGGCGAGAATGCGCACTTCCGGCAGGGGGTCGGTCAGCGCCAGGCGCAACAGTCGTCCCAGTTGCAGATGCAGATTCTCGACGCTTTCCTCCACGAGCGTCCGCACAACATACAGTCGGCACGCATCGGCGATGGTCGCCCAAACCTCCCGCACACGCCGCAAGTCGGACAGGCTAAGATCCGACAGGACGGTGAGTTCCTGCGCGGGGGGAGACGCGCTGTCCTCCTGCAGCTGAGCCAACAGTAGCTCGACCGAATGCGTCGGGCTGGATTGCGTTTGCGCGTCGTGGTATGGCGGGGCAGAGTTGGTCACATGCCGTCTCGGATACAGAATTCACACGTCACGGTAAACCGGAATTTAATAGCCAGTGTGGATTGATCAGATTATATACTACTTTCGCTCTGTTGCCAGATGAACAGGGCAGGTAGGCGCGCCACCGAATTGTGCTAACCTTGAGGCGTCGCGGTCGGTGTGGTGGCAGACGTCGCCGTCGCCGTAGGCGTCGCCGTCGCAGTTGGTGTTGCCGTCTCTCGGAGGATACCCGGCAGCACGATTTCCTGATCCAATTGCAGTCTCTTTTCCTCTCCAGGAGCGATTGCATTAGCTTCCAAGAGCCTGGGCAAGTCGATCTCAAATCGCCGGGCGATCTCTTCTAGCGTATCGTACCGCTTGATTGTATAGATCTTCCACGCGGGCGTCGCGGTCGGCGCCGCAGTTTCAGTCTCTGGCGGAGCGGGCGCCGGCGTGGCCGTTGATGTCTCTACGGCCGCGGCGACGGCTGCAGTGGGCGCGTCTGCGGGTTCCATTGCGGCAGTCGTCGGCGTCTCAGTAGGGTGCATGACCGTGTCCTGGCTGCCGACCTGTGTCTGCGACTCAGTAGCCGGTGTGTTTGATTCTTGCGTTGGCGGCGTCGGGGTCGGTGTCGCCAACGCGGCCGCGGAGGGAGCCGCATCTGAAGGGGGTGATTCGGCAGACTGGCCGGCGCCGCTTTGGACGACTGCGGGCGCGAGGCTCTCGCGCGCAAGCCGCACGGTCGGTTCACTGTCCGACGAGACGGGCGTGATGACGAAGTTCTGGATTAAAGGCAGATTATCGTTATCTCGCAGGAAAGACGGCACGTCGCGAGCGACAAGCACAACAACCAGGACGCCGACCAGCACAGTCGGCAGACCAATCGTCAACAGCCGCGACGGCGCGGCGCGCAGGTCGCGGCCGCAGTGCGGGCAGATAATATGGTCGGATGTGGCCCGTTTGCGACAGCGGAGGCATCTTACCCTGGTAAGACGCGGGACCAGTCGCGTTCCACACTCGGCGCAAACGACCTGGTTGTGGAGGACCGGTGTTTGACAGGAAGGACAGCGTTTTGCCCCCCAGGAAGGCGTCTGTGCTGGCGTTCGGCTCTCTGGCTGCGCTGGAATGAACCTATCGGAACCAGCGTCCGACAGGTTCGTTTCATCTAAGGACATTGGCTACGCATGTTTAACACAAGACCGGGAACAGACACGAACCGTCCGCCCCGTTACTGGCCCAGCAGATGGAACCAGTCGATGCCCTGGGGGCCGGAGCGGATATCGTTGATGGTGATGACAACCATCAATCCCAACAACAGGATGAAACCGACCAGATGAATGACGCCTTCCTTTTCCGGTGCAATGCGACGGCCGCGCAGCTTCTCTATCAAAATGAACAGCAGGCGTCCTCCGTCCAGGGCCGGAATCGGCAACAGATTGGCGACTGCCAAGCCGGCGCTGATGATGGCGGCCAGCTGCCAGACCGGGAACCACAGGCCGGTATCCACAGTGGCGTTTACCGCGCCGCCCACAAGTTGCGCGATCCCGACCGGGCCGGACAAGGCCGCGTCCTGGGGCGCCAACTGGCCGGCGATAAGCATCATCGGCAGCGCGACAACTGCCTGTATGTAGTCGAGAATGCTGGCGATCCCGAGCCAGATGCTGTCGAAAAAGGGCAGAGTAACCAGCATCAGTACGCCGCTGATGCCAACGCCAATCGCGCCTTGGCCGGGCGGCGGCTCCTGGCGAGCCAACACCTGGCCGGAGTAGAGTTCGTCACCCCGCAGCAACGTCACGGTTATCGTTTCGCCCAAATGCGCCCGCACCATGTCGCCCAAACTGTGTTCAGCCGATACCACCTGTCCGTTGACGGCGTAGAAGAGATCGCCCGGCAGCAATCCGGCCTTCTCTGCCGGGCTACCCGGCGCGATCTGTGTGATCTTTGTCAGCAGGGCTCCTTCGGGGGAGTTCTCCGCCAACAGGCGTTCCAAGTCGTTTCGAGTAGCGAAGGGCACTTGCATTGTGTGCAGAGCGCCATCACGCAGAATGACGACCGTTCCAGCCTCGGCAACGATGGGCGGATTGCGTCGTTTGGGGTTCAGCAGCTCGCCGCTGCGCATGTCAATGTAGACGGGCCGTCCGTTCAGGCGGATGAGCGTGTCATTCGGCTCAAGGGCCGCTCCCATCAACTCTGTATCCGGGGGCAGATCGCTCAGATGGGGATGGGCAGCTCCCGCCGGAAAGCCGGAAAAAACGCTTGCAATAGAAAAGAAGACCGCCAGCAGCAGGTTCATTGCCGGCCCGGCGAGGAGTGTCAGGACGCGCCCGCGCCCGCGTGCCGCGTTGAAGGAACCGGGGCTGGTGTCGGCCATGTCCTCGCCCTTCATCCGCACAAATGCGCCGAAGGGAATCGCGTTGATGCTGAAAAGCGTGCCATCGTATGTGAAGAGCTTGATCAAACGAGGAGGAAAACCGAAGACGCCGAACTCTTCCACTTCGATTCCATTGCGCCGCGCCACCAGATAGTGACCCAACTCATGGAAAAACATAAGTACGCCCAACAGCAGGAAAAACGAAACAATAGTCAGAAACATCTGCATCCTTACTCCGAACCGGATTCCGAGGAGAGGCGCCCTCAGCGGCTCCCTCCCAACTCTAAAGACTGTGAACCGTGGAACGAATCGATCCACTCGGTCCGCCGCCTAGCGTGCAGACACCTGCGTTACCCCCTGCCGACTCGACCATCCAAGATCGCGCAGGCGGGGCGGCAAACAGGCGGCGAACCCACCCTCTGTTACAGCTTTCTCATAGTTCATTATACTCGGACGCCAAAAGAGCAGGCAAATACATCGGGCCAACCCCATTCGCGCCCGATCGGTGAGGAGCGAGGTTAGGGGATTCTTTCTCCTCGCCCCTCTCTTTTGTCGCTGTAAATGCCGTTTGCGTCGTCAGCAGTTGCTCTGCGGAGACCCGTCGTGGATCAGGGTGCCTGGCGGACTGGAGGGGTCGGTCAACGCGGCGTAGACCGCGCCATGCACAAGCCCGCCGCAGATGACCACTTGCAGGCCCGCCTGGGCGCGGACCATCCGTAAGGCTTGTTCGACTTTCGCGGCCATGCCTCCGGTTACGTCGGTGGCGTGGCTGGCGCCGAAGGTCGCTTGCAGCGATTTGAAAGCGCGCGGCGTGATCTCTTCCAATAGAGCGGCAGCCGGATCCAGCAGCGGATCGCTGGTATAGACGCCGTCCACTTCGCCCGCCAGTACGATCCGCACCGGGGGCAATTGGGCAGCCATGTATTCAAAGATCTCCTCTGTGCTGGCAATTGTGCCCCCGCGTGAACTGTCCAGCGCCACATCGCCGTGAATCAGCGGCAGCAGTCCTCGCTCAAGCGCCAGACGCACCGTCTCCGCCGGGCCGCTGATCACGTCGCCGTCCTCGCAACGGAGCGCGACGCTGGGCTGAACGGACCAGACGGGCAGCCCGGCTTGCAGGAGATGCGCCGCCACGATACGGGTCAGGCGTGCGGCTGCATCCGCGGTTGCGGCGAAACCGAACCACTCGTCCGCGCTGCGGACGCCAGCGCGCGTGCCATAGCGCCGGGCGCTGACGTGGCCGAAACTGCCGCTGCCGTGGCCGAGGACAAGCCGCAGCAGCGGGCGGTCTATTCTGGCCTGGGCGATCTCCTGGCTCAGGTGCTTCAGGACATCCGGCCGGGGCGTTTCCGGGTTGCGCTTGTCGGTGATCAGCGAGCCGCCGAGTTTCAGATAGATGAGAGACACGGTCGTTTCCGGTTAGCGGTGGGCGGCGCCTGCCCGGCTGCCAAGAGCTTCCAGCAGCGACTTTTCCTGCTCCGGCAGAACCGTGCGCAGGTCGAACAGCAGCAGGTCGTTCTGAATGCGGCAGATCACCGGCGGATCGGTTCGCCGCAAAGACGCGGCCGCGTGGTCCGGCTGCGGTGTAGCGACCGCCAGCAGAAATGTCGGCAGCGTCTCGCCCGGCAGGCTGCCGCCGCCAATCGTGCTTTCTCCCGCGATGATTGCAGCGACGATGCCGGCTGCGTTCAACTGTTTCTGAATCTCGTGGGCGCGCTGCTGCACCGTGTCCGCCGACTGCTTGATCATACGCCACACGGGGATCTCATCCGTCGCCCGGCCTCGTCGATAGGAGCGCAGGGTGGCGTCCAGCGCGGCCAGCGTCATCTTGTCCACGCGTAGGGCGCGGGCCAGCGGATGCGCGCGCAGGCGGACAATGGACTCAGCCCTGCCGACGATCAGCCCGGCCTGTGGTCCGCCCAGAAGCTTGTCGCCGCTGAAAGTGATGATGTCTGCGCCCGCCTGCACACTGCTCTGCACCATCGGCTCTGCGGCCAGCCCGAATCCGGCCGTATCCAGTAACGTGCCGGAGCCGAGGTCGTCGATGACCAGCGGTCGGTCGCTTGGGGTGTCAGGGCTGCCCTCGGATAGTCGCTCTGGCGAGACGCATGCCGACGCGTCAGAGCGTTCTTCCGCGTGGTCGGCAGCCGCGTGCGCGATAGCAATCTCGACCAACTGCGCCAGTCCGGGCTTCTTCACAAAGCCGATTTGCTTGAAATTGCTGGCGTGAATGCGCATGAGCGCGGCCGTTCGCCCGTTGATTGCATTGGCAAAGTCGTGGGGATGCGTGCGGTTGGTCGTGCCGACCTCAACCAGCGTCGCGCCGCTCTGGCGCAGCACATCCGGTATGCGAAAACCGCCCCCAATCTCCACCAACTCGCCGCGGCTGACGATCACATCCCGCCCCTGACAGAGGGCGGTAAGCGTCAGGAAGACGGCCGCGGCGTTGTTGTTGACGACGAGCGCGTCCTCGGCGCCGGTCAATTCGCACAGCAGACGCGCAGGGTGGGCATGGCGGCTGCCCCGACTACCGGCCTCCAGATCATATTCCAGCGTGCTGTAGCCCCGTGCCAGTTGGAGGACCGCGTTCTGCGCGGCTTGGCTGAGAGGCGTCCGGCCCAGATTCGTGTGGATGAGGACGCCGGTGGCGTTGATGACCGGGCGCAGCGAGGAGGCGTCGGCGGCGACAACGCTGCGGGTGATCCGCTCATCCCACTGCTCCTCAGTCGGCGCGGGCTGCCCAAGCTGGATGGCGGCGCGCGCGGCGTCGAGTTCGGCGCGCGCCGCCGAGGTGACCGGTCCGCTGCCGAATTCGACGGCGAGGGCCGCGATCTCGGCGCGCTGCAACAGCCTGTCAACAGCTGGCAGTTTGCGAAACTCCACCGTCTCCTGTTGTTGTGCCTGTTTGTTTGAAGGGGATCGGGTCGGTGCGGTTTTTGTCATGGCACTGTTTGGGCGTCGTAGCGTCGTTCTCCGCATCAGGAGGGAGGACTATGCAGGACGAAGGCGCGGCAGGCGTTCAACGGGTAATTCGGCCAGCCTGGGGTTAGAGCGGTCCCGTTCAGAAAGGCGCGGCGCGGCGCTGCTCCAGTCCACCGCCAACTGTGGGTCGTCCCAGGCGACGCCGTGCTCGTCAGTGCTGTCGTAGTAATTGTCGACATTGTAGGCGAGGGCGGCCTCCGTCAGCGCCAGAAAGCCGTGCGCCACGCCTACGGGTATAAAGACGCCCGCGAGGTTGCGCTCGCCGATCTCTACAGTTTCCGTCTGCCGAAACGTCGGGCTGTCCGGTCGCAAATCCGCCAGCGCCACCTGGATCCTGCCCTGCATACAGAACCAGTAGTCCACCTGATGGTAATGGAAGTGCAACCCGCGCAGCACGCCCGCCTTCGAATAACTGACGTTCGACTGCACGCGCTCCCAGCTGCGTTCCGGGAACCACTCTTTGCGAAACGTCTCCAGGAATCGGCCCCGTTCATCGCCGAATGCGCGCAACGCAACAAACTTGGCGCCGTCAATCAGTTGTGAAGCGGATATCTCCGGCACAAGACATTCCTTTCTGACGTGACAAGAGGCAGTCTAAAAGGTATACGTCTTCAACTGAAAGCGATGAACAGGACATGGGCTCACGTCGCCAGGATACGCATCCGCTCGATAATTCCGTTTATCTCGCTCGCCTTGAGTTGGTATGACGTGCGGTTGACCAACAGCACAGCCTGGCTTTGCAGAATTGTGCGAATCTCGACCAGCCCGTTCATGCGCAGCGTCTCGCCGGTCTGGACAACGTCGACGATCAGATCGGACAGGCCGAGAATCGGGCCTAACTCGACCGAGCCGCCCAGGGTGATGATCTCTGCGTTGACGCCCCGCTCAGCGAAGAAGCGGCGCGTGAGCCGCGGGAACTCGGTCGCAATGCGGGGCTGGCTCATATAGCGTAGGGGAGTTCCCGGCATGTCTGACGATGAAGCTGCCCCCAAGGAAAGATCGGGAAACTCGAAATTCTCGCCATGTTGTTTCATCACAGTTTCAGCTGGACCGGCGACGCTCAGACGGCAATGACCGAAGGGCAGCAGCAGCGGCTCATAGACTGCGCGATCGGTCTCGCGCACGACATCCAGCCCGCAGATGCCCAGGTCGGCCGCGCCGTGCTCCACATATGTGGGCACATCGCGCGGCTTGGCCATCACAAAACCGATCGAGCCGTCCGCAGCCGGCAACACCAGCTTGCGGCTCTCCGTAGCTGTCGGGATCGACAGCCCGGCACGTTCCAGAAAGGCCAAGCTATCCTGGGCCAGCCTCCCTTTGGGCAGGGCAAAGAGTATCGACTGCTCGGTTCGCGACTGGTTCGGGGACGATTGGCTCTGCTCCAGGATGTCCGGCAGGGCGCGGTCGGGCGCGATAGCTGGCTGACTCATTGGCGCGAATCTCCCCGACGCGCCGTTGCAGGGTGCGGCAACCGATTCTCGTCCAGGGGGCCGACCAGCACAAATTCGCCATCCCCTTCGCGGCGGTGATGCAGGAAGCCCTCCTCCCAGAGAAGCACGTCGCGTACGCCGGTCTGTGCCGCAAAGGCAAAAGCGGAATCGACCGACCGGCCATTGACTTCCAGTTGAACATGCAGCCCGGCCATGCGCATCGTCTGCACCTGGCTCAGCGCGGCCGCGCTACCTTGGGCCAGAGCGAGCGCGGGCGGACATTGACGCGATCGGGCTGCCGCGTTTGCTTCCCCCTGCCGCTGTCGCGCCACCAGCAGCCGGTCCACGCCCAATGCCACTCCAACCGCCGGTTGCGAAGGGCCGAAATGGCCCACCAGATCATCGTAACGCCCGCCGCTGCCGACAGCCGTGCCAAGTCCCGGCGTCAGCGTCTCGAAGGAGATACCCGTGTAGTAGCCCAGATTGCGAATCTCGGTCAGGTCGATGACCAGATTGTCCAGGATGTCATAGCCAACCAGGGCGTCCACGATGTTGCGCAGATTCTGCAGGGCTTCGTGCATCCCCCTGTTCTGGATATGGCGCTCCGCCTGGGAGAGGATGCTGTCGACATCGCCGCCGACCAATCGGGGCAGCGTTTCGACCGCCTGGCGCTGACCGGTGCGCAGAGGCGTATCGCGCAGGAAGTCGGCCAATAGAGGTTCGCTCTTGCGTTCCAGCGCCCATTGCAACTGCCGCGCCTGCTCCTGCTTGAGCGCCAGCGCCTCTAGCAGGCTGCTATAATAACCGATATGTCCAAGGATCAGACGGTATTCGGTCAGGCCGGCGACCTGCAAACTCGTGGCCGTGAGGGCCAGTATCTCGGCATCGGCCGCGGGCGTCGGCGCGCCGATCAACTCCCCGCCCACCTGCCAGAACTCGCGCTGGCGCCCCGCCTGCGGTTCCAGGTAACGGAAGACGCTGCCGCCGTAGCAGAAGCGTTGCGGCATGGGCCAATCGTGCAGCCGGGCGCCGACCAGCCGCGCCACCGATGTCGTGAACTCCGGTCGGAGGGAAAGCGTGCTGCCATCGCGGTCGAGGAAGCGATACATACCGCTGCGCAACCTGTCGTCATACTGGGCGCTGAGGGTCGAATCAAACTCGAACATGGGCGGGATCACGTCGCCGTAGCCCCAGCCGCGCAAGTTCTCCATCAGCTGATCAAGGAGGCTCTGCCGGTCGCGCGCCTCATCCCAGAAATAGTCGGCGACGCCGAAGGGGACCTGTCCGTTCATGTGCCCTGCTCGCGTTTTCTCTTCCGGTTGGTCTGCAAGGCTTGGATCTGTTCCTTCGGTGTGAACGATTCCTTTCTGGCCGCTTCGGCGCTGGCCCCGCTCTGCTCCTGCGGCGTCATACCGCCCAATTTCCCCACGACCGCCACCTGCGAGACAGCGCGTCGCGTGGCCATGCTCGCGCAGGTCGGGCAGACCGACTGCTGGCCCTCTGCCGCGGCCGCCGTGGGCCAGAGACGGTCGAACCGGCGCTCACAGTCCTGGCAGACATACTCGTAAATTGGCATATCGGATTCCGTGCTGCCTTGGTTGCTGCCGCCCTCCGGGAGGACGGCCATGCGCCGACTGCTAACAGTATGCCAAAGGAGGACCAATGATCAAAGGGCAGGCGTTGCCGAAAAACCTCAGATGCATGAATCTAAAGGGTATATTCCAAAACGCTGTGCCGATGCGATGCCTCTTCTCAGCCGACGTAAGAAAGCCTTTTGCATAGGTATCCAACCACCGCCAGCTATCGTGTGAATCCGCAAATCCCGCACTACCTGATTCAGACAACGTTTGCCAAAAGCCTGGGCAACTCAAATCTGCCGGGTGCATGCCAGATCATTGTGCGTCAAGTAAAGCCAAGTCGTTGAAGTGACCGAGGCCAGTTTTGACTGAGCAGAGTCGTGCGGAATGCGGGCAGCGCCAGCGCGCCTCCTTTGCTCTTCTCATTCCCTTCTTCTCGTCTACGCTCTTTCATCCTCAAGAAAAGTGGGATGCACCCATGCAAGGGAAGCGCCCGTCTGCGCTGAGCAGTTGGGCTGCGCTCTGCGCGCCCGCGCAACACGATTCAGAGCATCGCCGTCACTCTGAGTACTGAGAACGCACAAAACGTACATATTGGCGTTCGTTGAGACACTGTTGAAGTTCCGGTATCCGCGCCTGGCGCGGGTGAATCCAAGAATGGGGGCGAAATTTCGGCTGCGTCCGGAGCTTATGGGCCGCTTGCAGGCGACGTGAGGGGCGCGCAGGTCAGGTGGGCCAGTGTAGCAGTTACGAGCGTTTACAAGCAGTTACGAGCGTTTGCGAGCGTTTGCGAGCGTGTTCGAGCGCGCCAGGTCGCGTTTGGTCGCGTTTAGTCGCGTTTAGTCGCGCCAATTTTTTTTTTTTGTCCGGGCACGTTTGGGCGTGTTCTGTCATATCTTGTCGTATCTTGTCGTCATTTCTCGTCATTTCTCGTCATTTCTCGTCATTTCTCGTCATTTCTCGTCATTTCTCGTCCCAAAATATTTTTTTTCGGGTATGGCGGGCAACGGGCGGTTGCGGCACCGGCTGGGCAGGGAGGGCAGCAGTTTGCTGCGCATGGTTGCCGCGCCGGGGGCAGGATGTGAAAAATGACATGACACTCACTCTAAGCTGGCCTACAGTTGCGGCAGGGCCGCGGCTGCGATCGTTTATGTTCAGCACAATTGTACTGCAAAATCGGGGGGTTTGCAGTTGCTGGAAATTCCAGGGTGCATCTCAGAATGGGGGTGGGTTGCTGAGATGCTCTGAAGGAGCAGGATGCTCAGCAGTTGTCTGCACTGTGGTTGATGCAGTCAGTATGATGGATACAGTTGACGGCTGCGGCTCCGGCGGCGACTTCATTCACGAGAATCAGCTGAACTGCGGTTCGATTGTGCCGACAGGCGACCTGCACCCGCCACCTCCTGGAGCAGTTCTTCAACAGGCGCGGGAACCGAAACTGGCTACGGGCGAGAGGCCCGCGATCCCAGGGACACGTTCCCCAAAATTTGGGAGGCACCCAATCTGCAACCCATTTTGACAACCTCCATGTCAGACGTTATACTGTGGGGCACAACCGAATATGGAACGCTAGAGGTGCCCATGGTCCGGATGCCAGGGCCGAAAAGGCGAAGCCGGTGAGAGTCCGGCGCTGTCCCGCAACTGTAAGGGAAATCTACCTTGCCCGCCCCTTCATGAATGAAGGGAATCTCGCATAAGAGAAGCAGGCAGGTAAATTCCCAAGCCAGGTCGACCGCCTCTGTCGTGCTCTTGAAACATCTCGTGGATTGGGTGACGGAGTGACGCCTGCTGGTCTGGGGCAAGACTTTACCGATAACGTCCGATCTCGAATGAGATCGGACGTTTCAGTTTCTGTGGCTGTTTCAAGCAGCGCGGCAAGGGCTCAAATCCTATGCACTCACGATTGAAGGGAGACTGATGCGAACCGTGCCAACCTGTTGTCTTGTCGTCTTGCTGCTGATTCTCAGCGGATGCGTTGCGCCGCCAACGATGGATGTGTCACCGCCGGATACGACCGCCGCAACCGATTCCGCGCCGGCGTTATCTCCGGCGGCCAATCTGCGTGACGGCTGTGTCGATTCGTTCGACCCGTCGATCGACTATTTCCCGGACAAGCTGTCGGTGGCATACGCGACCGGCTTCGATGTGGAATATCACAACAACTATAAGGTCGTAACCGTCACCAATCCGTGGCAAGGCGCGCAGGAGAACTTTCGCTATCTGCTCGTTCAGTGCGGCACGCCGGCCCCGCAAAACATAGACGGCGCTGTGATCGAAGTGCCGGCCGACAATATAATTGCCATGTCCACCACCTATCTGCCGACCCTCCAAAGCCTGGGCCTGATTGACCGGTTGACCGGCATCGACAGCTATATGTGGACAACCAACGCGGCCGTGCGGGCGCGCATCGCCGACGGCGAGATCGCGGAGATCGGCGGCGGCGCGGCGGTCAACGTCGAACTGACCCTCGATCTGGACCCGGCGCTGGTGATGACCTACGGGACCGGTTTCGCCGACTACGACACGCATCCCGTCCTGCTGGAGGCGGGTATCCCGGTGGCGCTCAACGGTGACTTTGTGGAACAAGACCCGCTCGGCCGCGCAGAGTGGATGAAGTTCATCGCGCTGTTCTTCAATCGTGAAGCAGACGCCGCAACCCAGTTTGACGAAATCGCCGCGCAGTATCAGCAGGTAGCTGAGCTGACCGCAACGCTGTCGGAGCGGCCCACGGTTCTGCTGGGAAGCGTCTATAACGGGACCTGGTACGTAGCCGGCGGCAACAGCTACATGGCCACAATGTTGGCCGATGCCGGCGCTGCTTATCTTTGGGCGGGCGAAGGGGACGTGGGGGCGCTGCCGCTGGACTTTGAGTCGGTTTATGCCGTCGCGGCCGATGTCGATTTCTGGCTTAACCCGGACAGCTCCTTCTGGTTCAGCGTGGAAGATGTGCTCGCCAGCGACCCCCGCTATGCCGATTTCGCGCCGCTGAAAAGTGGACGCCTATTCAACAACAATGCCGAAGTGAACGAGAACGGGGGCAACGCCTACTATGAAGAGGGCGCGGCCCACCCGGAGAAAGTGCTCAAAGACCTGGTGAAGATTCTGCATCCGCACCTCTTGCCGGACCACGAACTCCGGTTTTTCCGCCAGATTCAGTGATCTGGACTTGGCGAGGTCGGCAAGGAGCAGGATGCGCAGGCGCCTAAGGGGAGCCACATTCGCACAGTGAAAGGCATACTGACCGGCATTGCGGTGGCTCTCCAGTTCCTGACAATTGTGACGCCGACCCTGCGCCGCCCGGTAACGCCCGACGAGTTGGGGAGATCGGTCGCGTTCTTCCCGCTTGTCGGCCTGCTGATCGGGCTGCTACTGTACGGGCTGCATCGGCTCCTGTACGCCGCGTTTCCGTCAACCATCCTGGCGGCGATTCTGCTTGGCGTCTGGATTCTGTGCAGCGGCGCGCTCCACTTTGACGGCTTCGTGGATGCGGTGGACGGGTTGCTGGGCGGGCGCACGCCGGGGGCCCGCCTGCGTATTCTGCGCGATGAGCGCGTGGGCGCTTTCGCGGTCGCCGCCGCCGGAACGTTGCTGCTGCTGAAGTTCGCCGCGCTGGCGGCTGTTGGGGCGGCGCCAGCCGCTCTCATCGTTGCGCCGCTACTGGGTCGCTGGGTGATGAGCGTGGCCGTTGCGCTCTTCCCTTATGCCCGCGCCGAAGGGTTGGGCCGGGCGATGAATGACAGCGCCGGTTGGCCCCGGGTCGCTGGCGCGTCGGCGATTTGCGTGGCCGCGCTCGGCGTCCTGGCTCCGTCTGTGGGCATAGCGGCCACCGGTGCGGCTGTCGTTGCGGTCGGCCTCATCACGTGGCTGCTGATCCGCTTCACGCTGGCGCGTATCCCGGGGCTGACCGGCGACATCTACGGCGCTCTGTGTGAAGTGGGAGAGACCGTCTGCCTGGTGACGCTGGCAGCGCACTGGCCGACGTAGGGCACGGTGAACAGGACGGGAATTCGTGGGAAAACTGACATTGCTTCTCGGCGGCGCGCGCAGCGGAAAGAGCGCCGCAGCCGTGCGAATGGCGCAGGAAAATCGGAATGGCCAGGTGCTATACGTGGCGACCGCCGAATCCGGCGATGACGAGATGCGATTTCGCATAGACAAACACAGAGCCGAACGACCGGCTGGCTGGCAGACACTGGAAGCACAATACAATGTCGGCCAGGCGATCCGCCGGCAGCCGGGCAGATACGCGACCATCATCGTGGACTGCATCACCCTGCTGGTCTCGAATCTGCTGGTTGACCGCCCCGACCCCTATGCCGATGCCGTGCAGACCGATGTCGTGCAGGAGATCGCAGAGATCGTCCAGGCTGCCAAGACGATGCCGGGCGACAGCCATACGATCGTCGTTTCCAACGAAGTGGGCGCCGGCCTGGCTCCGCTCACACCCTTGGGCCGCGCCTATCGCGACCTGCTTGGTCAGGCGAATCAGACGTTGGCCGCAGCCGCCGAGACAGCCGTCCTGATAGTGGCCGGACTTCCCGTCGTTTTGAAGAGTGATGAATCGGGGCGCAAAGGCATCGCCCGCATGGAGACAAGCGCGCACGGGGGCACAGAGAGCGATGAGTAGAGGAAATGTCCCCCTGGCGACGCCCAATTTTGACGCGCATACCGAACTGTCGCGCGGCGTTGCCCTGGGGCCGGGTTTGCTACTATTGGGATTGGCGGTTGTCGCCCTGGCCGCTTTTTTGCTGAGTCTGGCGGTCGGCTCCGTTCGCATCCCAATCGACGAAATTTTCGCGGTGCTGCTGGGGGGAGATGCCTCAAAACCGGCCTGGTCGACGATCGTGCTCAAGTTTCGTCTGCCCAAGGCGCTGACGGCGATGCTGGCGGGCGCGGCGCTGTCGGTCAGCGGGTTGCAGATGCAGACGCTTTTCCGCAACCCGCTCGCCGGGCCGTTTGTACTGGGGATTAGCTCCGGCGCCAGCCTGGGCGTGGCCCTGACCGTGCTCCTGGCCGGTGTCGCCGTGGGCCTGGGCGGCAGCACAACGCTCTTGGCGGGCATCAGTATGGCTGGGGATACCAGCCTTGCCCTGTCTGCGATTCTCGGCTCCGGTCTGGTGTTGCTGCTTGTGATGTCTGTGGCCCGCAGAGTGCAGAGCGGCATGACGCTGCTGATCCTGGGGCTTATGTTCGGCTATACGACCAGCGCGCTGGTGAGCGTTCTCCTCTATTTCAGTGTCGTTGAGCGCATCCAGGCCTACATCTCGTGGACATTCGGCTCCTTCGGCGGCGTAACCTGGCAGCAGCTTCGGGTGATGGCGCCGGCGATACTGCTGGGCCTGGCTGGCGGGCATCTGCTGATGAAACCACTCAACGCGCTTCTGCTGGGCGAGACCTATGCCCTTTCTCTGGGTCTGAATGTGCGCCGCGTTCGGCTGGGAATAATCGGCTCGTCCGCGCTGCTGGCCGGTGTCGTTACCGCCTTTTGCGGACCGATCGGCTTCCTGGGCATCGCCGTTCCCCACCTGTGCCGCAGCCTCTTGCATACGTCGGATCACCGGTTGCTGCTGCCGGCCGTCTCTTTCATGGGCGCGATCTTGGCGCTGGGAGCCGATATTGTCGCCGGGTTGCCGGGCAGTCAACTGACCTTGCCATTGAACGCGGTGACTGCGCTGCTGGGCGCGCCGGTCGTGATCTGGGTGATCCTGCGTCAGGGCAACCTGCGGCAGGCGTTTGCCGGGTGATGGGGGTAGACATGATGAACGATGGGATAGTCCTGCGAACCGATGCACTCTCGATTGGCTATCGCCGCTCCCGCAAAAATGTCGTTGTTATTGCCAGTGAGTTGAGTTTTGCGCTGCGACCGGGGGAGCTTGTCTGCCTGCTGGGGCCAAACGGCGCCGGGAAGTCAACGCTCATGCGCACGCTGGCGCGGCTGCAACCCGCTCTGTCCGGGCAAATCTGGCTGGGTGACCGGCCCCTGGACGAACTGCGGCCCGGCCAACTGGCCCGCCGACTAAGCGTCGTGCTGACTGATCGGGTGGACGTAGGCGCGATGTCCGGCTACGGGTTGGTGAGCCTGGGACGCCATCCCTACACCGGCTGGACCGGAACACTGAGCGAGGGGGATCAGCGCATTGTGAAATGGGCGCTGCACGCGGTCCATGCACAGGAACTGGCCGACCGCCTGATCGTCGAGATGAGCGATGGCGAACGCCAGAAGATCCTCATCGCCCGCGCGCTGGCCCAGGAGCCGCGCGTCATGCTGCTGGACGAGCCGACCGCTTTCCTCGACCTGCCCCGCCGCGTGGAGGTAATGGACCTGTTGCGGCGGCTGGCGCAGGAGAACCAACAGGCGATTCTGCTCTCCACGCACGATCTGGACCTGGCGCTGCGCAACGCCGACCGGCTGTGGCTGCTCTCTTCGGATGGGGCGCTCTATGAAGGCGCGCCCGAGGACCTGATCCTCAACGGCGCCTTTGAACGCGTCTTCTCCGCCGAAGGGGTGACATTCGACCGCGATCGCGGCTCCTTTCACACGCGCGAGGAGACCTGCGGACGGCTGCTGTTGCGCGGGGACGGCGTCGCAGCTTTGTGGACGCGACGCGCCCTGGAACGTATCGGCTATGCGGTGGAGGAGGTTGCGCCTGGAGGCCGCAGTCTGACCCGCCAGAAGATGAGCGAACCATCGACCCCGAATAAGGCCGACAACGCGCAAAACGAAGGTCATAATACGCAAGACATATCCCAATCCGCGGGCAGGCGAGCAGACCCGTGCGGCGACGCTGCGGCAGAGATCGCTCCCAATCGAAAAGCCGCGCCCGCTACGGTCTCAGTGCGGTTGCTGGACGGCAAGCCGAGTTACATGCTGGACATTGCCGGCCGCGAGGATACATTCGCCTCGTTGGACGCTCTCACAACATTTTTGCGCCGCAATGGCGCCGGAGGAGAAACTGATGCCAAGGCTGACCAAAATTTATACGCGCGGCGGTGACAACGGGACAACCGCTCTGGGCGGCGGGCAGCGCGTCGCTAAAGACAACATGCGCGTCCAGGTTTACGGAACGGTCGACGAATTGAATTCGCAGATCGGTGTCGCGCTGGCCGTCGGCCTATGCGAGCGGCTGCAAGGCACGCTGAGCGAAATCCAGAACGAACTGTTCCATCTCGGCTCGGACCTGTGCTTCCGGGAAGAGGACAAGGCGCGCTATACGCCGCCGCAGATCGAGCAGCGCCATGTGGATAGGCTGGAGGCCCTGATCGACGAACTGACGCCGATCGTCGGCGTATTGGAAAACTTCATCCTGCCAGGCGGCTCGCTCGGCGCATCCCACCTGCACGTCGCGCGTACCGTTTGCCGCCGGGCCGAGCGGGAGGCCACCTCGCTGGCCAATGTGGAGACAATGAATTGGCTGGTGATACGCTATCTGAATCGCCTGTCCGATGCGCTTTTTGTAGTGGCCCGCTTCGAGAACTGTCAGCAAGGCGTGGCAGAGCCTCTCTGGGATCCGGCGGCCTAGCCGCGCTGGCGCAGCACCAGAACCGCGACTGCTGCAATGGAATGAGGAGGAAGGCGTGGATGTACCGGAGATGGCGCCCTACGCGCGCCACGTATTCATATGTGCAGGCCCGTTTTGTGACCCGGAGGGCAAGGCCAAGCGGCTGTATACCCAGTTGGCCTGCAAATTGGGCGAACTGGGTCAGTACGACAATCCCCGGCGCGTCAAGCGCGGAATCACTCCCTGTCTGGGCGTTTGCCACAGCGGTCCTATCCTGGTCGTCTACCCGGACGGCATCTGGTATCACAATGTGGATGATGCCCTGCTGGACAGGATCGTCGAGGAACATCTGCGCGATGGCAGGCCGGTCGAAGACGCGATCTACCATCGGCTCGAAAGTGCCAACGCCGCCGATGTGAAATAAAGCGCGCCGAACCGCCGCTCCAGATACGCGAACTGATGCGATATAGGTCGATCAGTTCAGTCCGCTGCAATGAAGGGCACGCCGCCGCGCGCAGGTTTCACTCTGCCCAGGCGCCCTTGGCCATCAGACCGCCGTCAACATTGATATATTCGCCGGTCATGAAGGATGCGGCATCGCTGCTGAGGAAGAGCACGACCGCGGCGATCTCCTCCGGTTTTCCAATGCGGCCTATGGGGTGCTGGTCGGCTGCGACGGAGCGCAGCGCCTCGACGTCATGGTCGACGCTTTCCAACGCCAGGTGCGTCTCAATCGTGCCTGGATTGACCGCCAGAACGCGAATGTTCTGCGCCGCATACTCCAGGGCCAGTTGCTGCGTGAGCGAGAGCATGCCCCCCTTGCTGGCCGCATAGGCCGGCACGCCTTTCATCGACTGGCGGCCCTGCACGCTGGCAATGTTGACAATCACACCCCCGCCCCGTTTCAGCATCTCCGGCACTGAATACTTCGTCATCAGGAACCCGCTCTTAAGGTTGACGGCCAGGATGCGATCCCATGTCTCCTCAGGAAATTCGTGGGCCGGCAGGTAGCTGTCCAGCGGTTGGATGCCGACGTTGTTGACAAGGACGTCAACCCTGCCGCTTGCGGCCGCCTGGCTCACCAATGCCTTACAGGCGGCTGCCTGGGATACATCGGCGTTCACGTAAGTGATCGATCCGGGCAAGGACGCGCTTTCGGCTTCAATACGCGCGCCGGCTTCCGTGTCCACGTCGGCGCTGAATACATTGGCCCCGGCCTGGGCAAATGCCCGCGTTACTCCTTCTCCGATGCCCTTGGCGCCGCCTGTTACGATTACCGTCTTACCGTTGAACTCGCTCATTGTTTTATCTCCAGTTACCATTGAAGTCTGTTTCTGAGCGCTCTACCTCACATAGTCGCTCCGATGTCAGAAAGTCGGCGATGCGTTGCGCTTCCTCAGCGGTGATGCCCGTATCAAGCATGGTTGTCCCCGGCGCGCATTGTAACGGATTGGCGATGAAATCGGCCAGATTCTCACGCGTCCAGAAGAGATCCAGCGAGGTCAAGGCAGCCGTTCCACTGAAACCGGCGACCCCGCCTGCCCGCCTGCCGAACAAATCATCCAGATGCGAGCCAATGCCATGCTCCGCCTCCAGGTTGAGGCAACTTGCACAGTGAGCAGTAAATGGCGCCGCGCCTGCCGGAGGGCCCCCCTGCTGCCAACTGCGCTTATGGGGGCTCCTCTCCCTCCAGCCTGGCTGTAGCGCTGCGTTCCCCAAACGTATAACTGCCTTCCCAGACGAGACCCCTCCATGAGATTTCACCGTTGGGGCTTACCTCGAGTACCATCTGGCCGGTAAAGAATTGTTGAATATCATAGTCTGGCAGTGGAAAGGCCGCAATGCAACCCTTCTCATGCACAGTTTTGCCGATATCTTCCTCGCCTGCGTAGAAGTCATAGACCTAGAGGCCAAGCTGCGATTGTTCTCCGGCCAGGTCGCTCGCGCCGAGGTGAGCGATGTGTAGCAAGAAGTGGTGCTTGAGTTCTCCCTCGCTGAAAGAGCTTCTCAGACAAATCAGCCGGTCGTCGCCAACATATGTTGTAAAGGGATCGCACGACGGGACTCCCGAGTTGGTGGACGTTGAGCAAGCGAACAATTGAGTCATCAGCCCCGCAATCACAAGGGAGATATCAACACAACTGCCAGCCGCATCATGGGAATAGATCGACGTTGCGTCATCTTCGTCCTGACAGTAAAACGGGGCGCGCTGCAAGAAAACGATCTTCGCCCTGTCAGAAAACAGGGCGATGCGGCCAACAAGCATCCCGGCTATGACTCGGTTACGCATGCCTACTCTGATCTGAACAAAATGAACAACCCTTTCTTCGTGAAGACGGACCCGGAATAGCGATTGCTCTTTCAATGAGGAAATCTGCAGGTCATTCTGCCACCGTGGGAACAGTGGGCTGCAATGGAAAAAGCGTAAAAGCGGAGACAACGGCACAGAACAAGACCAATCTGAGAGAAGATCGAATCCACTTGAACTTCATTGTTGCCCCGATTCCTGGTAAATCCATGGATTCGCTTCAGTCCCATCTCACTTGCAGCGCGGCAGTAACCGATCTCCGCATGGCTTCCTGCACCTGCTTCGCTTACTTGACGGCTATCTTAAACTTCTTTAAACAGGTGGACAAATCCAGCCGTGCCAGTCCGGCTCGCGATCTGATCTTCTTTCGTCCCCGATTTGACGGATGCGCGCCAGTTTGCTATAGTCCCTGCCACTAGAGTACAGGATCAAGCGTGGGCAGGGCGCAATTTGCCCCGCTGTCTCGACCCAAGGAGGCCGGTGAAAATGAGTTGGATCAGAATCTATACCGCAGGCTTTGGCCCTGCGGAGAGGGATGGAGGAGCATAGCACCGGTGATCCTGAAGGCGGTACGGCGTAAAGGCTGAACCCCTTCCACAAGCGGCAGAAGGTCACGGTGCGTGCGCCCGTGGCTTTTTTTGATCGCAAAGCGGCTGCACTCAGCATTTGCGTCTCCCGCTTACGAGCCACGGGCCTGGCCTGTGGCTCTTTTGTTTTGTGCGTGCAACCGTCCGGCAAAGGCAACGTGCAGCTTCGGTACGCGTTACCCGACCAATCCGGTGCTGCCGCTACCCAAACTATCGTCCCCTGTCGCGCCAAATCGCAGCGCGCCATGTGATGTTGGTTAGGAGTGACAAGAAATGGCAGATGTTGCATCTGAAGATAGGAAGAGTGAACAATCGGGGCCGCGTCAGCGGTTGAATGCCTGGCTGCGGCCGTTTGCGAAGGTCTGTCAAGCGATGCGCCGCAGGCCGGTGAGCGCAGAAGAAGTGGACATGCACGGCACGGAAATTAGACTCACATACGACCTGAAAGATACGCTGACGGCCAATCGTTTTGTCGGACTTTGGCGGATGGCAACCGGCTTCCGCGCCATCTACCTCGTCGCCATCGCCGCGGCGGGGCTGGCCGCGCTCAGCCGCTCCGCCGTCTTCTATCTGCTGCGCTTCTTCGTGGATGACGTTCTGCCGAACGACGGTCGTCGCGGCGACATTCCGTGGGTGGCCGCCGCTATCATCGGCTTGGCGCTGATGCAGGGCCTATTCACCTTTGGCATGGGGCGGTTCGCAGCCCAGGCCGCCGAAGGGATCGCGCGGCGGCTGCGCAACTATCTCTACGATCACATCCAGCGGCTGACCTTTACCTACCACGACAATATGCAGACGGGTGGACTGATCCAACGCGCCACCTCCGACGTGGACACGCTGCGCCGTCTGTTCCAGGATCAACTGATCGGAATCGGTGGAATCGGCCTGCTGCTGGTGGTAAACCTCAGTGCGCTGGTCATGTTGCACAGCTGGTTGGCCCTGATTTCGATTCCAGTGTTTCCGGTAGTCTCTGTGGTCTCTTTCATCTTCTTCAAGAAGATGGGCACGGTTTTCGAGTCCTACCAGAGCCAGGACGCGACTGTTTCCAATCGTTTGCAGGAGAGACTGAGCGGCGTGCGCGTCGTCAAGGCGTTTGCCCGCCAGTCCTATGAAATTGAACGCTTTGAAGAGGACAACTGGGAAAAGTACCGGCGCGGCGTGAAGATCGCCAACCTCCACAGCGCGTTCTGGCCACTGGTGGAAATCCTATCCGGCGGGCAGATTCTGTTCGGCGTATACATGGCCTCGATGATGGCTATCAACGGCGAGATTACGCTGGGCACCTATATCGCGTTCACAGGCCTGCTGGCCGCTACGATCTGGCCTGTGCAGGGTATGGGGCGGCTGGTCGCCCACATCTCAACCGGTCTGGTCTCGTTAGACCGGGTGCAGCAGATCATCCGCCAGGAGCGGGAACCGTTGGCGGAGGGCAGCGCGCCCACGGGCAAACGTCTGCGCGGCGAGTTGCAGTTCAGCATGGTCCAGTTCGCCTATAAGGCGCCGAATGCCGAAGAAAGCGAGCAGAAAAAGAAAAGAAAAGAGGGTGACCAGCACGCGCAGGACACGCGTCGGCGGGCGTTTGCAGAGCGCGGCTATGTCTTGCGCGACATCGATTTCGACGTTCAGCCGGGCCAGGTGATCGGTCTGCTGGGCGCGACCGGGTCGGGCAAGTCTTCGCTCGTCAACCTGCTGCCCCGTTTCTACGACTACAGCGGCGGCAGCATTACCCTGGACGGCGAAGAGTTGCGGGCGTATCCGCGCGGCCTTTTGCGCGGCCAGATCGGCATCGTGCAGCAGGAGCCGTTCCTGTTTTCGACCACGATTCGCAACAACATCACCTATGGAGTGGGACGCGACGTAGCGGATGAAGAGGTGGAGGCCGCCGCCAGGGCAGCCGCGATCCATGACGTGATTCTGAGCTTTCCCAAAGGGTACGATACGCTGGTCGGTGAGCGCGGTGCGACCTTGTCCGGCGGCCAGAAGCAGCGTGTGACGATCGCGCGCACCCTGCTCAAAGACCCGGCGATCCTGATTCTGGACGACGCCACCTCAAGCGTTGACACGCAAACCGACGCCGAGATCCGTGCGGCGCTGCGGCGGCTGATGCAAGGGCGGACGACATTCATCATCGCCCACCGTGTGCAGAGCGTGATGGCGGCGGACCTGATTCTTGTGATGGAAGCCGGGCGCATTATCCAGCGCGGCAGCCATCACGAACTGGTCTCGCAGCCGGGCATCTATCGTCGGATTTACGAGTTGCAGGTCCGGATCGAGGCTGATCTCGAACGAGAAATCGTCGAGATTGTCGAAGCGGCTGAGGCCAAGCTGAGCGACCAGACAGATGAACAGCGCAATCCGGGGGAGACGAGCACGCCTTCCGAACCTGAAACCCCCCATTCTCTGATCAGAGGTTGATAGATGTCAGAACATGAGCAATTTGAGGAAGAAGAGTTTGAAACCGAGTTCAACGGCCAGACCGTCGCCCGCATCCTGCGCCAGGGTCTGGTACATTGGCCGTTGATGTCCGGCTATCTCTTCTCGATGGTCTTGACTGCGCTGTTGGAGGGGTACTTCACCTTCCTCGGAAAGCGCATTATCGACGAAGGGATTCTGGTCGGCAACGCCGATCAGGTCATGCGGCTGTTGCTCCAGTTCGGTCTGGTGATTCTACTGATGTCGCTGGGCGTGCTGGGATTTATCGCCTCGGCCGCGCGGCTGGGTGAACGGGTGCAGTACGATCTGCGCCGCATGATGTTTGCCCGTCTGCAAGATCTGTCCCTCTCATACTACGACCGTACGCCCGTCGGTTGGCTGATGAGCCGGCTCACCTCCGACGCCAGTCGCGTGGGCGATCTGGTCTCCTGGGGCTTCATGGATCTGGTCTGGGGCGTGGTCAGCATCGTCGTCTCGCTGGTCTTCATGGCGCTGATCAACCTGAAGATGATGCTGATCGTCGCCGCCATCATCCCCGTTTTGGTTGCGGTGGCCTTCCGGTTCAAGCGCAAAATCCTGGTCGAGTACCGCGAAGTGCGCAAGACGAACTCCAAGATCACCGGGGCCTACAACGAAAACATCACCGGCGTGCGCGTGGTCAAGTCCCTGCGCCGCGAAGAGGGAAACCTGGACGAGTTCACCGGCCTGACCCGTACCATGTACCGCGCCGGATTCCGGGCCGCGTGGCTTTCGGCCCTGTTCCTGCCGGTCGTGCAACTGATCAGCGCGGTTGGCATCTCCAGCGTCATCTGGTACGGCGGCTGGCAGTTCCAACTGGGCGGTATGACCATTGGGGGGATCCAAGCCTTCATCTTCAACATCACCTTCATGCTGTTTCCGATCCAGGAGATGGCCCGCATCTACGCCGAGATGCAACAGGCCATCGCCTCGGGCGAACGCATCTTCAGCCTGATCGACGCCGTGCCGGAGATCCAGGACCGCAGCGGCGCGCAGGAACCTGACAGCCTGCGGGGAGACATCGTGTTTGAAAATGTGAATTTTCGCTACGAGGAGGAGAAGCCGGTGCTGCGCGACTTCAGCCTGCACGTGAAGCAGGGTGAGACGATCGCGCTGGTCGGGCCAACGGGCGCAGGCAAGTCGACAATCGTCAACCTTGTCTGCCGCTTCTATGAGCCTTCAAGCGGCTGCATCCTTATCAACGGGCGCGACTATACCGAGTGGACGCTGCACGGCATCCACAGCCGCGTCGGCGTTGTGTTGCAGACGCCCTATCTCTTCTCGGGCTCGATCTGGCAGAATCTCCGTTACGGGCGGCTTGACGCAACCGACGAGGAGGTCGAGAAGGCGGCCACAATGGCCGGCGCGCATGAATTCATCGCCAAGTTGGATGACGGGTACGACAGCCAGGTGGGTGAAGGCGGCGTGCTGCTCTCCGTCGGGCAGACGCAACTCCTGAGCCTGGCGCGCGCCATTCTCGCCGACCCCGACATCTTCATCATGGACGAGGCCACCAGTTCGGTCGACACGCTGACCGAGGCGCTGATCCAGGATGCGATGGAATCGGTCATGGCGGGGCGCACCAGCTTCATCATCGCCCACCGGCTCTCGACGATCAGGAAAGCGGATCGCATCCTGGTAATCGATGATGGCCGCATCACCGAACAGGGAAGCCATGCGCAACTGATTCGACAACGGGGGCACTACTATAATCTGTATACCAAGCAGTTCCGCGAACAGAGCCTCGACGCCGCGCAGCCGCTCCTGCAGGCAGGCGGGATGGTCGCGGCCTGAGTCCCATTCGGCTTTTCCACGACAGGACGCCGGTTCCCGTCAGAGTGATCGGCGTCTCCTGTCTTGGATTGCGCGCCGCCTCGTCTTGGTGTATCCTGGGATCCGGGCGTATCCGACAGAAAGCAACGTGTCACGCTCTCGGCCTTCAATCGGATCAACGCAAATAAATCCATTAAATAACATATCTTATCAGTTGCCACGCAGACCAACGGCAGACCGAAGCGTTCAGTTCGCTCTTCCGGCGCAATCATGACCTGCTCCTGTCTCGTCATCAGGCTCCCGAAAGTAAACCATCCACGAATTGATATTCACTCAAATAATTTTTTCGCAAACTCTCGCAAACTCTCGCAAACTCTCGCAAACTCTTGTAGACTCTTGTAGACTCTCGTACGTGCGCCTGTATCATGCATTCGTACTGTCGACCTTCCAATGCCCCTGCTGTTTCCCGTATTTGTCGCCGGTTCGCCCCCTTTTCCCACCTCACCCCTATACTGGTTTGGCCCGCCTCTCCTCATTGGACAAGTTCAGAAAACTGTGCTATCTTTTGCAGGGTCAAGACCTCTTGTGTCGAGGCAAGGTAGTTTCTGGCAAGGTGTGGCCTGGCAAGGAAGATTACTCCTTTAACTCGCTCTGACACGAGAAGGTACAACCCATTGTCGCGCATTATAGAAATTACTGGTCGTTTTGTCATATTCGCTGAAACACGAGCGAAAGCTGACTGATTGGTGCAGAACAAAAAACCTGTTCCGTTACTTAAGAAAATAGCCAGGTCAGAAGACAAGAAGAAAGCTAACCGCGCTAACTCACTTTCATGACCCCCTCACCTGCCCGCCACGTGCGTAAGACCTTTGAAGGAGGTGTAAGTATGTCACTTGAAAACTCACTATCGAATCTGACTGAACGTGCCACTGGAGAGGTTGACCATTTGGAGACGGAAGAAGCCACTAAGAATGCCTTTGTGATGCCGTTCTTTAAGGCTTTGGGGTACAACGTCTTCGACCCCCGCGAATTCGTGCCTGAATTCACGGCCGATGTCGGAAAACAAGGGGAGAAGGTCGACTATGCAATCTTGCATGAAGGGAAGCCGATGATCCTGATCGAATGCAAGCACGTAAGTGACGCCCTTGAAATCAAGTCTATCTCCCAGTTGAGGCGTTATTTCTCTGCGACGGAAGTCCGCATTGGTGTCTTGACCAATGGGATTACGTACAAGTTTTTTAGCGACCTAGACGAATCCAACAAGATGGATTACCGCCCATTTCTTGAAATCGATCTGCGAAGCCTGAACGAACGATCCATTGCTGAACTCAGACGTTTCACCAAACAATCGTTTGATATAGAAGAGACTCTTGAGGCTGCCGCCGTTCTCAAGTATACGCGCGGCATGAAAAGAATCTTGAACGATCAACTGAACGAACCTGATGAAGAGTTCATGCGATGGCTTGTGAAAAACGTGTACACGGGCGTTCTGAATAAAAGAGCTCGTGAACGATTCACTCCTTTGGTAGTGCGGGCATTCAGAGAGTTTATCAACGAGCGCATCAATTTGACACTCAAGACAGCGCTGGACCGCGAGACTGGAGAGGCAGACGATGCCTCCACCATTGAAAATGGTGAACAGGATGAGGTCGAGGACCAGGATCGTGGAATTGTGACTACCGCCCATGAGATAGAAGGCTTTATGATTGTCAAAGCCATTCTCAGACCTGTTGTTGACGTATCACGCGTCAACATGAAAGACGCGAAGCACTGGTGCAAAATCATACTTGATAACAATATCCGACAACCCATTTGCGTTTTCTATTTCAACTCACGGAACTGGTCTTTGGGTCTGTACGATGAAGAGAAAAACGAGTCAAAACACAGGATCGAATCTTTGGACGATGTATACGCCTATTCTGGTAAGGTCAAGGCAACAACTCAGCGATACATGGGCATAGAAAGCACAACTCAATCTCCGAATGACGCAGACCAACGCCCTGCGAATCCAAGTTGGCCTGATATTGGTCTAGAACGGTAGCTCGCCATACGAGCCTTTAACGGTGAACTAAGACCGGACGCGCCCCGCCTCGTTTCCGACTTGACTTCTGGATGGCTGTACAATATAATAGATTCAATCGCGCTTGAGATCAGCGCAATTGCACCTGAACAACTGAATCGTAAACGGGAGCTCGGAAGAACTGGGCTGAGAAATCTCCTTGTGCGTCGTGTAGGCGCGCTGTGGAGATGACCGACAGACCTGATCCAGGTAATACTGGCGTAGGAACCGTAGCGATGCGCATGTCTTGTGACCAAGCATCCGACGCCAACCGCCTCTCAGGGCGGTTTTTTTGTTTGCGAAAGGAGACAGCATGTCCAACACCGTGATTGTCGATATTGAGGTGCTTCCCGGGGCCGGCGGCGATGTCTACCCGATTGTGGACCGCGCTATCGCGGTCATTCAGGAGTCGGGCCTCAAATACCAGGTCGGCCCGATGGGGACAACGGTTGAGGGCGATCTCGACAGTTGTATCGAGGTCGCCAAGGCAGCCCATCGCGCCTGCTTTGTCGATGGCGTGGCGCGTGTCGTTTCAATTATCAAGATCGGCGAGTCCGCCGCCGGCACAACGATAGAAGGGCTGGTCTCGAAGTTTCGCGAAGACGGCTGATGAAGACGACCCGCCTGCTCTTCCCCGTTGCCGTTATATTGACGCTTGTTGCCCTCTGGGAACTGGTTGTCTGGGCAGTGGCCGTGCCCAAGTGGATCCTGCCCGCGCCTTCGGCAATCTGGCAGGCATTCTGGGAGACGCGCGCCCTGATTGGCGTCCATGTCGGCCAGACCCTGCTGGAGGTCGCGATTGGCATAGGCGTAGCCGTGTCGACGGGCGTTGCCGTGGCGGCTGCGCTCGACTTCTCACCCTGGCTGCGGCGGGGCATCTATCCGCTTCTCGTCTTCTCGCAGACGGTGCCAATCCTGGCGCTGGCTCCCCTGCTGATCATCTGGTTTGGCTTTGGCATTGTGCCCAAGGTCATCGTCGTAACGCTGTTCTGTTTCTTCCCCATCGCCATCAACACCAGCGATGGGCTGACCGCGACCGAGCCGGAACTGATCGATCTGTTTCGCTCGATGGGCGCGACCTGGCCGCAGATCTGGCAGAAAGTACGCCTGCCAGCCGCCGCGCCCTACTTTTTTTCAGGCATGAAGATTGCCGCCACCTATAGCGTAGCCGGGGCTGTCGTTGGCGAGTGGGTTGGCGCAAAACAGGGGCTGGGCATCTATCTGTTGCGCTCGTCAGCCGCGTTCAAGACCGCGCAGGTCTTCTCAACGATTGCGATTATATCGTCCCTGAGCATTCTGCTGTTCCTGACGGTCTTTGTGATCGAACGCAAGATGATGCCCTGGTATTTTGAGGAACGAGACGGCGGCGTCCAGTGATCAGTCGCTGCGACAGCCGCGATTATTTCCAAGGAGGAAAAAATGTGTAAGCGATTGTCACCTGCAACACTGTGGATTGCGACTCTGATTGCGCTGATGCTGATTGCGGCTTGCGTACCGGTTACGCCGGACGCACACAGCGAGGATGCAACTGCCGCGCCGAAAGACGTTATCCTAATGCTGGGATGGACGCCCAACACCAACTACACGGGCATCTATGTCGCGCGCGAAATGGGCTGGTATGAAGAGGCGGGCCTGAATGTGGAGATCGTCCTGCCGGGCCAGTCGGATGTGCATAAAGTGGTGGGCGCCGGTTCGGCTGACTTCGGCTTCAGCTACCAGGAAGGCACCACTTTTGCCCGCAACGAAGGCGTGCCGGTCGTGTCGATTGCGGCCATTATCCAACACAACACATCGGGCTTTGCTTCCCGCAGCCGCGCCGGCGTCCAGACGCCAACCGATATGGCTGGCAAGCGCTACGGCAGCTTTGGCTCCCCGATCGAATATCCCACCATCGACCTCCTGATGCAGTGTGAGGGCGCATCAGCCGAGAGCGTCGAGTTTATCGACATCGGCTGGGCAGACTTCCTTTCAGTCACCGAAGCCGAGCGGGTCGACTTTGTCTGGATCTTCTACGGCTGGGCCGGTATCGACGCCGAAGTCAAGGGGGTTGAGCTGGACATCATCATGCTCAAGGATTATCTGGACTGCATTCCTGACTACTATACGCCGACCCTGATCACGAGCGAGGCGATGATCGCCGACGATCCGGAGGCGGTGCGCGCCTTTGTCGAGACAACGGCCCGCGGCTATGAATTCGCCATCGAGAATCCGACCGCAGCCGCCGACATCCTGCTGGCGGCCAATCCGGACCTGGACGCCGACCTGGTACGGACGAGCCAGGCATGGCTGTCCAAAGAGTATCAGGCCGGCGCCCCGCAGTGGGGTATTCAGACCGGCGAGATCTGGCAAGGTTATGCCGATTTCCTGATCGAAAACGGCATCATCGAGTCGTTCGACGCCGAGAGCGCATACACGAACGAGTTCCTGCCAGAGCGAAAATGACGCTCCTGGCGGTTGACTCGCTTTCCAAGACGTTCAGCGGCAGTTCCGTAAGGGGCGGGCGGACCGGCGTCGAGGCGGTGGTTGACCTGACCTTCCGCGTGGACGCGGGCGAGTTCCTGACCATCATCGGCCCGAGCGGCTGCGGAAAGTCCACGCTTCTGCGCCTGCTGGCCGGCCTGGAGCAGCCGGACACCGGGCAAATCGATCTGCAAGGGCAGCCCCTGCCGGGCGCGTCAGACCGGCAGGGGCGCTTCGGCTATATGCCCCAGCGGGACACGCTGCTGCCCTGGCGTACAGTGCTCGAAAACGTGATCCTGGGTGTCGAGCTGTCCGGCGGCAGTCGCGATGCGGCCCGCGCCGAAGCGCGGCAGCTTCTTCCTCTTTTCGGGCTGGAGGGCTTCGAGAACTCCTGGCCGAGCGCGCTGTCGGGCGGGATGAGACAGCGCGCGGCCTTGCTGCGAACTTTCCTCGCCGACTATGACATTCTCTTGCTGGACGAGCCGTTTGGCGCGCTCGATGCCCTGACGCGCCGCCTGCTGCAACAGTGGCTGCTGGGCGTGCGCACGCGCTTCCAGAAGACGATTCTCTTCATTACCCACGACATTGACGAGGCGCTGCTCCTGGGCGACCGCATGCTGGTCTTCAGCCCGCGTCCGGGCCGTATCGCGGCCGATCTGACGATAAATCTGCCCCATCCGCGCGCGGAGGATACTGTTCTGGACGCGGGTTTTCTCGCCCTGAAGCGAAGCGCGCTGGCGCATCTGAAGCTGTGAGTGGAAGAGGCCTACCAACCAAGAACGGGCAGACTCTCTGCTGAAGTCAGAGTTGGACGGGCGCGGCAGGATTGCCGGCGAAGTCTGTTGCGCCGCCCTTTGACGCTCTATTCTGATGCGGCCAGGGTAACGCCGTAGCGCTGGGCCGTGGCGCAGATCTTGCCCCAGGCGCTGTCATCAACCGGGATGCCCTCGCGCGTCCGCTGTCTGCGTGTGCGGATCTCCGGCTCGCCCGGCGCCAGGATCTCATCGAAGCCCGCCGCCAGTTCCGAACTCTTGACGTGTTGCACCAGCCCATCCACATCGGCATAAAAGGCATCGGCGTCCCGGAGTTGATCGGGCTGGATCACAAAGGCGAGGAATCCGTTGCCGATCCGGGTCGCGTCGTCGCGGCTGCAACCGGCGCCCGAGAGCGCGCCGGCCAGAATGTCGATGACAAAGGAGAGGCCAAAGCCTTTGTGCCCGCCAAAAGGCAGCAGCGCGCCGGCCGGCGGCCCGAAGTAGGCGACAGGATCGGTGGTGGGATGGCCTTCGGCGTCGACGATGCAACCGGGCGGAGCCGCTACGCCGCGGTTGAGCATGTCCATCAGCTTGCCTTCGGCGATCGACGAGGTGGCCATGTCGAGCACGAGCGGCTCGTCGGCCCGGCGCGGAATGCCTACCGAAATCGGGTTGGCCGACAGCCGCCGCCCGCGTCCACCCCAGGGCGCGGCCAGCTTGCCGCCGCCATGCGTGTTGACGAACAGGACCGTCACCAGCCCCTGCTGGGCCGCGTGATAAGGGTAGTGGCCGACGCGGCCAATGTGCCCGCAGCGGCTGACGGCCACGATGCCGACGCCGGTCTGCTGCGCCTTGCGCATGGCCACCTGGATCGCCTCCAGTCCGATGACCTGCCCAAAGCCCCAGCCGCCTTCGATCACTGCCAGCGTCTCGGTTTCGTGCATGATGGCGATATGCTGACCGAGGACAACGCCCCCGGCCTCCATCCACTCGACATATTCGGGGACGCGCAGCACGCCATGCGAGTCGTGGCCGACCAGGTTGGATGCAACCAGGTGCTCGGCCACGATGCCCGCCTCCTCCTGCTCGACACCGGCGGCGACGAATACATCCTGCGCAATTCTGGTCAGTGCGTCCGGCGGAAAAATGGGCATGGCTACTCCTCCATTCTATGCTGCGGGCTAGCGCAGCGGATTACGATTCATGCTGAAATTGCGCCAAAATCTGGCTGAGACGCATCTGGGCGCTCACCCAGAGACGGCAATCCTACCCTACAGGAGCCTTTCAAACAACGCATAGTGGTGCTGCCAGAACGAGTCACCTTTTCTGGCATAGGACTCGCTTTGAATGCCCGACCGTACCAGCGCGGCGATGCCGTATTGCGCGCCCTTTTCAGCGGCGGATTTGACGGCCAGATGCGCGAGCGCGTTCGACAATCTCTGCCCCCGCGCCTCCCTGCTCACGCCAGTGCTCTTCAAGACCGCATAAGTCTCGGGGTCTGCGCCCGGGCAAGGAAAATGCCGGTCGGTGAATGCGTAGAAGAATCCCACATCGTCCCCCTGCGGGGACACGGCCGCGTGACTACAGTCCTGCTCCCCCTTGCCAAGTTGGCCGATGAACTGGTCGAAGAGCGCCTGGGGGATGGTCTCGAACAGAAAGCTGTCTTCAAAGGCTTCATTGGAAATCCGGTAGAGCATTGACGCCTCTCCCTTGAAGAGCCGGGACCAATCCAGCTTGCGGAAGCGGAATCCATTTGCCCGCGCGACGTCGTAGTCAGCTTCAGTCTGTTCCAGAAACCGTTCGAGGTTTCCGAAAGCGGTCGAATGGTAGTCGATCCTGTGCTTGAATCCCGCCGCCAGAAAGTGCTCCACGTAGTCCGGTGGGTTGACCGGCTCCCACCCAAAGCAGCGCTGATCGCGTTCGTCGACGCGCAAGCGGTATGGAAGCCAGGTATTCAGATTGACTGGCCCGAACACGCTCGCCGCCTTCCCTTGCAGAAAGCCGCACGCCGTCTCGATCAGCTTCTGAGCCGCTTCCCCCGCGCCGGCGCGACGCGTGTCAACTTCAAAGAAGCCCACGTAGCCCGTCTGCGCAGAGCGGCACGACACGTTGGCGCCGATACGACCGATGGGGTTGCCGTCCTCTTCCAGGAGCCAGAAGTTGCACGGCGCCGGCAGCTGCATTTCGACGAGGCCCCGCTCAAGCTGCGCCGGGAGCAGGGCGCTGCGATACCGGCCGCCGCGCAGGTGACTGGGAAGCAGCGAGAACGCCTGTGCAAACGCATGTTTGTCTTCGGCGTGCGCGTAGTTGGTCAGCTTCATTGCAGGATTCTTACCTCTCCCTTGCCCGCGTCCATGCGCACACGCTGCCCCGTCTGCAATCTCTGCATCAGCCCGCCCGTTATTCCGACGATGGTGGGGAGTCCAAGTTCCCGCGCGACCACCGCTGAATGAGAGAGCAGACTGCCGCGTTCGATGAGCAGCCCGGCACAGGAAGGGTAGAGCGGGACCCAACCGGGATCGGTTCGAGTCGTGACCAGAATCTCCTGATCGAGTTTCTCGGCCTCCCTGGGCGTATGGGCAACGAGCACAACGCCTTCCACGACGCCAGGGCAGCAAGGCGTGCCGGTCAGAATGTTGGGATCGCCTGCCTCGCGGTGGTCGACTTCGGCGCGCAGAAGGTCTGCCGCGTCCAGTAGTTGAGGGAACTGTGCCCAGGCGCCCACTGCCCCCTGCGTAAGAAACCGATCCGGCGGCGCCGGCGCCTGGCGGAACTTGCGGTACTCTTTGCGCCTGAAGGTTGCCATACCACCGAGATCGGTTACGGCCAATCGTCCTTCGACAAAGGCGAAAATCTCTTCCACAGTCAGATAGAAGATGTCGTCCACGGCCTCCAAGACCTGAAGTCGGACAAACTGTTGCCCGATTCCGCGGAAGAGATGCCGGGCGAGGCCGAAAATCTTCGTCCTGTCGAAGCGCAGGTTTTCCCGCTGCCTGACCGTCCGCCGCGCCTGCTTGAGTACCCACCGGTAGACAAGTCGTTTCCAGCCCGACAGCGCCTTGTCGATTCGGCCCTCGGCCGCATTGCGTATCGCCACTTCCCGCGCAATCATTGCGTCGATATCATAGGACTTGTCGCGCACATAGCGAGCGATCGCACTGATCACAAAGGTCGGATCGTCGTGCAGATCCGGTTCCTCCAGCTTCAGTTCGTTGACGGAGCGGAATCCGTAGAGGTCGAGAAACTCGCCAATCATGGCGGCGATGTCGCGCGCCTCGTCCAGTTCTCGCCAGACCCGATCAGGCGGCGAGTCGATAAACCACGCTCTCGTCTGGGAGTCGCCTCTATCGATTCGGGCCGCGATCTTCATCAGCATCCGGGTCGGCGCCGTGCTCACCAGGCCGCCTTCCCCGCACAGCAGGTCATTCTGGAGGGACGCGGCCCCGCCCAGTCGCTGCTCGGGGACGACGCCAGGCCCCGTCCCTGGCTCGTCTGCGCCTATCCAATTCTCTGTAAGTTTCTTCAGTAGACCGAAAAAGATCATGCACAGATAATCGTTGATGATCGGCGCGTGCCACTTCTTCAGGAGTTCGTCCTCGATGGCGGCGTAGTGGTCAAGCAACACGTTCAGGGACATGCTGTCGAAATCCAGCTGGCGGGTCGCTTCGTAGATAGCCGTGAATCTTGTCTGAAACGCATCGACGGTGCGGTCCAGACGAATGAAATGCCAAGTGGTTGTGGCGGTCACGGCAAGCTGACGGAGGCGTGAACGGCGCGGCGGCGCTTGCATCTCTTCGAACAGGGATGACAGCTCCGGTCCAAGGCTTTGCTGCACACCCATCATGGTCTCCATGAACGAGTCGCTGCGCCCGCCTACCGGAAGCATTCGTATCAGCCGGTACCAGTTGATCAGGTTGTAGTAGATGCGACCCTGAATCAGGCCAAGCATGTTGCGAAACATGGCTTCGTGTTCCTCGACAACATGCTTGGGGATGCCCATGATCTGGCAGAACTGGATGTAGACCTGCTGGTACGCCCGGCTGGCGAAACTGAACGTCAAGGGGGCAGTGATCCCCTCGTAGCTTTCGATAATGTTGGCGTTGTCCCATAGAGCGTACTGCTGGCCGACGACCTCCTTGTCGAAGAAGGCCTCCGGAGGGAGCGTTGTGATCGGTCGCGTCTGCAGCATGAGGAGTTCGCCCTTCTGGTCGATGGCCCACTCGCTATCCTGCGGTGAGCCCATCATCTCCTCCAGGCGCAAGACCTGCACCGCCACCGCTTTGACCTGCTCATCAGTCAGGCAGGGCCGCGTCCGGTCCTCTGGCGCAACCGGGGCCAGTTGGATGCCCCCTTGCGGTCGCTGCCCGAAGGCTGCGGCCTTGCACGCGATCTTCGCTTCGATTGACAGCGTCTGCCGGTTTACCGAGAAATGATCGGATTCCAGCGCGCCGCTGACAAGACCCTCGCCAAGGCCGTAAACGGCATCAACGATGATCTGATCCCGGTCCAGAGGCGCAGCCGGATTGCGTGAAAAGGCGACCCCGGACACTTTGGCTTGCACCATCTCCTGGATGACGACCGCGACCCGGATGTCGCTGGTGGGCAAACCCTTCTGCTGGCGGTAAGCGAGCGCTCTTTCGGAGAATCCTGACGCCCAGCAGCGCCTGACCGCCACCGACACCGCCTCTTTGCCCCGCTGATAAAGGAACGAAGAAAACTGGCCGGCAAAGGAGGCCGTGGGCGAATCTTCCTCAATGCCGCTGGAACGAATCGCGAGGAATGCGCCGTCCAGGTTCATTGACTCGATCATCTGGAAAAGTTCATCCTCGGCCTGCACCGGCAGCGCTTTGGAAAGGAAGAGTTCTTCAACTTGGCGGGCAAACTCAACGCGGTCGCCCTTTTGCGCCAGTCGGCTGCGCAGTCCATGTTCGTTGACAAAGGCATCGAAAGCGCGCGCAGACAGACAGAACCAGGCAGGCACGCGCAAGCCTCGCTCCGTCATGCGGGCCAGGTTGGCGGCCTTGCCGCCACCGTCGGCATGGAAGAGAGCTGGGCTGTCGCTGCTGGTGAAGGTTGTCATCATGCCGTTACCCTGTCGTTTTCAGCCATGTGTCCAGCGGAATCGCCCACACGTGCAAAGCCAGCGAAACGGATGCCCCGTACTCGATAATCTTGTATCGGTTCGGCGAGAGGATCATTAGCGCCAAGAGCGCAGTCAGGGTGCCCTCAAGCGGCCACAGCATTCGCTCCAACCCAAGCCCAAGCGCGCCCAGAGCTGAGAGAGCGACCGTACACAGTGCAAAAACAAGCGTAGTAGCCCGTCCATAGTGGGACAGGTAAGTCTGCACAAGCGGATGCGCTTGCGGATCGAGCTTGCGGCAGATTTCGTAAGCGAAAAACGCGCCCAATACGGTGATGCCCAATAGCGCCGGCTGCAAGTGCCGCCAAGCAGCCGGGTCGAATACCAGGACACAGAAATAGCAGAGCGGGAGAATGATGATCTGGTGCGAGGCCGCATACAGGAGCGGGCGTTGCGCCAGCCAGGCCCCGGCGTAAAACTCGCGGTACATCAGCCACAGATAGCCAGTGACCAATAGATAACCGAGGCCTGCCGGGCCGTTGCGGAGCCCGACGACAACACCAAAGACGAGCATTGCGACCGCCAATCCGTTGACGGCGCCCGCCACCTGTTCTGGTGCAAGGAGTCCCCGGGGCAGGGGCCGGTGGGGGTGGGCGACCCGGTCCTTTTCGTAGTCTTTGTACTCGTCCATGATTCTCAGCACGGCGAAAAACATAAAGGCCCCGGCAGCCGCAATGGCAGTGGCTCCCCAGATAGCGGCGGACGGTCTGACAGCTGCCGACGCGTTGCCCAGAGCGCTGCCGGAAATCGCCAGCCCCATAACCAGCACCAAGTAGGAAGGCAAGGGCAGCCGCTCCTTCAGAAAGGTCATCCAAGCGCCCATTTTGCACCTCCTTTCAGGCTACTGTCGCGGTCGATGCGCGACCTGTGCCTGCGATCGCGGACGATCCGCGTCGAGACAACCCGGTCTACGCCGGGCAGCTGTGTGTTGGCGTCGATTTCACCCACAAGGAGGGCTTCGCCCGCGCGCGTCCGGTGGATAAAGCATCTGCTGGATTGCAGCGCGCTGTAGACGCTTTGCTCCAACTCAAAATCTCGCTCGGCCTGGTTTGCACGTCCGCGATACCACCACGCGCTGCTGCCTTGGCACGTGCCAATTCGGTCCCCCATGAAGTGCCAGCCGCGACCTTCTTCGTCGATCCGTTTGTCGGTTCGATTGGCCGCTTCATTGCCCAGGTATGGGCCGCAGACATGGGGCCCATGCACCCAGATGCCCCGTTCGTCCGACCGGTGCGCGATCTCCGCGACCGGCTTTCCCAGGAAGAGCGTCTGAAAGTAGCCCTTCTCCCTGCTGTGCCGCACGGCAGCCCGCGCGTCCGCTACGGCGACAGGTTCCGCCTCAGTGCTGCCGTAGATCTGCCTCCAACGCACCTGCGGCCAGCGTTCAAATGCCCGCTCAAAGACCCAGCAGTCGGCCAGCGCGCCGCCCACGTGGACGCTTTTGAGGCCGGGAAGCGTTGCATGCTGCATCTGCTCCAACAGAAAGGCAGGGCCGCAGGTCAGCGATTCCGGCTGCAGCGACGGCGGCAACCGCTCGATTTGACGCAAGAGCCGCGGCTTCCAGGGATTGGGCAACACGAGCGAGGGCCGGCCCGAAGCAAGATTGGCCAGAACGAAATTGGCGAAAATGCACAGGTCCGCCCCCGCTAATTCGGCGGTCTTGAGCGAACGACTCAACACCTGATGCTGTCGGACGAGCGCGCCCTGCGTCCTGACGACGCTCTTGGGTGCGCCGGTCGTACCGGACGTAAATGTGATGATCCCTGCCCTATCCTCATCGGTATTTTCAACGATAAACTGCCAGCCGCCCGCCTGCTGCATCAGGCTGCGAATACTCAGCTTGTGCGGAATACTCCGAATGGCACGATACCGCAAGCCCCAAAACTGTCCCAGCCGGCCGCTCACGAAAAACTTGGGCGCTGCATCCCGCGCTGCGCGCTCTATGTGGCTTGCCGGCATCCACGGCTCGATCAGGACGACGGTTGCGCCGATTCCGAGGATTGCGAACACGGCCGCGTAGAGCCGCACGCTCAAGCGATCCTGAACCAGGACCAGATCCCCTGCCTGGACGCCGCTCTCTACAAGCGCATGTTGCATGGCGTTCGCCAGCGCGAAGAGCTCGCCAAAGGTGGTTACCGAGCCTCCGGAAGCGCCCGGAAACCAGGTGGCAGGCCGATGGGGGTCTTCTGCGACATGGTCAAGAGCCAATTGGACGCAGTTCAAAAGCGTTCCCTTCGTACTGAATCGATCTGTTACACGACCTCATCCACGTGAAAGGCCTGGTAGAAGAATGCCTTATCGCGTCGAAAGCAGCTTTCGGACAGTTCTTGTAGTTGACGGACCTGTTGCGGCCAGTGGGGGGCGACCCCTCTTGGAACGAGCATATTCCAGTAAGCAAGGCGAGCCGAAGGGCGGGCGTGTTCCAGCAGGACCCGCGCCGTATGCAGGAAAAGCTCATGACTCATGTACTCAAAGATATCGGACAGGTTAAACTTGTCGAATCCGGTCTTTTCGACTTTGAAGACATCGCTGATCGCACCGTGGAACAGCTTCAATCGTGACAGGTTCCGCCTGATCTTCGGATAATTCTCCTCGCGTACATAGAAGGGCAGCGCGCGGCTGAAGGCGCCGGTGCAGATGTAGTCAAGAAACGGGTTGTCGTGGGTTGGCAGGTTCGTGAGACCCTCTGCCGCGCGGCGCAGTATCCGCTCGGCCACATGACCCTCAACGAAGCGCATGAACTCCGGGTCCCGGCCTGCGCGACCCAGAACTGGCCGGCTGCAAAAGATCCTGCATACCAGCCTCCAGCGCCGCGTATCCCAGCGCTCGCGAAAGAAGGCGCGGCGCGCTGCCTCGTCTTTGTCTCTCAGCAGTTCACCGACAGTATTTCGGCTGTGGACCAGCGGAAGAATCCACGACCTGAAGAGGCGCACGTACCTTTCGAATTTGCCGTTGTGAATGAGACCGCTGGCTATGTGCTCCTGATTACGGTCAAAGAACCGCTTGGTGGAAGGGCACAAGGAGGAACGCAGCGCTCGGTAGATGGCAAGGCGGTCTTCGCAATCGCGAAAGCCAAGAAACGCCAGCAGATCCGCATAGGAGAGCTCTGCAAAGGCAACCTGTCTGATCTCGACGCAGGCCAATTGCGCAGCGTTGACATCGCAGGCGACGACCACGTCAGGTTCGCTCGCCAGCAGGGCCAGAGAGTTGTCGCCGGCGGACGCGATGGACAGACAGCGGTCTCCCTTCTGCACCGCCAGGGCTTCCAGCAGGATGTCCGCATCCTCCCAGCAGTTGGCGTACCGTACCATATCGAAAGCTGCTCGATCCTGAATCGACAGGTGGTTCGTCATCTCGCGCAGATTATGCAAGTGTAGGGCAGGCATCTCGCTTATTGTTGCCAAGCCTGCAACTGTTCGGTCTCATTAGGGGTCTATGTATGCTGTGCTTGTTTCCAACTTTGCCGCTCCAGGAAACCTCGAACAGGCAGTTTCTAAGCCAGTCCGCCATCCTGGTGTTTATCCGATCTGGAGACATTGCGGAAACAAGTGCATTGCGCCTACGGGAGGGCCGTTCTTGGTGTTGTTACATCAATCATGCTGGAGCACAGAGGAGACGCTGGGCCGCCATTTGGCATACCAGCGGGCAAATCTCATCCAACTCAGGAAGTTATTCGCCTTAATTGTGTTGAATACTTTCTTCTGGTAGGTCATGCATTCCTCGCTGGTCAGGGTGAACTTTCTTCTTGCCTGACCATGCAAACCCTCTATGACCAGCCACTGACGACTGACAAAAGCCAGCGTATGATTGGCGACATGTTCGGCTTCGGGTCCAAGCAGTTGAACATGAATCAGGTCTTCTATTCCTGCCAGCTTCCGCAGAATGGCCTTGGACATCACGGGGTTCCTGAGGGTCTCACGAGTAAGGGGCGTAAACAACACCGCTATGATTCGCCAAATCTCACTTTCGTCCAGCCTGCCGTCCGCCGTGAAGCGCACCATATCGTGTACGTTTTCCAGTTTCAGCGGCACCAGGAAGTCGTACCTTTCCGGCAAGCCCGGATCAATTCGGATTGTGCCTTCCTCTACTCGTGCAGTAAGCTGTTCGCCTGTTTCTTCAATGGTGATACCTATCACCTCGAACATACCGACAAACACATTCACAATTTGGTCAGTTTGCTCGATTGCTCGCCAGAGGTCGATTGTTCGGTCGGTCTGCGGCTGGTTTTTCATCTTGGCCTACACCTTTATCCCTGACAAAAAACTCCTGGTCTTATTTGGGATCTGCATAAGTCTTCACGCTGGTCGGAGGCGGCATGGTGTTGATGCCAAAGGGGCATTTCGAGCAATTGGCGACAATTAAATGACCGGGGTCATTCCAACAAGACCTTGATGGGCGTTTCCAGCAGACTTTTCACTTTCTGCAAGAACAGCGCGCACTCGGCGCCGTCCGTCACCCGGTGGTCGGCGGAGATGGTCATCTGCATGACCCTGCGTACCTCCACCTGCCCCGCCACCACGACCGCGGTCTCCCGCGCGGTCGCCACCGCCAGGATCGCGGCCTCGGGCGGGTTGATGATGGCGGCAAAGTGATCGGTGTCGTACCCGCCCAGGTTGCTGATCGTAAAGGTGCTGCCGGTTACATCCTGCGGCTTGACCCTGCCGGCGCGCGCCCGCTGGATCATGGCGCGATTGGCGTGGGCGATTTCGGAGATGGTGCGCCGGTCGGTCTGCCGGTTGACCACGGTCAGCACGCCCCCATCGACCGCTACGGCCGCGCCGATATGGATTTCCGGGTGGGTTACGATCCGGTCGTCCGCATAGGATGCGTTGAGGTTGGGGAAGTCGCGCAGCGCCAATGCCGCGGCTTTCATCACCAGGTCGTTGACAGTGACCTGTTCATCTTGCGGCAGCGCCTCGTTGATCTGCTTGCGCAGAGCCAGGGCATCATCCATCGTGACCGAGTTGGTGATGTAAAAGTGGGGGATGGTCTGCTTGCTCAGGCCCATGCGCTGGGCAATCGCCCGCCGCAGCGGTGATGCCGCCGCGCTGCCGGCGAACTCCTGCCGCCGTTGCAGTGGACGCGCCGTCGCGGCCAGGTCGTCCGCCTCGTCCTCGCGTTCTGTGGACGGGTCTGCGGTCGCAGTCGAGCCGGCGCGCGACTGGGCCAGATAGGTCTCGACATCCGCCCGCAGGATTCGTCCGCCCGGGCCGCTGGCGGCAATGCGCCTCAAATTCAAATTGTGTTCCTGGGCGATACGCCGGGCAATCGGTGTGGCCATCACGCCATCCTGGAGCGGCTCAACCGCGGGGAGCTCCAGGTGCGGCGCCAGTGGGAGCGCCTGCGGCTGCAGGGTCTCCCCGGAGCCCAAGTCGTTATCGCTCTCCTTTTTGCGCTCTTCTCGCGCCGCCGCCGCCGCTTCCTGGGCCGGCGGGCTGGGCAGTTCATCCGCCGCGCCCACCTTGGCGAGTGGCGCGCCGACGGCCGCGTTCTGCCCCGGCTCGATCAGCAGTTCCAGTAATACGCCCGCGGCAGGCGACTCCACTTCCAGGGTTACCTTGTCCGACTCGATCTCGGCAATTGGCTCACCCGCCTCAATCGAGTCGCCCACGCTCTTCAACCAGACTGACAACTCGCCGCCGCCGGCCTCGAAACCGAGGTCGGGCATGGTAATGGTTTCGGCCACGTGTTCCTCCTCAGCGGTTCGTGGTCAGGGGGTTCTCGCCAGCGTCGATGCCGGCGGGAACGCTGCTTGCACAGCTTGTCGACTGTCCATTCGCCGCTGTCGCACTATCCAAGCTCGGTTCGATTCAGGGCCACCAGCGCGGTTTCAAAGATCGCCTGGCTGTCGATCTCAAAATGACGATAGAGGTCGGCCGGTGTGCCGGACTGACCAAAATCGTCCACACCCAAGGGTATCAGGTAGCTGCCGAAGAGACTGCCAAGCCAGGCCAGGTTGTGCGATGCGCCGTCCTGCACGGTGACGATCGGCGCCTGCCGTTCGTGGGGCGGGATCAGCCAGGAGAGCAATCGGCTGGGCGTCCGTTCCGGCCTGCGTCCCCATTGCGCCGCGCGCCAATTCTCATACAGGCGGCGCGGGCTGGTCAGGTTGAGTACGTTGACGGCGATGCCCTCGGCCTGCAACATGGCGGCCGCCTCCATCGCCTCAGGCAGCATGATGCCGGTGGTTGCGATATGCACAAGCGAGCGCGGGTCCGCCTCCGGTGTGGCCGTCTGCCAGTCCAAAAGGCGATAGCCTCCTTCCAAGACCTGACGGCGCAGTTCGGGCTCGCCCAGCCGCGTCATGGCAGGCTCCAGCAGGGACTGATCAACCGGCTTGGTCGAAAGGCGCAAATAGGTCGCCCGGCCCTCTATGTCGCGGCAACACTGGCGCACCGCATCCAGCATGATCCAGACCAACTCCTGCGCGAAGCAGGGTTCGTAGCTGTTCAGATTGGGCAACTCTGCGCACAGAGAAGGCGTGACCGTGGACTGGTGTGCGCCCCCCTCTGGCGCAAGGCTGACGCCCGAAGGCGTGCCCACGACGATAAAGCGGGCGTTGGCGTAAAGGCCGTAGATGAAAGAGTCCAGCCCCCGCAGCACGAACGGGTCGTAGACGGTGCCGATCGGGATCAGCTGCTGGCCGGTCAATTCGGCGGAAAGCCCCAGCATGGCCAACATCATGAAGAGATTCATCTCCGAAATCCCCAATTCGATATGCTGACCCTCGGGGCCGTAGCGCCAGCTCAACCCGCGATTCTCCTCCAGTTCGTAGATCTCCCCTTCAGTTAAGGAAAAGACACCCTGCTTGGCGATCCAGCCCGATAGGTTGGTGGAGGTGGAGACATCGGGGGAGGTGGTGACCAGCCGCGGCGCGAGCGCCGGATTGCGGCTCATGCTGATCAGGATCTGGCCGAACGATTGCTGTGTGCTTAGCATTCCGTGCATACGGGTTGGCACACTTTCGGGAACTTCCTGCGCCGAAAGTCCGATGGGCATGTTGCGTTTCGCAGCGTCAGTGACGTTGTCGCCTGCGCCGGGATAGAGTTGACGCGCGATCTCTTGGCACAGGGCGCCCGCCTCCGAGTCCGACTCGAACGCTGCCCATTCATCGTTAGCCGGGACCGACAGTTGCTCGGCCAGGGCTGACATCTCTTCGCCGCTCAGCAGCTTGGAGTGGTTGTGGGGGTCGCCGGCGATCGGCAGCCGCCAGCCCTTGATCGTATAGGCAAAGATCACCGTGGGCCGATCTGCCGTGGCGTCGGCCTCTTCCAGAACGCCGATCATCTCGGCCAGATCGTGGCCGCCCAGATTGCCAATCACGTCGGGCAGCGCCTCATCGTTGATGGGGGCCAGCAACTCCTCCAGGTGCGTGTCCTTCTGCCCGTTCACAGTGACGAAGCGTCGGCGCAGCTCCTCCCCGGGCAGCCGTACCAGCAACTGATACTCCTCGTTGCTCATGTCGTCAATGCGCTTGCGCACCAGCTCCCCATGCTTCTGGGCGAAGAGGCTTTGCAGCTTGCGCCCGTACTTCGCCTCCAGCACGTTCCATCCCCACTGGTCGAACATCGACTTGAGCGTACCGGCGCGAATGCCGGGTATCACCCGGTCCAGGCTCTGGCGATTCAGGTCTACAATCCAGATCGTGTTGCCCAGCTCGGCCATCCAGTCGTTGAAGATCGCCTCCCACACATTGCCTTCGTCCAACTCCGCGTCGCCGATAATGGCGATGAACCGGTTGGACGCCACATCGCCAAAGTGCATCTGGGCGTAGTGGTGGGTCAGCGCCGAAAAGGCCGGCGCGACCGCGCCCAGCCCCACCGAGCCGGTGGAGAAGTCGACCGGGTCCGGATCCTTGGTGCGGCTTGGATAGGCCTGAAGGCCGCCGTATGCGCGCAGCGTCGTCAGGTATTCGCGCGGCAGCTGGCCCAGCAGATATTGGATGGCATGGAAGACCGGAGAGGCGTGCGGCTTGACCGACACCCTGTCCCCGTGTTTGAGCAGGTGAAAGTAGAGCGCGGTCATAATGGTCACCATGCTCGCCGAGGAGGCCTGGTGCCCACCCACTTTGACGCCGTCCCGCGTTGGACGCACGCTGTTGGCCTCATGCACAATGCGCATGGACAGCCACAGGATGCGATCCTGGATCCGGTTCAGCGTTTCCAGATACTCGGATGACAGAGGCATAAGCGTCAATGATGTAAGCGCCGGTTAGAAGGATTATAACTCAATTGGGACGATCGATACACCTTCAAGACAATGCCAAGGGAGCAAGAAGAGAGCGCGACCCGATTTTCTCCTGTTCAATCATCGTCAGGGGTTGTATCCAACCGCCCTGCGCCCATGTTCCAGGTCATAGAGCGGCCAGTCGCCTGCTGAGACGCCGAAGACCACTTCATACTGTGCACCGGGATGGATGACCGCCCGCTCGAATACCCGCACCAGGTCGGCGTGGCTGAGGTGATGCGGGTGCTCGGCATGGGGGCGGTCGGCGCGCACGTTGCCGATGCGGACGGACACGCACTCCAGGCCGAACTGGCTGGCGTACATGTAGCCCAGATTCTCACCGAAGACTTTGCTGATCGAATAGTAGCTCTCCGGGCGCGGCGGCAGATCGACCGTGCGCGTGATCTCCTCGGGATAGGGGGCCAGCAGACCGGCGCGACTGGCGAAGGCGATGCGGCTTACCCCGCTCCGGCGGGCAGCCTCGAACAGGTTGTAAGTTCCGATGATATTGCTGTGCAGGATCTCCTCCCACGGCGCAGCGCCGGATGGATTGCCCGCCAGGTGGATGACCGCGTCCATGCCCTGCGTTGCCCTGGCAACCGCCTCGAAGTCGGTCAACTCGCCGACAACGACATCCTCCAGTTCGGGCAGTGGCACGCGGTCGAAGGCCCGCAACTGGTAGCGGTCACCCAGGCCCTTAATCAGAACTGTTCCGACGGCGCCGGCAGCCCCTGTGATCAAAATCTTCATCTGTATTTCCCTCGCGCGCGGTGACAATCAGTGTCCTCGCCGCGTCTTTCCGGTATTGTAATGTTAGTCTGCCGCTCATCGCGCGTCCCCCGCCTCAGACGCGGGTGAACTTCTGCAGCCGGTTGTCGAGGAACGGCACCTCGGCCACGTAGAGGTCACCGCGCGAATCGAGCCACAGCCCGTGCGGATGATCGGCGAACTGGCCCGGCCCCTCGCCCTGCTCCCCCCAGCGGGCCAGCAGCCGGCCATCCAAGTTGAAGACGCTGATGCGGTAGTTGCCCTCGGCGATAAAGACGTTGTCGTCGCGGTCGATGTAGAGATCGTTGGGGCCGTCCAGGTCCGGCCATTCGGCCAGGTAAACGCCCTCAGCATCGAAGATCTGGAGGCGCCTGTTCTCGCGATCCAGCACCAGGACGCGCCCGCGGCTGTCCACGCGCAGGCAGTGGGGCAGCGCGAACTGACCCGGCCCGGCGCCTTCCTCGCCCCAGGAATGCTGCAATGTCCCGTCGGCGGAAAAGCGATGCACGCGAAATTGGCCGTAGCCGTCGGAAACGTAGAGATCGCCCCCCGGAGCCAGCACCGCCCATGTCGGTCTGTTGAAAGGTTCACCGGGCGCGCCGACTTGGCCGGGCGTGCCCAGCGTCTGGAGTACGCGCCCGTCGGTGTCGAACCTGCGCACCGTGTGGTCCTTGACATCGACCACGTAGAGATGATCGCGCTCGTCAAACCAAACGCTATGCGGACTCTTGAGCAGGCCCTCGCCCCACGCCGTCAGAAAGCGGCCCTCGCGGTCATAGACCAGGATAGCCGCCGGCTCGCGGCGGGCAACGTAGACGCGGTCGTGTGAATCGGTCGCAACTGCAGGCGTCACCCCGCCGAATGCGCGGCCGTCCGGCCCCTGTCCCCACCCTTCAACGACTTTGTAGTTGAAGCTGTCTTGAAGCGCTGCCATATCTCCTCCTCTCAGTATTCAGTCTCGAGTTTTCGAGCGACACTTACCACTCCTCTCTCCGCAGGGCAATTGCATCTGAATTGGGTCACAGCGCCGAAATGCTGCCATGATCTCTTCCAGATCGGGTTCAGACACTGTAAATTGTACCAATGATGGCGCGCAGGCTGTGAATCTGACCGGTTTCGACGACTGACGGCCTTTGTTGCGCTGAATTTCCGTCGTCAATCAGCAGGCTTACCGCGATTTCCACCAATTATCACGTCCTTTTGTTAGGGATCCCGACAGAATTGGCACACGGATTTAGATGCATATGCCCTGTGCCCGGTGTCCTTGCAAGAGCCTGAACAATCGTATACGCTGTATCCATAGCTGAAAGTCCGAGGCGACAGCGAACCATCTCTGTACCTTAACAAACGTATACTTTTTTACAGAACATACTTGGTTGCAACACCATAACGCCGCCGCAACCGGCGCGACACGCTTCGCCAATCCGCAAAAATTTTTGCAGAAAGAGCAAGGCAGCACATGAATTCACACGGCAATTCGCGCCACTTCGCGCCACTTTGATACCCTCCGCCCGCCCCGACAGGATATCGATAGGATACAGAGCAGGACATCAAATGAATTCATGCAGCGCTTTGCCCCGCTCTGCGCCTGTGCCCCGCCCGCCGCGCCGACGCCGGCGGCCTTCGCCCAGCCTCCCGTCTCCCGTGAAACACCGAGAACTTTCTTGCCCAATCTCACCAAATCTCTCGCACGCGCGTTCCTGCCTGTCAACCCATCCAACCGCCCAAAAAATCCTCAGATCTGAATCCCATTTGAAACAGAGACTTTTCGGGCGAATATAGCAATCGAATCGGGGCCGTCTCGCCTGCCCTTACGCAATCCGGAATGCGCAATACGCAACTCAGCAAAAGCGCGGTCCCGATGTGGACGCTCATTAGATGCGTATGCCCTGCCTCTCTCACTTACACGCTACGCAACTCGTGTCATATTATGTTACAGTGCGAGAGTGACGCAAAGTTTCTCTCTTCATCATTTTGGTGCAAAAGGGGGCAGGACATGAAGCGGAAAATCTTTGCAATCGGATTCGTGCTTGCACTGTTGCTGGCTTTCGGCGTATCCCGTTTGAGCGCAGAGAGCGTCTTAACCCTGGAGGGCCTCGCAACCGCGATAACGCGGCTGACCATCAGCCAGGCAGCCCTGGACTCACGCGTTGCAGCGTTGGAATCGCAAGTTTTCCACGACGATGCCTACGCTTCGGCATTGGATGCCATGCCCACGCATGATCTATTGCAGCGTCTCTACACGTTGCGGGTGGTTACCTTCGCCGAATCGGAAAACGAAGGCCGCTCAACTCTCGAAGTTTCGTATGTTGAAACGGAGCAGAGGGCTATCAATGGGCGCATCAGGAATGTGACCAAAGCGTTCATTGACGAGTACCGCGGGTTCGCAGCCAAACATGAAGCGGCCTACCAGAATGAGTTGAGTGAAACGGGCGCGGCGTCCTTCTCCTTTGTCACCCACTACTTTCAGGATTTGGATTTTGCCGTAGCCAACGGGAACATCGTCTCATTCTCTGTCGAACAGAGCAGACACACCGGTGGGACCGGAAATACATCCACGGCCGGCTACATTTTCAATCTCCAAGATGGCGCTGAGTTGCCCATTCCCGACCTCTTTGTGGATGAGAGTTACCTGGAGCGCCTATCAAGTCTGACCCGCGACAGCTTGGAAGCGCGGTGGGGAGATTCGCCCCGAGAGTCGGTGTTTGAAAGCGGTTCGGCGCCGGAACCAGGCAACTTCGATACCCTCATTTTCGAGGATAGCGGTCTTGTGCGCGTCAAGTTTGACAAATACCAGGTTGCCAGTGGAGTAGAAGGAGTTGTCGAAGTCTTCCTGCATGTCTCCGACTTGGAAGATCTTCTCAAGCCGGAGATTCGACATCTCTTGGGTATTGAAGAGGAAGAGAGCGAGCAGTAACAGGACAGTTCAATAGGCAAACAAAGAAAGAGTCTGGCTGGTCGCTTCAGGCAAACAGAGCTTGTCGAGGCATATGGGCTGTCAAGCGATGCATGGCTAGTCCGTTCAGCGCAGGCTCTTCCTTCTTTGTTGAGTCAATCGCCGCTGCTGTTCTTGCTGCGAGAGTCTAAAACTGGCAATCCACTCCGCCTCGCATTCAGGCCAAGAGCCCCTTTTGACTGCGCAAGGCAAATGATTTGGCATCCACCGTGCGCGCGATAGCCAACACGCCGTCCAGATGATCGCATTCGTGCTGCAGCAGTTCTGACAGGTCATCCTCAAGAAGCATCGTCTGCTCTTGCCAATTGAGATCCTGATAGGTGATGCGGCAGCTCCTGTGCCGCTTCACTTTGACCAGCAGATCGGGAAAGCACATACAGTCATCCCACAGGGTCATCATCCCGCCGCTCAACTGGTCAATGCGTGGATTGATGAAGACGACGGGGGAGGTGATATGCATGTATACAATGCGTTTCATTACCCCGATCTGCGGCGCGGCGATTGCCCGTCCCGCGCCATACTTCTGGCGAAAGTCCATCAACGTGTCATGTAAGTCTTGAATGACCTGCTCAAGGCCCCCGAGTTCATCTCGGTGGACCGCTTCGCTGATTTCATACAGTTTCGGATGCCCTAGCAAGAGAACCTGTCGAACTGACATATGGACGTCTCTGTCGCTGAAATACGTATCCTCGAAACTGCCCAGTTTGCAGCCTGAATTCTATCATACAAGCGTGCAGCCAAACCATTTGGGTCCGCGATTTCGCCTCCGGCGTCGCGTTTTCAGGACTGGCATCGCCGTCCGAGTTGCAGGATGGGAATGTCCATAGGGCAGGCGTTTGCAACGATTGCGGTTCTTTGCTGGAGCGGGCTGGGGAGCTAGCTGGAATTGCGAGGCAAGCGCGGTGTCAGGTCTGGTCGTCAGGGCATCAACAGTCTGAAAGTCGGTGGCCGCTTGACCGTGCCCTCGGTGTCATCAAGTCGTCAGAAAAACCGCTCGCACAGTTGCGGGTACAATGCTGCAAGCTGATCTTCCTCCCAGGGATCGCCAGCCGGTTCGGTCAGTGAGGGCGCGTTAACCGCTTCGTAGGGGAACGCTTCACCCGTTCTGCCCTCGTAGGTCTCCTGGGCCGCGTAGAGTATCTCTTCGCACTCGTTTTCGTCCGGCTCGGCCCAATCGCCGATGCTCGCCGGATTCTGCAGCGCAGCCTGAAATCTCTCCCGTCCCTGCGCAATCAACCAGCCGCGAAAGTATTCGAACCCGTCATCGGAGCTGCCGCCATTGACGATGTAGGGGACGGCCCACAAATCCCAGCGATACAGTTCCGCCAGCACGTCCTTCACGTGTTGGGCAAAGGAGACGATTTCGTCCGGCTCGGAAGTCAGGAGGAGATCGGTCAGGGCAGGCGCAACCTCGAAAATGTCGGCCGCGTTTGCGCGCGCCTCGTCGATCAAATCCCAGAAAGTGCTGCGTTCCATTGTGCGTTACCTGGTTGATTGCGCGCCTGGCTGCGCGCGGGGGTGGCAGGCTGGCTATCCGCTTTGACCGAACTGCACGAATTCCAGCACATCCGGGTTGCAGATGTCCTTGGGTTGCCGGTCATTGAAGAAGTCGAGCACTGCTGCGACTGCCATGTGCTCAATGCGCCCGCGGCCCTCAATCGTCGTCGTCGCCGAGTGCGGTGTCGCCACGATTTTGGGATGGGTGCGCAGCCGCGAGGAGGCCGGCGGCGGCTCCGGGTCGAACACGTCCATTCCGGCGCCGCGAATCTGGCCGTTGTCGAGCGCGTTGAGCAGCGCGGTCGGGTCAACCAACGGGCCGCGCGCCAGGTTGAGGAGAACGGCGTCATCTTTCATCTGCGCAAAGCGGTCGGCGTTAATAAGGTGGTGCGTCTCCGGGGTGGAGGGCGCGTGAAGGCTGAGAAAGTCGGCGCTGCTGATCACCGTATCCAGATCTGCCTGTTCGACGCCGATTTCCGCGGCCCGTTCCGCTGAGATATAGGGATCGAAAGCCAGCACCCGCATGTCAAAGCCCCGCCCGCAGATATGGGCCACACGTCCGCCGATGCGCCCCAACCCAACCAGGCCGAGCGTCTTCCCCATCAGTTCGGTGCCGAGCGGCAGGCCTCTGGGCGCGAACTCGCCTGCGGCCAACTGTTCCATTCCCGGCTTGACCTGTTTGGCCACCGCCAGCATCAGAGCCACCGTATGCTCGGCGGTCGACTCGGTGGGGCCGTCCGGCGTGTTGCAGAAGACGACGCGGTGCCGCGTGGCCGCGTCCAGATCGATGTTGTCGATGCCGATGCCGGTGCGCACCATGATGCGCAGATTGGGCAACTGGCCGAAGACGCCGGCGTCGTACTGGATGCCGGACGAGGCCAAAATCGCCTGCGCCGGTCGGGCGCTGCCTACCGGGTCAGCCGGGTCAGCGAGCATGAGCATGACCGAATCGGGAAAGGCGGACAGGGCGTCGGAGAGTTGCGGCGATTCACTCCAGACGTGGGTCAGTTCAGAAATGTTCATGGAGACGACTCCGGCTCTTCCATTCGTTGTGACGGTGAGGTAGTACTGTTCAGTGTTCCCAACAGCCAAAGCATAGTATGCACGGACAAATATGTCAACATGTTCAGCTTTTCTCAGGCTGAATCAAATAGCGCATCTCCTGACGTTTCTGACCCGCCGCCGTCACATCCTCAAAGCCGGCGCCGCGAAACGTCTCCGGCGTGCCCATGTAGTTGTACGAAGGAGAATCGGGAGCCACCGGACAGCCTTCGACGATGCCGGCGTTATGGGAGCGGGCATCGTCGACCACAGCCTTCAGCAGCGCGCGTGTAAGACCTTGTCGGCGGAATTGGCGATCAACGAAGAAGCACGCCACCGACCAGACCGCCGCGTCATCAATGCGTGGCTGCGTGCGGTATCGCTCCAACGCCGCGTAGCTCTCACGCGGCGCGACCGAACACCATCCGACCGGCTCCTCTTCGTGGTAGGCGAGAATGCCGACAGGCGTGCCGTAGCGCACCAGCTCTTCCAGCGCGCCCACGCGCTCTTCTTTGCTTGAGCGGCGGTAGGCTGCGCTGGTCATGCGCCACCTCATGCAGGAGCAATAGCGAAACTTGCCGTGGCATAACGAAAACGTCGCCAGATCGGGTAATCGCCCCGCCTTTACCGGGTGGAATTGGAATTGCGCGGCGATTTGACCATCCATCGTGTGCTTTCTTCTGAGCAAAAGGAGGGCTTGACCTTCGAAATGGCGTTGCTTTCTCAGCCGTTGTGGTCAATAATACGAGTATTCCGCTGTTGCTGGCAACGGCAACCTTGCCCGCAGTGCCGGAGGCGCCTTCCACGCCCAGAGGACGTTCCACCCAGGACAAATCCCTGGTTTCGTAGGACGTCCCGCGTCAGCCATTATGATACATCCTGCTGGCAGATAGCCGTGAATCAGGCTGAGGATAGGCATCGTTTGCCACCACCTGTTCGACCGTTCCAGAACATTTTCGCACTGTAATCGGCGACAATCAAGACCATTCGTCGGCCAGTTGAGAGAGAGACGATGCGCATTGCTCTTGCCGGAATAAGTCACGAGTCCCTTAACTTTTCCCCTCTGGTCACCTCGCTGGACGACTTCCAGGTCTGGCGCGGCGAGGAACTCTTGCGCGCCGACGGCCAGTTTGCGCCGTATGCGGCCGGCGCGTCCGCGGCGGGCAGGCAAGGACCGGCCTTTGCCACGCTTGCCGACATGATGCGGGATCTGGAGGTCGAACCCGTCCCCATTCTGCACGCCAGCGGTCTGGCCCCCTCCGGCATTGTCGAAGAGCGCGCCTACCTCAAGTTGCGAGATAAAATCGTTGCCGGGATTCAGCAGGCCGGTCAACTGGACGGCGTCTGCCTGATCCTGCACGGCGCGCTGCTTGTCGAGAATATCTGGAGCGGCGAGACTGACCTGGTGCGCTCGATCAGGGCGGTGGTCGGCAACAGTGTCCCCATCGCCGCCCGGCTGGACCTGCACGGCAATCTCACCGAAGAGTTCGCCAACAAGACCGATATCTGGACGGTCTACCGCACAGCCCCCCACCGCGACGCGCCGCAAACGCTGGAGAGGGCGATGACGTTGCTCACGCGCTCGATTCGCGGCGGTCATCGTCCGCGGCCGGCCTTTGTTCGTGTGCCGCTGCTCCTGCCCGGCGAGATATCGACCACAGACGTTGAGCCGATGAAGTCTTTGCTGGCGCTGGTAACCGAAATCGAACGGCAACCGGGCATCCTTACAGCGGAGATCCTGGTTGGTTTCGCTTGGGCGGACGCGGCCCACGCCAGCAGCAGCGTTGCGGTCATCGCCGAGAACGAGGCGCACCTGCCGCGCGCGCGGCGGGAGGCAAAGCGCCTGGCGCAGGCAATGTGGGATGAGCGCCACAATTTCACCTTCGATCAGGAGGTCGCGGCGTCCGCGGATGAGGCCATCGATCTCGCGCTGTCAGCCGCAGAAAGCACCGTCTTCATCGCCGATTCGGGGGACAACCCGACGGCGGGAACGCCCGGCGACGTGCCCTACTTCCTGTCGCGTCTGCTGGCCAAGAATGTGCCCGACGCGATTTTGGCTGGCATACCCGATAAGGCGGCCGCGCGCGCCTGTTTTGCGCAGGGCGTAGGCGCAACGGTTACGCTCAGCCTGGGCGGGAAGCTGGACACAGCGCATGGCGGGCCGCTTACTGTAACCGGCACTGTGGAACATCTTCACCAGCCCGGCACGGATTCCAAGGACGCCGGCATCGCTACTTTGCGGGTGGCGGGCGTGCGCGTCCTGATCAGCGACAGGCGCAACTATTTTGCCGCGCTGGACGATTTTCGCAAGGCGGGTGTCGAGCCGCTCGACCACAAGATCGTGGTCGTGAAGCTGGGCTATCTCATGCCCGAACTGCGCGATGCCGCGCCGCGCGAGATCCTCGCACTGAGTCCCGGCTACTCCGACATGGATCTCACACGGCTGCCTTACCGCTACGTGACCCGCCCGATCTTTCCTTTGGACGAAGAGGTTGCATGGCGTCCCATGATAACGAACGTCGCCGGATATGGCGGCTGAAACCTACCAGCCGGAGCTGAAGAGGAGGGGCTTATGAGCAAGATCAGGATCGGTGTGCTGGGCACGGGCACGATCGTGCGCGGCTCGCACCTGCTGACTCTGCAAGATCACGCGCAGGCGGAGTTGGCGGCAGCCGGAAATCTACGCCCTGAGTCGCTACAGCGCTTGGCCGCCGAGTTCAGGATTCCCAAGACTTACACCGACTTTGCGGCCATGGCAGCCGACCGCGACATCGACGCCGTAGTCATCGCCCTGCCCAACTTCCTGCACGCGCCGGTAACGATTCAGATGCTGGAGGCGGGCAAGCATGTCCTCTGCGAAAAGCCGATGGCGATGTCGGTCGCAGAGGGTGAGCGGATGATCAGCGCGGCCCGTCAGAGCGGCAGCAAGCTGATGATCGGCCACATGTGGCGCTTTGACCGCGAGATCGTCTGGCTGCGAAACCTGGTTGCCAGCGGCAAACTGGGCCACATTTTCAAAGTCAAGTCGCACGAAGTCCTGATCTACGATCTCTATGGCGAGGACCCGCCGACCAACAGCTGGCTTGTCGACCGCTCGCTGGCCGGCGGCGGCGCGCTGACCGACATGGGGATTCATTCCTTCGACACGCTGCGATTTGTACTCGGCAACGCCCGCCCGACCAAAGTGTTCGCCAGCGTCGGCGCCTACTTCAAACAGATCGAGGTCGAAGATACCGCGACGGTGATGCTCGAATTTGAGGGTGGGATCACCGCGCTGGTCGAGGCCGGTTGGTACAATCTCTATGCCGATGAACAGCAGGGCTATACGCAGGTATTCGGCGCGAATGGGTACGCCCGCGCCGTGCCGTCCGAACTGCGTATGTTCATCGAGGGCGAGTGGAGTGTGATCCAGCCCAGGATACCGCCGCGCCAACAGCAGGAGGACCTGCCCGCGTTCCAAGCGCAATTGGACCATTTTATCGACTGCATCGTGAACGATCGGGAGCCGTCCCCCGGTGGAGAAGACGGGCTGTGGGCCATGCGCATGTTGGATGCCGCCTACCGGTCAGCCGAGAGCGGCCAGGCGGTTGCAATCGAGGGTTGAACTGACCTTTTACGTACTTCAATTTGAATGAGGAGGGCACCGACATGGCCGGGCCGGGAATGGAACTGATTGGGGAAGAAGAGATTCAGGAAGTCCTGGAGGTATTGCAGGCCGGCTACCTCTATCGCTACGGCATCTCGCTTGGTGACGGGGTCGACCCGCGCTTCAAGGGCAAGGTCTACCAGTTGGAGCGCCAGATCGCCGAACAATCGCAGGTGCGCTACGCGGTGGCGGTCAACTCCGGCACGTCGGCGTTGTTGTCGGCGATGGTGGCTCTGGGAATCGGCCCGGGCGATGAGGTGATCGTGCCCGGCTTTACCTTCGTCGCCAGCATTTCGTCGATCGTCTATACCGGCGCCGTGCCGGTTCTGGCCGAGATCGATCGCACCTTCAACCTGGACCCGGAGGACGTGAGGGCGAAGATCAGCCCGCGCACCAAGGCGATCATGGTCGTCCACATGATGGGCAACCCGGCCCGTCTGCAAGAACTCAGAGCGATTGCCGACGAACATGGTCTGTATCTGGTCGAGGACTGTTGCCAGGCCTTCGGCGCCGCCTACCGGGGACGGCCTATCGGCTCCATCGGCGATGTGGGCGCGTTCAGCTTCAATATCTACAAGACGATCACGTCGGGCGATGGAGGCATGGTGATCACCGACGACGAGGAGTTGTATAAGCGGGCCTTCGCATTCCATGATCAGGGCCATGCTCCTCTGCGCCAAGGCGTCGAGATCGGCAAGCGCCCCTTCCTCGGGCTGGACTTTCGCTATACCGAACTGCAGGCGGCCGTGCTGCTGGCCCAACTGCGCAAACTGCCCGCTCTGATCGACCGCTTGCAGACCAGAAAACGGCGCTTCAAAGCGGCGATCGCCGATCTGCCCAACCTGGAGTTTCGCGAGGTGATCGATCCCGAAGAGGAGATCGCTACCATATTGACGGTGATCCTGCCGGACGCAGACGTGGCGGAAAGTATCGCCGCAGACCTGGGCAGCAAAGTGGTGGCCGAGGCCGGCTGGCATGTCTACAACAACATGGAACACCTGCTGGAGCAGCGCATGGCCACGCCGCTATGCTGCTCGTTCAACTGCCCTCACTACGCCGAACGGGGCGGTCAGATGCGTTACTGGCAAGGGATGTTGCCGCGCACCGACGACCTGCTGGGCCGCTCGATCAACATCAGCATCGGCGTCTCCGATGTCGGCCTGGGTTCCGGCTTTGGCGTGACTATCAACGACGATCTGGATGTCGTCGCGCAGCGGGCCGACACCTTTCGCCAGGTCGCGGGCCGCTATCTCAACTGATTTCTACCCCGCGTGGAAACGCGCATCAACCCAGACGCCTGCCGTCCGTTATTTCTGATTGAGCAAGACTCTTCTTTTTTGTGTAGTACAAGTGCTGGTTTCCACCGGGAATTCGGCGCGTATCTGTGATAGAGATGGGAAGGGAAAGGCAGTGAAGGCAAACATAGCCGAGATCGCCCAATCTTTCGCCCGCGACGGGTTTGTCGTCGTCCCCAATCTGTTCCGCCGCGCGGAGGTCAAGGTATTCAAAGACGGCATTCAGAAGATTCTGGACGAGGTCAGGCAGGAGGACGGAGGCGAAGGCAGCCGCCAGGAAATGCTGGATGCAACCGGCGTCTATGTCGGTCTTGCGGGGCGCAGCGGCCTGTTCCGCCAAGCAGTGCGCGATGAACGCCTGCTCGACATTCTCGAGGCGGTTATCGGCCCCAATGTTGAATTCCTCAGCGACAAAGTCGTCTACAAGGATACCCATACGCATGTCGCCAGCCCCTGGCATCAGGATTGGCCATACTGGGAGGGAACGCACAAGATTTCGGTATGGGTCGCGCTCGATGACGCTACGCCGGAGAACGGTAGTCTCAAGTTTCTGCCCGGTTCCCATCGCGGCAGCGTGATCCATGACGGGGACATTAGCGACGGCTCCGGTTTCGGCCACCGCATCCGGCCTGAAACGGTCGATGAGCGCGCGGCCGTCTCCGTGCCCCTGGAGGCCGGCGGCGCCGCCTTCTTCCATGACCTGACCATGCACGCCAGCCACCCCAATTCGGAGCGCCGCGAACGGTGGACTTGGGTGCCCACCTATCGCGATGCGCAGGCCGATGATCCGCCCTATTCGTTCGCTGTCGCCAATGCCGTCGTGCGCGGCGTCGGGCGCGAGTGAACGCGAACGAGAAGTCTGCCAGTGTGAGAATCAGTCCTACCGTATCGGCTGAACTCGCAGACCTTTCTGAACCCGGATCAAGGGCTGACAGCGCCGTGTGGCCCTTCCGCTAAACGACCTGAATTAATCTATGGACTCAGATCTGTCCGACGCCGCCTACGAATCCGACTTCCCAATCACGCCTCAGCCTGATCTGGCCCTATCGGAAGCTATCTCCCGCCAAAACCGGTCATGGCAATCCCCTGCACGAAGTAACGCTGCGCCACAATGAAAATCGCCACCATCGGCGTCAGCATCACCGTGCTGGCGGCGAAGACGACTTCCCAGTTCTTGGCGTAGGAGTCGTTGTAGGCGCGGATGCCCAGCGCCAGCGGCCACTTGTCCATCGAGTTGATGTAGATCAGCGGGTTCATGAAGTCGTTATAGTGCTGGATGAGCGCGAACACGGCAACGGTGGCGATCACCGGCTTGGAGAGGGGCAGGAGAATCTGCACGAGGACACGGAGGCGGTTGGCGCCGTCGATCTCGGCCGCGTCCTCCAGTTCCATGGGGATGGCGCGGAAGAACTGGCGCATGAGGAAGACGTAGATGGCGCCGATGCCCCCCCAATAGGGCACGATCAGCGGCAGCCACGTATCGATCCACTTCAGGTTCTTGAAGATAAGGAAGCGGGGCACGAGGGTTACGACATCGGGCAGCATCATTGTCGCCAGCAGCAGGCCAAACCAGAAGTTGCGCCCGGGCCAGTTGATGCGGGCGAAGGAGTAGGCCACCAGCGCCGATGAGATGACCGTACCCGCGACGGCGAAGAAGACGATAATCAGCGTGTTGACGATGAATCTCGTCAGCGGCAACAGTTCAAACGCCTTAACATAGTTTTTCCAATGGGGGTCTTTGGGCAGCCACACGATCGGGTGGGCGAACACCTCTGTCGATACTTTGAGCGATGACGAGATCATCCAGAATGTGGGGACCAGAAAGGTGACGACCAGGAGGGTCATGAAGATCTGTAGCGCCGCCAGCCGGATCGTCTCAGCCACGGGTGGGGACGCGTCGCTCCTTCTGCCCATCTGAACGCCCGCGCCGTCCGTTTTCAGTTCGGCGGCGGACGACTGCCATTCGGGCGCGAGCGCCTGTTGACCTGTCTCCTGCTGGCGAGACGCCTGCGCTCCCATTTGCGCTTGCCTGTCTGACCGCATCGTCAGCTCTCCTCTTCGTAGTAGACCCAGCGGTTAGACAAGTAGAACTGGATCAGCGTAAAACCTACGACGAGCACGAAGAGCTCCCAAGCCAGTGCTGAGGCATAGCCCATGTTGAAATACTGGAAGGCGTTGCGATAGATGTTGAGGACGACGAAGAGCGTGGCGTCCTGCGGCCCGCCTTCGGTGATGATCATCGCCGGTACGAAGGTCTGAAAAGAGTTGATGATGGCAATGACCATGTTGTAAAAGATCAGGGGCGTCATCAGCGGCAAAATAACGTAGCGCAGACGGCCCCACGCGCCGGCCCCGTCCAGGCTGGCCGCCTCTTTGAGCGAGTCGGGGATATTGCCCAGCCCGGCGATGAAGATCACCATCTGGCGCCCGATCATCCAGAATGACATGAAGATGAAGGCCGGTTTCGTCAGCTGCGGTTCAAACAGCCACATACGCGGCTCGATCCCGAACCAGCTCAGCGCCTCGTTGAGGATGCCGAACTCCGGGTGCAGCACGCGTTGCCAGACGACCGCGCTCGCAACAAGAGGCACGATGATCGGCATGTAGAATCCGGCTCGGTAAACGTCGCGGAAGCGGATCTTCTGGGTCAGCGCCAGCGCCAGCGAGAAGGAGATCACAAGCTGAATCGGCACCGAGAACACGGTGTAAAAGGCGCTGTTATAGAGGCTGAGATTGGCCTTCGGGTCTTTGAACATCTGCGCCAGATTGGCGAAACCGACAAACGATGGCGGGCGCAGAAGATCCCATTCGACGAAGATCAGATAGACCGAATAGAGCATCGGGAAGGCGATGAAGACCGAGAACCCAATGATAAACGGCGAAGCGAACAGATAGCCGGCGATCCAGTCGCGCAGTTGGCGTTTCGATATGCGACGTCCGCCGGTTGGTGCAGCGATTGCAGCCATGTAGCTTCCTCAAGGGGTGGCGATGCAGCGCGCCACCCCTCATTTGGCGTATCTCTCTTATCCCTGCTTGGCCCAGTGGGCGTCGAGCAGATCCTGCACGCCCTCGTTGACGGCGGGGACGACTTCAGCGGCGGTTGCGCTGTTGGCCAGCATCGGATCCCAGCCGACCGGCTTGGCGACCTCGCTCCAGATCTGCCCACGCGAGACGCCGCCGATGACGTCCACTTCTGAACGCTGGAAGGCGTTACTGAAGGCGGCCGCGTTGGAGACGCCGAAGCGCTCTTCGATCGTCGGCCCCCAGAAGTTTTCGACCAGGGGCGCGGTGTTGGGGATGCGGCCGGTGATGGTCGAGTAGATCTTCTGACCCTCTTCGCCCCCCATGAAGTGGACAAAGCCCCAGGCTGCGTCGACCATATCGCTCTTCGGCACGCACACGCCTTCGGCCCAGCCGCGGTGGGGCCGGCTCTCGTCCGCCATCTGCGGCATCATCACCACGTCGAACTCGATCTCCTTGCCCTCTTCGCGTAGTTCAGGGCTGTTCAGCTGCGGGAAGAACCAGGGGCCTTCATACTTCATGGCGGCGTTGCCGGTGTCGATCGTGTTGGTGCCGCCTTCCAGGTCGGAGGGCGTGGGCGAGATGCCCATCGAGTACATGAAGTCCTGGGCGACAAACTGGAGGATTTCGATAATCTCAGGCTGATCGAACATGGCCGTGCGCGGGTCCACCAACTGGTCGAACTCCTGTACGCCGGTGGAGCGGATCCAGTGGATGTCGCGCGCATAGCTGCCGTTGGCCTGGTAACCGTACATCTTGGAATCGCCGTCGGTGCTGGTGAGCTGCTCGGCGATACCGACGAAATCCTCAAACGTCCAGTCATCGGTCGGGTAAGCGACCCCGGCTTCGTCGAAGGCTCTTTTGGCGTAGAACATCACCATCACGCCGGACTGGAGCGGGATCAGATAGCGGCTGCCATCGCGACGAGTGCTGAACTCAATGCTGTCTACACCCTCAGGATAGGGGCCGGTGAAATTGTCACGCTCGATGTAGGCGTCGATGGGGGCTAGCAGACCGGCATCGCTGAATGGCTGCCACTCCCAGCCTTGGAAAGAGGCCACTTCGGGAACGACGCCACCGGCGAAGGTGGTTTGAAGTTTCGTGTAGTAGTCGACGCCTGTGCCGCTTATCGACGGCTTGACCGTGACGTTGGGGTTCTGTTCGCCGTAAACACTCGCCAATTCTTCCCACGCGGGGATGTCGGAAGCGTCGCCCCAGGCGAAGAAGTCCAGTTCGATATCCTCGGCGGCAGGGGCCGCGCCTCCGGTTGCGCCGCCGCTGTCAGCGGGCGCCGGCGCAGGACACGCCGCCAGCAGCAAAGTCGTGGAGCCGATGCCGATTCCTTGCAGAAACGTGCGCCGCGAGAGATGGCGTCTACTGCTCCGTTGGGCGTCTGTCATAGATTCCTCCTTGAATAGGTCAACTTGGGAATGGTATCCGAACTCTGAATCAAAGAACGACCCGTGGCGGCAGCTGCGCGGGGACCGAGATGCCAGCATGTCAGGGCCACAGGGCACTATGATACATCACCATGAATGTTTTCGTCATATTTGGACGCATGAGCTATGGAACGAAACGACGCAGCCGCACCTCTTAACCAGTTGCCAACCTGCTCTTAACCTGACACTATTCTCGCGTCGCTAAGATAGCCTTTCAAAGCGGTGCCATTTCGAACTCACAGCCCCATCGAAGAGAAGCGACTATGGATTCACTTCTGTTGCGGCGGACCGGCGCTGAATGCATCGGCGTCTTCTTTCTTGTGTTGGCCGCCTGCGGCTCTGTCATGATCGGCAAAACGACCGGTGCATACGGCCACATGGGCATGGCGTTTTCGCCGGGGCTGGTTGTCATGGTGATGGTGGCTGCGACCGGCCATCTGTCAATGGCCCATCTCAATCCGGCGGTAACCCTGGCCTTCGCTCTGACCGGCCATTTCCCCTGGCGCGAAGTGCCGTTCTACATCGTCGGACAGCTGTTCGCCGCGGCGCTTTGCGCAGCGGTTCTGCGGCTGCTGTTCGGCAACGTCTCGACGCTGGGCGCAAATTTGCCGACCGGGCCAATCGTTCAGTCCCTGGTGATGGAGGTGCTGGTCACCGCTCTATATGATATTTGTAATCGTGGCGGTGGCGACAGACAGACGCGCTTTGGGCCTGCCGGCGGGGCTGGCAATCGGCGGAGCGGTGGCGCTGAACGTACTGTGGGCCGGCCCAATCAGCGGCGCGTCCATGAACCCGGCGCGTTCCTTCGGCCTGGTCCTGATTTCCGGCGTGTGGACGGCACACTGGATCTAATGGGTTGGTCCGATGATCGGGGCGGCTTTGGGCGCATTTGCCTACGAAATTGTGCGTCGCACCGAGCCTGAGAAGAGGTCAGCCTGAAGCCGGCTCGGAGTGATATCCCCATTTTACAGGGCATTGAATTGCGAAAGAGATTGTCCGCTCCCAGTGCCGCCAAGCCCTCTTCGCGTCAAACGACATCCTGATACGGGCCCCGATTCCCAGGCGGGAGGAGAGCGGCGATCTGACGCATTGTTTCGGAGGCCAAGGCGTCCAGGTGCTGGCGTCGTTGGCGTCGGGGAACGTCACCGGGAACGGCGAGGGGTCCGAATGGGCGGCCAATGCGGATTTTCACCTGAGTACGACGCAGGCGGCGCAGGTTGACGAGGATCTTCTCGGTTCCCAACAGGGCAACCGGCAGCAGACGCGTCTGGGCCTGCGTCGCCAGCAGGCCGATGCCGGATTGGGCTTGCACCAGGTTGGCGCTGTGACGGGCCGTGTGGCCGGCGATCTGTTCGATGCGCTCGCCCCGTTCCCTGACGCCAGCCATGGCCGGATCGATGCCCCCCTCCGGGAAGACGCCTACCGTGCGGCCCTCCTTCAGGGCGGCGAGGGCGGCGCGCATCGCTTTGCGGTCCACCTGTCCCCGCCAGATCGGAATCAGCCTGAATGTCCGGCTGAGGAAACGGAAGAAACAGACGCGCTCGGTCTCTATCGCAAGCAGGAATGCGATACGCATCGGCAAGAAGATCATGAGCAACGGGCCGTCGAACCAGCTGAAATGGTTGGAAACGAGTATCAACGCCTCGCTGCGAGGGACGTTTTCCAGGCCGCTGACCGAAACCGAAAGGAACAGGCTGACGATCACCCGGCCCATGAACACAAGGATCGACTGGAGAACGGCCTGCAAAGCAGTCAACATTGCGCGTACCTCGTTGGGGTCAGCCAGGTAACGGCGCCCTGGCTTCGATCAACCCGCTATCGTGGAGTTCCTGCCACATTGCCGCCGGCGTCTCCACATCCCAGATGGCGCGGTTTTCCTCCGCCTCAGCCGAATTCGCCGAGCCGATCACGACCGAAGCGATCGCAGGATGGGAGCGGGCGAAATGCAGGGCCGCCACTTGCAGCGGCACGCCGTGCCGTTGTGTCACCGCCTGCAGGCGCCCAGCCTTCGCCATGATCTCTGCCGGCGCGTCCTCATAGTTGTACTTGGCGCCGGGAATCGGGCCGGTCGCGAGAATGCCGCTGTTGTAAACGCCGCCCAAGACGATGCTCACTTCGTTCTCCGTACACCAGTCCAGAAAGTCCAGCGAAGTCTGCTCCAGCAGCGTATAGCGCCCGGCCAGCAGAAAGATGTTGACGTCGACCTGTTTTGCGAACTCCCACTCCATCTCCCATTGGTTCATGCCCGCGCCTACCGCGCCGATGACCCCTTGCGCGCGCAGGTCAACCAGCGTTGGGAACGCCTGGTCCAACGCCATGCGATAGTCCTCTTCCGGGTCTTCAACGTCGGGATCATGCACCAGCAGAATGTCGACCCGATCCATCCCCAATCGTTCGAGGCTCTCCTCGATGCTCCGCATTACGCCATCCCGGCTGTAGTCGAAATAGATCGAACGGTCGGGGCGCACGATGCGGCCAACCTTCGTCTGGATGATCACCTCATCGCGCGGAATGCCCCGCAGTGCCCCGCCAAGCCGCCGCTCTGCCTCGCCCGTGCCGTAGAGGGGAGAGGTGTCAAAGAAGCGGACCCCGCCTTCGTAGCATCGCTGTACGGCCTCATGCGCTTCCGCATCGCTGAGGGTCGCGTACAGATTGCCGATGACGGCTGTGCCCATTCCCAAACGGGTTACGCGCAACCCGGTATTGCCAACCTGCGCGGCAGGGAGAGTGCTTGTTGTCATTTGGTTGCTCCGTATGGCGTCGATTGCCCATTGCGGGTTGCACGCGCTGTCTTGAAGGATGTGCCAAGCGGCGGCTGGCCTGGTCCGATTGCGCAACGTTCTCACTTTGGGGGCCGAACCGAACTCTATGTGCTCGTATGCCTGAAGCCAGTTTCCTCAACGGAACCGCCCGAGGAATTGTACATCATCTGCAATCGTTGTGCCATTAGTCGTTGCTTCGCTACAGACGCGTAGCCCTGCTCGCTCGATCGTATGGGGATCGCCGTCGGCCTATACCAACTGCGCGTGGAAGGCATCCAACTGGGGCAGTATCGTTTCCCAGGAAAAGTGCTTTTCGACAAAGGAGCGGGCCGCTTCACCGAGCGCACGGCTGCGCTCGCCGCCGGCCGCCTGATCGCGCAGTAGAGACATCACCGAGTCGGCAAAGGTGCGCGGGTCATCGGCGATCAGGACATGCTCGTTGTGGCGTACTGGGATCCCTTCAACGCCCAGAGATGTGCTGACGACAGGCCGGGCGCAGGCCATCGCCTCCAGTACCTTGAAGCGCGTGCCGCCACCCACCCGCATTGGCGCCAGATAGATCGCCGCACGGTGGATATAGGGCGCAATCTCCTCGACCGCGCCGGTCAGTTCCACGTCTGGCAACACGCGCAATCGGTCCAGCCTGGGATGGGGTGACATGCCGGCGATCAGCAGCCGCACCGCCATCTCCCGGCGAATTCGAGGCAGCACCTCCTGCCCGAACCAGAGCATCGCATCCACGTTGGGGCGGTAGTCCATTTTACCCGTAAAGACCAGCGCGGGAGGGCTTGCAGAAGGTAGCGGTTCGGGATTATAGCGCGCGATGTCGATGCCGTTGGGTACGTTGACGATGGGACGCCGCGGCGCCAACGAGGCCAGCGCCTGTCGATCCGGCTCGCTGACCGCGACGATGCCATCCACTGCCTGACAAAATGCCCGTTCATATCGATATAATTTCTGCCACTGCAACAGACTGTAACAGGCGGCGTGCCACCGGCCCAAGCTGCGGGCGTCCATCAAAGCTGCCCGCTTCTGCAGCAAGTATTCAGCGTTGTGATCGTCGAAAACGACCGCTGGCTTAGGTCCAGCCGTCTGCAGAATCTGAAAGCCATAAGGCGCCATTTCTATCCCCTCGATCTGAACCAAATCGTAGCTTTCTTCAGCCAGCATCCTCTGCAAAATCGAATGGGAGTGACCCTGGTCCAGCCGCAGCGCCATATCCGGTTTGACCGCCAGCAACGAGTCCTGCAAGCGGCGACGCAGGGGCCGCTCAGGCTGCCGGAACCACTCTACGCGGGCGCACATTTGCAACAATTGGGCATCGGGCCAATGGTTGTCCTGGGGCGCCAGGCAGGTGAAGAGATGCACTTCATGTCTGGCGGCAAAATGGCGCAGCAGATAGTAATTGCGCAAGGTCGTCCCCTGCCTGGGAGGGAACGGGGACTGGGGGGTGAGGAGGAGGAGTTTCATCTCCGGGCGTCAGGCTGAAGAATGGTGCGCCGGCGCGGCCGGAACCGCCGATCTGCCGCAGACCATCCGATAGACGGCGAGCGTCTCGGCTGCGGCCCGGGTCCAACTGAAGACGGATGCACGCTGCAAGCCCTTCTGGCATAACTCCTGATGCAGTTCGTCGTCGGTCAGAAGGCGATGGATGGCGACGGCGATCTCCTCCCAGTCGGAGGGATCGACGATCAGGCCGGCATCGCCGATCACTTCTGGCATACTGCTGGTGTTTCCGACTATTGTCGGTGTTCCACAGGCCATCGCCTCCAGTGGCGACAGGCCGAACCCTTCGTAAAATGCAGGATGCACATGGCAGCGCGCCCCGGCGTACAGCTGGGGCAGATCCTCATCCGGCACGCGGCCGACGAAAAAGGTGCTTTGTTTGAGATCAAGTTCTTCGACCCTGTGAAAGATCTCTTCGTACAGCCAGCCGGGTTTGCCTGCCAGAACGAGCCCAACTTCCTCCACGTTGTAATGATTGCGCAGATGGTGGAACGCGTTAAGGAGGCCGCCGATGTTCTTGCGCGGCTCGATTGTGCTGACAAAGAAGATGTACTTTTCCGGGATGCCGTATTTCTCCTGCATGGCCGCGCGGCACTGCTCTTGCGGCAGAGGACGGTAGAGAGGCGCCGCGGCCTCGTGGATGACGCTGATCTTCTTGGGCGACGCGCCCAACCGTCCGACGACGTCGTTCTTGGTACTCTCGCTGGGCACGATGATGTGCCGGGCATGGCGCACCGCCCGGTCGATCTGGCCGTAGTAGGCTGCATGAGCTTCCGTCAGAAAGTGGGGCCAACGCAGGAAAGCCAAGTCGTGGACGGTGATCACCGAAGGCGTGTTGCTGTAGAGGGGCGGGATAAAGTCGGTGCTGTGGAGCAAGTCCAGCGCATGGAACGTCAACTCCGCTGCCATCATTGGCTGTTCAACGCGCGAGTGGACAGGCGTGAACAACGTGCGCCGCCGAAAATTGGGCGCATCGACCAGTGGCTCTCGGTGTTTGCGGTGCTGGAAAACTGTATACGTTGTTTCCCGGTCTAGCTGTGCAAGCTCTTCAATGAGATGCTTTGTATAACGACTGATACCTGCCGGCCGATGGTGAATCAACCGGGCGTCAATGCCAACTCGCATAATCTTAACGATTCGTCAAAGGGGAAAGTTGCACCTGGGCCCTCCTGGTCATTTCAGCGCCGAAAATTGCTGCCCTGTGCTGCGGGTTATCGCATTCCGGACCATCCAGCATCAAGGTAGATGTGCGACGCGTATTGTAGCAGCCCCCCGCAACTGTGGTCAAATGTTTTCCCGGTCCTCCGGTTCTCGCTTCGTTTTCAGTTCGATGATCGTGCCCAGAAGTCCTTCCGTATCCAGATAGGCCCACAATGCTCCCGGATCCAATGTCGAACCGCCGCTTTGAGTGATATCCACTTCCAGTTCCTGTGCAACTCCTAACGGGTCGGCCACGCGAAAGAGCAGGTGGTGCAGACCCTCGCCCTTCTCCTCAAGGAATTCAGAGTAGATATTGTCGCCTTCAAGCGGTTCGATAAACTCGATCTGCACTGCTCCTGTCTCAATGAAGGCCAGCCTCATACGAAAGTTTCCCGGTCGTCCGCGAAAGGTGGACCCGGCATCCAGATCGCTGCCCGCTGGCGGCCAATCAACCACATGGGCAGGTTCCAGAGCAAAGCGCTCTGTCCACGCCTCGGCCGCGGCCCGCGCATCGCGCACGACAATCCCCACCTGTACAACAGACCCCAATTCGATTTTGCTCATAGGACGATGTGGTGGCAGTCTCCGATATGACCATCCGTTAGTTCCCGCATCGCTTCTCTGGGACAGCCGAATTTTTCGATTCTGTGCGATAATACCAACTGTCAGCTTGAAAGCCAAACTCGCCTGCAGGAGAGTCTCGATGAAAATTCAGGACATAAAGACGACAGTGCTGTCCGTCCCTCACTTGCCGGGATTTCAGGACGCGACAATTCGCCATATCGTACAGGGACGCAGCCAATGTTTCGTCCATGTCTATACGGACCGGGGCCTGGTCGGATTGGGCCTGGGCGGCGGAACGACCGCGGCGCGCGAGGTGATCGAGCGCACGCTCAAGCCAATCCTGCTCGGCCAGAACGCCCTGCACATCGAAAAGTTGTGGGACGAAATGTTCTGGGCGATTCGCGGCGTCGGTCGCAAGGGGCTTGCCTTCAGCGCACTTTCCGCCGTGGATATCGCGCTCTGGGACCTGAAGGCCAAATACTACGAGACGCCGCTCTATCAACTGCTGGGACCATATACGGAGTCGGTGCCGGTCTACGGCAGTGGCGGCTGGACCCATTTTTCACTGGATGAACTGGTGGCGGAGCAGTGCGGATATGTCGAGCGGGGCATGAGGGCGGTGAAGATGAAAGTCGGCAAGGATTTCGGCCACAGCGAGCGCGAAGATGTGGCGCGTTAGGCCGCTGTGCGCGAGGCGGTTGGCCCCGACGTACAGATCTTTATTGACGCCAACAACGGCTACTACGCCAAGCAGGCGATCCGGCTGGCCCGAGTCTTTGAAGAGTACGACGTCGGCTGGTTTGAAGAACCGGTGTTGGCCGACGATATCGACGGGCTTGCCGCTGTAGCCAAAGCCATCGATATACCAGTGGCGACGGGTGAGCATGAATACACCAAGTACGGATTCCGCGACCTCATCGTCCGCGGCGGCGCTGATATTGTGCAACCTGATGTAGGCCGCGTCGGGGGCATAAGCGAGTGGATGAAGGTCGCGCATCTGGCCCATGCCTTCAACCTGCCGGTGGCCCCCCATGCCTATCAACTCGTTCATTTGCATTTGGCCTGTGCCACGCCCAATCTGAAGATCGTCGAATGCCTGGGTACTGTGGAAGCGGCCGACCGGATCTTCTATACCTCCTTTGACGAGCCGCGCAACGGCGTCTGGTCCCCGGACCCGCACAAACACGGTCTGGGTCTGGAGCTGGATCCAAGTGCGGTCAAACACTATGCGGTAGACTGAGCACCGCCGTCAACTCCGCCCAGCGCCCCTTTCCGAACCGAGGTTTCCCGCTCGCGGCAGTGGAGAGAGTCGTCTGAACTGTGCGGTGATCGGTGATCGGTTGTTTGTCGTCATCGTCTTGCAAATGGTATAATCCCCGTCTCAGGATGTTCGGCCGTACCAGTCGGCGTTGGGGGCTAAGGCCTGCCCGGCGTGCGCTTGGACGGGGCATCCACGCGAGAGAAGTCGGTTCGCCTTTCGAGCGAGTCGAGCGAGCGTGCTTGAGGCAACAAATAGCGCGAGAAAAGAAAAATGGACACAGCCCAACTGGCCCAAATGGTAACTTGGCTCGACGAGGAGCACCGGCGCGACCGCGCCGAGATTTCACGTTTGCAACAGCAGATTGAGAGCCAGGCAGGAGACACTATCGAGCAGGCTCGGCGCATCCAGGAATTGGAAGGGCGCCTGGCGACGACGATTGCGCAACTGGGCCGGTTCACCCAACTGGAACAGCAGATTGAGAGCGTCAAGCAGGAGTTCGGGCTGATGCTCGACCGCAATGAAGAGGGACGTGGGCAGGCCGCGCGTGAATACGAGCGCGGCCGTCTGGCCGACAGGGAGGTGCTGGCGCGCGAGATCGGCGAAGTGCGGCGGGAACTGCCCCGCATCGGCCGCGTCGAAGAGGCGGTGGAGTTGCGCAAGGGTGAGGAAGAACGCCTGGTCGATATGATTATGGAGGGCCGCAACCAGGTCAATCTGCTTGTCAAGGCGATCGAAGAGCGCACGCGGCAGATTCCCTTCCTGGCCGACCAGCGAACCGGTGACGCCAAACGAATCGCCCAATTGCAGCAAGAGACGGTCGAGCTTTTCAAACGCACCGAGGCGTTCAGTGGTCGCTTCTCCATTTTGGAGGACGCCGACCGGCGCATGAGCGCCGAAATCGAACGCTGGCGGCCGGTCTTTTCCGAGGTGCGGGAGGAGCAGCAGCAATTTATGGAGCGGCTGCGGGTCGAGGTAGTGGAGCGTCTGCAAGTGCTCAACCGCTGGCAGGAAAGTATCGATGATCAGCGCGTCATTGTTGCCAAGAATGAAGAACGGATTCAGGCGTTCGTCCAGACTGTCGAGACGGCCCGCCGAGCCGCCAATATGGTCGCCGAATTTCAGGAGACAATCCGTCGCGATCAAGTTCAGGTGCAGGAGTTGCAACGTCTGGCCGAAGAGCGCGTGCGCCGCGAGATGGAGGAGTTTCAGGAGGAGTTTGACAAGAAGAGCCGCCGCAACGATCTGCGCCACGAGCATTTGTGGAAGGAGCAGGAGAAGCACAACAAAGAGTTGCTGGAACATCTGCCGCCGGTTCTGCACGATTTGCGCGTGCATGAGGAGATGCTGCGTCTGCTCTGGAAGTTGCAAGAGCAGTATGGCACACGATACATCAGCGCGGCCCAGCTCTGGCTCGACGGCTTGCAGTCGTCCCTGGAAGAGCGGGACGAAACCATGAAAGAGTTGGAAGAGGAGTGGCAGAAGCAGCGCCGTACCGCCGAACTCTACGCCCGCCAGAACAACAATTCCCATCGCACCGCCAGTATCGTGTCCGCTGAGTCTGTACCGCACCGCGCCTGATGCGGGTCGTCGCCACCGCGGGGCATGTGGACCACGGCAAGTCGACCTTGGTCCAGGCCCTTAGCGGAATCCATCCCGACCGTCTCGAAGAGGAAAAGCGCCGCGGGCTGACGATCGTGCTGGGCTTCGCCTGGATGGATCTGGCCATGCCCGACGGTTCGCAAGAATCGATCAGCATTGTTGATGTGCCCGGCCACATCGACTTCATCAAAAATATGTTGGCCGGTGTCGGCAGTGTCGACGCCGCCCTCCTCGTCATCGCCGCCGACGAGGGGATCATGCCCCAGACCCGTGAACATCTCGCCATCCTCGACCTGCTGGCGCTCCCCGATGGTCTGGTCGCCCTGACAAAAACCGATCTGATCGATGAACCCGAATGGCTGGACCTGGTCGAACTGGACATTCAGGAGATACTGGTCGGTACGCGTCTGGAGAGCGTGCCCATCGTGCGCGTGAGCGCAGAGACCGGCGCCGGGTTGGATGACCTGCGTGCGGCGCTGGCCGGCAAGTTGACGGCCCTGCCGCCCCGACGCGACCGCGGCCGCCCCCGCTTGCCCATTGATCGCATCTTCAGCCAGCCGGGTTTCGGCACGATCGTAACCGGTACGCTTAGCGACGGCCATTTTTCCGTGGGCGATCCGGTCGACATTCTGCCCGACGGGCCTTCAGGCCGCGTGCGCGCACTGCAAAGCCACAAGCAGAGCATCGAACGCGCCTTGCCCGGCAGCCGCGTGGCGCTGAATCTCAGCGGCGTCGGCACAGGCGAGATCCGGCGCGGCCAGGTTGTGGTTACACCGGCGACGCTGCGCCCGACGCGGCTGCTCGATGTCTCCTTTCGTCTGCTCGCGGACGCGCCCAAACCGCTGCGCCACAATATGGGCGTCGATTTCTTCAGCGGCGCAACGGAATCACCGGCCCACGCGCGCCTGCTGGCAAGGGAGGAACTGCTGCCCGGCGAGGAGGGTTGGCTGCAGCTGCGCCTTGAACGCCCCGTACTCGTCGCGGCGGGGGATCGCTTCATTCTGCGCCAGCCCTCGCCCAGCCTCACCCTCGGCGGCGGCGAAATCCTCGACCCGCATCCCCGTCGTCGTTATCGACGTTTCGATGCCACGGTTGCCGCCAAGCTGGAAACTCTGGCCCAAGGCAGGCCGGATGAGATCGTGTTGCAGAGCCTGGAGCGGGAGCCCCTGCTTTCCGAGCAGGAGTTGATCGCCGCCAGCGGTCTCGACAAAGAGATCGCGCACGCGGCCATCCGCCAGCTGCTCGACGATGGTCTGATGCAAGGGCTGGACGACCAACGCCTGCTGATCAGCGCATCGGCCTATCAGCAGGTCGTTGCCGACATGCAACTGCGTCTCGGCACATTCCACAGCCAGAATCCGCTGCGCCAGGGAATGTCCCGCAGCCAAGCGCGCAGCCGCCTGCGGGTCGTCGGCGCGGCGGGCGTGCGCAAAGAGCTGCCCCAGCGCGCCTTCAACGATCTGGTCATGCAGGCGCAGGCCGACGGGCTTGTGTTAGGTGAAGAGAGCACAGTCCGGCTGCTGTCCCATGCGATCCAATACTTGCCCGACCAGCAGCAGGCGGTTGATCGCGCCCTGCGAGCCTACGCCGCGGCGCCGTTCAGCCCCCCCAATGCCATCGACACGCTCAAACTCTTGAACGGCGATGAAGAACTGTTGGAGTCGCTGGTGGAGCGGCAGGTCTTGGCGCGGCTGCCCGGTACGGTCTACTTTCGCAAGGAGGATTTCGCCGCGGCCACGGAGAAGATCATCACCCTGGCGCAGGCAAATGGGGCGATTACGCTGGCCGATGTGCGCGATCTGTTGAATACCAGCCGCAAGTATGCGCAGGCTCTTTTGGAGGAGTTGGACTCCCGCCGCGTCACGCGCCGGGTCGGAGACGAAAGAATGCTGAGAGGAGGGGAGCAATGAGCGTCATGGAATACCGCCGCCTGGGGCGCACCGGCCTGAAAGTTTCGCCTTTCTGCCTGGGGGCGATGCAGTTCGGTTGGACAGCTGACGAGGGGACAAGTTTCGCGGTGATGGATGCCTTCGCCGCAGCGGGCGGGAATTTCATCGACACCGCCGACGTATACAGTAGTTGGGTGAAAGACAATGACGGCGGCGTCAGCGAAGAGGTGATCGGGCGTTGGATGCAGGCCAGAGGCAATCGCGGCCAGATGATCATTGCCACCAAAGTTCGCGGTCAGATGGGGCCGGGCCCGAATGACCAGGGACTGAACCGCAAGCATATCGTCGAAGCCTGTGACGCCTCTTTGCGCCGCCTGAAAAGCGATACCATCGACCTGTATCAGACCCATTCTTATGACGCTGATACACCGATCGACGAGACATTGGAGGCGCTGGATCGACTGGTGCGGCAGGGTAAGGTGCGCTATGTCGGCTGTAGCAACTACCCGGCCTGGCGGCTGATGGAGGCGCTCTGGACGAGCGACAAGCACGGGCTGGCCCGCTACAGTTCGATTCAGCCGCACTACAACCTTGTGCATCGGGCCGAGTTTGAGCAGGAGTTGGCGGATGTCTGCCAGGCTTACGGCATTGGGATCATCCCGTACAGCCCGCTGGGTGGCGGCTTTCTGACCGGAAAATACAGCCGAGAGCGCGCTGCGGACAGCGTGCGAGCAGAGAGCGTGCGCAATCGCTACTTCAATGAAGCCGGCTGGAGAGTCCTTGACGCGGTGCGGGCTGTGGCTGGTGAACTGGACACGACGCCGCTGGCCGTATCGCTCGCCTGGCTCCTGTCCCGGCCGGGGATGACCGCGCCGATTGTTGGCGCCAATTCGGCCGAGCAGTTACAGGAAAGTCTGGCGGCGCTGGATGTGTGCCTGACCGCCGAGCAGTTGAAGGCGCTGGATGGGGCGTCGGCCTGGTAGGAGTTTGTGGGCGCGGTTGCGAAATTTTCTTCCAGTTCTCAGAACAATGAAAGTTGCCGATCCTCGGCCTTCTGACGGGAGCGACGCGGTTCCGCCTGCCGCACCTCTTGCAGAGCCGTCGCGATGTCGGTGACGAAGCCCGACAACCGGTTTTCCATTGACTGACCGAACAAAAAGCGCCGACCGGCGTGCGTCAGGATCAGCCGCCGCTGGGCGCGCGTCATGCCCACGTAGAACAGCCTCCGCTCCTCGTCCGTCCTGATCTCCCGGTTGGGCGGCAGATAGGGCAGCAGCCCCTCTTCGCAGCCGACGATAAACACGACCGGAAACTCCAGCCCCTTTGAAGCGTGCAGGCTCATCAGCGTCACCCGATCGGCGCGCTGGTCGTACAGGTCCGTCTCGCTCTGTAGCGCCGTCGTCGTCAGGAAATCCTGCAGGCGGTTGCGAAACGGCGCGGCCCGGCGCTGAAAGCGGTCGATCCGCTCCCGTTCGGCGTCGCTGTAATCGGCGCCGCGCAGCCCGGCCCATCCTGCGGCTGCCTCCTGAATTCGCGCTGACTCCGGCGCATCTGCCTTGTCAGTCAACGCTACCACCAGTTTCGTAACCGCATTTCTATCGAGCGTCCCTTTCGCCCCTGTCAGTATCCTTTCCCAATGGACGGAACTGTCCGGCGTCTGTGTCAGCCACAGGAGCGCCATGATCTCCCGGACCGGCTTCTGCTCGGTCAGCGCCGTGCCACCGATCGTCGCGTAGGGGATGCCGGAGCGGTCAAACGCCTCCTCCAGCAGTCTGGCCTGCGCATTGAGCCGGTACAGCACGGCAAAATCACCGAAAGAGCGCTCTTCGGGCAGGCCATCTTCGTCTACCCGCCCCGAATCGAGCGAGAAATAGCTGATCCCGCCCACCATCTGCTCAACCTGGTGGACGACATGCTCGGCTTCGGCTTTATCGGTGGGCGCGCGGTAGACATCCAACTTGACCTGCTCAGCGAAGTCGGCGATCAACGCCGTTGCCTCGTGGTCGGGATTGCGCGAGATCACCTGCGTGGCCGCGTCCAGAATCGCCTGCGCTGACCGGTAGTTGCGCTCCAAATAGAGCCGCTGTGCGCCGGCAAAATCTTCATCGAAAGAGAGAAAATAGCGGTGATCCGCGCCGCGAAAGCCGTAAATCGCCTGATCCGGGTCGCCGATGACGCATAGGTTCGCGCCCCCCGAGGCCAAGAGACGCAGCAGCCGGTACTGGGCCGCGTTCACGTCCTGATATTCGTCCACGCAGATCCAGCGGAAGCGAGCCTGGACGGTCCGCAGAATGGTCGCATCACTCTCCAGCAGTTGCACCGCGCGCACGATGAGGTCGTCAAAATCCAGCGCGCCCGCTTCGGTCAACGCAGCGTGGTAGCGATCCCAGATGTCGTCGTCGGACTGGGATTCGGTCGCCAAACCGTTCTTGCACGCCGAGATTGCCTCCAGCGCCGGCCGCAACTCCCTGGCTGCCAGCTCCGGGCAGGCGCGTTCCAGCAGCAGGCGCCGGTCCGCTTCGTCGAGAATCGTGAATGTCCGGGCTATTCCGATCGCCTCGCCGAACTCCTGGAGCAGACTGGCTCCCAGGCGATGGAACGTGCCGATGGTAACCCGGGCCGACCGCTGCGCCCCCAAAAGTTCGGCCAACCGTTCCCCCATCTCTTGCGCAGCCCGGTTGGTGAAGGTCACCGCCAGGATCGACGATGGTGGCGCCCCAATGCTCTCGATCAGATGGGCGATGCGCACGGTCAGCGTGCGGGTCTTGCCCGTGCCCGGCCCGGCGAAGATTGCCAGCGGCGACTCGGTGTGCGTGGCCGCGGCCTGCTGCGCCGGGTTGAGCTGTTCGAGCCAAAATGACAGGCGGCGAGCGGCCGTCGATTCGAGGCCCAGGCTGTACTGACCCGACTCCTCGACAATGAAGTTTCCAACTGCGGCTTCCGGTTCTGCAGCCGGCGCGATCGGCTCATCATCCGGCGGCTGTTGTGCGACTTGTGTCGCGACGGCTGAGACCTTCTGCGGCGTCGGCTGCTCGTCTGCAAACATCCCGATCTGGAATGAGGACAGCTGGTCTGCCTCGTCAGCGAACATGCGGATCACACCGTATTCGCCATCGTAACCGCTCTGCGCGTGTACCTCGCCTGCTCTCATGCGGCGAATGCCCTCCGCCAGCAGCGGGCCGCCTGCCGCGCCGATCTCCTCCAGCGGAAGTTCGCGCAATATCGACAACTCCGGTCCCAGCCGTCCCAACAGGCGCAGATACTCCGACTGCACGCGCTTGGAGTTGGGGCCGACGCCGAGAACCTCGCCCAGCGCCTCTGGCAGAGGGAAGAGGCTGGTGAAGGGCGCAGCCGACGGCGGACGCGCGCCGGGGGCGCGGTCGGCCAACTCCTCGACGCGGTGGTAGACGCCGACCGTCACCGGCTTGCCGCAGTTCGAACAGCGCCCCTCGTTGGCGATCGTCTCAACCGGCTCCCAGCAGATCCCGCACTTGCGATGCCCGTCTAGGTGATACTTGCCCTCCTCCGGGAAAAACTCGATTGTGCCCTGGAACTGCGCCGGGTCACCGCTTCGCAGCGCGTCGAACAGCGCGTCGTAGCACAACTCCGTGTCAAAAAGGGTTGCCTCGCGCGCCAGCTTTGGCGGTGAATGCGCGTCCGAGTTGGAGATGAGCGTGTAACTGTCAAGCCAGGAGACCCGCCAGTTCATCGGCGGATCGGAGGAAAGACCGGTCTCGACAGCAAAGATGTGGGGCGTCAGATCGGTGAAGCACTCCTCCAGCGAATCAAAACCGGACTTGGACCCGAGGATTGAGAACCAGGGTGTCCAAATGTGCGCCGGGATCAGATGGCAGCGGTCGTCCACCTCCAGCACGATCTCCAACAGATCGCGGCTGTCCAGTCCGAGGATCGGCCTCCCGTCCGCGCGGATGTTGCCGATCTTTTCCAGTTCGGCCTGGAGCACGGCGGTCGCCTCGACCGTCGGGGCGAAGACGATGTTGTGAACTTTGCGCGTGCGGTCATACTTCTTGTAGATATTGCTGATCTCGCCGCCGATGAGGAAGCGTACAGTCCCCCGGCAGGCAGCGGGCACCTCGTCCGCGACGGTGGCGGCGTACTCCGATTTGAGTTGGAACAGCCCATCTTCGGCAGGCTCCAGCTTTGTTTGAAGCTCTTGCAGCCAGCCAGGGTGGGCGATATCGCCCGTGGCGACGACCTGCACCCCTTTGAGTTGCGCCCATTTCCATAGGTGTTCAAAGGTCAGGTTTTTGCTGGTGGCGCGTGAATAGTGGGAGTGCAGATGAATATCGGCGACAAGTTTCATTCTGGTTGCCAGTTGTTCCAGTAAGTTCTGTCGCGCATCGGCTTGCGCGTGGCCGGGCGGAAGTCATCGCCTTTGAAGTAGGCGACCGGCAGCAGCGCGGCCTGCGTGATGTCGTCCGGGATGCCCAGCAGCTCGGCGACCGCCCGCTCATTTTGAAGGTGCAAGGTCGTCCAGGCGGAGCCAAGGCCCCGGGCGCGCAGAGCCATCATCAGTGACCACGCGGCCGGCAGGATCGATCCGTAGAGACCGGCCTGGGAAGCCGGCGTCGGGTCATCCGTGCGCCCTTCGATGCAGGGGATCACCAGGACCGGCACATCCTGCATATGGTCGGCGAGATAGCGGGCGGAACTGATCACGCGTTGCATCTGCTTCTCCGCCGCGGTCTGGTCTGGTCCTGTCCCCATACTGCGCGTGGCGTTGTAACCGTACCACGCCTGCCGGTACAGTTCGGCGATGCGCAGCTTCTTCTCGCCGTCGGTCACCACGACGAAGTGCCAGCCCTGACGGTTGCTGCCGCTGGGGGCCTGGGCCGCAATCTCCAGGCATTGCTCGATGACCTCCCGCTCGACGGGGCGGGTCAGGTCCAGCCGTTTGCGCACTGAGCGCGTGGTGGTCAACAGATGGTCGAGGACCGCCAGGTTTTCCGGGGTTGCGAGATTCATTTTGCCTCCTTGCGGCGACTGGTATGTTCGGCGCTGAATGTCTTGTGTTCAGGCGATGCAAGGCCCTGTTGCAGCGTCTCCAGCACCCGGGCTATTTTTCCCGCCAGCAGAGCCTCCGGCAGCAGCCACAGGCCGGGGAAGCCTTCGCTCTTGAGCAGGCCGTTGTCGTCGGACTGCTGCGCTACGTAGACACCTTCGCGTAATATGAACCAGATGATGCGCTGCTCATAGGCCAGATAGACGATGTATTCGGCCACGCCGTTGCGGGCGTAGACCTGTTTTTTTTGGTTCAGATCGTAACTGGCGCTGCTGGCTGCCACCTCAATGATCAGTTCCGGTGCGCCTTCCAAGTAACCATCTTCCCCAACTCGGGCGTTTCCGCCGTATTCGGGCAGCAGGAACAGGAGGGCATCCGGTTGAGGTTCATTTTCGAGGTCAAGGCGCAGCGTTACGTTGTCGCTGCCTTCTACACCAGGCGTGGCAGCGCTGTACAAATTCAGCCAACCAATTGAGTGGAAATGTGGTTTCCCATGTTCGCGGTGCCGTGCGGGAGAGGGCATATAGACAATTCCTTCAATCAGTTCCGCCTTCTTGATTTCGGGATGGGCCGCGTAGATGCGCTCGAACTCGGCGCGCGTGAGCCGGTCGCCGTTGTGCAAAAGTGGAACGGAAGGCTTGTTTTCCACGGCAGGAGCCGTACTCTGGCTTTCGACTGTCGATATAGCCATGGCTGACCTCCATACCCGGTTCCGGGCGCGTCATTCTGCCCACATTATACCCGATCGGATTGGGCGTGTTCAATCCTGCCACTGGCGGTCCATGATCGAGTAACCGCCATCCACCACCAGGGTCGTGCCGGTGACGAACGCGGCCGCGTCGGAGGCGAGAAAGATGGCCCCGCCGGCCAGGTCGTCGGGTGTGCCCAGGCGCCGGGCCGGTGTCTTGTGACGAATCTCCTCGCCCAGAGGCCCTTCGAGCAGGTCGCGGTTGATATCGGTCTTGTGCCAGCCCGGCAGCAGCGCGTTCACCTGGATGTTGTGAACCGCCAACTCGACCGCCAGCCCGCGCGTCAGCCCGAGCAGCCCGGTCTTGGCCGCGGCGTAGTTGGTGACATTGGGCGGACCAAGCAGCGAGTACATCGAGCCAATGTTGATCATCTTGCCGCCGTTGCCGGCGTTGACCATCGCCTTGGCCGCGGCCTTGGCGCAATAAAAACCGCCGTTCAGATGCGTATCGATGACCGCATGCCAGTCCGCCGTATCCATCTCCAGAATATCGGTGCGGCGGGCGATGCCGGCGTTGTTGACGAGAATGTCGAACCTGCCGTGCTTGGCGGCGATGGCCGCGACCGCCCGGTCAACCGCCTCTTCGTCGCGCACGTCCAGCGAAATGACCTCGTGTCCGTCGCCCAGCTCCTTCGCCACCGCCGCGTTCTTGTCCGGATTGCGCCCACTGGCGATGACTGTCGCGCCCATCGCCTTGTATCCCAACGCGATCGAGCGGCCAATGCCGCCGTTGCCGCCGGTAACCAGTGCAACTTTGCCCTGTAACGAAAATGAACTCTGCATGACTTCCCTCCATGGATTTTGCCTGAAAACGAAAGCCGTTGCTGCGCGCATGTGCGGATGAAACGCCGCGCGTCGCCTGGCCAGCAGTCAACTTTCGTTCCAATCTTGAACCGAACGCCTTGCCTGCTATTGTCGGGGAACAGAAATAGATATGCAAGACGGGAGATTTATCAGTATCCATCGCCGTCAGGGATGGCAGCTTCGACTGTTCAGACTTCGATGCCCGATCACGTTTGCTGACGACCTTCTGAAGCCCAAGCTGGTACTTCCCAATTTTGGGAGATGTTGAAGGCTGTATGCTATCTCACAGAGAGTCCGTTGCCCTGACTTTTAATCCCAAAAAGGAGTCCCCGATTAGCGACTCTTTGCCTGGGCCCGCAGTCTGGATCACGAGCCGGGACATCTGTATAAGTTGCTCGCCAGCAACGTGGGGGGGCAAACTGAAAGAATAGGAAACGGCCGAACCGGCATCCAAGCTCGTCGCCGCTAGTTTTTCACTCGATGATGAGTGCCGTCCAAATGGGGACGAATTAGCAATGAAGCGCATCTTTCTCACACTCGTAGCAATCCTGCTGCTGTCAGGCTGCACGGTCGATCCGGCAGCCCTGGCGCTTATCCCCACACCCCTTCCAGAATCCCCAAGCCAACCGTGCGAATCTGGCTTGGTAGTGAGATTTGTGTCATACCAAGGTCCTGACAGAGATATTCTCATCTATTTTGGAGGCAAGTCTGTAGATAACGCGTGGCTCCATGACTGGGCGGAAGACGCCATTGCTCGTGACGGCGGGAAAAGAATGCTGGAAGCTTTTTGGAAGGATGCCAATTCGATCATTGTGACGGTGTTCTTTATGAATCTCTTCCTGGACGCCGATCGATTTTGCCTTGAGAACAGAAAGGAACTGGCAGCTCTGATTGAAACATTTGCGGTCCAATACAGAGATCGTGAGTAAATCGACTTTCCTCTGCTGGCAGTAACCGATCTGGTGGCGTCCGACTACCTGGCGCCGGGTGGTCGCCAGAGATCGACGAATCAAGAGACACCGAAAGAAGCGGACAGGGTCGACTGTAGCGATAAACTTGCTGCCTCCTCTGCCATTCCCGATCCTACTCCGTTGTGTTTCGCGAATGATCCCGATGCCGACAGGGGCTGCTTTAATGAGGCTCCAAACACGAGTGCGTCGTCTGTAGCGCCCGGCCAGTGTGGTCCTGACGAGCTCGCAACAACGCCGGGCCAAACCGTAACCGACGAAATCTCGGGCACTTTGGCTGACGACATTGAAATCACTGAAGTCACTATGTCATTGTCAGGGGAAACGCTGACGGTCGTATTCCATTTGCGAGACCTCCCGGAGAGCCTGACTTTCAATCGACCAGGCATAGCAGAAGGTTATGTGGAGTACATGTGGGAGGTGTCAATCGATGTGGACAATGACCTGGAGACGGGTGTCGGGGGATTTGAATACACTCTTTCAGCCCTTCACTTTGTGCCCCCCTCCAGCAGAGGCGCCAACACGACTGAAACCATCGAGGAAAAAGTGTCACCCAAAGTTTGGACACTTTTTCCCGATGGTCGTACTTCCATACAGAGATCGGCAATTTTTGAAGTATCTATGCTAGCAAACACAATAACGCTCGCAGGAGATATTTCTGGAATTTCAGCCGATTCGCGGCTTGCATTCAGGACTTACGACTACCTGAGTGGCTTCGATAAGGTAGGGTGTCATGTCTGGCCGGTAAAAAGCACGGATCAGGAAGAAGCGTGCGGCTCTGATTCGGCCATTATCATGCCGGGTCAAACCGTAACCGATGACCTTTCAAATGTTTCGGCGGCGCATATAGACATCACCGCAGTCAGTACGACTCTGTCCGGCGAAACACTGACCGCCGTGTTTCATCTCAGAGACGTGCCGGAAACGCTGACATTCGACAGAATCGGCATCCGGCCAAGAGTCCTGGAGTACAACTGGATGGTTTCTATTGACATAGACTACGACCCGGAACAAGGCTCTGCCGAGTTTGATTACACTTTGTCTGCCGCTCACTCTGTGTTTCCCTCAGATAACGGCAACAATGTCGCCGCGCCCATGGAGGCCAAACAGGATACCGATACTAGGGAAAGAGATGGAGACGTGTTTGCTGCCCTTGGTGATGCCGTTGTTGAAATGTCCTCGCAAGCAAATACGATAACCCTTGTGGGCGATGTTCCCGGAATTACATCGAAAGCCCGGCTTGTTTTCGAGGCTTACGACTATTGCGATGATTCTGACAGGGTCACATGCCATGTTCCATCGTCAGGGGAATAGTGATCATGATCTACACGATACTGGTTAGCAAATACCTGCCAGGCGGCCACAGGCTTCTGCGCGGCATCGTATGGGTCTTCCTGTTCCTTCTTCTGCTGTCCGTCTACGGCAGATGGCTGATCGACGGCACTCCAGAGCTTGCGCGGCCGGTCTGGACAGCACTTGGGCCGCTTGTGCTGCTGACCGATTTCCTCAATCCGGCGTTTGTGGCCCCTTTCTGGTTCTTCGCATTTTGCGCTGTTGGGCTGATCGTGTGTAGCCTGTTCTGGACTGCGGAACGGCGCGGAACGATCGCTCGCATTGTTTCGGCGGCGATTCTGGGCGCGATCCTGGTCGCGCCCTTCGCCGTCATACAGATGTATGGCCCTTACACGTTGCGATCCGTAGGCGTGGCTCAGGGGTATGAATTGCAATTGCTGACACAGCCTCAGGGCTACTTTTCCAGCGCGTTCAAGAGCGCGCCACGCGCCCATGACATAGACGGGTGCAAGGTTCGCATGCATGGCTGGAGCATAGACAATCAACTCTACTATGGTTCAGATTGCAGAAACGATCTGTGGCGGTACGATCCACTGTCCCGCAACGGGCCGCAGCGGATCGAACTGCTTCCAACCGATTTTGCGCCTTCGACCGGGATCTCCGCAACGCAGGTTCGTACACACGGCGGGGACTCGCTTTGGGTCACGCGTATCGTAGAGGAATCGCTATCGCCCGATGGCATGTTCAGAGCAGCTGTCATCCAGGACAGTTTCTACGGTCCCTTCGATGTCATCGTGATGAAACCGGCAGACCCGTGATCGCTCCCCCTCGCAAGAAGCGATGGCGCGGACTCAGGGCAATCGCATCTAAATCTGTATGCCAATTTCGTCGGGATTCCGAACAAAAGAACGTGATGATAAACGGAAATCGCTGTCAGCCTGTTGAATGACGACGGAAATTCCACGCAACAAAGGCCGTCAGTCGTCGAAACCAGCCAGATTCTTAGCTTGCGTGCCATCATTGGTACAGTCTTCAATGTCTGCCCCCGTCCTGGAAGAGATTGTTGCGGCATTTCGATGCTCTGACCCAATTTAGATGCAATTGCCCTGGGCGCGGATTTGCTACTGACTCTCCCTATGTTTACAGGATTTCAGTAGAGGAGAACCCATAGAAATACATTGATGCCGCTTAAACGCGCCGCAATCCTGACACCCAAGCAAAGGTGCATCAGGGTTCTGAGGAGGTGAGTATAAGGCATTACACAACAGCGAACGACAAGGATTCTCCAGGTCCGTCAACATTTCTTCGGGTATTGATGTAGGTATTGCTCTCCCCGTTCCTGCTGGGACTCTATGGCGACTGGATTCTGGTGGGCGTTATGTCATCACCGACGCTCGCATGGTTCATGAACCTAATTGGTGCATTCTTAGGCCCAATCCCTCTCATTCTAATCCTCCCCCCGGCTCTGGTGTATTATTCAGGTCAGGTTTCGTTCCTGGTTCTCTGGGGTATTGGATTGTCCGTTTGTACATGGCTTTGGGTCGTTTCTCAACGGGGTTGGCTCGCGAGAGCGATATCGTTTGTGCCTCTGGGCATGCTTGCATCCGCTCCTTTCGCGGTTCCGGCAATCTATGGCTCATACAATGCACTGGAAACCTTCGAGCCGCCACCTGGGTATGACGTAATCTGGCTTACGCAGCCCGAAAGCTCTCTGGCAGGCACGATTAGACGTGCTCAAGCCGAAATCGAAGACCTCTATGGAAGTTGCGAATTCAGGCTGCTTGGATGGAGCGAAGACAACAAGCTCTACTATAACAAAGGAAATGGGCACCCCAACTGCATATATGGAGACGGGAATGCCTTGTGGTTGTATGATCCGGTCACCGGCAAACAAGCGGAGCGGATAAAACGGCTACCTGACGGTTTCACCTCTTCATCAACAATCTTAAAGGGTCCAAGGCATCCGGAGGAAGCGGAACTGAAAGCAAAGTACCCGAACTTCGTTGAAATAAGTGCATGGGCCGGGCGCCTGGTTGAAGAATCGACTTCGCCAGATGGGACCATGAAAGCGGCTGTCATTCAGGATTGGTCTCCTCTTCACTATGAAGTAATCATAATCCAACCGGCCGACCCATAATCGACTCTTCCCGCAAAGTTCGTGGAGGGTGAGTCTGACATTTGTTGATTTCACGTTGTGATAGAATTGACAAACGGTTTTTTGCGTGATATTCTCGTTTGCAGTAGAATCATGCAAAGTTAATCCGCCCCTCAACGAGGACGGTTCGACAGAGTGAGTACCGAAAGACGCGACGCAGCAATGACTATCGCCGACCTGATTGGCAACGAGGATGATTCCCTTCTGCCGATCAGCCTGTTGGACGGACCGACCGCCGCGGAGATCCTGTTGTCCGGCAACCTGCGCCATGAGTGGCGCGGGTTTTCTTTTGGCAACTTTTGGTTTGGTTATTATTCTGGCGTGAGCCAACCGTCTCCGCTGGTTGAGGAGCGTTGGGCTGTGTAGGGGCAGTCAACGTAAAGACTCTCAAAGCGTGGAGACGATCTCCACGCTTTTTTTGTTGTATCAACGCAGCCTTGCCGTTTTCATGTGTCCATCGCGGTCGGACGCAACGGCAACAAATTGACCGCTTCGCCAGGGATTGCGCCGGTCAAAGGGCCTGAATCATGGCGGGAGAAACTGGAGAGAGCCGTGATCTGTCGAGGGGTGCGGGGCGCGACAACGATTGAAGAGGACACGCCCGATGCGATCTTGCGGGCGACGCGCGAACTACTGGCGATGATGATTCGTCTTAATGGTATACAGCCCATCGACGTCACCAGCGCCTTCTTCACGACGACCCGCGACGTGGTCAGCCAGTTTCCGGCGCTGGCCGCCCGTCAGTTGGGATGGATGGACGTGCCGCTGCTTTGCGGGCATGAGATGGAGGTGCCGGACAGCGTGCCCCGCTGCATACGCATCCTGATTCACTGGAATACCGATACGCCGCAGTCAGAAATTCAACATGTCTATCTTAAGGATGCCCAAAGCCTGCGCCCGGACAAAAGACTTGCCGTAGAGGTCGATATGGATGAACTCAACCGCTGGATCGACAAGCAATTAACGAGTTGACCTGGGCCGGCGCCAATTTGATGCCGGCGAGCGATAGAGAGAACGACTGGTACGCGCAGTTCGCAAACATGGAGCAGTCCGATGACAGTTGTCGCATTTCAAGGAGAGAATGGGGCATACTCCGAAGAGGCCATCCGCCAACAGTTCGGGGCCGATGTCGAGACGTTGCCCTGCCGGACGTTTGAGGAGATCTTTTCGTCAATCGACGAGGAGCGCGCCACTGCAGGGGCCGTGCCAGTGGAGAACTCGCTCGCCGGAAGCATCAATAAAGCCTATGATCTACTGCTGGATCATGATTTCCGCGTGCAGGGGGAGATCCTCTTGCGCGTGCGGCACAATCTGTTGACGTTGCCGGGAAATGGTGAAAGCATCAAGCAGGTGCGCAGCCATCCGCAGGCCCTGGCGCAGTGCGAAGGGTTTCTCAATCGAAACGGCTACGTCGCCATTCCCTGGTATGACACCGCCGGCAGCGCCAAGGAACTGGCCGAGCATCCTGAACAGAATGTGGGCGTGATCGCCAGCGCGCTGGCGGCGGATATGTATGAACTGGAAGTCGTCCAACAGGGAATCGAGGACCTGCACTACAACTTTACCCGCTTCTTTGTCATCGGCAAGAACGATGCTGAACACGCGCCGGATTCCAAGACCTCCCTCGTCTTTGCGACGCCGCATAGTCCCGGCTCGCTTTACAACTGTCTTGGGGAGTTCGCCGAGCGCAATATCAATCTCGTCAAGCTGGAGAGCCGCCCACGCCGCAACCGGCCCTGGCAGTATGTATTTTATCTGGATTTTGAGGGGCACTGGCAAGAGCCGGACTGTAGCGCCGCGGTACTGGGGCTGCTCAACCGCGCGGCGTTTGTCAAGATGTTGGGCAGCTATCCCGCGGCGGCGCAGCCCAGCGATGAGCGATTCGCGCAGGAGGCCTCGCTGCAAATATAGAATGTCAATGGCGCTGACTTCTGAATCGATGAAGATCTTTCGCGCCGGCGTAGGTATGAAGCAGTATCTTTGTTCGGTTCTTTGGAATCGGGGAGTGGTTCGATGACAGTTGTCGTATTCCAGGGGGAGCATGGCTCGTTTTCCGAAGAAGCAAGCCGTCAACGGTTCGGAGCCGAGGCCAAAACGGTGTCCTGCCAGACGTTTGAGGAACTCTTTGCAACTCTTGACGAGGACCGCGCCACAGTAGGAGTCGTGCCGGTTGAGAATTCTGCCGCAGGCAGCATCAACAAAGCCAGCGATCTGCTGTTGAATCATGACTTCCGTGTTCAGGGTGAAATCATAATACGCGTGCAACACAACTTGCTGACAATACCTGGCAATGGCGGCACTATCAAGCAGGTGCGCAGCCATACGCAGGCTTTGGCACAGTGCGAAGGTTTTCTCAACCGCCACGGTTACGAGGCCGTTCCCTGGTATAACACAGCTGGCAGCGCCAAAGATCTGGCGGAGTGCCCGGAGCCGGAAGTGGGCGTGATTGCCAGCGCTTTGGCCGCAAAGGTTTATGGCCTGGAGATCGTCCAGCAAAACATCGAGGACGCGAACTACAACTATACTCGCTTCTTTGTCATCGGTAAAGGTGAAGCGGAACAGACACAAAACTCCAAGACCTCTATCGTCTTTGCCACGCCCCACAATCCTGACGGGTTATTCGCATGCATCGGCGAACTTGCCGAGCGTAAGATCAAACTGCTGAGGTTAGTGAGCCGCCCGCGCCGCGACTACCCGTGGCAGTATGTATTTTACCTAGATTTTGAGGGCCACTGGAAAGAGCCTGATTGTGGCGCTGCCATTCTTGGTCTGGTCAACCATGCGGCGTTTGTCAAGATGTTGGGTAGCTATCACGCGGCGAAACCACCCAAAGAGGACCGATACGCACAGAAGACAATGTTGCAAATCTAGATACAGGAGGCACAAATGGTCGTCGTAATGAAGCCCAAGGCATCCGCAGCCGAGATTGACAAAGTTCTCCAACGCGCCGCGGCCCTGGGCGCGCAAACCCAGCCGATCTGCGGCGAGGACCACACCGTCATCGCCCTCATCGGCGACCTGACCCAGGTTCGGCGCGATACGTTCGATGCGATGGCGGGTGTGCAGAAGACCGTTCGCATCCAGGACCCGTACAAACTGGCGAGCCGCGCCACCAACCCCGGAGGAACCGTGATCGATGTGAACGGCGTCCGTTTCGGTGGCGACCAGGTCGTCGTCATGGCCGGACCGTGCAGCGTCGAAAGCCGCGAGCAGATCATTGAAACCGCCATCGCCGTCAAAGAGGCCGGCGCCAGCGTGCTGCGCGGCGGCGCGTTCAAGCCCCGCACCAGCCCGTACAGCTTCCAGGGGTTGGGCGAAGAGGGATTGAAGTATCTGGCCGAGGCCAGAGAGATCACGGGACTGCCGATCATCTCCGAAGTGATGACGATTGAGGCCATCGACCTGGTGGCCGAGTACGTCGATATTTTGCAGATCGGCGCGCGCAATATGCAGAACTATGGCCTGCTGCAGGCGGTCGGCAAAGTGCAGCGCCCGGTCATGCTCAAACGGGGCATCAGCGGTGAAATCCAGGAACTGCTGATGTGTGCCGAGTACATTCTGAGCAACGGCAATATGCAGGTGATGCTGTGCGAGCGCGGCATCCGCACCTATGAGACCGCCACCCGCAACACCTTCGATCTCAACGCCATTCCCGTATTGAAGCGGGCCTCCCATCTGCCGGTCGTAGCCGACCCCGCCCATGGAACCGGCGACTGGGAGTTGGTGCCGCCGATGTCTCTCGCTGCGGTCGCGGCCGGCGCCGATGCCCTGATGCTGGAAGTGCATCCCGACCCGGAAGCAGCCTTGAGCGACGGAGACCAAAGCCTCAAGCCCAAACGTTTCGCAGATTTGATGGACGGTCTGCGAAGAGTCGCCGAGGCCGTTGGCCGCACAATTGCCGAGCCTGACAGCATGAATGCGCTGCCTGCCAATGGACGCGAGCAGAGCGCCGTTCTCGTCTGAATGGATGCGCAGCGAACGGGGCCAGGAAAACGAGAAGACGCCACAGGGCACTCATCATACATTGATATGTCAACCGCACATCTGCCAAAGGAAAGGATCTATCAATGATTGTCGTAATGAAACAGTACGCATCGCCGGAAGAGGTGGAAGGCGTCGTCAAGCGCGTCGAGGAACTCGGCTACAAGGTGCATCTGAGTCGAGGGGAGGCGCGCACAATCATCGGGATCATCGGCGCTGACGACTATCTGATCCAGCAGGACACGTTTGAAGTGCTGGATGGTGTGGAGAAGACCGTCCGCATCATGAAGCCGTACAAGTACGCCAGCCGCGATTTCGTCCCGTCATCAACGTCGATTTCGGTCAACGGCGTCAGCGTCGGCGGCGAGAAAATCGTTGTCATGGCCGGGCCGTGCAGTGTGGAAAGCCGCGAGCAGATCCTGGAGACTGCGCACGCGGTGAAAGAGGCCGGCGGCTCTGTGCTGCGGGGCGGGGCCTTCAAGCCGCGCAGCAGCCCCTACAGCTTCCAGGGCCTGGGTGAAGAGGGACTTAAGTATCTGGCCGAGGCCCGCGAACAGACCGGCCTGCCGGTGATCACCGAAGTAATGAGTTCGGAGGACATCGAACTGGTTGGCGACTACACCGACATCTTCCAGATTGGCGCGCGCAACAACCAGAATTACCCGTTGCTGAAGGCGGTTGGCAAGACGAGCAAGCCGGTCTTCCTCAAGCGGGGCATCAGCGGCACGATTCAAGAGTTGCTGATGGGGGCCGAGTACATCCTGAGCAACGGCAACATGCAGGTGATGGTGTGCGAGCGCGGCATTCGCACCTACGAAACCGCCACGCGCAATACCTTCGACATCAACGCCATCCCCGTGTTGAAGCAGTTGACGCATCTGCCGGTTGTGGCCGACCCGGCCCACGGAACCGGCCAGTGGGAGTACGTGAGTCCGATAGCCAAGGCCGCGGTGGCCGCCGGAGCCGATGCCCTGATGATCGAAGTGCATCCGAATCCGTCCAAAGCCTGGAGCGACGGCGCGCAGAGTCTCACCTTCGAGCGTTTTGGCAGTCTGATGCAGGAGTTGCGGTTGATTGCCGGCGCGGTCGGACGCGAGTTCTGAAATCCAGTTTCCCGTTTTCGGCTGTTCGTCAAACCGAGAACAACGAAACGAACCATGAAATCTCTCTCTGACTGCAGCGTAACCGTCATCGGGTTGGGCCTGATGGGCGCGAGCCTGTGCATCGACCTGAAGCAGCGCAACCTGTGCCGCGAGGTGCGGGGGGTCACGCGCAGCATCAGCACAATCTTGCGCTCGTTTGAGGAGAATGCGGTCGATCTGGCGACGACCGATCTCAGTTCAGGAGTCGCCGGCGCCGACATAGTCATACTTTCGACCCCGGTGCGGGCGGTCGTCTCGATTCTGGAGAGGCTGGGGCCGATCCTGTGGCCGGGAACCGTCATCATGGATATGGGAAGCACGAAGGCCGAAATCTGCGCGGCCATGGAGCGCCTGCCACCAGGGGTGCAGCCGATCGGCGGCCATCCCATGACCGGCAAAGAGACAGCCGGCTACTCGTCAGCGGAGAGCGGGCTGTACGAGGGTTCCCCGTGGGTGCTCACGCCTTTGGCGCGCACAACGCCCGAAACGGTCTCGTTGGCCACCGAGTTGGTGACAGCCATCGGGGCCTTTCCTATCACTCTCGAGCCGGTCCGCCATGATCGACTGGTGGCCGCCATCAGCCATCTGCCCTTCCTGCTGGCCAGCGCTCTGGTGCATACGGTGAATGACAGCGGCGCGTCCGATTCCGCGGTCTGGGAGTTGGCCGCCGGTGGTTTCCGCGACACCAGCCGGGTTGCAGCCAGCGATACACAGATGTTTCTGGATATTCTGATGACCAACCGGAGCGCGGTGCTGGCGCAATTGGACGCGCTCGACGGGCATCTGCAAGAACTGCGCACGCTGCTGGCAGACGGCGATGAAGATTCCTTGCGCGCCAAGCTATCCTGTTCCCAGTCCATGCGAGCCGACTGGCAACAGGAGAAAGGGGCGCTCGCGCTGCAGGCGAACGGCTGATTCCGAATGCCTCGACGCGCTTGCTTGGCGCAATTGACAATCAAGCGGTACGCCGATTACCAACGTGAAGGCTGTTCAACCCATCGAATTCCATAACACCATTCAAATATCCTATGGCAGACATCCTAAAAATCAGCAATAGCGGCCCGCTCATTGGCCGCTGCTCCGTCCCAGGGGATAAATCCATCAGCCATCGCGCCGTGATCTTCGGTTCGATTGCCGAGGGGCGCTCCTATATTCGCAACTTTCTCGACGGCCATGACTGCAAGGCTACGATGGGCATCATGCGGGCGATGGGTGTGACCATCGACGAGATCAGCAGCACTCAGTTGGAGATACAGGGCGTCGGTCTCGATGGTCTGCAGGAGCCGGGCGGCGTGCTCGATTGCGATAACAGCGGCACGACGATGCGGCTGCTGGCGGGGCTGCTTTCCGGACAGCAGTTCGTCAGCGTCCTCAGCGGCACGGCCCAGATTCGGGGCCGGCCAATGGCGCGCATCGTTGACCCGCTGCGTACGATGGGCGCGCAGCTCTTCGGGCGTCAGAATGGCCGCTACGCGCCTCTGACGATTGCGCCCAGCCGCCTGAAGGCCATCGAATATCAGATGCCGGTTGCCAGCGCGCAGGTGAAGAGTTGCCTCCTGCTGGCGGGTCTGTACGCCCACGGGCTAACCGTTGTGCACCAGCCGGGGCCGGCCCGCGATCATACCGAGCGCATGTTACGCTCAATGGACGCGCCGGTCATCGCCTTGGGCAATACGACACATAGCGAACGCCCGCAATCCCCGCTGAAACCGCTGAGCATCTTCATTCCCGGCGACATTTCCTCCGCTGCTTTTTTGCTCGTGGCCGCCTCCGCCCTGCCGGACAGCAACCTGACAATTCTCGACGTGGGCATCAACGCGACGCGCACTGGCATCGTCGATGCGCTCTCGGAAATGGGGGCCAGTATACGGCGCAGAGAACGGCCGCATCAGGGGGGTGAGCCGGTGGCGGACCTGATCGTCAGCGGCGGCGGCTTGCGCGGATTGGAGTTCGGCGGCGGGCAGATCGTCACCATGATCGATGAGCTGCCGGTCCTGGCTGTGGCCGCCACCCAGGCCGAGGGGCGCACAATTGTGCGAGACGCGCAGGAGCTACGCATTAAAGAGACGGATCGCATCGCTACGACCGTCTTCGAATTGAAGAAGATGGGCGCAAAGATCCAGGAGACCGCCGACGGCTTCATCGTCGACGGGCCGACGCAGTTAAGCGGCACGAGCGTCGATAGCCGCGGGGACCACCGGCTGGCGATGGCGCTGGCCGTTGCCGGTCTGATCGCCGATGGCGAGACGACGATTCACAATGCGCATGTCACCGCCGACAGTTTTCCGGGCTTTGAGTCGACCCTGCGCGCGCTGGACGTCGATGTGCAAGAAATTGATCGGGAAAGCGAAAATGACTGATCCACAGCAGAACAGAGTTGACCCGGAGTTGTTCCCGACCGACATCAATGCCGCCACCACGCTTGTCGGCCTGTTTGGCTGGCCCGTCACCCATTCGATCAGCCCGCAGATGCATAACGCCGCCTTCGTCGCCCGCCAGATGAACTGGCGCTATTTGGCCTTTTCGGTGCAGCCGGAGCGCGTGCCGGAGGCTATCGCCGCGCTGCCGGCGCTGGGTCTGCGCGGCGTCAACGTGACCGTGCCCCACAAGCAGGCCGTCATGCCCCATCTGCATCTTTGGACCGCTGCGGCCGAGGCGATTGGCGCGGTCAACACGATCGTGGTCGGCGAGGATGGTCAGCTCACCGGCGATAATACCGACGCCGCCGGTTTCATCGCCGATCTGAATGCCCATGAGGTTGATCCCGCCGGCAAAAGGGCGCTGGTGATCGGCGCGGGTGGCTCCTCCAGGGCGGTCGTTTACGGGCTGGCCGAGGCAGGCGTGCAAAGTGTGACGATCCTCAATCGCACCGTCGCAAAAGCGGTCGACCTGGCCGCGACAATGCAGTCCTACTTCCCGGAGATCAACATTGGCAGCGCCGCATTTCCCGATGATGTAACCGCCAGCGCCGAGAGCGCCGAACTGATCGTCAACTGCACCTCGCTGGGCATGGAGCCGCGCATCGAGGGGTTGCCCTGGGAGGAAGATGTCGAGTTTCGCACCGAGCAGATCGTCTACGACCTGGTCTACAATCCGGCCATGACACGCCTGCTGCAACTGGCCTTTACAGACGGAGCCATGGCCATAGGCGGCCTGGGAATGCTCGTCTACCAGGGCGCGATCGCTTGGCAAAAGTGGACCGGCGAAGCCGCGCCCGTGGATGTGATGCAGCGGGCTACAAATATTATTTTCGAGCGCAGATGACGGGCCGTTGCCAACCCGTTGCCAGACTCAATGTGAGGAATCGATGACTCTCACCACGACATCAACAACTGTCAACTTCCGTGCCGTACCGGACGAGACCGGGCGATTCGGTCCGTATGGCGGTAAATATGTGCCGGAGACACTCATGCCGGCGCTGGATGAATTGGAAGAAGCCTATTTGAACGCCCGCAACGACAACGAGTTCATGGCGGAGTTGGCCAACTTGCAGCACACCTACGTTGGCCGCCCCACCCCGCTTACCTATGCCCGCCGACTGAGTGAGGAGCTGGGGGGCGCACAAATCTATCTGAAGCGGGAGGACCTGGCCCACTCCGGCGCGCACAAGATCAACAACGCACTAGGCCAGGCGCTGCTGATGAAGCGCAAGATGGGTAAGACGCGCATTGTGGCCGAAACGGGCGCCGGCCAGCACGGCGTCGCCACCGCCACCGCGTCCGCGCTGCTTGGCATCGAGTGCATCGTCTACATGGGCACGGTCGACATGGAGCGACAAAAGCCCAACGTATTCCGTATGCAGTTGCTCGGCGCCGAAGTGCGTTCGGTGGACAGCGGCTCCCAAACGCTGAAGGACGCCATCAACGAGGCGATCCGCGATTGGGTTACGAACGTAGAGACGACCCACTATCTACTGGGCAGCGCGCTCGGTCCCCATCCCTACCCGGCCATGGTGCGGGATTTCCAGTCGATTATCGGCTCCGAGGCCTACAGCCAGATGCAGGATCCTGCCGAGGGCGGCCCTGGGCGGTTGCCGGATGTGATTGTGGCCTGTGTCGGCGGCGGCAGCAACGCTATCGGCATTTTCCATCCTTTCCTGGAGGAGGAGAGCGTGCGTCTGATCGGTGTCGAGGCGGGCGGCCGCGGCATTGAGGACGGCGCGCATGCCGCCCGTTTCGCTGACCCGCAACGGGGGCGGCTCGGTGTCTTGCAGGGCACAAAGAGCTATGTCCTTCAGGACGGCGACGGCCAGATCGCCCTCACCCATTCCATCTCCGCCGGCCTGGATTACGCCAGCGTCGGGCCGGAACATGCCTGGCTGCGGGATGTGGGCCGCTCCGAATACACCTACTGCACCGATACGCAAGCGCTAGAGGGGTTCAAGGCGCTGTGCGAGTTAGAGGGGATCATCCCCGCCCTCGAAAGCGCCCATGCAATCGGCCATGTGCTGGAATTGGCGCCGCAGATGGCGCAGGATCAGGTGATTCTGGTCAATCTCAGCGGGCGGGGCGACAAGGATTTGGGCACGGTCATGCAGACACTAGGCGGAGACAGCTAAAATGCGCCAACTGTGCGCGCGAGGTGAAAGATGAGTGGAGTCGAACGCATTGAGCAGGTCTTTCGCAATCTGAAGCAGTCGGGCAGCGCCGCGTTCATGCCCTATCATGCGATGGGCTACCCCACGCGGCCGCAGTCCCTGGAGGTGATCGCTGCCCTGGCGCAGGCCGGCGCTGATCTGGTCGAGATCGGCATTCCTCACAGTGATCCGCTTGCCGACGGGCCGACAATTCAGACCGCCACCTACGCGGCGCTCGTGGGCGGCACGACCGTGGCCGACTGCCTGCAGATGGTGCGAGAGTTGCGCGCGCAAGGGGTGGACAAGCCCTTCTGTGCCATGAGCTACTACAATCCTATTCTGGCATTCGGTGAGGAACGCTTCGTCGCGGCTGCGGCTGTGGCGGGCGTCGACGGCCTGATCGTCCCCGACCTGCCGCCGGGTGAGTCGGAACTGTTGGAGCCTGCCTGTCGCGAGGCGGGTCTGGCGACCATTTATATGCTGGCCCCGACCAGCACAGAGGAACGCATCAAGGCGGTGGCCCGGCACGCAACCGGTTTCGTCTATCTTGTCAGTGTTACCGGCATCACCGGCGCGCGCGACGAACTGCCGCCGGGTCTGCTGGAGTTTGTCGAGCGGGTGCGCCGCCACACGGATCTGCCCCTGGCGGTCGGATTCGGTATCAGCACCGGCCCCCAGGCCGCAAGTGTGGCGCAGATCGCCGAGGGCGTTATCGTCGGTTCGGCGTTGGTGAAGGCCGCCGGTTCAGCCGATGGTGTCAACGCGGTGCGTACGCTGGCTGAGCAGCTCGCGGACGGCAGCCACTCGAATACGGTCGAATGAAAAGCGCGCGGTAACAGCCAATCCCTACTGGATTCGGTTGTGCATGACCGGTCGCAGCTTGAGGCCGAGTTGGAGGGAAAAGCGGGCGTCGGCGTCGTTCAAGTCCAGCCGGGTGATACCGGAGATGCGTTGCAGGCGGTAAGTCAGCGTATTGCGGTGGATGTGTAGCGCCGTCGCGGTCTGGCTCAGGTTGCCGTGGCAGGCAAAAAAGGCTTCCAGCGTCTCGACCAACTCCGCGTTGTGGTTTTCGTCATGCGCGAGCAGCGGCTCAACCGTTTTGCGGAAGAAGCGGGCCGCCTCGCCGCTTCCGCCCAGCCCGGTCAGCAGTTGGTACAGTCCCAGGTCGCCGAAATAGGTTACCGGCGACGCCTGCCACGAGTTTCCCATCCGCCAGCTTTCGCGCGCCTGCCCCAGACTGCGCAGCCACTCCCGCACCGATGCAGCCGGCCGTCCGATCCCGATCACCAGCGAAGCTCTGTGAAACGAAGAGGTGAAATACTCTACCAGTCGGTTGGCGATCGCTTTGAACTCGCGTCCGCTCTTGGCGCTTTCGCAAGGCCAGAAGAGCAGCGACACTTCAGGGCGTACCGATAGCAGGATCGACTCCTGTCTCCCTTCCAGATACTGTCGTAGCGCATTCGGCCAGTCTTGGATGCCCTCTGCCTGGATCAACCAGGCCGCGTGTGGCCGGTTCAGGTCGAATCCCAGCGACAGCCCGCGCTGAATCCAAGCTTCCTCGTCGGCAATTTCGGTGGCCAGCAACTCATCCAGAAAAACGGCCCGCATCTTCTCCTCGACGGCTCCGACCGCCTGCTCGCGGCTCCATGCCAGGGCGGCCGCGCCGGCCCCTTGCAACACGGCCAGCCTCTCGACTGTCGTGATCACCTCAGGCGGGCCGGAGTCCGAACGTAACAGGAGGCAATATCCCTCGATTCGTTCGGCGACGATGACGGGGCTGACCACGACCTGGCGAAAAGGCTGGTTGCCGTCAATGTGGAGGATGCCGGTCAATTCGCTGCTCTCGGACAACTCGGTACCAAATTTGGCCGCAAGCCAACTTCGCAGCGTTGTCCGGCTGGGCAAAGAGGTCAGCACACGCCTCTTGTGCTGTTCGGTCAACTCCTCCATGCCGGCGGCGGCTATCGCAGTGCCCTCATCTTTGAGGAAGAGGATTGGCTGCTCGGAGAAGCGAGTCAGCAGGTCTGCCATCATCTCCAGGCCGCCGCCGTCCAGTTCTATCTGCGTCAGTTCACGCTGCAGTTCGGCTGCCTTGGCGGCAAGGTAGCCGCCCCGGTCCACAATCAGACGGATCACCGTTCTCTCGATCGACAGCAGCGATTCGGAGTCTGCCAGGGCGATCAAGGGGATCTGATTTTCTGCGGAGACGCCAATGGCGCCCTCCGGTACGTCACCCAGCACGCCAATCGCGGAGATGCGCGCCTGGTGCAAGCTGTTGACAACACGATCCAGGCGCATCTGCGGGTCGAACTGGCGTAGGTCCTCGATGTCGATCAGGGCCAACTCTTCACCTTCGAGGTTGGGGAATGCCGGTGGACTGGGGCGCAGACTGCACGCCCAACTGACCGGCCGGTCCAGCAACTCTTTGCCATACAGAATCTGCGATCCTTTCGGCAAAGCCAACCGGTAAATTTCTTCCAGCGTTGTCGTATCCCTATACATGAGCCAAGCCAGTCTGAACGATCGACGCTGCGTTCAGTTCCACAGCGGCAAAGTCTGCCTGAGCCTATCAGAGAAAATTAAATCAGCGGGCGCTGTGACCCGCCCGCTGAACCGGTTCTTTCATCTCATTTAATGCAAGAAACTTCCAGTGCTGCGGTCTGTCGTCTACTTGCTCCACGCGCTCAGCGCCGCGCCAACCGTGCCGCCCCACACGGCCCAAAACAGAACCGAGGCGATGCCGGGCCAACTGGTCGGATCCTGACCGGCGGCTATGAAAAACACGATATAGCCAAGAATCAGACCGATGATGCTGGCAAGCAGGAGCTTTCCGATCGACTGATTCTTGCTCATCGCGCCGACGACGATCGGCCACAGGATCGCAGTAAGGAGACTAATGACAAGCCCTATGACAACGAAACCAATGTCTTCCGTAAAGATGCCGCGAAGAACAATGCCAACGACAAAGAGGACGTTGCCGATCAGCCCGGCGATGACGGGCCGCCAACTTTGGCCGAGCGCTCCTCGAGCGAAGTCATAGCCCACAATGGGAGCTGCGCCGATTACAATGCCCAATAAGGGCGATAGAACGGGCACCCCCTTGAGCAGAACCATCAGGAGCGCTACCACCGCCGCAGCCACTCCCGCGTACAGTGCAGCTTTCCGGTGTTCGTCGCTTGTCTGAGCGACACTCGTGGCAGTCAGAATTGTCATCTTGAAACCTCCCCGGTCGGGTCGTAACTGCTGATTCTCTTGAACGCCTCCACCACGATGGGGAGGGACGTTGATGCTCGCGCCAATCGCCCATTGCGCCGATAGCGGGGACTGGAGTCCGATGCGCTACTGCTCGCCGGGCAGCGTCTCCCACTCCTCGACAGACCAGCCACTCACATTCAAGTACAGCTGCGGTTCGTGATTCCGGCTCAGGATCAGAACCAAGTCGTCTTCATCCGTCGCCGCGATTTCTTCCAACCAGATGCCTTTGTTGATCAGCGATTGTAGTATTTTACCAGTGTGTTGCCAGCCGCGCAAGGGATCGCTCTCGGGATCAGGAAAAACGGACGTTCCGTAGAGCGCCAGGAGCGAGTTGTTCTCCAGATAGAGATCGAGATCGAACAAAACGCGCGCTGCCGCGGTCGGCTTTGCGCCTCCCTGGTCCGTGATCGACTCCTCCCACAGCGCCAGCCCCATCACCCTTTCGCCGGCGACCGTGTCGACCAGCGCTGCGTACTGCTCGTCGTCCAGCTGAAACTGGAGTGCGTCTTCACCCGGACCGTTGCCATTGACCGACGTTTCGCTCATCTTGACACTTCGCTCTTTCAGCATTGGCGCGCCAGGTCTAGCTTTCGCAGCCTGGCCTTCCTTCAGTCTCGTTCCGGCCCGATCACGATCATGCGCGTCGGAATCGTCATCGGTTCGGCAAAGTACTGTCCACCGGCCTCGAAGTGGCTGAACTGAACCGGCAGCCCCTGGTCGATGAACAGATTGGGTCCGTTCATCACATGAAAATGCAGGTGCGGCCCCGGCGAATTGCCGCTGTTGCCGACCCGCCCCAGCAGCGTGCCGCGCCGGATCATTTCGCCTTCATTGACCTGCAAACTGGCCTGTTGCAAGTGCGCGTAGTAGCTGAACTCGCCGTTGGCGTGGCTGATCGCTACGGCGTTGCCCAACAGCCGCCGCATATCCCCCCGCATAATCGCCTGATCAGGGATCGCGCCGGGCGCCATATCCGGCATATCGAAACTGAGGTATGCCACCTTGCCCCCGGCCGCGGCATAAACCGGCTGATGCCAACTGTAGTGATCCGAAAGCGCGCGGCCGTCCCCCTGATGCGTGCGCCCCTCCGGCCCCAGCTTCACAAAATCCACGGCAAAAGGCTGGCTGTAGACCTCCGTTTTGTGGAAGTCGCTCCAGTCTCCGGCCTGTACCGCCCACCACGCGCCGGCCAACGGGAAGTAGAAATCGGTCTGCTGTTCGTGATAGGCCACAGGTGCTTGATAGTGCGCCTGTGCCCGCTCTCCATCCTCACCGGCCGCGGTCGTCCCCTGCGTTCTGGCGACTGCCGTAATATCGACATGCGAGAGGCGTTCATACCCGTGCAGCAGAAATTGCAGACTGCGCACAGCCAGACCGGTGTTGGCTGCAATCGTCATATCGGTTTCGCCCGTGCGTTGGCGGATGATGCGTGCCGACCAGCGCTGCTCAAACAGCAGTTGATGTCCGCTATAGCCCTGGATGACCAACCCCTGCAACTGCGCGTCGCCATCGCGCGCAGTGATCCCCAGATCGAAGGCGATCTCCTGCACCGGCCCAATGTTGGGGAACGGCAGCCGGTCGTACAAGCCCGCCACAATTTCTTGCGGGCGGGTTTCCAGCGAAAGTCGGGTCGGCAAGATCGATCTTGTCCTATCGTCTACTTTCCACGGTCCAGCGTCCAGACGCGCAAGCGTAGTCGTTGTCCCCAAGTTCCAATTTTCATTGTTCAGACTAAATCGGCAAACCGGTTGCGCGCCTCTGGCCGGACTGCCTACTTTCCGTTTGCCTCATTGATGAGCGTCGCAGCCTCCAGAACGGCCTCCTCCGGCGTCGCCGCGCCGCTCAGCGCCTGCGCGATCATCTCCCCCGCATAGCCCCACACTTCGTCCATCTCCGCATGGTGGGGCTGGGGCAGAGCGGTCTCGCCCTGTTGCATAAAACCGGCCAACAGCGCATTGTCCCCCAGATCTGCCTCCTTGTGTGCGGGCAGGCGGCCGGCAATGCGTGCCAGAGTTGACGCGCTCTCGGCGTTCGTGATGTAGCGGGCCAATTCCAGCGCCAGTTCCTGCCGGTTCGCGGCCGCAACCGGGTTCAGAAAGAGGCCGTCAGCGCCCAGCCACGGACGCGCAGACCCCGCCGGTCCGCCCGGCAGCGGCGCAACGCCCAAGTCTGTGCCGAATTGTTCCCGCAACTCTCCCATACTCCACGGGCCGTCGATGAACAGAGCGTATTCCTCCTTCTTGAAGCGGTCCATGAGCATCCCGTAATCAAGGGCGACGAAAATGCCCGGTGTGTCTTTGGCCCGTACCAGCCAGTCGAGAAAGTCCGCCGTCCCCGCTGTCTGCTCCAGAACGACGCGGCCATCCTCGTCGAATAGCCTGCCTCCGAAGGCGGGGATGCCCCAGAACAGGTGGTAGAAGTTCGTGTAGATGCCGACTCCCTGGGAGGGAGAAGCCAGGGCCAGATCAATCAGGTCGTCCACCGCACGCGGCAACTGCTCTTCATCCAGCAACCGTTTATTGTAATACAGCGCCACAATCTCGAAGTTGGTCGGCAGGCCATACAACACGCCCTCCCACGTGAGGTTGTCAATGGCTGCCGGAATGAACTGCGCACGCTCCTGCGGCGTGATTCGACTCTCCAGCGGCAGTACAACGCCCTCTTCCGCCAGATCACGCAGCCACCAGTTCGGAGCCAGGATCAAGTCCGGCCCGCCGCCTGCCGTGACCGCATCCGTGTAGGTCTGGGCCAATTCGCCGTAGGCTGCAAAGTGCGTCTCCACCCGAATGTTCGGTCTCTCCTGCTGGAAGCGGGTCAGGATTGCGGCCAGCGCTTCGCCGTCCCCTCCCGCCCAGCTGTGCCACAAGACGAGCGCGCCCCCGATTGCAGTGGAGGAAGGCTGTGATTCGGCGGTTGGGCCGGTAACAGTTGCGACTGCCGACGCGACGGTTGTGGGCGCAAGTTCGACCACAGGATCCCGGTTTGCTGGGCTTGCGGTTGATGGCGACTCTGACCCGGCTGCGGGCCAATTGGAGGTTATGACCAATACAGCCGCCACCGCCACCATATTCAGAATTGCGAGCGCCCAGAAAAGATGCCAACGAAATCGGGACATCAGGGGCGAAGAAGGTGAGTTGCGTTCTTATCGCGCGCGATAGGAACAGTGCGTATTAATGCACATCCGGGCCGCATCAGTATAGCACGGTCGATATGCTCCGCTGAACTCAATCCGGCTCACTTTCGGCCAGATGTGCCAGCAACCCCTGCAATCCCAGCAGATAGCTGCGCCAGCCAAAGCCGCTGATCTGTCCGACACAGACCGGGGCGATTACGGAGCGATGGCGGAACTCCTCGCGGCTGTGGACGTTGCTCAGATGGACTTCGACCGTGGGCAGGGCTACCCCGGCTACAGCGTCGCGCAAGGCGTAAGAGTAGTGCGTGAACGCGCCGGGATTGATCAGCAAACCGTCGGCCCACGTCCGCGCGCCGTGAATCTCATCGATCAGCATGCCCTCATGGTTGCTCTGAATCGTGCGGACCTCATTGTCGGCGCCGGCCGCGTCAACCAGTTCCCGGTTGATCGTTTCCAGCGTAACGTGGCCGTAAATCGACCGCTCGCGCGTGCCCAGTAGATTCAGATTGGGACCATGAAGCACAAGGATTTTCGTCATGGGCGATTCTCTTGTAGCCAGCTGTGTCTATGTCTAGCCGCGAAAAGATCGGGCCGCGGCGATCCCGTCTCCTTGCTTTCTATGTGAGCACGGACGCCAGCGCCTCGCGTACGTACTCCGCGCCGGGGTCGTCGATGATCACCACATCCCCAATCGCCTGGGGGATGATGAATCGCAGCATCTTCCCTTTGCGTTTCTTGTCCAGGAACATCATCGCGTGGACATCGTCCAGGTCGAGGCCGCTCGCCGACGTGGGCAGCCCCAGCCTTTCCAGGCAGTTTTCGATGCTGCTGGCCGTCTGAGCGTCGCACCGGTTCAGCGCCACCGCCATGCGTGCGGCGGCAACTGTGCCGACGGCCACAGCCTCTCCGTGCCGCAATCGATAGCCGCTCACCTGCTCTATGGCGTGGCCAAATGTGTGTCCCAGGTTGAGCGTCGCGCGACGCCCGCGTTCAAACGGGTCTTCTATCACCACATCCACCTTCACCCGCACCGCGTCGGCGATCATCTGGGTCAGACTGGTCGGCCCTACCGAGTCCAACTGACGGAACAACTGGGGTGCGCCCAGAATCCCGTGCTTCACGATTTCGGCCAGCCCGGCCCGGAACTCGGCCGCCGGCAGTTCAGCGAGAACGTCCGGGTCGATGATCACGACCGTTGGCTGTTTGAATGCCCCCACAAGGTTCTTGCCCTGGGGCAGATCGACGCCGGTCTTGCCGCCGACCGAGGCATCGACCATCGCCAGCAGGGACGTGGGGATCTGTACGAAAGGCGCGCCGCGCAGATAGGTGGCCGCCGCGAATCCTGCCATGTCGCCGATGACGCCGCCGCCCAATCCGATGATGGGGCTGCGCCGGTCCAGCCCCGCCGACACGAACTGATCGTACAGGTCTTGAACGGTTGCCAGCGTCTTGCGCGCCTCCCCTTCGGGAACCAGGCATAAGACCGGAGTGTAGCCCTCCTGTCGCAGGCTCTCGCTCAGGGCCTCGGCGTAGTGGGCGGCGATATCCGAGTTGGAGACGATTGCCGCCTGCCCCTTTGCCAGCGCACGATTGGCCAGCAAGCGGCCCGCCTGCGCCAGAATCCCCTCGCCAAGGCAGATGTGATAGTGCCCTTCCGGCGTCGGCACGGTGATGCGAGTCATCTCCGCGATTTCATTGTTTCCGGCCAGCGTGTCAAGAACCCGCTCCGCGACTGTGGCCGGCGCAATGCCGTCGGTCGGCACGCGCAGGGGAATGCGCCCATACGCCTCGCGACGGCTCAGTAGCAGCCTCTCGATATTGGCTCTTTTCTCTTCCCGATCACCCGGCAACAGCGGGCGATCTTCAAATGCCTCGATTCGCTCCAAAACTGCGTCGATGCCCGCGGTCAGGCAGACGATGGGGCCGCTGGCCGCCAGTGTCTGCCGGTTCTCGTCGCTCACCAATGTGCCGCCGCCGGTCGCGATCACCAGTCCGGACTCGCGCGCCAGCGCCCGACAAAGCCGCGCCTCCGCCTGGCGGAATACCTCCTCGCCTTCGTCGGTGAAAACCTGGGCAATCGTCTTCCCCAGTTCGGCCTCGATGCGCTCATCCATATCGACGAGTTGGCGGCCCAGGCACTCTGCCAGAATGTGGCCAACGGTCGTTTTGCCCGTGCCCATAAACCCTGTAATCGTCAGGTTGCAGCCATCTGCCACCGGCGTTTCGAGCGTTTGTATGGTTGCAGAGACGTGTGGGTTGTTCACTCTACCCGACTCCAATTCAGAAAAGCTGGAATTGCGCCGCATCCACGCGGCCCGACTGGTGCATCAGCACTGCGTTCATCAATTCAATCGCCAGGCGAGATTCCAGCGTTACCCCGGCGCGCACGCCGACGCACGGGTCGTGGCGTCCCGCTTCCAAGGCAAAGTCGATCTCCTCCAGATTCTTGCGTACAGACTGCTGCATTTTCAGAATCGTTGAAGTGGGCTTGAATCCGACCCGGCAGACCAGCGGTGAACCGGTGGTCATGCCGCCGATGAGTCCACCGTGGCTGTTGGACTGGTAGCCGCTGCGGCGAATGGGGTCGTTGTTCTCGCTGCCCCTCCGAGAGATGACGCGCACGCCATCGCCCACTTCGCACGACTGCACCGCGTTCAGCCCACCGAGCGCGCCCATCAGCCGCACTTTGAGGCTCTGGTAAAGCGGCTCGCCGACCAGCGACGGCGGGTTGACCGCCACCACTTCGACCGCCGCGCCCAGTGAGTCGCCCGCGATACGCGTGCGTTTGATCAGCGCACTCGCTTCCTGCGCAAACTCCGCATCGAGCGAGCGGATTTCAGCCTCGTCCAGCTTGGCCTCCGCCGCGGCGATGCGTTCCGGCGCAATCGTCCGCCTACCCTGCTGCTGCGCAACGTTGTCGAAATGCTGGGCCAGACTCAGATCACTTTGCAGTGGGCCAACCTGCGAGATCGACGACAATACCACCGTGCCAAACCGCTCCTTCAGAAAGATGCGGGCGATGGAGCCGCCGATCACATCCGAAATCGTCGAGCGGTAGCTGGAGCGTCCGCCGCCGCGAATGTCGACAAAGCCCTTGGACTTGTGATATTTCACCAGGTCGGTGTGTCCTGGGCGCACCTCGCCGCTGGGCCCGGCAAACTGATCGTAATGGCGCGATCGCTGCGAGGTGGAAAGCACGAGCGCCGCGATCGGCTCACCGGTGGCGTAGCCCTCCTCGTAGCTCTCGGTCTCCGAGCCGGACTCGCCGCCCACGGCGACCGCAGGCCCGGACAGCAGCCGGTCGATCTCGTCTTCGGCGTAGAGTCCGGAGAGCAGGACCACCCTGTCCGCCTCCTGTCGGGGCGTGCCGTGGCGGTTGCTGCCGGGGCGGCGGCGGTCCAGGTATTGCTGCACCTCGGCTCGGCGGATGCGCTGACCCGCCGGACAGCCGAAAACGATCGTCGTTACGCCAGGGCCGTGTGATTCACCGGCGCCGGCCACTGCGAACAGCGGGCCTCCCAATATCTCCATGCTTCAACCCCTCAGAGTTCGCCCTCGCGCGCAGCCTGCTGCCCCCGCCCTTTGGCTGCGGCGATGAATGCGCGCACTTTGTCCGGATCTTTGCGCCCTGGCGCGATTTCGACGCCGCTGCTCACGTCAACCGCCCACGGCCTCACAGCGTCCACGGCCGCGGCGACATTGTGCGGCGTCAAGCCGCCCGCCAACACCAGCCGGGGGAACATCCGGCCCAATTCGGCGGCGGCCTGCCAGTCGGCCCGTTTGCCGGTGCCGCCATACTCCTTTGGGTCGTAGGCGTCAATGAGCAGCTGCGGACCGTCTCCGGGGCCGAGGTCTGCGTACCACTCGGCATCGGCGCTGGCGGCGGCGGCGCTCGTCGGTCGCAACACCTTGAAGCCGCGTCCTTGAAGCGCCTCGACCAGAGCCGGCGGCTCATCGCCGTGCAGTTGCGCGAAATCAAGATTGGCGCGGCGCATTGTCTCTTCGATCACATCCAGAGGCTCGTTGACGAAAACGCCAATGAACCGAGGCCGGGAAGCGCCATCTGTAGCCGGTCTCTGAGTGGATGCAGAAGCGGCCCCGGCCAACCCTGAGGTGATCTCCGCGGCCTGCTCCGGCGCGAGGTAGCGGGGGGATTTCCTGAAGAAGATGAAGCCCAGAAAGTCCGCGCCGGCGTGGGCCGCGCACAGGGCGTCATCCCAATTTGTCATGCCGCAGATCTTTACGCGGGTCATCGTTCGTCTCGCATGGATATTCAGGACTTCAAGCGGCCAAACGCGATGATCACCTTTTCAAAATCCTATGCCTGTAACGCCCAGAACCCACACGATAAGCGGCGCAATGAGGATGCCCGGCAAAAGATTGGCGACCCTGATCTTCTTTATTTCCAGCAAAGTTAGGCCGATGCCGAGAATCAAAACACCGCCGGTAGCTGTCAGTTCGATGACCCAAGGGGTTTCTCGGCTCACGTCCCCCAGCCCGCCGCCAATACCCATCGCCAGCGCTGACAGCCCACCCTGCACGACGACCACCGTGCCGACGCTGAAAAGAACGCCCGGCCCCAGGCTGGCGGCAAAGGGAATGGCGGCAAACCCGTCCAAGGCGCTCTTGATCGCCAGCAACTCATGGTCGCCGAGCAGCCCATCCTGAATGCTGCCGAGGATCGTCATCGGCCCGACGCAGAAGATCAGGCTGGAAGTGACAAATGCGCGCGTGACGCTCCATCCGGTCACTCTACCCTGGCCCAGCTGTGCGCCCCAGCGGGCTTCGGCCTGTGCGCCCAGCCAGTTCAGGCGGTCTTCAATGCGCATCAACTCGCCGACAATGCCGCCGACCACCACGCTGCACAGCGGGATCAGGACATTTCCGGTCCCGCTTGCCATGACCACGCCGATCACCACAACCATCAGCCCCAGCCCGTGCATGACCGTCTCCTGCACTTTCGCCGACAGCCGGTTGCCCAACAGCGTTCCGATCGAGCCGCCGATCAAAACGGCGATGACATTGAGAACTGTGCCGGTCATAAAGGATGCAATCCGGGCATGGGATGATGAAATTCCGGATTCTCTGTATCACTGCTTTCCCGCGCGCACGAATTCACGCACCTGCCCGCCCCGTTGCGCATGGCGCAGTTTGCAAAAGCTCTCGCCCACAAGAATGGCGTCGCAGCCCATCGCGGCCATGCGCTTTACGTCGTCCGGGTTGCGGATCCCGCTTTCGCCAACCACGATCTTGTCCCCCGGAATCTGTTCTCGCAGCCGGGCCGTAGTTTCGATATCGACCGCGAAGGTCGTCAAATCGCGGTTGTTGACACCGATAATGTGCGCATCGACCTCCAGCGCCCGCGCCACTTCCGCTTCGTCGTGGACCTCGACCAGCGCGGCCATGCCCAGGCGATTCGTCAGGCGCAGCAACTCGCGCAATTCGGCGCCCCTCAACACGGCCACGATCAGGAGCAGCGCATCCGCCCCGGCCGCCCTCGCCTCGTATATCTGATACGGGTGGAAAATGAACTCCTTGCGCAAGAGCGGCGTTGAAAGCCTTTTGCTTTGCAGATGCTCCTTGATTTCGGTCAGGTAGGCGAGCCGGCCCTGGAAGAAGCGGGCGTCCGTCAGGCAGGAGATCGCGGCCGCGCCGTTGGCGGCGTACGCTTCGGCAATGGCGGTCGGCGACCAGTCCCGGGCGATCAACCCCTTGGAGGGGCTGGCGCGCTTGACCTCGGCAATGAGACTGGCGCCAGTTTCGGCGGTTAGCGCGGCGGTGAAATCCAGGGCCGGTTCAGTCACCGACGCCAGCGCCTTGAGCTGCTCCAAGGGCGTCTCGTCCATCTGGCGCAGCACCTCCTGCCGCTTCCAGGACATAATCTTGTCAAGGACCTGCCCTTTGTGTTTGCTGATGTCCAACTGTGAGAATTTCGCCATCGCCTCACTTCCCGCCGCTTAGACTCTGCGTCTTCTCGACAAATCTGTTCAGTGCATCCTGCGCCGCGCCGCTGTCGATCGACTGTGCGGCCGTTGCCAGGCCGGCCTGCCAGTCTCTGCTCTCGGTGGCCAACGCGGCCGCCGCATTCAATAGTACCACATCACGCTTGGGGCCGCGCAGTTCGCCGCTTAGTACGCCACGGGTGATGGCCGCATTCACCGCCGCGTCGCCGCCGATCAGGTCGTCTAACGTTGCGGGCGGCAGGCCGAGTTCGGAGGCCGACAGCTCGCCTTCCTCGACCGCGCCATTGCGCAGATGGCTGATCCGATTGACGCCGGCGGTGGTGAGTTCGTCGACGCCGCGCCCGTCACCGGTGGTTCCGTGAACGACCAGCGCCGCAGCGCTTCCCATCTGACCCAGCACTCGCGCCATCGGCGTCGTCAGACTGGGGCTGGGCACGCCGATCACCTGATGGGTGGCGTTGGCCGGATTTGTCAGCGGGCCGAGGATGTTGAAAACCGTGCGCGTGGCCAACTCCTTGCGCGGGCCGATGGCGTATTTCATCGCCGGGTGGTAGAGCGGCGCGAACAGAAAACCGATGCCCACCTCCTCGATGCACGCCGCCACCTGTTCCGGTCCCAGGCCCAGGCGGACGCCCAACTCCTCCAGCACGTCGGCGCTGCCGCACTGGCTGCTGGCGGAGCGATTGCCATGTTTGGCGACCTTTTCGCCCGCCCCCGCCACGACGAAAGCGACGGTCGTGCTGATGTTGAACGTGCCGGTCTGATCGCCTCCCGTGCCGCAAGTGTCCAGCAGGCGCCGGCCGTCGAGTTTAGGCCGCACCTGCACTGCGACCCGCTTCATCGCCCGCGCGCAACCGGTGATTTCGGCGACGCTCTCTCCCTTTTGGCGCAGGGCGGCCAGGAACGCGCCGATCTGCGCATCGGTCGCCTCTCCGCTCATGATCTGCGTCATGGCTGCGTCGGCTGCGTCGGCGCTAAGGTCTTGTCCGCCGAAAACTGTTTCCAGGGCCGTATGTATGGGTGATGCCATGTATCATTCTCCTGTCACCTCGAACGGTCTCGACGCCGCCTACAGCAGAACGGAGCCGCTCAGTTGCGGGCCGAAGTTGATGTTTGCGGCTCGGTCATCCGAAAGTTCATCATCTGTTTAATTTCATCCGCCAGCAAAGCGCTATCACTACCGCCCAGCGGCGGCAACTCCCACATCTCCAGCGCGCGGCGCAGGGCGACCGTCAAGGCGTCAACCAGAAAGGAACGGTACTGCTCGGCTGCACCATGCGCCTCACAATCCGCGTCCGAAGGGGTTGACATTGCGCCCTCGCGGATGCCGTCCAGCAGAAATGTCACCGCCTGAAAGTTGAGCATCCGCACATATAGCTCAACTCGGTCCGGCAGGCTGGGATCGGTGTTGCCGGACCGGTAAAACACCCACCACTCATTTTTACCGTCCTTCGCCCAGTCGTCCCCGCTGTAGAAGAGAAAGCGGGCGATCTCCTGAGCCGGGTCGCCCAGCCCGAAGAACTCCCAATCCACGAGCAGGGCTTGTCCTCTATGGAACAGAGCGTTTTCCGCCGCCAACTCGCCGTGGATCGGCGCGGGGGCCGTCTCTCCCAGCAGTGGCAGCGCCGCGTCCAGCCTCCGATGGGCTGCCGTCGACAGCATCGAAAGAAGCTCGGTCAGCAGCGGCGCAGAGATACTCGAAACCCACCCGCGCAGCCGGGCCTCCCCTGCCTGCCATATCTGCCAGAATGTGAGCAGATTGAACGGGTGCGGGCTGAAACGCTGCACCGCGCCCGTATCGGCGCAGTGGACACGCGCCGCTGCTTCGGCGAGCGCGAGACTGTGGTGGCGGTCCGCCAACTGTAGCGCATCCCCATCGACCCAGCGGTAAACTAAAATCTGGCGCGGCAGGCCGTGCGGATAGCGATCATACCAGAGCGGCTCCGGCGCCAAGCCGGCGGCTGCGAACTGCTCCTGCCCGCTGAACTGGCGGCGGCTGCGCGCCTGGCCCGCGTCGGCGAACATCTTGACGACCGCGTCCGCGTTGCCGCCGCGGCGCACCCGCCACAGCAGATTGTCGCGCCCCTCCCACTCCTCCAGGATCGTCACTTCCTGATTGCGAAAGCGGCTGGAGGCGGCGTCCGTGAGATAGCCGTGAACAGACTGGGTCCATGCGCTCATGCCATCTCCGCCGGTCACACCTTAAGGAAGTTTCGCAACAGATCGTGCCCGTACTGCGTCAGGATGCTCTCCGGGTGGAACTGCACGCCGAAAATCGGCTTGGAGCGATGCTGCACCCCCATCAACTCACCCTCGACCGTGTGAGCGGTCGCCATCAGCTCTGCCGGCAGCGGCTCCTCTACGATCAGGCTATGGTAGCGGGTGGCGGTAAAAGGGCTTGGAATGCCCTCAAAGAGCGTCGCGCCCTTGTGATGGATCGGGCTGACCTTTCCGTGCATCAGCCGCGGCGCCCGCACGACCGCACCGCCATGCACATGCCCGATGCACTGCTGCCCCAGGCAAACACCCAGGATCGGAGTCCGCTCCCCCAGATGGCGGATCACATCATTGCTGACGCCGCTGTCCAGCTCCGGCGTACCTGGGCCGGGGCTGATGATGATGTGGGTCGGCTGCCTCTCCATCAGCTCTTCGATGTCGATGGCATCATTGCGCCAAACCTGAATGCGGTTCGCCTCCTCGCTGCCCGACAAGGGCGTCTCCTTTACGATCTCGCCCAGGAACTGCACCAGATTGTACGTGAAACTGTCGTAATTGTCGATGACCGCGATCATCGCCTTGCTCCTTTCCCCTGGCTTCGCCCTAAGCCTTCGCCAGCCTCTTTTGGCGGCGTTCGTTCGCGCGGCGAATGCGGTTCCACACGCCGGTCAGCCCCATCGCCTTCTTCATTTCCATCAGTGTCAGCCGGGCCTCTTCCTGTGCCCGCTGCGTTCCCTCATAAATCAGCTGGTCCGTATATCCGGTCTGCTCTGCATAGTACGCCCGCCGTTCGCGGATCGGTTCGAGGAAACTCTCCAGCGCATTGAACAGCTTGGTCTTCACCTCCACATCGCCGACCGCGCCCTCCCGATAGCGGCTCTTCAGGTCATCAACCTCTGCCTTGTCGGGATTGAATGTGTCGTGGTAGCTGAAAACAGGATTACCTTCGACCGTGCCGGGAATGTCGGCGCGGATGCGGTTGGGGTCGGTGTACATGCTCATGACCCGCTTCCTGACCGTGGCCGAGTCGTCGCTGAGCAAAATCGCATTGCCCAGGCTCTTGCTCATCTTGGCCTGCCCGTCGGTGCCCACCAGCGTGCCGCCGACGATATAGGCGTCCGGCAGCGGGAAGACTTCCGCGTAGGCATTATTGAAGCGGCGCGCGATCTGGCGGCAGATTTCGATGTGAGATTCGTTGTCCTTACCCACCGGCACCAGATGCGCGCGCGGCATCAGGATGTCGGCGGCCTGCAAGACCGGATAGCCGAGCAGGTTATACGGCATCTGCTCCATGCCGGCCGCCGCGGCCATATCCTTGATTGTGGGCAACTGCTGCAGGCGCTCTACCGTCACCATGCCGCTGAGGATCAGGTGCATTTCGTAGATCTCATGCACCGCCGATTGCAGATAGAACGATGTCTTGTGCGGGTCAATGCCAATCGCCAAATGATCGAGAACGATCTCGCGCGCATTTTCGCCGATCTGCGCGACATCCTCCTTGGTCGGTTTCGTCGTCAGCATGTGCAGGTCGGCGATGATGAAGAAGCATTCATACTCCTCCTGAAATGCCAGCCGGTACTGCAAACTGCCCACATAATGGCCCAGATGCAGCTTCCCCGTTGGACGGTCGCCGGTGAGAATTCGTTTCTTCAGTGTCATAATTCACTTCCGGATTTGCAAAATAGAGATCGGGTAATCGGCTCTTGAGCAACGTTCAGTCTTCAAGTCCCTCCTCGGCGCGTTGCACCGCGGCCGACAGGGCCTTCGCCTTGTTCAACGTCTCGTGCCATTCATAAGTGGGGTCGCTGTCGGCAACGATGCCGCCCCCGGCCTGCAGGTGGCACGTTTTCCCCTGCATCACAATTGTGCGGATGGCGATGCAGGTGTCCATCGTGCCGTCGTAGTCGATGTAGCCGACCGCGCCGGCGTACAGCCCGCGTCGCAGACCTTCCAGCTCCTCGATGATCTCCATCGCCCGCACTTTCGGCGCGCCGCTGACCGTGCCCGCCGGAAATGTCGCCTTCAACAGGCTGATAGCGTCGTGGTCGGGCGCCACTTGGCCCTGCACGTCGCTGACGATGTGCATAACATGGCTGTAGCGTTCGATCACCATCATCTCCGGCACTCGGACTGTTCCATACTCGCACACCCGTCCCAGGTCGTTGCGCCCCAGATCGACCAGCATCACGTGTTCAGCCCGTTCCTTCGGGTCGTTCAGCAGCTCTTCCCCTAGGGCGTCGTCCTCGGCTGCGCTCTGGCCGCGCCAGCGCGTGCCCGCGATGGGGTGCAGGTAGGCGTGGCCGTCTTCAAGCATGACGTGCATCTCCGGGCTGGAGCCGATGATCCAGAGCGGGTCATCGCTGCCGCACGCCTCCGCCAGACCGGCCACACCGTTGAACTCGAGGAAGTACATGTAGGGCGAAGGGTTGAGCATCCGCAGCGCGCGGTAGATCGCAAACGGCTCGGCATCCGTCGCGCGGCTGAGGCGCTGGCTGGGCACGACCTGGAAGATGTCGCCCGCGGCGATATACTCCTTGGCCTTGCCCACAATTTCCTCGTACTCCTCCTGGGTGAAGTTGCTGCGCCATTGCGCGCGGCTGTCGACCGGGGGGTTAACCGGCGGCGTCAGCGGCTTACGCAGGTCGTTGACAATCGCGTCAATGCGAGCGGCGGCATCGGCATAGGCGGCCCCGATTTTCTCTTCAGTAGGCGGGCCTTGCCCTTCGATCCGCATATTGGCGATGACCAACAGCTTGTGCTTGACATGGTCAAAGACTACCAGGTTGTCGCTGAACAGCAACAACATATCGGGAATCGCCAGCTTCCTGCGCGCGGTCTGAGGCAGCCGTTCGATAAAGCGAACCGTATCGTAGCCGAAATAACCGACCGCGCCGCCGGAAAAGCGCGGCAGACCGGGCACTTCCACCGGGCGGCGTTCTGCCAGCAGGCTGCGCACAGCTGCAAACGGGTCACCCTGCCGCCGTTCCAGCATGGTGCCGTCGGCTGCGCCGATCACCAGCTGATCTCCCTGCCCGCACAGGGTAAGCGGCGGGCGCACACCCAGAAAGCTGTAGCGGCCAAGCTGCTCCCCCTTTTCCACCGATTCCAGCAAGAAGGAAGGGCCGCCATTGCGCAACTTCAAATAGACCGAAACCGGCGTTTCCAGGTCGGCCGGCAACTCCCGGAAAATCGGGATCGTATTGCCGCAGGCCGCCAACTCATGAACTTCCGTTAGCGAAGGACTGTGCGTTGCCATCGACTCTCTCCTGTTCTGCCTATCGCCTGACCAAGCGCCCGCCTGACAAAAAAAATCGTCCCGAATCGCAGCGTTTTCACTCTGCAACTGGGGACGAGGCCTGTTCAGGCTCCCGCGGTGCCACCCTGTTTAGACCAGTGTCTGGCGGACACAAAAAATCCCTTACATGAAACGCAAGGGATGCCTGCACCAGTCTCACTTATCGCGCAAAGACAATTCCGCATGGAAGCGTTTCTGCCTGAGCCGCAGCGCCCTGATAACGGTGGCGTCTCCGGGACCGGCTACTGAGTGGCACCGTGTCCTCTGGGCAACGCTCCTTGCCCTCAGACCATCAGCTACCCACTGTTCGCCAGCCGACTCCCCGGCCCATTCACGCCCTGCGCTGTTGCCCCGTTTCCACCAATCCGGGACTCTCTGGAACCCGCTTAGCGCGCTACTTCTCCGGTTCACGGTCTTTCGCGTTCAATTGTTACGTGCGAGTATACGCCGTTCCAACCAACCTGTCAAATGCCGCGTCTGATGGGTGCATCCCAGATTATTGTGCGTCGAGTAAAGCCAAGCGGTTGAAGCAGTTGAGGCCAGGTATGACTGAGCGGAGTCGTGCGGAGTGCAGGCATCGTCAGCGGACCCCCTTTGGTCTTCTCATTCCCTTCTCCTCGTCTACGCCCTTTCATCTTAACGAAAAACTGGGTTGCACCCATGCAAGGGAAGCGCGTGTAGGCGCTGAGCAGTTGGGCTGCGCTCTTTTCGCCCGCGCACCACGATTTACAGCATCGCGGTCACTCTGAGTACTGAAAACGCACAAAACGCACAGATTGGCGTTCGTTGAGACACTGTTGAAGTTCCGGTATCGGCGCCTCGCGCGGGTGAATCCAAGAATAGGGGCGAAATTTCGGCTGCGTCCGGGCTTATGGGCCGTTTGCAGGCGACGTGCGGGGCGCGCAGGTCAGCTGTGCCATGTAAGCAGTTACGAGCGTTTACGAGCGTTTGCCTGCAGTTACGAGCGTTTGTGAGCGTGTTCGAGCGCGCCAGGTCGCGTTTCGTCGCGTTTAGTCGCGCCAATTTTTTTTCGTGTTCGGACACGTTCGGGCACGTTTGGGCGTGTTCTTTCGTCATTTTTCGTCATTTTTCGTCATTCTTCGTCCCAAAATAGTTTTTTCGGGAATGGCGGGCAACGGGTTGTTGCGGCACCGGCTGGGCAGGGAGGGCAGCAGTTTGCTGCGCGTGGCTCCCGCGCGCAGGGGGCAGGATGTGAAAAATGGCATGGCATTCATTTGAAATCGGTATGCAGTTGCGGCAGGGCCGCGGCTGCGCTCGTTCGTCTTGTGCACAAGTGTACTACAAAAGCGGGGCGTTTGCAGTTGCTGGAGATTCCAGGGGCATCTCAGAATGGGGGTGGGGTTCTGAGTTGCTCTGAAGGGCAGGACTCGCAGCAGTTGTCTGAACTGTGGTTCAGGCAGTCAGTATGCTGGAGACAGTTGACAGCAGCGGCTCAGGCGGCGTCTTCGTTGACGAGAATCAGGCGTGTTGCGGTTCGATTCTGGCGACAGGCAACTTGCATGAGTCACCTCCTGGAGCAGTTCTTCAACAGGCGCGGAAGCCGAAACCGGCTGCGGGCGAGAGGTCCGCGATCGCAGGGGCACGTTCTCCAAAAATTTGGGATGCACCCCGTCTGATGAGATCATCGACATGACAGAACGGTTCGAGTATACTCATCTTGTTCGGCGTGTACTGCCAGTAGATTCATGTCTGTGCAACTCTGGTCTGCCGCATTGATGAGGCGTGCATCGACTCTTGACGCGCATTGCGAACGATTCTATACAAGAAATCGGGTTATCAATCAGGACGCGCATCAACACGGGGAGATTTGCGCCGTGAAACGCATCGACTTTGAATACTATTGGACCGAGCAGCAGCCGGTGGATGGCAAAATCTATGGCGTAAAGGAGATCCTGCAGGACGCCGATACGGGGGGCATAGATCTTGTCCTCCTGATTGCCGGCCCTATTGCAAGTCCCAACAATCGCGGGCTGGCGAAATTTGTCAAGGATGAGCCGCGTCTCATCGGTTGCTGCCAGATCAACCCATTGTATGGTCAGCCTGCGGTAGAGGAACTGGAATTCGCGGCCACCCAGTGGGACATGCCCATTCTGAAACTGATGTCGGTTGCCTGCAACTATGAGATTTATGGCCAGGCGCCGCTGCCCGTGCTGGACAAAGCGCGTGAACTGGAATTGGTTGTAAACATCCATTCCGGCGCCCGCCACAGCACACCGGCCCAGATCGCGCTCGTGGCCGCCCGCTATCCCGACCTGCCCATCATCATGGAGCACATGGGCTACCGCGACGGGGTGAGCGAAGCCATCGAGGTGGCCAAAGTTTTCTCAAACGTGCATCTTGGAACCAACACGGTTGCCGAACCGCTGTTTATCAAGCGTGTCGTTCAGGAAATCGGCCCGGAGCGGGTCTGCTTTGCTTCCAACGGCCCCGGCGTACCCATGGATTTCGCAGTGGAGTCGATTCGTCGGCTCAATCTGGGCGAGGAAGCCGAGGGGTTGGTGCTTGGCGGCAACCTCGCTCGCCTCCTGGACATCGACTGAGGAGAGAACGCCGGGATGCCCCCGAAGAGACAATGGGTCTGTCTTATCGGTTGGTATCGCCGTCCGCCTGCTCCGCATCGACCCGACCCCCGCCTTCTTCTTTAGGTACAGGCATCTGGACCAGGCAGACGCCCGCCTCCCGCAAAAAGCGCCTACTGTTCTTGTCCGGGTAGTGCCCGGCATACACCACCCGTTCAATACCGGCGTTGATGATCATCTTGGCGCAGGTGAGGCACGGCTGGTGGGTCACATAGATCATGCCGCCGTCGGTGCCGACGCCGTGCAGTGCGGCCTGAATGATGGCGTTCTGCTCGGCGTGGAGCGGGCGCACGCAGTGGCCGTCAACGATCAGATGACCTACATCGTCGCAGTGGGGCAGGCCGGTGGGCGCGCCGTTGTAGCCGGTTGCGAGGATGCGGCGGCGGCGGACGATCACCGCGCCGACATGGGCGCGATCACAGGTGCTGCGTGACGCCGCGGTGAAGGCGATTTGGAGAAAATACGCATCCCAGGAGGGACGATTGGACTGCGGTGCGGTCATGCGCGGTTTGGGCGCCGCTTCGCCGGGGCCGGTTCAGTCCAGGCGGCGGGTTGCTCCGATAGGGACATTCACATGTCCGTTGCGCGAAGGATTAGGCGGCCGTGGCTGCGGCGTTTCTTCCTGTTCGGCGTGCGCGTCATGCAGCAGGTCAGCCAGAATGCGGCGCGTGTCCTCTCCCGTGGGCGAGGCCAGGATAACCGTCTCCTGCACTGTGCGATCGTGACTGAAACGACCGCTCTTGGGGATGTGAATCTCATGTTCGATTGCCAGACACGGCTGCGTCGTGCGCCCAAACGTTACCGTGCCATAGCGGATGTTGCGCAACGACTTCGGGAAGAAGAAGACGTACCACATCCCCATATCCTTTTCCGGCCAATCGGCCAACAGAACGCGTTTGGGCTGCACCAGGCAGATCACAGCATGTTCGCGCGTCGCGAATGTACGGAAATACCCCTGTAACCAGGTGAATCGATCGGTCTTCCCTTCCACCGTGAAATAGCCGCTGGCATGGATAGGGACGTTGTCCGACGGCTTCAATGGCTGTGGCGTGACCGCCGGCAGCGGCGCTTCGCGAAACGCTAGGTACTCGCGGTGGCGCCAGTGGCGGCGAAGCCAGAAGAAGGTTGCCATCAGGACAATACACAGCCCTGCCGTCAACCAGCGGCCGGGCAACAGGCCGAGCCCGCCCAGCACGCCGATGAACAGAAATAGGGCATTGATCCAGCGGCCAATCGGCGCGCCGCCCAGGTTCATGCGGTCCAGGTGATAGATAAGACGTGACACAGTCCTGTCAAAGCCCCCGGCCAACGGGAAACGACTTGCGGGATGATGTTAGAAAACCCCGCCCATTAGGACGAGGCCTGGCGCATTCGTGGATGCGCTTCCCCGGCTGCAAGTTCAATCAGTTCGCTCAGGCGGGGGCGGGTAACGTCCCCCCACTCAAGTCCAGCCCCTGATCGCGGCTGTCTCCTTCGCGCGGAAGTTCGCTTCCATCCGGTGCGGATGTGTGTTTACCTCGGGGTTGCGGCTCCTCAACGTCGTCGACGGACTGGAACGGATCTTCGCCGCGCATGATCGCCTGGAACTCAGGCGCGTGCAGCGTTTCATGCTCCAGCAACGCCGCGGCCACCGTTTCCAGACGGTCCTCATACGATGTCAGGTTTTCGTGACAGCGGCGGTGGGCCTCGTTCACCAACTTGCGCACCTCTTTGTCGATCTCCTGCGCAACCTTGTCGCTGTAAGTGCGGGTCTCGGCAATGCCGCGGCCCAGGAAAACCATCTCCTCGCGCTCCCCGTACTGCACAGGGCCGAGCGCCTCGCTCATTCCCCACTGGGTGACCATCATGCGGGCCATGTTCGTAACCCGCTCCAGATCGTTGCTGGCGCCGGTCGTCACATCCCCGAAGCGAATCTCCTCCGCAACGCGTCCGCCCAGCAGCGCCGCCAATTCGTCGCGGAACTTATCCTTCGTGCTCAGGTTTGACTCCTCTTCAGGCAGAGGCATTGTGTAGCCCCCAGCCATCCCGCGCGGCACAATCGTCACCTTATGCACGGGGTCGTGGCGGGGCAGGACGTGCATCGCCACCGCGTGCCCCGCCTCATGGTAGGCGACGATCTCCTTTTCCTTCGGCGTCATGATGCGGCTGCGGCGTTCCGGGCCGGCGATCACGCGCTCGATGGCTTCCTGGAATTCGGCAATACCGATCGAGCGGCGATTGCGGCGGGCGGCAAGGATGGCAGCCTCGTTCACCAGGTTCTCGATATCGGCGCCCACGAATCCGGGCGTCTGCTTGGCGATGATCTCCAGATCGATGTCGGTCGCCAGGGGCTTGCCCTTCACGTGAACATCCAGAATCTGCCGCCGTCCCTTCACATCCGGCGAATCCATAATCACCCTGCGGTCGAACCGACCAGGACGCAGCAGCGCCGGGTCCAGAATGTCCGGCCTGTTGGTGGCGGCGATGATGATGATGTTGACGTCGGTATCGAAGCCGTCCATCTCGACCAGAATCTGGTTGAGCGTCTGCTCGCGCTCATCGTGGGAGCCGCCCAGCCCCGCGCCCCGATGGCGGCCCACCGCGTCGATCTCGTCGATGAAAATGATGCAGGGAGAGTTCTTCTTGGCCTGCTCGAAAAGGTCACGCACGCGGCTGGCGCCGACGCCGACAAACATCTCAACGAACTCCGAGCCGCTGATGTTGAAAAAGGGCACGCCCGCTTCGCCGGAAACGGCCTTCGCCATCAGGGTCTTGCCGGTGCCGGGCGGGCCGACCAGCAGGACGCCCTTGGGGATACGCGCGCCGAGTGATGCGAACTTTTGCGGTTCCTTAAGAAACTCAACCACCTCTTGCAGATCCTGCCTGGCCTCTTCATTGCCGGCCACGTCGCTGAAGTTGACGGTCGGCTTGTCGTCGGTGAACATGCGCGCCCGGCTCTTACTGAAGCCGAACGCCTGGTTGCCAGCGCCCTGGGCTTGGCGCAAGATGAAGATGAAAAAGACCGCAATCAGAATGATCGGTAACAATGCCAATAGAATGCTGCCATAGATTTGCCACCCGCTGGGCGCTTCGATCTGCACATCAACGCCCGACAACTGGTCGTCGGTTACGCCCAGATTCTCGAGCGTCTCGATCAGGCCGACACCGGTCTCCTTGCGGGAGGCGATCAGCTTGCCGCCGGTGAAGGCAATGACTTCATCACCGTCTACGTGAAGTTCCTGCACGTTGCCGCTGCGTACAAGCGAGGCGATTTCAGCGATGGAAACCGTCGCCGAGATGTTGTTGCCCTGGTTGCTCAGGATGATGTAGAGAAACGCGCCAAGAGCTACGACCAGAAGGAAGTAGATCATGCCGTTGCGAATTCGTTTGGAATCCATAGGTCCCCTTGCGTTCACCGAGGGTAAGTGCCGCCTGCATAGGCGAGGCGAGTTAAGAGAAAAGAGATGTATGGAGAGTCCCGACCCATCCCTCTCCCAGGCAAAGCGGTTGCGAAATTCTCTCTTCTCGCCCCTTTGGGCAGCACAGAACCATTAACGCTGATCGAAAGTCTAGCATAAGGGAATTGCTGCGTCAAGTAAAACGCAATTTGGCTGCGCCCCTCGCCAAACGCGCCATTCCATCGGTATTTGGCTCCATTCTATGCAAGTCTCGCCGGCGGTGCAGTAAGGCCGCTTCCAGCCCTCAGGCTGGTTGCAGCGTGAAAACTGTGATTTCCGGTCGGCAGTTGAGACGAAAGGGGAGCGGCCAGACGCCCAGCCCCCGGTTCGTATAGAGCTGATGGCGCCCAACGTGGTAGTGGCCGATCGGATACCGGTTTGCCATGTGCGGCAGAATTGGCGCGCGGCTCGACAAGCCATCGCCATCGGGCCTCGTGGACGGGAGCCGCACCTGGCCGCCGTGGCTGTGGCCGCTCAACTGCAGGGCGATGGGCGCTTCCATGTTGTGGATGCTGTCGATGTAGTCGGGCTCGTGGCAGAGAAGCAGGTTGGTGTTGCCGGGCGGCGCGTCGGCTAACGCCTGTTGCGGACGGGGATCGCCGGACCAGGCGTCGTCTATGCCTGCGATCGTGAGACCAGGCGCCGCCTCGACGCTCTCATTGACCAGGAGACGGACGGGTGTCTCGGCCAGAGCGGTGCCCACAGCCGCGCGGTCGCTCCACAGATCGTGGTTGCCGTAGACCGCGTAGGCAGGCGGATCCAGCATCCGCAGCGGCTCGACCATTCCGGCGGCAAAACCGGCTTCGTGGCCGACAAAGTCGCCGGTGAGCGCCACCAGGTCCGGCTGCAATCGGTTGACGCGCGTAACGGCGTCCAGCAGTTTGCCGGGCGAGGTGAAACGGCTGAGATGAATGTCGGAGATATGGGCGATGCGCAGGCCCGATAGCGACTCGGCCAGCCCCGCTAGCGTGAGCGTAACCAGCTCCACATCCACCCAGCCCGGTTCCAATAGGCGACCATAAGCGAAGCCGGCCGCGCCGGTCATGACGGTTGCGCCGATCAACTGCAGGAACTGGCGTCGGCTCAACCCGATTCTCGACATGCGCTTACTTCCGTAAAGCGAGACGCCTGTGGTCCCGGATGCGGCGTTCCCAGCCCGGCCTGGCGGCAATTGCGGGTCATCCCTTGATGCCGGAAACGACGATGCCCTGAATGTAATAGCGTTGCGCAAAGAAGAACAACAAGAGAGGAGGCACCATTGCCACAACCGAAGCAGCCATCGTCAGATTCCACAGTGGCCGAGCTGCGGGGCTGGAAATGTTGCGGAAGAAGTGAAGCCCGATGGCGACAGTGTACTTGTTCATCGTGCTGATATAGATAAGCGGCCCCATGAAATCGTTCCAGGTGGACATGAACGAAAAAATGGCCACGGCGCCCAGTGCCGGCTTGATCATGGGTAGAATGATTCGCCAATAGACGCCAAACCAGCCGCAGCCGCTTGTCCTTCCGCGCTGATCGTAGTCATTGTCAGGCCCCGTTTCAATCTTTGCCCCGCACCTATTCGCCGGACAGCCAGCCTCACAGCGCGAGCGCAACCGCCCCGCCATCAATCAAGGTCGATGCGGTACAACGGCTCCAATCCATCCGCAACGCGGTCTACATTGTCCGACGCGCACTGCGCCCGCTTGCGCGAAGTGCCGTCCGTCACACCCGCCGTATGCGGCGTCGCGATCACATTCGGCAGGCTGAAAAATGGCGAACTGAGATCCGGCGGCTCCTGGCTGTACGCGTCGATGCCCGCCCCGCCCAGCTCGCCGTCCAGCAGCGCCTGCGTCAGCGCATCCTCGTCGATCAGCGCCCCGCGCGCCACGTTGATAATATGGGCGGTCGGCTTCATCAGGCTCAACATACGCGCGTCGATAATATGGTGCGTCTCGCTGTTCAGATGCAGGTGCAGCGACACTATATCCGACTCGGACACCACTTTTTCCAATTCGTCCGGCGTCCCCACAAACGAAAGCCCGAACTCCTCCCGCTCCGCCGCGCTGACCTCGCGTATGTCGATGGCCGCGATCTCCATGCCGAACGGTCGCGCCCGCCGCGCCAGCTCAATCGCGCTCGCGCCAAAACCGATAAGGCCCAGCTTCACGCCTTCCAGCTCAAGCCCCATCGGCTCATAGAGTTCACCCGAGTCAAGAGTTGCCCGCGCCACCGGATACTGGCGCGTCAGCATAAGAATAAACATCATCGCCGTCTCGGCCAACGCCACCGCGCTGAATTGGCCCGGGCAGTTCGCCACCGGAATCCCTTTGGTCTTCCAATACGCCAGGTCGAAGTGGTCGAAGCCGGTCCCCAGGTTCTGCCACAGCCGGGCGTCCGTGGCCGCGTCGACCATCTCGCGCGTGCCGGCGGAACCGCCGTGATCGATAACCGCGTCTATGCCTTTGAATTGGGGCGCCAACGGCTGATCGTAGTCAAGGACATGGACATTGTGGCGTTGGCTGACAATCCTCACCACATCTTCACCCCATGGTTTGAACATGGAGACTTTGACGGGGTGGGGCAGAAAGAGGACATTCAGTCGGTCGGTCATGGCGTTACCTTTTCTTGTGTTTGACTGGATGAGTTTCCAAGTGGAACGGTCGCCTTCTATCGCGCGACCCGATCGAAGCCTTGATCGGCTCCTGATATCCTGGCTTAAATGGTCGTAAAGCCCCCGTCCGCCACCAGCGCCGAACCGGTTACAAACGATGCTTCGTCGCTGGCCAGAAAGAGTAGCGCCTGCGCCACCTCCATCGGCTCGGCAAAGCGTTTCAACAGATTGGCTTTTCGATATGGCGCCAGCTTCTCCTCCGGTATCGTCAGCATCATCGGCGTGTTCATCGAGCCGGGGCACACGGCATTCACGCGGATATTGTCGCCCGCATGGTCGACCGCCATCGAGCGCACAAGCCCGATCACCCCGTGCTTGCTCGCATTGTACGACGCCTGCAACCCGTTGCCCACCAGACCCGAGAGGGATGAGATGCAGATGATGTTGCCGCCGCCCTGTTGGCGCATCTGGGCGACCGCGTACTTTGAGCACAGGAACATACTTTTCAGGTTGGTATCGACGACGAAATCCCACTCCTCTTCGCTGGTGTCGACCACATCCTTGTTGACCTGCACGCCCACGTTGTTGACCAGAATATCCAGCCGCCCAAATGTTTCCACGGTCGTGCCGATGAGGCGCTCGGCATCCTGCGCTTGGCGCACATCCATCTCGACCTGGACCGCCTCACCGCCCTGCGCCCGGAGACGGTCGACCGTCTCCTGGCCTTCGCTCGCGTTGATGTCCGCGACCACGATCTGCGCGCCCTCAGACGCGAAGAGCAGGGCAGTCGCCTGCCCCAGGCCCATGCCCGCGCCCGTGATGGCCGCTACTTTTCCCTTTAGACGATCCGGCATTTTGGTTGCGCCTTGCTCAATATGGCAGGAGACCGCCGCTGACGTTGTACGTCTGGCCGGTCATATAGCTAGCGTCGTCGGAGGCCAGGAAGGCGACCATGTTGGCGACATCTTCAGGCTGCTGGATGCGTCCCAGAGGGACACCGGCGACAGCCTGCGCTTTGACCGTTCCGACCGGCACGCCTTGCAGCGCGGCGGTCTCGCGGTCGATCAGGTCCCACATCGGCGTGTCGACGATGCCAGCGCAGACACAGTTGACGAGAATGCCGTGCTCGGCAAGCTCCAGCCCCATCTGTTTGGTGACCGCGACCACGGCATGTTTGCTGGCCGCGTAGGCCCCAAGAGGCACGCCTTTGCCCGGCGCGATCTTGCCCGCCCCTGACGCGTTGTTGATGATACGCCCTCCGCCGCCCTGCTCGATCATCTGGCGCGCCGCCGCCTGCGAGCAGAGGAGCACTCCTTTGGCGTTCACGTTCATCATCGCGTCCCACGTCTGTTCGTCGGTTTCCAGCAGAGGCGCGACCGCGCCGATGCCGGCGTTGTTGACGAGAATGCGCAGGTTCCCAAGCCGCTCAGTGGCCTGGCGCACCATGCGCTCGGTCCCTTCCTTGCTGGTTACATCCACCGTGAGCGCCAGCGCCTCGCCGCTATCTTCCTGGATTTCGGCAGCGACCTGCGCGGCCGTCTCGCCGTCCAGGTCGGCAACCGTCACGCGGCAGCCCTCGCGCGCCAGACGGCGGGCAATCGCCCGACCGATGCCCCGTCCCGCGCCGGTCACAATGGCAACCTGGCCTTCAAGATCATAGCGCGGCATTGTCTGCCTCCCCCCGGATTCCTGCGGACTTTGAACGCCTCAATGCTCGCCATCCTTCGTCTCGTAGGGCACCTGCATCAGCTCCAGAATGTAGCCGTCCGGGTCTTCGAAGAAGACGACATGGACGATCGCCCAGCCCAAATCAAAGCTGACCGGGTCCGACACGAAATCGACGCCTTCCGCTTGCAGTTCCTGGAAAGCCTGCGCCATGTCGGGCACGCCGAAGCAGATATGCGAATGGCCCACGTCCCCCAGTTTCCCGTCCGAGACTTTGCCCTGGGGCTGCACATACGCCTGCAGGTCGAGCAGCATCCCCGGCGTCTCCGGCGCTTGCAGGCGCACAACCTCCATGACCACGTCGTCTTTGCCCGCCATTCTCGAGATCGTCTCACCTTCTAGCCGGTGGCGCTCGATCTCCTCCATCCCCAGCAGATCGCGGTAGAACGCCAGCGAGCGCTCCATGTCGCTAACCGTTACCGAAATATGATCCATCACATTTACGGAACTGATCACGGTTCACTCCCTTCCTTAGAATTCTGTTTCGAGCACGTCCAGTTCGGCCAGCCGTCGAATCCAGCGTTGGTGGCGCCTGTCGTCAATCGAACGCCAATGGCGGCCGTACATCTTGCGGCCGGCCTGCGCGAAGGCTTTGTGATTTCCCCGCATCTGTTCCTGGATGGCTGCCGTGGCCTCCGGCGTATCCGGGTCCTCGTAGTAGACCACGACTCCCTGGCGGCGTTGGTTGCCGCCGCCGAAGGCCGCGTGCCAGAGCGCAACGTTGAATGCCAGCACGTCGCCCGGCTGCGATTCGAACGTGTACGCAGGCACGTCCGCCTGGGCCAGATCGTAAGTGGCTTCAGGCTCGCGGCTGATCTGGCTGTGGAAGGGGTCGAGATGAGAGCCGGGGATGACGCGCAATGCGCCGTTGCTGCCGTTCAGCGGATCGGGATAGATGCAGAATTTGACCGCTGCGTAGTTCAACGACCTGGTATCAGGGTGCCAGAGCGTGTCGTCGACATGGTAGTTGCCGTCAACCGCAATCGCGATCACGTCCTTGCCGAGAAGCTGCTCGGCCACGTCGGCGAAGCGGTGATCGTCGGCCAGGCCGGCGACGAAAGGGGACTGTTCCTCCATCAGCGACCCGTAGTGGCGGCTCTTGCCGTCGTGCTTGCCGTTTTCAAGCCAGGAGTCCAGACCCGCATTGAAATCGCGGCTGTATTGCGCCATCTCCTGCGCTGTCAGGAGTTGGCGGAAGACGAGGAAACCGAAATCGCGGAACAAGTTGAGCTGCTGTTGTGACAGTTTCATGTCGAGTCTTTCGTGGATGTAGTGGTAAGAAGTGCCCCCGCCAGGGTGGGCGGCAGTTCAGCCCTCGGGGTCGCACGCCTGTTGGTGGCCTACTGTGCGCGCCGCCCGACGAAAGCAAGACCGCCTGTCAATCCAGGCCGAGCGTAGCAACACGCTCGAGTATAGCACCCCCCTTCGCGGCCCGTCAACCAGCAGTGGCGCGCAGACGCGGGCGCCCGGTCAACGATGCCGCGACGATGCGGTGTCCGCAGCGGCATTCGCAAAACTCCCCGCCGGACACGCACCGGGGTCGCCTTCGGGACACATATGGAGTCCCTCTTTACCCCCAGTCTTCACGCCCTACGCAAAACGCAGTACGCAATGCAGCTCAGTGCTCGTACTCCTCCATCAGCTCGACCAGATTGCCGTCCGGATCGTAGCAGAAGCAGACACTGACGGAGCCTTCGGTTAGTTCGAAGTTGACCGGACCGGAGATGAATTCGACGCCGTCTGCGCGTAACGCGTCGACGGTGGCCTGCAGGTCTTCCACGGTCAGAGCGAAGTGGCAGGAGCCTATCGAGCCCATCGGCGTTACGTGCTTGTTTCCCGGCGGCTCGAAAAACTCGAGCAAGTCGAGCAGAATGTGCGGCGTATCCGGGGCGGCGAGGCGGGTTGACTGTGCCCTCGATCCCTGCATCCCCCCGGCCATGTCGCACTTTTCCCCTTCCAGCTGGTGCTGCTCAACCTGCCTCAGGCCCAGTTTTCCGACATAGAATTCCAGGGCGCGCGCGGTGTCGCTGACCGTGACGGCAAGGTGGTCCACTGCTTTGACCTTCATTGCTGCACTCTCCTTATTGCGAAAAGATGATGGGTGATCAGGGATGGCTTTCGGCGGTTCTGCCAGGTTCGCCCCGGTCGCGTTCCTGCATCGCGAGCTGCGTGCGGCGGCGCTGGCGCTGCTCATGCGTGACCTGGTCCAGGCCGACGGCCACGATGAGAGCGGCGCCTTTGACGACCTCGGTCCAGAAGGGGTTGACGCCCAGCGAAACGAGTCCGCTGTTGATCACGCCGAGCAGCGCGACGGCCAGCATGACGCCAAGAATGTTCCCTTCGCCGCCGGTAAACCTCACCCCGCCCAGGATGACGGCGGTGATCACGTCGAACTCAAAGCCTACACCAAAGCTCGGTGAAGCCGTCCCATAGCGGCTGGCAGCCAATATCGCCGACAGGCCGACGATCAGGCCGTTCACGGCAAACGCGCCCAGCACCAGGCTCCGCACCCTGATGCCGGCCGCCTCGCTGGCCTCTCGATTGCCCCCGATGGCGTAAAAGTAGCGCCCAAGTGTCGTCTTCGACAGGACAAAATGGATGACGAGCGCCAGGCCAAACAGCAGCCAGACCGGCATCGGAACGTCTAATGGCCGCGCCTGCCCCATCAGCGTGAACGGCTCTGGCACGCCGCGCACGGCCGCGCCATTCGTAATCAACAAGAGCACGCCGCGTAACGCGGTCAGACTGCCCAAGGTGATAATGATCGGCGACAATTTGACGCGCCAGACCATCGCCCCGTTCAACCAGCCCACTGCGCCGGCAAATAGAATGCCCGCCACAAGCGCCAGCGGCGCCGGCACAACCTTTGCCAGCATCGCTGCAACCACCGCAGTCAGCCCGTACATCGCGCCGATCGACAGGTCGACGTTGCCGCTGATAATCAACATCGCGGTGCCGAGCGCGAGGATGCCGATGAACGACATCTGCAGCGCCACGACCACAAAGTTGGCAAAGCTGAAATATCTGGGGCTGAAAATCGCGAGAATGAGCAACGCCAGCAGCAGCGCCAGCGCCAGCCCAATGTTGCGGCCGCTGCCTTGAAACAGGCCGCCCAGACGCGTCCTGGAGGTGGTTTCGGCATCTGTCGCCGGATTCACCTCTGAAACGACAGGCCCATCATGCATGCGACGATTTCCTCGCGATCTGTGTCGGCCAGGGGTTGGTCGAGCGTAACCTGACCCAACCTCAGGGCAACGACGCGGTCGGCTACGGCGAAAACATCGTCCAGGTTGTGGCTGATGATGATGACGGCAACGCCTTGCGCGGCTACTCGCTGGATCAGTTCGAGCGTGGCCTTGGTCTGGCGCACGCCGAGCGCGGCGGTCGGCTCGTCAAACATGATCAGCCGGTTGGCCTTGACCAGGGCGCGGGCTATGGCCACCGCCTGACGCTGGCCGCCCGACAGACTGCGCACCGGAATGGCGTAATCTTCCAGGTAGGCTCCCACCTCGCCGATTCGCCGCTGCGCCTCGGCCAGCGCCTGCCTTTCATCGATCACACGCAAAGGTCCGATGTGGAAGTGCAGCGGTTCCTGCCCCAGCATGACATTGGCGGCTGCGCCCAGGTTGTCCGCCAGCGAGAGATGTTGGTAAACCGTCTCGATCCCCAACGCGCGCGCCCGCCCCGGATTGAGGCTTTCGACCTTCGACCCCTCGATCCAGATCTCGCCCTCGTCCGCTGGATAGATGCCGCTTAGAATCTTTACGAACGTGCTCTTGCCGGCCCCGTTGTCGCCCACCAAAGCCACGATTTCACCGCGATGCAGGTCCAGCGAGAATTTATTCAGCGCCAGCACGCCGCCAAAATACTTGGTAATCCCGACACTGTGGACAAGCGCTCCGTTTTCGGCCATCGTCCGCTCCCGCACTCCAACACCACCCCGGCCTTTGACGCTCCCTTTGGAGTCCGGGGGCTTTCCCTTTCAATCGCGACGGCACGGCAGCCCTGCGCGGCCATAAGGCAGGGCTGCCGTTGCCAAATCTTGATTTCCCCCCTTCAGCATCCTTTGACAACAGGATGGCGGAGGACTCGACGTCTCGCTGGCCCTCCGACCTACTGCGTCGGCGTTGTCAGCGGTTCGTCGCTGTACTTCATCACCTCAGGGTCGTCGTAGAGATGCTGAAAATCGGGATCCTGCGGCCCGGCGACAATCTTCTGTACCTCTTCCAGGTTTTCAGCCGTCACCAACAAACCCCTCTGCACGCGCGTCGGTGGCACCTCCTCGCCGCGCAGGCAGCGTTGCATATCGCGCATCCATTGCGTCGAGCTGTACGGGAACAGATACGACCATGTCGCCTGGTAGATGCCGCCTTTCGCGATCTCGTCAAGCACCAGGTTGGTGCCGTCGGCGCTGCCGACAAAGAACGCATTCGGATCGTCTTTACCCGCTTCCCGGGCCGCCGTGTAAGCGCCAAATCCGGGATCATCCCCAAACCCAAGCAAGACTTTGATGTCGGGGTGTGCCTGCAACAAGTTGGCCGCGCCGGCCGAACCCAACTCAATCGTGTTGGCCTCCACCTGCCCGACGATGACCGCGTTTTCCGCATTTTCTGATACGCCGTCTATCAGACCCTGCGTGCGTTCCGCAAGCAACGGGTCGGCGCGATTGCCCAGAATCCCGACCTGAACTTCGTCGGCGTCTCCATAGTTCCTGGCAATCCACTCGGCGGCGAATTTTCCAACCTGATAGCCGCTGAAATGCTGGTCCAACACCACGTTCTGCGTGGCGCCCGTGATCGGCGATGCGCTGTGGTTGAACATGCAGATCCCCTGTTCAAGCGCCCGCGCCACCAGATCATCCATGCCTTCCGGCGTAAGCACCAGGAAGAAGATGCCATCGTAACCCTGCGCCATGAAGGCCTCGATGTCGCCGAACTGCTTGACTGCATCGGCATTGGCATCCACGATTACCAGGTCGATGTCGTTTTCCGGCTTTTCGGCCTCGCGTTGCATGTCGGCGTAAAACTCGACCAGGATCTCGACCTGGATTGGGCTGGAAACACCAACCAATTTGTCCGAAAGCGTCGGCATTCCCATCTCTTCGGCAGCAGGCTCAGGCGGCGGCTCGGGGATACAGCCTGCCAGCGCCAGCGCCAGAATCAAGAGCAAGGCCCAAAAGGCCCGCCCCGGCAATGCTCTGCAAGAGCGCGGGTTCGCGTCGATCCGCAACGAGTGGTCGTGTCGCATGATCCTCTCCTTTGGAATTTCAAAGTGCGATTCACTCTGGCCGAATATTCAGTCTCCTCCATTCGCCTGTAAGTTAGCCAGGGTTGCCCCCGGTTCTGCGCAGATACCTGGCCGCGCCTTCCTTCAGCTGCCGCCCGGAAGGCTGGATCGCGGTGGCCCCGCCGTCAACCATCAGCACCGCAGCCGTGATATAGGACGCCTCGTCGCTGGCCAGAAACAGGATCGCATTGGCCACCTCCTCCGGCTCGGCGAAGCGGGCGAACATCGTCATCGCGGCATAGGGCGCGACATTGACCGCCGGCGTGCGCGCCATCATCGGCGTGTTCATCCCCGTGGGGCAGACGACGTTGGCGCGAATGCCGTCTTCTCCGCAGTCCTGCGCCAGGCAACGGGCCAGCCCGATGAGGCCGTGCTTGGACGTGTTGTAGTCCGCCTGAAATTCGTTCGCCACCACGCCCGACATCGAGGACACGAATACGACGCTGCCGCTGCCCTGGCGGCGCATTGGGGGGATCACATACTTCGAGCAGAGGAATGGGCCTTTGAGATTGATCCGCATCACCCGGTCCCACTCCGCTTCGTCGATTTCGGCGATGTGCTTGCCACTGCCGAAGGTGGCCGCGTTGTTCACAAGAATGTCGATACGTTCGTACTCGGCCAGCGTGGTCGCGGCCATGCGCTCGGCGTCGGCGGCATCGCTGACGTCACCGACAACCGCGATCGCTTCGCCGCCCCCTGAACGGATCGCATCAACCGTATCGCGGGCGGTTTCACGGTTCAGGTCGGCGATAACGACCCTGGCCCCCTCGGCTGCAAAGCGGAGCGCCGTCGAACGCCCGAGACCCTGTCCGGCCCCCGTGACAATCGCGACCTTGCCATCCAGTCGTCCCATCGGCCAACTCCTTCTGATTTGAAGCAGCTACACGGTCGCCGCTAGGCTCCGTTCTTCGAGGGCAGGTGAATCGAGTCGCCCACCAGCAGGACCCGAACGTCGAACTCCCGTTGTTGCCGGTAGTAGAGTTCGAAGAGTTTGCCGATATCGCCGGTATGGTTGCGCCAGAACTCCCAGTGGAAGGGCAGAAGCGTCTTGGGGCCTAGTTTCTCCGCCACCTCGAGAAGCTCGTCCACCTCCATGTACCACGTGCGGCCAAAGGCCAGCAGCGCCAGGTCCAGCTCGTGCGTCGCGCCGATTTCGGCCATCGCCGGCCCGTCCCAGGTATCGCCGGAAACGAAGAGTTTTCTTCCCTCCGACGAAAAGACAAACGTTACCGCGTGCGGTTCGTTCGGATCGTAGGAAGGGTAGACCTGGATCTCCACGTCGCGGAACTGGAATGAGTCGCCCGGCGCGACCTGGCGGATGCGGCCGTCGGCAATGCCGAACTCGCGCATCAGCTTCGCCGACGAACTCGGCGCGATGCAGATCGCGTCCGTGTTGTTGACGATGGGGACCAGCGTGCCCTCGTGGCAGTGGTCGACATGATCGTGCGTGGAGATGATGATGTCGGCAACGCTCACCTCGTCCGGCTTGATCGGAATGGCCGTCGCCCGGTAGGCGTCCGGCACGGAGTCGTCCGGCGTGCCGTAGGAGTAGGGATCGATCCAGATCATCGTCTCCGGCGTGCGGTAAACGAAGCTCGGTCCTCCCAGCGCCCACAAGAGGATGCCGTCGTTGACCGTTCTTCCTTCAATCTCGTCCAGAAATGTTTTGGGCCAATATGCTACGTCTCGCATATCCAATCCTTTGACTTGTTGCGCCGCGCCTCCCGCCGCCGGGGCGCGGGGATATCCGGCACACTTACATTCCGCCGGTGTGCTTCGGCGAAAACTCAGGCCGTGCTCCAACTGTAGTCGTGCGGCTCCTGCGCGCCGGTGCCAACTTCGTTGAGTTCCAGCAAATTGCCGTCCGGGTCGTAGAAGAAGAGGACGTGCCATTCGCCTTCGTCGCTGAAGCGCACTGGCGGCGAAACCAGCTCCACGCCCGCCGCCTTAAGCCGTTCGTAGGTGGCCGGCACATCCTCGACGCCGAAACAAAAGTGCGCGCTGGGCACGTGATGAATCGGATTGCGGCCGGTTGGACTTAACGGGTTGATCCACTCGATCAGGTCGAAGGTGAAGCCGTGATCCCCGCTGCGCGTGTGGCCGTTGACGCCGCCGGGCGGGCGCAGCCTGTACTCGCGCATATGCACATTATCAATCCTTGTCATCTCATCGATCGGGCCGCCGTCGTGTTCCTCCGGGGAGACGACCTCCAACCCCAGAATGTCGCGGTAGAATTTCAGAGATGCTTCCAGGTCGCTGACCATGATGGCGACGTGATCCATCGTTATCTTGCCCATTGTTTCCCTCTCCTTGGGGACGCAGGCGTCCCCCTGTATGACGGTAAAGTGATTTGCCGATTGCGAAAGGGGAGGCGGATAGCCCCCACCACGCCTGCCGCCGCTTGCCATTGGGTCGGTTCAGGCCGAACTCCAGTTATAGTCGTGCGGCTCCTGTTTTCCCGTTCCTATCTCGTTGAGTTCGAGCAAATTGCCGTCGGGATCGTAGAAGAAAAGAACGTGCCATTCGCCTTCGCCCGAGAAGCGAACCGGCGGCGAAACGACTTCCACGCCCGCCGCCTTGAGCCGTTCATACGTGGCCGGCACATCCTCGACGCCAAAGCAGAAATGCGCGCTCGGCAAGTGATGAATTGGGCGCCGCCCCGTCGGGCTTTTCGGGCTGACCCACTCGATCAGGTCGAACGTGAAGCCGAAATCCGCGCTGCGCCTGTGCCCGTTCACCCCGCCCGGCGTGCGCATGCGATACTCGCGTACGTGCGTGTCCTTCATCGCCGTCATCTCGTCGACCGGTCCGCCGCCGTGCTCCTCCGGCGTCACCACCTCCAGCCCCAGAACATCCCGGTAGAATTCCAGCGACCTCTCCAGATCGCTCACCATAACCGCGACGTGATCCATCGTAATCTTGGCCATCGAATGCCTCCTGCGAGGGAACGTGCAAGGGCCCCCGTAAGACGGTTGTTCGGTTCCGAATTTACAGTATGGTTGTTACGGCGGCAATCCTTCAATACTGTCCGCAGAATTCATGATTGCCCGCGCACGCAGGTGGCCCGCGTCCGCCTGAGAACCGCTGCAAAGGCAGGAGGAGGGAGTGGGAATGCCTCTCCAAGTTGGGGGCCGGCGCGTTTCGGCAATTTATGGATCTCCCGAGGCGCGCCGCGACCGCGCCTGAGCAGGGTTCGCAGGTCTTTCGAACGTCATCGGATCGATAGCTGCGTGCGTCGATCAATGTATCTTGTCGAATGCCTGAACTTGGATTGAAGGATGCGCTTCTGCGTTAAACTGTATCATAGTGACGGCCCCCATCCAAACTGTGTCAAAATGGGCCAGGCAGCGCACACAAGCGACCCAGCGGGCTAACCCCAAGGCGAAAGATCAGATGTCGTCGATCAAGCGTTTCAGGTTTTCGTAATTGATGCGCATCGCTTCAACTCGCGAGCCGCTGGCCGGAATAAAGTGGGTCGCCACCGACAAAATCGCGTCGCTCCCCCGCTCGCGCAGACTGCGCAAAATGGTCGGATAGTCGACATCGCCTTCACCGAGCGCACAGTATTCAAAGTCCAGTTGAATGCCGTTCTTCACGCGCAGGTCTTTGATGTGCAGCCCATGCAGATAGGGGTGGATATTGAGAAATCCTGCCGTCGCCACATCCGCCTCGCCGCTGTTCATGTTGTCCGACGGCCCCCACATCACCTTGAGCCGCCGCGAATTCAGCGCCTCCGCCAGCCGCCGGAAATTGCCCGTCGTGTTCGTATAGTTCCACGGCATCATCGACAGCGCCAGATCGACACTGTACTTTTCGGCCTGCTCCAGGGCGAGCGAAAAGGCCCGTACGAGCTTTTCCATTTCGGCGTCGGCGATGTAGCCGCCGCGCGTCAGCCAGCGCATCGGCCAGGTCGGCTTGGCCGCGCTGTACTCCCCCGGCCAGGCAAAGGTGAAGGCGTTGACCGCGCCGATCCCCAGCCGCGCCGCCATCTCCATCGAGCGCACCAGGTCGTCCATTTCCTGGCGAAAGGCCGGGTCATCCTCCATCCTGTCCAGCTCGAGATCGGTCAGGTGGATCTGTTTGAACGGGCTGCCGACGTTGATCAGAAAGATTTCCAGCCCGTGGCCTGCCACCTGCGCGGCCATGCGATCGACCGCCGCGTCATCCAGCTCGCGCAGCAGCGGGCCGCCCGCGCCAAGCGTGTTGAACCAGACGCCCTCCACCCCAATCTGTTTGGCCGTCGCCAAGGCTTCATCGAAGGGCAGACCCAACTCCGGCAGGTACATTCCTATCTTGAATTGATGCTTGGCCATTTTCACGCCTTTCACTGCTTCAGCTTTGCAAGGCCTGCCCCCAGCGGTCCAGGCCGGCATCCGCGAGATTCTGAATCCAGTCGAGATGTGAGCGCGCGACCCGTTCGGGATGTTCGCGGCTGTGGGCGACAAAGCCGGGCACCCTGGAGCGGCCCGTCGGCAGGCCAATGCGGCAGTAGCGCGTATCGACGCTCCAGCGTACCGTGTTCGACCGGTTGGGGGTCGAACGATGTACCATTCGCTCCATCGTCATCAGCGCATCCCCCGCATCCACCTCGCAGGTCACGAAATCGCCGGGCGGCAATGCCGCGTCCGGGATCCCTTTCGACCCCCCATGGCCCTTCGTCTTGATCAAAATGTCATGTTCCAGCAGCCCCTTGCGGTGGGAGCCTGGGATCACCTGCATGCAGCCGTTTTGCGCGTTCGCGGGCACGAGCGGGATCCAAAAGTTGACGACCAGGGTGTCGCCCGCCTCCGCCGGAATCAGGTAGCCCAGGTCCTGGTGCCAAGGGATGTCCAGCAGGTCGAGGTCCGGCATCTTGGGACGCAACGCGAACTGGGGATGGGCCAGGATCTCTGGCCCGATCAGCGCTTCGGTCGCGTCCAGCAGTTGCGGCGTTGTCCGCAGCGCGAACATGCCGGCCGAAATCGGCTTTCCCCTGGAAAAGAAGGTCCGCCATAGCCACCTCCGGTCCGTGCAGGCCTTGGACGCCAGCGCGAGCCGGTTTGCGAACGGCGCGTCGCTGAAGGTGTCGGCCGCGTCCAGTTGGCCCTGCCTCACCGCCTCGCGGATGGCCCTGTCTACCTTCTCCGTGAGTTCACTGATCAGCGGCTGCAACGCCGCCTGCGGCAGCATCCGGCGCACGATCAGGTAGCCTTCCTCCTGGAACTGCTTGATCTGCTGCGGCGTCAGCCCTGCCCGCGTTGCTATGCCCCCGCCAGCCTGCTCCTCCTGCGTTGCCGTCATGCCAGCCACGATCTCCTCCTCTAAAATGGCGCGTGCAAGATGCACAGCGGCGGCGTATGAATCAATGTAAGGAATGTTCCGGCATAGTATATTCCAATGTCCTATACAACGCTACCCAAGCAAACGAGCCTAGTGCCCGCAAACGCGCTGCAAACGTTACAGCATGCTTAGCATTATCTGGTCTCCCGGTCCTCGTTCGAGCAGCGGTAATCACGCATTATCACGAACGTGTGCATCCCAAGATCCGGGGCCGCATCTGAAAGTGAGCATCGCGCCACGCGCTCTCCACTCCACCGCAACACTGACGATTATCTATTAAATAATATATTTTTTTGATAAGTCCTGCACGCCATTGCCAGGCTGACGAGTTATGCTTTCACCTCCGCCGCGCATACATGACCTGCTCCTTTCCCGCCAACGGTCCCCCGGAACGTCAACCGTCCACGAATTGATACGCACTTTTCAAATGTCTCAATGCGTAAACGCTCGCAAACGTTCGCAAACGCTCAAAAGCACTCGTAAACACTCGCAAATGCTCGCAATCACCCGCAGACGCTCGCAAACACTCGTAGACGTCGCAAAACACCCGTAGACGCTCGCAATCCACCCGTAAACGCTCGCAAACACTCGTAGACGCTCGCAATCACCCGTACGGGCGATACCGGCGCATGCAAAACAAACCTGTACTGTTGATCTCCCAATGCACCTCCTGTTTCCCCCTCCTTATCGCCGGATCGCTCGCCTTCACGCCTCTCCCCCATTTTGGGCTGCACGCGCACGCAGGGAAGTTCAGGCAATCCGCGCTTTCGTGTACAATAGATGGGAAGTAATCAACAGTCCGCACGGTGCCCCCGCTGGCGCCGCTGACAGGTGCCTGCGCAAGCGATAGCACACGATTACGCTAAGATAAAATGTAAGGAGACAATCGCATGAGTGTCCTGATCCACGTAGGGGTACGAGCTTCGGATCTGTCCAAGTCGATCCGCTTCTGGCGCGACGGGCTGGGGCTGAAGGTCGTGGGGCAGAGGGGTGTCCGCTACGACCTGTCCGACGGCTATCACAACTTCGCCGTCTTCCAGCACCGGGGCGGCGACCGTCCTGGTCACATCTCTGGAATGCTCGACTACCTGCATATCGGCGTGGGCGTGCCCGATGCTGCGGCCGCGGCGAGACGTCTGCGCGACATGGGCTACGTGATATTTTCGGACGGCCTCGGCGGCAAAACCCCCCTGGACCCCGACAATCTGGAGCAGTCGGCCTTCAAGGTGGAAGACCCCGACGGCATCACCATCGACGTGAGCGAAGTCACCACGATGTGGCCGGGTACCTCACTGCACCCCAACCAGACCGCCGCCGCCGAAGGCTAACGTGATCCCCGTTTAATCCTTGACCTTTCGTACGGCCTGCCCCTGGGGACCGACTAAGCTTCCAGGGGATCGCGCCCGCGCTCCCCGCAGTCGCACAACTCTGTTTTCCCCCTTGGAATTGACACGAACCGATTATGGCTATTTTAGCGTCTTCCCGTCAGCACGATTGCGCCCAACGGCAGCATCACCACCTACCATTGAAACGGCCTGATCTCCTCGGTCATCGCCTCCGGCGAGGGCGACGACGCGCGGCGCATGCTCAGCTGGCAGCAGCAGAACCATCTTAGCAGCACCTCCCTCACCACGCGCGGCTCAACCGTAAAGGCCAGCCGCGCGGACGACGCCTACGGCGCGGAGCGCGCCCCCACCGGCGACATCCAGACCGATCACCCCTTCACCGGCCACAAGCGCAACGAAACGTCGCGGCGCTTCCCTGCCCGCAGCGACCTGGCCGGCAACCTCATTCTTGACGAATTCGGTTAGCGATCGTCCCCTCAGCCCGCACCCGGCGCTGCGGGGCGATCTTCTGCTGTGGGCCAGGGGGGCGGTCGCTGGACGTCAGCCTCTTCAATCGGATACGGCTCAGGCGGGAACTGCGCGCACAACTCCCCGCTCTTCATCACCCACAGGTAGTTGCGAAAATACTTCTTGGGGTTCGAGGCGATAAGGCGTGGATTCGTGTAAACACCGGCGATGGCAATGCGCCCCCGGTCGCTGGGGTTGGGCGGACTGTAGTGCCACGTGCTGCTGTGCCAGCAGACAATGTCGCCCGGGTCCGCCTCGATGTGATGTACCCGATCCTCACTGTCGCTGGTCAGGTGGCGGGGCAGTTCCCCGTGGATGCTGTCCGGGTAGAGGACGTGCGGCACGATCCGGCCCTTGTGGCTGCCGGGCATCAACTGCAGACAGCCATTGGCCCGCGTAGCCGGGTCGAGCGCCATCCAGAAGTTGAAGGCTACCGTATCGTCGTCGCGCCACAGGCCGTTGTCCTGGTGCCAGGGCGTTGCGCTGCCGGTGCGGGCCGGTTTCAGGAAGCAGCTGTTGAACTTGAGGACAAGGTCGTCTCCCAGGAAGTAGCGGGCGATGCGCGCCAGCGCGGGGCCGCCATGCGCCGTGAGCCAGATCAGAGGCGAACGGTAACAGTAGTTGCTCAGCTTGCGGAATCGCGCCGCCCGCGCCTTGACTGTGTCCCCCATCGGATCCATCGGGTCGGCGTCGGCCTGAACGTCCGGCTCCGGCATCAGGATCGTATTCTTGATCACGCCGCGCAGTTCAGTGGCCGTCTCCCGCGGGATGACATTGCGCACGCTGAAGTAGCCGTCTTGCTCATACTGTCTGGCCTGCTTGGCCGTGGGAGACCAGGTCGTCATACGCCCTTTCTCCTTTGGATCTGGTTGCGTCTATCCCTTGACGCCGGTGAAGCTGATGCCCTCGATAAAGGTGCGCCGCGCAAAGAAGAAGACGACGATCATGGGCAGGGTGAAGAGCGTTGACGCCGCCATCAGCAGACCCGAATCGGCGCCGTGCAGCGTGAAATAGAGGCGCAGTCCGACCGAGAGCGTGTACAGGTCCGGATTGCGCAAGTAGACCAGCGGGCCGGTAAAGTCGTGCCGGCCGTGCATGAATTCTAAGATCGCGACTGTGATGATGACCGGTCTGAAGAGGGGCGTCTTTTGGGAACGGACGGGATTCGGCGCGAACCCATATGAAGGAGCGCCCGTTTCACTGAAAAGCGAACGCCAGGCCGTAAGGCGAGGAAGCGTGCTCCGAACGCGCTTCAGTCTCTCTACGACCACAACCTCGCCATCACCTGCGGTCGATTCAGATAGGCTGCCAAGTCTGTCGGCGAATCCAGAATCAGGTCGGCGTTGTCGAAGTTCTGCGTCGCTCCCATTCCACACAGCAGGCCCACCTGCACCGCGCCGACCGACTCGCCGACGCGCAAATGCAGTTCCGTATCTCCCACGACCAGGCAGGCATCCGCGGCCAGATTCAGGCTCTCCAGCATGTTCAGCAGCGCCTCGCTGCTGGGCGTTGGCTTGCGCAGGTCATCGCGCGTGGCAATGGCGTCGAACAGGTCTTCGCGAAGCTCGGCCTGCTCGAAGAAGGTGTCCACCTCCTGCCGCGAGCGGGTTGTAAGCAGCGCCACTTTGTACTGCTGCCGCAGTTCCATCAAAAGTTCCGGTACGCCATCGTGCAGCCGTTGGGATTCGCTGGCCGGGAAACCCCGCACGCGATGGAGACGCGGCGTCAACCGGCGCGCGTCGTCGTGCAGCCGCAGCCACGTGAGCAGGCTGATGGTGGCGACGGACGGACCTTCCATCCACGCCATCAGACGGCGGAAGAACTGTTCCCGCTTTTCGAACGGCCAGACTCGCCCCAACCTCTCAAAGCGCTTGGCCAGTTCACGCGCCAGAGACCAGTCGAGAAGGGTCAGAGTTCCGTCGAGATCGAATACGATTCCTTCGATCCAGTGGCCGGCGATCAGGCCGGGAATCTGTATCTCGCTCTGCTGTTGTGAAGATTCAAACGGCTCCAGATCGCGCAGTTTGCGAAACACATAGACAAGGAGGGCGCGCACGCTGGCAATCGTCGGCGTGATCAGGAGAACGCCCAACATGCCGAAGATGAGCGCTGCGCTGATGATGCCCGTAAAGGTGACTGCCGGATGAAGCCGCACGCGCCGGCCGACTAGCCGGGGGATCAGATAGACGCTCTCCACCTGCGTGATGATGACGTATAAGATCATGACGATGATTGCGAAGGGGAACTTGCCGATAGGGAGCCAGGTAGACCCTTGGAATAGGGCGACTGACGTGCCTATCGTCCCGCTGATTCCCGGTCCGACCGTGGGCAGGAATTCGAGCAAACCGGCCAGGAGCGCCAGCGCGGCTGCATTCGGCAGACCAACGATGCTCATGACGATCCAGGTAACGAAGCCGACCACCAGGCCCAACAACAGTTGACCGCGCAGAAACGCCATCCAGATTTCGCCCAGTTCCTGGCTCAGGTGCTGCGCGTCGTCGCGGTATTCTTGCGGCAGTGCGTTCATCACCATGCGCTGCAACTTGATGATGTCTTTCAGCAGCCAAAAGCCCAGGACGAGAACATAGATCGTCGTCAGAACCCCGGTTGTGAACGTGGCTGCCAGGGTCAGGGCGCTCGTTCCCGCCTGAGACAGCACGTTCTGAATAACCGTGCCCAACTGTTGCAAAAGACTGTTGGCGCTCAGGTTTATGCCGAAGAAGGGCAGGAGTGGACCCGGCGCGGCAGTCTGCATGTCGGTCACCAGCGTCTGGAGCAGGCCGAGAAGTGCTTCGAACGAGGTGACGATGCGCGGCACGAAGATCACCGGCGCTATGATCAGGGCCAGAATGACCAAAAGGTAGACGGCAACGATCGACATGGCCCGGCTCCAACCGGTGCGTTGCTGCACCCAACTGACCGGCTGGTAGAGGACAAATGTCAGCAGCAGGGCGATGATCGTCGGCTGGATCATCACCCGGAATGCGTACAAAAGGAGCGCCGCCGCGAGACCGAGGATGGCCGCGACCACGATCTTAGTGGTTGTACTCCAGCGATTGGAACTCATATCAGCAAGAAAAGAGAACGATGGGACGTGAGAATGGCGCGCTCTCCGCTCTGCCCGCTTTTCTTTCAGTTTCGATCTCTCGTCCGAACATGCGGTTCAAAGTCCAAGCTATCTGAAAATGGTAAATCGTGTCAAAGGCCAGTAGCGCACCCAGACCCGGCCTCTGATTGCATCGCGGGCAGCCGCGCCAAAGGCGCGGCTGTCGTTACTATTGTCCCGGTTATCTCCCAGCACGAAGTAGGTATCTTCGTCCAGTGTGATAGGGCCGTAGAAGGAATGGGAATCGCCGTACTGGGAGGATGCCTTGACTTCATCACCGCCGGCAAGCACGCGCCAGCGGGGTGCGATGTCCTGGGGAGGCGCAACTTCGCTGTCATTGACGAAGACGTGCCCTTGCCGGATCTCGACCTTTTCGCCGGGGAGACCGATGACCCGTTTGATCATCAAAACGCTTGACCCGGGCATATCCAAAACAACGATCTCGTTGCGGCGAGGTTCACGGAAATAATAGGCCAGTTTTTCCATGACCAGCCGCTCACTGGGCCGGAAATTGGGCTGCATACTCTGCCCGCGTACGATCGTTGCTTGGGCCAGGAAGAGATGGATCAGCAGCCCCAATGTAACCGCCGGCAGAACGATCTGCGCAATCTCTTTGAGCGCCGCCGCGACCATACGAGCCTTTGTCGGCTCGATGATCGCCGCTGCGCCCTCTGTCGCCCCACCTTCTACCGGCGCGTCGCCGTCCTTGGACGTGGAGATGGCGGGAGAGGCCATGCGTCCCCCCCGCATCTCCGGCTTAAATTCTTCCCCGTCGACCAATTCCTGTGGATTGGCTCGATCCTCCGAATTGTGGGTCGCGCTCATGTAAGTCTGCCTGGGCCTGCGTCCAACAGCCCGCGCTCAAGTCGCGCAGCGCTAGCGAATGCGGCAACCCCAGCCCATTACTCAATCTCACAGGGTACGAGTCAGCCCCTGCCCTCGCTCCGTCCTATCTGCGGGGGGAGCGGCCTCCGTTTCGTCCGTTGCGTTCCCGCTCGCGTCCGCCGCGCTCGCCGCCGCGTTCGCGTCCACCGCCGCGCTCGCCGCCGCGCCGTCCGCCGCGGTCCCGTTCGCGTGCCTCCTCCGCGCTCCAGCCCTCCAACACCGCCTGCCGGCTCAGCCGAATCTTACCGGCCGGATCGACATCGATCACCATGGTCGTGAGTTCATCGCCGATGTTGGCGATCTCCTCCACGTTGTTTACCCGGTAGTCTGCCAACTGACTGATGTGCACGAGGCCGTCCACGCCGGGCAGCAGGTTGACAAAAGCGCCGTAGGCTTCGACGCGCACGACCTGCCCGGTGTAGATTTTGCCGATCTCGACCTCTTCGGTCAGAGATTCGATCTCGCGGCGGGCTTCCTCCGCGGCCGTTCCGTTCAGGCCGGAGATAAAGACCGATCCGTCTTCTTCGATATCGATCTTGACCTCGTATCGCTCTTGCAGCCCACGCACGGTCTTGCCGCCCGGGCCGATAATCTTGCCGATTTTTTCCGGGTCCACGCTCACTGTCAGAATGCGCGGCGCGTGCGGGCTGAGCTGCTCCCGCGCTTCCGGCAGGACTTCCAGCATCTTTTCCATGATGTGCAGCCGCCCCAGGCGAGCCTGCTCCAGCGCGATGCGCAGAATCTCGAAGTCCAACCCCTTTACCTTCAGGTCCATCTGCAGGGCGGTGACACCATGCTCGGTGCCGGCGACTTTGAAATCCATATCCCCCAGATAATCTTCGACGCCCTGAATGTCGGTCAGCACCGCGTAGGCCCCGCTCTCTTGATCCTGGACCAGGCCCATTGCAATGCCGGCCACCGGGGCGTCAATCGGAACACCTGCGTCCATGAGCGCCAGGGTGCTGCCGCAGACCGAGCCCATACTGGTGGAACCGTTGCTGCTTACGGCTTCGCTGACCAGCCGCAAGGTGTAAGGGAAATCATCGGGAATCACCGGCTGCAGGGCCCGTTCGGCCAGCGCGCCGTGGCCGATCTCCCGCCGTTTCGGCCCCCGCATCGGGTAGGCCTCGCCGGTCGAGTAGGGGGGAAAGTTGTAATGATGGATATACCGTTTGTCATCTTCCGGCTGCAGGGTGTCCATCCGTTGCGCGTCCCCCGGCGTACCCAACGTCGCTATCGTAAGGACGTGCGTTTCGCCTCGCATGAACAGTCCGCTGCCATGCACCTGCGGAAGGTTGCCCACCTGCACCTGAATCGGGCGCACTGTTGTCAGGTCCCGACCGTCGGGGCGCACGCCGTCATTCAGGATACGCCCACGAACTGCCTCTCTGTGCAGGTCGTCCAGCGTACTCTCCACATCCTTGGCGTCAACTTCGGCCGCGCTGATCGGTTCGGCGAGAGCTTCCAGGGTTTCCGTGCGGATGGCGGCGATGCGGCTCTTGCGTTCATCCCGGTCAGATGTTTCGCTGATCACCGCGTTGATCTTGTCACGCGCAAGCTGGTTGACCTTCTCTACCGTCGGTTGCGCGGCGGCAAAGACGGTGTAGCCGGTGAATTTCTCTTTACCCAGCTCCGACTGCATCTGTTGGATCGTCTGAATGGCGGGCTGCATCCCTTCGTAGGCCAGGCGCAGACCTTCCACCATGATATCTTCCGGCAGCTCGCTCGCGCCGGCTTCCACCATCAGGATATTGTCGGCCGTGCCGGCGACCTGCAAGCCAAGTGTGCTCAACTCCATCTCCGACGCCGTCGGGTTGACGACGAGCGCGCCATCGACATAGCCGACCGACGCAGCGCCGACCGGGCCGCTCCAGGGGATGTCGCTTATCGAGAGAGCAGCTGAAGCGGCGATGATCGCCAGTGGGTCCATCAGGTGCTCGCCATCGGAACTAAGCGTCGTGATGATAACCTGTACATCGTTGCGAAATCCCTTGGGGAATAGAGGGCGTAGCGGTCGGTCCACCAGCCGGCAGAACAGGATCGACTGTTCGCTGGGCCGGCCTTCGCGGCGGAAAAAGTTGCCGGGGATGCGTCCGGCCGCGTACAGTTTTTCTTCAAAATCGACTGTCAGGGGGAAGAAGCTGATGCCGGGCCGCACTGATTTGGCCATTGTGGCCGTGGCGAGGACCGTCGTGTCGCCGCAACGGACGGTGACGGCGCCGCCGGCCTGCTGGGCGAGGATGCCCGTTTCAATGCTGAGCGGCTTGTCGCCCAAAGTCGTGTTATAGACTTGGGCGCCTTCAAATAATCTGAGTTGATCCATCTGTGTTCACCTCGAATTGAACTGTGCGCCATTCCCCTTTGGGGCAGGGCGTATGACTGACGCCACCGCATGAAGCAAATGCCATAACCGGCATTGCATCCGACATCGCGGTCACCGGTGCAAAAGCTGGTCGGGTTGACAGGACAGACTGGCAGTCCGGATTTTCTCAACCCTACGACTTTTCAGCGCCGTTTTTCGAGGTGCGGAACTGGAGAAGAGACCGAAACGCCCGATTCTGAGCGCACCTGATCTTCGGTTCGATGGCTTCGATCCATTCTCCAATGCCGGACCTCGGTGGCAAAATCTGCCTGGTGCAAGGCACTGAGCGCCGGGTGCATCTGCGAGCGGGTGGCGCAAATTAAGTTGTGTTCTTCCATTGCGCCGCCGGGAGCGCTGCACAAGCTCTTCTGCCGTCCGATTCGCGCAACCTCCTGCGCGCCGCGGCGCCCGACCGCCGCGAATCTGGCAGATGAGCCAAAAAGAATAAAGGGCGGACACTGGCTATGTTCCGCCCTTGCCAAAACAACTATCGTCGCAGGCCCAGCCTTTGAATCAACTGGCGATACCGGGTAACATCCTTCCTTGCCAAATACGCCAGTTGGCTGCGCCGCTGGCCTACCAGCTTTAACAGGCCCCTGCGAGACCCTTCATCATGCTTATGGGTCTTCAGGTGGTCCGTCAGCGTATTGATGCGCGTGGTCAACAGCGCAACCTGCACCTCCGGCGATCCTGTATCCTGTTCGTTAACCCGGTACTCCTCAATGATCTTCGTTTTATCTTCAGTCAGTATACTCATACGGTACTCCCGAACTCCTTTCCCCTCAACCCAGGGAGATTCAGTAACGACATCGAAACGAAAACGCTCCCCAGGAAGCGGCCCCATCTCACTGAGAGCCGGAACATCGCTGGAATACCAAGGCGAATGATCCAGCCTTTTCTAAAACAGTTTAGCACAGAACCGGGCAATGCCCAAACTCTGTCTCCACCTCACCATACGTCGAAATTCATCACAACGGTTCGCGTTCCGGCCCGGCGCTCTCTTGATGCTCCGATTCGCTACCTTTATAATAGTCCTATCTAACCCAGCCTGCTTGACTTGTCGACCGAATCTGCCTGGGCGGATCGTGTGCAAAAGGTCAAAGCGGAAGGCCCTGCCCTCAACTGGAGTCCGTCGTGTCCGATCGGTTCCTGTCCACCGCTGTCAAAAGGGAAGCGCGTCGCCTCGGTTTCGACTTCTGCCGCATCGCCAGGGTGGAAGAGGCGCCCCATGCCGATTTCTATGCCAATTGGCTGGGTCTGGGTCGCGCCGGAGAAATGACGTATCTGGCGCGCAATCTGGAGAAGAGGCGCAATCCGGCCCTGCTGACCGAGGACGGCGCAGACTTTCGCTCGCTGATCGTGCTGGGGGTCGACTACCATCGTTTCGACCTTGCGCCGCACATCCTCGCCGACCCCGCGCGCGGCATCATCGCCCGCTATGCCTGGAGCGACGACTACCACGAGATCATACGTCCGCTGCTCTATGAACTGGACGGCTTTGTGCGCGCCCAGACCGGTCGCACGACTTTGGGAAAAGGGCTGGTGGATTCGGGGCCGGTCCTGGAACGGGATTGGGCGCACCGGGCAAGCGTCGGTTTCACCGGCAAGAACTGTTGCACGATTCACCCGCAACAGGGCAGCTGGCTCTTTCTGGCAACACTGCTCGTGCCGGAACTTCTGGACTGCGACCCGGCCGTGGCCGATGCGAAATCGTTCGCAGTTGGAACAGAAGCGGTGATCGCAGGTCTGCCGCCCTCCGGCGACTATGGCGCTTGGCGGTTGCAGGTCAGCGGGGCTGAGACGGCTCCCGCCCCGCTCGCCACCTGCGGCCACTGTACCCGCTGCCTGGACGCCTGCCCGACCGACGCCTTTGTCGGGCCGTTTCATCTCGACCCATTGCGCTGCATCTCTTACTGGACGATTGAGTCGCGGCAGCCGATCCCCCGCGATCTGCGTCCTCTCTTCGGCAACCGCATCTTCGGTTGCGATATCTGCCAGGAGGTCTGCCCCTGGAATCAACGGCTGGCGCAGCGTTCACCCCTGCTCAAGAGCCTGCACGCCCGGCAGGAGCGCATCGCGCCGCCCTTGCTCAACGGATTCGACCCGCAGACGCCTTACTGGCTGGAGCCGCGCGCCTTTGCCGAAAACTGGCGCCGCTCGCCGCTGAAACGGGCCAGGCGGGCGGGCATGCTGCGCAACGTCTGCGTCGCCCTCGGCAACTGGGCAGCCCCCGCTGTTTTCCCCGCGTTGGAGGCCGCGTCCGCCGACGATTCAGCTTTGGCGCGCGGACACGCGGCCTGGGCGCTGGGTGAGCTGCTGCGCCGCCACCGCGATGAGCGGGCCGCGGCCAGGCTGCGGTCGCGTCTCACGCGTGAGACGGACCCGTGGGTGCGGGAAGAGATCGGCCACGCGCTCGGCGCGGGAAAATGAAACTTTCCCCGCTTGCAAGCGTAGAGATGTACATAACCGACCTGCTGCATGGGCAACCAAACGGCTAACGCCGTGTTTTCGATAAAGGAGAGTCTCAATGGATATCGGACGAGCACTGACATACTTCTCAGAGGACGAGCGCTGGGTCGAGAAGACGGCCATAGGTGCGGGGTTGCTTCTGATCAGTACACTGCTCTCTATCGCGCTGATCGGCGTTCTCGGCTACTTTATCCTGTTCGGCTATCTGGTGAGGCTGCTCCAAAACGTGCGCGACGAAGTCCAACCTGTCTTGCCGGAGTGGGATCAGTGGGGCGACGATCTCGTGCGCGGGGTAAAGTTGGCTTGTGTGTACCTCGTGTGGGCGCTGCCCCTCATTCTGGTTTCCGTTCCGCTGTTTATCATCGGCGCTGTCATCTCCGAGAGAGCATCATACGGGGATAGCGACCTGGGAGCGCCTTTTATTCTGTGTTCCATCTGTCTACAATTCCTGATTGGCCTTGCTTACATCGTCTTCCAACCGGGTTTTACGATCGCCTTTGCCAGAAACGAGGTAATCGGTGACGGTCTTCAAGTCTCCGAAATCTGGGAATGGACGCGCGATAACATCGGCAATGTCGTGATCGTCGCGATTCTGACGGTGATAGCGAGTCTGATCATCATGACTGTTGGCAGCATTGTTGGCCTGATCCTGTGCGTCATCGGCGTGGTTGTAACCTTGCCGCTGTCGCTACTGATCGTCTCCTATTTCCAGAGCCATCTGTACGGTCAACTGGCGCGTCTGGCTGGTAGTGATGTCGCCACTGGCGACTTCGCCACGGCGCCGCCGGCCCCGCCAACGGGCGAACCGACAATGGACGAACCGACAATGGACGACGCCCTGCCGGTCGAGCTTGTTCCACCGGTCGTTTATGATCCGGAGGCGGAGCCTGAGCCAACAGCACAAACTGAGCCACCGGTTGAGCCTGAAGCGCCGGCAGAGGAAGAGCAGCCGGCAGAGGAAGATCCGCCAGCCGAGGATCAACCACCTGAAGTGCCAAAGAGCCAGTAGTTGCCCTGGACTCACAATATCGAGTCTGTCTAAAGAGAAGCCCGTGCGAAACAATGGCGTTTCCCACGGGCTTTTCGATTTGCGGGGCTTGCAGCCTCCTGGCTCGGCCTTACGCAAACTGCGAAAGTAGCAATTGCAACGCTTTGCTCAGCCGCAGCAAGACTTGTGATCTCGTACCATCTGCACGAAGTAGCGGTGCCAGCGCAGGTCGTCGGTCAGTTCGGGGTGGAATGCGGTCGCCAAAATCGCTCCTTTGCGCACGGCGGCGACCACGGCCTCGCCGTCATCATCCAACGCCGCAACGGTCGCCAGCGTCTCCACATCCGGCGGGACGGCGGTAATGGCAGGGGCGCGGATGAAGACCGCATGGAACGGGGCGTCCCCCAGCGCCGGTACATCAAGTTCGGCCTCAAAACTGTCGACCTGGCGGCCAAAATAGTTGCGATTCACGGTTACATCGAGTCCGCCGATCAGTGCCTGGCCGCCGAGTTTCTGTCCGGTGGCGTGTTCGGCGAGCAGGATCATTCCCGCGCAGGTGCCCCAGGTGGGGCGGCCCGACTGGACCCAATCGCGCAGCGGTCTAACCAGCCCCCAGCGTTCGGCGACCAGCCCCATGCTCGTACTCTCGCCGCCGGGAATGATCAGGCCGTCCAGTTCGTCCAACTGCTCCGCCAAGCGCACCTCCGCGGCATCGACGCCGAGTCGCTCCAGCATGTCGATATGTTCGTGGAACGCGCCCTGGAGCGCGAGTACGCCGAGGCGAATCTTGCTCATAGCGCATACCTGACATGACTAAACCTGCACATCCGTCGCCACGATTCTTGTGAAGCGAGGTTCAAAGGAGAAGAAGAGCAAAATTCCAGTGAGTGGGAAATTGATGATTCCGTTTCGGTAGATGCCTTCCACAGTAACCAATGACAATTCCGCACTCCCCTTGCGGGCAAGGCGTCAAATGCGGCGGCAAGAGCGCTAAACTTTCCTGCCGCCGCCACATCCAAGCGCTATCACGCAAGGACGATTCGCCCGCTACCAACCCCGCTCCGCCATCTTTTCCTCTTCCGGCAACTCGTTCACGCTGATGCCCACCATCGGCGCGCCCAGGTTTTCGCTCACCTCGGCCAGAATGTGCGGATCGTTGTAGTGCGTAACAGCCTGGACGATGGCGTGGGCGCGTTTGGCCGGGTCGTCGCTCTTGAAAATGCCGGAGCCGACAAAGACACCGTCCACCCCCAACTGCATCATCAGCGCGGCATCGGCCGGGGTGGCCAAGCCGCCGGCTGCGAAGTTCACGACCGGCAGCCGGTTCAGTTCAGCAGTCTGCTTGACCAGCTCGTAAGGGGCCTGAATGTCCTTCGCATAGGTAAACAGTTCATCCGCGTCCATGCGGTTGATGCGGCGGATGGCCCCGTTGACGGCGCGCGCGTGGCGCACGGCCTCGATGACGTCGCCTGTGCCCGCTTCGCCCTTGGTGCGGATCATGGCCGCGCCTTCAGCGATGCGGCGCAGCGCCTCGCCCAGATTACGGCAGCCGCACACAAAAGGGATGGTAAAGTTGTGCTTGTTGATGTGATGGCTCTCATCGGCCGGGGTCAGGACTTCGCTCTCGTCGATATAGTCGACGTCGAGCGCCTCCAGGATCTGCGCCTCGACAAAATGGCCAATGCGCACCTTTGCCATCACCGGAATCGTGACCGCGGTCATAATCTCCTTGATCAGTCGCGGGTCGCTCATGCGGGCAACGCCGCCGTCCTTGCGAATGTCGGCGGGCACGCGCTCCAGCGCCATCACCGCACACGCGCCCGCCTCTTCGGCGATGCGCGCCTGGTCCGCCGTGACCACATCCATTATGACGCCGCCCTTCAACATTTGCGCCAGTCCGGCCTTGACGGCAAATGTTCCGCGTTCCACCTGACCATCTCTTTGTTGACCGTTCGTTGTGCTCATGGGTCTGTGCCTCCTTGGATGCCACAGCGGGACAAAACTGTCTCCTGCTCTACAACTCGCCCTGCTCAAGCCGCTGCGGGTTTGAGTCGGGCGGCGGCCTTGGATGAGGACTCTCGCCACCCAATGACGTTATTCATCCCCTTGCGCTCAATGTAGATTCCTGTTATTGTAGCCAATAGCCCCCCGATTTTACAACTTCGCAAACCCCGCAATCGAAGGCCGTGCAGTTGAGCCGTCAATTCTTGGAGAGGTCGCTGCCAAGATGAATGAATTTGTGCAATGTGTACAATAGAAGCTCAATCTCTATTGTACACATTGCCTATTGGATATACCCCTTTAGTTCGGTGATTATAGTTCTCATAGTTGGTGAAGCGCCCAGACAGGCGACCTTTCATCGCTATAGCCCCACAATTCTTTTGGAATAGCAGGTGTCGCCTGCGACAGGAGGAAACAGGTTTATGGAAGGAATCAACTCCGGGGATACTGCCTGGATCATCGTCGCAACCGCCCTGGTACTGATGATGACCCCGGCGCTGGGCTTCTTTTACGGCGGGATGGTGCGCCGGAAGAACATCCTCTCGACACTCAATCTCAGTTTCATTACGATTGGCCTCATCAGCATTCAGTGGGTCGTCATTGGTTACACCCTGGCCTTTGGCGAAAGCGTCGCCGGCCTGATTGGCGGTCTGAACTACATTGGACTGTCCGGCATCGGTGTGGAGGATGTGGAAGGATCGATACCCAAGCTGCTCTTTGTCGCCTTCCAGATGACCTTCGCCATTATCACGCCGGCGTTGATCTCCGGGACATTCGTGGAACGCATCCGTTTCAAGGTGTATCTGGTCTTCACCTTGCTGTGGGCCACGCTCGTCTATGATCCGGTCTGCCACTGGGCTTGGGGCGGCGGCTTCTTCGGGAACTGGGGCGCCCTCGACTTCGCCGGCGGCACTGTCGTCCACATCACCGCCGGGTTCTCGGCGCTTGCCTTTGCCATGGCCATCCGCAAACGCAAGGGATTCGGGCAGATTGCGATTGAGCCGCACAACATCGCCTTCACCGTCCTTGGCGCCGGTCTGCTGTGGGTCGGCTGGTTCGGCTTCAACGGCGGCAGCGCGCTGGCGGCTAATGGCGTGGCTGTGCAGGCCCTGCTCAACACGAACACCGCCGCCGCCGCCGCCGCGATTGTGTGGATGTTCCTGTCGTGGCGCGACAACAAGCCCAGCGTCTTGGGCATCGTAACCGGCGCGGTGGTCGGCCTTGTTGCCATCACACCGGCGGCCGGCTATGTGAATACGATGTCCGCAATGCTCATCGGAGCCGTGGCAGCCCCGGTCAGCTACTACAGCATCGCCTTCCGCGAGCGGCGCGGCCTGGATGAGAGCCTCGACGTCTGGGCATGCCACGGCATGGCCGGCACCTGGGGCGCCTTGGCAACCGGTCTGTTCGCCACCACAGCCGTCAACGCCGGTGCCGCCAATGGCCTCTTCTTCGGCAACCCCACTCAGTTCGGCATCCAACTGATGACCGTGGTGGTTACGATCGCCTACGCGTTCATCATCACCTTCATCCTGACGCGTATCTTGGATGCAATTTGGGGCCTGGCGGTCACCGAACAGGAAGAAGAGATCGGGTTGGACATCAGCGAGCACGGCGAGCGGGCCTATGCGTGACTAGCGAGGTCCCAGTTTGAGACGTCGCGGGAATCTGAAGATTCCGAGGATTCTGAAATGTCGCAGGAGTCTGAGGAAACTGAGGAGACCGAGGAATCTGAACAGTCTGGATAACCTTCTGTCCCGGGACGTGCGCCGCCAACTGGATGGTCGCACGTCCCCCATAGTCTCGCCAGCGACTCCTCTTTCAAGGTCGAGGTGAGGAGCGGTGTTCCGCAAAATCGAAGCATATATCCGACACGAGAGGCTGGAGGATGTTAGACACGCATTGATTCGGGCCGGCGTCCCCGCAATCGATACTGTCGAAGTGCTTGGACATGGCCGCCAAACCGGCATCAAGCTGGCCGGACGTCACGGCGCCTATACCGTCGATACGCTGCCCCGAATCCGTTTGACCGTCGTCGTGAGTGAAGACGACGTCGCCCACATCGTCGAGGCCATCCGGCAGACTGCCGCCACAGGCACACAGGGCGATGGCGCCATCTTCATCTGCTCCGTCGAGAACATCATCCGCATCAGCACAGGCGAGGAGGGCGACGAAGTTCTGACATACGAAGGCGACATCGACATCCAGGGAATCATCTCTCCTCCCCCTGATCTCAGCGACCTGTTCGCCTTCTATCTTGAGAGAAAGTATAGAATAGACGAATGAAAGAACACTTGGCTTGAATGGCTCGGATGAGCCTTTTTCAACAAACAGGAGAAAAGGCGGTGTTAAAAAAGATCGAAGCGTACATCCGGCAAGAAAAACTGGACGCTGTCCGGCTGGCTCTGATCGAGACTGGCGTGCCCGCCATCGACACTGTGGAAGTTCAGGGGCATGGCCGTCAGAGCGGCATCAAACTGGCCGGTCGGCATGCCACATACATCGTCGATACGCTGCCCCGCATTCAGGTTAACCTCGTTGTAGGCGAAGATCAGGTTGAGGCGGTCGTGGAGGCCATTCAACAGAATGCAGCGACCGGTACACAAGGTGACGGCGCCATCTTCATCTGCCCCGTCGAGAACATCATCCGCATCAGCACAGGTGAGGAAGGCGACGATGCCCTGACCTATGAAGGGGACATCGATATCGGGGAGCACCGGGCCGGCAGAGAGTAGTCCCGTTTCCCCCAGCGTGTGTTTCCCCGCGCTCGTTAAGAGAGAAGGCCCTGCACCTATCGGGGAGTTGGAACGATCGAGACATTGAGACGCCGCGCACAGCGCCATTGTTGCGCGGCGTCAACCCCCGGTCCCATTACCCGTCCTCGCCGGGTAGCGACTTTCCCACAACCGTACCAGCAACGACAGACCGATCGTCATCACCAGGTAGAGGAAGGCGACGACATTGTACGTTTCGAAGAAGCGAAACGTGCTGGTGGCGTACAGCCTGCCCAGTTGGGTGATGTCCTGAACGCCCAGGACCGACACCAGCGCCGAGTCTTTGAGCATGGCGATGAAGTCGTTGCCCAGGGGCGGCAACACCCGCCGGACGGCCTGCGGCAAGATCACGTGGCGCATCGCCTGACCCCGGCTCATGCCCAGGCTTAGCGCCGCTTCCATCTGACCCTGCTCCACACTTTCGATCCCCGCCCGGAAAATCTCCGCAATGAACGCGCTGTAGCCGATGACCAGTGCCAGGATTGCCCGGCTGGTAAAGGAAAGCTGCCGGATGCTGAACTCTGCCAGCGGCCTTCCAATTTCGTGTAGTCCTATGGCTTGCAGCTGCTGGCCTGCCCAGTTGACCAACTCCGCCAGCCCCGGCGCGCCTACAAACGCGATGTAGAACAGGATTACCAGCATCGGCACGCCGCGCACGATCTCCACGTAGAACGAGGCCGCCTCGTAGATGAACCGGTTGCGGGAAACGCGGGCAAGGCCCAATACCAGACCGGTCAGCAGCGCCAACGTGTAGGCGAGCACGCAAACGTACACAGTTACGCCGGCGCCTCTCGACACCGCATTTAAGATCAGATTGTAGTCCGCGTCCGCCAGCAGGCTCCAGAGCAGCAGAACGCCCAGCAGCAACGCCGTCAGCAGCCAGTAGGGCAGGCGCGCAAAATAGTCGGCGGGCGAGCGTCGGCGGACGGAGTGCTTGGAGTCGGTTGCTGACACGTTAGAGGGACAAGTTGAGTTTTCGGGCGTAAGGAACAGGATGACCGGTCGAGTAACGCGCCGTCATTCGCCGTCCCTACGCCCGAAAGACGATCAGTTTGGATCGTACAGGAAGAACCACTTTACATTCAGATACTCGTCATAGCCGTCGTCCTTCATGCTCTGGATGGCGGCGTTGAAAGGTGCGGTCCAGTCGCTGCCGGGTGTGAAGATGAAGCCGAACTCCTCGGTGGCGAGCGCGTTGCCGACGATCTTGAGCTTTTCCGGGTTGGCGCCGACATAGCCGCGGCCGGAGGCGGCATCAACCAGCACCAGGTCGACGTCACCGACGATCAGCGCCTGGACGGAAGCGCCGAAGTTGTCGAGCAGGCGGATGCGCGGGTTGGCCTCATCACCGTCGAGGATGTCGTAGACGGCAGTGTAGAATCCGGTCGTGCCTGCCTGTGCGCCGACCAGGAGATCGTCATCGGCGGCGAAGGCCTCGGGCGAGTCGAAGCGCGTCTCGTCGGCGCGCACGAGCATGAACTGCTGGCTGGTCATGTAGGCTGCCGAGAAGTCGATGACTTGGGCGCGTTCAGCGGTGATGGTGATGCCGTCCATGCCGACATCGAACTGGCCGTCGGCGACGGCCTGGATCATCGCCTCCCACGAGGTAACCTGCCAGTTGACGACGCAGTTAAGCCGGCGGCAGATTTCGTTGACGGCGTCGTACTCCCAGCCGACGGCCTCACCGCTGGCGGGGTCGATGAAGTTGAGCGGGATGAAGTCGTTGCCCGTTACCGCCACCGCCTCGGCGCCGTCCATGTCCGGCAGGCTGTCGTAGATGTCAGGCGCATTGGGATCGGTCAGGAAGAACCAGCGCGTATTCAGGTAGTCCAGGTATCCGTCGTCCTTCATACTCTGGATCGCGGCGTTGAAAGGTGCGGTCCAGTCGCTGCCGGGGGTGAAGATGAAGCCGAACTCCTCGGTGGCGAGCGCGTCGCCGACGATCTTGAGCTTTTCCGGGTTGGCGCCGACATAACCGCGGCCGGAGGCGGCATCCACCAGCACCAGGTCGACGTCATCGGCAATCAGCGCCTGGACGGAAGCGCCGAAGTTGTCGAGCAGGCGGATGCGCGGGTTGGCCTCATCACCGTCGAGGATGTCGTAGACGGCGGTGTAGAATCCGGTCGTGCCTGCCTGTGCGCCGACCAGGAGATCGTCATCGGCGGCGAAGGCCTCGGGCGAGTCGAAGCGCGTCTCGTCGGCGCGTACGAGCATGAACTGCTGGCTGGTCATGTAGGCTGCCGAGAAGTCGATGACTTGGGCGCGTTCAGCGGTGATGGTGATGCCGTCCATGCCGACATCGAACTGGCCGTCGGCGACGGCCTGGATCATCGCCTCCCACGAGGTAACCTGCCAGTTGACGACGCAGTTGAGCCGGCGGCAGATTTCGTTGACGGCGTCGTACTCCCAGCCGACGGCCTCACCGCTGGCGGGGTCGATGAAGTTGAGTGGGATGAAGTCGTTGCCCGTTACCGCCACCACCTCGGCGCCGTCCATGTCCGGCAGACTATCGTAGACGACGTTCGCCATCCCAACTGGGGAGCGTGCGTCCGCGGCCGGTTGCCCACCCTCCATGTCAGTAGCCGCGCTGGGCGCAACGCATGCGCTCAGCGACAGCATCAGCAGCAAAATGATAACCGCGATTCGGTTTACCGCGCCTGTTCTGCTATTCATACTCGCTCCTATCGGCAGTTGCCATGATCTGAGTTGCGGCGTCTCGCCGTTGTGTAATTTGGTAAGTTGTGTCATACAGGCATCTGTCGTTTCGTGTAGGCGCGGCCGACGCGGGCCGTCTCCGCGTTGTGGCCGCCGATAACGCGCACGCCGGCGTCGATCTGTGCCGCGACGTTCTCCGGCCCAGCGCCCTGCAGAAAGGCGACGCCGTTGGCCTCGCAGGCCGCCTGCACCCGTTGACTGGCCTCCTGCATTTCCGGCGGCATCGGCTCCGGGCGCTGCCGGTAGCCCAGCGAGATGCTCAGGTCACCGGGGCCCATCTCCGCGAATCCGATCCCCGGGACGGCCAGGATCTCTTCGATGCGCGGCAGGGCAGCCGCCGATTCGATCTTGAGGCCGAGCAACAGTTCGCCTTCGGGGTTGAGCGGCCAGGGATCCGCCCTATCCAGGTAGTAGGCATAGTCTACGCCCCATATCGCGGCCGCCGACGGCTCCGAGCCGACGCCCCGCCGCCCGACGCCCAGCCCGTCGCCAACGCCAATGCGGTTGATCGGAAAGCGGCAGCCCTCCACAAAGGCGGCGACCGCTTCCGGCGTCTCCGCCTGACAGAGCAGGATGCCGTGGGCGCCACGCGCCAGGATCTGGCGGAACTGCCAACTATTGTAGCGCACAATTTCGGCCGACGTGCCTTCCACCGGCGCTTCGACGATCACGGCAGGCGTCCGGTGCCCACTGGCGGTCGGCCCGCCGCCCTCCACCAGCCCCTGCATATAACAGTCCAGGCCGCCCATGTCGAAAGAGCCGTGCTCCATCCCCACGTTAATGTAATCGGACCAGATGGCAGCATCTTCGCGGCCCTGCTCGCGGGTCAGCACCTGGCCGGTATGCCCGCCGCTGTAGTAGATCGGCTGGCCCTGCTCCAAAAGTTCGATCGCGCGATTGACACGGTTGCCCATACGTATTCTCCTAACTGGGATGAAATACCCGGAGTAACCCTCTGAATTGGATCGCTTTGATTTCCGTTTGACGCCGCGGTGTTTCGCATGGTCTGCGTTCCGGCTACGCCGGGCGTCCCGTCACTCCCTACGCTATGCGCCATACGCAATGCGGCAAGGCGCTGGTTTTCAAAATAAACGCACGTTAGCTGTCTTCCCCGTCCCGGCACTCGACGTTCAACCAGCCGGAGCGGAAAGGCTGCGCCGAGTCCGTCTCCGGGTCGAAACGGTGGCGCCAGATGCAGCCGTTGTCGTTGCCCAGCAGGTGCAGCGAGACCGATGTTTCCGCGCTGGTCGTTCGCACGCGGTGGATGTCGTTCTCCGGCAGCAGTTCGTAAAGGTCGCCCGGCCGCAACATCTGGCGCACCGACAGGGCCAACTCGGCGCGGGATTCGTCGCGGCCGTCGTCCTGACGGGTGAAGACCTCCTCCTCCTGCTCGCCTTTGTACAACCCCACCAGTCCCCAGGCCAGATGATCATGCACGGGAGTCTGCGCGCCCGCGGGCACCACCAGCGCCGAAAAAGCAAGGCCGTCGTCGCCCGCCCGATAAAGGAGCCACATGCCGATCCCGCCCCCCATGCCGCTTTCCTCCGACGGCTCTTGAAACTGCTGCGGCAACCAGTCCTGATCCGCCAGCAGTTGCACGAAGTCGGGACGGATCGCGGCGACGATCTTGCTTGGGTCCGACTCGCGCACGCGCGTCGCGTTCACCGCCTCAATGAAGCGCCGCATCTGCCGACTGTCCAGCAGCCATTCATCGGCGTGGGGCGCGGGCCTTTGTGTCATCGTCGTCATGCCGCTCCCTCCTCGGCCGGCGGCTCAAGGGCAAGTGCCAGGTGATGGGGCGCACAAAATGGTTTCTTTGGAACGCCTGAACTGTCACCTGGAGTTTGGCTATCCACCTGAACTGTCTTCTGGAGGCTGAAGAGGCTGCTCCAAAGGGGACAAAAGTTGAGATGAAGATTGATTCTTCCTGCTGAAGACAAATACTCCTGCCAAGAGTGCCAAACCCCCTGCGCCGATGATGCTCCCAAATATAGGGGAGCCGAGAATAGATGCTATGATTCCTCAGACAAGCCCAACCAATGCTAGGACAAAGCCGAAGACCTGACCTCTCTTTTCGAGGTTCTGATTAGTCTGGATGATTTCTTTGTTACTGGCAATGATCTCTTTTTCGACAGCGTGATCATGGGATAATTGCTTGTCAGCGACTTCAAAGAAACGCTTGGGAAACTCCGGGTCAATCTCGGCATATTCCTTCATTAGGGCGGGAGGGGGAATTGGTCCTGAGAACAAAGAAGCCGAAATTGCTTGGGGAAGCTCTATTCGATTCTCGATCTGATCAGGAATCGAGATAACATCTTCTTCAGGGGCTGGGACAGGAAGGGCGGCTGGAGGCTTGTCTTCTTCAGACAAAGAGTAGCTACTCCTTAGTCATCTGAATTGGTCTGTTCCAGAACTGGGCGACCCGTCTGCTGGTTTCGGAAAACGAACCCACTTTGCTGCGCGTTATCATGGGAGGAGTATCAGGCATCAACACAACGATAGAGCCTGCCCCTCGAATGAACGATTGGATCCGCTTCTTCTTTGTGTTGTGAAGCCTCTCGAATTTGTGAACGCGTCGAGGCTCAGAACTCAATCTTGGTCGTCGCATATCCATTCCCCGCGTAGGAACAATCAAGGTGCGGGCGTCGGTCAACAACTGCATATAATTTCTGCATTTCTATACAATCACTATATCACTACGTCTGAAAGGCTCCCAATCCCTCGCCGAAGTGCAACCAATCGAATCTGGGCCATTCCACGATTCGACATGCCTTCTACTTCTGCCACCTTTAACCCTTCCCGTCATGCCGCTCCCTCCTCGGACGGCGGCTCAAGCGCAAACTGCGCGAAATGGAAAAACTCCGTCGGCACAAAGTCGGTGCGCTCGCCCAGGTAGCGTCGCCCTTGCTCTTCGGGTGGCATCATCTCCACCTCCTTGTAGCCGTGCCTGGCCATCAAATCGCTCAACGACTGCGGCGTGAAATCGGTCAGCATCGGCTCTCCCCGGCGCGCCACAAAGGCTTCCATCTTTTCGACAAGCGTTCTCCATTCAAAAGACATCATGTGCTTGGCGACCTTGAAGTCGAAGGTGACACGGCTTCCAGGCGCGGAAATCGCCGCGATGCGGTCCAGCGTATCGCGGATGGCCTCCTGGGTGAGGTAGTAGGTTACGCCTAACCAGGAGTAGAACGCCGGCGCCTGCGAGTCAAAACCGGCTTTCGCCAACTCCTCGTCAAGGCGTTCGTTCTCAAAGTCCACCGGTACAAAGGTGAGATTTGGGGGGATGCTCCCGTTCGCCTTCAAGACGTTCTTCCGCTTCACTTCCTGAGTGGCGGGGTGATCCACCTCAAACACGCGCAACTGGTCAGCCAGGTCTTTGCGCCGCAGCGCAAATGTATCATGCCCAGCGCCGAGAATCACATACTGGTTGACGCCTGACTGTATTGCCTCGACCAGTTGATCCTCCGTATAGCGCGACCGCAGCACAATCTCCGGGTAAACGGGGCGGTAGACGCCCATAATCACATCACCGACCAGCCACTTGAACAGCCTGAACCTTGCCACCGCATACCAAAAGGGCGTCAGCATCTGCAACGCATAGGTGTCCTCGAAAATCGGAGAGTCATCCCAGCGCAGATGTGCTGCGCGGATGGTCGCCACCAACACGGCTGTCTTACTCGTGCTCTTGGAGAGCTTGCGAGCTGGATTCTGCCTGGTTGTCATGGTGTCAGGTCTCCTTGTCTGCGCAGGGCGCTACCATACATGTGTATGATTCGCCGCTGGATTCAGCGCGCATCGTGCAGGATTGAAGCCCTTGCTTGAAGTCGTAACAGGAGATATTGTTATAGTAACATACAGAAAGCGCTGTATTCAAACCAAAGCCAAAATTCGCCGCGACGACGGATGTGAACTGTTCAGAATCAGGGGCAGCCACGCCTTGATTGCTCAACCAATTCGCCAGGAGGACAACCGATGAGCAGCATACCACAAAGAGAGATCGGCAGTACGAGGACATGCGTCACCGAGTTCGGGTTGGGCACCGCCCCGTTGGGCGACCTGTTCGCCGCGCTCAGCGAGGTGGAAGCGCAGGCGGTATTGCAGGCCGCCTGGGATGTGGGCGTGCGCTATTTCGACACGTCCCCCTTCTACGGCAACGGCAAGAGCGAACACCGCGTCGGCCATTTCCTGCGCCAGCAGCCGCGTCAGGAGTTCGTACTCTCGACCAAAGTCGGGCGCGTTTTCCATGCCGCGCACGCCCCGAAATGCTTCGAGAGCGACGATTTCGTGGGCGCTCTGCCATTCGACTTTACTGTCGATTACAGCTATGACGGCATCATGCGCTCATACGAGGACAGTCTGCATCGGCTCAGCCTGCCCTCCATCGATCTGTTGGTAATCCACGATCTGGACTTTTACTTCTACAAGACCGAGGCGCGCGTCAATGCCTACCTCTCGCAGCTCTTTACCAGCGGTTGGCGCGCACTCGACGAACTGCGCCGTTACGGGCTGGTCAAAGGCGTGGGCGCCGGCATCAATGAACTGGGAATGATTCCCCGCTTTCTCGATCTGGTGGAGTTGGACTTCTTTCTCGTAGCCCGCGGGTACAACCTGCTGACGCAGGCGATGCTGGCCGAGGAGTTCCCTCTTTGCGCCCAAAATGGCATCAGCGTCATCATCGGCGCCGTCTTCGCATCGGGGATTCTGGCTACCGGCGCGGTGCCCGGCGCCCGCTACTTCTACGCGCCCGCGTCCCAGGAGTTGATGGACAAGACCGACCGCATCGAGCAGATCTGCCAGCGCTATCAGACGCCGCTGCCCTGCGCCGCCCTCCAATTCTTGCTGGCAAATCCAAATGTGGCGGCCATCATTCCCGGCGCGCTGGAAGCGGCCCACGTACAGGCCAACCATGGCCTGCTCCAACAGCCGATTCCGGAAGACCTGTGGAATACGCTAAAATCCGAGGGGCTTCTTCAGGAGGATGCGCCCACGCCCTGATCGCCTACGGCACAACCGAAAGCAACTGGCTGGAAGCGTTGCTAACCAATTTGAGCACCGCGCTGGGGTAGACCCCGATCCAAATCGTGGCAACTGTGCAGATGAGAAGACTCGTTTGCAGCGCCATCGGCACATCCAAGGCTACTGCCTCGTCTTCCTGGGTGAAGAACATCGTCCGCACCACCCGCAGATAGTAGAAGGCGCCGATACCGGCATTGATCATGCCAACCGCGGCCAGCCAGAAATATTGGCGTTGAATGGCCGCGCCGAAGACATAGAATTTACCGAAAAAGCCCCCGGTCGCGGGGATGCCGGTCAGACTGAGCAGGAAGATAGTAAACATGACCGCCAGCCACGGCGCCCGCTTGATCAACCCCTGGTAGGCGCTGATATGCGTGCTGTCGACCGCCTCTTCCAACGCCATAACCACCAGAAACGCGCCCACGTTCGTGAACAGATAGACGAAGAGATAGAGCAGCACACCGTTGAGACCGTCCATCGCGCTCGGCGAGGTTGACGTCACCGCCACCAGCCCCATCAGGATGTAACCGGCCTGGGCCACGGAACTATAGGCCAACATGCGTTTGACGCTGTTCTGGCGTAACGCGGCCAGATTGCCCAACGTCATCGTGATGATGCTGAACGCTGCCAGCACAGGCACCCAGTTGACCTGGAACGAGGCCATGCCCACAACGAAAAAGCGGGCCAGCACGGCGAAGGCCGCAGCCTTCGAGGCCGTGGAGAGGTAGGTGGCGACCGGCGTGGGCGAGCCGTCGTAAGTGTCCGGCACCCATTGGTAGAACGGCGCCAGGCTCGCCTTGAATCCCAGCCCCGCCAGCACCAGAAGCATCGCCGGCAGGGCGGCAAAGGCCAACCCGCTGACCTCCTGCGAATCACCGAGGATCTCGCTGAAAGCGGCCGCGATGTCCTGAATGTACAGCGAGCCGGTAGCCCCGTAGAGCAGACTGATACCGTAGAGCATCACCGCCGAGGCGACCGACCCGTAAAGGAAATACTTCAGCCCGGCCTCATTGCTGCGACGGTTCTCGCGTAGGAACCCGGCCAGCATATAGCTCGTGATTGACAGGAACTCGATCGCGAGGTAGACCAGCACAAGATTGTTGGCGCTGGCGGCAATGCTCATCGCCAGGCTGACCATCAGGAAAAAAGTCCAGAACTCGCCCTGCTTGTCCGAGCGGCGATTCATGTAGCGCCCGCCGGCGATGGCCGTTAGAATCATGCCGGAGAAGACCGTGACCTTGATGAAACTACCGAAGTTGTCGATGGACATCATCGAGAAGGCAACCTTCGGCACCGCTTCCGGATTGGAGATATCGGAAATGTCCAGTTGCAGAATTGCTGCAACCAGGGCCGCGCTCAGGAATAGGGACGCCAGCGCCATGTAGCTCAGCCCCGACTTCTTGCTCACGCCGGGGTCGTAGGCCACGTCAAGACAGAAAATGAACAGGGCGCCGGTTAGTAGTATGATTTCGGGTGCGATGAAGCCTAAGTCGCCCACGGATTGTTCTCCATTCAGATATCAGATTAGATTCTGTACAAACGCCAGCAGTTCCCGCGCTGACTGATTAAAGTAGTTCACCAAAGGCGTCGGGTAGACGCCGATCACGAACATCGCCGCGATCAGGGGCCACATCGTCACCTTTTCGAAGCCGACCATGTCGGTGGGGCCGTCCGCGTGTTCGCCTTCCGCTGTTGTCCAGTGGGGCAGCTTGTTCTCATCATATTCGCCCAGGAAGACATTCTGAATGATGCGATAGAGAATGTAGACGGCGGTGACGACGATGCCGATCGTGCCGAAGGCGGCCCAGTAGGGCATCAGCGCAAACGCGCCGCGTAAGGTGAACAGCTCCGCCCAAAAACCGGCCAGACCGGGCAGCCCCAAACTGGCGAGAGCGGCTATCAGCATCAGGCCGTAGAAGTGCGGCGTCTTGGTCGCCAGACCTCCGAACCGCGCCAGATCGCGCGTGTGCGCGCGTTCATAGATGATGCCGACCAGGAAGAACAGCGCGCCGGTGATGATGCCGTGGTTGAACATCTGCAAGGCCGCGCCGTTCAGCGCCATGGCCGCGCTGTCCTGAATCGCCTGGGCGCTCAGGCCGAAGCGATTGACCGCGCCCGCAAGGCCCTCTGGCGTCATAATCGAGGCCGCCGCGCCGATGCCCAGCATGACATAGCCCATGTGACTGACCGAACTATACGCGATCAGCCGCTTCAGGTCGGTTTGGGCCACACACACAAACGCCCCGTAGACAATTGCGATTGCGCCCAACGCCACCAGCCAGGTTGCCCAGTAGACCGACGCCTCCGGGAAGCTGGGCAGCATGATGCGCAACATGCCGTAGGCGCCCAGCTTTAGCAGAACACCGGCCAGAATGACCGAACCGGCCGTGGGCGCTTCGGTATGGGCGTCCGGCAGCCAGGTGTGAAAAGGGAAACTGGGAACCTTGAAGGCGAATCCGAGGAAGAAGCCCCAGAAAGCCAGGCTTGCCAGCGTCAGGTTGCCGGCGAAGGGCTGGGCCGCAGCCGCCTCAACGATATCGAAGGTGCCGGTCGCGAAATAGACGCCCAAAATCGCCAGCAGCATCGCCACCGAGCCGACCAGCGTATAAATGAAGAACTTGGTGGCCGCGTAGCCGCGATTGGCCCCGCCCCAAATCCCGATCAGAAAGTACATCGGCACCAGGCTGATCTCCCAGAATACGTAGAAGAGAACGTAGTCCAGCGCCACGAAGACGCCCAGCATACTGAACTCCAGCAGGAGCATCAGGAAGAAGAACTCCTTGACGCGCTCTTTGATCACACCGGCGCTGTAGTAGATGCTCAGGGTGCTGAGCAGGGTCGTGAGAAAAATCATGGGAACGCTCAACCCGTCGACGCCGAGGTGGTAGCCCGCATTGAGTTGCGGAATCCACTCGGCGACCTGCTCAAACTGCATGCCTCCCGCGTCGGAGTCGTAGTCGAACAGCAGATAGATGCTGAGGCCCAGCGCCAGCAGGCTGGCCCAGATCGAGCCGCTCTTGATCTGCCTGTCGCTGCGGCCAAGCAGAATCACGAGCAGGGCTGCCACCAGCGGCCAGAAGAGCAGAATTGTCAGGACAATCGAATCAGGTGAATCCATGAAGCCGTCTCCACGCAAAGTTCTGGGAAGTTAAGAAGAGAGTCGTCCGACTCCTTAAACCAGTGTCAATATCATCGGCAGCACGTTCAGGAAAAGCCACACGGCCAGGATCAACATGCCGAACAGCAGATAGGTCTGCACGCGGCCGTCCTGCAACATGCGGGCGATGCGCCCGGCTTGATCTGAGACCCTGCCGACACCGTCCACGAAGCCGTCCACCACGAATCGATCAAAGGCGGATGTAAGTTCGCTGAAGCGGATCGCCAGCCGACCGACGCCATTTACGATCCAGTCGATGACCCACTCGCGGTCGAAAAGGGCCAGGAAGCGGCTCAGCCACATCGTGAACAGCACGATCGTGCCATTGTACAGCTCGTCGATCCAGTACTTGCGGTGCCACATCCACCAGATCGGTCCGAGCAGGCGGGCGACCGGATCCGTCTGCCCCTCCTTCAATCCCTTGCCATAGACCAGGTAGCCGGCGCCAAGGCCGCCCAGCGCCACAATCAGCGATACGGCCAGCGGCATGAAATGGAAGGCCGGATGGTGCGGATGCAGGTGCATGGACTCCATATAGGGTTCGAGGAACTGCTCGATCCAGTTCGGAACCAGGCCGCCCAGCCCCGGGAATGAAGATGGAATGCCGAACCAGCCGGCGCCGATGGCAAAGATGCTGATCAGAATAAGCGGGATCGTCATGCTGGCCACGCTCTCCGGCGCATGCGAAGCCCCATCGGAACGCGCCTGCCCCAGGAAAGTCAGCCCAATCTGGCGCATCGTGTAGAAGGCAGTTAGAAAGGCCGCCAGCGCCAGTGTCCAGAAAACCCACTGGTGGTTGCCATCCCACGCGACCGCCAGAATTTCATCCTTCGACCAGAAACCGGCCGTGACGAGCGGGAAGCCGGACAAGGCCAGACCGCCGATGATGAACGTCCAGCCGGTGCGCGGCATCCGCCCCAGCAGGCCGCCCATGTTGCGCATGTCCTGGGCGTTCTCACTGTCCAGCACGCCATCGGCGCGGCGTACGATATGCTCTCCGTTATGAGAGAGGCCATGCTGATCAGCCTCTTCGCCGTCTCCTGCGGCATGATCGTCGTCCTCATGCTCGTGCGCGTGATGAAAACCATGCTCGACACCGTGAATCACGCTGCCGGAACCGAGGAACAGGAGCGCCTTGAAGAAGGCGTGGGTCAACAGGTGGAAGAGCGCGGCCACGTATGCCCCCATCCCGATTGCCGCCACCATATAGCCGAGCTGCGAGATCGTAGAGTAGGCCAGCACCCGTTTGATGTCCCACTGTGCCACGGCGATCGTGGCCGCAAAGAGAGCGGTAAATGCGCCGATAAAGGCGACGAACTGGAGCGTCCCGCCGGAGACTTCACCGGAGAACTCGTAGATCGGGAACATGCGTACCAGCAGGAAGACACCTGCCGAAACCATCGTTGCCGCGTGGATCATGGCGCTGACAGGCGTCGGGCCTTCCATCGCATCCGGTAGCCAGACGTGCAGCGGGAACTGGGCGCTCTTGCCAATCGCGCCGCAGAAAATCAGCACGCCAATCAGCGAAATCCAGTGGACTTCGCCCAAAACGGGCAAATTGACCAGCGAATGGGCCAGTTGGTCCAGATTGTGTTCTGTGAACAGTTCGCTGAAACGCAGGCTGCTCGGCTCGCTGCGCACATAGAGCAGGATCAAGCCGATCATGAGGAGAGCGTCGCCGATGCGGGTCGCAATGAACGCCTTCACCGCCGCCGCCCTGGCCGACGCCTTTTCATACCAGAAGCCGATGAGGAGGTAGCTGCACAGCCCCATCACCTCCCAGAAGACAAAGAACTGCAGCAAATTGTTGGCGATGACCAGCCCCAACATACCGGTCGCGAACAGGCAGATATAGGCCATGAACCGGCTGTAGCGGGGATCTTTGCCCTGCGCGTACGCGGCTGGATACTGCGCTGCACGCAGATGGCCGGGGAAGCTCATGTAGCCGCTGGAGTAGATAAAGATCATCAACACCAGGAACGGCACCATGAAGAGCATAAGCGCATTGGCCGGGTCCACCGCATAGCCGATGACGAACTCCGTGCTGCCGGTGGGGATCGTGTAGATCGCCTCGTCGACCGGGTGTTCGCCGAAATTGTCGCGGAAGAAGGATGCGAAGGCGATGCCCCATCCCAGCGCGCAACTGATGAGAGCGGCGCCGATCGCAGTCAGCGCGCTGCCCCGCTTGTTACTGTTGAGAAAGAGTAGAATCGCCAGGAATGCCAGGAAGGGAGGAATCGGCACAACCCAGGTGACGCTGAATAATCCTTCCATAAAGTAGACCTCAAGATTGAATGGAAAACAGACGATTTGCTGTAGTCAATTCAGGTTGTCTCACGCTGGCCTATGTCTCGCCAGAACCCCGTACCAGGTTGGAGGCCGCATAGCCAAGCAGCAAACCGGCGCATGCCAGGGCAAGCAGCAACAGATCATTGCTCAGCCCGACCGCGGAACCGACGCCGACTGCGAGGATCGCGCCGGCGAGTGAGAGCACGATTCGGAACGTCTGCTTTTTCTTCTGTTGGCGGGCCGCTGCCAGCAGCCGCGCCGCGTCCGCGTAGTCCGGCTGGTACTTGACGATCTCTTTAAGCGCATAGACCGCGCCGACGTAGTTGCCGCCCGTCATCTTCTCTTGTGCAAGTTGGTAAAGGAAGTCGCACTGCTCTTCAAGCGTCCCCGCCAACTGCTTCTTGACCATTATTGTATAATTCCCTTTCACCACCCGCATCGCTGCGCTGCCAATTTGGGACGGGGCGAAAGGATTAGCCTGCCAAAATGTCCAACTCGTCCACGTCGATCGTGCGCCGTTCGCGGTAGACCGCGATGATCAGCGCCAGACCCACGACGGCCTCGGCCGCGGCCAGGCCGATGATCAGCACGGCGAAAACCTGTCCGGTCAGGTCCGCCATCGGGCCGGCGCCATGACGCCAGAACGCCACCAGGTTGATGTTGGCGGCGTTGAGCATCAGCTCGATCCCCATCAGCATGGCGATGGCATTGCGCCGCGCCAGCGCGCCGTACAGGCCGCATGAAAACAGGAAGGCGGCGAGCATCAGATACCAACTTAGCGGAACCATAGGGTCAACCTCAGAGACATGCCTTGGCCGGAGGCCAGTGATTCAGTACCTGCAGTAGCCATTTGCAACGAGCCGCCGAAGCTATCGATCGCGCGCCAGCATCACCGCGCCCACCAGCGCCACCAACAGCAGCAGCCCCAGCACTTCAAAGGCGATCACGTAGGTGGTTACAAACTCTCTGCCCAGCGCTCCGATCAGCGCCTCGTCCGCCACAACCGGTTCGCCCGTGGCCGGCCAGGGCGTGGCACGCGCAAAGGCCAACAGCCCCATGAAGAACAACAAGGCGAACAGAGAGGACTTGCCCCACTGGCTGTTCAGCGGCGACGTGCGCCCGAACATCATGCTGCGCGTGAGCATGATCGCAAACGCAATCAGCATCGCAATCGCGCCGACGTAGACCAGGACCTGACTCACCGCCAGAAACTCGGCCTCCAGGAAGATGTAAACCCCGGCCACGCCGAAAAAGGTCAGCGTCAGCGCCAGGGCACTGTGGAAAAGGTTGCGGCTCGTCACCACCGCCAGCCCGGCCACAGCCGTCAGCAAGGCCACCTGGATGAACACAAACTGTTCAAATGTTGGAATCGGTACCTCTATACCCAACGGAAGCTGCATGAGAATCCCTGCCTTTGATCGTGAATTCCCGGTCTGACGCAACAGGATGAAAAGCCGCCTCAAACCGCAATTCAGTACACCGTTCTAATACATCGTGCCATCTTCGGAGGCCTGCATCGTGCCGATCAGCGAAGCCGGTTCGAATGAACGCTTTGTGCGGATCTGCTCGTCGCGGAAGTAGCCGTTCAGGACTTTGATAACGATGGCCAGCACGCCGATATTGGCGATGAAAATCAGGACGTATTGGACGGCAACCGGCGTCGGCAGCTTCTGCACAATGGCCTGGACAACGATCAGACCAATCGTCAGCGGAACCAGTACCTTCCAGGCAAAGTACATCATCTGATCGATGCGCAAGCGGGGGAAGGTGCCCCGGATCCACTGTTGCAGGACGTAGACGCCGAACACTTTGATCAGAAAGTAGCCGAGTCCCAGCAGCGGGCCGATGACCGGCAGGCCGACGCCGGGGCCTTGCCATCCCCCCAGGAACAGCGTAACGGCCACCGCGGCAAGAATCCAGGCGTTGAGGAACTGGGCCAGGAAAAACATGGCGAACTTCATGCCCGAATACTCGATATGGAAGCCGGCGATCAACTCCGATTCCGCTTCCAACAGGTCGAAGGGCGTCAACTCCGCCTCCGCCAGCGAGCTGATGAAGAAGATGAGCAGCGCGCCCGGCATCACGATGCCGAGCCAGCCCAAACCGAGGTTGAAGCCGCCCACATGCAGCGACTGCGCTTCCACGATGCTGCCGAACCGCATTGAGCCGGTCAGCAGCACCACGGTCAGAATCGCCAGCACCAGCGGAATCTCGTAGCTGAGCAGCTGTGCCACCACCCGGAAGCCCGCCAGCAGCGCGTACTTGTTGTTGCTGCCCCACCCGGCCATCAGCGCTGCCATAATGCCGATCGAGCCGAGCGCCACAATATAGAGGGCCGCGACATTCAGGTCGACCCCGGACAGCCCGGGCGCAAACGGGATCACCGCCAGCAGCATCAACACGCCCGACACAGCCAGAATCGGCGACAGATTGTACGCGATCTTATCGGCCTCGCGCGGCGTGATGTCCTCCTTGGACAGCAGCTTGGCCGCATCGGCCACCGTCTGCAGCAGCCCGAACTTGCCGACGCGGTTCGGGCCGATCCGGTCCTGCATCCGGCTGATGACCTTGCGCGTGATCCAGATCAGCAGCAACACCGACATCATGCCGTAGTTGATCAGGATGAAGGCGCCGACCGCATAAACGAGAAAGAGCGCCGCCCAGTCTGGCAATCCCAGTCCGATTAGCCAACCGGAGAGCACGTCGCTCCATTGGGTTATCTGCATATCAATGACTCCGCAACGCACTGAATCGCGGCTGGTGGGCAGCGACGCCGCCGGCCGCTGCGGCTATCCACGTCGGACCTACTGCCACTCCAGAGCGCCCTTGCGCCAATCGTACAACAGCCCGATCACGAGTAGCAGGACAAAGAATATCGTGGCCAGCACTGCGAACATCTCCAGCTGCTGGTAGGCCACCGCGATCGGGAAAAGAAAGAGCGCTTCCACATCGAACACGACGAAGACAAGTCCAATCAAATAGTACTGGGCGCGGAACTGCACCCATGTTTCGCCAATCGTCTCCACGCCGCTCTCGTAGATGTCGTTCTTCACCTCATCAGGCCGCCGCGGGCCGAGAAAGTGGCCCAACACGATGGCTGATAGAGGCAACACGACCGCCAGCCCGGACATGATCAGAATGAAGAAATACTGACTCAGCATCGCCCGAAATCCGTTTGTGTTGAATTTAACAAACTCCCGCGAAAGTATAGCATAGCGATTTCCGATAGTGAAAGTCTTCACCCTGCGCAAACGCGATCAACCAAGGGCCGAAATACGCAATGTCGCTTTTTCACAAAGTCGGGGTTGCAGAGACGCAATTGCGCGGCGAACCGGCCCGCCGTGCCGTTCCCATAACAAGCAAGATTGCCAGGCTGAACAGTTCTGCTCTCCCTTCCGCCGCGCTTGCATGACCTGCTCCTGTCGCGCCATCAGCCTCCCGAACGCCGAAAGTCCACCAATTGATGCTAACTCTCAAGAATTTCTTCTCGTAAACTCTCGCAAACGCTCGTACCTGCGTCATATGGCGGCTGAATCACAAACTCGCGCTGCTGACCTCCCAATGCCCCTCCTGTTTCCCAGCCTTATCGCAGGACCGCCCACCTTCACACCTCATCCCCATTCCGTAGTCCACACATTGGCACCCACTTCATGAAGCAGGTTCCCGGCTGAACGCGCATCAGCAGTGGCTGACTCTTGAAGAACTGCTCAAAGAGGTGACATCTGCAAGGTGCCTGCCGGCAGAATCCGACTGCGATTCGCCCGATTCTCGTCAACGAAGACCGCGAACTGCGCCGCCGCCGCCAATCATCTCCATCACTTAATCATCTCCATCACTTAACTGTACAAATCACAGTCCGGACAACTGTGAACGCCCATCAGTTCCCTCCGCAACGCCGTCCCTATCCTTCGTGCCCCTTCGTGCCCTTCGTGGATCTCCCAGCCCTGCCATCTGACCATAGTCTGTCGGAAACGCACCCCTCATTCTTGGCTGAACCCCTCCCCCCACCCCTGCCGCGCCAATACCTCCCCTATCCAAAGCAAAAGATTTCAGACTGTGCTACATTGCTTTCGCACCACCAAAAATTGCCTCGCCACCCGCCTGCGGCGACCACACAAAGGCAGAAAAGAAATGACTTCAACACCCTGCAAAAGCCTCAAGAAAGACGGGACCCCCTGCCGCGGCAACGGCCTCGAGCAACTCGACGGCTACTGTATCGCCCACGCCCCCGCCGACAAGGCTTGGGAGTGGCGCTCACGCGGCGGCAAGGCCTCGTCAGCCGCCGCCCGCGCCGACAAACGCATACCCGACCGCCTGTCCCACGCTATCGACAAAGTGTCCACCGGCATGGACCAGGTCCTCGAGGGCAAGCTCGAACCCGCCGCCCTCTCCGCCATTTCCCGCGCCGCAAAAGTACTCATCGAACTCTACCGCCTCGCCGACCACGAGATGGATCTGATTCGCAGCGAGGAAACCGCGGCCGCCGCCGCCCAGGTCGCCGGTGCCGCTGGCGACCCCGAACTCCTCGACGCTGCCGCCGATATCGCCGCCTGGCAAGACCAGTACAGGATCGACTCCCTCATCGACCAGGGCCTTGTTGCGCCCGAACCTGTAGCAACGAAAGGCAAGAACCAACCACCTGCCCACGTCCTGACCGCCGCCGGCAGACAGCGCTTCGGCTACCAGCGACTGACCAAGCACACAAGGAAGGATATCGACGTCTGCAGAGAACTGGTGATAGACAACCCTCCTGAAGGACATGATCTGCCCGTCGCACTCTATGACCTGTACTTTATCCGTAAGAACCTGAACGAGCTCCTCACCGACTGCGCGCCCGCGTCCCCGCCCGTAGTGGACGCCCTGACCGGCCAGCCCCTCAGCTGGCTGCCGGCCGCTGTCATACCGGCGACCGTGCCCATCGCCGGCCCCGGCCAGGCCGAACAGGCCGCAGCAGACCTGCAAGACCTGCTCGGGTACGCCAACCAGCTGACCGCTGAAGCCGAAATCCTGTACGAAAAGAGAGTGGGGTTTGCCTACGACTATGCTGGCGAGCGGGAGGACGAAGAAGAAGAGGACGCCAACAAGCCGGCAGACCTCGAGGCGCTACGCCGCCAGCTCACCGAATTCTCGTCCGCCTAAAGCCTTTTGTCATAGCCGTACTTCAAATAAATAATTCACGACGTCATACGGCTTGCGCGCGGCCAACGCGTCGTCGCCGCGCATGCGCCGGGCCAAGACCCCTTTCGCCCGCTGCCCGTGCACGAAGACCGCGATCTGCGCCGGCGCCGTTAATCATCCCCATCACATAAACTGCATGAATCACAGTTCAGACAAATGTCAACGAGCCCTTGCAAATGCGCTCATACCTGTCAACCCCTTCCATCCGCCGCAAAAAGGCCACCAGCCCAACCCGCACTCGCCCCCCGCGACCACGCGCGCGGCCTTCGCCATCCACCCGTCTGCCGTCAGGCGCCCAAAATTTCTTGCCCAATCTCACACTATCTCTCGTAAACTCTCGTCTAACGCTCCTGCATCTCTACGTTCCGTTTACACTTCAAAGCATTGGACAAAGAGGCTACTTCTACAGATTGCCTGCAGCAAGAATCCCACTGCGATTCCCCCGGTTCTCGTGCACGAAAACCGCGATCTGCGCCGTCGCCGTTAATCATCCCCATCACACAAACTGCGTAAATCACAGTTCAAACAAATGCCAACCAGCCCTCATACATGCGCTCACACCTGTCAATCCCTCCATCCGCCGCAAAAGGGCCTCCAGCCCAACCCACACTCGCCCGCCGCGACCACGCGCGCGGCCTTCGCCAGCCTCCCGTCTGCCGTCATGCGCCCAAAATTTCTTACCCAATCTCACACAATCTCTCGCAATCTCTCGTCTAACGCTCCTGCATCTCTACGGGCCGTTTACATTTCAAAGAATCGGACAAAGAGACAACTCCTACAGATTGCCTGCAGCAAGAATCCCACTGCGATTCCCCCGCTGCCCATGCACGAAGACCGCGATCTGCGCCGCCGCCGCCGCCGTCAATCATCCCCATCACACAAACTGCGTAAATCACAGTTCAAACAAATGCCAACCAGCCCTCGTACGCGCGCTCCTGCCCGAGCACAACCCCTTCAACCCCCACAGCCGACGCGTCACTCTGCCCCCATCCGCAATATATTTTTCAGAGAGCAAAAAAATACACGAATTCACGCGGCAAATCGCGCCACTTCGCGCCAATTTGATACTCACCTCACGCACCGACAGGATCACAGAGCAGGGCATCACATGAATTCATGCCGCGCTTGACGTCACGCTGCGCCTGTGCCCCGCCCGCCGCGACCACGCCCGCGGCCTTCACCCAGCCGCCCGTCTGCCGTAATGATGGCGCGCAGCCAAGCAATCCGACCGATTCCGGCCACTGATTACCGTCCTACTGGCCGCAAACCGCCTTCAATCGGCAAGCGGATAGCGACTTCCATCTGTCATTACATTCTTTGCCTTGAATTTCCGGCTGTTCTCGCGCCCGGATTCAGATGCAACTGCCCTGGGGGCTGAACGACCAGCGGCACGACCACGACCTACACCTTCTTCCACTACAATGAAGAGGAAGTCACCGGCAGCACGACCACCGCCATCAGCCACTACAGCTTCGGCAGCCTGCGCATTGCAATCAAGCGCGGCAGCGACCTCTACCACCTCCACGGCGACCACCTCGGCAGCACATCCCTCACCACGGGCGGCTCAGCCGAGACCGCCAGCCGCGCGGACTACGCCTACGGCGCCGAGCGCAGCACAACGGGCGACCTCCAGACCGACCGCGCCATCACCGGTCACAAATCCGACACCACCGGCCTCCTCTACCACAACGCCCGCTGCGACAGCCCTCCGCTGGCCGCCTTCATCTCCCCGGAGTCGCCGGTGCCCGACGCAGGGATCGTCATCGACTACAACCGCTTCCCCTACGCGCGCGCGCCAACCCCTATCCCCTATCCCCCATCCCCCATCCCCCATCCCCTAACCCCTATCCCCTAACCCCTATCCCCCAACCCCTATCCCCCAACCCCTATCCCCTATCCTGACCGAAAACTGGCTATCTCCGCAAAGTTCTTTCCCAACCAGATGCGTATGCCCTGGACCCTGGGTCCTTGCAAAAGCCTGAACCATCGTATAGGCTGTATCCATAGCCGCAAGTCCAAGGCGGCAACGAACCATCTCTGTACCTTAACAAACGGATACTTTTTGTAGAACATACTTGGTTGCAAGACCATAACGCCGCCGCAGCCGGCGCGACACGCTGCGCCAATCCCCAAAAACTTTTGCAGAAAGAGCAAAGCAGCACATGAATTAACGCGGCAATTCGCGCCACTTCGCGCCACTTTGATACCCTCCGCACGCACCGACAGGATATCGACAGGATACAGAGCAGGACATCACATGAATTCATGCAGCGCTTTGCGTCACGCCCCGCCAGGACGCCGCCGGCGCGACGACGCGGCCGGCCTCCGCCAGCCTCCCGTCTCCCGTGATGCACCGACAATTTTCTTGCCCAATCTCACGAAATCTCTCGCAATCTCTCGCAATCTCTCGCAATCTCTCGTAAACTCTCGTAAACTCTTGTACGAGCGCTCCTGCCTGTATACCCATCCAACCGCCCCCAAAAAGCGTCTAATGTGAATCCCATTTGAAACAGAGACCTTCTGGGCGAATGAAGCAATCGAATAGGGGCCGTCTCGTCTGCCCTTATGCAATACGGATTACGCAATACGCAACTGAAGAAAAAGCGGATTCCCGATGTGTACGCACACGAGATGCGAATGCCCTGCCACATTGATTATGGGCTTTGACAACCGATTTCGATTCGTGCTAGAATTATCCCGTTCGTGTAAAATTGCACGAACAGTCCCCAATCCCGTCAGGTGCGCTGAAAAGGAATAGCGGTATGGCAAGCGATTATCTGCCACTGCTCATACTGATCGTGCTGGCCGCCGGTTTCGGCGCGATCATGATTGGACTGCCCGCCCTGCTTGGCCCACGCGAGCGCAACAAACAGAAGTTGGAACCGTATGAGTCGGGGATCATCCCATTCGCCGACGCCCGCCGCCGCATCCCGGTCAAGTACTATCTGGTCGCCATGCTCTTTCTGATCTTCGATATCGAAGTGATTTTCCTCTATCCCTGGGCCGCTGTCCTGAGAGACCTGCGCCTGTTCGCACTGGTGGCAATGGTTCCCTTTTTCATCGTTCTCGTGGTAGGTTTCCTCTATGAGTGGAAGAAGGGCGCTTTCGACTGGGATTAGAGGCTGTACGTTCCGGCGGCCGCACGGAAATTCTCAAGACCTGACAACGTAGAGCTGGCAGAAGATTGTAGTAGCTCCTGGAAAGTTGTGTGCCTAACCCTGCGACCGGCAACGACCGCCCCCGCTCGGTCGCAGAATAACAGATGCCGAGGCCGCAGTGCCCGCCCGCCAATTCCGATCGTGACAACACGGCGGAGCAAAGGAACAGAAATGGGTTTAGAACAGAAGGTTCCTGAAGGCATATTGACAACAACGCTCGACAGCGTGATTAACTGGGGACGCGCCAACAGCACCTGGCCCCTCCTGTTTGGGCTTGCCTGCTGCGCGATGGAGATGATCGCGACTGGCACCGCCCGCCACGACATCGCCCGCTACGGCTCCGAACTGTTCCGCGCCAGCCCGCGCCAGGCCGACCTGATGATCGTCTCTGGCCGTGTCAGCAATAAGATGGCGCCGGTTATAAAGCGCATCTACGATCAGATGTCCGCCCCCAAATGGGTGATCGCTATGGGCATCTGCGCCAGCGCCGGCGGCCCCTTCAACAACTACGCCATCATCCAGGGGGTCGATAAAATCATCCCCGTCGATGTGTACGTGCCCGGCTGCCCGCCGCGGCCAGAGTCGCTGCTCTACGCGCTCGACATGCTGCGCGCCAAACAGGCGCGTGAGACGATCGCGGTCGGCCGTCAGACCGACGAGCAGTTGGCAATTGAAGAGATTTTGCCGCTCGGTGTCTAGGGACGGACGAATCCTGCGACCCCAGGGGATATGAGATGCCTCTTGACGTTGCACCCATCATTCGCAAATACGAAACGCAGCGCACGCTCAATCCGCCGGGCATTCCCGCAGTCGCGCCCCTGCCAACCGGGGAGACCGACGACACCCGCCGCATAAACGAACGGTTCGGCCAGGATGTCGTCGCTGCCGGCCTGCACAACGACAATCAAATCGTCCACGTGAAACCATCCCAGTTGAAGGCGCTCGCCGCCTTCCTGCGCGATGACCCCCAACTCCAGTACGAAACCCTAATCGACGTAACCAGCCTGGATCGTTCCCATCTGCCGCTGGACGACGATGACGCCCGCTTTCAGACCGTCTACCAGTTCCGCTCCTATGCGCGCAACCAGCATCTGACGCTTGTCACCGATTGCAATGAGGGCGATGGCGGCAATGGCGTCATGCCCCACGTTGACAGCCTGACCGGCATCTACCGCGGCGCCGAATGGCCGGAACGCGAGGTGTACGATCTGATGGGGATCCGGTTTGACGGGCATCCGGACCCGCGCCGCATCCTGATGCCCAAGAGCTGGCACAACCATCCTTTGCAGAAGCAGTCCCCTCTCGGCGGCGAGGAGGTACCCTTTTCCTTCACCTGGGACGACCCGGAGTTCGAAACGCTCGGCACGCAGATTTTGCCGGCTGAGAGCGTCGCGCCCGACCTGCCGCCCGGCATGAGCCGCGAGAACATGGTCATCAACATGGGGCCGCACCATCCCAGCACGCACGGCGTGCTGCGCCTGGTGGTGGAGCTGGACGGCGAGCGCGTCATCAGCATCGACCCCGACCTGGGCTTTCTCCATTCTGGCTTCGAGAAGACCGGCGAAAATAAGCGCTATAAGGATTTTGTCTACTATACCGACCGCATGGACTATCTCTCCGCCATGTCCAATAACTTGGGCTACTGCCTCACTGTCGAGCATATGCTGGGCCTGGCGATCCCCGAACGGGCGCAGGTGATCCGCGTGATCATGGCGGAGATGCAGCGCATCGCCTCCCATCTTTTCTGGCTGGCCACCCATGTGCTGGACGTGTCCGGCACCGGCATGAGCCTGCTCATGTATGCTACCCGCGAGCGGGAACGCATTCTGGATCTGTTCGAGATGGTATGCGGCGCACGGCTGACGGTCAGCTACATTCGCATCGGCGGCGTGTGGCAGGACCTGCCCGACGCCTTCATCGGCCAACTTAAGGATTTCATCCGCCTGATGCCGCAAAAGATCAGCGAGTACGAGGCGATGCTCACCGACGCGCCGCTGTGGCGGGAGCGTCTGACCGGCGTCGGCCATATCAGCCGTGAAGATGCACTGGCGATGAGTCTTACCGGGCCGATGCTGCGCGGCAGCGGCGTCGATTGGGATCTGCGCCGCGATCGGCCCTACAGCGGCTATGAGGGCTATGAATTCGAGGTGCCCACCAGCGATCGCGGCGACTGCTACGGGCGCTATCGCGTGCGCATGGAGGAGTTGCGCCAGAGCTTGCGCATCCTGGAGCAGGCGGTCGACAATCTGCCCAGCGGCCTGTACAAGTCGAACAATCGCAAGGTGGCCGCGCCCCCCCGCGCTGAACTCGATGTCAGCATGGAGGCGCTGATCCACCACTTCAAGTTGATGACCGAAGGCTTCCACGTGGCGCCCGGTTTCTTCTATCACGGCATCGAGAGTAGCAAGGGCGAGTTGGGCTTCTTCGTTTACAGCGACGGTTCTGCCAAGCCCTACCGGCTGCACGTTCATGGCCCCAGCTTCAACAATCTCTACGCCATCGACCATATCAGCCGCGGCGAGATGCTGTCCGACATCGTCACCAACATCGGCTCGATCGATATCGTGCTCGGCGAAGTGGACCGCTAACCGCAGAGGATTGTGATGATCACCGAAATGATGCGGCAGGAGATCGACGAGATATTGGCCCGCTATCCGGCCGGTCGGCAGCGTTCGGGGATTCTGCCCGCGCTTTATGTCATCCAGCGGGAGTACGGCTACTGCCCGGTGCAGGCGCAGGACGAACTGGCTGCCATTCTCGGCATCGCCCCGGCCGAAGTGGGCGCGGTCGTCGGCTTCTATAACATGCTGCATGAGGAGCCGAAAGGTGAATACCACATTGAAGTCTGCACGAACGTCCCCTGCATGTTGCGCGGCGGGAACCAGTGTCTTCACAACTTTGAGCGCGCGCTCGGCATCCACCACGGTGAAAAGACCGAGGACGGCCAGTTCGCGCTCGATCACATGGAGTGCCTCGGCTCCTGCGGTACCGCGCCGATGGCGATCGTTACCGACCGGAAGACCGCACAGATCCGCTACTTCGAGGATCTCGGCTCGGCAGAGGATGTCGGCAGGGTGATCGACCTGCTCAAGTCCGGCAAGGGCTTCACCAACCTGGCACGTTGGACGCCGCAGGCCGACCCCAACAATGAGGGCGCGGCCGACAAGCCCTATCGCACCGGCGGCATGGAACCGCGCTACCTGATGGCGCGCCTCAACACGCCGGACAGCCACAAGACCGAAACATACGAGGCCGACGGCGGCTACGAGACCGCACGCCGCGTGCTGACCGAGGTCGAGCCGGCCGACATGGTGGACCAGATCAAGGCCAGCGGCATCCGCGGGCGCGGGGGCGCCGGTTTCCCCACCGGCATCAAATGGGGCTTTCTGCCGCAGGGCGTGCTTCCCCGCTATCTGGTCGTCAACGCCGATGAATCGGAGCCGGGCACCTTCAAAGACCGCATTATCATGGAGTATGATCCCCACCAACTCATCGAAGGCATCATCTTGAGTGCCCATGCGATCGAGTCGGAGAAGGCGTTCATCTATCTGCGCGGCGAATACTACTTTGCCTATGTGCGCCTGCAAGGTGCCCTGGCCGAGGCCAAGGCTAAGGGTTACCTGGGCGAAAACATTTTTGGCGGCGGCAAGAATCTGGATGTGGTCGTGCATCGCGGCGCGGGCGCATACGAGTGCGGCGAGGAGACGGCCCAGTTGTCCAGCCTGGAGGGCTTTCGCGGCCAACCGCGGCTCAAGCCGCCTTTCCCCGCGGTCGAGGGGCTGTACGCCAAGCCGACAATTGTCAATAACGTCGAGTCGCTCTGCAACGTCACCCACGTCATGCGCCACGGCGTCGAATGGTACAAGGGATTCGGCACCGAGCGCTCCCCCGGAATGCGCATCTTCTGCCTGAGCGGAAACGTCAAGCGCCCCGGTCTGTATGAACTGCCGCACGCCACGCCGCTGAGCGAACTGGTCAACAAGTACGGCGGCGGGCCGCAGGATGAAGAGAGCGAGATCAAGGCGATTGTGCCCGGCGGCCTGTCGATGAAGATGTTAAAGCCCGATCAGTTCGATACGCCGCTCGACTTTGAGAGCGTGACCGAGGCCGGTTCGTTGCTCGGCTCAGCCGGCGTAATCGCCATCGACGAGCGCACGTCTATGGTTGAGGTGGCGCGGCGCACGTTGAGTTTCTATCGCGAAGAGAGTTGCGGCAAATGCACGCCCTGCCGTGAGGGCACCGCCTGGCTGGAGAAAATCCTGCTGCGCATCGAGGAGGGGCAGGGCCTCGGCAAAGACCTGGAGCTGATGGAGTACATCGCCGACAACATCGCCGGCAAGAGCTTCTGTCCCTTCGGCGAGGCGTCCGTGTGGGGCCTGCAGAGTAATCTGCTCAAGTTCCGCAGCGAGTTCAGTGTCCAGATCGAGAGCACCAATCCGGACGACGTCGGCCCGGTGTTGCCGATTCGGCCGGACTACCGCCCGGATGTTCACGAGCCGAGCGGCCTGCGCGACAGCACCTTTGCGCCGTCCGGCGGCAATATCGTCCTGCACGATGACCTGGTTTCGGCGGACGATTGAGGAAATTTCAGATGGCTGCAGTTGCGCCACCCGTAGCGCCCGACACGGGCGCGCAGGTCAGGAGAGCAAGCGCCAAAATACGGGAAGTGGATCTTCCGGCCTCGCCGCTGGAGGGTATGCCGCTGCGCCGCTTCACGTTGGATGAGTACCATCAGCTGATCGAAATCGGCTTTCTCACCAAGAATGATAAACTTGAGTTGCTTGACGGCTTGTTGGTGATGAGACCTCGAATCTCGCCGCCGCATGCAAGAACTAACTCCAAATTGCTACGCCTTCTTGTCCTAAATTTCAAGAGTGAGAAGACAATGGTGCGGACACGAGGCCCAGTCACCCTTCCTGGATCAGATTCTGAACCCGAACCTGACCTTGCCATTCATACGGGAAACGAAGTCGACTTTTGGGAGCGTCATCCATATCCTGATGAAATCAGGCTGATTGCTGAAGTTTCGGACGCGACTCTGACCAGGGATCGCTACTACAAGGGAAAAATCTACGCTCACGCGGGAATCCGTGAGTACTGGATTTTCAATCTTCTCGATGAACTGCTGGAAGTCTATCGCGATCCTCATACACCTGCCGCGGGGGATGCGCTCTATCAGACTAAACTGACTTATCACCGTGGTGATTCCGTGGCGCCGCTAGCCTTTCCCGATTTCGAAGTTGCGGTTGACGATGTACTGCCGCCCGCAACGGATACCGCCTGAATTTTGACGAATTTCATTGAGTGTCTTTCTCTGACAAGAAACAGGATCGTCTATGTTCGGGTTACGCAAAAAGTGGAAATCGGAATCTATTGCCAGACAAGGGGCGGAAGAACGCGCAAGGGAAGAAGCAATTGCACGACGAAGAGCGGAAGAACGTGAACAGGCGGCTCTAACTGACCTACGGAAAGCGAAAATACGGGAACAGGCGGCTTTAACTGACCTACGGAAAGCAGAGATACGGGAACAACAGGCACAGGACGCCCGAAAGCGGGCACTAAATCGGGAAGAAGAAGCAATATCTGCGAGAAAGGAAGCAGAAAAGCGAGCGCATAGAGCCGAAGAATTGGCATTTGCAGAGGCGGACGCCCGGTGGAAAACCGATCCGGAGAAAGTGGAAGCGGCCCTTCGACGGGAAGCAGAAGGATGGGCAGAAGCAAAGGCAAACGCTTTGGGGAAAGCAGAACATTGGGAGCATGTTGTAGTACAAACCCAAAAAGAGATCGAGAAGTGGGTAAAGGCGGAAATAAACGACGGGCAGGATGAAGTTGAACTTTCAAGAGCGGAAGAAAATGCCCGACACATGTTGGAAAAACGGGAACAAGTGGAAGCAGCGGCCTTCAATGCATTAGAAATAGCTAGGCGGAAAGAAGAGGAACTTGAACGGGCAGAAGAGAACTCAAGGGAGCATGTGGTCGCACGAGAAAAGGCGAGGGAAAGGGCCGAAGAGCACGCAATTGCCCGAGAACAGGCAAAAGAAGGGGCAAGAGATGACGCGGAAGTTCGAAGGCAAACGGCACGGCGAGCACGAGAAAAAGTCGACGCCCTGAAGGTTCCTGTAGAGCAGGCAAAGGCGGCGGCCATTTCACGGCGGAGACAGAAGGATCGCAAACACGAAAGAAGCAGCGAAGGTCGGGGCGCTAATTATTCTTCTGGACTTGCCTTGTCCTCCACGGACATAGACGCCTTAGATTAGTTACTTCATGGGAATGACGGAGACACAGTCAGCGGTTTGAATCTGTCTCGCAAAAGTCCAGGCGCAGTTATGCAAAGACATAACCTACCGCATGATTGGGATCTGACTCTAAGGATGAGTCCACAGCTATGACCGACAACGTAACGTTCACCATCAACGAACAGGAAGTGTCGGTCCCTGCCAGGACGCTGCTGGTTGACGCCGCGCGCATGGCCGGCATTGAGATTCCCGTCTTTTGCTCCCACCCAAAACTGGACCCGGTCGGCTGCTGCCGCATGTGTCTGGTCGAGGTGGACGGCCCGCGCGGCACCGCGATGATGGCCTCATGCACGATGCCGGTGGGGGAGGGAATGGTCGTTCGCACGAACACCGAGCAGGTGCACGCAGTGCAGCAGGCCAATCTCGCCTTCATCCTGCTCAATCACCCGCTCGACTGCCCGATCTGCGACAAGGGCGGCGAGTGCCCATTGCAGGACCAGACGATGCGCTTCGGGCCGGGCATCAGCCAGCTGATCGAACCGAAGCGGCTCGCCAAAAAGCACTACGACATCTCCGACACGATCGTGCTGGACCAGGAGCGCTGCGTACTCTGCTGGCGCTGCATCCGCTACCTGGAGGAATGGGAGGACAAGCCGCAATTGGGGCTGTTCGAGCGCGGCAACGACACCATCGTCGACATCCAGGCCGGCCGCCCCGTGGACGCCAAGACCGGCGGCAACATCATCGACCTCTGTCCGGTCGGCGCGCTGACCAACCGCGTCTCCCGCTTCGCCTACCGCCCCTGGGAGATCGAGCGCACGCCCAGCGTCTGCATCCACTGTTCGGTCGGCTGCAATGTGCGATTGGACAGCCGCACACACCAGTTGCGCCGCATCGTGGGGCGCGAGAACATGCAGGTCAACGACCAGTGGATCTGCGACAAAGGCCGCTTTGCCCATGCCTGGGTCAGCGACGAGAAGCGGCTGGACGCCCCCCTGTTGCGCAAGAACGGTAAGCTGACGCCGGTGCAGTGGAGCGAGGCGCTGGCCTACGTCGCCGCCCGGCTAACCGGCGTCAAGGAGCAGCACGGCGCGCAGAGCATCGGCGCAATCGGCAGCGGCAAACTCAGCAACGAGAGCAACTACGCGCTGCAACGCTTCTTCCGCGGCGTTATTGGCACCAACAATATCGACCACCGCGACGGCGGCGATGTCGCCGACCTGCCTGCCGGTCTGCCCGCTCTGGCCGAACTGATGAAACCGCAGTATGGCCCGGACCCGCAGGTCGATACGGTCTTCCTCTTCGGCCTGGATCCGAGCGAAGAGCTGCCTGTCCTGGATCTGCACCTCAAGCGCGCCGTCCTGCGCGGCGGGGCCAAGCTGATCATCGCCCATCCCCGCAAAATCGAACTCACTCGCTATGATGGCCCCTACCTCGCCTATCAACAGGGTGCGGAGACCGCGCTCATCGATAGTCTGTCGCGGGCTGTCCAGGATGCCGGTACTGCCAGCGGCGATGAGACCCTCGCCGCCGCCGCCAAGCTGCTGGCGGATAGCGACACAACGCTCATCATTTACGGGCCGATGGCTGCCCGCGGCCAGGACGGCCCCGCCGTGCGCCGCGGTTTGATGAAGCTCGCCCACGCCGCCGGCGAGGGCGCGCGCCTGGCCTATGTCGGCCTGGACGGCAACGCCCAGGGCTGTCGCGATATGGGTGTGCTGCCCGACCGCTTGCCCGGCCATTTCCCGCTGGACGACGCCGATGCCAAAATTCGGCTGGAGACGTTGTGGGCCTGCAAGCTTTCCACCAGCCGCGGGCGCACCTACAAACAGATGCTGGACAGCCAGCAGATGAAGGCCCTCTTTGTGATGGGCGCCAACCCCGCTGACGAATCGCCCGACTGGGCCGCCAATCTGGAAAACCTCGATCTGCTCGTCGTCTCCGATCTGCTTCTCACCGCCACCGCGCAGAAGGCGGACGTTGTGTTGCCTGCGCTGGGTTGGTCAGAAGGCGACGGCACGTTCACCAATCTTGAGCGGCGCGTGCAGAGAGCGCCCAAGGCCGTCACCAATCCCAAGTCGCGCGCCGCGCCCGACTGGATGATGCTGACACATCTCGCCAGGCAGATGGGCGCAGCGTGGCCCTTCGCCGACGCGCGCAGCGTTACAGCCGAAATCTCACGAGTTGTACGCGCTTATGCCGGCCTGACGTGGGACGCTCTGGGCGATCAGGGCATCCAGTGGGATGCAGACTCCGTGCCTGCAGCGACCGGTCAACACGACGACGAGTCGGTGTCCGCCGAGGATCCTGCCGCTGCCGATTACCCCTTTAGCCTCGTCACCGGCACAGTTCTCTACGACGGCGGTACCCTCTTCCGCCTGACCGAGCAGATGCAAGGCATGGCGCACGGCGCGACCGTCAGTCTCAACCCGACCGACGCCGCAGCCATTGGCGTCGAGGCAGGCAGTCCTGTCAGTGTGCAGAGTGAGCAGGGCAACCTGGAGTTGACCGTTGCCGTCGATGTCCAGGTGCAGTCAGGCACCGCCTGGATACCGGAAAGTCTGCCCGGCGCGCCGGTGGGCGCGCTGCTCAACGGCAGCCACTCCCAGCGGGTCAAAGTGGAAAGGCGTTAAATGGACTGGTTACAGGTGTTGGTCTTCCCGGCCATCCGCGCGCTGATTCTGATTTTCGCTCTGCTGACAGGGTTCGCCTACCTGACTTGGTACGAGCGCAAACTGCTGGCCCGCTTCCAGGTGCGCTACGGACCAAATCGGGCCGGCAAATTCGGTCTCTTGCAGCCGGCCGCCGACGCCGTGAAAGCGTTCTTCAAGGAAGAGGTTATCCCCAATCACGTCGACAAGCCGGTCTATCTGCTGGCTCCGGCCCTGGCCCTTGTCCCGGCGTTGATTATCTGGGCGGTTATCCCCATCGCCAAAGGGACGCCCGCCATCGCTGACGTGAACATCGGCTTTCTCTGGATTCTGGCGGTCGCCGGCATCGAGAGCTACGGCATCATCCTGGCGGGCTGGAGCAGCAACAACAATTACTCCCTGCTCGGCGCGCTGCGTTCCTCCGCCCAGATGATCTCTTACGAGTTGCCGCTGGGTCTCTTTCTCGTCAGTATCCTGATCCTGGCCGGCAGTTTCAGCCTGGTCGAACTGGTCGAGGCCTCCCGCCACTGGTGGGAGTGGATCTGGCTGTGGCTGGCCTTCCCCTTCTTCTTTATCTGCATCCTGGCCGAGACCAACCGCAGTCCCTTTGACCTGCCGGAAACCGAGAACGAGTTGGTGGCGGGCTTCCAGACCGAGTACGGCGGCATGAAATTCGCTCTCTTTTTCATCGCCGAGTATGTCAACATGATCTCTACCAGCGCGATCATGGCGACCCTATTCTTTGGCGGCTGGAAGGGGCCCTTCGCCGAACAGTACATCTGGCTGGGGCCGATCTATCTGCTGATCAAAGTGGTGATTCTGCTCTTCCTGTTCATTTGGGTGCGAGCCAGCATCGGCCGGCCCCGCTATGACCAACTGATGAAGTTCTGCTGGCAGTTCATGCTGCCGCTCGGCCTCGTGTACATGAGCATTTCCGCGGTATTAGCCGTTTTCCTGAAGTGAGGAGTTACAATGGAACTGGGTGATTTCCTGAAGGGCGCAACCGAAATCGGCAAGGCGATGGGCGTGACGCTCAAACACCTGCGTCAGAAGCCGGTAACGGTACAGTTCCCCCACGAGGACATACCGATCTATCCCCGCTTTCGCGGCCGGCACGAACTGCGGCGCTATGCCAACGGCCTGGAGCGCTGCATCGGCTGCAGTCTGTGCGAGGCCGCCTGCCCGACCGAAGCAATCTACGTGGAGGCGGCCGAAAACGATCCCGATGCGCCGCTCTCGCCGGGGGAACGGCATGCCAAAGTCTACGAAGTCAACCTGCTGCGCTGCGTCTTCTGCGGCGACTGTGAAGAAGCCTGCCCGACAGAAGCCATCGTGCTCGGCCACGACTTTGCCATGGCCAACTATGAGCGCAAAGATTTTGTGCTGACCAAAGAGCAATTGCTCAATCCCGGCATGCCAAAAGTTATTATTCGCCCGGAGTAACCGTCAATGGCGCTTCTCTTTTTCTTGCTTGTCGGTGCCGTCAGCCTGGCCGCAGCGCTGGGCGTGGTGATGAGCCGCCAGCCCGTGCATAGCGCACTCTTCCTGCTGACGAACTTTGCCTCCCTGGCCGTGCTCTACGTCACGCTCGATGCCCAGTTTCTGGCCGCGGCACAGGTCATTGTATACGCCGGGGGCATCGTCATCCTGATTCTTTTTGTCATCATGCTGATCGGCGGCGACACCAACGATTTCAGCGCCGCGCAGCGGACGTGGAGCCGCACCGTTGGCATTGCGCTGGGAGCTACCCTGCTGCTGACCATCTCATATAGCGCGCTGTCGCACATGCTCGCTCCGCCTGAAGAGGCCGCCGCACTGTTGCAGGGCGGCACTCCGCAGGCCGTCGGCATCGCGCTGTTCACGGATTACGTGCTTCCTTTTGAACTGGTCGCAATCCTTTTGCTCGTCGCTCTGATCGGCGCATTGGTGCTTGGCCGCCAGCCCGAGGGCGAGGGCGAAGGCATTCCGGCTGTCAATACGACTGAAGAACGCCATGCTTGAGACGAGTTTCTACCTGATCCTGGCCGCCTTGATCTTCACCGTCGGCGCAACCGGCGTTTTGCTGCGCCGCAACGCGCTGATCATCTTCATGTGCATCGAAATGATGCTCAACAGCGTTAACCTGACCCTGATCGCGCTCGCTCGCCAGTGGGGCAATCTCGAAGGGCAGATCTTCGTCTTCATGATCATGGCAGTGGCTGCCGCCGAAGTGGCCGTCGGCCTGGCGATTCTGATCGCAAACGTCCGCCATCAGAAGAGCATCAATATCGATGAAATCAATCTGCTGAAGTGGTGAGCAGCAGTTTCTTGTTCTAAGTATCCAGCCACTTCAATGGCGTATCTGGAAACTGAAAACTCGAAACCGAAAACTGGAAACTGCAGTTATGGAATTAGCCTGGCTTATCTTCCTCTTCCCGGTCTTGGGCGCGCTGATCAATCTTTTCGTCGGCGACAAACTTGGCGAGCGCGGCATCCATATCGTGGCCTCGGGCGCAGTGCTGCTCTCCTTTCTCGTCAGCGTGGGTCTGTTCTTCGGCCTGATGGGGCTGGACGAACACCATCGAGCCGAGACCGTTCACATGTGGGACTGGATCACCATTGGCAGCTTCCACGCGCCGGCTGCCATGCTGCTCGACCCGCTGAGCGTGACGATGGCCCTTGTCGTAACCGGCGTCGGCGCGCTGATCCACATCTACGCCGGTGGCTACATGCACGGCGAGCAGAATTATCAGCGCTTTTTCGTCTATCTCAACTTCTTCATCCTGGCGATGCTGGTGTTGATCCTCAGCAATAACTTCGTGGGAATGTTTGTCGGCTGGGAGGGTGTCGGCCTGGCCTCCTATCTGCTCATCGGCTTCTACTTCGACCGTCATGACGACTCCTACGGCCACTATGCCGACGCCGGTAAGAAGGCTTTCCTGGTCAACCGGATCGGCGACTTTGGCATGATGCTGGCGATCTTCCTGCTCTGGACCGCTGTCGGCTCGGTCGTGTTCGAAGATGTTTTCGCCGGCGCCGGCGCGCTGACCACCGGCACTGCGACAGCGATCTGTCTGCTGCTCCTGCTGGCCGCGACCGGCAAGAGCGCGCAGCTGCCCCTGTTCGTCTGGCTGCCGGACGCAATGGCCGGTCCCACACCGGTGTCGGCTCTGATTCACGCCGCGACGATGGTGACCGCCGGTATCTACATGGTAGCGCGCACGCATGTCCTATGGGAACTTGCGCCGCTGGCCGGCAATCTCGCCGCCTGGGTGGGCGCTTTGACCGCGCTGATGGCCGCGTCGATCGCGTTGACACAGGTGGACCTGAAGAAGATCCTCGCCTACTCGACGATTTCGCAACTGGGCTACATGATGCTCGGCGTCGGCGTCGGCGCCTACGCCTTCGCCATCTTTCACCTTGTTACCCATGCCTTCTTCAAGGCGCTTCTTTTCCTGGCCGCCGGCAACGTCATGCACGGTCTTCCTGACGGTGAGTTGGACATCCGCAAAATGGGCAACCTGCGCGCCAAGATGCCCACGACCTACCGGCTCTTTCTGTTCGGCGCCGCGGCGCTGGCCGGTCTGCCGTTTCTGCCCGGCTTTTTCTCGAAAGATGGAATCCTGCTGCATGTCGCCAACCATAACATCCTGCTTTATCTGATCGGCCTCTTCACGGCTCTGCTGACCGCGTTCTACATCTCCCGCGCCGTCTTCATGGCCTTCTGGGGCGAGGCGCGCGATCAGCGCATCCACGATCACGCCCACGAAAGCCCAACAATCATGACAGCCCCCCTATGGATTCTGGCGGCGCTGGCACTGGTCGGTGGGCTGCTCAACCTGCCCTTTCTGCTTACGATGGAAAACTATCTGGAAGCAGCCGTGGGCGTGCCCCCCTTCCATCCGACCGTCACCCTGGAGCTTGTGCTGCTGGTGGTGAGCGCGCTCGTGGCCGTGGCCGGTGTCGGTCTGGCCTATGGGCGCTACGTTCAGGGCGCAAGAGATGCTGAGGGGGTGCCGCGCGGGGCCGGTTGGGCAACGGGCATCACGAGAGTTTTCAAGCCGCTGGAACCGATCGCCGCCAACAAATGGTATGTGGACGAGATATACGCTGCGTTGATCGTAAACCCGCTGCTCGAGTTATCCCGATGGTTTGACCGTGTCGTGGACCAAGGCGTCGTTGACGGCGCCGTCAATCTCGTCGGGCAGGTCAACTTGGCTATGGGCGGCGCGCTGCGCAAGGTCCACAACGGGCTTGTTCCCACCTACGCGCTGAGTCTTTTCGTTGGCGTGGTGGCGTTATTGCTGTTCCTGGTTTTCGATTTCTAGTTCATAGTAGCCCGCCCGGCGGCGCGCGACACGAAGAATTGAAAACTGGCAACTGACAACGATAAACTGGAGTTCTATGCTTTCGATACTTACATTTCTGCCCGTCGTCGGCGCAATCATCGTTTTGCTGGCGCCGAGCGATAGCCTCAAGAAAGGGCTGGCTTTCGGCGTGTCCATCGCCACATTTGTTGTCAGCCTACTGCTGTTGCCCGGCTGGCAGGAAATACCGGACATGCAGTTCGTCGAACGCTACGCCTGGATGCCGAGTCTGAATATCCACTATCATCTGGGCGTGGACGGCATCAGCCTGTGGCTCATCCTGCTGACGACGTTTCTGATGCCGATCGCGGTCGCCTTCAGCAACCAGCACATCAAGCAGAGTGTCGGCGGCTACTTGGCGCTGATGCTCCTGATGGAAACGGCAGTGCTGGGCGTCTTTCTCGCCCTGGATCTCGTTTTGTTCTACGTCTTCTGGGAGTTCAGCCTGATTCCAATGGCCCTGCTGATCGGCAAATGGGGCAGCGAGAACCGCGTATACGCCGCGATCAAGTTCTTCCTCTACACGCTGGCGGGGTCGGCGCTGATGTTGGTGGCAATTCTGGCGCTCTACTTCCATGCGGGCACGTTCGACTTGCTGGAACTCCAGCGCGCCGGGCTGCCTGCGGGATTGCAGCAACTGGCATTTCTGGCCTTCGCGCTGGCCTTCGCGATCAAGGTGCCGCTCTTTCCCTTCCATACCTGGCTGCCCGATGCCCACGTTCAAGCCCCGACCGCCGGTTCCGTCCTCCTGGCCGGTGTGCTCCTGAAGCTGGGAGCATACGGTTTCTTGCGCTTCGCCCTGCCCCTCTTCCCGCTTGCCGTCTCCAACTACGCGTCGCTCATTTCCGTTCTGGCGATCGTCGGCATTCTCTACGGCGCGCTCGTGGCGCTGGCGCAGCGCGATCTGAAAGCCCTGGTGGCCTACTCATCCGTTGCCCACATGGGTTTCGTCGTCCTCGGTATTTTCGCATTGAACGAGCAGGGGATCAGCGGGGCCGTCCTGCAGATGGTTAATCACGGGCTCAGCACCGGCGCGCTCTTCCTGATGGTGGGGATGCTCTACGAGCGCCGCCATACACGGCTGTTGAGCGACTTTGGCGGCCTGTGGGCCAGTGTGCCGATCTTCTCGTTCTTCTTCCTCGTGGTGGCGATGAGCAGCGCCGGCCTCCCCGGCCTGAACGGCTTCGTGGGCGAATTTATGATTCTGCTCGGCACTTTCAAGAGTTCGCCGCTCTTCGCCGTCCTCGGCACGGCCGGTGTCATTCTGGCCGCCTGGTATCTGCTCCACGCCTTCCGCAAGGTGGCCCAGGGCGCGCTGGAAATTCCTGCCAATTTTAGGGAGAATCTGCCCGACCTGAACTGGAAGGAGATCGGTCAGTTGGTGCCGATCGTGCTGCTGTTCTTCGTCATCGGCCTTGCTCCCAATCTCTTTCTCAAGAAGATCAACCCGTCAGCAAATGCATTGGCCAATCTGCAGATGCCGGTGGAACGCGGCGAACTGATCGTGGATGGTATACATCAGTCGCCACTGCCCGTTGATGACTATTCGCTAACCACTAACCACTGACCGCTAACCACACTATGGACATCTCTCTTCTCTTTGATAATGCCATCGTTCTTCTGCCGGAGATCGTGCTGGCGGTCGGGGTGATGGTCCTGATGATGGTCGACATCGGGCGACGCAGCCAAAATGGCGGCGCGCCTCTCGCCGGCCTGTCGATTGTCATCCTTTTGTTGGGCATCGGTGCGTCGCTGCTGATCTGGAGCCGTCCTCCCGCTGAGTACCTGGGCGGCGCAGTCTCGGACGGATTTGCCCTGAGTGCGCGGCTGGTGGTCCTGCTTGCCGGCATCTTCGGCGTGCTGCTCAGCCGCAACTATTTGCCTTCAATTGAGCGTCAGAGCGGCGCTTTCTACTCGCTGTTCATATTGGCCGTGATCGGAATGATGTTGATGGGCACGGCGACGAATCTGATCGTGCTCTTCATCGCGTTGGAGATATTCTCGCTTGCGCTCTACATTCTGAGCGGCTTCCATCGTGAAAACGCGCGCAGCATTGAAGCCGCTATGAAATACTTCCTGTTAGGCGCGTTTGCCAGCGCCTTCTTTGTCTACGGCGCGGCCCTGCTGTACGGAGCCGGGGGTAGCACCAGCTATCTCCGCATCCACGAAACGCTCTCCTCCGGCGGCGGCAACCCATCGCTTGTCCTGCCAGGCATCGCTTTGCTGCTGGTCGGTTTCGGCTTCAAGGTGAGCCTGGTTCCCTTCCATATGTGGACGCCGGACGTGTACCAGGGCGCGCCGACACCTGTCACGGCCTTTATGAGCGTCGGCACAAAGGCGGCTGCGTTTGCCGGGTTCTTCCGCGTGATGATGGTGGCGCTGCCGTCGCTGTACGAGCAATGGGCTACCCCCCTGGCAATCCTGGCCGTCCTGACCATGACCGTCGGCAACCTGACAGCCCTCCGCCAGAGCAGCGTAAAGCGCATGCTGGCATACTCCGGCATCGCCCACGCCGGTACCATTCTGATCGCGCTCGTGGCCGCCACCCCGGCTGCCTCGGCCGCCGCCGCGTTCTATCTGTTTGCCTACGCTTTCATGAACATCGGCGCATTCGCCGTCGTTATCGTTTTGGAGCGTAAGGGCGAAGGGGACGTGGCGCAAGACCGGTTCGATGGCATCGGAGCACGGTTCCCGTCTCTGGCCGTTGCGATGGCCGTCTTTATGCTCAGCCTGAGCGGGATTCCGCCGCTGGCCGGTTTCTTCGGCAAGTTTCTGATCTTCAAAGCGGCTGTGGAGGCCGATTTGGCCTGGCTCGCGATTATCGGCGTCCTCAACAGCGCCATCAGCGCCTACTACTATCTGCGCGTTGTGGTGGCGATGTACTTCAAAGAGGCGGAGGGTGAAATCGCATGCAATTGCGGCCCGGCGATTAACCTGAGTTTGGCCGTTACCACGATCGCCGTCGTCGTGATCGGATTGCAACCGGGACTCTGGGCTGATCTTCTCAGAGGACTGTAGCGACTAAAGACAGGCAACGCACTTCCGCCACGCGCATCACTAAGAACCAAAAACTAGAAACCAAAAACCGACAACTGCCCTTAAGAAAAGTCCATCTTGCGATGGCGCATGACGACGCTCTGCGCCAGCCCCACCGCCACCATCATCGAAACGAGACTGCTGCCTCCGTAGCTCAGGAACGGCAGCGTCATCCCCGTAACCGGCATAATCGCCAAGTTCATCCCGACATTGACAAAGGTCTGGAAGAAGATAAGCGCGGCAACGCCCAGCGTGATCAGTCTCCCGAACTGATCCTGCGCCAAGTCGGCGATGCGCACCAGCCGCCAGATGACAAAGAACAATAATGCAAGAACCAGGACGGTGCCGACATAACCCAACTCTTCGGCGATGACGCTGAAGATGAAGTCTGTGTGCCGGACGCGCAAGAAGTGCAGTTGATTCTGTGTTCCCTCGCCCCATCCCATCCCGATCCAACCGCCGTTGCCGATGCTGATCAGCGCCTGCCGCACGTTGAACGCTGCATCCGGATTCGAGGCAGAATCGAGGAAGATCTCAATCCTCTCCACCATATAGTCCTGAAGATAGTTCTGGAGCGTCCCCCGCGCCAAGAGCCATGCGGGCACGGCGGCTACGGCTACGGATCCAAGCAGGACATGGACTAGCCTGACGCCGTTAATGAGAATCAAGGCCCCGCTGATGAAGGCCAATGTGATGGTCATTCCCAGATCAGGCTGAACGTACACTAGCCCCAGGGGAAGGAGCAGAAGAATCACGGTGCCCAGCAGATAAGGGAGGGAGCGGATGCGCTCCTGAAAGCGGCTGAGATACCATGCCAAGAAGACGGTCAGCAGGAATTTTCCGGCCTCTGTGGGCTGTACGGTGATGCCCAGATCCAGCCAGCGTCGGGCACCGTTTTCGACCTCGCCGAAGAGATAGACTGCCACCAGGGAGGCGATCAGGAGGAAGTAGCTCGGCGGGGCCAACAGTTCCAGATGTCGGTAGTCGAAGACCGCGGCACTCACCAGCGCAATCGCGCCCAAGATGGTAAAGACGAACTGCCGCTGCCAATAGTCGGCCAGAACGATGGTGGTGATCGTGGCGCTGTATGTCATGGCAATGCCGATGGCGCAGAGGAGAAGCACGGCCAAGAACAGGGGTTTGTCGAAATATCTGAACATCAGTACCTGCAGTGCCAGTGACTGCTCCGGTCACTGGCAACCGGTTGTTAGAGGCTGTTTGAAAAGTAAAGGCTATCGGCCAAATTGTGGTATACGTTGTGTATTGTGAAAAAACTAACGATACCCAACAAACCTGACCGACAGCCGGTGGTTTATTACCCAGCATCTGATCCCACCGGCCAAACCGGGCGGAGGACCACGCAGCCTGGATATGCGACAGGTCGTCAATGCGATTCTCTACCTGACTGTGGGCGGCATCCAATGGCGCATGATGCCTTCCGACTTTCCGCCGTGGCAGAGCGTCTACACCTACTTCAGGAAATGGCGGGATGATGGGACTTGCCGACGGATTCATGATACGCTCCGCGTCAAAGTGCGTCGTAAAGTTGGGCGGCACAAGCACCCGACCGATTGCAGTATCGATAGTCAGACGGTCAAGACCCAGCATCACACTCACAGGTGTGCGCGGCTATGATGGCGGCAAACACATCACAGGACGCTAACGACACATCCTTGTCGATACGATGGGTCTTGTGTTGCCCGTTCTGGTCACCTCTGCGGCCCTGCACGACCGCGATGGCGCACGGCTTCTGCTCCAACGTCGCCGCGGCTTCGACCAGAAACTGCGGCTCATCTGGGTCGATGGCGCGTATCGCGGCTTGCTTCAAGCTATCGCGTTCGCTCTGACCTGTTCAGCGACTATCTGCGAACTCAACTTCGCAACCCGACGATCCCTGCTTTTCATCCAGCTCAGCGAAAGTCCTAAGAAACAGTAAAGAAGGCTATTATAACTTTTTCCTGTTTCTTCCCTTTCAAACTGCGCCATCCGATTTCGTGTCCCCAGTCAACACTGTAGTTCTACCCAGCACCAGTGGGGCAATTTGATTTCTAGTTTGCAACAAGAATATTCTTCATTTCCCTCCATACACGTCCCCCACCAAAGGCACACATCCTTCCATCCGCAAAATCTTTGTTCGAAGCAATGGCACTTGTATGGACCATGTGTATGACAATTAGGAAGGTCATGAGGGTCTGGTCTTAAAACCCGTTTTCCCACTACATTTTTCCAATCCTCTGAGCGACACACATCATCGGCAGCAGATTCAACAGAAGTGGTATTCTCCGCCGATGCCGGCATTGATGCCCCCGCGATTGAAAAAAGCAATGCCACACACAAGACAACCACAAACCGCTTCATTTCATGCCTCCTTGGCGTCTATATCTTTAAGGTACATAACCCCAGTTCGGAGTTAGATTAAGGCCGGCAATAGAGCCATATCTGTGTCAGGAAGATTGAGAGATGGCTTCTTAGCTTGCCAAGTGTAGGCAATCAGACCGGCGATGAGAGTGACGACAAAGTTGGTCGTGCTGCGGTGACGGGTGTGTTCAATCTGTGAGATATTCTTGAGTTGGTCAACGATGGTTTCAATGACGAAGCGCTTACGCGTTAGCAGCTTGTCTTCGAGAACGACGAGTCGATTCTGCATGTTTTTACGAATGGGCGTGATCAATTGCAGTCCCTGAGCGAAGAGTTGCTCAAAGAGAACTTGGGAGAGATAGCCGCGGTCGCCGATCAGCTTCCCCCACAACTTTTTGGTCATCTGTGGGACCGGTTTACGGTCATCGGTGTTGCCGGGCGTGAGTTGAAGCGCCAGCAATTCCCCCTGGTCATTGACAATCAGATGGAGTTTAAAGCCATAGAACCATCCCATGCTGCTCTTGCCGCGCCTGGCTACCTCGGCAAAGACCCGGTGGCGGCCGATGCGTCTGTTGTGGCAGACGGACAACGGGGTCGAATCAATGAATGCCACCCCTGTCGCCTGGCCAAAGCGCACACGCAGATAGAGACACATGGCTGCCAGGGCTGATGGCATTAACTCCACAAAGCGTGTGTAACTGACCAGAGCAGGGAATTCACTGCGCATATGCTTACATACGTGCTGCGTATAGAAGGCCTTGAAATCGCGATAATGCGACTGATGGAAGTGAATCAGAATCGTCATCACTTCACTCAAGCTCAAGCGCGGGGCCGGCCCTCGCTTGCGAGCCACGCCTAACAACTTGGCATTCTCCCATGTAGCCAACCACTGACAGAAATCATCGACATGACAGAACAGATTGAGTATACTCATCACTGAGCACCTTTCTTTGCTGGAGAATTTTTGTTAGAGAACTTCTATTCTACCAGCTTGATAAGGTGCTCACTTACTCCGAACTCAGGTTACATAGATCGTTCCGGTTTCAGCCACCCGGTTTCACTGTCTAGCCAACTGACAGCCAGAGCCGTTGTGTCCACCGGCATAAGTTCGGAGATACCCTGCCCTACATAATTTGAGGGGTGTGCATAATTGATCCAAGCTGCTGCTTTGCTTGCTCATATGAGCCTATCGGTCTGAATTTCAGCAGAAATTGGCACTCCTGGCGCATAAAATGAGTCAAATTTCACTAGAGCAGTCCTCTACCCTGACGGAAAATCTGGTTCAACTTGGCGATTTCATTGACAGAAACCATGCAGATGCGCCGATATTTCGCATTTCCACCATTGAGAATGCATTATGCACACCCCTCACATGATTTGCGTAAACAATATATCATAACTCGCCACGTGAGTCAAGTATATATCGCCTTTCGCTCAGGGCAATCGCATCTAAATTTGGACGCCAAATTTGCCGAAAATTCGCCAGAAAGAAAGTAAATATAAATGGAAAACGCTATCGGTTCACTGATTGTCGATGGTTTTCGGCCAAGAAACCGGCCTCAGTCGCCGGAAACCTTTAGAATTTGCGACCGCGCACCATGATCTGCACAGTTCTCGGCGTTTTTCCCTGAGCTGGACTCGATTCAGGCAGCGTCACGAGAGTTTGACCCAATTAGATGCAATTGCCCTGGCCTTTCGCTTGGGTGCATTCCAGATTTTTTGCGAGGCTGAAAGGAGGTAGACTTGGAGTAGGGAATGAGAAAAGCAAAGGGGGAGCGAGATGAAGCGAGAAGAGGCGAAGGCGAAGTTTGTGCGGGGAGCGGAGGAGATGTTTGAGGAGATGTGGGCGTGGGGGGAAGAGCATCCGCAGGCGAGCTTTGATGAGATCGCAGGCAAGTTGGCGCTTATGCGACGGGAACTGAGGGGAGAGATGCCAGGGGAGTTGCTGTTGCAACATGGAGATGGGAGGTACGAGGAGGTAGTCTGTCCAGAGTGTGGGCAGGGGACGAAATCGAATGGACGGGGCACGCGCACGGTGAAGCATGCCGAAGGGCAAGTGAAAGTGAAGCGAACGCATCGCCTCTGTCCCGCTTGTGGGCAGGGGATTTTTCCCCCTGGAGCGCCGACTTCAGCTGATAGGGCAACTTAGCTGGTCGCCGGGGACGATAGCGCAAGCGTTGCGGTTGGGCAGTGAGATTGCCTTTGCGCGTGCGGCCAAGCAGTTTAGGAATTGACGCATGTGGCGCTTTCCAAGAACAGTCTGCAGCGGCTGGTGAAGGCGTATGGAGGGCGGCTGGTGGAGCAGCAAGCGCAAGAAGCGCAGGCAACGGTGCAGATACCGAGCAAGGAGACAGAGGTGGTCTGGCGCGAGCGGGTTGAGCCAACGAGCGAGGTGATGAACATCTCGATGGATGGTGCGATGGTCAATATCCGCAACGAAGGCTGGAAAGAGGTGAAAACGGTTGCGGTTTCGGCTGTACGCCATCAGATTGATGCGATGACAGGCAACCCCATCGCCCATTTGAGCGACCATAGTTATCGGGCCGGTCTGTGGAATGCAACCGAATGCGGTCAGCAGCAGTGGGCGGAAGCCTGTCGCCGGGGTGTGGAGAAAGCCAACTATCTGAGCAGTGTCAATGACGGCGCAGCCTGGATCTGGAACATCGTGCGCATGTGCTATGGCAACTGCGTCGAAATCATCGACTGGTGGCATGCGGTCGAAACGCTGTGGCCGATCGCACAACACCGCTTCGATGCTGAATCAGAGCAGGAGACCGAATGGGTCTCCGCCCAGAAACAGCTGCTGATAGAGGGTGGCCTCGGCGCTATCCTGAGCAACGTCCGCCTACTCTACCCCAGAGGACTCCCCCTGCCTGACCCCGTGCGCAAGGCGATTCTCTATCTTTTCCGCAATCGCTGGCGTATGCGCTACAACCTGTTCCGTGAGGCCGGTTACCCCATCGGCAGCGGCGCCGTCGAATCGGCCTGCAAACATGTCATCCAACAGCGTCTCAAACAATCTGGCATGCGCTGGTCGCGTATCGGTGCCCAAGCCATGCTCGCACTGCGCTCAACTCTACTAAGCCAGCCCAACCTCAACTCTCTTGAACTCCTTGGGCTTGCTTGACGAACAAATAATTTGGGATACACCCTTTCGCCTTTGGGTGTACGCAGAATTTGGGGTGAGTTTTTGGTTCGCCTCTGGTCAGCTTCACTGGCCCTGGCGCTCCTCTGGACTGGTTGACCCCGAATCTTGCGCACACCCTCGCCTTTCGCCTTTTCCCAATAAACAACATATACTACAATTTGGCCGATAGCCTTTACTTCTCAAATAGCCTCTTATAGGCCAATAAGACGCCGTAGCCGCTCCGGCCAACTGATTTCCTTGAAGTGGATCAGCGGGACGTTGTAGCCGAGTAAACGTTGGGCGATGTTGTGGTAAGCGCGGCTTACGTATTTCCTGCGCTCCAGCGCCACAGGCCAGCCTTTGTTGGCCGACACGATGATTTCATCATCCTCGGGCACGATGCCGAGCAGGTCGATGCTCAGGATGCTCAAAATGTCCTTGCGCGTGATCATCTCTTGCCGCCGCACCAAGCGAGGGTTGTAACGATTGATGACGAGCCGCGCCCGGATGTCCATGTCCCTTTCCAGAAGGTAGATGACCTTGTCCGCATCCCGCAGCGCGCTGACCTCCGGTGTGGTCACGATTATCACTTCGGAAGCGGCTGCAATCGCGTTCTGGAATCCCAACTCAATCCCGGCGGGAGAGTCGATCAGCACAAAATCGGCGATTGTCCGCAACTCTTCGCACAGTGTCATCATCTGATCGGGCGCGATAGCCGTCTTGTCGCGTGTCTGGGAACTCGGCAAGAGGTACAACTCGCCTACCCGCTTGTCCCGCACCAGGGATTCATGCAGGGGGCAGCGGCCCTCGATCACATCGACCAGATTGTAGACGACGCGGCTCTCCAGACCCATGACAATGTCCAGATTGCGCAGGCCGATATCGGCATCAATCACGATCACCCGTTGACCTGCCATCGCCAGGGCCGTGCCCAAGTTCGCCGTGGTTGTCGTCTTGCCCACGCCGCCTTTGCCGGAAGTCAAGGTCAGGACAACGCCCATAATTAGAAGGAGTGAATGGCGGGTAGCGAGTCGCGAAACGCGGCGGGTGGCCAACCAACCCCGGTGGATGGTCCCGAACGGTCAGCCCAGTGACCGACCACAAGCCGCAATCCACTAACCACTGCCGCTTGCATCCCAGGGATCCACGTAGATCTGTTCGTTGATGACTCTGGCCACTTCGGGTCCGCCGCTGCTGTCACGTTTCCAGAACCAGTAGCCGGGGTTGTTCGATGCGCCCTTCGGGGTCATGGCAATGTAGGCGGCGATCCGCAACTGCACCGGTTCAAAGTCGAGCGCGGCAACGATGGCGCCGGCGTCTCCCATTGCGCCTGCCTGCACGAAGCCCCGCAGACGACCCCACACCAACACATCGCCGCCGCCGATGACCTGCGCACCGGGGTTGACATCGCCCAATATGACAATTGTGCCCGCATGTCTGCATGATTGGCCGGAGCGCAGTGTCCCGCGGTAGACATACGGCGGGGATTCGGACTCCTCTGCCGAAGCATCGCCCCACGGGGTGACCGCTGCCGAGTCATCTTCGCGAGGGGCAGCCTCAGGCAGCGGAAGGTCGTTGTCCCCTTGGTTGGTCTCCGGGGTGAAGATGCTGGTCCACTGCGATTCGGAATCCCGCGCTTCCCGTTCGGACGCTGAAGATTCAGGCGAGATCGCTGCGGCGCGTGACCAGTGGCCTGTGGCCAACGGCTGTTCACCTTTGCTGGTTTGAGGCCGCCGGTCGGCAATGGAGGGCGTTTCCATGGCTCTGCCGCCATCACTGTTCGCTGAACCGCGGCGGCCCAATTGGGAGGAAAAGAACGGAAATGAAGCCGAGGCGTTCTCCGCTCCACGCCCAGTTTCGTTCCTCACTGGGGGAGGAGATGCCCCTTCCCAAACGGTTTCCAGCCCTAGCTGCCTGGCGATCAAATAGGAGGCAGGGTTGCTGGTGTGCAGGGCCACTACAGAGATGTTCTGACCTTTCAACACTTCGTGAATTGCCTGAAGATCATCGGCGTCGATCTTCCGGTCGCCAATGGCAAGCGCAAGGCGTTCGTCACGGAAAAAGCCTTGGGCTTTTGAGATATGCCTGGCAACATAGCCGACAACATCGCCCCATTCGCCCTGATTGTCGGAAACATCGACGACGGTGATGCCGCCCCGGCCTTTAATGCGCACGCTCATGACTCTGGACCACGGTTTATAGGTTTCAACAACATCTCTTAGTTGTCAGATATCAGCCTTTCGCAGCTGCAGCGCCCTCAGGAGCTTGCCGAAAGACCGCAAACGATCGTCGATCTTCAATCAATTGTCCTGTGGAATACTATAAACCAATATCTATGAACCAGAAACTAGGAACAAACTCTGCACATGAATTTCATGGAATTCAAGAATTCTTCTGATGTTCATTCCCCTTTTGCGGCGTTTGACGCTCGCTCCGTGCCCAACCTGCGCAGGAATGAGGGCGAGCGCAACAACCCAGCCGGCGTCATTAAGCCTGGCGCTCCTACTCGGCAATTCCATGAAAATAGGCGTTGAGCGTCTCCTGAGCCACAGGAATGGCCGTGGTCGATCCTTCACCCCCTGCGTAGACGAAGACGGTGACCACAATTTCCGGGTCCTCGTATGGGGCATAGGCGGTGTACCAGGCATGGAACGGCAAATTGCCTTCATGATCTCGATCGGCGCAATCCTGGATTTTCGGATCGTAGGCGCAGAACTCTGCCGTACCGGTCTTGCCCGCAACAGTGATCCCTTCCACGCGGCTGTTGCCTGACGTTCCAGCGGGGCCGTTGACGGCATGCCACATGCCTTTCTGCACGAAGAACAGCAGAGAAGGATCAACCGGCAACCGCTCCGGCATCACCGGTTCATACTCCCACTGCACCCTGTTCTGCGTATCGACCATCGACTGCACGAATTGGGGCTTGACTACATAGCCGCCATTGGCAACGACCGCAGTGCTGACAAGAACCTGCATCGGCGTACCCAGGACATCTCCCTGGCCGATTGCCATGTTGTAGCTGTCGCCGGTCGTCCAGGATTCCGCATTGGTCAACCTCTTCCATTGCTCGTCGGGGACGAACGCGGCGACCTCACCGGGAAGGTCGATTCCGGTCTTTTCTCCGTAGCCGTACAACCGCATCCACTTGGCCAGCCGTTCGCTGCCTAAGCCAACCATGAAATTCGGGTAACCGCCGCCCAGATAATAGAAGAATATGTCATTGGAAAGGCCAATTCCCTCAACGATTGTCATGGCGCCGTGCAGAATATTCAATCTGTGATTCCAGCTCACAAATTCCTGCGCCTGGGTGGGATCGTCTGGGAAAAAGAAGTTGGGCAGATAGATAGGCCCCCTATCGACAAGTATCGTATACGGGTCAACAACCTGCTCGGCCAGGGCGGCTGAGGCAGTAACCAGCTTAAACGTGGACCCGGGCGGGTAGAGGCCGCCAATGGCGTAATTGTACAGCGGGCGCCGTGTGTCGTCCTCCACTTCCAGCGCCTTGTACTCCTCGCCCAGCCCTTCCGAGAAGATGTTGTTGTCATAGCTGGGCAGGCTGACCAGCCCCAGCATCGCCCCATCACGTGGATCCATGGCCAGGGCAACACCGTGCGGCGCGCCGGTTCTTTCCAATTCGCGGGCGAGGGCGTTGTGCATCACCTCTTGCAGGCGGATGTCCAGGCTCAAATTCAGGTTCAGGCCTGGCTCCTGTTCCCATTCCGTGCTGACCGTGCGATTCTCCCGGCCCCGAATGTCAACTTCGATAAGTTTCCGGCCCGGTTGGCCGCGCAGAGCGTCTTGGTAGGTGTATTCCAATCCGTTCAAACCGACCGACTCGTTCGGATCTTCATATCCCCTTGCTTTATAATTGTCCGCCGCAAGTTTGGGGATCGGTCCCAAGAAGCCCAGCACATGGCCTGCCAGTTCGCGGAAGGGATATTCGCGCACAGGTTTCTGCAGCACATGGACGCCGCGTAACTGGTAGGTCTGCTCGGCTACCCGGAACGCCTGCTCACGGTCCACCAAGTCCAAAACAGAGATCGGCTTATAGGAACTGCCTTGGCTTCCCAGGGCCACAGCCCGTTCGAGCAGCGCCAGCAGCCCGGGGGCAGGGAGGGGTTCTGAAAGATCCGGGATCAACGTCGGCTCTTCTACAAGGATTTCGCGGCCCTCTTCGTCCTTCTGCAATGTTTCCAGGTTGACAAGGCGGAACGATAACGTGATCCCTGCGGATTCAACCGTAGCCTTGAAATCTTCTCGCCCGAGGTGCAAAAACATCACTTCGGCGATTCGTATCGCCATCTCCGGATCCGTATCAGCGCCCAAAGCCGCCAGCAACCTTTCGAGCGCGATGAGCCGTTCGTCGGCCGCTGTTGTGAGGTCGTTTGAGGGCAGGTCGGCCGGAATGACCGAGATGACAAAGCTGGGGCGGTTGCGGGCCAGGATTTCCCCGTAACGATCATAGATAACGCCGCGCGGCGCGTAGATATCGATTTCACGCAATCGATTTACTGCCGCCTGTTCCTGATACGTTGCGCCTCGCACGATTTGCAACGCATACAGCCGCGCACAGAAAACGAGAAAGGTAGCCAACAATGTCAGGCGGACTATTATGGAGGCTGAAGTTGCCGTGCGGGTCGCACGCTCATTCATAATTGGAGACCAACAGTTCGTGGCCCTTCATATCCTGTCCGTGGTCAGTGCAGAGACCGATCACCGACCGCCGGAAACCGGCCACTGCGGCTTACGGATAGGCCGCTTTCTCGGGCAAGCGATTCAGAAGCGGCGTTGCCAGGAACATTACCGTGCTATTGTAGAGGCATGCCGGCACGATTAACTCTGTAACCAGCAAGTCGGGTTGGAACCGGAAACCGACAACGGCCAGAATGGCCACGTAGACCAGCGAGAAGACGAGACTGCCCGACAAGGATGCGATGGAGGGCACGAAGAAATGGCGGCGGAAAATCGCGTTATGACCAAATCCCGTCAGCAGGGCCGTGGCCATCAGCGCCAGACTGGATGCGCCCATCGCGCCGCCGCTGAGGATGTCCATCCACAGGCCGCCGACAAATCCCCAGATTATGGCGCCGTGTCTGCCCGCAATCAGCGACTTGCCAATCACGAGCAGCAGGATCAGGTCGGGGTAGACGCCGCGCACCGCCAATTTTGGGACGACGACAACCTGAATTATCGCCGCCGCTCCCAACCCGACCACGAATATCCAGGATGCGCTCCAACCCTGTGGAGAGAGCGACCCAAGGGGCGCCCCGGGGAGAGTTGAACCAGAACGCCTCCCATTCCCCGTTTCTCCCCTTTCGCTCCTCGCGATTTCACTGCTCACTCGTCTCCCCTGAAGGTTCTTCTGGCGGCGCGGGTATTGGATCCAGCAATGGCACAAACTCAAATGGGTCAAAATTGGTGACGACCATCACGAATTCCAGCCGGCCAAAGTTTACAGTCGGTCGTACCACGGCCTCCTGAAACACGTTGACATCCCTTTGCCGCACGTCCACCACCTGTCCGATCGGAATTCCCTTCGGAAAACTACCTCCCATTCCCGATGTGAGCACGACCTCGCCCACGCCAACTTCTGTGCCCTGCGGGATAAAACCCATCACCGGATCCGAGCCGGGCACGCCGTTGACGATGCCGGTCAGCCTGCTGGCCTGCAGAATTGTGTTGACGGTGCTGGAAGGGTCGGTGATCAGCAGCACCTTCGAGGTTGTCGCCGTGACGGTGTAGATACGACCCACCAGCCCTTGCTCGTTCACGACCGGCATCCCGACCCGGATCCCATGCCGGGAGCCAAGATCGATCATCGCAACATTGAGGAAATTGGTTGCGTTCTGGCCGATAACGCGGGCGATGATCTGTCCCCCTCGCAATTCAAAGGACGGCCTGGTTTCGGCGAACGCCAACATTTCGCGCAAGCGCTGATTCTCCCGCTCCACTTCCTTCAGGCGCAGGTTCTCTACGATCAGGCTCTGCGTTATGAGTTCTAATTCGGTTACCCGCTGCTGCAGGTTGCGGTAGTTCCGCAGATTTGTCAGGGACTTTGAGAGGCGGTCGGTCAGGGACGACAACCCGGACTGACCCGGAGCGGTAACTAATGTAACCAGACCTTCTACGGTTCCCAGGCGGCCGGTCTGTTGCAAGGCCAATAACAGCACAGCCGTCAGCGCCAGGATTGTGATCTTGAGCGCAAGATTGGCGCCACTCCAGCCGCGTTGATCTCTCATAGTTTTCAGTTATCAGTTTTCAGTGGACGCCGCGACTTGGCAACCAAAAACCGAAAACGGGAATCCGGGAACTACCTGATTGTGGTCTTGCGCTGCATCGTCGTCAGCGTTTCTGCGTAGTGCTCCGGGTTTTCCAGAATCATGCCCGTCCCCAAGACGACCGAGGAGAGCGGGTTGTCGGCGACATAGACGTGCATACGGTTTTCGTCCTGGATGCGCTGGGCCAGGCCCTGCAACAGGGCGCCACCGCCGGCCAGTACGATTCCATGCTCCATCAGATCAGCCACAAGCTCCGGCGGCGTTTCATCCAAGGTATCTTTGACGGCATCCACTATAACGTCTACGGAACTCGCCAGCGCCTCTCTGATCTCCACGGAACTGACTTCAATCGCCTCCGGCAACCCGGTAATCAGATTGCGCCCGCGGATAATTATGGTCCGTTCATGTTCAAGCGGATAGGCGGAGCCAATCTCTATCTTCACGCGCTCAGCCATGCGTTCGCCGATCAGCAAGTTGTACTTCTGTCGGCTGTAATTGACAATGTCCTCGTTCATCTCGTCGCCGGCCACACGGATCGAGCGGGAAACGACGATTCCCCCCATTGAAATCACCGCCACTTCGGTGGTGCCGCCGCCAATGTCGACAATCATCGAGCCGATTGATTCGGTTACCGGCAGCCCCGAACCGATCGCAGCCGCCATCGGCTCCTCCACCAAGCCTGCCTCGCGTGCGCCCGCGCTCACTGTCGCATCGCGGACGGCTCGCTTTTCCACCTCGGTCGCCCCGGATGGAATGCCGATCACGACGCGCGGGCGGGCCGTGCCGAATGCACGTTTGCCGTGAACCTTGCCGATGAAGGCGTGGATCATCTCTTCCGTCTCTTCAAAGTCGGATATCACTCCGTCTTGCAGAGGGCGCTTGGCCACGATGTGGCTTGGCGTCCGACCAACCATCTCCTTGGCCTCTTGGCCGATTGCCTTGACCTTGTTGCGCCCTTTCGACGACTTGTCAATAGCAACCACGGATGGTTCGTCAATGATGACCCCCCGGCCTTTAACATGAACCAGGGTATTGGCTGTGCCCAAGTCTATGCCGATATCGAGTGAAAAAAGACCCAACAACCAATCTAACGGGTTTGACACTCTTGGGATGTCTCCAATTTCTGTAGATAATTAAGCGGCGGTCAGCCATGCTCTCCGTTGTTGCAACGAAGAACCGTCCGTCGAATTAGTATATCATAGCCACAAGAGACACAAAACAACGATGTTGAACTTTCCCGTTCGGTTTGCACTCTGGCTTTGCTAAAGACAGCACGCGTCCGCTATGCTTATGTTGTGTTCCTGATTGCGTCTAAGGCCAGCGCGCATCAAGGCGTGCTTCGTCGAAAACTCTGAGAACTGACCCTGGTTGCACGGTTCATGCCAAGGAACAGCTTGTGTTTGAATCACTGTACCCGTCCACGCTCTGCCCGACCAGTTTCTTGCGACCACTGCCTGCAAACGACCGGCTCATGTCAAGAAAGGGACCAGGCGTCCAAGTCCAACCGCCGCCATTTGCTCCAAAGCCCGCGCCGGAAGAAGACCCCGAAGACGGACGTTCTTTTCTGTCGGAAGGATGGACGTCGGCGCTCGACCGACGCTTGTATGAGCTGCTCACGCAGGCACGGGCGCACGATCGCCTGTTCCCGGCGTCTCTCCATGCGGAAGGTCCGCCAACAACGGTCGTTGTCGCGGTAAGTGGCGGTGCGGACAGTGTGACCCTTCTGCACCTGCTCACCCGGCTGCGCGCCGATTGGTCGCTCCATCTGGTGGCGGCGCATCTTGATCATGGCCTGCGCCCGGAGTCTGCCGGCGACGCCGACTTTATCGCCGGACTTGCAACGCGTTGGGGACTGCGGCTGGAAACCTCTACGTTGCCGCCGGCCGCGCTGGCGCGTCAGGGGAATCTGGAGGCGGCCGCCCGCCGGGCACGCTACCGATTCCTGGCTGATGTCGCTGTCAGCCACCAGATTGATGGCAACCCGGTAGAGGTGGCGGTGGCGCATACGGCCAACGATCAAGCCGAAACCGTACTGATGAACCTGATTCGCGGGAGTGGCCTGGATGGACTGGCAGGGATGCGTCCGGCTCGACCACTCGTCGTTAACGACCGGCCAGTGCCCGGCGTGCAGTTGGTTCGTCCACTGCTCGGCGTCTCCCGTTCAGAGATCCTGCAGTATCTCAGCCAGCACAATATTCCCTGGCGTGAAGATCCAACCAATCAGGATCGGAGGCTCGTGCGCAATCGCATGCGGCACGAGATTCTGCCCCGTCTGCAGGAGATCAACCCGCAGATCATCGCTTCTTTGTGCCGAACGGCTTCGCTCCTCGCTGCCGAAGCGCAACGAGCTGATTCGCGTACCCGCAAGGCGACGCGCACGACTCGCCGGGGCGACGGATACGCGTCGGGCAGAAAGGAGCAAGCGAACAACGCCCCGAGTTCAAAAAATGCGCCCTCCACCCGGTCCAGCCGCCAGGTTTTCGACCTGCCTGCATTTCGCGCGCTGGGCGTGGCCGATCAACGGGCTACGCTACGCGCCGCAGGACGATGCCTGGGACTCGCCCGCGCGCATCTCGGTTTCGACACCATCGAGCGCCTGCGCCGGACTCTCTTGGACGAAGACCGCGCCGGCGGACCTTACAACTGGGTTGCGGAACTGATGCTGACGCGTACGCATGATACCTTCAGCTTGCACCGCCAAGAGGCCCCGCCTATCTTCGCCGATCACCCCTATCTGGACGACACCTGGCGCACGCGCATTGACGTCACAGAACTGCCTGTGCCCGGCGCGATCGAGGTCGATGGCTGGACCCTGCGCGGCGAACCACTGACCCGAGCAGACCTGCCGCATGGTTGGCAATCTCGACTCTCTCGCTGGGAAGCCTATATCGACGCCGACCGCGTGCAGCGTCTCACGCTCAGCGCGCCCCGTTCTGGCCAGCGTTTTGCGCCTCTTGGTTTACGCGGGCATGGTAAACCTCTGGCCGCATATTTTACCGACCGCAAGGTGCCTCGCCCGCTGCGCCGCGGCTGGCCCCTCCTGCTTGACGGCGCCGAAATCGTCTGGGTCGGAGGTCATCAGATCGCCGACAGCGTGCGCATCACCGACCGCAGCCGCAGGATTCTCCACCTGCATTGGGAGGAGACCTCCCAATGAGTGTGCGCCCTCTTGTCCTGTGGGTAACCCGTCAGCAGGCTACAACGATGCGCTTCACCCGCCGCGATTCTGAGGTGGCCACTGGCATGTTGACCAGCACGAAGGGAACTGTCCCGTTCACGTTCGACCGCGGCGCGCGGCGCTTGTGCCTGCCAGAACAGACCGTCTATCTGGACGACTACGGCTGGGAGGTGGATGAGAACGGGAATATCGTCTTTCAATCTCGCCGCCCCGACTGAGCAGGCGAACGCCGCGAACGCGAGCAGTGGGCGAAACTGTGTTGAGGAGAGTAGGGCATCCCGTGTCGGCTATCCTGGATGAATTCTTCGAATGCTTGCGGAGAAGGTTGGCAGGGGCGCTTCCGGGCCGACCTGCCCAGGCCTTGATGGCGCCGCTTCCCCGCCCGGGCTGGCATCCCAATGACAGGCCGGCAGAACCGGCACGCCAGAGCGCAGTGCTCGTCCTCCTCTATCCCCGTCGAGACGAGTTGCACCTGCCGCTGATTGTGCGCCCTACCTATGACGGCGCGCACAGCGGTCAAGTCGCGTTCCCCGGCGGCGGCTTCGAAGAGGGCGACGCAAATCTGACCGCCACGGCCCTGCGCGAGACTGAGGAGGAGTTGGGCATCGCACCGCAAGATATGCAGGTGCTCGGTGAACTGACCCAGCTATACATTCGGCCCAGCAACTACCAGGTTCACCCCACCGTCGGACGAATTGCGTACAGGCCCGCGTTTCAACCCAATGTGCGCGAGGTGGCCCAACTGCTTGAAGTTCCACTTAACACTCTACTGGACCCGGCCCATCTGCGCCGCGAACGGTGGCACCTGCAAGACCGGTCGGCGCTTGTGCCATTCTTCGCCATTCAGGGTCAGACCATCTGGGGCGCGACCGCGATGATCCTCAGCGAACTGTTGGCAGTCGTCAGAATGTGCCGGGCGGACTCCACCGAATTTGGGCAGCGTCTGCAGTGAATGATACGATCCAAAACCATTCGGATCTCCCGCCCTGGGCTTCTGCGGCGCCGTCGACAGCCTTGAAGTCCGATATCGTCTATCGCCAAACCCAAAACAGGAGAAGCCGCAAATGGCAGAGTGCGTACCCGAAGTCGCTTGTGTGGCAGAGGATGACCCGTCGCTTTGCGGGCAAGCGCCCCTGAGTCAGGACGTGGAGCGGGTGCTGGTCTCCGCCGACGCGATTCAAGATCGTGTCTGTGAGTTGGGTCGACGTATCGATGAGCGCTATGCTGACAAAGACCTCCTTCTGATCGCCGTGTTGAAGGGAAGCGTTCTTTTTCTTGCCGACCTGATGCGGGCGATTTCTATCCCACACGAAATCGACTTCCTCGCTACCAGCAGCTACGGCGCTTCCACGACAAGCTCCGGCATCGTGCGTATTATGAAGGACCTGAACGAACCGATTGAAGGCCGGCATGTCCTCTTGGTCGAGGACATCATCGACAGCGGGCATACCCTTGCTTATCTGACCCAAATGTTCAGCGCCCGCAATCCGGCCAGCCTGGAGATCGTCACGCTGCTCGACAAGCCGTCGCGCCGTGAGGTCGACATTGACGTTTCCTGGACTGGATTCTCGATTCCCAATGAGTTTGTCATCGGCTATGGGCTGGACTTCAAACAGAAGTATCGCAACCTGCCATATATAGGCGTTTTGAAGCCCGAAGTATATCAATCTCCTTACGAAGCAGGAGCCAATGATGGGGGGACCGTTGCCGCGGGGTAAGGCTTTGTTCCACCTGCCGCTCCGCTTTCTGCTGTGCCTGGCTTTCCTGGCTGCGTCGCTTACGCACAATGTGTCTGCACAGTCGCCGGGGGGGACATACATCGTCCGATCAGGCGATACGCTGGGGTCCATCGCCGCGCAATTTGGTATCACTGTAGAAGAACTCGCCGCCGCCAACAATCTCGCAGATGTGGATGTCCTCGATGTCGGGCAGACACTCAGACTCCCTCAGAAAGTCGCCTCGCAGGTAGTCATCGTCGCGCGACCGGGCGATACGATTCAGACTATCGCCGCGCGCGAGGGTCTTTCCGTGGCGCGACTTGCCATGCTCAATCGTATTGCGTCAACCGCTCGCCTCTACCCGGGCCAGCTTGTCCGGCTCACGCGTGATACGCAGCGGCCGACCGCGGCGCTGCGTTTCGGCTCGGTTCAGTTCGTCAGCGTTCCCTCCGCAATCGTGCAGGGACAGGCCGGCTGGTTGCAGGTTGAGGCAAGCCGTCCTCTACCCCTGAAGGCGCATTGGAATGGGGTGCCCATTGGCATCCGGCCGCTTGCGATCCGGGATAGAGCCGGGGTGGGCGCTTCGGAGGGTGAGAATGTGACTGTCTGGGGCGCCTATGTGCCGGTTCCGGCGTCAATGGAGCCGGGCATCTTACCTCTGAGCCTCAGCTATGAGGCCCGCAGCGGCGTTTCCGTCACCCGTTCCTTTCCCGTGGAGGTGCAGAAAAGCGACTTCGCGAACCAGCAGGTCACCTTGCCGCCGGATAAGAGCGCTTTGCTTGATCAGGCGCTCCTGCAATCGGAACTAAACTATCTCTCGCCCGTCTGGTCGCAGACGGCTACCGCGGTTCAGTGGCGGCAGCCCTTCAGACTCCCCCTGTCATCTCCCGCTCCGACGACGAGCCCCTACGGCGTACAGCGCACCTACAATGGCGGGCAGTTTCTCTCATTTCATACCGGCCAGGATTTCGCCGCGCCCGGAGGCAGCCCCGTGGTCGCCGCGGCCGACGGCATTGTCGCTCTGGCCGAGCCGTTGGATGTGCGCGGCGTGAGCGTGATCCTGGACCACGGCGCCGGGCTGTTCACAGGGTATTGGCATCTGCGCGAGGTGCTGGTTACGCCGGGGGCGTCCGTGCAGGCCGGTGAGCCGATCGGGCTTGTGGGAACGACCGGACGGAGTACTGGCGAGCATCTGCATTGGGAGCTGCGCATCTACAGTGTCGCCGTCGACCCGATGCCGTTTCTGACCAAACCTCTGCTTGCTCCACGGCTCCAGTTCGACGGCGAGTAAGCGCACTTTCAAGAGAAAACTGGACAGAAGTCGACTGAATTGACGTCTCCTCATCCAGACCACGCGTTGCTCGCGGCCACGCAAAATGTAAAAGCGCCGACCTCAGGTCGGCGCTTGTGCATACTCGCTTGGCGGAAACTACTCTTCCTCTTCCTCTCGCCCTCGACCAATGACCTCCGGCTCGGAATCTATATCCAACATTTCCGCTTCAGCCTCCTCTTCCTCCTCGCTGACAGCGGCACGCGAGAGAATCAGACTGCAGATCGGTTCATCCAGGTCCGTAATATAGGTCACGCCGGGGATGTTAGGCAGGTCTGCGACCGTTATCGGTGGACTTTCCGGGCTATCCAGACGGGTTACATCCACCTCAATGTGGGCGGGAATGTTGGCAGGCAGCGCCTCAATCTCCACGTTTTCCATCGACTGCACCATGACTAGGTCGGTAACCATCGCCGTGATGCCGACCGCGATCAGCGGCACGTTTACCTGCTGCGTTTCCAACATGCTGACAGCGTAAAAGTCGGCGTGAATTAGATTGTGGCGCACCGGATGCCGTTGGATTTCGCGCACCAGAATGTTGTATTCCTCCCCTTCCAGATCGACCTGTACGAGTTGCGAGTTGCCACCGGCGCGCAGGACACGTTCGAACTCATCGACTTCGACCTGCGCATTCTGCGGCGCACCTCCACGCCCGTAAATAACGACGGGAATGATCCCTTTCGGGCGCAGGCGCTTCACTTTGCGTCCGGTGATGCTGCGGGCGCTGGCACTCAATGTAAGTGTTGACATCTATTTCTACTCTCCTTCATCCTACGAGGACGGTGCCGGTGAAGCGATGGTCCACGCTGCCGCCGTCAATTTGGGTTACTGGGAGTTTGCCGAATCAGTTTACGCAAGAGCAGCGCCACGAGGCAAAATCCGCCGCCCACCGCCAGCGCGGTCAGAGGCGACAGCACGGTCTTCACGTCCCCTTCGACCTTACCAGCGACTAGCAGCCCGGTCTGCAATTCCTTCGCCTTGACCCGACCTGACGCCAACAGGCCGATGCCACCATTGTGGACCGTCGTCTCCTGGCTGGCGGCGAAACCGATAGCCGAGTCTCGCATGTCTAGTGATTTTGTCTGCACGAACCCGGCCGCGGAGTCGGACATGTTTACGGCCTGGGCACGGATCGAACGCGTCGCGGAAGCGGCCATAGACACGTGCCCTCCTTGCACAGCGCCAACGGAGGAGCCCTTCACATCCACGCGTTCGCCTTCCATTCTTGCGCTCAGATCGGCGGCTGCACCTTCCAACGGATTGGCGTCCGCGTCATTTTCAGCCATTTCCGTCTCCATAATTGGCATCCCTCACGGGGAAAGGCGCACAGAGCTACTATTATAACGAGCGCCATTTCCACTGTCAATAATCTGGATGCGCCTGGGGGAAGAAAATACAATATGCGGGAACTGGCAGGCAGGCGTCCCCGTATCTTGAGGATCTCCCCGCCATCTTCCCGCACTGGATCGTGGTCCGCAATCTGCGATTCGAAGCCGGCCCCCGGCCACTGCCATGCGAGCTATCGCAGCTCGTAGGTAACCTGCAACTGCATTGTCAACATCAGTTCGCCGGGGTTGATCGGTCCGGCGCCGCTTCCTCTCTCAGCAACGGCCATCTGCGAGAAGTTGCCGCCGAAGAAGCCGCCTCCCTGGCCAATGACTTCACTGATTCCCACGACGACGCCGATGTCAACGCCGATGAGTTCCGCCAGCTCTCCGGCTTTGGCACGTGCATCGGCAACCGCCTGCGCCCGCGCTTCGGATTCAACCGCCCCCGGATCAGCCAGACTGAAATCGACGCCATAAACGTTGTTGGCGCCCGCATCGATCGCCGCATCCAGCACGTCGCCGATGCTCTCCAAATCACGAATCGTGATGAAGACAGTGTTGTTGACGCGGTAGCGCATCTCATCCTCGTTCAACAGGCCGCCCGGGCCAAAGCGTTCGGCAAAGATGCTGAAGTGTCTTGTCTGGATGTCCGCTTTGTCAATCTCTTGCGCGAGCAGCGCCGCCTGCACTTCTTCCATCACCGCCTGCGCGGCTACGCTGGCTTCCTTCACCGAAGGACGCAGCACATCCACCCCTATGGTCGCGGTGGCAATATCCGGATTGATGCTGACTGTTCCCTCGCCTACGACCGTCACTGAATGCGAGCTGGCAGAAGCGAGAGTCTCTTCGCGCGCCTGGGCGGCCGGCGTCCGCGTCGCAGCCGCTACAATCGAAAGAACTATCAGAGTCAATGCCATGATGGCGAACAGGCCAATGGCTGTTCCTGCTGTCTTCTTGCTATACATTTGGTAGCTCCCTCCGTCCTGGCAATGGGCAGTGTCACTCTCAGCGAAAACTTCTGGCATAACCTTATGACGACCGTTGGCGCCGAAAAGTTGCCTTCAAGCTCATATTGGCTCAACACGTCCGATGTTCCCGCAATTGTGCTCCGTATGTTACGATCGTCTCTATCATGGCTGTAATCTCTTCGATCTCGCGCCGGGCAAAACTGTTAATTGCACTTTTTCTGATTTTGGGGGCCACAGTCTGGTTGACTTTCGCGGGCGAGAGGAGCGTTCCTTCGCCGCCCAGACCTGCGGCAAGAACGCCTGCTGTCTCCTCATCAGAACAGACGGAAGCGAACGGGCATGGATGGCTCAGAAGCGGCGCCGTGGTATCCATGGATAGCTCGGTCTTTGCCTACGAACCGGGCTGGGTGGTCTCCTCCAGCGGCGCGGATACGACGGAACCGCAGCAGCCATGGCAGCAACCCTCCGGGCGCATGGCCTTCCGATACGGTGGCCGCGAGTTGGCGCTGCAACTTGCATTGGGCGACTACTGGGGCTATATCTTCGTAACTGTAAACGGCCGTCCGGCCAACGGCTTAGCGGTACTGCGCGGTAATCTCAACAGCGTCGGGCAGCCCAGCGGCTACAAACCTCTGTTCGTTCCCGAAAAACAGACCCCCGCCGGCCCTGCCACTGAATGGCTGGTCGTCCACCGCGCCGGTGAGGACGGCCCACACGAGGTGACGGTCGAGGTCTGGCGCGGCTGGGGGCAGACCGTTTTGCGCGGCGTGGCTGTGGACGCTTTGCCCCCCGACCCGCTTCCGCAGTGGCCCGGCATTTTGCTTGCTCTCCTGGGCAGTTGGTTCGCCTTATCCTCTTTGGGGACTGTTCTCAAGGATCGCTTGACGCCAACATCTCAGGCTGATGTACATAGCACGCCGGCCCGTATACCGGCGGTCGACCACTTAGGCGGGGCGATGGCTTCCATTCCGTCGCGCTTCAAAGCGAGCCTCGCCAGACCGATGCTGCCATGGCCCTATGCCGCCTTCATAGCCGTTGCTGCCGTCCTGACGATAGGTACAGGCGTATACGGCCAGAGCTGGGTGGTCACCGTCGGCGGCTTGGCCGCGCTCGGCGCCGTCGCTCTGCTCTGGCCAGTACTGTGGAGCGCCGCGTTGCTCTTCGCCTTGCCCTTCTACCTCCATCCGCTGCCGATTTTGCCGGGGCGGGCGCTGAATCTCATTGAAATCGGCGTTTACGGCGGTCTGGCGCTGCTCGCCTTGCGGTTCATCAGCGCGCAACGTCCGGCGCGCGCTGCCCAACAGACAGCGTCCGACACGCGCAACCGTCTCCTCCTTATTCTGGTCGCACTGGCCCTTGTGGCCGCCTTCGCGGCCGATCAACGAGCCGTCGCGCTGCGCGAGTGGCGGACACTCTTCCTGAGCGCGGCGATGTTCGCCCTGCTTCTGCACGCAACGACGCGAAGCGCCGTGGACCGCAGCGCGACCCGCAACATTCTGGCGCTGGCCTGGCTGGCCGGTGGCGCGTTCGTCGCCCTCAGCGGCCTGTGGCAGTATGTCACCGAGCAGAACATCATCCAGGCCGAGGGCGTCAATCGGGTGCGGGCATTCTACGGCTCTCCCAACAACCTGGCACTATACCTGGAGCGGACTGCGGCGGTGGGTTTGGGGCTGGCCTGTTTTGGCGGCAAGACCGGGTCGAGAGCGAAATCTTCGCTCCTCCCATCCTGGCTGAACACAACCTGGATGGCGCGAATCGCACTGTTGCTTACCCTCCCCCAACTGGTCGCGCTCCTGCTCACCTTCAGCAAGGGCGCACTCTTCTTCGGCCTGCCGGCGATGTTAGTGGGGTTGGCGGTTGCGGGGCGGCGGCTGCTGGGTTTGCAGAGCAATCGGTTGCCGGCCTGGTGGGGATGGGGCCTGGCCGCGGTCGCGGCGGCGATGGTTCTGGGGCTGGTACCCTTTTGGGGCACAGAGCGGTTCCGTAGCCTGCTGGACTTCAGCCCGGAGAGCACGGGCGGCATTCGCCTCAACCTGTGGCGCAGCAGCGTTCAGATGGCGCTCGACCATTTGTGGCTGGGCGTCGGCCCCGACAACTTTCTTTACAGCTATCGCAGCGGCTACATCCTGCCGGACGCATGGCGCGATCCCAGTCTGAATCATCCGCACAACGTTGTGCTCGACTGGTGGACGCGGCTTGGACTGCCGGGGCTTGCGCTGGCAGCGGCCTGGCTGGGTCTGGGCATCCGTGCCTTGTGGCGCGCCGCAACTTTCGATGCCCTCGCGGTGGGCGCGCTGGCCGCAATCGCCGCCGCACTTGGGCACGGCCTGATAGACGCCTCCTACGCGCTGCCGGACCTGCTGTTGATGTGGGTCTTCCTGCTGCACCTCTTTGATCCGCCTGCCGCGCAGACGGCAGAGACCGCCGGCAAGTGGCAATTGGGCCCGTCATTGACCTGATCTTTGGCCGCTACAACTCACGCAGACGGCGCAGACACCAGTGGTAAGTGAGGTTGTCCGCGACTTTGTAGTCGCTGAAGCGCAGGCAATAAAAGGTGTAGTAAAGGTCGATGCTTCGCCAGCTGTCCGGGCCATATCGTTGGTCGATCTGCTGACGCATGAAGCGGTAATCCGCCTCGGTCACGAAATCGTAAATTCGACAGAAGTAGTGGGCCCCTGCCAGGTCCATGAGCGGGTCGCCGCTCAGCGTCAGCGGGCTGAAATCAACCACGGCTGTCAGGCTTCCCCGCTCATCGCACAGGACATTCCCAAGGAAGAAGTCGCCATGTACGAGATGCTTTTGCGGCTGATCGGGCAGAGTATCCAGTTGCCGGTAGAACGCGTCAATGATCCGATCCACTTCTCGCAGGTCATCTCGCAGGTCGGCGTAGGAGAGCGCCAAGGTCGCCTCAATCCGCACGCGCAGGTAGCCGGGCCACGTTGCAGCGGTAATCTCCTCCCATAAATTCAGCGGTTCGCCAAATTGCTGTCGCGGCCACTGGATGGCGTGAATGGGAGGCAGCGCATCCAGATAGGAAGAGAGCGAGCGCTGCCGTTCCCGGGCTGTGAGGCGGGGAAAGACCTGGGCAAGGTCCTGCCCAGGCAGCCGGCGCTCGATATGAAAATGGATGTCCGCCACCGCGCCGTACTCGTAGATGAGTGGTACGGTAAAGGGGATGGCATAGCCTTGCAGCCGTTGGGAAAAGCTCTGTAACGCTGGCAGGTAGCGTTCACTCTGCGGGCCGTTGTGGATTTTCAGGACGCGTCCATCGCCCATGTCGTAGAAAGCGGATGTCATGCCCTGGCCCAGTGGTGCCGCGTTTTCAATCCCCAGATGGCGCAGAACCGCAGCCAGTCTCTCCTGCGCATTCTTCATTGCACGATTTTGGCGATATTCTCCGCCAGGATCACGCTGTTCATCTCGCCGGACCAAACGCTGCGGATGATGCCGTCGGCGTCGATGAAATAGGTCAAAGGCAATCCCAGGACATTGTAGCGCCGCCCCACTTCCAGATCGGCGTCCAATACGATCGCCAGTTCGGAAGCCCCTTCTGACCTTCCGTCGACTTCGGCCAGAAAGCGTTCAACGGTGGCCGCGTCCTCCCCTTGGTTCACCCCTAGGACCAGGACACAATCCGCGGCCGCTTGCGCGCCCTGCGCTGCGCAGGCCCCCTGCCGTGCGGCCGCGGCCTGCAACGCCGGAAACTCCCGCCGACAGGGGCCGCACCAGGTCGCCCAGAAATTCAGCACGACCGGCGTGCCCTGCGCGGCCGATAGCGTGAAGTGTTTTTCAACAGAAGCGTCTGCGCTATAGCGTTTAAGCGTGAAGTCCGGCGCCGGATGGTGGATGGCGGGTCGCGGCGTCCCGAATGTCGATGCGTCGACTGGCGGGCGGCTGCTCCAGATCCACCAGACGCCGAATAGAAGAATCAGGGGAATCGCCGCGTGCCAGCGGTTGAGATGGGGCATTCGTTGCGGTATCAAGATTCTTACTGCCCGGACGGGCGCATTGACCGTCGCGGCCTTCGTCCTTTACTCCCACTCACTGTGGAAGATCCCGGCACGATCGGTGCGTTCATAAGTGTGCGCGCCGAAGAAGTCGCGCTGCGCCTGGATCAGGTTGGCCGGCAGACGGGCGTTGCGGTAACTGTCATAGTAGGCCAGGCTGGCGCTGAAGGCCGGCGCTGGAATGCCGCGGGCGACCGCCAGCTGGATCACCTTGCGCCATGCGGGCAACCTCTGCGTTACCGCAGCGCGGAACTCGTCGTCCAGCAGCAGATTGGTCAGCGCCGGGTTGCGGGCGTACGCGTCGGTGATGTGGTTGAGGAAACGGGCGCGAATGATACAGCCGGCCCGCCAGATGGCGGCGACCTCACCCAGATTCAGCCCGTATCCGTACTCCTCGCTCGCCTGCCGCAGCAGCGCCATCCCCTGGGCGTAGGCGCTGATCTTGCTGGCGTAGAGAGCGTCCCGCGTGGCGTCGATCAATTCCTGGCGGTCACCAGTATAGGGGGGCGCATCCGGGCCGGGCAACAGGGTGGAAGCGGCCTCACGTTCCTCTTTCAGCGCCGAGATGATGCGGCCGGTAACCGCGCTGTTGATGGTCGGGATCGGCGCGCCGACATCCATCGCATTCTGGCTCGTCCACTTGCCTGTGCCCTTCTGCTTGGCCTTATCCAGCACCATATCCACCAGCGGATTGCCGCTTTCTTCGTCGATCCTGCGAAAAATTTTGGCGGTGATTTCAATCAGAAAGCTATCCAGCTCGCCCTCATTCCAGGTCGCGAAGATCTCCGCCAGTTCCGCCGCCGACAGGCCCAATACCTGCTGTAAAATGTCATACGCCTCGGCGATGAGCTGCATATCGCCGTATTCGATACCGTTATGGACCATCTTGACGTAGTGGCCCGCGCCGCCGCGGCCGATGTAGCTGACACAGGGCTGGCCGTCCTCTTCCGCCTTGGCGGAGATCGCCCGCAGCATCGGGCCGACCAATGACCAGCCCTCCGGCGCGCCGCCCGGCATAATCGAAGGGCCCCACAGCGCGCCCTCCTCACCGCCGCTGACGCCGACACCCATATAGACCAACCCTTTTGCCGTCAGTTCCCGGCTGCGGCGCTCCGTATCGGGGAAGAAGCTGTTGCCGCCGTCCATGACGATGTCGCCCTCGTCTAGCAAAGGGACGAGTGCATCCAGCACCGCGTCGACCGGCCTGCCCGCCTGCACCATCAGCAGAATGCGCCGCGGCCGCGCCAGCTTCGCCGCCATCTCCTCCAGCGTCGTCGCGGGGATCAGCCTCTTGCCGGCATGCTCGGCTACGAAATCGGTCATCTTGGATGTGGTGCGGTTGTGGACAACGACATGGTAGCCGTTGCGTTCCAGATTGAGCACCAGATTCTGACCCATGACGGCCAAGCCGGTAACGGCAATATCCCCGCGCGCTGCTGTGGCATCACTCATTGAAACTCTCCTTTTAACGGTGCCCCCGGTTCTCCTGAAATCCCCGCTAAGTATAGCAGACGCCAGCTGGATCAAAGCATTTTTGCCGACGACTATCATTCGCATCCCTTGCGATCACGTGGGCAGGCACATAGCAGCATTTCTCTAGCCGCGACGCGCGCGCGGGTGCATCCCAGCCTATTTTGCCTCAGCTAAAGCCAAGCGGTTGAAGCAGCTGAGGCCAGGTATGACTGAGCGGAGTCGTGCGGAGTGCAGGCATCGCCAGCGGACCCCCTTTTGTCTTCTCATTCCCTTCTCCTCGTCTACGCCCTTTCATTTTAACGAAAAATTGGGATGCACCCATGCAAGGGAAGCGCGCGTCGGCGCTGAGCAGTTGGGCTGCGCTCTTTTCGCCCGCGCACCACGATTTACAGCATCGCAGTCACTCTGTGTACTGATAACGCACAAAACGCACAGATTGGCGTTCGTTGAGACACTGTTGAAGTTCCGGTATCGGCGCCTCGCGCGGGTGAATCCAAGAATTGGGGCGGAATTTCGGCTGCGTCCGGGCTTATGGACCGCTTGCAGGCGACGTGCGGGGCGCGCAGGTCAGCTGTGCCATGTAAGCAGTTACGAGCGTTTACGAGCGTTTGCATGCAGTTACGAGCGTTTGCGAGCGTTTGCGAAAGGATTCGAGCGCGCCAGGTCGCGTTTGGTCGCGTTTGGTCGCGTTTAGTCGCGTTTGGTCGCGCCAATTTTTTTTTCGTGTTCGGACACGTTCGGGTACGTTTGGGCGTGTTCTGTCGTCATTTCTCGTCATTTTTCGTCCCAAAATGGTTTTTTCGGGAATGGCGGGCAACGGGCGGTTGCGGCACCGGCTGGGCAGGGAGGGCAGCAGTTTGCTGCGCATGGTTCCCGCGCCGGGCGCGGGATGTGTAAAATGGCATGGTATTCATTTGAAATCGGTATGCAGTTGCGGCAGGGCCGCGGCTGCGTTCGTTTATGTTCAGCACAATTGTACTACAAAATCGGGGCGTTTGCAGTTGCTGGGAATCCCGGGGTGCATCTCAGAATGGAGGTGGGTTTCTGACTTGCTCTGAAGGGCAGTACTGTCAGCAGTTGTCTGAACTGTGGTTCATGCAGTCAGTATGATGGGCACAGTTGGCGGCAGCGGCTCAGGCGGCGTCTTCATTGACGAGAATCAGGCGAGTTGCGGTCCGATTCTGCCGACAGGCAACCTGCATCTGTCACCTATTGGAGCAGTTCTCCAACGGGCGGGAGGCCGAAACCGGCTGCGGGCGAGAGGCCCGCGATCGCAGGGGCACGTTCCCCAAAATTTTTTGGATGTACCGCGCGCGCCGTAGCTTTTGCGCCGGCTCGTCCCTGTGGTAACATACGTCCCCACAAAGGTCGGTTCCTCGACTGGCGGATAGGGTGGAGAGATACCACAGGGGAGAGGGACCGCCGGGGAGCTTATCCCTGTTTTGCACAGTCGAACGTCTGGGCTGGGGCAGTTGGTGTATTCCGACTGCCCTTTTTGTTTTGCGAAAACCGATTTGTCTTGATAGGAGCATCCACATGACATTCCGCGCACTGATTTCCGTTTCCGACAAGAGCGGCCTCATCCTTTTTGCGCGTGAGCTGCATGACGCCGGCGTAGAGTTGATCGCCAGCGGGGGCAGCGCAAGCCAACTCGCCGACGCCGGCCTGCCGGTTACGCCTACCGAGGTCCTCACCGGCTTTCCGGAGCTTCTCGGCGGCCGCGTCAAGACCCTGCATCCTGCCATTCACAGCGGCATACTCGCCCGCCGCACGCCGGAGCATCTCGCCGAACTGGCGCAGCACGGCCTGCTCCCCATCGACCTGGTGATCGTCAACCTCTACCCATTTGAGAGGACCGTCGCCGAGCCGGGCGTACCGCTGGCTGATGCCGTCGAGCAGATCGACATCGGCGGCGTGGCTCTGTTACGCGCCGCAGCCAAGAATTTCGAATCGGTAGCGGTCGTCTGCGAGCCGGGCGACTATGACCGCGTGGCCCTGGCCGTCTCTGACGGCACGCTCAATGTCGAGACCCGCCAGGCGCTGGCGCTGAAGGCCTTTCGTCACACAGCCGCCTACGATGCAGCCATCACAAACTTCCTGGCCCGCCAACAGCCACAGGAACCGCACCGTTCGCAGGAGACTTCCGACCTGCCGGCCCAGTTCGATCTGCGGCTGGAACGCGTCCAGGTGATGCGCTACGGCGAGAACCCCCATCAGCAAGGCGCGCTCTACCGCTATGACGGCGATCAGCGCCCCGCTTTCGAGCAGCTCCATGGACAGGAAATGAGCTACAACAACTGGCTCGATCTGGATGGCAGCTGGCAGGCTGCCCAGGATTTCGACGCGCCCACCGTCGCCATCATCAAACACAGCAACCCCTGCGGGCTGGCCTCTGCGACTACGCTGGCAGCGGCCTATGAAAGCGCGCTGGCCTCCGACCCGGTGAGCGCCTTCGGCAGCATCATATCGGTCAACCGCCCTTTGGATCAGGAGACCGCCGCGCGTATGAGCAAGCTCTTCGTCGAGATCGTTGCCGCGCCCTCCTACGATGAAAACGCGCTGGCCCTGCTGCGGCGCAAACGAAACCTGCGCATTCTGCGCGCCAGCGGCGCGGCGGCCCGCCCGCTGAGCATCCGCAGCGTCTACGGCGGCGCGCTGGTGCAGGAGCTTGACAGCAGTCACGCTGATCTGGATCCGGCGAATTGGCGCATCGTCAGCAAACTTCAACCGGAAGCGGCGCAACTGGCAGATCTGGCCTTTGCCTGGCGCGTCTGCCGCCATGTCAAAAGCAACGCCATCGTCTATGTGAAGGGGCGGGCCACGGTCGGTGTTGGAGCTGGGCAGATGAGCCGCGTGGACTCGGTGATGCTGGCCGGTCACAAGGCGGGTGACAGGGCGCAGGGCGCGGTCATGGCCTCGGATGCCTTCTTCCCCTTCGCCGACGGCATCGAAGCCGCGGCCGCACACGGCATAGCAGCTGTCGTGCAGCCCGGCGGTTCGATCCGCGATGAGGAGGTGATCGCGGCGGTCGACCGCCTGGGCCTGGTCATGGCTTACACGGCTACCCGGCACTTCCGACACTGATTTTCTGCGTATTTCGTGTCACGTATTGCCTAAATGCGCCTCGTACGGCGCCACGCCCTCATTGTACGCAATACGCCAATTCTCAATTGTAGGAAAACAGGCAATTGGCTACACTGAGGTGGGCGCAAACAGTCGAAGCGGCGAGAGATGCCATGCACGTTCTGGTTACCGGCGGGGCCGGCTTCATAGGCAGCCATCTGGCCGAGGCGCTGCTGAATCGAGGTGACTCGGTCGCTGTTCTCGACAACCTGAGCTCAGGCTCCGTCGAGAACATCCGGCGCATGCAAGATCATCCCCGCTTTTCCCTGTCCAACGAGGCGCTGGACAACGCTGCGGCCCTGGATCGGCTCGCCAGCCGCGCCGATGCAATTGTGCATCTTGCCGCCGCGGTCGGCGTTCATCTGGTGCTGGAGCGCCCGACTGAGACGATCGAAACCAATGTCCTGGGCACGCACGCGCTGCTGGGCGCGGCCCGGCGCCGCGGTTGCCATACGCTCATCGCCAGCACGAGCGAGGTCTACGGCAAGAGCACGGCGCTGCCCTTTTCGGAAGAGGACAATCTGCTGCTAGGCCCGCCAAGCCGCATCCGCTGGAGTTATGCCGCCTCCAAGCTGTTGGACGAGTTCCTGGGCCTGGCCGTGCATCAGGAGTTCGGTCTGCCGGTGACGATTTTGCGCCTCTTCAATGTGGTCGGGCCGCGTCAGACCGGCCGCTATGGCGCGGTCGTGCCGCGCTTCGTCAAACAGGCCCTGCGCGGCGAACCGCTTACCGTCTTCGGCGATGGCGCGCAGACCCGCTGTTTCTGTCATGTGTCAGATGTTGTGCGGGCGCTGCTGGGGCTGCTCGACCGTCCCGAGGCCACCGGAGGTCAGATATACAACGTCGGCAGCGACCGCGAAGTTGCGATTGGCGAACTTGCGCAACAGGTGGTGGTTCGCGCCGATTCAACCTCGTCGGTCCGCCATGTTCCGTACGACCAGGCCTACGCGGCCGGATTCGAAGACATGCGGCGGCGCGTGCCGGACATCTCGAAAATCGAGGCGGCAATCGGTTGGACGCCATCTCTTTTGTTGCCAGAAATACTGGATGATATGATTGATTATGAGAGAATACGTTTGGCAGAGAGTCGATAGTGTGAGCGCAGTTCAAGCAGGGGCCGTATCCGCCGGGGCCAATTGCAAACTCCAGGAGAATTGCGAATGAAAACACGTTTGGCCAAATCATTTTATGTGATGCTCGTCACGGCGCTGATTCTGGGATCGGTGTTCGCAACGGGTGTCGTCGCCCAGGAGAGCAGCGAACCACCCCCGACGGCCCAAGTTATCAATGATGAGGGCGGCGCAGTCAGAATAACAGGCAAGGTTGTCTACACGTCACCCTACTTCGCAATCGGGGTCGCGCAGCCGATGGTTATCCTTGAAGATCAGGCCGGTTTTGTCGACCGCAACGAATACTTTCTGATGCCGGTCGCCTCACAAACGATCGGCCAGATCACTTCGAATTTCTTCGAATCACCTTTTGACTACTCGCTCGCCCTGCCCATCGAACCCCAAGGCAGCTATCGCGACGTGGACAATGATGATGAGGAAGACCAGGGCGTTCAGGTATTCGCCGTCGCTTACTGGGACAATACCTTCGGCGATCCCTTCCTCGAGGAACGAGACCTGCATGGCGGCGGCTGGTCTACGGCCTATGCCTCGACCCGCATCAGCGAGAGTATTGAGACGGAGCGGGAGATTGTCGGCGGCATCTTTCTCGTCTACGCGCCCGATGATCAGCAGGGCTTCTCCTCCGGCTTCGGCGATGACGGACTGCTCTTCACCGAAGACGATCCGATCGTAACCATTCCCCAAGGCTATACGATAGTCAACATGGACGCCGAGCCGTTCACGTTCGATCGCTCACGCAATCCGGTCGTCGACCTGATCGAGCCTCAGGGCATCGCCCTGGTCGACTACTCTGATCAGTCCTACCCTGACGCCTTCAACTCGCTGGTCGACCTGTTGATCAAGGAGTATGCCTTTACCGCATACAAAGAGATCGACTGGGAGGCCAAGCGCACCGAGTTCCAGCACCGCTTCCAGGTTGCCGACGACGCCGGGAACAGCCGCGATTATCAGCGGGCATTGCGCGACTTCGGTTGGTCGATTCCCGACGGCCACGTAGGCGGCCCGTTCGTTAGCGAGGATTTCCAGCAGGCAATTGCCGGCGGCCTTGGCATTGCCATTCGTGAAACCGACGATGGCGCGATAATTGTCAACTTCGTCGGTGAGGGCAGTCCGGCTGCGACGGCAGGCATCACCTTGGGCACGGAGATCACCGCCATCGACGGTGTACCGATTTCCGATGCCATCGACGACGCCGTCGCCCACTCGGCGCCGTTCAGCACAGACCACTTCAAACGCTTGCAGCAGATGCGCTACGCAGTCCGCTTCCCGATCGAAACCGATGTTGAGCTGACCTGGATCAACGCCGATGGCGAGGAAGAAACAGAGACGATGAAGGTCATCGGCGAATATGACAGCTTCAGCTTTTCCTCCTTTGCCAAGGGCACGACCGGTTTCGAACTGCCGGTTGTTTACCGCCTGCTGGAAGCGGATGACTACGGCGACCATGACTATGGCTATGTCAAAATTGACAGCTTCTCCGATAACAGCTTGCTGACGATTCAACTGTGGGAACGGCTGATCCGCGCCCTGAATCGTTACGCCGTCGGCGGCCTGATCATCGACATGCGCCAGAATGGCGGCGGCAGCGGCTTCCTGGCCGATCAGATGGCCGCCTACTTCTTCCAGGAACCACACGTGCTGGGGAGTACCGGTTTTTACGAGGATGAACACGACGACTTTTATTTCGACCCGGACGGATGGGACCGCTACTATCTGCCCGCCGAAAACCTGCGCTACGATGGTAAAGTGGCCGTCATTGTTGGCCCCTTCTGCCTCAGCGCCTGTGAGTTCTTCACCTACGATATGACGATCAACGATCGTTCCTCGGTCATCGGCCACTATCCCACCGGTGGGCTGGGCGGCAGCATCAAAAGCATCAAGATGCCCGACGAAGAGTACTTCACATTCACCATTGGACGCGCCGTCGACGCCGATGGTCAAATCCACATCGAGGGCAAGGGCGTGCCGCCCACGCTGGAGGTGCCGGTTATAGCCGAAAACCTGCTGGCCGACGAGGACGAAGATGTGCTGCTGGATGCGGCGATCGCGCATCTGGATGAACTGCTGGCGGTTGAGACGATCGACGGCGGCGAAATCGCAATCGGCGATACCATCACCGGGACGCTCGCTTCTCGCACCGTCGTGCAATACGCGCTCTCACTCTCCGCCGGCGATGCCATCAGCATCTTCGCCCGCAGCGAGGAGTTCGATACCTATCTCGCGCTCTATGTCGGCGGGGACGATCCGATTATGACCGATGATGACTCATACGAAACCGACGCCGCGCTGGAGGAGCTGGAAGCCCCCAGCGATCTCCAGTTGATCGTTGAGGTCAGTTCGGCGCTGGGTGATGAGGAAGGGGCGTACACACTCGAAATTGTTGACGTAACGCCGGAAGAAGAGGACGACTCGGACGACGGCTAACTCCACCTGAATGAGAAACGACGGGCGGGTATCCCTCCCCGCCCCACTCTTTCCCGCTTTCACCCCTCGCTAACCCCCCATCGGCACGACCAGGTCGTAGGGATAGTCGGTCAGCCAGATCAAATCGCCCGCTTCATTGAACGCGACCGCATCCTCGACGCGCACGCCGTAGCCGCGGCTGGGGTAGTACAGCCCCGGCTCGATCGTCACCACGTGCCCCGGTTGCAGCACCGTGTTTTCGCCCTCGGCATGGCTGAAGCGCGGCCCTTCGTGAATCTCCAGGCCGATGCCGTGTCCCAGGCTATGCACATAGCCTTCTTCGGTGCCCGGATGGCTGCGCACCGTCCTGTGGCCGCGTGCCTCGTAATACGCACAGGCCATAATCTGGTACTCACGCGTCGGGCGGCCTAACTCCAGTGCCGCCATCACGTCATCGAAGATCTCCTTCGTCTGATCGTATGCCTGCTGCACCTCGTCCGTTGCATAGCCCAGGCACCAGGTGCGGGTCATGTCGTGGAAGTAGCCCTCCTCCGTCGTCGGGAAGATGTCGAAGATGATGGTGCGGCCCAATTGCAGCGGCATCGACGGATCGCCGCTGTTGTGGGGCACGCCGGCATCCCGCCCCTGCGAAAAGATCGTGCCGTGGTCCTCTTTCAGCCCCCTGTCATGCAGGCGCGCGCGCATATGCGCCTTCACATCGACGATCGTCAGCGCGCCGCCGTCGGCCTTGAGCACCGTCCCGTCCCGGCCCACCCTGTGCCCCTGTATGAAAGCCTGCACCTCGTCCACGACCGCGCAGGTGAGTTGGCCGGCCCGTTTCAGAATCTCCAATTCGGCGTCATCCTTCGTGACAAACGCCTGGCTGAAGAGCGTCTCACCGTATTCACCGACGACTTCGATGCCTTCGACCTGCTCCATCACTTTGCCCATCAACGCCAGCGTCGCGCCGGCATCCTGCAGACCATAGACGCCGACCCGTCCGCGCAGCCCGATCATCTCCATCGCCCGCGCAATGTAGGCGGCATTCGCCGCCAGCCGGTCGCCTTCAAACTCCTTGAGCAGCTGATAGCCGTTGAAATGCTCCTCGCGGTTGACCGTTCGCAGACCGGTGGCGGCAGCCGTATCCCGTTCCATCATGCCATGTACGAGCGTCACCTCCTCGCCGCGCGCCTTGAGCAGCAGCGCGCCCTCGAAAAAGCCGCCGTTCGTCAGATACTTCATCACCGCGCTGTGTCCTTCTCCCAGCACCACGAAGCCGTCCAGATTGCGCTCCGCCATCAGCCTATCCAGGTCTCTCTTCATGCTTTCCCTCTCTATCGGGTTTACCGACGCCGCCGCACCGCCAGGAGTGAGAGTTGAGGAATGAGGAAACAGAACATCCTCTCCCTCCTCATTTTCTGCTCAGCGGCGCATCTCTTGACCGAACTGTATCTGTGAAGGCTAACATTGGGCCATTCAGAAGTCAATCCTGGCAAGAAAATTCTCGCCCGTTTCGCTCGTAACACCCGCACCAAACGCGGGCGTCGAACTGAGAAGAGCGAAAGATGAAGGGTTCTCTCACTTCTAACACCTCTTCACATTCTCCTCGCCTTTTGGCACTCTCGCTACAGAACGTTTCCGTCCCGATTGCTTACACTGATAGAATGACAACAGTGGCAAAGCTGACAGCAAAATACAAGGTTCAGTCTGGGACCCGGCGATGACGATACCCACAATTCGGAACGCGCCCCCGCTCCTCGTGCGGCTCGACGCGTTGAGCAAGTCCTACTATGAGGCCGGGCAGGAGAAGATGGTGCTGGAGGCCGTTGACTGCTCGTTTTCCGTCGGTCAGTTTACCTGCCTGTTCGGAAAATCCGGCAGCGGCAAGAGTACGCTCCTGAATCTCATCTCCGGCATCGATCGTCCCAGCGGTGGGCGCGTTTTCGTTAGTGAGGACGGCGCCGAAGTGGAGCTGACCGCCCTTCAGGAGCGCCAACGAACGCTCTTCCGCCGCCGCAACATCGGCATCGTCTTCCAGTTTTTCAATCTGATCCCCACTCTCACGGTCCTGGAAAATGTCGCCTTGCCCATCGAGTTGGCGGGCGAGGATCGCAAAGGCCACCGCCGCGCCGAATCCCTCCTGGATCGGGTCGGCCTGGGCGATCGCCTCGACACTTTTCCCGACCGCTTGAGCGGGGGCGAGCAGCAGCGCGTCGCCATTGCCCGCGCCCTCATCCATGACCCGATCCTGCTGCTGGCCGATGAGCCGACCGGCAATCTGGATGAAGGCACCGGCGATATGGTCCTCGATCTGCTGCTGGAGTTGAGCCGCGACGCCGGCAAGACCCTCATCGTGGCGACCCACGATCAGGATGTCGCCCGATTCGCCGATCAGGTCTTCTTCCTTGAACGAGGGCGGCTCGTCTCCCACCACAGCGGCGGCGAGAACGCCGAGTCCGCGCCAACATGAGACATCCCATTTTGCGGCTGGCCTGGCGGCATAGTTGGCGCCGTCCTCTGCAATCGATCTTTCTGATCGTCGGTGTCGCCATCGGCGTCGCCATGATCGTTGCTATCGATCTGGCCAACACCTCCGCCAACCGCGCCTTTGCCCTGGGCACGGAGCAGATCACCGGCAGGGCCACCCATCAGATCGTCGGCGGGCCGGACGGTGTCGACGCAGCAGTCTATACGCGCCTTCGTCGCGAGTTGGGCTACCGCCTGAGCGCTCCGGTCGTGGAGAGCTACGTCAGCGTGCCCCAGCTGGACGCACAACCGATGCGCCTGCTCGGGATCGATCCCTTCGCCGAGGCGCCCTTCCGCAGCTATCTTGGCGGCGGTCAGCCGCAGAATGTCGCGTCAGCCGGCAGCGTAGGCAGCTATCTCACCCCTTTTCTCGTGCAGCCCAACACCGTACTCATCGGGCAGTCGGTGGCTGAACGCTATGGGCTGCAAACGGGACAGGAGCTGCCCGTCCGCATCGGCGCCCGTCAGGAGATGCTGACGATAGTCGGGCTCCTGGTCCCCTCGGACGAACTGGGTCGACGTGCGTTGGACGGCCTGCTCATCGTCGACATCAGTACGGCGCAGGAAGTGTTGGGCAAAATCGGCCGCCTGGACCGTATCGATCTGATCCTTTCGGCAGACGCTGACGGCGCTGCACAGTTGGACGTAATCAGCGCGCTTCTGCCGCCCGGCACGCGCATCGTCCGCCCTTCCGCCCGCACCGGCGCCGTTGACGAGATGACCGCCGCCTTTCGGCTCAACCTGACCGCCCTCAGTCTCCTCGCCCTGGTTGTCGGCATGTTCCTAATCTACAATACCGTCTCGTTCAGTGTCGTGCAGCGCCGCCCTGTCCTCGGTATCCTGCGCTCGCTGGGCATGACCCGGCGCGAACTCTTCGTCATGATCCTGACCGAAGCCACCTACCTTGGCCTGTTCGGTACCGCGCTGGGCCTGGCCCTGGGCGTGCTGATGGGGCGGGGCGCGGTGCAGGCCGTCACTCAGACCATCAACGACCTCTTTTTCGTCGTGGCGGTGCGGAACGCAGACGTGCCGCTGTGGACACTGGCGAAGGGCGCCCTGAGTGGTATCGGCGCGGCCTTGCTGGCGGCAGTCGTGCCGGCCTATGAGGCGACGAGCGTGCCGCCGGCCGGGGCCATGCAGCGCTCCCAAATAGAGAGCAAAACGCGCCGCGCCTTACCTCGTATTACCGTAGCCGGCGTCGTCCTCTGCCTGCTCGGCGCCGGTATGCTGATCCCCGAATGGAATCTGGGTGTGGCCTTTGTCGGTCTGTTCGCCGTCATCCTCGGCATGGCCCTGCTGACGCCGGGGCTGACCCTGCTGTTGATGGACGGACTGCACCGGCTGCTGAGCCGCCGCCTCGGCATCCTCACCCGCATGGCGCCCCGCAACATCGTCCGCTCCCTCTCGCGCACCGCCGTGGCCATCGCGGCGCTGATGGTCGCCGTCAGCGTGATTATCGGCGTCGGCGTCATGATCGTCTCCTTTCGCCTGACCGTAGAACAATGGCTGGACGAGATCCTTCAGGCCGATATCTTCGTCTCCGCGCCGGCTCTCGGGCCAAATCGCAACCGCGCGACACTGCAGCCGACCCTGCTTGACGAGTTGACGGCCTTTCCCGCCATCGCCGATTTCTCCACCAACCGCGAGGTTGAGGTGGCCGCCACAATGCCTGACGGAAGGCAAGCCGATGTGCAGATGGCGGCGGTGCTGCGCGATCTGGCCGGGAAAGACCGCCGCTACAGATACGCGGTCGGGGACACTGTTGCCACATGGAACGCGATCGAGGGCGGCGGCGTCGTGGTCAACGAGACAATGGCCAACCGTTTCGATCTGCGAGTCGGTCACACGCTGCGCCTGCTGACCGACACCGGAGAGGACAGCTTCTCCATCGTCGGCGTCACATACGACTTTGACGTGCATCCGACCCTGCTGATGGCCGACAGCGTCTATCGCCAACATTGGGACGACAGAGCGCTCTCAACCATTGCGCTGTTCGTCGAGTCCGGCGCCGATGTCGATGAAACGGTCAATGCGCTGCGCCGCGCCTTCGCCGGTAAAGGCCAGCTGCTGATCAGTTCCAATCGGGGTGTCCGGCGCAATGCCTTGGAGGTGTTCGACCGCACCTTCGCCATAACTGTCGCCCTGCGTCTGCTGGCAACCCTTGTGGCGTTCGTCGGTATCCTCAGCACGCTGATGAGTCTGCAGCTGGAGCGGGCGCGGGAGATCGGCGTCCTGCGGGCGACCGGCATGACCCGGAGGCAGCTTTGGGGACTCACCCTGCTGGAGACGGGGCTGCTCGGAACCAGCGCCGGGATCGTAGCCATGCCCACCGGCTACATTCTGGCGTTGATCCTTGTCTACATCATTAACCTTCGCTCATTCGGCTGGACCCTGTCGATGCAGTTGCCCGCAGGTGAGTTTATCCAGGCATTTTTGGTCGCGCTGGCAGCCGCATTGCTGGCCGGGCTCTATCCGGCCTGGCGCATGGCCAAAATCGACCCCGCCGAAGCTCTGCGCATGGAGTGATGTGTGAGCAGCGGCCGTACCGGACCCGCCCCTCTCTCTTTTTACAGTTCACTTTGGAGGATTGTCTGCCTGTTTCAGTCAAACAGGCCCAGACTCACGTATTTGCTGCCGTCATCGGGTAAAAGGGTAACGACGACACCTTCGGAACCTGGCAGTTCCTTGGCCACCTGCACCGCGGCGGCAATGGCCGCGCCGCTGCTGAAGCCCACGAACAGTCCGGCCGCGCGCGCCAACTCCTGCGTGGCCTCCCAGGCGGTCTCGGCGCTAACCGTCATGTGGCGGTCCACCAGGGACGGGGTGTAGATCCCCGGCGTCATCGCGGTCGGCAGATACTTCAATCCTTCGATTACAGAAAGCTCATCTTCGGGCTGCACGGCCACCAACTGCACCGCTCTGTTTTGCTCTCGCAGAAAGCGCCCCGCGCCCACAAACGTACCCGTCGTGCCCAATCCGGCAACGAAATGCGTCACGCGCCCCTGTGTCTGCCGCCAGATTTCGGGGCCGGTGCCTTCGTAATGCGCACGCCAGTTTGCGTCGTTGTTGTACTGATCGGCGTAAAAGTAACGCTCCGGGTCGGCCGCGACGATCTGGCGCACCAGGCGGATCGCGCCATCCGAGCCTTCCATCGGATCCGATACAATCAACTTTGCGCCGTAGGCCTTGACCAATGCCTTGCGCTCGCGGCTCACGTTTTCGGGCATCACCAGGTGGACGGGGAACCTCTTGACCGCGCCCAAAAGCGCATAGGCGATGGCGGTATTGCCGCTGCTGCTGTCGATCAAAGTCTGGCCTGCGCCCAACCTGCCCTCCTGCTCCGCCTCCTCCACAATCTTCAACGCGGCGCGCGCCTTCACCGAACCGCCGGGATTGACCCATTCCGCTTTGGCGTGTAGTCGCACGCCGTCCACCGCGCCGCAATCGCGGGCGAAGTCGGTCAGGTCCAGCAGAGGCGTATTGCCGATGTTCTCCAGCACGGAGATCACACTATCGGCCGCACGGCTCTCTGTGGAAATCGGCGAAAGCGTCTGGGCAATCATTAGCGGCTCATTCGGAACTGTGCATGGCCTCGGCGGAGAGGCTCATCACGATACACCAGCGTGAGAGCCTCCCGGCCCGTCCACATCATCCCTTCGCGAATATAAATAGTGTGGATTGTCCCCTGTCTTCTTCTGAAACTCCCGCGCTCGCATCTTCGTTTACACGGTAACCGGGGCCGGTTGTCCCGCGCCGTTGGACGCGACCGTCCCGGCAAAGGTTTCAGCGACCGTTTCCGTTGCCTGGTCGTCGAAACTGGGCATGCCGCAGAACTGCTCATAATCGATCAACTCGGTAACGGTCGGCTGATCGCCGCAAACCGGGCAAGAGCACGTACGGCTCACCTTGAGCGTGCGGAAGGTCATGTCGAGCGTGTCGATCATCAGCAGCCGGCCTGAAAGCGGTTCGCCGATACCTGCAATTAGTTTGATCGCCTCAATCGCCTGGATCGATCCCACGATGCCGGGCAATACGCCCAGCACGCCTGCTTCAGCGCAACTGGGCACCTCGCCGGGCGGCGGCGGATCCGGGTAGAGGCAGCGGTAGCAGGGGCTGTCCGCATCGACCTGGTTTGGCTGATAAACCGTCACCTGGCCCTCGAACATGAAGATGCTGGCGTCCACCAGGGGGATGCCGAGCATCTGGCAGGCGTCGTTCACCAGGTAGCGGGTCGGGAAGTTGTCCGAGCCGTTGATGACGACATCGTATCCCTGCATAATCTCGAAGGCGTTATGGCTTGTGATCGGCTCTCGATAGCCAACAACCGTCACATCGGGATTGATTTCGGCGATCCGATCGCGGGCCGATTCGACCTTGGGCCGTCCTACGTCGCTGACCCCGTGCAGCACTTGGCGCTGCAAGTTGGAGGTGTCCACCTCGTCAAAGTCGATGATGCCCAACTGCCCGACACCGGCCGCCGCCAGATAGATGGCCGCCGGGCTGCCCAGGCCGCCGGCCCCGATCAGCAGCACCTTGCTGTCCAGCAGTTTGATCTGCCCCTCTTCGCCCAACTCGCTAAGAATCGTGTGCCGGCTGTAGCGAATACCCTGTTCTTCCGTCAGCACCGTGGGCACCTTGAAGGGATGGCCCCCGTTCTTCCAGCCGCCAAAGCCGCCAATCAGAGAATAGACATCCGTATACCCCATCTCTTGCAGGTTGCGCGCCGCCAGCGCCGAACGCACGCCGCCGGCGCAGTAGATCACGAGCGGCTGCGAACGGTCCGGCTGATGCTGCTCGATCTGCAGCTCCAGGAATCCGCGCGGCACAAAGGCCGCGTCGGGGATATGGCCCTGCACCCATTCATCCCGCTCGCGTATGTCGATGAGCGTCATCTCTTCGTTGCTGTCGATCCGCTCCTTCACCTCATTGACGGTGATCTCCTGGATCTCGCTCTTCGCCAACTGCAACAGTTGGTCTCGGTTAAGTCGCGCCATGTTTCACCTGCTCCCGCCAGCCATCGCCGGCACAATCGAGATCTTGTCGCCGTCGCCGACACTCGTCGCCAGCCCCTCCAGGGTGCGAATCTCGTCGTCGTTGCGGAAGACGTTGATAAAGCGTTTTACGTTTCCGTTCTCGTCCAAAAGCCTTTCGGCGATGCCCGGGTAGCTGCTCTCCAACTGACCGATCACCTCGCTAACCGTCGCCCCGGTCGCTTCCACTTTGGATTGCCCGGCGGTGAAGCGGCGCAGGGCGGTCGGTACAAACACGGTTGCCATTCCACTGCTCTCCTTTGTTGGTTTATTCAGTGCAGATGTGCGCTGTCGAAACGCGGCTCCGAAATAAAAAACGCCGGAGCCATCAAAGCGATGAATCCAGCGTCGAACTTCAACCCCTGCTCTGCCTTCCACGCCTGCCGCAGTCTGCCGACTCCATCTGCGCTCGTCCGGCGTCACTCCGGCCCTGGGAAGGTCCGTCGAGTGCGAGTTCAAATTCAAGCGAACGCCCTCATCGCTCCTGTTCCGGACAGCGGGATACCCCCAGCATCGTGCTGGTGGCGCCCGCTAGAGACACGAGCAAGTATTCAGGTAAGCGGCCTGTCTTTGTTGACTCATCAGGTTTGAATGGCTATTGTATTGTATTGCCGTCTCTCACTATAATTCTCATAGCGATAGATGTCAAACTGAGCGATCGCGCGGGCGTTTCCCTTTCTCCTGGCCCAGCCGCCTCTCAGTTCGCTATCACCTGTACCCGAAACTCGCGCACGCTGACGGCCCGAAAGTCCTCCACAGCGTTCGATTCGTCTACATTGAAGACGACGTATAGGGGCGCCTCCATGCCGGCGTGCAGGTCGGCCATCGGCTCGGGCACAGGCGCGCCGGCCGCCTGATAGTAGCCGAACAGGCCGCGCCGCACTTCATCAAAAGGGACGGCGTCGCGTAGCGCGTCAATGTCCACATCCGGCCATTTCGGTTCCATGCGAAAGGCCCGGATAACAGGCGCCTCGTCGAACTCCAACGAACAGATCAGATAGTAGGTCTCGGGATAGTGGGCGTTCCAGGCGTCGGTGGCCGACGGGTACGCGACCGAGACCGGATGCGAGTGATAGATCGCCACCATCTCATCGCCCGCCTCTTCGAATTCGAACTGCTTCAGAAGCGTCTGCGGATCGACGTCGTAATTGTCTATCCTTTCATCCGCCAGATTGCGGGCGCGGTGTTGTTCGGTAGCCCGCCCGGCGCGGCCGCTTAGGATCCCGCAGATCTCCTCCGGCTTGCCTTCGCGGGCGTGGGCGATAATCCCGTCATAAACTGTGCGCGCTAGTTGGAGGTTGCTCATTCAGGTCCCCTGCGAGAGTTGGCAGACGGCTGCGCCTGCCGCGTAATGGAAGGCGAGACGCACGCGCATTTTACAACCAACCCTTCCGATTTTCCCAACCTGGAGCAAGTCGCATCCTGATTCCGCGCCGCCAACTGCTTAGTCTCGCGCCTCGGACCGGGATCGGAGGATTGCAGGAGAATTGAAAAACCTCCAGCGCTATGATAGGATCTTGCCGTTCGACTGATCTGTTCCTCCGGTCGGATGGCGGCGGCGCAACCGCGGCTGCACGGGAGGCTGAATGGACGATTACATGGACAAACCAGATCGGATACGCGCGCAGTTGGCGGCCCGAAATTGGGATGAAAGCCGCCTGTTGAATACCGTGGAAACGGTTCTGCGGCGACTCTTTCGCAGTTGGCCGGAACTGGACGCGCTCACACGCAGCCGCGTGGACCACCTGCGCATGGCGGCGGCGGGCGCGGCCGGCCAAAGCCGCATCAGCGCGCCCGAGCGCAGCGCGGTTCTGGTTCGCTTCCTCGACGACCTGGCGGCCATTGAAGCAGCCTTGGGCATCGTGTACGAGGCGATGCGCAATGGCAAGTCAGGTGATGGAGTTGGATATGTGACGCCAACGGGCATCAGCTATTTGCAGGCGCTCAATCTGCTGCGGGTGATGCGCGACGATCCCTCCAACTACATTGCTCGCGCCGCCAAAATGACGCCGCCCTCAGTTGCGCCGTCCAGGCAACGCGCCGCTGGATCGGCACAGCCGCAGGCAGGCCCCCGCCCGCAGAATGCTGGAGCCGCCGCCCCGCCGCGGCCCACCCCGACCCGCCCCATCGCGGGCACGGTCAGAGGCGGCCCGATGTTGCAGTTCTACACCTATGTGGACTTTCCGCTGACCATCTCCAACCGCTCCGATGTCAAGTATCCGCTGGTGGTGCAGTTGGTGCGGGACCGCCCGCGCGAGAGCCGCAGCGAGGGCGAGGTCAGCATCAACTTTCAGGAAAAGGTCGAATATGTCGATGTGGTTGTGCGCGCGCCCGGCTTCGAGGAGGTCAGCGGCTACGGTGCCGGCGCACGCGATGGCCCGGCCCTGCGGCGCACAATTGCCGTCCCCCAGGACACTGATTCCCAGCCGGCCGTGTTTCTCCTGCAACTCTCCGCCGAGCGCACGGGGCCGCAATGGGTGACGGTCGACTTTTACCACAGAGATCGCAACGTCGGCTCGCTGACGGTGGAGGTGGAAGTTACAGGCTTCCAACTCTGGCCCAATCGCACGCGTCGGGCGGCCAGCGCCGCTGATGATGAGGCGGCCGCGCCCGCCACTTTTGGTCCGGCCGCGGTGATTCGCGCCGTGGACGGCGTGACCATTCCCCAGGGCACGCCGCTCCCGTCCGCAGATGTCGAACTGCGCATCATCCGCGACGCCGACGGCCGCACACTCCATTTTCACCTCCATTCGCACAAGCTGCCGGCGCTGGACGGTCGCGCCGTGGGTTCGATCGTCTTCAATGAGTTGTCCAATCCCGCCCAATTCTTCGAACGACTGGTCGAGCGGCTCAGCTCCCTTGCGGCCAGGGCCGGCGCCGACCTGCACGCCCAAGAGGCCGATCGAATGGCCGATGACGTCGCCGATATCGGCATTGAACTTTATCAGCAACTCTTCCCCGAATCCTTGCGCAAAGTCTACTGGGAGATCAAGGCGCTGCGCGACGCCGGCACGTTGAAGAATCTGCTGATCGTCAGCGACGAACCGTGGATACCCTGGGAACTGGTCAAACCTTACGATGTGATAGAAGGCCGGGACCTGGAAGATGACCACCTGGCAGGCGCCTGGCAGATGAGCCGCTGGCTGTCGGGCGCAGCCGTGCCGTCCGACCTGAACATTCGCGCCGCCCGCCTGGTCGTGCCGATGTTTGATCTCGATTTCGTGTGGAAAGAGATTCAGTATTTCGACACTCTGGCCGCGCGGCACATCAATGTCGCCCCGCCGATTACAACGCGGGCCGAGTTCCTGGAAGAGGCGCAGAACGGCGGCGCGCAGCTTTACCACTTTGCCACGCACGCAAACTTCAACCAGGCATTCGTCGACGAGTCACCCATCGTATTGCAGGGCGATCCACTCTTTCCTAGCGACCTGACCCGGCGTAGAGCCAAGGGACTGCGCCGCGAAAAGCCCCTCATTTTTCTCAACACCTGTCACGGCGCCCGCGTCGGCTTCAACCTGACCGGCCTGGGCGGCTGGGCGCAGCGTCTGGTGGATCATCTGGGCGTTACCGCGTTCGTCGGCGCGCTGTGGGAAGTACACGACGAGCTTGCCTCGCAATTTGCCCAGACATTTTACGAGCAACTGTGGGCCGGGCAGACGCTCGGCGAGGCATTTCACTCAGCCCGGCGCAAGATCCGCACAATTCAGCCCGCCAATCCCACCTGGCTCGCGTATACCCTTTACGGCGATCCCAACACCCGCGTTTTCTGGACATCAAACGACGTCGCTACCGCGCCAGGCGCGCGCGGCGAAATCTGACTCCTCCCAAGCACGGTAATAAACTAAATCATGACAACGCCCATGCGCCGCCAGTATCTGCAACTGAAGAGTCAGCACCCCGACTGCATTCTCTTCTTCCGCCTGGGCGACTTCTACGAAACTTTCGACACCGACGCCGAGATCGTGGCCGAAGTCTGCGACGTGGCGCTGACCAGCCGACCGGTCGGCAGCAACCAGCGCGTGCCGCTGGCAGGTGTGCCCTATCACAGCGTGGAAGGCTATCTGGCCCAGATGGTCGAGGCCGGCTACAAGGTGGCGATTGCCGAGCAGGTCAGTGAGCCGGGCGCTGGGCTCGTGCAGCGGGAGATCCAGCAGGTCGTCACCAAGGGCACGATCGCCGAGCCTTCAATGCTGGACGATGACCGCAACAACTATCTGGTGGCAGTGTTGTTTAACGCGCGCGGCAATGAAGCCGGCATCGCCTACTGTGACATCACCACCGGCGAATTCGCGGCCACGCAGATCAGCGGCAGGGATAGTGCCGAAACCGAGCGGCGTTTGGAAGAGGAGTTGGGCCGCCTGCAACCCAGCGAACTGATCACCTCCGATTGGAACGTGGAGCAGAGCGGCCTCGCTCCCCTCTTCAACAGTCTCCAGGCGCTCGTCTCGCAGGTCGAACCCTGGCAGGTGGAGTTGGACACGGGCCGCGCCGCCCTCCAGCGCCATCTGCGCGTCAGCAGCCTGGACGGTTTCGGCCTGCACCAAAAGCCCCAGGCCGTGCGCGCCGCCGCCGCCATCCTCGCCTACCTGCAGGAGATGCAGCCCAGCGCGCTCTCGCAGCTGGTCCACCTGCACAGCTACGCCGTCAGCGAATTCATGGTGTTGGACGAGTCCACGCGGCGCAATCTCGAACTGACCGAAACGATGCGCGGCGCCGATGTCAAGGGCAGCCTCTTGGCCGTGCTCGATCAGACCCTGACTCCGATGGGCGGGCGGCTGCTGCGCCGCTGGCTCGGCCGCCCTCTGCTCGACATCGCCCGCATCAACCAACGGCTCGATGCCGTCCAGACGCTGGTGGAAGACGCCGATCTTCGCTTGCGAGTTCGCGACGCGCTGCGGGGGATGGGGGATCTGGAGCGCTGGATCAGCCGTATCACCCAGGGCAGGGCGCTGCCGCGCGATCTGCTGGGCGTGCGCGCAGTCCTGCGCCGCGCGCCCGGCCTGCGCAACCTGCTCGAACCCAAAAGAGCGCAGGCAGAAGGCTCCTCACCCCTCACTCCTCTTCACTCGCTCCTCGACTTCCCCGACTGTACGGCAGCTCTGGAGTTGCTGGAACGGGCGGTCGCCGATGAGCCGCCGGCTACGCTGGCCGCGCCGGGCTTCATTCGACCGGGATACAGCGAAGATCTGGACGCCATCGTCCACAACAGCCGTCACGCCAAAGAGTGGGTGGCCTCGCTGGAGCAGGTCGAGCGCGATCGCCTCGACATCAAGAGTCTGAAGGTGGGCTACAACAAAGTTTTCGGCTATTACATCGAAGTCCGCCATACGCATGCAGACAAGGTGCCGCAGGAGTACATCCGCAAACAGACCCTGACCAACGCCGAACGCTATATTACGCCCGAACTCAAGGAGTACGAGTCGCTGATCCTCAACGCCGACGAGCGCCGTCTCGCTTTGGAGCAGCAGCTTTTCCGCCGCATCTGTGAGGAACTTACCGCCCGCGCCGATGAGATTCGCTGCCTGGCCGAAGGGCTGGCGCTGCTGGATGTCTACGCGTCGCTGGCGGAGGTCGCGCTCAAGCGCAGCTACTGCCGTCCGCAGATCGATAGCGGCGCCGAAATCTCCATCTCGGCAGGCCGCCATCCGGTTGTGGAGCGCACGATCGACGAGCCGTTTGTGCCCAACGACGCGCAACTCTCCCCCGGCGGGCTGATTCACATCCTGACCGGGCCCAACATGTCCGGCAAGTCCACCTATCTGCGCCAGACCGCCCTGATTACGCTGCTGGCCCAGATCGGCTCTTTTGTGCCCGCGGCCGCGGCCCGTATCGGCGTGGTCGATCGCATCTTCACCCGCATCGGCGCCAGCGACGAGCTCCACCGCGGCCAGTCCACCTTCATGGTCGAGATGATCGAGACCGCCAACATCCTCAACCATGCGACCGAGCGCAGCCTGCTCATTTTGGATGAAATCGGGCGCGGCACCAGCACATATGATGGCCTGGCCATCGCCTGGGCCGTGGTCGAGCACATCCACAACCACCCGTCCCTGCGCGCCAAGACGCTCTTCGCAACCCACTACCATGAACTGACCGACCTGTCCGGCCGGCTGCCCCAGGTCATCAACTACCACGTGGCTGTCGACGACAGCGGCGATGACGTTGTCTTTCTGCGCCGCATCCTGCCGGGCAAGACCGACCGCTCCTACGGCGTTCACGTGGCCCAGATGGCCGGTCTGCCCAGGGCGGTTGTGCGGCGGGCCGAGGAGATTCTGTTCGACCTGGAAGCATCGGGCGCCGCCGGCCCATCAACGCTCCTGGATCAGGCGCCGGGCCGCAAGCAGAAGGCCGCCTTGCAGGTCGGTCTCTTCGCCGCCGACCACCCGGCTGTCGAGTCGCTGCGCTCCCTCGACGTGGACGCCCTGTCCCCGCTGGATGCGCTCAACCGGCTCTATGAGCTGCGCCAACTGGTCGAGCGTAGCTGATGGGCCCCCGCTCTTCCTTTCTGGAGCGGCTGCCCCTATGTGGCCACCGCGTATTCTGCTCGAGTCCTGTTATTGATATGATGCAAAGATGTGTAAGAATACTTTTCTATACGAGTTACTGTAGCTCCCGATTAGCCAATTTTTCCTGCCTTGCCCGAGGCATTCAGATACTTTACAAGCAAGCACAAGTGGAGCAACGTTAGATGTCTATGGTGGGTCCCAATGTCTGGACCACGAAACTGAAAAAATAAGGTGCATCCAGACGGATGCGGTCGGCTCTGATCAGAGCACGAAGTGCTCTTCAGCCGGTGTGCGATAGTTGAGACTTTGATGCGGTCTCTCATGGTTGTAGAAGTCGAAGTATGCGGTCAACCCAGTTTGCAGCTGACGCACTGTGTCATACTGGTTGAGATAGATGTTTTCGTATTTGACGCTGCGCCATAAGCGTTCGCAGAAGACGTTGTCAAGGGCGCGGCCGCGGCCGTCCATGCTGACCTGAATGTTGGCTGCGCACAGAGCGGTAGTGAAGGCATCGGCCGTGAACTGTGCGCCTTGGTCGGTGTTGAAGATCTGGGGCCGACCCTTGCAGAGCGCCTGGCGCAGGGCATCGAGACAGAAGATACCGTCCAGCGTGTTGGAAAGCTGCCAGGCGAGCACATAGCGACTGTGCCAGTCAATGACAGCGACCAGGTACATGAAGCCACGAGGCATCGGTACATAGGTGATGTCTGCGCTCCAGACCTGGTTGACGTGGGTAATCGGCAGGTTGCGCAAAAGATAAGGATAGAGCTTGTGTCCCTTGCCAGGAGAACTGCTGCTTCTCCTGGGGTAGATAGCTTGAATGTCCATCATACGCATCAGCCGTCTGACCCGCTTGCCATTGATGGCGTAGCCCAGCCGGCGCAGAGAGGCGGTCATCTTGCGCCAGCCATAAAAGGGGGTGCGCAGAAATTGCTCGTCAACCAGGCGCATCAGTTGCAGGTTCAGTGCTGACTCGGGCGCCGCGTGGTAGTAGTACGACGACCGATTGAGCCCGAGCAGTTCACCCTGCCGCCGTACACTTAGAGTCGGGTTTGCTACCTCGACCATATGCCGTCTCTCACTGACCGAAGTGGGTAACTTTTTTTTTCAACCACTCAAGTTCCATCTTGAGCCGCCCGATCTGTTCATAAAGTTCTGCTTCCTGTGCCTCCTGCTCCTTTTGTTTGCGCTCGCCGTTCGTAGCGAAGACCCGAGGCCCGTTTTCCAGCAATTGCCGTTTCCAGGCCCGAATCAGGTTGGGATGAATCTCATGTTCACTCGACAACTGACTGATCGTCTTACTGCCTTCAACCGCCTCCAGCGCCACTCGGAACTTGTAGGCCGCTGTGTGTCGCCGTCGTTTCTTGACCATGAATCTGCCCCTCCACGTGCTTGGTGTTCTGCTCCATTATACACCTTAGCCCGTGGTCCAGTTTTTGGGGCCCACTTCAAAGGTCTGATAGAGAGGATGGTCTTACCGTCAAGCAATAGGGGTGGGATAGTCCTCGATCCGTTTTCTGGAAGTGGTACAACCTTAAGGGTGTGTCAACAATTGGGCAGGGATGCGATAGGCTTTGAAATCAATCCCGACTATATCCAAATGAGCAGGAATCGGTTAGCTATGCCCTTTACTGGATTCGATAGTGTTGATCCAAGAATGAAAAGAGTTCCCAATGATCTGAGAAAGCCAGAGATCAGAGACGAGTATTTGGAAAATCATGTAAGGTGGTTCTTGGAGAATCACGAGAATGCTATTGATGTCTTCAAAAGGGCAGTTGAAGAAAAGTATGGTCGACAAGCCGGCTTGACGGTAAGCGACCAAAAAGGGACTGAGAAACATAATCAATTGGTGCTATTGGAGGAAAAGGAAGATTACCCCCCCCATATAGGGCGCTGCATGCCATGGCCGCTTTGCTCCCCTCTCGTACCCATTTGCCCCACAGTTGGTCACCACCCCGAGTAAACGCCCGGAAGTCCCATCTACACGAGACACGCCAAAATCGCACTCGTTTGGGCCATCGCGTTTTACTCCATCCTCGTCGTATTCAACAACTTCACCGACCATGACTCCAACGATTGGTTTGTTGTCCATGTCCTCAAAATGGACACGACCTTTCCCGACAATCGGGCGATGTGGCGCGCCATCGACGCTGCCTTCGTGCATCCCTTTTTGTATTGGGTCATCATTTTGACACAGGCGGCAACTGCGGTTCTGTGCTGGTGGGGTGGGGCGCGCCTCTTCCGGGCGAGAGCCGACGCGCACCGCTTCAATCAAGCCAAGGGCATCGCAGTCGCTGGCCTGACATTGGGGATCATCCTGTGGTTTAGTGGGTTTATCACCATCGGCGGGGAGTGGTTTCTGATGTGGCAGTCGGACGTGTGGGATGGGAGGCAGGCCGCTTTCCGCCTGGTTGTCATCCTTGGCATTGCCCTCCTCTTCCTCGTTCGGCCTGACGGAGATGAGGATTCCTGACTTCACTAGATCTTCACTCCATATAAGCCGCCCCGCTCCGCGCCAGAAGCGCTGAAATCTCCCCGTTCTCCGTTTCGATCCACATCAGGCGGCCGTCGCTGCGGATGTGAACGCGCCCATCCCTGTCATTGCGCAGCACCAGCTGTCCGCCGAGGATCTCCAGCACTTCCGCGTCCGGGTGGCCGTAGCGGTTCTCTGCGCCAACCTGGATGACGGCCACACTGGGACCGACCGCTGCCAAAAATGCCGGGCTGCTGCTGTGTTCACTGCCGTGATGCCCGACTTTGAGCACCTGCGCGCCGACCGGCTGCCCCGCCCGCAACAGACGCTCCTCGCTGGGATGACCGCTGTCGCCCGTCAGCAGCACTGCCAAATCGCCGTAGACCAATTTCAGCACAAGCGACCTCTCGTTCTTGTCATCCTCATCCCACCCGCGCAACGCCGCTTCCGGCGGCGGCCACAGCGCCCACAATGCCACGCCGTCGCCGAGGTCCAGCCAGCCCCCCTGCCGCAAACCGACGACCGGCACATTTTCAGCCTGGAGAGCCTCCAACCAGGACCGCGTATCATCGTGGTCGCGCGCGTTTTCGCTGATGATCGCCTGGCCCAGCCTGAATCGTTGCGGCAGATCGATCTGTCCACCGATATGGTCCCAGTCTGGGTGGCTGACGATCGCCCGGTCGATCTGCCGGTCCCAGAAGGGCATGACCGCGCCGAGTTCGGCGAATAGCTGCTGGCTGTCCCCGCCGCCGTCGATCAATACCTGGCGGCCGCTCGGCGTCTGGATGAAGATGCCGTCCCCCTGGCCGACATCGAGGAAGTGGACATGCAACTGACCGTCCGGCTGCGTCAACGCCATCCACCACAGGAGGACGGCGGCGAGCGCTCCCGCGCCGAAAACCCAGGCGGGCATCGTGCCCAGGCCCAGCGACAACTGCTTACTGTTCTCTTTGTCGCCAGTTCCCACCGATGAGAACGCGACGATCCTGCGGGCCAGCCGGGTAACAGACCGCCCCAGCGGTTCGCGCCAATACAGAGCGAAGATCACTGCATAAGTAAGGGTCGCGTGTCCGCCCTGAAACCAGCCGATCTCGATGCTGCCTCCCGGCAGGGCTGCGTTCCAGCGCACCATCGCCACCGTCCACCACAGGCTGGCAAAGGGAATCGACAGTAGAATCTGCCCAATCTGTTCCAGGCCGAGCAGCCCCACAATCAGGCCGGCGCCGCCGGCAATCATGATCAGTGGCTGCGCCGGCGCGATCAGAAGGTTGGTGATCGGGCTGATCCAGCTGAGACGCTCGAAGTAATGGACGATCAGCGGCAGGGTCGTTGCGCTGGCTGCGATTGTCATGAGCAGGCTATCTCGAATGAGATCCTTGATTGAATCGGGCATAAGGAAAGTGGACCCCCGCATCGCCGCGTCGGGCGAGGGTCGTCGTCGAAACCAGCCTGCCGCAGTGCGACCCATGGCCGCGGCGCGTTCGGTGAGAGGCGGCCCGATTAGGATCAGGCCTGCCGTGGCCCCGCCGCTGAGCTGAAAGCCCACATCCCAAAGCGTGAGAGGATTCAACAGCGTCATGACCCAGCAGGCCGCGCCCAGGCTGACCAGTGCTGTGCTCTGCCGGCCCAAGACGGTCGCCAGCACGAAGAGTCCGCCCATCAGCCCCGCCCGCGTGACCGCCGCGTCGCCGCCCACCAGCAGCGTGTAAAAGACAAGCCCGCCAAGGGTCGGCCACAGCGCGGCCCGCCGTCCGAACAGCTTGATGCCCAGCGCCATCAGCATGCCGGAGACGAGCGCCACATTGCTGCCGCTGATCACGATCACATGGCTTGTGCCGGTGCGGTTGAACTGCTCGTACAGGTCGTCGGGAATGCCCGCTTCGATGCCGAGCAGCATTCCGTTGGCCAGGGCTGCGAACGGCTCGGGCAATCGACGGTTGAGCAGGGCTTCGCTGCGCGCGCGCAGGGCGTAAACCAACTGCAAGAGCGTCCCGCCGCGCGGCGGCCCCGGCTGCGGCTCCACCCGCGGCCGCAACATCAGGCTGTGGACCTGCTTGCGCGCCAGGTAGGACCGGTAGTCGAAATCCTCGAAAACGGGCGGCTGCGTCAACAGGCCGCTTGCACGCACCGCTTCGCCGTAGCGGAAGGGATGCCGGCTGGAGGTCTGCACGCGCACGCGGCCCGATACCGGCTGCGGCTCGCCGTCGAGCCACACGGCCGTCGCTTCAACATCCATGCGTTGCCGGCCCTCCTTCCTGACCGGATAACCGACCACATAACCATCCACCTGCACCGGCCGCTGGGAGGCGTTCTCCCTCTCGTCGGCGTTGTAGTAGGCGAGATCGGTTGGCTCCAGGCAGGGGAGCGGCGGATGCGAAGCCAGGCGCAGGATCCCGCACAGCCCGGCCAGCAGAAGTCCGCCCATCAGCCAGGCGGAAAGTGAAGTGCGGGGCACGGCGAAGCCGGCCGACATCGGCCAGCGCAATGGCGTCGCGACCTTGGCAACACCCGCGGCATCCATCCACAGGCAGACGGGAACCGGCGCCAGCGCAGCGATCCAGTAGCCGTCGCCGATGCCGCAGCCGAACCATCCCTGCTGCCAGAGAAACTGCCCGGCGGCGATGCCAGCAAGATAGGCTACGGCAAGATAGAGCAGTGTCATCCGCTAAGACCAACCAGAGAGGAGCAGACAGATCCCGTTACGAGGAGCGTCGCCGAATGAGGCATTTTTCAGCAGGTTTCGCTAGTGTTCGGTCATCGTCTCCCACCTATCTCCAAACCACGCGACGAGGTCATCCTCTTCAAAATGGCCTGTGGAGTCGCTGAATCGCATGGGTTATTGCGGGCATAAGCAAAGCGATTGAAGTTTATCACCATTTCGGGATCCGGCATCATCGTATCCGGCGAGATGAAGGTGCCCAGCGCGGGGTCGTAATAGCGGGCGTTGTAGTACATCAGCCCCGTGGAATCGCGTTTCTGTCCGGTGAAGGTACGGTCGGTCGAGACGTCGCCTGACGCGGCGCGCTCGACGCCGTAGGCGTAGTATGTACGGCTGGCGGTCTCGGCTGAAACGCGCGTGGTGAGCGAGGTGCTGCCCAGGTGGTCGCCGTCTTGCTGCCTTCAAGCGCTTCCAGCGCCACTCGGAACTTATCGGCTGCCGTGTGTCGCCGCCGTTTCTTGACCATGATACTGTCCCTTCACCTGCTTGGTGATTTGCTCCATTATACACCTTAGCTCGTGGTCCAGTTTTTGGGGCCAAGCTCAACTTCAAAGAATTGGTCAAAGAGACGACATCTACAGGTTGCCTCCGAACAGTTCTGACCTTGGTTCGCCTGACTCTCGTTAACGAAGGCCGCCACATGAGCCAGTGCGGTTAATCATGTCCATCATATGAACTGAGTAAATCACAGTTCAGACAATTGTCAACCAACCCTAACCACAGTTCAGACAACTGCTGAGCATCCTGCTCCTTCAGAGCAGGGCAGAGCCCCACCCCCATTCTGAGATCCACCCTGGGATTTCCAGGTACTGCAAACTCCTCAATCTTGTAGTACAATTGTGCGGTACATAAACGATCGCAGCCGCGGCCCTGCCGCAACTGTAGGCCAGCTTAGAGTGAGTGTCATGTCATTTTTCACATCCTGCCCCCGGCGCGGCAACCATGCCGAGCAAACTGCTGCCCTCCCTGCCCAGCCAACGCCGCGACCGCCCGTTGCCTGCCATACCCGGAAAAAAAATATTGGGACGAGAAATGACGAGAAATGACGAGAAATGACGAAGAATGACGAAGAATGACTACAAGATACGACACGATATGACAAGATATGACAGAACACGCCCAAACGTGCCTGGACACAAAAAAAGAAAAATGGCGCGACTAAACGCGACTAAACGCGACCTGGCGCGCTCGAACACGCTCGCAAACGCTCGTAACTGCATGCAAACGCTCGTAACCACTTACACTGGCACTGCTCTGACCTGCCGCGCCCCTCACGTCGCCTGCAAGCGGTTCAGAAACCCGGCCGTAGCCGCAATCGCGCCCCCATTATCGGAGGCACCACTACGGAAAATCTTGGAAATATCAACTAAATATTACATCTTACCTGGGGATTCCGTATTCCATTGCCAGGCTGACGAGTTCTGCTTTCTCCTCCGCCGCGCATCCATGTCCCGCTCCTTTCACGCCATCAGCCACCCGAACGTCAACCGTCCAGGAATTGATATTCACGATCAGAAAATTTATTAGCGTAAACTCTCGTAAACTCTCGTATAACTCACGTGCAACGCTCACACGAGCGTTTCGAGTTCCTGTATCATCAATTCGTACTGTTGACCTCCCAACTCCCCTCCTGTTTCCCGTTCTCATCGCCGGATCGACCCCCTTCACGGCCCACCCCCACTCTTGGTTGCGCCCGTTATGTCCGGTAGTTTTTCTTCTCAACTGATTTTATGGTATAACTGATCGGAAGCAGGCTCCTTGTGATTGCTCATATTTCCTCAACGTAACACGGATTTCAAGAGGTTTCTCACGCAAAGAGATTTCAACACGCGAACCAATCGAGGAGGTAGTTCTTTGCAAGCATTTGAATATGTAGCACCCAAAAGTGTGAACGAGGCGATCTCGGCACTGGCTGCCGGGGGCGAGAAAGCCCGGGCGCTGAGCGGGGGCACAGACCTGATCTCTCAGTTGCAGGAAGGGCGCAGGAAACTGGACACTGTCGTCGACGTGAAGCGGATTCCCGAGCTGACCGCGATCGCCGTCAGCGCCAACGGCCTTACGCTGGGCGCTGCCGCGTCGTGCCGTTCCATCAACGCCAACCAGGCCGTTCGGGATGGCTATCCGGCGCTGATCGATTCGACCCATCTGATCGGCGGCACGCAGATTCAGGGCCGCGCCAGCCTTGGGGGCAATCTGTGCAACGCTTCTCCCGCTGGCGATGGAATTCCCAATCTCATTGCCCACAACGTCACCTGTCACATCGCCGGCCCCAATGGCCGCCGTACCGTAGCGGTCGAGGATTTCTGTACCGCGCCGGGCAGAAGTGTGCTCGAAAACGGCGAGTTCCTGGTCGCGCTGGAGTTTCCCACGCCGCCCGCCAATTTCGGGGCCGCCTACCTGCGATTTATTCCCCGCAATGAAATGGACATCGCAGTTGTCGGCGCCGGCGTGTCCGTCGTCCTGAGCGACGACAAAAAGACGATCCAGTCGGCCCGCGTCTCACTGGGCGCCGTCGCGCCGACGCCCCTGCTGGTGCAGGAAGCGGGCGACGCGCTGTCCGGTCAGCCGGCCTCCGAACAGAGTCTGGCCAAGGCCGCCGAACTGGCCAAGGCTGCGGCGCGGCCCATCAATGATATGCGCGGGACAATTGCCCAACGCAAACACCTGTCAGCTGTGCTGACACAGCGCGCCTTGCGGATCGCTATCGACCGGGCACGTGGCACAAAAACTGTTGACGTACTGGGGAGACTGAACGGACATGGCTAAAAAGATCGCTGTAGAGACAACGCTGAACGGTGAAGAGACCGTTTTCCTGTGCGAAGCTCGTCAAACTCTGCTCGAGGCTCTGCGGGACAACCTGGGGTTGATCGGCAGCAAAGAGGGCTGCGGCAACGGTAACTGCGGCGCCTGCAATGTGCTAATGGATGGAGTCCTCGTCAACTCCTGCCTGGTGCTGGCACCCGAAATTGAAGGCCGCTCGGTCGTGACGATCGAAGGCATCGCTGAAGATGGCGAGCTGCACCCGCTGCAACAGAAGTTCCTGGAGCACGCCTCGCTGCAATGCGGCATCTGCACACCCGGCTTTATCGTCTCCGCCAAGGCGCTGTTGGACGAGAACGCAAGCCCCAGCGAGTATGATGTGCGCCTGTGGCTGGCCGGAAATCTGTGCCGCTGCACAGGGTATGACAAAATCGTGCGCGCAGTGCTGGACGTCGCCCAGAGCGACGCCTGAGGCCGAGGAGAAAACGCAATGGCCGATATGAAACAGAATGGAACAGGCAATCCTGCCGCCAACGGGCAGAACGGTTACAGGGTCATCGGCACCCGTCCAGTGCGGCCCGACGGCGTCGACAAGGTAACGGGCCGCGCCGTCTATGCCGCCGACGTGCAGATGACCGGCTTGCTGCATGGTTTCGTCCTGCGCAGCCCCCACGCCCACGCCTACATCCGCTCCATCGACACCAGCAAAGCCGAGGCTTTCCCAGGTGTGCGCGCCGTCGTCACGGCCGCCGATCTGCCGGAAGCCGAGGACAAGGTCGAAGACCTGGGCGAGGGCGCCATCAACCTCAAATATCTGAGCGACAACGTCCTCGCCGACCAGAAGGCGCTCTACCACGGGCACGCCGTGGCCGCCGTGGCCGCCGTCAACCCGCACATTGCCCAGGAGGCCGCCGCGCTGATCGAAGTCGATTATGAGCTGCTGCCGCCCGTGATGACGGTGGACGACGCCCTGGCCGACGACGCGCCGATTCTGCTGCAGTCACTGCGCTCCGATTCGCTGGGTGAGATCGGCACGAAGCCGACCAACCTGGCCTCCATCTTCCGCCACCAACGCGGCGACCTGGACGCAGGCTTTGCCGGCGCCCTTCATGTCGTCGACCGCACCTACCGCACCGAAACAGTCCACCAGGGCTACATCGAGCCACATGCCGCCACAGCTCTCTATAACGCCGACGGCATGGTCACCATCTGGACCAGCACGCAAGGTTCTTTCGCGGTGCGCGGGCAGGTCTCGGAAATTCTCAAGATCCCCGTCTCCCGCCTCAAGGTGGTGCCGACCGAGATCGGCGGCGGCTTCGGCGGCAAGATCAACGTCTATGTCGAGCCGGTCGCGGTCGTCCTTTCGCAGAAGGCTGGCTACGAACCGGTTAAGATTATCATGAGCCGGGCCGACGTGCTGGCCGCAACCGGCCCCACCTCCGGTTCCAACATCCGCGTCAAAATCGGTGTCGATGCCAATGGCAAGATCACCGCTGCCCTGGCCGAACTCTACTACGAAGCAGGCGCCTATCCCGGCTCGCCGGTCGGGGCTGCCGCCAATGTGAGCCTGGCCCCCTACGCCATCGACAATCTGCAGGTCGACGGCTACGACATCATCGTCAACCGGCCGCGTAGCGCAGCCTATCGCGCCCCCGGCGGCACCAATGTCGCCTTTGCCGTCGAAAGCGTCGTCGATGAACTGGCCGAAAAGCTGGGCATGGACCCGGCTGAGTTCCGCGTCCTCAACGGGGTAAAAGAAAATGATCGCCGCCCCGACGGCTTGCAGTACGCCCGCATCGGGCACATCGAGACGGTCGAGGCGATCAGGGATTCGGAACATTACCGCACGCCGCTAAACGGCAAGTACCGCGGCCGTGGCATCGCTTCCGGTTACTGGAACAACTGGGGCGGCCAGTCCAGCGCCACCGCGATGCTCAACCCTGACGGCACGGTCAACCTCAACGAGGGCTCCACCGACATCGGCGGGACGCGTGCCTCGATTGCGATGCAGCTGGCCGAGGCGATGGGCATCGAGTACGAGCAGGTCAAGGCGCGCGTCGTCGATACCGATACCGTCTCGTACACCGATGTGACCGGAGGCAGCCGCACGACCTACTCCACCGGCTTGGCCGCTTACAACCTGGGCCAGCAGCTCAAACAGGAGATGAAACGTCGTCTGGCCGATCATTGGGATGTCGCGCTGGAGGATGTCAGCTATGAAGACGGCGTCTTCAGCGCCGGCGATCAGAACCTGCCCTTTGTCGAGGCGGCCGGACTCGTGCTGCGGGACGAGCCGCTCATGGCCAGTTCGACCGTGCATCCACAGGACTTCGGCCCCGGGTTCTCCACCCAGTGCGCCGATATTGAAATCGATCCGGAGACGGGCAAAATCACGGTCCTGCGCTACACGATCGCCCAGGACGTGGGCAAGGCGATCCACCCGTCCTATGTCGAAGGGCAGATGCAGGGCGGTGTCGCCCAGGGCATCGGCTGGGCTATCAATGAGGAGTATATCTACGACGACGAGGGCCATCTGCTCAACGCCACCCTGCTCGACTACCGCATGCCCACCGCGCTCGACCTGCCGATGATCGAAACGATCCTGGTGGAGGTCCCCCATCCTGCTCACCCCTATGGCGTGCGCGGCGTGGGCGAGGTGAACATCGTGCCGCCGGCGGGTGCAATCGCCAACGCAGTCTACGATGCCACCGGCGTGCGCATGGACCGACTGCCGATCTCACCGGCCAATCTGCTGGCAGCGATGTGGGCCAAGGACGCGGAGACTGCCGCTGAGCCGGTTCCCGGAGATGACTGAGCGTGGCCAAGGTCTGGATTCCCCCACTGATGCGCTCGCTCACCGGTGGTCAACAGATCGTCGAAGCGGACGGCGGCAACGTGCGGGAGTTGGTGGCGGCTCTGGATGAACGCTATCCCGGAGTCGCTGACCGCATCATCGACGAAGGACGAATACGGCCCGGGTGGACGGTCGCTGTCGACGGCGCGGTGCAGAATCGCGGCCTGCGTGCGGCGGTAGGGCCGGAAAGCGAAGTGCATTTCGTCCCGGCGATGACGGGCGGCCACAAATAACCGCCGCAACTGTAACATTACGTGTAATCTTGCCCTTGGCCGCGCCTGCCAGCTCGGCCAAGGGCAATTTGCTGCCATGGACGCAGATTGCGCGCGCTGGCCTTGTACCGTAGTCGTCGGCGCAGCCCCAACCCGCTATTCGGCGCCCCACCCTAACGCTTCACTCGCCAAAATGTGCGCCCGCCAAAACTGCACTCCATCCCCCAATCCGATAGCTAACAATTCAGACAACCGCATTACCCTCCACTGGCCGGGCAAGCGGTTACAGGTCGAACCTTCCCGCCCTGCCGCGCAGCAATTGGAGCAATTCCGGCCAGAAACGGGATTCGAAATGTCTGCGCGGGTCGATTCCGGCGAAGCCGGTCTGCTCCTGTACGGCGACAACTTCGATGCGCTCTCCTGGCTTTTGGCCAATGGCTATCGCGGCAAAGTGCGCCTGGTCTATCTGGATCCTCCCTACAATTCAAACCGCAACTATACCAGCCGTGTGCGTCTGCGGGGCAGGGGGCAACCTTCGTTGGGCGAGCAGACGGTGTACCAGGACATCTGGCGGCCGGGCGCCTATCTCCAGTTCTTGGCCGACCGCCTGCTGCTGCTGCGCCAACTGCTGCACGCCGACGGGACGCTCTGGCTCCACTGCGATCATCGTATGCAGGCGCATCTGCTGCTGCTGCTTGAGGAGATCTTTGGCGCAGACTGCTATCTGAACACTGTCTTCTGGCGTAGCCAGACCATGCGCGGCGCAAAAGTGCATGCCAACTATTTCCCCCGCAGCGCCCATGCGATCCACATTTTCCGCAGCCAACCCCGTGGTCGGCCCGTCTGGAACGCGCCCAAGCGCGAGTTGGTACTGACCGAGGCCGAGGCCGGCGCACGCTACATGCGCGACGAGCGCGGCTACTTCCGCACGTCGGATCCGGGCACATACAGTTTCGAGCGGCTGGCCGCCCTCTCTGCCGAAGGGCGCTTGTACGCGCCCTACCGCGGCCGCGTCGTTGTCGATCAGGTCGCGCAACGGGTCTATGCTTCCAATGGTGGCAACATCGGCGTTAAGTACTATCTCACAGGGCGGGGAGCCAATCGCTATGTCGTCACCCAGGCGGTCGACAATCTATGGGATGACATTGCCGGGCTGGGCACGGTGCCGGCTGAGGATGAGAACTACCCCACCCAGAAGACCGAACGGCTTTTGCGGCGCGTCCTGCAGACGGCCACCCGGCCGGGAGATCTTGTCCTTGACCCCTTCGTCGGCTCAGGGACGACCGTGGCCGTGGCGCGCAAACTGGCTCGCGCCTGGATCGGCTGCGACAACAACCGGCGCGCCATCCGCACGGCGGCCGGCCGTCTCAGCCGTCCTCCCACAGCCGCGCAAACGTCTCGCCCCGCTGAGGAAAAATGTGGCGAGCGCGCGGGCAGTTGGCCGGATGACTTGACCCGCTGCGGAGACGGCTATCAAGTCCTGCGCATTGGGGAAAGTGATTCTGTCCACGACCAACCGTCTCGAATCCCGCCGGCAATCGACGCCAAGCCCGACGCGACGACCTCGCAGGTCGGGCATCCGATTGCGCCGCGGGCAGACGTTCGACTTGCCTGGCAAGACGCCCGCTTGTCAGTTCGGATCGAACGATTTCTCAGCCCGGAACTGGCCCGTTTTGCTGCCAAAGCCAACCTGACCCTTCCACCAGACTGGCGCGCGCAAGTGCGGGCGGTCCTGATCGATCCCGACTATGACAGCGTAACCTTGCGGCCTTCGCTGGTGGATGCGCCGGCGGGCCGCAGCGCGCTGGTCTCCGGTTTCTATGCCTTGCCGCTATCTGGGCAGCCCAGCCGCTCAACGCGCGGCCAAACGCCCGAGCGGATCATCGCAGTTCTGATCGTCGACGTGGCCGGCGAGGAGCATCTGATCCGGGCCCCCGCCAAGCAACAATTAGTGAGAGATTGAGCGTTTCCCGCTCAACTTGACTCTCGCCTCGTCGTGAGCTTTCTCGCCGATGAATGATATAATCTGGGCACGATGTCCATTCAACTCCTCTCACAAGATGTAAGCGCGAAAATCGCCGCCGGTGAAGTGGTGGAGCGGCCTGCCAATGTCGCCAAAGAGCTGATCGAGAACAGCCTCGATGCCGGCGCGACCCAGGTGCAGGTCGAGATCAGGGAAGGTGGCCAGCGGTTGCTGCGCGTTACCGACGACGGGCACGGCATCCCCGCCGCAGAACTGGCGCTGGCCCTCCGGCGCCACGCCACCAGCAAGCTGCACAGCGCCGCCGACCTCGACGCCATCGCCACACTCGGTTTTCGCGGTGAAGCGCTCTACAGCATCGCCGCGGTCAGCCGCTTGACGCTTAGCAGCCGTCACCGCGGCGCCGAAGCCGGCGCGGAGGTGCGCATCGAAGGCGGAACTGTCATCCGCAACCTGCCAGCCGGCCTGCCGGTGGGCGCCGTCGTTAATGTCGAGAATATCTTTTTCAACATGCCCGCTCGGCGCAAATTCCTCCGTCGCCCGACCACCGAGGCCAGTCATATCGCCGCTATCGTACACCGTTACGCCTTGGCCTACCCTGAGTGTCGATTTCAATATGTCAGCGATGGCAAACTCGCCTTTGCCACCGACGGCAACGGGCGTGTAGCCGATGTGCTGACAAAGATCTACGGGCGTGAGAGCGTCCAACAAATGATCGGCTTGGGCCGCCTGCGCGAAGAAGGCGTCTCCTCCGCTTCGCCCGCGCATCAGATGCAGAGCCGCGCTGCGGACGGCGCAACCGGGTCGCCGGCGCGCGGCGCTGCACTTTCCGAACGGCGCCCGCAGGAGAACGAACTCAGCTTCATGGCGGACGATAGCCCTCCGACTTCCCAGCCCCGTCCCGGCATCAGCGTCAGCGGTTACGTCAGCCCGCCGTCCCTCACCCGCGCCAGCCGCGCCCAAATCGACCTGTTCGTCAATCGGCGCTATGTAGAAGACCGCAGCCTGACCCACGCGGTCGTGCAGGCCTATCATACCCTCCTGCCGGTCGGACGCTTTCCTTTGGCCGTTCTCTTTGTCGAAATAGACCCCGCTGAGGTGGACGTGAACGTGCATCCGCGCAAAACGGAAGTGCGTTTCGCCGATGCGCGCAAGCTCTTTTCGGCTGTCCAACGGGCGGTGCGGCGGGCAGTTATCGACAGCGCCCCCGTGCCCGAACTGCCTCTGGGAGGAGAAGGCGAACGCCCCCCTGACGGCGAGGACGAATTGTCGTCACTTCATTTTGATCAGCAAAGTCTGGAACGCCGGGATCAGTCCGGCTGGGCTGCCCGGCGCCAATCGATCCTCAATGCGGGAACGGGGCGCCAACCGGCGATGCCGTTTGAAATGCCCCCCGCCGAACTGCCCGAAACAGACCCGCTTCTAAATGTCCGGCCCCCTTTGCCTGACAGCACAGTTCCGGCGGCGGCGCACGTGCATGAATCGGAAATGCCGCCGCCCGATGCCGAACAGACCTTGCCCCCTCTGCGCGTGGTGGGGCAGGCGGGCGCGATGTATTTGGTCGCCGAAGGGCCGGAAGGGTTGTATCTGATCGATCAGCACGCCGCGCATGAGCGGATTCTGTACGAGAAATTCATGGCACAGCGCGATTCAAGCGGCGGACAAGGCATCGCCCGCCAGGGGTTGCTGGAGCCGATTTCACTGCATGTAGGCGACGTACGCGCCGGACTCGTTGCCCAGCACCTGTCGGAATTGAACGCCGTCGGCTTTCACGTCGAGCACTTCGGCGGCGATACTTTCCTCGTGCGCGCCGTACCCAGCGCGCTTTCACATCAGGACTGCGAGCGGCTGCTGGATGAGATCGTACAGGGGCTGGCCGAAAACCGCGATCTGGTGGGGGAGGAACTGGAAGCTCGGCTGGTGAAGATGGTCTGCAAGCGGGCATCGATCAAGGCAGGCCAGATCCTCAGCGACATCGAGATGAAGGAGTTGGTGCGCCAGCTGGAGCAGTGCCGCGCGCCGCGAACCTGCCCCCACGGACGGCCCACAATGCTGCAACTGAGCGCCGGTGAACTGGAACGGGCCTTCAAACGAACTTAGCGCAGTTCAACCGCTGCCATTCGCTAGCCGCGCGCTCACAAGCCTGTTCAGGCTGACTCCCTGTTCGGCGGCGCGCAGAACCAGCGCCTGGTGCGTTTCCGGCGGCACGCGCACCAGGAATTTCCCGCTGTAAGTGCGGTCTGCAAGCGGCTGCGGCGGCTCTTCACCCTCCTCTTGCAGGGCGCTGATACATTCGGATACGAGGCGGCGGATGCCGGAGAAGGCCTCCTCGGGCATGGGCGCCAACCAGCCCAACGAGGGAAACTCGGCGCACAGACCGACAAATTCACCGTCTTCGCTTGACCATGTAACGCGATATGTGTAATGGTCTTTCACTTCATTCTCTCCAGTCTCTTGATGGCTCGCATCACTTGGCCTACCTGGTAGGCCTTTGCCTTGCCCTTGTCGTTCTGGATGTTTACTCTTGGGTCACCTGGCCGCGGAGTCCGATAGACTCGATGGCGACCACCTTTCTGCCGTGGCTCACCAAAGAATCTGTCGCAGATCTTTGCCAGGTCAGCGAACCGAACCCCTTTCGGATTTTGGCCAAGTCTCTGGACAACCTCCGTCAGTGCTTTCCATCGAAATATAATATCACTAAAGATATTATGTATCCACCCTCTTTTACATGAACTGTTGTTTGCTCACATTGCCTTTAGCAGGCTGCTCGCGTAGCACGCGCATCATGTGTGTTCCATCACATGAGCAGTAGCAACGCATTCTTCGAGTCCGGCATCTTCCATCGCATGACTTCCGTTCGTCATATAAGCACAGCTATAACCCAATAGGTTTAGGGAGTGTAAGATTGGCTGTGCTATACTCCAAAATGGCGTCCGCAACAATAGGACAAATCTTAGCGGCGAATCGGCTTTGCCCCGTGCCGCCAAAGTGGAAACTGAACGCACTTCCACGATGCAGGACGAACGACGTGCTCGAACTCGTAAGTCCGGACGCGCTCGCCCTTGCGATAGGCGTCGCCTGCTTCGCCATTTTCGCCGTCGGCGCGTGGCTGGGAAGCAGGTTCCCGGACATTGACCTGCAGTTCAAAGCCTTCCTACCCCACAGGTCGATCGTCACACATGGTTGCGCCATACCCGCTCTATTGTTTGTCGGAACAATCCTGACGGAGCTCGAATGGGCAAGACTGTTTGTGGCAGGCTTTTCGGCAGGCGTGGGGTTACATCTGGCATTTGACCTCTTTCCCCAAAACTGGAAGGGTCTTGCGCTGATATACGTGCCGAAAGTCGGCTTCTGGTCGAGGACCTTGTCTGTTGTCTGGTTGTTCGCCGGTGTCTTCGTGTGCGTGTGGATATCCGTATCGCTCGGTCGAGAGCTTGGTGGCACAAGCATTATCGCCTGTGTCGCAATGCTTTTCGCTCTGTATTTCTACGGCGTTTGGAAGAAAAAGGAACATTACGCCGCCGGTTTTCTACTAGCGTTGCTTGCTATGGGCGCCGACGCTTTTTCGACATTCTCAACCAACGGAAAATAGAAACAAGAGGTAGGTTACGATGACTCTGACCGTGAGCACGACATCGCTGGATAATCGACAGCTTTCCATGACAATCGAAGTCGCCGAGGAGCGCATCGATCAGGAGATGCGCAAGGCGGCGCGCAAGATCGCTCAACAGGTGCGCATTCCCGGCTTCCGTAAGGGGCGGGTCCCTTTTCATATTCTGGTTCAATTCGTGGGCCGCGAAGCGATGATCAGCGAGTTCGTCGATGAGTTGGGGCAGGAGGTCTACAAGGAAGCGATCGAACAGGCAGGGCTGGAACCCTACTTCATGGGAAGTCTCGATAATGTGGACATCGAACAAGAGGTGCGTTTTCACCTGACGGTCCCCCTCCCGCCCGAGGTCAAACTGGGCGAATATCGCAGCTTGCGCGTCGATGAAGAGGAAGTCGAGGCCGATGAAGATGCGATACAGGAACGCGTCCGCGCCCTCCTGGAACAGAATTCCGACCACGCCGACGCCGACCGCCCCAGCCAGTACGGGGACTTGATGACGATTGACGGGCGGGGCGTGGTCCTGGACGGCGAGGGCAACGAGACCGACACGGTCGTCTTCGATGAAAAAGACTGGGATGTGACACCGGACGAGGAGAACCCAATGGAGCCCGCCGGTTTGGATGAGGCGCTGCTTGGTCTCTCCACCGCCGAGGAGAAGAGTTTTGAGATCGCCTGGCCTGAGGACAGTCCCAGTATGTACGCCGGCAATACGGTGCGTTTCGGCGTGAAAGTCCACAGAATTCAGTCCTACCAGCCGCCGCCCGAATTGACCGACGAGATCGCGCAGAACGTTGGCCCCAATTTTGAGACCGCCGCCGATCTGCTCGAAAACATTCGCGAAACCGTGCTGGAAGAGGCGAAGCAGGGCGCCGAACTTGAGTACACACAAAATACTCTCGACAGTCTGGTCGAAATGAGCGACATTGACTATCCGCCCGTGGCCGTGGATATGGAGATCGATCGGATCGCACGCAATTTCGACATGCAGATCCGTCAGATGGGGCTGCAGGGGCTTCAACAGTATCTGGAGATGACAAAGCAGACGACTGAAGAGTATCGCGAAGGGCTGCGTGAAGGCGCCAAGAAGTCGCTGCTTCATGACCTGGTTTTGGCGGAGTTGGCGCAGTGCGAAAGCCTGAACGCCAGCGATGAGGAGTTTGAAGAACATATCGGAAACATGGCCGGTCCTCTGCCGGAGGATGCCGATGAGGAGACCGCCAAGGCGCATGCCGACATGCTGGAGATGATGCGGTCCGATGATTCGCGGCAGCTTGTCGACAGTGATATTCTGAAAGTTAAGTCGATCAAAATGCTGCTGGCGATCGCGCGCGGCGAAGAGGTGCCGCAGCCGCTGGCGGCCGCCGATCAAGCCGCCGATCAAGCCACTAATGAAGCCACTGATGCTGAGCAGCCAACAGACGACGATGTGACGCAGCCAGCCGCTGCAGAAGAGGTAACCGACGCGGCCGCCGACTCCTGAGTTCGGCGCTAACAAAAGGCTAATCGACAAATAGAGCGGATCCTACATATCTCGGCGGGCGCATCGCATAGTTTTGGCTTTACTTCGAGCGGTCAGAACATCCGACCGCCAAGCGACTGGCCGAAATCGAGGCCCATCTAATTCGTCAACACGAGCCCCAAAAGGGAGATTCAGATGTTTCATCCGTTCAACAACAGGCTCCATCCTCAGCCGCCGGAGTCGTATGACAGCCCCGAATCGCCGGGTTGGACGGGCCATGCCGACGGTCAGTTTCAGACTGGTGGTCTGATGCCTTCGAATATCATTCCGATGGTAATTGAGAACACGGGCCGGGGCGAGCGGGCCTACGACATCTACAGCCTTCTTCTGAAAGAGCGCATTATCTTTCTCGGAATGCCGCTCTCCGATCAGGTGGCCAATCTGATCGTCGCCCAGCTGCTCTACCTGAATTCCGAGGATCCCAATCAGCCGATCCAGATGTACATAAACAGCCCGGGCGGACTCATCTACGCCGGTTTCGCCATCTATGACACGATGAAAATGATCCCGGCGCCGGTGCATACCGTTGCTGTCGGCGTGACCGCCAGCATGGGCACGGTTCTGCTCTGCTCAGGGGAAAAGGGCAAACGCTACGCCCTGCCCCACGCGACAATTCACATGCATCCGGCCGGCGGCGGTGCGCAGGGCTATACCGAGGACGTGCGCATCGCACTGCGCGAGCAGGAGCGTCTTCAGACACAGCTTTTCCACATCGTCGCCCAGCAGACCGACCACGTCTGGCAGGAGATCGAGGTAATGTTCCAGCGCGATCGCTGGATGAATGCACTCGAGGCGCGCGAGTACGGTCTGGTTGACGACGTGCTCGGCGACAGCAGCGATATCGTCTCCATGGTGGATGGGCATCCGCAGGTGCCTAGCCAGAATGGCACTGAGGCTGTGGCGGAAGAGGCTGTGGCGGAAGAGGCTGTAGCGGAAGAGGCCGTTGCGGACAGCGAGCAGTCCGACCAATCGGAATGAGCGGACGAATCCCTAGTTGAGAGCAGTGCCAACCCTCGCGGGGAAGTGGATTTCAGGCCGCTCCCCTGTCTACCGTCCAGAATCGACGCATCCAACTGCGAGGCGTACCCTGCATATGGACAAGCTATGAGCGCATGCTCCTTTTGCGGCAGAGAAGAATCGGAAATCCAGCGGCTGATCGCCGGGGACAATGATGTCCATATCTGCGATGAATGTATTCGCCTTGCGGTTGAGATCCTGGATGAAGAAGGGTGGGGCCAGGGCGACCTGCCGGGCGGATCGGCGCCGCCAATTCCTAAACAGGTGCCAAGCCCGCGCGAGATCGTCCGGCACTTGAACCAGTACGTCATCGGCCAGGAGCGAGCCAAAAAGGTGCTGTCGGTCGCGGTATACAATCATTATAAGCGCGTCTTCGGCAGCGGCGCGAGCGTTCATCGGCGCCACGAGCAAGCGCTCCAGGACGGTGGGGACGACGATAACGCCCAGAACAACGAAGAGCGAACACTCCAAAGCCAGAACCAGAGTCAGACCCGCGAACCGCAGAGCGGCGAGGAGGAGCCGGTCGAACTGACCAAGAGCAACGTCCTCTTGATCGGACCGACCGGCAGTGGCAAGACGCTCATGGCCCAGATGCTGGCCCAGATCCTGGAAGTGCCCTTCACAATCGCAGACGCCACCAGCCTGACAGAGGCCGGCTATGTCGGTGAGGACGTGGAAAGTGTGCTCGTCGGCCTGTTGCAGGCGGCTGACTGGGATGCCGACCGCGCCGCCTATGGTATTGTCTACCTGGACGAGATCGACAAGATCGCGCGCAAAGCGGGCGACAACCCCAGCATCACCCGTGATGTAAGCGGGGAAGGCGTTCAACAGGCTCTTTTGAAAATCATCGAGGGTACGACCGTCAACGTGCCGCCAAACTCCGGCCGCAAACATCCGCAGCAGGAGTTCATCCCCTTGGATACGCGCAACGTTCTCTTCATTCTGGGCGGCGCCTTTGTAGGCATGGCCGAGATGGTGCGCAGACGGCTGCGGCGGCGGGCCGGCCTCGGATTCGTGTCCGACGATTCGGCGCTCGACCCGTCCCGTCGCCTCACAGAAGAGGATAACGTCGAAGAGTTGCCCCTGCCGGAAGGTCTGACTGAGCGCCAACGGGAGTTGAAGATTCGCGGCCTGGAGAAGGAAGGGCGGGACGAGAGCCGCCTGCTCCAGTTGGCGATGCCCGATGACCTGCTCAATTACGGTCTCATTCCCGAGTTTGTCGGGCGGGTGCCGGTGGTCGTCAGCCTCGAAGCGCTGGCCCGACAGGCCCTCGTCGAAATCCTCACCCGGCCGAAGAACAGCATCGTGCGCCAGTTCCAACGGCTCTTTGCCATGGATGATGTGCTGCTGGAATTCGAGCCGGAATCACTGGCCGTAGCCGCGACCGAAGCCTATCTGCGCAGAACCGGCGCCAGGGGGCTGCGGTCAATTGTGGAAGAGGGGCTGCTGGAGGTGATGTACGAGATTCCCGAGCGCGAAGAGATCGTTCGCTGCGTTGTCTGCCGGGATGTATTCGAAGAAGGCGCCATGCCTCGACTCTACAGCCGCCACGGTCAGCAGGTGCGGCTGGCTGCGGACCAGGCGCTGGATGCAGCCGCCTGATTGCCACGCCGGATCTTCCGTAGTCGTTGACCAGCGCGTGGAAGACAAATCCTGTCTCAACTCCACTCACGATTTCGTGTAGTCAACAACAGTCTTGAGATTCAATCAACGAGTGGGAATGCCTTCGCTTCCTTCGTCAGGACGCGCAGAGCGCCGACAATTTTGCGGTCGGCTACGGGGCAAGGGTACCGTTCCACTTCATCCAGCGTCACCCAGCGCCAATCCACGACGCCGACGGCTTGGGGACTCCCCGAACGTATGCGCGCGTGGAAGACGTACAGCGTCATGCGGAAGTGGGTAAAGGCGTGCTGAACCGTCGTTACTTGCCCCCCCACGGTAATGGATAGGCCCAGTTCTCGGCTGATTGCGCGCTTCAAGCAGGCGGGCAGGTCCACGTCCTCCGGCTCCCTTCTGCCGCCGGGGAAGGACCACAGGCCGCCAAGTAGACCGTCGCCCGGGCGTTGCGCAATCAGAAAACGGGAAGCGCCTGGAGTTCCCTCCCAGATGACAGCCGCAGCAACATCGAAATGGGGCGTTTCTTTGCGGGCAGAGCGAACCGGACGCAGCTTCTCGACGCCGCGCGCGTAAGCCAGGCAGTTGGCTTGTAGTGGACAATCGGGGCAGAGGGGCGTGCGCGGCCGGCACAGGAGCGCGCCCAACTCCATTAACCCTTCGTTTACCGCCCCAGGGCGCGAACTGGCTCCCACCATCTCCTGGGCATACTTCCAGAGCCGCTGCTCGGTTGCACGGGCATCGATTGCTTCCTCGATGTCCCACAAGCGGCTGAAGACCCGCTTCACATTGCCGTCGAGTACAGGTTCGGGCAGCCCAAAGGCCAGGCTGAGGATCGCGCCGGCGGTATATTTGCCAATGCCAGGTAGACGGAGAAGCTCCCGACGCGTGCGCGGCAGTTCGCCGTCGAACTCGTACGCAACGATTTGGGCGGCGCTGTGGAGATTCCTGGCCCGGCTGTAGTAGCCCAGGCCCTCCCACAGCTTGAGGACATCCTGCTGATCGGCGGCCGCCAAGCTCTCCACTGTCGGGAAACGCGCCATCCAGCGCTTGAAGTAGCCGACGACAACCGCCAGTTGCGTCTGCTGCGCCATCACTTCGCTCACCCAGACCGCATACGGGTCGCGCGCGCCGGCCGGGTCGCTGCGCCAGGGCAAGTCGCGCTGCTCTTGCGCAAGCCAGGCGGTCAGACGATCAGAGAATTGGCGAAACATCCCGGGTTCGGATCACGCCTTCCTGTCGGCGGCGGCACCGTTGACAGGCTCCAGCGTCTGGCCGCCGATTCCGGCCAGGATCGCCGGATCGTCGCTGAGCGCGTTCACGAGCAGGCGCACCGCGTTGCGCGCGTCGTTGTAGTCGGCCACCTGCGAAGGCGTGTGAACGTAGCGGCAGGGGATCGAGACCGTGCCCGCGGGCACACCCGCCCTGCTGATCTGCACGGCGGAGGCGTCCGTCGAACCGATTTCCAATACCTCCAACTGGTAGGGCAGATCGTGGGCCTGTGCCGTGTTTTCCAGCCAGCGGCGCACAGTGGGATGGGAGATCATGCGCCTGTCCATAATCTTGATGGCCGGGCCTTTGCCCAGCGCCACCTCCATCGGCGTCGCCTGCGGGAAGTCGCCGGTGGCCGTCACGTCTATCGCCAGCACGATCTCCGGCTCCAGTCCGTATCCGGCGGTGGCGGCCCCGCGCGCGCCCACCTCCTCCTGCACGGTGAAGACGGCAAGAATCTCGTGCGTCGTGTTTTCAAGCTCGCGCAGCGTCTGAATCAGGACGGCGCAGCCGATGCGGTCATCCAGATTGGGCGCGAACAGGCGGTCGCCTACCGCGCCGAAACCGCTGCGGAAGACTGCCGTATCGCCCACCTGCACGCGCGCGTCATCTTTGGCGCTTGCGCCCACGTCCAGGAACATCTTTTGCGGCGTCGGTCGCTCACGCGCCAGCGGTGAGCCTTCCATTCCGAACGCGCCCTCGACGCCGTTCCCAAACAGGGCGCGGCTGCCGATGAGCGAATTGGTCAGCACGCCGCCCACGGTCGTAAAGCGGCAAAAGCCCTGCGCGTCCACGTGCGTCACCATCACGCCGATCTCGTCCATGTGCGCCGCCAGCATCACCCGCTTGCCGTGGGGACCGCTGCCGGTGGGGCGTTTGCGCGCGATCAGGTTGCCTAGCCTGTCGGTTTGCAGGGAATCAACCGCGCCATCCAGCAACTGGCTGATGGTCTCGCGCACGCGCTCCTCCTGCCCGCTGGGGCCGAACAAACTGCACAATTGCTCGATTAACGCTCTCATTCTTGGCTCCACGCGGCCTCCAAAGGCCGCCCTAACGAACCCGCCAGCGCCTGGCTCATCAACTCGATCATATTCTCCACATCGGCCGCGTCCATCAGCGCCGCCGGCGTGTGGATATAGCGGCAGGGCACGGCCACCGCCACAGCCGGCACCCCGGCGCGGGCCAAATGAATGGTGCCCACGTCGGTGCCGCCGACGCCGGGCTGCTTGATCTGGTATGGGATGTCGTGCGCGGCCGCGGTCTCGGTCAGGATGCGCACCAGCCGGCGGTCGGCGTGGGCGCTGCGATCCATCACCGAGATCGCCGGGCCTCTGCCCAGTTCTGTCGTCGGGCTGATGTCCTCCTGCCGCGGCAAATCATCGGCGACCGTTCCCTCCAGCGCGACTGCAATATCCGGGTCGACCGCATAGGCGGCCACCCCCGCGCCGCGCAATCCGATCTCCTCCTGCACGGTAAAGGCCCCGACCAGTTCGCAGGCGTAATCGCCTTTTAGCAGTTGGGCCAGCATATAACAGCCCACGCGGTCGTCAAACGCCTTGCCTTTCAGCAGCCGCCCGCACTCTTCATAGTCGCTCTCAAACGTGATCATGTCCCCAGGCTCGATGCCGCCCGCGCCGCCGGTGTCGATCAGCAGATCCGCAATCGCTGTGACGCGTTTGCCCGCGCGGGCGGCGTGGGGCGCGCGCAGAATCACGCCATGCACACCCTGCCCGCCGATCCGTACACGCTTGCCGGGCAGGATGCGCGGGTCCAGGCCGCCGATATTGCGGAATTTGAGTGTGCCGTCGGCGTTGCAGCGCATGACCATGCCGCCCACTTCGTCCATGTGCGCGGCCAGCAGCACGCGATGTCGTTCTGCGCTCTGTGAACTGCCTTTGCGGGCAATCAGATTGCCGATCGAGTCGACTGTGAGTTCGTCCACGTGCGGGCTGAGTTCTTCACGCAGGATGGCACGCACTTCGCCCTCCTGCCCGGCGACGCCGCGGGCGATGGATAGCCTTTCAAGCAGTTCATCCATGGCAGCTATCCTCGTCGTCGAGCGCCAGTGCGGAAAGGTCGTCCGGCAGCGCGCAGATCGTCTCGGCCAGCAGCCTCGCGCTCCGTTCGATGTCCTTGAGCGCGACCGATTCAGCCGCCGTGTGCATGTTGCGGATCGGCACCGAAATGAGCGCTGTGGGAATGCCGGATTGGGAAACCTGCATCGCCCAGGCGTCGGTGCCTGAATGGCCGGGAAGAACCTCGTTGGTGAAGGGGATTTCGCTGCGCTCGGCCGCGTCAACCAGCAGTGCCCTCAGTTTCGGGTGCAGATTCGGCCCCAAGCCGATTGCCGGCCCGCCGCCCATGGGCAGAGACTCCTCGGCGGGCGCGCCGGGCTGTTCAGCGTAGGTTACGTCCAGCGCGATACCCACGTCCGGCGCGACCTGAAATGCGGCCGTTGTCGCCCCGCGCAGGCCGATCTCCTCCTGAACGGTCACCACTGCGTAGATGTCCCAGGCGTGGCTGCGGCTACCAAGGATGCGCAGCGCCTCGATGAGGACGACGAGCGATACGCGGTTATCCAGTGCTTTGCCGGTGGCATGGCCCTTTCCCAGCCGTTCGGCGCTGCGCCGAATCGAAACGAAGTCCCCCACGGCCACGGACTCGGCTAGCATGTCGGCGGACAGCCCGACATCGACAAAAAGTTGCTCCTGGGTAAAAGGCTTTTCCCGCTCCTCCGCCGAGAGCACGTGGGGCGGGCGGCTGGCGATCAGCCCCGGCAGATCGCTGCGTCCGTGAACGGTCACCTCCTGAGCGGGCAGCGCCCCCATATCGACGCCGCCGACGGGCGCGAAGCGCAGAAAACCCCCGTCCAGCCTGGTAACGATCAGGCCGACCTCGTCCATGTGGGCCGCCAACATCACCCGTCCGATGGAAGGAATTGCACCCTGCTTGAAGCCAATGAGATTGCCGAGCGTGTCGACGCGCAGTTCATCCACCAGCGGCGCCAAAAGGTTGCTGACGGCGCTGCGAATGCGTTCTTCCTGGCCGCTGACGCCGGGTGTTTCGCTCAACTCTTTCAACAGTGAGAAGATGTCTGAATCAGGCGAGCGGTCGTGGTTGGTCACTATCCGGCTGGTATCCCGGTTTGGGCACACTGACCAAAGAGGAGGGGAAGGAAAAAAATCAACGCAACGACAAACCAGACCCAGAGGGGCATACCGAGAAACATGACCCGCCGCTTCGGCTTCTTTTCGACCGGTCGCGGCAAGACTGTCTGGCAGCGCCAGCAGACATCCTTATCTTCAGGGTTCCAGGTGCCGCAGTTCGTGCAGTCGGCCATCCGGCCTTCCCGTGTCAGATTGGTTGATTTTGACACCGTTCATGCTAACATACAAGCGGGGTATGGGCAAACGACAGGCGGCGACTCGTGGGACCTGCTTCCCGTGATGCGCTCGTAACACACAGTCATAGAAAACAGAAAATCCCGCCGAAGTCAGCGAGATTCCTCTACCCTGTACCCCGTAGGGGAGTCGAACCCCTGTCTCCACCTTGAGAGGGTGGTGTCCTGGGCCACTAGACGAACGGGGCATCCGTCAGTACATCAGCCGACAGTATACGAAAGGAACGCCGTAAAGTCAAAACCGCAGCCTAGGCATATTTGATCGTCTAGCCAGCAGCTTCTATAATGATGGCGTCTCTGGCCATCCGCGCGGCTGAGTCGGAGCCCATTTCGCCAGAGCGCTGCGTTACCCGATGTCGGCGCTTTCTGGCACATAGCGGGTTCGAACCCCGCCCGACCGCGACTGTACTCGTATTTCGCATAGTCTAATCCGGTCGGCAGATGAGAAGGAAAACAATATGTTGAACACCCCCAGGCAAATTTCACGCGCCCTCGACCGCGTGCTCCACAAAGTCACGCAACCGGCCCGCTACACCGGCGGCGAACTGAACAGCGTCGTCAAAGCGTGGGACGACCCCACCCTCCGCAGCAAGATCGCCCTGGCCTTCCCCGACATCTACGAACTGGGTGGGTCCAACCTGGGACTGATGGTACTCTACGACCTGATCAACAAACGGGATGACCTGCTGGCCGAGCGCGTCTACTGTCCGTGGAGCGACTTCGAGGCGGTGATGCGGCGCGAGCACATCCCGCTCTTCGGGCTGGAGACACGCCACCCGGTCAGCCGCTTCGACATCCTCGCCTTTTCGCTGCCCTATGAGCAGCTCTATACAAACGTCCTGACCATGCTCGACCTCGCGCAGGTACCATTTCGCGCGGCAGATCGCGACGCTTCGCACCCATTGGTGATCGCAGGCGGCTCTGGCTGCTACAACCCGGAGCCGATGAGCGCCTTCTTCGACGCAATGGTCATCGGCGAGGGCGAAGAAGTGATCTTCGAAATCATCGACGCGCATGAGGCGTGGAAGGAGCAGGTCAGCGACAAGCCGGAGCAGGCAGCGCAGGCCCGCCGCCAGCTTTGGACGATGCTGGCCCGCATCCCCGGCGTATACGTGCCCGCGCTTTACGACGTAAGCTACGCTGCCGACGGGACCATCGCCGAGATTCGCCCCATCCACGCCGACGCGCCAAGCAGCGTGATGAAGCGGATCGTGACGGTCATGCCGCCGCCGGTGACCAAATTCATCGTGCCCTTCATCAACGTCGTCCACAACCGCGCCGCCATCGAGATCATGCGCGGCTGCACGCGCGGCTGCCGTTTCTGCCAGGCCGGCATGATCTTCCGCCCCGTGCGCGAACGTCCGCTGGAGGAAGTCTTGCAGGCGGTGGATGAGATGATCGCCAACTGCGGCTTTGAGGAAGTCAGTTTCCTCAGCCTCAGTAGCAGCGACTACACCTATGTCGAGGACTTGGTGCGGCTCACCATGGAGCGGCACGGCGCCCGCAGACTATCTGTCGGCCTGCCCAGCCTGCGCATCGAAAGTTTCAGCGTCGATCTGATGGACCTGCTCGAAAAGGGGCGGCGGCGCTCCGGCTTTACCTTCGCCCCCGAAGCGGCCACCGACCGGCTGCGTGATATCATCAACAAGCCAATCGCCGACGATGACCTCCTGCACACCGCCGAGGAGGTTTACCGCCGCGGCTGGAAGACAATTAAGATGTACTTCATGATCGGCCATCCTACCCAGACGCTGACCGACGTGCAGGCCATTGCCGACCTCTCCAAGCGCGTGCTGGCGGTTGGCCGCCGCGTGCTGGGCAATAAGGCCAACGTGCGAATCGGCGTCAGTACGCTTGTGCCCAAGCCCCATACGCCCTTCCAATGGGTGCCGATGGCCGAAGAATCGATCATTCGCCAGCAGATCCGCCTGCTGAAGCAGGAGTTGAAGGGGCCGGGCATCCACTTCACCTGGAACGATCCCGCCGAAACGCTGGTCGAGGCCCTCCTCACACGCGGCGACCGCAAACTGTGCGATGTCATCCAGCGCGCCTGGGAGCTGGGCGCAAAGCTCGACGCCTGGGGCGAGTACTTTCGCTTCGATCTATGGCAGCGGGCCTTCGCCGACTGTAACCTGGAGATGGACTGGTTCGCGCGCCGTCAGCGCCCCATGGACGAGATCCTGCCCTGGGAACACATTTCAGCCGGGCTGGACAAGGAGTTCCTGGCGCAGGAGTATTTGCACACATACGCCGGCGGGGTCGTGGATGACTGCCGCGAGCACTGCTTCTCCTGCGGCATCCTCGGCTACTTCAAGGAGCAGCGCCGCGAGGCGCCGGACGAAGCCTGGTGCTGCCCGCCTTTGGGCAAGGACAAGACGCGCCAGCCGGTCGACATCGTGCCGGTTCCGCTCTATTTCAACGACGAGATGCAGCAACCCGGCGTGCAGATACCCGCCGGTTCAGGCGTGGATGAAGCGCTCATCCTCGAACTGAACGATGCCAGGGGGCAGTTCGATGAGCGCGTGCCCCAACGGCGTCACGGCACGGTCAGCCAGCGCATCGCCGAGGCAGAGGTCAAATGACGCAACTGACTGCCCACCCGCCGCAGTCGCCCACGTCGCCGCAAGCGCCTGCCCGCCAGCGGGTTCGCTTCACCTACGAGAAGGGCGAGACGATCAAGTTCATCAGCCACCAGGATGAGACCCGCCTCTGGGAACGAACGCTGCGCCGGGCCGACCTGCCGCTTCTCTACAAGCAGGGCTTCAACCCGCAGCCGCACATCCAGTTCGCCGCGCCTCTGGGCCTGGGCATGACCGGCGCGCAGGAGCTGCTCGACGTCGTGTTCAGCCCGCCGCTGCCACTGGACGAACTGATGGCGCGCATTCGCGCAAAGCTGCCTCCCGGCGTGCGCCTGCTGGCAGGAACGGAAGTGCCGCTCAAGATGGCGTCGCCGCAGACGCTGACGATTGGCGCCGACTATACGATACTGATCTACGCTGAGGTCAACGAGGTCAGCGAATCGGAACTGCGGGCCAAGATCGACGCCTTCCTGGGCAAGCGTGAGCACTGGCGTGAACGGGAGCGGCACGGTCAGCGTTATCGCTACAACCTGCGCCCACTGGTCTTCGAACTGCGCTACACCGGTTACGATTTCGCCGCCGCAGAGCACCGCATCTTCCTGCGCGTGCAAATGCGCGCCGGCGCGACCGGTCGCCCGGACGAACTGGTCGACGCCCTCGGCTTCGACGACTACGCCCGCACGCTCCGCCGCGAGCGCATTTATTTCGCCGACAGCGGCCAGGATCAGGCCGTCTTTGCCGCCTACCCCGTCATCGCTCAGGACGAAATATCACCCGAGAGACCGCAGCCGCTTCGCAAGGGACGCAAGCGTCGCCGCAGGGCAGGGACGCAGAGCGATGGCGACAGGCAGAACAATCAGGCCTTCGCCGAAAAAGCCGCTGACGAGTTTGATTGATCAACCTTGTTCACTTCAAGGTCATTTCAGAAAAGCCCCTGCTATCCCCTTTCCCCCTTAACTTTGCCGCCCCCTCTAGGCGAAGCTGCACCCTAACCGCTACTTCAACAGAGCGTACCTGAATCGTCCGCAAACGGGCCGAATTGAAACTGATTGGACGGCGCCCCGTAGAGTAGACTGATCCATAAAGCGGACCCTATCATTTTCATCAGCCATGAACCGCATCGACGCGATACGCACCGCATCGCTCATCGCCTTGCCCTTTCTGCTGCTGCCCGCAGCCATCTGGTTGGCAGTCGAAGCACCGGCGCAATTGCCAGCGCACGAATGGCAGCAAGTCGTGCGCTGGTCGTTGCGGGCGTTATACATTGGGGGGGCGATTCTTGGCAGGCTGGCGGGCCGTCCGATCTGGTTCTATCCCAGGTTGGGCTTTGCGGTGTACGAAGCAGTTGCGGTCCTTATGCTGCTTGTCTTTAGCTTCGTTCCCGAAGGGCAAAGTCTGATCGTTACTATCATTTTCGAGTTCTTGAGTTTCGGTCTGTTCCCCGACATGGAAGAAACTGTTCCCAGGTCTCTGTTGTTGTTCCTCTTTCTACTTGTGTTCTCACCCTATTTTGGACTGTACTTTGGTTGGGCTGGCAGAGGTCACAGAGGCCGCTGGCAGCTCATGCCGTCTTCCCCCATGCCGCTCTGGCAATGCTCCTCTTTTACTCGGTCCAATTTAAGACGGTTTCCGTCAGCGAATCGACGACATTCGTTACACCTGCAGTCGCGTCAGCAGCTGTCGCGATTTTGTACTGGCGTCCACCATCATCTGTTGCGCACCGTCTTGAAGACGGGTATCGCGTGGAAGTGCTGTGCGTTGGCGTAATCATAGTCCAACTTTCCTACCTAGTCGGCACGATCCTCCTTGAAGGGGGAGGCGACGGATTTTTCTTCTTCTTTTTCTTGTTCTATCTTACTTTTTTGGGCTGGATTATTCTCAGCGGGCCGTTGCTACTGCCTCTTCTACTCCAGTTGCTGTTATTCGCACTGAAGACCAAAGGGGTGTTCGCGTGGCTTTCAAAACAAGGTGAATGAGTCCGGTCTGTCGTCTATGGCCGTGACGCCAGATAGCGGTGGAGGCAATCCGCTAAAGACTGAGGATACGAAATTCCGTTCCTCCCAAAGGAGCAACTCACATGAAAGAAGACGCAGGCGCCACCGCTGTTCAAGCAACGGGCCGTTCGGTCGGCACGAGTCTGGACAGTTTCTTCAAGCAATCAATCGCTGTCCCGGCGGCGCTCAGGATGGTAAACTGATCTCGCAAAGAAACCTATCATTGTCTTCAGCCATGAACCGCACCGGCGTGATTCGCACCGCAACGCTCATCGCCCTGCCATTCTTGCTGTTGCCCGCCGGCATCTGGCTAGGGCTGACGGCTGCCAGGCAGTTTCCCATACTGGATTGGTGGGGGGTGGTTCGTTGGTCGGTCAGGGCCGTCTACATTGGCGGGGCGTATTGGGGTTGGCGTGCGGGGCGTCCGCGCTGGTTCTACCCCTGGCTGGGCTTTGCCGTCTACGAAGCCGTCGCAACCCTCTTGTCGCTTGCTGTCCTCGTCATGGACGGCCTCTTTTTCCGGCACAACGGAGCCGTAGCAGGTTACCTGGGGCTAGCGCTCTTTCCGCTCGCTTTCGCCCCTTACATTGCAGTCGCGCTCTGGGTCGGTTGGCAACGGTCGCAACGACTTCTGGCCGCCTACACCGTCTTTCCCCACGCCGCGTTGACCATTCCTCTCGCTCTCTATGTAGACGTAGGGGCGATGCTGCAACTCACTTGGGTAGGAACGCTTCTGTCTGCTGTCGCAGCCGCATTGTGCGCCGTGCTATTCTGGATCCTGCCATCAATCATCTTGCCGAGACACGAAAATCTGGGGCGTGCAGCCGTGCTTTTTGGCGGCGTGCTACTCTGCCAACTCTTCAGTCTGGTCGGCGCGGGTATGTTGGAGCTTGGCGGCTCAATCGCTATTCTTTACCTGTTAATCCCGTTAACAGGCCTGGGCTGGCTGATCTTGAGCGGGCCGTTGCTGCTACCGCCGCTGCTGCAATGGCTAATCCGTGCGCTGAAGGCGGAAGGGGCCATCGATTCGCTCTCGCAAAAGGCCGGGCGAATGCTGTCCGGCATGTCTACCGCTGCGGGGCGAGCTGGCGATGCAAGAAATCTGTTAAAATCTGTGAAGACAAGGGACCGTTCCCTTAAAGGAGAAAGTCAAATGAGTGAAGAGACAGCGACTCCCGTCGTGGCCGAGACACGACCGTTGTACGGGCCGAAACTGGACTACATCTACAGACTGTCAATCGTCTTTCTGGCTGCGTTGGCGGTCATACTGGTCGCGCTCTACGTGGGTCGCGCCGCCGTCTACAAGATCCACGAATTCGAACGCGGGCTGCATCTGCGCGGCGGGCGTTTTCTGGGCGTGCAGATGCCTGGCTGGCACGCCCAGGTTCCGCTGGTCGATACGGTCATCATCGTCAAAGTCAACGAGCGCCTCGGCTATGTCGAGCGCATTCCCGCCATGACTTCGGACAATGTGACGATGGACGTCTCGCTCCAGTACACCTACCGCGTGAACAACCCCGAGCGCTTCGCCTTGGCCGTTGACGACCCGGAGCGCATCGTCTTCGAGTTCGTGCAGGGCCGGCTGCGCGATGTGATCAACACTAAGGCGATGACCGGAGTGATGAACCAACGCACGGAAATGAACCTGGAGATCATGCAGGAGTTGAAGCAGAAGGAGGATCAGTACGGCGTGGAGTTTGTGACCGTCCAGATCCAGAGCGCGTCGCCGCCTGAGGAGGTACTTTCCGCGATCAAGGATCGCATGGTGGCGGGCCAGCTCCAGGAGCAGGCCGAGGCCGAGGCCGCGCAGCAGCGCATCGTCGCCGATGCCCGATTCTACGCCGCGCAAAAGGAAGCCGACGCCGACGCCTATCGCATCACCACCACCGCCGCGGCGGAGGCCGAGCAGATCCGGCTCACTACTGAGTCGCAGCAACTTGCCGTGCGCGCCATTCTGAGTGAACTGGAGGGTAAGGGCGCGCTGGCGGAGAAGTACATCGACTACCTCATCGCCGTGGAGCTAAAGGAAAACAGCAAGTGGATACTCGGCGCCGGCGCCGAACCGATCCTGGAGCTGCGGACCTCTGCCGAGGAGTAACCAATGCGAAAACTTCTGCTGCTGGTCGGGGCGCTGCTTCTCGTGGTGATTCTGCAGGCGACGGTGCGACGGGATCTGAACGTCTCGCGCTCCCACAGCGATCTGATCGACAAGCGCATCTACGCCTACCGCGAGTGGCAAAGCACCGGCGTGCGCGTATACCAGGGCGATTGGGTCGAGATTGAGGCGCAGGGCGAATGGCTCTACACGCCCGCAGAGTATCACGGGCCGGAGGGCCACGCCGTCTTCCCGGCGCCCAGCTTCTACCCCATTCCCAACGGTGCCGGCGGCGCGCTCATCGGACGGATCGGCGAATACGGACAGCGCTTCGCCGTCGGCAAACGCGCAACTTTACAGGCGAGGGAAGACGGCATTCTCTACCTGCGCATCAACGACGACGTGCTGAGCGACAACGACGGCTGGGTCGCCGCGCGGATCGATGTAACTGCGACTGAGGATTCATTGCCCTGAGTACAGCGACGCGGCAGTTCGAGACGAGCGTGTACGGCCGACCCCTCTCTCGTCATTCCTCATCGTCCGCATAGCTATGCCCGGCGAAGATTGCCCGCAGTTCGGCGGCGCTGGAGGCTTTCTGCATCTGGCCGATGCGGTCACCTTCGTTCGCCAGCAATTGCTTGACGTTGCGCAGGACACTCTCCATCTTGTCGGCGGGGAACTTGCAGGCGCCGTTCTCATCCATGTGGACGATTTCGCCCGGCGCTACGTCCATCCCCCTTATATGCACAGGTGCATTAATCGACTGCACGGCCATGTCCCCGTGCCCCGGCGTAATGCCGCTGAGCAGATATTGGAAGCCCATCGGTCGAATCTCATCAATGTCGCGTGACGGTCCATTGGAGATGCAACCGACGCAGCCGATTGCCTTCAGCGCCGCAGTCATGTTGCCGCCGGCCAACCCCACTTTGCCAGCGATCTCCGGCGGGAATTTCTGCTCCAGCACCAGAATCGTCGGCTTGGGGGAGGCGTCCAACGCATCGAGAACATCCATGAATGAGAGGCGCGAGAAGGTTGGGTCCGGCAGGCCGTAGACGCATGTCACCGCGTATCCAACGCGCGGCCCCAACTCCGGGTACATACAGCGGATCGTCTGATCGGTGTACCAGTTTTCCGTCCAGGGGTTGTACAGGCCCAGGCACAGCGGGTCGTTGGGATAGGTGGCGACGACATTGGTGATGGAAGGGGTATCGACGGTTTTCAACTCTTCCAGGATCGCTTGCGGAGTCATTCTGCCTTCCTTGTGTGGTAGGTTTTGGACTTTGTCAAATGCGGAAATGCTTCCCTTCTTTAGCGCGCATGGGTCAAGTGCGCTGCCGCTTAGCTTGTTGAGCGCGCGTAAATTCACAGATCCGTTCCATCGCCGGCTTCAGTACCTCCATACCGGGCGCGTAGCAAATGCGGATCGAGCCTTCGCCGCCGTTGCCAAATGCACTGCCCGGCGCAACGGCCACATGCGCGTCTTGCAGAAGATCGAGGGCAAATTGGAATGAGTCATCCACGCCTTCGAGCTGCGGGAAGAGATAGAAGGCCCCCTCGGGCTCGGGCAGACTGACGCCGGGCGTGGCGCGCAGTAGCTCCGTTGCAAAGTCGCGCCGCTCCTGAAACTCTTCCACCATGGCCGCGATGTCATCCTCCCCTTGGGCGATGGCGGCCTCGCCGCCGCGCTGGATCATCGTAGGCGCGTGGGAGACGATGAACTCGTTCAGCTGGGCCGCCTTCTGGACGAAATCCGCCCGGCTCACCATCCAGCCAAGCCGCCAGCCGGTCATGCGATAGGTCTTGGAGAAGGAGTTGACGACGATAACCGCATCCTCACGCGTGCAGAGCTGCAGAATCGACGCTGCAAGCTGCCCCATCGGGCCGACACTTTCGCCACCGCCGTAGTAGATGCGTTCGTAGACCTCGTCTGCCAACAACCACAGACCGTGTTCACGGGCAAACTCCAACAGCGTCTTCTGCTCCGCGACTGTCGCGGTCCAGCCAAGCGGATTCGAAGGCGAAGCGTACAGGAGCAGGCGCGTGCGCGGCGTCAGCGCGGCCTCCAGCGCGTCTAGGTCCGGCGTAAAGCGTGGCCCCGTGCGCGCCATCGGGATCTCTACGGCGCGGCCGCCGAACATCTCCACCATCGCCGAGCCGTTGGGCCAATTGGGGCTGAGTACGAGCGCTTCATCGCCTGGATCGATGACACACTTGATCGCCAAGTTGAGCGCCTGCACACCCCCAGCGGTGATCTGGATCTGCGCAGGATCGATCTCCACGGCGTGCAGCCTCGCAATCTGGTTGGCGATGGCGGCGCGCAGCGAAGGCAAGCCCTGGTTGGCGGTGTAGAACGTCCAGCCATCTTGCGCCGCCCGGTTGACCGCTTCGATCACGTAGGGGGGTGTCGGCAGGGTTGACTCGCCGAACTGCAAGAACAACACGCCCTCCATGCCAAAGGCCATGTCGGCCAGCGCGCGAATGCGGGAGGCCCGAACGCGCTCAGCAGAGGGCGCTAGAGAGGGGGAAGGCATGAGACGAGTGGCGACACGTTCCCTATCGCAACAACCGGTTATGCTCAAGAGCCGGTTGGCGCGAAAGATTATCCCTGTAAAAGGGCGCGCGCGATCTCCTCCCACTCCTGCGGCAGAGGCGCGCTGCTGGCCGGTTTCTGGGCGCGGCGATACCAGTGACCGGCGTTGGGAAGATCGCCCTCCACCCGGTGCAGATAGGCATGTGCCCAGGCCGAACCATTGCCGTCCGGTTGATCTTGCAGCGCCTCGTGGGCGCCGTCCCAGTCGTTGGCGGCCTCCATCCACAGGGCGCGCAACGGCGCGCCGACCTCTTCCGGCGGGGCGTCGTCAGACAGGCTGGCTTTGAATTCGTCAAATGTCATGGCGCTCTCCTCCTTCAAGTCGCCTCACTCATTTAAGGGTTACGCAACATCTACTCCGGGACGATTGCAATGCAGTCGACTGAGATGAGAATGTTGGGAAGTTGGCAGCCAAGCGTGGTGCGGGCCGGGTAGGGCTTGGTAACATATCGCTGGTAGACCTCGTTCATTTCGGCGAAGTCGCTCAGGTCGGCCAGGTAGACGCCGACCTTGGTTACATGCTGCCACGAGCTGCCGGCGGCCTCCAGCAGGATCGACAGATTGTCGAAAACGCGCGTCGCCTGCTCGCGGAATCCGCCTTCAACGCGCTGACCGCTGGCCGGATCGATCGGTCCCTGACTGGCGATGTACGCGATCGGCCCATCGGCGACGATCCCCTGCGAATAGATGCCCGCGGGCTTGGCGCCCTTTTCCGTGTACACTTCCTTCCGCATCCTTACCTTCTCCCGTCTCTTGTCAAAAAGGGCTGGTCTAATCCGAATTTTCCCTGATTGAACTGCGATTGCTCATTTGGGCTGGGCGTCCTGGATTCTTGGCGACCACCGGCTCTTGATGTAGGCCAGCATAGCCCAAATCTCGGCATCGTCGACCTGCTCTTCGAACCCAATCATATTGCTCTTGTATCCTCCACCAACAACGGCCGTCGTTCCATACTTGGTAGTGTCGAACAGCAACTCATCAGGGTGATGCCAGGTGTGACCACTGGCGTCGTGCGGGGGGGCCGGAAAGAAACCGCCGTCATCCCGTCTGCGCCAGTTCGGCTGCCCCTCAAGATTGACGCCGTGGCAGGAGGCGCAATGCTGCTGGTAAAGGACTTCCCCCTGCGCGACCAACTGCGGATTGGAAGCGTCCGCCCCTTGCACCTCCCCTGCAGTTGTGGCGACCGGCGTTGCAGTCGGGGTTGCTGCCGCCTGTGTCGGGGTTGCCGTCGCTTCTACCGCCGCCGTTTCGCTCTCCAACTTCTTGCCACCGTCCCCATTGCCGGACGCATCGCAGCCGAAGAGGGCCAACGCCGCTACCAGCAAGGTTGAAAGCAAGAGTAACCATCGTGCCATCTCTATTCCCCCAGCGCCTCACGTAGAAGCCGCAACCAATTGCCGTGACTGATGGCCGCGATGTCCGCCTCAGCGTAACCGTGCGCGCGCAACAGTTCCGGGATTCGCTTCAGGTCGGCGATCGTGTCCAGATCAGCCGGGGACTGTTCCCGCCCGAAGCCGCCGTCCAGATCGGTGCCGATGGCGATGTTGTCCGCATTCCCGGCCAGTTCGCAGATGTGGTCGACGTGTGGAACGATGTCTTCCATTAAAATGTCATAGTTCCAGGATTGACCGGCTCGATACTTGGTCGAAACCATCCACACGTCAAACGCCATGCCGATGACGCCGCCGCGCTCGATGATCGCCCGCAGCTGCTCATCGCCAAACTGGCGCTGGTGAGGAACGAGCGCCCGGCAGTTGTTATGGCTGGCCAGAACCGGGCCGGTGTAGATCTCCAGCGCCTGCCAAAACGCCTGATCGGAAAGGTGCGTCAGATCGAGCATGATGCCGACGCGCTCCATCTCTCGCAGCAGCGCAGGTCCCATGTCGCCCAGGCCGAGTTCGGTCCCCGTGCCGCCGGCATAGCGGCATGGGCCGTAGTGGGCCGGGCCAATCGCGCGCAGCCCTGCACTGTGCCACGCCTCTACATGGTCGGGAGACAGGATCGGATCCGCCCCTTCCATCGACAGCACAAAGCCCAATCGAGGCTGCGCGCCACCTGCTTCTTCCCATGCCGCCCACTCCCTCCAGTGGTCGTCCAACTGGGAACGCAAAGCGATGATGCGCACAATCCCCAACTCCTCGAGCGCACGGTAATAGGCCACATGCCCTTTTGCCATCGCGCAGGCCTGCGTCGGGTGATCGTAGTCGATATTGGGGGTCGGGCGTCCGGTGGAACGAGCGATCGCCGTGGCAAAACTGAGGGCGACCTGTCCTTGGCGCATCTCCGGAAACGCGACCGTGCCCACACCCTTGCCCTTGCCGCTGATCGCGTTCTCAGTCGCGCGAATCGTATAGACCGAACGCGTCAGATCGCGGTTCCCCTGGAGCGCGTTCATCGCTAGGTCGAGGTGCGCATCGATCAGGAGCATGGAAAACTCCGGAGTTTGCGAAAGATGATGACAGATCGCGGCTTCGCGGACTGCTTGAGGGAAAAGCTAGTGCTGCCATATTTGGATGCCAGCTACCCGTGGGCACGCAGGCGTGCAGTTCAACGTGGATAGTCCGTCCTATCAGGCGGCGCCGGTCAGTTCGGCGGACATCTGCAACTGTCGTTCGACCTGAAATCCGGCGCGGCTCAGTACAGTGACTCCGTTCTCACCGCCGGCGTAAATGTGTCCATCCACTTCGAGCAGGCACAGGGCCGCGTCGCTGCCGCTAATCTGCGTCCAGAGCGAGCCGTCCTGCGAGCGCCATAACTGTGTGTCGTCGCTCAGGAGCCAGTTGGCCGCTTCTCCATCCCCATTAGAGGATGTCAAGGCGATCAGCGCGTTGACTTGCTCGGGCGCGCCCTCCACGGCGGCAAATGTGCGGCCGCCATCCGCCGAGCGCCAGAGGCCGTCGGTTTCAGTTCCGGCCAGCACAAGCCCGCTGCAATGCATGTCCGGCGCAACCGCGACGGTCTGGAAGGCGGCGTCAGCCGATTCGCTGCGCTTCCACCCCAACCCGCCATTGGGCGAACGGTAGATGCCCTCCTCGGTGCCGGCGAAGACCACCTGCCAACTGGGCCAAGCGTCTTCGCCCATGGGAGGCGCCCAAGCCAGCGTCAGGATGGTCAGGTTTTGCAGACCGAAATTGCTGGGCATCCAACGGAGGCCGCGATCGAGGCTGCGCAGCACGCCGTCCCCCTCGCTGCCGGCGAGGATCGCCCCGGAGTCGTCGTAGTCCGGCGCGGTGGCAAAGGTGAGGACTGCCTCCTCAGCGCCCTCCCGCCAGGCGGCCTGCCACTGCTCGGCTGTATCCTGGAGATATGCGATGCCGAAGGGCGCGCCGCCGGTAAAGATGCGGTCACCCAGAACGCACGCCGTGGTCAGCCTTTCCATCGGCTGGGGGGTCGGCGTCAGTTCGTCCTCGCCAACGACAAACAGGCCGTAGGGGCCGGCAGCCCATACTTTGCCTTCACATTCGGAAAGAGAGAGTATGATTGACATCGTTTAGGGTTCCATGCTCTGTGACGGATCGCGATGGTAGACAATCGTGTTGGTACCAAGAGCCATCAGCGCGCCGCTGATAGCGGTTTCCAGCACCGCGGTCTGCACCCCGGTGACATCCACCAGCCCGGTTTCATGTGCGTCAACTAGCTTCTTGCTGACGACATCGTAGGCGTAGGCCGGCCCGGCCTCCTCAAGGCGAATGGCAGCCACCGAAGGAGATTCGATGCCCGCATTCTTGACGATTTGCAGGAAGGGCGCGTCCAGGGCATCGCGCAGGACCTTGACGCCAAAGTTCTCTTCGCCCTCCAACTCCAGATCGTCAAGCGCTTTGCGGGCGTGGACGAAGGCCGCGCCGCCGCCAGGCACGACACCGGTCTTGTGCGCCTGTGAGGCGGCAATGAGCGCCCTCTCCGACAGCGCCGACAGGACATCGCGTTCTTGTTTGAGATTGGTGCCCACCTTAAGCACGCCCATCCCGCCGGTGAGCGCAGCCAGCCGGTTGATGATTTCAGGGCGCTCGTCGTCGTCCACGCGCAGCCCTTCGATGCGGAGGCGCAACTGATCGACCGTTTCCTGGACTGCGGCCGTTCGGCTCCGATAAGGCTGCAACTGTAAAGTCTTGCGGTCAACCTGCACGCGCATCGCTTCGCCCAAATCAGCCTGCTTGGCTCTGGCGGCATATGCGTAGTAGTTGCGGCCCAGGATGGTCGCCCCGGTGAGCGTTGTCAGATCGCGGAAGGCCATCCGCCGCGGATCGCCGATCTCCTTCAGTTGGACGCCGAGAATCGAGATCTTCTTCTTCTCCTCCGTCTGATTGCGCACCATGACATGCAGCGCCTCTTCCCTGAAATGGGAGGCGATGATCACGAGCGACTTCTTGCCCATCTTCATCGCCGCCTCGATCAGCGCCACCGTTTCGTCCGCCTCCGTAAGTGTGTCATCGACCAGGGCGATGGTGGAATCGCCGTAAATCGCCCATTTGCGGATCGGGTCTGTGTAGAGGTGGAAGCTGGCGATTTCGGCCTTGTAGTTGGCGCCGGCGTGGTACTCGCGCGCCAGATATGGGGCGACAAACTTCTCCACCGAGATGCGCGCGTCCGCACCGAGCAGGAAACTCAGTTCGCCGATTGTGGCCGCCAAATTGCGGTCTTTCACCACCGTCAGGGCAACCAGGGCTAGGTCATCCTCCGTTTCCACAGGATAGGCCATCTCCTTCAGGCTCTGGCTCACGACCGCGGTCGCGGCCTGCAGGCCTATCTCCAGTTCGCGGTAGCCAATGCCTGCCGTCAACATCTTCAACGCCTGGCGATAAATCTCCCGCGTCAGAAGCGCGGTGGCTGCACCGCCATCTCCAACTTGGCCGGCGACGCGCCAGACGATGTGCCGCATCAGCATCGCGCCGATATCAACGCGTGGGTCGCCGAGGCTGAGTATACGGCGCACCGCGGTCGCGGCGTCATCCAGAAACTCCGGCCCGCGCGTGCCGTCCCGTTGGTTCACAACACGCCCGCCGACCGGGCCGAGCGTCGACGCCAACAGATCGGCAATTGCATTGATGCCGCTGCTCAGATTCTCGTGGGTCTCTTCCGGGCCGGCGACCGCAGCCCTGTAATGTTTGATCTGTTCCAACTTTACACCTCGATTATCTGACATTTGCTGTTGTTATCTTCTGGCCCATATTCTGGCTGCTCGATATGCCACTGCTAACAGGATTAAGTCCAAAGGTGCGCATACTTGAGGCCGGTGCCGGTGTTGAACAGCACCACCGTTTCATCTCCCTGGAGCCAGCCCGATTCCAGCAGTTGAATCTGGGCGGCTAACGTAGCCGCGCCTTCCGGGCAAGGAAATATGCCGCTGCGCCGCCCCATCCGTTTGGCGCAACTAAGCATCTCATCGTCTGTTACGGCGATCGCGGTGCCGTCGCTCTCTCGCACGGCCTGCAGAATCAGGAAATCGCCTACCGCCGCAGGCACGCGCAGACCGTCGGCAAGCGTGCGCGCGTCTTGCCACGGCTCGGCAAATTCGGTTCCTTGCTCCATTGCGCGCACCATCGGCGCGCAACCGGTGCTCTGAACGCTTACCATACGCGGCCGCTCGCTGCCGATCAGGCCGAGCTGCTCCATTTCATCAAACGCCTTCCACATCCCCACTAGCCCCGTGCCGCCGCCGGTCGGGTACATGATAACATCGGGCAGACGCCAGCCCAGTTGCTCGACGATCTCATAGCCCATCGTCTTTTTGCCCTCGATCCGGTACGGTTCCTTGAGCGTGCTGACATCGAACCAGCCGTTCTGCTCGACTTGCTCCTTCACCTTGGCCCCGCAGTCAGTGATAAGGCCGTCCACAAGCGTGACCTCCGCCCCCAGGTTGCTGCACTCGACACGGAAGGCGTTTGGCACATCCTGCGGCATGTAGACGTGGGCGGGCAGACCCGCTCTGGCGGCATAGGCGCTCATCGCACCGGCCGCGTTGCCCGCGCTGGGGATCGCCAACTCCGCCGCGCCCAATTCGTAGGCGCGACCAACCGCCATCACCAGCCCCCTGGCCTTGAAGCTGCCGGTGGGATTGAGCGACTCATCTTTGATCAGCGTGTTGGGGCAGCCGATCTCTTCGCCGAGCGCCTGCGCGTCAATCAGTGGCGTCCACCCTTCGCCGAGCTTTAGCTGCGCCTCCATTGTCCGAATGGGCAGCACCTCTTCGTAGCGCCATAACGAAGGTTCCCGCTCTGACAACGCTTCGCGTGTCAGGGTCCGGGCAGCTTTCGCTAGATCGTAACGTGCCACCAGCGGCTTTGCGCAAGCCGGGCACAGGTTCATCAACTGGTTTGCATCGTACTCCGCCCCGCATCTGCTGCAGGAGAGATGGGTGAGTGTCGATCGGGTTGTAGTCATACGCTGTTTCTGGTAGGTAAGTTCCGTTGCGCGCTCGCAGGTAGCGCACCCAATGCGGTTATTTGTCGACATACGGAAAAAGGCAGTGGAACAGGGGAGCCAACTTCCTGCCTAATTGTACTGTGCTTCCCACTAGGAAGCAAAATTGACGTTGATTCATATAGTTCACTGGATTACCATGATTCGCGGCCACAATGCGCAGGGCGTGCAATCAGGGTCGCACATGGGCGCGGCGCGGCCAGACCAGAAGGACGAGCAGCCCATTAGCAGCCGCGAACTGTAGCGCGAGCGGGTGTGCGCCAGATATGGAGGAGGTTGGTCATGTGGGGAGTGCATGCCAGCGGTCGCTGAGTCGTCGGGCACGGAGGAGATGGGTGGGGGTAAAGTGCGTTCACATTGAGAACCGGCTGTTTTCCGAATTGCGTATTAGGGCCTTATGCTAGATAGGAAAGGCCAGTTTCTTAATCTGAAGATAGTCATGTACGCCCAAGAGTCGGTTGATATAGATGCAAAGTGTGTGAGCAGTCAATTTGGTGTAAAGTCGTGCAGATAGACCTCTGAAAGTGTGTGCATGGTTGGTTTCTATCGAGAATTGTGCGACCAATTGACTGTTAACTGTTTCGATGATTTGGCGGACCCTGTCGTAGAGGCGACGTGCAGATGCAGGGATCTGTATTTTCTGGTTGCTGCGCGGCTTGGAGAGCAGGCGGATGCGATTGTGTTGCCAGAGTAGATCAGCGACAGGTGCACTGACGTACGCCTTGTCGCCGATGACGATGCGGTTGTGGTGTTCTTGCAGGAGTTCGCGACCGATAGCCAAGTCGCCGACGCTGGCAGGAGCCAGTTCGAAATCAAGGATGAGGCCACCTTTCGTGATCAGCATATGTAGCTTGAAACCGTAGATCGTCATCTTTTTAGAGGAGACCTTCCCATAATTGGCCCCATGAGCGGGCCAATCGCCGCGTGACTGGGGCGCCAGATGGAACTGAACCACAGGAATGGGCAGACTATCGAGTACACAATGCTGGTCTCGAAAGAGGTCCATCTGGGCCAACATCATGCGCCGCATCTCATTCATAATCGCCATCAAGTTACGTCGTCGCCGATTGAAGCGGCTCTGCTTCGGCAAGATGGGAAACTTATCCCGATGTGCCTGCATATGATTGCGTAACTCTGTTTCCACATCCCACCCCAAGCATTCGCCGATGAGACAGATGGCTATCAATTCACTATCGCTACAGGCCGGCTTGGGCCCCGGTCGTCTCAGATGCCTTTCCAGTGCCTGGAACATGTCGTCAACGAGCACATAAACCCATAGACAGAAGTCGTCAAGATGAGCTATCATTCGGTTGGTCCTCCTGGTGAGTCGCTTTGGTTGGTGACGAACTCCAAAGTTATCTCACCAGGGGACTTTTTTCAAACGCTAATTAGCATAAGGCCCACTAATAGGACTTTCGCTAGGAGGTCAAGATCCTGTAAGCTTGAGACATGATTACAAAACAGAAGTATGTCGAATACCTGGTTAGCACGCCGATCAACGACACCTGTACCAATTTGGCTGAACATCTGGATGGCATGAGTCACGATGTAGTGAGCGATTTTCTGAAAAGAGAGCGACTCACAGCCAATCATCTATCGGAACTGGTGCAAGAACGGATCGACGACAGTGCGGATGCGTACCTGATCATTGACGACAGTGTGCAAGACAAACGCGATTCACGGTCAATCGAGATGGTAAAGCTGCAGTACAGTGGCGCTGCAGGTGGTCTGGTGCGCGGCATTGCGGTCGTGAACCTGATTCACACCAGTGGTGAAGATGGCGCGTATTATCCGATTGATTTCCGCATCTACGCCAAAGAAGCAGATGGGAAGACAAAGAACGACCATTTTCAAGAGATGCTGCTGCGCGCCGTTGGCGACAAACAGATTCAAGCCAAGACCGTGCTATTTGACAGTTGGTATGGCTCCTGGCGGAACCTGAAGTTGATTCACCGTCTGGGATTGACCTTCTACACCACACTCAAGGCCAACCGCATGGTCAGTCTGAGCGCAGACGATGGCTATATTCAGCTTGATGCGCTCGATTGGACCGACGAACGGCTTAAGCATGGCATCATTGTCAAGCTCAAGAAACTGCCTTTCAAAGTGAAATTGTTCAAGGTCGTTGCCATAAACGGCGACATTGACTGGGTCATCACCAATGATCCGGATGAGACTGTGATCACGCAAGTCGTTCAAAACGCGAACGAGTTGCGCTGGCAGGTCGAAGAATTTCACCGCGAATTGAAGCAACTGACAGGCTCGGCCAAATGCCAATGTCGCAAAGCTCGTTCACAGTGCAATCATCTCGCTTGCTGTTACCATGCTTGGCTTTCATTGAAGGTCCACGCTACCTTGCTCAACAAAACCATCTATCGCGTTCATACCGACCTGTTCAGCGACTATCTGCGAAACCAACTTCGCTGCCCTACTATCCCGGCTTTCCAGCCGACTTAGCGAAAGTCCTACGTGAATTGAAGCAACTGACAGGCACCGCCAAATGCCAATGTCGCAAAGCTCGTTCGCAGCGCAATCACCTCGCTTGCTGTTATCATGCCTGGCTTTCACTCAAGGTTCACGCGACCTTGCTCAACAAAACCATCTATCGCGTTCATACCGACCTGTTCAGCGACTACCTGCGAAACCAACTTCGCTGCCCTACTATCCCGGCTTTCCAGCCGACTTAGCGAAAGTCCTAACTAACCTGAGTTCGGAGTAAGTGAGCACCTTATCAAGCTGGTAGAATAGAAGTTCTCTAACAAAAATTCTCCAGCAAAGAAAGGTGCTCAGTGATGAGTATACTCAATCTGTTCTGTCATGTCGATGATTTCTGTCAGTGGTTGGCTACATGGGAGAATGCCAAGTTGTTAGGCGTGGCTCGCAAGCGAGGGCCGGCCCCGCGCTTGAGCTTGAGTGAAGTGATGGCGATTCTGATTCACTTCCATCAGTCGCATTATCGCGATTTCAAGGCCTTCTATACGCAGCACGTATGTAAGCATATGCGCAGTGAATTCCCTGCTCTGGTCAGTTACACACGCTTTGTGGAGTTAATGCCATCAGCCCTGGCAGCCATGTGTCTCTATCTGCGTGTGCGCTTTGGCCAGGCGACAGGGGTGGCATTCATTGATTCGACCCCGTTGTCCGTCTGCCACAACAGACGCATCGGCCGCCACCGGGTCTTTGCCGAGGTGGCCAGGCGCGGCAAGAGCAGCATGGGATGGTTCTATGGCTTTAAACTCCATCTGATTGTCAATGACCAGGGGGAATTGCTGGCGCTTCAACTCACGCCCGGCAACACCGATGACCGTAAACCGGTCCCACAGATGACCAAAAAGTTGTGGGGGAAGCTGATCGGCGACCGCGGCTATCTCTCCCAAGTTCTCTTTGAGCAACTCTTCGCACAGGGACTGCAATTGATCACGCCCATTCGTAAAAACATGCAGAATCGACTCGTCGTTCTCGAAGACAAGCTGCTAACGCGTAAGCGCTTCGTCATTGAAACCATCGTTGACCAACTCAAGAATATCTCACAGATTGAACACACCCGTCACCGCAGCACGACCAACTTTGTCGTCACTCTCATCGCCGGTCTGATTGCCTACACTTGGCAAGCTAAGAAGCCATCTCTCAATCTTCCTGACACAGATATGGCTCTATTGCCGGCCTTAATCTAACTCCGAACTGGGGTTAACTAAGTACATTTCCGCAAATAACATAGTGGTTTGATTGATATTCAAGATAGCGGTGTTGGTTGAATCATATCGTTCCAAGTTGGACAGATAGGTGGCCGTGTCAGATGAATTGTAAGGCGTTCGTTCAGGGATGCCTTGCGCCCCTTCTGAAAGGCGCGGTCAACGAGAAAGGCTTTGACGGTCAAGCCAGTCGTGGTGGTTGTGCTGCGGATGTCGTTGAGCATTATGTCAAAAGAGCGCAAAGGTTGGCCTGCCCAGTTGCGCGCGATCTGACTGAAGAGACGATACTCAATCGGATTATAGTTGGAGGCGCCGGTCGGATAATGGCAGACCACAACCGGGATGCCGAATCGGTTAACGAACTGGCGCTGCAACGCAAGTTTCCAGAGCCAGGAGCGGCAGTTGTTGCTGCCACCCGCATCACAGAAGATCAAGAGCTTGTCCTCTCGCTGAAAGCGGGGACGCTCTGGGTCGGCCCACCACTGTGCGATGGCATGGGCGGCAAATTCTGGCGTATCATAGGAGTTGCCCAGATAGACATAACCTTGGTTATGGACGATGTCATAGATGCCATAGGGTACGGCCCGACCCAGCGCATCGCCAGGGAAATCATGGACATTGACTTGCTCCAGAGCCTGACGCCAACAACGACCTTGATTGGCGAAGTTGCCGACCAGTTGCTTGTTCTTGGTATCGACACGAATGACAGGATGGCCTGCGTGCAGGAACTGCTGTCGCACACGACGAATGTAGCCAAACTGTCGGTTGCGGTCGGGATGAACAGCGCCAGTCAAGCTCTTGCGGTTGGCAACCAAGCCAAAGCTCAGCTTTCTCAAGAGCCGACTGACTGTGGTGCGACCGATGCTGTATGCCCGTGCGCCCAGCCGAGATGCAATGGTGCGCAAGCTCAGTCTCACCCATTTCTGTTCATCTGTCGGCAAACCCGCGATGTCGTCGTCGATGACTTCCTTGATGCTGTCTTCTAAATCTGCACTTTTTTTCCAGCGGTTGCCGCCCACCGCCCGGCTTGCGCACCCGCTCCGTTGGGCGCCCGGCCAAGTCGTCGTCTAACTCGCGCCGACCTCGGCGAATCGTGTTGACGTTCATACCGGTAATCTGCGACAGCCGTTCTGTGCCGCCATGCCCGATGCGTTCGGCTTCCAACGCGACGTACCAGCGTCGCTGCTGTTCGTTGAGCCGACTCAGCAAAACATTCATGCGATGGTGGTCGTCTTTGTCTGCATGTGGCTGTGGCGACTGACATATCTCACACTGACATTGATGGATCGGTCTTTGGCTCATCTCTCTGACTCCTTGCTTGATTCCTCAACTCAGTGTCATTTTACGCCAAACACCGCTAACTTGTTAACGGACAGTTACTAAGCGCATGTTTGAAAAGGGTCAAGTTAGGGGCAAAACGGCGCAAACGATGCGAACTATGGCGTATAGATGAAGGATTTACTACTTTCCGGCAGTCGTTCTTCGTCTTTTTGGCCGATACCAGCTACTTTTCAAACAGCTTCTCAGTAGGACTTTCACTTGGATGTCAATAGCAGGTAAACTTGGGGTGCGTCCCAAGATGGGCGCGCGTTTCTGACTCCCTCTGGTCCGCTAAAGCGGAACCTGCTACACCGGGTTCGACAACCTGCTGGTCTGGGATACCCCCAAATCTGGGATACACCCTGACGCACGGGTGTGTGCCGGATCAGGAGTCAACTGGTCCAGAGGATCGCTCATGTCAGTGAAGTTGACCAGGTGCGATCCAAAAACTCACCTCCATTTTGAATCGCACCCGCGCGTGCGGGTGCATCCAAAATTGGGGTGGTCCGCTGAAGCGGAACCTTCCGACTGCCTCTGGTCAGCTACGGGGAGATCCACGAAGGACACAAAGGGGCACGAAGGATAGGGACGCCGACGGTTCCAGGGGGATGACCTCAAATCCGGGGTGCCCCCCGCGCGTGCCAAGTGACTTGACAATCTGCGTGCAGCAAGTGGTATACTGCCCTGAGACTTGTCTATATCAGTTGACGCTTCACTTCAGTAGCCATTCCCTGACTACTCGTTTGCACTCTTGACGCCTGTATCCATCGTCTTGTCGAACTGGAAGAAATCCCGGAAAGCGTGCGGCATCAATGGCTTTAGCGCCTTCATTGCCTGTAATCTGTGCGGGAACTGGGGGCGAAAGGAGGAAGTGGAACTGTAGAACCTGTTTCCCCCAGAACTGCCTGTTTCTGAGTGTTTCCGTAGAAGGCTATCGAAAACCGAGGTCCAACTACAGTACTTACACGAGGAGAGACAGACTCATGGCCCACACAAGATCTCAGTTCTTCACGCGACGTGATTTCATGCGGCTATCCGCAGTGACGAGCACCGGCCTGGTGCTTATGGCCTGCGCGCCGGGAGGGGCGCCCGCGGCGGTGCCGGCGGCAGATGAGATAGTCACACTCGATTACTGGACGTGGTTCTATACGGGCGAGTTGGAGCCACCTGACCCTCACCTGAATCTGCTGGAAGAGTTAGTGCCGGGTTATTCCTACAACCTTGCGATCCAGGACGACTACGCCACCATCCTCAAAACAGTCGCGGCCGCCGACGAGTTGCCCGATCTTATGGGATGGGGCCTCATTGACCAGGCCCCCTTGGTCGTCTTCCTCGAGCCGATGGAAGGTCACATGGAAGAGGAGTATGGCGCAAACTGGCGAGATCGGTTCAAGGAAGGTGTGATCGAGCGCGCCGAATCGCGTGACCCGACGGGAGAGCACATGTTGGTGATCCCGTACTGGAAGGCCGGCGCCGGTGGGCTGGCATACAGCTTGGAACTGCTGGAAAAGGTCGGCGCCAGCGAACTGCCGAACGACTACGCCGGTTTCCGCGAACTGTGCCGGGCGCTTATTGACGCGGGCGTCACCACACCGGTCACCTTCCCGGGCAAAGGTGGACAGAGCAGCGTCTGGCTCGACTATCTAGCCGGTCAGATCGAGAAAGACGCTATGCTCAAGGCGGCAGGTGGTGAATTGCCATGGAATGGGGATGTCTGGGTGCAGACGATGGTGAACTACAAGATGATGTTTGACGATGGCTGTTTTGGTAAAAACCCCTTCGCCATTGCCTGGAGTGATCATGATCAACTGATCGCTGCCGGCAAAGCGGCCATGCATTACGCCTATGAGACCGAGCCGGGACCCCGCGGCAATCCTGACTATTGGCCAGTTTGGCGCTATGGGGATATGCCGCCGGCGCAGCCCGGTCTGCAACCTGGCCAACTCTACTTCTATATTCCCATGAGCATTGGCGTCTGGAAAGATTCGCCCTCACCGCGCAAAGAGGGAGCAATCAAAATGGCGGTGGCGATGGTCAGCGACGCCTACCAGGAACTGATGTCTGTGACGTTTGGTCCGGTCCTCAAGGGTATGAGCGTTCAGCCTACGGGCGAAGCCGCTTTCGATGCCAGCGTTGAAGCGCACTATGCACGATCAGGCGCTACGCAATGGGGCGTCATTGCCCTTTCCCCTGAAGTCATTGCCGCGCTTGAGGATGCCACACAGGCGGTCTTCCTCACGGGCGCTGACATACAGGAAGAGATGGACAAGGTGCAGGCGGCTCAGGACGCGCTCGGGTCGTGATCTGCGTGCAATGCAGCCCAATGCCGAAATGGTGTTGAGAAGCATGGGGTGCCCGGTCAGCCTGCCCTGACCGGGCAGTTGGACGATGCTGCACTCCATCTGCCGGACACTGCAGCATCGTTCAATTGTTTCAATGCGGGTGGCGTGCCGTACTCGGGCGTGCAGCGAATAGCACACGGCAACTGCACGCGAACGATGAGCAGACGCAATGCCAACAATGGTACAGACAGGAAACCTGCGCAAATAACTGTAAAACCTTTCCCGTGCGCAATCGTATCCATTGGTGAGGCGATCCAATGCCAACAATGGTCCAGACCAGCAACCTGCGCAAAACCTACAAGCGCGCCGACGGCACAAACACAGAGGCCGTCAAGGGCGTCGACCTGGACATCCAGCAGGGCGAGATTTTCAGCCTGCTTGGTCCAAACGGGGCCGGCAAGACAACGACGATCTCGATGATCAGCGGGCTGGTGACGCCCACCGAAGGCGATGCCGTGATCGGCGGCCATTCGATCACCCGGCAGCCGATGGCGGCCAAGCGACTGATGGGCTTCGTCCCCCAGGAGATCGCCCTCTATCCCGAACTCAGCGCGCGCCAAAACCTGCTCTTCTTCGGCAGAATGTACGGGCTGGGGGGAAAAGCGCTCAATAAGCGTGTCGATGAACTGCTCGAATTCGTGGACCTGCCCGACCGGCAGAACGATCGTATCGACACCTTCTCCGGCGGCATGAAGCGCCGCGTCAACATCGCCGTTGGCCTGCTGCACCGGCCTCAACTCATCTATATGGACGAGCCGACCGTCGGCCTTGACCCGCAGAGCCGGCGCCGTATCCTGGACACCGTCAAACAGCTGCGCGACGAACATGGCATGACCGTGCTCTATACGACGCACCTGATGGAGGAGGCCCAGGAACTGAGCGATCGCGTGGGCATCATGGACCACGGCGCGATCATCGCCATGGGGACGCAGGCCGAATTGATGCAGCAGGTGGGCGAAGAGGACCGGCTGGAATTTACGACCGGTAAGCAGGCGGTAACGGAGGAACTGCTCGAACGCATTCGACGGCAGGCCGCCGGTGTAACGCGTCTGCTCTACAATCCGCCCGAGCAGATCAGTGATGAGATCAGCGAGTCCACGCCCGCGCGCCTCATCGCTTTCGCCAAACGGGGACGCACTGCGCTTCCCCAGATTATCCAGTTGCTCGACGCCGCGGGCATCGAAATCCACTCTGTCGCAGTGCGCGAGCCGGACCTCGAGGCCGTCTTCCTGGCCTTGACAGGGCGCGCCCTGCGAGACTAATTCAACCTTGCTCTCTGCTCACGCGTTCCTGGCAAGCATCTAACCGACCCGCACAGCTTTCCTCTGATTCATGCGTAAAATCGCCACAATCGCCTGGAAGGAGCTATACACCACCTTCCGCAGTCGCAACCTCATTCTAATCATGTTCGCCACGCCGTTGGCGCTGTCCACCATAATCGGGCTGGCGTTTGGCGGTGACGGCGATTCCGATACACCCGACTTTGCCGCCATACCTGCAGCTGTGGTCAATCTGGACGAAGGTTTCAATCTGCAGGGCGGGGTCAACCTGCCCGAGCAGTTCACGAATTCGGATACGCTTCCTTTCGATGTGGATGATACTGCTGTGAGTTTTGATGACCTTTCGTTCAATTTTGGCGAGCAACTGGCCGGTATTCTGCTGTCGCAGCCGATTGCGACCGACAATACGCTTGCCAGCCCAGGTTTTGATATCGCTGAGATCAGGTGCAGCCTGCTGGACGACGTCGAACCGGCCGGCGCCGCCGGCTTCTTCACAGAGGGCACTCTGGACGATCTGCTGAAGGCCACCGCAGTTGACGATGCCGACGCGGCGCGTGCTGGCGTCGATAGCGGGGAGTATGCGGCCGCGGTGATCATCCCGCCGGGGTTCAGCAAACAGCTGATGCCCCGTTTCGTCTTTGATATCGGGCAGATCGACCTCGCCCTGCAGGTTGATGCCGGCAATCTTCAGGGCCAGCCCTTGGGTGAGGCCGGGGCCGTCGAAGTCTATGGCAACAGCGGCCGGCCGATCTCGGCCCGCATTGTCTACAGTATTGTGGAAAGGATCGTCCATCAATATGTGCGCCTGAATGTCGCGTTGAGCGCCACAGTTGAAACCACAGTCAATACTCTGCTGGACAATCTCGTTTCCAGCAATATCGACCTGAGTGATATCGGCATACCCGCGTCAATCGCCGCGTTGCAAAACCTGGATGCGTCGGCTATTGAGCCTCTAGGCTGTCTGATCACGCCCGGCGCCAGCAACATCACCGTCACCCGGCAGCCGCTGGACGCGTTGCAGCAAGGTCCTCCGTTTGCTCGCATCATCGTCCCGATCGGCGCATCGCAGGCTGTCTTCTTCGCGCTCTTTACCGGCGTCTTTGGCATCCATTCCATCTATGAAGAGCGCCGGCAGTGGACGCTGCAACGGCTGATCGTTTCACCCACGCCGCGCATCTACCTGTTGCTGGGCAAGCTGTTGGGGAACCTGGTCGTAGTCCTCCTGCAGATCCTGATCCTACTGGCCGCGTTGACCCTCGTCGCCTCCATCGTCATCGGCCAGCCGACCTTTATATGGGGCGCCAGTCTGGCCGCTATCCTCTTGGTGATGCTGGCGCTGGCGCTGTGCGTATCGGGCCTGGGCGTATTTGTCGTCGGCCTGGCGAGGACACCGGAGCAGGTGGTGCTCTTTGGCCCCATGATCAACATCACCCTGGCCGTATTGGGCGGCGCCTTCGGCTTCGCCCTGCCTGATCAGGCGGCGCAGTTCTCGCTGATCTACTGGGGCGTGGACGCATTTGTCAAACTTGCCAACGCCCAGACGGACATCGTACTCAACCTGCTGGTCCTGTTCGCCCAGGGCATCGTTCTGTTCCTGCTGGGGGCATGGCTCTTCAAGCGCAGACTGAATCTGTAATCGCACGCAAGCCAATCCCATTCGAAACAGTTACTTTCGCATGAATTACGCAATACGCAATACGCAATGCATTAAAGACCGCCTACGGCCATGCGACCGATCCTGACCATCATCCTCAACGACCTGCGAATCTTCTTCTCCCATCGGGGCAACCTGATCGGCCTGCTTGTGATACCCGTCCTGCTTACCCTGGTGATTGGCTGGAGTCTGGGCCGCATCGGCGGAGGTGGACCGACCCGCCTGCGAGTCGATCTGATCGACCTGGATCAGACCGATATGTCGGCCCGCCTGATCGACGAACTGCGCGCCGCCAACGATGCGCTGGTGCTCTGTCCGCTGGGCAACGACGCCGACGATTACTGCAGGCTTGACGATGAGCCGCTTCATCTAGAAAGCGCCATCGAACGCGCCCGCGCAGGGAGGACCAGGGCGCTGATCGTTATCCCCGCGGGCTACGCCGCCGCGCTGGAGAACTTCCAACGGGCAAGTATCGACTACTACTCAACAGCCGACCCGTTGCAGCCCAGCCTCGTTTTGCAGAGCCTGAACGCGGTGCTGCTACGCGTCAACAGCGCCTCGATCACAAGAGGCGTGGCGGGCGCGCTCCTGGATAACGTTACCGCGGCCATTAAACTGCCGCCACTCGCCGAAGAGGCGCGGGAGGACTTTCTGCATTCCCTCTACCTGCGGGCGCAGGGGATGTTGAGCGAACGGCCCGCCGCGGTGCGTTTCACTGTGGCAGGCTCTGCTGGCGGTAGCGAAGACGGCTCTGACAATGGCTTCAACCAGTCGGCGCCTGGCATGGGAACGCTGTATGTCATGTTCACCGTGCTGGGCGGTATGGCCGTCCTCCTGCGCGAGCGCCGCCAGTGGACACTCCAGCGTCTGATGGCGCTGCCTCTTTCTCGGGCGCAGATCCTCGGCAGCAAGATCGGCGTCTATTTTACGCTTGGCATGATCCAGTTTTTTATCGTCTTTATTGTCGGCGCGGCCGCTGGCATGAACTTCGGCAGCGATCCCCTGGCGCTGCTCACCATCATGGTCGCCTTTGTCCTCTTTATCACCGCCCTCACCTTCGCCCTCGCGCCCCGGATCACCAGTGAGGGCCAGGCCAGAGGGTTGGTTCTGCTGTTGTCCCTCTCGCTTGCGCCGCTGGGGGGAGCCTGGTGGCCGCTGGAAATTGTGCCCGAATTCATGCAGACGCTCGGTCATCTCTCGCCCGTGGCCTGGGCGATGGACGGCTTCCACGATCTGATCTGGTTCAACGGTGGATTTGGCGACGTTCTGCCGGAGATCGGCGTCCTGCTAGGCACGGCGGCCGTGTTGTTCGTCGTCGGCATTTGCAGTTTCAAGTATGAGTCATAAATCGCCTGATCCTGCGCATATTGTTACCATGTGATACGTTTGCGTTGTGTCAATAACAACGGAGACAGGTCTATGAATGCGGCACAAAAGCAACTCATTCCTCGCATTCTTATCTATATCGCCTTGATCCTGATCACGCTTGTAACAATCTATCCAATGCTCTACATGCTAGCGACAGCCCTCCGGCAAACGGGGACACCTGCGTTTCTGGGTATCTTGCCGGCCTCCTTCACCTTGGAGAATGTGACCCAGGTCTTTCGCGAAACGCCCCTTGCCCGCATGTTAGTCAACAGCGTGCTCGTTACCTCGTTCAGCACGGTTGCCACGCTATTAATCGGCTCTCTGGCCGCGCATGCGTTCTCGCGCAGAGCTTTTTTCGGCAGCAAAGTTTTCTACGTTTTCCTCCTGTTGGGAATCATGCTGCCGTTTTCGACTCTCATGATCCCCCTGTTTCAGGTAATCAATGAGTTGAAACTCCGTAACAACTACCTGGGCTTGATCTTGCCCTATGCTGCCGCCAACATTCCCTTCTGTATTCTGATGATGAGGAACTATTTCGACAGCCTGCCCAAGGAAATTGAAGAGGCGGCCCGCGTCGATGGCGCCTCCAACTTACAACTCTACTGGCGCATCGCTATGCCGCTCTCAGTTCCGGCTCTTACGGCAACCGGCATCTTTGTCGCAATTGGCAGTTGGAATGAATTTATTCTGGCGCTTCTCTTCATGACCAAGCCAGAGATGCGCACTGCCCCTCTGGCAACCGTTTACTACCTCCGATACCAGGGCCAGATCCTGGAACGCGCCTTTGCCGCACTCACCTGGGTGGCGCTACCTGCGATGCTGTTCTATTTTGTTGCCCAGAGGCAGTTCATAAAAGGTCTTACCGCGGGAGCACTAAAAGGATGAGCAGCCCAGATCAATCTTCGTCCAACACCGATCAGGGAACAACGCCCGCGCCTACACCGACAGCCTCCGCGTCGGCAAGCTCGTGGCGTCGGCGGCTTGCAAGTGGCGGCCTCAACAGCGCGCTGTTGTTCGTTGCTCCCGCCCTCCTTCTTTATACGGCCTTTTTTGCCTATCCCCTCATCCTCACGGTTCGCCTCAGCTTTGTTGAATGGGACGCAATCAGCCCGCCGCGCTTTGTCGGCCTGGAGAACTATGTAAGTCTTTTCGTGGGGCAGACACATTTCTTCACCGCCCTCAAGAATAACCTGCTCTGGATAGGGCTTACCGTTCCCTTGCAGATCATCATCGGACTTCCGCTCGCATTGGTGCTGGACCGCAAGCTGCTCGCACGACAGTTCTTCCGTACGGTCTTCTTCTCCCCGATTGTGCTATCCGGCGCAGTCATCGGCGCGACGTTCAGCTTCATGCTTTTGCCAGGCGTCGGCATTGTGAACCTGATGTTCGCAGCCCTGGGTCTGGAATTTCTCGATCGAGCATGGCTGGCCGATCCCAAGTGGGCGCTCTATGCAGCCATCGCCGTCAACGTATGGCGCAGCTTTGGCTTTGCCATGGTCCTGTACCTGGCCGGCCTGCAATCCATCAACCCCGAAATTATCGAAGCTGCTACGGTTGATGGAACCTCCCCGCTGCAACAATCTTGGTTCATCACTATCCCTCTGCTGCGTCCGACCACCGCCACACTCATTCTGCTCGGCGTCATTGGCGGTATGCGGGAATTTGAACTGATCTGGCTGTTGACCCAAGGCGGACCGGCGCGTCTGACCGAGGTTCTGGGGATCATGGTGTACGAGGAGTCCTTCAAGTTTGGGAATTTCGGTCTTTCATCGGCCATTGCTGTCCTCATGGTGATCATTACGTTGGCCATAACGCTCGCACAACTCTATCTATATCTTCGGGGTACGAAGGAATAGCGAAAGGTGAATTGGTGGAACAGAAGATAGCTTGGCTGGAAGAGGCGGCTCGCAAGGAGCTTGCCGGCGCACGTTTCCCTGCCCATGATGGCACGATCCTGTACATGCCAGACGGGCTGGGCTTCTACGGGGCGCTGTGGACGCGTGACTGCGCCTATCTGGTGCAAAACGTTTTTGATCTGTTGCAGCCAGATGAGGGGCGCAGGGCCATTGCCTATCTGTTGCGGAAGCAGCGTGACGACGGCTGCGTGCCTGATCGCGTGCAGGTGGATGGAACCGCTGTCTACAGTGCAGGGCATCCCGACACACCTCTGGGCGATCCGCCCACCGACAACTCCTCAATGATGGTTAGCCTGGTATACGCATACGTGCAACAGGCCGGCGATCTTGAATACGCCCGCCAGAACCTGGAGCCACTGCGACGGGCACTTGACTTCACCCCTCGCAGTCCGGCGGGCATGGTGCATATCCCCCCGGGCCACCGGCAGTCCCCCTATGGATTCACCGACACAGTGGCCAAAACGGGCGAGTTGCTTTTCTCATCCTTGCTTTACTGGGCAGCCTGCCAGGAGATGGCGGAACTATGTGAACAATGCGGTGAGGACGCCGCCCTATACCGGCAGCGCGCCGCAGACATCGAGCTTGGCGCCGAACGGCTGTGGGACGATGCGGTCGGCGCTTATCGCGCGGCGACAGTGGGTTGCAATCAGGTTGACATATGGGGAAGCGCGTTCGCCGTCTATATCGACTTCGTCCACGGCCAACGGCGCCAGCGGTTGTTGAGCTTCCTGCGCGATCGCTACCAAGACTATGTTTGGCGCGGACAGGTGCGGCACCTGTTGCGTGGCGAGTACTGGGAGCGACTTCTCAAAACCAGGTACCCTATCGAGCGGGATACCTACCAGAACGGCGCTTATTGGGCGGCCGCCTCGGGCTGGGTGCTCTACTCTTTGGCCTTGATCGATGCAGCCCTGGCGCGTCGGATGCTGGCAGATCTGCTGCATGATTTTCAGGAGGCCGGCATCTACGAATGTATCAATGTCGGCTATCGAAAGGTGGAGCACTACCTGCCCAGCGTCGTGAATCCCCTGGGCGCGTTGCGACGCATACCCTGGTTGGACAGCGAATAGCCAAGGTCAGCGCAAGAGACATGTTCGTGCGTGCCGTTTTCTTCCGTTCTTGTAAGTAGGTATTGAGACCTGCCCTGCGTATAGCACAGCTTCCAATGGCAATCCAAATAGGACGCCGTTGCCGGGATGTGATGGCGTACGCGGAAAACCGGTTGCTCTGCTATGATTGGAGCCAGTATTGCACCTTGAATCGGCATAGATTCGGAGTCAAAGCGAATGACTACGTTGGAGAAAGTACAGGAAATGATTCCTTCCATGACAGCGGCAGAGAAACCTCAGTTGCTTCAATGGATTGCTCGGGACCTCGGCGGCGTTTTTCCTGGCATTGAAAGCGCGCCAAGTGTATTGGGTGGTGAACCGTGTATTGTACGCACGCGTATCCCTGTATGGCTCTTGGCGCAGGCCAGAAACCTCGGTAGTAGTGAAGCGGATATATTGAGGGCCTATCCAACTTTACGTGCCGAGGATCTGACCAATGCGTGGGCGTACTTTAGAGCCAGCAAAGAAGAAATCGAGCAACAGATTATTGAAAACGAGACAGCCTAGATATGGCCCGCCTATACGCAGACGAAAACTTCCCTTTGCCAGTTGTCGAGGAGTTGCGAAAGTCAGGGAACGACGTACTGACAATCCAGGAAGATGGCAAGGCGCATCAGAGTTTCCCGGATGAAGAATTTTTGTCTGTTGCAAGTGCGAGTAATCGGGCTGTCTTGACCATAAACCATAAGCATTTCATTCGTTTACATATAAAGTCGTCACGCCATAGCGGCATAATATCGTGACCGTTCGATCCGGATTTTGAAGGCCAGGTCGGACGCACTCACGAGATAATCAAGGCTCACGATTCATTGGAAGGTGAACTGATTCGGGTCAACCGGCGAGCAAGGTAGAGGTACCATGAAAGGCGGCAATCCCGCCTGCATCAGGGTCGACACGCGTCAATGGAGGAGGCTGCGATGGAGTATTCCTTACGTGCTATGAAGATCGGCGAATCGATGGCGCCAGGCCCAATCAATTTCTACATGAGCCACTGGGACGAGCTGGAGTACGGACCGCATTTCATCTGGCTGGCCAAGGGTGGTGGGCGGACCGTTCTGATCAACACGGGCCTGCCCCAGGACCTGGAGGATCTGGAGATTCTGAACGAGGCTTGCCGGGGCGCGCATCCCCAAAACTTCTTTCCCCCCGATCGCATCTGGACCCCTCAGCAGGTATTGGCCGATGTCGGCGTCAGGCCAGAGGATGTAGATGCGCTCCTGATCATCTCGCTCGGAGCCTATGCCACGGGCAACATTGAACTTTTTCCAGGGGCCGACGTCTACTTGTCGCGCACGGGCTGGATAGACTTCCTCGCGCCCGAGCGGCCCCTTCCCTTTGATCCCGAAGTCGTCCTGACCGATGCCACGCTGACCTACCTGGTCACCGCTGGCCGGGAGCGTCTCCGGCTTGTGGACGATGAGGAAGAGGTACTGCCCGGCATAAGGATGTTCTGGGTGGGGTGCCATCATCGCGGCTCCATGGCGGTCTCTATCCAGACTGCACTCGGCAAGGTAGTGATCTCAGACTCGATTTTCCGTTACGACAACTTTGACAAGGGTATCCCGATAGGGGTGTTTGAAAACATCTTCGAGTGCCAGGACGCGCTTGAGCGCATTCGTCGTGAAGCCGATGTCGTGATTCCCGCGCATGACAATGACGTGTTGAACCGTTATCCTGCCGGTATCATCGCCTGATTCTGAGGAATTTTCTTTTTTTTGGGCCCAAGTTGAATTTCCCCCCGAGCTGTTTTTGTCTGAATAACCCTCTATGATCCAGAGAATACGCATAGGCGTGGTGGGAACCGGATGGTGGGCGACCCACACACACCTGCCGGCGCTCAGCGCGCGGCCGGAAGTCGATCTGGTCGCACTGTGCGACCGCCATCCGGAGCGATTGCGCCTGAGCGCCGCGGCCTTCGACGTTGGCAGAACCTATTCTGATTTTCGCAAGATGCTGTCGGGCGAAGCGCTGGACGGCGTAGTCATCGCTGCGGCCCAGCCAGCCCACTATGAGATCGCGCGGAGCGCGCTGGCGGCCGGCTGCCATCTGCTATGCGAGAAGCCTATGGTGCTTGCGGTCAGCCACGCGCATGAGTTAGTGGAACTGGCTATACGGCAGGAACGCGCCATCGTGATGAGCTATCCCTGGAACTACACGGCGCACACGCAGCGCGCGCGGCAGGCCGTTCTGGCCGGGGAACTGGGCAAAATCCAACTGGTTTCGAGCCTCTACACGTCTACAGCCTACCAAACCTATCGCGGCAATCTCGACGCCTACGCCGGCAGCCTCGAAGCCCCGCTCTTCGGCCCTCTCGTGAATGCAAATACGCAGTTGAGCCGTGGGGGTGGACAAGGCTACGTCCAGGTCACCCATGCGGCCGCGCTGATCTTCTGGATTACAGGTATGCGTCCTCAGCAGGTAACCGCCCATATGAACAGGCTGGATACCGAGGTGGACGTTATCGATGCAATCAATGTGCAACTGAGCCATGACGCGCTCGGTGTTCTGGCCAGCACCGGCAATCTGCATCCGGGGGACGCCGGTCAGCACAATTTATCCGTTTACGGCAGCCGCGGTTATCTCCTACTCGACCTCATCGCAGGCACGCTGACAGTTCACAGACATGGCAGCGCAGTGGAATCCCTGCCATCTTTGCCGCCCGATGAACGTTATCCGCGTTTCGCGCCGGCCAACAATTTCATTGACGTAATTCTGGGCAGTGCCGAGAATCTCGCACCGGGCGACGAAGTTGGTAGAACTACCGTGCTCTTTCTCGATGCGGCCTACCGGTCAGCGGCCAGAGGAGGCGCTCCGGTTTCTGCGGCGGCGTATCGCGCAACGCCATAGCAAGGCAGCCGCCACTTCGAACAGGGGCAGCAACGATCTCTGCCCGCTCTTCAAGTGCCTATCGCCATGGGGGCTTTCTGGGCGGGCCGGCAACCATCGCGCCACTCTGGCCGTGCTCATAGCCCGCGCCGGTAGGCACGTCAAAGACGAGGTCGAAAACGAAGCCCATTTCAGTGTCAAGATTGGCCCGCACCGTATCGTCGGTCGTGTTGGCCGTCACCGGGTCAACGCGTTGCGTGACGTAGGCAAAGTCGACGAATTCCCCAAGGGGGTAGGCATACCGCACCCAAGTCCCCCGGTGAAGAATGACGCCCTTACTCCCGTCCAGCAGAAAGGAGGTCGCCTGCTCAACGGCCGGCCGGCCTTGTCCATCATTCGGGGCGACGACAAAGGCGCTCGGCCGCATACCGAGAGGGATGAGGACGACTGTACTCGCAGGGTGCTTTTGCAGGAACTCACAGCGGCCGCCGCGGTAGTAATAACGCAGGCAGCACATATAGGGTTGCGTAGGAAATTCGAGCGCTTTCTGCACCCAGAGCATGCCCAGATTCCCAGGCGACCGGTTGAGGTTCGGGGAGTCGGCCGTTTCCGGTTCGATGACTGCTCCGAATGGCTGGAACGCCGATCTGTTGAGGCGCTGCACAGGCAGTTGCCTGACTGAGATCTTTCCGGTCATGTGGCATCTTCTCCTGATGGGGATCCAGTGGCAGCAAAAAGTTCGTCCGGACGTATAGGCCAGCCTTCTTCGATCGAGCGCAAGAGGGCGAATAAGGTGCGCATCGTTCGCAGGACGTTTTGGCCACTGGTCCAAGGTTGTCGCCCATCCTCAATTGACTGCATCAGGTCGGCCCGTGTGGCTAAATATGATCCGGGAGACATCGTATGCGCGAGAGGAATCTCGAGCGCCAGTCCCCGAATGTGGTGGGGGCCGTAACGCAGCGTGGATCTGAGCACGCGCGAGGCCGCGGGCAACTCTTGATCCTGAAGGCCGTCGACGCTGGCAGTCTCGCCAACGGCAATGAATTCGAACTGGCGGCGGTGTCGGGTTGCAAAGTCGTAGAGGAGCGTGGCGTTGGCGCCGTTGGCAAATGACATGGTAGCCGCCAGAACCGAGCCGATGCCATCAACGCGCCGGCTCCAGTGCGCGTACACCTCATGCGGCTCCTCGCCGAACCAGGACAGCAGGATGTCCACCCCATGTACGCATACGTCATGCACCGCATGAAAGGCATTTGTATGCTGACGACCAAGGGCCGAATGATAGTTGATGGAGGCCGAGAGCAACTTGCCGAGGGCGCCGGCGCGGATTAAGGCCCGGCAGCCGTAGAAGGCTGGACCAAAGCGCGTGTTCTGGTCAACCGCCAGAATTACGCCTCCGCGGCGAGCGTGCGCGACCATAGCCTTGCACTGCTCCCAGTTTTCTGCCATCGGCTTGGCGATGATGACGTGTATACCCCTCTGCGCTGCCATTGCCACCGCATCAACCCGCGTCTGCGAAAGTCCCACGTCCCAGCGCAGATTGATGTCGACGAAATCAATCTCCACTGTGTCCAGCATCTCTCGATAATCGGTAAAGACTCGTTCAACGCCCCACTGCGCCTGCAAGCTGTCGCGCGCGGCGGGGTCGGGATCGGCTGCTGCCACCGGCATAATCCCCGCCGCGCGGTAGGCAGACATGATTTCGCTCTGCACAATCCTGCCGGCTGCGATCAGGCCGACACGATAATGACGGGGAATCGGTTTCGCCAGCGCATCAGGCAGCATATTGATTTCGGCAATGCGGTCGATCTCCATCTGGGCGGCTCCTTTGTTCAGATTCTCAAGAGCGGTCGCAGAAAAGCGGCCGCCTCGCGCACACCTTCCTCATATGCCTGGAACGGATCCTCATTCTCTATGCTGACCGCTCCCTGATAGCCGATCTCAAGCAGCGCATTGATGAACGCTGACCAAAACTCTGCGTTGTGCCCGCGGCCAATTGTGCGCTGAATCCACGCTCGCTGCTGCGGATCGCTGAACGCCCGGTCGTCGAGGACGCCAGCTATGGCTACCTGCTCCGGGATCAGTTCCGTATCCTTGAGATGAACATGATGGACCGCTTCGCCCAGTGCCCGCACCACGGCGACCGGATTCATCTGCTGCCAGAAGAGATGGCTCGGATCGACGTTCGCGCCAAGTATCGGACCGACTGCCTCTCTCATGCGCAGCAGTGTTGGCACGTTGTACACAAGATGAAGCGGGTGGAGCTCGAGCGCGATCTTCTCCACGCCGTGATCTCTGGCAAAAATCGCCAATTCGCGCCAGAGAGCAACCGCTTCATCCCACTGCCTGTTGAGCAGATCTACCGATTCTTGCGGCCATGGGAAAAAGATCCAGTTGATCGTCGTCGCATCGGCGCCGTCGCCGCTGGTGCCCGACATCGTTACGATCCTGTTCACGCCAAGCTGCTCGGCCAATAAGATCGTTTGCCTGATGAGCTGCTGCGATGCCTCGCCATGCACCGGATGCAAATGCATGCCGGAGCAGTTCAACGCGGCAATCTCCAATCCCCGCCGCTTCAGCGCATCCAGGAACGATTTACGTGCAACAGCATTTTCGAGGAGGTAGTTGGCCCCCGAAAGCTGGCTGAACTGTGTAATCTCGATCTGTGTCGCGCCGATCTCAGCGGCGAGGTCAAGCCGCGCTTCAAAACTTTGCCGAGTGGCGATGGGGCTAAGCCAGACAGGTGTTCCCGTCGAGCTATCCTGTTCCTCCTCATCCGGCTGACCGTTCGACGCTGTAAACAACCGCACAAGGAGACTCAGCGGTAGGGGCCGCACTTCTGTACTCAAATGCTCAGCCATGATCGGTTCCCTCCTTACTTGAAGAGGACTTTGAGGTACGGTATGAAGATTAGCAATAGGGCGGGTTTTACGTGCCTCCTTTCTGTCATTATACTGTCAGAAGGCCGCTTTCAGTGATTCGCAAACGGGAGGGGTGGCGCTTGCAAGGTTGCGAACGCGCTCGTCGCTGAACAGCGCACACTTCAACTTGAACTGCTACAGCAGTTGCCCGGCGGGCCAATCTTTTCTTCCAACGACGCAACTGGGATAGATGGAAGTCAACCATGATGCTTTCTCCTGAGCTAGGCACACATTTGTCGTCAGCAGGCAATAGCCTTTCAGACCAATCGTCCGGTCTGTACGCGGGCGCAGGCGTGGACATCGACGCCGGCAACCGCGCGGTCGCGTTGATGCGGGCGGCTGTGCGCGCCACCCATACGCCCCGGGTGCTGGCCGACGTGGGTAGCTTCGGCGGCCTGTTCGCGCTGTCCGATCTGCCGCCGCAGCCGCTGTTGGTGGCCTCCACCGACGGCGTCGGCACCAAGGTCAAACTGGCCGCGCAACATGACCGCTGGCATGGCATCGGCCAGGACATCGTCAACCACTGTGTCAACGACATCCTGGCACAGGGCGCGCGCCCGCTCTTCTTCCTCGACTACATCGCCGTCGACATGCTTGTGCCGGAGAACGTCGCCGCAGTGGTGACCGGCATGGCGGAAGCCTGCCGCGCGGCCGGGTGCGCGCTGCTCGGCGGCGAGACGGCGGAGATGCCGGATGTCTACACGCCCGGCTCCTGTGACGTGGCCGGTACGATTGTCGGCCTGGTCGACCGCCAGGCCCTCCTGCCACGCCAAGACGCCATGCAGCCCGGTGACCTGCTCCTCGGGCTGCCCAGCAGCGGCCCGCACACGAACGGCTACTCCCTCATTCGCCGCATCATTGCCGACCGCGATCTGCGGCAGCCTTTGGAGGACGGCACGCCGCTGCTCGACGCGCTGCTGGCTCCGCATCGCTCTTACTTGCCGCCGGTGCGCAGTCTTGAGGAGGCCGGCATCGCCGTCAAGGGGCTGGCCCACATCACGGGCGGCGGCTTGGTCGACAACCTGCCCCGCATCCTGCCGTCAGGCCTGCGCGCCCAGATCGACCGCCGCCACTGGGACGTGCCGCCGGTCTTCCGCCGCCTGCTGGCCTGGAGCGGAATGGAGCGCGACGAAGCCTACCGGGTCTTCAATATGGGGATCGGCATGGTCGTTGTCGTCGCCGCAGAGCTGATGAGCCGCGCCCAAAGCGAGCTGCCAGGCGCTCTGTTGCTCGGGTCTTTGGTCGACAGCGATCAAGCTGAACCCGACGTAACGCTACTGGGATAACGCTCGAATTGTCCGGTTGCCTCGCCTCATTCTCAGTGCCGTAAACATGCCGCGCGGTCCGGCATATTTCTTACGCGGTCGTTTTCCGGCTCCGCAATGGCCCACGATTCGCGTTACGAACGACCCATTACGATCGACCCAATAAGACTGCCGAAGGAGTCTCCATGACCACCGAACTCGTCCAACTCTCATTGAAGGGACCGATCGCAACCATCGTCCTCAACCGCGCCGACAAGCTCAACGCGCTAAACGCGGAGATGCTGCATGCGCTGGAAGCGTTCGCCGATGAACTGGACCGTAACCAGGACGTGCGCGTTGTACTGCTCGCGGGCACTGGCAATGCATTCTGCGTCGGCGCCGACATCTTCGAGTGGAGCGATCTGACGCCCCTTGAAATGGGCCGCCGCTGGATCCGCGACGGTCACCGCATCTTCGCCCGCTACGCGCGCCTGCCCCAACCGGTGATCGCGGCGCTCAACGGCTACACCTTCGGTGGCGGGCTGGAACTAGCCCTGGCCGCCGACCTACGGCTGGCCGCCCAAGCGGCGCAACTCTCCTTCCCGGAGGTGAAACTGGGCATCATTCCCGGCTGGGGCGGCACCCAACGCCTGGCTCAACTGATCGGGCCGAGCCGGGCCAAACAGATGATCTTCAGCGGTGAGCGCGTGGCCGCAGAGCAAGCGCAAGCGTGGGGACTGGTGAACGAGGTCGTGGCGTCAGAACAGTTGGCCGAGCGGGCGCTCGACCTGGCCAAAACGATTGCGGCCAACGGCCCGGTCGCCGTGCAGATGACCAAACAACTGATCAACGCCTCCATGCCAACCGGTGGTGATAGCGGCGTCGTTCTGGAGACCCTTGCCGGCAGCCTGGCTTCCTACACCGCCGACGCGCAGGAAGGCGTCTCGGCGTTTCGCCAACGCCGCACGCCAAAATTCAGCGGGCGCTGAGACTTGGGCATGAGGCTTTTCGGTACCGACCTTGCAACATTTCTACCCATGGATCTCCTCTCCGCAATGTGGGCATACCACGGGCCTGCTTTCTGCCCTGCCCAGCTCCTCCATGAAGCCGGAACCAAGAATGCCGGCGGGCAGCGCAAACAGCCCGATCCCCACAATTGCGATCAACCCGGCCAGCAGGCGTCCGGCCGCGGTCACCGGAAACACGTCCCCGTAGCCGACGGTCGTCAGCGTGATGATGCTCCACCACATCGCATTGGGGATGCTGGCGAACTCGTCGGGCTGCGCATCGTGTTCGGCGAAAAAGATCAGTGACGAGGTCATCACCAGCAGCAGAAACAGTACCGAGACAACTGCGAACAGTTCGCCCCGCTTGGCATGCACGACCCGGCCCAAAGTGCGCAGGCTCGTGAAATAGCGGCCGAGACGCACGATGCGGGCCAGCAGACGCACGACCCGCAGGAAGCGCAGGTCAAGGCCGTGCAAATTGACGAAGAAGACGACATAAATGGGCAGAATCGCCAGCAGGTCAATGAGCGCGAGGGGAGAGAGGACAAACCGCAGACGTCCCCACACGGGATGGGCATACTTCGGATTGACCGTGCAAGACCAGACGCGCAGCACATACTCCACTGTGAAGATCGCTACCGAGATCGCCTCAAAGAGAAAAAAGGCCCGCGGGGAGATCAGCAAAATCTCCTCCACTGTCCCCAAAATCAGGGCGGCGACATTCAAAAAGATCAGCGCAATGAGGAAGACGTCGAAGATCTCACTGGCCCGATTGCCCGGCCCCGCCTCTTCGATAATCTCGTAGACCGTTCTCTTCAACCAAGCCATCAGATTGCGCGATACCGTAGAACGTGGTAGTCGACACGGAACAGTTGCTGGGGGGTGGCGGGGCGGCGGGCGTTGCGGGTATCAGCGGAGCGTTTCAGACACAAGGGGTGGCGTCCCGTCCTTGATTATTCTATCACTTTTCTGTGGTGGGCGAGGAGGGACTCGAACCCCCGACCTCACGGATGTGAACCGTGCGCTCTAACCAGCTGAGCTACTCGCCCCTGTGGGGTTTGCACCGCCATGACGACGCCTGCTGAACCACCGCCGAGTGTATCATCGACACGGTATTTTGCAAATCAGGACCGATACAGCAGAATGATGTGAGTTGCGCCGCCGCTCTGCAATTTGAGCGCGCATGCCATCCACTCGGACAACCCGCCGCGCTTTCAATGGCACGGAGCCTTAACCTGGCACGAAACGCCTATGCCCCGATTCCACCGCTGCAGCCGTCTGCTGAACCGCATCTTCTTCGCCCTCGTCATCGCCGCCGGACTGTACGGCTGGTACTTCGGCGCCAGATACTGGCAGCCGGACCCGTCCGCCCTCGACCTCAACGCGTTTGTCGGCGGTGCAGACTGGATCGAACTGATCGCCGGCCTGCTCGAGGACGCGATTCAACTCTTCCAGGATTTCACCAGTCAGTCCCCGCCCAGCTGAGCCAGTCCGCTCGATCACCTCTACTGATCAGGGCTTTCCGGCGCATGGACGCACTGTTGACCATCCCTGGCATTCAGATACTGGCATAGCTGAATGTAAGCGGGGCGGAAGGTTGGTTGGCGGCAACACGGGCTTGGCTCCATAATCCCCCACCAGTACTGCTCTTCTTCCTCGGGTTTGCCGTCACTGAGCCACTCCAGATTGGGCATCGTAATCAGACTCATCAAGCCGATCCAGGGGCCCCAATTGGCTTCGGCCCATTCGTATGCCCGTTGCAAATAATCTGCCTGGACCTCAAAATCGATACCGGCGTCCGCGCCATGCCAGCGGTAGGTGGGGTTGACGGGATCCGAAGTCCATCCGAACTCCAGCAGGACGATCCGCTTATCGGCATCGCCATGCTCCACCATGATGGCGCGTATGTCCTCCACATGGCGGAAGCTGAAGAAACGGTGCCCGCCATAGCGCTTCTCCTCAGCAGCAGTGTCGGGGTTCAACTCCGGTGGCGCCGCGAAGCCCACGCCATGGACGCCTAATGCGTCGAAATAGCCATCGCTGCTCCCACCCATCGCCTCGTACATACGCTCATAAAACAGGTGGTCCGGCATGGCCGCTTCATTGTCATCGCCGGTGGGGGCCATCCCCGCGCTGATGACGATGGCGTTCGGGTTCGCCTGCTTGATGGCCTCGTATGCCTTTCCCAGGAATTCAACATACTCGGTAGGGTTCGGGCGCCTGTGACCCCACTCACGGCTCAGGTTCGGCTCATTCCATATCTGATAGGCCTGTATACAGCCGACCGCCCCCGGTTTGCAGCTGTAGCGGCTTGCCAGTGTAAAGACGAAATCGGCGAAGTGGTCACCGCTTTCAGGAGGCAGACCGGCCCAAAACTCCCTCTTTTGCGGGTCGATCGATACCCGCGCCAGCAGTTTCAGATTGCTGCTGTTCACCTGCTGCACGACGCGATCAGAAAAAGACCAATCGAGGTGTCCTTTGGCAAACCCTTCAATCGTCTCCCATGAAAATGACTGCTTCACCCAGTGGAAACCGGCCTCGTGAATCAGATTCAAATCCCGTTCTGCCACTTCTGGCCGCCACCAGAGGAACGCCTGCGTGCCGAAGTCGGGGCTCTCCATCGTCGCCGGCATGAAGCCGCTCTCCGTCGGAGTCGGTTCGGGCTGCGCCGTGGGCTGCGCGCTCTCACGGGTCGGCGTCGCCGTTTCTTGTGGTTGCGGTGAAGGTGTCGCCGGTTCCGGCGTATCGGTGGCCGGCGCTGAGACCGGCGTATCCGTGGGCGCCGCGCTCGTTTCGCGCATCGGTGTCGCCGTCGGCTCTTCTTCAGAACCATTGCAGGCGGTCAGCAAACACAAAATGAACAAGAGAGTGCCGATAAGAAAGCGGCGTCGCAAGGTCATTATCAAGCCTTTAGAGATTTGAATGTCAAACGACTCTACAATCAATCGAAAAGTCGCAGCGAGGGCAACCGCTTTTGGGCGAAAAACCTGCCGAGACAGAGCAACTCACGCCAAGAGCGCACTGGTGCGCAATGGAAACCGCGCCTGATTCATCTGTAAATCGCAGCCACGACTGTCTGCTTCGGTGGAGGCCATCCTATTGTAAGTTAAATAGAGTCTATCGAGAAAATCCTGTAATCGACTTCACACGAAACTTCTGCGCTTCGGCTGCGGTTGCGGCAAAACCAGCGAGTGCGCCGCAACGCCGTCAGCGCGTGATCTCCCATGCCAGGTGCTGGATTTCCGGCAGGATCAGCTTCTCCATCGCCAATTTGACCGCGTTAGTCGAACCTGGAACGCTGATCACCGCGCATCCGCGATAGGTGCCGGCCGTGGCGCGGCTCAGCATCGCGGCCGCGCCCACCTCTTCATAGCTGAGCATACGGAAGATCTCACCAAAACCGGGCAACTCCTTTTCCATGGCCCGCGACAGCACATCATAGGTGCGGTCCCGCTTGCTGACGCCCGTGCCGCCATTGAAGACGATGACCTGCGCGCCGCTGCCGCTGAAATCATCCAGCGTGGCCGCCACCTCCTCAGGTTCGTCGCGCACAATGCGGGCGTTGATCACCTGATGCCCCGCGGCCTCAGCCATCTCGCGGATCGTCTGGCCACTGCGATCCGTTTCCGGCGTGCGTGTGTCGGAGACGGTCACGATCGCAAAGGCGATGCTGCCCTTTTCCTCCACAGCCTGGCGTCTATGCTCCTCGGAGCTTTGTGTGTCGTTCATTGTCGCTTTTCTCTCAGCTGTCTGGCAGTCGGGTCTGGCTTCACTCTGTACGGTGTCCGGCCAATCCGCGCGGGTTTTCGAAGGCGTCGATCCACAGCCGTTGCCATGTCTCGTAGTCTCGCATAACGGCCTGCCGCTTGCTGCCGGAGCGGACGACGAATTCCGGGTGGGCGGTGCGGCCCGTGTGGTCCCCGGTCGTCTGATAGCGCAAATCCAGAGACCAGCGGCATTTGTCAGAGTGATTCGGTGTTGAGCGGTGCGGCGTGAAGCGGGTGAGGAAGATTACATCCCCCTTTGAACACGCCAGCGAGAGCGCTTTTGTCTCCGGCATCACCTCCGGCGCGATCGTGGTGCCGCCGCCGGCCCGATGCCGAAGATAGCCGTGACGGTGTACGCCGGGCAGGGCTTGCATACAACCCATTTCGGCTGTCGCATCCCCCATGGGCAGCCAGCAGGTTACGATGTTCGACCCTTCAGCCTCAGGCATCATCACGCCCGCGTCCTGATGCCAGGGCACGACATGAAAGGAAGGTCCCGTGTGTGGATCGAACCGTTCCGGCGGCTTGGCGCGTAGATGTTGGATCGGATTGCAGGCGATTTCCGGCCCGGTGAACGGCTCCACCGCGTCCAGCAGCTTCGGGTTGTGCAGAAACTCGAACATCGCCTGGCCGCGTGAGAGCATGATGTCCAGCTCCTCCCCCATTCTATTGCTCTGGCTGAACAGCAGCCCGTAGCGGGTCTCGAAGGGCGCGTCGTCATGCAGGTCGGAAATCTCGCCTTCACAAAAAAGCGCGCGGGCGCGCGCGTCGACCCACGCGCACAGCTCGTCGATCATAGGCTGCAAATCATCCTCGCCCAGAAGATTCTTGGCAATGAGAACGCCATCGCCATTGAACGCGTCGATCTGCTTCTGGCTAAGCGGCATTATTGGTCCCCAATTGATTTGGCCTGTTGTGTTCTGCCCGCTACTGTTCCGCCTCCACCGGCACACCGATCGGGAACTCGGCCGGCAGCGTCTCAGCCATCTGCTCCTCGTCAAAGCCGCAGTTTGGATGTCCGAATCCGCTCAGACTCCTGCCATCGGCCTGCAAGTCGAAGATGATGTTGTCATCGGCGCTGGCGCTCACGCCTGCCGGAATGTGATCCAGCTGCAACGAATCCCGCACCTTCCAGGCCACGATGTGATCGGCGCAAGCTGTGTCGCCGCTGATGCCCAGTGCGCCCAAAAGGCTGCCGGTCTTGTTGTACAGGGGAAGCCCGCCGCCAGAGCGGCTCCACCCGCCGGGCTTCTGCCCTACCATCGGGTCTCCCGCCTGCCCGTAAGCTGACGGGGACCCGACGTAAGCGACCGATGTGTCGAGCGGAACGCTGTCATGCAAGCCGTGCAGATTCCCCCCCGGTTGCGTTGCCGCGTAGAGATTGCTGGTCGAGAAGGCCAGACGAGGCAGGCTGAAGGCGTTGGCCGTATTTGCTCTTTGGGCAGAGAGAACGCGACCTCCCGGCCACTGGGATCCCCGGTTCGCGCCGGAGTAGGTAACGACGCAGACCCCGCCATCGCGATCAACCACTGTTGCCCACATATGGTTCCCCAGACCGCCGTTGTTGCCGCCTGCCACGATTGTCGCCAGAGCGCTGGTCACCGCGTCATGGTCGGGCAGGTTGTCGCAACCGGAAATGAACTCCGGCTCCAGCCTATTCCTGGTTGCGCTTTCTACGAATCGTATGGTCGGCGCGTCTTCGACGGCAACGCCCTCAAAGCGGACCACCGCGCCGCGGCCGGGCGCGCCCACGCTGTTGCCATTGATCACCACATACGCATTCCCATTGACATCAAAATCCACCGACGTGGGGAAAGGCAATCCAGAAATGATATCCTGCGACGTTTCGCCTGCGCCAACTCGGATCAGCGCACCGCTATTGGGGATCGGGCCCTCGTCCGTAAAGATGCCGAAGCGCACGGCATATAGTTCTCCGTCCGGTCCAGTGCGCAGATCGGTCAACATTGTAAGGTCGGTGGCGTAGTCCTCCACCCGGCCCGAACTTGGATCGACGACCACGACTTTCGCCGAACCGGGCAGGAAGGGAAAACCTGGCAGGAGCGAAACATAGATGCGGCCGTCGACGCCGAATGTGACGCCCGTCGGTACCGGGTCCGACTGGAGCGCGCCCCCGCGATACGGATTGGGAAGCGGGCCGGGTATTCCCTCGAAGACAGTGACGACTTCGGCCGTTCGATTTACTACGTCTACCCGCACCAACGCGTTGGCGCCCGCCTCGGCCACGTATAGAAAGCCGTCCGGGCCGACGGTCAGTCCGTAGGGATGAGACTCCAGAACGAAGCCGTCCGGGTTCTGTTCCTTCTCCAGTTTCCACAGCGGGAAGACCTCCAACACCGAGTCTTGCAAGACGCGCAATACTGCGGCCGTGTTCGGCAGCGCCTCTTCGCTTGCAACGCCTTGCCAGAGCCCGGCTGTTGCATACATCTCATTGTTGAGAAGCGCCAGACGTGCGCCGCCAACGATGTCACTGCCGAGAAAAATCGAAGGCAGCGTCGCCACAAGTTGCGGCTGACCGCCCAATGTCACCCGGATCACCCTCGCCGTATTGCCGTAAGTCGCTCTGATGACTTCGTTCGTGTTGGGATCAAGACCCCCGACAACAACTTCCTTGTCGCCTCCCAGCCCGACGTCGATAACCCAAACGCTGCCGTCATCAATCACCAACACGCCCTGTGGCCCGTTCAGGCCATCCACGATTACTGTGCCTCCGCTCTCTTTCTCTTGCGCCAGCGCGCTTTTGGATGCGATCCACAGACCTGACAAAAGCGCAAGTACCAGAACGCTGCTAATGGAGATACGGAAAGTTTTCAATTGACTCCTCCTCTCGCCCGTCGCGCACCTGTCATGCGCGCAATTGACTAGGGGCGTGCAGTGTACGTGGAGCGCAAATGCAGACTAGACCGAAAGTCCGCCTGGCAGGGAAAGCAAGATGCCTGCGCCCGTCGATTATTGCTCCGCCAGAAAGACGATTAGCGCCTCCAAATCGTCTTCGGGGATATGACGATAGGTTGGCATGCGGTGGAGACTCAACGCAAATCCCTCAACATAGTAGATGTCCGGTTCAATGATGCTCTCGTACAGATAGGTATATACATCGGTCGCCGCGCCGTTATAAGCAGGATCCTGGAGTCGGGCGGCGGCCAAACTTCTCATTCCGCCGTGAGACGGCCCGAAAATGCCTCTTGTGCCCGCGCCTTCGAGTTGGTGGCAAACGCCGCAGTACTGCTCCCTATATACCGCCATTCCCCGCACAACCAGCGCGACCAACTCCTCCTCCGAAAGAGCGGCAAGGTCCGCTGCGCTGCGCACGCCGCGGCGCTCGGCCTTACGAATCATCAGCGCGACATGCAGAACCCACGAGATGCGCAGTACGTCTCCCGGCTGCAATGCCTTCTCACTGAAGTCGGGATTGACTTCCTTCAGCGCAAGCATGTCGATACCGGTCATGGCGGCGACCGACTCCCATGTGTCTCCTGCCTGCACGACGTATGTGCCTGGGGGATTGGACATCGCCTCTGCCGAACTCTTCGAATCCCCGCTTGCCCCTGAAGATGGGTCCAGGGCAAGAGGGGCAACCGTGCTTTCGGATATGGGGCTGCTTCCGGTCAATTCGGGCGGCAAATATGTGACTGTTATCTCATCACCTGCCCGAATGTTGATACCACGCTGTGTCCATAACTCGAAATTGTCCAGCAGTAGATTCAGAATCGTCACCGAAAACGTGTCAGCGATCGTGTTCCAGGAATCGCCATCTTCTACAGTGTACAAAATCGGCGAAATCATGTCATCCGCGCTGAAACCGGGAATCCTCAACTGGTCTCCGGGCTGGAGCCTATCTGCGCGCGACTGCCACAGCTCCAAATTGGCTTCTCTCAGAGGTCCAGCGGTCATGTCAAATCTGTCCGCGATCAGAGACCAGAATTCGCCCATGCGCACAGTATAGACGTAGGCCCGCGCATCGTCGACGGTGAACGACTTCCCAATAGCAACGTCCGAAATCGGTGGGGCGCCGTTACTGCGGACATCATCGCGAGGCTGCCCCTCTACTTGGTCTGTTGCTTTAACGGCCTGGCGGGCGCTGTCGGGCGTTGCATCCGTCGGTTCAGCAACAGGACGCAGGTCCGTCTCTTGTTCTGCGCGCGCAACCGCCTCTGTCGTCGTCGAGCCATCCTGTTGGATGAGGGCGACCACGAAACCTGCGAGAAGAATCACAGCCAACAGCACGCCGCGCGGCACAAGACTGTAGCGTCTGGGTGTACGGGCAGAACGAGCTCTCCCGCCTGCTTTACTTTCTGGGTCTCTCATCACTTGCGCTTTTGTATCTGGTCTGGAGATAAAAAATGAAGAGAGGATGGAGAGACACGCACTCTCTACAAACTCCCCTCTCTTCAATCAACCAACTCTGATTCTATTGTATCCGCAACGCCCTCAAAAGGGAAAGAAGCGATCTTCCGGCTTGGCCGCATCCCCGCGCCAACCGGCGGATGCCGGTGTCTGAACTTGCTATTGTGGCTCACTCGGAGACGCTTGCCCCACGACGTTCACCGGCCGACTCCGGCAGAGCCTGGTCGCTGGTGAAGACAGGCAGCCTGTCAGGCTCGCCCTCGACAGCGACAGTCCACGCGGCCATCCATCCGGTTTCTTCGTTGGCCATCACAACATACCAGCTGCTGTCTTCCAGCCGTCCAATGACGCGATACGTCTCTTCGTTGTAAAGTAGCTCCAGCACCGGCGCGTCGGTCTCTGGCCGCTCGCGCAGATTGACCGACGGATGCAGGAGCGTGCCGGTCAAGCCCGACGGCGGCCGCGGCGTTGCCGTGGGGAAGTTGCTCTCCAGCGGGACATACGAATTGAGCAGCGCACGCGCGGTAGCCGTTGCCTGCACAGTGACCGGAACGACGCGGTTAGCCGGGAAGAGCAATGCGGCGACTGTTGCCAGAAGGAGCCCGCTGATGATGAGGAATGGCCAACCTCTCCACGACCGGCGGATGTGGTGCGTCGTGGGCCGAAACGCCGGCCCCAGATAGGTGGGACCGACCTGCGGCGGCGGGATCTGCACATCCACCCGTCTGAAATTTCTGAATATTTCGGCCAGCTTCTCCTCGTATCGCGGGTCAACGCGCCACTCATTCAGGCGAGGATTGTAGGACCGTCCAGATTCGGGAATCGACGCGTTGAGCGCACTGTGGATGGCCGTAAAGTCGGCCGCCCAACCCACCCGAATGTAGAGGGAACCGTTTTCCAGCCGCTGATAGGAAAGCCAGGCGTCGGACGCCGCGATCCGCTTGCGGGCCCGTTCCAGTGCCTCTTCGGGCAGGTGCAGAAGCTGCGCTTCTCTTAATTCCTCATCGTGTGTCCAGCGTTTCAGTGGATTGGAAAGTTGCCGATAGGCCTCATCCACGCGGGCCAGAAACGGGTCTGCCGCTTCCGGCCCGGCGACCAGGGCAGCATCGTTGAGATATTCGCCGGTGTGAAGACGCACCTGGCGGCGGTAGGCCGCGTCCAACACCTCCTGCGTGGCGTTGGACCGAACCCCCAATATTTGATAGTAATTTAGCTGCGACTTGCCGTCCACCGCCTACCGCCCGCGATCGGTTTGGAGAGTGAAGAGTGTGCAGAGTCAGGAGATAGAACGGCCCGATTTTCTCGCCCGTCGCTCCTTCTCTTCGACCGATCTATCGACTGACCCCTTCTGTGAGGCCCCCGCTCTCCACCAGCGCGGCCACCTCATCTTTCTCAAAGAGACCCATGTCACCGGGGATCGTGTATTTCATTGCGGCCGCGGCCGCGCCCCAACGCAAGGCGTCGGCCAGCCACTCGTCGCCGTTCCGGTCAAGGTAGCGGTAGAGTACACCGGCCGTGAACGCATCCCCCGCACCGATTCGCCCAACCGTGCCGCCGCCGGCGAAGATGGCCTGGCGCACCGGCGGCCGCCCCGGTTGCGCCGCGATCGAGCCGTCCGCGCCCAAGGTGAGGATCACCGTCGTCCCGGGGAACTCTCGCTGGAGCGCTGCCAGCGCATCTTCGGCAGAGATCGATTCAGGCAGGTCGTAGTGGGTCTGGGCATCCCGGATCGGCGCAAAGAGCAGGTCGGCGGCGGCGGCGAAAGGCTGGCATCCCCTGCGCGACTGCCGCGGCGTCCATAGTTTGGCGCGGTAGTTGATGTCGAAACTGACGCTCCATCCGGCTTCCTGAGCAAGTTGCAAGGCTCTGGCGGCGGTGGCCGCGGCGTTGTCGCTGATGGCGAGGGTGATGCCTGTCAGGTGGAGATGCCGCCCGCCCGTCGCGCTGAAAAGCTCAGCCGGTAACTCGTCCGGCGTCATGCGGCTGGCGGCAGAGTCGGCCCGGTCGTAGATGACCGAGGTGGCGCGGGCGCCGTCGCCGAACTCAACGAAAAAAAGGCCCAGCCGCTCCCCCTCCGCCCAGATGATGCGCGAAATGTCCACGCCCTGTCCCATCAGGGTCCGCGCCAGCCGCCGTCCGAGCGGATTGTTCGGCAGGCGCGAGATCCATGTCGTGCGCACACCGAGCCGGGCCAGAGCCACTGCCGTGTTCGATTCGGTGCCGCCCGCTTCCAGTTCAAAGTGGGCAGCCTGCTCGATGCGCAAATGACCGGGCGGCGCCATCCGCAGCAGCGTCTCGCCCAGTGTCACCACATCGAATCTGCTCATAATGTCGCGCGCGCCCCTTGTGCAGCTGCTGTGAATTTGCGCGCCTGCTTCGTCCGCTACCCAATCTTGGCGCCCACCAAGGCCCAGACCCCACCCAACGCGCCGGCGCAGGTGAAGTCGCCGCCGCGCTCCATTTGGACATCACCAGTGGGTAGAAGCATCTGAAGGGGCGGAGGGGCCGGCCCGTTTCTGGAAACGCCGCGACCGAATCTGGTTGCGGGAGAGACCATGCCAGCTATCCAAGCTGTCTGGATCGCCGCCGGCGTGAACGCGCCGCGTGTTGCGCCCCAAGCCTGTTGTCCCTATCTCTTCTAAAGTATCCCTGCCTGATTCTTTCCCTCTTTCATTCGACTACAAATAGCTCGTCTGTGTCAAACTTGTCGGAGAGCAGGCGCGGACTACCAGACGTAATCTGGAAGACATCCTGGATCTGATATCCAAAGAAGCGCGGCTCTAAGACGACGATCATGCCTTCTTGCAGTTCGCGTTGGTCCCCGGCGACCAACATCGGGTCCTCGTGTACCCAGATTCCCATGTTGTGACCCAAGAGCGCCCGATGGTGCCAGATATTCAGTTCCTCCTGCAACGCCTTGCAGCGGAAATAGATGTCGCACGCAGGCGTACCGGGACGTAACAAATCCTCTGCCGTCTGGCGGTGGATGTCAAGAATTTGCCCGTAAATCGCCGCCTGCTCTGCGTTGGGCAGGCCGACCACCGCCACGCGGGATTGGTTGGCGTAGTAGCCATCGAAAGAAGCCAGAAAGTCGGTGCAGATGATCTGGCCGCGTTCAATCGGATTGTCGCTCCAGCGATGGATGACAAACCCCTCCTGGCCCGCCTGCAAGATTCCGTCGGCGGATTTCGCGCCGCGGCGCAGCAAAGCGTGGATCAGGCGGTCCTGGACCTCTTTCTCCGTTTCGCCCACTTTGATCGACTCGAATGTCTCGATGAAGGCATCGTCCATGAGGTCGGCGTTGCGTTTCATCATTGCCGCTTCCTGCGGCGTCTTGATTGCGCGCACGGCGTCAAAGTGCCGGTCCCACGCCTCGAAAGTGGCTTGCGGCAGCAGCCCTTGCAGTTCGTCGTAGAACGCAGCCGACAAATACTCCTTTTCGATCCCGATTCTTCCCTGCGCCGCTCCTTTCTCCTTTAACACGGCAGCCAGCTCTTCCATCGGCGAGTCAATGTATTCAGCATAGACCCGGATATCTTCGACCAAGGTGGATTCGCGCGTCACCCGCTCCTCGTTGCCGCCAACGATCAGCGTCGGCCGGCCCCCGGGCGTGAAGACTGCGATTCCGCTGCGAGGGCCGGAGGGACGCTGATGGATAGCATGGCTGAGCGCCATCGGGTAGCCGGTCGTGTAGAAAAGGTTCTTGGGATGAAGACAGACCAGAACATCCACACCGCTCTCGGCCAGGGTAGATTCGAACAGAGCTTCATTCATCAGTCTTGTTGCTTTGGGCATTGGATGCAAGCTCTTTTCAGGCCAGTCCGGCCTCTTCTGTCGGCACACCGTCCCTCAAGACCTGCGTACCATCGATGAAGTAGTTGACTCCCGTCGTCATCAAATCAAGGTGTGCGGGCGCCTTGTGCGACATACCGAAAAGCGGGTTGTAGTTCATCCCAAAGGCAGTGATGATGCAACCCCAGGCGCTATGCGAGTAGGTTACGCCGCCGGGCCGGGCGCGCAGTGCAGCGCGATGGTCCAACCCAATGTTGGTGTGAATGAACATGTACATCTCCGGATCATCGAAGGACTTTAGCCAGGCATCCAGCCGCTTCCCATCGCGGTTGCTGGTATCGATGTTGACAATGTAGCCGTTCTCAATCTCCAGCTTCACGACATCCTCCAGCATCTGCGCAACCGACCCCAAACCATCGTAGGCTTCCTGCGCGCCGTTCACGTAGAGTACACCGTTGGCGCTGCCCTCCTCGCCCATATAGGCGATGCCTCCCGCCAGACTGCCAATCCGCCCGGGCCAGTCGCAGTCTCCACCGTGCCGTAATACCGGATAGTGTTTGGGGTCGCCGCGCTTGAAACTCAGATCAGTGCCCAGCGCTGAGGTGATGCGCACTTCGGTCGCCTGGTTCAGCAAGTCGGTCACCTGTTTGGTACGCTCGATCACGCGTTCATCAGGAGGCGTTCGCAAGTGTTCGAGCCGGCCGCCGTTCCACGTCATGCGGCCTTCACCTGTCGCCCTGATCTTGCGAATCACTCTGGCACGCGATTCGCTGTACGACCAGGCCCACGTTGTGAGTTGGTGGATAAAGTCGGCCTCCAGCATGGCCTCTTCGACCACTTTCGGCACGTCGCTGAACGGCTGTCCACGCCGCTGGCACATGGCCACCACGGCCTCGGCGCCCATCGACGACGCCACGCTGAAGAAAGCATTGGTTGCCCTCTCATCGGTGCCGGAGTCGGCGGCAATGAGCACGGTCTCGCCCGGACTGATGTTGCACCGCTTGTACCATGCACCTGCCAGAGCGTAGAATTCAGCGTATCGGTTGTCCATCGTTCCTCCTCCTTCTGCGGCAAGTCAAATTTATTCGGCAGTTGCTGAGATTCTTCACTAAGCGAATGTACTCAACACTGCTCCTGGTTGTACACCAGTAGAAACGACTCTGCGTTTTATTAATTCTTATACGCAGGCAGCTCCGGCAAGACATGTCCCTCTACTTCCTGCCAGGCGGAACCGGTGCCCGGTCTTCTGTTGTGCGCGCGCAGGCCCGACTCGCGTGTAAAATCGCCGTCAACCATGATTAGGCGCTCGTCAAAGAACACCGTGGCTCCAGTCAGGTGAATTTCAATGTGGCCATTGGCCCTGAAAACACCCAGATCTCCCCGGTTCGACGAAAAGCTGATCCCAAAGCCCATCAGGAGACCGCCGTAGTTGAAGTGAACCGAGAGATTGTCCAGGTTCTCAAGCCGGACACGGTGGTCTACGCCGACGTTGAAGTGGTCGATGTAGTACACTGTCGGATCTTCCCACGAGCGGAACCAGTCGTCGAGGAAGATGCCGTGCTCGGTATCGCGGGCGATTGAGATGATGCGCCCGCGATCGATTTCCATGTGGATCGGCTCGCGTACCATGCTGGAGTGACCGTGCGGGCCGGGGCACTTGGTCACATAAGCCCCCTGGAACATCAGCGTCCCTGAGACGGTTTCATGCACCGGAGGATGTTCGCCCTTGGCGATGGCCATTCTGGATTCGATGCTCAGAGGCGAGTAGTTTGTCTGTCCTTCAGCCGTGTTCATCAGCTGCTTCTGCGGGTCGCCGCGTTCCATGATCAGGTTCGTTCCCAGATTGGAGGTAACCCGGATCATGCCGGCTTCATAGAGTAGCTTGTCGATGATCTGGCTGCGTTGGATGATTTCCTCGTTGCCCGGAAGCAAGGCCAGAAAGTGGCCCTCTGCCGCGGCTTTCCCTTCCCACATGCCAAACCGTTTGCCGGTTCTGCGCATGTGGCCGCGCACCCGCTCCGACGAAACATTGTAGAACCAGCCTTGCGACATCACAGAGTAGGTGAAATCCACGTTGTAAATTGCGTTCTCGATAATTGGCGGGAGCTCCCAGTTGAAGGGCTGTTGGCGCGCCCGGAATTTCATCACCGTCGCGTCTGCGCCCAAGGCCACAGCCGCCGTGTAGACGGCATCCAGCAGCGGCTTGTGGGTATACGTATCAGCTAAGATCAGGGTTCGATCACCCGCCTTGAGGCCAGCGTATTTGAGGCGCACGCTGGCCGCTTCGAACAGTTCAACATTTCTTTCCGTCATGGTTGTCTCCCTTCAATCCTGTGCGTGACTGTGCGATCGCGTGTCGGCTGCTCGGTGCAATGGAAGGACCCTTCCAACCAGTCCCCATTGTAGTGCGAAGAGGAGTGACAAGGTTGGCCGTTATCCAGGCGCCGTCGCCGTCGGCATCGATCTTTGACAGACAATGTCGAATCCGCCTGTTCTCTCCTCATTGGATTGTCAGCCAACGACGAACATCTCGTCCGTGTTGAATTTGTCGGAGAGCAGGACAGGTTTATCGTCTGTAACCAGGAAGGTGTCTTGAATGTGGTATCCGAAAAAGCGCGGCTCCAACACGACGACCATGCCCTTCTTGAGTTCTCTCTGATCGCCAGCCACCAACATCGGGTCCTCGTGCGTCCAGATACCCATGTTGTGGCCCAAAAGCGCCCGGTGGTGCCAGAGACCGGCCTTTTCCTGCTCTTTCTGGCAGAAAAAGAAGACATCGCAGGCGCGCGTGCCAGGCCGGAACAGTGTCTCGGCGGCCCGAAAGTGAATCTCGCGTATCGTCTCGTATATCTGTTTCTGCTCGGCGTTCGGAGGTCCCACCACGGCGACACGCGATTGATTGGCGTTGTAGCCGTCGAGGTTAATGGTATAGTCTGTACAGATGATCTGGCCGCGCTCTATCGGGTTGTTGGTACGGCTGTGGACGACGAATCCCTTTTGGCCGGCCTGCAGAATCCCTCCTGAAGCGCGCGCCGCCGCGCCGCGCTGAAGCGCGCCGCAAATCAACCGGTCCTGAACTTCCTTCTCCCTGTCGCCCAACTTGATCGACTGGAACATCTCCAGGAACAGGTCGTCGAGGATGTCGGCGTTGCGCTTCATGATTGCCAGCTCTTCAGGAGTCTTGATCGCCCGCACCTGGTCGAACTGCTCGTCCCAGGCTACGAAGGCGGCCTGCGGCAACAGCCCCTGCAACGCATCGTAAAACGCTGCCGAAAAATACTCCTTCTCCAGTCCAATCTTGCCGCCCGCCGCTCCTTTCTCGCTGAGGACGTCGGCCAATACGTCCATCGGCGAATCGACATATTCGCTGTAGACGCGGATGTCGGCGACCCAGGTCGTTTCGCGTGTAACCCGCTCTTCGTTTCCGCCGACAATCAGCGTAGGCTGGCCTCCAGGGCTGAAGACGGCGATGCCGCTGCGGGGCCCGGAAGGGCGCTGGTGAATGGCATGGCTGAGGGCCATTGGATAACCGGTCGAATAGAAGAGATTCTTGGGGTGAAGGCAGACGACGGCATCAACGCCACTTTCGGCCAGCGTGGCTTCAAACAGGGCTTCATTCATAAGTTTCTTGGCTTGAGGCATCGAGAACTCTCCTCCTGAATAATGGCGGGCACGCTCGTACGCGAGAGTTTGGTGTCAACGGCGTTAAAGGTCGCTGTCCTACAGGGCTGGCGCTGATGGCCGCGCGAACGCTTCCAGACTTTGTTCACGAGTATTGTCCTGCCTCAATACTTTGGATCGAGGACGACGCGCAGCCAGTCCCCCAGATAAGTGATTCCCAGGACGGTGAAGACGATTGCCAATCCCGGAAAGACAGAGAGCCACGGCGCTTGCCACATGTAGACGCGGCCATCGCTGATCATGCCTCCCCAGGTAGGTGTCGGCGGCTGTACGCCGAGACCAAGAAAGCTCAACGCCGACTCGGCGAGTATCATCTGTCCCACCTGGATATTGGCGACGGCAATGACCGGAGTAACGACGTGAGGAAGGATGTGGCGGAAGATGATGCGGTGGTCAGGCGCGCCGACGGAGCGGGAAGCCAGAATGAAATCGGTCTGTTTTACCGACAGAGTTGTGCCCCGTACCAGGCGCGCGAAGATAACCCAGCCGCTGATCGTCAGCACCAGCAACACGTTGGCAAAGCTGGGTCCCAGCACCGATATGATGGCAATGGCAAGCAGCACGCTCGGAAAGGCGAGTTGGGCATCGGCAACGCCCATGATGAGCGTTTCGACCCTCCCCTCCAAGTAGCCGGATATCAGTCCCAACGCCACGCCAAACAGGCCGGCCAGAAGCACAGCGCAGATGCTGACAATCAGTGAAATGCGGGCGCCGAAAAAGATGCGGCTGAGGAGATCTCGTCCCAAATGGTCTGTGCCGAGCGGGAACTCGCGGTTGCCCTCTTCAGCCCAGAGTGGCGGGTCCAGGCGAATCTTGGAATCCTGTAACGTCGGGTCATGCGGCGAGAGAAGCGGCGCCAGGAGTGCAACGAGGATCACCAGGACGGTCATCGTGATCCCGAGTGAATGCAATACATTGCGACTCGCCCACGAGAGGACAAACGTCAGCGTTAAACGACGCGCAGTGCCTCTCTCCGGGATGACGTTTGCCATCGGTCTCTCGACAGCCATCTGCTCTCTCCTGCGCCTAGCCGTAGCGGATGCGTGGGTCCAGAAATGCGTAGAGGAGATCAACGATCAGGTTTGCCAGGACGATCCAAAGGGCGAAGAACACGACTGACGCCTGGACGAGCGGAAAATCTCTGGCCGAGACCGCCTGTACGGCAAGTCGGCCCACGCCGGGCCAGGCAAACACCGATTCCGTGATCACCGAACCTCCCAGTAGCCGACCGAAAGTAAGCCCAACCATCGTCACGACCGGGATCAGCGTATTGCGAAACGCATGACGCATGTTGACGGTGTATGCCTGCAATCCTTTGGCTTGGGCAGTGCGGATATAGTCCTCGCGCAACACGTCGAGCATTCCCGAGCGGACGAGCAACACGATCTGCGCCAGAAATGCGGTCGAAAGCGTGATAGCCGGTAGAACCAAATGACGCAGTTCACCTTTGCCCGAGGTCGGCAGCACCCGTAAGTTGACGGCGAAGACAAGGATTAGCATGATGCCGAGCCAGAAGCTGGGCATGGCTCGGCCTACGACACCGATACTGAGACTAAGCGCGTCCACCAGGCTGCCTTCGCGAATGGCGGAGATCACGCCTAACGGAATCCCAACGACCAGGGCAAACAGCAGTGCAGCCAGCGCCAGCTGAAACGTGGCCGGGAAGAATTCCAATACGAGTTTGAGTGCCGGAAGTCCGTATTGCCATGAATTGCCGAATTCGCCGCGTAGCGCCCGTGACAGAAACTTCAGGTATTGAACATACAGCGGCTGATTAAACCCCAGTGCCTCTCGCAGGGAAATCACCTCGGACATCGGGGCCTCGGGGGGCAACATGATCGTCGCCGGGTCGCCGCTGAGGCTCAACAACGCGAAAACGGCCAGCGAGAGGCCGAACAAGACCAGAAAAGATCGCAGCACTCTCTTGACTATATAATCCCGCATAGGGAATGGTCCCTCTGGGAAAAGAAATTACGCGGACTGTGAAGAATGAAGAACCCTCGGCTGCTTGCTCCGGCCTTTGGCAAAGGCGGGCCAGCGTACGTCGGAGCAAAGATCCAGCCGTGTTGTCCCTTTCGATCCCACGCGGCGACCCCGCCTTACAAAAGGCTGGAGAAAAACCTCTCTCCAGCCTTCCAAAACGACGACTTCTTACGACTCCTCGACCGTCATGCCGATCAGATGCACACGGTTGTCCGGCGTAGGCGTGAAGTTCTTCACCCTCGCTGAATGTCCGAAGATGTCGGGTGCCTCGAACAGGTAAACGACCGGGCAATAGTCATATAGCCAGGCGTGAATGTCGTGCAGCATTGTCTCTCGCTTGGCCTGGTCGAACTCGGCCCGCTGCGCGAAAAGCATGGTTTCAAGTTCGTCTTCACACACCTGCGCCCGGCGTTCGGAGCACTCGTACATCTTGAGCGTGCTCTCCGGATCCATCGTGGGATACCAGTTGCGCCCGGTGTAGAACACGGGGGCCGACTGGTCGGAGTAGACCTTGTCGATGAATGCCGACCACTCAAACAGCTGCATTTCCAGGTTGATGCCCACTTTGGAGTACTCACCCACCATCCACTCCGAGACCTCTTTCTGCTTGGAGTACCGACCCTGTGCCGAGTCAAAGTCCATCGTGAACCCGTCGGGATAACCGGCCTCTGCCAACAGTTCCATGGCTTTGTCCGGATCATACGGATAGGCATCGAGATTGGGATTGTAGCCGAAGCAGCTGGGGCCGACGATCTGGCCGTCAAGCGGGGCCGCAAACCCACCCATGATGTCGTTGACCAGAGAGTCTTTATCCAGGGCGTAGTTCATGGCCTGGCGCACCAACTTGTCGTTGATCGGGCTTTCGAGCGGGTGGCCCGGATTGCTCCCCGTCTTCATCGTAAGGTTCATCGCCTGGCCAATTGCGATCCAGGAGATTTCGAGGCCGACATCGGTGAGCCGCTGCGCATCGTCAGGCGGCACGTTGTAGGCCATGTCGATTTCGTCGGCCTGCAACGCAGCCACGCGCGTGGCGTCTTCTGTGAACGGCTTGAAAATCAACTCGTCGACCGTCGCCTGTTCGCCCCAGTAGTCGGGATTTCTTTCGAGGACGATGTGCTGACCCTTTCTCCATTCGACAAACCGGTACGGCCCCAGTCCGACCGGGTTCTCGCCGAAGCCTTCCAGTCCCACGTCCTGGTAATAGGCCGGCGGCGCCACCTGCAGATACATCATGATGAGCGGAGTAAACGCGAAGGGGATGTTGGTCTTTAGTCTGAGGGTGTGCTTGTCAACCACCTCCACCCCTTCGTACTTCGATATCAGCAACGAGCGGAACGACGTCCTGCTTGTTTCGCCGGTCAACCTGTAGTCGATGTTCCAGGCCGCTGCCTCTGCATCCCAAGGCTCTCCATTGTTGAATGTGATGCCTTCGCGCAGCTTGAACTCCCAGGTCGTCTGGTCATCCAGCACCTTATAATCCGTAAACAACATGGGCTTGAGGCCCTTGCGCGAGCCGTCTGGATTGAACTGGGCCTCCATCCCCGTATCCCACATCGCATAGTAGACCGACGTAGCCGGTGCCACTGCCCTTTCCAAAACGTTCATGCCCGGCACGTCACCACCGATTCCCATGGTCAAGGTGGTCTTCTTGCTGACGACTGCCGGGGCCTCCCCCATTTGACCTGTCGAAGCAGCGCCGGGTACGCAGCCCGCGGCCAGTACCGCCACACCGCCTGCCGCGCCTGTCTTCAAGACTTGCCGACGATTCAGCTTGGTGTCCCAAAGTGAAGAGCGTGTCTTGTCTGTCACTTGTCTTCCTCCTTTTCCATTTGGCGACCACTTACTCTGCCCGATGATGAAAATTCCGCTACACTGCTAGATAAAGCGAAGCGTCGCCCTCATATTGTTGAGTGACGCTATCGCGCCGAGACAAGCCAGATAAGTCGTACTAGGGTTGTCGGGATGGGGTAAATTGCGCAAAGTGAGTTGCGCTTCGCCGTAATTGCCTTTGACCCAAAGCGTATGTGTCGTACGCGGTATGTCCGGATCAGCGACAACCCGCACGCGTGTCTCCTCGAATCCAAGCCCAGCCAGGCTGACCGATGCAGCGATGTTGGTCGATTTTGGGAACGTGAGACAGGCCTCGGTAGCCGTTCCGTCAAAGACGGTTAAGGGCGCCTCCAGCGCATCGATATTGATTCCGTGCTCGACCAGGTAGGGCTGACCCGAGAGGGCCGCCGGACGCTTTGTGCTGGTCAGCACGACCTCCTCCAGCCCTCCCAGGGCATGGCTGGCACGCACGACATCCAGACACCCTATCGCGCCGGAAGTAATGTATATCGTCGTGCCTGTCTGCCTTGCCAATTCGGCCAAATCTGTCCTGAGAACAGGATCAGCCAGTGCGCCGACGCTCATGGGCAGCAGGTCGGTGCCGGCTGACACAACCGACCTGCCATGGGCGACCAGCGCCTGATGTCCAGCTGCCTCCAAGACAAGGCCCGGTTCAAGGTCGAGCAGATCATTGATCTGTTGGACGATGGGAATACCGGCCCGGCTGGCCCGTTCTGTCACTCGATTGGCAGCGATGTCAAGAATAGCGACCAGCCTGACACCAGCGACTTCCTCATTCAGGACTGCTTCCGCCACGGCGCCTCCGATGGCGCCGCACCCGATTATGCCCAGCTTAAGCATACTTCAGCCGCTCCTTGGGGAGTTGATTCGCCGGCCGGGAAGTCTGTTCTGAAGATTAACTGGTTCAGCAGTGGTTTGCCGGAAGATGAGTGATGCTTGGGCCGCCCGCTGTCGTTGCGCCTCGGATCGTAATGTCCGCTAGCCTTTGCGGAGCGCTCCTGCCCGCATGAGCGTCCCTGTAGGTGAAACAAAACTTTCGTCCGTCTGCTTAGGCATCGCTTGACAGACATGAGGGCAAGACTGAGTGAGTCTCTGGCCATTATATATAATGTAACGACGATGTCAAGAACGCGAAAGGCGGCTCGTCAGAGATTGAGCGTGCGCCGATAAGCCGGTGTGCCAATTGATGAATGCGTCAATTGGCCGGCAACTGCCGGATGCTGAATGGGAACGAGTCATCCGGTCGCGCGCGCCGCCTGTACGGCTGCTGTGAATCTGCGGGCCTGTTCGGTCAGTGCCGCCCAGTTGCCGTCCGCCACCCATTCCTGGCGCACCAGCGCGCTGCCCACGCCCACCGCCACCGCGCCGGCGAGGATGAACTCGCCGGTGTTCTCCAGGTCGACACCGCCGGTGGGCATCAGCTTCAAATGGGGCAGCGGGGCGAGCACGTCCTTGAAGTAACCGGGGCCGAGCCTGGTTGCAGGAAAAACCTTGACCACCGTCGCGCCGGCCGCCCACGCGGTATGAATCTCCGTCGGCGTGAACGCGCCGGGCATGACGGGCACATTGCGCTCAACGCAACAGGCGACGGTGGGCAGGTCGAGAATCGGCGCGACGATGAACTGCGCGCCGAGGCTGATGGCGGTTGAGGCCATCTCCCTGTTCAGCACGGAACCCATGCCCAACGCGGCCGCGCCGTCGCCAAAAGCCGCAACCTTGTCCCGCAGCAGAGCGAGCGCTTCGAGCGCGCCCGGGCTGGTCATCGTCAACTCGAAGGCCGTTACCCCGCCCTCCAGCAGCGCACGCGCCACATCAGCCGCCCGCGTCAAGTCCGGCAGCCGCACAACCGGCACGACGCCGCCCTTCTCGATCAATTGTAAGGTTTTCCCAGGAGAGGCCATGCGCGTACTCACTCGGGCGCGATCCATCGGCAATGTACCCACACAATTATAGTGTAGAAACGATCGTTGGCAAACGGAGTGGCGTAGGCGGAGGAGGGTGCATCCCAATATTTAGTGAGGGTGAAAGGGGGTAGACTGGGAGAATGGGATGAGAAAAGCCAAGGGAGCGCGCAATGAAACGGGAAGATCCGAAGGCAAAATTTGTGCGCGGGGCCGAGGAGATGTTTGCCGAGATATGGGCGTGGGGGGGAAGAGCGTCCGCAGGCGACATTTGATGAGATGGCATGCAAAGCGGCGCTGCGACGGCGTGAGTTGATGGCTGAGATGCCAAGGTAGCTGCTGTTGCAACATGGAGATGGGAGGTAAGCGGAGGCAGTCTGTCCGCAGTGCGGGCGGGAGATGAAGTCGGATCGGCGGCGGACGCGCACGGTGATACGTGCCGAAGGGGTAGCGAAATCAAAGCGAAGCCATCGGCGGCGGCGCTGTCGAATCGGCCAGCAAACAGGTCGTTAAGCAACGGTTCAAACAAACTGGCATGCGCCGCTCTCGTCAGGGCGCGCAAACGATGCTCGCACTCCGCACGACTCTGCTCAATCAAACCTGGCCTCAGCTGCTTCAACCTCTTGGCTTTACTTGACGCACAATAATCTGGGATGCACCCCTGGCAATACCACGAACTGTAAACTCCCCGATTCTGTAGTACAATTGTTCGCAACACGAACCAACGCAGCCGCGGCCCTGCCGCAGTTGCAAAGCAATTTGAAACGAATATCATGACTTGATGCACATCCTGCCCCGGTGCCGGATCCTTGCGCAGCAAACTGCTGCCCTCCCTGCCCAGCCGCTGCCGCAACCGCCCGTTGCCCGCCATACCCGAAAAAATTATTTTGGGACGAAGAATGACGAAGAATGACGAAGAATGACGAAGAATGACGAAAGAACACGCCCAAACGTGCCCGAACAAGAAAAAAAATGGGCGCGACTAAACGCGACTAAACGCGACCAAACGCGACTTGGCGCGCTCGAACACGCTCGCAAACGCTCGCAAACGCTCGTAAATGCATACAAATGCTCGAACACAAAAAAAAGTAGCGCGACTAAACGCGACCAAACGCGACTAAACGCGACTTGGCGCGCTCGAACACGCTCGCAAACGCTCGCAAATGCATACAAATGCTCGAACACAAAAAAAAGTAGCGCGACTAAACGCGACTAAACGCGACCAAACGCGACTTGGCGCGCTCGAACACGCTCGCAAACGCTCGTAACTGCTCGTAACTGCTTATTATATGGCACACCTGACATGCGCGCCCCTCACGGCGCCTGCAAGCGGTTCAGAAATCCGGAGGTGACCGCAATCTCGCTCCCATTCTGGGAGGCACCCGCGCCAGGCGCGAATGCAGGAGCTTCGGGCGCGTCATTCGGACCGTGATTTGTATGTTTTGTGCATAGACGGTAATTTGTACGTTTTGTAAATTGAGCGGACAAAAAGTGATTGCGATGCCCGCGCTCCGCACGACTCTGCTCAGTCATACCTGGCCTCAGCTGCTTCAACCGCTGGGCTTTACTTGACGCACAACAATCTGGGATGCACCCACGGAGAATTGCCCCTTGACAACTAACAAAAATCATCATATAATTGGTGGTATGATCACAATGTCATATTAGCACATGAAGTTCAGGGCACTGTTGACGCTCTTGGCGTTTGCAGAGTGCGGGGGCGGTCGCCTGTCCGAACTGGAGTGAGTGCGGAACCGAGGGGACGGTTGTGACGGAACCGATCATTCAGCTCAACCGTAACAGCCTGCATGAGGAATTGGCCAGACGACTCGAGCAGTTGATCGTCTCCGCGCATTGGGGAGTGGGTCAGACCCTTCCTTCTGAACGTGAAATGGCAGCGCAGTGCGGTCTGTCGAGGACTGTCGTGCGTGACGCGATGCGCATAGTGGCCGCAAGGGGCCTTGTGGATGTCAAACATGGTGTCGGCGCCGTTGTTACCCAAGATGGCCGGCCTGCGTATGTTGAACTGCTCGATCTCTTGCTGCGGCGAGGGAACTACACCCACCAGCAACTATTGGACGCCCGTGAATTCCTGGAGCAGAGCGCGGCCACGGCCACTGCTTTGAACGCAACCGTCGCCGAACAGGAGCGTATCCGGCAAAGCCTGGAGAGATACAAGCAGGCGATCGTTACGCACCAACAGCCGGCTCAGGTCGACACCGTTCACGCCGAATTTCACACGAGCCTGGTGCAGGCGACCGGCAATCCGGTTCTCATTGATCTGATCAGTCCGATGGTGGAGATCTCTGCCAACGTTTCTCGCCCTTTGATCGGCCATCAGGATCAGTGGGAGGACTATCTCTATCACCAGGCCATTTACGACGCCATTGCCAGTGGCGACGCTGAAGGGAGCCGCTTGGCCGTACATCGTCACATGGAGCTTTCCGCCGCTCACCTGCGGCGGGTGAGGCTGCTTCCCTGAGGCAGACGACAGGATGTCAGCCTTGCCTGCATGGAGCGACATGCCAGCGAGGAGCAATCAGCAGGATTTCCGCACAACGAAAGGAGTCTGTCCGTGAGTCTCATTCGCCATGTTGCATTGCGCACCAAAGATATGGAGCGATCACGTTTTTTCTACGAACAGATTCTCGGGCTGAAATTCCTGCGCTATTTGGGCGATGGCTGCTATCTCACCGACGGCACGGTCAACCTTACCTTCATTCAATATGACGGGGAACCGCCCCGCCCCGCGCTTGCCTACGCCGGTGAGTATATTCATCTGGGGCTATTCGTGCACAACCTGGAAGAGATCTATCAGCGTCTGCGTGCCGAGGGCTTCACGGTCTTGCGCGAAGACATCAAAACGGAAAGGGATTTTGACTACTCCCACGTGCCCGAAGGCTCTTTCAAAGTGGCCGATCCTGACGGGAATGTTATCGATATCACCGAACGTGAAGATGAGTGGGACGGCGTGCGCCTGTAACCCGTAACATTGCCAGGAGAGTATCCAAATGTCTCAATCCTTGCGTATCTGCGTCGTCATGCCGGCGGACGGAAATCAGCACGACCTCATCGACTTTACACCATCCGGCATCAGGCTCGACTTTCAACTTACGCCGCTTCCGACGGAGGATGCAACGGTCTCGTTGCTGCAGCGGATGGCGGAGGACCCGGACATCGAGAGCGCGGCGCTGCGCGGCGCGAAGGCACTGCCCGCCTGCATCACATACGCCTGCACGGCAGCCAGTTTCGTGCGCGGGAAGGGGGGCGATGAGGAGATCAACAACAGAATCTCGGCGGCAACCGGAATTCCGGCTTCCTCGACCTCGACGGCTATTCTGCGCGCGCTACGCGCCTTGAACATCCGGCGGCTGGCCGTCGCCACGCCCTATCTGGACGAACTGAATGATCGCCTGAAACTTTTTCTTGACGCACACGGCGTTCAGGTCGTCTCGATGCTGGGATTGAATGCGAAAGTGATACAACACGTATCTCCGCACGAAATCGTCCAACTGGCGCGCGATTGCGATTCACCTGAAGCAGAGGCCGTCTTCATTAGTTGCACTACGATGAAGACAGCACCCTACATCTCCGAACTGGAAACGTCTTTGCAAAAGCCGGTCCTTTCGGCGAATCAGGTTACGCTTTGGGACGCAGCGCAACTGACGGGTGCGCCGCCCGTGATGGCCGATCGCGGCACTTTGTTCTCACTTGAGACGAGCCCAATATAGTCGAGATTCGGCCTCATTGGGCTGCCGGAAGGCGGCTGATGTTACCTTTTACAAAACCTATGGACGAGGAAGGATAGTCATGGACATTGCACGAGAGCTTGCCTTTTCCCAGGAAGAATACGATGCCCGCCTTGCCAGGGCAAGAACGCGGATGGCCGCCGATAATGTCGAGGTCCTCCTCGTCCATACACCGGCCAACCAGTGCTACCTGACCGGATTTCAGACGCTCAATCTGTACGATTATTCGTGTCTCATTTTGCCGATTGACGGGACGCCCTTTATTCAGGTGTTGGACCTGGAGGAAGGGAATGTCAGCCTCACTTCGAGGATAGAGGATGTCGTGGTTTACACGGCAGTCGACGACCCGGTGATGATGACGCAGGATCTCCTGCGGGGACGGGATCTGCTGAGTCGGCGTATAGGCATCGAGGCCGACACACCGTTCCTGACGCCGCGCCGCTTTGGAGCGCTCAGCCAGGTCCTCCCCAATGTGATAGATGCTTCAGATCTGGTAAAGATGATTCGGCTCGTCAAGTCGCCGGCTGAAATCGACTATGTTCAACAAGCGGCACGCGTGACTGAAGCCGGAATGCAGGACGGTCTGAACGCGATCGGCGAGGGCGCAACCGACCAGGATGTGGCGCGGGCATGTTACGAAGCCATGATCGGAGGCGGCAGCGAATATATGTGCATCGATCCGATTATTACCACCGGCAGACGATCCGGCATTCCTCACACGTCCCACAAACGGCATGCGGTGCAGCCCGGCGACAATGTTTTCATCGAATTAGGAGCCTGTATCGAACGCTACAGTGCGCCCATCATGCGGACTGCCGTCCTTGGTTCACCGAGCGCGAACGTGCAGAGAACGACCGAAGCCAGTTTTGTCGCGCTTGACAATGCGATGGCGGCCATGAAACCAGGCGTTAGCGGCGACGACGTGGCGCGCGCGGGCTGGGCGGGCATCGACATGGATCGCTCGGAGGTCTTTTTCCACGGCGTTGTCGCTTATTCAATCGGCCTGGGCTTTCCGCCCAATTGGGGCGATTATCGCCTCTATCTGACCAAAGGCGAGGAGACGCTGCTCGAAGCCGGTATGCTCTTCCACCTTCCGATTGCGATTCGCGATGTGGGCAACTACTGCGTCGGGTTCAGTGAAACGGTGGTCATCACCGAAACGGGCTGCGAACAGATCACGCAGTATGAGCGGCAACTGTTCCGGCGCTGAGGGAGGACAAGCTGCCTTGATTGCTACGACCCATTCTTCCGAAATCGGCATCAACAAGTGGGAACTGGATACGCCGGCTCTAATCGTCGATCTTGCGTTGATGGAGCGTAACATCGCCCGCATGGCCGGCTATATGCAAGGGGCCGGCGTGGACTGGCGTCCCCACACCAAGGGGATCAAGGTGCCCGCAATTGCCCACAAAGCGATCGCGGCCGGCGCGATCGGCGTAACCTGTGCCAAGCTCGGCGAGGCCGAGGTGATGGCAGGCGCCGGCATCCGAGATATTCTGATTGCCAATCAGATTGTGGGGGAGGCAAAGATTGCCCGTCTTGTCAATCTGCGGCCCCATGCTGATGTGATTGTGTGCGTTGATGACGCCGACAACACGGCGCAGCTAGGGGCGGCCGCGGCGGCGAAAGGCCTAACTCTGCGCGTGCTTGTCGAAGTCAACCTGGGGCTGAATCGTTGCGGGGCCGAACCGGGCGACGCGGTGGTGGCCTTGTCGCGTCACGTCGCGGGCACGCCTGGGCTGGACTTTTCGGGGGTCATGGGATGGGAGGGCCATGCCTCGGTCATTGATGATCGGGTTGAGAAGGAAGAGGCGTGCCGGGCCTGTGTAGAGCTTCTGGTCAAGAACGCCGAGCTTTGCATGGCTGCGGGGTTGCCCGTCACGATCGTCACGTGCGCAGGCACGGCCACCTACAAGTACAGCGCGCACGTGGCCGGCGTGACAGAGATTCAGGCCGGCGGCGGCATCTTTACCGACATGGCCTATAAGAAATGGGGAGCCGACGATCTCGACTGCGCGCTCACGATTCTGACCACCGTGACCAGCCGCGCGGCGCCAACGCGGGCCGTGCTTGACGCCGGGCGCAAGACGATGTACTCATCGGTTGCATTGCCCCAGGCGAAGGATATCGAGGGCGTCAGCGCGCCGGACTTTTCTGCTGAGCACGCGTCTGTCGAGTTGAGCGGGGATGCGCGTCGCCTGAAGGTGGGCGACAAAATCGAGTTTATCGTCGGCTATGGCGACGATACCGTCTACCTGCATGATCTGCTCTATGGCGTGCGCAATGATCGGGTGGAGGTTGTCTGGCCGATAGCAGGGCGAGGCAAATTGCGATGAGAGCGGGCCTATGATCGTTGACTGTCATACGCATCTGATGACCGAGGAGCAGTGGGGGCCAATCTTCATGGCCGAATACCACAAAGTCGCGGACCGCAACCAGACGCAGAGCCTGGGTGTCACGCCTGAGGAGCACTGGCAAGCCAGTCAAGCAGCTGACCGCGTCATCGTCTTTGGCCTCAATGCAGAGTATCTTCAGATGAAGGCGCCGAACGAGCAGATCGCCAGCTACGTTGCCTCACATCCGGAGAAGCTGATCGGATTTGCAGCGCTGGACCCAGCCGATCCAAACGTGTTGGATGAACTGGAAAAAGGTGTGCAGGATCTCAAGCTGCGGGGCATCAAGGTAGGCCCAATGTATCAGAACGTGGATCCGCTGGATAAGCGCTTCCATGAGATTTACAGACGGGCTGAGGCGGATGGCCTGCCGATTCTCTTCCACATGGCGACCTCGTTTCCGGCGGCGGCCCGTTTGCACTATGCCAATCCAATTCGGCTGGACGAGGTCGGCATCCGCTACCCCGAACTCAGGGTGATCATCGCACACATGGGCATGCCCTGGGTCGATGACACCATCCAGACCATTCGCAAGCACCCCCATTTCTACGCCGACACGTCGATCGGCGATAAGCCGTGGTGGCTTTACAACGCGCTCGTGGCCTACCACGAATGGGGCGTCATGCACAAACTGTTGCTCGGCTCCGACTTTCCCGTCCTCACATTGGAACAGCAGATTGCCGCTTTCCGGCGCGTTAACGCAGTCGTTGAAGGGACCGGGCTGCCGCGCGTTCCCGAAAGTCTGATCGAAGAAATCATCCACCGTGATACGTTGGCCTTGCTGGGGCTGACGTGAGAATCGACTTGGAACATCGAAGGTCCAGGTAACAGGGAAGGGAGGTGAACTACCGCAGGACAATCATTCCAATTTCCGGCTGCTGCAAAAGGTGCTGGACCACTTGCGCAAGTTTTCCAAACAAGGAGGACGAGACATGGCTAGACAGGGAATTCGCCAGGGTAAGAGGGAACGAGGGGGCCTGTTGCATGCCTCTCAAACACGACGTGATTTCTTGCGAACAATAGGACTGGGCGCCGCAGCGGTTGGCGCCACGACCTTGGCCGCCGCGTGCGCGCCGGTCGCTGCGCCTGCCTCCGAGCAGATGGATGGCGCCGCTCCAGCGAGTAGCGTGCTGCGGGTTGCTTTCGGTGGCCCTTCCGAGGAGATGCGGGCCGGTGCCTTCAACAATCCTTTCCCTCGTCCCTGGGTTTCTTTAACCCGCAACAAGTTGGTGCGCCAGGGCGTGAATCTGGACCTGGAAGGTGACCTGCTGGAGGGCTGGGAGCCGAGCGCCGATGGCACGTCCTACACGCTGCACGTGCGCCCGGGCGTGCAGTGGCACGACGGCGGAGCGTTCAACGCCAGTGATGTGGAGTTTTTCTTGCGAAGAGTGGTTGACAAGCGTGCCAGTTTCGCGGTAGCAGGCTTCCTGGTCGTCAAGGGCGCGCAGGCCAAGTATGACGGCGATCCGGCAGCGCTTGCGTCAGAAACGCTGGAAGGCGTAGAGATCGTCGACGATCTCACCGTGCGCGTGGACCTTGAGACGCCCTACACGCCATTTCCAAGTGAACTGGCGCACTGGGGTGCCGGGCTTGGCGGTCCGGAGCACATCCTGCGGGACGTTGCGCCCGAGGACATTCCCAGCCACAGCGTATCCACTTCGGCTCCTGTAGGCACCGGCCCCTTTAAGTTCGCCGGGTTCCAGCCCAATGAATTCATAGAACTGCATCGTAACGACGACTACTACCGAGGTCGGCCGAACATCGAGAAGATCTTCTCGATCGGCGGCAACGAGGATACGTTGACGTTGATGATGCAGAATGGTGAGTTGGATCTCTGGCAGATGAATCTGAGCGGCATCTCCATCGAGACGCTGCAGGCTGTACAGGAGATGTCTCACATCGACATTGTGGACTTTGGCAGCGCCAACTACCACGCCTGGGAAGTGTGTGTTGATCCCGAAGTGTGCGATCCGTGGGTCGGCCCCAAAGAGTTGCGCCAAGCCATGATGTACGCTCTGGATCGCGATGCGATGAACAGGACTTTCCTCGCCGGCCTGGGCGGGATTATCAACACCCATCCGATGCCGGCCGGCTGGCAGGACGCGCCCGACCTGAACGACTACCCATACGACCCGGACAAAGCCCGCGAGCTTTTGGCGCAGGTCAACTGGGATCCCGACAGGGAGGTTCTCGCGACGCTGCCGACTGGGCGTGGTTTTCGAGTGCGGCTGGCCGAGGCGTGTCAGCAGATGTGGGCCGAGGTCGGTCTCAAGGTCAAACTGCAGCAGGTCGAGTCCGGTGTCTCACAGTTCAAGGACCCGGGCATCTATGGCATCGTCCAGAGCGGTATGGAGTCCGGCCTGGATCCCAACTATATGTTCACCTACTACTCGCACGTGCTGCCGCCGGAGTGCTGCAACCACCCCCGCTTTCTCAACGACGAGGCGATCGGCTACCTGCAGACGGGCCAGCAGGAGTTCGAGAGGGAAAAGCGGCAGGACGCCTACTGGGGTCTCCAGCGCCTCCTCAACGATGAACTACCGCGCTTGTGGATGTTCAAGGTGCCCATGCTCTTCGCCAAGACCAAAAAACTGCAGAATGTGAAGATGACGCCCCACTACGGTTCGTATAGCTGGGATCCGGTCGTCAACGCTGAGGAGTGGACACTCGAAAGCTGAAACCGCGGGACGAGGCATCCGCATTGGATGCTTCGTCCCCTTCTCTTTGAATTCATACCTGCAGGGAAAGCCCTTTCCGGTCGTCCCAGACTGATTCACTCTTGCGGGGTACGCGGCGCGAATCGGACGCAGACGAGCGCTCACCTCTAGGTACCGCCATGCAGAAGTACATAGTTCGCCGCCTGTTGGTCACCATTCCTATTCTGTTCGGCATAACGGTCATCAACTTTCTGGTGATGAATGCCGCGCCCGGCGACCCTGTTTCCAATGCGCTGATGGTGGGCGCGCCGGGTCAGGCAATCGGCGATCCGGAGGCGCAGCGGGAGTTGTTGGGGCTGAACAAGCCCCTTCCCGTTCGCTATTTCTTGTGGCTCAAGGAACTCCTGCGCGGCAACATGGGCGAGTCGCTCGTCACCCGTCGTCCCGTTCTACAGATCATTGGCGAGCGGGTTGGGCCGACCGTACAACTCTCGGCGCTGGCTCTGTTTATCTCCTTTTCGATTGCCGTGCCGGTCGGCATTATCTCGGCCGTCCGACAGTACTCCTGGCTGGACTATGCGGTGACCGTGGCGACCTTTATCTCGGCCAGTATACCGGGTTTCTTCTTCGCCATCCTTGCCATCTACATCTTCGCGCTCACTCTGGGCTGGTTTCCGATATCCGGCACGCAAACAATCGGCGCGCCCTGGTCTTTGCGGGACTACCTGTGGCACATGGCCTTGCCGGCGAGTGTGCTGGCACTGCCTGGGAGCGCGTCGCTGGCCCGTTACGCCCGCAGCCAGATGCTGGACACGATTCGCCAGGACTATCTGGCCACGGCGCGCGCCAAAGGTCTGCGCCGGACCCATATCCTGGTGCGCCACGCCCTGCCCAACGCCATCCTGCCCCTCATCACGTTGGCCGCGCTCGATGTCCCGACCCTGTTCAGTGGGGCAGTGATCGCCGAAACGATCTTTCGCTGGCCTGGCATGGGGCAGCTGGGTGTCTCATCCGCGTTTGCCCGCGACTATACGGTGCTTATGGGCCTGGGCGTGATCAGCGCGACGCTGGTCGTGCTCAGCAGCCTGGTGGCCGATATTCTGTACGCCGTGTTGGATCCACGGATTCGCTATGACTGACAGTACAGCCTCCCCTGGCACGGAAAGAGACCGTCCTGAGCGGGCAGCAGTTGGTGAAATAGCCAGCGCCGGCGCGGCGTCACCGCCTCCGGGCGAGGCCTTGCCACAAACCCTGCTGCAGTTCGGGCACCAGAAAACCATTTCGCCACAGGCGATGGCCTGGAGACGGTTCCGCCGGCATAGATTGGCGGTGACGGGCGCCTGTATCCTGGCTGCCATCGTGCTCATCGCGGCGCTGGCGCCGGCGCTTTCGCCCTATAACCCCAACTCGATCGACCTGGATTTGTCCTATGTCCCGCCCAGCGGCGCCCATCTGCTGGGCACAGACATCAGTGGCAGGGATCTCCTCAGCCGGCTGATCTATGCCTCCCGCATATCAGTTTCAGTGGGCCTCGTCTCCGTATCGATCTACGTGGCAATCGCGATTGCCGTGGGGGGTGTTTCCGGATACTACGGCGGCCTCATCGACAGCATCCTCATGCGCTTTACTGACACGATGCTGGCCTTTCCCACCCTGATGATGATCTTCATCGTCGTATCGATCCTGGGGCCTAGTATCTTCAACGTGATGCTGGTCATCGGCCTCTTCGGCTGGCCAGGACTGGCGCGTGTCATTCGCGGGCAGTTCCTGCAGATTCGGGGCATGGACTACGTCTTGAGCGCGCGTTCAATGGGCGTTCGCAGCTCGCGCATCATACTGCGCCACATTCTCCCCAATGCCATCGGCCCGATCATTGTATGGGCCACCTTCGGCATGGCGGGCGCCATCATGTTTGAGGCCTCTCTCAGTTTCCTGGGCCTGGGTGTCCAACCGCCTCAAGCGAGCTGGGGCAACATGCTTGTCGACGCACAGCGCCTCAAAATAATTCGGGACCTGCCCTGGGTGTGGATCCCGCCCGGTCTGTCCGTGGTGATTATGGTTCTCAGCATCAACTTCATGGGCGACGGCCTGCGCGACGCATTGGATCCGCGCACCTTGCTCTGAGGTGGAGACACAGACATGACGACAGCGAACGCATATCGCGCCGGGATAATCGGCTGTGGGCGGTCGGGGAACCTGCATGCGCGCGCATACAAAAAGATCGAGGACGTCGAACTGGTCGCCTGTGCCAATCGGGGGCAAGCCAGGCTCCAGGAGTTCGCCGATCGTTGGGGAATCGCCGGTCGTTACACCGATCTGGATGAGATGCTGCGGCAAGAGTCGCTGGACCTGGTGAGCATCTGCACAAAGGACGACCAGCATGTGGAGCCGCTACTGCGAACAGCGGCGTTTCAGCCCAAGGGCATCTTCTGTGAGAAGCCTCTGGCGTTTACGCTGCACGAGGTGGATTCCATTCTGGAAGCCTGCCGCGCCGGCGGGATCAAGCTCTCTGTGAGCCATTCGATGCGTTTCGAGAAAAACTATGTCCACGCCAAGGAGTTGGCGGCAAGCGGCGAGTTGGGGGGGCTGCGAGAGGTCCACTTTATCGGTTATGGCATGGCCGGGGATCTGCGCGCGCTGCTTCACGAAGACCACTGCATCGACTTTCTCCGCTTCTGCGCCGGTGAGCCGCAGTGGGTGTTCTGCTATCCGGATGGCTCGCCGGAGCAGCCGGGCGTGTCGGCCACGATTCAATTCAAGGGCGGCGTGACGGCCCAAATGACCTTCGGCGGCAGGCGAGAGTATGCGACATACCAGGTGATCCTCGAGTGCAGTCGCGGCCGGGTCGACGCCGTCCTGGGTCCTGATCCGGGCGGTTCCGTTGATCTGCTGGGGAACGACTGTTGGGAGCCGTCGCTGCGCGTCTGGCGGGAGGAGTCCGGCGGCCTGGTCGGCTATCGCGATGGCCAACTGTTGAAAACAGTGCGCAACGACCCATGGGAACTGGGCCTGCGCGAGTTGATCCACTGTATCGAAGAAGACGAGGAGAGCGTTTCCAGCGGGGCGGATGCCCGCAAGACTTTGCAACTCATTCTGGCTGTGGAGGAATCGGCGCAGCAAGTGACGCGACTTGGAGTTGAATAGGAGGGGTCCCGATGCGTATGCGGACTGCAGTCGTCGGTGTTGGGCACATGGCACAGAGCCATCTGCCCAACCTGGCCCGATTTTCTGACGTTGACCTGGTAGCTCTGTGTGATGTCAGTGAAGAGCGTCTTCAGGAGACTGCGCGGCATTACGGCGTGCCCCGCGTCTATACCGACCTCACGCAAATGCTGGATAGCGAGCAACTGGACTGTGTTTTTATCATTACTCCCGAATGGCTGCACGCCAAACAGAGCATCGAATGTCTACGGCGCGGCCTGGATGTCTTCTGCGAGAAGCCGCCCTCGCACAATGTCGCCGAGTCGAAGCGCATGGCGGAGGAAGCCCGCAACGCCGGCAGACTCCTGGCGCTCGGTTTCAACCGCCGCTTTGGCGTGAGCGCGATCAAGGAGGCCTTCGCTGAGCACCCCCCCCAAATGTGTGTCGCTGAGTTTATCCGCCCTGTCGACGAATACCGCCCCCTGATCAACGGCAGCATCCACGCGCTTGATGCGCTGATCTACATCTGTGGAGAACCACAGTCTGTGGCAGCGGTGGCGACTTACACCGATCCGGAAAAGCATGAGTGCATCGCTGCTTCGATCAAATTCGCGAACGGCGCTTTGGCCTCGCTGGCGTCAGGATATGGTACGCAAACCTCGGCTGAGCGGCTGAGCGTCTATGGGCACGGCATCGCCGCCTGGTGGTCCAGGAGCGACGTAACCATCCGCCGCGGCGATGAGAGCGAGACGCGTGAGATCGGCAACAGTGTGCTAGAGGAGGATCGGCACTTCATCGACTGCGTAAAGGGAAATGTCGAACCGATTGCGACGATTGACGATGCCGTGGTCACGATGGAGTGGGCGCATCGCATTTTCGCTGCCGTCGACATCCACGTCTCACCGGCCCCGCGCACCGGGCGCGGTTACCTGCAATGGTGTCCCTACTGCGGCGCCGACATCATCGCCTACAAGAAGCAGTGCATTTCCTGCGGGCGCGAACTGGGCGCCTGGTCCATCCCCATTGAGGACATGGTGGAGAAATAGGCCAATTCCCGGCCCGCGAACGATCGACGACGAGGCTTCCTGCAAGACCTGACCATTTGGCTGACCGCACTTCGTTTCTTGAGGAAATTCTTGGAGCGGCAAGGGAGGCACCTGTATGCCAATTCGTGAACATGATCGTCTCGTAATTCACAAAAACCCCCACGCCTATTCGTCCTGGCCTGATGTAACGATACTGAAGAACGGTGACTGGCTCATAGCCTTTTCCCAGGCCATGAGCCGCCATCAGATCACGCATCGGGATCCCACCTTCCACAATCTGCTCGTGAGGTCCACAGATCAGGGACGCACCTGGAGCCGCTTTCCGCAGGGGCTGCCGGGATATGAATTCTTTGGGATCGACTGTATCGCCGTCACCGAGTTATCCAACGGAGATCTGCTCGCCCACACCGTGCTCGATAACTTCGTAACGGTCGACGCAGCCGCACGCGAGGCCAGGTACGCCGACTATCAGCGGCGGGAGCCTTTCCCGTGGGCGTTTAGGCGCATCGGGAGTTACGTGATCCGCTCGGTCGACGGCGGTTTCACCTGGCAGGAACCGATCCTGGTGGATGTCTCCCCTTTCGACACCGGATTCTCACCCCGAGCGATTGTCGAGCTTAGCGATGGCACGCTCCTGCTGCCCCAATCCGAAGAGACCTTCGATCCACCGCAGGCGTTTGTAGTCAGGTCTAGCGACGGCGGACGTTCGTGGGGGGATGTCTCGCCTGTCGCGCAGGATGAGCATGTCGGCTTCTGGGAGCCGGCCTATACGGCGTTGCCCAGCGGCAAGATCATCGCCATGCTTCGCACACATGAAGCGGGAGGTTACTACCTCTACCAGTGTGATTCACATGATGGCGGCTATACCTGGACGAAGCCCGTCAAGACGCCGATGTGGGGCTATCCCGCACACATGCTGACGTTGCATGACGGGCGCGTGCTGTGCGTTTATGGTCGCCGCCGCCCACCTTACGGCATTCGCGCTTGTCTCAGCGCCGACGAGGGTCAGACTTGGGACTTTGATGACGAGCTAATCATCCGTGATGACTTCCCAAATTCCGATCTCGGCTACCCGACATCCGTTCAACTCGCAGATGGGACGATTTTCACAACCTACTACGGTCAAGACGACGACGTAACGTGCATTCACGGCAGTTACTACAGTATCTGAAAAGGAGGCTAGAGACATGAAGACCGAGCGCGTTTTTGAGTCGAGGAAAGCCCGAAGCGAGAAGTCGATCGGCCGCCGGGGATTCCTGCGCCTGACAGCAGGAACCACCGTTCTGGCAGGTCTGGCAGCTTGTAGGCCGGCCACTGCGCCATCCTCCTCCGAGATGGGGGCCGAAGCGCCGGCGGCCGCGTCTGAACAGGAGATGCACGACCTGATCTACTGGAATGATCTGACCGGGCCGGACGGTGAAATCCAGCAGGCGATTGTCGACCGTTACAATGGGGGGCCGGGCAAAGATGCCGGCGTCCACATAACGTTTGAAATCTATCCGGGCGACACGCTCTTCACCAAGAACATGGCCGCCTACGGCGCCGGCAGTCCAATCGACATCCTGCGCGCCAGCGCGCCGCAGACGAACCTCATGGTGGGCAATCAGATGTTGGTGGCCCTCGATGATGTCATGTCCGAGGCCGGACTGGACTGGGATGACTTTTTTCCCAGCCCCCTCGAATCCTTCACCATCGACGGCAGCCGCTACAGCATCCCTCAGGAGGTCAGCAACTACACCATATTCTTCAACACCGAACAGGCCGAAGCGGCCGGCCTCGATGTTCAGAACTTTCCCTCGGAGCGCGACGAGTTTGTCGAATGGGTACAGGCCGTGACCCAGCGCCAGGGCGACCAGTTCGATGTCGTAGGGTTGGTGATTCCAGGTTCGGGCGGCCTTCCGTTCCGTTGGTGGTTCCAACTGGTTTACCAATTCGGTGGTTCGCTGCTGACCGAGGATTACTCCCAAGTCAACTTCAACACCGATGCCGGCGGCAGCGCCTGCCAGTTCATCCTGGACTGCTTCGACACCTACAAGATATCGAACCGGGATATCCTGGACGCCCGCAAGGCGTTCATGTCGCTGTACGGCTCCATCATTCAAGACGGCGCATGGATGTCGCCTGCCTTTGTTGAGCAGGAAGGACTGAGTTTCGACACCGCGCTTGTGCCGGTGATCGGCAATGATCTGTTCAGCTACGCCATCACCATGGCCGGCGTTGTCATCCGCCACGATCCGGAAGAGGCCGGGCGCGTGGAGGCGTGCGCCCATTTCCTGAAGTGGATGTCCGATGATCCGACCTGGAACATCGAGGTGCCCACCGTGCCCGTGCGACAATCCATCGGCGACATGCCTGAACTGCAAGAGATCCCGTATATGAAGCCGTTTATCGACCTGGTGCCCTACGGCGTTGAGGCGCCGCCGATCGCGCAATTCGGCGAAATCAGAGGCCGTATTGTCGAGATTCTTGACTCGGTGTGGAGCACAGACCTGTCGGTAACGGATGGTCTCGCCCGGGCGGAAGAGCAGGTGAACGACATTCTGGCCGGGTAAGCCCAAGCGAGCAGTGTGCGTGTTGCGTATCCGGCCTGGGTACGCAGCACGCAACCTGGCCCGTTTGACTCCACACATGGTGTGTCGAATGACAAGAGCAGCCAGCCCGAGAGCCGCAGACCAGGAGGGGCGTTTGAAATTGGCCGGCCAGTTACTATGGGCGCGGCTGCGCCCCCAGGAAAAGACCGAAAAGACTGCCTATCTCTTCCTACTGCCCTACCTGCTGTTCTTCATCGCCTTTGGATTCATACCCATCTTTTTGGGCTTCTTCGTGAGTCTGACCGACTGGAGCGTGGTTGGAGACTTCCAATGGTTGGGCTTGCGAAACTACATCAAGTGGTTGGGCGATGACCACTTGGTAAAGGTCACCTTTAACACGCTGCGCTACACCCTGTTGAGTGTGCCCAGCGTTGCCGCCGTCAGCTTGGCCCTTGCCCTCTATGTAAACAAGAAGCTGACAGGTTATGTGTTTTCCAGAATCGTCTTTTTTGCGCCTTACGTGGTCGCCGTCACGGTTACCAGCCTGCTCTGGAAGTGGATTCTTGAGACCGATTTCGGGGTGCTCAACTACTATCTCATGCAGCTCGGCATTCCCGCCATCCCCTGGCTGTCAACAGTTCGCTGGGCGATGGTGGCGTTGGTCATCACAAAACTCTGGTGGGATGCCGGCTTCAGCATGGTCATCTTTCTGGCCGGTTTACAGGAAATTCCGGCAGATCTATACGAAGCCGCCCGCATTGACGGCGCCAACAGCTGGCGCCTGTTTCGGCACATCACCTTTCCTCTCCTGCGGCCTGTTACGAGCCTCGTAATTACACTGAACCTGATCATTTGCATGCAATCGTTCAGCACGATGTTCCTGATGACGGAGGGAGGGCCGGCCGGCTCCACCACGACGATCGTTTATGAGATCTATCAACAAAGTTTCGCCCAGTTCAAGATGGGCTATGGATCCGCTCTCTCCTTTCTTCTTTTTGTGGCGATTCTTGTTATGACCCTTCTGCTGTTCAAGCTCTTCCCGGAGCGCGTGGATGTGGACTAGCGAGGAAAGAACCTCATGATCATTCGAATCTTGGGTAAGCGTGTCACGCCGGAGACCCTGGTGCTTTGGCTCACAGGCATGTCCATTTCAATCCTGTGGGGCATGCCTCTGCTCTGGATGGTTTCCACCTCGCTAAAGCCCGAAGGCCAGATCATGCGTTACCCAATCGAGTGGCTGCCCCGCCAAGTCAGCTTGGAAAACTACCAGATCGTGTTCAACTATCCGGTCTTGCGATGGTTTTGGAACAGCCTCTTTGTTGCAATGGTAACGACGGCCCTGGTCGTCTTTTTCAGCGCGATGGCGGGCTATGCCCTGGCCCGGATGCGATTCTGGGGGCGTAAATTTGTTTTCGGCGTCATCCTTTCCTCGCGCATGATTCCCGGCGCTGTAGCCCTCATCCCTCTATACCTGATCATTGCCAGGTTCAGACTGCTCGATACCTATCTGGCGCTGATTATGCCCGCTGTGGCCAGTACGCTGGGCGTATACCTGTTTCGACAGTTTTTCTTTTCGTTGCCCCGCGAATTGGAGGACGCTGCCCTGATCGATGGTTGTGGGCGGTTTGGTCTGTTCTTCAGGATCGCTCTGCCTCTGGCAATACCGGCTCTTCTGACAGTCGCCCTCATCACTTTCGTCGCCAGTTGGAACGATTTTCTGTGGCCTCTGCTGGTCACGAGCACCGACACGGCTACCACCATGCCGGTCGGCATGATGAAGTTTAACCCGCGCACCGCGGGCATCAGGCGTATGACGTATGGCGTGGCCATGGCTGGCGTGACAATCCAAAGTCTTCCTACTTTGCTCCTGTTCTTTCTTTTGCAGAGACATTTCGTGCAGGGCGTTACGCGAACCGGCTTGAGAGGATAAGGAGCAAGCATATGAGCAATCCGTTGCGGGCGGGTCTGATCGGTTGTGGCGGGATTGCCCGGTCCCACATGCGAGCATACCATCAACTGGAGGGTGTGGAAGTGTCGGCCGCCGCGGAGATCGTTCCGGATCATCTCCAGGCATTTGGCCGCACTTGGGGTATCGAGAAACTTTACTGCAATTACCAGGTCGTGCTGGAGCGGGAAAACCTGGACATAGTTAGCGTCTGCACGCCGCCCTACGCGCACTGTGCTCCGACCGTCGGCGCGGCCGCGTCCGGCGTGCGTGGCATCTTCTGCGAGAGGCCCATGGCCATGAACCTGGCCGAGGCCGACCAGATGCTTGAAGACTGCGAGCGGGCCGGGACGCGATTGCAGATCGACCACATCTACCGTTTCGAGCGCAACTTCCGCCAGGTTAAGGCAATGGTGGAGGCCGGCGTGATCGGTGAACTGCTTGTGATTTCGGGCAAGTGCGTGGGACCTCCGCGCAATCCCGAGCGCTACGACGGACAGTATGGCCTGAATGGCGGCGGCTGGCTGATGGCCCAGGGTACTCACCTCTTCGATCTTTTCCGCTTTTACGCCGGGGATCCCGTCTGGTGCCTTGCCAATGTCGAGCGCTGGCTCCCGAACGTGGATATCGAAGATGCAGCCACCGGTCTTTTCGGACTGCAAAGCGGTGTCAAGGCATTCTTTGAGGTTTGAGGGGGTGCACCCCAGATTATTGTGCGTCAAGTAAAGCCAAGTCGTTGAAGTGACTGAGGCCAGGTTTGACTGAGCGGAGTAGTGCGGAGTGCGAGCATCGCTTGCGCGCCCTGACTAGACCAGCGCATGTCAGATTGTTTGAGCCGTTGCCGAACTACCTGTTTGCAGGCCGATTCGACAGTGCCGCTGCCGATGGGGTAACCTGCCTGACGGAATACGTTGTAGCGCATACGCCAGCGATTGTGGAAGAGATAGAGAATCGCCTTGCGCACGGCGTCAGGTAGGGAGTGGCGTTGGGGGTAGAGTCGGCGGATGTTGCGCAGGACATTGCCGAGGCCGCCCTCGATCAACAACTGTTTCTGTGCAGCGACCCACGCGGTCGCCTGCTCTGATTCGGCGTCGAAGCGATGCTGGGGGATCAGCCACAGCTTTGCGACAGCATGCCACCAGTCGAGGATTTCGACGCAGTTGCCATAGCACATACGCACGATGTTCCAGATCCAGGCTGCGCCGTCATTGACACTGCTCAGGTAGCTGGCGTTCTCCACACCCCAACCACAAGCTTCCGCCCACTGTTGCTGACCGAATTCGGTCGCATCCCACAGCCCGGCGCGATAGCTATGTTCGTCCAAATGGGTGGTGAAGGTGCCTGTTGCGGCGTCAATCAGATGGCGCACAGCCGAAACGGTCACCAATTTCACCTCTTTCCAGCCTTCGCCGCGGATGTTGACCATCGCACCATCCATCGAGATGTTCATCACGTCGCTCGCGGGCGCAGGCGCCTGGCGCCACACCACCTCTGTCTCTGCGCTCGGTATCTGCACCGTTGCCTGCGCTGCTTCCGCTTGCTGCTCGACCAGGCGCCCACCGTACGCTCTCCAAGCTGCTCTTGGATAGACTGACATGGGTCAATTCGCGCAAAGGCTTGGCCGCACGCGCAAAGGGAATCTCAGCGCCCAACCGCAACGCTTGTGCAATCGTCTCCGGCGACCAGCTAAGATGTCTCATCAAGTGAAGTCGCTGGTCCAGGGGGGAAAATCCCCTGCCCACAATCGGGACAGCGGCGATGGCTTCGCTTCACTTTCACTTTGGCATGGTTCACCGTGCGCGTCCGCCGCCCATTCGACTTCATCTCCTGCCCGCACTGCCGAGAACTGCAGATTCTTGGCGCCTACGAAGTCGAACTTGACGTGCTCCACGTCTATTGGCCCTGGACGCCACAACGCGATCGCGCCGTGGTTCTGCGCCGAATTGCTGACCGAAGCCTTGCGGTCGACCACATGATCAGTCGCAGGGTACCCTACACGCTGGCGCCGGCAGTGTACGAGCGGATCGCTGACGGCGGTGAGGGTTGGCTGGGAATCATTCTGACATGGAGTTGGTGAGTATACAGACAGGTGGGATCGGCCGGCGCCTCGCCATGTTTCTCATGTGTTGCCTACGTGCATCTCGAACTCCGTGTCAAGCGGTCAAGGCAACGATCTGTATTTCCACGAGGGCCTCGAAGGCTAACTGGGTCACTGCCGCCGTGGTCTTGGCTGGCCCGGCCTGGGGAAAGAAAGTTCCGTAGACCTCGTTGAAAGCGGTCCAGTCGTCCCAGTTCACGATGTACACGGTTACATTGACAACCTGCTCCAGTGAAGAGCCGCCCGCCTCCAGGACCTCGCGGACGTTTTCCAGCGTCCGGTGTGTCTGCTCGCGGATGCCTCCTTCTACCATCTGTCCCGTAGTGTAGTCCAGCCCGATCTGTCCGGCCAGGAATAGAAGGTTGCCGGCTCGGACCGCCTGGCTGTAGGTCGGATTCGTCACCGGTATCGCCGGCACGTCTATGACTTCACGATCCATCTGTCGTCTCCTTTTTCCATCTGATTCGGGGTGAGCATGACTTCCTGTATGGGCAATCCACTTGGCAAGAAGCGGGAACTTGGCTCTACCGGCACTGCCGTCTGTGGTTTCTCGCGCGCAAATTCGGGCGCCGCTGGCCAAGTGCGCGTATGGCGTAAGGGGGATACCGGGTTTGTCCGGAACAGTAGGGCTAATTCTCTCGCCAGGGCCGCAACGTGAGCGCTGAGAACCGTTCAGCGCCATCGGCAGTCACCAGAACCATGTTTTCGATCTTTGTGCCGCCAATGCCCGGTATCCGCAGTATCGGCTCCAGTACCAGGACCAGATCTTTTTGCAATATGGTCTCGCTTGACAGCCCTATCATCGGGAGTTCATGGTAATTTACGCCAATGCCGTGGCCCACGAAGCCGCGAGCGACATATGGAGATTCGTACATCAACTCTTCCAGACCATGGGACTCCGCCACGGCTACGGCGGCGCGCGCAACGTCAGCCCCCGTAGCGGCTGGGCGAATGACCGCCATCGCAGCCTCAAACATGTCTGCCGTCACCTCCAGCAGTTGCAACAGCTGTTTGGAGGGCCGTCCCACAACCGTAGTCCTTGAGAAGTCGGAGTGGTAGCCCTCGTACAACGGTCCGCAATCCAATCCCACCAAGTCGCCGGCTTCTAACCGCCTATGCGAGGCAAAGGCCACCGTCTCTGCGGTGCGTTCCCCGCTACTCACCTGCATGCCATAACCGAAGCCTTCGGAGCCGGCCACCGTAACAGCACTCTCTACAGCCGCGGCGATCTCCCGTTCCGAGACGCCTTCCTGCACGCCAGCGAGGAATGTTCTCGCACCGACCTCAGCCAGGGCTTCGCTGCGCCGCAGCGCTTCGATTTCCGCCGGACTCTTGATCAAGCGCACGTTCAACAGGAGGTCGGAGATGTCGACAATCTCTTTTCCTTCCAGGCGCTCTTCGAGGTCCAGATAGAGTGGCGCGGGCAGGGCGCGCCAGCCGCCCACGGCGACCCGCCTGACATCGGCTGGCAAGCGAGCCACTATCTCCCGGGCAAAGTCGGAAGTCAATACCACCTCATTGAGCCATGGGGACGGCTGGGGGGCATCCCACGAAGAGTTGGTAAAGAGTGTGCATGGCGAAGCGCTCTTGGGCGCAAATAGACAGAGCGCGCAATCGTGAATGCCCAGGCGCGTCTCATAGCCGGTAAGGTAGCGGGTGTTGCCGGCGTGTACTTTGTTGGCAAAGGTCACTAAGGCTTGGCAATTCACCGACGCCAAGGCGTCGGCAATTCGCGCTTGCCGATCCAGGAACTCCTGTGCGGTAAAGAGCCCAGCTGTTGGTTTACCTGGTTTGTAATCAAGCAATCGTATTCTCCTCTGAATTTAGGGGTTGGAGGCTGACGATGATGTCGCTTTCGCGAACTACCAAATACATATGCGCATTGTTCACAGATTTCTCCGTCGAGGGTCCAGTTGTTTCTGCAACTCGTCTCCCAATATGGAGAAGCAAAGACACACGAGCACCATCACGGTGCTGGGAACCAGCACCAAGTGCGGTGCTGTGCCCAGATAGCTGCGCCCATCAGATACCATCGAACCCCAGTCCGCTTGAGGAGGTTGAACACCGAGGCCCAGGAAGCTCAACGAGGCCGTGGCGATGATCATCAGGGTTACGTCCAGTGTAACCATGGTGATTACGGTGGCCATCACGTTCGGCATGATCTCGCTGAAGATAATGCGTGAATGGCCGTAGCCCAGCACGCGGCCCGCTTCCACAAAGGGTTTCTGCTTGATCGATAACACCTGGCCTCGAATCAGCCGGACGTTGCGTGGAACGGAAGCCAAAGTGACGGCAAACACGGCGCTGACAAAGGATGGTCCCAGGATGGCCATGATTGCAATGGCCAGCAGCAAGCGGGGAAAGGCTAGACCAACGTCTGTCAGTCTGGTGACGGCGTAGTCCAGCCATCCGCCAATGTAGCCTGACAGAAGACCGATGATGGTCCCCAATGCCATCGCCCCAAAAGCAGCCGCGACACCCGCCAGCAGGGAAAGCTGGCCGCCCCAAATCAAACGGCTCAGCAGGTCACGTCCCAAACGGTCCGTTCCCAACGGATGACCGGCACTACCGACCGGCAGCACGCGGTTGACGGGATCGATGGCCACGGGATCTGCAAGCGGTAGGATGGGCGCTCCCAGGACCACTAGGCTGATGCCCAGTAGCACCATGAGGGCCGCGCCTACAACCGGATTTCGGGCGAGGTGCGAAGATAGTTGCCTGATACTCCCAGGCTCGCCGGCGCCGAGTTGCATTGTCCGTTCAGAGTTGAGGGGCTCAGTACGCCCCGCCATGTCTGATCCTGGGGTCGATGTAGGCATACGAGATGTCTACCACCAAGTTGATGAAGACGAACACAATAGCAATAACCAGGATTCCGCCCTGAATGACGGGATAGTCTCTTTGTAACAGGGCATCGACAACCATCTGTCCCAGGCCCGGCCAGGCGAATACCGATTCAACAATGACTGAGCCGGCCAACATGTAGCCAAACATCAGCCCCAGGCTGGTGATGACAGGGATCATGGCGTTCCTCAAGGCATGCTCGTACAAGACCAGCCTTTCGGGCAGCCCTTTGGCTCGGGCCAGCCGAATGTAGTCCTCCCTGAGCACTTCCAAGACGGTGGCTCGCGTCAGCCGCGCATTTGCCCCTAGTGAGGAAGCGGCTAAGGTGAATGCGGGCAAGATCAGATGCTTGAGCAGGTCCAGGGTTCCCCCACCGGTAACATCGTGCATTCCCACAGCCGGAAGAACCCGAAGTTTCGACGCGAACAAAACAATCAGGCCTAAGCCAAGCGCGAAGGCTGGTATGCTGGTAAGGAGCAGAGGCCCCAAGCCCAATAGTCTGTCCAACACAGGGCTTTTCTCTTCGGCCGCGACAATGGCTCCAAGGACGCCAAGGATGACGGCCCCGACAACAGCAACCATCGCGCCGGCAACTGCCAGAATCATGGTGTTTCGCAAGCGGCGGGACAGGAGATCGGTCACCGGTTCCCCGCCGAAGGCGATGGATCGTCCAAGATCGCCTGCAAACAGCTTGGCCATCCACCTCGCGTACTGGATGGGAATCGGTTGGTCCAGGCCGTATTCCTGTCGATATTTGGCCGCGAGATCGGGATCGTGCAATCCTTCGCCGCCAAGCATGATATCCACAGGATCTCCAGGTACAAACCGCATCAGAAAGAACACTGTCAGCGTGACGCCAAAGATCACTATAACAGTGCCGACCAGCCGGCGCAGGATGTATCGCCACATTGTTCGCAGCCTCTGAGGCTGGGTAGTCGTCTTCGGAGGAGGGAAAGTCAGGGCGAGGGAGAAAGGGTGAGGGGCAACGGCGAGAAGAAACGGCATATTTCTCAATATGACCGCATCTCTGCATCCTGTCTCCCCTACACACATGCCCCCCCGCACCTCAACTCACTTAGACGTTAGCGTTCACTCAATGTCACGTTTCTGAAGTCGAGCACCCAGTTCGGGTCCCAGCGGAAGCCGTTCACCTGCTCCTTAGCGACGGCGACTGTGGGTCGCATCGTTGTGGGTATCCAGGGCGGATCTTGGGATGCGATGCGTTGTATCTCGCTAAAGAGCTGCGCTCGCCGTTCCATATCCAACTCTGTCTCCGCCTCCTTGGCCAGTCTGTCCAGTTCTTGGTTGCAATACTGGGAGATATTGAAGCCGTTTGGAGATCGGGTGCGGCAGAGCCAGCGCTCGATTTCAAAGGAGGGATCGGGCAAGAACGCCGCGATTCCCATCTGATTTACTTCCGGGATCTCGGGATTGAACAGACCGACAACGGGATCGAACGCTGAGGCGGTGTCGAGAATCGTCACGTGAGCCGCGATGCCAATCGCACGGAGGTTGCTTTGGAAGAAAAGGCTGATATCGCTGATGCGTTTGGATTGCTGCTGGCTGATAATCGTGAACGTAAGGCGTTCTCCATCCTCGTTGTCCAGCCAGCCATCACCATCGCGATCTTCCCACCCGGCCTCAGCGAGCAGAGCTTTGGCTTTTTCCGGATCGTATTCAAAGACCTCCGGCACGTTGGGATCGTGTGCCCACATCGCATCGGGCAAGTTGTAGCGAAGCGCGGTCTGGGTGCCATTCTCGATCTCGCGGGCATAGGTCTCCCGGTCAAGTGCATAGGCCAGAGCCAACCGCACTTTGGGGTCTTCAAACATGGGCTTTGTAACGTTTACGTTAAAGTATCCATGGCTCATGGCCGGGAACAACTGGACCTTCAGCCCCGGAGTGTTGCGCAGTTGCGGTATGCGTCCCCCTGGTGGACGTTCCATCAGGTCTACGCCTCCTGCCAGCAGGTCTTCGACCCGGGAGTCGTCATTGGTGTTTATCTTGAAGATGATGGTCTTCACCGCCGGCTTGGGGCCCCAATACTCTTCGTACGCTTGCACAACGACCTTGGTCTCTTTATCCAGTTCTTCCAAGAACCACGGACCGGTACCGACGGGACTCCATTTATAGTTTTCTCCCAATTCCATGATGGCTGTTGGGCTTCCAATGAAGGTCGGATCCGTGGACATCCTCCACTCGAGCAGCGGGTCCGGCTGGCTTGTGGTGACCCGCACGGTGAACTCATCGACCTTTACCACGCCCTCAAAAGTGGGAAACATGGCTGTCGCCCAGGGAAACCTTCCTTGGTCGTGGTACGGATGGTCCTCATCGAAAACCTGTTCGAGGTTGAAGACCACGGCATCGGCGTTGAAGGGTGTGCCATCGTGGAACGTGACACCTTGTCGGAGGTTGAAAGTGATAGACATGCCGTCCTCCGAAATTTCCCAACTCTCCGCCAGCCGTGGTTCGACCTTCTGTTCTTCCCAGTCAAAAGCAAGGAGGGCTTCGCTGATGGTCTGGGCGACCCCCCGACTTGTGGTGAGGAATGCTTGGCGGGCGTCATATCCTTGTCGCGCTATATTGCGCAGACTGTAAACCAATGTGTCCGGCCCGACGACAAGGGGCATAGCTTGAGGTTCTGGAGTGACTTCCTTTATCACCTCTCTCTCGACCACAACAGGAGTCCCGGCGCAGGCAACAACAAGAACACCCAGGGCGAACAACAAGATAATCAACGGCAAGATTCGGTTACTTCCTGTACGCATCATGGTATTGTCCTCTCACTTGTAATGTATCCAGTTACTTGGCTAAGCGGAGATGGCGGCACTGGATGCGTCGTGCCAAGTTGGGTCCATCGGCGTATCACTTCATTTTCTGTTCCCCTCCTTTCAGCGTAGGTTGCGTGGAGAATACCCGCCTTCTTGGTTGGTCATGTCTTCGATGCCAGCAGTCAGTTCACCCCAAGTGGCTGATGCCAACAGGGGTGACGAGGCGAAGTGGCAACCCAGTGCCCGCTGTGAATCTCGCTGAGTTGCGGCTCCTCCTCCACACAAACGGAGTGCTGCACGATCGGGCAGCGGGTGTGAAAGTAACATCCGCGCGGCGGGTCGACTTGACTCGGCGGACCCCCTTTCAGGATGATCTTGTCACGTAGCCGCTCCAGCGCCGGCTTGGGAATGGGCACTGCTGCCAGCAGAGCTTTCGTGTAGGGATGCTGGGGTCGTCGATAAAGATCATCGCGGTCAGCCATCTCGACGATTTTGCCTAAGTACATCACTGCCACACGGTCTGCGATCTGCCTCACCATTGCCAGATCATGCGAGATGAATAGCATGCTCCATCCATATTGCTGTTGCAGGTCCTTCAAGAGATTGATGATTTGGGCTTGAATCGACACATCGGCTGACGAAATAGGCTCATCGGCGACGATCAGGTCTGGCTCCAGAAGAAGCGCGCGGGCTATGACCACCCTCTGTTGCTGGCCCCCGCTCAATTGTCCTGGCCAAAGATTCAAGACCTCCGCTGTCAGCCCCACCTTCTCCAGGATGTCCTTTATCCGGTCTTCAATCTCATCCCGCGAGGCGGCGCCGTGAACACGGAGCGGAGTCCTCAGGCTGTGCCCTACCGACTTGCGCGGGTTCAATGAACCAATCGGATCCTGAAAAATCATCTGGGACACCCGGGCGTACCTCCTAGACTCAAGGTATGTTAGTTCAGAGATGCTCCTACCACGATAGAGGATGTCCCCTCCGGAGGGCCTCGTGAGTCGTACTATCAGTCGGCCCAAGGTGGTCTTGCCAGATCCACTTTCGCCTACCAGGCCAATCGTTTCATGCTCATGAATGTTTAGTGAGACGCCGTCAACGGCTTTAACTTGCCCCCGGCGTGAACTCAGCAACAAACCACGCGACAAGTCATAGAACTTCGAAACCTCCCTTATCTCCAGAATCGTTGATTGGCCCGTCGTCATCTGGCCCCACTCTCTTCCAGCTCCACCCATCGCCAGCAGGCTGACAGGTGGCCTTGGCCATCGGTTGGCATCAGAGGAGGGTTCTCCACCAGGCACTGATCCGAAGCGTAGGAACACCTGGGGGCGAAAGGACATCCGGGGAGCGGGTCAATCAACGACGGTGGCCGCCCGCTGATGGTGGGCAGCCTGTCGTGCAAAGGGTCATCCAGATATGGAATGGAACGCAATAATCCCAATGTGTATGGGTGACGCGGATTCTCATAAATCTCATCGACCGCCCCTGACTCGATGATGTTGCCGGCATACATCACTAGGACGCGATCGGCGAAGCCAGCGACGACGCCCAGATCATGGGTAATCCAGAGTACGGCCATGCCAAACTCGTCTTTCAGACGCCGCACGAGTTCGACAATCTGTGCTTGAATGGTTACGTCCAGCGCAGTTGTGGGCTCATCCGCGATCAGCAATCCTGGGTTGCAGCATAAGGCAATGGCAATGACGATGCGCTGGGACATGCCGCCGCTGAACTGATGGGGAAACTGTCCAATTCGCTGTTCGGGATCGGATATCCCTACCAACTCAAGCATCTCCTGAGCTCTTTCTTTCGCCTTCCTTCTGTCATCGCGACGATGGATTTGAATCGTCTCGATAATCTGCTTTCCAACGGAGAAGACAGGGTTGAGCGATGTCATGGGATTTTGAAAAACCATAGCTATCTCATTTCCCCTGATCTCCCGCAACCTCCGTTTTCCCATCCCGCTTAGTTCGAGACCGCGATAAACTATCTTTCCCTGCACAACACGACCAGGCGGCGGCACCAGTCCCATGATCGAGAGAGCCGTCATGGTCTTCCCGCACCCGGATTCACCCACCAGACCGACAGTTTCGCCCGGCCTGATCTGAAAATCCACACCGTTCACCGCCCTGACCGTGCCCTTCTTGGTGAAGAAGTGCGTCTGTAGATTTCTTACGTCCAGCAGCAGTTCATCCTTCATGCAACAATCGGTATCGAGGCCTTTCCCTCACTATGTGGATTTTGAGCAGAATCAGTCAAGGAGGTTGAGACGATTCTGTCTGCGGGGACATACGGTTTGGTCTTGCGATGAGAGAAGCAAGAAGAGTAAAGACCAAACTGTTCGAACTTATGTCTTTCAGATGACGACGAGAGCGATTTGCGGGATTGAGATTGGGGCACGCAGAAACTGGAGCCAACAGGATGTAAGCGCGTTCTCGCCAAAGTGGGCCCCGTCAACTGGGCCAACACGATTCTTTCGGCAAGAAGCGCTGCCAGATCCAGGGCATCTGGTCGCAGGTGCTTTTCGCTGGCCATGAAGGATACGAAGGTGTTGATACAGGCCGCGTCCCGTACTTGGCACCCATATTGACAATTGCAATCGGTGCGCAAATTGTACGCATAAACAATTTATCGTTGTTTAGTTTTCGAAATGTGCCCTATAATTAATTAACATGAGACATATAATCTGTCAAGCCTACGAAAACCTGGGGTGTGGACCCAAATGGGGGCGCGTAGCTGACTAGGAGTCGTTGACATTTCTTCGAAGCCAAATCAGGGTAGCGGCAAAATGCAAGAATGCCATGTAACGTCGTGCTAGCTTTTCATAGCGAGTGAAAATGCGTCGATACCACTTGATTCTGTTGATGAAACGCTCGACGATGTTGCGCTCTTTGTAGCGGAGTTGGTCATCGTCGCGTTTTCGCTTGCGATTGCGGCGAGAAGGGATGACCACCTCGACCTGTTGGGCTGCGAGCAGGATGCGAAGCGGGTCAGAATCATAGCCTTTGTCGGCAATGACAGCGTCAAAGTGGAATGGAGCGAGCAACGATTCAGCTTGGGTGATGTCATGACGTTCAGCGCCCGTCAAAATGAAGCGTAAGGGAAAGCCGAGAGCGTCAACGAGGAGATGGATCTTGCTGCTGAATCCACCCCGGCTCCGCCCTAGGCTCTGTTCGCGCTGGCGCCCCCTTTTTTTGACCCGCCCGCAGCGCACATATGGGCGCGCACAGCAGTACTGTCGGGCATGACGGCTGCCATGTCAGGGTCTTGAGCGAACTGTTTGAACATGTCTGCCCAAACATCGTTCTCTTCCCAGCGTGCGTAGCGCTTGAAGACACTGTTCCACTTGCCAAAATGCTCTGGCAGTTCACGCCACTGGGCGCCGGTGTGCAGAATCCAGTGAACTGCCTCAACGAAACGTCGACACGTTTCCTCTTGCCCTGCATAGGCACGCGGCTGACTTTGCAAGAATGCGTAAAGTTTCTGCCACTGAACGTTGTCGATCTTATAGGTAGACATCCTTCTATTGTCGCCATTTTGACAGAACTCAACAAACGTCAACGAGCCCTAATGTGAATCCCATTTGAAACCGAGACTTTTCGGGCGAATAAAGCAATTGAATCGTGGCCGTCTCGCCTACCCTTACGCAATACGGAATACGTAGTACGCCATTCAGAAAAAAGCTGGTTCTCAATCTGAAAGCACATTAGATCTGGGCAACTACACTGGAATCCGCCACCCTCTTGTCCGGACGACTCCAAATCTGGACCACACGCAAAAACCTTGCCACTCACCGCTTGCCATGGCCCACTCTGATCGTTTACCAGGCAGACCGGTTTCGTGTTAAAATCAACCGTGATCACGCGCGCGGACACTTCTCTCTTACCTTGGTGATTGCAAGACAGTTTGTTGCCATTTTCAAAGCATTTTTCGACTCACTCCAAGATTTCACAGAGGCGATGAAGTGAAGAAAGCATGAGCTTTCCTTTTGGAAGGCGGAGGACGAGGAGGCGCAGCTCATGAAGATTGTAGTCATTGGTGGAACCGGGGCAATGGGAAGCATCTTCGGCGGTCGGCTGGCCGAGGTCGGCGCTGACGTGACCCTGGTAGACGTCTGGCACGAAGCAGTTGAAACAATCAATGCCGATGGATTGCGCGTGGAAGACAAGCTTGGGGAGACACGAACAATTCGTGTCCGTGCCGCCGCCAGCCCAGACGGAGTCGGTCCGGCGGATCTGATTGTTGTCTTCGTCAAGTGCTATCACACTGAGATCGCAGTGCATAGTGCCGCACCACTGATCCATGATGACACGGTCGTCCTGACGCTGCAGAACGGTTGGGGCAACGCGCCCCGCATTGCAGAGATCGTCGGGGAAGATCGCGTGATGGCTGGGGTAACGTATAACAGTGCCACGGTCCTTGGCCCTGGACATGTGCAGCAGGCAGGACACGGGCAGACGCTAATTGGAGAATTAGACGGAAAGATGAGCAGGCGGCTCACCCATGTTGTTGAAGCCTTCAGCGCTGCCGGCTTTGACGTGGCGCTGACGACGGATGTTCTCATTGCAATCTGGTCCAAATTGGCGATGAACGTATGCACGTTGCCAACCTCGGCCCTCTTGAGAGTCTATGCCGGCCAACTCATCGAAGATGAGGGGACGTTGGCGCTGATGGGCGCCCTTCTGCGAGAGACCGTGGTGGTTGCCAACGCACAAGATATCCCATTGGACTACGATAAGTGCTGGGATTCGATTACAGGATTGTTGAAACGTTCGGCGGGGGCCAGAGCCTCGATGCTGCAAGACGTAGAGCAAAGCCGACGCACTGAGATTGACGTGATAAACGGTGCCATCGTCGAAGCAGGCCGCCAGTCAGACATACCCACGCCTTACAACGAGACAATGGTCTGGTTGATAAAGTCCCTTGAAGCGACGTTCAGCGGACGAAATGCAGCTTAATCGCGGTGGTCTGCTGGTGGTCTCGACTGTCAACCGGCCGGCCTGCCTGTGGAAGGGCGAATCCCTGTTTTGGAGAAGTCAGGAAGACTCAGAAAGCTCCTGAGGAGACATTCGCCGGCAGCCAGCGAGGGAGTGATCAAGGCTGACGAAACAGTACAGACCTCGCCACAGTAGCGCACTGCCCCCATTTGCAGGAGGAGTTACCATATGATTTCGCTCTTGCCGGCTGACGAGGAAAGGGCCCAACGGCTCCACCGTGACAGACCGATCATGATCTGTCATGATCATGATTTGTTTCCGGAAGATCTCGAGGCCATGCAGCGGGGCGGGGTAACTGCAAAACAGGTGCATATCTGCGTGGACGGCCTGGTCTGGGCTGATCGAGACGCCTTTCTTGCCTCCGCCACGCTGGAGGAGGGTTATCTGAAAAGAGCTCTCATCGCGATGGATTACATCTATTGGCAGGTTGAACAGTCAGAAGGGCGGATCGTGATAGCGCTGGAGCCGGCAGATATCGTGGAGGCCAAGCTGAACGGAGCCATCGCCCTAATGCTGGGGGCTGAAGGACCTCGCCTGCTCGAAAATCGCTTGGAAGTGCTGCGCATGCTCTACCGGCTTGGGCTACGGCTGCTCCAGCTTTCATGGGCGTGGGAAACGACTGTAGGGGCATCGCAGAACGACACAAGCGGACGCGGACTCACCGAATTTGGGCAAGACGTGATCCGGGAAATGAACCGTCTGGGGATCATAGTGGACGTTTCACATCTTGCTTATCAATCCATCTATGACGCCTTGGAGACCTCCATCACCCCCCTGCTCAACTCGCATACGGGAGCATTGGCGCTGAATCCCGAAAAGCCACAACTGCTACCCGACGACTTGATCCGAGCTATGGCTGACCAGGGAGGAATCCTCGGCATTCATTTCATATCGCAGATCGTCAAGCCTGGCCGGCATAAGGCAAAGTTTGACGAACTGATGACCCAGTTTGAATACGTCGCCAATCTAGTGGGCACTGATCACATCGCCTGCGGTCCTGACTACCTCTACCTTGAGCCACGCGTATGGGAGAATCAGAATATTTCAGTCCCCTTTACCTACACCGAAGGCGTAGAGAACATCAGCCAAATGATAAACGTGACCCGCGGCCTGGTGGCCCGAGGCTTCTCCGACGAGGACATTCGCAAGATCATGGGCGGGAATCTGCTGCGTCTGTTCCAGGCGGTGCGAGACGCCGCCAATCCGGGCCCATGGTCTTACAGGCGCTATGCCGAGGGGATCGGCGAATGTACCGGCGGCAGTTCGCCGCTATGAGAGACGAGCTGCAGCATTTACGAATTGCGCAAGAACAGGGGCGGCCACCACTTTGAGCCATCTCGGTTCGGTGTGGCGACCACGAGCGAATTGGGATGCGATGACCGTCGCCGGACAGTCTCTTGCCAAGACTGGTGTGCATCAGGCGTCGGCACCTGCCGGCGTGGCCGCCATTATTCTGCCCCGCATCACTGCCTGGAGTGGCGAGTCAAATGAAATGCTGGGCTCTCCTGCGATTCGGCGCAGCGGCAAACTTGAGATCGGAAATGGGTGGCGGGAGGCCAACGGGCCATGTCTGACTGCACACAGAGGCGTAACATTCCTTCGAATAGTCGAAACGATCATTTGGTACGCCCCTGACCGCAAATTGTGGTCGTCTCGCCGTGGATCACCCCACCCGATGCTGCTTGAGTAGTTCGTAGTTCGGCGTTATGCCCAGACCGGGGCGGTCAGGCGCGGCCACATTCCCGTCGGCGTCCAGAGCCATCGTCTCCTCAAAGATCTCCATGCGCAGGGGGTCAACCGTCTCGCGGTAGAACTCCAGGATCAGGCCGTTGGCGATGGCGCAGACCAGATGAATATGCACCTCCTGCGCGCCGTGGGGGGCGATGACGAGGTCTTCGGCGGCGGTGAGCGCGGCCACCTGCATAAACTCGGTGATGCCGCCCAGGATCTGCGCATCGGCGTTGAGGATCGCCGCCCCTTCGCGCTCGATCAGGTCGCGGAAGCCATAGCGCGTGTATTCGTTCTCGCCGCTCGCAATCGGAATCCAGGTGGCGCGCGCCACGCGGGCGTGCCCGCGGTAGTCGTCGGGCGCGACCGGCTCCTCGAACCAGAACGGCTCATACTTCTCGATCTTGCGCGCCAGTTCAATCGCTTCGTGCGCGCTGTAGGCGTTGTTGGCGTCTACAAGCAGCTTGATTTCCGGCCCGATCGTCTCCCGCACCACCTTCACCCGCTCCACATCCTCGTTGATCGGCGCGCCGCCGACTTTCATCTTGATCGCCTTCGCGCCCAGGGTCAGATTCTCTTCCATCTCCTGGGCCAGTTCACGCAGCCCTTTACCCTCTTCGTAGTAACCCCCCGCGATGTAGGCCGGGATGCTGTCGCGGAATCCGCCCAAAAGCTGGTAGACCGGCCTGTTCACGGCCTTGCCTATCAGGTCCCACAGCGCAATGTCGATGGCGCTGATCACACGCGTCGACAGCCCGCGGCGCCCCACCAGCTTCGGCAGCCACATGTTTTCCCAGATGCGCCGGTAGTTGAATGGGTCCTCGCCTATGACAACCGGCTTGAAGTAGTCGATAAGCGTCGTTGTCAGGTCGCTGCCTTGGCCGGACGCGGTGCCCCCGCCCCAGCCCACGCCCGTAACCCCCTCATCCGTGTAAATGTGGACCAGATTCAGACTGACATCCACGTATGTGTACTTGCCGTTGCGGATCGGCTTCGGGCGCGGCCAGGCATAGCGCTCAACTGTCATCTCTGTAATCTTCATCGCTACTTCCTTTTCATGGGATGGTTTTCTATCGCGAACTTGGGTAGTTCTGCAGCGGATGCCCCTACGTTATACGCCGAAAAGGTAACCAAAACAAAACGAGGGGCCTGTTCGACACCTGCCTCCTCAGTCCACGCTGGGCGCAGGACCCTGCGCAATGCAGCAACTCGCCGGCCTCTGATGCCATTGAACTTTAGACAGGCCGCCACCTGTTTGTTACACTGAAAATCGGCCGCGCGCGGCGACGGGGGGGAAACTAACTTTTTCTTCGCCCTTACATTGTGGACAGGCTCTACAAACCAATAGAAAGGCACGGCGATGAAGATACTGGTCACCGGCGGTACAGGCCGGGTTGGCGCCAATCTGGTCACGCGCTTGCTGGCCAAAGGGCACGAAATTCGTAGTCTTGTCTACCCGGGCGACGCCAGCCGCGCCCACAAGTTGGATACGTTTGCCAGCGTGGAAACGGTTACCGGAGACCTGCGCAACCTGGAGGAAGTACGCCAGGCTGTCAAGGGCGTTGACGCCGTCTACCACCTGGCTGCGGCCTTTGGCGGTCCGTTCGATAATCGTCAATACCTGGACATCAACGCGATGGGAACGCTCAATCTCTTGGAGAGCGTGCGCGCCGAATGTTCCAATTTGCACCGCTTCGTCTACGCCTGCACCGAGGCCGTCTACTGGCGGCTTGAGGAGTACGGGCGCTACTTTGAGGAGCCAATTGCGGAGGAGATGGTCGCCCGCTATCACCAGATGCCATACTTCCTCACCAAGTGGATCGGTGAGGAACTGGCGATGGCATACCACTACCAGTACGGCGTGCCGTCAACCTCCTTCCGCTTTGCCACTATCCTCGAACCGAGCGAGTTCTTCAACGAGGCCGGCTTGCCGGCGCGACTGGCTATGAGCACCGAATACGAGCGCTACAGGTCGATGACGAGCGATGACCCGGACACCCAGGCGATGCTCGACTGCCTGAAATCCCAGTGGAAGGGCGAGGATCAACTCCTACTCAGCCGCAACCCCAACGGCGTACCCTACAAGCAACCGTTCTGTGATGTGCGTGACATCGCCCGCGGCCTGGTGTTGGGCATCGAACGGGACGAGGCCGTGGGCGAGGAGTTCAATTTGGGCGGCGCGGTGATCATCGACTGGGGCGAAGCCGTACCCTGGCTGGCCGAACGCTACGGCATCGGCTACGCCGACGTGCGTTTGCCTTCGGCGAACTACTTCACCCTCGATCTGACCAAGATTCAAACCCGGCTCGGCTTTGAACCGCAACACGATTTCAAGAGCGTTGTCGAGACTGCCGAAGCAATCCGCCGCGGGGAGAAGACGGATGTGGTGCCCACAGGCGTGCGCTATGGGGCAAGTTAGACGAAGCCGTTTCAGTATGCTCAACAGGGGCGCGCCAAGTCCAATCTCTCAGGAGGAGCCTTAATGAACAGTACCACGATCACTGCGATCGAATGGGGCACGCTCGTGGGCCGGCGTCCGCGCACGGCAGGCTGTAACTCGCGCATCGCCCTCCACGGGCAGGACGTGCAGGTGCCCCTGGCGCGCATCACCACCGCAGATGGGTCTTCGGGCTGCGGGCCTTGCCGCCCTTTCACGCAATCGGAGGCCGCCAACTATCTCGTTGAGCGCCTGGACGATCTGATCAGCCTTGAACAGGGTGTCGCGCAACGGGCCGGCCCGCTGGAATGTCCGTTATGGGATCTGCTGGGGCAGCGCGCCGGTCGACCCGTCTACCGGTTGCTGGCGGAGCGGGCCGGCAAGGCGATTCCCGAGCGGCTGCGTGTGCCCTGCTATGACACCTCTCTCTATATTGACGATCTGCATCTGGCAACGGACGAGGAGGGCGCGGCTCTGATCGCATCCGAGGCCCGCTACGGCTATGAGCATGGGCATCGCTCCTTCAAGATAAAAGTAGGCCGTGGCGCGCGGCACATGCCGCTGTTGGAAGGCAACCGCCGCGACGTGGCCGTGATCCGGGCGGTGCGCGCCGCGGTCGGCCCAGACGCGACAATTTTGATCGATGCCAACAACGGCTACAATCTCAACATCGCCAAACAGATTCTGACCGAGACGGCCGATAGTGATATTTTCTGGCTGGAGGAAGCCTTTCACGAGGACGGCGCGCTGTACGAGGATCTGCACGCCTGGATCGAGCGGGAAGGGCTGTCCGTCAACATCGCTGACGGCGAAGGTCTGGCCTCCCCTATGCTGCTGGACTTGGCACGTGACGGATTCGTCGACATCATTCAATACGACATTTTCAGCTACGGTCTGACGAACTGGCTGGAAACGGGCGCTCAACTGGACGACTGGAATGTGCGCAGCGCGCCGCATCACTACGGACGCCATGTGGGCAACTATGTTTCCGGCCACCTTGCCGCGGCCGTAAGTGGATTTCTTTTCATCGAGTGGGATGAAGTGTCCACGCCGGGGCTCGACGGGTCCACCTACCAGGTGCAAGACGGGCAGGTGAAGATGCCCGACGCGCCCGGCTTCGGCTTGAAATTGGACGAGGAGTTTTTCCAACGCGCCGTGGCGGCCAACGGCTTTGTCGTGAAACGGGCATAGAGAACAGTGGATCGCAAAGACGCCAGCCGCTGACGACTGACCACAACGAACGGGATGACCCATGAGTGATACCCCCTCCTTGCAGGAGACAATACGCCGGCTGCACGAATACTGGGCGGCGTGGGGTTGTCAGGTCTGGCAACCCCACAGCGAAAAGTTGGGCGCCGGTACGATGAATCCGGCTACGGTGCTGCGCGTGCTGGGCCCGGAGCCATGGAAGGTCGCCTACGTGGAGCCGTCCTTCCGCGCCGACGATGGCCGCTATGCCGAAAATCCTAACCGTATGCAGATGCACACTCAGTACCAGGTCTTGCTCAAGCCGGACCCGGGCAATCCCCAGGAACTCTATCTGGGCAGCTTGGAGGCGATTGGCCTGGAGCGGGCGCGGCACGACATCCGCTTTGTTGAAGACAATTGGGAGTCGCCCGCGCTGGGCGCGTGGGGCCTCGGCTGGGAGGTCTGGCTGGACGGCCAGGAGATTACGCAGTTCACCTACTTCCAGCAGGCGGGCGGGGTCAGCCTGGACCCGGTGAGTGTAGAGATCACCTATGGGCTGGAGCGGATCGTCATGTACCTCCAGCAGCGCACGGAGGTCTGGTCTATCGACTTTGACGGCGTCCACACTTACGGCGAGATCTACCGGCAGCAGGAGATCGAACACTGCATCTACAACTTTGAGGTTGCCGATGTTGAACGGCAGCGGACGATGTGCGAACTCTTCAACGCCGAAGCCGAAGACTGCATCGAGCGCGGCCTCGTCGCGCCCGCCCATGACTATGTGCTGCGCCAGAGCCAGGCGTTCAACATTCTGGACACGCGCGGCGCTATCGGTGTCACCGAGCGGGCCAAGTTTTTCGCCGCCATGCGCAGCCAGGCGCGCCGCATCTCCGAACTTTACATCGAACAGCGGCAGCGCGAAGAGTACCCGTGGCTGGAAAACGGCGGGGAACGGGTGGGTAGCAACAAAAGGCAAAATGCCGCAGAAAACGCGGCATCGCTTCCGCTAACCGAGCCGCAGTCCCTGCTCATTGAGCTGGGCAGCGAGGAGTTGCCCTCTGCCGATGTACAGTTGGGCATCACACAGATGGAGTTGCGGCTGCGCGATCTTCTAGATCAGGCGCGGCTGGCATATGGCGACCTGTCAGTGACCGGCACGCCCAGGCGGCTGGTAGCATTTTTGCGGGATTTGGCCCCCCGCCAGCAGGAGGAGATCGTGGAACGCAGGGGGCCCCCTGCCGAGCGCGCCTTCGACAGCGACGGTCAACCGACCAAAGCAGCCATCGGCTTCGCCCGCGGCCAGGGCGTGCAACCCTCCGACCTAGAGGTGCGCGACAAATATGTCTACGCCGTGAGCAAACTGCAGGGCGAGCGGACCGCAACCGTGCTGCCCCAGCTCATCGCAGACCTGCTCGATGCGATGCAGTGGGGCAGGACGATGCGCTGGAATAGCAGCAACAAGAGCTTTCCCCGCCCCCTCCGTTGGATCGTGGCGCTCTACGGGGCCGAGGTCGTTCCGATGTCGTGGGCGCACGTCAACAGCGGGCGGCTCAGTCGCGGCCCCCGTTTTCGCGACGCGTGCGCCGGCCTGCCAGCGGGCGAGTTCACCACCTTTATCATCGCTGATGCCGACAGCTATTTCGATGTCGCTGCCGCGCAGGGCATCCTGTTAAATCGCCAAGAGCGCCGACGCCAAATCGCGGCAGCCGTGGACGCGGCGGTTGTCCGGGCCGGTGGGATCTACGAGTCGGCGGCGGCTGACGATCTTCTGGAGGAGGTTACCGACCTGGTGGAAGCGCCGCTGGCCGTTCTCGGTTCATTTGAGGCCCGCTACCTGGAACTGCCGCCACCGATCCTGACAGCCGTGATGAAGAAACATCAACGCTATTTTCCGGTCATGGCGCAGCATGGCGACGGCGAGAGCTCCCTTTCTTTACTGCCCCGTTTTGTCACCATCGCCAACGCCGATGAACTGGCCTATCCTGACGTGGTGCGGCAGGGCAATGAGGGCGTCATCCGCGCGCGCTACGCCGACGCCGAATTCTTCTTTCGCCAGGACACGGCCATGCCCCTCGACGCCTTTTCCGAGCGCCTGGCGACGCTGACGTTCCACGCCAGGCTCGGTTCGATGCTCGAGAAGGTGGCACGCCTGCAGACGCTTGCGCCGGCGATCGCGCGTATGCTGGGCGCGGCACAAGAGGATGTCGAGACAACCCGCCAGGCCGCCGCGCTCTGCAAGTCGGACCTGGTTACATCGATGGTCGTGGAGATGACCAGCCTTCAAGGTGTGATGGGTGAGATATACGCTTTGAAGAGCGGCGTGCAACCGGCCGTGGCGCAGGCGATTCGCGAACACTACCTGCCCCGTTTCGACGGCGACACCATCCCGAACAGCCAAGCTGGCCTTGCGCTGAGCTTGGCAGACAGGCTGGACAGCCTGGTCGGTCTCTTCGGCGTTGGCGTGACGCACAGCGGCAGCGCCGACCCGTTTGGACTGCGCCGCGCCGCGCTCGGGATCGTGAACGCGCTGACGCTCGGCAAGCACCCCTTTGACCTGGCTGCCGCTCTGGAGCAGGCGGCCTCCTGCTACGACGGCCTGCTGTCTGACTCAGCCGCGTCGGAGGCCAGGGAGTTCATAGTCCGTCGTCAGGAGACCAGACTGCGGGAACTGAGTTACCGCCCCGATGTCGTGGACGCGGTGCTGGCCGCGCAGGGGGATGATCCCTACGCGGCTGCTGAGGCTGTGCGTCACCTTACCGCCGCTGTCGCCGCGCCAACATGGGAAGAGTCGTTTACCGCATACGCCCGCTGTGCCCGCATTGTGCGCGGCATCGACCTCGAGTTGCCCCTGAATCCCGCAGTCTATCAGGTAGAGGAGGAGCGTAACCTGCACAAAATCTGGGAAGGCGCGGCCGCAGAACTGGACGGTGCGGACGATGCCCCTGAAGTATTGGGCCCGCTTCTGGCGGCATTGACCACGCCCATCAACCGGTTCTTCGACACCGTGCTGGTGAACGCGCACGAAGAGGACGTGCGCCTGGCCCGGCAGGCTCTGGTGCAACGGATTGCGCTGCTGCCAGCAACCGTGGCTGACCTGAGCCGCTTGCAAGGCTTCTGATCGGCTGCGCCGCGATTGGCGGGACTGATGATATAGTGTGTTGAGGTCGTAAACAAAGGGCAGGCAGAGTTCAGTTTACGCACGACCTGCGGCTCGATCTGGATACCAAGACAGAAGGAGAGAAGACAATGGATACCCGCTATCTGGCAGGTGAAAAAGTCAGTGAAGCGCAGCTCGAAGCTTGGGCGCAACAGTTCAACCGTGAAGGTTGCCTGTTCCTGCGCAATATGTTGCCGCCGGACTGGACTGCTGAACTGCGCGCTGACTTGGACTTCGCACTGCGAGAGAATCCAAACGGCATGAATAACAAGAGTCAGCGCGCTCACTTGGCCCATCGCTTGTTCGAGACCAGCCCCGCCAATCTGCGCCTGTTCGACATGGAACCGATGATCTCGCTGGCAGAAGCGATCATCGGTCCGGACTGTCATGTAATCCACAACAACTCCTTCATCTCTCCGCCCGGCGGCGGATTGGACGGCTGGCACCAGGATGATCGTCCCCATTTCATCGTCACCGAAGGAGAAGCGCCGACCAATGTGCATCTTCCCGTCCTCTTTTTTACCGCCAACTTCTACCTGACCGATGTCACCGAAGTCGAGCACGGCGGCACGGAGACAATTCTCCGCTCGCATCTGTTCGGGGCCAGCCCGCCGCGGCAACTGAACGGCACGGAGTGGGAAGAGCGCATCCAGTATAATCTGGGACCGGCCGGCAGCATGGTCCTGTTCAACAATCAGGTCTGGCACAGGGGCGGCCCCAACCGTAGCCAACGCACTCGCTACATCACGCAGGTTACCTATGGCAGGCGAGTCGTCGGTCATAAGTACTTCCCATTCATGAACTACTCCATGCCGGAGCACGTCTATGCCGGCGCCGATGACAGGCTGCGGCGGGTTCTGGGATTCCTGCCCCATGGCGCTTATGGATAGCCGCTGTACGCACAGCAAATCCAGCCTGTCCTCAACCCTGTCTGAGGAAGATTTCAGGAAGCGAAGATGAAGGGAATCGCAGGAAAGCGAGTCTTTGTCTCGGCGGGGGCGGCGGGCATCGGGCGCGTTATCGCTGACCGCTTCCTGCAGGCTGGTGCGCGCGTGCATGTGTGCGATATAGATGAAGCTGCGCTGGCGCAACTGGACGCCGTCGCCAACGGACTGTCCGGCTCCCGCGCCGATGTGGCTGACTGGGGCCGGCTGGAGGCGGTCTTTCGAGGCGTTGCGCGGGAGTTGGGCGGGCTGGATGTACTGGTCAACAACGCCGGCATCCCCGGCCCAACCGCACATGCCGAAGAGATCGCGCCGGCGGACTGGCAACGCACGATCGATGTGAATCTGAACGGGGCATTCTATTGCACGCGTCAGGCCATCCCCCTGTTGAAAGCGAGCGGCGGCGGTGCCATCGTCAACATCGCCTCGACCGCCGGCCTGCACGGCTATCCTCTGCGCGCCCCCTATGCCGCCTCCAAATGGGCGCTGATAGGCTTGACCAAAACACTGGCAATGGAGTTGGGAGCCTTCGGGGTCCGGGTCAATGCGGTCTGCCCCGGCGCCGTGGAAGGGCCGCGCATCGACCGTGTAATCGACGCCAAAGCCGCTGCGCGCGGCGTCAGCACAGCCGAACTTCGCGCCGCATATCGTGGCAAAAGCTCTCTCGGCACGCTCATCGCCGCCGACGACATCGCCGAAACCGTTCTCTTTCTCTGTTCCGACGGCGGCGCCCGCATCTCCGGCCAAGCGCTGGCTGTGGACGGCCACACCGAGACGTTGCGCATGTGAGCGGCGCAGGCAGGCTCCCCATTTCACCTGGGCCGCCGTGCTGACTGCCCCCAGACTGAATCCCCCTCGTACCCACCCAATGAATTCGGTCTTCGCAAAGGGGGAAACGCGTTGCGAAGTGACCCTCGATGGATTGCTCTACAGGCGGTACTATGGTAAGATTAGTGAATTATTTCGCAGTCGGGCATCGGCGTAGCAGCCATGCGCAGCGCCAGCGTCCGCCGAAACGGTGATGTCCGTCGCGTCCAAACGCGGCACGCACGCGCGGCTAACCACACCCCACTCTGAGGAAAGCGACAAAGTAGTGGTGAAGGACAACAGGGTGCAAGGCAAGGCACCCATTCCTGATATCGTAATTGGGCGACTGCCGGTCTACCTGCGTACTTTGCGCTTGTTGGCTGACGAAGGGCGGGAGGTGACCTCCAGCCAGGAGTTGGGCGAGCATCTGGGAATCAGTTCAGCGCAGATACGCAAAGACCTGAGCCATTTCGGCGAGTTCGGCAAGCAGGGCACAGGCTACAACATCGCTTTCTTGTGCCGGCAGCTACAGAAAATCCTCAACGTTGACCGCATCTGGTCCGTGATTCTGGTGGGCGCAGGCTCGTTGGGCACGGCCATCGCCAACTACCAGGAGTTTGAGTCAAGCGGCTTTCGCATCGTGTCTGTTATGGACGAGGACCCCCGGAAGATCGGGCAGCCCATCGGCAATGGATTGCAAATCGAGGATTTCGCCGACCTGAAGCAGCGAGTTGTCGCGTCGAAAGTGCATATTGCCGTGATGGCCGTCCCCGCCGGTGCAGCCCAACGCGTCGCCAACCAGCTCGTCGAGGCCGGGCTGAACAGTGTACTCTGCTATGCCCCCATCACCCTGTCCGTGCCGTCCCACGTGCGCGTAGAGTATATCGATCCTGTGGTCCACTTTCAGCACATGACATACTATCTGCGATGAGAGGCTGACTAGGCGTGCGCATGCCCCATTCCAGGCGAGAGCGCCGGTGACATCTCGTCAGAGTGGATTCTTGCGGGGCAATCCTTGCTGCCTGGGGTATTGTTTGGGGGTTTTGCGTACCTTTCGGATCAGAAGAATGCGCCGCTCCTCATCCAACTGCGGCACCTCCACCGGCGCAAAGCGAACTGTTTCGCCGCCCAGCTGATCGATGGCTTGGCGCGCTTCGATGAACTCTTCGGTGGCGTTGGGCCCTTTGTAAGCCAATGCCAGCCCGCCCTGGCGCACGAAAGGCAGCAGGTACTCGGCCAATGTGTTCAGTCGCGCAACGGCTCTGGCCGCCACCAGATCGAACTGGCCGCGATAGCGAGGGTGCCGCCCCAATTCTTCAGCCCTGCCCTGGACGAGTCTGACGTTTTCAAGTGACAGCGCGTTGACCACTTCGGTCAGAAAACGTATCTTCTTGGCCGTGCCGTCCACAAGCGTCAATTTCAGGCTGGGCCATGCGATTTTCAGCGGCAGCCCCGGGAAACCGGCGCCGGTGCCGATATCGATGCAGGACATTGCCATTTGCGGCGGCAGAGCCTCGCCGATCTCCTCTGCGACCAGCGGCAGGCCGACCAGACAGTCCAGAAAGTGCTTTGTCTGCACGCCTTCGCTGTCCGCGATAGCCGTCAGATTCATCTTTTCGTTCCACTCGGCCAGCAACGCGGCGAAAATTCGAAACTGTTCGATCTGATCGCGGGCGAGGGGGACGCGTAAGGCGTCGGCCCCGGAGATCAATGTTTGCATGAGATCATTTTAGCACAGGAGCCGCACAGTGAAGACGATTCGATACACGGCGGCCGGCGGAATCGTGGCCCAAAGGAACATCCTCCCGCATCTGCCCGCCGCGGAGACACATCTTCTTCTGCTTGACCGACCAGACCGCGCCGAGGTGCGGCTTCCCAAGGGGCATATCGATCCGGGCGAGAGCGCCGAGGAGGCCGCTCTGCGGGAAACTTGCGAGGAGGCCGGCTTCTGTGACCTGCGCATCTTGGCAGATCTGGGCCAACGAACCGTCAAGTTCGATTACAAGGGCGCGCACATTGTCCGCGAGGATCACTACTTTCTGATGCAACTGCTCTCTTCACAGCAGACCCCGCGGCCTGCCAACGACGCAAAGCAGTTTCAGGTGATATGGGCGCCGCTTGCGTCTGCAAGCGGGTGTCTGACCTTCAAGATAGAGCGACGATTTGTCAGGGATGCCGTGAACGCCCTTCGCGATTTGTCCTGCATCTGAACTGCCGCACGCATAAGAAAACCGAGAACGTTTCCATTCCCGGTTCGGTGTCCCTTAAGTAATGATCGATTCTTGGTAGGCAAATTCAGCGCTCCTGAATTCAGGAGCGCCCGCTGCGCGTCCATGCGACGCACGCAGCCGGGCTGCCCCAGCGCAGCCCCCTTAAGCTACTTGCGCCGATATGTAATGCGTCCGCGTGTTAGGTCGTAGGGACTCATATCGACTCTCACTTTGTCGCCGAGAAAGACGCGTATGTAGTTTCTGCGCATCTTGCCGGACAGATAGGCCAGGACAACGTGGCCATTTTCCAATTCCACCCGAAACTGGGCATTGGGCAGGGCTTCGACGATTTTGCCTTCCAGTGTGAGTATTTCCTCAGCCATAAATCTCCATCAATAGGCGGTTGCAGCATTTCTGCCTGCGGTGTAAAGGTCCTTTAGCGGAAGGTGCGGGCCGCGTTGCGCCTTGCCTTCCTGATGGCCTTCTGTTTGTTGATGCGACGTACCTCGCTCTTGGACGTAAACCAGCGCTTCTGACGCACAATGGGCAGGATACGGGCTTCTGCCACTGATTTGCGGAAGCGACGCATCAGGCTTTCCTGGGACTCTCCGGCCCTCAATTCAACGCTAATCGCACTCACCCCCCTTCGCGACGTTGGTGCATATGGAACAAAACAAGACTGCCAGCCTATGTTGATTCAAAAGACTGGCAGGCTATCCAAGTATAAGCGATGGAGCGTAGGTACTGCAAAAACATTTCTAGTTCTCTTCATCCGAATCATCAGGCGCTTCTTCGCCTGTTGCACTCCCAGTCGCTGCCATTCCGTCTGCCGGCTCGTCCGATGCCGAATCAGTATCCAGCTCGCCCGCAGACTCAGGCACAGCTGCAGTTTCTGCGGATGCCTCCGGCGCGCCGCTCGGCTCAAGCCCGTCAGCAGCTTCTGTAGATGCTTCCCCGTAACCCGTAGACTTAGGCTCAGTCGTAGTTTCTGCGGATGCCTCCGGCTCGTCAGTCGGCACTGGTTCAGTCGTAGGTTCTGCGGATGCCTCCGGCTCGTCAGTCGGCGCTGGCTCAGCCGTAGTTTCTGCCGATGCCTCGGGTTCGCCCGTTGATTCTGGCTCAACCGCACTATCCGCCGACGCTTCCTGCTCGTCAGTCTCAGCATCCTGTTGCTCATCAGCGGCGCCTCTATAGAAACTCTCCGCTTCCGACTCCAGCAGCGCCTGTCCGATTGTTTCATCAGCTTGTCGTCGGCTCAGGCCGATGCGCTGCCGGTCCGGGTGGATGCGAAGGATTTTGACAGCAATGCGGTCGCCGCTGGTGACCATCTTGAGCGGTTCGGCAACCGTGATGTCGGCCAGTTCGCTGATGTGAATAAGCCCTTCGATGCCCGGCTCAAGCTGGGCGAACGCGCCAAAATCGATCACGCGCGTGATGGTGACCAGAATCGTGTCGTTCAGCCTGTAGCGCTCTTCAATGCTCTCCCAGGGATTCGAAAGGAGCCGCTTGCGGCTGAGTGCAATGCGGCTGCGCTCAGGGTCCAGCCGCAAAACCTCGACTTGAATGCGCTCGCCCACCCGCAGTACGTCGCGCGGGTGACTGATCGGTGTCCAGCCGATCTCGCTGACGTGAAGCAGCCCGTCCGCGCCGCCGATATCGACGAAAGCGCCAAAAGGACGCAGGCTGCGCACCTCGCCCTCAATAACCGTGCCGATCGTAAGTTCCTCGAACAGTTGCGTTTTGCGGCCTGCGCGGTATTCGCGCTCGGCCAAGCGGTAGGAGAGAACAAGCCGCCGCCGCTGCCGCTCCACTTCGATGACCTTGACCGGCAGTTCCTGGCCGACGATCTCTTGCAACCGTTCATTGCGCTGCTCTTCGTTCATGTTTCGCGGCAACCCGACGATATGGGAAGCGGGGATGAAGCCGCGCAGGTGGTCAAAGTCGGCCAATAGGCCGCCTTTGTTATAGCCGACAACCTTGCGTACGGTGATTTCACCGCTTTCGAGCATTTTATCGGCGACGAGCCAATCCTTTTTCTGCAATGCATCGGCAATGCTCAGGACAAGCATACCTTCCGTGGTCATAAGTTTGCTTACGACCACCGGCACGGTCTCTCCCTCTCCCAATGTGTCCGCATAATCGGAATCGAGCCGACTCAGATCGGACTGGGGCACAACGCCGTCGCGCTTGGCGCCAATGTTCACCAGCAACTCGTTCGAACGTACTTCGACGACAATGCCTTCACGCAGATCGCCGCGTTCCGGCAGGCTCAGATCCTCCTCTTCGGCGAGATACTGCTCGAATAGCATCTCATCGGCCTGCTGCTCTTCACTGACATGCTCTCCAACGGGGTTTTCAGACTCGTCGCCAAACTGATTTGACTCTGGCATCATCGAATTGTCCACCTGTGGTTTGAGAATTAGATCGCAGCAGTGTACAACAAGCCGCCCTTTGCGGGCCTGTGCTGGCCACATCACACTTCATTATATCAATCTATTTTGGCACAGTCAAGCCGCTAAAAATCAACCTCTCTGGTGGCATTTCTCACTGTTTACGCGCTGAACCGGCCGGCGCGGCCCTGCCTTGCAATGAGATAAAAGCTACTCGTCTTCCCCCTGCCCAGCCGGCCCTTCACCGCTTTCGGAGACTTGATCTTCGCGTAGGCGCGTGAGCGCGCCCCGGATCTGTGTCCAGGCTCTTTTGAGCAGAGGGACTGCCTCCACCTCTGTGCTGCGGCGGGCGAATTCGATGCGCACAAAGCCGGCGGTCAGGCGGGCGACGGCAGCTTCATCTTCGCTGTCGACGCTTTCCGCCAAACGTCCCTGAAAACGGTGCGGCGTTTCACCGGGGCGTCGGCGGATGCCGTGTTCGGCAGCGCTCTCCAGCGTCGAAACGTAGAAGTAGCGCACCTGCTCATCGGGGGGCAGACGGCCGAGCATTAGGTCATCCAGCCAGCGGCGCAGACGCGAGCGGCCAGACTTGCCCTTCTCCTCCTCCGCCGCCGGCAGCGTGCGCAAGCGCCATTCGCTGAACGCGTTACCCAACTGTTGCCATCTCCGCAATAGTTGGCGCAACCAGGCCAGCAGCATTCGGAAGTTTACACCCCGGCCTTGCAGATAGATATAGGTCGCGTAACCGAGCAGCAACGCGACGATGATCCAGAATACGGTGCCTCCCAGCCACGGCGGTGCCTCGGGCCGTTGAACCTGCTCTAACTGCGGCGCGTCGAACTCTGGCGGTGGGGCGGTTGGCTCCTGGACAGGCTGCTCGTCTCCGCCGAACAGAAGGGAAAACAGCCCGATAAGCAGACCCAGGATCATGTAGACCAAGGTGGACAACGCCCGAAACGCCAACCCCAGCAGCTGGGCCAGCCGAAAGGTCCCGCCCAGCGGCATCAGGAAAGCGACGGCGGCAACGACCAGCAGCAGGCCGAACGCATAGAAAGGCCAATTGCGCGTGATCGATGCTTCGCTTGGCTGCTTTGCCAGTTGCCACCTTGCCCTCAGAGCGGCAAGGTGGCCGAATGTCAGCAGCAGCAGGCCAAGCATGAAATAGACGATGGCGGCCCCGATTACTCCGCCCGCGATATCTTGACGCATGAGGGCGAAGAAACCGTTCGTGCCCAGACCAAACTGGCTGGCCGCGGTCAGCAAGATCAACAGCATCCCGCCCATCGCCCAACGTTCGCTGAATCGGCGCACTAGCGCGCGGCGGTCGCTCTGTATGCGATGATCGTCGCCGCTGACCGGTCTCGACGCGGCATCCAGGTCGATCAGCTCATCAGGCTGCAAACCCATCGCCAGAAAGTCGTTGGTTACGAGGACGGCCATGCCCCATGCGATCAGGATCAGAAGAGCGCTGACCACGAAACGCATCGTGAGCAAAACGCCAAATGGCTGCAGGAACATCGACGCCAAGTCCGGCAAGCCTTCAACCGTAGTCCAAAGCACGATGCGCGCAATGAACAGGATCAGCCCTAGCTCCGCCAGGCGATAGGACATGGAGCGGCGCTGCCGCTGCATCGGACGCACCAGGATGGTAGTGGTGTAGCCGCCGACAAGCGCCGCGCCAATCGATGTGATGCGCAGGATGTTGATATAGCCCGCAGAAAGGTTCGGCGCGATATGTTGAATGAAAGATATCAGCGCCACGATTATACAGCCGATCAGCGCAGCAATTACAGCCGGACGCAGTAGAGAGTCGTGCCAGGCATGGTCAAAGGCGGATTGCGGGCCGGTTGTCTGTGTCATCGGGCTTTCGTCTATCTCTGCAACTTGAGCAGGTCCGATTCCCAGATGGTCTGATGCGTGGTAATGCCAAGCGCTTCGGCCTGCTGCTGGACGCGTTTGAATTGAGGTTGGAGGGTGCAGACCAGGGCGTACACATTGAGACCGCGTCGATACATGCCGTGCAGCACCCAGATCAGGCTTTCGGTCAGGCGGGGCGTTACGACAAGCAGCGTTGAGCCCCAACCCAGCTGCGCGGCCCGCTGCGGCAACCACGTCGACAGCGCGATCGGGGAACTCCACGCTTCGGCATCGGAACCCTCGTCCGCCGTCCGCGAGGGCGCGCCGTTTCTGTGGGGCGGCGATGCCAGTTCAGCCTTAAGCATGTCCCGCAACTGGATGCGCGCCAGAATCTCGAGTATCCCCATCAGATGGCCGCGCCCGCTGCGGGATGGGATCGGCAGGACCTCTGCGCCGGAACGGGGATCCTCGCCGTTGCTGAGGAATCCGACCTCCTGCCTCTGTTCAGCCACATGGCTGGCAAGCGACGCAGCCAGTACGATTGCCCATTCGCTGCCGCTGTATTCTTCCCGATAGGGGAAGGCGCTGCGGTCCAGGTCGAGCACGATCGTCGAACTGAGGGCCATGGAAGGCTGGTATTTCTTGACCAGGAGCGTGCCCTCGTGGGCGCTCGCGCGCCAGTGGATGTGGCGCATACTGTCGCCGCTCGCGTAGGGACGCACTCCTGCCATGCGGGTCGGATCCTGAAAAAGACGATGGGGGCTGCGCATGTCTCCGAAGGGCAGCAGACTGGGCAGCCCCAGGTCGGCCAGCGAGTAAATTTTCGGGTAGACGGTCAGGAAGTGCGGATTCGTCTCTTGCCAGGAGGATTCGGCAAATCCGAACAGATCGCCGGTGTGGAGGTTGAGGGGGCCGATCTCGTAGTAACCGCGGCGGTGGCAGTGCAGCGCGAAGCGTCGTTGTGTCAGCGAACGGCCGCCGACACTGATGACGGTGCTGTACTGTTCGACCGCTTTGAGGTCAATTGGGATGTTTTCGTGTAGTCGTAGCCAGGGGATCGGCAGGCGGCTGCGGTTGTGAAAATTGACATCACTGCGAATGGTTTCGCCGGCAAAGGCTTTGGCCGGCATGCGCCGCGAGACGGTCAGGTTACGCAGGCTGCGTCGGGTCCACCAATGGCTGATCAGCCAGACACCGCCGACCACATAGAACACATAGTAGATCCAATCCAGGCGCAAGAAGACGGCAATCCCGAACAGGAAGAGTAGGAGGAAAAAGAGGTCAAACACCCTTCTACTCCTGCACCACCGCAGTGGTGTTTTCTGACCAGTCCCCCGTCTCTTCCCCCAAGTTGAGAGTGGTCTCTTCAAGCAGTTCGGAGATGATCTGTTCAGTGGTGCGGCCGCGCAGGGCCGCGTCCGATCGTACGATACAGCGGTGGGGCAAGGCCAGAGGAGCAAGGGCCTGTACGTCGTCCGGCAGCGTGTAATCCCGGCCGCGTAGTGCCGCCCGGGCCTGGGCGCCGCGATAGAGCGCCAGCGATCCGCGCGGGCTGGCCCCCAGCGTAAGGTCCGCATGGCCGCGAGTTGCCTGAACCAGCCCGACGATATAGCCGCGGATGCTGTCGGCGACGGTTACCTGCCAGATCTGTTCCGCCAGTTCGGGCAATTTGTGTCCATCCACCACCGCCTCCAGGGTATCGATGGGATGTTGGCGTCCCAGATTGATCAGCATCTCGGCCTCTTCCTCATCCGACAAATAGCCGAGGTTGAGTTTGAACAGGAAGCGGTCAAGCTGGGCCTCCGGCAAGGGGAAGGTGCCCTCGTATTCGACCGGATTCTGCGTGGCGATCACCATAAAGGGGCGGGGCAACGGGCGGGTCACGCCGTCCGCGGTGATCTGCTGTTCGCCCATGCACTCGAGCAGCGCGGCCTGTGTGCGCGGCGTGGCGCGGTTGATCTCGTCCGCCAGCAGGAAATGGGTAAAGGCGGGGCCGGCTAAGAACTGGAACTGGCGCGTCTCCTGGTTGAAAATGCTGGTGCCGGTAATATCGCTGGGCAGCAGGTCCGGCGTGCATTGCAGGCGGCGGAAGTCCACGCCCAGGCTGATGGCGAGGGCGCGAGCCATCATCGTTTTGCCGACGCCGGGCACGTCCTCAAGCAGAACGTGTCCTTCGCATAGCAATGCGATGAGCAGATGCTCGATCACCTCTTCTTTGCCGACGATCACCTCGCCCACATTTTCCAAGACGCCACGCGTGAAATCCTGTGCAGTCTGCATGCAACTCCTCTTCTCATGGGCTGCGGCGGGCCTCACAGCCGCGCCGCCGTCCGGCGCTGAACACGAACCAGTCAGCCGAAGAGCGGGCAAGCACGCGCAGGCTAACCCGCCGCGTCGAATTTCAGGGGACACGTCTATCGTATCCGCCGATTGTACCCCAATTCTGCGGACAGGGCGAACTCGTTGCCTGCAATCGCGGAGGTGCCAACGTTGCCGCCTGCGGCAGAATCGGCTGAATTCTTTGACCTGTCAACTGCTTTGTGCTATCGTCTTATCGTGCAGGCAACGTCATTTGCCCCCGTAGCTCAGAGGATAGAGCAGAGGTTTCCTAAACCTTTGGCCGTAGGTTCGACTCCTACCGGGGGCGCTCTGTCAACGCCTGGAGCGCGAGCGCATTCTTCTACCGCTTACCGAGAATGCAGGCATACAGTGAGGAGAACCTGTCTCTCTCCACACTCGCCCACTCATTTTTCCAACTGAAAGGAACGCTCAAACCTGCGTGGTGAGTGGGTCCAGCTCGCGGCCGAGACGGCGGAAGGGCAGGTCGCGCAGGCTGTGGACGCTTGGCTCAGCCACCACATGGATGGCGCCGGCCCACGACTCGAATCCGGCCCGGAAGTAGGCGCTGGATTTGACGCAGATGTATCGCATCTGGCGCGGGTCGAGGCCGAGCGTACGTGCCAAGGCCGTATCGAACGGCTGCTCGCGTTGGCTCACCAGTAGCACGTGGATGCCATCCTGGACGATATGCGCCGATGGCCCCATGTTGCCGCTCAACCCGGCGTACATCGGCCCGTCATACAGAAACACGCCATCTGTAAAAGCAACAACCTCCACCTTCATAGTTACCGGCGTACCCTGCAGCGGCGAAGACTTGGCGCCCACGTCCAAATTCAGGGGGTGCCGACGCCGGCCTGCTGACAGCGCGCCACGGCTTCGGGGTCGACGATGTAGAGAAAGCAGGCATCCTGCAACTGCAAGTCGATCTAGGTGCGCAGGACGCCTGTGCTATCGCCCGGCGACCCGCCGCCGGTGTTGTCCTGCATATCGGCGAGAATGACGGGGTAGCTTCCGTCGGACTGCGCCTTCTCCAAGGCGACGCGCGCGGACAGCAGCTTCAGCTGCCACACTGCGCGGCGTTCGTAAATCCAGTTGCCCAGTTGATCGGCGTAGGTTTGGGCCAACGCCTGGTCGTCGTCGGTCACAATGTAGACCGAGGCGCCCATGTCCGGCGTTTCAGCCAGGAAGAAGCAGGTGGCGATTGAGCCGAAGACCACGCCCGTCTGCGCCTCGATGCCATGCAGTTCAGCGATGGCTTCTCGCATGGGCGGGTGGGCGGTCCACCTGGTTCAGCCCCCAAACCATCGGAAGCTGGTGCAAGGCCATGGTCGGGCGCAGACCGTCGCGTCCGATGCGCGCCAACACGTCAGCGCACTCGCGGCCGCGCGCCGCCATGTCAACCTCAGGAAAGGTCTCCCGCCCGATCAGGACATCGGCCATCGACACCATGCGCTGCGAAACATTGGAGTGAATGTCGAGTTGCGCCAGGATCGGCACGTCCGGCCCTACCGTATCGCGGACCGCCGCAAGCATGTGGCCCTCCGCATCCCCCAGACCGTCCACCGCGTCGAGATCGCCGACCGCCATCGAGCCGTGCAGTTCCAGCAGGACGCCGTCCAGGGGCAGCGCGTCCGAAATCCCTTGCAGCATCCGGCCCAGCAGTTCGTCATAGAGCGGACGCGGAGTCGGCGCGCTGGGCTGAGGCGAGGCGAAAAGGGTCGGAATCAGTTCGAAGTCGTGCGCCTGTGCGCCGGCGATAAAGCCGCCTATCGGCGTATTCGTGCGGTGGAAGGTTTGCAGGATGGCATCCCCGTCGAGCAGGAAGCGCTCCTGATAACTCTGCCTCGTCGTCTGCACCGGCGTAAATGTGCTGCTCTCGTGGCTAAGCCCGCCAATCGCAACTTTCATCCTGACTTCCTACTTGGCTATGGAACGAAGTCAACCCGCCCCAATTTCTAACAACCCGAAGAACCTAATTCCCGGCCTCGCCCGTCCTCAGCTCGCCTCGGCTGGCTCGGGCAACACGAGACCGTGGACGAAGCCGCCGTCCACGCGCAGGATAGTGCCGGTCACGTAGTCGGCATCGTCGCTGGCGAGATAGGCCGCAGCCTTGCCGATGTCCTCGGGCAGGCCCATGCGTCCCCACGGGATGCGGCGCCCGCCCTCCGCGATCTCCTCCTCGCTGAAGTATTGGCGTTCGCCCGGCGTGTCGATCCAGCCGGGATTGATGACGTTGACATTGATGCGATTCCCGGCCAATTCGGCTGCCATCGTGCGGGCCAGGTGATTGATGGCCGCCTTGGACATGTTGTAAGCGCCGCTGGTGGGAAAGGCGATCTCCTCGTGGATCGAACTGATGACCACGATTTTGCCGCGGCTGCGTCCGGTCTGCGGCTGCTTCAACATCTGTTGCGCGGCCAGTTGGCAGGTGTGGAAGACGCCGAACTGCGTGACCTCAAACGTGCGCATCATGTTTTCCCACTTGGCCTCCACGACCGGCTCGCGGATCGAGACGGCCGCGTTTGCCACAGCCACGTCGATGCGGCCAAATCGCTGGACGCCGCCTGCAAACATCGCCGCGATGGCGTCGCGGTCGGCCACGTCCGCCTGCCAGACCAGCGCTTCGCCCCCCAATTGCCGGATCTCTTCGGCCGCGCTCTCGGCTTCAGCCTGGTGGGAGCGGTAGTTCACCACCACATTGGCGCCCTCCTCCGCCAGGCAGAGGGCGATGCCGCGTCCGATACCGAGCGACGCGCCGGTGATCAGGGCGGTCTTGCCTTCAAATCGTCTCATGTTCAAACTCCGTCCTCGTTGCGTTGATGCGAGAGGGGCGCCCTGTGTGACTGCCCCGCCTACAAGCGGCGATTGTACCCAATTTGGGCACGTTTGCTACTCGTTCAATCGAACCAGTATGAATACAATTCCGCCTGCCAAAGATGGAAGCGTAGGCGGACGGTCTGACCGGCAAGTTCCGTCAGCGCATGCCCACCGCGCCATTGGACGCGCTCATCAATGCTGTCGATGATGGCCGGGATGCAGTCGTCTTTGGTGAAGCCCGCTATCGGCTGGCCGCTGGCGGCGTCGATCAGCTCGGTCAGCACCCGCCCCCGCCAGGAATCGGCGTTGATGCGCAGGCTGTCACCGCTGACGGCCAGGGGCCGCGTCAGCACTGACCCCCATTCGACGCCGCCTTTGAGCGAGACGAACCCGTCCATTCGCAGCCGGGCCAGACAAAGCGCGCTGCTGTCCAGATAGCGCCGCTTGAGAACGTCTTCAATCGGCAGAAAACGGTAACGGAAACCCAAATAGTAGAACCATAGTTCATTGTTGCGCTGCACCGGGCGATTGGTGATCAGAATCTGGCCCGTGTCATAGGTCTCGCCTTGGCTGACAGGCGAAAGCTCCAGGAAGGGCGCGCGGCCGGCGACCCGCTGCCAGTCTAGCAGATTGCGGCTGGAGGCTAGTTCCACCGACTTGCGGCTGTCGACGTTCTCGTAGAGGGGGGAATGTTTTCCCGCCCAGTGGTGCATCACCGGCGTTGCCAAGTAAAGCCCTTCATAGGGAAAGATGGGGAAATTGTAGACATCTGTGCGCCACTCTTCGGGGCGGTTGAACTGCGGGGTCAAGTAGGCCGGGTCGTCGAAAAAGCGTTGCAGGCGGTCGTTGCCGTTCTCCTGATCAGTCTGGTCGGCGTGGAAGATCAGTCCGTGCTCCTGCCAGTGGGCGAAATCCTCGCCCGTGAGCAGATGCCACGAGCGACCGTAGGGTCCTGCCCGCTTGACCGCGGCGATAAACAGCCTCTTGTCCTCGTCGTAGGTGAGGTGCGACTCGTCCTGGCTGGGGAGCGAGGGGACATCAAGCGTTTCCCAGTGCAGCAAGTCGGCCGAGACCATCGAGCGCAGTTCGCCCTCGCCGTAACGCAGCCCCTTGAAGCGGCGCTGCGGGTCCGGGTCATGGGGATCGTGGATCGGTCCCTGCAGCATCCCCCTGGCGCTGGGGATGATGTTGTTTTCGCTGCCGAAGGGCGTGCCTCGCCAGGTGAGCGCGCCGTAGTCGTACAGTCCGAGGAAAGGCTTGTCCCACTTGACGCCATCCACCGACGTGGCGTAACAGGCGAACCTCTCCGTGCCGGCCGGCGCGCCGGTCACGTCCACGCTGACCTCCGTATCCATCCCCTCGGCGCTGGTCAGGTAGATCATCTTGAAGACGCCTTCGTCCGGCAGCCAGACCGGCGTCGTGCGCACCTGAATACTTATGTTTTCCCAGCGGTATTCTGGCCGGATGACGACGTTGTCGCGCAGCTTTCGCGGCTGGTGCAGCCTGCGCGCCAGGTTGTCAATCTCCTCGACATCGTGATCGTCGATAAAGAGGTGTTTCATGTCGACTCCTCATTTGCGAGTGCATCCCCTTACGCAATACGGATTACGCAATGAGGCATGCGCGGTCATGCTGTTCGAACGCCCATCATAAATGTCCTTCATCTCGCAGCATGTAGAGCTGGGAGGAGCGGTCGGCCAGCGGCAGTTCCACCGGGCGGTTCCCCTGGCGCTGCGATTCGTAGATTGCCATGACCATTTCCAGCGAGGCCACGCCGTCTTCACCGTTTGAGCTGGGTTCGCCGCCATTCTCTATGCAATGCACCAGTTCTTCTACGGCCAACAGGATCGAACTCGTCTCCTCCGTGGCCGGGAATGGCTGCTGTTCAAGCGTATACCATTCGATGCGGGGGTCCGGTTCATTGAGGCGGTCGGTCGTGTCGACGCCCAGCAGCCATTGGTTGCCGGAGTATTCAAGACTGAGGACGCCCTCGGTCCCCTGCAACTCGATGCCGAAGCGGGCGTAGCGGGTCAACTCGTTGGCCATGCAGACGGCGCTGACGCCCGAATGGAAGCTGAAAATCGCTTCGCTGACGTCTTCGACGCGAAATGACTGATGGTGGCGGCGGTGCGCGGTGCCGATGACCGACTTGACATCGCCGGCATAGATGCGGAAGAGGTCGAAGGTGTGGACGGCATCGTGGATGAGGGGGCCCTCTTCGTCGGCTGTCCACGCCGGGAACGGCTTGACACCCTGGCAGATGCCGAGCATGGAGATCAGATCGCCGATAGCGCCGCTGTCGAGCATCTCCTTGGCCTTGATGAAGACCGGGTTCCAGCGACGCGAGTGGTTCACAGACAGCACGCAGCCCGCCGCGCGGCAGGCCGCGACAATGGCGTCGCCGTCTTCGAGGCTGAGCGCCAGCGGTTTTTCACACACGATGCCCTTGGCGCCGGCCTCGACCGCAGCCTCAACGATATCGCGGTGCAGGCCCGGATGGGTGGCGACGCAGACGATATCCAGCTTCTCCCGCAAAAACATCTGCCGGTAATCCAGGTAGAGGGCGTCCACATCCCACATGCGCCCGAACTTTTGCAGATGCTCGTTGCCCCTGCTTGAGCCCGCCACAAGCTCCGTCTGCGCGCAGACCGCCAGCGCGCCGGCGTGGGTGAGCGGCGTCGGCGGGTCGGTTTCCCAAAGAGTGCCGATGCGGCCACAGCCGACCAGACCGGCGCGATGGGTGTTCATAGATTTCCTTTCGGTGGGCTGCCAACTTTTCTTTTATATCTGCGCATCTGGCTAGATCGGCGCGATGTTGAAGCTTGATCCATCCTTCTGGCGCTGGAAAGAGCCTATGCGCCGTACACGATCACTTCTTTACAAATAGAAGAGCGACGCGGACACTTTGTTGCCGACATCAGACATGGATAACCTTTAGGTTCACACGTAGTCGCAAGACCGTCATTTATGCCCGTAGTACGATTCGGACTTCGCTTCGGTTCATGGGAGTAAAGTGCGCCCGGCCTGTCACGCCGCGCGTTGCAAAACCTTGCGACTGGAATCTTTGCGCGTTGCCTGCGACGAAATAATGTCGCCTCCCATGTCGGAGAGGCGCGCAAGATCCATGCACGGGACTTCGGTCCGGTCCTGGAAGATAAGGATCGATTCAAAGCATAATTCATGCCGATGGAGGCGGGAAAGCATAATGGTTTTCAGCCGCGGCTCTCAAATCGTGTCTTCATCAGTATACACTTACGGCCTGATTTGAGGCGGTGAGGATGCTCTCTTGTAGCGCCTCACAGTGAGCTAATCTCGCTGCGGATTCTCTTATGTTTGGGTCTTCCTGGTGGTCAATGATGTCTAAGCGGGCCCCGCGTTGTGAGTTCCGGAAATAAGGCGAAGTCCCGGTCGCGGGTAAACAGGGCTTCCGCACCGTGGGCAAGACAGATCGCGGCAACCCTTGTGTCGTGGACGATCGGGCCTCGCACGTGCGGACGTCGTACGGGGCCGCCCAAGATCTCAATGAAGCCGTCAGTCTCGCCGATCGGGTGGTTGCACGGGGACGCAGCCCAGGCTTCGAGTTGACGCCACGCCTGTTCAGGCGGCGTGGCGGCCTCCTTACAGATGCTGCGATTTGTCACGATGCTCGGAAACTCATAACAACAGGGTCAGGGAATCTCCCAACTCCTGTCTCCTTCAGCCAAACTGCGCAAGAGTGCATACGCATTGTCATGCAGATCGGATTCCCGGCGATGGGCGTAGACGAGCAGGTTCGTGTCCTCCGCAATCACTGCCACTCAGGTTCTCCGTAAATCGATTCTCGCAATTGTTGCCACGAATAAGAAGAGAGCGGGTCGGCCGCGTTCGGATCGCCCACGCTCAAATCGGGCAACTGGTAGTTGCTCTTCGATTCAGGCACGGCAAGAACCTGGCGGAGGCCGTCTTCGATCACGGCGCGCAACGAACGGCCAGTGGCCCTGGCGTGCTGTTTTGCCCGCGCCAGTAATTCATCATGGATTTCAATCGTCATTTTCATGGTTGCCATCCTACCAAGACATCGCCGATATGGGAAAGGCACATCACGGCTAACAATGGAGAATTCGATGAAGGTCAGGCATTGACATCTTCTCACCCCACCTAAGGCCGCTGCCCTGCAAAAGCATTACTCTTGCAACTGGAATCTGCCGCACTATCCGTTGTGGAAGTGGGCGCCCCTCCAGCCAATCCCCATCACATGCGTGGCATCCGGCGGCGGAAGGGCCATTTGTAGCGTAGCTTATCACGCTCTTTATAGCCTTCGTCTCCTGGCGTCGGCGCCTGCACGCGCCCGAATGTGAACCAGCCCAAGGCCAGGAAAAACACGCTGATCAGAAAGATGGCGCTGTGGGGCGCGCCCAGCCGCAAGAGGCCGACGGTTATTGCAGGTGCCACGAGGCCGCGCAGCCCGACCACCGTGGACTGGATGGCAGCGTATTCGGTTACCCGATCCGGATCGGCTAACTGGATGCCCGCGCTGATCCGGCCCATCTCGAAGCCGGCCATCCCCATGCCGCTGGCAATCGCGGCTGGTAGCAACATCCACAGGCTCTGGGCCGACATATAAGTGAGCGGCGTTACCATGGCGATGGCTGAGATCGCGCGCACGACGAACAGGCCGCCGCGCCGGTCAATTGTGCGCCCCCACAGCAAGTAGCTTAGCAGCCAGATGATCGACTCGACCAGACCGAGTAAGCCGATCTCCGAATAGGAGAGTTGCAAGCGGTCGACCTGTACAAGTGGGTAGAGCGGCCAAGCCATCAGTGCGCCCAGCCCAAACAGCGAGTAACTGAGCAGATAAACCGCAAAGTTTCGATCGCTGCGCACGATCTGCCACAGATCGGCGAATGTCTTGGTATTGCGCGGCGGCAACTTGCCCTCGTCCAGGTCAATTCGGGTGAAGATAAACGTGGCGAGGATGCCAAAAAGCGCGCCGATCGGGAAGAGCACTTGATAGCCTACCCGATCCAAAGCCCAGCCCGCCAGCGGCGTGATGAAAAGGATAACCGAGACCCGCCCCATGCGCACCGTGGACATGACCTTGCCGCGTCCGCTCTCGGGATAGATCTTCTGGATGACGCGCGTGTAGGCGGGGATGACAAACGCCTCCAACAGCCAGAAGAGGGCGCTGATCACCATCAAGGGCACGGCTCCGGAAACGAAAGCCGTGAGCAGGAAGAGTGAACGCCCCAGCAGCCAGCAAAAGACGATCAGCTTGATCGTGCGGCGCCGGCGCATCAGCACGATGCTGAAAGAGGTGAAGATCGAGCCGACGAAAATAAGCGACGTATAGAGCGCAAGCATATCGACGGAGGCGCCCTGACGACGCAGCACAACCTGCGTAAAGGGCATGATCGAGGCGTAGAAGACGCCGTAGGCGAGCGACATCGAAAGTTCGATGTGCATGACCCGGCGCACCGAAGCCGAGAGTGAACCGGCCAAGGCCGTTTCGATCCACAAACCGGCTCTGCGGAGAAAGACAGTTGCTAACATTTTTGCTCCAGCCTCAGGCATGATCGATGCCTGGGTCTAACCTTCGTTCTGTTCTGACTATGCTACTTTTTGGCCGGAGCGGGCCCCCCAATATGCAAGAGGGACCCCGGGGCGCCCCCTGCAAAAGGCCGGGGATCCAACAAGCGCTGACGGTCGAACTCGTCCTGTTTCGGCGTATCGAAAGCCGCCGCTGGCGGCGGCACGGAAAATAAGCGTACGGTAACACAGAGCCAAGGAGAAGACAACTGGAACGAAGGTGAAAGAGTACATCGTTTTCTCCCTCCTTTTGCGCCCGTTCTCGCCACAAACACGATGGCGCCGCGCAAGTCGCTGGGAGACGTTCGCCCGGCATTCGTCTCCCTGTTGAATTGACAACCAAGCCATTTGCAATTAGCCTTGACGTGGATGCCGGGGCTAATGAACCCTTCCGACAACCGCCCACTCACCACTATACTATTGTGTCAGAGATACCTGTTTCTCCGTTATCGCGTCCCATGGCCCGTAACCGTTCATACCGCTGTTTGACATGGCTGCTGCTGCTCGCGTTTGCATTCGCCGGTTGCCTCGCGCCGGTGCGCGCCGTGCCGACGCCGACACCATGGCCGACGCCAGTGCCTTCCGAGCAGGAAAGCTATCGGGTTACACGCGGCACGGTCGAAGATCGCTTTCAACTGATCGCGGTGGTGGCGCCTTTGCGCTGGGAACCGTTGGCGTTTGCGGTTGACGGCCTATTGGCTGCCGTTTTTGTCAACGAAGGCGAGGAGGCTGAAGAGGGCCAGATCCTTGCCGAACTGATCATGCCCGATCTGCTCGAACAGTTGGAGCAGGCCCGCCTTGACCTTTCCAAGACAGAGAGCGAACTCTGGGTTTACGAGAACGAACAGAGTTTCAACCTGGAACGCGCGCAATTGGAGGTGCGCCGCGCTGAACTGCTGCTGGAACGAGCGCGCAACGCGGGCGATGTCGACCAGGTCGCCCTCCAGGAGATCGCTCTCGATCTCGCTCAATTGAACCTGCGTGAAGTGGAGAGCCGGGTTGACCCTTCCCTGGTGCAAGCGGTCGCCCGCGCCCAGCTGGCTGTCGATGCGCTGGCGCGCCAGGTGGAGGAGCGCCGCATTCGCGCCCCGTTCTTCGGTCAGGTCGTGGCCGTGGGAATTGGCCTGAACAGTATGCGCGGCCCGCTGGAGCCGCCGCAACGCCGTGCTCAGGTACCCGCCTTTTCGCCCTTTGTTGTGATCGTAGATCCGCAACCCGTCGAGCTGATCGTCTCCAGTCAGAGCGCACGCGCCTCGGATCTGGCGGTCGGCCAGCAGGTGACCGCCATCCATCGCTGGGCGCAGGACAAGCCGTTCCCGGTGCGGGTGGCCCAGTTGCCGACCATCTCCTCCGGAGATCGCTTCACCCCCGGCTATCCAGGCTCAATCCATCTGGCCATCGATGGCGATTCTCCTCCCCTCGTTGCCGGTGAGTTTGTCAACATCGAGGTCGTCGCGGCCGTGCGCGATGATACGCTGGTGCTGCCAGACGCGGCCGTGCGCCGTTTCGGCGGCCGCACTTTCGTCGTCGTCCAGGACGGAGACCGCCAGCGCCGCATCGACATCCGCATCGGCCTGGAGAGCCAAGGCATGGTCGAGGTGCTGGAAGGCCTCAACGAGGGCGACTTAGTAGTGGGACGATAGATGTCTTTCGGTCTTCATTTCCTCGGCCTCGCGCTGCGTCGACTCTTCAGCCGGCCCAGCCTCACACTGCTTTCACTTTTCAGCATTGTGCTGGCGATCGGCATGGTTGCTAGCATACCTGTCTTCTCGCAGGGGGTCAGCTATCTCCTGCTCCAGGACGAACTGGCTGCCATCAGCGCCACCTTCCATCGTCCGCCCCTGACCATGCGCTTCTACTACGTCGTGCCCAAGAACAGCGCGCTCTCGCTGGACAATGCTCTGCGCCTGGAAGGCAACTTACGCCGCATCGTAGAGGACGAGACCGGCCTCACCGTGGCCGATACGCTCACCTACGTCGCCAGCCCAGGTATGAAGGTCCAACCGCTTGGCGACGACTCAATCTACACGCAACTCAAAGACAACACGATCGCTGAGAACGTGCAGTTCGCCGTGGTCACCGCCATCAAGGATCGCATCTCTATCGTCGAAGGTCGTCCTTACGGGACCGAGAACAGCGACGGCGGCGTGCCCGTATGGGTGAATGAAGAAAAGGCAGCCGAGCTGGGCTTCCAGGTCGGTGAGACCTATCAGATGGTCGATGGCGGCTCCGGCCGCGCTATTCCTATCAGCGTCGCCGGCATCTGGAAGCCGGCCGATCCCGCCGATTTCTACTGGTCGGCCACCACCATTTCCTGGCGCAAGTTGCTGCTTGTGACCGACGACATCTACCGCGCAGCCGTCGAACCGGTACTCAGCCGCAAGACCGGCATCGCCATCTGGTATCTCAGCCCGGATGAAGAGGCCCTCATGCTCCATCAGGCCGATGCCGTCGCCAACGGCCTGCGCGTGGTGCCCAGTCGCGCCGACATCCTCTTCCCCGGCACGAAGATGGATGTTTCGCCCGAGAAGCCGCTCAACCGCTATCTGCAGCGAAGAGCGAGCCTTTCCGCCCTGCTGGTCGGCTTTAGTCTGCCCGCCCTGGGTCTGCTGCTCTTTTTCCTCTGGATACTTTCGCATGTGACGGCCCAGTTTCAACAGGAAGAGGTCGCCATTCTGGCCTCGCGCGGCGCGGGTCGCCGCTTTGTCGCCTTCCTCATTCTGCTCGAAACGCTGCTACTCCTCGCCGTCGGCATCCCCCTGGGCTTCGGCGCAGGATATTTCATGGCCCGCGCAATGGGGATGGCTTCGGGCTTCCTTGTCTTTACGCCGCGCGCCGGCATACCGGCCACGCTGCTGGAGGTGGATTGGCGGCTCATCGGGCTGGCCCTGTTGCTGCTCCTGCTCGCACGCGGTATGCCTGCGTTGCGCGCCGCACGCGGCGGAATCGTCCAACATCTGCGCAGCCGGTCCCGTCCAAGCGCCGCAATTACCACGCTTCTGCTCGCCGGCGATGGCGCGCTCATCGTCCTGACCTGGTACGCTTACCGCCAGTTGAGCCAGCGGGGCACCCTCGGCATCATCGGCTGGGAGCCAAGCGGCGACCCGTTTCGCGACCCGCTTCTGCTGCTCGCCCCTTCTCTTTTCGTCTTCACGGCAGCCCTCGTGCTGACCCATCTCTTTCCGCTGCTGATGGGGCCGCTGGATCGCCTGGGCAACCGCCTGCGCTCCTTCGTCGCCTACATGGGCTTGACCCAGTTGCACCGCCAGGGCTCGCACTACTCCGGTAGCCTCTTTCTGACCATGGTCTGCCTCAGCCTCGGCGCGTTTTACGCCTCCATGGCGCTTAGCCTGGACCAGTGGTTGGCCGACCGCATCTACTACCAGGTCGGCGCCGACTACAGCTTTCAGCAGGGCATCCCCCCGCCCGACATGGGAGGGCCGATCACGCCCGATGAGGAGCCCGACCCGGAGGTGATCAGCGCATGGCTGCTGCCGGTCGGCGACTACATCGAGATTCCTGGCGTTGAAGACGCCACCCGCGTCGCCGTCTTCAGGACCAGGACCAGCGTATCCAGAAACATTGACGCCGTCTTTCTCGGCATCGACCGCTATGATTTCCCGCGCGTGGCCTTTCACCGTTCCGATTTCAACCGTTTCTCCCTCGGCGAGTTGATGAATCGGCTCGGCATGTATCCCAACGGCATTCTCGTCTCGCGTAACTTTCTGCAACGCAGCCGCCTGCTGGAAGGGCAGATGACAAAGCTCAACATTACGATCAACTACGGCAAGTTTGAGCACGAGTTTCTGATCGTTGGCGTCTACGACTACTTCCCTACCGCTTACCCCCAGGATACCGAAGTCTTCGTCGGCAATCTGGAATACCTGTTCGAGCAGGTCGGTGACGAGAGCCTGCACCAGATATGGATGACGACCGGCGATGACGCCGCGCCGCAGACCATCATCGACAATCTGTTGGACCTTGGCATCTGGCCGGTCCGCATCCGCGACGCCCGCGCGCTGCTCACACTGGATGAGGAGAGAGTCGAGCGCATCGGTCTCTACGGCATTCTGTCGGTCGGCTTCTTGGCCTCCACCTTGCTGGCCAGCCTTGGGCTGCTGGTCTACACCTACGCATCGCTCCAGGGTCGCTTGCAGCAGATCAGCGTACTGCGGGCGGTGGGTCTCAAAACCCGGCTCGTCCTCGCCATGGTTGGTGTCGAATACCTGGGCGTCATCCTCTTTGGCGTTCTGTGCGGGGTGGTGGTTGGCATCGCCACCGCCTATCTCTTCGTGCCCTTCTTTCGCGTGAGCGGCGACCCGGTCTTTGCCCTGCCGCCGTTTGTGCGCCATATCGCCTGGGGCCAGATCGGCATCCTGGCATTTGTCTTCGGCAGCGCGCTGTTGGGTTCGCAGGCGATCATCCTCTATTGGAGCACGCGACGCGATCTCTTCCAGGTTTTGCGCATGGGGCAGAGGGAGTAGGAGCATGACTCAAGCTGCGGGCGGAGAAGGCGCACCCCTGGTTGTCTGCGACAACCTAGTCAAGATCTACCAGATCGACGAGATCGAAGTTGTGGCCCTCCAGGGCCTCGATCTGGAGATTCGCCGCGGTGAGATGATGGCGATCATCGGCGCCAGCGGCAGTGGGAAGTCCTCGCTGCTCAATATAATCGGCGGCCTGGACCGGCCCTCTGCCGGTCAGATCACGGTCAACGGGCGCAATCTGCTCAAGGCGCCCGAGCGGGAGCTGGAGGACTATCGGCTGCACGACGTTGGCTTTGTCTGGCAGCAGTCGGCGCGCAACCTGATCCCCTACCTGACCGCGCAGGAGAATGTTGAACTGCCCATGATCGCGGCCCGCGACCGCAGCGCGCAGCCGAAGCGGCGCGCACGCGAGTTGCTCGACGCGGTCGGGTTGTTGAGCCATAGCCATCATCGCCTGGTCCAGCTTTCCGGGGGTCAGCAGCAGCGGGTCGCGATTGCCGTTGCGCTGGCCAACCAGCCGCAGATTCTGCTGGCCGATGAGCCGACCGGGGAGGTGGATTCGGTTACTGCGCAGCAGATCTGGCAGCTCTTTCGCGAGCTGAATCGCCGTTACAACCTCACCAGCATTATTGTGAGCCACGATCGCAATATCGCCCGTATCGTTGACCGCGTCATCGGCATCAGGGATGGCAAGATCAGCACCGAAATGGTGCGCCAAACTCGGGATGTTTTGGCTGTGGAAGGGTTTGCTGAAGAGGAGATTGTGGACGATAGGGCCGAGTCTCTCGATTCTCACCCGTTTCAGCCTGACTCTTCCGAGGCCATTGATGAAGCCGAAAATTCCAATATGCAGCTGGAAGAGCGGGTCGTTCTCGATTCGGTTGGTCGGCTGCAGATGCCGCGCGAGTATCTGCAGAACCGAGGTATCGGTCGCCGGGCAGTCGTGCAGTTGGTCGAGGATGGCATCCTGGTGCGACCGGCCCAAGAGCAGTACGCGCCGCCCGAGGAAACAAGCTCTGGGGCAGCGGATGCCGCTCAACTGGCAGGCGCAGAGGCCGACCTGTCTGCGATGGACCAGGATCCGACTCCCCATCGAAACGGCAGTTGGTGGCGGCGGCTCTTGGGTCGGACTCCGCCGGATTTGGAGGAAGAGCCTCACTCTGAACAGGCCGCCAACCCCTGGTCGCGGGGGTTTGCCGCCCGTGCCGGGGATGACGCAGAAGCTTCCGACGCGGGGGAGAGCGCGGGCGAGACGCTGCAATGGGAGCAAGGGGGCGCGTCCGCCCGCTCCAGCTGGGGCGCCTCTGCACCCGCGCCGCAGCGCGGCGCCGTCGCGGCATCGCGTATTCCGGCCATATCCGAATTCCATAGCGGCCCACTCGTCGAAGTCAGTGAGCTCCAGCGAATCTATGCCGTGGGGGATCAGTCCGTTCATGCGTTGAGGGGCATCGACCTGGTCATCAACCGTCGCAGTTTCACGCTCTTTCGCGGCCGCTCCGGCTCCGGCAAAACGACGCTGCTCAACCTCATCGGCAGCCTGGATACCCCTAGCGCGGGTCGCGTCTCACTCTTTGGCCAGGATATTGGCCAACTGTCCGCCGATCAGTCCGCCCAGCTCCGACAACTTTACATCGGCTTTGTCTTCCAGGCCTTTTCGCTTATCCTTACCTTGTCGGCGCAGGAAAATGTCGAGATGACGCTGCGGATTTTGGGCGTGTCAGCTGTGGAGCGCCGTCAGAGGGCCGCCTACTGCCTGGCGCTTGTCGGGCTTAGCCGTTGGGCTGACCACCGGCCGTTCGAGATGTCGGGCGGTCAGCAGCAGCGTCTGTCGATCGCACGCGCGCTGGCCCACGGCCCGGCGATTTTGATCGCCGACGAGCCGACCAGCGACCTGGACAGCGAAACGGGGCGGCAGATTCTTCAGTTGTTCGCCCGGCTGGTGAAAGAGGAAGGCATCACCGCGCTGGTCGCCAGCCACGATCCGGCCAGCGACGATTTTGCCACCGAGGTGTACGAGATGCAGGATGGCCGCATCGCCAGTCGGACCGGCAACCGGTAAGCGCGCACAGGAAAGGAGTAGGAAACATGGCCCGAACGTACCGCGTTGCCCTCGCCGGCTGCCATCGTATGCTCGATAGAAAGGCGGCCAGCCACAACTTTGCCTCCGCCTTCGATGCCGTGCCCGAAACCGAGATCGTCGCTGTCTTCGACCTGGGCGCAGACACGCGTCAAGCGTTTGTGGACTGCTGGGGGGCACAGATCGCCGCCTACGATAAGTTCAGCCTGATGCTGCAACAGCAACAGCCTGACATTCTTTGCGTCGCGACCAGCCAGAAGATGCATGCCGATCAGATCGAGGAGGCCGTCGCCGCCGGCGTGCGCGGGATCCTGTGCGACAAGCCGCTGGCTACCAGCCTGGCAGAGGCCGACCGGCTGCTGGACGCCTGCCGCCGCGCAGGGGTTCCGCTGGCGCTTGGGCTGGACCGCCGCTGGCTAAGATCTTACCATCGACTGTCCGAACTGATAGATGGCGGCATCGTTGGCCAGCTGCAGTCGATCATCGTCTACGCCATCCCCAATCTGATTAACCATGGCTGCCACTGGTATGACGCCGCGCTTCAACTGGCAGGTGATCCTGAACCGCAATGGGTTAGCGGATTCGTAGATGATCTGTCAGGAGAGCCGCCCGATTCCCGCCGCCATCTCGATCCGGCGGGCCGCTGTATGGTCGGGTTGGCGGACAGTGTTGTCCTCTATTTCACGCCGGGTGGGAGTCTGCGACCCGCTTTCGATGTCATCGGCGATCAGCGACGCCTGACAGTGGTGGATGATGGGCTTCAGGCGTGGCTATGGCAAAATGGCGACGCGCCGCAGCCCTTGGATATTCCCCAACCGGTCGGCGATTTTCCCTCCGGCGCGGCCATGGTGCGCGATCTGATCGCTGCCGTTGCCAGCGGTGGCAGAACCGCCTGCGATGTGGAAGAGGCCCGCCGCGCCACCGAGATCGGCTTTGCCGTTCATCTTTCGCACGCGCGTCAGGGCGCGCGTATCGATCTGCCAGCCGCCGATCGGGGTCTGCGCATCCCGTCGTTCCCCTGGGGGAACGAATAGAAACGCTTGCCTGGATCCGATTTAGCCGGGCGTATAAGCTTCCTCCACCTTCTGGAAGACGGCGATCACGTCGTCCAACTCCTGCACGCCCCAATTCTCGTGAAAAAACATATTGAAATTGCTCTTAAGCATCGCCTGTGCATTGGGGCAGGGGAACTCGCGCTCCGGGTCGCCCTGGTAGAGCGGGCTGGCCCAAGGGTAGCCGCTGCTGCCAAAGACCCGGCGTTTCGTGTACCACTCCTGGCTGTGCGGCATCCCTGACAGGTAATCGTCCGTGACCGGCAGGCCCTCGGCGCGCAGGCTCTCGCAGAAGGTCTCCTTGTCGCACGCGGCCCGATCGGGATGGAACGCGATCGGTAAAAACCAGTAGCTGGATTCGATCCCAGGCGCCGTCTGCGGCAGCGTGATCATCTCCAGATCGGCTGTGCCTTCGATCAGTTGGCCGACGATGGCCCGCCTCCGCTCGACCATCTGCGGCAGCTTGCGCAGTTGAACCTGACCGACCACGGCGGCCAGGTCCGTCTGGTTGAAGTTCAACGACGCCTGCATATTCGTTGCGCCCTCTGGCAGAAAGTGGGGCTTGCCGCGGTCGGCCATCCGCCGCGCCGACTGGTAGAGCGCCTCGTCGCGCGTAAAGACCATGCCGCCCTGCGCGCCCGAGCTATGGTGTTTGCCCGACATGGTGGAAAAGGCGGAGATGTCCCCGAAGCTACCGAGCAACTGCCCCTGATAGCGCGCGCCGTGCGCCTGGGCGCAGTCCTCGATCACGCGAATGCCGTGCCGCCGTGCCAGCGCCAAGATGCCGCCGATGTCGGCCGGCTCACCGGCGATGTGCGGCACAATGATGGCGCTGGTGCGGGGCGAGATCAGCTCCTCGATCTGCTGCGGGCCCGTGTTGTAGCTGCCCGGCGTCGAGTCGGCGATCATGGGGATCATGTTCTGAAGTGGGATCGGCATTATGCCGCCAGGGTCGGTGAAGGGACCGATAATGACTTCGCTGAACGCCTCAAGCTGCAACGCCATCAAAGCCACGTAAATCGCCGTCGAACCGGAACTGACCGCGTCCGCGTACCCTCCCCCCAGGTACTCAGCGAACTGCGCGCAATAGGCCTCCTCCTCTTCGCCCTGGTAGGCGCCGAGCGTCCCCGTTCCTATCACCTGGTCGAGGTAGGCGACAACCGCTTCCTTTTCTTCAAGTCCGATATGCCCGCGCGTGGGAAAGGGCGCCTCTCTGACCGGCGGGCCGCCATGCACTGCCTGCCCATTCATGCTGTCTGTCATCGCTTAACTCTCCAGGGTGTATTCAAAGCGGTTGTCAGCCGGTAGTTCGGCCACCCACGGCGGGATTTCTGCCTCGGGCGCCATCCGAATGATCCAGCAATCCCGTCCGTTCGTCCCTTCTACAGTGCAGGCCGCCCAGCCTGCGCCCAGCAGATCGCGGCCATGCCAGCTGACCGAACTGATGCGGGGCGTTTCCTGGTAGGGATGGAAAACGGCGAGGAAGGCCGTTCGCGCCGCTTCCCGCTGCCGCATGACCAGCCCCTGGCGTTCCTCCGCAGGGTTGCCCGGCGCGCGGCCAGCGAACAAAGTCGTGCCCGCCTGTTCGGCCATGAAGAGTCTCATTCCCGATCCCTCCAACCGCCAGGTCACGGCAATGTCATCATCCAGGGCATGACTGCGGAAATCAGTCATATGCTCGTAGCCTTCGCCCTCAGGCGCGCTAAGTCCCATGGATCGGACATTGGGCAGCGCAAGTTCTCCGGCGTTGCGATAGATCCAGTCGATGCGGCGCTCCTCTCCGGCATCGACTAGAAACACGTCCACGAGGTAGTCGGCACGCGCCAGCACTGTCCTGCGCATCTTGACTTGGGCGTAGGCGTCGAGGGCTTCGCTGCTGACGCCATGTAAGGGGGCGTCGTCGAAAGGTGCGTTTTCACTGGGCGCGGCGGGGGCGCCCCATGCCATCGTCGCGTCGGCCATCTGAAAAGGGCCGTCGCCGCCAAAAGCGTTGCATTTACCCGCGCCCGGCGGCTGCGACAGGCCGTCCAGCAGCACCGTATTGTGGCTGATCGTCTGGCGGTACCAGCCCTCGAACAGGTCGATGCCGTAGCCGGGCGTGCCCAGATCGGGCGCCTGGCGGCTGCCCTGCGCGTAGAGGATCAACGCCAACTTGTCCGGGTGGCCGTGCCCGCCGCCGTGCATTCCATACTTGAGAAGGGCGTATTGCTCGGATTCAGGGGATGCCCCCTCACGCCCTGGCGGCTGCGTTCGCAGGATTGCATAACCAGTTGCCGCCATGTTGACGCTGGCGGGCGCGGGCCCGCCGTCCGCAGGTACGGCGCGCCCGCCGTACAGCAGCGCGTCGAGGCTTTCGCGCGCGCCGCGCTGATAGGCGCGCGCCAACACCTGGCCGAATAGCGGGTCATCGAACCAGGCGTATCCGATCTCATAGAAGGCTGGTGCTTTGGGCACGCCGTGGCAGCAGTCGTCGTTCAGGCCGGTGAAGTACCAGCAGTCGTTGGTGGCGGGCAGGCTGCCGTCCGGGTAGGCGCACAACACCGGCGCACGCAAGACAGCCGCCAGCGCCGGATGCTGTCGCAGGTCCCAATCGGGCAGGTTGGCGGTCGCCTTTGCCAGCAGAAGCAGCGCGGCCACCGTGTAGAAATGGTAACTGAACGAGCCTTCAAACCAGAGCCCGTCGGCCAGGATGCCCTCCCGCGTCTGCCTGTGGAAGCCGAACGGCCCGTCGATGGCGAAGGCGAGGAGGTCGTCGTCGCCGGTCGCCGCGCCGATTGTGCCGATCGCGGCGTTGTGCCAGCAGGCGAAGTTGTGGATCCCGCCGAAGTGGCGCCGCGTCAGAAAACTGGCCGCGGGGAGCAGGAGGTTCTCCACAATCTCGGTCTGTTGCGAGGCCGTAAGCGTCGCGCGGATCAGGTCGAACGAACAGGCCAGGGGAATCACCCACACTGCCTCATCCAAAGTGCTGTATTGGGCGATGCCATGATTCGCCGGCCGGCCGGCTGATGTCATGTAACCGCTGTAGTTGGCGGCATAACTGAGCAGGATCTCTTGAACGCGCTCACGGTGATCGTCCTTACCCTCCAGCTTCCACAGGACGGCAAGCCGCAGCGCGGACTCGGCCAGCCGGTTGTTCACAGACCAACGCCAGGCCGAGTCGAATGGTTCGCCGGAGAAGGTTGCGCCGTCAACCGCGCAGCGATGAACGCGCGGCGAGTCCGGCTCGAAGATCAGTTGGACGGCGTGATGCGGGCAGAAGTAGTCGTGATAATAACCGCCCGGCAGCTGCGGCGCCTCCACGGGGAGGGTGATGAAATCCTGCATCTCATGGCGTAGTAGTTGAAGCGCCGCCGCGAACTGCGGCAGTTCCGCTTTCTTTCGTATCTGCGTCCATTGGCTGTCTGAGATGAGTGTGGTCATGTAGTGGCCTATGTCTGACGATGGCGCGACGGAGAGAAATGCCTGCTCTCCGCGGTTTCAACCTGGTCAATTCTCCAAATTCTGCAGCCAGAGATCTGTAGAAATGTGATTGCGATCACTTGATTATCCAGTCAGAACTCTTTAGAATTTGTATCAAGTAAACTTGCCTTTCGCTCCACGAATACAGAACTGCCGAAAAGTCATGGGAGAAAGTGTGGTTCAGGATTGGACAAGACAGGATGGCTGAAACCAGGACTTTACAACAGACACACCCATGGATCAGTTTTCAACTGGACCTGCGCAACACAGATTATACGCTATGGTTTCAGTTGGGAGAAGCGCAAGCCAAGTGCCAACAGATTGTCGGAATGCCATTGTTGCCCGACGTTGCAGATTACCTGCACCAGGTCTTCCTGGCCAAAGGGGCGCTGGCAACGACTGCGATTGAAGGAAACACTTTGTCAGAAGAAGATGCTTTGAAATTGGTATAGGGAGAACTGGATCTGCCTCCATCCAAAGAGTATCTTGGACAAGAGATTAAGAACATCGTCAATGCCTGCAATATGGTTGCAGACACTGTTCTCTCTGGTGAACTTGCCGAATTGACCCTTGTAGGGATCAGAGAGTTGAACACTCATGTCTTACACAATTTGCCGCTTAGAGAGGACGTAAGTCCCGGACAGATTCGAGAGTACGATGTTGGCGTCGGGCTGTATCGAGGGGCGACGCCGCAGGACTGCGAGTTTCTGCTAAAGCAGCTATGTAGCTGGCTCAATGGTGAGAGCTTCCTTCCGGGTAAGGAACGCAGAATTGCATCCGGAACTCTCAAGGCGATCGTTGCTCACCTCATATATGGCCTGGATCCATCCGTTCGGAGATGGAAATGGGCGCACCGCGCGGTTGATAGAGTGTCAGTTCCTGCTGTCCAGCGGCATTTCGATGGCAGCGGCGCATCTGTTCAGCAATCATTGCAACCAGACCCGCACCGAGTACTACAGGCAGCTTGATCAGGCAAGTAGCTCAGGCGGCGAGGTCGTCCCATTCATCAAGTACGCGCTCCAGTGCTTCATCAACGGGCTGGATGAACAAATTCAGACAATCAAAGCACAGCAGATCCTCGTACACTGGATTAACTATGTCCACAATCAGTTTCGAGATAAGGCTAGTCCGACCCATATACGCAGACGCCGACTTGCAATAGATCTGACCGAGTCAACGAAACCAGTCCCAGTCGCAGAGCTGCGCCACATTTCCCCTCGAATCGCGGAAGCCTACGCGGGCAAAACCGATAGGACGATCCGGCGAGATGTCGATGCGCTGGCGGAGATGGGTCTGCTCAAACGCAGTGACGAAGTCGTGGAGATTCGACGCGAACTCATGTCTGCATTCGTGTCTCCAGCGATGAGCGGCGGATGACCCAGGATTTCGTAGCGCGCTCCTGAGTGGCCTTTACCCGAAGCAAAAAGGAGAGAGAAGTTGGGCTTCTCTCTCCTCGTCTCTCTATAGTCTACCAAAAACTCAGGTCCAATATGGTGCAAGTCTGCTCAGGACGACGTGGCCGCTTCCACCCGCGCCTTGAACGCCTTCGCGCCTGCTGCCACCCAGGCAGCCCAACCGGTCAGGAAGAAGCGCGCGCCCAAATTGATATAGTGCTCGATGTTGTCATCATTGGCGAGCGCGCCCGCGTTCCTACCGGCCGCGACGATCTGCTGCAGGGCCCCGTCTACGGTCGCGGCAACCTCGGGATTGTCTGTCCCGCCCAGTTGCCCCATCGTCTGCCCCAGGTCGCTGGGCGCGACGAAGAAGACGTCGACGTGATCGACGGTGAGAATCTCGGCCAGGTTGTTGACGGCGATGATATCCTCGATCAGGACGATCACCAGCGTCTCATCGTTGGCCCGCTGATAATAATCTTGGACGCCGTAGCCCTGGCGGCTGGTGTACATGCCGCGACTGCCGACGGGATGGAACTTGGCCGCGTCGACCACGGCTTTGGCCTCCTCCGCCGTGTTGACATGGGGAACGACGATGCCTTGCGCGCCCACGTCGAAGGTGCGGTAGATCACGCCGGGATTGTTCTGGTTGACGCGCACGACCGACGTCATTCCCCACAGGTCGCAGGCCCGGGTCAGGTCGGGGATGTCGGCAAAATCAACCGGGCCGTGCTCTCCTTCAAGCCAGATCGCGTCGAACCCCAGTGGACCCAGTTGGTCGATCATGTCGGTCGAGTTGTTCCCGGAGAGGCAGACAACCGTCTCGCCCCGTTCCAGCTTGTGTTTCGCTCGGTTCTCTCGCATTTCTACACTTTTCTCCTTCTGCCTGGTTTCGAATGTCCTCTGATGATGGGAAATTAGCGCAGCAGTCCCGGCAATTATAGCGCAGGTTCAACATTCAAAATAAAGGCGGCCCCTTTGGGGGGCCGCCCAGAAAAGTCGTCACTACCGGCTCTGCAAAGTGGCGTAGCTCTCTCTACTCAGTCGGCCAGCCATCAGGGATCTCATTGGCCGCAAGCGCTTCTTGAATGGCCGCCGCAGCATCCTCGGTCACCCATCCGCTCCAAATGTCAGACTTGCTATTCAGCCACCACAGGGCGGCGTCATTGCTGGAGGCGTCACTGTTGTCATTCAGCCAGCGAGCCACCTCTTTATAGACCTCAATATTGAAGTCCCAAGCCGTCAGCATTTCGACAACGTCGGGCGCCCCGTCCACAAGATCGGGATGGACGGCAATCAAGATATCAGCGTCTTGGTATGCGCAAGCTTTGTTCGCCGACCAGCAATCGTCGCTATAGGCCGGTTCTTCGAGCCGCACCAGGTCCAAAATGAGAGCTGGATCATTCGTGCCCCACTGGTAGCCTACCCAGGGTTCCCCTTTCTCGTAGGCGCCGTACAGGTCGGCATTCGCCGCCGCGCCATCGCCGGGATTCACAATATGTACATGATCCTCCAACCCGTAGCCCATAACCTGAGCCGCATTAACCTCTTCGCAAGCCCAGCCGATTACACAGGAAACAAGACGCGCTTTCCCCCCTGTTTCGGCGGTCGCAAAGAGCTCCTTGAACTGTTCGTCCTTCAGGTCTTCGACGCTGTCCAACTCAGGATACTGCTCCTGCAGATACTTGGGTATGACGAAAGCGGACTGCCAATCCTTGCCCAGGCTCGCACCAATTTCAACTACCTCCTCGTTGGCCAGCGCCTCATTCCAAGCCTCATCCTGGTTGGGTAGCCAGATTTCCAGGGTAACATGTGTGTCACCATTGCGCAGACCCTGGAACAGGGGCAACGTTGCGCCAAATACGACTTCGGTACCGTAGCCGTAGCCTTTTTCGACGATGTATTGGGCCACACGGTTCTGAATCTGGGCACTGCTCCAGTTCAAGTCGCTGAATATAATCGTTTCCATTGAGCTTGCCGGAGCGGCAGCCGCCTCCTCGCTTGGCGCGCTCGGCTCAGCCGGCACACAGGCTGCGGCTACGACAAGGACCAGCAATGCAATAAACAATCGGAATCGTGCAAGCATGACTCTTTCCTCCTGTGGGGTGGTCTATACCAATGTCAACAACTGCAAGCGAGACTTGCCAAAAAAGTGGCGGCAACCTAAGAAATCGGCGTCCCTCGCTCCACTCTCCAGCCTCTGTGTACCCGCTTACTGCTAAAGTACGAGAGTTACATTTACTTGGCCCAGCTTTCCCAATTCTTTACCCGGATGTGCCACGCGCCTTAACATCTGCTGACAATAGCGTCTCTGCCGTCAGATTCAGTTGAAGGTAATCCAGTTAGATGCTTGCCAAAAAAGGAAGAACTAGCTCTGACAAGGCTGACTCACCGCGGATTTACACGAGGGACTTCGGCACATCACACGCCTCGAACGGATTGGGACCAGAACCCTACTCTCCCGATACTATCACACTTATCCTGTTCAGGCCAATCGAGTCAGCCACCTGGAGTCTGTCCAAGATATCATGTGAAGTGAGCAGGAGGAACTGCGGAGCCGCCAGGTCTAGTTGGACAGAGGTGAAATGATGGAAAAACTACTGTCGCTGGCAAACGGAAATCCGTCACTCCGCACACCGCAAAGGCTCTTCAAATTGGGAATAGCAGTAGGCGATAATAGGGATTGTTGACAATTGGAGGGGACTTCTCACAATATGACAATATCACGACGCCTGCGGGCAGAGTCAGGCCGTTTCTCGCCTGATTCTCAAATTCTACGACCATGGTCTGCAGCGACCACACATGGAGTCCCTCGCAGCCCTTCGTGTCCTGCGTAAATCAAAAAGTGTCCCTCGTGGCCCTTCGAGGATAGATTATTCTATGATCCCGCAGATTTCTGTTCAGACAAACGTCAATGTGCCCTGGGGATCTTGCTACTCAATAGGCCAACCTTCGGGGATCTCGTTCGCCGCAAGGGCCGCCTCGATAGCCGCCGCCGCCTCGCCGGTTACCCAGCCACGCCAAATGTCGGCATTGCCGTTCAGCCACCACAGCGCCGCATCATTTGTGCTTGCATCGCTGTTTTCGTTTAGCCATGCCGCGACTTCCCGATAAAGGTCGATGCGAAAGCCCCACGCCCGCAGCATCTCTATTACGTCAGGTGCCGCCTCCAAAAGGTCTGGATGGACCGCGATCACGATCGTAGAGTCTTGGTAAGCACAGGCCTTGGTCGTCGACCAGCACTCTTCACTGTACGCCGGCTCCTCCAGCAGGACCAGATCCAAAAGCAAGGCTGGATCATTAGTGCCCCACTGATATCCAAGCCACGGTTCCCCCTTCTCGTAAGCGCCGTAGAGATCAGCGTTAAGCGCAGCGCCGTCGCCCGGATTCATGATATGTACATGGTCCTCCAGGCCATAACCTTCGACCTGGACGGCGTTGACTTCCTCACACGCCCATCCGATTACGCACGAGACCAGGCGCGCCTTGCCGCCCGTTTCAGGTGTCGCAAACAATGCCTTGAACCGTTCTTCCTTCAAGTCCTCGATGCTGTCCAGTTCAGGATACTGCTCCTGCAGATAGGCGGGGATCACGAAAGCAGACTGCCAGTCACGTCCCAGGCTCGTGCCGATCTCAACCACCTCCCCATTTTCCAACGCTTCATACCACGCCTCAACTATGTTGGGCAGCCAGATTTCCAGGTTTACATGGACATCTCCCCGGCGCAGCCCCTGCAGCAGGGGCAGAGTTGCACCGAAGACCACATCGGTAGGATATCCGTACCCTTTTTCGACAATGTACTGGGCGATACGGTTCTGAATCTGGGCGCTTGACCAGTTCAGGTCGCTAAACACAATTGTTTCGATCGAGCTTGAAGGAGCAACTGTCTCGTCCGAGACGCTCTGCTCTGCCGGCACACAGCCGCAAATGGCAATCACGACGAGTAGCACTATCAGTATTCTGCATTGGGTGGGCATATTCAGTTCCTTTTTTTGTTGAGTGGACTGTCGAATGCCAGCATGAGCCGACGGTGACAGTAGTGGAGAAAACCTGAAGTTATGGTAGACGGGCTTCTTGTACTTGGCTCCTCTGCAGACGAACCACTATTTGCACACAGTGTGTCAGTCTTGGGAAATTGCCTGAGAATAGCCGTCTCACTATGGACACCTTTTCCCGCAATCCGAAGTAACTACAGCGGCCCGTCCAATGGGGTCATGCCATGCAATTCACCTTACCCCACACTGCGCCTGTCCTCCTGCTCCTGGGCCACCGACTGCGTCAGTCGATCGATAACGATGGCCAAAAACACGATCGCCAGCCCCGCGATCGCGCCGTTGCCAGGCTGGTTCTTCTGCAGCGCACGCAGCACATTGTCGCCAAGCCCTCCGGCCGCCACCATGCTTGCGATCGTCACCATCGCCAATGCCATCATTGTGGTCTGGTTGATGCCGGCCATGATCGTCGGCAGCGCCATCGGGATCTGCACTTTGGTCAGTAGCTGGAACGGCGTCGTTCCGAACGCATGCGCCGCCTCGACCGCTTCCGTCGAGACCTGCCGGATCCCTAGATTGGTCAGGCGAATGACCGGCGGAACCGCGTAGATGATCGTGGCGAAGATGCCGGCAGGCTTCCCCAGTCCGAAGAATAGAATGCCCGGCAGCAGATACACGAAGCTGGGCATCGTTTGCATTCCGTCCAATATGGGGCGCATCAGATTGTTCGCCATACTGTTGCGCGCCGCCAGTACACCCAGGGGCAGACCAACTGTTACCGCGATCACCACCGCCACTACCATCAGCGCGATCGTGTCAATCGTGTTTTCCCACAGATCCATGAAGCCGACGAACAGCAGGGCGAATATGGTGAACCCCATTAGCCTCCAACGTCCTACCGCAAAGGAGAGAAAAGCCACCGCCACCACAACTGCCGGCCAGGGAACCCATTTCAATATGTCTTCGATCGCAACCAACGCATAAGCAACCGCGCTGCTCATCCCGTCAAACAGCCAACTGCCCTTTAGCGTCAACCAGTCGACCGCGTCGTCGATCGTGCCGCCGATAGCTTCTCGTACCGTTTTCTCCAGGACAAGAGTGCCGCCGTTATCCGTTTCTACTTCGGTCCGGGAAACGGTAGTGGGGAATTCCATTTCCGGTCCCCAAAATCCGAAAGATGCCAGCAATACGGCGATAACTAGCGCCAATCCGACCAGCCAGAAGGAGGTGGGAAGTGTGTCCCCCTTGCTGCCCGGCGATTGAGAGAGGTCGGGCGGCGCCTCATTACTACCCGCCCCGCGCAGCGGCAGAGAAGGTTCCGAATCCTCGCTTCTGATTTCTTCCATACCTGCTGGCGGCCTGGCAGGTTGCTCTGTGCCCGACGCCGGGCTATCGACCTGGGCCATTTCAACGCCTCCTCATTCAACTGCCTACCCGCTATTTCGAACCTGATTTCCGAATTCCCAGTCAGATTTGCCAGTGCGCAACGACTGAGAATGAACTGCTGGAAGCTAGTCGACCATTCCAGCCAATAAAGCCCGTCGGTGGATCTCGCCTAACAAGCGCCCCTCATCGTCCACGACCGCGATATAGCGCTCCGTCTGCGCCGCCAGGGGGATGATCTCATCAATGAAAGTTTCGGGGCTGGTGGTCGCCAAAACGTCGTCCTGCGCCACCTTCAAAAGTTCAACCTGTCGGCTTGCCAGATTGGCGACCTCGTCCTGCGTAAGAATCCCCTTGAGAATATGACCGTCCCCCACGACATAGGCCGCTTCGGCGTCTTTGTTCTGCATGGCGGCCAACGCGGCGTCCGTATCCTGCCCTTCGTGAATAACGACGGCAGGCTCCTGCATGATCGAACCCGCCCGGATCACCTTGGCACGCGACACATCCTGCACGAACGCCGAAACATAATCGTTGGCCGGCCGCGTCACGATCTCCTCTGGCGTCCCTTCCTGGACGATAACGCCGTCGCGCATGATTGCAATGCGATCGCCCAACTTGAGCGCCTCATCGAGGTCATGCGTGATGAAAATAATTGTTTTCTGCAACCCCCCCCGCAGCATGACCAGTTCGTCCTGCATCTCCCTGCGAATGAGTGGGTCCAGCCCGCTGAACGGCTCGTCCATGATCAGCACTTCCGGGTCGACAGCTAACGCTCTCGCAAGCCCTATCCGCTGCTGCATTCCCCCACTCATCTCGCTCGGGTAGTAATATTCCCAACCTTTAAGTCCTACAGTTTCGATCGCTTCTGCCGCCAACTTGTAGCGGCCATCCCTGTCCAGGCCCTGTACTTCAAGGCCGTATGCCACGTTGTCCAGCACGCGGCGGTGGGGAAGGAGAGCGTAATGCTGAAAAACCATCGCTATCTTGTCGCGTCGAAACTGCCTCAAATCCTCCTGCGAGTAGCTCAGAATATCTTCGCCTTCGAACTGGATCTGTCCCTGTGTAGCTTCGATCAGCCTGATCAGACAACGCGCCAGGGTCGACTTGCCGCTGCCCGAAAGCCCCATCACAACGAAGGTCTGCCCCATGGGCACGTTGAAGGAGAGATCGCGCAGCCCGACGACAAGACCCAGTTCGTCCTGAATTTCGTCGCGGCTCTTGGATGCGTGTTGCGGCTGCAGGGCGCGCTCCGGCCTGTTGCCGAACACCTTCCACAGCCCGCTGACCTGGATTTGATACGCTTGTTGATTCATGATCGTGTCCAGTTGGATGTGAGAATTGAATACAAGCCTAGCCCTATCGTGGCGACCATGTGCGAATTGCTATCCTCCTCACAATTTGCCGCGACAGAGGCTCACGCAATGGTAATTAACCTGAGTTCGGAGTAAGTGAGCACCTTATCAAGCTGGTAGAATAGAAGTTCTCTAACAAAAATTCTCCAGCAAAGAAAGGTGCTCAGTGATGAGTATACTCAATCTGTTCTGTCATGTCGATGATTTCTGTCAGTGGTTGGCTACATGGGAGAATGCCAAGTTGTTAGGCGTGGCTCGCAAGCGAGGGCCGGCCCCGCGCTTGAGCTTGAGTGAAGTGATGACGATTCTGATTCACTTCCATCAGTCGCATTATCGCGATTTCAAGGCCTTCTATACGCAGCACGTATGTAAGCATATGCGCAGTGAATTCCCTGCTCTGGTCAGTTACACACGCTTTGTGGAGTTAATGCCATCAGCCCTGGCAGCCATGTGTCTCTATCTGCGTGTGCGCTTTGGCCAGGCGACAGGGGTGGCATTCATTGATTCGACCCCGTTGTCCGTCTGCCACAACAGACGCATCGGCCGCCACCGGGTCTTTGCCGAGGTAGCCAGGCGCGGCAAGAGCAGCATGGGATGGTTCTATGGCTTTAAACTCCATCTGATTGTCAATGACCAGGGGGAATTGCTGGCGCTTCAACTCACGCCCGGCAACACCGATGACCGTAAACCGGTCCCACAGATGACCAAAAAGTTGTGGGGGAAGCTGATCGGCGACCGCGGCTATCTCTCCCAAGTTCTCTTTGAGCAACTCTTCGCTCAGGGACTGCAATTGATCACGCCCATTCGTAAAAACATGCAGAATCGACTCGTCGTTCTCGAAGACAAGCTGCTAACGCGTAAGCGCTTCGTCATTGAAACCATCGTTGACCAACTCAAGAATATCTCACAGATTGAACACACCCGTCACCGCAGCACGACCAACTTTGTCGTCACTCTCATCGCCGGTCTGATTGCCTACACTTGGCAAGCTAAGAAGCCATCTCTCAATCTTCCTGACACAGATATGGCTCTATTGCCGGCCTTAATCTAACTCCGAACTGGGGTTAAGTAAGGTATCGTCAGTTATTTTGGATTCCAGTCGTGCAATGAGCTGCGCTAACTCCACATTTGGGTCAGCCTGCAAACCTCGACTGGAATCGATTCCATTTGCATTCGTCCTCAATCGTGACATCATATTCAACTGGAATGAGCTATCTTTTTGCTTTTCCAGAGAATAGACGTGAAAGTGGGCTGAGTCACCAATTCTTGCAATTCCAATATGATCGAAGCGGAACTCGCGCCGCGTGTGTTTAAACGCACAGTTCTGATTCACCGGTGACCATTCTTTTCGTACGCATAGGCCTGCCGCGTCCGCTCTGCTATCTGCGCCCAATCCAGCTCCAGCGCACGCTTCCTGGCAGCCTCCTTCAAGGCGGAGATGTCCCGCTCCTGGATCTCCTCCATGGCGTGGCGCAGTCCGTCAACGTCGTCAGCGTCATAGACAAGCCCGGCATCGGGAAGGGCAACCTCGGGCAGGCAACCAGCGTCCGGCACGATGACGGGAAGACCAAATGAAAGCGCGGTGACGACCGAGCCGGATGTCAGCACTTCAGAGAACGGGAAAACGCCCACGTCTGCCGCGTTGAAAAGCTGCTGCAACTCCTCATTCGCAAAGAAACGCGAAGATCGTACCACCACGCGGCTATCGCCGTCCGATATCGATGCGACCACCCGCTTGCCGTACTCGGTGTAATACTTGGCGCCGAGCAAGAGGCGCAGATGCGTCCCCGGCAGAGCGCCGAAGACTTCCAGCAATCGCTCGATCCCTTTGTAGCGGCGCACATTGCCGAAGTTGAAGAAGACGAAATCGGCGTCGCTCAAACCCAGCCGCTGGCGAGCATCCTCGCGGCTGATATTGTTGGGATACGGCTCGATGAAGTTGCCGTGCGGAATGACAAAGACGCCCTCCGTGCGGTGGAAATGCGTGCGTACAAGCGAGCGCGCTCGCTTGCAGTGCACGATTACCGCGTTGGCCAGGTGGGTGAGGGCAACCTGCGCTAACCGATCCAGGTCGCGGCTGATGCTTTCATGCGGATACAGGTTGTGTACCGTCCACACAATCCTGTAGCCAAGCAGCCGCGCCAGCGCAAGATTGCTGATCAGTTCAGTGCAGCGGGCCAGCCGATCGTTCAGATCGGGATCGTCATACATGTAGTTGGGCCAGTTGAGATGCAACAGATCGATCCGGCCCTGATTTTGGCAGAGCCACTCCTCCGTCAAGGTGTCCGGGTACCCCGCTTCCAACTCAACACCGACCTCGCGCATCGCTTGCGCCAGCAGGCCGCCATACGGGTTGGCCTTGTCCAGAACCAGGCCACCCGCCTCCCAAAAGAAAACTCCGCGCACTTTTCAATCCTGTTCAGTTCGGTCGCGTCCTCGTGGACGCAGATTTCATCACTGCTTTACCGGAAAATCTAGCGCGCCGTCTCAAGCAAACTGCCGTCTTAAGGAAACCAATGTGTCTGCGAACGCGGCGATTGTGTTTACCTAATCCTATGCTTCGTCTGAGACGATGGATCGTCCAGCACGATGCGACGCCCGCTGCGCGCAGATTCGTGCGCGGCTTCGACGACGGCGAGGCCGGCCAACCCCTCCTCTCCGGCAATGGGATTGGGCTTGTCGCCGGCAACGGCGTCGGCAAAGGCGTTCAGCAGCGCCACGTGCGGCCGCTGCCCGCCGGGGTCGATGGAAAAATCGTGCGTCCCATCCACCGAAATTACCTTCAACATTCCTGCCGAATCTTTTGCCTGAATCGGGGCGGCCATGATGGTGCCCTCCGTGCCGCCGATCTCCAGGCCGTTGAAGTGCTCCGGGTCATGGTTGGCCGTCGTCCAGTGGCTGGTGATGACGGCCTGCGCGCCGCCGGTCAAGCGCAGGAGCAGCGTGGCCGTGTCCTCGACCGCAGAGTCGTCAACCAGTGTGTCCACCAGCGCCGCGACCGATTCGACCGCGCCGCACAAATAGCGCAGCAGGTCGATGCAGTGGATGCCCAGGTCCATGATAGGGCCGCCGCCGCTGACTGCCGGGTCGTGGCGCCAGACCCCCGGCTGCGGCGCGAAGCGTTCGGAGAAATTGATGCGCGCCGCCGTCACCCGCCCGATCGCACCCGCTTCGAGAAGAGCCTTGACCCGTTGATGGCGGGCGTTGAAACGCTGATAGTGACAGATCGTCAGCATGACGCCGTTGGCGCGCGCTGCTTCAATCATCTGACGCGCCTCGCCGCTGCTCAGCGCCATCGGCTTTTCGCACAGGATATGCTTGCCGGCCCGCGCGGCCATGATCGTCTGCCGGGCGTGCAGATGTGGCGGTGTGGCCACGTAAACGGCGTTGACCTGCGGATCGGCCAACAGCGCCTGCTCGTCGTCGTAGGCGCGCTGTGCCCCGTGGGCGTCGGCGAACTGCTGCGCCGCGGCCGGATCGCGCCGCATGACGGCAGCCAGTTCGTGACCCGACGCGGCCGCAATCGCCGGGGCCATCTGCCGCTCTGCGATCTTTCCCGCCCCCAGGATACCCCAGAAAACCGTCATAAACTCCAACCCCGGTCGTGAGTGGAAAGTGCGCAGAAAACAGAGCTATGCACTGACCGTTTCAGTTCTACCGCTTTCCAGCGCGCGTTCGAGCGCGTCGGCCACCCGGATCGCCGCCAGTCCGTCGCTGCCGCTGACCACGGGCGCCCACTTTCCCTGCACGACACCGACGAAATGGCTGAACAGCGAGCGGAACATCCCCTCCTGCCGTCCGTGCAGAACAGGCGTATAGCCGACATCGGGATAGTCCGGCTGCCCGTCGACGTGGTAGATGGCGACGGCGTTCTCATGGCCCAACACTTCGGCGGCGCCGCGCGTGCCGTGTATGCTGAAATGCTCGGAATGCGGGCGTCCGCTGAAGGCAGGTGTGCTCCACGACGTCTCCAGCACGCCGATAACGCCGTTGTCGAACGTAAACACAGCGATGATAAAGTCGTGGCGGCCCTTCGCGCCTTCACGCGAATAGGCTTTGACGCTGGTAATGGGACGCCCCACCGTCCACAACATCATGTCGATGTCATGCGGCGTCAGCCAGTAGGCCAGCGAAAACTTGCCCAGCACGCGTTCGGCGGCGAGCTGGACCGTATTGCGCCGCGAGTAAAGGTGCATCACCTCGCCGATTTCGCCGCCGGCGACCGCCTGCCGCATGGTCGCGTAAGGATGGTCGAAGCGCAGACTCTGGCAGACCATCAGATGCAGGCCGAGCCGGTCGGCCGTATCCACCATCGTCTGCGCGTCGGCCAGCGAGACGGCCATCGGCTTCTCCACCAGAACATGCTTGCCCGCCTGCAGCGCGGCCAGGACCGGCGCCGTATGCATCCATTCGGACGGGCAAACGACGACCGCCTCGATCTCACCGTGGTTGGCCAGCATTTCGTCGTGCCGGGCATTGGGATAGCCGGGAACCTGATATTGCTCGGCGACTTCGCTGGTGGACCCCTCACTGCGGCCACAGACGGCAACCAGCTTTGTCTCGCTCAATTCGCTCGCAAGCCGGGCGTAGACGCGCCCCATGCGGCCCGGCCCAACCAGTGCAATTTGCAAAGGTGAATCTGTCATCGAGTAATCCCAGTGGATGGTGGCAAGTGGAAAGTTGTCGAAACCCCGGCGGATAGCGGCTCCTGCAGTTCACTCTTCACCGGTTACTGCATCAGTTCGCTCAGCGGCACAGTGCGCCCGTCCTCTTCGGCTGAGCGCACCAGCGCCGCCATCACCGCCATAATCTCGACCGACCAGGCGACGGGGAAGGGCGGCTCGCCGCCGGCGGCCATCTGAATCACCCGCTCCAACGTCCCGGCATAAAAGCGTTCGGCGTCAACGACATCGGCCTCGCCCCGACCCGCCTCGCCAAAGACGGCTCCATGATAGAAGCCGGGCGTCTTGTGCAGCAGATTGATGACCCCCTGCCGGCCGTCGGCATAGTGGACCAGCCCTATATCGCAACGGGCGCTGCGCCGCGTCGTGACCGCCTGCGCGCCGCCCCCCAACAGCGTGTGCAGCAACTCGACCGCGTGGATGCCATAGAAAAAGGGGTGCCTGGCGCGCGGATCGGGGAAGTCTCCGGCCGCCGCGCCGCTGATCACCGCACAGCTGAGCGCGCCGAAGCCCGCCATCCTCTCCTGCAATGCCATGACCTCTACCGCATAGCGCAGCGCCGAGCACGACATCAACGGCACTTCCCGTTCCGTCGCCAGGCTGACCAACGCGTGAACGTCTTCGACCTCATTGGCGAACGGCTTATCGACAAATGTCGGCAGGCCCGCTTCAATCGCCAGCCGGGCGTAGGGCGGATGGTCGTCGCCATAGCGGTTGACAACCATGACCAGGTCGACGTCGGTCAGGACTTGCGCCGCTGTCGCGACGACGGCGGGAATCTGGCATTCGCGCGCCTTGGCGCGTGCCTGGTCGGCATCTTCTCCCCACAGTTTGACGACCTGCGCTTGCCCGTGCAGCAGGCCGCCGGGCAGGTTGACCAGTTGCGTCCACGCCTCCGTATGCGTGCTGTCCGCTCCGATCATGCCGATTCGCACCATAGTCCGTACCCCCGGTCAGTTATTTGGGCACTGTTCAGTTGACAAGCGCTGCAAAGGCGATTCGCTGGCAGGCAACAGGGTTCCGATTGACAGCTTTTTCGCCTGTTCGGTATACTCTTACTACAGTTTCCAATTCTGCGGCCTCGGTTCTCTTCGACACAACTGGCTGCGACACGAACCTCCGGAACCAATCCAATTATAACAGAAGAGGAGTTCTCTCCATGACCCTGACAGTCGAACAGAAAGAGTACTTCTGGCAAAACGGCTATCTGCCCTATCACCGCATCCTCTCTGACGAAGACCTGGATGTCGTGCGCCGTCGCAGTGAGGACATCATCAGCGGCAAGGTAAAGCACGTTCCGCCGCGCTACATCCAGTTCGAGGCCCAGTTCCGCGATGGCCTGCCCGACGATGTCGAGCCGCTCGACGCGGTGCGCAAGATGACCCAACTCTGCTACTTCGATGATGAGTTCGAGCGGGTCGCCCGCAAGCCGGAGATCGTCGATGTCATCGAAGACCTGTTAGGCCCTAATATCAAGCTCTATACCGACCAGTTGATGATGAAGCCGCGCTTCAACGGCACGGTGACCGACTGGCACCAGGACTCGATGGCCTGGCATCAATTCGCGCCCCAGCAACACATAAGCTGTTGGGTCGCGCTGGACGATGCGACCGTCGAGAACGGCTGCATGACCGTGGTCCCCGGCAGCCACAAGTGGGGCCCGATTGCGCGCGAATTCAAGGATCGCTTTTTCTCCAATCCGTTGGTGAACGAGCCGGTGCCCGTGGAGTTGCCGGCTGGAAGCTGCATGTTCCATCACAGCCTCAATTTTCACCGGACCGGCGCCAACTCAACGCCCAACCGCCGCCGCGGACTGGCGCTCCACTATATCCGCGCCGAGACGATGTACCTCGGAATCGAGAACGAAGAGGCGCGTCTGCTGACCGAATGCGAAAAGCCGCGCGGTGAGTTCCGCTTCATGCTGATTCGCGGCAAGGAGTTCCCCGGACGGGTGTAGCGCCTTGTGCGGCTGAAAACGTCTACAACTCGATTCGTCGTCCCGTGCGCGAAGATTCATAGGCGGCATCGAAGATCTGCAGGATATGGTGCGCGTCTTCGATGCTGACAACCGCTTTGCCGCCTTCTCGCACAGCCCGCAAAAAGTCGGTCACGTACTCGAAGCCCCACTGCTCCGCGTACACCGGCCGCGGCGCAGGCGGCATATTGTAGCTGCGCTGCGGCGCCCCTTGCCACTGCGGCGCGGCGCTGCTGACCGTCAGCTTGCCGTCACCCACCTGCTCCCAAGTGGCCGCGCCGAGGTTCCCGCGCACTGCCATGTAGGTGTCGTCGCGCGGGCCGGCCGCCGTCAGCATGTAGCCCATGTGCAGGCAGGCATGAACGCCGTTGGCGTACTCCAGCGCCACGGTCGCGGCATCCTCCACCCCTTCTTCGCTCTCATCGGTGCGGCGGCTGCACAGAGCGGTGACCGAGCGCACGCGCGCCTGTGCAAACATCTGGAAGAGCGCCAGCCAGTGGCCGCCTTCCATGTGCAGAATGCCGCCCCCCTCAGTCGCAAGGCGGTACATCCAATGATCTGGCTCGCGCAGCCCCGCCGCTATCTGAACTGTCACCAGCCTCGCCTCCATCGCCAGGAGCTTGCCCAGCACGCCTTCATCCAGGCAGCGCCTGATCTCCTGCGCCACCGGATGGCGCGGCCATGGATAGCCGACTTGGACGACTAGATTGCGCTCTTCTGCCAGCCGGCACAGAGGCAGGAGTTCCGGCGCACTGCGCGCGGCCTGCTTTTCGATGAAGAGGTGCTTGCCGGCCTCGGCCAGACGTATCGCCGCCTGCGTCGCCTCGTTCGGCGGCAGCATCACCACGGCCACATCGAACTCTTCCCGGTCCAGCAGATCACTCAGGCTGGTGTAGATACGCGCCGACGGGTCGTGGCGCGCCAGGCTCTCCAGCGCTGCCTGCTCGTCAGGGTCCCACTCGCAGTAGGCCGCGATCCGGGCATCTTCCCGGCCATGGAATGACTTGATCAGGCCGTGGTTGCGGTCCGGCTCCAGGCCGCCGGCGTGGATGCGCAGGCCGACCACCGCGGCGCGCAACGGTTGCGATGTCTTGTTCATAGTGCGACCGTCTTCCCCTTTGATGCCGACTCGTGGGCGGCCTCGATGATCTGGAGCGACTTGATGATCTCCTCTACCTGATATCCGCTGCTGCCTTCGCCGCGAATGGCGGCGGCAAACGCCTGGATCGATGCTCTGCCCTCAGGACCGTAACCGGGGACCGGCGCCGAGGGCATATCGAAGCGGCGCGTCGGCGCGCCCGACCAGTCCGGGTGCGTGCTCTTGATGATGCAGTATCCTTCATCCACCTCCCACTTGACCCAGCCGTCCGACCCGCGCAGGCCAATTGAGATTTGGCCATCGCCGGACGTGAAGTAGCCGGCATGAAGGCTTCCTATCATGCCGTTGTCGAAGCCAAGCGAGACGGACGCGGCATCCTCCACGTCGATGTCATGCCCGCCTACATTGGCCTCGATCGCCGCCACGCGCTCGACCTCCGCGCCGCTCAGATAGCGCATAAGGTCAAACCAGTGGCAACCCAGCCAGTTGAGGATGCCACCGCCCGCGCTTTCGCGGCTGAAATACCAGGTCTGCGGGTCGCGCCTGCCGACGCTCGAAGTAAGGAAGCGGAACTCGATCGAGTAGGGCTTGCCCAGCAGCCCGGCGGCCCAGGTCTCGTTGATCAGGCGGGCGATCGGGTGGAAGCGCCACGTGTAGCCGCACGAGAAGTGGAGCTCCTTGCGGCGAACCGCCTCGGCGACCGGAAGCAGTTGGCTGGAGTGGACCGCGAACGGTTTCTCGCCCCAGACATGCACGCCGGCCTCCGCCACCTCGAGCATCCACGCCGGCATATCCTTCAAATAGGTGGAGACCATCACTGCGTCGGGCCTGGCCTGCGTCAGCAGGTCCCCCAGGCTGTCGTAGAAGGGGACATGCTGGACATCGGCCTTCAAATTGGGTCTGACCGCCTCCGGGTCGGGATCGTAGAAGCCGACCAGTTCAAGCTCATCCTGCAGCAGCATCAGCGTGTCGCGATACATGTTGGCATGCATTAACGAAACACCGGCTTGGGCAAAGCGCAGCTTTTTCGTCATTGAATTCATCTCCGACTGAGACTCTATTGGGTGGCCCAGAACTCGTCGCCGATCAGGCACGAACTGAGCGGTCGCCCCACCAGTGGGATCCAGTCCTGGCGGGGGTAAATGTCGCCGGGCACGACTTCGCCGTCGATCATCAGGCTGGCGCGCGTGGCAATTACAAAGAAGCAGTAGGTATAGACGCTTGAAGTCCCGGCCTGGCCATGGTGAACAAAGGGAGTCTCCAGCCCGGCCCAGGTTGCCGAAACCTGGCCTTGCGCGGTGTCGATCGAATAACTCATCTGGCGGCGCATATCGCCGCTGCGGCCAAAACGGGCGCTAATGACCGGTTCGCCGCAGTCGGCCAGCGGATTGTCGCGGCCGCGATACATCCTGTTGTACAGCCACGCCGCCAGCTCCGGGTTGTCGGCGTAGACGGCGTTGACCGGCGCCGGCGCAAAACAGGCGGGATCGATGTACAGGAAAGCCGCGCAGCCGCTGCCAGCCGGGCTGTACTCGGTCTGGAACAGGCTGAAACGGGCGCAGTCCTGCTCCTCACCCGGCTGGCGCAGGTAGAGCAGATAGTGGATGCCGCACCAGATGGGCGTCTGGTCGCTCGTTTGACGGGCCATGTATGTGCCGTTCGGCTAAATGCCGCGATGGTTGCGCTTGCGCAAGTGTCCAAACACCTTGCGGATGCCGGCGGAGATGTCGGCAACGTCTTCATCATCGAGGCTGGGCAGCATTCCAAAACTGAAACCGCGCCGCATCAGCTTCTCGCCGTTGGGACAATCGGCAAGTCTGTAGTCGATCGGCTTGTCCCGCTTGTAGTCGAAGGGGAAGTGGCTGCGGCCATAGCAGTTCGGCTCGGACAGAAACTGGTTGCGGTAGAGCGGCCCCTCTTTGCCCGAGCCGATATAGGGCCCTCCGGCGGGGATGCCCTCATGCTTCAGCGCCTCCGCAAACTCCCAGGCGTCGCACTCCATCTTGTCCGTATCCACGGTCATGCCCATCACCCAGTAGCTGTTGCGATCGCCCTCGCGCACCCGCTGCGGCATGATCTCTTCGATGTCCGCCACCTGCTCGATGATCTGCTGGGCCGCCCAGATCTTCTTCTCGATGTAGCCGTCCACCTTCTTCAGCTGCGCGATCAGCACCGCCGCCATGAGGTCGTTGAGCTTGTAGTTGGGCGCGAGGAAATAGTTGGCGTACGGCCGCCCTTCGAATGGCCCGCCGCTGCGGGGCAAGGCGCAGTCGGAGAAGATCAGGGCGCGTTCCCAAAGCGTCTCATTGTCGGTCATAATGGCGCCGCCGCCTCCGGCTGAGAGATGCTTGCCCCCGAAGCTGAAGCCGTTGATGTCGCCCATCGAGCCGACCACCTGCCCCTGGTATTCGGCGAAGTGGGCTTGGCAGCAGTCTTCGATCAGGAACAGCTGGTGGCGGTCGGCAATGTCGCGCAACGCGGCCATCTCACAGGGGTTGCCGAAAAGATGAACGGCGATGATGGCGCGCGTCCTGGGAGTGATCTTGGCTTCGACGTCCGCCGGGTCCAGCGTGTAGGTATCGTCAATGTCGGCGAAAATCGGCACGCAGTTATGCAGCAGTGTGCCGATGATGCTGCCCCCCGATGTCCACGGCGTGACGATGATCTCATCCCCCGGGTCAGGATTGATGGCGCCGATGCAGGTGTGCATGGCCGCCGTGCCGGAAGTCAGGGTGACGACGTGGGCGACGCCGTGCCGCGCGGCAAATTCACGCTCAAACTGCGCCACCTTCGGCCCCTTGCCAAGCGAGCCTGACCGGATCACGTCAGAAATTGCTTCGATATCCTCATCGCCAAAGAAATGGGTCTCCCCAAACGGCAGGGTGCGCACGGGGGCGCCTCCCTCGATCGCTAACTGTTCGCCCATGACGGCTTGTCTCCTTCGTTCGCTGGATTGTCTTCTTCAGAACCGCTCGCGCGCAGCAGCCCCACAAAAATGCCGACCAACCTTTCCAAATCGGGCGGCAACAGGTACGCATCCGTGTCCATCGTGATCGTCTTCTTTGCCCTTTCCAAGCGCGCAAATTGCCACACTGTCCCGGTCGTCACCGCGCCGAAGAGTTGCATCTGCGCCGACTGGTCAAATTGGGTCCCGTTTGGCTCGCGCCGGGTGCGTCTGGCTTTGCGGGCGCGCCGCGGATGAATCGGGCTGAGCTGCTGCGGACGGCGCTCGCTCACCGCGATCATCTGCGCGGCCAATTGCGTCAAAGCGCGCGCTATGTCCGTTTCTGTCGCGCAGGTAACGACCACGTCATGGGCGCCGCGCAACAGAAAGTCCACCCTGCCGCTCATGCGCGCGCCCGTAACCGGGTAATCGATGTGCATCTTGAAGCTGGCCTGGTCGAGCGCCGCGAACAGCAGGGGCGACACATAGAAGGCGCGCCGCGCCGCATCGTTGGTCAGAGGGACATAGGGCAATCGTCCTCGCATCTGCGCACGCAACTGGTCAAATTGCGGCACAGGACACACGTTCGATTTTGTAGCCAGTGACAATGGGGCGACGCGACTTCGATAACCGGAATCGGCCAGAAAACTGTCGATCTCTACGTTGAGGTCAATGATCTGGGAAAACGTGTAGGTGGTTCCCTCTTGGAGTACCATGGCATTGCTGCGCTGGCCTTTTGCGGCTGCCGTCCGTAACGGGTGTGAGATTTCCGCCAATTGAACACAGCCACTTCCCATCGTAGCAAAGCGTCTGCAGCATGTCAAAACGCTGGCGACAGGGGGTCAGGGCATACGCATCCAATGTGCGTCCAGATCGGGAACCGGCTTTTTGCTGAGTTGCGCATTGCGGATTGCGTCAGGGCAGGCGAGACGGCTCCGATTGGATTGCTATATTCGCCCGAAGGGTCTCTGTTTCAAATGGGATTCAGATCAGAGGCTTTTTTGGGGCGGCTGGATGGGTTGACAGGCAGGAGCGCGCGTACGAGAGATTTCGTGAGATAGGGCAAGAAAATTCTCGGTGCATCACGGGAGACGGGAGGCTGGGCGAAGGCCGCCGGCGTCGGCGCGGCGGGCGGCGCACTGGCGCAGCGCGGGGCAAAGCGCTGCATGTATTCATGTGATGACCTGCTCTGTATCCTGTCGGTATCCTGTCGGGGCGGGCGGAGAGTATCAAAGTGGCGCGAATTGGCGCGAATTGCCGCGTGAATTCATGTGCTGCTCTACTCTTTCTGAAAAAATCTTTGCGGATTGGCGCAGCGTGTTGCGCCGGCTGGGGCGGCGCTATGGTGTTGCAACCAAGTATGGTCTGTAAAAAAGTATGCGTTTGTTAAGGTGCGGAGATGGTTCGCTGTCGCCTTGGACTTTCAGCTATGGATACAGCAACTATGGATACAGCGTATACGATTGTTCAGGCTCTTGCAAGGACACCGGGTACAGGGCATACGCATCTAAATCCGTATGCCAATTCTGTATGCCAATTCTGGCGGGATTCCGAAAAGAAGGACGTGATAACAGGTGGAAATCGCTGTAAGGCTGCTGATTGACGACGGAAATACAGCGCAACAAAGGCCGTCGGTCGTCGAAACCGGTCAGATTCACAGCCTGCGCGCCATCATTGGTGCAATTTACAGTGTCTGAACCCGAGCTGGAAGAGATCATGGCAGCATTTCGGTGACTTGACCCAGTTCAGATGCAATTGCCCTGGAGGAGGGGGGTGCAGCCCTGAATGGGGCCGGGGTGTGAAGGGGGGCGATGCGGCGATAAGGACGGGTAACAGGAGGGGCATTGGGAGGTCAACAGTACAAATTTATGATGCAGGCTCTTGCAGCGTTATTACGAGAGTTCATGAGAGTTGACGAGAGTCTACGAGAGTCTACGTGAATAAATACTTTAAGTGAATATCAATTTGTGGACGATTGACGTTAGGCGGAATGATGGCGTGACAGGAGCAGATGATGCATGTTTGACTGAAGGGAGACCAAAACCGGTCAGCCTGGCAATGGGGCGCGTAATCTTAATTTAGGATATATCAATCTAGTTGATATTGCAAGGTGTTCCGATTGAATGGCAGGGCATACGCATCTAAATCCGTATGCCAATTCTGCATGCCAATTCTGGCGGGATTCCAAACGGAAGGACGTGATAACAGGTGGAAATCGTTGTAAGGTTGCTGATTGACGACGGAAATACAGCGCAACAAAGGCCGTCGGTCGTCGAAACCGGTCAGATTCACAGCCTGCGCGCCATCATTGGTGCAATTTACAGTGTCTGAACCCTATCCGGAAGAGATCAAGGCAGAAATTGGTGCTTTGACCCAATTCAGATGCAATTGCCCTGGAGAGAACTGGGTGGGGTGCAGCCCAGAATGGGGGGTGAGGTCTGAAAGGATGGCGACCCGGCGAAAAAGAGGGGAAACAAGAGGGGGAAAGGGAGGTCTATGGTACGAAATTATGATGGAGGCGCCCGAAAGGTTCGAACGAGAGTTGCATGAGCGTTATACGAGAATTAACGAGAGCTTACCCAAAAAAGTGTTCAAAAATGGATATCAATTCATAGACGTCTGATACTTGGAAGGCTGAAGGTGTGACAGGGGCGGGTCATGAATGCGGGGCGAAAGAGAAAGCGGAATTCGTCAGCCTGGCAGTGGCTGGCGGGTCTTCTCATGCAGCCCAGAATGAGGAGTAGGTCTGAAAGGGTTGCGATGCGGCGATAGAGGTGGGGAAAGAGAAGAGTCAATGGGTGGCCTGTGATGCGAATTCATGATGGATGCGCTCGTAACTCGATTACGAGAGCCGCACGAGAGTTTACGGGAGTTTTAAGAGAGTTTGAGCAACAAAATCCTGAAAATTGAATGTCAATTGGTAGAGGTTTGATGCTTGGGAGGCTGAAGGCGTGACAGGAGCGGGGCATCAATGCGCGCCGGAAGCGGAACTCGTCAGCCCGCAAGAGGAGCGCGCTGCTTTCAAATAAGATATATTATTTAATTTATATTGCAAGGCGTTCCAGTTGAATGGAGGGCGCGTAACATTATGCTCCCTGTCAGAAGCGTCCCCATCATGGGATGCAGCCGCGAGCGGCGCGAATACCGGAACTTCAGTAGTGTCCGATCGGACTGAGTTTTGTATGTTTTGTGCGTAGACAGCACTGAAAGTGACTTTGATGCTGTAAATCGTGCTGCGAGGGCGGCAAATGCGCAGCGCAATTGCACAACGCTGACGGTCGATTGCCGTCCATGGCTCTCTTGACACGAAGCCGCGGACATGGTAAATTGGCGCACGGTTGAAAGTCCCTTTAGGTACTGTCCAACTCCTTTCCAATAGACTTGAATTCCTCTCGTCGGTCCCATCCCCGTATCGGATTCCGCTTACGCGTATGGCGTCGATGCTGTGTAACATACCTGGAACGCTAACCGTTTTCTCATCACAGAAGAGCAACTTTGAGGAGGAGACTTAATGCTATCCAAACTCAGAAGCCATCAGCTATGGCTCAAACTAATTTCGCTGAAGGCGCTTGTCTCGTCGTCTCGGCCTGTGCCGGACCGGCGGCGCCGGCAGGAGATATGGCTGGGTCAGACGGCGACGAGATGATGGAATCGTCGCACTTCCGCGCGACCATCCCCTTCTTTGCGCAGGACTGGTCACCGCTGCGCGGCGGGGGCTGGAACATGCACGACCTGGCATTCTGGAACGCCGGGCCGATGTACATTGACGAGCATGGCGAACTGCATCCTTATGTCTTCAACGAGTGGACACCCAACGAGGATATGGCGGTGTGGATTTTCAAAATCGATCCTGGCGCTGTTTACTTGGACGGCAGCGCCATCAACGCCCACGATGCAGACCAAAAACGGTCTTTTGCGCCAGACCATGTGGGTTGACCTGGCGCTGGTTTTCGGCGCGCTGGCGTTGATCCAGTGGCCCGGCTTCGCCCGACTCATCCGGGGCCAGATTCTCTCGATCCGCAGCCGCAACTACGTTTTGGCGGCGCGCGCCCTCGGCATGCCGACCAACCGCATCCTCACCCGTTATGTCATCCCCAACGCGATGATCTGTTCGTGATTTCCCGAACTTCGCAGGGGGGGTATAATCAGCACGATACCAATCTGGTTACGCTGCACCGAATCGAGAAGTTCAGGGTTCCGGCCCTCAATCTGAAGCCGACCTACCGCAGGGCCTCGCCTGCATCTTACGTTCGCGCAAAGGGTGGCCGAGACGCCTGGGACACCAGGGAAAAGGGAGAAGAACAATGAAACTGGGCACATTTATGATGCCGCTTCATCCGCCGGAGAAGGACCGCACACTCGGTTATGAGGAGGACATCGAGTTTGTCGTACGCGCCGACGAGTTGGGATTTACCGAGGCCTGGGTCGGCCAGCATCACTCGTTGGCCTGGGAACCGATCCCGTCCAACGATGTATTCATCGCCAATGTGCTGCCGCGCACAAAGAATATCCGGCTCGGCAGCGGTGTCTCGATCATCCCGCAGCATCACCCGGTCAATGTGGCCGTGCGCTTGGCCTACCTGGATCACCTCTCACGCGGGCGCGTCAACTTCGGCTTCGGCCAGGGCGGTGTGCCGACCGACTGGGGGCTGTTCGATCTGCCCGACCCGCAGACCCAGGGGCTGATGACGATCGAGGGCATCGACATGATCCTCAAGCTATGGCAGACCGATCCGCCCTTCGATTTCCAGGGCGACTACTACCATATCAAGCTGGAGGAGGGCGTGCCGGAATATGGGATCGGCGAGCTGTTGCAACCCTACCAGAAACCGCACCCGCCGATCGCCATGAGCATCATTCGCGGCCGTTCGCGGGCTGCCTTCATGGCGGGACAGCGCGGCTACATTCCCCTCAGCACAAACCTGGTACACGGCCCCACGCTGAATGAACACTGGGAAACCTACTGCAACGGCGCCGCCGATGCCGGCAAGCCCGAGCCGGACCGCGAGATCTGGCGCGTTTCGCGCAGCATCTATATCGACGAGACGAACGATGCTGCCTGGGAAAGGGCCTATAACGGGGCGTTTGGCGGATCTTTCCTCTACTTGAGATCGCTGATCGTGGCTGCGGATATGCTCAGCGTGCTCAAGAATGATCCGGATATGCCCGATGATGACGTTACACTCGAGTACATGTTGAAGAGCTCCTGTATCATCGGCGACAAGGATGAATGTCTGCGCCAACTGCACCAACTCTATGAGGAGACGGGCGGCTTTGGCACCCTGCTCATGATCGCGCACGACTGGGACGATAAGGAGAGGTGGCTGGCCTGCATGGAGACGCTGGCCAACGAAATCGTCCCGGACCTGCCGTGAACAGCGCTGGTTGGCGGCCGGTGGTCTGCTCGGCTGTTGGCTGAAATTGACCAAGATTCGCTACTGCGCTGCGGACGGCTTTGATTTCAGTTTTCCGACAATCGGCGGGCCGTCCTGTTTTGTGGCTGTCGGTCACGGGTTGGGTACGACCGATATAAGAAACAAGACACTCAGGAATTCAGGTATATGACAAGAATGAACGGTGGGCAGGCGCTGGTGCGGTCGCTGGCCGCGCAAGGGCTGCGGGTCGTGTTCGGCGTGCCCGGAGCCGGTCAATACGAGGCGATCGACGCGCTGTATACAACGCCGAGCATCCGCTATATCTCTGTACGCCACGAGCAGGCAGCCAGCTATATGGCCGACGGCTACGCCCGCGCCAGCGGTGAAGTGGCTGCGGCCCTGGTGGTGGAGGGGCCCGGTCTCTTCAATGCCATGTCGGGCATTGCGACCGCATTCGCCACGTCCTCGCCGATACTGGTGGTGACGGGAGATCATCACCACCGCAAGAAGGGGCTGGAACTCGACGAGACGGCGTGGCTGGGGCCGCTGACGAAGTGGGTTGGCCGCGCCCAGCGGCCGGCAGAGATTCCGGGGATTGTGCAGGAGGCGTTCGGGCAGCTACGCTCTGGGCGGCCGCGACCGGTGGCAATCGAAGTGCCGCCCTCCGTGTTTGCAGCCACCGAAGAGGTCAGCCTGGCGCAGGCCGCAGCCGATACGCAAGCGTCCTCCGTTGGCGCTCCGCGCGCGATTGAGCGGGCGGCGGAGCTGCTGATCGCCGCCCACAGGCCGGTCATTTGGGCTGGTGTAGGCGTGATGCGGGCCAGGGCCGCCGCGTTGCTGGCCGAGTTGGCTGAATACATGCAGATTCCGGTTGTGACGACGCAACAGGGCAAGGGGAGCATAGCGGAGCGCCATCCGCTCTCGCTGGGCATGGCCGAGATGCAGTTTCAACCTCTGCGTGATTGGCTAACAAGCCGCGACCTGATTCTGGCTGTGGGCGCGAGCCACTTTACCAGCGTGGACGGGCAGCAGGTGATCAGGGTCGATGTCGACGAGGGCGAACTAAATGGGGCTGACCATGCGCTTGCGCTCCAGGGCGACGCCTACCCTGTCCTGATGGCGCTCAACCGGGCCGTCGCCGCGGCCGCGCCGCCCCGCGCCGAACAGGCCGACGCGGTGCAGGCCGAGGTCGCAGCCATCAACGGGACGCGCTTCGACCCGGCCAACCAGTTGCAACCCCAGTGGGACTTCATGGAGGCGATTCACGCGGCGCTGCCGGACGACGCCATCGTGATCCAGGGCATGAATCAGATGGGCTACTACAGCCGCAACTATTTCCGCGCCAGGGGGCCGCATACCTACCTGACAAGTTCATCGCACGGAACGCTGGGCTGCGCCTACCCCATCGGCCTGGGGGCGAAGGTTGCCTATCCGGCGCGGGCGGTGGTCTCGCTGTCAGGCGACGGCGGCTTCCTCTACAACGCGCAGGAGCTTGCCACCGCCGTCCAGCACCGGATCAACGCGGTGGCGATCGTCTTCAACGACAACGCCTATGGCAATGTCCTGCGCGTGCAGATGGAGGAGTTCGACGGGCACGTGCTGGGAACGAAGCTGCACAACCCCGACTTCGTGGCGTTGGCGCACAGCTTCGGCGCACACGGCGTGCGCGCCGACGACGCCAACGAGTTGCATGAAGCTCTGGGCGAAGCAATCGCCTCGGAGAACGGCAAACCGGCACTTATTGAAGTTCCGGTGGGAATTTTGGACAGGGAATTCTAAGGGGGAAACTAGCATGGCAGACGCAGCCAATCTGAAGGAGCGGATTCACCGTGGGGAGCTGATTATCGGCGTAGGTGCGCAACTCTATTTCGACCGCGGCCAGCTGGAGGATCTGTTGGGCCAGGGCGATTACGATTTTGTCTACGTGGACAGCCAGCACGCGGCGTTCAGCGAGAAGGAGTTGGTCTCCTTTTGCGGTCACGCCGAATCGCTAGGGATACCGGTGCAGTTTCGGATCCCACACACACGCCACACCTACTTGATCGGCCGCTATCTCGACATGGGGCCGACCGGCATCATGGCGCCCGAGATACAGCACCCGCACGAGGTGGATGAGGCGATCTCCTTCTTCTACTACGCCCAGATCGGGCGGCGCAGTTGGGGCGGTGACCCGCGGCGCAATCTCAGCGCCTTCAGCGAGCCGACCAACCCGGACTCAATCGACCGCCTCGCCTACGCCGACTGGTGGAACAGCAACGGCTTTCTTGCGATTCAACTTGAGTCGGTCGAGGCGGTTATCAACGCGCGCAAGCTGGCCAAGCCGGGCATCGACCTGCTGGGCTTCGGACCGAACGACCTGCGCTTCAGCATGGAGAGTCTGCCACACAGCCCGTTCAAGACGGTGGACGAGTGTATCCGCCACGTGCTGGAGCAGACGCGGGACAGTTCGGTGCAGGTGAGTTTGGGGGCGGCGAGCGCGGAGGAGCGGGATAAGTATATCGGGATGGGGGTGACGGTGCTGCATGTGCCGCCGGGGTTGTAAACGACTGCTTGGCTATTCTGTATGGCCGCTCTCGAAGCCGCGTGTGGGCATGTTGTGTCGGACACTTGGTTGTGCGCGTAAGGGAGTTTTTGACCTGCTAGATTAGGTCTCGTTGACGTTTGTTGTGTTTGGTCAGGTCGGCGACAATAGAAGGATGTCAACCTATAAGATCGACAACGTTCAGTGGCAGAAACTTTACGCATTCTTGCAAAGTCAGCCGCGTGCCTATGCAGGGCAAGAGGAAACGTGTCGACGTTTGGTTGAGGCAGTTCACTGGATTCTGCACACCGGCGCCCAGTGGCGTGAACTGCCAGAGCATTTTGGCAAGTGGAACAGTGTCTTCAAGCGCTACGCACGCTGGGAAGAGAACGGTGTTTGGGCAGACATGTTCAAACAGTTCGCTCAAGACCCTGACATGGCAGCCGTCATGCCCGACAGTACTGCTGTGCGCGCCCATATGTGCGCTGCGGGCGGGTCCAAAAAAGGGGGCGCCAGCGCGAACAGAGCCTAGGGCGGAGCCGGGGTGGATTCAGCAGCAAGATCCAACTCCTCGTTGACGCTCTCGGCTTTCCCTTACGCTTCATTTTGACGGGCGCTGAACGTCATGACATCACCCAAGCTGAATCGTTGCTCGCTCCATTCCACTTTGACGCTGTCATTGCCGACAAAGGCTATGATTCTGACTCGCTTCGCATCCTGCTCGCAGCCCAACAGGTCGAGGTGGTCATCCCTTCTCGCCGCCATCGCAAGCGACGACGCGACGATGACCAACTCCGCTACAAAGAGCGCAACATCGTCGAGCGTTTCATCAACAGAATCAAGTGGTATCGACGCATTTTCACTCGCTATGAAAAGCTAGCACGACGTTACATGGCATTCTTGCATTTTGCCGCTACCCTGATTTGGCTTCGAAGAAATGTCAACGACTCCTAGTAGTTCAACAGTCTTTTATTGTCGGATAAAGGCGTTCGAGTTTGATGCGAGCATCAGCGGTGGTGAAACGCCAGTTGACAGACGAAGCAGAAGCATTGCGGCGATTTTGCCAAGCTGTGATTTGCTGCATCAAGGTGTGTTTGTCAGGGATGCGAGCGTTCAAGCACTGTCGATGCAGGACACTGAGTTCGATTTCAGCCATATTGAGCCAACTGCCATGCTTGGGGGTGTAATGGATTTCGAGTTTGGCGGCAATGCGGCGGGCCTCGGCCGCCGGGAACGCTTCATACAAAGATGCGAGTTTGTGCGTATTCAGATTGTCCATCACCACGACGATCGTGTCTGCCTGCGGGAAATGGATATCGATCAGGTCGCGCATGCAGTGGGCAAAATCGACCATGGTGCGGCGCGCCGTCACCTTGACATGACGCCAAGCTTGCAGCGGTGCGAAGCAGAGAAAGAGGTTGCTGGTGCCGTTGCGTTCATACTCGTAGTCATATTTGGCCACCGCACCCGGTCGGGGCGGCAGAGGCAGACGGGTCTCTTTGGTCAGCTGTTTGCTGCCTTCATCAAAACAGACCACAGGTCGTTTTGCATCCTGCTGCCGATGATAGACCGAAAGCGTATCTTCCATGGCGCAGACGAACTCGGCGCTCGCCGCCTCCGGTATACACCACGCATCTTTCAACCAAGGCTTAAGTTCGTTTTTTTGAGCGTCGTGCGCACCGTTTCACGCGAAATACGCTCGACAACCTCTAATTCGACCAGCTTATCAGCCAGCAGCTGCAGCGTCCACTGCTCCCGTCCATCCGGTGCAGCGCTACACGCTAACTGCACCAACCGGGCTTCGCCCGCACCATCCAAGACGCGTGGTCGCTTCCGTTTCGGTCGCGTGTGGGTGAGGGCGGCTTCGATCCCGACTGTGACACACCGCTCCCGAACTCGCTCGACCGTGCGCGGGTGCGCCCCTAATGCCTTGGCAATCTCGGCATCGCACCAGCCCCCGCCCGCTTGCGCTTCATCGGCCATCAAAAGGATGCGAGCCCGTCTTAAGCGGCGCCCCGACCCTGTGCCTGTGTTCACCTGCCCATCCAGTTCCTTGCGCTCTTCCTCTGTCAAGCGCACCCGATATCGTTTCGCTGGCATCTTTCCTCTCCTTGTGTCTGCGTCTCTGGAGAGTGTGCCACAGTTTACCTATCCGTCAAACCCTACCTGTTACACTACTAGTGCATAACTTGACATAGTGTAGAGACGGATCAATTACCAATGGACTGCTGCGGGTGGACTCTTCCGACGCGCTCGGCGCGCGGCACAGCCTCTGAACATTACTTTAAGGAGAATATGCGGATCTTTCGCGACAGGTAGGAGTACCTTGCAACTTATAAAGGGCCACTACAAATGCAAATCTTGTGGTAAAGTTTTCCGCTAGGAACACCACTATGTTCGTAACTGCCAGTCCTGCCGGAATGCCAAGCCATCGGGTCTTCGCCATTTCTTGCCAAAACTCATGTCAGACCAAGAAGGAATCTGTCCTCTTTGCAAAAAGCCGCTACCTGAGGAGATATCTGCAGATATCCACGTCGATAATATCATACCGAAATATCACGGTGGATCGGACGATTTCAGTAACTTACAGGCCACCCATGGCGAATGCAATAAGGAAAAGAATTCGTCAAAGCCTTGAATCGATAGTCAAGTAGAATCCTCTCGAAGAGGAGCAAACATCCTGTGCCGAGCCGGCCGCATCCGTCTGGATGCACCTTATTTTTCCCTTTTCGTGGTCTAGTGATCGGGGCCAACCATACCCTTCGCGCCGTCCGGTAGCCTCGATTTCCTCAGTTTCGCGCAACTTTGCCAGGTTTTCCTTCTCACTAACTTAACCTGAGTTCGGAGTAAGTGAGCACCTTATCAAGCTGGTAGAATAGAAGTTCTCTAACAAAAATTCTCCAGCAAAGAAAGGTGCTCAGTGATGAGTATACTCAATCTGTTCTGTCATGTCGATGATTTCTGTCAGTGGTTGGCTACATGGGAGAATGCCAAGTTGTTAGGCGTGGCTCGCAAGCGAGGGCCGGCCCCGCGCTTGAGCTTGAGTGAAGTGATGACGATTCTGATTCACTTCCATCAGTCGCATTATCGCGATTTCAAGGCCTTCTATACGCAGCACGTATGTAAGCATATGCGCAGTGAATTCCCTGCTCTGGTCAGTTACACACGCTTTGTGGAGTTAATGCCATCAGCCCTGGCAGCCATGTGTCTCTATCTGCGTGTGCGCTTTGGCCAGGCGACAGGGGTGGCATTCATTGATTCGACCCCGTTGTCCGTCTGCCACAACAGACGCATCGGCCGCCACCGGGTCTTTGCCGAGGTGGCCAGGCGCGGCAAGAGCAGCATGGGATGGTTCTATGGCTTTAAACTCCATCTGATTGTCAATGACCAGGGGGAATTGCTGGCGCTTCAACTCACGCCCGGCAACACCGATGACCGTAAACCGGTCCCACAGATGACCAAAAAGTTGTGGGGGAAGCTGATCGGCGACCGCGGCTATCTCTCCCAAGTTCTCTTTGAGCAACTCTTCGCTCAGGGACTGCAATTGATCACGCCCATTCGTAAAAACATGCAGAATCGACTCGTCGTTCTCGAAGACAAGCTGCTAACGCGTAAGCGCTTCGTCATTGAAACCATCGTTGACCAACTCAAGAATATCTCACAGATTGAACACACCCGTCACCGCAGCACGACCAACTTTGTCGTCACTCTCATCGCCGGTCTGATTGCCTACACTTGGCAAGCTAAGAAGCCATCTCTCAATCTTCCTGACACAGATATGGCTCTATTGCCGGCCTTAATCTAACTCCGAACTGGGGTTAACTTAGGGAAAAGAGTGTGTTTGGCTGACCTTCTCCAAATGAGAGGGCACCTATTTTCTCAAACCGAATTCGTCTTTACTGCCGCTTCACCTGACATCCTCCGATTCAGCAAACGCGCCAGCGTCTTACCAGGCTTCTATCTCAGTCAAGACATGGCCTGATTTCTCCAGAATGTCGAACTTCGTGTAAAATCCTTGGCGTTGCGCCTATAATCCTTTGCAAGACGCGCTTTCTCGCCGGAATCCTCGTCTGTTCCTCTCGATGGGGCCCGACGATCTATTGATAGCCGCTTACACTTCTTCTCACCACAATCAACAGGAGCAGAATCAATGAAACGTTTCTCAATGTGGATGGTCATTCTCATCTTCAGCCTGGTCGTCGTCGGCTGTGCCGCGCCGGCGCCGGCGGGCGAGATGATGGAAGACGCCAGTCCTAAAGTGCTGGTCGTCGCCTCGTCGCAGGAGCCGGAAAATGTATTCATCATGTGGGGCTCCACCCGCACCGGCTCTGATGTCATGTCCTTCATGTGGCGCAAGCCGATCTCCTTCGGCGGCAACAACCAGCCCTTCGCCGAGATTCTGGAGTCCCTGCCCAGCCAGGCGGACGGCACCTGGGTTGTGGACGAAGACGCGGGCACGATGCAGGTGACCTACAACTTCAGGCAAGGCCTGAAATGGTCCGACGGCGAGGAGATCACCGTCCACGACCTGGCCTTTGCCTTCGAGATCACTTCGGATCCCAACTACATCTACTATTCGGAGAGCTTCCCGGTCGAAAGCATCGAAGTCGTTGACGACTACACCGCCATTCTCCACTATCGCGGCATCAACCTCTTCCCCGACCAGGAGGTGCGCACGCACGTCATCCCGGAGCACGTCTACCGGCCGTTGTGGGAAGAGGCCATGGCCAAGGGCGGCAACGTGTGGGAGAACTTCGGCAACCTGGAGCAAGTCTCGATCATGCCGGTCGTGAACGGGCCGTACATGATGTCTGAATGGGTGCCGGGCAGCCACATCCGCATGGTGCGCAACCCGAACTTCAACATCGGACAGGCGCCCGCGATCGATGAGGTTCTCTACCGCATCATCCCCGACCTGAACAGTCTGGCGGTGAGCGTGGCCAGCGGCCAGGTACATCTGACCGACGGCTGGCTCTCGCTTGAGCAGGCCGCCGCCATGGATTCGGCCCCCGCGGTCGATCCCACCTTTGTGCCGGCGCTGTGGCTGGAACACGCCACAATCCAGGTCAACCGCCCGCCGCTGGATGACAAGCGCGTGCGCCAGGCCATCCTGCATGCCGTCGATCGCGAAGCGATCAACGACGCCCTCTTCAAGGGGCAGCAGCCGCCCGCCCACTCCTGGATCAACTCGTCGCATCTGGCCTACAACCCGGACGTGCCGCAGTACAACTACGATCCTGAGCGGGCGCTGGAGTTGCTGGCCGAAGCCGGTTACACGGCCAACGCCGACGGACAGCTGGCCGACGGCGACGGCAACCTGCTGGAGATCCCGATCACGACCATCTCCGGTGACCGCACCCGCGAACAGGTTTCAGCGCTGATGCAGGCCCAGTGGCAGGAGATCGGCATCACGGCCGAGGTCAAACCCGTGTCGGCGCGTCTGCTCTTCTCCGAGACGCTTTTCGATCCGCCCAACTTCGAGGGGATCGCGATCTGGCGTTGGGTCTTCAACGCCAGGGTCGAACCTCGCGGCTTCTGGTATCCCGGGGAATCTGCCGCCCAACTGGATCAGCTATTCGCCGAGGGCAACTCCTGGGCAGAGAACGAACGCAATAAAGAGTTGATCGACATGATCGACGCCGAGCTGGACCAGGATAAACGCTATGCGCTCCTACGCGAGCAGCAGGCGATCTGGGCCGAGGAACTGCCCGTCCTGCCCATCTACTGGCACGTGCGCGTGGCGACCGTCAACCAGGCGCTCCAGGGCTACCAACCGGCGGACCAGGCCATGGTCGGCTGGAACGTAGAGGAGTGGGAACTGAAATAGTCCCGAATTCGATGGGCTGGGCGAGGGGAAAACATGCCCCTTGCCCAGCCCGTCAGGTTGTGGCCGGTAACAGCGCCGCCAGCGAGCCAGCAAGAATGTTCAGTACATGAGCCGTTATATCCTGCGCCGTCTACTCCAGATGATCCCCACGGTGATCCTTATCACCGTAGCCGTCTTCTGGATGCTCAAGCTGGCGCCCGGCGACCCGCTCGATCTGCTGCTGGCCGGAAACCCCGACATTTCACCCGAGCACATCGAGCACATCAAGCGGCTTTACGGCTATGACCGCCCCATCTATGAGCAGTACGGGCGCTGGGTTTGGCAGGTTGCGCAGGGCAATCTGGGCTATTCCCGCATCTATCACCGCCCCGTCACCGCGATCATTCCCGACCGGCTGTGGAATACACTCATCCTGACCGGCTCGAGCCTGGTTCTGAGCCTGCTCGTCGCCATTCCGATTGGCGTCTACACCGCGTTGCGCCAGTACTCGCTGCTGGACTACCTGTTCTCTTTTCTGGCCTTTTTCGGCATCGCCATGCCCGTTTTCTGGTTCGCTCTGATCCTGATCCTGCTCTTATCCGTGCAGCTAAAATGGCTGCCGCCGGGGGGACACTATTCGCTGGAACAGGACGCCGGTGTCTTCACGGTGCTGCGCTATTCGATTATGCCGGTTATCGTACTCAGCCTGTTCAGCATGGCAAGCTGGATGCGCTATATGCGCTCCGGCATGCTGGAAGTGATCAACGAGGACTATGTCCGCACCGCGCACGCCAAAGGCCTGACCGAGGTAAGAGTGATTGTGCGCCATGCGCTCAAGAACGCTCTCATCCCCATGGTCACGCTGATCGCGCTGAGCATTCCCGGCCTCATTAGCGGCGCGGTGCTGACCGAGACGATTTTTTCGTGGCCGGGAATGGGGCGGCTGATCTACGACTCTCTCATCAACAATGACTTTAATATCGCGATGGCGGTCTTCCTGATTTTTGCCTTCCTGGTGGCTCTCTTCAACCTCGCAGCCGACATACTTTATGCCTTCATCGACCCCAGGGTGGTCTATTCATGAGCGGGTACGGTTGGAATCTTGTGCAACTGCTTGCTCCGGTCATGCAGCGGGCTTCTTGACGACTCTGGAATCGGGGATTTGAAATGGCAAGTGAGATGATCCACGATCGTCAATCTCGCACCTACTGGCAGGATGTGTGGCAGCGTCTGCGCCATCACCGCGTCGCGCTCGTTGCCTTGATCGTCTTCGGGCTGATCATCCTGTATTCGGCCGCCGGCCCGGTCTTTTCATCCTACTCGATTTCCAAGACCGATCTGCGGTCGCGCCTGCTCGCGCCGTCCTCCGAGCATCGTTTCGGCACCGATGAACTGGGCAGAGACATCGCACTGCGCATCATGGTGGGCGGGCGCGTCTCGCTACTGGTCGGCTTCAGCGTGTCGCTGTTCAGCCTCTTGATCGGCGTTGCAATTGGCTCCACGTCAGGCTATTTCGGCGGCTATCTCGATAGTGTTCTGATGCGCTTCACCGACATCATGCTTTCGATCCCCAGTTTGCCGCTCTTACTCATTCTGTCCCGCTACGGTGGCGGCTCGGTGCTGAGCATTGTACTGATCCTATCGGCGTTCAGTTGGATGGGGCTGGCGCGCATCGTGCGCGGCACAATCCTTTCGATCAAGCAGCGCGACTTTGTCGAGGCCGCGCGCATGACCGGCGCTCGCAATGGACGGATCGTGGTCCGCCACATTCTGCCGAGCACGCTGGCGCCCGTCATCGTCAACGCCACACTGACCCTGGGCTTCGCCATCATCGCCGAGTCGAGTCTCAGTTATCTTGGATTGGGCGTGCAGCCGCCGACACCGACCTGGGGACAGATGCTGATTGGCGCCCAACAGTACATGGAGTCGGCGCCCTGGCTGTCGCTGATTCCCGGCATCTTTCTCTTCGTGACCCTGCTATGCATCAATTTCCTGGGGGACGGGTTGCGCGATGCGCTCGACCCCAAGATGTCACTGCAGAACTGATGACCGTCCACATTTCCTGGTTGTTCCAAATCTGCGCGTTGACCGGTCGCTGATGTGCGCAGATTCCATGACAGGAGCTTGAATCAGTGCAATTCGAACCACCCGAAATTCCCGCCCAAATCGGAGTCCTGTGGAGCGAGCGCACTCGGCGGGTGAACGTCGCAGAGGCGCAGCGCGTCGGCGCAATCTACACATTCGAGGATGCCTGGGGACAAAGCAAGAGCTGGCTCAAGGGACAGTACGCCTATCTGGCGCCGAGTACGGTTTCGGCTGCGCTCAACCGCTTCAACCTTAAACATGATTTCATCGGCGATGAAGGGCTTGATGACCGCTTGTCTGACATCCAACTGCTCTTTCTGCCCAGCGCGCACAGTCTGTCGCCGGCGGCGATCGACGCCATCGCGCGCTGGCTGCAAAGAGATGACGCATTCCTGTGCGTAACCGGCCCGACCAATCTCCCGCCCGCTCTGCTCGGCCTGGAGAGCCTGGAGTTGGCGCAGACCGAGGGCTATACCGCCTGGCAGTGGCGCGACGACAGTCTGTTTGGTGATCGAGCCAAGTGGGAGCCGTGGTACATTTCGAGCTACAAGGGCTTCACCACCTGCAAGGCTGAAGCAGAGGCGGACGCCACTGTTCTGGCCGATCTACAGGAGGTCGGCGGCAACCTGTCGCGGCCGGATAGCGCGACGCTGCGCCGTGTGGGCGCGGGCATCGTTCGGACGCAAAAGACGCTCTTCATAGCCAACGCGCTCTTTGAGCACCTGGGGGGCGTCTGGCAGGCCCACCTCAACGCCGAAGACGTGCGGCGCTGGTACAACCCGGTCAACTGGGCCGAGACGCTGCTCTATCAGTTGCGTTGCGCGCTCTGGTCATGCGGCCAGGACCGCCACTGGCACACCCGCCTGCGCACATTCGGCAGCGATGACGGCGTCATGAACATCCGCCATGACCCCGATCTGTCGTCCGACCATAGGATGCTTGAATACCAGGGCGAGCATCTGATCCCGGCCACGTGGACATTGCTCGACGCGGCCATTTCACCGGAAGCGACCACAACCGAGCGCGATCAGGGCTGGGTGCGTGAGATTTCCAGGCATGAGTTCATCGAGATCGGGCTGCACAACGACGCCATCCAGCAGTCGCCTCCCAAGTGGATGATGGGCGCCAACCTGGCCCGTCATGTGATCGAGTCCGAGAAGAATCTGGGCGTTCGTCTCTACAGCGGTGGGCGCCACGGCGGCTACAGCGTCTATCCTGAGATGATCGACGCGATGGACTATCTCTACCAGACTGTCCCTCATTTTCTCGGGCTGGGCACCTTCCACTTCCATCTGATGGCCGAATACGGCGACAGGACGCCCAACCCGCAGATGGACGGCAAAGTGGTGACCTACGCGACGGTCACCGCGCCGACGATCGCCAGCCCGGGATTCTGGTTTCCCTTTCACGGCGTCGTCAGCACGACCGAGGAGTGCCGCCAGTTGCGCGGCTGGGACATTACGCACGAATACGACCCGCCGCCGGACATGATCGATGCCATCTATGCAAGAACCAACAGCAAAGACCAGGACCCGGCTACGGCGCTGGCGGATGGCGTCTATCAGCTTCAGTACCACCCGCTGTTCACGGTTGACCCCAGCTATAACAACGGCCGCGGCACTTTCGACTGGATGTGTTACGGCATCCGCCGGGCGGAGCGTCTCAACTTTTGGCAGGCTACACAGCGGGCGATTTATCAGCGCATGCAGGACTTTGAAGAGATTGAGTTCAGGGTAACGGATGGCGGGAACGCGATCCATCTGCACAATCCGACCGCGCGCACGATTGAGGAGCTGATGGTGGAGTCCGCAATCCCGGTCGGCGCGCCGGAGCAGGCTGGACCCGACGCGCTGGGCGCGGCGGCAGTTGTTGACGAGAGCGCCGCCGCCCTTGAGATCGAGTACGCGTCGATACGCTGTGATGTCGTCCGGAATTCGGGTGAGTGGAGCCACTATCTGGCACACATCGTAAGGAACCGTTTCTTCACCGTGCCGCGGCTGGGGCCCGGCGAATCGTGCCTGATCCAGTTGGAGCAGGGCGGCGTTCTGCATCCCTTTGTCGCCCAGGCCAACAGCAAGAGCATGCGTTTCGTTGACGTGGGGTACGCGCCTGAGTCGGGCGTACTCACCATACATGCACGGGTAATCCGTTATCAGGGCCTGGTCGTGCAAGGGTACAGCCCGGGCGACAGGGTCCATGTCGAAGTCGATGGCGTCGCCCGGCAACCGCTCGAGTCAACCGATGGCCGTCTGCTGCTCTACCTGCAGGGGCCGCAAAACCGCTTCGCCGATCAGACGATCATCTTAAAGAAATTGTAGAGTCAACTGTCAATGCAACTTTCCGACATCCGCCGGCTCACTCCCATCACGCAGGAGTACGCCTACTTCCAGAGCAGCGGCTTTTCGCCCAAGATGGAGCCGGTGATCGAGGAGACGAACCGCTGGGCGCGTTACCAAAATGCGGGCGGGGCCGCGCCCGGCATCCACGAGAAGATGCTGGAAGGGTTCGAGGCGGCACGCGCCAAGGTGGCCCAGTCGATGAATGCCGACAGCGACGAGATCGTGCTCGGCGAAAACACGACGATCGGCATCAACATCGTCGCCAACGGCATCAACTGGCGGGCCGGGGACAACGTCATCCTGAGCGACAAGGAGCATCCCGGCAACCGCATCACCTGGTACAGCCACGTACAGCGCTATGGAATCGAACTGCGCTTCCTGCAGGTGGTCCACGACGAAGAGCGCATGCTGGACCAGTTCGAACAGCTGCTCGACGCGCGCACGCGTGTCGTCTCGATCAGCCACGTCTGCCGCCGCACGGGACAACGACTGCCGGCGCGCGCGCTGGTCGACATCGCCCATGAACGGGATGTCCGGGTTTTGCTCGACGGCGCACAGGCCTACGGCGCGATTCCGGTCGATATGCGCGCGCTCGACTGCGATTTCTACGCCTTCAGCGGGCACAAATACATCATGGCGCCGCAGGGCACCGGCGGCTTCTACGTGCGCCGGGATCGCATCCCCTGGATCCAGCCAAGCTGGATCGGCTCCCATTCACAGAAGGATTTTGACCTTGTCGGCGGCCTCACACTGCTCGACGAGGCCAAGCGTTTCGAGTTCGGCACGCGCAATCTGGCCGACCAGATTGGCTTCGGCAAGGCGCTTGACTGCTGGGCGGAGATCGGCTGGGACAAGGTGTTTGCCTACATCGGCGGCTATACCGAACGCGTTAAAACCGCGCTCAAGACCGTGCCGGGACTGTCGCTGCATACGCCCCTGCCCTATCAGAAGTCGTCGGGCATCGTAACCTTCAGCCTCAATGGGCATACGTCGGCCCAGATCCAGGAGCATCTGAAGCAAGAAAAAGTGCTGGTCGCGCCGCTGGAGTTGGATGGAACCATGATCCGCGTGTCTACGCATGTGTTCAATGACGAGCAGGACCTGGCGCGTCTGGTGGCGGGACTACTCACCATGTCGTAAACGCTCGCCGGCGTCAGAGAGTTTTGGCCAAACCAAGAAATAGGCGATAGGATCCCGGCGAAGTTCAGCAAAACCCCAGGAACACAAACTGAATATCCTCATTTCATCCACTCACCACGGAGACATTTGACGATGAAATGATTCGGTCCCTTTATCGCGCTTTCGGCAGTATTAATCATGTTTATGGTCGCAGGCTGCGTGGCCCCCGCGGCGCCGGCGCCAGACATGGCAGATACGGAGATGATGGAGGTGGTCAGTTCCGGCGGTGTAACCCTGCCCGCCGACGCGGCGCCACTCGACCAGCAGATGTTCCGCTCTGCCGGCATTGAAGGCAAGCATTTCGACACGATGCGCAATGAGTACGAAGGCTTCGCCTATGAGGTGACGATCGAGCAGTTGGCCAAGATGGGTCCGGAGGGCAATTGGCACCCGGCCGCGGCTGACAGTTGGGAACAGGTCGAAGTGCCCTTCGCACGCGACGGCATGTACTACAAAGAGTTTCCCGTCATGTTCGATTGGATGCACAATGGCGCGGGCTTCTCCGTCTTCTTCTTGCAGCCGCTCACGGACCCCGACAACTTGGAGATGCGCCGGCGCATGGAACGTTTCGCCGGCTTCTATATGGGCACAGACCCGCAGGCCGACAACTATGACACTGCGCATCGCGTCATCCGCAGCATGTTCAACGGGAGCCCCGGCCCGCTGATGCGCAAGTCAACCGGTCTCGACGGGGCAGGCGATTCGATCGAGGTTGAGGGGCGCTTCAAGCCCGGTCACGGCGAGCGCAACTACGCTGAGATGGTGGCCCACTTTCAAGATTACAACGACGTGGTCGGCGACCACCCGCTCAATCTGTCGACGACGACGCTGGCCTTCAACGCCTTCATGCTGTCCGGCGATGCCGCCTACAAGGATTGGCTGGTCAACGACGTGGACGCCTGGTGTGAGCGCACCGCCGCCAACGACGGCATCATCCCGACCAATATCGGGCTGGACGGCAGCCTCGGCGGCGCCAGTGACGGCAAGTGGTACGGCGGGGTCTACGGCTGGGGATTCAGCGTGACCGTGCCGCAGACGGGCGCGCTGGCGCACCGCCCCTACTTCGTGTACCGGGCGCACTACGGCTTTGGCAATGGCCTGTTGATGACGGGCGACCAGGGTTACGTGGACACATGGCGCGGCGTCATCGAAAACGTGAACGCCAACGCCAAGGTCAGCGGAGGGCAGACCCTCTATTCGCACATGCACGGCGATGACGGCTGGTACGATTACACGCCGCAGCCGTTCAGCGCCGGCGCGATGGAAGTCTACTACTGGTCGATGGACCGGGCCGACCTGCGCTTTTCCCTGGGATCGATAAATGTGAAAGGAGCGAGGCATGTCCAACCGAACCAAGCCGAATGTCCTGATCTTTCTCTGCGATCAGTTGCGCATCGATCTGCTGTCCTGCTATGTCGAGACCCTGGCGCGCACCCCCCACATCGCCGCCCTGGCCGCCGATTCCTGTCTCTTCGAGCGGGCCTACACGCCCTCGGCAATCTGTTCGCCGGCGCGCGCCAGCCTTTTGACGGGGCTATACCCGCATGGCCACCACATGTTCAACAATTCGACGCCCCACTACTCCTACTGCCAACACCTTCGCCCTGACGTCGCCACGATACAGGACTGGATCGACGAAGAAAGCGAATATGAATCGGCCTGGTTTGGCAAGTGGCACGTTGGCCCGGCGCAGGACCTGTTCGACTCCCGTTTCCACCACACGCAAGAGCCCTACGAAGGCGGTCCCGTTTTTCTCACCAGCTCCCACTGGCATCCCAGCACGCTCATTGCGCCGCTGGTGCAAAGCGTCGGACGCGGCAGCGCGGGCACGCTCGATGTGGCGATGGAGGGCTTCCCCGATGTGGTGGCGGCCCGCTACGCCCAGAACTTTCTGCGCAACCGGGACACGGCGCGGCCCTTCTTCCTGACCTGCTCCTTCCCGGGACCGCACTTCCCCTGGATGGTGCCCGACGAGTGGGGCATCCGCTATGACGCCGACGACATCCCGATCTGGCCCAATCGCTACGACCGCTTCGAGGGCAAGCCGATCAACCAGAGGAAACTGCGTCTCATGCAGGACACCCACACTGACGGCCTCTCCCAGGCCGAGTTGGACAGGGAACTTCAGGAGCAGCTGGCCTGCTGCTTCTCCTATCTGGAACTGATCGACCGGATGGTGGGCGAGGTCGTTGCCACGCTCAAGGAACTCGACCTGTATGAGGAGACGGCGATCGTGTTCACTGCGGACCACGGCGACATGGCCGGTTCCCACGGCCTGACGAACAAGGGCGCCTACATGTACGACGAAATCTACCGCATCCCCCTGCTGGTCAAGACGGCGGGAGAGCCGCGTCGCGGCCGCTCGACCGCGCCGGTGCATCTGATGGACGTGACCGCCACCTGTCTGCACCTGATGGCGGGCGAGGCCCAGGACAGTATGTTGGGACAGAGCCTGCACGGGCAGACGCTCCTGCCGCTGATCGAGGGGAACGCAGCGTGGCCGCGCGCCATGCACTACGCCGAGTATCACGGCGATTGGTTCGGCCACTACTCGGCGCGCATGGTGACCGATGGCCGCTGGAAGCTGGTGTGGAACTTGACCGACCTGTGCGAGCTTTACGACCTGGAAAAGGATCCCCACGAACTGCGCAACCTTTTCTATGATCCGGACTACGCGGCGGCGCGCGCGTCCTGTTTTGACTACTTGCTGGCCGAGGCGCAGCGCACCGGCGACGCCCAGCTGCGGCTGCTGCAGCCGGAAGTCGAAGGCGCAGCGCGGGGATCGGACGCGCTCTGATGGGTGCATCCCAATTGTTGGGCAACGCGCCCCTGCGATCGCAGGCCCCTGGCCCGCAGCCTGCTTCGCCTCCCGCGCCAGCTGAAGATCTGCTCCAGGAGGTGACGGTTGCAGGTTGCCTGTGGGCGGAATCGGCCCGCAGTTCGCCTGATTCGCGTCGATGAAGAGGCCGCCTGAGCCGCCGCCGTCAACTGTGTCCATCATTTCAACTGCATCGTCTCCAGCTCAGACAACTGCTGACAGCCCTGCCCTTCAGAGCAACTCAGAACTCCACCCCCGTTCTGAGATGCTCGCTGGCATTCCCATGAAATGCAAACGTCCCGATTCTAAAGTACAATTGTGCGGAACATGAACGATCGCAGCCGCGGCCCTGCCGCAGTTGCATACCAATTTGAATCAGATATCATGACATTATTTGCATCCTGCTCCCGGCGCGGCAACCATGCGCAGCAAACTGCTGCCCTCCCTGCCCAGCCGTTGCCGCAACCGCCCGTTGCCCGCCATACCCGAAAAAATTATTTTGGGACGAAGAATGACGAGAAATGACGAGAAATGACGAAAAATGACGACAAGATACGACAAGATATGACAGAACACGCCCAAACGTTCCCGGACACGAAAAAAAAATTGGGCGCGACTAAACGCGACTAAACGCGACCAAACGCGACTTGGCGCGCTCGAAATTGATGTGAATCCCGTTTGCAACCGAGACTTTTCGGGCGAATAAAGCAATAGAATCGCGGCCGTCTTGCCTGCACTTACGCAATACGGGATACGCAATTCTGAAAGAAGTGGGTTCCCGATCTGAACGCACACTTCCACACCTGACCTGCGCCCCCTCACGTCGCCTGTAAGCGGTTTAGAAACCCGGGCGTAGCCGAAAACTCGACCCAGTTCTAGGATGCACACCTCAGATGCCTGCGGTGGACGCGTCGCAGCACAACTGCTATGCTTGGTGGCGGTATTGCTGCGGTAGGACATACAGAGCGACCTTGTACAGTTGATCTAAAGGAGGGGACTGATGAAATTTGGCGTCTTTCTACCCAGCCACGGCCCGGCGAAGTCGCCGGCTGCCGTCAAGCAGGTCGCGCTGGCCGCCGAGCAGGCCGGCTTCGATTCACTCTGGGCCGCCGATCATGTGCTCGTGCATGAGCAGTTCCGCGATTTCTGCATTATCGAGACCTTCGTCACCTTGGGCTTTGTGGCTGCCATCACCGAGCGGGTCACGCTGGGCACAACCGTGCTCGTGCTGCCGCAGCGCGATCCCATTCTGGCCGCCAAGCAGGCGGCCGCCGTCGATCAGTATTCGAATGGCCGGCTGATTCTGGGGATCGGGGTTGGATGGATGGAGGACGAGTACCGTTTTCTGCGCACCGATTTCCGCCAGCGCGGCCGCATCATGGACGAGTGGATCGATGTCATGCGCGTCCTGTGGGGCGGGGAGCAGGCCTCTTTCCAGGGCGAGTGGATCAGCTTCGAGCAGGGCGCGTTCGAACCCCTGCCGGCGCAAGTGGGCGGCCCGCCTGTCACGATTGGCGGTTTGAGCGATGCGGCCATCCGGCGTGCGGCCACCAAAGGGGATGGCTGGCAACCGATCAACATCGAGCCGGATGACGTCGCCGCCGGCGTCGCCAAACTGAGGGCGTGGGCCGACGGCAGGCCAAAATCGGTCATTTTCCATGCCCGCGCCGAGCTCGGTAAAGAGGCCAACCCGGAGGTAACGCCGATTTGTGGGTCGATCTCTGCCATCATCGACAGGATCGGGCGCTACGCGGAGGCGGGTGTCGAGCATATGCTGTTCGATTTCTACACCTGCCCGTCGGCTGACGCCATTCAGAGTCAGTTGGAGACGATTGCCTCCGAAGTCTTCCCAGTGCATCAGACCACATAGCAGCATGGCGCTGGACAGCCATGCTGCTATCGTAGCGCGTACGGAGTTGTCCGCAGGAAACATCGCAGCCGGCGCGGCCTGTCTGCCAGGTCGCATGGGATTCGCCAGACAAAAGGGAGGGACGCATGAGCGACTTTCGACTGACCCAGAAGCAGCACGAATTCATGGACCTGTTCGGCTATCTGCAATTTCCGGGCCTGATGAGCGACCGCATTGACGCGATCATTGAAGAATTCGAGGCCGTCTTTGCCTCGCACGGCGGCGGGCACGACGGCAAGATGCACGACGGCACGGCCCGCTCCTGCCTCGTGCCGTTCATCGATCAGAGTGAACTGTTGTCTTCGCTTCTCGATGATTCCCGCATCGACGGCATCCTGATCAGCCTTCTGGGCGAGGATTACAACTACCTGGGCAGCGACGGCAACTACTACGTCGGCGACACGCGCTGGCACTCGGATACCGACTGGAGCGGCAAGAAGCGGGGCAAGCCGCCGCGCCTCTTCTACAAGATAGCCCTCTATCTCGACCCGGTAACCGGCGACTCGGGCGCGCTGCGCTTGATCCCGGGCAGCCATAAGTACGGTGACCGCTACGCCGATGCGCTCGAGGAAAGCCTGAAGGTTGCGCCTGAGAAGCTGGGAATCGACGGCAGCCAGGTTCCGGCGGTTCCGATGGTGAGCAATCCGGGCGACGTGGTGGTCTTCAACCAGAATTGCAAGCATAGCGCCTGGGGCGGCAACAACCGGCGCCGCATGTTCACCATCAACTGTACCTACCACTTCGCCGACGACGAACTGCACCTGCTGCGCAACGAACTACTGGGCTTTGCGCGCTTCTGGGTGGAAGAGCCTTATGGCGAAGCGATGTTGCGCTCGGCGACGCCCAAGCGAATGGTGCATCTACGCCAGGTTCTTGCTAACCATGACCATTTGCCCGAGGCAGTGCGCAAGGCGAAGGAGACTATGACGGAGCCGTCGCGCGGCTAGTGTGCGTTCGCTTACGAGACACGCAAAGCAGCCATTTGCCTGTTTCGCACTGCGTATTGCGTGCGGAAAGTTTGCCAGCCGCTGCGGTTAGCTTTGGTCGGCTTGCAGGGCGCTGAGCTTCTCGATCTGGGCCCAGCCGCCGCTGTCTTTAGAGGCCTCCGCCGCCAGACCGATCAGGTGAAGGTGGGCCACTGCGGGCGCATCCGCCGCAAGCGGCCCGCTGCCTGGCGCTTCTCTGAGGGTGTCCACGTCGGGGGCGGCAGGCGGCGATTCAATAAGTGGAGCGCCGCCAACCGCGTCGAGGAAGGCGCTCACGCATTCGTTCATGCCGGGCCACCCGGCGCGCGGCTCGCTTTCTGGCACGCGTTCGGAGGACCAGTCGCTCTGCTGGAGCGTGCGCTGGCGCAGTTCGCCCGTGAAGATGTCGACCCAGAGGTCGCCTTCGTCGCCGCTGACTTCAATTGTTGTCTCCAGTTCGATCACGCTGCCGAGATTGACCTGCACCGTGCCCCATACGCCGCCGTAATCGAGATGGCCTTGACTTTGGCGCTGCGCGCGTCCGGGCAGGCCGCCGCCGTCGAGGACAAACACGCGCCTGGGCGTCGCGCCCAGAATGCGGTTGAGCGCATCCACGTACCAGGGTGCGAGATGGTTGAGTGTGCTGAGACCGGAAGCTGCATTGGCGCCCCAATTGGATTGCTGATGGATACGCGCCGTCCGCACCTGGCCGAGGATGCCAGCCTGCACGCGCCTTGCCGCCTCGACGAAAACGGGAATGAAGCCGATTTCGAGGTCGGCGTGGGCCACCTGCGACGCATCCAGCAGGCGGGTCAGCATCGGACGGATGCGCTGGCGCTCGTTCGCCACGGGCGGCTCATAGAAGATCGCGACGCCGGCGTCGAGCGCCGCGTTGAGCGCTTCCTCATGCACGTCATCGGGCACCGCAATGAAGACGGCGTCAACGGGTGGGCCGCTCAGCAGCTCCGCGGCGCTGGCGAAGACGGCCACCTCGTCACCGAGTTCGGCGCGGATGCGCTGCTGCGTGGCGGCGCTGGGCGCGGCTGCCGAGACGATATGGGCGCGCCCGTCGCGTCGCAGCGCGGGAACGTAGGCCATCCGGGTCCATCCGCCGTATCCGATCAGTCCGACGCGTGGGTTCATCGAAGTTGCTCCTTTCATCGCCCTCAGGCACGTCCTCTCAAAACAACGGATCCGGCCAACGCACGAAAGCCAAGCGCCGCGCCAGTTGACCAAAATCGTCCTCGCTCAGGTCATCGCGATAGGGCAGGGCCTTCTGGATCGCCTCCGGGTTGCGGGCGTAGCGGTTGACGATCTTCGCGGCGTTGATCAGGGCATCGCCGTACTGCAGTACGAGCACGCAGCTGCAGTCGTAGCCCTCCTGGCGGGCATACCATGAGCCGGCGTCGATCAGGCGAATCACCTGGTCGCGTTTGCGGTCGAAGGTCGTGAACTCGCTGACGCCGGACTGGCACTTGGCCTCCACCAGCACCAGCGCGCTCTCCCCCAGCCTGATCAACAGATCCGGTTCCGATTCCCCTTCCGTCTTTGGGCGCGTGGAGGGAGGGGGAATTTTCGGCCAGAATTCAAGTTTGGCCGAAGGGATCGCCTTATACGCGTGAGGCGGCAACGCGTCGGCAAAGGCCTGGCGCAGGAGCAGTGTCAGCACGCGCGTCCGCTGCGGCTCGTCGTTGACCAGTGGGCTGAAATAGTACCACGTGCGGGCATCCTCGGAGTTCTCGCTGAGGATTTTGGGCAAGCCCTCCGAGATCCTCGGCGGGAACGTTTCAGCCATCCTGGCGCGCAATGCCGGGTGCGCCGTGTCCGTGTGTTTGAGTAGGGGATGGTCCTCCGGCCTTCTCCACACCCTGGCTCTGGAAGCGCTGACGACAAATCCGCTCAATTTCTTGCCCTAATCGTTTGAAAGAGAAAATCAAAGGGACGTAACATACTTGCATCTTATTTTACGAATTCTTTCCTCTCTTGACAATTCCTGGGAAAGTACCGTCGCGTCGCGCCATCGCAGGGACGCTGACGAGAGAAACCCCTCCCCTTTGCCCGGAGGAAAAAGCTTTCTGGCAACTGGCAACTGGCCACTGACCACTGACCACCGACCACTGACCACTGACCACCGACCACTGACCACTGACCACCGACCACTGACCACCGACCACTGACCACCGACCACTGACCACTGACCACCGACCACTGACCACCGACCACTGACCACCGACCACTGACCACTGACCACTGACCACTGGCAACTGGCAACTGACCACTGGCAACTGACCACTGACCACTGACCACTGACCACACACCTCCTCTTTGCCCGAAGGGACAAGCCATGCTACCCTGATCCCTCACTTCTAGCAGAACTTTTTCCACAGCAACCAACCCGCTACCAGGAGCGCAAGCCCGGATCATGTCCAGATTCATCGTCATCGGCGGCGGAGCCATCGGCCTGAATACCGCCTACCAGTTGGCGCGCAAAGGTTTCGGCAGCGTCACTTTGCTGGAGAAGGGTCAGGTTGGCGACGGTTCCAGCAGTCGCGCCGGCGGGATTATCACCGGACTGATGTGGACCGAGACGGGCATCAGGGCAAGGAAGGTGAGCCTGCGCATCTACCGGGAATTGACGGCTGAATTGGAACGGTACGGTTACCGCTTCCAGGACGTCGGCTGCCTCAACCTGTTCGATGCCTCGTCGTGGCCGGCGCGGGAGGAACTGTTTCCCCTCTATGATCGCCTCGATTTCCCCTACGAGATTCTCGACGCCGACGAGATGCGCCGCCGCTGGCCCGACCTGACGCCCGAAGACGACCAGATCGGGCTTTTCGATGCCCAGGGCGGATACAGTGAACCGCACGAGTTCGTCCCGGCGCTGGCCAGACGCTGCCGCGATCTGGGCGTGGAAATACGCGAGAACGCGCGCGTCGAGGGCTTGCAGATCGAGAACGGGCAGGTAATCGGCGTGCAGACGGCAATGGGCGTCGTCGCGGCGGACATGGTGATCTGCACCGTACACGCGTGGACGCGTGCCTTCATGCAGCAAAGCGGACTGCGGCTGCCGATCAAGTCGTTTGTCCACCAGCGGTATGTCACAACGGAACTGGCGCAAGCAGCCGTGATCCCGGCCATCAATGCCAATCCACAGGGTGGCTACATCCGCCCGGCGCGATTGGGGACCACCGATTCGCGCCTCCTTGCCGGCGGCGAAACCGAGAACCGGCCCGAAGAACGGGTCGATGACCTTAACTTCCACATGTCGGCCCTATCCGCGCCCGAAAGCGTGCGCGCCCATCTGTCGGCCAACCTGACTCCGCTCGTTCCCAAACTGGCCGCGACGCGCTGGGAAAGCGAGCAGGTCGGGCTGATCTCCTTCTCGCTCGATGGCGAGCCGGTCCTGGGCGCGCTGCCGCAGCTGCCCGGTCTGGTGGTGGGGGCGGCTTTCCATTCGGGCGGCTTCGCCTATAGCCCGGTTGCCGGTCTGCTGCTGGCCGAGTTGGCCGCAGGTGAAGAGCCGAGCGTCGACATCTCCTCCTTCTCGCCGGCGCGCTTCGCCGCGCAGGATACGGACGCCTATCTGGCCAAGACCGTGGTGCAGGCCGAGGCCTTCCGGCGGCGCCACTGAGGCGGAAGTTCCACTCACGCCCACTCTATTTTGACAATGCGGTGCGCTTTTGGCATAGTAGCGCCGACTGCATGGACCAAAAGCGCTGTTAAGGCGAAAGTCCATGCATTCGCTGAATTACCGGCCGCGTCATCGACATCGTGATGTCGGTGCCCGGTCTGCTGTTGGCGGCGTTGATCGCGGTCTCGATCAAGCAGCCGATCGTAACATGGGCCAAAAACTTCTACGATAGCAGTGGGTTCCCCTTGTTCGCGGACACGACCTGGCTCGATCTGCCGGTCGTGTTCGGGGGCTTGGCATTTGTATCGTGGGCGGGCTACGCCCGATTGATCCGGGGCCAGATCTTCTCTCTGCGCGAGGAGCAGTACATCGAAGCGGCCAAGTCAGTGGGCGTGTCGGAAGTCAAGATAGCGCTGCGACACCTTTTGCCCAATGCCATTGGACCAGTAATTGTCACCCTGACATTCAGTTTTTCCAGCGCGATGGTGCTGGAATCTTCGCTAAGCTACCTGGGCATAGGCGTTCAGCCGCCGCAGGCCAGCTGGGGAAATATGATCGCATCCAACATCGGCAGCTGGTCCCACCGCCCTTGGCTGGTGGCAGTGCCGTTATTGACCCTGGCGATCGTCACGCTGGGCATCAACTTCCTGGGCGATGGTCTGAACGATGCCCTCAATCCTCGCTCGAAACGCTCGATCTGACCGGCGTTTAACCAACTCAAGCCGACTCGCAGGCGGTCGGGCGGCAGCCGTAGAACTGCTTCTACTCCAAACGCTGCCAAACGCCTGAACACCGGAGCCGGGGAGATGTCCGGCGGCATGCAAAGACACAGAACGATAAGGAGTTTCCATGTCTGAAGAAAAGCTGCGCGCTGCGGTAATTGGCGGTGGACTGGGCGGTTCCCACGGCTATGCCTATGCACGCGCGCCTGAGTACGAACTGGTAGCCATCTGCGACCTGAATCCAGACGTATTCCCACGCTTCTTTGAGCGGGCGGAAATCCCCTCCGGCAGCATCAAGCAGTACACCGACTACCATGAGATGTTTGAGAAGGAAAACCTGGATGTCGTCACAGTGGCGACGCCGGATCACCTGCACGCCGACCCTGTCTGCGACGCCTCGAACGCCGGCATCCGCGGCATCATCTGTGAGAAGCCGCTGACCACGACGATCAAGGATGCCGATCGAATCATCCAGACCATCGAGGCCAATGGCACCAAGATGTCGGTCGACCATACCCGCAGCTGGATTCCCTCATACCAGGCTGTGCGGCAGGCGGTACTGGATGGGGAGATCGGCGGGCTGACGCGCATCGTTGCCCACATGGGTGGACACCGTTCAATGCTCTTCCGCAACGGCACCCATCTGATCGACGGCGTCTGCTTCTTCGCCAACGCCGCGCCGGTCTGGGTCATCGCCGCTCACGAACTAGGCTTCGAGGACTACGGCCCGGTTTACGACGGCAAGGGCGGCAAAGATCCTCAGTACGACCCCGGCTCCACCATCATTATCGAGTTCGCCAACGGCGTGCGCGCAATCGTCAACAGCGCCAAGTTGACGCCTAAAATGTTCGAATACGACCTGCAGGGGCCAAATGGCCGTTTCTGGTTGACCGACAGAGGCTGCACCGCCTGGAAGACGGACCAGCGCGAAGGCGCGCCGAACCAGACGTCGCCGCCGACAGCACGCGGCTACCTCGACCCCTTTGGCGCCAACCTGATTCCGGCAGTGCAAGAGTTGGCGCAGATGGTGTTGAACGACGCGCCCAGCAGTTCATCCCCTTACCGGGCCAGACACTCATTGGAGATCATGCTGGCTGCGCTGATCTCCCAGACCAAGGGCAGCGCAAAGATCGAGCTGCCCTTGCCACGCAACTGAAAGGGTACATGATGGCAGAGGAAAGAAAGCTGGTCGTCGGCGCCATATCCTCCCACGGACACGAACGCGGTCACGTAGGCGTCCTGGATCAATTGGCCGAAGTGGGTACGATCCATGTCTGCGCGGCCACGGAGTTGGTCAGCGTGGAGGAATTGGCGGCCGAGTCTGCGCGGGTGGTGGGAAAGTACACTAACGTGGCTGCGCTGCTGGAACGCGGCGATCTCGACGCGGTGATCGTGTGCGCCAGGCCTGATCAGGCGCCCGCCATCCTGGAACAGGTCGTCAGCGCCGGCTTGCCGGTGCTCTACGACAAGCCGGCGGCAATCCGTTCGGCAGACATGCGGCGGGTGGCGGAGGCTGCCAAGCGAAAGGGTGTAACGGCCGGGGCAATGCTCCAGTGGCGCTACCATCCTATGATGCTCAGTCTTAAGAAGGCCTTGGCCGAAGGGGCCCTCGGCGATGTGATGACCATTGAGGCCAAAATGCTGAACGGCCTTCTGCTCTACCGGGATACGTCCACCTATCTCTTCGATCCCAAAACGGCCGGTCATGGCATCCTCTCGTGGCTCGGCTGCCACTGTCTCGACCTGGTCCTCTACCTGATGCAGGAGCGGGTGGTCGAGGTGATGGCGATGGTGGGCAATCTGAATCCGCAAAAAGTCGCCGTCGAGGATACCGGCTTCCTGATTCTCAAGTTTGAGAGCGGCCGGATGGGAACGTTCCAGGCGGGCTACCACCTGCGCGGCGGCAAGGCCACATACGACTTCTACATCGGCATGCGCGGGACGGAGGGGTTCGCGGTCTTGCCACTACTCGAGCCCCAACAGGAAACGTCCGGAGGGAGCGAGGTCGAGCACACCTCAACCTATTCACTGTTCAGTGAAGCGCGGCGCTGGAATACGGGCGGCGTCCGCCGCGAACGCTTCGCAATACCCCATGCGCCGGGCTACGGAGGCATCATGGCGGAGGAACTCTTTCGCGATTTCTTTGCCGCTGCCCAAAGCGGAGCGCCCGCGCCGGCGCCGATCGAGGATTCAGTGCACCTGCTTGAAATCGTCGAAGCGGCCAAAGAGTCTTCGGCCACGGGCCGCGCCGTCAGCATTGACGCCTAACTGTCGATTGGAGGATCGGAATGAGCATAGCCACCTACCGTGAGACGTTTGAAGGTGGCGCGGGAGGATGGATCGCCTGGCTGGGGCCGTCGCAGCCCGTGCCGGCCGTCGTTGAAGACGGGGCGCTCGTCTCTCGCAGCCCGTGGGGGATCGATTCCAACCACGCCCCGCCGGGCGGCGGCTATCTCCACCTGCTCTACATCCTCCACACCGCGTCGCAGAGCAATCCCGGTCCTCACTATGGGCCGCTGATGGCGGGTAACCGCTTTATTGAAGGCGGCTATCCGCGCGATTTTCGCAATGCCCGCGTTACCCTGCGACTGAAGGGCGACGTCGACCTGAAGGGGGCGGCGTTGCGGCTGCACTGCCAGTCGCATGTGGGCGACAAGGCCATCAACTTCGTGCTCACGTCGCAGCAATTCGAGGTGACGCCGGACTGGACGGAACAGACGATCACGCTTGTGCCCGACCCCGCCCAGTGGCTTTGCTTAGGCGCCCGCCACGATCTGACCGACGTGTACGGCTGGGGCGAGATCGACGAGTTGCTGCGCGATGTCAATATCGACATCATCCTCCTGTTGCATCCCCTGCATATTGTCCCGCTGTCGCCGCAGCCGAACGGTCCGCACTTTCGACGCGCGGGCTTGCATTATGAGGTGGACCGAGCCTATCTGCCTTCCGGAGAGATCAGGTTGAGTGAGGTACGGATCGACTTCTTCGACTCCTCTGCGGGGTCGAGTCGATAGAAGGGCAAGCCTACCTTTTTCGCATTCCTCTTTTTTTGACACGGCATAATGTCCATGCTAAACTTCGCTCACGGTCAGCGGAATCTAGCGCCCCTCGGTCACGCCTCACCGGTAGTCCACCGAAGCACCCGGGCTTAACTGCGCAACAGACCGGCATTTGCGCCGGACTCTGAATGTGAACGGCGTTTAGAGGTGGAGGGTGCGCGCCGCAACGTGCCCACACGACCGCCGAACTGCGCAAAACGTCATTCAACTCGACGCAGGTTGCGCCTTGCGAATTGACCTCAGCCTTTTGACATCTTGAAAATCGCGTATCTGAAAGGACAATGCCATAGAATCGAGCAAAGGAGGAGCCGTAAGTTGGTCGCAGATACGGGGGCTGACACACTCCCTGTGGTAAATCGTAGAGTGTCATCTGCTATCAGTCAGAATCACCTCTCAATCAATCCTCAAGAATCAGATGGAGTCAAACGATGAAGAAGTCCAGATATTCACGCCGTGATTTTCTCAGCATTTCCGCAACGACGGCAGCCGGCGTCATGTTGACAGCCTGCGTGCCGGCAGTTGCGCCGGGCGCCGAGCCGGCAGCCGATGCCATGCCGGCAGCGACCGCGGCGCCGGCGGAAGAAGCTGCCGCGATCGATGATGGCGGCACCATGACCTTCAATACAGGTTCGCCCTGGGGAACATTCAGCCCCTTCCGTCCGACCTACCAGTACGGCTACAGCAGCAACACGCCTGCGATGCTGACCCATAGCCGCCTGTTCGATCTCGACCGCAACAATGAACCCTACCCGGATCTGGCACTCGAGTGGGAGATATCCGACGACGCCACCATCTACACGTTCAAACTGCGCCAGGACGCCATGTGGCACGATGGCGAGCCGGTCACGGCCAACGATGTGGTTGAGACGGTCCGCTTTATCTTGACCCAGGCCACCAACATCAACCCGCGGCGCTGGATCAGCAGCATCAAGGGCGGCCAGGACTTCTATGACGGCGTTTCCGATGAACTGCCGGGCGTCTACGCGCCGGATGACTTCACGGTTGTCTTCGAGTTGGTGGAGACCAACGTCGGCTGGCATCTGTCGGCAACCACTGACCTGCAGATTCTGCCGGCGCACATCTTCAACCAAGTGGCTCCTGAAGATATCGTGGAACACCACGCGCCCGCTTGGTACATGCCGGAACTCAACATCGGCTCCGGGCCGTTCAAATTCGTGCAGGCCGAGCGCGACCAGTTCGTCGAACTTGTGCGCAACGAGGATTACTACGGCGGCCGGCCCAAACTGGCGCGCATTATCTTCAAAAACTTCGGCGCGGCAGATACCCAGTTCATCGCTCTGCAAAAGGGCGAACTCGACGTCTGGAACGTTCCACAGGACTTCTACGAACAGTCGCTCGAACTGGACAACGTCAATGTCCAGCTGGTCAACCGCAACTACATCCGCGTTTTCCTGCTGAACTACGAGTCCCCCATGCTTTCAGACAAGCGCGTACGTCAGGCCCTGGCCTACGCCATCGACCGGGTCGGTATCTGCGAGGGTCTCTACTCCGGTCTCTGTCAGCCCTACAACTCCTACATGGAGATGCGGCCCTGGTTGGCTGACGGCCTCAACCAGTACGAATACAACCCCGAAAAGTCCAAGGAGCTGCTGGCCGAGGCCGAAGCCGACGGCGCCTGGGACCCCGACAACGTTCTGCGCGTGAACTGGTACTATAGCGACGCCCTGCACCAGGACATTATGGCCGCGATTCAGCAGAACCTGGCCGCGGTCGGCGTAGAGACGCAGTTGCAGTACCTGGAAGGCACCTCGGCCACGGATACGCAGAAGTCCTGCGACTTTGAGATGTATTACCAGGGCTGGGGCTTCTCCTTCCCCGAGCAGTACAACTCCTTCTTCACCGATTCGGAACGATGCACCACGCCGTGGGGCGACCTGGATGCCCAAGCGCTGTTCAAACAGACCGCAACCACGGTCGATCTGGATGAGCGCATGGCGATTCACAATCAGCTCCAGATGCGTCTCAATGACGAACTGCCAATGATGCCCTTCCTGCAGTTCATCGGCCCCGTGGCGGTCAACAATCGGGTCGGCGGCTTCAATGAAGATGCCCTCTGGAACCGATACTACCCGTGGAGCAACGGCTTTGCCAATGCAGTAAACTGGTCCGTTTCGGAATAGGGCGTTTCCGAGAGAAACAAGGGGGGAGAAGTGAATGAGGCTTCTCGTTCCTCTCTCCCCTTCTCTCCCTCCTCTCCTTTAGTGAGGCCGTAGACTTGCGAACCTACATCCTGCGTCGCCTGACGATCTCTGTGCCAATTCTCTTGGGTCTGACCCTGGTCACGTTTGTACTCACCGAACTGATGCCGGGCGATTTTGTCGACGCCCTGATCCCGCCGCTGGCAATTGTCAACTACACGCCCGAACAGTTGGAGGCGATGCGCGAGACCTACGGCCTCAATCAGCCCCGGTGGAAGCGCTATCTGATCTGGATGGGGCAGTTGGGCATGGGCAATATGGGCAGGTCGCTCATATCGGGGGCGCCCGTGCGCGATGAAATCTTCGCAAGGCTGCCGGCAACGCTGCAACTCACCGCGACTTCGCTGCTCTTTGGCATCGTCTTTGGCGCCGGCCTGGGCATTCTTTCCGCGGTCAAGCAGTACACCTGGATTGACCAGGCGCTCACGCTGCTTGGCTTTATCTGGATTTCCACGCCCGGATTCGTCTTTGCGATCGGCGCCATCTTTCTCTTCTCACTCAAAATAAGCCTCTTCCCCACCTCCGGCATCACGAACTACGGCGAAGAGGCGTCGATGCTGACGCGCCTCCACCACATGGTCTTGCCGGCGCTGGTTTTGGGATTGGGAAGCATGGCCGGTTTCATGCGTTATTCACGCAGCAGCATGCTTGATGTCATTCGCCAGGACTACATTACGGTTGCGCGCGCCAAGGGGCTGGCCGAAAAGGCTGTTCTGCTGCGCCACGCCCTACGTAATGCGCTTATCCCTCTGATTACGATAATCAGCCTGAACATCCCTTTCCTCATCGGCGGCACTGTCATCATTGAACACATATTTGCTTGGCCGGGCATGGGAACCTACAGCCTGACCGCCATCTTCTCCCGCGACTATCCGGCAATCATGGCTGTAAACTTCATGGTGGCGCTCGTTGTCCTGCTGAGCAATCTGCTCGCCGACATCACCTATGCGATTGCCGACCCGCGTATTCGCTACGAGTAAGACGAGGACCTGCCGCGATGCACCGGCTTACCGAGAAATCCATGATCTCTGCACTGAGTCATCTTCTACATTTCAGCCGAATGCGATCTCAACCGGGGAGCCCAGGCGATGGCTGTAACTGATCTCACCGACACGTTGGAAGCGCCGCGCACCGACTCGGTCCAGCATCGTTTCTGGCGGCGGCTGACGCGCCACAAGTTGGGCATGATCGGGCTGGGCATGCTGTTGATTCTCGTGTTTGCCGCTGTCTTCGCCCCGGTTATCGCCGGCATCGACCCGGCGGCCATGGATCTCAAGATGAAGAATAAGCCGCCCAGTGCTGAGCACTTCCTGGGCACTGACGCCATCGGCCGCGATGTCTGGTCGCGCCTGGTCTACGGCGCACGCGTCTCGCTTTCGGTCGGGCTGGTGGCCGTCGGCATCTATACATCGATCGCGCTCGTGCTTGGCAGCGTCTCCGGCTATGCCGGCGGCCATGTCGACAACGTCATCATGCGCTTCACCGATATCATCATGTGTTTCCCCACCTTTCTGCTGATCATTACCGCGACCTCGGTGCTGCCGCCCAATATCAGAAACATAATGGTGATCATCGGCATTTTTGGCTGGCCCGGTATGACGCGCCTGATACGCGGCCAGTTCCTTAGCCTGCGTGGTCAGGATTTCGTTATCGCTGCAGTTGCAATGGGCGTGCCGGCCTACCGCATCATCTTTCGTCACATACTTCCAAACGTGGTCGGTCCTGTCGTGGTCGCGGCGACGCTGGGGTTGGCCGGCGCCATCCTGACCGAGTCAAGCCTCAGTTTCCTCGGCCTGGGCGTTCAACAGCCGACGCCAAGTTGGGGGCAGACCTTGACGACCTCCCTGCAGCTCCCGATCCTGGAAAACTTGCCCTGGCGCTGGCTGCCTCCGGCGGTCGCAATCGCATTCTCCGTGCTGTCGATGAACTTCTTCGGCGATGCCCTGCGCGACGCTTTCGACCCGCGCATGAACCTGGACTAGCCCCGGCTTGTCTGTGAACAGTTCCTGTATCTTTCTTCCATCTTCCTCTAACTTACTCCCCACGTAAAGACAGGCGATGACTAAGGAAGCGAACGCCCACGCAACCAACCCGAACAGGAGTGCTGGCAACGCCCTTGCGGCGGCGCAACGGCAACTCTTCCTGGATGACGACGACGTCGCCCTCGTGGAAAACCTGCGCAAGACGTTCCACCAGCCGCGTAAACGAGGGGCCGTCATCCGCCGCGAGCCTGCGCTTGGCGGGAACCCGGAGATCCGCTGCGCGCCGGTCTGGGATCCCGAACGGCAGTTGTGGAAACTGTGGACCATCTGCGTGACGCCGGAGGAGCTGCACGGCATCGCCGGACTTTCGGGCTACCATGAGAGCCGCGACGGCCTCCACTGGTACCAGCCGATTGTACGTCAGGCCGGATACCGCGGCACGCGCGCGAACAATCTCGTCTATATTCCGATGGGCGATGGCTGCACCGCCGAAATTCTCGGCGCCGTCTACGACAGGACCGACCCGGACCCGAACCGGCGCTACAAGGCGTTGAGCTTCACGATGGCGCCGGAACTGGCCATTCTTTTCGCCACTTCCCCTGACGGCATCCACTGGACGCGGCTCGACATTCCACCGATAGCCTCGGGCGACGAACCCAATTTCAGCTTTGACGAACGCAATCGCCTCTTCATCGCCACGGTCAAGGTGCCAGGCCCGTTTGGACGCTCCCACGCCCTGACGGTCAGCCAGGATTTTGAACATTGGAGCGAACCGCAACTGGTCTTCCATGCCGACGAGGAGGACCAGGAGCAGGCGCGCGAGATCATCGCCGCGCGCCTGGCCGACCCGAGCCTGCAGCAGCCTGTCTTCAACCACCCGGAGGAGCACGCGGTAGATGTCTACAACTTCGCCATCTCCCGCTACGAGAGCCGCTACATCGGCTTTGCCTCGATGTTCTATCACACGGGGCGCGCCTGGAACGACCGCAACCACGACGGCTTTCACCACGTCCAACTGGCCAGCAGCCGCGACATGCTTAGCTGGCGGCGGGTGGGGAATCGGGCGCCCTTTATCGGTCCGTCGCCTCTCGGCGCGGGCGCATATGACACGATGCAGATCCTCGGACCGTCCTTCCCCATCGTGCGCGATGATCAACTGTGGTTCTACTATTCCGGCATCAGACATCGCTGGCAGCCGCCCAAGGCCGCCCCGGAGCGGGCCGCGATCTGTCTGGCGACACTGCGGCGCGATGGCTTCGTTTCGCTGGACGCCGACGCCGACGGCGGCGCCGTAACGACCGTGCCGTTGCTGTGGCAAGGGAAGCGGCTCTACCTGAATGCTGATGCCGCGGACGGCGAGATTCGGTGCGAACTTGTCGACGCGGCCGATCAAACGCTGCCAGGCTTCGAGCAAAAAGACTCGATTCCCATCTCTGATGACGGTGTGCGACTGGCGGTCGGATGGTGCCGGCAGGAACGGATGCCCGCCAACGCCGCGGGCCCGATTCAACTGCGGATCTGGCTGCGCGACGCACGTTTGTACAGCTATTGGATCGAATAGAGGAGGAGTAGAATGGCATCTGAGTCGATTCGCACGTTCGCCCGCAATGAGCGGCAACTCTTTCTGGATGATGCCGACATCGCCTGGGTCGACGGCTTGCAGACGCGCATGCACCGGCCCGACAAGAAAGGCGCGGTCATCCGCACAGACCCGTACATGGCCCAACAGTCTCCGCAGAACGACGGGCCGGCCTACCGACCGCAGACGCGCACGGCGCCGGTGTGGGATGCAGAGGCCAAGCTCTGGAAATTCTGGACGATTGGCGCGAAGATGGAGGCGGACAAAGGGCGCTCCTCCTACCACGAGAGCCGCGACGGGCTGCATTGGTATCAGCCAAGCGTAGGCCAGTTGCAGTACGAGGGCTCGCGCGAAAACAATCATGTCGCCATACCCCTCGACGGAACGAGCACCTCGGAAGTGCTGGGCGTGGTCTACGATGCCAGCGACCCGGACCCCGACCGCCGCTTCAAGGCGATCAGCTTCACATTGGTTCCCGATCATTCGATATTCTTCGCCGTATCCCCGGATGGCATCGTGTGGAAACGCCACGACGCGCCCGCCATCCTCTCCGGCGACGAGCCGAACTTCAGCTTTGACGCGGCCAACCACCGCTTCATCGCCACAGTCAAAGTGCGCGGGCAGCACGGCCGCTCGCACGCGCTGACCACAAGCGAGGACTTCCAACGCTGGCGCGAACCGCAGCTTGTCTTTCAGGCCGACGACGAGGACCAGGAGTTGGCGCGTGAGGTGATCGCCCGCCGGCTCGCCAATCCTGCGTTGCAACAACCGCTCATCAACCAACCGCAGGAGCATAGCGTCGACGTTTACAACTTCAGCGTCTCCCGCTACGAGAGCCGCTACATCGGTTTCGCCTCCATGTTCCACCATGTTGGACGCAATCCTCTGGGCACAAATCACGACGGCTTCCATCATATCCAGTTGGCCAGCAGCCGCGATATGTATTCGTGGCTGCGGCTGGGCAACCGCCAGCCTTTTATCGACTCGTCACCACTGGGCGGCGGCGCCTACGACACATTTCAGATGTTAGGCCCTTCCTCGCCCGTGATGCGCGCTGACGAGCTTTGGTTCTACTACACCGGCGTCAAGTTCCGCTGGCCGCCGCGCAAATGGGATCTGGATCACGCCGCCATCTGCCTGGCCGCGCTGCGCCGCGACGGGTTCGTCTCGCTGGACGCCACGGCCGCGGGCGGGTCGGTCGTGACCGAGCCATTCCACTGGGAAGGGCAGCGGCTTTGCCTCAACGCGGTCGCCGACGAGGGCGCAATAACCGTGGAGATCCTGGACGCAGGCGGCATGCCTTTGCCGGGCTTCGGCCAGGTGGACGCCATCGCCCTGACTGAGGACAGTGTGCGGCAGGCGGTTGCCTGGCGCGGCCACAGCCGGCTGCCCGACCCAAACGGCGTCCCTGTCAGGCTGCGTTTCAACCTGAACAGCGCACAGCTTTACAGCTATTGGTTCGAGTAATCCAGGCAACCATGATAAGCTGAGAGACTTAACCGCCTGCTACCCATCAAACGGCAAAACATCCTTACGCGGATTTGAATATGAGCGAGGCACAAACAATGGATCAGACTGCAACGACAGTCGAGGCGACCTATACGACCGAAAGCCCGAGTTCGCGTCAACAGTTTGACAAGGATTGCGAGACCATGCCGGGCGGCGCAAAGGGGGCCTACTATTACGCCCCTTACCCCCTGACCATGCAACGCGGCGAGGGCTGCTATCTCTATGACATTGATGAACGGCGCCGCGTCGATTTTGCAAATCACCATACCGGCCAGATCCTGGGCCACAACAACCCCGCAGTGAATGGCGCGGTTCAGGCGCAGCTCACGCGCGGCATTGCTTTGGGCGCGCCGACGGGCAATGAAGCGGCGCTGGCCGAGGAGATGTGCAGCCGCGTGGCGTCGCTGAAGCGCGTCCGCTTCTGCAACTCCGGCACCGAGGCCACTTTGCACGCGATTCGGCTGGCGCGCGGTTTCAGCGGGCGGCCCAAGATCGCCAAGTTCGAGGGCGGGTATCACGGCAGCCATGACCCGGTTGAGGTAAGCGTTGCGCCGCCGCTGGAGAAGGCCGGCCCCGCCGATGCCCCCTATTCCGTGCCCACCGCCGGCGGCATGTCTCCGAATGCGACCGCCGAGGTTGTCGTCTTGCCCTACAACAACGAAGAGGCAGTTGAACGGCTCGTGCGCCGCCACCGAAATGAACTGGCCTGCGTCATCCTCGACCCCAAAACGGGAATTCTGCCGGTGCGCAAAGAGTTTGTGCGAGCCGTGCGCCGCATTACCGAAGAGAACGATGTGCTGCTCATCCTCGACGAGGTGGTCGGCTTTCGCGTGGCGCGCGGCGGCGCACAGGAATATTACGGCATCAGCCCGGATCTGTCGGCGTTCGGCAAACTGATCGGGGGCGGATTCCCGGTCGGCGGATTCGGCGGCCGCGCCGACATCATGAGCCTGTTCGACAACCGCGGCGAGCCGACCGGCTTCTTCCAGAGCGGCACGTTCAGCGCCCATGCGATCGTCATGGCCGCCGGGCTTGCCACCTTACAGCAGCTGACGCCGAACGCCTTCGCGCACCTGAACGGACTGGGCCAACGCCTGCGTGCCGGCCTCGACGAACTCAGCGCACGCGTCGACGTTCCCTTCCAGGGCGTTGTGCTCGGCTCCCTCTTCAGCGTCTATTTTACAGACGAGCCGCTGATCGACTACCGCAGTCTGGCCGGCAGCGACGACGCGATGGCGCACCGCGTCTTTCTCTCCCTTCTCAACCAGGGCTACTTCCTGAGCCAGGGATTGTCGATGAACGCGCTCTCGCTGGCCATGACAGAGGAACACATCGACGGGCTTCTGATGGCATTCGAAAGAGCTATAGAGCAGGCCCGCCCATAACGGCGTAACAGTTGCCGTCTACCATTCGCGAGGAAAGGAACAACCATGTACGCCATCGACTTTATCTCCGAGTTCAGCGTAAATCCGATCCCTGAACCGGATACGACATTGAAGGCACTGCTGCGCCAGACTGAGGAGCACAATACCACCCTGACCCTCACGACATCGCGGCGGGGTCTGGTCAACCAGGTCAATCCCGAAGCCGTGGCCGAGACGCTCGCCGTGACGGCAGAACATCCCCGCCTGCTTCCGGTCGGCACACTCGACCCACGCTACTTTCTGAACTGGCGTGACGATCTGCAATCCTGTGTCGAGGGCGGCTGCGTCGCCATCCGCTTCTCCCCCGGGCCGCAGAAATGGAGCCCGGACCTCCTGGTCTTCGAGCACATGGTGGAAGCAATTGGTGCGGCGGGGTTGCCGATCATCGTCGACTTCAAAGGCGCGGCCGATAGCCAGGGTTGGATCCGCAAAGTGGCGGAGGTCTGCCACCGCTACGACGTGAAGGTCGCGATGAACGAGGTCAGCTACGCCTACATGGGCGAGTTGATCACGGTCATGCAGGTCTATCCCAACGTCTATGCCGCGATTCGCTGGCTCTGTCTGGCCGACGGCCTTGAAGTGATGGTCGAAGCCGGTATCGGCGACAGGCTGCTTTATGGCAGCAACTCGCCCAAGTATTCGATTCGCGGGCTGCGCAATCAGGTCTTTATGGCCAAACTGTCCGACGAACAGAAGCAGGCTATCCTCGGTGGCAACGCACTCCGCATGCTGAACATGGATATCGAAGATCTGCCGGTTGAGCCGCTGCTCATCAAGGCCGAGGCCGATTTGCCGGATGAACCCATTATCGACATCCATGCGCACGTGTCCGGCTTCCATTGCGCCGAGCCGTACAACACGCGCACAGAGACAAACGTGTCGGAGATGACCGAGCGCTGCAACATCCAGTACACCTTTGTCTCATCCTATAACGCCATCAACTACGACATGTGCGAGGGCAACGCCGATACGCAGGCCTTCCTTGACCGCTATCCCAATCTGCGCGGCTATATCGCCTGCGACCCGCGCGACCTTGCCGGTTCGGTCGCGCAGATGGAACGCTATTTCCAGGATTCACGTTTCGTCGGCGTCAAGCTCTACTGCCCCTTCGGCGGCAACATGGCGACCAAGCGCATGCAGGATCTGCTGGACGAGATCGCCCACTTTGGCCGCCCGACCAAGATCCACATGGATGAAGGCAGCTCGCCCTATCCGGGCGTGCGTTCGGCTGCCGAGCGCAACCCCGATCTGGTCATCATCAAGGCCCACGGCGATGATGCCGAGGGCGCCCGCCAGATCGTCGATCTGCCCAACGTCTACTTTGAATTTTGCAGCAGCGGCATCAACGCCGGCACCATCCGCCGCTCCATGGACATCTTGGGGCCGGAACGGATTATGTTTGGCACCGACCAGCCGCTGTTTGCGCCGTGGTTTGAGTACGGGGCCTATATGGACGCGATTCAGTCCCAGCGTGAGGCTGACCTCATATTCCGAGAAAACGCCAGACGCATCTTCAGGCTGGACTGACGCGCCGCACAGAAGGCGCGCTCTGTAGACATCTTTCGCCGAATCGGCCCGCGAAGTTCAGAGACTGAATGGATTTCGCGGCCGGAACAGTACAGGGAGAAATCTGAAATGGCCATCGCAATCGAACGCAACTCGCCGCCGGTTCGCAGCGGTTCATTTGGTCCCCAGTGGGATATGGGCGACGAGGAGATAAACGAACTGATCGAGGTGATCCGCGCTGGCCGGCTAGGCCGGCTGGGCGGGACGAAAGTTGATCAGTTCGAGCGGGACTTCGCCGAGATGAACGGCGTCAAGTATGCCCAGGCAGTTACGTCGGGCACGGCCGCGGTGCATACGGCCGTTGGCGTCATCGACCCCAATCCGGGCGACGAGATCATCACCACAAGCATCACCGATATGGGCACGATCATCGGCATTCTCTACCAGAATGCGGTGCCGGTCTTCGCCGACATCGATCCACGGACGGGCAACCTCGACCTCGCGGATGTGGAGGCCAAGATCACCGAACGCACCAAGGCCATTCTTTTGGTTCATCTCTTCGGCAATCCCTGCCCGATGGAGGCGTATGTGGCCCTGGCGCGCAAGTATGACCTCTTTCTGATCGAGGACTGTGCGCAGGCGCAGCTTGCAGAATACGGCGGACGTCCGGTCGGCACCTGGGGTGACTTAGGTTGCTACAGTTTTGGCGGCAAGCACATGACCACCGGCGATGGCGGCATGGTGATCAGCAATCGCGACGACTTGGCTCATCGGCTGAAGTGGTTCGCGGACAAGGGCAATCCCCGCAGCCCGGTCTACGAGCACTACTATCTGGCCCCCAACTATCGCATGACCGACCTGCAGGGCGCGGTCGGCATCGCCCAACTCAAAAAGGTGACCGACGCGGTGCGCCGCAAGCAGTGGGTCGCCAACCATCTGAACGAGGTCGTCGACGGCACAGAGGGGCTTTCCTTGCAGCCCGTTCTGCCGCAGGCCACGCACTCCTACTGGGCCTACGGTTTTCACGTGGACGCCGCCGCGACAGGCGTGTCGGCAGCCCAGTTCGCCGCGGCGTTGCAAGCGGAAGGCGTGCCTGCCAACGCGCCCTACATGATCAATCCGGTCTACAAATACCCTGTGATGGCCCAGCAGCGCGCCTATGGGACGTCCGATTTCTCCTATGCCGGTGAAAAGGCCGCAGCCATCGACTACGGCGCCATGTCATTGCAGGGCTCAGAGGATTTCCTGGATACAACGGTCGTGATGCCGATGAATCCGTCCTACACGGAACAGGACGTGGCCGATTTCAGCACGGCCATCAAGAAGGTCAGCGACTATTACCGGTCGAAACTGTCAACCTAAGGCCAAGACATATGTCTACTCAATTCACGTTCCGGCCGCGTGTCCCTGTTTTCGACGCCAATGTCCGGGTGGGCGATCTGCATTATGAGCCTTCACCATGCCGCAATCGAGCGCAGCTGCTGGCCGAAATGGACCGCCATGGGGTCGAAAAGGCGCTCATCTACCACGCCCAGACTGAGGAAGTCAGCCCGGTCGATGGCAATGGTTTCCTGGAAGAGTGGCTAGAGGATAGCCGCCTTTTTCCCCAGTGGTCTATCATGCCTACGCCCGATTCTCTGGCGCAGGTGCAGGCATTGCACGAGCAGGGGCGGGTGCATAATGTCCGGCTGCACAATTCACGTTCGGTCGGACTCCCATTCCGGCCCTGGGCGTGCGCGCCCATGCTCTCCTGGCTGAGCGAGAACCGGATCCCGCTCTGGATTCCGCTGCCCGACGCCGATGCTGACGAGCTGGCCGTGACGTTGAGCGCCTTTCCCGAACTGGTTACGGTTCTGGTCGGCGCCCATTACACCCACGCGCTCTGGGTGCGCCCGCTGATGACGACGTTGCCCAACGCGTATCTGGAGTTGAGTCGCATCGAACCGCTGGGCGAGATTGAAGCGCTCTGCTCCGAATATGGGGCAGAGCGTTTTGTCTACGGCTCATGGTATGACCGCTTTGCGATGGGGACGATGCTCTTTTACCTTCACCATACCGACCTCAGCGAGTCGGACCTGGAACTGATCTGCGCAGGGAATCTGCTACGCATTCTACAGGGAGAGGGTCGGCATGATTGAAGAACAGAGAGTGATCGACTTTCACGGCCATACAGGCCGCTTGGACAGCTACAATGGGGTCGACGATCCGGCGTTGATTCTGCGCGCCATGGACAAGGTGGGAATCGATGTCTCTTGCCTGTTCAACATCTTTCACCCTGATGGCACGACCGGCAACGACATTACTGCTCGCTTCGTGGCCGCGCATCCGGATCGCTTTGTCGGTTTCGCATACGTCTCGCCAATGATGCCGGAAAATATGGTCTCGGAACTGACGCGGGCCATCGACGAGCTTGGTCTGGTTGCCATCAAACTCTACCCGCCATATACCCAGTGGGACCTGGACCAACCGATCTGGCATCCGATTTATGAGTTTGCCAATGATCGCGGCCTGACGATAATCTTCCACACCGGCACCGACCCGCACTCCCATCCCAGCCTGTTGGCCGACTGCGCCGCCCAGTTTCCCAACGCCAACTTCGTTTCCGGCCATTCGGGCAATGTCGCTGAGGCGCGCGCCGCGGCGATTAAGGTGGCACAGAGCTATCCCAATGTGTATCTGGAGACCTGCTCGACCTTTCGCACGCCCGGCGTCATCGAGCAACTGGTGAATGAGGCCGGCGCCGACCGGGTCTTGTTTGGCTCAGACATTGCGCTGATGGATTCCCGACCGCAGTTGGGCAAAATAATCACTGCCGACATCGTGGAGGAGGCCAAGCGGCTGGTGTGCGGTGGAAACGCAGCCCGACTGTTGCGCATCTGAAACCCGGTCAGATGGAGTGCCTGCGCTCTACCTAAGTGCCGCCTGCCTATCCAGCCAGAGCAAGCGAGACGCCTGTGTTTCTATGGCGTAGCTCGTGGGAGATCAAGTCATGGACTACAGCGATTCCGATCGTGAATTCTGGCAAGAGGAACTGGCGGACTTTGTCCCGCATAGAGTGTTCGATGCCCATTGTCATCTGTTCGATCCGGCGCAAATGCGCCCTGACGCGCCGCCGACGCCACGATCGTATGCCGACTTGGAAACACTGCGGGCATGGGGCCGTCTCATGTTCCCCGGCCGGCGCATGAATTTTCTCCTTCTGGGGATGCCCAAGGTCGTCATTGATGTGGAAAAACATACCGAAATGCTCGCCGCGCAAGTCGCCCTGGATCCCTCTTCACGCGCCAATCGCCTGGTCACCCCGTAGTCCTCATCACCTACGCGACAGCTCTTGCGGGGCCATACCTTGCGCCCTTCGACTACCTGGACCAGAATCTCGATCAGATCGGCACGCCGCCCAATTCCGAACACTGGCTGGGTACTGACGACGTCGGTCGTGATTATTTCAGTCGCCTGCTGCACGCCATGCGGACGGCGGTGCTGATATCTATTCTTGTGCCCCTCTTGACTCTTGTCATAGGAGTGACCCTGGGCAGCATCAGCGCCTATTCGGGTAGGGCAGTTGACAACTCGATTATGCGACTGGCCGACGTCGTCATGACTATCCCTACAATTCTCTTCGCTGCTCTGATCAATACCTCGATTGCCGAACCATTGGAAGCTGTGATGGCCGCCTTGCAGGAACAGACGGGGTGGAGATTCCTGACCAATACTATCTACGTGGATTATCTGATCGTCTTCAGCGCTCTTTCGCTTATTTCCTGGCCCGGCGAGGCGCGGTTGATTCGCGGCCAGATTCTTACGCTGCGAGAGCAGGACTATGTGCTTGCAGCTCGTTCCGTAGGGGCTACCAACAAGCAAATCATGCTCAAGCACCTGGTTCCCAATTCCTTGGGCCCCGTGATTGTCAGTTTCACCTTCAGTATGTCAAGCGCCATGATTCTCGAGGCCTCACTCAGCTATCTTGGCATCGGTATACAGCCTCCCGGCGCCAGTTTGGGTTCCATGATTAACAGGTCGATGCCATCCTGGCGAACATGGCCGCATCTGATCGCCATCCCGGCCATTGTATTGGGCATTGTGACACTGGCAATCAACTTCCTGGGTGATGGCCTCAACGACGCACTGAATCCGCGACAGTCAGGCAAATGACGAGGATGCATTGTGAAATTCAGATGGACACATCGAGTCTGGTCTCAAGGATCCGCCGACAGCGGTGATCTGCTTTCTTACCCGTCGCTGCCGGAACTGGAATCGTTTTATAGAGAATTACAGAACGACTTTGCCGGTTCTGTTGCCCTGGAAAGGGCCGGACACTCGGTGCAGGGGCAGCCGATCTGGCTGTTAACCATTACCGACCAGGGCGTAAGCGACGAAGACAAACAGCGCGTCCTTATGGTGGGACAAGAACATGGGCAGGAACGCAGTGCAAGCCTGGCTTTGCTGGAACTGGTGCGTTGGCTTGTTACACCTGCGGCAGCCGAAATTCGCCGCAGGCAATCTATCGGCCTGATGCCGGTGGTTAATCCCGATTCCTGGGAGGATCTGCGGTTCAATAATCTTAACGATGTGAACCTCTATGCCGACTATTCTCTTGATGCCGGGCCAACCCAACCGGAGTCTCAGGCTATCGCAGACATACTCGCCCGAATGCAGCCGGAACTGTTCTGCTCCCTTCACGGGACCGAGTTTGGCTGGAAATATCGCATGGGAGAGAGTAACGGATTTTCGTGGACGACCAGCCAGTTCGATCGCGCCCACTCTCGTCTCTTCATTGAGGAGATTAACCGGGCCGCCGAGTCCGCAGGATTCCCCCAGGACCGCGGCGAAGAAGAAGCCGAGCGGATCCTGCCCTGGTTGCCTGGCAATATCCACCATTCGTACTACTCTGGTCAGCGCATAACGTCCTGTGTCCATGCCTATCACCGCTATCATACCCTCGCCAATACGATGGAGGTTCACCATCCCCTCAGCGGGCTGATCCGCTGTGTAACGATGCTCGAACTTGGCAATCAACCGTGGCGGACCGAAGCGGTCGCGGGCTACCCTGTGCGGACGATGTTCCAGCAAGATGAAACCTTTGTCGCGGCGTATGGACAGACAGCAGCTGAACGCCGGGCCAGCCGCGTGGAGCTATGGGCGCATTCGAACCAGTTTCTCGTTGCTCGAGGTGTCAACGAGCCGGTGGGTATGGCCCTCACGGCCTTTTCGCTGGACCCCGACGATTTCGACCGCTGGCGAACAGTCGAAATCGATCCATTCTTGCAGCAATATGGGCACGAACAGGGGATAGACGTGACCGAGGTGCGCGCGGCTTACCGGCGGTACCCTCGTCTGCAAAGTCTGCGCTGCGATCAGATCAAGCCCGTGGCAAACGCGCCGGGCACACCCTTATTGCGGGTCGCAAGCCACGGTCTGGCGTTGCGTCTGAGGCTACCGCGTTTGGCCGCCCCGCAGCGCATCTGGCTCGACGGCCGGCCGCTCGGCGCCTCACCCGTCGACGGCTACCAGAGCTGGAATACCCGCAACGGTTTCACCATGGTCCAGTTCAATATCTCACCTCGCGCCAGCGCCGACCGCTTCCAGCGTCACCTGATCGCGGTGGCGTACAGGGCGCCGCGTATTGATCGGGGGGAGTTGGCGTAGACAGGTGGATATTGCACTGCGTGGGGGTGGACCGCATGTCGCTCAGGTCGATTGAACCCGGAATGAAGCTGGCCGTTTCCATGTCGGCCGAGGCAGGGGACGACTATCTGACCTTCCTCAAGCAGATGGGAATCGACTGGGTTGTGCTCTGGACAACGGTACCGCGGGCCGGCGCGGCGTACTACCGCCAGGCGAAAAGGCGTTTCGCCAATGCCGGATTGCGGGTCTACGGTTTTGGCAATGGCAACCTGCACAACCAGGATGCAATCGTACTGGGTTTGGAAAATCGGGATGCCAAAATTGAAGAATACAAACACCATCTGCGCGGCCTGGGCGAGGCGGGCATTCCCTACACGACCTATGCGCACATGGCCAATGGCGTCTGGAGTTCCGAGCCAGCGAGTACGCGCGGCGCGGCCAGCGCACGCAGCTTCGATGCAGACAAGGCACACACCGGCTACCGAGGCGCCAATCGCTTTTATGAACCGCTCTCCCACGGGCGGGTCTACGGCGAGGAGGAAATTTGGGATAATTTCCGCCACTTCATTGCGGAGGTTGCGCCCGTGGCCGAAGAACAAGGTGTCCGCATGGGCATCCACCCCGACGATCCGCCCCAACTCAAACTGGCCGGCGTGCCCCGCTGTATTTTCAGCAGCTTTGACGGCTACCAGCAGGCGATGGATATCGCTGACAGCCCCAATATAGGCATATGCTTCTGCATCGGCTGTTGGCTGGAAGGCGGCGCGCTGATGGGTAAGAGCACAAGCGAGGCCTTACGCGAATTCGGCCGCCAAAATAAGGTCTTTAAAGTCCACTTTCGCAACGTCGACCGGCCTCTCCCACGCTTTGTCGAAACCTTCGTCGACGATGGATATTACGATATGCGCAAAGCAGTCGAAGCGCTGAAGGATATAGACTTCAACGGCGTCCTCATTCCCGACCATGTCCCGCAGATGGGAGATGATCCGCGTATCGGCGTGGCCTACACGATTGGCTGGATAAAGGCGATGATGCGCGGGGAAGACGAATAATTCCCATAGCGCCACCGACGTCGGATCACGAACTCACTGGCCTTGCGACCAAAGCGCCCCAGCCAGTGGCACACGCTATTTCAGATTCCACAGCGCGCGGGCGCAAGAAGCAGGAGCGCCATCCAAATAGGTGCGACTGTTCAGGCACTCTCATTTCGCCACCAGCGCACCTCGTTGCTGCCGCGTTCAGAAGCCGCCACGATGTCGAGCAGACCGTTGCCGTTGATGTCGGCTGTGATGACCATGTTGGCGTTCACCCAGCCCTCCTTGAGCAGCTGCATATCCCAGGGGCCGCGCGGGTCGCCCCTGTGTTTGAAGAGGGCGACGCGGCCGCTTTCGTTCCAAGCCGTGGCGACGACTTCGATCTGGCCGTCGTTGTCGAAGTCGGCGGCGATCGCTTCAAAAGCGTGCGGGAAGCGTTCGCAAATGATGTGCTTGCGCCACTTCCCTCTGGTCGGCTGGCCGTCGTTTTCGTACCAGACGATCTGGTGATGTTCAAAAGGCGCTCCGTGCTGCTCGCCCGGGGGCAGCATACCCAGCGCCATCACCACGTCAACGTCGCCGTCGCCGTCCATGTCGACCGGCTGGCCGTGAATCGGCTGCGGCGCGTCGTCAATGATGTGCTTGCGCCACCCCTGGTTGACCGGATCGCCCGAATTCTCATACCAAACGACCTGGTTGCCAACGCGCGCCGTGCCCAGTAGATCGATCTTCCCGTCGCCGTCAATGTCGGTCGCGTGGATTGCGCGCGTCTCGGCGATGTCGTCCTCGATCAGATGCTTGATCCACTGGCCGTCGCGATTCTCGTACCACACGAACTGGTTCCCCTTGCGCCAGGTTGACGCTGCAACATCCAGATCACCGTCCCCGTCGAAGTCGGCCACCGCCACGTCGTAGGCGCCCGTCAGGGTGCCCTCGTCTATATAGTGGTGACTCCATGAGCTGCGCAGCCGCGGGTCGCCCTCATACGCAAAGTAGAGCAGACAGCTGTTGATGTTGTCCACCATCACGATCTCGGGGCGTCCGTCGCCGTTGATGTCGGCGATTTCGTGGCGTTCCAGCCATTCGTTTTCGCGTTCGTGGATGATGTGCCGCCTGAAATTGCCCTGCCCGTCGTTCTCAAGCCAGTAGAGACCGACTTCGGTATCCGGGGTAACTAGGTCCGGCACACCGTTGCCCGTCAGATCGACGGCCGAGATGCCAAAGGCGTAGTTGTATCCCCCCATGGCCAGATGTTCGCTGAATTTGATCAGTTCCGCCATGTTCTCCCCCTAATTGCGCGTTTCAGGTCCCGTTTTCTGCAGCGTGGATACCATAGCAGGCTTGTTGGGAGATGACAAGGGAGTGGCGGGGATGGCGTTGTAGAGAGGACGGGGGGGTACAGCGAAAACGCAATTTGACATACAGAACTTATGTTCTATACTATCGACTGAAACCAGCCCTCCCTGATACCTGGACAGGAAGCAGCCATGAGAGTCGCTTGCGTTCTGATTACGCATTTGCGCGCGAAAGCGGAGATGAGACGACAGGCCGATCTGAAAGACAGATCCACCCTGGTCGTCGAAGGCGGGGGCGCGACAGGGATGACGCCCCTGGTCGTCGATTACTTCCCCGGCCTGTCCGGTGTAAAGGCCGGAATGCCTCTGGAGCAGGCGGTATCCCACAACGCTGACACGATCGTGCTCAGTGCGGACGAGCCGTACTATCGGCAACTTTTCGGCCAGCTGCTCACATCCTTGCAGGGGATCAGCGACCGCGTTGAAGGGGCGGAGCTGGGCACAGCCTACGTGCGTCTCGACGGTCTGGATGCCCTGTATGGCGGTGAGGCCAGGCTCCTCTCCGCGCTGCTGGACGCGGTCCCCGCCGACCTGAATCCCCGTATTGGCGTGGCGGATGCCAAATTCCCCGCCTTTGTTGCTGCGCGCACGAGAGCGCCCGGCGTGTCCAACGCGCCCGACGACGTGCGCGCCTTCCTCGCGCCCTACTCGATAGACCTGTTGCCCGTCTCCGCTGACGTAAAGGTCAGGCTGCATCGTTTCGGTCTGCACACAATGGCGGATGTCGCAGCCATGCAGAAGCATCTCATCGTTGCCCAGTTCGGGCCTGACGGCAGCCGCTTGTGGGCGCTCTGCAACGGGGTCGACGATAGCCCTGTCGTCCCGCTGGCGTTTGAGGAGTCGATCGTCGAGCATACCTCGCTGCCGTTCAACTCTTCCTCCATCGAGCTCCTTTTCGTGGCGGTCGATACCCTTCTGCGCCGGGGGTATGCCCGCCCTGAGCTGGCAGGAAGATTCGTCGGTGTGGCCGCGCTGCAATGCAGTGCGCGCGGCTGGCCCCCCTGGGCAGCGTCCATCGCCTTCAAGCAGCCGGTTGGCCGCTGGCAACGCGCGGCGGCCCTCATCAGAAATCGGCTGGAGCTGGAGCCGCCGCAGCTCCCGGTTGAGGATGTGACCCTCACTTTGTCCGGCTTTAGTGGCGGCACTGGCGTGCAGATGGGACTTTTTCAGGATGTGAAGGAGACGGCCGGCCGGCGGCTTATGGAGATGGAGAGGCGGCTGCAGGTGCGCATGAACGGTACGCACGTTCTCCATCGCATCGCAGAGGTGGCGCCCTGGCATCCCGCGCCGGAAATGCGGGCTTTGCAGATCCCCATCGACCCTGCCAAACAAGATGATATCAAGCCCCTGCACGCGCCGGCGCCGGTAGAAGTGCGGGAAGGGTCGGCGCGTCTGCCGGCCGCTGTCCGGATCGAGCGGCGCTGGCGCCGCGTGACCCGCATCGCCGACCGCTGGACGTTCGACCTCTGGTGGCTCCCGCAGCCGATTCAGCGCGCCTATTTTCGGATCGAGTCCGACGACGGGCCGCTCACGTTGTTCAGGGATGAAAAGGATGGCTTCTGGTACCGGCAGCACTGCGGCGGCCGTTGATCAGTTGCCGGCCGCCAGCCGCAAAGCCTGAGCCGGAATACGCAATAAAATGGACATCGGCTACGTCGAGCTTCACGTTAAAAGCTTCTATTCCTTTGGATTGGGTGCCTCCCATACCCATGAACTGCTGGCGCAGGCGAAGGAGTACGGCTACACCGCCCTGGCCCTGACCGATACCAATTTGTGCGGGGCGTTGGAGTTCGCGCGCCTGGCCGGCAGCCTGGGCATCCCGCCCATCACCGGGGGCGAGTTGACCCTGCTGGATGGCTCACGGCTCACGCTGCTGGCGCAGACGCGTCGCGGTTACTCGAACATCTCGCGTCTGTTTACCCTCGCAAACGCGGTTGACCGCAGGGAACCCAGGCTCGATCCCGCGCATCTGCCGGCGCATGCGGAGGGCGTCATTCTGCTGACCGGCGGACGTGACGGCGCTCTGTCGCGCTTGGCGCTGGCGGGCCGTCGGCAGAAGGCGCAGGCGCAACTGCGCGAGTACGCGGCCTGGTACGGCCCCGGCTCGGTCTACGTCGAGCTTCAGCAAAATTTTCTGCAGGGGGACACGATGCGCAACCGTAGGCTGGCAAGCATTGCCCACGATGCCGGCATCCCTCTGGTCGCCACCAACGATGTGCATTACCACGCGCCGGAACGATACCGGCTGCAAAATGCGCTGGTGGCCGCCCGGCTCAACACGACTATCGACCAGGCGTTGCCCCATCTCCGCCCCAACCATCACCTCTATCTCAAGCCGCCGTCGGTGATGGTACGCCTCTTTGCCGACTATCCGGAGGCGGTCGCCAACACCCTCCGGATCGCCGCACGCTGCACTTTCGATCTCAGCACAGACCTGGGTTACACGTTGCCTGAGCCTGCGCTGCCACAGGGATACACGGCTGAGGGCTATCTTAAGCGGCTCTGCTATGACGCCGCCCGGCGTCTTTACGGCTCGGTGTCAGAACGGGTCGCGGCGCGGCTGGAGGAGGAGTTCAGCCTGATCACCCGCCATGGTCTGGCCGGTTTCCTCCTGCTTTACCGCGAGATCGTACGCATCGCCCAGAGGATCGTGGCAGAGCGCAATGGCGGCAAAGAGAAGGGAGAGAAGAGCGAAGGGGCAAGCTCACGCTTTGAAGAGCGCGACCCGCCGGGCAGGGGGCGCGGGTCGTCGGTCGCGCTGCTGGTGGGATATCTGATCGGCATCAGCCACATCGATCCCCTCGAGTGGAACCTCACCCTGGAGCGCTTCATCTCCGCCGACATGACCGTCCTCCCCGACATCGATCTCGACTTCCCCCGCGCGCTCCGCGACGAGTTGATCGAGCGGATCCACCAGCATTTCGGGCCGGAGTACGCCGTCCTGGCCGGCGCCATCGCCACCTACAAGGTGAAGGGAGTCCTGCAGGATCTGGGCAAGGCGCTCGGGCTGCCGCCGGCGGAGTTGACGCTGCTCTCAAAGCAGATGCGTTCGCATGATGCCGCGCAGTTGCGCGCGGAGATGATCCAGCTCCCGGCCTTCAGCCAGCGTGTCGACGCCTGCGGCTGGAAGGAGCTCATCGAACTTGCGCCCCAGCTGATGGGCGCGCCCAAGCTGTTGAGCCAGCACGTGGGCGGGATGATCCTCAGTAGTTCGCCCATCCCGGAGATGGTTCCGGTGCGGGAGGGGGCGATAGCGGGCCGCTTCATCATGGATTGGGACAAGGACAGCGTCGCCGATGCCGGTTTCGCCAAAATCGATATTCTCTCCCTGCCGGTTCTCGATCAACTGGAGGAGGCCCTCGATCTCGTCGAACAACGCGCCGGCAGGAGACCCGACCTGAGCAGAATAGACCCGCAGGACCCCAGGGTGTACGACATGATCAACGCCGGCCGCTCCAAGGGGATATTTCTGCTGCAATCGCCCGCGCAGTTGAAGATGGGGCAGCGCCTGCGTTCCCGCAATCTCCTCGACCTCGCCTACCAGGTCGCTCTGATCCGTCCCGGCGTCGGCGTGCAGGGCAGTGCGGTCTCACAGTTTGTGGCGAGATACAGGCACGGGGCCGAATGGGACTACGACCATCCCCTCGAGCAACGCGCCCTGGCGCGCGGCTATGGCATCATCGTCTGGCAGGAGCAGGTCGTCCAGCTGATCACCGACGTGACCGGCATGACCGCGGCGCAGGCCGACGAGATCCGCCGCGCCTTCGCCAAGTCCAACAATGAGCATCTGATCGCCCTCCACTGGCAGCGTTTCCGCGACGGCGCGCGCGGCAAGGGCGTTCCCGAAGAGGCGGCGCGCAGGATTTATGCCAAGATCAACGGGCATTACATGTTCCCCGAAAGCCACTCACATGCCTTTGCCATCACCGCTTACCAGGCGGCCTGGCTCAAGTGCTACTATCCCCTGGAGTTCTTTATCGCGCTGATGAACAATCAGCCGATGGGCTTCTACCCCTTGGAAACGCTCAAGCAGGACGCCCGCCGTTTTGGTGTGCCCTTCCTCAACCCGAGCGTCAACCGCAGCCAGGTACGCTGCGCGCCCGAAGGCGGCTCCGTCCGCATGGGGCTTGTGTTCATCAAGGATGTGGGGGCGGAGTCGGCCAGGCGCATTGTCGAGGAGAGGGCGAGGCATGGCGATTACGCCAGCGCCGGCGATCTGGTGCGGCGCACAGGCATGAATGACCAGGCCGTGCTCTCGCTGGCGCTGGCCGGGGCTTTCGACGGATTTGCCCCCAACCGCAGGCAGGCGTTGTGGGAGGCGGGCCTCTTCGTGCGCCCTTCCGGCAACGGGCAGATGGCGCTCTCGCTGTTCAGGCCGGACAGCGTCGTTGAGCTGGAGGATTTTAACGCACGTGAGCAGATGATCGGCGAATATCAGGTGCTGGAGATCTACCCCAGCGGACATCTGATGGAGTTCGTCAGGCCCACGCTGGCCCCCCACATCCTCGCCTCGCCTGAGGTGGAAAGCCGCGGCGAGGGGGAGGCGGTGACGGTCGCCGGCTGGCCGGTGGCAAGGCAGCATCCACGCGGGCGCGACGGCACGGTGTTCGTGACGATTGAAGACGAATTCGGTGATGTCCAGATCATTCTCTGGGCGGATGTGTTCGCCCGCCATCGCCGCGAGTTGGACAGCCAGGTGATCGAGGTCAGCGGCGTTGTGTCCAAGTGGGACGGCACGACCAACGTCATCGTGTCGTCGCTGCGCGCCATCCGCGTCGGTGTGAAGATGCCGCGCGCGCATGACTGGCACTGACAGGGCGCGTCCTGGAAATGGCGCAGCCATCCAAAACAGGGGCGCCGGCGCAAACAGGCCCGCATACCAGCTTTGGGCAAGTCACCCTTGGCGGCGGAACGCCCTCTGCGTCTGGCTCACCCGCAAGCGGCTGAGCGATCCTGAGGTAGTCAACCCAGGTTCGGCGTTAAATTAGGGAATTATACGTTTAGTTCAGAGGCCATCGAAAATTTTAACTCCATGACTATCAAGAGGGTTAGGATAGGCCGATGTGTATGTGCTTGTGTTGGGTTAGGGTTGACCTGAAGGTGTTTTGATCACGGATATCGAGAGTTTGTCGTCAAGGTTATTTCTGTTGACGGCTAGTGCGATGTCGCTGATGTCTCCGACATTGAGGGTTAAGGGCTCGTTTCCAATTGTGTTTGTATCGAATGCGAGCCTAAATTCCTTTTGGTGAGCATACTGATTGCGCTTGGTAAACGCCACTCGGATGTCGGGTGGCAGGGGAGGCGAACCGTCGGCGGGGTCGTAGTAGACCACGCGTCCTGCCCATGTCCTATAGTTTCGAGAATAAGCAGCGATGCGTACACGTTTAATGAATTTGTGAACGTCGAAGATCAAAACGGCATACCTACCTAATTTCCAGAGATCGTAAGGTAATTCTAGTCGTTTTTTTGTATCGCTGCCCGGAACAGGTCTTAGGTTGTCAGAATCGACAGCATATGTGCAGAACACATTGAGGTGATCGAGGGCGGCGAGTCGTAACACGGGGTTATCGGCCAGGTCTGCTGGAGGCACGACCAACTCACTTTTTTTCCAGTTGTTGTGTGTGTCGTTTGGAATGCAATCCTGATTTGTTCACGTGGGTACACAATTGAGGCTTCGAGGATGTCTGCCCTTTGACTATCGTTCTCCATCTTTCTGAAACAGGCCAATCTTCTGGCAAACAGATCGCCTTGTAGAAATTTGTCGGCATAGTCTTGGCTTGAAGTCACTTTTATCAAGAGGAGAGTCCTGTCATTCGGATTCATTACGAGGTCCTATATGTTTAGTGTGGTTTGGGCTGGTAGAGTTGAGTGGGGATTATCACGGCATGATTTGGAAAGTCAAGAGTTGGTTTGTATATTTGGGGGTAAACGGTGTCACCGAGCGTCATTGAAGGTTTCCTGTTGCTCTAAGTCTTTCGTTCAAAACAATATGATTACGCAGGACAACAAGCCCACATTGCTGGCACTGCACCGCACTAAAGTGGCGGCATTCCAATGGGCCGAAAGCGGTCTCCGCGCCGGGCAAATCAGTGAAGTATTTTCCTCCACATGAGGGACAGCGAGAACTTGCAAGTTCAAGCGGGGGGAATCCCCGTTCTATTTTGTAACGCACCTCGGCTAGTAATTCAAGAACGTCCTCAGTTCTTGTGAATCGGTTGGACGGGTCTTTTCGGATTGTTTTTTCAAAGATGCGCCCTAAATGCCAAGTTTCTGTTTTGTCCGGGAACCTGGCTTGCATCGAATCAGCCCTAAAGACAGATTCTTCTCGACTAAAAGCACGGCGTGAGGTGATTACAGACCAGAGCGTCTTTGATGCAGAATAGATGTCAGAATGGACACCAACGACGGGCGTCCCACTTGCTTCGCATTCTGGTGCTGCGTAGTTGCGCCTCCCCACGTTTTCGTCTGTAAGGGTGATAGTTTCTCCGTTTTCAAAATGGCAAATTCCAAAATCAATCAGGCGGATACTTCCGTCTTTCAGGAGGAGGATGTTTTCAGGGTTGATATCTCTATGTGTGATTTTCGGGACGTTCTTTTGACATGCGTCAATTGCAGTTATTATTTGCTCGAACAGTTCGAGGCTTAGCAGCACATTGCCGTGAAAAGGGTTGGTGGATGATGAGGCAATAATGCTGTCGAGAGGTTGAGCCCCGTGGTGGTATTCCATGACAAAATACTGGAATTCATCATGTTCTTCTGAGTGGTCATACACTTGTATGATCGAGTAATGATCTAACTCTCGAATGGCTTCGACTTCGCGACAAAACCTTTGACGCGCTTGTTGTGTGCCGGAGTTCTTGAGTACCTTTAGGGCATATTCTCTGCCATCGTCAAGTTCACGATTGGTAACAAGGTAAACGTGGCCTTGGCCGCCACTGCCTAGGCGTGTTCCTGTCAACTCCCAGGGGAGGTCTTGGGGTATTCCCATGGTGCGTTTATCCTGTATGGCAAGGAGGTTGTTGACGCCGAGCTTATCACGGCACTTACCGGTACGTCAAGAGTTGGGGTGGAGCGAGTCAGGGCTATCGCGAACTTCGTGATAGTAGCGGATTGTCCGCTAATTCCAGCAGGAAACGAGCATTGACGGCCCCGATTTCACCTGGATGGCGTCTGAATCTTGCCCAATTCCTCCATCGAGTAGGTGAAAGTGGCCGAAAACTTAAGGTTCACGATTGCCCTGTGGAGCGAGTCGCTATAACTCGTAGTGGCTCGTTTAGTTCTGGTGCATGAGATTTGTTTTAGGAGAATTGGATTTGAGCGACCCATCCCGCCCCGTTGCGCTTCAACCCGTTCAGGTAGATGACATTGGTAGCCTTTATTCAATGATGCCTTGTCTTCGCAAATCTGCAATGAGTTCCGGCTGGGTTCGTTTCCCTTTCACACTGTTGCAAGCCGCGCATAACAATTGCAGGTTGTCTGAGTGATCCGTACCGCCGCGAGAGCGAGGGATGATGTGATCAACCGTGAAGTTGCGAAACGGGAAAACGACCCGGCAGCCGTTGCAAATGCCTTCCTGAAGTCCAAAAAGGGTGTGTTTCTGCGTTCGGTAATGTGGTACTTTGCCTATGTCAGTACGCTTTGGGATGTCAGTTCGATGATTGAGTTCGTAGAGCAGCGGCCCTTCCGCTTGAATGCGAGTTCTTACAAGCCGGGCCGCAAGCGGGGATAGGTCGATCCCTACCCATCGCCGATCCAACCGATCAGCCGCTACGCAAGCCGTAGCGCACCCGCAGAACGGGTCTAGCACCATGTCGCCCTTGTTGCTACTAGCCTTGATGATGCGCTCAAGCAGGGCCAGTGGCTTCTGTGTCGGGTAGCCGACACGTTCTTTGGATTTGGCTTGAATCGGCTTTATATCGTCCCAAATTGTATCCACCGGATTGCCCCGCATTTCATCCAAGTATCTCTTATGCCTTGGGACACCACCAGGTCGTTGTTGCACGACCAACCCCTGTTCGTAAGCCTGTTCCATCCGCTCCTTTGTCCAACGCCAAACTCTAGTTACACCTAGGAATTCATAAGTCAAATTGGGACGGTCCTGGTTTGGATTGACCAAATCGCCCAGTTGATAGCGCCTCCCTGTTTCTGGCTCAACGCGGTGATAAAACTTCCTGACGTAGGCGGGGTCATGTGGCCGAAACGGTCGCTCCCAGACATATTCGGGGGAGTTGCTGTAGTAAAGCAGGTAGTCAACGTTGTTCGGGTATCCCTTGAAAGCTAAACCCTTTGCATTTGCACGTCGCCACGTTATTTGACTGCGGAAGTTGTCTGTGCCGAAAACCGCGTCCATCACCACTTTCAGATAGTGGCTGGCCGTCGGGTCGCAGTGCAGATAAACTGAACCAGTCGGCTTGAGTAGCCTCCGCATCTCCAGTAGCCTCACTCCCATCATAATCAAATAAGATTGCATGGCTGCGCCGTGGGCCTCCCTGGCCGCGCCGATGATGGAGTATACGGCCGGGTGCTTTTCGGCGATTTCGCCGTGCCAAGCCAAGTCTACGTCGTCCAGCGCCCACGTATCTTTGAACGCCGCGCCCGCCGCTTCAGAGCCGATAGGCGCGGCGTAGTCGCGATTGGAGTTGAAGGGAGGGTCAAGGTAGATCAGGTCTACCGCTTCTGAATTCATACCCCGCATAATGTCGAGGTTGTCGCCCGTCCACATTGTGCGGTTCGTCCAGTTTGGTTCATTCATGCTTTCATCGCTTTCTGAACGAAATAAATAACACGCGACTGACTTAGCAAGCATTAGAAGTATATAGCAGAGTTCAAGAAATCGGTAAGGTCATTCGACAATTCATCAGACTCAAACTCGATAGAGATTTGAAGAGTTGCATTGCGTGTAAGGCTGTGATAGCTTAACCATACCACAGCGATTGAACAATGATTCAGTATCCCGCGAAATGGGTTGGTCGGGCGCATTGCGTCCCCTTGCTGGATACTGGATCGAACGGTTCGCTGTGGTAGCTGCCGGTCATCTATTTCCACCAAGGGGGCACCGCAATGAACCTCAAGCACAGAGTTTTCAGTGTGGGCACGATTGCAGTTCTCCTTTCCGTGTTCACCATTTTGCAACTTCAGGCCCAAACTCCAGCGCCTACGGCAACACCAGACCCTCCTACTCTAACTGCAACCGTTACGCCTACTTCCGTGTCGGTAACAGTGACTCCAACACCGTCAACTCCTCTCCCTCCGCGTCAGGCAGTCGTCAAGACTTCGCTTGACGGAGATTCATTTGAGGTCGTGTTCACTGACAACGGACAGATCGCAACAGTTCATTTGGCTAACGTCAACGCCCCGAATTCGGTAGGCGAGATCGAGTGCTTTGGTCGTGAGGCCGCTGAGTACGCCAGACAGTCGTACCAGAACAACCCTCTGATTACGGTAGAACCAATGGGAGAAATCGAGAACGACGAAGTTCTGGCCTATATCAAACTGGCAGATGGCACGCTACTGAACGAAATGCTTGTTTTGTTCGGCTACGCCAGATACGATGAACGAGGGCTAGGTGTGTATGCGAAGCAGATTCAGGCAGCAGAAGAGCAGAGCAAAAAGGGCAACACCGGTCTGTGGCGAGTCTGCGGAGAGACAGAGCAGCCTCCTAAGCCATGTTTCCTTTTTGCTCGGAGCGAGATTGATTCCGCGTCTAAACGGGCGTTTCTTACGGAGAATCCAGACGTGGGCGAACTAAGCGTAGGTTTCAGGAACGCTTATTACGACCCTGTTCAAAATGAAATAGTGGTGCTATGGTCTATGTCGGTTAGCAACTGGACTAGCGGATGGCGCATGAGGGAATACTACCGACTGTCCGACTGCCTTCGTGACAGGTCAGAGGTGTTTAACCCTTACGAATAAAGAGTGAAACCCGGCTGGTGGGCAACCTGAATCGACCAAAAACGGTCGTATGTGTGCAAAGAAGCCATAGTGGAAATCGTGGCAATGTGGATTCTGTTCGGCATCGTCAGCCTAGTGGTGGCCACAAACAAGGGGCGCGATTTGGGGGACGGTTCGCATTAGGAGTATTGCTTGGGCCATCTGGCCTCACGCTGGCTCCAGTAGTCTCTCCGATCCGGCAGGCGATGGAAAGCAAATCGTTCCAAAGCGGAACGAAAAAGAGATGCCCCAATTGTGCCGAACTGACTTGAGCCGAGGCCATCATATATCGTTACTGCGGGCCAATTCTAACCGCAATAACGAAGAAAAGGGGGTCGATCACTTTTCCAGTAATAAGGCGATGGCCTAGAATTCAATTTCAGCCCCAGCCATTTTGTCTGGTGCCTTACTCTTTACAAAATCAGCGTTTCGGGGTACAATTCTCTTGAAAGGAGGTGCCCAAAAAGACTTCAAAACGAAAGCGGTCAGTTCCAAGAGAAGACACGAAAGCACCTATTGATCCCCGTCCCAAACGCTCCGTCGGACGCCCTCAACTGGAATTTCCCGATCCCATTCCTGACACGCCGGAAAACATCGCCCGCGCTGTCTTGAACACGAAGCCGAAGGGCCGAGGGAATTGGAGGTTTGAGAAAGAAAGATCGAGAAGGAAAGGAGATTAGCCGCCGGAAACCAGAGCAATTCACTGTCACAATTTGAAGTATGAATGTTTGTGTTTGATTTGGGCAGTTTACTACGCACTAAAGCAACAGTAGTCAACCCAAAAGAAGTAAAGCTCTTTCAGAATCTTGTAGAAGGGAATGGTCTCTGTTGTGTTTGACACGCGGCAACGCAGCCAGCCAGCAACAGTCATGGAGGACTGTCAAACATGAAAGAGTCAGGCCAACTCAAATGCCGCCAGTGCAAAGTCAGCGCTGAGAGGACTATTGTCAACGGGATATTCGTTTCGATACACTGTCCTAATTGTTGCGTGTGTGTTGAGGGAAAACGAGCTAGTGAGTTGCATCGGCAAGAATTCCACCACCTTACAAGTAGTTTTTCTGGCCACATTATACGAAATGATTTGGGAATCAAACTTGATCCTGGTCAGGCCCCCGAAATCCCTAAACCAGACTGGGAATTCTTTGTCGATTTTGATGACTAACGAATTTGCATTTTTAACCTCGCTTGGCTACTTAGGTATATAAGCCCCATTGCTTTCGTAGCACACTCTATAGCCCTGCCGCGCTCCTGCGGCGACAACACAAAGCGAGGAAAGAAATGGCTGCACCACCCTGCAAAGGCGTAAAGAAAGACGGCACCCCCTGCCGCGGAAATGGCAACGAGCAACTCGACGGCTACTGCATCGCCCACGGCGCTCCCGAAAAGACCCGCGCCTGGCGCGTACTCGGCGGCGAAAACTCATCCACCGCCGCCCGCGCCGACAAACGCATCCCCGAACGCTTCCGCCCCGTCATCCAGGCCGTCACCGTTGGCATATCCCAAGTCCAAGAAGGAACGCTGAAACCGGCCGCCTACACCGCCATCTGCCGCGGCGCCAAAATCCTGCTCGAACTCTACCGCGCCGCCGACGCCGAGATGGATCTGGTCCGCCTCGAGGAAATCGAAGCCGTCGCCGCCGAAGTCAACGGCTCCCACGGCGACCTCGAGATTCTTGACGCGGCCGCCGAACGCTCCGCCCAACAGGAGCGCTACCGTCTCGAATCTCTGGCCGAACAGGGTCTCATATCCATCGCACCCGCGCCGCCGCAGTCAAACGGCAAGTCCAAACCCTCCGCCCAGCCCGTTCTCACCGAGTCCGGCCGCCGTCGCTTCGGCTACCAGCAACAAGCCGGCCCCTCCCAGGACTACCTCAGATTCCTCAAAGGCGATGTCTATTGCAACGTCTATAGCATGTACCCACTGCGCGACATGCTCAAAAACCTCGTTGCAATGCGAACCGACCTGCAAGCGGCCAAGACCGAACTGGAACGCCCGCCTGCGCCCGCGCGCGACGCCCTCACCGGCCTCGCCCTCAGCCAGCTCCCGTCCGGCGTCGACCCCGGCCCCCCGCCCACCGACCCTGGCGCAGCCCCGGACACCGCCGCCGTCGTCGAAGACAAGCTGCGCCAGGTCAACCAGATTCTGGCCAAGTTGAAGGACACCTACACGGGCGAATACGACGGGCTGGTCCACAAATTCATATAGCGTCGCCGGGCGCGGCCCACTACAGTCCGCCCGGCTGACCAAAATATGGAATAAATATCATATTACCAGCTAAGCCCCCACCCTTGCGCCCCTCCAACCAGCGGCGCTCTCGACTCGCGCCCGCCCCTCGCCGTCAGAGCCCGCTTTCCACCCTTCCGCACCCCGCCCGCCCCGCCGTTTCCGCCTTCCCGGCCCCCCCACCCTCCTCAATCCATAATACAATTAACTGGAAATCAGTAACGCGCCTCCCCAACGCCTTTCCTAACGCCCCGCCCCCATAAACGCCTGAAAACACACGCAAACGCTCGCAAACACTCGCAAACGCCCGCAAACGCTCGTACACACCTGTCCATTGGCGGCAGTTCACAAAAAACAAAAAACTGACCACCCAAAACTGCCCCCATCAGTCAAACTTGGCCTCAGCAACTCCAACGACTTGGCTCAACTTGACGCACAAAAATCTGGCATGCGCCGGTGGCAAGAGGATATTGACAAGAGAGGCTGGAATAGTGCAGAATCGCGAGTGAAACTTGGCATCCGGAGGTGAGTCATGTCACGAACAACGAAGACCGTCACTTTCTCGCTGCCGTTGGAGATGGCAGAACAGGTGGACGAGGTGGTTAAGAAAGAGGGGGGCACAAAAAGCGCGCTTCTGCGAAAGGCGCTGCGCCGATACATGGCGGAACTGGAATGGCAGCAGCTCTTTGAATATGGAGAGCAGCGGGCTGGGGAACTGGGCATAGGCCCTGAGGAAGCGAACCGATTGGTGGAAGAGTACCGGGCCTCTGACGTTTCACTTCAGCGATGAGAGTCGTCTTCGACACAAATGTAATCGTCTCCGGTTTGAACTTCCCCGGGGAACGAACAGCGTGTACTGCGGCTGGCTGACAGAGGACGATTTGAACTCTACCCATCCCAATTTATCCTCCAGGAAGTTTCCGGTGTCTTGGCGCGCAAGTTCAATTGGTCACCAGAGCGGATAGCGCAGGCAATCAGAATGCTGAATGATTCAGCTACGGTTTTAGAGCCTCGAAGACGCCTGCCTATCATCCGAACCAACCAGGCGGACAATCGTATCCTGGCGTGCGCGCTGGAAGCTACCGCCGATTTCCTTATCACTGGCGACCGCCGACATCTCTTGCCTCTAAATGTGCATGAAGGAGTACGAATAGTCAATGCCGCCGTTTTTCTGTCTCTCATCGAAAGGTAATCAATTCGAGACCGATGGAACTGTTGAAGCGATTTCTGCGCAGACATACAGCCGCGTTGATTCACGCCTAGACCCCCTCACAATTCGTGACACCCTGTCCGACAAATCTGCATCGTATGCTGATTTCTGGCAGCGTCAGCCGCAACCAAGAGCTTAGGTAGACACAATGCAAATCACACACAGCGGTATCCTCAGCCGCGGCCATCCCGATACTGCGCGGGCCATCCTCACATTCCCGACCGTTGCTGCCCTGGCCGATGGCTCGTTGCTGGCCGCCTACCGCACCGGCTCGACCAAGGATTCGGCCGATGAGACCGTCGAGTTCACCCGCTCGCAGGACGGCGGACGCACATGGAGCGAGCCTTGGCTGCCGTTCGAGAATCCCACCGTGGACGGCGTGCGCGGTTCGCTGCGGGTCTGCTATCTGACCGAACTGTCGCCAGGCCATCTGCTGGCCGCGGCCCTGTGGATCGACCGCGGAACCTACCCTGGCGCAATGCTCTTCAACGAGGAGACCGAGGGCTGCCTGCCCATGGCGATTCTGCTGGCTGACTCGCGCGACGGCGGCGCCTCCTGGTCACCCTGGCGGCTGGTCCCCATGCCGCAGGAGGTCGGCCCGCCCAGCCTCACCAGCCCGGTCCTCAAGCTGGCCGATGGTTCCCTGGCGCTGAGCGTCGAGACCAACAAGGAGTACAACGACGCGTCTCCCTGGATGCAGAAAGTACTCTTTTTCCACTCCCATGACCAGGGGCACAGTTGGGCTGAACCGGCTGTGGCGGGCGAGGATCCAAGCGGCCGCATCTTCTATTGGGATCTGCGCTGCGGCGTGGCGCCCGATGGCAAAGTCGCTACCTTTTCCTGGGTTTACGACACCGCCGCCAGCAGGTATCTCAACATCCACCGCCGTGTCAGTACCGATCATGGGCATACCTGGGGTGACGCCGAAGACCTGGGAATTGCCGACCAGGCGGCCCGTCCGGCCATGTTGCCAGACGGGCGCGTGCTCCTGTCTTGGGTGGACCGTTTCGGCAGCCGCTCCATTCGCGCCCGGCTTGCGCCTGCCGTTGACGAACCATTCGACGCTGAGACTGAACTGGTCATCTACAGCCAGGGTGACGCCCCCGGCGAACAGACTGACAGCACAGCCGAACTGCTCAGCGAGATGAGCTTGTGGACGTTCGGCCTGCCCTTTGGCGAGACGCTGGCCGATGGGTCGGCATTGGTCGTTTACTATGCGGGAACCGATGAGGCCATGGACATTCACTGCGCCAGGATCGTCCCCTAAGCTAAACCACACAAAGGAATTACCATGCGCACCAGCAAGATGCTTCAGAAGTTCCGCAGCGGCGGCTTTGCCCGCGTTTGCAGCCTGGGCCATTATCTACCCTTCTACATCCGCTACGCGGCAAACTGCCGCTTCGACGGCATCTGGCTTGACCTCGAACACCGGGCGATGGACGCGCGCGAGGTCCAGGCGATCATAATGATGTGCCATCACAACGACATCGACTGCATGGTGCGCCCGCCCACACTGGAGCGAACCAAGCTTTACCGCTACCTTGAAGACGGGGCCAGCGGCTTCCTGGTGCCCCTGGTCTCCGAGCCGCAGATGGCGAGTGATCTGGTCCAGGCCGTGAAGTTTTCGCCCATCGGCAACCGCGGCATGGACGGCGCCGGGCTCGACGGGGACTTCGGCATTGGCGTCTGGAACCCTCAGAGCAACTACAACGCTGACGCCAATCGCGAGACCTTTATCATCTGTCAGATCGAGACACCGCAGGCCGTGGCCAATGCCGAAGAGATCGCATCGATCGAAGGCATCGACGGCCTTTTCATCGGACCCGCCGATCTTTCACTGCGTATCGCCAACCAGGGCACTGGCGACTTGACCATGGAAAAGGCGATCGAAACGGTCGCCGCCGCGGTGCAGAAGCATGACAAACTGTGGGGCATCACCGCGGCTTCGGTGGACGACATCAAGCGATTTCGCGAGATGGGCGCGCAGATGGTGCCCTGGGGTGGAGATTTCAGCCTGATGAACGTGCTGAAGCAGTGCAGCGCCGACCTGGACGAAGTGCCCGGCGCATAGTGCATCCCGCTGAATCTGAGGCCGCACGATTACCTGCCACCTATAACGGAAAGGCGGTAGAGAATGAAAATAGCGATTCTGTACGGCCCGCGCGATCTGCGAATCGAGCAGCAGAAACTGGACGTGAGCCAGCTGGCGCACGACCAGATCTGGGTTAAGACCCGCATCTCCGCGCTCAAAATCGGCACCGACCGCGGCAACTACGAAGGCGCGGACCAGGTGCCCGGCGCGCCCGGCTATCCTCGCTGGGTGGGTGACAGCAACCTGGGCGTCGTGCAGGCGGTCGGCGGCGGCGTGAAGCGCGTGCAGGGCGGCGATCGTGTCGTAACCCGCGCGCCGCACCAGTCCGAGTACATCATGTCCGATTCGGAGAGCGTGGTCGTCATCCCCGACGGCGTCGCCGACGAGGACGCGGTCTATGCCCACCTCTACGCCCTCAGCGCGCACTGCTATCACAAAGCGCAGTTTCGTCCCGGCGAGACCGTGGCGGTCGTCGGGCTGGGCGTGCTCGGTCTGGGCGCCATCGCATTGGGCCCGCTATTCGGCGGGCGCATCGTCGGCATCGCCAATAGCCCGGTGCGCATGGAGATGTCGCAGCGTATGGGCGCGCACGCCAACTTTCTCTACAATGACCCGGAGCTTGACGCAAGGCTGGATGAATTCAGCCGCGGTTCGGGTATCGATCTGGTCATTCTCACCGCCAACCCCTGGCCTGCCTTTCGCACCGCCATGCAGATTGTGCGCGACAATGGCCGCGTCTCGGTCGTCAGCCTGCTGGGGCGGGGCGAGCCGCCGCTGGACTTCAACCCGCTGGCCATGGAGCTGTTTTACAACAAAGGCACGTCGGTGATCGCCGTCTCCGGGCGCGCCGGCTACCTCTATCCCGACGCCGGTCCCGATCCCTATCGCACCGCAGACCGCTACGCCTGGGACTGCATCGCCGACCATGTTGTCTCTCTCATGGCCGATGGGCTGCTGCAGCCGAGCCGCTTGATCACGCACCGTTTCCATTACAGCGAGATGGTTGAAGCCTATGAGATGGCCTATCATCGCGAGAAGAATATGCTGGGCGTGATCTTCAACTGGCACGAGTAGTCTTGACCTGGGAACACAGGCGTCTCGCCTGCCCCCACGCAATTCGCAATCAGGAGGACGCAATGACCTCGTTCCCGAAGTCTGCGCATCACGAAGTGACTCGTTCGCTTGAACTCTACCAGGAGGCGGGCGATCTGATCCCCGGTTGGACCCAGCTCATCAGCCGCCGCGCCGACCAGTTCGCGCATGGCGTCAGCCCCATCTATGCGCAGCGGGCCAAAGGCTCCCGTTTTATCGACGTTGACGAAAACGAGTACATCGACTGGGTCAGCGCGGTCGGCGCCATCATACTGGGCCACGCCGACGAAGTGGTGGACGGCGCGGTCAAGGAGCAGATCGACCGCGGCAGCCTCTTTTCTGCCAATAGCCCGCTCGAGTTGGAACTGGCCCAGGAGTTGAACGCTACGATTCCCAGTTCGCAGATGGTGCGCTATGCAAAGGGCGGCGGTGATGCTTGCGCCATGGCCGCCCGCATCGCCCGCGGCGTTACCGGCCGCGACAAAATCCTCTTTTGCGGCTATCATGGCTGGCATGACTGGTATCAGGCCGCCAACTACGGCGTCGACCCGGAGAGCGGCGAGTACCCCTTCGCCGGAATCGAACCGATCGGTGTGCCCAAAGCGCTGGCAGGCACGGTCATCCCCTTCATTTACGGCGATCTGGAAATGCTGGCCGCACTGCTCGACCAACATGCCGGCGACGTCGCTGCGATAATGATGGAGCCTGCCCGCTCCGAACTGCCCCCGCCTGGCTATCTGGAAGGCGTCAAGCAACTGGCCGCCGAGCATGGAGCCGTCTTTATTTTTGATGAGGTCTCCTGCGGCTGGCGGCTGGCCGTAGGTGGTGTGCAGGAAGCGGTCGGCGTAACGCCGGACATGACGGTCGTCGCCAAGGCCATGTCCAACGGCTATCCAATGGGCGCAGTGGTCGGTTCACAGGAGGTCATGGAGCCCGCCAAGCGAATGTTCATCTCCAGTTCATACTGGAGTGACAACATCGGCCTGGCCGCCTCGCTGACAACAATTCGCGAGTTGAAACGACGCAATGCGCCCCAGCGATTCGAGGAGATCGGCGAAAAGCTGCGCAGCTCCCTGAACCAGGCAATTGCCTCCGCCGGCCTGGAGGGCGCCTGCACCGGTTTGCATACCAATCCCTCTGTCACAGTGAAAGCGCCGGACGGAGTCGACGCCAGCAAAATTTCCACGCTGTTTATCCAGGAAATGGCGCGTCGCGGCGTCCACACTTACATGAGCTTCAAGGCGACGCTGGCCCACAGCGATGAAGACATCCGCCTGACAGGCGAGGCGGCAAGCGAGGCTTTGCAGGTTGTGCGCGCCGGTTTGGAGCGGGGCAATCTTGACGACCTGATAACCGCCGACGTGAAGAAAGAACCCTTCCGCCGCCTGGTTCGGTAGATTTTCCAATTCGCCTCTGACCATCAGTGGTACGAGGAGCGCCGCCATGTTTTCGTTTCAAGATGCCGACCGTTCCTTTCTCGAGAGGGAAGTCCTGTCTTTTTTGCCCAACCGCATTTTCGACGCCCATGCCCACCTCTTCTGCCACGAGCACTATCCGGCCGATACGCTCCCACCAGGCTTGTCCAAGACGCCGCCGCGTCTGGGGCTGGCCGAGTTCGCCGAGTACAGCCAATGGCTGCATCCGGGCGCGCGCGTTGTGGGTGGCCTCTTCTTTGGCCTCGCCTTTCTCGGAGACCGGCAGGCCAACAACGAGTTCATTGGCGCAGAGGTCAACGGAACCGGGCCGCTGGCGGCCAACTCGCGCGGGCAGTTGATCATCTCGCCCGACATGGATGCGGAGACGATCCTCGACGAGGTGCGCCGCCTGGCCATGACGGGGCTGAAGTGCTATCATACGATGGCGCCGCTAAACCCGCTCTTAGGCACGCAGGCGCCCGGCGTCGGGTCGTATTCTGCCGATCAACCGACCTGGATGGCGCCGATCGAAGCCTATCTCCCCGAGGCCCACGTCGCGGCAGCCGATGCGCTGGGGCTGACCATCACCTTGCACTTGGTGCGCGATCGCGCCCTCGCCGACCCTGTCAACCAGGAGACGATCCGCCGCTATTGTCGAACCTACGCCAATATGCGGCTTATTCTGGCGCACGCCGCCCGCGGGTTCAACCCGTGGCATACAATCGAGGGCATCGAGAGCCTGCGGGGCTTGGAGAACGTCTGGTTCGACACCTCTGCCGTGACCGAGGCCGGCGCCTTCGAGGCAATTGTCGAGACGATGGGGCACGAAAAGCTGATGTACGGAACCGACTTTCACGTCAGCCACATGCGCGGGCGCTGCGTTGCCGTCGGCGACTCCTTCCACTGGCTCTACGCCGACGAAATGGACCTGGATGAAAAGCATACCGCATTGCAACCGGTGCTGATTGGCCTGGAATCGCTGCGCAGCATCCGTCTCGCCTGTGATCGGCTGAAACTGAGCGAGCGCCAGGTCGAAGACATCTTCTACGGGAACGCGGCCGCGCTCCTGGACATCGACTGAGGAGGAGAGCAATGCAGGTACTGTCGCCGCCGGAGCAGATCGACTTCGCCCACAACAAGAAACTCCTCAACCGCTACCGCTTCATCGAGTATGAAACGCTCCGCATTCTGGCTGCCTGGCTGCCCGGCGCCGCCAAGATGGAGTGGAAGCTTGCCATGGGCCGGATACTTTGGGAGGATGCGCAGCACGTGCAGCATCTTTACCAGCGTCTGCGCGAGATCCAGACACCGGCCTTCCGTCCGCCCGCAGACGACGCGCTCGAACACCTGATGGCGGAGGCGATCCACGCGCCGTCGGCAGCCGATCTGCTGGCCGGCCTCTTCCGCGTGATCAAGCCGGCCCTGGTCGCGACCTATCGTTGGCACAGAGAGCAGACTTTCGCCAATCCGGACGCGCCGACCCTCTACGCGTTCAAGCATATCCTGTTGGACGAAGAGACGCAGCTTACATGGGCGCAGCAGGCGCTGGCGCACCATCCGACCGGCGAGTGGGAGGCGTACATCGCCGATCTGCTGCTCGCCGCCGGGGGCGTCTCCGGACGAGATGCGCGGCCACAGGCGCCGCGCCAACCCTCGCTCCGCACGCCATTTGAGCTTCCCCGCGACGTCGCGCGCGACGAGCGCTTCAATATGGTGAACCGCGATGCCGGTAAGCGGGTGCTGGTTCCCGATCAAGCGACGCAGCGCCTGCGTGACTTTGAGAGCTACAGCCAGGAAATGCTGGCGGCGGAAACCGTGGCCGCCATTGTCCACCTCTCTCCCGGCATGCCGTGGGCGTTTTCTTACGACAGCGCCCGCCATTGCTACGACGAGACGCGGCATTGCAAGTTGGGCATCGAGTGGCTGGCCCACCATGGACATGACTACACCGATGTGCCCCAGAATACGCGTGTCTTCTCCTGGCGCAGCCAGTTCGACGCCGCCACCCAGTACTGTCTTCTGACGATGGGCAATGAAGTGCATGCTTTTCCCCGCCGCCATGAACAGATGGCATCCTACGCCGAGACCGGGGACCGTTTGTCGGCCCAGTACGTGAGTTACGACATGGCCGACGAGCGCCAGCACGTCGCTTTCGGCCATAAGTGGTTGCCGGAACTTATGGCCGAGCATGGAATCGACAAGCCGCTGGAAGAGTTCGTCGACGAGACCGTCGCCCTCTGGGAACGGGAGTACAAGTCGGGCACGCTGCCGCTCCACCACAATCAAGACATATAGCCACTGAAAGCTGCGCCAAATCCCCATGAACACCAGTCACTATCGCACACTTGGACGTACAGGTCTGACCGTCTCTCCTCTCGCTTTGGGCACTGTGGAGCTGGGCATGGACTACGGGATCCCCGTGCCCGGAGCGTACGGTCGCCCATCTGAGTCGGCGGCTGAGCGGCTGGTTCATGCCGCGCTGGACACCGGTATCAATCTCATCGACACCGCCCAGGCCTATGGCAATAGCGAAGCGGTCCTGGGCCGTGCGCTGCGCGGCCGCCGCCAGCGCGCCGTCTTGGCGACCAAGGCCACCGTGCAGGCAGATGGGAAAACGCTGCGCGGCGATGCCCTGCGTCGCGCCATGCTGGTCGGTCTGGAGAACAGTTTGCGCTTGCTCCGGACCGATTACGTCGATATCTGGCAGATCCACAATGTCGACGGTGATCTCTTGGACCAGTCTGACTTGGTGGCCGAGGTCTTCTCCACTGCGCGCGCCAGCGGGATGGCGCTCTGGCGCGGCGGCTCCTTTTACGGCCCCGATCTGCCGCTGGCCGCCTTGGCGCATGATCTGTTCGACGTCTTTCAGGTTACCTATTCGGTCTTCGACCAGCGTCTGGCCGACAGGCTTTTCCCCGCCGCGACCGCACAAGGGGTCGGCATCATGGTGCGCTCGATTTTGTTGCAAGGCGTGCTGACCGAACGCGCCGACCATCTACCCGACAGGTTGCAGCTGTTGAAGGCGCATTCACGCCGCTTCCGCCAACTGGTGGCCTCCCAAGGCGGCAGCCTTACACCGGCGCAGGCTGCGATCGCCTTTGGGCTGGCCGAACCGCGCATCGGCTCGATACTCGTCGGTGTGCGCTCGGAGCCCGAATTGCTGGAGAACCTGGTAGCGGCGACAGCCACACTTTCCCCCGACCTGATGTTTGAACTGCGCCAACTTCGCATAGATGATCCAGAGTTCGTCAACCCAGATACCTGGCAGGCCGATCTGGCGCTCGCCGCCAATCGAATGCGGGCTTCGTGACAGCCGGCCTGTTGCAAATTTTGAGCCACTTTGCACTCTTCAGATATGTCAGGAGGAACCGAACATGGAAGTTCGCCAGTTAGGCAAGTCCGAGCTACAGGTCAGCTCGATCGGTCTGGGCAGCGTTACATTTGGCCGTGAAATCGACGCGCCCACGTCTCTCTCCGTCATTGATCATGCCCTGGACCGGGGCATCAACCTGATCGATACGGCCGAAGTCTATTCCGACGGTGGTGCGGAGACAGTTTTGGGGCAGTGGCTGTCGCGCAAAGGCAACCGGCAGAAGGTGGTTCTGGCCACCAAGATCGCGCCGCCCCTGGGTGGAGAGCGGATCCTTCAAGTGGCTGAGGAAAGCCTGCGCCGCCTGCAAACCGATGTCATCGACCTCTATCAACTCCACGCTTACGATGCCAGCACACCGTTCGAAGAGACCCTGGACGCACTCAACACGTTGGTGGAGCAGGGCAAGGTGCGCTACCTCGGCTGCAGCAATTTCGCCGCCTGGCAGCTTTGCAAGGCGCAGTGGTTTGCCGATGTGAACGACTGGGCGCCCTTGGTGTCGGTGCAGCCTAACTACAACCTTGCCATCCGTGACATTGAGGCCGAACTGCTGCCCCTCTGCGCCGACCAGACTATCGGTGTCATCTCTTACAGCCCGCTTGGCGCCGGTTTCCTTACCGGCAAGTACACCAAGACCTGGACCGCGCCCAAGGGCACCCGTTTCGATGTCAAGCCCGACCATTGGGACATCTACGAGAACGACGTTTCGATGCGCCGCATGGAGGGGCTGCGCGCCGTCTCCGCCGAGACCGGCATCTCAATGGTGCAACTGGCGCTGGCCTGGGCCATAGGCCAACCCGGCATTACCTCCGTTCTGATCGGCTGCCGCAAACTGTCCCATGTCGATCAGGCCTTCGCTGCCGAGGAGATGGGCCTGACCTCAGAGTTGCGCGACAGACTCAACGCGCTGGGCTGACCGAGGCCGGTTGCTTACTTCGCATTGCGTAGTGAGAAGCTACGCAAAACGCCATACGTGATAGGCAAGGCCCGACTGTCTTGCTTCTCGGCAGACTGGATTTAGAGGAGGAAGGAAGCGATGAAAATATATCGAGCCGGCGTGATCGGTTGCAGCCGCATGGGCGGGTTCATCGACAACGAGGTTGTCGGTGCGAAGGGAATTCCGCTGCCCTACTCCCACGCCGCCGGCTACACCGCCTGCGGCCGCACCGAGTTGGTTGCCTGCGCCGATCTGCGCACTGACGTGATGGCCGAATTCGGGCGGCTGTACGGCGTGCCCCAGCAGCGCCAGTACACCGACTACCGTGAAATGCTCGCGCACGAGGCGCTGGATATCGTCAGCGTGGCGACCCAGCCCGAGCCGCGTGCAGCGATTGTGGTCGAATGTGCCGAAGGCGGCGTCAAGGCGATCTATGCCGAGAAGGCAATGGCGGCTTCCATGGCCGAGGCCGATGCGATGGTCGAAGCCGTCGAGAGCAACGGTGCCATCCTCAATCTCGGCACAAACCGGCGTTGGGATACCCGCTATGACCACATGAAAGCGATCATCGACAGCGGCGATCTCGGCCAGCTGCAGCATCTGATCGCCTACAACGTCGGCACGCTCTTCAACACAGGCAGCCACTTTCTTGACCTGGTCCTGCGTCTCAACAACGACCATCCGGCCGCATGGGTGCAGGGACACCTGCCCGACGGAGACCGCCTCTTTGACGGCGATATTCTGACCAACGATCCGCAAGGCGAAGGCATCATCCAGTTCGCCAACGGGGTGAAGGCCCATGTCCTGCTCACGGCGCGGAGGTCGGAGTTTGAAGCGATCTGTTCGCACGGAACGATCACAGCTTTCAGCGACGGCCTCAGCTGGCAGATTCGCAAGGCCTTCCCGACCGGCCTGCGCGGGCGCAACCAGCTTCAGATCGTGCCGGCGTCGGACACACCTGCGAGCAGCTCCACCTTGCGCCTGATTGAAGACCTTGTCCACTCGCTGGATACGGGGCAGCCGCCCAGAGGAGGCGTGCGCGCGGCGCGCGCCGGCAACGAGTTGATCTTCGGCTTGATCGAATCGCATCTGCTGGGCGGCGCGCGTGTCTCGCTGCCGTTGGTAAAGCGCATGACCCGTCTCGTGCGCAATTGGACGCCGCGTCAGCCCAAGTACATTCCTGATTGAGCCAGGGCCGTCCATCAACCTAGATAGAGACCGGCCTTGCCTTCGACTTCGGCCAGGAGCATGTCGACATAGCTCTGCACACTGAACAGCCGGCACGCTGCGTCACCGACGCCACCGCGGCGCAGCCTTCCTGTTCGTTCCCAGAATGCGCCCAGCACTTTGCGATCCAGGGCCGGATATCCCGCGATCTCCTCTGCGTCCTCATTGTTGGCGCGCAGTTTGTGCCAGTACATTGTTTCGACGAGATGGATGTAGGTCGAGGAAAAGTAGTCCACCCCCAGCATGAGCAGCTTGGCATCGGCCTGATAGGCCCTGTACATGGGCGAATGCAGCCCGAACATCTTGCCCCACGGCTTGCGGTCCCACGGTGAACTGTAGCCTTCCTGGCTAAGATGGCCCGCCACAAACGCTTTCGCCCCTTTGCCGCGCGCCGCCACCGAATGGGAATAGTGGTCGGAGCGATATACGCCCGCCAGTCGCCGGAACAGTTCCGTAATCCAGCCAACCGTCGAGGGCGTGGTCGAGTGATCCCACGTTTCGGCCCGCAGTTCCCACTCTACGAGGTTGAAGGAGGGCATCAGCAGCAGCCCCTCCGGCCCGATCGCGGCCTCCAACGCCTCGATCACGCTCTGCGCGCCGCCATCGACCGGGCCGAGTGCTTTGAATGAGGAGTGTACAAAGAGGATATCGCCCGCTTCGATCTGAAGGCGCCGCAGGTCTTGGGTCAGATCGCTGCAACTGTAAGGGGGCATGGCATAGTTAAACTCGGTTTTCTGCACTACTGGGCGAGGGCCGCGCCCGCGTCGATCACGTGTACCTGGGGCCCTTCATCGTCTAAGTGTGCTTCCTACCCCTGTGCATCGACTCCAAACTCTGCCTCAAACTTTGCCCACACACTCTCCTCCAGCGGCCTGCACGCAGCCCGTATGTTGGACTCCAACTGCGCCACATTCAGGCTGCCAATCGGGTTGCCGTGAATGCGCTGCTCCTTCAGGCAGAACTGGATCGCCAACTGTAAGAGGTCGATCTCCTCCTGGCGGCACCAGCCCGAAATCCGCCGTGCCGCGTCAACATCCTTGTCGTTCTTGTAGTGCCCCTGCTCCAGCGCCTTATCGATGTCGGCGTCGGTCAGGAGACCGCGCACGATCGACCAGCCGTTCATTACGCCGACATCGGCGGCGGCCGCGGCGGGCACAACGGTGTCGGCCGCGGTCTGGCGGATCAGATTGTAGTCGTTGAAACAGAGGATCAGGTCGACATCGCCAGTCGCGATAACGTCTAGATGAAAGTCGTGCGGGCGCATCCCGTATCCAACATGGCGCACCTGCCCGCGCGCCTTGAGTTGGAGCAGCCCGGCCAACGTGCCATTTTTCGCCAATGTCGGTTCAATCCGATTGGGGTCGTGGATCAACATGCCGTCAAAGTAGTCGGTGCCCAGAATCTCAAGCTGATCCTCCACATCGCGGATGGCGCGATCAGCCGAAAAGTCGGCCTCGCCGTCGCCGCGATAACCGCCCCAGGGCGCGCCCGAGTGGCAGCAGAGCCGCCCCGTGATGATGACATCAGCGCGGCGAATGTCGCGCAGCGCCAGGCCCAGCTTGTGCATCGAGTCCCCGTAGCAGCGGGCGCAGTCAAAATGATTCGCGCCCAGCGTCACGGCATGTTTGATCAGGGCCACGGCCTCGTCATCGGCGACAAAGCCGAAATGGTTGCCAAAGCCTCGCGTGCCGACGGGAATGACAGGGATATTCAGTTCGGTGCGGCCGAGACGGCGGCGCGGCATCGTAAAGGCGGCTTGGGTCATCGTTCAGCTCCTCTTCCTGTTTCTGGGTTGCTTTATGTCGGGCGCTCAATCTTCGTCAATTCTGGCCTTGCGAATATAGAGCCTTGTCTCGGACGCGGGCTGTCTTTCGTAGCCCTTCCAGGCGTAGGGATCCACACCGGCCACCGGAATCACCCGGCGCATATCCGCCCGCGCCACCGGCAGGCCCTCCGCCGTCTTGACCCAGGGCAGCAGCGACTCGCTGCTCAGATAATGGCTGACCAGAACGCGCCTGTAGCTGGCCTGCGTGCGGTTTCGGAGGGACGGATGGAGCAGATAGCCGTTGAAGAAGACGGCGCCGCCCGCCTTGACTTCAACCGGAATCTGAGCCGACCCGTCGAATCCGGTAGCCATGTTGTCGTGCGTGTCAAATTCGTACGGGTCGCCGTGTTTCACGGTAGGATAGAGATAGCCCGCCCGCTGTGACCCTGGGATCACCCACATGCAACCGTTGTCCACATAGGCATCGTCGATCGCGTTCCAGGCGCCGATCAGAGAGCGGTCGCGCGTGGGAATATAGTTTTCGTCCTGGTGCCAGGATTGGCCCTGATAGCCCGGTGGTTTGATGAAGAGCATCGACTGCATACACTTGACATTGCCCGACCAGTGCGCCAAATGCGCGCCGGCTAACTGGCTCAACACGCCGCTGATCTTGGCGTGGCGGGTATACTTTTCCATCGCCGGACTCACATAGTGGGGCTGGTGGATGGCCAATATCTTCGAGAGCGCCTCCCCATCGCTGAGGTCATCCGCGACCGGCTGAATCGTCCGAGTGGGATATCCGCCGCACGCCAACTTGATGATGCCCTGCTTCAACTCGGCCAGTTCATCCGCGCCCACCAGTTAGGGCACGGCTAGATAACCGTCGTTCACATAGAAGTCAACCTGATCCTGACTCACAACGGTTGGTACTTCGATACGTTCGCTCAGCTGCGCATATGTCATCGCGCCCGCATCTCCCTTTTTCCTCCTGAGCATTTGGCTGAGCAAACTGGATTGTGCCCCGTGACGCAATACATCATACGACACGCCTCACTACTCAGTTCAGATCGGCGATCGACTCCTGTACCGCCGTAATCGTGTCCTCGATATCCTGTTCGGTGTGCGAGAGCGAGAGGAACATCGGGTGGCCGGGATGCAGGTAGAAGCCGCGCGCGAGGCAGCCCTGGAGCATGGCGATGCAGCGATCCTTGTCCTCCTCCTCCATCATCGGGGTTGGCATGGGCCCCGTGCCTGTCAGCCTGTAGCCTAGGCCGCCCCCTTCGCAGGCCGCGTTTACGCCCTCAATCAGGCGGTTACCTGTCTTCCACAGGTAGGCGATGCCGTCGCGGCGCTTCATCTCATTGACGACCGTCTCGATGCTTACCAGGCTGGGCAGGTCGCAATGGAAGGTCGCCGCCATCCAGCTGGACTGGCACTGCGGCGAGCCCAGAATCTCTTTGCGGCCGGCGACGATGCTGCCGGGATAGCCGTTGTAGCAGGCCTTGCTGAAGGTCGTCAGATCGGGGGTGACGCCGTAGTACTCGCCCGCCCCGCCGAACGCCACGCGAAAGCCGACCTTGACCTCGTCGAAGACACAGAGCGCGCCGTACTGGTGTGCCACGTCGACGCAGCCTTGCAGGAAGCCCTCCGGCGGACCCTCACCGCGGATCGTCTCCATGATGACACAGGCGACCTGGTTGTCGTTCTGTTTGAAGCAATCTTCCAGGGCATCGAGATCGCCGTAGGGCACCTCAATCGTGAGGGGGGCGATGACTGCCGGCGCACCTTCGTCCTCCGTGCGCGACCAGTCGTGCCAGCCGTGGTAGCCGCAGCGGATGACCTTATCGCGGCCGGTGTAGGCCCGCGCCAGCCGCACCGCAGCCGACGTGGCCGCGCTGCCGCCGATCAGAAAGCCGAGCATCTCCACAGCCGGGATCAGATCGATCAGCATCTCCGCGACCTCGAGCTCCTTGGGATGCGCGGTGCTGTAGATGGTGCCCTCATTCATCTGCGCCTGCACCGCCGCGTTGACAGCGGGGTCGTTGTAGCCCAGCAGGATCGGACCGAAGCCCAGCAGATAGTCCAAATACTCGTTGCCGTCCACGTCCCAGAAGCGGGCGCCGGCTGCCCGCTGCGTAAAGACCGGATATCCCAACTCCAGCATCTCGTGGCTGCGCTTGTGCCCCTGGCAGCCGCGCACGATCAGTTGGTCGGAGCGGTTGAGCAGCGCCCTTGACTGTTCAATGTTGTATGGTTTGACCGCCATAGTCTCTTACTCCTCTTTCGTTTTGCGCAAAGCAATCTGTCAGCGCAAGAACTTGGCAATGGTCGTGAGAGTCGAGTTGCGTTGGCGCAAATGTGTGGGGGGCGGCAACGCTGAGAGCCAAGGTCTATCTGAGCGCATCCGCATCGCCGAAGATGACGGGGCAATAGCTTGGATCGTCAATGAAGGCGGTCAATCCCTGGCGCACATCCCCTTTCGGCCTCGATTTTTCCGTGCGCATGTGAACGGCGAAACTGCGCCGCGGCTGGGCAGACAGGTTGGGGCCGCTGCCGTGGAAGGTCAGCTTCTGGTGGAAGCTGGCGCTGCCCGGCGGCAGGATGGCAGGTGCCTCCTGCCATTCCTGATCGTGGGCGCCTTGGATCGTGTCCCGCAAGGCTTCATACTCCTGCGACGCGAAATCTCCGTCGGCAGACAGACCCCATCTGTGAGAACCGACCACGAAGTTCATCGGGCCGCACACTTCGGTTACATCGCTCAACGCGACCCAGGCCGTGAACAGCTCGCTATCCTCTTCCCAGATGCTCCAATAGTTATAGTCCTGGTGCCAGCCGATGTTGGTGCGGGGCGTCTGGCTGGCGGCGGAGGGCGGCTTAAACAGCAGTTGCATCCACCACACCTGCACCGCGCTGGCGCCGGTGATCTGGGCCGCCTTCGCGCCCAATGCCGGATGGGAGACCAACTCCATAACCGCGCGACTGGCGATCTGCGGCATCTCGATTTTGCAGAGTGCGTTGGGGTCGTCGCCAGGGTTCCAGCGCGAGGGCCGCGGCGGAATGCCCGTGTCATACTCGCCTGCCCGCACCGCGTCCATACCCGTGGCGGCCCGTTCTACGACATCATCCGCCAACAGCGGCTCGGGGCAGATATAGAAGCCGTCGCTTTGATAGCGCGCCCGTGCCGCAGCAATCTCATCGACCTTCATCCTCTATCCTCCCGGCGCGAGGCCCGTCTGTCATTTCAAGCTGCATGTCCTGGCAAATCCACGCGAACGCGCTAACGCGAGGGGCGACTTTCCCCAATATACAACGCTTTGGGGAGGAGGCAAACCCCGATGGAAGGCAGCGCGGAAAAGCTGGGCCTTTTCCCGAATGAATCGCGGCGCGCCGCAAGGAACTGAAGAAAATCACAGGCTTTGACAATTCCTGTCTATATGTTATATTTCGCAAAATCTAGTCCCTCTCCTCTGTCCATTCATCACGTCTTCAGGACTCGCCATCTAGCCCCAAACACTTAGAGGAGAACCGCCCCACATGATAATCGATTCCCATGCCCACGCTTTTCCACGCTTCGGTACGGATTCGGGCGACCAGACCGCCCAGACGCAACTTCAGATAATCCAGCACCATGTTCAATTCCATGTTCAGGGCTGGCGTCGGCGCAGCGACGGGAGCCGCGCGGAGGCGGGCCTGTTAATGCCAGGCGGAGATGCCATTGCCGACATGCCCGATGTCAATATGCGCATTGGTCAGTATGGCCAGTTGGAATGCACCGTGAAGGGTGAGGAGTACTATCTGCAATGGTACCCCTGTTGGTTTCGAGACATGACCGCCCCGCCCGAGCTGATGATCACCAACATGAATTATTTGGGCGTGGACAAGGCGGTGCTGCAACACGATCATGTCTACGGTAGTCTAAACGAGTACCTGAGCGACGTCATGCAGCGTTACCCTGACCGCTTTCTCCCCTTGGCGCAGATCCGTGAGTGGGAAGCGGACCAGGATGAGCAGCTGGCGCGGCTGGAACACGCTGTCCAGGCGTTGGGATTGAAGGGCCTCTACTTTATGGTCGAGGCGCTGGCATTCACAGGATTTGTCGATCACCTGGACGACGCCAAATTCGAGCCGCTATGGGATGCCGTGCGCCGCCTGCAGATTCCAGTCTTCTGGTATCTGTACACCAGCCATCGCGACCGCTTTGGCGGCTACATGGAGCAGGTGCGCCGCCTCGATCGGTGGGCCAGGGCCCACCCGGACATTCCCAGTGTGTTCACCCACGGCCTTGAGACGATCGCCATCCGGCCCAAGTCCGAGCGATTCGACATTCCCCAAGAGGTGCTGACCTGCCTGAAGAACCCCAACATGCGGCTCGAAGTGATGTTGCACCTGATGGCGCCGGATACGTCCTATCCCTTCCCCTGGGCGCAGGATACGCTGAAGCTGCTCTATGACGAATTGGGACCGGAGAAGCTGATGTGGGGTTCGGATATGCCAGCCGCAGAGCGCAGCGTCACCTACCGACAGTCGATGGACTACGTTGGCTTGCACGCCGACTTCATGTCCGAACAGGACAAAGCGGGCTTCTTCGGCGGCAATGCCGCGCGCCTGTTCAAACTGGATGCCTGATTGTTGGGACTGTATCAATGCGAAAGAGGGACGGTTTAGGAGTGCAAAGGAGGTGACCACTGGCTGATTAGAAAGCGGGACGGAAGGTGGCTCCGGCCAATTCAGGTGGTAGTAGAGCAGCTTTCAAGACCGATAGTCAACTCTAGCTTTGAGGAGGAAGACAATGACTAAATTCAATCCCGTTTCTCGTCGCCAGTTTCTGAAACTCGCCGGTATCAGTGCGGGTACGTCGCTTCTGGCCGCCTGTGTACCGGTAACCACTGCGCCGCAACCTGACGCCGAAGAAGCCGCCCCCGCCGAAGCAATGATGCAGAAGATCACAATCCTGTCGCAGCCGTCCCCGCCCGAAGCCAAGGGCATGTTGCCGGCGTTCAAGGAGGCTACCGGCATCGAAGGCGAGTGGAACGAAATCCCGTTCTCCGACTTGCAGGCCAAATACGCCACAATCCTGGCAGGGCAAGATTCCTCTTTCGATGTTCTCTACAGTTGGGACGGCCTCACCGCCCTCTTTGGCGCCAGCCTCTACGATCCGCTGGACGAGCTGATCGACCAGGCCGTGTTGGCTGACATCCCGGCTCCGGTTGTCCGGGACGCCACGGTCGGCGGGAATCTGCGCGTGGTGCCCTTCAGCGTGCTTGTGTATGTCGGGTTCTACAACAAAGATATCTTCGAGGAGGCCGGGTTCGATCCTGAGAGTCCGCCCGAAAACTGGCAAGAGGTGTTCGAGATGGCGCCCAAGCTCAACAAGGAGACCACCGGTGACGACCAGACCGACCGTTACACCTGGCTCTGGCCCTTGCAAAGCTCCAACGGCGTTTTCGTCTTCTATGCCATCTTCCTGAACGGGGCTGATGGCGCGATGTACAGCCCCGACTTCACGTCGGTCGCATTCGACAGCCCCGAAGGATTGGACGCGATGCAGGCCGTCTACGATTCGCTGGTGACCTACGAGGTGATGGACCCCGCCGGCTGGGGCATTGGCACCAACGAGGAAGCCCACATTGCGTATGCCCAGGGCCTGTGCGCCATGCAGATCAATCCAGGCCGCTATCACGGCCTCTATAACGAGAACCCGGAGAAGTCCAAGACTGTCGGCCGCACCAAACTCGGTCTGGTTCCTGGCCTTAACCTCCAGAGCGGCTCCAGCGGCGCCAACATCGGCTACGGCATCAACAGATTCTCCGAGAATAAGGAGGCCGGTCTCGAGTATCTGAAATACTTCTCCAGCGTGGAGGCCCAGCGCGAAATGGGCCTGAACACGACGCAGTTGCCTGTCCGTATGTCGGTCCTGGCTGATCCGGAAGTACAAGCTATGAACCCGGTGGCTGCAATCACGTCGGAACAGGCCAACTATCCGGCTTCGCGTTTCGGCTCGCCGGTGTACTTCGACGTTGCCGCCGTTTTTGACGAGCAGATCCAGAACATGAAGAACGGCGACATTTCGCCCCAGGAGGCGCTGGAAATGGCTGCCGCGGATTCTCAGGCCCTGCTCGACGACTTCTGGCAAAACGCGTAATCTCGTGAGGCGTGTTACGGTCGTAGCACGCCTCTCTCTTCTTGAATCTGCTCTATGACACGTCTCTCTCTCCCCGGCAGCGGCGCTTCGTTGCCCGGACGAGGTCTTGCCGCCCTCACGCGCCGCATAAACCGTCTAAGTCCAACACGCTTCGCGCTGCTTATGATCGCCCCAGGCGCTCTCCTGCTCGTGATTTTCGTTGTGCTGCCGATTCTTTACTCGAGCGTGATGAGTCTGCAAAACATCAACCTGGTCCGAGCAGAGCAGACGCGGCCATTCGTCGGCCTCGACAATTTCGTCAAGGCGCTGACGGACGATCTTTTCTGGGCTTCGCTGGGACGCTCCTTCTACGTCGCCGGTGTACGCGTCCTGTTCACGGTCGGGCTGGGGCTGTTTTTCGCCCTGCTTCTCAACGAGACATTCTTCGGGCGGGGCCTGTTGCGCGTCATCGTCCTCGTGCCATGGGCGATCGCGCCGGTTGTTGGCGCCTTGATGTGGCAACTGATCTTCAATGCCAAGTACGGTGTGCTGAATGCGGCGCTGCTTGCCTTGGGCGTGATCACCTCCTATGTCGCCTGGATGGCCAATCCCTTGCTATCCCTCCACATTGTGATCCTGGTGGAGACGTGGCGGGCTGTCCCGTTCGCAGCGCTGTTCCTGCTGGCCGCGCTGCAATCAATCCCGGCTTCCCAGTACCGGGCCGCGAAAGTCGATGGCGCAAACGCCTGGCAGTGTCTGCGCTACGTCACTTTGCCCGCCCTGCGCAAAACCATCCTCATCCTCGTACTGGTCGAAACCATCTGGGCGCTCCAGCTTTTCGACACGCTCTACATACTCACCCAGGGTGGACCGGGGCTGAAAACCACGGTGTTGACCTACCTGGTGTTCACGCAGGCATTTGAGAGCCTGAACCTGGGCTATGCCTCGGCCATCGGCCTGCTTCTGTTCCTGTGCATTCTGTTGAGCGCCGGCGTCATTTTCTGGCTCATCGTGCGCGAGCGGCGAACACGTCTGCCGGAGGATGACGCTGGCCGCTCTGCGGCCAAGGCCGAGGCCGAACATGCGGCTCCGGTATGGACGTTAACCGAAGTGGGCGAGCTTCCTCTCTTGGCTGGGCGCCAGGTTCGCCGTAGGTGGCCTTTTCTCACACCGGCCGTCGTCAATCTGTCGCGCCGCTTGGGCTTGGCAGCCGGTCTTGCCTTAATGGTGGTGTGGACTTTGCTGCCCTTCGTGTGGATCGCCATCGTCAGCGTTCAACCTATGGTCAATGTCACGTCGGTGCCGCCTGAGATCGGCCTGCGCGATGTCAATCTGGAGCAATACCAGGTCCAGTTGGAGGATTCCTCCTTTTTGCTGGCCGTGCGCAACAGTATACTGGTCGCGCTCGTTACAACCGCCCTCTGCATCGGCATAGGGTCGATCGCCGCCTACCCCCTGGCCCGCATGCAATTGCCTTATCGTAACTTCTTCATGGGATTGGTCGTGTCCACGCGCATGGTGCCTGCGGTGACCCTGTTGATTCCGCTCTTCCTGGTCGTCCGCCAGTTTGGGTTAATCGACACTCTGCCCTCTCTGATCCTGGTTTATACGGCGTTCTTCCTTCCGTATGTTCTGTGGATGTTGCGCAACTTTTTCGAGGATATGCCGCGCTCACTGGAGTCGGCTGCCATGGTCGACGGCTGTTCGCGCCTGGGTACGCTCGTGCGCATCATTCTTCCGGTCTCCGCGCCGGGGGTTACCGCGACGGCTATCTTCTGCCTGATCGTCACCTGGAATGAGTTCCTGTTCGCTCTGGTGCTCACCACGCGCTCGGCCAAGACATTGATCGTTAAGATCGCCGAGTATCGCGGCCTGTGGGATCTGCCTCTCAACAAGCTGGCCGCGGGCGGTGTCATGGCGATACTCCCTATCGTGCTGATCGTGCTGTTGCTGAGCCGACAGATCATCCGCGGGCTGACCGAAGGCGCAGTAAAAGGATAGGAGAGTGTGATGGCTGATCTTGAACTGCGCGATCTGTGCAAGAATTTCGGCAGAGTGCGAGCGGTGGACAACCTGAATGTGACAGCAGCAGATGGCGAGTTCGTTACCCTCTTGGGCCCGTCCGGCTGCGGCAAGTCAACGACCTTGAACCTGATCGCCGGGTTGGACAAGCCCACCTCTGGCGACATCTACCTCGGTGGTTCGCGCATAACCGACCTGCCTCCCAACGAGCGGGGCATCGGCATGGTCTTCCAGGATTACGCCCTCTACCCGCATATGAGCGTTTTCGACAATATCGCTTTCAGCCTCAAGCTGCGCCGCGTTCTGCGCAGTGAGATTGAGCGGATGGTCGGCTACGTCGGCCAGTTGTTGGATATCGCACACCTGCTGGACCGGCGAACTGCGCAGCTATCGGGCGGTCAGCAGCAACGTGTGGCGGTGGCGCGGGCGCTGGCCAAACAGCCGCAGATCTTCCTGTTCGACGAGCCTCTCTCCAATCTGGATGCCGCGCTCAGGGTGCGAATGCGCACCGAAATCAAGCGTCTGCACCTCCATCTGCAGACGACGAGCGTTTTCGTGACCCACGACCAGGAAGAGGCCATGACCATCTCCGACCGCATCGCGGTGATGCGCGAGGGGAGGTTGGAGCAACTCAACACGCCGCTTGAGATCTACCGGCGTCCGCGTTCGATCTTCGTCGCCACCTTCATCGGCAAACCGAGTATGAACGTGCTGCAAGGCCAACTGCATGCCGACGATAGCGGCCTCTCCTTTGCCGCGCAGGATCTGCATCTGAACTGGTCATCGCGGCAGGAAGCGCTGTTGGACCAGTCTTGGAGCGGCGAAGCCATCGTTGGGGTGAGGGCCGAGGATGTCAAGCTGCAAAGTGTTGGCGCGACGATTCCGGATGAAGGCGCGTTTACCGCTGAGGTGAGCCTGATTGAACCGATCGGGTCTGACAGTTTTGTGGAAGTGTCAAGAGGTTCGTGGCGGCTTCTCGCACGCGTCAATCCTGAACGGCATTTCCAGCGGGGACAAGCAGTTCAGGTCGAAGTGCCTGCAGCGAAACTGCATATCTTCGATTCGCAAACGGATCTGCGCCTGAATGGCTAGGGCTGCCCAGTAACGATCCGGGTTGGCGGTCCTGAAAGGCAACCGCCTCACAACCACGCGCCCCAGGCATCACACTTCTCTACCCTTTCGCCCAGCGCCGCGTAGACGTCGGGCAGATCGAACGCCGGCAGACAGTTCTCGACCAGACAGGAAAGGGGCCAGTTGTGCAGCGGGTTGTCAATCAGAAGCTGGTAACTGGGCAGGTAGTTGACAAGCTCGCAGTTCGGCTGTGACCAGTGCAGCAGTGCCGCCAACGCGACCGGCACAGACCCGACGCCGCGTCCGATCAGATGGACGCGTGCTCCGCCGTCTTCGAGAAAATCTATCGTGCGCATCAGGTCGAAGACGCGCCGGCCCAGATAGCTTTCGCCCACCATGCTGCCAAAGCTGGCGTACAGATAGTCCGAGCCATACGGTTCGAGCAGTTCGCTGGAGCCGCACGTGGCCGGAAAGCTCTGGCCCACGCCGCGCAGATCGGCTGCCAGAATCCGCTCCCCGTTGGCCAGCCGCCGCTGTAGCCAGGGCCGTTCGGCACAGTCCTCCTCACTCGAAGAATGGCCGGCGTAGAGCGAGACGCGCCCCCGCGGCCGGCGGCAGGCGTTCTCCTGGTCGCCGAACATCGTCAAAATGACCTGGATGCCCGGCTCGCTCTCCACGGCAAACTGGTAGCCCTTGCCGACTGTGGGGTCGTGTCCTCCGCTGCGGCGCAGGTAACGGAAGTGGGGCGGCGTATCCGGTGGGTCGATATTCAGCCGCTTCTTGACCGTTGCCGCCAGCGCGGCCGGCTCTAGTCGCGGTCGCTGCGCTCTCAACTCCCTCGCCCGCGCCTGCGTGAAGGCGAAGATCTTGCTGCTGCCGAACGGGACCACCTCGCCCTGGGCCGCGTCTAGCTGCGCATCCGGGATCTCCTCCATCTCCGGCTCCTGCCACTCGACCTCCCTCCCGGCATGTTTGATGAAGAAGCGGTACATCGCCTCGCGCGCATGCTTGTGGAAGCCGTGATCGAGGTGGCCGACGCTGATTTCGGCAGAGTCCGGCGACCCCAGCAGCGTATGAATCTTCTTCATGTCGGCATGCGCCTGTTGCGCGCCGCGCAGATCAAAATAGCAGTTCTCCTCCGCCAGGATCAGGGTCGGGCGCGGCGCGTAGGCCAGCAGCAGGTCCGCCTCATCCAGCCCGAACTCCAGCGCGCGCGGCGGGTTCTGTTCGGCGTCTGCGGGCAGTTCGTTCTCAAGGTTGCAGAGCCAGCTGGTGATGTAGCAGTCCGGCGCGGCCATCGTGACGCGCGGGTCGAGCGCGGTCACCTGCGTGGCCTGCGTTCCACCGCCGGAGCAGCCGGTGACGCCGACCCGGCTCGTGTCGGTCTCCGTGCGCGCCAGCAGATAGTCCAGCCCGCGCACTGCGTCCCACGCGAACCAACTGCCGATAAAATCGCCGCTCAGCAACATGCTGTTGCCGATCATGTTGTGGGCGACCGTTGAGCGCGGGCCCGACTCGCCTGCGGGTACGCCCTCGTCGGCGTAGAACTGGCGTCTTTCGCCCTGGCTGACAGGATCCACGATCATGACGGCAAAGCCTTTGCTGGCCAGGCCGCGAGCAAAGAACTGGTAAGGCCCATAGGCTTTACCGTTCTCGGAATGCCCGCACAGCCCGAGGACACAGGGAATCTCTACCTCCACATTCTTTGGCAGATAAAGGTTGGCGCTGACCTTGAATCCGGGGCGGCTCTCATAGACGAACTTTTCCAGGTGAATGGCGCCGAGATCGATTGTGCCAGTAGTCTGCGCGTTGAGTTCGGTTCGGGCGGGCAGCGCGGGGAAGCAGCGTGCCACCTTTGACCGTACATCCCGCACGTATGACTGTGCGTCCGCGCGCGAGTGCACCGCGGCCAACCTCTCGGCTCGCGCTCGCATGATCCGGCGCACTCGGTTGACCGTGTATTCGTGGACCATGTGCCCGTAGCGTTGATTGTGCATAGTCACGACTCCTGAATCGATCTACTGGTGTGCATTTTCGATGGAGGAGGCCAGAGTTCGCATTCTCGGCGTCGCTGTACGCGTCGCTCCAGTTACCGGCTTCTATACTGCAGCGGCGGCCTGTTCACGTCGCGCTGAACCAGGTCGTCATAGCGCAAAACGCGCCCCGTACCCGCCGCGCTGAACGCTCCGTGGATCGAAAGGTAGAGACTGTCGTCAGGGGCAATAATGATGCTGGCCGGATAGGGCAGACCTGAAATCAGCAGTTGCGGCTCGCTCCAGCCCTCTCCCTGCCGACGAAAACGCAACAAGCTGCCCAGCTTGCCGCGGTAGGGGTGTTCGCCGTCTGCGCCCGACATGAACTCGAGCACATAGAGGCGCCCGTCCGAATCGAAGGCCAGATCGATCGGCGCGGTCAGGCCTTTGAGTATGGTCCTTGAGCGACCGTTCATCTGCAGGCGAACAATGCTGCCGCTGCCCTCATTGTGGGGCAGCCGGCTGAACGAGGCCGCATAGACCAGGCCGTCCGGCCCCCATGCAATGCCGGTCAGAACATCGTGGCCCTCAACCTGTGAGAAAATGGATATGGCGCCGTTCGCATCGGCTGAGAATATCTGCCCCGTCGCGCCGTCGGCCACGAGGAAGCGGCCGCCTTCAGCATCGGCGACCATGGCAAAGGGATTCAGCTTGACGAAGGTTGCCTTGTTGTAATCCAATGTCAGTGGATCGGCGACATAGGCGAGGATGTCGGCCACCACGCGGGGCGGCGTCTGCGCATCAGTAATGTGGAGAATCGTGCGGGACAGCGGCTCGCGGCCTTCCGCCATCAGCACGTAGAGTTGGCCGTCAAGCTCAGCCGCGTCGGTTGCGCCCACCGATGTGCCGTCGCTGCCGTTGAGCAGATAGGGCAATCCATCGACAAGGCGTTGGCGGGTGCCGTCTGGTGCGAGGCAGGTCAGCGCGCCGGTCGCGGCCGCGTTGTCGGTCCCAAACGGGATCTCCTCCCGGCTCAGAGACGGGTGGCCGGTTTCTGCAACACAGAGCGTGCCGTCTGCGCGCCAAAGCAGGCCGCGCGGCTCGTTCAGATTGTCAAGCGCGACCTGATAAGCGGACGATTCAGTCAGCGCGCAGCCGCTGAACAGCAGCGCGGCGATCATTGTAGGTAGGCAAGCCGCTGCCTTCAAGACGAACGCTCCCCCTTGCCTATTTCGATTTCATTGACGAACGTCACATTTCGCGGTATAGCAGGCATGACAACTGGCAATATTGTGAAGGAGATCGGTATGCCCAGCCTCTTCCCTGTCATGGATCCCTACGTCGAAGAAGGCTCCATCTGGCCAGACATGCACTTGCGTCTGATTTCCAACAGTTCGGAAGCGCTTCAGCCGCAGGTGCGCCCCAAATAAATCGTACGCATAGAGGAAAGAATTGCACTCGAAACACTGAGCAAAAGGTATGTCCCCGATGTCCTGGTGATCAAGACGACTCAAGTGTCGTCTGGCACAGAATCAAACGCGGGCCCACTGGTTGCAGACGAACCGCAGACGATCAGGAGCGGAGATGAGGAGCGTCGCATACCCTATCTCGAAGTCATCCTTCGCCCATCGGGCAATGTGGTTACAGTGATCGAGGTCTTGAGTCCAAGCAACAAATTGGGCCTGGGGCGGGCAGATTATCTGCAGAAGCAGGAGGACTTACTAAACACGGGAACCAATCTGGTTGAAATCGATCCCCTGTCCGGGCCGACTGCAACCTTTGCCCGTCGCTTTCGGGTCACTACACCTCAAGACTGGCGCTACATCATCAGCATCAGCCGTTCGCAACAGCGCACGCACGTGGAAGCCTACCCGATTCCACTTACAGAGCGGTTGCCGCGCTGTAAGGTACCGCTTCTCTCCGAGGACGATGATGCCGTATTGGACCTGCCCGCCGTCTTTACTCGCTGCTACGAAGTGGGTGACTATAGCCTGCTGCTGGACTATCGCCAACCGCCGCCGATCGCGTTGAGCAAGTCCGAGGAGGAGTGGATGGAAGCGCTGCTCGTGGAAAAGGGCTTGCGAACAGCGCCAGCCGAGCAGTAGCCTGATGTCGAGGGCTTGGCATGTCGCTCCCCCGGCCTGGGCAGGCAATTTCCGCCACAACATGACCGGCAAGGCCCCGCCCGCGACACACGCCCCTTGAATGGAATGTCTGGCAATAGGAAGAGAGGGGGATTCTCTCTTCTCTTCACTTAACGCCCGGCCCTGAGTCAGCGGCAATCACATCCTCTTCCGAAACGGGTTACGCCGTCGAGTTCTGGATGTTGTGGCGGGCCAACCGCTTTGCCCGCATCGCCTCGTGGGACTCGGGAGAGCCGTTGTGGCTGGTACCGAACCAGACGTCGAACGGAATGTCTAATCCACCGTAGTTGCATTCGAAGTAACGGTGGTGCAACTGGTGGAAATAGGATGCCCCCCTTAGCTTGGATTTGTCGTTGACGACGATTGCCTCGAAGCCCGTGTGCGCCTGCGCAGGCGAGAACGCTGCGAGCTGCCCGTTCATGACAGCGTGGATCGGGTGCGAGGGAACGATCCAATGGATCAGTACGCCGCTGAAGAACAGGATGTGCTCGATCGGGTGCATTGACAGGCCGGACCATGGACCGGGGTTGATGTTGCGGTGGTGCAGGAAGTGCCCCGCCTTGTATAGCGGCGGCCAGTGCATCAGGCGGTGGGTCCAATAGAAGTGGAACTGGCCCCAAAGCTGGATTCCGCAGAGCAACAAGATGAAATAGACCGGATGCGCCTTCGGGTCCAGGTAGGGGATGTACTCGTTGGCGTAGGCCCACAACGTCACGACCTCGTAGGCGGTCCAGATGGTGCCGCCGCTGACGCAACTCCAGAAGATGTTGTCGAACAGCTGATTGTTCCTCAGGAACTTCCTCTTGCCCTTCGCCATCCAGTCGGACGTATATTTGAATTGGAAGCCCTGGGATTTGCGCCCCCACAGCCACAGGTGCCAGGCGCTGACAATGACGACCAGCATGACCTGGTTGCGTACGAAGAGGTAGAGAATCCAGTCGGCGCTGAAGCGGGTCATGCGTGACATCTCCGGCTGCAGATAGGTGACGGTCAGCGCGGCGATGAGCATGTAGATGAGATTCCAGGGAAAGAGGTAGTTGTAGAGCCACTTCGCCACCTTCAACGGCTTGGGCGGCCAGTCAAATACCGGGTTGGGCAGCTTCTCCCCTTCCGGCTGCCAGTGTCCGCGTTCGTCGCGCGGCATCCCGTCGATCAGACCATCTCTTTCAGCGCTTACGTCAGCCATGATCACCCTCCTGGAATTGTGAGTTTGCGCGTCGACTTGTGTGGGCACTCTCAGCCCGATCTGTAGGCGTTTTGCCATCTTGGGTTTGGCGGCAATTCTACAACTAAGTCATGATTTCTGGCAACCGCAAAACCAGCAAACGATAGTGAAGATCGAAGCACACGATGTGCTCAGGAGTGCTGTTCCTCAACGGGGCGCCCGCCAGCAGCCCGCTGCGGTGCACGTCGATCCACTCGTCCATGAAGGCCTTGTTCCAGTGGTCAGTGAGAGGATGCTTGAAAATGTCGCGGGACGCGAACCGCAGCTCGCTCTATTCCTGCATGTACGCTTCCCATCCCTGAGCGACGATCTCCTCACGAGTCGCACGGCGGGCGAAATCCCAAAGGCAGTTCAGTTCGGGCGCCATGAGCGTGAGCGGGTGGGGACGGAGTGCATTGTGGCGATGGACAGCCCCCGGGTCGCGCCACACGGCGGCGCACTCATTGCATTTAATTACGATTACATTCTTGTCTGTGTATGCTATGAACAGCAGAGCGCTTTGCCATCCGCAAAAGGGACAGAAGTCCTCTCGCACCTGAAACCCGGGCGCTGCACGCAAGTCCGCAAGGCGCTTCTGAAGGGATTTGCGAAAGGCTTCCAGGACAACAGGGTCTCCAGGAATCGCATTCTCTTCTGTGTAAACACCGTCAAAATGGGCAAAGTCCAAACCGAAATCGCCAGATGGCGTCCCACGCGTTCTTGCATTGACCAAGTCGACACCGGGCCACTCTGTGGAGCCTGCCGCTCCGTCAAGATAGGCAACAAAAAAAGAAAGCGCGTCGAACTGTAGGTGAACCAGCTTCCAGAAGATGTATGCCGGGTCTGGGTTCTCCAATGCCTCGATGAGTTCTTGGCGTGTTTTCTGGTCGCCTGCCTTTTCATAGTCGCTCTTGATGATTGGTCTGAAGACCTCACCGAGGATCTGCTTGTTCGTCCATGCCTATTCGCACTTGGTTTTGACCTCCTGGTGGACGCGATAGCGACAACGCCTTATGAGAGGCATTCCACTGAATTCGCCCAGGGATACCGCGACCGGAGCGCCAGAAGAAATGTGCTGTTGCGGCTTGCACTAACGCGCCTCTCAGATCCGACGGATTGGTCCACGTTCGACAAACGCACCCGCAGACGTTTTTGACACAAGAGAGAGGAGAGGGTACCCTCTCCTCTGCTCGCTCTGTCTGGACTGAACTTGCTGAGATTGACCGTACTGCCGAAACGGGTTACGCAGTCGAGGTCCGGATCTTGTGGCTGGCGAAGCGCTTTGCCCGCATCTTTTCATGCGCTTCCTCCGAACCGTCGTGGCTGGTGCCGAACCAGGCGTCGAACGGGATGTCCATTTCACCGTAGTTGCACTCGAAGTAACGATGATGCAACTGGTGGAAGTAGGATGCCCCGGCCAGTTTGCGCTCGCCTTTGATGACCAGCGCCTCGAATCCCGCGTGCCCCTGCGCCGGCGTGAGCGCGGCGTGCTGCCCGTTCATAACGGCGTGGATCGGGTGCGAGGGAATGATCCAGTGAATCAGCACACCGCTGAAGTAGAGGATGTGTTCGATCGGGTGCATGGACAGCCCGGACCAGGGGCCGACGTTGATGTTGCGGTGGTGCAGAAAGTGCCCCGCCTTGTAGAGCGGCGGCCAGTGCAGAAGACGATGCACCCAGTAGAAATGGAACAGCCGCCACAGCTGGATGGCGCACAGCATCAGGACAAAATAGACCGGATGCGCGCGCGGGTCCAGGTAGGGGATGTACTCGTTGGCGTAAGCCCACAGCGTTACCACCTCGTAGGCCGTCCAGATGGTGCCGCCGCTGACGCAACTCCAGAAGATGTTGTCGAACAGCTGGTTGCCCGCCAAGAACTGCCGTTTGCCCTTTGCCATCCAATCCGCTGTGTACTTGAACTGTAAACCCTGCGACTTGCGCGCCCACAGCCACAGGTGCCATGCGCTGACAATCACGATCAGCATGACCTGGTTGCGCACGAAGAGATAGAGGATCCAGTCGGCGCTGAACCTGGTCATGCGCGACATCTCCGGCTGCAAATAGACGACCGTCAGCACGGCGATGAGCATGTAGACGAAATTCCACGGGAAAAGGTAGTTAAATGCCCATTTCGCCACCGCCATCGGCCTGGGCGGCCAGTCGAAAACAGGATTGGGCAACTTGATCCCTTCAGGCTGCCAGTACCCGCGCTTGTCGCGCGGCATTCCATCCATCAGGCCTTCTCTCTCAGCACGGACGTCTGCCATGATCTCCCTCCTGGAGTGTTGAATCTGTGCCCCGAGGTATCCGAGAACTCCCTGTCCGGTCTATCAGCGTCTTGCCATTCGCGTCATCTTTTCCGCCATTCTACTATTGGGGTTCGTGTCTCGCAACCACGCACAATCAGATTCCCATTGCGAAATACGCAAAACACAGTTCAATCAGGCGTGCTGCGCCTCAACCGGCACGCCGGCCAGCAGGCCGTTGCTGTGCATGTCCAGCCACTCGTCCATGAAGACCTTGTTCCAGTGGTCGGTTAGCGGGTGGTTGAGCATGTCGCGGTAGACCGCCGCCATTGTGACCAGTTCGTCGGCGCCGTCGCGGAAGGCGGCGCGGGCTGTCTCCACCGAGCGCACGAGCGCCGCCATGATGTGGGGCCGCCCGTCCCAGCCACGGAACATGCGCGCGCAGTCGCGGATCAGCCCGGTCGGGTCGCCGCCCATCTCGCGCACGGGATCGCAGAATGGCAGAATGTGGTCGACACCGGCCTGGGCGACGGCCGCGGCCTGGGTGAGCGAGAAGACTGACGTGCAAAAGGTCTCGATCCCCTCCTGTCTGAGGATGCTGAACGCCTTGAGGCCGTTTAGAGTGCAGGGGATCTTGAGGATGATCTGCGGCGACATGTCGGTGAAGACCTTGCCGACGGCTAACAGCTCCGCGACCGAGTGGCCGTCGATCTCTATGACCACCAGCTTGTTCGTCATTGCCAGGTAGGCCTCGGTCAGGGCGATGACGCTGCCGTAGGGCTTGGCGTACAGGTTGAGTACGACCGTGTTGGTGACGATGCCGGCGATGCCAAGCGGCATGAACTCCTCAAGTTCCGCCGGCGGCCCGGCCAGCCAGATCGTCGGCCCGCGTCCGCTTGATCGTGTCATCACGACCGATCCCTTTTCGTCCATAGTGTCTTCCTCGTGGGTGGATAGCTGTGTTTCGCGCAATTCGATTGCAGAGTTGCAGGCGAATGGCCTCATCTTAAGGATTCACTGCACGTAAATCCGATGCGAACTCATATTGTTTGTGCAGTCAATGGTCAGGACCCAAAGCGAACTCGATGTGTTCGTTCAATTCTGCCCAAAAGCCTCCAGAAAATCGGCTCTCGAAATACCTGCCTGGGTACAGATTCGGCGTAACGTTGAACCTTTGATGCGACGGTGATTCGGTATAGTCATCGTGATTCTGTTTCAATCGGAGTCTTCCCGTATCATCGAAATGTGATTTCATTCGCGAAGCACACGAAAGCCCAGAATCTCCAAAGTGCGGATTACTTTTCTCTTGGGCGCATCGACTGGGAAGCGCGGCATCAGACAGGAACGCCCGCCTCTGCAATGAATACATCCAAAATAGGTTCCCCGGCTTCAAACTCCTCGGCGCCAAAAGTCTCAATGTGAAACTCTATCGCAGAGGTGATGTCGGCCACTGCTTCATCAAAAGCGTCCCCTTCTCCTACAATGACGCCCTTCAAACCGAGCGGATAGGCGACATAACCGTCCGCGTGCTTTTCGACGATAATCTTTAGCAATCGCATTTTCGCTCTCGCTCCCCCATGTCGCCGATCGATCGCACTCGAATGCGGCGAGGGTCATTGAGACCAATCCGGCCCAAAATGATTTAGCCGCCGGCGGATCAATCGCCACCTACTCCCTATAGTCGTAAGCGTTTCTTCCCAGCGATAATCGGATGTATCGGATGTTCCCAGGGGCCGCCCGCCGTCATCTCATCGGCGGCGCCGGCCGCGTCCTTGCCGCCGGTGAAGCGGGTATAGTCCGGGATGTAGATGATGGCGAAGGCGCGCCGCGGCTCGTCGCTGCGATTGGGGCCGGCGTAGTGAAAGGTGCAGCCATGGTGAAATGTCACACCGCCGGCGCGCATCGGCACCGCCACCGGTTCGGGCACAGTATACCCCTGCGCTCTCAACTTGTCGACCACGCTATCATCCTCGCTCTCCAGGCTGATCGGCTCGAGCGGGCCCTGCTTGTGCGAGCCGGGCACGAACTGAAGACAGCCGTTCTCGACGCTGATGTCATCGACCGCGATCCAGGCCGACAGCGCCCCGACCGGGTCCATTGGCCAGTAGGGGGCGTACTGGTGCCAGTTGGTCTGCTTGCTGACCTGGCCCGGCGGCTTGATCATGGCGTGGTCGTGGTAGATTCGCACGTGCTGGCAGCGGCTCAACTGGCGGGCGTGCTCGCCCAGACGCGCGTTGAACGCGATCTCCTTGGCCTGCGGGTAGTCGGTCCACATGTTGACCATCTGGTTGAAGACGCGTTCGTACTCTTCAGAGCCGCGCCCGCCCTGGGCTGCGCCGCGGATGCGCTCGCGGCGGGTGGCGACCGCGTCATCGAGCGCCTGGCGTAGCGACGCCATCTCCGCCTGCGAGAAGAAGTCGCAGTACTGAATGTAGCCGTTCTGCTGAAAGAACTCGATCTCTCCCGGATCGACCACGATCTCTGTCATCTTTCCATTCCCTGTTAGATTGTCGGCGCTCCAAGGGGCACAGGGCATTATAAGCATTGAGCCGGGGAAAGCAAGAAACGGTGGTGGATAGGAGTGATGCGCATAACGAAGTAGGGCGGCGGCGATAGGCGCGGATTGACGCAGATTGCCGCGCGAAATTGGGGGGGGTCGCGTGCGGGGGGAGAGCCGGAGTCGCTCGCTCAATCGGTTAAGTTCTCCGATGAGTGGATGGGACTGAGCGCGATCGTCGTTGTGGATGTGGGGGGCAGGCGGAGAAGTGTCGCGCGCAGTGGCGGGGGCGTGTTGAACACCCGGGTGTCGAGCGGGCATCCGGTGTCGGGGAATCAGGGGAACGTGGAGGGGTGCTATACTATGGTGTACAGCGGACTCGGAGTTTGTTGCCAGTGGAAGGCGGTCTGCGAGGCCTATGATAAACCTGAAGCCTACCCATAAGGCGGTGAAGGACTGTTACGTTGTGCTGGACCAGTTTGCACGGCTCGGTGTAAAGCATTAGAGCGCGGTGCGCTCCGCCTTCCAGACGCTCGGCGCCGGAGCGGGCAATTGACCAATTCCGGGTGAAGACGGACAGGCGCAGCAGGATTGTGAACGATCCGAACCCGGCGGACGACCCGCAGCATATCGTGCGGCTGATCGGGAAGGTGATCAGCGCGGGCCTGCAGACGGCGGCGAGTGTGGCGGGGCTGCTGGAGGTGGGGGTTGGGGTGTATGGTTGTGTCGACCGAATGCCAACCGGTTCTGATTATCGATTGATCGACGCGTTGCACTGTCCTTCCGGCCCATCGGCTCTGCGACGTGTAGAGTTCACAAATGCGGGCAGATATGAGAGAATTACTCAAATATCCGAGAAGAGTTGTGTCCTCTTGCTTACGTGCCAATGAGTCTGCCTGAGAGAGTTAAGTGAGGGTGTGGCGGAGTTGCCGCGAGGGAACAGCATGGCCAATGAACTGACCCGAAGCGCGGTCATTGACGTTGCTAGCGAAGGCGAGATCGTAAACGCATTGAGATCGCGCGGTCTCAATGAAGTCGCCGCCCGGCTTGTTCATCTGGCAGAATTGCTGGCTGACGACCCGGATGAACCGGACCTGGTGATCGAATCGCTGCGTTCTTTTGTCGAATTCTTCATACAGGAAGATAGACTGCCGATTCCTGAGATCGGCGCCGGCCCGGAAGGATTTGTAGAGGCGGAGTGGCGGATACCCGAAAGCGGCGGGCGAAAGGTGGCGAGAGATGAGTTCTATTGGGGAGGCGGCGACGGCGTTCTGGCAATGAAGTTCCTACCCACCGGGCTTGTACAGTTTGCTGCCACGTCTGGGCCAGCCGGACGGGGGAACGAGCGGCTGAAAGCAAGCGGGATACTACCCAAGAACGGCGTGATGCCCGCGGTTGAGACGTTTGTCTCTCGCTTGGTTGTTGCATGAGCGAGAGTTCGCTGCCTGATGAGGATCACGTTGCGCGGTATTGTAAACCGAGCGCAGTGGGAACGGACGGACTTCCAAAGGTAGCAGCCTTCGAACTTAGAGAGCAGGAAGCTTCTCTATCGGTCAACTGGTTAGAGTATTTCGGGCCGTATCGGGATGTCTCGATCGCGGAAGTTCGGCAGGTGATCCGGATAACACTGCGACCGAACGGGCGATTTGCCGTTCTGAATGTTGCGGCGGCGAGGGAAGCGGTTGTCGCAGGCGGCGGCAGTTCACCAAAAGTAACCTCTGATCCTGTCTCAGGTGACCCCTCTCACGCATCCATCTCCGGTTACACGATCGACGATTTTCTAGTCGCTGTGGAATTGAAGGCTCTGGTCAGACAACAGGACGTTTATATGGCGCGCAAGTAAGGCAATCAATCGAACTCTCCGTTGGACACCGTGCCAGCGCTGAAACGGGCACAAATACAAGCCGCTGCCGCGTCAAGAGGGACAGGCGCAGCGGGATTGAGAATGATCCGAACCGGGCGGACGATCCGCAGTATATCGTGCGGCTGATCGGGAAGGTGATCAGTGTGAACCTGGAGACGGTGGCGATTGTGAAGGGGCTCCAGGAGTTGGGTGTTGGGCTGGACTAGAGGCGCTGCCAACTTATTTAGAGCTATCGTAGACCAGCTATTGAAAACTCAGAGTGGACGGAAGGAGAGTGAATATGAGAGGGAGGGATTTGACAGAATCAAGTATCTGATTGTAAAATACGCGCCCTGGAAAAGCTCTTTCTTGGCGGTTTGGCCGTAGGAGCACCAATTGAAGTAATGAATTGAAAACAATTGGTCGTGGATTATTCCATTGATCTTGAAGAGAGAACTTCGATACTGCAAAATTTTGGACAAAATGAGTTAATGCTAATTCCAAAAGAGGCGGAAGGGACGCTAGCGTGTGAACATACCATCTGTTCATTAGCCATTCTTGGACCTACAGCAATGCCTATGAAGGCCTTGTCGGATTGCTGAACCAGAGGCCGTACTTTTCCTATAGCGACTATTCGGTCCCCAAGCATGACCCATTACACACAAACGGGACATATTTGCAACTATACAAGGCAATAAAGAATAGAGTTTCTCTCAGTAGTGTTGTCCTGATATTGGCTGGAGTTTACGCCAGTTACAGCAAATGGATTGACAAAGAAATCTATATTGCTAAGAATGAATTCAATTTCCAGAAACCCATTGTTGCCATACTACCACGGGGAAGTGAGAGAACTTCTGTGACTGTAAAGGAAGCTGCAGATCGAATCGTGAGATGGAATACAGAAAGCATTGTCAGAGCCATTAGAGAATTGGCATGAGTATGGATGAAAGGCAAGAATTGTTAGAGATTTACAAATTGCACGCAGAGCTTGCCGACAGCGTCAGCAGGCAGAGAGGAGCTGCCAATCGTTTCTACCTCTTGCTCATGTCTGGATTGACTGTATTCTTCTCTGCTCTCCTACAGTTCCGAAATGGTGTTCCGCTCGGTGTTCTTATGTTAAGTATTGGGTTATTGGGCACCTCGCTCTCAATAGCTTGGTACATTCATATACGATCATTCCGACAACTAAACACCGGCAAGTTTGGGCCACTTCTAGAATTAGAAGAAAAACTCGCATACCCTTTTTTTACACGGGAATGGGAACTATTAGAAGAGGGAAAGAACCCCGGCAAGTATTGGAAACTGTCGGTAGTTGAAACAATAGTCCCCGGCATCTTTGGTGTGGCCTTCTTGATTATGCTGGTGATAGGTATTTTCCAATTGTTCTGATGGCTTTGCATGGTCCTCGTTTAGGTACTATGGAACGTCTGTCTGCCTCACTTGAAAAGGAGAACACGCCTTGACAAGTGCGACATAAGACAGCTTCCAAATTTTGTAAGCGGCCCACCGAGCAGCAGAGATGCTCCCCTCGCTCGGGACCTCGATTTCAACTTTCGAGGCGGTTCCACGAGATAGCGGATACCTTCTTTAACTTGGTCTCGGCAATCTAAAGAGAGTCTCCTGTGCTACCGCCGGAGTCCGCCTGACCAGTTTTCGCGTCGTCTACGAAGACCAGCCCCGATAACCTCTCAAGCAGATTAAACTACCGATATGTCTTCAACTGGGGGCGTGGGGATCCTGCCGGGGTTGCCAGGGTTAAGGAATGGTGTGGAAGAGAATGATAGGCGAGGTGCGATGCGTTCATAAAGGAGAGCAAATCCGATGCAACACGACGCGAGCAAACACCTGGTCTATCTGAACGGGGCGCTGCTGCCGCCGGATGAGGCGAAGATTTCGGTGTTCGACACGGCGGTGACGCTGGGCGACACGATGACGGAATCGACGCGCACGTTCGGACATAAACCCTTCAAGCTGGATCAGCATATCGAGCGGCTGTACAAGTCGCTGAAGGTGAGCCGCATCAATGCGGGGCTGACGCCGGACGAGATGATGGCGATCACGCTGGAGGTGCTGGAGCGGAACCTGGCGCACGTGCCGTCGCACGAGGATGTCTGGATCACGCACAATGTCTCGCGCGGAATGGGCGCGGCGGCGGCAGACCCGACGCTGCAACGCTCACCGGCGACGGTCATCATCCACACGACGCCGATGATCCTGCGCGACTGGGCGGGCTTCTACACGGCGGGCTGCCACGCGGTGACGCCGTTCAGCCGGGCGATCCCGACGCAGTCGCTGGACGCGCGCATCAAGAACCGCAGCCGGCTGGCGTACACGCTGGCGGAAGCGGAGGTCAAGCTGGTCGACCCGCAGGCGCAGAGCATCATCCTCGACACGGAGGGCAACGTCACCGAGAACAAGGGCGGCAACTTCTTCATCTACGCCGACGGGACGCTGAAGACGCCGCACGTGCGCGGCGCGCTGGCGGGCATAAGCCGCGCGACGGCGCTGGAACTGGCGGCGCAGCTGGGCATCCCGGCGCAGATCAGCGATTTTCAGCCGTATGACATCTACACGGCGGCGGAGGCGTTCTTCACGAGCACGCCGTACTGCATCATGCCGGCGACGAAGTTCAACGGGCTTTCGGTGGGCGACGGCGCGGTCGGCGCGGTGACGCGGCGGCTGCTGCAAGCGTGGAGCGAACTGGTTGGCGTGGACATTGTGGCACAAGCGCAAAGACATCTTTGAGGAGAGAGTGAAGAGGAGTGAGGAGAGAGAGGGGAACTGCCAGGAGAGAGGGGAGAGGAGTGAGGGGGATCAGGTGCGTTTGAAGACGGTGATTTGCCAGAGGCCTTGGGTGTCGGCGTGGACCGGCTCAAGGCCTTTTTTGATGGCGATGGAATGGACGTCGCTGTGGCGGTGTAGGTAGGTGCGGAAGTTGATGCGCTTGAGGCGGAGGGAGAGGTTGTAGAGGTTGAAGGCGAGGCGCACCCACCATTTTTCCCTGGGATAGCTGAGGGCGAGGAAGCGTTCGGCTTTGGCGGCCGACGCGCCGAGCAGGTCGTTGAGGTTGGGATAGCAGCAGATGACGCGATCGAGGATGACGGCGTCGGCGGGAGAGATGGTGTCGGCGGCGGCGGTGAAGTCGCCATGGACGTAGTGGACGCGGCTGTCCAGGCCGAGGCGCTCACCGACCGAGCGGGCGGCGGCGATGCAGGCGGATGAGGCGTCGACCGCGACGGCGCTGGCTGCAAGGCCGCGGCGCAGCAGTTCATAGTGGACGCCTCCGGCGCCGCTGCCAATGTCGAGCAGACGGAGCGGGCCGTCAGAGTTCTGGAGCAGGTAGGCGATGAGGCGGGCGCCGCGTGCGTCGAGGCCGGCGCGCAGATAGGCGTCGGCCTCGGTTTTGGCGCGGCCTGAATCGAACACGCCTTCCAGGTCGCCTAAATCCGATGGTTCGCAGCAGGGACAGGGCATGATAGCGTCTCCCTGATTCGTTTTGGACGCTCAGAGCGCCTCGACGGTGTTTTCGAGAATGCCGAGGCCCTCGATTTCGCCTTTGATGCGGTCGCCCGCTTCCAGGCGTACTTTTTTGGCGTGGCCGACGCCGGCGGGCGTGCCGGTGCTGAGAATGTCGCCCGGTTCAAGGGTGACGAACTGCGAGACGAAGGAGAGCGCCTCGGCGGGCGAGAAGATCATCTGGCCGGAGTTGGCGTCCTGCTGGAGTTCGTTGTTGTGCCAGAGGCGCATGTGCAGGCGATCGGGGTGCGGGATTTCGTCGCGGGTGGTGATCCACGGTCCCATCGGTCCGAAGCTGTCGAGCCACTTGCCCACCAGCCAGTCGAAGAACCAGTCGCCTTCCTGCTCGGGCAGTTCGTTGCGGAAGGTCAGCTCGCGGGCGGAGATGTCGTTGAAGATGGTGTAGCCCATGATGTGTTCTTCGGCCTGCTGCGGGGTGAGGTCGCGGCCGCGTTTGCCGACGACGACGGCCAGTTCGAGTTCCCAGTCGGCGAAACCTGTCGAGGGCGGGATGCGGATCGGCTGGCCGGTGGCGGTGACGGACGAGCAGGGTTTGATGAAGAAGCGCGGGATCATCTTCTCCTTGCCGATGTAGGAGCCGCCGCCCTCTTCGATGTGGCTGGCGTAGTTGCCGGCGAGGCACATGAGCTTGCCGGGGCAGGGCAGGGGCGCGCGCAGGGTGGCGTAGTGGAGGGGGATCTTCAACTCGGGCCCGTTCTTGTTCCTGGCCCATTCGAAGGAGGCGCGTGCTGCTTCGAGCCCCTCCTGTCCGGCTGCGAGCAGGGAGAGCATGTCTGCGGCCCACGCCCGTTCACCCAGGCCGGTGGCCTCCATGCTGCCCAACAGGTCGTATATGAGGTCGCCGTCGACGACTCCGATGCGTTCGCCGAACTGTCCGACGTAAGTTGCCAGTTTCATCGCTGTTGTCCTTTCGTGATGCGAAATGGCGGATGACGAAATGGGGACGCTGCGATTGGGAGGGCGCTCTGCCCAATGGGCGTTCACATTAAGAACCCGCTTCTTAAATTGTGTACTGCGTATTCCGTATTGCGTAAGGGCAGGCGAGACGGCCACGTTTCAGTTGCGTAATCTGTGAGAAAAGTCCCGATTTCAAAGGGAGGCACATTATGATTAATCTTGGCAGACACGACGAAAATCGGTTGCAGCCAGTCTATTATCTTCCGCCCGACTGTTGCAAAAGTTTGGCGACGAGGCCAGTCCAGCCCGTCTGGTGACTTGCGCCCAAGCCGGTGCCGTTGTCACCGTGGAAGTACTCATGGAATAGAATGTTGTCGCGCCAATGGGGATCGTCTTGAAAGATGCGCGAGTTCCCGTAGATGGGGCGTTCGCCCTTTTGATTCCGCTGGAAGAGCCGAATAAGCCGTTGTGAAAGCTCTGCGGCCACTTCGTCGAGGGTCATCCAGACGCCGGAGCCGGTGGGACATTCGACGGTAAGGGCGTCGCCGTAGTAGTGATGGAAGCGTTGCAAGCTCTCGATGATCAGAAAGTTGATGGGAAACCAGACCGGCCCGCGCCAGTTGGAGTTCCCGCCGTACATGCCTGAGCGGGACTCGGCGGGTTCGTATTGAATGTCGAATTTCAGGCCTCCGACGTGGATGTGGTAGGGATGGCGCGCGTGAACTTTGGAGAGTGAGCGGATGCCGTAAGGCGAGAGAAATTCCTCCTCGTCTAGGAGATAGCGCAGCACGCTAAGCAATCTGTCTTTGGTCAGAAATGACGTCAGGAAGCGGTGACCCATGCCCGGTTCGTCAATGCTGCTCATAGTCGATGCAAGTCGCGGTCTGTTTTCGATGAACCAATGGGTGCGGCGGTGGAAATCGGGCAGCGAAGACATCTGCTCCGGCTCCAGTGTTTCGATCGCGATGAGGGGAATGAGGCCGACAATGGAGCGGACTTTCAAGGGGATGAAAGTACCGTCGTGGAGATGCAGGAGATCGTAGTAAAAGCGGTCCTCTTCATTCCACAACGAGACGCCGGATCCCCTTTCTTCGTTGATGGCAGTGGCGATGCGGAGGAAATGTTCGAAGAACTTGGTCGCCAAGTCCTGGTAGACACTGTCCTTCTCTGCCAGTTCGAGGGCGATTTTCATCATCATGAGGCAGTAGAAGCCCATCCAGGCGGTACCGTCCGACTGATCGATGTGGCCGCCGGTTGGCAAGCTGGCGCTGCGGTCGAAGACGCTGATGTTGTCCAGGCCGAGAAAGCCTCCCTGGAAGACGTTGTGGCCATCCTCGTCTTTGCGATTGACCCACCAGGTAAAGTTGAGCAGGAGTTTATGGAACAGGCTCTCCAAAAAGGCGCGGTCGGGCACTCCGGATAGGCGGGCGTCGATCTTGTAGACGCGCCAGACCGCCCAGGCGTGAACGGGAGGGTTGACGTCGCCGAAGTGCCATTCGTAAGCGGGCAGTGCGCCGTTGGGATGCATATACCACTCACGGGTGGCAAGAGCCAGCTGGCGCTTGGCGTAGTCAGCGTCCACCAGGGCGAGGGGCAGGCAATGGAAGGCCAGGTCCCAGGTGGCGTACCAAGGGTATTCCCACTTGTCGGGCATGGAGATGATGTCGAAGTTGTGCAGGTGATCCCAATCGACGTTGCGACCATTTCGGCGTGAAGCGGGGGCGGGAAGAACGGGGTCGCCGTTGAGCCATTGGGGGATGTCAAAGTAGTAGAGCTGTTTGGACCAGAGCATTCCGGCCAGGGCCTGCCTCTGGATCAGCCGTTCTTCGTCGTTCAGTTCCGGCCTTTGAACGGCGGCATAGAATTCGTCGGCTTCGCCGATGCGGCGGTCAAACGTCTGCTCGAATCCGTTGTCGAAGGGGCTGTCAGTCCTGCGGTCAGCGAGGCGCAGCCGGTAGCTGAGAGATGAGCCGGCGGGAATCCGATCGCTGAAATGGACGGCTGCTTTGGTGCCCCAGGAATCGGGATTGACGGCGCCGGTTTCGCCATCGATGACGAGTCGATGGAAGGCATCTTTGACGTATGGCGACTGGTTGGGAGAGCCGAAAAGCAGGGCTGTGTTGGTATCGTTCTCGCTAAAGTGCAGGTCGTGGGCGCCGTCCGCCCAGAGGTGATAGCGTCCCAATTGTGGATGGTCAACGGTCAAAGCCACCGTGCCCGGCGGTCCCTTTACCCTGGTCAACCGGGGCCTGCCGGCGACGTTGCCCATGGGGCCGTTCTCGTATCCCCAACTCCAGGTATTGCGAAACCAGAGGGTTGGCAGGAGATGAAAGGGTGCGCTGTCCGGCCCGCGGTTGGTCACGGTGACGCGGGCGAGAATGTCGTTCTCGTCGGCCTTGGCGTACTCGACCAGGACATCAAAATAGCGATTTTCGGCGAAGACACCTGTGTTGAGCAGTTCATACTCGTCATCATCGAATCCCCGGCGGCGATTTTCCTCGACCAGTTGGCGGTATGGGAAGGCAACCTGGGGATATTTGTACAGCATCTTCATGTAGCTGTGTGTCGGCGTGCTGTCGAGGTAAAAGTAGCATTCCTTAACATCCTCGCCGTGATTGCCCTCCGGGCCGGTGAGGCCAAATAGCCGCTCCTTCAAGATCGGGTCGTTGCCGTTCCACAAGGAGAATGCCAGGCAGAGATACTGGTTGCGGTCGCAGATGCCGGCCAGGCCGTCCTCGTTCCAACGGTAGGCGCGGCTGCGGGCCTGATCGTGCGGGAAGTAGTTCCAGGAATCACCGTTGGCGCTGTAGTCCTCGCGCACGGTACCCCAGGCGCGTTCGCTCAGATAGGGTCCCCAATGTTTCCAGTTGCTGGTGCGCTTGCTATAGCCTTCGAGGCGCGCGTGTTCGGCTGTTGTCGGCATGGCGTGTCCCGGTAATGCGCTCTAATGATGCGTCTGAATGCAAAGGGCATTCAGGTCAAAGGGGATTTATAAGCGCTGTGGCCCGACCCAAACAGAGCGTTGAGATGCAAGGACCGGCAGGCAGAATTCGGCGTACTTTGCGATTGAGAAACGTGTTTCTTTGAATCCACTCCGGCGCTAAATGGAGACGCGCCGTCCAGTGCGGCTCGACTCGTAGGCGGCGTCGATGATTTTGGCCACGCGGATGGCGTCCTCGCCGGTGGCCATCGGTTCACCGTTTCCCAGGCAGGCGTCGATGAAGGCGAGCAAGAAGGTTTCGCCGTGGGCGCCGGCGTAGGCGGGAGAGTCAGGGAATGTGTAGTCGAAGGTGCGGCGGGGCGCCGATGCCCAGCTGGGATGCGCGCTTTCGACGTAAATGCTGGTGGGCGTGCCGTTGGAGCTGTAGGTGACGCGCCCGATGCGGCCGTTGAAGCCGGCGTAGGTGTCGTAGCCGACGGCGTTGTGATAGCCGCCGCCGCTGAGGCTGAGCATGTAACCGGTGTGCAACGTGCCGACCGCGCCGGAGGCAAAGCCGAGTGAGAGCGCGGCCACGTCCTCGACGTCGATGCCCGTGCCGCTGCGGGTGGCGATCTGCGCGGCCACCGACACGATCTCATCCTGGGCGATGTCGAGGATCTGGTCGATGTAGTGGCAGCCCAGCCAGGAGAGGATGCCGCCGCCGGCCTTGTCGTGGTTGAAGAGCCAGTGCTGCGGATTGCGCACCTGCACCTGGGTGGTAACCATGCGCATCTCGACGGAAACGAGGTCGCCGATCAGGCCCTGCTCGATGATACGGCGGGCATCCTGGATCGGCGGCAGGGCGCGGTTCTGGTAGAAGACGCCCAGTTTGCGCCCCTCACGGCGGGCGACGGCCGCGACCTGCTCGCTCTCGAGCGCGGTCTTGCCGATCGGCTTGTCGGTGATCAGGTGCTTGCCCGCTTCGAGGGCGCGCCTAAAGATCGGCGGTCCCATGTCATTGCGCAGCGCGGCAACGACGAACAGGATCTGCTCCTGCTCCAACACGGAGGCCAAGTCGGTGGTTGTGGCGGTGATCTTCTCGCCCTGGTTTTGCACGGTCGTTTGCAGCAGATCTTCATCTGGGTCCCAGAGCGTAATGCTGGTGACCTCCGACACGGCCTGGAGTGTGCGCAGGTGCGCCAGCGAGTGGGGATGGGATAGCCCTAAGAGGGCGGTGTGTTTGTCCTGCATGGTGTCGTTCCGTCCTGGTGAGTGATGGGGCGGCGGTCTGCTGGCTGGTAGCGAATAAGGGCAGAATACGTTAGCATATCCTAAAGGCGAATCAGGTGCCTGTCAACCCGCCGCACGTCGCATGGGCGGCAAACACGTTACGCAATCGCAACGCCTAGGAGGTCATCATGTACAGAGCAGCGGTTATTGGTCTGGGGCGCATGGGCAGCACATTCGACGATGAGATCAAGCAGGGCGGCTCGATATTTCTGCCCTATTGCCATGGGCCGAGCTATGCGGCGTCCCCGCATACGGAGTTGGTGGCGGGGGCGGACCCCCACGCGGAGCAGGGCGTGATTTTCGCGCAACGCTGGGGACTGTCGGAACGGCAGATCTACAGCGATTACCGGGAGATGCTGGAGGCCGAGAGGCCCGACTTCGTGAGCGTCTGCACCACGGCGCGTCACCGGGCGGCGATCTTGCTGGACGTGATCGAGGCAGGTGTGAAGGCGATCTGGTCGGAGAAGCCGTTCACGCTGAGCCTGGCGGAATCGGACGCGGTGATCGATGCGTTGCAGCGGAAGGGGGTGGCGCTGGCGATCAACTGCTCGCGGCGCTATAACCCGTATATGAGTGAGACGCGGCGCATGGTGGACGCGGGCGAGCTGGGCGAGATTTTGCAGATCACCGCGTACACACATTGCAATCTTTCGCACAACGGCAGCCATGCGATTGACGCGATGCGTTTCCTGGTCGACGGCGACGTGGAGTGGGTCTTCGGCGAAATGGAGTCGGATGAGAAGGCGGCGGGTGAGGAAGACCTGATGGGCAACGGCTACCTGGCCTTCGACAACGGCGTGCGCGGCTTTTTGCGTGCGATGCATACCGGCCCGGCCCCGTGGGAGTTCGACCTGATCGGCACTGAAGGGCGCGTGCGTTCTCTGGCGCAAGGGCTGGAGCGGGAGTACACGCGCTGGGTGCCGGGCGGTCTGCGCAAACAGGGCGTGCCGGGGACTTCGCCATTCCCGTTGCCGGTCAACATTCACGGGATGGGGCTGGCCGTGATCGAGGACCTTGTTCAGGCGGTCGAGACCGGCGCGTCGACGCGCTGCTCGGCCGAGGACGGGCGCAAGTCGCTGGAGATCGCGATCGCGCTGCGGGAGTCTCACCGGCAGGGTTATCGCCGCGTGGATCTGCCGCTGGCGGATCGTTCGCTGCGTATGTTGTCGGCTGAGATCACCCAGGACTCGGTGCCCGCCCGCATCCGCCGCATGCAAACCGCGAAAAGCTAGAGCCGGACCCGTCGGGACGGCGCGCCGGCCGACAGAGCGGAAAACTACAATCGCGGCACAGAAAGTCGCGCCCCTCTACATGCGCGCCTGGATGGCGCTGCCGCTCTCATAGCGGCGCAGACCTCGATAGAAGACAAAGATCGCCAGAGAAAGAAATATTGCGCTGCCGAGGCTGATCTGGGCCAACTGGCCCAGATCGAATTGGCGTACGAACTCGGCGGGCAGCGCGCCGATGAAGGCGGCGGGGATGAGGGTGAACAGCAGCAGCTTGGCGGTGCCGTCGAAGAGAGTGATCGGGTAGAGGGAGAAGGTGACGATGGCGTTGAAGGCGTTGGTGGTCAACATGCTGGAGTTGCCGATCCAGAAGGTCAGGCTCTGCACGAGCACGAGAAAGGAGACGAGCACGGCGATGGCGGCGAGACAGGCCAGGGCGAAGCGCAGCAACATCAGGCCGCTGAAGGCGCCGGAGAATGTGACGGCGGCGCCAAAGCTGAGCAGACCGTATGTGAAATCTCCGGCGGCGGAGGCGTTACTGCGGCTGGCCAGCGCGTGCAGCAGAACGGGGCGGGGCAGCGACAGATAGTAGTCCAACTGCCCGTTGGCGATGAGCGACGACAGGTGGATTGCGTTGCCGAAGAGAAAGGTTCCGGCGCCGAAACCGGTGGCGACAACGCCGAAGAGGAAGAGCATATCGACCAGATCCCAGCCGTGGATCTGCTCGAAGCGGTCGAAGAAGATGATCCAGAAGACAAAATAGATCGCGTTGTTGAGAATCATGCCGACCATCTGCGTGATGAAGGAGACGCGGTACTCCATGGCGCTGAGCAGGTTCGTCTTCCACAGCGCGAGGACGAAGGAGAGATGGCGGGTCATGGCTCAGCCCCCGTTGATGACCAGGCGGGCGACCGCCCAACGGTAACACAGCCAGGCGGCGCCGCCGATCACCGCCAGCCAGATGCCCTGCTGCGTGAGGACGGTGCCGAGGCGCGCCAAGCTGGGGTCGACGAAAAGCCGGGCGGGGCCGTAGATGATCCAGGCGAAAGGCAGGTTGAGCGAGATGGTCTGCAGCCAAGCGGGGAAGAAATCGAGCGGGATCAGCAGCCCTCCCAGCACCAGCAGGAATTTCTGGTAGATCCAGCGAAAGGCCTTGGAGTCTTCGACGACGAAGGCGCTCAGTCCGATCAGGGCGGAGAAGCAGAAGTCGAGCAGCCAGGCGAATAGGACGGCAACGGCAGCCAAAAGCCAGCCTGTGATCGCCGGCGGAGCGCCGACCATCAGCCAGACGACGGCGCTGCCGATGATGAGGTTGCCGCCAAAGGCCAGAACGCTGTCGCCGAAACCGGCGGCGAAGTGGTAAAGGATAAAGTTGATCGGTTTGTTGAGCAAGTAGGCGACGCTGCCGTCCTTGACCTGCTCTGAGATCGTTTCGGACAGTTCGTGCTTGCTCAACATGACGGCCTCGGCCATCATCAGGTACCACATCGTGTCCGCCAAGGTGAGACCGGCGATCGAGCTGGCGCCGGTTGCGCCGTAAGTCACCCGCCACAGGTTCATGAAGATCCACATGAAGAGGACGATGAGCAGGCTGCGCTCCAGAAGGTCCATCGGGTAGGCGAGGCTGTTGATCAGTTGCGTGCGGAAGATCGCCCAATATTTGCCCGCCGCAGCCGCAGCGGAGGGATAGCGTACCCAGCCTCCAGGTGTGCCGAATCCAGCCTCTGTGTCAGCCATTTTCGGTCTCCGCCCCGGCGTAGATGGCGCCGATCACATCCTCGAGCGACGGCTCCGATACGGTTACATCGGCAAGGCTGCCGGCGGCCGCGAGGCCGCTGATCACCGGCTCGACCGGCGTGACGCGTGCGTCGAAGCGCATCTTGGCGCCGAAGCGCCCCACCTTGAGCATCTCGACACCGGGCAGGCTGAAATCGGGCGGCAGTTGCTGGTTGTAGCGCACATCGACATATTTGACGGTCAGATAACGGCGCTTGAGCGCCGAAACCTTGTCGCGATAGACGATCTCGCCGTGGTTGATGATGATGACGCGCTTGCACAAGGCTTCGATGTCACCGGCGTCGTGGCTGGTGAGGAGCACGCCGACGCCCTCCAGTTCGTTCATGCGCTGGATGGTGGCGCGCAGGCGTTGTTTGGCGACCACGTCCAGGCCGATGGACGGTTCGTCCAGCAGGAGAATGCGGGGATTGTGCAGGAGGGAGGCGGCCACTTCGCGGCGCATGCGCTGGCCGAGGGAGAGCTTGCGTACGGGCGTCTCCAACAGTTCTTCGATCTCGAAGGCCTCAGCCAGGAAGTCGATGCGGCGGCGCAGGGCTGCGTCTTCCAGTTCGTAGATCTTACCGAAGAGGTAGAAGGTATCCACCGCGGGCAGGTGATACCAGAGCTGGGGGCGCTGGCCGAAGACGGAGTCGATCTGGAAGGCGAGCGCCTGCCGCTGCCGCCAGGGAACATAGCCGAGCACGGTGGCTTCGCCGGAGGTGGGGTGGAGGATGCCGGTGAGGATCTTGATCGTGGTCGATTTGCCGGCGCCGTTGGGGCCGATGAAGCCGAGCAGTTCGCCTTCTTCCATGGCGAAGGACAGGTCGCGCACGGCCTCAAGCGTCTGAAAAGTGGGCCGCCACAGCGCGGCCAGAGAGCCGCGAAGGCCCGCGGCCTTGCGCTTGGTCTGGAATGTCTTGCGAAGATTGCGCACAGAGATGGCGGGCATGGGTGTGTCCTGGTCAGCGGTCTCGGCGGCCCAACGAGGCGATTTGCGCTGTGGCGAGATCGCGAGACTCTTCAGATCGGCAGACGTGGTGCCATTATCATTGGAGTGGGGGGCATCGCCAAAAAAGTGGGGCTGAACGGCGAGGCGAGAGCCGTCCGGTTTTCCCTAAAGTGGCTCTGATTTGTTACAATCGAGCCCAGTTCAACTGATTCGTATCACCGGGTTGACGGAAACGGGTGGAATCGCAGAGATCGTTGTCACAAACGAAGCGAGGCACACGATGAAAAAGCTATCAACATTTGAGATCCGCAAATTTTTTCTCGAGTATTTCCAGGCGCGGAAGCATCAGATCGTGGACAGCGGCAGTCTTGTGCCAGCAGACGACCCGACGCTGCTATTCGTCAACGCCGGCATGGTGCAGTTCAAGGATGTGTTTCTGGGGCTGGAGAAGCGGGGCTACAAGCGCGCCACCACGTCGCAGAAGTGCCTGCGGGTGAGCGGCAAACACAACGATCTGGAGAATGTCGGCCCCAGCCCGCGCCATCACACCTTCTTTGAGATGCTGGGCAACTTTTCGTTCGGCGACTACTTCAAGCGCGACGCGATCCAGTTCGCCTGGGATCTGCTCGTCAATGAGTTGGAACTTCCGCTCGAGCGGCTGTGGTTCTCGGTCTACACCGATGACGACGAGGCTGAGGAGTTGTGGCGGAAGGTGGGTGCGCCGCCGAAGCGCATTCTGCGCTTCGGCAAGAAGGACAACTGGTGGGCGATGGGCGATGTCGGCCCCTGCGGGCCTTGCTCGGAGATCCACTATTATTGGGGCGACCTGGAGGACCAGGTCGCGGACGGCGTCAACGTGGACGATGAGTACCTGGAGATCTGGAATCTGGTCTTCATGCAGTACGAGCAGCGCGAGCCGGGCGGCGAACTGATCCCGCTGCCGCGGCCGAGCGTAGATACGGGGATGGGCCTGGAGCGGCTGGCCTCGATTCTGCAGGGCAAGGACAACAATTACGATACGGACGCATTCACGCCGATCATGGACCGCATCCAGGCGATGCTGGGGCACAGCGACGCGCAGCGGCAGGAGCACCTGGTAGGCTACCGGGTCATCGCCGACCATGGGCGCGCCATTACTTTTCTGATCAGCGACGGGGTGATGCCGGGCAACGAGGGCCGCGACTACGTTGTGCGCATGATCTTGCGGCGGGCTGCCCGCTTCGGCAAAATGATCGGTTTTGAAGAGCCTTTTCTGGCGGAGATCTGCCGGGTTGTGATCGCCGAATTCGGCGCGCACTACACCGTGTTGCAGGGGAATGAGGATTTCATTTTGCAGACGGTTACCGCCGAGGAGGAGCGTTTCCAGCGCGCCCTGAATGCCGGCCTTGCCCTTTTGGACGGCCTGCTGGAGCGGCTGCGCGCCGGCGGCACAGGCGTGATCCCCGGCGAGGATGCTTTCCGCCTGTGGGACACGTACGGTTTCCCCCTGGACATCACCCGCGACGTAGCGCAGGAGAACGGTTTCAGCGTTGACGAGGCCGGATACCTGGAGGCACTGCAGCAGCAGCGTCAGCAGTCGGGCAGCGACCAGGCGGGCCTGGCCGCGGATGTCTCGGTCTACGTGACGATGTTGGAGGATCTGCGCGCGCGCGCGCTTCTTGACGCTTCTGGTGTGAAGCAGCTGATCTATGAGGATGCCGAGGACGCGGACACGGTCGTCATCGGTCTGCTGAAGGATGGTCGGGCGGTCGAGCAGGCCCATGCCGGTGAAGAGGTGGAGGTGATCCTGCCGGAGACGCCGTTCTACGTGGAGAGCGGCGGGCAGGTTAGCGACACGGGCGAGATCGAGTACTTCCCCGACGGGATGGAGAGGCCGGCCTGGCGTGTGTGCGTACAAACGATGCGGCGGCCGATACCTGGGCTTGTCGTCCATGTAGGCGAAGTCACCAGCGGCACGGTGCAGGTGGGCGATCCGGCCTATGCGCTGATCGACACGGAGCGGCGCTGGGACATCATGCGCAACCATACGGCGACGCACCTGCTGCACGCCGAGTTGCGGGCGCAGTTGGGGGCGCACGTGCGCCAGCGGGGTTCGCTGGTGGCGCCGGACCGGCTGCGCTTCGACTTTTCCCATCCGCAGCCGGTCAGCGCGGACCAGTTGAGCGCGATCGAGCAGGCGGCCAATGCGGCCGTCCTTGCCAACGATGCGGTCAAGGATCGCTGGACTGATTTCGACCGGGCGGTGGGCGAGGGCGCGCTGGCCTTTTTCGAAGAGAAGTACGGCGACACGGTGCGCGTCATCTCGATTGGCGATGGCGGCGATGCTCTTTCGCAGGAGTTGTGCGGGGGTACGCATGTGGGAACCACGGGCGAGATCGGCCCGTTTGTCATTACGAGCGAAGGCAGCAGCGCGGCGGGTGTGCGCCGGATTGAGGCGTTGACCGGGCGGGCGGCCCAGGCGTTGTCGGCGGACCGTTTGGCCGCGCTCAACGCGGCGGCGGCCAGCCTGCGCGTACAGCCGGAGCGGACGGCGGAGGCGGTGCAGCGGCTGCAGGAGCAGAACCGGCAGCTTGAACGCCAGTTGGAGCAGTTGCGGGCTGAGTTGGCTCGCCAGCAGAGCGAACGACTGCTCAGTCATGCGGTGCGTCTGAACGGGCTTTCCATTCTGGCGGAGCAGGTGGAGGTCAGTGACGTGGACACGCTGCGGCAGATGACCGACTGGTTCCGCGATCGACTGGGCAGCAGCGTTGTGGTGCTCGGCTCGGTGATCAACGACAAGCCGATGCTGGTGGCCGCTGCCACAGCTGACGCGATCGAAAAGGGCATCCATGCGGGCAACCTCGTGCGCGACGCGGCCAAGATCGTTGGCGGCGGCGGCGGCGGGCGCCCGAACATGGCCCAGGCCGGCGGCCGCCACGCCGACAAACTGCCGGAGGCCCTCGGTCAGGTGGCCGGATGGGTTGAAGAAAAGATGGGCTAGACGGTTCGGCCGATTGCAGATGGCGGAGAGGGCGCGGCGCCGGGTTTGAGCAGCCAACCAGACGCGCGCGATGAAGGAGTCCAGTGGCAGAAATCCTTTATGTTGAGGACAACATCAGAGTCGAAGCCCTGCGGCAGGAGTTGGCGCGCATGGGCAGCGGCGCAGTGGCGGTCGTTCTGCCCAAACATTGCGACCAACTGGACAGTCTGCCGCGTCTGCGTCTGCTGCAGCGTCAAGCGCAGGTTCTGGGCCAGGAACTGGCGCTCGTGACCTGGAACCAGTCGATCCGCCGCAACGCCAATCGGCTGGGCATTCCTGTCTACGGCAGCGATGCGTCGCTGCGGGGACGCCGCTGGCGCATGGGCCGCGCGCAGCAGGTCGCTTCGCACAATCCGAGCGGCGGGCTGCCAGAGCCGCCTCCCTGGCGTAATAGGGACGGTTCTCCAAATGTGAAGGTTGCGGCCCACCGCGGCCTGAGTCGCATTCGTCAGCGCCGGATCCTGGCCGAGCGCAGCTATCGACGCGGGACGCCCTGGTGGCTGCAGGTCGTTGGCTACATGCTGGTGGGCATGTTTCTGGCCGTGTTTGTGGGGGGATTCGTCTACTTTGTTCTGCCGGCGGCCACGGTCTCGCTTGTGCCCGGGCAGCGGGCGCTGGAAGCGACGGTGCTGCTGACGGCTGATCCCCAGCTGGAGGAGGCGGACTTCGAGCGGGGACTGCTGCCGGCGCGCCTTGTCGAGACCAGTGTCGAAGACACCGGCAGCGTTCTCACCACGGGCAGCGGTTGGTCGGACGTGGAGCTGGCGCGGGGCAAGGTCGTCTTCACCAACCAGACAAACCGAACTGTGCGCATTCCGGCTGGCACTATCGTTTCTGCCAGTACCAGCGATCGCCGCATCGATTTCCGTATTCTGGAGGAGCTGGAGATTGCCGGGCCGATCGGCACCGGGGCGGAGGTGGAAATCGAGGCGACCGAGCCGGGCTCGCTTGGAAATCAGGTCGCCAGCAACAGGATCACCACGGTAGCGGGCGCGTTGCGGACGCAGGTGCGCGTGACCAATCCGGAGCCGCCGCGGGGCGGGGTCACGGTCCCGGTGCGCCTGGTCACACAGGCCGACAAGGACAGGTTGCTCGGCCTGGTATACGACGGAATCAAGCAGAGGGCCTACGAAGCGTTGTCTCCAGAGCTGCGGGGGGACGAGTGGATGCCGCAAGGGTTGGTCCAGCCGTATATCGTTGCCCAGGCATTTGACCAGTTCAACGATGAGGAGGCGAACGAACTGAACCTGACTCTGCGCGTACTGATTCACGGGGTCGCGATCAGCCGCAGCGCATCCGAGGAGGCGGCGATGGCGGCGCTGCGTAAGGCGGTGCCGGAGCGCGGCCAACTCGTGGCTGACTCGATCCGCTTTTTGATTGAACCGCACAGCGTCGTCAGCGGGCGCACGTTGCGCTACTCGGTCAAGGCGAGCGGCAACTATGTGATCCCCATCGACACCAGAGCCGTCGGCCGCACCGTAACCGGCCTGAGCGTGGAGGAAGCCGGCGACCGGCTGCAGGAGGAGTGGCTGCTGGCCGGGGAGCCGACGTTCTATCAAGACCCCGGTTGGTTCGCCACCCTACCCCAGTTCGCCAGCCGCATCCAGGTGCGGGTCGAGTTGAGCGAGGCTGTCCTCAGCGGGCAGTAGCCCCACAGCCGATGACCCCGCCATCCCATCCCAAAAACGACGAATCGCTCGGCAAGATCATGGCGCTTGACGTTGGCGACGCCCGCGTCGGCGTCGCCGTCTGTGATCCGCTGCGTCTGACCGTTCGGCCTCTGCGCACGCTGCGCCGGCGCAGCCGCCGCCAGGATTTCGATGCGCTCGCGCGGATCTACGCCGAGGAGGAGGCGACGCTGGTGGTGTGCGGGCTGCCGCTCAATATGGACGGCAGCGAAGGGGCGCAGGCGCGCAAGGTGCGCAACTGGGCGGCGCGATTGCTGCGCGTTTTGCGGGCGATTCGCGCGGAGGAAGTCCCACTGCAATTCTGGGACGAACGGCTGAGCAGCTTTGCCGCCGACGAGTGGATCGCCGAAGAGGGGCCGCATTCGGCCGGCCAGGATGCGGTGGCCGCGGCGGTGATTCTGAGGAGTTATCTGGACGCGCAGGATGAAGGTGGGTAGGGGAAGTTTGCCGCGGGCGGATGATGTCCTGTATGGTTTCTCAGCTTGACTGGAGCGGTAATCTGAGACTGCTCTTTAGAAGCAGGGTTTCGGAAAGGAACCGGTTCGGGCATAGGGGTGAGCGATGACGAAAAGAATTGAACACATGAAGCGCTGCATCCATACGCTCAATAGGGCGTGGGAAGGTCTGCAACAGTACGAACCTGGGGAAGCTGTGTATGAGATCTACCGCGCGGCCTGTGCCAAAGGGTTTGAGCTTGTGCTGGACCAGAGCGGCAGATTGCTGAACAGGCGGCTGCGCCCCTACTTTGCCAGCAACCGGCAGCCGGATCAGCTTCACTTCAACGACATCTTCCGCCATGCTGCCAAACACAGCCTGATTAGCGACAATGCCTGTGAGCGTTGGCTCGAATACCGCGTCAACCGCAATGAAACGGCGCACGAACACGGGGAGCAATTTTCTGAGAGGACGCTGGAACTTCTGCCGCAATTCATTGCCGACGCGAATGAGTTGGTCGGTGTGATCGAGGGGGGGCGAGATGGCTGAACGGCTGCACCTGAAACCGCGTCATCGTCGAATGCTTGAGGAGATTCTGCGCGCACACGTGCCCGGTGTCGAAGTGTGGGCGTACGGCAGCCGCGTCTGTGGGCGTAGCCACGGCGGCAGCGATCGGGACCTGGTTCTGCGGGCGCCCGGGCGGGAGGAGATCCCGGTCGGTTAACTCGTCGAGTTGGTGGACGCGCTGCGGGAGTCGACGTTTCCGTTTCTCGTGGAGGCGCGCGATTGGGCGCGGCTGCCGGAGAGTTTTCACCGTGAGATTGAACTTGACTACGTTGCGCTGGGGGGCGAGCCTTAGAGGTGCTCGTGCCAAGAATTCAAGCTAAGGATGAGAATACAATCCAAGTGATAACTGTAACTCTGGATACAAACGTGTTGGTTGCATACTGGAAAGAAGAAGACAACGCATTGGTAGCGGAATCACTGCTGAATCTGGCACAGCAGGGCAAGATCGATCTTGCAATCACATCCCGTATCAACGCAGATATCCCCCGCCCGTCTTTGGCCGACCGGATCAACGAACTCCCGGATCTCAAGGTCCAGCAGATTGGAGCCCCCTTTCGATTTGGCCATTCAAGTTGGGACGAGGGGGATGTGTGGGGAAGTGACGTATTCATAGAGGTAGTGACTTCACTTGAAGAGGAGCCGAACCAGGCAGGTAGGCAGAAACGGGATTGGAGAGACTGGGACCACCTTCAGGGACACTACCTAAGGCGAAGGGAATTCTTCCTTACTTGGGACGATGGGATTCTAGTATTGGCATCAAAATTGCGTGAAAAACTGGGTATCGTCGCTATGAAGCCAGAAGAGTTTCTTGCTTCGGTATTCAAGCCTACAAGAAACGGGCAATTGTGACACTTAACTAAGCCAACTCTTCAAGAGCCGTCCTGTCCTCGATTGACTCTCCACAATAGCAACTCATTAAGGCTGAATCAGCCCGCGCAGGAAGAAGGCGGTGCGGCGGGCAGCGTCTGCGGGCGTGATGTCACCGTCGAAGGCCTGGTGCAGCGTCACACAGCAGTCGCGGACGATAGGGCACAGGGGGTCGAAGATGGCGTGTGTCTGGGCCGGCGCCCCAGACCGACGGCGGGTGTTGGCCGCCGGGGGCCGTGGCAAGAACTCAAGGTCCGGCCGATGCCCCGCCCCATGGCATCGGAGACAAGGCGGCTGGCGGCGAGCGTTTGCACCGGAGGAGCGGCGGCAGGCGCGGAGGGGCAGACAAGCGGCGGCCTGAGTGAGGGAGCGGAGGCAGGGCGGGGGTTAGGGAGGGCCCCCAAGGGAGTTTTCAGTTTCTAGTTCTTAGTGGGCAGCGGAGAGGGCGGGAGTCAGCCTACATCAACCCCCGTAGAAACGCCGCGGTGCGCTTGGTCGCCTCTTCGGGCGTCATGTCGCCGCCAAAGGCCTGGTGCATGGTCACGCAGCCGCCGTAGCCGATCGCGCGCAGGCCGTCGAAGATGCCGGGGAAGTCGATACCGCCCGGCGCGTCCAACGGGCGCATGGTGGTCATCACCTCGCCGCGCGTCCAGGTCTCCATCGGCATGAGGCCGTCGGGGTCGGGCGTGTGGTTCTGCAGGTAGACGTTGAATAGCCAGGGTTGAAAGGCGCGCAAGGTGGACTCGCCGTACTCCTGGCCGCACAACGCCAGATTGGCCGGCTCGTAGATGATGCCGAAGTTGGCGCGCCCCACCTCCTTGAGCGCAGCGACCGACCCCTCGACCGTCTCGAACAGACTGCGCGTATGGCTCTGATGCGCCAGGCGGATGCCCCGTTCGCGCGCCTCGTCGGCGGCGCGCTGCGCCTGGACGATGTCATCTTCGGTCTTCATGCAGATGCGAATCAGGTCGGCGCCTAGCGCTTCGGCCAGATCGAGCGACGGTGTGATCTGCCGCAGGCTGTTCGGGCCTTCGGCGCTGTTTTCCGGCACGGCAAAGTCGGCGGTAACCATCGAAACGGTCAGACCGCGTGCGGTCGCTGTGCGCCGCACACGCCCGGCCGCGCCGGCCCCGCTGTGAACTCCGACCACGGAGGCCCGCATGCAGAGGGCGTCGTAACCGGCGTCGGCCGCGATGCCCGCCAACTCACCGAGCGGAATGGCGCTCACCCTTTTGTTGCCGAAACTTTCGGCGACGCGCACTGAAAGTGACAGTTGCATAATCCAGAGTATACCCGAACTGCGATTGACTGCGAAAAACGGTTCTGTGTTATGCTGTGCCAGACTGATTGGCATTGTTCTCCCTGCACTGCTCATGCGCGTATTTCTCGACCAACTGGGCTGTCGCCTCAACTTCAGCGAAAACGATACGCTGGCAAACCGCCTCAGCGAGGCCGGGCATCGCATTGTTGGCCGCGCCGAAGATGCCCATGTCATCGTGCTCAACACCTGCGCGGTGACTGCCCAGGCCGCGCGCAAGAGCCGCCAGGCCGCGCGGCATCTGCACAAGCGCAATCCCGGCGCGCGTATCGCCATGACCGGCTGCTATGCCACCCTGGACCCGCAGGAAAGCGCCCAATTGCCCGGTGTCGAGCTGGTTGCCGACAACCAGGAAAAGGAGGTGCTGCACACGCTGCTGGAGCCGTGGAGCGCGGCGTTCTCCGATCCCGACGACCTGGCCCGGATTCAGCCGCACGGCACGCCCTTCGCGCCGGCGCGCGTCCAGGAGCAGGGCGGGCGCACGCGCGCATTCGTCAAGGTGCAGGACGGCTGCCGGAACAAGTGCACTTTCTGCATAGTCACCCTGTTGCGCGGCGACAGCCGCAGTCGCGCGCCCGCCGATGTGGTGCAGGAGGTGCAGGGTCTGGTGGAGAGCGGCCACCGCGAAGCGGTGCTCACCGGCGTGCATCTGGGCGCGTACGGACGCGATCTGCCCGGCGGCCAGCCCACCGACCTGAAGCAGTTGACCGCTGCCATCCTTACCGATACCGGCATCGCCCGCTTGCGCCTCAGCAGCCTGGAGCCGTGGGAGCTGGCAGACGGCTTCTTTGATCTGTGGCAACGCTGGCCCGGGCGGTTGTGCCCGCATCTGCACCTGCCCCTGCAGGCCGGAACCGACGCGCAGCTGCGCCGCATGGCCCGCCGCTGCACGGTGGACAGTTTTCGCAAGCTGGTGGCCGACGCCCGCGCCGCCATCCCCGATTTGATCGTCACCACCGATCTGATCGTCGGATTTCCGGGAGAGACGGAGGCCGACTTTGAGGCGGGGCTGCGCTTCGTCGAGGAGATGCGCTTTGTCCACGCCCACATCTTCCCCTTCAGCGCCCGGGTTGGCACAGCCGCGGCCAGCTTCGATGGGCAGGTCAACAGTGCGTTGAAGAAGGAGCGCTCGCGTCGCATGCACCAGGTCGTGGCGCGCACCGGTCAACGGGAGCGGGCGCGTTTCGTAGGCACGACGCGACCCGTCCTGTGGGAGGGCAGCGGGCAGCCGCTTACGGACCAGCCGGACACGCTCTTGTGGAGCGGCTTCACCGACAACTACCTGCGCGTGACGGCGTGCGCCCCGGCGGGCCTCGATCTCGGCAACCGGGTCACGAAGGTGCGCCTGGAGGAACTCCACGGTGAGACCCTGCATGGCGCAATTCAGACTGATGGTGGCCCTTTTTCTCCGCAGCCGGCGCCGGAGCCGCCGCATCTTTCCCCAGATCCCGCCCTGTCCTCGCCAACGTCAACTTCCTGAGAGCAGTTTGCGCTTGAGCAGAACGCAATACGAATTCGGCGCTATCCAACATTTCCTCTTCACGACAAGACCAGGAGCGCGCTATGCCCCAAGAATCGACAGCTGATCCGAAGACCGCGTCCGAACCGCGACCGGGAAACCGCCGCGAGCAGGTCGGCTGGTACTTCTACGACTGGGCCAACTCGGCCTTTTCGACGACGGTGGCTGCCGTCTTTCTTGGCCCGTATGTCTCCGACCTCACCCAGCAGGCTGCCGGCGCCGACGGGCTGGCGCGCTTTTTGGGCATTCCGATTGCGCCGGATTCATTCCTGGCCTATTGCATCTCGATTTCGGTCATCCTGCAGGTCCTGTTCCTGCCGATTCTCGGCGCGATAGCCGACTATTCCAACCTGCGCAAGAAGCTGATGCAGATATTCGCCGTTGCCGGCTCGATCGGCACAATGCTCATGTTCTTTATCACGGCGGAGAACTGGTGGCTGGGCGGCGTGTTGCTGATTGTCGCCAATCTCTCTTTTGGCGCGGCCATCGTCTTCTACAACGCCTTCCTGCCGGACATCGCCGAATCGAAAGACCGCGACCGTGTTTCGTCGGTGGGATGGGCGCTTGGCTATCTTGGCGGCGGCGTTCTGCTGATCTTTAATCTGCTCCTTTTTCAGCTGCGCGATACGATCGGCATCGACTCCGCTCTGGCGGTGCGCATCAATCTGTTCTCAGGCGGGCTGTGGTGGTTCAGCTGGTCGTTCGTGACATGGAAACTGCTGCGTTCGCGGGACACGGCCAAGGCGCTTCTCCCTGGCGAGACCTATCTGTCCACCGGCATCAAACAGCTGGTGGAGACGGTCAGAGAGACGGCGCGCTACCCGCATACGATTCGCTTTCTGATTGCCTACCTGCTCTACAACGACGGCATACAGACGGTGATCGCAGTGGCGGCGATCTTCGCCGCGGCCCCGCTGGCAAGGGGCGGCCTGGCGATCGAGCAGGGCAGCCTGATCTTGATCATTCTGATGATGCAGTATGTCGCTTTTGCCGGCGCGCTGCTCTTTGGCAGGGTGGCGATCCGCATCGGCGCCAAGAAGGCGCTGATCATCGGCCTCATCGTGTGGACGGTGGTGGTGATCTACGCTTATCTGGGCCTGCGCGGGGAGAACCGCGTCCTGGAGTTCTGGATCCTTGGCGCCAGTATCTCTCTGGTGATGGGCGGCACCCAGGCGGTCAGCCGCAGCCTCTTCGCTAACATGATCCCGCCGGGCAAGGAGGCCGAATTCTTCTCGATCTACGAAGTGAGCGAGCGGGGAACCTCGTGGCTTGGCCCGCTGGCGTTTGGCCTGGTCAACCAACTGACCGGCAACCTGCGCCCGGCCATGGTATCGATCATTCTCTTTTTCATCGTCGGGCTGGCGCTATTGCTGCGTGTGGATGTGCGGAGAGCAATCGCCGAATCGGGGAACGAGCCGCCGGCGGTTGTTTGAAGAGTTCCTCAGACTGACTCTGGCGGTTATCCTACAGGTCCCACTCGTACACGTTGCCGGTTCTGGCGTCGATCACGATCGTCTGGCCGTCGACGAGTTTGTCCCAGTCGCCGGACGCCTGCAGAATCGCGGGGATGCCCAACTCCACCGCGGCCAACGCCGCGATGCTGTCGGGCGCCCCTTCGGCGGTGATGAGGCCGCCGGCCTGATAGATCAACTCGGTGCTCGCCGGGTCCAGCTCTTCTGCCACCAGGATGTCCTGGGTGGTCATCAGCCGGTGGTGGTCAAGCTGGCTTTGTCCGGGTTTCAGGCGCACGACGCGCCCGCTCATGCGCCGGTTGCCCACGCCCTGGCCGTTCATCAGGACCTTGGCGATGCGGCGAACGGTCATCAGGTTGGTGGCGCCGGGCACACCGCCGACCACGCCGCCGGTCACGACGGTCACGTCCCCCTGCTCGACAAAGCCGGCCTGCAGGGCGATGCGAACTGCGTCCTCCAGCATCTCGTCGATGGTGTTCATGCGCTGGCCCATCAGGGGATAGACGCCCCAGAACAGGGCAAGCTGGCGATAGATCAGGTGGTTGGGAGTTACTGCGATGATGGGCACGGAGGGGCGGAAGCGGGCCAGTTTCTTGGCTGTCGCACCTCTGACCGTGGGCGCGATGATGGCGGCCGCGCCCACGTTCTGGGCCGTCTCCACCGTGGCCTGGCTGACTGCATCGGCGACTGAAAGCGCCTGGCTTAAGCCGGTCGCGTCCAGCGGCGCGGAACCTGCGGCGCTGGAGCCGAAAAAGCCGTCCACTGCCTCTTGCGTAGGTCGATAGTGGGGCTGGGCGACGCCGCGTACGCGTTCCGCCTCTATGGCGATCTTCACCATCGTCTGCACTGACTCGAGCGGATAACTGCCGGCCGCGGTCTCACCGGAGAGCATAATGGCATCGCTGCCGTCCAGAACTGCGTTGGCAACGTCGCTGGCCTCGGCGCGGGTGGGCCGGGGATTGCGGATCATCGATTCGAGCATCTGGGTCGCGGTGATCACCGGCTTGTCGGTCTCGATGCAGCGGGCGATGATCATCTTCTGGATCATCGGCACCTCTTCCGGGCTGGTTTCGATGCCCAGGTCGCCGCGCGCCACCATCAGGCCGTCCGAAGCCTGGATGATCTCCTCGATGTTTTCCACCGCCTCCGGCTTTTCAATCTTGGAGACAATGGGCGTGGCGCGGCCCATGGGTGCATGGCTCTGAACCACCTTGCGCAGGGCGTGAACATCGGCTGCCTTGCGCACGAAACTGAGCGCAATCCAATCGGCCCGCTGTCGCAGCGCAAAATCGACATCGACCTGATCCTTGTCGGTCATCGAAGGTGTGACCAGGTTCGTCTGGGGCAGGTTCATGCCCTTGCGATCCTGCAGAATGCCGCCAACAATGACCCGGGTGCGCACCGTCGTCTCGGTCGCGTCGATCACTTCCAGTTCCAGCAGACCGTCATCCAGCAGAATGCGCTCGTGCATCTGAATGCTGCCAGGCACCTCATGGTTCTGTATCGGCACCCGTCCCGGTTCGCCGATAATATCTTCGGTGGTCAGGATCAACTCTTCATCGACCGACAGCGGGACGCCTCCCGCCTGCATCCTGCCGACTCGCAGTTTCGGCCCTTGCAGATCGACAAGAATCGCGACCGGCCGACTGCGCGCCTGGGCAATCTCACGGATCGTGTGGATGTTGCGAGCGTGGAACTCGTGGTCGCCGTGGCTCATGTTGATGCGCGCCACATTCATGCCCGCGTCGATCATCCGGGCGAGAATCTCGGCATCGTTACTGGCCGGCCCAATTGTGCAGACAATTTTCACCCGCAGCATCTGCAATCCCCGGTTTTGGTTCGAATTACTGGTAGCTGATTCTGTCGCTTGTGCGCACGATCTGAATCCAGGTGCGGCCCGGCTTCAGGGTGATCGGTTGTTCGCCAGGCCCAAACCAACGCGGCGGGCTTTGGTCGTTGGCCCGCCAGGTGCCCTCATAAACTTTGCCATTGCGGAAGACCCGCACATCGCCAAATCCGTACAGATGAATCTTGACGCTGAGCGTGCCCAAGCTGTCTTCAACGATATTCGTCAGCTCGTGCTCAGCGAAGGCGATGATCACATTGTCGCTGCTGATCTGTTGGCCCGTTGCCTGGTCGATGTGCGCCGCGCCGCTCTGGAAGCGCAGATAGCGTCCGCTACCGGGGTCATAGCGCCACTCCACGCCATTGCCTTCGGGGTAGGGTATATTGATTGTCGCCGCCTCGGTGGCGGCAAAATCCGGAGGCGTTTCGCCATAGGAGAAGCTGGCCCGGTCGCGAGGGCGCGGATTGGTTCTCTGGGCTTCAACCCAGGGGTTGTAAATTTCCAGGCAGTAGGGAAGGAGCGGTGAGACTTGGCAGGTATGGATCGTGTCGGCCACCCAGAGGCGCACCCGGTCAACGCTGGTGCGCAAGCGCGTGCGGTAGTTGTCGCCAACGCTATAGAAGTAGGTTGTACTGAACTCGTCCTCTGTGTCAGCGTCCAGATAGGGGAAGCCGACCTCATTCTTGAGCAGATACCGGATGCCGTCGCTGCCACCGGAGCAGACCAGGATGCCGTCGAACATATAGGTCGTATGGATATTGGGCCAGCGGGCGCTGCGCACGGGGCCGATCTGCTGGGCCGGGATGCTCTGGAACACGCTGGTGATGCGTGTCAGGAGGAAGCCGTCGACGATGTATTCGAAGGTTACGTCCGCTTCGTTCAGACCGTAATGACTTGAACGGCTGACGACGTCATTGTTCAGGCAAATGAGGATCGGTGTCGCGTACTGAAGCGATGGGTCCGCCAGCGGCAGGCCAGTGTAGGGCGCAAGGTTCGCCGGGATGGGCGTCGCCGTGGCAGGCGGGGCCGGAATGGGCGTCCCGGTCGGCGGGGGCTGCTGCACTGCCTGCGTTTTGGTTGGCGTCGGCGTCTCCGCCACAGTCCTGCCCGCTGCGCAAGCGCTGAAAAGCAGAGCGGTCAGTACGAGGGCGACAGCGGCGCAGGCGCGCGGCCCTTTTCTGAAGACCAGTGAAATTGGGGAAGGAGGCGGGCCGCCGCTTTCTGACGCTGGCTTGGCTACCCTCTGTAAGGTGCGACGCCTTGACAAAGGGGGTGGTGACCAGTGTTTCACGGACTTCCTTCTGTTCTTGGCCATGGGTTTGGAAATGTAGACGGTCTGTGTTAGCGAGCGATTCCAATCGCGCTTAAGTATACTACAGGCGTGCCGATCCGCTACTTGCGCCGCGCCGCCGGAGTTGCGAATTATTCCACTTGTCAGAGCAGCGTGGCAAGCAGCGACATCGGCGAGTGGGATTGGACGCCGGTGAAATGTTTGACCTGCTGGCGGCAGGAGAAACCGGGGCTGACGAGCGCTTCGTTCTGCCCGAGCGCCCGCGCGGCCGGCAACAGACGACGCTCGCCGATGGACCGCGAGACATCATAGTGCTCGTAGCCGAACAGCCCCGCCAGCCCACAGCAGCCGCTGTCCAGCACGCTTATCTCGCAGTCAGGGATGGCGGAAAGAAGCTGTTGCAAAGGCTGCATTCCCACCAACGCCTTCTGGTGGCAGTGCCCGTGGACCAGGACTTTGGCGGGACCCGCCTGCGTCGCGGTCATGCGGGGGCCGGCCCACTCTTCGAATAACTGGCATGAGTCGGCTACTTTGCGGGCGTCCGCCTGTTCAGCGCCGCGCAGCAGGCGGGGGTGATCGTCCTGCACCGCCGAGTAGCAGCTGGGTTCGCAGAAGAGAATCGGCGTGCCGGCCTGCGCCAGGGGCAGGAGCGCGTTTGTAGCGGCCCTGGCATGGCGCGCGGCCGCGTCGAGAAAGCCCTTGGAAATGAGCGGCCGTCCGCAGCAAACCTGGGGCGCAACCGTCACCTCGGCGCCGCACCGCTCAAGCACCTGCACGGCGTCAGAAAGGTGCGACGGCTCGTAGAAGTTGTTGAACGTGTCGGCGAAAAGCGCGACCGGCGTCGCTGCCGCTCGCTTGCTGCCGTTGCGCCAACTCTGCGTAAACGGGCGACTGGCAAAAGCGGGCAAGGGGCGCCGCCGGTCGAGGCCGAACAGCCGCTCGTTAAGCCGCCGCACAACACCGGCGCCTGCCAGCCAGTTCGACAACGGCGCCAGACGACTACCCCACAGCGCGATCCGATCCGCCCGCGACAACACGCGCTTCCTGAACGAAGCGCCGTGACGCGTGTGATACTGGTGCAGAAACTCGCTCTTCAAGCGGGCCATGTCTACACCGGTGGGGCATTCGCGTTTGCATGCCTTGCATTCAAGGCACAGATCCAGGACGGGCAGCAACTCCTCATCACCGAAGCCGGTTGCCTCCAGACCGCCGACGAGGGCTAACCGCAAGGCGTTGGCGCGGCCGCGTGTGCTGTCGATCTCGTTGCGCGTCGCCATGTAGGAGGGACACATCGTGCCGGACAGGGTCTTGCGGCAGGCCCCCACGCCGCTGCACTGTTCAGTGGCCCGCAGCAGCCCGCCAAAGTCGGAAAAGTCGAAGGCGGTGGCATGGTCGGGCGTCGCGTAATCTGGCCCGAAGCGCAGGTTGGAGGTCAGCGCCGGCGCATCCACGATCTTGCCCGGGTTGAGCAGGTTGGTCGGGTCGAATGCCGCCTTCACCTGGCAGAATGCGTCGTAAAGCGCCGGTCCAAACATCTTTTGCTGGAAGGGCGCGCGCACCAGGCCGTCCCCGTGTTCGCCGGAGAGAGCGCCGCCGTATTCCAGCACCAGGTCTGACACCTCGGCGGCGATGGCCTCAAATCGCTGCACGCCCTGCGCGCTCTTCATGTTGACCACGGGGCGGATATGCAGCAGCCCGACCGAGGCGTGCGCGTAGAACCCTGCCTCGGTCTCATGTCTCGCCAGGATCGCCTGGAAATTCTCGATGTAGTCGCGCAGGCGATGCGGCGCGACGGCTGTATCTTCGACAAAGGAAATGGCCTTCGGGTCGCCGGTCTGGGACATGGTCAGCCCCAGCGCGGCGCGGCGCAACTCCCAGATGCCGGCCTGCTCCGCCGGTTCAAGCGCCCGATGCAGGTCGTTGCCGAGGTGGTGCGCGCTGAGATCCCCCTCGAGACGTTCAATTTTTCCGTGCAATTCGTCATCCGAGCCGCCGAAGAACTCCACCAGCAGCACCGCGCCGGGATCGCCTTTTATGAAGCCGCGCAGGGGCGCAAACTCGATGCGGCCGCGCGTTTTGTCGAGCATGAAACGGTCGAGCAGCTCGACCGCGGACGGGCCGTGTTCGAGGATCAGCGGCGTGGCGCGCATCGCTTCGAGCAGGTCGTCGAACTGGATGCTGCACAGGGCGCGCTGGGGCGGCGGCGGGACCAGCCGCATCGTTGCCGCCACCGTCAGGCCCAGGGTGCCTTCCGAGCCGACGAGGATGCGCGCCAGATTGAACGGCTGCGGCGAGGGCGCGGCGGGATCTGCCCAATCGTGGGGGATAAACTCGTCCAGGTTGTAGCCGCCGACCCGCCGCAGAATACGCGGATAGCGCAGCCGGATTTCGGCTTCCAGGTTGGCGCCTAGCCGCTGAACGGTGCGGTAGGCCGCGCCTTCCCGGTCCTGCCGCGCCAGCTTGGCTTGCAGGTCGCCGCCGGCGAGGGGACCCAGGTGGGAGATGCTGCCGTCGGCGAGGACCACTTCCAGCGACTCCACATAGTCGATCGTTTTGCCGTAGATGACCGAGCGGGTACCGGCGGAGTTGTTGGCGATCATGCCGCCGATTGTGGCGCGATTGGACGTGGACAGATCGAGGGGCAGGTGCAGTCCATGCGGCTTGAGATGGGCGTTCAACTCGTCGAGCACGATGCCCGGCTCGACCGTGACCGTCGCGCCGGCGATGTCCACATCGAGCACGCGATTCATGTAGCGCGAGAAGTCCAGCGAGATGCCGGGCCCGATCGCCTGACCGGCCTGCGACGTCCCTCCCCCGCGCGCGGTGATCGAGACGCCGTGCCGCCGGCAGATCCCGACCACCTGCACGACATCCTCGCGGCTGCGAGGGGTCACCACGCCCAGGGGCAGAATCTGGTAGACGCTGGCGTCGGTGGCGTGCATCGCCCGGCTGGCGTCGTCAAAATGTACATCGCCGCTGAGCGCGGCGCGCAGTTCATGCGCCAGGCTCTGCGCATCAACGGCCGAGGCGTCTGGAGAGAGAGGAGAAAATTGCGTGTCTCCGCTGCCCGCCTGTTCGGGCGCGGCCAAGGCGTTCTCTCTCTCTTCAATTCTCTTCACGCTTTCCTCCTATTGCGCCAGAAATTCCAGCGCGCGACTGACCCCGCCGCTTGTGTGGGGCACGCCGCAGGCTGCCAACCCCATCTCCACGCCGCAGAGTGTGCCGGCCAACATCAGATCGTTGAAATCACCGAGATGGCCGATGCGGAAGAGCTTGCCCTTGACCTGCCCGAGGCCGCTGCCCAGCGACATATTGAAGCGTTCCAGGACGACGCGGCGCAACTCGTCGGCGTCGAAACCGGCGGGCATGGCCACCGCGGTGAGGGCCTGGGAATAGGCGCGCGCATCCTGGCAGAAGATTTCCAGGCCCCAACCCCGCACCGCCCGCCGCGTCGCTTCCGCCAGCCGGGTGTGGCGGGCAAAGACGCGCGGCAACCCTTCCTCCAGCAGCATCGAGAGCGCCTCGTCCAAGCCGAAGAGCAGATTCGTGGCTGGCGTGTACGGGTAAAATCCGCGCCGGTTGAACTCCATAACGGGCGTCCAATCCCAATAGGACCGGGGCAGACGCGCTGAATCGGCGGCCGCCAGGGCCTTTGGGCTGAGGGCGTTGAAGCCGAGACCGGGCGGAATCATCAGCCCTTTCTGCGAACCGCCGACCGTTACGTCCACGCCCAAATCGTCGTGGCGGTACTCCATTGCGCCGAGAGAGGAGATCACATCAACCAACAGCAGCGCGCTGTGACCGGTCCGGTCCAGCGCGGCGCGCGCGCGCGCCACATCGTTGACGACACCGGTCGATGTCTCGTTGTGGACCAGGGCCAGCGCGCGGATCTCGTGCGCGCCATCGGCGGCGAGGCGGCTCTCCAGCGCGGCGATGTCAACCGGGCAGCGCCAGTCTCCGGCAAGCTGCTCAACCGTCAGGCCGAGTCCGGCTGCCACCTTTTGCCAGTTGGCGGCGAACTGGCCGTTCGCGCCGAACAGCACGCGGTCTCCCGGCGACAGCGTGTTCACCAGCGCCGCCTCCCATGCGCCGGAGCCGGAGGAGGGGTAGATGATCACGGGGCCGCTTGTCTGGAAGACGAGTTGCAGCCGTTCCAGAATGCTCAGCGTCAACTTTGCGAAATCTGGGCCGCGGTGGTCGACTGTGGCGCGGGAGAGGGCACGCGCGACCCGTTCGGGCAGGTTGGTCGGGCCGGGAATCTGCAGAAAGTGGCGGCCAGGCGCGTATGTGGACATGGCGGAATTCCTTTAAGGGCGCCGGCTGGCGGCTAAGCCGGAGTTCAGTCGTCGATAATCAATTCTCAATGGCAACACAGAGTGCCAGTCAAGTACCGTTGCTATCCCCAATGGGTGCATCCCAGATTATTGTGCGTCGAGTAAAGCCAAGCGGTTGAAGCAGTTGAGGCCAGATATGACTGAGCGGAGTCGTGCGGCGTGCAGGCATCGCCAGCGGACCCCCTTTGGTCTTCACAACCCCTTCTCCTCGTCTACGCCCTTTCATCTTAACGAAAAACTGGGATGCATCCATGCAAGGGAAGCGCGCGTCGGCGCTGAGCAGTTGGGCTGCGCTCTTTCCGTCCGCGCACCACGATTTACAGCATCGCAATCACTCTGAGTACTGAAAACACACAAAACGCACAGAGTGGCGTTCGTTGAGACACTGTTGAAGTTCCAGTATCGGCGCCTCGCGCGGGTGAATCCAAGAATGGGGGCGGAATTTCGGCTGCGCCCGGGCTTATGGGCCGCTTGCAGGCGACGTGCGGGGCGCGCAGGTCAGCTGTGCCATGTAAGCAGTTACGAGCGTTTACGAGCGTTTGCGTGCAGTTACGAGCGTTTGCGAGCGTGTTCGAGCGCGCCAGGTCGCGTTTAGTCGCGTTTAGTCGCGTTTAGTCGCGCCAATTTTTTTTTTCGTGTTCGGACACGTTCGGGCACGTTTGGGCACGTTTGGGCGTGTTCTTTCGTCATTTCTCGTCATTTCTCGTCATTCTTCGTCCCAAAATAGTTTTTTCGGGAATGGCGGGCAACGGGTTGTTGCGGCACCGGCTGGGCAGGGAGGGCAGCAGTTTGCTGCGCATGGTTCCCGCGCCGGGCGCGGGATGTGTAAAATGGCATGGCATTCATTTGAAATCGGTATGCAGTTGCGGCAGGGCCGCGGCTGCGCTCGTTCGTCTTGCGCACAATTGTACTACAAAAGCGGGGCGTTTGCAGTTGCTGGGAATTCCAGGGGGCATCTCGGAATGAGGGAGCGTTTCTGACTTGCTTTGAAGGGCAGGACTCGCAGCAGTTGTCTGAACTGTGGTTCAGGCAGTCAGTATGCTGGAGACAGTTGACGGCAGCGGCTCAGGCGGCGTCTTCGTTGACGAGAATCAGGCGAGTTGCGGTTCGATTCTGGCGACAGGCAACCTGCATCTGTCACCCATTGGAGCAGTTCTTCAACAGGCGCGCAAGCCGAAACCGGCTACGGGCGAGAGGCCCGCGATCGCAGGGGCATGTTCCCCAAAAATTTGGGATGCACCCTCCCCAATCCCCAATCCACCGACCACCGACCACCGACCACTGACCACTATCCACTGGCCCCTATCCCCTACCCCCTATCCCCTGCCCTTACCCCAGCTCCTCCTGCAGACGCCGCAACACGATTTCGGTCTCGCCCTCGCGCAGGGTATGCACGGCAAGGTGCAGGCCGCCCGGTTCGGCGCGGCAAAAGATCGCCGGGGAGCCGTTTCGTAGCGCCTCAACCACCTCGTCGGCCGATCGACCGCTCGCCTGTTCATCCCAGTGAACGCGCAGACGCATCCACGGCCCCGCGCCATCCTGTTCCCACATGTTCTCCGTTCCCACATGCGAGAGCCCGGCCAGGCCGGCCGAAATCTGGCTGATGCGCTCGGACTGACCTTGCAGGCGCTGCTCGTGGTCGGTCTCCAACCAGTGGCGTAGCGCAACCGTCGTCCCAACCACCTCCTGGCGGTCGACCTTATAGCCGCGGCCAACGCTGTTGTTGCCGGTCTCGTAGCCGGTGAAGCCGTTGAGGCGTGCGGCGCTGACGAATTTGCCGTTCCCAGTGAGGATTCCGGTCGAATTGCCCGAACCCAGATATTTGCCGCCGAAGCAGACGAGGTCGGCGCCGCTGGTGGCCACGCGACGCATGCGCTCGAGCGGGTAGATTTCAGCCGCCGCGTCAACCAGGACGGGGATGCCGCCCGCGTGCGCGATTTCAACGGCGTCGGGCAGCGACACCGTGTTGGGGAAGCGCTCACCGGCGCCGAAATAGAGGAGACCGGCGGTCTGCGGCCCGATGGCGTCGCGCAGCTGTTGCGGCGTGCAGCTGTCGTCATCGCCGACCTCGACCAGCTTGCCGCCCGGCGTCGTGACGCTGCGGTCATAGCGGTAGCGCGTCGGCTTCTGGATGAGGAACTCGTTCTTGATGCCGGTCGTGTCGGGCAAGCGGCGGATGCGCTCCGGATCGTCGCCCGCCAGGATCGCGGCCGCGCCCTGCACCAGCGCGGCATAGCAGCCGGACGTCACCAGCCCGCCCTCCGTGCCCAGCATCTGGCCGATCGCTCTGCTGGCGCCATCGAACACGTCGTCCATCAGCGTATAGGCGCTGTTGGCCGACTCCATCGCCTCTCGCACCTCCGGCGATAACATCGATCCTCCCAGGATCGTCATGTGGCCGCCCGCGTTGATGATCGGTTTGATTCCCAGCGTTTCGTAGATGTCACTGCTGGACATTGCGCATCTCTCCTTGGTTCAGTTGAAGAAATCTTTGTCTTCCGCCGCCAGGTACTTTTGGGCAGCGTTCTTGTTAATGCTGACGCCCAGGCCGGGCCGGTCCCAGACGGTGATGAAGCTGTTTTCGACGATCGGGTCGGGCAGGCCATCGACAATATCATACCACCATGCAGGCCATCCGACCGGATATTCGAAGGCGATGTAGTTGCGGGGCAGCGCCGCGGCCACCTGCACCAGCGCGGCCAGCCCGATCAGGCCGTCGCCCGTCCCGTGCGGCGCCATCAGAATGCCGTGCAGGTCGGCGTACTCGGCCACCCACTTCAGTTCGGCGATGCCGCCGATGTCAGCCGGGTCCGGCCCGACGATGTTGACCGCCTGCATTTCGAACAGCGCTTTGAAGTTCTGGCGCAGATAGATCTGTTCACCGGTGTGGATCGGGGTCGAGGTGCCGCGTGTCACTTCGCGGTACTGCTCGGCCAGCACATAGGGCGTGTAATCGCCGCTAAGCAGGTCCTCCAGCCACAGGATGTGCAGTCCTTCGAGCGCCTTGCCAAGGCGGATGGCGTCGGGCACGGTCCAGCCGGGCCCGCAGTCGAGGGCGAGGCCGACTTCGTCGCCCAGCACCTCCATCATCGCCTCCACGCAGGCCACGACATGCTTCAGCCCCTTTGGCGTCAGCAGCCCGCGTTCGGTCTGGTGGTAGACGCCCAGCCGCTCACCGTAAGAGAAATCGTCAAGTTCGTCCGGCATGTTGCTGTGGAAGCCGATGCCCTGCTTGATGATGGAGAAGCCCTCCTTGGCCTCCGCCATGCGCGCCATGTTTTCGGCGTAGTGCTGCGGTTCCTGACCGGCCAGGGGGAAGCGCAGCGCGCCGTTGTAGACGCGCACTTTGTCGCGCACCTTTCCGCCCAGCAGCTTGTAGACGGGCAGGCCGGCCGCCTTGCCGGCGATGTCCCACAGGGCCATTTCGATGGCGCTGACCGCGCTGCCCCAGGGCTTGAAGCTGCCCAGCCGGCGGATGCGCAACATGACGCGCTCGACGTCGGTCGGGTCCTGGCCCACGATGTAGTCGCGGTAAAACAGCACGTGCGGCTTCAGATAGGACTTGTAGTGTTCGGCCTGGCCGTAGCCCTCAATGCCAGCATCGGTTGTGATGCGCACAACCGGGCTGCCGCCCAGAATCGCGCATTTGAGATCGGTGATTTGCATGGAATTGGTCCGCGTGGCAGAGCGATCTGAGATGTGCGCGACAAACCAGAGAGAATTCCGGCAAAGACGTTGCCGGCTCGGTTAAAGGAATCCGCGGCGCAGGCATAGCAGGATTGTAATGCGTTTTGGCGCTGAATGCCAGCAAACGAACCGAAAGCCGAACGTCCCGGCCCGGCGGCGGACGGCGGTTCGTCTTGACTTGCCTCGCATTCCATTTGATAATAGAACAAATGATCTGATATGATGAAGTCAGATCGAACAAGGGGGCCGGCGAACTGGGAGAGGCACAAGCCGCGCATCCTGCGCTTCTCAGTTGAGCTTGGCCTGTGTTTCCCGGACTGCTGATCATTTCCGTGCCTCGATTGCAGGTGGTTCGAACGCCCGCCGCGCGCTCCCTGTCCGGTTGGGCGGTAATGGGCGGGTCCGCGCAGCGTGTCTGCAAGCGTGCGACGCACTCCCTCGAGTGGCGCACAAAACGTCTCCGGCGCGCCGCGTAGGCTCGTCCCGTTCATTCGCTTGACGAACTCGATTAAGGCCGCGCGTCAATGCGCCCCCGCGCACGGCGCGCAGGCTATCGAGCTACCTCCCTGCCGGCTTCCACCGCGCCGCTGTCTGCGCCAGGCAGGCGGCAATTTTCCACGCAACTTCATTCTGGTACAATAGACAGCGCTTTGCGCGGCGCGGCAAGCGGCGTTGCAGTTCTGATTGCCAGCTGATCGGTTGACCGGCTTACGGCAATCGAACGGCGCAGCCATACGCACGTTGCGCCGCCCATTCCGTCAACAGCCAACACACAAGGAAATCCGCCATGCGACTACTGCTCTTCGATGATTACAAACTGGGTGTATGGGACGGCCACAAGGTTCTGGACGCTTCGGCCGCGGTCGCCGATTGCGGTCATCACTCTCCCCAAGAGATGATGCAGATGTTGATCTGCGACTGGGCCAATCTCGAGCCGCGCATTCGCGACGCGATTGACGCCGCGCCAGGTATCGCGCTGGAGGATGTGCGCTGCCAACCGCCCGTTCCCAGGCCGGGCCAACTGGTCTGTCTGGCGGGCAACTACCTGGAGCCGCAAAAGCCGGAGCGCGGTCTGTTCAACGCCTTCCTCAAGTCGCCCAACGCCGCCCTCGGCCACGCTGGCACGGTCATCCTGCCGGCTGCCGAGGCCAGCTTCTTCCACTTTGAGCCCGAGCTGGCGCTGGTGATCGGCAAGCGCGCCAGCCGCATCGCCGCCGAAGACGCGATGGACCACATCTTCGGTTACACACAGTTCATGGATGTCTCCGCCAGGGGGCTGCCGGGCGGCTTCTTCCTGGGCAAGTCCTGGCATACTTTCGGGCCGATGGGTCCGCTACTGGTCACGCGCGATGAGGTGCCCAACGCCAATGACCTGGGCGTACGCCTGTGGGTCAACGACGAGCTTCGGCATGACATCAACACAGCCGATATGGACCGCCGCATTCCCGAACTGCTGGCCGAGGTTACCAATGTGCTGCCGCTCGAGCCTGGCGACGTCGTCTCGACCGGAACGCATCACTTCGGCCTGAAGCCGGTCCAGGACGGGGACACGATTCGGCTTGAGGTCGAACAGCTGGGGCCGGCCCTGGTCGTGCAGTGCGCCGACCCGTCGGGCCGCTCCTGGTAGGGTTGCGCCGGCGCGAGTCGCTCTCAAGGCCCCTGAATTCTTGGCGCTTGGCACGTCCGCTGGCGCGTGATGCGATTCGTTTTGAGAGATAGGGATCCACCCGAGTATGCGCCGCGCTTGCGCGCTAAGCAGTTCGAGGTGGATAACGGTTTGGTTGCCGCCGACCGTAGCGAAGATGGAGTTGGCGGCAACCAAATTTGCCCGTATCCCGATCCCAACCGCATGTTCAGCCTATGGATCCCGTTCTGAAAAACCTCGTCCAGGACATGTGCTTGCACTGCACCCTCCAATTGACCATCAATCGCACTGACATAATCGAAGCTGTCTGCTTGGGCCGGGCCTGGGCCCATCAGGTTCCCCCCGCCAACAACGCCAGCTTGACCGGGCGCTGCCGGCCAAAAGCATGATCGTACACGACTTCGACCCGGCAGACTGGGACAGGAGCGGTCTTGTCAATCTACGTCGAAATCCGAATCCGCGGCTCGCTGGATGAACTCTGGCATCATACCCAGACGCCGCAGGTGCATCAACGCTGGGACCTGCGCTTCACCTCGATTGAGTATCTTGAACGGGCCGACGACCGCCAGCCGCAGCGTTTCCGTTACGCCACGCGCATTGGATTCGGCGCGGCGATCGAGGGCTGGGGCGAGACTGTCGGCGCGCGGCTCGACGCCAACACGCGCACTTCGGCTCTCAAGTTCGGTTCCGATGACCGCCGTTCTCTGATTCGCGCCGGCTCCGGCTACTGGAAATACGAGCAGATCGCAGACGAAGTGCGCTTCATCACCGGCTTTGACTACGAAGTTCGCTGGGGACCGGTCGGGTGGGCTTTCGATCGGCTGCTGTTTCGTCCCCTGATCGGCTGGGCGACGGCCTGGAGCTTTGACCGCCTGCGGCTCTGGATCGAGCAGGGCCGCGATCCGCAGCAGGCGGCCCGCCAGGCCCTCAGCCACGCGCTGGCCGCGGCGGCGATTGCCTTCATCTGGATCTGGCAGGGGGTTGTGCCCAAACTGCTGACTCTCCATCCCGACGAACTTGCCCTGGCGCTGGCGTCCGGCCTGCCTGAAACGTGGGCGGCGCCGGCTGTGCGCTTGCTGGGCGCGGCGGAGTTGGCGTTCGGAACTGTCTTCCTGCTTTGCGCCCGCCGCCGCTGGCCCTGGCTGCTGACCATCGCCCTGATGGCGCTTGCGCTGGTCGGCGTCCTTGTCGCCGCGCCGCAGCAGGTTGCCGGGCCGTTCAGTCCGCTCGCGCTAAATCTGCTGATAGTGGTTCTTGCCGCCGTCGGCCTGCTGTCGTTGCCGGATCTGCCGTCGTCGCGCAACTGCCTGCGCCGCCCGCCCAGCGAAACGGCAAAGGAGACCGGCCTGTGACTTCGATCTATCAGCGCGCGCTCGGCTCCGATTTCAACCGTCTTCACCCTCGGATACAGGAGCGATTCGGCATCACGAGCGCCGGCGGACGCGCCGCGATCGGCAAGGGCACGATCGAAAACGTCTGGCACGGGCAAGAGGATGATTGAATCGTTAACTAGGAGAGAGGAGGACTTCAGTTGTTTAAGGGCGATGACACCCATCGTCCGGTCTGTAGACCTTTTATCATATTCAGTGGCTTGGCGAAGACATTCCTGAAATTGCCTCCTTCAATGCGCCCACCACCAATCACGGAAATACCCCGCACTGGATCCGCTCTTCTTCTGACGCGATTTCCATGGCCCCGATCGAACCCGGCCAAGGCTTCAATAGGCACACAGCACGGGCATGATAACGAACTTCATAGCCGTAACTATACATGTCTGTCAATATCTGCTCGGCAGGTCCATGTGCGACAACGATAAATCGATCCATCCGCATGTCAGGATGAATGTCAGGCGAGTCTGGGCTCCCAGAGGGGGCTTCATGACGAACAATTATTCTATTGTCTGTATACAAGAGGGCAAGATGTAAGTATTCAACTTCGCCAGATACATCATAGAAAGCGCTATAGTGATCTGGAAAGCCAAGACAGTCGATTGTATGAGAAAGCGTAGGTCTCGGGTTGCCCCACTTGACCCTTATCTTGCCTAGCTTCTGATCATCTTGAAACCAAGCCAAATATTCGCCTAAAGCACCGACAGTGGCGCTGGATCGCCATCGCACATTCCAAACCTCGTCTCCGCTTGCAGTCAGATTGACCTGAACATGCTCTCTTTCGATTCCCCATAGACGAGCCACAGTAGAGACCACATCCTCTGGAGAATCGACACCAAATCTGAATTCCTCCCAGAGGGACTCCGTGAAACTTGAGCAGGAAAAGGGCAGCGTCGACGGAGGCGGCAAAGTGCAGCCTGAGAGAAGGCCCACCCATACAAGAATATGAGCGAGTCGCGTTTGTCAGCAGATGAACTGTTTCATTGTTGCAGGTTCCTCTTACCCATGTGAATACCGAACTTTATGGTTGGCCCCAATCACTAGACCACGAAACGGAAAAAAATAAGGCACATCCAGACGGATGCGTCCCGCTCTGATCGGCAACGGGCGGTCTGCCGCCATCAGAGCACGAAGCGCTCTTCAGCCGGCGTCCCAAAGTTGAGACTTTGACGCCGTCGCTCACCGAAGAAGCGGGGATTTCTTCTTCAGCCACTAAAGTTCCATCTTGAGCCGTCCTGTCTGTTCATAGAGTTCTGCTTCCTGGGCCTCCTGCTCCAGTTGCTCGCGCTCGCCGTTGGTGGCGAAGAAGCTGGGCCCGCTTTCCAGCAACTGTCGTTTCCAGGCCCGTATCAGGTTGGCATGAATCTCGTGTTCACTCGATAGCTGGCTAATCGTCTTGCTGCCTTCAAGCGCTTCCAGTGCCACGCGGAACTTATAGGCTGCCGCGTGTCGCCGCCGTTTCTTGACCATTGCTCTGCCCCTCCACGTGCTTGCTGAGTTACTCTATTATACACCTTAGCTCGTGGTCCAGTTTTTGGCGCCAAGCTCACTGTTGCGGGCGACACAGAAGGAAGAACTGCGGCCGGGGCTGACCGCTGCCTGGGGGGTAGATTACACGATCGACTCTAACCAAGGTTGGCGATTGCGCATACATTGGGCGGGAGGGGTAGCCGCTACCGAACACCTTTTCTTAGGGCTGGCTTCAGGCCGGCCTGGGAACGCTTGCCTTATTCCTCCTATGGCCTAGCCATTGGAAATACCATAATACCAGCAGAATCAGCCAAAAGGGGCCGGCGAAGAATGGAACATAAAACTCCAGCGTATCGCATTGTGATTCGTGGTAATTGTAGTAGGTGCTGTCTCCGTCTCCACATTGTTGCAGGTCGACAAACGACCCGTTTTCCAGCCTTCCTCCGCTGTAGGCCAAGGCTGCTGTTGCTAACACAACGATGACGGTTGCGATGATCAGAATCCATCGAATCATGTCGGTTTCTCCTGTTGAATGGCGTCTATGCGTTGGGCGACAACATGGGCAATCATGGGCGCTGCTGACTGCTCTGCGCAACAGATGTTCGATTGGTTTGAGGTGGAGGAGCCGGCAGCGCATCAAAGAATAGAATGTCGCGCAGGCAGTTTCCGCTCGGTTGTGGAACAGGGATCATTCCTTCCGGCGCGGGCCAGCCGTGCCGCCAGACGGCGAGATCGGGGGCTGGCAGGGCTTGTCAAGCAGGGTTATTCCCCGACTCCTCTGCAATAGTCGACTGACAAAACCAAGCTCTCATATTGCTGTCTCTCGAATTCCACTTCAGCCTCTTGTTCCTGTTCCAGCTGGAACAGTGTTCCCCACATGAATGTTGAAACAGTGTGCATTACCAAGACCACCCTCTCCTCATCGGTAAACGCCTTCTCAAGGTCGTTCCCCTTGCTCTCCCAAGCCGACAAGATGCACTCCTCGAATTCGAGCAGAAGATCAAAATACTCGGATGGGTCGTCTGGATTATCCATCGTGGCAAAGACACGTGCAAGCTCCTCCAAGCCGCCTTTGGCCCTCGGTTCCGGCGCATCTGGATCGTCGGGTTGAATGGGGACTCAGGCTGCCAGCGCGAAAATGGCGATCAGAATGGCAATCCGTTTCATCTTCTCCTCCTCCATGTTTTGTTTGAAGATTATGTGCGAAAGTAACCATTAAGGTAGGAGAATCGGTCCGAATTCGAGATGTTCGTCATTTTGCCCTCGTGTACATTGTGCGGTTGGCCAAATTCGGGGTGGTCGGGGCTGGGTTAGGGTGCAAGGGAATCAGGGGCCAGATGGCCATGACGAATTCCCGGAACAAGACCAGAACGCAAAGCATGTCTATTTCACTCCTTCTTTCGCTGATTCTCAGATGCACAATCGAACAACCATTGAACGTGAGCCGTAACGACGGGGGCGTCGTCCCCGGATCTCGTATGCAGCCATGCATCCGACAATGCAGCCATTTCTCGTGCAAGCGCGATGCTCTTTTCGGAAAACCCGTGTTCCCGCGCCCCATCCTCATCAAATGTTACTCTGTCGTCGACTATTGACATGAAGAGCTCATCCATTTGCGATACGTCCACACCCCGCTCAGGGTAGTTGCTGCAATCTTCATCCGGGGGCAATGGAGTAGGGATGAGCAAAGGGAATGTTGTGCCAGGCGCGCATCCTGCCATCAGAATCGCAAGCGCCAATAGTCTCACCAGGTTTTTCACTTTACTCTCTCCTCAACATATTTGAGACTGCTTGTTTACACAGGCTTTCACTGCATTGCTTCATGTGACTGTTTCCAATATGCCTTGCAAGGGGGGAATGTATGAATATACCGGAGTCTAAGTCGACCAAGATGCCCTGGGAGTTTCCTCGCCATTGGACTGCGGCACTTGTTGGCGCGGCCGCTGGCCCGCGCCGTGACGTAATGGGCGCTAGTCTACGCCTGAATTTGTGATACTATTCGGAGATATGCACGAACCAACTCCTCGTGTGAGCCGGTACGGAGCGGACACGCCGAGCCGGCTTTTTTTGGGGTCTCTGCTCATCTTAGCACAAGCGGAGAAGTGGGCAATATATGGTTGGCCCCGATCACTAGACCACGAAACGGAAAAAAATAAGGCACATCAAGACGGATGCGGCCCGCTCTGATCGGCAACAGGCGGTCTGCCGCCATCAGAGCACGAAGCGCTCTTCAGCCGGCGTCCGAAAGTTGAGACTTTGACGCGGTCTCCCGTGGTTGCACAAGTCGAAATCGTCTCTTAAACCAGCCTGCAATTGGCGCACCGAGTCAAACTGGTTGAGATAGATGTTATCATACTTGACGCTGCGCCAGCGCCGTTCGCAGAAGACGTTGTCCAGCCCGCGTCCTCGCCAACATGCCCACCCCCCGCCCCTGGCGCGACCCCCTCGCCGCCGGCCGCCTCCTGCTCCTCTCCACCTTCGCCGGCACCATCCGCCGCCCCACCCCCGCCCGCATCCCGCCGAACACCTCCGGCGCCGCCAGCAGCAGTGAGTCGCTCCCAATCAGGACCAACTCCTCCAGCCCCTCCACCTGGCCGACCTGGCGCGCGATCTGCGCCGCTTCGCCCGGAAAAACCGGAAAGAAAAGTCCCTCCGGGCTGTCCGCCGCAATCCGGCTAAGCACCGGTATCATATCGCTGTCCCCTCTGCTGATCTCCGCCGCCGTGATCACCGCGCCGCCCAGCTCCTCGAACGCCGCCGCAAACGCGCCCGTAAACCCCGACGTGTAGGGGTCGCCGTCGTCGATCGCCGCCATCCGGCGCAGACCCAACTCACTGTAAACGAACTCGGCCACCGCCTGCCCCTGGTAGAGATCGTTGCTGGCCGTGCGGTAGAAGCCCGCATGGTTGTGCACGCCCGCGTTGCCGCGCAGGTCCGACGTCAGCGACGGCCCCGTATTCGACGCCGAAATCATCACCAGCCCGGCCTCGCTGAGAATCGATGAGGCGGCGGCCGTGGGGATGGCGCTATCACGCCGTTTGTAACCGTTATCCCAGTCCTGGCAGCGGGAAGACGCGGGTCTCATTGCTGCGCCGCGGGTACCGTCTCAGACACCCGAATCGACCACGCGCTTGTCCCGCCGCCGGCGTTCACCGCTCTCATCTGGTAGTAGTAGGTCGTCCCGGCTGTAACGTCCGAGTGCGTGTAGGTCGTGCCCGCCAGAGTGTTTCCTCCAAGCTGCTGCCATTCGTTGACGCTGTCCCACACCCACAACTCGTAGCGCACGGCGCCCGCCACCGCGCGCCAACTGAGTACCACACTGCTTTGTGCCGCCGCCGCGATCAACAGCGGTGCAGACAGCGCAGACGCAGACGCCGGCGCCGCCGGCACGGCAACGGCCAGATAATGAGACCAGTCGCTGGCCTGGCCGGCGTCGTTCACCGCGCGGATAAAGTAGTAGTAGTTCGTCCCGGCCGTGATCCCGGAGTCGTTGTAGGTCGTGCCTGTCAGGTCGCCCTCATCAAGGCGACGCCATTCGTTGACGCTGTCCCACACCCAAAAATCATAGCGCGCCGCGCCCGATACCGCCGTCCAACTCAGTTCCACCGCGCTCTCTGCCGCCTCCGCCGTCAGCGCCGGCACAGACAGCGTCATACCCGTTGCTGTCGCCGTAGCTGTTGCCGTAGGCGTGGCTGTGGCTGCAGCATCTGCCTCCAATGTCGCCGTCGGAGTGGCAGTGGCTGCAGCATCTGCCTCCAATGTCGCCGTGGGAGTAGCTGTTGGTGACGGAGTGAATCCAGGTGTTTGGGTTGGGGTCGAGGTCTGTGTGGGTGTAGCCGTGCGGGCGGAGGTGGTGGGAGTAGGATCGCGGTAGCTGATGATCCTGATGTGGTGAGTAGTGTATACCTCCGCGTCAGGATACGTGGTCACCGTCAGGTTTAGCGATGTCAAGTGTTCAAACCCGGGACATCGTCTAACGTAGAAGCCCTCTCTCGCTGCTGTCTGGTAGCCTATCGCCAAACTACTGTCTCTATATCTAGGCAAACTACATAAATCTGAATCAGAGTCCTTGAATGCCTTGATTGCGGCGATAAAACCGTGTCGACGGAGAATGTCAATCGAGACAGACCGGTCCGGATCGTTCAGCGTGTAGAATGGACCAAACCAGGGATCGTCGTCCGATACCGTAACCGATGCGGGCATCACGATCGCCTGCTGGCCGCCGTCCGCTGGCGGCCCCAAAGTAGTGATGTACACCGGGTCCAGATCCTGCTGCTGCTGAGCGTCGACGCTGGTTCGGGCCGACAACTCATAGCGCACCGCGCCCGTCACCGTATCCCGGCTTAACTCGACTACGTCTTCGCCGGTCAGGCCAGCCGCAGACAGCGTGCGTTCCGTCGAACTCTCGTGCGCAGAAGCCAGGTTCGTGTACAGCGGGATGGCGGCGATGGCCAGAAGGGCTACGGCCAACCAAGCACCCAGTCCATCCAGAAACGGCAAACTCTTCCGTCGTCGCAACATTAGTCCCTACCTCACTGTAAGAACGGGTCAACATTGACCATCAGCTTCAATTCGACCGAGACACTGCTCCCCAACTCGGCGAGCGACCAGACAGGAAGACATCTCGGCAAAGAAGCTGTTACTGCAACAAGACCTGACGACTGGCCAAATTATATTATATATCGTGGAGCCGGTCAACCCGATTTTCCGGGCGGCGCAGGGCTATCGCGAACTTCGTGACAGTATCGCATTGTTCGCTATTCCCAGGAGGAAACGAGCACTGACGCCCCCGATCTTACTTGGATGGCGTCTGAATCCTGCCCATCTTCTCCACCAAGTAGCTGAACGCAGCCGAAAACTTCACCCCCTTCATCCCCATTGCACATCCCTTCATATTTCTTCATTCTGGCAGAGCACGGCAATTGTGTCTAAAGGTTATCCCATTTGACACCAAGACTTTTCGCGCTGGTTACGAAATGGAATCGTGGTTGTCTTGCCTGCCTCTACGCAATACGTAGCGAGCAAAAAAAGCGGGTTTTCATATTGAACGCACATCAGATCTATCTTGAAAAAACTTGACAACCATCCTCTCTCCCCTCTGGCGGCACCAGCCACCAGGAATCAATGACTGAAAACTCGAGAAAATCCGTGTCCGAGCCTGCCCACAGGACACTCCCATACAACCTCTCGGAACCGTTGACATTCTGTACAACTTACTGTAACAATAGAACAGTCCCGGCCCGTCGGCCCCCTTCCTCTCCGTGCACCGTCTGCTAACCAGCTAAGGAACATCGGCATGTTCACGTCGCCCTCATTCAGCTGCCCGCCCGCACAGAACTTCCACCGCCTGCGCAGGACCGCCGTCCTCCTGGCCATCCTCACTCTTGTTGCCGCTCTATCCTCATGCGGACGAAATGCAGCCTCTGCGGACGAAATCCCCCCAGGGCAAGCACGCTCCTCCACCTGCGCCCAGCGCGAACAGGCCGCCCTCATCGCTCTCTACAACGCCACCGGCGGACCGGACTGGCACGACAACAGCAACTGGCTCAGCCAGAAACCATTCTCAACCTGGTTCGGCGTTACCACGGCAAGCAATGGCTGCGTCACCCGCCTCGACCTCCAGAATAACAACCTGACCGGCTCAATCCCCCCTGATCTGGGCAGCCTGCCCATGCTCCAATCTCTCGACCTCAGAAATAACAACCTGGCCGGTCCGATTCCCCCCGAACTGGCAAACGCTTCCAACCTCGAAAGACTCTTCCTCGCCCCCAACAACTTTACCGGCTGCATTCCCCGTCAGTTGGCGCACCTCGAAAAATTCTTCCCGCAGCACCTCTTTGACAGGATCCGCCGGGAATTGCTCTTCCCGCCTTCACCCGATCGCAGCGACCTCGGTGACGTCGACCTCTACTACTGCGTCGAGAATCCCGGCCTTCCCATCAACAGCGCTCTCAGCGCGCCATCAAACCTCTCTTACGCCTACCATGGCTCCTCCATCGTTATCAGTTGGGATCCGGTCGACGGCGCCGACCGCTACAACCTCTACCATGACGACGCCCTCGACTCCTCCTGCCGCCTATCGCCCTCCGGCAAACCAAAATTCTGCGACTATCTGGCCACCGTCCTCGCTGAGACCACCTACACACACGCCGACCCCGCCGCCGGCAGGAACTACTACTGGGTTATCGCCTGCAACAGCAGCGGTTGTTCACCTCTCGACGCCGAGAATGCCGCCAGTCCACCTGCCGACACTCCCTACAGACCGGGTCTCGATTATCCCCCCGCCCCCTCCAACCTCACCTACGCTTTCGAAGGCTCCTCCGTCGTCATCAACTGGGACCCGGTTGACGATGCCGACTACTACAATCTCTACCATCACGACTCCTTCGCCACCTACTGCCATGTGCAATCCGACGGCTCGTCCAGCTTCTGCGACCAATTGGCCGCCAACCTCGTCCAGACCACCTACACGCACGCCGTCACCGACAGAAGCAACTACTACTGGGTGGCAGCCTGCAACAACGTAGGCTGCTCCCCCGTCGCCGAAGAGAGCCCCGCCAAGCCGGCCGTGGAGATTCCCCCCGCCCCCTCCAACCTCACCTACGCTCTCGAAGGCCCCTCCATCATCCTCAGCTGGGACCCGGTTGACGGCGCCGACTACTACAACCTCTACCATCACCGCGCCTTTGCCTCCTCCTGTGGAGTGCGCCCGGACGGCTCGTCCATGTCCTGCGACCAATTGGCCGCCAACCTTGTCGAGACCACCTACACGCACGCCGACCCCGACAGACGCAACTACTACTGGGTAACAGCCTGCAACAGGGGAGGATGCTCCCCCGTCGACGTCACAAATGTCGCTAGCCCGGTCGAAACCGGCCCCGCAGACAACGGCAACTGAACTGATCGTGCGAAAGCGGCTGGAGAGGATATCAGAGACACCTAAGCTTAGCGCATGAGCCATCAAAGGAAGGATCGAATGAAAACGAACGCTGGGCACTTACGTGGGGCCAGTATCTTGTTGGCGATTCTACTCGTTGCTGCAACCCTCTCGGCCTGCACGCCCACTGAGCAGCCTTCGGAAGAGACGGCCCTATCGACCCCTATGCCGACCTCGACCCTAATGCCTACCCCAATGCCAACCCTGATGCCGACCTCAACCCCAATGCCGGCGCCGGAAAGTTCTCGAATGTCCCTTGACCAGTACGCGGCATTCTGCGCTGAATTAGATGCCGGTGAGACAACAGAGGAGGAAGGGGAGATCACCTATGGCGAGTTTTCGGCAGGCTTGCAGCTGTACATCGGCCTGTTGGCGTCCGTGAATCCTCCAGAAGAAGTGAGCGATTGGCACAATACGTTGTTGACGAGTCAACGGGAACTGAAAGCAGCAATAGATGAATACCCCGGATCGAAGGATGATCCAATTGATATTGAACGGTTCTTCACGCTTCTGGTGGCTTACCATGAAGGATTGAGCAAGACCGCGCGCGAACTGGACCCGGCGCTCCTGGACTGGCTGATCGCAGCCGGCTGCATGGATGAAGATGTCGCCGCTGCTTCCTTCGAAGGCTGGCAGGACGGGGGCAATGGCGCGATTGAGAGGGAAGAGTTAACGGTTGGTGTGGGCGTGGAGGGCGCGTTGGACGAAACCAGCGAAACCGACTACTTCATCTTCCGGGCGGAGGAGGGAAAGGAGTACCTGATAGAGGCCGTCTGGGAGGGGATCTCCTCCATCCGCCTGGAAATTTCGGATGGGTTGACCTTTTCCAGGATCAGAGACAGCAGCCGGCAACCATTGCAGGTCTCATGGACAGCCCCGGAATCAGGCGAATACCACCTGAATGTCACTCCGGGCGGCGGTTCGGAAGGGGGAGAAGGCAGCTATACCGTCTCCGTCAACGCACAGACAACGGAGTCACAAGGAACGTCCGCACTGGTTCCTACGCCTTCCCAAATCGCGACGTCAACTCCCTTGCCCGCGGCTGATCCAACCGCCACGCCCGCCCCGGCGGCAGCACCGACTGACGCTGCACCCTCCAGGCCATCAAATCTGCATTACGCCATAGAGAGATCGACGATACGGGTCAGTTGGGATGCTGTGGAGGGAGCGGACTACTACAACCTCTACTACCACAACCTTTTCCACTCCAGCTGTTCGCTGCGTGCAGACGGCAGCCCGGGTTTCTGCGAAGAGTTGGCAACCAATGTTGTTAGTACCACTTACCTCCATACCGACCCCAATGCAGGCGAAAACTTCTACTGGGTGGTTGCCTGCAACCAGGAGGAATGCTCGGAGATTGACAGTGTCAATCCGGGCAGACCAGCCGTAGACAGGCCCGGCATTCCATCAACAGTGACGTATGCTTGGGAAGGGACGACGATACGGATTAGCTGGGACGCTGTGGAAGGAGCGGACTACTACAAACTCCTCCACGACGACTTTTTCGGCTCCAGTTGTTCGTTGGCCGTCGACGGCAGCCCGAGCTTCTGCGAGGAGTTGGCAACCAATCTGGATGGTACGACCTACCTCCACGCCAACCCCGCTGCAGACAAGAATTTCTACTGGGTGGTGGCCTGCAACCAAGGCGGTTGCTCGCAGATCGTCTCCGAGGATCCAGCCAAACAAAACGAAGCTGGCGGCAACTAGATCAACATCCACGCTGGCCGCGGCTGTTGACACAATACCAGCGCCTATCGAAATGCCCGAATTCGGCACTCCAGGCTGTTTTCAGCCCGCCCCCTAATCCAAACACGCTACAGGAACCCCACCGCGGTCTATCCCCGCGTATGCGGGGGAACCTCCACCCCAGGGCAATGGCATCAAATCGGTACAAACCCACCTGAGGCTGCCTGAATCGGTAGGGGCGCCCCTTGCGGGCACCCTTCCCAGGTCATAACGTCTGTAGGGGCACCCCTTGTGGGCGCCCTCCCCAGGTCAAAACGTCGGTAGGGGCACCCCTCGTGGGTGCCCTTCGCGGGCTATTGTGGCGTCCGAACTTAGATGCAATTGCCCTGTTCTCCCTGCCCCTCCGCGCCCCTTCGCGGACAAAAAAGGTGTTCTTCCTGCCCCTTCGCGGCCCTTCGCGGACAAAAAAAGGTGTTCTTCGTGGTCCTTCGTGGCCCTTCGTGGACAAAAAAAGGTGTTCTCCACCCCCCCATTCCACTGGCAAAATCAGCCCACATGTGCGACAATTCTCTCCAGCCTAATCCCAGGATGCCATCCGCAAACAGCCGCCGGCCACAATGACGGCGCTCGCCCCCACAAGCCCTTTACAATGCCCGGTCAACTTTTCACCAACTACTTCCTTGAAGAAGGCATCCTCCACACCGACGCCTGGCAGGAATCCCTGTCCCAGCCCCCAGACTTCGACTCCTTCCGCGCCCAGGCGCACGCCCTTCTCCAAAATACCGCCAACTTTCACACCATCAACGAGGCCTCCACCGAGCAGGAGCTGATCCGTCCTCTGTTCCAACTGCTCGGTTGGGTCGACTATCTGCCCCAGCAAGGCAGCGACCACAACGAAGACATCCCCGATCATCTGCTCTTCGGCGACGCCGAATCCAAAGACCGCGCCACCGCCAAACAAGGCCCCAATCGTTACCCCGACGCCCTGGCCGTTGCCGAGAGCAAGCGCTTCAACCGGCCTCTCGACGCACGCGGCAAGACCAGTTCACCGCACGGCCAGATCCTCCGCTATCTTGCCACCGCCGACATCAACTCCGACGGGCGCATCCGCTGGGGCATCCTTACCAACGGCCGCGTCTGGCGTCTCTACGACCGCCGCGCCCTCCCCCGCGCCAGCGGCTACTACGAAGTCGACCTGGCAGCCGCCGTCCAGGCCGACGACGACTCCCATGCTTTGCGCGTCTTTCGCCTCCTCTTTGGTCGACCCGCCTTCAGCCCGCGACATGGCGCCCAGACCAGCTTCCTTGAAGACGCCATCGCCGAAGGCCGCCGCTACGAAGAACAGGTCGCAAACGATCTTTCCGGCATCGTCTTCGATGAAGTCTATCCCGCCTTGATCCGCGCCCTCGCACAGAAGAGCGGCGCAGAACTGGAGCATGTCCGCCAGGCCGCCCTCATCTTCCTCTACCGTCTGCTCTTCCTTCTCTACGCCGAGGACCGCGATCTGCTGCCCGTCAACGACAGCCGCTACGACGACTACGGCCTGCGCAAATCCGTTCGCGACGACATCGACAAACGCATCGCCGCCGGCGACACCTTTTCCACCATCGCCAGCAACTACTTCAACCACATTGCCACGCTTTGCCGCCAGATCGACGCGGGCGACGCCTCCATCGGCCTGCCGCCCTACAATGGCGGCCTTTTCGCCCAGCAAGCCGCGCCCATGCTCGAACAGGTAAGCCTCTCCGACGCCGTGCTGGCCCCGATCATCCACAACCTTAGCCGCGCTGAAGGCCTATCCGGCCGCCGCTTTGTCAACTACCGCGATATGACCGTGCAGCAGCTTGGCTCGATCTACGAGCGCCTGCTCGAGCGCGAACCCGCCCGCACCCCGGACGGCCGGATCGTCGTGCGCCCCAACAGCTACGCACGCAAGGACAGCGGCAGCTTCTACACACCCCAACCGCTCGTCGATCTCATCGTCGAGCGCACGCTCATGCCGCTGCTGGCAGAGCGCAAAGCTGCCTTCCATGCAAAAGCCGCTGCTCTGCAGAGCGACCGCCGCGCCAAAGCCGACCGCATCGCCGAGCTGCGCCGTCTGGACCCCGCCGAAGCCGCGCTCGACCTCAAGGTGCTCGACCCGGCTATGGGCAGCGGCCACTTTCTCGTCACCGCTGTCGACTACCTCTCCGACGCCATTCTCGAACTGGTCGAATACGCGCCGACCGTCGCGCCCTGGCTGGAGAGCGCCTACACATCGCCCTTGGTTCAACGCGTCGCCGCCATCCGTGAGAACATTCTGGCGCGGGCACACGCCGCCAACTGGGTAATCGACGAGCCCCAGCTCACCGACCAGGCCATCATCCGCCGCATGGTCCTCAAACGCAGTATCTACGGCGTCGACAAGAACCCGCTGACCGTCGAACTGGCCAAGGTCTCGCTCTGGCTGCACAGCTTTACCGTCGGCGCGCCGCTCTCCTTCCTCGACCACCACCTGCGCTGCGGCGACTCGCTCATCGGCCTGCGCGTCCACGACGCCACCCAGGAGTTGTCCCGCCTGGGCGGTTTCACGTCCGCCAGCGCCGTCCAGGCCGCCGAAAACGCAACCGCAGGCATGCAACGGATCGAAGAGATGTCGGACGCCGACATCGCCGAGGTCGAGCAGTCGGCCACACTGTTTCGTGAGGTCGAGAAGACGACCGCCGATCTGCGCGGCCTGCTGAATACACTTTGCGGCGTCAACTGGCTGGCCGCTGGCATGAAAAAGAAGCAGCGTGCCGAGTTCGAAGCGCCGCTGGTGGGGGCAATCGTCTCGCAGGCGGAAGAGGCTTTTTCACTGCTGACGCATGGCCCCGACAGCGATGATGCCGCAGACCCGATCCGGCAGCGCAGCTTCTGGCCCGCCTTCACCGAAATGTGGCGCGCCGCCAAAGAGATCGCCGACCGCGAAAACTTCCTGCACTGGGAAGTCGCTTTCCCGGGCGTCTGGCACCGCTGGCAGGACGACGATCCAGTCGGCGGCTTCGACGCCGTAATCGGCAACCCGCCCTGGGACCGTATCAAGCTGCAGGAGGTCGAATGGTTCGCCACCCGTTCTTCTAAACTGGCCCTTGCCCCCACCGCTGCCGCCCGCCGCCGCGGCATCAAAAAACTGCGCGATCAGGGCGACCCTTTGGCGGTCGAATTTGACGCCGCCAAGCTGCGCGCCGACCGCCTCGGCCAGCTCGTCCGCAGTTCCGGCCAATACCCGCTTCTGGGCGGCGGCGACATCAACCTCTACTCCCTCTTCGTCGAGCGCGCCACGCGCCTGGTCAAACCGGACGGCATCGTCGGCCTGCTGACGCCCTCCGGCATCTACGCCGATAAGACCGCCGCCCGCTTCTTCAAATCCGTATCCACCAGCGGCCGTGTCGGTGGCCTCTTCGATTTCGAAAACCGAAAAATCTTCTTCCCAGACGTCGACTCCCGCTTCAAATTCTGTGCCCTCATCTTCGGCGGTGAAGAGCGCCTCTTCGCCGAAACCGAATGCGCCTTCTTCCTGCATGATACCGCCACTGTCCACGACCTGGACCGCTGCTTCCCCCTTGCTCCCTCCGACTTCGCCCGCGTCAACCCCAACACCGGCACCGCCCCCATCTTCCGCACCCGCCGCTCCGCCGACATTACCCGCCGCATCTACGAACGCCATCCCGTCCTTGTCGACCGCTCAGGCGACGACGAGGTCCGCGCCTGGCCGGTGCGGTACCACAATATGTTTCACATGACTAACGACTCTCATCTCTTCCGCACCGCCGCCCAACTTGACGACGACGGCTTCTATCCTGTGCAAGGCAACTGGTGGAAAAGGGGGGAGGAACTGTATCTTCCGCTGTACGAAGGAAAGATGGTTCAGGCGTTCGATCACCGTGCTGCCAGTGTTGTAATGAATCTGGAGAATCTAAACCGCCCTGCCCAGCCACGAGATTCAACACTTAGCGAGCACGCTGACCCGAAGTGGGTGCCAGATTCACAATATTGGGTATCGGAAGATATGTGTGAGTGGCCAGACAGCCTGGAGTGGGCACTGGGTTTTAAGCATGTAACGGCGCCGACGAACGTTCGCACGATGATCGCAAGTGTTTTGCCTCGTGCAGGATTTGGCAACAGTCTACCAATCCTGTTGCCTGCCCCGGATTACCCGTCAATCGGTACGTCGTCGTACAAACAATTGTCAAGCCTGATAGCTGCTAACCTAAACTCCATGCCGTTTGATTTCGTAACACGCCAAAAAGTACAAGGGCAAAACCTGAATCTATTTCTAGTCGAGCAACTCCCCGTCATCGCCCCCTCCGACTACGACCGCACCTTCGGCCCCACCACCGCCCGCGACCTCGTCCGCGACCACGTCCTCCGCCTCACCTACACCGCCCACGACATGGCCCCCTTCGCCCGCGACCTCGGCTACGACGGCCCGCCCTTTATCTGGAACGATGAACAGCGCCGCCACCTGCGCGCCCGCCTCGACGCCCTCTACTTCCACCTCTACGGCCTCTCCCGCGCAGACGCCGCCTACATCCTCGACACCTTCCCCATCGTCCGCCGCCACGACAAAGCCGCCTTCGGCCACTACCGCACCAAAGACATGGTCCTCGCCTACTACAACGCCCTCAACGCCGGCGACACCGACACCGATGTGGCCGTCTGAGGCGCGGCTTCGCCCTGGACGCGAAATCCGTTAGAATGCACAAAACTTCTGACTGATCGATTCAGTCAAGATCACGACAGAACATTCGCAACGAGGTTTCCCGCAAGTGAGTAAAGTCTCAATCGACAGGGCGACAATTCAGGCCGTTGCCCAGTTGATCGCCCAAAAATTCGACCCGGAGCAGATCATCCTCTTCGGCAGCCACGCCCGCGGCAACGCCGGCTCCCACAGCGACATCGATCTCCTCGTCGTCCTCAAATCCCTGGACGACTGGCCCAAACGGGGCAACCCCATTCGCAGGGCGATAGGCGAACAATTCATCCTTCCCGTCGACGTCCTCGTCACCACGCATGACCGCCTTGCAGAGCAGCGCAACAATCCGTACTCCTTTGTCAACACGGCTCTCGAATCCCAGCAAATCCTCTATGAGCGGGCCGCGTCCTGAACAGGACTGGTTCAAAAAGGCAGAACAAGACCTGGAAATGGCCCAACCTGCCATGCTGCCCGGCAATCCGATTCCCCCAAAAACCTGTTATCACGCCCAGCAGTGTGCCGAAAAGTACCTGAAAGGATTCCTGGTCTCCAGATCACACAGTTTCAACTTCGTCCACGATCTGTTCTATCTAACCCAGGAATGCGCCCAACGTCAGCCCGCTTTCAGCGATCTGGAACTGGCGGCCGAGACGTTGGGCAGGTACGGCGCAGGAGTGCGCTATCCGCTGGAAAATTTCGTAGATCCCGACGAAGAAGAGGCTTGGGAAGCAATAAGACTTGCCGAGGAAGTCGCAACCTTTGCAAAGAGCCAACTCTAGCCCCGTGGCCACCCCTTGGGATCTCCACCAAGCCGCACAACCCGAAAGAAGCGCCACAGCCGTGTCCCCACAACCAACCTGCACAACCCACGACATGGCCCCTTACCCCGCGACCGCAGCTACTACGGCCCTCCATTCATCTGGAACGACTAAGAGCCCCGCCACCCGCGCGCCCGCCTCGACGCCCTCTACTTCCACCTCTACGGCCTCTCCCGCGCAGACGCCGCCTACATCCTCGACACCTTCCCCATCGTCCGCCGCCACGACGAAGCCGCCTTCGGCCACTACCGCACCAAAGCCATGGTCCTCGCCTACTACAACGCCCTCGCCGCCGGCGACACGGATGTTGAGGTAGCGGCCTAGGCCATCAAGCTTGTCGTGAGAAGGTGAAATTGGCCCCAAAATCTGAACCACAAGCCAAAGTGTATAATGGAGCAATTCACCAAACGCGGCAAAGCCGACCGTACCGCTGCCTTGCGTCAGGCACTCGAAACAACCAGGAGCCGCATTGCCGAACAACAGAAATTGATAAGCAATGCGTCCCTGCTAGTATCTGAGGCGCCTCCGAAAGAGCAGGCAGGCCTGCCTGCTGTGGATTATTTCGTCTGGGCGTTACAAAGGATCTATGAACGCCACGAAGAACGGTATGTAACGTATCTGTGGCGGGCCTTCAGGTTGGTGCAGGATGTTGACGATAGACGTAAGGCCGACTATGGCATGTACTACACACAGAAAAAGCCACTCAATGCGGCAGCTCTTGAGTGGCGACAAGAAAAGAAAACGCCAGAGATATAGGATTGTGCGAACCGCAGCCCGACAATCACACGGCCTGGAGCCGAATTTCATCCACTGGCTATATACATTATATCTGCCACCTTAAGGCGGTGCAAGCTTAAACTGTCCCAAGCGTTCACTGTGAGCCTGGCCCCAAAAACTGGACCACAAGCTAAAGTGTATAATGGAGCAATTCACCATGCCTGTGGAGGGCCAGTTCGATGGCCAGGAAACGGCGGTGACACACGGCCGCCTACATCCTCGACACCTTCCCCATCGTTCGCCGCCACGACAAAGCCGCCTTCGGCCACTACCGCACCAAAGCCATGATCCTCGCCTACTACAACGCCCTCAACGCCGGCGATGCGGATGTGGAAGTAGCGGTCTAGCCCATCAAGCCTGTCGCGAGAAGGAATGAGCTTGGCCCAAAAACCTGGACTACGAGCGAAGGTGCCTAATGGAGTCAATCACCAAGCCCGTAAAGGGCCAGTACGATGGCCAAGAAACGGCGACGACACACGGCAACCTACAAGTACCGCATTACGCTAGAAGCAGTTGAAGGCGGTAAGACAATTGGCCGGTCGTCGAGTGAATACGCGATTCGCGCCAAAAAGCAGGGTTATACCATGGGCCCCGATCAGAGCCGGCCGCATTCGGCTGGATGCACCTTATTCACCCCTATTCGTAGTCTAATGTAGATCCCAAATGAGACCAAGAGCTTGTGTATTTCAAGAATGCAGGAGAGACTCCTTAGCTCCAATTTCGAAGTCACTGCGAAAGTTCGTGGTTTCAAATGGGATCCACATTAGATATTGGGGCCAACCATATCAAATCCTGGCTGCTCGGACTCTCTTAGTGATTCGGGCGACAAGTTTGCAGAGGTCGTTGTTGTCCCTCTTTGAAGTTGTGGGTGGTAAGACATACGCCATATCATGGTGGGGCCGGAGGGTTCAGATAATGTTAAACGAAGTGAGGCGAATTGAAATAGTGGATGGTGTGGATTTGGCCCGTTTTGGCAAAGGGCATTATGATTATGGCGGAGACTTGGTGGATCGTGTGTATAAACTCTATCGCAGCGCGGAGGCAAGAATGAGATCAGGCAATTCGAGTTCGACACAAAAGAAGCCTACCCGTTACCCGGATGGCACACCCATTGACAAGTCAGTGGATGAAGGTCCAACTCACTACCCGGATGGCACACCCATTGACAAGCCTGTGGATGAGGGTCCAACTCGCTACCCGGACGATACGCCAATACCTCCTGAGAAGAGAGGAGCGGGTGCTGGCCAGTAGTCTCTTCTGAAACCCTGGGTGACGGGTTTCAGAAGTTGAACGGCATGAACTTACGCGAAACAGAACGGTACGAATCGCTACATCCCGTAGCGGCTTTTTCGTTGTAGTGGTGGGTTAGGTGAAGTGGGCCCCAAAAACTGGACCACAAGCTAAGGTGTATGCTGGAGCAATTCACCAAGCCTCTAGAGTGGAAGTTCAATGGTCAGGAAACGGCGGTGACACACGACCGCCTACATCCTCGACACCGTCCCCAACGTCCGCCGCCACGACCAAGCCGCCCTTCGCCCACTACCGCACCAAAGACATGGTCCTCGCCTACTACAACGCCCTCGCCGCCGGCGACACCGACACCGATGTGGCCCTCTGAGGCGCGACCTCGCCCTGGACGCGAAATCCGTTAGAATGCACCAAACTCTTGACTGATCGATTCAGTCAAGACCATGACAGAACCTTCGCAACGAGGTTTCCCGCAAGTGACTAAAGTCTCTATCGACAGGGCGACAATTCAGGCCGTTGCCCAGTTGATCGCCCAAAAATTCGACCCGGAGCAGATCATCCTCTTCGGCAGCCACGCCCGCGGCAACGCCGGCTCCCACAGCGACATCGATCTCCTCGTCGTCCTCAAATCCCTGGACGACTGGCCCAAACGGGGCAACCCCATTCGCAGGGCGATAGGCGAACAATTCATCCTTCCCGTCGATGTCCTCGTCACGACGCATGACCGCCTTGCAGAGCAGCGCAACAATCCGTATTCCTTTGTCAACACGGCTCTCGAATCCCAGCAAATCCTGTATGAGCGGGCCGCGGCCTGAACAGGACTGGTTCAAAAAGGCAGAACAAGACCTGGAAATGGCCCAACCTGCCATGCTGCCCGGCAATCCGATTCCCGAAATGGCCTGCTATCACGCCCAGCAGTGTGCCGAAAAGTACCTGAAAGGATTCCTGGTCTCCAGATCACACAGTTTCAACTTCGTCCACGATCTGTTCTATCTAACCCAGGAATGCGCCCAACGTCAGCCCGCTTTCAGCGATCTGGAACTGGCGGCCGAGACGTTGGGCAGGTACGGCGCAGCAGTGCGGTATCCGCTGGAAAATTTCGTAGACCCGGACGAAGAAGAGGCTTGGGAAGCAATAAGACTAGCCGAGGAAGTCGCAACCTTTGTGAAGAGCCAACTCTAGTCCCCTGTCCCCCATCCCGCGTCGCCTCCCTCTTCCATCGCCCCGGACCGGTAGGGGCAGGCCTTGTGCCTGCCCAAGTCCCGCGTCGCCTCCCTCTTCCACCGCCCCGGCCCGGTAGGGGCAGGCCTTGTGCCTGCCCTGTGCCTCTCCAACTCCTCACGATGTCTTTGCATCTGTTCCCTGACGCCTCTTACTGTCTTTTCTCGCCTATCTTCACTCATTATTTCTTCCTCCTGAAGTACGCGATCATAGGCAATGACCGTTTCATACTACTTCCGCCTCTCCTTGAATCAAAGACTGCGAAGTTCCCCGCCGCCGCTTTGTCGTGGCACCGTCCTCTATGCGGAACCTGGGCGACCGGCCCGGTGGGGGGCATGATGTTGCCCCCCCACCGCATCCAGCCTTACCTGTCAATTAAGTCCGATCAAGCTCTGCGCGGCTTGCTGCCCCGCTGGGGTAAGCCGCCAGACTCCAGGCTGATTCGTGTATGCACTTACGACGTTTCTGAGAAGACCACGACTTTTGAGGGCTTGCACTTCTCTAGGTATGAGTGGGTTATGCAACTCCGCCCTTGGTTCCGGTCTCCTGTCCGCCACATAAGCGGATACTTGCTCGTTGTCGGCCTCACCACCGTGAAAGTGATAAGCGCGAAGGACGCATTCTCTAAGAGTCATTTGAAGCTCCTCAATGTAATGATGCAGTGGGCCCAGTTGTGAGTGGCTGCGGAATTATTACGACTTGACGTGCATAGGCAACGCTATCTCGATCACGTGTCAGCCAGAGGCGGGCCTGATCCCGACCCCATGCAACGTACTTCCATCCTCATCAACTCCCTGCTCTTTGATAAGATGCAGGTAGAGATTGTGTAGATCGCGCATGTCCACATTCATTTCCGGATCGCCAAATGGCATCGGGTTGGCGAGCATCCACTCCTTGTAGACCTCACGCAACGTCAACTTATCAAGTGTCAGGCCTTCGGCAATTTGCAAATGTTTGCTGACAAAAGCTGGATGCAGTGCGCTGTATCTGTCCAGCCACTGTCCTGGCTCATATTCCCAAACCTTACTTCGGCCGGAATTTCTTGATGTCCCACGTCTCATTTGCTGTCTCCTTAGTTTGGTTGGGATACGGGCCTGGCGCCGCTCACGCCCGAATGTATGTATGGTAAAATTGTGGTGGTGCTGTTTTGTGCGATGGTGCGCGCGGCCGCTGCGCTGTTGGCTGCCAAACCAGCCGGGGCTGAGCAGCCTGACAGCGCGCATCGCCGCCCAGAATAGCAAAATTGGATTTTCGAAGCAGGATTTGCTACAATCGACGCATCCATGAGTTCACCCTTCTTGGATCACGCCGGTGCGGTTTGCCCCGCGACCGGATTTTTTGCGCCCCCAATTATGCCACAGATTTCGCAGACCACGAAGAATTCGATGCGCGGATCGGCGGAAAGTGTGGATTGAAACGTTGTCTGAAGCAGGTGGTAAGGGAGGAAGGGCTGGACGGCGGAGCATACCGGTAAGGACAGCCCAGCAGCTCATCCGGTTGGGGCAAACATACCCGCAAAACGGCCATTTTGGCCGTTTTGACAGTGTCACGGCCGCCCTTGCGCCCAAGCAGACAGAACCGAAGCAAAAGGGATGACCTGCATTTCCGGTGTCCGCCGATGACCTGTGGGATTGGGAGCGGGGTGAAGTAACGGGCCGGGCCAGACGATTTCTGTGCGCCGAGGAGTTAGAGGAATTCAGCACGACGACTCTGGATGCTGTTCGGGAGTATTGCGAGGAGTGCAGAACCGATCAAGAACTGGCGGAGGCCCTGACCTGGTTCCAGCTTTCTGTCTGGGGAACGATTATGCCTATTGCTATTGCATAGTGAAGCCTATTTCTCTTTCTTTCCATCATATTGTTCCTTATTTTTCTTTCTTTTCTGCCTCTTTCGCTTCGCGAACTACCGGCCGGAAGATTATCCCAAAAATGACTACTACGGCCACCCCAACAATTAGAACATTTCTTTCCCAAATTAAGTAGACAACCACCAGAGGAGCCACGCTCAAAAAAATTAGCCAATATGTAATCAGTACAGCTCTTCTAACTCTGCTAGACCAATTTGGAATGAACTCGAAAAGTGTTGCGACGATCGAGCCACCTACCACACTGCACAGTACCCAGATCGCGATGTCGCTCCAGATGTTGTCGGTCATTGCTGCGAATACTCTGAGTTAATCACGGCTGAATTTATCTGAGGGCCTTCCGAACAAAGCGCGGGCAACGTTGCGGGGACGGTCGTCTATCTTGCCCCTTTTGACAGTGTGGCGGTCGCCCTGACCGGCGCCCAGACGCGCAAGCGGACCGTCCCCCCCGGCCTTACTGGTGTCCGTCGATGATCTGTGGGACGGAGAGCGAAGCGAAGTAAAAGCCCTGGCCGGCCAGCAGGTTACCCTCCTTATCCCGCCGCCGGCACCGCAAACTGCAGCCCATCCCCGAAATCCCCCAAATCACAGTTCAGACACCCCCGCACCAAAGCCATCGTCCTCGCCTACGACAACGCCTTCGCCGCCGGCGATACGGATGTGGAGATAGCGGCCTAGGCCATCAAGTCTGTCGCGAGAAGGTATGAGCTTGGCCCAAAAATTGGACCACGAGCTATAGTGTATAATGGAGCCAACTGCCAAGCCTGTGGAGGGGGCAGTACAATGGTCAAGAAACGGCGACGACACGCGGCGGCCTACAAGTTCCGCATTGCGTTAGAAGCAGTTGAAGGCGGTAAGACAATTGGCCGGTCGTCGAATGAATACGCGATTCGCGTCAAAAAGCAGGATTCTACCACACGCCTCTATCAGAGCCGGTTGCATCCGGTCGGATGCAACCTATTTTTACATTCCATGGTCCATACAAGGGGACCCACCTCACTGAACAGGGCGTTTTATGGCGGATAGCCAATCCCAAACGCGCCATTATTTCATTGATGAAGGTGGCGATAGCACCTTATTTTCCCGAAATGGGAAGGTGCTAATCGGTTCAGAGGGCTGTTCCCGCTTTTTCATGCTCGGATTGCTGGAAGTGCCTGATCCTACGGCCCTACAGCGTATACTTGGTGATCTGCGGGCACGACTAATGAGTGACCCGTATTTCAATAGCGTGCCATCCATGCAAGCGAGGGCGCGAAAAACGGCTCTTGCCTTTCATGCCAAAGATGACTTGCCCGAAGTGCGAAGGGAAGTTTTCAAACTCTTACATGCCATGGAAGAGTTGCGCTTCTTCGCTGTAGTTGCTGATAAATGGCAGGTACTGGAATATGTCCGCCAACGAAACGAAAGTGATCCTGACTATCACTACCATCCCAATGAACTTTACGACTTTCTGATAAGGCGTTTGTTCAAAGAAAGATTGCACAAGAGTATCAGATTTCAAATTTTTTTCTCAAAACGCGGCAATGCCGACCGAACCGCTGCCTTGCGTCAGGCACTCGAAACAACCAGGAGCCGCTTTGCCGAACAACAGAAATTGATAAGCAAAGCGTTCCTGCAAGTATCTGAGGTGCCTCCGAAAGAGCAGGCAGGCCTACAAGCTGTGGATTATTTCGTCTGGGCGCTACAAAGGCTCTATGAACGCCACCAAGAACGGTATGTAACGTATCTGTGGCGGGCCTTCAGGTTGGTGCAGGATGTTGACGATAGACGTAAGGCCGGCTATGGCATGTACTACACACAGAAAAAGCCACTCAATGCGGCAACTCTTGAGTGGCGGCAAGAAAAGAAAACGCCAGGGATATAGGATTGTGCGCGCCGCAGCCCGACAATCACACGGCATGGAGCCGAATTTCGTCCACTGGCTACTTATATTATATATGTTAACATAAGGCGATGCAAGCTTGAATTGTTCCAAGCGCCTATTGTGAGCCTGGCCCCAAAAACTGGACCCCAAGCTAAAGTGTATAATGGAGCAATTCACCATGCCTGTGGAGGGCCAGTACGATGGTCAAGAAACGGCGGTGACACACGGCGGCCTTCAAGTTTCGAGTGGCGCTGGAAGCGCTTGAAGGCAGCAAGACGATAAGCCAGTTATCGAGTGAACACGAGATTCATGCCAACCTGATACGGGCCTGGAAACGGTAACTGCTGAAAGACGGACCCAGCGTCTTCGCCAGCAATGGCGGACGCAGGCAGCGAGAGCAGGAGGTCCAAGAAGCAGAATTCCATGCACAGTTCGGGCGTCTCAAGCCTGTGTTACATCTTTCCAACACATCTATAGGAGAGCCATTGAGCCATGATTGAATTAGGCAGAAGGTGCGAAAGTGGAAAACATGCAATCGAATCTCCTGAGAGGCTGTTCGGGCGACTGGTTGCAATGGAACTGATTACGATTACTCTTTGTGAGGCGAGGCTGAACGCAAAGGACCTCCCCCATGTACGAGGACAGTTGATGAAACTTTACACCACGTCTGACGAGACCATAGAAACGCAAATATCGAATCACAGTGAAGACAAAATAGCACGTATAGCAAGTCAGAAGAACAAGGCCTGCAGTGATGCCTTCAAGGATTCCATTAACCAGTTTATCAACTAGTGGGATGAAAATATGATAGAGTGAAGCCGTGCCGTCAAATGAAACCACTGAGGGGTGGGCGAATTGGCGCCCTTCTCCTCAGTGTTGCTCATCGGAGAGCAGTGAATAGTTGGCCCCAATCGCTAGATCACGAGATGCAAAAGACAGAGTGCATTCGACCCGCCGCGGCCGCCCGCCTCCTGCTCCTCTCCACCTTCGCCGATACCATCCGCCGCCCGCCGCAACGCCTGCGCCGCCGCCCTTGCCCACCGCATCCCCGTACTCCACGCCGCACCGAGCGCCAAAACCGCAGCCCTCTCCCAACAGGCCCTCGCCGCCGCCAAACCCGTCTACACCCTCCCCTCCCCCCACAACGCCCACCTCATCGCCCTCGGCGCCCAGCCCCTCTCCCCCAGACGACCCGGCCGCCCTCCTGCCCGCCTGAGCCGCTCGGGCGTCCACACCCCTTGTTCCAATAGGACGCGGCTGCCCTGAGCCGGCACATCCGCAACTGCAGCCCATCCCTCAAATCCCCCCAAATCACAGTTCAGACAAACTCACGCGGCGAAACCCTTTGGTACCGTTTTGTTTTCACAAACCCATCACATACCATAATCTGGCCGTCAACTCTTACTCTTCAAACGCCCTCCAAGTGGTTGACGCACGTCGACAATGGTTCACAGTCAGCAGCAAAGCACGAGGTCGCTATGTTGGACATCAAGAGTCTTCTGACGGGCTTGGCCGAAAACAGAAAAGTGTTTCACTCCGAAGCTGACTTCCAGCACGCCCTGGCATGGCATATCCACCAGACCAAGCCCAAAAGTCAAATCCGGTTGGAGTTCCCCATGCCGGTAGAGCATCGGAAGTTGCACGTTGACATCTGGCTTCCGGAGGAGAAGGTCGCCATCGAGCTGAAGTACATGACTCGGAAATCGGAACTGGAGGACAACGAGGAATCCTTTGCCCTCCGTAATCAAGGTGCCCAGAACCAGAGACGCTATGATTTCCTCTGGGATATTCACAGGCTTGAGCTTATGCGCTCTATGCCGGAGTTTTGCGAGGCTGGACATGCCGTGCTGCTGACCAACGACCCGTTGTACTGGAATCCTCCAAGGAGACAGGATACGGTGGATTCCGATTTCCGCGTTCACGAGGGACGGGAGATCTCGAGAGAACTGGCATGGTCCCCCCGTGCCAGTCCGGGAACGATGAGGGGTCGAGAGTCACCGATACGGAAAGGAGGTTCTTATCGTCTTCACTGGCAAGACTATTCCGACTTCACTGAGGAGCCGCTGGGTAAATTCCGGTATCTTGCCGTTTCAGTATGTTGATAAAGCAACTTTCTTGTGGGACAAGAAGAATATGTTTATGGTTGGCCCCAATCATTGGACCACGAAAAGGGAAAAATAAGGTGCATCCAGACGGATGCGGCCGGCTCTGATCAGAGCACGAAGTGCTCTTCAGCTGGAGTCCGGTAGTTGAGACTTTGATGCGGTCGCTCATGGTTGTAGAAGTCGAAATAGTCGCTTAATCCAGCTTGCAATTGGCGCACCGAGTCGTACTGCTGGAGATAGATGTTCTCATACTTGACGCTGCGCCAGAGCCGTTCGCAGAAAACGTTATCGAGCGCGCGGCCGCGCCCGTCCATGCTGACCTGAATGTTGGCTGCGAGCAGGGCGGTCGTGAAAGCATCGGCCGTGAACTGTGCGCCCTGGTCGGTGTTGAAGATCTTGGGCCGACCCTTGCTGAGCGCCTGGCGCAGGGCATCGAGACAGAAGATGCCGTCCAGGGTGTTGGACAGCTGCCAGGCGAGCACATAGCGGCTGTGCCAGTCGATGACAGCAACCAGGTACATGAAGCCACGCCGCAAAGGCACATAGGTGATGTCAGCGCTCCAGACCTGGTTGACATGCGTAATCGGCACGTTGCGCAAAAGGTAAGGATAGCGCTTGTGTCCCTTGCCGGGAGAACTGCTGCTTCTCCAGGGGTAGATAGCTTGAATGCCCATCAGACGCATCAGCCGTCTGACCCGTTTGCCATTGATGGCGTAGCCCAGCCGGCGCAGAGAGGCGGTCATCTTGCGCCAGCCATAAAAGGGGGTGCGCAGAAATTGCTCGTCAACCAGGCGCATCAGTTGCAGGTTCAGTGCTGACTCGGGCGCCGCGTGGTAGTAGTACGACGACCGATTGAGCCCGAGCAGTTCACCCTGCCGCCGTACACTTAGAGTCGGGTTTGCTACCTCGACCATATGCCGTCTCTCACTGACCGAAGTGGGTAACTTTTTTTTTCAACCACTCAAGTTCCATCTTGAGCCGCCCGATCTGTTCATAAAGTTCTGCTTCCTGTGCCTCCTGCTCCTTTTGTTTGCGCTCGCCGTTCGTAGCGAAGACCCGAGGCCCGTTTTCCAGCAATTGCCGTTTCCAGGCCCGAATCAGGTTGGGATGAATCTCATGTTCACTCGACAACTGACTGATCGTCTTACTGCCTTCAACCGCCTCCAGCGCCACTCGGAACTTGTAGGCCGCTGTGTGTCGCCGTCGTTTCTTGACCATGAATCTGCCCCTCCACGTGCTTGGTGTTCTGCTCCATTATACACCTTAGCCCGTGGTCCAGTTTTTGGGGCCCACTTCACTCGGGAGAACTGGCATGGTCCCCCCGTGCCAGTCCGGGAACGATGAGGGGTCGAGAGTCACCGATACGGATAGGAGGTTCTTATCGTCTTCACTGGCAACACTATTCCGACTTCGCTGAGGAGCCGCTGGGTGAATTCCGGTATCTTGCCGTTTCAGTATGTTGATAAAGCAACTTTCTTGTGGGACAAGAAGAATATGGTTGGCCCCCATAATCAGACCCAGGGACCCTTAAAGCAGGTCGCCAACATCGAAATGTTCCAACTGTCGAAGCGGCACCGCCAATCTGAATCTCTCCGCCCTGGAATTCGTCACCTGATATTCGCCCCGCCATGGTCCAGGGTCGTCTCCTAGAAGATCACATGATATGAGTCCGGTCCGCCGGACGCGCCCAACACCCCGCCAACATGCGCATCCCCCGCCCCCGCCCCCGCCCCTGGCGCGACCCCCTCGCCGCCGGCCGCCTCCTGCTCCTCTCCACCTTCGCCGACACCATCCGCCGTCCCACCGCCGCCACCGCCGCCACCGCCGCCCGCCGCAACGCCTGCGTCGCCGCCCTTGCCCACCGCATCCCCGTACTCCACGCCGCACCGGGCGCCAAAACCGCAGCCCTCTGCCAGCAGGCCCTCCCCGCCGCCAAACCCGTCTACACCCTCCCCTCCCCCCACAACGCCCACCTCATCGCGCTCGGCGCGCAGCCCATCTCGCCACCCGCCCCGGTCGCCCTCCTCGCCGCCTGAATCGAGCCCAGAGTCTGATTAACGATGCGAGGCATCCCTCCCAAGGAACCTTCCCGCCAATCAAATCCCATTGCCAGTAGCCCCCACAAAATGCATAATGTCGCCAGGCCGCGCGCGCAACCGCCGGCGCCGCCAAGCAAACGCAACTTTGCCCTGCTTGCGGCTCGCAACCTGATCCGCCTTTCGGACCCAACCCGAACACAGGAGAGGCCAGATGCTTCTTGACGAGCTGATCACAGTCATCGAAACACTCAAACAGCGCATCACAGACCACGGCGCCATCCTGCAAGACAACGAAACACGTACACGCATGGCCCTGATCGACCCCCTTCTCCACGTCCTCGGCTGGGATACAACCGATCCTTTTCTCGTAATTCCCGAGTACGATGCCGGTGGAGGCCAGGTGGATTACGCCCTGCTGGGCAAGAAGGGGGGCCCGACTGCTGTCATCGAAGCAAAGCGACTGGGGGAACCGCTGCAGAAATATAGGGAAAAGATGATCCGCTACGCCAAGGATGCCAGCATCAACTGCGCCGGCATTACCGACGGCGACCAATGGGAACTCTACGACATTTCTCGCAGTGGCGCCTTGCAAGAAAAACGAATACTGGACCTGAAGATCTCGGCCTCTCCTCCCTATCAGACCGCCCTCAATCTCCTGCTCCTCTGGCGGCCCAATCTCTCTTCAGCACAACCTGCACACGCGAGAAAAACAATAGCCGCCGTCCCTCCCGCAGACAATCCCGCCCCGCCCGCTCCTGGTCCGAAATCATGGGTGTCGCTGGCAAAATTCGTCTTTCATAACGGAGCGAAATGCCCCAAGTCAATTCGATTCCTCGACAGAACCGAATGCCCAATCCACTACTGGTATGAATTGGTTATGCGGACCGTACAGTGGCTTTGGTCCACCGAAATGTTAACAGAGGACAATATCTCAGATTTCTCAACCAAATTTCAGCACCTGGTCCACACCAAAGCGATCCATCCATCCGGAAAGAAATTCGTTAACCCCCAATGCATTGCCGGCACCCCTTTATATCTCGAAGCCAACAGGAGTGCCGCTGACTCCCTCAAGAAGACGAAAGTCCTATTGCAACGCTGCGGTCAATCCCCCGCATTTGTGCAGCTGGCGGAATAGCCAAAACCGCCCTCTTCTGCACCGTCCACTGCCCCGGCGGCCCCGTCCTCAACAGCGGCGACCTCGCCCGCGCCCTGCCCGCCGCGCCCGCCACCCCCGTCGGCCGCTTCCCAGTCCCCCATCGAAAAGCAGTTCCTCGACCTGCTGCTGCGCCCGCCCCCGCCCCAACCCGCCCATTCTCATTCCGGCCTCCCTTCCGCCACCGTCCGCCCCGCCCGCGGCCTCGCCGCCATGCGCATTCCCCCGCACCTGCACCGGTTTGGCGCAGTTCACCCATTTGATCTATTATGGACGACCACAGCCAAGCAGGAGACGAGCAACATGAATCGGTCTATTCACCAACGCACTTGGACCATCGCCGAGGCCCAAACGCAGCTATCCGAAATCCTGCGGCTCGCCGCAGAAGAGGGGCCGCAACATATCGGCACGGACAGGCCATTCGTCGTGGTGCCCGCCGAAACGTGGTACGCCCAAGAACAGCACCACAGGCAGTCCCAACAGCAGAGCCGCAAGCCTATAGGTCAGTGGCTGTTGGAAAACATGCCGCGCGGAATTGACCTTGAACTCCCCAGCCGACACGAAACCGAACGCCCGATTCCATTCCTCAACCAAGAGAACGAATGAGCGGCTATCTCCTCGACACAAACGTTGTCTCGGAGATTGTCAGAGTTGCGCCTGACCTCTAGGTTCGCTCCTTTCTGATCGAGCAAGAAGAACTGTGGTTGCCGGTTATTGCCCTGCATGAGTTGGAATTTGGCTTGAATCTGCTTCCGCCGGGGCACCGTCGTGAAGACTTACGCACCGCGCTGTCAGCCTACATCGAAGCTTACGCCGACTTCATCCTGCCGGTTGCGCGTGCAGAAGCTGAGGAGGCGGCCCTGCTAAGAGTACAGGCAAGGCGCGCTGGCCGTGTCTTGCACCTGGCCGACGCCTTGATTGCCGGTACAGCCATTGTTCATAATCTCATATTGGCGACGCGCAATGTCAAAGACTTTGCTTTTCTGGACGTCGATGTCGTCAACCCGTGGGAATTCCCATGACCACCCTAACCGAAGCCGACGTCGAGCAGATCGCCCTCGAGTGGTTGAATACTATCGGCTGGACCGTCACGCACGGGCCGGACATCGCCCCCGACGCGTCAACCCATGAACGCTCCGGCTACGACCAGGTCGTTCTGGAACGGCGGCTGCACGACGCGCTGGCTGCGCTCAATCCCGACCTGCCTGACTCGGCCCTCGACGACGCATTCCGCAGGCTCACCCACCCGGCAGGCGCCACGCTGGAAGCCCGCAACCGCGCCTTCCATCGCCTGCTCGTAGACGGCGTCACAGTCGAATACCCCACGCAGGATGGCTCGATCCGCGGCGCGCAGGCGCGCGTTGTTAATTTCGAGAATCCGGACGCCAATAGCTGGCTCGCGGTCAACCAGTTCACCGTCAGCGAAAACAAAAATACGCGCCGCGCCGATATCGTGCTCTTCCTCAACGGTCTGCCCCTCGCCGTCATCGAGCTTAAAAAACCCGGCCGACGAGGACGCCACCATCTGGACCGCCTGGAACCAGCTCCAGACCTACAAGGCCGAGTTGCCCACACTGTTCAGCATGAACGAGGCGCTGATCGTCTCCGACGGGATCGAGGCCCGCATCGGTGCCCTCACCGCCCAGCCCATCTCGCCACCCGCCCCGGTCGCCCTCCTCGCCGCCTGAATCCAACCCAGAGTCTGATAAATGATGCGAGCTGTTCCTCCCAAGGAACCTTCCCGCCAATCAAATCCCATTGCCAGTAGCCCCCACAAAATGCATAATGTCGCCGGGCCGCGCGCGCAACCGCCGGTGCCGCCAAGCAAACGCAACTTAGCCCTGCTCGCGGCTCGCAACCCGGTCCGCCTTTCGGACCCCACCCGAATACAGGAGAGGCCAGATGCTTCTTGACGAACTGATCACAGTCATCGAAACACTCAAACAGCGCATCACAGACCACGGCGCCATCCTGCAAGACAACGAAACACGTTCACGCATGGCCCTGATCGACCCCCTTCTCCACGTCCTCGGCTGGGATGCAACCGATCCCTTTCTCGTAATTCCCGAGTACGATGCCGGTGGAGGCCAGGTTGATTACGCCCTGCTGGACAAGAAGGGAGGGCCGACTGCTGTCATCGAAGCAAAGCGACTGGGGGAACCGCTGCAGAAAAAATGGGATCAGATGATCCGCTACGCCATGGATGACCGCATCAACTACGCCGGCATTACCGACGGCGACCGATGGGAACTCTACGACATTTCTCGCAGTGGCGCCTTGCATGAAAAACGAATACTGGACCTGCAGATCTCGGCCTCTCCTTCCTATCAGGCCGCCCTCAATCTCCTGCTCCTCTGGCGGCCCAATCTCTCTTCAGCACAACCTGTACAGGCGAGAAAAACGATAGCCACCGACCCTCCCGATGATAATCCCGCCCCGCCCGCTCCCGGTCCGAAATCATGGGTGTCGCTGGCAAAATTCGTCTTTCGTCCGGGAACGAAATGCCCCAAGTCAATTCGATTCCTCGACAGAACCGAATGCCCAATCCACTATTGGTATCAATTGGTTATGCGGACCGTACAGTGGCTTTGGTCCAATGAAATGTTGACAAAGGACAATATCTCAGATTTCTCAACCAAATTTCAGCACCTGGTCCACACCGAAGCGGTCCATCCGACTGGAAAGAAATTCTATAACCCCAAATGCGTTACCGGCACCCCTCTATATCTCGAAGCCAAAATGAGTGCCGCTGACTCCCTCAAGAAGACCAAAGTCCTATTGCAACGTTGCGGTCAATCCCCCGCATTTGTGCAGCTGGCGGAATAGCCAAAACCGCCCTCTTCTGCACCGTCCACTGCCCCGGCGGCCCCGTCCTCAACAGCGGCGACCTCGCCCGCGCCCTGCCCGCCGTTTCCGTCACCCCCGTCGGCGGCTTCCCAGTCCCCCATCGCAAAGCAGTTCCTCGAACTTCAGCTGCCCCCGCCCCCGCGCCAACCCGCCCACTCTGATTCCGGCCTCCCTTCCATCACTGTCTGCCCCGCCCGCGCCCTCGCCAACATGCGCATCCCCCGCCCCTGGCGCGACCCCCTCGCCGCCGGCCGCCTCCTGCTCCTCTCCACCTTCGCCGACACCATCCGCCGCCCCACCGCCGCCGCCGCCGCCCGCCGCAACGCCTGCGTCGCCAACCTCGCCCACCGCATCCCCGTCCTCCACGCCGCACCGGGCGCCAAAACCGCAGCCCTCTGCCAGCAGACCCTCGCCGCCGCCAAACCCGTCTACACCCTCCCCTCCCCCCTCAACGCCCACCTCATCGCCCTCGGCGCCCAGCCCCTCTCCCCAGACGACCCGGCCGCCCTCCTGGCAGACTGATCCAGAAAGTCCATACATCCAACCGACCCAATAGGGCCCGCAGAGCACAGATCGCCCCTCCGCCAACAATCACAGCCCATCCCTCAAATCCTCCCAAATCACAGTTCAGACACACTCCATCCAAAACCCAGTCCACATTCCATCACAGGCCAATGTTGTCCCGTCCCTTTCCATAGCGATAGAATAGACTGTCCACTTCAAGAAAAGACCTCCGAGGAACTCCAATGAATCGACTTCCAATCTGCCCCATCGTCCTATCCCTCGCCATCCTCCTGTCAGCCTGCGTCCCAATCCCCGCTACCCCCCCGGAGACCACCGCCCCTGTCTCCCATCCCACTCCCGCCCCCGCCACAGAGACCAAGGCCGGCTTCTCCGACCTGGCCAGCGGACTAGCCAAAGCCGACAAATCCGACGACATCCAACCATACGCCCAACTCCTGGACGAGTTCGCCGCCTGCATGCAAGCCGACGTGACCAACGAAGAAGAAAGCCCGGAATTCTCCGAAAGCGAGAAAGTCGCCATGTCGATCTACTTCGCCGGCATGTTGTCGATGGGGCTATTCTTCATGCTGCAGTTCGAAGAGGCGTTGACCGAAAATGCCGCTGCCGGCGACGAAACCGAAGACGAACCGTCAGCCTACGAAATGCTCGAAATGGGGCTCACCGTCTGCCTGCAAAACGAATCGGAATAAAAGAAGAGGATCGGCAATTCGCCAGCCCCTCGCCTGCCATCCTGCCCATCCCCAAAATCCTGCAAATCCTGACTCAGACAATCCGCCCAACAGAAATCACAGCCCATCCCCAAAATCCCAAAAATCACAGTTCAGACAGTCTCCCCTCCCAGCCGACGAGAAAATGTCCACGCAACCAGAACTGTCCCCGTCCTAAACAATCCTGACAATCCTCTGCCATCCCGCAAATCCCGTTCCAGACAGCCCCCTTCCGCCAGCAATCACAGCCCGTCCCCTAAATCAAAAGACTCTGCCCCTCAAAAGCGTTGCAAAAGCTGAACCGGTGCTCTACACTCACAAAACGGTGGAACAGACACCCATCAGTTTTCGTCTACAGTTGGTATAGGTGTTACCACAATGAGTCCGAGAAAAGTACAAGTCGACTGGAAATTCGGCATCAAACAATGTCCGTGCGGCCAGCCCAATCACCTCGACGAAACCCATTGCGTCAAATGTGGGTTTAGGTTTGGTGGTGCCCGGAGCCGTCAGCCTTTCAGGCTAAGACGGCTATTTAGATTCGTGTTCCTGACAACACTGGCCATCTATTTGACCTTATATCTGTCCGGTTCAAGAATCTCAATACAGCAGTCAATTGCCCTTGTCCAAAACACAAAGGCAAATTTAGAAACTGTAGAGAATCGGCTCTTGGCTTTGACGAGTGCTTTGGACTGGAGAAATATAAGGTTTAGCAAAGAGACGAGTGCAGAAGATTGGATTCTCACCTTGGAAACTAAGATTCAGACACTGGAACAGCAGTTCGCTAACCGGAACGATAAGGAAAACCAGGTCGAGTCATCGTCGGACCAGAATGAAGCGCAAGTCCACCGCGGCCCCAAGGAGGCTGCCACCACGACTCCGACAGCTCTCCCAACCCCCACCAGGATCACCATCGACAAGGTGCTGGTGGTTCATGTTGAGCTCGGGAACGTTCGAACAGGACCCGGTATGAATTACGACATTATCGGAAACGTTCAGGCTGGGGACCGGCTGGACGACGTGGTAGAAGAGTCCAGCGGCTGGTACAGATTCTGTTGTTTGGACGGAGACACACCAGGCTGGTTGCACAGCAGTCTGGTTACGGCATATCAGACCGGCGGCGGGCCGCCCTCACACCTGAATGCAGACCCCTATTACCAAAAGTACTTGAATGCAAGCGGTATACCGATTCTAGCCCCTGAATCAGTCCCGGACGAGGAATTACGGCGGACGCAGGCCACCCTTCTGGGTATGGTCGCGGACCGTCCTGACCTGCTGGATGTCTTGGCATCGCTGAACACCAGGATATTGCTATACGACAAAGAAAAGGGTGGGCTTTCGCAGTTGCCAGAATTTGCCGATTATTCTGATTCAGATTTTTCGGGGTTGTTCGGTGAAACATCGTATGGAGGAGCCGTGGCCGCGCCCGCAATGACAACCTATCATTGCAACGAGACACTGATTCATGAGATAGCCCACGCTTTAGACTATGCGATTCGTATACAAGATTTTAACGCCAATCGTGAACCCGGATTCAAGCAGGCTCGCAATCAAGCCTACTTGAGCGCGATGGAGGCTGGACTGTGGGCTGGCAGGTATGAATCTACCGTCAGCCACGAATACTGGGCCGAAATGGTCGTACACTGGCTTCGACCGGATCTGTTTCGCACTCAATTCGGACTGAGTGGCCTGTCGGAGTACGACAGCAAGGCGGCCCGCTTGATTCAACACCATTTGGGCAACCCGACCCTACCTGAATTCTGTAAGACCAGGCAGTTCGCCATCAGGGGCAGGGTGTTGGATGACAGAGGCAATCCCATGCCGGAAGTTTGGGTCACGTTGTCAGCTTGGAGACATGAGGGCAACGGTGCTGTGCCGCTTCGTCATTCTGCAGATGTGGTGGCGAAACGGACCGGGCTGGACGGCAAATTCTGGATTGTGGAGGCTGTGGACCCCGGCCTGCTGGAAGTAGCCGAATTCTTCACCTTGGGGATCTGGCGAGGCGAACCCGCCGAATGGTCCCCTGCCTGTTCGATAGCAGGGTTTGCCGGCCATAACAAAACGGTAGTAAAAAGTCTGGGTCAGGAACTTCGTGTCGAGGTGACGGGCAAGGATTTGAGCGGATATACCATTACCATCCCCAATGGATTTGACTGGTCCCCCCTTATGGAGTGTCAGTAATCAACATGGCGACCGTTTGTGAGCTTGACCCCAAAAACTGGACCGCGAGCTAAGGTGCATAATAGAGGAATTCACCCAACCCGTGGAGGGGCGGAACAATAGTCGAGAAACGGCGGCGGCACACGCCGGCCATAACTTCCCCCTGGCGCTGCAAGCGCTTGAAGGCAGCAACACGATTGGCCGGTTATCGAGTGAAAACGAGATTCATGCCAGCCTGATACGCGCCTGGAAACGGCAACTGCTGGCAGACGCGCCAGCAGTCTTCCACAACCATGAAAGACCGCATCAAAGTCTCAACGATCGCACACCCGCAGCAGAGAACCTCGTGCTCCGATCAGAGCCGCCCGCATCCGTCTGGATGCACCTTATTTCTTTTGAAGAGGCAACGATGAGAATAACCTGCGATCGCGAACTGGATGCCCTCTACTTCCGCTTAAAATAACTGATGGAAACGACAAGACATGTTGAGGAGGGCATCTCTCTCGACTGCGCCGCCGCCCGCTGCCTCGCCAGACTCAGTGTCTTCGATGCCATAGTGCGGCTAGGCTATCCGGATTCACGCAGACGGGCCGTCTTCGCACCCGATCTCCCCCGGCGCATCGGGCAATCGGGAAAATCAGGTAGCAGAAGCGGTCGCTCATACCAACAGATTCCGATTCGCGGTCAGAACGGATATGCCCGGAGCGTTGAAGTCACCATCATGCGTAACCAATGTCAGCCCTTTCCTTTTGCACAGCTCCGCAATGACTTGGTCATTAAAGTCGGAATCGCCGGCGGCAAAATCGTTGAGCAAATCTTTCATGTTCAACTTTGCGAAACCGCTTTCAATTCGTGAACAGTGCTTCAGAATGCGTTCGACGTTGTAGGCAATATCCTGCGCCACCGACTTGAAAGAGGGGCTGCTGCGGAACTGTTTGAAACGCCTGCCGGGCGCGACAAGATTCTGCTGCAACCTGGCGTAGCGGTTGATGAATTCTGAAACGATAAGAGCGTCGACGAATATTTTGCTTTTGGCGCTCAGAATTCGCTTATACGCGTTTGAGTAAGTCTTAACGTAGCGAGGAGCGGGGGGCTGTTGTGGACCGTACAGATACAACCAGATATTGGCATCCAAAAACAGATGGTCTTTGGCGCTGAAGGTGTAACGACTGACCTCCTGGACCGCGCTATGCGCCATCCTGCTCTTCCTCCAACGTCTCTCGAACCACCTGATCGAACCTTTGAGGATCTTTGAAGTACAGCTTGGCCGTCTCTACAACGCGTTTCAACAGTGCCACATCTTCCGGCGCCATTTCCTCAACCTTCAACAGAGAACGGATCTGTCCCTCGCTGAAAGGCCCATACAATTGGCCGATCGCGGCGTTCAGAAAGGCTGAGGTTAAGGTTGAGACGTTGTGAAATGAGAGTAGGGCACAGTGACCCGCCCCAATCACAGCGGCAAGACGATCATGCACTTTCTGTCCGTCATCTGAGGCAACACAGAGGGTACTGCCCACGACCTCATAAACCGATATTTTCATCTCTCTTTTCACGATTGTCACCTCAGAAGATGTCGTCGGCATCCAGGTCCGAAGTCAGACTGTAGGAGTTGAGATCTGCCGTATTGATCCCTATGGATACCACCGTGCCAGGAAACGGGTGGCCTAATCGTGCGGTCGAGACTCTTTCATTCTTGGACTGCCAGAAGCCCGCGTCTGAGACAATTTGAAGGCATCCGCTGTTCAGAACAATGAATTCGCGCAGTAGCTTCAATCCCAATCCCCCCGGAACAGGGCCGCGCCTGGTCGTGTTGTTCTCTTCTGTGGCCCAGACAATGGCCTCCTCCGCCGCAAGATCAAGCCCTACGTAATCCTGTATGTTTTGCCGCATGCCGACTCCCAGGTCGGCTACGGTAAAATTCAGTAAGCCCTTCTTGGGAAAAAACTGTCCGCAACTGAAGATCCCTAGCTGAGTGCGTGAGTGCCACACGGCATTGCTGAAAATCTCAAAGATGCTCTCACGGAATTTCTTCAACAAGCCCGACGACATTTCAGGCATTTCGGAACGGTGTATAAACTCATTCTCCATATAACGAGCGAAGAAATGGTCGTCCCTATCGTCAAAGCGCTGATAGGAAATCGTCGATCCCCAATGATCGGGAATCTTCGCACGCCCATAGTGACTGAGAAAGCCATTCCTTGATAGAATATCCCAGACCTTGGGCGCGACATTCGTCAATTCGACGGTGTTCAGATTCTGTCCCAAACTGTAGAGAATCGCGCCCAACGCGGCGCACATGTCGGCTTCAAACCAGGTAGCTGACGACATGTCAACTTCGATTTTCTCAAGAAAGCAGTTCTTGGTCTGTGCGTGGAGGCGCGCTAACGCGGCAAAACTTTCATAGTCGTGATGAATCTGTGGGAGTGGGAATCTCACCACGCAACCTCCACATTCATCATAGTTCTGACGAGGATCTCCCTTTTTCTGACCGCAACTCTACGCCGGCTCGGTGTGCCTATCGAAGATTCGACATAATTGACCACGCAGGGTTCTTCTGTCGTTCTCCGACGAATAGAAGAAATCAGGTTGCGAGAAGGCCGCAGCTGACCGACGATGTCAACCCCATTATGGAACTGTTTGGTCGATTCGACAAGATCATATCGCACGAAAAGGCGCGAGACAAGGAAAATCAGGTCGTCGGTCTCGAGATGTACTCGGCTCCCTTTTAAGCAGAAGCGCCTCAGACACAGTTTGTTAAAACGTTCGCGCACTCTGAATCCCTCTACTCTCGAATTCGTCACAGCCTGACCGCACAGCTTCTAACCTGGACGTGAAATCGTGCAGATCATTCGCCACCAACCCGGCGCGCCCGACACCCTCCCCATCCCTGCGCCGCTGCGCCGCTGCGCCGACCCCACCGACGGCTCCACCGTCTCCCCCGTCGGCGGCTTCCCAGTCCCCCATCGAATAGCAGTTCCTCGAACTTCTGCTGCGCCCGCCCCCGCCCCAACCCGCCCATTCTGATTCCGGCCTCCCTTCCGCCACTGTCCGCCCCGCCCGCGGCCTCGCCGCCATGCGCATTCCCCCGCCCCTGGCGCCAACCCCTGAACGCCGCCCGCATCCGTCTGAATGTACCTTATTTTTCCCTTTTCGTGGTCTGGTGATCGGGGCCAACCATAAAGCAGAAGAAAAAATCCAGCGGATTTAACCGGCAGTAATTGCGATATCACCAAGTACGTGAAGACCCAACTGGCTTGGTTCGCCGACTTTTTGAACCCTTGAAAACCTGTCATCCCTGGCAAAATTCGACTTCACGGCTTTGCCAATCGGTAAAAACTGATTACTCTGACATGAAAAGGAGGAACGAATTATGTCATCGCGACTGTTGATTGCCGTCCTTTCTACCCTTCTGTTTGCAACGGCTTGTGTTCCACCAACCTCACCAACCAATCTGCCCCCGCCGCCCCCCATGCCATCATCAACCCACCCGGCGTCGGCGCCAGCATCGCCCTCTACGCCGGGCCGCACTTCAATCACCACCCTGCCGACGGCCGATTGCACGCCCGGAGGTAGCCCGCCTCCTTCTCTTCCTGACACCGATTGCGCGGCTTGGGGAATGCTCTATTCGCTTGTGATGATGACGAATGGGATGGCGAACAAGAGTCAACCCCTTACCGAATCAGAACTCCTCACGCTTGAAACGGAGCTGAACCCTCTCTTTGTCCGAGTACAGCTCAACTGTGGCCAATGGGTTGAACCGTACAACGACTATGAGCCAATTACAGACATCGTTGGCTTCCTCTCGTTCTTAGGGATGGATTCCTATGGATATGATCCTCCCTCTCTACTCCGATTCTTGATCGAGGAAGCTTCTACCGAAGAGTTTGCTCAAAAATCGGACTCAATTGGATGCACGAAAAGTCTTCTCCTGCTCTTCGTCGAATACTCTGAATGACCGAGGGCGGGGCCTCTGGGTGCATCCCGGATTTAGGCCATTCCCACAGTAATCGGGCCGTCTCTACCCTTCTCTACCTTTCTCTACCCTTCGTGCCCCTTCGTGGATATCCTCCCAACTGACCGTAGGCAGTCGCAAGGTTCCGCTTCAGCGCACCACCCCCATTTCGAACTGTTCCCGACCAACCCGCCCCTCCAAAGCATAACCCCTGGCAATGTGCTATGCTACGATTATGAACCTGTACACAGTGCCTGCCCGCAACCATCCCCCCCACAATTCCCTGGACGCCGCCCATGTCGACCTGCTCTGAAAAACACTGCCAAAAGCCGGCCCAAAGCGAGGGCCTCTGTATGCAACACTGGTACCGCCAAAGAGAGCGGGCACGCATCGCATGGCGCGCCGACCCCGCCTTGTGCTACCAGTGCGGCCAAAAACGGGCTGACGACCGCAAAGCGTGCGCCTCCTGCCGCGCAAAAGAAAACCGGCGCCGAAAAGAACAGCGCCAAAAACAACGCCGGCAACAACCCGCAAATCAAAGCGCCCAAAACCGCCAGCGCCGGACGCAGGCAATCCTTGCCGCTGGCCAGACTCTCACAAATCTCTCTTCCGCTGCGACCGGCCCTGCTCCCCAGCATGCACCACCGGCGCCGCAACCGCACCTGTTCGACCCGCTGTCGTCTCCCGCGCCCAACCCGTCCCCGCCCATCGACCCGCCGCAACCAGACCGCGCCCCGCCGGCCCAATCAGGCCCGCCGGCGTGGCGCCGCCGCCCAGGCGAAAGCGCGCCCGCCTATCGCGCATTCCTCGTCTATCTGCATCTGGGCCTCGACAGATCGCTGCAAAAAGCCTATCGACGCTTCAAACAGTCGGAGACCGCCAACCTGCCCGGGCGCTGGCGCACGTGGTGCGTCGTGCATGAATGGGTCGCGCGGGCACAAGAATATGACCGTCGTCAACTTCGCATCCTCGAACAGGACGCCCTGCAAGCGCAAAAGGCCTCCCGCAGCAAGCGCATGCGCGCTGCCGAACAACCCCAGCCCCAGCCCAAACGCAGCGCCGCCGCCTCGAACGCTGCCCGCCGCGCCTATCAGCTGAACTGGCGCCGCTGGCATGTCGAAGGGCACCTGTGCCGCGGCCTGACGCGCGCGGGCACCGCTTGTAAGCGCCTTGCAGTGCCGGGAGAACTGTACTGCCACGCGCACACGCAGCAAGCCCTGCAGGACCTGGCGCCCGGTGTCCTCTTCTATTTCAATGCCAACCTGCACGTCGACGACGAGGACCTTCTCCAACCGGGCCCGCACGATCTGCCCATGCCGCACCGAACGCCGCCGGACGCGTCAGCCCTGTTGTGGTTTCCGCGCCCCAAAAACGGCCTGCCGGCGCGGCTGCTCTACGCCAGCGACTGTCCAGCCGCGCTGCGCTCCGCCATCCGCTTGTACGCGCAAAAATACGCACGGGCCGCCGGCCTTCGCCTCCAAGTCGAGCCGCCGCGCCGCCCCACCCAAAACGAATGACACCCGCCATGCCTTCCATGCCAGCGCCGCAAAAACACAGCGCCATCTCCCGTCACAAAAACTGTGCCGTAAACACCAATACGCGCCTTTTCTCCACACTCGCGCCCTCTTTTTCAGCAAAATTCGCCAAAAAACGGCGCCGTCTTTTTCCTGTCACGGAAACTCGCTCAAACATCCTGTCACGGGAAAGCAATCCTTTTCGCAAATGTATAGCCACTTCACGTCAGTTTGACCCTAAACGATACCCTGTCGATACCCTTCCTGCCGCCGCCACAGTCGCCTGCTCTGAACGCAACCGCAAGCCGTCCAGGCCCATCGTTGACGAAATCCACCGCGTCCTCGCCGACATGCGCATCCCCCGCCCCTGGCGCGACCACCTCGCCGCCGGCCGCCTCCTGCTCCTCTCCACCTTCGCCGACAGCATCCGCCGCCCCACCGCGGCGACTGCACCGCGCCGCAACGCCTGCGTCGTCGCCAATGCCGCCCCAATCTCCAATGAGCATCTCTATCGGGCGCTCGACGATTGGCCAAGTCTGTTCACCGCTTGCCATGGTGCCGATTTCCTGTGTCTGTTCGGCGCCTCGCATCACTGCTCCGATTTTCACGAGCGTAGTTTTCCTTTTAGAATGCAGCAAGCCACAGCAACCGATCGTGCGGTTTCCAGCGAACCTGCCCGGGCAACCCGATTCCAGCTCTCGGCCCGATCGCCGCAAACGCCGATACAGGCAGGCCCAAGGCCGCAAGCGATGACGCCGCCAGGTTGCGCGGTCCAACCACCAGGCGGGCGAGAACCGACAACCTCGCTTTGCCGCTCCTCTAATCCCAGGAACATCGACCTATGACTTCGACGAATCAGCCGAACAGACCTCAATTTACCAGTGTCAGACAGCATAAGCACGCCTCCAAGCATCTGACCTTCTGGTATCCGCCGGAGTGGCGCCTGTTTGAGGCGGAGGAGCCCAATCCGGCGGTCAGCCTCTACCCGGAGCCGTCCGAAGACGCCACATTCTTTTCGATCGCGATGCAGGATTTGGGCGAGCCCCTGGCCCAGGAGGAAACCGCGCTGCTGGCCGAGGGCGTCCAGGAAGGGCTGGAGCAACTCGAATCGTGCGCGGTCGAACGGCTGGAGACGCTGGCCGACGCGGGGGACTGGTGCCAGGAGTGGGTGTGTACCTTTGTGCAGGACGGGATGACGCGCAAGCGACAGGCGCGGGTGTTTAACGAGGGGCAATACCTGTACTCGCTCGTTTTGCAGGGGGCTACCGAAGAACGCTATGAGTACTGGCGGAGCATGATGGAGTGGGTGATGTTTACCGCTCTCAAATCCTCGGTCGACCTGCCGGGCCAGTGAACGTTGACGGCTGGCCCGCCTTCGCAGGTTTCAGCAAGTTGGGCGCCGGTTGCGCCCGCCGCCGCTGCCGGGCCGCCCTCCAAATACAGCCAATCGCCGCTGCTGCCTGCGCGGGTGGCGGCGGCCCAGTTGCCGCCCCTGGATGAGCGGCTGCCGCCCATTCCGGTCGTGATCGAGCCGCTGCAGGAAATCGGGCAGTACCGCGGCACGACGCAGGTCGCGATCGGCAATCCCAACGCATTGTTTGGCGACCCGCAGGCGGTGATGGGCACTAAGCTGATCCTGCGGATTGCGCCGGACCTGCGGGGCGTCGGCGAGGGCCGCATAGCCCCCTGTCATTTTGCGGACGAGCTTGAATTGGCGGGCGCAGGCGCGGCCTGAAGACGGACAACCATTGATTGGGAGATACCGTTGACGAATGTGCGCCCCATCACATCGGGGCCGAGACATCACTGGTTCGGCTACTATGACAAGCTGCAGTTCGATCCCAGCAGCCGCTACGTGCTGGCAATGGAGGTCGACTTCGAGCATCGTTCGCCGACGGCGGAGGATCTGATCAGGGTGGGGATGATCGACCTGGCCGACGGCGACCGCTGGATTGAACTGGGGCAGACGCGGGCGTGGTGCTGGCAGCAGGGCTGTATGCTGCAGTGGATCCCCGGCTCCGACAGAGAGGTCATCTGGAACGACCGCGAAGGGGGCCGTTTCGTCAGCCATCTCCTGGATGTCAAGTCGGGCAAGAAGCGCACGATCGGTTATCCCATATACACGCTTTCACCTGACGGGCGCACCGCCATCGGCGCCGACTTCCGCCGCATCAACCATATGCGGCCCGGCTACGGCTACGCCGGCATTCCCGACCCCAATTATGATACCCTTGCGCCGGATGACGCCGGAATCTATGGCGTCGACCTGGTGACGGGCGAGGCAAATCTGCTGATCTCAATCGCGCAGGTGGCGGCCATCCCCTATCCCCACAAGGATCTCGGCGAGGCCAGGCATTACTTCAACCATCTGCTCTTCAACACAGATGGCAGCCGTTTTATCTTCCTGCACCGCTGGCGTACCGGTGGGCCGGGCTTTGGCACGCGCATGATGACGGCGGCGGCCGACGGTTCGGAGATCTACGGGGTGGACCAGTACGGTTACACGTCCCACTTCATCTGGCGCGACCCGCAACACATTTTGGCGTGGGCCAGGCACCCCTCACACCAGGACGCTTTCTATCTCTTCAGGGACAGGACGCAGGACGTTGAGGTGATCGGCGCAGGGGTAATGAAGCTGAACGGGCACTGCACCTATCTTGCTGACACCAACTGGATTCTGAACGACACCTATCCGGTTGCGCGAGGCGAGGGCAAAGTCCAGGAGTTGTATCTCTACAATGCGGCGAGCGCTGAACGGACGGAGTTGGGCGAATTCGCCGCGTTCCCGGAGTATGAGGGCGAGTGGCGTTGCGACCTGCACCCGCGTTCAAGCCCGGATGGGAAGCTGATTACGATCGATTCAGCGCACGGCGGCAAAGGTCGCCAGATCTATCTGTTGGAAAACTTCGCTTAGCGGCCATCGGAGCATGGCCGGACCCGATCGCGACAGTCTGAGTGGGGACAGAGGGTGCCTGTAGACTATTTCCAGGTGTAGGTTCCCTTTTCTTCCTGGGGAATCGAACTGAAGGTCTGCATGGCCTGCAGGCTTTCCGGCTTGAGCGCTGCGCGGCTGGCAATCTCGTGCGCCAGATCGGGTAGATAAGGAAGGTCCTCGCGGAAGAGTACGGTCGAGCTTTCGGGCGTGTAGTGGACGTGCATCACCACGTCCTCCTCGGTCGCCCCCGTCCTGCCCACAATCAGATCCAGGCGGGTGATGTGCCCCCAATCCCACTCGCGAGACTGCGCCCAGAATCGCAAGGGGCTTTTGACCTCAAGGCCCTCTCCCGAAACCACGAAGATGGTCCCGATTTCGATCAGATGGCCGTAAAGGAGAAGAGCGCCCCAGATCAGGAATGTCCAGGCGATGGCCTCGACGAAGAAGAGGCGGTTAATGCCCATCGTAAAGGTCAGCGTACCGGCGATCAACAGGGCGGCAGCCGACACCATCGACTTCGGCTTGCCTTTGAAAATCTGCGATTCCTGCGCATCGCCTGTCTGAATGGTTTCAGCCATATTGCCACTCTACTTTGCTAAGTGTTGATGTTGCATGCGCTCTCGCTGCGCGCAGCAAGCGCGGGTCTGGGCTGTCAGCAAGGTCCGCTCCGGGCGCGTCGGCCATAGTATAGCCCGAAGGCCGTCGCTGACAAAATCTCTCTACCATTTGGGAATTGAACATGGCAGCCTCGCGTCGGTTCAATCCGACACGAGCCGGTATCCGCGCCCGCGCACAGTGGTGATATAGACGGGATTTGCCGGGTCCGGCTCAACTTTCTGGCGCAGGCGGCTGATCAGCTTTTCGATACGGGCATCGTCCACCTCCGGCAGGTGGTCATCCCCCCACACGCCGACGACGATCTGGTACTTGTCCAGGATCTTGTTTCGGTTCTGATTGAGCAGCTTCATCAACTGGAATTCGAGCTGGGTGAGCGTCTCGACCTGGCGGCCATTGACGAAGACTTCGCCGCGTTCATCGTCCACGTAGAGGCCGTCGGCGGCGCCGCCATCTGTCTGGTGGGTCTGAACGTATTCGGCGAAAAGCCGGCAAAATGCGCGCCGTTCGTCTTTCACCTGTTTCAGGATATGAATCTGCATGAGGCGGGCCAGTTGCCCGTCGTCGGCCTCCAAGCCGGAAAAGAGAAGGCGCAAAGTCTCCTGTTGGTCCGGCGTGCAACTGTGCCAGATTTTCTCGCTTTCGGTGTGCAGCGTCGGCTCGTGGCGCAACTGTTCGGCCACACTTCGGTGCATCATCCAGCGATCCTGTGCGCTGTGGCTGCCCCGCTCCAACGATGCAACCGCCTGTCTCAGGATGCGGCTGACGCCTTCGAGGTAACCTGGATGACCGCCCGTCCAGTGGTAGAGGAAGTCGGTATCTTCGGTGGACAGGATCACGCCGTTGCGCTCGCCAAAACTGTCGATGTAGCGCTCTACGTCGTGGCGGGGCAGGGGGCCGAGATGCCAGGGCTGATGGAAGAACAGCTCGCAGAATTCGCTGCTGTGGTCGCCGGGGCGCAAGGATGCCAGCGGCAAAACGGTCGCGGTTACGTAGGCGAGCCGGTGGCCGAAACGGTCCTTCTTGGCCCGCAGGTTGAGGAAGACGCGGGTGTCGATCTGCTGAAACGGTTCATCGAACTCATCAAACAGGAGGACCAGCTTGAACTGGGTTTTCTGCAGGGCGGCGCTCAAGGCGTTGCTAAAGCTCAGGGGCACCTGGAAGACGTTGGCCGGGGCAACCAGGGCCGCGTACGCGGTCTGCAACTCTTGATCTTGCGCCAGCAGCGGGCTGCTCTCCTGTAAACAGCGCAACACCAGTTCATAGAAACCCTGCTCGGTCATTTCCAGCATACGGTTGCAGTCGATGTACACGGGAAGAAACGAGCCGCCATCATCGCCCAACTGCTGAAGCCAGATGTCAGCGTGCGCCAGCAACCGCATCAGCGACGACTTGCCCACGTTGCTGATGCCGGTCACCTCGACGCAACGCGAGCTGGAGAGCAGTTGGATGATTCGCTCCGTGTCGGTCTGGCGCATGTAGCTGCCATCGGTCAGGCGCAAGGTTGTTGTCATAGGGCCTCCAATCGACAGGCGCCGGCCAGGCCAGCCTGTTGTCTAACGCGCAGTTTTCTCATTTTCGCCAAATTGGGTAGATGCGTCAACCGGAGGTGGAGCCGGGGTCGCTCTCTTGAAGGATGTCTGCCGCCAGCAGGTGCAAGGCTGCTTGCGGCGCGGCCTGACCTGCGCCGACAACGACGGGAACAAGGCCGAGCGGATCCCACCAGTGCGGAGTCGGGCGCGGCCACTGGGCAGGCCAATCCCCGCTGACCAGGCGCAACGGCGGCCAGCCGGCCAGAATGTCGTGACGCTCTCCGGGACGCACACAGCAGATTCGCAACGCCCCGATTCCCTGTTCGGGATTGTCGGCGGCGCCGGTTGATCGTCGCCGCTCCGCCTCTGAGGGCGGACTGGATGCCCAGACATGCAGCCAACGATCTGTGCCAGCGTACAGCCCATGCAATTCCGGTAGCTGACGATGCCACGACCAGAGACGAACCGCTTGAACGAAGGCCCATTGCGTGCTGCGCAGTTCACCGGCATGGTGAAGCCAACTGGCGATTCTTCGCATGGCAGGCATCTCCAGCGAGCGCTGCCAGTGGCGCCGCGCCAGCAGGTTGTGAAGCGCTGTGTCGCTGCGGCCGGCGGGCGCGACGAGTACATTGTCGGCCAGGGCGGCCGCGCTTCCAGCGGTGCGGCCATGCCAATATACCAGCGCGGCGTCGGCTGACTGGCCGTTGCCGGCGAAGCAGAAGAGCGGCCGGTCTGCGGGCGGCAACCGGACGGCGGCGTCGATTACAAGGCGGCTCATCGCCAGGACCTGCTGCTGGCTGTGCCGGGCCATTTCTTCGTATCCGCCGACGATCAGGACGACATCAGGACGCAGCGTTTCCAGTTCCCTTGCCAGATCGCCGGCGCTGCGGCGGGGGTTGTGGCGGTACGTGGCGACCGGGCTGCAGAGCGCGCCGGCAAGCGCGTCCCTGCCGGCGCGAAGGCTGGCGCCGCCGGACAAGCCCGCCATCCACACGCGCTGCGGCGAGAGCAGATCGGCCACCGCGACCGCCTGGCCGACTCCATCGACCAGGGCAGGGTCGGATGCGTGCAGGCGGGGGCGGTCCTCTTTGGCATCCCAGAGCGAAATACTGAACTGGCTCTCCAGCTTGTTGACGGCCCGTACCAGCGCGGCAACGCTGTCACCGGGGCCGGCGTCCGCCAGCAGTTCCACCGACTGCCATCCGACCATTCGGTAGATCTCTTCCACCGGTTCGATCAGGACAGCGGTCGCACGCCGCGGCTCCGCGCCGAGCGCCAGAATGCTCTTGGGAGCGTAATCTGCGAGGGAAGCCGCCTGAAGCCGGCGACCCGGAGCTTGCCCCGACTGGATAGAGGATGCGTTCATGGGCCGCCTCCACGCAGGGCCGCCAACAGCAGTTGCCAGAGTTCGAGGCGGGGAACTTCAAACAGGAAGTAGTCCAGCCGGGCCAAGACGAGCGCAAAGCGGGCCGCGATCAGGCGGGCGAAGATTATGCCTGCCGCCAACCACAACGCGCGGCGTCCCACTCCTTCCCAAACGGCCATCAATCTGCCGATAAGCGCGCTGCGGAGAACTGCCAAGCCTTCTGCGGAGATCTCAGATTGATGAACGCGGGGCACCGGCGTTGGCGCGCGGCGCGCTTTGTCAGTGTCGTCGGCGCGGCCGGTGTGCAGGTGGATGAGGACGCCGCCGGTAATCAGCAGTGTTAAGAATCTGAGCAGCCACATCGTCTGCCCTACGGCGGCGCCGCTGTCCGGCGCCGTCAGGGTGGCCGCCTGCGGGGATGCCAGCGCAGCCGAGAGCTGGGGCAAAACTGTTCCCTGCAGAGCGCCGCTCAAACCGACGCCCAGACCGACGCCGCCCAGGATGGCCGCCGGGATCACGGCCAGCAGTCGCAGTATCCGGCGCCAACTGCGCTTTTGGGGCGGTCTGAACAACAGATCCACGCCTCCTACCCACATCAACAAGCCCAGCAGGAGCGGTAACAGGCTTTGGAAGAAGCCCGGCTCCTGTAAGGAGAGCCATGACAGCGGATCTGCGACCAAGGGTGCGAAGAGCCGCGGCCACAGGACGTTGCGCCAAACGAGGACGGCCAAGTAGCCCAGACCGGCGCCGACCAGTACGTACTGCGCCAGGCGGGCAAGAAAATTGTCGCGGATCAGATAGCTGCCGATTGCCAGGGAGATGAGGAAACCCAGCACAGGACCGGCAGCGCGCAGCGCGTCAGGCAGACCGCTACTGAACGAACTCAAGGTTTCCTCCGTGCGGTCAATCCCGCCAGATTGCCAAGGGCGATCGTGACGAGCAGTATGCCGAACCCCCAATTCTGGCCGCTGATCTGACGCCCCGACCGGTTTTGTTCGGTGATGTCTTCAGCGCGCTCAGATCGGCGTTGATAGGCCATGCCGCCGTCCCAGCCGCTGACCAGACCCGACAGCTGTCCGCTGTGCAGATAGGGGCGCAGGCCGGTGTCGACAACCGCGCTTGTTACCGCGATCACGGTCCCGTTGTTGAGCGGCTGCACCTGCTCCAGCCAGCGCCGGACATCCTCGGCGCGGGCGGCGATTACCAGGTTCAGTACGGCGCCGGCCGTCTCCAGACTGGCAACGGTGAAGCGATCCTTGAGGTCGACGCGGCGGGGGTCGATCGGCAGAGTCTGCGCCGGCGCGACGCCCAGCAGCGGGAGCGAGGCGGCTCCACCGGGGAGAAAGCCTCCTTCGATAATCACATTGTTCGTGATCTGGGAGCGGGTCGGCCGCCGAATGGCTTCCTCCGCGTCTGCGATCAGGCGACGGGCTGTGGCCGGGCCGCCTGGCAGCTGGCTGACAACGATCAGCCTCGCTTTTCTGCGCAGCAGATGTTCGATCACAGGCTGGGCGACGAGGTCCATTTCGCCGGCGGTCGCCGGGTCGTAGGCCCAGTTCACAAGGACAATGCTGTTGGGGGACAAAGATTCGATCTGCTGATAGGCCTGCAGCAGACCCGGCAGGGCGTGCGGTCCTGCTCCAGCGGCGGGCGCCTGCACATCCCCGCGCAGCGCCGCGATCAGGCCAAGCAGCAGGAGCCACTCAAGCCAGCGCTGCCGCTGCAGGCCGCGCCCGACCGGCGTGGACTCGCTTGCGCCCCGGGCCGAGTCAGGGGCCGCCCTTTCTGCCAGCCGAATGTCTGCCGCGAACAGATCGCGCAGTTGGCGGCGTTCTTCCTCATTTACTTCCGGGGAAAGGGAATGCGGCGCGTCGCCCTGCGACTGCGACGCACCGGCGCCAGCAGTGGCGAAGGCGAGCGGATCGGCGGGTTCGAGAAGGCCGGGCATGTCGCCGAGCAGTGGCTCTGGTTGAACCGTATCTTGAAGAGGTGACCCGTCCTGGCCCGCATCCTGGTCATCGTCGTCCTCTTCGTCAGGGGGAGAGGGCCATGTCCTGGAGTAGGCATGTTCGGTCGGACTCGGCGCGGGGTCTTGTGTTGCGTTCTCTTCTCTGGGTCGCGTGCTTTCACTTTCTCTGTCTGCGCCAGCTTCTCCTGGCGCTTCTGAAGGTCGGCCTACCGGTTTGGGCGGCGGCGGTCTGCGGGTGAGAACTGTGCCGCATTGGTCGCAGAACCGGGCAGCATCCGGGTTGCTGTAACCGCAGTGTGGACAGTCGAACATCGGCATTGGCGGCGCGATCTCCAGGTCAGAATGCAACGAATGGCAGCTGAGGGCAGACAGATGCGAGCGCGGATGAGTTCATCTTATGCGGGCTATCCTGCGCTTTTTGTGATCAGGCGGAGGCCGATAATCATGACAGCCAGGGCGCTCCCCAGCAGGACCCCGCGCATCGCAGCCATCACCGGCCAGTTCAGAAGCCAGTCGAGCAGGTCGATAAGGGCGCCTGGCAGGAGTTGATAGCCAAAGGGCGTCTGCACCATCAACATCAGCAGCGCGCCGGCCAAAATCCAAAGGCCGCCCGGTCGGTCGATGCGGAGATAGTGATAGGCGGCGCTCAGCAGGAAAAAGCCGGTCAGCGCGTAGAGCGTTGCCTGTCCCGGCGCCAAAATTGCGTCAAATACCCATTCTGCCAGCGGCCCAGCCGATCCGTCAGCTGGTGTGACGCCAGCTCCGAAAACGAGAGCGAAAACGATCAGCAGCAGCAGACTCAAGAGCCATTCCCTCTGTCCGCGCTGAACGCGCAGGAGGTGGAACCATAGGGCATTGACGATGCCCAGCAGCAGCGCGAACGCCCCCAGGAGCAGCGCCCAACCATAGAGTGTCGATGCCAGGGCAGCCGGTGCGACCGCCAAATGGAAGCGGGCCGCAATGACGAAGCATGCGCTTGCCAGCGCAATCAGGAGACCGATTCGGTTTGACCAACCGGAGCGGGAAGAGAACACTGACCGTTATCCCAAAAGTGCAGCGATGAGGAGAGCGAGCGCCAGCAGCCCACCGGCCCACCGCTCTACCTTGTGCAACCAGTCATCGGCCGGGGACGCGCTGCGCTTGAGCATGAATTCGTCTGCGAGCAGGGTTGGCGCAACCAGTTCGATTTCCGCGCCTTCATCGCCGGGCGCCGCCGCCGGCGACGAGGACCAATCCAGCCCGGGGGGCAACGTGCCGCTGTCGCGATGATGGGTTACGATGTTGAGCGTCGCGGCGTATAGCGCGCTGTCACCGCCAGCATAGAGTACCATGCGCCCGCTGTCGTCGACACCTTCGAACTGGATGTCGGAGCGCCTCTCGATTGCCGTATCGGGCCGCCATACGAGCGTCGCCAGCAACCAGAGCCAGCCGTCACCGGCGGCGATGACAATCGGATTCTGCGGCCCCAGGTTCTGGCGGGCGACACGGGCCAATGCGAGCAGATTCAGGCAGCTTTGCTGAAATCCTGAATCGAGTCCGAGCGTCAACAGAGGCGTTTCGCCGTGTTCGATTGCCGTATCTGCCAACGTTCGCCATGCCGATGCCAACCGTTCCGGGTCTGTGTAGATGCTCATGAGTCGGCCTCGCGCCCGCGGCGCCGTCGACCGTCTTGCTGCGGTAGGCGCGCCAGGCGTTCAGTCAATATGTCAAGGGCGGCCGGCTGTGAGAGCAGTTCGCCCCAGGCTCGCGGCCCATCTGCGCCGAGTAACGCGGCAAGAGGCTGCAACACCAGTAACGTCTGTCCCAGGACGAAGGCAAGGGGCCGATGACCGGCTAGGAACAGAAGCGCAGGCATAACCATCTGGCGTTGTCGAATTGCTTCAACCACTTCGTCAACCGCGTCGTCAGACATAGAGATGAGCCATCCCTTCCAAATTCGAGACAGCGCGTATGCGCCGAATGGGACATGCGCAGAATTTTACCACAGCGCGGCTTTGTCGCCAGACAATGTTGAGCTTCAGCAGCGACCCGGCGATTTGCGAACGCAAGGCACTCGTTGTTTACTTGATTCCCGGAAGCGTGCAATCACCAAACCGAACTTTCTTCAGGAGACGACGAATGAACCGGAACCTACTTGCCGCACAGTTGTTCACCGTGCGCGACTATACGAAGACAGTGGAAGGATTTGCCGACGCGATAGTCAGGGTCAAAGCGATCGGATACACGGCGGCGCAGGTGTCGGCGATTGGCCCGTTCCCGCCGGCGGAAGTTAAGAAGATCTGCGACGATCATGGCATCACGATTGTGAACACGCACATCGCCTGGCCGCGTTTGCAGGAGGAGATCTCTGCGGTCATCGACGAGCATCACCTCTGGCAGTGCCGGCATGTGGCGGTGGGTAGTATGCCGCGCCACTTCATTGAGGCGGGTGAGGAGGGCATTCGACAGTTCGCGTCAGAGGCGTCCGAGGTGGGGCGCACGCTGCACGAGGCCGGGCTGACCTTCAGTTACCACAATCACAGCTTCGAATTCATCCGTTACGGCGACAAGTGCGGGCTGGAGATTCTCTTCGACGAGACGGATCCCCGCTATCTGCAGGCGGAGCTGGACACGTACTGGATCCAGTTCGGGGGCGGCGACGTGTGCGACTGGATTTTGCGCCTCAAGGACCGCATGCCGGTCGTCCATTTCAAAGATATGGCGATGGTCGGCTGGCGCGATCAGGTGATGAAAGAGGTGGGCGAGGGCAACCTGAACTGGCCGGGAATCCTAGACGCCTGCCAAAAGGCGAATGTCGAATGGTATGCCGTGGAGCAGGACATCTGCCCCGGCGACCCCTTCGAGAGCCTGGCGATCAGCTACCGCAACCTGGCGAAAATGGGCCTGTCCTGAGCTGGTTCGCGCCTCTTGTTCGCGCTCCGGCGGCATGATACAATCGCGCAATCAAGGTACTGCAACGACACAGGTAGGCTGGGAGTTACGGGCATCGGCGCGAGCGGCGGGTTGGGGGCGACAGCAGTTCTTGCTTGAGCACTCCTTGACGCTGTCCCAGGGCAAATCGACACTCACACCAAGGCGGGAACTTCGCAATGAGCGGCACAGTACGTTTGGGAATTATCGGCACCGGCAGCATTTCGATTCGCGGGCTGCTGCCGCATCTGACGATGGAGGACGTGCAGGACCGGGTCAACGTCACCGCGGTATGCGACCCGGTTGTGGAGAGGGCCGAGGCAGCGGCGGCCAAGTTCGGCGTGCCCCACCATTACGCGAGCGCGGAAGAGTTATTGGAGTCCGGCACGGTCGACGCGGTTTCGATTGCGTCGCCGATCGGCTTTCACTACGAGCAGGGGATGCAGTGCGTGGAGGCCGGCATGCACGTCCATATAAACAAGTCGATGACGACAACCGTGGACGAGGCCGATGCGTTAATCGCGGCGGCGGCGTCAAAAGGCGTCAAGCTGGTCTCCTGCCCCGGCGAGATGCTGCGGCCCCGCCATCTACGCATCAAGGAGATGATCCAAGAGGGCGTGCTGGGGACGCTGACGTGGGCGGTTACCGGCGCGGCATTTGGCCGCTACCATGAGAACGAGCCCGTGCGGGGCGGCGACGATCCGCTCACAAATGTCAATCCTGCCTGGTATTTCCGCAAGCCCGGCGGCGGTCCGCTCTACGACATGACGGTCTACGGCCTGCACGCGATGACGGGGATTCTCGGGCCGGCGAAAGCGGTTACGGCGTTTTCGGGCGTGCGCGTGAAGGAGCGGGAGTTCTACGGCCAGATGCTGCAGACGGATATGGACGACAACACCCTGATGGTGCTTGATTTTGGCAACAGTCTGTTCGCATTCGTATACGGCGTTGCAGCGGGCGGACTTCCCGGCATGGACCGTCCGCTGATTTTTGGCACAAAGGGAGTTATCAACGGCGGCCTGCTGAACGGAGAACCGTTCGACTATCCGGGCCGGGAAATAGATGAGGAGTACGGAACGCAAACCGCGCTGCCACACGCGCTGGGCGCGCACCGGGATGTGGAGGAGGCGCACGTCTTCGAGGATGTTATGCAGTTGGTGGACTGGATACGCGAGGACATCCCGACGACGTCGACCGCGGAACACGCCCGCCATGTTATCGAAATTTTCGACAGCGGCTACCGTTCTGCGGAGTCGGGGACGGCGCAGCAGTTGCGGACGGTCTTTTAGTGGTTGAGCGGCCCTGGATAGCGGAAACTGAATACTCTCTAGAGAGACATCTATGTCGAAAACCTATCGCATCGGCGTCATCGGTTTTGCCCACATGCACGTCAATCATCTGCTGGAGCGCTTTGCCGTCCATCGGCAGGCGGAACTCGTGGCCTGTGCGGATACACCGCCGCTGGTTCCCGAACTGCGCACGGCCCGCTATACGCGCGCGTGGAATCTGCGCCACGCGCTCGACGACCTGGGGATGCCGAGGGCATACGACGATTACGGGGAGATGCTGGAGCAAGAGAGGCCGGACATCGTGATCTGCTGTGCGGAAAATGCGCAGCATCCGGCGGTGGTGGCGGCCTGCGCGCAGAAGGGCGTGCATGTGATGATCGAAAAGCCGATGGCCTCATCGCTGCAGGACGGCCTGCGCATGGCCAGATCGGCCCGGGCCGCGGGGATCGAGCTGATCGTCAACTGGCCAATCACGTGGCAACCGGCCTCGCACAAGGCCAAGCAGCTGATCGACGACGGCGCAATCGGGCGCGTGCTGACGGTCAAGTGGCGGGGCGGCCACCTGGGTCCGCTGGGCGCGGGCGTCTCGCATCCTGGCGGTGACGAGGGCGGGCAGGCGCTTGCGCGCAAGCTGACCGGCGTCGAACGCGGCGCCTCGTGGTGGCATCAGCGCGCCGCCGGCGGGGGCGCCATGCTCGACTACTGCTGTTACGGTTCGCTGGTGGCTCGCTGGCTGGTGGGCGAGTCGGCTACAGTCGTGATGGGAATGCGGGCCAATCTGAATAGCAAGTGGGGCGATGCTGAGGACAACGCGGCCATGATCATTCGTTTCCCGCAGGCGATGGCCCTGTGCGAAGCGTCCTGGACCACTCTCGATCACGGTGTGTCGCCCGGGCCGATCGTCTATGGCACGGAGGGCACGCTGGCCGTGGACAAGGAGTCGGCCGATCAGGCGGCCCAGGTGCGCGTCGAGAGAGGCGCTGGCCGCACGGAGTACCACGCCTGTGGGCCGCTGCCGCCCGATCGCATGGATATCGCGCAGGAGTTCATCCACCGGCTGGAGACGGGCGATCCGCTCCACCAGACTTTGGACCTCGATTTCAACCTTGAAGTAATGGCGATTCTCGATGCCGGCTTGCGTTCCGCCGAAAGCGGTCGGATGGAAACGGTCGACACGGACGCGTGGCGGCTGGGATAGGAATGAGCAAAAGGAAGTGCGATGATGATGGATATTCAAACGGCTTTGCACACACTGGGCGTGCGCGAGGATACACTGTCGGCTGATGAGAAGAGATCGCTCGACGAGGAGGGCTATCTGCCATTGCCGGGCATCCTGACGCCGGAGCAGGTGCAGGCTTTCCGGGCGCGTTTGCAGGCATTGGAAGAGGCGGAGGGGGAGGAGGCCGGCACGGAAGTGCATCAGGAGGCTGGCACGGCCCGGCTTGCCAATCTGGTGAACAAAGACCCAATCTTCGACTTCTGTTGGACGCATCCGAAGGTGCTGGCGGCGATGTCTCATGTCTTACGCGGCGACCTGAAGCTGTCATCGCTCAATACGCGCGCGGCGCTGCCCGGCGAAGGCCTGCAGGCGCTCCACACCGACGGCGCTCAGCAGATTCCCGGCATTGCGCCCTCGCCAGAGGACAGCAGCAAGCGCTATTACGCCTGCAATTCCATCTGGCTGCTGAGCGATTTCACGCCCGAAAACGGGGCCACGCGGCTGGTGCCTGGCTCCCACAAGCTGGGGCTGGACCCGCGCAAACATCTGGCCGATCCACAGGCGCCGCATCCGGATGAACTGCTGGTGCTGGGCGAGGCGGGCACGGTCTACGTTTTCAACGCGCAGACCTGGCATGGCGGGACGGTCAACCGCTCGAGCGAGCCCCGGCGCGCGCTCCACTGCTATTTCTGCTGGCGCAACGTGCCGCAACAAACGGACCAGCGGGCCCTTTTGCGGCCGGAGACGGCCGCGCGCCTCAGCGAAGCGCAGCGGGTGGTGCTGGATGTGTAGAGGTGGTCAACCGGCTGCCGGCCTTCCCGCCAAGCGCAGGCCGCGGCGCATAATCTTCAACGCGGTGACGACCTCCGTGCCACCCAGCAGCACGTAGATGCCGAAAAAGGCGAAGCCGCCGCCGCTTGCGCTGGCGAGGATGAAGAGCGGGGGCGGCAATCGCAATTGGTGAAGCAGCAGCACGACGCCGCACATCCCCAGGCCGCTCACGAGCGCACGGCCCAGCGCCGCGCCGAGCATTGACACGTCGACGCCGTCAACCCGCAGATTGAGCGCGAACATCGCAGTCGCCAGGACGATAGCCGCAATCGAGGTGGCCCAGGCCAGCCCGGCAATGCCGAATGGTCCGACCAACAGCACGCTCATCCCCACATTCACGACCATCCAGCACAGCGTTGCCCACATCGGCACATGCGTGTTGTGTCTCGCGAAGAAGGTCAGCGCCAGCATGTCGTAAGAGGCTTCGCCCAGCAGGCGCACGGAAAAGATCGCCATCAACAGATAGACGAGCGCGCTGGATTCAGGCCCAAACGCCCCCCGCTCGAAGAGGAAAGACACAGCCGGTCGCCCCAGTACGAGCAATCCCACCGCAGCCGGAAGCAGGAGCAGCCAGGTGGCGCGCAAACCCTGTGTGACGGTCTGGCGCAGTTGTTGGCCTGCGCCCGTGTTGTGCTGTTCGGCCATGGTGGGAAAGATCACCTGGGAAATGGCGGCGGCGAAAAGAGACTTTGGCATCGACAACATCACCAGCATGGCATAGTAGAAGGAGGCGATACTGCCGGCCGCCAGCGGAGATGCCAGGCGGATGAAGATCAGGTCTACCGCCTGGAACGCGCCCAGAGTCGCAACGCGCGGCCCCATCAGCCGAACTACTTCGCGCACGCCAGGCAGGCGCAGATCGATCTGCAAGCGCAGGCGTACGCCGAGGCGCGTCAGCGCCGGAATCTGCACGAGCACGGTCAGCGACGCGCCCAGGACGCTTCCCCAAGCCATGCCGTAGACGCCCCAGAGCGGCACGAGCGCGAACAGGCCGACAATCTGCCCCAGGTCGATCAGGACGCGCCCCAATGCCGGGGTCAGAAAGTGCTGGTGGGCGTGGAGCAGGCTGGCGAAGACGCCGGAGAGGCTGATCAGCAGCGCGGCCAGCAGGAATATGCGCATCATCTGCGCGGTGAGTTGTTGCGTTTCTGCGGGGAAATGAGGCGCCAGCACGACGCGGATGAGCCAGGGCGCGGCCGCGATCGCCAGCAGACAGGCCGCGCCCATGACGATCATCGTCAGGGTCAGGACGGTGTTGGCGAGCGAGGCGGCTTGGCGGCGCCGGGACTGGGTGAGGTAACCGGAGTAGACGGGGATGAACGCGGCGGAGAGCGCGCCGGCGGCTAGGAGTGCGAGCAAGAGTTCGGGCAGCTGATTGGCGGTGGCGAAGGCGTCGACTTCGGGGCCGGTTCCGAACAGGCGGGTTGTCACCAGCAGCTTGACGAAGCCTGTGATTTTGTCCAGCCCGAAGATGAAAAAGACAAGGAATGAGGAGCGGACAAGGTGGCGTGTGCGGGACATCAAGTGGCTCGAAGGGTGGCCGAAGGGTGTTTGGAGGACACGCGCGGAAAGGGAGAGAGTGTCAAGTTCCCAATCCCTTTCCCACGGTCCACCCAGCCTATTTGAGCGTCCAGGTTCCTCCGTTCAATGCCTCGAGCGAGTGGAGGGCAAAGTCAAGTTCGGTGGCCTCGTTGTGATGGTCCGCCAAGCATGAATCGACAGGATCGCTCACGAGCAAGAAGCCGTTTTCGTACTGTTGAATCACGGCGCAGAAGCCTCGTTCTGCGGCTGTGGCCCAGCCCACGTCCCCAAATACTTCGTCATCGTTTTCCCAGAGATAGCCGAAGCCGAGCAGGGGAGCTTGCAGACCTTCGGGCGGGTCGCCGCGGGCGCCTGTATATTCCTGATCGTCCCAGTCATCGTCGAAGCGGGTCCAGCCCTCGTCGTTGGCAAAGACGAAGACGGCGTCATCATTCTGCTGCCAGATCATGTGGCCGTGTTGGAAGGGTTGCCACGAGCTCCAGACGACGACGCCGTCGGCAAGCGGGCATCCGTATTCGTCCTGATTCCAGAGGTGGTCCAGCTTTTCGTGGGACTGAAAACGACAGCGGAGGTCCCAAGTGCTGTCATTCAGCGCCATAAGGGAATTGTCAGCCAGCAGCGTCTCTTTTGACTCAAGGCCTTCCTCCACGAAGGAACAGTCGCTCTCGGGGTGGCGAGCAAGCAAGTAGCCTCTTTTGAACAGTTGAACCGCAGCGCACAGGCCCTCCTCGACGTCGCTTGCCCAGCCCAGATCGGCGAACACATCGTCATTGTTCTCCCACAGGTAGCCGTAGCCGCGCTCAGGAGACTGCAAGCCTTCGGGCGCTGTGCCCCGCGTCCCGGAAAGGGTCTGTTCGTTCCAATCATCGGAGAAGCGGGTCCACGCACCATCGTTGACAAAGACGTAGACGGCATCTTCATTGTGTTGCCACATCATGTGACCGCGCTGGAAGGGTTGCAAGGTCGTCCACCAAATCGTTGCGGCGTCCACGACACATCCGAGCGTGGACTGATGCCAGAAAGGTGCCAGCGCGCTATCGGGTTGGCCCACACAGACCCGTTCCCACGCTCCAGCGTCGAGCGATTGCAGGGTCGCCCGGTTGTAAGGAGTCTCCGAGGCGAAGTTGTGCGTGCCGTCGTGGCAGGAGTCGCCGGTGTCGGCACGCAGCAAGGCGCCATTCTCGTACTCCTGGATCAGGGCGCAAAAGCCCTTCTCCGCGTCAGTTGCCCAGCCCACGCCAGCGAACACTTCGTCATTTGTCTCCCACAGATGGCCGAATCCGCGCACGGGAGACTGCAATCCCTCTGACGGTGTCCCCCGAACGCCGGAAAGCTCCTGGTCGTCCCAACTATCGGTGTATGATTTCCAGTTCCCATCGCTGGTGTACACAAACAACTCATCCTTGCCCAAGTGCCAGATCATCTGGCCTTTCTGCAAGCGCTGCCAGGCCGACCAGACTGTCTGCGCCTCTGCCGTCGGGCATCCGAGCGCGGAATGGGACCAGCTTAACTTGAGATCGTCGTGGGGTTGAATCTCGCAGTCGGGGTCTTCCTGCTCAATTTGCTCCCACCATACTGAAATGGAGGCAACTCCTTCGGCTTCGAAGTACTCGACGCGAATCGTGTGACTGCCTGCGGTCAGAGTCGTGTCGCTGACGGTCGTGGAGGCCGGATGGGCGTTCCAGTCTTCCAGCAGCACGGTATCATCCACGTAGATACGCACGCCATCATCGGAGCGGGCGGAGAAGCGGTAGCTGCCAGCCTCAAATTCGACAGCGGCCGTCCAGGAGACGCTGAAGCTGTCGCTGGAGACGGTGGTGTCGGGGCTGCCCGACTCCCAATCGAAGTGGATAGCTGCATCCTGTCGAGTCAGGAGGATATTGCCGCTCAGTTCCTGGCCGCCGTAGTACTTGCCTGTCCAATTGGCGGCGGTGCCGGTGGGTTGCGACGTGGTCGGCGTGGAAGGCGCCTCCTGCCCCGAAAGGTCTTCAGCGTGGGGAATGCAGAGTTGCTGTCCGACGTAAATGGTGTTCGCCTCTGTGATGTCGTTGGCCTGTGACAGAACCGCGAGCGAAACGCCGGCATTCTCGGCAATGCGGGAGAGCATCTCTCCTGCCGCGACCGTATGCCTGCTGGCGCAGGCTGTACCCGGGGCCTGCTCTGCCGTCTTTATGGCGCCTGCACTGACGCTCTGCGGCAGCAAGGACAGCAGCAGCGCTGCCGCGACGACCGCGAGTTGCGTCCGGTGGGTCCAGATTTGAAGCGAAGTTTGTGAGCGCATCTGTCATTCCTGTCTGAATTTGGCTTGACTTCAAAGTCGGAGGGCCCTTCTTTCAGTCTGAATGACATTCTGCAATGTTTGGCGGCGGAAGTCAAAAGAAGGCCGACGATTTGGGGCGGGCTTTGAGAATAGCGTTTTCGGTTGGAATTCAAGTATTCCACTCTGGAGAGTGTCTGCTTGCGGCCAGAAAACTGGTCAAGAAAGGTCCGAAGTCTGTGGCGCGCAATATGCCTACGATCTGTCTACGAATTAAAATACTCTTTTGACGAAAGGTCGGAAACGTCCGGTTTCCGGCAGTGTTCAACGGCGCAGGACCGTCTGTTATAATGGAGGTCTTTCGTCTCGAAGCACGACGGGGCCGGTTGGTCGCTGGCGGAAAGCACATGGCGAGGTGGTTGATCATTCTGGGCGCAATCCTGTTGATCTTCGGGGCGATGTTGCAGGTTGCACCCTGGCTCTTCGGCTGGTTCGGCAAGCTGCCCGGCGACATTAGCATAGAGTCAGGTTCGGTGAGGATATTCGTACCGATCACTTCGATGCTGCTTGTAAGTATCACCTTGACTCTGCTGCTGAATCTGCTGAATCGTTAACGAATGTGGGTGCATCGACATTGAATACGGCAAGACTGATCGAAAAGTGGAAGGCTGAGGAAGGGAAACCATTCATTGGCTGGGACTTTTCCTATCTTGATGGGCGTATGCTGATGGAAGAGCCATCATGGTCCTATACGGGTCGCGCCAGACAGTTGATGCGGCGGGCGTCGTCCGTGCTTAACATCGGTACCGGCGGCGGCGAGCGTCTGCTCTCGATGAGGGACAGTTGGCCAGGCATCGTTGCGGTTACTGAAGGCTATCCGCCCAACGTCAATTTGGCGTGCGAACGGTTGAAGCCACTGGGCGTGCGCGTTATCGAGGCCGACTGTGACGAGGTCAGTCCGATGCCATTCCAGGACGGCGAGTACGCGCTTGTGCTGAACCGTCATGCGGCTCTTCATGTCGATGAAATCGCGCGTATTCTCATTCGAGGCGGCAGACTGTTGACCCGGCAAGTGCATGGCCTTTGGGCGCACGATCTTCTGGAGGCCTTTGGCGCGAGACCGCAGTGGCCGGACGCAACGCCGGAGATGTATATCCCGCGGCTGCAAACTGCGGGATTCGATCTTTTTAACGTGCTGGAATGGTCTGGTAAGCTGGCGTTTACTGATGTGGGGGCGGTCGTCTACTTTCTGAAGGCCGTTCCGTGGCTTGTTCCCGGTTTCTCAGTTGACGGTCATGCCGATAGTTTGGTGGCGTTGCAAAAAAAGATTGATGCGCAAGGGCTGCTGGTGTACTGGGCAAGCAACTATCAGATCGAAGCCAGGAAGCAGGAGTGAGCACGGGTTCAATTGTCGGCGGAAACGACCCGAGCGTAGGGCTCGAGGCTGATCCTGGCCTACAGCGGCTCGCCATGTTTATCGCTTGAAAACCTCCGCTAACTTCCGGAAGAGATTAGACGTCCGGATTGCCCTGTACCCTGGCCGCAGGCGCACTTCGACCGCACATGCTTTGAGTTCAGGCTCTTGTGAGAGGGGATCGACTGCTGCCAGTGTTAAATTGTTGGCGGCGCTGAAGTGGTTTGCCATGCGTCCCCAATGGAAGGGCATGAAGCAAGCGCCTGGGCGAATCTTGTCAGTCACGCGGGCCTTGGCCCAGACCGCGCCCCTGCGCGAGCGAACTTCTACCACGTCCTCATTTTCGATCTCACGCAGCACTGCATCGACGGGGTGAATCTCCAGGAACGGTTCACGCGCCCCCTTCAGCAGGCTTTCCGACTTACCGGTTCGGGTCATCGTATGCCACTGATTGCGCACGCGGCCGGTAGTCAGGAGCAGAGGATATCTCCGGTTTGGCAGTTCGGCGGGCGGCACGAACTCGGGCGTATGGAATGTCGCCCTGCCGTCGGCAGTGGCGAAGACCGCGCGCTCGTCGCGTGCGTCGGTGTCCGGCGCCGCCACATCCGGCCCACCCGCGGAGGCAAACACTGTGTCCTCGGTCTGGCTGGACCTTTCTTCGTGTAGTCCAGCGTAGAGTCTCACGGTGCCGGGATGGTCAGGGTTGGGCACAGGCCACTGGAGCGGCCCTTCTACTTGCAGGCGGCGCGAGCTGACGCCGCTGTAGTCGCAGACGCGTCCTCTGGTCAGTTGTGTGAACTCGTCAAAGACGTCGGCGGACGACTCGTAAGCGAAGGCGTGCGCAAAGCCCATCGCCGCGGCCACGTCGGCCACAATTCGCCAGTCCGGCCTGGCCTGACCGACAGGATCGACCATGCGAGGCAGGTAGGTGATGCGCCGCTCCGAGTTGGTCATCACGCCTTCGCGTTCGGACCACTGGGCGGCCGGCAGGAGCACGTGGGCATACCGGGTTGTGTCGGTCGGATGGTAGGCATCGGTTACGATCAACAGATCGAGCTTTTTCATGGCCGCCTCGATCACGTCGATGTTGGGCATGGAGACGAGCGGATTGGTGCACATGATCCACATTGCTTTGATCTCGCCCCTGGCCGCGGCTTCGAACATATCGACCGCGGCCAAACCCGGTTTGTCGGCGATGCGACCTGGCGGGGTCTGCCAGAAGCCTTCCATCTCTTGACGATGCTGCGGGTTGGTGAGCAAACGATAGCCGGGCAGCAGGTGGGATAGTCCACCGGCTTCGCGCCCGCCCATGGCGTTTGGTTGCCCGGTGAGCGAAAAGGGGCCGCTGCCCGGTTTCCCGATCTTACCGGTCGCGAGGTGCAGATTGATGACAGCCTGGTTCTTGGCAACGCCGTTCACGCTTTGGTTCAGTCCCATGCTCCAGAAGGAGAGCACGCCGTGCGCATCCCCGAAGAGTCGCGCCGCCTGGATCAGGTCGCTTTCGGAGATGTCGCAGACTTTGGCCGCAGCCTCGGTAGAGACTTGGAGCACCTCGCTCAGTAGTTGGTCAAAGCCGTTGGTGTGCTCTGCGATGAAATTGTGATCGATCCTGTCTGCGCTGTGCAGGAGGCGCAGCATCGCGTTGAGCAGCACGACATCCGTACCGGGCCGAATCGGCAGAAAGAGATCGGCGATGGCGGCTGTACGGGTCTCCCTGGGGTCGACCACGATCACCTTGACGTTGTCGGGGTCGCTTTTCTTGCGTCGCTTTATGCGATTGAATAGGACCGGATGACAATCGGCTGTGTTACTGCCAATAAGGAAGAAGCAGTCGGCGCGGTCAATGTCCTCGTAGGCCGGCGGCGGGCCATCCGAGCCGAGCGCAGAGACGTATCCGACGACGGCGGAGGCCATGCAGAGGCGCGAGTTGGCGTCGAAGTTGTTGGAGCCGATGAAGCCCTTGAGCAGCTTGTTGGCGACGTAGTAATCTTCGGTGGTGAACTGGCCGGAGCCGTAGAACGCGACCGACTCTGGGCCGTACTGCCGTACAATCCGCTTGAGGTTGTCGGCGATGTAGGCCGTGGCATGCTCCCATGCCACGCTTTCGAAAGCGCTGCCAGCAGGCGGCGCGCCGTTTTTCCTCGCGGGCGCCCGCATCAGCGGTTCTCGAATGCGGTCCGCGGTATCGAGCGCGCCGGGCAGGTGTATCGGCTTGAGGCAAAGATCGCCCTGGGAGGAGGGATGATCGGGATCGCCGAGGACTTTTGCGACCTTGCCATCCTTGGTGCCGACACGCAGGCCGCACCCGACGCCGCAGTAGGGGCAGTATGTATTGTGCCAGCGGTCGATCTGGCCGCCGGTTGCACCACTGCGCGTAGAGCCGTTTCGTGGGGCCATGACATTCCCTAAAATGATGTGGGCGTCGCCTCGGGATGGTCCGACGCAGGTTTCAGGTGACGCGTGTTCTGTCAACGCGGCTGCTGTCAGGCGATCAGTGGGCGCCGGAAAAGACGGACTCCCCGGCAGCGGCCAGGCGGGCGGCGGTCTCCTCGGCGGCAGCCTTCTCCTCACGTTCAGAGAAGCGCACCATGAACGCCATGAAGGCGCAAACGGCCACCAGAATACCTAGGATCAGGTAGGATTGCCCGTAAAGTTCCGCCTCGCGCCGGAAGAGAATCCCCGCCAACATCGCGCCAAAGTTGCCGCCAGCGCCGACGATTCCGGCGATGGAGCCCATCGCGCGCTTGTTGATGTAAGGAACGATGGCATAGGTCGCGCCTTCGGACATTTGGACAAAGAGGCTGAAGATGATCAGCGCGGGCACGGCCAGTGCGAACACCCCCATGGCGGCGAATAGGATCAGCGCCACCCCTTCAAGCAGGAGGCAGATAAAAAGAAACTGGACGCGCCCTTTGAGACCGCCGCTGCGGTTGATAAAGTCGCTGAAGAAACCCCCCATCGAGCGGGCGAAGAGATTCATCAGGCCGAAGAGGCTGGCGACCAGTCCGGCGGTTGCCAGGTTCAACTCGAAGCGATTGAAGAAATAGAGGGCAGCCGTGCCGTTGATGGTCAACTCGATGCCGAAGCAGGCGGCGTAAATGAAGAAGAGCGCAATCACGCGCGGATCTCTGATCGCTTCGTTAAAGGTGCCGCGTGTATCTGTAGCCGGGGGCATTTCAGCGCGTGCACGCAAATCCGAAAAGTTGCCGTCGGGCGCGTCCTGGGTCAGGAACCAGTAGGCGGCCGCAGTGATGAGCATGGCAAGCCCTGGCAGAATCATCGCCACGCGCCAACCCATGGCCGCGGGCACAAAGGTCAGCGTCGCGGCCAGGATCAGCGGCATCACGGCCTGGGTCACGCCGCCGCCAAGATTGCCCCAGCCCGCGGTTGTGGCGTTGGCCGTGCCGACTATATTGGGGGCAAACATGACGCTGGTGTGGTACTGGGTGATGACAAAAGAGGCGCCTATCGTGCCTATCAGGACACGGGCGACGATGAATTGGGTGGGCGTTTGCGCCAGGCCGATGCCCATGACGGGCGCCGAGCCCAACAGGAGCAGAGCCGTGTAGACTTTGCGCGCGCCGTACCTGGTACACATCGGGCCAATGAGCAGGCGCGCGACGATCGTCAGGGAGACGGCGGCGATGACCGAGTTACCCACCTGGGCGGGGGTCAGGCCGAGCTCGACAATGACTCCGTTTTCTCCTTTCATCAGCGGGACGATGCCAAACCAGCCAAAGAAGCAGAGGAAGAATGCAAACCAGGTAACATGGAATGCCCGCATTTGGGGCGTGCGGAAGCTGAAGAGATCGATCTTGGTGGCTTTGTTCTTGAAATCCATCGCGAAAGTCTCCTGCCTTCTTGCCGGGAAGTAGGGTCTATGCTGTCGGCGCGGCCAAAGGCGTGTCCGCGCGATATCGCGACGCGATGGCGTCCGCCAACAGTTCGGTCGTCTGTTCAATGGTGGCCTTGCTGTGGATTTCGTCGCCAAGCCTGGCATTTCCCCCCAAACAGCCCCCGCCAAATATGTTGAACCCGTCGATCACGGTCCCGTCCTGGCGCAGACGGGTGGCCTCCAGCCCAATTTCGGACAGCCGGTGCCGCCCGCAGGCATGAACGCAGCCCGAGACGTTGAGGCGCACGACTTTGTCCCTGTCGGGCAGCCGCTCCTCCAGTTTGCGCGCAATCGCCAGGGAGATGCCCTTGGTGTCGTTGAGCGCGAAATGGCAGTAGTCGATGCCGGTACAGGTGACTAAGCCGCGCATGATACCCGATGGCGCCGGGCTCCATTCATCGAGCAGCGGCTCAGCTAGGAGTTCGTCGAGCTTCTGATTGGGAACGTTGGGGATGATCACGTTCTGATCATTGGTAAGGCGCAGTTCACGGCTGCCGTATCTGTCGGTCAGGTCGGCCAAGGCAAAGAGCTGCTCGGCTGTGACGCGCCCCGTGGGCACGACCATTCCGACATAGCTCAGGCCATCCTGGACCTGGGGATGGACGCCCACGTGATCCTGCTCGAGCGGGTCGGGTTCGGGGTAGAGTTGGCACTCGCCCGCCGATGGCAACGGCTCGCCAAGTGCTTTCGTCACCTCGTCGCGGAAGCGCGCCATGCCCCATTGCTCAATCAGGTACCACATGCGGGCTTTGCCGCGGACGGCGCGGTTGCCGTTGTCGCGGAAGACAGTCAGGATGGCGCGGCAGAGCGAGGTAACCTGAGAGGGGCGCACGAATGCGTCGAGTGGGATCGCAAGATGCGGATTTCTGCTCCCCATGTGGCCGCCAACCACGGCATTGAATCCGGCCACGGGGCGGTTTCCCATGCGTCCGATCGCAGGTGTCAGCCCGATGTCGTTGCTCTGGGCGTGGGTGCAGTCCAATCGGCAGCCATTGATCGAGATGTTGAATTTGCGGGGGATGTTCGCGAATGCCGGGCCAAGCAGAGAAAGCGCGGTCGCGGTGGTCAACTGCCGCGTGGCCAGCAACTCGTGCCGGGTAAGGCCGGTCAGCGGGCAGCCGGTCACATTGCGGAAGTTGTCCATTCCCGTCTGCTCGGAACCGAGGCCAACCAACTGCAACGTCTCGATGATGGCCGGCATGGCTTCAATTGTGATCCAGCGCAATTGAATATTCTGTCGCGTCGTGAAGTCGCCCGCGCCGCGTCCATAGTCACGCGAGAGCGCGGCGACGGCGCGCAGTTGGCTTGAGTTGATGACGCCGTTCGAGATGCGCAGGCGCAACATGAAGTAGCCGGGCGTCTGCTTGCGGTAGAAAAAGCCGTGCCACTTGAAGAGATCGTAGTATTCGGCTGGGATGGCATCGAAGCCTTCATCAGCCCAACGGTAGATGTCGTGAATGAGGCCGAGGGGACTCTTTTCAAGCTTGAGCAGTTCAACCTTGTTCAGCTTAGGCCTGCCGTTGGGGCTGCCTTTTCCGTTGCTGCGCGGCGAGGCTAGCGGCACGGGCAGCGTAGCGTCTGCGGCTGTCATTTTCATTGGGTCCGACTCCCATTTCAGCGTAATGTTGAATCGTACACGGTAAGCATATTGCAGCGTCGGAACAGGCGGAACTGCCAAGGTCGCCAAAATCATAACGCGATTGATGTACGAATCGCACTAAGATTCCTCTGAATTGCGATTGGACCGGCCAATAATTTATATGGTTTCAGCCTTATGTTCAGTAAAAGTTGTGCATAATGCCCAAATTCAGGACGGAGGCCAATTCAACTCTCTTGCATTGCAAGCTGATTTGCAGATCGCTTACAACATCGCTCAGGCGTCCTGATCCGGCTGCGCAGGTCGCTTGCAGTTCGTTTGTACCGAGTGATAACCTGTCTGAAAAGCGCGCACCCAGCCTGGCTTCAGAATCCGTCGCAGGCTGGTTTCAGCGTAAAGGATCGAGGATTCCCTCGCGTCGTCCATTTCAGTGTTCATGGACGCGAGGAGCTTTACGTGAAATATCGAGATGTTGGCAGAGAGTACTTCCGAAGCCGCGCCTTGAGGCGCTACGCCGGCGTTTGGTCGCTGTGGGCGCTGGGTGTAGGCGCAGTGATCTCGGGGGACTTCTTCGGCTGGAACTTCGGTTTGGCCGTGGGCGGGTTCGGCGGTTTGGCAATCGCCACACTCATCGTGGCAGTGATGTATCTCGGTATCTGCTTTTAGATTGCCGAAATGTCGCCGGCTCTTCCGCACACGGGCGGCGCCTACTCTTTCGGGCGGACGGCAATGGGGCCTTGGGCTGGATTCATCACGGGGCTGGCCGAGAATGTGGAGTACATCCTCACACCGGCGGTGATCGTTGTGGGCATCGGCGGTTACATGGGATCCGTGTTCAACGCGATTTTCGGCATTGCCATTCCCGCGCCGGCCTGGTGGCTGCTCTTCTATGTTCTTTTCGTGGGGCTGAACATCGTCGGGGTGGAGGCGACTTTCAGGTTTTCCGTGCTGATCACAATCTTGGCATTGGGCATTCTGGTCGTGTTCTGGGTGGGCGCTCTACCCCATTTCAGTTGGGAGATAGCGCTGAACATCCAACCCGGCAACGGCAATTCGCGTTTTCTGCCCTTCGGCTGGACGGGTGTCGCCCAAGCCCTGCCCTTCGCCATCTGGTTCTACCTTGCCATCGAGCAACTCCCCTTGGCCGCTGAGGAGTCCCACGACCCGCAGCGGGATATGCCGAAAGCCCTGCTCTGGGGCATTCTCACGCTGATTGTCGCCTCCGGCCTGACCCTGTTTCTCAACGCCGGCATCGCGCCCGGCGCGGCCGTAGTCGGGCGCTCGGATGAACCGCTCTTCCTTGCATTCACCACAATTTTCGGGGAGGGTATCGGTGTTTCGGTGCTGGCTCTGCTGGCGGTCGCCGGTCTGGTCGCCAGTTTTCACACCATAATCTACGCGTATGGCCGCAACATTTACTCGCTCTCGCGCGCCGGCTACTTTCCGCAATGGCTGTCGGTGACGCTGCCCAATCGCAAAACGCCGCATGTGGCGCTGATTGGCGGCGCGGCCATCGGCTATTGCGTGGCTCTGCTGATCGAGTTTGGCGAGGGCTGGTTTGGCAAGGAGGCGCCGGTCGGGGCGGTGCTCCTGAACATGGCGGTCTTCGGCGCGGTGATCGCCTACATAATGCAGATGATAGCGTTTGTACGGCTGCGGCAGCGATTCCCGGCGATAGCGCGTCCCTATGTCAGCCCTTTGGGCAAGTCGGGCGCAATCGCAGCGGGCCTGATCGCCCTGGCCACGCTATACGTACTCTTCCTCAATCCCGACTACAGGCTGGGCGTCTATGGCTGCGCGGTCTGGTATGCGGCGGGGTTGCTCTACTTCGGGCTGATCGGACGCAAGCGACTGGTCTACTCGCCGGAAGAAGAGTTCGCGGTCAGGCATTCGGCGCCCGCAGACGGCTGACAGCCAACCAGCGTGCAAAACTTCCAAATTGCTTTACTGATACCGCTGTAGGATGCGGCGGGCGACGCTCATTTTGTGAACTTCATCGGGGCCGTCGTAAATGCGGGAGGCCCGTTCGTGGCGATACCAGTAGGCGATCGGCGTGTCGTCGCTCATCCCCAGGCCGCCGAGCGTCTGCAGCGCGCGGTCCAGCACACGCATCAACACATCGGCCGCGTAGAACTTGATCAGCGAAATCTCTTCCCTGGCCGCGGAGATGCCCTCGGTGTCGATCTTGCGGGCTGTATCCAGCACCATCAGGCGGGCGGCGTTGATTTCGGCGCGGCTTTCGGCGATCCACGACTGCACCATCCCCTGGACGCCCAGGAGCCGACCCGGCGCGACCTCCCGCCGGGCGGCGCGGCTGCACATGATGTCGAAGGCGCGTTCGCAGATGCCGATCCAGCGCATGCAGTGGTGAATGCGTCCGGGACCGAGCCGCAACTGCGCCAGGGCAAAACCCCTTCCCTCTTCACCGATCAGGTTTTCCACCGGCACGCGCACGTCTTCGAACCAAACCTCTGCGTGGCTGTTCCAGCCGCCGTGAGCCTCGCCCATTACGGCGATGTTGCGCTCGATATGGAAGCCGGGCGTGTCCAGCGGGACGATGACCTGGCCGGCGCGCTGGTGACGGCTTTCGGCTTTGGGGTTGGTCACGGCCATGACGATGGCAAAGGCCGCTCCGTCGGCCGCGGTTGTGAACCATTTGTGTCCATTGATGACGAACTGGTCGCCGTCGCGCAGCGCGGTCGTGCTCATCCAGGTCGGATTGGAGCCGGCGTGCTCCGGTTCGGTCATGGCAAAACAGGATCGGATTTCGCCGCGCGTGAGGGGCAGCAGGTATCGCTGCCGTTGCGCTTCGGTCCCGGCGTGGATGAGTAACTCCATGTTGCCCATGTCGGGCGCCTGGCAGCCAAAGACGTAATGGCCGCCGGGCGTGCGCCCCAGCACCTCGCTCACGCGTCCGAACTCGGCCAGCGTCAACCCCTGGCCGCCGTACTCGACCGGCAGCGCCAGCCCCCACAGACCGATCTCCTTCACGACCTCCCGTTTCTGGTCGAACAGCGGTTCAACCTCGGCCCACGGGCGGCTGATTAGCAGCTTTTCCAGCGGGATGACCTCTTCGTCCACAAATTGGCGAACGCGCAGCAGCAGATTGGAAAGAATGTCGGTCGTCATTGTGAAATCTCATTCTTCGCTGTTCGAAGTCGGAGGGTCTGGCAGTCCGCATCGAAGCGTGCGGCCCGAGGCGCCAGTGCGCGTCTCTATTTTCCCAACCCTGATTTAACCCACTGGCCGCCGTCAACCACAAATGTGCTGCCGGTGGTGAAGCTGCTGGCGGCCGATGCCAGGTAGAGGGCGATGCCGGTCAGTTCATCAGTTTCGGCGATGCGTTGCTGAGGGATCGCTCGCAGAACGGCCCGGTTGAGTTCCGCGTCTTGCCAGATGGCACGGCTGAACGCGGTCTTGACATAGCCGGGCGCGATCGCGTTGACCTGAATGCCCGACTCCGCCAGTTCTGCGGCCAGAACCTCGGTGAGCATCAGCACCGCGGCTTTGCTGACACAGTAGACGCCCATGCCCGGCTGCGGCCGTTTGCCGGCGATGGAGGCCACGTTGATGATTTTGCCGCCGCCCCGTTTCAGCATCTCGTCGCTGCACGCTTTGGCCATGCGAAAGTAGCCGACCACGTTCACATCGAGGATCTTGTGCCAGTGGCTCTCCTCGGCGGAGAGAACCGGGCCGAAGTGGGGGTTTGTGGCCGCATTGTTGACCAGGATGTCGATGCCTCCGAATGCGTCAACCGCCTGCTGCACCAGCGTGGTGACGGCGCCGCCGTCGCCGGTATGGGCGGCAACGGCGAGGGCGCGCCCGCCATCTGCTCGGATCGACTTGGCCACCTCGTCCAGCCCATCCTGTTTGCGGCTGCACAGCACGACTGTCGCCCCCATCGCTGCGTAGCAGCGGGCGATCGCCGCGCCGATGCCCCGGGAGGCGCCGGTGACCACCGCGACTTTGCCGGCCAGATCGAAACTGGGGAGTTGGCTCAAGAGTTCTCTCCCGTGGTAGTTCGCCGCACAGGATGCTGCATTTTGGGAAGCGAAATCGCCATCAGTATAGCATCAGGACGGGTCGCGGACAATCCACTTGGAGTTGGGTGGAGGCACCCTGAGCCTATGCGCGGTGGTAGATGAGTGCCGGGTCCAAAACCGCCTTCTCGCTGTGCAGTTCATCGGTCAGGACGCCGTCACGAAGCGCTGTATATCGATCGCCGGTCAAGAGGAAGAGCCGAGGGTCGCTGCGGTACTCTGTCAAGCCAACTTCGAGCGCAGGCCGGGCGCGGAAGAGGCGGGCGACTGCATTGCCCACGCTGCCCACTCGCGCAAGCCCTCGCTCCTCCAACAATGACCCCAGCTTGTTGAAATCATTGCCGGCGAAGCCTGGCTTGGGGCTGTAGATTGACGTGAGCAGAGGTCGCTCGGAGCCGTCCTGCTCGCGCACCTTTGCCTCGACTTCACGCCACCGGCGATAGGGGACCTGCACCAACTGCTCAATGAGGTGGAAGAAGGTGCAGCGCAGGTAGGGCACGCCCAGCAGCAGAATGTGGGCATCCAACTCATTGAGTTTCCAGAACGGGCCGTCGGCTGCCCAGGCTGACGGGCCGTGATCGACGGTGATCTCTTGCGCGTGCCTGCCCAGGGCGGCGACGGAGTGGAGCAGGTGGCGGCTGCGGCGCGCCCGCGGCCGTGTGCGGGTCGTCTCGGAGAGGCGGCCCATCTCGGAGCGATCGCGGGCCGGGTCGAACACGGGGTTGTCGCTGCGCCCGTGCACAAATGTGAAGGCTGGCACGACCAGCGTGCCCGCCGGGCCGAGAACGTCCAGCAGGGCATCGACGATGGCATCGGCTCCACCCTCGGCGTGTCCAATGCTGCTCATCGAGCTATGCACGAAGACGATGGCGCCGGCCGGCAGCCCCAGGGCCTGGAGAGCGGCAGCAATCTGATCTCGCGTCAAAGAGTGTCTCATTGGGGAGTTTCTTTCTGACAATTTTATCTTGACAGTTCTTCTCCGTTTTATCCCACCAATTCGTTTCTGTCAATCGTTGTGGCTGTCCGGCAGGGTGCATCCCAAATTTTTGGGAACGTGTCCCTGGGGTCGCGGGCCGCTCGCCCGCAGCCGGTTTCGACTCCCGCGCCTGTTGCAGAACTGCTCCAGGAGGTGAGACGGATGCAGGTCGCCTGTGGGCACAACCGAACCGCAGTTCAGCTGATTCTCGTGACTGAAGTCGCCGCCTGAGCCGCAGCCGTCAACTGTATCCATCATATCAACTGCATCAACCACAGTTCAGACAACTGCGGTGCATCCTGCTCCTTCAGAGCATCTCAGCAACCCACCCCCTTTCTGAAAAGCGCCCTGGAAATTCCAGAAACTGCAAACTCCCCGATTTTGCAGTACAATTGTGCTGAACATAAACGATCGCAGCCGCGGCCCTGCCGCAAACGTAAGCTAGCTTGGAATGAAGTCATGTCATTTTACACATCCGGCGCACTGTGCGGGAGCCATGCGGGAACCATGCGGAGCAATAAAATGCCCTCCCTGCCCAGCCAATGCCGCAACCGCCCGCTGCCCGCCATACCCGAAAAAACTATTTTGGGACGAAGAATGACGAGAAATGACGAGAAATGACGAAAAATGACGACAAGATACGACACGATATGACAAGATATGACAGAACACGCCCAAACGTGCCCGGACACAAACAAAAGAAAAATGGCGCGACTAAACGCGACTAAACGCGACCAAACGCGACCAAACGCGACCTGGCGCGCTCGCAAACGCTCGTAAATGCTCGTAAACACTCGTAAACACTCGCAAACGCTCGCAAACGTTCGCAAACGCTCGTGATCACTCACACTCCCACACCTGACCTGCGCGCCCCTCACATCGCCTGCAAGCGGTCCGGAAACCCGGCCGTAGCCGCAGGCTCGCCCCCATTCTGGGATGCACCCGCGCCAGGCGTGAATGCCGGCATTGCGGCGGCGTCATTCGGACCGTAATTTGTATGTCTTGTGCATAAACTGTAATTTGTATGTTTTGTAAATAGAGCGGACACAAAGTGATTGCGATGCTCTGAATCGTGTTGCGCGGGCGCGCAGAGCGCAGCGCAACTGCTCAGCGCCGACGCGCGCTTCCCTTGCATGGGTGCATCCCAATCTTTTGTGAGGATGAAAGAGGGTGGACGAGGAGAAGGGCGAAGGGAGCGCGCTGGCGATGCCCGCACTCCGCACGACTCTGCTCAGTCAAACCTGTCCTCAGCTGCTTCAGCGACTTGGCTTACTTGACGCACAACAATCTGGGATGCACCCTCCGGCACACCGGCATTTGACACTTTCAACCTCACCCACTATACTTCCACTATGCAACACGATTCTCCCAAACGGATGAACCATTCTCAGATCGTCGCGATCAGTGCAGCAGCCTGCGCGGCAACGCGCGTGCTGCGGTAGCAAGTCGTAGACTGCGCCGCAGGCACCGAACCGGGGCCACGGCGCTGAGGGGATGCTCAGATGCGCCGTGGACATGCCCCACGGCGTTTTTTTGTGGACGATTCGATCTTCACGTTTTCTCCGCGAGGTCGTTGTGAAACTGACTAAGGATGAGGTCCGGCACGTGGCCGAACTGGCAAGACTGCAGCTGAGCGAGGCTGAACTGGACGAATATGCCGGTCAGCTAGGGCAGATTCTGACGTATGCGCAGCAGATCCAGTCGGTGGATACGGGCGCGGTACCGCCAACACCCCATATTCTGCCCCTCAGCAATGTTCTGGCGGAGGATGCGCCGCAAACGAGTCTACCGACCGCGCAGGCGGTCGACAATGCGCCTGATGCTGAAGACGGCTATTTTCGGGTCATCGCGGTGTTTGACGATGCCGGGGCATAGGGGCAGCAGAGTGATCGCGATTTCGCAGCGCGTCTACGGCAGACAGGGAGGCCGGCAACTGTGATGGGCGCCCAGGACTCGGTGGACCGGTTGACTGCAACAGGCGTGGCCGAAGCGTGCGCCGGGTTGGCGGCGGGTCATTTCACTTCGGTCGAACTTACACAGGCGTATTTGCAGCGGATCGAGCAGGTGGACGGTGCCCTCCATGCTTATCTGCGCACAACGCCGACGCAGGCTCTGGCGGCAGCTGCCGAGGCTGATCGTCTGCGGGCCGAGGGGACTTGCCGCCCGCTAATGGGCGTTCCGCTGGCAATCAAAGATGTGCTGATGACGAGCGGCATTGAGACGACCGCCGGCAGCCGCATGCTGGCAGGGTTCGTGCCGCCTTACACTGCGACCGCAGTCCACAAGCTGGAGGCGGCCGGCGCGATCGTGTTGGGCAAGACCAACACCGACGAGTTCGCGATGGGGTCGAGTACGGAGAACAGCGGCTACGGCGCGACCAGAAATCCTTGGGATTTCGAACGCGTTCCGGGCGGCAGCAGCGGCGGCTCGGCCGCGGCGGTGGCGGCGGATGAGGCGCCGGCCGCGTTGGGGACGGATACCGGCGGCAGCGTGCGCCAGCCGGCCGCGCTGTGCGGTGTCGTCGGCTTGAAACCCTCCTATGGCCGCGTCAGCCGTTACGGTTTGATCGCCTATGGCAGCAGCCTGGATCAGATCGGGCCGATCACAAAGACCGTTGCCGATGCCGCGCTGCTGCTGGAGGTAATCGCCGGTGTGGACCCCCGCGACAGCACGACGTTGCCGGTGGACGTGCCGGACTATACGGCGGCGTTGACCGGTGAGATCGATGGGATGCGGATCGGGATTCCGCAGGAGTATTTCGTCGAAGGCATCCAGCCGGAGGTAGAGGCGGCGGTGCGTTCGGCGATCGAGCAGTTTGCCTCGCTGGGCGCGGAAATTGTGCCGATCCGACTGCCCAATTCTGAGTTGGCGCTGCCGGTCTACTATCTGATCGTTACGGCGGAGGCCAGCGCCAATCTCGCACGATATGACGGTATCCGCTATGGTCTGAGCGTTGAGGGCGAGACGATATTTGACCATTTTCGTCAGACGCGCGGGGCAGGTTTCGGGCCGGAGGTCAAACGCCGCATCATGCTGGGCACTTATGCCTTGAGCGCGGGATACTACGACGCCTACTATCTGAAAGCGCAGCAGGTGCGGACGCTGATCAGGCAGGACTTTGACCGCGCCTTTGCCGAGGTTGATGTCATTCTTTCCCCCACATCGCCAACGACCGCTTTTCGCATCGGCGAGAAAGTGGACGACCCGCTGGCGATGATTCTGACCGACATATTCACGACCAGCGCCAATCTGGGCGGCCTATGCGGGATCAGCATCCCCTGCGGATTCGATGGCGCAGGGCTTCCGATCGGGCTGCAACTGCTTGGCCCTTCGTTGGGTGAGGAAAAGATTTTGCGCGTGGCGCACGCGTATGAGCAGAGCACTGAGTGGCACTTGCGGAGACCGGAACTTTGACAACTGTCTACAAATTGAACGGTTGGATATCCCCATCAGCGACGCCGGCCGATAGGCGCAGGCCGCGGTCAGCGCAGATGTGCAACAGCGCAGCCGGCGCATCCTGCCGGCAACGGTCCAGTTGAGCCGCTGACCGTTGTGCAATCGGCAGAAAAGGCTTCTTCCCCATCAGAGGAGATCGGACTCCGAAGAACTTTCGACATACCAAACAGACTGGAAACGCCTGAAGAGAGATGAATACAATTCTTATGAGAACGCCAGAAGCCTCGACTCCCCCGCGGTCAGCCACGAATCACGAACAACCTGCTCAATCGACTGGCTTGAGACGCTCGCTGGAGAGCCGTCTGAGTCGTCGCGTGCAGCGTGTGCCGCCTTCGCCGATTCGGCGCTATTTCGATCTTGCCACGACCATGGACGACGTGATCAGCCTGGGCATCGGTGAGCCGGACTATGTAACGCCGGCGTCGATTCTAAATGCCGGGGCAGACAGCCTGCTCCAGGGAAATACATCCTATACCTCCACTGCCGGAATGTTGGAACTGCGTGCAGCGGTAGCCTGCATGTTGACCGAACGCTATGACGCGGCGCCGTATAATGCAGAGACGGAGGTGTTGATCACGGTCGGCGTGAGCGAGGCGATGTACCTGGTGATGCAGGCGTTGATCGACGATGGGGACGAGGTGCTCGTACCGCAGCCCTGCTTCGTATCCTACACTGCCGATGTAATCCTGGCTGGCGGCACGGTCGTGGACATAGCGACCTACGCGGCCAACAATTTCGTGTTGGCGCCGGAGCAGATCGAGTCGGCGATAACCCCCCGCACCAAGGCGTTGCTAATCGGCTTCCCCTGTAACCCGACCGGCGCGGTGATGAACCGTGATGAGTTGTCGGCCATCGCGCAGGTGGCGCAGAAACACGATCTGATCGTCATCTCCGACGAAATCTATGACCGCCTGGTCTACGATGATCACGAGCACGTGATGTTCGCCAGCCTGCCCGGTATGGCGGAGCGGACGATCCACCTGGGCGGGATGAGCAAGGATTACGCGATGACAGGCTGGCGGCTCGGATACGCAGCAGGTCCTGCAGACCTGCTGGGCGCGATGCGCCGCATTCACCAATATTTGATCATGTCAGCGCCGACCGGCGGCCAGGCCGCGGCACTGCACGCGCTGACTGACCCCCACGCGGAGTTGGCGGTGCAGGAGATGGTTGCCAGCTATGGAGAGCGCCGTCGATTTCTGGTTGACGGCCTGAATGAGATTGGCCTGGACTGCTTCGAGCCGAAGGGCGCCTTCTACGCCTTTCCCAGCGTACGGCGCACGGGCATGGATGAGTTCGAATTTGCCGAGCAACTGCTGCGTGAAGAGCGGGTGGCTGTGATCCCCGGCAGTGGTTTCGGCGCCGGCGGCGAGGGCCATGTTCGTTGCGCCTACCCGGTTGAGATGTCCAAACTTGAGACTGCCCTGGAGCGGATGTACCGCTTCTTGCGCCGACTTGGCGTGTAGCAAGGACGGGGCGCCAACTAGGCGCGGCGCGCTCTTCGCCGCTCGTAGTATGCGGGCAGAGCGCCGATGCTACCGGCTGCTGTCTTGAGTTGGCGTCGGAGTGGGTGAGGGCGTCGGCGAAACCGTGGCCGTTGGCGTACCCGTGGGCGCCGGTGTCTGCGTGGGCGTCGGCGTAACGGTAGGTGTCGGCGAGGGGAATCGCGCCGCAGGCAGGAAGAGGTGCGACGGCAGAGAGGTGAGCGTCAGCGTCATGGCGGCGGCGGCGTCGATTCTGCCAGAGCCGAAGTTGTCATCGCGACCGGAGTCGCCCAAGTCAACCGCGCTCTCCTTGATGATCGCTTCCACCTGTTCAGGGGTCAGACCGGGCGCAACGGAAAGAACAAGCGCAGCCAACCCGGCGCCGTGGGGCGTCGCCAGGCTTGTGCCGTATACGGATCTGTACTCGTCATGGCTCGGGGGGAAGGGACTGAAGATACTGACCCCGGGCGCGGCGATGTCGACGAAGCCGCCTGCGCTCGAAAACCAGGCATGGCCGTCGTCTTTGTCGGTGGCGGCCACCGCAATGACGCCGTCGTGGGCAGCGGGATAGGTTACCGGGTTGCCATCCTCGAACAGGTTGCCCGCGGCTGCGAAAATGAGCAGGCCTTCGTTGACGGCGTAATTGATTGCGCCCTGCATTCCGAACGACGGGCCAAAGCTGATGATGCTGATGTTCACGACGTGCGCGCCCTTATCCGCGGCCCAGTAGAGAGCGCAAGTGAGATCGCTGCTCACGCCCCGGCCGCGGTCGTCCAGTACTTTCACGGGCATGATTTTGGCATTCCAGGCCAGTCCGGCGATGCCGCGGTCGTTGTTGGCGGCGGCAGCGGCAACACCGGCCACCTGGGTTCCGTGCCCGTAATCGTCCTCCGGTTGGTCGTCCCCATGGACGAAATCATGCCCCTCCACGATTCGCCCGTCGAACTCCGGGTGGTCCATATCAATGCCGGAGTCGATAACCGCGATTGTTATGTTGCTGCCGTTGGCAACCTTCCACGCGCCTGCCGCCTCAACTTTGGCAAGCGCCCACTGCCGGTCGAACAGGGGGTCGTTGGGCGCGTCGGCCGCCTCCGTTGACGAGGTGAACGATCTCCCGCTTCCACCAGCCGCAGCGATGTTGCGGGCGCGTGCCGGATGCAAAACAGGGTTCGAATCCGCTAGGGCGGCGAATATCAGATAGTCCGGTTCGGCATACTCAACCGCGGGATCCTGCGAATAAGTGGCTGCGGCCTCCAATTCGGTTCCCGGGCGGACGCGATAGACGAGGACTGAGCCGCACGATACGCCGGATGGGCGCAGTTCAAACTTGTCTGCCGTTGCTGGCAGCGAAATTTCGGACGCGCCCGGGCGGAATTTGATCAGGATGCGGCCGGATACGTAGGGGGTCTCGCGGCGAATGAGACGGGGAGTTTGGGCATCGCCTGCACAGGAGAGAATGAGAGAGTGGAGAAGTAGGATGCTCAGGAAGATGAGAATTGTACGGATGCGAGAAATGAGAATCATAGAGTGGCCGCAAGAAAGCGCCTGTACTCCTTCGAAAAAATGAATCCAAAGCGAACCGAGGGGAAATCTCTGTCGCGGACAAGCCTTCCAGCGAATCGAGGACGATCACTGGGGTACCATGATTATAACATATGGTAAAATCGAACAAGCAACAGGCTTAATTGTTTTTTGTCGGCCTGCGACAATTGCTTGGCTCAGCGGTGGAATTGCAGCCTGCCAGGCAAGCACATCCTTTAACTATCGAAGCGAAATCCTACATGCCCAACGAAACGACTTTGATTCGCAATGCCCGCATCGTTGACGGTTCAGGCTCGCCCTGGCGCTACGGCGACGTCACGCTGGCCGGTGATCGCATCGCGGCGGTCGCTCCGCCCGGCGCGATTCAGGTCGAGAACTGCGCTGAAGTGGTTGACGCTGGCGGGCACGTCGTTTGCCCCGGCTTTGTCGACATACTCAGCCACTCGATCCTCTCGCTGATGGTGGACGGCCGCAGCCTTTCCAAGATCTCCCAAGGCGTAACGACGGAGGTGATGGGCGAAGGGTGGACCCCTGCTCCCTTTGGCGGAAGAATCAGCGCCGAACTGCCAATCCACCAGTTCTCGCGGCTGCTGGACCCCGCCTGGGCCGAGCGTATGCCAACCTGGAGCCGTTTCCGCGACTGGCTGGAGGCGATGACGGAGCAGGGCGTGTCACCCAACATCGGCTCGTTTCTGGGTGGAGGTACCCTGCGCAAGTTTGCCATGGGCATGGATATGCGCCCGCCTACAGCCGCTGAATTGGGGACGATGGCGCGGGTTACCGCCGAGGCGATGGAGGAGGGGGCGTTCGGCGTTTCTTTCGCGCTCATCTATCCGCCCAGCAGCTACGCGGACACGGAAGAAATCGTGGCGATTGCCAAGACCATGCGCTCCTTTCACGGCATTTACATCACCCATCTGCGCTCGGAGGCCGACGCCTTTCTGGAAGGGTTGGAAGAAGCGCTGCTGATTGGACGCGAAGCCGACGTGCCGGTCGAGATTTACCATCTGAAGGCGGCGGGCGCCCCCAACTGGCACAAACTTGCCTCGGCTATGGAACGCATCAGCGAGGCCCGCTCGCAGGGGATCGACGTCACCGCCGACATGTATACCTATGCGGCTGCCGGCACGGGCCTGACATCGGTACTGCCGCCGTGGGCTGCGGCCGGCGACAGACTCTATCAAAATGTGCGCGATCCGGCGATGCGTGCCAAGATCAAGGAGGCTGCGCTGCATCCCAGCGGCGACTGGGAGGCGATGGCCGATCTGGTCGGTCCGCAGGCCGTTATGCCGGTTGGATTTCTGAAACAAGAGAATCAGCGCTTTGTGGGCAAGCGCCTGTCGGAGATTGCAGAGGAGATGGGCGTGGAGTGGCCGGACGCGGCGATGGACCTGCTGGCATCGGAAGGGCAGCGCATCGGCACATTCTACTTCGTGATGAGTGAAGAGAACCTGCAGCGCCAACTGCAACAGCCTTGGATCATGATTTCGACCGACGCCGGGGGCATGGATCCGGCCTGGGCTGAGGCCACTGGGCCGTATCATCCGCGCGCGTACGGCACTTACAGCCGAGTGCTGGGCAAATATGTGCGCGAGGAGAAGGTCATCCCGTTGGAGGACGCGGTACGTAAGATGTCCTCGGCCCTGTGCGACCGTCTCGGTCTGCGCGATCGGGGCCAACTGCGGGAGGGCTTCTACGCCGATGTGGTCATTTTCGATGCGGAGACGGTCGGCGATCGGGCCACCTTTACCGAACCGCACCAGCTGTCGGTCGGCGTGCGCGACGTGTGGGTCAACGGCGAGCGAGTCTACGCGCACGGCGCTCACACGGGCGCGACGCCGGGCCGGATCGTCAGCGGGCCGGGACGGCGGATATAGGAATTGCGTACTGCGTATTGCGTAAGCTTTGGCTGTGTGATCGGTGGGCTTTCTGGCAACTGTTCTTGGCAATCCGTGCGGCACACACAATGAAATACGGAGAAAGCACCTGTTTTGCGTTCGACCGTATTCTGTCCTTGGGTTCGTCTGATGATCATTTCTGACTCGATCGAAAGCTATCTGGGCGCTGCTGATACGGGCACACCTTACACGCGGCGCACCTACCGCACGGCGATGAACCTCTTCCAGGAATATCTGGCGGTAAAGGAGATTCCGGCGGAGATCAGCGAACTGGATGTTCTGGACGTTGACCGGCTGCTGACCTTTGCTACCTGGTTGCTGGACCGGGGGAGCATCGGCAAGCGCACGCTGCATACATATCTGGCCGCGCTGGTGGGTTGGGTGAGCTTTTTGCAGGTGCGAGGCTGGCTTCCATTCAGCGCGCAGGAATTGGCGCGCCTGCGGGACGGCGTCAAGCGCATCCGCCGCAATCAGCGCCCGCCCGACCTGATGCCCTATCCGCCGCGTTTGGAGGAGATGGAGGCACTGGTGGTTGCGGCACGCGAGACGGTCTTGCGCCGACCGGACGACGTGCGCGAACAGCTTGCCCGCTTGCGGGATGTTGCAATTGTGGAGACGCTGCGGTGCACGGGCCTGCGGGTGGGGGAACTGGTCAGCATCACGCGCAAGCAGTTGGAAGATGCGGACCAGGCAGCATGGGTCGTCGGCAAGCGCAGCAAAGTCCGCCGCGTCTATTTCGATGATCGGGCCTGGCAGGCCATCCACCGCTATCTTCGCGAGCGACAGCAATTCGACGGAGGCACGCGCCGTCCTCTTTCGGAGTTGCCGGTCTTTGCCCGCCATGACAGACGGGCCGGTTCCCAGGTGTTGCCTCTTTCGACGCAGACGATACAGAACACGATTCGCCGTTTGGCGGAGCAGGCCGGGCTGGACGCGAAGGGCATCACGCCCCACGCGCTGCGCCATTACTTCGCTACGCGCATCTACCAGACTACCCATGATCTGGCCGTTACCCAGACGGCGCTGGGACACGCCAGCCCCAACACGACGCGCATCTACGCTAAACTTGAGGACAACGCCGTGCGGGAGGCGCACCGGGCCGCGTTCGATCAGCGCGACGTTTGATAGAACTTCTCCATTGCCAACAGTCTAGCGGAAAGTCAGCGCTCAATCGTCGCGGTTGCCTGCCTGACAGAGCAGCCAATAGGGAATGAAGCCGTAATACCAGGCGAGCAGCAGGGAAATGCGCAGTCCGTGGATTCCATCTCGCCAGCCATGCAAAGTGAGAAAACGACGCCGCAGTTCGCGCGCCGGCTGGATGATGAGGTTGTGCGGCCGCGTCCGCACGCCGCGTTCTGCGAGGATTCTGGCCTCGTAGCGGGAATAGACCTGCTGCTTGCGGTGAAACTGCGGCCAGTCGGCGTAGTTGTAGTGAAGCAGCGGCTCGTTCAGCTTGCCTTCTACGCCGTCAAGAATCACGACCTCGTGGACTTCGCGGCGCGGGTCGTAGCGGGCGCGCCGCCGCCGCAGGAGACGCAGTTGGTAGTCGGGCGTAAAGCCTCCGCCGCGCATTTCGTGGCCGACGATAAAGTTGCGGCGCGGAATCCAGTAACCGGCGCAACGCGCAACGCGGCTGGCGTTCAGGATTTCCTGAGCGAGGGCCGGGGTGGCGCGTTCGTCGGCGTCGATGAAGAGAATCCACTCGCTGTCAATGGTGTCGAGGGCGGCCTGACGCTGGCGGGCGTAGTCGTCAAACGGGCGCACGACCACGCACGCGCCGGCGGCCAGCGCAATCTGGCGCGTTGCATCATGGCTGCATGAGTCCCACACGACCACCGCGTCGGTCCAGTCCCGCAGCGCGGCGATGCAGTCACCGACATTGTGGGCCTCATTCTTTGTAAGGATGACAGCCGTCAGGTCTAGGGGCATCGGGTTGCACTCTTCTGCTGCCGTCGAGCCGTTAGCGGCTGAATTTCATCACCTCTTCATACGCTTCTAACTCCTCGGCCAGACGGTCGCCGGACAGGCGGCCCTGCGCGAAGCGGCGGCGGGCAATCAGGCCGTTCCAGGCCAAACCGAGGCGCACCAGGAGACGCAGGCAGGTGTGAAAGCCTCGTGGATAGAGGCGGCTATGCAGGCGGAAGTAGCGGAAGCGGCTGGCCCACAGGCGCTCAAACGACTTCCAGCGAACCTGACGGCTGCTGCGTCCCTCGTGATGAACGATCTGCGCCGTGGGGACGGCAAAGATCGGCAGGCCCGCCATCTGCGTACGCAGGCACCAATCCATCTCCTCACAGTACATGAAGTAGCCCTCGTCGAAAAGGCCGGTGATGCGGATGCTCTCGGCGCGCGCCATGAGCGCCGCGCCCAGCACAAAACCGACCGGGAAAGCCATCGCGCCCAGCCACTGGCTGCGGGGAAAGCGCCCGTTGAGACGGCTGTCCAATAGCCGGTGGAGCAGCCGCCGGACGACGGGCAACTCCGCCAGCGGATAGAGATCGAGGGCCACCTGAGCCAGTCCGGGATAGGCAAAGGCGGCATGTTGCAGGCTGCCGTCTGCGTAGTGCAGACGGGGCCCGCATGCGCCGGCCTGAGGGTGATCGCGCAGGAACGCGGCCATCTTGCCAAGCGCGTCATCCACGACCTCGGTGTCCGGGTTGAGAAGAAGCACGAAATCCGGGTCAGAGTGGTTTTCGCCGTTGCCGGGTGCGGGGCGCGTGCGCCGTTCTGCTTCCGCGCCGAATCCCAGTCGGCTCAGCGCCAGATTGTTGGCGCGCGGAAAGCCCAGATTGTCGGCTGAGGCGACCAGATGCGCCCGGGGAAATTCAGCCGCAACCATTTGCGCGCTGCCGTCGCGGCTGGCGTTATCGACGACGGTTACATCCGTGGCCAGCCAGTCTGCGCTCAATTGGGCTGAGGCATAGACGCTGTGCAGGCAGCGGCGCAGCAGTTCGCGCACGTTATAGGAGACAATGATGACGGATAGGCGCATGATGTCGCGAGTCGAGAAGTCCGAAACGAACGATTAGCGCGTCGCGGCGGCCGGGTTTATTCAACGCCCACATGGACGGTGATGCGGTCGATGTATTCGTTGGGGTGGCCGTATGCCTCGTGGATCAGGCCGCCCCACCAGAGGACGTTGATTCCAGGTGGAGGGCCGTCGAAGTGAATGCAGCCGTTCACCTCGCCGGTCTTACCGGGCATCAGGTACCAGGCCGACTCTTCTTCAAACTCCAGCCAGACCAGATCCTCCTGGCGGCCGATCGCCCAGCGAAAGGGGTAGTTGAAGCCGGCGGTGTTGAAGTTGATGCCGAATCGAAAAGTGCCGCCGCGTTCGAACCAGTACTCTTGGTGGCGCGCGGCCTCGATCGCCATCGTGTTGAAGTTTTCGTGGGTAAAGCCCTTGTGGAAGACGTATTCCTGCCCAGGCCAGGGGCCGGTCGTGCGGATGGGGACCTCGCCTTCGTTTTTCACGAAGGCGGTGAAACAGAGCTCTTGTCCAATGGGCACGCTGACGACGCGGTTGATTTCGCCTTGCCAGTCGATTTCCCCTTGCACGACATCGGCGCGCGGAATGCCCCCGTTTTCTATCGTCAGGTTGCGTGTAACCCGCACGCGATTTCCGGCGAAGTCGTTGGCCTCTGCAACGACTTGATAGGGGCCGTCCGGCGGGGGCTCTGCGTTAAGGTCAACACCGCCGAAGTACTTGTAGGAATGATTGCCCGGCTCCTCGGGCTCGATAGTGTTTGGCCCTTCGGCAATATGGAACTTCACGCCCGGCTTCTGCGGATCCAGCAGATAAACCTGCACACTTTGCACCTCCTTGGACAGACGATAGGTGATGCTCACCCAGTCGTCGCGCAGGCCGTCCAGATTTGGGCGGAATACGGTGGGCGCGACGGCGAAGCCTTCCAGTAGCGGGATGTCGGTCTCCCCGTCTTCGAGGCTGATGGCTCCGTCAATGCTCTCGCTGGCCGCGTTGTCGTCGGTGGCCTGCACCACCCAGCGGTATCTGCCGTCCGGCAATACGCGGCTGAGTATCTCCTGCGTGCCGCCTTCGACCTCCTCAATTTCCGGTTCGTCCATCACCCCGCCCCACAGCACGCCATAATTGCCGGGAGAGCGGCGCCGGTTTCTGCGGAAGTAGTAGCGTTCGCCTTCATCGTTTTCGAAGTATATGCTGACGTAGGCGGAGCGGCTGAGGCTATAGCGTATCTCGGTGACGTCGGTGTCGCCGTCGGCGTTGGGGGATATCTGATCCGGCGCAACGCTCACATCGCGTAACAAAGGGCCGATGCCCAAGTTCAGGCGACCGCAACCTCCCACGAACAGGACCAAAGGAATGAGAACCAGGCAAAGTTTGTTCATTGTGTACGGTACTGGCAGACATCGTGCCGACGGATTCCGGCTCTTCTATCGAACGAGTGCAGTATAACATACAGCCAAATGGTTGACAGTCTATTACAGTCGTGATTTACTTTCCCAACCGATTAAATGCCTGTCTACACACTGCCGGAGTTGAGAAAATGGATAAGATTCGTTGGGGGATACTTGGAACGGGCCGCATCGCCGGCGACTTTGCGACCGGGCTGGGCGCGGAGGAGGATGCCGAGATCGTCGCGGTCGGTTCGCGGGCGCAGGAGACCGCCGACAGCTTCGCGGACCGCTTCGACATCCCCAACCGCCATCCCAGTTACGACGCGCTCGCGGCCGACCCGGACGTGGACATCATCTACATTGCCACGCCGCACACGCTCCACAAGCAGAACACGATCGACTGTTTGCGCGCCGGCAAAGCCGTGCTGTGTGAGAAACCGTTCGCGATAAACAGTACGGAAGCGCAGGAGATGATCGATTGCGCTCGCTCCTGCGGCGGCTTTCTGATGGAGGCGATGTGGACACGCTTTCTGCCCCACATTCGCGAGATTGCGCGCCGCATCGAGGACGGGCAGATCGGAGACATTCGGCTGTTTCAGGCCGACTTCTGTTACCGGGCGCCTCTGGCCCCGGAGCAGCGCTCATTCAATCCCGCGTTGGGCGGCGGCTCGCTGCTGGACGTGGGCGTGTACCCGATTTCGATGGCGCATCACTTTCTGGGAGAACCGGCCCGCATCGCCTCGATGGCGCATCTGGGCGTCACCGGCGTGGATGAAATGGCGAGCGTTCTGTTTCAGTTCGAAGACGGCGCGCTGGCGGTGTTGTCCACGGCGATCCGGGCCAGCACGCCGCATTCGCTCGTCATCAGCGGGACGCAGGGGGAGATTCGCGCCGATGATGGCTGGTGGGCTCCGTCCGGCTTCACCATCAGCCGCGACGGGCACGAAGCGGAAACGGTGCGTCCGCAGATCATTGGCAATGGCTGGAACTACCAGGCTGTGGAGTGTGGGCGTTGTCTGCGCGAGGGTCTGACCGAACATCCGCTGATGCCCCTGGACGAGACATTGGCCATCATGCGTTTGCTGGACGGCCTTCGGGCGGAGTGGGGTCTGCGCTATCCGATAGAGTAGGGGCTGCGTCCATCACTGCGGGAATGGACTTCATGACACCAGTTTATTCCCGATTGCCGCTGCCTGGCGGCAGTAATCCATGCTGCCCCGCAACAGGGCAATGATATGTTCGTCGGGCGCGCCGGCATCGAGAGCATCCGGTTGCAGCTCCAATGAGATCGAATAGCCGTAGTCGTCTGCGGCCATGCGGGCCAGCAGCTGGTCCAACCGCAGCGAGCCGTCCTCCGGGCGGCGGTGTTCGCGACCGTCGAAGTTGCTCAGATGCACGTGTTTCACGCGTTCGCCCCAGCGGTCGTATGCTTCCAGAGGGTCCAGGCCCCAGGTGCCGAGATGGGTCGTGTCCATGGTGATGTTGGGAAACCGTTTTATGTCGTTTAGCGTTGTGCGGCTGCGCGCGTTCCAGCGGGCTGGGTTGAAACGCATACCGAGGACGCGCAGGGCCGGCAGGTTTTCGATGCACAGCAGCACGTGGGTGGACGCCTGTAGCGATTGATAGCTTTCCGTGAGCCATGCCGCGTACTGACCGTGACCGGGATCGAAGAGATTGGGCAGCAAGAGACTCCCCTTTCCAGTCTGCAGGAAGGCATAGCTGAAGTGCATGGGTAGGTGGTGGATGACGACTTGCGCGCCCAGTTCGGCGGCCAGTTCGGCAGTGCGGGCGATGGCGCCAAACTCGGTCTCGCCCCAGCCCAGACAGTTGCGGCTGAAAGGGCTGTGTAGCGCTGGCACTGTCAGCGAGTGGCGGCTCATCAGTTGTTGGAGATAGGCGGCCTGGCGCGTGTCCCAGCGGTGATCGATGAGCAGTTCGAGGCCGTCGAAGCCGCTCTCGGCGGCCAGCGCAAAGACGCGGTCAATGCCGTAGCTGTAGAGGGAGCCGGTGGACAGGATGAATCGCATGGCATTGTCTCCGATTTTGTGTGGTCTGTGGTTGCCGCAGTTGGGCGTGGCAACACAACTTGGGGGCGGTCGTCAGACGGGAAACGCTTGCGCCGCGAATTGGGTCATAGATGTCGGTTGTCGGCCAAGCAGCCAACCCAGAATGTTGCAGTTGCCAACCAGCCCGAAGCGGTCGTAGTAGCGGAACATCGCGCCCAGCGATTCGATTATGGCACTGGACATCCCGCTGGCCAGCGCGGAGCGTTCCCACTCATCCAGGGTAACTTGCACGGCCCGGACCGGATGCCGGAGGTGGACAGCCAACGTCTGCGCTATCTTGGCGGAGGATAGATTATCCGGCCCCGCCAACTCGTAAATTGCCCCGGCATGACCGGACTCGGTGAGGACGCGCGCGGCGGCCTGCGCGACGTCGGTCAGGCAGACAAGCGCAAAGCTTGCGTGGATGTCATACGGTACGGCATATTGGCCGGTCGCCGCGATCAGTGCGCGGTAGGCCAGGATGTTCTGCATATATGCGCAGGGCTGAAGAATGGTGTAGGGCAGGCCGCTGCGGAAGATCTGTTCCTCCACGCGCATTTTCTGCCAGTGGTGGGGCATGTCTTCAGTCTGCGGGTGAAGCACTGAATGGTAGACAAAACGACTGATACCGGCCGCCTGCGCCGCTTGCAAGGCCAGCCTGCCGATCTGCAACTCGCACGCATGCATATTGGGGCAGATGAGATAGAGTGCATCCACGTCTCGGCACGCCCGCCCCCACAGGCGCGCATCCTCCAGATCGCCGACAACTGTTTCAGCAACGGGGAGCCCTTCAGCCTGCTCGGCGCGGCGAAGCCATGCGCGAACCGGCTGGCCGGCCTTGGAAAGAGCATCAATGACCGCTTTTCCGGTCTTGCCTGCGGCGCCGGTTAACAGAATCATGCCTGAATGATCTCATCCAAGTCGACAGCAAAGCCGTCCAGCACTTTCGAGCGCGCGCTTCCGCCCTCGCCGAAGCGCCCGAACAGGCCGTAGGTTCCGTCTTGATGAACGAAAATCTCAACAGTCCGTTCGTGTGGATCGACAATCCAGTACTCGGTTACGCCCGCTTCGGCGTATAATTCGTTCTTCAGTCTGCGGTCGTGGGCCGGGTTGGACGGTGACAGGACCTCCCTAACCAAGCCGGGCGCGCCCTCAATGTAAGTTTCGCCGATGACGTGGAGTCGTTCGCTATGAATGAAGAGAAGGTCCGGCTGGACTGGGTCTCCAAGTTTCCCAGGGAGAATGACATCAACGGGAGCGCCGAAGGCTGTTCCCAGTTTGCGCACTTTGAGAAAATTGCCCAGAACGTTAGGGATAAGAAATATGATCAGTTGATGCAGCGGTCGCGGCACAGGCGACAGGTAGAGTTCTCCCTGTGTCACTTCATAGCGCATGCCATCGTCCGGATGGCGGGCATAGTCGTCGAAGGTCCATTGCCCTTCAGCCGGAAGCCGCCCAGTCCTCTCGCGTATGTGGCTGCCTGAGATTCCCGCAGTCGCCGCACTCAAGCCCTCCAATTCCAAACGCAGTTGCCAAAGATCGGCGGCCGGCAACTGCACCGACCGCCGGTCTCTGACCGATCGACAAAATCTGGCTGCAAGGTTGGCTATTCGCCGCCCTCAACCAGTTCGACTTCGATGGGCGAGTAGGTCTCGCCTGTCACATCGCCATCCAGCAGTTCCAGGGCCGCCTCTGCCAGATCGGCGCGGAAAGCGCCTGCGCTGGGCGCTTCAGCAATGACGCCGCCGTCGACGGACACCTGGACGGTCTGATCCCACAAGGCCTGGTCCATCACGCCGATGCCGGCGGGGGAGGGCCAGATCAACTGATTGATCTCGTTCAGCTGCCAACTCATGTGGCTCTGGCCGAGAGTGGGGCCGTTATCGAGGACGACCTGGACGCAGGCGTCAAAGTTGTCGCGGCAGAACTGCCAGCCCTTGAAACTGGCGGCCAGGAAGCGGACCGCGATATCCTCGTTGCCTTCCTCGGCAAGCCAGGCTTCGCGGGAGAAGACGTGATCTTGCAACATCGCCGTGCCGACATCGTTGAAGTCGATCACCACAAGATCAGACGGCTGGTGGAGTTCTCCGGTCTCCAGGTTGATCGCCTCAAGCACCTGGGCGTATTCGTTGTAGGTCATCGCCTGCGCCGCGTCCAACTCCCGGTTGAGCAGGGCCAGCATGTCGAAGCTCTGTTGAATGACGGTTACGTCATCCGGGTTGTTCGGGTCGATGCCCTCAGCGCGCATGGCAACAAACAGTTCGTGCTCATTGCCGAATCCCCAGGTGCCGACCCTTTTGCCCGCCATATCGGCGATGGTGGCGACCGGCGCGTCGGCCCAGGAGACCTCAAGCGTGCCGCTGCGTTGGAATACCTGTGCGATGTTCACCAGGTCTGCGCCCTCGGCGCGCGAGGCCAGCACCTTGGGCACCCACGCCAGACCGAACTCGGCCTGGCCGGAGGCGACAACCTGCTGAGGCACGACCTCGACCGCGCCTTCTAGGATGGTTACGTCGAGGCACTGTTCGGCGTAGAAGCCCTGGTTCACTGCGGCGAAATAGCCGGCGAACTGGGACTGCGTCACCCACTGGAGCTGCAGCTTCACCGGCGTCAGTTCGGTGCATCCCCCGTCAGCCGCATCGGGCGCCTCGTCGGCGCCGGACTCCATGGCCGGGGCCGCTGGCGCGACACATGCTCCCAGGGTGAGGATGAGCAGCGCGCCGATTGCCAGCCAGAATGAAGTTCGATGTTTCATTTGGTCCTCCTGATGTGTGGTAGGTTCGTGACACCTGGGAACGCAAGCGTTTTGCCAGCAAGTCATTGAGTTAGGCGCGAAAGCTGGGATGCCATGGCATGGCCAGCCGTTCGAGCAGTAGAATGATGAGATAGAGTGCGATGCCAAGAAGACAGGCGACGAGAATCGCAGCCCAGGCGGTAGCAAAACGGAAGAGCGCGGCCTCCTGCGTGATAAAGACGCCGAGGGCGATGCGCGGGCCGCCGAAGTATTCGCCGACGATGGCCCCGATCATGGCGAGCGCGCCGGCCACCTTTAGCCCGCTGAAAAGCGAAGGCAGCGCGTTGGGAATCCGCAGCTTGATCAGGATTTCAGATTCGCTTGCCGCGTACGAGCGCATCAGTTCCAGCGAACGGCTATTGACGGAGATAAGGCCGCGCACAGTATTGATCATGATCGGGAAGAAGATCATGATCGTCACAATCGCCATCTTGGAGAATGGGTTGTCGATGCCGAACCAGTTGTTCATGATTGGGGCAAAGGCGATGATCGGCATCGAGTTGGCGGCAATGGCGAAGGGCAGCAACGCCTCGCGCGATGCGGTCCAGCGTGTGGTGGCGAGCGCCACAGCGATGCCCGCAGCCGTGCCCATTGCCAGCCCGCCCAGCGCCTCTTTCAGCGTGAACCAACTTGCCGCCAGAATCGGCGTCAGGTTGCCGCCTCGGAGGAACGAAACGCTGCGCCTGCCCAGCGGAATCTCCAGCCAACTTGCCTGCTCCACAGTCGCCTGTAGCTCCGGCGACAGTGCGGCCGGCAGGACAACCAAAAACCGGTTTCTCAGCGAGATGTCTTCCGTGTTCGATACCGAATCTGTCGCGTCGATCACCGCGATTTGAACCAGGTTGCCGATGATGGCCGACGGTTTGGGCAGCAGAAACTGCTGAATGTTGAAGGCCGTGACCAACGTCTCCCATAGGGCCACGATTGCGATCAGGATGAGGATCGGCGCCCAGATGCGTTGCTTGCGCTCGCTCATGCCACCACCTCCGCTGCCTCTTGGCCGTCTGCGTTGTCGGCGGTCTCGCCAGCAGCCGATTCGCTGATGCGCAGCGCCTTGCGCACGGTCGTCTCCAACTCGAAGAAACGCACACTGCTGCGCGTTTCGGTGTTGCGGGGCTGGGGTAGATCGATGGCGATGTCGGCGGTAAGGCGGCCAGGGCGGGCTGACATGACGATCACGCGCGTGGAAAGGAAGACCGCCTCCGTGATGCTGTGGGTGACGAACAGCACGGTCGTCTCTGTCTTGCGCCAGATGTTGAGCAGTTCCAGGTTGAGCCGCTCTCTGGTCATCTCGTCGAGCGCGCCGAACGGCTCGTCCATCAGCAGTATTGACGGTTCGAAGGCGAGGGCGCGGGCGATGGCCACCCGTTGCTGCATGCCGCCGGAGAGTTGCCAGGGATAATGGGCTGCAAAGTCGGACAGTTCGACCAGCGCCAGCATCGCCTGTGTGAGCCGCTCCTTCTCGGCGCGGCTGTACTGCATCAGCTCGAGCGGCAATTGCACATTCTTGGCGACCGTGCGCCAGTCATAGAGGGTCGCGGCCTGAAAGACGATGCCGTAATCCTGATCGAGGCGGGCCTGGCGGGCGCTCTTTCCGTTGACGGTGGCGGCACCTGAGGAGGGCTGGACCAGATCGCCGACGACGCGCAACAGCGTGGATTTGCCGCAGCCGGAGGGGCCGATAAGCGAAATGAACTCGTTCTTCTCGACTTGCAGATTGATCTGTTTGAGCGCGTGGACCTGACTGGAGGCGCCTTCTCCGAAAGTCTTATCGATGTCTTGCAGTAGGACGACAGGTCCGGTCATGGAAGGATTTCGTATGGATAGAGAGAGCTTCGGCGCAATCTGCTGTTTCACACCTGGAGGCGTAGGGGTTTGGCCAAAAGCCGACTGGGACAGAGTGGACGTTGGCCCGACTCATGGTGTCGATCTTAGCACATCCGCGCAGAAGACGCCAAGCAGTACGGTTCCATTGCCAGGGCAATCGCATCTAATCTGAATCCCGTTTGCAACCGGGACGCTGCCGGCGAATCAAACAACTGAATCGTGGCCGTCTCGTCTGCCCTTACGCAATACGAAATACGCAATTCAGCGCCCAACCTGCTCCTGGGTGCATCCCAAATTTTTGGGGAACGTGCCCCTGCGATCGCGGCCCTCTCGCCCGCAGCCGGTTTCGGCTTCCGCGCCTGTTGAAGAACTGCTCCAATGGGTGACAGATGCAAGTTGCCTGTCGCCAGAATCGAACCGTAGCTCGCCTGATTCTCGTCAACGAAGACGCCGCCTGAGCCGCTGCCGTCAACTGTCTCCAGCATACTGACTGCCTGAACCACAGTTCAGACAACTGCTGATAGTCCTGCCCTTCAGAGCAACTCAGAAACGCTCCCCCATTCTGAGATACATCCTGGAATCTCCAGCAACTGCAAACGTCCCGCTTTTGTAGTACACTTGTGCGCAAGACGAACGAGCGCAGCCGCGGCCATGCCGCAACTGCATACCGATTTCAAATGAATGCCAGGCCATTTTGTCCATCCTGCCCCCTGCGCGGGGGAGCCACGCGCAGCAAACTGCTGCCCTCCCTGCCCAGCCAGTGCCGCAACCGCCCGTTGCCCGCCATTCCCGAAAAAGCCATTTTGGGACGAAGAATGACGAAGAATGACGAGAAATGACGAGAAATGACGAAAGAACACGCCCAAACGTGCCCGAACGTGTCCGAACACGAAAAAAAAAATTGGCGCGACTAAACGCGACCAAACGCGACTAAACGCGACGAAACGCGACTTGGCGCGCTCGAACCCGCTCGCAAACGCTCGTAACTGCAGGCAAACGCTCGCAAACGCTCGTAACTGCTTACATGGCACACCTGACCTGCGCGCCCCGCACGTCGCCTGCAAGCGGCCCATAAGCCTGGACGCAGCCGAAATTTCGCCCCAATTCTTGGATTCACCCGCGCGAGGCGCCGATACTGGAACTTCAACAGTGTCTCAACGAACGCCAATCTGTGCGTTTTCAGTACTCAGAGTGACCGCGATGCTGTAAATCGTGGTGCGCGGGCGAAAAGAGCGCAGCCCAACTGCTCAGCGCCGACACGCGCTTCCCTTGCATGGGTGCATCCCAGTTTTTCGTTAAGATGAAAGGGCGTAGACGAGGAGAAGGGGTTGTGAAGACCAAAGGGGATCCCCTGGCGATGCCCACGCTCCGCACGACTCCGCTCAGTCATACCTGGCCTCAACTGCTTCAACCGCTTGGCTTTACTCGACGCACAATAATCTGGGATGCACCCCTGCTCCTTCCCCCTTGCAAGAGCCTGGACCACCGTATAAGCTGTACCCTTCGCCTCAAGACCAAGGCGGCAGCGGACCATCTCTGCACCTTAACAAACGTATCCTTTCTGACAGAACAACCACAGTTGCAAGACCATAACGCCGCCGCACCCGACGCGACGCTCTGCGCCCATCCGCAAAATTTTTTCCGAGAGAGCAAGGTAACACATGAATTCACGCGGCAATTCGCGCCACTTTGATACTCTCCGAACGCACCGACAGGATACAGAGCAGGGCATCACATGAATTCATGCAGCTTTTTGACCCGTTCTGCGCCTGCGCCCCGCCCGCCGCGACCACGCGCGTGGCCTTCACCCAGCTGCCCGTCTGCCGTGATGATGGCTCGCAGCCAGGGAATCCGATCGATTTCGGCAACTGATGACCGCCTCATTGGCCGTAAACCACCTTCAATCGGCAGGCGGATAGCGACTTCCATCTGTCATTACATTCTTTGTGTTGAATTTTCGGCTGATCTGGCGCCCGGATTTAGATGCAATCGCCCTGGTTCTATAGCCACTGGACAAAGAACAAGCAGGCAGGGGGCCGCAGACGTGCGTTGGCGCCTGGTTTTGCGCCCTCCAACACTCTGCTATGATGCGGAAGCCTTGGCTGGAGTCCTGCCGGCGCCGGGGAACGCAGCTGCCTCGCCTGCCCTGTCCCAAATGGAATTCACCTGTTCAACTGGAGAAACGACGTTATGGCTGACAAACTGCCGCACATCCTGATTTTCAACCCCGACCAGTGGCGGGGGGACGTGCTCGGCCACGCCGGCAACGCCGCCGCGGTGACCCCGGTGCTGGACAACCTGGCGCGGACGGAGGGCGTCTCCCTGGCCAACGCGTTCTGCCAGAATCCGGTCTGCACGCCCAGCCGCTGCTCCTTTATGACCGGCTGGTATCCGCACGTGCGCGGCCACCGAACGATGTTCCATATGCTGCGCCCGGACGAGCCGATGCTCCTGCGCACGCTGCGCCAGCACGGCTATTACGTCTGGTGGGGCGGCAAGAACGATGTCGTGCCGGGTCAGAACGGGTACGCCGACTACTGTGATGTCAAGTACGCCCCGCCGCAGCCGGAGCGCCTCTTGCCGAACCTGCACGGGTTGACGGATTGGCGGGGGGACCCTGGCGGTGACAACTACTATTCCTTCTACGCAGGGCGGCGCGAAATTCCGCCGGGCGAGGCGGTTGCCTACGATGCCGACTGGGCCATGGTCGAGGGCGCGATTGAGCAGATTGGCAATGCGCCGCCGGATCAGCCGCTCTGCATCTACCTGCCGCTGGGCTATCCGCATCCCCCGTACGCGGTGGAGGATCCCTGGTACAGCCAGATCGACCCGGCGCAGATTCCCGAACGGACACCGACGCCCGGCGGCCCCGGCAACGGGTGGGACGGCTATCCCAGCCTGATGAAAGGCCTGTACGACGGCCAGCAGATGCAGGGCTGGTCGGAGGAGCGCCTGCGCGAGTTGCGGCGCACCTATTACGGGATGTGTGCGCGCGTCGATCACCAGTTCGGCTTGGTTCTGGACGCGCTGAAAAAGGCCGGCATCTATGACAATACACTCGTATTCTTTTTCTCGGATCACGGCGACTTTACCGGGGATTATGGCCTGGTCGAAAAGACGCAAAATACCTTTCAGGACTGTTTGACACGCGTGCCGTTCCTGGTGAAACCGCCGGCAGGTACGCCTGTCAAGCCGCGCGTGTCCGACGCCCTGGTGGAATTGATCGACTTCCCGGCCACGGTGTACGCACTGACCGGCTTCGAGGCGGGGTGTGACCACTTCGGGCGCTCCCTACTCGCTCTGATCGCCGGTGAGACCGACTCGCACCGTGATGCCGTCTTCTGCGAGGGCGGCCGTCGGCACGGGGAGCGTCAATGCATGGAGCTGGAGAGCAATGGCCGCCCGGAGTTCCTTTACTGGCCGCGCATGCGCTTGCAGATGTCCGAAGGCCCGGAACATACGAAGGCGGTGATGTGCCGCACCGCCGCCCACAAATATGTCCGTCGCTTCTACGAGCAGGACGAACTCTACGACTTGCAGGAGGATCCGCGCGAGACGCGCAATCTCATCGATGATGCCGCCTATCGCGGCGTTCTGGCCACGCTCAAAGAGCGCATGTTGGAGTGGTACATGGAGACAGGCGACGTGGTGCCGCTTGAACCGGACAGGCGACAGTGAGGCCCCTCCGCTCCCAACCGTCTACGATTCAGATGTCTGTATGCGGACGAAGAACCGCTCAAGCAGGGAGATGAAGAGGAAGAAGACCATGCCGGTCAACGAGGAGAAGAGAATCGAGGCCCACAGCTTTTCCGGCCCGGTGGCGTAGTATTGGTTGAAGTTGAGGATCACCCGGCCCAGGCCGCCGGCGATCCCGCTGGGCAGTTCGCCGATGATGGCGCCGACCACGCTGGCCGTGGCCGAGACTTTGAGCGCAGTGAAGATGTAGGGCAGGGCGGAGGGTACCCGCAGCTTCCACAGAATGTCCCAGGACGAGGCCGCGTAGGAGTGCATCAACTCCACGGCGGTCGGCTCCGTCGAGCGCAGCCCTTGAAGCGTGTTGATCGTTACGGGAAAGAATGTCAGATAGGCGGCGATGACCGCCACGGAGAACCAGCTGCCACCCAGCCAGATCACCACCATTGGCGCGATCGCCAGCAGCGGGACGGTCTGCGACGCCACCACGTAGGGCAGCAGGCCCCGCTCCAACAGGCCGGAATGGGTGAAGCCCACTCCCAGCGCGAAGCCGAGCAGCCCGCCAATGAGGAAACCGGCCACTGCCTCTTGCAAAGTGAAGAGAGATGCCTTCAGCAGAATGGTGAGCAGGATGGTGTCGCTGCCGCGGCGCGGCGGCTCGAAGATCGTCGCTACGATCTCCCATACGTGGGGCATGGCCCTGTCGTCCGCCCGCACCGGCAGCTTCAACTCGCACAAGCCGATGGAGGCGCACAGCGCGCCGATGGGCTTCTGTTCCTCGGCCTGCACGGGTACGGTTCCCCGCAGGTAGGCTCCCCCCGGCGCGCCCAGCAGTTTGTAAGCCTCCCAGAGCAGGACGAGTAGCAAGAGGATGATTGCAAAGTAGCCGACCGCGTTGGGCGATCTCGGTTTGGCGAGTCTCACATAACCTCCGCGAAGGGTTTGCGCGGCAGGAACTGTCCCGCGCCGGCTGCGCCCAACCAATTGTCGCCGTCAACGATCACGCGCCCGCGCAGGAGCACCTTCTCGGCCCAGCCCCGCACGCGCATGCCCTCATAAACATTGTAGTCGGTGTTCATATGGTGCGTGGCCGCGGAGATGGTGTGTTCCTTGTCGGCATCCCAGATGACGATATCGGCGTCGGAGCCGACCGCGATCGTGCCCTTGCGGGGATAAAGGCCGAAGATTTTGGCGGGGTTGGCGCTGGTGATCTCGACGAAGCGGTTGACGTTGTAGTGGCCGCCGCCCACGCCGGCGTGCCACATCACGGGCATTCGATCTTCGATGCCGGGCATGCCGTTTGGAATCTGGTGGAATCCCTCGCGGCCCAGTTCCTTTCCGGCGATGCGCCCCGCGACGCCGCCCTCGAACCAGAAGGGGCAGTGGTCGGTGGAGATCGCTTGCAGGCCGCCGTCGGCCAGGGCCTTCCACAGGACGGCGGCATCCTTGGGTTGGCGCACGGGCGGCGAGCAGACGTACTTGGCGCCTTCATAGTCGGGCCTGGCGAGATCCTCTTCGAAGACGAACAGGTACTGTGTGCAGGTTTCGCCCATGACCGGGAAGCCCTTGGCCCGGCCCAACGCAAGCTGTTCGACCGCTTCCTCGCAGGTTACGTGAACAACGTACAGGGGCGCGCCGCTGATGCCGGAAAGGGCCACCGCGCGCCCTGTCGCCTCGGCTTCGGCCATAGCCGGGTGGGCGGCGGCGTGATATTTGGGTTCGGTCTTGCCTTTGTCGAGCAGTTGCTTGGTCAGTTCGGCGATGACGTCGCCGTTCTCGGCGTGGACCATTATCAGAAGGCCATGCTCTGCTGCCACCTGCATGGCGCGAAAGAGGGTTGTATCGTCGATCTGGAAGAGACCTTTGTAGGCCATAAAGAGTTTGAGGCTGGTGATGCCCTCGTCAATGACCGACGGGATTTCGGCCATCACATCGTCGCGCAGGTCGGTGATGGCGACGTGAAAGCCGTAGTCGATGGCGGCCTTGTGCGCGGCCTTGGCGTGCCAGGCGTCGATGCCCTCCTTCAGCGTTCCGCCGATGGGCTGGATCACGAAGTCGATATGGGTTGTGGTCGCGCCGAAGGCGGCGGCGCGATGGCCGGTGAAGAAGTCGTCCGAGGAGACAGTGCCGCCGAAAGGTAGCTCCAGATGGGTGTGAACGTCGATGCCGCCGGGCAGCAGCAGTTTGCCGGTCGCGTCGATCACCTGTGCGCCCCCGGTTGGCAGATCGCGGCCGATCAACGCCACCTGCTCGCCGTCAATGAACAGGTCCGCTTTGACGCTGTCGGCGGCGGTGACGATCGTTCCGTTCTTGATCAGGGTGGGCATCTTATGTTCCTCACTGGCGGCCAGCGCAGGCTGGCGCCATCAACCAAGCGTTGTCGGTAAAGCGCGCCGTCCGGCAATCAGGCTGCGACGATCTCTCCGTACATGTCGGGCCGCCGGTCGCGCAGGAATTGCCACGTATCCCGCACTTCTTTGATCAGGTCCAGGTTCAGGTCGCGGATGATCAGCTCCTCGGCATAAGGGTCGCCCTGGCCGGGCAGGTCGTCGCGCTCGCCCAACGTGGTTACGAATTCGCCGCGCGGCGTGCAGAAGTAGCTCTGGCCGTAGAAGTCGTTGTCGCCCAGTTCCGCTTCGACGCCCACCCGGTTGATGGTGCCGACGAAGTAACCGTTGGCGATGGCGTGGCTGGTCTGTTCGATGCGCCAGAGATGCTGGGAGAGGCCGCGCGAGGTGGCGGAGGGGATGAAGACGATCTCGGCGCCGTTCAGGCCCAACATGCGCGCGCCTTCGGGGAAGTGGCGGTCGTAGCAGATGTAGACGCCCACTTTGCCGACGGCGGTATCGAAGACGGGGTAGCCGAGATTGCCCGGGCGGAAGTAGAACTTTTCCCAGAAACCGGGCAGATGGGGCAGATGCGTCTTGCGATATTTGCCCAGGTAGCTGCCGTCGGCGTCGATTACGGCGGCGGTGTTATAGTAGAGGCCGGGCTGATCCTCCTCATACAGTGGGATGATTAGCACCATCCTGGTCTCCGCGGCCAGCTCTTGCATGCGCGCGGTGGTCGGGCCGTCGGGGATGCGCTCGGCCATGCTGTACCAGTGGGGGTCTTGCACCTGGCAGAAATAGGGCCCGTGGAAAAGCTCCTGGAAACAGAAGACCTGCACGCCCTGTTCAGCGGCCTGGCGGGCGTACATCTCGTGCTTTTGGATCATGGACTCCTGGTCACCGCTCCATGAAGCCTGGAGCAGCGCGCCGCGGACGATGCGAGGCATAGGCGGTTCTCCTGTCATGCGAGTGTGAACGAGAGCGTTATGGTTGGGATTGTAACAAAGATCTGTGCGCCCTGGGAATTGCGAATTTCCCGACTCGTTCTCGCACCAACTTGTCCGTGTTTCAAGTGGCCCAACTGTTCTGCGCGAGGTCTTGTTGTTCGAAGAAAACCGTTTCGCTGTTGTAATATATAGTTCTCTCCCAAACGGCCTGAAGCTGGCTGCATGGACCCTTCAGCTTCCAATTTACCTCAAAAGGAGACGATCGATGAAGAAGCAATGGATCGTTACGGCGCTTCTGGTTGTTTTGTGCGCAGCTGTTCCCGTCTTTGCTTCCGAGGCGCTGCCCGACCTTGAAGCGCAGGTCAAGGAGATCCTCGACCGGCTGGAGAAAGTCGAGGCGTATGAAGAGCGCATTGCCGAGCTTGAACGTCAGGTTGCAGAGTTGACTTCGCCGCCTCTCGAGCCAGTCGCAGAGTCCGCGGAAGACGTCGTTACGATGACCGAACTGGAATACATGAATTGGTTAGAGGAAGAGATGCTTCGCGCCGAGATTCGTGTGGCGAGACTGGAAGCGCTATTCGAATCCGATGATCCCGCCAGTATTATGACCGCTGTGTCTGAGCTGCTGGACCTGCTGTTCGATTTCCAGGACGAACACAGTCGAATCGTAACGACAGCTCCTGAATACGATCAGATTCAGTCCATTCTCGGTTGTTTCGTGGATGAGCTTGAGCCTCTTCGAGGCATAGGGGAAAAATCGGTTGGGGAGGCAATTGCCACTCTGACGCCCATATTCTTGATCTTGATGGATAACCCTGACGATCTCTTCAAGGACTGTGACCTTGACGCACTCGACGCATTCGGTGAACAGTTCTTCGAATAGGCCAGAGTAGACTGGACATCTTCTCGTCTGCCGTTCCTCAGTCCCGTTGCTCTCTTCCTGGGAGGCTGAAGAAGGCCAATTCAATCGTTCTCAGAGATAGCCTGTTCAGGGAGCACGCCAAGTCATGCCAGTTCCTCGAGCGTAGCGGCAAGCCCCAGCGAGCGCAACTCCTGCGCCACGTAACGCAGGACGGCCTTCTCCATCGCCCTCGGATAGGCGACGTTCCACTGTTGGCAGATGGCGGGGCCGTGCTCCTGCATGATGCCGACCAAGCGCAGTTGGAAGCGCGCCAACTCTTCGAGAGTCAGCCTATCCAGAAAAGTTGCATCTTCTGCGAGTTGGCGGAAGTGGGGCAGAAGGAAGCTGTTGAGCGCCTTCACGCCCCGATCGCGGCGGCGCCCGCTGCCGACGCTGAGCACGTCCGCCAGCAGCATCAGGATCAGAAAGTTGCCGCCCGCGCCGACCAGTTTTTCATCGCGGCCGGGCACCATCGGCAGGATGGAAACGCAGCGCCAGAATTCGGGGATCGCCCTGTTCAGTTCGGCGGCGGCGGCTTCGGGCGTAAGCGCCTTGCCCGGATGGGGCTGCCATGCAAGCGCGCCCTCCTCGGCGCACAGCACGCGCGTCTCGCCTTCGGTCACGTCGGCGCTGGCGCCGCCATGCAGCCAGACATCAAGGCGCATCGCCTCGTCGGTCATGGCGTTGACCATGCGCCCGTCGAACATGCGCCGCACGAAGACGAGCGGGCGGATCTGCGCCAGCCATGTCTCAGCAGAGTCGCTGAACTCGTCCAGCGCAGAAGACTCTATCAGAAGGTGGGCGTCAACGTCGCTCCAGCGGTCGTCTTTGCCTTTGCCGAAACTTCCGGCCAGCCAGGCCGCGCGAATGCGCGGGTCGGCGTCGGCTTTGGCGGCGAGGGCGTCGATAAACCGGGTCTGCGCCGTGCTCATCCAACCACCCTGGCGGAAGCCTCCATCACCAACTCAAACAGGCGATTGGGGCTGAGGGGAATCTCCCGCACCTCCAGACCGATGTCGCGGAAGGCATCATCCAGCGCCTGGGCAAAGAGCGCACCCACAGGGATCGCACCGGCCTCCCCCGCACCCTTCACGCCCAGGGGATTCAACGGCGACGGCGTCTCGATGTGGTCACTCACAATGTTCGGCACGTCGGAGGCGGTAGGCAATAGGTAGTCCATCAGCGAGGCGTTAAGAAGGGCACCGTTCTCGTCGAAATGCAACTGCTCATAGAAGGAATTGCCGATTCCCTGGGCCACACCGCCCTGGATCTGCCCGTCGACAATCAGCGGATTGATCACCTTGCCGCAGTCGTGGACGACGGCGTACCTTTCGATCTCAACCAGGAAAGTCTCAGGGTCAACCTTCACGATCATGGCGTGAACGCCGGATGCGGTCGCGCCGCGCTCCGGTCCGAAATATTCGGTGGCCTCCAGGCCCGGCTCCGTGCCCGGTTTGACCGCGCCCCGCATTGGGTTGGCGTCAGCCGCTAGTTGACCCAATGAGATCGACGTCTGCGGCACGCCCTTAACCCGCACTCGCCCTTCAATCAGTTCCAGATCCTCTTCGGCGGCTTCAAGTTTTTCGCCCGCCAACTTCAGAATCTTAGCCCGTACTTTGGCCGCGGCGGCATGCATGGCGTTGCCGGCGACCACCGCGCCGCGGCTGGCGAATGTGCCGGCGCCCCAATAGAAGAGGTCGGTGTCGCCGGTGACGAGGTGGACGTCGGAGACGGCTACCCCGATCTGGTCGGCCACGACTTGGGCAAAACTGGTGTGGTGGCCCTGGCCTTGTGTGCCCACGCCGGTAGCAACGCTCACTTGGCCGCTGGCCTCAACGGTCACCCTGGCGCCCTCGTACGGACCGATACCTGTTCCCTCGATGTAGCTGACGACGGCGATGCCGACTCGCTCGCCAGCGGCTTCCCGCCGCGGCTGCTCCTCGCGGATGAACTCCTGATAGCCGATCAGTTCCAGCGCTCGATCAAGAGCCGGTTCGTAATTGCCGCTGTCGTAAACCAACTGGGTGAAGTCCTGGAAGATTATCTCGTTTGCATAAGGGAACTGCTCGGGACGGATAAAGTTCCTGCGACGAATCGCAATTCGGTCAATATCCAACTCTTTGGCGGCGATGTCGAGCAGCCGCTCCATCACGAAGACGCCGTGCTGACGACCGGCGCCGCGGTAGGGCGTGACGATCGGCTTGGTGGTAAAGATGCTGGTGAACTGCGAGTGGTAGTGGGGCACGACATAGGGGCCGAGAAGCGTACATTGGGTGCTGACGGGAAGGGTCAGCCCATACGGCGCGTAGGCGCCGGCGTCATGGAGGAATACGTCCTTCACGCCCAGAATTGTGCCATCGTCTTTGAGGGCGATAGCGGCGTCGTGCACCTGTCCCCGTTCCTGGGTCGTGGCGTAGAAGTTCTCCTCCCGATCCTCGATCCACTTGAGCGGACAGCCAAGCTGCATTGTAGCCCAGGCGAGCAAGACCTCCTCCGGGTAGAACATCATGATCTTGGGGCCGAAGCCGCCGCCAATGAAGGGGGCGATTACCCGCACTTGGTGCTCCGAAAGCCCCAGCATGGCGGCCAGGCCGTTGCGGATGGCAATGGGGGCTTGGGTCGTGTCCCAGACCGTGAGGTGCTGACTCTTGTCATCCCAACTGGCGACGATGCCCCGGTTTTCCATCGCCGCGGCCGTGCCGCGATCGTAGTGAAACCGGCGGCGAATGATCAGATCGGCCTCGGCTTCGGCACGCGTCCAGTCTCCTTTGTTCTGGGTCATGCGTGCATTCACGTTGTGTCCAAGATCATCGTGGACCAGGGGCGCGGCGCTGGTTAGTGCAGCTTCCAGATCGACAACAGCCTGCAGCGGTTCGTAATCGATAAAAAGGTCTTCAAGCGCGTCTTCAGCGAGGTAGCGGCTCTCGGCAACAACCATCGCCACTGCCTCGCCGGCGTGGCGTATCTTCTCCTTGGCCAGGGGTACCTGCGTGCGTTGGTGAAACTCAAGTTGCTCCACCGGCGGCGGCGGCACCAAGAGCGGCCCCGGCTGCCAGAACTCTCCCAGGTCGCCGGCCGTGTAGACGGCAACGACTCCGCGGCGTTCTCTGGCGCCGCCCAACTCGACTGAGCGGATGCGGGCGTGGGCCAAATCACTGCGCAGGAAGGCTACGTGCAGCATTCCGGCAAGTTGCACATCATCGGTGAAGAGCGCACGTCCGGTCAGCAGTCGTGGATCTTCGTTGCGCTTGATCGGCTGGCCAAATTGGCGTGTGGACATGATTGAGCGAAACCTGTCTGAAGGAGATAGATGATACGCGTTACGAGGTGGGCGCCGGCGGATGTGCCGAGCGCCCCTCTTTGTTTTCCACGGTAGGGAGCGGCCATTGCATCAACTTTGAACCAAGCGCCACACTGTCCGCTTCCCTGCTTTCTCAGCCTTTTGCCGGCACAGTGATAATCTCCGGCATCTCCGGGAGCGCCTCAGCCTCTTCACTAGCGGAGTCTTGCAACCAGCCGCCCAGCCCCAACGCCACCGGATACAGCGCTGCGCTCAGCAGGAACACGAACAGCGCGGTGAGCAGGTGGTCGGGTAAGGTAAAGGAAGGCAAATATTGGAGCAAGAAGAACGCGATCGTGGGTTGGGCGACGAGTGTATAACCAACCATAAAGGCGCCCGAGGCAGCGAGCCTGAACTGCCAGTCTCCGGCCTTGAATCCGAACCGCGCCATCCAATGGCATGTCAGGTCCAGCAACACCGCGCCAAGTATAAAGACGAGAGTCATTCTGGGAGGTGCACCGCTGACGATTTCGGCAAAAGCGGTGACAGCGCTCCGTAACCCAAAGTAGAACAGCGCGAGGACGGTGGCAGTCCAAGGACCTGGCACTATCCGTCTTCCCATGATCAGCAGCACGAAAGAAGAGACGCCGATAATGGTCGGATAGAGCCAAACGGGGCGTTGGGCCACTATTTTAGCTACGACATCGATTTCCCACTCAATCGTTCCGACCGCGAAAAACAGGAGCAGTCCCGTAGAAATATAAAATAACTTGACCAAGTTGAGCCAGTCCGTTTTGGAGGCGACGGCACTGATTCGGTTCCAGGCCAAACCGGGCCGGCGGCTGTCCAGCGCGGCACTACGCATATGGGAGCTAGAAGGCTTTGGAGAACGCTCCCCCTTGGTCTCCTCCGTCGAGCCGCGCAAAAATAAGCCGATGGCCGAGATGGCAAGGGACGATGCCGACACCGCCAAGAAGATATGGGGAGGGCTCCAAGCGGTCAGATCAACTCCATAGAGTTCGTGCCATATGGCGTCGCCGGGGATGGACAGCAGCCCGTATCCTGCGATCAACACAGCTGCCCCGACATAAGGATTGCGTCGCACCCACAGGCGCGGATCCTTTATGCCCAATCGCAAGCTATTAAAGGCCAGAGCGATCAATCCTCCCAAGGCGACGAGGAATGCAAGCAAGAAACCTCCATAGAGCATCAGATGGGGAGGCCAGAGGAAGTCTTCTCCTCCAGGAACGATTCCGGTGACGACATGCTCGCTGGCATCCCAGTAGCCGCCGAAACTGATGAGCAGAGAGCCAACGCCAATCAGCAGCGCGAGAGTATACGACAAACGTGGCGAGGTAGCGGCTGCCTTGTTTTTATAAACGGCCGCGGCCGACCCGTTGGCGGCGGCCTGTCGAATGGGCGACAAATAGAGCCACCACGCCAGAAAGGCCAAAATGCCAATGACTAGCGCCGAAAACGTCAAACCTTGCAGAAACAAAGAATTCAAGAGGGATTCTCCTGGATCAGTCTAGCGCCCAACTGCACGGCCTCTACGATCTTTTGGTAACCGGTGCAGCGGCAGATGTTGCCCGAAAGGAGATCGCGGATCTCCTTTTCCGATGGGTCCGGGTTCTCCTGTAGAAATGGGATCAGCGACATCAGAATTCCCGGCGTGCAGAAACCGCATTGGAGACCATGCGTCTCCCAGAAGCCATGCTGCAATGGGTGCATCTGATTTGGGCCGCTGTCCAACCCTTCGACAGTGGCCAGCTCGCGCCCATTTGCCTGTACAGCGAAAAGCAGGCAGGAGCGGACAGCCACATTATCCAATAGTATAGTGCAAGCTCCGCAGACGCCGTGTTCGCAGCCTACGTGCGTGCCTGTCAAACCGAGGTCGTGGCGCAGAAAGTCGCTCAGCAGCAATCGCGGCTCGACAGAGCGCTCATACCGCTTGCCATTTACGGTCAGAGTGATTGTCTGGTTCAATGGGCAGGACCCTTCCTATTGAAAGCCAGCGCCGGTTGCCCTCCCGATCGCCCTTGTCAGCACACGATCTGCAATTACTCGCGCCAGATGGCGGCGGAACTCCGGTCCGGCGTGAATGTCGCCTACCGGGTCAATGTCCTGCGTCGCGGCGGCTTCGGAGGCAGCGCGAATAGCCGCCGGTGTGGGGCGCTCGCCCAAAAGCAGAGTTGTTGCTTGTGTCGCCTCGACCGGCCCTTCGCCGACGCTCAAGAAGACGAGTTTTGCACTCTCAACCGCGCCTTCGTCCGTCAACGCGACGACAGCGGCTGCCCCGCACAGTGCGTAGTTGCCATGCTGGCGGGCCACTTCATCGAACGCCCAGCCGCTGCGAGGAGGGAGGGCGGGAAAGGCCGCTTCGATTAGCATCTCCTCCGGCTCCATTGCGGTGGCGAACAGCCCTACATAGAAGTCTCGCGCCGTGATCCAACGCGCGTCTGTAACACCGCGCACAAACATGCGGGCATCCAGCGCCAGGGCCAAGGCCGGCAGCTCCGCGGCGGGATCGGCGTGGGCCAAGCTGCCGCCGAGAGTGCCGCGATTGCGAATTTGAGCATGGGCGATGTGGGGGATCGTTTCGTGTAGCAGCGGCCCAATCCGGCGTACCAGAGGGCTGTGTTCCACTGTGCGCTGGCGAGTCATTGCACCGCAGCGCAGACCGCTCTCGTCCTCCCGGATGAAGAACAGCTCGTCGATGCCGTTGAGATCAACGAGCACGGCCGGCTGCGCCAGTCGAAAGTTCATTGTCGGCACCAGGCTCTGTCCTCCGGCCAGGAGCTTGGCATCGCTGCCATAGTCCGCGAGCAGACCCAGCGCCTCGTCAATGGTGCGCGGCGCGTGGTAATCAAAGGTGGCGGGTTTCATCTAGCCTGCCCCCTACTCCGGTTGCATATGCCGGCTGGTGGTGGTCTGTACGACACAGGAGCCACTATTTTCTATTCTTCAACAAAAGCGACTGCTCGACAGAAGGCAGCCTCTCCGCCCTTGAATAGCCAGGGAAAAACGCCGAGGGTCAGTCGCTTGTTCTGCAGCTCTGGCGCGCCGATCTGTCCACCCATGTTTTCAACATGGACGCAGTCGTGGGGAAAGAGCGCGTTGTGGGTGAGTTGATAGGCCTCCTCCGGGAACAACTCATCAACCGCGTCGGAGCCACCGAATTTCTCTTCACACTGCTTGCGCACGCGCTGCCAGTGCTCCAGGCCGCCTCTGCCCAGGAACCGACCAATTGGCAGGTTCATCGGGTGATCGGTCGAGATCATATCCACGCCCCAGACGCGAATCTCTTTGTCCAGCAGCCACTGGCAGATACTGTGGTGGGGGCCGGGATGGCGTTGGATGTACTTCTCCTCGTCGCCCTCCTCAGCCAGGAAGGAGTAGCGATGCCAGCCGGTGTTGATGAAGAGAATGTCCCCCTTCCGCACCTCTACCCGCTTCTCGATATCCTCTGGGCCGAAGATGTCCAACTCGTCGAGCATGTCGCTCAAATTGACGATTACCCCTTCGCCGTAGAGCCAATCCAGGGGCAGCTGATCGATCGTCTTGCCGTTGGTGACAAAATGGCGCGGCGCGTCCAGATGGGTGCCCATGTGATTCGATGTCTGAATGTACTGCGCATTCACGCCGTGCTCGGACTTGCGTTTGAAGTACTTTACCTCAAACGGGGGGTAGAATGGCCAGAATGAGCAGTCCGCGTTCAAAGGTTGTGAGAGATCGTAGGGGATCATCGTAATGTTCTCCTGAGAATTATCCTGTGGTCGGTAAGTCTACCGGTCATTTCTGCTAGAATCCATATTCCTCGGCGAATGCAAAGAGCGCTTCGGTAAAGAGCGCCAGCGGCGGGCGCACGAGTCCGGCGCCGATCTGGCCGACGCCGGCTTCCTTGTGGGCGATGCCGGTGTTGACTCTGGGAGTGATTCCGGTCTCAACGACTGCACGCAGGTCGATGCCCACCGGCGTGCCGCGAAAATCGAGCTGTGGGATCGTAAAACTGGTGTGCTCGGCTGCTGTGATTTCGTACATCTCCATGGTAGCGTTGAGCGCGTCCTGGGGCGTTCCACTGACGAAAGTGACGATAGCCGGCGCGGCCGCCATTGCAAATGCGCCCAGTCCAGCTGTCTCCGTGATCGTGCTGTCGCCGATATCCGGGTTGCCGTCCTCCGCGCTGAAGCCGGGGAAATAAAGCCCCACCGGTTGCGGGCATGGCGCGGTGAACCAGCGTCCGCCCAGCCCGCTGACGCGGATGCCGAACTCGGTACCATTGCGCGCCATCGTCGTGACGATGGTGCTGCCCTCGACCTCGTGGGCGGCGTCGGCCATGGCCTTGCAGGCAGCCATCACCGGGTTGAGCACGCTCAGGGCGTTGTCGCCCAACGCCTGTATGACGGCGGCTGCCGCGGCCGGTTGCGCGGCGGTGGCGGCGATGTGCGGTGCGAGGTGTTTCGTGTAGAGTATCGAGCCGGCCTTGTTGCGATTGTGGCCCTCATCGCCCATGTGCAACGCTTCGGCCAGCAAGGCGCGAATGTCCAATCCGCCGCTGGCTTCTATCGCCGCGCAAAGCGCGGGGGCCATTACCTCGTGCATCCAGCGCAGCCGCTCCTGCACCTCTTCGCTGTAGGCGCCGTAACGCAGGACTTTGCCGTAGCCTTCGTTCAGGTTTGAGTAGGCGCGGTTGCCGTGAGTCCTGTTTTCGACGGCATACACGGCCATGGAGGGCGAGATCACACCGGCCATCGGTCCGACCGCGTTGTGATGGTGGCAGGGTGAGAGAGTGACCTCGCCACTGACGATCAGTCGCGTGGCTTGCTCTTCATCTTTGGCCCGACCCTCGAAAATTAACGCGCCGATCAGCGCGCCGCGCAGCGGCCCCGAGGCCTGCTCCCATGAAATCGGCGGACCGGCGTGCAGCAGGAGATTTTCGTGCATGCCCGGAATCAGCTCGAGCGCGCTGCCCAGTCCCGTCAGGACAGGGCGCGCCTCGATCATTCGTTTCACGGCTGTGGCGTTGGCGTTGTCGATATCAGTTGCCATGAAGCCCCTCCGGGCGGCGCTGATCGAGCGGCATCTGGTTCAGCAAGAATGTATCGGAACAGTAACCGGCGTTCCTGAATTCAAATTACGAACCGACGCCCCTATCGCAGGCGCGCCAGCAAATTCGCCAGCCTTTCATCGCCGCCTGCGGGCGGGCGCCAGTCGAGGTGAACCACCTCTGCGCCCTGGGCGCGCAGGCTATCGGCAAAAGATTCCAGGCCGACGTTTATGGCCGTGAAGCGAGCAGAGACGGGCGGCTCTCCCGCTGCCGGCTGGCTGGCGGCCGCGTGCTCCGGCTTTGAAACGGGGCGCACGGATGTCCTGCCGGCAAACGAGTCCGCCACGGCGCGCACGGCGTCGTCATGGCGGAAAAAGACAGACGCGCCGGCTTCCTTCAGCTGTTCAACCTGCCGGTCCAGCCCCTGCGGATCGGCGTCGGTGCCAACTACGGTTGCGACGACGGGCAGACGCCTGCCGTCTTTGGCAGCCAGAGCAATGGTCTCGCAGATCGCCGGGGCCAGTTCGCTGGCCGGGTCCGGGTGTGCGCCATCGCCCAGCACGACATCCAGCAGAATGAAGCCGGCCTCCGGGTCGCGGCCTTCCTGGAGCAGACGGCGAATACGCAACTCGTTGTCCAGCATGGGGTGCAGCCGCCCGACTGTAAAGTCGTCCCCCCCCAGGTCCACAACTGTGTGGCCCTGGCTGCGGTGGACATTATCCAGCTGTAGGCCACCGGGCAGCGGCGTGTTGGACTGTAGCGATGGCAGCGTGTCCCGCAAGATGCAGAGCGCTTCGTAGGCCAGAGTGCCGCCGGAGTAGAGCGCGCGCAGGCAGGTGTTCGACTGCGGGGCCGGAATGTGCTGCGACGGCGCGCCGCGTGAGAACGTGGGAGAGTGCGCGCCGCTCGTGCATTTCGAGTTGGCGGGCGCGGTCAGGCCGACCGCCAGTTCGGCGCACTCGTCCAGAGTCCGGGCAAATAGAATGCCCGGCTGGCTCGCTGTCTCCTCGAATCCGATAAAATGTACCACAACCGGCTTTTCGCAGGCGGAGGCCGCCGCCAGCAACTCTTGCGCAACCGTGGCGGCGGGCGGTTTGGACACGATTATGATGCCATCCGTCCCTGGATCTTCCGCCAGCCGCGACAGACAGTGTTTGGCGGTCCTTGCTTTTACTTCTGCTGATAGGTCGCGTCCGCCCGTGCCGTAAGCCTGCGAGACGCCGGCGCCCAAGCGGTGGATGCCCGCCATGACGGCTTGCAGGCCGGTGCCCGACGCGGCGACTATGCCGATCCTGCCGCGGCGGACGCGATTTGCGAAGCCCAGGCCGACGCCATCGACGCGTGCCGTGCCGCAGTCCGGCCCCATCATCATCAGCCCCTTTCCGGCGGCGATTTCTTTCAGCGCGCTCTCCTCCTCAAGAGTGACGTTATCGCTGTAGAGAAATACGTTCTTGCCCAAGTCGAGCGCGTCGCGTGCGACCGCGGCTGCATGACGGCCCGGCACGGAGATCAGCACCCATTCAGCTTCCGGGGCCATTCGCGCCCCGGCTGCCAGGGTCTTCGGACGGTATGCACCGCCATGTTGGGAGCGTCTGGCTGCGAGCAGGTCGTCCACCTTGCCCAACGCCGCCTGCGCCGCGTGCGCCGATTGCGCGCGCACGATCAGAACAAGATCTTCGGGCGCGGCTTGCTCGACTTCGTTGGTCAGCAGACCGCTCTGAACCAGCAATTCTTTGTTGGCCGGAGTGCCCATGATCACACCGGCGTCCTGGACGCCGGGCAAGGCTGCCAGGGCGCGCTGAAGCTGCATGAGAACGATGGAATCATAGTAAGAGCCAGCGCGAATTTGGGCCAGAGTTGCTGGGGCGCCGGCGCCGTCTTTGGCGTCAAAGACCAATTGCTCATCCACAGTTGCACTCCGATGCACTGGGGCGGCAGTAGTGGAGTCGCTTCCTTCGAATCAAGGCGAACCGCACGAGGAAAGGGATGATTGCAGGGGAATTCTACCAGCCATATCGGGTTGCCCCAAGAGCGGCCAGTAAGGACGGCTCACAGCCCGTGAAGATGACCTTGTTTACACTTGATTGGGCAGTTCTGTGGCATCGGATAGCCGGGCAGTTCCCGGCGAGAGGAGAGCCAGACTGTCCGAACCCGTCCCGCAATTCCCGTTTCAACAGAGGGCTTTGCAAAAGCGCCGGCAGCGGCCGTGGCGGCTCACCTTCTCTTGGCTGGAGCGCGATCTGCCAGTGGCCAACGTCGTGCCATGCACCCAGTTTGAAGCCTACCCGTTCAAACGTCCCAATAGGCGTGAAACCCAATCATTCGTGAAGAGCGGCGCTCGCCGTGTTTGGCAGGATGATTCCGGCGAAAGCGCTGTAAAATCCCTGTAAACGCGAAATCGCAAACAGCGCATGATAGAGAGCACGTCCCACTCCCTTGCGCCAGGCCTGCGGGTGGACGTAGACCTATACGTTGACCGACCACCGGTAGGCCGCCCGTTCGCTGTGCGCGCCTGCGTAAGCATAGCTTCAGACCCTCTCCTGCGCCGCGCACACCAGCTATGGATAGCGGGTCAGAGTCCTGTTCACGCGGGCGGTCATCTCCTCTTCTGAGGGCGGCGCAAGCTCGAAAGAGGTTGGCGTATTGCGCACGACAGGATCATGGATCGCGCGCAGGCCCGCCGCTGTCGCGGGGCGCGGCAATACGAATTAGCAGGACCACGGATGCGCCTTTCTGCGGCTGCCGTATCGCACGCGCCCGCCGCGCATTGTAACAGAAAACCGTCTCTACTCGGATACAATAGAGACGGTCTCTACGGGAAGGACGGCGATATGGCAAAACGCCAGAAGTCTACCATCGGCTGCCGCGGTCTTGATAACCGCCGCCCTGCCTTCCTCCCCCCCGTTCCTCGCGCGGGCGCGCCTCGTTGACCTTGAGGGGGCGTCCGCTCATATCCTTCTCATTCAGGGCAGCGATCGCTGCATCGGCCCCGGCGTCTTCCATCTCGACGAAACAGAATCCGCGAAAACGCCCGGATTCGCGATCGGTGATCATGGCAACGCTCACAATCTCACCGTGTGGGGAAAACATTTCCCGAACCTCATCCTCAGTCACTGTGTAAGGCAGGTTGCCAACATAAATTCGCTTTGTCATCTGAATCTCTCTCCTGACCGCTGATCCACCCTTCAGCGTCCCGCGTAACCGTTCCAGTCGATATTGAAGCCTGGAGATCTGTGAGCAACTAAATCATTCCAACCACCGATCCGTTCCTCTCCACGATTTCAAACCTTCGTTCTCGATCTACGACAGTGGCGCCTTCCAGTGGTATACAAATCCGATAAGCCTAAGTATGCCCCCTTTGCTTTGGTTTGTCCACCACGGCTTCTGCAGTATGATGCGGGTCAATCGCGGCTTCGCCCGCGTCGCGTAGCCCTCGCGTTGTGTTCGTAGGCAAGCTGTCTAAAAGATATGTGTGTTCTATATTTGGAATGACCCGATCTCAGGTGGTAAAATAGCCTGACTTAGGACCGAAGAATCGTCTAGCGGGTTCTGAAAACGATAGGTGGAATGTCGATTGGCCGGGTTCGTTGCTATGGCCGGCGGCGGCGCGAGAGAGTTTCCCCGATCATTTCATGTGGTGCCTGTGGTGGTGGATTCTGGTGGGCATTGCCATCCGTGGCAGGAGAGGAAATGACGGTCTTCTTGCGTAAGCTGCCCGGCATTGTTGGCCCCGACGAGAAGATCCGGACGTCGCGTCAGTGTGCGCAGGAGAGATTGTTGGCGGTGCCAGCGCGCGACGTTGGCGTGATGACCGCTGACCAGGACATCCGGCACGCCTTCTCCGCGAAAGTCAGTAGGGCGTGTGTACTGCGGCCCTTCAAGGAGACCGGTCGTACCGACAGAGAAGCTGTCGCTTTGGGCGCCTGTTTCATGGCCCAACACGCCGGGCAACAGACGAGTTGCCGCATCAATTACCGTCAGGGCAGCGAATTCACCCCCGCTGAGAACATAGTCACCGATACTGAGTTCATCCGTGACCAACTGGGTGCGAATCCGCTCGTCGACGCCCTCGTAGCGTCCGCAAACAAGCGCCAGACGGGAATGTGAACTGAGTTCTGCGGCGACCTGTTGATCGAAGCGGCGGCCCTGCGGACTGAGCAGGATGACCGGCGTGGCCTGTGGCAAGTCCGGCGCTGCGGTCGGGTTCCAGTCAGGCAGGTCATGGGGGGCCGCTTGCGCCGGGAGTTGCCAGCCCGGCCGTCGACTCAGAACGGACTCGACCGCACGCGCGACAGGTTCGGGCCGCATGATCATGCCGCCGCCGCCGCCGTATGGGTAGCCATCGCAAACTTGATGACGATCGGTTGTGTAATCGCGGATATTATGAAGCGCAACCTGCAGAATGCCGTTTTTCTGCGCGCGGGCGAGAATGCTTTCTGAAAGAGGGCCCGCAAAAATGCCCGGGAACAGCGTGAACACATCGAAGTGGATGGTGCGTGGAGCCTTCTCTTGAACACCGGCTTTTTCGGAATCGTCTTCCGTTCGTTGTCCAATCACCTTGCTTTGAGTCATGACAGTCTGCTGTCCGCTATGGGGTTGGCGTATTTCCGGCGGTTGGCGGACTCGATGGTGGACGACAGTTTCCAAGATCAGGGGCCGAATCGTTGGACACAGTTCTTGCTCCGCATTTCCCCCCCCATTGTAGCACATCCGCAGGATCAGCAGACAGCCGAGGTTTCGTCAGAAAATGGATGGCAGGCGCGCTGGCGGCGACGCCGCGCGACAGTTCGCACCCAATTAATCATCGCGCTGACAGTTGTGCTTGTCGGCTGCCTGTATCTGCCCCGACGCTTCACGGCGCCGGTTGTCTCACAGGGATTTAGGCCGGCGCCCGTGCCCGTACCTGCGCCGGCCTCCGCGATCGTTCTCCAGCTTACCGATTCCCAGTTTCAGGGGCCGCAGTCAGAGGCCCCAGCCAGCGCGACGCGCCTGCCGCAGTTGATGTCCCCAACCCTAAACCAGGACCCCCCTACACAACAACAAGGCCCCGCCGCGGCGATTAGCGCGCAACGTGCCGGGCCGGGTTCCAGCTTTGCGGCTCTGCGTTCGCCAAGTCCGGCCTCTTCAACACAGCCGGGCGGCACGGCCACGATTGACCCGATCTATCGTTACTTGCCCGACACGGTCTGGTCGCGTGATGCAGGGTTGGCGATGTCGCCCGAGCCCTACAAAGATGCGCTCAACCCCACGATCGGCAGCGAATTCGTCTCGCGGCCGCCAATGTCCGAAGTTGGCGCCCAGCAGCCTTTTGCCTTGAGCACGCCGGTGCCCTACCTGGGCTCGGTTCCGCGCTTCGTGTCGCGGCCGCCGATGGGTGGACTGTCTGTCCTGCGCGAAGAAATCGACAAAGCGCGGGATTCGCAGTCCTTTCAGATTGAAGCCGGTTTGGAGGCGGGTCTCACGCCGCGAACTTCGGGCGAGCCCGGCAGTTTGTGGCCGACATTCGATGCGCCGAATCCGGCCAGCGGCGAACATTTCTGGCTGGAACCGCCGTTCCCCGGCGGATTCAATCAGCTGTACAGCCCCGGATACCAGTTTGGCAGCACCGGCGGCGGCCGTTATCGCATCCATCACGGGATCGACATCGGCAATCCGGTCGGGACACCCGTCCTCGCCCCAGCTTCGGGTGTTGTCATCCATGCAGGCCCGGACAATCCTACACTTCTGGGGCCGTACAACGACTTTTATGGGAACTCGGTTGTGATTCGGCTCGATCGAAAGCTGAACACGCCGCGCGGGGAAGAGGAGGTCTTTGTACTTTACGGCCACCTTGTGAGCGTGGATGTCCAGGAAGGTCAATGGGTGGGCGCGGGTGATTTCGTGGGCGGCGTCGGCATGACCGGCATCGCCATCGGCCCCCATCTGCATATGGAGGTGCGGGTCGGGCAGAACAGCTATCTGCACACGGTCAACCCGGCTCTGTGGACGCGCCCTGCAGCCTATGCCGGCACGGTCGCGGTGCGGCTGCTTTCGGCAAGTGGACGCACCTGGCCTGGCGTTCAGCTTTCCCTGTTCCGTTATGAGGAGGGCGGCGCGCGCTGGTATCGCGTCATCGAGACCTATCCGGAACTGGAAAACTTAGGCCCGGACCCTGCCTGGGGCGAGAACGGCGCGCTGGGTCATGTGTCGGCGGGCAACTACCATATAAGCGCCATCGTCAACGGCGAGAAGGTTGGCCGGGACATCACCGTACAGGCCGGTGGAACGACGTTTGTTGAACTGCGCACGCAACAGTAGAGCGGTCATCGCCAGCCGAATTTCAGATGTCGGCACTCTGGTCCGCCAACTTCATTGCGTCTGCCGCCTGCGAACGCCCTGGCAATCAAAACGCACGCTGATCTGGTTTCAGCGAAGTTCGGATGAATTTCTTCAAGACGCTCTTCAAATTTGCCCTTCCCTATCGCACCCCTCTGCTGATTACGGTTTTCAGCATGGTTCTCCTCGTAGGCGTGCAGCTTTTTGCCCCCTGGTTTATCCGCGCGCTGATCGCAGCCGTGCGTACCGGGGAGTCTGATGCCCTCTCCTCTGGCCTGATCTCGCGCCTGGCACTGCTGGCATTGTCCATCTACGCAGCCAGGGCAGGGCTGGAATTCCTGCGCAGCTACTTTGCCCATGTGGCCGGCTGGGGCGTCGTTGCCGATGTGCGCGTCGCCCTCTACCGGCATCTCCAGCGGCTCTCGCTACACTATTACGAGGACAAACAGACCGGCCAGTTGATGTCGCGTGTGGTCAACGATTCCGACTTGCTGGAGAAGTTGATTGCCCACGCGGTGCCCGACGTGCTGGTGAATGTGCTGACCCTGTTCGGCGTCAGCGCGATGCTGCTGACCATGAACGCGCAGTTGACGCTTCTGACGCTGATTCCGATTCCGCTGATCGTGCTGGCGATGCGCGGCTTTTCCAAGTATGTGCGCCCGGCATTCAGGGAACGTCAGGCCGAGTTGGGCGAACTCAACGCCATTTTGCAGGACAATCTCTCAGGCATACGCGAGATCAAGACCTTTACCCGCGAACGCATGGAGTCGGAGCGCATCGGCGTTCGCATCGAGAAATACAAGTGTTCGCTCTTGCGCGCGCTCAAGCTGCTTGCCACCTTCGAGCCGTTTGTCCATTTCGCATCGGCGCTGGGCATCGTCGTCGTCATCTATTTTGGCGGCAGGCTGGCTCTGCTCGGGACGCTTCCGATCGAGGACCTGGTTGCCTTTTTCCTTTATTTGGAGCTGTTCTACCAGCCCGTGCGCCATCTGAGCCATGCGTGGGAGGCAATCCAGGAGGCGCTGGCCGGGGCGGAGCGCGTGAACGAACTGCTGCTCGAGGAGCTGGACATTTACGACCTGCCGGGCGCGCTGGAGTACGATGGACGGGCGCGCGGCGCAATGGGGTTCGAGAACGTCAGCTTTTCCTACCTGACCGATCGGCCGATTCTGCGCAACATCGATCTTGAGATTCCTGCGGCATCGGTCGTTGCGCTGGTTGGCCCGACCGGTGTAGGCAAGACGACGCTGGCCAGCCTGGTTCCCCGCTTTTATGATGTGAACGCTGGCCGCATCACGCTGGACGGATACGACATTCGCGACCTGACGCTGGAGAGTCTGCGGCGGCAGATCAGCATCGTCCTGCAGGATGTCTTCCTTTTTCACGGCACTGTGCGTGCGAACATCCTGTTCGGGAAGCCGGGCGCGGGGGAAGCTGAAATGCGCGCAGCGGCGCTGGTGGCGAACGCGGTCGAATTTATCGAAAAATTGCCGGACGGCTATGATACACTGATCGGCGAGAGGGGGGTGAAGCTCTCCGGCGGCCAGAAGCAACGCCTGGCGATCGCGCGCGCGGTCCTGAAGGATGCGCCGATCCTGATCCTCGACGAGGCGACGTCCTCAGTCGATACCGAGACGGAACAACTGATTCAGCAGGCGTTGGAACGCCTGATGGCGGGACGCACGACACTGATGATCGCGCACCGCCTGTCCACCATTCGCAACGCCGACAAGATCGTCGTGCTGCAAGATGAGGGCATCGCCGAGCAGGGCAACCATGACGAACTGATGGCGCTGGACGGCATCTACCGTCATCTCAATCTTGTGCAGTCCCGTTTGGAAGGAGAGGAACCGGCGCTGGAGCGGCAACTGGAGTGGACCGCTGAAGCACGGCCTCTACCGGTCTCGATCTGAAGCGAGCAAACGACTAAGGTTCTGCCCCATAATCAGGGCCTTATCGTCGTCAGGGACGAAGTCGCAGTGATGGCGGAAACACTCAATTGCCTGGCGGTAGGTCATGTTGCCTAGGCAGACGGGATAGTCTGAGCCCCAGTACAGCCGTCGAGGACAGAACGTTTGGTATAGTGGACTCACAATTGCCTGAATTGAGTCGGCGTAGGGGAAATCCCAGAACCCCTGCTGCGTGGAGTAGTAGAAGCCGGAGACCTTGACGCCGATGTTCGGATAGCGCGCCGAGGCCAACACCTGCTCCAGCTTGTCTGCCTTGCCGACGCCTGGATGTCCCAGATGATGGATCAGAATCGGCAGCTGCGGCAGCCGTTCCGCCACGCGATGCAGAGCGGCGTGGTGATGGGGCGAGCAGGCGATACTGGCGATCAGCCCCAGTGAGGCAGCGGCTTCAAAGAAGGCCAGCCCCTCCCCAGAATAGAGCCAACTGCCGTCATCCTCCGCCTTCATGTAGTGGGTGAAGGCGGCCAGCGGCCAGCGCTCCGCAGCCTGGCGCAACCGGTCGGCCGCGCCCGGCGCGTGGTAGGTCTCCGACCAGCTGCAGTCTACGTCGGCCACCTGGCGGATGCGTCCGGCATAGAGGCGGGCCATCCGCGCGATATAGTCGTTATTATGCGGGTTGTGCTCGATACCGGCGCAGACCAGGAAGGCCTGGTCCACGCCGTTTGCGTCCATCTCGTTCAGCAACTGCTCGAAGCGGCCCTTGCCGTGAAAGTCGGGCACCGGCGGCTGGTAGGGCCAGCGTTCCCAGGCGTGGCAATGGCTGTCGATGATCATGGCTGCTTATGCCGCATCTGCGAACATCGGGTTTTCGAGGATCGTCTGCGTCTCGTAAATGGAGCCGCCGCGTTCGGCCTCGGGCAACGGTATCTCGATCGGCACATCGACCATGCGCGGCCGATTTGTCGGCTCGCCGCACACCATCGTGTCGAGGTAGTCCTGCCAGTTGGCGTGCCCCTGCAGATTCCAGGCGTCAGCGGCGCAGTATTGGTAAAGCAGCAGCCGCCGCGGACTGGACGAGACGTTTCTGGCGGAGGCGTGCAGAGTGCGCACATGGTGGATGGAGATGCCGCCGGCCTTGAGCTCGATGGGCACCGCCTTATCCGCGTCCGTCACCTCCTCGGTCACCGCTCCGGCAAAGCGGCCGTTCTGGTGATGCGTCAAGACCGGCCCTTTGTGCGAGCCGGGAATCACGAGCAGGCAGCCGTTCTCATACATCATGTCGTCCATGCTGACGCCAACTGCCATGATGTCGTCATTGGTATGCGGGTAGAAGGCCCAATCCTGGTGCCACTCGACCGGGCTGCCGTATTCGGGCGACTTCATGTTCAGTTTGTTGCCATTGGAGCGCAAGTTTGGCCCGATTAGCTGTGCGGCGATGGCGAGGATGCCGGGGTGATGGAGGAATTTGTTGTAGACCTCGTGATGACTGACGGGATCCTTCAGCCGCCGCAGTTTGGGGGATTCAGGCGTGTGGCCCGGCTCCAGGTCGAAGACGGCATTGTGTTCGGTGACGCTTGCGCTCAGTTGGACGAACTCATCGGTCACCCGCCGCAGCTCTGCCACCTCCGCATCCGAGAGGACGCCCTCAACGCCCAAATAGCCAAATTCGTGATAGAAGTCAATCTGTTTTCTGGTCAGCATGTGGTTGCTCCTTGTGATAATGAAGGCGCCCCGGCGCTACGATTTCTCCTTCCCGTCTATTATCTCTCAAAAGTAGGATTCGATCCACTCTTCAGGAATGCCAAGCCCAAATCCCGGCGCATTGCTGGGGACCAGCCAGCCGTCTTCGGCAACGGCTTGGCCAGGGGTGTCCGCCGCCTCCTGCAACGGCACGCCGGGCGCGGAGCCGACAAAGTATTCCAACCAGGGGACGCAGGCGACAGCATGGGTGAAGTGCTGGCCGTAGGGGTTGCGCCCGCCGCCGTGCAGGATCACCTTCTTGCCGGCGGCGTCGGCCGCGGCCGCGATTTTCAAACAGGTGGACAGGCCGCCGCACCAGTTGATGTCCGGCTGCAATATGTCGACAACGTTGTGACGCAACGCCCACTGAAAAGGCATGTGGGTATACCAGTGCTCGCCGGTGCTTAAGGTCTGCCAGGGGATGCGCCGCCGGACCTCTTCATGGCCGTCCAGGTCTTCGGACAGCAGGCACTCCTCCATCCACTTGAGCCGGTAGGGGCGCAACGTTTCCGCCAGGCGCACCGTGTATTCGATGTCGAAGGCCATCCAACAGTCCAGCATCAACTCGGCCTCGTCGCCGACCAGTTCTCTGGCCTCTGCCACCATCGCCTCGTTCTTGCGCAGCCCGTCCAATCCGTCCGCCGGGCCATAGGGACAGGCCAACTTGAATGCGCGGAAGCCCAACTCCCGGTACCAATCCAGGTCGTTGCCGGTTGAATAACAGAACTGCCTGTCCTTCTGCGCGCCGCCGATCAGACTGTAGACGGGCTGGCCCAGCAGCTTGCCCTTGGCGTCCCACAGTGCCAGGTCCACTGCGCTGACCGCGTACGCCGCCAGACCGACAGATCCGTAGGGTTTCGTCATGCGGAACATCATGTCGGCCAGCCGCTCGATCGCCATCCCGTCCTCACCGACCAGGTTGGGCGCGATGTGATCGTCAATAATGGCCGCGGCCACCCGCCCGTTGTCGGTCAGCCCCAGCCCCCACGTGCCGTCCTCAAGCGTAACTTTGCACCAGACTGGACCCCAGCGCCTCGGTGTCCACAGGCCGCGATGACGCTTGACCTTGGGATACCAGGACATGGGATTGGCGACCTCGGCAGTCTCGTACCACGACTTGCGCCGCGGTGTAGTTCCCGCAGGCTGCGAGGGGAAGTTGACGCGTACGGCGCGGATGTCGGTGATTTTCATACCGTTGAAGTCCTCACTTGCTGATCGGCCGGGCTTAGGAATTAATACCCATTGGAGGTCGCAGGCTTTTACAGAATCAAGGGCCCGAATTCGCAATCAAAAGGTACTTGATTTCTAGATAAATGTCAAAGCGGGTTTAAGACTCAGACGGCAAGCTCAAAGGTGACCCGAAACGGGTCCGCCGCGAAAGGACAGAATGGCAGAGTTGCGATATAATCGCCCGCAAGAGCGCCGGGCGCCGCGTCGCGTCGCGTCCGCAGCAGATGAACTCGCGAAAGCCACTGAACTCCATGGCCTGCCCTCCTGTTTCCGATTCGATCAGTGTGCGCGCCGATGAGCGTTTTGATGAACTGCGCCTGGCGAAATATCTGCGCGGGAAGCTGCCTGGGACTGACAACAGGCCGAGCGTGCGCCAATTTGGCGGCGGCGCGGCCAACCTCACCTATCTGCTCGACTATGGCGAACACGAGTACGTCCTACGCCGCCCGCCGCTGGGGCCGATCGCGCCGTCCGCGCATGATATGGCCAGGGAGTCGAAGGTGCTTTTGCGACTGTGGCGGGCGTTTCCGCTTGCGCCGCGCGCCTACCTGTTCTGCCAAGATGAATCGGTCATCGGCGCGCCGTTCTTCGTGATGGAGCGGCGCCATGGCATTGTTGTTCGGGATTCGATTCCGGCGGCATACAGTGACCGGCGCGATGTGCCGGCGCGCATGAGCAGAGCCCTGATCGGAACATTGGCCGGTCTTCACGCCGTCGACTTTGAAGCCGTCGGTCTTGGCGATCTGGGCCGGCCTTCCGGCTTCATCCGCCGACAGATCGAGGGGTGGTGGCGGCGCTGGCAGGCGGCCAAACTGGAGGAGTTGGCGGCGATGGACGCGGTCTATGACTGGCTGCGGAGCAACCAACCGCCGCAGGGCGCGCCGTCGCTGGTCCACAACGACTACAAGCTGGACAACGTCATGCTGGACAGCGACGATCCGGGCCGCGTCGTTGCCGTGTTCGATTGGGATATGTGTACGCTCGGCGATCCCCTTTCCGACCTGGGCGCGCTGCTGGCGTGGTGGTGTCTGCCCGACGATCCGCCCCATTTCCGTGCGCTGGCGATGATGCCGCTTGACGACCGCTTCCTGCGGCGCGAGGAACTGGTCGCCCACTACGCCGAACACAGCGGGCGCAACCTGTCCGCCATTCACTTCTACCAGGCGCTCGGCCTGTTCCGCGTGGCGGTCATCATTGCCCAGATCTATCTCCGGTTTGTGCGCGGGCAGACGCAGGACGAGCGTTTTGCCGCGTTCGGTCCCCGCATCCAGGCGGCCGCGCAAGCGGCGTTGGATGTGGCGATGGGGCGCTGACCTCGCCGGACGTGCGCTACGGATGCTCGCTGAGTGTGGCTATCTCCGGGATTGACGCAGAGTACCAGACTGACTATCATATTTTGAAAAACAGGCAGCCGTTCATCCACCACCGAAGGAGTATCAGACGTGCAGGAACATAAAATCGCAATGTTGGGCACCGGCCTGATCGGGATGTTCTATACCATGTCTCTGAACGGGGGCAGGGGCCGCGATCGGGTGCAGGTCGTTTACTCGCGCAGCGAGGAGCGGGCCAGCGCCTTCGCCGCCGAATGGGGGATCCCGCGCTGGACGACCGATTTGGCCGCAGCCTGTACTGCCGACGACATCGACACCGTCGTCATCGGCCTGCCCAACCACATCCATGAAGAGTGCGTCAATCTGGCCGCGGACGCAGGCAAGGCGATCCTTTGCACCAAGCCGCTGGGCCGCACCGCAGACGAGGCCAAACGGATGATGGACAAGGTTGAGGCCGCCGCTGTCTTTGGCGGCTATCTGGAAGACCTGTGTTACACGCCCAAGACGCTCAAGGCGATTGCGTCGGTGGCGAACGGCGCGCTGGGCGAGGTCACCTGGGCGCGCTCGCGTGAGACCCACCCCGGCCCCCACAGCGACTGGTTCTGGGATCTGGAGCAGGCGGGCGGAGGCGCAATCGTCGACCTGGGCTGCCATTGCATCGAGATCATCCGCAGTTTCATCGGCAAGGATATTCGCCCAATGGCGGTGATGTGCTGGGCCGACACGCTTGTTCACCCGATTGCCGCGGAGGACAACGGCATCGCGCTGATCAGGTTTGAGAACGGCGCGATTGGCCAGTTCGAAGTGAGCTGGACCTTCCGCGGCGGGATGGACCTGCGCGATGAGGTGGCAGGCACCGAGGGCACAATCTGGCTGAATCACTTCTTGCGCACCGGCTATGAGATGTACACCAGCGGGGCAGGCGCCGGTTACGTGGCCGAAAAGGCCGAAGCGGAGAGCGGCTGGCTCTTCCCTGTCGGAGACGAGGTGGTCGAGTTGGGTTACGCCGACATGTTTGACGATATGTTCAACTCGCTCGACGAGGGCCGCCAGCCGAGGGAGACCTTCTACGACGGCTACGTGGTGAACACCGTGATCGACGCCTGTTACCGCTCTGCCTCCTCCCGCCAGTGGGAGCCGGTGGAACTGGAGGTGTGGCGCGGGCGCGAAAACGTTCCTCTCATCCGTGACAGCCGCGGGCAGGCCGCCGCCTCGTCCGGCCAGCCAGACCCAGCTGACGCGCTTGCGGCCGCAACCGGTCTGACGATCATCAAGCGCGAGCGGATGCCCGACGGCCAGGTCAAGCTGATTATGAAGAACGAGGAGACGGGTGAGATCAGCCAGCAAATCATCGAAAACGCGTAGTTCGAAGCGATGATGCTGATTAGGCCGGTCTTGCAGGACGATAGATTTGTGGCAGACGTGGGGGGCGCGTGCGGCGACGCGCGCGTTCTTCACATCTGGTGGTTGGGCCAGAGCGGCTTTCTCCTCAAATGGCTTGACCATTGCCTGCTCTTAGATCCCTATCTGTCCGACTCGCTCACGACCAAGCACGCTGCGACCGACAAGCCGCATATCCGCATGACCACGCGCGTGGTCGATCCCGCGCGGCTGGACTTCGTCAATGTCGTTACGTCGAGTCACAACCACACCAATCACCTGGACGAGACAACACTCGGACCCTTACTTGCCGCGAATCCGGGATTGCAACTGGTCATTCCGGAAGCGAATCGGGTTTTTGTGGCCGCGCGGCTGGCGCGCGAACCGGACCTGCCGGTCGGCCTGGACGACGGAGTTAGCGCGCAGGTCGGCACTTTTCGTTTCAACGGGATCGCAGCCGCGCATGAAGAGTTGGAGCCCGACGCGTTGCGGCGTTACACGCACCTGGGCTTTGTGGTGCGCTTCGGGCCGTGGACGGTCTACCACAGCGGGGACACGGTCTGCTACAGCGGCTTGGTTGAGCGGCTGACGCCCTCCAACGTGGATGTGGCAATCCTAGCCGATCCGCTGTCAAATGTGGGCTTTCAGACTGGTGGAACAAGCAAGAGCAATTACATCGCGTTATTGAACCAATGCTCAGTTTTAGGAGAAATGCTACAATGGCAGAAGCTTTTGTTCAGCTATCGCCAAGCTATATAATGTCTCCAATGCCAACGGATCAGGGCTCTCCTGAATTGCCCTCGGTAGTTTTTATTACAGAGGGCATAGTGCCCAAAATTCGCGAAGAAAAACGGCGCCGGCAGTTCGTCTTCTCCTCCCACAATGCCAACATTCCCGTTCTTGGCGACGCCGAACTCATTCTGGGGCTCACGCCTTCAGGCGAAGCGGAACAAGGGAGGGCGGCTATTCGGCGAGAGCACATTGGCTCTCTCGATGACAAAACAGTACGGGAACTCGTAGAGAAGATTCTTGAGGGAGGTAAGAAGGCTTTTGAGACCCGTAGACTGAAATATGGCTTTTAGGGCAATGCAATGAATCGGACCATTCTGTTGGAAATGATAAGAAATGGCGAGAACTCCAGTGTCGAATTCAAACGAGATGACGTACACCGTGACAGCATCGCAAAGGAATTCTCAGCGCTCCTGAACTTGGAGGGCGGTTACATTCTGCTAGGAGTTGAAGACAATGGTTTCGTTTCGGGCTTGACCCGCAGCCGCGAGGATGCTGAACGTTGGGTAATGAATATCGCGCACCAAAACATCCAGCCCAGCTTTATTCCTTCTTGGTCCCCTATCCCTCTTGACGATGGTAAGGTAGTCGGTGTCATAGAGTTGCCTGCTGCCAGCCCCGGCAAGCCGCACAAAGCCAGACAGGGCAGCGCTTGGGTGACCTTTATGCGCGTGGGCAGCACCTCTCGTGAAGCAAGCCGCGAAGAAGAGGGCCGGCTCTATCAGGCTGCTCACCTGATGCGCTACGATATCAGGCCTGTGCTAGATACTGCATACGAGAGCCTCGATCAAGAAAGACTCGAAAACTATTTCCGCATCGTTCTGGATCGAGAAGCGCCTGCCCGCAATGACCATCAGTCTTGGCGCCGAACCCTTAAGAATATAGACATTCTGGCAGAGGCTGCCGAAGCGACCGTTACAACCGCGGCCGGACTATTGCTATTCGGCGAATACCCGAATCGCCGACTTCCACAGGCGGGAATAACGGCGACCGCCTTTCCCCGCGACGAAAAGGATTATGACACCATTGACGAGGAGTTGATAAGGGGGCCATTGGTTTCCATACTAAGTGCTGGCAGGCGCCCTGTGGACAAAGGCGTCATAGACCGGGCAGTGGACTTTGTTGACCGGAATCTGGGTACGGTCGCCTGGCTCGAAGGAGGCCGTCGTCTTCGAAAGAAAGAACTTCCTCTGGATGCAGTTCGGGAAGCCATCGTGAATGCGGTCGCCCATCGCGATTATACTTTGATCGGTACCGACGTCGAGGTCTCCCTCTATCAGGACCGGCTCGAAGTGATATCGCCTGGCCGCCTTCCGAATGGCGTAACGGTTGAAAAAATGTTCGAGGGGCTACGTGCCGCCAGAAACGAGTTGCTGAAAGAGATACTGCGCGATTACGGCTATGTGGACCACCTGGGCATGGGTGTGCGAAACAAGATCATTGGCTCAATGCGCACGCACAATGGCACGCGGCCAGACCTCATAGAAGACGAGAATCGTTTCACGGTTCGGCTGTGGAAGAATCCCAATGCGCATGAATCGCAAGGACCTTGAACGGACGAAACAGTTGCAGCATCCTTTCGCTACCAAGCTTGTCCCGAATCCACGTCAACATTTCGGATTGCCTCTTGAGAGCAGGTTCTACGCCCCGGAGATCCGCTGGCCGGACCGCGTTGTTTCAACAGTTGACGCGCGCACGCTTGAGCCGAACAGTTGGCTCACCACTGCCCAACGCGCCGTAGACCCCGTGCAACCCGCTCCGAGCCAATCCGCCTCATCTCAAACGGCCAAAAACCATCAATCCGGCGCGCCCGATGGATCAAATGGCTGACGAGAGGTCGGTCGCCCGCAAGTGGCATATCTTTGCCGCGCTCGGCTCCGGCATCTTCCTGGCTTCTTTCGATGGCGGCGTCGTCAGGGTAGTACTGCCGGCGCTCGTCACAGAATTCGACGTCGACTTCGCACTTGTCCAGTGGGTCGTCCTCTCCTTTTCTCTCACTCAGACGGCGATCATGTTGGGCGTGGGACGGCTGGGGGATATGGTGGGCAAGAAGCCGATCTTTCTCAGCGGCACCATCGCGTTCGCCGTCGGTTCCGTCCTCGCAGGGCTTTCGCCCAATATCGAGTTCCTTCTGTTCTTTCGCGTGCTACAGGCGATCGGCGGCGCTTTTGCCACTGCGCTAAGTATGGGCATCGTTACCGAGACATTCCCCGCCGCGGAGCGCGGCAAGGCTCTCGGCCTATTCAGCGCCACCGTTTCGGTTGGAAGCATCGCCGGATCTCTTCTGGGCGGCGTTCTGCTCGAATACCTGTCCTGGCGCTGGATCTTCTTCTTTGGGCCTCCAGTCGGCTGCGTCAGCTTCTTTCTGGCGTGGCGGTACTTGCCGGGCGCCAGCCAGGGTGTGCGGCAGCGCTTTGACTGGACCGGGTTTGTAGCCTTCTTCGCCGGGCTCCTGGCGCTCATGCTCTTTCTGACCGTCGGCGAGCGCAACGGCTACCGCTCCCCCGCCATGCTGAGCCTGATGGCTTTCTCCGTACTGGCGCTTGCACTCTTCATTCGCACGGAGTTGCGCGTGCGAGAGCCTCTGCTCGACCTGTCGCTCTTCCGCAACGCCCTCTTCAGCCTCAATCTGTCGATGCGGCTGATCAGTTTCATCGTTACCGGCGGCATAACGCTGCTCCTCCCCTTTTATCTGCGCAATCTATTGGCGCTGGAACCTATCGTCGTCGGCCTGCTGCTGACGACCACGATGGTTTTCTTCGGCCTGTCCTCCCCAATAGCCGGCATCCTTTCGGACCGGTTCGGGTACCGGCTGATCGCCGCCGCGGGACTGGTAATGATGGCATTCGGCTGCTACACGATCAGCACTCTCACCGCCCAAACTTCAGTCCTCGGCTTTGTTCTGCGAGTCTTGCCCCTGGGATTGGGCATGGGTATCTTTCAGTCGCCCAACAACAGCGCAGTGATGGGCTCGGTGCCTCGCGAAAGGCTCGGCGTTGTCAGCGGCGTGAATGTAATAGGGCGTACGCTGGGGAATACCGCGGGCGTGGCCGCGCTGGGAGCGCTATGGGCAAGTCGCGTCTCAGTCTACACCGGGCCGGAGTTCGCAGGCGACGTGACCGAGGCGGTGGCTGTTGCTCAGACCGGCGCGCTGCGTGATGTCTCTTTCGTCGCCATGGCGATCGTTGGTTTGGCGCTGGCGATGAGCGTCTGGGGACTGGTGCGCGGTCCCGCCGTCTTGCAAATCCGCAGACGTCTCCCTTGACAACCTGCTGTGACCGGCGCTCTGAGGCGTAGTTGCTGGGTTCCCGACAACTGTGACCCAAACAGGGGGGTGATGATGAACGTCCGCTTTGGTTATCGGGATGTAGTTTACCCTGGCGACAACTTGGGAACCCTGCGGCGAAAGCCAGGATCCCCTCGACGATATGGATGACCTGCACGCCCGCAAGGCGGAGGACGGCTATCTCATCCTGCGCAGGTTGGTCAACCGCGCGAAGGTGCAACGGGTGCATCCCAAATATTGGTGAACGTGACCCTGGGGTCGCGGGCCGCTCGCCCGCAGCCGGTTTCGGCTCCCGTGCCTGTTGAATAACTGCTCCAGGAGGTGACGGATGCAGGTCGCCTGTCGGCACAATCGAACCGCAGTTCAGCTGATTCTCTTGAATGAAGTCGCCGCCTGAGCCGCTGCCGTCAACTGTATCCATCACATCAACTGCATCAACCACAGTGCAGACAACTGCTGAGAGTCCTGCCCTTCAGAGCAAGGCAGAAACCCGCCCCCATTCTGAAATGCGCCCTGGAATTCCCAGCAACTGCAAACTCCCCGATTTTGTAGTACAATTGTGCGGATCATAAACGAACGCAGCCGCGGCCCTGCCGCAAACGTAAGCCAGCTTCAAGTAAGTGTCATGTCATTTTGCCCATCCTGCCCCCCGCGCGGGAACCATGCGCAGCAAACTGCTGCCCTTCCCTGCCCAGGAGGTGCCGCAACCGTCCGTTGCCCGCCATACCCGAAAAAAAATATTTTGGGACGAGAAATGACGAGAAATGACGAGAAATGACGAAAAATGACGACAAGATACGACACGATATGACAGAACACGCCCAAACGTGCCCGGACACGAAAAAAAATTGGGCGCGACTAAACGCGACTAAACGCGACTAAACGCGACTTGGCGCGCTCGAATACGCTCGCAAACGCTCGTGATCACTTACGCCGGCACACCTGACCTGCGCGCCCCGCACGTCGCCTGCAAACGGTTCAGAAGCCCGGACGCAGCCGAAATTCCGCCCCCATTCTTGGATTCACCCGCGCGAGGCGCGGATACTGGAACTTCAACAGTGTCTCAACGAACGTTAAGCTGTGCGTTTTGTGCGTTTTCAGTACAAAAAGTGATTACGATGCTGTAAATCGTGGTGCGCGGGCGGGCAGAAAGCAGCCCAATTGCTCAGCGCTGACGCGCGATTCCCTTGCACCGGTGCATCCCAAACTTTTGTGAGGATGAAAGGGGGTAGACGAGGACAGGGGAATGAGAAGACCAAAGGGGACGCGCAAGCGTTGCAATCGCTCCGCACGACTCTGCTCAGTCGACCCTGGCTTCAGCTGCTTCAGCCGCTTGGCTTTACTTGACGCACAACAATCTGGGATGCCCCCTGTGAATTCCAGGAACTGCAAACTCCCCGATTCTGTAGTACAATTGTTCTTGAGACGAATGAACCAACGCAGCCGCGGCCCTGGCGCAGTTGCAAACCAATTTGAAACGAATATCATGACATGATGCACATCCTGCCCCCGCCGCGGGAGCCACGCGCAGCAACCTGCTGCCCTCCCTGCCCAGCCGGAGCCGCAACCGTCCGTTGCCCGCCATACCCGAAAAAAAATTATTTGGGACGAAGAATGACGAAGAATGACGAAAAATGACGAAAGAACACGCCCAAACGTACCCGAAGGTGTCCGAACGTGTCCGAACACGAAAAAAAAATTGGCGCGACTAAACGCGACTAAACGCGACTAAACGCGACCAAACGCGACTTGGCGCGCTCGAATACGCTCGCAAACGCTCGTAACTGCTCGCAAACGCTCGCAAACGCTCGTGATCACTTACACTGGCACAGTTGACCTGCGCGCCCCGCACGTCGCCTGCAAGCGGCCCACATTCTTGGATTCACCCGCGCGCGGCGCGGATACTGGAACTTCAACAGTGTCTCAACGAACGCCACTCGGTACGTTTTGTGCGTTCTCAGTACTCAGAGTGACTGCGATGCTCTGAATCGTGGTACGCGGGCGGAAGGAGCGCAGCCCAACTGCTCAGCGCTGACGCGCGCTTCACTTGCAAGGGAGTATCCCAGCTAGGTGTGATGATGAAAGGGCGTAGACGAGGAGAGGGGGTTGAGAAGAGCATAGTGGGCGCGCAAGTGATGCTCGCCCTCCGCACGACTCTGCTCAGTCGACCCTGGCTTCAGCTGCTTCAGCCGCTTGGCTTTACTTGACGCACAAAAACCTGGCATGCACCCACGGCGGATCGGCAAATTGCCCGCGCTCCCGATTTCGAGTACGATAATATCCGTTCATTCCTGAGCTTGTTCCTGTCCGGAATATCCGATGTCCAATCCGACGCGCATCGACTGCGATATCCATAACGAGATTCCCGATCTGCAGACGCTGTACCCCTACCTGCCCGACTACTGGCTCGACTACTGCCGCGAGTCGGCGTTCAACGGGCCGGACGCCGACGACTACCCGGCCGGCGCGCCGACCACGGCCCGCGCGGGCAGCCAACCGAAGCCCGACCTGGCAGAGGTGCAGACTCGGGCGCTGGACGGTATCGATGTCGGCATTCTCAACTGCGCCTATCGCGTGCAGAGCGTGCGCAACGAGGATCTGGCCGCCTCGCTGGCAACGGCGGTCAACCGCTGGCAGGTGGAGCATTGGCTGGAGAAGGAGCCGCGCCTGCGGGCTTCTGTTGTCGTGCCCAGTCACAACCCGCAGCTGGCGGCCGCCGAGGTCGAACGCTGGGGCGGGCATCCCGGCTTTGTCCAGGTGATCCTGCCGGTGCGGGCGGAGGCGCCATACGGCAATCGCCGCTATGACCCGATCTACGCGGCGGCAGTGCGGCATGACCTGGTCGTGGGCATCCATTACGGCGGCGCGCCCGGCCTGCCGCCCACGCCTACGGGCTGGCCTTCCTATTTCATCGAAGAGTATGCCGGCATGGCGCAGATTTTCCAGTCGCAAGTGATCAGCCTGATCTGCGATGGCGCCTTCGAGCGCTTCCCGTCGCTGCGCGTCGCCCTTATAGAAGGAGGGTTCACCTGGCTGCCGTCGCTGATGTGGCGGCTCGACAAGGAGTGGAAAGGGCTGCGCCACAATACACCGTGGGTGCGGCGACGCCCGTCCGAGTACATGCGCACATATCTGCGGCTGACGATTCAACCGCTGGACGCGCCGCCCAACCCGATGCACCTGGCGCAGATCCTCGACCAGTGCAACGCCGAGGACCTGCTCCTTTACGCCAGCGACTACCCCCATCGCCATGAATGCCCGCAGATTCTCCTGGATCTGCTGACGGCAAGTCAGCGAGCAAAGATATGCAGTGAAAATGCGCGTGCATTTTACCGTCTTTGAAGAGTTGGAAAGCCTTATGATAGTGAAGTGTGGAGAGTAAGTTTCGCTCTCCACCGTCCACGTATGGGAGGTTACCCATGACCGCTCCTGTCGAACCCACTGCCACCGTTGAGCGCCCAGCCGCCATGCAAGATCAGCGCAATGGACATACGGCCGGCCCCGATGCGTCGGCGTCAGAAAGCGTATCCAAGCGTGCGCGCGCGGACAGCGCCATCATTGACACCGACATCCATGTCTACTTTCCGACGCCGGATGTGCTGCGCGACTATCTGGGTGAACGTTGGCAAGAACTCCACCGGACGATTGGCCCGAGGAGCTATGCCGGTTCCCACTATCCGCGCGCCATGCCCAATGCCGCCCGTTACGACTCCTGGCCGCAGGACGGCTCCCCGCCCGGCTCCAACCTGGCTTTTCTCCAGAAACAGTTGCTTGACGAGTGGGGAATCGAGATCGGCGTCCTCAATCCACTGGTTGGCGCGGGTCAGCAGCGCAATCTGGCATTCGGCGCCGCTTTCGCACGGGCCACCAATGAATGGCAGCTGGCTGAGTGGCTTGAACCCGAGCCGCGCCTGCGCGCCTCGATCATCGTTCCCTGGGAGGACGGCGAATTGGCCGCGGCCGAGATCGACAAGTGGGGCAGTCATCCGGGCTTCGTCCACGCGCTGCTGATTGCCCGTACCAAGGAGCCGCTGGGTCGCCGCAAGTACTGGCCGATGTACGAGGCGGCCTGCCGGCATGACGTGCCAATTGCGATCCATTTCGGCGGCGCGGGCGGCGGGCCGATAACGGGCTCGGGATACCCGGCGCACTACATTGAAGATCACGGCGGCATGCCGCAGACGTTCCAGGCGCAGGTCATCAGCCTGATTTTCGAGGGCGTCTTCCAGCAGTTCCCGACGTTGAACGTCGTGCTGATAGAAGGGGGCTTTGCTTGGATTCCGCCGATGCTGTGGCGGATGGACAACGCCTGGCGAAATCTGGGCAGCGAGGTGCCGGATGTTTGCGAGCCGCCCTCGGACATTTTCCGCCGTCACTTCTGGGCTAGCACGCAGCCGATGGAGGAGCCGTTTCAGCCGGAGCAGTTCCGCCAGCTGCTGGGACAGCTTGACCTCAACGATCATCTGCTCTTCGCGACCGACTACCCGCACTGGGACTTCGATTCGCCGGATCGCGCCTTCCCGATTCAACTGGACAAAGAGCTCCGCCGAAAATTCATGGCGGGAAACGCTCGCCGCCTGTACAAGTTGTAGAGACGAGCCATGTCGAAACACGTTGTCGCCACTGTTGATGAGATCCCGCCGGGTGAACGCAAAATCGTCGAGATCGGCGGACGTTCGCTGGGGATCTTCAATATCAAGGGCGATTTCTACGCGCTGCGCAATACCTGTCCCCACCAGGGCGGCCCGCTCTGCCAAGGGCGGCTCACCGGCTTTTTGATGGCGGACAAGCCGGGCGGCGAATACAGCTACGAGCGCCGCGGCGAGATTCTGCGCTGCCCCTGGCACGGCTGGGAGTATGATGTGACCACTGGTCAGTCGTGGGTGGACCCGGCCTCTGTGCGCACGCGCAGATACGATGTGGAGGTCGCGCCCGCGGACGCCCTCCCTGAAGGCTATCAGCCGGGACCGTACACGGCCGAGACGTTCGAAGTTTCGATCGACAGCCAGTATGTCGTCGTGGAGTTGCCGGGTTGACGGGCGGTCCGAGAACCGCCCTTTTCCAACGCTCAGTAATTTGCGGACAGCGCCTCGCCGAAAGTGTCCCCGCTATCTACGCGTCACGGAACGAATCTCCTCATGAATCGATCTGACAATTCACTTCTCAACTCGGACTTGGACACTTTTCTGCGAGATGCCCAGGGGCGTCAGCTCGACGAACTGAGCGAATGGCTGCGCATCCCCAGCATCAGCACGTTGCCGCAGCACAAAGCGGACGTGGAGCGGGCTGCGGCATGGCTGGCGCGCAAAATGACGGCAATCGGCCTGCAAAACGTGGAGTCGATCGAGACAGGCGGCCATCCCATCGTCTATGGCGACTGGCTTCACGCGGGGGCGGGTGCGCCGACGCTGCTGATTTACGGGCATTACGATGTGCAGCCCGCCGACCCGTTTGAGCTATGGATTTCCCCGCCATTTGAGCCGACCGTGCGGGGCGATGAACTCTTCGCCCGCGGCGCATCCGATGACAAAGGGCAGCTGTTCGCCCACATCGCCGCGGTGGAAGCGCTTCTGGCGACATCCGGCTCGCTGCCCGTGAACGTGAAATTTGTGGTTGAAGGCGAGGAGGAGGACGGCAGCCGGGCCCTGATGGCGTATGTGCCGATGGCTGCGGAAAAGCTGGCCGCGGATGCCTGCCTCATCTCCGATACGCATATGCTGTCTCCTGAGCAGCCACTAATCATCTATGGGCTGCGGGGCATGTGGGCTGGCGAGATTAGCGTCCGTGGGCCGTCGCGGGATCTCCATAGTGGCATGTTCGGCGGCGCAATCCACAATCCCAATCAGGCGCTGTGCGAGCTGCTGGCGCGGCTCCACGACGAGCAGGGACGCGTGACGGTTCCCGGTTTCTATGACGATGTGCAGCAGTTGACCGATGAGGAGCGGGCGGCGCTGGCGCAGGTTCCTTACGATGAAGCAAACCTGTTGGAAGAAAGCGGCGCGCCCGCGGCCTGGGGCGAGCATGGCTTCACTGTTACCGAGAGGGTTGGTGCGCGTCCGACGCTGGAGATCAACGGGATGTGGGGCGGCTTCACCGGCGAAGGCTTCAAGACGGTGATTCCCGCCGAGGCGCACGCCAAGGTCAGCTGTCGACTGGTTCCAGAGCAGCAGTCGGCGGCGATTGGGGCGATGATCGAGGGTTATTTACAGCAGATCGCTCCGCCCACGGTGGAGGTGGCTGTGCGCACGCGCCAACATGCGCCCGCCACGGTTGTGCCGTTGGATGTGCCGCAAATCCGCGCCGCTGCCAGGGCCTATGCGCGCGTATTCGGCGTGCAGCCGGTCTTCAGCCGCGAGGGCGGCTCGATTCCGGTGGCCACCGTTGTACAGGAGGTGTTGGGCATGCCGATTCTCTTGATGGGCTTCGGCCTGCCCGATGATAATCTACACGCGCCGAACGAAAAAATGCACATTCCGAACCTTTATCGTGGCATTCGCGTTGGCATTGCGTTGATGGAAGAGTTGATTTTTTCTTGACTTCCGCGCCGAAACGGTGCAAAATGGTAGAATTCCCATGTAGCGATTTTGACCCGTTATGTTCTCGCTTCCCTTGAATAAGGAGTTTCAGATGCGTGAAGGCATTGCTCGATATGACTCAACTCGTCGTATGCGACTGGTAGCTGTCGTCGCGATCTTGCTTATCGCTTTGTTGCCGCAGTCGCTGTTGGCAGCCCCGGCGGAGGTGAACGCTAGCCCGCAGGCCAGCGGCTACACGACACACATTGTCCAGGCCGGTGAGTCTCTCTCTGCCATCGCGGCCCGATACGGCGTTTCACTCCAGGCGCTGATCACCACAAACAACATCGCAAATCCGAACCACATCTTCGTTGGGCAGCGGTTGAGGATCCCGACCGGCCAGCAGCAGCCGGGCGCGGCGCAACCGAGCGGCTGTTCCCAAACGCACAATGTCGTCGCCGGTGAGACTCTCTCCGGCCTTGCCGTGCAGTACGGGGTCACCATCCAGAGTCTTGCCCAAGCGAACAATACCTCCGTTACCTCTTTTGTCTTTATTGGTCAGCAGCTGTGCATCCCCTCTTCAAGCTCCGGCGGCGGTGGCACGAGTGGCGGCGGCACTGGGACGAGCACTGGCGGCTTCTGGTATGAAGTGCAGATCGGCGATACGCTCAGCCGCATCGCCTTTAACAATGGCTCCACGATCACTGCCATCATGCAGGCCAACAATTTCACCAATCCCAATACCGTATTCTGGGGCACGCGGCTTTGGATTCCGCAGGGAGGAGCAGGCGCGCCGCCTTCTGCTGTGGCGCCGCAGCCGGTGCAACCTCCGGCCACAGGTGGCCCGTACGCGGTCAGCCAGCCGACCCATCTCAATGTCAGATCGGGGCCGGGCACCGAATATCCCGTGCTTAGCTCATTGACCGCGGGCACCAGCGTCAAGATCACCGGCGTCGGTCCGCAGGACCAGTGGTATCAGGTCCAAGTGGGAGGATTGGCCGAACTTGCATGGATCTTCCGTGACCTGACCGAGACAGTCGGTTCTCTCAACGGCGTGAAACGATTTGCCGAGTCGGAGGTTCCGCCGCGGCCAGCGGCGCCCGCGCCGTCCGTGCCCGATACTGCAGACCCGCCGCCCGCCCGCTTGCCTGGCCTCGGCTTCGGCTATGGTGTGCAGGCGCACATGATCCACAACGGGCAAGAAGGCATTGTGATGGACAAGACGCGCGAACTGGGCTTCGGTTGGGTGAAGCAGCAGATCGAGTGGAAAGTCTTTGAGTCCAATCAAGGCCAGTACGGCTTCGGCGACATCTGGCCAATCGTGAATGCCGCCAACTCACGCGGGATCAATCTGCTGTTCAGCGTGGTGAACGCGCCAAGTTGGTCGCGTGAATCGGGTTACGACGGTTCGGTCGGCGGTCCGCCCGCCGATCCTCAGACGTTCGCCCGCTTCCTGGGCCGCCTGGCCGGGGAATACTGCGGCAGCTCGCTCAAGGCGATTGAGGTGTGGAACGAGCAGAATCTTCACTATGAGTGGGGCAACCGCCCGATCAATCCCAGCGAGTATATGGCGCTGTTGCGGCCGGCCTACGGGGCGATCAAGAGCGCCTGCCCGTCGATGTACGTGATTAGCGGGGCGTTGACCCCGGCGGGCGACAACGGCTCGCTGGCGATGGATGACTTCCGCTATTTCGAGGCGATGTTGCAGCAGGGGCTGGCGAACTACGTCGACGGCTTTGGGGCGCATCCCAGTGGATATAACGTACCGCCCGACACGATCTGGCAGAATGCCTGCGAAGAGATCAAGAAGACAGGCAACCAGAACTTCAATGGCGCCTGCGACAACCCGCATCACTCGTGGAGCTTCCGCAGCACAATGGAGGGTTACCGCAACCTGGCGCTGCGTTACGGCGCAGGCCACATCCCGATCTGGCCGACCGAGTTCGGCTGGGCTGCGGGCGGCGCCTTTGACGCCCGCTACGGCTATGCCAACGACAACGACTTCGATGAGCAGGCCCGCTGGACGGTCAGGGCGTACGACATAATGCGCAACTGGGGCTGGGCTGGCCCGGCGTTCCTCTGGAATCTGAACTTCCGCGTGGTGGCTGACGGCACGGAGAAGGCGCAGTGGGGGATTGTCCGCAACGACTGGAGCCCCTTGCCGATCTACCACGCACTGCGCAATATGTCGAAGTAACATGAACCGTTAACTCTGTGCGATGTTCAACCTGGAAATGACCGTCGCCGCCATCAATCAGATGTGCGAGCAGACGTTAGCCGCCAACCTCGGTATCGAGTTTACCGAGGTTGGCGTTGATTTTATGTGCGCGCGAATGCCGGTGGACAGTCGGACGATTCAGCCATTTGGCCTTCTGCACGGTGGCGCATCGATTGTGCTGGCCGAAACGATGGGCAGCGTGGCGTCAACCGCGCTGATCGACCTGTCAACGCAGGCCGCTGTGGGGCTGGATATCAACGGCAACCATCTGCGAACGGTGCGGGAGGGCTTTGTCAGCGGAACGGTGCGGCCCATTCACATTGGTCGGCGCACGCATGTTTGGGAGATCCGCATCGAAGATGACGAAGGGCGGCTGATCAATGTCAGTCGCTTGACAATGATGATCATACAGCGGTCGTGAATGGCGAAGCTAAAGATTGTGTCACCTTGGGAGGAAAACGGGGAGATCCTGCGGCAGCCGGCCAAACGGGTACGGACGTTTGACGCGCGTTTGCATCGACTTCTGGACAACTTGATCGAAACCATGCGCGAGGGCCAGGGCGTTGGTCTGGCTGCACCGCAGGTCGGGCTGGATCAACGCTTTTTTGTCATCGAATATCCGGAGGATGCGGAGCGCCCGGAAGAGACGATGCAACGCTACGAGATGATCAACCCGGAGATCGTCAAGGCGAAGGGTTCGGATGTTGGCCAGGAGGGCTGCTTAAGCCTGCCTGGGCTGGCAGCTGATGTGGACAGGGCCACTTACGTGCTCGTCAAGGCCCAGGACCGCAGCGGCAAAGCGCAGCGCATCAAGGCCCACGACTGGCTGGCCCGGATTTTCCAGCATGAGATCGATCACCTGAACGGCGTGCTCATGATCGATAGGGCTGAACAGGTCTACAAGGTCGTCGAGAACGAGGACGGCGAAGCGGAGTTGATCCCGGTGGAAGAGGCCGTAACCCAGGTCTGAATCGCGCCGCTCAAAACCAACCAATCAAAAAGCCCCACAACCTTTCCATTGCGGGGCTTTTTGCTGCCAGAGAATCCGGCTTGAGAGAAGCTGAAACAACTACCTTACATGGTTGTCTATTCCCTCGTAGCGTTCGATAAAGGCGCGAATGCGCGCGGCGTCAAAGTCGTCAAACTTGTCGAGGCGTCGCCAGGCCGTCAGCGCGATGCGGGACTCCATGTCCTTGTGGACGGACTGCGATCCAAACGCGGTCCAGTTGGGATCATTGGGCATCATCAGCACGTGCCGCCCGTTGTCAATGAAGAGCCGGACCACGTCCGCCAATTGCTCCTGCAACGCCGGGCAGCCGTCTTCGCACTGATAGTATACGATAACGCCGCCATCCTCCATGTTGTGCACAACCTGCTCATAGCGCACCGGTTCCTCGTAGATGTCCCAGCGGGCCACGCCCGGATAGTGCGGGCCGGAGGTCGGCGGCGTCGTGTTGTACTCAATTGGCGATGCGCTGCCCTGGGCGATGTGCGTGTTGCCCTGGGTAGGCCAGACTTCCTCTTCGCCTACCGTCACTGTATTCCGAATGTTGACGAAGACGACCAGCGCGACAATCGCAAGCAGGGCAACGCCTCCGCCGATGAGGTAGATGTTTTGTCTGCGTCTTCGCCGCGCCGCCGTTTCTTTCAACTGCTGGCGGGAGGGGCGTGCAAGCGGGTCGCGTGCGGTGGCGCGCATGCGATTGCTACTCTTTGAACGCGATGACTTACGCGATTTGGATTTGGTCGACATTATTTATGAATCCACACTAGGGTAGCGTTATCAGAATTCGAGCGGGTCCACTCCATTGAGCCGTCCCATTCGGGAAAGGCCCAGTTGAACAGCCATTCGGCATCCTCGATTGTCAGATTGACACAGCCGTGGCTCATCGGTGTGCCGAAGTTGCTGTGCCAATAGGTGCCGTGCAAGGCATATTCGCCAAAAAAGTATTGCACCCACGGTACATTGGGCAAATTGTAGTAGGTGCCCGATTCAGGACTACCGCCTGACATTGTCTGCGTGGGCGTGCGTACCCACATGCGGAAGACGCCTTGAACGGTCGGATAGGCGCTGATACCGGTGGAGATGAGGAACTCATCCACCATCTGGTCTCCAACCCAGGCGTATAGTTTCTGGTCGCTCAGATTGACTTCAATCCACTTTTCGCCCTCTGCGCGGGCTAAGTTCACATTCAGGTGAAGCGAAGTGCGGCCGTTTTTGGCGACGGCGAAGTCGGGCGTTACGTCAATGATAGTTCGGCCGGCGGCGGCGATTGCCGCTTCCCTTTCGATACGAAAACTGGGCAAGTCCAGTGTCGCTTTGGAAAAGGGGAGAGGCGGCAGCAGGTCGACCCCTATCGGGCCGATTTCGGACGTTGGCGCATTGACAGGACCAGGCGGTTCGGCAGCATATGCTGCTGGGGCATCGCCCCAACCGTTAATCAGCCATACAGCGCACAGAAGAAGCACCACCACAGAGATTTTCTTGACTCGGCACATCGTCTTATTGCCCCCATAAATAGGAATAAAGGAATAAGGCAAGAATCGGGCGCTCTATTGATGAACCATGACGAGAGTGCCCGGGTTGGAGCCGGTACTAAACAGCCAATCGTCATTGTAAACGGAAGGGGATGTCCATTCGAACAACCATTCGGCATCCTTTTCAGTCATGTTGACACAGCCCCGGCTCATCGGCGTGCCAAAGTTGTCGTGCCAGTATGTGCCATGAAAGCCGTAGTTCTTAAAGAAATACTGGACGTTTTGGACATCTCTCAGATTGTAGTAGCTGCCTGCGGCCCGGCTTCCACCGCTCATGTCCTGCAAGGCCACCTTCGCCCAGATCCGGAATGTACCGGTGACGGTTGGTGTGTTTCCGACCCCGGAGGACATGATAAATGCCCGGACCGGTATCGTGCCTTCATAGGCGACAACCAACTGTTCGCTCAGGTCCACCTCGATCCACCTCTCCGTTTGGGTAGGATATTGCGATGAATGAAGCCTGGCGAAAGAGTCGTCCAGCAAGTCGAGCGCGTCTTCCGGTGGAATGCGCAAGACCTGGCCCACCTCAAGCAGGTTAGGACTGGCCAATTTGTTCACGCGTGCGAGGACGGCGGCGGGGACTCCATATCTTTCCGCGACCCTGGAGAGAAACTCGCCGGGCTGCACCATGTGCATCACCACGCTGGCGCGTTCGGGCTGCGGAACAGGGGCAGGCGGCGGGGTCGGCTGCGGAAGAGGAGCGGACAGCGCCGGTTGGGCTGCGGCTCCCGGCGCCCCGGGTACGCGCAATACCTGGCCGACGTAGAGCCAGCGAGCCGTCATCAGGCTGTTCATCGACATGAGCTGGTGCAAACTTATGCCATATCGTTTGGCAAGCCCGCCGAGGGAGTCGCCGGGTCGCACCGTGTAATGCTGGACGCCGCCGACATTCTGATTGGCCGCTCCTTCCTGGGCAGCCGGACTTGAGACAGCTACCGCGGGCTGCACCGGACCTGGCACGATCAAAACCTGCCCGGTATAGAGCCAACGGTAGGGAGACAGGCTGTTCATCTGCGCCAACTGCGTCAAGCTGATGCCGTAACGTTGGGCAATGGTTGAGAGAGAGTCGCCCGTCCCCACCCTGTAAAAGCTTGTAGTCCCGCCACCTTGGGTTCCCGCGGCGGCAGGAATGGGACTACCCGTGTCGACCAGGAGTCGCTGCCCGTACCAGACGTAGTTGGCATTGGTCAGGTTGTTGAGCTGACGCAGCCGCGCCACGGTTGTGCCGTATCGAACGGCGATCTGGCTGAGCGTTTCACCTGGTCTGACAATGTGTGTTTCGTAGGCGTAGGCGCTGCGGACATTGGAGAAGACGGCAGCGCCGGCCAGCAGAAGAGTAAGAATTCCTCGCAACAGGGGGCGTGGAAGCCTTCGCATAACGTACCTCATCATCAGGAATGAATGCATTACCCAAGAGTAGCCCGCTGGGAAACTGAACCATTGACAGAATCAAAGCCGTCAATGCCGCTGCGTTTCCCTTCTATCACCGAAGACGACAGCACCTGTTGAAATGTTCCGCAATCGCAACTGGAATAGGCCAATCTTGTCTGCGCAAGGAGTAATATAACGGAAATTCAAACCAAATACAATTTGCGCGCGAAACCAGGAAGACGATAAGTGAAAAAATAGGATACGGGTCGCTTTCCATGTCGCGGGCCCCGTTTTATTGACTCCAGGGGGGCGGCGCAGAGGACCGGTATTCGAGAGTGCCGCCTGTTATCGTGCGCATCCCAAAATAGTGGGCAGTTCCGTTGCGCTGTTTCGGCCAGCCAGAAAATACCCACCATGTAGGAACTCTGGTATCCTGAAAGTCTGCAAATCGCGTAAATCCTGATTCAAACATCGTTTGCCCATAATCTGGCATACACCCCTGTCTTAAGGCGCATTGTAAAGCCTCATTGCGCGTGATATAATCCCGCCGATGAAACAGGGGCCTTAGCGCACCTCCAGCCAGGATTTGGCCCCGGCCATTTATGCCGTCGAGTCGGGTCACCTTACTGCCATGGCACTGGAAACGCGCCTGTTTGGCGGGCGTGCATGGATTGACCGCAGATCCAGATTGGTCTTGGTGGGTGATTGATTGCTGGAGGATGACGGTTCTTGACGGGCGCTAACCGACCTCGAGGGGAAAGGATGGCTCCAAAGCGCAGTTCGCCGTATGGCAGTTGGCGATCTCCTATCAGCGCCGAGATGGTTGCTGCCAGCTCGCAGCATTGGATCAACCAGTTGTATGTCGATGGTGAAGATCTCTACATGCTTCTCCGTCGTCCTGAGGAAGGAGGACGAAGTGTTGTCGCTCGCTTGCTTGGGGATGGACGCAGCAAAGCGTTGACGCCGGCACCATTTGACGCACGAACGCGGGTCTACGAATACGGCGGCAGTTGCTTTGCCGTGCATGGCGGTGAAATCTACTTCTCGAACTACCCCGATGACCGCTTGTACCGCCAGCGTCTCGGCGAACCTCCCCGACCCATCACGGAAAAAGGCGATGTGCGGTACGCTGATCTTGTCATTGACCACATGCGCAACCGGCTGATCTGCATCCGTGAAGACCATAGGTCCACGGGCGAACCTGCGCACTCCATCGCCGCGGTCGATCTCGACGGAAACGAGTTCGGCGCCGTTCTGTTCGACAGTACCGACTTTGTCGCCTTCCCCGTTCTGAGTCGGGACGGCCGCAAGCTGGCCTGGGTTGGGTGGAACCACCCCAATATGCCCTTCTTCTCCAGCGGTCTCTGGGCGGCGGACGTGGATGAGGAGGGCGGCCTGACCAATGTCCTGCAGGTTGTGCCCGAACAGGAGGAGAGCATCACCGACCCCCGTTGGTCTCCCAGCGGGGATCTGTATTTTTGCTCGGATCGAACCAATTGGTGGAATCTTTATCGCTGGCGGGATGGCGAGATTGAGCCTGTATGTCCAATGACGGCGGAGCTGGGCAATCCCTATTGGAACATCGGCAAGACGATGTACCGTTTTGTGACGCCTGCTCGTGTCTTGGCCGCGTACAATGAGAGCGGCACTTGGAAACTGGGGCTGATCGACACGAAGGCGGGTGCGCGCGAGGAATTCCCCACCGAATTCACCTTTATTGTCCTTGTGGAGGTTATCGGTGAGCAAGCTTTCGCTGTGGCTGCATCGCCCAGCACGCCCCGCTCCCTGTTTGAGCTGAACCTGAGCACCGGCGAGTATGAGTGCCTGGCAAGTTCTGTCGAGCATTCGGTGCCCCAGAACTATTTTTCACCGGGCTCGCACATATCTTTTCCCACAGAGAACGGGCTGCAAGCGCACGGCTTTTACCATGCGCCGCACAATCCTGACTTTGAGGCGCACGCAAGCGAACTGCCGCCGTTGATGGTGATCGCGCACGGCGGGCCGACCGGCTCGGTCAAACAAGCGCTCGATCTGGACGTGCAGTATTTCACGAGCCGGGGAATTGCAGTGCTAGAGCTCAACTACGGCGGCAGCGTAGGCTACGGGCGGGCGTATCGCAACCGGCTGCGACGGCAATGGGGCGTCGTTGATGTGGATGACGCGATCAACGGTGCTCGCCATCTGGTCGAGCAGGGGCTTGTGGACGGAAATCGAACGATTGTGCGAGGCGGGAGCGCGGGAGGTTTCACGACTTTTGCGGCGTTGGCCTTCCGCGATTACTTCAAGGCGGGTTCGAGCCACTATGGGATCAGCGACCTGGAGTACTGGGACCGGGAAACGCACAAGTTTGAAGCCCACTACTGCCAATCGTTGATCGGCCCTTACCCGGAAGAACGGGCGCGCTATCGTGCGCGGTCGCCGATCCATCGGGCCAACGAAATCAGCGTGCCACTGCTCATTTTTCAAGGTCTGGACGACAAAGTGGTGCCGCCGAACCAGTCGAAGTTTGTTGCCGACGCCCTGCGCGCCCGGAATGTGCCGGTTTCGCACATTGAGTTCGAAGGCGAGGCGCACGGATTCCGCCGCTCCGAAACGAATGTGCGCACGCACGAGACTGAGTTGGCATTCTTTGGACAGGTTTTCGGTTTCGAACCTGCTGACGACCTGCCTCCTCTCCACATCGACAACCTGGAAAGCGATTCCCGGCAAGCGAGGACTGGCTGAACCGTCCGACTGCCAATTTGCGAGATCTATACAGTGCCTGATTGACATCCTTTTGGAGGCCCTTTGTGAATTCGATTCGAGGAGAAGAAACCGTCAAGTCTATCACAGAAACGTTTACGCGGCGGACGCGGGGGTCGGGGGAATGGGACGCGCGCGCCAAGAAGTCGATGCCCGGCGGAGACACGCGGGCATCCTCATATTACGCGCCCTATCCGGCTTACATGGTGCGCGGCGACGGGTGTTATCTGTATGATTGCGATGAGAACAAGTACATTGACTTCCTCAACAACTATACATCCCTGATCCATGGTCACGGTCACGCTGCCACCTTGAGCGCCATCCAAGAGCAGGCGGCGCGGGGGACGGTTCTGGGTTCTGCCGCCGAAGTTACCGTTGAACACGCCGAGATGCTGTGCGCCCGCGTTCCCAGTCTGGAAAGCGTTCGCTACTGCAACTCCGGCACCGAAGCGACGCACCTGGCGATGCGGGCGGCGCGTGCGTTCACGGGCAAGGACATGATCGTCAAGATGGACGGCGGCTATCATGGCTCGCATGATTATGTGCAGGCGAACGTCCAGCCGGACACGCAATCGGAAGGTCTTCCCCAGCGCAAACTCACGACCAGGGGCGTGCCCGCGGCGGTGCTGGAGGGCATCAGGGTTGTCCCGTTCAATGATCTTGACGCGTTGGAGGATGTCCTGCGTGCCCACAGCGTCGAGATTGCGGCCATTATACTGGAGCCTGTCCTCGGCTCGGGCGGGGGCATTGAGCCGGAGCCGGGTTACCTGCAAGGCGTCAGACAGCTGGCTGACAGGTATGGTGTCCTCTTGATTTTCGATGAGATTCTGACGTTTCGCCTGGATGTCGGAGGGGTGCAAGCCGCGCTTGACGTGACACCGGACCTGACCTCGGTAGCAAAGTTCATCGGCGGCGGGCTGCCGCTTGGCGCTTTTGGCGGCCGCAAGGAGATTATGGCGCCGTTTGACCCGTTACACCCGCAGACGATCCCGCACAACGGCACGTTCAATGGCAACAACATCACCATGGCCGCGGGCATGGCGACAATGAAGGAGTACGGCGCAGAGGAAGTGGACCGCATCAATCAGTTGGGCCAGCGGCTGAAAGATGGATTCAACCGCGCTTTTGAAGCAGAAAACATAAACGTGCGTGCGGCGGGCCTGGGATCGATCATCCGCATCCACTGGAGCGAGGAGAAGATGCGAACGGCGCGGGATGGCGCGGTCGCGCAGGCCGCGGCGCGCGAGTTGCCTAAATTGCTGCACATGGAGTTGATGAATCGGGACATATTCAGCGCGCCCAGATGCCAGTTCGCGGTCTCGACGCCGATGAGCGAGCACGAGATCGACGCGGCTGCCAACGTAATGGGCAAGTGTCTGGAGGTCGTCAAGCCCTATGTGGAGGCGGAGACGCCCCATTTGTTGCGCGACTGAGGCGCGTGGACGATACATACGCGCCTTATGGAATTGCGTTGTGCGTATTTCGTAAGGCCCCAGTTCAGGCAGTCCACGATTGGTTGGATCGCTGTGCGAGAAGTTCAGGTTCTAGACAGGGGAAGTATGGGCGGCGCTTGGCCATACTCCCGTGATTCGGCGGGGAGAGTGCTTCGATGAAAGTTTTGTGGCAGGCATGGTACGGCGACCTCGAGATCGACCTGGAATTCCCGGCGACGTGGCTTGTGGAAAAGGTGCAGATGGCCGACGCGGCGCAGGCGGATCCGGCAACGTTGGCAGTCAGTCTGCGGCAACCGATCGGGACGCCAACCCTGGAGGAGTTGGCCCGCGAAAGCAGGACGGCGGCGATTGCGGTTGAGGATATCACCCGCCCCTCGCCTCTGGGCCAGATCGCGCAGCTGATCGTCGCCGAACTGAAGGCAGGGGGCCTGAAAGCTGAGCAGATACGCTTCATCATGGGCCTGGGCGCGCATACGCCGATGCGCCGCCAGGAGTTGATCAAGAAGCTGGGCCGCGAAATCGTGGAGGATTTTCCCATTTACCAGAATCACGCGCACGAGAACCGCAAATATCTGGGCGAAACCGAACGGGGAACTCCGATCTATACAAACGCTTTCTTCTGGGAGGCTGACTTGCGGCTCAGTGTGGGCACGATTGTGCCCCATGGCCTGGCAGGATTCGCCGGCGGCGTCAAGACGGTGGCAGTCGGCATGGCCGGTATTGAGACGCTACATGCCAACCACTCGATCGCCTACAAGCTGCCGCACTCGATGACGGGGCGCATCAAAGGCAATGAATTGCACGCTGATCTGGAAGAGATTGGCCGCAGAGTGGGACATCGCTTTGCCGTCAATACGGTGGTCAACTCCCGCCGCGAGCTGGTCGCTCTTTTCGCCGGCGATCCGGTTGCAGCCCACCGCGCCGGCGTCAGATTCGCGCGCAAGGTCTATGGCACGCCCTTCCCGCCGCCGGCTGACATCGCCGTTTTCAACGCTTATCCCAAGGATACCGACCTGGTGCAGGTGCTCAACTCAATGAACGCGGTGGCGCGCGATCTGCGGCGGGCGATCAAGCCCAGTGGCACCGCCGTGCTGGCCACTGCCTGCACGCATGGCGCCGGCATCCATTATCTGCTCAGTAGCGGAATGCGGGCGCATGGCCCGCTCAAGCGCGAGAGAATTCATCTGGGCGAGAACGGGCTGATCATCTACTCGCCCAATCTCTCCTATGCAGACATTCATGAGTTTCCTGAGGATACCTGTCTTTTCAATACCTGGCCGGAGGTGATCGCCGAGTTGGCCAGGCGCCACGGGGACCGGGCCAGTGTCTCCGTTTTCCCCAACGCGGCTCTGCAGATCCCGGAAGATATCGCTCTGTTGGACGAGTGATCGGCTGCGATGAATCAGATCAGCGTCCATGAAAGACGCCGAGTCCAGGAAATCAACAGACTTTCGCCCAGTCCAATGCCTTGGAACACAACACCTTGACTAACCAGGAATTGCGTACGATCGAGCCTGACGATCTGTTTCGACTTCAGTTCTTGCAGGATGCCAGGCTCTCCCCTGACGGCAAGCTGATCGCGTACAGCCTTTCCCATGTCGACGAATCTGGAGACAAGGAATGCTGCGCCGTCTGCCTCCTTTCGCCCCAGACAGGTGAAGCTCGGCAACTCACCGACGGGCAAGCGATCGACAGCAATCTCTCCTGGTCGCCGGACGGGCAGCAGATTGCGTTTTACTCCACCCGCAGCGGAGTCAAGCAACTCTATACGATTGCGGTTGACGGCGGCGAATCCAGGATGCTGACGGATCTGGCGCAAGGGGTGGGCCGCGGCCCGGTCTGGTCTCCGGATGGAAAGCACATCGCTTTTTCGGCGCGCGCGACCGCAGAGCCGGTCTATCCCTCGAAACCCTATCGGGTTACGCGCAAGATTTACCGGCTGGACGGGCTCGGTTTTCTGCACAACGCGGTGCATGATCTCTTCATCGTGCCGGCCGCGGGCGGCGCGGCGCGCAACCTGACCCAAGACGAAAATCACAACTGCCGCTACACCGCGCCGGAATGGTCGCCCGACAGCCAGGAGATACTGTTCACCACAACATTCTTCCCGGATGAGCACCGCTTCTTCGCCGCGCTGCGGGTGGCCAACCTGGATGGAAAGGTGCGCGATCTGGTGCGTGATTGGGGCTATGCCGCCTACTCGGCGGTCTGGTCGCCGGACGGGGCTCGGGTCATCTTCGTCGGCAACCGCAACGAAGAGCCGTTCAGCGCTCAGAACCACTTGTGGGTGGTCGACCGCAACGGGGGTACGCCGGAATGCCGCACGACCGGGATGGTCGGCAATGTTGAAGGCGCGCTGCAAGCGGACATGCCGGTCGGATATCGCGATTACCCGAAGTTCCAGGCTAACAAAGATGACCGCAGCGCCTATGTGAGGGTCCAGGACGGCGGCAAGATGCAGATATATCGGGTCGCCCTGGACGGAGCCATCTCATTTGAACGGGTGGTGGGCGGTGAGCGCGCCTGTTACGCGCTGGGCTTGCATAATGGCCGCCTGCTGCTGTCGTCTTCCCATCTGAACGCGCCGCCGGATCTATTTCAGGTCGACGTGGACGGCTCCAATGAACGGCAACTAACCCACTTCAATGCCGAACAGCTGGCAAGTGTGGCGCAACCCGAAGTCGAGCAACTGTCGTTTCACAGCAGCGACGGCGCACAGGTGGAAGGGTGGCTGATGAAACCGCCGTTCGGCACGCCTCCCTATGCCACGGTTCTCTACAATCACGGCGGGCCGCATCACGGCTGGGGGCACATTTACTCCTTCGACTTCCACATGCTGGCGGGCGCGGGCTACGCCGTGTTGCTGGTCAACTATCGCGGCTCGACCGGATATGGAGACGAATTCAGCGGCGCTGTCAACGGTCCGCATCACATGGAGTTGGAATACCTGGATCTGATGGCAGGGGTCGATCATGCGGTGGAAAAGGGGCTGGCCGACCCGGATCGATTGGGCGTCTGTGGCCTGTCTTATGGCGGCTATCTCTCCACCTGGATCGTGGGGCATACGGATCGCTTCAAGGCTGCCGTACCTGAGAATGCGGTCACCAATAGAGCTTCCTGGTATGGCGTCAGCGACATGGGCGTTACCCATCCTGAATCGGTTGGCGGCCATCTGTTCGAAATCCCGGACGCCTACCGGCGCTGTTCTTCTCTTTCCTATGCGCATCGCTGTACCACACCGACGTTGCTGATTGTCGGAGAGAAAGACCTGCGCGTTCCAACCGAGCAGTCAGAGCAGTTTTACACTGCCCTCAAGGTGAACGGCTGTACGGTGGAGATGCTGCGCCTGCCGGATAGCCCGCACGGCGGTTCAATCGGCGGCCCGCTGGAGATTCGGCGCGCCCAGAACGAAGCCCTGCTCGACTGGATGAATCGATTTGTCCTCGGCGTTGAGTAGCTCCGCTTGGCAGCAGGGAGGAAGCATCATTTTGTACAGCAAACGTGTCGCTCGATTCGGAAATCCTGATCTGCGATGGGCGTGTGTTCGACAAGTTCTGCAAGTTCCGATCTCTGCATGAATTCATCGTGGTCGGAACAGGTATGTGCAGGTCTGGATCAGGCGCTGGCGCGGCTGTACGCCGGTGAGGGCATCAGCGAGGGGCCTGGGATCAGGAACGCGGTGCTGCGCGTCGAAGCGCCGGAGTCCGGCCTTGTGCATGAGGTGGCAGTGGGCAAGGCAAACGCCGACTCGGACGCGCCGATGACACCAGCGCATCAGTTTCATCTGGCCAGCGTGGCCAAGACGATGACGGCGACGCTGCTGCTGCAACTGTGGGAGCAAGGGACGCTGGGCCCGGATGGACTGGATACCACTTTGGTAGAGCTTGAACTGTTCGACGATGCGATCGTGGAGCAGTTGCATCAGATCGACGGAGTGAGTTTTGGCAGTAGGATCACCGTCCGCCACCTGCTGACGCATACCTCGGGCATCAAGGATGCCGTCGTGGACGACGCCACGGGCACGGCGCACGATTACGGCGGGCCGGCTCCAGGATCGTATGGCGCCCGCATCAGGCAGGCCATCCCTGACCACCTGGCCTGCCTGGAAAACCCGCACTGTGACATTGCCGATTTGGTTACCAGCAAAGCGTGGACGATATGGGATCCCTCCCGGCCACAGGACAGGGAGGCCGGGGTGGTCAACTGGTTTCTGGCGAGCGGCACGGCGGCGGCCTCGCTCGCGCCGCCCGGCGCGGCGTTCCACTATAGCGACACCGGCTATGTCATCCTTGGCCTGCTGACGGAGAAGCTTTCCGGCAAGAGCCTGCACCGGCAGTGGCGGGAGCGCATCTTCGACCCGTTGGGGATGGACAAGAGCTATCTGGCGTATGCCAAAGATCCTGAGCCTGCTCCCTGGATCGATGAAGTTTCCGACTTCTATCTGGCCGATTTTCCCTATGTAACCAGCCGCATCAACCTCTCGTTTGACCGGGGCGGCGGCGGCGTTGTTTCCAGTGTGGCAGACGTGCTCCGATTTCTACGGGCGTTGATGGAAGGGGAACTTTTCCAGAAGCCGGAGACTCTCGCAGCAATGTTGCAGTGGCGGAAATTTCCGGGGATCAGTCCGCCGCGGGCCGGCGTCGGACTAGGCATTTTTGCCGAAGAAACCGGCTACAGAACGGTGGCGCTGGGACATTCCGGCGCCTATGGCGCCAAGATGTACTACGAGCCGGAGAGCGGGACATACTTCTGCGGCACGGTCAACCAACGGGTGGGCGTGCCCTATTACTGGTGGAAGGCGATGTTTGAGGCCATGCACAGGTCTCGTTCCTGACCTGCAGGGGATCATCCTGCCCGTTCAGTTAATGATTCGAATTCGTATCGAACTGTTGGAAGACAAGCAGGTAGATGCAGACGATGACACAGCGCACGATTCAGCCCGAAGATCTGTTTCGGTTCCAGTTTTTGCAGGACGCCAAACTCTCGCCCGACGGACGCCATATCGCTTACAGCGTCTCATACGTTGACGGGGAGCGCGATGAGGAGTGCGCCGCTGTCTGGCTCAATGATCTCGAGACAGGTGAAACTGTCAAACTGACGGCTGGGCGGGCGTTGGACACGCACCCGGTCTGGTCTCCTGACGGAGTGCAACTGGCCTTCTTTTCGACGCGCAGTGGAGTTCGTCAGCTTTACGTCATTTCGATCTACGGGGGCGAGTCGCGCCAACTGACCGATCTGGCGCAGGGGGTAGGGCGTGGTCCGGCCTGGTCGCCCGACGGTCAGTTCATCGCCTTTTCCGCCAGAGCCACAGCGGCCCCGGTCTTTCCCGATAAGCCTTACCGGGTAACACGCCACGTTTATCGCCTTGACGGCTCAGGCTATCTGCACGTCGCTGCGCCCGATCTGTTCGTTGTGCAGGCATGCGGAGGCGAGGCGCGCAACCTGACACGGGACGAAGCCTTCAACTGTTACCGCACCGGTCCCGTCTGGTCTCCCGACAGCCAGGAGGTCCTGTTTACGGCCGCCTGCTATCCCGATTCATATCGCTGGTTTGCCGCGCTGCGCGCCGTGAATCTGGCTGGGGAAGTGCGCGATGTCGTCAAGGATTGGGGCTGCGCGACCAACCCGCCCTCAACGGCCTGGACGCCGGACGGAAAGCGGATCGTCTTCGTCGGCAACCCGCTTGAAGCTCCCAAGCAGAGTCACAAGCATCTTTTGGTCGTGGACAGGGAGGGCGGAATCCCGCAATGCCGCACAACTGGCATCTTTCACAACGTGGCGGGGAAGTTCCAGTCCGACATGCCGGTCATCGGTGCTGACGCCCCCAATCTTCACATTGACGCCGACGGGAAAGAGGCCTATGTCCCCGTTCAGATCGGGGGAACGAAGTCGATCTATCGCATCGCGCTCAGCGGCGGGACGGACTGTGAACCGGTGGTCGGCGGAGCGCGCGTGTGCGATGTTGTCGGCCTGAGCCAGGATGGGATCTTGATGACCGTCAACAGTTTTGGCGAACCGGGCAATCTTCACCTGGTCGATCGCGACGGCAGCAACGAGAGGAAGATCACCGTCTTGAATCGCGGCTTGCTGGCGGAGTTTGCTCTGCCCGAAGTCGAGCAACTCTACTTTGGCAGCAGCGATGGCGCGCAGATTGAGGGCTGGCTGTTGACGCCGCCAATCGGCGAGCCGCCCTATCCTACAGTGCTTTACAACCACGGCGGCCCCGATATGGCTTGGGGCAATGTCTTTGGGCTGGACTTCCAGATGTTGGCCGGAGCAGGTTTCGCGGTGCTGCTGGTCAACTATCGCGGCTCGCTCGGCTACGGTGATGCTTTCATGGCCGCGATCAACGCCAGGATGGGCGAGTTGGAGTTAGCCGATCTGATGGCCGGCGTTGACCATAGTATCAAGCTGGGGCTGGTCGATGCCGAGCGGCTGGGCGTGTGCGGCTCCTCATACGGCGGCTATCTCACTTGTTGGGCCGTCAGCCACTCGGACCGGTTCAAGGCTGCCGTGGCGGAAAACCCGATCACAAACTGGGAGTCCTGGTATGGGGTGGCCGATCTCTTTTCGTCCATTGCTCTGCCATGGGAAGGGATGGGGGGCCCGCCTCATCAAGCGCCCGAAGCCTACCGCAACGCCTCGCCGATCTACTCGGCCCACCATTGCACGACGCCGACACTGCTGATTCAGGCTGAACAGGACTTGCGCTGCCCTGCGGAACAGGCTGAGCAGTTTTATACGGTTTTACAAGCGAATAGCTGCATTGTGGAGATGCTGCGCCTGCCCAACAGTTCACATGGCGGCTCTTCCTTCGGGCCGCTGGAGGTCCGCCGCGCTCAGAACGAAGCTTTGCTCGACTGGATGAACCGGTTTGTAATGGGGTAACCTTCGCGCGGCCTTGGTGGCGGGGCGAGCTTCACCTGGCTGTTCCAATCCTGTCATAACAGAGAGTCAGGCTCATCAATGTTCGTTTACACGCTCAGACGGCTGCTGTTGATCTTCCCAACGCTGTTGGGGGTCTCACTGGTTATCTTTGCGATTCTGGCGCTGTCGCCCGGAGACCCCCTCGCGGCCGTGGTCAGTGAAGAGTACGGAAACACGGCGGAAGACATTGAGAGAATCCGCGAGCAACTCCATCTGAACGACCCGCTGTACGTGCAGTATTTCAACTTCCTGTGGGACGCGCTGCGGGGCGACCTGGGCAAATCGTTCCGGGGCGGGAGTCCGGTCCTGAATGACATTCTGGCCAGACTACCCAGCACCATCTCATTGGCGGTGGCCGGCCTGGTAGTGACGATGCTGCTGGGCATCTCGGCGGGCGTACTGGCCGCGTTGTATCGCGGCGCGGCGCTCGACAAGCTCACGATGGTTTTCGCCTTTGTCGGCGTGTCGATCCCCAGCGTGTATGCTTCGCTGCTGCTGATGTTGATTTTCGCGGTGGAGTTGGGCTGGTTTAGGGTGGTGGGAGATGAGGGCATCAAGGGCCTGATCCTGCCTGCAACGGCGATGGCTCTGATTCCGGCCGGCGTCCTGGCCCGCCTCACCCGCGCCAGCATGTTGGAGGTGATGGAGGAGGATTACGTGCGCACCGCGCGCGCCAAGGGCATCCGCGAGGCGCTCGTGACGATCATGCACGTGTTTCGCAATGCCCTGATTCCGATTGTAACTTACCTTGGGCTGCTGGCCGGGAGTCTGCTTTCGGGGCAGGTGTTTGTCGAGAACGTGTTTGGCCGTCCGGGGCTGGGCAGGTTTCTGGTTGACTCGATCAGCGCCAGGGACTATCCACAGATTCGAGGCGGAATTCTGTTTGTGGCGGCGGGCTATGTCTTTGTGAATTTGATCGTCGGCCTCCTGTATGGCGTCATTGACCCACGGATCACCTTTGAGTGAGAGTTGCCGATGAGCGAGAGCAAATCGCAGGCGGCCAGTGGCACAAGAGCGGCCTCGGTCGGGGCGGAGTTCGCCCGGACAGCGCGCGCTGCCGGCGTTGAAAGCAGATCGCCGCTGCGCCGGGCCGCGGCCAGGTTTTTCCGCGATCCTCTGGCGGTTGCGGGATTGGCGATCATGGCAATGATCATCCTGCTAACGCTGTTTGCACCCCAGATCTTCAGCTGGGACGAGATCATCAACGTCTCGTACGAAACCAAGCTGCTGCACCCCAGCGCGGCGTTTCCGTTCGGCACGGACAATCTGGGACGGGGCGCCGCCTGGCGAGTCTGACCTTCGAAGCGCCGGACGACTATACGTTACAACTCAACTTTGCGACTCCCACTGTCTCGCTCCTCCAGTTCATCACCTGGGGCTACATGGCGCCGATGTCACAGCGTGCGGTCGAAGAGTTGGGGGCGGAGTATGAACTGAACCCGGTCGGGACAGGTCCCTACAAGGTCGTCAACGTGCGGCCAGGCGAAGGGGTTACCTTGGAGCGCTGGGACGAATACAACTGGGGGCCGGAGTTCTTCGAGGGCGCCAATACCGGACCCTACAACTTCGACAGCATCAAATTCAGCATCTTGCCTGAAGAAGCAACGCGGGTCGCCGCCCTGGAGGCGGGCGATATCGACTTCGTGAACGGTATCTCCAATCCTCTGGACGTGCCGATCCTGGAAGAAGCGGGCGTGACTGTCCAGACAGCGCCATTTGGTCAGGTGCGGCTGGTCTACATGCAGAATCACGTTCCGCCCCTTGACGACGTGCGCGTGCGCCAGGCATTCAACCTTGCCGTCAATCGTGAAGAGATCACACAGATCGTCACCGATGGCGCCGACCAGCTCAGCCGCGGCCCCATCAGCCCCGGTATGGTGGGCTATGACGCGCAGACGGAAGCGGAATGCGGCTACTACTTCGACCTGGATCGCGCCAAGGAGTTGATGCAGGAGGCCGGTTACACCTACGGCGACGATGGCATGCTGAGCACGCCTGACGGCGAGCCGTTCAATCTGACGCTGATCGCCGAAACCGTGGACAGCGGCACCGCCTTTGCCGAGGTACTGCAATCAATGTGGCGTGATCTTGGTGTGGGCATCGATATCGAGCTTCTTGAACCGTCCCTCCTCTATCCGAGGCTCACCGAACGCGATTACCAGATTGGCTACGGACGCCGCGGCGGTTGGACGAGCTACGACTATCTGTACGCGATCTACCACTCCGGCACCGGCGGCGACTTGACGGGGTCAATGCGCTCCGGCGTCAATGACCCAATCACCGATGCTCTGCTGGAGAAAAACCGCGGCATGGCAATTGACAATCCAGCGTTGCAGGATTCAATCAATGAGCTGTACTGCCATATCGCCGAGCAGTCCTACTCGACCTGGATTTCCGATGGTGTGTTCAGACCATCGGTCGGTCCGAGAGTTCATGGCTTTGTCGAAGGGCCCGCTTTCGCGGGGCGCCCCGTGTTCTGGTCCAATGCATACATCTCTGCCGAAGATCGGTAGGCTGACTGGAGGAGGCGTGGGGAGAAGACCTGCGCCTCCTCCGTATGACACACTTCGATCTGACCGACCAGCCCCATCGACGAGGACTCTCCATGCCGCATCTGCTGGAAGTGCGTGATCTCGTCACCCGGTTTCATACCGAAGACGGCGTCGTACACGCTGTGAACGGCATCTCCTACACCTTGGATGAAGGTGAGTCGATGGGCATCGTCGGCGAGAGCGGCTCCGGCAAGACCGTAAGCGTCCTATCGCTGATGGGCCTGATACCGGACCCGCCGGGTCGTGTCGAGCGCGGCGAAGTGTTCTTTGCTGACAGCGACCTGTTGAAGCTTTCCTCTGACCAGTTGCGCGCCATTCGCGGGCGGGAAATCGCGATGATTTTCCAGGATCCGATGACCTCGCTGAACCCGGTCCTGACGGTCGGCTATCAGCTTGCCGAGATCATGCGGCCCCATCTGAATCTCACCCGGGAAGAAATTGCGGAAAGGACGATCGAACTGCTGGAGTTGGTGGGCATTCCCAACGCCGAAAGCCGGCGCAAAGACTTTCCGCACCAGTTTTCCGGCGGCCAGCGCCAGCGCATCATGATCGCGATGAGCCTGGCCTGCAATCCCTCCGTGCTGATCGCCGACGAACCGACGACGGCGCTCGATGTCACGATTCAGGCCCAGATTATCGACCTGGTCAACAGGTTGAGAGAGCAGTTTGGCATGGCGACCATCTGGATCACGCACGACTTGGGCGTTGTGGCGGGGCTGGTCGACAGGGTGATTGTGATGTACGCCGGTTTCATTGTCGAGACCGCGTCGGCACTCGATCTGTACAAGAAGACCAGCCATCCGTATACGCTTGGCCTGCTGCAATCGATCCCTTCCATCCACGCCACGATAGCCACGGATCGACTGATACCGATTGAAGGGTCGCCGCCGGATCTTCTCCTGGAGCCGGTCCACTGTCCGTTTGCCCCGCGCTGTAAGTTCGCGGTTGAAAAGTGTTGGCAAGAGAATCCGCCCCTGCAACGAGTGGCCTCAGATCACGATGCCGCCTGCTGGCGCTGGGAGGATGTGCGGGCGATGGGGGCTTCGCAGCGATGAATCAAGCGACGCAGGAAGTTCTGGTCGAAGTGCGCGACCTGAGAAAGTATTTCCCGATCCGTCGTGGTCTGTTCCGGCGGCAGGTCGGCGCGATCAAAGCCGTGGACGGCGTATCGTTCGACGTCTACCGGGGCGAAACGTTGGGCCTGGTGGGGGAATCGGGGGGCGGCAAGTCCACAACCGGCTGGACAATCATCCGCGACCTGGAGCCAACCGCGGGAACGGTGCGCTTCCAGGGGCAGGATCTGGCGACCCTGGCGAATGGCGAGATGCGCAGGATGCGCCGCCACATTCAGATGATCTTCCAGGACCCGTATGCTTCGCTCAATCCGCGCATGACCGTCGGCAGCATCGTCTCGGAGCCGCTGGAGGTGCATCAGATCGGCGCGCCGAACGCGCGGCGCGCGCGCGTCCATGAGTTGCTGGAGATCGTCGGCCTCAATCCCGGCTTCATCAATCGTTATCCGCATGAGTTTTCGGGCGGCCAGCGCCAGCGGATTGGCATTGCCCGCGCCCTGGCCACAAATCCGACCTTTGTCGTCGCCGACGAACCAATTTCGGCCCTGGACGTGTCGATCCAGGCCCAGGTCGTGAATCTGATGTGGGACCTGAAAAACGAATTCGGCCTGACCTACCTCTTCATCGCCCATGATCTGTCGATGGTACGCTACATCAGCGACCGCGTCGCGGTGATGTATCTGGGGTGGGTAGTGGAGATGGGGCAGACTGACGAGGTCTACGGGCGCTCGCTGCATCCGTACACGCAGGCCTTGGTGTCGGCTGTGCCGGTAGCGGACCCGGAGGTAGAGCTGACGCGGCAACGAATCATCCTTGAGGGCGACGTGCCGAATCCGGCTGATCCGCCGGCGGGCTGTAACTTTCATCCGCGTTGCATCCATGCCACCGCAATCTGCACACAGGAGGAGCCTGAGTTCCGCAATCTTGGGCAGACAGCCGAGCATTGGGTCGCCTGCCATCATGCGGAGTCGATCCTAAACCCGGCGACTGCGCTGTGAACTGTGCCGCAGCAGGCCCTCTGCCCCGTCAGATTGAAGCCATGTGAATCTGCGAGCCGTCTTCGTTCTGCATATCGTAGAAGCAGCGTTCAGGAGGCGTGTGGGCGCGTATCCACGATAGGAGCGCGGCGTCTCCGACCTTGCCCCACACGGTGAAAGTGTAGTCGGTCTCTCTCAATATGCGCGACAGGCGCGGCCAGTCGGCGTGCAGATAGCCGGCGTGGAAGCAGATGGAGACCGCCGCGTCTGCATTTGCCAGGAGCGCCAGCATGGTCGCGATCATCTCCTTGGTGTAGCCATTGCCGCCTTTGCCAACAGTCCAACCCACCGAGAGATAAGCCTGGAGTAGAAACTCATTGCACAGACGTAGAAACTCCGCCCCGTCGAAGCCAGGCGGGCCGCCGCCCGGCCCAGGCAGGATGTCGGCATTGACTCCCAGCGGGATCTTACCGTCCGCGTGCCGTTTCGCATGGGTCAGGCAGGGTGCCAGCGCGTCCGGTGATTTGAAGTCGAGCTTTGCGCCTTTCCCCGCCGCGATGGTCATGTCCAGCCAAGTTTCAAATGCCAGATCGCTCTCCGTGATCGGCGGGTGCGCCATGATGATTTGGTTCCCGACCAGGGAGATGTCGCCTTCGATGTAGTGAACGCGCCGATCAGATAGGGCAGCGGACAAGGCCGGCCGCGTGTTGCCGCCGTGGATCCAACCTATTTCCCCTGGACGGGCCACGCCCAGCGCGTCCAGCGTCGGCTGCCATCGGTCAGGAGGTGCAGCGGCCATTTCATTTATCTCCTGCGGGGACGTTTGGACGCCGTATCAAAGTGAGAACTCATATGATGGGTCTGTCGCCGTGCGCGCCAGCGGGCCGCCTAACTCGCGTGTGGTATGGATCAAGGCGTCCAACGTCGCGGCAAACAATGAGAAGGAGAGCGCGTCCATCGGCAGATCCGCCTGCAAAGTAACGTCTCCGTCGCCGTCAATGGCAAACCGGACCAGGCGCGCCGACTGATTGAGACGCAGCAGCAGCGATGTCAATTTCTGGCTGCATTCGGGGATGGGAGCGGGTGTGAGGGGGCTAACGGCGAAGTGCAGCCACTCCCCGCCTGCGGCCACGTAGAGGTCGAACTCCTCGTCCTGGTCATCGGCGAAGCTGCTGCGCCAGATGCCCGCTTCAACCGTTTCGTAACCCCACTCGTATCGGTCAAACAGGGCTGGTATGTCCACGGCCTTTCACCTTGCAAACGGACAAAAACAGGTGCGGGTCCTTACTTGCGGGCATCGAAGTGGTCGGGGCGGCGTCTCCGCTTTCCCCTAGCGCTGGCGGCGTCCGACGAGATGACGCAGGCGGGAGCGGGGATGGTCAATGGCAAGGTAAATCTCATCAGAGCTAAGGCCGGTTGCAGTCTCCAGATCCATCATTGTGCGGAAGGACTCATCCTTCAGTTCCAGAACCCGTTCGCGCTCGAATTCGCTCAGTTTGTGGCCGATGAGGGTGGCTTCCGTGTTTTCGAGGAGCTTGCTGCGGCAGTCCAAACAGATCCACGTATGACCGATAAGAATAAGGAAATCTCTAACCCTGACGTTTGTCATACGGTTTCTCCCGGTAGCTCCTCAGACCTTCCTGGTGGTGAACTGTTGTCGGGGCGGCGCGTGCCGAAAGTGGAACGGAAGTGCACGGTTCGCGCGCCAGGATTGGCTACGGCGCGCGTTCCATCGCCGCCTCGACTTCGATGGCCGGGTGCTCGACCAATCCTGCCTCTTCGACGGGCCAGACGGCAAACCAGGCCTTGCCGATAACGAACTCCTGCTGCAGCTGCCCCCACGTGCGCGTATCCGATGAGGCCGGGCGGTTATCCCCCAGAACGTACAGGTTTCCGGGGTCCACTGTTTGCGCCGATATATTCCGCAGCATCGAAATCTGGTCATACGGTTCATCGACAGGCAGGCCGTTCAGGAAGAGAACGCCGTCGCGGATTTCGATGGTGTCCCCCGGCAGGCCGATAACGCGCTTGATATAGTCCTGCGTCGGGTTATTGGGATAGTGGAAGACGATGACATCGCCGCGTTTGTGTTCCCCCAAGCGATAGGCCAGTTTGTTCACGAGCAAATACTGGCCATGGTGGAAATTCGGCTCCATCGATTGACCTTCGATGCGATAGTTCTGTACAACGCTGCGGATGACAAGAAAAATGAGCACCGCCAGGATCACCGTTTCCAGCGTTTCGCGCAGCAGCGACTTAAGCGCGATGCCGTCCTCGTCGCGCGCGTCGGCGGGAAGGACGGCCCGAGCGTCGCCGAGCTCTCCCAGATGCACGATGCCTCCGTTCGGGACCGCCGTTGCCATCGTTTTGCCTACTGGGAGCGGAGCTTCTGGACCTTGATCGATGAAAGGCCGGGGCAGTACTGAATCCGGCCGCGGCAACTCGTCCTCCGGAGATTCAGCCGCGCCGGAGAAAGTCCGGGCCGGCAGGTCAGGGTCCGACTCCGACGCTTGCGGTGTTCTTGAATCGTCGCGCAATGGTTTGGGTCCGGTTTGGTAGCGTAGCAGAACTGTTACGGGTCAATCAATTTAAATGATTATATCACTCGACATAGAGGGAAAACAAGCGGAATTCCATGCGATGGCAACAAACCGTCGCATCGAAGGGTTGCCATCGGTCCATTTCGGTCGAAGAGCAAAGAAGTAGCGCGCGCGGTTATCCGACTGAATGTGTCCCGTAAAGAGTTGGAGAAGCTCAATTGATTGCCGATTGCGGCGGCGGCGGCGGGTCGGACGAGCAGATGCCGATCAGGCAGTTCCCGCTTGGCTGGAGGACTGCGCGCTGGTCGTTTATATGAGAGGGGTTTATCGATGTCCGGCTGTAGAACCAGACTGCTGCATCGGGGTCTGGCTGGTTCGAGTCCAGGGGGGCAACCGCCTGAACTGTCAGAGTACGAGCAAGGGTAGACAAACGGTTCGACGGCAGCGTACCAGAGGCGATGGAGCTAGGAGCTTGCAATGATGCCGGCGGTAGTGCAACCGATAATGAGGGCAACGAGTATTGCAGTAAACTTGAATCCAGCCACTCATCCTCATTCGTAGGTGATGGCATCCAGGATCAAGCCACAGTTCAATCTCTACTGTTTGTATATCTTCTACTTTCGCCAGGGATTTCCTCTCTTGTCCCCTCGATTACCCCAATTATCCCAAGTGAATAACCCAATTATCCCAAATTGGCCTGTTATCTGAGAATGTAGCGGGTTCCTCGTTTGTCGCCGATTTTCAGGAGCAACTTCTTGTTCACAAGGTCCGCCAGGTCCAGGCGCAGGGTTTCGGCGCCAACGTGCGTGCACAGCTTCCTGTAGTCGCGGTTAGTGATGCTGCCGTGCGCCTGCACATGCTGCATCGCCTTCAACTGGCGTTCGTTCATGTGCTGTTCCCATTCGGGGATCACCTTTGCCAGGTCTCTGCTATTTTGCAATGTCACCGAGAAGCGATGGCTCCTGGCGTCGAAGCGTGGAGGCGGGTGGCCGGCGGCGACCATGTCCTCGATCATGCGGTCAACGCCCAAGCCCAGTTCTTCGATGTAACCCCACTGATAGAGGCCGTTGACGAGGCGGGGATTGCGGCTGTAGTGCTCCTCAACGATATTGTCAACTGTAATGTAGGCGGGCAGGCCGCCGGGGCTGATGATTTCGAGGCGGTCGGCGTGCATATGAATCTCGATGCTGCTGCCGCGCAAGCGATAATCGCGGTGACAGACGGCGTTGACCAGGGCTTCACGCACGGCGAAAGGGGGGTACTCGGTCTGATCTTCGCGCTGCAAGCCCGTGACGACCGCCTTCTTGTCCATCTCCTCCCAGATGACACGCCAACCGCGCTCGACGATGCGGGCGAGGGGGCCGCTGATCTCCTCGCGGCGGCCATAGCCGAAAGAGGCTGCCGCGCCGCCCAATGGCAGGAATTCTTCGGCGCGATCCGCACCGGCCTGCGCGGCCCGCTTGACGACCGACACGTCGTCGTCGAACTTCACGAACACGGCGCGGCTGTGGGGCAGAAACAGTTGCGGCTCTTCGCCGAAGAGAAGCATTCCGCTGATCGTCGGCTTTCCGCTCTCGTTGAGGGCGCCAATCTGCTGTAGCAGCCTGTTCTTGGGCAGCAGCGTGCCGCGCGGGTTGCGTTGCTGGCGTTTCTCCAGATATTCGTCGATGACATCCTCGTCCAGATCCTCTCTGGCGGCGCCGGCGACCTCTTCGGTCTCGAACTCTCCCATCGAGCGGTTGGCCACCAGCATCTGAAGTTCAGCCGGGCTGAGCGGTCGATTCTCGCGCCGGTGGCGCACGAGCGCGCGCCCGTCGGAGAGGATGTGCAACTCGCTGCTGCGTTCGACCCGCAAAAGGATGATGGGGCCTGTCTGCGTCTCCTCCTGCTGCCATGCAGTGGGCATGGGCGGGCGGCACAGCGCCAACGCGGCTCGCAGCGCGCTCTCGGCCTCCTCGTCCACCAGCTGGTCGTCGCGTGCGCCGTTGGGGTCAACGCCCAGCACAACCGTGCCGCCCTCACCATTGGCGAAGGCGACAAGCGTTTCGGCGAGCGAATCCGGATTGGGACTGGGGAGAAATGCAAGTTGGGGGCCAGGCCCCTGTCGCAAAAGAGAGCGCAGTTCTGACATTTGGATGGCGTACCTTCGACTAACCCTCAGCCGGAACCGCAGAGGCGTTTGTGGCGGCTGCGGGCGTTCCGGTTCCTTCTTCTTCCACGCCGTCCACCCGGCGCATCAGGTCTTCGTGACGGAGCACGGCCAGGGCCGCTACAGTATCGCCTTTGTCGAGATTGACAATGCGCACACCTCGGGTCGCGCGTCCGATGCGGCTGATTCCTGAGACAGGTGTACGCAGCATGATGCCGTTGCCGGTAATGACGGTTATCTGATCCTTCTCATCAACGACGCGGGCTGCGACGACCGGGCCGACTTCGGCCAACCTGGTGTGATCTGTCGTCCACACACCCTGTGTATAGCGGCCTCTCTGCGGGTATTCCTTCAGTCGGACTCGTTTGCCCCAGCCCAACTCGTGCAGCATCAGCAGATCCGCCTCGGGCTGCACCACGTCGAAACCGGTTACAAGGTCCCCCTGCAGCAGGCGCACCGCCCAGACACCGGCCGCCGCGCGCCCCATCGCCCTGACTCTATCCTCGCGCATACGCAGCGCCTTGCCCCCGCGTGTGACGATGATGAACTCCTGCTCGCCGTTGGTGAGTTGTGCCCACTCAAGCGAGTCGTCCAGGTCCAGGTTCATGGCAATTAGCCCGCTGGAGCGTACATTGGCGAAGGCAGACGCCTTGACCCGCTTAATGCGAGCCTTGCGGGTGAGGAGAGTTATGTATGCGGCCTGCCCGAAATCCTCCAGGGTCAGCATCGTGGTGACCCGTTCGTTGTGTTGCAGCGTGAGTAAGTTGGCGATGTGTGCGCCCTTGGCCGTGCGGCTGCCCTCGGGCAACTCGAAAACGCGGCTGCTGTAAACGCGGCCTTGATTGGTAAAGAAGAGGATGTGGTCCAGCGTGCGGGCGAAGCGCAGGTCCATCACTTCATCCTCGCCGCGCGTCGTCATCCCTTTCACGCCGCGCCCGCCCCGCACCTGGGTGCGGAAGGTGTCGGCGGCCATGCGCTTTATATATGCGTTTGCGCTGAAGCTGATCAGCACGTTCTCTTGCGGGATAAGGTCTTCCTCGCTGAAGTCGCCGCTGGCGTGATGCACAATCGAGGTGCGGCGTTCGTCACCGTATTTCTCCTTCAACTCGACAATGTCATCCAGAATCAGGCCGCGAATCTTGTGCGGATGGGCCAGTAGATCTTCTAGATAGCCGATGCGCTCCATCACATCCTGGTACTCATCCTCGATCTTCTGCCGTTCCAGCGCGGCCAGACGACGCAGTTGCAGATCAAGGATCGCCTGGGCCTGAACGAGGCTGAGGTTGAACTGTTCCACGAGCCGCGTGCGCGCGTCGTCGGCGCTTTCGGAGTTGCGGATCGTCTCGATCACGCGGTCAAGGAATTGGAGGGCGATGCGCAGCCCCTCCAGGATGTGAGCGCGTTCACGCTGCTTGTTCAGGTCGAACTCGGTGCGGCGGGTGATCACCTCAAAGCGGTGATCGATAAAGATCAGGAGCGCCCGCCGCAGTCCCAGCGTTACCGGTCTGCCGTTCAGCAAGGAAAGGGCATTGACGCTGAAAGTCGACTGCAATGGCGTAAACTTGAAGAGGCGGTTCTGTTCCTTTTTGGGCGAGGCGCCGCGTTTCAGTTCGATGACGATGCGCATGCCGCGCCGGTCGCTCTCATCGCGCAGATCGCTGATGCCGTCAAGGCGGCCTGACCGGGCCAGTTCGGCAATGCGCTCCAGCAACGTCGTCTTGTTGATCTGATAGGGAATTTCGGTGACAACGATGCGGAAGCGTCCGTTATTGGTTTCCTCAATCTCGGTGCGGGCGCGCACCAGTATGCGCCCGCGCCCGGTGGCGAAGGCCAGACGAACGCCTTCCGTGCCCAGAATTTCACCGCCGGTCGGGAAGTCCGGGCCTTTCACCATCTCCATCAGTTCATCCAGGCCGATCTGTTCGCGCCGCTCCCAGTTGTCGATGACGTGGGCGACCGCGTCGCAGATTTCGCTCAGATTGTGGGGCGGTATATTGGTGGCCATGCCCACGGCGATGCCGCTGGAACCGTTGACCAGCATATTGGGCAGTTTGCCCGGCAGCACGAGCGGCTCTTCCAGGCTGTCGTCGAAATTCGGCCCCCAGTCGACCGTATCCATTTCGATGTCCTGGAGCAGCATCTCGGCCAACTGCGCCAGCTTGGCTTCGGTGTAGCGCATGGCGGCCGGGCTGTCGCCGTCGATCGAGCCGAAGTTCCCTTGCCCGTCCACCAGCGGATAGCGCAGGCTGAAATCCTGGGCCATGCGCGCCAGCGCGTCGTAAACCGCCTGATCGTTGTGAGGATGGTATTTGCCCAGTACTTCACCGACGATGCGGGCCGATTTCTTGTAGGAGGAATTGGCGCGCAGCCCCATATCGTGCATCGCGTAGAGGATGCGCCGGTGGACCGGTTTCAGCCCGTCGCGGGCGTCGGGCAGGGCGCGTGCAACGATGACGCTGACCGCATAGTCCAGGAACGCGGTGCGCATCTCATCTTCGATGGAGACTTCTTCGACCCTTTGGGCGAACAAGCCGTTGCCATTTGATCCATTCGGAGATTGCATATTGGGCGGTAGACTGCCCAGCCCATCTTCCTGCGGGGAATCGCCGTCTGTGCCGTTTGGCTCGCTCATTCACCTTCTCCTGCGGTTATCGCACTCTGGGATATAGTCTCCGCCAACGTTCACGCGCAGAGCCCTGTACCCTTATCAACGGACGGTCTTCAAGCCCCGCGAACCCAGCATCTCCAGGTCGATGTTTCCATGCTGCAGGAACGCTAGGCGGCTGCTCAGTTCGGGGCGGCCGAAAGTCGGATACAACCTTATAATTATACCTGATATTCCCGATTATCGCTAACCGAAGGGGGTAAGGGTGCATCCCAAGAATGGGGCAAGATTTCGGCTACGCTCGGGTTTCTGAACCGCTTGCAGGCGACGTGAGGGGCGCGCAGGTCCGGTGTGCCAGTGTAAGCAGTTACGAGCGTTTGCGAGCGTGTTCGGGCGCGCCAAGTCGCGTTTAGTCGCGTTTAGTCGCGCCAATTTTCTTTTTTTTCGGGCACGCTTGGGCGTGTTTTGTCGTCATTTGTCGTCATTTTTCGTCCCAAAATCGTTTTTTTGGGTACGGCGGGCAACGGGCGGTTGCGGCATTGTCTGGGCAAGGGGGGCAACAGTTTGCTCCGCATGGTTCCCGCACCGGGCGCCGCATGTGCATCATGTCATGATATTCGTTTCAAATTGGTTTGCAACTGCGTCAGGGCCGGGGCTTCGTTCGTTTATGTACCGCACAATTGTACTTCAATATTGAGGAGTGTGCAGTTCCATGATATCTCTGGGTGCATCCCAGATTATTGTGTGTCAAGCAAAGCCAAGTCGTTGAAGCAGCTGAGGCCGGCGTCGACTGTGCAGAGTGGTACGGAGCGCGGGCATGGCGTGCGCGGCCTGACGAGACCGGCGCATGCCAGTTTGTTTGAACGGTTGCCGAACAACCTGTTTGCAGGCCGATTCGACAGCGCCGCTGCCGTCGGGGTAACCCGCCGGCCGGAAAAGGTTGTGCGAATCCTTTGCTATTCTCATTCCCTACAGCTCGACTACCTTCTTTCATCCTCACAAATTATTGGGACGCACCCGGGGGTAATGGCGATCGTCGCCATCGTAGAAGTGAGCCTGCAACTGGCTCGCGTTTGCGACCCTGACGGCTGGCAACAAAGGCACTAACGACGTTGTGTGACTGGCGCTGGTTTACCTCTACCTGCAATGGGAAGATGCGACGAACCGGGGCGAAGCGGCAGCCCGCCGGCACGGCGAAACCGACAATGGCACCCGGCTTCTATTGGTCATGGCCTTCCTCTGCGGGTTGGCTTTGGCCAACCTGGTAACGGTGGCGGTGATCGTACCTCCGATGCTGTTCGCTGTCCTCAGGAAGCGGCCCGACCTGCTGCGTCGACCGCGGCTAGTGCCTGGAGCGTTCCTTTGCGCCGGCGCGCCCTTGATCAGCTATCTGTATATCTATCTGCGCGGCGCAGCCCATCCTGAATGGAGGGGAAAGGGCGATTGGGCCACTGCGCAAGAGTGGTTCTGGAGTTTCGTCAGCACATCTCAAGGCCGGGAGGAACTGAGTTGGGGGCTGCAAGCGGGCGCGCCCTTCTCGGGCAACGGCTTCCCCCAATTGATCTGGCAAGAGTTAAGCCTGCCGATACTGCTGCTAGGGCTGACGGGCATTGCCTTGTTTCATCGGCGTGTGCGCTTGCTGGTATGGGGCACGCTTTTTCTCTATCTGGCGTTGTGTTGGGTGGACCGCTTCGGCAACTGGTCCCAGGTGATCATGCCGGCCTATCCGCTAGTGCTTCTCGGCCTACTGCCCTTGGCCCAGCACGTGCAAGAAAGCCTTACACAAATGACGCCACTGAAATTGCCGGGAGGAGTCAGGCTTTCGCCTCAGACATTGATCCCGGTCCTGGTCCTGTTGGGCGCAACCGCCTGGAGCCTCGCGGCGTCATGGTCCGCTGCCGACAACCGCGGCAGACCCGAAGACACTGCTTTGGCTCGGCCCGCTCTGATTCTGTCCCAGCGTTTGCCCGCGGACATCGGGCTTTTTGGGGAATATTCAGACGCGTCAGGCCTGGACTACCTGGTCTCCATTTGGGGCGTCCGTCCCGATCTAACTGTCCTGAGCAGCCGTGAGGCCGGTCGATATCTTGCAGCCGGCCGCAGCGTCGCGGCCACATGGCAGGCCGTCCCGCTCCTGCTCAGCGAACTGCCGGGGGGGTTGCGTTTCCAGCTACAGGGAATTGCGCCAAACTGGGTGCTGCTGGCGACGGAAGTAAGTGGAGAGCATCTGCCAGTCGCGGCAATTGGCCCCATGCGTGCGGTCGGGGACGGCATCCTCCTTGCCGGTTACAGTGCAGACGAAAGCGAGGGGCTAATAACGCAACTGGCAAGTGGCTGCGATGCATGTCTCGCGCTGGAAGAGTCGCTGGATGTGACGCTGTTCTGGCAAGTGGAAGAACACGCCGCACCGGGAGACTGGGCAATTAGCGTGCGAGCGCTCGCAGGAGGGCAGTTCCTGACACTGAACGGTGAACTGATTCTACAAGATCGTTCCGGACCAGTACACGGCTTGCGCCCGTTCTCCACCATCGTTCCAGGCCAGACCGTCGTAGACTCGTACAGGTTGCCAGCTTCTCGAACTGCGGACAGCCTGCAGGTCATCCTCTACCAGCGAGGGGAGAGCGGATTTGAAAACCTTGCCGAACTGAAATTGCCACTGCGGTAAAGACAATATTCGAGTTGGAGATGCTTCTCTACCGAGTCCAAATGGAGGATTTAAGAAGAGGGGTATAAGGAAGAAAGTGAGAAGCGTTGCGGCGGACGTGAGGTGGTCAGAGTAAGGGCCGACCCGCAGCCGTTCTGCCGCGTTCGGTTCGAAAAAGAATCGGAAAGAGGTCGACCCCTGTCCGACTCTTTTCGTATAGTCATTGCCGTCTGGATAGCGCTTCGGGCCGGCGAAGCCGTTACTCGTCCTCCGAGTCAGCCTCCGAGGCCTCGTCTATCAGCTCGGCGGCGGCTTCCTCTTCCACCTGGGCCTGGGCCGTGGCTTCCCGGTCTCTTTGCCTCTGTTCGGCATCGGCCCAGGTTTCGCCTTCGCGCACAACGGCGACGGCGAAGGTGGCCTCCACTTCCGGCATCAGCCGAATCGTCACGTCGTACAGGCCCAAGTCCCGGATCGAGGCGTTCACCAGTAGACGCCTGCGGTCCACTGGGAATTCAACCGCTTCCGATAGCCGTTCAGCGATGTCGGCCGTCGTGATCGAGCCGTACAGCCGTTGGTTGGCGCCGGCGCGCACGGCGAAAAGCAACCGTTGTCCATTGAGGATTTCCGCCTGCGCATCGGCGTTGGAACGCTCCTGCGCGCGTTTGCGCATCGATGACCGCCTGATCTCCTCGGCCTGCTTTAGCGCGCCCTTTGTCGCTAGAATGGCCTCTTGGCGAGGGATCAGATAGTTGCGGGCATAGCCCCTGGCCACGGTGTGAACTTCGCCGGCAAGACCGAGGCTGGGAATGTCTTCTGTCAAAAGTACTTTCATGCGAGCCATCGTATCAGTCTTCCTTCTCACTTGAGGCGGCTGGTCAGGGCACATGCTCCCGGCGGGTTGAAACGCGGCGTCTGAGTACCGCGCCTTGCGCGATCCGTCCGCCGCCCCTGTAGCAAAGCCTGCGGTTGATCTGTATACTACAAATAAGCATTGTACACTGGAAGCCGCGCCCGCGGCAAATTCAGAGAGGTAAGACGATGTCGCCCAATCGGAAGGCCGCGGAACTGTCCGGGGCGCCTCCCGCCAGACACGACAGCAACAGTCGCCTGCGGCGCGAAGCGTTTGTTTGCTGCTGCGCTGCCAGCCGCGCCGGCAATCTCTGGAGTTTGGACAATGAAACGAGAGCGAATACTGATCGTTGAGGATGACCGGGCCGTCGCCAGGGGTTTGGAATACGCGCTGAAAGCGGAGGGCTTTGACGTCTACTGGGCCAGGACGGGGACGGAAGCATTGGAGTTGACGCGCCGCGAGCAGCCCGATCTGATCACGCTTGACCTGCGTCTGCCGGACATGAGCGGTTACGACGTTTGCCGGGCGCTGCGCAGCGAAAACCGCCGCCAGCCGATTCTGATGCTGACCGCGAAAGATGAGGAGTTGGACAAGGTGCTGGGCCTGGAACTGGGCGCGGATGACTACGTGGTCAAACCATACAGCCTGCCCGAACTGTTTTCCCGGATTCGGGCCTTGCTGCGCCGGGCCTACGGCGAACTGGCAACCCAGACGGAAGGCGAAGTCCAGCGATTCGAAGGCCTTGAAATCGACCAGACTCGGATGGAGGTGCGGCGCGATGGAGGCGCAATCGACCTGACGCCGACCGAATATCGGCTGCTGCGCTATCTTTCGGCGCGGGCGAATGTGCCGGTCAGCCGCGGCGGCCTGGTGGAGGCGGTGTGGGGTTTCGAGAGCGATGTAAGCAGCGACCGCACGGTCGACGTTCACATCCGCCACCTGCGCCAGAAGATCGAACGCGATCCGGCCAACCCCACTCGAATCGTGACTGTGCGCGGCTTCGGATACAAGTTTCAGGGATGACGAAGGCGCGATGTGAGAGAATATGATATGCCGCTGACCTGGCCATTCCACCAGCCGGCCGAATTTACTCTGCAATATTATGAAACCTTAATTGAATGGCAACCGGCCTTTCAAATTGGGGCGCTACACTGGTATCTGTAGCAGCGAATTCCAACCAAAGTGTAGCGAAAAGTCAGGAGGAAACGATGAAAAGGCTAATGCGAGTGAACGGAGAGACTCTTGCCAACGGAGCCGGAAAGCGCAGGCTCTGGGTTATTTTGTCCGTGGCGCTGCTGGCGTTGATGGCGTTGGGCGGGCCTGTCTCGGCTGCTTCGCCGGAAGAGCGTACCAAGCCGCAGCCGGGCGTTCTGATCACGGCCGTGGGCGAGGAAATGCCGGCCGCCGAGGCCGGTCTTGCGCGCGGCGACATCCTGTTGGCTATCGACGGCGACATGGTAAACACCGCCGCCGAACTGCAGAAAGTGATTCTGATGCAGGACCCGGGCGACACGCTTGAGCTGACGGTGAAGCGCGGCGAAGAGGAGTTGACCCTGACCGTCACGCTGGCTGATCGGGACGGGTACCCGCTGCTGGGTGTGGCGGCGCACGTTCCCCAGGACGAACACATGGCGCCTCAGCGCGGGCACTCCAACAGGATGAAGGGCTTTGGTCGCTTCTTCGGCATGGAGCATGGTAAGGGATTGAACGCGTCCCCCTTCGGCGCCGGTGACGGCGTCGCGGTCATGGAGGCGTTGGAGGACGCCCCGGCTGCCGCTGCAGACGTGCAGGCCGGCGATGTCATCACCGCGTTGGGCGATACTGAGATTGCGGCGTTCGACGACCTGGCGCAGGCAGTGGCCGCGCACAGCCCGGGTGATGAGGTTGCGTTGGCTGTTGACCGGGACGGCGAGACGATCACGCTTACCGTGACACTCGGCGCCCACCCCGATGACGAGGAAAAAGCCTACCTCGGCGTCCGCATCCTGCCCGCTGGACAATTCCGGCTGCACATGGACGGAAGCGGTCCTGACGGCGGCGACCGCCGCTGGAACAGGTTTGGCTTCGGATTCCCGCAAGGTCAACCTTCCGATGGCCGTTTCATGCCAATGATGACCGACGGCGCGCTGATCATTGGCGTGCAGGACGATGGTCCGGCGGCCAATGCGGAGCTGGCGATGGGCGATGTGATCAACGCGGTGGACGAGATCGCGATCACCGGTCTGGAGGAGTTGGTGGCGGCGCTGGCCAACTACAACCCCGGTAACGAGGTTGAGTTGACCGTTGACCGGGACGGCGAATCGGTTGCGATTGCCGTAACGCTTGGCGCACACCCCAATGACGAGACAAAGGCCTATCTTGGCGTGATGATAATGCCTGTGGAAAGGATCAAGATGGAGCTGCAGGACGATGGAGAGCAGGCCCATGAGGAAACGCAGCCCCAAAACGAGTCAGAGAGAGACTCCTAGACCGCACACCTTCCCAAGGCTGTCAGTGTTTGCGAGCAGGGCCAGCACAACGGCGTGCTCCCGCCGCAGAAGCTGACGCCGGCACCATAGTTGTACCCCGCTCTCCGGTTTCCCGTTGAACCGGAGAGCGGGCATTGCCAGGACAGACCGCCGCCGCAGGGGATCCGTCGAACGTCTCGGGCGCACACCTTGCCGGCGGAAAGGGGGAAAATGTACCATTCCATCCGCTGGCGTCTGATTATCAGTTACACCGCACTAACCCTTCTTACCATCCTTCTTATCGGCATCGTCGCCATCAGTCTCGTCACCCGGTACATGGCCGACCGCGAGCACGAAACACTGTCGCTGAACGCTGAGGCGGTGGCGCGCATGGCGCGGCCGCTCCTTACCCGTCCCTTCCAGGCCGCGCGCTTGCAGCAACTGGCGATCACGTCCAGCTTCCTTACGAGTACCGACTTGCAGATCCTGGATAGCGACCGGCAGGTGTTGGCGGATTCTCAAGCAGAGCCGACCGAAATGGAATCGGCGCACGCAACCTTGATTATGATGGAGCAGTTGCCGCGAGGCGACAGAGATACGCTGCAGGGCGGGCTTGTCGGCCCCTTCATCATCTTCTCGGGCAAAGGTCATCCGCGCGGCATGTTTGCGTTGAACTTCGACAAAGACAATCTTCAAAGTGTCATCACCGCAATCGCGGTTGAACGGCGACCGGGGATGTGGGGGGATCGATTGATCATCGAGGAATCGACGCTGGCGACAGCCAGGGAGAGCGTCTCTGAGCCGACTCCAATTCCACAATCGGATAGCGGCCTGTCTCGCCGTCTGTGGCGGGTTGTTTTCGCTGATGCGCAAGAATCGGCCGCGGCGGCGGCAGCCGGCCCGGTGGTGACGTTGCCGATCCATCAGAAAGAACAGGTCGTTGGATTCGTGCAGATGACCAACAGGTACCCAATGTTCGCTGAACCTCTGCTCGCTATCCGGCGTTCGCTGTTTGTGGCCGGATTGGGCGCGATTCTGGTGGCAGTACTGCTCGGGTTTCTGATAAGCCGCTCCCTGACCGCGCCGCTGATGGCTCTGGAGGGCGCCACTCAGAGGATGGAAGAGGGAGATCTGACGGTCAGAGCGCCGGAGACCGGCGGCGAAATCGGCGATGTCTCGCGGCGCTTCAACCGCATGGCCGCACGCTTGCAAGCGACTTTTGCCGACCTGGCGGTGGAGCGGGATGCGCTGCGCCGCTTTATCGCTGACGCCTCGCATGAACTGCGTACACCGTTGACCGCCTTGCGCCAGTTCGTCGAGATCCTACAGGGCCGGGCCGGCAGCGATCCTGACACGCGCGCCGAGTTCCTGGCGGAGAGTCAACGGCAGTTGGAGCGCCTCCAGTGGATCACGGGACAACTGCTGGACCTCTCGCGCCTGGATGGGGGCGTGGCATCGTTGGACGTCGCGCGCCACGACGCCGCCAGTCTTTTGGAAGGGGTGCTCGCTCCTTTCCGTTCCCTGGCTGACAAAAAGGAGATTGAGCTGCGGCTTGCCATCGCTGATGGCCTTGAAGAGATCTGCTGCGACAGGGCAAGCCTGGAGGTGGCGCTGGCCAATCTGCTGGACAACGCCCTCAAGTACACGCCCTCCGGCGGCGTCGTGGAGTTGGCCGCGACGGAGGAGGAGGATAGGACAGTGCTGTCGGTGGCGGACAGCGGGCCGGGCATTCAGGCGGATGATGATGAGCGCATCTTCGAGCGTTTCTACCGCGGCGCAAACAGCAGTTCGCTGCCGGGGGCCGGATTGGGGCTGGCGATCGTCAAGAGCGCGGCCGAAGCGCACGGCGGCAATGTGCGAGTGGAAAGCGAGGCGGGCGCGAAGATCACTGTTGAAATTCCCTCACCCCCTCCACCGGCGCAAGCAGATTAGAACACCCCGCCCGCCTCGCAACACAGGGGCATTCTGAAGACGGGACGGACACTTCGACTCAGAAGCCATCTTCGCATAGACAACAGATGCAAAAAGCCTGGCGGCAAGTCATGCGCCAGGCTTTTCTGTATAAGCTATTACAGACAATTGGCCGGATCGTTCGCCGTGGAAGAATGGTGCCCCACCGTCACGCGAGGCGGCTCTATCACATCTGCGCCGTTACGCGGACGAACTCAGGCCGATTCGGTCTCCGCCCTCTGCTGACCGTTTTGGATGAGGCTGGTATCCTGATATTTCTTGCCTTCCTCGATCAGCATCACCGGGATGCCGTTGCGAATTGGGTAGCGGTAACCGTTGCGGGGGTTGAGCAAGAACTTGCTGTCGTCAATCAGTTGCAGCGCCCCTTTGTCTTCCGGGTCGACCAGGATTTCCAGGAGTTGCGGGCTGACCTCACCGCCCAGCGGCGCGTCCTCCAGGGGCGTTACGGGCGTTTCCGGCAGTACGCCGGCGCCGCTCCCCTCCGTCTGCGGTCCGCCCATAGCCTGCTTGATGACATAGACGACGCCGGCGGCAAAGCCGACGAAGAAGAGGAACTTGAGCAGCTTTTTCATGGCGTGCCTCCGTTTTTCTGGTCAGTGTCAGAACACATCTTCTTGGTGAATGGTAGCATACTCAACACTTCCAGGGAAATCCACGTCGGCTATGGGGCACCTCTAAAAAGTGGGTTGAAGATGTCAGAAGTGGTAGCGCGGGAGCCTCTGTCCGCGCCGCCTTCGGGAAAAACGATTGGTGTTCTTGACTAGGGATTTGCTGGCAAGCCGGGGACGGGGCCTGAATTGCTCCTTAACGTTTAGGAACGAGCGTGTGGAATGTCCGCTCTTAGTCTAACTTCATCTCAAAAGCGAGAAAGAATTGTTTGAAACTGTACGCCGGTTCCCGCTCGGCGGAGTGCGAACGGGCATTCGTGACGATGTACTACCAATGAGACAAAAAACTTATTGTCAACAACATTCTTCCCCTTTTTGAAACTGCGGCGTGGCGTGGACATTTGCTGTCAAAATTGGGTTCGGGAGACGAGGCTATCGGCAGTATGACAGACCGAGATCGGCTAGGTCCCCGCCAGATCGAAGACGGGAGAGGAAACGACGAAGGTCTCTCGGTACGCATTCGTTAAACTGGTTGCCTCTGAGGAACAGAAATCTCAGACGACTGAGCTCCCGGAACCTGGATGGAATCGAGCCAGTCAACTCGTTATCACTGAGATCCAGTGATTCCAGGCTGTTCAGGTTACCTAATTCTGGTGGCAGCGACCCGCTCAGCCTGTTATCGCTAAGAGACAAGCTTTTCAGTTTGCCCAGGCGACCGAGTGCCGGCGGAATCGTTCCGCTCAGACGGTTTTCGCAGAGGTTCAGCCGTTCAAGACTGGCCAAGTTGCCGAGCGCTGCAGGTATCGACCCCGTGAGCTGGTTGTGCGTAAGTTCCAGGAGGACCAGGTTTCGGAGGTTTCGAAGTTCCGGGAGGATCGGCCCGCTCAAATGACTGTATGAGAGATGCAGCGACTCCAGGGAGGTGAGGTTTCCAAGTTCTGTTGGGATCGCACCCCGCAGCGGATTGCCCATTATGGACAGGTCCCGTAAATTGGAAAGGTTGCCCATCGTGGAGGGAAGTTCCCCGCTCAGCTTGTTGCCCGACAGGTCAAGACTCTCCAAACTGGAGAGGCTGCCCAAGTCGGGGGGGATCGATCCAACCAACCTGTTGTGGCGCAAAGACAAATGTTTCAAGCTAGTGAAATTTCCTAACTCTGGCGCCAGCTCGCCACTCAGTTCGTTGTAATCTAGGTTTAACTCTTTCAGCTTCGAGAGTGCGCTGAGCCGCGACGGGACTGATCCTCCTAAAGTGAATCCCGTTTGAAACCGGGACTTTTCGGGCGAACAAAGCATTTGAATCGTGGCCGTCTCGCCTGCCCTTACGCAATACGCAATACGCATTACGCAATCCGGAAAGAAGCGGGTTCCCGCGTGAACGCGCATTAGCAGTGGTTGACTCTTGAAGAACTGGTCAAAGAGGTGACAACTGCAGGTTGCCTGCGGGCAGAATCAGACTGTGCTTCGCCCGATTCTCGTCAACAAAGACCGCGATCTGCCCCGGCGCCGCCAATCATCTCCACCACTTAACTGCATAAATCACATGAATTACATAAATCACAGTCCGGACAACTGTGAACGCCCATCAGTTCCCTCCGCAACGCCGTTCCCTCCCCTTCGTGCCCTTCGTGGATCTCCCAGCCCTGCCATCTGACAATAGACTGTCAGGAACGCCCCCCCCATTTTTGGCTGAACCGCCTCCCCACCCACCCCTGCCGCGCCAATACCTCCCCAGTCCAAAGCAAAAGATTTCAGACTGTGCTACATTGCTTTCGCAACACCAAAATTGCCTCGCCGCCCGCCTGCGGCGACAACAATTTACCAGTCCAAAGCAAAAGATTTCAGAATGTGCTACTTTGGTTTCGTAGCGCCAGGAGAGGCACAGCCGCACGCCTGCGCCGCCAATGCGTTACCAGTCCAAAGCAAAAGATTTCAGAGTGTGCTACTTTGGTTTCGTAGCGCCAACAAAAAACCAGCCGCACGCCTGCGGCGACAACACAAAGGAAGAAAAGAAATGTCTTCAACACCCTGCAAAAGCCTCAAGAAAGACGGGACCCCCTGCCGCGGCAACAGCCTCGACCAGCTCGACGGCTACTGTATCGCCCACGCCCCCGCCGACAAAGCATGGCAATGGCGCTCGCGCGGCGGCAAGGCCTCGTCTGCCGCCGCCCGCGCCGACAAACGCATACCCGAACGCCTGCGCCACGCCATCGACAAAGTGTCCACCGGCATGGACCAGGTCCTCGAGGGCAAGCTCGAACCCGCCGCCCTCTCCGCCATTTCCCGCGCCGCAAAGGTGCTCATCGAACTCTACCGCCTCGCCGACCACGAGATGGACCTGATTCGCGCCGAGGAAACCGCGGCCGCCGCCGCCCAGGTCGCCGGTGCCGCTGGCGACCCCCAACTCCTCGACGCTGCCGCCGCCATCACCGCCTGGCAAGACCAGTACAGGATCAGCTCCCTGATCGACCAGGGCCTTGTTGCGCCCGAACCTGTAGAAACGAAAGGCAAGAACCAACCACAGGCCCGCGTCCTGACCGCCGCCGGCAGACAGCGCTTCGGCTACCAGCGACTGACCAAGTACACAAGGAGGGATATCGACGTCTGCAGAGAACTGGTGATAGACAACCCTCCTGAAGGACATGATCTGCCCGTCGCACTCTATGACCTGTACTTTATCCGTAAGAACCTGAACGAGCTCCTCACCGACTGCGCGCCCGCGTCCCCGCCCGTATTGGACGCCCTGACCGGCCAGCCCCTCAGCCGGCTGCCGGCCGCTGTCATACCGGCGACCGTGCCAATCGTCGGCCCCGGCCAGGCCGAACAGGCTGCAAAAAACCTGCAGGACCTGCTTCAGCCTGCCAACGAGCTGACCCGGCAAATCGAAGACCTGTACGAGAAACGTTATGGGGGTCCGTACGACTATGAGGAAGAGATGGAGGAAGAAGAGAAGGCCAACAAGCCGGCAAACCTCGAGGAGATACGCCGCCATCTCACCGATTTCTCGTTAGCCTGCAGCCTTTTGCCACAAGTGTCTTCAGATGAATAACATATGATTTTATACGACTCGCGCGCGGCCAACGCGCCGTCGCCGCGCATGCGCCGGGCCAAGACCCCTTTCGCCCGGTGCCCGTGCACGAAGCCCGCGATCTGCGCCGGCGCCGTTAATCATCCCCATCACATAAATCCCATGAATCACAGTTCAGACAAATGTCAACGAACCCTCGTACATGCGCTCACACCTGTCAACCCTTTCCATCCGCCGCCAAAGGGCCTCCAGCCCAACCCGTACCCGCCCGGCGCGACCACGCGCGCGGCCTTCGCCAGCCACCCGTCTGCCGTCATGCGCCGAAAACTTTTTTGCCCGATCTCTCGTAAACTCTCGTCCATCTCTCGTACGTGCGCACCTGCCTGTGCAACCCCTTCAACCGCCGCAGAAAGGCTTCCAGCGCGGCCCGTGCCCGCCCAGCCAACCACGCCGGGGCCCTTCGCCAGCCACCCGTCTGCCGTGTTGCGCCCAAAATTTCTTGCCCGATCTCTCGTAAACTCCCGTGTATCTCTCGTACGTGCGCTCCTGCCTGTCAACCCCTCCATCCGCCGCAAAAGGGCCTCCAGCGCGGCCCGTGCGCCGCCACCGCGTCAGCCGTGTTGCGCCCAAATTTCTTGCCCAATCTCACACAATCTCTCGTAATCTCCCGTAGAACTCTCGTGCATCTCTCTTGCCCGTCAACCCCTTCAACCGCCGCAAAAATGCTTCCAATATGAATCCCGTTTCAAACCGGGACTTTGCCGGATAGTAAAGCAACTGAATCGTGACCGTCTCGCCTTCCCTTCCGCAATACGCAATACGCAATCCAAAAAAGCGGGTTCCCGATCTGAACGCACATTAGATCGTTATAAATGAGATTGAGAGATTCAAGTCTGGCGAGGTTACCCAGTTCCGGTGGGATCGAACCGTTCAACCTATTGTGGGAAAAGTCCAAGCGTTTCAGACGAGAAAGGTTCTGCAACGCTTTGGGGGTGGTTCCCGTCAGCTCGTTGAACGTAACGGACAACGATGCCAGATTGTTAAGATTGCCGAGTTCGGGCGGGATCGACCCGCTCAAATCGTTAGACGAAAGGTCCAGCGAAATCAAACTGCTGAGCTTGCCAAGCTCCGGCGGAATCGGCCCGCTGAATTCGCAGCGAAACAGGGACAGATGCCTCAGATTGCGAAGTTGGCCCAGCCAATTGGGAACAGATCCGCCCAACTCGTTGTTTCCAATCGACAGTGTCGCCAGGCTGTCGAGGTAGACTATTTCTGGTGGGAGCGACCCACTCAACTGGTTCCTGGAGAGTTGCAGCGCGGTGACGCGGCCGCTTTCGTCGGTTGTGACTCCGTACCACTCACCGATCGCCGCATCGCTCAGCCATCCGTCCGTCTCGCCCAGCGCCTGCCGTTGGTGGCATTGTAGAGCGCTACCAGAACCTCTCTGTCAGTAGCGGTAGCCGAGAGCGTAGGTGTCGGTGTTCTGCTAGGTCTGGTAGAAGCGTATCTCGAAATCAGAACTAAAGAAGACGAAAGCATGACAATCGTCGCCAGCAAAACTCCTACCCCTATCAGGGCGGCCAGAGCTTTCCTTCGTCGTAACATTCGGCGCTGTCTTTCCGTACCTTGGCAGAGATCTTCGGAAGCGGTCACTCGAGACGCCCTCGTGCTCACTGACTCTTCGGCCGCCAGTCGTATAGTATACCCAACTGCCAGCCATTGACGCTTTCATCGTTTAACTCCTTGCTTGTACGCTGTCAGTGCTGTATAGTCGTTTCACAGACTACGCTATTTGAATGTTAGTTCCGACACCAGCAAATCGGCTCTGCAGTCTGGCGCAAAGGAAGTCATATGGCAAAGAGATCGACCGGCGCAGAGGAGCCTCCGCGGTCCGCTCTCGAGTCGTTTTCGCTGGCCCAGAACGCGTCCGCGCAGGTTGGGCGCTACGTGGCCAATGCCGATTTCAACCAGGCCGTGCTCTTCTTCAAAGACGGCAGTTACCTTCAGTTTGAGCATAAGGGGCGGGACAGCCGTTGGGCGAAGGCGTCGGCAAGTCATACACAGGCGGAGCAGGCCTGCCAGGCCATGAGCCACTTTCGGCTGAACGCCCTCCATTTGCAGTTGTATTTTGAAGACGGCAGCGACGTAGCGTTTACAATCTGAGAACGTGCCGCGGCTGGCGTGTAAGGAGATTGAGCGATGGCCCGTATCGATGAGAAGAGTGAGTTCGAAAGCTGGCTGCTGGCCCTGCGCGCCGGTGCGCTGACAGAAGTGCAGGTAGGAACTTTGCAGCAACTGATCGATGACGGCAAGGCGGCATCACTGGAGGAGGCGGCCCGTTATCTAGACTGGCAGGATTCGGTCATCGATCCGACGGAGCACTTATACGGCCATTGAATCGCGGCCCGGGTTCACTGTGGAAAGAAAGAAGCAGCGGGCAGTCGCATTGCTTCCGCCCGCTGCTTTGTGAACAGTTGCTTTGTAAACTACTGAGGTCGGCTACTGCTCGTAGTCTTCAGGATACAAGGTAACGAGAATGTACTGGTCCAGCTGCAGGAATTCCTGCGCTGCTACCTGAATTTCGGCGGCAGTCACCGAATTTGCCCGGCCTTCCACGACATCCAAGTCGACCAGGCTAGCCAGATCGACATCCTCTTCAGTGGCGTAGGACTCCAGCACATTCAGCCAGAAGTTGTTCAGTTCAAGCTGCTCTTCTCGCAGACGAATGTATTGAGCCTTGGCCGCTTCCAGCAGGTCATCTCTGGGGCCGGCGGACTGCAGGTCCGAGATCAGCGCGAAGAGAGCGTCGACTAACTCATCCACTCGCCCTGGATCGCTGCCAAAGAATAGCGAAATCTCGTAAAGGCTGTCCGGATCGGGTACGATCTTGGCCGAGGCGCCATAGGCATAGACGCCGCCGCGTTCCTCGCGCAAGTCTTCACGCATCAGGATATCCACGATCGTTTCAAGCATCCGCAGGTTCAACCTGTTATCCGGTGTATCTTCTGCGGAGCCGGTGAACAGGATCGAGGTGATGCTCTGCTCCTCCTGGCCGCGGTAGACCGGCGCGACGACGATTCCGGGCGGCGGATCCGGCGCTACGTCAAGCCAGGTTTCGACGCGATTGGCTGAAGGCAGATTGCCCAGGTATCTTTGCGACCAATCGACCATTTGCTCCAAGTCGAAGTTGCCGACAAAGACGAATGTGAAGTCGCTGAAATCAGCGAATCGCTCCTGATAGATGGAGAAAGCCCGCTCCAGGTCGAGCGACTCGATTATTTCCAGGGTGGGGACCGCGCGGCGGATCGAGTCGCCGTGGCGGGCTTCGATGAACGCATCCGTCAAGGCGCTGCGGGGGTCGAGTTCCCGATTGCGCAAGGACTCGCTGTACTGGTCCTTGAGCGTGGCGAAGGCGTCGTCATCGGCATGGGCGGCGGTGCCGTAGAGGTAGATGAGCTGGAACAGCGTCTCTACATGTTCTTGTCCGGAACGGCCGTTTAAGCCCTCCTCCAGTTCGCCGATGTAAGGGCTGACCGAGACCGACTGGTCGGCGAGGAGGCGTTGCAGGGCAGCGAAGGTAATGTCGCCGACTGCGCTTTGGCTGACGATGCTGTCGATGAAGTCGGCTTCAGGATAGTCTTCATCGCTGACAAGCGATGAACCGCCCGGGCTGGTGGCGCTGAACAGCACTTCCTCTTCCTTGAAGTCGGTCGGCTTGAGGATCACGCGCACGCCGTTCGCCAGGGTCATGTCGGTGAAGTTGTAGGTCTCATCGGTCTGAGTGGAGACGATCGCGACCGGTTCCGGGATATCGGTCAGCAGTTCGGTCACGGCTTCGATGTCTTGGTAGGCATCGACCTGTTTCGTCGGCAAGGCATCGATGACGGCCGCCAGTTCGTCCTGGTTGGGCAGCGTGTCGGCCTCCCTTTCCGGGCCGATTACCATCACGGAGCGGTTGCTGCCGCCCACGTACTGATCGGCCTTTTGATTCACATCGTCCAGGCTGATCTCCGGCAGAAGCCGTTCGGTCAAGCGGTACTCAAATTCGATGCCGGGAACCAACTCATTTTCGAGGAAGTTGCGGCTGTATTCGCTGGCCAGCGAATGGTTGCGCAGGTTGTCGCGGTCATTGTACAGGCGCAGGTAAAGGTTAAGAACTTCCGACTTGGCCCGCTCCAGTTCGGCGGCGGTGAAGCCGTGGCGGCGGACCCTTTCCACCTCGGTCAAGGCGGCGTCAAGGCTGGAGAGCACCTCGCCCTGGCGCACCTGAACGCCCACCAATTGATAGTTGACGCTGCGTACCAACTGGCCTTCACTAACGAATGCGCCGAGAAACGGTGAATCGGCCTCTCTCGTGATGTCGTCGAGCCGGAAATTGAGCATCTTGTAGAAGAGGTTGCCAATCAGTCTTTCGCGAAACTCTGCGCCTGAGTTCAGGTCTTCGGCGGACTGCCGGAAGACGATCTGGCTGAGCGTTGCCGGGTACTCGGGGTCGGTGATGATCAGATATTGCGTTTCATCAAGCTCAGGTAGCGCGTATTCGTCGCGGGGCCGGGCGTCGTCCGGGGCCGACATCCCGCTGAAATGCTCGACAATCTTCGCTTCGGTCGCGTCCATATCGATGTCGCCGACGACGATTACCGCCATCAGATCGGGTCGGTACCAATCTTCGTAGAAGCGGCGCAGAGTGCCTGCCGGCGCAGTGCGGATAATATCCAGGTCGCCGATCGGATTCCGCTCGGCATAGCGGGAGCCACCCAGCAGGAACTCAATTATCTGCTTGTTCAGGCGGCCGCTGGCGTCCTGGTCTCGCAGGCGCTCCTCTTCCAAAATGACGCCGCGTTCAGCCTCCACCTCTTCCGCGGAAACGGTGGCGCGGCTGGCCCAATCCTCTGCCACCTGGAATGTGGTGCTGATGATCTCTTCGTCATCGGTGGGGAACTCGAGGAAGTAGACAGTTTCGTCGAAGGAGGTGTAGGCGTTCACATCCGGCCCGAATGTCATGCCGACGCTCTCGAAATACTCGATCAACCCCTGCTTGGGGAAGCGCTCGGTGCCGTTGAACATCATGTGTTCGAGGAAGTGGGCCAGCCCTAGCTGGTCGTCATCCTCCTGCAGGGAGCCGGCGTTGACCACCAGCATCAGGGTCGCGCGGTTGGCCGGTTCCGTATTGTGGCGGATGTAGTAGGTCAACCCGTTGTCCAGCTGGGCCTTGCGGATGGTTTCGTCCAGGGCGACGGGCGCGTCCATGTCCAGAACGTCGCTGTCGGGGTCGAGGAAGGCTTGCGCCGGTTGCGTATCTTCGGCGGAGGGCGCCGGCGCTTCTGCTTCAGTTTCTGCCTCCGGTTCCGCAGTCGGGGTGACCGCCTGTTGCGCGCTTGAGTCTGTCGTTGAAGCTGAACTTAAGCCAGAGGTGTTCATGCCCTCGCAGGCGCTGGCAAGCAGCGCGAACAGCACAAGAATGGCAGGCAGAAGCCGTGCGCGTCGCAGCAGCTGCCGGTGCTTTGTCCTGGGAGCCGCTTTCCGCTCGGGCCGTCCAGGGCTTATGGTTATTGATTTCGTCATTGTAGACTCCTTAATCGTCAATGGCTTGATTTAACTACGCCGCCGCGCATACCAGTGTAACACCCCTTTGCGAATAATCTGTTGCCTTTCGGTTAAAGATTCTTAACGCGGGTCAGTGTAGACAGGTCGGGCCAGAGGAATGCTATTCTTGAAGAAACAAGCGGCCTGCCGATGCCCGTTAGCTGACTAGCGTCGCTTGAAACATCCCGCAAGGTGAAGGCGCATTGTCTTTGAGATTCCAGACTTTCCATGTTGGCACGATGTCGTCCACATCGCCAAAAGGCTGTCGCTGGAATTGCTACGACTGCTCCTGCGTCCGCATTGAAACGGCTTGGGCGTGGGTCATACCAGGCTTCGCCGCGGCGAGCATTTGGAAGCGGACAACTGAACAAAAAAAAAGTATACGCGATTCGGCGAGGATACCCAAAAGAGGCAGGGTCAATTTCAAGACAGTTCCACATTTCCTCCTGGTGCAAGAACGACCTCGACCTGAACTGTACCAGTGCACCTGAACCACGCCAGCAGGTGTTCTGCTTCCAAAGTGGGTTTGACAAACGGGATACCACTGCCATACAATAGTGGTTAAGAAAGCACAGCAGGAAGTCCAGCGGAAAAGGACGGGGCCTCAGCCTTTTCGGGTTGGCGGATACGGCTCAATGCGCGGGTCGAGTTGAGTTGGCGCAGTGATGAGCGGGTCATGGACTTCCGACTTCATCCCCGCCGCCCCCACCGGCGGCAGAACTGCACGATGGCAAGGAGACAATTGTGGCGAACATCGGTTGGAAAGACATCCTGTCGGAGGAGATGCCCGTTGACCTGGCCCACGAGATCGACATTTTCGAAGGCCAAATGGAGTTGATGGGACAGGGGAAGCTGGACGAAAAGGTCTTCGCCGAGACTCGTCTGCGGCGGGGCGTGTACGGTCAACGCTACGACAATGGCCAGCGCCACGACGGTTTCGAGAGCCGGGAAATTGCGTACGAAGAGGGTGAGCGGATCAAAGGGCCGGATACGCTGTGGCACGCGCCGGGCATGCAGCGCATCAAAGTGCCGAGCGGCGGACTGACACCGCAGCAGCTTGATGTGCTGGCGCAGGTCGCCGATGAATACTCGGACGGCATTCTACACGTGACCACTCGCCAGGACATTCAACTGCATTTTGTGCATATCGAAGACACGCCGGACATGATGCGCCGCTTGGCCGCGGTCGGAATTACCACCCGCGAAGCCTGCGGAAACTCGGTGCGCAATGTAACCTGCTGCCACCTTGCCGGTGTCTGCAGGACGGAGGTTTTTGACGCCACGCCCTACTCCGACGCGTTCGCGCAGTTCCTGCTTGGCCATGACGATGTGCAGGACTTTGGCCGCAAGTTCAAGCCGGCCTTTTCCGGCTGCGAGAGCGAAGCCTGCGGTCTGGTGATGATGCACGACCTCGGCTATCTGGCCCAGGTGCAGGAGGTGGACGGCAAGCCGCAGCGCGGCTTCAAGGTCTACGTAGGCGGCGGCCTGGGCACTGTGCCCCACCAGGCGAAGGTGCTGAGCGAATTCACATCCGAAGAGGAGATTCTGCCGCAAGCGCAGGCGGTCGCGCGCGTTTTCGCTCGCCTGGGCGAAAAACGCAACCGCAACCGCGCCCGCATCAAGTTCCTGGTGGCCAAACTGGGCATTGAGGAGTTCCGCCGCCTCGTGGAAGAGGAGCGCAAGACGCTTCCCCACGATGACCGCTGGACCGCCTATCTGGATACGCTGCCCCAATATGAGGAGAAGCCGGCCAGACCGCCAACGTTCCTCAACGGGCAGGTACGTCCAACTGAATTCCACCGGTGGTTCGAAACCAATGTGTATGCGCAGCGCCAGGAAGGATACAGCGTTGTGACCGTCAATCTGCCCCTCGGCGACCTGATATCTAAGCAGTCGTGGGCGTTGGCCGACATCGCACGCAAGTACGTGGGTGACAATGTGCGCACGACGGTTGAGCAGAACATCGTGCTGCGCTGGGTCTCCGATTCGGACCTGCCCAACCTGTACGAGGAACTGAAAGAGATTGGCCTGGGCGCGGCCGGCGCCGGTACAATCGTGGACATCACGGCCTGCCCCGGTACGGATACGTGTAAACTGGGCATCGCCTCTTCGCGCGGGCTGGCCGGTGAGTTGCGCACACGCCTGACCGTTAAGAGCGCCTCCATGCCCGACGCCATCAGGGACCTGAAGATCAAGATCAGCGGCTGCTTCAACTCCTGCGGCCAGCATCACGTCTCCGACATCGGATTCTTCGGCAACAGCCGCCGCTCCGGCAATTTCAAGATGCCCCATTTCCAGGTGGTCCTGGGCGGGAAGTGGCGCGACAACGCCGGCAGCTACGGCTTGGCGGTGGGCGCTGTCCCGTCGAAGACTGTGCCCGATGTCGTAGATACGATCACGAGCCACTACGTGGAAGAGCGGACGAAGGGTGAAACGTTCCAGGAGTGGATTGGTCGCATCGGCAAGAAGGAGGCCCGCAGCCTGATTCAGCCCTATATGCAGCTGCCCGCGTTTGAGCAGCAGCCGGAGTTCTTCTCGGACTGGGGCGATCCGCGTGTATTCAGCCTGGGCGATATCGGCATCGGCGAGTGCGCCGGTGAGGTCGTCTCGCTGTTCTCGATGGAGATTTCCCCGGCGGAGTCGGAGGCCTTTGAAGCGCAGGTCGCCCTGGATGAGGACGACCCGGCGCGCGCTGAAGCGCTGGCCTATTCGTCGATGGTCAAGGCGGCCAGAGCCCTGGTGCGCACCCAATTTCTGGATGTGGGCGACAGCGCCGAACGGATCGTGCAGGAGTTCAAGACTCGCTTCTTCGACACCAAACTGTTCTTCGACCAGTATGCCAAGGGCAAGTTCGGCCAATACCTGTTGGAGCGGCACCAGAACCCCAACCCGAACCCCGACAACGATTCGGCGCACAGGTTGATCGAGGAGGCGCTTTTGTTCATTGAGGCCACCCACGTCTGCGAATCCAAGGTCGGCGGTAACGTGCTGATTGAGATTTAAGAACTGAAGTTGGAGAAGACGATGATCGCACCGCAACGCCTGAGTGTAAAGTTCTATTTTGGCGATCTCTCGGTTGATGTGGAGACGTTTATCCCCGTCTTTCACCGCTGGATACGGGAAGATGTCGTGCCAGACGAGCTACTGCTGGATGTGGCCGACTACAAGCATATCATTGACGGGCCGGCGATTCTTCTGGTTGGACACGAGGCCGACTACGTGATCGATATGGCCGACGGCAAGCCCGGTTTCCTATATGTCCGCAAGCTCGATGTGGGCGCCGATCTATCGGAGGCGTTGGGGACGACGTTGACTCAGGCATTGAACGGGGTCAAGCTGGCCGAGACAGATGTCGAGTTGCAGGGGAAACTGAAACTGCGTACCGACGCGGCCACGATCGTTTTGTTGGATCGACTCAACTATCCGAATGACGGTTCAAATGGCAGCGGGGCCGGTTCTGCCGGCGAATCCGCCCAGGCCCAGCTTACCGAAAACTTGACCGCGCTCTTCGGCGGCGATGTAACCGTCACGCGCGTCGCCAATGATGCCCGCGAGCCTCTGACATTCGAACTGCACGCGCCGTCCGCGCCGGACGTGGACACGCTCCTCAGCCGCCTTTAGCCCGCGCGGCGGAAAGTCGGGCTGCCCCGAGGCGAAGCACGCTGCCGAGCCAACGTGGATAGCGGCGAGAAGTGAGAGCACTGTGCCCGCCATCCACTTACCACTACTCTTGAATCGATGCTGGCCACGCCTTTAGAGAGCCGCTCCATCTACGAAACGGACCGGGATCCGGACCCCTTCATTCCGTTCATTAAGGCGGTCGGGCGGGGCGAGAAACTCAAGCGCGACCTCACCTACGACGAGTCCGTCGAAGCATTGCGCCAGATCGTCGAGCAGACTTGCTCACCGGCGCAGGCCGGCGCTTTTCTGATCACGCAGCGGGTGAAAGGGGAGGCTGTCGATGAGATTCGGGGCTTCACCGAGTGGCTGCGGGCAGAGAGCATTACCCACATCGCACCGCGGGTGGAAGGCCTGCTGGATCTGGCCGCGCCCTATGATGGCAAGGCCAAGAGTGCGCAGCTGGCGCCGGCAATTGCGATTGTGCTTGCCGAAGCGGGGATGCCGGTCGTTTTGCACGGCGACGAGGGCGTGCCCACCAAGTCCGCCATTGGGCCGGGGCCGGTGCTGCGGGAAATGGGCGTTGCCGACGACCTGGAACCGGATGCCGTGCAGCGTATAATCGAGTCGGTTGGCGTCGGTTATCTGTCCGCGACCCGTTTCGCGCCGCAATGGCATGCGCTGCTGCCTCTGCGCCGTCAGTTCGGTCTGCGCACCGTCCTTAACAGCGTGGAGAAGCTCATCAATCCGGCCAACGCGCCCTATCAGGTCAGCGGATTCTTCCACGGTAACTACATCGAACGGCTGCGCGTCGTCCAGACTGGGGTCAAGCGCAGCTTTATCGTACAGGGTGAGGAAGGCTCCGTGGAGATGGCGGTCGGGCGCAAGACCCATATTTTTGCAGAAGACGCAGCCGATGACCTGATCGTGGATACCCGCGCGCTCGGCCACGAGGCGCGAGTGCGCGTGCCCGCGCCGGAGGGCGCGGCGGGCCATGCCGCGCTCAACACGGCTGTGCTCGCCGGTGAACCGGGCGACGCGACCGATCAGGTCTGCCTGACCGTCGGTGTCATACTGCATCTGTTTGGCCTGGCCCAGAGTGTTTCCGACGGCATCGATCGCGCCCGCAAGATCCTCACCTCCGGCGCCGCGCAAACGCGTCTGGTGCGCGTGGCGGGCGGATAGTGGCTCGTTGTCTCTTGCACGGCGTTGCCCTCGCGGGGTGAATTCACTCACACTCTTCGCGCTTTTCCCTCCCCATATTCGCAAACAACCCTTCCGCCAGCGCCAGCGCATCTTCCACGTTCGTGAGTTCTCCGGCTGCCTGGGCCTCTGTCAATTCACGCAGGATAGCGCCCACCGCAGGCCCCGGCCGCAGCCCCAGATGTTGCATCAGAATGTGACCATTCACAAGCGGCGTCGTTCGATTGTCGGCTGGCCGTGAGAATGTGTATGCCAGGAGGCTTTCCATTGCTTCCAGGAAGCTGCGCCACGCTTCGCCTCGCTCCAGCCCGGTCGCCTGGCGGTCGGAAATGGCCTGGAGCGTTACATCCAGCCCGTCGAAGCGCGCAGGCGTCGTCGCGGCGCGCGCGCCTTGCTCGATCTGACGACCGCCAGTGACGCTGCCCGCGTCGCAGAAGAAGCGGAAGGCCGCCCGCGGGCTGATCTTACACACAGGTTTTTTCAGCGCACGGTAAAGTTCGCGGGGATGCCCGTGCATTGCGGCGACCCGCTCCGCCAGCAACACCTCGCGTCTGCTGAAGCGGAGGTGAGCGACGCGACCGGCGGCAATCTGGGCGCTCAGCCGGTGGTGGTCGGCGTAGCGCGGCTGTGCGATGCCGTCTTCGACTGCTGTTGGCTGGCTGCCGGCTTTTCCCGTATCGTGGAAAAGCGCATGCCAGACAAGCCACCCGGCCCGATCATGGCCGGCAGCAATCTCCTCGGCGAAATGGGCGCGCAGCGCGTCCGTCCACGGGGTGAGTCGTTCGGTCAGCGCCGCGTCTGCCGGCGGCGGCCCGCCTCGCAGCCAATTTCGCAGTTCTGCGGCATAACGCATTGTCAGCAGGCTGTGCTCGTACGCGTCGAGATGATGGCGCGGCGACTGGGCGACGCCCCGCAATGCCTCGACTTCCGGCAGCAGATGGGCGAGTAGTCCGAGCGCGCGCAACGCTCCGGAAGCGGTATCCGGGCGTGAGCATTCCAGCAGCTTCCACAGTTCCACCCGTACCCGCTCAACGCTGACGGCAAGAATCGAGGCGGCCTTGGCACTGATCTGCCCCCGTGTTTCGTCCTCAATGGTGAACGCCAACTGAGCCGCCAGGCGCGCTGCCCGCAACAGCCGGATCGGATCGCTTGACAGGCTATCGGGCCCGATTCGCCGCAGACGCCGCGCCTCCACATCGCCGACGCCGCCGCATACGTCGATCAGCTGCGGCGGGTCCGAGTTGGACAGTTCCAGAGCGAGCGCATTGGCGGTGAAATCGCGCGCCAGCAGGTCGGCGCGCAGGTCGCCGCGCAGCGCGGCCGCGTCGCACTCCAGCCGTTGCCCGGCCGCGCCGACGGCGATCAGCCGGGCAACGTCTCTTTCCTTGTCCAGGGGATAGAAAGCCCAGCCGAGCCGGTCCGCAACGCGCCGCGCGACCGGCAACACCGGTCCGCTGAAGACGAGGTCCAGATCGGTTGTTGGCACGTGGCCGCCAGCGGGAAGGCGCGCTGTCTCAGGCTGATACGCCCAGCCAGGAATTGTGGAGATGCCGAGCAGATGGTCCCGCACCGCGCCGCCAACGATGTAGGCCGGCGCGCGCTCCGCCTTGAACGCGTTCAGCACCTGTACGACGGCATCATCTGCGGGCAGATCGGAATCGAATGGGAGCATAAAAGTGTGGGACAGGTCTCGCAGCAACTGGTCAACCGTCCTGCGCCGCGATCCAGCCGCGGGAGAATTGACGTTGCGCGGGCAAGGCTTGCAGACGCCAATCCGTCAGATCAGCGCCTCGATCAGAAACGGGCCTGGTTCTTCAATCCCGCGGCGCAAGGCGGTCACGAATTCGTCCGCGCTCTCGACGCTGGCGGCAGGCACGCCCATCCCCTCGGATATGGAAACCCAATCCAGTCCAGGAGAGTCGAGGCGCATCATAGCCAGGGCATTCGGGCCAGGGACCGCGCCGCCCCCGACCTTTTGCAGTTCACCCTGCAAAATGCGGTAGCTGCGGTTGGCGAAGATCACGTTCACGACATTCAGAGACTCGCGCGCTTGGGTCCATAACGCCTGCAAAGTATACATGCCGGAGCCGTCGCCCTCCATCGCAAAGACCTGCCGATCCGGACAGGCGACGGCCGCGCCGGTGGCCGCGGGCAGGCCCTGGCCGATCGAGCCGCCGGTCACGTGCAGCCAGTCATGGGGCGGGCCGTTCTGTGTAAGCGGGTAAGCCTGGCGGCCACTGGTGACCGCTTCATCGGAGACGATTGCGTTTTCTGGCATCAGCGCGCAAAGAGCCGTCCACACTCCCTCCTGTGTGAGCGCCCCGGTAGGCAGAGGAGGACGTTCAAAACGGGCAAGGGGGGGCGGCGCGGTCGGCGCGCCCAACGCTTCGCCCAGGGCATCGAGCGCGGCGGGAATGTCCTCGTGCGCGGCCGCCAGCAGATGGATAGAGGCATCCGGCGGCGCCAAACGGCTGGGGCCGTCCGGGTAGGCGAAAAACCCTACCGGGTCCTTGGCGCCGACCAACACGACGTGCTTGGCGCCGGCCAACATGGCAACCGCTTGTTCGACCGGATAGGGCAGGCGCGCCAGGACCGGGCGGCCGGCGCCCCTGGACACTCGGGCCGCAGCGCGGTTACCGACCACGCGCGCGTTAGCGTCGGCGGCGATGCGGCAGGCCAATCGGCTGAGCGCGTCGCTGCCCATCACCTGATCGCCCACGAGGATGACCGTCTCCTCGCGGCGGCTGAGCAGTTGCGCGATGCCGGCGACCCGCTCGCCGGGCACAAGCGTCGGCGCTGACACGGTTGGCGTCTGGGCCGGACCGTCGGCCGCGCCCCAGGCAGTATCCGCCGGCAGAATCAACGTGGCGACCTGGCCGGGAGGCGTGCGCGCGGCGGCGATGGCAGCGGCCCCGTCTGCGGCCACGGCGCGCGCATGTGGGGAAGTGCGCACCCAGCCGGATACCGGGCGGGCCAGCCCCTCGATGTCAGCCGTCAGGGGGGCGTCGTACTGGAGGTGATAGGTGGCGTGATCCCCCACGATGTTGACGATCGGCGAGTGCGCTTTACGTCCGTTGTGCAGATTGGAGATGCCGTTGCCCAGCCCCGGCCCCAAATGCAGCAGCGTCGCCGCCGGTTTGCCGGTCATGCGGGCGTAACCATCGGCGCAGCCGGTCGCAACGCCTTCGAACAGGCATAGCACGGAGCGCATCTCCGGCACATAGTCCAGCGCGGCGACGAAGTGCATCTCCGACGTGCCGGGATTCATAAAGCAGGTGTCAACGCCGCCATCATACAGTGTGCGGATAAGAGATTGTGCGCCGTTCATTTTCAACTCTCCCGACAGAATACCAAACGCAAGTTGAACAGTCGTTTTTCATTGCAATCTAAGACTCGTCGGTGGACCGTTCCGACAACAGTTCAGATTCGATCTGCTGCCAGGCCCGCTGTACGTCCTCAGCCGTCTGCAGCGTGGGCGGCTCGTCGCCATAGCGGGCCTCGGTGTAGGCGGCGGTGATGGTCTGCATCAGGGTTTCATCAAAATCGGCGTGGCCGGACAGGCGGCTGCCGTAGCGAAAGGGCGTCTCCGCCTGCAGACGGGCCGGGGCGCGGGTCTGTGCGATCGCAAGCAGACGCTGATAGATCGAGCGGATCAGGCGGCGGGTGTCGATCTCTCCGTCCAACGGCAGGTACGGGTCCGGCTCCTCAGGCGCGGGGCCGAACCGCGAACGCAATCGCGCCCACAATTCGGAGAGTTGCGCCTGAAGCAGATTGGCAGTCAGGATCGACTCGCGCACGTCGTCCGTTTCGTTGGGAGCACGGCTTCGCATCAGGCGCAGCGCGAGCATAAATATGATAAACACGCCCGCTGCCATCACAAGCAGAGCGACCCAGCGGTATGGCTCAGGAATGGCTTCAACTGCCTGTTCCGGCGGCTCCGGCAGTGGTTCGGTGGTTGGTGGCCCGGGGAGGGGCTGCGCCTCCTGTTCCTGTGAGCGGTCGCCAAACAGGCTGCGGAGCAGTCTTATCAGGTATTCGAGGATGATGAAGATCGGGTAAGCGATGACGGTGATGATCCACACCAGGACCGTGCTGACAACCTGCCAGATCATTCCCAAGGCGCGCCAGAGAATTGTCGCATCCTCCGGTTGGACAATCAGGCCGATCAGGAGGGCAACGCCCAGCAATACGCCGATGGTCAGGCCGATGCCGACCAGCCAACTGCGGTTGGGGGACATACTGCTCGCGCGTGCGCTGCGCCCCCAGCCGCCGGATTTCTTCAGATTGGCAACGCCCAGCCCGGCCATTCCCGCGGCGGAGAAGAGCAGGAGGAGCCCAAAAAGGTTCGCAAGCTGCCCGCCCGCCGCGCTGAACGGGTTTGTCGACGCGCCGGGTTGGCTGCCGGGGCCGCCCTGGGGGATGATCCAGGCGAACAGGGCCAGCGCGGCGCCGCCCCAGAGAAATGCCCTCCAGATTTCCTCGTGTTGAAACTGGCCATGACCATCCAGCGCGCCGCGCATCCATATTAAGATGCCCATCACCAGGAAGAGAACCGTCCCCGGAACCTGGATCGGCACAGTGTCCCAGGAGATCAAATCGTAGCCCGCGGCCACGAGCCAGCGCAGGTCCCACAAGGCGAAATCCGGCTGCAGGAAGCGCAGCCACAACATGAAAAAGATAGCCGCAAACCCGCTGGCTGCGATGTGTCGGCGCACACTGCTGATGCGCTCATGGTCGCGGCGTTCGGCCAGCGTGGGCACACTCCAGCGCGCCAGGCTGAAGCTGAGAACCGGCAGCGCAATCAGCATCAGCGGCGGCATCAGCGGTGCGGCGACAGCGGGCGACAGGAAGCCCTGGATCAGCAGCATCCACGGCCAGATCCAACATAGCCGCATCACGCCAACCAGCGTCGGCAGCAACAGGCCGTCGATGCTGCTCCACTCTGCATGTTTCCAAGGCAATACAAGCGGCGAATTCATCTGGCAGTTCGGCTAACGAATCGTGCAAACAGCCGTTTTGCGATCAAAGTACTGGCTGTGTCGTTTCAAGCTCAGGAATCTCTTCCTCGTCTACAAGCGAGAATTCGGCCAGAGCCTGCTGCGAAATTGCCAGGAAGTCTACGCCGGGAATCGCCCGCTCCAGCTTCAGCCCGCCGATGCCCAGCAGCGTAACGGCGAATCCCCGGCGGTGCAGATCGGCAAGGACCCGGCGCAGGCCGTCGGACAGAGTCGCGCTGATCAGTACGATCGACGTGCCGTTGCGGAGATGATCGGTTTCCTGTTGCAGCACGCGTTCAATCGTGGTATAGGGTACGCTTACACAGTAGGCCAGCGCCTCCAGCACGCGTGACAGCTGCCGCGGTTGCGCGCTGGGGGCGACGCGCACACGTCGACCGGCATGCATCATGCTATTGGCGAACACGCCGAATGCTTCGCCGCGCAGCTGCGCCCACCGCGCGAGGGAAGCGCCGGCGCTGATGGCAAACTCGCGCAAATCCGGGTTGATTCCCTCGAAGCGGTGAGTGAACGTTCGGATGTTGATAAAAATCGCGAGCGGACGCGAGGCGGACGGCTCGAACAGTTTGGTCTGCAGTTCCTGGCGGCGGGCCGTCGATTTCCAGTGGATGTGGCGGAAGTTGTCGCCCGGAAGATATTCGCGCACGCCGCTCAGTAGGAGGGGATCGTCTATCAGGCGGTTGCGGGTCTGATGGTCGCCGAAAGGGTGGCGTGCGTCCAACCCCAATTCCGGCAGCTCATACAGCCGGGGATAGACCAGAAGCAGTGTCGTGTCCGCGAACTCTTGGTGCCGGCTCCCAAATCCGAAGATGTCACCGCAGACGAGCTTCGCCGGTCCGAATTTCCAGGCGCCGCGCTGCGTGCCCGTTACCGTATAGCGGCGGATAACCCGTTGGTAAAGTCCAAGTGAGAACAGGTTGACCAGGACGCGGCGGCTGGCCAGATAATGTCTGACACGCTCGTCGGGCGCCAGAGCGAGCGCATCGGGGATGTCGTCTTCGCTGCGCAACCAAGCCAGCGGCAAGGGCTTGGCGTTTGTAACTTCCAGCAACAACTCCGTCTGCTCGCCAAAGAAGAGGCGCTCTACGCTGAACCTGCGCCGGTAGGTCACCTCGGACAGGCTGTAACGGCTCCAAAGCCAGACCACCGTCCCCAGCAGACCCAGAATCAGCGCCATGGTGAAGATCAGGTTGTCGCGCTTGAATAGCGCCACAAGCAGTATGATGACCGCAGCCGTCCAGCCGACGCGTCCCATCAGCCGGACACGCCGGTGCGGCCGTCAGCCGCCGGGGCCATCGCCGCAGTTTGGGGAGATGCGATGGCGTCAGGTCCTGGCGCCAAGCCGGCGTCGATCCGTTCGGCGCTATCAGCCGTCTCTTCCCGGCTTGTGCTCTCATGCCAGTTCTCTTCCACGGGGACGGGTACGCTCTCCACGATGCCCGCCAACACACTGGCGACCGATGTGCCGTGCAAACGAGTGTCGGGGCCGGGGATGAGCCTGTGGCGCAGAACGGGAACGGCCAGTTGTTGGATGTCGTCGGGCGTGACGAAGGCTCGTCCGCGAGTGGCGGCGTATGCCTGTGCGGTGCGGTAGAAGGCGAGACTGCCGCGCGGGCTGACGCCCAATTCCAGCGCGCTGTCGGTGCGCGTGGCCTGGACCAGATTCAGCAGATAGTCCTCAAGCTCGGGGTGGACGAAGACATTGCGGCAGGCGGCGACGGCGCGGCGAATCTCCTCGGCGCCCACGACAGACTGGACGCGTGCCAGCGGATTGTCGGTACGGAAGCGGTGCAGAATCAGGCGCTCCTCCTCGCGCTGGGGATATCCCATCTTCACCTGAACCAGGAAGCGGTCCATCTGCGCTTCAGGCAAGGGAAATGTGCCCGCCAACTCGATTGGGTTCTGTGTCGCCATCAGGAAGAAGGGGTAGGGAAGCGCATGGCTGACGCCGTCAACGGTGACGTGGCGCTCATCCATCGCTTCCAACATGGCGCTTTGAGTGCGGGGGCCGGCGCGGTTGATTTCATCGGCCAGGACGACCCCGGCCAGAATCGGACCGGGTCGATATTCGAAATCGTCCGCCTTGCGGTTGTAGACGCTGACGCCGACGATATCTGACGGGAGCAGATCGGGGGTGAACTGGATGCGTTGAAAGCTGATTCCCAGCGACGCGGCGAGGGTCTTGGCCAGAGTCGTTTTGCCGATGCCGGGCACGTCCTCCAGCAACACGTGGCCTTCGCAAAAGAGGGCCACGAGAAGTTGATCAATGGTTTCGTCCTTGCCTACGATCACCTGGGAGACGTTGTCGCGCAGCCGCCGCGCCAGTTCCTGTACAAACGTGATGTCTGACATAGATACTCCTGAATCGGCTGCAGCGCGGGCAGGTCGGTCTGTCCCGGCGCAGCCGATGGAAAAAGTGTTGCATTTGGGAATGGCCAGAAGAATCTGCGTTTTTCGGAGTATAACAGCGGGCGGCGGGAACGGCAAAGGAAATCGGTAGTAGGCTCGGCTCCGCGTGATGCGCACGCCGGCGACGATCCGTCGCCGACAATCTCCAAGATCACGTGAACTGCGGCTGCGTTTGGGCAGCGGTTGCCGCGGCCGCGATGGCAAGCGCGACGCCTACCTTCACAGCGAGGATCAAGTGCGAATCTCGGAGAGAGGCCCCTCGCCGTCCCAAACGCGGCGCAGATTTTCGAATATGAACCGACCCCGTCGCTGCCATGTGTCGTACGTAACGCCGGCGATGTGTGGCGTGAAGATGACGTTTTCCAATTGCAGGATTGGGTTGTCCCGGGCGGTCGGTTCGTCCTGAAGTACGTCCAGTCCGGCCGCGCGGATTGCGCCGCTGCCCAGTGCCTGGATGAGCGCGGGCTCGTCCACGACCGGGCCGCGGCAGGTATTGATGAGAATCGCGCTGCTCTTCATGCGGGCCAGTTCGGCCGCGCCGATGAGATGCCTGGTACGGTCGTTCAGGGGCACATGCAGAGTGACAATGTCAGATCGTTGCAGAAGCTCGTCCAATCGGACGCGCTCTACCTGCAGAGAGCGTTCCACCTCAACTGGCGCCGGGAACGGGTCGAAGTAAAGCGCCCGCGCGTCAAAGGGCATCAGCCGCTTGGCGACCTCCTTGCCGATGTGGCCGAGGCCGATGATGCCGACGGTCTTGCCCTGGATCGTGAAGGTCGTCATGCCGCTGTCGATGGCCTTCCAGCCCTCGTTGCGCACGTTGCGGTCCATCGCCGTCAGGCGCCGGTAGACGCCCAGGATGAGGGCGAAGGTGTGCTCGGCCACGTCGATAGCGTTCGTGCCGCCGTTGTTGGCGAGCGGGACCGCCAGTTCCGCCAGCAGACCAAGTGGCATGTGTTCGAAACCGGCGCTGACAAGCTGCACCAGTTTCAGCTGGCGCGCGGCGCGCAGTACAGATTCCTCCAGCGTACTGGGAAAGAGGATCAGGAAGTCGGCCCCGGCCGCCAGCCGCCCCTTCTCCGCCACCGGCAGGTCGTCGGGGTGAACCGACACGTCCCATTCTGTGGGCGCCGGAGCGATGACTTGGCCGGCCAATTCGGGCACAAGATTCGTGAAAAAGATGACTCTGGGCATGAACTGTTTCCCCGATTTCTGTTATTCCAGCCGCCAGACCTGTTGGGCAGTCTTGCCGAAAATCCAGGCGCGTTCGTCCTCGCTCAACCCGGACAGGTGGTCGAGCGGGAAGGCCAGCGAGTTGTCGAAGCCCTCCCGGCTGCTGACGGGCGGCCAGTCGCTGCCCCACATCGTCCGCTGCGCGCCGAACGCCTCTAGTGTCAACTCCGCCAGCGGCGGCACTCGCTGAAAGGGGCAGGGCGGGTGACAGAATTCGCCAAAGCCGGGCAGCTTGATGGTGAGATTGTCGTGCCGGGCCAGGGCGGTAATTCCCGCGAATTCGTCCACGTCGAAGTCGGGACTGACACCGCCCAGATGCTCGATGACGAGAGACAGATCGGGGAAAAGACGCAGCACTTCGGCGAACGCGGCGCTCTGCAGAATGTCCGGCCGGCTGAAGACGCTGACTACCAGGTCTAACTCGGCGGCGGTGCGCCAGTGTGCGAGCGGGTCGCTGCCGCGGCCGCGAAAATCCGCCAGCAAGCGGATGCCGATGATGCCCTGCTCAGCCCAATGGCGGATCGCGCTGCCGTCGTCATCGTCGGGCACGATCATGGCCGCGGCAAAGCGGCCAGGGTGGGCATCCATGACATCCACGATATAGCGGTTGTCGCTGTTGCCCAGATACTGGATGAACACCGCCTGATCGACGCCCGCCCGCTCCATGTGGAACAGCAGGGCTTCGACCGGCTCGTACTTGTGCAGGCCGATATGGCAGTGGGTGTCGACGACGGCGTACGCTCTCTCGTTCATGCGGATCGCTCCTTGCAGGTTCAACTGCGTTCTATCGTTAAGCTCAACGCTTCCTCTGTCGGCTCCGCGCCCAGGCCCGGCCCATTGGGCAAGACAAAGTAGCCGGCCTGACAGTCCATCGTGCTGCGGATGAATCGTTTGTTGCGGTCGAAGATCGAGTGTTGGTACTCGTGCATCACGAAATTGGCGAGGGTCGCGGACACATGCAGGCTGGCTGCCTGAGCGACGCCGATGTTTGTTGTAGCATGAGGCATCACGCGACAGTGGAATGACTGCGCCAGTTCGCAGATGCGCCGGAAGCCGGTGATGCCGGTATGGGCGATCTCCGGCTGGATGACGTTTATGCAACCTGCCTGCAAGCGGGGCAGAAATTCGTAGACCGTGCGCCACTCCTCGCCCAGGCCGATCTGCGTGCGCACAACACGGGCGACCTGCGCCTGTCCCGCCAGGTCCTCCGGCGCGACCGGCGCCTCGGCCAGGTGCAGGTCGAATTCGCATAGACGGTCGATCAACTGGATCGCCTCGAGCGCGGTGTAACGCCAATGGAGATCGACGAGGATTTTCGGGCCAACGCCAACCGCTTGGCGAATCGCCTCGATTTCGGCGACCTCACCTTCGTCGGCGACGACGGCCGCGAACTTCAGCGCAGAAAAGTCGCGGTCGATCCAGCTCTTGCCCAGCGCGGCCCGCCCCGCCCTGGTCGCGCCCGGGAGACCGGAGACGTAGACGGGTAAGCGATCATGGCGCAGGCCGCCCAACAGTTGCCAGACCGGTTGACCCAGCAGCTTGCCGCGCAGGTCCCACAGGGCCATGTCCAGCCCGGCGATGGCGTCAAGCGCGTAGCCGCCGAAATGGCCGCGCACGCGCTGCAAGTCGTACAGGTCCTCGTAAATGCGCTCCACGTCGTGCGGGCTGCGGCCAACTGCGAAGGGGATGAACAGTTCGTCCAGGATCGTCTGCGCGATCTGCGGCGCGACGACGCCGAAGCACTCGCCCCAGCCGATTGTGCCATCGCTGGCAACCGCTTTCACGAGCAGTGTCTGATCATGCACAGGGTAGACGGTGCGATTGCCCGGGCGGACGATGTAGCCCTTGGCGTTGGGCCGGTTTCCCTCATCCAGCGGTCCCAGGTAGGGCACGTCGCGAGGGATGCGGAGGGGGTGCAGTTGGATGGATGAAATGGTTGCGTTCATGCGAGTTCGAAGACGCTGGCAGATCGGGCAGGGCTGTTATTGTGCCATCACTTGGCGGTAACCTCATAAATTGTGCCGTCCGCCAATGCGGCCACCGTCTTGAAGTCGGCGATCTGCTTCAATTCTTCAACCGAGAAGCGATGGCTCTCTTCTATGCTATCGAACCAGACCAGGTAGGCCTTGGGGGACTGGGGCCAAATGCCTAATAACGACTGCGCCGGTTTTCTTGGTTCACTTGAATTGTGTCTCTTTGCCTCGGGCAGGGGGTTCGCGGGGACATTGGCGTGCATGTAGATCGCATCTGCTACGATACTGTAAATGGGGATTTCGTCACCTTGGCGGAGCCATAGGTCCTTTACGTAATGGATGGTCTCGCTGTTTCGCCAACTGGCATGGTTGAGGTTATTCTCGGCCTCTACCGGCTGGGCGATCGTAGCGGCTACCCTCACAAAGGAGATTGAGAAAAAGCCGACAAGCAGAAATACGACAAGTGTCATTTTAGGAAAACGGGAGGCATGGCCAAAAAGATTGAGGGAGAAAGATTCATTCGATGCAAGCAATTGCTGCTCTATGATGAACAGAATGATGAGCACGGCAGGAATGAAGGCAGGAGAAATGTACCTGTAGCCGATTCTTTCGATTCCCACTACCGAAGAAAAGACGACCAAAAAGGCGACATAAACAACGTAGAACATCGGCACTGCGTTCAGCCTGGAGGCGGCGCGCTTTGACCAACTCCAGACCTCCTTTGGCTTAAGGAACGCTCCCGCCAGGTAGCCCGAAATCGCAGCGAGAAGGGCCAACGCCCCGCGCGACTTGATCGTGACGCCAATGAAATATATGGGAAAGACCCAATTCAGGTGGAAAAGGAGGGCATAGTAGAGGTTGTAATAAAGAGGGTTCTTGGAAGGACCTCGGGACAGAAAAGGCTCCCCTGTAAGAAGAACGTTTCTGAAAGCCCATGCTGCCAGCGGCATGCACGCGATGACGCCAAAGAGCAAGAAGTGAAGAATTCTCTTACGCGCAGCGCAGCGCTTGTTGAAGAGAATCGTTGCTCCGCCTGCCAATATGACGGTGACTCCAATATACCTGGTCAAGCAGACCATGCCAGCAACGACTGCAACAAGACACAAGGATGCGGTCGTACCATTTTTCAGGTATGTATTCAGGCCCAGCAGAAAGATAATTGTGCAAAAGATGAAGAGTGGATCTGAAAGTCCATAGGTCGAGAGACGCAGAAGGTCGGGTGACAGCAGTACAGCCGCTGCTCCAATGGCGACAACAGAAGGCGTTGCGATGTAGCGTTGGAACAGCAGGCCGGAAGAGAAGACAATGAGACCAAAGATGGCAGCGTCAAAGAAAGTGGCCCCGGTCAGCGGGTCAACTCCAAATAGGAAGTCGAGCAGGGCGAGGATAGTCGGGTAAAGAGGTGCCCACCCGGTCAGGTGCGAGTCGTCGAAATACCTGTAGCCATTACCGGCGGCAAGATTGCGGGCAACGGCAATGTAGATGACCGAATCCCCGTGCAGAGCAATTCCGTGAAGCGCGGTCCGTATCAGGGCCAGGGCAGATGCTATCAGTGCCAACAGGACAAGGATGACCCTGAGTGTAAGTAACTTGCTCAGCAACGTATCGGTTCTTCCGAATGCTTCCGCAATCTTCACCCGCTACTCCGACTACACGACCAATAGCGGCTCGATCTCTTGCCAGATGGCGTCAAACTCCTGCAAGTCCAATGGGCCGAGCCAGGCGCCGGGGATACGGCAGGCGGCGGAAGTGAAGATGCCGCGGCGCAGGAAGACCTGTTTGTAGACGGCGACGCCGTGCATGCGCTCAAAATTGAGCAGCGGCAGCAGCCGGTTGAAAAGCGCACGCGTGGCGGCTTCGTCGTCTTGCTCCAGCAACTGCCAAATCTGCGTGTGCAGGTCGGTCGACTGGCTGGCTGGCATGTTGCCGCACGCGCCCCGCCGCCACTCGTCGATCATGTAGATGCCGCCCTGCCCCCCGAAGACGCCGCGACAGGCGTCCCCCGCCGCGACCAGCGTACGCGAGATGGCGCGCGGCTCGGGCAGGGTCTCCTCCTTCAGATACTGTACCCACTCCAACTCGCGGCACATGCGCGCCAGCAGTTCGGAGGACATGGGCGTGCCGATCGGGCCCATGAAGTTCTGGATGCAGATCGGAATGCGCAGCGCAGCGTTGAGAGCATGGTAGTAGTCGTAGCAGCCGTCTGCGTCGGGGTGCAGGATGTGGGGCGGCATGGCCATGATGCCGTCGGCGCCTACACCTTGGGCATAGCGGCTGAGGGCGACAGCCGGCACGCTGTGGCCGTGTGTGGTGGCGGCGATGACAGGGACGCGCCCGGCCGTCTCCTCGACGACGATGCGGATCCAGCGTTGGCGTTCCTCGTCGGACATGGTGGCGAATTCGCCGGCGTTGGCCGGGCCGACAAGGCCGGCTGCGCCCGCCTCGATGCAGAAATCTATCTGCCTTCGCAAAGCCGCTTCGTCCAACTCCAATTCATCGGTAAACGGGGTGACGACAATGGCAAAGATGCCGCGCCAAGCGTTGCTCATTGAACACGCTCCGGGGCTGTAAACGAAAATGGTCCGGTCGCATGTGCCTCATTCGATTCCAACCCGATGATGCTGTCAGGGCGTCGGCGATTTGCGCGCAAGCGCGAGTTGGGGGAATATCGACCTGGCCGCTATATCAGCGTGATTCGGCAAGGCGACAGGGAGCAACAATTGCAATAGCATGTTGTCCCATTTCTTCTGTTCAGTATACTACAGATGGGGAGCCACTCAATTTGCAAGCGAGCGTATAGACCATGAAAATCACTGCGGTTACGGTTTACAGGCTGCAAGGCGTTTTTGAGCAAGAAGGGGAGTTTTGGGAGGAGCGGCTGGTGCGCCCGCTCGACATTTACCCGGAGCACAAGGCGGAAGGGCCGCATGAAATGTTTGCGGTCAGTGAGGGCCGCTTTCAACTAACGGCCTATTTCGTCGACATCGAGACCGATGAAGACGTGACCGGCCGCGGCGGCCCGCTACCGCTGGAACAGGCCTTCATCATTCAGACACAGCTGGCGCCGCTCCTGATCGGCCACGACCCGCTGGCATCCGAACGCCTGTGGGACCGGATGTACCGGGCGCAGGTGCATGGGCGCAAGGGGACGGAGATGATGGCCCTCAGCGCGGTCGACTGCGCGCTGTGGGACCTGAAGGGGAACTGGTTCGATGCGCCGGTCTGCCAGCTGCTGGGCGGCCCCACGCGTACAGGGGTTCCGGCCTATGCCAGCGCCTTGGGCTACTCTCTGGACCCGGACCTGGTGCAGGAGCGGGCCAAACAATTTGTCGCCGAAGGCTATCGGGCCATGAAATGGTTCTTCCGCGACGGCCCCACCGATGGGAAGATGGGGATGGAGCGCAACCTTCGCCTGGTGCGCACGCTGCGGGAAAGCGTTGGCCCGGACGTGGACATCATGCTGGACTGCTGGATGAGCTGGGATGTGCCCTATACGGTGCAGATGGCCCGGCGCATGGAAGAATACGCGCCCCGCTGGATCGAAGAGCCGGTGCTGCCGGACAAGATCGAGCAGTACGCGCAGATCCGCCGCCAGGTGAACATTCCTATCAGCGGCGGCGAGCACGAGTACACCCGCTGGGGGCTGAAGCAACTGATGGATGCCGGCGCCTGCGATGTTTACCAACCCGACATCTACTGGTGCGGCGGCATCTCGGAGACGCAGAAGATCCTGGCGCTGGCGTCGGCCTACGACGTGCCTGTGATCCCCCACGGCCACTCCACGCCCGCCAGCATCCACGTCATCGCCGCCTGGCCGGAGCCGACCACGCCCCTGCTGGAGTATCTGATCAAGTGGAACGAGGTGCACCAGTTCTTCCTCAAGAACCCGCTCAAGCCGGTCAACGGCGTGGTGAGCGTGCCGGTCGGGCCCGGCATCGGTATGGAGTTGGATGAGGCAAAGATAGAGCGGCGCGAGGTTGTAAAGTTCTGAATCGGGGCGACGCGGCTAGCGCGGCGTGGTGGGATACCCGATCGGGTCGATGTGGGCTTCGACCAGGAATGGCGCGCGATGAGCAAAGGCGCGGGCGAGCGCGTCGTCGCATTCAGCAGGCGTGGTGACGCGGGCGGAGGCGATGCCGTGCGCGGCGGCGATGGCGCAAAAGTCGGGCGCGGGAAACTCGGTGCCGAATGGCTGCTTGCCCTGACGCAGTTGATGTGAGCGGATCAGATCGATGGCGTTGTCCACTGGCACGACGACGGTTACCGGCAGGTTGAGCCGGGACAACACGCTCAGCTCGCCCAGACACATCAGCAGCCCGCCGTCGCCGATCAGGCAGGCCACCGGCCCATCGGGCCGCGCCAATGCTGTGCCGATCGCCGCCGGCAAGCCGAAACCCATACAGGACAGGCCATTCGACAGCGCGAAGCGATTGGGACGCAAGGTGGGCCACTCCAGACTGCTGAAGATCTTGTGGCTGCCCACGTCCACCGCAAGCATTGCTTCCGGCGGCAGGTGGCCGCGCATACTGTCCAGGAGCTGCTGTGGCAAGAGATGCCCGCGCCGGGGCGTCGGCAAAAGTTCGGCCGCTCGCTGCGCGCGGAACCGGCCTACCCTGTCTGCGCCCCACTTGGCGTCGGTGGAGAACCCGCCGTTCGCAAGTTGCAGCAGCTCCGCCCCGATCGGCCCGACGATCTCGACAGCGGCCGGCAGGACAGGGTCCTCATTGGGCCAGTTGGCGATCCAGATCAGCGGGACGTTCCCTGTCCCTTCCCCGGCTGCATTACTTTCAAAATGCGGCGATGACCAGGGCCTGACCAACTCCACGACATCGAAGCCGACGGCAACAATGCAGTCGGCCTCATCCAGGATCTCATAAGCCGGATCGGCGCGGGTCAGGCCGATGACGCCCGCGCTGAGGGGGTGATCATCGGGCAGCGCGCCCTTGGCTTTGGGCGAGACGATTACCGGCGCGTTGGCCGCTTCCGCCAGCGAACGCAGTGCATCGTAGGGCGCTTCCGGCTCCAATCCCAGCCCTGCCAGGATGACGGGGCGGGCGGCGCCGGCGATGAGTCTGCGGGCATTCGCGACGAGGTGCGGGCGCGGCGGAACTTCCCCCGCCGTCTGAGGACGGTCGTCAGCCGAAAGCTGGCCCGGTCTCGCGCGGGGATCGACCGCCTGCAATTCCGCCTCTTCATTGCTCACCTGCAAATGCACCGGGCCGGGCCGGCCTTGCATCGTCAAGGCGACGGTCGGCGGGACCTCGGCGGCGGCATTCTGCGGCGTAACCTTGAGCGTGCGTTTGGTGATTGGCGCGAAGATCGCCTGCAAGTCCACCACCTGATGGGTGTAAGCAGGCAGCAGCGCGTCCGGCTTTTGGGCGGTGATGAGGACGACCGGCGCGCGGTCCAGCCAGGCGTGCCCGATCCCTGCGACCGCGTTGAGCGCGCCGGGGCCGAGGGTGGTCAGCGCGCAGCAGGGGCCGCCCGCGGCGCGCGCGTAAGCATCGGCGGCAAAGACCGCGCTTTCCTCGTGGTGCATCAACTCGAAGCGGATTCCGAACCGTTGCATCGCTTCCAGCACAGCCACGACTTCACCACCGGGCATGCCGAAGACAATGCGCACACCGGCGTCATAGAGAGTTTGGGCGATGGTTGCGGCGACTGTGGGCATGGCGCGTGAGGAATCGCCTATGAGCGGTCGAAATACTTGCTAACAAGCAACTCCAGGCGGTCGATCACCTCTGCCGGGACGGCCTTCGGGTCTGTGATCAGCGCGTCCTGCAGCGCGTTGACGTAAGGAGAAGGACCACTGTCGGCCAGCAGCCCGATGGCGTTGGCGACAGCCTCGACCGCCACCCCTGCGTTGCGCATCAACATTCTGATCATCGCGTCAACCGTCACCGCCTCTTCGGTCTCGTGCCAGACATCGTAGTCGGTCACGTGCGCCATGCAGGCATAGCTCATTTCCGCCTCACGCGCGAGGAACGCTTCCGGTGTCGTGGTCATGCCGATGATGTCCATGCCAAGTTGGCGGAAGGCGATGCTTTCGGCGCGTGTGCTGAAGCGGGGACCCTCGATGGTGACGAAATTGCCCCCCATGTGAGCGGTTGCGCCGGTCTGTTCCACCGCCCGGTAGCAGATATCGCTGAGGTAGTCGCAGAAGGGATGCACGACGCTCACGTGGACCACCAGGCCCGCCGTCCCCACATCCGGGTCATCGAAGAAGCTGAGAGCCCGCAGCCTTGTACGGTCAAATATCTGGTCTGGGATGACAATATCGCCGGGAGGAAACCTTTCCTGCAGGCTGCCGCAGGCGCTGACCGCAATCAGGTACTCAACACCCAGCATCTTGAAGCCGTAGATGTTGGCGCGCTGGTTGAGCCGGGTAGGGCTGATGCGGTGCCCACGTCCGTGTCGTGCAAGAAACGCCACCCGTTGGCCGCGCAGCGTGCCCACTACGTAAGAGTCCGAAGGTTTGCCGAAGGGCGTGTCCAATTCGACCTCCTCGACATTGGCCAGCGCCTCCAACTGGTAGACGCCGCTGCCGCCGATTACGCCGAAACGTATAGATTCTGACATCAGAAATGCTCCGTGAAGAGTTGAAAGTGGTCTTTCCGCGCCGTTCGAGATCCGCAGAGCCAAATTGTAAGCGTGCAGCCCTGCGCAACGCCAACGACAACTCGCCGCGATCTACCGCGTCGCCAGCAGCGCCGCGGCTGGGCCCAGGACGCCGGCGCGGTTGTGTTTGTTCATCACCGGGAAGCGGATGCGGGCGATCCCGCCGCTCGGCAGCAGGTAGACTTTGCTTTCCCTCTCGTAGTCGTGTCTTTCGGCATCGTCGGAGAGTAGAGGCCAGGTGGAAAAGTAGGCGATCTGGCCGGCTTCATCGTAGCGCACAGTTCCCGCAGGCAGCGGTTCGTCGGCTCCGTAGGGGATCTCCTCTCCCGTCGCGCGCAGCCAGCGGCCCAGGCCGAGCCGCTTGTGATCCCGCATGCTCACGCCGACCAGGCGGTAGGCGGCGATATGGGCAACGATCTCCGCGGTCGTCCAGTTGTCCGCGCTGGGCGTACTGCCGGCGATGCGCAGATCGATCACGTCTTTTTGGCGTAACCAGATGGCGCGAAAGGGGACGTTGTAGGCTCTGACATTCGTTCGACCGTTTTTCATCGTTCCTTCACCACGCTCAAGAGATCGCCCAGCCCGTGCATCAGCAACCCTGCCAGCCCCGCGGCCATCAGTGCCGGTCCCCACCCGACATCAGGCGTCCGCCCGTACAGATCGGCTAGCGTCGGCAGGATCCACCTAAACTGGGCCAGCGGAAAGTAGATGGCCGCGCCGGCAAGCGCAACCGCGCACAGCGCGCGTACCAGGGCGATCAGCCAGGCGCCATGCCAGAGGCAACCGCTGCGCTTCTCATCGGCAGCGCTCCCTCCCACCGTTTCAACTATCGACTGCCGCGTGATGAGTAGAGCGGCAAAGGGGCTGACCCCGGCCAGCGCCAGGCACAGCAGCAGCCCAACCGACTGCAAACGAAACTCCGGCGACGCCAACTGCTGCGGTGTCCATGCCGGCGGCAGTAAGTTTAGCGCGGCCACCACGGCCACCGCCAACAGGCCAATGCGGACCGGCCAGCTATACGCCGGTCGGTTGTGCACGCCGTCCTGAATAGGGGATGACGAGCTGTCGGCTTGCGGATGCACGGCGTCGCGACGGAAGGCGTTGAGGCTGAGGCTGACGCTGACCGCCACCAGCGGGAGGTAGAATCCCTCTCGCCAGAGGCGAATGTCTCCCTGCTGTACGGGATATAGGAACTTCACCAGTTCCCCGAAGTCCAGCCCCAACACCGACAGCCCGGCCGCCCGATGCGTGATCCAGGGTCTGAAGTAACCGGTCAGTGTGAGCAGTGCGCTGACAGGAAGCAGCCATCGGTATAGGGTGAGGACGGGTCGGGCAGTCAGGAGACGGCGCGGACGCATCAGGCGCGTGCGGCAGAGATCACTCTGCGCCCTCAATCTGTTTGCCTGCCAGCTTCAGCCGCCGCAACTGACGCTCTCGGCCTTCTTCAAAGCGCCGCCTTTCGGCGTCGGTGGTCAAATTGAGCCGCGGCACCTCCGTGGGCAACCCGTCTTCGTCCACAGCCACGAAGATGTAGAACGCGCTGTTCGTGTGCGTGATTCCACCGGTAAGCAGGTTTTCAGCCTCGACAATCACCTCAACTTCCATCGAGCTGCGCCCGACGTAGGTGATGCGTCCGCGCAGGTTCAGCAGTTGGCCTACGTGAACAGGTTCATGGAAAGCCATGCTGTCCACGGCCACGGTTACAGCGGGGCACCCGGCGTGGCGGGCAGCCGTGATGCCCCCGCATTCGTCGCACAGTTTCAGGATGACGCCGCCATGAACATTGCCAAGCAAATTGGCATGTTCGGGATTCGTGAACTGGTTGATGCGTGTGACCGAATCGGCGACACTCTTGTGGCTGGAATTCATGGGCTTTCTATTCTTGGCTGCACTGAGTGCATTGTACCATATTGTCAGGCCAGCGCCCGCTCATAGGCGTCGAGGAGTTGGCGGAGGCTGCGCTGCCAGGTGAAGGCGCCTGCGTGGGCGTGGCCGGCGGTCGCCAGTCGTGTGCGCAGCGCGGGCTGGGTGGCGAGTTGGATGATGCCGTCGGCGATCCTCTCGATCGATTCGGCGTCTACATACAGCGCGCCTTCCCCTCCGGCCTCCGGCAGACAGGAATTGTCGGCGGTGAGCACGGGGGTCCCACAGGCCAGAGACTCAAGGATCGGCAATCCGAATCCTTCGTATAGTGATGGGTAGACGAAGAATTCTGCGGCGGAGTAGAGGGCAGGCAGGTCTCCATCGGCGATGAATCCGGGGAAAAGAACCTCGCTCTCCAAGCCCAACTCTTGTACAGTGGCAAAGATTTCCTCGAAGAGCCAGCCTTTTTTGCCGCCAATAACAAGCTGATGCGGCAGAGCGGCCTCCAGCCGGGCGGCGTGAAAGGCGCGAATCAGGCGGGTAAAGTTTTTGCGCGGTTGCAGGGTGCTCAGGCCGAGCAGGAACGGCCTCTGGTCGATCCCGTATTTCTGCCGCGTCGCCCGTAGCCGCTGTGTTTGCGACACGCGGCGAAATACGTTGTGGTCGACCGCGCCCTGCACGACGCTGATTTTGCCGGTCAGATTCGGCCACAGTGTCTGCAAATCCTGGGCAGTGTGGTGGCTGTCGGCGATCAGATGATCGGCTCGGCGCATGCTGCGGGGCACGACGACATTCAGATAGTGCTGCAAAGATGGCATCGCCGCATCGGGATAGTGCACGAAGGCGAGGTCGTGAACGGTCAGCAATTTCCTGCGGGCGGTGACCGGCGGCAAGACGAAGTCGGTCGCGTGAAAGAGATCGATCGCGCCGCCGGTGAGCCATTCGATGCGGGGAAACGGGATGTTTAGCCGGTGCCAGATGCGGGTGAGGTTGCGCTCCGAGATGGCTGGAAACGTGTTCAGGGGGAGGGGGGAGGCGGCCCTCCGCTCGTCGTCAACCGTCCCGGCGACGAAAAGCGAGAGATCGTAGCCGGGGTTGTTCTGTAACAGCGCATCAATCTGCCCGCGGATGATGCGACCAATGCCGGCGGTCTGGCGCACGGCCGGCGTGTAGTCGATGACCAGCTTCACAGCCCTTTATACGTCCACAGGCGGTTGGCGGAGAAGTTCCAGAAAAGAACAACGCCGATCGAGAAGAGTTTGGCGAAATTGTAACTGATCGTGGCGCCCAGGTCCGGATCGGATAGCCATTCGATCCAATAGGCGCGCATTGACAGGTCCACGAACTGGAAGACGATCGTGTTGATGCCCAAGCCGGCAACGCTGACCAGAGTGAACTTGGCCATCTGCCGGCGCGTATTGTGAAGCTGACTTTCGGGGAAAGTCCACCATCGGTTGAGGAGGAAGTTTTGCACGACGGCCGCGCTGAAACTGATGCCATTGGCGACAACGGGCAGAAAACCGGCGAGTAGCACCAGAATATTCAGGATGGCAAAGTCGATCACCGCGCCCAACACGCCGACGATGGCAAACTTGAGAAACCGCTTGGTCTCTTTACGTCTGCGGCTGCCAGCAGGCAGGATTTTGCTCGGGCTCAGAAAGGATTGCATTGGCTAATGACCTGTCCCTGTGGACATCGCAAACGCTGGTTCGCCCCGCTCCCGGCTCGTTCCTTTCCTCGCCAGCGCAACCGCGGCCCCAAGCCACAGCGCAATGTGCAGATACATCCCCTGTACATAGAGGTAATCGAACAGATGATGTACCGAGAGGTGGACGACCACGCCTAGGACACCGAGGATGAGCGCGGCATTCCAGGTGGAAGCGTCTGACAGGGCTGCGGTTGAGGGGCCATGCAACACGTGCGTGCATTTCTGCATTCGCCGCCGCTGATAGAGCAGCCAGCCAACCACACCGCCCCACATCACCAGATAGGCGAACAATCCGATCAGTCCGTTTTCCGCCAGCACGTTCAGGTAGATGTTGTGCGCGTGGCCTAGCGGCTCCTCCCAGCGCGGCAGGCGCACTTGCGGATAGATTGCCGCATAGTTGCCAGGCCCTATGCCGAGCCAGGGGGACAACTCCCACATGCGCAGGGCTGCAATCCAGTGGGCAAGTCGTTCGATCACGGAAAAGTTGCTGTCGGTAATCGGCTGCTGCACGACTTCCCACATGCCCAGCCCCAGATAGGTTGGCAGGTCTGCCATTCGATCCGTTAATGACGAGGGAATGAACCGCAGCAGTGCGCCGCCCGCCAACGTCAGGGCAAAGACCGCGCCGAACGCAGCGCTCGCAACCATCCGGCCTCCGTGGATGAGAAGGACGACAGAGACGCTTGCGGCTGCCCCGAGCCAGCCGCCCCGGCTCCAACTCGCCAGTACTCCAAGGCCGATGATGCCGGCCACGCACCCGTATGCGGCTGCCCCGGTCAATGCGTCGCCCCAGGTTAGCCTGCCACTCGTCGCGCGGTTGGGATGGCCGGTAGGTTCAGCCGCTCCGGCCGGCCTGACGATTGAACTGACAAAGTGAAGGAAAAGCGCGACCGCGACCGGCAAAGTCAATCCCAGATAACCGGCAAATGGATTCGGCTGGCCGAATGTTCCTGCCGCCCGCATGAAGCGGTCAAGCAGCAGGAAATTAGGCGGGCCGACGCGGAAAACGAACTGATAGACTCCGATCGCGGCCTGGAGAGCGCCGCCCGCCAGCAGCCCCCAGATTAGCCAGCGCGCCTGACGCGCCGAAAGCGCCTCCTGGATAAGCAGAATCGCCACCAGCATCTGCGCCCACTTGATCACCCCTTCGACTGCCTTCTGTAAGTTGATCGCATTGGGGAATGAGAGCAGGAGCGCCAGCAGATAGAGTACGAAGAGGCCCGGCAGGAAGCCCATCGTCAGCCGCAGGCGGTTTTTGCGCACGCCGTCCACAAACCAGAGGAAGACGGCGGCCGCAAGAAGTCCATCCGCCATGCTAAGCGGGCCGATCTCAACGCCGCTGGCAAAGGGCAGTGCAATCGCAAGCCCTGGCCAGACCAACCAGGGCAAGCGCAGAAGCAGCAGCCCGGCGCCGCCAACCGCGACGGCTGCAAAAGCCCAGAGCAGGGGCAGATCAGCCAGTAACCAGGCTAAAGCCAGCAGCCCGAAGATTGCGGCGGCGGCGCGAGCTTGACTGGCGACTGCCTCCGGTAGAAGCGGTGGAAGGCTCAACATCCCATTGTTCGGGGGCAGCAGGGCCGCTCGAATCCGCCCCATACGTGCGATCTCCCGCGTTGAATGCCCTGCGGTTCCCGACACGGGGGAGAGCGAGGACTGGGCAATCAACAGCCTGCACTATGAAAAATCCCGGACATCTTCTGCCCGGGAACCAAGGCGGAGAGGGAGGGATTTGAACCCTCGAGGGCGTAAACCCTACGCGTTTTCGAGACGCGCGCACTCGGCCAGACTATGCGACCTCTCCATGGTTTGCGCTTGCCGGGGCCAGCCCATCGCGGCAAATCGTAGCACATTCAGCCGGTTCTGTACAATTTCAAGGCTGAAGGGGATGCAGCAAGTCGGAGTCAAGGGGTCGCCGCCCAGATGCGGCATGTGCGTGACTTATGCCGCAAAGGCATATTAATCGAATTTGTACCTGGGCAACAGTCGTGGAAAGTTGGCGCACCACCGCCATGGCGGCTGCTTGGAAACCAGCGCGGCCCAAAGACGCCCTGTTCAAAGGCGCGCTGCACCGCTGCACCGCGGTACAGGTGGGGTAATGCCCAACCGTGGTGCGGGGAATCCCGTTTTGCTGCCAGAGGGGGCTGGTAGGCAGGCTTCCCAACAGTACGATGAAGATGAGAGGCACGAATCTGAGGATAGAATTTTTGGCCTACCCCCGATTCAGTAGCCGGCTGTGGCCATGAATTGTCTTGTGGCTGTTCAGGAAGCCATCAGTTCGGAGACCGGCGCGCGCAACGCACCGTCGGCGGTGAACTGGACTTGCCGCGCCGGCCCGACCTGCGTGAGCGTCGGCGACTTGTCGGCTTCGCCCAGCAGCGCAGGCGATAGCCACAATGTTTCCAGTTCCAGCGTGTTCTGTATCCAGACGACGCGGGCAGTGCCTGCATCCTTGCCCATCAAACCGGTCTCGATGACCTCCCGGTCCGAGGTCAGAGAAACGGGCTGCTTGGCGGCAGCGAAATTGCCGGCGGTCAGGCAGTTTGTATAGGTAGCGTGCCAGTCGATCTTGGCCCGCAGCCGCTCTGTAATCAGGTCGGCCAGACCGACGCCGGAGGCATTGCCGTAGCTGTCCGGCGTCAGGTCGAGCACCGCCAGAACGCGAAAGTCCGGCTCTCGCGGCCCCCCGTTGCGCCGCCACATGCCCACGATATTGGTGTCCATGCCGGTGCCGCTGATGTTTTTGCCCATCTCCTGCACGATCAGCAGGTCCAAAGCGTCGAAGGGGATGCTCGGCTGCAGCCTCTTTGCCTGCCGCAACAGCTGCGGCTCCTCCTGAAAGATTCGTTCGCCCGGCAACACGGCGATTTGCGCGGGCGCGTGGCGGCCGTTCTCGACGATGGCGACTCCGGCCATGACCGGCATCTTGTCCAGGATGACCTGCGCGGCCAGTGGGATCGCGGTGGAGGCGTCGTGCGCGTGGAGTGTCGCCGCGCCGCGTTTCTTGCCCAGGCCGATCGTCATGATTTTGCAGAGACCGCTCTCGTGGTCGGCGCGGAACGCAGTGTGGGCCTTGACACGATTGATGGGGATGACGGCGTCGGCCTCGGCCGCGTGCCGGTCCCAGAAGATCGGCATATCGCCCGCTTCGCCGATCTGTTTCACTTCCAGGCTGCTGTGAATGGGGACGCCCAGTTCGGCCATGCCATAGCCGACGAGAACTGCGCGCTGGCCTTCGGCGGTGCCGCCGCCGTGACTGCCCATCGCCGGAACGAGAAAAGGTTCGGCCCCCAGCGATTGCAACATCTCGACGACCGCCCGCACAACTTGCGCGTAGCAGGAGATCCCGCGGCTGCCTACGGCCACGGCCACCCGCATCCCGGGCCGCACACGGCCTGACAACGGCAACGCGTTCAGGCCGTTCCACACGGCGGCGGGCACATTGTCAACTTGCTGCTCAGAAACGGACTGTCGTACCGGCGCGAGTTCGATCATGGTTTGCTCCCTGTGGTGTTGTCGGCTATGCTCCCACCTGCGTTTTCAGCCACGCCTCGATAAACGGGTCCAACTCCCCGTCCAGGACCGTCTGGGGGGCGGCGGTCTCCAAATTTGTGCGCAAGTCCTTCACCATCTGGTAGGGGTGCAGGACATAGGAACGGATCTGGCTGCCGAAGTCGGCCTGGACATTGTCGCCCTTGAGGCGGGCTTTCTCGGCTGCGATCTTTTCCTGCTCGACTGCGTAGAGTTTGCCCCGCAGAATCCTGAGCGCAATCTCACGGTTCTGGGTCTGGCTGCGTTCGTTCTGACAGCTAACCACGATGCCGGTCGGCAAATGGTGGAGTCGGACAGCGGTCGCGTTTTTCTGCACGCTTTGGCCGCCGGCTCCGCTGGACAGAAAAACGTCGATGCGAATGTCGTTGGGCGCGATTTCGATCTCGATGTCTTCGTCAATCATCGGCAAAACCTCCAGCTTGGCGAAGGAGGTATGGCGTCTGTTGCCGGCGTCGAATGGGCTGATCCGCACCAGCCGGTGTGTGCCCCGTTCCGCCCGCAGGAAGCCGTAGGCGTAAGAGCCCTCAACCGTAACGGTTACACTCTTGATGCCCGCCTCCTCACCCTGGGTCATGTCGGTGATCTCGGTGGCAAAACCCTTCTTCTCGGCCCAACGCAGATACATGCGCAGCAGCATGTCGGCCCAGTCCTGCGCCTCGGTGCCGCCAGCCCCGGCATGGATGCTGATGATCGCGCCGCCCGAGTCATATTTGCCATTGAGTGCCAGCGTAAACTCCCGCCGCTCCAGCTCCTTTTCAAGGGCATTGGCCTCCTGCTTCAACTCGGTCAGCATCTCCTCGTCATCGTCCGCAATCCCCGCCAGATCGTGCGCGTCCTCCGTGCGCTGCTGCAAACCGTCCCAGACGCGGATCTGATCTTGAAGCGCGTTCAACTCCTGCATTTTCTGCTGCGCGACACGCTGATCGTCCCAGAAGCCGGGCGCGATCGTTTCCTTCTCCAAGACCTGGACCCGTTCCACCTTTTGGGGCAGGTCAAAGCCGCCTCCGTATCGTGTTGACCCGCTCCGCGAGTTGATGCAACTGGTCGGTTAGTTCGCGCATTCTTTTGAGTCTCCCGTGTTGAGTAGTCGATTGTAAACGAGACCGCGTTGTCCGCTTTACTCTCCCAACAAGCTTTCTACAAATGTCACCGGATCGAACTCCGCCAGATCCTCCAGCTTCTCTCCGGTGCCGACAAAGCGTACAGGGATCCCCAGTTGTTTCTTGATATTGAGAACCGCTCCGCCTCTGGCCGTGCTGTCCAGCTTGGTCAAGACAATGCCGGTAACGCCCGCTGCCTCCTTGAAACCCTTGGCTTGCAAAATGGCGTTCTGGCCGGTGGCAGCGTCCAGTACCAGCAATATTTCGTGCGGCGCGCGGTGAACCTGCTTGGCGGCCACGCGGCGCATCTTTTCCAGTTCCTGCATTAGATTGAATTTGTTCTGCAGGCGGCCAGCCGTATCGGTGATGAGCAGGTCGGCCTTACGGCTCTCCTGGCTCGCACGCATCGCGTCGAACAGCACCGCCGCCGGATCCGAGCCGGGGGCCTGCGCGATGACCTCCACTTCGGCCCGTTCCCCCCAGATTTTGAGCTGGTCGATGGCCGCCGCCCTGAATGTGTCGCCCGCGGCCAGCACGACGCGCCGGCCCCGCTCCTTGTAGCGCCGCGCCAACTTTGCGATCGTCGTCGTTTTGCCGGAACCGTTCACGCCCACGACCAGCACAACCGTCAGGATGCGCGGCTCTTCAATCAGCAACGGCTCGTCAGCCTCCAACAGTTTGACCATCTCCTGCTTAAGAATCAGGTAGGCATCGCCGCTACGCCTGACGCCTTCCCGCTCAACGCCGGCACGCGTGGACTCGACGAGTTCCATCGTGGTTTCCATGCCGACATCGGCCACGATCAGCGCCTCTTCCAACTCTTCCCACAGTTCGTCGCTAATCTCGTTTTCCTGAAAGAGAGAGCCGATCTGCCCGAATATCCCGGAACGGGTCTTCTGCAGGCTCTCCTCAATTTTTATATCGTCCGCCGACTTCTCTTCCTGGCGTCCAAACAAGCGCCTGAGCACGCGCAAATCTCCCCGCATGGAATTGCTGGCCGTTAACCGGGAAATTATAGCACGGGCGGGAAGCCAACGGAGAACGAGGCGGCTCGCGGCGCAGGGCAATTGCATCTAAATTTGCGCTAGGAACAGGTTTGATGACGAAGTAGGAGCGATTTGAAAATATGGATAGTCCTTTCACCAGACAAGGAGGGACTCATGGCGGATGTAATGGGCAGTTCTCTGGTTGAAAAATTTGCGGATTTGGAGGATCCTCGCATCGACCGCACGAAGTGTCACCAGTTGAGAGATATCATCGTGATTGCTATCTGCGCAGTCATTTGCGGTGCGGACAACTGGGTCGAAATCGAGGAATCCGGACGCGGCAAACAAGAGTGGCTGGAAAAGCTGCTGGGTATGGCGAATGGCATCCCATCGCATGACACCTTTGGCCGAGTTATTGCCAGATTGGATGCAGCCCACTTTGAGGCCTGTTTTGTAAAATGGGTGCAGCATTTGCATGAGTTGACAAAGGGTCAGTTGCTGGCCATTGATGGGAAAACGCATCGTCGTTCGCATGATCGGAGGCAGAACAAGGGACCGCTGCACTTAGTCAGTGTCTGGGCATCGGCGAGTCGGCTCGTTCTGGCGCAGACAGAGGTGGCGACAAACTCCAACGAGATCACCGCAATCCCTGAACTCCAACAGATGTTGGAGCTATCTGGTTGCATTGTGTCAATCGACGCAATCGGCTGTCAGAAATCGATTGCGCAACAGATCACCGAGAGCGGCGCCGACGATGTCCTGGCACGCAAACAGAATCAGGCTCAGTTGCATGATGCTGTCAACACAATGTTCACGCTGGAGAGGCAAAACGAATTTGCCGATGTCCCCCACGACGACCACCAGACGGTCGCAAAGGACCACGGCCGTATCGAAACCAGGCGCTGTTGGCTTATCTCTGCCCCCGAATTCCTCGACTACATCGACCCCGACCAGGAATGGTCGCACCTCCAAAGCCTGGTCATGGTCGAAGCGACACGGCCGCTGCCAGACCGCACCTCGCTTGAAACTCGATACTTCATCTCCAGCTTGCCGCCCGATGCCAAATCGCTTCTCGCTGCCACGCGCGCCCACTGGAGCATCGAAAATTCGGTCCAATGGGTCCTCGATGTCGCCTTTCGCGCGGACGACAGCCGCATTCGCCAAGGCAACTTTCAGCACAACATGGCAATCTTGCGCCGCTTGGCCCCGGACCTCCTACGTAACGAGAAAAGCGCCAAAGTTGGCATTGCTGCCAAACGCAAACAAGCCGGATGGGGAAACTGACTATCTCCTCAAAGTCCTTTCCCAATAAGATGCGTATGCCCTGATGAATCCCCGTCCCGTAGTGGCAGAACGCCCGCAACTGCAGTAACATCACTCCCATTTGGTTGCGCTACTCCAACAAATGCGAACAGGTAAGAACCTCCCCTTTTGTAACTCCAATTCTCGACACACTAGGGCTCGTTGACGTTTGTTGAGTTCTGTCAAAATGGCGACAATAGAAGGATGTCTACCTATAAGATCGACAACGTTCAGTGGCAGAAACTTTACGCATTCTTGCAAAGTCAGCCGCGTGCCTATGCAGGGCAAGAGGAAACGTGTCGACGTTTGGTTGAGGCAGTTCACTGGATTCTGCACACCGGCGCCCAGTGGCGTGAACTGCCAGAGCATTTTGGCAAGTGGAACAGTGTCTTCAAGCGCTACGCACGCTGGGAAGAGAACGGAGTTTGGGCAGACATGTTCAAACAGTTCGCTCAAGACCCTGACATGGCAGCCGTCATGCCCGACAGTACTGCTGTGCGCGCCCATATGTGCGCTGCGGGCGGGTCCAAAAAAGGGGGCGCCAGCGCGAACAGAGCCTAGGGCGGAGCCGGGGTGGATTCAGCAGCAAGATCCAACTCCTCGTTGACGCTCTCGGCTTTCCCTTACGCTTCATTTTGACGGGCGGTGAACGTCATGACATCACCCAAGCTGAATCGTTGCTCGCTCCATTCCACTTTGACGCTGTCATTGCCGACAAAGGCTATGATTCTGACTCGCTTCGCATCCTGCTCGCAGCCAACATTCAGGTCAGCATGGACGGGCGCGGCCGCGCGCTCGACAACGTCTTCTGCGAACGGCTCTGGCGCAGCGTCAAGTATGAGAACATCTATCTCCAGCAGTACGACTCGGTGCGCCAATTGCAAGCTGGTTTAAGCGACTATTTCGACTTCTACAACCATGAGAGACCGCATCAAAGTCTCAACTACCGGACTCCAGCTGAAGAGCACTTCGTGCTCTGATCAGAGCCGGCCGCATCCGTCTGGATGCACCTTATTTTTCCCTTTTCGTGGTCTAATGATTGGGGCCAACCATATCATGGTTCAGATCTTGAGCCCAGACCCAGTTAAGCACCTTGAAGACCACTCCGTTGTATCGCGGATTAGAACTCTGAGTTTTCCGCTTTTGTTTAGAATCACATAGTGCGGATAGAGTGAAACTGAAATATACGTTTTTCCATCGTCAGGTGACTTACTCTCATACCATGGGCAAATCAGAAAAAAGTCAATTTCAGAATCGTCTTCAGGAAGAACATAACTTTCATACCATTCTTTCATATACTCAGGCGTTGCGTGCCGCGGTGATAGGGAAGAGACCTGCGCCCCAATCCAACCGTCTTCGCTGGGTGCAAGCCAACCCTTCTCAGCAAGATGGAGCGCTCTCAGCTTCTCTTTCACCTCTTCAGGCGTATCGGATACGATGTATTCGGAACGAATGAAGCTGGTCGGCTCATCCATGTGAATTGGAGCAATCAAGACTTTATGTTTCTCTTCTGCGATGTCAATGTCAATCGCGGTAACGAATTCTTGGGCGTAGCCCCTCAAACGTCTTTCCGCTCCAGGATTAAATCCAGCCAAAAACACTGACAAAAGGAGAAAAACAAGGAACGTTAGCCCGCCCCGCCTCTTTATGTCGAACATATTTTCCTTTTTAACGTCGAATCGAATGGCCCTTGGCTCCGACCTCCTGTCTTGGAGCCTCAGATAAGTTCTCCCCAGCTTTGGTGGCGAAAATTCCCCCAAGCTAAATCAGTCCCGCCACGCGCAGCGTTGATTCAGATTGTCTCTAATGCTTCCTCTCAACTGTCGGAAGCAAGAATTAAAGCTCGGAGCCGATTGCGACCACATACTTTCGCAGTCTTCGTCTCTTACAATCGGAATAGCCTAATTCACTAGTAGTTCAACAGTCTTTTATTGTCGGATAAAGGCGTTCGAGTTTGATGCGAGCATCAGCGGTGGTGAAACGCCAGTTGACAGACGAAGCAGAAGCATTGCGGCGATTTTGCCAAGCTGTGATTTGCTGCGTCAAGATGTGTTTGTCAGGGATGCGAGCGTTCAAGCACTGTCGATGCAGGACACTGAGTTCGATTTCAGTCATATTGAGCCAACTGCCATGCTTGGGGGTGTAATGGATTTCGAGTTTGGCGGCAATGCGGCGGGCCTCGGCCGGCGGGAACGCTTCATACAAAGATGCGAGTTTGTGCGTATTCAGATTGTCCATCACCACGACGATCGTGTCTGCCTGCGGGAAATGGATATCGACCAGGTCGCGCATGCAGTGGGCAAAATCGACCATGGTGCGGCGCGCCGTCACCTTGACATGACGCCAAGCTTGCAGCGGTGCGAAGCAGAGAAAGAGGTTGCTGGTGCCGTTGCGTTCATACTCGTAGTCATATTTGGCCACCGCACCCGGTCGGGGCGGCAGAGGCAGACGGGTCTCTTTGGTCAACTGTTTGCTGCCTTCATCAAAACAGACCACAGGTCGTTTTGCATCCTGCTGCCGATGATAGACCGCAAGCGTATCTTCCATGGCGCAGACGAACTCGGCGCTCGCCGCCTCCGGTATACACCATGCATCTTTCAACCAAGGCTTAAGTTCGTTTTTTTGAGCGTCGTGCGCACCGTTTCACCCGAAATACGCTCGACAACCTCTAATTCGACCAGCTTATCAGCCAGCATCTGCAGCGTCCACTGCTCCCGTCCATCCGGCGCAGCGCTACACGCTAACTGCACCAACCGGGCTTCGCCCGCACCATCCAAGACGCGTGGTCGCTTCCGTTTCGGTCGCGTGTGGGTGAGGGCAGCTTCGATCCCGGCTGTGACACACCGCTCCCGAACTCGCTCGACCGTGCGCGCATGCGCTCCCAATGCCTTGGCAATCTCGGCGTCGCACCAGCCCCCGCCCGCTTGCGCTTCATCGGCCATCAGCAGGATGCGAGCCCGTCTTAAGCGGCGCCCCGACCCTGTGCCTGTGTTCACCTGCCCATCCAGTTCCTTGCGCTCCTCCGCTGTCATGCGCACCCGATATCGTTTCGCTGGCATCTTCCCTCTCCTTGTGTCCGCTTTTCTGGAGAGTGTGCCACAGTTTACCTATCCGTCAATCCCTACCTGTTACACTACTAGCTTCCGTTGACCCTTGATTAATTGGCCAAAAAGGTGACATCTGCAGGTTGCCTGCGGGCAGAATAGGATTGCAATTCGCCTGACTCTCGTGACCGAAAACCGCGATCTGCGCCATGTCCGTCAATCATCCCAAACACATAACTGCATGAATCACAGTTCAGACAAATGTCAACGAGCCCTAAAGAAGACGTCAGGCCCAAGTCCGGCAACCGGGCGCCGCGTTTCGACCGCCCCTTCAAGATTTGGCGGCGTATAGACGCGCCCGCGCGCACCGCAACCTCCGTCCGCCAACCCCGGCAAGAGTCCTTGTGGATCCATTTTGAGCAATGAATTGAAGAGGAATTGAACCGCTGGTTGGAGCTTGAATGGGAACAAGCCCTGGCCGCCATCATGGAAGCAGATAACGTTTTCCACTGATATTTACTTTCCTTCTGGCGAATATCAGGTCAATATTGCGTCCAAATTTAGATGCGATTGCCCCGGCTCGCGGCGCGATCAAGGTTGCCATGCCTTTCAACCATGCGAGTTCATCCGGCCTGAATGGCTAAACGCGTTGGTCGGATCGGCTTGCCCGCCTGTATACTGTACAAAGGGGCAGGAATGCCGTTGCAGGGCAGTGACTTGGGATGCTTTCGACATCGTACCGCATCCCGTGAACAGAGGCCGAAAATGCTCGTTACGAGGGAGGAGTTGGAGCGGCGGGAAGAGCGAGAGTTGGCCGATTACGCGATGCCTAGTTGTCGCAGCCGCGGGCGCGTCTATCCGGCGGCGGAGCATCCCTATCGCACCGCCTACCAGCGAGACCGCGACCGCATCATCCACACGACTGCATTCCGTCGACTCCAGTTTAAGACGCAGGTATTCGTCTACAATGAGGGCGATCACTACCGTAACCGGCTAACGCATACGGTCGAGGTCGCGCAAATCGGGCGTACGCTGGCCCGCGCGCTGTCCTGCAACGAAGACCTGGCCGAGGCGATCTGCCTGGCCCACGATCTGGGTCATCCTCCGTTCGGTCATACCGGCGAATCGACTCTGAATCAACTCATGCAGGGTCACGGCGGCTACGATCACCAGAAGCAGACGTATCGGATCATCACCAAGCTGGCGCAGCGCTACCCCGACCATCCGGGGTTGAATCTGACATACGAGGTGCGTGAAGGGGTAGTCAAGCACGACACCGATTACGACATTGTCGATGCCAGGGACTACAAACCGGACGAACGGGGCACGCTGGAATGTCAGTTGAGCAATCTGGCCGACGAGATCGCCTATAATACCAGCGACTCCGACGATGGCCTGCGGGCGGGCATCCTTCGCCCCAGCGAATTCCTGGACCTGGCCATCAGCCGGCGCGTACTCGGCACGTTTGGCGAAGAGGCGTCTTCGATCGACCTGACGCAGCCGCTGGATCGCTACCAGTTCATCCGACGGCTAGTGGGGATCGAGGTTAGTGATGCAATCGAAGCCACCTCGGCAAATCTGCGCGCTGCCGCTCTCCAGGGTCTGGCTGATCTGCGTGCGTTGCAGCAGAACATGGCCGCCTATTCGGAGTCGATTGCTGAGGAAAACCAGGAGTTGAAGCGGCTTCTTTACGACCGATTCTACCGCCATTATCGTGTTGTGCGCATGGCGGCCAAGGCAGATCGGACGGTGCGCGCCCTCTTTGACGCTTTTGTTAGCGAGCCGGCCCAATTGCCGCCCGATACACAGACGACCATATCCGAAAACGATGGAGATGTGTACCGGGTCGTGTGCGATTACATCGCCGGCATGACGGACCGCTTCGCCATCGGCGAGTACCGCCGGCTCTTCGACTCGCGCGAGGCAGTCTGAATCGGGCTGCGGCCTCCACCTCCGCGTTCGTTCGCCCCGCTCACGTAACGCGCTGCACGACTAGGCTGGCGCTGACGGAACGGAGCGGGCGAGGCGGCTGTTGGTCGTCAAGAAATGTTACGCTTTTGACAGTGCATTCGAGTACGATGTGTTCGGATCGGAGGATGCAAGTCAGACCAGGCCTAAGCTCCAAAGGGGTGGAGGCCTCGGAATCGCCGTCGCCCGCGCGGTCGTTGAGGACGCTGACATCAAAGCCAGGAGAGACGAGAGGCTGGCTGACGCTGCGCACGGCTGAACGGTCATAGAGCCAAACCTCCAACAACCGCACTTGATCCGTGTCGGCGGCCCCGCGGTCAAGAGATTCATTGATGCCCATGCCGCATGCGCCCAACAATGAGCCGTCTGCCGCGGTGATGGTAAAACTCTCGTCATAGGATTGGATGCCGAAGGCGTAGTTGGCCGCAAATGCGCCTACCGACTCGCGGGCTGTCTCCACCGCAGCGGCCTGGGCTACTTGGCTGTGCAGCGGGGCGTCGTCCCCCGTTTCCGTCGACGGGGAGGGACCAGGGTCAGGCTCGGCAGTCATCGGTTGGGCAGGCTGGTCCGGGTTGGTCGATGCGTCACTGGATCTGAACATCCGGTCGCTCTTACCGGACTCGACCGGCTCGTTATCCTGGCCGTCCACAGGCGCCGTTACCTTGGGCGCCGCCTGCCTGTTCTCTTCATTAACCCCCGCGCCTTCCTCTACGTCCGGATCAAACTCGTAATCCTCGGCCAGCGCCGGAGCAACTTCCGCCAGTCTTTGCGTGGTCTCCCCGCTTTCCTCTCCGTCTTCGACTGGAGTTTCCCTGTACAGGCCTTCGTCCTGCGCGGATTCGAGGCGCTCGTCTACCGCCGCCGCCGCTCCCGACCAATCGGCTTCTGAATCCGACAACTGCCCTGTCTCCGGCAAGTCATCGTCCTCATCCAAATGCCGGTAAGCCTCAGTGTCTTGGTTCCGCAGCCGGAAAGCGCCGCTCACCGTCTCGCCTGCAACGGGAAACTGCGCAGCGGGTTCGCGCCCGGCGGCCGGTTGGGCTGGAAAGACAGGCTCGTCGTCGTCCGCTTCGCCGTATGCGGGGGGGGCGCTGCGAATCCAACTGAGACCGGGCAGCCGTCTGTTGCTCTTTCCGCCGCGGAAAAAGGCTGGGCGGGCGCGCCGGCCGCGTGGCGCAGCCGCCTCCCTTGTGTCCACGGCTGTGGTCGACCGCTGCAACCCTTCCGCCTTTTGCGACTGGCGCAAAAGTTGGTAGCCGATAACGACTCCGCCCACAAGAAGGAGTGCGGCGGCCAGAAAGAGCAACCCCTGGTTCAATTGATCCTGGAAGCTCGTGAACTCCGCAGCGTTCTCTGCGCCGCCCTCAACCGGCGATTCACCGGCTTGGATCGGCGCCGTCGCGACGGGCTGCCCCGTTGGCCCCTCGGTCCACTCCACCGGCCATACCCACCAACCGATGGACAGGCCGAATGTCAGCCCGACGAGACCCGACAACAAGATGTGGATCAACGTTCTATGGCGGTCGATCATTCCTCTGACAACCACTTTCCGGGGGTCTGACGATCTCTTACAGGAGATCGTTGCGCTTGTCGGCTTGCAGCCTGGCTACAACCTGCTTGACCCGCTGAATGCTCTCCTTCTTGCCGATCAGCAGGGCGTCTCCGGCATCGATCACGATCAGGTCATCAACATCGACTAATGCCACCAAGCGCTTGTCAGCGGCGACGATATTGCCGCGGCTGTTAATCGGCAGGAGATCGCCCTCCACCCGAAAGTTGCCGGTTTCGTCGCGGGCGATGACGGTTTCCAGCGCATCCCAACTGCCCAGGTCATTCCACCCGGCCTGCATCGGCACCACCGCCACCCTCTGCGCGCCTTCCATCAGCCCGTAATCGATCGATGTGTGCGCCATCGTCGGCCAGACCTCGGCCAGCACACGCTCCTGTTCGGGCGAACCGATGGCGACGGAAATGCGATTCATGCCCGCGAACAACTCGGGCATCTGCCGTTCGTACTCTGTCAGCAAAAGATCCACGCGGCTGACGAAGATCCCACCATTCCAATCGTAGCGCCCGTCCGCCAGAAACTGCTCTGCCGTCGCCTGATCGGGCTTTTCCAGAAAACGTTCCACCGCGAAGGTCGGCAGCTCCCCGGTCAAGGGCAGTGGCTTGGTTGCGCGCTGAATGTAGCCGTAGCCGGTGTGCGCTCTTGTTGGCTCGATGCCCAGCACGGTAAGGTAGCCCTCGCGCGCGCTACGCTCCGCCTGGCGCAACGCCCTCTGGAATGCGGCGCAGTCCTGAATGTGATGGTCGGCCGGCAAAATGACAACCACCTCGGTCGGATCGCGCCGCTGTAAGTGCGCACAGGCCAGCGCGACGGCCGGCGCAGTGTTGCGCCCGCTCGGCTCCACCAGGATATTGGCCCTGGGCAAGCCGTCAAGCTGTGCCGCGCACATGCCGGCATAACGGCTGCCGGTAACGACATAGGTGTCGCTGCGCGCGACCAGCCCGTCCAATCTGACGGCCGTCGCCTGAATCATCGTGTGGCCGCTGCCGGTGATGTCGCTGAACTGTTTGGGAGCGTCTTGGCGGCTGCGGGGCCACAAACGGGTGCCGACGCCGCCGGCCAGAATGACTGCGTACATTTTTCTCCGCCATCAGAAGGAGCGGACGTATTGCATCGGACCCACCTGACGCACAAGTCCTTTGAGTTCCATCATGGCCAGCAGACTGCTGACCTGTGAAATCTCCAATGGGGCTGAGCGCGCAATTTCGTTCATGTGCTGCGGCTCGGTCGTTATGTGCTTCAGGATCAACTGTTCGGTGGGCGAGGCCGGTACAGAAACGCGTACCTCTTGATGCGCAGACACGGTAGCCAGTTGCAGGCGCTCCAGCAGGTCACTGATCGAAGTAACAGGGATGGCCCCTTCCTGAATCAGGCGGTTGCAGCCATCACTGCCCGGACTGAGAATCGAGCCGGGCACCGCGAAAACGTCGCGTCCCTGTTCTCCGGCAAAGCGGGCCGTAATCAGAGCGCCGCTGCGCTTGGCGGCCTCAACCACGACCACAGCCAGGCTCATCCCGCTGATGATGCGATTGCGGGGAGGAAAGTTGCTTGCTTCCGGCCTCGTGCTCAGGGGGTACTCGCTGACCAAGGCGCCCTTTTCGATGATGCGCAATCCCAAATGGTGATTGCGGGACGGGTAGATGATATCCACGCTGCTGCCCAAGACGGCGACCGTGCGTCCGCCCGCATCGAGCGCAGCTTCATGGGCGATTGCATCCACGCCCAAGGCCAGTCCGCTGATGACCGTGACACCGTGCCTGCCCAGTGCAGATCCCAGTTCGCGCGCGACTTCCTGACCGTAGGGGGATACCCGTCGCGTGCCGACAACGGCAACGGCCAGTTCGTCCTCCTGTTTAAGCTTGCCGCGCGCGTACAGGAGCGGCGGCGCCTGCTGAAGTCGGCGCAGATTGGCCGGATAGCCGTCGTCGTCCCAGCTGTACGCGTGATATCCCTGCGTGATGACCTGATCCAGTTCCGCCTGCAGATCCAGCTGCTGACGCGCCGCCAGCAGGTTCTTGATGCTGCGCCGGTCGAGACCGGCGGCCTGCATCGTCTGAATCGACGCTTTCCAGGCCGCTGATATGCTTCCGCACGCATTCAACAGGGCGGTCAGGCGCGTCGGCCCGATACCGGGAACACGGTTGAACGCAATCCAATAGGCTAGATCGTCCATAGTCAAAGGGGCAGCGCAACAATGGCCGCGGCTGCGTGAATCAGGCTACCGTCAGCCGCTGTCCAGCATTCCAGCAAGTAGGCGGACGGTAACGACGCCGGCTTCGAAGTCCACGGCCCGAATCACATCCGTCAGCGCGGGGATGAGTAGCTCCCGGTCGCGATTGACGCCGGGGGCTGGCTGGATAACGTACACCTCGTTGGCGCCCGTAAAGATGACATCCGTGACTTCGCCCAGCAGCTTGTGGGTCTCAGTCTGCACCGAGAGGCCGACAATGTCATGCACCCAGAAGGAGTCTTCATCCAACTTCATGGCTGCATCCTCCGGGATGTACAGCCACTCGTTGTGCAGAGACTCGGCCGCCGCTCTGTCCGTTATTTCGGCGAAGGTGAGCAGAAAGATACCTTTGTGAGGCCGGGCGGCGGCGATCTCCGTCAAGAAGAGTTCATCGCCGAGCAACAACTGCTGGCCCGCGGCGAAGCGGCTGTCGAAGTCCGTGTAGGACTCAACTTTCACCTCCCCCCGCAGACCGTGCGCGCCGAGGACGCGGCCAACGGCAAGGTAGCCATCGGGAACCGGGGCTGGTCGTTTGCGAAACCGGCTGCCGCGCGCCTGCCCGTCCTTCCCTGGCCGACGTCGATTCCGTTGCTGTCGCGCTGTCATCCCGTTTCGATCCTATCGGGCTGGAAAAGCCAATTTCAGGCAGGACTGCTCTCCGCAGTTGCTGCAATCCCAGCCAGAGCAAGCCCGCCAAGCCTTCAGATTACGCGGGTAATGTTGACCCGCTCTGGCAACGGAGACGGCAATGCAAGCGGAGGGCGTCTGCCTTCTGCGTACGCGCGATCTAGGCACGCGGCTACATTATTTTCAGAACCACATCGCGTGACTGACGGATCGAGGCCACGTTGAGGACAGAACGCATGGCGTTGGCAACCCTGCCATTCTTGCCGATGACCCGTCCGGCGTCCTCCGGCGCAACCTGCAACCTCAGGATGACTCGTTCCCGGTACGCCCGTTCGGAAACATGCACTTCATCGGGATTGTCGACGAGGGCCTTCGCCATGAACTCGACCAGTTCTTTCATAGAATGCTCGCTTTATCAGGCAGCTTCCGTCTCTGCGGCGTCCGGCGCGGCTGTCTCGGCTTCGGCAGCCTTCAGTTTGCCTTGCACATCGGTAATGCCTGTCTTCTTCAACAGGCGGGCAACGGCATCGCTGGGCTGGGCGCCGACACCCAGCCAATGGCTGGCGCGCTCGCTCTTGATATGAAAGGTGGGCGGATCGGTCATCGGATCATAGGTGCCGATGTTTTCGATGAAGCGGCCATTGCGCGGGCTGCGCTGGTCGGCCACGACAATGCGGTAGAACGGTTTCTTCTTTGCGCCCATACGGCGCAGACGGATGCGGACCACTGATAGACACTCCTTGGTTACAATATGTTGACCGGTTTTCTATAACTGCCGCCGAATGCGAGATCGGCATCTTGCATCGTTTCGTTCCGAACCAAACTTCGAACCCGCCGCTGTACTATCCCGCGCGGCGCTCCCAATGCCCCTATGAAATGCGCCCCTGGCGCAGCGACGCGAACATCCCTTCCGCGCTTGGTTCGCGCTGACGACGTCTGCGCCCCTTTTTCCTCTTCTTGCTCTGATCGCCCAACATGCCTGCCTGCCTCATCAATTTCTGCATATCTCGAAAACGCTTGATGAGCTGGTTGACGGCTTCTACGGTTGTGCCGCTGCCGCGCGCAATGCGTCGTCGTCGGCTGGCGTTGAGTAGATTGGGCAGGCGCCGCTCTTGCGTCGTCATGCTGTTGATGATGGCTTCGATCTGCTTCAGGTCGGAATTGACATCCTGGGCGTCAACCTGCTTGGCCAACTGCCCCATGCCGGGCACCATTTTCAACAGATCCTGTATCGAGCCAAGACCCTGAAGCTTCTGTAGCTGATCGCGGAAATCCTCGAAGTCGAACTGGCCCTCCGCCAGTCGTTCTTCCATCGCTTGCGCATCTTCTTCGCTGATGCTTTCCGACGCGCGTTCGATAAGCGTCATTACATCGCCCATGCCGAGGATGCGCCCGACCAGCCGGTCCGAATGGAAGGGTTCAAGGCCGTCCATCTTCTCGCTGGTGCCTAGGAACTTGATCGGCACGCCGGTCACCTGGCGGATGCTGAGCGCCGCCCCGCCCCGGGCGTCACCGTCGATCTTCGTCATCACCAGTCCGGTTATGGGCACGCGTTCGTGGAAGCCCTGCGCCACGGTTACCGCCTCCTGTCCGGTCATGGAATCCACCACCAGGAGCACATCGGCAGGCTTGGCGATCAGGCGCATCTGCTCCAATTCTTGCATCATCGGCTCGTCGATCTGAAGGCGGCCGGCGGTGTCCAGCAGCAGCACCGTATAGGCCTTCGCGCGCGCGATCCGCATTGCGTTCTTGACGATTGTGCTTGGCGCCGCGCTTGTGCCTTCATTGTGAACCGGGATGTCGATCTGCCGCGCCAACGTTTCGAGCTGTTGTATCGCGGCCGGGCGATAGACATCCGCGGCCACCAGCAAAGGGCGCTGCCCTTGTTTGCGTAGGCGCAATGCCAGTTTGGCCGCCATGGTCGTCTTTCCCGCGCCCTGCAAGCCGACCAGCATGATCACGAGGGGAGGCGGGCCGGAAAGGTTCAAAGGCGCCGGTTCTCCCAGGAGCTTCACCAACTCGTCGTTGACGATCTTGACGACCTGTTGCGCCGGCGTGAGGCTTTCCATCACCTCAGCGCCGACTGCCCGCTCTTTGATTCGGCCGACGAACTCTCTGACGACCTTGTAGTTGACATCCGCTTCGAGCAGAGCCAGACGCACCTCGCGCAGCGCGGCCTCGACATGGCGATCCGAGAGCCTGCCGCGCGTGGCCAGGTTATCAAAGACGCTCTGAAGTTTGTCGGACAAACTTTCAAACACGAAATCTACCCCGCTTGCTGCGGTCCGAAGATTGCCCTTCCAGATAACGAATGTGTATTCTGCATTAGAACGGGTGTGTTAGCCAAATTCCGATCCGCATTCGGCAACCAGAGACCCGTATCTCGCGACGCATCAACTGAGAGTTTATACGCAAATGAGCGATTCTGCTAATAGCGCGACTCGTCAGGACAAACGGGTTTCGACGCAGTTGAAGGTAAGGCGGTTAGGAGGGTGCAAGGAACGGCCTATGCTAGTCGCCGAGGGGCTGGTTTTCCTGGCTTTTCGACGTGCGCACGTACACTTCGTAGATTCGCTGACCTGCGGTGATATTCGTCATCACGGCCAGGAACCACAGAACTGGCAGCACCAGCCCCAGGATCAACCCGGCTATCAGCAGCACCAGGCGCTCCGGCCTCTGTAAAATTCCGACCTTGCATTCGATGTCCAGGCCTTCGGCTCTGGCCCGCGTGTAGCTGACCGCCCACGAGCCGATCAGAGTCAGGAATATCAAGAGGAGATGGGTTTGCGCGTCGCCCGCGTTGGCGTAATAGACCACCAGCCCCAGGAATGTGACGCTCTCCGAGTAGCGGTCCAGCGTACTGTCCAGGAACGCGCCGAACTTGCTTTCGTTCTGGCTGACGCGGGCCAGTGTCCCGTCGACCATATCAAACATCGCCGCCACCCAAAGAAGCCCGCCGCCGATGCGCAGATTGCCCGTCGCCAAAAGCGCGGCCGCGCCGATTGTCAGCGCGAATCCGGCGAATGATACCATGTTCGGGGTCACGCCGACGTGCTGCAGCCAGCGTACTATCGCGTTAACGCCGGACGAGAGCAATGGGCGGACATGCTTGGCCAACATCGGTTGATTTCTCAGACTATCATACGGGCGTGGAATTCGGGCTGGTTCGCAGTATACATCGGCTCCAAATGGATGGCAAGAGGTACGCAAATCGGGAACTCCAAAACCTGCAAACTCCTGAATTCTGTAGTACAATTGTTCGCAAGACGAACCAACGCAGCCGCGGCCCTGCCGCAGTTGCAAACCAATTTGAAACGAATATCATTACATGATGCACAACCTGTCCCCGGTGCGGGAAACATGCGGAGCAAACTGCTGCCCTCCCTGCCCAGCCGGAGCCGCAACCGCCAGTTGCCCGCCATACCCGAAAAAAACCCTTTTGGGACGAGAAATGACGAGAAATGACGAAAAATGACGACAGAACACGCCCAAACGTGCCCGAACACAAAAAAATTAAGCGCGACCAAACGCGACTTGGCGCGCTCGAACACGCTCGCAAACGCTCGAGCACGTTCGCAAACGCTCGAACACGCTCGCAAACACTCGAACATGCTCGCAAACGCTCGCAAACGCTCGAACACACTCGCAAATGCTCAAACATGCTCGCAAACGCTCAAACACGCTCAAACGTACCCGAACGTGCCCGAACGTGCCCGAACACGAAAAAAAAATTCAGCGCGACTAAACGCGACTAAACGCGACCTGGCGCGCTCGAACACGCTCGCAAACACTCGCAAACACTCGCAAACGCTCGTAACTGCTTGTAAACGCTCGTGATCACTTACACTGGCACACCTGACCTGCGCGCCCCTCACATCGCCTGCAAGCGGTTCAGAAACCCGGACGTAGCCGCAATCTCTCCCCCATTCTGGGATGCACGAGCGCGAGGCGTGAATGCCGGCACTGCGGCGGCGTCATTCGGACCGTAAATTGTATGCTTTGTGCGTAGACTGTAATTTGTATGTTTTGTAAATAGAGCGGACACAAAGTGATTGCGATCCTCTGAGTCGTGTTGCGCAGGCGCGAAGAGCGCGGCCCAATTGCTCAGCGCCGACGGGCGTTTCCCTTGCAAAGGTGCATCCCAAATCTTTGTGTGGATGAAAGGGGTTGGATTAGGAGAATGGGATGAGAATAGCAAAGGGGCCCGCAATGAAACGGGAAGAGGCGAAGGCAAAATTTGTGCGCCGGGCCGAGGAGATGTTTGACGAGATGTGGGAGTGGGGGGAAGGGAACCCGCAGCCGACACTTGATGAGATAGCAGGCAAGGCGGCGCTGCTACGGCGGGTGTTGATGGGTGAGATGCCAGCGGAACTGCTGTTGCAACATGGAGATGTGAGCGAGGCGGAGGCAGTCTGTCCGCACTGCGGGCAGGAGATGAAGTGGAATCGGCGGCGGACGCGCACGGCGCTGCATGCCGAAGCGGACGTGAAAGTGAAGCGAAGCCATCGGCGGCGGCGCTGTCGAATCGGCCTGCAAACAGGTCGTTCAGCAACGGTTCACACAGACTGGCATGCGCCGCTCTCGTCAGGGCGCGCAAGCGATGCTCGCACTCCGCACGACTCTGCGCAATCAAACTTGGCCTCAGCCACTTCAACCTCTTGACTTTACTTGACGCACAATAATCTTGGATGCACCCGCAAATCCGGCGTCAAACGGGGCAGCGAGATATGTTGATGAGTTGAGGTCCCTACGCCCATGGAGGGCCGTCGACAAGCCGGCATCAGAATGGTTCGGATTGGCCGTGCATCGAAATCGGATTGGCGTAGAACTGACCGCCGCGCAGTGACCCAAGCGTAAAACCCCAGCCGTCGGTTGCCTGGTGCTCCTTCTGGAAGCCCGGATCCAGCAGGTAGGCCGTGGCCGGGGCGCTGATCGACATCGTGCCGCCAAAGGAGGCAACATGCGCGTGGTGGATGTGGCCGCTCAGAACTGCGTGGACATTGTGGCCGGCGATCGTTTGCGCCAACGCGTCCGGGTTGCGCATTCTGTGCTCATTCAGCGCCTCCACCGTGCTTAAGACGGGCGGGTGGTGGATGGCGATCAGATTGCCCAACGGGGCAGGCTTGTGTAGTTCGGCCTCAAGCCAGCAAAGCTGAGGCGCATCCAGTTCGCCATGCACAGCCCCCGGCACCGTGCTGTCCAACATGATGACTCGCAAGCCCGCGAACATGGCGCCATGGTAGTAGGGTTGCGTTTCGTCCGCCCCCTTCTCCCCCAGCATGACCCGACGAAAGGGGACGCGCCGGTCGTGATTGCCCAGGCCAAGAATGAGCGGAACGCCAAATTCACGCAGTTCATCCAGCAACCGGTTCAGCGTTCGGTACTCCTCCTCCTCGCCACTGTTTGCCAGGTCCCCGCTCAGGATGAAGAAATCCGGCCTGACTTCCATGTTGCCGATGAGCGCGATGACGCGGCGCAGTTTGTCGGATGTCCGCTGGCCCTTGAGTTGCTCCTCTTCGCTCGACATAATGTGCAGGTCGGTCAGATGTACGAATGTCAGGTCAGTCATGTTAGTTGCGCCTTCCAGTACTGGGCGATATATTGATGGTAGAACAGACCGACAGTTGGATAGGGCGGAGCTGCGCGTTCAGTCTCCCATGATAGCCCCCGAAACGGTCGCATAACAAACAGGAAAGATCATCGCAATGAGTGACAAGGTAATCTACTCAATGGTGGGCGTCGGCAGGAGCTACGGCCCCAACCAGCGCGTGCTGAGGGACATCAGCCTGGGCTTCTTTCTGGGCGCAAAGATAGGTGTGCTTGGCCTGAACGGCGCCGGGAAATCGACGCTGTTGCGCATTATGGCGGGCGAGGAAAGCCAATATGACGGCGAGACGGTGCTCAACGAAGGTTACACGCGCGGCTATCTCCCCCAAGAGCCGGTGCTCGACGCATCCAGGACCGTGCGCCAGATTGTCGAGGAAGGCGCGCAGGAAGCGGTTGACGCGCTGGCCGAGTTTGATGCAATCAACGCCCTCTTCGGCGAGGATCTCTCCCCCGAAGAGATGGACGCCCTGATCGAGCGCCAGGGCGCAGTGCAGGAGAGTCTCGACGCACTGGACGCCTGGGACCTGGACAGCCGCCTGGAACTGGCGATGGACGCGCTGCGCTGCCCGCCGGGTGACACGCCAATCGCCATCCTCTCCGGCGGGGAGTTGCGGCGGGTGGCGCTGACGCGGCTGCTGCTCAAGAAGCCCGACATTCTGCTGCTGGATGAGCCGACAAACCACCTCGACGCACAGTCCGTCGCCTGGCTCGAACGTCATTTGCAGGAGTACGAAGGCACGGTCATCGCCGTCACCCATGATCGCTATTTCCTCGATAACGTGGCTGGCTGGATTCTCGAACTGGATCGCGGCTTCGGCATCCCGTGGCGCGGCAACTACTCGGGCTGGCTGGAACAGAAGCAGCAGCGCCTTGCCCGCGAGGAGAAGCAGGAGAGCGCCCGTCAGAAGACGTTGCAGCGGGAACTGGAGTGGCTCCACATGTCTCCCAGAGCGCAGCAGACCAAGCGCAAATCGCGCGTCAACGCCTATAGCGATCTGCTCAGCCAGGAGTTTGAAAGGGCACGCGAGGAGCGCGAGATTTACATCCCGCCCGGGCCGCGTCTGGGGGACGTGGTGATCAGCGCACAGGGGCTGAGCAAGGCGTACGGCGAAAATCTGCTCTTTGAGGACCTTGCCCTCGATATCCCGCCGGGCGCAATTGTGGGCATCATCGGGCCCAACGGCGCCGGGAAGACGACGCTGCTTCGGCTTATCACCGGTCAGGAGGCGCCCGACAGCGGCAGCCTGGGACTCGGTGAGACCGTCTCGCTGGCTTATGTTGATCAGAGCCGCGACGATCTCGATGCCGACAAGAGTGTCTGGCAGGAGATCAGCGGCGGCAACGAGCAGTTGCGGCTGGGGGAGCGGGTGGTGAACAGCCGCGCCTATGTCGCCCGCTTCACCTTCAGCGGGACGGAGCAGCAGAAGAAAGTCGGCGCGCTATCGGGTGGCGAGCGCAATCGCGTCCACTTGGCCAAGCTGCTCAAAAGCGGCGCCAACGTGATTCTGCTGGACGAGCCTAGCAACGATCTGGACGTGAACACGCTGCGGGCGCTGGAGGACGCGCTGGAAACCTTTGCCGGCACGGCGCTGGTCATCTCGCATGATCGTTGGTTCCTGGACCGGATCGCCACCCACATTCTCGCCTTTGAGGGCGACAGCAACGTGAACTGGTTTGCAGGCAACTACAGCGAATATGAAGAGGACCGTCGCCGCCGACTCGGCGCCGAGTCGGCACGCCCGCACCGCATCACCTATCGCAAACTGAGCCGGGCGTGAAGGCTGCCACTATTGTGTAGCTGCCAGCTCCGCCGCGCGCTCGCGCAGCCGCTCTCTTTCCACGCGCGCCGTCGACCAACCGAGAACGGCGGCAATCTTTCCCACTTCCAATTCGGCCAGTTGGGCAAAGGTTGTGATTCCGCCGTCGCGCAGGCGCATGGCGTACGTCGGCCCGATGCCCGCCATGCGGGTCAGGTCGTCCGCTTCCGCCTGCAGAGGCGAGTCCTCCGGCGGAGCTTCTTTCGGCGTCGGCCCTGCGGATGCAGCCATTTCCGCCTCACTGCGCGTGTCGTCAACCTCCTCTGAAGTCGCCCCGCCTGCTGCCGTCAAGGAAGCGGCCTCAGCTGGGCTTTCGCCATCAACCGGCGCCTCTATCTGTATGCCAGGCTCTTCCGTTGGCGCCGGCGCGTTGGCATCAGTTCGCGATGCGCCATTTGACTGGCGACCGGAGCTGCGGGCAAGGTGTACGACTACCGCGCCGGTGCCGGTCGATCCGATCAGCACGGCGACAATGAAGCCGAGGCAGGCGAAAATCGCCCAGGCAAATGCTGTCACGCCGGTCATGAACAGCGAGCAGAGCGCGATCGAGACGAGAGGATTCCAGGAAAGACTGGACTGGCTGGCGAGAAGTGCATCCAGGTGGCGGCCCAGCCAGTAGCACGTTACCGTCCAGCCGCATAGAATCACGAGCGCCAGCAGCGCCAGCAGCGGAAATGCCAACAGAGCGAAGCAGATGGTGATCGTCAGGATTGCGGCCAGCAGGGCCGACCCCATAACCGTGATCGCGCCGGCCGCGAAGCTGAGCGCGGTCTCCTCTTGCGCGGTCCGGGCAATCCGCTCGACCTGTTTCGGCAGCAGCCAGACGAGCAGCAAGACAAGGCCGGTGAGGAGCAGCGTCCACAGAAAGGCCTGCGCCAGCTTTCCCAGGAAGATGATGAACCATGGCGGTCGATGGGAAGCGAGGTTGGCCTGAGCTTCGAATTCGGCCTGCGCCCTTTGCGTCTCTTCCTGTATCCGGGCAACCTGTGCCTGGAGCTCGGTGGCCGCTCTCTGCGCTTCCTCCTGCATTTGGGCAGCTTGGGCCTGAAGCTCAGCGGTCGCTCCCTGCGCTTCCCTTTGCGGCGGGACGGGGGCCTGTGGTGGGTCAGGTTGCTGCAACTCTGCCCGACTTCCAGCAACACTTGATTGCGAGTCTGCGTAGAGTCCCGGCTGTGCAACCCTGTTTGTGAAGACTCTCCAACTGGAACTGCCGCCTACCTGAGCGGCTTGATCGCGCGCGACTTTTCCGCCAATCACGTTGACATTGCCGCCGACCCGTGAGACTCCAGTCAAGGAGGCGTCCCCGCCGACGACAGCGATATTGCCACCGATCTGAGCGGCCTGGCTCACCTCGGCGTCGCCGCCTATGACGCTGACATTGCCGCCGACATGTGAGTCTGCGACTAACTCGGCGTCCCCGCCAACGACAACGAGATTGCCGCCGATCTGCCCTTCCAGGACTAGGTCATCGCCGACGACCAAAAGGTTGCCTCTGATATGCTCGTCCCGCTCGATCTTCACGTCGCCGCCAAGGAAAGCGACATTGCCTCGAATTGGCCTGCCACTGAAGTCGGTCCGCCCCTGCCTTAAAGGCGTAAACAAGAACACCAGCGTCCCCAAGGCGACGATGAGAGCAAGAAATGTCAGGCAGCCAATCCTGCGCAATGACTTCATGCAATGGCCTCCGCGACCTCACCAGATCGGGCAACACGCGAACTGCGAGCCCAATGTGCCATTTCTACCACTGGCCCGCGGCCGGATTCTGCAGTCCGTTTCCTCATGAGGGACTCTGTCCCAAGTCACCGAACATGCGCGAACGGACCGGCTGCGCGCTGCGCTGAATAAGCAGGCACCACGCGGCCAGCGCCACGGCTGTGATGACCAGATAGGCGGAGGCAACTCCCAACGCAGTGGGCGTCGCGGTCAGTTCGACGACTATCCCCCAAAGCGACTGCCCGACCACGGCCGCTACGGCCCATGCCTCGGTCAGGAACTGGCCCGCCGTCGCGAATCGGCCAAAATTAGTATAGATCAGTGTGCCGACCAACGAACAGGCGCCTACCAGTCCAAGCGCCCAGGCGAAAACGGTCAGCACGGTCAGAAACATGCCGATCTGCATATTGCGCAAACGTTCCTGGCGGGACAGACGTTCCGACACCTTAAGGGAGAAATCCGGCGATGGCTCGGGTGTAGGCGCGGCGTACAGCTTCTGATCGATCACCTGCCACAGCAGCCAATGCAGGCGGCAACCACTGCACTTCTCCAGATGTTGTTCCAGCCGCACCTGCTCGCCCGCGTCCAGCATTCCGTCCAACGCCAGCGAGATCAACATCAGGTAGTCGCTGTGTTCCTCAGTATGGGACGTTGACGCATGAATTTCAGGTTTTCCAGCCGCCATCTTTCTCTCCTGATCGACTACAGGCCGGCGCCGCCCAAGAGCGCCAGATGAATGGGTAGCGGCGCCGGCCACATTTGCTCCTGCTCCGCCGTCTGCCCGGCCGCAACGAAATGGACGGCGGGGTCGACTGCTTCATCGTCTGGTCGTTCGTTCAGTTTCTCTGTCAGATTCGGACCGGTCTGCGCCGGTTCAACTCGATGCGGCTGCTGGGCGGCCTCATACAAAGCAGCCAGCTTCTTGCGCGCGCGGAAGAGTCGGCTCTTGACAGCGGCGACCGTAATGTCCATGACATCGGCGATCTCCTGGTAGCTGCACTCGTTCCAATAGCGCAGGACCAGAGGAGTACGGTATTCCGGCTCCAATTGATTGACGAGCGCCTGCATCTCCTGCGCCTGTTCCGCGGCCAACGCTTCTTTCTCCGGCCTGGCTGATTCGGTCTCCAGGCTGAATGCCGCCGGTGATTGGTCCAGCCCGACAAACTGCACGCGTCGTTTGCGCAGCCTGTCGATGCAGTGATAGTTGGCGATGGAAAAGAGCCACGTGCTGAACTTGTGCTGTGGGTCATACTGGTGTAACTTGGCGTAGGCGCGCAGAAACGTCTCCTGGGCGGCGTCTTCCGCTTCGGACATTTCGCCGAGCATCCTGTAGGTCAACGCAAAGACCGGCCTCTGATAGGTCTCCACCAACAGGCCAAAAGCTGCCTGCTCGCCGGCTCTGGCGCGTTCCAACCAGTCCTGTTCCTGTTCATTCATTCGACAGTCCCTTTGCACCCTTATTCTCTACTACGCATCATCTGGCGTAAAGTTTCGCGGGGCTTTGGTTTGTTCTGCCAATTGCCCTTGTAATATAATGAAGCCGATTTGCGGCGCGGCATCCTGCCATCTTCCTGACTGGCGGCTGACATTCCCCTGCACGGCCGGATTTGGCCGGAAAGCGAAATGTCGGCCGGAGAGCGCCAGCGGGCTGTAGTTGCTTCGCCAACCGAACGGCAACACAGATGGTGAGTGAGATGTCCGCTGTTGCAATTGTGGGTGTCACCACACATGCCGTCTGAACCCTTGAAAGGACGGACAACGATGCAAGTCATTTATCCATTCACCGCGATTGTTGGCCAAGAGCGCATGAAGAGAGCGCTGATTCTGAACGCCGTCCATCCGCTGATCGGCGGTGTGCTGATTAGGGGCGAACGCGGAACGGCCAAATCGACCGCAGCCCGCGGTCTGGCAGCCCTGTTGCCGGCGATTGAAGCAGTGGATGGATGCCCCTTCGCCTGTTACAGTGACAATCCGCTCGGTCTGTGCCACGTTTGCGAGGCAGGCGCGCTCAATGGCAATAACAGCGTTGACGGGCTCAACCACGGCCAGCGCAAGACGCCATTTATCGACCTGCCGGTCAGCGCGACCGAGGATAGAGTGGTCGGAACGCTCGATATCGAGAAGGCGATACGCCAGGGCGAGCGCCATTTCGAGCCGGGGATTCTGGCTGCGGCCAATCGCGGCATCCTCTATGTGGACGAGGTCAACCTTCTCGATGATCATGTGGTGGACCTGTTGCTGGACAGCGCGGCCATGGGCGTCAACGTCGTCGAACGCGAAGGGATCAGCGTGCAGCATCCGGCCCGTTTTGTGCTGGTTGGCTCGATGAACCCCGAAGAGGGCGACCTGCGGCCACAGTTGCTGGATCGCTTCGCCCACGCCGTCGATGTGATAGGCATCGACGAGCCGCGGGCGCGGGTGGAGATTCTGCGCCGGCGCACTCGTTTTGAGCAGGACGCCGACCGCTTCACTGAAGATTTCGCCGACGAGGCCCGCAGCCTGGGCCAGCGCATCATCCAGGCGCGCCGCCACTATAACAATGTACGCTATACCGACAAAGACCTCTACACGATCGCCGCGCTTACCAGCAGCTTCAATGTCGACGGTCATCGCGCGGACCTGGTCATTCTGAATACCGCCCGCGCCCAGGCCGCTTTCGACGGCCGCGAGGACATTACCGACAGGGACATCCTGCTGGCGGCAGAGTTGGCTCTGCCCCATCGTATGAAGAAGCAGCCATTCCAGGACTCGGCCCTGCAGCCGGAACAGCTTGAGGCCAATATGCGCCAGGCTCGCGCCGAAGCCGAGGAGAACGAAGAGTCAATGGAAGAGGCGGAAGGCGATGCGGCGTCAATGGAAAAAAAAGTGACGAGGGTGATGACTCCGAGGAACTAGATTCCTCGCCGGAGAGCGGCGAAGGCGGGGTAGCGCAGCCTGACGCAGCTCCCCAACAGAGTTCATCACCCGGAGACGAAAAAGGCGCACGCAAACTGGTCGATGTCGGGGAATTGTTCGAGGCGCGCAAGCTCGACACGCCGCTCGACAAGATGACGCGCGAGAAGTCGGGCAAACGTTCATACAGCCGCACCGACCGCAAACGCGGCCGTTACATCAAGGCGCGTCCGGCCCATGACAAAATCGACGATATCGCCTTCGACGCCACAATCCGCAACGCCGCACCCCACCAGAAAAAGCGGCGCGAGAGCGGCGAAAGCGACCTCGCCTTGCAGCTGCGAATGTCCGATTTGCAGCGCAAGATTCGTGTGCGGCGCACCGGCAACCTGATCCTCTTCGTCGTTGACGCAAGCTGGTCGATGGCGGCCAGCGAACGCATGGAAGCCACCAAGGGCGCGATTTTCAGCCTGTTGGTCGAAGCCTACCAGCGTCGCGATCAGGTGGGACTGGTCGTCTTTCAGCGCGACAAGGCACGTGTTGTGCTGCCGCCGACCAATAGCGTCGAACTGGCCGAAAAGGCTTTGCAAGACCTTCCCGTAGGCGGCAAGACCCCTCTCAGCAGTGGCCTGTTGGCCACGTGGCAGGTGGTGGAAAACGCCCAGCGCCGCGATCCGGAATTGCGCCCGCTGGTGATGCTCCTGACCGACGGCGCCGGCAATGTCAGCATGACTGGCATGCCCGCCCAGGAAGAGGCGATGAAGATGGCAACTCTGTTTGCCAACGACAAGGTGCGTACCATCGTCATCAACATGGAGCACATGGCCTTTGACCGCGGTCTGGCGCAGGCCCTGGCCGACCAGATGGGCGGTGTCTGCTACAATCTGCCGGATTTGCGGGCGGACACCCTGCTGAATACCGTCAAGCGCGAGATCGGCGGATAGTTCATCGCGGATCACTGACCGTAGGCGGATACCGCCGTCGACGCGCTCCCCATTCGATTGCATCGATTTCGTATAGTGAGTAAACACAAATGACCACGCAAATAGGCAATCAGGCCAAATCGCCGGCTCTTAAAGGCTCTTGGGAAGCGTTGTATTCCGAGGCGATCGCTCTGTCGCGACAGGGCAATGACGAGGCACTCGACAAGCTCGGCTACCTGGTCGAACGTCTGGCTAGGCTGCCGGAGGCGCGCCGTATGGCCCAGGATTTCAGGCTGCAGACAATCCTGGAACAGAGTATGCTAGGCTTGCAAGCCTACTTTGCCAGGCGCAACCGTCTTGACGAGATGTCGACCGCCGATGCCGATATCCTCGCGATTTTGAGCGAGGATGCCCGGTCATTGTGGCACGAAAACCAGGCGCGGGCCTACTGGTGGCAGGGCCGGCACGAGGACGCGGCAAATATCGTGCGCGCCGAGGTGGAGAAGTTGCCCTTTGAGGTTGAATTGCGCTGGCTGCTCTTTGCCATTCTGATCGACGCCGGCGAAATTGATGAAGCCGACAAGGTTAAGTTGTCGCTGCTGCGAGAGTTGGAGAGCCTCTTCCACGACAAGGGTTTCCAGGAGATGGACCTCACTGATGAGCGCATGCAGCTTATGGTCAAGGAGAAACTGGCGGGCGCGAAGGACGACGATCAAGTGTCGCTTCAGTTCGGGCTGATGCACTTTCTGGATGCCAGCGTGGAGATGGAACGCGGGCGATGGCAGGAGGCGGTCGATGCGTACGGTTCAGCCGTGAAACTGTCCGAAGCCTATAGCGAACGCTGGCACCTGCTCTACCGACCGCTGGTGCTGAACGCCCAGACCCGGCTCGCGCAGCGGGCGCTCAACCACGAACAGGCGCCCGCCTCGCAAAGTTTCTGGCGTGGACTGTCCGGCTACTATTCTGGGGACCGGCAGGGGGCCGCGGCGGAATGGCGGCGCGTGGCGCAGCTCTCTCTAGACAAGGTGTTGCTGCCCTCGGTTGGCGACTGGATTTTGTCCCACTACTATCTTGACGCGCCTGCGCAGGACTCGGATGGATCCAGCGACGGCGACAGCACAGGTTCACTCTCGGACGAAGGCCGCAAAGGGTTGCAGGTCGCGCTGAACCTGTTGGGCCAGCCGGATACGCGGCGGGATCCGCTTGTGTTGGGTCTGGCCGCGCTGGGCTGGGGCATGGCCGGCAACAAGGAACATCTGCACCGCAACTTGCGCCACGCGCTTGAGTTGCTGCGTGCCTCTCTCCAGGATAACAAACTCTCTATCTTCAACTGGTATTTCTTCCGCGACCTGCTCACGCCAGAGGATTTTGCCGAGGTGGAGCAACACTTCCACAGACCGAAGGGCGAGGAGATAGTGGTCAGGAGTGAGGAGTGAGGAGTGAGGAGAGCCTCTTCTGCTTCCTTTCGTGAGATGCGCGCTACGTAGCCGCCGCTTTCGACACGATCGCCAATTTTCACTTCCCGTACGAATGGTGCACACCGCCGTAGGCAACGGGCCGGATGCGCTTGCGCCATTTGGCCCAGGTGCTCATCAGATGGGGCCAGAACGGACTTTCCTTGCCCATTGGTCTTGCTTGTTGCAGCGCGTCGATAAACGACTCCGGGTCGTCTTCAAAGGCGGGCATCTCCACGTAGCAATGTCCTAGCTCAAACGGAATGTGCGCGTCGCTGCCGGCGGTGGTCAGCAGGCCGTGCTGTTGCGCCAACTCCAATGCTGCCAGATTGTCGCGCGGCCGCACGCAGCGGGCGTTGCGCACCTCAAGCGCGTCCACCTCATCGATGACCTCCAGCACGCTTGCCATCCCCATCGCTGACCCTCGCAACGAGTCCAGTGGATGGGGGATCGAGATCACGGCCCCCTGCTCGCGCAGGCGTCGGATCGTTTCTTGGGGCGAAAGACCGCGCGGCACCTCCTCCTGGACAAAATAGGCGATCAATTCGCCGTGAGTCGTCATGATCTCCTCGCCGACGATGATCAGGTCGGGCGCCAACTCCTTGGCCCGCAATGCCCCGGCCAGATTGTCGTGCTCGGTGATCGCCAGCTTGTCCAGCCCGAGGCTGCGGGCGCGCGCGATGGCGGCCTCGGGGCGAGTTAGGCAATCCTTGCTGTAGATCGTATGTGAGTGCAGGTCGACTTTCCACATGATTTCAGTATAGTACGCTGAGCAACGCAAGGCAACATTCCTATTGCTTGCTTATTTCTCGCTGTTCGTATCTTCCTGACTGGTCAGCAGGTGGGGCCACAGCGCAAGACTGACGAGACCGATGGCAACGCCAAACCAGAGTGTCATGAAGCGGATCAGCAGCGCCGCGGCCGCGGACGCCGAGCGCGTCAAGGCCAGCAACTGCGAACTGAGCGCGGCCAGCGAACCTTCCACGCCACCCAATCCACCGGGTGTCGCCACCACCGCGCCGACAACTGAGCTGATGTTGAAAATTGAGATCGACGCCAGCATCGAGTCGGAGCCCGCTGCCACGCCGAAGCCCAACATCACCAGGTAGAAGGCCAGCCCCAAACTCGCCCAACTGACAAAGCCGAAGAGCACAGCAATCAGCAGGTACTTGGGCTGCAAGATATGGTAGCTGCTCTCGTAAAACGCGGCCAGTTTGTCGGCGAAACGTCTCACGATCGGGAGACGGTGGCCCAGTGCCAGACCCCAACGCGCCAGCGGTCTAACCTGAATGCCGACGATGATCCCGATAATCGCCAGCAGCGCCAGAACCGCCGCCAGCCGGATCGCCGCGTCATCAATTGCCAGCAGGCCGATGCCGGCCAGCAGGATCATCGCCAGCCCGTCGGTCATCCGCTCCGCCAGCACGACCGGCGCGACGACGGAGACGGGGACGCCGGTGACATTGCGCACCATGAACGCTCGCAAAAACTCGCCCACTTTCCCGGGCGTCATCATCATCAGAAAACTGATGCCGTAGATGCGGGCGCTCTGGTCGAAACTGACTGGCGCATTGATCAGCCGCAGATACCAGTGCCATTTGAGCAGGCGAACGCCGAAGTTCACAAGAGTCAACCCCAGCGCGGGCGGCAGCCACTTCCAGGGAAAATCGGCCAGGCGAGCGGACAACTGCCGCCAGTCCCCGTAGAGGATCAGCGCCATGTACACCAACAGAGCCAGCAACAATGACCAGAGGAACTGAATGCCCAGCCGTTTTCGGTCCATACCCCTTCCGTCCGTGAGCCGGGCAACAGATTCGACTGCGTCTTCGCCCAGGGTGTGGGGCATTATACCCGCGCCGAGGGCAATGACTCAATTTTGGTGTGTGATTCATTCGTCTCGCACTAAAGCGATTTGTCGATCAGGGTCCGTGCGAAAAACTGTCGCAGGCCTGCCAGAAGTTGAGAACTGTGCGGTAAAAGGCACTTGGCTGTTCAAGATGGACGTTGTGCCCTGCTTGCGGGAGGATGACCAGCCGGGCGTTGGGGATCTGCTGAACCATCTCTCGGTTGACGGCGGCAAACTTTTCGTCCTCGTCTCCCGCAAGGAGGAGTGAGGTCGTGGTCAGCGCGGGCAGGCGCGGGTGGAGATTGGGTTGAGCGCCGGTTCCCATCCCGCACAAGCTGTTGGCTAGGCCGTCGGGCCGGTTGTGCAAGCGCTGCGACCGCAATTGTCGCCGCTGAGCCGCGGACAGTCGCCGCCGCTGGCTGTTCCACATCGGGAGCGACTCCCAATAATCCACGAACGTGGCGATGCCCTCCTGCTCGATCTTGTCCGCCAGCGCGTTGTCCAAGCCGCGGCGCTCGGCTCGATCTGTCTCAGAAGCCAGCCCGGGCGACGCGCTCTCCAACGTCAGCGAGCGCACGCGCTCCGGGTAGGTGAGCGCAAAGTAGAGGGCAAGTCGTCCCCCCATCGAGTACCCAAGCAGATGGACACCGCCGTTTGTGGTCGCTTCCAGCAGCGCCGCCAGGTCCGCCGCGGCACGCGCCATCACATAGCGCTTCGGATCGGGCGGGGCCGGAGAGCGGCCGTGGCCGAGCAGATCCGGCGCCAGCACGCGCAAGCCGGCTGCGGCGAACGTTTTAGCCGCCTCGGCCCAACTCCCGCCATGACCGGTGAAGCCGTGCAGGAGCAGGACCGGCGGACCCGACGGGCTGCCCCAGCTGTGGAGCTTGTAAGCAAGCGTAGGGGTAATCGACGGAGTTCTCAAACCGATTTAAGCCTGCTAATTGCTGTTAACGTATATCGGGCGGACGACGTCTCCTTCGGTTTGAATCAAGAAACTCGCCAAACTCCCTGTTCGGGCTGCGAGAGGGGAAAGTCGTCGCCTTCCAGTTTTGCGCCGTCATCCACAGTGAAGTTGGGGATGAGAGGATGGTTTGGCGCCTGCTCCACCTTTACCCGCACGCCGTCGGCCATGAAGATGATGACGTGCGCGCGGCGCTGCCGCTCAGTCACATTGGCCGGTGTGGCGTGGAAGTTGAGGCTATGGTGAAACATGCACCCGCCGGCCTTCAACTCTACGGGCCACCCAATCGAGGCCGGTTCGTACTCCATTTTTTTACGCTCCGACTCCTCCCGCTCGCGCCCTTCGGCTTCGGCAGCCGCGCGCGCTTCCAGTTCGGCGGCGTAGGACTCGAGCCCGAAGCGGGGGTCCCTGTGGCTGCCGGGGACCACGTGCATACAGCCGTTCTCCGGCGTGGCGTCGTCCACCGCCAGCCAGCAGGATAGGAGGCGGGGCTCATGAAACGGCCATTGGTAGAAGTCCTGGTGAAAGCGGAAATGGGCGTTGTCGCCCGGCGGCTTGGAGATGATGTGATCGTGCCACAGGCGCACTCTGGGCGAGTTCAGTAACGCGCTGGCGACGCCGGAGATGACCGGGTGGTGCAGCAGCCGCTCATATATCGGCTCGCGCTTCCACATGTTCACGTACTGTGTGAGGACGCGCGGCTTCTGCGCCCCGGGGTCGCTTTCCATGGCGCCGCCGCGGCGGTGCCCGAACTTGAACTCGATTTCCGAGTCGTCGCCGCCAGCCTTCTCGATGGCGATCACATTGTCCAGGGCCGCGCGCAACGCCTCCACCTCGTCCATCTCAAGGACCTTGCCGTAGCGCAGGTAACCGTTCTCGGCGAAGAAGTCGATCTGGTGTTGGGTGATCATCTCTAAGTTTCCTTTCATTCTGACTGATATTCCGCAAACATCATCTCAACCGTACGCTTCTCGATCTTCCCCGACGCGGTCTTGGGCAGCGCGTCGACAAAGCAGACGTGTTCGGCGGCAGGCTGTTTGTACCCGGCCAGGCGCACCCGGCTGTAAGCCAGGAGTGTTGCCCGGCTCAGCGTCTCTCCGGCGCGCAGTTGGACCGCGGCCGCGCAGCGCTGTCCCCATTCTGCATCGGGCAGGCCCACGACACAGGCGTCGGCAACGGCCGGATGGCCTCGCAACACCGCTTCCACCTCCGACGGATAGATGTTTTCGCCGCCGCTAACGATCATGTCGGCGCGGCGCTGCACGACAAACAGATCGCCGTCGGCATCGAGACAGCCCATGTCGCCGCTGTGCAGCCAGCCGTTGCGCAAGGCGGATCGGGTGGCGTCGAGGTTGCCGTAGTAGGCCGTCATCACTTGCGGCCCGCGCACCAGTATCTCGCCGACCTCGTCCTGGGCAGAAGCGCTTCCGTCGGCGTTCACGATACGCACCTCCGTGAACATCAGCGGCCTGCCCACGCTGTCCGGTTTGCGCTGCGCGTCCACCGGCAGCGCGGTCGCGACCTGCGAGGCGGCTTCGGTGAGACCATAGGTGGCGGCGACAGGAACACTCGCTTCTGCGGCCGCGTGCAGTAGATCCGGCGCGGCTGCGGCCCCGCCCAGCAGCACCATGCGCAGGCTGTCCGGCCAGGCTGTGCCGGGCGAATCGTGAAGCAGGCGATGCAGCATGGTGGGCACGAGCGAGGTCAGCGTCACACCATCCGCGCGCAGGCTGCGCCCGAACGCCTGCTGCTCGAAACTGCGCTGCAGGACGATAGCTGTTCCGTACAAGCAGGAGCGAAAGACGACCGCCAAGCCGCCAACGTGGTAGAGCGGCAGGCAACTGAGCCAGCGGTCATTCGTGTCCAGCCCCAGGCGGTAGGCGGAGGCGGTTGCGCTCCAGAAATGGTTGTCAAAGCTGAGCGTCACCCCCTTGGGCGTGCCCGTCGTGCCGGATGTAAAGATGATCGACTGTATTTGCGGTTCCGTCAAGCAAGACGATGCTCCATATTTGACACGGCCATCGCTGTCGATCTGAATGTCATGGCGAGCCAGTTCGGCTATCGATACGATCGCATGCGATTTCGGCGCATACTCTGAATTCGCTGGCATCGCGGGCTGCGCGACATCACATGGTCCCCCAGCCTCCTCCGTCCCAAAATCGTCGTCGATAACGAGCAGCGTCGGCTTGACCAGTGCGATCTGTCGGCTTCGCTCCGTTGCCGTCAGCCGCGTGTTGAGGGGCACAAGAACTGCCCGTATGCGCGCAACTGCATGAATCAGCGCGACCGATTCTACGCAGTTGCCCACCAAGGCAGCAACCCGATCACCGGACCGCGCGCCGTGCGCGACCAGTCCGGCGGCCAAGCCATCTGCCAGCCGCTTCAGTTCCGCATAACTGACCGACCGCCCCTCAAAGTGCACGGCCAGCTTGCCAGGGGTAGCCAGGGCGCGCAAAAGCAACCAGTCACTCATGAATCAGATGTACACGCAACACTAAGAATGCCTTTGAGAATCGAGCAAGGTGTTCCAACTCCGCCCTCACGGTCTCCACGGGTACTGCCTGAAATTCGGTTTACGCCTCTCGTTGAAGGCGTCGCGCCCTTCCTTGCCCTCTTCAGTCATATAAAAGAGCATGGTGGCGTCACCGGCAAGCACTTGTAAGCCGGTCTGTCCGTCCAAATCGGCGTTGAATCCGGCCTTCAGAAAGCGAATGGCAAGCGGAGACTTGCCCAATATCTCTTGCGCCCAGTCCACGCCCTCCTGCTCCAGCGCCTCCACCGTCGGCAGCACCTCGTTGACCAGTCCCATCTCCAACGCCTCCAGCGCCGAGTACTGGCGGCACAGATACCAGATCTCGCGCGCCTTCTTCTGGCCGACGATGGAGGCCAGATAGGACGCGCCCAGGCCGCCGTCGAAGCTGCCGACGATAGGCCCGGTCTGGCCGAAGACGGCGTTTTCCGAAGCAAGTGAGAGGTCGCAGATTACGTGAAGGACATGGCCGCCGCCGATGGCGTAGCCGTTCACCAGCGCGATGACCGGCTTGGGCATAGTGCGCATGATACGCTGGAGTTCAAGCACATTCAGCCGAGCCACGCCCTTGTCGTCCACATAACCGGCGTGACCGCGCACATTCTGGTCTCCCCCGGCGCAAAAGGCGTGAACGCCGTCCTTGGGCGAAGGCCCGTTGCCGGTCAGAAGTACGACGCCGATGCGGTCGTCAGCCCAGGCGTCCTTGAACGCCTCCGTCATCTGATCGATGGTTTGCGGGCGGAAGGCGTTGCGTTTTTCGGGGCGATTGAAGGCGATGCGCGCCATGCCGTCCGCCTTGTGATAGGTGATGTCGCCGTACTCTGCCACGGCCTGCCAATCGGCGCTGTCAGGGATATTCACGAAATGTTCTCCTTGCTGTCTGATAGTGTCTTGACCAACTCACGCCGCAATCTCTCATCGCGCGCGCCGTCGGTGCGCACTTCGATGATCGTCGGACAGCTGCCATGGAGCGAAGCGTGCAAAACTTCGGCCAGGGTTGCCCTATCCTCATCGGCTATCAGCATATGGTCGAGGCCGTACATTGCCGCCGCGGGCGCAAAATCTAGGCCATGGGGGGTCAGGAACAAGCGCTCGAACTGGGCATGGCCCTTGGCAACCGGCAACCGGCGAAAGACGCCGCCTCCATCATTGTGGAGCAAGACGATCGTGACATTGGCCAAATTATGCTTGCGAACGGCCAGCAGCCCGTTCAGATCGTGGTAGAAGCTGACATCGCCGATGAGCAGGAGCATCGGCGCGCAACGGTCTGCCGCAGCCACGCCCAGCGCGCTGGAGACGACGCCGTCAATGCCGCTGGCGCCGCGGTTGCCGTAGACATGGATCTGCTTCCGATTGGGCAGAACGAACTGGTCCACATGGCGCACGGGCAGGCTGTTGCCAAGGAAAAGGTTGGCGCCGGTTGGGAGCGAGTCCACCACCGCCGCAACTGCGGAGGCGTCGAACCAGTTGTTTTCCAGGAACTTTGTCTGGATTAGGCGGCTGCTCTGGTCGGCTGCCAGAACGGTCATGCACGTATTGCCCGTGCCCCGATCGCTCCTTTCCGCCAGCCGTCGACAGAACTCCGCTTCATCCACCTGCAAGAAGTGGCGCACCCGGTGGCTGTCGTCCGCCCAGACGCCGCTGCAGCGCACGTGAATTTGGTGGCGCGGCGCCGCGCGTTCCAGATAGTCGTTGAGATACTTGGATGTCGGCACAGCGCCGATACGAATCACGACCTCGGGGGGATCAAAGGGCGGCGGATTCTGCAAGACGCTCTCGTAGCTGCCGACGACCGGCGCGGAGGCTGTATGAGGTCCAAAACGCAGACCCGACATTGGATCGGCGAATATCGGGTATCCTGTGCGCCGGGCCAGTTCGGCTACTGCATTAACCAGCGCGCGTGGAGTGCCGCCAGCCCAGGGGCCGCAGACGATCCAGCCGCGCTCGTGAGTCGAAACCAGCGCGGTCATCTCATCGATCTGCTCGGTTGACGGCTGCAGTAGTCCGCGCTGGATCGAGGCGTAAGGAGTCGGAAGCGGGAATTGAGGGCGGCTGTTACTCGCCTTTGGCCACCCTGCGCCGTCAAAGTTGGGCCGGTATGGCGCAGGCGGTTCCAACGGTTTACGGAAGGGAAGATTGACATGTACCGGCCCTTTTCGCAGCCCGTCGGCAACGTCATAGGCGCGCGCCGCCAGCGTGCGCAGGTTACGTAGCGCGACTTCCGGCGCATCGTCTTGCGGCAGGGCGGCATCCACAGCCCAAAGCACATGATCCCCGTACATCTTGACCTGGTCGATCGTCTGGTTGGCCCCACTGTGGCGCAATTCCGGCGGCCGGTCAGCCGTCAGCAGGAGCAGCGGCACGCCGGCCATCTGCGCTTCCACCGCGGCCGCGTGGAACTCCACCGCCGCAGTGCCGGAGGTGCAGACCAGGGCGACCGGTCGACCGCTGGCTTGGGCCATCCCCAGCGCAAAGAAGCTGGCGCAACGCTCGTCCAGGTGTAGGAAAGTCTCGATTGCGGGGTGGGCGTCGAAAGCCATCGCCAGCGGTGTCGATCGTGAGCCGGGCGCGACGCAGACTGCTTGCAATCCAGCATGGGCAAGCCCACCGACAAACGTTTCACAAAAGAGCAGATTCGGGTTAGGCCTGGCTTGCGTGTCTTTCATTTTGGCTGACTACTCACGGGGCTGCTGCTTTCGACCAGCGAAGAACGCGGCGTCAACCGGCAGCGCGGGCGCGCAAGCCATGGAATTGATTATCGGCTGAAACTTCCATCCCGTCTCATCCCACTCCCCTTGCGCGACGGAATCGACGACGATGCCGGCCCCGGCGTAGGCCCAGGCGCGTTCTTTCTGCACGACGGCCGAGCGGATGGCGACGGCAAAAGCGCCCTCCATGCTGCTATCGATCCAACCGACCGGCGCCGCGTACCAGCCGCGCAAGGTCGGCTCATGCGCCTGGATAAAGTCGAGCGCCAGTTCGCGCGGCGTGCCGCCCATGGCCGGTGTCGGGTGCAGCGCGTTGACCAGGGGCAGTACGCCATCCCCGCTTCTGAGCCTGGCCTTGACAGGCGTATAGAGGTGCTGAATATTGCTGAGTGTCAGCACCGTCGGCTCGCTGGCGATCGTGAGCCGGCTCGTAAGCGGCTGCAGGCGCCGGCGCAATGCTTCGACCACGAGGCTGTGTTCGAGGCGATCCTTGTCCGAGGCCAGCAGCGCACCGGCCAGGTCTGCGTCCTCTGCCGCGTTTGCGCCTCTTTGGATCGAACCGGCCAGAGCCATCGTTTCCAACTCCGCGCCCCGTACGCGCACAAGCAGTTCCGGTGTAGCGCCCAAAAAGGCGTGGCCCGGTTGCGGTTCGAAAAGAAAACCGAAGCAGCCCGGGTAGCGAGCGCACAAACGGTTCAACGCCGGCAGGATCGCAATCGGCCGCTGCGCGCGCAACTGCGCGATGCGCGAGAGGACAACCTTCCGCAGCGGTGAGGATGCAAAAGTCCGCCGCGCCTTTTCGATCAACTGCGCCCACTCAGTGTAAGACAGCGGATAGTCAATCTCCACACCGACGCGCGCTTCCTCTTCGGCATCTGAATTCGTTCCCAGCGGCTGCGCTGCGGGACGATCATGCGCCCTTTGCAGCAGTTCCAGCCGGATATCCAAGGCTTCTTGCAACAGAGGCACAGTGTCCGACGCCTTCTCCCCGGCCGGCAGCAGGGCGTTTATCGTCAACCAACTCTGCTCGCCCTGCGTCACCAACTGGTAGTGAGGCAGGATGAATTGTGCCGGGTGGAAGCCGGTCCAGATCACGTCGGGCGTAAATGATTCGCGAAAGGCGAAGCCGCCAAACAGACGAGGCTGCGCCAGGGCCGACGTCGAATTCTGTTCAAGGCGAGCGCCCGTCCCCGCTTCAGCATTGGCGAAGAGTTCGCCGGCCTGTCGTTGGATGGCGGAAACGCGGCTGTGTCCGTAGCCCATCATGTGGGCGGCCACACCCATGCCTGCGAAAGTGATGCCCTGCCTGCCGTCGCGCCAGAAGAAGCGCTCCTGCCCTTCGGCGGCCTGCAAGAATCTCTCCACCGGCAGACTAGCTACCTGTCGGCTGGCGCTCACCAGGCGCCCGTGGCGCTCCACATTGTATTCGTCGTCGCCACCGGTTGTGCCCAATTCCACCCATTCATCGCGATCGGGACTTTCAGTAATGATTTCGCTGGCAGCCCCATCAGCGAGCGTATTTGTGACCATCACAGTTGATCCCCTTCAAATTTGACAGCGCGCCTCCAAAAGCGCGTTACGCCCTGTTCATTTGCGCCTGTAATTCACGCTGCGCAACAGCATCGGCACCAGCGTGCTGACAATTCGCTCCGGCGCCGGTTCGCCGCTGTAGACCCAGCGGATAGTCAAGTGGTAGATGCTGCCCATCCACGCGTAGGCGATCACGTCGCTGTCGACCGCTTCAATCTCGCCCGCGGCGACCGCCTCGTCCAGGTAGATGCGGATCAGGCGGGCGAAGCGTTCGTTGATCTCGAGCCGTTTCTCCTCGAAGATCGTGCCCAGGCCCGCCGCATGGACGAGCATCACTTTAGCCGGACGGCGGTAGCGGCTAAACGCCTCCAGGCAGGCCTCCAGCGCGGCCTCGACCTTGGCCATCGGGCTGGTATGCTGCTCAATCGCCTCGGTGACTCGCCGCTCGATCAGATCGGCGAACTTTTCGACCAGCGCCAGAAAGAGGCGCTCCTTGTTGGGAAAGTGGAAATAGATCGAGCCTTTGGATGTGTCGGATTCGGCTACGATTTCGTCCAGCCGCGTATCGTGATAGCCCTTGTGGCTGAACACGCTCAGGGCGGCATCCAGAATGCGCTCCCGCGTCGATTCAGGGCTGCGGCCCGGCTTCTCGGTCATGTCAATCCCGCGCCTGAGCGGATTAAACCGACTGGTCAGTCGAATTGTCGGCGAAAAAAAAGCGCTGGAATTATTTTCGCAGAACATAGCAATCTGTGCAACTTTGGAGTTGCATCCCGCAGTGTGGGTCGGCTGCAACGCACCCTTGGCAGTAGGACAGAAGCAAGTGTGGAGCCTGTCTGAGGGCAAGAGCTTCCACACGGTCTGTAGCCTGGGAACACGGGCGTCTGGTCTGCAGCGCTGAAATGCGCGACGTGGCACTCGCCCTCTCTATGTGAGCACAAACCGTTCCATCGCCACCGCTGCGCCGTCCTCTTCCAAGGTCGGCGCGACCCAATCAGCCTCGGCGCGCACGACTGCGGTGGCCTGACCCATACATACAGCCAAACCTGCCGCCCGCAGCATTGGAATGTCATTCTCGTTGTCGCCAATGGCCAGGACGCGGGCGGGGTCGATGCCGAGCCGATCTGCCAGCAGATCGAGGGCGTGGCCTTTGTTGGCCGTCGGCGCGGTTCCCTCCACCAGCAACTGGTGCGATCGGCTCATGTGAACGTCGCTGCCGAAGCGCAACTGCAGCGCGGCCGTCAGATCAGGCTCTTGCGCGTGGTCGTTGACGGTGATGAATTTGAGAGGGCGTGCGCCGGAATCGTGCAGAACATCCGAAAGGCTGGCGTGGATCTCCCTGGGGCTGCCGAACCAATGATCATAGGTCGCGCTGTCCCAACCCTCGCGGCCGCCGGCGCCGTTGGAAGCTCCCAAGTAGTTCTGCACCAGTCGCGTGCGCCCGCCGGATTGGTTGAGATAGAAGACGGTCGTCCGATCCTCAGCATCAGCCCATTTCGCCGCGCGACGGGCAGCGGCATGCGCTATCAGCGCTTCGTAAAGCAGCTCGCCGCTGACCGGATCGCCGATCACCGCGCCCTGGGCTGTAATCACTGGCAGCGTGATGCCCAAGCCCGGCGCGACTGTGCGCACGAAATCGAAGATTCGCCCCGTGGCGATCGTCACTGGCGTGCCCGCGTCCTGCACTGCTGCAATGGCGCGGCGCACACGCGGCGAGATCCCGCCCGGGAACCGTCTGCCATAGATCGTGCCGTCCATGTCCAGAACGACCAGTTCGATTTGGTTCTGCATTCCTGTTCCGCCTTCGCAAAGAAAGTCTCCCGCAAATGTGGCGGGAGGCATGGCGAACCGGTGGTCGCCAGGGGCGTTCTCATTGCGCAGAGGTCGTCCCCGCACAGGGCGGAGTCAGAATTCAAGCGTTACCATGCGCACGAGCCCGCTGTAGTCGCGGCGCAGACCGATGTATGACGGCTTGGGTCGCAGCTCCTGCGCCATTCGCTGAACGATCTCCCCCTGCCTTGGCGAGATTTCCAGCAGCGCCGCGCCGTCGGGGCGCACCTTGTCGGCAAGCTGGCCCAAGAGGCGCTTGATCAGGTCCAGACCCTCGGCGCCGGCCTGCAGTGCAAGGGGAGGCTCGTAATCGCGCACGTCCGATTGCAGGCCGGAGTACTCTTCGTCGGCGATGTAAGGAAGGTTGGCCACAATCACATCAGCCGCTTCCGGCAATGGCTTCAGGAGGTCCCCTTCCAGGAACAGCGGCCCGCTCTCTGGTGTGAGCCGGCGCTTGTTCTCCTCGGCCACGTCAAGCGCATCACGGCTGATGTCAATGCCGTAGACCTTCGCTGCCGGCGCATGGACAGCCACGGTAATGGCGATTGCGCCGCTACCTGTGCCGACATCGGCGACCACGACCTGGCGTTGGGGGCGGGCGTTGATCTGCGCCAGTACAAGATCGACCAGCAGTTCGGTCTCCGGCCGCGGGATCAGAACGCGCCTGTCCACCGCAAACTCGATTCCGTAGAACTCCTTGCGGCCCAGCAGATACGCGACCGGCTGGCGCCGCCTGCGCCGGGTAATCAAGTCTGCATAGCGGCGACAATCGCCCTGACTGAGTTCCTGATCGTGGTGGGCGAAGAGCCAGCTGCGGTCCGTCTCCAGCACATGCGCCAGCAGCACCTGCGAATCCAGCCGCGCCGACTCGCTCCCCGATTCGCTCAGACGCTGGGCAGCTGTGACCAGGGCACGCCCCACTAGTGTGCCCGGCGTCAGACTCCATTGGAAGGGGTCCTTAAGTTGATTGTTCAGTTTGTGTTTTTCATCATCCGCGCCTGGCTTTTCGAGCGCCCCGTCTGCGTCATTTGAGACCGGATAGGAGTTGAGATTACCCCTCTACGCCAAACTCTCATTGTGATTGAACACACCTTATATTTCTTCGTTCATGGCCTGCAGCCGTTGCGTCTGATCGAACGCCGCCAGTTCGGTGATAAATTCGTCCAGATCGCCATTCAGCACCGCATCCAGGCGGAAAAGGGTCTTGTTGATGCGATGATCGGTCACGCGGCTCTGCGGAAAGTTGTACGTGCGGATCTTCTCGCTGCGGTCGCCTGATCCAACCTGGCTGCGCCGCGCCGCGCCCATATCGTCCAACTGTCGCTGCATCTCGATGTCATACAGCTTCGTCTTCAGAATTCGTCTCGCCTTCAGCCGGTTCTGGAGTTGGCTCTTCTCGTCCTGGCAGCTGATGACGATGCCGGTTGGCAGATGCGTTAGGCGCACCGCCGAATCGGTCGTATTGACACTCTGTCCGCCAGGCCCGCTGCTGCGGAAGACATCGATCTTCATCTCATTGGGGCTGACGTCGACCTCTACGTCTTCAGCCTCTGGCAAAACGGCCACGGTCGCCGTGCTGGTATGCACGCGTCCCTGGCTCTCGGTTGCGGGCACGCGCTGCACGCGATGCACGCCCGACTCGTATTTGAGGCGGCTGTATGCGCCGCTGCCCCGCACTTCGAGAATCGCTTCCTTGATGCCGCCGACGCCTGTCTCGCTGGCGCTCATGATCTCGGTCTTGAACTTATGGTCATCGGCCCAGCGTGTATACATGCGCAACAGATCAGCTGCAAATATGCCGGCTTCGTCTCCTCCCGCGCCGGCGCGAATCTCGACGATCACGTTTTTGTCGTCATTGCTGTCTTTGGGCAGTAGCATGAGGCGCAATTCATCTTCGAGCATCGCCATCTGCGGCTCCAGTTCGGCGATCTCCAACCCGGCCAGTTCGGTCAGCTCCGGGTCTTCGTCCTCCTTCAGCAGCGCCCGGTTGTCGGCCAGCTGGCGCTGCAATTCCTGGTACTGCCGGAAAGCGCCAACCAAGTCTTCCAGTTTGCTGCGCTCCTGGGCCAACTCTGTTACGCGCGCGTAATCGGACAGCACCTCGGGGTCGGCCATCAGTCGATCCAACTCCTCAAAATGCTCTTCAACGCGCGACAACTGTTCGGTAAGAATCATTGGCATAAAATTGGGACGCGTGCGCTCTCAAAAACGCATCATCGCCGAGAGTTCGTCTGACACCCTGCGTCAGTCGGTGAAAATCGGCAAATTGCCTAGCGCGGTTATCTGCTCCCACGCGCCGGGGTCGCCTTCGGTGAAGACGGCCATCTCGCCGGCGACCTGTCCGCCGCCGGCTCCAACCAGAGCGCGCAGCCCCTTCAACGTGCTGCCCGTACTGACGACATCGTCAACCAGCAGCGCCTGTTTCCCTTTGATCAGCGTCAGGTCTTTGCCGTCGATGTAAAGCGTCTGCGGCTGACCTGTGGTGATGCTGACTACCTCGATTTCGAGACAATTGACCATGTACGGCTTGCGAATCTTTCGCACAACCACAAGCGGTAGTCCGGTCGCAACCGACAGCGCATGGCCGAGAGGCACGGCCTTCACCTCCGGCGCCAGGATTACGTGGGCGTTCGCCGGCACGTCCTGCGTCAACATCTGTGCCGCTGTCTCGACGATTTCGGTATCGCCCAGCATATTGAATATGGCGATCTTGACGCCGGGCGCCACCTCAAAAATTGGCAACTCGCGTTCACAATCTCCAATGGATACACGATAGTATCGTCCATCGTAACTCATTGGATCAGCTCCTCCGGTGGCTGCCGCACGGCGACGGACTGCTGCCCGTTGCAATCAAGCGATGTTCGCGCCCCATAGCTCCAGATAATTCGAACGCGAAGATCGATTTTAGCACAGAGTTTCGATAATTCCAAGAATGTAGAAAGCCAATTGGGAGATGAGATGAAACCAGGCAGCGGCCTCACCCGGAGCGGGTCCCATCCGATACGCAAGCGCCCAATTTAGGGCCTTCCAGCATGAGATACGCGATGCGCATCAGCCAATGCGGCAAAATGCCGGGACCGGGAGTAGCCCCAGCTAATGCTGTCTCCCCTTGCGGCGTATGTATGGGGCTGACAGGACGGCTGTCAGCAGACAGATAAAGAAGATGGCCAGCAGGCCGGCAGCGCCCAAGGGATGCAGCGCCTCCATCTCACCCTCAAAATAGGCGATCAGCAGGCTGATTGAGACGGCGGCATTGCTTATCGTCGCGGCCAGCAGCGAGGCCGGTTGCAGATCAGATTGGGCTGCGGCCGAAAGCAGACCGATTCCCAGTCCGATCAGCGCGCTGCCCCCGATGCGGGCGGTCCATGCTGAGCCGAGCGTGATGCCGGCCGCCGCCAGCAGATCGCGCGGATAGATCAGGAGTAGCAGCCCCAGGCCCAGGCCGATGAGGACGGCGTTGGCCCGCAGCAACAAGCGTGCGGCGCGGTAGTGGTCAGTGAATGTGTATGCCATCGTATCGTGAAGCGTCGCTCTCTTCAAACCTGCCGCCGAGATTGGCCCGGAGTCCCCATGTTCTAAACAATTCCCCCCACCGCAAATCGGAAGAGCGTCCAGAAATCGGCGCGCCCCCCGGTTCCTTCGCAGTATAGCAGACGCCGCCATTATTGTCAGCCGGTTTGGAAGGGGGAAACTAGCGCCGCCTTCGTCTGAACTGAATGGAATCGTACAATTTCTCCGCCTGCTATGCGCCTGTGATACACTGCCCTTAGCGCATGGGGCATCAACAGCTTGGTCAGCCATAACGCGGATGAGGAGCGAAACTGTGAGCCAACGAATCTGGATCGTCAGGCACGGCAATCGGGAGGATTTTCAGATTCCCGGCTGGGCCAGGACCGCGCAACGCCCGTATGATCCTGCGCTCTCCCAGGATGGCGAAACGCAGGCTCAGGAGGTCGGTCGCAGCTTGCGCGACGAACCAATAGACTGCATCTATGCCTCCCCGTTTTTGCGCACAATCCAGACCGCCAGCCACATCGCCGACGCGCTGAATCTGCCGGTCTATCTGGAGCCGGGCATCGGCGAAATCCTGCCCAACGTGCAAGCGATGCCGGAGCTCTTGCCGGAGGAGGACCGTGCGCTGCGTTTTCCCCGCATCGACACGGATTACAGCGCGGTCGGCAGACTCCCCTATCCCGAGAGTTCGGAGCAAGGCCACGAACGGGCCGCGGCCTCAGCCCATGCGCTGACAGCCCGCTATCCAGAACGGAATCTGCTCATGGTCACGCACGGCGCGCCGGTCGTCGGCATCGTGCGCGGCCTCACCGGTCTGACGGAGCCCCTCACCGTGCCCCTTTGCTGCATTTTCACGCTTCAGCGCGCTGCAAATAGCTGGCATGTCGTGCAGCGTTCGGTTACTTCCCATCTCAGCAATCAGGAGACGAGCAAGCGCTACGCCCACTCCGGTTAAGCCATTCAGGCGAGGGGAACCAGCCGCCCATCGGCGCGCGCCGCGTAAATCTCCGCCGCGTGATCCGCCGTATGCGCCGACATGGAAATGAGTAAGAAGATGGCGTTGCCCCTCTCTTCGTGGTTGTAGGCCACCTCCGTCTGAATCTGTTGCTCGCTGAGGCGGCGCAGGCCGCTGACAATGCGCCGGTGAACCGTCGCCAACTGATCCAGAAGATCGATCATCGTCAGGTCTGCCTTGTCCGCCATAAGGCCCTCGTTGACCGTATCAGCGTCGTCCTCAATCCAAGGCGCGAGTTTCGAAAGATCAGAATCGGGCCACTGCCTGATCAGTTCCCACGCGTATTCGTCCCAGACAAGCGTATGGGCGAGGATGTCACGCACACTCCAAACGCCGCATACGGGAATCGAAACACAACTCTCCTCGGTTAGGCCGGTGATGGCGTCCAGAAGGTTGTTGAATTGCCGGCGATAGAACGCAACGACCGGCTCGCGGCCCCAACGCGCTAGAGAAAAGCAGTAGCGATGCACCTCAACGGCGTGCTCATCCACATGGCGGGGCATGTGCGTCAACAGCTGTTTGACAACCGGGCGCGACTCGCTTTTGTCCTCGTAGATCGCGTCGATCTGCTCTTGGTTGAGCGACAGGGCAAATTCGATCATTTGACCGCGCGCGTCGTCCGCCTCGATCAGTACTGCATCCCAACTCCTATGTTCGCACGCCGCCCGTTCGTCGTTGCACGCCGCCGGCGATGGTATCGGCCCGCCGCCGCGCACAGCAGATTCCATGCGCCGCAATTGGAATCTGTCCCAGTAGCCGACGTGAGCCACCATTGCAAGTGGGGTCCAGCCATTCTCCAGGCAAGGCCGCGTGTACTCCTCGGGCGTCAACAGGAATAGAGGCCAGCGAAAGTTGACATAACTTCGCCGCAGGCGTTCGGCATATGCTTCCGGGGGCGAGTCGATTGCGGGACTCTCACTCATCTGTGTCATAGTTGACTGTCCTTATGTCTCCAGTGTGCGCAGACGGTTGAGCGCAGCGGCCAACTCATGGCGGCGGAAGCGGGCGAACTCGCCGATGCGGCGGCTGTCCAGCACGTCCAAACCGTCGCGCTCGATGTCGGACAATACGAGATCGAGGATCTCAGCCAGATGGCGTTGACCGTCGATATATTTGCGGCGGGCGTAATCCAGCGCCGCGCCGATCGCCCGCGTCTGCGCCCTGTGGATGACCTGCTCCACGGCGGACAGATCCAGCGTTGCCGCGCCCAACTGAATCGTGTGTGCGTCTCTGGTCTTGATGCTCACCTCCCGCCGTCCTTTGGATGGGTCAACCGAGCCGCGCCGGGGAGAGCGCTGGAAATCGACTGTGAGCGGGCCAGTTTCTTCTGCCACCCGACCGGTGGGATGGGCTGTGGCGACCTTCCTGGCGCGTTCGCTGACGTCGTGCGGGCGGAAACTCTCCATCGCGATTACAGTGTCGGCTACGTCGAGGTAGTCTCCGCTGCCGCCGATTACGAGGACGGTGCTGACCCCGTGCTGCGCATGCAACCGGCGCACGCGGTCGACATACGGCGTAATCGGCTCCTTCGCTTTGGGCACAAGCGCCTGCATGCGCGCGTCTCGGATCAGGAAGTTGGTGGCGGCGGTATCTTCATCGATGAGCAGACCGTCAGCGCCCGCTTCGAGCGCCTCAACAATCGCCGCAGCCTGGCTGGTGGAGCCACTGGCGTTGGCGCTGGAGAAGCGGCGCGTCGATTGTCCCAGGGGAAGATCGCCGATAAACGAGGAGATGTCAACCCCGCTGACCGAACGCCCGTCCTCTGCTCGAATTTTGACCAGATCAGCCGCGCTGACGACAAGCTCGCGCCCATCGTCGGGTCGGTGATTATAAACGCCCCGCTCGATGGCCCGCAGCAACGTAGACTTTCCATGATAGCCGCCACCGACGATGAGCGTCACCCCCGCAGGGATGCCCATGCCGCTCACAGTGCCCCCATGCGGCAGCACAAAGTCAACTTTCAGGCTATGCGGCGCACGGAAGGGAACCACCGAATCGGCGCGCAGGGGCCGGTCGTCGACACCACTGGCGCGGGGCAAGATCGCGCTGTCGGCGACAAAGGCGATCAGGCCTTGAGGCGCCAGCATCGCGCGCAGCGCGTCCGCATCCTCGTTCACGGCCGCATGACGCCAAAGGTCAGTTGAGGGGTGGCTACTGGCCAGGAGGCTGCCTGTGATGATACGGGGTACGTCTTCGAGGAGCAATTTGCACGCCTGCGGCCCCAGCACCCTCCTGCCCTGGGCGGGCAGGCCGACGGCAAAGCGGGCCTCCACCGTTCCATCCGCATGGATTTGCGCGGTAGTGTTTGCCAGCACCTGCTGGCCGGGCGCCTCAATCCTGATTTCTCCGCTCCCGCCAGTGCCGCGCCGAACGCTCAGTTGATCTGCCTGGCGGGCGAAGGCCCTGGCCAGGAAGCAGCTGACACCCACAGCCCGGCTGCCTGTGGCAAAAAGCCGTTGCGGCAGGGCGGCCTCCCTCGGCGGAACGAGCGCCCGCAGCCGGCTGGGGCCGGCAAAGGGGTCGGACTGGACGGAATCGATCGCAAGCGTGAAGCCGGGAAAACGGTACTCTCCCCCGATCTCCTTGTAAGCCCTATACCCTCTACCGTCTATGCGGAGGAGTGTCTGGCGCAGTGTCTCGTCCGTTGCCTTGTTGGTCATTCTCGCATTCTCGTAATCGTTCATGCTCTTTGGGTCAATGTCCAGTGAAGGCTGTAGGTCTAAGCAGACTTGCCACCTCAGCCAGTTTAAGGGGTGCATGCCAGGTTATTGTGCGTCAAGTCAAGCCAAGCGGCTGAAGCAGCTGAAGCCAGGGTCGACTGAGCAGAGTCGTGCGGAGGGCGAGCGTCACTTGCGCGCCAACTATGCTCTTCTCAACCCCCTCTCCTCGTCTACGCCCTTTCATCATCACACCTAGCTGGGATACTCCTTTGCAAGGGAAGCGCGCGTCAGCGCTGAGCAGTAGAGCTGCGCTCCTTCCGCCCGCGTACCACGATTCAGAGCATCGCAGTCACTCTGAGTACTGAGAACGCACAAAACGTACAGAGTGGCGTTCGTTGAGACACTGTTGAAGTTCCAGTATCCGCGCCGCGCGCGGGTGAATCCAAGAATGGGGGCGGAATTTCGGCTGCGTCCGGGCTTCTGAACCGTTTGCAGGCGACGTGCGGGGCGCGCAGGTCAGGTGTGCCGGTGTAAGTGATCACGAGCGTTTGCGAGCAGTTACGAGCGTTTGCGAGCGTATTCGAGCGCGCCAAGTCGCGTTTGGTCGCGTTTAGTCGCGCCGATTTTTTTTTCGCGTGTTCGGGCCCGGTTGGGCGTGTTCTGTCATATCGTGTCGTATCTTTTCGTCATTTTTCGTCATTTTTCGTCATTCTTCGTCAATCTTCGTCCCAAAATCGTTTTTTTTCGGGTATGGCGGGCAACGGACGGTTGCGGCACTGGCTGGGCAGGGAGGGCAGCAGGTTACTGCGCGTGGCTCCCGCGGCGGGGGCAGGATGGGCAAATTGGCATGGTGTTTGTTCGAAATCGGTATACAGTTGCGGCAGGGCCGCGGCTGCGATCATTTATGTTTCGCACAATTGTACTACAAGATCGGGGCGTTTGCAGTTCCTGGGAACCCCAGGGTGCATTTCAGAATGGGGGTGGGTTTCTGACTTGCTCTGAAAGACAGGATTGTCAGCACCTGACTGAACTATGGTTGATGAAGTTGAAATGATGGAGACAGTTGACGGCAGCGGCTCAGGCGGCGACTTCATTCAAGAGAATCAGCTGAACTGCGGTTCGATTGTGCCGACAGGCGACCTGCATCCGTCACCTCCTGGAGCAGTTATTCAACAGGCACGGGAGCCGAAACCGGCTGCGGGCGAGAGGCCCACGACCCCTAAGGACACGTTTCCCCAAAAAAATTGGGCTGCACCCAGTTTAAGCATGGATTTTACATCCCTTCAAAACACTTGTACACTGTAGGCAGAACTGAAACTGCAGTTGCAGGCGAATGTGACGCCTTTATCCACTCTCCTATCCAGGAAAGGTTCTCTTGATAGAATATCGCAATTTCGGGCGTACGGGCATGAAGGTCAGCCCCCTGTGCCTGGGCTGTATGAACTTCGGAGGGCGCACGACGCCCGAGGACTCCTACGCAATTATCGACCGTGCGCTTGACGCCGGCATCAATTTTCTCGATACCGCCAACGTCTACAGCGGTGGCCGCAGCGAGGAGATCACCGGTGAGGCGTTGAAGCGCAACGGCAGCCGAAGCCGCATCGTCTTGGCGACCAAAGTCCACGGCAGGATGGACGATGACGACCCCAACGCCGCCGGCAGCAGCCGTCGCCACGTCATTGAACAGTGCGAGGCCAGCCTCAAACGGTTGCAGACCGATTACATCGACATCTACCAGATCCACCGGCCCCGCCCGGAGATCGCGATTGACGAAACTCTGCGGGCGCTTGACGATCTTGTGCGGTCGGGCAAGGTGCGTTACCTGGGCAGCAGCACCTTCGCCGCCTGGCAGGTGGTAGAGTCGATTTGGGTGGCCAAGGAGTTGGGCCTGAATCGCTTTGTTTCGGAGCAGCCGCCCTATCACATTCTGGACCGGCGCATTGAACGCGAGTTGATCCCGATGGCCCAGACCTACGGCATCGGCCTGATTCCCTGGAGCCCGCTCGCTGGTGGCCTGCTGACGGGCAAATACACGCGTGAATCGCCATCGCCGCAAGGGGCGCGCTACGCCAACGCCGAGAACGAGCCGCGTCTGGCCAGTCGCAAGAATGACGCCATTTACGACATTGTCGAGGGTCTGCGGCCTCTCGCGCAATCCAAGGGTGGTACGCTGTCGCAGCTCGCGCTGGCGTGGTGTGTCCAGCAGCCGGGTATCACCAGCCCGATCATGGGCCCGCGCACGATGGAGCAGCTGGAGGACAATCTAGGCGCGCTCGACCTGTCCGTCACCGGCGATGATCGCCGGCAGATCGACGAGTTGGTCCCGCCGGGGCGCATGGTCAGTCCGTTCTACGAGGCTGAATTCGGACCTCATACCCATCGAGCGATTGCCTGATGCGTCTTGCGCCATGAACGAATCGCAGTTGGCTGCCCTTTTGTCCGACGTGGCCGGCGGCGCAACCTCCGTGGATAGCGCCCTGGCACGGCTGAAGACACTGCCGTTCGAGACGCTTGAAGGCGTGGCGACGCTGGATCACCACCGGCCGCTGCGGACCGGTTTTCCCGAAGTGATCTATTGTGAGGGCAAGAGCGCGCACCAGGTCGCGTTGATTGCAGAAAAGCTGGCCGCAGGCACGCCCCGCCTGCTGGGCACTCGCGCGGCGGTGGGCCAGTTCCAAGCTGCCCGCGAACGTGTGCCGGATCTGCAGTGGCATGAACAGGCGCGCTGCGTTTGGCTAGACCGTGAACCGGAGGCGGAAAGACAGGCGGGCGTGGTTGTCGTCTGCGCCGGCACCAGTGATTTGGCGGTGCTGGAGGAGTCGGCTCTGACGCTGCGGCTGATGGGGCACGAGCCGCGCCGGATCACCGATGTGGGCGTGTCGGGTCTGCACCGGCTGCTGCCCCACATTCCGACTTTGCAGCGGGCGAACGTGATCATCGTCGTTGCCGGCATGGAGGGTGCGCTGCCGTCGGTGGTGGCCGGTCTGACGCAGGCGCCGGTGATCGCAGTGCCCACAAGCGTAGGTTACGGCGCCAGCTTCGGCGGTGTTGCCGCCCTGTTGGCCATGCTGAACAGCTGTGCATCCGGCGTGGCCGTGGTCAACATAGACAACGGCTTTGGCGCAGGCCATCTCGCCGCATTGATCAATCGCAAAATCGACAACGATTCTTCTGCCTCTCTTGAAGAGGGCGATAGACAACGCAGCCACAGCCTTCAGGCGTCTCCCAACGCATAGCCGGAGTAACAGTGAAACCATGACAGACTCAACCACGCAGACGCTTTCCTCTTTTGGCCGCCCCTTGGCGGGCGAGGATGCGGTTGGCAGCGAAGCGCTCTCAACCGAGACCGCGGCCAAGCTGGAGACCCTGCGCGCGACGCTGCGATCCTTCGGCTCAGTCATCGTCGCCTACTCCGGCGGCGTCGATAGCGCGCTGGTGATGGCGGTCGCCTATGAACAGTTGGGCGGCAGGTCCTCCACCGCCGCGCAAGGTGAAGGGGCGCTGGCCTGCATCGGCGTTTCCCCCAGCTATCCGGCGCGGGAGATGCGTGACGCTGTCGCCCTCGCCGAGGAGATCGGCGTGCCCTACCGCCTTGTGGAAACGGAAGAGTACTTGGACCCCAATTACGCAGCCAACCCCAACAACCGCTGCTACTTCTGCAAGTCCGAACTGCACAATCGGCTGCACGAAATCTTGCAGACCGAGGATTGGGGAATCGTCTGCGACGGCACCAATGCCAGCGATACCGGCGACTTCCGCCCCGGCGCAGTCGCCGCACGCGAGCGGGGCGTGCGCTCTCCTCTGCTGGAGGCGGGCATCACCAAGCCGGAAGTGCGTGCCATTGCCAGACATCTGGGGTTGCCGGTTTGGGATAAGCCGGCCATGGCCTGTCTCTCCTCACGCGTGCCCCACGGCACGCCGATTGATTCGCAACTGCTGCGCCAGATCGAGGCCGCCGAGGATGTGCTGGTGGCGTTGGGCCTGAGCCAGTTCCGTGTGCGCCATCACGGCGAGATCGCCCGCTTGGAGTTGCCGCCTGAGGAGTTCCAAACGATCATCGCCCACCACCAGGAGATCGTCGCCGGCGTCAAGGCAGCCGGCTACCGTTTCGTCACCCTGGATCTGGACGGATTCCGCAGCGGCGGCTTGAATCCCGCTGCCAACGGAGATGCTGGCGGCGCGCTCATCTCTGTGGCGGAGTTGATGGCGTAACGACCCTTGCGCGTCCCTTTCGAGCGGGGCGCATTCAGCCTTCCACCGCTATCCATGCCTCTCGCCTTTCTCGACACCCCTTCCGGCATTTCCGGGGACATTTTTCTAGGCTGTCTGGTGGACGCGGGTTGGCCTCCGACATCGCTGCGCGCCGCCGTGGAGCACCTTAACCTGCCGCCAAACAGTTGGGACATCCGCGCGCAAACGGTCATGCGCGGGGGCTTGCGCGCGACGCTCATCCATGTGGACGCCGTCGAAGACGATACCCAGCGCCATCTGGCCGACGTAGATGAGATTATCGAGGCCGCCCACCTGCCCGCCGAGGTAAAGCGCCGCGCCGTCGCCGTCTTCGCCCGCCTCGCAGCCGCTGAAGCGCATGTCCACGACACAACGCCGGACGCCGTCCACTTTCACGAGGTGGGCGCGCTGGACGCCATCATCGACATCGTCGGCGTGTGCGCCGGGCTGCATCAACTGGAAATCAGTTCCTTGTACGCGTCCGCCCTGCCGCTCGGACCCGGCTGGACCGGTTCATCGCATGGGCGCATCCCCCTGCCCGCCCCGGCAACGCTCGAGCTGCTGGCCGCGGTCGGCGCGCCCACAGTCGCCGCGCCCGGCCCCGGTGAACTGGTTACACCGACCGGCGCGGCGTTACTGGCAGAAATGGCAGAGTTTCGCCGACCTGCCATGCGTTTGCGCAACATCGGCTACGGCGCGGGCCAGAAGACTTTCGACTGGCCCAATGTGGCCCGTCTGTTGCTGGGTGATGAGATCACACAGAACGCAGATGCGCCTGGGGAAACACTCTCTGATTGCCTCGTGATCATCGAAACCAACATCGACGACATGAATCCCGAACTGTACGAGCCTGTGCAGCACCTCCTGTTTGACGCCGGCGCGCTCGACGTCTGGACGACCGCCATTTCCATGAAGAAGGGACGCCCGGCAACGCAACTGAGCGTCTTGGCAGCGCAGGCTGACGAACCCGCCTTGGCTACAATTCTCTTGCGGCAAACGACTACCCTGGGCGTGCGTGTCTACCCGGTCCGCCGACACGTCGCCGCGCGCGAAATTGAAACGGTCAGTACGCCTTATGGGTCTGTGAGAGTGAAGCTGAAGTGTGTGGATGGACAGACGGTGGGCGCCAAACCGGAGTTTGAGGACTGTCGTCGTCTGGCCGCGGCCACCGGTGCGCCGTTGCCCGTCGTCTACGCCGCCGCGCAGGCGGCAGCATCGCCTCTGCTCAGTGAGCGGATCGACTTGCCAGCGCAGGAGGAAGAAGTGGAGGCCCGGCCCGATGGCGAAACCGGTGGATAAGGTTGTGCCCGTTGTGATTCGTCGGCGCGACAAGCTGGAGGTGCTGGCCTTCCGCCACCCCCAGGTGGGCACACAGCTGGTGAAGGGGTCGCTGGAGGCCGGTGAAGAGCCGGAGGATGCCGCGCTGGGCGAGCTGGCTGAGGAGTCCGGCATCGAGGATGCCGTCGTTGTCAGACCTTTGGGTCAGCTGGCCTATACTGAGATTGCCCAACATTGGCATTTCTTCCTGTGCCGCGTCACGCGTCCCCTGCAGGACGAAGGGCCCTTCTTTACCGATGATGACGGCGGGCATCTTTTCGCCTTCTATTGGCACGAACTGAACGAGCCGCCGGACGGCATCTGGCATCAGGACTTTATACGTGCCTTGTCACTCCTCCGCCGTCAGCTGCACGAAGACAAAGCCAAGCATTGACTTGACCTTATCGAAATTGCAAGGAGATCCTACCATGATTCCGCAACGAATCTTTGGCCGCACCGGCCACAGCAGCACCGCAATTCTCTTCGGCGCGGTCGCATTCGCCAGCGTCCCGCAGGCCGAAGCCGACCGCAGCATGGAGATGCTGCTGGATTACGGCATCAATCACATCGACACCGCCGCCGGGTACGGCGAGGCGGAAGACCGGCTCGGCCCCCCGATGGAAAAGTATCGCGACCGCTTCTTTCTGGCCACCAAGACCGGTGAACGCGAATACGCGCCCGCCAAGGCCCAGATTCACCGCTCCCTCGAGCGAATGCGCGTGGACAGCATTGACCTGATCCAGCTCCATAATCTGAGCCACCCGGACGATTGGGATACGGCCATGGGGGAAAACGGGGCGCTGGAGGCGGCCATGGAGGCGCGCGAACAGGGTCTGGTCAAATATATCGGCGTTACCGGTCACGGCCTAAAGATTGCTGCCTTCCTTCAACGTAGCCTGCAAGCGTTCGATTTCGAATCGATTCTGCTTCCCTGGAACATCCAGATGAAGCAGAACAGCCAGTACGCCAGTGATTTCGAGCGCGTCGTCGGCCTGGCGCGCGAACGCGGCATCGCCGTGCAGACGATCAAGTCTCTGCTGCGGGGACCATGGGGCACAACGCCCAAGAGTCACCTCACATGGTACCAACCCCTGGAAGCGCAGGCTGACATCGACCGCGCCGTTCACTGGATTATGGCGCAGGAGGATCTGTTCCTCAACACCGCCGGCGACCTCAGACTGCTGCCCAAAATCCTGGACGCCGCCAGCCGTTTCGACGGCAGCGGCCCCAGCGATGAAGAGATGGCGGCGATGGTGGCAGAGCGGAGCATGACCCCCCTGTTTGCCTGACCGCCCGACAGGAGATGCCGAGGCCGGTTTTGTGCCCAGAGGCGCGCAGGTTCCGGCCTGAGCCGCTTCATGCGTTCAATCTATCTCCTTCTCTATCGGCTTCTCTATAACAAACTGGCCTGGGCCTATGATCCGGTCAGTTGGGCTGTAAGCCTGGGTCGCTGGGACGGCTGGCGGCGGGCGGCGCTGCCCTTTGTGCGCGGTGAACGTGTGCTGGAAGTCGGGTTTGGCACCGGAGAGTTGTTGCCCCTGATGCAGTGCGGACAGCGACAGGTCATTGGGATCGAACCGTCAGCCGCGATGCAGCGCATCAGCATGCACAAGCTCTTTCAACGGGCGCAGACGGTTCCCCGCTTGCAGGGCATCGCGCAACGGTTGCCCTTCGCCGATCATGCTTTCGATTCGATCGTCAGCACCTTCCCCGCATCCTATATTCTCGACCTGCGCGCCCATCGGGAGTTCGCCCGCTGTCTGCGGCCGGGCGGCAGGCTAGTCGTCGTAGAGGTCTCCCTGACCACTCCGTCTCCGCTGCTGCGTTTTCTGTTCCAGCTGGTCTTTCCATCGCCCCCGGCGGCCTTCTCTCAGTTCGACGCCGCGCTACAGAGGGTCGAGCTTAGCTGGACAGAACATCGAATCGGGCGGGGGGCCGTGCAGCCGCTGGTCATCGTGGCAGAAAAGCAGGCGCGCAGATGAGCCGACTCGGCGTCCATGCGCGATTTGCCCGCGGCCTGAACTCCCACTGGCGGCAAACTGAGCGTGGGGCTGGACGTATCCGGATTGGCGGGGACGGTCTGCGCCTGGGGAACGACGCGGCATCTGCCCGCGGCTATACCAACGCGCAGATCGACGACTACCAGGGTCTGGCGCGGCGGGACTTTCGGTGGCGGCCTCCTTTGCGCTTTACTGCGCGCGCCCGCTTTTCACACAACAGCGGCACGCTGACCGGGACCGCAGGCTTCGGCTTCTGGAACGACCCCTTCCGCATGAGCGGACTGCGTCCGCCCGCGTTGCCCCAGGCGCTCTGGTTCTTCTATGCCGGGCCGGACGCCGACATGCGCCTGGCGCCGGAACAGCCCGGCTGGGGATGGAAGGCATCCCTCCTTGACGCTTGTACGCCCCGTTTCTTGGTGTGGGCGCCTCTGCTCGCGTTGACCGCGCCGCTGATGCGCATACCTCCCTTGACCGGCTTGCTTTGGCGCGCGGTCCAGCAAGCGGCGGGCATTGCGGACCTGCAACTCCCCGTCTCAATGCGAGACTGGCACATCTACACGATTGACTGGCAGTGTGAGCGCGTGCGTTTTTCTGTCGATGGCCGCTTGCTTAAGGAAATATCCCACGCGCCGGCTGGTCCGCTTGGGCTGGTTCTCTGGCTGGACAATCAGTACTTGCAGATTGCGCCCTGGGGACATTTTCGTTGGGGAATAGTGGCGAAGGAAGCCCCGCAATGGCTGGAGATGGACTGGTTGGCCGTCGAGAGCGCATCGGCGTAGGCAGGTACGACGTTGCCAGGGTCAAGCCGGAAATTACTCAAACGGTAACTTTGACGAGTCTGAATTGCCAAAACTGCCGCTGCGGAACGCTTCGACAATCTGCGGGTTGAGCCGGTGGCCCAATCCCGGCTCCTGCGAGAGCAGCAGGTGTCCGTCCTCTATGCGCTCCGGCGGGGTCAGCAGATCGGCGCGCCAGTCGACTTCACCCCAGGCAAACTCCAGAATGTAGAAGTTGGGCCATGTGGAGGCTGCTTGCGCCGTGGCCGCGGTCGCGAGCGGCCCGGCCGGGTTGTGAGGGGCGACCAGCACCTGCCTCATGCGCGCGGCCGCCGTGATCGCATTCAGTTCCTGGATGCCGCCGCAGTGTTTGACATCCGGCATGATCACATCCACGCAGCGTTCAGCAGTGAACGGTCGGAAGCCTTCGACGCCGAAAACAGTCTCCGCCGACGCGATCGGTTGGGGAACGCGTGCGGCCACGGCCGCCAGGCCCTCGGGATCGGTATACGCCACCGGCTCCTCATACCAGAACAGATCAACGTCCGCAAGCTCCTGCCCGACAATGACCGCTTGCGAAACCTCCATGCGGCTGTGGCAGTCGACCGCCAGTTCCACCTCGTCACCAATCGCCTTGCGCACGGCCCGCACGCGCTCGACGCCGGGACGCCAATCGGCGCGGGGTCCGGTGCGGTAGCGGTAGGGGTGGCGCAGTTCGTCGAAAGGGGCCATTTTGATGGCAGTAAAGCCCTCGTCGGCGGCCTGGCGCGCCGCGCGCGCGAACCCCTGTGCTGAGCGATCCCGGACATGGCGGTTGATATTGGCGTACAGCCGCAGCCTCTCCCGCAACGCCCCGCCGAACAGGTGATGCAGCGGCACTCCCAATGACTGCGCCAGCACGTCCCAAAGCGCCTGCTCCAGTCCGCTCAGCGCCGTGTTGTAAAAGCGTCCGCCCTGGTTGCGCGCCAGCTCTTGGCGGATGCGGGAGATCTGGCGCGGCTCCTGGCCGGCAAGGGCTTGGGCAAACTGCTCAACCGCCGCCACGCAGAGCGCGTCGTTGCCGCTGTGGCTTGCCTCGCCAACGCCGGTAATCCCCGCGTCGGTCTCGACGACGACATGCAGCCAATCCCCCCGATGATTGACGCGGACAACGACAGTCGAGATGGATTGGATTTTCACAGTGTGCGCTCCTTCTCTCAATGTTTCCACGGTTGGACGATGGTCTTCCCGCCAGCGACTTGCCGCTGGCCACTAGCCGGTGACCACTGTCCTTTCAGTGGACCGTCCAGCCTCCGTCAATCGTGATGCCTGAACCGGTCATGTAGCTCGACGCGTCGCTGGCGAGAAAGACGGCCAGCCCGCCGATTTCGTCGAGGTCGCCCCAACGCCCCAGGGGGATGCGGGCAATGAATTTTCTGTACTCCTCCGGATCGTCCTTTAGTGACGTGTTCATCTCGGTGGCAAATGGGCCGGGCAGCATTGCGTTGACCGTGATGCCATACGGCGCCCATTCCAGCGCCAGCGAGCGGGTCATCTGCCAGACCGCGCCCTTGCTGGAGGCGTAAGGCGTGCGTTCGGGCAGGGCGATGATGGAAAGGGTCGAGCCGACGTTGATCACGCGCCCGTACCGCTGCGCTTTGAGATGGCCGGCCGCGGCGCGGCAGAAGTTCCACACGCCAGTAACGTTGGTCGCCATCACCTGCTGAAACTGCTCCGGTTGCAGTTCATCGATCGGGCCGCGGATGTTGATGCCGGCGTTGTTGACCAGGATATGCAGGCCGCCGAAGTCGGCGATCACCTGTTGCACGACCTGGTCGGCCTCTTCCGTGTTGCTGACCTCACAGGCATAGCCGCGCACGCTGTCGAACGGGTCCGCCATCGTCCGATCAGCGGCCGCGCCCGCGTCCACGAGCGACTGGGCGATCTCGCGCGCCGCCTGGTCAGCCCGGCCCTGATCTCTGCTGATGAGCGCGACCGACGCGCCGGCCTCTGCCAGGGCCTGGGCCATCTGGCGGCCCAATCCTCGATTGCCGCCCGTGACGAGAGCGATGCGGCCGGTGAGCTTGAACTTGTCGAGAACGGACATCTGATCCTCCGGTTCGTGCGTGGTTTGCGGCTGGCGGCGAGACGAAAGCGTTATCCACTTTTCACTATCCGCCAGAAAGACGCTATCATATCCGGCAAAGCTGGTAGAAAATGGATAGCGCAAGGCGTCAGGCGTGATCCACTTGCCACTCCACTATACACTAACAGATGGTGTTCCGCCATGCGAAAACCAATTTTGACCTCGTCCGAGCACAGCGTTCTGCTTGCGTTTACGCGCCTTCTGGCTGAGGAAAGCGGGGCCACCATCCGTCGCTATTTCCGCACAGGTTACACGGTGGACAGCAAGTCGGACGAATCGCCGGTAACGGTGGCCGACCGGCAGGCGGAGGAGCGGATGCGGGCGCTGATCGCCGAGCATTATCCCGCTCACGGCATCCTGGGTGAAGAGTTCGGCCATCATCAGCCGGACGCGCCTTTTCAGTGGGTGCTGGACCCGATCGACGGCACGAAGAACTTTATCAGCCACAGCTACCTGTTCGGCACGTTGATCGCGTTGACCCACGAAGGGCAGGCATTGCTGGGGGCGATCAACCAGCCAATTATGCAGGACCTGCTGCTCGGTGACGGCGAAACGACCTGGCTCAACGGGGCGCCGGTGCGCGTGAGGAACTGCGACCGCATCGAGGATGCCGTCTTTCTGACCACCAGCCATTACAATGTTGCCAACTTTCAGAACGGTCCGGCATTTGAAGCGGTCGCGCAGCGGGCGGGCCGCTACCACACTTGGGGCGACTGCCACGGCTACTATCTGGTGGCGGTCGGGGGCGCGGATGTGATGACCGATCCGGTAATGAATTTGTGGGACCGCGCCGCGCTGGTGCCGATCATCGAGGGCGCCGGCGGGCGCATCACAGACTGGCAGGGCGGCGATCCACTGTACGGCAGCGGCGTCATTGCCAGCGGCGGCGGCTTCCACGACGAGCTTATTCGGCTGCTCAATCCGCAGGCATAGGTGAGGCGTAGGAGGACCGAAGGACGCCGCACGGTTCCGCCGCCACTGTAATCATGGTACATAGGGGGAGAGTCATGTTGTTGGCAGACAAAGTCGTTTTGATCACCGGTGCGGCCTCCGGCATTGGCCGGGCAACGGCCCGTCTTTTCGCCGAGCAGGGGGCCAAAGTCGTTGCTGCAGACATCAACGCGGCAGGCGGGCAGGAGGTCGTTGACGCCATCCGGTCGGCATCGGCTGAGGCGCACTTTGTCCGGGGAGACGTCGGCAAACTTGGCGATGTGGAGGCAATGGTCCGGGCCGCAGTGGACCACTTTGGCCGCCTCGACATTGTCCATAGCAATGCGGCGTCTTTCGCGATGGGCACGGCGACGGACGTCAGCGAGGAGGATTGGGATTTCACGCTCAACGTCTGTTTGAAGGCAACGTGGATGTTGGCCCGCTGCGCGATGCCGCATATGCTGGCGCAGGGCGCGGGCGTCTTCGTGATCACCGGATCGGTCCATGCGCTGCGCGGGTATGCCGACAATGCGGCTTACCAGGCCGCCAAGGGCGGTCTGCTCGCGCTGACCCGTTCGCTGGCCGCCGACTACGCGCCCGATGTCCGCGTCAATACAATCCTGCCGGGCGCGGTCGTTACCGGCCTGTGGGATCCGATCTCCGAGGCCGATCGCGAAAAGATCGCGCAGATGTGCCCGCTCGGGCGCAATGGCCGCCCCGAGGAGATCGCGCAGGCGGCGCTCTTTCTGGCATCGGACATGTCCAGCTACATGACAGGGAGCCACGTGGTGGTCGACGGCGGCCTGAGTTCGATCATGATGCTGCCTGACGAGATTTCGCTTAAGCGTTGAGCATGGGTCGCCGCTTCCCGCGACAGGCGTTCTGCGATTCCGTAGGTACAGGTGATTTCCTGTGGCGTGTGCAGCCGGAATGGGGGCGGGGTGTGAAGGGGAGGATCAGGCGAAATGGACGGGAAAACGGAGCGCCGGCGGCGCACTGGCGCGGAGCGGGGCAAAGCGCGGCATGAATTCATGTGATGCCCTGCTCTGTATCCTGTCGATATCCTGTCGGGGCGTGCGGAGAGTATCAAAGTGGCGCGAAGTGGCGCGAATTGCCGTGTGAATTCATGTGTTGCCTTGCGCTTTCTGCAAAAGTTTTTGCGGATTGGCGCAGCGTGTCGCGCCGGCGGCGGCGTTATGGTCTTGCAACCAAGTATGTTCTGTAGAAGAGTATACGTTTGTTAAGGTACAGAGATGGTTCGCGGTCGCCTTGGACTTTCAACTTTGGATACAGCCTATACGATTGTTCAGGCTCTTGCAAGGGGGGAAGGGCACAGGGCATACGCATCTATATCCGTATGCCAATTCTGTATGCCAATGCCGTCGGGATTCCTAACAAAAGGACGTGATAACAGGTGGAAATCGCGGTAAGCCTGCCGATTGACGACGGAAATTCAGCGCAACAAAGGCCGGCAGACGTCGAAACAGGTCAGATTCACAACCTGCGCGCCATCATTGGTGCAATTTACAGTGTCTGAACCGGATCCGGAAGCGATCATGGCAGCATTTCGATGCTTTGACCCCATTCAGATGCAATTGCCCTGACTAAAGGGGTACGGTCCGCATTTGGGGGCAGTCTCCCTGGAATCTCCGCCACTACTAACCTGGGCGCCCTACTATGCTCTGGGTGGATGTCCCAGTCCTGGTACCCGACCAGAGGTAGTCGGGAACTCACGCCCTTTCTGAACTGCAGCGCCAGTGGCAGCGCCGGTGACACCTCCCACTGTGTATGTTAAGATGGAACTTCAGAGGAAGCGACAGCCGATCTGATTTCACAGGCCAAATCCACCCAACTGAAAGGCTGAACTGCCCTGCTCGGGGGGAGAGGCCGCCATCCACAAAGTGAGATCCGACCATGACCGAAAAGATAGTCCTTTCTGCCGCTGAAGCAACCGTCCAGGAGTTCGACTGGGGCGAATTGGTCTGGTATGCCAACGGCAAAATGGGCAACAGCGAAACCATGACCTTTGGGCGCGCGGTGCTCAAAGCCGGACAGGCCAACTTCCGCCATTCCCACCCCAACTGCGAAGAGATCCTGCACGTGCTCAGCGGGCGCATCATCCACTCGCTCGGCGACGAGCTCTACCCGATGGGGCCGGGAGATACGATCGTGATTCCCGCCAACGTCGTCCACAACGCCAGCAATGACGGCAACGATACCGCGATCATGACGATCATCTTTTCGACGCCGGATCGCCAGACTGACGTGGCAGATGAGTAGACACCGACCATCGCCGTAAAAGGAGGCCGCAACATGGCAGCTACCCAACCGAATCAGACGGCACGCAGGGCGGTGAAAATCGCATGGCAGCGCGTGCCCGTGGCGCGCGCTGATCTCAACGCGCTCAATCAACGCGACGACTGGCAGGGAACGCTGCAGGTCGCCGGTCATCTGGGCCTGGTTGTGCTCAGCGGCCTCGCGGCCTGGTACGCGGCCGTGAACTTGCCTCTGTTCGCGTTGCTATTGGTCCTGTTCTTGCACGGCACATTTTACGCCTTTCTCTTTAACGGTACCCACGAACTCCTGCACAACACTGTTTTCAAGACGAGGATGCTGAACGTCCTGTTTGCCCAGGTCCTCAGCTTCCTCGTGTGGCGCAACCACCTGATGTTTTCGACCAGCCACCTAGAACATCACAAGTATACGCTCCATCCGCCTGACGATCTGGAGGTGGAGCTGCCGATGGAGTTGACCGTGACCGGCTTTCTCAAGAACGCGGTGGTGAATCCGTGGATTCTCTACGACACGCTGAGAACGACGGTGCGGCTCAGCTTTGGCCGGCTGGAAGGGGAATGGGAGCAGGGGCTCTTCCCGCCGGAAGCCGCGCAGGAGCGGCGCCAGCTTTTTGCCTGGGCGCGCTGGCTGCTGCTGGGGCACGGGTTGATCCTGGCGGTGTCGCTCTACTTTGGCTGGTATTTGCTGCCCGTGCTGACGACCTTCGCGCCCTTCTACGGCGGCTGGCTGCGCTACCTGTGCAACAACCTGCAGCACGCGGGGTTGCAGGACAGCGTGCCCGACTTTCGCCTCTGCTGCCGCACGGTCTATCTCAATCCATTCACCAGTTTCCTCTACTGGCAGATGAACTATCACACCGAGCATCATATGTACGCCGGCGTGCCGTGCTACAATCTGCCCAAGCTGCACCGGCTGATCAAGCCGCAGATGCCGGCGTGCAAGCGGGGCCTGCTGCCGGCGTGGATCGAGATTCTCAAGATCATGCGCAAACAGAAGGCAGACCCGGCCTATCAGCACGTTCCCGACCTTCCCACGCCCGCGCCGATCTGAGAATCGCGGTCCGGCGCGGCGGGCGATTCCCGCGGTGGAGGCGGCAAGAAAGAAACAGTTGCCTTTGCGCATTGGAAACGCCAGACATATCTGACGGAACCGAACCTCACCTGGAGACGCGTAATGACAGAACGCACGCTGTATGCCGGCACTTACACGCAACGAGATAGCGAAGGCATCTACCTCTTTCGCTTTGATACGGAGAGCGGATCGTTGCGCCAGCAAGCGGTCGTCGCCGGACTTGACAACCCCTCCTTTTTGGCGCTGCATCCGCGCGGGCAGATCCTGTACGCCGTCAATGAGGACCAGGAGGTCGGGCAGGTCAGCAGCTTTGCGATTGACCGCGAATCGGGCGGCCTGACCTTCCTGAATCGCCAGCCGACCCATGGCGCCGCGCCCTGCCACCTGGCGGTTGAACCGGGCGGCAACAGGCTCGTCGTCGCCAACTACTCCAGCGGCAATGTGACGGTCTACCTGCTGAACGCCGACGGCACGATCGGCGAGCCGACGCAGAACATTCAGCATCATGGCAGCGGCCCGAATCAGGAGCGGCAGGAAGCGGCCCACGCCCACTCCGCCACCGTCAGCCCGGACGGCAGCCGCGTCTACGTGGCCGACCTGGGCATGGACAAGGTGATGATCTATCGCCTCGTCGATGGCAAGCTGGAAGCCAACGACCCTGATCACACATCCGTGCAGGGCGGGGGCGGGCCGCGCCACTTTGACTTCCACCCCAACGGGCGCAACGCCTACATCATCAATGAGCTGGACCTGACGGTGACGGCCTGCGCCTACGATGCCGCCAGCGGGGCGCTGACCCCCTTGCAGACCATTTCGACGCTGCCGGACGGCGTCGCCGACCGCGGCGGCTACAGTTGCGCCGACATCCATGTCTCTCCCGATGGCCGCTTTGTCTACGGTTCGAACCGCGGCCACGACACGCTTGCCATCTTCGCGGTTGACGCGGACAGCGGGCGCCTGACCGCAGCCGGACATGCCTCGACGCGGGGACGGACGCCGCGCAACTTCAGGCTGGACCCGAGCGGCGCCTGGCTGCTGGCCGCCAATCAGGACTCCGACGACATCGGCGTCTTCCGACGCGACGCGGACAGCGGCCAGTTGACGCCGGTCGGCGAGATGGTCTGGGCACCGATGCCGGTCTGTCTGCTGTTCGGCCCCCAGCCGTAACCGGAGGAGCGGCTCTTGCAATTCGGCATCTTCTATGAGCATCAACTGCCCCGCCCCTGGGCGGAGGATAGCGAACACCGTCTGCTGAAGGAAGCGCTGGAGCAGGTGGAACTGGCGGACCGGCTGGGCATCGACTACGCGTGGGAGGTCGAGCATCATTTCCTGGAGGAATACTCCCACTCGTCGGCGCCCGAGGTCTTTCTGGCCGCATGCAGCCAGCGCACAAAGCGGATCCGTCTCGGTCATGGGATCGTTCTGATGCCGAGCGGCTTCAACCATCCCGCGCGCGTGGCGGAGCGCATCGCCACGCTCGATCTGATCAGCGATGGGCGCGTGGAGTGGGGCACGGGCTCCTCAAGCAGCCGGAGCGAACTGGAAGGCTTCGGCATCGACCCGGAGCAGAAGCATGTGATGTGGGAGGAGTCGGTGCGCGAGGCGGCCAAGATGATGGTGATGGAGCCGTATGCGGGCTTCGAGGGCCGCAGCTTCACTATGCCGGCGCGCAATGTGGTGCCGAAGCCGTTGCAAAAACCGCACCCGCCGCTGTGGCTGGCCTGCTCGAACCGCGAGACGATCAAGATCGCGGCCCGCTACGGGATGGGCGCGCTGACCTTCGCCTTTATCGATCCGGCCGGCGCGGCGCACTGGGTGGAGGAGTACTACGAGACTTTCGAAAGAGAGTGCGAACCGATCGGCAGAGCGGTCAACCCCAACATCGCGATCGTGCCGGTTTCATGCTGCATGAGGAGGGTAGCGAGGCGGTGCGGCGGGGGGCGCGCAACTTCCAGTTCTTCGGCTATGCGTTGAGCCACTTCTACATTACCGGCAGCCACGTGCCCGGCCGGTTCGACCTGTGGCAGGATTTTGAGCGCAACATGCCGGAGCAGGGTGAACCGGCCGCGGGCATCGGCAGTCCGGACCAGGTGCGGGCCAACCTGGAGGCTCTCGAAGCCGCGGGCGTGGACCAGGTCGTGTTTGTCCAGCAGGCCGCCAACAACCGCCACGAGCATTTTTGCGAGTCGTTGGAGCTGTTCGCCGCACAGTTGATGCCCGCCTTCAAAGAACGGCACGAGACCCAGCAACAGCGCAAAGCAGAAAGGCTGGCGCCGGCGATCGAGCGGGCGCTGCAGGGCATCCCTGCCCTGCCCGAGTTGGAGAGTGTGCCCCCATTGGACGCCTACCCGGTGCTGGCGGCCAAGACTGGGGTTGCCGAAGCGCCGCAACGCCCCGCCGACGGCGACAACATCGTGACCGCGATCTCTGGCCGCGGCTGACGCTTTCCTGCCGCGCCCGTGGCAGCAACAAGCCTTTATTTCTATAGCTGTTTCAGATCAGCGGCGTTCAATCGCCGCCGGTCTCTGTTGCGCGGCGCGGATGCGCGCCATGTCGAATTTCAGCGTTCGGTCGAAGCGGTAGATGCCGTTCTGTTCCTGGTAGATGTCGGTCAATTGCGTGTAGCAATAGCCGAAGTGGGCGGCATCGTCCAGGAGAATGGCGCAGAGCCGCGCAAAGCGGTCGTAGAACTCTTCGAGCGACTGCGGGCGCTCCCCGTAGCCCCAGGAGTCCTCGCCCTCCATCACATCCGGGTTCCACCAGATGCCGCCGAACTCACTGACGAAGAAGGGCTGACCACGGTAAGGGATCGACCAGGTCTGCCCATCGCGTCCATTGTAGTGGGGCGCGCCGTCGGCGACGCCGGCATGATGCGCGGCAAAAGTGTCGGGGTCCTGCGTGTAGTCATGACAGTCGTAGACGTCAGCCTCCGGCACGCGATGCGAGTAGCCTGAGGTGTCCAGCACGGGCCGCGTCAGGTCGATCGCCTTGGTCGCCAGGTACAGCCCACGCGTGACCGCGTCGAGCGTGGTGATGCGGTCGTGCAGCGGTTGCCAGGTCTCGTTCAGGGGGCACCAGCCGATGATCGAGGGATGCGAATAGTCCCGTTCCAGCACCTCCAGCCATTCGGTGATGTAGGAAGCTGTCGGCTGCTGATGTTCTTCCTGAACGCCGTAGCCCCGGCAGCCCCAGTCGCCGAACTCGCCCCATAGCAGATAACCCAGGCGGTCGGCGTGATAGAGAAAGCGCTCTTCGAAGACTTTTTGGTGCAGCCGCGCGCCGTTGAAACCGGCCTCCATGCTCAACTCAATGTCGCGGCGGAGCGCCTCGTCGCTGGGCGCGGTCATTATGCCATCGGCGTAGTAGCCCTGGTCCAGCACCAGCCGCTGGAAAACCGGCTGACTGTTGAGCGTGATCGCTTGGCCGTCGATGGCGACACTGCGGAGGCCGGCGTAGCTGCGCGCCTCGTCCACCGGCGACCCCGTGCCATCCACAAGGCGGAGGACGACATGGTAGAGATGCGGGTCCTCGGTCGACCAGAGCCGACGGCGATCAGCCGGCACGGGCAGGTCCAGGCGCGGGCACAGGTCGCGCTCGGCGCAACATTCGGCCTCGCTGACAACGCCGGCGCCGTCGAGCAGTTGGGCATGTAGCCGCAGTCCCGTCCGGCAGACGGCTTGGGGCCGTCCTGCAGCCGGCTGGCGATGGACCAGCGGCTGCTCCAGGCGAATGACGCTGTTGGCCAGATCGGGCGTGAAACGGGGACGGCCCAGGTGAATGTCCGGCGCCGGCTCCATCCAAACAGTCTGCCAGATGCCCGTTGTGCGCAGGTAGATCGCGCCGCGCGGGCCGAATGTCCGGGCCTGTTTGCCGCGTGGCTGGGGATCACGGTGGTTGTCGCGCGCGCGCACGACGATCTCGACGCGCTCGCCGGGCGCGGCCACAGCGCCCAGATCACAGGTGAAGGGGCTGAACCCGCCGCGGTGGCGGCCAACTTCCTGCCCATTGACCCAAACGGTTGCGTCGTAATCGACCGCTTGAAAGTGGAGCAGCACGCGCCGGCCGCTCCATTGGCTGGGAACGTCCACTTCGCGCCGATACCAGACGGCCTCGAGGAAGTCGTGGTTTTCCACGCCGGAGAGTTTCGACTCGGGGCAGAAGGGAACGGTGATGCGGTCAGCCAGCGGGCGCGTCAGCAACCCTCTTTCAAGGCCGCTGTCGCCCTGGTCGATTTCAAACTGCCAGGTGCCGTTGAGGCAAAGCCAGTCGTTGCGTGCAAACTGCGGCCGCGGGTACTCGGGGCGAGGGATCGACATGGGAAGCCTCCTGAATGGCAGAGGATGAGGAAGTTCTCACTCGTTGCCCGGCACGAGCAGCACCTTCGAGACATTGCCCGGGCTGTGGACGAGGCGATGGAACCAGTCACCGCCTTCAGCAAGGGGCGCTTCGACGATCCACGGGTCGAGCCGGTAGTGGCCGGCGTGGAGCAGCTCCAGGCCGTGGGCAAAGTCGGCGGCCCCATAGGCAAAACTGCCGCGCACGGTCAACTCCTGGCGGATGATGGCCGCGGCCGGCATAGGGCTAGTCTCCTCGTGCAGCCCGGAAAGGATGAGCGTGCCGGCGTTGCGCGTGGCGGCTACACACTGGCTGCGGGTTCCGCCGGTCCCCACGGCGTCAACCGAGACGGCCACCCCGTCGCCGGCCGTGGCATCTTTGACGATTTCGACGAGATCGGCAGCCTGTCCGGACGCGCCCAGGCCAGGGGAAGACGGCGAAATGGCGATGCCGCCGAGCGCGCCGCCCATGGCCAAACGCTCCGGGTCGAGATCGGCGATGAAGATGCGGTCCGCCCCGGCCAGCTTGAGCGCCTGCAGTGCGAGCAGCCCGATCGGCCCGGCGCCGATGATCAGCGCCGACTCTGCGGCCACGTCTCCCGCCAACCTGCCGATGCGTACGCCCACGCCCACCGGCTCGGTCAGCGCGCCGGTGCGCAGCGTCATCCCCTGAGGCAGCCTGTGGGTGATGAAGGCGGGGATGCTGACGTATTGGGCGAATGCGCCGGGCCGGTGCGCGCCCACCAGCCGCCGCTGCGGGCAGAGCTGAGTCAGCCCCATGCGGCAGGTGCGGCACTGCCCGCAGTAGGTGAGCGGGTTGACTGTCACCGCATCGCCGATTTCGAGTGCGGTCACGTCGCGGCCCAGCTCCACGATTTCACCGGCGAACTCATGCCCCATCACCAGCGGCGGCGTGCGCAGGGCGTTGTGGCCCAGGTAGCCGCTCAGCTCGGAGCCGCAGATGCCCGCATAGGCGACGCGGATCACCACTTCGCCGGCGGTGGGCGTTGGATCGGGCTGTTGCTGCATCTCCATCTTTTCCGGCGCAGTCCAGACAAGCGCTTGCATTGAATTCCTCCACAACTCGGTTGGCTTTGTGTTTGAGAACATGATAAGGAATCCTGGCCTGAACCGCAATAAGAGAACTCGGCCGATGGATGGAATCGAGCGCGGATTCGGCAGGCCAGACAGGGCGATTCCAAGGGGAATCAGCTTGCGCAGATCGCCGCTTGCGGGTAGGCTGTGAGGGGTCAAGCGCAGGGGGTATTCCGCTAAATTCATTCGCTATCGGTCTCATCCATCACCCTTGATGGATGGGCGCGAACCCGATGTGGACTTACACACTGCGAAGCGCAGGCCGCCATGATGCCGCGCCCTCTCAGCCGCGGCGGCCTACTGATTCCGTCAACATTTCCGAGGAGCGTTCAATGAAGATCACCGACATAACCGCCTACCCGGTCTGGGGCGGTCAGCGCAACTTTCTCTTTGTGGTGGTAGACACCGATGAGGGCATCTACGGCGTGGGCGAGTCCGGCCTGACCAGCCGCGAAGAGGCGGTAATCGGGGCCATAAATCACTTCAAAGACGTGTTAGTGGGCGAGGACCCGTTCCGCATCGAGCACCTCTGGCAGGTGATGTTCCGGGGCGGCTTTTTCCCGGCGCAGCGTGTGTTGAGCTCAGCCATCTCGGCCATCGACATCGCCCTGTGGGATATCAAGGGCAAGGCGCTGGGCGTGCCGATCTATGAACTGCTGGGCGGCCGCGTGCGCGACAAGGTCGTCTGTTACCCGCACAATCAGAACGATGCCCTGGAAGTGGAGCAGCTGGTCGAGAGTTGCCTGGAGACAAAGGAGCAGGGCTGGAAGTTCGTGCGCTGGGGCTTGCCCCAGGACGGCGAAATTCTGGAGCCCCGCGACGCGGTGCGCACTGCGCTGCGCCAGTTTCAGGCGGTGCGCGAGGCGGTCGGCGACGAGATCGACATCTGCTTCGACGTGCATACGCGGCTGGACCTGCCCGACGTCATCTGGCTGTGCCGGGAAGTTGAGCAGTACGCGCCTTTCTTCATCGAAGATCCGCTGCGCAGCGAGAACCCCGACTCTTTCAAGACGCTGCGGCCGCGCACGCACGTGCCGCTGGCCGCGGGCGAGCAGTTTTCCTCGAAATGGGAGTTCCGCCAGTTGATCGAGGAGGAGTGGATCGACTATGCCCGCGTCGATATGTGCATCGCCGGCGGCTTTACCGAGGCCCGCAAGATCGCCGGTTGGTGCGAGACCCATTACATCAAACTGGTGGTACACAATCCGCTCGGCCCGGTCTCGTCGGCGGCCTGTTTGCAGATGAATCTGGCGACCTCCAACTTCGGTGTACAGGAGCAGCCGCGCAAGCCGGGTGAAACGCTGCCCGATGTCGTACCGCTGCAACCGCGTTGGGAGGACGGCTACATGCTGCCGACCGACCTGCCCGGCCTCGGCATCGAGTTCGACAGGGAGGCGGCCAGCCGCAGTCCGTCCCGGAAGCGCGAGCTGCCGCAGCTGAGGCGGAAAGACGGATCGTTCACCAACTGGTGAGAAGCCCACGCACACACCCGCTGTTTTTGCCATACCTGAAGGGAAGGGAAGCATGAAGAAAGCCGCAGTTTTCGGACCGAGTCAGGGGGGAGTCGTTGACGCGCCCAAGCCCAAGGCGGCGGAGAATTGGGTGGTTGTCAAGATTCACGCCGCGCCCATGTGTACGGAGTTCAAGACATATCTCAGCGGCGGGGATGCGCCTTATTTGGGCCACGAAGCGGCCGGCGAGGTCGTAGAAGTGGCGCAGCCGTGCCGCGTGAAGGTCGGTGATCGGGTCGTGGTGATGCCGCAGACACCGTGCGGGCAGTGCGAACTCTGTCTGGACGGCGAGTACATCCACTGCCAGGACACGGTTACGGCCCCGCCTCAGCCAGGGGGTGAAGAGGGCAAGGCGACCATGGCCCAGTTCATGCTCAAGCAGGATTGGGTGCTGGCGCCGATCCCCGATGACATCTCCTACGATCACGCGTCCATGGCCTGCTGCGGCCTCGGTCCGACATTCGGCGCGGTGCAGAGAGCGAGGCTCGGCGCGGACGACACACTGTTGATCACCGGTCTGGGCCCGGTGGGGCTGGGCGGCGTGGTCAACGGCACGCATCGCGGGGCCAGGGTACTCGGGGTCGAAATCAACAGTTACCGGGCCGCAAAGGCGCTGGAGTTGGGCGCCACCGCGGTGATCGACCCGACCGACCCGGACGCGTTGCAAAGGACGCTGGCGCTCACCCGGGACGGCCGCGGCGTGGACCACAGCATCGACTGCTCCGGCGTTGTCGCGGCCCATCGTTTCTGCATTGACGCGACGCGGCGCAAGGGCACGGTCAGTTTCGTCGGCGAGAGCGGCCAGAACGAGACGCCGGTGCGGGTGAGCGCCGACCTGCTGCGCAAAGGGCTGAGTCTGCACGGCTCCTGGCACTACAATATGGCCGACACGCCCCAGATTCTGCGCGTGATCGCGGCCAATTCGGGCAAGCTCGACAAGCTCATCAGCCATCGCTTCCCGCTGGCGCGCGTGGCCGACGCCTGGGAGCTGCAGGCGACCGGAGCGTGCGCCAAGGTGCTGCTCAAGCCTTGGGAGCAGGAGTCGTTCACCCGCTGACCCATCCAGCGAGCGCATTTTGTTCGCAAAGACTTAAAGGGCGCGTATATCCCCATGCGAGACCTCCTCAAACAACAGTTCGGATATGATGAATTCCTGCCGCTTCAGGAAGAGATTATTGGCAGTGTGCTGGCGGGCAGGGATGCGCTCGTTCTGATGCCGACGGGCGGGGGCAAATCGCTGTGCTATCAGTTGCCGGCGCTGCGGCTCGACGGGCTGACCCTGGTTATTTCGCCGCTGATTGCGCTGATGAAAGACCAGGTCGACGCGCTGCAATCAAACGGCATCGAGGCGGCGTTCATCAACAGCACGCTCCCGTACGCCGAGATCAATCGCATCCAGGCACGGGCGCAACAGGGCGCACTCAAGATTCTGTACGTCGCGCCGGAGAGGCTGGCACAGGCGGGTTTCCAGTACTTTCTCTCCCGTCTCAAAGTCAGTCTTGTGGCCGTGGACGAGGCGCACTGCATCTCGGTGTGGGGGCATGACTTTCGGCCCGACTATCGCAAGCTGGGCGAACTGCGGCGCGGCTTGCCGGGCGTGCCGTTCCTGGCGCTGACGGCGACGGCCACTGAGCGGGTGCGCCAGGACATCGTCGAGCAGTTGCGCCTGGACCGGCCGCAGCAGTTCGTCGCCAGCTTCAACCGCGCCAATCTCAGCTATGCCGTGCTCCCCAAGACGAAGGACACATTCAGTACGCTGGCGCAACTGCTCAGGAAGCACAAGGGTGAGTCGGCCATCATCTATTGCGCTGCGCGCAGAGAGACCGAAAACCTGGCTGCGCGCCTGCGGGCCGACGGCTTCAACGCCCAGCCATACCACGCCGGCCTTGACAACAGCGTGCGGCGCGCAACGCAGGAGCGGTTCATTGGCGACGACGTCTCGATCATCGCGGCGACCATCGCTTTCGGCATGGGCATCGACAAGCCCAATATCCGCCTGCTTGTTCACTATGACCTGCCCAAGTCGCTGGAGGGCTACTACCAGGAGACGGGCCGCGCGGGACGCGACGGCCTGCCCGGCGAGTGCGTCCTTTTCTACTCCTACGGTGACGCGGCGAAGCAGGAGTACTTCATCAACCAGATCGAGGACGAGGCGGAGCGGGCCAACGCCAGGGAGAAGCTGGCGCAGGTCGTCGAGTTCTGCCAGCTTCAGGCGTGTCGGCGCAGATTCATTCTGGGCTACTTCGGCGAGGCGTGGCAGGAGGAAAACTGCGGCGGCTGCGATTTCTGCCTCACCCCCAGGGAGGAGTTTGACGCAACGGTCATCGCGCAGAAGATTCTTTCAGCGGTGATCCGCACGAGGGAGCGCTTCGGCATCAACCACGTGAGCGCCGTGTTGCGCGGGGGAAACACGAAAGGCATCAGGCAGTGGGAACATAGCAATCTCAGCGTCTACGGCATCGCCAAAGACCTCTCCAGCGCTGAAATCAAAGAGATGTTCGGTCTGCTGGTCGCCGAGGGTCTGCTCAAAAAGAATAGCGGCGACCTGCCAACATTTGGCGTAACCGAGGCGGGCAGAAGATTTCTCAGGAATCGCGAGACGTTGACCCTTGCCAGACCTGAGCGTGCAGAGGAGAAAGCTTCTACTGCCAGCCGCTTGAAGCTGGACTACGATCAGACGCTTTTCGACGGGTTGCGCGAGTTGCGAAGTCGATTGGCCGCAGAAAGGAAAGTGCCCCCTTACATCATTTTCGGCGATGGCGCATTGCAGGAGATGGCTCATTACCTTCCTCAGAGCCGCGAGAGCCTCTCGCGCATCAAAGGGGTGGGCACCGTGAAACTGGAGCAGTTGGGCGATACGTTCTTGTCGGTGATTTGCGCACATGCCCGCTCTAACAACCTGGAGGAGCGCGCGAAGCCTGGCAACAGTGTGGATGCGTTACGTCGTGAGAAAGATGAGATTGCCGCAGGTTCGACCTTTGATCAGACAAAACAGTTGCTGCGGCAGGGCATGACGATAGAGGAGGTAGCGCAACGGCGCGGCCTGGCGCAGAAAACAATCGCGGGTCACCTGGAGCGTCTTGTCCGGTCTGGTGAGCAGATGGATCTTCGACCGTTGATGCCGCCGCCGGAGCGATTCGAGGATATCAGAGCGGCCTTTGAGGAGACTGGCGGGTCGTTCCTCTCGCCGGTCAGGGAGATTCTCGGCGACGACTACTCTTATGACGAGATCAGGCTGGTTGGGATTTACCTGGGCCAGCAGGCCGGGAAGTCGCGGCGGCCTGTTCACAAGACCTGACGTGGGAAGAAATCCGGAGAACGGAACAGCCATGCCCTACAAGTGCGCAATCGTCGGTGTGAGCGGGGGGCGGGCCAACGGGCATGCAGACGCCTACGCCCACGTTCGCCGCGGCAGGCTGGCCTGTATCGCCACGCGCAACCGCGAAAATCTGGACGCATTTGGAGAGCGCTGGTCGGTTAACACGCGTTACACCGACTACCGCGAGATGTTCGAGCGCGAGAAGCCGGACCTGGTGCAGGTGAATACGCCGCCGGACGTGCGCCTGGAGGTGATGGAGGCGGCCGAGGCCGCCGGCGTTGGCGCGCTGATCTTCGAGAAGCCGCTGGCGATACAGGCCGAGGACTACCTGGCGATGGAGGCGTTTGCGCGCCGCTGCAAGCTGAAGGTTGCCATCAACCACCAGCTTCATTTCCATCCCCGGCGCCGGCAGCTGCAAGAGTTGGTCCACGACGGGGCGATCGGCGCGCTGCGCTTTATCGACGCCAGCGCGCGCATGAACATGGCCTACCAGGGCACACACGTACTGCAATCGGTTGCCGCCTTCCATCCGCAGGGAAGGCCGAGCGCTATTTTTGGCCAGGTCTGCGGCGGCGAGGGCTTGCAGGAAAGCAGGCGCAAGCATTACGCGCCGGACGCGACGATGGCGACGATCCGCTACGAGGACGGGGTCAGCGCGTTGCTGCGCTGCGGCACAAACGGCGCCTACGTGCTGGCGGGAGATGAACGCGTCAACGTGCATAAGCGGTTGACCGTCTACGGCGCGGCAGGCTACGTCCACTGGAGCATGTGGGGCTGGGAGACGCTCATCGGCGGCCGGCGCGAGCAGGGCAGCCACACCTATGCCGACGAGGACATTCTGGGCCAGGCGGCCATGACCGAAGCGGCTTTCGACTGGCTGGAAGATGACAGCCAGCTCCATCCCCTCAACCTCGACGCCGCCCTGCGAGACTTTCACATCGTGCTCAAGGCCTACATGAGCGCGCTGCACAGGAGGGAGGAGACGCTGACGAGCGAGCTCCAGCCGGGGCTGATCGACGCGCTGCGGCGGGCGGTTGCAGGCTAGGCGCGCCCTGTCTCCACGGCAACGGAGATCGACCCGTCATCCGGCCCAGTGCCCCTTGACGCGCGAGCTGGCATAGCGGGGCGCAAGTTCCGGCTCGGCCGGCTGCATGCGCTGCGGCGGCGTCCCGTTGGCGATGGCTTCCAGATCGTCCAACACCATTTCGCCGATCTCCCACAGCGCCTCCTTGACGGTCCCGGCCCGGTGGGCGGAGAGGACGACATTGGGCGCGCTGCGGATGGGATGCGCCGGGTCGAGCGGCTCCTGCGGGAAGACGTCGATGGCGGCGCGGAAGCGGCCGGCGTGTAGAAACTCGGTCAGCGCGTCGAAATCGACCAGGTGGGCGCGGCTGACCAGGACCAAGGCCGCGCCGGGCCGGATACGCTCCAGCAGCGCCCGATCGAGCAGGGCGCGGTTCTCATGCGACGGCACGGCCAGCACGAAGATGACCTGGGACGTTGAAATCAGCTCCTCAAGAGGAAGCGGCGTGACGTCCTGGCGGCGCAGGTAGCGTTCCCCCAGCCAGGCATCGTAGACGGCAACGCGGCAGCCAAACGGTTTGAGCAGTGGATGCAGACAGCGGGCCAGCCCGCCGTAGCCGATCAAGCCGACCTGTTTGTCGTATAGCGTGAACGTACCGACGTTGCCGGCGTGCAGATAGTCCTCGCCGCTCCGCTGCATCGCCTGGTGGCCGTCTACGACCGCGCGCGCGCAGGCGATGGCCATGCCCAGGGCCATTTCCGCCACCTGGCGGCCAAACGCGGGCGCAGCCGAAAGGACCCGAATACCGTTGCGGAAGCAGTAATCGTAGTCCAGGTCGGAGGGGAACCCGCCGGAAACCGTCAGGATGGCGCGCAGTTTGGGCGTCGTGTGGAGGATGTCCCCGTAGCGCCAGCTTGAGCAGATCACGGCATCGGCTCCGGCCAGCGCCTCGACCGCGTCGTCGTGCGGCATCGGCTCCGACTTGCCCCAGATCACATTGACGAGTTCGGGCAGGCGGCGCATGTCTGCGGGCGAGAAGATTTCGTCCATCTTGCGGAAGGAGGGATCGACGAGTACGCTAGGTTTGCCTGGCATTTGAATTCCCAGTCTGAAGGCTGGTCCGTTTGCCTTGCGCGCGGCCAAAACCGGTCAACCAGGGTCGACCGTATCAAGCCGCGCGGCTCGGGCAAACGGTTGACAATCAGTTCACTTGATTTGTGTTGCGGGGATGACTAAAATAATTGGCGTCATGTCAGCCGCGCATATGACAGGTTGTTCGCCATCTTAATCAAAAAATACACAAAATGCAGTACATTCCAAAACGCCCAATTCCTGCCGCTGCGGGAACCGCGCCGAGCGCGAGTTCGTTTGGTCAACGAGTCCGCACTTGCAAAGGCGGAACCGGGCCGGAATTCACGGGGCGCGCCGGATTGAAAGCATTCCAATCCCACAAGGTGAACCCATGAACATTCTGCCACACGCTGTCAACCGCTTCAACGGCATTGAGATCAACACCGACGAGTTGCCCGATGATGCCGCAGTCTTCGAACAAGAGCTGTCCGCATCGCTGGTGAAATGGGTCCAGGATGGGCGATTCCTGATCTGGCTGCATCTGCCGATTGAGCGGGCCGCGCTGATCCCGGTTTCCACGGCGGCCGGGTTCGTCTTTCACCACACCGAGCCGAACTATGTGCTGCTCGTGCGCAAAATGCAAGAGGACGCCCTCGTTCCCGGCTACGCCACGCACTACATCGGCGCCGGCGGCGTTGTCATCAACGAACGTCGCGAACTGCTGGTCGTCTCCGAGCGGCATCGCAGTTCAGCGCGGCCCTATTACAAGCTGCCCGGCGGCGGGCTCCACCCCGGTGAGCATCTGGCGGCGGCCGCGATACGGGAAGTCTACGAGGAGACCGGTGTGGAGACCAGGTTCGAGGCGGTGGTTTGTTGGCGGCACTGGCACGGCTACCGCTACGGCAAGTCGGACATCTACTTCATCTGCCGGCTGTCACCGCTGACCGAGGCGATCGAACGCGACGACTGGGAGATCGATGAGTGTCTGTGGATGCCGGTTGATGAGTATTTGCAACACGAACTTGTGGGCAACTTCAATCGTGCGATTGTCGAGGCCGCAATCAAGACGCCGGGCATGAAAAATCTGTGGATGGAGGACTATGATGACCCGACCAAGCGGGAGTTCTACTGGCCTGAAATTGATTAGCAATCATCTATGAATGGAGAAGCCTGGATGGGACGCCAACGCGAGCGTTTCCGTCAGCAGGGAAGACAGCGCATTCGGTTGAAGCGTGCCGGGCGCTGCGTCGATGCGGGGCAAGCTGTCCATTCAGGCCCTCGTTCGCAAACCGTCGTCTTGCTCTTCTTCGGTCTGGTCCTCGCCGTCCTGGCGGCAGCCGGCTGTTCGCGCGCAGAAACCACCCTCTGTCCGACCGGCGCCGCGGCGGCCGCCGGCGCGCAAGCCAGCCCCGCCGCGGCTGAGGACTGCGAGATTCTCCTCGGCATCCGAGACACACTGGCCGGTGAGGCCTCGTTGAACTGGAACCCAGAGACTCCAATTGGCGATTGGGAGGGCGTGAGAGTTGACGCCTCGTCGGCGCCGGTGCGCGTCCTTGCGCTTTCTCTGACTGAGAAAGGCATGACGGGAACGATACCGCCTGAACTTGGCAGCCTCTCTCAACTGGAACTGTTGGATTTCGCCCACAACAAGTTGACCGGCGAGATACCGGCTGAGTTGGGAAATCTCTCCAACCTGCGCGAGTTCTATCTCCCCTTCAACCGCCTGACCGGCACAATTCCGTCCGGGTTGGGCAGTCTTGCCAACCTGAAGCTATTGAGCCTCGCCTGGAACGACCTCGTGGGGGAGATTCCGCCTGCGCTGGGCGACCTGGAAAATCTGGCAGGATTGGACCTGAAGGACAACGCGTTGTCAGGCGTCATTCCGGCGCAGATTGGCCGCCTCTCCAAACTGAGAGAGGTGATCCTGAATGGCAACGAGTTGTCCGGGCCGGTTCCGCCGGCGTTGGGCAACCTGGCCGAACTGCGCCATCTTCATCTGTTCAGCAACAAGCTTACGGGAGAGATTCCGGTCGAGCTGGCGCGTCTCTCCAACCTGGAGGGGTTGTATCTCGCCAACAACCAACTGACCGGGACCATTCCGGTCGAGTTGGCGCAGCTGCCGAAACTGAAATGGCTGTATCTGTCGGACAATAAACTGGAGGGTTCGATACCGCCGGAACTGGGCAGTATCAAGACCCTTAGAATTCTTGGAATCCAGAACGCCAACATGACAGGGGAAATCCCACCTGAGTTGGGGCGTCTCTCCAATTTACAGTCTCTACAGCTCGAAGGGAACAACCTATCCGGGCAGATTCCTCCGGAACTGGGCAACCTCGGCAGCCTGCAGTACCTGGTCCTGGCCGGCAACAGCCTGACCGGCCTGATCCCGGTAGAACTGGGCCGCCTCACCGAACTCAAACAGCTGTGGCTTGCAGGCAACCATTTGAGCGGGGAGATCCCAACCGAACTGGCCCGCCTGACCAAGCTGCTGCGGCTGGGCCTCAACCTGAACGACCTGACAGGGCCGGTCCCGCCTGAACTGGGGCACGTGACCAGTCTTGAGATACTGGACCTGTCCTACAACTACCTGGTGGGGCCCCTCCCGGCGGAGTTCGGCAATCTCGCACATCTGGAGAAGCTGCACCTGGCCGGCAGCGGGCTGAATGGCGCCATCCCGCCAGAATTGGGCCGTCTTTCGAGACTCAAGGAGCTGATTCTCAACGGCAATAATCTGACCGGGACCATCCCGGCTGAGCTGGGCGACATGTCGAACCTGGAAAGGCTGCACCTCTTCAACAACCATTTGGAGGGGGCGATTCCGCCTGAGTTGGGCCGACTGGTCAACCTGCAGGAGCTTGCTTTGGACAGCAACAGGCTGACGGGGTCGGTTCCTACCGAGCTGGCGAATCTGGCAAACCTGAGGGAGTTCAGGGTTGTGTCGAATCCACTGAGCGGCTGCGTTCCCGGGGCGTTCCGCGGACGGAGCAGCAATGATACCTACAGCCTGGGGCTGCCCTACTGCGACGAGCTCACGCCTTTAACGCTCTGTTCCAACGGTATCGCGGTCGCCGAACCCGGCCGCAACCCCGGGCTGGTCGAGGACTGCGCCACGCTGCTGGAAATCAAGGACCTCCTGGCCGGCGGCGCCACCTTGGGCTGGAGCGAACGGACGCCCATGCCCGAATGGCAAGGTGTCAGCCTGGGCGGCGAGGGCGATCTGCTTCGTGTGACCGCGCTGCTGCTTGAAGGCGCGGATCTGACGGGGGTAGTCCCGCCCCAGCTGGCGCGGCTTTCCCAGCTGGAAGAGCTGTGGCTGCAGGACAACCGGCTGACAGGCGAGATTCCGGCCCAACTGGGGTTGCTCGACAATCTGGAGTGGCTATGGCTTCACGGCAACCAGCTGAACGGGCCGATTCCGCCCGAACTTGGCCGGCTGGCCAAGCTGAAGGGACTGAGCCTGCGCGACAACCGGCTGACTGGCTCTATTCCCCGGCAGTTGGGTCTGCTCTCGAACCTCGAATGGCTGCGCCTCGACGGCAACGGCCTGACGGGAACAGTTCCGGTCGAATTGGGCGACCTGACGAGTTTGCAGGGATTGGGCCTGTACAGGAACGAACTGTCAGGAGAGATCCCCGTGGAATTGGCCCGTCTCGTCAACCTGGAGTGGCTGCGCCTCGACGACAACCGGCTGGCAGGAAGGATACCCGCCGGGTTGGGCCTCCTCACCAAACTGACGGGGTTGGGATTGCAGGAGAACCAACTCTCGGGCGCCATCCCTCCGGAACTGGGCAATCTCGTCAATCTGGAATGGCTGCACCTGTACGGGAACGAGTTGACAGGCCCGATACCGCCGGAGTTGGGCAATCTCGCCCGGCTTGAGTGGCTGCGTCTTGACGGCAATCGACTGACGGGAGAGATACCGGCTGAGTGGGGCCGCCTTTCAGCGTTGCGGGAGTTGCGGCTATCGCAGAATGACTTGACCGGTCCGATCCCTGCCGAGCTGGGCGCTCTCGCCGATCTGCGGGAGCTTGCCTTCGACGGTAACCGGTTGAGCGGCTGTATTGCCGACAGCCTGGGTGTTGCAGCCAGCAATGAAGGGTCGGCGATCAGGCTGCCCTTCTGCAGCCTGGTCGAGCAGTGTTCCCAGGGAGTCGCCGTGGCGAACCCAAACGGGAATCCCGGGCTGGTGGCGGACTGCGCCACGCTGTTGGAGATCAGAGATGAACTGGCCGGCGATGCGGCGCTGAACTGGAGCGGGCAGATCGCGATCGATGAATGGGATGGCGTCCGTCTCGACGCGTCACTGGAACCGGCGCGCGTGACAGGGTTGTGGCTGGACGGTAGTGGGCTGTCCGGCAGGCTGCCGGGCGGGTTGGGCCGCCTTGCCAAGCTGCAAGAGTTGGTCTTGCATGACAACAATCTGGCGGGAGAAATCCCCGGCGATTTGGGCCGGCTCACCGAACTGGAGTGGCTGCGGCTCGATGGCAACTCAGTGACGGGAAGGATACCGACCGAGCTGGGCGCCCTCTCCAATCTGTTGGGACTGGGCCTGCAGGAGAACCGGCTGACGGGCGGGATACCCGCCGAACTCGGCGCACTCCTTGAGCTGGAATGGCTGCGCCTCGACGGCAACCTGCTCACGGGAGCGATACCGCTCGAACTGGGCCGGCTGACCAGGCTGGACGGACTGGGCCTGCAGGAGAATCATCTGACCGGCGCGATACCGGCCGAGTTGGGTATGCTTATCAACCTGGAATGGCTGCACCTCTTTGACAACAACCTGTCCGGTCCAATACCGCCTGAACTGGGCAATCTCGCCGACCTGCAGTGGCTGCGGCTCGAAAACAACGGGCTGACCGGCGCAGTTCCGGCAGAGCTGGGCGGCCTCGCCAAGCTGCGCGAACTGCGGCTGGACGGCAACCGGTTGACCGGCGAAATCCCGCCCGAGCTGGGCGCCCTTTCCTTTCTCGGGGAACTCAGGCTCAAAGGCAATAACCTGAGTGGATGCGTCCCCCGGACCTTGCTGAAGATTGAGAGCAACGATCTGTCCGAAATTGGGCTGGCCCAGTGCAGTGCGGCGGCTAGTTGCTCCAGTGGCATCGCCGTGCCTGACCCGCTTGATAACCCTGGGCTGGCCGCCGAATGCGCCGTGCTGCTGGGGCTGAGAGACGCGCTGGCCGGCAGGTCGGCGCTGAACTGGAGCGCGCAGGTTCCCATGCGTGAATGGCAGGGGGTCGACATCGACTTTGCGGTCCATCCGCTTCACGTGACCGCGCTATGGCTCAATCACAGAGGGCTCACGAGTGTCATACCGCCTGAACTGGGAAGCCTGGCCCATTTGGAGGTGTTGAAGCTCGATAACAACAGCCTGACGGGCGCGATTCCGGCTGAGTTGGGCGATCTTTCGAAATTGGTGGAGCTATGGCTCTCGAGCAACGAACTGACGGGAGGCATACCGGCCGGGTTGGGCCGGCTCACCAATCTGACAAGGTTGGACCTGCAGGAGAACGGCCTGACTGGGGAGGTCCCAGCCGAATTGGGCGCACTCACCAAGCTGCAGTGGTTGAGACTCTACGAAAACGATTTGACAGGCGAGATTCCGTCGGAGCTGGGGCGTCTCTCCAAGCTGGTGGAGTTAAACCTGAAGAGCAACCGTCTGAGCGGAGAAATACCAGATGCGTTGGGCGACCTCGGCAATTTGGAGCGGCTGACCCTGCGGGACAACGGATTTGGGGCCGGGATTCCGAGGGAGTTGGGTGATCTCTTCAGGCTAAATTAGTTGAGTATCAGCGGCAACAGGTTGACAGGGCGCATTCCGCCCGAGCTGGGGGGTCTTTACTACCTGTTGGGGCTGTTCCTGCAGGACAACAGTCTGACGGGAGAGATCCCGGCTGAGCTGGGCAACCTCTACAATTTGCAATGGCTGCGTCTTGATGGCAACAGACTGACCGGAGCCATACCGGCCGCACTGGCTGATCCTGCCGGTCTGCTGGGAGTAAGTCTGGCAGACAACCGGTTTAGCGGCTGTATACCTGTGAGCCTAAGGGTGGTGGGACAAAACGATTTCTCTGATGTGGCGCTGCCGTATTGCGATCTCGTATCGCAATGTTCCACCGGCGCGGCCGCTGACGAGCCACAGCAGAGCACAGGGCTGGTCGAGGATTGCGCTGCGCACCCGGCAGGTCGAGGTGGGCTGGCAGGAGATAGCAGGAGCGGTTTGCAGCCGTCAGTTTTTGGTAATTGGCGCTGGTTGATATGTGTCTGAACTGTGATTTTCGCAGTTCATGCGCGCGGGATGATTAACGGCGTCCGTGCAGATCGCGATATTGGTTCACGAGAGCCGGGCGAACCAAAGTCAGAATAGCTGGCGGGCAAGCTGTAGATGCCGCCTCTTTGACCAGTTCTTTGGAATTCCAACTGAACCCAGTGAACTGCCGCCAATGGAGAGGCGTTTGCGAGCGTTTACGAGTGTTTTCGTGTGTTTGCGTGTGATTGCAGGCGTTTAGGGGACAGGGCGTCTGGAGAGGCCGGGGAGGGGCTTTTTTGATTTCCAGTTAATTGTATAACGCATTTAAGGAGGCGCGGGGGCCGGGAAGGGCGGAATCGGCGGGCGGGCGGGGTGCGGAAGGGTGGAGAGCAGGCTCTGACAGCGTGCGGCGGGCGCGAGTATAGGGCGCCGCTGGTTGGAGGGGCGAGAGGGTGGGGGCTTAGCTGGTAATATGATATTTATTCTATTTTTTGGTTAGCCGGGCGGACTGTAGTGGGCCGCGCCCGGCGACGCTATATGAATTTGTGGACCAGCCCGTCGTATTCGTCCGTGTAGGTGTCCTTCAACTTGTCCAGGATCTGGTTGACCTGGCGCAGCTTGTCTTCGAGGACGGCGGCGGTGTCCGGGGCTGTGCCAGGGTCGGTGGCCGGGGGGCCGGGTTCGACGCCGGACGGGAGCTGGCTGAGGGCGAGGCCGGTGAGGGCGTCGCGCGCGGGCTCAGGCGGGTGGTCCAGTTCGGTCTTGGCCGCTTGCAGGTCGGTTCGCATTGCAACGAGGTTTTGGAGCATGTCGCGCAGTGGGTACTCGCTATAGACGTTGCAATAGACATCGTCTTTGAGGAATTCGAGGTAGTCCTGGGAGGGGCCGGCTTGTTGCTGGTAGCCGAAGCGGCGGCGGCCGGACTCGGTGAGAACGGGCTGGGCGGAGGGCTTGGTTTTGCCGTTTGCCGGCGGCGGCGCAGGTTCGATGGACAGGAGACCCTGGTCGGCCAGAGATTCGAGGCGGTAGCGCTCCTGTTGGGCGGAGAGTTCGGCGGCGACGTCAAGAATCTCGAGGTCGCCGTGGGAGCCGCTGACTTCGGCGGCGGCGGCTTCGATTTCCTCGAGGCGGACCAGCTCCATGTCGGCGTCGGCGGCGCGGTAGAGTTCGAGCAGGATTTTGGCGCCGCGGCAGATGGCGGCGTAGGCGGCCGGTTTCAGCGTTCCTTCTCTGACTTCGGCGATGCCATTTGTGACGGCCTGGATGACGGGCCGGAAGCGTTCGGGGATGCGTTTGTCGGCGCGGGCGGCGGTGGATGAGTTTTCGCCGCCGAGTACGCGCCAGGCGCGGGTCTTTTCGGGGGCGCCGTGGGCGATGCAGTAGCCGTCGAGTTGCTCGTTGCCATTTCCGCGGCAGGGGGTGCCGTCTTTCTTTACGCCTTTGCATGGTGGTGCAGCCATTTCGTTCCTCTCTTTGTGTTGTCGCCGCAGGCGCGCGGCAGGGTTTTTGTTCGTCCTACGAAACCAAAGTAGCACACTCTGAAATCTTTTGCTTTGGACAGAGAAGGCATTGTCGCCACAGGTGTGCGGCAAGACTTTTCCTGGCGCTACGAAACCAAAGTAGCACAGTCTGAAATCTTTTGCTTTGGCCAGGGGACAGATGCCTGAGTGACCCGCCTACTGTGGAATGCGTACAGCGTATTGCGCATGGGAAGTTTAGACGGCCGCGATTCAATTGTTTAATGCGCCCGAGTGGTCCCGGTTTCAGATGGAATTCGCATTAGATGGTCGACCTGAGAACTGAGTAAGCGGGCACCTTGCCAAGGTGGTAGAACAGAGGTCGGCCAATCAAGACACGGCGGCAGAGAAAGTGGCTGGATGATGCGTAACCGCAGCCCGGTTTACCAAGGGACTTGCCTGGTATTGGTGGCGAAAGGGGGCAGGGTGTCGAAGGATTTCCCGATCAAACGGGTGGTTTTCGGCGAAGCATGGCTGGCTGTCCGGGCTATGATGGCCTCGCTTGCAGCGATCGCGGCAGTGATGGTTGCCGGCGGGCCCGAACTGGCGGATGCGCAAACGCGGGTGGTCCTCTGTTCCAACGGCATTGTCGTTGCCAATCCGGAGGAGAACGGGGAACTGGTGGCGGATTGCGCCACCCTTCTCGCAATTGAGGACAGGCTGGCCGGCGATGCCACGCTCAATTGGAGTCCGCAGTTGCCCCTGGAAGAATGGCAGGGGTTAGGCGTTGATGCAGAAGCCGATCCTGCGCGTGTATGGGGGCTTGTCCTGAACGGCCATGGGCAACTGAATGTGCTGACCGGCTCTATTCCGGCTGAATTGGGCGAACTCAGCGGTCTTGAGTCATTGGAACTTCCCGGCAACCGGTTGACGGGAACGATCCCGCCTGAGCTGGGACGTCTCACCAGGCTGCGGTCGCTGCGGCTGAACCACAACCGGCTGACAGGTCCGATTCCAGAAGAGTTGGGTGAGATCACCGGACTGCGCTCGTTGGAGCTCAATGAAAACATGCTGACAGGCTTGATTCCGGCCAGGCTGGGCCGACTTACAGAACTGGAGTCTCTGCATCTCGATAACAATCGTTTGACAGGAGACATACCCACTGCGTTGAGCAGGCTGACGAATCTGTGGGTGCTGTGGCTGGGCGGCAACCAGCTGGGTGGATGTATGCCGCGGTTTCTGGACAGTCGCGGCGGCAACGATCTGGCGGCGTTGGGGATGCCCTTCTGCTCCCACCAGGCCCGCCTGGACGCCTGCCGCGAGAGCCAGGCCTTGGCGGCGCAGCGCGAGAACGAGGGCCTAATCAGAGATTGCGCGGCGCTGCTGGAGATCAGGGACAGGCTGGCGGGGGACGCGACGTTGAATTGGAGCGCGCAGCTTCCGATAGAGGAATGGGAGGGCATCGTCGTGCGGGCGGAGGTACCGCCGGGCGCGCCGCGGGTGACAAGGCTGGGGCTTGTGGAACGAGGATTGACAGGGTTCACCCCGGCTGCGATTGGGAGACTGACCCGGTTGCGCTGGCTGTGGCTCGGCGGCAACCGGCTTACTGGAGAGATTCCATCCGAGTTGGGCAATCTTCCCCATCTGAGAATACTGAATCTGTTCGAGAACCAGCTTGCTGGAGAGATTCCCAAATCATTGGGTAGACTCGCCAACTTAGCGTATCTGAACCTCAATGGTAACCAACTGACCGGGGCCATTCCATCGGAGCTGGGTAGTCTCTCCAGACTCATTGAGTTGTCACTCCCTGGAAATAAGCTAACCGGAGCCATCCCTGCGGAACTGGGTGGTCTTTTGGGACTGCAGTGGCTGGATCTGAGCGACAATCTGTTGACGGGAGAGATTCCAGCAGAACTGGGCAATCTAACCAATCTGCAGGAGTTGTACCTCCATGAGAACGAACTGACCGGCTGTATTCCGGAAACTGTTCGCACTGTCGGGATAAGCGACCATTCAGAGACCGGGCTGCCTTTCTGCGACCTGGTTGCTCTATGTTCTAACGAGACCGCTGTTGCAAATCCACAAGAAAACGACGGTTTGGTGGCGGATTGCGCCGTACTTCTAGAGCTTCGCGACAAGCTGACCGGGGAGGCCACTCTGAACTGGAGCGAGCAGTTTTCCATACGCCAATGGAAGGGCGTAGGCATAGACGGTACGACAGAGCCGCCGCGGGTGACGGAACTGAAGCTGGTTGACAGAGGGCTAACGGGAGGAATACCGGTGGGGATAAGTGGTCTCGCTAACTTGCAGATCTTGGACCTCTCCTGGAACAGTCTGGCGGGTACAGTGCCAGAGAATCTGAACCATCTCTCCAATCTGCGGACGCTGCGGCTTGCCGGAAATCAACTGAGCGGATGCCTGCCGCAGACGTGGCGCAATGTGGAAGACAGTGACCTGGCGGAGACCGGGATGCAGTTCTGCGAGTGAGGACTGCTGTTCGGAGTGGGCGGGTAACAGTTGAATTGGCCGATCGATTGTGCGATAATGGGGGCGATTTGAGTGATCCACAACGACTCTGGCAGGTGCATGCGGTATGTATCAAGTACAACTCTCCTTTCCCTTTGCGCGCCACAGAGGGCCAAGCGCAAGACCATTCCTCAAGTGGGCCGGCGGCAAAGGGCAGCTTCTTGGCCAGATTGGACGACATCTCCCCAGCGACCTGCGCGATGGCAAACTTAGCAAGTATGCCGAACCCTTCATCGGCGGCGGCGCCGTCTTCTTTCTGATCGCCAACCACTTCGGCGTTCGAGAATATTTCATCTCCGATATGAACGAGGACCTGGTCCTGGCCTACCGCACGATCCAGCAGCAGGTAGAGGAGTTGATCGAGCGCCTGGACGAAATGCAGCGCCACTACTCCCAAATGGCGCCGGAGCGCCGCAAGGAGTTCTTCTATGACGTCCGGCGGCAATTCAACCTGTGCCACATCAGAAGCGACGATTCCGCGCCGATTCAGGACGCCGCGCTGCACGTTGCCCGCCTCATCTTTCTGAACCGCACCTGCTTCAACGGCCTCTATCGGGTCAACTCACGCGGCGAGTTCAACGTGCCTTTTGGCAACTATCGCAACCCACGCATCTGTGACACGGCCAACCTGCGCTCTGTGTCGATATCGTTTCAGAATGCCGAGATCCACTGCGGAGATTTCACGGCTTGCGAGAGTTTCGTCGACGAGCAGACCTTTGTTTATCTGGATCCCCCGTACCGACCGATCAGCCGGACCGCCAGCTTCAACTCTTTCTATAAGAAGCCGTTTGACGACGATGAACAGAAGCGGCTGGGGCGCTTCTATCACGAACTGGGCAACGCCGGCGCCAAACTGATGCTGAGCAGCTCGGATCCACAGAACGAGAACCCGCATGATAGGTTCTTTGAGGATCTCTACGGCGGATTCAGCATCCACAAAGTGCTCGCCAACCGCCGCATCAACAGCAATGGCGCCAAGCGGGGGCCGATCACCGAGCTATTGATTACGAACTATTGAGGAGGGCGTGCGTCTCAACTGGCATAACGTAGATTCCAAGCCATTTTCGTAATTCTTTGCAAACAGCAAGTCTTGCCGGGACAAGAGCGATGATGTCCTTGTTTTCATTCCAGCATGTACAAAGGAGGATTTCGTGGGTGTAGCAGCATGGTTTAGTACGTTTTGTTCCAATATCAAGTTAAGGAATAGAGACACGATTTCCACGCGTTACCAAAAAATCACCCACAGGCTAAACGTGGATTTCTGGAATAATTCATCCTATGTCTCGCATAGTCTTTATGTAGGCTCATATGGTCGCAATACGGCGATACAGGGGTTCAGCGATTTAGATATGATATTTGAGCTACCTTCAAGTCTATATTATCAGTATGACAACTACACTTGGAATGGGCAGTCTGCGCTCCTTCAGGCTGTTAAAGAGTCAATCGAGAAGACGTACTCAACTACAAGCATCCGAGCAGACGGCCAGGTAATTCTTGTTCCCTTCAGCGATAGAATTACGTTTGAAGTGGTGCCCGCTTTTTTGAACAATGGGGGTAACTATACTTACCCAGACTCCAACAACGGAGGAAAATGGCGCACGACAGACCCTAGACCGGAGATCGAAGCCATTGGGGCTAGGAACAAAGCCTGCAATTCAAATCTAATTCCATTGTGTAGAATGATGCGAGCTTGGAAGTCGCAGTGGGCAGTTCCAATAGGGGGTCTCCTAGTCGATACCCTTGCCTATCAATTTATTAACACATGGGAATTTAGGTATAAGTCCTTTCTTTACTATGACTTCATGTGCAGAGATTTTCTTGGCTACATGGCCGATCAAAGCAAGGATCAACTGTATTGGAGGGCGCCAGGAAGCGGGCAGCATGTGGATTCACGAGGAGACTTTCGATGGAAGGCCAGGAGATGTTACAACATTTCACTTGAAGCTATAAGCTACGAAACTTCAAATTCCAAGAACGAGTGGTCAGCAAAACAACGGTGGAGGGAGATTTTTGGAAACTCATTCCCAACATAGAGATTCTCCTAATCCAAATCAGGTCCTTGAAGGGCAACTTAGGGAACAATATGGAAGAGTTGTCTATTCCCACAAGACCCATGAGAAGTGTGCTGATATTCTTTTAAATTTCCTGGCAAAAATAAAGTGGGGCCAGATCATATTAGCTGCATTGTCTACCAGCGGATTTGTTTCCACCTTCTTTGGCAGTGGCACGGTCGGTTCAATAGTTGGTACCACTTGTTCAGCGATTCTTCTCGCTTTAAATCTGTATACGAAAGACCATGACCTGAGTGAGCTTGCTTCAAAGCATAGGCGGGCGGCGAATGACATTTGGCTGATCAGGGAGAAGTATGTTTCCTTGATCGCGGACTTGGCGATTGGAGAAATGCCACTGCAAAGGCTGCAGCAAGAAAGAGACACATTGACGGAAAGCCTCCACGCCGTATACTCAGCTGCCCCTAGCACGAATTCACGGGCTTATGCGAAAGCACAAGAGGCGCTAAAGAGAAATGAAGAAATGACTTTTTCGGATGAAGAAATAGACGCGTTTTTGCCAACACATCTAAGGAAGAAACAATGATTCTGTTTACGGAACGGTAATGGCGTGGCTGTCACCAACAATAGAAATTCGGAAGACTTTTCTTGTTGAGGATGTCCAAAGTGTTTGCAGAAGTCCACTCGTGAAGGCACGTATCGAATTTCCGACCGAGAAGCTCGCGCCGTTCTGCAAGCGCAATCAGATCGTGCGCCTGGCGCTGTTCGGCTCCGTTCTGCGAGACGACTTCGCGCCGGATAACGATGTGGATGTGCTGGTGGAATTCGAGCCGGATGCGCGCGTTGGGTACTTTGCGTTGGGGAGAATGGAAACCGAGTTGGGTGACATCCTGGGGCGGAAAGCAGACATGCAAACGTTCCGGGGAATCGAAAGAAGCCCCAACTGGCTGCTGCGAGAGGAGATACTCGGTTCGGCGGAAGCGGTCTATGACCAAGCGGGATGACCGGGTCAGCCTCGTGGACCTGCTCGTCTATGCTGAGGAAGCAATTGAAATATTGGGCGACGCAGACCTTGAGACAGTGGTGAGAAATCGGGTAATGCAACTTGCCCTGCAGAGGCTAGTGGAAATCGTGGGCGAAGCAGCGCGGCGTGTCTCCCAGCAGACGCAGGAGAAACATCCAGACATTGCCTGGAGTCAAATTATAGGTATGCGTAACCGTCTGGCCCGCTTCTATGATCGAGTGGACCTTGCTGTGCTTTGGGACGTAATTGTCAATGATTTTCCGCCGCTGGTTGAGCAGCTTGAGGCAATCGTTGGCAGAGATCCCGGCAGCGCCGACCCCGCCGCTCACCCCTGACTACCCTGCTGTAAGCGCATCTCCTCAGAGAGGATGACATCGCGCATGGCCGCCTCCAGGTACGGATAGGCCAGCCACACTGATGCGCCGCCGAAGAGGGCACCGGTCACGGTGCGCAGCCACCAGTTGCTCTCGCGCAGGCCGAAAAGCTGGCTGAAGCCGTCAAGCGCCATGGGGACCAGGAAGAGCAGGTAGACTCTCAGACCCGGCGCGCGCAACCGTCCCCGCAGCAGCCCGAAAAGCAGACCGGCCAGCACGACCGAGCCGTAGATGGCCACGTCCCGCTGACAGATCGCGATCTTGTAGCCGCTTTCATCGTTGCCGCGGAAGGCGCGCCGCTGAAACAGCCCCAACCCCTCCTCCAGCCCGCTTGCCTCCAATGCCGATAGACTGTAGAGCGGCTTTTCGCCGAACAGGAAGTAGCTGCGCTCCGGCAGCTGGTGACAGGTAAATGAGTAGGCGCTATAGAGCAGAGAGGCCGGTGTGGTCAGACCGGCGCTGGCCAGCGCCGGCGCCAGGATCGGCAGGAACAGATAGAGCGCAACCACCGAGTTGAAGAGCGCCAGCCAGTGGCGGGCGATCCAGATGACGACGCCGTCAACCCGGCGGGCGAGCGCCGTCTGTACGCGGTCCCCGGCCGGCTCGCGGCTGCCTCTTTCCATCGAACCACTCATGAGTGTCCGCCTGTTTGCCGCCCCATCTCGGCGTGGATGGCGGCGCGCAGTTCCGCCTGTTTGACCGGGAAATCGAAACGCACGGTTGCCCCGTCTGCGCCTTCGATGTCCACAAATGGGACGCGCGCCGCCGCGCCGTCTACGCTCGTTTCGTTCTCGACAAACGCTTCGCGCAAACCGAATCGGTATTCACCTTGCAGGTCCATCAGTTCATATTTGATGGCATCGCACAGTTGGCAATTGTGTTTGCTGAACAACGTTACCTGCATCGGGCTGCTCACTGTGAACTATTCTGCGCGACTAACTCGGTCAACTGCTCGCCGGCGAGAAAGCCAGGCCAGCGGGCGCCGATCGTGCCGTCGGCTTTGATGAAAACGGTCGTCGGCATGTTGCGCACGCCGTAGGCGCGGCCAATCTCTCCCTCCTGATCCAACACGACCGGCATCATCATGCCGAACTCGGCGGCAAAATCTTCGATTGCGGCAAGTTCTTCGCGGACGTTGACCTCCAGCACGACCACATCGGCATTGCCCTCGTGCAGCGCGACCAGGTCCGGCATCTCGGCCCGGCACGGCCCGCACCAGGTGGCCCAGAAGTTGAGCACGACCGGTTTGCCGCGCAGGGAGGCAAGGTCCGCGCCGCGCCCGTCCGCCAGGATGAAGGCGAAGTTGGGGGCGGGGTCGCCGACACCGGAATTGCCTTCTGCGACGCGGTCTGCCACGGGGAAGCCGCTGCCCAGCTCAGCGGGGAACTCTTCAAGCGGCGTCGCGTTGAAGACACTTGGCGGGTTTTCGCCCGGCGCGGCAGGCAGGCAGGCTGAGAGCGCAATTGTAATCAGTAGAATGGTGGACGAAATCGTCAGCCATCTTTTCATCGCACGGTCCTTTTGCACTCAGTTCCGCCCGCCGGAGAGCGCCGCGCCGCTCAGATAGCCGATATAGGCCGGAATGAGCGGCAGGACGCAGGGGCTGATGAAACTGATAATGCCGGCGACGAAGGCCAGCGGCGCCGCGCTCAGGGCCCCGCCGCCGAAGGCCGCGTTGACCCCGACCGACTCGGAGACGAATTCCTCCAGGACGAAGACCCACTTGTTGAGGAAGGCGAACTGCGTAGTCAGCGAGGTCAGTTGGTCGCTCCACAGCAGCCAGCCCACGTAGAGGAGGAAGATACCGCTGACGATGCTGACGATGTTGGCGTGGCGGTTGAGGCTGCGCAAAACAAGCGTCGCCCGGCTGAAGGCCGCGCCGGTGATCAGAAAAGGCAGCCCCAGCCCCAGGCTGTAGATCGCCAGCAGCAAGGCTCCCTGGGCGGCGGTGGCGCTGTCGCTGGCCAGGAATAGAATGCTCGCCAGGATCGGGCCGACGCAGGGGACCCAGCCGGCGCTGAAACTGACACCCATCAGCGCGCTGCTGAGATAGCCCCACCCCCGCTTCACTTTGTGCAAGTCGGTCACGCGGCGTTCGGTATACATCAGCGCATTGAGGAAGCGCAGAATGTCCAACAGTGCGGCGACGGCCGGATTGGCTGCCAGCTTTTCATTCGCCTGAACGCGTTTGACAATCCACCCCACGATGCCGATAGTCGTCAACCCGAAAATGAGGAGCAGGATCGCGCCGAACCGCTGTATTAACGGAAGATATGAGTTCAGGCTCTGACCCAAAAGCCCGGCGGCCGAGCCTAACAGGGTAAAGATTGCTCCGAATCCCAACACGAATGCCAACGCATGAAGAAAAGTGCTGCTGCGGCTGACCGGCGCCGTCTGCCCGCCCGTCGCCTGCCTGTCAGCCTGTAGGTTCCCTGCGTTGCCGATGTTTTGTACCATGTTATCAACCTGCCCTCTGCACTGTGCGCCCGTCCGTCGTTCCGCGGGCAGCGGCTGTTTCGCTTTGCATCAAATATACGGCCTCAACTTCGGTTAGGAAGTAAACGTGCTTACGAAGATTGAGAATCGCCGCGCGTGTGCCTCTCTTCCTTCCACTGCTCCTGCAAGCGCTGCAGCGCCTTTTCCAGCGCCCGCTGGCGCATCAACATGAACACGAGGTAGCCGCCTACCAGCAGCCACGACAGAATCAGAACGGCTGCAAGATAGATCATGCGTCGCTTTCCTCCTGCAGTGCTTCGATGCGGGCTTCAAGTCCAAGTTGGCGTACCCGGTGGAAGAGCATCGCCAAGAACAGGATCGCAAAGCCGATCATCGAGATCGTGAGTGTCTGACCCATTGACGGGCCGATGGCAAAGCCGCCCTGCGCCTCCTCGTTGGCGCCGGCGATGAAAATGGGATGGATCGAGCGGAACAGCCGCGCGCTGTAAAAGGTAAGCGGCACGCTCAAAAAGGCGAAGATAGCGTAGATGCCGCCGAAACGGGCGCGCGTTTCAGGATTCTCGAACCCGTTGCGGAACAGCATATAGGCGATGTAGATCAGAACGGTAATCGTGGCGGTCGTCAATCTCGGATCCCATGTCCAATAGGTGTTCCAGGCCGGTTTGGCCCAGATTGCGCCTGAGAGCAGCACGACAATGCCGAAAATCGTGCCAATCTCGACGCTGGCCGCAGCCCAACGGTCCCACATGAGGCGGCGGCTGAGCAGATAGCCAATGCTGCCGGCAACCGAAACCAGGAAGCCGAGCAGGGCGGCGATGTTGCTGCCTATGTGAAAGTAGAAAATGCGTTGGGCGATCTGTTCATCCCCGGCCAGGTTGACCGCATCGCCGGCGTAGAGCAGCGCGGCCCACATCACCGCCGCCATCGCCAGCGCGGCCACGACATCGAACACCAGAAGCGGCGCGTACCAACGGTTCGAACTGGCCGGTGTGGAAAGGGTGCTCACCGGACACCTCCATTTTTTGAGCTCATCCCTGCTCCCAGATCAGGTCAAAGAGCAGGAATGCGATTGCCAGAAAGAGCGCATCGTAAAGCGCCAGGATTGCGAGCCATCGCCACACGTCGCCGGCTGGTCGGGCGTCGAGCACGACGGCAGTCAGGCTCACGCCCGCGATGAAAAGGGGCGCCAGTGCCGGCAGCAGCAGAATCGGCAGCAGCGCCTCGCGCGCGCGGCTGCGAACGGTGAGCGCGGCGAACAAAGTGCCCACGATTGCATAACCGAGCGCGCCCAAGAACAGCCCGAGTAAGATCATGGGCCGCATCAGGTTGACATCGAACAGAATGAGCAGCGTCGGCGTCAACAGCGCTTCGACAATCAGAAAATAGAGCAGATTGGCGGCGACTTTGCCGCAATAGAGGGCCGAGCGCTCGACCGGCGCCAGCAGCAGGCCGGTCAGCGTGCCCCGATCGATCTCCGATCCGAAGGAGCGCTGCAGACCCAGCACACCGGTAAACAGAATGATCACCCACAGAATCCCTGGGACGACCAACTCAGGGCGGGGCACGCGCAGGTCGAACGCCAGTCCGAAAATGACCGCGGCCAGAACGGCAAAGGCGGCCATGGTGGCCACGATTTCCTTGGCCCGCAACTCGGTGCGCACGTCCTTTTGCGCCACAGCCCAGACCCTGCGCAGATAGGCGGTCAGGCCGCCGTCCCTGCTCCTGACAGCGCCGCCCCCCGTTAGCTCATCCATCATGCCACGCGCGCAACGATTGAGAATTCAACCACGAGCCGAGCGAGGGTGTGCGCATCACTCACTACGTTCCGATCCCGCCACCGGTTTCAGGCGACCATCCTGCAGTTCGCAGACACGGTCGGCCCAGGCGAATGCGCGCCGCCAGTCGTGAGTGGTGATCAGCACTGCCCGAGAATCCTGGCGCATTTGTCCGAGCAGTTCTCCCAGTCGCGCCACGTTTTCACGATCCAGGCCGGTGTCCGGCTCATCGAAGATCAGGACCGGCGGGTCGTGAAGGATCGCCCTGGCGATGGCGAGCCGCTGGGTCATGCCGCGGCTGTAGGTCCGCACCGGATCATCGCGCCGCGTCCACAACCCCAATGCCCGCAGCAGTTGCTCGATACGCCCTTCCGGCTCTACAAGATCGTACATGCGGGCGAAAAAGCGCAGGTTTTCCGCCGCCGTGAGCCGATCGTACAACAGCGGCGCGTGGGCCACGACCCCTATGTAGCGCCGGATCTCGTGGTGGGCGGCAGACAGGGGCACGGGCCCCAGCCACACATCCCCCTGATCCGGCCTGTCCAGCCCGGCGACGACGCGCAAGAGCGTCGTCTTGCCCGATCCGTTGGCGCCCAACAGCGCAACGACTTCGCCGCCGAGAACTGAAAGGTTGACACCGCGCAGCACGTGTTTGCGTCCAAATTTCTTCGTCACGCGGTCGCAGCGAATCAGCGCTGCTTGTTGCGTCACTGGCCCGGTTCCGTTCGTTGTTCGGCCTGGGCGATGGCGAGCAGTTCTTGCTTGCGCTGCGCTCTCTGCTGCTGCCAGCTGCGCTCGTCCAGCTCTGCCAGAGCGTGCAGATCGTCCAGCCGGGCGATCTGCGCAACCAGTTCCTGGCGGCGCGCGGTCAGTTGTTGCGCGGTCGGCGCGTTCCTGGCCCGTTCGCGTTGGATCAATACGATCACCGCCGTGAGCAATAGCAGGCCGACCACACCGCCGAATGCCAGGGGGATGCGGACGGCGAGAGGGGGTGTAGCGACCGGCATCTCTCGACTCAACTGGGTCTCGTTCCCAGGCCGGGGATCCCGTCCGCCTGCCGCGATCAGCCCGCGCAACGCGATCCGCAGCGGCGCGTCGGCGGAGACGGGCGCGCTCCAGGTTCGGAACAGGACGCCCCCAATCGTGTCCTGCCCTGTGGCTGTTTGCGAGTCGGCCGCGAGCGAAACGTCCACCTCCAGGTCAGGCAGGTCGGCCACCAGCAGGTTCAGCAGGGCGATCTCGTAGGCGACGGGAAAGCTTATTTCGGCGGAGTTGCCTTCGAATGGCAGGTAATAGCGCACAAAGACCTGCCGCGAGCCTTCCCCGGGCGGGACGGGCCGCGTATCATAAAGGATCTGTCCGCTGCGGCGAAAAAAATCGCCGACCGCGCCATCCTGAAATTCGACGTTAAGGGCATTTTGTGGCAGCGGCAGCGCAAGCGTAACCGATCCGTCTATCCCCTCGCTCTCTACTCCGACGAAGGTGCGGTCGCTGCGGTTGTCGAAGGTGAACACCTGTCCGATGAGCAGCGAACCCGGCTCGTGCTCGATGATCCAATTGGCGCGACTGACGTGCAGACCGCCCATGTCGGTCGTCGTCTCGTAAACGGGCAACGCAGTTTCGATGCGCTCAGGAGCGATCCTGTACTCGCTGAAGTCGGGACCGTTGAACGCCAGAATCGGCGATGTATAGCGTATGCCGAGATGCTGAGTCTCCACCAAATAGTAGTAGCCGACATCAACCGGCAGATCGTCGAAACGGAATCCGCCGTCGTCAGCGACCGTGGCGGAACGCGTCGTCTGCAAATTGGTTTGTTGGTAGATGTTGAGACTGACGTCCGTCCGGGCAAGCGGCGGGCCGTCGGCTGTGCCCTGGAACAGTTGGCCGCTGATCACGCCCGGGCCGGACAGCGCCAGCGGCGCCCATACCGGCTGGTAGGTGAACGTGCGGATGTGCTCAATTGTCGCCCGGCGTTGCGAAGCCGACAAGTCGCCGTCGATTTCAGGGTGCGCGCTCTGCCAACGCTGCTCAAACTCGGCCTGGCTGAGGAGGATCATCGATGGCTGGGCTGTGAAGTCCGGCATCTCTGCGCTTGCCTGAACGCCGTCTGCGCGACCCTTCAGGCCGTGACAGGCTGCGCACGACTGGGCGTACAGTTCAGCGCCGGTCGAGACCTCATTTTCGCCCGTGTGCAGATTCCAGGCATAGTAGACCGCCTGCCAGATCTGCTCGTCATTCAGGCTGTTGCGCCAGGGGGGCATCAACTTCTCGATGCGGCCAAACTTGGTGACGAAGAAAAGCTCGGCGGGAGAGCGCTCCCAGACCGCCTGAGGGTCGGAGAAAACGGTCGCGTCCATGGCGGCGCCGGCGCTGGCCGGGCCGTCACCGCCGCCGCTCAGGCCGTGGCAAGGCGCGCAATTCTGCGCGTAGACATCGGCGCCCAGCCCCGCTAGTGGCAGGCGTTCGGGCACGGGAACCTGCTGCGGATCGTATGGCGGCGAGGGTTCTTGCGCCTGGGCCTTGGCTGTCGTCAGTATCACAAAGAATGCCAGTATGCAGGCCGTTCGGAACTGCGCGGATGTGAACCATCTGGGATACAATCGCAAATCTTCCCGGCTTTATGCAGTGTTCCGTCGAAAGTGCAACGGGGCGGAGAAACTTGGCTGCCCGCCGCCGATCGTGTATTGGCGTGCGCACGGAGTCTGCGATAGGACTCAGCCGGTAACCTGGCGTAAGATATCCTCCGGCGCCTCCTCGTATCGGCTGGGACACTTGAGGAATAGCTCATCGGCCTGAAAGGTGCCGTCGGCGAGAAGCTCCCCTTCCACGATGACCGAAGCCGCCCGCTTGAAGTTGTCCGGTCGCGGTTCAAAGTAGACGACCGCAAGCTGTTGGCCTGGGTTCTCCTCATCTTCGATCATGAAGCGAAGTGTAACCTGTTCGGCATTCCAGTCTTCGCTGCCTGCCGCAACCACACCGTTTACCCGCAGTCGCTGCGAGATCAGCGTGCTGCCTCGCTGCTTCACCTCGTCGACGGTGAGCCAGTAGGCTTTGGCCGTCGTCAGGCCGTAGATCATCAGCGCGAGGATGACGCCCACCAGCAGTAGCCCGGCCACCAGAAACTGCGGCTTGAGACCGGAACGTTTCCGCGCCAGATGGGCAGGGATCGGTCCTTCCCCAAATTCTAATTCCGGTCCTTCCATGATCGGTCCTTCCCAAGATTCGGATTCCGGTCCTTCCGTTCGAATAGGGGTGGCTGTACTCATCAGTCGCCTTGACTCCCGTCGCACTCATTTCTGGCCGCGATGCAATGCGGCGCGCGGCTGCGTCTGAACTGCATCGGCTGCATTATATACGCGGCACCGACCGTCGCCGAAACTCAGCTACTCTTCATCGGCGTCGTCCAACTCCCACTGGACCTCTTCGGACAAAACGTCCCGGGCCGTCTCGGCCAGCGGGCCGGGCACCAACACATCCCGTTCCGCCAGGCCGCCGTAGATGAAGCCGTATATCCTGCCCATGGCTTCGCCGCGCACAATGGCGGGAATGCCGACGCTTAGAAGGCGTCCCTTTACGATCTGGGCTTCCATTGGATTGGCGGCCTGCCAGACGACAACAGGCTCCTGGGGCAACGAACCGCCCGTCGTTGCCGGCGCCTCGGTCGCCCCTGTTTCAGCGGGCTGAACCGTCTCGCTGCGTCTCCCCCACAGCCTCTGGAGACCCTGAGCAACTATTGACATGGCAATCTCCCCTCTGTCACAGAATGGAGAGCGTCGCGGCCCGTCCGACAAACGGGTTGCTCTCTCGTTCGGCGCCGATCGTTGTCGTTTCGCCGTGTCCGGGGTAGACGACGTATTCGTCGGCCAAGGTGAACAACTGTTCGTGGATACTGCGCAGTAGGGTGGGACCGTCCGCCAGCGGCAGGTCATAGCGACCGATACTGCCGCGAAACAGCGTATCCCCGGCGAAAATCTGGCGGTTCTCGTGATCGACAAAGACCACATGGCCCGGCGCGTGGCCGGGAGTGAAGCGCACTTCCAAGCACTCTTCGCCAAATTCGATGCGTTGGCCGTGCTCCAGAAACTGATCCGGCTCCACGATCGGTTCGACGCGTGCGCCCAACCATTCACGTACACGTTCCGGCGCTGACCGCAGCACGGGCAGATCATCGCGGTGCAGATGGAACGATGCGCCGGTGGCGGCGCGCACTGCGTTCACGGCCATCACGTGGTCGAAATGGGCATGCGTATTGATGATCATCTCGATGGCCAGTCCTATTTCATCGACTTCCTTGAGGAGCGCGCGCGCGCTGTCTCCCGGGTCAATGATGACACCGCGCAAAGTCTCTTCACATCCCAGGATGTAACAGTTTTCCTGTAACAGACCTACTGTAAAGCCGGAAACCATCATACGCGTTGCGCTCCCTGCCCGATCCAAGATTCTGTCTACGCCGCCTTCTGCGCCGAGCCAAGCTGTTCCTCCTCATAGCAGACCCAGCGTTGACTCCAACCGGCGATTTCGGCAACGACCGGCGCCAACTCGCTGCCTTTTTGTGTCAGACTGTACTCGACATGTGGCGGTATCGAACTGACCTGCACCCGCTTTACCAGGCCCTCGTCCTCCAGCATTTTCAAGCGGCTGCTTAGCGTGCTGGGATTGACGCCGCCCAACTCCTCCTGTAGCTCGCAAAAGCGCTTGCTGTGGGCATTCAACAGCCGGTGCACGATCTGCAATGTCCACTTCCGGCCGATTATGCGGGCCGCGGCTTCCACGGGGCAGGGCAACTCATCCGGCAGAACAACTGGATGTGTTGGCGTGCGCATTGGTCAAGGTCCTTTCCCACTCATCGGCAAGGGCTGACCCGCGTGCGATGAGCGTCTTGCAAGATGCCGGCCGCCCCCTCTGGCGGGGCCGTTTCTCCGGCATAAACCCCATGTGCGAACACACTCGCAGTTGGCAACAATCGTACTATGCCACTTGCGCCTTGTCAAAGGATAGCGGCCAGGGGGTGCATCCCAGATTATTGTGCGTCAAGTAAAGCTAGGAGGTTGAAGCAGCTGAGGCCAGGTATGACTGAGCAGAGTCGTGCGGAGTGCGAGTATCGCCAGCGCGCCCCCTTTGCTCTTCTCATTCCCTTCTCCTCGTCTACGCTCTTTCATCCTCAAGAAAACTGGGATGCACCCATTCAAGGGAATCGCGCGTCAGCGCTGAGCAATTGGGCTGCGCTCTTCCCGCCCGCGCAACACGATTCAGAGGATCGCAATCACTTTTTGTCCGCTCTATTTACAAAACATACAAATCACAGTTTATGCACAAAGCATACAAATCACGGTCCGAATGACGCCGCCGCAGTGCCGGCATTCACGCCTGGCGCGGGTGCATCCCAGAATGGGGGCGAGATTGCGGCCACGTCCGGATTTCCGGACCGCTTGCAGGCGATGTGAGGGGCGCGCATGTCAGGTGTGCCATGTAATAAGCAGTTACGAGCGTTTGCGAGCGTGTTTGAGCGCGCCAAGTCGCGTTTAGTCGCGTTTGGTCGCGTTTAGTCGCGTTTAGTCGCGTTTAGTCGCGCCCATTTTTTTTCTTGTTCGGGCACGTTTGGGCGTGTTCTTTCGTCATTTTTCGTCATTCTTCGTCCCAAAATAGTTTTTTCGGGTATGGCGGGCAACGGGCGGTTGCGGCAGCGGCTGGGCAGGGATGGCAGCAGTTTGCTGCGCATGGTTCCCGCACCGATCGCCGGATGTGCATCAAGTCATGATATTCGTTTCAAATTGCTTTGCAACTGCGGTAGGGCCGCGGCTGCGTTGGTTCGTTCGTCTTACGAACTATTGTACTACAGAATCGGGGAGTTTGCAGTTCGTGGTATTGCCAGGGGTGCAGCCCAGATTATTGTGCGTCAAGTAAAGCCAAGGGGTTGAAGCAGCTGAGGCCAGGTTTGATTGCGCGGAGTCGTGCGGAGTGCGAGCATCGCGTGCGCGCCCTGACGAGAGCGGCGCATGCCAGCTTTTTTGAACCGTTGCTGAACGACCTGTTTGCAGGCCGATTCGACAGTTGCGCCGCCGATGGCTTGGCTTCGATTTCACGTCCGCTTCGGCATGGAGCGCCGTGCGCGTCCGCGGCTGACTCCACTTTATCTCTTGCCCGCGCTGTGGACAGACTGCCTCCTCCTAGCTGCCATCTCCATGTTGCAACAGCAGCTACCCTGGCATCTCATCCATCAACTGCCGCCGTCGCAGCGCCGCCTTGCCTGCCATCTCATCCAATGTCGGCTGCGGGTGCCCTTCCCCCAACGCCCACATCTCGGCAAACATCTCCTCGGCCGTGCGCACATATTTTGCCTTCGCCTCTTCCCCTTTCATTGCGCGTCCCTTTTGCTATTCTCAACCCCTACTCCTCGTCTACCCCCTTTCATCCTCACAAAACATTGGGATGCACCCCGGTGAGGTCTACAAGATCGGTCCTCAGCCCGATGCATTGTTGCCCAAGTCACGGCTTCCGGCGTCTACTTGCTATGCGGAACATCACCCAACCGTAAACTTGAGTCGGCGACTTCCAGCCATAGGGTGGCGTCTGAACCGTCAAAAGGAATGTCGAACGAACTGCGCACAAACTCGCCGGCCTGCCACTGCGCTGTCGGATAGCCGCCGCCGGCCAGGGGCGCTTCAATGACCTGATCCCCCAGCCGCAGGCGCATCGTCAGGTCGACCGGCCAGCCGTCGGGCAGCGGCGACGGGACCTGCCAGTACAGCGTCACTTGCACCATGTCTCCCGGCGCCAGCGTCGTATCGGGCGCGTGGGCGAACGCCTTGCGGTAATAGTCGTAGCCGACGACGGTGAGCGGACCGAGTTCTCGATTCACGCGGTGCTGTACGGAAACGATCGACAGCGGCAGCGGGCGGGCAGGCCGTACCAGCTTCGGCTGCGCGATCATTGCGGCATCGCCGGTTGGCGTCGGCAGGCGCGCGCCGGTCTCAGCGTCGTACAGGGCAACGATCAGCCGGTAGTCGCCCGGAGGTGTGCCCGGCGGCAGCGGCAGGCCGTGGTTGTCGACGACGACCTCGCCCGTCGTCCAATTCAGCGTTGGCAAGGCTCCTCCGCCCGGTTCGCCGTCGCGTTGGGCGACCACCTGGTTGCGACTGTCCAGCAGTTGAACAGTAACGATGAGCGGTCGTTCCGGCGTCGTCAGCGGCAGCCAGCGCAACCCGACCAGGAGCGTATGCCCTGCGGCCAGTTGCTGGTCGTTCAGGCAGACCTCGACCAGCTCGGCGACGTTTCCGAAGCGGGGCGGCTGCTCCGGCGCGGCGCAAGGCAGACCATGCGCCAGCGAGTAACTCGTGAAACGCACGTTGCCCTGCCAGCTCTCCAGGCCCTTGAACGCATGTCTTCCCAGCCAGCCCTCCACGATACCTTCTTCGTCCGATTGCTCGGTGGCCCAAAAGAGGGCGAAGACCCGCCGCCGGTGCGCTGTCTCGCGGGCCAGCGTCTCTTCAGTCTTCGCACGATCGGGCGGCCTTTCCTGCGGCAGCGGCAAGATGGTCAGCCCGACATCATAGAAGCGCCACACTTCCGCCTGCCCCGGCGCGTTGAGTATCACCAGGTCCCGGTCAGGATCGCCAAGCGCGGCGACGGTGCGGGCCATGCCGGCGTAGTTGTCGCGTGCGGCCGGGTCGGCATAGTAGTTGGGGAGGGTGACCAGAGCGAGGAGGACAGCCAGCGCCGCCAGCCCGCCAAGGGGGACAGGAGGCAGGAGGGACGCGAAGGAGGCTGCTGCTGTTGAAGGCTTCTCATCGCTGCGAAAACGCATTGACGGCAACTTCCAGGAGAAAAACCGGGTGGGAAGAGGTTGAGCTGCCGCTGCGGCCAGCAGACACCAGGCCGGCGACACAATCAGTAGAAACTTCAGGAACGACGGGTTAAACAGACCGAAGGCGAACATCGCGCCGACCGGCAGCAGCGTCCACAGGAGCAGCGCCGCACCCGCCCTCGAACGCCGCAGCCGCCAGAGGCCGCACAGGGGCAGCAGTCCGACCAGCAGCAGCCATCCCCATGCCAGTTGCGGCCCGCTGCGAATCGCGCCAGTGGCGAGTGTTTGCAGCGTCAGCCGCAACCCTTCAAACGGGCCGACATATCCGTTCTGGGACGGCCAACTCAGCAGGCGTTCGATGGTTGTTGGCAGCCAGGGAAGATAGGAGAGCAGCGCCAGGCCGTTGATGAGGAGGAAGAGCAGTAACGGCAACCAGGGGTTCGCCTTGCCGGGCGGGTCGGGCGCGTCATCTCGCCGCTGCGCGCGTGCCGCCGACCACTCCGTCCACCACCACCAGAGAACGGCGGCCGCGGCCGCGGCCAGAACGACGGCATAAGTGTAGTGTGTCCACAGGCCGGTCGCCGCCGCGATCAGATAGATGAGCGCGTGCGGCCAAACTTGTCTGATCGCGCCATGATGATTCCAACGCCTCCTCGCCGCCAGCAGCGCCCACATGAGCGCAGCGCTCTCCAGCGTCAGCAGCGCGTACATGCGCGCTTCCTGGCTGTAGAAGACCTGGAACGGATTGAGCGCGGCCACAAAGGCGGCGAGGAGGGCAAGCGCCGAGGGCTGCGCCCGCTTTTCGCGGCCGATTTCCAGCCCGAGCGCGTAGACGACTGCCACAGTCAGCAGGCCGGCAAACGCCGACAGGCTGCGAATGCCCCAGCCGGAGAAATCGAACGCGCCCGCCCACAGTTTCAGCAGCCAGTAGTAGCCGGGCGGGTGGATATCAGCCGCGGCGTCTGCGGCGATCTGGGCGAAGCTGCGTTGCGCCAGCGCCCAGGAGTTGCCTTCGTCATGCCAGAGAGAGGAACAGGTGAGGCAGTAGAAGCGGAGAAACGCGGCCAGCGCAAGAATGGAAACGAAGATGGCGGCGTGCAGGACGGGCGGCCGCTCTGTCGTCCTCTTCATTGTCTATTCGTCGTCGCGCACAGTTGCGGTATAGGCCTGAATCGACGCGTAGGCCGGCTGCGGCGTGAAATCCGGCGCCAGCAAGCGGAAGTAGGCCTCCGGTTGGCGATTCTGCTCCCAGATATCGGTAGCCCGTTTCAGATACCAGACGTTTGCTACGCCCACCCAGGGCCAATCGGCGCGGATGCGTTGGTAGGCCAGGGGCAGGTTGACGGCCTGCTCCTCCTCGCTGACGCGTCCGTAGCGCGCTTCCACGTCTGCCGGGGCCGCGTTCCAGTTCATCTCGCTGATCCAAATCGGCTTGCGCGCATCGCCGTTGGCAACCATCAGATCGCGGATGAATTGGGGCCGACCGAAGTTCATCACGCGCGGGTGCATGCGCCGGTCGGTCGGACCGGACCAGAGGCCGTAGCCCTGCGTCGCCATGATATCGAAGTAGGGCGCCGCGCCGGCATCGTACATTCTCTGCAAGAAGAGCAGATCTGAAAAGTTGCGGCCACCGGTTGTTGTGCCGTCAAGATCAATCGTCGCGGCCAGCGCGCCGGCGATGATGACGGCAGCGGGGTCGCTGGCGCGGATGGCGGTTGCTCCGGCCTTGAGCAACTGCGTGTACGCCACCGGGTCGGTGGCGTATACGCCCCACTCCGGGTAGATGTTCGGTTCGTTCCAGATCTGATAGTAGCGGACTTGGCCCCGGTAGCGGGCGGCGACCGCGCCGGCGAAATCGGCGAAGTCGCTGTAGTCGTCGGGCGGCGCGTAAGTTCCCACCTCGTTGCCTCCGGCCCGGCTCCAGGCCGGCGGATTGGAGATGCGGACGATCAGCCCGACGTTGTACTGCACCGCCAGGGCGACAATATGATCGTACTTGTCCCAGGCCGAACGGTACGGCTCGTGGCGGCGGTCCTGAAAGTCCCCTTTGGCGTGGATTTCGATGTCTTCCCAGGGGAACTCCTGGCGCAGCCAGTCGAAACCGGCCTGCGCGGCCATAAGGACGGCCCGCTCGCGTTTGGCCGGTTCGACCTCCTGCTCGAGAAAGACGTTTACGCCGAAGGGGGAAAGATTGGCGTGCGCGGCCGCCTCCCGCGCGACCAGCTGCAGAGGCGGGCGCAGCAGGCCGCCCGCCAGATCGGACAGCCCTTTGATCTGCGGCAGAATCGCCGTTTCGCCGGTCTGCGACCACATCCAGGCTCGGCTTGGGCTGAGCGCCAACAATACGAAGGCCAGCCCGCCGCACAGCAGCAGGCCGGCCCAGAGCGTCAATGTTTCGTGTACTGCGCGTTTCACTGAGTTTGCACGACCTGTCTGACTGCTACCTGGCTGATTCTCTGCTCTCCGTGCTCACAACGATGGGATGCAATGAACTCAACTCGGCCAACCGCTTTCGATCGACACTGGAATCATTGCGCTGTCCGGTATCCGGGATGATGCTATCTGACCACGTATCGTCCTCGATGACGAACTTCCCGCGCTTGAACTCACCAGTCGGCATTTGAATATAGGCTGGGTCGTCACTAGCCGCCATCTCCAACACGGGGGCCGACTCTGCCCGTGTCGAAACGATGGCATGGCCCCATTCGGCCTCTGTAACGCCCCAATTTGAATCAGAGCAAGAGGGCTATCATTTCAAAAAGGTTCCAGGTGGGCAGCTCCATACAAAACAGTGCGCCTCCCCTACCGCTCCTATCTCTCCTTGAATATGATTTCCGTACATTGTGTGCTTTCGGTCAATGTCTTGGTCCACTTATCCGACAGAGGGGTCAAATCAGCGTAATCATCTGAACTGGAGTGCGTTGAAGAGCGCTCCCCTGGCTGCAAATCCTGCGGACAAGGGACCAAGTAGATTTCTATAGGTTGGTTTCTCGCCTTGTCATGCAGAGTCTCACCTTTCTTCGCTTGGCCAAAAGGAGCGAAGCCCCACGCGCCCCAACTCTCGCCCCCGCATCCGGAACACTTGGTCTGTTTCGGCCCATGAAATGCCAGGTGAACACATACGTCATTCTTCGGTGAGGATCCTACGCTTTCACAGCCCTCTTTCGCCTCGGCCCCGCGTTGACAGACGATTCCCTTGAAATAGGTTACCTGGTGATTTTTTGAACACTGTCCAATACTCGCAACGCTATATGGATACTGCGGCGCGGGCGGTTGCGTCGGCGCGGGCACGGGTGTCGGCGCAGGGATGGGCGTCGCCGTCGGCGGAGGGGGCGCCGGGATGACAAGTGCCAGTGCCACGCTGCCCGCATTGGTTGCGTTCACCAGCGGGCTGTACACCCAACCCCGCAAGGCCTCCGTGTATTCAATCTCCCACCAGTCGCCAAGCCCCGGATTCTTGCCGGTAATCGGGAACTGTTGGCCGGGCGAGGCCGTGCCGATGATACCATAATTGGTGCCGGGGCCGGCGCGCACGTTCATTAGTGTGCCGAAGTTCGCCATCGGCCGCGGCGTCGGGGTCGCGGTTGGGGGCGCGGTTGTCGCTACTGGCTGTGACTGGGCAGGCTGACTGACCTGACCGCTGCTGACCGCGGCTGCCGCGCCGACCGGCGTCAAGGTAAAAGTGGGCACCGGCGTGATGGTGGGCCGCGGCGGCTCAACCTCCGCCCTCCGCGGACCGCAGGCAGCCAGAAGCAAAATGGCAAACATGATGGTCAGCGAATTTATCCAGCGCATGGTTTGGATCCCCCTGTTCATCGCGATAGGCGACTCGACTCGTGATTGTTCGCCGGAGCAAAGGCAAATCAAGTATAACACAGGCCGACGCGCAAATTAAAGATACTGCAAATCTCCTCTTCTAGCCGGAGTAATAGCGGGGCTTGGGCTTATCCGCCTTCAACAGCGCCGCGCTTTGGTCGGCGCTGCCGCGGTAGCTGGGCGCCTTAAGATTCCACACTTGGCAGCGGGCCGTATCAAGAACGCGGTTGCGCAGCCGCGGTTCGAGCATGTCCTGCGAGACGCTGGTCGTGATAATCGTCGGCAGCATGGCAGTGTGGCGGTAGTTGAGCAGTTGGAAGAGTTTCTCCTTGGCCCAAGGCGTCGCGCTCTCCGTGCCCAAGTCGTCCAGGACGAGCAAAGGAGTACGTTTCAGCTCGTCAAAGCGTCGGTCGTACGAGACTGGCGACTGGGGGTTGAAAGTGGCCCGCAAGTGGTCGAGCAGGTCTGGTGTGACCACAAACATGATGTCGTGCTGGCCCAGCGCACGCCAGGCGTTAGAGATCGCGGCTGCCAGATGCGTCTTGCCGGAGCCGCTCGGTCCTATCAACACGAACCAACCGCGCGGGTCGTCAGCGAAGGCCTCGGCCGCCTGCCGCGCCCGCCGCAAACTGGACAACTCATCGGGCGACGCGTTGCGGCGCTGCAACTCGAAAGTTTCGAACGTCTGGCCGGCGTGGAAAGAGAGTGTGCTCAAATCGCCTTGGCCGGGGCCGGCGCCGGCGCGATAATCCGGCGCTCTGATCTGAATGTGCTGGACGAGGTTCATGTCCTGCAGGCGGCTGCGCAGCCGCTGATCCAGATCTTCCATCCGTTGATTGGTCGAGAGAACGGTGGGCAACTGCCCGTTGTAACGGTGGTTGAGGATCTGGAACAGTTTTTCTTGTGCCCAGGGTGTTGCGCTCTGCACGCCCAGATCGTCGAGGATAAGCAAGCTGGTATTGCGCACTTCGTCAAACAGTTGGTCGTAACTGGCCTCGCTATTGGGGCCGAACGTCGTGCGCAGGTGGTCCAACAGATCCGGAACAACAACGAAGATGGCCGATTGGCCCTCCTCAAGGCGTTGATTGGCGATGGCCGCGGCGAGATGAGTCTTGCCGCAGCCGTAGCCTCCGGTCAAGAGCAGCCAGCTGTCCGGCTGTTCGGCGAATGCCATGGCAGCAGCGTATGCCCGGACCAGGTTGGCCCGTTTATCCGGCGGCAGCCAGGACAGCTCAGGCTCGAACGACTCAAAAGTAAATCGCGCCAGCGATTCCAAATCGTTCACGCCCTGAAAACGACTCCTTCCGCGGGCGCGCCGGTCATTCAGCTTGCATTGGCAGGGTACCGGCTTGCCGAAATCGGGATGGCCGACCGGCAGGTCGTCCAGGAGGAAGCCGGCCCCGCCGCACTTCTGGCAGCTGTCGGTCCCATCACTTCCCAGCCGCTCCGAACGAGTTGGCAGACCGGGCGGCGGCTGACGATTCAGACCCAGCCTCGGGCGCGCATCGGAATCGGGAGGATCATCGGCTGTGGACGGCGTCGGCGAATTGACGCGGCGCCTCAACTCCGGCGTCATCATTCCCCGCAACACTTCGTTCAATTCATCCATAGCTTTGGTCTTTGCCCTCCGTTTCCCACCGCCTCAGAATTGCCCGTATATAGTTCAGGTGGCGCTTGTTATTCAGCAGTGAAATCTCCATCGCCTCGACGATCCAATCGGGCGGGTAGCTCTTCTCGAGGTCGCGCAACTGATCGGCGATCATCGCGGTCATCAGTCCGAAGTTCTGTTCGTAGAGCACAAAAATGTTGGGGCGCTCCACGTGCAGACGAGCCTCTTCCGGCACGATTGATTGCAGTTCGGCCAGCTTTCCCTGTCGAATGGCGGCCACCGACTGGCGTCCTTTGGCGGTATTCAGAAAGTACCAGTCCTCGACGCACGACTCCTCTTCGCCCGCAGTTCGCTCCAGTGCGTCCTGCTGCTCGTCACTATTGTGGGCGGGCGAGTTTCCATCCGGGCCGGTCTCGACTTCCATGCGCAGCAGCGTGTTGCGAGCGACCGCGCGTTGCAGGGCATCTTCCATTGTTTGCAGCGGGCTGCGCAGATCGCTCCCCAGGTTGAGGCTGTTCAGAAGGGTCTCGTCGCGGCGCATCTCCTCGCCCCGCACGAACCGCAACGCCCCTTCCTGTTCGTTGAGCAGCCAGAAGAAATAGATCGTCAGCTTCAGTTCGGCCAGATTGTCGATCTGCGGCAGAAGATCGACGAAGAACAGGTCCGGCACGACGACGGCCAGCATCTTTTTGTCGGGAAAACCGATGAAACCGGGCAGTGATTGAGGCATTCTCAATTGGGGACGCGTCTCACATGAGTGGCGGCTAACGCTCAAGCAGCCCCTCTCATCGTACCGCTACGACTCCAACTCTTCCCTGCGCAGTTCCAGGTCGCGGAACTGAGTAAGTTCCTTGCGGAAATAGAGGCTGACCGTGCCGGTGGTGCCGTGACGATGTTTGGCAACCATCAGATCAGCGATGTTCTGGCGGTCCGTGTCCTCATTGTAATAGTCCTCGCGATAGACGAACATGACCACGTCGGCATCCTGCTCAATCGAGTTATGCACAATGAAATCGTTGGCAACAAAGTTATGATACGTCGGAACGGTCAGGTCGTAAACGTCATCGATGCCATCAGGCTCAATCGCCGCGATCTCATCCCAAATTGCGTCGCCGCAGGCCGCGTCTACATGCCGGGCGGCGTGCGCCCCTGAAACTGTTGTCCCCGTCACTGCCAAAGGGCGGGAGGCGGCAGGTTCGTCAGCCGGCTCTCTGTCAAAAGCTGGCCCGGTCACAGCAATAGGCCGACGCTCGCAGCCGCTGTGAAGGCCGCCATGCGCGCTGAAATCCGCGAGGCGCTGCGGTCGATCTTGCATGGGAAGAGCGGCGATCCGTTCACCGGCCCGCAACTGGTCAAGGCGCTTCCAGCCTTGTTGGGTCAGAAACCTGTGGTTGGCGGTCGCCCGCAGCGACCTGCCCAGGCGGGAGGCAATTCGGAATACCGGCTTCGTCCCGGTGCAAAACGCGTTGCTGACCGCCGCCGTGGTCAGGCGCATCTGCGCCTGGTCGAGCGCGGCGACTCTGAACTCTTGCCAGCGCGCCATTTCTCGTATCGGGACATGCATGCCAATGTCGGGCAGATAGACCAGCGTCTCCCCGCTCAGGCAGCCGCTCTCGCGCAGATCGGAAAGCACGGGCTTGTTGTTCGCCCGGCTTTCAACCGCCCGGCTGAGTTGGCTGAGGGCGATGACCGGCACGTTCAACTCGCGCGCCAGTCCCTTGAGAGAACGGCTGATGAAGCTGATCTCCTGCTGGCGGTTTTCGCCGCGCAAGCCCCCGCCCGACATCAACTGCATGTAATCGACCAGGATCAGGTCAAGGCCGCTTTCAGCGTATAGACGGCGCGCCTTCGTGCGGATCTCCATTACGGTTGCGCCGGGCGTGTCGTCGATAAAGATGTTGGTCGCGGCCAGCGTGTTCGCCGCCTCGACCAGAACCGGCCACTCTTCCTCGTCGATCTGCCCCATGCGCAGGCGGTGGCTGTCGATGGCCGTTTCGATGGCGAGCAACCGTTGCACCACCTGTTCGCTGCTCATCTCCAAGCTGAAGACCGCGACGCGTGCGTTGTAACGCCTGGCAGCGTTCTGTGCAATCGAAAGGCCAAGGCTGGACTTGCCCATGCCGGGGCGTCCGGCCACAATGATCAGGTCACTTTTCTGGAAACCGCCGAGCATCTTGTCCAACAGCACAAAACCTGTCGGCACGCCCATTAGCCGGTTCTGGTTGCGAGCCAGAAAGTCGATCTGATCCACCACCTCGGCCATCATGGTTGAGAGCGGCATGAGGTCGCGGTGGATGCGGCTCTCACTGATGCCGAAGACTAGGCGCTCGGCCCGGTCCACCACCTCATCCACCTCGTGGCTTTCGTCATAGGCGAGTTCTGCGATCTGGCCTGCTGCGCCGATCAGACGCCGCAAGGTGGCAGTGCGCTCGACGATGCGGGCGTAATGGTCTACATAGATGGCGGTGGGCGTGCTGTTGATCAACTCAGTAATATAGGCCGGTCCGCCGACAGTTCCCAGCTGTTCGTTGCGCTCCAGTTCATCGACCAATGTCACGAAATCTGCCGGCTCGCGACGCTCATGCAACGCCAACAGCGCGGCGTATATCCACTGGTGCCGCTCACGATAGAAGTCGGCGTCGCGTAGAGAACTGGCGATCTTGATGATGGCGTCCGGATCGATCAGGAGTGAACCGAGCACAGCCTGTTCAGCTTCCAAATTGGCCGGTACCGTTTTGATCGGCGCTTCAGCAGTTTCGCTCATCTTCAGATTTGTGGGGTACGGGTCGATCTGTCTTGGACAAAAAGACGCAAAGGGACGTTGGTCTTGGACAAACTGCCCAAATCGCGGCTAATTGTTCGGGCAGTTATCGCCGTCTATGACCGCCCGAGACCAGGCGGAGGCTCTCAAATGATCAAATCGAAAGGGACAGGGCGCCAGAGTGCAAAAAACGACGAGAACCGCCCGGACGCGACTCCGCCGTTACCTGAACCGTCACCTCATCTGATTGCTAATTCAACCCTTCCGCCCGAACTCCAGCCAAGCGACCAGGCGGACGCATTGCTCTGGCTGTGTTCCTAGTTATCGATATCGAGTCCTTCGATGAAGTCGCGGAAAACGTCCAGGTCTTCGTCACCGGTTTCGCCGACCTCTTCTTCGACGCCATCGCTCTCCCGGTCCAGCGGGCCTAGCTCCTCTTCCGGCTCCATGCCGGCCCGCTCCATGACTTCGTCGGCCACGTAAATCGGAACGTCAACGCGTACTGCCAGGGCGACGGCATCGCTGGGGCGGCTATCGATTTCGAGCGTTTCGCCGTTGGCCTCAAGAACGATCTCTGCGAAAAATGTCTCGTTCTGCAGATCGCTGATGACGACATGCGTAATTTCGCCGTCCAGGGATTCCGCGAACTGCCGCAGCAAATCGTGCGTCATGGGCCTGCCGGCCTCGATGCCCTGCAACTGAATCGTGATGGCATCCGCTTCAAAAGGGCCAATCCAGATGGGAAGATACCGCTCACCGTTCTCTTCGCGCAGAACAACGATGCGATGCTGGGACATCAGACTTACGCGTACGCTATCGATCACAACTTCAATCATTCCCGACTCCTGCTCTCGATTTTCAAGAACCGCTCAATAATATCTCCCACAGCATCGTCCGACCAGGCTTCCTCTGACAGATACGACTGGCTGAGTCGGCCTGAATTATAGCATAGCCCAAAAAAGGCGCAAAGTGATGCACTCTGGGGCATGGGATCCGGAAACACCGTGCAGTCTAGCCGCGTCCCACCGGCTGGCCCAACGTCACTCACTGCACAATAATCGACCGACCGCGCCGCGTCAGACAGAATTTGAGTCAGGCAGCGGCTTACAAAGATCCGGGATAGTTTGTTTGGGAGGCCGCATCCCAAGATTGGGGGCGTGTCCGACAGGGAGCAATTTGGCATCCTCCCTGCCTGCCATCGGAGCAACTATTCCCACAAAAGAAGAAAACAAATGCTATTGGAAACCACCGCAGACCACTGCCAGGCTTTCGAGCGCTTCTTTCTCTTTCGGCACGCCGGCATGGCTTGGCGCCTCCACTGTACCACCCCCTGAGCATCGAGCGTCCACGAATTTCTATTCGCTCTCAAGAAAAAGCCGGTCGCGATCTCTCGTTATCGCTCGTACAGCGTTCGTGCCAGGCTTATCAAGCGCTCGCTAAGCCCTTGGATGGCAAAACAGTGTCGTTGACCTTCACTTACTCCTCCTGTCTCCCCTTCCTTTTCGCCGGCTCGCCCCTCTTTTCCTGCTTACTTCCATTCTGGGTCGCGCCGCTCCGGGACGGCGCCTACCATCCAAATCTGAATGAGGCTATACTATAATCGTGAAACGCGTTCGGATCAGGGGTGAGCGCGAGTAGACGGGTCCTCAAGGTTGAATCCAAATGTGTGTGGCCGGTCCGCCCAGCGCGCCGCGTTTGCAAGGCACGCTCAACTGAACTGGGTTGTCAATACGAGGTGGTTGAGAAATGACTAGAGGATGGGTGTTTGCGATCGGTCTGCTGGCAGTGATTGCTGCGGCTGCGTGCGTTTCGCGAGCTCCTCTACAGCCGCCTGAGAGCGCGCTGAAATCGTCGGCCTCACCCAACCCCATTTTGAAAACCGAACCATGCGCGTCGCCCGCGCCAGTTGCGCTGCAGCGTCCTGCCGTAGGGGACGATACCGGCTGCTCTGAAACGCCGGCGCGGCTGCGGGAAAATGTAGCTGTCGGCGGATTCGGGCGCGCCTCGGCAAATGAAGAGTTCGCTCACTTTGCGATCGATGGAAACCCGGACTCAAGTTGGAACGCGGAACTCCACCCGGTGCAATGGCTTTCGGTTTCTCTCGACGGCTCGTACCTGACAGACGGAATTGAGTTGGATGTGGCGCAGACACCCGCCGGCCGCACGACGCATGAACTCTGGCTGGGCCATCCTTCCGGCACTCAGACCCTTTACAAGCGATTCACCGATGTCTATACGGAACAAGGGCAGACTCTGGCCGTCGACTTTGAGCCCCCGGTACGTATCAATGAGGTGATGATCCTTACCCTCAGCGGTCCAAGTTGGGTTGCCTGGCGCGAGGTGAGAGTTTTTGGCGTGAAGGCTGGCAAGGCGGAGGAGGCTGTAGAGGCGCCCCGATGGAAATTGAACAAGATCTCCGGCGGGCTGGATAAGCCCGTTCATGTTACACATGCCGGCGACGGCAGCGGCCGGACATTCGTGGTCGAGCACCCCGGTCGTATCCGCATCATCAAGGACGGGGTGCTGTCCGACATTCCCTTCCTGGATATCACGGACCGGGTCAGGTGCTGCGGCGAAGAAGGTCTGGTCGGGCTGGCTTTTGCTCCGACATACACCAGCAGCCAACAGTTTTATGTCGGCTATACAAATGCCCAAGGCGCGACAACCATCAGCCGCTTCGCCACGACCAGCGACCCCGACATCGCCGACCCCGCCAGCGAGGAGGTTTTACTGACTGTCAACCAGCCGCGTGATAACCACAATGGCGGTCACTTGGCATTCGGACCGAGAGACGGCTACCTCTACATTGGCAGCGGAGACGGCGGCGAAGCCGGCGTCGTCGTCACAACCGGGCGAGAACGGGACTCACTGCTTGGCAAGATCCTGCGGATCGATGTTGAGTCGGGCGTCAAGCCGTACGGCATTCCCCCCGGTAATCCCTTTGCTCAAAGTACCAGCTATCGCCGCGAAATCTGGGCGCTTGGCCTGCGCAATCCCTGGGGCTTCGCATTCGACAGCGAGACCGGCGACCTCTATGTTCCCGATGTCGGCGACACGCGGCTCGAAGAGGTCAACTACCATCCCGTATCCGGCGCAGGAGGCCAAAATTATGGATGGCCTGCGATGGAGGGCAATATCTGCTCACCTTTCTTTCCCTCGAGCTGCAGAGCGGACGGCTTGACCCTGCCGGTGGCGGCATACGGCCATTCCCAGGGGTGCGCCATTGTCGGCGGCGTTCTCTACCGGGGAGCCAAGCACCCTGAAATGCAAGGAACTTTTTTCTACGGCGACTTCTGTAGTGGGCGAGTGTGGGGATTGAAGCGGCAAGGGAAAAGTCCGGGCGACCCGGGGCTGAAGGCGTGGCAAAGCGAATTGCTGCTACAGGCAGAGTCCGCCATTCCGATGAGCAAAATTGGCGTGGATCAAGAGGGAAATCTCTACGCCCTTGGTTACCTGGTTGGCGCGATCTATGGGATAACGGAAAAATAGCCATCGCGCCCTTTGCACGGCGCAATGCCGGTCAAATGAGAAGGTCATGAGCGGCCGCTTCCAAATCGGGGCAGGCGGCCAGTCTCACCAATCGTGCGTAATCCTTCTACCAACTCAGGTGAGTCACCTCTCTGTCCCCGTCGACGGTGAAGACGTAGGGCTTGTCCGTCGAGGTGGTCGTGTCTTCGTAGTAGGTGCTGATTCGCAGCAATCTGTCATCAGGAAGATAGTCGATGCGCACCTCTTTGCTGGTCATGGGATTCTGGCCGCGGTACAATTCAACGTTGGCCGAGCCGGCAGGATGTAACTCGGCCAGCGCGGCGATTGAAGACAGAACAGGGCCCAATCGCGCATCGTCCGGACCGATGAAATAATACTGGAGACCTTCGCCGGAGGGACACAACTGCCCAGGCGTGGCCGCATGTTCAACGATGCAAGGCGGGCCGCCTGGTTCTCCTCCAATGAATCTTAGGCCGCCGCCGCAGTCTGAGAGGTTGGGCGGGGGCTTGGATTGCGGTGGAGTATGCGGTCCGGTCAGCAGAAAGACCGGTCGCTCCGACAGTGCGAGTAGATTCAGTGCATAGGGACATGGCGTTGGCGTGGGCGTCGGCGTTGGTGTCGGCGTTGGTGTCGGTGTCGGCGTTGGTGTCGGTGTGTTGGTTGCTTGTCGCGGCGGCCGCGGATCATATGGGCCCGAGTTTGGGAAAACAGATGAGCGATCCTCCAACGCATTGAGCGCCTTTACGCCCGCCGCGACCAGAACGACAAGCGCCACGACAAGTATTCCCGCCTTCAAAGCGCTACTGGCGGTAATCAGATTTCTGGAAGGGGTTGGATACTTAGTTATCGGGTATTCCGGCCGCATGGACATTTGTTTTCCTTAATCCGCAAATCATAGAGATCTTGGCACCAAAGGAGCCGCAAGGCAGAGGTGTTCATTGGCTTGCTCCCTCTGCTTTGTGACCGCCATCAATCTCTCATGGTCCGTCAGAGAGCATCGCCAACACCGCGTCGGCCTAGACACTCTACATCAAAATAGTTCGGGTTGGCGCCCGTTGTCAAGGGAAATGTAGGGTCTTGGAGGTTGATTTTCGAGCTGGTCCAGGCAGCGCGCATCGATCGTTGACGGAGCGTAGGCATTTTGCCGAAGATTCAGTGAAAAGCGTCTTTGGTTGTCTGCCCCCATGAAGATTCGAGCAGGCATTGCACATCGTGGCATAAACCGGTCTTCAAAGCATGCCCATTTCAGACAGCCATTCCCATGTCGAAAACTTACGCCGATTGCGCTGACCCGCTGACAATCTGGCTCCTTTCACCCTACCACACCGGCAGCCATCGCGCGTGGGCCGAGGGCTATCAGAGTCACAGCCGGCATTCGGTTTATCTTTTGACACTGTCCGGCCGTTTCTGGAAGTGGCGCATGCAAGGGGCCGCGCTCGAACTGGCTGCGCAGGCCGAAGCGGCCAACTCGGCGCATCCCCCCGATCTGATCCTGGCGACGGATATGACCAACGTCGCGGCCTGGCTGGCCCTTACCCGACGCACGCTGCCGGCGCAGGTACCGTCAGTTCTCTATATGCATGAGAACCAGCTGACCTATCCTCGGCAAGCAGGTCAAAAGCCGGATCTGACCTACGCCATGATCAATTGGCTCAGCCAACTCTGCGTTGACCGGGTCCTGTTCAATTCCGAGTTCCACCGCCGCAGCTGGTTTGGAGAGCTGCCCAACCTTCTAAAGCATTTTCCAGACTACAATCATCTGGGATTGATCGAACAGGTGGAGGCGCGCGCGCATGTCCTGCCGGTCGGCATAGACCAGCAGGCCGAATTCGCCCGCCAGAATCCGGTCGGTGCGCCGCTGATCCTGTGGAATCAACGCTGGGAGTACGACAAATGCCCGCAGCGCTTCTTTCGGCTGCTGTATCGGCTGGACGAGGCCGGGCACAACTTCAGGCTGGCCGTGGCCGGGGAGAATTTCCGCAACGTGCCCGTGGAATTCGAAGAGGCTGCGACGCGGCTGGCGCATCGCATCGAACATTGGGGATACCTGCCCTCGCGGCAGGCCTATCTGGATCTTCTGCAAAGAGCCGATCTCGTCATCAGCACTGCCGACCACGAGTTTTTCGGCATCAGCATTCTGGAAGCGGTTCAGGCCGGCGCATTTCCACTCCTGCCCAATCGTCTCAGCTACCCGGAGTTGATTCCATCCAATCTGCACGCTGCCTGTCTTTACGACAGTGATGACGATCTTTATGCGAGGGCGGAGGCTCGCCTGAGAATGCCGCTACCAGCGCCGCCTTCTCTGCGCCGGGCCGTGCGCGAGCGGTTCAGCTGGCCCGGCGTTGCCCTTGCCTACGATGAATACTTCGACTCTCTACTACATGTTCAGTCACTGACATAGATTCAGGCACTGACTACACATTGGGAAATGTGCGGGAGCGGGGCTTGGCGAAATCTGGCTCTGCTCCAAGCGGGGTCAATGCCGTTCCGGCTTGCGCCGGAGGGAAACCAGCCGCACGTCGACTGCCTCTGACCCCTTTGCGCTCTCCTCGACAGCAAATTCGACCAAATCGCCATGCTGCAGTCGACCGACATCTTTGAAGTTTGACCGGTGTGCGAACAGGTCCGGGCCCGAGCGGCGAGAGATGAATCCGTACTTCTTGCGCGGGCTGTACCATTTCACCAGCCCGCGCTGTTGGCCGGTGGCTGGCAGCAGAAAAGAGCAGCCCAGGCAATGGATTGGACTCTTTGCCGCGTCGGTCGCGTTGCGCTGTTCCTCTATCGTCCACAGAAAGGTGACGCCGCACCGCTCGCAAACGATCATTTCATCGGTCAAGGCCATCGGTCTACCCTGCTCTGGCACCATTCCACATCCTGCCTACCCGCGCACAGGATACATCCGCCGGAAACATTTGACAATCCCCGGCAGCCCTGATAGCATGATAATGAGGAGTTTTCCCCGGGTAAAGTGGCGACGTAGCCAAGTGGTAAGGCAGGGGTCTGCAAAACCCTGATCGCCGGTTCGAATCCGGCCGTCGCCTCAAACCGCTCTTATGGGCGGTTTTTTTGTCTGAAGTCAAGCTGTTTCAGACGCGTTCTTTTGTCCAGCGCCGCTCAGCAAAATTGCCGGACATTGGAAATTTTCGCGCTCGCAGTCGTAAGTCTTGTGATACAATTCAGAAAGTAGTACTCCGCTCACACGCAATCCCCGCCGGGCCGGACGGGCCGCTTTCCGCTCGCACCGGGCCGGGGATGTTACGCAACCGGCCCGGTGAAGATTACCTCAACAGTGTGGCGACATGAAAGATAGAGCAGAGAGAAACAAGGCAGATGGGACTTGGAAGCACGCTCCACATGAGCTTGACAACGGAGAACGCGGCGCCGGTTCGAGTCTGGCCGGGTCAGAGGGTCCTCAGGTGAAGAAGAGTCTTGAGGCGCACGGCCCGCCCTGGCGCGCCCTGGGTTGGCTGCGAGGCGCGGGCGCGCTGCGCGTCGTCATTTTGCTGGCTGTCCTGCTGATGACCAGCTGTTCCGAGGACAATGCTCCTGAAGCCGACTTCAGCCTGGAGAGCTTGCCGTTTGGATTCGAAGGGCTTGAGGCCCCACATTTGGACGAACTTGTCGCATGGCGTCTGGGACCGCGGCCGGTCGGCTCAATCAAGACGGTCGTCGAATACTATCTGCAGCAGTACCAACCCGAAGGCAAACTCCCCAAGCTCTTTGAAACGACCCGACTCTACGACCGCAACGGTGTCCTGCTGGCAGAGTTTTACGAAGAGGGGCGGCGCACCTGGGTAACCCTCGATCAGATGTCTCCTGCCTTGATAGCCGCAACCGTAGCCACTGAGGATGCTTCATTCTTCACCAATCGGGGCGTGGACAGCCGCCGCATTGTCGGCGCCGCACTGCAGAACGTGCAGTCCCAGTCGATCGCCTCGGGCGCCAGCACGATAACAATGCAGTTGGCGCGCAATCTCTTCCTGAACCCGACCGAGCGCTTCGAACAGACCGTCGACCGCAAGCTGCAGGAGATCGGCCTGGCCCACGATCTCACGATTCTTTTCAGCAAAGAAGAACTGTTGGAGATCTATCTCAATCTCGCGAATTACGGCCATCTCGCCTATGGACCGGAGGCCGCCGCGCAAGTCTACTTTGGCAAGAGCGCGATCGATCTCAATTGGGCGGAGGCAACGATTTTGGCCGGTGTGCCCCAGCAGCCGGCCGCGTATGACCTGTTCAACAACTTCGATGCCGCCAAAGAACGGCAACGGGTTGTGCTGGACCTGTTGGTGCGCCACGAATTGTTGCCGCAAGAGGAAGCCGACGCCGTCTATGAGAAGGATATCCTGCTGGTCGGATCCTCGGAGCAAAAGGATCTTTTTGCGCCCCATTTCGTTTTCTATGTGGAGGAGACGCTGGAAGAGCAGATGGCTCAAGCCCTTGGCATCGAAGTGGGGCTCTGGGAAATGCGCCGCTCCGGCATGCATATCGTCACCACGCTGGACATGCCGATGCAGTGGCTGGCAGAACAGGAGTTGCGCAAGTGGATCGACAAAGTCGGCGAGGCCTACCGCATGACCAACGGCGCGCTCGTCGCCATCCAACCGCAGACGGGCGAACTGTTGGCGATGGTTGGCGGGATCGACTTCAGAGAGAAGGATGCCGGCCAGGTCAATCTTGCCACCAGTCTTCGCCAGCCGGGCAGCTCCTTCAAACCGGTCCTGTATGCGACCGCGCTGGCCGAGGACATGATTTCACCGGCAACCGTGATTTGGGATACGCCGACCTCCTTTACCGTGGGCATGGGGCACAATTACGTACCCCGCAACTACGACCGCAAGTTTCACGGCCCGGTTACAGTCCGCACTGCGCTGGCCAACAGCTATAACGTGCCGGCGGTGAAGCTGCTGGCTTCGCTCAGCAATGAACACCTTGTGGCCAAAGCCAAAGAGTTCGGCATCACCAGCTTTACCAGGGAGCCGGACTCCTACGGCCTGAGCATCTCGCTTGGGGCTGCGGAAGTGACATTGCTGGAGTTGACGAACGCCTTCCGCACATTCGCCAACCAGGGACTTTATTCGACGCCCCGCTTCGCGCTCTTCATGGTTGACGATTTGGGGCGCTATCGCTCCACGCCGGCAGTCGAGCAGAAGAGGATCATTTCGCCTGGCGTCGCCTTCCAGGTCGCCGACATTTTGAGCGACAACGAGGCTCGCAAACCCGCGTTCGGTTCGAGCAGTACATTGAAACTCAGCCGGCCAGCCGCCGCCAAAACCGGCACGACCTCAAACTTCAGGGACAACTGGACCATCGGTTTCACCCGCTATCTCGTGGCCGGCGTGTGGACCGGCAACAGCGATGGTCAGACGATGTGGGGCAACAGCGGCGCAGCCGGCGCGGCCCCGCTATGGCGCAACTTTATGGAAGCCGTGATCGAGGATAAGGGGATGCGTGAGCTCATCGGCGCGCCGGAGGACCCCAATCTGTGGGCCTTTGAGGTGCCGAATTCGATCGTCCAACTGCCGGACTGTCCACCTGCGGTGCGCTGCCGCGACGGCGGCGAGTATTTCACCGCCAGCTGGTTGAGGAAGACGCGAGGCAATGGTCTGTTGGCGGGCACGGTCGTTACCGCCAAGACAATTCCCACCCACTTTGCCCGTTCCAACGACTTCGTCGATTATTCCTATTGCACCGTGGCTGAAACGGCCAGCGCCGGCAGCGGCGGTAGAACCTCCAGTACGCCGGAAATTCGCTCCCTCCTGCGCCTCTCCAGCATGGTTGGACTGTCCTTTCCCCCTGGCTACAGCACTGTCGGCAGACCGCTTCCGCCGATGCCCGACCCCCCGCCGGTGGAAGACGACAGAGGGTTGAATGTGCCTCCACCCGTGTATCGGGAGGATCTCTACTATTTTCCCGCCACTGAACTGGAAAAATTCAGACTCTTGTCATGGAGTATGCAGGCGGGTATTCCCGTGTCGTTGGGTTCGTGTTCCGATCTGCGCTATCACACGGCCAGGCCAGGGGACAGTTGGGCCTCCCTCGCCCGCTCCCACGATCTGACCGAAAGCGTGCTGCGCGGCGCAAACCTCCATGTGCGCGGCGCGCTCCCCGGCGAGCGGCTGCTGCTGCCCAGAGGAGTTCCGATCCGTTATCATGTCGATAGCATTTTGCATGAAGTGCAGGTGGGCGAATCCTGGTTCAACATCGCCGCCACGTATGACATCCCCGTGCGACTGCTCCGCGCCGCCAACCCGGACGCCTTGCGCCCATACAACATTCTCCGCCCCGGCGATCTGTTGCACGTGCCTGAAAATCTTGAAATTTATCAGAACCCATTTGAGTAGCGCTGCCTCCCCCGGGTTGGGTCGCCAGAGCAAATTGCGCGTTACCGGGTGAATGCGCCACGAACTCGCAACCTTGCCCAGCCAGATTGGCGCTGAATTGGTGGAACCGACGCGCGCGTTTTCACCGTTACTTTGATATAGGGCGAGTCTTCCACGAGGATTTCTGGTAGGCGTCGCTCTGAAGGGCACACAGCGTAAGCTCGTTTTCAGCCCACTTTGCAACAGAGACAACAACCCAATGCCTCTTTCTCTTCCAAACCTGAGCCGCTATCGACCACTATTCTGGCTGCTGGCACTTCTCATGGCCGGCTGCGGCTCTCGAGAAAGGGTCGTCGACCGGCGGCCTGCAATCGCTCTTTCAGCCCTCACCGAAGCCTACCTGCAACAGTTTCAACCCGGACCCGTTCCGCGTCTCTTTCAGACGACTTTCGTCTACGATCGCAACGGAGTTCTGCTGGCTGAACTGATTGGCGAAGGCCGGCGCGAGTGGGTCTCCTTGGACCAGGTCTCCCCCCACCTGATCAACGCGACGATTGCGACCGAGGACGCGACGTTCTTTATCAATCAAGGCGTCGATCCCATTCGAATCGCCGGCGCCGCCCTGCAAAACGTCGAAAGCGGCGAAATCGTCTCCGGGGCAAGCACCATCACGATGCAGCTGGCACGCAATCTCTTCCTGGGCTCAGAAGAGCGCTACGATCAGTCCTTCGACCGCAAAATCATTGAGGCCGGATTGGCCACGGAGTTGACGCAGGCCTATACCAAAGAGGAGTTGATGGAGATTTATTTGAATCTCCTCAACTATGGCAGTCATTCCTACGGGCCGCAAGCGGCGGCGCGCGCCTACTTTGGCAAGAGCGCCGCCGACCTGACTGTTGCCGAAGCCACGCTGTTAGCCGGCATTCCCCAATCTCCTGCTTTTTACGATCTGTACGAAGATTTCGAGGCGGCAAAGGGTCGGCAACGGATCGTGCTTTCTCTGATGGTGCGCCATGGTTTTCTGTCGTTGGACGAAGCCAATGCGGTATTCGGTACAAGAGTGGAACTGAACGGGGAACGCGAGCTTCCTCAGGTGCGGGCGCCCCATTTTGTCAATTATGTGGTCGGAGAATTGGAACAAACTCTGGGCGAGGATTACGTGCGTCGCGGCGGGCTGCACATCTTCACGACGCTTGATCTCTCGCTGCAAGAAACAGCCCAGCGGATTGTCTCCGAAACGGTCGCCGCGTTGCATCCCCATTTCGACATGAACAATGGCGCGTTGGTCGCGCTCAGGCCCGGCACAGCCGAGATTCTGGCGATGGTTGGTAGCGTCGACTACGACGACGAGGATATCGACGGTCAGGTAAATGTCGCCATCAGCCCCCGACAGCCCGGCAGCTCCATCAAACCGTTGCTCTACGCCACCGCATTCAATGACAATCTCATCAGCCCGGCAACCGTCCTGTGGGATACGCCGATAACCTATAAGATCAGCACGGTCGAAGATTATAAACCGATCAACTATGATCGCAAGGTTCATGGGCCGGTCACTGCGCGCGCGGCCCTGGCGAACAGTTACAACATTCCTGCTGTGAAACTGCTGGACACAGTGGGCGTCGAGCGCATGCTGGAAAGTGCACGCTCGATGGGGGTCAAAAGTCTCCACCGCAGCACCGACTGGTATGGCTTGAGCCTGACTCTCGGCGGCGGCGAGGTTACATTGCTTGACTTGGCCTCTGCCTACCACACGATGGCCAACCGCGGACGCTTTCTCCCACCGCGTTACCTCCTGATGATTACCGACGGCCAGGGGCAGACATTGTTGGAAGACTCGCACCAGGAGGGAGTGCCGGCGCTCACGGAGGCCGCCGCGTCGCTCATCACCGACATTCTCAGCGACAATCCGGCGCGTGTACCGATGTTTGGCAGTCACAGTCAACTGGTCCTCGACCGCCCGGTCGCGGCCAAGACCGGCACGACCGATAACAATCGGGACGCCTGGACAATGGGCTACACACGTTATCTTCTGGCCGGGGTCTGGGTCGGCAATACCGATGGCCGACCGATGCGGAATGCGACCGGCGCCGGCGCCGCAGCCCCGATCTGGAACGAATTCATGCGCACCGTACTGGCGGACTCAACCTTGCGTGCCGTTCTGGGTGCGCCGCAGGCCGAAGCCGACTGGGAGTTCACTCTCAGTGAAGATGTCGAACGGCTGGACGCCTGCCCGCCCGGTCTCACCTGTCGACAGGGCGGCGGAGAACTCTTCAGCGCCGCCTGGCAGGAGGCCGCTAGTCAAGTGAGCCTGGAAAGCCAGGAAAGTGATGATACCCGGGAATCTGAAGAGGACGAGGAAAGTCGAGATCGTCAGGGGGAGTTGACCGGTCTGCTTTCGGACAGTGTTTGGACAATTCCGTCGGCTCCCGTTTATCTGAAGCGGCAGAGCGACGCAGGGCAGGAGACGCTGTTACTCGGCTTCTGCGGCTTTACCGAAGGCGCCGCACGCACACTGCTCGTCCTGCCAGATCCCTTTGGTCTGCCGCAAGTGTCGCCGGAGCCCTGCCGGCACTGCTGGCGTGTGCAGGATTTGGGCGCCGGCGCAGAGAACGTTGAGAAGATTCTGCGCGATCGGAGAGCGGCGCTGGCGTGGAACCTGGGCGCCAACTTCCCTGTCTATCTGGGTCCTTGCCAAGAGATGGAGTTCCTGGCCGCTTACACGGGGTGGGAGGTCGGCATAGACGTTGCCAACGCCGGCGCCGATATTGCCGGCGCGCTGACGCCAGCAGACCTGGTTGGTGTGGATAGCCCGACCGCCGCCGGCGTCTTTCTCTTCGTGCTGGATCGCATCTGGCACGATGATCAGTGCCCCGGCCAGTACGTAATGGGCCTTGCCCTGAACAGCAGTGGTGAAGCCCTGCCCGGCGTACAAGTCCGCCTGACCGATGCCTGGGGCAACAGTTATCAGGCCGTCACCAAGGGCGGTGCGCATGACGCGGGTCGCTTCGATTTCCCCATTTACAGTCAGAACGCGCCCCAAAATCTTGTCGTGCAAGTGCTGGGCAAGGATGGAGCTCCCCACAGCCCGTCGTTCCTCATCCCACATCGAACCGACGAAGCCAGCAACAAGCCCTGTCATCACCTTGTCGTCCGCCTAAAATGAGTTGAAGGCTAAATCAACGATTGTAATGCGTTGTGCCTACGGACGCGCCACGATCTCGGTGACTCGGCCGGAAACAGTATCAGAGCGCCGACAAAAGGCGAATGTGTATTGGAATTGCGGTGGAGAATTAGATAAACTGTGGTTGCATACGCAACGTGCATCGAGCCGGCGCTGACGGTTCCGCACAGCGCGCAGCGTTCCCATCGGGCTTTCGCATTCAGGGTTTCAAGCGACTGGCCACTTGTTCTCAAGCGATACTGGAGGTAATGGATGCAACTGATCAAGATATGGCGTATAGCAAGAATCGCTTCTATCCTGGCGCTGGTTTTTGTCGGAATTCCCTACGCGGTGACCGCGCAGAACAGCGTTGTCTCAACAACGGTTAGCGGCCAACTGAATGAACAGTTTGCCAAGCACTACCTGGGCCTTCAGGTAATCGACACGGGGCAGCCTGTAGTGATCAAGATGTCCTACGACCCCCAGTATAGCCAGACACTGGACGACGGCTCCGGTTTCTACGTTTTTAAGCAGGCCGGCTTCGACCAGTACGTAAACGCCGCCCCGCCTTCCGAGACCACATTCAGCACATCGTCTCTGGAGACGATGGACGGCATCAAGCGCAAAGTCAGTGATATCGGCGCCAGCCATGGATCCACCATCGTAACACTGGTTGTTTACAATGACACGACGACGGCGCTTTCATACACACTGACCGGGGAAAATGTCAGGTTTGTTGACGACTCCGGCAGCCAGGTCGTGTCGGGGAGCACGCCTGCGCCGGCGGCAACGCCCGTACCCGTCGCTGAGACGCCTGCGGCGGCAGCGGCGCCTGTGGCCGCGCCAACGTCTGGCGAGGTGAAGTCGACCTGGGTGCGAGGGCAATTAAATGAACAGTTCGCCAAGCACTACCTGGGGCTGGAAGTCATCGATGAAGGGCAACCGGTTACGATCAAAATGTCGTACGACCCCCAGGACAGTCAGCAACTGGATGACAGCTCTGGCTTCCATCTGTTCACGGAGGCAGGATTCCAGCAGTATGCCAACGCCTCGCCCCCCTCAGAGAGTTCAATTGGTTCAGGGTCGCTTGAGACAATGGATGGGATCAAGCGAAAAGTCGCAGATATCGTTGCGAAACGCGCGTCCACAATTGTCACTCTGGTCACGTACAATGACACCACAACGCCGATATCCTACACGCTGACGGGCGAGAACATCAAGTTTATCGACGCATCCGGTGAGCAGGTCGAAGGTGACAGGATGGCCGCGCCGGCCCCTGCGGCGCAACCTGCCGCCGCCGCCGCCACGCCCGCGCCCGCGGGAACCGACATCGCGCCAGGCAGCTCCTACACTGTGCAAACCGGTGATACGCTGGGCACGATCTCCAGCCGCGCCTACGGTACGGCTGGCTACTGGTCCGCTATCTGTAGCGCGAGCTCGATGGCCAACTGTGATCACATCGAGGTCGGTGATGTCTTGACGATTCCGACGCAGGAGCAGGCCGCTGCACATCTGGGCGGCAGCGTCGCAACGCCGGCGCCGACCGCAGATGCGATGCCAGAGCCGACCGCCGACGCGATGCCCGAACCGACCGCAGATGCGATGCCGGAGCCGACCACCGAGGCCATGCCCGAACCGACAGCGGAAGCGGATACCGGTCTGGGCAATCTGATTGATGTCGCCGAAGGCTACGAGGAGTTGGACATCCTCCTGCTGGCGCTGGACCTAGCCGGACTGAGCGCCACCATTTCCGGGGGTGGGCCCTACACCATCTTTGCACCGACCAATGCCGCGTTCGCCTCGCTGCCGGAGGCAAGGCTGGATGCGTTGATGGCCGATTCAGCCTTGTTGGGCGAGACTTTGAAATACCATGTGGTTTCCGGGACGCTGACGGCGGCCGACCTGGCTTCGCAAACATCTCTGACCACGCTGGAGGGCAGTGCGATTTCGATCAGCACGAGTGATGACGGCTCTCTCCAGGTAGAAGGAGTTATCATCGTAACGTCCGATGTCACAGCCTCCAACGGCGTCATTCACTTCATTCACCAGTTGCTGCCGGAGCCGGAAGACGACAGCGATTCGAACTAGCCGCTGAAGCCGGCGTCAATTCAGGCGCCCGACTCGTTTTCTGAAACGCCCCTGGTTCGTTGAACGGGGGCGTTTTTTATTTCACCAAGCGCGCACATTTGTGCTACAATCCTTCCATGGAAAACTTTGATCAACTCTTTATTTCGGAAGTCCCGACTGCCCCCGCTCTCGCCGATGTCGCGGAAACAAAAGGGCGCTACGGCGACGACAGTGACGGCAGAGACGAGCCAAAGCCATCGCCGCTGGAAACAACCGATCTTTCCGCGATCTTCGGCATTGACGGCGCGTTGGCGAAAACGCTGCACGACTATGAGCTGCGGCCCGGCCAGGTCGAGATGGCGCAACTGATCAAACAGGCGATCCTCGAAGAGCGTACCACCCTGATCGAAGCGCCAACCGGGACCGGCAAGTCCATCGCTTACCTGCTGCCCGCCCTGCTCAGCGAGCAGACCGTCGTCGTCGCTACAGCCAATAAGCCCCTGCAAAATCAGCTCTTCCGCAAGGACATTCCCTTCCTGCGCAAGGTGCTGGACCAACCGATCGACGCTATCGTCGTGAAGGGCCGCAATAACTATGTCTGCAACCTCAAGTGGGAACAGGAGGCACTCGAACGGAAACGCTTAGCTTTTCTTGATAAAGAGGACGACCAGGTCGCGTATCTTCGTCAGTGGGTCGACGACACGAGCACGGGTGATGTCGACGATCTGCCTTTTGTACTGACGAGCGACCTTCGCCCCCGCGTTGTCAGCTACCCGGACGACTGCATTGGCCGCAACTGCGCTCACTTTGAGGACAACTGCTTCGTCAATCAGATGCGAGACAAAGCCCGCCAGGCGCAGGTGATCATTACGAACCACCATCTCCTTCTCAATGCGCTGGAGTTGGGCGAAATTGGACACGCGATTCTGCCTGAAGCGGCGATCTATGTCATCGACGAGGCGCACCAACTGGAGAACACGGCCACCTCAGTATTTGAAGTGGAGACGAGCGACTACGCATTGGAACAGCTTCTCGGGCGCGCCGTATTCAAAGCGCATCTGGAGCAAGAGCGGCTGGAGGAGTTGCGCATGCACAACCTGCTGGCCTTCTCCGAGGTGGAGCGCCTGTCCGACGACTACGTATTTCGCATCGACGCCGAACTGGAGGAGTTGAAAAAGCTGGCCGCACGCCTGGAGCAATTGCAGGACGAGATGCGCCAGGCTCATCCCTATGAACGTCCTGAGGAGGAGGGCCGCCCGCAACTCACCCCCGACGAGTCCGAAGAGGCCGCCAATTACGATCTGGCGTTGAAGGGGCTTGCTTCTCTGGCAACCAAGTTAAAGACGGTGGCAAGCGCATCGAAGGACGATCAGGCTGTTCGCTACGCCGAAAAGGTTAGCGGTTCACGTCATCTGCGCCTTCGCCTTCACGCCGCGCCGATCGACCCTGCTCAACAGCTGGCTAAGCATCTTTTCGATGAGGGGGAACGCACAGTAATTTGCACAAGTGCGACTCTGTCCACAGATGGCAACTTCGAACATTACAAGATTCGTTGCGGTGTGCAGGGCCAGCCGTTGGAACTGATCGTCGACTCGTTTTTTGACTATATGCAACAGGCCATCCTCTATCAACCTGCCCTGCCCGCCTTCAACTGGAGAGCTAAGGATCGCTTCTACGGCGCGGCGGCCGCTGAGATCGAGCGCCTGCTGAATGTGAGCCGAGGCAGGGCCTTGTGCCTCTTTACAAGCTGGAGCGGATTGCAACAGGTGCATGAACGCCTTAGCAACGTTGTCTGGCCTGTGCAGGCCCAGGGCCAACTGCCCCGCAACGTTATGCTGGACTGGTTTCGGCAGACCCCGCACAGCGTTCTGTTGGCGACAAAGTCATTTTGGGAAGGGGTCGATCTGCCCGGCGACGACCTGAGTCTGGTTGTGCTGGACAAACTGCCCTTCCCGACGCCGAGCGATCCGTTGCACGAAGCCCGTATGAAGGCGCTGGATCAAGCCGAGGACGGCAGCAGCTTCAGGAAGTACATGGTTCCGCTGATGACTCTCGCATTGAAGCAGGGCTTTGGCCGCCTGATCCGCCGCACCCGCGATCGGGGCGTGGTGGCGATTCTGGATGAGCGCTTGACAAGCAGAGGGTACGGCAGGCAGGCCCGCCGCGATCTGCCCCCGGCCCGGTTCAGCCGCGACATTCGCGACGTGCATCAGTTCTACCGGGATGCGCTTGCCAGCAGAGGGGATTTTGCTCTGAACGTTTCAGCTAGCGGGGACGATGAGACGGCCGCCTCACATTGGCGCTGGCAACTGACTCGTCTCCAGGACGGCAGAACGGACCAGGAGTCGGCTACCCTGACCGACAGCGACCCCGCAGAAGCCGAAGTTCATGCCGCCGTGGAAGGGTTGCGCAATCTGCGGGCGCGTATTTCGAGCGCAGGTCGCCGCACCAACAGTTTTGGCGTCGAACTTCGTTGCAGCGCGGCGACAGAGCGGAGGCTGGCAGATGGTTCGCTTCCGGCTACGCTCCGCAGGCGATGGGCCAACGAGTGCGCGATATGGGGCGCCCTGGAAATCATCGGCCTGCCCGATTCCGAACACGGCCGACAACCGTAGCCAGCTGTAACCCGCTACTCAACTCCATACTACATATCGAAAAGCAACATGCCGCGTGCGTTTTTGCCCGCCTCCATGTCGGCAAAGGCCTCGTTGATCTGTTCCAGCCGATAAGTCTGCGTGATCAACTCGTCCAGCTTCAGCTTGCCTTCATCATAGAGCTGCAGATACTTGGGCATGTCCACGCGCGGACGGGAAGAGCCATAGTAGGAGCCGATCAGCTTCTTCTCGCTCCAGATCAGCGTCTGGGGCGGCACGGGCACCATATCCTCGCTGCGCGCCAGCCCGATGGCCACCGCGGTGCCGGCGGGGCGAACCATATCGAAAGCCTGGCGGATCGTCACAGAGCTTCCGATCGCTTCGAAGGCATAGTCAACACCGAGGCCGCCTGACAACTCAATGACCGCCTCCACCGCATCCACTTCGGAAGCGTTGACCGTATCTGTAGCGCCAAATTGGCGGGCAAACTCCAGCTTCTTTTCTACCAGGTCGACAGCGATGATGCGTTCGGCGTCGGCGAGGACCGCGCCCTGAATGGCGTTCAGCCCCACTCCCCCCGCACCGATCACCGCGACCGAACTGCCTGGCTCTACTTCGGCTGTCCTCAACACCGCCCCCACGCCCGTTGTTACCCCGCAACCCACCAGCGCAGCCCTGTCGAGCGGATAGGCGGGATCGATCTTGATCAGCGCCTGCTCCGGCACGACGGCGAGTTCGGACATGGTTCCGATACGGGACATTTGTATGACATCCTGGCGGCGTGCAGTGTGCAGCCGACAGGTGTCATCCAACAGATAGCCTCTGCGGGCGGAAAAGCCTTTACACAGGCAGACCCGGTCCCTGTTACACATCGGGCAGTTTTCACAGTAAGTGACGAAGGACAGAATGACGTGATCGCCCGGCTTGACATAGGTGACGTTGGCGCCGACCCGCTCCACCACGCCCGCGCCTTCGTGCCCAAGCGCGACCGGTGGATCGAAATAAATTGTCCCGTTTACGACCGACAGATCGGAGTGACATACGCCGCTGGCGCCCATGCGCAACAGGACTTCGTGCTCTCTGGGATCGTCGAGGGTCAACGTATCGACGACCACGGGGGCGTCGTGCTCATAGACTACGGCTGTTCTAGTCTTCATTGTAAACTCCTTCTGGATGGGGCTTTTTGTCCCCCTGGTTCAGTCAGCGATGGGCCATTCCCTCCCTGGCCCAAGGCAGGTGTGCCCCAGTGAACCGGTACCAGCCGGGGCTGACTGCCGAATCTGGGCAATTCTAGTCGAATTCAAAGCAAGAGAAGACACGATAAATCAGGTAACAGAACGCTCTGGAATTATGTCTGGGTGAGTTTGCAAGCTGAATTGCGCTGATGTTAGCGTATCGACGGCCAGATGTCCAAATTGGTAGAATGGCGGTGGGCGCGGCGCATCCCTGACATGGGAAGATGTCAGCGCGACGAAAAGGCCGTTTCCCCGGAGGGAATATCATGTCCGCGATCAATTATTACAAACTTTTTATAAAAATTGACATCCATGGCAAGTCTTGCTATAATGGTGGACAGTAGGCGGCAAGAAGACAACGGAGCGCAATAGTGCAGGCGATTCGCAGCCGGATTCTGGAGACTCTCAAACAGGTGGGACAGGCGTCCGCGGGGACACTGGCCGACCGCTTGGACGTACCTCCCGTCACCGTGAGATATCATCTCGATATCCTGCTGGGGGACAATCTGATCGCGGTGTCCAAGGAAAAGCCGCGCGGGGCCGTCGGTCGACCGCAGAAACTATACTCGCTGACGGCGCAGGCCGACGCCCACTTTCCTGATAATTTCGCCCCGCTGACGACCGGCGTGGTGCGGCAGATGAAGCAGTTGCTGCCGGCCGACAAGGTCGAAGGCTGCTTTCGCATGCTTGCCGAGGAGATGGCGCAACCGCTTGCGCAGGACAGTCCGGCTGATGAGCGGTTGGATGAGCGCATGGAGCGGGTCGTCTCCTTCCTGAATGAACGGGGATACATGGCGCAGTGGGAGCCGGACAGCGCCCTGCTGCACACGCACAACTGCCCCTATTCCGGCGTCGCATCCGAACATCGCGAGCTATGCTGTATGGATCTGGCGCTGATCGAATCGCTCAGCGGTCAGAGTTGCGAACGCATACAGGCTATCGCCGACGGCGGGCGCTGTTGCAGCTATTATGTGCAAGAGAATAGTGATCAGGCAGTGGTACAGCCACAAATGGTTGAACTGATCGTTTGAGAATTTTTCGACTCCCTTTCAGGAGTTCCTGAGATATGTCAACGACCGTCCGCAATCCGAACCTGCCCGAACTGCCGCTGACCGACGTGGCCGCGGCGCAGACAAATGGGCAGAGGCATCGCACCCGATACGGCCGCGTGACCGTGGCGCCCGCTCCGAACTCGGACGCGCTGGCCGCGATGATCGAGCCGGCCCACGACAGCTATGGCCGCCGCATCCGTTACCTGCGCATCAGCCTGACCGACGCCTGCAACCTGCGCTGCGTCTACTGCATGCCCGAACATATGCAGTTCCGCCCGCGGCACGAACTGATGTCGGATGAGGAGATTCTGTTCTTGGTCAAAGTCGGCGCCAGTCTGGGCGTAGACAAGATTCGCCTGACCGGCGGCGAGCCGACCATTCGCCCCGGCGTGGTGGAGCTGGTGCGGCAGATGGCCGCCATCCCCGGCATCCGCGACGTGGCGATGACGACCAACGCCCTGCTGCTGGAAGAACTGGCGCAGCCCTTGGCCGACGCCGGCCTGAAGCGGGTGAATATCAGTATCGACACGATCGACCCTGAGAGATTCACACGCATCACGCGCTGGGGCGATGTCGATGACGTCTGGCGGGGCATCGCCGCCGCCGAAAGCGCCGGGCTGCTACCGGTCAAGCTCAACTGCGTCGTCACGCGCGGCTTCAACGAGGAGGACGTCACCGACCTGGCGCGACTGACACTCGAAAACGAGTGGGAAGTCCGCTTTATCGAGATGATGCCCTTCGGCGAGGTGAGCGACTTCCAACTGAGCCATGTCGTCTCCTTCCGCGAAATCCGCCAAAACGTTGAGAAAGTCTTCGGCCCGCTGGAGGAGGCAACCTACGATTTTGTCGACCCCAGCCGCCCTTTTCGTATTCCCGGGGCAACCGGCACGTTGGGCTTTATCAGCAGCGTGACCGAACCGTTCTGCCAGGGCTGCGGCCGCGTGCGTCTGACAGCCGATGGCAAGCTGCGGCTCTGCCTCCTGCGCGACGAGGAGGTGGACCTGCTCTCCCCCTTACGCAGCGGCGCAGACTTCGACGAGATCCGCGCGCTGATGAAGGAGGGCGCTTTCCATAAGCCGTGGGGTCATGGCCTGGCGTCGGGAATATTCGCCGAGAACAGGTCGATGAATCAGATCGGCGGCTAAGGCGATTAAGGAATTTTCTGTGGCTGTAGCAACGAGCCAGGATGAACGTCTGAAGCAGGTTGAAACGGAAGCCGGCGAAATCAAAGGCGAATATGGACATTTGGCTGCCAGGGCACATATCGCTGAGGTGAAGGGAGAGTTGCGGCTGTTGAAAGGGATGTTCGGCATTCAGGTCGCAGCCCAAATCGCGTTCGGGACCGCCATCCTGAACTACATTTATGGCTGACCCGTGACGAAGATGGCGTATTGACTTCTTCTATCCGGCATTTGCAGGTATAATTGTAGACGAATTCTTATCGAAATTCAGAGCGTGCAACCAATTCAGATTCATCAATACCTTTGAGGAGATTCCTGATGGACATTGCTTTGACCGACACAAAGACGACTGAAGTAACTCTGACAGAAATGGCTGCCGAGAAGCTGGGCGGCATCCTCGATCAGAAGGGGCTGCGCGAAACGCACGCGCTGCGCGTCTTCGTCAAGGGCGGCGGCTGCGGAGGGATGCAGTACGGCATGACCTTTGACAACGACTTCCAGGAAGCGGATCAGGTCTTTGAGCAGTTTGGCCTGCGCGTCGTCATCGATCCGACGAGCTTCCTTTACGTCGGCGGTTCCAGCATCGACTACATCGACAATCTGATGGGCGGCGGATTCCACATCGAGAATCCCAACGCCGCCAGTTCCTGCGGCTGTGGCAGCAGCTTCCGCACCAACGGCGAGCCGGCCGGCGCGGCGGCAGGCGGCGGTTGCGGCAGCGGCGGCGGCGGCGGCTGCGGCCATTAATCGCCGTAACGTCGATTCGAATTGGCGGGGGCGAGGCTGACCTTGGCGTCCCGCGCTTCGCCCGCGGGTTTGGCACGTCCGCCGGGTGCGGCCTCGCCTCATTCTATCCAGGTTTGAATGCTATGCAGGCCAAGTACTATACATTGGATGAGGCGAATGCCGCGCTGCCCCAGGTCAAGCAGTTGATGGCCCAGGTGCAGGAGGCCCGCTCTGAAATCATTCGCCTGCGGCCCGACGTGTGGCCGGTGTTGCAAAAGGCGGCCCAAAATGGGGGCAATGCCGCAGCCGGGGAAGTCTACACCTGTTTCAACAAACTGGAGACGGGTGTGAAGGGCATTCTGGGGATGGGCATCCTGTTCAAGGATATCGACATGGGACTGATCGATTTCCTGTCGATGCGCCACGGGCGCGAAGTCTATCTGTGCTGGAAACATGGCGAAGATGAGCTTGCCTTCTGGCACGATGTCAACGCCGGCTACGGAGCGCGTCAGCCGATCGATCCCGCTGATTTCTGAGCCAGGACGCCCTTTCCATCGTGCGCGGCCTGATCCGTGTCTTTACAGCGATTGAGGCTCAACAGCAGCGACAACGAGAGCGAACGAAATGCCCAATCCCTATGGCGCACCTGAAATCAGCGTGCAGGATGTACATGCGAAGCAACAGGATGGCGAGGAGTTCATCCTGGTTGATGTGCGCGAACCCAATGAACTGGAACTGGCCAGCCTGGCAGAGGACGCCTTCACCAGGTTGCCGCTGAGCGACCTGCGCGAGCGGCGGCTCGAAGCAGTGCCCGATGCCCTGAGCCAGGACAAGGACGCAGAGGTTGTCGTGTTCTGTCACAAGGGGCTGCGCAGCGCGCAGGTTACGGTCTTTTTGCGCCAGCAGGGCTGGTCGAAGGCGGTGAGCATGGCAGGCGGCATCGACGCCTGGGCTGAAGAGATCGACGAATCTGTCGGCAAGTATGCCAGCCTGTGATGGGACGCTGGTCACGTTTGATATCGTACAGTCTTAGGCAACTGCGGGTCATGCGCGCCCGAAAACGGCGTGCCGGGCGATTCTGACGGGCCCGACGCCTGTATCCCATTGACATCTTGTTGATTGAGGAGCATTTGGTGATTTTCACTTTGCCCTGGAGTAGGAAACGCAAGAGTGATATTGTCTGGATCGATCTGGGCGACCTGGGTGACCTGGTCTATCCACAGGGTCCCCACGAGCAGTGGCAGGATCATGGGCTTGGGCTGTTGCGCACCATTCTGCGCCAGAACGGGATCGAGACGGATATTGTCTCCACACGCGCCGTCACTTCCTGGGAGCAGTTGGCGCGCAAGTTGCCGGGGTACAAGATGGCGCTGATGAATGTGCGCAGCTACACATTTCCCGTAGCCCTGAAGGCCGCAAAAATCTTCAAAGAGATCAACCCCGGTGGACTGGTGCTGGCCGGGGGCATGCACGCCACGGTCGCGCCGCAAGAGATGGAGGCCGAAGAAGCGTTTGACCGGATCTGCCAGGGCGCCGGCGAGGAAATCATCGTTGACCTGGTGCGGGATCCGCATCGCTTTCCCAGAGTTCTGCACGGGAAGGGCTCCCGCTCCATGGCCGAGTGGCCCGCGATCGACCGCGAACTGTGGCCCAAACCGGCCAACTGGAAGGACGCGCTCGCAAACTTGCGCCCGCGGCGCGCCGTGCGCTCGCTCAAGCTGGAGCGCCGCTTCAATTGGCCGATGGAGCCGGAGTGCGGTTGGGGGCCGCCTCCTGTCGCCACCATCATCACCAGCCGGGTATGCCCTTGGCAGTGCGTCTTCTGCAATGAGGCCTCCTACATTCCCAACATGGGGCGCCGTCCGGTCGGCATGATCATTGACGAACTGAACGAGCTGGACGAGAAGTACGGCGTCGGCTCGGTGGTCATCCACGATTCGATGTTCTTCCAGAATCCGAAGTGGTTGCAGGAGTGGATCGAGGAGTACCCGCGCCGCGCCAACAAAGTCTGGCCCTATTGGGCCGCGGGCCGCGCTGATACCGTGCGCCAGTGGCCCGAACTCTTTGAGGCGTTGATCCGCCAGACCAACTGGAATCTGATCTCGATCGGCTTTGAGTCGGGCAGCGACCGCATTCTGAAGCTGCTCAACAAGGAATGCACCGAGGAAGACAACAATTTTGCCATCGATCTGGTCAACCGCGTCGGCGACGCGATGGAGGCCGAAGGCAAGGATCCGCCCGTCTTCTGGTCGAACATCATGCTGGGCATCCCCGGCGAGGCCGAGGAGGACGCCTTCAAGACGATGCGCATGATCAAACGGATGAAGCGGGTCCTCCCCTCGATCTCCTACTACGCGCCCTATCCCGGCTCCGCACTCGGCTTTCAGCTGATCGCCGAGGGCAAGAGCCTGATGAGCAAAGACAACTATCACCGCTTCCCTGACGATGAGAAGGTGAAGGGCGTGAACTACGGCTTCTATCGTGAACTGCTGGCCGGCAAGTACGACGCCGAGGTGAATCGTGGCCTTTCCCAGGAAGAGCGGCAACGGGGTTACGCCGGGCTGTACCAGCAGGCATTGGCTAAGGCCTGACCGATGAGCAGCTTTTCCAATAGAGAAACATTAGTCAATCGCTGAGAGACAAATCATGTCTGCCCAAAGCACCAGGCAGACATGATTGTTAAGCCGCCAAGAGATTTCTACGCATTACATCAGCAGCCGTGCGCTCCCAAACCATCAGCAAGTTTATTGTCTATGAAGTTGGCCCTTATTTGGAAGAAACATTAATGGGTTTTGTAAGTCATTTCGTATGTTTCTTAACATGTACAGACTTGTGTTAATTCAACGGTCTGGCAAGGACCACAACAGAACGAACACGTACATCGGCAGGTAGCAAATATGGGGGGGGATGGTCTTGACATGGGAAAGTACCCAAAAGAAAGGATCTGTGCAGGTTGTAATCAGTTACTTCCGTTGAATCACTTTCACCGCAAACGGAATCTGTGGTGTAAGGAATGCCATGAGAATCATCTAAGGGGCGGAAATTCCAATGTGAAGGATGGCCCCCGGATGCAAGTCTGTTCAAAGTGTAATCGAGTGCTCCCTTCTAGTAGCTTTCTTCGCAAACGAAATCTGTGGTGTAAGGATTGCCATGAGAAACGTAGGGCGAGTAAGAGTCGCTCTTTAGGTGGGACGAGTGTGATGGGATTTGTGATTATGATTGTGTTCGTAGCATTCTTGATACGGTTGTTCACGTGAGGTTGACGTGCACCTGGAAAACTGACATGGCCATGACAATGGAAAAGGCGTGACCGATGAGCAGCTTTTCCAACCCGCACTACATCTATCTGTTTGACATGGAAAACGGCAAGAAGAAACTTGCCTACGGCCAAAGCCCGCAGGACGCCCTCGACATCCTGCGCCTGCGCCTGACAGACGAGGAGATGGCGCAAATCAAGGCCGACAACTTCGTGAAGATCAATCAGCGCAAGCTGCAAGAGTACGTCGACGAACTGGGATGAACCTGCCCGCCATCTTTCGCCGCCGTTCATTTGTCACTGAAAGCACTCCTCTCTCCGCGCCGCAGACGCATCTTCTGCTCGCCTTGTTGGCGGGCGCCACCCTCAAGTCCCATCGCTATCTCGACGGCGGCAAGGAGTACCGGCTCCATCCGTTGAACGGCGAGCCGACTCCCGTATTGGCGCAAGTGGTGCAGACGCTCGCAGAACTTGGTTTTCTGCTGAGCAATCAGAAGTTCCCCGCAGCCACCCTGCTGCTCACCGAGCGGGGACGCCGCGCCGCCCAAACAGCGCACGATGCAGCCGAATCGCCTCCCGACAACCGGGTCCTCGTCGACACATGCCGTTAGGATCAGGACTGACGGCGGAGCCTGATAAACGAAGAATCCTCCCCGCTCCCCTGCCTAACGCTCTTCCCCATCACTTTCGTCCGGCAATACGATCCCAAGGTCCTCCGGCGTCTCTGCATCATAGGGATTGCTGAACGCAACTTTGGGAAACGAGAGCTTGGAGAATTCGAGGGGATCGTCTGGTTTCTGCTCCGAGAGTTGGCGATGTATTCGCTCCGCCGCATCCCGCAATTCGGCGACATTGATCCCCTGGCAACTGTCTGCCAGGCCGCGCAGCTTGGGCAACCCGCGGCGAAACATCTTGAGCGCGCCGCGCCGGTTGCCCCGCTCTATCTGCAAAAAGGCCACGCCCACCTGCAGCATGCCCTGATACAACTCCCGTACCGCACGCGCCTCCTCCTTCCAAGCCAATTCCAGGTATTCGTGCTGGTCGAAAAACCGTCCCTGGTTGAACGCCAGCAGCCCCGCGACCGCGGCGCGGCTTGGCGGGTCGCCGCATCCCTCGAGATGCAGGACAGGAGGATGCACATGCCGTTCGACGACCGCCACCAACTCCTCCATCATGCGGCTGCGCGCCCAGGCGTGATCGACGCCGGCCTTGCGCGCCCGCTGCAATGTGGCCACGTCTACATGGCTGCCGAAAGCAAAGATCGGCGTCTGGCGCGTGTGCGGCTTCATCTTGCATTGGCGAATGGCCGTCTCCCAATCACCCGGCGACTTCAGATCGAGCAGGGCGAGGACAGGAAAGGCGCGGTCGATTGCGGCGACAAACAACTCCGCCGCATCAACGGTGACCGGCTCGCCGCCCGCGGCGCGCACCACGTCCTCCAGCCGAATCGAGAAAAAGAGATCCGGTTCCAGGATTACCACTGCCGGACTGAACTGCCCGTTCTCCGTCATCTTTGCCTCCTTCACTATTCCCCGCGCCCCCGCGATCCACGTGGCCCCGCGGCCCTTCCGTCAATTCTGGCCGAGACAGCGTTGACTTGGGAACGCAGCACAGAAAATCGCTCCTAATCTGTCAGTTAGCCTACCACACAGTTCACCACGATTTGAATTCCAACACCGCCGCTGGCATTCTCAGAATTGGCGCGCTGTTTGGTATACTAAGCTCGGATCGACAGGCGTAGGGAGGAGCGCGATGGATTCACAGAAAAACACGTCCGAACAGATTGCCGGTCTCTCTTATGAGGAAAGCTACCGGCAACTGCAAGCGGTCTTGGAGCGTTTGGAGGCAGCCGACCTGCCCCTCGCCGACTCGCTCGAACTGTACGAGTCGGGCATGAATCTGGCTGCGCGCTGCGGTAAGCTGCTGGAAGAGGCCGAGTTGCGGGTCAGGAAATGGCAGCCGGACGGTTCGCTATTGGAGCTAAGCGGCGATCAGGATCAATAGCAATGCAATTTCTCGGGTCCGGCGCGGTAATATGGGTCCCCTTGAGTGCCGGTTTCTTCGTGCAGCTCTACAAATTCCTCTTCGAGTGGATCCTGCGGCGCGATTTTGATCTGCGCGTGCTGGCGCGCGCAGGTGGAATGCCCAGCAGCCACGCAGCTATGGTCTGTAGCCTGGTCTCCGCCATCGGCTATCGGTCCGGCCCGCGCAGCGATCTCTTTGCATTGGCCGTCGTTTTCGCCCTGGTCGTGATGTACGACGCCACAGGTGTACGGCAGGCCGCCGGCAAACAGGCAAAGGTGTTGAATCAGATTCTGCGCGAGCTGTTCACCGGCCAACCGGTCAGCGAAGAGGAGTTGAAGGAGCTGATCGGTCATACGCCCACCGAGGTCTACGTCGGCGCGCTCGTCGGCGTACTCTACACTGTGCTGTGGTATCAGCTTTCCCCCTGACCTGTTCGCACTTCGCTTCCGGCTCCGTCGCCTCCCTTACAACCCCCTATTTGCAAATTCCTCCAGCAGCAGGCAGTAGGCCCGCTGTCCCCTGCGGAAACTCGCCAACCGGAAAAACTCGTCCGGCGCGTGGAAATTCTCGTCTTCGATGCCGAAACTAAAACTGATCGTATCTGCCCCCAACTGCTCCTGAAAGACGCCGGTGATCGGAATGCTGCCACCGCTGCGAGTCTGGTACGGCTCTCGTCCGTAAAGAGCATTCAGCACTGCGGCCGCCGCACGGTTGCCCCAGTGATCAGCTGAAATGCTGTAAGGCTTGCCTCGAATCGACAAAGGGTTGACCTCGACCTTCACCCCCGGCGGCGCATGCTGCGCGATATGCTCTTGCAGCAGCGTAATGATTCGCGCCGGGTCCTGGTTGGCGACCAGGCGGCAGGTAACTTTGGCGTGCGCCGCGTTGGGCAAGACTGTCTTGATCCCATCCTCCTGAAAGCCCCCCCAGATGCCGTTCATTTCTAACGTCGGGCGAACCCAACCGCGCTCACGGTTGGTGTAGCCCGGCTCGCCAAACTCCTCTTCCAGGCCCAATCGCTCCAGGTATTCGCCGCCGTCAAATGGCACACGCGCGATCGCCGCCCGTTCCACAGCCGGCAGCTCCACCACATCATCGTAGAAACCCTCTACCGCCACCGTGCCATCCGCCCGCCGCAGCGAAGCGAGAATCTGTGTAAGCGCATGGATCGGGTTCTGGACGCGGCCGCCGTGCAACCCGGAATGAAGATCAGTCGAGGCGCCGCGTACATCGATCTGTATGCCGCAGATACCGCGCAGAGACATCAGCAGAATCGGCTCGGTCTCGCTGTATTGCCCGCCGTCGGCGCTGACCGCCAGATCACAGGCGAAGCGCACCTGGTGCGGCGGCATGAATTCGGGGATCTGCGGGCTGCCGATCTCCTCCTGGCCTTCGAAACAGAACTTCAGGTTGACCGGGGCCGCGCCTTCGCCCTGCAGCAGCGCTTCCACCGCCAGAATCGGCGCCAGCATATTGCCCTTGTCGTCAGACGCGCCGCGCGCATAGACGCGGTCGCCGACAACTGTTGGTTCGAAAGGCGGATGCGTCCACAGTTCGACCGGATCGACCGGCTGCACGTCGAAATGTCCGTAGATCATGATCGTCGGCTTGCCGGGCGCATGAAGCCAGTCGCCGTAGACGACAGGATGGCCGCCGGTCGCGAGCACTTCCACATTCTCCACCCCGGCCGCGGTCAAACGCTGCGCCACCCAATCGCCGGCGCGGGCCACGTCCCCCGCGCGCTCCGGTAGGGCAGAGATGCTGGGGATGCGCAGGAAATCGAGCAGCTCTGCCAGAAAACGCCCGTCGTGGGCGTCGAGATAGGACTGGTAGGCGGTCATGCCAGGCTCTCCTCCGTTCTGAGATTGAATCAAACGTTGGGCCCATTCTACTTTAGACCGAATGCCCTGGTCAAAGATATGCTGCCCAGGAGCCTCCGCCAAGAGCAGGCCAGTCGCGTCAAACCCGGCCCAGCGCTTTCCTCTTCGGCGAAAGCGTCTGGCGCTCTCAACTTTTGGCGACAAATTTTTCTGGGGTAAAATGTTCCGACATCGAACCGCTTACCATAACGGCAACCAGTGAGAACTCCGGATGAAATCGCCGCAACAATGCCAGACGCTGGCCGAGGTTCGATCGGAAATCGACCGGTTGGACAGGGCCATCGTCCGAACCATCAGCCAGCGTCGCCAATATGTCCACGCCGCCAGTCGCTTCAAGCGCAGTGCGGATGAAGTCCACGCCCGCGAGCGCCAGCGGCTGATGCTGGCAGCGCGTCGGAGTTGGGCGCAGGAAGAAGGGTTGGACCCGGACCTGATCCAAGCTCTCTTTCGCCAGATCGTCGATCATTTTGTCGCGGCAGAGCTTGCAATTGTGACTGATAGGGAAGGGTCGACAGGGGGTCGGTCCACATCGCCAACCACCAGGGCTGCTGCCGGTGAATGCCGTGACGAGGCTGATGCCTGATAGGCGCGAGGGCGAGGCCGCCGCGCCCATTTCCGGGGACTGGCGCGGCCGCGTCCGTGTGGCCCTGGTCCACGACTGGCTCAATCAGATGGGCGGCGCCGAAAATGTGCTTGAAGAGATGGTGGCACTTTTCCCCGCGGCGCCAATCTTTACCAGCATGTACGCGCCCCACAAGATGCCGGATCCGTACCGAGCCTGGCCCATCCGCACCTCTTTCATGCAGCGCCTTCCTGGTATTACCGAACGCCACCGGGCCTATCTGCCCTTCTATCCGGCTGCGTTTGCGGCCACCGATTTGAGCGGATTCGATCTGATTCTGAGTAACAAGAGCGGCTTCTGCCACGGCGTGCGCGCGCAGCAGGCCGGGCGCAGGGCTTTGCACGTCTGCTACTGCCTGACGCCAACCCGGTTTCTGTGGCTCTATCAACAGTACCGCGGCCAGGAGCGCATCGGCCGCCTGCTGAACCTCGCACTGCAGCCGCTTTTGGCCCTTCTGAGGCGCTGGGATTACGCGGCCGCCCAACGGGTCGATCAGTTTATCGCCATCAGCGGCGTCGTACAGGAGCGCATTCGCAGCATCTATCGGCGTGAAAGCGTCGTCATCCATCCACCGGTGGACACGCAACGCTTCACACCCGACCCGTCCATCCCGGTGGGCGATTACTATCTGATCGTCAGCCGCTTGATCCCGTACAAGCGCATCGACCTGGCTGTAGAGGCATTCCACACTCTGCCGCACGAGCGCCTGATCGTCGTCGGCAGCGGGCGCGGGCGTCAGGCGCTTGATGCCCATGCTCCGCCCAACGTTTCCTTCCTCGGCTGGCAGCCATACCAACGCCATTTGCAACTGATGCGCGCCTGTAAGGCCTTCCTCTTCCCGGGGTTGGAGGATTTCGGCATCGCGCCGGTGGAGGCGATGAGTGCCGGTCGCCCGGTGATCGCCTACCGCGGCGGCGGCGCGCTGGATACGGTCATTCCCGGCAAGACCGGCGCGTTCTTCGACACGCAGACGCCGCAATCGCTGCAACGTGCGGTTGAGCAGTTCGATCCCTACGCCTACGACCCGGCTGCGTGCCGCGCCCAGGCCGAACGCTTCAGCCGCCAGGAATTTCGCCGGCGCATGTTGGCAACGCTTGAGTCGTTTGTCGCTCGGTCAGCCGCGAGTATCTGATTGTAAGCCCATCGGCTCGCCCGGAATCCGAAAGCCCCGTCGAATCGAACGCCATCTGCTGTGCAGGAGGCCGCCAACTGTTAGTCGAAACCAATATCCGCCAGCTCTACACGACCGGCGACGCAGCCCACGACATTGACCACGTGCTGCGCGTGACGGCAATGGGCACGCGCGTCGCACGCGCCGAAGGCGCCGACGTCGAGGTCGTGCGCGCGGCCGCGTTGCTCCACGATGTGCCCGTTGAGGGTAGCGCACGCGGCGCGCATCACATCGCCGCCGCCGCTTTCGCCGCCGACTATCTGCACGCCGCCGGCATGGAAACGCGTCGCATCGAGAATGTCGTCCACTGCATCCAGGCCCACCGCTACCGCGACCGCTCGATCCAACCCCGGACTCTGGAGGCCAAATGCCTCTATGACGCCGATAAACTCGATAGCATCGGCGCCATCGGCGTGTGCAGGGCGTTCGCCCACGCCGGCGTCTATGGCAACCGGCTTTGGCTCCAACCTGTGACCGCCGCGCCGCCCGATCATGCCAAGCCGAGCGGTCCCGACTACACCCCCGTCCACGAGTACGTCTACAAGCTGCGCCACATCCTGTCAACACTCTATACCCAATCCGCCCGCACAATCGGCGCACAGCGGCACGAATTCATGTCCCGCTTTTACGAGCAGCTCGATGCCGAGATGACCGGGCAAGTGTGATTTCGCATAGACAACCACAGACGCTCCAATGTCCTCTCTTCCCATCGCCCAAAAGAATTCAGGCATTGAAAGCGTCGGCAACGGCTGAAACTGTGCATTTCCTTTAAATGTGATAGGCTATGCGCGTTGGTAAAGCGATCGCTCAACTGTGAGGTGAAGCCATGGCCCCACCATCTGATTCCCGCAACGCTCACCCCTTGCCCTTTGACGAGATAGCGCGCCTGCCGCTGCCCGGCGACAATGTCGCCATCGCCACGCGCACCTTGGCGGCAGGCACGCGCATCGAGCGCAACGGCCGCATCCTGACCTTGGATTACACTGCCTTGGAGGGGCACCGCTTCGCCGTCGCGCCGATTGCCGAGGGCGGCGCGCTTCTCTCCTGGGAGTTGCCCTTTGCGCTGGCGACGCGGCCGATCGCGCCGGGCCAATACGTGTGCAACGCCGAGATGCTCGACGCGCTCAGCGTGCGCGCGCTCGATTTCGACCTGCCGCCCGAGCCGAACTTCGCCGATCACGTCCAGCCCTACATTCTCGACGACGCCGCCTTCCAGCCCGGCCCAGCGACCTCTCGCTATCGGCAACCGCGCCATTTCGAGGGTTATCTTCGACCCGGCGGGCGCGGCGTCGGCACGCGCAACACGATCATTCTGCTGGGGACCTCCTCCCGCACCGGCGGATTCGTGCGCCAGCTGGAGGCGCGTCTGGCCGGTCTTGCCGGCGCCTACGCCAACATCGACGGCATCGTCGCCGTTGCCCACACCGAAGGCGGCCATGACAACCCCAACAACACCGACTCCGTCTTGCGCACGCTCGCCGGATTCGTTGTACATCCCAACGTCGGCGCCGTGATCTGCGTCGACTACGGCCTCGAACCGGTCGACAACGCCCGCCTGCGCGCCTACCTCCAGGACAACAACTACCCGCTCGACGCCGTGCCGCACGCCTTTCTCACCCTCCAGGCTGGCTTTCAGGCCGGAATTGCCCAGGCAGAGGCCGTCGTTCACGGCTGGCTTGAGGAGGTCAACGCCACCCCGCGCACGCTTCAGCCCCTTTCGCAACTCAAACTGGCGCTGCAATGCGGCGGCTCTGACGCTTTTTCCGGAATCTCCGGCAATCCCCTGGCTTCCTGGGTGGCGCGTGAACTCATCCACTTCGGCGGCGCCGCCAATCTGGCCGAGACCGACGAGTTGATCGGCGCCGAGCCGTACATGATGCTCAACGTCCGCGACGCCGAGACCGCTGCCGCCTTCCTGGCCGCAATCGAACGCTTTCAGGAGCGGGTCGCCTGGCACGGCCATTCCGCCGCCGGCAATCCTTCCGGCGGCAACAAATACCGCGGCCTCTATAATATCGTCCTCAAGTCGATCGGCGCCGCCATGAAGCGCCACCCGGACGTGCGCCTCGACCACGTAATCGCCTACAGCGCGCCCATGAAAGCGCCCGGCTACTACTTCATGGACAGCCCCGGCAACGATCTCGAAAGCATCGCCGGGCAGGTCGCCTCCGGCTGCAATATGATCTATTTCGTCACCGGCAACGGCTCGATCACCAACTTCCCCTTCGTCCCCACCATCAAGATCGTGACCACCACGCGCCGCTATGAACTGCTCAGTCGCGACATGGACGTCAACGCCGGACGATATCTGGACGGCACGCCAATGAATGAATTGGGCTTCGAGACGCTCGAACTGACGCGGCGTGCCGCCTCCGGCGAGCGCACCGTCGGCGAGAAGGCCGGTCATGCCCAGGTTCAACTGTGGCGCGACTGGCGCCAGACCGAACCGGGACACGTGGAGGAGATAAGCAGCCGCCCCCAACCGGGCGGACGAGCGCTGCCTCTGCGTCCCCCCTCATCCGGCACGCCGACGCTCGATCTTACATATCCCGCCTTCGCCACGCCCACCGGGCCTGCCGCCGACCGCATCGGCCTCATCCTTCCCACCAGCCTCTGCTCCGGGCAGATTGGCCAGATCGCGGCCGCGCGCCTCAACAGTAGAAACAGGCAGGGCGCGACGGCGAAGCCCCCGCTCAAGCGATACGTGGCCCTGGCCCATACCGAAGGCTGTGGCTTCTCCGGTGGACACACCGGCGACCTCTATGTGCGCACATTGCTCGGCTATCTGCGCCATCCCCTGGCCGCCGAAACGCTGATGCTTGAACACGGCTGCGAAAAGACGCACAACGACTACTTCCGCCACGAGCTGGCCGCCAATGGGCTGGATCTGGATCGCTACGGATGGGCCAGCATCCAACTCGACGGCGGCATCGACGCTGTGCTGGAAAAGATCGACGACTGGTTCGCGCAGCGCCTGGCCGCAGCCGACGCGCCCGCGCAGACGACCGCCGGCGTATCTGCCGTGCGTATCGGCCTGCTCAGCGCCGCAGATCTGTCCGAAATGGCTGCCCGCCAATTCGGCCGGCTCGCCGCCGCCATCGTTCGCGGCGGGGGCACGGTCGTCCTGCCCGAGAACACGGCTCTTCTATCGACAAGCGCGTTCCTGGACGAAAGCGTGGGCGACGGCCCCCATCTGCCTTCCCTGGCCTACGGACAGGCTTTGCTCGATGCGGCAGATCAGCGCGGCTTTCACGTGATGGAGACGCCGACCGGGCATTGGACCGAGACTCTGACCGGCCTCGGCGGCGTCGGCGTAGAGGCGATCCTGGCCTACGTGGGCGGCCATCCCATCGAGGGCCATCCGCTCGTGCCCGTCCTGCAGGCTACCGCCGACGAGGGCGTGGCGCGGCAGTTCGCCGACGACATGGACGTAGTGCTCGACGGCGACCCGGCCAGCTGGCCCCAGGCTCTGGCCGACCTGCTTTCCCAAACGCTGGGCGGACAGCTGCAGCCCAAAGCAATGCGGGCCGGCAACATCGACTTCCAGTTTACTCGCGGGCTGTTAGGCGTTTCGCTGTAAGACAGCCTGCATGAGAGAGAGCGATCCATGCTCCAAGAGCGACCCAATGTCGTCTATGTGTTCGCCGATCAGTGGCGGGCGCAAGACGCCGGATACGCCGGCAACCGGCAGGTGAGGACGCCGCACCTCGACCGGCTGGCCGCCCAGAGCGTCAACTTCACCCATGCCGTCGCCGGCATCCCGGTCTGCTGCCCGGCGCGTGCCACCTTGTTGACGGGCCAGCACGCCTTGACCCACGGCGTCTTTGTCAACGATGTCCATCTGGCCGAGGACGCCGTTTCCATGGGCAAGCTCTTCAAAGTCGCCGGATATGACACCGCCTACGTCGGCAAGTGGCACGTGGACGGCCGCGGCCGCAGTAACTATATTCCGCCCGAAGGCCGGCAGGGTTTCGACTACTGGAAGGCGCTCGAATGCACGCATAGTTACAACAGCTCCAAATACTTTGCCGCTGATTCCGACCAACCCTTAAAGTGGCAGGGCTACGACGCAATCGAGCAGACCAAGGACGTGCAGGCATTCATTCGCAACCGCAAGCGTGCCGGCGAGGACGCCGCTCCCTTCCTCCTCGTCCTCTCCTGGGGACCGCCCCACGCCCCGTATGACACCGCGCCGGAAGCCTATCGACAGCTGTACGACGCCGACGCGATCGAACTGCGCCACAATGTGCCGCCGCAGCTGGCTGAATCGGCCCGCGAATGGATCGCCGGCTACTACGCCCATTGCACCGCCCTCGACGACTGCCTCGACGCGCTGCTGCAAACTTTGCGAGAGGAGGGCCTGGCCGAGGATACGCTGTTCGTCTTCACCTCCGATCATGGCGATATGCTCGGCTCGCAGGGCGAAGTGAAGAAGCAACGCCCCTGGGAGGAGTCGATCCGCGTCCCGTTCCTGTTGCGCTGGCCTCGGCGCTTCGGCTGGGAAGGTTGCAAGGTTGATGCGCTGCTCGATACGCCCGACATCCTGCCGACGCTACTTTCCCTCTGCGGGATTCCCATTCCTGGGACGGTGGAGGGCCAGGATTTCGCGGCAACGATAGAGCGCGGCCCCGATCCGTCCGGCGGCGCCGCGCTCATCTACTGTCCGCATCCTTTCGGCCAGTTTCTACGTCAGGACGGCGGGCGCGAGTATCGCGGCCTGCGCACGCGGCGCCATACCTATGTGCGCGATATGCACGGGCCGTGGCTGCTCTACGACAACGAGCGCGACCCCTTCCAGTTGAAGAATCTCGTCAATCGTCCTGAGGAATTGTCCCTTCAGGCCGCATTGGACGCGCAGCTCCAGCGCAAACTTGAAGAGCGCGGCGATGAATTTCTGCCCGGCATGGCATACATCGAAAAGTGGGGCTACCCGCTCGACGAAACGGGGACCGTGCCTTACGAGTGGTGAGTACAGAGCGCGTCGGGGCGCGCTCACATAGAGACTGCCTAGCTGAACCAGAGGAGTCCGAAACCGTCCATGAGCCCAGCATCCGCATCGTCTGTGGAGAAGAGTAGCGTCGAGAATTTGCCATCCGCCGTAGTTTTGTGCTAAACTCCCCACTTGTGTGCAGTTGATCGGCCACAGCAACGATGAGAACTCACGCATGGGCAATGCCCGTGCATTCCGGCATATAGATGCACAGCTGATCAGAGGGCGGTGTGAAATGACTAACGCATTGATGGCATCCCTGCAACCGGAGCTGCCGGCGGGCATGGACGAGATCGAGGCCGGTGATACGGTGCGCGTCCACCAGCGCATCACCGAAGGGCGCAACGAGCGGATTCAGGTATTTCAGGGCGTCGTGATCGCGATGCGCGGCGGCAAGGGCGCGGGCGCCACCTACATCGTCCGCCGCACCGGCTCGCACGGCATCACCGTCGAGCGCACCTTTCCCCTTTACAGCAAGAACGTGGAAAAGGTCGAAGTCCTGCGCAAGACCAAAGTCCGTCGCGCCCAACTCTACTATCTGCGCGAGCGCCAGGGCAAGTCCGCCCGCCTCAAAGAGAAGCGCTTCATCAGCGTGTAGCTCCTTCTGCCATGCCATTGGGTAGGTCTGGATGCCCCCCCTTGTCATGAAGTAGATCGCACTGCCGGCAGGGCTGCTATCGCTCGCTTCGCGCAACCACTGGAGAAGAGGGCGGGTAACAGTGATCGAAACCATCGCCCGTATTCTTAGCGACCATTCAGTTGTACTGCCAACAGAGACCTACAACGAAAGCTGGCTGTTGCGTTTGACCTTGGACTGGTACTATCACAGGGCCAAATCTGACCCTAAAGCCTGTCTTGACCAGGGTGCCAGCTGGTTTTCCGAAGGTAGACTTTCCTCACAGTTCCTACCCCGTTGGAGAGGCGACCCACTAGCCGAATCGCATACCAATGCCGATGGCGTCATCGGCCATTTTGACATTGCCCAGCGGTCGGAAATCCGACCAAGGCGAGATGCCAGACAGCTATTGGTCCTCGAAGCTAAGTTAGCCAGCAAGCTTTCTTCAGGCACCACCAAAGCGCCGGGCTATGATCAGGCAGCGCGCAGCGTTGCATGTCTGGCCCATATCGCCGGTGAAGCCGGAATTGCCCCAACTTCTCTGACAAGCTACGGGTTCTACGTCATTTGTCCGGAGAAACGGGTCAATGACTTCACGCTACTGACTACAAAAGAAAGCGTAGCGACAAAGGTTGAGCTTGGCCCCCAAAAACTGGACCACGAGCTAAGCTGTACAATAGAGCAAATCACCAAGCACGTGGAGGGTCAGTACCATAGTCAACAAACGGCGGCGACACACGGCGGCCTTCAAGTTCCGGGTTGCGTTGGAAGCGCTTGAAGGCAACAAGACGATTAGCCAGTTATCCAGTGAACACGAGATACATGCCAACCAGATACGCGCCTGGAAACGGCAACTGCTGGAAGGAGGGCCCAACGTCTTCGCCGCCAACCGCGGGCGCAACCAACGCGAGCAGCAGGCCCAGCAAGCAGAACTTCATGAACAGATCGAGCGGCTCAAGCTCGAACTTGAGTGGCTAAAAGGAAAAGTTGCCCGCTCCGGTCCGTAATAGACGGCGCATGGTCGATATGACAGCTCCAACTCCCAGCGTCCGGCGACAGGGCGAACTGCTCGGCCTAAACCGCTCCTCCTTCCACCATCAAGCGGTACCCGCGTCAACGCTGAATCCGCAATTGTAACTCCTCCTGGGCAGAGCAACTGCCCCAGAACACTCCCCACTCCCCCTTAGACCTGTCTTCGCCCCCAAATCCTCCGCAAAACTGATCCTTCGTCCCCTCCCCCACAACCCCTACACACTCTCCTCAACCGCCAATCCCAACCGCTCAAACTGCTCAACCGGCGCGTCATTCGCCCGCATCAATTCCGCCATCCGCGCCGACAGTCTCGCCTCTTCCGCCACGTTGTCAACCGGCGACTCCTGCCCCGGATCACTCTCCAGGTCGAATAACAACGTAAAGCGCGGCGGGGGGTTGTCCGTCTGCCTTGACGCAACCTTCAGCGTCCTGCAGCCCTTTGTAAACGAAAACGGCTCGGCCAGCCCGATATCCTGCAGCTCCGCCGCCGTGAAGCGGTGCCGCATGTGGTTCGGCATCAGCGTGTACTCGTAGAGCGGCTCGTTCTGCAACGGGTCCTCCGGTCCCCGCATGTAGACGTAACGCCCGTCTGTGATGTTGACGTGTCCCCCGTGTACGCCGAACAGCGCCGCATCCCGCGTCGGCGCATCCGCCGCCAGCACTTCCCCCAGCGGAATCCCCTGCATATCCGGTGGCCTCTCAACGCCGAAATACTCCAGCAGCGTCGCCGGCAGGTCGATCATCTGCGTCAACTGCGCCCGCCGCGCGCCCGCCACCCGGCTGCGCGGGTCCCAGATGAAGAGCGGCGTGTGCGCGATCTCATTGTAGAAGGGCGGAATGATCTTCGCCCACCAGTCGTGCTCCCCCAGTAGATAGCCGTGATCGGTACACACGATCAGCATCGTGTCGTCCCACATCGCCAGCTCGTCCATCAGGTCCAGCACCTTGCCAAGATACTCGTCGCACATGCTCAGCAGCGCGGCGTACTCGTAGCGCGCCTGCCGCACCTCCTCCGGCGATTCCTCAACCCGTCGGTAGGGAGGCCAGTCAAAATGCTCCCCGCTGTACTCGTGCGGGTATAGGTCCTTGTACTTCTGTTGCGTGAAGAAAGGCTCGTGCGGGTCGAAGGTCTCAATTTGCAGGAACCAGCCGTCCTGCCCCTGGTTGCGGCGCAGAAACTCCAGTCCCGCGCCAAAGGTCTTGGCCTGGGGCTGCTTTTCTTCGCTGTCCATAAACTCGCGGTTGATCCAGTCCTGCCGCAGCTTATGATCGTTGCGCCGCAATCCCTCTGGCCTCATCCGCATTCGATTCAGCGACTCCGGCTCGGCCGGGTCCTCCACCTGCCCGATCCACGCGTCCCCCTCCTGGCCGCGATGGTAGTCCCAACTGTCGTAGCGCGTGTGATAGGAGGCGCCGCTATCCTCGAAATAGTGCAGGTGATCGGTGCTCAGGTGCGTGTAGATCCCGTTTTCCGACAGGAGTTCCGGCATCGAGTCGTCGAACGGCTCCAGCGGACACCAGCCCTGGTGCAGAAAATTGTAGCGGCCCGTGTGCAGCTCCCGCCGCGCCGGCATGCACGGCATGCTGCCCACGTAACAGTTGTCGAACGTGACCGTTCGCTCCGCCAGGCGGGCGAAGTTCGGCGCGTGGGTCCAGTCGCAGCCGTAGGGCGGCAGCATCCGCCGGTTCAGCGTGTCGAACATCACAATAATGGCTTTCATAACGATTAGAACTCCTCTGAATTGGATCTCGTCCCTTGGACTTGAAATAGACAAGGGGCAACATGGTTTCTTACTGAAAAACCATAGCAAGAAAAAGGTGATAATTTACCTTGAGTTCACAAGCCCCTTCCCCCTTCGCAGGACTCATTTGAATCACCACAACCCTTTGTGCACTCTAGCAAGACACCACTGGCCTCTTTGAACCATGTATGGATGGGTCCGCAGCTAGAACTGTTCTCAGCTTGGATACGGCTGTCACAGCATCTTCACCTAGGCCAAGTAAGTCTCTAACGACGCGCTCGTCCAGTTGAATACGCGCGGGATCAACCGCACATTGATGGAAGGGCTGGAATTTCTGATCAACGAAGTCTTGCCAAATCGCCTGGGCCTCGTCACGCTGCCAGAGTTCGAGCTTGCTCACGTCGAGCGTTACGAGGCTCTCCAACATTCCCTTATTGCCCCGTCCTCTGCCCGCCTGTGATCTATTGGAATGATTGGCGTGGAGCAGCAAGCCGAGCGTGGAGTTACACCAGAGAGCCAAGGCTGTCTCCAGCCGAGACTGAGCTTGGCCCCAAAAACTGGACCGCGAGCTAAGCTGTACAATAGAGCAATTCACCCAGCACGTGGAGGGTCAGTACCATAGTCAACAAACGGCGGCGACACACGGCAGCCTTCAAGTTCCAAGTGGCGCTGCAAGCGTTTGAAGGCAGCAAGACGATTAGCCAGTTATCCAGTGAACACGAGATTCATGCCAACCTGATACGCGCCTGGAAACGGCAGCTGCTGGAAGGAGGGCCCAACCTCTTCGCCGCCAACGGCGAGCGCAAGCAACGGGAGCAGGAGACGCAGGAAGCAGAACTCTATGAACCGATCGAGCGGCTCAAGCTCGAACTTGAGTGGCTGAAAGGAAAAGTTGCCCGCTCTGGTCCGTGAGAGACGGCGTATGTTCGATATGACAGCTCCGGCTCCCACCGTCCGGCCACAGGGCGAACTGCTCGACCTCAACCGCTCCTCCTTCTACCCTCAAGCGGTACCCTAGTCAACGCTGAATCTGCAATTGTAACTCCTCTTGCGCAGAGCAGCTTCCCAGAACACTCCCCACTCCCCTTAGACCTGTGTCTCCGTCCCCAACTACTTCCGCAAAATCGAGGCTCGCCACCCTATCTCCCAACCCCTACACACTCTCCTCAACCGCCAATCCCAACCGCTCAAACTGCTCAACCGGCGCGTCATTCGCCCGCATCAATTCCGCCATCCGCGCCGACAGTCTCGCCTCTTCCGCCACGTTGTCAACCGGCGACTCCTGCCCCGGATCACTCTCCAGGTCGAATAACAACGTAAAGCGCGGCGGGGGGTTGTCCGTCTGCCTTGACGCAACCTTCAGCGTCCTGCAGCCCTTTGTAAACGAAAACGGCTCGGCCAGCTCAAAATCCTGCAGCTCCGCCGCCGTGAAGCGGTGCCGCATGTGGTTCGGCATCAGCGTGTACTCGTAGAGCGGCTCGTTCTGCAACGGGTCCTCCGGTCCCCGCATGTAGACGTAACGCCCGTCTGTGATGTTGACGTGTCCCCCGTGTACGCCGAACAGCGCCGCATCCCGCGTCGGCGCATCCGCCGCCAGCACTTCCCCCAGCGGAATCCCCTGCATATCCGCTGGCCTCTCAACCCCGAAATACTCCAGCAGCGTCGCCGGCAGGTCGATCATCTGCGTCAACTGCGCCCGCCGCGCGCCCGCCACCCGGCTGCGCGGGTCCCAGATGAAGAGCGGCGTGTGCGCGATCTCATTGTAGAAGGGCGGAAAGTTCTTCGCCCACCAGTCGTGCTCCCCCAGCAGATAGCCGTGATCGGTACACACGATCAGCATCGTGTCGTCCCACATCGCCAGCTCGTCCATCAGGTCCAGCACCTTGCCAAGATACTCGTCGCACATGCTCAGCAGCGCGGCGTACTCGTAGCGCACGTGCCGCACCTCCTCCGGCGATTCCTCAACCCGTCGGTAGGGAGGCCAGTCAAAATGCTCCCCGCTGTACTCGTGCGGGTATAGGTCCTTGTACTTCTGTTGCGTGAAGAAAGGCTCGTGCGGGTCGAAGGTCTCAATTTGCAGGAACCAGCCGTCCTGCCCCTGGTTGCGGCGCAGAAACTCCAGTCCCGCGCCAAAGGTCTTGGCCTGGGGCTGCTTTTCTTCGCTGTCCATAAACTCGCGGTTGATCCAGTCCTGCCGCAGCTTATGATCGTTGCGCCGCAATCCCTCTGGCCTCATCCGTATTCGATTCAGCGACTCCGGCTCGGCCGGGTCCTCCACCTGCCCGATCCACGCGTCCCCCTCCTGGCCGCGATGGTAGTCCCAACTGTCGTAGCGCGTGTGATAGGAGGCGCCGCCATCTTCGAAATAGTGCAGGTGATCGGTGCTCAGGTGCGTGTAGATCCCGTTTTCCGACAGGAGTTCCGGCATCGAGTCGTCGAACGGCTCCAGCGGACCCCAGCTCCGGTGCAGAAAGTTGTAGCGGCCCGTGTGCAGCTCCCGCCGCGCCGGCATGCACGGCATGCTGCCCACGTAACAGTTGTCGAACGTGACCGTTCGCTCCGCCAGCCTCGCGAAATTCGGCGCATGCACCCAACTGCACCCATACGGCGGCAGCATATGCCGGTTCAACGTATCAAACATCACCATAATGGCTTTCATAACGATTTGAACTCCTCTGAATTGGATCTCGTCCCTTGGACTTGAAATAGACAAGGGGCAACATGGTTTCTTACTGAAAAACCATAGCAAGAAAAAGGTGATAATTTACCTTGAGTTCACAAGCCCCTTCCCCCTTCGCAGGACTCATTTGAATCACCACAACCCTTTGTGCACTCTAGCAAGACACCACTGGCCTCTTTGAACCATGTATGGACGGGTCCGCAGCTAGAAGTGTTCTCAGCTTGGATACGGCTGTCACGGCTTCTTCACCTAGGCCAAGTAAGTCTCTAACGACGCGCTCGTCCAGTTGAATACGCGCGGGATCAACCGCACAGTGATGGAAGGGCTGGAACTTCTGGTCAATGAACTCTTGCCAAATCGCCTGGGCCTCGTCAAGTTGCCAGTCTTCAAGCTTATGCACGTCGAGCGCGACGAGGCTCTCTAACATTCCCTTGTTGCCCTGTCCCCTTCCTTCCTGCGCTTTATTTGAATGGTTCGCGTGGAGCAGAAATCCGAGCGTGGAGTTACACCAGAGGGCCAAGGCGATCTCCCGCCGAGACGTAACCAAGGGATCATTGCCGTGTAGAGATAGAGTGTGCCATGCTCTTACCCCCAATGTGCGTGTGTCTGTGCGAACCGCCATGACCGGTTGTGAGTTGAACCGGACATCACGCGTTATCTGAAGTGAGCCAGACTGAGACCAGATCGGAATGTGGTCACGGTCCGGTTTGGGAGCGAGCCAGGCATTAGGTTCGGCAAGCATACCCCGATGGATTGATGAGTCCAATTTCCATATTGCAGGGAACTGGGCCTGCTCGTTCCAGCCGTGATACGCCTCGAATGCGCCAAGCGAGCCTCGTATCTTGCGGTCTTGTGGCCCCACGTTGCAGATGTCCCGCATGGCTGCCACCGGAACATGACCGGCGACCTGGCTGCCGACTTCCTTCCACAATTCTCCCCGTTCAAGCGCCGCTGCAAACTGGCCGATCACAGTTCGTCTCCATCTGGCCGCCGTCCACGGCCTTTCTCCTAGCGGGCCATCCACGACCTCGCCCCACTGCTCTCCACCCACCATCAACGGAATTCCACCCACCGGCGGGCCATCGGATCGGTGGAGGGGCGTTGCTGCTGCTGCGCTCACGGCCCTGACCAATGCCAAGGCGTCCGTTTCCTGATAAGGAGCACGCCAGAGATTGACGAATACGCCGCGTCCCTGTGGGGTTTCGGCGCTGGTCAGCCGTCGGGCGACCAGAAGAGCCTCGGCAATCCCCGTGTCGTAGGACATGGAGCGGAGATTGGGGTCATGGGACGAGACGACAAACTCAATCTCGTATCTGGATGACAGCATCCGGCGAACCTCGCGCCAGGAGGTGCCGGACAACGCCGTAACTGGCAGCACCAGCGCTATACGACCGCCGGGCTTGACTAGTCGGTCCGCCAGCACCGTAAATGAAGAAGCGTGTCCCGCCATCTGATTGGCCGCCGTGCCCTTCAACAGGGCAGATGTACGCTTAGCAATGGCCTTTTGGGATTCCTTGTCGCCCTCAGGTAAGGAGAACAGGCGAGATATGGCCTCCTCTTTTCCACCGTCGCTGCCGCGCCGGGTATAGGGAGGATTGCTGATGACCAGATCGGCTGTCGGGCGCTCGATTATGCCGCCTTCACCGCTTGCCGCCCCTATCTGTTCTACGGTTGTGGAGAAGAAGGATTGCGTTTCCGGCGCTTCCAGCCAGTCCAGCGAGCCGAGCCAAATCTTATTTGACAGGTCCCTGCCCAATCTGAGCGTGTGTAGTTGCATCTGCTCAAATCTCACCGTAGGGGACATGGACGCGAGTGTTGCTGCGGTCAGGTGGATGGCAGCCTGCACGACGTCGGCCCCGATAATGACCTTTTCCACCAAAGCCTGATGAAGAAGGTGATTGTCGGAATTCTCGGATGTCGCAGCAGAGCAGTTCTCCACAATCTGTCGATACCCAGCCATGAGCAGGGTTCCTGTGCCGCAGGCTGGGTCCACCACACGCAGTTGGGACAATTCCTCGATGTTATTCCAATCGACGTGCGGCCATCTGTTCTTGGAGAGCGCAAGCCCCGCAAGAAGAGAAGACGCAGGGATGCTCGTATAAAATGCAGCCAGTAGTTTCCTCTCCGAAATCAGCCGATTGAAAATCCTTCCGGCTAAGTCGTGCCGTCCGACGGCGCCTAGGCCCAGCACCGCGGATGCCGTCCTGGCGCACTCACCCAGCACCGCCGACGCTTCGACGTCGGAAAGCTCCTTTACAACGTCCCGAGCCATGTTGAAAATGGGATAGTAGTCGATGCTAAGTAACTGTCCGCAAACAACGTAGCGGTTTGGTTGAGATTCAAGATATCGATGTTGGTGCAATCATATAGTTCCAAGTTGGACAGATAGGTCGCCGTGTCAGTTGGATTGTTTGGCGTTGCTCTTTGGAGACCTTGCGGCCCTTCTGAAAAGCTCGGTCAACGAGAAAGGCATTGACGGTCAAGCCGGTCGTGGTGGTTGTGCTGCGGATGTAGTTGCGCATTGTGGCAAAAGAGCGCAAAGGTTTGCCGGCCCAGTTGCGCGTTATCTGACTGAAGAGACGATACTCGATCGGATTATACTTGGATGCGCCGGTCGGATAATGGCAGACCAGAACCGAGATGCCGAAGCGGTCCGCGCATTGGCGCTGCAATTCAGCTTTCCAGAGCCAGGAACGGCAGTTGTTGCTGCCGCCCGCATCACAGAGGATCAAGAGCTTGTCCTCGTGCGGAAAGCGGGGGCGCGCCGGGTCGGCCCACCACTGTGCGATGGCATGGGCGGCAAATTCGGGCGTATCATAGGAGTTGCCCAGATAGACATAGCCTTGGTTATGGAGGATGTCATAGATGCCATACGGCACGGCCCGACCCAGCGCATCGCCAGGGAAATCATGCAGATTGACTTGCTCCGGCGCCTGACGCCAAGTGCGACCTTGGTTGGCGAAGTTGCCGATCAGTTCCTTGTTCTTGGTATCGACACTGATGACAGGATAGCCTGCGCGCAGGAACTGTTGTCGCACACGACGAATGTAGTCAAACTGGCGGTTGCGGTCGGGATGCACTGCGCCCGTCAAGCTCTTGCGGTTGGCGACCAAGCCAAAGCCCAGCTTGCGCAGCAGCCGACCGACTGTGGTGCGACCGATCCTGTATGCCTGTGCGCGCAGCCGAGATGCAATCGTGCGCAAGCTTAGTTTCACCCATTTCTGTTCATCTGTCGCTGAACCAGCGATGTCGTCGTTGACGATTTCCTTGATTCTGTCTTCTATAGCTGGACTTTTTTTTCCAGCGCTGGCCGCCCACCGCCCGGCTTGCGCACCCGGTCGGTTGGGCGTCCGGCCAAGTCGTCGTTTAACTCGCGCCGACCTCGCCGAATCGTGTTGACGTTCATACCGGTAATCTGCGCCAGCCGTTCGCTGCCGCCATGCCCGATGCGTTCGGCTTCCAACGCTACGTACCAGCGTCGATGCTGTTCGTTGAGCCGACTCAGCAAAACATTCATGCGATGGTGGTCCTCTTTGTCTGCATGGGGCTGCGGCGACTGACATATCTCACACTGACATTGATGGATCGGTCTCTGGCTCATCTCTTTGACTCCTTGTTTGTTCCTGTTCGTGGAGCCATTTTACGCCAAACACCGCTAATTTGTTAACGGACAGTTACTAAGTATCTGTTCCCAGATCTGTAACAGGGTCATGCGGGAGAATCGTCCGTCTCGCAACGCCCTACTTACCGGCGCGAAGGCCATCTCGTTACTGGCCAGCCTTTCTTGGAATATCATCGCGTTGATGATGACCAACGCAGCCATGTTAGCCACTTCGTCGCTTGGTTCGGCGCCGAAGATTTTCGAGACCCGGCCCAACGTTCCGGGTGAGTAGAATAGCTCGACACCAGCACGTTTGGCCCCCTCTTCGAGGGCTTCAACCGCTTCATCAAGACCGCCGGCTGGCGGAGTTGTCCGCTGGACTACACGTCCAAGTTCTGTTGCAGTCCCGCTGAATTTAGGCCCAGCCGTGCCGTCAATGCGCCATTCCTGCCACGCTAGCGTCGCGCCTGCCATACGGTCGTACAGGTGCTGCTGGCTCGTCGACCGTAGCTTTCCGGGAACCGTAACTGCGAAGACGTTCTGCACCTTTTGGCCTTCTATCTCCATCCCAAGGCGGGAAAGCGCGTCTGCTTCTACGGTCAAAGCAGGTTCAAGCTCGATTTCTAAAATCACAGGACCCTCGGACAGGCGGATGATAATGTCTGGACGCCTTCCGCCGTGCAAAGTCTCAGCAACTGCGGCCAGGCCGCATCGGTCCCGGAGTAGCCGGGCAAGCGTGTCGTTAACAATGCTTTCGTGGTTGCGGTCCGTATTAGCAAGGGTTGCCATGCTACGCCCCATTGTAAATATGATATGTATGCCAAACCATGGATTCTCTCAGAAACAGTCGGTCCTACGCGTCCACAATCTCCACCACGACCCGCCCGCTGTTCTCCCGGCGCAGAGCGGCAATGAAGCTGAGGATAGAATACATGAACGGGTACTTGCGCCTGAGGTGACCGCGCATCGCCCTCTTCTGCTCGCGATCATCCGAGATCGACGCCACCACGCCCTCCACCCACGGCCCTTCCGTATTGCCCCTCATGTCGCACTTGGCAACCCGCACCCGCCGATTGTTGCGCGCCCGCTTGATCTTCCAGCTGTCGCCCTGTGTCCATACAAGCAGCTTTCCATCCTGCGCAACGGTCCACACCGGCGTCTTGACCGCCTCGCCGCTCTTGCGAAACGTCTCCAGCGCAATGAACTTGGGATTCCCCAACCCGCTCAGCTTCATCAGACTCCCCCCTCACTTGCGTTGGGTCACTCCGACAGCTTCATACGCAGGACGATATCCCGCCTGCCGACCAGAATAGAGTTGCCCGCTGCGTCAAGCCCTTCCTCGACCTCCATGATCAGCGCCTTCCCATCGTCGGAAGCGCCCGCAAAAATCCGATCTGCCGTCACTTCCGGATCGTTGCTGAAGTAAAACTGTGTTGTCAGCAGCTCCCGTTCCCCCAGCCGCACCTTCACGTGAATGTGCCGTGGACGCGGCGCATAGCTACCCGGCATGATTGTCCGAAAGCTGTAACCGCCGTCCTCTTCCGTCACCGCCTCACCGTAAGACTGAAAATTCACATCCCGCCGCCAGCTGTCCGGATCGCGCGGATGCAGGTAGGCCCCATTGTCGTCCGTCTGCCAAATCTCAACCACCGCCCCCGCCACCGGCATCCCCGCAGCGTCGTACAGCCTGCCCCCAAACACCAGCATCTCCCCGGCCGCCGTCCCGCCGGCGTCCTCCAAGACCACCAGGTCATTGTCCCGGTCCGCCGGCTTCTCCACCGGATAGTACGGCCCTTCAGCCTGGGAAGGCGTATGGTACGTCACTTCGATCGGAAAGCCCGCCTCGTCCAAGGCCTCCTCTTCCTGCCCCTCTGCAGTCGACGCCCCCTCTTCAACAGGCAACGCCTCCAATGGGGCATACTTCCTAGTGATCGCAACGCAGCCCGCCAGGCAGACACCGACCAAGACCGTCATTCCCCACCAAACCAAACGCCTCTTCACGTTCTCTCCCAATCTGCCCCCTCCTCCCCTTACTCCCGGACCGAAATCCCGAACCCAATAACTGCAAACCAATAACCAGCCACCAAAAGGGCCTTGTGCTAGATGGCGAGGGCGCGGTCGAGCAGTGCGATGCAGGCGGCCGATCCGCCAAAGAGATCGGCCTCTTCACATAGTTCAAACTAGCCCGCAAAGGCCGGATCGGGTCAGCCCCGTCCCTGTGCCGAACAGGATCCTCTTCATCACTGTCTTTGAAGCAATTCGATGGCCGTCTCATTACCCGCAATCTCCGCCCAATTCAGAGGTGTATTGCCATCGTCGTTCTTCGCATTCACGTTGGCGCCGGCCTCCAGCAGCGTCGCTATCACCGTCGCGTTTTCGTTGTCCTCCGCCGCCCAATGCAGGGGCGTCCAGCCACCGTCGTCCCTTGCATTCACGTCGGCGCCAGCCTCCAGCAACGCCTCAACGACCGCCGGGTTTTCGCTGTTCCCCGCTGTATAATGCAGAGGTGTTTTACCATCGTCGTTCTTCGCATATACGTCGGCATCGGCGTTCAGCAACACCTCTGTCACTGCCGCGTTTTCGTTGAACCCCGCCCAATGCAAGGGCGTATTGCCATCGTCATTCTTCGCATTGACGTCGGCGCCGGCCTCCAGCAGTGCCTCTATCACCGCCGAATTGTCGTTTCTATACGCCGCATAATGCAGGGGCGTACCGCCATGGTCGTTCTTCGCATTCACATCGGCGCCGCAGGCCAGCGCGCGCTCTACGAGGACCAAGTCGGCGCGAACCCAGAAATCTTCGCCCATCCAGTTTCCCGCCGCCGCACTAGCAGAGCACGCCGTGGGTTGGAACGCGCCGGCGCAAGCGCCCACCATGGACAGGAAGACCAACAACGCGCCAATGCCGACGGCTCTGCACAAAAGTTTCATTGAGAAAACACCTTGCCAATGTGAAAGCTTCGTATTCCTAGCCGCGCTACGCCCCGATGAGAGAAATAGCTATCAATCGTTATCGCTGCACGCCGGCTTTAGCGCGAGTCGCCGCCCTTTCCTGACCATCGTACTGCCCCTCCACAGGCTTGGTGAATTGCTCCACTATTCCCCTAAGCTTATGGCCCAGTTCTTGAGGCCAAGCTCTCCTGATTACCTGTAGGTCGAAAAGACCGGCTTTCCCTAACTGGCATAAGGCCCTGAGAACTGATAACCAAGAACTCAATATCCTACAACCTCACCGCAAATTGTGCATCCGTTCTCGCCTCCACCTCCGCCAGCGTCGCCCCCGCCATCAGCTCCGTAAGCGTCAGCCGCCCCTCCACGAAATGGAACACCGCCAGCTCGGTGATGATCACATCCACCGCGCCCGTCGCCGTCAGCGGCAGCGTGCAAGAGGGCACGATTTTGGACTGGCCGTCGCGGCTGGCGTGTGTCATCGTCACGATAAGCCGTTTCGCGCCCGAGGCCAGGTCCATCCCCCCGCCAACCCCCAGCAGCGGCCGGCCCGGCGCCGCCCAGTTGGCCAGGTTGGCATGCTCGTCCACCTGCAGCCCGCCCATCACCGCCGCATCCACGTGCCCGCCGCGAATCATCGCAAACGAGTCGGCACTGTCGAAATAGCTGCTGCCCGCCAGCGCCGTAACCGGGATCTTGCTCGCGTTGACCGGGTACTCCATCGCCCCCCCGCGCGCCGGCGCCGGCCCCACGCCCAGCATACCGTTTTCCGTATGCAGAATGATTCCATGCGCCGGCCTGATCAAATCGGCGACCAGCGTGGGGATGCCGACGCCCAGGTTGACGATGTCGCCCGGCTTCAACTCTGCCAGCGCCCGCCGCGCCAGCTTCATCCGCCCGTCGTCCGCTTTCTTGCCGCTGTCGGCAATAGACGCCGACGTTCCCAAATCGGCAGCCGCCGTACGCACCGGCACCAGGTAGTCGACATAGCAGCCCGGCGTGTGAATGCTCTCCGGCGCCAGCTCCCCGGCCTGCCGGCACTCCTCCACCTCGGCGATCACCAGGTCGGCAGCCGTGGCCATCGCCCGGTTGAAGTTCTGCTCGGTCATCCGGTAGACCAGGTTGCCAACCGTATCCGCGCTCCACGCCCGGATCAGCGCCACATTCGCCCGCAGCGCCGGCTGAAACACGTGCAGACGTCCGCTGATCCGCTTGGTCTCCTGTCCTTCGGCCAGGACAGTGCCCGCCGCCGTGGGCGTGTAGAAGCCGCCGATCCCCGCGCCGCCCGCCCGGATCGCCTCGGCCATCGTCCCCTGCGGCATCACCTCAAACTCTATCGCGCCCGTTTGGGCCGCCGCCACCGCCTCTGGGTTGCTCGTGAAAAACGATCCGATCGCCTTCCGGATCTGGCCGTTGCGCAGCATCCGCCCCCCGCCCAGCCCCGGCTCGCCCACATTGTTGGCGATGTACGTGAGATCGCGCACCTCCGTCTCGGCCAGGGCGTGCAGTATCTGCGTCGGGTTGCCCGTCATGCCAAAGCCGCCCACCAGGATCGTGTCACCCGCTTGGACCATGCCGGCCGCCGCCTGCGGGCTGATCTGCGCAAGCTCCTTCATCAGTCTGCCCTCTCCACAACCGTCGCCTCGCCCTGGCCCACCCCCACGCACAGCGTCGCCAGGCCGTAGCGCGCCGCTTGGCCGGCCTCCCCCCTGTCCTGCATCTCGTGGATCAGCGTTGTCAGGATGCGCGCGCCGGAGCAGCCCAGCGGGTGCCCAAGCGCGATCGCGCCGCCGTTCACGTTCGCGATCGACTCACTCAGCTCAAGCTCGCGCAGGACCGCCAGCGTCTGCACCGCAAACGCCTCGTTGACTTCGACCAGGTCGATGTCTGCCACCGTAAGCCCGGCCCGCTCCAGCGCCTTGCGCGTGGCGTTGACCGGCCCCATCCCCATCACGCGCGGATCGACGCCGGCAGCAGCCGAGGCAACCCAGCGCGCCAGCGGGCGAATCCCCAGCGCCTCCGCCCTCGCACGCGCCATCAGCGTCAGCGCGCACGCGCCGTCGTTCAGGCCGCTGGAATTGCCCGCCGTAACCGTTCCATCGCGGCGAAAGGCGGGCCGCAGTTTGCCCAACGCCTCCATGCTGGTCGCCAGCTGGTAGCCGTCGTTCGTTTTCGTGTAGCGGGGATTCTCGTCAATGTCAAAGATCAGCGGGTCGCCCCGCCGTTGCGGGATCTCCACCGGCACGATCTCCCGCCGGAAGCGTCCCTGGCTGATCGCGTCAACCGCCCGCTGCTGGCTCTGCAACGCGAATCGGTCCTGCTCCGCCCGGCTGATCTCGCCGCCCGCAATCGCGCCCGCGCAACTCATCTCGTAGATGTTCTCGGCTGTCTCTCCCATCGCTTCCAAGGGGAAGAGCCACGCCATCGCCGGATTGGGATAGCGCCAACCGAGTGTCGTATCGTAGCCGGTGATGTTGCCCGATGGACCGAAGCCGGTCGGATTTTTGGGCAGTGAATAGGGCGCGCGCGTCATGCTCTCGACGCCGCCGGCGATGAAGATATCGCCCTCGCCGCAGCGGATCGCCCGCGCCGCCTGGTTGACCGCGCTGAGGCCGCTCGCGCACAGCCGGTTCACCGTTACCCCCGCCACCTCCTGCGGCAGCCCGGCCAGCAGCGCCGCCATGCGCGCGACGTTGCGGTTGTCCTCGCCCGCCTGGTTGGCGCAGCCGAGATAAACCTCCTCGATTTCGGCAGGATCGACAGACGCCCGCGCCACCGCCTCGCGCACAACCAGCGCCGCCAGGTCATCCGGCCGCACCCCTGCCAGCGCCCCGCGAATCCGCCCGATCGGCGTCCGCGACGCACTGACAATAACGACTTCCCTCATCGCCTTCAGCTTACCGCGTTGATCAGTGCCAGGATGAAACCGTAATGCTGTGACTCGTGGTACAAATTGAACGTAAACGCGCCGTCCATCTCGGCGATCGTCACACCCGACCCCGTTGTAAACGGTTCGAATGACGCCCCGTCGAAGCGGCCCGCCTCGTAGTCCTGTTCCAGCTGCTCCTGCTGCGCCATCAACCCTGTAACCAGCGCCTCCGCCTCCGGCTGCGTCTCCCAGTCCGCTGGCGACGTTCCAGGCAGATACAGCGGGACCATCTCCTCCTCAACCGACATCGGCAGGCCGCAGCGTCCATAGAGCAGACGCTGTTGCACGACCAGGAGGTGGCCCAGGTTCCAGGCGATGTTGTTGTCAAATCCCTCCGGTACCGCCAGTAACTGTTCCGAGCTGAGATCCTTTACAGCCGTCTCAATCGAAGCGCGCGCTTGGCGGTGCATTCTTACGGCAAACTGAGTCACTCTGCCTCTCCTTTCCGAAGTTGGTCCCGTTTGGCTTCAGGGTCGGCCGCTCTGCTGTTGTTCGCAACGCACGCGGCATGCGCCTCGCCGCCGGCTTTTCGTAGCTGGAGGCAACTGCCGCCGCGTTCCAACCTCCCGCCGCCCCTGCCTAGCATTCTAACATAGAGAACTTGGGCAGCCATACCTTCCCGCTTTCGCTTGCATCCCGCATCTCTTTGCCTTCCACCGCTCGCCGGCCCCCGCCAACGCCTCCAAAACGCCAACGCAACTGCAAATTCCCTCTCAAAAAGCAGGACATTTATGCATCTGTTCCCTGTCCAAAGCAAAGGGAATTATAAGGTTAGTGCAGCAGAATGATGGGCTCAGACAGGTTGTTTATAACCCCAAAATCTAGTAAAATGGAGTAGTAAATCACTCTACAAACAACCCATCCTGAGCTCGAGAAATGGACGCCAAAAAGGGCGACACTATCTCAGCTTTTGACTTCTATAATCAGTTCCCGGACCAGAAGGCAGCAATCCGGCTCTTCGAGGAAGAGCGCTGGCCTGATGGTCCGGTCTGTCCATTCTGTGAGAGCACAGACACGACTCCCATTCCCAGCAGGTCGCGTCATCAATGCAACAGGTGCCGCAAACAGTTCTCCGTGCGAACCGCCACCGTGTTCGAGAACTCGAGCATCCCCCTGCATAAGTGGCTCTATGCCATGTACCTTCTTCAAACTGCACGCAAGGGGATTAGCAGCATCCAATTGGGCGTAGAAGTCGGGATTTCCAGCCGGCTGCCTGGTTCCTACTGCATAGACTGCGAGAGGCAATGGACATAAAAGCGGAAAAACTATCGGGCGTCATCGAGCTGGATGAGACATACCTGGGAGGCATCAAGAAGAATAAACATAGAAAGAAAAGAGCCAAAAAAGGTCGGGGCGCCGCGGGTAAACAACCTGTAATCGGAATGAGAGAACGGGAAGGGCGAACCGTAGCCCACCCTGTCCCAAACGTAGGACGTAGTGTCCTCGAAAAAGCTGTGACCGAGGCTGTCAAAGAAGGAGCTACCATCTACATTGACAATCAGATGGAGTTTAAAGCCATAGAACCATCCCATGCTGCTCTTGCCGCGCCTGGCCACCTCGGCAAAGACCCGATGGCGGCCGATGCGTCTGTTGTGGCAGACGGACAACGGGGTCGAATCAATGAATGCCACCCCTGTCCTCTGGCCAAAACGCACACGCAGATAGAGACACATGGCTGGCAGGGCTGATGGCATTAACTCCACAAAGCGTGTGTAACTGACCAGAGCAGGGAATTCACTGCGCATATGCTTACATACGTGCTGCGTATAGAAGGCCTTGAAATCGCGATAATGCGACTGGTGAAAGTGAATCAGAACTGCCATCACTTCACTCAAGCTCAAGCGAGGGGCCGGCCCTCGCTTGCGAGCCACGCCTAACAGCTTGGCATTCTCCCATGAAGCCAACCACTGACAGAAACCATCGACATGACAGAACAGTTTGCGTATACTCATCACTGAGCACCTTTCTTTGCTGGAGAATTTTTGTTAGAGAACTTCTATTCTACCAGCTTGATAAGGTGCTCACTTACTCCGAATTCAGGTTAGTTTAGTTTTTAGCTCTTGCTAGTAGGGCCGAGTGGGGAATTTTGAAGAGTACGTCGTCAACGCAGGCGGTAGCTGAGTTGGCAACGAATGCTCACGGATAGGAGAAAGTAATGCTTTGCAAACTCTTAATTGCCACCTTCGCATTGCTCTTGACCGCTTGTGTACCCATCACGCCTGAACCTATTCAGACTCCGACCGTTGCCATTCAGCCAGTCGATTGCGAGCAGTTTGGTAGCCCTACTCCTTCTCTTCCTGGCACGGATTGTATGGCTTGGAATATGGTCTACTCATTAGTGATAATGACTTATGGGATGGCGAAAAAGGATCAACTCCCTACGGCATCAGAGCTTGTAACTCTTGAAACGGAGCTATACCCTCTCTATATCCAAGCTCATCTCAACTGTGAAGAGTGGAATGAACCATATAAAGATTATGAAACATTTACAGACTACCTCGGCATCCTCTCGTTTATCGGTATGGAGGAATATGGATATGATCCTACCTCTTTGCTCTTGTATATGATAGAAGGAGCTTCTACCGAAGAATTTGCTGCTATGTCTGAATCGGTTGGTTGCGTTAAAAATCTTTTCCTACTCTTTATCGCATATTCTGAATGACAGAAGGCAAAAATAAACATATCTGACTTGCAAGATAACGCGCCAATAATTGTAGCAATTTTTGTTGTAGTGACGGTGTTGGGTTTCATTATTCCTATTCCGCTTCTGAGGGCAAGGCGATTAGGTCAACAACTAGCTTATCTGACAGTTTACGCCATGCTAGAAGGTGTACTGTTGACCTTGGTTTTTGAATGGCCGTCCCATGTTGGCATTGCCATTGTTGTTTTGCTAGGTTTGGCGTTTGGATACCTCGTGTTTAAAAACCGAGTTCGGAGTTAGATTAGGGCCGGCAGGAGAGCCATTTCATCTTCAGAGAGATGGAGAGATGGCTTTGGGGCTTGCCAAGTGCAGGCAATCAGACCGGCGATTAGATTGACGATAAAGTTGGTCGTGCTGCGGTGACGGGTGTGTTCGATCTGTGAGATATTCTTGCGTTGGTCAACGATGGTCCCGATGACGGAGCGCTTACGCGTGAGCAGCTTGTCTTCAAGAACGGTGAGCCGATTCTGCATGTTTTTGCGAATGGGCGTGATCAATTGCAGTCCCTGTGCGAAGAGTTGCTCAAAGAGAACTTGGGAGAGATAGCCGCGGTCGCCGACCAGCTTCCCCCACAGCTTTTTGGTCATCTGTGGGACCGGTTTGCGATCATCGGTGTTGCCGGGCGTGAGTTGAAGCGCCAGCAATTCACCCTGGTCATTGACAATCAGATGGAGCTTGAAGCCATAGAACCACCCCTTGCTACTCTTGCCGCGCCTGGCCACCTCGGCAAAGACCCGATGGCGGCCAATGCGTCTGTTGTGGCAGACGGACAACGGGGTCGAATCAATGAATGCCACCCCTGTCTTCTGGCCAAAGCGCACACGCAGATAGAGACACATGGCTGGCAGGGCTGATGGAATTAACTCCACAAAGCGCGTGTAGCTGACCAGAGTAGGGAATTCACTGCGCAAATGCTCGCATACGTGCTGCGTATAGAAGGCCTTGAAATCACGATAATGCGACTGGTGAAAGTGAATCAGAACTGTTATCACTTCACTCAAGCTCAAGCGAGGGGCCGGCCCTCGCTTACGAGTCACGCCTAACAACTTGGCATTCTCCCGTGTAACCAACCACTGACAGAAACCATCGACATGACAGAACAGTTTGCGTATACTCATCACTGAGCACCTTTCTTTGCTGGAGAATTTTTGTTAGAGAACTTCTATTCTACCAGCTTGATATATGGTGGGTCCCAATGTCTGGACCACGAAACTGAAAAAATAAGGTGCATCCAGACGGATGCGGTCGGCTCTGATCAGAGCACGAAGTGCTCTTCAGCCGGTGTGCGATAGTTGAGACTTTGATGCGGTCTCTCATGGTTGTAGAAGTCGAAGTATGCGGTCAACCCAGTTTGCAGCTGACGCACTGTGTCATACTGGTTGAGATAGATGTTTTCGTATTTGACGCTGCGCCATAAGCGTTCGCAGAAGACGTTGTCAAGGGCGCGGCCGCGGCCGTCCATGCTGACCTGAATGTTGGCTGCGCACAGAGCGGTAGTGAAGGCATCGGCCGTGAACTGTGCGCCTTGGTCGGTGTTGAAGATCTGGGGCCGACCCTTGCAGAGCGCCTGGCGCAGGGCATCGAGACAGAAGATACCGTCCAGCGTGTTGGAAAGCTGCCAGGCGAGCACATAGCGACTGTGCCAGTCAATGACAGCGACCAGGTACATGAAGCCACGAGGCATCGGTACATAGGTGATGTCTGCGCTCCAGACCTGGTTGACGTGGGTAATCGGCAGGTTGCGCAAAAGATAAGGATAGAGCTTGTGTCCCTTGCCAGGAGAACTGCTGCTTCTCCTGGGGTAGATAGCTTGAATGTCCATCATACGCATCAGCCGTCTGACCCGCTTGCCATTGATGGCGTAGCCCAGCCGGCGCAGAGAGGCGGTCATCTTGCGCCAGCCATAAAAGGGGGTGCGCAGAAATTGCTCGTCAACCAGGCGCATCAGTTGCAGGTTCAGTGCTGACTCGGGCGCCGCGTGGTAGTAGTACGACGACCGATTGAGCCCGAGCAGTTCACCCTGCCGCCGTACACTTAGAGTCGGGTTTGCTACCTCGACCATATGCCGTCTCTCACTGACCGAAGTGGGTAACTTTTTTTTTCAACCACTCAAGTTCCATCTTGAGCCGCCCGATCTGTTCATAAAGTTCTGCTTCCTGTGCCTCCTGCTCCTTTTGTTTGCGCTCGCCGTTCGTAGCGAAGACCCGAGGCCCGTTTTCCAGCAATTGCCGTTTCCAGGCCCGAATCAGGTTGGGATGAATCTCATGTTCACTCGACAACTGACTGATCGTCTTACTGCCTTCAACCGCCTCCAGCGCCACTCGGAACTTGTAGGCCGCTGTGTGTCGCCGTCGTTTCTTGACCATGAATCTGCCCCTCCACGTGCTTGGTGTTCTGCTCCATTATACACCTTAGCCCGTGGTCCAGTTTTTGGGGCCCACTTCAATAAGGTGCTCATTTACTCCGAATTCAGGTTAACTATGTAATTCCTAAAGTTCGACCCTGTAGAAAGACAAGGCCGGAGTCAATCGACTCCGGCTCTTAAGATCCAAGTGGACGTAGAGTTTGCTGCACTAACCTTATAATTCCCAAAGCAAAAGATTCTAGAGTGTGCTACTTTGGTTTCGTAGCGCCAGGAAAAGTCTTGCCGCACACCTGTGGCGACAATGCCTTCCCTCTCCAAAGCAAAAGATTTCAGAGTGTGCTACTTTGGTTTCGTAGGACGAACAAAAACCCTGCCGCGCGCCTGCGGCGACAACACAAAGAGAGGAACGAAATGGCTGCACCACCCTGCAAAGGCGTAAAGAAAGACGGCACCCCCTGCCGCGGCAATGGCAACGAGCAACTCGACGGCTACTGCATCGCCCACGGCGCCCCCGAAAAGACCCGCGCCTGGCGCGTACTCGGCGGCGAAAACTCGTCCACCGCCGCCCGCGCCGACAAACGCATCCCCGAACGCTTCCGCCCCGTCATCCAGGCCGTCACAAATGGCATCGCCGAAGTCCGAGAAGGGACGCTGAAACCGGCCGCCTACGCCGCCATCTGCCGCGGCGCCAAAATCCTGCTCGAACTCTACCGCGCCGCCGACGCCGACATGGAGCTGGTCCGCCTCGAGGAAATCGAAGCCGCCGCCGCCGAAGTCAGCGGCTCCCACGGCGACCTCGAGATTCTTGACGCGGCCGCCGAACTCTCCGCCCAACAGGAGCGCTACCGCCTCGAATCTCTGGCCGACCAGGGTCTCCTGTCCATCGCACCTGCGCCGCCGCCGGCAAACGGCAAAACCAAGCCCTCTGCCCAGCCCGTTCTCACCGATGCCGGCCGCCGCAGCTTCGGCTACCGGGAACTGACCGGCTGCAACAAGGACTACCTCGAATGCCTCAAAGAGGAGATCTCCGTTAGCGACTATCACGAGCATGAACTGCTCAAAAAGATCAAAGAACTCACGACAATGCGAGCCGGCCTGCAAGAGGCCAATGCAGCGCTGGACCACCCGCCTGAGCCCGCGCGCGACGCCCTCACCGGCCTCGCCCTCGGCCAGCCCCCAAGTTGCGTCGACCCGGGCGCCCAGCCCGTAGACCCGGACGCAGCCCCGGACGCCGCCGCCGACCTCAAAGACCGGCTGCGCCTGGTCAACGAGATTATAGACGATCTGAAGGACACCCACGCAGGTGAATTCGAAGGGCTGATATTCAAATATATATAGCGTCGCCGGGCGCTGCCCACTACAGTCCGCCCGGCTGACCTGCATCTAAAAATAAATATCATATCATTAGCCAAGCCCCCACCCTTGCGCCCCTCCAACCAGCGGCGCTCTCGACTCGCGCCCGCCCGGCGCCGCCAGCGCCTGTTTTCCACCCTTCCGCACCCCGCCCGCCCGCCGATTCCGCCCTTCCCGGCCCCCCACCCTCCTCAATACATAACACAATTAACTGGAAATTAAAAACACGACTCCCCAGCCTCTCTTCAGTCGCCCGCTCCCAACAGAATGCTGAAAACACTCCCAAATGCTCGCAAATGCTCGCAAACGCTCGTAAACGCATGTAAACACTCGCAAACACCTGTCCATCTCGGTTACCAACTCTCCTCCCATTTCCCGCACCACCCACCGTGCCTCTACCAGCGGCCCGGAACCAGGCCAACCCCTTGTTCAATCTTTATTCTCCCTTCATACTTTCTGAACATCTCTGTGCGATAATCGAACTGCACTGATCGGTACAGTGGGGCGTGTTTTCCACCAACCACGCCCTCATTGGCGGGCATCTCTCTACATTCCCACAGCCGCAAGGCGGGGCGGACAATTCGTGGTTCAAACAGTTCTTGTAGTTGACGATGAAGCCAATCTTCGCAAAATGATGCGCCTCTACCTCGAACGCGAGGGCTACCGCGTGGTTGAAGCGGCCAACGGGCGCGACGCGCTCCATGTGGCGCGCCTCGAAAAGCCCGACCTCGTCCTCCTTGACCTGATGATGCCAGAAATGGGCGGCTACGACTTCATGCGGCTCTTCACGAAGCAAGCGGATACGCCGGTCATCATGCTCACCGCCAAGTTGGAAGAGAGCGACAAAGTGGCCGGGCTGGAGTTGGGCGCCGACGACTATGTAACCAAGCCCTTCGGCATCCAGGAGTTGATCGCTCGCGTGCGCGCTGTGCTCAGGAGATCTCGCAAACAAACTCGCCTGCCCGACATCTTGCGCTCCAACGACATCGCCCTCGATCGCGCCGGCCACTCTGTGCGCGTCCAGGGAACAGAAGTCGACCTCACCCCTTCGGAATTCGAACTGCTCGAAACCTTTATGCTTTCCCCTGGACGCGCTTTCTCACGCCTCGACCTGCTCGAATCGGTCAGCGGCGACGCCTACGAGGGCTATGAGCGCACCATCGACGTGCATGTCCGCAATCTACGCACAAAGATCGAACCGGAGCCCAGCAAGCCCCGCTACATCCAAACTGTCTACGGCATGGGCTATCGCTTTGCCGCCGAAGGCGGGTAGACGATGCGTTCACTGGCGATGAAGCTGACGCTGGCCTTTCTCGTTGTGGGCATCGCAGGCGCGTTGCTCGTGGCTGCAATCAGCATCCAGCGCACGCGTCTGGAGTTCGACCGCTTCGTCTCTGGAGGCAGGGACAATTCGGCAGTCGCCGATCTCCTGCTTGGTTACTATCTGGAAACCGGCAGCTGGCAAGGCCTCAAGCAATGGCTGGACAGCGATCCCTCTCTCGTCTTCCTTGGCCGGCGCATACTACTTGCCGACCGCGGCGAAAAGGTCATCTATTCGACTGTGCCAGAGCAGAATGGCCGCCATATGAGCGAATTGGAAACGACGGCTGGCTTTCCCATTTTGCATGAAGACCAACTCGTCGGCACACTCTACGTCAGGGGCCGCCCAAATCTGGATGGGCCCCTGTCCCGCTTCTCGCCGGAGATCTTCTTCCTGCGCAGCGTAAGCCAGGCCACCGCGCTCGCGGCCTTGATCGCCGCGCTGCTGGCCCTCGCTCTGGGCATCCTCCTGTCGCGCGCGCTGACCCGCCCCCTGCGTGAGCTGACTGAGGCTACCGTTGAGATGGCTGCCGGCAGGCTCGGTAAACAGGTCGAAGTCCATTCCCGCGATGAGATCGGCGAGTTGGCTGCATCATTCAACCGCATGAGTCGGGATCTGGCCCACGCCAATCAAATGCGCCGCCAGATGACCGCCGACGTCGCCCACGATCTGCGCACGCCCCTTACCGTGCTGCGCGGCTATGCCGAAGGGCTGCGCGACGGTTCCATCCACGGGCATCAAGATCTGTATGAGGCCCTTCATCAGGAGGTCGCCCACTTGCAGCACCTGGTTGAGGACTTGCGCACGCTATCCCTCGTCGATGCCGGTGAACTGGCGCTCAACCGCCGCGCCGTCGATCCCAAAGCTCTGCTCGAACGCGCCGGGCTGGCCCACGTGATGGCAGCCGAGCGCAAGGGCATTCAACTGCGCGTGAACGCCCCCGACGCCCTGCCCTCCGTCAAGGTCGATGTCGAGCGCATGACCCAGCTTCTCAACAATCTCGTCACCAACGCCCTGCGCTTCACGTCGGCAGGCCAGATCGTCCTCAGCGCGTCCAGCCGCAACGACTGCGTCAACCTCCAAGTGTCCGATTCCGGGGTTGGCATCGCCGAGGAGGAGCTCCGCAACATCTTCGATCGCTTCTACAAGGTGGACCGCTCCCGCCACCGCGACGGACAGGCCCAGTCCGGGCTGGGCCTTGCCATCGCCAAGGCGATCGTAGAAGCCCATGATGGAACGATCGCTGCCGAGTCAACCGTCGGCCAGGGCACCCGCTTTACGATTCAGCTGCCGAGAATCTGAAACGGCTATCGCATCTACACACCCTCTTCACTTCTTCTTAACAGACGTCGTGTAAGGTTTTGCTACAGGCTCCGGTGGCATCATAGAGAGGGCTCTTTGAACCGCTGTCTTGGATTTGCCGTTTGCGAAAGGTGAGGAAACACGATGAATCGATCGTTTCTTTCTGTAATGATTCTTTTAACCGTATTGGCGCTCGCTGCCTGTAACCGCAACAAAGATGACGAATCCTCGACCCGCAACGGCGCCGACCCTGCAGCCGCCCAGGCAAGCGAGAGCGCCCCGGCCAATCCTGCCACGGATTCAGCCTTCGACAGCTCCTTTGAAGGCGCGCTGCCGCCCACGAACCAGATGATGCTGGGCATTCTCAGGCTGGAGGACACCGAGCATGCCGTGACGAGCGCGCAGGCCGCCGCCATGTTGCCCCTCTGGCAGGCGCTGCAGAGCGGCTCAATTCAGAACCAGTCCGAGCGGGTCGCGATATTGCGTCAGCTTGAAGGCCAGTTCACCCAGCCGCAAGTCGAAGCGATCAGCGCGCTGCAGTTGACCTTCGCCGACATGAACGACTGGGCCGAGGCCAACGGCATCGAACTACCCCAATTCGGCCAGGGAGGTCAGGGCAGACAGGGCGCCGCCGCTGGACGGGGCGGCCCAGGCGGCATATTCGCCGATATGTCTGAAGAGGAGCGGGCGGCCTTTCGCCAGGAGATGCAAAATATGTCGCCCGAACAGCGTACAGAGCGTTTACAGGAACTGGGTGTTGAAATCCCCGCAAACGCGGGCGCAGAAGGTCCCCAGGCCGGCCAGGCAGGGCCGCGCGCTGGCGGCCGCTTCGGAATTCTGATGACGCCTTTGATCGAGCTCCTGCAGGCCCGTGCAACTTTGTAGCCGCCTGGCTAAGACCGCCTTTTCGCTGAGTGGGAAAAGAAGCCTCCGATGAAATCGATCCTCATCAGTCTGTTGACACTGCTCATCTTCGGCGGCGGCGGATACTACGGCTACACCACCTATCTCCTCGCCGAACCGCAGGGCGCGGCGCCCGCGCTTCAGACGGCCCAGGTGCGCCGCGGTGACCTTGTGCTGACTGCGGGCGGAATCGGCACGCTCTTTGCCGGTGAGGAGGCCAAAGTTGGCTTTCGTAGCAGCGGCATTGTCAGCAGTGTCGCCGCACAGGTTGGTGAGCGGGTTGATGTCGACCAGATTCTGGCGACTCTCGAGTACGACTCAGCCCTCAATTCGCAACTCATCTCGGCCCAGATCAACCAACGCCTGGCCGAAATCGCCTTGATCGTGTTGACTGGAGAGGCGGGCGCCGCCGATTTGGCGGCCGCCCAGTCCAGTTTGGCCGCGGCGCAGGCCGAGTATGACCACCTGGTCGCCCCGCCCACCGCCGAGGAAGTCAACGCCGCTCGCAGCGAACTGCTCAGCGCGCAGAAAGCGCTCGAAACTCTGCTGGCCGGGCCTTCGCAAGATGCGATGACATCATTGGAGGCCGATTTGAGATCGGCTGAAGTGGCCCGCGCCGCGGCTCAGGCGGCTTATGACAGAGTTGCGTGGCGCAACGACGTTGGCACGACAACACAAGCGGCAGACCTGCAGACAGCGACCCTGGCCTACGAAAAGGCGCTTGCGCAGTACAATATCGGCGCATCGGGCGCGGCCGAAGAGGACATCGAATCGACGAGGGCGCGGGTTTCGCAGGCCCGAAACACGCTCAATCTGTTGCTTTTGAACGCCGATCAGATGGAGGTGGCCGCGGCCCGGGCCAAGGTGGAACAGAATCGCGCCGCGCTCGAAGACCTGCTCGATGGGCCTTCCGCCGCAGAGCTCGAGCAGGCCGAGTTGGCAGTCGAGCAGGCACGCTTGGCGGCACTGGATGTGCAGACCCAGATTGTCGGCGGTACGGTGCGCGCGCCGATGGCTGGCGTCGTCACATCAGTATCTGTTCAGCCCGGCGATTCTGTAGCCGAGGGGCCGATCATCGGCTTGGCAAATACCGATACCGCTCAGGTGCGCTTCTGGATCGAGGAGCTTGACATCGCCGCCGCCGTGCCCGGATTTCCGGTCAGCATCCTGTTTGACGCTTTCCCCGAGTACAGATACTCCGGTCAGATCACGCGCGTCGAACCCGCGCTCGTGGAGGTCGACGGCGCCTCGGCGATTCAGGCCTGGGCCAGCATCGACATGACACAACACGCGGCGCCGCTGCTGTTCGGCATGAATGCAGAGGTGGAAATCATCGCCGGCGAAGCGCGCAACGCACTGCTCGTTCCTGTACAGGCGTTGCGCCAGATCGCGCCCGGTCAGTTTGCCGTCTTCGTCGTCGGGCCGAACGATGAACTGGAGTTTCGGCCTGTACAGGTCGGGCTGAGGAACTTTGTCAACGCCGAGATTCTCTCCGGCCTGCAGGAGCGGGAGACGATCAGCACAGGCGATGCTCAACTTGGGACCAACTGAACGCAGCGGGGAAAATATGACCGACGACGTGATTGAAATCACCAAACTGTCCAAAGTGTACGGTCAGGGTGACATCGCCGTACACGCCCTGCGCGAGTTGGACTTGCAGGTGACGCGCGGCGACTTTGTCGCGATTATGGGCCCGTCCGGCTCAGGTAAGTCCACCCTGATGAACATAATCGGCTGCCTCGACCGATCCACCAGCGGCCTCTATATCCTGGACGGCGAGGACGTGAGCCGCCTCGACCGCGATCAACTGGCCGCTGTCCGCAATCGCAAAATCGGCTTCGTCTTCCAGTCCTACAATCTGTTGCCCCGTCTGAGTGCCCTCAAGAATGTGATGCTGCCGATGATGTATAACGGCTTCCAGAATTGGAGCGAAACCGAGCGCAGCGCGCGCGCCGGGCAGTTGCTGGACCTTGTCGGCCTCGGTGATCGCATTCATCATCTTCCGACCGAGCTGTCCGGCGGCCAGCAACAGCGCGTCGCCATCGCCCGCGCCTTGATCAACGACCCTTCCCTGATCCTGGCCGACGAGCCGACCGGGAATCTTGACACGAGCTCCAGCACGGAAATTATGGGCATCTTCCATCGCCTGCATCAGCAGGGCGCGACAATTGTCATGGTCACGCACGAACAGCAGCGGGCCCGCGAGGCGCAACGCGTCGTCAATGTGCTGGACGGACGGATCGCCGCATCGCTATCCGAGATCAACCGCATGAAAGTGGCCTGAGTCGCGCTCCAACCCGTCCACCCTTTCGATACCGGTGAGAAAATTCGCTGATGCTTCAAGACTCTATCCAATCTGCGCCGCTGGGCAGACAGAAACTGGCTGACGAGTCCTTCAAAGATCTCCATGGGATGACGGCGTCCAACGCCTTTCGCGTCGCCTGGGAAGGAGTGATGCTCAACAAGCTGCGCTCATTTCTCACCACCCTGGGCATCATCATCGGCGTCGCCGCCGTGATCATCATGCTGGCCGTCAGCGCCGGCGCCGAGGCCGAAATCGAGGATCAGATCAGCGGGCTGGGCGCAAACCTGATCATGGTAACGCCCTTTCGCGCCTTCGGCGGCGTACGCGGGGCCGGCGGCGGCTTCCCCGGCGGTGGCGGAAACATCACCGCGCTTACCTATGATGACGTCATCTTTCTTTCCCAGAATCTGGGCAATGTCAGCGGCGTATCGCTCGAGCAGGGCACAACGCAGAACGTGAAGGGCGGCTCCGCAACCATGACCGCCGTCTCTATCGTGGGCGTGACCGCCGACTTCCTGGCGGTGCGAGACTACTCGGTCGCCCATGGGCGCTTCTTCACCCACGCAGAAGATGACGCCGTCCAACGGGTGGCTGTCCTTGGCGCCGGCATCGCCCAGGACCTGTTCGAGGGCGTTGAGCCGCTGGGCCAACAGGTGCGTATCGGCTCTTCGCGCTTCACCGTCATCGGTGTGATGGCCGAACAGGGCGTCGTCGGCGCGACCGACAACGATGGCCGCATCTACATTCCCGCGTCTGTCGTCTTCAAGAAGTTCGGCGGCTCCGGCTTCGGCGGGAATCGCGTCCGCATGATTCTGGTTAAAGCAGAGAGCGGCGAAATGATGGACAGCGTAATAAACCAGATTACTTCATTGTTGTCCGCGCGGCGCAATGTCGATCCGGCCAGCCCCGATTTCGGCGTGCGCACACAGCAGGACATTGTCGACGCCCGCGCTTCCACCACAGCCGCGTTCCGCAGTCTGCTGGCGTGGGTGGCCGCTGTCTCGCTTGTCGTGGGGGGCATCGGCATCATGAACATCATGCTCGTCAGCGTGACCGAACGCACCCGCGAGATCGGCCTCCGCCAGGCGCTGGGCGCACGCCCGCGCGATGTGCAGCGTCAGTTCCTGATCGAAGCGGTGATGCTCAGCCTGGTGGGCGGCCTGGCCGGTCTGCTCATAGGCGTAGCCGGCTCCTTTGTCTTCGGCCAGCTGGGCGGCATGCGTACTGAACTCGTGCCCCTCTCCCTCCCTCTGGCCTTCGGCGCGTCCGCCGCCGTGGGCATCTTCTTCGGCTACTATCCGGCCACCCAGGCCGCTCGCCTGGACCCCATCGAGGCGCTGCGCCGCGAATGATCCTGTGAAATGACGACGTCTTATTGAGCAAAATGGGCCTTCAAGCCCTCTCTCACCGTTCCCGACAGGAGAATCTTTCGATGAACTTTCCCCTGCGTCCTGCCTTTGTACCGTTTGCGATCCTTGCCCTCTTGCTGATACCAATTGGATGTACCCAAATTGACGCGCCTGCGCAACCTGCCGCGCCTGCGCAACCTGCCGCGCCTGCACAACCTGCCGCTCCGGCCCAGCAAGAATCGGCTGCAACTGCGCCGTCCGAGAGCGCGGACTCTAAAGAAGCCATCAATATCGAGAAGATCAACCTCAACGATATGACTCGTGAACAGCTTCTTGATACCATTCCGCAGATGGGCAACCGCATGGTTCGCGAGTTCTTTGAGTATCAGCCCTATGTCAGCATCCAGCAGTTTCGCCGCGAAATCGGCAAATACGTTGATGATGTGCAAGTAGCCTTCTACGAAGACTATGTGTTTGTTCCCGTAGATGTCAACCAATCCGATTTGGAAACCATGAAGCAGGTGCCGGGCGTGGATGACGCAGTTGCCGATACGCTCATGCCGGCGCGGCCCTTCGACTCGAACGCTGCCTTCCTCGAGGCGCTTGCCGAGCACATCGCTGCCGAGCAGCTTGAGGGCGCAGCCTACTTTCTGAAAGAGTGATCCGATGAGCGCAGAAATCCTGGTTGTCCGCTTTCGTATCTTCCTGCTGCTGATCGCCGGAGTCAGTTGTGTCTTGGCCATCGTTGAATTATGGGCGGAGGAGCATACGGGAAACGTCGTCCAACTGATCCCTTTTGTTCTCTGCGGTCTGGGCGCGCTGGCAATTGCCGCCGCGCTCATTCGTCCGCAGCGGGCTATCCTTAAGTCTCTGCGCATCGTGATGGCCGCCATGCTTGTCGGCAGCCTGTTCGGACTATTCGAACACTTCGAACACAACCTGGAGTTCGCCAGGGAGATCCGGCCCAACGCCGCATCTTCGGTCTTGCTCATGGATACGCTGCACGGCGCCAACCCACTCCTTGCGCCGGGCATTCTGGCTCTGGCGGCCGTGTTGGCCATAGCCGCCACCTACTATCATCCAACCCTGCAAGCTCAGGAGGCCGCCGACTGAAGGGGCCTCCTCCCCTCATCTCTACCTACACATAGCCTGCATGTCGATGCTCGATCCGGCCCGACTGGAAAGTCTGTCCATGCAGCCAAGGATCGCCTGCCAGATTCTCTCCTGCCGCGCCATAATGTATACTGCCATGAAAGAAAATGTCTTTCATGTGATGCGCCTCCACAGAGATGCAGCCCATGCACCGGCGCCGTATAGCGCTTCCAGCAACACTCTGGCTAATCGCCGTGCTGTTCATCGGCCTGACCCGTCCGCCTCCGCCTCGCGTCCACACGCTGTCAGCCGGCGTCTATTTCGACAAGGTCTACGGCGCCTGGAAGGCGACCCTCATCGCCAATCACTCCGGTCTCGACCTGCAGGGCGTGTACATCGACGAGCCGGGGCCGCCTGGCGCCTTCTCGCTGCTCCTGCTGGACGAGTGGTCGACCGATGATGACACGCATATCGAGTGGGTAGACCTGCACATCCTGGAAACGCACGGCCTCGAACCCTCCGCCCAGCAGATTCGCGATGAGTGGGTCGATCATCTGAACCACGACATCTGGGTATCCACCCGCCGCGCACGTGATCTGATGGACGAGGGCTTACTGCCGCCGCAGACCGGGAGCGCTGAGAACAACCCCGAAGGGACCTGGTCCATAGGCGCACAGTTTCAGACCGAACTGTTCGGGATGCTTGCTCCGGGTATGCCGGATGTCGCCGCGACCTATGCCGAGCGTTTCGCCCGCATCACAAGCAGCGGTCCTGCCGTGGAGGCCAGCGTCTTCTACGCCGCGCTCTACAGCCTTGCCTTCTTTGACGATGATATACCCGCCCTGATCGCCGCCGCCCGCCACTGCACAGACGACGAAGCCATCATCGCGCCAATCGTTGACAATGTCTTACGCTGGCATCAGCAGTACCCGCAAGACTGGCGCGCCGCCCGGCAACAGATCCGCGATCTGTATGATACGGACCCGATGTGGTGGGCCTCGCGCGTGAACTTCGCCGTTACGATTATGGCTTTGCTGTACGGAGAGGGTGACATCCTCAAGACGATCGAAATCGCCGCGCTGGCCGGTTGGGACGCGGACAACAACATGGCCACAGCAGCCGGTCTGCTGGGGCTGGTCCACGGCAACGCTGAGCTACCGGAGGTGATCCGCGCCAGCACTGACATTTACTTCAACGAGGACGTCACCGGCGACCTGCCCCGCTACCAGACCGTCACAGAGATCGCCCGCCGCACCCAGCGCCTGGCCGAACAAATGATCCGCCGCGCCGGTGGGTCGGCTGCCGGCAATTTGTACCGGATTCCGGCTGAAGCGGCACTGCCGCAAGGGCGCTGAAGCCATGGCAAGTCTGCGATTCTGGTCGATCCCTGTTGCCCTCTTCGCGCTCTCGCTCTCCGCTTACCTTGGCATGGTCTCAATGCAGCTTCGCCATGGCAACCTGGGCGGCCCTGGGGTATTCGAGTTTCTGACCTGGTTCGGGTTGGCATTTCTCGCCTACGCCGCGGCCATCTTGTGGCTGGAACGCTGGTGGAACGCGGCAAGGAACGCAGGTTCACGCCGCCAACCCGGCATTCGAGGGTTTTTCTTGCTTGCCGGGCTTTGGGCAGGAGCTTTCCTCTTCCGCTGGCTCCTGCTGCAGACCTATCCCACACTTTCCTCGGATGTCTTCCGTTACATGTGGGATGGTCATGTTGCCGTAAACGGGATCAGCCCCTACGAATTTCCCATCAACGCCTCGCAGCTGGACTGGCTGGATGCCCCCTTTCGCGCCCAGGCCAATCACGCATCGATGGCCAGCCCTTACATGCCGGCAGCCCAGTGGTTCTTCGCCGCAGTCGCCCTCTTCTACCCGCTCGAGCCGCTCTCATTCCAAACAGCCGCCGTACTGTTCGACCTGGCTACCGCCTTCATCCTGTCACGGTTGCTGGCGCTCACCGACCTGCCTGCGCATCGCCTGCTCATCTATCTCTGGAACCCGCTCGTGATCGTGGAGACCGCCCAGGGCGCGCACGTGGATGCGCTGATGGTCATGCTGATGATGCTGGCTGTCTACGCCATCGCGAGTCTGTCAACCCCGACGCCTACGGCGGCGCCGCAGAACGGGCGTCGCCCTCACGGCCTTGCCCGCATCTCGTTTTCCGTGCTGGCGCCGGCGCTACTGGCGCTGGCAACGCTGACGAAACTGATCCCCCTTCTCCTGGCGCCTGTTTTCTGGTGGCGCTGGAACTGGGGCAGTCGCCTCTTGTACGGCTATCTGGTCATCGCGATGCTCGTGTCACCGGCTTTGCGCGCCGGCTGGGGGTTGATCGGCGAGCTTGACGGCCGCGGTCTTTTCGGCGCATTCCGCATCTACCAGGAGCAGTGGAACTTCAACAGCGGCCTGTTCCATTGGCTGGAAGCGTGGCTGATGCAGATGGGAATCAGCGCACCGATGTCCCAGGCCCAGGAAATTACCTTCTTCTTGCTGTTCTTGCTCCTGCTGAGCGTGTGGTTGTGGTCTCGTCACTCCCGTGACGACCTGCGTGCAACCCTGCGCTGGCTGGCGATTCCACTGGCCGGCTACCTCCTGCTTGCGGCTACCGCTCACCCCTGGTATCTGTTGGCGCTGATGCCGTTCTTGCCCCTCTTGACGCCTGCGGCGAACGAACCAAGGAGCATCTGGTTGTGGCCGCTGCCCTGGCTCTGGCTCAGCGCCGCGCTCGCCCTCTCCTATCTTACCTACCTTGATCCCGCCAATCTTAGCGAGTACGAGTGGGTGCGTCGATGGGAGTGGCTGCCGGCGCTGGGGCTGCTGGCGATCGCGCTACGATGGGGAGCGCCAAGACGTACTTTCCTCCCCGGCGCAGTTGAACGGATGGACGATACTTGAATGGCAGACCGGCATCTGCAGCAGCATCCTTCGACGCTTGTTCTTACCGCTCTTGTCAGCTCAAGCCCTATTCGCCGCTCACAAAGCGGATTATCTGAATCCCTGTGAAGTCAGCCCGCCCATCTTCACGTAACAGTTTGCCCAACTCCATCGGAACCGTTCCGGACGGGTCGGAGTACCAGTTGTGGGAATAGACGAGCCATACCTGCTCCCGTCCATCGAGCATTTCCTGTACATGGGCCATATCGCTCTCGGCCATGGCCGGCTCCAGTTGACCTCGCTCGAACAGGTCCACCGGTAGCCCCTTCAATTCCGTATCCAGGCCATAACGTTTGTAATAGTACTCGAAGGGAATCTGCACCCACGTGGCATTGAAGACGATCACATCTCCCCGCTCGACCTGCTCCGCAATATACGCAGCCGCCTTGTCCCATCCCTCTTTCGGAAACCAGTAATAGTAGCCGCTCAGTGAGAGCCCGCTCAGTGTCAGGATAGCCAGCACGATGATCAGTTGCGCGCCTTGGCGCACCGCCGCCAATATTACGGCGAATTTCCTCGTTCCTGTTGATGCTGCGCTGCCTGAGATTTGCCTCGTCGTCGTCGAAAGACGCGCCAACGCCGGGCCGCCGACAAATCGAATGCCCGCGGCGACCAGCAAAAGGTAGGGCAGCGTCGTCCAGATGAGCGGACGCTCGGAGTAGATCGGGCTGCGCAGACTGACCAGGAATGCGACAATGTGAGGCAGGGCAAACAGGCAGACGAGCAAAATGACAGTCGCGCCGCCTCCCACCCGCGACGCCGCTGAGCCGCCGTTTTCCTGTGGATGGTCCTTCACCGTGGGCGCATGTGGTTGCCGGCTGCCGGGCGGCAAGACACCCTTCAAGAGCAGGCCGATAAGCCCGGCCAATGCTAGAAACGGATAGCTCCACATCCACAGCGGTCGCACCGGGAAATCAGCGGCTAAAAAGGCGAAATGAAAGTTGCGAAAGGTGTCCAGCACCAGCTTCGGCCAGGGCGGCGGCAGCCAGAATCCCCCTTCCACGTCAAGTGTCTGGATGATGAATGGCATGGCCCAGGGCAACCACAATAAGACCGCCAGGCCCTGGTACTTGATCCATCGGCTCCAAAACACATCGCAGTCGGTTGGTGCCCCCACTTGAATCCCTGTTCCATCCGGCTCGACAGCAAACTCCCCCTGTGGCTCCCTCCTCTCCAAGTCCCCGCTCCCATGGCCAAACCCGGATGGAGACAGCAGGAAGACGATGCCCATCGCCGCATTCAACGCAACCGGCAAAAAGACGGCAGCCGTGTTGTGGGTCAGCATCACAAGCGCCTGCGCAAAGGCCAGGCCGACCCAATCTCGACCGCGCGCGTCCTGCCTGGTCAGCAGTCGCGCCAGGAAAAACAGGACGCACGCCACCTCCAGCGTGAGCAGCGCGTACATGCGCGTTTCCTGGGCAAACTGGACGTGAAAGGGCGATATCGCCAGGATGCCGACCGCAACTGCCGCCGTCGACCGGTCCAGCAAACGCCGCCCCGCGACGTAAAACAGCGGCACCGTGAGCGTCGAGAAGAGCGCAGACAGCGTCCGTACCGCCCCCTGCAACTCGCCGAACAGCTCGATCCAGAGATGCAGCAGGCTGTAGTACAGCGGCGGATGCTGGTCGATGCGGATCAGCCACTGCCAACCCTCCCACAGACTGTGGCCGGCGATCCAAACGCTGAAGGCCTCATCCAACCAGATACTCTTCCCGCCGATCCTGTAGAAGCGCAAAAAGCACGCCGCCAGTGTGACCGCGCCCACAAAGATCAGTTCGTTCCGATTCGCTTGCATTCCTGCTATCAAGCCTGCTCTGCGTTCTGCACTCATCAACCCCATTATGGCATCGACCTCGCCAGGCATCAACTGCGCCGCGCTGCGCCAGCAGGCGGGCACGCGCTGGTCTCGACAGGACGCTCACGCCATGCTTGCCCCCGCGCCCGCCCACCCGGCGACCGCCGCCATGAAATGCCGGTATGACCGACTTCATCCCAACTCTGGACTGCGCCCCTTCAATCGAAACACCTTGCAATAGGAATTGGACTGGCATATACTATCCAAAGGCCCTGTATACAATGGGCTGGACGACGCGTTCTGCTTTCGCTTCCACTGCACATTTATAACCTGCTCCTGTCACGCCGCCACGCTCCCGAACGTGAGACCTCCAGGAAAATCTATCTTCACCTTTCGAGAGATCGCCTGTTTTAGCGCGCCACTTCGCGCCACTTCGCGACACTTCGCCGCGAACTGCGACTGATCCCGTCCAAACACGCCCCGCCCCCATTCCCGCCTGCACCCAAGCAGGCATGGGCGTTGCAAAGCAGCACATGCCCATGTACAATTTCAGTGATCAGCCTGCCCCATGCCCCAATGTTCGCCCAGACCGTCCAAACTGGCGAGACCTTCAATGGCTTCCCCCCTTCAACTACAGGTCATCGCGCCGTGGCGCCAACGCTTCCGAGGCAAGGGGCTTGGCAGCGCCTGCGTAGCGCCTGAAAATCCCGCCCGCGGGATCGTTCAAGCCAGTTGGGACGGCCCGCAGCTCCAGATTTACGCATGGGAGATTCCATCCGGCGACCTGCGGCCCCTCCTCTGGGACCCGCGCACGGACCAGCGCCGCGATCTGCTTCCGTCCGCCGCCAACGAAGCCGTTCTGCCCATCGACTGGTCCGCCGATGGAACCAGGCTGCTGCTTCAGACCACCCATGATAGAAGCGCAGGACTTTTCGTCTACGACCTGGCCGGTGACGAGTTGCGTCCACTCAACTGTCCGCCGGGGACTTTCCGCGGGAGCAGCGGGCCGTTCCACAGCGGGACAGCCGCCACCTTCTTCGGCCCGGACGGAACCGTATGGGCGCTCTCGCAGAAACCGGATCTTTGGGCCGGCGCTGTCGCGCCCGTGGCAATTGTGGATTGGACGATGAACGACGAGGACTCTTCTGCCGCTATGCGGGGCTGGGCGCGCATGATTTTCGACGGCTCGCCCCAGCAGAAGGCGAACCTGTACAGGGAACGCTCGCCCCTCACTCACGCGGCCGCCATCCAGGCTCCCCTGCTGATCTTTCAGGGGCGGCATGACAGCTGCGCCACGCCCTGCCAAATGGAGGTCTTCGCCCGCAGAATGCAGGAGATGGACAAAGATTTCACCCTGATCTGGCTCGATGCCGGGCGTGGCGCGGGCAGCTCAGCGACCGCCGAACGCATTCATGAGGCGCACATGAAGTTCGCCTATCGAGTACTGGGGCTGTCCGAACCGGATGTGGACTGAACTTTCCAACCGTTTCCAGAACTTGTGGCAGCTTCCTGCCGGCGTCCGTACAGCCCTCGCAAACTCCGACTATCGCCTGCTTCTCAGCTCCAGCACGCTCTGGTGGCTGGCCCACTACGTGGAGATGATCGTCCTCGGCTGGCTGGTGCTCGAGTTGACCAACTCGCCCGCCCTGGTCGGGCTGGTCGGCTTTTGTCGCGCAATTCCCGTGCTCTTTGTCGGCGGGTTTGGCGGCGCGCTGGCGGATCGCATCGGCCGCCGCCCGCTCATTATCGCCGCCCAGGCCGTAACCTTCGTCATGTATGGGATCGTGGCGTTGCTGCTGGCCACCGACCTGGCCAAGCTGTGGCATCTGGCCGTCATCGCCCTGGTAATGGGCTGCGCCTGGGCGATGGACTGGCCGACCCGGCGGGCGTTGATACCCGATCTCGTGGGCCGAGCCCGCATCGTTGATGCCCTGCTGCTGGAGAGCCTGGGCATGAGTATCGCCAGTTCCTTGGGGCCGTTCATCGCCGGCTTTGTGCTCGAGGCCTTCGACGCACTGGGCTGTTTCCTGATGCTGAGCGGACTGTCAGCCGTTTCGCTGCTGCTCCTGCGCGCGCTATCGCGCCAGCCGATTCCCCGTACTTCCTCCCCCTCCAGCGCCTCGCCCATCGCCCAGATACGCGACAGCGTGCGCTATGTGCGCCATAATCAGTCGATTCTCGCTGTCACCCTGATCACGATGATCATGAACATGTTTGCCTTCCCCTCCATGAATTTCCTGCCCGTGTTCGCCCGCGATATCCTGCACCAGGGACCGGTTGGTCTCGGCTATCTCGGCGCGGCGGTGGGTATCGGCAGCTTCTGCGGGCTATATCTGGTCAGCCGCGCGCGCCACGCGGCAAGCGCCGGCTGGATCTTCATTGCTGGGACCCTCACGCTTAACGCGGCGCTCCTGGCCTTCGCAACAAGTACGGTTTTCGCGGTTTCCTGGCTGATGCTGCTGGTGGTGGGGCTTGGTCAAGCCTGCTTTGGTATCTTGCAAAGCTCGATAGTGTTGCTGGCGGCCGCGGATGAAAGGCGCGGCCAAGCCATGGGCGCCATCGCGGTCGCCATCGGAGCCGGGCCTTTCGGTCAACTCCTGACCGGACTGCTGGCGCAGTCCTATGGCGCGCCTCTGGCCGTCGGCAGTCAGGCAGCCGCAGCAGCTATCCTGGTTGTTGCCGTCGCCGCGGTACTTCCGGGGCTGCGCCAGGTTGCCGAGCGTGCCGGCAGCGCCGACTCCTCCTGAACGACCCCAACTCGCCCGGCAGCCTATCTCTCCATCGCCTCCTTCATCGCGGCAACGGCAGGCTTTTCAATGTCGCCAATTATCAAAACTTGTTCAGCGATCTCCTCTCTGAAAGAGACGACCTCTTCCTCCGAGAGGGGGAACTCCGTTTCCATCTGGCGGCGAATCTCGACCAGGCGCTCGGCGTTGGCGCGGCCCTCCTCCAACCGCGCGCCCCCTTCATCCAGAAAGAGCCGTTGATTCGTCAACATAAGGTTGCGCGCCTCCGCCCAAACCGGCACGCTATCCGGCAGCAACATCTCTCCCAGCCCGCTCCAGGCCTGGGCGCTGGCTCGAAACTGGGCCGCAGACTTGCGCAAGTTCGGCTTCTGCAGGATGATCGCGGCTTCGTCCAGAAAATCGGCAAACCCGTCGCGCTCGGCGAACCCTTCCTTGCCGTAGGTATGCGTATCGCTGAAGACCGATTCCAGGCCGGCATACATCTTGCGCCCGCGCGGAAACTCCTTTTCCCAGCTGCCCCGTATCTTCGGCTTGCGCAGCGTGTCGGCCCAACGCTCGTAGGCAGCAAAGCCGAAATTGTGGCGCGCGCCTTTGGGCGGCTTTTCCGTAAACAGCTTGATGCTGTCCCAGATACCCAACTGCACGGCCTCCTCCAGCTTGTCAGGGTCCGGCGCCTCAAGCGTCAGGACGCGGTGCTTCACCTTCTTCACTTTCGCCCGCGCCGCGGCCAATTGACCGGTCGTAGCGAACAACGGCACTCTGGCGCGGTCGGCAATCGAGACCCGGTCGGCCTCCTCATCGTAGCCGTAGATGACGGCCGGATACATGTGCGCAATCTCAAATTCATACGTCTGTGGGTCGTAGGGCAGGCTAAAGGCGTCCAGCCAGGTGATGGCCGGCGTGCCGTTCTCCAACCTGTCAACGAGGTTGCCGACCGCCCTGGCCGCTTTGGCCGTCTGCCGCACATCCTGTACAGCGCCGAGCCGTTGCAACATCGTCTGCATCGGGTCAAACGTATTGCGCGTGAGGATGCGTGCGTGCGGGTCGATTCCTTGGTAGGCGAAGACGAAATAGCCCATCACCGCGCCGCCGCTGACACCCATCAGCAGCGCCTCTGAATAGGGCTTGCCAGTATGCGGCGCCTTCACCCCGCAATAGTCATAGTAGTTGCGGACCGAGCCGGTCTCCCAGTGCAGGCCGTCGAACTGGCGATAGTCTTGCAGCGTTGGCATTCATGCTCTCCTGCGGCGTTGAGTGGATAATGACACCCCCATCATACACAAAGTCGTGGCGCCACCGGCGAAAGAGAAACATAGCCGTCGCTATCTGGATGCGATGCGCCAGCGGGTGGCGTTATGCGCGAAGCCGCTCCAGGCGATGACAGTCTGCGGGTACACGACAAACAGACCCACGGGGACGTTACTGGACTCTTCGGGGTTGTCCAGATTTTCGCTGGGGCGGTAGGTCGTATACTTGCGCACGAAATCTTCGTCCAGCCGCTCTAAGAGCACTCGATCCCGCCGGCTGATCTCCTCAAAACGACCTTCGATCACGACAACCTCGTCGGCGCTCTCAAGGTGAACGACAGCCTGTGGGTTGGCGCGCAAGTTGCGAATTTTCCGACCCGCGCCCACGAAATAGAAGACGTCATCCAGCCACGCCCCCCAGACCGGTACCGCATGGGGCCTTCCATCGGTTCCCGCGCTGGCGATCCAATAGTTAAGCGCCGCGCGCATGCGGCTGTCCACGAACTCCCAGGACAGCATATCCTCTGTGTAGGCAGCCGCGCCAAGTCCCAAGTTTGGGCGCGTGCGTTCGCCGCTTTTCCTGTCGGACATCGCAAACTCCTTATGTGAGAGGCAGGACACGCGCCCCGGAACTGGGTGTGCTGACATAGACTTCAGGCCACAGATTCATCTGTTTCGCATAGCTCTTGAGGACAGATTGGCGCACCGCTTCCTCCGAGCCGGCCCAAACCAGGGCCACCGCGCACCCGCCGAAGCCTGCGCCGGTCAGTCGTGCGCCCAGGCATGCAGGATGGCCGCGCATCGACTCGACCATTACATCCAGCGCCTCACTGCTAACTTCGTAGTCGTCTCGCAGGCTGGTGTGACTGGCGTTCATCAGCCGGCCGACGCCTTGGAAATCCTCCCGTTCAAGCGCTGTGACTGTTGCCAGCACTCGCTCGTTTTCGCTGACGACGTGACGGCAGCGTCGATAGACCATGTCCGGCAGCAGATGTCGGTGTGTTTCCAACTGCGCGCTGCTTACATCCCGCAGGGCCTTGATGCGCGGCACAACCGCCTGCAAGCGGCTCACGCCGTCCTCACATTGGGCGCGGCGCTCGTTGTAGGCGCTGCCGGCCAGAGAGCGGCTGGCCTTTGTGTTGCCGATTACCAGCGACGTATCTGTCGGAAATGGCACCCGTTGATAGTCCAGGCTGCGGCAGTCGATAAAAAGGGCGTGCCCCTCCTCGCCCAACGTGCTGATGAACTGGTCCATGATGCCGCAGTTGACGCCAACGTACTCGTTCTCGGCTTTTTGGGCGGCTAGCGCGATCTGCGGGCCGGTCAGCGCGTGGATCTGATTTGCCGACGCCAGAAACGCCTTTGCCGCGGCGATCTCCAGGGCCGCGGAGCTGCTTAGCCCGCTGCCCCGCGGGACATTGCCGCTGACAACCCCTTCCAACCCCTGCAAGCTCAACCCAAGCTCCTTCAGCGCCAGGCACACGCCTTGCACATAATTGGGCCAAAGCCGTTCATCGTCCCACTGAGGCGACTCGATATCGAAATCGGTCCAGGAATCAAACTCCAGCGCGTAGAGTTTCACTCTGCTGTCGCCGCGCCGCCGGAAGAGCACGCGCACATCCCTATCCAGCGCGACGGGCAGGACAAAGCCTTCATTGTAATCGGTATGTTCACCAATCAGGTTGACCCGCCCCGGCGCGATGGCTAGATGGGTCGGCTCGCCCTCAAACTTGGCCTTAAAGCCGCTTACAACGTGTTGCGTTCGTTTGTCGGGTTGCATAGTGGCGATGTTCCGGGATGGGTGGCGAACCGCGTCTCCTCGCCAGGAAGGGGGACGCGCTTGTCTTGAGTTCCGCCTGACAATTGAAACATTCAGTTCAGGACCGCATACAGATTCAGACCTGGCAACGCGTCTGCCCCGCCCGCCTCCTCTTTCCTGCCGTCGGCGCGGAACGTGCGCAGGATCGACAAGCCGGCGTCCGCGGCCAACCGTCTCAGTTCAGTTTCGTCAACCTGGTGAACATACCGGATCGACTCGACACCCTGCTTCCAGGGCAACAGACCATCACCCGGCTCCAGCGCGGACGCGTCGATGCCGACGGCATGAGGATCGATCAGTTTGGCCCGAAAGCGCTCGCGGCTGAGGAATTGCCAGAACGAAAGTATAACAAATCTGGTGGCAAGGCGTCGGAAATCTCGCAGCAAGCGCAGGCGCAGATTATAGCCTGGCATGTGCTGAATCGTCGCGGTGCAAATCACAACATCAAATACGGGCGTTCGCTGCCTATCGTCGAATCCAGCGGCGGCGCCGCCCGTTTCCGACCCGTGCGGCAGGGCCTCCGTCCAGCTGGGATCCGCTAAGTCTGCCTGAATGAACCGGCACTCCTTTCCCGCCAGATCAGCGACGGATTCACGCGCCAGCCGGAGCAGCTGCGCATTCCCGTCCACCCCGGTATAGCGGGCTGCAATGCCCTCCTGCGCCAACAATCGGGCGAAACGACCATTGCCGCAGCCGACATCCAGTATCGTCGGCGTCTCTTTCGCGCTTGGTTCGAAGTACGGTAGAATAGCGCAAAGACCGGGTGTCCATCCTTGACGGGTAGCGTCGAAGTGGATGGCAACCTGATCGTAGAAGCGGCGGTTCACGCTCAACAGTGTGTTCTGCGTCTGCGGGTCCATACTGAATGGGCGAATCTGCTCTCCACCGATTGCAACAGACATCGGTTCGACTGAACTGAACCATGAAACGAGTATTGACGCCGGATGAAATTCCGGCTGAAGTGCATCAGATTTCGCGCGAATGGCAGCGCAAACGGTCGTTTGATCCGGCTGACCACAGGGCTGCCCTGACTGCGATATTCCGCGACATCCTGGCAGTGGATGACTCTACCTGGGACGTCAAGCGCTCCCTGCGTTCTATTCTAGCCCGATACCCAAAGGACGGCAAGGGATTTTACGCAAAATCCGACCTGGTGGCCGGTTTCCGCTATCTGATCGAAGAAGGAGACCTGGAGCCGGACTCTCCCCTGCTGGACCGCATCCGCATGAAGCCTGTGCGCACAGCCAGCGGCGTGGCGCCAGTGACGGTACTGACCGCGCCGGCCGGCTGCCCGGGTCAATGTATCTTCTGCCCCGACGACTGGCGCATGCCCAAGAGCTACATCTATGACGAGCCGGGCGCACAACGGGCCGAGCGCGACGGCTTTGATCCCTTCAAGCAGACGTTTGGCCGCATCGAAGCGTTCGAAAGCATCGGCCACGACGCCAGCAAAGTGGAACTGTTAATCCTGGGGGGCACGTGGAGTGCCTACAGTCAGGACTATCGCCAATGGTTTGTGCGTCGCTGCTACGATGCGATGAACGCGGTCGGCGACGCCAACTTTACCCCGGCGGTTTCGCTTGAGGAGTCCCAGCGGCGCAACGTACTTTCAGCGCATCGAAATGTCGGCCTGGTCGTGGAAACGCGGCCCGACTGGATCACCCCGGATGAAATCCACAATCTGCGCCGCCTCGGGGTGACGAAGGTGCAGATCGGCGTCCAGAGCCTGGAAGATGACGTCCTGACCCTGAACAAGCGCGGCCATTCGGTTGCCCAAGTGCGCCAGGCCCTGGGTCTCCTGCGCACGGCTGGATTCAAGCTGCATCTGCACTGGATGCCAAATCTCTACGGGGCCACGCTGCAGTCGGACCGGGCCTCATTTCGTCAGTTCTTCGATGATCCGGCCATCCGACCGGACGAGCTGAAGATCTATCCTTGCTCACTGATCGCCGGCACCGAACTTTACCAGAGGTGGCTGGAGGGCGACTATACCCCCTATTCGGAGCAGGAGCTTGTGGGGCTGCTGGCCGACATCAAGCCGACCGTACCACCGTACACGCGCATAAACCGGCTGTTTCGCGACATCCCCGCCCATCACATTCAGGCCGGTGTGAAGGTTAGCAACCTGCGCGAGATTGTTCACAATGAGTTAGCGCGCCGCGGCGAGCGCTGTGGATGTATCCGCTGCCGCGAGGTGCGCCGGCAGCAGGTGCGGGACGAAGACCTGCGGCTGACCGCCTATTCCTACGCAACCGATTTGACGGATGAACTCTTTCTGCAGTTCGTCGTCGAGGGAGACAGCGCGCACGACGGCGCAGTCGCGCTTGGGTCGGCCCCAATCGTCGGCTTTCTGCGCCTCAGTCTACCCAAGTCTCCGACGGCGGGAAGTCGCGCCTTTCTGGATGAATTACGCGGCAACGCGCTGATTCGCGAGGTGCATGTATACGGACCGGCCCTCGCCATCGGCGGCGCGGAAGCAGGCGCGGCGCAGCATGTCGGCGTCGGTACGCGTTTGCTGGCTGAAGCCCGCCGCCTCAGCCGCGCGGCGGGCTTCGACCGCATCAGCGTCATTGCCGCCACGGGAACGCGGGCCTACTACGCGGCGCGTGGCTTCGAACCGGGCGAACTCTACATGACCGGCCCAACTTGAATCTGACAATTCACCAGGAACGCCCGCCGGCTTTCGCTCCCCCAACACGCCTAGCCGACCGGACAAAAGTACAAAAAGAGGCGCGGCACTGATGTGCCGCGCCTCCTCATTCACGCAGAGTAATCGCCAGTCTGGCCCCGAGGGCCGGCGGCTGACAGACCTAGAAGTGCAATGTCAGGTCGATTTCCGCCGACTGGACGAGCGGCAGAAGCTGGTTGACCATGGGCAGCACTGAGCCGAGGCCCATCACTTCCAGCAACGGAATCTGCGACACCATTTCGATCAGGTTACTGGCCTTGCCGTCGGACCAGTCCAGGGTCGGCAACGCATTCCCATCGAGAGAAATGGTAATGCCGTCCTTGTCGGTGCTGATGCCCAACACGGATACGCCCATACCCCTGACAGCTTCGAGTGGCCCCAGCCCCATCACGAGCGCATCAAGCGAAACACCAGTCATCGCCGACAACTCATCGATCGACAGGTCGCCGATGCTCAAGCTGCCGTCGTCTCCGTAGAAGATGGGCAGATTGATGCGCGGCGGCGTGCCTACCGAGGCCAGAAACTCCTCCTGCGCGGCCTTGGCGGCCATCGCAGCGCTGCTGTCACCCTCTACGAACAGCGGAATCTCCTCCGCTCCCGGTGCAATGGGGAAGCGGGCGATGACGCCAATCCCTATTTGGTCGACAAGGTCGACCAAAAGGTCGGCCATCGAACCTATATCGGCTAAGTCGTTGATCGCTCCGGGCAAAGCCGACAGCGAGTCACCGTCATAGCTGATGGAAGGAATACTGAGGCCGTTGACCAGAAGCAGCAAGCCCTCAGGCGTGTTGCTCACCTGGATGTGCTGGATGTTGGCCATCGACAAAAACATAACGGTCATGTCGTTGATGGGCAAATCCAATTCTTCGCCATCGTTAAAAAAGGAAACCAAGTCGGCAACTGTAGCATTCTGAATCGATACCGAACCGTCTGCTCCAATGTCGAGTACGAGAGCGGGCAGGTCAATGACCAACTGGTCCGAATCTACATCGAGGCTGCCTTGTCCGACACGGGGCGCGCAGCCTGACAATGCAAGAATTGCGATAAGCGTTATGGCAGCCCAGAACGTCACACGTCGATTGAGCATTTCATACCTCCTAAGGGCAGTCATGGAATGAGGGTGAGGATGATAATTGATTTGTGCAAAATTGCAGAAAACACGTCTGCTTATGATAAATCCCGAAAAATGCCTCTTCCAGGAATTATACCCGCTATTCTACATCGAAACAACGCCCCGACAAAACGGGCGCAAGAACCATTTCCGCACTCGCGTCTCAGATGATAATTGGAATGCGAAAAATACGCAAATTCCAGGATCGACTGACGAGAACAAACGGCCTCTGGCTCAATTCTATACGATGGTTTCTGCCTTGTCAATCCGCTTTCTGAGGGTATTTATGCGTGCTTGAGAAGCCCATCTGACGAGCATCAAGTTGCAACCACAAGGGCTTGGGCAGCCAGAATGCCCCGAGGCGCTCAATTCATGTCAAACTCGATAAACTCTCCGGTTACGGTAAAGATGATCCGTTCGCAGATATTTGTGACCCGGTCCGCAGCCCGCTCCAGGTTATGGGCGGCCCAGAGCAGGTAGTTTGAACGGTCTATCAGCGTTACATCTTCCAGGATCATCGCGATCAGATCGCGGTGAACTTGATTGTACAGCGCGTCGACCTCGTCGTCCCGCAGTGGAATCGTCCGAGCGGCCTCAAGGTCCTGGCTGATGAAGGCGTCGAGCGCCTGATTGAGCATGTCGGTGGCGATTTCACACATGCGGGGAATGTCGACGAGCGGTTTGATCAGCGCCTCCGGTCCGATCAGCAGGATGATGCGCCCGATGCCTTTGGCGTAGTCGCCGATCCGTTCCAATTCCGTGCTGATCTCAAGCACCGCGGCGATCAAGCGCAGATCTCCGGCCATCGGCTGTTGCGTTGCGATCAGGCGCAGGCAGTCCGCCTCGATCTCGAAGCGCTTCTTGTTGATGACCTCATCTTCTTTGATCAGGCGCCTGGCCGTTTCCATGTCCCTGCGCCGCAACGCATCGACAGACTCTTTCAGCGCCTGGATCACCATGCTGCCGAGCATCAACGTATCTGTCTGCAAGGTCTCCAACTCGCGCGCAAAGGAAGTGCGTAAGAGTTGCCCCATCGAAAGCCTCCTGTTTTGCCGAAGCGCTATCGCCCTCGGAGATAGTCGAGCAATTCGTCGCGCATCTGGTCCCGCACTCGCCGGCAGGCTGCCATACGCTCCTCATCGCTCCCGTTCATGTCGGTGGGATCGTCGAACGGCATATGCGTGACATTGCCCTCCCCTACCCAGACGGGGCAGTTCTGAGCTGCATTGTCGCACACGGTAATGACCAGATTCGGTCTCAGCTCGCGATAGGCCTCTACCGATTCTGATACACCGTCACTGATGTCAATCTCCAATTCCGTCATCGCCCGTATGGCAAGCGGATGCACAGTACCTGAAGGCGCCGAACCGGCCGAATATGCCTGCCAGCGTCCGCCCAGAAAGTGATTGACCATCCCCTCGGCCATCTGACTGCGGCAGGAGTTGCCCGTACATAGTATGAGGACGCGCTGCCTATCCATCAATGATCTGTCTCCACCAAGCGGCGACGATTAGCCGAAACGGCCTGTTATGTAGTCTTCAGTGCTCTTCTGCCCGGGATTTGTGAAGATCTTCTCCGTATCGTCGAACTCGATCAGATGCCCGGTTCGCTGGTCGTCAACGCTGAAGAAGGCTGTGTAGTCGGATATTCGCGCGGCCTGCTGCATGTTGTGCGTGACAACGATGATCGTATACATTTCCGACAATTCCTTCATCAGGTCTTCGATGCGCAGCGTGGCAATCGGATCCAACGCCGAAGCCGGTTCGTCCATCAGAATGATCTCCGGTTCGACCGCAATCGCCCTGGCAATGCAAAGACGCTGCTGCTGGCCGCCCGAGAGACCGAGTGCGCTCTGCTGGAGCTTGTCCTTTACTTCCTCCCACAGAGCAGCCGACCGCAAGGCCTTTTCCACCATCTCGTCCATGTCGCCGCGGAAGCCGTTGATGCGCGTGCCCCAGGCGACGTTCTCATAAATCGACTTGGGGAAAGGGTTCGCCTTCTGGAACACCATGCCGACGCGACGCCGCACCTCGACCGGATCGACGTCGGCATCGTAAATGTTTTGGCCTTGAAACAGGACCTCCCCTTCGATGCGGACGCCGGCGATCAAATCGTTCATTCGGTTGAAGCAGCGCAACACTGTGCTCTTGCCACAGCCGGACGGCCCGATGATGGCTGTGATCTGGTTCGTCGGCGCCTTCATATGCACGTCGCGTACCGCGCAGAAATCGCCGTAATAAACGCTCATGGCCCCGGCCTCGATCGCATATCTGCCCGTCCCGTTTGGAGACGCCGCGCTCGCCGCCTTTGCCTTGCTTGGGCGTTCTATGGCAACTGTCATGATTGGTGATACTCCTTCGCTAGGCGTTGCCCTGGTTGCGATTGAAGCGATTGCGCAACAGCACGGCGGTGGCGTTCAAGGACAAAAGAAGAATGAGAAGCACCAGTATTGCGGCAGCGGCCAGATTCCGAAACTCGTCCTGCGGACGGGACGTCCACTGATAAATCTGAATCGGAAGCACTGTGAATTTGGAAAACGGCCCGCTGGGATCCACCGCAATGAAGGTGGATGCGCCGACGATGACAAGCGGCGCGGTTTCGCCTATGGCCCGGCTGACAGCCAGAATCGTTCCCGTCAACACGCCGGGCATGGCGCTGGGCAGTACATGGTGCCAAATCACCTGCCAGTGGGTCGCGCCCAGCCCGAAGCCGGCCTGCCGCAGCGAAACGGGCACGGCCCGAATCGCTTCCTGGCCGTTGATGATGATAAGCGGCAAAATCAGCAGACCCAGCGTTAGGCCGGCTGAAATGATTGTGCGCCCGCTGGCCGTCGTATCGTCGCCGCCGCTCAGAAACGCCCCGCTGGTGATCACCTCCATCATGCGCACGAAGATGGCCAGCCCCAACATACCGTAGATGATCGAAGGCACGCCCGCCAGGTTGTTGATATTGGTCCGAATCAGGCGGTTGAGGAAACGCTCTTTGTGCGCATACTCCTCCAGGTAGATGGCGGCCCCGACTCCAATCGGGAACGAAAACAGGATGGTAATGGCAACGACCCACAAGGAGCCGAAAATTGCGGTGCGCACGCCGGCCCGCAGCGGCTCGCTCGACTGCGCCCTGGAGATGAAACTCCCCGTCAGCCAACTGCGGAAGTAGACTTCTGAATCAGGGAACCGCTCTTTGGCCTCAGCCATGACGCGCCCGCGGGCAAGGATCGAGTCAAGCAGTCCCCACGTCGCCTCGACCTGCGGCTCGACCACCCTCTCCAAAATTAACTCATGGACGTTATCGCGGCTGCGTTCGGTGAACGGCATGTCATTTTCGAAACGCCGCATCAGCCCTGCGGAGATATTGTCTTCCAGGATCTGCGCCAGTGTCTCTTTTGGCAGTTTGTCGAGCGTGACGCCGTCCACCGCCAACTCGGCAGGATCGATCTCATTGACAATGGCGACGTAACCGAAAGACTGGTTTAAGACGTTGAACAGCAGGGCGCACAGAGCGACGATGCCGGCAAGCATGGCGGCCTGAAAGAGCAGTGCCCAAGTGCGCCCGCGGCGTCGACGCGCCTTCACCTGCTTATGGTAGGTGCCGCCGGACGGCATCATTCCGGCAGCAGGCCGCGCTGAAGACCGCGGAGAGTGAAGTGCCATTATTCGTACTCCTCGCGGAAGCGACGCACAATCCACTGGCTCAGAAAGTTCAGACAAAGCGTCATCAGGAATAGCAGAAGGCCAATGGCGAAAATGCTGTTGTAGTCGATCGAGTCGTAACTGAGGTCGCCCCCGCTGATGCGCACGATGTGGCCGGTCATCGTCTCGGCTGCGCGGAAGGGGGAGAAAGTAAAGTTGGGGCCGGCACCAGCGGCAATCGCCACGATCATCGTCTCGCCGATTGCACGCGATATCGCCACAATGAAGGCGGCCGCGACGCCCGACAGAGCCGCTGGCAAAACGATGCGCACAGCCGTCTCCAGCCTTGTTGCCCCCAATCCATACGAGGCCTGCCGCAACGAGTTGGGCACAGCTCTCAGCGCATCCTCGCTCATCGAGCTGACCAGCGGTATCACCAGAATGCCGATCACGATACCGGCAGAGGCCGTGTTGTAAATCTCAACTAGGTCGCGGCTAAAAATGCCGCGCAGCAGGGGCGTCATAAACGTAAGCGCAAAATAGCCGTAAACCACAGTCGGGATGCCGGCCAGCACTTCAAGAATCGGTTTAAGGATGTTGCGCGTGCGTTGCTCGGCGTATTCGCTCAGATAGATGGCAATGCACAGACCCACCGGCAGCGCGACCGCCATCGCGATCAAACTGGCCATGAATGTGGCCGTCACCAAGGGCCAGATGCCAAAACGGCCTATCGCAGGTTGCCACTCTGTCCCCCCGAAGAACTTCAGAAGATTCACTTCCTCGTCGGCGAAGAACAGCAGCGATTCTCGGCCCAGCACAAACACGATGCCCACTGTGGTCAGGATCGAAATCGCGCCGCACAGGACTAGGAAACCCTGAATGACCGATTCCGAGACGCGCGCTTTGCGCCTCAAATCAAGCTTTGGGCCTCCACCGGCCGCGGCGGGATGTGCCTGGTTGTCAGCGCTTGCCATCGGCCCTCGCATTGACTCCGCCGATATGGCAGCTTGCGCAACCGGCGCCGATTGTGTCATGGTCTGTCCCAGTTTTATTCATTGGCTCCTGCCCGGCCACTCAGGCGTCTTGCTTGCAGGCTTTCAAACCATCAGGTTGCCATTCCAATGCAGTGCCAAGAGCTCGTCAGGAACGCCACTCGCAACTGTGGGAGACGGCCTCCCGGCCGCCTTCAATTCTACTCGTTTCCTTTCCTATGGAAAAGTTGGGGAAGGAGCCAATTCCCGTTCCCCAACTCTGCATTCATTGAATCTGAAGGCCTGACTCAGCCAGGCTCTACCACTACTTCTCCATCGCGTTCATTGCATTCAGGAGGATCTGCTTGGCGACGTCAAGGACGGAAGCTTCAGCCGGAAAGTAGCCAACCCGCTCGATCTCTTCATACACGTAAGTCAGGTAGAAGTTGATGAAGGCGGCGACCTGCGGCTTCTCGGCCAAGATGGCTGCGTCCGAGTAGATGTACAATGGGCGTGCGAGCGGATAGCTGGCGTTGTCAACGTTTTCGGCAGACGCCTCGACGCCGTCGATGGAGATGATCTTGAGCGTATCGGTGTTCTCCTGGTAGTAGGCGTAACCGAAGTAACCGATGGCGTAGGGGCTGCCGGTCACGCCCTGGACCAGCACGTTGTCATCCTCGGAGAGCTGGATGGCGTCGGCGCTTAGAATCGGCTCCTTGTCCTTGTCGAAGACCTCTTCGACGAAGTAGTCGAAGGTGCCGCTGTCGGTGCCGGGGATGAAGCGCTGAATCAGCTCGTCCGGCCAGTCCGGGTTGACGTCGGCCCAGGTGGCGGCGGAGGAGAAGACGAGCGCCAGTTCTTCAAGGGTCAGGTTTTCAACAAAGTCGTTGTCCTTGCTGACGGTAACGGCGAGGGCATCGGTGCCGACGCGGAACTCGATCGGGATGCGGTTGATGGCGCCGCAAGATTCGCGTTCGGAGTCCTTGATTGGTCGGCTGGCGTTGGAGATGTCGGACTCACCGGCGACGCAGAATCGCTCAAAGCCGGCGCCGCTGCCGATGCTGTCGATGGTGATGTTGTCGGCGTAGCCTTCGTCCTTGAAGCGTTCGGCCATGGCCTCGGACAAGGGGAAGACGGTGGAGCTGCCGGCCGAGATGATGTCGCCTGTCACTTCCAGCAGATTCACCTCAGGTAAGCTGCTCATCGCCTCTCCGCCGGCCCTGGTCTCTTTTGCCGTGGCCGGCTCATCGGCTGGGCCAGCCTCTTCATCGGACCCCCCGCAGGCAGCAAGCATCAAAGCCGCTATCAGCAGGGATCCAATCAGTAGACGACGCATGTTTTCTCCTTTGAGAAAGTTGGTGTTGGAGGAGGATTCTATATGTCAACACGAACGTAATGCAGGCCCGCGTGGCAAGGTCTCTCCGAAATGTAAAGCGGGATCTCGCTACAGGCTTGCATACTTAAGCCTAACGCTGCCAGGTTAATGGCCTGTGATGATACGCACAGCGGGAGTTAATAACCGTTATGCGGCCTGTTAACAGTTGGTTAACGTCTGCATTGAGCCGACCGCTCCGGGGGGCAGTTTCTCGGAACGCCTTGTTCGCCCTGCAGCCGCTTCGCCGCGTGCCGGTACAACCTTCGCAGCAGTTCCTGCCGTCCGGTCGGGTCTTCGAAGACGAGCGCCATCGTGTCCAGCTCGCAGCGCACATCCGCTGCGTCTTCCAGGCTCAGCACCTCACCGGCTGCTGTCAACAGCCCCGCCTCCTCCAGCTCCTCAATCGCTTCGTCCAGCGTCGGCGCGTCTGTAAAGGTAACCTGATGAATGTACTCCCGGTTGATCTGGCGCTGCTCCGCGTGCTGGTGCAGGAACAGCAGGAACCAGATCTTGTGGAACGAGTCAATTCGTCGACGCAGTATGAACCTCTCCAGCGAATCCGGCAGCACAGGCCATCCGGCCTCGTTCTTCGACTCTGTTGGCGGAGCCTCCTGCCCCGAGTTGGTCATCTCTGATATGACCGGCCCTTGGCCAGGCTCTACAATCTTTTCAATGTGTGTAGTTTTTTTCATAACATTTACCAGGCTAAGGCGATCCCGTTAACGAGGCGTTGTAAGCCTGTAAATGGCAATTTAGCGATCGGTTAAGAAACTGTAAGTTCGCTGTCAGAATTGAGGAATGAGAAGTGAGGAATGAGAAGTGGGGGATGTGGAGTGAGGAGTGGTAGTTGAGAAGTGAGGAGTGAGTAGTGAGTGTTGAGTGGTGAGGAGTGAGAGTTGAAGAGCAAAGTTCCCTCTCTCCTGACTCCTCTTCACTCTCTCCTCGAGGTTAGCCGCCGTTCCCGGCGACTGTCAACGTGAAGGAGAATCTGCTGCCCCGGTTTTCGACACTGTCCACCCAGATGTGGCCGCCGTGCGCCTGAATGATATGCTTGGCGATGGCTAGGCCCAGCCCGGTGCCGCCGCTGGCGCGGGCGCGATCGGTCTTGTAGAATCGCTCAAAGATGCGATCCCGGTCTTGTGCGGGGATGCCGATCCCGGTATCGATCACCGAGATTGTCATCTGATCGCCCCTCGGTTCAACGCTGGCGGAGATGTTGATCGAAGCGCCCTCCGGCGAGAACTTCAACGCGTTATGCACAAGATTGGCGATCACCTGATGCACGCGTTCTGCGTCCGCATAGACGCGTGGTAGGCGCGGTGGCAAATCGACAACCAGGTCGATCTGGTCACGCGCGGCGAGCGGCTGCATCCTCTCAACCGGCGCCAGGACGATTTCGCTAACCGGCACCGGTCGAAAGCGGAACGGAACCTGGCCGGATTCGATGCGGGACAGCTCCAAAAGCTCCTGTACCATCTGCGTGAGCGCATCGACTTCTGTCTCGATGCGGTCCAGAAAACGGGGCGCCGCGGCTGGGTCGTCCAGCGCGCCGTCGCGCAGCGTCTCGGTCAGCGCCCGCAGCGAGGCCAGCGGAGTGCGCAGTTCGTGGGAGATATTGCTGACAAAATCGCGGCGCACGCGCTCCAGCCGGTGCAGCTCTGTCATGTCCTGGAGCAGGACAATATAGCCGTCGCTGCCGCCGGCGACGAACGGGAGAGCGATGGCGCGTATCGTGCGCTCATGCCACTGAATGATGCCCTCTGCCTGCTTGCCGTCCTCATGGCATGTCTGCCAAATGTCGACGATCCGGTGATCGCGCACCACTTGGGCCAGGGGCTGCCCGTGCAAGCTGCGCGAACCGGCGGGTGAGAACTGGGGAGCGGGCGTTGGGGCGTTAGAGGCGGCCTCCCTTGCGGCGTTTGTTGCTTCCTCTTCTGCGCCATCTCTGCCCCCGCGCGCAAAGTCGCTTTTCTGCAATTCAATGCCCACCATGCGCGCCGCGACCAGGTTGCAGAGACGGACCCGTCCCTCGCTATCGAGAATGAAGACGCCGTCAACCAGAGTATCCAGCACCGAGGTCAACCGTTCCCGCTCACGCGCGACCCTGGCGACCTGCGCCTCCAGTCGGTCTTTCATGCGGTTGAAGACGCGGGCAAGCTGCCCCGCCTCATCCGGCGAACTCAGTTCAAAGCGCGCGCTGAGTTCCCCCTGCGCCATGCTGGCCGCCCACCGGATCAGCCGGCGGAACGGGCGCGCAGTTCCCTCTGCCACCCAAAAAGCTAGCGCGGCGACTCCAACCAGTGCCAGCAGCGCGGCAGCCAGAACCGTAAAGCGAAGCTGCGCCAACGCGGCGTCAATTTCCGCCAGCGGCGTTGATAGCCGCAGGACGCCGGGGGGCTCCCCGGAAGGCGCAACCGCGGCCGCAGCGTACAACACGTCGGAGCCTGGCGTGCGACTTATGCGTAGGCTCGAACCCGCGCCGCCTGTCAACGCCTCTCGGAATTCCGGCTGCTCACTCTGGTTGACCATCGACAAAGGATCGACCTTAGAATCGGCCACTACTGTCCCATCCGCCCGCAACAGCGTGACGCGGACATTGAGCAATTCGCTCCACGCGCGCACGAGGCGGGCAGGTTCAACGTCGCCCGCTTGCCAGCGCGCCGCAGTCAGCCCGGCACGCAAATCGTCGTCGCCGGCCAAGAGCCGCGCATCGGTGGTCAGCTGCTTGCGCACCTGCTCCAAACTCTTTTTTTGGACTTGAACAAGAAAAACTGAGGCGAGGCCAACCGAAAGCACAGCAGCGAGGATGGTAAACGAAACAACGATTCGCCAGCGGATCGAGCGAAAAAAAGTCATTTGCTGTATTGGATGCGACAAGATATGCAGGCGAATTGCGCAATACGAACTACGCAATGAGCCGCTTATCCATCAAAGCGGTAGCCGATGCCGCGCACGGTCAGGATGCGTTTCGGCTGGGCCGGATCTGCTTCGACCTTCTCGCGCAGCCAGCGAATGTGAACGTCGACCGTGCGGCTGCCCCCGTCAAAATCCCAGCCCCACACGCGTTCCAGAATCAGGCTGCGTCCCAAGGCGATACCCCGATTGCGGGCGAGGAAGGCGAGCAGTTCAAACTCCTTTGGCTTTAACGCCAACACGGCGCCGGCACACTGTACCTCGTGCCGACTCTCATCGATGACCAGATCGCCGAACGCAAACACAGTGCCGCTTTCGCCGCCCCCCCCGGGGCGCTGGCCGGACGTCTCCATCTCTTCCCGCAACAACCGCACGCGGCGCAGGTGCGCCTTCACGCGCGCCAGCAGTTCACGCATACTGAACGGCTTCGTCAAGTAGTCGTCTGCGCCCACCTCCAGGCCGACGATCTTGTCGACCTCCTCGTCCCTGGCCGTGAGCATCAGTATCGGCGGGCTCATTTCCTGACGCAGAATTCGGCAGATCTCAAAGCCGTCCAAACCGGGCAACATGACATCCAGGATGACCAGATCCGGCTTCTCTTCCCTGGCCTTGGGCAGCGCCTGCATACCGTCCGCGGCAGTAACAACCTCATAGCCCTGCCCCTCCAGATTGTATTTCAACGTTTCAAGAAGCGTCGGCTCGTCCTCAACGATCAGTATCTTTTTCATGTCCACAGCAAGAGCCTCTCGGTTGTTGTCAAGGCCGAAGTTGCCGCGCAACCTTCACGGCAGCGTAATCGACCCGTGCAAAGAGCCGGCGCGGTCACTCAGGACATCGAGCTTTACCTCATCACCGGACGCACCCTGCAGAATCCACTCGATCCAGGCTCGATTGTCAGTCGGGCTGGACGCATAGACCGCACTGACCGACAGCCTGCTGCCGCGCCCTTCTAGATGCCCCAGCTCCGTCTTTTGCCGTCCGCTGATCAGCTTCACGCCCTGCGGCAGACCCAGTTCTACCCATACCGGCCGCGCAGCCTTGCGCGTGCGCCCCTGCGCGCTGGTGTAGGTGGGCAGGAAACCGCTGTTCTCGACAACCAGGCGCAAGCGATAGTCCCCTCCGGCGGCGAGGCGCTCCGCCGAAAGCGTGTGCCTGGTCAGCCGCGGCAGCATATCCGCCAGCGAAAGAGCATAGGCGCTGTTCATCTCCGCTTCCGCGCCCATCATGCTGCGCGGCGGGTTGCGCCAGGTGTACATCTGGTCGTAGCCGCCAATCTCAAGCGGCCCCAGCTGCGGATGCTCGAAGGGATACCAATCCACCGACGCCGGACCGTCTCCGTTCTCCTCCAGCCATCGCAGAATCTTTAAGTCATCCTCGTGCGGGTGTTTGCGAAACCACTCGATGAAGTCCCTGTCTTTGACGCCCGCGCGCCCCGGCAGATCCCACAGTTCAATCGTAAAGGAGAACATACCCAGATGATCGTACACCCAGTCGTCGAACGCCCCCGTCATCACCTCCTTTGGATGATAGCGGAAGCCGTGATACACCGACAAACAGGGATAGCCGGTCAGTTCTTTGCCGCGCTCGCCCATCAACTCGAACACCCACAGGTCGTTGGTCTCCATCTTCTCATCGGGCCGGGTGCTGAAAGGCCGTAGAATGACGCCGCTCTGCGTATGGTAGGTGAGTGCCAAATTGATGTTGTTGTGCTGGCTGATGAAGGCGACCGCAGCGCGTATCTCCTCTTCCGAGGTCGGGAACGGCCCCGCGCCCGCTTGGGTCGAATCCGGCTGCCACTCGAACGGAAAGTTGCGGTTGAAGTCCAGCCCCTGCAACGGGCGCGCCATCTTGATCTGCACACCATCGAAATCTTCCAAGCTGCCCTCCGGCAACAGCCTGTAGAACGCCCCGTCATGCTCGTCCGGCTCGCGCTTTTCCATCAGTAGACTGTCCAGCGAACTGATTTTCCAGTCGCCGTTGGGGTCGGGGACGCGCATCTGCAAGATGCGCCCGTCACCGTCGACATCCTCGGCGTGCAGCCCTGCCACCGGTTCGGAATACGGATAGGCCCGCGTCCCGGAGCGCACATAACGGGGTTGATCGGCCAGCGCCCAGGCAGCGCCGTCCGGGTTGAGCCGCGGTACGATATAGAAGGCCGCGTTGTCCAGCAGCCGCGTACAGCGCGCGTCGCTGCCGTGACCGTTCAGAAGTGTATGGGCAATGTGCAGCGCGACGGTCGTGCCGGCAACCTCCGTGGCATGGATATTGGCGTCGACCCAGATGGCCGGCTTGTCGCTGTCCGCGCCGGTTTCCTTGTTGGTCAGCGTCAAGAGAGGGATCGGCTTGCCCTCATGGCTCCGCCCCAATTCAGACACCTCCGCCAAATGCCGATAACGCTCGGCCCAGCCGTTCAATGCGGCATCAAGCTCTTCGTTGTTGAAATAGTGGTTGAAGTCCATCGCCTTTGCGTCCTCTGGAGCGCCAACTTGCCCTGCACGCGCCGCCCCTTTCTCCTTCGCCAATTTGAGCAAATTAGCTCACGGTTCAAGTTCAATCAGGAGCGCAGTCAATAGCGCCGCGCGTTCGCCGATCTTGTCCACCTCAATATGTTCATGATCGGCGTGCGCGCCATGCCCCGGAATCCCCAGACCGTCAAGCGTGGGAACGCCCAACGCTCCCGTCAGATTTCCGTCGCTGCCGCCGCCCGTCCCGGCCTCCTGCAACGCCATGCCGAGCGCGCCGCCAATCGCCCGCGCCTGTTCGAACAGCGCGCCGGTGACGCTCCTCTCAAGCGGCGGTCGGTTCTCGCCGCCGGTCACCTGCACGGTCGTGCCGTCTACCATCGGCTCCAATCCCAGAATGGCGCCGCCGACCCGCTCCATCTCCGCTTTGGTCCACGCGCGCACGTCAATGCGCGCCTCGGCGTGCGCCGCCACCACATTCGAGCGCGTGCCCGCATTGACAACTCCCACGTTGACCGTCGTGCCGCCTTTCAGATTGGTCAAACCGTGGAGGGCCAGGATCTGGTGCGCCAACTCCTGCACCGCGCTGATGCCCTTTTCCGGCTCGACGCCCGCGTGCGCCGCCCTTCCGCTGATCGTCAACGTGAAATGCGCCCCGCCCTTGCGCGTCGTCTTCAGTGCACCGCCGGGCATCGGCGGCTCCATCACAAGCACATACGCGGCGCGGCGGGCCTCCTCTTCGATCAGTTCACGCGACGTATGGCTGCCGACCTCCTCGTCGGATGTCACCAGCACCGTTACCGGGCGGGGAAGCCGCAGGTTCAGCGTCTGCACGCCCCGCAGCACATACTCCACCAGCGCCAGGCTCGACTGCATATCGAAGATGCCGGGACCATACGCCCAACCCTGTTCATCAATCCGAAACGGATGCGTTTCCAGCGAACCGACCGGCCAGACGGTGTCATAGTGGCAGAGAATGAGCGCCGGCGCCGCATTGGGATTCTCCACATGCGCGGGCGAATTGAAGGAGGCGCGCAGGTGGTTTCCGCGCGTCGGATTGGCGATAAGCTCGGGTTCCAGCCCGGCGGCCATGTAGCGGCCGGCCAACTTGGCACTAAAGATGTCAAGACGCTTCTTGTCGTCCGTGGGCGTCTCTTCCACCACCAACGCTTCGATCGTCTCAAGCATCTGCGGCTGCCGGCTTTCGTAATGTGCGATGAGCTGTTGGTGATTCATCCTGCGCTCCTGCTATTCGATGAGAATTGAAGCAGCCGCGGCCCGCCCAACCGATCGAGCGTCCACCTTTCATCAGCGCCTGAATCCAAATTCGACCGCGCTGAAAAACAGAGGAACCATGACCACGGCGCCGACCAGTACAATGGCGATTTCCAGGTAGACCCAGCCCTGCGCAACCCTCAGCAAGACGCGCCTCAGGTCAGTGGCGGCGCGCGTCCGCGAGACAAACGTGTACTTTGCAGTGTATTGCTCCGCCGGGCGCAACGGCTCAAGGGAATGCACGGTCCAGCCTGCCTGCTGGAAAACACGCGGAAAGGCTGTTACAAGACGATGAGCGCCGTATCCGAATGGCAATATGACTAGAACAACATAGACCAGCGCGGCAAATAGCAGTTCGAGGGGCCGCGACGGGATCGGACTGATGAAAGCGATCAGGTCTACCCACAGCCAGCCGAGAAAGATGACCGTGGGCGCAGACAGAACCCAGTAGCCCAAACCGTTCGCGCGTGGCATCGCCTCGACAAGACGCGCCTGCACGTGCCTTCGCTCCCGCCTCTTCGCTTCGACTTCGGTTGCCATCTGATCGTTCCTTCAGCGAGAAGCGAGCCGCAAGCCAACGCTTATCGCCTGCGACGCTTTTTGTGCAGTCTGTCGCGCAACGTTTTCGTGTCCTTGGTAAATGCCTTCCTGCTCGGCGCTGGCGGGCGTGGGCGAACTGTCGGGTCCTGACGTTTCGGCATCGGACGCGGCGGGCCGAACACGTCCATCCACTCGGAAACTTCGCTGTCGGACAGGTGGACATCGGTCTCCGCGCCGCGTTCCGCCTCGCTGTTGCCCTCGACGGCTGACTGTGCCCGCCCGCTTGTCATTTTCTCAACAAACTCATCCGCCTGCCACGTCTCGACATCGTGCAGCTTCGCTTCCTGGCGCAAGGCCCAGTCGTTTGTTACGACGGTAAGACCCTGCTGGCCTCTGTGAATGCGTCGCCTGATCAAGTCGTCGGCTTCCTGCGGATCGCGGGCAAAGATCACCTTGACGCCGGCCCCGCTCAATTCGCGGGACACGCCGCCGACAATGCCGCGATCGAACACGACCGTCACTTCCCCGCCGTAGTTGCTCCGCCAGACGCGCAGCCGCATGACGAAGCGCTCCTCGTCGTTCTCGTCCTCAAGGCTGATGCCCTCCAGGACGCCCGATCCGATCAGATTGTGGCCATCGATGAGCAGTGGCACTCTCGTTCTCGCTTTCAACTGCTGTCAGGCGACTGTGGAACGCTCTCAACTTCCCGCCAGTGGATCTCTGCCCTATGCTGATTGCGTCGCCGCCAAATCAGGCCAATCGGATAGCCCGCTATCTTGGCTGTATCTCCGACCAGTCGGACCACCGGCACCAACAAGGCGGATCGCAGCAACTCTCCTCTGGAAACGCCTTTGCCCAGCGACCACACCCGCCGCCATGGCCGCGCGCAGTTGACCATCCCGCCCGCGATAAGCCCAAACCAGCCCAACCAACGAGATTCCTGTCCCCACAGCCCATGCCCCAGCAACGCCGGAATCAGGAGCAGGTAGGTAGCGTAGCGGATAGCATGGCGTACCCGCCACAAGTCCGCTTTGCCGTCCCCGCGGGCATAGCGAAAATACTGTTGCCAGAACGCTCTCAATGTGCGGCGGGGACGAAAATAGACAACCGCGTCCGGCGTCCAGGCGAAGGCGTCTTTCCCTTCCGCAGCCACAGCCTTGATCCGTAGATCAAATACCAGATCTTCACTAAAGTCGAGCCATTCGGGATAGCCGCCCACCCGATGCCACAACTCCTTTAAGAAAGCCATCGAACGACTGCTGGGCAGGAACTCGGATGGAACGATCTCCTCGGCGCAAGGCAGTACGGTCGCGCCCATCGCCATCTGAAACGGGCCGGTCACGTCCGGCGCGAAGAAGCCGGCCACTGCTTTCACGCCGGCTGGCCCGGCATGTCCGCCTGCCTCCAGAGGGGCGACCAGCCTTTCCAACCAACGCGGGTCAAGCCGTACGCCCGCGTCGGTTGTGGCGACAATCGGTCCCGCTGCCGCGGCGATGGCCTTGTTGCGCCCCTGGCTGATGTTTGCGCCCGCGGCCTCAATCACTCGCAGCCCAGGTAAACTGTTTCTGTACTCGCGCAGGATGGCAACCGTCCCGTCCCGGCTGCCGCCGTCGCAGATGATGACTTCATCAGGCCGGCGCGACTGATTCACAAGTGAATCCATCAGGGTGCGGATGCTGTCACCCTCGTTGTAGACCGTGGCAATCACCGAAACGCGCATCGCAGCAATCTTTTTTTCCTTGGCAACGCCTGCGCCCGACCTGTCGAAATAGGCAACGAAAAGTGCGTGCCCTGCCGTGACGCGCACGATGAACCCGTAGAATGTGTCGGGGTCAAATACGAATCAGGGCGCGGCACGCGCCTCCATTGTGCCCAAATCCACCTCGCGGCCAATTTATAGCTCTCTTTACGGGCGACGAATTGATTGTATTGAAGTTGTGTCAACAGTCCAAGTCGGACGCCGATTCCGTGGCCGCCGCCGCTTGAATCTCAGGTGACGCGCGGCTGGAGAAGCCCGTATTGGCCGTCGCGGCGGCCATAGACGATGTTTAGGGAACTGTTTTCGACATTGTAAAAGACGAAGAAGTCATGGCCAAGCAACTCCATCTGTTCAACCGCTTCATCGGGACTCATCGGCTGGGCGACAAACTGCTTCGTGCGAACGATCTGAGTTTCCTCTTCGGGAAGGTGCGTGGCCGCTAGATCGACCGCCGCCGCGGCCGCGGCGGCGTCTCTCCTCCTGCTCTGGAACCGGCGCCCCTTGAAGCGTTCAATCTGGCGATACATCTTGTCGGCGATGGCATCGATAGAAGCGAACAGGTCCTCGCTGGACTCTTCGGCGCGCAAAATCTTCTGGTTCGTCCAAACTGTCAATTGGGCAGTGTAGCGGTCCGATGCCGCCCGCGTTTCGCTGTGCACCAACTCCGCCCTGGCCTCTCGGATCTGCGGCAAATATTTGTCCAGCCTGCCGACCTTCTTTTCAACATATTCCTGCACTCTATCGGATATGGCGACGTTTCTTCCGTGGACAGTCAGGTTCATCTCTTATCTCCTTTATCTGAACTCTGCCTCATTCTAAGAGCGGCCAGCGGTACCGCAAAAATTCCGCCGATGAGAATTCGCTAGAGGCGCAGCGAATGCTCATCGCTGGACTGCTCTCGCTCCAGGGCTGCCGGTTGCGATAGCACCAATCCAAAGACCGCACTGGCCCCGGCCTCGCGCAATGCCCCGGCGCACTCTCTCATCGTCGATCCGGTCGTGAAAACGTCGTCCACCAGCAGTAGGGCGTTCCCCCGCACGTGGCCGGGGCCAGCCTCAAATGCGTCCCTCACATTCTCGACGCGTTCGCGGGCATGTAACCCTACCTGAGTGGGCGTCTCCCGGACACGCCTAATCGCGCCGTCAAGTGCGGGAACGGAGGTCTCGTACGCGAAATACTTCGCCAGCAAACCTGCCTGATTGTAGCCTCGCACGCGCAGCCGTTCTTCATGCAGAGGCACCGGCACAATTCCATCCAGCCGCGCCATGATTGTGGGCCAGGGCTCTTCCATTGCCGCGGCGCGCAGGTAACGAGCCAGACCAGGCGCGAGTTCCACCCGTGCCTGGTACTTGAACGCGTGGATTGCCGGCGCGAGCGGTGGTACGTGCAACGTCGCCGCCCGAATCATAGCCAGGGGAGTCGCGCAATTGGCGCAAGGCTCCCCGCGCACGGCCATGGCCGTTGACAGCTGCCAGCCGCAACCGCGACAGAGCAGTTGCGGCGGAGCGGGCGATACGTTCTGTGCGCAGAAATCGCAAAACGATTGTCCGCTTCGCTGGCAACCGGCGCAACGGGGAGGAAAGACAAGATCGAGCAGAAACGAACGGAGGCGTCGAATCAATAACCCAGACTGTTTTCGTGTAGGAATCGGCAGCCGGCGGACCATTGTCTTACCTTGCCCTACGAGTACAGAGTTGCCCGCAAAGCCTCTGCTGCTGCGGGGAACCAACGTTGCAGTAGGTCGTTGATAAACGTGCGCAAATCGTTGCCCAGAATCAGTAGAATCGACAACAGGACAATCGACACAAGAATCAGCAGCAGCGCATACTCAACGAAACTCTGACCACCGCGGCCTGAAGAAGGTCTGAAAATCGACACAGTTGTAACCCTTCCTTTGTCGCTGCGAACCAAGCGCGACCGAGCAAAGAGACCTCGTTTCACGTCACAAGAACTGTCCTCTATTGTTGCGGAAATTGACCGGAAGAGCAATTCCACTCAAGCCTGATATCCCCCTCTGTTCTGTACAACCAGCCCCACATCGACTCCCATTCTTCTTGAAATTCACCCTTTTCAACCTCGTACTCGGGCTGCTCGCAGGCGCCCGCCTCGGCAGTGAAACTTGTGCAGCGCCGAAATGTTGCCGGTGCCCGCTATATTTCTTTTGCTTCCTTAGACTGTGAGATGTTATGATGTCTGCATCAGTTGGCCCCTCATCATCAAAACGCGAGCAACCACTGGCCAGAAAGTTGCGACCCGAAGCGGGCATGCCATCTGGTATGGCCTTTACGATTTCTCATTAGGCACCGACGCGCTCCGAGGCTTGGCACGCCGTCATTCCTCTCTCAGAGAGACGGCTCGAAGCGCACAAGCGTGGATTGAAACCGCATTGGGGAAAAACGTGGACGTGAAAGTTGCCCTGCTCAAGATGCACGAAATCGATTCCATGTACGACAAGATTCGGCGGCGACTGCTCTATCTGCGGAGGGAGTCCGAAGGGCCGGAAGAACTGATAGAACTGCGCGAGCGGGTCGAATCGGTCGATGAGGAACTGAACAGCGCCCGCTCCGAACAGCAAGTTATGGAATTGGAGTCTCGTTCACTGACGGACAGAATACGTGAATCGGAAAAGAATCTGATGAGCGGCGAACTCAGCAACCCAAGGGAACTTGAGGCTCTGCAGACCAGCATCGACTCAATGAAGAACTTGCGGACCGAACTTGAAGACAAAAGCGTGGAACGCCTGGTGGAGGCCGACGGACTGCTAGGCGCGTTGCAGGAGAAACAGGAGACGCTCGCGCAACTTGAACAGCAGTGGGCCGAGCGCAAGACCGCCCTGGATACCGAGTCCGACCAGCGAAAACGAGAGTATGTCTATCTCAAAAAGGCGCGTGCCCACATCTCCGAACGACTCTCCGCCGACAAACTGGATCTTTACGAACATCTGCGCCGCCGCAAAAACGGCGTGGCCGTCGCCAAATTGGAAGAGGAAATGTGTGGAGCCTGCCACACTCAAGTCGCCGTCGGCATCCTCAACAATGTGCGTTATAGCGACGAACTGCTCAACTGTCCCTCCTGTGGTCGAATCCTGTTGACGGAAGAATAGGTCTCGACAGAAGCGAGGCGCTTGCCTCTCTCTCCCATTCCCTCTCCTCGGGGAGAGGGGCGTTTCGTGGACGGCGCAGCTTGCCACCGATGCTGATCGAACAGGCCATCCACTAGGAGACCAACAATGACGAAACGGATCCTCGTTACCGGCATGAGCGGGCTGATTGGCGGCGCGGTGCGTAAACGGCTGGAGGGCCGCTACCGGCTTACCGCGCTCAACCGCAGCCTCGTGCCCGGCGTGCAAACGGTACAGGCGGACATCGCCGACTTCGACGCCATCCGACCCGCCTTCGAGAATCAGGAAGCGGTCGTTCACCTGGCCGCATCGGCGCGCGGCCTCGCCCCTTGGGAACACGTGCGCGATCCGAATCTGATCGGCACATACAACGTCTTCGAGGCCGCTCGGCAGGCAGGTGTCGGGCGCGTGGTCTTCGCCAGCAGCGGCTCAACAATCTCCGGTTGGGAAAATGTGCAGCCATATCGAGCGCTGGTGAGCGGTGACTACGACAAAGTGATGCAGCCATGGCCGATGATCACCCACGAGACTCCCGTCCGCCCCACCGGAGTCTATGGCGCGACAAAGGTATGGGGTGAGGCGCTGGCCTGGCACTTCACCGACTGCTCGGACCTGTCGATTCTGTGTCTGCGCATTGGGCTTGTCAACGCCCAGGACCGTCCGACCGATTCAAGGCAGTTCTCGGTCTGGTGCAGCCAGCGCGACATCAGCCAAATGGTGGAGCGCTGTATCGAAGCGCAGCCAGAATTGACATACGACGTTTTCTACGCCGTCTCCAGGAACAAATGGGGCTATCGAGACATTTCCCATGCACGCGAAGTTGTCGGTTACGAGCCGCTGGATGAGGCCGAAACCTATCGTTGAACCGTCTTTTCCCAGCCCGCGCTAATCCCCACTGAATTCTTGTCCAACTCTTGGATTTGCACCGGTTCAGAGCGAAAAACAAAATGGATCCTTCCACCGAACACCGCTACAACCGCCTGACCTGGGCGGAGATGAACGAAGCAATCGCAGCGCAGAAAGTCGTGTTGCTGCCGGTCGCCTCCACCGAGCAGCATGGTCGTCATCTGCCCCTCGATGTGGACGTTTTCCTGTGTGAATCGGTGTGCCTCGAGGCAGGCCGCCGCGCTCCCGACAAGATTCTGGTGTTGCCCCCGATCTCCTATGGGCTGAACCTGCACCACATCGACTTCCCAGGCACGATTCACATTGAACCGGATGTTTTCATCTCCTTTTGCCTGAACATCACCAAGAGCGTCGCCTACCATGGCTTCAAAAAGATCTTGCTGGTCAATGGACACGGATCCAACACGCCGCTGATGGACCTGGTGGCGCGCAAGACAGTACTGGAGACCGACTCTCTGTGCGGCGCGCTGGGTTACTTTGGCCTGGCTATGGATGCCTTCAATCAGGTCAGGGAGACGGAGGTGATGGCCCATGCCGACGAGTTTGAGACTTCGCTCTATCTGCACCTTGCGCCTGAGCGCGTGCAGATGGACAAGGCCGCAGCCGACGACGATGTGAGCGGCCAATTCGTCAGTTCGGACAGCATATACACGAATCCAGTGCGCTTCAACGACTACTGGGGGCGCTGGACGCGGCTGGGTGTCCACGGAGATCCGACCAGGGCCACGCAGGAAAAGGGGAAGGTGATCTTTGAAGCTGCTGTGGAAGGGCTAATCGCCGTTGTTGAGGAGTGGCGCGCCTGGCCGATTGCCGAACGCTCCGACCAGCACACCGGGCCGGTTCAGAGCAACATCCGTTGGTGAACGGTCGCTGTCTGTCGCTGAGTGGCTATCTACCCCGCCGACGGGCTCACAAATTGCCGCGTCCCATCCGTCCCGGCCACGCTTCAGGATTGGCAACCCAGATCGGTCGCTCGTCCTTCAGAACTTGCACGATGTTGTCCACCGTTCCGGCCTGCATTGCGGCCATACCTGCGTCCGTATTCGAGGCGATGTGCGGCGTGAGGACGACATTCCTCATCTCGATGAGAGGATTGTCCGCCAGCGGCGGCTCCGGGTCGAAGACATCCAGACCGGCGCCCGCCAGATGACCCTCCTGCAGCAACTTGATCAGCGCGCCTTCGTCCACAACGCCGCCGCGTGAGGCGTTGATCAGATAGCTGCCCGGCTGCATCAGCCGCAATCGCCGTTCATTGGCAAGATGTCGAGTCGTAGGCAGAAGCGGAGTGTGCAGGGTAACAAACAGGTTCTCGGAAAAGATCGCATCGAGATCGTTGGTGCGCGCAACGCCCGCGGGCAAGGCGGCATCTTCCGGCAAAATCGGATCATAGATCGTCACCTTCATCCTGATCCCATGCGCGCACATCTCTGCCACGCGGCGTCCGATGCGTCCGTAGCCGACAATGCCTAGCGTGTTGCCCAGAAGTTCTGTGCCCCGCAGGTCCGCGCGCTCGACATCCTGCGCGCCGCGCAAGCGCATGTCCCCCACCATCACCCGCTTGGCGACGGCCATCAGCAGGGCCACCGCGTGCTCCGCTGTGGACTCCGACGGCGCGTCAGGCGTGTTGCAAACGAGAATGCCGCGCGCGCTCGCGGCCTCAACATCGATATTGTCAAGACCGATGCCAGGTTTGGCGATCTGTTTCAGATTCGGGCCGACCCGGTCCATGAAGTCGCCATCGTAGTTCCGATTGATGCCGGTTATGACATCAGAACCGACAATCTTGTCCATGTCTCCGTCGGTGACGACCTCTGCCAACTCCGTGAGACGCGACAGCAATGCCGGTGGCAGAAACCATTCCATCCAGACTTTCTTGCTCATTATTCGTCTACCTCTCGTGAAGATTAGGAAACGGAGTCATTCGCTCAACATTACACCAGGTGGAACTATCGCACAAGTCAGGAGCTAAAAAGGGGTGCATCCCAAATTTTTGGGGAACGTGCCCCTGCGATCGCGGGCCTCTCGCCCGCAGCCGGTTTCGGCTCCCGCGCCTGTTGAAGAACTGCTCCAATGGGTGACAGATGCAGGTTGCCGGTCGCCAGAATCGAACCGCAACTCGCCTGATTCTCGTCAACGAAGACGCCGCCTGAGCCGCTGCCGTCAACTGTCTCCAGCATACTGACTGCCTGAACCACAGTTCAGACAACTGCTGCGAGTCCTGCCCTTCAAAGCAAGTCAGAAACGCTCCCCCATTCCGAGATGCCCCCTGGAATTCCCAGCAACTGCAAACGCCCCGCTTTTGTAGTACAATTGTGCGCAAGACGAACGAGCGCAGCCGCGGCCCTGCCGCAACTGCATACCGATTTCAAATGAATGCCATGCCATTTTTCCCATCCTGCCCCCGGTGCGGGGGAGCCACGCGCAGCAAACTGCTGCCCTCCCTGTCCAGCCGGTGCCGCAACCGCCCGTTGCCCGCCATTCCCGAAAAAGCCATTTTGGGACGAAGAATGACGAAGAATGACGAGAAATGACGAGAAATGACGAAAGAACACGCCCAAACGTGCCCGAACGTGTCCAAACACGAAAAAAAATTGGCGCGACTAAACGCGACTAAACGCGACTAAACGCGACTAAACGCGCTCGAACACGCTCGCAAACGCTCGTAACTGCATGCAAACGCTCGTAAACGCTCGTAACTGCTTACATGGCACAGCTGACCTGCGCGCCCCGCACGTCGCCTGCAAGCGGCCCATAAGCCCGGGCGCAGCCGAAATTCCGCCCCAATTCTTGGATTCACCCGCCCGAGGCGCCGATACTGGAACTTCAACAGTGTCTCAACGAACGTTAAGCTGTGCGTTTTGTGCGTTTTCAGTACTCAGAGTGATTGCGATGCTGTAAATCGTGGTGCGCGGACGGAAAGAGCGCAGCCCAACTGCTCAGCGCCGACGCGCGCTTCCCTTGCATGGGTGCATTCCAGTTTTTCGTTAAGATGAAAGGGCGTAGACGAGGAGAAGGAAATGAGAAGACCAAAGGGGATCCCCTGGCGATGCCTGCACTCCGCACAACTCCGCTCAGTCATACCTGGCCTCAACTGTTTCAACCGCTTGGCTTTACTCGACGCACAATAATCTGGGATGCACCCCTAAAAAGGAGAAGAAGTGCCAACCATGTCAACATTTGCCTATATCACCGCGGCCGGCGATGACCTGATCCGCGGTTTTGAAATGGACGTCGACGGCCGGCTGACCCCTCGGTGGGATCTCCCCGTCGTTGGCGGGCCTTCCCCGCTGGCAACTGCCGCCAACGGGCAGTTCCTTTACTGCTCATTACGCGCCAGCCGCGAGCTGGCGGCGTTTCGCTTTGAGGCAGATGGCGGTCTTCAACTGCTGGGCAAGCAGCCCTTGGACGCCGACTCCTGCTACATCGCCCCGGACAAAACTGGTCGCTATCTGTTGGCTGCCTATTACGGCGCCGGAAAAGTCACGGTCCACCGTCTTGAAACCAATGGTAGGGTAGGCCGACTGGTCTGCACTGTGCCGACAGCAGCCCGCGCCCACTGTATCGAAACCGACACGTCCAACCGCTACGCTATTGTGCCCCATCCACTCGACGCCAACTGCCTGTATCAGTTCCTGTTCAACGAAAGCGGCGGTCAGCTGACGCCCAATCCGGCGGCGGCTCGTGTAAACGCTCCCGAGGGGGCCGGTCCTCGCCATTTTGTCTACTCTCTTGACCAACGATTTGTCTACACCTCCGACGAAGACGGATCCGGCGTTACCGCCTATCAATTCGACGGCGCGTCGGGCAGCGGCACACTGCGCGCTTTCCAGACCCTTTCAACCCTGCCGGACGGTTTTGGCGGCGACAATACGTGCGCCCAAATCCATCTGCATCCATCCGGGCGCACGCTGTATGTCTCGAATCGGGGGCATGACAGCATCGCCATTTTCGCAGTAGACATCGAAAACGGCGCGCTGACTGGGCGCGGATGGCAGGAAACCGAGGCGATCCCTCGTGTCTTCAATATCGACCCCAGTGGGCGTTTCCTATTGGTTGCCGGGCAAGGATCGGGCAGAGCGGCCTCCTATGCGGTCGACGCGCGCAGCGGCGAACTGGCTCCGCTGGACGTGTATGAGGTGGGCGACACGCCCATGTGGGTGTTGTTCAGGCAGAATGAACGGTAGATAGGTTTGACGGTGTCTTGCGCCGCATCGCGCTTGCGCCGGGCGGCCGACCGCGGCGGCTAGTTCTCTTCTTCGCTATCCTGCTCAAAACGTCTGCGTCGGTACCGGGTCACATAGATCAGCAGCCATTGGATCAGTCCGGGAAAGAGCACGGCGAACCAAACCAGAAGTCGATCAAACAAGGTTACAAATGCCTCTCGCTCCCTCCGTTTGATCGCCCTGACCGTGCGGCGGCCTACTCTTTCCGGCTCGACGCCCCGCGTAAGCGAATGTCGCTCCCCTTGCCGGTGCTCAGCGCCTGGAACGCTGATGCGGCTGTTCTGCGAAAACTCCGTCTCTGTCAGGCCGGGACAAACGAGGATCAGATCGATGTTGTCCCGCTTCAATTCGGCGCGCGCGGCGCCGCTCGCACCTTGCAGCGCAAATTTCGTCGCCGTGTAGCCGCCACCCAGAGGCTGGGGAAATTTGCCAACGATGCTGCTGACGTTCACAATCGTGCCGCCGCCCTGACGCCGCATCACCTGAACCGCCGCCTGCAATGCGGCCAGTGCGCCAAAGAAATTGACCTCAAAAACGTGACGGAGGTCGTCCAGATTCAGTTCGTCGACAGCGCCATAGATGCCCATGCCCGCGTTGTTCACCAGAATGTCCACGGCGCCAAAATGGGCTGCCGTTGTCTCGACAATCGCCCGCGCCTGGCGTTCTTCGCTGACATCGGCAGGGATCGTCAGTATCTCGGTGCTGTACCTCAGCCGCAGCCGTTCGGCAACCTGGCTGAGCAACTCTTCGTTGCGCGCGGCCAGGGCCAATCGGCAGCCTTCCTCCGCCAGAGATTCAGCGATGGCGGCGCCAATGCCCCTGTTCGCGCCGGTGATGATGGCAACGCGTCCTCTCAAACTTCCACCCTTTGCGGCGCGCATGCGCCGCTGGCTGTCCATTGCCATTTCTCTTCCTCCTCTGCTCGAAATCTTCCCTGACCTGCCCCTGTTTCCTCAAGCTTACTCTGAATTTCGCGGCATACAAAGCCCGCAATACAACCAAGTTACTATAATGTCCACATCGGTTTTGTGAACGGCTGAGATCAGTGCTATATTTCGATTAGGGGATAGACATGTAGCGGCAATTCTTTGAAACGTGCTCTTGAAAATTCCTTGCAGGTGGGCCCTTTCACTTTCTTGCTGTGCAGTCGAGTGCTGAAATGGAGCAGACTAAGAGGAGCAAAGCAGGAAACGAGCGATCAAAGGCGCACGGGCGGCCGCGCCGGCTCTCGGTCGGCCTTCTGCTGGTAGGCGGGGTCTCGTTGACGCTGGTCGTGATTGCGCTGATATTGGTCGTGGCGTCAGGTAATCAACAGTCTGCCGCCGAGGGCGCCGACTATGCGGGGATTCCGGCGGCATGGCAGAACCGTAATGTTTTGGGCGATCCGGAGGCGCCAATAACCCTGCAGGCGTGGGAAGACTTTCGGTGTCCGGCCTGCGCCGCCTTCAACCAACGCGTCAAGCCCGGTCTTGTCGAAAACTACATTGCCAGCGGCGATCTAAAGTTGGAATTCCACCACTTTCCTTTGCAACAGCATGAGCCGGGCGCTTCCTTGGCAGCGCAGGCGAGCGAATGCGCCGCCGACCAGGGGTTGTTCTGGAGTTACCACGATCGCGTATTCCAGGAAACTTCAAACGGGCCGACGGCATTCATCGCCGAAAGATTGATTGACTACGCCGTGGAACTGAACTTGGACAAGAGTGCGTTTACCCAGTGTCTGATGAGCCAGACACATCTTTCGACTGTCACGGAGAGTTTGCAGGCCGCGCAGGCTGCTGGTTTCAGTGGCACACCCTCCGTTCTGGTGGACGGTATTCTGATCGACAACCCGTTCGATTTCGCGGTTGTGTCCGCGTCGATAGATACCCTGTTGTCGGAAGGCCATTGAGTACGCGAGACGAATCCGGATGAACAGTTCGCGATTTTGGGTGCGCCTCGGCCTATATGGCGCGCTCACCGCTGCCTGGGTTGCCATGATGGGCAGCCTGTATTTCAGCGAAGTAAGCCGATTTACGCCCTGCGCTCTCTGCTGGTATCAGCGCATCCTGATGTATCCTCTGGCCGGTCTGCTGGCCCTGGGAATCTTGCGGCGGGATCATAACTTGCCTTTTCTCGTCCTGCCGTTTTCTCTGCTGGGACAGGGTGTGGCGGTCTATCACTTTCTCCTACAGAAGACGACGATCTTCGGCGCGCCTGCGGCCTGTGGCCTCGGCGTAACGTGTTCCACCGTCTGGATCAACTGGTTCGGTATCGTTACGATTCCGCTCCTTGCCGTACTCGGCTTCATGGTCATCACAATCGGGATGCTGATGGTCATCGCCGGTGGAGACGGCAGACCCAATCAAATCGGTGCAAACAGGTGGCCGCGTTGGCCCGTCCCCATCCTGATCATCCTTGTCGTCGGCCTCTACGTCACCGAGGCCGTCCGTGGCGGGCAGATGGAGATCCCGTTTCAGGAAATTCGGTTGCCGTTTATCTCATCGCTGCCCATTGGTGGAATGTCGCAAGAGCCAACCGCGACCCCGGAACCCACCGCGACGCCGACAAGTCTGGAGAAGGGGCAATCGCTCTATGCGCAAGCGTGCGCCTCTTGCCACGGCGCGCAGGGTGAAGGTGTCGACGGGCTGGGCACAGCCCTGGCCGATTCACCATACGTAGCCAATCTGACCGATAGCGAGATGCTGACACTGATCCGAGATGGGCGGGCGGCGGACGCGACGGACAGTCGCACAGGCATTGCTATGCCGCCGCGCGGCGGCCAGCCGGACTTAACTGACGATCAGATAGGTGACATAATTCAATACATCCGAGCTTTGCAGTAAGCCCGGTCTCACCTGGCGCTCCGATTGCGTCTGAGTAGCGCTTGAGCGCCTAATGAGGGCCGAGAGATTCATGATCGATTCTTGTACAAATCGCTGCCGGAAAACTGAATGTTCGGGTCGGAAACCTGGATTCATCATCCGCTCCCGCTTGGCTGTTCTCGTAGCTGGGCTTGGGCTAATGGCATACGCTTTATTTGCGGCTGTTCCGGTGGCTGGAGCCGACAATTCCGACCCGGTACGCGGCATCAACTTAGACAGAATTCATGCCCCGAGCGAGCAGACGAGCCAGCCCGGTATCACCTCCCCGACCACGGGTAGCATCGTCAGCGGCTCTGTCCCGGTTCTGGGCACGGCTGCCGGCTCCCCGTTCGCCCGCTATGAACTCTACTTTAAGCGGGAGCCGAGTGGGGACGAGGGCTACATCTGGTTTGCGGGCGATACGCGGCCAGTACAGAATGGCCAGCTGGGTGTCTGGCAAACGGGCGGGCTTGCGCCCGGAATCTACACGCTGCGGCTGCGGGTCGTACGCCCGGACGGCAATTACGGTGAATTCTACGCGCAGAACATTAGCGTGAATCAGGAAGCGCCAACGCCGACGCCGGACGGTCCCACGCCGACACCGATCCCGATTGATACGCCTACGCCGTTCCCGCAACCGACCGTGGAGCCGGTACAGGTGGAGCAACCGAATCTTGAAGAGCCGACCGCCGAGCCTACCCCGACGGCTGCGCCAGGAGCACAGAGTAACGGCGGAGGTACGGACGAGGGTCAAGCCTCCTCTACCAGTCAGTCGGTCATTCAGCAAACGCCGGGCGTGCTGGGTGGCCTGGGCGAGGCGCTCTCCTTGAACAGAATGCGTGCGCGTTTCTTGACAGGCGTGCGGTGGAGCGCTGGGCTGTTCCTGCTCTTAGGCGCGATCTTCGCCGCAAAGCGTCTGCTGGTGTGGGTGATAGCCAAGGTTGATTAGCCTTGGCTGCTTGGTCACGGGTGATGTCGCCCCCTCGGGGTCAACAAGAGCATAGAACAGGCCGGCGAGTCGCGACCATTTAATGGCCCTATGCGCCGTCGCAGAGGCCGTTAGCGTAAACAGCAGAAAATGAAAATGATCGTGGGTCTGGGGAATCCTGGACCCCGTTATGCGCGCAATCGACACAACATCGGCTTTCAGGTCGTGGGTCTTCTGGCCCGCCGCCACTCAATCCCGCTCTCTCGCACAAAGTTCAACGCGCTATATGGAGAGGGCTGGATCACGCGCCCGCGTGCGCCCTTCGAGGAGTTGTCACCCGGTGAAGCGCAGCCGCGAAATAGGCTAATGCTGATGCGGCCACTCACATTTATGAACCGCAGCGGCAGCGCAGTGGCGCCGATGGCGCGTTACTTCGATATAGAGGCGCAAGATATCTTTGTCATCTATGATGAGCTTGACCTGCCCAGCGCCAAACTGCGTCTCCGCCCCTTTGGCGGGGCAGGAGGACATAACGGCATGAAATCGCTGATTCAGCAGTTGGGAACTGACGAGTTTCCACGCGCGCGAGTGGGGATCGGACGCCCACCATCGCCTGTGGATCCCGCCGCCTATGTCCTGCAGAACTTCAGCGCCGACGAGGAGATTCTTTTCGAGCCGCTGCGTAGCCGCATCGCTAACGCCGTCGAGAGTTGGCTGTTTCAAGGAATTGACATCGCAATGAATCGCTTCAACGGTAAAAGCTGAATGAAACGCAGGCAGGCCCGCGTCGCGATGACTCCACCTCACCAAGAATATGAACTTTTCAGGACTGCTGCCGCTACTCAAAAATCTGCCCGCTTATCAGGAGTTGCTGACGGGCCACTCAACCGCGCCGCAGAAGCTTTTCACCGCGGCGCGCGCTTTCGTCGTCGCTGGCGCCGCGACCGATCGCGCAGGGCCGGTGCTTGTCGTGGCAGGCACATCCGAACAGGCCCAACACTGGGTGGAAAGGCTGGAACTGTTTCTGCCGACCACGGGCGGGACGTCACAGGTCTCTCTCTACGCCGAGCCGGACGCTTTGCCCTATGAGCGAATCCCCTGGGCTGGGCGCACGCGGCAACTCCGACTGACTGCACTGGCGACGCTGCAGCAAAAGGGTCATCTCCCCAGAATTGTCGTCTCTTCGGCTCGTGCGCTGATGCAGAAAACGCTGCCCGTCAAAGCGTTTCGTATGGCTCTGCGCCCCCTGCACGTCGGCAGCTTTGTCCAATTGGATGAACTCACGCAACGGTGGGCCCAAGGTGGCTATGAACCGGTCGACGTGGTTGAAGAGCCGGGGACGTTCGCCCGCCGCGGCGGCATCGTCGACATCTGGCCTCCGAATCTGACGCACCCCGTCCGCATCGATCTCTTCGGTGACGAAGTGGAAACGCTGCGGGCATTTGACCCTGCAACCCAACGTAGTGAACGCCAATTGCAGCGCGTGCTGATCGGGCCTGGCAGCGAAGCCTTGGGTCTGGCCCCCCACGGCGGCCCCGATGTGGACAGGCTGCGCACCGCGCTGCTGGGCGATCCGAATCTGGTCCTGGCGATTCGTGAGGAGATGAGTCGCGAAATCGGAGAGCTGGCGGAAGGTCGCGTCTTTCGCGGCATCGAGTGGTATCTGCCCTATTTCTACTCCCGCCATGCCTCGCTGCTGGACCACCTGCCACCCAACGGTCTCCTTGTCGTCGACGACGGCGCGGAACTGAACGCCGGTTTGCAAGGGCGCGCAGAGGAGGCTGCCCGAACGCGGCAGGAGTTGCTGCGCGGCCACGAACTGCCCGCTGAGTTCATCTCAACTATTTTTGCACCGGAGAAGATCTTGGAGCAGATTGCGCTTCGCGAACCGCTCCTGCTGGGTTTGCAGCCTTTGCCCGACGGCCCTGGCGCGAGCGAAAGCTCGGACCTGGCCCGCTCATTTGCGCCCGGCCCCCATTTTGCCGGCCAAAGCAAACGTATTCTTGATGAGATGCGCAAGTTTGCCAATTCCACTGACCGCATCGTGCTCATCTCGCGGCAGACTGCCCGTCTGCAAGAGGAGTTGAACGAAGCGCGGCTGCCATCAAGTGCTCGCGCCGATCTGGACTCACCCCCGCCCAGCGGGATCACGCTATTGCAGGGTGTGCTGCCGGAAGGGTTTGTGATGAAAGGGGCGGCGATCCCAGGCGGCTCCGGCAATAACCCGACGCGCGTTGACCTGCGACTGCTGACGGATACCGAACTGTTCGGCTGGACAAGACAGTCGCGGAGGAAGCGGCGCGGCACGCGTTCGACCGTGGCGCCTGAACTGTTTTTCGCCGACGTCAGCCCGAATGACTATGTCGTACACATGGAACATGGCATCGGCGTATATGAGGGGCTGATCAGACTTGAATTGGGGGGCGTCGAACGTGAGTATCTGCAGGTCAATTACGCCCGTGGCGACAAACTATATGTGCCCGTACATCAAGCGGACAGACTGAGCCGCTATGTCGGCGCGGGAGATGCCGGCATCCCCCCCGCCGTCACCCGGCTGGGCACCGCCGACTGGCAGACTGTGAAGGCGCGGGCCAAAAAGGCGGTTGAGGATATTGCCGAAGACCTGCTCATACTGTACGCTGAGAGAGAGGTCGTCCCCGGCTACGCCTACAGCCCGGACAGCCCCTGGCAGGAGGAGATGGAGGCGGCCTTTCCCTTTCGCGAAACATCTGACCAGATCGACGCCATCGCCGATGTCAAGCGAGACATGGAAACCGGCAGACCGATGGACCGCATCATAATCGGCGATGTCGGCTACGGTAAGACCGAGGTCGCGATCCGTGCCGCATTCAAGGCCGTGATGGACGGGAAGCAGGCAGCCGTGCTCGTGCCGACCACCGTTCTCGCCCAGCAGCACTATCGCGTCTTCAGCCAACGCCTCAGCCAGTTCCCAGTCCTGGTGGAGATGCTCTCGCGTTTCCGCACACCGGCGCAGCAGGAACAGGTGTTGCAGAAGATGCGAGGCGGAAATGTTGATATTGTCATCGGCACGCACCGTCTGCTCTCGAAGGATGTCAGCTTTCAGTCATTGGGGCTGCTGATCATCGATGAGGAGCAGCGTTTTGGCGTCAGCCACAAGGAGCGTCTCAAACAGATGCGCACACAGATGGATGTGCTGACGCTCAGCGCCACGCCGATCCCCCGAACCCTGCACATGAGCCTCAGCGGCGTGCGTGACATGAGCACCATCAATACGCCGCCTAAGGATAGGCTGCCTGTGCGTACGATCCTGTCCGAATTCGACAGCACGCTTGTGCACCAGGCCATCCAAAGGGAACTGGATCGGGAAGGGCAGGTGTTTTACGTGCATAATCGCGTGCGTGGATTGGAGACTCTGGCATCGCGTGTGCAGCGGCAGGTCCCCGAGGCCGTCGTGGCGATAGCTCACGGCCAGATGGCGGAGCGGGAGTTGGAAGAAACAATGATGCGTTTCGCCGATGGCGAGATCGATGTTCTCGTTTGTACCACGATTGTGGAGAACGGGCTTGACATCCGGCGTGCCAACACGATCATTGTCAACCGCGCCGACCATTTCGGCCTGGCCCAGTTGTATCAGTTGCGCGGTCGTGTCGGCCGCGGCGCAGTTCGCGGCTACTGCTATCTCTTCCATGACCGGCACGGCACACTTACCCTTGACGCCCGCCGACGGCTTGAAGCACTGTTGGAGAGCAGCGATGAGTTGGGCGCCGGCTTCCGCATCGCTATGCGGGATCTTGAGATCCGCGGCGCCGGCGAGTTGCTGGGCGCGCGCCAGCACGGCCAGATTGTCAGCGTTGGCTTTGAACTCTACACGCGCCTTCTGGCACAGTCGGTCAACGAACTGAGGGCGAAGCGAGAACGCTTGGCCGAAGCGCAGAAACTGTTGGACGCCGGCGAACGGCCGATTCCCGAGAACGGTGACCGCGCCGCGCCCGCGCCTCCAGTGAAGCAGGACGCCGCTCCGCTAGCGATCGCCCTGGATGACCCGCTGGCGCCCCCGGTCACGCTCGACCTTCCCCTGCGGGCGGAAATCCCGGCAACTTACGTTGAGGAAGAGGGGCTGCGCCTGCAACTTTACCGCCGCATCGCCGGCCTGACTGCGCCGACACAATTGAACGAGATGCGCAAGGAGATCGTAGACCGCTTCGGCTCAGATCTGGAGACACGCTCGGTGCCTCTTGAGATGGAAAACCTGTTTTACCAGATCCGCGTGAAGATCGAGGCGCTCAAGGCCGGCGTCCTTAACATTGGCCGTCGGCGCGATCAGATCGCTGTGCGCATCCAGCAGGGGTTTTCTCTGGGCGCAATCGGCGGTGAAGGCGTACTCCAAGGCGAAATCGCGGACAGTTCCCGGCGCAAGTTGCAACACGCCTTGCGGATGGCGCTGGGCCGCTCGACTGACGAAGGCGAATTCGTGCCGGAAAACTCAATTCATGTCGGGCGGGAAGCCATATATATTCCCATCGACAATGATGGCCGATGGCGGTCGCTGCTGCTGCGCACCCTGGAAGCGCTGGCGTTGGAGATGTAGCAACGACAAATGGACGAGGCGGGAGAGAATCCGGGTGCCCCAACCCCCCTCCATCTGTGCGTCTCAATGGACTGCCAGTTTCCCCATCATTCGGACATATTGCGCGTAGTCAATCTCAACGCGGCGGCGGATGTAATCGCTGGTGAGGGGCGCGCGTCGCCGTGCCTTCCCCGCCCGCTCGGTCATGCGCAGCGAGAATGCGTCAGAACCGGCGCCGCTGCCGTAACTGACGACCAGCACGCGCTGGCCCGGTTCGGCGATGTCCAGAATCGCCGTCAGACCGACAAACGCGGAACCGGCATACGTGTTGCCGATCTCGCCCACCAGCAGGCCGCTTTCCCATTGTGACTGCGTGAAGCCCAACGCGCGCATCGCCCGGACAGGAAACTTGATGTTCGGTTGATGCACTACGACATGGTCGAACGCCGCGGCTGTCACTCCCAACTCCTCCATCATCTGTTCGGCAGCCGGAATGACATGACCAAAGTAGCCGGGGTCGCCGCTGAAGCGCTCAGCGTGGCTGGGATAGTTGTTGCCGGGCCTGCGCCAGAAATCGGTGGTGTCCGACACGTAGCTCAAGCTGCGCTCTATGACAGCCATGGATTCGGACGCCGCGCCCAACAGCAACGCCGCGCCGCCCGCGCCCGCTGTGTATTCCAGCGCGTCGCCCGGGCGGCTTTGTGCGGTATCCATTCCGATCGCAAGCGCGTAAGAGGCCATGCCGCTGCCCACCAAGCCGATGGCGGCCTGCAACGCCTCTGTACCGGCCTTGCAAGCAAACTGCCAGTCCGCCGCCTGTGTGGCCGGTGTAGCGCCTATCGCCTCGGCCACAATCGTGCCCGTCGGTTTGACCGCGTAAGGATGGCTCTCGCTGCCGACCCATACTGCCCGGATGCGCTGCGGATCGATCTGCGCACGCGCCAGCGCATTGCGGGCCGCTTCAATGCTCATCGTCGCCGTGTCCTCATCCAGCCCCGGCACCGCTTTCTCCTTTATCGGGCTGCTATCCTTGTGCCCCGAGCACTTGCCTAGTTTCGGATGCGCCGGCAAGCTCTTTGCACCCAACTCTCCGTCCCAGATTCGGCTGATCTCCGCGCCCGGCAGCCGGAAACGCGGCACGTATGCGCCGTATCCGACGATCCCGACGGCTTGGATCGGTTGATTCAGCATCAGTTTCTCCTCTCGGTGGCGCTATCTTGGCGCGCCTATCCTCGCACCGCGAGCTCTTGCTCGTGCAGCAACTCTTTGGCTCGCTCTACACGAATCTTTCCTTCGCCTACCAGCTTTTCGGCGATGCGCTCGATCACTTCCCCCTCGGCGCCTGCCGCAATAGCCATCTGGCGCGCGTGAAGTCGCATGTGCCCTTGCTGGATTCCCGTTGATGTCAGCGCTCGCAGCGCCGCCAGATTCTGGGCAAGTCCCACGGCGGCAATGATCTCGCTTAATCCCGTTCCCAGGCGAGTGGACGTTGCCGCTCCCGATTGGGCGGGCGCGCCCAGGATTCTCAGAGCAATCCGGGCAGTTGGGTGGCTCTGCGTCGCGCCGCCAACCGTACCGACAGCCAGCGGCAGTTCAATTCGTCCATACAAGGAAGACGAGCCGTCGCGGCTTCGCACATGCCAGTCGGTCAGGGCGCGGTATTGGCCATCGCGCGCTGCCCAAGCGTGTGCGCCGGCCTCAACCGCCCGCCAATCGTTGCCCGTAGCCAGCAGCGCCGCGTCAATCCCATTGAAAATGCCTTTGTTGTGTGTCGCCGCCCGGTATGGGTCGGCAAAGGCAAACGCGTTCGCCTCGGCGATCCTGTGAACTGCTTCAGTACCGCAAAGCGTCTCGTTGTCAAACGCCTCCGCCGGAATCTCTACCTCGGCCCAGGCGCGCCGCCGGTCGCTCAGGTTCGAGAGGACGCGCAGCCCGGCCCGACCTTGACTCAACCTCTCCAACAGAGGCGCCGCCTCCTCAGCAGCCGTGTTGACAGCATTTGCCCCCATCGCGTCCCGGCAGTCGATGATCAGGTGAACGATTAGCATTGCTCCCGCCGGCGTGTGTGGCAGATGGCGAACCTCGATCTCCTGCGGGCCTCCGCCCAGCCGCGCCATCGTAGGGCTGGTGTCGGCTGCGGCCAGGATCTGTTGTTTGGCCGCCATGATCGCCGTCTCTGCCTTGGCCGCGTCCGGCACGTCGAGCAACTGAATCTGCGCGATCATCAGCGGTTGCGTGCTGCCCGTCCTGAAGCCGCCCCCCGCGCGTGCCAGCAGAGCGCCGGCGCTCACCGCCGCCACGACCGATGGCTCCTCTATTGCCATCGGAATCAAGAACTCCTCGCCGTTGATCAGGAAATTGGCGCCGATTCCCAAAGGCAGGGCGTGGCGGCCAACAACGTTCTCGACCATCTTGTCGGCCTGCGCGACATCCATACTGGCAGCCAGCAACTCCGTCTCTTCGGCGCTGAGCGCCGCCCAGTCGGAAAGGAGCGCGACCCGATCTGCCAGACTCTTCCTATAAAATCCCTTTAGACGCGACGTTTGACTCTCTGAATTCACCTCGATGACAACGGCCTCCTTGGAAGTGTGCGGCGCGCCGCCGCGGCGAAGGTCTGGTAAGAGTTAAGCCAACCTTACTACGAGAGGACTTTCATTCTCTATCAGATGTTAAGTGGAAAGGTTTTGACAGCTTCTGCTCAGTCAAATGCCAGCAAAGTCCTGGCAATTGGAGTTTCGAACAGTTGCGGGGCTATCGCGATGCTGGAAACGAGAAGAATGGCGCTAACGGCAAAGATGATTCCCAGCGGGCGTTCGCGCGGCAGGAGTTGATTGTCCAGTGGGCCGAAGAAGACGCCGACCATCCGCACAAATCCGAATATGACGCCGCCGCTCGAAATCAGCACGATGGCGGCAAAACGCCAATCTACCTCCGCCAGAGCCTGCAATGCAGACCAATGCCCGGAAAACCCGGCTGTCAGCGGGAAACCGGCCAGCCCCAGGCTACCCAAAAGAAACGCAGTCGTACTCCATGGCAGGCGGATTCCCACACCTCGCAGGCTCTCAAGAGCCAGATCGCCCGCGGCTCGGCGCATCTGAGCCAACCCTGCTGCCGCGGTGAGCGTACTCAAGATGCGTAGCGCGAACAGGGTGACGACCAATGGGCGGCTGCGCTCGTCGGAACCGGCAAGAAGCAACAGAATCAGGCCCCAATCGTGCAGCATGGCATAACCCCATAGACGGCCGGGATGGCTTGCCCCTGCCGCGGCCACCCCGCCCCAAACCAGGGTGACGATTCCAGTTGAGGACAACCACAGGCTGAAGGCGGAACTGTCGCGCAGCAACGGGTAACTTGCCGCTGCCACATAGACGACATAGAGAACCAGAGTCTGGTAAAAGAGAATCGTCAACGCCGTCGCAATCGGTGGCGAGGACTCGCCCAACTTCGGCTGTGCGCTATGCAGAGGCACCGGGGCCAGCAGAATCAGAAGCCCACTGCCCAGCAGTTGCGCCGCGTCGGCCGCAACACGCGTATCCTGTGGATTGAGGGGCAGTTGCTCCATATTCCAGGCGGCGAGCAACACAAGCGGTATCGCCAGAATCGGCGGGAGGATGGCCCGAAACGATCCAAGCGCGTCCCTCACGCCGCCGACTTGAATGGAAAACACGCCAATCGTTATCAGCATCCCCAAGAAGATCGGGGCCAGGAGAACCGGCGGAAGTGGCGCATCCACCAGCAGTGCGATTCCCGTATACCCCACGCCGACAAGCAGGACGGAAGAGGGGAACAGTCTGCCCTGGCTTGCCGCCGCCGCCAGCAACATCCCGATTCCCAGCATCACGAGGACTGTGACGACGACCGGCTCATTCGATTGCGTCAGCTGGAGCCGCATGCCGTACTGCCAAATTCCTGCATCCAGGTCGAGCGTTACTGGTAGGTAGGGCACTACCAGAGGCGGCGCGTCTAGAGGAAGCCGCCACAGCCCAACGCCCACGGCGTTCAGGAGTGACCCAAACACAATCAGAACAGCGCGCTCCCAGCGGCGCAGCAAAAAGCTGATCAGCGCCGCAACGAGGAGAAAACTGAAAAGGAAGGAGGGCAATGTGAGTTGAATCATGGAAGACAACTGCCCGTTCTCAGCGGTTAACTAAAGGCCTCGGGGGTAGTTTTGGTGGCTGCTGCCAGCCCGAGCCTGTCGGTATGGAACGGGGCGGCAGCCCGGACACCATCCACTTTAGCGCCGCGTCCGCCAACCGGAGCAAATCTAGCCTTTTCAAGCCGCGGGGTGACGGCGGCGCGTGACCAATGAATAGAACCAGTAGGTGATACCATACCAGAGGATCCGGGCCCCGGCGGCGATGCTTAGTCGGCGCCCGGTCACCGAAGCCAAGCCCGGGTCTGTTGCTGGAGCTTCTATCGACCAAAGGACGCTTTCCTCAGCCAGCAGCAGATAACTGCACGCCAGCGCCATCAGCAGTTGCAAGATGCCCAGTGGAACGATGATGGCAGGCGAGGGAAACAAAATGGACAGAATCGCCTGCACTGGAATCAACCACAGGAGCAGGGCGATGCCGCCAAATAAAATTGTTTCGGCCAGGCCTAGCGTGAGCAGCGCCAGGGCGGCAAACCACAAAAAGAGCAGCCTGGTTGAATCGTTAACTAGGGGCAAAGGAATGTCGTCGCTCGCTCTCCATACCAATAGCGAGGCGATTCCCAGGACAAGCGCCCGAAAGAGAATTGAACTGAACGCGCCTGATTGATCGACCTGAACACTCCTGGTTTGCAGGATCGAGAGCATCAGTATCAGACAAGCGAAAATCAGAACGCCGAATTGCACGGCGGGCCATGGCGCTGGCAGCGCATAGACCGAACCCATCATCGTGCCTGTGCCCAGTTGCAGGAGCAGCAGTCCGGGAAGAGCGATACGCCAATCCCAAAGTACGAAAGGAAGACCTGCGACAAGCCCCAGGAAGATGTGAAATGGTACGGATGACCAGAATTCAGCCACAACAGGAGTTCCTGTTAATCAGAATTTTCTACACCCATCAACGCCTGTTCAACCAACACTTGAAAGCTGGCGCCTCTACTCTCACACATTAAGCAGAAAGTAGCCCAGTACGCCAAAGACCAGGACCCAACCCACATGGCCCGCCCCTTCAACAATCTCCAAGCCCGCGTCCCACACCTGACCGGTGCTGCTGGTTCCCCAACTGGTAATGCGGGAAAACCAGTCCAGTGCCGTGAACCGAGCGACCCGCCGCGACCAGGCTCTGAGGGCCGGCGTGGTACCTGTTGCCTCGCCGATGGCGTTCAGGCGCACGCTGATCTGAGAGCGCAATACGGCAAGGCCGATGCCCAGCGCGAGCGGCCCCGCCAGAGTCAGCCAGACCTGCCAACTCGCAACGGCGCTGGGGGGATCTCCCGCGCCGCGAGGAATGGCGTCTGCCAGGTTTGTGATGCCCGTAATTATCTGCGGGAATACACCGGCGATCGTCAGGGGGATGCCTAGTACGACCACATAGATCAGCAGCCGGCCCACCATCCAGGCGTCAGGTTTAGCATCCGTGCCGGGGCTTTCCCCAGGTTCCGTCTCCCAGATGCGCAGAAGAGACGAAACGTAGATCATCTGCGTCAACGTATAGGCGACGAAAAGAGCCCACATCGTTCCCCCGTAACTTCCGCAAGGAGCGGCCATATCGGCGCAATTTGTCCCCATCAGCAACTGGGCGACCACAGATTGGGTGAGGAATCCGGGCGTGAACGGAACGCCCACCAAAGCCAGGACGCCTACACTGATCGGTATCTGCCAGTGCCAAGTGCGCCAGATGCGTTCGCCTATCAGCCACAGCCCACCGCCCAGGGCAAAGGTCGTGGTCGGCCACAGAACAGCGGCCGGTCCGCGGACTTCCGATAAAATGCTGGCCAAGCCGGCGATGCCTACCGAGGTGATCAGCACGAAGGTGGTGTGCTCCTGCCTGGTTGTGGTCGTAAAAGTGGCGATGGCGGAGCCGAGCAGCCCCAGCAAGGCAAGCACGACAACTTCAGGGCGTGCCAGCAGACCTTCACTTGCCAGGCCACTCGACCAGCCAAGCAGCCACAGCCCGCACAGCGCCGGCGGCATCTGGTCGATGAGTCGGTCCGCCATGTAGAGTCGTTCCCCTCTGTGCGGCAGCAGCCAGAGGTGCAAAGGGTAGACGCCGGCTCGAATGACACCGGCCAGCAGCATCAGTATCACCGTCTCCTGGGGCAGTTGGCCGCCAGCCAGCGCCTCCGCAGGGCCGCTCGGGCCGGCGGGGAGCAACCCAATCAGCAGCAGCAGCGCCCCCACCATGCTCAGCCCTTGAAACTGCCGCGTGGGGGAAGGTCCATGTACGGTGGGTACGATTGCGTTGCGGCCAATGATGAAGAGATCCATCACCACCCACATCAAAGTAACCGTAAGGAGGTTGTCGCTGCTGGCAAAGAATAACGCGCTGGCGATTGCATTCAGGGACAGCGCCAGTGTGAGCGCGGTATCCTGTTGCCTGTCGTCGGAAGAGCGTCCGAAGCTTTGCCCGCCAAAGCCACTGAAGAGCAGACCCCCGCCCCCAAGCAGGAGAATGAGACAGGAGACGTACCAGTTCCAGCCATTGCTCACCCACAGCAAGTCCGCCCCCGTAGAGAAAAAGGGCTGCCACGGTATGCTGAAGTGCGGCGCGATCGGTTGCAGGCGCAGCGTCACCGTCAGAACTGCCGCTGCGCCCCAGAATAACAGGGCGACGACGCTCAAGAGACCGGTCGCGCTCCAGATGCTGCGTTGGCGCGTCATTGGCGGCGCCACTCGGCCCAAGATCCAGACGACTACGCTGCCCAATGTCAGTACAATTGGAGGGCCGACTGGGCTGAAAAGTATTGACCAGACTTCTGCGCTGATGTTCATACCTTTCAATTCTAGCACAGGCAATTCCTCGCCCGAAACAGAGGACGGATTCTTAGGGGGAGGTGTGTCGCGCGCCTCCCCTATTACGTGGCGGTCTGTTGCAAAAGGCTAACAGTTAGAGGCCGCAATTCCGCCGGCGAGGATTGCCGAATCCGACGAACTGAAGTAGAGTTGGCGAAACGACGCCAACCTGAGGAACTGTATGCCACCTAACCAATCTCTGCCGCGGGCGACTACGGATATCGAACGGGCTAAACTGGATATCGACGAGTTCGGCTACTGCCTGATCGCCAACGCATTGGAGCCGCATGTGGTGGAGGCCGCGCGCAGGCGGCTGATCGATCAGGCCGCCGCCGAGTTGCGCCAGGGCGCGGCTTTTGAGGACGGCGGGCCGAAACAGCAGTGGGGCGCATTCACTGACGGCCGCGGACGACCGCGCCAGCAGGCTTACACTGCCGCGTCTGGAGGCGTCAATCAGCGCGTGTGGATGCTGGTCAATAAAGGGCAAGTCTTCCGCCAGATCCTGTTTACCCAAAGCGTCCGAACGGTTGTCGATCATGTTATGGGCGACGACTACCAGCTCTCAAGCTACTCTGCCAACATCGCCAAGCCGGGCGGAGTCGCTATGAATTTGCACACTGATCAATGGTGGATGCCCAATCCGATCGCGCGCAGACCTTCGCCTTTGCCAGTAGGCTCGATCACTCGGGAGCGCACCAATCTGCAAGGGGCGGAGCCGCCCGCGTTGATTGCGCCATGCGTCTGCATCAACGTCATGTGGATGCTCAACGACTTCAGCGCGGAAAACGGAGGGACGCGCTTCGTGCCCCGTAGCCATCTGCGCGGCCGGCCGCCGACGGGCGGCGATGCAGATGTAGTGACGATTGCAGCGGAAGGACCGGCAGGGACAGCTATGATCTTCGATGGCAGGCTGTGGCACGGAACCGGAGCAAACGTTAGTTCCGAGAACCGGTTCGGCCTGCTCAGTACATTTTGCGGTCCGCAGTTCCGTCCCCAGGAAAACTTCGCCATCGGCACGCGCCCCGAGGTGCTCGAGGAGGCGTCACCGGAACTGTTGGCCCTGCTCGGTTTCAAGATCTGGAACGGATACGGACGGGTGGAAAGCCCGGTGGCCGAATATGTCACGCAGGACGAAAGGTCTATGGGGGAACTGCCTGCCGCCCGTGCCGAATAGAGCTCGCAACCTCAGGGGCAATCCGAAATTGGTCGATGGTCAAGACCTGCGACGCGGCCTCTCGGTTTGCAATCATCTCGTCCTGAACGAATGTGGCCTCCAAGAGGTGACCGGAAACCCACTCGGCTTTAGAACGCCCTTCTGCCACCTGTTCGCGATTCTGTGCCCTCCATGTTATACTTCGGCTTGCATGAATCTTGGTGTGTGAGGAGACCTTGTGAGCGGAAACTGGACGCGAAATGCCTTTGTTTATCTGCTGATTCTTGTGGCCGCGGCGGCCCTGTTTCTCAACGTGTACGGCCCCAGCGAGACATCGCAAAGCGTCAGCTTGAGTGACGTCGCCAGGCAGGTCGAACGCGGCAACGTGGCGCGCATCGACGTACGCGGGGAAAGTCTGGAGATTTTCGCACGCGATAACGATCAGCCGCTGGTCAGCCGCAAAGAAGAGGGCGTCGCTCTAACGCGAACGCTGGCAGGCATGGGCGTCTCGGAAGAGAGCATGGCCCAAGTCAAAATCAACGTTCAACCCCCCTCGAACTCCGGCAACTGGTTCGCTCTAATCATCAACCTGCTCCCTCTGATTCTGATTGCTGGCCTCTTTCTGTTTCTATTTCGCCAAAGCCAGAGCGGCAGCAACCAGGCCCTCTCCTTCGGCAAGAGCAAAGCCCGCATGTTCGTCGGCGACAGGCCTACCGTTTCTTTCGGCGATGTCGCCGGAGCCGATGAAGCCAAGCAGGAACTGGAGGAGATTGTTGAATTCCTCAAGGAGCCGCAAAAGTTCGTGGCGCTGGGTGCGCGCATCCCCAAGGGCGTGCTCCTGGTTGGGCCACCCGGCACCGGCAAGACTCTGATGGCCAAGGCCGTTTCCGGCGAGGCCGGAGTGCCCTTTTTCAGCATCAGCGGCTCTGAATTCGTGGAGATGTTCGTTGGCGTGGGCGCCAGCCGCGTACGCGATCTGTTCGAGCAGGCCAAGCGCAACAGCCCTTGCATCGTCTTCATCGACGAGATCGATGCGGTCGGGCGCTACCGCGGCACCGGCCTCGGCGGCTCCCACGACGAGCGCGAGCAGACCCTCAACCAAATCCTGGTGGAGATGGACGGCTTCAGCACCGATACGAATGTCATTCTGGTGGCCGCGACCAATCGGCCCGATATTCTCGATCCAGCGCTGCTGCGTCCGGGCCGGTTTGACCGCCGCGTGACCATGGACCGCCCCGATCTGCAGGGTCGGCGGGCAATCCTCGACGTTCATGTTAAAGGCAAGCCATTGGACCCCAACGTTGATCTGAATCTGATCGCTCGACAGACTCCCGGATTCGTCGGCGCCGACCTGGAAAACCTGGTCAATGAGGCAGCGATTCTGGCTGCGCGGCGCAACCGGCGCACCATCGCCATGGACGAGATGCAGGAGTCGATCGAACGCATCGCGATGGGCGGGCCGGAACGGCGGAGCCGCCTGATCACCGATCGTGAGCGCCAAGTGGTCGCGTATCACGAATCCGGGCATGCCATCGTCGCCCATCTTGTGAAGGGCGCCGATCCGCTGCGCAAAGTAAGCATTATCCCCCGCGGTATGGCCGGTGGCTTTACACTGACCGTGCCCGAAAGGGACCGCTATCTTTTGCCCCGTTCCTACTTCATCGACAAGATTGCCGTCGCATTGGGGGGGCGCGTCGCCGAGGAACTGGTCTTTGGCGACATTTCGAATGGCGCCAGCGACGACATTCAAGGGATCACGCGCATGGCTAGGGCGATGGTGACGAAGTACGGGATGAGCAAAAAGATGGGGCCATTGCAGATCGGTCACCAGGAGGAGAACCATTTCCTGGGCCGCGAACTGACAGAGCAGCGGGATTACAGTGAAGAGGTCGCCGAAGCGCTGGACGGCGAAGTGCATACTATCGTAAGCGAGCAACACGAACGGGTGCGACAGATACTCCTGATGAATCGTCCGCAATTGGACGACGTCGCCGCAGCCCTGCTTGCACGCGAAACTCTGGAGACGGAGGAGTTTGTCGAAGTCTTCGAGGGTCGCTCCGGCGCGGACCATCTACCCGATACTGTCGTCCTCCAGCCCGCATGAGTGTCATACCTCTCTCTGTACGCGCCAGAACCGGTAAACCTCGCCCGTCACACTTTTCCCCTGCAATTGAGCAACTCCAGTAGCGCCGGGCCGTAGGTTTGGGCCTTCCAGGGGCCGATGCTTGGAATTTCCTCCAACCCGGCAAGCGACGTCGGTTGGCGGGCGCAAATCTGCAAAAGTGTTTCATTGTTGAAAACAATGTCAGGATCGACTCCGCGCGCGGCTGCTGTTTCCGTCCGCCATCGCCGCAGGGCTTCATAGCTCCTTCGACCAGCCGCAGTAGGCGAATGCTCGGCTCTCCTCGCAGAGACCGGACGCTGTGGTGCGGGCCGCTTCATTCCCAGCCGGACCTCCTCCAGCAACTCCTTGCCAAACCATTCGATCTGCCGCGCACTCAGTCCAGGTATCTTCTGCAGCGCCGCCATGGTTCGTGGTCGGTCGCGAGCCAGCGCAACCAGCGCGTTTTCGCCCAAAACTTTGAACGGCGGCCGTTCCGTGCGCTTTGCAAACTGTTCGCGCCAGTCCCATAACGTTTCCAGGATGTTCAGGTCTCGCACGTCCACCGAACGGATCTGCTTCATCTGCCAAAAGGTGCGCGGCGCCGGCGGTGTATATTCGATCGTTTCCAGGATGCGGAATGCCTCCGTCGCCTCCTGCCAGCGACCCGCTGTCTTAAGATGCTCGGACTGGCGGGAGCTCAGAGCCGGCAAAAAGTGGGTATCGATCTGCGCATAGGTCATCTGGCGGGCAGTGAGTGGGCGTTGCCCCCAGTTTGTGCGCTGCATGCGCTTGTCGCTGATGACATCGAACTCCTCCAACAAGACCTGTGCCAGGCCGATACCTTGCCGCCCCAATATGCGCGCAGCAAGCTGAGTGTCGAACAACTGGCGAATCCGAAAGCCGAAATCTCGCTGAAGCGTCAGGATATCGTTGTCGGCCGCGTGCAGAATGACTTCCGTCGTGTCGTTGGCGAAAAGCGCCCCCAACTCTGAAAGGTCGAGCAACCGGAGCGGATCGACAAGGTAGTCCAGGATATTTGTAGGATCAGTCGACCGAGTGGAGCCGCCGCATGCAGTAGGAGCCGAGACCTGGATCAAACAAACGCGCGGCGTATAGCGAAAAAGGCTGTCACTCTCGGTATCCAGCGCCAGCCAGGGTTGATCTGAAAGATGCCGCATCATCCTGCTGAATTCTTTTTCTGAGTCCACAAGCGTCGGCTTGGGATAGGCAGGCGGCCGCTGTCCGCCCGCAGGAGAACCTGTCCGGCCCCCGTTGCGCTTTGCCCGCTTCATCGAAATCGTGTGCTCCTAGATTACCTGGCTCGGACTATGCTACGGCATTTCCTGCATCATAGCGCAACCAACACCTCCCGCCAACTATCGTCCTCCCGCGTCCTCCTTAAGCGCGCGCTGCTCTGCAATGACTTGAAGGCAGAGAATTGCCCTTTGCTGGCTTCTACTCAATATCCATGTCTGCCAAATTTTTCATATTATGATATGATGATCGCAAATCTGCGCTGCAGATCGGTGCAATGCGCCGGCTGAACTGTTAAGAGAATCTGCGCTTGTCATGGCCCACTGGTACTGGTACGACGAAAACGGAGAGCAGATCGTGTCGCCCCGCCATCCACCGCACAGCCGCCCCATATCAGCGGCCGTTGAGTGGGTGCGTCCGGCGTTGATCTCCGATCTGCACCTTAGCTTTGCCCGCTGGATCACAGCCGAAGTGTCGACCGGCCCCGTTGTCCCCCACCGGCTGTGGATCGACCAAACCGGCCTGATAGCTGTGCGGTTCGCGGCCGACGCGCCCGCCCCGCTGCCGGCGATTGGGGCAGGGGAAGGTTTGGCCCAGTGGCTTGTGCTGTTGGCAAAGTGGATGGAAACCTATGTTGTGCTGGCCCACGCCCGCTCTGTCTGGTCGCTGGCGGAGTTGGCTTCCGCTTTGCCGTTCACTTCGCCCTGTCTTCTGCCCCGTCCTCTTGCGCAGCTGCCGCCAGATAACTGGGACGAAGTGGCACAAGGCTTGGCCGCGATCGTGGTCGATGGATCCCTGGCCAACAACCCGCAGCCATCCTGAGGTTCCTGCAACAACAGATGCGTCGCAGGCGCATCGAGTTGCCATATTGTCAGATGATGCAACCAGGATATGCCACCGAGCAGTCGAACCGGCCAGCGGGTTCTCCGGGATTTCGTGGATGAACTCTCAGCCTGATAGATCTGAAGCGCGTAAGGACGACTCGGCGCACAATGCGGCAGGCGGCGAGGACGCGTCGGCAAGTCGATTTCAGGCACACGATGCGGGAGAACGTCCCTTCACTATCCGGCAAAGCCATTCTGCAGGTGGGGTCGCCTACCGCAAAAGGACTGTCGATGCCTACAGCGTTATTGAGGTGGCTCTGATCGCCACAGATCGCTCAGGACGTCGTTGGCAACTGCCCAAAGGGCGCCTCTACCCCTCCGAAAAACCGCTGGCAGCGGCCCTGCGCGAAGTGGAAGAAGAAACGGGACTTGAGACCGTTTTCGAGTCTTTTCTTAAAACTGTGAATTACGAGTACATGGATACATACGCCCGCACCGTGCCGGAACGGGTCTACAAAAGGGTGGACTTCTATCTGCTGCGTGCGGTGGGCGGCGTCCTCTCCGACGCCAGCATGGAAGTGCAAAAGGTTGAGTGGGCTACGCCCCAGGAGGCACAGGCCCGGCTGGCATACGAGGGGGAAAGGGACTGCATCAAGCTGGCTATGGAACATCTGCATGGTTACTGAAATCTCGAAAGCAACCTCTGGACAAGTCCGGGAAGTTTTGAAACTTCTCATCTCCGGTGTTTCCAGCGACGTGAGCAGTATGGAGTCTATCGCGGGCAGTTTGTGGCGGCGGCTGTTGTTTATGCACTGGTTCGGGCCGCGCTTTCTGGACAAACAGATGGATACGTTCGTCGCGATAAAGGGCGAACGCATCATCGGGTTCGTGATTGTCCAGTATGACGGCGATGCCGCCGGTACCTTCGACTGGGCATTTGCCGAGCCGCTGACCGACAAAGAAAATCGAGAGGATTTTGCCGATCTGATCGACGCCGCGCTGGACCATGTGGAGGGGCAGGGCCTGCATCCCTACTTTTATTTCGGATTCGCCACCTCCTCGCCCGCCGAGGTCAAACAGGTGCTGGACGAAATCGGTCTGCGCTTAGCCGACTATCAGACGACACAGATGGTCGGTACGCTGCCTCTGGCGGAGACAGCGCAGATGCCCGATGGCTTTCGACTGTCCCCCCAGATTGCCGGCCGTTTCGGCCCCCGCATCACCGAGCTTCTGCCATCGGTTTACCCTGGCGCACCGCCTGAAGAGATCGAAATGATCGCTTCAATCCACACCAACACGTTACGCTCGTCAAAGATTTTTCTGATTGCGGAAGAGGGAACGGAGATCGGTTTTGTTCAGCAGTTTCGCTGGCGGGATGAACTTCGCCTGCTCTATGCTCTGCCAGATCGGCTGTGGGGCAGCGATGCGGAGCGCCAACTGGTTGCCAATCTGGCGCAGACGATGCAGGGAAGGAACCTGACTTTGCGGCTGCGTACTTTGAGCAAAGATCACTTGGGCGCGGCGCGGGCATCTTTGTCACGGCTTGGACTCGCTTGGGAGCAGGCCCCTTGGCAGCGTTGGGTCGTCTCCCTGAGTGGGGAGCAGGATCGTGAACAGGAAGATGAGGAGGAGGTTGTGGAGACGGAGAGCAGGTACGACGACCACGCTTCGATCTGGCCGCCGCAAGCCCCGCATCTGGCGCAGAGCAAAGGAGGGCGTGCCGCCGACGCGCCGGCGGAGGACAACGAAAAGGAGGCCAATGAGAGCGGTGACAGACCGGCATGAGAGCCGCCCTCCATCCCCTCAAGTAGAGGCAGCGCAAACCTGGCAGGAGGGCGGCGCCAACTCCACCCCACTGCATCTCCATGACGGCAAGGTACTCCTCTGTTCGACGGATGACGCTGTCCGCGTTTCGGCCGGCATTTCCCCGTCGAATGCTGCAATTGGCAGTCGCCGTCTCTCGACCGGCTACATTCGCAGCGAGAGCGGAAACCCGATCTTCTACAGTCGCTGGCGGCCTACCGGCCCTGCGCGGGGCATCGTCCTGATCCTGCACGGGCTTGGCGAACACGGCGGGCGCTATCGTCATCTGGTCGCGGCGCTGCGGCGAGCGGGCTATGTGGTTTATGCGCATGATCATCAGGGCTTCGGACGCTCCGGCGGCGCGCGCGCATATGTTCACGCCTTTCACGACTATCTGAGCGACATCACGCAGGTCATGTCGATGGCCCGCCAGCGCGATTCTCGCCTCCCCTGCTGCCTCTACGGTCACTCCATGGGCGCGCTGCTCGGTCTCCTCTACCTGATGGAGGTACCGGGCGCGGCCGACCTGGCCGTCATCTCTTCGCCGTCGCTGCAGCCGCGCAATCTCTCGTTCATCAATCGAGTTCTAAAGCAGATATTGGTCACGCTGAACCGCGTGCGGCCTACGCTGACGTTCCGCCAACGCGGCAGCTTGGATGTACTCTCGCGCGACTGGGAAGAGGTGGAAAGGGCGATGAAGGATTCACTAGGGGTGAGCTACCGCAGCGCGCGCTGGGTGGCTGAATTCTTCGAATCCATGCAGAAGGCGAGGGAACGGGCCGCTGAAATCTGTTTGCCGATACTGATGATGCAGGGTTTGGCAGATGCTGTCGTCATGCCTTCAGCCACGCAGGCCTTCTTCTCCCAAGTTGCCTCCTCCGACAAGACCTTGCGTCTCTACGACGGCTACTACCACGAACTACACAACGATCTGGGAAGGGAGAGGCCGATCAGCGCCGTGCTCGACTGGCTGGACGCGCGCTGCATGGCTCCGAAAGAGCCCTAAGTAGAAGGTCCGCATTCCTCAGCAAATGATCCCCTTCTTTGCTTCGGGGCCGTGAGCAATCGGATCATCACCAATCCAGCGTTCATCCACCGGTTCCGCGGCAAGCTGATAGCGTGTATCGGTCGACAGCCGCAGCCGGTCGGTATGGTTGTCCATGCTGGCGTGCATCGTGAACATGCTGAAAATAAGCAGATCGCCAAGCTGATAGTCTGCGGTGAGCCAACGGCTGTTCAACTCCTGACCCACGGCAATGGCGTCCTCGGCATAGTGGCCGATGCCAGGGTCATGCCAGCGCTTCTGCCCCGACTCGATCTCCTCCGCATCAGGGGCATTGGTACAATAGACATCGACATCGATCTGGCCGTAGGTCGCCTTGATCTCCTCCTGGCGATGCGAATTCTCCAGGATCATCAGCCCGCCCATCTGCTTGAGGATATCGCCGAGCGGCGTCCAACTGGTATAGAGCTTCTTTGTGCCGCGCCCCATGAACACAATGTCATAGTGGGGGCTGGTGGCCGTTTGCGTCCCGGGCGTTTTGACTCTGTGCCAGGTGAAGTCGAGAGGACGTATCGGCCCCCCCAGAAAACGCTGGTAGAATTCGATCATCGGTCCGTCAAAAAGCGCCTGTTGCAGAGGCTGGTTGTTCTTGGACAGCCTCTGTATACTTAGGGCGGAGACGGCAACTTCCCTCATTGCGACGCCCTCCATCAGTGGATAGTCCAGGTTCACAAGGTCCATCTCGGCCAATGCTTCAAGCATGTTCCTCCGCGCCGCCAACAGGGTATCGTTGTCGAGCAGGCCGGGCAGAAAGAGGTAACCATCGTCGTCAAAGCGGCCATGCAGTTCTTCGAAGTCATCTAGCGCGTCCGCCGAGTCGCGTAGTTCGCCGAATGTGTCGGGCGTTGTGTCGATCGGTCTCCCCTGGAAAGTGAGCGCCTCTTGTGCAATCATGGTATCTACATCCTCTTCGAATTAATTCTGGATTGCGCTATCGCCAATCAAGGCTCGAAACAGTTGGCAGTGAAGTTGCAGAGCACGGGGTCGACAGAGACGATTGTGTAAAGAGATTAAGCGCGTACATACTTGCGCAGCACGCGCCAATCCTCCGGCGCGGACCCGCCCGGATAGGAGAGCGCGACCTCGCCAACATACAGATTGCCGTGTGAATCGAAGGCGATGTTATGCGGGCTGAAATACCGGCCTGCCCCCAGCGGATCCTCCATCCCCCATTCGCTCAGTATCCTGCCGCTCAGATCGCGCACGGTGATACGCGCAGGCGGATTGTCGAGTGCCGGCTCCTTGGTCGCGCCCATGAAGATGCCGCCCACTTCGGCGATATACATGTTGTCGTCGGCGTCGATGCACATGTCGCAAGGCCACCAGATGTTATCCCACTGGGAGATGAACTCGCCCTCCGGATTGAAGAGCTGCATGCGGCGATTCTGCCGGTCCGCCACGTACACGGTCCCCTCTCGGTCCACGCAGACGTTGTGGGGCGTTGTGAACTGGCTAATGCCCTCGCCCGGCTCGCCCCAAGAGAACAACAGCTCGCCCTCAGCGGTGAACTTATGCACGCGGGCATTCCCATAGCCGTCCGAAACGTACAGATCGCCATTCGCCGCCAGCGCGATGCCCGTCGGGTAGTTGAAGGGCGGGCCGGCGCGCTCGACAATCCTGTGATCGTCCCAGTCGTAGCCGGTGTCCGCCGGATTGTCCGCCGTCTCAATCGACATCAACAATTCCCCCTCGGTCGTGAACTTATGCACCGCGTGGCCCCAATCGTCGACGCAATAGATGGAGTCGTCCGGGCCGACGATAATGTCGTGGGCGCGTTTGATCAGCCCCTCACCCCACGAACGCAGGAACCGCCCTTCGCTGTCAAAAACGATGATCGGGTGTTCGCTACGGCAAAAGGCGTAGACCCTGTCCTGGGAGTCCACCGCCACACCCGGGACCTCCGCAATCTCCCAGCCGCCGGGAACCTCTGCCCAGTCGCCGGCTTCCTCATAGACAAACTGTCCGCTACCGCGTCCCATTATTTCTCCCTTTCATTTGAATTGAGTCCAGTTTCCTCTGGCCACTGCGAGTACAAAATTCCCCGAATTGAATATAAGCAATACGAATGACGCAATACGACTCATTGACGCGGTCTGGGCGGTATCTCGTCTCTCTCCGGCTCGAACCAGCGCCCGGCCACCGGCGGCGGAACCGGATCGCGGGCGATGCGCATGTCCACGACGCAGGGCCGTCCACACGACAGCGCATCGCGCATCGCTTCGTCGATCTCGCAGTAGCGCTTGATCGTCATCCCTTCGGCCTTCAACGCCCTGGCCAAGGCCGCGTAATCCGTGCTTTCGCTGAACTCGGTGCCGATCACTCGGCCGCCGTAACTGGCCTGTTGTCCGCCGCGGATGGCGCCCAGCGTCTGGTTGTTGAACACGACCCACACAACCGGCGCATCCCACTCGACAGCCGTGATCACTTCCTGGCATACCATCAGAAAGCCGCCGTCGCCGGTCACACACACGGCTGGCAGGTCGGGGCGCGCCAGCTTGCCGCCGATGATCGATGTTGGACCGAAGCCCATCGGCGTCCAGCCGCCGGGGTAGAGCAGCCGGCGCGGCGCATAGATCGGAAAGAACGCGCCGAAGTAGTGGTTATGGTCGCCCGTGTCCAGTGAAAAGAGTATATCTCTTGGAAGAACGCGTTGGAGCTCTTCGACCACGCGCAGCGGCTCCATGCCTTCCGCGTCGCTGTCCTCGCCTGGGCTCTCCAGACTAAAAGCCGCCTTGACCCGTGCCGTCAACGCCAGGTTCTCCTGCCTGCCCGGAGGCGATTCCTGCCCGCCCAGGGCGGCTAGTGTTTCCTGCAACGTGGCCTTGGCGTCACCGAGCAGCCCGATCTCCACCGGATATGTGCGCCCGATCTGATTGGCGTCGATATCGACCTGGATGAAACGATTCTGTTCGACAAACGGCATGCCTTCCGTCCACCAGCAGGTCGACAAGTCGGAAAAGCTGAAGCCTATCACCAAAACCACGTCAGCATGTTCGCGAATCATCTCGTGCGCGCTTGGATGTCCCAGCCAGCCAAGATTGCCGACGCTCAGCAGGTGATCCTCGGCCAGAATCCCTTTGGCCGCGTAGGAGGTGGCAACCGGCGCGCCCAGCAGTTCAGCCAGCGCCAGGATCTCCGGCCCCGCGTCGGAAAGCACCGCACCGTATCCGGCCACGATCACCGGATGCTTCGCCTGGCGAAGCGCCTCCGCGGCCTTCGCGACCGCATGCGCGTCGGCCCGCACCCGCCCGGCGTAGCGGAAGCGGTCGGGATTGGGAATGTCGGGAAAGTCGTGGAAAGCTGCCTGCAGGTCCCATGGGATTTCGATGGCCACCGGACCGGGATTACCGCCGCGTGCAAGCGCGCAGGCTTTGCGCACGACTTCAGGGATCAGATCGGGATGCTGCACCTGCCACACCTTCTTGACAACCGGCTGCAACACCTGCACAAAACTTTGATCCGGAAGGCCATAGAACGGACTGGTCTCTTGCAACTGGCCGCGGCCGACCCAGCGCGAAATCACACCGCCGAAGATGGCCAGCATCGGGCTGGAAGAGGCCATCGCCGCCGCCAACCCCATCACCATATTGGCCGGCCCCGGTCCAACCGAGGCGCAGCACACGCCGATTTCACCCGAAATGCGGGCATAGCCGTCCGCGATGTGGGCTGCCGCCTGTTCGTGGCGCGTCAGCATGAATTGGATCTGCGGAGAATCGTAAATGGCGTCCAGAATATTGGTGTTTCCGTGCCCCGGATGGCCGAAGACGTGCCTGACCCCCTCCAGTTCCAGCGCCCTCACCAGCGCCTCTGCGCAGCGCATTCGGTTCATGATCACCCTTTCACTAAACTGACGAAGTTCTTTCCTGGGATCGGAAAGGCGGGCGTGGGAAGTTTCATCCACTCGCTCCCTCGACCTGGACAGGTCGCAACTCCCAACTCAAATCTGGTCGGTGAATCTATTGTCCACTTGGCACACCATACGGGCTTTCCATGTATTTGCCCACGTTGCGGTTCAACGGCCAGCCCTGTCCTCCTGTCAAACGAAATTCGTCCGATCTGCCGAGCAGCCAGAAAAACATTTCGGCGGCGTCATTGCAGTCGCGGAACTGCTCGCGAAAGGTCTGCCCCTCCAGCTTGTAGTTGGCCGTAGCGATATCGAAGTCCGGTTCACGGATCCAGTCGCGCCGCGGCGATTCGGTACGCCAGTAGTTGTATTTCAGCAGATTGCGCAGCCCTTCCCCGCTGGCAGCTGATCGACGGTGCCAGATCGAGTAGACGGTGACGAATATCGAACCCGCCGGCGCAGCTGCATTGAAAGCGCCCCGAATTGCGCCATAGTGCCCCATTTGTTGCGACAGGGAGAAGAGAAAATGGGAGCCGGGCAGCAGTTCGGTCGGACCCAGTTCAAGGGAACAGTCCTCCGGATAGTAGAAGACCTGCAGGTAACTCAACGCCGGGCCATATTTGGAGTTGCCATCGCGATGCCAGTGCTGCGCCGGAGAGGGGCACATAACGCGATGGTTGCTCATAATGATCGGCAGCCCGAAATTCTGGCTCAGCAAAGAGCGCACCGCGCCGGACGCCTGCGGATTCAGAATCACATTGTCCACGAACCAGTCCTCCGTCAGGATCTCAGTCGGCTCGTGCGACGGGTACTTGTCAAGAAAACTGATCGTGCGGCGGTTGATCTCGTCCGGCACGACCCCTTCCAGCAGCAAGTAGCCTTGCTTGCAAAACTCAAGTACTTGGCTGTCGGTCAGTGTTGGCCGGCACGAATGGGTTCTCATTGTGAACTACCTCCTTAAGGAAAGGTCGGAACAATCCGGCCCCGACAACTGTGGCAGTCATGAAATGCGGCATTGGAGAACGACCTCAATTGATACTACACCCCTTCGCATAGACAAAGCAAGACACCAACCGAACTGCGCAATATCCACCCTCTCTCACCGTACTTCGTAAATCTCCGCCCGCTCCTTCGCGACCCGACTGCGCGACAGTTGTTGCAACTCGGCGGGCATTCGCTCAAACGTCTTCGGCCAGACCGGTTGATGCCCACCCTCACGCGCCAGATTCCACCATGGCGGATAGTAGGCGATGTTCAGGGCCATTCGATGCTGATCCAATGTCGTGTTGGCTCCGTTGGCGTGCCACACGCCGCCATGCCACAGAAACACCGATCCGCGGCGGCCCGTTATGGGCAGGAGTCGCCTGTCGTCCGCTTTCATGCCCTTGGGTGGGCGGCGGCGCAGGCGGTGGCTGGTGGGCATAATGCGCGTGGCCCCGATCTCCTCCGTAAAGTCTGACATCATCCAGATCGAGTTGATCATCCAGGGCATGTCAGGCAGGAGGTCCGGCAAGTCATGCGCCGAGTCGGTGTGGACGCGGCCCGCCGGCGCGCCCGGCTTGACCCATTTGGAACAGGCCTCGGCCAAGCGAATGTCCTGCCCCAGAAAGTGCCTGGTGACAGCCAGTACGTCGGGATGGGCCGCGCAGGCCCAACTCGTCTCATCCAAGTTCAGCAAACCGAAGAGCGTCTGGTACAGATCGTCGTTAGGGTCCTGAAAGTATTGGCGATTCTTCGGATCCTCGTGCAGGGCAAAGAATTGCTCGGCCATGCGCTCCGCCTGCTCTGGCGGGATCGCCTCTTCCAGCACGCAGTAGCCGAACAGATCCAGATGCTCAATTGCCTCTTGTATCTTCACGATTCTCCAATGCCTTTCGTCTATGCCGATGGCTGTTTACCGCTCCAGAATGAACTCGCATCCCAGGCCGTAGGTCCGGCTCTCATCCAGCAGCAGCGCCAGGTTGGGAAACTGGACGACCCGCCAGCCATCGCGCACCGCTTCCAGGACAGTCTGGTAGGGCCACTCCTCCGCTTCCGGGATCTCCTCAGCGATTTCGCCGTCCTCCATCAGGATCATCCCATGTACAGGACTGTCCAGCGAAGTGCTGCCTGCTTGCAGGTAGAGCAAATCCTGGCTCTTCCCGGTGTTGCCGTTGGCCGCTTCCTGCGCGTCGCGCAACATCTGCTCGCTGAGGCTGCCGTCTCGAAAGGCTTGGATGCACTGTTCCAGTTGTTGTTTGACTCCGCGGTTTTTCATCGTCTACCCTCCTGTCATTTGGATCATCACCGTAGTGCGGACGCGGCGAGGGATTGTGACTGAGAGCGACTCAATCGTACACCTGCAGCGCATTTTCTCCCAATACAAGAGCCTGGTCCTCCGGCGAGAGAAACCGCGTGTGCAGTTTCGCTAACGTTACATACTGTCGATAGGTAGCGTGAACCAGAGTGCCGGGCTGATCGCTGCCCCACATCACCTTGCGCGCGCCGATGCGTTCGATGGCAAGACGTAGATAGCGTTCGGCGCTGGCGAAAGGATACCCTTCTTCATGGACATAGGCAATCAGCGAGGCGCAGTCGAACCAGACGTTGGGCAGGAGACCCAGGTCCATCTGCTCCTTCCATTGCTGCCACAGGCCGATGTCTGCTTCGGCGGACGGGTTCGGCTGGCCCAGGTGGGCGATAACGACTTTCAGCCGGGTATGGCCCTCGGCAATGGCGCGTACAGCCGCAGTCTGATATGAACGGCTGCCGATGCCGCCCATGTCCAGGACCAGGATCAGGCCGCGTCGCTCCAGTTCCGGCCACAACCAGGCAAGGTCGGGCGCGTCGAGCCGCGCCTGCGGGTGGATGCCACACAGTCCGGTGGGCACGGAACATTCCAGCTTGACAGCGCGAAACGGCGCCTCTAACTCCCCCTTGCCCAGAATTTCCTCGAATGTCCGGCGGCTGTCTGCCATCCAAGGATCGAAATAAGCGGCGCCGACCAGCCTGTCGGGGTAACGTTGCAGCGCATCTTGCACGTAGCGGTTACACTCGCCATAGAAGGGGCCTTGCAGCAGAACGGCCCTATCCACGCCCGCCCAGTCCATATGGGCCAAGAGCGTTTCCGGCGTATAGGCCAACCCCTCACCAAAAGGCGGCGTCACCTGTACTTCGTCATTGCCTATCAGCGCCCGCCCATAGCCTAACCCCCGTGTAAGACCGGAGGCATTCAGGCCATCAATGCGGGGGAAAATGTGGTTATGGGCGTCGACGAGCATGGCGTGTTCCCAGAGCGGGCGCTTCAGACTAGTTCGCGGTGCAATGTGTGAGGGTCAGTTCAAAGAACGCGTCTTGTTTTTCGCATAGTACAATATAAGTCCTACGCTGCATACATCGCACGCCGACCGGCGGGCGTCAAGAGAACGATCCGCCCCAATATGTCCCCGGAACGCAGGACGGCTAAAGCCCCGTTGGCCTCTTCCATAGGGAAAGTCTGGGTCACGATCGACCTGATCTTGCCGGCCGCCATCAACCGAGAGACGTCGATCAGATCCTGCTTGCGCCCCGCGCGCGTGCCGACGATCTCCAACTCGTTCTGCGCCAGGTATTTCCCTTCCACCGGGTAGTGATCGGGCGTATAGCCGACGATGACCAGACGCCCGCCGTGGCGCAGCGAGTTGATGCCGGCGCCCATCGTCTCTGTCTGGCCCACGATATCGATTACGCAGTCAACACCCAGTCCGTCGGTGCGCGCGCGGACGGCTGCGGGGATGTCCAGCTTGCTTGGGTTGAGAACTTCGTCCGCTCCGAGTTGGCGCGCCCACTTTGCCTTGGTTTCCGACAGTTCAACCGCGAAAACGCGCGCCCCGGCAGCTTTGGCCAGCTGGACCGCCATCGATCCCACGCCTCCCACGCCGATGATCAGCACGCTCTCGCCCAGGCGTAGTCTGGCGCGATCCACTGCATGGAAGGCCGTCATGCCGGCGTCGCAACAGACCGCGCTGTCCGGCCACGACACCTGCTCGGAAACGCGCACCAACTGGCGCGCGGGGATGTTCACATATTCGGCATAGCCGCCGTGTCGAACCTTCGCGCCCAGCACGCCGCCCATGTTGACACAGATCTGTTCCCGGAAGCTGCGGCAGGGAAGACACTCTCCACAGGTGGTGAAATTGTAGATAATTACCCGGTCGCCTGGCACGAACTCTGTGACCAGTTCGCCGGCCTCGACCACAATTCCGGCCACCTCGTGTCCAATGATGAAGGGCAGTTCAGGCGTGTAGCCGAAGCCGTCCAAAAGTTTCAGGTCGGTGCCGTCGATCCCGCAGGCCATGATCTGCACCAGAACTTCATCCGGTTTGGGCGTGGGCGTCTCCACCTCCTGCCATTGTAGCGGCTGCTTGAATGCGCGCAGTATGGCCGCTTTCATGTTGAAGCCTCCTGATTGTTCGTGTCGCGCCTGAAGGACCCGCCGCGACCTTGAAGCTGGAAACCGTCAGCCTCGTTCGAAAATGCCTTCCAGGAACTCTTTGCCGTCGGCCAGCACCTGCCTTGGATTGTCGGGATAACCCCACGCCATCGCCTCGTACTCGACCGATATGTAGCCTGAGAAGCCGTTGTCGATCATCGCGTTGATCAGAGCGCCGAAATCGACATCGCCCTCGCCCAGCGGCGGAAAGCCGAAGTTCTCGCGATCGCCGCGCGCGTCCTTGGCGTGCATGTGCTTCACGCGTTCGCCCAGCGCCAAGTAGGCGTCCAGCACCGAATCGCCGCGTACATGGTAATGGGCCGGGTCAAACAGAACGCCGAGACCTTCAAGGCCGTCGCTATCCAGGAGCCGCTGCAAACGCGCCAAGCTGTGCACCAACGAGCCGTAGGGACTTGCCGCCTCGATCAGGATCATCACGCCCAGGCGTTCGCCCTCCGCAGCCAGTTCGCGCATCGCCGCCAAGCACCACTCCCAGTAGGTGCTCTCCCAGCCATAGAACAGCTTCACGCCGCAGCCGCTGATCACGTACGGGACCTCCAAATCGGCGGCCAAATGCAGCGCGCCGCGAATGAACTCAACGTTTTCGCGCCTTACTTCCGGAGCGCCGTGGATCACATTCGTGTGCGCGTTCAGCGCGCCGATGGCGATGCCCGCCTGCCGCGCGTAGTCGCGCACCGCGCGGCGTCGGCCCGCGTCGGCCGCGGAACTCATGTGCGGCTTGGGAGGTGGAATGAAGGGCGGCGCCAACTCCAGGCTGATGTCGATCGCCTGGTAGCCGTGTTCGACAAGGATATCCATCGACTGTTCGACGCTGTAGGTGTGCAAGAGACCGGAATTGCAGCTTAGACCTTTCATGGCTCCTCCAACTGCGCAACCTGTATCGCAACTCAGTATCGACTGCGGCTACTGAATGGGCGGCAACCCCACGATCCCACGCGCCTCCGACGGCGAGGCAATCTCCCTACCGATCTCGCGTGCGATGCGTACCGCCTTCTCCACCAACTCCGCGTTAGTCTTGGCATAGACGCCGTCCTCGATGAACGGGCAGTCTTCCATGCCGATGCGCACGTGGCCGCCGATTGCGATCGTATGCGCCACCATCGACCAGTAATTGGGGGGATCCATGCAACTCATGCTGAAGTTGGCGCGCGGCGGCAGATTGTCCACCATGTATTGGAGCGCCTTGGCCGATGGCGGGGTCCAGCCCTGCCCGTCCCAGCCGAAGAACAGCGTCAGCCACAGCGGTTCCGGCAGCAAGTCCTTCTCGATCTCGCGCACGCCGTCCTCGGTCCAGAAATCGCCGGCGCGGATCTTGCCGATCGCCCAGTATGCCCCCGTATTGAAACACTCAATCTCCTGTTTGACGCCATGCTTCTTGGCCAGGCTCGAGTACATTCTGAGTTCCGGTATGGGGTGGATCGAGTAGATAGGCACGGGTTGGTAGTCGGCGTCCGGCTGGAAGTACTCATCGTGCGAGTTGAAGTTGATCGAACTCATGTCGGGCTTCAACTCGCGCCACAACTCCAGCTTCTGTTCCAGGCGCATACTGGCGAGTCCAAATTGCACGATCGGCTCGCCCGCGTCGCGCACCCTGTCGGTGATGTCGCGCCAGCCTTCGACATCGGGGATCGACAGCTGCTTGCCGTCCGGCTGGATGACCGGATCCGACGTGTACTTGCCATGTGTGTGAACGATGGTCGCGCCCGCGTTCATGGCGCGGATGTACTCCTCCGCGACCCCTTTCGTGTCGCTGCAATGCGTCAGGTATGGATTGCGGGGATACGACCCCGCTGAATCGGTGGTCGAGGTGATAACGAGTTTTTCCATGATCTTCCTCTCATTGAGTTTTGCATCCTACTCCGTATCGACCTCATGACTGCGGCGAATCCACGTAGGCGATCCCTTGCAGTTCCAGCCGGTCGGCAAAATGGCATGCGACATGATGGCCCGGCGTCAACTCAGTCTACTCCGAAACGTCAGTCTTGCAAACACCTTCAAAATAGCGGCAGCGCGGGTGGAAGACGCAGCCGGGGGGCGCATTGGCCGGATCGGTAGGCTCGCCCTCCAGGTTCAGGCGCTGCATCGTATGGTGGGGGATTGGGGCGCGGCACAGCCGAGAGCAGCGCTTCACTGTAGGGATGTGAGCTTGGCCCCAAAAACTGGACCACGAGCTAAGGTGTATAATGGAGTAACTCAGCAAGCAAGTGGAGGGACAGTTTCATGGTCAAGAAACGGCGGCGGCACACGGCAGCCTACAAGTTCCGCGTTGCGCTGGAAGCGCTTGAAGGCAGCAAGACGATTAGCCAGTTATCGAGTGAACACGAGATTCATGCCAACCTGATTAGGGCCTGTAAACGACAGTTGCTGGAAAGCGGGCCCGACGTCTTCGCTAGCAATGGCGAGCGCAGGCGACGGGAGCAGGAGGCCCAGGAAGCAGAACTCTATGAACAGATCGGGCGGCTCAAGATGAGACTTGAGTGGCTGAAAGAGAAAGTTGCCCGCTTCGATTCGTGAGAGGATGGAAGATCGACATTGAAGAGCCGGTTGTGAGTGTACGCCGCCAGTGTGAACTGCCCGGTCTCAACCGCTCCTCCTTCTACTATCAAGCGACGCCTGAGCCAGCGCTGAATCTGCATCTCATGCGCCTGTTCGCAAAGCTGAGTGAATTGGAGAGTTGATTGCGTGAACAGTGCGCGCAGATTGTGTATAATGCAAACATAGCAGCGCAAAATTTGGTTCTCTGTTAACTTGGATTCAACACGACACTCGCCCATGCGACCCTTGACGGCCAGTTCAGGCGGACGGAGCGCCATGCCAGTTACGTTTTCGGCAGCAATCGCACAAGCCCCGCCCTCCACTGAAAGGGGATCACACAGTGCCAATTCTGATTGTCGTTATCCTGTTTGGCTGTGTAATCGGCATCGCCCTGGCCCTGATTATGCTCTCCTTGCAAAGAACCAGCAGACGCGTCTTAGAGCAGTTCAAGGTCAAGCTCGACGATGCCAATTTGATTGTGAACGAGGGACGACCTCCCGATTCGTGGGTTGAACCCTTCCGAAATCGGGTGGAAGAGGCGTTCTCGGGCTCCCGCCAGGGGGCGCCTCGTCGCGTGTCGCCCGGGAATGAATCTCTCGAACGAGTCGGGGAACGCGCGAGGAAGCGCTGCCTGAAGAAGCTCAAGCAGTTAATCAAGTTTATGGAGATGGGGCAGTTCTATGACAGTGAGCAGACCCGCGAGACAGTTTTGAAATCGCTCAGGAGCGAATACGACAGATGGGCGTCCCGCAGTGGAATAAAACTGCTCATGGACGAAGGCGTCGAAAGCGGTGACAACTGATTGGAGGAGTGAGACGCCTTGAGCTCAGCATTGGTTTCAGCGTGAAGCAAGCGATTCTTGCCAAAAGGCTGCAATTGCTCTCCATACGCAATTTAACATTCGCAATACTCCTATCCTCTACCACATCACCCAGCCGCCGGAGTTGATGTCCTGACCGGTCATGTTGGCCGCATCGTCAGACGCCAGGAAGACGGCAATCGCAGCCGCGTCCTCCGAACCCGCGCCGCGTTCGACAAAGCCTTCATCCGCGCTCCAGCGCCCGGCAAGGATCGCGTTCGCAGGCTGTACATGGTAGCGGCTGCGAACCCCTTCCTCGTCAAATGTTTCAACCCGGTACGCGGCGCGCGCCCGTTCCAATTCAACGCCCCGCTCCTCGTGCGAGCCGGGGCAGATGGCGTTGACAGTGATGTTGTAGCGGCCTACGTCGGCGGCCAACGTGCGGGTGAAACCGATCACGCCCATCTTTGAAGTTGCGTAAGGGGTCCGGTGCGTAAGCGGCTGCTTCCCTGTGCCGGAACTGAAATTGATGATGCGGCCGTTGCGCTTGCGGACCATCTCCGGCAGCGCGTATTTGCAACCGAGAAAGACCGAATCGAGATTGACCGCAATCGTCTCCTGCCATGCGGCCAGGCTAATCTGCCAGACATCCTCGGTCGGGCCGGCAATGCCCACGACATTGACAAGTATGTCAATCGTGCCCAAGTGGTCGATCGTCTCCTGCACCAACTGCCGCACAGGTTCTTCCTGCGATACGTCGGTCTGAAAGCAGAGCGCTTGCCCTCCAGCGTCGCGAATCCGGTTTCCAACCTTCGCTTGCAACTGCGCAACTGGGATGACATCACAGATTGAGACCGCGGCCCCCTCCCCGGCAAATCGTATCGCGACCGCCTCGCCATGTCCCCGCCCTGCCCCTGTTACCAGAGCCACCTTCCCGTCCAGCCTGCCCATAGTTGACCTTGCTCCCTGCGAAAATCGCTCACTCAGCGCAATGCGGGAGAGCTGTTTCCCCTCTCCTCTACGAATGTCTCTTTACGACCGCCTCATCCAACTCCACGCCCAGGCCCGGCCCGCTCGGCGGGATCACGTAGCCCTTCTCGAAGCGGATCGGCTCCTTGAAGATCTCCTGATGGAGGTCGGTCCCGTTGTACTCCTGGATCAGGAAATTTGGCGAGCAGGTATCAAGCTGAACGGCTGCCGCGGCCGCCACCGGCCCGCAGTACATATGCGGCGCGATCATGGCGTAGTGCGCCTCGGCCATCCCAGCGATTTTCTTCGACTCCAGGATGCCGCCGCACTGCCCCACATCCAACTGGATGATCTGCGCTGCCTGTTTCTTGAGCAGTTCGGCAAACTCGAACTTGGTAACCAGCCGCTCGCCCGTGGCGATGGGGATGCTCGTATGCGCGGCCACACGCGCCATCTCGTCAATGTTTTCAGGCGGAACAGGCTCCTCGAACCAGAACGGATCGAACTCCTCCAGCATCTTGGCGACGCGGATTGCGCCGGCGGTGCTGAACTGCCCGTGCGTGCCAATGCCGATCTCCAGGTCGTCGCCAACCGCGTCGCGAATGCACCGGAAAATTTTGGCCACGTGGCGAATCGTCTTCAGCGAGAAGTCGCGCGGCTGGGGCATCAAGGGCTGGAAGGGATCAAACTTGCAGGCTGTGTTCCCCTCTTCAACCAGCTGGGCCGCGATCTCCCCGGCCTTCTCCGGTTCTTCCCAGATGCCTTCCGACGGCATGTAGGCGTATGCACGCAGTTTGTCGTGGCAACGCCCGCCCAGCAGATTGTAGATCGGCTGTCCGGTCGCCTTGCCGATAATGTCCCAGCAGGCCATTTCGATCGCGCTCAGCGCCGGGGTCGTGTCCAGGCCGGGATGACGATAGTCGTGCCGCGCGGCGTAGATCGTCTGCCACAGCTTTTCGACATCAAAGGGGCTTGCCCCGACCACAAACTGCTCGCCCAGGTCCTTGATCAACCTGACCTGCGCGTCCAGATTCTTTGCATTGCCCGAGGGCCGCTCGCCCAAGCCGACGATGCCCTCGTCGGTGATCAGCTGCACGAACAGCCACAGGCTGCCGCCGCGATAGGGCGGAACATTCCTGATAACAATCGTTTCTATCTCAACGATTTTCATGACGTTTCCTTAGCTGTTGCTAACGTGCGGATCCCTTGTGAACCGGCGGGCCCTCCTGTGAAAGTCCGAACCGTAGTTCGCCTGAAGTGGATGACAATGCGATATAGCAACGAAGTAGAGGCTTAGGACCGGAGCGGTGGTGACGGGTCCGCCTTCGAGTTTCACGGACTCCTGCCAGCGCCAGCGTCCAGGAACTCCAATATACAAGAGCGGTCCGGCCGTGTCAATCGTAAAAGATTCGAGGTGAGTAACCTTGTTGTTTTGGTCTAGCCTGTGCCGATTTCCCATTGCGGTCAGGCCCTCAGTATATTGCTGAACCTGTAAGGGTGCATTCCAGATTATTGTGCGTCGAGTAAAGCCAAGCGGTTGAAGCAGTTGAGGCCAGGTATGACTGAGCGGAGTCGTGCGGAGTGCAGGCATCGCCAGGGGATCCCCTTTGGTCTTCACAACCCCTTCTCCTCGTCTACGCCCTTTCATCTTAACGAAAAACTGGGATGCACCCATGCAAGGGAAGCGCGCGTCGGCGCTGAGCAGTTGGGCTGCGCTCTTTCCGCCCGCGCACCACGATTTACAGCATTGCAGTCACTCTGAGTACTGAAAACGCACAAAACGCACAGATTGGCGTTCGTTGAGACACTGTTGAAGTTCCAGTATCGGCGCCTCGCGCGGGTGAATCCAAGAATGGGGGCGGAATTTCGGCTGCGTCCGGGTTTCTGAACCGTTTGCAGGCGACGTGCGGGGCGCGCAGGTCAGGTGTGCCATGTAAGCAGTTACGAGCGTTTGCGAGCGTGTTCGAGCGCGCCAGGTCGCGTTTAGTCGCGTTTAGTCGCGCCAATTTTTTTTTCGTGTTCGGACACGTTCGGGCACGTTTGGGCGTGTTCTTTCGTCATTTCTCGTCATTTCTCGTCATTCTTCGTCATTCTTCGTCCCAAAATGGCTTTTTCGGGAATGGCGGGCAACGGGCGGTTGCGGCACTGGCTGGGCAGGGAGGGCAGCAGTTTGCTGCGCGTGGCTCCCCCGCGCAGGGAGCAGGCTGGGCAAAATGGCATGGCATTCATTTGAAATCGGTAAACAGTTGCGGCAGGGCCGCGGCTGCGCTCGTTCGTCTTGCGCACAAGTGTACTACAAAAGCGGGGCGTTTGCAGTTGCTGGAGATTCCAGGGTGCATCTCGGAATGGGAGAGCGTTTCTGAGTTGCTTTGAAGGGCAGGACTCGCAGCAGTTGTCTGAACTGTGGTTCAGGCAGTCAGTATGCTGGAGACAGTTGACGGCAGCGGCTCAGGCGGCGTCTTCGTTGACGAGAATCAGGCGTGTTGCGGTTCGATTCTGGCGACAGGCAACCTGCATCTGTCACCCATTGGAGCAGTTCTTCAACAGGCGCGGGAGCCGAAACCGGCTGCGGGCGAGAGGCCCGCGATCGCAGGGGCACGTTCCCCAAAAATTTGGGATGCACCCACCTGTAATTGCCCTTAGACAAACCTATAGCACTGTGTTAGCGTTGACACGTCTCTTTCAAAAAAAACGGAGAAAGTCGAGACTCAAATGCTCAGCCCGAATACCGTACACATCCATCTCCATCCGGACATGCACACGCCGGACTGGGACCCCCGTTTTATGAGCAAGGTCGATCCGCAGGAGATCGCCGAGCTTGCCGCCCGCGCCGGCGGCACTGTCTTCTGGGCATTTGCCAAGTGCGTGCATGGCAGCGCCTATTATCCCACGCGTGTGGGGCATCAACACGCGACGCTGGCCGGGCGCGACCTGTTGGCCGAGGTCATTGCAGCACTGCGCGCCAGGGAGATAGCCAGCATCATCTACTACTGCACCTGCAACGACACCTGGGCCGCCGACCAGAATCCCGACTGGAGCCAGCGCAACAGCCAGGGCCAAGCTCTGCCGGAGGTGAGCATCAATGACTTTCCCTGGACATGTCTGAACTCCCCGTACCGTCAACGCGTGCTGGAGCAACTTCGGGAACTGGCATACGGCTATGATGACGCGGTGGGCATCTTCCTCGATCGCGTGGACTGGGGGCCCGGCGGTTGCTACTGTGACTATTGTCAGCGCGCATTTCAGATCGAGACCGGCCACGCCCTGCCGACCCGCGACCAGTGGCAGACGCCGCTAGGCCGCGCCTTCATGCTCTGGCGTAGCCGCGTGCTCCACGAATTCCTGCGCGAGGCGCAGGCCGTTGTCAAGCAAGCGCAGCCGGACTGGGCTTTCAGCCATAACGTCTATCCGGAAACACGCGAAATCGAGTGGGTTGGGCAGTGGCCGGAACGGGACGTGGCCATCGACGATGTCGTCCTTGTCGAGGCCTTCGGCGATTACACCTTCGAGTGGATGCGCAATGCGACTTACGCGCGCGCCTTGACCTCAGGCCGTCCCATCATTTCCTTTGGGCGATTCGTCGGTCCAATGTGGGACTGGACGACCAAACCTCAGGCCCATCTGATGGCGCAATGTCTTACGCCTCTCGCCAACGGTTGTGATCCCATGCTGATCGACTCCTTCTACCCCGACGGCAGCCTCGATCCCGCGGCCTATGCCGAGATGGCGCCGGTCAGCGCGGCCGTGCGCGCCCGCGCACCCTGGACAGTGGGCGGGGATCCCCTCCGCTACGCGGCCATCCACCTCTCCCTTCCCAGCCGTCTCTACTATGCCGACGACCAGCCTGCCGAATATCTGCACGACTTCAACGGCGCCTTCAAAGCGTTGGCCGACGGTCACATTCTGACCGACATTGCCTTGGGAAGAGACCTGACCGCGCAAAACCTGAGCGACTATCGCGTGCTTGTGCTGGCGAATGCGGCCTGTTTGAGCGATGATCAGCTCTCCGCCATTACTGAATTCGTGGCGCAGGGCGGCGGCTTGGTGGCGACCCACGCGACCTCCCTGTACGATGAACTTGGCGACCGCCGCGCCGATTTTGGGTTGGGCGATCTGTTGGGCGTCTCCTATCGCGAGCCGATCAACTACAACACGACTTTCGTGCAGTTGGCAGCCAACAGCCTGATCGGGGCAGGGCTACCGACCGAAAGCCCGCTGTCCCTGGCGACACGGCAGTTGAAAGTTGAGGCGCAGCCTGACGCTGATATCGCCGCCTGGGTAACGGTCCCCCTTGTGGATTATGGCGTGGCGCCCCGCCGCATCACGTGGGGAGATCCGCCGCCGGGGATGCAGACCGCCCATCCGGCCGTGACGACCCGGCAGTATGGCAAGGGGCGCGTCGTCTACATTGCCGGCCTTCCCGAACGCGCATACTTCCAGAGGCACTACCTCCACTGCCGTCAATTGCTGTTGAATGCCATCCGCTGGGCAGCCGCGACCGCGCCGCCCGTTCAGCTGGAAGGGGGCACCGGCCTGAAATTGACAACCTTCCTCCAACAGGGGGCAACTCGCGACGCCTTACCTGGCGGTAGCGGCTCGCCGGAATCAAGATTGGTCGTGAATATCGTCAACTTGCAGGCAGTGCCCGGCCATGAGGTGAAGCAGGGAGCGGTAGAAGGGGCGGGGAAACTCAACTGGGCCTATCCGATCGAGGAGATCGTGCCAGCACACGACGTCCGGCTAAAGATTGCCAGCCACGGCCATGGCCATCCGCGAGTTTATCTCGCGCCGGAGGGTGAAGAACTGGCCTTTGATTTAGAGGATGGGTGGATCCAGGTAAGCGTTCCGACCGTGCACTATCACGCCATGATCGTGGTCGAAGGCTTGAGCGAATGAGAAGCTAAAGGCAAAGAAAAAACTGGAGGAGGGGGCGAAACTCCCTCCTCAGTTGACTCCATTTCTTCCACCACAGGTAACTGTTCTAGTTGCCCCTCAACCGTTACATAGTCAGTGGACACCCAGCCGTAGCCGCTGGGCAGATCGGCGACGGAAACCTGGATCCAATTGCTTTCCTCGTTGCGTCCGATCGCGTTGAACACCACTCCGCCTGCGGCTTTGGCAACGATTTCGTAATTCGTTCCGGGGCCGGCGCGTACGTTGAGGCGCAGGCCAAAATTGATCACAGTAACGACGACCTTACCCGCCTCAACCGTCGGCGTGGGTGTCGCCGTCCCGTCCATCGCATCTTCCGCCACCAGTTCCGTTTCAGTCGTCGGAATCGAGATGAACTCCTCGACTGGCAACGAATCCCCGCTTACCACCAGGAGTTCGTCAGCCGAAACCCAGCCGTGAACGCCGTCGTCGTCGTAAACGAAATACCAGTCGCTTTCGTCGGTCCGATATGCGGCTGTCAGCCGTTGACCAGCCTCAAAGTGGGCGACGAACGCCCCATCCTCGTTGCGCCAAAGATTGGCGCCGCCGATACGTGCCAAAGACAGAGCCGTTGGCCCGTCGGGCGGCACAAAAGGAGTCGGAGACGGTTGCGTTGTCTCGTCCGTTGGAGTTGGCTCTGGCGTGCCGTCTCCAGCCGGCTCCATCGTCGCTACTCCGGTAGGCTCCGGTGTAGCCCCCTCCGCCATCGTCTCTGCGGTCGCCTCCGGCGTCATTGATTCCATGGCTCCTTCCGGCGTGCCGGAGGGCGTGGGTGTCGGCATTGCGTCTTCCTGCGATCCTGGTTCTGCCGTAACCGTGCCGGTTGCTTCAGTCATGGTCGACGAATCGGTCTCCGATGTCGGTTCGGGTGTCGATGTCGGTTCGGGTGTCGATGTCGGTTCAGGTGTCAATGTCGGCGTTGGCGTTGGCTGCTCCACGGGCAGACGGCTCAGCCCGGCAGCCAGCAATGTCCTCACCTCAACCCAACCTTCAATATCATCCCTCGTCTTGACAAGCACCCAACGAAGGTCCTGCGAGCGCAGGCGCGCCGTAACCAGCGTACCGCCCACCAGCGTCTGAAATGGTTCACCGTTGGGGCGGTCATGCAGCGACGTGCCCTGATTGCGGACAACCGCCAGTACGTTAGGCGCAATCGGTGTGGCCTGTGACAGCGCCTCTTCGGCATCGCTGCCGAATACAGACCCAGGCCGAATCAGCGCGACGCAGAGCAGCAAAGCGAAGCCAAAAACGAGTCGTATCTTCATCGCCCTCTCTCCATCGCTTGAATGCGGCTCGTCATTGCTCTCTCCTAACGTTACGTATCGCCTTGCGGCAATTCGGCATTGGCTCTACCACCGCAGTTGCATCCTATTCAACACCCAACACTCCACGTGGAAACGGCTAGTTGTGATGCCGAGCGTGGTCAAACCATTCGTTCTGGAAAAGGCCGGTCCCAGCGCGCGGCAATCTGTGGTGCGATTCATCCTTCGACAAGCGCAAGAGCTACTCAAATGTAGCCGAGACGAAAATTCCCGGATTGAACTGCGCTGTACCTTCTTGCGGCAGTCTGATCGTTACCGGAAAAGTTGAGTTGCCTTTGCCGGGTAGACTGATAGGCGATATCTTGTAAATCGTCGACAAAACGGCTATCTCGTCGGTGCCAAAACGTGTGATGCGTACAGGATCGCCGACCGACATTGACAGCACCTGGTCTTGCGGAATGCCGACGATAAGCTCCAGCGCACTGGCGTCACCTATCTCTGCAACAGTCGAAGATGCACCGATCATCTGTCCCTCTTCTACACGGAGGGCGAGCACGATTCCTGTAAATGGTGCCCGTACCTGGGCTTTGTCCCAGCGTTGTTGGGCCTCCTCCAGCGTGATCAATGCCTGGCTTACCCGCAACTCAGTCGATTTCTGGCTGTGCGTCAACTCCTTTACTCGCTGAACCGTCGCCTCCGCGGCCGTGACCCGCGCTCGACCCACAGCCAGATCCACCCCAGAAATGCCTTTCTCCAGTTCGTTCAGTGCGTGCTGCGCCTGATGGGCCGCGGCGAGAGCGCTCTGAACTTCCGAAGTGGGCGGCGGCTGCGTCGCTTCAGCGAAGGCGGCCTGCGCCACATTCAGATCGATCGTAACCCGTTGCAGATTCGCAGCCTGTGGCGTGCCCCCGATATCTTCACGCCAGGAAATTTCATTGTATGACCGTTGTGCCTGCGTTACGGCAACCTGCGCACGCTCCACAATTGCGTGAAATTGTTGCAACCTGGCCTCAGACGGTCCAGCAAGGATCTCATTATAGCGGGCCCAGGCGGCGTTGGCGCGGGCGCGCACCGCCGCAATCTCCTCTTCGGCCGCGCCGCCCGCCTCCAGTTTGGCAAGGTTGGACCGCGCAAGTTCCAGGTTGGCTTCGGCCACGGCCAACTCGCTCTCGGAAGACTGCTCATTGATCTCCAACAAGGCGACGCGGGCCAGTTCCAGCGCAAGTTCCGCCCGCTGTATACTCCAATCCAACTGTGTGCTATCTATTCGCAGCAGTTGCTGGCCCTTCTCTACGAGGTCGCCGACCTCGACGAGCAATTCCAACACTTCGCCGTTCACACCGGGCGCGATCGCACGCGATCTCGCCACCTCCAGAGAGCCAAAGTAGGTTGGAAGCCCGAACTGCGCCTCGGCTGCGGCGGGTTGTGCGCCGGTAGACGCCATCAACCCGCCTTCGATCTGCCCGCTGCGGGCAATAACAATGCCCAACCCTATCAGGACGATCAAGAACAGTCCTGGCACGATTCGGCTAACTGTTCGTAGCATTTTGGCCTCCTCAGAAGAATGTTATTCTCCGAAGCCTTAGTGCCTCTAGCCGGAGTGAGGGACAGAGACAAAGATGGAAGAAGCCCCAGGGGACCACTGAACGAATTGTTCCAGCGTCACCAATCTGAGCCGGTGCGACAAACGCAACGCACGCAAGTATACCAAATCCACTCTCATCAACGCAAGCCCGGTTTTGGCTTCATGGCCGAAAAGGAGTGCCCATCTCCCGTTTCCTGAAGCACTGTCATTGCGGCAGGGATACTCCTGGTCAAAGTTCGGTGCCAGTCATGTCAATGCTGGAGAGGCGACGCCTAAACGACTCGCTCATTGCCGCCGTCAATGGGGATCTGCGCGCCGGTCGTTTTGGCAAAGAGCGGCCCGGCCACGGCGCAGGCCATGTCAGCCACGTCCGCCGAGGTGATTTCGACGCCCAGCAAGTTCCTCGCTTTGTACTCGGGTACGCTGATCCCGTAACTGGCTGCCCGCTTTTGCAGCAGCTCTTCCGTCCACAAAGCCGTATCGAAGACCGCGTTGGGGTGAATGACGTTGACCCGTATGCCCGCTGCCGCAAGCTCCAGCGCGGCGACGCGCGCCAGTTGGGTCAGACCCGCCTTGGCGACCGAATAAGCCGCCGCGCCCGGCCCTGGCGCCGGCGCGTTCTTGGAGCCGATGATGACGATAGCCGGTTCGCAACCCATCTCAAGATAGGGCGTGCTCGCCTGCAACAGGCGTTGCTGGCTGGTCAGATTCACGCTGATGCTCCGGTCCCAGTGGTCGGGATCAATCTCCACGATCGTCTGGCTGGCAGGGAAGACACCGGCATTGCAGATGACAATATCCAGCCCGCCCCAGCGCCGCACCGTCCGCTCGACAGCCGCTTGCAGCGCGTGGTCATCCGTAATGTCACAGCGGATTCCCAGCACGCGCTGCCGGTCGTACTGCTGCGCGACAGCCGGGTTGATGTCCAGCGCGGCTACGACGGCGCCGCGACTGAGCAAAGCCTCTACACAGGCGCGGCCAATGCCGCTGGCCCCGCCCGTTACCAGCGCGATCTTGCCCCCGAACTCCGGCACTGTCGCCGCGCCCTTTAGCTTGGCCTGCTCCAATTCCCAGTACTCGATATCGAAGATCTCTTTTTCGCCCAAGGGATGCCAACCGCCCAGCGCTTCCGCCCACTCGATAGCCCGCAGCGTATGCCGCTTGATGTCGTCAATTACGCCGAACTCCTTGGGACTCGCGCCGAATGCGACGCTTCCCAGGCCCGGCCACAGTGCCCAGCGCGGCGCCGAGTCGAGTTGCGCCAGGCTGCCGTCAGTGTGGCGGGCAAAGTACTCGTCGTAGGCCGCCGCGTAGTCGTCTACATCCGCGTCCGCCCCTTTCTCGGTCACAACAAGCGGGATCCGCTTCGTGCGAATGACATGGTCCGGCGTCAGCAGACCGCGCGTGGCCAAGCGCGGGGCCTCCGGCAGCATCGAAAATGCACGCACATCCGCGGTGTCGTCCAGCGAAGCCAGAAGCGCCTGCCCTTTGGCCCTGGAAACAGCCCGCCTCAAATTCGCCAGTTCCAACAGCGGAATACACGAGTCAGAGTCAGCCCCTCTCTCCACTCCATTGGCTCTGCTTGACACCCTTTTCTCAATATACGCTTCCGCCGCAGATACAATCTCGATGTGGCGCTCGTAGCTCTCACGGGCGTCGTCGGCGAAAGTGAAGAGACCGTGATTGAGCAATACCATCCCCGCCAGCTTCTGCCAGTCCGTCGCCTGCGCCATCTTATAAATAGTGCGGGCGAGGATGAAGCCGGGCATCACGTAGGGGACGATCAACATCTGCGCGCCGTAGAGTTTACGCACGCGCGCTTCTCCGTCCGCCGCGTTCGTCAGTGCGACCACAGCATCCGCGTGCGAGTGATCGACAAAGCGGAAGGGGATGATCGCGTGCAGGATCGCCTCCACCGAGGGGTTGGGCGCGTAGGGATCGATCAGGGCGGCTCGCTGCGCAGTGACCATAGCGCTGTCGCTCAACTCCTCGAACGCGGCCAGTCGCCGCAACGCATCAAGCCGGACCGGCGCGAAACCGGGCGCTTCGATGGTCGCTAGGTCCCAGCCGCTGCCCTTGACGTACAGGACTTCCTCCCATTCGCCAAAAATGTTGAGCGCCGACGCCTTGACCGAGGTATTGCCGCCTCCGTGCAGAACAAGCGAGGGGTCGCTGCCCAGCAGGCGAGATGTGTAAACCCGCAGTGCCAGCGGGTCCGCCGCAATACTAGCCGCCTCCCTGTGATTCCATTTGCTGCGCATCGTTCACCGCTCCAATGCGTTTGCGTTTTGCAAAAAGTGCTGGCGAAACGCCCGCGTTCCCAGGGGGACAAGCGAATTGGTTCAGTCCGACAGCCGCGCCAGCGATTCCTGCACTGTCGGCCGCGCGCCTGCGGCCACATCCTCCCGCCGCCGCTGATGAAACATGGTCAGAATCCCGTTAGACTTTGCCATCCCGCCGATCTCTTCGCAGTAGGCTGCAAGCTTCTCTCCAGGCAGCGCCCACAACGCGATATCATCGGTCAGGGAGTCCAGATAGGCCCGCGCGCCGCAGCAGCCCAGGCTCATCGCCGCGTGTCCGCCATTCGTCACCTGCGGCACGACCGCGCAAGCCGGACGGCCCATCGCCGGCGGGATGCCTTCATCAACGCGGGCAACGGCCTCGGTCAGGATTAAACTCTGCTGCGCGTGGGCAAAGAGCAAAACAACGTCCGGGGTCAGTGGAAAGTCGGCCAGCGGCCCATAGATCGTATACCGGGCGGACCGCTCCAACACCGGAATCGCGGCCACCTCCTCCGCGCGCACGTAGTCCAATCCCTGCATCGCTTCCAGAGTCGTCTGCAGTTCGACCGGCTGCGTCTCGGGCGCGCCTGTAAGGTTGTGCGTGTGAATGCCGATGGCGCACAGTTCATGATCTTTGGCGCTAGTCGAAAAGACTCGGCGAGCCGCCTCCTGCCAGAAATAACAACCGGCCGGCGCGGCCTCCTCATAAGGCGCTATCCCCGCGGGCGTCTCGTCGGTGAAGGCGAGCGCCACCGGCGGCGCCGAGAGCTGCAGCGATTCGACAAGTTGCTTGGCCTGCGCATTGTATGTACCCATTTTGACGGTTCTCCTGAATTAGTGTTTCGCGTCGACAGTTTCTTGATAGCTGATCCACGCCGGCTTCGGCTCGAAGCCCAACTTGAGGTTCAGCGTGTACATCGGATTGTTTTCTTCGTGGCTGGTCACAATCGTCTCGGCCTCTAACTGAACGGGCATATTCGATCGTACGCACCTTGAGCGCGGTGGCGATGCCCGGCTGCCGGTATGCCCGCACCACGCCAGTCAGACCGGCGCCAAACCGTTTGCCGGTCGGTTCCTTTCGCCACAGGTTGCTCATTCCAACGAACGACCCGGCTGCCGCGATTGCGATGAAAAACGCATCCTCATCCAGTTCCGGATCCTGCAAGATCCTCTCGTCGAACTCGGTTAGCGTCGGTTTGGCAAATGGCTCGGTTGACGGCGCATCCTCAATAATGGCCCAGCGCAAGTCGCGTAACTTCCGTTTCCACTCCGGCTCCTATTCTTATAACTGAGCTAGGGTGAAGATACAAGTCGTCTCCTCAGCGAGACGCTCGCCGTACGGCGCAAAAACATCCGGATCGGCCTCAGCGACGCACAGAGCCGCCGAAGGCGAGCGCATCACCTGGCGGAAGCCCTCTTCCAGCAAGAATTTCACCCTGGTCGTGTCATCCTCTTTGGCCCCGCTTTCCAACTTCTCTACCTCGTTCTCCTGCCGTTTAAGGAGCCCCTACATGGCATCATACAGGATCGTCAGAATCTGTGTTTGCGGACAATCGTGGTGGATGCAAAAACGCAGTTGAACCGTGCCGCGCTGTTGCTGCCTATATGCCTCGTAGCAAGTCGCGACGGCGACCACTTCCTCGCCAGCGCCACCGTACACAACAAACCTGTCGAATCGACTATCTGAGGGCCAGTTAGCATCCTCCTGCTCAATTTCTGCTGCCGTTTCAAGGCGGCGATCAGGTGAGACGATTCGATTGAGGGCGACGAGCGCCTCATACCCCTTTGAACTGGGTTGAAACACCTGGGCGCTTTACATCGTCTTGCCGTTCTCTAGAACGACGGCATCTCCACTGCCCCGTCGCGCCGCTCGTGCATGTTGTACTCCATCGATTTCGGATAGCGGTCCGGCAGATGGGAGACGTCATTCAGCCAGTTTAGCGCATGCGCAGGCAGGGACCAGCCGCCCGCGCCGAAGTTGTCGCGTGCCTGCTCCACTGTGCGCGCGCCGACGATCGCGCTGGTGATGGCTGGTTGTTCCAGCGCCCAGCGAATTGCAACCTGGGCCGGACTGCGACCCAAATCCGCTGCCGCCTCCAGCAGCACTGTCAGCGTCTCGTCGGCACTTGCCGCGAAGTAAGCGTGAGGATAGGCCCATCCCTCCTCCGAACGCGTCCCCCGCAGCGTGCGTTGACCAGGGCTGTATTTACCGGTCAGGAAGCCGCCGGCCAACGGGCTCCACACGACAACGCCAATGCCCTTCAGCTGGCAAATCGGGATGATCTCCTGCTCGATGTCACGCACAACCAAGCTGTACTGGGGCTGATAGGCGGCAAAGCGCTCCCAGCCTTTGTGGTCGCTGAGCCACATCGCCTCCATCAAGCGCCAGGCCTCGAAATTGCTGCACGCGGTGTAGCGCACCTTCCCTTCCCGCACCAGATCATCCAACGCGCGCAGGGTCTCATCCAGGGGGGTCTGCGCGTCCACATGATGGATGTAGTAGATGTCGATGTAGTCCACCTGCAGGCGGCGCAGGCTGTCTTCCACCGCGTGCATCAGATGAAAACGGCTCGTACCCGAGCTATTGGCATCGCCGCCCATCGGGTTGAAGAACTTGGTCGCCACCACCGCGTTGCCTCGTCGTCCTCGCAGCGCTTTGCCCAATATCGTCTCCGAAGCGCTGCCGGCGTAGGAGTTGGCCGTATCAAAAAAGTTGATCCCGGCGTCAATCGCCAAGTCCACGATTCGAGTCGCCTCCGGCTCATCGGTGTTGTGGCCAAATGTCATCGTCCCTAGACAGATCTCTGAGACTTTCAGTCCAGTACGCCCCAGGCGGCGGTAGTTCATGCCCTACTCCTGTTTCAATTGCGAATTGCGTATATCGTTTGCGTAATCGAAAGACCCGGCTACCGCTGCGCAGCGTGAGGAAGAAGCCTCGGTGTCAAGCGGGATTCGCAAAATGGCGAATGGTCAAGACATACTCCTAACCATTGTCAGAACGGATATTCCGCAAACGGGATAGCGCAATTCGAAACAAGCAAAGCTGTTCAGCGCCGCTGCTCATTCGTTGCGAACGCTATAGCCCCACGGTTGCAAATTCTCTCACCGGATTCACCAACTATTTGCGCTCCGTTACTTCGTCCTGCAAGCGGCGCATCTTCAACACGAAGGAACCTTCATTGAGCAGAACGTCCTCGTAGCCGATCGCTTCGCCTTTGGCAACGTCCCGTTTGAGAGTCGCTCGGTCCGCAAGACCCAAGGGGAGCAGCCCCTCATGGCGCGCAACGTTCGCTTTTTCGCACTGGCCAACAACAGTGTAGCCGCCGCCGCCGTCCAACTCCTCACCGGCGCGAAGATCGCGTTTGGCCACGGTGATGCACTCCGCCGTCGGCGTCGGCGCGCATGAGCCGTTGGCCGCGTTGAAAAGGACCGCTCGGGCGATGCTGAGCGGCGCTGGAACGGCGACCAGATGATAGGGCCGATACAGGAGAAAGTTCTTGCCCTCGCCCCCGACGTGGCAGCCGTGATAGGCCAGGTCCTCCCGGGTGAAAGGATGCTCCGAGCGAACGACCGCGAAGACGCCCATTCTGATCGGATTGGGCAGCAACGACTTTCCATCTGCGGCGACGGAGTTCGCCAACTCCACCACCCCCTGTCGACTTAGCAGCCCGCCCTCCTCCCTCAAGCTGAAGCGAATGGGAATCTCTTCCAGATTGACCGATGGCTCGTGCATGCCCCGCACATCCGGCTCGAGCCCGGCAGCGTTGGCCAGCGCCGTCATCTCCACCTGCGCCTTCGTGCCATCGCGAAACGAGTTGAACATTTTCAAATTGATCGTGCGCCGTTCGATATGCTCCTGCGAAAAGCCAAATCGTTCCGCCGCCGTGTCGGGCGTGCCTTCGAAATCGTCAGCGTAGCAGATCGTTCCTCGTCCCGCGGCCACAATCTCCAAGCCGAGGCTGCGCGCCCACTCGACGATATTCCAGGTTACAGCCGGTTGGTCTCCGTCCACCATCGTATAGACCACGCCGGCCGCGTCGGCTGTTCGGCGCAGGAATGCCCCGACGGTTACGTCCGCCTCCACATTGACCATCACAACATGCTTGCGGTTGCTCAGCGCGTGGAAAGCGTGCCTCGCGCCAACGTCCGGCAGGCCGGTGGACTCGACGATTACGTCAATGGACTCGCAGTCGCCTAGCGCCAGACCGTCCTCGACGATCGCCGGTTTGGCGGCTCGGATCGCATCCTCCAACTCGGCGCCGGTCTCCGCAGTGCGGATCTCCTCCGGCGGCGCACCGCTTGCAACATAGGCATAGCGGGCGTTGTGGGCATTGATGTCAGCGATGGCCGCAACCTCCATCCCCTGCATCTGCGAAATCTGCGCCACCAGACCTGCGCCAAACTTTCCTGTGCCAATGATGCCGACGCGAATCGGGTTCGCGTCCGCCGCCCGCTGAGCCAACAACTGACTTATCACTGGAGTCTCCTTCGTTAACGCGTGCTGTCTCTATCCGGTTCCGGCGTGAATGCCAGTTCAAGCGCCTTGTCCGACACCTCTAGATAGATGTGCGCCAGCTTCTCGTATATCTCCAGGCTATCCTGCGAAAAAGGAGGCGGTCCCAGCCTGCGCAACAATGCCAGACGGATGAGCGGTGGGTTGAAATTGTAATGCAATGCCTTGAAATCCTGGGATGTGCCTTCCGGCCCCGACAACTGGTGATTTCCCCAAAACGCGTCAATCTGCTCGGCCAAGGGCAGGTCCTCTCCTTGCACAGCTGCTGTCGTCCCGCTCGCCCGCATCGCATCGGCGCGGGGCATTGTCGGCCCGGACAGCGACGCGTTAGCTCCCCCTCCCGCGTCTGGCCGCTCTGGAACACCATCGCTGCGAAGGCGGCGCAGACCGGCGAGAATCTGCTGACGGTCCTGCCCGCGCAAGCGCAATAGCAGCCACGGGTCATCGGTAATCAACTGCCCGCACTGATGGAGCACAACCAAGGCGTGTCTGCAGGGCCGCTCCCAGATCTCGCATCGGTCACAGTGGGCGCTGATTTCGTCAGCCGTCGGCGCGGAAGGCAGCAGCGCGACATTGGCGCCGGCAAAGACCGTATCGAGCACCGAGCGAACCGTCACCCATTGCGTTCCCCCGGCCAACAACTGCGCCGCATACAGCGCTTCCCCCGCCAGCGCGTCCAGTACAGCCGACCACTCTTCATCGCGCAGAGGAACAATCTCGATTTCAACTTTGCAGATGCCCCGCTCCCCTTCCTCGACCTCTGCTTCGATGCGGCCAAACTGCACATCAATCGACTGTACGTGCATCCGCCGCGCCAAAGAACGAGCCCGACGCAGGTCGTACCCCAGGTCGCTCAGAAAGCGATACCAGCGGTCAGACCAGGAACTCTCATCCACAGCAGGTTCTTCCATAATCTTGCTGACTCCCCATCCTGTTGCGTAACTCGAATTTCGTATGGCGTAATCTTCAGCCGTCGGCTTGGCCTGCAACTAGCCAAAGCCCCTTCGGCTGGCCGGTTTTGTTTAGCCGCACTGCCCGGCGATGCCGCAGGTCTTGCAACTGTGCTACCGGTTACGTAACAAGGGATGCTCAATACCCAACAAATTCTTACCCATTGCTTCTCAACGCGATGAGGCTGCGCAGCCCCTCGGTATCCATTTCCGCCAGCCAATCCTCGCCGCTGTTAACGATCGATTCGGCCAGGTTTTGCTTGCTCTCGATCATCTTGTGAATCTGTTCTTCCAGAGTGCCGGCCACAACAAATTTGTACACCTGAACGGAACGCTTCTGGCCGATGCGGAAAGCGCGGTCGGTGGCCTGATTCTCCACAGCGGGGTTCCACCATCGATCGTAGTGGAACACGTGATTGGCCCGAGTCAGATTCACGCCTACGCCGCCGGCGCGCAGACTAAGGACGAAAATCGGGGCGCCGTTGTCGTCCTCTTGGAAAGAGCGAACCATCTGCTCCCGTTTGGCTGCCGGCGTGCCTCCGTGCAGAAACAGCGCATCGTGCCCCAGCGTCTCCATCAGGTGGCGGCGCAACAGATGTCCCATCTCCACAAATTGAGTGAAAATCAGCGCCCGGTCCCCGATGCTCAGCGCCTCCTCCAGCATCTCGGTCAAACGACTCAACTTGCCGCTGCGCCCCTCCAGCGGTTTCTTCTCTCTCAGATAGTGAGCAGGGTGATTCGTCACCTGCTTTAGCTTGAGCAGCAGGCTGAGGACAAGCCCCCTGCGCTGAACGCCCTCGCTCATCTCCACCCGGGCCATCGTCTCCTCTATCACCCGCGTGTACAACGCCTCCTGCTCCTGCGTCAGCGTGCAGAATACGACCATCTCATTCTTTTCAGGCAGATCGGAGATAATCGTCGGATCAGTCTTCAGTCGGCGCAGTAGAAAGGGCTGCGCCAAACGTCTCAAATCGGCGGCGGCAAGGTCGTCGTTATAGCGTTCAATCGGCAGCACAAACTGTTGGCGGAAATGCTCCCGCTTGCCCAGATAGCCGGGATTGAGAAACTCCATGATGCTCCAGAGCTCCAGCAAACGGTTTTCCACCGGCGTGCCGGTCAGGGCAATTCGAAAGGGTAGAATGCGTCCCGGCTCGAGTCGCGCCTGAGAATGGCCGGTCAATCGACGCACCGCCTGCGTCTGTTTGGCGGCCGGATTCTTGATGTTTTGTGCTTCGTCCAGTATCAGGTCGCTCCACTCCTGCGCTTCCAGCATATCGATATCCCGCCGCGCAATGCCAAAACTGGTGATCACCAGGTCTTTTTCCGCAAGCGCGGCGCGAAACTTTTCTCCGGTCAACCTGCCGCTGCCGTGATGGAGCAGCAGACGCAGACCCGGCGCAAATCGCTCGATCTCGTGCCGCCAGTTTGCGACAACGCTGGTGGGGCAGATTAGCAGACCCGGCAGTCCTGAATCCTCCCGGCCTTCCCCACTGGTTCCACCTTGTCCCCGCGCCTGCTGACGCGAATGGAGCAGCAACGCGATCGCCTGAATTGTTTTGCCCAAACCCATGTCATCAGCCAGGCAGGCTCCCAGCCCCAGCCAGCGCAAAAATCCCAGCCACCCCACGCCCCGGCGCTGATATGGTCGTAGCGTGCCGACAAAGCCTTCAGGCTCATAGACCTCTTCAATCTGCTCCAGACCTCGCAGCCTCTCCAGCGCGGCATCCAGCCAGCCATCCGCAACCACCGCGTCCAGTGGCAGTTCAGGACCGGGCAGTCCCTCCGCAAAGTCCCATCCTTCGGTCGAACCGAACAAGAATCCGGCGCTGCGGACCGGATGCGCGGCACGATTCATTGGCGCGCCATTTTGACGCTGCGCACCCACTCGGGTGGGAGGCCCGCTTTCATCTACTGGCTCCCAATCCTCTTCGACGCCGCGCGTATGGGCCTGCGCCATCCCCACCGCCTGCAAGAGCGACATCCGTCCTTCGGTCTGGTTCCGGTCGATAAATTTCCGCGCCGCCTCAACCTGCGCCGGTTCCAGCTCCAACCACTCGTCGCCGATACGAACCAGCGGCGACCCCATATCGGCTAGGCGCTCGAACTCGTTTCTACTCAGCGTCTGATTGCCGAGACTCAACTCCCACCGGAACTGTATCAGGCCGTTCAAGTCCAGCGCGTCGCCCCCGGCCTGTATTTCGGACGACCCGGAACGTCGCCTGCCCTCGCCCGGGGAGGTCCACTCTCCACCCGACAACGTATCCTCTTGCGATGTTCCCAGGCGCAGACGCAGCCCGAGGCGAGAACGGCTTCGCGCCGCCCACCACGCTGGCGTGATGACACCGAATCCGCTGCTCTCCAGCAGGGGGCCTATCTCTTTCAGAAACAGGTACGCGTCTTCCAACGACAGGTTTGCCCTCTCAGGACGCGGCGTGCGCAGGCTCTCTCGGATTGGCGCGAACAGCCGGCTGGCGATCCCCAACCCGGTAAGCAGTCGTTCCTGCGGCTGGTCAAAACGCCGTCCGTTGATGCGGATGCTTTGTCCGTTCTCGTTCCATATTTTCTGCGCCGGGATCAGAATGTCAAGGTCGTCCTTGTCCTGCAGGAAATAGTGAAGTAGCCAGTTGGAAATCGAGGCGGGGTCGGCAGCGGCAGCGCCATTCTTTTCGCTTGAATGCGTCGAATCCTGCCCTCCGGAATGCAACTCCAGCGCAAATGCCACCTGAATATTAGAGTCGGCCACAGAGGCGTGAAGCTGCTCGATCCATTCGAGCCACTGCTGGTAGAGCTGATGGGCAGGCTGCGGCGGCAGCTGCAGCTGCGGCGCTTCCCCCGACAAACCCTCCACCCAGATCGAACCGGGAGACAGCGCAGAAGAAAGCGTTCTGCGACGCTGGTCGTATTTCAACGCCGGTTTCACGGTGTCCTCGTTGCCGTACGCCCCTGCCGGGGACCACTCGCGTATTGCCCGGTTCATCAGCGCGCCGATGAACTGTTCGAGAAGCCCTCCGGCAGATGGCGCCTCTTCCAGGGATTGCAACTCGTACGCGCGGCAAATAGGAGGCATGGCCGCAACCAGAAACTCCAGTCGCTCACGCATGCTGCCTTCCATCAGAAAGGGTTGCCATGCCGCCCAAAACCGTCCGCTCTGATCTGGAATAAGTCCCGGCAAAAAGTGTTGGCCTGCAAGCAACTCCAACACGAATTTCGCCGCGTGGCTCCAGTACAACAGGTCGTTGCCTAGCCGCGCGTGGCGCAGCAACGAGGCCGGTGAGGGAATCTCGATTAATCGATGGTTGGTGAAACGGCTGAGAAAGGCGAGTGTGTGAAACGTATCCAGCGTCAGGCCGGTTACCTGCCACGGCAGCAACTCTTCCGCGGCCGCCTCGCCGGACAGAGCGTTGACGCCCTTCTGATAGGATCCGAGCCGGGTCTGCGGGACTCCGTTTTGGCTGGGCAGCCAAACAGTCGCTGTCGCAGGATCGCCCAACAGACTATTCAGTTCGCTCGAAGTCGCCAGCAGACGCACAATCTGCCGCAGTGAGCCGACCGGCATCTGCGCAGGATGGGACGGAATCTTGCCGTTGAGCCGCTCGCCGTGGGAGCGGCGGCCACGGGGGCCGTCTTCAAGGCCCTCTGCCCGACCGCGCGCTGACGTGACCGGCGCTGAATTCTCTTCCGAATACCCGTTGCTGCCACCTTCACCTTGCGACCAACTGTTGGGCGAGTCATGGTTCTCAGCCCAGAGAAAAAGCCGACCGCCGTTCTTGGTGGCGGCGACTCCTGATGAGAAGACCCGACCGCCCGCGCTCTGTTCGGCTCCGCTCCTGTTCTTTTCCAGGTTCTCGATGCCGGCCGGGGACGAATTCTGTTCTGTTGTGAAGGGATCTCCGTGTGTCGGCCTGGTGGACAACTGCGCTCGGCCGTATCTATCCTGCTCCTGGCCGCCTGAAGTCCGTTTCCCAGAAGTTATCCACGCAGCATGAAGGGTAAAGGGCATAACCTACATTGTATCTTGATAGTGCCCGATCCGTCCAAATCCGGCTATGTATAGCGCATCGCAAATTATGTGACCAGAGCAATGCGCCCCATATCAAAGTTCGGAAGTGCGCTTATTTCGGCTATCATCCTGCCTCTAAAATAGCCCGATCACCTGCCCTGTCTTCAAGTCTATGTCCACATTCTGGGCTGCCGGCGCACTGCCCAGACCAGGCATCGTCCGCATCTCGCCCAACAGCGGATAGACGAATCCGGCGCCCACACTGGCACGCACCTCCCGCACCGGCACGGTGAACCCGGTTGGCGCGCCTTTGCGCTTGGGATCGTGGCTCAGGCTCAGATGCGTCTTGGCCATGCAGATCGGCAATGCGCCGAAGCCGTTTGCCTCGTACTGGCGGATCTGACGATTCGCCAGCGCCGCGTACTCAACTCCATCCGCGCCGTAGATGGTAGTCGCGATCTTTTCGATCTTCTCCTTCAGCGGTCGCTCCAATTCATAAAGAAAACGGAAATCCGTCGGCTCTTCGGTGGCTTCCACGACTGCCCGGGCCAACTCCTTGGCACCCGCGCCGCCTTCCGCCCAATGCGTGGAGACCGCCCAGCGCGCGCCCTCCTCTTCCGCCACGCGGCCAATGACGTCGATCTCGCTCTGGAAGTCGGTGGCAAAGCAGTTGACGCAGACAACAGGGCTGACACCGTGTACCCGCACATTCTGGATCTGTTTGCGCAGATTGGCCGCACCTTCATGTACGTCTGCCGGATTCTCCTCGAGCATCTCTTTGGGCAGAGGCTTGCCGGGCACAACCCGATACCTGCTCGTATGGGATTTGAGCGCCCTCACTGTCGCCACAAGCACCGCCGCGTCCGGGCGCAGCCCACTGTAACGGCACTTGATGTTGAAAAATTTCTCAGCGCCGATATCCGCGCCAAATCCGGCCTCGGTTACGACAAAGTCCGCCGTCTTGATGCCGATCAGATCGGCCAAAACCGAACTGTTCCCGTGCGCGATGTTGGCAAACGGCCCCGCGTGGACCAAAGCTGGGGTGTTCTCCAACGTCTGGAAAAGATTCGGCTTGATCGCTTCCTTCATCAGGACCGTCATCGCTCCGGCGGCTTGCAGTTGCTCTGCCGTGACCGGCTGGCGTTTGCGGTTCGTGCCGATTATCACGCGGCTGAAGCGCGCCCGCATGTCCTCCAGGCTAGTTGTCAGCGCAAGAATCGCCATCACTTCCGACGCCGCGGTGATGTCGAAACCGGTCTGCCTTTGCGGGCCGTCGGACTTGTCACCCAGGCCGCTGACGATATTGCGCAGCCCGCGATCGTTCACGTCCAGCACGCGACGCCACGAAATGCCGTAGGGGTCGATCTCCAGCGCGTTGCCTTGATAAATGTGCGCATCGATCATTGCCGCCAGCAGATTGTTCGCCGCCGTCACCGCGTGCATGTCCCCGGTCATGTGCAGATTGAACTGCTCCATCGGCACGACCTGGCTGTAGCCGCCGCCGGCAGCCCCGCCCTTGATGCCGAAAGTCGGGCCTTGGCTGGGTTGGCGGATTGCCACCGTGGCCGTCTTTCCAATGTGGTGCAACCCTTGTCCCAGCCCGACCGTTGTCGTCGATTTGCCTTCGCCCAACGGCGTTGGCGTAATTGCTGTAACCAGGACGTAGCGGGCATTGGGACGGTCCGCCAGTCTCTCTATCGCCGCCAGCCGCACTTTGGCCATGTGGTCGCCGTGAAGCTCAATGTCGTCTCTCTTCAGCCCCATCTGCTCCGCGATTTCCTGGATCGGGCGGAGATCGGCGGACTGGGCGATATCGAGGTCGGAAGGAACAGCGGGTTTGCTCATGGTCATGCTCCTGTTTCGTAATTTGCGAGTGCGCTATGGCAGGAGGCAAGTCCTGGGCCTCCTCGTGTCGGCAACAACGCACGCGCTACCGGGATTCGAGATTCTTGAACAGACACTGCGTTGCGGTGGCGATCTCATTGACAGCGCTATTAATTGCCTGTTCATTTGTCCTGGAGGGCTTGCGATAGCCGCTCACTTTGCGTACAAACTGCAAGGCCGCGTCCTTGACTTCCTGCTCGGTCGGCGCCCGTTCCGGCTGGCGCAGTTTCCTGATATTTCGGCACACGGATCAATCTCCTGCGACGAGAGCGCCGATTGGCGGCGCACAGCCTAGCTTTCGACGTCAGGAAAGCCACTCAAGACGATGCGCTCCGGCCTGAGCGCGATGATCACGCCGACGTTGTCCTTGATCGTCCCGTAATAGCGCGCCGCCGTATCCTCGTCGCTGTAGTATTGCCTCACGATACGCCAGCGCAGCGCCTTCTGCCGTTCTCCCGGCTCGATCAACTCTGCCTTGCCGCCGAGAACGACATAGCGGGCATCGCCCCGTGCGCCGTCAATGCAAACCGTTATCGACGGGTCGCGGCGCAGATTGCGCACCTTCACCGTGGTTACCTGTGCACTGACATAGAGCACGCCATCCTCGTACAGATACCAGACCGGCGTCAACTGCGGCGCTCCGTTCATACCGTTCGTCGCCAGTATCGCATGGCGGTCGGCTTGCAAAAACTTCAGCGCATTAGCGTTCATGGCATTACACTTTCGAGTATTCATCGCCAAACGAGTTTCAAAACCACAGACTGATGTACTGTCAGCATTCCGCAGTCTCGGCGATGTCCGCGTTCCAATATGTCAAAGGAAGATCATAGCAGAAAGCGGAATCGTTGTCGAAAATGGGTTTGAAAAATTCCTTGACCTGATATAGGGTAGCATCCGACAGTTGATGAGATACTCATTTGGAAAGACAAAACAGGAACGATTTACACTGTCGGAATCCAGCAAGACTCGCGATTCCCGCATCGCCGCACAACGCTTTTGCCCAACTCTTCCAGGAGAGAACCATGCCGAAAATGACCCAATCTCAGATCGACGAACTCTTGCACAGCGACACCGTCTGCCGATTAGCCTGTATCGACGATGAAGGAGCGCCCTACGTTGTGCCTTGCTGGTTCACTTACGCCGACGGCGGCTTCTATGTCGTGCCGCGGGCGCGCTCGGCCTGGGCCGCGTATCTGAAGAAAGATGGGCGTGTTTTCCTCTGTATCGACGCCGAGAACGGGCATCGCGTGCTGGCAAAGGGGCGCGCAAAAGTGGTGGAAGAGCCAAACGTTGGTGGGAAGTGGGTCGAAATCGGCCTGGAGATGGCCGCACGTTACGGAGGCGAGGACGGGCTTAAGTATCTGGAAACGACCATGCAAGAGCCGCGCTGGTTGTTCTTCATCGAGCCGGACGAAATGCTCTCATCCCGCGGCGGCTGGGCCAAACGGTACAAGCACTTTGACTGGTGATTTCGCCTCCCTGAGAGGACTCTCCGGTTCGTCCCTGTGAACGCAGCATTCCTGTTTCAGAAGGTGAAGAAAGGGAGCGGAGACTCTCTTCAACTCATACCCCGTCACCCTTTCGCCAGCCAAACAGAACTTCCCAAAAGGTTGCCGGGTTTAAGATTTGGAGTGAGCTGACTTCCTCGAGTGACAAGAGGTCTTCATCTCCAGTTACGAGAATGTCCACCTCTTCACCTCGCCCATGAGCGAGAAGAATGTTGTAACTGGGATCCCCGGAGACTGGAGCAACCTCTTGCAGCGGGGGACGAATGGAGGCCAATGCAATCAGCGCGCTTTATAGTTCTGCCAACGCCTGGGTAGAAATACCTGCCTGCAAATACTCCTTCTCGCCAACGACACGTTCTATTACGTCGATTACTTCCTGGGGAACAATCAACTCGATCTCCGTGTCCATCAGGCCCACCCTGACCACATCCGCTACATCGGTTCTCGAACCTCAGGCCAGTAGAAAACTGATGAACACATTTGTATCAAGGAGAACCATCATCCGTTGGCGTCAATTTCATCCTCATGTCGTATCATCTCTTTGATGACATTCTCACTGAATCCTGGCACTCGGTAAGCCTCCTCACGTGAGACACCCTCCATCCTCTCCTGAACGCGCGCCCGCGCTTTGTAGCAACCGAAGTGCCTCTTTTTTCTTGTTGGCTTCTCTTTTCAAAGCAAACTGTTCGTATTCCGAATACGAAACCAAAACCGCAGTCGGTTCTCCCCGCACTTTAATCACAACTTCCTCATTCTTTTTGCTCGCTAGGTGCAGCAACTTTCCCAGACACTTGCGAGCTTCACTCGACGTTACGCTTATCGTCATTGCCGCTCTCCTGTACCCTGGTCAATCCGGAGTCGTCCGTTGCCATTGTAGGGCGCGTACAAGAGTTCGTGAACATCGGCATGGTTGCCGGAACGGGTCTTCATTGGCGCGCCAGTCCTGGTCAGGTCACTAGGCCTGTTGACATTTGTCTGAACTGTGATTCATGTGATTATGTGATTGGGATGATTAACGGCCCCGGCGCAGATTTCGGTTTTCGTTCACGAGAATCAGGCGAATCACAGTCCGATTCTGCCGGCCGGCAACCTGCAGATGTCACCATTTTGACCAATTAATCAAAGGTCAACGGAACCTAGCCTCACTCATAACGCAGAGCCTCCGCAGGATAGATGCGTGACGCCTGCCAGGCCGGCAGGATCGTCGTCACCAGCGAGAACAGCCATGCCGCCGCCAGCATGCCGGCAATGGTCAACCAGGGTGTCGGAAAGCTCTGCTGCGTCGCCAGGTCGTAGGCCTGGCCTATCGTCTTTTGGCCCAGGATCACGCCCGTGATGCCACCGACTAGGATGCCGGTGAGAGCGATGAAGTTGGCCTCCAGCACAAAGAGCAGCGCCACCCTGCCGGAACGGTAGCCGATGGCGCGCAGCACGCCGATCTGCTGACGTCGCTCCACGACCGTACGGCTGCTGATCACCCCCAGCCCGGCGATCCCGACCACTAGCCCCAGTGCCAGAAAGCCCTGGAACAGCCCCAGAATTCCCCGCAGAATGGCCTGGCCTGCGCCGAACAGTTCAGAGAGAGGCGTGGCGTTCAGGCCGCTGCTCAGCATGGAGCTTTCCAGCGCCAGCGCCGTCTCGCCAAGATCCGCGCCCGGCTCCAACTTGGCGTAGAAGAGAGCGGGGCGCACCGGCTCGCCGTTCAGTTTGTCCAGCACGCGACGGTTCATCTGGAAGCCGCCCTCGGCCAGCGTCTCATCGGCTGCGAGCACGCCGATAATCTGCACCGTGTGCGTAATGCTCCCGCCGCTGTCAGCGCTGTCTGAACTGCTGACCGAAATCGCCGTCTGCACACCGCCCATACCGAAGCCTGCGCCGGTCGTTGAAACGCCGGGCCGGGAGCTTAGTTCAACCATCACGCGCGGCAGTGTGCCCTCTTCCTCCAAATAGAAGCCCTGTAGACTTGCTCGACGTCTCCTGCGCTCGAACTCTGCGCCGCGGCTGGCGTCGGAACTGTCGGCATCGTCGCCGGATAACTCCTGCGGCGGTCGCTCCACCCACGATGACGAGACAATAGCCACATCATCCCGATCAGCCAGAGCCTGCCACACCTCCTCATCGCTGTCGAAGCCCTCGGCCCGCATCTGGAAGCCGTAGTGCTGGGAGGCCTGTTTCGTGTAGCCCTCATCAATGCCCGTCATGTCGATCGTTGTCGTGCTTGTCGACCCGCCGCTCGCCGGTTCAAGCTGGCGCGCAGTGATGTTCATGCGGGCTACTGTGCCCAGCAACGCCACCTGCTCGCTGGGGAAGTCTGATCGCAAAGCCGCTTCCTCATTGATGTCGGTCACCGGATCGAAGAAACTGAGTAGACTCGGCGAGAGGACGATATCGAAACCGGCGGTGCGCTCCTCGCTCGGCTGCGTCACCACCTCGGTCGCGCGGATGACCACGCTCATCACCGTAACCGTCGTGATCACCATGGCGAAAAGCAGCATCGCCATGCCGGTTCGGAAGCGGTTGCTGAGCGGGTAGGCCACCGCCGTCTTCAACACCGGCGTCAGTGGCCCGATCCCTCCCACCAACCGCACGAAGAGGCCAGCCAGGCTGTCGGCGTTGAACATCACCACCATGATCGCGCCGATGATGATCAACGGCCCGCTAAGAGCAAATGAGAGGAGCGTATAGCCGGGATTCTGGTTGAACCAGGGTAGGTCAGTGTCAAGCACCGCGCTCCAGGGAACGCTCCACAGTGCCAACAGCCCCACGCCAATGACCGTGTATACGACGCGCTGGCGCACCTCTTCACGCCCCCGCGTCCAACTGCGGCTCAGCCATCCACCTCCCCAAGCAATCCCGGTCAGGAGCAGGGTGCCGCCGATGAATGAGACGGTCTGACCGTGCTGCTGACCCAGCCAGATGAGATACGCGCCGCCGCCGAGCAAGAGCAGGAGTGCCACCCCGCGCAAGGCGCGTCGCACCCATCCCTGCCGCTTTCCGTTCGACGTGTCGGGCAAATTGCGGATGGCGGCAATGATGTTGAGACGGCTCACGTTCCACGAGGCGATCGTTACCACGACGAACGTGAATATGACGCCGAGACAGTATGCGATGACAAGGGAGGTTGGCGCCGCCTGCCAGTGGAAGCGAAAGGGCAGGGACGAACTGGCCAGCCGTTGGCCTATATTGGATAGAAGGCCGCTCAGAAACCCGATCATGCCATACGACACCAGCAGACCGAGTCCGAGTCCCACCAGCGCGGCGGCCAGGTCGTAGACCAGCCCTTCGGTGACAAACATCTGCACCAGGTGGGTCCGCCTCATGCCCACTGCGCGGGCGATGCCCAGTTCGCTGCGTCGTTCCGCCGCCATCATCACAAAGATTAGAAAGATCAGCAGCACACCGGCGAAAATCGACAGCATGCCGAAGCTGGAAAAAACGGTGCCAAAGGCGATCCCGCCCACCTCTGCCACGTCCGTGACAAACTGTTTGCTCAACGGCGCAAGTACTTCGAAATCGCGGATGTCCGTCAGGGCCGCCTGCACAGCGCCCCGGTCTGCGCTCCCCAAGGGTAAAGTAAGCAGCCACTCCTGCACCGCCTCGCTGCTGAGCGCGGATCGAAGTTCCGCCTTGATCCCAGGATCCGTCGATTCGGTAACCGAGGCCGCCAACGCATCAATGTCCGACTCGAAGCTCGTTGCCTGCGACCCCATGCCCAAGAGATCAATCAGAAAGTCCGGCACATCGTTATCTTCGATAAGCGGATTGACCGGTGCTACCGCCTCACTGCGGATGGCTTCAGCCACCTCAGGCTCTCGCAAGACCGCCATCAGCGTCGCCAGACTCGCCTCGCTGAGCGACAATCCTCGTAAATGGTCGCTCACCTCCGAGGTGTGGACCATCCCGTTGACTTCGTCGCCCATATTGGAGATCAGAATGTTGTTGACCCGGTCCGGCATGAAAAGCAGTTTCTGCGCCTCATCCGTGTGCATCATCACAACCGGCAAGATCGCACCCAGCGGACCGGACTCTTCGACCACCGCCCGCACGCGATAGGGCAGGGGGATCGGTCCGACGAAAATCTCCAAGAGATCGCCCGCCCGCGCATCCAGTTGCTGCGCGCCCAACCGGTTCAGGTAGACTTCTCCCTGCCGAAGTTGCAAGCCGAACTGCCCCAATTGGGTGTCGACATCCTGGCCCAGCGTGTTCAGGTTGATCGAGCCGAGCGCTTGCGTAACCGCCAAGAGCAACTCCTCTTGGTCGGGCAGGTCGAAGCCGAGCATGGGCAGCGTCGGAATGGTGATCGGCCCGTCAGGGTCCAGATTAAACTGGGCCAACTCCTCATCTCTGATTCCAAGCCCTTCCAGGCTGATTGTCTCGATGCCTTGCTCGTCCAATATCGTGGTGTCAATGCCAAGGTTGCTTAATAGCTCCACTGGCAGCGCCAGTTGGCTGAGCGTGAAGGTAGGGCCCTCTTCGGCCAGCAACTGCGCGCCGACCGCGCCAACCGCCAACGCCGCCTCGGTTACGCCAAACTCCTCCTCGCCAAAGGCCGCGCCAATTTGATTTGCCGCCTCTCCGGTCTGTTCCCACAGCCCAACCAGGTCGACGAATACGTCGCCAACTCCAGGACGCAGATCAGCCGTGCGCGCAGCAAAGCCTTCAACATCATGCAGGCCGAAATCAGTGTCATAGTTTTCGTCCACCGCAAAGATGAACCCCAGCGGTTCACCCTGGCCAGTGCTGACATTGCGTATGATCGTCGGGAAAAGTATCGATCCGGCCACGCCGTCGATCAGCGGATACGACCCTGTCTCTTCGCGTAACTGCTGGTAGCGTTCCACGGTAATGCCCGGCAGCCCCTCGTCGAGGAGCGCGATCATCGCGGTCAGATCGCCGGAAGTGAGCGCGTTGAGCAGCGCAGCGCTTTGTGGGCTGCTGGCCTCTTCAGGATCGATGCTGTCGCCGCTGGCCAATTGGGTCAGGTCCATCAGGAACGGAGGCGACACAACTTGGTCGATCTGCCCGTAGGCGTCAATTGACTGGCGGCGGATTGTGTTTTCCAGCGTGTCGCCCAGGCTTAGAGCGGAAACGATGATCATCGTGCTGAGCGTGAGCCCAATGACGATCAGTGCCGACTGCGTAGGTCGCCGTGGGATGTTGCGCACGCCCAGCTTGCCGATGATCGGATTGCGCAGCGACAAAAGCGCCACCCCTGCCAGAATCAACCCCAGAGCCACCGCAAGGTAGACGGAGAACGTGTTGAGGAAGCTACTCATCGGCCACGATCTCCCCGTCCTTCATGCGCACGATGCGTCCGCACAATCCGGCCACCAGCGGGTCGTGCGTGACGATCACGAAGGTCTGTCCCTGCTCGCGATTGAGTTGCTGCATCAGCGCCAGTACATCGGTCGAACTGCCCACGTCCAGGTTGCCGGTCGGCTCGTCCGCCCACACCAGCGCCGGATGATTGACCAGCGCGCGGGCGATCGCAACCCGCTGGATCTGCCCGCCGGAAAGCTGCATCGGCCTGTGCGAGGCCCGGTCGGCCAGGCCGACGTTGTCCAGGCTCTCGAGCGCCCGCTTGCGCGCCTGCGCCGGCCGCACGCCGCTGACGAGCAGAGGCATCTCTACGTTTTCGACCGCCGAAATCACCGGCAGCAGGTTGAAGGATTGGAAGACAAACCCCATGCGCCGGGCGCGATAGTCCGTGCGCGTGCGGTCGTTCATGGCGGCGAGGGAGGTGCCCTCAATCGTGACCTGGCCGCTGTCGAAGCTGTCCAGGCCGGAGAGAGAGTTCAGCAGCGTTGTCTTGCCGCAACCGGACGGCCCCATTATTGCGACCATCTCCCCCGTCTCGATAGTCAGGTCAACGCCCCGCAGCGCGTGGACTTCGATCTCACCGGAACGAAAGGTCTTATGAATCTGTTCGGCGACCACGATAGGGTCAAGTCTGGCCTGACTATCGTGGTTCGATTTTCGCTCGTTCTCAGGGTGTTCCAAGCGCGGAGCGGGCGGGGTATCTGTAAGCGTCTGGCTCATTGAATTCGACCTCAATTCGAGTGGTCCCGGCACGCGACCAGTTTGCTATACAATTAGAGTCGTGCTACTGCAATGATATACTTGGCAATACGTCTTGCCGCGCAGTTCGTTTCACAAGTCCCCGGCACGATTGGCCTCGGAGTCGGCAGCATGAATCTTCTTACCGATGCGCAGATGCGGGAGTTCATTGTCAACGGCTTTGTGACGGTTCAGACCGACTTTCCGCCCGAGTTTCATGCCTCCGTGCGCGCACAGGCAGAGTCGATCTTTTCAACCGAAGGCAATCCCGGCAACGACATCCTGCCCAGGATTCCTGAACTGGCCGAGCTATTTGCCCACCCGGCTGTTACGGGCGCGCTGACTAGCATCCTCGGTCCCGGCTACGCCATGCACGCCCACCGGCACTGCCATCTGACGCCGCCGCGTCAGCCTGCGCAGCGTCAGCTCCAGGACAGCTACGAGGACGATCGGAACGTGCGCCATCACCGCACGCGCTGGGCAATGGCATTCTACTTCCCACAGGACGTGCCGCCCGCGATGGGGCCGACTTCGGTGTTGCCCGCTTCACAATACTACACCAGCCGCAGTCAGCCAGAAAGACAGGAGGAATCGGTACTCTGCGGCGCCGCCGGCACAGTGACGATCGTCCATTACGACCTCTGGCATCGCGCCACGACCAATCGCAGCGATCGCAACCGCTGCATGATGAAGTTTCTCTTCTGCCGCATGTCCGAACCGACCGAACCCAGTTGGAATTGTCATGACCCGTCGCGGCGCCCACAATTTGGCGGCGCGGCCATCCCCGAACTCTGTCGCAGTGTGTGGAACTGGTACTTGGGGCACTGCCGTCATGGAACCGGGCAGACGACAAGCGCCGGCTCGGTTGACGACGCTCGACCTGTCGGAGGGGGAAATCATGCGGTAAGCGGGTCCGAGGCAGGGGACGCAGGGCGAGAAGGCAAGCCGTACTTGTCTGAAGCGGACCGGTTGCAAGAAATGTACCGGCTGTCCGCCGGGGGGCAAGCGGGCCTAGCTGTGTTGATGGCGGCTCTGGCCGCAGAGGCGGACACGTTTCTTGGCCGCAACCTTGCGGCGCAGCACACGAATCCCTGCCAGCTCTACGCCGGTTTCAGGTTAAGCGCGCAGGGCGCCGTGGCCGTGCCACCTCTGGTGAAGGCACTAGGCGCCGACCGGTGGCCGCTGCGCGCCGCCGCTGCCGACATCCTCGGCGACATCGGACTTGCGGCCAAGCCCGCTGTTCCCCATCTTCTCGCCCGTCTCGACGACCATTCCGAGTGGGTGCGGCGCAACGCCGTTGAAGCCCTTGGCGTCATCGCCGCGGCGGAGGCGGTTCCCTGGCTCGCCCGCCTGTTGTCGACCGAAGAATGCGATTCTGTGCGGCACAACGCAGCCCTCTCACTTGCCAAGATCGGGCCTGAGGTTGGCCGCGGCCAGCCCGGCGCTTGAGATGGCCTTGGGCGACGCGAATCTCTACGTGCGCGGCAACGCCCGCGAGCTCTGCTCCCGGCCCGTTCACCCGTACACAGAAGCGCTGCTGGCCTCAATCCCGCTGCCAATGCCCGGACTGGAGGCCACGCGTGAAATGCCCAAGGGCGACCTCCCTGATCCCGCCAACCCGCCCACAGGCTGTCGCTTCCACACGCGCTGTCCTTACAGCCAGCCTATCTGCGCTGAGGAAGAGCCGCCCCTGCGGCCATTAGACCAAGCCGCTACCCATCTCGGAGCCTGCCACTTTCAGGATGAACTGCAACTCCTGGGCGTGGAAAAGTTCAGGCAGGCCCTGCCCGATTGAACAAAAAGGCTGGAACACGGTCCGAGCCAATCACAACATTTCCGTTCAGTGATTCCCAGTCTGAACAAAGACCTTTTCATCGAAATACACAAAACGCAACACGCATTGCAGTACCGACAGCAACCCAGGAGCTCTCATGCCCATTCCAATGGCCCAATATGGCACCAAACACGCGCACGCCGCCGGCAAAGTGATTGCAATGCAGGCCAATCCCGATGTCGAACTGGTTGGCGTCTTCGAGCCGGATAGCGAGCGCCGCGCCGAGCTTGCCCGTTCCGACAGCTGTTTTGCAACCGTGAACTGGTTCGAATCGGCGCAGGCGATGCTGGACGATCCCTCCATCGTCGCCGTGGCCTCGGAAGGTCTGAATATCGAAAGCCTTGAGCAGACAGCAGCGATCGTGGCCGCCGGCAAGCATGTCTGGTACGACAAACCCGCCGGAGACGACTGGGCGCAGTGGCAACAGGTCGTCGCACGCGCCCAGCAGCAGAACGTCCTCATTCAAATGGGCTACATGTTGCGTTACCATGATGGTTTTCACCAGATCGCCGAGTGGACCCGCAGCGGCCTGCTGGGCCGCGTCTACTCGCTGCGCGCCCACATGTCCACCAACATCCCCGCGCCCCGCAGGGCGATCATCAACGCCCATCGCGGCGGCATTTTCTACGAACTGGCCGGGCACATGCTGGATCAGGTGATTTGGCTTCTCGGTCCACCCGCCAGAACTGCCTCATTTCTGCGGACCGACGACGCTGAGTCTGGTGAACGCTTGGAAGGGTTCGTTGACAACACTCTGGGCGTTTTCGAGTTCGAACATGCCATGGCGCTGGTGGATATTGCCGCGATGGAAACGCAGCCCATGGCCCGCCGCTTTGAGGTCTACGGCACGGCTGGCAGCGCCATCCTGGTCGAACCTTTTGAGCCGGGATCGATGATCCGGCTGTGCCTGGCGGATGCCTCCCAAGGCTATACGGCCGGCGAACAACAGATCCCGATCCGCGCCCGCTCGCGCCAGGAACTTTATGAATTGGAACTAGAGGCTTTCCTGCGTACCATTGCCGGCGAGCAGGAACCGGACCGGTCGCCGGAGCACGACCTTCTTGTCCAGGAGACGCTGCTGCGCGCCGTCGGATCCCTGGTCGACTGACTTTCCCCTAACTGCGGAGGCGGATACAAACAATGAGAAATCCTGCGATCGAATTTCCCAGTCTGGGTGAAGCGAGACTCTTCGATCTGCCGGAGCCGCCACTGCCTGGCCCGACGGAGATACTGACCCGTACCCAATTCTCCGGCGTGACGAACGGCACCGAGCGCCACTCCCTGATGGCCGATTTCGGCCATCGCTTTCCTGCCCGTGGGGGTTATCAGCATGTTAGCGCTATTGAAGCTGTGGGGAGTAGAGTCAGCGGATCTGCCGTCGGCGACACAGTCTTCCTCGGCGTTCATGGCGGACATCGCGGCTGGCATATCGTCGATCTTGCCTCAACCAACGAGCGCGAGCGGCTCTGCATCAAGCTGCCGCAGGAGGTCGAAAATGAGTTCTGCGCCCTCTTCGGGATCGCGGGCGTTGGCTTCAGGCACTCGCGGCGCATCCGCGTGGTCGCGCCGATGCGGGTATGGGTTGCCGGACTGGGTCTAGTCGGCCAGTCCGTTGCCCAAGCGTCGCGCGCGCTCGGCGCCCATGTAACCGTCACCGATGTCGACCCGCGCCGGCTTGAAATCGCCGCAGAACTTGGCGCCCACAGCGTGATAGACGCCTCCCAGGACGCCTGCGCCGAGTTGCTTGCGCAAGGCGGCCCCTATGACCGCATCGTCGACGCCTGCGGCGCGCCCGATCTCTTCGACTTTATCTACCAGAATAAACTGCTCGCGCTCTACGGCGCGATCGGGGCATTGGCCGGTCGCCAACCCACAGTATTTCACCAGACGATGCTACATGCGTTGCGCGCCTCAATCGAATCATCGTCCCACTTCACGCTGGAAGATCTGGAATTTCTGAGCCACTTCTACCAGTTGGGTGCAGTCCGAATCAAGCCAATGGTAACGCACCGCGTCCCGGTAACCGAGGCGCCCGCAATTTACGCCACCATGCGCGACAGCCCGGCCGACCTCCTTGGCGTGATATTCGACTGGCGCTCTTGAGCAGGTCGCCTACGAAACTATGGCTCGCTCTCCGTATACGGCAGCGCTTGGAGCAGATTATGCTTGCCGAACATCATGTCTGAGTAGACACCGTCCGGGATATGCAGAGGATCCCTGAGGCGGGTTCGTTCAACGACCTCCCAGTTGAGGTCGATGCCAAGACCAGGCCCGTCTCCCAGCGCAATCTCACCGTCAAGTACCTCGAAGGGGCGCTGCAACAGTTCGTCGACAAACGGATTGTTCATCCGATCGACTTCCACTGTTACACCGTTGGGCATGGCGCTTACCACGTGGGCGTTGGCCGTGATCGCCACCGCATCGCTCCAGCTGTGGGTCGCGAAGCGGAGTCCGTGCTGGGCTGCCAGGCGGCCCACCCGCCGCACCTCGCTTATTCCCCCGCAGCGGCACGCGTCAGGCTGCACGATGTCCACGGCCCCCGCGCGGATCAGCTCGCGAAAACCCTGCAGGCCGAACTCATTCTCTCCGGCAGCCAGCGGCACACCTGAAGTAGGTCGCAAAGCCACAAAGTCGTCGATGTTCTCCGGCGCGAACGGCTCCTCGTACCAGAAGACATTCTGTTCGGCGAGAAAATCGCCCATCCGCCGCGCCAACTCAAGGTGATAGCGCATGGACGCGTCAACGATGACGTCATTGTCCGCGCCAATCGCGCCGCGCACGGCCTCGACCGCGGCGCGGTCATAGGCTTCGTCGCGGGCCAGACGCATTTTGACGCGGCGGAAGCCGCCATCGATATGGCTGGTCGCCTCCTCTGCCAGCTCCTCCACGCTGTCCTTCCAGAGAAGGCCGCTGGCATAGGCCGGGCAGCGGTCATTTTCCCCGCCCAGCAGCGCCCACACCGGCTTGCCTGCGGCGCGGCCCCGCAGGTCCCACAACGCCATGTCCACCCCGCCCAGCGCCGACAGCGCGGCGCCCTTGCGTCCGTACCAGCGCGTCAGCGCGTACATACGCTCCCACAACTCCTCCACCCTGGTCGGATCCTCGCCCACCAGCAGCGGCGCAAGCTGTTCGCGCACGATCAGATAGACCAGCGCCGGATAGGAGTAGACCGAACCGACGCCGACCGCGCCGCACTCCGTATGCACAAGGATCAGGCTGGTTACGCGCGCGTCGCAGATGCCCCCGCTGTACTCGAAACGGTGCTGCTCAGGATAGCGGTGGTGCAGGTTAATCGCCTCAACTTGCTCAATTCGCATCTTGATGCCCGGCGTTCTCATGCAGCCAGGCGCGCAGCGGCACGTCCTCCGGCTTCGGCGACGAGTACCCGTGCCCGCCGTTCGGAGCCGCCCCCAACAGCTGCTGGCGAATCGGATCGACCCGCGCCATAATGTGGTCGACGGTCATGTTGTCGCGCGGCCGCAGCCAGCGGTAGCTGTATCCGTAATAAAGCACTTTGCGTGCCATTTCGGAGGTGTTCGGGCTCGACGAGTGCCAGATGCGGCGGTCGAAGAAGACGGCATCCCCCGGTTTGGCCCGCAACGCCAGCCCGCCTTTAGGCTTCTTGTCCTCGTCCACCGGCAGCTTTCTCAGCAGGTGGCTGCCGGGGATCACATACATATTGGCCCGGCCCAGCTGCGACGTGTCGGTCAGGAAGAAGGCCACCTTGAGCGAGATGCGCGGCTGCGGGTCCGTCTCCAGTTCATTGTTGAGGCGGCCGCTGTCCTTGTGCCAGTTCATCCCTTTCTGCGTGGGGCCGGACACAGTATGCGGCGGCGTTATGATCGAATGCGAGTGGTATAGCTGGATGTTCCAGCCGAGGATGCCCCACACTTTGGGAAAGGTCGTGGGATAGTCGAGCAGCTCCAGGAAGACGTCATCCCGCCCGATAAAGTCGAAGACGTTGATCCAATCGCTCGGGCCCATGCCCTCTTTGGCCTTCTCTTCAGCCGTTATCCGGTCAATTGCGACCGTGGCCCGTTCGACCAACGCCTTGGGGATGGCGTTCTCGATGATCATATAACCCTGTTCCGCAAAGGTGCGCTCTTCCTCCGCCGTGAGAATGTGTTGAAGCCATGACTTGTTCATCTGGTTGCTCCTGTGGATACGAGGCGGTCCCTACCTCAAAATCATAGAGGCGCAGCCTGATTTGTCAAACTTGGCATTTCGGGCGTCAATTTGCGCCGTTGACATCGGCTATCGGGTTCGCTACCATTGACGCAACTGGATCACGACAGAAATGACATAGCTCTTCGGCCGCTCAATCTTCATTACGGCCCTGTTCATAGGCCCATCTTCCCCGCCGCCCGCGCCTGAGACTGCTAAGACGGCGGCTGGTCCGGTCCAACCGAGATCGGGCAGATATTTCGTCTCGCCTGCCTGTTCTCTACCCTTGGGGAAAAGATTGATATGAAGATCGAAAAAATCACCCCCTTTCTGGTCGACCGATTCCTGCTGGTGCGCGTCTACACCGACGCGGGCATCGTCGGCAACGGCGAGGCCGGCCTCTGGGCGCATCATGGCATGGTCCACCGCGCCATCCTCGACCTGAGCGACTACTTCATCGGCAAGGACGCCGCGCGCATCGAACATCACTACCAGACCGTCAGTCGCGACACGCACTTCATGGGCGCCGCCCTCAGTGCAGCCCTGAGCGCCATCGATATTGCCCTGTGGGACATCGCCGGCAAAGCCGTCGGCCAGCCTGTGCATCAACTTCTGGGCGGCAGAGTGCGCGACAGGATCAAGGTCTACGGCAGTGTTGGCGGCGCAACCGTCGAAGAATTCGCGGCCAGCGCGCAGGAGCAGGTGGCGGCCGGCTATATCTCACTGCGCATGACGCCCTTCTTGCCCGGTTTCGAGCGTAAGACGCCCACGCAGTTGATCGGCGATGCCGTCACCAGCGTGGCCGCCGTGCGCGCGGCCATCGGCTACAACATCGATCTGGGCCTGGAGATCCACCGCAACCTGCGTCCCGAAGAGGCGATCGCAATGTCGCGTGAGATGCAGCCCTTTCGCATCCTCTACCTCGAAGATCCTCTGGCCCCGCAGAGCCTGGAGGCGATGGAATACATCGCCCGCACCGTACCCCTCCCGATGGCCACCGGCGAACGCTTCTACAACATATTTCAGTTCAAAGACCTCATCGACCGCAAAATCGTCAGTCTCATCCGCCCCGACCTCTCCTTGGCTGGCGGCTTTACGCAGGTCAAGAAGATCGCAGCCATTGCCGAATCCGCATTTGTCGGCGTCTTTCCCCACCTGATGGGTAGCCCCGTCAACATCGCCGCCTTCTGCCAGCTGAACGCATCGATCCCGAACTACGTGCTGATGGAGAGCCACCCCGGCGCCGACGCCTTCAACGAGATTGTCGACTTTCCCGTGACCCGCGACGGCGGCTACCTGCTTGTCTCGGACCGACCGGGCATCGGCCTGGAGATCGACGAGAGCAGACTTGCCAAATTTCCCTATCATCCTAAGAAAATCGTCGGCAACTTTCACGCCGACGGCTCAGTAGCGCATTAGCCGGCACGGCAAGGAGTGCATCAATGACGACAACGCGCACCGGCGGCGAAGCCCTCGTTCATGGCCTGCTTGCCCACGGCATCGACACGATTTTCGGCCTGCCCGGCATCCAGAATGACCACTTCTACAATGCAGTGTACGATGTCGGCGATCGCATGCGCCTCATCCACACGCGCCATGAACAAGGCGCGGCCTACATGGCGCTGGGTTATGCGCTGGCCTCCGGCAAGACCGGCGTCTATGTTGTCGTGCCCGGCCCGGGATTTCTTAACGCCTCCGCAGCCCTCTCCACCGCATACGCCACCAATGCCCCCCTCCTCTGCCTCACCGGCCAGATCCACACCGACCATATCGGGCGCGGCTACGGCGTGCTGCACGAGATTCCTGATCAACTGGGGGTCATGCGCTCGCTGACAAAGTGGGCCAGTCGCGTCGAAACGCCCGCCGAGGTGCCCGGTCTGTTGGCTACGGCGCTCAGCGAAATGCGCTCCGACCGCCCCCGGCCCGTCGGGCTGGAGGTGCCGATGAACGTTCTTTCCGCAAAGGCTGACTTCGGCGACAGTCTCTTGCCCCTGGCCGTGCGCCGCCCAGCAGTTGACTGCGATGCGATTGAAGAGGCGGCCCGCCTCCTCGGCAAGGCGCGCAATCCCCTGATATTCGTCGGTGGAGGCGCTATAGAGGCGTCCGACCAAGTCCGCGCCCTCGCCGAAGCGTTGCAGGCGCCTGTGATCGCCAGCGGCAGCGGACGGGGCATCCTCTCCAGCCGCCATCCACTTAGCTATACCCACGGCGCCGGTCCACGCCTTTGGGAGCAGGCCGACGCGGCCATCGCCATCGGCACCCGCATGACCATGCCGTTGATGCAATGGCGGCAGCCGGATCACTTGACCCTGATACGTGTCGACATCGATCCTCGTGAACTCTCCCGCCTCAGAGCGCCCGACCTGTCGCTGGTGGCCGACAGCCGCGATGCCTTGCGCGCGTTGCTGCCTGCCCTCGCGCGCCTCAACCGGCACCGGCCCTCCCGACGCGACGAAATGTCAGCGTTGCGTGAAGAAATGGAGGCCATTTGTGATTCGGTTCAACCTCAGATGGGATTCGTCCGCGCCATTCGCGAGGCGCTGCCGGACGATGGCATCTATGTCGAGGACCTTACACAGATCGGCTATGCCAGTCGCGTTGCAATGCCCGTCTATAAGCCGCGCACCTATTTGACGACCAACTACCAGGGGACGTTGGGCTGGGGCTTCACCACAGCCCTGGGCGCGAAAGTCGCCGCTCCCGATCGCGCCGTTCTCTCGGTCACCGGGGACGGCGGCTTTCTCTTCGGCGCAACCGAATTGGCGACCGCTATGCAGCACGGCATCAACACGGTGACTGTCGTATTCAACGACGGGGCCTACGGCAACGTGCGCCGCTTGCAAAAACAACGTTACGGCGGGCGCCTCATCGCCAGCCAACTGCACAATCCCGACTTTGTCGCATTTGCCCGGTCGTTCGGAGCGGAAGCGACGCGCGTGTGTACACCTGAAGCCTTGCGCGATGCCTTGATAGACGCCTTCGCCGCCGACAAGCCGGTGCTGATAGAAGTTCCGGTCGGTGAGATGCCAGTGCCGAAGTGGGGGATGACCGCCGCCTCGGCCCCGAAAGAGAAGAAATGAACTGAACAGGGCGGTTGTCCCGGCCCTTTGCCCACTATCTGGCCGCCAGACTCTCCACAAATTCCTGATGTTCCTGGGAGGCGATGCCCTCCTGCACAAGTTGTAGCAGCGCCTTCATCCTGCCTTCCCAGAACCAGTCGGAGCGAAACCGGAAGCCGGGCAACACCTGGCTGCGCAACACGCCGTCGGCGTCCGGCTCCACCGCATCGTACTCGCCGTCCGCCAGGCGAAAGAAGCGCGTCTCCCGTTCGTAGGCCAGCAGCACAAGATACTCTTGCACACCATTACGCCGGTAGACGTTGAGCTTACTGTGCAGGTCGTTTGCGGAGCTGTTGGCCGCTATCTCCACCACAAAGTCCGGCGCGCCGATGTACAACCCCTCTTCGGTCATCTGCACTCGTTCCTCGCCGGCAGCTTCGAGTCGTACACAGAGGTCGGGCTGAAGCTCAATATCTTGTTCGAGCAAAACCGACTGATTGTCTGCCAGGCGCAGGCCAGGCGTGTGCCAGCGGTAAATGGCGAGAAGTCCGGCGAAATCCGCGTGAGGTTCGCTGTGCTGGGCGTGGACGGGGGAACCCACAATCACGACTCCTTCAATTAGTTCAGCTTTCTTGATCTCTGGATACATCGCGTAGCGGCGCTGAAATTCGGCGCGGCTGAGGTGGTCGCCGCTACTGAGAGGCGGTCTCTCCTGCAATTTTGCCGTTTGTGTGACTGGCTGCGTGGGAGCTTTTACGACCACAATTGCCTCCAGTGCAAGTCCAAACGCCGTTAGCGGATGACACAGAATAGGAGCATATCTGATCGTAGCGCAGGGACAACGCGTTTGCGATTCCGTCCCAATCCGCTACCGGCGAACGACGACAATGCGTCGTGGCGTGGTCAAGCGGCGCGCGGCGTTGCGGGCGGCGCTATCTACCCTGCGCAGTTTCCTGGACGGAGCGGAGGGCGGCGTCGCCACCGCTTGCCTCCATTTGCGCAGACGCACTGACCTGCTCGCCGGCGCGCCCGGCGCGGTCCGATCGGTCGACCGCCGGTTGGCTGTCGGGCTGGTCAGTGCCGCAACTTACACAGATACTCCATTCGTGGCGCATCGGCTTGCCGCAACTGGGACAGGCGAACCGCAGTTGACTGTGACAATTGGAGCAGAAGTTCCAGCTGTCCTGGACTGGAACGCCGCATCCGTGGCAGCTCAGGGTCGCCTCCAATTCACGTAGCAGCGACTCCTCCTCCAACGCCCGGTCGAAGACATCGGCCAGTGTTTCCCTGGGGCGAACCATCATGTAGAGTGTCAGGCCGACCAGAGGAAATATCATGACGAGCAGGCTGGCCAGCCCTATCGCCAGCCAGTCCCGCGTCCGGCTGCGGATGTCGTTAAATGTCCAAATGCCCATCGCCACCCAGAAGGCGAAGAGGAACGCGCCCAAAAGTGCGACGAATACTCCTATGATGGTTGCGATCGTGTTGGACAGATCTGCCAGCATTCGCTTCTCCTGTTTGGTTGCCGTCAACGAACTGCATATGGAGGGGGCGGCAGCCAACCTGATTGTTCCCCGGCCTTGAACACTCTGAAAATTATAGAACACCAGGACGGTTTTTCCAAAAAATATGCCGACTCCACCTGCCTCCGCGCGCTGAACGCTTTCTCCGCTTGCGTGATGCCGCCGGCCTGTTTCCTGCGCCTGTTTTTCAAGACTTTTGTTGCGGTTGACTTTTCCCTATACTTACATATAACCTGATTCTGGCGATCTTGTTCCAGACAGTCGCAGCTTGCAGCCGTTTTCCGCCGAAATTTCTCGTTATCTATTGATCACGCCCTGATATTGGTGTTTTGCCTGCCCTTGGCAAATTGTAATATACTTTATGTAGTGGCTCCTGCCTTCCACGCAAGGGGTCCGGAGTGTCAGTCGGAAGGTGCAGTCTTCCGCAAGAGGCGAACCCTCCTGTCCCATGCGGGTCTTTTCGGATGTATCGCCATGGGGCGGCACCCGCCACCCCTGTCTCTTGTCATCTTACCATCACAAGGAGAGTAGCATGAAGAGAATTATGAGATTCAACAGAGTCGGCATGATCTTGTCGATGGTCGTCGGCATGATTATCGCCGCTTGCATGGGTAGGGGAAATGGGCCGGAAATCGTCGAGTCGGACGAGCCGACCGCCGCGGTGATGCAGGAAGAGACGCAATCCACGCTGAGTATCGTTCAGGACCGAGGCAAACTGGTCTGCATCGGCAACGCCCTGCTGCCAGGTTTCGGTTTCCTCGATTCCGAAGGCAACTTCTCCGGCTTTGACGTCGATTACTGCCGCGCCATCGCCGCGGCGATTTTTGGCGACTCCAATGCCGTCGAAGTGCGGCCCGCCACCGCCAGAGAGCGCTTCACCATCCTGTCCAGCGGTGAAGGAGACGTGATTATCCGCAACACCACCTGGACCATGTCGCGCGATACCGACCTGGGTATGAACTTCGGTCCCACCACCTTCTACGACGGGCAGGGGCTGATGGTGCGCAAAGAAGCCGGCATCTCGACTCTCACCGATCTCCAGGGCGCCTCGGTCTGCGTCGTCACCGGTACGACCACCGAGCTGAACCTGGCCGATCAGTTTGCCGCCGCCGGCGTTAGCTATGAGGCCGTAGTCTTTGAGGACTTTGACCAGTCCTTCAACGCTTACGACGCCGGCCGCTGCGACGCCGTCACCACCGACAAGTCCAGCCTGGTCTCCCGCCAGACCGTGCTGACCGTCCCCGAGGATCACGTGATTATCGACGTGACCCTTTCCAAGGAGCCTTTGGGGCCGGCCGTCCGCCACGGCGATGACCAATGGTTCGACCTTGTCAACTGGGTCGTCTACGCCACCATGATTGCCGAAGAGCAAGGCATCTCTTCGGCCAACATCGACAGCTTCATGGGCAGCAACGACCCCAATATCCGCAAGCTGCTCGGTATGGAAGGTGACTTCTGCGCCAAGGTCGGTATCTCCAATTCCGGCTGCTTCGCCGATGTGATTTCGCTGGTCGGCAACTACGCCGAAATCTACAACCGCAACCTTGGCCCGGAGACGGTCTTTGACCTGCCTCGCGGCCTCAACAGCCTCTACACGGACGGCGGCATCCTGTACGCCCCGCCCATCCGCTAACCGCAATCTGTTCCGGTGGATAGTGGTATCCGAACTATCGGATACCACTATCCACTATCCACCAGCCACAGTTCGCTTCACCGCTCGCTTCACCGCTCGCTTCACCGCTCGCTTCACCGTAACCGACCTCACAGTTGACGAGGCAGCCCATGCAGGAGATCCACGCCAGTCAGGTACGCCCCCCCTTCTACCGCGATGAGCGCGTGCTCGGCCTGCTCAGTCAAATCGTCGTCGTCGTTATCGTCGTCGGGTTTGGGCTGTTCTTCTACAACAACATGATCTCCGGGCTGCGCGAAAAGCATAACGTCGCCATCACCTTCAGTTTTCTCAGCCAGGCTGCCGGGTTCGACATCGGTGAAAGCCTGATCGAGTACTCGCGCGAAGAAACTTACCTGAGGGCCTTCGTCGTCGGACTGCTCAACACCTTTCAGGTGGCCTTCCTCGGCATCATCTTTGCCACCGCGCTCGGCATCGTGATCGGCGTGATGCGGCTCTCCACCAACTTTCTCATCAACCGCATCGCCGCCATCTACATCGATATCTTTCGCAATATCCCTCTGCTCGTGCTGCTGATCTTCTGGGCCGATGCGGTCTTCTTGAAGCTGCCAAGGGTTAGCGATGCCATCATTCTGCCCGGCCCGATCTTCCTCAGCAATCGCGGCGTGGCCGTCCCCTGGGGAATCCCTACCGACTCCTGGGGCGCCTATCTAACCGTTCTGGGCGCCGGCGTTCTGCTGGGCGCCATCGTCGCCTGGCTTCTGCGCGAGCGCGGCAAACGCACCGGTCGCATGCCGCTCATCACCCTCTGGTTCGTGGTCACAGTCGCCGCCATCGGACTGGTCGGCTGGTTGGTCCTGCCGCAGCCGTTGACCCTCGATCAACCCTTTCTCGAAGGGTTCAACACACAGGGAGGAAAGGGTCTCAGCCAGCAGTTCATTGCCCTCCTGTCCGGCCTCATCATCTATACGGCCGCCTTTATCGCCGAAGTCGTGCGCGCCGGCATCCAGTCGGTTTCAAAGGGCCAGCGCGAGGCATCCACCGCACTGGGGCTGTCGCCCGCCCAGACATTGCGGCTGATCATCTTCCCCCAGGCCCTGCGCGTCATCATCCCGCCTCTCACCAGCCAGTACCTGAACTTGACCAAGAACTCATCCCTGGCCATCGCCATCGGCTACCCCGACCTTTTCGCCGTAGCCGGCAGTACCATCTTGAATCAGACCGGCCGCGAGATCGAAGTGTTCACCTTGATCATGGGCACATACCTGTCGCTGAGCCTGTTGACCTCCTTGCTCATGAACATCTACAACCGCCGCATCCGCCTGGTCGAACGCTGACGCGCCAACATTTTGGAGCGTGCGTTTCGTGAATTGGGCATCCAACCACGAGCCTCGCTGGGAGAATCAGACACATGACGACAGCGGCTGGAGAATCGTCTGACCGCTCGGTCCTGCCGGTAAGCGAACGCCGCATGGTTCTGGCTTGGATGCGCAGGAACCTGTTCAGCGATCTCTACAACTCAGTCCTTACGGTGGTGGCAGCCGCCCTCATCCTCTTTGCCGTCAATATGTTCTTGCGCTGGGCCTTTATGACGGCCGTGTGGGGCGTTATTCCCGCCAACTTCAACCTGATCATGCGCGGCCAGTACCCCGCCGACGAGGCATGGCGCTTGTGGCTCGTCATCTACCTGCTCGGCGCTGTCATCGGCTTGTTGTGGAAGCTGATCAGTGGGCAGTTCACGGCAGCAGCCCGCGTCTTGGTCGCCATCCCCTTCCTGCTGATGCTGGTCCCCTTCTTCTCGGCGACGACCCGCCTTTACCTGCTGATCGTTGCCGTCGCCGGCATTTGCGGCTATTTCCTCGGCGGCTACCTGCCGATCCAACATCGTGTGCGCGCCGCCGTCTACATCCTGCTTGGCTTCCTGGTCGTGATGCTCGTCATCCTGCGCGGCTTCAGCGGCAACGCCGAACCAATGCCCACCGTCACCACCATCCTCTGGGGCGGGCTGCTGCTCTCGCTCCTGTTGGCCTTCTTCGGCATCACCCTTTCCTTCCCGCTGGGCATCCTGCTGGCGCTGGGCCGCCAGTCTAAGCTGCCCGCGATCCGCGTGATGAGTGTGATCTACATCGAGTTCATCCGCGGCGTTCCGCTCATCAGCCTGCTCTTCATGGGCCAGGTGATGCTGCAGCTTTTCCTGCCGGACGGCTTCCCCCTGATCGACCGCGTCCTGCGCGCGCTCGTCGCCATCATTCTCTTTTCCTCCGCCTACACGGCCGAAAACGTGCGCGGCGGACTGCAATCGATCCCGCGCGGCCAGTATGAGGCTGCCCAAGCGCTTGGCCTCAGCACCTACCATGCGACCGTGCACATTATCATGCCCCAAGCGCTGCGCGCCGTGATTCCCGTGCTCGTCGGTCAGTTTATCAGCCTCTTCAAAGACACGACGCTGGTGGCCCTTGTCGGCCTGTTCGACCTGCTCGGCATCGCCCGCACCATCCTCGCCAACCCGGATTGGCTGGGCACACAGCAGGAGGTCCTGGCCATTGTCGCCGCTCTATTCTGGATTTTCAGCTACAGCATGAGCTATGCCAGCCGCCGCATCGAGCGCCGCCTCGGCGTCGGCGAACGCTAGCTAGCCGCTTCGAGGCCGCTCCCAGCCTTCGATTCCAATTACCAAGTAACGATTCCTACAAACGAGGTGCCCGCGATGTCCGAGAACGACACAGCCGAAGAGATCATCATCTGCCAGGATGTCAGCAAATGGTTCGGCGAGTTCCAGGCGCTCAAGAACTGCACCCTGCGCGTCAAGGCGCAAGAGGTGGTCGTCATTATCGGGCCGTCCGGCTCCGGCAAATCCACCTTTATCCGCTGCATCAACCGTCTTGAAGAGCACCAGGCCGGCGAAATCATCGTCGACGGCATCCCACTGACCCGCGATGTGCGCAACATCGAGCAGATCCGTTCCGAAACCGGCATGGTCTTCCAGCAGTTCAACCTCTTCCCCCATCTGACCGTGATCGAGAACATCACCCTCGCGCCGATCCACGTGCGCAAGATGAAGAAGGAGGAGGCGCAGGAGTCGGCCATGAGCCTGCTCAACCGCGTCGGCATCCCCGAACAGGCCGACAAGTACCCCGGCCAGCTCTCCGGCGGCCAGCAACAGCGCGTCGCCATCGCCCGCTCGCTCGCCATGCAGCCCAAAATCATGCTCTTCGACGAGCCCACCTCCGCCCTCGACCCCGAGATGATCAAAGAGGTGCTCGACGTGATGCAGGAGTTGGCCGTAAGCGGCATGACCATGCTCGTCGTCACCCACGAGATGGGCTTCGCCCGCGAGGTCGCCCACCGCATCGTCTTCATGGACGGCGGCGAGATCATGGAAGTGGGCACCCCCGAGCACTTCTTCACCAACGCCCAGCACGAGCGCACCAAGCTCTTCCTCAGCCAGATCCTGTAGGCCATTTCCGACCTCATTGTCTGGTCGCTGACGCGATGAAGTTTTCGAGAAGTTTCCGCCCGTGTTGAGCTTCGGGACTAACTGTTGATGCCGACGTCCCGATGATATCTCAGCTCTAATTCTTTGAATCTACTCGACGTGCCCCCGCCACACCATCCTCTGCCCGATTCGGAACGCGCCGCCACCTGCGCGCCCGCCTCGACGCCCTCTACTTCCACCTCTACCGCCTCTCCCGCGCCGACGCCGCCTACATCCTCGACACCTTCCCCATCGTCCGCCGCCACGACCAGGCCGCCTTCGGCCGCTACCGCACCAAAGATATGGTCCTCGCCTACTACAACGCCCTCGCCGCCGGCGACACCACCACCGACGTGGCTGTCTAACGGGCCGGCGTTCCCACCCGACGACGCTCCGTCAATTAGGTTTCGTTGACTTTTCAAAGTCTTGGTCAAAGAGGCGACATCTACAGGCTGCCTGCGACCAGTTCTGACTTTGGTTCGCCTGATTCTCGTGAACGAAGTTCGCCACTTGAGCCGGTGCCGTTAATCATGTCCATCATAATAATCACTCAAATCAGAGTTCAGACAAATGCCAACGAGACCTTAGCAACTCGATTGACTTACAGGACTCCCTGGCGTTATATTGTAAATTGAACTTGGCAGGAAACTTCCTGGATGAGGGAGGATGCAAACAACGTGGCAAACCATGGCACGAATGTTTACGCCGACACATCCGTCTTCGGCGGCGCATATGACCCCGAGTTTTCCGCGCCGAGCAGAAAGTTCTTTGACGAAGTTGACGCCGGACGCTTTTCCCTGATAGTCTCCCCTGTTGTTGAGGAAGAAATCGGGTCTGCCCCCGAAACTGGCCAGGAGCTTTTCGCCGCGTACTACCATTCAGCCCGCGTCGAGGAAGTCAGCGTTGAAGCTCTGGAGCTTCGAGCAATTAATATCGAGTTTGGCATCGTTTCAGGACGATCGTTGGCGGATGCGCTGCACGTAGCCGTTGCAACGCTGGCAAAGTGCGAACCCGTCGTCAGTTGGAACTTCAGGGACATTGTTCATTTTGACAAAATCCGCAAATACAACGCGGTCAATCTGCTCAAGGGATACGACCAGATAGCGATTCATTCTCCCTTGGAGGTAATTCAACATGACGGTCCGTGAACCCGAATTTATGGTCTGGAAACGCCGCGGCGCAGAACACGTCCGCAGACAGGTCGAGGGCATGTCAAGCGAAGAAGAACTCGCATTCTGGCGCAAACGCACCGAAAAAATGCGGACGCGCCAGCAGGCGACACGGTCAGAATGTAGCCAATCGGTCCCGCAAGATCAGCCGCCCAACACTTCTCCGGTTGCTGACAGCCGCCCCCGTTGGAGCGATTCCGACATCGCATTGCGCGAACCCGAATGCGTCGCCCTCAAACGCCGCGGCCAAGAGCGCGTCCAGCGTCTGGTGGAGGGCATGACAAAACAAGAAGAACTCGAATTCTGGCGCCAGCGCACGCGGAAAGTGCGAACGAGTCAATAGGCTATACAGTCCTGATCCGAACAAACTGTTCCTTCCCACCGCCCCACCTGACCAGCCCCCTGTCAGCGCCGTATCCCCCGCCCCCGCCCCGACGCCGCCTACAACCCCGACACCTTTCCCGTCCTCCGCCGCCGCGACCAAGCCGCCTTCGCCCACTGCGGCGCCAAAGCCATGGTCCTTGCCTACGACAACGCCCTCGCCGCCTGGCGATACCGAAACTGACGTGGACGTCTGAGTGCGCGACTCAGAATGGGTAGATTCCCCTTAGGAGCGGAGGGATCTTGGCCGCACTTGTGGTGGAGGAGCAAGAGTAGTCGCGAACGCACACTGGTTGGGCGGAAGACTTGACCCGAACGAACGGATGTGCCAGAATATGTATAGATAGCCCTACCTTCTTAGTGGCACGAAGACTATGGACGATCAGGAATGTACGCAAAAAGAATCCAACTAACCAATTATGGGCCGGTCAATCATCTCGATCTCTCCTTTCCTTTCGATGGCTTATCTCCTAAACCAGTATTGTTGGTTGGCGAAAATGGTTCGGGCAAAAGCATCTGTCTTTCCCATATCGTGAATGGATTGCTTGCTGCGCAAGGCGTCCTGTTTCCGCACTCGCCTGAGGTAGAAGCAGGTAAAGTTTATAAGTTGAGAAGTTCTTTTTACATCAAGACCGGAAAAGAGTTCTACTTCGCGAAAGTTGACTTTGAAGATGACTTGCACATTGGAGAGTTAAGGTCTCGCTGCGAAAAGCAAAGTTACGAAGAACTCCCCACAGGTCTCTTTGGCACGAATCCTCAAGTCTTGTGGGATGAAATGGAGCCTGAAGGCAACGACAATTTCACGACATGTATTTCTTCTCGAAACAAAGATAGGATAAGAAGAGTCTACTCCAGACGTTGTGTCCTCTACTTTCCCCCAAATCGATTTGAAGAGCCGGCATGGCTGAATGAGGGAAACCTATTGGCCAGAGCCCGAGTGATGGAAGCCAAGAACTTGGAAGGGCATACGCACCGGAAGGTGGTCAATTATTCTCCACTTAACGAAATTCAGAACTGGCTGTTTGGGGTTGTTTACGACCGTGCAGTTTTTGAAATCCAGACCTCCGACATTTCATTGCCCATCGACAGTGGGAAGGAAACAATTGTCCTTCCCGTATTTAGAGGATTCTCGGGAAATGCTTCGAGAGCCTTTGAAAACTCGATGTCTATAGTTCAGGCGATTCTTAGAAAGAGAAATGTTAGGTTTGGGATAGGTGGCCGTCACAACAGGGTGGTTTCAATCGAATCAAGACAGGGGCAAGTAATCCCAAATGTATTTCAGTTGTCCAGTGGAGAGACTTCTCTATTGAACCTCTTTCTGTCCATTTTACGCGACTATGAACTCAGCGGTTCAGTATTTTCTCGAACAGAGGACATTCGGGGAATCGTAGTCGTTGACGAAATTGACCTACATCTACACGCTGAACATCAGTACAAAGTCCTCCCTGAGCTTATAAAGATGTTCCCCAAAGTTCAGTTTATAGTAACTACGCATTCACCGCTTTTTGTCCTTGGTCTTAGAAAGCTTCTTGGCGAAAGTGGTTTTGGCCTCTATCAATTGCCAGAAGGGCAACAGATCAGCCCGGAAGAGTTTACCGAATTTGGCAGAGCATATAACTCATTCTCTGATACAAGAAGGTATTCGGAGGACATACGGCAAGCAATAGAGAAATCCCGAAAGCCTATCATTTTTGCCGAAGGCATAACCGACATCAAGTACATTGAGAAGGCCGCTGAGCATATGGAGCAACTCAAAGTGTTTGACAAAATTCAATTGAGGGACGGCCAAGGTTTTGGAGGGCTGAATAAAGTTTCTAAACACTTTGATACAGCACTTTCCGAAATCACCCCTCAAGACATCATCCTTCTCTATGATTGCGATAAACCAAAGCAGGACTCCAAAGGGAATGTTCATAAGCGGCATATTCCCTTGCAAGAAAACAATCCCGTGGAAGAAGGCATCGAGAACCTCTTCAGCCGAGAGACCTTGTTGAAAGCACGAGAGTTCAAAAGAGAGTTCATTGACGTTACATCTGAGCACAAGGAGACGATACGGGGAGAAAGTAGGACCATCCCTGAGAAGTGGGTCATCAACTCAGACGAAAAGACCAACCTATGCAATTGGCTCTGCGATAATGGAACCGTAGATGACTTTCAGCATTTTCAATGTGTTTTCGATTTGTTGGAGGAATTACTCGATTTAGCCGAGCCATCTAGGGCTGAACAGTCTAAGGACAAAAGGACGCAGCAAACTTCCCAGTGATCTCTCTCTCCTGAGAATCTTAGTTCAGACAGCTTTCCTCCTCTCCCCAATCCCCGCGCCAACCAACCCTTCCCCGCCGCCCAAGCTGTAGTATAATGCCCTCACCTCATCGCAATCTGGGGGAAATGCCATGACCATCGCAACAGAGAAGCTGCTGACCGCCGACGACCTGCTCCGCCTCTACCGCGAAGGAGTCCGCGGCGAACTCATAGGGGGGGCGCTCTGCAAAACCATGCCCACAGGATTAACACACGGCGAGATTGTGATGAATCTTGGCGGTGAGTTGAGGAATTTTATCAGGCCGCGGCGCTTGGGACGACTTGTCGGTTCTGATTCCGGTATGTTGCTTGAACGTGACCCGGACACGGTGCGGGAGCCGGATATCGCCTTTATCTCCGCCCGCAAGCTTCCTCTCAACGTCAAACTCTCCGGCTATTTTGAAGGGGCGCCCGATCTGGTTGTCGAAATTGCTACAACCGGCGATAGCTCCCGCGAGGTCTACGACAAAGCACGCATGTGGATCAGCTTCGGCGTGCCCCTCGTCTGGGTTATCGACCCGGAAACCCGCACCGTCGAAGTCCATCGCTCCAATCAACCTCTTCTGATTCTGACCGAAGACGATACGCTCGACGGCGGCGATCTACTTCCCGGCTTCAGCTGCCCCGTGCGCGACGCCTTTGACCTGTAGGGAGACAACCGCTGCCATATCCGAAACAAGGCATAAAGTGACCAAGGCTTAACACCAGGAATCTCTCGCTCCTATTTCGAGGCGCCAGCGCAATTCCCACCTGGGTTGCCTCCCCTCAGACTCTTGAGGGGCACTCCGGAAGTCTCGCCGGGCCAATACGCAATTCGCAATAACGCGATCAATTCATTCGGCCACATTGGCATATGTTCACCCCATGAGGTAGTCAAATATGTCATTACGTGAACCGGAGTGCGTCGCCTTGAAACGCCGCGGCCAGGAATACGTCGGTCGATTGTTGGCTGGAATGTCGAGAGAAGAACAGTTGCAATTCTGGAATCATCAGACCGAAAGGCTGCGAGAGTGGCAACGGGCAAAACGATCTGGATCTTCGGACCTGGATCCAATAACCTATCTGTTGCCGGAGGACAACCGCCCTGAATCGCGTTGACCGAATACCGCTTATGTCGGATGCGTAGGGCATCTTGAACCTGTATGGTTCGAGAGACGGGTCAAAAGGACATGACAAAGAAAGACCCCAATAACGACTCCCCAGGCTGGGACGACGAGCGCGTCCAACGCCTAATTCAGCATTACGACTCCCAATCCGACGAAGAGGCCATTGCCGAAGACGAAGCCGCCTTTGACGACCCATCCCACACCGTCATGACAATCCCCAACGAACTCGTCCCTGCCGTGAGAGCCACTCTCGCCGATTACACCGCCTGACGCCCCGCCCGCCTGGCATCTCCCCTCAGTCGCGGGCCTCGAAAGGAGCGCAACCGCCGTGACCACGCAATCGACCAACACCACCGCCCCTGAGCTCGCCGTCACCCGCTGGTTTAACACCGCCGCCAGCCCGACCTTGACCGATCTCAGAGGTGAGGTCGTCGTAATCGAAGCCTTCCAAATGCTCTGCCCCGGCTGCGTCTCCCACGGCCTCCCCCAAGCCAAGCGCATCCAGCAGAACTTCGGCGATGACGTTACCCTGCTCGGCCTCCACACCGTCTTCGAACACCACGACGCCATGACTCCCGTCTCACTCGAAGCCTTCCTTCACGAATATCAAATAACGTTCCCTGTCGCTGTCGACGCCCACGCCCCCGGCGAGTCCCTGCCCGTCACCATGGGCCGCTATCGTCTGCGCGGCACCCCCAGCCTCGTAGTCATCGACCGCGCCGGACGCCTCCGCCTCAACGCCTTCGGCCACGTCGAAGACCTCGCCGTCGGCGCCAGCCTCGCCCGTCTTATCGACGAACCCCGCCCCCAGCCGCAGGCCGACCGCGACCCCAAGATCTGATCAACTGTCCCGCCGCTGGCATCCAACCCCTGGCTGGCGGCGGACTCGCCCGCCCCGCATGATCAACGCGGGCCTCTGGCGGTGACCTCCCTGCCCGCCGCCTTGCGCCATCAACCAAACCACCGGCATACAAGCTGCCTCCCATTTCCGCGCTGACTGCCCACACCCCGCCTCAAGCGGGTACGCAATCAGGCCCCGACGCGCAACTGTTCGCCCGAACATGCAACCTTGAATCCCACCGCAGTCCCCACAGCCCCGGCCCAACCCCCATCGTTCGCCCGGTTCTCGTCAACGAAGACCGCGATCTGCGCCGCCGCCGCCAATCATCTCCATCACTTAATCATCTCCATCACTTAACTGTACAAATCACAGTCCGGACAACGGTGAACGCCCATCAGTTCCCTCCGCAACGACGTCCCTATCCTTCGTGCCCTTCGTGGATCTCCCAGCCCTGCCATCTGACAATAGGCTGTCGGAAACTCACCCCCATTTTTGGCTGAACCGCCTCCCCCCACCCCTGCCGCGCCAATACCTCCCCAGTCCAAAGCAAAAGATTTCAGAGTGTGCTACATTGCTTTCGCACCACCAAAATTGCCTCGCCGCACGCCTGCGGCGACAACAATTTACCAGTCCAAAGCAAAAGATTTCAGAATGTGCTACTTTGGTTTCGTAGCAACAAAAAACCAGCCGCACGCCTGCGGCGACCACACAAAGGGAGAAAAGAAATGTCTTCAACACCTTGCAAAAGCCTCAAGAGAGACGGGACCCCCTGCCGCGGCAACGGCCTCGAGCAGCTCGACGGCTACTGTATCGCCCACGCCCCCGCCGACAAGGCTTGGGAGTGGCGCTCACGCGGCGGCAAGGCCTCGTCAGCCGCCGCCCGCGCCGACAAACGCATACCCGACCGCCTGCGAGACGCTATCGATAAAGTGTCCACGGGCATGGACCAAGTCCTCGAGGGCAAGCTCGCACCCGCCGCCCTCTCCGCCATTTCCCGCGCCGCAAAGGTGCTCATCGAACTCTACCGCCTCGCCGACCAGGAGATGGACCTGATTCGCAGCGAGGAGACCGCCGCCGCCGCCGCCCAGGTCGCCGGCGCGCCGGGCGACCCCGAACTCCTCGACGCTGCCGCCGCCATCGCCGCCTGGCAGGACCAGTACCGGATAGACGCCCTCATCGACCAGGGCCTTGTCGCGCCCGAACCCGTAGCAACCAAAGGCAAGAACCAACCCCCTGCCCACGTCCTGACCGCCGCCGGCAGACAACGCTTCGGCTACCAGCGTCTGACCAAGTACACAAGGAAGGATATCGACGTCTGCAGAGAACTGGTGATAGACAACCCTCCTCAAGGACATGATCTGCCCATCGTACTCGATGACCTGTTCACAATGCGTAAGCGCCTGGCAGAGCTCCTCACCGACTGCGCGCCCGCTTCGCCGCCCGTATTGGACGCCCTGTCCGGCCAGCCCCTCAACCGGCTGCCCGTCGCTGTGATACCGGCGACCGTACCAATCGCCGGCCCCGGCCAGGCCGCACAGGCCGCAGCAGACCTGCAAGACCTGCTCCGGCACGCCAACCAGCTGACCGGTGAAGCCGAAATCCTGTACGAGAAGAGAGTGGGGTTTGCGTACGATTATGATGGCGAGTGGGAGGACGAAGAAGAAGAGGAGAACGCCAACAAGCCGGTAGACCTCGAGGCGCTACGCCGCCAGCTCACCGAATTCTCGTCCGCCTACAGCCTTTAGTCATAACCGTAGTTCAAATGAACAGTATGCGATTTCACACGGCTTGCACGCGGCCAACGCGCCGTCGCCGCGCATACGCCGGGCCAAGACCCCTTTCGCCCCGTGCCCTTGCACGCAGACCGCGATCTGCGCCGTCGCCGTTAATCATCCCAATCACACAAATCACGTAAATCACAGTTCAAACAAATGTCAACCAGCCCTCGTACAGGTGCTCATACCTGTCAACCCCTCCATCCGCCGCAAAAAGGCCACCAGCGCGGCCCGTGCGCCGCCTCCCGTCTGCCGTCATGCACCCAAAATTTCTTGCCCAATCTCACACATTCTCTCGTAATCTCTCGTCTAACGCTCCTGCATCTCTACGTTCCGTTTACATTTCAAAGCATTGGACAAAGAGGCGACTTCTACAGGCAGCCTGCTGGCAGAATCCGACTGCGATTCCCCCGGTTCTCGTGCACGCAGACCGCGATCTGCGCCGTCGCCGTTAATCATCCCAATCACACAAATCACGTAAATCACAGTTCAGACAAATGTCAACCAGCCCTCGTACATGCGCTCATACCTGTCAACCCCTCCATACGCCGCAAAAAGGCCACCAGCGCGGCCCGTGCGCCGCCTCCCGTCTGCCGTCATGCACCCAAAATTTCTTGCCCAATCTCACACATTCTCTCGTAATCTCTCGTCTAACGCTCCTGCATCTCTACGTTCCGTTTACATTTCAAAGAATTGGACAAAGAGTCGACTCCAGCAGGCAGCCTGCTGGCAGAATCCGACTGCGATTCCCCCGGTTCTCGTGCACGCAGACCGCGATCTGCGCCGTCGCCGTTAATCATCCCAATCACTCAAATCACGTAAATCACAGTTCAAACAAATGTCAACCAGCCCTCGTACATGCGCTCATACCTGTCAACCCTTCCATCCGCCGCACGCGGCCCGCACTCGCCCGGCGCGACCACGCGCGCGGCCTTCGCCAGCCACCGCGTCTGCCGTGTTGCGCCCAACATTTCTTGCCCAAACTCACACAATCTCTCGTAATCTCCCGTGTAACTCTCGTGCACCTCTCCTGCCCGTCAACCCCTTCAACCGCCACAAAAATGCTTCCAATCTGAATCCCGTTTCAAACCGGGACTTTGCCGGTTAAAAAAGCAACTGAATCGTGGCCGTCGACGAAATTGACCTGCATTTACACGCTCAACATCAGTACAATCTCCTTCCTGAGCTTATAAAGATCTTCCCAAACCTTCAATTCCTAGTAACGACACATGCGCCGCTTTTTGTCCTTGGACTTGGAAAGCTTCTTGGCGAAGGTGGTTTTGGTCTCTATCAACTGCCGGAAGCGCAACAGATCGGCGCCCCGCCCAGCCGGCCGCCCCCTTACCCCACGCAGACACTGTTCGCCAACCTTCCCCGGCGCACCATCAGTAGTGAAATGCCCTCATCTCAACACCAGCAACTGTTCTGCCAGGACCATTACAACCGGTAATCCGCCGACCCCTGCCACTGATACAAACGTTTGACAAAAATACATATTCTGTCTAGTATTTGACTCCGGTCATAACTGTGATCATGTAGTCGGCTGCGAGATGTCAATGGCTACGATTTCGAAGAGCAAACTGAAAGCCAACCTGCTTCGGATCTTCCGCCAGCTTGAGGAACGCGGCGAGGAACTGATCGTAACTGACCGCGGACGCGCTGTTTTGGGAATCCAACCGATTGCCCAAAAAAAATCTGTGGAGAAAGTCTTTGCCGATGTTAGGGGCGAAGTGATCGACTACGAAGAAATCAATGAACCGACCCTTGCCGAATGGGGAGACCCGTAGTGATAGGATTGGATACCGCGGCCCTCGTCTTTTGGACGCTAAATCGGGCGCGGCTCTCCTCTGCCGCTGCACAGGCGATCGCCGACGCCGATCGTATCGCCGTCAGCTCGATGTCTATCTGGGAAATCGGTGTCAAAGTCAGCAAGGGGAAGCGATTTGTATCGCTGCCTATCTCGGAGTATGCTGCCAGACTGGAGCAGATCCACCGAGTGGACCTCTTGCCCGTCGATCTGCGCACGTGGCTAAAGTCTTGGAACTTGAATAGTCCCATCGCGGCCCGGCAGATCGCACTATCGTTTCCACCGCCGCTATTTATTCTTGCCTCCTTCTGACTCCCAATTCCAAAATCCGAGCATTCTATACTCAAACCATCTGGTGAGGTGGGGCGTTGGTTTGAGCGAGCAAAGAGATCAAAAAGGCTCTTGCGACTCTTACCTGGCCTCCGTGAATGCAATCGGCTCCGGCTTTGTAAAGTTGGCTGCCGCAAATTTGAATCGGATTCGCCCATCAGCCATTTCACCAGTCAAATCGACAACAACCAGACATCTCCCGAGTAACAAGAAAAGGAACGCAAAGATGACCCCTCCCGAACTGTGCCGCACGCCCGCCACCGAACTCTCCGCCGCCATGCGCGCCAAACGCCTCTCCCCTGTTGAACTGGTCGAGGCCGTGCTCGCCCGCATCGAAGCGGTCAACCCCGCCATCAACGCCTATCTGTCCGTCGATGGCGAACGCGCCCTGGAAAGCGCTCGCGCCGCCGAAGCCGCCATCATGCGCGGCGGCGACCTCGGCCTCCTGCACGGGCTGCCCGTCTCCATCAAAGACCTCGAACCCAGCGCCGGTCTCCGCCACACCAACGGCTCGATCCTCTACACCGACCAGGTCGCCGGCTACGACGGCGCCGTCACCGGCCGCGTCAAGGCCGCCGGCGCAATCGTCATCGGCAAGACCAATACGCCCCACCTCGGCCACAAGGACATGTGCGACAACCTGCTCGGCGATCCGGGCCGCAATCCCTGGAACACTGATCGCACCCCCGGCGGCTCCAGCGGCGGCGCCGCCGCGGCCGTGGCCGCCGGACTCGGCCCCCTCGCCCACGGCTCCGACGGCGCCGGCTCCATCCGCATCCCCGCCGCCCTCTGCGGCGTCTTCGGCTTCAAGCCCTCGTTCGGACGCATACCCTACTGGCCCAACCTCGACATCTGGGCCGCCCGCTCCCACAACGGCCCCATCACCCGCACCGTCGCCGACGCCGCCCTCTTCACCCGCGCCGCCGCCGGGCCCGACCCGCGCGACCCCACCACCATCGACAACCAGCCCGAGGACTACCTCGCCGCCGTCGCCGATCCGCTGCCCGCCTTGCGCGGCCTGCGCGTCGCCTGGAGCCCCGACTTTGGCTACGCCGCCGTCGAGCCCGAAGTGCGCCGCCTGGCCGAGCGCGCCGCGCGCCGTTTTGCCGACTTCGGCTGCCGCGTCGAGGCCGTCGATCCCGGCTGGGACAATCCCCGCCATGCCGCCGAGGTCTCCTGGTATGTCTCCATGGCCGCGCGCATGGGCAGCGCCTACGACCAGCATCCTGACGCCTTCGAACCCACGCTCGTCGACATGATCCAACAAGGGCGCCGCATCTCCGCCGAGGACAACGGGCTGGCCGACCTGGCCCGCACCAACTTCTATCACCAGGCGCGCCAGTTCAGCCAAAAATACGACCTGCTCCTGACACCGCAGATGCCGCTCACCGCCTGGGGCGTCGACGACTGGCCCAGCTCGATCGGAGGCCGCTCCACGCCGTCGATTTTCGACCGCCTGCCCTTCACCTTCCCCTTCAACCTGACCGGCCAACCTGCCGCCAGCGTCCCCTGCGGCTTCGCCTCCGACGGCCTCCCCGTCGCCCTCCAGATCGTCGGCCCCTGGCACGCCGACACGCTCGTCCTCCAAGCCGCCGCCGCGCTCGAACAGGCCGCGCCCTGGGCCGACGCCTGGCCGGATGTGTGATGATTTGTCGATGCAGAGTACGGGTTTGTTTCAGATTGCTTCAGGAAGTACGGAGAAGCCTTCCCTATGACCTGCTTCGCGAAGTCGGCGGTCAAGAGTAACGAAGCCCAATCCAGAGGTGAGTCCCTCACACCACTCCACCGCGGCGGCAAGTTGAAACGCATCTGCCGCCCTCAAGACATGAAGCGCTAACAACTGGTCCGCCCTATTGCGAATGCTTTCACTTGGTCCAAGCTCTGTCCACGATTGCGCCAGTGACGTTAGAACAAGACGAGAAGAACCAACCTCTTCAGTCGTCGTTCCAACCTCTCTCGACCGTCGCCTTAGGGCCGATGTACACTCGGTGCGCGTGCCCCACCACACGTACATCTCCCGGTCCGAAGCCAGGATTTCGCCAACCGTGGCTGAATGAGCTTCCTTCAGATACAGGGGCACGATGGCCGAAGAATCCCAGAATTTCACCGCCCTTCTTCTCTCTCCTGCAAGAGCGCCTTAAGCACAAGCCCTTCTGGATCCTCCATTCTGGGCATATCCCAGAAATCGTCTGGCAATCTTCCTGTCCCGCGTCTGAGAAGCCCTTTTCTTTCCATTTCTTCGAGGTGCTCTTCCATAGAATCGGAACTTGACACGGGCACCAAGCGCGCAATGGGCCGCCCCCGATCGGTGATCAGTACTTCTTCTCCGGCCTTGACGTCGCGCAGGTAAGCGCTCAGCGAATTCTTGAGTTGAGTAATACTGGTTGTCTGCATAATATCCCCCTCTTGCCTTCTGGCTGATGCCCAATGTAGTCAATCTGAAGGCTTCTGGCAAACGACCGCCCTCTCCCTATCCCAAAACGTCACTGCTTTTGACGACCTCCAAATCCAACCGCGACAATGGCTTGCAGTCCCCGCTCAACACACTTCATTTGGCAAAAAAGTGCCAAAGCCAGGCATCACAAAGAGGCAAAACAGATGATCAACAGGCAGTTCTCATCTTACGGCCCTCTACTGCTGCGACCCGGAATCGGCATGGCGGGGATTGCCCAGCTGCATGACGGGCAACGCGGGCAGGCAGGCTATGGCCCGGTCAGACCATGACGATTGTTCGCCTGGGCCGCGTCGACCTCCCCCAAAATATCCACGACCGCCTCGACGACGACTGCATCGCCGTCCTGCAGAAATTCTTCGCCTCCGCCGTCAAGCACGGCATCATCCGGCAAGCGCAGACAGTCCGCTTTTTCGACCCATGACCCGCAGCGCATCGCAGGCCGCCCGCATCCAACTGGCCAAAACATCAACCATCCGCCTCTACCGCCTCCCGCCCGGCAACTGCAAAGCCTGGCCCCGCCCAATACGGCGCGCATCCGAAGACCATACTGGCTTCCCCCTCCCGCTGCCCGCCGTATCGGCTCGCTTCCATCGCCAGCCGGGCGGCGCTTCACCACTTCCATCCACAGCCGCTTTTCCGACCTACTTCCTCTGCCCCGGCCTCCCGCTCCCGATGACAATTCCCCGCCAATAAGCCCCATTCCCTTGCAAGAGCCTTCTACGTCGCATACACTCTGTAAGTGTACTGATGACCTGCCCGCCAGCGCTGGGGCGTCTGAACCCAAAAGCCGCCCGGGTCACTGTCCTTCGACAGCGAAGCCCAGACGGCTCGCAACCCGCACCTTAAAATTACCTATAATCTACTGGATTCCGTTGACATTTAATAAAGCTGGTCAAAGAGGTGACATCTACAGGCTGCCTGAGAACAGTTCGAACTCCGATTCGCCCGATTCTCGTGAACGAAGACCTCCTCGGGAGCTAGTGCCGTTAATCATCCCAATCACTTAACTGCGTAAATCACAGTTCAGACAATTGTCAACGAACCCCAAAAACTGACCACGGCATCTACACCACGCCCGACTCGCCCTCCAACACCACCGCCCACGACGCCTGGATGAAGGGCGAAACCGTGCCCATGGAAGAAGCCCGCCCGCGCTGGGGCGTCTGAACCCAAAAGCCGCCCGGGTCACTGTCCTTCGACAGCGAAGCCCAGACGGCTCGCAACCCCCACCTTAACATTACCTATAATCTACTGGATTCCGTTGACATTTAATAAAGCTGGTCAAAGAGGTGACATCTACAGGCTGCCTGAGAACAGTTCGAACTCCGATTCGCCCGATTCTCGTGAACAAAGACCTCCTCGGGAGCTAGTGCCGTTAATCATCCCAATCACTTAACTGCGTAAATCACAGTTCAGACAATTGTCAACGAACCCCAAAAACTGACCACGGCATCTACACCACGCCCGACTCGCCCTCCAACACCACCGCCCACGACGCCTGGATGAAGGGCGAAACCGTGCCCATGGAAGAAGCCCGCCCGCGCTGGGGCGTCTGAACCCAAAAGCCGCCCGGGTCACTGTCCTTCGACAGCGAAGCCCAGACGGCTCGCAACCCGCACCTTAACATTACCTATAATCTACTAGATTCCGTTGACATTTAATAAAGCTGGTCAAAGAGGTGACATCTACAGGCTGCCTGAGAACAGTTCGAACTCCGATCCGCCCGATTCTCGTGAACAAAGACCTCCTCGGGAGCTAGTGCCGTTAATCATCCCAATCACTTAACTGCGTAAATCACGGTTCAGACAATTGTCAACCAACCCTAATAACTGACAAAGGCATCTACACCATCCACGGATCGCCCTCCAACACCACCGCCCACGACGCCTGGATGAAGGGCGAAACCGTGCCCATGGAAGAAGCCCGCCCGCGCTGGGGCGTCTGAACCCAAAAGCCGCCCGGGTCACTGTCCTCCGACAGCCAACCCCAGGCGGCTCACAACCCGTACATTTACATTACTTAACCTGAGTTCGGAGTAAGTGAGCACCTTATCAAGCTGGTAGAATAGAAGTTCTCTAACAAAAATTCTCCAGCAAAGAAAGGTGCTCAGTGATGAGTATACTCAATCTGTTCTGTCATGTCGATGATTTCTGTCAGTGGTTGGCTACATGGGAGAATGCCAAGTTGTTAGGCGTGGCTCGCAAGCGAGGGCCGGCCCCGCGCTTGAGCTTGAGTGAAGTGATGGCGATTCTGATTCACTTCCATCAGTCGCATTATCGCGATTTCAAGGCCTTCTATACGCAGCACGTATGTAAGCATATGCGCAGTGAATTCCCTGCTCTGGTCAGTTACACACGCTTTGTGGAGTTAATGCCATCAGCCCTGGCAGCCATGTGTCTCTATCTGCGTGTGCGCTTTGGCCAGGCGACAGGGGTGGCATTCATTGATTCGACCCCGTTGTCCGTCTGCCACAACAGACGCATCGGCCGCCACCGGGTCTTTGCCGAGGTAGCCAGGCGCGGCAAGAGCAGCATGGGATGGTTCTATGGCTTTAAACTCCATCTGATTGTCAATGACCAGGGGGAATTGCTGGCGCTTCAACTCACGCCCGGCAACACCGATGACCGTAAACCGGTCCCACAGATGACCAAAAAGTTGTGGGGGAAGCTGATCGGCGACCGCGGCTATCTCTCCCAAGTTCTCTTTGAGCAACTCTTCGCACAGGGACTGCAATTGATCACGCCCATTCGTAAAAACATGCAGAATCGACTCGTCGTTCTCGAAGACAAGCTGCTAACGCGTAAGCGCTTCGTCATTGAAACCATCGTTGACCAACTCAAGAATATCTCACAGATTGAACACACCCGTCACCGCAGCACGACCAACTTTGTCGTCACTCTCATCGCCGGTCTGATTGCCTACACTTGGCAAGCTAAGAAGCCATCTCTCAATCTTCCTGACACAGATATGGCTCTATTGCCGGCCTTAATCTAACTCCGAACTGGGGTTACTTAACCTGAGTTCGGAGTAAGTGAGCACCTTATCAAGCTGGTAGAATAGAAGTTCTCTAACAAAAATTCTCCAGCAAAGAAAGGTGCTCAGTGATGAGTATACTCAATCTGTTCTGTCATGTCGATGATTTCTGTCAGTGGTTGGCTACATGGGAGAATGCCAAGTTGTTAGGCGTGGCTCGCAAGCGAGGGCCGGCCCCGCGCTTGAGCTTGAGTGAAGTGATGACGATTCTGATTCACTTCCATCAGTCGCATTATCGCGATTTCAAGGCCTTCTATACGCAGCACGTATGTAAGCATATGCGCAGTGAATTCCCTGCTCTGGTCAGTTACACACGCTTTGTGGAGTTAATGCCATCAGCCCTGGCAGCCATGTGTCTCTATCTGCGTGTGCGCTTTGGCCAGGCGACAGGGGTGGCATTCATTGATTCGACCCCGTTGTCCGTCTGCCACAACAGACGCATCGGCCGCCACCGGGTCTTTGCCGAGGTAGCCAGGCGCGGCAAGAGCAGCATGGGATGGTTCTATGGCTTTAAACTCCATCTGATTGTCAATGACCAGGGGGAATTGCTGGCGCTTCAACTCACGCCCGGCAACACCGATGACCGTAAACCGGTCCCACAGATGACCAAAAAGTTGTGGGGGAAGCTGATCGGCGACCGCGGCTATCTCTCCCAAGTTCTCTTTGAGCAACTCTTCGCTCAGGGACTGCAATTGATCACGCCCATTCGTAAAAACATGCAGAATCGACTCGTCGTTCTCGAAGACAAGCTGCTAACGCGTAAGCGCTTCGTCATTGAAACCATCGTTGACCAACTCAAGAATATCTCACAGATTGAACACACCCGTCACCGCAGCACGACCAACTTTGTCGTCACTCTCATCGCCGGTCTGATTGCCTACACTTGGCAAGCTAAGAAGCCATCTCTCAATCTTCCTGACACAGATATGGCTCTATTGCCGGCCTTAATCTAACTCCGAACTGGGGTTTACTTATCATCTACTAGCCACCGGCCACCGGCCACTAGCCACTGACCACTGACCAATGACCACCGGCCACTAACCACCGGCCACTATCCCCTACCCCCTGCCCTCAAGTTCGGTACTCCGCGTTGATTGACACGTAATCGTAGCTCAAGTCACACGTCCACACCGTGGCCGCGCCCTCTCCTAGGCCCAATGAAACGCGCGTACTGATCTCACTCTCCGCGAAGATGGCCGACGCGTCCTCCTCCAGGTAGGCGGTCGGGGTGCCCGCATCAACCAGTTGCAGTTCAGCGTTCCCCGCCTGCGGCTGACCCGCCGCGATGAACAGATGCGCCTTCGTCGGGTCCACCGTCGCGCCCGAGTAACCGACCGCGCACAGAATGCGCCCCCAGTTGGCGTCGTGCCCGAAAAAGGCCGTCTTCACCAGCGGGCTTCTCGCGATCGAGTTGGCAACCTGGTGCGCTTCCCCGTCGCTGACCGCGCCCTCAACCTGGATCGTCACGAACTTGGTCACGCCCTCCCCATTGCGCACGATCAACTTCGCCAGCTCCATCGACGCCTCAGTCAGCGCCTCCACGAACGCCTCGTAGTCCGCGCCCTCGCTGCTGATCTCGGCATTGCCCGCCGCCCCATTCGCCATCACCAGCACCGTGTCGTTCGTGCTCGTGTCCCCATCCACGCTGATGCGGTTGAAGCTGCGGCTGACCGCCTTCGCCAGCGCCTGCTGCAACAAAGGCTGGGCGATCGCCGCGTCCGTCGCCAGCGTCGCCAGCATCGTCGCCATGTTGGGATGGATCATGCCCGCGCCCTTCCCGATCCCGGTGATCGTCACCGTCTTCCCGCCGATCTCCGCCTGGCTCGAAGCCCACTTGGGGAAGACGTCCGTGGTCATGATCGCCTCTGCCGCCTCCTGCCAGCCGTCCGCGCGCAGCTTCGCCGCAACCTGGGGAATTCCGGCCTCGATCACCGAGACCGGCAGCTGCACGCCGATGACGCCGGTGCTCATCACGAACGCCGTGTGGTCGGTGCTGCCCAGGCTCTTCTCCGCCGCCTCGGCCATGCGGCGCGCGTTGGCATTGCCCTCGGCGCTGGTGCAGGCATTCGCGTTGCCGCTGTTGATCACCACCGCGTGCGTCCCGTTCGGGTTCATCTGCAACAGATTGCGGTCGTAGAGCACCGGCGCCGCCGGGAACGCGTTCTGCGTGAAGACCGCCGCCGCCCGGCACGCCATCGGGCTGGCGATCAGCGCCAAATCCAGCGCGCCCGTCGGCTTGATGCCGCAATGGATCCCCGCCGTATCGAAGCCCTTAACCGCAATCGGAGCAGTTGAAGGTCCGCTAAAAGTATGTTCTGTCGATGCCATCGTTTGTCTCCATCATGTTTGGACGTTCTGAGCGCCATCTGGTCGGCCACCCAACCTTCGCATCGCGCCCATTTCTGAATTCTTCCTACGCAATACGCAATACCTACCGCACTTCTAGTCTCTCTTGATCCAATCCCCCTCAACCGTCCCGGCCCCGTCCACCGGCGCCGCCATCGCGTCAGCCGGGTGCTCCTCCCTGAGCATCGCATTGACCTTCAAGGGCAGGCCGAAGAGGCGGATGAAGCCCTCGGCGTCGGCCTGGTTGTACACGTCGTCCTCGTCGAAAGTAACGTAATCCTCGCGGTAGAGACTGTGCGGCGACCTGCGCCCGACCACCATCGCCTGGCCCTTGTACAGCTTCATGCGCACCGTCCCGCTGACAGATTTCTCCGTCTCCTGCACGAACGCGTCCAACGCCTTGCGCAGGGGCGTGAACCAGAGCCCGTTGTAGACCAGCTCGGCGTAGCGCAGCCCGACCTGCTGCTTCCAGTGCAGCGTGTCCTTGTCCAGGCACAGCTGCTCCAGCGCCGCGTGCGCCTTGTACAGGATCGTGCCGCCCGGCGTCTCGTACACGCCGCGACTCTTCATGCCCACCAGCCGGTTCTCCACCAGGTCCACCCGCCCGATACCGTGCTCGCAGCCGATCGCGTTCAACTGCTGCACCAACTCGACCGGCCCCATCGCCGCGCCGTTGATCCGCTCCGGTAACCCCCGCCGGAAATAGAGTTCCACGTATGCCGGCTCGTCCGGCGCATCCTCCGGCGCGCGCGTCCACTCGAACATGTCGGCCGGCGGTTCAGTCCACGGGTCTTCCAACGGACCGCCTTCGTTGCTCAGGTGCCACAGATTGCGGTCCTGGCTGTAGATGCGTTCGGCCGACGCCTTGACCGGCACATCGTGCTCGGCCGCGTAGTCGAGCGCATCCGAGCGCCCGCGGATGTCCCACTCCCGCCACGGCGCAATGATCTTCAGCTTCGGGTTGAGCGCCATCACCGTCAGCTCGAAGCGCACCTGGTCGTTGCCCTTGCCCGTTGCGCCGTGCGCGACCGCGTCGGCGCGTTCCAATTGCGCGATCTCGACCAGCCGCTTGGCGATCAGCGGGCGCGCGAACGAGGTGCCCAGCAGATAGTCGCGCTCGTAGATCGCGCCCGCCTGCATCGTCGGGAAGACGAAGTCGGTCAGAAATTCGGCCCTTAAGTCCTCCACATAACAGCGGGTCGCGCCGGAGGCGATTGCCTTCTCCTCCAGCCCCTCCAACTCCTCCTCCTGCCCCAGGTTGGCGCAGAAGCAGACGACCTCGCACCCGTAGTTGTTCCTCAGCCACGGGACGATCACGCTGGTATCCAATCCACCGGAATAGGCGAGAACCGCCTTCTTGACAGAACCTTTGACAGCCATACGCGCTCCTTCTTGGTGAGAGTGGCTCCTCAATATGCTTACCAAAGCTCAACCCATGGCAGGCCCGCACGCCTTATGAGCTGAACTGATATTCACACACAGTATCGCAGAGCGGCCAATCCCAGTTCCCCCACTGCCTGCCCTGCATTCCAGAAAGAAAAAAAGCCACCCCGGACCTTCCGAAGCGGCATACAGGAAACGAGCGGCGAATGCAAGAAAACGATAGCCTTCGCCTGGAAAGCTGTCGTCAGACAGTGCGCCCGCTTCCCGCGGGCCTCCTCCTGGTTGACTCTCGTCTCTTCAGCATCGCTCAGTTGAAGTTGACTGACTGGTCTTGGTTCGCACTGCAATTCTGCCTATCAGGCTATCTTACCTCGCGCCGAAAGTCAAACGCGCCCAGTTTGGGAGACCGGCGCGCTTTAACATTGTTCGTCATCTGTTGTATGATCCCAGTGTAATATGAGCCAGCCCCAAGCGCCGAAACCAGCTGGAAGCATACGCCGTCTCAAGTTGCCAAAGGACCGCCTCTCCCATGTCAACGACCCGCCAACAGGCCGCCAATAGCCCCTACATTTTCGGCCACAGCCTGGGGCAGCAACTGGACATGGACGCGCAGGAATTCCCCGGCTTCAACGCCGATGGGCTGCCCGTCGTCAACCTGACCCAGGAACAGAAGTATCTCTTTGACATGCGCGGCTGGCTTCTGATCCCGGCCGTCCTGAGCGAAGACGAGGCCGCCGAAATGCGCGACTTCTGCCTGCGCCTCCACCATGATCCCGACTCCCTCCCCGAACATGAGCGCTCCCCGCTTGGCGGACCTATGCAGAGGCTCGCTGATCATCCCGTGGTCGTCGGCTTCATGAACGAGTTCGTGGCCTTTCCTCCCCTGTCGCGCCAGAACTGCTACGGGTTCCGCATGGAGTCGTGCAGCCTGTTCTACCGCAAGGCCGGCGACGGTCAATTTGGGCCTCACAACGGCAGCGGCTACTTTCGTCTGCCGGGCGACACCCACTTCTACCACTGCATCCCCGGCAAAGCGCACGCCGGCCTGACCCGCGCTGTCTGGGAGCTGAATCCGGTCCGCGAGGGCGATGGCACGCTTCTGGTCAGCGGCAGCCACAAGGCCGCCTACGCCGCGCCCGACTCGATCCATGACCAACATTCGCCGATCTGGCAGGGCTATACCTGTCCTGCCGGTTCCGTCCTCATCTTCACCGAATCGCTCACCCACAGCGCCCGCCCCTGGACCAACCGCGCGCATGATCGCGTCGCCGTCTTCAGTTGCTACAACACGGTTGACAGCAAATGGCATGACTGGGACCCCGACCCCAGGCTCGTGGCCTTGATGCCTCCGCTGCGCCAGACGCTGTTCCGCCCAGTGCATGCCGCCCGCAATCTGCCTGGTGGGCAGCAATACGGCGTTTAGCTCCGGCCCACATGAACCACTCTGTTGCGTTAGACACTGGTGTCTCGCACGCCGACGCAGGCGGGCGCAGTTGCGCCGATTGATCCGCTCCATCCTCCATCTGGCGCCGCTTTGCGCGGCGCACAGCCAACCAGCAGGAGACGCACCCATGGCAACCCTACTTTCAGCCAAACAGGCCGCCGCCTTTCATATGGGAAAGGGAGACTCGCGCAATCTGGTCGGCCCCTCCACCGGCGCCCGCGACATTACCCTCAACTACTCGGTCTTCCAGCCGGGTGAAGAGTTTCCCCAACACTATCACGACGGGTCGGCAGATATCTTTATCGTGCTGGAGGGCGGCGTGTCGGTGCGCCAGGGAGACGTTTTCACGCCGATCAGTGCAGGGGAGTTTGCCTATGTGCCATCGCCCGAAGTGCATGGCACAGTCAATACGACCGATGCCCAGGCCACCTTGATCAGCTTTCAGGCGCCGCCGGATATGGCGCTTTACCGGGGAGAGCGGGACCCCTCCCAGACCGGAACAACGCCGCGCCCGCCCCAAGACCATCGCACCAAAGTGCGCATCGACCGGATTGACCCGGGCGCAGGCAGCCTACAGGGAGAGTTGCAGGTTTGGACGCCGGCCTCGCCCGCTACAGGGACGGCCGAAATGCGTCTGGAATACTATGAACTTGGCCCGGGCTGCCAGGTCGAAGCCCCCGCCTCAGAGGACAAGGAGGCGGTCTGGTTTGTGTGGAGCGGTGAAGTGTCGATTGCGGCCGGAGGCGGCACCTTGCACGCCGCCCGCCACGAGGGCGCTTTCATTCCCGCAGGTGAATCGCAGACCGTCCGCAACGACGCAAGCCGCCCGGCTCGGCTCATCCACTGTCAAGCCGTCTGAAACGACGCGGTCGGCATCGCAACACACAACACCGGGCATCGCCGCCCTGTCCGCCAACCACGCAACACATAGTGGGCAATGCGCTGCCCAGCGGGGGGAGGTGGCGCCTGCGCGCCTCCGTTCCTCCTTCAGATCGTCGCCGCAGTCGAAACTGAAGACGACCGCACCTCTTCCGTGCTCACCTCGCGTCCCAACTGGTTGGACAGGTAAATGCCCTCCGAGATGAGCATACAGTTCAGCGCGATCTCGGCCGTCGGCAGCAACGCAACCCTTCCTTCAACCGCTGCGATCCAGTGCGGCTGTTCACCGTCGTACAAGTCGCCCTGCTCGCGCACAACTTTGAGCCGGAAGCCGTAGCTGTCCAGATTGGCGGTCGAGTCCAGCTCAAGATCACCGACGCTGTGAAAATAGCCGAATGGGTTCAGGCGCACGCCGCCCTCGCTGCCGACAACAAAGGAGCCTTCAAAAGCGTCCATGTGGATCGCCCACGCTTCGATAATGTCCAGCGTGATGTTGTCGGCCAGGCGCACAAAGCCCAGCCCCAACTCCTCTACATTAAAGCCGCTGCGTTCCCGCCGCGCCCCGTCCATCGCCATCTCCTGATAGGTCTTGCCCGAGATGCGCAGCACTTCCGGGTTGCCCAGCAGATACAAGACTGTCGAGATGTGATAGACGCCCATGTCGTAGAGCGCGCCCCCGCTGGCCGTCTCCTTCTGTACGAAAAAGGGCGTGCCGTAGCCATCGACAAAGGGCCGCCCCCGCCGTCGGTGTCCGGTTGAGCGGGCATGATACACCTCACCCAGGTAACCCCCATCAATCAGCGCTTTGGCCGCTTTCGTCTCGTTGCTGAAGTACTCGCGGTTCTGGATGCTGAGCATGAGGCCGCATTCTCTGGCCGTCTTCAGCATGCGCTCGGCGTCAATGTAGGCCCCCGCCATCGGCTTCTCGCAAAAGACGTGCTTGCCCGCTTCAAGCGCGGCCAAAGTCGCTGGCATGTGAAAGTTGTTGTGCAGGCAAACGTCCACCGCCTGGATGTCGTCGCGCGCCAGCAGTTCGCGGAAATCGGTGTAGACGCCGGCGATCCCATTTTCCGCCGCCACGCGCCGGGCCTCGCCCTCGTTGATGTCGGCAATCGCAGCGATCTCCACGTGTGGCATCGCCATGTACTTGCGCACGTGCCCCTTGCCGATCTGGCCGACGCCGATGATGCCGATTCGAGTCCTGGGTTCAGTCATTTGTGGTTTCTCGACCCCATGTTGTGTGTGATAGTCAAGTAAGGCGGGCAGCCGGTCTTTGCACGACAATGCGCCGCACACCCGCTGGGCGTCCTATTCGCCCAATGCGCGCCGCATCAATGCCAGCGTCTTCAACGCCGCCCCCTCCTCGTCGCCATCGCGCGGCGTGGATTCGATCCCCCAGACGCCGCCATAGCCGCTCTCCAACAGAATGCGAAACGCTTTGGCCAGGTCGACAGAGGGATCGTTGCCCTGGCTATCGAATGAAAATGTCTTGAAGTGGGTGAGACGGGCGTAGGGCGCACACAGTTGCCAGGCCGTTTCATGTGTGCCCGGCGCCCAATTGTTCGTATCGAACAGCAGTCCGAGACCGTCCACCTCCTCCAGTAGACGCACAGTATTTGCCGCCTGTTTTGTCGGTCCCCAGTGGTTCTCGACCAGAATTTCCACCCCGGCTTCTCTCGCACTGGCGATCAGATCGTTGTAGCCCTCGACCACGATCTCGAAAATCCCCTCCGTAAACTCCTCCGTCCCGCCGCTGTCAATGCGCATCTGCGTCGCGCCCAACGCGGCTGCAACGTCCAGCCAGCGATGGGCCGTTTCCCGCCGCGCCCCACGTTCGGCCGCCGACTCCTCATAAATATGGCCGCCGTCGACCGCGATGCAACCGTAGGGCAGACCGGCGTCCTCAGCCATCCGTTTAGCCTCGCCCAGCCACCCCCTGTCCTCAAGCGCCGGTTCAAGCTGCTTCATCCACGGATCAAGCTGTGTAAAGCCGTGGCGCCGCTGAAAGGCGACGTAGCCTGGAAAGTCCATGGCGCCGCTCTCGAACCAACGTCGAAAGCTGTAGGAGCAGATGCTGTACCGCTGAGACATGGAACGATTTCTCCATTCACTCTACCTAGCTCAACTGTCCGCCGAATGCGCGGCCCCGCTGTAGCCATCGCCTTGGCAGGTTGCCTGCCTTATTTTCTGCGTCGTTCAGCTTCAGACACCCGCGTCAAAGAGCGGATCGGTAGCCGCGCGCCAAACGCATCTCGATTTGGGCCTGAAACGCAGAGAAGACGATCGTGATGATCCAATAGAACACCGCCGCGATCAGCAGCGCCTCCAGGCTGCGGAAGTTGGCCCGCCCCTGCTTTTGCGCCCGCCACAGCAACTCCCACACAAAGCCGGTTACCGAAATCAGCGAGGTATCCTTCAGCATCGCAATGAACTGATTGCCAATCGGGGGGATCACCAGGCGCAGCGCCTGGGGCAGGATGACAAAACGCATGATCTGGAACTGGGTCATTCCCATCGCTTGGGCCGCCTCCCGCTGGCCCGCGTCCACCGACTGAATGCCGGCCCGCATGATCTCCGTCATGTAGGCGCCGTAGTTCAGCCCAAGCGCCAGCACGCCAGCCGCAAGCCCCGACAGCCGGATACCCAGTTGCGGCAGCGCCAGAAAGAAAAAGACCACCTGCAGCAGCAGAGGCGTGCCGCGAATCAGGGAGATGTAAAAGGTCGCCAGCGCATAGGTAGGCGCAAACTTGGACAAACGCCCCAGCGCGCCCAGCAGCGACAGCGCCGTCGCCAGGATGATCGACAGCACCGACAGCAGAATCGTCAGCCAGACGCCGTTGAAAATGAAGAACCAGTGGCTGCGGATGAACGACCAATCCAGCGAAATTGTCGCGAATTGCAGGCCGGCAACCGTAAAGCCAACGCCGCTGAACGCGTACAATAGCGCCAGCAACAGCAGCGCATACGAGACGCGCACGCCCATCACAAATCGCCGCGCGTCCCGCCGTTGCGAGGCAATGATCTGTTCGGCCTGGTCGGCAAAGCGCTCATCCTGGCGCGCAGTTGTCATTTTACTTCGTTTCCATCGCCTTCACTCTACGCCAGAAGCGAGCCGGCTCCGACCCAAATGCAGTCGTCAGCGCAATACGTCTTCCATCGCCCGCCTACTGTGTCGGGTCTATTGTCAGGTCTTCGCCGAACCACTCCACCGAAAGGCTGCTGAGCGTGCCGTCGGCCTGCATATCCGCGACGATTCCGCTGACCTTTTCGACAAGGCGCTGGATCTCCTTTGACGCGCTCCTGTCGAAGGCGACGGCCAGGTTCTCTGAAAAGACAGGCGTACCCACTTTGTGAACCGGCACACCTGCGCCAATCGCCGATTCGACGACCGTGTTCGAGGTCAGAAATGCCTCGAACTCGTGCCGGCCAGCCTGAATCTGCTGCGCGCAATCGTTGTCCACCGTCAGGGGAATAATCAAGATGTCCGTGGGCGCTGCCTCCACATAGAAGCTGGCGGCCGGCAGCCCCAGTCCTTCCATATCGCCCATCAGCCAGGACTCGTAAGTCGTAGAGACGCCAACACAGATCGTCTTGCCGTTCAGGTCCTCCAATGTCTCCACGCCGGAGCCGTCCACCGCGGCGAACTGGGCCGGCGTATAGTAATAAGGGGGCGAGGCGAATTCAAGGATCTCCTGACGCCTGGTGGTGACGGTCATCGAGCCGACGCTCATGTCCCATTGGTCCCCCCAATTACCCGCCGTGATCAGATCCCAGTCCGGTGTCACGAACTCCACCTCGACGCCCAGCCGCTTGGCGATCTCCTGCGCCACATTGACGTCAAAACCCTGAAAGTTGCCGCTCTCGTCCAAAAAGCTTTGCGGCGCGTAGTTCGGATCGGTCGAAATACGAATCGTGCCGCGCGCCATGATTGCCGCCAGCAGATCGTCCGGCCCGGCCGCAGCCGCGCTCCCATCGTCGGCAGGCGCAGCCTGCGGCGCGACCTGGGTCACGCATGCGCTAACCGCAAGCGCAACGACCAGTAGCAAAGCCAGTAGCAAAGCCAGTAGTCGTTTCACTGTGTTTACCCCTCCGATTTCAGGTAGAATAACCTTCGTCATTCAACTGTCTGTTCTGATCATACAATAGTATGGTGAGTGGCGAAACCGGCAAAACGAGAATTGACGATCGGAGCGCAGTCGATGCCGCCTACACTTTCCAACCTCGTTGCGCAACATCCCTATCCCGACTTTCAGGAATGGTGGCCGCTCGGAGACTCCTTTGTGTCGATGATGACCGACGCTATCCTGGGTCAGTGGCGAAAGCTGGCTAAGTCAGCTGACGACCTGGCGCCGGTTCAGGCAATTGTCGACAAATATGTCCCGCTCGTCTACGCCCGCCAGGCACGGCCCAATATGGCCGCTGAATTCAGCCGCGCCCGCCATCTCGATTCCCTCCTCTCAGGCGAGTTTGATGCGCTCTCCTTCGCCTTCTTCCACACCGCCTTTGATTCGCTGGCCGCGCAACACCGCGGAGAGGCCCTGCGCCTTGCGCGCCGGCAGTTTACCGAGCGAGTCGGCGCCCGTTTCTTCAACCTGTTGGCTGGCCGACTCGCGCTCGATCTTCCGCCCGGCCTCAACACCGAGCGCGATCTTGTTCGGCTTGCGACCGCTGTTCAACGGATTGGCGAATTTCTGCTGGCGCAGGGCTACCTGCGCAGCCATTTCGCCTTCCGCTTCGATGTGTCCACCTCCCGCGCCGGCCGCGCCGTCGACCAGCGGCAGTCCGCTTTTCTCGGCGCCCTGGCCTCCGGCGCCACCGCCTACGCCCTCTACGAAATGGGTCATCCCGTGATCCTGCCCTCCGCCGTCTATCTCTACCAGATTGTCGGCGAGGCCCAGCATCACTCATCCCGCACGATCGAGGAACTGTTCGCCCGCGTCGGCTGCCAAGCTCGCGAGACCGATGACTTCGACCCCAGCAGCGACCCGCCCCAGTTCGTGGTAGAACTGTGGGAGATTCGCAGGCGCGCGTAGATTACCATCTGTCCTGCTGCTTCGATACCGGCCCGCAATGCCTGTGCCCCGCCCGGCGGCCCCCCCCCGTCCTGATGCGGCACAGGCGATCCCAAACACCGCCTGCATCCCATCTTTCGAGACCGCCCAACTGCCAACACCCCCTCACGCCTTCTCCATTCCATACCACTCCGCGCAGTCGACGCCAGCCTCAGCTGCTTCAACGACTTGGCTATACCTGACACACAATAAGCTGGCATGCACCCAGAGATCAGGGCAATTGCATCTGAATTGGGTCAAAGCGCCGTAATGCCGCCATGATCTCTTCCGGATCGAGTTCAGACACTGTAAATTGTACGAATGATGGCGCGCAGGCTATGAATCTGACCGGTTTCGACGACTGACGGCCTTTGTTGCGCTGTATTTCCCTCGTCAATCAGCAGGCTTACATCGACTTCCACCTGTTATCACGTCCTTCTGTTAGGAATCCCGACGGGATTGGCATACAGATTTAGATGCGTTTGCCCTGTGCCCTTGCAAGAGCCTGAACAATCGTATACGCTGTATCCATAGCTGAAAGTCCAAGGCGACCGCGAACCATCTCTGTACCTTAACAACCGCATACCTTTTTACAGACCATACTTGGTTGCAACACCATAACGCCGCCGCAGCCGGCGCGACACGCTGCGCCAGTCCGCAAAAATTTTTCAGAAAGAGTAAAGCACCACACGAATTCACGCGGCAATTCGCGCCAATTCGCGCCACTTTGATACCCTCCGCCCGCCCCGACAGGATACCGACAGGATACAGAGCAGGGCATCACTTGAATACATGCCGCGCTTTGCCCCGCTCTGCGCCAGTGCGCCGCCCGCCGCGCCGACGCCGGCGGCCTTCGCCCAGCCTCCCGTCTCCCCTGATGCACTGAGAATTTTCTTGCCCAATCTCACGAAATCGCTCGTACCACCGTTACGAGTTCCTGCATCACAAATTGGTATCGTTCACCTCCCAATGCCCTTCCTGTTTCCTGTCCTTATCGCCGGGTCGCCCCCTTCGCGCCCCACACGCATTGTTGATTGCACGCGAAACACCGCCTGATTTGACCTCCGACCGCTTTTCCTGCTAGACTGCTTTCTGTGCTTTCCTCCAGCACGCCCCCATCGTCTAGAGGACTAGGACTCAGGCCTTTCAAGCCTGCAACAGGGGTTCAAATCCCCTTGGGGGTACACATGTCGGCAGCCCGATAAAGGCGGACGGTCCGATTCGTGCCGATCTGCATGGGAGTTCTGTTCAAGCTCCGCATGTCAAGAAAATCCCCGTGTCATTAGGTGGAAAACCACATCTTGACAGCGGGGCTTTTCGTTTCAGAGGGAAACTGTGAAGACCCTTCGCATCGAAGTTTCCTCCCTTGCCGACGAAGGCGATCCCACCATTTCTGCCGCAGCGCAACGATTGGGCGTGGACTCGCTCCGAACCTGCCGCAAGTCCCGCATCTACTTCCTGGTCAGCCGGTCCGAGGCAGCTCTCAGCACAGAGCAGATTGAACGGCTCTGTGCTCTTCTTTTGGTCGATCCGGTGACCGAATCGGCGCGGGTCTTTGACCTGGGCCGAAACCAATCATCAGAGCAGGACAGCCGCGTTTCCCCCAATGCTGATGAACACGTCATCGAAGTGGCCCGGCGCCCTGGAGTGACCGATGTCGCCGCGCGCGTCCTCGAACAGGGCGCCGTAGAGTTGGGGCTAGTCGGGCTTGCAGCCTCCACCGCCACCCGCTTCGAGATCTCCGGCGAACTGTCAAGGCCGGACCTGCATCGGCTGGCCCACGGGTTGTTCTGCAACGATACCATCGAACGATATTGCCTCGGCCCCATCGACCCGCGCTTCGGCGAAAGCAGCGATGCCCACGATCGCGTGGCTCAAGTCCCGCTGGCGGGCCTGGATGAAGACGCCCTGCTGGCGTGCAGTCAAGCGCGGTTGCTCTCGCTAGACGTGCGGGAGATGAAGGAGATCCAGAGCTTTTACGACGAAATCGGCCGCCCGCCCACCGATGTCGAGCTGGAGACGCTGGCCCAGACCTGGAGCGAGCACTGTGTCCACAAGACGTTCAAAGCGTGGATCGATTTCACCTGGCGAAGCGCCGATGGACGCGCCCAGTCCGTGCAGGAAATACGTGAGCTGCTGCGTACCTATATCCAGGCGGCAACCGAGAAAGTGAACCGGCCCTGGGTGCGTTCCGCCTTCGTCGACGATGCTGGCATCATCGAGTTTGACGACCAGTTCGACCTGGCCTTCAAGGTGGAAACGCACAATCACCCCTCCGCGCTCGAGCCGTTCGGCGGCGCCAATACCGGCATCGGCGGCGTGGTGCGCGACATCATGGGCGTTTCGGCGCGGCCAATCGCCTGCACCGACGTGCTCTGCTTCGGTCGCCAAGACCTGCCCCAGGACGAACTTCCCGCCGGCGTTCTGCACCCCGCACGCGTCCAGCAAGGCGTCGTGGCCGGCATCGGCGATTACGGCAACAAACTGGGGCTCCCGACCGTCAACGGCGCGGTCATCTACGACGACGGCTACCTGGGCAACCCCCTGGTGTTTTGCGGCGCGGTTGGGCTGCTGCCGAAGGGCGCCCATCCAACACAGCCTCAGCAGGGCGATCGGGTCGTGGTCCTGGGCGGGCGCACCGGCCGCGACGGCATCCACGGTGCAACGTTTTCCTCAGCCGAACTGACCCACTCCACCCACACGGAGTCCGGCAGCGCCGTCCAGATCGGCGATCCAATCACCGAAAAGGGCCTGATCGAACTGGTGGAGGCCGCCCGCGATGAGCGGCTCTACAACGCCATCACCGATTGCGGCGCGGGCGGTCTTTCTTCGGCTGTCGGCGAGATGGGAGAAGCCTTGGGCGCAGACATCGAGTTGCAGGATGTCCCCCTCAAGTATGCTGGGTTGACCCCCTGGGAAATCTGGCTGTCGGAAGCCCAGGAGCGGATGGTCATGGCCGTGCCCGTCTGCAATCGGGGACGGCTCCGGCAACTTGCCGAGCTGTGGGATGTCGAGATGCGCGATCTGGGGCATTTCAGCGGCGATGGCTGGCTGCGCGTGCGCTATGGCGGTCGCGCCGTCGCCGAGTTGCCCATGACCTTCCTGCATGACGGGCTGCCGCGGCCCCGGCGCACGGCTCACTACCAGGAAACGCCGCCGCCGCATGCCGCCGCCCGAACGCCCTCCGCACCGACAAGCCCGAACACAGACGCCAGGCAGATGCTCCTGCGCATGCTCAGCTTTCCGTCGGTCGCAAGCAAGGAAAGGATCGTGCGCACCTACGATCATGAGGTGCGGGGCGGCACGCTTGTGCGCCCTTTTACCGGCCCGCAGATGGACGGTCCCGCCGACGCCGCCGTGCTCAAGCCGATGGGCACGTGGCAGCATGACCGCGCCATCGCCCTCAGCGCCGGCATCAACCCCCTGCTGGGCAGGCGGGATCCTTACGCTATGGCAATTGGCGCCATCGATGAGGCCTTCCGCAACGCCGTCGCCGTCGGCGCAGACCCCGACCGCATCGCCCTGCTCGACAATTTCTGCTGGGGCAATCCCACCCTGCCCGATCGTCTCGGCGCGTTGGTGCGCGCCTGCCAGGGCTGCTTCGACGGCGCGCTCGCCTACAACGCGCCCTTTATCTCCGGCAAGGACAGCCTGTACAATGAGTTTGACGGCCAGCCAATACCGGGGACTTTGCTGATCTCGGCGATTGGCATTGTCCCCGATATGCGCGCCCTCTGCACCTCCCATCTGAAGCGGCCTGGCAACCGCCTGTTTCTGTTGGGCGAGACCCGCGCAGAACTGGGCGGCTCCCTCCTCCATCATCTCCTCGGTGTGGATGGAGGGCAACCACCGGCAATGCCCGCCCAGCCTCTGGTACAATACCGGGCGCTGCACGCGGCGATTCGTGCCGGCATGGTGCAGAGCTGCCACGACCTCAGCGAGGGCGGGCTGGCCGTGGCGCTTGCCGAAATGTGCATTGGCGGGCGGCTTGGCGCCGCGGTGGACATCTCGCCGAACGACGCGACCAATGGCGCCTCTCGTTGCCAAACCGCCCTCTTCAGCGAAAGCAACGGGCGCCTGCTTCTGGAGGTCGCGCCCGCCGATGTCGACGCCCTGGAGACGCGGTTTGCCGAACTGCCCCTAGCTCCGCTGGGCGCGGTCACCGATGCTGCACAACTGGTCGTCAATCTCGGCCGCGAGCAGATCCTCGAACTGCAGCTGGACGAGATGGTCTCAGCCTGGAAGGGCGTATAGTGCGTACAAAAATACGGGCCGGTGAGTCTCCCGCGATTCCCGGGGAGGATGTGCGAGCTCGATGAAACCTCCTGTCCTCATCCTTCATGTTTCCGGAACGAACCGCGATGCCGAGGCCGCTCGCGCCTGCGAACTGGCCGGGGCCGCACCGCAAATTGCGCACATCAACCAGTTGCGCGCGGGCGCGTTTCGACTCTCGGATTATGAAATGCTGGTTCTGCCCGGCGGCTTCTCCTACGGCGATGCCTTGGGCGCAGGTGTGCGCCAGGCATTGGATCTGCATGTCTTCTTTCACGACCAGCTTCAGGAATTCATCGCCTCCGCCAAACGCGTGTTGGGCATCTGCAACGGTTTTCAAACACTGGTGAAGGCCGGTCTTCTTCCGGGCGCCTTGACCAAAGGCCGAACTGCTGAATTACGCCCGCAGGCGTCAACCGGGCCCCGCCAGGTGACCTTGACCCACAACGCCCGCGGCAAGTTTGAGTGTCGTTGGGTGCATCTGGCTGTGGAGCCGGGAGCAAAGGCCGACTATCTCGCCCGCATCGACGAGCCGATCTTCTGCCCGGTGGCCCACGGAGAAGGCAACTTTCAGGTGGCTGAAAGTAAGACCCTCCGCATCTTGGAACATGACGGGCTGATCGCGTTCCGCTACGTTGACGCAGACGGCAGCCCTGCCTCCGGCCATTACCCGCTCAATCCCAATGGCTCGGTCGCAGACATCGCCGGCATTTGCAATCCGGCTGGCAATGTAATCGGCCTGATGCCCCACCCGGAAGATCACATTGACCCGATTCAGAATCCTCTCGGCGCAAACGGGCGTTTGGGGCTGTCTCTCTTTCGATCCATGATAGAAAGCGCCGCCGGCATATGAGGTCATCCTGCCCAGTTGGCCCCGCCAAGCCGCACAAAGGAGCTGAGTAGATGGACCCGAGCGCGTTGAGACAAACTTTCGCTGGCATCGATCTCGACTTTCTTGGTGCGAAGCGCAGCGGCAAAGTGCGCGATATCTATGCGCGCGACGATCAACTCGTCCTCATCACAACCGATCGTCTTTCCGCCTTCGATCACATTTTGGGGCTGGTTCCTTTCAAGGGGCAGGTGTTGAATCAGCTTGCCGCCTTCTGGTTCGAGCAGACTCGCGATATCGTCGGCAACCATTTCATTGAGACGCCGGACCCCAATGTGACGCTGGGCCGCAGGTGCCGTCCCTTGCCTGTGGAGGTCGTCGTGCGCGGCTATATTTCGGGCGTAACCAAGACGAGCCTCTGGTATCGCTACAGCCAGGGTGAGCGCAACATCTACGGCATCGATTTCCCCGACTGGCTGCGCAAAAACGATCCCCTGCCGCAGCCGATCATTACGCCGACCACGAAAGCCGAAAAGGGCGGCCACGATGAGCGCATCACCAGCGCCGAGATCGTGGAGCAGGGATTGGTCGAAGCTCGACTGTGGGAAACCGTTTGCGCGGCGGCGCTGGCTCTCTTCCGTCGCGGACAGGAGATCGCTGCCAGTGGCGGTCTGCTTCTCGTGGACACCAAGTACGAATTCGGCTTGGCGGACGATGGCGAACTGCTCCTGATCGACGAACTTCATACGCCGGATTCCAGCCGTTTCTGGCCGGCGGCGAGCTATGAAGAGGTCAAAGAGGGGCGCGCCGAGGACAGTGGCGAAAGCGCCAATGACAGAGAACCGGAGAATTTCGACAAGGAGTTTGTGCGCCTCGCCTACGCGGCGCGCGGCTACATAGGTGACGGCCCGCCGCCGCCTTTGAACGATGAACTGGCATTGCAGGCCGCGCGGCGCTACATCCGTAGTTACGAGCTTCTCACCGGGCGCACTTTCGAGCCGGGAGAGACGCCGGTGGCCGCCAGGGTGACGCGCAACCTGAGCGCGCGCTTTGCGGCAGCTTGAACTCGGCGCCACTCAAGGGAGCAATCGCAGGTGACCACAGCAGAATCTCCGCCACTCGTCGGTGTAATTATGGGCAGCGCCTCCGATTGGGAACGCTGCATGAAATTTGCGGCTGAAACGCTGACCGAGTTCGGCCTGCCCCATGAGTGCCGCGTCGTCTCGGCCCACCGTACGCCCGCTTGGATGGCAGAGTACGCCGACACCGCGGCCGCGCGCGGCCTGGAAGTGATCATCGCCGGCGCTGGGGGCGCAGCCCATTTGCCTGGCATGGTCGCCGGCCATACGCTCCTGCCGGTGATCGGCGTGCCCGTGCAAAGTCAGGCTCTCAATGGCATCGACTCGCTGCTCTCCATCGTGCAGATGCCTGCCGGCGTGCCCGTCGCCACAATGGCAATCGGCAAGGCCGGCGCAATCAACGCCGCGCTGCTTGCCATATCGATCCTCGGGGCGTCGCGGCCGGCGCTGCGCCAGCAACTACAGGCGTTCCGTCAAAAGCGTGCTGAACAGGTGATCGCCGAGCGGCTAGAGAACGGGGGAGTAGGAGCTTGACGCGCGCGCAGTCGCAACCCCTTCTCCCAGGCTCCACCATCGGCGTCTTTGGCAGCGGTCAGTTAGGCCGCATGTTGGCGTTGGAGGCCCGCCGAATGGGCTATCGCCTGCACACCTTTTCGCCGGAGCGAAACAGCCCTACCGGCCAGATCGCCGATATGGAAGTCACCGCGGCCTACCAGGACCGCGCTGCAGTGCGGGCGTTCGCGCAGAGAGTGGACGTGGTAACCTTTGAGTTCGAGAACGTCCCGGCCCACGTTGCCGAGATCGCCGCGGCCGAAGGCGTACCTGTGCGACCGGCCGGCCGCATCCTCCATGCTGCCCAGAACCGCCTGCGCGAGAAGACGCTCCTCAGCCATGCCGGGCTGCCTGTAACACCTCACCGCGCCGTCGGCACGCTTGCCGAACTGCGCAAAGCTGTCGCGGAAGTCGGTTTGCCCGCCATTCTCAAAACGGCCGTCTTCGGGTATGATGGCAGGGGACAGGTTCGTCTCGACGCCGATCGTCAGATTGACGCGGCGTGGCAGTCGGTTGGCAAACAGGCGTGCGTTCTGGAGGCGTATGTGGAGTTCGAAACTGAACTATCGCTGCTGGCGGCACGCGGCGTTGACGGCTCCTTTGCCGCCTATCCGCTGGTCGAGAACCGCCATGTCAACCATATACTGGACATAACAATTGCGCCCGCGGCGATCGATGCAGCTATCGCTTTCGAAGCGGAATCGCTGGCCCGCCGATTGTTTGAATCGCTCGACATTGTAGGCGTTCTCTGCATCGAATTCTTTCTCTTGCCGCACAGCCGGGGCGCGCCGCAAACCGCCGCCGTTCCTGGCGGGCGTCTCTCGATCAACGAAATCGCGCCGCGGCCCCATAACTCCGGGCACTGGACGATTGAAGGCGCTGTGACCAGCCAGTTTGCGCAGCAGTTGCGAACCGTATGCGGGTTGACTCCTGGCTCGACCGAGCAGTTGCGTCCTGCCGTCATGCTTAATCTGCTGGGGGATCTTTGGCAGGGTGGTGAGCCGGACTGGTCCGCACTCCTTGCCTATCCCGCTGCCAGCCTGCACCTGTACGGCAAGCTCGAGCCGCGCCCGGGCCGCAAGATGGGGCACCTGACAGTGACTGCCGCCACGACCGCCGCCGCGCTGGAAACAGGTCTGGCAGCGCGTGAGGCTCTATTGAACAACTAGGACATCGATTTCTTAGAGTCCTCTCGCTACGCAATTCGAATGAAGCAATGCCGTTCGGAGCGGGGCTCAAGTGTGACCGCGCTCTGACTATCAAGGAGCTGCAAAAATGGCACCGTTCGATTCGCCCCGTGAAGCCTGCGGCGTGTTCGGCATCAGCGCACCGGGAATGGACATCGCTCGGCTGACATATTTCGCCATTTACGCCTTGCAGCACCGTGGTCAGGAAGCCGCCGGCATTGCCACCTGCGACGGCAAAACTGCGCATATCCACAAGGGACTGGGCCTTGTCTCCCAGGTGTTCAACGAGGACAACCTCGGCCACCTGCAGGGCCATTTGGGCATCGGTCATACGCGCTACTCCACGACCGGATCGCCTAGTCTGGGAAACACGCAACCCTACATTCTTGAGACCCTCGACGGGCCGCTGGCCATCGGACACAACGGCAATCTGGTCAACGCGCCCCAACTTCGCCGTCAACTGCTGGAGCACGGCGTGGGCCTCTCAACTTCAACCGACAGCGAACTGATCATTCACCTGTTGGCGGGCGGGCGCGGCACCTGGCTGCAGCGCATCCGCCAAGTGATGACGATTGCCGAAGGCGCGTACTCTCTGACCATCCTGACCCGCGATGCCATCTACGGCGTGCGCGACCCCTGGGGACTGCGCCCGCTCGTGCTGGGAGAGCTTGAGAATGGCCTGGCTATCGCCTCCGAGAGTTGCGCCTTCGCCACCATCGGCGCACGCGCCGTGCGCGAAATTGAGCCCGGCGAAATCGTCCGCATCGACAAGGAAGGATATGAAATCGTCCAGGGCGTACCTGCGGAGAAAGCGGCCTTCTGCACTTTCGAGCAGATCTACTTTGCCCGGCCGGACAGCATTCTCGGCGGTCGCCTGGTCCACCGCGTGCGCCAGGCGTTGGGCCGCCAACTCGCCCGCGAGGCGCCGGTTGACGCCGACATCGTTGTGCCCGTGCCCGACAGCGGCACACCTCATGCCATCGGCTACGCCCAGGAAAGCGGCATCCCCTACAGCGAAGGGCTAATCAAGAGCCGCTACATCGGGCGCACCTTCATCCAACCGACGGACCGCCAACGCAAAGTCGGGGTTGCCATGAAGTTTAACCCGCTGCCCGACAATCTGCGCGGTCAGCGCGTCGTGCTGGTGGATGATTCAATCGTGCGCGGAAATACAAGTGGCCCGCTAGTGCAGCTTCTGCGCGACGCGGGCGCGGCCGAAATTAATATGCGCGTCGCCTGTCCTCCAATCCGCTTTCCCTGCTTCATGGGTGTGGACATGGCGACCAAGTCGGAACTGATCGCCGCGCACAAGAGTCTGGATGAGATCAAGGAGTACATCGGTGTCGACACCCTGGCCTACCTCAGCGTTGAGGGCATGATGAGCACGTTGCGGGCGGACGACGGCTACTGCAACGCCTGCTTCACCGGAGGCTATCCGTTTGAAACGCCGCTCCTGGAAATGGAACTGGAGTTGAATGAGAAAGAGAAGTTTGCGGGGGTACTGGGGAATTAACGATCTTGAATGCCCCAGCCGCAGCGTCAGGCTCCGTCAACAGTTGTCTGTGACATGAACATTCTCCTGATCGGGTCCGGCGGCAGGGAGCACGCGCTGGCGTGGAAATTGGGGCAGTCGCAGCGTGTCGGCCATATCTTCGCTGCGCCGGGCAACGCCGGCACGGCCTCGATGCCGAACTGTAGCAATGTCGCCATTTCAGCCGACGACCTGCCCGAATTGCGTCGCTTCGCGCGCAACAACGCCATCGATCTGACCGTGGTCGGACCTGAAGCGCCGCTGGTGGCGGGGATTGCCGACGAGTTCGCCGCCGAAGGGCTGCCGGTTTTCGGCCCGTCCAAAGCCGCCGCGCAACTGGAAGGCTCGAAAGCCTTCTCCAAACAGTTCATGACCCGCCATGACATCCCTACCGGCTGGGCGCGCATCTTCACCGACTTCGAAGCTGCCGCCGACTTTGCTCACGCAATGGAAATGCTCCCCGTCCTCAAGGCCAGTGGACTTGCCGCCGGAAAGGGTGTGCTCCTGCCCAAAAGCCGTGGCGAATCCGTCGCTCAACTGCGTGCCATGATGGTGGAACGGCGTTTCGGCGATGCCGGCGCGACCGTACTGGTGGAAGAAAGGCTGCACGGCCCGGAACTGTCCGTCCTGGCCTTCTGCGACGGCGGGGAGCTGAGGTTGATGCCGGCCGCACAGGATCATAAACGCCTGCTCGACACCGACCGCGGACCGAATACGGGCGGCATGGGCGCGTTCGCGCCGTCGGCGCTGGCAAACCCGGCCATGCTGGAGGAAGTTGAGCGTACCATTCTGCGACCGACACTGGCCGCGATGGCCGCCGATGGCGCCGCCTACCAGGGCATTCTGTACGCCGGGCTGATGCTGACCAAATCGGGGCCAAAAGTGTTGGAATTCAACTGCCGCTTCGGCGACCCGGAAGCTCAGGTCATATTGCCTCTGCTGGAAAGCGATCTGGTGGAGTTGATGCTGGCATGCACGCAAGGCAGCCTGGCTGAGCATGAACCGGTCTGGTCTGGCGATTCTGCGGTGACCGTGGTGATGGCCTCCGGCGGCTATCCCGATGCTTACGACACGGGCAAGCCGATCACCGGCCTGCCGTCCGCTACTCTCGGCCAAGGCGGCGCCCTCGTCTTTCACGCAGGCACACGCCTGGATACGGTGGCCGGTCGCGCCGGCCGGGTTGTCACAGACGGCGGCCGTGTGCTTTCCGTCACCGCTATAGGGGTCGACTTCGCAGAGGCCGGCACCGACGCCTACCAAGCCGTCAATCAGATCCATTTCGACGGCGCGGTCTGGCGTAAGGATATCGGGCAGAGTGCTACGCAGGCCTCATAGATGCTGACAATTACTTTGCACATAAAACATTAATTCGCGCCGGAGGGCACAATGGCTTTGATTCCTTCGATGTTGCTCAAACGACTCTATACCTACGCCAGCCTGAAAAACTCGGCGGACAGCGTGCAGTTTTCGATCAAGAATCGGCTGAGCGACGCTAAATTGACCGCCTTTCACGGCATCAGCATAGACGGCGAAGAGATTGCCGACGACGCGTTGTCCCTGGATTTCGGCGACGGTCAAGTGATGACGCCGGAACAGATCAATAGCGGCGCGCCTCTGGACTTTCCTCTGCGCAAGGAGGTTCTAATCACCGCGCACGTTCCCCCGCTTGAGAACGGCCATCACGCCATCCGCCTCGGCGTCCAGACCTCCCCATTCGGGCGAATTCAGTTCACAGTCGATGATGCCATCTCGGAACAGGTGGACGCGCTCCGCATCCCCCGCGACCGCGGCGACGACTACAGCGCGCGCGCGATACGCGCACGTCAAACATTCGTAAAGGAGTATACAGGCCATTCGCTGGAGCATGTCACCCAATACTCTTTCGATCCCCACGAAACGCTGGGAAACATTGAAAACTTCACCGGCGTGGCGCAGGTGCCCATCGGCTTTGCCGGGCCGCTGACAGTCTGCGGCGAACACGCCAAGGGCGACTTCATCATTCCTCTGGCCACCACCGAGGGCACGCTCGTCGCCTCCTACAACCGTGGAATGAAACTGCTCAATCTGTCGGGCGGCGTCAAATGCACGGTCGTGGCCGACGCGATGCAGCGGGCGCCTGTCTTCGTCTTCGAGGATGCCCGCGGCGCGCGCGATTTCATGGCGTGGGTCGGCGACAACATCAATCCCATTCGCGAGGAGGCCGAGGCCACTTCCAGCGTGGCTAAGCTCGACAACATCGACCCCTATCAGTCAAATAAATTTGCCTTCTTGCGCTTCAACTACCGCACCGGCGACGCAGGCGGCCAGAATATGGTGGGCCGGGCCACCTTCGCCGCATGTTCCTGGATCCTGGACCACTACGACGATCACGAGATCAAGCGATTCTACCTGGAATCGAACTTCGCCACCGACAAAAAGGCGTCGCAGGTGAACATCATGCGCACGCGCGGCAAGCGGGTGACAGCTGAGGCGATCATTCCGCGCGATGTGCTGATCCAGAACATGCGCGTCGAGCCGGAGCAACTCTTCTACCATTACGGCGTCGCCAACATCGGCTCGATTCTGGCGGGCGTGAACAATAACGGGCTCCACTCGGCCAACGCCATCACCGCGATGTTCATCGCGACGGGTCAGGATGTGGCCAATGTTTCCGAGTCTTCTGCCGGTCTGATCTATGTCGAACTGACCGAGGAGAAGGACCTCTACATCTCGATCACGATTCCATCGCTGATCGTCGCCACGTTCGGAGGCGGCACGGGGCTGGCAACGCAACGGGAATGCCTGGAATTGCTGGGCTGTTGCGGCAAGGGTAAGGTCTACAAGTTTGCTGAGATTGTAGCCGGTACTGTCCTGGCCGGAGAACTTTCGCTGGCGGCTGCCATCAGCTCGCTCGACTGGGTCAGCAGCCACGAGGAGTATGGCCGCAATCGCTGAGGATTACAGTTGCGCAGGCATGGTTTCGAGCGGAAGTGGTGCGATGGCGCCCCAAAATCGGGTCGATGCCTCAAAAAGCAAACGCCGCTACCAATAACTAGACGAAAGTTACAAATAGCGACGTTCTCCATTAGAAGCCGAACGCTTCCAGCATGGCTGGGGGACAGGGATTCGAACCCCGAACGCCTGATCCAGAGTCAGGTGTTTTGCCGATTAAACTATCCCCCATCTCAATTGCCACGCAAGGATCATCGTAGCACAACAGACGCGACAAGACAAGAATTGCCGTATTACGGATTTCCGCATCGACTTTGAGGCCAACTGGGAATGTCGCCGCGAACATCATGCGCCCCAGGATGTTCGCCTAGCCCTCCTTCACCACGAGTTCCTGCAGAGCGCCCGATGCCCGTTCAATGCGCCGCAGCGTATCCTCCCGTCCCAGCGCTTCAATGCTCTCGAATAGCGGCGGCGAAACCTTCTTCCCACTGATCGCTCCCCGAATCGGCCCGAAAAAACTGCCGGCCTTTACGTCCAGCTCCTCAGCTTTTGCGCGAAATGCCTGATGTATCGCCGGCGCGTCAAACGGCTCCACCACCTCCAGCAGCGATGCGCCGGCCTTCAACATTTCGATGCTCTGCCCAGCGTCCAGTTTGCGGCCGATCAATAGGTTCGGCTCTGTGTATTCGATTTCATCCGCCTCCTGAAATGCCCAGTCAAGCCACGCGCCGGCCTCGTCGAGGCGCTTGATGCGTTCCTGGATAACGGGAACCAGAACGTCCAGCCTGCGATCTGCCGCGAGTTCAGCTTCACTCAGACCCAGTTGGCGGCTGAGGAAGGGCAGAAGCGCGACCTTGAGCGCGGCCGGCGTCAACGCGCGAATGTACAGACCGTTAAGCCAGTCCAGCTTTTCGTAAGGGAGAGTCGCCGCCGACGGGTTGATCTCCTCCAGGCGAAAGCGCTCAACCGCTTCCTCCCGACTGAAAACCTCCTGATCGGGGTCGAAATTCCAGCCCACGTTTGTGAGAAAGTTGAACATCGCATCGGGCAGATAGCCGGCCTTCTCAAATTCGTGCACAAGCGCCAAATACTCTTTGCCCGCCACCATCTTCTTGCGCTTGCTCATCTTCCCCTTGCCGCTGGGATCCAGAATGACAGGTAGGTGGACCAGCACCGGCATCTCCCACCCAAACGCGTCAACGATCAGCTTGTGGATGGGTGCGGTTGCCAACCACTCGTCGCCCCGCAATACGTGCGTAATCTCCATTAGGTGATCGTCAACCATCGCTGCCAAGTGATAGGTCGGCAGGCCGTCGGCCTTCAACACCACTTCATCCTGCAACTGGCGATTGTCAACCCGGACATCGCCGCGTAACAGATCAGTGAAGACGGTTACGCCCTCCTCCGGAATGGCAAAGCGGACGACCGACGGGGCTCCCTCCCCTTCACGCAGCGCACTCTCGACAGCGGAAAGATGTCGGCAGCGGCGGTCATAGCCGGTTGGCCTGCCGGCGCGTCGCTGCTCCTCCCGCATCGCTTCAAGACGCTCCGGCGTGCAGAAGCAGCGGTAGGCGCGCCCGCGATCGATAAGTTCCTGCGCGTGCCTCTGGTAGATCTCCCGTCGCTCCGACTGCACGTAGGGGGCGTCAGGTCCGCCGACATCCGGGCCTTCGTCCCAGTCCAGCCCTAGCCAGCGCAGACCCCGCATCAGGTTGGCGACACTATCCGGCTCGAAACGCTTGCGGTCGGTATCCTCAATCCGCAGGACAAATTGCCCACCGCACTTACGCGCCCACAGCCAGTCAAAGAGCGCGGTGCGCAGGCCGCCCAGATGTAGATGACCGGTCGGGCTGGGCGCGAATCGTACTCTGACCGCTCCTTTTTCATGCTTAGTCATAGCAGGTCCCCTATTCAACTCTGAATGCAGATACGCGCCAGGCGAACGCGCACGATAGCCTATCACAGGAGCCGGTAACCGTCAACGAGAGGGGTTGTCTGATGGACGTTCAAGAATAGGGAGAATCGCGCCCGGAAGCGGGGAGTCTTGCCCGCAGTCGGAGCCAATTAGGTTGCCCGTAAATCGGAATTGCGATGCCTTCGCACCTCGGCTATACTTGATGTAGCAGTTTTTCCTTGAGAAACATAGGGAATCATGTCCCTATAGTCAGCTATCGGGAATGATCTAGCAATTGAACTATCAACCTGTCGGTTTCGATATCGCTACGGGCGCGGTTGCCGCGGTCGCATCGGCTCTCGACAATCGTTTTCATCACCCTGCTGTCAATTCGAGACTGGGACGACAGCCTGCGCTTCTAAGGCTGAGTTCTCAGTTGCCCCGCAGTTGGGCGGCCGGTCTGGCCAATTGGGCGTTGGAGAGCCGTCCTCAAAGCCGGTCGCTTACCTTTAATCTGACGACCGCAGACCTTGCCCAGTGGAATGTCAATCAATATGGCAACCTCGATCCGGAGAGGCGCTTCGACACCATCGTCGTGGGCGTCCCTTCCGGCGCCACGGCCCATCTCTGCGCCTGTCTTGGCGCGCCGCTGCTGGCCGACAGCTTCCCTATCTCTTTTGCATCCAGAGGCAAACCGGACGACATCGGCGGATACCAGCAGCGCAGCGTTGACCTGCTCACCCCCATTCTGAATCACAATCCCGACCTTCTTGCCGTCAGCCTTTTCGATCCGATTCACGCGCGGCGGCAGATCAAACGGTCGGTGCAGATCTATCTCAAGTTAGCAGCGCTGCCGGACCAATACCGCAGATTCATCCGCGAGCGGTTGATGCCCGGAGGTACACTCCTATTGTTGACCTGCTCCTCCAAGTGGAGTCAGTATGAGTTGGGCGCCCGCCACAGGTTGCAGATAGGCAGCCACGGCGGTTTCACCGATCAGGAATTCATTCGCGGCACGCCTTGGCTGGATGACTGGCTGCACGAGGAGGGCGGCGTCCAACGCAGTGGCTGGAGGGTTTCCCGGCACTGGACCTATCAACCCGAGGCTCAGTGGGGCTCACTCGCCGGGTTCGAGACAAGCGTCCGCACGTTCGCCGGTGACATAAACATCCCTTTTCACACCTTTTCATTTTCCTCAATTGACGAGATCAGTCGAACGGGATTCTACGCCTGGCAATGGCTGTTCTTTCTGTTGCGCATTCAGCCCGGAGCCGTGCTAGTCGAGAGCGGGCCGCAGATGAACCCCGTGATAGGACGGCGCAGCCCCGTGCTGCCGTTATGGATGCCCTCCACGTGCAGTCGGAGCCATGCGCTCTTGCAAGAGATTCTGCCCGATTTTCCGCCGGAGATCCCAGTCCTGTTTCAGGCCTGGCCGGCCGTGCAATTGACGCCGGACGTGATTCCCGCCAAGATCTGGAATTCCACGCTTGCAGGGCGGCACGGGCGCTGGTTGGGCGGCGATCCTCTTCATTTCCCCAGCGATTTCTCGACCATTGTTCAGATGACGCCCGCTATCGAAGAGTGGAGCCAACGCCATGCCCACAAGCTGCAACGGTCCTTGCGCCTCGATGAACTGAATGAGTTGCGGACGCTGTTGGTCCAGGGACCGGAACCACCTGCCGCTGGGGAGGTTGCAGGCATGGAACAAGGGGGATTTTAGCTCGATGTATCTGTCGTGTTGTGTGTGGGCCTTGAGTGCGTCCGAAGAGGAAGTGATGTCGGGCATGCAATCTTTGGGCTTCCGCTGGATCGACATCAGGCCGGAGTTCCTGACGACGACGGACGCGCAAGAATTCGCGCGTTCCCGATCGCTGGAGGTCTCGTCCGTGGCCGCCTCCTACGGGATGCTCGAAAACGCGGCTCTGGATAGCCCCGATGCCGGGTCGCGCAGCGCAGCATTGGCCCATGTCGATCAGGTTGTGGCCCATTGCGCCGCGCTGGGAGGGAGTGCTGTCTATCTGGTGCCGGGCGCCGACGATAGCAGGGCCGCGCTGGCTCGCTATGCCGACTCCCTGTTGACCGCCGCGCAGAAAGCGGCGACAAAAGGTGTCAGACTCGGTGTCGAACATTTCCCAGGCACTGCGCTCGCCTCCGCAGCCTCTACGCTGGAGTTCATCAACGCAATCGATCATCCCAATCTGGGCTTGCTGTTCGACATAGGCCATGTGCAGATCAGCGATGAAGATCCGGCCGCGGTCATCCGGCAGGCGGGTGAGCGGCTGGCCTATGTCCATCTTGACGACAACGACGGAGAGGGTGATCTGCATTGGGCGCTGTTTGACGGCGTGCTGACAGCCGAGACGCTGCGAGATACCTTCCGCGCCCTGGAGGAGATCGAATATACGGGGGCGATCAGCCTTGAATTGAGTCCCCTATTGAGCGACCCGTTGCAGGCGCTGCAACGAAGTCGGCAGATCGTGCTGGATTGCGGGGCGGAGTATATTCACGAATCTTGAGAGGAGTCTTTTATGGCGTGGCAGTTTGAAGTGCTGCTGGATCCTATCGGCCTGACCGAAGGACCTGTCTGGGACGGTCGTTGCCTGCTGTTTACCAATATCGTCAACAGCCGCATCCTCAAATACGACCCGGACAGCGGCGAGATCAGCCTGTGGCGGGAGGGAACAAACCAAGCCAATGGTCTGATGCTTGACGCGAACGGTCTGATCAACGCATGTGAAGGCGGCGGGCGGCGCATGGTGCAGTACCCTGAAGACGGCGAGACGATCGTCGTCTGCGACCAATTTGAAGGGCGGCGGATAAACAGCCCTAATGACTTGGCGATTGATAGTCGCGGGCGCATCTGGTTCACCGATCCTCGCTACGGCGATTGCCGCGGCGACATGGAGCTGGATCACGAGTCGGTCTATCGCTTGGATCCGCAGGCGGACGGCAGCTGGCGGCCTGTACGCGTGACCTACGATACGACCGCGCCCAACGGCCTGTTGCTCTCCCCCGACGAGAAAACGCTGTACGTCGCACAGAGCAAGAATGGGGATGGCGAAAAGCGAGAGTTGAGGGCCTACCCTGTGATTGAGGATGACTCCGGCGGGCGGAATCGGATCGTTGGCGCCCATGCTGTGCTGCACAACTTCTATCCCCATCGGGGCGTCGATGGCATGTGCCTGGATACAGAAGGCAACATTATTGCCACGGCTGGCTGGGGGGATAGCGGCCCGGGCGGGATGATCTACGTCTTTGCACCCAATGGCAGGGTGCTTGAGACGCACCCCGTCCCATGCGACAGCCCGACGAACTGCGCCTTTGCCGGCCCCAAACTGCGCGATCTGTACGTTACGAGTTCTGAAGGGCATTTGCTGCGTGCGCACACAGACCGTCAAGGACTGGGCGCTGGATGAGTGAAGCGCCGTCAACCTGGCGCTTGCAACCTAGCTGACACCAACGTGGCGTACAATGACCGGTGCCCAGGCGCCGGTTTTTTTGCGCCACATTTTGCGACATAGCATCTGTCAGCCCCAAACTCAGGCACTTGCATCGCGATGCCGCGATGATACTGCAACAACGGCTGATCCCTTAACCTTCATTGCCTGACTGTGTTATACTGGAGTGCTGGTGACGGGCCGGTGCTAGTTGGTAGCAAAAGGAGACGGAGCGAGTGGCTATTACTCGTACCCGCGTTGCGGACGATACTTGGGTTTTCACAAGCGCGCTCTTTGCGGAAGTAAACGCCGGGCTTGTCGTGTCCTCAGAAGGGGGCATCCTGATCGACACGCTGCCGTTTCCATCAGAAACCAAGCAGATTATCGACTTTGCCGCTCAGATCTGCCCAGCCGGGATCCGCTTCCTGATCAACACGATCAGCCATGCCGATCATGTTTATGGCTCTTGTTTCTTCCCCGATGCGGAACTGATAGCCCATGAGAGCGCGCGTGAACTGCTCATCAAGTACGGTCGCAGAGCGCTAGTGGAAGCGAGACAGCATACAACAGAATTGCTGAAGGTCGAAATCCGCCTGCCGAAAATCCTCTTCAATGAAGGCTCAGTCATCCGTCTCGGCGACAAGACCGTTCACATTATGCACTCCCCTGGACCGGGCCCGGATGTATGCGTCGTGCATGTTCGTGAGGAAAAGGTGCTGTTTGCCAGCGATCTGATGATGCCGGTTCCGGTCATTGCCACGCCTTTCGCCGATATCGAAAAGTTCAAGCAGTCGTTGCACAGTTTGCACGAGTTCAATCTCGAGACGATCGTTCAGGGCCATGGCGATATTCTGCTGCGCGGAGAGGTCACGCCCAGTATAGAAGAGAGCATTCAGTATCTGGATGACATCGTAGCGCTGGTCGAGCGGCTGGCCGCGCAAGGCGCGAGCAAGCGAGAACTCCTGAGCCATGAAATTGAAGAGTTCGGACGGAACCGTATCCCTCTTGGCGGACTGGTGCAGAATTTCCATCAGGCCAACCTGCTCTTCCTATGGGAGAGGGCGATGGCCGCGCGCCGCTGATGCAAACTCCGTTTGACAACGATTCAATTCGCATTGACATTGAGAAAGTGTTCCGGGAGGCGTCTCGTTTGACCTTGCGCTTTACTGAAAAGACGACGCGGCAAGAGCGAAGCGGAAATGAAGAGTGAACTGGAAGAAATCATCAGTCAGATCGAAGCCCTTTTGCCCGCGCAGCGGCGGCAACTCCTGCGCCAATTGAAGGCGATGGGACTGCTGGAGCCGGAGGTACTACTCTCCGACCGCAACGCCCTCAAGATAGCGCCGGCCATACAATCTCGCCCCGCCGCCCCGGCAAGAGAACGCAGATCCAGGCCAGACAGGCCGGCTGCGCCGCCGCGCCCCGCCGACCGTCCACGGCCGCCTGGCTCATACCAATCGGCGGTGAGCGGCCATGCTGTTGTTGGCGCGCCACAGTCAGAGAGCGGGCCGCCGGTCGCGATGCTCCCCCTGCCCGGTCAGGCACCGGAAGAGCCGATTCGAATCGTCTTCGACGGCGGCAGTCGCGGCAACCCGGGGCAAGGGTACGGCAGCTACGCGCTGGACTGGCCCGGGCAACCCAGGCAGATCATTCAACTGAACTTCGGAGACCTGGTTACAAACAATGAGGCCGAGTATGACACCTTGATTGCGGCGTTGGAGGCCGTGCATAGACGATTGCTCGAACAGCAAATCGAACCAAGGTCGGCCGCGTTGAGCATCCGCGGAGACTCACTCCTGGTGTGCAACCAGGTGCGGGGAAACTGGCGATGCAAGGAGCCGCGACTTCAGTCGCGGCTGGAAAAGGCCCGCGCACTGCTCAGCAGTTTTGGAAACGCGACGCTGGACCATCACCCTAGAGAGAAGAGTGTCGAGATTCTGGGGCACTGAGGGGACTATGTCGCGACAGCGCAGCGGTAGGCGAACAGAAGGTTCTGCATCAACATAACGTTCGTCATCGGTCCCGTTCCGCCCGGTACCGGCGTCAACATGCCGGCCACGGCGGCCACGCTCTCCTGTTCGCAATCGCCTTTTAGAGCGCCATCGGTGTAGGTCGTACCAAAGTCAACCACCACTGCGCCGGGCTTCACCCAATCTCCTGTCACCATTTCAGGGCGGCCGACCGCAACGCAAAGAATGTCCGCTCCTCTGGCAACATCCGGCAAAGACTCAGTGCGGCTATGGGCAATGGTCACCGTGCAGTGCCGGTGTAGCAGAAGCAGAGCCATCGGCTTTCCCACGATGTCGCTGCGTCCAATCACGACCGCTTTCTTGCCTTTGAAGGCAACACCCGCATCTTCGAGCAACTGAATACCTCCCGCGGGCGTCGCAGGAACAAAATATGGCTGCCTCTGCGCTGCCAACCGGCCGGCATTGAGCGGATGGACGCCGTCTACGTCTTTGGCAGGATCCAGCCCGTCCACCAAAGATGAATCGTCTATCTGCTGCGGCAGCGGTTCCAGAACCATGATGCCGTGTACAGCCGCGTCGTCGTTCAGCGCAGCCAGCGCCGCTTCGACATCCCTTTGACTGCTGTCGTGCAGCAGTTCGACTGGACGGAACGCAACGCCTACGCCCCGGCATGCGCGGCGGATGGCGCGCATGTAGCCGGATGCGGCCTCATCTGTGCCGACCTGTAAAGCGGCTAGCGTCGGCGGCGCGCCGGTCTCGCCGGCGATCTGTGCAAATTTTGTTTGCAGATCGGCCTGCAATTCTTTGGCGCGTTGGCGACCGTTCAGAAATTGTGCGCTCATATCGCTATGCCCAGTGTCCGTGTACATGCGGCGCGGGCCGCGTCGAAGCTCTTTTGGGCGACGGCTGTCAATGCCTCTACCTTTTTCCGACCTTCGGCGACGTAGGCGCTATCCTTCAGGAACTTCAGATTGATGTTCACGTTGACGAGAGCGCAATGCAAAGCGGCGAAGGCCAGATGGGCTGCGGTCGCGGCATCGCTGACCACATTTACGTTGCCCTTGTCGGCGATGGCTGGGGTCAGATCAAGAGTATCAACGCACAGGGAGGCGATGGCGAGCGGAACCTCTGCCGCCCCTTTAAGAGCGGTCTGCATGGCTGCGTTGCGCGCTGCCTTCTCCGCGTCACTGGACCGGGGCATCCCGTAGCAGGCCGCCACCGCGCCAAACGCCTCGGCGTCCTTGTCGGCAAGCGCCAGGAGTTCGGCCCGTATCGCTTCCGTTCGCTGCAAGTAGCCCCGCATCTCTTCCTCAATGGCCGCGTACTTTTTGCGACCGACCGTGAAGTTCACTACCATGCAGAGCAGCGCTGCGGCCTGACTTCCGGTCAGCGCGGCCGCCGCGCCGCCGCCCGGCGTCGACTCGCCCCCCGCAAGATCATCCAGAAACGAGCCAATGGGAGATTGTGCTGTTGTCAAATCTGTCACGTTCAATCCTTACCGTTAGCCGAAATCGCGCACTGATGGGATGTCTTTTGCCCGTGTCCGATTATAGCATCCTCCCTACACGATCACCAGCCGAACCCGGTTCTGAATGCGCGGTCTGTTAATTCATTGACAGATCAGGTCTCATTTAGTACTCTGGCCACACGAAATGACTGACGCGATGACGCGCCTGCGGGCCGCAGATTGAACACCTCTGATGGGATGCGATTCGCAACATCAGAAACAGAGCAATTTTGAGAAAGGGGGCTTCGTTCCCTATGAAAAGCCGCGCGCTTATTTGTTCCGATAGACAGCGATTCCTGCTGGAAGAGTTCGATATCCCGGCGCTCGCGCCCGCTGACATTTTGGTGCGCTGCACCTATTCCGGCGTCAGCGTCGGTACCGAGTTTGCCGTTTTCCGACGCAAGCTGGACTATGGGCCGTTTCCTGTCTGTACCGGTTATCAGGCGGTGGGCGTCGTCGAAGATGTCGGGACCGATGTGACCAGATTCAAGATCGGCGACAAAGTTTACTATCGGCGCAACCTGATTCCGATGCAGATTGGCGGTCAGCCCGTTACAACTTGCGCCGGTACGCACGCTTCCTATGCGCTCATGCCGCAGGATGCCGATGTCGAACTGTTGCCCGCCGGAGTTGACGACGTCACGGGCTCCCTATTCGTCATGCCGTCGGTCGGCTACAACGCCGTCGACATGGCCGGAGTACAAATGGGCGACGTCGTAGCCTTTCATGCCGTCGGACTGATCGGGCTCGGCGCGCTGGCGGCTGCGCGTCTGCGCGGCGCTGTGACGATTGCGATCGATCTCAACGCGCGGCGATTGGATATGGCCAAGACGATGGGCGCCGCACACACAGTTGACGCCAGCGCAATCTCACCTGACGAGGTGAAAGCCTGTGTAGAGGAGATCAGACCGGGTGGGGCGGATGTCGTCTTTGAGGGCAGCGGCATTCCCGCCTGCCTCGATCTGGCGTTCCCACTCGCGCGGCTGCGGGGCAAGTTTGTCTTTCTGGGTCACTACGGCAAAGCGCCGGTCTCCTTCAATTACATCGTGCCCCACACCAAGCAGCTCACGGCTTTCTTTCCCTGCAACGACGGTCTGGCGCCATGTCGTGAGGCCGTGCTACGAAATATAGCTGCGGGAGCTATCCCCTGGCACAAGACGATTACACACGTGGTAGACGCCTCCGAAGGGCCCGAACTGTTCGCCAAAATCAATCGCGACGAGATTCCGGACTTGCTGAGCGCGGTAGTTCGATGGAGTTGAGAGGGGCTCAGACGCTCCGGTCAGGATGGAGGACGCTCAAAATGGAGGTGTCTGCGCTGCCTTGATACGGCAGAATATACTTCGACATTGCAGATGCTAGGGAGGCCAATCAACTCAACGTGAGCAGAATTCTCGTCACCGGCGCGAGTGGTTTCATTGGCCAGGCATTGTCCGCGGCAATCGCCAGGAACCCGAATCACGAACTAATCTGCCTATCACGCCGCCCAACTGACCATCCCGGTGCGGCCTCCGTCTGCGGTGATTTCTCTGTCGCGCAAGAACTGCATAAACTGGACCAGTATGGGAAGGTCGACATTCTGGTCCATCTGGCCGCTGTCACTGGCGGATGCACCGAGGAGGAAGGCCTGCGCGTCAATGTGACCGGCACGCATCACCTGCTCCGCTATCTCATCGACCGCGGATGCAAGAAGCTCGTGCTCGCCAGTTCAATCGCCGTGGTGGGAATGCAGTCGGTCGACTTTCGACCGCTCCAACTCCCCATGACCGATGAGCATCCCTGCCTGGACCGCGACGGCTACGGCTTCACCAAGCATTTGATGGAGGAGGTTACGCGCTACTTGTCCCGACAAAACGCAGACCTGGACTTTATCAATCTGCGGCTGGCCACCATTGCCCCGGATGATCGACAATTGGCGCCTTGCCAGCTTGGGCCGGTACCTTCATGGAGCATGGGAAGAATCTCCATTATGTTCCTGAGTGATACTGTTCGCTGCCTGATTTCTGCGGCCGAAGCTCCCCACAAACCGGGGGTACGAATCCTCAACGCCGTGGGGGCACAAGCCTGCGTAGCCGTCCCAGTGCCGGATCTGATGCGATCGTGGTTTGGCAGCGACGCCGACGCGCTCGACTTCTCCCACTATGAGCGGCTCGGTCGTGAGAAGGATCCGGTCTACGATATTTCGCGGATTCGAGAGGAACTGGGCTTCGTGCCGCAGATGCCTATTCTGGGGGTTTGACACGACATGAAGATCGCGCACTTCCGCACCGACCACTATCGCATCCCTCTGCCGGTCGTGCTTTCGGACTCTACCCACGGCGACATCTCCCATTTCGGCCTGATCACCGCGCGCATCCGGACGGCCGGCGGCTTGGAAGGGTTGGGATACACCTACGCGGTCGGCGATATCGGCGGCACTGCCATTCACGCGATGGTCCGCGACGATCTTGCTCCCCTGCTGCTCGGCGAAGATGGCGACTGCATTGAACGCCTTTGGGAGCGCATGTGGTGGCACGTTCATTTCGTGGGGCGGGGCGGAGCAGCCTCCTTTGCACTGGCCGCGCTCGATATCGCACTGTGGGATCTGCGCGGCAAGGCGCAAAGCTCGCCTTGGTGGCAGCTTCTTGGCGGCCATGATCAGCGCGTGCCCGTCTACGCCGGCGGCATCGACTTACAGTTTTCGCTCGACGCTCTGTTGACTCAGGCAGACGACTTCCGGAAGCAGGGCTTTCGCGCCATCAAGATGAAGGTCGGCCGGGACCGGCTCTCCGAAGACCTCGAACGCGTCGCGGCCATGCGTGATCACCTGGGGCAGGACTTTCCGCTGATGGCCGACGCCAATATGCGCTGGCGTGTGGACGAAGCCATCCGCGCCGCACGCGGCCTGACGCCGTACAATTTGGTCTGGCTGGAGGAGCCGACAATCCCTGACGACGTGGCCGGTCATGCCCGCATCGCCTGCGAAGGCGGCCTTCCAATCGCCACCGGTGAGAACTTTCACACCGTCTACGAGTTTCAGCAGATGATCGCCCACGGCGCAATCTCCTTTCCCGAACCTGATGTGGCCACCCTTGGCGGCGTGACGCCTTGGCGAAAAGTGGCGCATCTGGCCGAGACCTGCAATCTGCCCATCACCACCCATGGAGTCCACGACTTGCAGGTGCATCTGTTGGCCGCGATTCCGAATAGTTCCTATCTGGAGGCGCATGGCTTTGGGCTGGATCGTTTCATTCGACATCCTTTGCGCATCGAGGACGGTGTTGCCATCGCTCCCGACAGGGCCGGGCACGGCGTGGAGTTCGATTGGAGTGCGCTTGAGGAATACAAGTGCTGAACGGAGATTGGATAGCAATGGAAAAGCGACTGCAAGGGAAGAGGATCGCGATCCTGACCGCGCATGAGTTTGAGGATATCGAGGTGATGTACACTGTACTGCAGCTGAGCCAGGCCGGTGCAGCGATCGTCGTCGGCACATTGCCGCAGTCGGCCATCGGCCATTTTCATGGGCGCCCAGCTTGGCCCGAAAAGCCGATCACGGGCAGATTCGGCCATACGATTCCGTTCGATGTCCTGGGGGAGGGCAACCGTTACACTGTGCAGAGCATCTGGCAGATGAAGCCTGACGAGTTCGACGCGGTGGTCTTTCCCGGCGGATTGGCGCCGGATTTTCTGCGCATCGATGACAGAACGCTGGATTTTGCGGCTGCGATCCATCGTGCCGGTAAGGTTGTGGCCGCGATCTGTCATGGGCCACAGGTCCTGATCTCCCTCGACCGCCAGAAGGGAACTGACAGCGTGGCCGGCCGCAATGTCACCGCCTATTGCGCCGTCACCGATGACCTGCTCAACGCCGGCGCAACCTACCACGATCTGCCGGCGCTGATAGACGGCAATGTCGTGACCGGGCGCGTCCCCGATGACCTGCCTGAGTTTTGCGATGCGATTATCGAGGCGCTGTCTTGCGCTGACTCGGATTCTTGACGTTGTTGCCGACTTGTACACCCCCTTTTCTCCACGAAAGGAACGCCCATGGAGTTTCCGGAAGTCAAAGCGATGACCTTCGACATATTCGGCACGGTCGCGGACTGGCGCGGTTCAATCATCCGGGAAGGCCAGGATGTTTGGGCCGCCAAAGGCGTGGAAGTCGCCTGGGAACAGTTTGCAGACGAATGGCGGGCAGGATATGGACCGGCCATGCAGCGCGTGCGCAGCGGTGACCTCCCCTGGATGAATATCGACGCCCTCCACCGCCTGATCCTGGATGACCTGCTGGCGCGCTACCAGATTTCCAGTCTGGCCGAGGACGATAAAGATCAGCTCAACCGGGTCTGGCATCGGCTTAACCCGTGGCCGGATGTCGCCTCGGGGCTCACGCGGCTGCGCCGCCGCGCCATCATTGCCGCGCTCTCCAATGGCAACGTGGGGCTGCTGGTGAATATGGCCAGGCACGGCGGGCTCTGCTGGGACTGTGTGCTCTCGTCCGAGCTTGCAAAACACTACAAGCCGGATCCCGAAGTCTACCGCACGGCCGCGGCGCTCTTGGGGTTGGAGCCTCACGAAGTGATGATGGTCGCCGCCCACAATGGCGACCTGAAGGGCGCGCAGGCTGTCGGCTTCAGGACGGCCTTTGTCCACCGGCCGCGGGAGTATGGGCCAAAGCAGACCACCGATCTGGCGCCGGATTACTCGATCGACGTCGTTGCCGAAGATTTCAACGATCTAGCCGATCGCCTTGGACTTCAATGAAGGTATTCCTCTTTTTGCGCCGGACGAACATGAGTGCACGCGAGAATCGCCGAATCAGCGGATTACCATCCCTTTTCGGGGATGGTCTGTAGGGTCGTGGCAAGCACTGCTACTGAGATGGGGAACCCGAGTCGCGGGGACTCGCTTTCCTTTGCGATACACTGGTCCGGACGCCGTCTTGGACTTACAGTAATTTGCCTTGACCTCGCCGACGGGCAGTCACCCGATTGTCATCAATTGGCACGATAAGATAGACAAATTCAGAGATTGCGTATGGATAATTCCAGCGGAAGTATGGTCAGCCGCGTAAAGGAAGACACGTGTCTTCAGGATCGTATCGCAGCGCTGTTATTGGCTATTTTCTCCGGGATAATTTTCTTTGGCATGACCGCCGAATGGCCAGTTGTTACCCACGACGGAGTGACTCACAGTCGGTGGCTGGAATCATTGACTGACGCGCTGCGGACAGGAGTGATCTATCCCCGCTGGTTCCCCGACAGTGCGTTAGGCTTCGGCACTCCAGTCCTCAACTATTACCCTCCGGGCTTCTTTTATCCACCTGCGCTGCTGCATCTGGCCGGGCTCGACCTGGTTTCGTGCATTCGCGTCACGTTTTGCCTGGGCTTTGCCCTTTCAGCATGGTGGGTGTACCGCCTTTCTCGACTGTTTGTTTCGTTGTGGCCCGCGCTTGTCAGCGTCGTCTGTTTTCAGTTCTTTCCCTATCGCATCTACGATCTCTTCACAAGGGGTGCGTTCCCTGAATTCAGCGCGTTTTTCTGGTTGCCGGCTGTCGCTCTCTACACGCTACAGGCAGCAATAGCGGACAAGGGGTCCTCGCGGGCGACCTCGTTTTCCAAGTCATTAACAATGGCCGGCCTGGCCTGGGCCGGGCTCATCGTCACCCATAACCTGTCCGCGCTAATGGCGGTCCTAGTGCTAGGCGCTTTGCTTACTCTACTCTTTGTGTTTCAACGCACAATTGGCGTTAGTTTCTCTCAGGTCCTGGTCAGAAGTGGCGCCTCGGTAGCCCTTGGCATGCTGCTGACCGCATGGGTACATCCTGCCGGCATTGCTGGAACTGCGTTGGGTCATGAACGGACACGGGCTGTTCTCTGGAGTTGGTCTGGGTCATTTTCTAGAGTGGAGCGAGCTCGTTGATCTCAGATTTTTCTACAGGTATATGGTTCCATCGCATCGTCCCAGACTGCCAATCTACGTCATTCCAACTGTTTTCGGCGCCTTGCTGGCAGTCTCGACGATGCGATGGCGCAAACTTCGTCTATTCACTCTTTTGACGCTCGTGTTGACTCTTGGCTTCATTTGGTTGATGACCGATACAAGCTCTTGGTTTTGGTTCAGTGTTGAAGCCCTCATTAACCAGGTTCAGTTCCCTTGGCGGTGGCAGACTTTCGCAGCCCTGGGAGTTGCGCTGCTTCTGGCAGCGTCTCTAGAGTCCCTGCGAAGATCCGGGAGCAATTGGAGGACTGTCCTGCCGCTCTTCAGCCTGCTGATATCGGTCTACCTGTTCGCCTACGCAACGGTCCGCCTTGACTATCCGACGAGCGAAGAGGCTACAACTCCGGCGCACTGGTCCGACTCAGTTGAGAACTGGGTTTGGCACCTGTCCACGGGTCCATGGAACCGGCACCTCTTGCCTGTAGGATCTGCCAAGTCAATTGTAGAGGCTGTCAAGGCTGGACAGTCACCTTGGGAACATCCCGCCTATCAGGACCCGACCAGCACAGCGGCGGTTACGCCAACGCGTGCGAGTCTTCTGCAACAGCGATACCTGGTCAACACAGAGCAGACATTCCAACTGCTCTTCCATCAGTTCTACTTCCCTGCCTGGCGCGTAATCGTGGACGGCGTTCCGGTGGAGGTCGAACCGGCGACAGCATTCTCGCTCGCCAGTGTGATGATTCCACCGGGCACACATACTGTCGAGTTTGCGTGGAGGGCGACGACTGCGGTATGGCTGGGCCGGATTGTGACTGCGGTAGGTTGGCTGGCTGTCCTAATTCTCCTGAGCCACGCAGCGAAAGCGACGGATCTTTTTCGTAGGGCGCAGAAGGCTGGCCTGCAGGGGGTCTGGCAAGTCCGTTCGCCGCTCGTCTGGCTCGCAGTCGGGGCGTTCATGGTTGTGGCGGCCGCGGGTGTCACCGCCCGCCCATGGGACGTTGCCGCGATAGGCGTTGACTATGGCCATATCCGACTCGAAGGCGTGCGGTCGATTCCGCCGGTGCGGGCGGGAGAAGTCGCTCCTGTCCATCTGACATGACTTGTCACTGGCCCAGGAGCTCCTGTGAGCGCATTCGTGCATCTGGTTGACGAGACGGGCATGGTTGTATGCCAGTACGATGGCCCGCCTGGGGGTCCGAACACGCCCTACCAAAGTTGGACGCCGGGTCTCATCCTGAACTCGACCCACAACATTATCATACCGGACACTTTTCCTTCCGGCAGTTTTCGGCTGGTCGCCGGTCTGTACTATCCTGACCAGTCCCATGAGCCGCTCGTACCTTTGAACGGCGACAAACCTCGCCTGGAGATTGGCACGCTGGAGGTGCTACCCTGACTTGCTTGCCGCGGCTTGGCTCGATGCAATAGAACGGCAGCCCGCCCACGCGGAGCCGTACCAATTCAATTTGGGGCCAGGGACTGACTCTTGCGGAGATTCGCATCCTGTCTGGTCCCGCTTTGGTAGGATCCGAGGAGGGTCGAAAGGAAGAGGACGCTGCGGTCAACCCTGCTGATATCTAGGGTCGATTGCGTCGCGCAGGCCGTCGCCGATGAAGTTGATGCTCAGCACAGTTAGCAGAATCATTACAGCCGGGGGCACCCATTTCCACGGGCCGTCCTGCAGCACATCCAGGCTGCGCGCAGTCTCCAGCATGTTGCCCCAGCTAGGCGTGGGAAGTGGAATGCCGACGCCGAGGAAGCTCAGCCCCGCTTCGAGAAGAATCGCTCCATTGACGGCAAAGGTAACCGAGGCAAGTAAAGGGGCTACGACGTTGGGTAGTACGTGGCTGATGATGATGCGCCGGTTGCGCGCGCCCAACGACCGTGAAGCCAGCACAAACTGCTGCTCTCGCAATGAGAGAACCTGACCACGCACCAGACGAGTGATTCCGGGCCAGCTGAAGATCCCAATCAGAAAGATTACGCTGGCAATACTCTGTCCAATGTAAATCGCCGCAGTCAGGATGATGACAACGCGCGGGAAGGTCATGACAACATCGGTGAAACGCATTATCAGCTGGTCGGTCATGCCGCGATAGTATCCTGAAATAGAGCCGAGAATGACTCCGATTATGGTTGAAATGGAAGCTGCGGCAAATCCCACGGCCAAGGAGACGCGTCCGCCGTAGAGCGTGCGGCTCCAGATGTCTCGCCCTACCCGATCAGTGCCGAAAAAGTGAGCAGAGCTGGGAGCTTGAAACTTGTCTGGCAGGCTGAGGGCAGCATAGTCGTAGCGTGCAATCAAGGGAGCGCCAACGCTCACCAGAAGAACAACCGCAAACAGGAACAATCCAGCTACGGCCAGCGGATGGCGTCGAAAACGCCGCTATGCCTGCGCAGTTGGAGACTGAGAATTGACTCTGCTTCTGATGGCGTCGTTTGACAGGTCAGGGAGTTGCGAGTGATTTCTTCGGACGGTTCCACAACGGTGTGTGCTGGAATCGCAAAAATGACTTGCTAAGATCGTCTCTATTGGTAGCGAATTCTCGGATCCGCAACCGCATAGGCCAGATCGGTGATCAGATTGGCCGTCAACACAACAAGCGCCGTGACCAACATGATGCCCATGACCATGGGATAGTCGCGCGCGGCGACGGCATCCACAAGCAGCGCGCCCATGCCCGGCCAACTGTAGATTGTCTCGGTAAAGAGCGCCCCTGCCACCAGAGTAGGCAGGCTGAGACCCACGACGGTTACGATGGGAAGGAGAGCGTTGCGAAAGACATGTCGCCATGTTACGGCTGGCGGTTTCAACCCCTTCGCCTTGGCCGTGCGCACGTAGTCCTCGCCGCGCACCTCCAGCATGCTGAAGCGCGTATAGCGCATAAACGTTGCCAAGTTGAAGATCGCCAGCGTTCCCGCCGGCAGGACCAAATGATAGAGCAAGTCGAAGAATGATTCCGGCTTGCCAATCGTGCGCATGCCTCCTGAAGGAAACCAGCCCAGCTTTACGGAGAAGACGTACTGGCCGAATATACCGGCGATGAACGCGGGCATGGATATGCCGACGAAAGAAAACCCCGTGAAGGTGAAGTCCCAGAACGAATACTGTCGCAAGCCGATAAAGATACCCAGCGTGACGCCAACGACAATGCCTATCGCCAGCGCGGTACCCATGAGGGTGAAGGTACGCCCCATGCGGACGAACAGTACCTCCCTGACGTCGTCTCCATTCTTGAATCGAAATCCGAGATCCCCCTGTAACACTTGACCCAGCCACTTGACATAGCGCACAGGCAGAGGGTCGTCGAGACCATAGCGCTCGCGCACAAAGTCAAGGTCCTCTTTTGTGATTCCGATCTCCTCGTTGACGAAAAAGTCAACCGGGTCACCCGGCGCCAGGTTGATAAGCAGGTAGATGACCACTGTGACCAAAAAGAGGACAGGATTGTTGATCAGAACGCGGCGCAGGAAGTATTGCATGAAGGCAAGAAAGAGGAACTGAACCCTATGAGTGGATGCGATGCAAAAACGGTGCAGGCAGACCCGTTCCTCAGGCCGCCTGCACCGTCAATTGCTGTGTTACTTCATGTTCCAATTTTGCGAACGGTCGACGAACGGGCCGCCGCCGGGGACCGGGAAGTAGTGGAAGTCTTCCACATCCACCGAGGCGATGCCGTAGCGAGTTGAGACCCACCAGAATGCAAAGGTAGCCTCATCGTTCTGGTACTTGCAGAGAGCGGTGCGCGCGGTCCTGTACTCGTCGGCCGTCTGCGCCGCGTCCATCGCTGCGAAAATCTCAACGTAGTTCGGATCGTCAAGACCCCACTGGTTGCCTTCCACGTACCAGGTCGGGCTGTGCGAAGCCGGGCCGCCGCCTGCGCCGCGGTAGGCGATGTTCCAATCGGTAGCGTTGTCGTCCACGACCGTGCGCCACGTCGGCACGTCAAGGAAGGTCGGATTGACATTGACGCCGATGTCGGCCATGTTCGCCTGCATCACGGTCAGAATGTCTTTTGCCAGTTGCGAAGTGTAGTAGGTGGGAATGTCCAGATTGACGTCGTCGAGCGTGACACCATCCGCGGCGGCCTCGGCCAGTAGTTCACGCGCCTTGCCGGGATCGTACTCGTAGTAGTTGGCATCTTCCGGCCAGAAGGTGGGATACGGGTCCTGGCAAGGCGTCGCCTGCGCGGTACCGTTGAAGACATCCCGCAAGATCGACTCGCGATCGATGCCATACATGAAGGCCTGACGGATTCGCTTGTCGGCCCATACATCATTCTGATAGTTGAAGTTGAACAGATTGGTCACGAAGGAAGGACCTGAGAAAACCTGAAAGTTGGGATTGTCGGCGAAACGGCTGGCCACATCGGCGCTCACATAGGAGAAGTCGATGTCGCCGCTCTCCAGGGCCAGGACGGCGGCCGTCTCGTCAACAAAGTACCGGTTGATCAACTTGTCCAACTCCGGTGCGCCGTCCCAATAGTACTCATTGGGCGCGAGCGCCATGAACTGATCCTTCTCGTAAGAGTCGAACTTGAAGGGGCCAGTGCCGACCGGGCTGTTGAACCACCAGTCGCTGCTGAAGATCTCGGTCGGAGCGAAATCGATAGCGTGCTCGGGCAAAGCGTAGAAGGCGCGCACCGAGTCATAGAAGCGCGGGTTCGACAGGGTCAGCTCTATTTCGAGGGTCAAATCGTCCACGACGCGGATCCCCACGATTTCGTCCGCCTCGCCATCGTTGTACTCGGTCCAACCCACAATCTGTTTGGGCTGACCTATGCCGAAGTGCGTTACCGACGCCTGGGGTGCGGCGACAAACTCCGCCGTCCACTTCAGATCGGAGGCGGTAAAGTCTTCGCCATCATGCCACTTGACGCCTTCACGCAGATTGAACATCCAGACGGTCGCGTCTTCGTTGGGTCCCCAACCGACAGCCAGTGCACCCTCGCTGGTGTGATTGGAAAAGGTCTCGTCCATCATTATCAGCGGCGTGAAGATCTTGACGAACCAGGTGTTGCCGGCGCCGTTGTTATAGAGAACGCCCTCCGGGTCGCCGCCGGGACCGACGTCAAAGCCTCCAATCAACACCTGCTCGACCTCTTCTTTCTCTTCGGCCATCGCCTCTTCGGCGGCAGGCTCAGAGCCCATATCTTCGGCTGGCGCTGCCGGAAAGGCGCAGCCAGCTAGCAATGCCAGGATCATAATGCAGGCCAAGCTCAGTAGTCTACTCTTGAACATTGAAATCTCCTCCAAGAATAATGTTGGATGCTTGAAGTTCTGAGTCTTTCAACTCAAAAATCATCGGCATCATCGCACAGGGAATCCGATCTGATTAAGTTTCAGAGGCTGGAAAAGCTTAACGCACATTCATTGACTGTGGCCTCCGACGCTCTATGTCCTGCACAGCAAACCTGAGCCTGTCAGTTGCCAGCCCACTTTACTGTGATATACTGACCGCCGGACTTGGAAACATTGCTGCAAAGGACGACGAATCCCAGCATCAGCCCTGTGACGGCTGGCGTAACCAGGCCAGTCTTTTCGTTTCCCAAGTCCGGTCCTGAGTCCTTAGTCTGATCCCTTCGGCTGCCGGGACAAAGACACTGAGAAGAACGCTCTGCAAGCCAAAGCGGATGCAAAGAGTCGGAGAAACTCATGGCAACGCGCAACTACCAGGTTCTATTTGTCAAACAGGGCATCGCCGAAGTGCGGGAGTGCGAGATGCCCGCAGCCGGGCCAGGGGAGTTGTTGATCCGGGCGCGGGTGTCGTTGGTCAGTCCTGGTACTGAGCGGGCGTTTTTGTTGGGTCTCGCCAATACTTCGCCCCTGTATCCACAGGGCAGTGGATACAGTCACATCGGAGAGGTCGTCGCGGTCGGCGCCGGCGTCAAGGGCTGGTTCGTTGGAGATCGAGTGGCCTCACGGGCCCAACACTGTATGTACGCAACTGAGCCAGCGCGCGACTGCAACCACCTGCCCGACGGGCTGACGGACGCGCGCGCCGTATTTTTCCGGCTTGCCTCCATTGCCATGCAGGCGGTGCGCAAGGCTCGCATTGAACTGGGTGAACCGGTCGCAGTCATCGGTTGCGGACTGATCGGGCTGCTGGCAATGCAGTTGGCCCGTCTCAACGGCGGCCTGCCGGTGCTCTCTATCGACAAAGACCCCCTCCGCCTGGAGTTCGCCGCCGCGCTCGACGCAGATGGCGCACTGCCGGCGGATGACGGCCTCAAGGCTGCGCTGCGCGCGCAGTGCGATGGCGAAGATCCTGCCCTGGTCGTTGAAGCGACCGGCCATCCTGAAGCCATCCCCGCCGCTTTTGACCTGGCCCGTTTTGGCGGGCGCGTCGTCCTCCTGGGCAGCACGCGCGGCGATACGGAAGCGGTGAATTTCTATCGTGACGTACATAAGAAGGGGTTGACCGTTCTGGGCGCGCACGAGAGCGCGCGGCCGCGGGAGGACTCGGCCCCCGGCTGGTGGACCCATCAAGCCGATCAGGCGACCGCGCTCAAGCTGCTCGCAGGCGGGCGGCTGGTCGTCGACCCGCTGACGACCCACCGTTTCGCCTGGCGGAATGCCGCCGACGCTTACGCCATGCTGATCCGGTGGGAGCCGGAGATGCTGGGTGCAATTCTGGACTGGCAGGCGCCATAGCGCGGCTTTGCGGCCTTGCCATGTCCTCGACGCCTTCCCTCACGACACAAGGTATTCTCAAGACTTGGTGGCCTCTTGCGCTGAGCTGGTTCATGCTCACCGTGGAGCAGCCGATTCTGGCGGCTGTCGTGGCCCGCAGCGTCGATCCCAAGATTCACCTGGCGGCCTGGGGACTTGCATTTTCGTTGGTTCTCGTGCTCTCCGCCCCGTCAATTTCGATGCTGGCGGCCTCGACCGCGCTGAGCAGAGACAAGGAGTCGTACCGGCGCGGCCGCGGCTATATGCTCTGGCTCTGTGTCGGGTTGACTTCCGCCCACTTTCTGCTCGCATTCACACCTTTATTCGACATCGTCGTCTTGCAGTTGATAGCGCCGCCCCCGGAGATCGTCGATCCGGTCCGCAGCGGCGTGCGCATCATGCTCCCTTTCATCCCCAGCCTCGCCATCAGGCGCTTTCAGTACGGCGTCCTGATCCGCTGCGACCGGACGCGGGCCGTGTCGGTTGGCACATTGCTCCGGCTCGTGATCGAGGTGACGATTGCTCTCGTTCTATTCTGGCTGCCCGGTTGGGACGGTCTCAACATCGCCACAACAGCGATCACCGTGGGTGTTGTTTTCGAAGCCGTTTACGCGACGGTACGCGTGCGGCCAGCAGTTCGCAACAACCTGTTGCAGATCGCGCCGGGCGAGCGGCCGCTGACAGTGAACCGGTTCATGCGTTTCTATCTGCCGCTGGCTCTGACGACATTCATGCAGATCATGCTGCAGCCGCTCGTCAGCGCCAGCCTCAGCCGGATGCCGGATTCGCTGGGATCTCTGGCGCTCTGGCCTGTGCTGTACGGCGTGCTGATCATGATAAACAGCGCCGCCATTGCCTATGTGGAGGCGGTGATCGTGCTACTGGACAGGCCCGGCTCGATTGAGGCACTGCAGCGATTTGCCTGGCAGCTGGGATTGGCGCTTGCCGCCATCCCGCTGGCGCTTGCGGTAACTCCGATTGGCGATTACCTGTTTGAGCGCGTGACGGCGCTGCCGCCGGAACTGCTGCGACAGGCGCAGATCACCCTGTGGCTGATGATTCCCCTGCCGGCGTTGACCGCGCTTTCCAGTTGGTTCCAGGGCGCGCTGATCAACGGCCAGCGCACGCGCAGCATCACTGAGGCGGTATCTCTATCGGTTACGACTGTAACTGCGCTCTTGACCTTGGGGACTATGTGGGGCGGACGGAACTGTGGTACAGGGGCTGGCGGCGGCGTGCTCTGTGGGGTGTCAGGCGTCCATATGGCGGTGATCGCCTTTACCGCCGGTTCGACCGTGCGCAACATCTGGCTGTGGCGGCGCACGAAGCGGGTCTATCTCTCGATTCTGCTGCGCCACGCGCGGGCGTAGGGAGTGCCAAACGGCAGGCCGCAATTCTTCAGTCGCACAACTGCCCAGGACTCGCCTTCACCGGAATCTTATTCGTCTTCGATCCGTCCCGTCAGCCGCAGTAGCGTCTCCTGAACCAGCAGTTCATATTGAGGAGAGCGGTCGGGGGGCTGTTGACCGCGCAGCGTGGCGACGAAAGCGACAAGTTCTTGTTCGTAGGTTTGTTGCCTGCTCTGCGTCGTTACGGGAACCGTCTGCGCACCGGCCTCGAAACCGGCGCCGGGCTGCTCCAGGCACAGGCGTATGGCGAACGGCGGCTCGAACGGCTCCAGCAGAATCGCGCTGCCGCGTGTGCCGTAGACCTCAAAGCGGCGGGCCACAGGTCTTGGCTCCATGCCCGCGATATCCACGAACGCAAGGCCCCTTTCGAATTCGAGAACGCCGAGCGTGTTGTCGGCGCAGCAGGCAGGGTCGCCGCCGTCGGTGCGGAAAAAGCCGGTCGTGCGGGTCGGCCTGCCCATCAGCCAGACGACCTGGTCGAGCATATGTCCGGCAAGATCGTAGAAGATTCCGCCCTGATGTGCGGCCAGTTCCACGCGTGCATCGTCATCTATCGTGGTCGACATGTGCCCCCGCGTGCAATAGATGTCTCCCAACAACCCGCTATGCACCCACTCGGCGATCTGGCAAAAGCCGTTCTGGTAGCGAAACATGTAGCCCATCTGCACCAGCAGCCCTTGCGCCTGCGCCTTTCCCATCACGCGTTGCCAACCCGGCCAATCCTCGCCGGCCGGCTTGTCATACCAGACATGCTTGCCGGCATCGACCAGCGCTTCCGTCTGCGGCAGACTCTCGATGTTCTCGCCTTCGGACGCGACTGCGATGATCGAACGATCGGCCAACAGTTCCTCTTCCGAGTCGAACCAGCGCACGCGGGCGAACGGGCCTTCGCCCCTTTCAACCTCTGCGCGGCGCTCCGCATCCGGCTCATAGAGGCCGACGACCTCAACGTCGGACGAGTCGAGCATCGCCTGCAACTTCCCGGCAGCATGTCCGTGCTTTGTGCCGTACTGTGCCATTCTCAGTGGGGACGCGTCAGAACCGGTTGCCATATCAAGACCCTTTAGTTTGCTTAGGTGACTGAAGATACTTACTTTTGTGCGGTCAAGGTTGCGCCGCGGCTAGGCGCAAACGGGATTGTCTTCGGTCCAGCGGTGGAAGCTGCCTACGTCTTTCGCCGTCGCCAGATGATCACGCGCCTCCCGCCACAGTTTCTCCCACTCAGCCGGTTCGCTCAAAATCGTCTCAGGATATTTGCGGCTGCGGGCCACAAAGCCGGGGAAGGCCGGGCGCCCCGTCGGCTGGCCGATGGGGTTGTAGCGCAGGTCGAAGCTCCAGCGAATTGTATCGCTGCTATTGGCGTAGGAAGCGTGCAGCGTCTGCTTGTGCATCAGCAGCGCATCACCCTTCTTCATGGCCATCGGCAAAGCCTTGCCTTCGAGCAGCTTGCCCGGGACGGTCAGCCCGCGTTTGCTGGGACAGTGATCGATGAGACCCCGCTTGTGGCTGTGGGGCCACACGCACAGACAGCCGTTCTCGACGTCCACGTCCATGAGCGGGAACCAGACGGTCAGCATCTGTGTTTCGTCGGCCTCCGGCCGGACGACGCCGTTATCCTGATGCACGGGAGTTTTGCCCAGCTGCACGAGCCCGGTTTCCTCATTTATCGGCGTAACGCGCTCCGGCGGCTTGATTCGTACATGCTGCACCGGGTTCGAGTAGATCTCGCCGCCCAGGATCGACTCAACCGCGTCCAGCAGGCGCTGGTTGGTAAACATACGGAAGACGGCCGGCCCGGCCCAGAAGGGGGTATCCTGCTTAATATTGGCTTGTTGCGGTAGTGAGAAGTCGAAATACTGGGCATGAACCTTGCCGCACTCCTGGTAGATGGCGATCAGCCTTTCGGCGAAAGGCAGTTCCTCGTACAGGGAAGTTATTTCGCCCGAATCGTACAAATCGTATGCCAGACTGTCCAAAACACCCTTGTATTCTTCGATCACAGGGTCGATATCCTCTTTGGCATCGAAGACGCCGCTAACGAGAACATATCCAAATTCCTCAAAGTGCTCAAGCTGTTCGGCTGAGAGTCGCATGGTTGATTCCTCCAGTTGTCAATCCTGTAGGAGATGAACAGATGATTTCAGCTAGTTGTCCGTATCTTCGACCATATTCTCGTTGCGTAAGCGGGAAACGCGTATATCGTACCTTCCAGGCCGCACCGGCGTCAAATGGCCGGATTCCACCATCAGGTCGAGCGGATTCAGCCGCGTCTGCAAGGGCAACTCCACTTTCTCGTGCAAGCGCGCCGACTCATAGACGGCGTGGATCATCTGCAAAGCTTTATAGCCGTGCTCACCCTGGCCGCGGTGCGTGCTGACTTTGCCTTCCACCCAGTCGGCCAGCTCATCCGCCTGTGCCGCCGCCCCTTCGATCCACTCGAAACGGTCGCCCAACTCCTCCACCGTGAAGAACTTTCCGTCCGGCAGGCGGCGTTCCCAGTGCCCGCCGGTGCCGCCGTTCAGCAGTTGCAACGACTCGGTGGTCAGGCTGATCATGCCGTCGCTTCCGTAGATCAGCGCGCCCTGGTAATGGTTGGGCACAAGGTCGCTGAGGATCATCGCCCGCGGCCCGCCGGCAAATTGAAAGACGGCCATCGCCCGGTCTTCGATGCGGGTGGCGCGTTCGTATTGGTCGGTCTTGCGTTCGATGTTGCCCATCACCCAGACGCACTCGTCATCGGACAGGAGATAACGGTACATATCGGCCTGGTGTGAACTGGTGTTGGGCAAGCCGTCTCCGCCCAGGCCCTGGATCAGGTTGACTTCGCCGATGGCCTTCTGGGCGATCAGATCTTTGGCGAGCGTGTATGCGGGAAGAAAGCGCCGCTGATGGCCGATTGCCAGTTTCACGTCATTGCGCTGGCAAGCGATCAGCATGCTATCGGCTGCGCCGACGCTGTCGGCCATCGGTTTCTCGCACAGGATTGCCTGCGGTCTGTAAGTGGCGGCGGCAACCGTCCAGGGCGCGTGGCCCTTGTGCCAGGTGCAGACCGAGACGACATCGGGGCGCACTTCTTCCATCATCTGGCGGGCGTCGTGGTACTGGGCGGGCGCAATGTCGAAACGTTCGATCGCTTCGGCCATGGCCGCGGCGTTCAGATCGGCCAATGCCACGATCTCAAAGCGTCCGCTGTCCAGATAGCCCTGGATGTGACTGCCGGCGATGCTGCCGACACCGATTACGGCTACTCGCAATTTGGCGGGCATAGTCTATTTCGATCAAACCAGTGAAGTGACGACTCAAACGACGCGATATTGCTCGCAGGTTGCGGGCGTTGGTCTAGACCGCTGTATAGCCACCATCGACCAGCAGAATCTGCCCGGTTACCATCCTGGCCGCGTCCGAGGCCATGTAGATGACAGCGCCGGCAATTTCGTGCGGCTCGGCGATACGCCCCATCGGGATCTTCTCCAGATTCTTGGCGAAGTCCGGGTTCTGGATCGCTCGCTCCAACAGGGGCGTGCGCGTGAAGGTCGGCGCGACGGCGTTGACGGTGATGGCGTGCGGCGCCCACTCCACCGCCAGCGACCGGGTCATCTGGCCGACCGCGCCCTTGGCCGAGGCGTAGATTGATCGCAGCGGCCCGCCGACGACGCCCACCTGCGAACTGATGGAAATAATGCTGCCCTCGATGCCGGCCTCGATCATGCGGCGGGCGCAGGAGGTTGACATAAAAAATGGGCCCTTGAAGTTGACATCGGACATGCTGTCAAACTCTTCTTCGGTGTAGTCCAGGGCGGGCTTGGGGATATTGTTGCCGGCGTTATTGACGACCGAGTCGATGCGACCGAAGGTGTCCCAGGTTTGAGCAACGAACCGGTCGATGCTGTCCAGGCAGGTCACGTCCAGCTGCCACGCCTCGGCCTGCACGCCTTGTGCGCGGCAGATTTCCGCAGTCTCCTCACATTCGCTGACCGTGCGGCTACCGAGAGCCAGGCTGGCGCCGTAATGGGAGGCGGTTTCGGCAATCGACTTGCCGATGCCCTTGCCGGCGCCGGTAACGATCATCACCTTGCCGCTAAGGTCGAAACTTACTTCATTTGACACGATTGTCTCCTCGCATTGCCGACTTGTTGCGTGATTCCATGCGCGCGTTCAGGCCCGCTCGATGCCGGCGTCAATGAACGCCTGCGCCAGCGTTTCATACGTTTGCGCCGCCGTCTCCAGCGGGTAGTAATGGGGCCGCCGCTGCACCATGTTGCTGATCTCGGCGGTGATGAAACCGGTGTAGCCATGACGCTGCATCGCTTTGAGATAGGCTACGTAGTCGAACTCGCCCTCACCGGGGACCAGGAATTCGTAGTCGGGCACGGTGCCCCGCTCGTCCTTGACATGCGTATGGCGCGCGTAAGGGGCCATTTTAGAGACGGACTCTTCGATGCCAATGCCCATGACGTTGAAATGGCTGATGTCGAAATTGACCCGCAGGTAATCCGATCCGACCCGGTCGATCAGTTCCAAGGTACGGTCGGGCGTATCGATAATCGAACCGACATGCGGCTCGATGGCAATCGTAACGCCCTGGCTGGCGGCATACTCCACCGCCTCCTGGATGCGTTCGATCAGCATGTCCAGCTTGCTCTCCCAATCCTCCGGCCTGCCGCCCGCGGTCGTGTCGATGACCGGCGGGCCGTCTGCCAGAGCCCACTCGAGCGCGAGATCGACTGTCGCCTTGAGCCGCTCCAGGTTGGCGCTATGGCTGGCGCCGTCCTCCTCCACCAGGCTGACGTGCCCGGCGATGGCGGGGAGTTCGAGATTGTGCTCTCGCAGCAGATTGGGAATGCGGCGGCGCTCTGCGGGGGTCAGTTTCTCCAGCGCGGTTGTATGGTGGGAGAGCACCGTCAACTCCACGCCTTCGAAGCCGAGGTCGGCAAGATGGCGTACGATTGCATTGACGGGCACGTTGGGCATGCCCCATGTGCTGTAGCCTAGCTTCATGGTTGGCTTACTCCGCAATCCATGTCACTTCCTGCCCGTTGCCTCATGCCGTCCGGGAGGGCAAGGGGGAGCAAGTCGTGGTTGTCTATGGCCTGACGCGCAGTGCGAAACCTCAGCTTTAGCGGTTTAGTCGGCGGAGTTTGCGCGGGCAGCATGATCATACGGAAGAGTTCCTGAAAATGCAAACTTTCCTGGGGGTGCATCCCAGAATATTTTGCCTCAGTTATAGCCAAGCGGTTGAAGCAGTTGAGGCCAGGTTTGACTGAGCAGAGTCGTGCGGAGTGCAGGCATCGCCAGCGAACCCCTTTTTGTCTTCTCATTCCCTTCTCCTTGTCTACGCCCTTTCATCTTAACGAAAAACTGGGATGCACCCTTGCACGGGAAGCGCGCGTCGGCGCTGAGCAGTTGGGTTGCGCTCTTTTCGCCCGCGCACCACGATTCAGAGCATCGCAGTCACTCTGAGTACTGAAAACGCACAAAACGCACAGAGTGGCGTTCGTTTAGACACTGTTGAAGTTCCGGTATCGGCGCCGCGCGCGGGTGAATCCAAGAATGGTGGCGAAAATTCGGCTGCGTCCGGGCTTCTGGACCGCTTGCAGGCGACGTGCGGGGCGCGCAGGTCAGGTGTGCCATTGTAAGTGGTTACGAGCGTATACGAGCGTTTACGAGCAGTTACGAGCGTTTACGAGCAGTTACGAGCGTTTACGAGCAGTTACGAGCGTTTACGAGCAGTTACGAGCGTTTACGAGCAGTTACGAGCGTATACGAGCGTTTACGAGCAGTTACGAGCGTTTACGAGCAGTTACGAGCGTTTACAAGCAGGTACGATAGTTTACGAGCGTGTTCGAGCGCGCCGGGTCGCGTTTCGTCGCGTTTCGTCGCGTTTCGTCGCGCGAAATCCTCTTTTTTCGTGTTCGGGCAGGTTTGGGCGCGTCGTGTTTAGGAGCGTGTTCGAGCGCGCCAGGTCGCGTTTAGTCGCGTTTAGTCGCGTTTGGTCGCGTTTAGTCGCGCCAATATTTTTTTTCGTGTTCGGACACGTTCGGACACATTCGGACACGTTTGGGCGTGTTCTTTCGTCATTTTTCGTCATTTTTCGTCATTTTTCGTCCCAAAATGGCTTTTTCGGGAATGGCGGGCGACGGGCGTTTGCGGCACTGGCTGGGGCTGGGAGGGCAGCAGGTTGCTGCGCATGGTTCCCGCGCCCGGCGCGGGATGTGTAAAACGGCATGGTATTCATTTGAAATCAGTATGCAGTTGCGGCAGGGCCCGGGCTGCGTTCGTTTATGTTCAGCACAATTGTACTACAAAATTGGGGCGTTTGCATTTTCTGGAGATTTCAGAGTGCATCTCAGAATGGGGGTGGGTTTCTGATTTGCTCTGAAGGGCAGGACTCCCGGCAGTTGTCTGAGCTGTGGTTGATGCAGACAGTATGATGCAGACAGTATGATGCAGACAGTATGATGCAGACAGTATGATGCAGACAGTATGATGCAGACAGTATGATGCAGACAGTATGATGCAGACAGTATGATGCAGACAGTATGATGCAGACAGTTGACGGCAGCGGCTCAGGCGGCGTCTTCATTGACGAGAATCAGGCGAGCTGCGGTCCGAGTCTGGCGGCAGGCAGCCTGCATCTGTCCCATTTTGGAGCAGTTCTTCAACAGGCGCGGGAGCCGAAAGCGGCTGCGGGCGAGAGGCCCGGGATCCCAGAAGCACGTTCCCCAACAATTCTGGATGCACCCCTTTGCTGGGCGCGATAGCCGGTCTCAACGACCCGATTTGCCCATTGTAGGAGAACGCCAGGAGGGGAGGAACGGACGGCGCCTAACCCAGCGTAACCACACCCTTTACATAGGACTTCTCGCCCGCAAGAATCTCCTCCATCAGCGATGGGTAGCCGCCCAGTGCGGTCGTATGTGTCACCAACGGGCGCAGGTCGAACACGCCGGCGTCGATCAGCTCGATGGCGGGCGGGAAGGTGTTGCGCGTCTTCGAGGCAGGGGAGGAGTTGACGATGGTTAAGCCGCCCGTGTGCCACTTGGTCGGGTCGAAGCGCGCCTGCTGGCCTTTGATCCAACCGAACAGGTTGATGCGCCCGCTGGTCTTGACGATGTCGGTAGCCAGATCCAGCCCGGGCTGGCTGCCGGACGCGTCAACGACGACGTCGATGTTGCGGGCCTTGAGCGCCGCGGCGAGATCGTCGCGGTCATGCTCTGCCAGGTTTATCGTCTCGCGCGCGCCCTGGCGGCGGGCCAACTGCAGGCGGTCCTCAACGATGTCGATGGCGATAAGACGCCCGACCGGCGAGTGCAACAGCCCTTGCAGCAGCAGTTGACCCATAAAGCCGCAACCGATCAGCGCCACCGTTTCGCCGGCGCGCAGGTTGGTGTGGTCGATGCCGGTTACAACGCAGGAAACCGGCTCGACGATCCAGTATTCGTCCGCCAGCTCCGAATTGGGAATCGGATAGATGCGTTTGCTGGAGAGATTGCGAACCGTGGCAAAGCCGCCGCCTGCCACCCGGTCGCCCTCCTTGAAGCCGGCAACATCGGCGCCGACCCTGGACACATAGCCAACTCCTTCATGGCCGGGAGGCGCCATCGGAATCATGGCAGAGCCCAACTTGGCGGTTACGATGTCCCAGGAGCAGATGCCGCAGGCCCCGCCCGTTACCTGCACCTCGTCCGCTTTGGGATCACTGACTTCCGTCAGATAGAGTTCGATGCTGCCGTCGTCGCGATAGCGAAGTGTCTGGCTTTCCATTGGAATCTCCCTATTGGCGGTGAGTCAGGCCGACGATACTTTACGATGCCCATACTTTGCGCTGTCATCTGCGAAGTTTGCTACCAAATGGTACCACAGGCAAATGGTACCACAGGCAGCCGCCGCAAGGCAGACCGGCAGGCCGGTCGGCGTCCATGTTTGCAGGCGTGGTGATGAAGGGGTGCAGCCCAGAACCGCGGTGAGGTTTGAAAGGGCGGCGATGCGGCGATGGGGAAGGGGAAACGGGAAGGGCACGGGGAGGTCAACAGCACGGAAATATGATGCAGGCGCACGTAACGCTCGTACGAGCGTTGCACGAGAGTTTGGGGGAGTTTACGCAAGAATTTATCGAAGTGAGTATCAATTGGTGAACCGTTGACGATTGGGAGGCTGATGGCGTGAGGGGGCGGGTCATGTATGCGTGACGGAAGAGAAAGCAGAAGGTGAAATCCTGGCAATTGAGTGCGGTGTTCTGAAATAAGATATATTATTTAATTTTATACACAGAGTGTTCCGGGTTAATGAAGAAGTGGTGACGCGACGCTTCCTGATCAGATGCGCCCCCATTCAGGGACGCAGAGGTGAAGAAAGGGCCATTAGCGAATCGATAGGGCACATGCTAACATTCAGGCGTCGTTTAAGCAGTTGACTGAACGCAATTCGGGACGGCGTTCGTTCCAAAAGGAGTCAAAGAAATGAAGAGCAGCACACCACGAACGCCGTCTCGCCGTCGCTCTTAGCGCCTGACCGACTTTGGGGTCGGCGCAACCGCACTCGCACACTGCTGGTTCTCTTCTTTCTTGCGCAGCGCTATTTCGTCAGCGGCATCCAAATGAGCGGATTGGCAGGACGATGAAAAATAAAAACTCTCTCTTGGTCGATACCGACATTCACCCGGCAGTTGACACGGAACGGGTGCAAGCGCGTTTGCCGCAGCCGTGGCGCACCCGTTACGCTGCGGGCAACCGCGGCCCGGGCACGCTGGGCTGGTGGAATCCGAACGGGGTCGACAGGTCGGATGTGCGGCTGGAGAACGGTCAGAGCATACATTCCGACCCTGCGCTGTTGCTGCGGCACTTTTTCGACGAGTACAACATCGACTACGGCGTGTTCATTCCCGGCGGCATTCTGCATATGGCGCAGTCGCCGGAGCCGGATTTCGCGGCGGCGGTGATCAGCGCGATCAACGACGTGATCGTGGAGGAGTGGCTGCCGCTGAACGACCGCTTCCGCTCTTCGCTGGGGGTCTATCCTCACCTGCCGGAGATGGCCGCGGCCGAGATTCAGCGGCTGGGCGACCATCCACAGATCGTTCAGGTCCAACTTCCCAGCGGCTCGCGCATTCCGCTGGGCCAAAGGATTTTCCACCCGATCTACGAGGCGGCGAGCGAGCACGGCCTGGCGATCGCCATCCATCCCGGCTCAGAAGGGGTGGGGCTGTCAGGCGCGCCGAATGCAGCCGGTTATCCTACCAGCTACTTTGAATGGCATACGACGTTGGTCAACAGTTACATCGCCCATCTGACGAGCATGTTGGCGGAGGGCGTGTTCGCCAAGTTTCCGAAGCTCAAGTTCGTGCTGGTGGAAGGCGGCATCTCGTGGCTGCCGCCGATACTGTGGCGCATGGACAAGAATTGGAAGGCGCTGCACTCGACGATTCCGTGGCTGAATGAGTTGCCCAGCGAAGTCGCTGCCCGCCATGTCCGCCTCACCACGCAGCCACTTGAAGAGCCGCCGAACAGCGAGCATTTCCACGCCATGCTGGAGATGTTCCCGGCCGAGCAGATGTTGATGTTCTCGAGCGACTATCCCCACTGGGACGGCGACGCGCCCGACTTTGCCGTGCGCCAGTTTCCCGAGGGCCTGCGCGCCCGCATCATGGGCGGGACCGCAGCCGAACTATACGGCCTGGCCTGAGGGGGAGCGAGGCTCTTGCAGACAGCCATCACTGCCCTGACCGAAAGGGTGCGCCATTCGATTTTGCGGGTGGAGGGCCGCGTTCTGCACGTAACGCTGAACCGCCCCGGCGTGCTCAACGCCCTCCATCCACCTGCCCACTTTGAACTGGCTGAGATCTTCGACGTCTTCGCGGCCGACCCGGAGCTGTGGATCGCAGTCATTGGCGGCGCGGGGGCGCGCGGCTTCTGCACGGGCACCGATCTGAAGGTGCGGGCGCAGCTGGGCCGGGACGACTATCCGGCCAGTGGTTTTGGCGGGCTGACGCGGCGCTTCGACCTGGACAAGCCGGTGATCGCGGCGGTCAACGGGGTGGCGCTCGGCGGTGGACTGGAAATTGCGCTGGCGTGCGACCTGATCATCGCGGCCGAGCACGCAACGTTCGGCTTCCCCGAACCGCGAGTGGGACTGGCGGCGATGGGGGGAGGCGTCCACCGATTGGTGCGGCAGCTGCCGGACAAAGTGGCGATGGGGATGCTGCTGACAGGCCGGCAGATCACGGCCCACGAGGCGCTGGACTACGGCCTTGTAAACCAGGTCGTTCCGGGCGCGCAGCTGGACAGCGCGGTGGACGAATGGGTGGCGGATATGCTGGCGTGCGCGCCGCTGGCTCTGCGGGCCACCAAGCAGGTCGCGCGCCGCAACCTCGACTATGCCACGCTGGCTGAGGCGATTCTGGCCGAATACCCGGCCGCGGCGGCGATGCTGGCCAGCGCCGACGCCGAGGAGGGACCGATTGCCTTTGCGGAGAAGCGTCCCCCGCGCTGGCAGGGGCGCTGAACAGGAGCGACAGAAGGAGCGTATGACGAAAGAGTCCCGTCAGCGCGCGGCCCGTCTGCTTGCCGATGCCTGGCTGGCCGGCGCGACGATTGACCTGCCCGCCGCCTTGTTGCCGGCAGACCGTGCGGCGGCCTACGCGATTCAGGACGAGATTGCGCGGCTATTGGCAGCCGACCCCGCCAATGCCGTTGCCGGCTGGAAGGTTGGCGCGACCAGCGCCGGCGTACAGAAGGCGGAGGGCTACGACGGACCGATTCCGGGGCGCGTCTTCGCCTCCATGGTCTACGCGAGCGAGGCGGAATTGCCGCCGCGGCGCTGCTCAAACGCCGCAATCGAAGCGGAGATCGCCTTCCGCTTCGCGGCCGCGCCGCGTATGGCAGACAAGCCACACACATGGACAAGCCTGGCAGACTACGTGGCGCTTCTGCCGGCGTTCGACATCACGGGTACACGTTACTCGCTGCGTTGCCGAACCGATTGGGACGGTCGTCAGAAGATGCTGGCCGGCATCGCCGACAACGGCAATGGCGGCGCGGTCGTGCTGGGCGCGCCCGCGGCCGACTGGCAGATGGTGGACTTGATGCAGCTAGCGCCGGCGCTGCGCGTCAACGGCGGCGAACCGGCGGCCAAGCTGCGGGGCGACGCGTGCACCGACCCGCGCGACGCGCTGGTGTGGACGGTCAACCACGTCTACGCGCGCGGCTTCACACTGGCCGTCGGCGATGTTGTTCTTACCGGTTCCCTGATCCAGCCCCAGCCCCTGCAAGCGGGAGATGGTGCGGTCTGCCGCTTTCCTGGTTTAGGCGGCAGTCTCTCCTGTCAGATTAGCCGGGCGTAGATATCGCCGCTTGGGTCGTCGGCGGGAAAGGCCAGCAGGCGGTCGGTCATCTCGTCGGCCGCAAGCCAGCCAGCTGCGCGCAGCTGCTGCGTTTCGCCGCGACTCCAGTTGTACTGGTAGGCGCCAAGGTTTTCCAGGCGCGCCACGCACGAGGCCGCATCGGCCGCGAGCGCCGGGATGTATTCCAGCGATACGAGGGGCAGAGGCCGACTCAACCCCTGCAGCACGGCCAGCTCCGAGCCTTCGACATCGATCTTGCAGAGGTCAGGCATTCCGAAGTGGCCGATGAGCGCGTCCAAAGTCGTGACCGTCGCGGCGACAGTTTCGTCCCAGGTGACTCCCGCAAATGATGCCGACCTCGCTACCCTCTCCTTCCAGCCGGGCGCGATGGTGGAGACGGTCGGCGTGCGCCGGCTGATGTGCAGGGCGGCTGTGCCCGGTGATGCGCCGAGGGCCGTTTGCTCCAGCGTGAAAGCGGGACGGCGGCCGTAGAGCAGGCGCAGCAGGGCGGCAAAGGCCGGCTGCGGCTCGACGGCAACGCAGCGCGCGCCCAGCCGCAGAAAGACGCCCACCCGGTTGCCCACATGGGCGCCGACGTCGAAAACAAGCGCGCCTCGACTGATGAACTGGCGGTAGAACTGCAGGTCACGGCGGGCGCGGCCGGGCTTTCCATAGTAGATAAGGAGCGAGCGGGCAAGGCCCCACGCGAGCCAGAGGCGGTCAGGCGGTCTCATTGTGGGGAGGTATCCGAGTTGTCCGATTGCGGTTTAGAGGCTTGATCTACATTTCGTTGCTGGGGAGGAGGATGCAACTGTGTCAAACGGGAGGTCCACGGCTGCAGCGGGAAGCGAAGGTCGCGGCGCTGCTCCAGATCTGTGGTCCCTTCCCGCAATGATGAAGGCGAGCGGGGCGGTTGATCGGTTGCAAAGAACACTGTGGTGCTGCCCCGTCCGCGGCAGGCATAGACGGTGGCAAAGAGGTCTGCGAGCGTGGCGGCGACGCCGTTGAATTCCGGGTCGTTGTTGCCTGCGTTCACCGCCAGCAGGCCATTGTCGAGCATGCGCATGCGGCATAGGGCAAAGAATTCGGCTTGCATCACATGGCTTGGTGACACGCCTTGGTCACAGAAAATGTCGAGCAGCATGAGGTCATAGTTGGCGTCGTCCTGCTGGAGAAATTCTTTGGCGTCGCCCAAGTTGAGGGACATGCGGTGATCCGGCTGGAAGCCGAAAAAACGTGTGGCGGCGGTCGCCACGGGCGCCGCGATCTCGACGCATACGAAGCTCGTGCGCGTCAGATGGTGGTGCAGGGCGACTGCCAGGCAGCCGCCGCCCAGCCCGCTCAGAAAGGCGCTGCGCGGCGATGGTTGCCACAGGAGGGACAGCAGCATGGCTTGGGTGTAGGAACTCTGCAAGCGCAGCGGCTCGTGCAGGTCCATTACGCTCTGGATCCAGTCCGTATTGGCGGCTTCGGCATCCAACATCCAGAGGACAAGACGCTGGCCCTCGCGGGTGACGGCAACAAAGTAGCCCTCCCACTTCTCGGAAAAGAGGGTCGTTTGGCGGCTGTCGATCCAACGCTGGGCGTTTTCGCGCAGGCGGGCTTGGTTGGCCTGTTGCCAGGTCTCGTCGGCTGTGTTTTCTTCAGAAAAGGGCGAATTCATAGGAGGGTTAGTCGCTCGTTAACCAGATTTTGACGACGAACTTGCTGCAAATAATGTTGAATCCCGACCGACACAGGATCATTCTTGCGCCATGCGAAATGGGAACGCAGGCGGCTGACCTGCCGATGCGCTGCGCGAAAGGCGCAACAAGCGGCGGCCTTGACTGAGCGTTTACTTGCTACCCCTGATGCGCCCACCTTCTACTTCATTGGCGTGACCACCGCTCAATCCTCGTCGCGGCGCTGGTGGGCGTCGATCTCCCAATCCACGCCGCGCCGGCGCGTTAGCGGGAGGTTGTTGCGCACATCAGGCGGGAACCGCTGGCGCTGGGTGCGCTCGTGACCACGTACAAGATCGACCTGCTGGCGGCCGCTTCCGACCTGTTCGACGCCCTCGGGCCCTACGCGCAGACAAGGCAGGAAGTCTCCAGCATCGCCAAAGATGACGGCAAGCTGGTTGGCCGGGCGACCGATGCCGTCGCCGGCGGCCTCAGCCTGGACGCCATCCTCGGCCCGGGCCAGTTCGGTCGCAGCGGCGGCCATCTGCTCATGCTCGGCGCGGGCGGCTCGGCTGCGGCGTTGACGCTGCACGTTATCCAGAAGTGTCGTTGCGCTGACCGCCCCGAGCGCATCGTCGTTGTCAACCGCTCGGCAGCGCGGCTGGCGCGCCTGCGCCTGATGTTGGAAAGCGTCACGGTCGCCGGCGCATCCGTCATTCAGTTTGAATATATATAGAACAACGGCCGGCAACGCTAACGACGAAATCCTGGCCGGTCTGCCTGCGGGCAGGGTGGACATCAACGCGACCGGCATGGGCAAGGACACGCCCGGTTCACTGCTCTGCGCCGACGCTCCTTTTCCCCATCATGGTGTCATCTGGGAACTGAACTATGGCGGCGAACTGGATATCATGCGCCAGGCCGAGGCCCAGCGGGCCGCCCGCAATCTTACAGTTTTCGACGGTTGGGACTACTTCTTGCATGGCTGGTCGCAGGTCATTTCCCATGTTCTGCACGTGAAAATCGATCCGTTTCTGTTCGCGCATCTGTCAGAATTGGCCGCGTCGGTCAGGTAGGAATGCCACAGAGCACTACTGAAGAGCTCACCGCCGCCAGGGGAAAGCCAGCGTCGGCGAGTTCGCATAGCGATCGGTCCCGATCACGAGGCGGGCGCCGCAGCCGGGCGCTATCTCCACCTCAAATGCGTCGTCGCCGACGGCAAGCGACTGGCCGTCCATTTCGACGGCGCCGAACTGATGCTCGGCGTAGGCTCCGCCCTGCACGGTAACTCTGCGCGTAGCAACTTGATTGGTGTTGACCAGTACGACGGTTACCGAATCGGCGTCCAGGTCTTCAACCAGCGCGGCCACGTCTTGCGGGATGCCGGCGCGCCGCCGCTCCGGATCGAAATAACGCAAGCGGCAGTGCAGCGGGCCGCCGGTGCGCCCGGTCGGGATTCCGCCCAGCATGAGCTGCGTCAGCGTCTCCGTCACGGCAGGATTGATACCGTTCATGTCGTCGGAGAGACGCGTGTCTGGAGAGGCGGTGTCGGCGCGCATCTGCTCGAGATTGCTGCGCACCTTGTCCAGGTCGGCCAGCAGCGCTTCCTGCGGATAGTCCGGGTTGTCGCCCACCAGGAACCGGACCCACGGTTCATCCTCCAATAGATCGCGGTGGGCGGGATTCATCGACCAGTAGTAGACCTCGAGCGCGCCGGAGGTAAAGGGTTCCGGCTGGAAGGCGTACCAGTCCTCCTCGCCGAAGTAGTCACCATAGGCGTTGGGGTACATTTTCTGCCCGTCGATCTCGCGGGCGTTGCGGTTGACGAAGTCGATCACGCCGCGCCACGTGTCCACGTAACGCTGATCGCCGGTGAGCAGCACCGCGTTGCCAAAGCCGTGAATGGCGCGCGTGTGGAAGTAGGTGCGATGGGCCAACTCGCCGGTCTGGGGCACGGTCACGGTGAAGCCCCAGCCGTAGACGCCACCGTACCAGCGGCCGCCGCACTCGCCGCCGATGACCCCGTCGAGGCCGACATTGGTGGGGATGATACCGCCCATTTCCTGGGTGCGCTCGACCCATACATTGACATAGTCGACCAGCCACTGCCGGTATTTCTGCTCGTGGTCGAGCATATAGGCGTTCAAGTGTAGGATGGTTGAGGCCAGGTTGATCGGGTGATCGCCGACCACGTCGTTGTAATCCTTGAAGTGAGCCACCATCTGGTCGTAGCCGCGCTCGCCGTGCCCCAGCCGGAAGCGCCCCTCTATTTCAATCGGGTCGCCGGCCCAGTCCAGACCGGTCGCCTTGCGCAGGAGCGGCCCGCGGCTGCCGTTGAACATGCTGCGAATCAGCTTGCGTTCCGGGTCGTAGTTTTTGGCCTGCGGATCCTCGTCCATGTAGAAACCGGCGAAACGGCGGCTGCGCCGTTGAAACTGCGGGTCGTCCGGGTCCGACAGGCCCTGGAGGAAGAAGGCGGAGAAGCCCTCGCCGTTGTGGAACCAGTCGAACATGACCGGGAACTCCTTGTAATACATCCCGTCTACGGCCATCGGCACCTCGACGGTTTTGGCCTCGGTGTACTGGCGCAGGTGGCCTTCCCAGCCGAGCTTGTAGAGGTCAAGGATGTCGTCGGCGCCGCCAAGAGCGTGAAGCATCGTCCAGTTGAGCAGGTTTTCGGCGGCGTCGTCGGGTCCGTCGTCACCGCCCCAGCGGGGCACGCACAGAAGATAGCCGCGCGAATCGAAGTAGTGGTTGAAGAACTCGCGGCAGCCGTCAGCCTGCGCTCGCAGCAGTTCCCGTTGCAGCAGCGCCCAGTGCGGCGGCGGCATCGGCGTCTTGATAGAGATTGTCCTGGTCATCGAGATTGCCCTTCAGGTTCGGATGGTGTTCGATTTGAGTTCGATTATTTCGCCGGCGATTCTGAGGAAGGGGGCCCATGCGTCAGGCGTCTGCCTCCAACCAGGGTCACAAGCAGTGATGCCAGCGCGGCCAGACCTGCCTGCAGCGCCACAGTGAAGCGAGGGCCGACCGACTCGCTGAGGGAGCCGGACAGGATCTCTCCGGGCAGCCCGATCCCCTGTGTGAGCGCGACGGTGCTCATCGCGCGCCCGCGCATCTCGTTGCTTGCGGAAGTCAGCAGAATCACGTTGCGCATCGTGTAAAATCCCGCCTGCCCGACACCTGCCAGAAAGAGCAGCAGCGCAGCCACGGAGAAGAGCGGCGAAAGCGCGAACACGGCCCAGGCCGCACATTGGAGCAGCGCGCCGGCGGCGAAGATCCAGCCGAATGATAGACGGCGGCGCAGGTGATGGGTCAGATATAGCCCGACAAAGGCGCCGAGGCCATAGCAGCCGTTCAGCAGCCCCAACCCCAATACGCCGCGCTCAAATACATCTCTGGCAAAGACCGGCAAAAGGCTGAGGGCGGGGAAGACCAATATGTTGAGGAGCGCAGACACAACCGTTACCACCAGCAGAGGGCGATGCGCGCGCACATAAGCAACACCTTCTCCGATCGATTGCCAGACGGAACCTGTCGCCACGGAAATCGTCTGGGGCACCTGCTCACGGCCCAGCCAGGATAACAGAACCAGGTTAAGACCGGTAAGGAGGATGAGGGCGCTCAGGCCGCCACCCGTGCCGAACAGTTCGAGCAGCCAACCGGCAAGGTAGGCGCTCGCGGCGATCAGAATGCTGTGCGTGAAGCTCTCCAGCAACATCGCATCGGCGGTCAGGCTGCTCCCAAGCAGGTCTGGAACAAGCGCGACGCGCGCCGGCGCGTCCACGGTCCAGGCCGCGCCGATGAAGAAGGCGGCCGCGCCAATGTGCCAGGCGCTCAGTTTTTGCCCGGCGAAGAGGAGAAAGAGCGCGGCGCAGGAGCCGAAGATGACGAACTGGCTCAGCGTCAAGGCGTTGCGCCGACCCAGCCGGTCGCCGATGAAACCGGCGAAGCCGCCGAATGCAAGCTGCGCGGCCCGCCGCCAGAAGGTGAGCAGAGCTACGGCCAGCGCCGAATCGGTCATATCGAGCACCACGACTCCGGAGACGACCACCCAGATGGAGTAGGTCTGCCACCAGAGCGCGCTGCTGAGCAGCAGGCGGCGGTATTTTGGCTGGGCGAGAGGTGCAAACAGGCCCGCCCCGCGCTGCGGTTGCTGCGTCAGTCGGCGGCTCCGTTGGCGGCCCAGAGCGCGCCTTGGCGCATCAACTGTTGCATTGCAGGCCGCTTGAAGGTGTCGGACGTGTGGCCCAGCGTCGTGTAGAAGACCCGCCCCTGGCAGTATGGCTTCACCCACGCCATCGGGTGCGCCTTTTCGGACCACTGGGCACTGGCAAGGATGTGGATGGCAGGGTCGTAGGCGGTCATGTAGATTTCGTCCTCGACCTCAAAGTCTTCGAGGCCCTGCATGACTGGGTGGGCGCCGTCCTCTACCTTGACGGTGAAAGTCAGCCCCGGCGGATGCCAGTTGGCGTGTCCGCCGATCAGGTCAACGGCCTTTCCGCCGATCCACCAACCGGTGCCGTGGACTCCGATCAGGCCCTTGCCGCCAGCGACGAATTGCAGCAGTCCCGCCTCTTGATCAGCGGTCAACTCCGAATGGATGGTCACGGAGCCGTCGGCGCGGCGTTCCGAGCGGGTGAAGCCGGAGCCGAGGACGCACGCATCCTGCTCGGCCAGGCCGGATGAGGTGAAAATCCCTTTGTCATCGGTAAGCGTGACGTTGATGGCCGGGTCGTCGCCGAGAAATGCGCTGATTACGGCCGCGCTGTCGGCGAACCCGTGATTGGTACCGGAAAGAACGAGGACGTTCGTCATGAGTCTGCCTTTCTCCTGTTGTGCCGAACGGCGGGAGAAGATGCCTGCGAAGCCGCTGCCGCCGCCCTTACGGTGAAAACTGGTCAGGTGCGCCGCCAACGTGGGGGCGGCCCTTTGGGACTTGGGAATGATAGCACAGGCGCGGTATAGATTCAATCGCAGCTTGCAATTCTCATGTTTTGACGGTAAGATGCTGCGCACAACGTTTACAACAGTTGCCTTTCCGACAAAGAGCAAGGGAGGACAGATGCCGAGCAACAGGATGCAGGGCGTATTCCCGATATTGGTTACGCCCTTTGATGAGGAGTCACGGATCGAAGAGGACAGCCTGCGCCGCCTGATTGATTTCAATCTCGATGCCGGCGTTGACGGGCTGGGCGTCGCCCTGGGGAGCGAAGTCTACAAGCTGACGGAGGCGGAACGCGGGCAGGTCACCCGAATTGTCGTCGACCAGGTGGCGGGGCGCGTGCCTGTCGTCATCAATACCGGCGCACAGGGCACGGACGTGGCGGTGCATTACAGCCGCATGGCCGCGGAGAACGGCGCCGACGCGCTGATGGTGCTGCCGCCGTCGTTCATGCCGGCCGGGCCGGACGAGGCGCTGGCCTACTATCGCGCCATTTCGGACGCGGCGCCGTTGCCGATCTTCATGCAGGACGTGGCCGCGTCTACGATCTCCCCCGGCTTGGCGCGGCGGCTGGCGCAAGAGTGCGAATGGGTGCAGTATATCAAGGTTGAGAGCATGCCGGTGGTGGAAAAGGTGGCGGCAATGGCGGCGGAGGCGGGGGACCAGTTGACGGTCTTCGGCGGGGCGTGCGGCAATTACTTTATCGAAGAGATGCGGCGCGGGTCGGTGGGAACGATGCCGTTCTGCACCCAGCCGGAAGCCTTTGTGGACATCTGGAAACGGGTGCAAGGGGGGGACGAGGCGGGTGCCTGGCGGACGTTCAACCGCTATCTACTGCCGGTGGGCCGTATCACCGACCAAGGCACGGGCCTGTTTCACGCCGTCCACAAGGAGATTCTACGCCACCGGGGGATAGTGCGCACGGCAACGGTACGCGCGCCGGCTCCGCCGATGGACTCGCTCACCCGGCAAGAGTTGGCGGCACTGCTGGCTGAACTGTATCCGAACGGGGCGGCCACTGCCTGAGCGAGGAGGCGGTTGACAAGGAAATGGACGGCGTTTCAGATTGGCGCTTTCTGAACAGACTGGCTTGCGCGTTGCGCTTCGTGACCAAACAGCTGGAAATATGGAGACAACATGAAGATGGTTGACATTCAGGTCATTCCGTTTCGCGTTCAACGGGAGCAGTTCCATCATGGCCGCATCCTTGCGCCAGGCGAGGTGACGCAGACGCTGACGAAGGTGATCACCGACGAGGGCGCGGAGGGCTACTACTTCGGCGGCCACGGCCACGGTGATGCCGATGGGCTGCCGCCGGACGACCGCGCCGTGATGGAAGGGCGGCTGAAAGATCTTGTGGTCGGCCAGGACCCTTATGACCGCGAGCGGTTCTGGCACTGGATGGTGGGTCGCCAACATCCCTGAGCATCTGCTGAGCGTGCTTGACATGGCGCTGTGGGACGTGCAGGCGAGAGCGCCAGGACTGCCGCTCTACAAGCTGCTGGGCGGCTGCCGCGATAAGGTCAAGGCGTACGCCAGCACCTTCCCCAACATGGGCAGCGTCGAAGAGTACGCCGCCCACGCGCTCGCCTGCAAGGAGGAGGGCTATACGCACTAAAAGATCCACCCCTATTACTTCTGGGACCCTGCCACGAAACAGTCGGTCCCGGGCCGCCCTTCACATATCAAGCAGGACATCGAAGTCTGCCGGGCCGTGCGGGCGGCGGTCGGTGACGACATGGTGCTCAGCTACGACCCGTGGGGAACCTATCGCACCTATGAGGAGGCTTACAAGGTGGGGCGTGTGCTGGAGGAACTTGATTTCTACTGGTACGAGCATCCGATGAACGAGTATCGAGTGCAGCCCTACATAAAGCTGTGCCGCGAGCTGGACATCCCGATCCTGTCACCGGAAATCGCGGCCGGCAGCCTTTATACGCGCGCCGATTGGATTCTGCGCGGGGCATCGGACATGACGCGCATCGACGTGCTGCGCGGCGGGGTGACCGATGTGCGAAAGATGGTAGCGGTGGCCGAGGCATTCGGCGTCAAGTGCGAGATCCACATGAGCGGGTTCGCCAACCTGCAGCTTCTGGGCGCAACCAGCGAGGACACGTGCGAATACTACGAGCGCGGCCTGTTGGCGCCGGGCGTCGACTGCAACACGCCGCCACCGTACCTGTAAGACATTGGCGACCTGATGGACGGCGACGGCTACGTTCATCTGCCGCAGGAGCCGGGCATGGGTTATCGGATCATCTGGGACTATATCGAGGACAACCGCGTTTGATCAGAACTCGACGCCCAGTTTGACGTTCCCTTCCGGCGCAGTGGCGATCTTGGGATAGGCTTTGAGCAGATCGTCGAAAGGAACGACCGGCTGCACGACGGCTTCAGAGTTCAGACTGCCGTCGCACAGCAGCCGCCACACGACCGAGAACAGCCGCGTCTCGTCCCAGTTGGGGTATTCCGGGTTCGGCTCGCTGCACGCACGTGAGAAGACGATGGTGGGGCGGTTCATGTGGGCCTCTGCGCCCAGATCCAGCCCGGCGGGATAGCTGCCCGGGAATGCGCCGGCGACGATTGTGCCCAGGTAAGCCACCCCGCGCAGGGCCGCTTGCAGCGCGCTGAAATGGCCGCTGTAGTCAACGCACACATCGGCGCCGCGCGCGTCGGTCGCCAGCTTGATCTCCAAGCCGGCATCACAGGCGGTGGGGTCCAGTACGAGGTCGGCCCCGCACCCCAGCGCCACGTCGCGACGCAGTGGGATCGGGTCGACAGCGATGACCGGATAGGCGCCGGCCAATTTGGCCAGCTGGACGACGAACAGCCCGATCGCGCCCATGCCGAAAACCGCGACCGCGTCGCCTAAGCGGATATGCCCGTCGCGCACTGCGCCGAGGGCGAAGTCGGCCGGGTCGAGGCAGACGGCCGCCTGCCAGGGCACGCCGGCCGGCAGTTTGCGGACGCGCTCGGCCTGCCAGACATGCTCCTGGCGGAAGGAACCGTGGGCGAAGACGGTCTCGCCGACACTGACATCCAGCACCTCCGTCCCGACTTCGATCACTTCACCCACGCATATATTGCCCAGCCCGTCGGGATAGCTGACCATCTGACTTTCCTGTGTGAACAGGCGCAACCTGTCGTCGTAGCCGCCGCGGTGGCCGGCATAGCCCTGGAACATCGCCATCTCCGAGCCATGTTTGGCCGCGCCGAAGCGGCTTTTGACACGTACCTGATTGGCTGCGAGCGGCTGGCTCTCATATTGGCGAAATGCGACTTCCATGCGGGCGGGGGCGATCAGTTCTCTAAGCATTGTTAGTTCTCCGTGTGAAGGGCTGTGAGTTAAGGACTGCCATGATCGTTCCACTCCTGGCGTCGATCAACAAGTGTGGCAGAGTCAAATCAATAGGTGGGCGTTCGCGGCGAAAATGCGTGCAAGGGCCTCGTTTTGGTTCTGACCGCGAGACAGCTTTTTCGTCAACCGAAATCGAGTTGCTAAACCAAGTCCTGAAAATGGCGCACTCTTGGCCGTAGTTCGCTGGGATTCTTATCGCAAGTTCGTTTTAACTCAACCTCAAGTCTTGTTGCCTCATCTCTTGTTTGAACTGTTCCAGACCAAACAAGCTTTGGGTTCTTGCCTGCAGTCGATTTAGTATCCCCGTCCCGATGCTCCATTCGTCGTTCACGCAATTCTCTCGTATGGCCCAGGTAAGACACGCCTCGTTCCAGTTTTAGTATAGTATACAAACATAGAATTCGGTCGCCCCGATATCTCCTGCGCGCCTCGTATTTTAGTCGCATCCACTGCGCGCGGCAATTGTCCTGCCCCATCCTCTATGCTATTCTACATCCCATCCAACCAGCCCAAGCCTTCACCACCTCTCGACGCCCATGCCTCTCTGGCTGACCCGCAGCGACGTCGAATCCCTCCTGGACATGCCGGCGGCTATCGAAGCGGTCGCCGACGCCTACCGTCTGATCTACCTGGGCCAGGCGGAACTGCCGGTGCGATCGAACATACCGGTTGCACGCCACGCCGGCAGCCTGATGACGATGCCCGCCTACCTGGGGGGAGACGTTGACGCGCTGGGCGCAAAGCTCATCACTTTCTACGACACCAACCCAGCGCAGCGCAACCTGCCTGCGATCCAGGGAAAGATCGTCCTGTTCGATCCGGAGACCGGCGCGTTGCAGGCGTTCATCGAGGCCGGCCTGCTGACCGCGATGCGCACCGGCGCGGCCGGCGGTGTCGCGGCCCGCTATCTCGCCCGCGCGGACGCTCGCACGCTCACGATCTTTGGCAGCGGCGCGCAGGCCCCTTACCAGGTGGAGGCCGTGCTGTGTGAGCGGGCCATCGAACGGGTGCTTGTCCTTTCCCGCCAACATTCTCATGCCGAGACGCTGGCCGCCCGGCTGGCGCAGCGCTTCGGCATCAAGGCGGAGGCCGCGACCGAGGTGGAGGAGGCCGTGAGGGCAGCCGATATTCTGGTCACGGCCACCAGCGCGTATGACCCGCTCTTCGACGGTGGGCTCCTGCGGCCTGGCACTCACGTTTCCGGCATCGGATCGCATCTTCGCGAGGCCAGCGAGGTGGACGTTACGACGCTGCGGCGCGCCAAAGTCGTGGTCGATCAGTTAAGTTCCTGCCTGGCAGAGGCCGGTGACATCATGAAGCCAATCCGCGCCGGCCTGTACGACCGCGGCAAGATCCACGCCGAGATCGGCGCGATCATCGCCGGTGAGCGGGCCGGGCGCAGCGACGAATCCGAAATAACCTTCTTCAAATCGGTTGGGCTGGCGGCGCAGGATGTGGCCGTCGCCAGGGCGGTTTACCTGCGGGCGCTGGCCCAAGGCGTCGGCGTGGAGTTGGAGGAGTGACAACTTCGATGCCGGCATCAGCGACCGGGCCAGACGTGCAGCAGATCCACTTTGACGCCAAAGACGCGCAGCACCTTGCCTGGGCGGTTGAGTTGTGGAACGACGCAACTGCCAACGAACTTCCCCTGTCGCAGCGATTCCTGCAGTTCAATCTGACCGAAGATGTTGGTATGGTGCGGGGCGGACGCATCGCGCTGGCGGCGGGCCGTCCTGCCGGATTCGTGCTGTGCAGCGCCCATCCCGGCGCGCAAGACGCCATGCGCGCGGGCGTCAGCTGGCTCGACGCGATCGCGGTCGCGCCGGCATGCCAGCGGCGGGGCATCGGAAGCGCGCTTCTGCACTGGGCCGAGAATTGGTTGGCCGCACAAGGGGAGCATCGATCGGTCGCGGCCGGCAAGAGTGAAACTGACGCTTGCGAAGGGCCGAATGACCCTCGTCGCATTCTGGTTGGAGGCGGACTGCGTCCCTATACGCCCGGCGTTCTAGCTGACTCGTCCGCAGTTCCGTTCTTTCTGTCAAACGGCTACGAGTTCGGCGACGATGCATACGAATGGGATGTGGCCCGCAGCCTCAGCGACTATGTGCCGCCGCCGCTGCGCGAGGTGTCCGCGGCGGCGCGACCGGCGCAGCCCGGACAGGAAGAGCAGCTGCTTGCTTTTCTGGCGACGGAATTTGCGGGCCGCTGGCACTGGATGGCCGAGAGGTTTCTGGCGGAGGGCGGACGCATCTCCGACTATATGCTGCTGTGGACGGAAGAAGGCGTGCAGGGCGCCTGCCGCCTCACATTTGAGGACTCCCGGTGGCCGATTGACCGCTTCTACCCCTTCGGTCTGCCGCGTCCCTGGGGGCAACTTGGCTCAATCGGAGTCAGCGCCCATCTGCGTGGACAGGGGCTGGGGCTGAAACTGCTCGACGCCGGTCTGAGACGGCTGCACAACAGCGGAATCAATGGCTGCGTCATCGACTGGACCACGCTTCTCGACTTCTATGCCATCTGCGGCTTCAGGCCATATCGAAAGTGGGCACAGTTGCGTCGAACGCTTGATGACAACGTGAACGATTTCGAGCAGAGCGGATCACCCGCTGACACAAGCTGACAAAGGCGCGCTATGAGAGTCGTTGGTTTGATGAGCGGCACTTCCGCCGACGCAATTGACGCGGCGCTGGCCGAGATCAGCGGCGCGCCTGAGCGTCCGCACATGCGCCAGCTCGCCTTTTTGAGCGTGCCGTGGCCGCGGCGTGAACGGGCACGAATCGAAAGCCTGATCGCCAACCGCGGCGACACGCGGGCCCTGAGTCAAGCAGGTTTCCGCCTGGGTGAATGCTTGGCCGAGGCCGCCCTTCGTGTAGTACACAGCGCCGGAATCACAGCGGCGGAGGTGGATTTGATCGGCTCGCATGGGCAGACTGTCTGGCATGAGGTGGCAGGGGACGGATCGGTCCAGTCCACTTTGCAGGTCGGCGAAGAGGCCGTCATCGCCGAGAGAAGCGGCATCACGACCGTGGCCGACTTTCGCGTCGCCGACGTGGCCGCCGGCGGCCAGGGCGCGCCGCTCGTCCCGATTTTTGATCTGATGTTTCTGCGTCCCGCGCCGGAGTCCGGCGGTTGCCGGGCAGTGCAGAACATCGGCGGCATCGGCAACGTCACGTTTCTGCCGCCGCGCGGTTCGTCGGCGCTGCCGCTGGCCTTCGATACCGGACCGGGAAACGTGTTGATCGACTGGGCCGCGGCCCAGGCTTCGGAGGGCGCGCACGCCTATGACGTGGATGGCAAGCTGGCCGCGCAAGGCCGGTGCAGCGAGGAATTGGTGGCGCGCTGGCTCTCTCAGCCATACTTCAGCCAACGACCGCCCAAGTCGACCGGGCGCGAGCTGTACAACAATGCCCTGGCCGAAAAGTACCGCGCTGAGGCCGCCGCGGCCGGGCTGTGCGGGGTGGACTTTGTGGCGACGTTGACAGATTTGACGGCGGCCTCCATCGCTGACAGCTATCGCCGCTTCGCGCCCTTGCCCGTGTCCGAGGTGATAATCTGCGGCGGCGGCGCGCACAACCCGACGCTAATGGCCCGCATCAGAGAGCAGCTGGTCCGGCGCGGCGGGAAGTCGATTGAGGTCGTGCGGTACGGGGACCTGGCCGGGGTTCCCGGTGATGAGGATTCCAAGGAGGCGCTCTGTTTTGCTCTGTTGGCCTGGCTGACGATACAGGCCGCAGCGAGCAATGTTCCGGCCTGTACGGGAGCGGAAGGGGCGCGTGTGCTCGGGAAAATCGCGCCGGGGCGAAACTTTCGCCAGCTGACGATGAAGGTGTGGGGTAGCGCCGCCTGAAATGTTGGCTTCAGCGAAGATCGTGCGCGCTGTTGTTGGAGGTCGCGGCAGCCAATGCTACATCATCGACACGGGATCGATGTCGATGCGCCAGCCGAAGGGAATATCGATGCCGCGTAGCAGGGCGGACGGGTCGGCCGCACGAATGATGAGCTGCCAGCGATAGTATTTTCGAAAGCGGGCGTAAGGCGCGGGGGCCGGGCCGAGCAGGTCGATGCCTTCGCCCCACACGCCCATCTGCTCGGCCCGGCGCCGCAGCCTGTCCGCCATCCGCCGGGTTTGCTCCTGCACCGTTTCCAGTTTCTTGTGCCAGAATATCAGACGGGCAAGCCTGCTTACCGGCGGGTACTGCTGCTCGCGGCGAAATGCCATCTCCCGTGCGTAGAAGGCATGATAGTCGTGTTCGGCGGCGGCCTGGAGGGCGTAGTGCTGCGGCGTGTAGCTCTGAAAGATCACACGTCCTCCCCGTCTGCTGCGCCCGGCCCGGCCCGCCACTTGGGTCAGAAGCTGAAAGGTGCGCTCCGCCGCGCGGAAATCGGGCAGGTAGAGTCCCACGTCGGCGGATACGACCCCGACCAGCGTTACGAGCGGCAAGTCCAGCCCTTTGGCGATCATCTGCGTGCCGATGAGCAGATCGGCTTCGTGGCTGGCGAAGCGTTCGAGAATCTGCTCATGGCTGCCCCTGCGCCCGGTCGTGTCTCTGTCCCAGCGCAGGAGGCGGGCGCGGGGCGAGATCTGGCGCACAAGTTCCTCGATCCGTTGTGTGCCGCTACCGAAATATTTTATGCGTCGGCTTTCGCAGGCCGGGCATTGCGCGGGGACCGGCTCGCGGGCGTTGCAGCGGTGGCAAATAAGTTGAGCGGCCCGCTCGTGGAAAGTGAGCGTCGTTTCGCAGCGGGCGCACTCGGCGACGAAGCCGCAGTCGCGGCACATCACGAACGTATGGGTGCCGCGGCGGTTGAGGAACAGGATCGCCTGTTCCTGGGCGTCAAGCACAGAGTGAAGCTCCGATTGCAGGCTGCGGCTGAAAATGCTGCGGTTGCCGGCGCGAAGTTCCTGGCGCATATCGACGATTTCGACGGGCGGCAACGTCGCGTAGGCGGGCGGAGATAGCGTGGCATTGTCGTCCTGCGGGCCGAGTCCCTCCACATGCGCGTGGCCCAATACCCGGTTGGGCATCTCCAGCAGTGTCAGCCTGCCCTGCTGCGCCTTGTAATAGGCGTCCAGTGAAGGCGTCGCGCTGCCGAAAATCAGTCCGCTTTCCGTGACGCGCGCCAACTGGACCGCGACTGTGCGGGCGTCGTAGAAGACCGTGAAGCTGCCCCACTCGTCGGTGTCCTGTTTGTATGTCGTTTCGTGTTCTTCGTCAATGATGATCATACCCAGCCGCGGCAAGGGGGCAAAGAGGGCGCTGCGTGCGCCGATGATCACATCAATCTCGCCATCCCGAGTGCGCCGCCACACGTCGTAGCGCTGACCGCTGTTCAGCCCCGAATGGACGACCGACACGCGCCCAGGGAATCGTCCGGCAAAGCGGGCAACCGTCTGCGGAGTCAGCGCGATCTCCGGCACCAGCACAATGGCTTGGCGATTGCGGGCCAGAGTTTCAGCGATGGCGCGCAGGTAGATTTCGGTCTTGCCGCTGCCGGTCGCGCCGTGCAGCAGGAAGCCGGCGAAACGGATAGCCGGCGGCTTGTGGCTCGTCCCACAAATTTCTACTTCGTTCGATTCAGAGGCAATGCCCCCAAAGCATCTTTCTTTGATCTCATCCCAAACGCGTTGCTGCTGGCGCGTAAGTAGGGGAGGATGCGTCCTGGCATAGGTGCGCCCGGCGAGCGGGTCCCGGTAGCGAGACTTCTGCTCGATCTGAATCAGGCCTGCCTGCTGCAGATGAAGCAAGCTGGCCAGATCGGTGTTTACCTGCGCGTAGAGATCAGTCTTCCAGACGGGCGCGCCGGCCGCTGCCAAGGCTTGCAAGACCGGTTCGTACTTCAACGCGCCGCGCAGCTGAAGAATCGCCTGCTCCGTCGTTATGGCGGACCGCGCCAGCCTCGCCGCGCCGTCCGCCAGGCGCACCAAACCCTTAGCTTGCAGTGCGGAAATGGAACTGGCTGTAGCCAGGCCGCACAGGCTATTGAGTTTAACCACTTCCAATGTGTGCGCCGGCGCGGCCAGCAACTCCGTCAGAATCTGTACCTGTTTCGTGCTGCGGCCAAGTCCAAAGAGACCCTCTCGAATCGCCGACGGCGCAATCAGGAGCTCGATCCGCTGCTCGCGCTTTACTCGAACCTTGGGCGGCTGGCCGTCCTTGCTGAGTAGACCGGGCGTCAGGAAGAGTTTGACCGCCTCGGAGATGGGGGCAACGAAGTAATCGGCGATCCAGAAGGCCAAATCCAGTTGCGCACGCGTCAGGACCGGCAGCGGCCGCGCCAAGCGGGCTATCGCTTTTGTCTCCACCGGCGAGGATGACGCCGTCCCGACGACGATTGCTTGAACCTCCTGCGCGCCGAAGGGGGCCCACACGAGGTGTCCGGGCTGAAGCCTTCCCTTCAGTTCGGGCGGGAGGTGATAATGAAAGGTCTGATATTGAGCGGCGCCGACACTGCGTTGATGGGTCGACTCCGGCTTGCTCAATTCCGGAGGGGAGAGGTGTGCGCCTTCGAAGTCTATGCCGCCGAATTCTGCTTGGAGGGGAGGACGTTCCCCCTGCCTGAAGGAGCGCCGGATCGGAACGTTGACGATCACCTCAACGAAGGGCTGCCCTTGCGACGTCTGCGGAGTCTCAGTTTCGCTTCGCTCATTTGTTCGATGCTTCATGCCGGAATTGTAACGCAAGTGGGCAAATGCGGGCAAGATCGCTCACAATCCCCTGATAGACCAGAGGGCGGGGGCAATCGGGCGACGGATTCGGCTGAGGAGTTGGGCAAACGGGAGGGGGCGGTGGCCGAGAAGGGCGTTTCGCCTACCACCTCCGCCGTCGCTGAAAGGTGAGCAGTCTTGTGAGGCGGAAAATCAGGGCGTATACGTACTCCTGCCAGAGGCCAATCGGGAGGGCAATGGCTGCCGGCAGGTAGGTTATGGCGGGGTGGACGGTGATGGACGTTCCAAGGCTGCTGAAGACAAGGGCCAACAGGCCAAAGGTAAGGAGGCCGAGAACGACGCCCATGAGCGGCTGAACTGTTGAACGCAAGATGTATTTATCATCGAACTCGTGTTGAACGCGCATCCGCTCCACCAGAAAAGAGATCGTGCCCAGGCAGCCACCGGCTCCTCCTGCTACGACTGCCCAAAGCGCGGGAAACAAGAGCGAGGTGCGCCATCCGACTCTTGCCGCGGCGATGGCTACGATCTCGTCCACGCTTTGTGGATAGAAGTACAAAGCCGCGCCCAGCCCGCCCAGGACCGCGAGCCACAGGACAAGGCGCGAAACTGTTCGCAGTGCAAGGAGCCGGGAGTGTCTGCGACTGGCTCTGGCGCGGTCTAGGATCTGGCGCGCCTGCTGAATGTTGTACTCTACCCGCTCAATGCGCTGTGGCTCCGCCAGCATAATTTCACGGGCCTCTGTCAGCAGTGAGAGCGCATGTCCCGTGTTTTCCCGCGGGCTCTGCTTGACCCGGTTGATCGCCTTGTACAGACTGACAATCTCATCTTCAACCACCTGAACGTCGGTTGCCGTTACGTCAAACCTGGTTTCGGCCACCCGGCTGAAGGGGGGTTGAGTCGCCCCAATCGGTCTATCCAAGATAGAAGTCGGTTGTGAATGATGCCTCTGAATCGGATAGGCAGAAGATTGAGCTGTCTCGTCGAGCGGGGAGTCGATACTTGAGCGATTGTTGTTCGTCTTTCCCGCAGATGACCGTCCTGAAAACTCGGACAATAGAAGCCCTGTGCCCTGTGGTGAATGCGAAGCAAAGGAAGGGCCAGATGAGGGAATATCCGGGGTTGATCCGTCTGCGTGCGCTGCTGGCAGATTTGACCCGGGCGTTTCGGAGTGCTGGTCAGGCGCTTGCTGGTCCGTCGATACTGCGTCGTGAGCGCCGGCTGGTTTGATGTCGTTCTCCAAGGGCAAAGGGAATAACCGTTCTTCGAATCGGGTCTGCGCAGACTCGTTGATGGCGGCCCCGCCGCCATCATGGTCATCGGTTGTCGGTGGAGGAATCACGTCTCGCCCATCCGCCGCTGCGGGCGCGGAACCGTCGACTCTATCGTTTGAGAGCTGGTCAAGCAGGAATTCTGCCCGCTGTCGCAGTGCGGCCAGTTGCGCGGCCGATTCCTCCAGCATTTGCAGAGATGGAGGGTCTTCCCGATCTGCTTTGCTCGGAGTTGGGGGCACCGAACTGGAGTCGGTGTGCCTTTCGCCCTCGACCGAAGATCGGGCGGTGTTCTCGGGTTCAAACATCAACTTGCGCTGTGTTTCATGGTGCGCCACCGGGTGGACATCGGCAGTTTCGGATAATCAGAAGTTACTTCGCCCCAACTCGTACGTTCACAAGAATTCTACTATATCATACGCATTACGGGAATGGAAAAGAGACCTTTTTGATTTCTGTGGGCGAGGTGGAGCAGTGTCCCGAAAGCGGTCTGGACTTTGCATCGGTCTGTAACGCAATTCGCTGCTATCGAGGGCGACCTGCACATGTATGCTCATTTGGTCTGAGCATCAGGAGAAACTTTCCATACGGCCTGCGCCAGATTTGGCTTGTCAAAATATGCTTGAGATTTGACAGTCCTTTCCAAAACCACGTATAATCGAACATTGGTAGTGAAACTGGATTGCAATCTCCTAAGGAGTAAGGGTATGCCCAAGCGAACCTGGCAGCCGAAGGTTCGAAAGCGGCTGCGCACGCACGGCTTCCGCAAAAGAATGCAAAGCCCAGGCGGCCGCAACGTGATAAAGCGCCGCAGACTGAAACAACGGACGAGTCTGGCCGTCCAAATGTCAACCCGCAAGCGCGATTATTAGAAAAATGCGCTCGCCGTGAGACTGACCGCAGGCGGATCGGGTTAGAGAAGTGAGGTAAGAGCGCTTCACACCCCGCACCATCTGTCATCGTCTTCGGTTTGCAACAGAGTTGTCGATCGATAGCTGTGGATACAGACCGGCGTGAAACGTCGTTACAGGGTTCGGGAAAATGAGCATTTCCAGGAAATCCGCCGCCAGGGCAAGAGTTTCAGCAATCGCCTGGCAGTACTGTGCATACAGCAAAACGGCCTTCCTTACAGCCGCTTCGGATTCTCGGTAAGTCGTAGAATTGGCAAGGCTGTGGTGCGGAACCGCGTGAAGCGGCGCATGCGTGAAGCGGTGCGGCAGCGAATGCGCCGGATACAGCCGGGATGGGACTGCGTGATGATTGCCCGAGGTCCGATTCGCGGTGCGACATATGGGGAGATCGACAGAGCCTGCGAGCGCCTGCTTCAACGAGCCTCTTTGAACATTCCCGATTCAATTCGAGGACAGGATGGCGCTTGAGGAGAAGAGAGTCTTGCGTGCTTTGATTTTGCGCATTATCCGATTCTATCAGCGTGCGCTTTCACCGCTCTTGGGGAACAACTGTCGATTCCATCCGTCCTGCTCTCAATATACTTACGAAGCGGTGAAGAGATACGGCGCGGCGCAGGGTACGTGGATGGGTCTGCGCCGCATCTGCCGGTGTCATCCCTGGCATCAGGGAGGATTCGACCCGGTGCCATAGGACAGGCCGAAGAGTTTTGCGCCACCGAATTGTTGCCTGATGATGTTGCCGTGCGCACTGAAAAGGGCTGACCTTCAGGGCGGTCTTTGGAGTGAACAGCGCGACATTTTCTGACACAGATCCGGCTCTGTGTGCGCAGGCTGACAGCGCCGAGACGAGGAGATAAATCGTGAGTCGAAGATGGATTCTATTGTTGCTGTTCCTTGTGATGGCAGGGCTGCTATTGAGCGGGTGCGGCGTTCCTCGTGAGGGCGTGGAGAATTGGGACGAGGCTGTACCGGAGGGCATGTGGCAGCAGGTGGTCGTTTTCCCTCTGGCCAAATCACTGCTCTGGCTCAAAACGAGTCTGGATGACTGGAGCATTCCCTATAGTTGGGGCTTTGCCATCATTCTCTTCACCATCGTTATCAAGATGATCGCGTTTCCCTTGACGATGATTCAGATAAAGAGTATGCAGGCGCAAAAGGAGCTTCAGCCAAGACTGAAAGAACTACAGAATAAATACGGCAAGAACCGCGAAAAAATGTCGCAGGAGCAGATGAAGCTATACCGGGAGGCAGGCGTAAACCCGCTCAGCGGTTGCTTGCCAATGGTCGTCCAGATGCCGGTTCTGTTCGGACTCTATTCGGCGTTGGTCGCATTGGGAAAGGAGTTGGTCGACGCTCGATTTTTCTGGATTCCCGATCTCGGCTTTCCTGAGTTTACGCGTGGGCTTGCGTGGATTCCGGAGGCGTGGAACGCCGGCGAATACTATACTTTGGTGGCCTATCTGATTCTGCCGGCGCTTCTGATGGTCAGCCAGGTCTATATGCAGCGCATGACGACCGCGGCCACACCGGCGGGCGGCGATAAGCAGGCCGGCATGATGAAGCAGATGACAACGATGATGACGCTGATGTTCGGCTTCTTCACGTTGCAGGTGCCGGCTGGTCTGTCCTTGTACTGGGTAACCAGTAATCTGCTGCAGATGGGTCAGACTTATGTAGCCAACCACATGGGCGGGATGAGCAAAACGATAACTCCTGCTGCTCAACAGGCGGTCGCGGTCACTGCCGCGATGGCGCCCGCAGATGGCGGCGCGACATCCACCGCCGCTACTGAGGCGATTGATGGTGAACGGAGGCAGCCCCCTCCACGGCGACGGAATCGACGCAACCGAAAGAGAAGATGAGATGAAGAGAGGTCAAAGTTACGAGTACGCGGCCAAAACTGTGGAGGACGCCGTAGACGAAGGCTTGCGGCAACTGGGCGTCTCGCGCGAGGAAGTCAATATCGAAGTGCTCGACGAAGGGAGCCGCGGCATTCTCGGAATCGGCGCGTCCGATGCCCAGGTGCGCCTGACTCGCAATCCCGCGACCGCGAAACGTCAACCTCAGGAAAGCGTTGACTCGGCGACCGAGGCAATTGCAGAGGTGGCTGCGGAGACGGAAGAGCCTGCCGAAACTGTTTCGCGGGCTGCCGATGATGTGCCTTTTTCAGAGGTTGACGATTCGGCGGCGCCCGATCAGGAAGAAGAAGGCCAAGCCGAGAGCGAGGCGCAACTGGATGACAATGACGTCGACCTGGAGGATCTTGCTTACGATCTATTGGGCCAGTTGTTGGATAATCTGGAAATTGAAGCCGAGATCGAACTCTCCTGGTTGGACGATTCAGAGGACAGCGACCGCGCTTTGCATCTGAATGTTGTCGGAGACGACCTTGGCGATCTGATCGGTCGCAACGGCGAGACGCTTGCCAGCATTCAGTATTTGATTCGGCTCATGGTCAATCAGGAACTGCATCGCTGGAAGAACATCGTCATCGATGTTGGCGGCTACAAGCAGAGGCGGGCCGAGCAATTGAACCAGATGGCTCTGCGGCTGGCCGAACAGGTTGTCGCCTCAGGTCGGCCTGCTTCCCTCGAGCCGATGCCGGCAAGCGAGCGTCGTCTGATCCACATTGCCCTCCGCAACCACGAGCATGTTTACACGGCCAGCACTGGTGAGGACACCCGGCGGAAGGTGCAGATCCTGCCCAAATGAGAGGTGGATCGGCGCAACGCGATTCACATAGTCAATGTTGAGCGATTTTCTTGCCATCGGGACCGTCAGCCGGGACATTGCGACAGCGGATCCAGCCACCACTGAATACGTCTTAGGCGGCACTGTCAGCTTTGCCGCGGTTACGGCCGCCCGGCTCGGGCATAGACCGGTGATTCTCACGCGAGCCGGGGATGATGTCGATCTGTCCGTGCTGCGGAGTCTGGCCGATATACACGTGCTTCCGTCCGAACATACCACGACTTTCGCAAATCTTTACTCGTCCGATGGTCGCGTGCAGTACTGTTACACGCCCTCCCCGCCAATCGCAGTTGGCGATATCCCTGCTCAGCTGAGGGCGCCGCATATCGCGCTGCTTGGCCCCCTGGCCAATGAAGTGCTGCCGGAAGTGGCCGCCATCTTCGACCGCAAAACGATTGTGGCGGCAGTGCCTCAAGGCTGGATGCGGGGCTGGGATTGCGACGGCCGTGTGTATCCCACTGCGTGGACGACAATGGCTGAGATTTTGCCCCATCTTGACGTGCTCATCCTGTCGATTGAGGACATTGATGGCGAGTTGCAGTTGGTCGATGAGTTCTTGGATTACATTTCGCTCGTGGTCCTCACCGGATACCGGGACGGCAGCACAGTCTATCGGCGCAACGCCGCCGCCGAAATCGAGGTGATCCCGATTCCCCCGCGCCCGGCCGATGAAATTGACCCAACCGGCGCCGGGGACATTTTCGCTACAGCTTTCCTTCTGCGGCTCGACGAAACTGGTGACCCGTTGGACGCGGCCCGTTATGCCAATATCACGGCTTCGTTCGGTGTTGAGGGGCAGGGTGTCTCCGGCATCCCTACCCATGCGGAGGTGCTTGCCTATATGGCGCAGCATCCCTGGAAGGATTGCGGGTCGGGTGGATGTTAGGGTTGAGGTTGAGCCTGTTTGAGGGCAAGACTCTTGCAAAGGATTGCCTTGTGGCAACTCAGGTGTCCCGCCGGTACGTTCGCGCTACCCAATACGGGAAAACAGGTCTCAGCGTGCCATGACGGCTCTGATCTTCGCAATTGCAAATCAAAAGGGGGGCGTGGGCAAAACGACTACCGCGGTTAACCTCTGCGCCTATCTGGCCAAAGCCGGGTGCCGTGTTTTGCTGGTGGACAGCGACCCACAGGCGAACGCGACAACGAGCCTTGGGATTGATCCCAGGGCGTCGCGCGCCAGCCTTTACGAAGTCTTGATCGACCACAAGCCGGTACAGGACGCGATCACGTCAACCGTCCAACCGGGTCTTGAACTGGTTCCGGCCAATCTTGATCTGGCCGGGGCCGAAGTCGAGATGGCCGCGCGCATGGCGCGCGAGCAACTGCTGTTCAGGGCGCTGCAACCACTCCATTGCGACTATGACTACATTTTCATCGACGACCCGCCCAGCCTGGGGCTGATCACAATCAACGGGCTGACGGCAGCGGATGGGATCATCATCCCGGTTCAGTGCGAATACCTGGCCCTGGAAGGCCTGAGCCAATTGCTGGATACGATTCATCAGGTGCGCAAGGTGTTGAACGCCCGTCTGCGAGTTGCCGGCGTCCTGCTAACCATGTTTGACGCGCGTACCAATCTGAGCAACCAGGTGGTCGAAGACGTGCGCCAGCACTTTCCTAAGCAGACGTTTCAGACGCTTATCCCCCGCTCGGTTCGCCTCAGTGAAGCCCCCAGTCATGGTCAGACAGTTCTAGGGTACGCGCCCGAGAGCGCCGGCGCGCTGGCCTACGCGGCGTTGGCCGCTGAATTTATGAACCGCTTCCCAATCGCGGAGGGCGCAGCCGCAAGCGGGGATTTCCTCGGCGCGAATGACACCGCGCCGTCAGAATCAAGGGTGTCCCAGAAATGACGCGAGAGACCCACACGGACAATCCGAATCCGCGCCGGCGCCAGGGGCTGGGCCGCGGGCTGGGTGCGTTGCTCGGCAGGAGCACACCGCACACGGATGAGGAGGTCGACGAACTGCACTTCCAGGGGGAGGAAGGCGGCGTCCGCGAACTGCCTATCATGGCGATTCAGGCAAATCCTCACCAACCGCGCGCCCGGTTCGGGCCAGGCAGCCTGACCGAGTTGGCCGCATCGATTCGCGAGCATGGGATCATCCAGCCTCTGATTGTTACCGAAAGCCCCGATCAGCCGCAGCGTTACCGGCTTATCACCGGCGAGCGCCGCTTGAGGGCCGCGCGCCAGGCTGGAATTTCGACCGTGCCCGCGATTGTACGCGAGGCGACGCCCCAACAACTCCTGGAGTTGGCGCTGGTGGAAAACCTTCAGCGGGCCGACCTCAGCCCTCTCGAGGAGGCGGCCGCCTACGACGCGCTGGTGAACGAATTCGGCCTGACCCAAGCCCAGGTCGCGGACAGGGTGGGGAAGAGCCGCTCCGCGGTGGCCAATGCCGTTCGCCTTTTGGGCCTGCCTGCCGCCGCCCAGTCCGCCTTGAACAGCCAAATGATCAGCGCGGGCCACGCGCGCGCACTGCTCAGCCTGGAGAGCGGCGATGACATTCAGCGGGCGCTGGACCTGGTTCTTGCACGTGAATTGAGCGTCCGTCAGACCGAGTCGCTTGTGCGCCGCTGGCTGGAGGAACCGGTTGAGGCCGGGCCAGCAGAAGACCCCCCGCACATGCAGGCGCAGTTGCGTTTTTGGGAAAACCGCTTTCGCGAGCGGCTCAGCACAAAGGTGAGCCTGGAGCGCAAGGCGGATGGCAGCGGCCGGCTCGTCATCCACTTTTACAGCGATGACGATTTGGAGACGATCTATCGTGAAATCATTGGCGGCGTGGAAGACTGATGCTTCGTGAAGCCTTGACAGCAGTCGTGCGAACGACGCAATGCTGCCCGAGGAGGTGAAGCGCGCACGTCGATATCCGTATAGGGTGACCTATGCAGGAAAGTGATTTGGCCGAACATATAGGCAACGGCCTGTGGGCAGAACAGGACTTGGTGACGGGGCTTCTTGAAGAAGTGCTCGCAGATCTGCCGCAAGGGCTGCTGCAGTTCGTTCGCAGCGAGGTTGCGAAGGAGCAGATCCTGGCGGGAATCGTGCTGGCCTCGGCCGCGCCCGTTCACGATTCGGCAGAAGCTGTATCCCGTCGTGCGGCATTGGCCGCCGCGTTGGAACTCCTGCAGGTCGGCCTGAGAATCCATCGATTGTTGCTCAACCCGGCGCAGCCCGACACGATCGACAGCTTTCTGCTGGGTGGGACTATTCTGGCAGGTGACTTTTTCTTCAGCCGGGCTGCCGTCTTGGCGGCGCGCACACATCACCCTCAGGTCGTGAAAGTATTCGCCGAGTTGCTCAAGGAGGTCAGCCAGGCCAATCTGCGCCGAGTGATTGACGGTGGGAGCGCCAGCGCTGAAGTGATCGCCGCCGACGAGCGCGAGGCGCTCTTCCACAGCAGTGCGCTGGCCGGCGTGCTGCTGGCGGGGCTGGCAGTGGAAGAAGGGGCGCTGGTCACCAGATTCGCGTCGCGTTTGAGTCGAGATGAATGGACGGACGGCGCAGCGTCCCCAGATTCGGAGTGCGGCGGCGTCCTCGACAACGGCTTGCCGCGTCACCAGCTAGACCGTTGGCGCGCGGTTGTCTCAGCGATCAGGTCGTAGACCATCATGGCCAGCACAAAGAAAGAGTGCGCACCGGTCAAACGGGCGCTGCTGCTCACAACCCCCACCAGCTATCGCACGCAGGACTATCTCGATGCCGCGACGCGACTTGGCATCGAAACGGTCATTGCCGTCGATACGCCCCAAACACTGGCAGACGAATGGAAATACCGGTTGGGTGTGGACTTCGCCGATCCCCATAGAGCGGCAAACCGGCTTATGCGCGCCTTGGCCGATGCAGGCGATCCGGCCAGGAATGTTAAGCATCTTGATGCCGTTCTGGCGCTGGATGACAGTGGCGCGCGAGTCGCTGCGCTGGTAGCGGAGCGGCTGGGGTTGCCCCATAACAGCCCGGCGGCGGCAGAGGCCGCGCGCAACAAGCATCGGATGCGCACGCTGCTGGCTGCCTGCGGCGCGCCTGTTCCGCCCTTCGCCGAGTTCCGCACCGATCAGAATCTGAAAGAGATCATTGCCCAGGCGGAGGAGCAGATTGGCTATCCCTGTGTTGTCAAGCCGGAAGAACTGAACGGCAGCCGGGGGGTGATTCGCGCCAATCTTCGCTGTGAACTGGCCGCGGCCGTCAGGCGGCTGACCGCCATGATCGGCATAGGCCAGCCTTTCCTGGTCGAAGGCTACATCCCTGGCTTTGAAGTTGCGCTGGAGGGTCTTCTTGACCGGAGCCGGCTTCATCTTCTCGCTCTGTTTGACAAGCCGGATCCATTGGAGGGCCCCTATTTTGAAGAGACGATCTACGTTACGCCATCGCGCCTGACCCCCGATGCGCAGCGGACCATCCTCGAGACGACAGAAGCGGCGGCACGCGGTCTCGGCCTGCAAACCGGCCCGGTCCATGCCGAACTGCGTGTAAACGAAGAAGGGCCGTGGGTAGTTGAGGTGGCCGGTCGTACGATTGGCGGTCTTTGCTCGCGAATTCTGCGTTTTGGCATGGAGGTGGGCAGCGGCAGCTCGCTAGAGGAGTTGATCCTGCGACAGGCGTGCGGCCTGCCTCTGGACAGCCTGGAGAGGGAAAGTCAGGCCGGCGGGGTGATGATGATCCCGATACCGCAAGCGGGCATTTTGCGCCGCGTGTTGGGAATTGACGAAGCGAAAGCGGGGGACGGCATCGAGGATGTGCAGATAACGGCCAAGTCTGATCAGTCGCTCGTCCCTCTGCCGGAGGGCGACGCCTACCTGGGATTCATCTTCGCCAAAGGCCGCTCGGCAGCGGAGGTCGAGGAGGCGCTGCGGAAGGCGCATCGCCTCCTCAAATTCGAGATCGTCCCGGAGTTTGCGCTGAGCGCATAGCTATGTTCGCTACTTGCGCGGCGCACCTTTTTCGGCCGGGACGCCTTTGCCGGCTCCTGGCGTGCCCTCCGGTGTCCAGCCCTCCGGCATCTGCGCGCCCGCTCCGAAAAAGAACTCTTCCATCTGTTGAAAGAGGAATTCACGCGCTTGCGGATCGCCGAGGCTGAGACTGTAGTGATTGATCAGCACCACGGAATACTGCATCCACATGTCCCAGCCGTTTTGCGAGATGTTCTCGTAAATCCGCATGCCCAACTCGCCGGCATAGGGTGGTTTCTCCAGCCCCGGCAACTCCTGTCCGATCTTTGCACACTGTACCATGCGTGCCATAAGTCTGCTCCGATTCTCTTAGAATGAACGCTGATGCCCCATTATACGGCCAGAGTTGAGCCGATGTCAACAGAAATGCGCGCGTTGTTCCTGGGAATGTCAAGCCCCTTCAGCCACATCGTTCTGGAAAAGCTTCTCTCAGCCGATTTGAGAGTAGTCGCTGTGCTGCTTTCCGGGCAGCGTTTCCGCCCGCTGGCGATGGGAATTACGCCCGATTCAGAAAACGCAGCGCCGACTTTAGCTGAGTTTGAACTGCCCCTTTTGAACCCGAAACTCCCTTTGGGAACGCCTGAAAACATTTATGGCGGCGACACAGAGGATAACACGAATGCGCCGCAGCCTGGTCACGAACACAGTCAAGCGGACCCCCTCCGTCTGGCTTGGCAAGCGGGGATCCCGGTTTACGAGTGCGGTGATGTAGGGCGTCCGGAAGTAGTCGACCGGCTCGCGGAGATGGCGCTGGACGTTGCCTGTGTTGCCTGCTGGCATCGAATCATTCCACCAAGCGCGCTGGACATCCCGCAGCACGGCTTTCTCAATGTGCATCCATCTCTGCTACCGGCTTATCGAGGGCCGCAGCCGCTCTTTTGGCAGTTCCGGGCTGGTGAAACATGCACCGGCGTGACGGTCCACTGGATGGATGCGGGCATGGATACGGGCGACATCGCGGCGCAAAGGAAAATCCGTTTTGCCGACGGCATCCGTGCGGCTGAGGCCGAAGCCAGATGCGCCTCCGCCGGCGGCGACCTGCTGGCAGAGACTCTGATCGCACTGGCGCATGGGAAGACCGAACGCAAGCCGCAGCATGGCGGCAGCTACTTCCCCGCGCCGACGCCCGATGATTTCGCTCTCGACACCAATTGGCCGGTGCGGCGGGCGTTCAACTTTGTGCGCGCGTCTGCGGCCCACGGCATCCCCTTTCGCGTGAACGTTGACGGAGCGGAGCTCTGGCTGCGCGATGCGCTGGCCTGGCAGGTGGGTGAGCCTTCAGCATCGCCATTTGATGGCGGCGTCTGTGTACGCTTTGGGGACGGGACGCTTTGGGCTGAAGCGTGTCCCGTCCCACTTGGTTGACAGCACGCGCCCGCCGGTTGGCACACTCCCACTGTTAGACTAAAATGTCCATATCTCGCACTCAATCGTCGCTTCGACATGAAACTGGAGATTGTTGATGTCCCTCATGCCACTCCCGCCCGGGATGAAGATTGCGGCGCAGGTATCGCCCGATGCCGACGACGCCGAATTGCAGTTTGTCAGGCAGATGGGCGTAGACTGGGCCGTATGCTGGACCAACGGCGAACATGCCGGATACGAATACTACGCGCGCACGAAAGAGCGCTTCGAAAAGGCCGGCATCCGCATCTACGGTTTCGGCAACCGCGACGTCCACAATCAGGACGCGATCGTCCTCGGGCTGGAAAGGCGGGATGCCAAGATCGAGGAATACGTGAATCACCTACAGGCGCTGGGCAAGGCCGGCATTCCTTATACGACCTACGCTCACATGGCCAACGGCATCTGGAGCACCGAACGCGAGTTGACTCGCGGCGCCGCGTCGGCGCGCGGCTTCGATCTGGCGGAGGCGGAAGTAGGGCACTGGGCGGAAAAACTCTATTGTCTTCCTCTTACCCATGGCCGTGTCTACTCGCAGGATGAAATCTGGGAGAACTTTCGCTACTTCGTCGAGAAGGCCGCGCCGGTCGCTGAGGAGGCAGGCGTCCGCATCGGCATCCACCCCGACGACCCGCCCGAACCCGAACTGGGCGGCGTGCCGCGCTGTATTTTCAGCAGCTATGACGGCTATGAACGCGCCATGCACATCGCTGACAGCCCCAATGTGGGCATCTGCTTCTGCATCGGCTGCTGGCTGGAAGGCGGCGAGTTGATGGGCAGGGGCGTTGAAGAGTCGCTTAAAGAGTACGGGCGGCGCAACAAGCTCTTCAAGATCCATTTTCGCAATGTTGACCGGTCACTGCCCCATTTTGTCGAGACGTTCGTGGATGACGGCTACTTTGATATGTACAAGGCGATGCGCGTTCTCGAAGAGAGCGGCTTCGACGGTGTTCTGATCCCGGATCACATTCCGCTGATGGCCAACAACCCCCGCATCGGCACGGCTTATACGATTGGTTATATGAAGGCGCTGCTGCAGCGGGCGCAGGAAGAGGTGCAAAGATGAATACCGTTGGAATTCTCAGCCCAGGCGATATGGGTCACACAGTTGGGCAGCGGCTGCGCGGCCATGGCCTGCGTGTGATTGCGCATCTGGCGGACCGCAGCGCGCGCACGCGGCAGTTGGCCGCCAAAGCCGGAATCGAAGAGATCGTCTCCTACGAGGCGCTGGTGCAGGAGGCGGACATACTGTTGTGCATCCTCGTTCCGGCGCAAGCGGATGCCGCCGCGCAGAAGGTGGCCGCGGCCCTGGGCCAGACAGGCGCTGATCTGCTCTACGCCGACTGCAACGCCATCGCGCCGCAGACGACCCGGCGCATCGGCGAGGTGATCACCGCTGCCGGCGGCCGCTTTGTGGACGCCTCGATCATCGGTCCGCCGCCGCGCCAGGAAGGCTCCACCCGGTTCTACGCTTCAGGCGTTCACGCCAGCGAACTGGCCCGCCTCAACGATTACGGCCTTGACGTACCGGTCGTGAGCGACCGCATCGGCGACGCGTCTGCCGTCAAGATGTGCTACGCAGGTCTGACCAAAGGGCTGACCGCGCTCTGTACGGAACTGGTGGTGGCAGCCGAGGCGTTGGGCGTGCGCGAGGCGCTCTTTGGCGAGTACAGCGCCAGCCAGGCTGCCATGCTGAAGCGGATCGAGGGAGGCCTGCCGGGAATGCCTTCCAAGTCAAGGCGCTGGGTCGGTGAGATGGAGGAGATCGCCGCTACCATGGCGGGCGTCGGACTGACGCCGAAGTTCCACGAAGGCGCCGCCGACATCTACCGTTTCGTCGGCGGCACGGCGCTGGCGGATCGTACACCGGAGGAACCGGACGCGCCGACGCTGGAGGAGATGCTGCAGACGCTGGTCAGCGCGCTGCCCGCTCGTTAACGCGTTGCGTGTTCCTCTGTCAGTCGATGCGACCATCCTATTGCGCAATACGCGACAACAATGAGCGGGCGATCGGCACCTCCCTGCGCTAAATGTATTCGAGATTTGGGTCGTCGCTGATGTAGCGATGGTCCGGGCCGATGTAGGGAACGGGCGGAAGCTGGCGCCAATCGCGCAGGATCTGATAGGCAATAGATGTAAGCATCTGGCAGGCGTCAACGGCTTCGCGCCATTCAGTCCGTTTTATCTCCTCGTCCGTCTCCTGATAGGGCAGGATTCCGAAGTCCCACGCGTCGCAGAGTCGCGCCAGAAAGTCCACCCTAACAGCCAGTGAGTCAAGCGATTCAGGAACCTCCGAGTCAGGATACAAGGCCCCGTCAATCCACGACTGCATCTAGAAACTCCTCGCTGAACCAGCGTCGGGTCTGCTCCGCTTTACCTCTTTGCCCTTCGTCGGCGATCCCTTCAAGAGGCCGACGCAGCTTTATGCGCTTAAGATGCGTTTCAACCGCCAATATTGCGCGCGAGTAGGACGAGGACGCTCCGACCCGCTATTGCCCTTTGCGCCAAAGCTGCCAACAGTCCTCTGGTGTTACGATTGCAGCATCGCACACTGCGCAGATGTCGCGAAAGTCCCGCGGCACGCCGCGTTCAACCTAGGCGACCATCTTGCTGGCGATCAAATCGTCAAGGCTGGCAAGTTGAACATCGGTCCACTCAACAGAAACCGAGTCTCTCAATTGAGCGGAGCGCTCTGCAATCTGACAGCTGAAAACCGTTCTGTTGTCCTGGAACAATTCAAGACTGACAAACTCGCCCCACTCGCGTTTTTTGATATCGCCGAACTGAGCCAAAGCATGTTCAACAACTGCCACCACCCGCGCTCTATCGTAGGGAGTCGCGCTTTCAGACCACCACGCATCTATGTCATTCGTCGGTCCGAAGTCAAAATAGTGAAGTAGGCCGAAAGCCCCTTTCAATGAGACCACTTGCCCCAACCCGGCTGAAGCGAGCGCCTCCAGGCAGCTTACCGCAAACTGCGAAATTTGCGTTGGCCGTTTCGGTCCACAGTGCATCGCGCCGCCATTCAGTAATTGATACCGTCACTGGAGAAGGTTTCCATCGCAAGCGTGCTTACTGCCCCCTCTCCCTCACCATCTCATGCCCCTTGAAAAGATCACGGGCGACCGCGCCCTGACTCTGCGCCGGCGGATCGACGCCCAGCAAGTGGCAGATCGTCGGCACGACGTCGGCGGCGTGTATGTAGCCCAACCGCTCCGCGGGCCTCTCATATCCCCGTTTCAAGCCCGGCCCTGCCAGCAAGAAGGAGCCGAAAGTTGAAGAGAAACCGTTGTCGGTCGGGATGAAGCCGCCATGATGGGCACCGTAAACGAGCGGTGCGCCCACATTGCCGCCGCCCTCAATCCCCAGCCACTGCGTGTAGTAACCGCTCACGTAATCGTGATCCCAGGCGAAGATCACATCACCGCACTGTTCGCCCCACTGGCCCAGCAGATAGGCGTCCCGCTTTGGTAGCGCGATGGCGATCGGCGTGCTGCCCGTATCGGCGTCGATCCACGTGCGCAGCGCGGTGAGCAACTTACGCTCAATCGCATCGAACTCGGGCCCCGGCTCCGCGTTGATGGTGATGTCGAATCCACGCTTTGACAGATAGGCCGTCGTCTTCTCCCAATCAACCTCCTCTGGCGAAATCCGATCCTGGTCCTCGGCGACTGCGTCTGATCCATTTTTCAGCACGAGAAAGCCCTGGTCGCGCAAGAACATGCGGATGTTGGCGATGCGAACATCAGGGTAAGCGCCGTGGTCTGCGAGGATGCCGACATAGACCTCGTCACCCTTCCGGGTCGCGGCGTCGGCGGCTGCGTATATACGGCCCAAAACGCGGTCGCCCACCTGGTAGGCACGTCGGAAATAGTCCATGTGCTTCGCCTTCGTGGCCGGGTTGAAGCCGGGGCAGACAGGATCGACGTCAGCCAGGTGGATATGGTTGAGATAATCGTAAAGATGCCAGTGACAAGTGAAGTAGGCGCAACCCTTTTCGTGCAGCATATAGTTCGCGACGTCCGCGAACCAAAGCCCCTGGTATTCGCACTCCTCCAGAGCCGTATCAAAGTCGGTCATGCCCGCGGTGTATGGGGTCATGGAAGCATGTTCCTGATACGGGCCGAAGCGCTCGATCAGATCCGCCGCCAGATCGTCGTCACCGTGTGTGAAGGAGTCGGTATAGGTGATCTGTGTGCGATAGAGTTTCAGGCCACTTCCGTCGGCAGCCAATTCCAGCAACTTGAAACGCACGGAGGCCTGCTGCGCGCGCCCGCCGATGCGGAACATCTCGATGGCCCACTCGCTCCACTCGCCCAGGTTGACCGCGGTGGCGACGTCGTTTCCGTCGGGGCTGCGGCAGATCAATACTCGATCATAGCCCGCGCCGCGGCTGTCTACGACCAGGAGTTGGAAAATATTCGCATCATCCCTCAGGCGTGCGTTGACCGTGAATGTTGTCGCCAGCGCCGGAGAGGCGCTGCGTGGTAAATTGCTCCAGCCATGCGCAGCGGCCAGGGGCGAAATGATCTCGACGCTGGCGGGACCGCTGATCGCCGAGCCGTCGTGTGCCATGGCGACATCGCTGGCTGCCGAAGCGTCCGTTGTGTAGGCCTGCGCCGCCGCCACTTCAAAGTCGGTCTTTTGATGGCTGGGGTGGCCGAAGCCGTCAACCACATAACCAAACTGCACGCCGGAGGGATGCGCGCCGGGATAGTGGACGGCGACGCTCTTGTAACCGGACCGCTCCAGGGCGTTCCAGATCCGCTCCGCGTTGTTGGCGCGGCCGGCAAAGCTGTCGACGAGCCGGTCGCGGCCCCCTCCCCTCGCTTTCTTGCCCAGGATTGTCTGCCAGGTGGAGACGCTATGGGTTCCGGTGTGGGCGCCGGTGGAAAGCGTGGCCCAGTTGGTGGGCGTCCAGACCGGGAAGGACGGACATGTCTGGTTGACCGTGCCTTCGCGCAGCAGGCGGCTGAAATTGGGTAAGCAGCCCTCATCCGCGAAGAATTTCATCATCGGCGTGATGAAGCCGTCCATCCCATAGGCATATATCTTCTTTGTCATAACCGGCACACCGCTCCATTTTGTTGGCGCGGACGCTGCCGCCTCTCAATTGTTAACATGAAAGTCGCTGCCATGTGTCTCAAGCTCTGCACCAATGCCTCGTCACATTGTCGACGTGCGAGATTATCCCAGTATGCCGCCCACAATCGTCATGGCAACAGCGGCGAACACAACGAATACGATCATCAGCACAAACCAGCTTCCCAACAGAAAACCAGCAAATGCAAAGGGGTTGGGACGATTGCTCGCCGGTGTCTCAGCAGCTTGGGCGCCGGATTCTTGAGATTCCGTTGTTTTTTCAACCGGTGTCCCTTGTACAGTTTCTTCAGCCATAGGTCACTCTCCTCGTCGATTGCCAAATGAAGCCTATCCTGCATTGGTTCGCCGCCATTATAGCACGGGCGCGGGCAGCATGCACGACTTTCCCTGCTCGGCATGGCGCGTTACAATGCCTGCGCAGCGGCAGTCAGAATGTGGCTACAGAAGTGGAGGCGCACATGGAGTTTCGGACATTCGGACGCACTGGTCTGCGAGTGAGCGTGGTTGGCCTGGGGGCCGGCGGCCCGAGCCAATTGGGGCAGAAAACAGGCGGCGGTGAAGAAGAATCGATCGCGGTCGTGCGGCGCGCGCTCGAACTGGGGATCAATTATATTGACACTGCTGAGAACTACGGCACGGAAGAGATCATCGGCAAAGCCATCCGCGGCACAGACCGGAGCAGCTTGGTGCTTTCCTCGAAGAAAGGGGCCTATCGGAAGGGACGGCCTGTGCCGCCACGGGAGTTCGCCGCCGGTGTCGAGGCTAGCCTCAGGCGTCTGGGCGTCGAAACAATCGACGTGTTTCACGTGCATGGCCCAAGAGTGGACGAATACATGCATGTTCGCGATAAACTCGTTCCGGCGCTCCAGAGAATGCAGCAGGAGGGCAAGATCCGCCATCTTGCAATCAGCGAACGCTTCCCGGCTGACCTGGAGCACAGCGTCCTGCGGCAGGCAATCACCGACGATTTCTTCGATGTTGTGATGGTCGGCTTTAACATGCTCAATCAGACTGCCCGCGAGTCTGTCCTGCCTGCCACCGCCGAAAAGGGGATCGCTACCGAGTGCATGTTTGCCGTGCGCCGCGCCTTCAGCAACCCTGACCGGCTGCGCGAGATTCTAGCTGAACTGTGCGAGAGCGGCGAGATTGACGCCGCGTCTGTCGATCTGTCGAATCCGCTGGCTTGGGTACTTTCGGGGAGCGATGCGAGGACCGTGCCGGAGGTCGCCTACCGCTACTGCCGCCATGAACCGGGCATCGATCTGGTTCTGACCGGCACCGGCAGCGTCCGCCACCTTGAGGAGAATGTCGCCTCGCTACTCGGTCCGCCTTTGCCCACTGAAGTAACGCGGCGCCTGGGGCAGTTATTCGGTGGTGTTCGTTCCGCAACTGGTGGATAGGTTGGCGCTTGGGTCGCAGCCATGCCGGGGCTAGTCCAGGAGGTCCACGCGCCCGCTGCCTCCGTCCACGCACACGCGCTGTCCGGTCTGCAAGCGCTCCGTCGCGCGGTCCACGCCGACGACGGCGGGGACCCCGTATTCGCGAGCGACGACCGAGCCGTGCGTCATCATCCCTCCCACCTCCATGACCAGCCCTCCGGCGGCGAGGAAGAGCGGCGTCCAGGATGGATCCGTACCTGGGCAGACGAGAATTTCTCCAGGCTGAAGAGACGCATTGGCAGGACTGAATACGACATGCGCTCTTCCCTCTACTGCTCCGGGTGAGACGCCCGATCCGACAAGTGCTTTCGCGTCGGAGTTGGCCGGAGAGGAGAGACCCGCAAAAACCGCTGTACCGTCACTGAGAAGCAAGCGGGGGATGGGCTGGCGTCGCTGTTCGCGGTGGTCCGCAGTTCTGCGCGCTCGGACAAGTCCCTTCCAATCTCCCGGCGCATTCATTGCCAACACCTTCAACTCGCGCAGGCGCAAGAAAAACAGGTCGTCGGTTCGTTCCAGCACATCGGCGTCGACAAGCTCCTGACCGCCTTCGAGCAGCGCAGCGCGCACAATGCCCATCAGGCGGATAACGGTAAACTTGGGGCTTTCACGGAGTCCTGCAAGCGCTCGAACGCGTTTCGCCAACCAGCGCACGATGCTGCCGCCCAGCGGGGTACGCGAAATTCGGGTCGCTGCTGTCGCCAACCGCTCTGTCGCCTGAATTGCGGCCAACTGTCCGTCGCGGTACACCTTGTCAGGCGTCTCGCTTCCGTCGGACATCGACAGGTAACTCTGGAGCGCGCGGACATTGGGAACCGGCTGCTCCCGCCAGCGGGGTCGGCCAAAGTCGATTTCCGCCAGGCCGCGCAATCCGTATCGATCGAGGAAGTTCGCTAGCGTCTTCTGGATCGAGGAAGGCAACTTGTGCATCAGGAAGTCCTGTGCCACTGTCTCGGCGTCGGCGGCGGGAAGTGCGGCGGGCGCGGCAGCGTCCTGGCGAATCGCCTGCGCGACCCGCCACAGTTCCAGGTCCATTTCCGACGTTACGTTGTTGGGCATGCTGCGCGTCAAGTGAAGAGCCAGTTGCGGCGAAATGTCCTTGTCTGACCCCGCCAGCCATGAAGCCAGCCGTTGGATGATTGCCAGAGAAGCATGGCCGGCCATGATCACAGGGATATATCGCGGCAACAGGAATGTAAACATTGCGTTGTAGCAGATCCATTGGCAGAGTTCAATCCTTTCGCCGAGCGTGCGAGCAAGTCGCGTCCTTTCTTCCACTGCCGCGATGCGCGCCTCAACCGATGAGTGAACCTCGCTAGCAGCCGCTTCTGGTGACAGAAACGCCCTCAGGAGCGACTTGATCAGCCGAAGGATGTTTGGAGCACCGCGAATTGGAGATTCCTGGCGGAGCTTCCCTCCCTGCAAACGCGGGTCGGCTACCAACCTGCGCGCCGTATCGGCTGCCCCCGGCTCGACGAGGGGAAAGGTCCTGAGAAAGATGCGGCGGCCTATGGGATTGCGCAGCGCGGCGGTCGCCTCTACAAACGGGCGTGCAGTGGCAGCGTGGATGAGCGACTGATCATGGATCGTGGCGTCGTAGCGGAAAAGCTGGGCGATTCCGGCAAAGAGACCGCGCAACATCTCCTGGACGAATGGCGTAAACGGACCCAGTACCCCTTGTATGGTTCCCAAAGAGACATAGACGCGTAGATTGTTGTCATCCCTCGAGGAGGGCAGAGGGAAGAGCGAGGTAATCGGGCGGGATTGCAGCAAGAACAGGTCGCTTCCGGCGTAAGCCCATCCGATGTCCTGGGGAGAATTGAACAGGGCTGTGCCACCCGTTGACCCGTCTCTGTCAGCAATCCGATCTGCGAATCCAAGTGTGCCTGCCGCTGCGAATTTTCTTCCTCGATCGTTGTGATGCCGCCTCCGTCCTTGCCGCGAAAGACTGTGTCCTTTGCGCCCAACCGCTTTTCAAGAATGCGGCCACTACTGCTTTCGACGACGTAATGGCCCGGCTCCACCTGTCCGTTGACCAGCGCCTCACCAAGGCCGAAGGTAGCGTCAATGACCGTTTCGGCGCGTCGGCCGGATAGCGGGTTGGCGGTAAACAGCACGCCCGACGTCTCGCTCTGCACCATCTCCTGCACGACTACAGCCATCGCCGCGGAAGACTGGTCAATGCCATTGCGCGCCCGATAGCCGATTGCGCGAGCCGTCCACAAACTTCTCCAGCAGGCTGCGATCGCGGCCAGCAAGTCTTCATCCCCCTGCACGTTCAGAAAGGTGTCCTGCTGACCGGCAAATGACATATCCGGCAAATCTTCGGCTGTAGCCGAGGATCGAACCGCCACAAGCGGCTTGCCAAGGCCTGCGTAGTCGCAGCGAATTGGGGTGGAAAGCTCGTCAGGGATCGAGTTCTCCTCAAAGCGCGTGCGCAGGCGGTCGGAAAGGGAGGCTAACGTGTCCGGGTCGTCAGCGTTAACCGCCGCGGCCTCCGCGCCTAGCGAGTTCACCAATCCGGCTTGAGTAACAAATGCGAAATAAGCGTCGACTGTGACGATAAAGCCGCCTGGCACAGGGAATCCCGCACGGGCAAGTCTTGTCAGATTCAGGCCCTTGCCGCCGACGCGGGCCAACGCCGCTTGAGGAGCATTCAATGGCAGACAGTAGAGACGGTCTAGCTCGAGGTGAGAATTGCGTGGTTCATTCATGAGCCTGTCTAACATTGGCGGAACGGCGGAGTGCAAGCGACGACACGATAGAGCCTGCCGGACAGAAAACGCCGCAATCGCCTGGGGTGCATCCCAGATTATTGTGCGTCGAGTAAAGCCAAGCGGTTGAAGCAGTTGAGGCCAGGTATGACTGAGCGGAGTCGTGCGGAGTGCAGGCATCGCCAGGGGATCCCCTTTGGTCTTCTCAACCCCTTCTCCTCGTCTACGCCCTTTCATTTTAACGAAAAACTGGGATGCACCCATGCAAGGGAAACGCGTGTAAGAGCTGAGCAGTTGGGCTGCGCTCTTTTCGCCCGCGCACCACGATTTACAGCATTGCAGTCACTCTGTGTACTGAAAACGCACAAAACGTACAGATTGGCGTTCGTTGAGACACTGTTGAAGTTCCGGTATCGGCGCCTCGCGCGGGTGAATCCAAGAATGGGGGCGAAATTTCGGCTGCGTCCGGGCTTATGGGCCGCTTGCAGGCGACGTGCGGGGCGCGCAGGTCAACTGTGCCATGTAAGCAGTTACGAGCGTTTGCGAGCGTGTTCGAGCGCGCCAGGTCGCGTTTGGTCGCGTTTAGTCGCGTTTAGTCGCGTTTAGTCGCGCCCATTTTTTTTTCGTGTTCGGACACGTTCGGGCACGTTTGGGCGTGTTCTTTCGTCATTTCTCGTCATTTCTCGTCATTCTTCGTCCCAAAATGGCTTTTTCGGGAATGGCGGGCAACGGGTTGTTGCGGCACCGGCTGGGCAGGGAGGGCAGCAGTTTGCTGCGCGTGGCTCCCCCGCGCAGGGGGCAGGATGGGCAAAATGGCATGGCATTCATTTGAAATCGGTATGCGGTTGCGGCAGGGCCGCGGCTGCGCTGGTTCGTCTTGCGCACAAGTGTACTACAAGAGCGGGGCGTTTGCAGTTGCTGGAGATTCCAGGGTGTATCTCAGAATGGGGGAGCGTTTCTGAGTTGCTTTGATGGGCAGGACTATCAGCAGTTGTCTGAACTATGGTTCAGGCAGTCAGTATGCTGGAGACAGTTGACGGCAGCGGCTGAGGCGGCGTCTTCGTTGACGAGAATCAGGCGAGTTGCGGTTCGATTCTGGCGACAGGCAACTTGCATCTGTCACCCATTGGAGCAGTTCTTCAACAGGCGCGGGAGCCGAAACCGGCTGCGGGCGAGAGGCCCGCGATCGCAGGGGCACGTTCCCCAAAAATTTGGGATGCACCCATCGCCTGCAGCAGTGTTGACGACTTTCGACGATTTGGTTATGCTTGCGAGTGTACCTCTTACCCCCTTCCGTTCATACAAGGAGCGTCGCATGTCACAGGAGAATACACGCGGGCAAGAGCAGGTGGACGTCAGAGTCGTCGGCGAGTCCTTGCCCGAGTCGGAAGCGATCCTGACCACGGAGGCGCTGGCCTTTGTCGCGGAACTGCATCGAGTATTCAATCCGCGGCGTCAGGAGCTACTTGCCGCCCGGGCAGCGCGGCAAGACCGCATAGACGCAGGTGAGATTCCTGGCTTCCTGGAGGAGACGAAGGATATTCGCGGCAGCGCCTGGCAGGTAGCCGACACACCGGATGATTTGCAGCGGCGCTGGGCGGAGATCACCGGCCCGGTTGACCGCAAAATGGTCATCAATGCGCTCAACTCCGGCGCCGATGTCTTCATGGCCGACTTTGAGGACGCCAACTCGCCCACGTGGGAAAACTGTGTGCAGGGCCAGTTCAATCTGTTTGACGCAGTGCGACGACAGATTCGACTGGAGGACGAGGCCAGAGGTCGTGTCTATGAACTGAACGAAGAAATCGCTACGCTGCTGGTGCGGCCGCGCGGCTGGCATCTTGTGGAGAAAAATGTGCTTGTGCATGGTGAGCCGATCTCCGCCAGCCTGTTCGATGTGGGGCTGTACGTCTTTCACAACGCAGCCGAGCGCCGGCGGCGGGGCACCTCCTGCTACTTTTATCTGCCCAAGCTTGAGAACCACTTGGAGGCTCGGCTGTGGGCCGACGTGTTTGCGCACGCCGAAGACGCACTCAACATTCCCCACGGCTCTTTTCGGGCGACAGTTCTGATCGAGACGATTTTGGCCGCGCTTGAGATGGAAGAGATTCTATACGAATTGCGCGACTATTCGGCCGGTCTCAACGCCGGTCGCTGGGATTACATTTTCAGCGCGATCAAGAAGTTCGCCAGGAATCCCGACACAGTTCTGCCGGAGCGGGCGCAGGTCACGATGACCACGCCGTTCATGCGCGCCTACACCGAGCTGCTTGTGCGCACCTGCCACAGCCGCGGCGCGCACGCCATCGGCGGGATGGCGGCCTTCATCCCCAGCCGCCGCGATCCGGAGGTCAACGAGATGGCACTGGCCAAGGTGCGTGCCGACAAGGAGCGTGAATCCTCCGATGGTTGCGACGGCACATGGGTGGCCCACCCCGATCTGGTTTCTGTGGCGCGTGAGATTTTTGAAAACGCAACCGGCGGCGCGCCGCATCAGAAGCACCGTATGAGGGAAGATGTGGCGGTGACGGCGGAGCAGATCGTCGGCGTAGGCGTTCCCGGCGGAACGATAACGGAGAGCGGCCTGCGCACAAATGTGGATGTCTCGCTCCAATATCTGAATGCCTGGCTCCTGGGCAATGGCGCGGCGGCGATTTACAATCTGATGGAGGACGCGGCCACAGCTGAAATCTCTCGCTCGCAGATCTGGCAGTGGATTCGTAATCAGGCAAAGCTGGATGACGGCCGGCCTATCACCCGCGAACTGTACCAGCAGATCCGCGACGAGGAACTGAAGAGGTTGGGCGAGTTTGGAACTGGACGGCTGGAGGAAGCCGCCGAGATTCTGGACAAACTGATCCTGACCGACGACTTCGTTGAATTCCTTACGCTTATCGCCTATGATTACCTCGCGTAACATGTCGTGCCGCGAGCAGGGCGCATCGATAGTTTGCCCGTTTCGGAGCAACTGCACATATCTGTTAGACTCAAAGAGTATTGTCGCAGGCTAAACCCACTGACCGCTATGCGCGAAGATCCGTTGCCAAAGTGTTCGGCTGACTTACAAGAACGCATCGCCCGCGCCCCGACCGAAACATTCTATCTCTTGCTGCGGGTCAGCGAAGTTGGACAGGCGCAGCAAGCAGCAATCGAGCATGCCGGGTTCATCGTGCGGCAAAAGACGACACTCGTCCCTTGCTTTGCCGTCAGCGGCCCCGGCGTTGCACTGCAAACGCTTCTGCAGGAAACGTGGCTGGTCAGTGTGGAGGAAGACGGCCTTGTGCAGACGCTGTAGCGGTTGGCGAATCCGAGAGGATCGCGCACGCTGACTTTCAGTTTATTTCTCAGACAGTCCTGGCGCTCCGTTCGTCCTGCGCGGCAGTTTGTCTCATTGTCTCGGTAGCGCGCTTCGTCATCCAAGGTCTTGCCCCGATTGTCCGGCCGGACGTGGGCGCTAAACGCTAACAGAGGGATTATTCCAGAATGTACTCCGACAAGTTCCCCGTTCACGTCCGCGATGTGATAGAGAAGGCACGGGAGTCAGATGAAGAGGTTCAGGTAATCGTCAGATTTCATTCCGCCGGCAGCCAGCGGGGCATTGGCAGGCTGACCGCCGGAGTCGGAGCGATCAAGGTCAATCGGGAATTCAGCCTTATTCCCGCTACCGCGCTCTCCCTGGAAGCGGCGACGCTGGATGAACTTTCAAACTCGGATGAAGTGGTAGAGATTTGGCTGGACGAGGAGGTTCATATCCTGTTGGATATATCAACGCCGCATATCCGGGCGCCGCAGGTTTGGGAGCAGATGAGAAACGACGGCGAGGGGGTCACGATCTGCGTCGTCGATACCGGCATTGACGCCACGCACCCCGACTTTGCCGGGCGCGTCGGGTTGACCGCCGACTACAGCGGCAAAGGCTCGGCAGTCGACGGAAACGGCCACGGTACGCACGTGGCCTCGATCGCGGCCGGGACGGGCGCTGCCAGTGGCGGCAAGTATGTGGGCGTGGCGCCGGGGGCGACGATCATGGCTGCCAAAGTCCTGGCGGACAACGGCAGCGGGCGCATGAGCAACGTGATGGCAGGCCTGGAGTGGGCAGCGCAGAATGGCGCCGACGTGCTGAATCTTTCGCTCGGCAGCCGCGGCGCCAGCGACGGCTCAGATGCCCTCAGCACGATGTGCAACGCAGTTGTCGATCTGGGCAAAACAATGGTTGTAGCCGCAGGCAACAGCGGCCCCCGCCAACGAACAATCGGCAGCCCGGGCGCGGCGGAAAAGGTGATCACAGTAGGCGCCTCTACCGACCAGGACAGCGTTGCCCGATTCAGCAGTCGCGGCCCGACTGCGGACGGACGCGTCAAGCCGGATATTGTTGCGCCGGGCAGCAAGATTGCGGCCTCCCGCGCCGCAGGAACTTCAGTAGGCCAGATCGTCGATGATCACTATACAACCGCCAGCGGGACGAGTATGTCCTGCCCTCACGTGGCCGGCTTATGCGCGCTAATGTTGAGAGCCGACTCCGGGCTAATACCGGCAGACATCAAGAAGATGCTGATGGCCACTTCGGTTGACATTAACATTTCCGAGTCCGGCCCGACGCAGGAAGACCGCTACATCCAGGGCGACGGCCGCATCGACGCCCTGACCGCCGCACAGTACGCGGACACCGGCCAGCAGCCCCCGCCGCACAAACCATCTCTCCCTGTACCGGCTCCCCCAAGCCCCAATCCGGCGCCCGGCTGCTTGGCCGCCGCATTGCAACTGTTTGGAATTGGTTAGCCTCGGGGCCTGAGTTCGGTCCACGAACTACGTGCCGCATCTGCCGCCACCTGGTACGGCAAGGACGAAACGTTACCCAGTAAGGTAGATCGAAGGCCGGTAGATTTTCGTATGCGCAAAGCGGATGATCATTCGACACTGCTGGAGGAACAGGCGCGCAAACGCGAGTCGATCGGCCTGACGCCACACCGACCCACGGCCAAGAGAGTCGTATACAGTCCTCCCGAAGCCAAGCGGACCATCCCTCTCCTGCCGCTGCTCCTTCTGGCTGCGGTCATCATCGCGACGGCTTTGGTTGTTTGGCGCGCGTCACCTTTCGGGGCAGGCTCGTTCTACCCACGCGTTTTCACGCCCCCTTCCAACGAACGCCTTATCGCGCGCGACGACTTCGCCGAACCGAATTTCGCATTGCCGGTCCGATCGAATCTTGAGTCCGACCTATCCTATGTGGGTGACCTCTACCAGATTCTGATAGAGCGCCCTGGCGGCTTGACGTGGGCAATGCTTGGCCAGCCGAACCTGGGAGCCTACAGGCTGGAGGCAGACCTGCGGCTGGCCGCGCAACAGGATTACGCCTGGGGCTATGGCGGGCTGGTGGTTCGCTTCCAAAACGACGACAACTTCTATCTGTTCGCCGTCGACAGCGGTGGGAATTACCAGATACAGTTGAGACAAGGAGGCGCTTGGCGTACGGTGCAGCCGTGGACGCCTACGCAGGCGCTGTCGGAAAGTCGGCAAAAGTTGCTGTCCGTCATGGACGACGGCGCCGCGCTTCAATTCGTCATCAACTCGACCCTGGTCGATACAGTGCCCGATCCGCAACTCCCTGTCGGCGATGTCGGGCTGTTCGTCGGCGCGCGCAGTCAGGGCAGGGCCAAGGGTCTCTTCGACTGGTTGGCTCTCTATGAGATTCCCCTGGCCAAATAGCGCGCGCAGGCTTTCGAGTAGAATGCCCAAGCACCTTATGCGACCAACAGCGAATTTCCTGTAAGCGTCCGGTCTCAACTGTGGGAGAGGGAAATCTCGTTTCCGGTTGCGTCAAAGGCTCTGATTGGCGCGTGAGCCATCGGCGAACCTGAATACGCCTCGCGGAAAAGCGTCCAGATCATCACGTCATGTGGTGAGCCGTCAACTCCTTCAGCTCGCCTGCGCAGAGTCGCTTCCTGCTCATATCCTAACTTGCGCGGGATTGCGGCGCTGCGCACGTTCTCAGTGGCGCAATGAATTTCGACGCGATCGACTTTGTGGACTTCGAGCGCGACTCGCGACAGGGCTGCAGAAGTCTCCGTTGCCAACCCCAGGTTAATCTGGTCCGCGTGAATCCAGTAGCCGATCTCCAGGGCGCTGCCTTCCAAGCGTTTGTGTAGTCCTGTGCCGCCCCAGACGCTCTTCTCGTCCCGCGAAAAGATGCCGTAGACGTATTCTTCGTCCAGATCGAAGGCTGCCCGCCACTTGCGCAACATCTTGATTTTGTCCTCCAGCGTGGACGGTTCGCCAGCCGCCCAGTGCATCCATTCCCGCAAGTGGTCGACGCTCTGCGTTGTTGCCCGCAATAGAAGCTCTGCGTCTTGCGGTCGCCAGCATCGGAGCACAGTGCGCTCGGTTTCTATCCGATAGGCCGGAACACAGCCAGGATTCACAAGTTGGGGCTTGTTGTCGGCGCCCATTGGATAACATCCCCCTCACAGTTACTCGCGCGAATCGCCGGAATCGTAGTCGGAACTGGCTTCCGCCGGATTGCCTGTGGACCACTCGACAGCAATTGGTTCCGGATCCTTGCGCATGAAGACCAGCTTGCCCTCGGTGCCGTCTTCGCCGGCGGCACAGTCAATTACGATCTCGTCACCCGTCCGGTACTCTCCCCGCAGCAGCCTTTTGCTGAGTTCATTTTCGATCCGCTTTTGCAGCAGTCGGCGCAGCGGCCTAGCGCCGTATTCGGCGTGATATCCGGTATCGGCAAGGTGGTCGCAGGCCGCTTCCGTCAGGTTCACGCGAATGCCCAGTTCGTCCACGCGCTGCGCGATTTCCTCCATTAGGAGGCTCACAATGTCGCGCACGTTCTTCTTTGTCAGCTGGTCAAAGATGATCGTCTCGTCGATTCGGTTCAGGAACTCAGGCCGGAAAAGCCGCTTCATCTGCTTACTGTACTCACCCTGCGCCAGGGTGCTCTCGTCCAGTTCCGGCGTGGAGAACCCCAGCGGCCCGCGCTTGATCGATTCGGTGCCCACATTGCTGGTCATAATGACGACAGTGTTGCGGAAGCTCACCGTGCGGCCCTGCCCGTCGGTCATGTGGCCGTCGTCCATGATCTGCAAGAGCGTGTTCCAGACCTCCGGATGCGCCTTTTCGATCTCGTCGAAAAGAAGCACCTGATAGGGCCGCCGCCGCACCTGTTCAGTAAGTTGGCCGCCCTGTTCATAGCCAACGTATCCTGGCGGCGCGCCAAACAGTTTGCTGACCGTGTGCCCTTCCCGATACTCGCTCATGTCGATGCGCAGCAGGGCGTCTTCGCTATCGAAGAGGAATTCGGCCAGGACGCGTGCAAGTTCGGTTTTGCCGATACCCGTCGGCCCCAGGAAGAGAAAGGTGCCTATGGGCCGGCGCGGGTCCTTCAGCCCACTGCGGGCGCGGCGGATTGCATCGCTCACCGCCTCGATGGCCCGTTCCTGGCCGATAATGCGCTGCCGCAACGACTCTTCCATGCGCAGCAGTTTCTCCATTTCCTCTTCCAGAAGGTCCATCACTGGAATGCCGGTCCAGCTATGAACGATGGCGGCCACGTCACTGGTTTCAACGACGTCATCCAGGTTTGTCTCAGCTTTCCAGGTCTTCAGAGCCGCTTTGAACTCTTCCTTAAGGCGCGCGAGTTCAGCTTTGGTCTGGGCCGCCTTCTCGTAGTCGCGCGCTGTCCACGCGCTCTCCTCAATCTCTGTCAATTCAAGTATGGCAGCTTTCGTTTTCTTCAGGTCTTCTGGCATGGAGTGCATCGCGACCCGCAGTCGGGCGGCGGCTTCGTCAATCAGGTCGATCGCCTTATCAGGTAGTTTCCGGTCCGGGACATAGCGATGGCTCAAGCGGACGGCCTGTTCCAGGGCCTCCTCAGTGTAGGTAATGGCATGATGTTCCTCGTAACGCAGGCGCAGCCCCCGCAGGATTTCAATCGCATTGTCAATGTCAGGCTCGTCCACATAGACTGGGGCGAAACGTCGCTCCAGCGCAGTGTCTTTTTCGATATGCTGTCGGTATTCGTCCAGCGTTGTGGCGCCGATGCACTGCAACTCGCCGCGCGAGAGCGCCGGTTTCAGCATGTTGCTGGCGTCCAGCGCGCCGGCCGCGTTGCCCGCGCCGACGACTGTGTGCAACTCATCCACAAACAAGATGATCTCGCCCTCGCTGTGCCGTATCTCATCCATGACAGCCTTTAAGCGTTCCTCGAACTCGCCGCGAAAGCGCGTCCCGGCGACCATCGCCCCCAAGTCCAGAGAGACCAGGCGCTTGCCAACGAGGATCTCCGGAACGTCGTTGATCGCGATCTGCTGCGCCAGCCCCTCGATGATGGCCGTTTTGCCGACTCCCGCCTCTCCGATCAACACGGGGTTATTCTTGGTGCGTCGGCACAGCACCTGCATCACGCGGATGATCTCCTCCTCGCGGCCAATCACTGGATCAAGCTTCCCCTCCAACGCCGCTAGCGTCAGATCGCGGCCATATTTGTCCAGCACTTGAAACTTGCTTTCAGCGTCCGGCTCCGTCACCCGTTGGCCCCCGCGCAACTCGTCTATCGCGCTGTATAGGCGCTCCTTGGTGACGCCGGCATCGCGCAGGATATTGGCGCTGTGCGTGTTGCGCTCACTGGCAATGGCGAGCAGAATGTGCTCAGTGCTGATGTATTCGTCCTGCAGCTTCTTGGCCTCATCGCTGGCTACGCCCATCACCCGGTTCAAGCGGGGCGTGATGAACACCTGGACGGTGGGGGGACCGCCGAAAGGTGCGCTGTCCGACTTGGGCGCGGCGGCAAGATTGGCTTCCAACTTGCGGGCGATGACGTCCGCGGAAGCGCCGAGCGCCGCCATGAGCTGGGGCACGGTGCCCTCGGGCTGCTCGATCAGCGCCAGAAAGATATGCTCGGTGTCAATCTGCGTATGCTTATACTCATGTAGGATTTCCAAAGCACGCGTGGCCGCCTGCTGGGCTTTTTGGGTGAAACGGTCAAATGGCATCATTTGTGATTGTTCCTTACAGGTTGCGCTGTTCTCGCCATCCGCGCCAATCTGACGGCGCGATCAAGTCACTCCGTCTCCTTCCTCTTATAGTAAAACATCCTTTCATCAATATCAGAATGGAGAAACGTTAGAATTTCATTACAAACGGTCGTACTCTCGATGACAAAGGAGGGATTCTTCCTTATTACTTAGAATAATTCTAATCAAAACTTGACAAATTTCGCAAACAGCTGTAAAATTGCAATGTATTTTAGAGTTATTCTAATTTAGGCCAAGGATCAATGTATGCCTGCCAGATTTATTGAAACGCTGCGCTGCGCCGGATTGCGTGTTACAAGCCAGCGAGTCGCCGTATGCGAATTCCTTGCGCAGACAAAGAGCCATCCTACGCCCTCGCAGGTCTATGAAGCCGTTCATAAGAAGTACCCCGAAATCAGCCAGGCTACGGTCTACAATACGCTCAACACGCTGCGCGACCTTGGCGCAATCGTCGAAATCAGCGCCGGCACCGAACACACCCATTATGAGTTGGACACGTCCCCCCATATTAATCTGATTTGCTTGCGTTGTCATCAGGTGTCGGACCTGCAGGACAATCTGGCGCCCGATTTGCTGATGGACAGCATCTTCCACAACACAGGTTTCCGTGCAACCACGCTCCAGGTGCAGGTTACGGGGTTTTGCCCCGCCTGTCAGCGGGCCAAACGCCTGGAGATAGGCAGGTGGCTGCTCTCCCCGTCCGGGCGGCTGGAACGCTCCGCAGCGGAACTGCGCCGAAGGCCGGGCAAGTCCGGCAGTGGAGAATGAGTAGAGAGGTGGAGAGAATGTCCGCCCGTTCGTTTGAGCCGACGCTGGAAAACAAGCATAGCGCGCAGCCGGCGTTTACGCTTTCGCCGTTTGCTGTGTTGTCGACCGGGTTCTGGCGCAACAACCCCGAATTGTTGCTGGCTGCGATCACATTGGCAACGCTACTCATCGGCTGGCTGGGCGGCTCTCTGAGCGGTCTGCTGCCTCCGTGGGCTGTCGTCATTCTGGCGCTCATCGCCTACGCTGCTGGGGGGTATCCCGGCGCCAGGGAGGCGCTGGCCGATGCGCGGCGGGGCCATCTGAATATCGACTTCCTGATGATCGCCGCGGCCCTGGGCGCCGCGGTCATTGGTGAGTGGGAAGAGGGCGCGCTGCTGCTCTTCCTCTTTACGCTCAGCGGCGCGCTGGAATCGTTCGCTTCGGACCGGTCGCGTCAGGCCATCAGCGGTTTGGCGGCGTTGCGGCCGGATACGGCCTGGGCGCTGCGCGACGGCGAGGTGGTAGATCTTGGTGTCGATTCGCTTGTGATCGGCGACGTCGTCGTGATCAAGCCCGGCGAGCGCGTGCCAGTGGACGGCACAGTGCTGAACGGTACGACCAATGTCGATCAGAGTCCCATCACCGGTGAAAGCATACCGGTACACAAAGAGATGGGAGATACGGTCTTCTCGGGCACCATCAACGGCAGCGGCGCGCTGGAAGTACAGGTTACGAAGCTGGCGTCGGAGAGCACCATCAGCAAGATCATTGGGCTGGTGGAAGAGGCCCGGAAAAACGCCGCGCCGACCCAGCAGTTCATCGACAAGTTCAGCCAACCCTATACATTGGCGGTGATCGGGATTACCGTTCTAGCAATACTGATTCCCTTCCTCTTCGCGGATGAGGCATTCCACCGGACGTTTTACCGTGCGATGACACTCCTGGTCGTCGCAAGCCCCTGCGCGCTGATCATCAGCACACCGGCATCGATTCTCAGCGCGATCGCGGCTGCGGCGCGCGCGGGCGTGTTGTTCAAGGGCGGGGCTTACCTGGAAAAGGCCGCCGATCTCGACATTCTGGCATTCGACAAAACGGGAACTTTGACCTACGGCAAACCACAGCTGACCGATGTTGTGCCTTTCAACAGCTACAGCAGCGACGATGTTATCTCTATCGCCGCCGGCGCCGAAAGTCTGAGTGAGCATTCGATTGCGCGGGCAATTGTGGAGCGGGCACAGGAGTTGAACTTGCCCATCGAAACACCGCAGGATTTTCGCGGCCTCGCCGGGCACGGCGTACAGGCCATGTATGCGCGCGGCGCTCACAAGGAGTTGATCTACATTGGCAATGACAAGCTGTTTATGAACGAGGCGATGGACCTCTCTCCGGCTATCCGTATGGTCGGTCAGCAGTTGCAGAAACAGGGCAAAACGGCAATCCTCGTCGTGCGGCGCAGCACAGCTTTGGACATCGCTGCGCCTAGGCAGCCGGCCGCCGCCACAGACGCGTCGTTCGACAAGGAAATCCTCGGCGCACCGCAGCGTGATTGGGAGGTGGTAGGCTTCCTGGCCGTGGCCGATACGGTGCGCTCAGGCGCGGCCGAGACGGTTTCAGCCCTAAAACAGATGGGAATCTCACGCATTTCCATGCTGACCGGTGACAACCGTGACGTGGCCGATGCGGTTGCGGCGCAGGTCGGCCTGGAGGATGTCTACGCCGAACTCTTGCCAGAGCAAAAAGTGGAGATCGTGGCCACACTGGTGGAGGCGGGGACTGTCGCCATGGTCGGCGACGGCGTCAACGACGCGCCAGCCATGGCGACTTCCAATCTGGGCATCGCGATGGGCATCGCCGGCACCGACGTTGCGTTGGAGACCGCCGACATCGTGCTGATGTCGGATGATCTGAGCAAGCTGACGTTCATGCTGCGCCTCAGCCGACGCGCCCGCGACATCGTGCGCCAGAATATCTATTTCTCGGTTGCCGTGATTCTAACTCTGGTTACGCTGACGATCCTGGCACCGCTGTTCCTGCCGGGTTTCCGCCTGCCGCTGCCCATAGGCGTGCTCGGCCATGAGGGCAGCACGCTGATCGTCGTCATCAACGGGCTGAGGATGCTGGTGATGGGTTCAGAGGAGTAGCGCCGCAGCCAAGGCTATATTCCTGAGGCTAACAGAGAGTAGGGTAGGATTCCGGCAGCGAGCGTCTGGCGCCCAGTATCAGACACCAGCTGCAGAAGGCCGCCAGCGCGATTAGGAGTTGCCAGTTTGAAAGTTCGAGGAAGGGAGCCGGGACTACAACGGCCCCCGCGACAACGCCCGGCACCATCCAGAGAGGAGGAAGTTTGCCCAGAAGCGCCAGATCGATGCTCATCCACGCTGTTACTCCCCCGCCCATCAGCAGCCCCGCCCTCAGCAAACTCAGTGCGATCTGACCCACGGACGCTTGCCAAAATGCAATCGGCGCACCAGAGAGATAGACGCTGTCACCAATCGAGGTCATTTCGAGCCGGTTCATTCCCACCAGGACGCCGAGGACGAGCAGGACGGCAGAGATAATGATCAACCCTGACTGCATCATTGTGCTGACTCGATGGACGGGCGAGTAGCTGTACATGAACGTCACCAGCAGGGTCATCCACGCGCCTATGGCGAGCAGCCAGATCCATCCGCCGAGCGTCCATCGAGGCAGGACCCCTTCGAGCCAAATCTGCTGCTGGCTTCCGTCGATCAACTGCATTTGGATAGGCTGCAGCACGAAAATCGTATAGATGCCAGCGGCCAATGCTGCGATACCGGCAAAACGTGCGGCGCGAATAAGCTTCATAAGGCTGAATTGCCGTTCGGTTCTCGAATCCGGCTAATGGTCGTTGGCATCTCGACCTGCAAATGTGGGTGCGGTGAACTCGACAGACTCCCGGCCGACCGCCGTCGCTTGCCGCAGACGATGGAGGAACTCCGCCGACTTCAGACGGCGTTCAAATACGAAGACAAGGTAGCGATGTAGAATGTTTTCGATTGCCCGCGCCGTGGCCTGGCGCAGTTGTAGGGCGCGGAGTTCCGGCCAGTGTGTACGCGTCAGATGGCGCAGTATCTTGAGCACGTCCGGTGTGATCGGTTCAGTGCTTGGCAAATTGTGGCCGCAGCCGGGGCAAAAGACGCCGCCGGCCTGCAAGTGCAGGTAGTTCTTCACCGGGCGCAGGTCATCTCCACAGCCGAGACAGACGAAAAGCTGCGGCTGGAAGCCCATCAGGCTGAGCAATTTCAGCTCGAACCAGCGCAGCAGCAGGTCCCCCCCTTGCCCGCATCCCGTCCCTGCGTCCAGTTCTCGCAGGCACAGGAGCAAGAGCTCCCAAAGCAGTCGATTCTCGTCGTCTTCGGCGGTGGAGGCGTCAACCAACTCGCAAATGTACGCGGCCCGGCTGATGCAATCCAGGTCTGCGCGCAGACTCTGAAAGCTTTCGACTGTTTCGCTCTCTGTGATGATGTCCCAGGTGCGGGCCTGGGCTGCCAGGAGGTTAGCGTGGTTAAACGGTTCCAGATGACCGGCTTTGCGGCTCGTTGTTCTGCGCGCCCCCTTGGCGATCAGGATTCGCCTTCCCAGCTCTGGGGTGAAGACCGTCAGGATGCGGTCCGCCTCGCCGTAATTCCGTCGGCGAAGGACCACGGCTCTTGTGCGGTAGGTGTTGCTACGCTCTGCCATAGGCGCTTAATGCCTCTTATCTCTTTTGCCACCGGCGCCGTGCCGCATCTGCCGGATTGCGCCCGGCAGAGCTGGGCATTCACTCGTGGGGAGGCGACGTCCGATTCACAAATTGAGAGGATTTCTAAAGTCAGATTATAACCTTTCCGGCTATGGTGGACAAAGGGACATCGCTGCCCGACGGCGAAATGGGCGTTCCGAGCTGATTGGGGTCAAAGCGCCGACCGCAGAGCAATTCTTGTGGCGCGGAGGGCTCTCAGGACTGCCGTCTCGGTCGGTTGGTCAGGCCCTGTCGCTCCTTGGGGCGGCGCTGGTCGTCCGCTTCTGATGCCAGGAGGTCGAGCTGCTCCGGTGTGCCCAAGGCGATGAGGGTATCGCCGGCCCGTAGCGCAAATTCTACGGTGGGGTTCATGAAGATTTCACCGTCAGGCCGCCTCACCGCAAGAATGTTGGCGCCAATCCTCCGGCGGATTTCCGTGTTCGCAATCGTCTGATCGCGCAGTGTTGATCGCTCGCTCACACCGATATCCTCGATGAGAATGTCTACTTCCCCGCGATGCATGACGACATCCATAAACTCCAGGATATTTGGATGAATCAGCTGGCGCGCCATGCGGCGTCCGCTTGTCACATAGGGATTGATCACGTGGTCGACGCCGGCGATCTGGAGCTTGCGCTCGCTTTCATGGGTGTTGGAGCGCGAAATGATCGTCAAGTTCGGGTTGATTTCACGAACTGTCAGCGCCACATAGACATTGTCTGAGTCGTTGGGCAGGCAGCAACAGATGCCGGACGCCCGCTCGATGCCCGCCTGGATCAGGATAGCGTCTTCGGTTGCATTGCCTTCAACTGGAATGACGCCCAGATTCTCCAACTCCGGCCTAAGGGTCGTCAGCAGCTCGATCACGACCAACCTGACATTGTTCACAAGCAGTTCGTTCACCACCTGTTCGCCGACGCGGCCAAATCCGCAAACGATGAAATGACCTGTCAACTTTCCGATTCGATTTTGCATGCGCCTCCTCCATAATAGGTTGCGGAACTCTCCGGCGACGATGAAGTTAGCGACTGTGCTGAAGGTGTAGGCGGTCGTGCTGACCCCCAAAACGATCATGGCCCCTGTAAAGACGCGTCCGAGTGGCGAGAGTGGGCGAATCTCCCCGAAACCGACTGTGCTGATGGTGATGACCGTCATGTACAGACTGTCAGTCCATGGCCAGCCCTCGATCAGCGCGTATCCTGCGCTGCCGAGCGTGAGCAGCAGCAGATAGAGCGATGAGACGATCATTAGTTGCCGATAAAAGCTTCGCACTGCAACCGTCAAGACCGCTTTCCTCCTTTATCAAGCATCCACTCTGCGCCTACTCAGCATAGGGAAAGGCAACTGGCGCCGACAGTCGCCGGAGGTTTGTCGGGGGCGGGCGGGTTCACATTGTGAAGCAGTATCACTAACGAGACATACTCTTCTCACACGGAGCCAGAATCCCACACGGGTGGCGGCAACTTTGAAAATCGCCAACGAGTGCAGGGCTATTCCAGGCCATTTGGAACGCGTCTGACGAATACGGGCACTTTACGTCCAAGCTTACGAAATTGAAGGGATTCGTATAGTCCTTGGGAGAGACTGTTGCTTTCCTGCGTATTGAGAAAGACGTGGCGGATACCCTGCGAGTGGGCATGGCAAAGGCTTGAAACCAGCAACTGGCGGCCTATGCCGAGATCCTGCGCTTGCGGATGGACTGCCAGCCGTACAAGTTGGCCCGATCCCTTGCGGTGGCCAGTTCCGTCGGTATGAAGGTTGAGGGCGGAATATCCAACCGCTTTCTCATTGCTGACCGCCACTTCCATGCGGCCTTCACAGTACAGGCGCCCTAGTTCCGTCTTGCCCATGTGCCAGAGAGGATCGAAAGCGGCTGCATCCACGCAGGCCAGGCGCGGCAGGTCAGAGCGCTGCGCGGGGCGTAAATTCGCTGGCTGGGGCACGGGGTGAGCGGCTGAGGCTCTACTCTCGTAAAAAAGGATCGCATCGTGAAGCACGAAGCCGGTCTCTCTCAAGCTGGCCTGGAGCCAGCCCTGATCGGTCAGAGCATAGAAGAGATGCCCCGAAGGATGGGTTGTCAACGTTTTTGCGGCGCATTCGAAGAGCGTCTTGAACTGGGCGCGCGCCGTCGCGCCGGGGGATGATGTGGCGGCGGCCCGCAGAGACACCTTGGCAGCTGCGTGCGCGGGCAGCGCGTCGGAAAGTTCCTCCCGTTGAAGAGAGACGAATCCCAGCATCCTCTGAGTGTGAGCATGAACCGCGGCGGCTGTCGCGCCCTGAAACAGTTCAAGCAGATCTTCGGTTTCGACGTTCAGATAGGCGCGCAAACCGTTCGAAAGCAGTCGACGCATCTCCGGCAGGTCTTCTGGTCGGCCCGCTCGGATCAATTCAGAATTCATCTGTCAAAGTCGAGCGTTCTGCGATTTCCGTAGACTTTCTCGTAGTATTCCTGAAACTCTCCGCCGCGAATCGGTTGCCACCACCTTTCATTGTCCCTGTACCAGCGCACGGTCGCTCGGATCGCTTCCTCCGGCGTGTACTCCGGCTCCCAGCCCAACGCAGTTATTTTGCTCACATCCAGGCTGTAGCGGCGGTCGTGGCCCTCGCGATCTTCGACATGCTGAATGAGGCTGCGCGGCTTGTCAAGCTCGTCCAGCAGGATCTCCACCATTGCCAGGTTGGTCATCTCGCAGCCGGTGCCGATGTTGTAGGCCTCGCCGATCCTGCCCTTTTGCAGGATCAGGAGAATCGCGGCGCAGTGGTCTGTAACGTATTGGTAGTCCCGCATTTGCCTGCCATCTCCGTATACGGGCAGGGGCAGCAAGCTGAGGGCGTTGGTGATGAAGAGCGGGACGACCTTTTCCGGGTACTGGTAAGGTCCGATGTTGTTTGCGCCGCGGCTGACCGTAACCGGCAGCCCGTAGGTGATGTGATAGGCGTTGACGAACAGGTCGGCGCTGGCCTTACTGGCGGAATAAGGGCTGCGGGGGGCCAGCGAATCGGACTCCGTGGAGCGGTGTGTGCCGTCGATATGGCCGTAAACTTCGTCCGTGCTGATCTGATGGAAGCGCAGATTGCCGCATCTGCGGGCCGCCTCAAGGATTACATACGTCCCGTATACGTCGGTCTGAACGAAGGCGTCGGGATCGAGGATTGAGCGATCAACATGGGTTTCGGCTGCGAAATTGACGATCGTGTCGATGTCGTTTCGGGTAACCGTCTCCTCCACTTTGGCCGCGTCGCAGATGTCACCCTGCACAAACGCGTAGCGCGGGCCGAACCGGGTTTCGACATCGGCCAGATTCTCAAGCCGTCCTGCATAGGTCAGCTTGTCATAGACAGTTACGCGCGTCTCGGAATCGTTGCCCAAGATGAAGCGTACAAAATTGCAGCCGATAAATCCGGCGCCGCCCGTTACCAAAATGCTCTTCATGGGTGCCTCAGATTACATGCGCGTTTGCGTTACCTGCCTCGCCAGCTCGCGCTCTCCCAAGTGCGCCGCAGACGCCGCACCCGACCCGGCTGGCGGTACGCCGGTAGAGGAAACTCGACCCCCAATGTCAAGGTGGGTAGCTGGCGTATCGAAGGCAGCAGGTGTCGATCCAGGCCTGGAGGCGGCGGACAGCGCCATGCCCACTGCCAATGCGCTTTCTCATCGCCCCCAGCTGTGGCTGCCAGAAAGCCGATGTCATTCCAAAGTTCGCGCCGCGCCTCGGAAACAACGCCGATCAACTTGTCCCAATAGGTGCGCATCTTCGGCTGCTCGAACTCCAGAAAGTGCGCGGTGAAACTGGAGTAGGCTTCTGTCTCGTTTGTAAATGGTTGCGCCGCCTGGTAGGCGGAAAAGAACTCTTGCGCCCAGTAACGCTCGATGCGTTGAAAGGACGGCAGCAGCAAGTCGGCATAAAAGGTAACGTCAACAGTGCTGACCCGCTCCTCCAGTGAAACAAGACTGCGCGCATGTTCCGGCCACAGGTCGAAGAATGCAGGAATGTCGAATTCCTTCCATTCACCATACGCTCTCGACATGCGGCGCAAACGGTCCGCCACTTGTGAAACGATGGTGACGGCTGTCTTCGCCTCCTTTGCCCCTGTATGGTTCTGCACGCGATAGGCCGGCGCCAGTGAGCGGAAGGAAAATATCTGGGCGCTGGAGGCGGGCAGCGGGCAGTGGTCGATCTGGCGCAGCCAGGCCGCAAGCGCCGGCACACTGCGGACCACATTTCCCCTACTCAGTGCGGCGCCGTTGCGCCGTTCGGTGCTGTCCTGTCCGATTTCCATCAGTTCAAGGGCTCCGAGAAGTCATCGCGCAAGAGTTGCATCAGATAGATGCCATAGCGATTCGATTGCAACGATTCCGCCAATGCGCGCAACTGATCACGGCTGATGAAGCCACGCCTGAACGCGATCTCCTCTGGGCACGAGATCATCATGCCCTGCCGTTCTTGTAGGGCATGGACGAAATTGGCAGCCTGTAGCAGAGAATCGTGCGTACCCGCATCCAGCCAGGCAAAGCCTCGGCCCAAAGTCTCCACTTGAAGCTCGCCACGCTCCAGATAAAAGTTGTTGACGTCGGTAATCTCTATTTCGCCTCTGGCCGACGGTTTGAGACGGCGGGCGACCTCGAGCACGCGGTTGTCGTAAAAGTAGACGCCGGGAACGGCATAGTTGGAACGAGGGCGCTGCGGCTTTTCCTCAATGCTAAGCGCCTTGCCGGCGGCGTCAAATTCTACAACGCCATAGCGTCGCGGATCGGATACTGGATAGGCGAAGACTAATGCGCCGCTATTTAGCGCAGCCGCAGCTTGCAGTTTGTCGGGCAGGCCGTGACCGTAAAAGATGTTGTCGCCCAGTGCCAGGCAAACGGTAGAGTCGCCGACGAACTCGCTGCCGACCACAAATGCGTCGGCGATGCCGCGCGGCTGGCTTTGCTCAACGTAAGCGAATCGAACGCCCCATTGGCTGCCGTCCTGCAGCAGTTCGCGGTACAGGGGCAGCGCCATCGGCGTGCTGACGATCAGGATCTCCCGGATTCCCGCCAACATCAGCATCGACAGTGGGTAGTAGATCATCGGCTTGTCGTAGACCGGCAGAATCTGTTTGCTCAGGCTGGTGGTCAACGGGTACAGGCGCGTCCCGTGTCCGCCGGCCAAGAGTATGCCCTTCATCGGGATCTCCAAGGTCTACTTCGACTGTTTCGTCAGACGGGCGATGAGGACGTTGTCTAGTTCGCCCTCTTAAACCTTACTGCCCGTATCCGCTGACAACCATTGCATTGTCCGCGTCAAGCAGCACGGCGCCGAGGATGTTTGACTTGACCTTTTGCAGCACCTCTTTGGCGCGCTGGGCCTGCTCCCGTTTGGTGCGACCGGCGGTGACGGCCAAGAGTGTGCCGTCGACCTGGCTGGCCCACAGCGCCGCGTCCGTTACCGCCAATAGCGGCGGCGCATCTACCAACACATAGTCGGCCTCTTTGGTCAACAACGACAGCAACTGCGCCAGTCGCTTATAGCTGAGCAGGGCGACAGGATTGGGCGGCAGCGGTCCCGCTGCAAGCACGCGCAGTTGGGGAATACGGGTCGCGTTCAGGGCCGGGTCGCCACCATCCCGCAGCCAGTTCGTCAGCCCCTCATCGCCGTTAACCTGGAAAATCTGATGCTGCTGGGGGCGGCGCAGGTCGCCGTCGACGACGATGACCCTGTCCCCAGCGTCCGCCATGACAACCGCCAGATTTGCCAGTGCATCGCTCTTCTTGGTTTCGGCATCGGGGCAGGTGACCAGAAGCGAGCGCAACGAGTTGTCGAGACCGGAAAACTCGATATTGGTGCGCAGGCTCTGGTAGGCTTCCGCCGCCGGGCTGCGGGGAGCGGTCTGAGTTACGAGAGACAGGGACATCGGAATTACCTCAATTGATTATTATACAGGCACTTGTCGAGCGACTCGCCTCAGAAGAGCCGGGCAAACAGCGGACGGCATCCTAATCGGAACTAAGTTCAGTGGCCGTCGTAGCCGGTCTTGCGGCCTCCCGCATCTCCTGTCCGGCCGCCGCCGCGCCCGCCGCCACCGGAATCGCGCCCAGCAAGGGGAGGGCGAGCGTCCGCTCCACCGAGTCCGGTGTGCGCAGTCGTCCACTTTCCACCCACGTTATCAAGAGTATCAGGCCGATGCCCAAGAGGAGACCGAGTACCGCGCCGGCAATCGAATTGATCATCGGCCGCGGCTGGTATTGGACGCCTTCAATCGCCCGGCTGACAATCTTGACCTCGATGCGATCGCGTTTGTCCTGCTGCGCGTAATAGGCGGTCCTCTCATCCGAGAACCAGTCGGCCAAGGTCAGCGCCATGGTTTCGGCTAGGATTCTGTCCCTGGAACGGGCCTCGATCTCAATCGTGAAAGTCGAGGCTTCAGGCGCGACCGTCGTCATGCGCAGAAACTCGTTAGGGTGCATATCCAACTTCCCGCGATCGATTACCTCTTTTGCCACCTCATGCGTGCGCAGATTGAGAGCGAAATTCCGCATCAGGTCTTTAGCCGTAACGCCCAGCCCCCAGTCTGGCCTAGCGGGAACTGTACTGACTCGCACGGTCGCAGAATACATATCTTCCTGGAAGAAGCTGATGCCGTAAGAGAGCAGACCGGCCAGCAGGACCGCCACTGCCACGATCCATCCGTGTCGTCGAATGACTCCGCCATAATCCTGTATCACGTTTCCCTCCGTCTTTAAGGATGTGTTGGGAATCCGGTCCGCATACGCCGTGACAAGCAGGCACAGGATCTCCCACTAGCGGTCACTTTGGCGCCGGTCGGCGGAGGACGCTTCGCCTCATGGTTAAGCCCAAGCCGCCCCGTCTGGGTACTGCGACCAGTACCGGTAGACCCATCTCTTCCAACTGCTCGCGACGCCGCACGGTATCATCCATATATTCTCGCAGGAACGCCAGGCCGAGACCGGCGACGACTGCCAAGAGGACGCGCAAGGGCCATTCGACCCGCTCGCGTGCGCTCTGCCCCTGTCGGACAACCACCGGCGAGTCAAGCACCTGCACGCCCGCATCCTGCGTTCCAAGTTGCCTAAAGTAAGCGTCTGCGTTCTGCTCCAGCTCAGCCACGGTCGCGTCGGCTATCGCCTGCAACGCAACCGCATCGTCCCATGTGAATGTCAGGCGGATGATGCGATGCTGTTTGCCCGTGTTGGCGTTCGCCCTGATCAGGCCCGCCGGGATGCTGACGCCCCGCTCGGCCAGACGGGCATTGATGGCCTTGGCAAACATCTCGGTGCCAAGCACCTCGGTAAAGTCGTCCACCAGATATTCGCTTGTCATCCAGGCATAATAGCGGGGGTCGTATGCTTCCGCACTCTCCAATGGCAATACGCCCACCAACATGCGCATGGTGACGCTGTACGAAGGCGGGGGTTCCTGCCAGGGCCGCAACTGCACCGCGCTGAACAAACCCACCAGCACCGGCAATAGAAGGGGCGCTGCCCAACGCTTCCGCAGTATCGCCCAGTAAGCACGCAGTTCCATAACCTGCCGCCTACCCTTCGTCGGTCATCAGATTGGCCACTGTAACGCCATCGTCCCCTTCACCGAGCGCGCCAGGGCGGTATTTGCTGACCAGGGGATGGCCATTCAACGCCGCGCGCACGGCATCGCGCATGGCGCCGGTTCCTTTGCCATGAATGATCCGCACCCACGGCAGGTTCTCCAGGTAGGCGTCATCGAGATAGCCTTCCAAACGTTGCAGCCCGGCGTCAACCCGCTCTCCTCTCAGGTCAAGTTCAGTCAATGAGGACGAACCGGTCTGGCCAGCCTTGGATTTTGAAAGCAATTTCACGACGGTTTGCGGCGGCGATTGTATGGATTGGGATTTGCTGCGTAGCTCCAGCCGGCGAACCGGCAGTTTGAGTCTAAAATTGCCCACCTGAATGTCGGCTTCGTGGGGAACGCCGTTGCGCAGGTCGACGCCCAGGACCTCGCCCGTAGCCTGTAGATTGGGCACAAATACCCGGTCGCCCTTTTCGATCGGCCCCAGCGCGCGGGCTTCTGCCGACGCCGGCGCGGCGACCTCCTGCTCCACGCGACCATCGGCGTCCATCTCCCTGCGACCGATCCGATCGCGGGCTTCGGCGAGGAATTGCGCGTGGGCGGATCCGGCGCCGATCACCCCTTTGGCCATCTGCCGGCGGTAATTCTCAATCTCGCGCCGGATCTCGGCCAGTTCGTTCTGCATCGTCTGGCGCGTCTCGGCGACAACCTGGCGGCGGGCCTCTTCGATGCTGGTCATTTGGAAGCGCAAATCCTCCTCTACGACCTGCGCGTGACGCTCTCTCTCTTTGGCCTGGTCCAGCACACGGCGCGCTTCCTGGCGCGCCCGGCGCACGTCCTCCAACATGCCTTCCACTTCCAGCGCCTCCGGCCGCACAATCTTTTCGGCATCGTCAACGATGACCGGATTCAGCCCCAGCCGCCGGGCAATCGTCAGGGCATTAGAGCGCCCCGGCAGGCCGATACTCAGTTCAAAGGTAGGACTGAGATTCTCGACATCGAACTCGACCGACGCGTTGCGCACGCCCGGGGTGCTGTGTGCGTAGAGTTTCAAGTCGCTGTAATGGGTCGTCGCCAGGGTTGTGATGCCCCGATCGCGCAGGTTTTCCAGCAGGGCGACAGCCAGCGCGGAGCCTTCATCCGGATCGGTGCCGGCGCCAAGCTCATCCAGCAGGACGAGACTCTGGGGATCGGCCTCTTCGAGGCAACTGATGATGTTCGTCAAATGGCTCGAAAACGTGCTCAGATTCTGTTCAATCGACTGCTCATCGCCGATGTCGGCGTAGACGCCTTCAAAGACGGACAACTCACTGCCCTCGTCCACGGGGATCATCATCCCCGACTGCGCCATCAATGTTAGCAGGCCGACGGTCTTGAGCGTAACGGTCTTGCCGCCGGTGTTGGGACCGGTCACGACCAGCAGGTAACAGTCGTCGCTGAAATAGACGTCGATGGGCACAACCGCCTGCGGGTCGAGCAGCGGGTGGCGCGCCTGCCTGAAGTTCAATACCGAACCGGGATGTTGAATCGTTTGCTCTTCATTCGTCTGATCGTCAATGCCGGCGAAGATCTGGGCCTTTTTCTGTTGGAAGCCGACAATTCTTGGCGCGCTGGCCTCCAGCTCAACTGCGTACTTGGCCTTGGCAAAGGTGAAATCGAGTTGTGAAAGCACCTGTACATTGCGGTTGATGTAAGGCGCCTCGTCAGCCACAAGATCAGTAAGCTCGGTGAGGATGCGCCGGACCTCCTTCTCCTCCTCCAATTCCAACTCCCGGACCGCGTTGTTCTGCTCGACCACGGTCAGCGGTTCGATAAAGAAGGTGGCGCCGCTGGCTGATTGATCGTGGACGATACCCTTAATCTGGCCTTTGTACTCCGAGCGCACGGGGATGACATAGCGGCCCTGGCGCTGCGTGACGATCGCTTCCTGTAGATAAGGGGAAACGTCTACGTTCTGTACCAGCCGGTCCAGTGTGCTGAGGAGCCTGTCCTGGGCCACTCGCAGTTGCGCGCGAATGCGTCCCAACTCTGCCGATGCGCTGTCGACAACTTCGGCGCGGTCGTTGATGCAACGGCTGATCTCGCCGATAACATGCTCGCACGGTTCAATGGCGAAGGCGATGTCTGCCAGGCGGGGAAACTGGCGACTGAGCCGGGTCAGCGTATTGCGTAGCGTGCGCGCGCGCATTAACGTCGTCCGCACATCGACCAATTCGGTGGGGATCAGAATGCTTCCCCGTTCGGACTTAGCGATTAGCTGGCGAACGTCGTGGACTCCGCCAAAGTAGATGTCCGTCTTCTGGTCGAGCAACCTGCATGCTTCATCTGTCTGCTGCATCCATTCGTTGATGGTACGCAGATCGTCGCTGGGCAGCAGCGAAGTCGCCAACTCCTCGCCGCCGCCAAAGGCGCAGAAAGAGGCCAGCGTCTTGAGAATCTTATCGTATTCGAGAATGCGAATCGTATGTGGATTCATCGTTTTCCAGAGCCTGAGAGCCGAAAAAGCACGCGCCGATCATATCACAGCGCGCGCCGCGAATCCAAAGGATTCGTCTGCTAAGTCAGGGCATACGCATCTAAAGTGCGTCCAGATCGAGAACCGGCTTTTTGCTGAGTTGCGTATGGCGCATTCCGGATTGGGTAAGGGCAGGCGAGACGGCCCCGATTCAGTTGCTATATTCGCCCGAAAAGTCTCTGTTTCAAATGGGATTCAGATCAGAAGCTTTTTTGAGGTGGTTGGATGGGTTGACAGGCAGGAGCGCGCGTACGAGAGATTTGGTGAGATTGGGCAAGAAAATTCTCGGCGCATCACGGGAGACGGGTGGCTGGGCGAAGGCCGCCGGCGTCGTCGCGGCGGGCGGCGCACTGGCGCAGCGTGACGCAAAGCGCTGCATGAATTCATGTGATGCCCTGCTCTGTATCCTGTCGGAATCCTGTCGGTGCGGGCGGAGAGTATCAAAGTGGCGCGAAGTGTCGCGAATTGCCGCGTGAATTCATGTGCTGCCTTGCTCTTTCTGCAAAAGTTTTTACGGATTGGCGCATCGTGTCGCGCTGGCTGCGGCGGCGTTATGGTCTTGCAACCAAGTATGGTCTGTAAAAAAGTATCCGTTTGTTAAGGTACAGAGATGGTTCGCGGTCGCCTTGGACTTTCAGCTATGGATACAGCCTATACGATTGTTCAGGCTCTTGCAAGGACCCAGGGCACGGGGCATACGCATCTAAATCCGTGTGCCAATTCTGTCGGGAGTCCTAATAAAAGGACGTGATAACAGGTGGAAATCGCTGTAAGCCTGCTGATTGACGACGGAAATTCAGCGCAACAAAGGCCGTCAGTCGTCGAAACCGGTCAGATTGATAGCCTGCGCGCCATCAGTCGTTCAATTTTCAGTGTCTGAACCCGAACTGGAAGAGATCATGGCAGCATTTCGGCGCTTCGACTCTTTTCAGATGCAATTGCCCTGTCTGCTAAGTACGCCGCCGTGACATGTTTCAGGCGCGAAGTTCGGGACGTTCGCATTACATCCTGTACCCCAGCCGCCGCAGTAGATTCTCCTTGCGACGCCACTTCTGCAACACCTTCACCCACAGCTCCAGGTAGACCTGCGTGCCCACCATCTCCTCGATCTCCGGTCGGGCAGCCTGGCCGATCTCTTTGATCATGGCCCCCTTGCCGCCAAGCACGATCCCCTTCTGGCTATGGCGTTCGACATAGATGGTTGCGGCGACGTGCGTCATTTCCGCACTGCGCTCGTTCCACTCGGTGACGACGACTGCAATGCTGTGCGGGATCTCCTGCCGCAACAGGCGCAGAGCCTTTTCGCGCACGATCTCGGCGGCGATGAAACGCATCGACAGATCCGTAACTTGGTCGCTGGGGTAGTAAAGGGGGCCGGGAGGCAGCAACTGGGTCAGCAAGGCCAGCATGTCATCCACGCCCTCGCCGCTGGCCGCGCTCAAGGGCAGAACCGGGATCGAGTCCTGACCCTTTTCGGCGGCAGCGAGCCAGTGGAGCAGCGCTGCGTACTCTGATCGCCGTTCGACCATATCGCCACCCTGCCAGGCGTCGGTCTTGTTGGCCCCCAGCAGCAGATAGGGCAGCTCGGCAGCCTGCCAAATCTCCTGCAGGCGTTCAGCGATCAGACGGTCTTCGCGCGTGGGCGGCGTGTTAATGTCCACCAGCCACAAGATCAGATCGGCATCGCTGACGATCGTCTGCTCGGCGATATTCACCATATGTTTGCCCAGCTTATGGCGCGGCTCGTGTATTCCCGGCGTGTCCAGAAAGATGAACTGTGCGTCGGCGTCAGTACGGATGCCCATGATCTGATCGCGCGTCGTCTGGGGCTTGTCGCTGGTAATGGCGATCTTCTGCCCAAGCAAAAGATTCAACAGGGTTGACTTGCCGACATTTGGCCGCCCGATCACCGCGATGAATCCGCTACGCCGCTGCTCAGGTTGACAGGGCTTCTCGTCAAATATGAGTCCCGTTTCCGGCATCCCAAAGCTCCTCAATCGCGCCGGCCTTAAGGGCCGATTCGCCTGCTTGAAGGCGTCATGCGCCCCGCAATTATAGCATAGGGCCGCGCGCCGGGCGCAGATTCCGCACTGCATGAAAGCGAGCGTAGGCGCCAAGCCCGCGGCGGCAGCCCCAAAGCACCTCAATACTTGCAAGCGTAAACGGCGGAAAGGGATGACGATTGGGCAGTGCGTGCGGAGGCCGAGACCTCAATTGCAGACTGCCGAAAGGTGAGGAAAGCGCGGGAGAGTGGATCGGACAGGACTCGAACCTGTAACCCAGGAGTTATGAGCTCCTTGCTCTGCCATTGAGCTACCGATCCAACCTTTTGAGAGCGGGTAGCGGGGATCGAACCCGCATCGTCGGCTTGGAAGGCCGGCGCTCTACCATTGAGCTATACCCGCAGGTCGGGGAGAGAGGATTTGAACCTCCGACCCCAGCGCCCCAAACGCTGTGCGCTGCCAGACTGCGCCACTCCCCGATTCAGCACATAGGTATTCTAGCCGTCCGCGGCCATAAGATCAACTTTCGAACTAAGCGGCGAAACAGTCACTAAGTAACTGTCCGTTAACAAATTAGCGGTGTTTGGCGTAAAATGGCTCCACGAACAGGAACAAACAAGGAGTCAAAGAGATGAGCCAGAGACCGATCCATCAATGTCAGTGTGAGATATGTCAGTCGCCGCAGCCCCATGCAGACAAAGAGGACCACCATCGCATGAATGTTTTGCTGAGTCGGCTCAACGAACAGCATCGACGCTGGTACGTAGCGTTGGAAGCCGAACGCATCGGGCATGGCGGCAGCGAACGGCTGGCGCAGATTACCGGTATGAACGTCAACACGATTCGGCGAGGTCGGCGCGAGTTAAACGACGACTTGGCCGGACGCCCAACCGACCGGGTGCGCAAGCCGGGCGGTGGGCGGCCAGCGCTGGAAAAAAAAGTCCAGCTATAGAAGACAGAATCAAGGAAATCGTCAACGACGACATCGCTGGTTCAGCGACAGATGAACAGAAATGGGTGAAACTAAGCTTGCGCACGATTGCATCTCGGCTGCGCGCACAGGCATACAGGATCGGTCGCACCACAGTCGGTCGGCTGCTGCGCAAGCTGGGCTTTGGCTTGGTCGCCAACCGCAAGAGCTTGACGGGCGCAGTGCATCCCGACCGCAACCGCCAGTTTGACTACATTCGTCGTGTGCGACAACAGTTCCTGCGCGCAGGCTATCCTGTCATCAGTGTCGATACCAAGAACAAGGAACTGATCGGCAACTTCGCCAACCAAGGTCGCACTTGGCGTCAGGCGCCGGAGCAAGTCAATCTGCATGATTTCCCTGGCGATGCGCTGGGTCGGGCCGTGCCGTATGGCATCTATGACATCCTCCATAACCAAGGCTATGTCTATCTGGGCAACTCCTATGATACGCCCGAATTTGCCGCCCATGCCATCGCACAGTGGTGGGCCGACCCGGCGCGCCCCCGCTTTCCGCACGAGGACAAGCTCTTGATCCTCTGTGATGCGGGCGGCAGCAACAACTGCCGTTCCTGGCTCTGGAAAGCTGAATTGCAGCGCCAATGCGCGGACCGCTTCGGCATCTCGGTTCTGGTCTGCCATTATCCGACCGGCGCATCCAAGTATAATCCGATCGAGTATCGTCTCTTCAGTCAGATAACGCGCAACTGGGCCGGCAAACCTTTGCGCTCTTTTGCCACAATGCGCAACTACATCCGCAGCACAACCACCACGACCGGCTTGACCGTCAATGCCTTTCTCGTTGACCGAGCTTTTCAGAAGGGCCGCAAGGTCTCCAAAGAGCAACGCCAAACAATCCAACTGACACGGCGACCTATCTGTCCAACTTGGAACTATATGATTGCACCAACATCGATATCTTGAATCTCAACCAAACCGCTACGTTGTTTGCGGACAGTTACTAAGTTGCTTCGGGCGCGCCATTCCGGGCTGGCCAATGCCGAAGCGACTCCTTCTGACGCGGCGTAGATTGGCCCGGCCGGCGCTCCGCTCGACCCTTCGGAGCGATTCTTCAACCCCGCCTCGCAAAAGGCGGCCAGTTGCTCACGCCTTTCTCTCAGCTCCATCCAGTCAAGCACAGCAATCGCGCTCGTGTATTCGGCGGTGGCCGCACACCACTCCTGCGCGCGTGCGAAGCCTTCGCCATGCTCCATATGCGCCCTCTGCAAGAGGTACTGCACATTGCGATAGTTGGGATCGCGGCGGTATAGGTCCTCCAGCAGATTGATGACGCGCGTCCAGTCGGCGCCCCAATAGGTCTTTACGTCAACGTATCCGGCGATCATATGGCGCTCTACCTGGATCTGGGCGTCGTTCGGTTTCAACTCCAGGGCTTTGTCGTACAGCTGCACGGCCTCTTCCAAACTGCTGGCTTCAGCCATCTGTCTGCCCAGCACGACGTAGGCGCCGGAGAGCGTTTCGGCCATCTCCTCCCGCCGAAAGTCCGGCTGAGCAGCACGCAGTTGGATCATGCGCGCGATTGCTTCCTGCAAGTTGCCTGCTTCATATTGAGACTGAGCGTATGCCCACTCGATCTCAAGAGGATCGGGCGCGACTGGCCCAGTTTCGATCGCCTGCGCCGGCGGCATTGCCTCAACTGTGCTGATGGCGTCGCGGGCCGCCTCGTTGTCGGCGTCAAGTTCGAGGATGATTCCGTATTCAGCCAGCGCCTCCTGACGCCGGCCTTCGTCCAGCAGGTCGGATGCGCGTTGCAGAAGGATTGCGACCTGTTGCCTTTTCTGAGCTGCGCTGCGCTGAATGCCGTCCCGGTAGCCCTGCACGACCAGAAAGAGGATCAGCAACAGTGCCAGGCAGGAGGAGATTGTAACAATGATCCAGAATATCGAGGGTACTGAACGTGTAGAGAAGATGCTGCGAAAGTCTAGTTGGCGGATGTTCATTGCGCGCCTGTAGCTGTGTTACCGGTTGCTTTCGGAACGTTCAGGTCGGGAACTGTTGTTTCTGCCGGGTAGGTCTAAGTTGACGGCCTGGACTCACAGATTGGCGTCCTGTCGCAGTTGCCTGGCCTTGGTTGTCTGCTCCCATGGCAGGTCGATGTCGTCGCGCCCGAAGTGGCCGTAGGCGGCTGTCTGCCGGTAAATCGGGCGACGCAGATTCAGGTCGCGAATGATTGCTCCCGGCCGCAGGTCGAAGTTTTTCCGGATCAACGCTTCAATTCGTTGATCGTTGATTTTTCCGGTGCCGAAGGTTTCGACGTTGACGCTCAGCGGCTGCGCAACGCCGATGGCATAGGCGAGCTGGATCTCGCAACGGTCGGCCAGCCCGGCGGCAACGATGTTCTTAGCGACCCAGCGGGCCGCGTACGCGCCGCTGCGATCGACCTTTGTGCAATCCTTGCCGCTGAATGCGCCGCCGCCATGTCGACCCATGCCGCCATACGTATCGACGATTATCTTGCGGCCAGTCAAGCCGGCGTCACCCATCGGCCCGCCGACGACGAAGCGGCCGGTGGGGTTGACGAAAATGCGCAGTTCGTCGTCAACCATTTGCGCAGGCAGCGTCGGCTTGATGCACCTTTCGATAACCGCGTCCCGGATCTCCTGCGGGCTGATCTCCGCCAAGTGCTGAGTGCTGATCAACACAGTATGGATGCGTTTTGGCTTGCCGTAACTGTACTCAACCGTAACCTGTGATTTGCCGTCGGGTCCTAACCAGGGCAGCTCGCAGTTCTTGCGGAGTTCCGCCAGGCTGCGGGTCAGTTTGTGAGCCAGATAGATGGGGAGAGGCATGAGCGTTTTCGTCTCATTGCAGGCGAATCCGAACATCATCCCCTGGTCGCCGGCGCCGATCGACTCGATCTCGTCCTCCTCGCTGTCCATCGTCTCCGTTTTGAACTCCTGGGCCCTGTCCACACCCAGCGCAATATCGGGCGACTGCGAGGCGATGGCGACCTGGACGCCGCAGGTGTCGCCGTCGAAGCCCTTTGCGCTGTCATCGAAGCCAATATCCTTGACGACAGCGCGTACCAGTTCATCATAGTTCAGAGTTGCCTTTGTCGTGATCTCGCCGAGGAGCATGACAAAGCCGGTCTTGACGGCGGTTTCACAGGCGATGCGCGCATGGGGATCCTGAGCCATGATGGCATCCACCACGGCGTCGCTGATCTGGTCGCACATCTTATCGGGGTGCCCCTCCGTCACCGATTCGCTGGTGAAAAGCAGCGAAGGCGCGGTCATAAAGGTACTGCTCATGCAAATGTCTCCTGTCTTCTGCCACGATGGGCGGCGGGATCTGAATCTACTCGGCGGTCCCCAAAGTCCACTCGTTCAGGTAGGATTCCTGTTCGGCGGTGAGCGTGTCGATCTGAACGTCCATCGCGTTGAGCTTCAGGGCGGCAATCTCCCGGTCGAGGTCTTCCGGCATGTCATAGACGTCGCCGCTCATTTCGCCGCTATGTTTGAGCAGGTATTCGGCGGCCAGCGCCTGGTTGGCGAAGCTCATGTCCATCACCGCGCTGGGATGTCCCTCTGCGGCGGCCAGATTGACCAGACGGCCCTCGCCCGCCACGTAAAGGCGGCGGCCATCTTCCAGTGTATACTCGTCCAGGAAGTCGCGCACGCGCGTGATCTTGACCGACATCGCTTCGAGCGCGTTCAGGTTGATCTCCACGTCAAAGTGGCCGCTGTTGGCGAGGATAGCGCCGTCCCGCATCTGTTCCATATGATGGCGGTCAAGCACGTGGATGTCGCCGGTCGCCGCGCAAAAGATGTGGCCCACCTTGGCGGCGCGCGCCATTGGCATCACCTGGAAGCCGTCCATCAACGCCTCCAGCGCGCGTAGCGGATCGATTTCGGTGACGATAACGATGGCCCCCAGCCCTTTGGCGCGCATGGCGATGCCCTTGCTGCACCAGCCATAGCCGCCGACGACGAAGGTCTTGCCCGCCAACAATACGTTCGTGGCGCGGATGATTCCGTCCAACGTGCTTTGCCCGGTGCCATAGCGGTTGTCAAAAAAATGTTTGGTCATGGCGTCGTTGACGGCAATAACGGGGAAGGCCAGCTTGCCCTGGGCGGCCATCGCTCTCAGGCGGATGACGCCGGTGGTCGTCTCCTCCGTGCCGCCGATAATGTCGTCCAGCAGGTTGCTGCGCTGTGTATGGAGCATCGCGACCAGGTCCATGCCGTCGTCCATGGTCAGGTGCGGCCTGGTGTCCAGTGCGGCGTTGAGATGCTGGTTGTACTGTTTCGTGGTTTCGCCCTTGATGGCGTAGACGGGCATCTCGTAGTAAGCGACGAGGGCCGCGGCGATGTCATCCTGCGTGCTGAGCGGATTGCTGGCGCAGAGTGCGATTTCAGCCCCGCCGGCGATCAGTATGCGCATCAGGTTGGCCGTTTCGCTGGTGACGTGCATCGCCGCCGCCATGCGCACGCCTGCAAAGGGGCGCTCGCGGCGGAAGCGCTCTTCCAGCAGATCGAGCACCGGCATCTCCCTGGCGGCCCACTGCATGCGGAAGCGGCCACGCTCGGCCAGACTGATGTCGGCTATATCATAGTTGTCTTGTTTGACTGCGCTGCTCATGTGTTAGGGAACTCCTCACGAAAATTGGTAACTGCTGATAAAACGTATCGTATGATTCGCAATTTGCGAATTTGCTTCGTTAAAATCCTGTCAACCGCTCAATGCTTTGATCAGCGGGGAGCCGCATCGCACTAACTTAACTGGCGTTTTCTGGTTTCGGAAAACGACGCGGTTCGCTCGTTTCAGAAAGTTGTTGCGTTCTATGCGTCGAAGTTCCCCGCCATAGACTGCGATTGGACGAAACCTGACGTGGAGATTGCGCGGAATCAGATAACTGGCTATTTCAGCGCCAGCGCGTAGCTGTGGCAAGAACTTGCTGACCCTTGCGGCGCTTGTGGTCAGTTCCACTGGCGCGACCCACTCACCCTTTTTTTCGTCGCCGCCAACAAAAAGATAATCGCAACGCGTCGCATAATCTACAACCGGGGCTGTCTCATGTTCCAGATTCAACAGCACACCTGGCTCGGGAGCATCTCTCATCGATAGAGAACAGCCACTGTCGCTGCAGGATGTTGAATGGCACTGTCTATCGGTTTTCGCGAGGACTATTTCAACAGCCGACAAGGTCATTATCCTTCCTGAATACGGCTGGAAATCTCAGCCCACCGGTTATATAGGGATTCAGTGACCAATCCAAAGCCCGCTGGGAATGTTGCCGATTCCTCATCGAGCGAAATCTCCCGTACAACTGAACCGCCTTCTTCTTCATTCGGTTCGAAGAACCAGGCGCCCAATTGGTCAGGACTGAGCGCAATGTCTTCGTTCTCAATCCCCACGCGACGTTCCTTGGGAAGCTCCGAAAGCCGCACCAGATTCGCCAACTCTTCCAGAATCCACTCGCTGTGCGTGGTGATGAGGATTCGGACGCCAGACTGCACTGCCGCAACAAGCTGGCGCGTAAACACGGCCTGCATCTCCGGGTGCAAGTGGGCTTCTGGTTCTTCTATGATCAGTAAGTCTCCAGGTTGGACGACATGGCGAAAATACAACACGACGGGAACCAGTTCCGAAACCATTGAAGAAACGTTCATCAGGGGCAACTCCCGATCCCAACCATTTGGCTGATAGACGAATGAAGGGTAGTCAATCTCCGTCTTCTCTACTCGAACAGCCCCCTGCAAAAGGGAATGCTCCAACTGCTGCGCAAGTTCGTCGAGATTCCCATCTTCCTGCTGCGTGAGGCTCGTCAGAGCCACAAGCTGTTCGAGAAAATCGCCAAGAACGCCGGAAAGCGCCGGCATTGAAGTGGTTGGTCTAATTGCGGTTCGCGATGCGCCGGCAATCAGAGCTCGTACGACTACCTGATGGGCGTGCATGACACCGGCACGGTTGGCAGGAAGATAGAATGCACGGCGACTCAAAGGGTCAACCAAAGCGAAAACGCAGTCAGTTGCGATAACTGCCAGAGCAGCGACAGCGACATCTTTCCTCCTTTCTTTTTCGGACTGAAACTCGGTCAAAAGCCAGTGCCAAGGGTTCAAGACTCCGCCAAACTCCTTTCCTATCGGGAGAGGAATCGTATCAGGAATACACGCTTCCAAATCAACACCAGCTTCCGATATCGCAAACCGATACTCGAATCGATCTGCACCTTGCCTTCCTGAAATCTCCCCTCTACCTATAGAACAAGAAGTGTTCCCTCGCATAGGATGGTGAACTAAGAGCCTTGATTCAACCCCGAAGCACCTGGAGAGTTCCTCGTCAAGATCCTGAATCAACTGTCCCCCATCTCTAAGTAACGAGCGGACCATTTCCGACACAGAGTCTTGCAATTCAGGCAAGACAGCCGAGGGATTCTTCGAAGTTTCAGTGTGAAAGATTGAATCCCTCAGCCACATTGAAACCTGGGAAATGTCATTTGTCGAAAGGTCGTACCCTTTCAATGAGGCCGCGAGACGATCCCTATGAACCGCTTTTGGCGAAGCAAGGCGATCAGAGTCTTGTGGGTTGCCTCCAAAAAGCCTATGCAGCGCGTAAATCAACGCAGCCATGTAGGACTTCCCTGTGTTACTTGGCCCAACAAACACGGTCAAGGGACGTAGCTCGACTTTTGCCTCGGCAATAGGCCCGAAGTTGGTGACTGTCAACTCAAGAGACTTGGCGTCGGAAGTGGCTGTCATGCTGATACCTCTGTTTCCTCCCGCCCGATTCGCTCCGCGGCGTCCAAATTAAGGCTTGTATTCGCGCATCCTTCAACAAACTGAAAATGAATTGCGAACCCAAACTTTTCGTGTAGCGAACGGGCGCCAATGTTGCGTTCGTCGACATTCAAGCCGTAACCGTCCGCACGCAGAGCCGCTACGATCGCGGTCGTTACAGCCCTGGCGTAGCCCCGTCGGCGACAGAACGGCGCACACTAACTTGTCGATGGCGTCGCTGCCGCGCCCCCTATGCCGGTTCTCCCCACAGCAACTTTTCGCCAAAGGCCTGTTCATAGCGCCGCGTGAACTCTTGCGGCGAGAACCGGTGATTGGTCGTCCCAACCTGCTCCAGCACGTAGGTGGCGCACAGCGCGCCGACGCGCCCGCAAACATCGACCGGCAGACCAATGCTGTGGGCAGCGAAAAACGCGCCGCGATAGCCGTCGCCAACGCCGGTCGGCTCCGACACCCTTTGCGGCGGCGCGACCGGAATGTGAAACTCCTCACCATTTTGGCAGATGAAGCTGCCTGCTCTGCCCTCGGTGACAATGAGCGTGCCCACCTCGCGTAAAATCCGCTCCTTCGACCAGCCGGTTTTCTCCTGGATGACCGCGAACTCATAGTCGTTGACCATCAGCCAACCGGCGCCGGGAATGCTCGCGCGCAAGGCCTCCCCGCTGAGCCGCGCGGTCTGCTGGCTGGGGTCGTAGGCAAAGGGAATGCCCAGGTCGCGGCACTCGGTGGCGTAGTTGAGCATTGCCTGCGGGTCATTGGGACTAATGATCACCACATCGGCGTCGGTCAAGCCGCGATCTGCCAGTGAAATGTCGCGGCAATCGCTCATCGCCCCGGCATAGAAGTTTGCGATCTGATTTTGCTCCTCGTCCGTGCTGACGAAGAAACTGGCAGTGAACTTGTGCGGAATCTCGACGACGTGATCGGTACGAATGCCGTTCGCCTGCAGCCAGGTTTCGTAGTCGCCAAAGTCCTGGCCGACCGTGCCCAGCAGGATCGGATCGCCGCCGAGGAGCTTGAGCGAATAGGCGATGTTGGCGGCGGTACCGCCGCGCTTGCGCACCATGTCATCCACCAGAAAACTGACGCTCAGGCGGGACAGCTTTTCCGGAATGATCTGGTCGGTAAAGCGGCCAGGAAAGGTCATCAGATAGTCGTAGGCAATCGAGCCGGAAACGACGATTCTCATAGCGAATCCATTCGTCAGTCTGTTTCGATGCTCTGTGATGCCGGCACCGTTTGCCCAATATGGGTAACGCTCGGTAACTCCACTTCCGACGCGCCTTCAGGACTGCGTTCGACCCGGTAGGCTGATGCACAGGGCCTAGAAGCCACGACGCGGCCCAAAGAAGTGTCTATGAAATGCAGCGCGACATTGTCTTCAATGCCATAGCCGGGGGCAAGCTCGCCGGCCGCGATCAGGCGCCGATAGGTGGGCCGCCGCTCTGCCTCGCCGTCGTAATGGGGTGAGCAGCTGCCGGGCAGAAATCCGAGACAATCGAGCGGGCTAAGTCTGCCCGGGATCGAATCGGTGAGACCCTGTTCGAACCAGCAGATGGCGCCGGCGCTGACACCGGCCAACACGATGCCCTGATGCCACGCCTTGCGCAGAATCCGGTCCAGGCCCCACTCCCGCCATAGAGCCAGCATCGACTTGGTGTTGCCTCCGCCGACGTAAACGGCATCCTGTACCAACAGGAAATCGGCGATGTCGGCGGTGTGAGGCTGGAAAAGCGACAGGTCCGACGGCTGCGCGCCAAGCCCGTGAAATTGGCGGTAGAAGCGCAAGGCATAGATTGAATCCTCGCGGCTCGCCTGGGGAAGAAAGCAGATGCGAGGCTGCTCTGCACCGGTTTGAGTCAGGATGTAGCGGCTCAAGGCCACATCCTCTCGCTCGTCCAAAAGCTGGTGTCCGCCCAGAGCAATAATGTGGCGTGATCCTGTTTGACTGGATGACATCCCTCTTTGCGCTCCATTGGCGCGACGATCGGCGCGCCCGCTCATCCCTCGATGCGGGTGCGACGCCCGCGATTTTGGAGGCCGCTACGCCTGCTCCGCGCTGATCCACTGCACCGAACTGGCCGGCGTTTCGTGAACGAGCAGGCCGTCAATCAACTCAGCCGGCTCCTCGGCAACAACCAGCAACCCACGATAGCGGGTGGGGATAAACCCCTGGTCGATCTGGTGGTCGAGCATCTGCCGCAGCGGATCGAAAAAGCCGTTTACGTTGAGCAGACCCATCGGCTTTGTGTGGATGCCCAACTGGATCCAGGAGATGGTCTCGAACAGTTCTTCCAGCGTGCCGAAACCGCCGGGCAGGGTGATGAAGGCGTCGGCCAGCTGGGCCATGCGCGCCTTGCGCTGGTGCATCGTCTCAACGACTTCGATGCGGCCAATCGTCTCCCCTGCGATCTCTTTGGCCGCAAGCGGGGCGGGGATGATGCCGTAGACGGTTGCACCGCCATCATACGCCGCCCGGCTGACCGCGCCCATCAGACCCAGGTTGCCGCCGCCGTAGACCAGGCCATAACCCCGCCGAGCGATCTCCTCGCCCAGCGCTGCGGCGCGCCGGACGTAGACCTCGTCTGCTCCCGCACTGGACCCGCAGTAGACGCAGATGCGAGAAAAGCGTTGCATTTGGCTCATTGCGTCCTACCCCCGCGCCTCGCGCTTCGTTTCAACAGTGGCTCTGCCCCGTTCCACCGCCGCCCGCAGGCTCTGGCCAAATGGAGGGTAGCAGATGCCTTCTTCGGTGACGATTCCGGTCAGATAACGGTGGGGCGTAATGTCAAAAGCCGGGTTGTAGACGGGCACGTTGGCCGGCGCGATCGGGCGCGCGCCGATTTGGGCCACCTCTTCAGCGCCGCGCTCTTCGATGGGGATCTGATCGCCGTCGGACAGCGCCAGATCGACAGTGCTGGTGGGCGCGACACAGTAGACGGGAATCCCGTTTTCGCGGGCGACGACGGCAACCTTGTAGGTGCCGATCTTGTTGGCGACATCGCCGTTGGCAGCCACCCGGTCGGCGCCGAAGACGACGACATCCACCTGGCCGGTGCGCATCAGATGGCCAGCGGCATTGTCGGCAATCAGGTGCATCGGTACCTCCGCGCGCATCAACTCCCACGCGGTCAGACGCGCGCCCTGCAGTCGGGGCCGGGTCTCGTCCACCCAGACATGGATCTCTTTGCCCTGCTCCTGGCAAGCATAGATAACCCCCAGGGCCGTGCCAAAGTCGACCGTCGCCAGCGAGCCGGTGTTGCAGTGATGCAGGAGATTGGCGCCGTCCGGCACAACCGCCGCGCCGTTGAAGCCCATGCGCCGGTTGATCTCGACATCCTCGTCTGCCAGCGCCTCGGCCTCGGCCAGCAGGGCGCGGCGCAGCCCATCGGCGTCGAGGCCGGAATCGCTCTGCTCGGCCACTGTCAGCATTCTGCGCGTGGCCCAGCTCAGGTTGACCGCGGTAGGCCGGGCCGCGTCGAGCGTCTGCTTTGCTTGGCGCAGGTCGTTGAGCAGGCTTTTGCGGTCGGCGGCCGGGCTGATGCGGGCGGCCAGGGCCATTCCGTAGGCGGCGGTGGCGCCGATGGCGGGAGCGCCGCGCACGTACATCTCACTGATGCTGCGCGCCACGTCGGCGACCGTATCGAATGCGGCGATCACCTCCTCGCCGGGCAACAACCGCTGGTCGATCATCTTCACTTGCCCGTCTTGCCAAAAGACGGTACGCATGCGGTACTCCCTCCCTCAACAGAAAACCCCTCCGAAACAGACCAGAGGGGCGGGGATGCGGGCACAAATCTCATCTTTCGAGCCGCAAAAGGCTCGTCGGAATTGGCACCGGCGGAGCAGACCGAATGACGCTGACTGGGGTGCATTGCCGGATGCTTTGACGCAGGCAAGAAAAACGCGCCGCACGCTTGGCCGTGCAAGACCGCATACCAGTCAACAACCGAGAACCGGGGCTCCGGCAGGTTGCCGGGGGATCATAGGGCCGTTCCCTCCCCCCACTCTGGATAAGAGATTTCGTTTCGTAATGTGCTATAGGAAAAAGGGTAGCACAGGGTGGGATTGTGTGTCAAGAGTGGGGAGCGTCTGGGCCAGGGCATATGTATCTTGTGTTCATTCATATCGGGAATCCGATTTTTTTTAGATTGCGTATTGCGTATTGCGGAAGGGCAGGCGAGACGGCCACGATACAGTTGTTTGATTGGCCGGCAGCGTTCCGGTTGCAAACGGGATTGACGTTAGAAGCACTTTTGGGGCGGATGGAGGGGTTGACAGGCAGGAGCGCATGTACGAGGGCTCGTTGACATCTGTCTGAACTGTGATTCATGTGATTATGTGATGGGGATGATTAACGGCGCCAGCGCAGATCGCGGGCTTCATGCACGAGAACCGGGCGAATCGCAGTCGGATTCTTGCCGCAGGCAACCTGTAGAAGTCGCCTCTTTGTCCAATTCTTTGAAGTGTCAACGGCACGTAGAGATGCAGGAGCGTTAGACGAGAGTTTACGAGAGATTGTGTGAGATTGGGCAAGAAATTTTTGGCGCATGACGGCAGCTGGGTGGCTGGGTGAAGGCCGCGCGCGTGGTCGCGGCGGGCGGGTACGGGTTGGGCTGGAGGCCTTTTGGCGGCGGATGGAGGGGTTGACAGGTATGAGCGCATTTAGGAGGACTCGTTGACATTTGTTTGAACTGTGATTTACGTGATTACTGTGATGGGGATGATTAACGGCGGCGGCGCCAGCGCAGATCGCGGTCTTAGTGCATGGGCAGCGGGCGATTGGCAGTCGGATTCTTGGCGCAGGCAGCCTGTAGGAGTCGCCTCTTTGTCCAATGCTTTGAAATGTCAGCGGAACCGAGAGATGGACGAGAGATAGACGAGAGTTCACGAGAGATTGGGTGAAAAAGTTTTGGGCGCATGACGGCAGACGGGAGGCTGGCGAAGGCCGCGCGCGGCGGATGGAGGGGTTGACAGGTATGAGCGCATGTATGAGGGATCGTTGACATTTGTCTGAACTGTGATTTACGCAGTTAGTGTGATGGGGATGATTAACGGCGACGGCGCAGATCGCGGGCTTCGTGCATGGGCACCGGGCGAATGGCAGTCGGATTCTTGCCGTAGGCAGCCTGCGGAAGTCGCCTCTTTGTCCAATTCTTTGAAATGTCAACGGAACCGAGAGATGGACGAGAGATAGACGAGAGTTTACGAGAGATTGGGCATAAGAGTTTTGGGCGCATGACGGCAGACGGGTGGCTGGCGAAGGCCGCACGCGTCGCGGCGCGGGGCGAGTGCGGGCCGCGTGGGGCGGATGGAGGGGTTGACAGATATGAGCGCATGTACGAGGGATCGTTGACATTTGCCTGAACTGTGATTTACGCAGTTGGTGTGATGGGGATGATTAACGGCGCCGGCGCAGATCGCGGGCTTCGTGCACGAGAACCGGGCGAATCGCAGTCGGATTCTTGCCGCAGGCAACCCGTAGAAGTCGCCTCTTTGTCCAATTCTTTGAAGTGTCAACCTAGAGATGTACGAGAGTTCACGAGAGTTTACGAGAGATTGGGAAAAAGTTTTTGGCGCATGATGGCAGACGGGTGGCGGCGGGCAACTGGGGGCAGGGGCGTTGGCGATACAGTAGCCGTCGAGCTGGTCGAAGCCACTTCCGCGGCAGGGGGCGCCGTCTTTCTTGAGGCTTTTGCAAGGTTTTGAAGTCATTTCTCTTCTCCCTGTGTGTGGTCGCCGCAGGCGTGCGGCTGGTTTTTTGTTGCTATGAAACCAAAATAGCACATTCTGAAATCTTTTGCTTTGGACTGGGAAAAGATGCCCCAATGAGCTGTTCTTTCAGCGGGAATGTGTGGCTGCGCTGGCGTTTTGGAGGACACCAATGTGCATTCCCATCGAGAACCCGCTTCTTTCGGGATTGCGTATTGCGTATTGCGTATGGGCGGGTGAGAGGCCAGCGACCTCAGGGACACGTACCCCTTTAATTTGGGAAGCACCTGGGCGGATTGTGAGAAACCTGATCTCGCAACTCCTGGCTGGCTGGTGCGTACTGTCTTTTGCATCACCCGGCATCCTTCGCTATAGTCTCTGCACGCGCTTAAGCAGCTGACCTGCGGGCGACGCGTTTCAGCCCGATTCTTGGAGCCATTCCTGCGATGAACGAACCCGTCCTCTCAGCGCGCCGTCTGTGCAAGCAGTACGGTGGTTTCACCGCGGTTGACGACCTGACGTTTGATGTGTTTCCCGGCGAGATATTCGGGTTGCTCGGGCCCAACGGCGCCGGCAAGACCAGCACCATCCGCATCCTGATGGATATTTTCAAAGCCGACTCCGGCGAGGTCGAACTGCTGGGCAGCCAGCCTGGCCAGAGCCGTGAGCGGGTCGGCTATCTGCCGGAGGAGCGGGGCCTGTACCGGGACCAGAAGGTGATGGAGGTCCTCATCTACCTGGCGCGGCTCAAGGGCGTCGACGCCAATACGGCGCGGCAGCGGGTGGAGCATTGGTTGGAGCGGGTCGATTTGCAGGGATGGGGCAACAAGCGGGTCAAAGAGTTGAGCCGGGGCATGCAGCAGAAGGTCCAGTTCGTCGCCAGCCTGATCCACGACCCCGAATTGTTGATTCTGGACGAGCCGTTTCAGGGTCTCGATCCGGTCAACGTTGAGCTACTCAAGGGGTTGATGCGGTCATTGATCGCAGAAGGCAAGTCGATCGTGTTGAGCGCGCACCAGATGAACCTGGTCGAGGAACTGTGCGATCGGATACTGGTAATCAACCAGGGGCGCGCCGTGCTGTATGGTGCGCTACAGCAGATCAAGCGCGACTACGCGCCCAATTCGGTGCGGGTGCGCGCAGCGAATCTGCCTGCGGACCTGCCCGGCGTAGCCCGCTACGAGCGCAACGGTGACGTGGCCCTACTCACCCTTGAAGGGATCGGAGCGCAGGAACTACTGGCGGAATTGGTGGCGCGCAAGGTGGAGGTGGAGAGTTTCGAACGCGCCTCCGTTCCCCTAAACGATATATTCGTGGCGGTGGTGCAGGGCGAGGCCCTTGCGGACCCGCAATAGGTGGTAAGCCGATGCAAAAGGTCCTGACAATCGCACTGCATGAGTACTGGGTGAACGTCCGGCGCCCGGACTTCATCATCGTGACGTTGCTGGTTCCGGCGCTGGGCATTATCGGGCTGCTCGTCAGCGTCTTCTTCGGTCGGCAGGCCGGCGGCGCAGTCGTTCGGCTATTTGACGACGGCCCTCAACGCGCCGCTCTCGTCGACCAGTCGGGCAGATTCACGCCGATTCTGCCACAGTTTCATGAGGAGTTTATTCCATATAGCGACGAGGCGGTCGCCCGCAGCGCCCTAGATAACGAAACGGTGCGGCGGGTTATCGTTATTCCGTCCACCTACCCGGAGAGCGGGGATGTGACCGTGGTTTCGGCTGACAGCAGGTTTTCGGGGTCGGGGACGAGCGGGTTGCGTTCATTCTTTATGGCGCATCTCGTTCAGGAGATCGACGATGAGGCGCTGCGGGCGCGCTTGGCGGATCCCTACGACGTGCAGATCGAGTACATCAACGAGGGAGGCCAGACCGCCGGTGGGGTGGCTGGTGAAGTGTTGAGCTTTGTCGTTCCATTCCTGTTCGGGATCCTGCTGGTCATCTCCATATTCATTTCGTCCGGCTATCTCCTGCGCAGCGTCGCCGAAGAGAAGTCCAGCCGCGTTATCGAAATCGTTCTCTCCTCAGTTACGCCCCAGCAGTTCTTGGGGGGCAAGATTCTCGGAATGGGCGCGCTGGGCTTGACGCAGGTATTCGTCTGGATGGCGTCGGCATTGGGCCTGGGCGGCGGCCTCGCCCTTCTGGCGGGGATCGTGCTCCCATTCTTCACCCGTGTGGACGTATTCGCGCTGGCCCTTGTTTACTACATCCTCGGTTTCACGGTCTACGCGGTGCTGATCGGGGCGGTCGGCACGCTGGGGAGCAACTTTCAGGAGAGCCAGCAGATCACCGCCGTCTTCACCCTCATGGCGACGGTGCCGATGATGCTGACGGGCGTGATCTTCACCAACCCCAATATGATGCTGATACGGGTGCTTTCCTGGTTCCCGCTGACCGCGCCGACTGCGATGATGTTGCGGCTGCCGCTTGCCGACGTGCCCTGGATCGACGTGGTTGGCAGCATTGTCGTGCTGCTGGCAACGGTTCCCCTGGTCATCTGGCTGGGTGGGAAGGTGTTTCGCTTGGGGATGCTGATGTACGGCAAGCGACCCGGCATTGTGGAGATTGTGCGCCTGTTGAGACAGGCCTAAGCCGAACCGACGCTGCCGCCGCGAGCGGCCACGAAGATCACGGCCTTCCCCTTACACTTGTTCCGTGCTCACTAAATTGGCTGAGGCCGCCTCTTGCAACGCCCTGACCAATGTATCCAAGTGAGCCGGATTGTTGTAGGCCTGAACCGAGATGCGAACACCCGCCTGTCCACTGTGCTGACCGACCGGAACGACAATGTGATGTTCCTGCCAGAGCCGCTGGTACAGTTCGACCGCGCCGGGGAGCAGAACCAACCGCATCTGCGCCCACATTGATGGCGGGCTGAGGGGCGGCAGGCCGGAAAGCGCCAGGATGCGCTCTTCGCTCTCCTGCAACAGGTTGTGACAGGCCGAGCGCACGTCAGGCCAGTCGTTCTGTTTCCAGAAGTCGATGGCCGCGGGCACGCTGAGATAGGCGGCCGGGTCGATCGTCCCCACCCAGGTGAAGTGGTCCAGAAAGGGCGACGCGCCAGGATTCTCGCTGCGCCAGCCGTGGCTGACGACGAGCGGCTCCAGCAGATCTTGCCGCTCGGGGCGTGCGTACAGAAAACCGGCGCCGCGTGCGCTGCTGAGCCACTTGTGGCAGTTGCCGCAGTAGAAATCGGCGCCGATCTCCTCCATGTTCAGGTCAAGTTGACCGGGCGCGTGCGCGCCATCGACAACGGTGAGGATTCCGGCCTCTCTGGCACGCCGGCAGATCTCCTCGACCGGAAGAATAAGGGCGCTCGGCGAGGTGATGTGGCTGAGCGAAATCACTTTAGTGCGTTCGCTGACCCCGGCCCAGATCTGCTCGGCAACTTGAAGCGGGTCAAAGACAGGCAGCGTGATGGGTTGATTGACCAGCAGCGCGCCGCTCTTCTCGCAATTGAAGCGCCAAGTGCGGTCAATCGCGCCATACTCGTGATCCGTGCTAAGAATCTCATCGCACGCTTCCAGACCAAGCGAACGCGCGACGATGTTCAGCCCGTAGGTAACATTGGGAACGAAGGCAAGGTCATTGCCGGAGGCGTTGATGAACGCGCCCAATTTTTCTCTGGCTGCGGCCAACAGCTGCGGCGCGCGCCTGCCAAGGAAGCCGACCGGATTTGCCTCCAGCTCTCGTTGCCAGTGTTGATAGTTTTCAAACACTGGACGCGGCACCGCGCCAAAACTGCCGTGATTCAGATAGACGACCTCCGGGTCGAGCAGGTATTGTTCAGCCAGATGGGGAAGGGGCAGCGAAAGTGTCATGGGCAGGTCCTCTGTTCTTGCGTTCGAGTCAGCGCCCGACGCAGCTTCTCCGCATAGGGACGGCGCTGCAACGGCGTCGTCAGGAAGCGTTCGGCCGAGCGCAGGTAAAGGCCGTCGTCAAGGTAGCGCGGGAAGAGGTGCAGGTGAAAGTGCCACACGTCCTGGTTTCCGGCCGGTTCGTTGTGCTGCCGCGTCGATACACCGTCGCTGCCGTATGCTTCCTTCAGCGCCAAGGCCACGCGGCGGCTGGCCCGGAAGAGTTGCGCGCCCAGATCGTCCGGCAAGTCGTAGATGTTCTCGTGGTGCGTGTTCGGGATCAGGATCACATGTCCTGCATTGCGCGGCCACCAGTGGGAAGAAATGAAGCCGGTCACACAGGCCGTGCGCAAGACGACGTCATCGGCTTTCGTGTAACAGAAATCGGCCTCCAGCCCGGCGGCGATGGTGCAGAACGGGCAGTGATAGTCTGGCGGCTCGTGGTTGTACATCCTACTCCGCCTCCAACCGCGCCAATCCGTCGTCAATCACAGGCTCCAGCTGGCTCATCTGGGTCAGGGCGGCGGCCACCTGTTTGCCGAATCCGCCTTTGGTAAAGCGCACGGGGATGCTCAACCGTTCCGAGAGATTTGTGCGCGAGAAGCGCAGCCCCTCGACATCCCACCCCGCCGCAATCTCTTCCATTCGCGCGACGGTCAGCGCGTTGAACCGTTCGCGGTCGAACAGATTCCTGTGCCCGACGTGCAGATCAAGCGACACTGTTTTGGCGGTCAGGGCCTCTGCGGTCAGCCCAAACTCGAAGTGAATGCCGTCCAATCCATAGTTGTACCAGTTGCCCTTGGCGATTTGCATGTAGATGCCGGCATGGTACGGCCCGATGAACGACGCCCAGCCACCGGCGGCGTACCAGTCCATGTTGCTCAGCTGGCGCAATACTTTCATCAGCTGAGGGTGTTGCTCGATGAATAGCTGCCAGCTGGGGGCGATCGTGGTTGACATGCTCGCTGCCTCCGCAGAAATCTGAATCCGAATGTAAGCGTTCCAGGCGTTTAGGTTGCGCTTCGCAGCCTGTTCAAATCATCCGTTCCGCTATGCGGATGCAGGCGGCTACAGGTACTGTCCTGCTCGTGTTACGACTCCAATAGGGGAAAGGTCTCACCGGTCAACTGCGCCGACACCTGCCACAGGCGCCTCGCTGCATCCTCGTCGTAGGCGTGATCGCTGGCGCGAATCAGTTTTGGAGAGCCGCGAAACTCCTGCCAGCCGCCAGGCCCGAAGTAGTCGCCGCCGTTGACCTCGGGCGCGGCCGCCGCGTAGAGCTGAGGCAGCGCCCCCTGTTCTGCGCTCTGGCCGAAAGCAGGGATCACTAAGCGCGCCATCAGAGCTGCAATCTCTGCCCAAAGTCGATGTCGATCGCCGCTCAACTTATCACGGGAAATCAAGTTCGTGCTGGAAAGTCCCGGGTGCGCTGCCATGCTGATCGTGGAGACGTTGTTGCGCGCCAGCTTGCGTTGCAACTCGAATGTGAAGAGCAAGTTCGCCAGTTTGCTCTGAGCGTAAGCGCCGAAGCCAGCGAAACCGGAGAATCCGCCTTCGTTTTGAAGGTCATTGAAGTCCAGGCGAGCGTTCCTGTGGGCGAGGCTGCTCACGTTGACGACGCGGCTGGAGGGCGTGCCAAGCAGTAGAGGCAGCAGGCGACCAGTCAGGGCAAAGTGGCCCAAGTGATTTACGCCAAATTGAAGTTCGTGCCCCTGCGCGGTCTGCTGGCGTGCGAATGTAGACAACCCAGCGTTGTTGACCAGGATGTCCAGCCGCTCGCACTGCCCGCGCACAGTCTCAGCACAGCGCTCTATTGAAGAATGGTCGCCCAGATCCAGCTGAACGACCGCAAGCTGCGCGTGGGGAAGTTGCCCGCGTATATTCGCCGCGGCCTGTTCTCCTCGAGCGAGCGAGCGGCACGCCATCAGCACGTTAGCGCCCCTTGCCGCCAGTCCGCGCGCGGTGTGAAAGCCGAGGCCGCTATTTGCCCCGGTCACCAGCGCCACGCGGCCGGTCTGGTCGGGTATGTCTTCGTAGGTCCAATTGGTTTTCAATTCTCTTGCCCTCCATTGCCATTCCATACAGGGCGGGCCGGGATTGGCAGCGAGTTTTTGGATAGTTTAGCGGGAGTACAGATTTGTCCCCATCCCCTGTCTTGGCGGGATTGAGAAGCAGACTTTATCCTATCCTTTCTGAAGAAATCGGCCAATTCTCGGCGCCCTCTTCATGTGGCCGGCAAGCCACTGGCGCAAACCTCGAAAAGAAGCAACCCTTTGCGGATTTGTCCCGCCGCGCTACAATTGCATTGGTATGGACAGGCCCACTCTAAGGGCCCAGCCACTGCGCACGGTTCCTACCCCTGCGGGGCAGGCAAAAATATAGCGCAACATAGGGTACGGCAGGAAGGAAGCAGGCTGCCCGGCTTCGGCGGCGCCTACCTGGTTGGATCGGTAACGACGTTTGCGGACGGGGTTGCCCTGCCCGGCACATCCGACGTGGATATCGCGGTTGTGTCGAATTGCGCGCCGTCGCCGAGATTGGGCAAGTTCGTATACCGGCATCTTCTGCTGGACGTGTCCTTTGTCGCGTGGAAACAGGTTCGGTCGCATGAAACAGTTCTTGGACATTCGCAGATGGCAGCCGGATTTCGAGCTTGGAACACTCTTGCGGATCCATCGGACCATTTGACCCGGATACAGGAGAAAGTCGCTAAACAGTTCTCCAATCGTTACTGGGTGCGACGACGGGTGCGGCACGCAGGTGACATGGCCTGGGACCGGCTACAGGCAGTTGAAGGGTTGTCCGCCTGGCACGACCAGATTAATTCCTGGCTCTTCTGCGCCAGCTTGACCACGCTCATTTTGGCCAATGGCGGCCTGATGCCGCCAACGGTGCGGCGCAGATACGCGGTTGCACGAGAGCTGCTGGCTGTACACGGCAAACTGGAATTTTGCGATCGGCTGCTGCAGTTGCTCGGATGCGCCTCCTGGTGCAGGAGCAGGACACCACAGCATCTCGATGCGGCCGCGGCTGCCTTTGACGAAGCCAAGAGGCTGCCCAAAGAGGGCTATCGGTTTGCTGCCGACATCAGGGACAGCGCCCGTCCTGTCGCATTGGAGGGAAGCAAGGATCTGATCGAACAGGGCCTTCATCGCGAAGCCGTCTTCCGGATTGTCGCCACCTAGGCCCGCTGCCAGTGGATATTCCATCGCTCAGCTTCCTCTCGCACGCGAGATCGGTACGATCTCGGCTTTCAAGGCATGTTGCGAGATCTCGGAATCCATACGTTCGCTGATCTGAAGGCCCGCAGCGCTCAAGTTCGCAGGTTCCTGCCGCGACTAATGGAGACGGCGGATGGGATCATGGCAGCAACAGCTGGAATCCAGGACTAAGTCCAGAAAATAAGTCAGTACACTGCGTGCCCAAATTCAGAGGGGAAAACAACTGATGACAGTTCTCAACTGGTCCGAAAATGTTGAATTCTCGATTGCGCCTGTATACGCGCCGCAGACGGTGGAGGAACTGCAGGAGTTGGTGCTGGCCAGCCGCAAAGTCAAGGTGCTCGGCGCGCGCCATTCATTCAACGACATCGCCGCGTTTGACGGGCAGATCAATGCGGGCCGCGGCGGTAAGTCGCCGGCTCAGGACTCATTTGACGCGTCGTCGTGCGCTTACATTTCGTTGGTGCGGTCGGATGTTCCGATCACGTTCGACTGTGCGCGCCAGACTGTTACATGCAGCGCGGGCATCACTTACGGCGAACTATGCCAGCGAATGCATGAGGAGGGCGTCGCGCTACACAATTCGGCTTCTCTGCCCCACATTACTGTTGGCGGCGCCTGCGCGACCGGCACACATGGCTCCGGCGATAACAATAGCAATCTTTCAACCGCGGTGGTTGGGCTGGAGATGGTGACGGCTGAAGGCGATCTGCGTTCTCTCACGCTTGAGGAGGACGGTGGGACATTTGAGGGCGCGGTGGTGGGTCTGGGCGGGGTGGGGGTTGTGACGTCGATCACGTTGGCGACCGAACCGGCCTATCTCATGGAGCAGAACGTGTACGAAGACCTGCCGGCGGCGGCATTGTATGAACACTTTGACGCAATCATGTCCGGCGCCTATAGTGTCAGTCTGTTTCTCGACTGGCAGGAGGAAACGGTCAATCAGGTCTGGCTGAAGCGCAGGATTGACGAGCAGGCGAACGGAAGCGGAGGCATGCCAGGTCTGGCTGGTTCGACATCCTCCCCGTCTGCCCGGAACGGCCTCTACGGCGCGAGACCTGCGCCGACCGATCGACATCCGGTGACCAGGTTCGATCCCGACCCCTGCACGCCGCAGATGGGCATACCCGGCCCGTGGCATGAACGGCTGCCCCACTTCCGCGTAGACAGCACGCCCGCCAGCGGAAACGAGCTGCAGAGTGAATACTTCGTGCCGCGCGCCCACGCGGTGCCTGCGCTGCAAGCGCTGGAGCGACTGCGTGATCGTTTTGAACCAATTCTATGGATTTCGGAAGTGCGCTCCGTCGCCGGGGACCGGCTGTGGATGAGCCAGAGTTATGGAACGCCTACGATCGGCATTCACTTTTCGTGGAAGAAGGACTGGCCTGCCGTGCGCGATCTGCTGCCGGTGATCGAAGAGGCGCTGACCCCCTATGAAGTTCGTCCCCATTGGGGCAAGCTGTTTTCGATGTCTGCGGCGCAGGTGCAGGCGCGTTTCCCGCGCATGGCCGACTTTCGGGAGCTTCTGCTATCCTTGGACCCGCGGGGCAAGTTTCGGAACGGGTATTTGGAGCGGTATGTTTGGGCGTAGGGGATGAGGGGTGCGCGGAAGGGAGTCGCAGGCGGCTCAGGCGCGGTGCAATCCCTTTACAAAACGCGGCGCGACGAGGAAACGCAGTTCGCCACTACCCCAGTGCAGTTGCCTCCAGCGCGCAATCTCCAACTCAAAGTGAGCCATTCCTGCGGACGGGAAGCGCAGATTCAAGCGACCGTCAGTGCCTGCGCACAGGCCGGACACCAGGTGGGCCACGCCCGGGTTATGACCGACCAGAAGGACATGGTGGGCGCTGTCATGCGTCTCCTGCAGCACGTTCAGCAGGGCATACGGGGCCGCGGCGTAGATGCGGTCATTCCAGCCGATGTTGTGCGTATAGCCGATCAGTTCGGCGACTTTTTCTGCCGTCTGGCGCGTGCGCAGCGCGGGAGAGGCGACGATCCAGTCCGGCTTTTCGTTAGCCGCCGCCAGCAGTTGACACACCCACGGCAACTGCTTGAATCCACTCTTCGCCAGCGGGCGATCGATATCTCCACCGGCGGCGCCCAACGGCTGGGCTTTTGCATGTCGCAGAACGGTCAGAAATCTGGTGTGCATGACTTCGGCATCTTCCAATGCGTTGGCGTGCGCGCATAAATGCAGCGATAGGAGGGCCTCCCTATTGTAGCCGGGCCTGTAGATCAAAGTCAAGAGGTTGTGCCAGACTGCGTTTGCTCCCCTGTCTGAAACGGATATACTGGTTGAGAGGCAGGCTTTACGATGCCCTTCAGACTTGACATACGAGCTTGCAGATCCGGCCTGCAAGACAGTTTATTGAGGAGAAGCGCATGATGGACTGGAAACCGACAATCGCTGTGGTCGGCGCTGGCGCGATGGGCAGTCTGTTCGGCGGGCTGTTGGCGGAGGGCGGGCTGGACGTTACCCTGATCGACGTGTGGCAGGAGCACGTCGACCGCATCAACCGCGACGGCCTCCGCATCGTGGGATACGGCGGCGATCGTCATATTCCTATACGCGCCACGACCGACCCGAGCGGTCTGGACGAGGTCGATGTCCTGTTTGTTCAGTGCAAGGCGCCGTACACCCAAGCGGCCGTGAGACGCGTGCTGCATATTCTGCGTGCGGACAGCGTTGCCATCAGCTTTCAGAACGGGCTGGGCAATGAAGAAAACATCGGCGAAGTGATTGGCATGGAACGAGTGCTTGGCGGGTCGACGGCCCAGGGCGCGGCAGTCGAGGGGCCGGGCACGATCCGCAACTTCGCCAATCTGCTTTCCCATATCGGCGAGATGCCCGGAGGTCTGAGCGAGCGCTCCCAGCGCATCGCGGCCGCGCTCGACGGCGCCGGTCTGCAAACGTCCGCCGCCTCCGATATCCGCCAAGCCATCTGGAAAAAGCTGCTGGCGAATGTCGCCGTCAGCCCCACGTCAGCAATCGCCGACATGACGATCAAGCAAGTTTTTGCTGTCCCCGAACTGAAGGAGACGGCGTTCGAGGCGCTGGACGAAGCCGCAATGGTGGCACGCGCCGAGGGCGTTGAGCTGGACCTGGCAGAGACTCGCGAGGTGATCGATCAGATCGCCGGCCCGAACGGCTCGGGCGGTAACAAATCCAGCCTGTGTGTGGACATACTCAACCGGCGTCCGTGTGAAGTTGATGTCATCAGCGGCGCAATCGTCCGGCTGGGCCGCAAGCACGCCATTCCAACGCCGGTCAACAAGACGTTGGTGGCCGCGGTCAAGGCGCTGGAAAGCAAATATCTGAACTGAAAAGTGATGCGAAACAAGGTAATCTCCGCGTCCGAAGCCGCCGCGTTGGTGCCCGATGGCGCGACTTTGGGCACGATTGGCGGCGGGGGCGGTCTTGTGGAGGCGGACGCGCTGCTGGCAGCCATCGAAGACCGCTTTCTCACGACCGGTTCGCCCACCGGCCTGCGCATTATACACTCCTTGGGCATCGGCGACCGTGACCGGCGCGGGCTGAACCGGTTGGCCTATGAGGGACTGGTGCGGAAGGTGATCGGCGGTCACTGGATCTGGTCGCCGCGTATGCAGGCCCTTGCCAAAGAAGAGAAGATCGAGGCCTACGTGCTGCCCGCCGGTGTCACGGCGCAGTTGATGCGTGAAATCGGCGCCGGTCGAGCCGGATTGATCACGCACGTGGGTCTGGGCACCTTCGTCGATCCCCGGCTGGACGGCGGGCGCATGAATCATTCGGCCCAGGATACGCTGGTGGAGCTGATCGAAATTGACGGGCGCACCCTCTTGCGCTATAAGCCGTTCCCCGTACACGTGGCACTGTTGCGCGGCAGCTATGCCGACCCTGACGGAAACGTCAGCCAGGAAGAGGAGCCGGCCAATCTGGAGGCGTTTGCGATGGCGCTGGCCGCGCACAATAGCGGCGGCGTCGTGATCGTGCAGGTGCGCGGCCTGGTGGAACACGGGCAGCTGCCGGCGCGGTCGGTGCGCATCCCCGGCGCGCTTGTCGACGCGGTCGTCGTCGTGCCCGACCAGCCCCAATGCCATGCCTTCTTCTATGATCCGTCCATCTCCGGGGAGCGACGGGCCTTCACGGCACAGACTGACACATCACAACCTGCGCCAACAGGTGAAGGAAATCCTGTTCCTCGCGCGCTGATCGCCCATCGCGCCGCGCAGGAACTCTTCGAGAACGCGGTGATCAACTTTGGTTTTGGTATCCCGGACGGCGTTGCCAAGCTGGTGGACGCGCGCGGCGAGACCGACCGTTACTATCAGACGATCGAGCACGGAACATACGGCGGCGCACTCCTCGACGGTGTGCTGTTCGGTTTTGCCCGCAACGCCAGCTGCATGATCGACTCGCCCTCGCAGTTCGACTTCTACGGCGGCGGCGGGCTGGACATCGCTTTTCTCGGATTCGGCGAGATGGACGCCTCGGGCAACGTCAACGTTTCGCGGCTCGGCGGCACAACCGTGGGTCCGGGCGGCTTCATTGACATTGCCCAGAACGCCCGCAAAGTCGTCTTCTGCGGCACATTTGAAGCCAAAGGCGTCGTTTACGCCATCGACGATCAGAACATCACTATTGAACGCTACGGCCAGGTGCGCAAGCTGGTTCAGGCCGTCGATCAGATTACGTTCAGCGGTCAGCAGGCCTTGGCCAGCGGTCAGCAGGTGCTTTGCGTAACCGAGCGCGCCGTCTTCGAGTTGACAGAGGCGGGTATGTGTCTGCGGGAGCTGGCGCCAGGCATCGATCTGCGGGCAGATGTGCTGGAACGGATGGACTTCGCGCCGATTGTCCCGTCAGAAATCCCGCTGATGCCCTTGTCGACCGGCGTTTGAGATTCTGACTGGCCTTTCACCAAGTCGAACCAAGATCAAGGATGTTTACGCAGGGGAGATTTCATGCAGTCCAAGCCAGCTTCTTCCGGCCAGCCCGATAGCGAGGCGGTCTCAATATCCGACTTGCCGCCGCGCCCCACCTTTGCCGATGTATTGAAGGCGCAAACCGTGCTACGCCGCTACCTCGCTCCCACGCCCCTGCACAACTACCCGGTCCTTGACGCGGCCACTGGGGCCGAGGTCTGGGTGAAGCACGAGAATTACCTGCCGATCGGCGCGTTCAAACTGCGGGGCGGCATCAACTTCCTGGCCCAGTTGCCCGACGAGCAGCGCGATCAGGGCGTGGTGACGGCCTCCACCGGCAACCACGGTCAGTCGGTCGCCTATGCTGCCCGCCTTTTCGGAGTCAAGGCGGTGATCGTCGTGCCGGAGAACGCCAACCCGGTCAAGCTGGAGGCGATGCGGGCCAACGGCGCAGATGTGCGCCTGCACGGAGCCGACTTCGAGGCGGCCAAGCGGCACGGAGAGAAGGTAGCGGTCGAAGAGGGGCTGCGTTTTGTTTCTTCCGGCGACGAACCTGCGCTGATCGCGGGCGTGGCAACCCACACGCTGGAGGTCTTGCAGGAACAGCCGGACATCGACGCCATCATCGTGCCGCTGGGCGGGGGCAGCGGCGCTTCAGGCGCGTCACTCGTCGCCAAGACAGTCAACCCGCAGATTCGCACGATTGCCGTCTGCGCCGAGGCCTCTCCAGCCGCCTACCTGACCTGGCGCGATCGGGCCTGGCGCGAAGCTCCCAATCGGACGGCTGCCGAAGGGCTGGCAACCGGCGCGCCCTTCATGCTGCCCCAGTCGATTCTATGGGATCTGCTGGACGATTTCGTCACTGTCTCCGAGGAGGAGATGTTGGCCGCGGTGCGAATGTATCTGGAGTCTGCCAAAACGCTGGCAGAACCGGCCGGCGCGTCACCGCTGGCGGCGCTGCTGCGACTGCGTGACGAATTGGCAGGCAAGAAAGTGGCGCTCATCCTCAGCGGGGGCAATATCTCGCCGCAGCAGTTACATGCCGTGCTGGATGGCGGCCTCTGATTGTGCCAATGCTCCAAATGGGAGCGAGCCGCATGAGAAGCGCGGCGGGCGGGCTTACTCGGCGGAAGACTGGGTTTCGAGCGGCGTTGAATCTGCCTTGTCATCGTCAAACGCTTGCAGCAACTGCCGCAGCGCCTCGAACTCTTTCTCGGCAATAAAGCCGGGCAATGTCTGCCTGTTCGCCAGCAGGGTCTGACCGAATTGACTCTGCGCGAACATCCGCAGATCCTCTTCCAGCGGGTCGGTGATGCGATGATCGGACACGATCTTACCGTCCTCCATGCGCAGAATACGCTGGGTCGCCTGGGCGACGCGACGGTCGTGCGTTACCACCATGATCGATGTCTGCTGGCTACTGTTCAGTTCGGCGAGCAGCGCCAGAATCTCCTCACTGCTCTGGCTGTCCAGCGAGCCGCTCGGTTCGTCGGCCAGGATCAGCGCTGGATCGTTGGCCAACGAACGCGCAATCGCCACTCGCTGGCGCTGTCCGCCGGACAGTTGGCTGGGCAGATGGTCGCTGCGGTCACGCAATCCCACCAGTTCCAATAGGTTGGCGGCGCGTTCCCGGCGCTGCCTGCGGCTGCCCGTCTGGCCCTGTAACGGGACTTCCACGTTTTCCAGCGCCGTCATTGTCGGCAGAAGATTGTGCAGTTGGAAGACAAAGCCCACTGTTCGCGCGCGAAATCGGTCGACATCCTTCAACTTGGCGAGATCTTCCCCGGCCACGCAAACGCGGCCTTCGGTCGGCTGGTCAAGTGCGCCCAGCATATTCAGCAGCGTGCTCTTGCCGCAGCCGCTCGGCCCCATGACGGCCACGAATTCGCCGGTCAGCACTTCGACTGACAGGCTATCGAGCGCGCGCACGGCCGTCTCGCCGCTGCCGTAAATTTTGGTTACGTCTTCGACGCGAATGATTGGTTCGCTCACCGCTTGAGTTCCCACTCAGGTTGCCTGAACTTTTCCGACCAAGTGGCAATCGGTGCTAGTAAACTCCACAAGACTATCATCTTGACCATTACAAAGCGTCGATAGGCTTCACCTGCTCTTCAGCCAAGGATGCGCCGTAGTCGAAGCAGGCCAAGATGTCTGCCCGGGTCAGAGCAGGATACGGCAGAAGCAGATCTTCGATAGTATCCCCACACGCAAGCATGGGTAGGACCTGATGCACTGGAATCCGGGCACCCTTGATGCAGGCTTGCCCGTGACAAATCGCGGGATCGATGGCAATTCGACTGTCCATTGCATCCTCCGCGGTTGCGTTCATCACAGAAATGCGGTCACATTCAACCTCTTTCCGTTCTGCAAACCCTGCTGTTATGCCCGGCGCGCAAACCTCGAATTGAATGGCCCGACCGCCGAACCGGCCCATTCCGCCCCTTATTCCAGCGGCGAGACCAGGATGTTCACAAACGCAGTCATGCCCCAGCGCAAGCTCTCGTCCAGTTGCGGCACCTCTACCTTGACCGTAAAGTTCGTGCTGCCCTTGTCGCTCGTGCTGACAGGCGCGATGTGCGTGATGATGCCGTCGAAGGTACGGTCCGGCAGCGAGTCAAAGGTAACCTCTACCATCTGTTCGTTCTGCAAGTGGACAACGTCGGTCTCGCGCAGATCGGTCGTCTCCACGTACATCTTGTTGGTATCGCCCAGCAGCACGAGCGCCTGCCCCGCCGATACCAACTCGCCGTGACGCACGAGAATTGCGCCAACTCTTCCGGCAAAGGGCGCCACGATCCGGCTCTGTCCCACGTGAGCCGCGGCGCTGGCAAGCTGCGCCTTCGCGGTGCGGATGCGGGCGTCGGAGAGGGCGACATCCTCAGGGGTGGCGCCATCTCGTTGTCTGCGCAGATTCGCTTGCGCACTGGCCAGCGCGGCCCGGGCCGACTCTATGCCGGCCTCCGCAGCGGGGATCCGACTCGCCGCCATCGCCACGCGCGCCCGGGCCTCTTGGACGCGAGCCTCGGCTACGGCCAGTTTCTGATCGGTCGCCCCCTGTGTGGCGACGGCGTACTCTGCCTGTGCCGCCTCCAGCGACTTCGTTGCCTGCTGCAACTGCAGCGCTTCGAGACGCGTGCTGCCAATGCTGGGATCGCCCCTCACCGCGTTATAGGCGGCCTGGGCGTGGTCGAGGGCCGCCCGGGCGACCTCGACGCGCGCGGCCGCGGCTGCCCATTCCGCCACAGTAGGGCCACTTGACAGTTCGTTGTACTGCTCCAGCGTGATCACCACTTCGACTTCGTACAACTCGACCGTCTTCTGTGCCTCGAGCAGCCTGCCCGCGGCCAAGGAGACCTGCGCCTGCGCCGTGGCCACACCGGCGTCCGCGGCCGCGATTTCGGCCTCGCTCGCGCCTGCCAGCAGTTGCGCGTGCGCCGCTTCGGCCTCAGCCACAGCCGCGGCCGCGATTTCAACCTGGCTCCTGGCAGTCGGGTTATCGAGTTGCACCAGCACGGCGCCGGCATCAACCCAGTCGCCCTCATTGACCTGCAAAGCCTGTACGACGCCTCCTTGCAGCGACGCCAAATTGGCCCATGCGGTCGGCAGCAGCTTGCCCGATGCCCAGATCACCGAGTCCAGTTCACTAGAAGCCCCTTCAGTCGCTTCCACTACCTCCGTCCTGGTCGCAGAGCCGCCATTTTGCGGAAGGATAGAGGGATCAACATAGGTGACATACGCCCAACCGCCGCCGGCCAATAGCGCAACCAAGACGATGGCAATCCATACTCGTTTCATCACTCACCTTGCATGTCAACAGGGCGTCCTGCGCCGTCCAATGGCAGCAGAACGCCGGTGTCTATTCGTAGCGCAGCGCTTCGACCGGCTGCAGGCGGCTGGCACGCCAGGCCGGGTAGAATCCGCCCAATAGGCCCAGCACCAGGGTAAGCGCAACCGCGGACACGAATGTGCCCGGCGCCCAGGCGGGGCGCAGCATGAAGCCACCCGCGAACGGAATCGCGGCCAGTCCACTGAGCAGAACGACCGCGCCGATGCTGCCCAGTATAGCCGACAGCAGACACAGAAGCACGCTTTCTTGCATAATCTGCGACAGAATACGCTTACCTGGCCAACCCAATGCTCTGAGCGTGCCGATTTCACGCGTGCGCTCATAGATCGACATGATCATCGTGTTGGCGACGACGATACCGCCGACGATCAGGGCCAGCAGGCCGATGCCGCTGGCAGCCGCCTGCATGGATGCGATGTCATCGGTGTTCTGGGCAAACTCGCTGCTGATGCTGGCCCGCACTTTGGGAAAGCGACGATTGATCGCATCCTGGACCGGCTGCGCCATCGAGGGATCCTTGACGTCGACAAAGAGGAAGCTGACGTTGCGGGGACGGTTCAACAGCCGCTGCGATTCCCGCAACGCCAGAATGCCTCCCCCCTCCTCCCAGGCGACACCGGTCTCGTAGATGCCGACGACCTTGTAGCGATTGCTGTAAAGCGTCAGGGTGTCGCCGATGTCCAGGTCGTACGATTGGGCCGCGTTGCTGCCGATGATGATCTCTGACGGTCGCTGCACGCGCCGCCCTGCCGTCAGCTTGTAGTGCTCCATGGCCTCGCTGTTGGGGTCAAGCCCCTGAATGATGAACATCGGCAGCTCCGGCGTCAGTACAAATCCCATCACCATTGGGCTGACCGATTCCACCTGCGGCATGGCCTGAATCTGGCGCATCACCTGTTCATCAACACTGCTGAGCGTCATGTCGGGCACATCGCGCTGCATGACCGTGATGTTGCCGGGGCTGCCGCTGCCGGCCAGGTTGTTCATCTGTCCGATCAGCCCGGAGGTGATGCCGCCCAGCATGACAAGGGTGCCGACGCCGATGCCGATTCCAGTAGCGGCCAGCAGCGTGCGATTGCGCCGCCGCCACAAGTTGCGGAGACTCTGGTTGCCCACGCGGCTCAACCATCCGCTCTTGAAGTCGGAAGCTGAACCGCCTTCGTATGAGAGCGCCTCGACCGGTCGCAGGCCAGCGGCCCGCCAGGCGGGATAGGCGCCGCCCACCAGCCCCAGTACGAGCGCCGTCACCATCCCCTGCGCAAAAATGGACGGCGTGAAGACACCGGTCAGGAGAACGCCCATGCCCGGTACCATGCCCGCGAGTTTTGCCAGGCCGATACCCAGCAGGATGCCTACGACTCCGCCAGCCCCGCTCAGTGCAATCGACTCGCCCAGAATGATGCGCAGGACTCGCCAGCGGCTCCAACCGAGCGCCCGCAGCGTGCCGATCTCACGCGTTCGTTCCAACACACTCATCACCATCGAGTTCATCATGCCCAGCCCGCCGATGAATATGGCGATGGCGGCGATGCCCCAGGCGAAGCCCTGCAACATCTGCTCGTATTGCTGGTTGCTCTCGCGCTCGCTGGTCTTGCTGACCTTCAGTTCGAGATGGAGGCCCTCAATCCGCCCGATGACCCCATCGGTGTCCTCGCCGCGACGCAAGCCGATCTCGTAGAGGCTCACTTTGCGTTCGAACTGAGCGACGGATTGAGCGTCTTCCAGTGTGAGGACGCCGCCCGATTCTTCCATGCCTTGGCCGGTCTCATAGATGCCGACGACGCGATAGGGTGTCCCATAGAGGCGCAGATTGTCGCCGATAGCAATATCGATCGATTCGGTCGCCCGCCGGCCAACTACGATTTGGCCGGGGCCGCTGACCGGCTTGCCCTCGACGATGCGGTAGTGGCTCATCGCCGTGCTGCCGATCTCGTAGCCGAAGAGGAGGAAGAAAGGCAGATCCTCGGTCGTAAGCCAGGTGTAGACGCCCGGCTCCACCCGCTCCACGCCGGGGACGGATCGCAAACGCTCTCCGATTGTGTCGTCCAAGCTACTCAGTGCGGGGTCGATCGCCTCAGCCTGGGTGATCAGCAGGTCGTTGTTGCTCCCGCCAACCGCTGAAGCGAAATTTGAAGTGATGCCCTCCGCAATCGCGCCCAAGGCGACCACAGCGGCCACGCCAATGGCGATTCCCAGGAGGGTCAGGCCGCTGCGCACGGATCGCCGCATCAGATTCTTGATGATCATGGCAGACTCTCATTAGGACCGTTGCCAGCAATTCCTATTATCGCCGCGCCGGGAACAAGATATCTGACAGCAAGATGCCAACTTCCTGACAACCGGCCTTACTCCTCTGACAATGGCGCAACCTGCAGCAGTGCCGCCATGTCGAAGGCCAACGCGTGCGCTTCACCTGCAACTTCGACCAGCACGGGGCCGTCAAAGGGGGCATGCGCCCGCAGATGGATCTCCACCTCGGGATGCAGTCCGAGCATACCCAAATAGGCCAGGCGCCCCGAGTCATGGCTCAGCACCTGAACCAACTTGTATGTATAGCCGGGTTCGGCGCTGGAAAGTGGGCGGCTGGGCGTGTGGCTGATTTCGCCGCTTTTTGACGGGATCGGGTCACCGTGCGGGTCGACTTTAGGGTATCCCAGGGAAGCGGCTATTGCGTCCTCCAGCGACTCGCTGATCACGTGTTCCAGCCGTTCGGCCTCGTCATGCACCCGGTCCCAGGGGATGTCCAACTTCTTGTGCAGAAAGAGTTCGATCAGGCGGTGATGCCGCAGAATTTCGAGCGCGACCCGCCTGCCTGTGTCTGTCAAAGAGACGCCCTGGTAACGCTTGTAAACCACTAGGTCCATCTGTGCCAGTTTCTTGACCATGTTTGTGGCCGACGCCGGCGTTAAGCCTATGAAGTCCGACAAAGCCGAGTTGGTGACCAGTTCACCGCGCGCTTCCAGGAGGTAGATCGCCTTGAGGTAGTCTTCGTGATTAGAGGAGAGTGGGCTGCTGATTTCAGAAGCGTAACTTTTAGTCATGGCTAAATTGTACGCACAAACGCAGATTTTGTCAAGATGGACTGACCGAATGATCGACCTTTTGTACAGCCCACGAAAATGCGGATCTTCTCGAGATGCTATATGCCTTTGGGTGGGAGAGTTCCGGCACGCGAAGTCCGGCATAGCTCAGGCAACGCCCATCGGCGTCTGCGCTACGATAGATTGCGCACTCTCTTGCTGTGACCATGGCTGGCAGGTAATGGCCGCAAGTGGGGGATTGGCAGGGGCCACTGGCGCCTTTGCAAATACTGCTTGTCAACGCGTTCCAACTTGCTATGAGATCACAGAAGTGTATACTATTCCTCCATGCTTGCCCGATTCCTGTTGCCCCTATGTCTTTTTCTCTTCATCGCTCTGTCCGCAATTCTTCTCGTTGGCCCCTTCTGGCAGCAAGCTGGAATACCGCTAAGTGCCGATGTTGAGTTGCATCTTCATCGAAGCGCAGCCGTTCAGCGCGCCTTCGAGCAGGGCGTATATTGGCCCCGTTGGTTTCCAACCGTTTACAACGGCCTCGGCGCGCCGACTTTCCATCACTATAGCCCGGGTCTGTATTGGCTGGTTGGCGCCATTCATTGGGCTGGCATCCGCCTGGACCTAGCGCTCAAAGTCGTCTTGACAGCGGCGTTTGTCCTGTCGGGTCTGGGCGTGTATGCCTGGCTGCGCCGGACATTCAGTCTCGAGGCGGGATTGGCCGGCGTTTCTCTGTTTCTGGCCCAGACCTATATCTTTCGGGAAATCTACCTTTATGGGGATTACCCACAATTTCTGGCAATCCTCTTACTTCCTGTCTGCTTGTGGGCTTTCACGGCCCTGCATTGGCATTCGGGCGTGCGCAATTGGATTGCGGCGGTGGTCTCGCTAGCCGGTCTGGTTTTCAGCCATAATCTTACCACGATGGTCGGCGCCGGCGTCCTGGGCCTTTACTGGGTGATGTTGGCTGCCGGCCATCGCAAGTTGGACGGTCTGCTCCGCTGTGTGGCGGCGGCACTGTTGGCGGCTCTGCTTTCCGCTGCGTTTTGGCTGCCTGCCCTGGCCGATGTTCAGCATGTGCGGATCGACAATCTGCAGCGGGGCTTTTTCCACTTTAGCAATCACTTTCTAAAATTGCACGATCTGTTCGCGGTCCCACCTCTCTATCTGGACAGTCGCGCCGGAAACCAGCCCATACCCCACGATTTTGGCATTGCGCCGAGCTTGGCTGTAGCTGCTGGACTGGTCACCGCGTTTTTCTTCACCTCCCGCAAGACCTTTCGAGTCTGGAGCATGGCTGGGAGTCTGTTCGCACTGGCGATGCTCACGCTAACGGTCTCAGCATCGGCACAGTTTTGGGAGACGATCCCCGGATTCGATTTGATCCAGTTTCCTTATCGTTTTCTCCCGATCGCTACCCTGGGCGCGCTGCCGGCGGCAGCGGTGGCGATTGACGTATGGCCGACAGCCCGGCGCTGGTGTCCCGCTCTCGTTCTGGTGTTGACATCTACCCTTCTTTCCTTTCCATTCCTATTCCCTGCCCACACTTCTCCAGTTGTATCAGCGCCGAACCTGACGGCGGAAGATACGCGCATGTATGAACGGACGAGCGGAGTTTGGGGCATGTCCGGCGGCAATGAGTTCCTGGCTCAGGGCGCAGACTGGGACATGATAACGGAACGGATACCGGGATCCAATGTGACAAGTCTGACCTGGCGTTCACCCCATGAAGCGCTCGCCATCCCGCCGAAACCGAGCCTGTCCACCCAAGCAGAACAGATTCTTCTGCGGCTGCATTTCCATCCAGCCTGGAGCACAAGGGATCGGGCGGTACTTACGCGAGGTGCTTCTGGCTTGGTCCAGGTGACGGGACGACGCGAGCCAACCGAGCCGATTGAAATCTACTGGGAAGGCACGGGCTGGCAGCACTGGGGGGAACGCCTGAGCCTGCTTGGTCTGGTTGCAAGTCTGGCCGGTCTCTCAATCCTTGCCTTTCGGCGGGGTCGATGGTCTGGGTGGCGCCAGAGAAGGGAATCACGGCACAGGGGCGACCCCTTCGCGGCGCCTCATTCCTCACCTCTTGCTCCTGGGGCATTGGTAACTTGCCTTCTTGCTCTGGTCGTGGCGCGCTTTGTGCTCGACAGGTTTGACGGGGGACCTTTCTTGTTGCACTCCCCACCCGGAGAGTTGGCATTTGAAGTGGAAGGCCAACCCACTACACTCGGCGCTCCCGCCGACTCCCATATTACGCTCCTTGGTTGGAATCTGATAAGTGGGGGAATGCCCCAACCCGGCGATACGGTCGTCGTGCGTCTATACTGGCAACCACGTGGAAGCATCAACAAAGAGTTGCACAGTTTCCTGCATCTGTACACACCATCGTTGCAGCGTTCATGGGCCGTCACCCAAAACCACTTTCCAGGCCATACGCACGTCACGAAATGGGACGAAGGCAAGTATTACGTGGACACTTTTCGTCTCACCATTCCTGTCGACGCGCCGCCGATCACTTACTCGCTCGTCGCGGGGATGGTGTCTCCTGCTGGAGAGAGGTTGAAAGTTCCCGGCGCGGAAGACGGCATGCAGCGGCTAGGTCTTCTAACTGTCGCGCCAAGCCAAACAGGCTTTCTGCAGCAAGAGCGGGCCGAGATCCTGGCGCGAGCCGCTACCACTGATGGCCTGCGACTACAAGGCTACGACCTCATGCCAGACCCTGGTGGACCCATCCTGCGCCTCTTTTGGGAAACGGACGATGTGGTAGGAGGCAATTGGACCACCTATATTCATCTGCATGACTTCCAAGGTGAGCTTGTCGCCCAATTCGATGGGCCGGCACTGGCAGGATTCAACCCGACGAGCCAGTGGCAGACGCGCGCCCTGTATATAGATAGGCGTCAACTGAATCTGCCACCCGAGCTAAGACCGGGCCGTTATCTGTTTCGAATCGGGCTGTACGATTTTAATAGCGGAGAAAGGTTGCCGTTCCGGCCAGACAGCGATGATCAGGATAACTTTGATAACGGCCAATTGCTTGTCCCTCTCACCATACCAGACCGTAAATCGAATCCGGGTACCGGAGCAGGTGGCTAGGCCGCTATCGTTGACCGTTCTCGTTCAAATTGTTCCACTCTTGGCCAGAATCGCTCCCAAAGATCATTTTGTCGCAGCGCCCTAAAGCTGCCCTAGGCTGTACTGAGTCCAGTCCATCAGGGCCTGCTGGGAGCCGTAAATCCGGGCGGCTTCTCCGATACCGTTCTGTAGGCGGGTCGCCGCGGTTTCCAGAGGGCTGCGCGCCGGAGGCGGCTCACCGTCCGTCTCACCCGTGACTCGCCCATTGGTAGACGTCCCGTCCTCCCGCCGGTGGTACAGGCCGTCAGTCTGCAACAGCCACGCCTGGCGTCGATCCTCCAGACATGCGTCCAGAATGCTTTGTAGCTGCTCCTGTAAAGCAAGTTCTTCCACCGGAACAATGGCCTCGACTCGTGCAACCAGATTGCGCGACATCCAGTCGGCGCTGCCAATGAAATAGAGTGGCTTGCCGTCGTTGGTGAATGAGTAGATGCGGTGGTGTTCCAGAAAACGTCCGATGACGCTGATCACCTCGATATTGTCGCTGATTCCGGCGATACCCGGCTGGACGCGGCAGTTGCCGCGCACAATCAGGCGGATCTGCACACCGGCCTGGCTTGCCCGATAGAGCGCGTGCGCAATCACAGGATCATCCAGCCCGTTCATCTTGGCGATGATGCCGGCCGGCCGACCGGCCAGCGCATTTTCGGCCTCAGTATCGATCAGCTCCACAAAGCGATCACGCATGTTGACAGGGGCGACCAGCAGCCGGCGAAAATGGCGCTGGCGGCTATAGCCAGTCAGAAAGTTGAAGAGGTCCATCAGGTCGGCGCCGACCTCCGGCCGTGCTGTCAGCAACCCAAGATCAGTGTATAGCCCTGCGGTCTTCGGATTGTAGTTGCCCGTGCCGATGTGGGCGTAGACCTGCAATCCGTCCTCCTCCTCGCGCACGACCAGGGTCGTCTTGGTATGAGTCTTCAGACCGACAAGGCCGTATGCCACGTGTACGCCGGCATCTTCAAGGGTGCGCGCCCACTCAATGTTGCGTTCCTCATCGAATCGAGCCTTTAACTCGACCAGTACAGCCACCTGTTTGCCGCGCTCGGCCGCCTGGATCAACGCCCGGCCAACCGGGGAATCGGCGCTTGTCCTGTACAGCGTCTGCTTGATTGCCAGCACCTGTGGATCTCTGGCCGCAGCCTCGATAAAGGCCTGTGTGCTGGTGGCAAAACTGTGATAGGGATGGTGGAGAAGCACGTCCCCCTTTCTGATGATCGAAAAGATGTCAGCCGGACGGGTCAGGCTGCCAACACCTGAAAAGGCCGGATGGGTCTGGGGCGTCCACGGCTCGTTCTTGAGATGGGGCAAATTGACATCGGCCAGCGGCAGCAGGTCTGCCACCCCCAGTGGTCCTTCATGGTGGTAGACGTCGGTCTGATGCAGCTCCATCTCCTGCATCAATTTCGTGCGGATGTCCTCCGGCATCGACTCGGCCACTTCGAGGCGGACAATTGGGGCAAAGCGGCGCTCACGCAGCTCCTCGCTGATCATCTCCAGCAGATCATCGGCCTCTTCTTCGCTGCGGGCGATGTCGGCATTGCGCGTCACGCGGAAGGGATAGGCTGCGATCAACTCCATGCCAGGGAAGAGCATGGCCAAATTGTGCGTGATCACCTGCTCCAGCGGCACAAAGTCGAGCGAGTCGTCAACTGTCACCCAGCGGGCGCGGTTCGATGGCACTTTGACCCTGGCAAAACGGGTCACGCGGCTGACCGGGTCCCGCATCTCCACTGCCAGGCTGAGGCTGAGATTGCTGATGAACGGGAAGGGATGACCCGGATCCACCGCCAGGGGCGTCAGAATCGGATAGATTTCGCGCCGGAAATATGCCGCCAACTCCTCCTGCTGCCGCGCCGGAAGTTCGTCGTAAGCGACGATTCGCATGCCTTCCTGCCGCAGCGCCGGCAGAATGTCGTTCAGGAGCGCATGGGCCTGGCAGTGGACCATGGCGTGGACGTGTCGTGCGATCAGCCTGATCTGAAAGTCTGGTGTCCAGCCATTAATTGTCAGATTGGCAACGCCCGCGGCCCGCTGCCGCTTTAGTCCCCCGACGCGCTTAAGAAAAAACTCATCCAGATTGCTGCTCGCAATTGCAATGAATTTGAGCCTCTCCAGCAGCGGATTGCGACCGTCAAGCGCCTCGTACAGAACGCGCCAGTTGAAATCCAGCCAGGTCAGCTCCGGGTTGTAGACAGCCGGTGAATCCGCCAGCTCATCCAACGAAAGATTGGTCAGCGGTGTCGGTGACGGCGGGTAGGCCGAAACGGGCGGCATTGTCGTATCGGCAGAGGGCTTCGCACGCCAATCGTAAGCCAATGCAGCATCAGTTGCCCTCGTGTCGTCCGTGAACACCTGTTCCGCAGTTGGAGGATGATCGGTCCCTTCGTCAATTCGATATGTATAACTGTTCATCAGGTCAGTCTCCGGCTTGCTTTTCGGGGGGCATTGCGCTACACATAAGTGCGGAAGTTGTACCCAATTGTAGGAAATTTCGGCCCATTTGCAAAATGCAAGAGATAGCGGTGCCGTAAGCGGGTTCACGTAAAGTCTCTTTTCTGTTGCGCGCGGCCTATTCTGCGGAGCCAAGACTGTTCGCGCAGGAGTACACGCCACCATGATTGAAAATGTACTGACAGTTCTTCTCTTTGTTCCATTCTTCCTCATCGTCATGCTGGCGAATCTTGCCGACAAGCGCCGCCTGGAAGGTGAAGCGAAGAGCACGTTGGCCGGGTTTACCTACTTGCTGCACGTTTTCATATTCGGACTGTTGACGGCGCTCGGCGTACTGATGCACGCCTTCGGCCTTTTCATTCGACTAGACGACAACTTCAAATACGAACTTTTGGACACGCTGCAGAACGGGGGACTCGCGTCGTCCGATGGCGCGCTCGTCTTGCTGGAGAGCCTGGAGGCTCTCGGCATTGGCCTGTGGGCGCCCGCTGTGCTCGCGCCGCTGTTCCTGCTGCCACCCGTCCGCAGGTTGCTCGCCAAGCTTATTCCAATCGATCCGCGCAGCAGCGTACATGCAGTCGCCGTCTCTTTTGTGATTCTGGTTGTCATTAACCTGACGCTTACGTTAGCGATTGGATTGGAGACACTTGCCAACGTCACAGAAGCCTCGCCCACCGAAGGCGCGACCCTCGTTCTTTCGGTATGGCTGCAGCAACTCACGTTTGCGGTGTGGGCGCTGGTCGGCGTCGGCTGGCTCACTCGCCGCAAGTGGCTGCCATCATTGGAACGCCTCGGCATCGTCGCCCCGCGCCCAATCGAAGTCGCCATCGGCATTGGCGCCGGACTCGTCTCGGCCGGCTTCATCCTGCTGCTGTCAGATGTTGCGACTCAATTCGGCCTGGGCGTGGATGAAGACGTGGAACGTCTGTCGGATGCCCTGCTAGGCCCACTGGTAGCGTCGATTCCGGGCATACTCACCTTGGGGCTGGCTGCCGGCATTGGCGAGGAGACATTGTTTCGCGGCGCGTTGCAGCCCCGCTTCGGCTTACTCTTCACCAGTCTTCTCTTCGCCATCCTCCATAGCCAGTACGGCATCACCTTCTCCACTTTAGCCGTCTTCATCGTGGGCATGTTTCTGGGCCTGCTCCGGATCCGGTTCAACACCACAACATGCGTGATGACGCACGCCGCCTACAACATCACGTTAGGCATGATTGGGTTTTTGGGCTCGGGCTCCTGAAGCATTGTGCCCGGAAGCCCATTTGTGGTCAGCCAGGTAACGTTGTAGACTTCAGCCAGTTCCTCACTTAAACGGTTTACAAAAGCGATTTAGCCCCATAGCACCGTCCGCCCGCGTTTCGTGTAAGTCGAGAAGAATGATGGCGAAGTGGCGACGTAATCTATATGTCCTGTTTGCCGTGCAGGTTCTCTCGGTGGCAGGGTTCAGCCTCGTCTTCCCCTTCTTACCCCTCTACGTGGCCGAACTGGGCGTGGCCACGCGCGGCTCCGTCGCCTTCTGGTCCGGGATGGTATTCTCTTCCCAAGGGTTAACGATGATGTTGTCCTCCCCGATGTGGGGGGCATTCGCTGACCGGCATGGCCGCAAACCGATGCTAATCAGGGCCACATTGGGCGGCGCGTTGATGGTTGTGCTGATGGGCTTTGCTCAAAATGCCGAGCAACTCGTATTGATTCGCTCCGTGCAGGGGTTGCTGACCGGCGTTGTTTCCGCCACAAGCGCGTTAGTGGCCGCTTCCGTTCCCAAAGAGAAGTCCGGCGAGTCGCTCGGCCTGATCCAGACCGGCATTTGGGTTGGCGTGGCGGTCGGCCCTCTGATCGGGGGCCTGGTCAGCGAGGCGTTCGGCTATCGAGCCAGCTTCTGGATTACAGGCGCGGCGCTTGCGCTGGCCGGTGTTGCAGTCATGTTCTGTGTGCAAGAGGAGTTTGAGCCGCCGCCGCTGCGGGAGCGCGTCAACTTCTGGGAGGGCTATCGCAACCTGCTGCGCGCCCCCGATATGCCTTCACTCTATTCCCTCGCTTTTCTGCAAAGTCTGGGCCGCTCGGTCACAATGCCGGTCATGGCCTTCTTTTTCGTCGGACTGCTGCCCTCGGGCGAGGGAGCGGCTGCATTCACCGGACTGAGTATGGGCGCCAAAGCGGCCGTCGGTTCGGTCAGCGCGGTTTTTCTGGGGCGACTGAGCGATCGCGTCGGCTACGAAAAGGTAGTCGTCTTCGGCGCTGTCATGGCTGTGTTAGTCTATCTTCCGCAGGCCTTCGTCGTCAACGCCTGGCAGCTGCTCTTCTTCCAAGCATTGACCGGGGTAAGCGCAGGCGCGATCATGCCCGCGACCAACGCGCTGCTCAATATGCGCACGCCGCCAGGCGCGCACGGCACGACATTCGGCTTAAGCAATAGTGTCAGTGCAGGCGGGCGTATGGTTGCGCCGATGTTGGGGGCGGCATTCTTCCCGCTGATCGGGATGCGGGGCGTTTTTGGCATTACCAGTTTGGTCTATGTGGTCCTGGCGCTTGTCGCTCTCTACGTTTTGCGCAAAAACGCCTCATCCGTCACTGTAGGCGCCGTCTCCAGAGCGGCAGGCGATTGAAGCGTTTGTGCGCCCGCCGACAACCATGCACGGCGCCATTTGAGCCGTGCGCCAATCCACCTACACCACAAAACTGTACGCCCCTGGTATTCATCCCCCGCCGGAAGTACAGCACACCCTTGATCAGGTAGAGCCTACAACCTGGGCATAGAGTCTTTCCTGTCGCCGCAGCGCCTCCTCATACCGTAGGCCCGCTTCTTGGTCGGGCGCGGCGGTATGCACGGTTGGCGGCAGCGGGGGCAGCGGCATATCCAGCGCTTGCAGCGCCAAGATCGCCGCGCCGCGACTGGTCGCCTCATCTACGTTGACCAGATGCACCGGCGTCCCCAACACATCGGCCAATATCTGCCGCCAGACGGCGTTCTCCTGGAGCGCGCCGCCGCTGGCTACGATTTCGCTGCCGGGGGCAAGTTGCGGGCGCAGCCGGTCGTAGATCAGGCGGAAGCGGAACGCGACCGCCTCGAAGGCCGCGCGCACAATGTGGGCCGGCGTTGTCGCCGGGGTCATACCGCTGATAGTGAGGGTGGCTTCCGTGGCCCAGCCCGGCGCGCGTTCGCCGCGCAAAAAGGGTAGTATCGTCAGTCCGTGTTCGTCCGGCTGCAACTGGGCTGCGCTTGCCAGCAGCGCCTCCGAATCTTGCACGGCAAGGGTTTCGTGTAGCCATGAATACAGCGAACCGCCGTCGGTCAACGACCCTCCCACCAGCCAACGCTTCCTGTCGATCGGGTAGCTCCACAGACCGGCGGGCGCTTCGGGCAACGAAATGCCTTCCATCTCCGCCTGATAGAGCCGCGCGTCGGACTGGATTACCACGCGCATTGCGCCGGTCGTGCCAATGGTCAGAGCGATGCGGCGGTTGTCAGTGCAGCCGCTGCCGAGATTGGCGCCCACACCGTCTCCTACAGCCAGCAAAAATGGACAGGCAGCCAGTTCCTTCCACTTGGATGCCCAAGGTTCGGCCAGCCCCGACGAGAATTTCGCATAGTCAAGTACAGGCGGCAGCTGCGCCCGTTTTATATTGAGCCGCCGCACAAGCGCGTCATCCCATGAAAAAGTGGAACGGTTTAGCAGCCCCGTCCAGCCGACTTCGCTGCTGCTGATCGGCGCCGGCGCACCGCCAAGCCAGCGGGCCAGCAGGTGGGAAGCAAGCGTCCGCCACGAGGAAACCTGCGCCAGCCGTTCCGGTTCTTCCGCAGCCAGACGGAGCAACTGCGCCGGCGCGTATGCCGTGTGGATCGGTGTCCCAGTGCGTTGGCTAGTGCTGGCGAGTGCGTCTTTCTCCTCAAGTTCTCGCCGCAAGAGGTCGGCATGAGAACCGCTGCGTGTGTCGGCGTAGGAGTAGACAGGCGTTATCGGCTGGCCGCTGCGATCCGCACCGAGCCAGCTCATGGCAAAGCTGGTCCACGCCACGGCAATAAAACGAAAGTCGCCGCCCATACTCCGCACCCGTGCCAGGCAATTGCCGACCACCTGTTCAGTGAGTTCTGTGAGGGCATGGGGATCAAACGTGCCGTCTGTGGCCTGTTCGGCGCCCCGAGACACCGATGCGTCCTCCAGCCGCTCGCCATTCGTCATATAGGCAGACGCCCGCACCGAGGAACTACCCAGGTCGATCACCAGGATCAGATCGTTCTGCGAGTGATAACTCTGGGGCCTGCTGCGGGGCGTTCTATCCTGCATGGGCTGTTCCATTCTCGCTGCCTTCCTTCTCTACGCTTCCGCCTCTTCCACCGTTGGTTGTCCGGCCTGTCCATGTTGACTCGTGGCGGCAGACAACGCGGCCAGATCGTCATGGTCGAGCACGAACTGGTCCGAAGCGCTGGTGCGATAGGCGGCCCTGGCCATCGTGGTGGTCGCAATGGGCGCTGTAACGAAGAAGAGAATAATCAGGGCGATCATGCGCAGCATCTGCCCATCGGCCAGAAAGTGGACTCCGGTCGCCAGCAGCAGGCAGCTGATGCCGAGGGTAGCGGCTATGCCGGCCGCATGCATACGAGTCAATACGTCCGGCAACCGCAGAATGCCCAGGGCGCTGACAAGCAGAAAGAGCGTACCGATGGCGGCGAGCAGAACAACGATCAGGTTCTTTGTCAGTGGGTCCATGGAGGCGCCTCTCAAGAAAGTTGCGTCGACGGCGTCTACTCGTCACCCCTGGGTTGTCGCTCCAGCCACCTTGCGTGGGGGTAGCGTTCCAGGGCGCGAGCGAACATCATCGTGCCCAGGAATCCGAGCACGGCGGTGATGATCGCCCCCTCAAGCAGGACGTATGAATGGCTGTTCACCGCAAACAGGACAAAGATGCCGACCGCGTGGATCGAGATCAGGTCGAAAGCGACTGTGCGGTTGGGGAGGTTCGGCCCTCGTAGGAGCCGCCCAAAGCAGAGCAACAGGGAAAAGGCAAGCAGCGTCATCAGCACTGCCAGGCTCGATTCGAAGAGTTCATCGCTCATGGTGATCCTCCTGCTCTAGGTGTCGGCGGCATCCAGCTCGACGAGGATGCGGCGTAGTTCAAGAAGCGGGCGTTCAAAGTTCTGCTTGATTTCAACCCGGAACGCCTGCGGATCGGCTACGTCGATGGCATGGACAAGCAGCGCCGCCGCGCCGCGGTCGCGGGCCGATGCGCTCTGGGGACTTCGCGCCGCCTCAGGCTGCTCATGCGCCTCGCTCTGCGGCTCTTCGTCAGAATCCAGCCCGATCATGCCGTCATCGGATTCACTATAGGGCCAGAGCCGCCCATAGACATCCTCGCCCAAGTCGACGCTCAGCGTGCCGGGCGTCAGGGTGATCACGGTAGCCAAAATGGTGATATCAAAAGGGTTGGTTATAGTCAGCGGAACGGCGACGATGCCCGGGCGTAACTTCGGCGCCGTGCCAACTGTGTAGGATAGCACGATAGCAGCCAGACGCAGGTTACTCAGCAGGATTGCGTACAGCACATTGGCGGTGAATCTGGCGGCTTGCAGAGTGAAATAGCCGTATTTGCGCTGCACAAGCGACATCAGGACGAAACCGAAGACAAAGCCGATGAAGAGCGCGCGCAGTGTATAGTCGCCGTTCAATATCGGCCACAGCAACGAGATGAATAGATTCAGCACAAGGAGACGCTGCATCGGTTTGCCTCAGTGCCCAGTAAGCGCAAGCATCTGGTCGGTTAGTCGGCGCCGCACGCCGCGCACTGTACTGACCTCGAGGTTAGCGGGACGGTTCAAAAGCAAGGTCGTCTGCATCGAAAGGACCTCTCATGTCAGCAAATGGGTCGGAGCCGGTAAACAGGCCGGTATGATCTGGCGATATTTCCGGCAGACTGACTGCCGGGGCGACCGCATCGATGTAGGCCTGCCGATCCAGCGCTTGCTGCGCCACCCGCATTGACAATCGGAATGCCGGCTCGCCCCCAATGCCCAGGCCCAGACTGAGCAGAACAAGCGCGGCGATCGGTGTTAGTATCAGCCGTTGGCGGGTACCGCTCTGCAAGATGCGCGATGGAACACGGCTCGGTCGCTTATATTCGCCCCAGAACGACTCGCGCCAGAGGCGCATCATGTTGATCATCGTCAACAGGCTTGCAAAAATGCTGACCCCGGACACCAGCCAGTGTCGCGTATCCAGCGTGATCTGCAACAGGCTAAGTTTGCTGACGAATCCGCTGAAGGGTGGGACGCCGGCCAGGGAGATGGCGGCAAGAAAGAAGAGCAAGGCCAGAAACGGCTGCTTGGTTACCAGTCCGCCAATGGATGCCAGCCTGTCGCTGCCCATGTGCAGCTCGACAGCCCCGCCTGCCATGATCAATGCCGTTTTGATGATCATGTGATGACAGAGGTAGAGCACTGCCGCGCCCAGGCCGAAGCCGATCGCTAATTGATTGCCGCTCAGGGCGACCGCCAGGCCCATCACCATGAATCCGACATGGCTGATGATGTGGAAACTGAGCAGGCGGCGGATGCCCGGCTGCGCCAACGCGCCGAGCGCGCCCACGAGCATTGTCGCGCCGGCAATCGTCAGCAGCGTCTGCTGCCACTCGATCAACAAGTCCGGGAAGAACAACGTGAAGCTGCGGAAAAGTGTATACACGCCCACCTTGGTGAGTAACCCGCCGAATAGAGCGGTTACCGCAGGGGGGGGCGTGTGATAGCTGGCCGGAAGCCAGAAGAAGAGCGGGAAGATGGCGGCTTTGCTGCCGAATCCCACCAGCAGCAGACCGGCGAAAACCGTTCGCACCGCCGGTGAAGCCAGCGGCAGTCGTTGTGCGATCTGAGCCATGTTGAGCGTGCCAAGCGTTCCATAAGCGACGCCGGCCGCGACCAGAAAGACCGTTGATGCCAGCAGATTGAGCACCACATAGCGGATGCCGCTGTTGGTTTGGGCCGGTTGCGCGCCGACCGTCAGCAGGACGAAACTCGCCATCAGCAACACTTCAAAGAAAACATAGAGATTGAAGAGGTCGCCCGCCAGGAACGCGCCATTCACGCCCACCAGTAGGAACAGATAGAGCGGGTGGAAGCCCATCCTCTCCCTGTGATAGTCGATGGTGGCGACTGCAAAGGGGTAGACCGCCAACGCGACCAGCGCCGTCAACAGCAGCAGGGTGGCAGAAAGGCCGTCGCCATAGACGGTGATGCCAAAGGGCGCCGACCATCCCCCCATCTGGAGGACAAACTGTTCGCCCTGCACCGCGGTCGCTCGAAACAGCAGCAGCGAGACCGCCAGATTGAGGCAAAGAGCCAGCGATGTCAGCGCGATCTGCTGCCTGATGCGCCGTCGTCCTCCCCAGCGGGCCAGAAGCAGAATGAGCGCAGCCGTCAGCAGAGGCGCGGCTACCGGCACGGCCAGCAGATTGGCGCTCAGGGCCATCGGTAGTTGTCCTCTTCCATGGCTAATGACTCGTCATTTTCAGACGCCGGCCTGGGCGGCAGACCCGTCCGCAGTTCGTCGCTGTCGTAGACCTCATCTATCTCGTAGGCAAGCCAATCGTGTTGTTCAATATCCCCATGCTCGGTGAAATCGAAGGGGTCTCCTTCCCGCAGCAGGGGCACAAACTCGCCATGCACAACGTCGGTTGCGGTGATCGTGTGGCGCCGGTTCACCAACACAATGACAAAGGCGGTGATGCCGAAACTGATGACGATCGCGGTCAGGATCAGAGCCTGTGGCAGCGGGTCGGCCGGCGTGATCGCTGCCAGCGTTTCGGCAAAATTCTTCTTGTCGAGAAAGATAGGCGGGCGCCCTTCGGTCAGCGTGCCGGAGCCGAAGAGCAGCAGGTTGACGCCGTGGCTCAACAGCGCGAGGCCGAGGATGAGCTTGATCTGCCCGCGCCGCATGATCATGTATGTGCCGGTTGCGAAAAGGCTACCGACGGCAATTGCGAGAAGTAAGGAGATCATGTCCGTGCTCTGCGTTTTTCTGCGTCAGCCTCGACAGCCAGATCGGACGCCGCGCTGTCCGAGATTCGACTCAGGCCGAGAAGATAGGAAGTCGTTACACTTGCCACGACGAGAAACACCCCCAAATCAAAGATTATCGGTGTGCCGACATCCAAATGGCCCAGCACCGGCAGGCGCACTTCAAACCAGACGCCCTTAAAGAAAGTTCCTTCCAGTAGCCCTGCGATTCCTGAGCCGATGGCCACGGCCAGACCCAATCCAATTCCGCTGTTCAGGTACGGGCCGATTGCCCGGCGCACCGGCTCATGCCCACGGCTGAGGATCTGCAACTCAAACGCGGCCGCGGCCATCAGCCCGGCGATGAATCCGCCCCCCGGCAGATTATGGCCGCGCAGAAGCAGGTAAAGAGCCAGCAGCAGCAGGACCGGTGTCAGGATACGATTCAATAGTCGCAGATAGAGTTCAGGCATTGCGAATATGTTTTTGCAACGATGCGGATAAGCTATGCGCTCGTTTCCACGTGCTCTGCATCTTCTTTCTCCGCGTGGCTCGAAGCCTTCGAGCGTTCGGGCTGGGTTTCCGGTACGGCTTTGGAATCCCGTGCCGTTTCAGCCGATGCCGGCAGATTTACGCGCGGCGCATTCAGGAGCGCATAGCCGCCGAGAGCGGCCAAAGCCAGGACGGTAATCTCTCCCATCGTATCAAAGCCGCGAAAATCGACCAGTATGACATTGACGACGTTGGCCCCGTGGCCTTCGGGCACGGCGTTCTGCAAGAAATAGCCGCTGATCGACTGTGCGGCCTGCATCGCTTCACTGCTATTGAACAGTACGAGGATGAAGCCGAACGCGCCGGCGGCCAATGCGACCAGCACATTGCGCACCTGCTTCAACCTCTGCATCGGCGGACGCGTATCGGGCGGCAATTTGGTAAAGACCAGCACCAGCAAGACGACGGTCAGCACTTCGATCAGCAGTTGAGTCAGGGCCAGGTCCGGCGCGCTGAAGAACACGTAGAACAGTGTTACCGTGACACCGACAACGCCCAGGCTGATAATGGCACCCAAACTGGTTCGCACCCGCATGGTGACATACGCGGATACAACAGTCATCAAGACCAGAATCGTTTCCGGCGCGCCCGGTAACACGCTCGTGTCCGGCATCAAGTCGTCCAGCGGAATGTGGCGGACGGCCACCGCAACCGGGATGAAGGCTGCGAGCAGAACAATCGCCGACTGTGTCGCCAGTGTGTAACCCTGCGACAATCGAGCTGTGACCTGGGAAAGCGCGTAGATGCCGTCCAGGAAGCGCTGGAAGATCACAACACCGCGCAGCCGCCTGGGCAGTCCGTGCAGAATCCGCCGCAAGCGGGACCGGTTCAGGAACAGGACGACGCCGGCGGCGATGGCGAAAAGGCTTGTCAGCAGCATCGGTGTGAAGCCGTGCCACAGCGCCGCCTGCTTATGCACAGCCTCACCGGAGATTGCCTCTGCGGCAAGCGTGATGAAATTCGTCAGCGGACTAAAGGCAAACGGAGCAGCCGTCCCGCACGCCACCAGAATGAGCGGCGCGGCAACGAAGGACGCGCTTGGCCGGTGGTGGATCGTGGTCTTGCCGGGCCGGAGAAACGCTTCCCAAAGCAGGGTCAGACTGTATGTGACGAAGAAGGCCCCGGCTATAGTTGCGGCGCCAAACGCGAGCCAGCCGACCGCGGCGCTATGCTCCGCAGTTTCCAAAAACGTCTCTAACAGGGCCTCCTTGGCGACGAATCCGAACAGCGGAGGAAACCCGGCCATTGAGACGGCGGCCAAGACTGCCACAGCCGAGGTAACCGGCAGTGAATGGCGCAGTCCCGCCAGTCTTCTCAGACTTCTCGTGCCGGCGGCATGGTCCACGATGCCCGCCACCAGGAAAAGCGGGCCTTTGTAGAGCGCGTGGGCCAGGATGCCGACAACGACCGCCAGCATTGCCGCCTCGCTGCGGAAAGCAAGCAGAGTAGTGAGAACGCCCAACTGGCTGACCGTAGCATAGGCCAGCAGCGCTTTCATATCCCAATGCCGCACTGCAACCACCGCGCCGAGGAGCATTGTGATTCCGCCAAAAGCGAGAAGTGACCACAGCCAAAGAGGATGGTCGCTGAGCGCCGGATGCAGGCGGGCCAACAGATAGATGCCGGCCTTCACCATCGTGGCCGAGTGGAGGTAGGCGCTGGCGGGCGTTGGCGCCGCCATTGCGCCGGGCAGCCACCAGTGAAAGGGAAACTGGGCGGACTTGGTGAACGCGCCCAGCAGAATGAGGACCAGGATCGCCGGATAGAGCGGCAGGTCAGTCAGTCCTGGGCGGCTGACAATTTCGCTGATCGTATAGCTGCCGCTCGCCTGCCCCAAGAGGATCAGGCCCGCCAGCAGAGCGAGGCCGCCCCCCGCGGTGACGATGAAGGCGTTGCGCGCGCCGCCCCTGGCCGCCGCCGATTCGTGGTGATAGCCGATGAGAAGATAGCTGGTGATGCTTGTGCCTTCCCAAAATACGAACAGGGTCAGCAGATTGTCGGCCCAGACCAACCCTAACATGGAGGCCATGAAGGAGAACAGGCAGAGGTAGAAGTACCCTTGTCGTTTGTCGTTTACCAGGTACTCATGGGTGTAGAGAGCGACGGCGGCGCCAATACCGGAGATGATCAAACCGAACAGGAGAGAGAGGCCGTCAAGCCGAAATGAGAGCGACAACCCCAGGCTCTCGATCCAACTGTACTGCTCCGCAAGGATTGCGCCTTTTGCAATCCCAACCGCAGGACCCGACCCAATAGCTCCCCCCCATCCCAAAGCCGACGCGGATGCGAAGAGCTGCCAGAGTGTAACGGCAAGTGGCGGCAACGCAGCCAGCCAACCGGCCCACGCGCGTCGCTCCGGGCGTAACAGGTAGAGGATCACCCCGCTTATCAGTACGAGGCAAAGGGATGCCGCTAACATTTCCTGTTCACTTCACTCCCTATGCACATGCCTGCCCCCCTTCTTGCCGAGTCGTTAAGCGGCGCGCTAACTTCCCGCTCGCCAGCCGGACCGGGGCCCTTTGGCGCCTCGGACCTCCGATTTCTGCTCGCCTTCTGTCGGGCGGTTGACTCTTCGTTATGACATTCGGTCGCCAGAAAGCCCTCCGATTCCTTGTGGGGCTGATCGATAGGGAAAATTCGGTTGCGCCGTTCGAAATGAGAGCAGCAAAACAGGAGGGAAACAGACCGCCGACCGCAGTGGTGCGCAGACGCATGTAGCATTGTCGTGGGCAGGAAAGGAGTTCCCGCCAAGAGTGAATGGGATGAGCGCCAAGTCTGAAAAACGGACATCCTGCTTCTTTTGTACCACAATTGCTTCAGCTTTCCTAAATCTGGCAGGAAGCGTAGCCGACTTGGTACAAGGTTCACAACGACGGCAGATAGACGAGCGAGGCAACAGACTCAGGGGTGAGACTGCGGAGAAAGGGGGCGAATCGATGCAGCGACGCGCTTAAATCGAGCGCGGCTTACGTCAGATTTCGCCCGAACGGGAAGAGTGAGAGAGGGATCAGTTTTATGTGCTGTTTGGCAAAGGGGATTCCCACAATCGTGATCGTGAGAATCAGAGCCGACAGCAGATGCGCCAAAGCAATCTCCCAACCGAACAGCACCAGCCACACCAAGTTGAAAATGATGCGAAGCGCGCTGTTGGCCTCGCTCGTTTCGACGACCTCCTTACCAAAGGGCGCCAGCGTGGCAACGCCGATCTTCAACGATTGTAACCCAAAGGGAATGCCGACAATCGTGATGCAAAGCGCCAGCCCGCCGATGATATACCCCAGGGCGGCAAGCAGTCCACCGAATATCAGCCACACTACGTTTCCAAGCGTACTCATCGTTTCACCTTTCCGACCTGATTATGTACGGTTCTTGTCAAACATTTTGACCCAACCTGCTGGAATTCATTACGCATCAAAGCACAAAGTGATTCATCACAAACGGAATCATATAAAATTTTCCGAAAATGGTTGGCGGCCCGCAATATCGTGCTATACTCGGAAGAATCGAACTGTTGATTCTGGGCGTCGCAACCCGCGGAGGTCGTGAAAGGTGCGGCGCCCGCTCACCTTAGCGCCTGGGAGGCAATCGAATGAGTCTGGTTCGCTGCCCTCAGAAGCACTGTAGTTTCTGGCTGAATGGTTGGTGTGATGCCGACGAAATTGAGTTAGACCCGGCAACGCTGTCATGTTTGACTTTTGACGAGATAGAGTTGGCTGAAGAGTTGTCGGGCGCAGCGCATTCTGAGGGTGAAAAAGAAGAAGAAATGGATTTGGACTGGGTCGACGATGAGTCGATTTTTGAAGACGACATGGACGAGAGTCTGTACGGCGTTGATGACGGCGATCCGGAATTCGCTGAGGAGGATGACGACTTGTCAGAAGAAGAGAACATGTGGCCTCTTTGAGCCGGGCTATAGGCCGAAACTGGCCCAGGCGGCCTGCCGAAACCATCGGACCTGCGATCAATGGCGCGCAGCTTTGGCAGGTCGTTTTTCGAGATAATGCGAATTTTCGCGAATTTCGCTAAAGTGGTACAAATCCATTATAGACAAGCGAAACTCAATGGTGTATAATCAGTGACAGCAAAGCAGGTCAGATGGAGGCCCAGAATACGAGGAGCGCAACCATGACCTTCGATGTCGCAGTACCACGATCTTCTCCCAAGAAGGCTCCGAGTCGCTCAAGGTCGTTTTTGCCGGTAAAGGCAAGGACGTTCCTGCCGGTGAAGTGGCAGCCCGTTCGGCGCCTCCGCCAAAAGTATGGCCCCAGGTTCTTCCTGGCCATGGCGGTGAGCATCATCAGTTCAATCAGTTTCCTCTGGGTACTTTTTCTCGTCATCATGGCGGGGTGATCGGCAGACAAGAAAAGTATGGCCCCAGGTTCTTTCTGGCCATGGCGGTGAGCATCATCAGTTCAATCAGTTTCCTCTGGGTACTTTTTCTCGTCGTCATGGCGGGGTGATCGGCAGCCAAGTGCCGCGCCCGGCAATTGGCAGGCGTGCGGGATTCAGTTCTCCCAGTCCAAGTAATCATCATCATCGGTGATTCGATTATTGAACTCCTGACTCTTAAGCAAGAGTCAGGAGTTTTTAGTTCGTCGCTTAGGAAGCAGCACGCAGGACTTCGCGCTACTCCCCTGACTTGAGGCTCGCCAGGTAGGCGACGATTGCATTCAACTCCTCTTCGGTCAGCAAATCGCCGTAGTTCTGCGGCATCACCTCGAGGCACTGTCCCAGCGGACACTCTTCAACGACAAATGCGCTCGGCTCCACAATCGACTCACGGATGTACTCCTCTGCCGTGTACCCTTCCCTACGAGTGGCGGCCACATCGCCCAGGTATGTCTGATCTGGCCCAAGCATGCCTGAGCCAGCATCGAGCAATCCTGGCGTAACGTGACAGCTGTTACAGCCGGTCACCGTCATCGCGGCGATGGCTACGTCCTTCGTCGCCTGCGACAGCGGCTCGGATGGCGGCTGTTCCAGACCTGTGGACTCGTCCTCTTCGCTGACGACGATCACAATCTCATCACGATAGGCGTCCCCCTCCAGCGCTGTGTGTGCGCCGTCGGCGAACTGCAAGCGCAGCGTGTGCTCACCGGGCGCGAGTTCAAGCGATATGGCTGTCTGGCCCTTGCCGTAGTGGAGGTGTTGCTCATCGGTCAGGATGACTTCCCCGGCGGCGATGAATTCGGTATCGACCAGGATGTGGAAATGTCCGGCGCCCCCGTTGATCTCACCGGAAGGCTCGACCACCAGGCCGGTCGCTTCCATCGCCACGTCGAACGGTGAAAAGACGGTTGCGCCGTCGGCCGGCTCGGTAAAGCGCACCGACGGGGCAGCGGCGCCCTCTTCAACAACAACGGTGATCGTATCGCGATACGCTTCGCCGTCCAGCGCTGTGTGTGCGCCGTCGGCGAACTGCAAGCGCAGCGTGTACTCACCGGGCGCGAGTTCAAGCGATATGGCTGTCTGGCCCTTGCCGTAGTGGAGGTGTTGCTCATCGGTCAGGATGACTTCCCCGGCGGCGATGAATTCGGTATCGACCAGGATGTGGAAATGTCCGGCGCCCCCGTTGATCTCACCGGAAGGCTCGACCACCAGGCCGGTCGCTTCCATCGCCACCTCGAACGGTGAGGAGACGGTTGCGCCGTCGGCCGGCTCGGCAAAGCGCACCGACGGGGTAGCGGCGCCCTCTTCAACAACAACGGTGATCGTATCGCGATACGCTTCTCCCTCCAGCGCGGTGTGCGCGCCGTCGGCGAACTGCAGTCGCAGCGTGTGCTCACCGGGCGCGAGTTCAAGCGATATGGCTGTCTGGCCCTTGCCGTAGTGGAGGTGCTGCTCATCGGTCGGGATGACCTCACCGGCGGCGATGAATTCGGTATCGACAAGGATGTGGAAATGTCCGGCGCCTTCATTGATCTCACCGGAAGGCTCGACCACCAGGCCGGTCGCTTCCATCGCCACGTCGAACGGTGAAAAGACGGTTGCGCCGTCGGCCGGCTCGGCAAAGCGCACCGACGGGGCAGCGGCGCCCTCTTCAACAACAACGGTGATCGTATCGCGATACGCTTCGCCGTCCAGCGCTGTGTGTGCGCCGTCGGCGAACTGCAAGCGCAGCGTGTGCTCACCAGGCGCGAGTTCGATCGAAACTGTCGTCTGGCCCTTGCCGTAGTGGAGGTGCTGCTCATCGGTCAAGATGACTTCCCCGGCGGCGATGAAGTCGGTATCGACCAGGATGTGGAAATGTCCGGCGTCCCCGTTGATCTCACCGGAAGGCTCGACCACCAGGCCGGTCGCTTCCATCGCCACGTCGAACGGTGAAGAGACGGTTGCGCCGTCGGCCGGCTCGGCAAAGCGCACCGACGGGGTAGCGGCGCCCTCTTCAACAACAACGGTGATCGTATCGCGATACGCTTCGCTGTCCAGCGCTGTGTGTGCGCCGTCGGCGAACTGCAAGCGCAGCGTGTGCTCACCAGGCGCGAGTTCGATCGAAACTGTCGTCTGGCCCTTGCCGTAGTGGAGGTGCTGCTCATCGGTCAAGATGACTTCCCCGGCGGCGATGAAGTCGGTATCGACCAGGATGTGGAAATGTCCGGCGTCCCCGTTGATCTCACCGGAAGGCTCGACCACCAGGCCGGTGGCCGCCATCACGACCTCAAACGGCGAGGAGACGGTTGCCCCGTCCAACGGATCAAAGAAGGCGACAGATTGGTCGGCAGCATCTTCCTCGACGAAGACGATTATCGTGTCGCGGAACTGCTCGCCCTCCAACGCGGCGTGGGCGCCGTCGGCGAACTGCAAATGCAGCATGTGCTCTCCGGGCGCCAGTGTCAGTTCCGCCTCGAGCGAACCATCGCCGAAGTGGAGATGCTGTTCATCAGTGGGGATGATCTCCCCGCTTGGGATGAAATCGGTATCGACGAGGATGTGCATGTGTCCCGCGCCCGGGTTGACATCGCCCGACGGCTCAACCGTCACGCCACGTGCGCCCATCTTCATAACAAACGTTGGCGGCACTATCGCGTTACCGGTCGGCTGGCTGAAGAATACGTCCGGCTCCACAGCCTCTTCTGGCGCGGGCGCCGACTCAGCCTCCGCGGCCGCGCTTGTTTCCGCGTCCGTTTCGGCCTCTGCTTCTTCTACTTCTACTTCTACTTCTGCCTCCGCCCCGCTCGCGGCCAGCGTTGCTTCCCGTTCCGCATCACTGACCGCCTTCAAATCCGCCCTGAACTTGTCCACGCCGGCGTTGATCACATATATCAGAATCAGAACGCCCAGAATCGGGCCGCCAACTCGGATCAGAGGGTGTACTCTGTTCATTGAAACGCTCCGTATGCGTCATTGTTTTGCGACAGATAGTCAACGCTAACCGCGGTGCAACTCTGGTTCGCCGGGGCTATCAATTAAAATTATACTGCTTCGAAAGATGGCAGGCAATTGATAAGACGTTTGCTGCGAGTCCTTAGCGCTCTCGTCCCAAACGGACGACGACGGGTCGCGGCTGGCATCATCCCCTTGCAGACTCTTTCATTTGGGCTGCGTCCTGCCTAAAGGGCAATGGCCGCTACCGGCTTTAAAGTGCCATCGCTGACTTCCTTCATCTCGTCACCCTCCAGCTGAAGGCTGATCACGCGACTGACGCCATCGTCGCCCATTGTGATGCCGTAAATGCTGTTTGCGCCTTCAAGCGTCCGCCGATTGTGCGTAATCAGGATGAACTGCGTCTGGCCGCTCAGCGAGTCCAGCGCGACTCGAAGTCTGTCCACGTTGGCTTCGTCCAGCGTGGCGTCCACTTCATCCAGCACGCAGAACGGCGTCGGGCTTACTCGCAATATGGCAAACACCAGCGCGCAGGCCGTCAGTGAGCGTTCCCCGCCGGATAACAGGTCCAGGCTCTGAGGACGCTTGCCCGGCGGGCGGGCGAGTATCTCGATTCCGGTATTGAGGATGTCGGCTGGGTCGGTGATCGAGAGTTGGGCCGAGCCGCCCCGCAGCAGCAGCTTGAAAAAATGAACGAACTCAGAGGCGACCGCGTCGAAAGTGCGGAGCAGGGCGCTCTCCATCCGCGTGTCAAGTTCCCTGATGATCTGTCGCAGATCACGGGCCGCCCTTTCAAGATCATCAGACTGTGTCTCAAGAAAGTGAAATCGCTCCGCCGCCTGCTCGTACTCTTTCGGCGCTTCCGGGTTAACATTGTTGAGGCGCCGCAGACGGTTACGCGCCTCTCTCACCTCATCCTTCAGCCCCGAGGGAAGTTGCTGCACGACCGGCAGTTGCGCAACTAGCGTCTGCCACGGCAAGGGCGGCTGATAGGCCAGCCCCTCCGCTTCCTCCATCTCTGCCAGGCCAAAATCCTGCCGTATCTCCCGGCGCAGGTTTTCCAGGCGATCTTCAGTGCGTTGCAGGGCAAGTCGGGAGGCGTTCAATGCCGCCTCGTTTTTGACGAGAAGCTGCTGCATCGACCGTTCTTCGGTCTCTTCCTGCGCCTGTTCCTCTCCCAGCAGCTGGAGCTGCGACTGCCAAGGCGCCATCTCGCGCTGGAGTTCAGACAGCTCCCTCCGCAATTTGTTCTCACCGCCAGACAAACTGTTCATCTCGCCAAGAAGCCGCTCTGCCTCCTCTTGCAAGTTCTGCAGACGCTGGGACTTGGACCGATATTGGCTGTCGACCTGTTCGAGCATCCGTCTCTGTTCTTCGATCAGCGTGCGCCTGTTGTTCAGATCTCCTTTGGCGGCCGCGGCCGCGGCGCGCAGGTCCGCCAACCGGCGCAGCAACTCGTCGGGACGGGCTTTAGCCACCGCCACTTCCGCCAGCCCAGCCTGTTCCTGCGCGGCCTGGCGAGATTCGATCGCCTCTTCCAGATCCTTCCGCAGCGTCTGCTCTTGTTGACTGAGTTCCGCCAAACTTTGCTGAGACTGATCGAGCAGCTGCGCGTGCCACTCAGCCGTCTGTCGAGCCTGTGCTGCGCCCAGCCTGGCCTGCTCCAACGCCGTCTGTCGCAGTTGCGCCTCGTGGAGGATCATCTTCCTCTGCTCCTCCAGTGTGATCAGCGCCCCCCGTTCCTTGAGAATATGCTCGCGCACCGACTGGGCCATGTCTGTTGCCTGGCGCAGTTCCGTGCGGACATTTGCCAGTTCTGCCGGCAAGGCGCGCGCTTCACGCTCCCTGGCCAGCATTGAGCCGGGCTGCTTGTTGCCGTCGTTGCCACCGGTGACGGCACCGCCGGGCCGGATGATTTCGCCCTCCAACGTGACGATAGCTGGTTGCGGCGCCGAAGGCCGCCGGTCGCGTTCGGCCCGCGTGCGCTCAGTTCCAGTAAAGTCTCGCGTATGCCCGTCGAGTGCCCGACGGGCTGCAGTCAAATTGTCCGCAATCCAAACTCGCTGCAGGAGTTGCTTTGCCGCCTCCGCCACCGCGTCATCATAGCGGACCAAATCCGCGGCGTTGCCCAGGATGCCTTCTCGTTGCGGCGCGGGAATCGGACCGCCGGACCGCAACCGATCCAGCGGCAAAAAAGTGGCACGGCCCCCCTGCGCCCTTCTTAGAAATTCGATTGCATTCTGCGCATCCCCCCACCTGCGCGCGATCAGGTTTTGCAGCGCACCCCCCAGCGCCACCTCAATCGCCCGTTCCAGGCGGGCCGGCACATCGAGCTGGGAAGCAACCGTACCGATGATGCCGCTCAATTCGCCCTTCTGCGCTGCCTGCAAAACCGAGCGTACGCCGCTGGCATATCCGGTCCCCTCGCTGCGAATGCGCTGCAAAAGTTCGAGCCGGGCCTTCATCCTTACGACTTCCCGTTCAGTATTCTGGCGAGCCTTCTCTGCTTTATCGAGGTCGATTTCAAGCGCCGCTACCGAGTCTGCGTGCGCGGCAATCTGTTCCTGGTTTCCCTGGAGTTGCGTGTCATGCACGGCGGCATCCGACTCTGCCGCGCTCAGGCTGACCGCTTTACGCCCGGCATCCTGGTGGTGAACCTGGATTTCCGCCTGCATCTGGATGAGTATCGACTTTGCGGCAACTTTTCTAGCGGCCAACTGCTCCAGCAGGCTGCGGCGCTCGGCAATCTGCCTCTCCGCCTTGCGCAGCTCGGCATCAACCTCCCGCCATCGTTGCTCGCAGACCTTTTGCTCCCGCTGTTGGACGGCCAGCCGGCTCTGCGTGCGCTCAACAGCGTGCTCAGCGCTGTGATAGCGCGGCTCGACCTCCTCGATCTCAGCGCGCAGGCCCGCCAGACGCGACCGAACGTTCTCGCGTTCCGCCTCCATTTGCGCGCATTCCGGCTCCAATTCATCGCGCCGGGCGACGATCTGACGGTGACGTTCTTCGAATACCGCGAGGCGGCGCCCTACCTCCTCGGCCTGTTGGCGGCGGGCGCCGATGATCATGTTGTGCTCATCTATCCTGCCCCGCAAAGTTGTCTGGCGGGCGCGCATCGAGTCGATACTCTCGCGAAACGCATTCAACCGGTCGCGCCGCAAATGGGCGGAATGTTGGTCCACCTGAGACTTGTGCCGCGCCTCATTCAGGCTATCAATCGTGCGATGCCACTGGTAGCCATACCACGTGTGGAGAAACTCCTTCAGGTCTTCTTCGATCAACTGCCGCTCCTGCGCCCGTTCTGCCTGGCGCTTCAGGTACTTCAATTGGGGCGAAAGCTCGGCGACAATGTCATGCACGCGCTCAAGGTTCTGCCGGGTCGCCTCCAGCCTGCGCAGCGCCACTGCCCGTTTCTGTTGGTATCCGGTGATGCCGGCGGCCTCTTCGAACAGTGTCCGCCGCTCCTCCGGCTTCAGACTGAGCACGCGGTCGATCAGCCCCTGGCCGATCACCGCGTAAGCGCGATTGCCTAGCCCGCTCGGCGCGAGAAGCTGAGTAATGTCTTGCAAACGGACACGCTGGCCGTTCAGCAGATACTCGTTGTCGCCGTCGCGGTAGGCGCGGCGGGTGATCTCCACTTCGTCAAAGTCGATGTTGAGTTCTCCCGCGCTGTTGTCCAGCACGATGCTCACCGCCGCCATGCCCATCCTGGCGCGTCTGTCGCTGCCGGAGAAGATGACATCGACTGTCCTCTTCGAGCGCAGCAGGCCGAAGCTCTGTTCGCCCAGACACCAGCGAATCGCATCGGCCACATTGCTCTTGCCACAGCCATTCGGTCCGACGATAGCCGTCATCGTGGAGTCAAAGACGAACTCCGTCTGGTGGGCGAAAGTCTTGAACCCTTTGATGTTTACTCGCTTAATGCGCAGCATAACAATAAGGCTTACTCTGGGGCGTCAAAGGACACGCGCTAACCTCCGACCCGACCACAAATTCGACGAGAGGCGCCCCGTACTGGCCTCCCGCGACGCAGTTTGGCGCAGCGGAACGAGAACTCGACAAGAATTATCAGACGAGGGAATTGTGCGCCACGCGGCGTTCGACTAGGTTCCGTTGACCATTGATTAATTGGTCATGAAGGTGACATCTGCAGGTTGCCTGCGGGCAGAATCGGACTGCGATTCGCCTGATTTTCGGGAACGAAAACCGCGATCTGCGCCGGGGCCGTTAATCATCCCAATCACATAATCACATGAATCACAGTTCAGACAATTGTCAACGAGCCCCAGTCTGAACACTGCGCTCATCTGGCGCCATGTGACTCGCCAAGATGGTCAGGCGTCCTTTCAACTGCCCGCAGGTGGACCGTTTACAGACCCCAAATCCTCTGCCACAAGACCGGCAGTGTCAGTTCCAGCAGCAAACCCAGGGCAAGCAGCGAAGCCGACACAGTTACCAGACGGCGTTGCCGTGTAAGGTATGAGATAGGATTCCAGTTGTTGTTGAGAAGCGGCTGGGCCAGCAAGATAACAAATCCGGCATATCCCGCAATCGTCACCATTCGCCAGGGCATCAAGCCCAGCAAAAACCCAGCTGAGCCGCTCGCCGCCAGGCGTCCCGCCGCATAACCAAACTGATTGACAGCACGCATGAGAAACCAGAGCCCGGCCAGGCCAGCCGTTAGCAAGCTGCCGAACAGGACACCGACAATTTCACCGAGCCGGGACAAGGGATTGGCCAGGAGCCAGCCGGGGAGCCCCTCTCCAGTGACGGACCACTCCAGCAGCGTTCGATGGTAGCCGAATCCATCCCGGACCGCTCGCTCAAACAGTTGCGGCAGTAGAGCTGAACCGGCCGACATGACCAGAAGCTGCAAGCCTATCCACAACGTGATCACCCAGATGCCCCTGTCCACTCTTCCCCGCCGCAACGGAATCGCCACAAAGATGGTGAGGGCCAGCGCCTGTAATATCGGCAGGAAGTTCGCCTGTCCCAAGGCTGCTGGCATAAGCGTGGTAAGAACTGCAAAGAATCCGAACGTAACGAAAAAGATTGGATCCGCTGTCAGATCGTAGCGGCGGCCTTCGGACATGCCGTTTGACCTGCTCTCGGGCAAAGTGTGATCTAACTCCTGCATTCAAAGATTATAGCATTGCGCGCGGACCATATGCGAATTCCCGACAACTGAGAACCTGCAGATTTGCAAGAAGAATCATGACGAACATCGTTCGAGGGTTGCCCGAAGACGCTCAACGGATCCCAGGCGCGACAGTTTCAACCGGAGCAACCGGTGCAGCCAGCTTCGGTGGGATCGTGTGGTATACTTTGGGGCATGAATGTAGCTCGCGACGTTGGATGCGAAGCGACGCACCCGACCGCTGGCTGGACAGTTTCGCACAGGGGAGAGAAGTGACTGTGGAGCAGGCCGCCGCGCCAGCCAATCCTCAAGCGCATCAACCGCAGGGGGTGGCCGCGGTGATCGCAGCCGCCGGGTTCAGCCGCCGCATGGGGCGTTTCAAGCCGCTGCTCCCGTGGGGAAAGGGAACCGTCATCGAGTCGGCTGCGGATGCGCTTGTCGGCGGCGGGGCGGCGCCCGTGCTGGTCGTGGTCGGACATCGCGGCGCCGAAATCGCAGACATTCTTCAGGACGGGGCAGCCCGTGTTGCCTTCAATCCCGACTACGCACGCGATGAGATGCTGCGTTCTTACCAGGTAGGGATCGAGGCGCTGTTCGAAGGGCATTCCCTTGTCCTGGGCGCGTTGCTTGCTTTGGGAGATCAGCCGCACATTTCCCCCGGCCTGATCCGGCGGATAATCAGTTGCGCTTGCAACGCGCCGGACGCGGTCGTGATCCCAAGCCACAATCGCTGCCGCGGCCACCCGGTATACCTGCCGCGGCGGCTATTCTCGCAGCTCCTTGCGCTGGAAGATGGACAATCTTTGCGCGATCTGCTTAACCGCTATTCTGAGGACGTCGTCCATTTGGCGGTGGACTGTGACAGCGTGCGCCGCGATATGGATGTGCCCGCCGAATACGATACGTTGCGGGCGAGATTTGAGAAGGCGGGATAGACAACACAACTGCACTGGCGTATCTCTTTGGAGTGAAAAGACATTGAGCGCAACAATTTATCACCATATGCGGGCAATGCTGGACGAGGAGCGGCCCATTGCCGTGGCCACGATAGTGGAGGCAAAAGGCTCAGTTCCCAGGGAAGTGGGCGCAAAGATGCTCATCCATCCACTGGGCCGGCATGTGGGCACGGTCGGCGGCGGCTGCGGTGAAGCGGACGTGATCCGCGCTGGGCTGGACGTGATAGAGGATGGTCTTCCGCGTACCGTTCACGTGGACCTGACCGAAGACATCTCGATGAACAGCCTGGGGGTCTGCGGCGGCGTGATGGATGTGTTCATCGAGCGCTGGGGAGCGGCTAAGGACGAAAGCGGCCAAGAGGACGGGGCGAGATAGGTTGGACAGCCGGCCGATCGGCCAATCGCCCAAGCCCGGCGTCACCCGCCGTTCATGTCCGTGGTCATCCGGCTTCTTCATCGACATGCGGCTGCGCAGGTGAACCGGCTCGGACCTTTCACGCACGCGTATGTTGATCATTTCGACCGCAAGCGAGAATGCCATCGCAAAGTAGGCATAGTTTTTCAAATGCAGTTCCTCAACCGTCTCTTGCAGCCAGCCTTCCAATACCAGCATAAACCCGATCAGGATCAGGAAAGCCAACGCCAGAATCTTCATCGTCGGATGACGCTCGACATAGGCGGCGATCGGCCCTGCAAAAAAGAGCATCACCGCGGCAGCTGCGACAACGGCGGGAACCATCACCCACAGATTACCTGAGATCCCCACCGCCGTGATCACCGAATCCAGCGAGAACACAATGTCGATGAGCACGATCTGGATGACGACGGAGGCGAAGGTTGCCATCGCCCTGGTTGCGCTGTCATGTTCGGCGGCTTCCAACTTTTCATGGATCTCGAATGTGCTCTTGCCGATCAGAAACAGGCCGCCGACCACCAGAATCAGACCACGCCCGGAAACATCGTGGCTGAAAATCGTAAACAGCGGCTGGGTCAGGCGCATAATCCAGGCGATGCTGAACAGCAACGCGATGCGGCTGATCACCGCCAGCGCGATTCCCATGGAGCGCGCCTTGCTCTGCTGACCCTCGGGCAGCTTGCCACTCAGGATGGCAATGAAGATCACATTGTCGATGCCAAGTACGATTTCCAGCAGGACAAGAGTGAGCAGCGCAATCAGGTTTTCGGGCTGTAGAAGTTGCATTGGTCCTTCCTGGGCTTGATGCGCAGGTGCGAGTCGGCAAGCTGACAGGAGCAGGGTTGGTGATTCCCTGCAAGCATGCGCGCGGGGACGATTCTAGCATCTCGCCTGCCGCATGTCTAACTTGCAAGCAGTCACTGCCCCGACCAGGCGATTGCCCTAATACGTGGGAGTCCACCTGCACAGCCGAGAGTTACCAGCAAAATGGAGACAAAGGCGCTCTGCGCACTGATCGATTCAATTGAGAGAAGAGAGGCAGTTGCACTCGTCACTGTGACTTCCGCGACCGGAGCCTATGCCCAGGCGGCCGGCTTCAATGCAGTCGTCTGGCCCCAGGCAGAGCGCGGCCCTGTCGGGAAACTGGGCCTGGGCCAGCGCAATCAAGCCGTCCTTGCCGACGCCCGCGATGCGATTGCACACAATAAACACAAGCTGCTCCGCTATGCCTTTGAGGACGGCGAATTTACCGTGTTCGTCGAGGTCCAGGCGCGCCCGCCCCATTTGATCATCGCCGGGGCCGGACACATCGCTGTGCCGCTGGCATCCATCGCTAAGACTTGCGATTTCACGGTAACGGTGCTGGATGACCGCCCCCAATATGCCCATCGCGCCCGCTTCCCGACTGCTGATCGGGTCGTGGCCGGGCCGTTCCGTCCGACATTGAGCGCTCTGCGCCAGGGCAAAGCCGTCTTCGACAGCGACACTTACCTCGTCCTCGTCACTCGCGGGCATCAGCACGACATCGACTGCCTGTTGGAAGTGTTGCATGACCCCGTCGCCTATCTGGGCATGATCGGCAGCCGCCGCCGCATCCGCGCCGTCTTTGAGTTGCTGGAAAGGGAGCAGAACATCCCAGCTTCCAATTTCGACCGCGTTCGGGCGCCGATCGGCATCGACATTGGCGCAATCACGCCGGCCGAAATCGCAGTTTGCATCTTGGCCGAAATGATCTGCGTTTTGCGCGAAGCGACGCTCCCCGGCATGAGCGAGCAGATCCAGCAGAAGCGTTTGCAGCGCAGGTCACGGGCGCTGGAAAGAGCCGGACACAGCGCCTCGAAACAGCCGTCCGACAAACTGCAATAGTGCGCTGCGCGGCGTTCGCTGCGCGTCTGAAACGGACATGCAAGTCTGATGGATCGAGTAGACGACATTCGAGCTTACAACCGTTACGCATGGGATCTGGCGGTCGAGCGCAAGAGTCAGTGGACGGTTCCCGTCGATTCCTCGACCATCGCCGCCGCCCGCCAGGGCGACTGGCGCATTGTTCTGACTCCGGCGAAGGCAGTGCCGCGCAACTGGTTCCCCGCATTCGACGGGGCCGAAATCCTCTGCCTGGCGGCCGGGGGCGGTCAGCAGGGGCCCCTGCTGGCCGCGGCCGGGGAACGCGCCGGCGCACGCGTAACCGTTTTCGATAACTCGCCGCGTCAGCTTGCGCAGGACCGCTACGTCGCCGAAAGAGAAGGCCTGGACCTGGCGACAGTCGAAGGAGATATGCGGGACCTGCGCGTCTTTCCTGATCAGCGCTTCAGCCTGATCGTCAACCCATGTTCCAATCTGTTCATCCCCGAAGTGCGACCGCTGTGGCGAGAGTGCGCGCGCGTGCTCAAGATCGGTGGCGTACTGCTGGCGGGGTTTGTCAATCCTGTTCTCTATCTATTCGACCAGAATGCCGGCGATGACGGCGTCTTGCAGGTGCGCCACAAGCTGCCGTATTCGGATCTCGCCAGCATCTCAGAGACCGAACGGAAATCCTACATACGCGCCGGTGAGGCGCTGGAATTCGGCCACACCCTTACCGACCAGATCGCCGGTCAAATTGATGCCGGCTTCGCGCTGACCGGTTTCTACGAAGACCGTTGGGAGGGTCAGCCACCCGCCGAATTTACCGACACTTACATCGCAACAAGGTCACAGAAGACATGCTATCCCCTACAAGTATAGACAAATCCAGTAAGCGTTTTTTGTCTTTGGGCGTTCCTGAATTACAATTGGGCTGACTGTCTAAAGAACAGTTGGCGCTCGGCTCGGACCGGTCCGAGTCATCGAGCGCACAGTTGGACGATGCCAGACGTGCATGAAAGCACAAACTCAGGAGAAAGGAGCATTTTACAATGGCGTATGCCCACACAAACTCCAGGGGAAGAACCTACATCCTGCATTCCCGGGAAACGACGCTCAGAAACGGGCGCCAACAGACCCTGTATTTCTTCGCCAAAGAGGCAAAGGAAGGAACGTTGGATGCGGTGCCTGAAGGCTACGAAGTTTCCGAAAGCAAGAACGGTCTGCCGGTGCTGAAGCGCTCCAAGTAGTCCAACTCAGTTTCCCCTGTTCCCGGAAACGGTTCCGTCGCGTTATCGATAATATGGAATTCAGTCAGACTCTCGAAGAAAAGATCGAGCGGACTCCGCCGCCTCTGCGCGAAATCATCGAAGACTTCCGCAGTATGGAACCGCGCGAGCGGCTGGAGTCCCTTCTCGACTTTTCGATGAATATGCCGGAATTGCCCGGCTTTCTCCACGACGCCCGCGACCAGATGGATCAGGTTCACGAATGTCAGACGCCGGTCTTTGTCTTTGCCGACATCGTCGACGCCAGCGTGCATGTATACATTGACGTGCCCAAGGAGTCCCCAACAGTGCGGGGCTACGCCGCCATCGTGCAGGAAGGGCTTGAGCGCGCTGCGCCCGAGGTCGTGCTGCAAACGCCGGACGACATTCACTACCTCCTCGGCCTGCATGAGGCCATCTCTCCTCAACGCCTGCGCGGCCTCCATGTTCTCATGGCCTACCTCAAGCGCCAGGTGACCCTGAAAATGACGAACAGTGAATAGTGCGCTAACCGACGTGGACGGCCTGCTGGTCGGCCACTGGACGGAGCGCGTCCACGGGACCGGTTGCACGGTGATCCTGTCGCCTGACGGCGCCTGCTGCGGCGTCGACGTGCGCGGCTCGGCTCCCGGCACGCGCGAAACCGCGCTGCTCGATCCTGTGAGTCGCGTTGACCGCGTCCAGGGAATTCTCCTCAGCGGCGGCTCGGCTTACGGCCTGGGGGCGGCGCATGGCGTTGTACGCTGGCTGGCGGAGCGAGGTCTTGGCTGGCCTACACCGGCCGCGCCCGTGCCGATCGTGCCAGCCGCAATCCTCTACGATCTGGGGTTCGCCCAATCGACCCTCTACCCAACCCAGGAGGATGCCTACGCCGCTTGCGATTCGGCTTCGGCGACTGACGACAGTCGCGGTTCAGTTGGCGCGGGAACCGGCTGCACCGTCGGCAAACTGTTGGGCGCGCAGCGGTCCAGCCGCGGCGGCCTGGGCCAGGCATCGGCCGCCCTTCCTGGCGGCGTCGTCGTGGCTGCCCTGATTGCTGTCAACGCCGTCGGCGACGTGGTGGACCCGATGCGGGCGGAACTGGTGGCAGGCGCCCGCGATCCGGATAGCGGTCACCTGGTCGACAGTTTATCTGAGGCGGCTGCGCTCTTCGACTCCTTCTTCTTTCGACCGCCTCAATCCCCCCAGGACGGCGAGCTGTCATCCTCAGCCCCGGTCAACGAGAACACAACAATCGGCGTCATCGCCACCAATCTGGCCCTGAGCAAATCTGAAGCGACCAATTTGGCGCGGATGGCGCAGACAGGAGTCAGCCGCACGACGCGTCCTGCCCATACGCTCTATGACGGTGATTGTCTGTTCGCCCTGGCAACCGGCGCGCTGAACGCCTCCGTCGAGCTGAGTTTACTGGGGGCTGTTGCGGCAGATGTCGTCGCGGCCGCAGTTCTTGACGGCGTGCGCAATGCTGACCCCGCACACGGTCTGCCCGCCGCCTCGGAGTTGACGCCGCGACCGCTGTCACAGCAATCCTGGTTTGCCTTTCCCACTTAAGTTCCCTTTACTGGCAATCTGCCCGCCATGTTGCAACACCGGCCCGTCCAGGCATAGCACGCGGCCATCGTGTTCGCAGGAGCCGCAGATGCCGATGCCGCAGCGCATGTAAGCCTCCCAGGACAACTGCCGCGCGACGCCATATTCCTCGCCCAGCCGGTCGAGAGCAGCGAGCATCCCGTGGGGACCGCATCCGCAGATCAGATCCAACTCACCAGCCGCCACGGGACCGGTCAGCAGGTCGGTAACTCGTCCATGCGAGCCAGCGCTGCCGTCCTCGGTGCAGGTGAGCAGCCTCAGCCCGATCCCCGATTTCGCATAGTCTTTGTGCAGGCGGACGAAGCGGTTGACGTAGAGCAGATCAACGTCGGCGCCTGCGCCGATCACGACTGTCAACTCGGCCAGCTGTTGCCGCCAGGCGCGCGCCAGCCACAGAAGTGGCGCCACGCCATACCCCCCGCCCACGAAGGCCGCGCGCAATCCCTGCCGCGCTAAACGAAAACCGTTGCCGAAAGGCCCTCGAATCCAGAGCGCGTCCCCGGACCTTCTTTCGTGTAGCAATCGTGTGAACGGTCCGACCGCGGTGATCATCAGCGTTACCGGGTCGGCGCTGACCAGCGAGAAGGGCTTTTCGTCGAAGCGCGGCAGCCACGCCATCACGAACTGGCCCGGCGTCGCCTCAAGGCTGGCGTCGAGCACAATCGTCTTCGTGCGGTAGTTGTCGGTCTCGACAGAGCGGATGGTGACAGGAGTGGGGAGATGAACTGATCCGGCGGGGAGAGATGCGCTTTGGAAATTGCTCATCATTGACCCTCGCGGGCGCGGACATTTCCTGGCGGCGGGCAGCCGATCACGCCCGCTCCAGAATGATGACAGGGATTTCGCGCTCGGTTTTGGCCTGGTAGTCGTTGTAGGCCGGCCAGATCTGCGCCATCAGATTCCATAGGGCCGGCTTCTCCTCCGCCGAGGCTGTACGGGCGCTGGCGTCAAAGCACTCATCGCCGACCTGTAGCCGCACAGCCGGCGTCTCGAACAGATTGAGATACCAGGACGGGTGATGGCGCGCGCCGCCGCGCGAGGCGACGATCACGTAACTGTCAGTCTCTACGCTTCGACCGTAGATGAGCGGGGTCGTGCGCGGCTTGCCCGTGCGCCGACCGCTGGTCGTCAACAGAAGCGTCGGCACACCGTCCCAGATATGGCCGTCCTCGCCGTTGGATGCGAGATAGCGTTCAATGTGATCCCTGACCCAGCCTGGCTGTTGGCGTTCTGACATGGTGATCTCCTCCATCCGCTAAAGTGTTTCGCTGCACCGTGGCACTCCGCTTTCAAGTCTATCATAACTCAGATGGCTGCGCACGCTGTTCGGTCTGTTGGCTGCACCCCAGACTTTCGGGAACGCCTCCCTGGGATCGCGGGCCTCTCGCCCGCAGGCAGTCTCGGTTTCCGTGCCTTTTGAAGAACTGGTCCAGGAGGTGAAAGATGCAGGTTGCCTGCGGGCACAGTCGAACCGCAGTTCACCTGATTCTCGTGAATGAAGACGCCGCCTGAGCCGCTGCCGCCAACTGTCTCCATCATATGAACAGCATGGATCACAGTTGGGACAACTGCTGAGCATCCTGCTCCTTCAGAGCATCTCAGCAACCCACCCCCATTCTGAGATGCACCCTGGAATTTCCAGGAACTGCAAAATCCTCGATTTTGTAGTACAATTGTGCTGAACATAAACGATCGCAGCCGCGGCCCTGCCGCAAACGTTAGCCAGCATCAAGTAAGTGTCATGTCATTTTGCCCATCCTGCCCCCGGTGCGGGAACCATGCGGAGAAAACAGCTGCCCTTCCCTGCCCAGGAGGTGCCGCAACCGCCCGTTGCCCGCCATACCCGAAAAAATTATTTTGGGACGAAGAATGACGAGAAATGACGAGAAATGACGAAAAATGACGACAAGATACGACACGATATGACAAGACATGACAGAACGCGCCCAAACGTGCCCGGACACGAAAAAAAGTAAAATGGCGCGACTAAACGCGACTTGGCGCGCTCGAAATTGATGTGAATCCCGTTTGCAACCGAGACTTTTCGGGCGAATAAAGCAATAGAATCGTGGCCGTCTCGCCAGCCCTTACGCAATACGCAATACGCAATTCTGAAAGAATGTGTTCTTAACGAGAACGCACATTAGCGCTCCTTACCTACGCGCCCTTTACGTCGCCTGCAAGCGGCCCAAAAGCACGAAGGTAGCCGAAATCTCGTCCCTGTTCCGGGATGCACCCGGTTGGTTGGGTGCATCCCAAATTTTTGGGGAACGTGCCCCTGGGATCGCGGGCCTCTCGCCCGCAGCCGGTTTCGGCTCCCGCGCCTGTTGAAGAACTGCTCCAATAGGTGACAGATGCAGGTTGCCTGTCGCCAGAATCGAACCGCAGCTCGCCTGATTCTCGTCAACGAAGACGCCGCCTGAGCCGCTGCCGTCAACTGTCTCCAGCATACTGACTGCCTGAACCACAGTTCAGACAACTGCTGCGAGTCCTGCCCTTCATAGCAACTCAGAAACGCTCCCCCATTCCGAGATGCCCCCTGGAATTCCCAGCAACTGCAAACGCCCCGCTTTTGTAGTACACTTGTGCGCAAGACGAACGAGCGCAGCCGCGGCCATGCCGCAACTGTATACCGATTTCAAATGAATGCCATGCCATTTTACACATCCTGCCCCCTGCGCGGGGGAGCCACGCGCAGCAAACTGCTGCCCTCCCTGCCCAGCCGGTGCCGCAACCGCCCGTTGCCCGCCATTCCCGAAAAAGCCATTTTGGGACGAAGAATGACGAAGAATGACGAGAAATGACGAGAAATGACGAAAGAACACGCCCAAACGTGCCCGAACGTGTCCGAACACGAAAAAAAAATTGGCGCGACTAAACGCGACTAAACGCGACCAAACGCGACTAAACGCGACGAAACGCGACCTGGCGCGCTCGAACACGCTCGCAAACGCTCGTAACTGCATGCAAACGCTCGTAAACGCTCGTAACTGCTTACAGGCACAGTTGACCTGCGCGCCCCGCACGTCGCCTGCAAGCGGCCCATAAGCCCGGACGCAGCCGAAACTTCGCCCCTATTCTTGGATTCACCCGCGCGAGGCGCCGATACCGGAACTTCAACAGTGTCTCAACGAACGCCAATCTGTACGTTTTGTGCGTTTTCAGTACTCAGAGTGACCGCGATGCTGTAAATCGTGGTGCGCGGGCGGGAAGAGCGCAGCCCAACTGCTCAGCGCCGACGCGCGCCTCCCTTGCATGGGTGCATCCCAGTTTTTCGTTAAGATGAAAGAGGGTAGACGAGGAGAAGGGGTTGAGAAGACCAAAGGGGATCTCCTGGCGATGCCTGCACGCCGCACGACTCCGCTCAGTCAAACCTGGCCTCAACTGCTTCAACCGCTTGGCTTTACTCGACGCACAATAATCTGGGATGTACCCGGTTGGTTTTGGGCTTGCAATCGTGACGTAGAGGCGGTATCCTCAGCCCATAACAGTTCCACTTTCCGACAAGGAGCGTTTTATGGACCTCTCTACTGCACAGGGCGAGGCATATAAGCGGGACGGATTTATCCAAGCCATCGACGTGATCGAAGAGCCGCAGGTCAGCCGCTACCGTCAGTCGTTCGATGACCTGGAGGCCCGCGTCGGCAAGGAAACGGCTCAGATCGGACTGATTGACCACCATTTCGAGGAAAAGTTCATTTGGGAGATAGCCACGCACCCCACCATTCTGGACACCATCGAGGCTCTGATCGGCCCCAATGTCTTGTTGTTGGCGACCCACTTTTTCAACAAGTACGGCGAGGGAGATGACGCCGAGGTCTTTGTTGCCTGGCACCAGGACGTGACTTTCTGGGGGCTGGAGCCGCCAATGGCCATCACGGCCTGGTATGCGGTCGACGACAGCGACGTGGAGAACGGCTGTATGCGGGTGATTCCCAGCACGCATGTCCCCGGCGTGGTCGAACATGGCAAGGCGCAACAGGCGGGCAACCTCCTCAGCATCAACCAGGAGGTCCATCTGACGCCCGAACAGGCGGCCAGCGCGGTCGACCTGCCACTGCGCGCCGGTCAGATTTCGATCCATGACGGCACGCTCATCCATGGCAGCCTGCCCAATTGCTCGGAACGGCGGCGCTGCGGCCTCACGTTGCGTTACATTCCAACCTGGGTGCGCCAGGCCGAAGAAAACTCGGTTGCCTCGCTCGGCGGTCGCTGGAAGCCGGTACTTGTACGCGGGACGGACGCCGACCAGAACTTTGGCGCCCGCGCGCGACCGTGGTAACGGCGCATGGGCAGTGAGGAAGGTCGCATAAAGTCGGACCATCCCAACGTGGTCTTCGTGCTCACCGACGATCAGGGCTACGGCGATCTCTCCTGCCACGGCAATCCGGTGGTCAAGACGCCGCACATTGACGCGCTCCACGCCTGCAGCGTCCGCCTGACCGACTATCACGTGGGGCCGACCTGCGCGCCGACGCGCGCCGGGCTGTTAACCGGCCACTACGCCAACAGCACCGGCGTCTGGCGCACGAGCGGCGGGCGCTCGCTCTTGCGCGCCAACGAGATCAGCATGGCCGACTTCTTCCGTCGCAGCGGCTACGCCACCGGCATTTTCGGCAAGTGGCATCTCGGCGACAACGCGCCCTACCGCCCCCAGGACCGCGGCTTTGAGACGGTGGTGGTACACGGCGGCGGCGGTGTCGGTCAGACGCCCGACTACTGGGGCAACAACTATTTCGATGACAGCTACTGGGACGGGGAGCGCTATACGCGCTACGATGGCTACTGCACCGATGTCTGGTTTCAGCAGGCGCTGAACTTCATCGAGCGCAACCGGCAGACGCCCTTCTTCTGCTACATCCCAACCAATGCGCCCCATTCGCCTCATCTGGTCGATCCGCGTTACAGCGATCCCTACGTGCAACTGACGCCCCACCAGGATCGCGCCAACTATTACGGGATGTTGTCCAACATCGACGAAAACGTGGCCGGGCTGCGCCGCCGATTGGCAGAGTTGGGATTGGCGGAGGACACGATCTTCATCTTCATGACTGACAACGGCTCGGCCGGCGGGGTGGAAGTCGACGAGGACCAATATGTGATCAGCGGTTTCAACGCGGGGATGCGGGGCAAGAAGGGTTCCGAGTACGACGGCGGCCACCGCGTACCCTTCTTTCTGCACTGGCCTGCCGGAGGATTCGACGCAGGCCGCGACGTGGAGCGCGTCACTGCAAATGTGGATATTCTGCCGACGCTGATCGAGTTGTGCGCGCTGGAGAACCCGGATGACTGCGAGTTCGACGGGCGCAGCCTGGTTCCCTTGATGCAGGCTGGTTGCGGCCGAGATTCCAAAGCGCCGGGCGCCGGCGCGGGTGGGCCTGGGTGGGCACACGCGTGGCCTGAGCGCGCCCTGGTGACCGATTCTCAACGCCTGGCGCGACCGCTGAAGTGGAGCCGGAGCGCAGTGATGACCGACCGCTGGCGGTTGGTGAACGGGCGTGAGTTGTACGACATCAAAGCCGATCCGCAGCAACGCCGCGATCTGGCTGCCGCGCATCCTGATGTCGTGTCGGAACTGCGAAAGGCCTATGAGGCCTGGTGGGCAAAGGTCTCGCGCCAGTTTGATGAAGAAATACCGATTGCCATCGGCGGGCCCGGCGCCACCCGCCTGCGTCTGAATACCTACGACTGGCACGACGAAGAGTGTGCTGGCGCCTGGAACCAGTGCCTCGTGCGCCAGGGCCCGATCTGCAACGGTTACTGGGAGGTGGAGGTCGTCGAGGCGGGGACATATCAATTTGACCTGCGCCGCTGGCCCTTGGAGGAGGACGCGCCGATCGCGGCGGCGTTGGCAGGCGGTGATCCGGTGCCCTGGAATCAGCTCAGAATCGACCCGGGCGAAGAAGGTGGCGGCAGCCAGGCTCGCCCGCCAAGTGGATCGATGAAGGAACGGATCCGCTGGGGCGGCGGGGTCGCCCTGCCGGTTCGTCGCGCGCGCGTCGCCATCGCCGGCCAGGAAGCGTCCGACACGGTCGCTCCCTCAGACCACGGCATCGCCTTCACGCTGTCATTGCCTGCCGGTGGGGCCCATTTGCAGACAAGGTTTGAGCTGGAGGGCGGCGGGGAGTTGGGCGCCTACTATGTTTACGTGGAGCAGGTCAAGGCGGAAGAGGAGGAGAAGCGAACTTTGACGCCATGACTCTCGTCTTAATATTGTGTAGACGCAACTTCGCTCCTGGGCTTGCGAACGCTCCGATGGTGAAGCGCCCCTCATCCAAGGCTACTGATCAACCTTCCATAGGCTCACGTGTATGATTCTATGCCCTCCGCGCCAGGGCAACTGACCCAGGCGGAGGCATCCCCAGCGAATCAGGGAGAAGATAGATGACGCAAGATCAGAGATTGGCGATCAAAGGCGGCGCGCCCGCCAAGCAGAATCCTGACCCGCCCATGTATCCCGGCGGCATGGAGATCGGCGACGAGGAGGAGCAGGCCGTTTTGGAAGTGCTGCGCGCCAAGCGCCTCTTCCGCTATTACGGCCCCGGCGAGGCCGATTCTAAAGCCAGCCAGCTCGAACGGGCGTTTGCCGAGAAGACGGGCGCGCGCTATGCCGTTGCCGTTACCTCTGGTACGGCCGCGCTGGTCTGCGGACTACAGGGCATCGGCATCGGGCCGGGCGATGAGGTGATCGTCCCTGCCTACACCTGGATCGCGTCGGCGTCTGCCGTCGTGGCAGCCGGTGGCATCCCCGTGATCGCCGAAGTCGACGAAACGCTCTTGCTGGACCCGGCCGATGTCGAAAGCAAAATCACGCCCTACACCAAGGCGATCATGCCGGTGCATATGCGCGGCGCGGCCTGCCGCATGGATGAGCTGATGGCGCTGGCCAACGAGCACGGTCTCAAGGTGATCGAGGACGTGGCGCAGGCGAACGGTGGCAGCTACAAAGGGCAGGCGCTGGGCACGTTCGGCGATGTGGGCTGCTACAGCCTTCAGTTCAACAAGATCATCACGTCCGGCGAAGGCGGCATGGTGGTCACCAACGACGAGTCGGTCTGGAAGCGCACCAATATGTATCACGACGTCATCGGCGCGCTCCGCCTGGAATTTGACGCGGCTGAGCTGTTGTGCGGCGTCAACTACCGCATGCCGGAGCTTCTGGCCGCGGTCGCGCTGGTGCAGTTACGACGGCTTGATGGGTTGATCGACGCGATGCGCCAACGCAAGCGCATGCTCAAGGCCGGAATAGAAGATGTGACTAGGCGCAAGGGCATCAGCTTTCGCGAGTTGGCCGATCCGGAGGGCGACACGGCCATCGCTACCGTCTTCTTCATGGATAGCGCGGCCCAGGCCGACGCCGTGTCGCAGGCGCTCCGGGCCGAGAATATCGGCGCGGGGACGCTCTATCGCCCGGAAGGGATCGACTACCATGTCTACGCCAACTGGCTGCCGATAATCAACCGGCGCACGTGGACGAACGCCGGCGGCCCCTGGCGTTGGGCGCAGCGCGAGATCGAATACCGCCCGGATATGTGCCCGCGCAGCCTGGACCTGTTGGGGCGCGCCGTGCATCTGAATGTCAGCCCGCTGCTGACAAATGAGGATTTGGAGGAGACGGTCGAGGGATTGAATCGCGTGCTGGAAGTGATGGCGTAGCATCTTCGACATCTTTCAAAGAAACCTATACGCTCATTTCGATTCCGCCGCAGTTGTTTCCAGAGGCGTTCGTGTGGGAGAACTTCCCTTCGTCCGCTGGTTCTTCAACACCATCCTGGTAGCGGTTCTTGTTACCTTGGGCACAGTGCTGATCGACGCCCTTGCGGCCTACGCCTTCGCCAAGAAGCAGTTCCGGGGCCGTGACCTGCTCTTCGGCCTGATGTTGGCAACCATCATGATCCCCGGCGCGCTGCTGCTGATTCCCGCCTTTCTCATCACCAATGAGCTGGGCCTGCTCAACTCCTAGGGCGGCCTGATCATTCCCTTATTGGCCAATGTGCTCGGCGTTTTCCTGCTGCGCCAGTTCATGCAGACCATTCCGGAGGAGCTTGAACACGCCGCCCGCATCGACGGCTGCTCCGACTTGGGCGTCTTCTGGCGCATCATTCTGCCACTGTCGGACCCGGCGCTGGCGACGCTGTCGATTGTCGTATTCACCACGCAATGGAACAACCTTGTCTGGCCTCTGGTGGTGCTCAACAACAAGGACTTGTACACGCTTCCCTTGGGGCTGGCGCTGTTGCGTAGCGAGTTTCAGGTCAACTACGGCATCCCCTCAGCCGCCGCGTTCCTGAGCGTGGTTCCGCTCATCATTGGCTTCATATTCTTGCAGCGGTATTTCTTGGAGGGGCTTACGGTCGGGGCAGTCAAGGGGTGGGCAAGCCGGGTTACTTTCACAACATCCGCTCTACAGCGGCTTCTTTCAACCTGAAGGGGACCGTACATGACAACCTACACATGGAGTATCGACGACGCCGGTACGGGCGGCAGTGAAATGGTGGAATCGTTGCGCCGCGCCACCGAGTTCTTTAGCTCGCGCGGCCTGGGGTCGACCTGGTTCACCGTGCCCAAGGGGGGCGGCAAGCCGATGACGACCGAGTGGAAAGAGGCGCTGATCGCCGCCCGCGACGCCGGTCACGATATTCAGTTGCACGGCCTGACCCATGCCGACTGCTACGAATTCGGGCCGCCTGCCTGGCCTGCGACCTCCATCCTGACAACGCTACAATCCGACTTTGATAAACGTCGTGACGAGTTGATGCCCCGCTACACGGTAGACAATCTGCGCGACCGGATCGAAGAGGGCATGGAGATCTTCGCGCTCGATCTGGGCGTCGAGCCGACCGTCTTTCGCGCGCCCTGCGGCGCCATTTCCAAGCCGATGTTCACCGCTCTGCGTGAGGTCGGCATCGGTTATCACACCTGCATGTACATCAGCGGCAGCGGTTACGGCCACCTGCCGCACAACGGCGGCCAGCTTACGCAGAACTGGGTGGATAACGTACCCTACCGGCCATTTCGCTGGTACGAAGATGTCATCGAGATTCCGATCCTAAACGAGTATACCTGGCGCGGCGCCGGACAGCGCAGCGACGAGTTCATCGAACTGGCGCGCGGCGACCTGGACCGCATCCGCGGGCAAAGCCCGATTGTCGTCCTGCTCATGCACACGCACGGCATCGCTGACGTTTATGAACACACCTTTCGCATGATCGACGCCGTCTCCGAGCATGTTGGCAGGCAGCCGGGCGCCTCTTTCGCCACAATGGGCGAGTTGGCCGCATCCGGCGCATTTGCAGAAGCCGCCATCGTTGACGGGCCGGACATTCTGACAATCTGACAAGACGCATCGGAAACAGTTCACATGAATATCATCGTCATCATCTCCGACACCTTCCGCTACGACAATCTGTTCGACCGCGCCGTTGCCATGCCCGTGCGCACGCCCCATTTGGACAGCTTCTCCGAGCGTTGCGTCAGCCTCTCCCGCCTCTACACCGGCAGCTTCCCCACAATCCCGCATCGCACCGATTTCACCACCGGGCGCGTCGGCTGGCCCTGGTATCCCTGGCAGGACCGGCGGCTGAGCAGCCCCAACCACCTGCCCCAGATCCTCGGCGAGGCCGGTTACGTCAGCCAGCTCCTGGGCGACTGCCCGCATCTCGTCCGGGCCGCTTTCTTCGAGGGCTTCAGCGGCGCGCATACGCTGCCCGGCCAGGAGGGCAACACATACTTCCTCGGCATGAACTACCCCATCGAGCGGGCGATGGCCAACGACAAGACGCGCAACAACGACAATAGTTTCCAGGGGCGCAACCTGATTGACCTGCACAAATGGACCAATCGTCGCTGGTATCGCGAGATTGACCGCTTCCCGCCGCGCACGGCCGAACTGGCAGTCGAATGGCTGGAAGAGAACGACCAGCACAGCCCCTTTTTCCTCTGGGTCGATTTCTTCGATCCCCACGAACCCTGGGACCCGCCGGAGTACATGGTGCGCCGCTATGACCCCGACTATGGCGGCCCGCCCATGCTCCATCCCAACTACGGCAAGGCCAGCGACTACACCGAGACTGAACTGCGCAACCTACGTGCCCACTATTGCGCCGAGGCCGAACTTGTCGACCGCTGGGTCGGCCGCATCCTCACCAAGATCGATGACCTGGATCTATGGCGCAACTCGGTTGTCGTCTTCATGTCGGATCACGGCATCTGCCTGGGCGAGCACAACCGCACCGGCAAGTCGAACATCAGCAAGAACGATGATCGTTTCTGGCCCCTCTATCCTGAGATCGTCCACGTTCCCTTTCTGGTGTCCGCCCCCGGGCTGGAAAAGGGCCGAACGGTCAACGCTCTTCTGCGGCCGGCCGACATCGCGCCCACGCTGCTGGACCTGGCGGGCGTCCGGGCGGAGCCGCCGGAGCCGATGCACGGTCGCTCCTTCGCGCCGCTCCTGCGCGGTAAGAGCAGCGACCCCCTCCACGAATGTGTCGTGTCGGCGGGCTACACCCGCTTGCAGGACGGCGCGCTGCCGGACAACTGTGTGACGCCCGTCGTCTACACCGAGCGCTGGGCGTACGCGCCGGTCGATTCCTACGGCGGCAGACAATTGTTCGATCTGTCGGTCGATCCGCTTGCCGAAACGAACGTGATCGACGACCACCCAGACGAGGCAGACGACCTGCACGACGCGTTGATACAGGAATTGCAGCAATTGGAGGCCCCGCACGAGGCGGTTGAGGTCTGGCAGAGGAATCGCTGCGTTGACGGTCGAAATTCAGAAAGGCGGTAATTTTGGCATTGTGAGCTTTTGTGGCTTATCATGCTCGCACTTGTGCAATTCTCAAGTTGCGCAACGCTTTTCTTGCCTTTTCGCTGTTTTCGTCCGGGTTTCCTGCAAGTTCATTACGATGGCTTGTACCGATACCCGGCACTATCAATGGGCAGTTGGCCTTACGCAGTCGAAACCACGGTAAGGGGCAAAGCCGAAACGGTCTTCTCCGCTTCAGTACAGGCCACCGGTCCGATCTCAACTGGCGGCTTCGGTGTTGATTACGATGCCCATCATTCTGCTCTTATTCTTCCTGCAAAAGATCTTTGTGCAAGGCATTGCGTTGACGGGCATCAAGGGCTGATTCGGCAACCCTTCTCTTCGCATCAGTTTCCTACCCCGTACACTTCTCGTTACAATGCAAGGGAAACTCGAACGGCCAGCTTGTAACCGCTTCCCCGCTCCATCGCCGCGATTGGCGGCGATGCCCAACCCTGTGAGGATACGCTGATGCCTATTCGACTCGCTCTGATCGGTTGCGGGAAAATCTCGCGACGCCATGTGCTCTCGATGCAGGATCTGCAGAAGCGCGGGCGCGGCGATTTCGTCGTTACCGCCGTGTGTGATGCCGACGAGCAGGCTGCAGTAGAGCGGGCCGACATGCTGGAGGAGCTGCTCGGCGTCCGGCCCACTGTCTACCTGAAGCATCAGGAACTGCTCGCTGAGGCGCAGGTCGACGCTGTGGACCTGTGCCTGCCGCATGGTCTGCATCATGTCATCACCCTGGACTGCATGGACGCCGGTTTGCACGTCCTGTGCGAAAAGCCGCTCGGCATCACGGTCAAGGCTTGCCGTCTGATGGCAGAGGCTGCCGAACGCACCGGCAAAGTCCTTTCCACCGCCGCGCCGCACCGCCGTCATCCCGGCCAGCGGGCTGCACACTGGGCGTTGAATCAATCGGGCTTGATCGGCAAGCCTATGAGCTTCTTCCACATTTACCGTAGCGCCGACGCACTTCCCAAACCCGCCCAACAAGATCCCGGCCGGCCAAACGCGGGACAACTATGGAGGCAGCAGCAGCCGGAAGACGAACCACTTCCTGAGTACTTTCGATGGCGGCAGGATAGACTGATGTCCGGCGGCGGGCCGGTGCTGGACAGCGGCTTTCACTACTGCGACGCGTTGCGCTACTATTTTGGCGAAGTCGAAAAGGTCTATGCCGAGTTGCGCTCGCTGAAGTCGGGCACGCCTTTGCCTTTTACCGAGGCGCCGGAAGACACCGTATTCATCACCTTTGCCTTCAAGAGCGGCGTCACCGGCACTTGGTCGTGGAGCGTGGCCGCACCGGGTGAGGAGGCATACGATGTTACTTTCTACGGCACAGAGGGTTCACTGCGAGAAACGACCAACGCGCCCTTCTCCATCTTTCACCTTTTCCAGCGCACATCCGAAAAGAGGGAGACAGCCCGACTCACGCGGGCGGACGGGGCTATCTATTCGATGGAACAACTGGAAGCGATGCACCGCGCCACGCTGACGCCAGCAGAAGATGAATTCATGTATCCGGGCGGCGCGACCGACGGCTTTTCGATTGAGATTTGGGAGTTCCTGGAGATTCTGCGCGGCAACCGGGAAGCGCCCGAGATCGATGGCTGGGAGGGGATGCGCTCGCTCGCGCTGGGCGATGCGATCTACGAGTCGGCGCTGGTGGGTGAACCAATCTTTGTCGATGATGTTGTCAGCGGCGCACGCTCCTCCTATCAAGATCCGATCGATGCCCATTGGGGGCTGACCTGACCCAGAGATAAGGAACAGAATCCAGGAGAAACATCATGTCAATCGCCATGATACCTGAGCAGCGCGCCGCGTTCGACGAACAAGGTTTCATCATTCTCGAGGATTTCCTGGCGGCGGCGGAGCTGGAGAGGCTGCTGTGCGCGGTCGATGAAGTGGCTGCGCGCGTGCGCCAAAATGGAGGATTGGGGCCGGACGATCCCTTCGCCGTCCGCAACGCCCTGACCCATCACGAGGCCTTTCTCGATCTGATCGATCACCCGCGTATGCTGCCGCTCGTCGTGGACGCTATCGGCTGGAACATCCAGATCCGCACGACCCATCTGGACTACCGCCCCCCCTACCCGGACGGACTGCAACCCGGCGCGCTCGGTGTGGGCGACGGCGCCGATAACGAGAACGGTTACCGCAATCTTTCCTGGCACCCGGACCTTGCCAGTGATTATCTCTTCATGGCGCCTTCGCTCGACGGGCGTCTGCCCTTCATGGAGTTAAAGGTGTTCTACGTGCTGTCCGACTTGAGCGAATCGCAGAGCGGAAACCTCTGGCTGGTGCCGGGCAGCCATCTGCGCCCGCCCAAAGAACTGGCGCAGATGGGGCGGCAGGTAGACCCCAATGAAGCGCTGGAACTGCGTCTGCGCCCCGGCGCCGCCGTCCTCTGGCGCACCGCGGTCTGGCACTGCGTCGGCCCCAATCTCTCCCGTCGTACGCGCAAGATCATGCATGTCGGCTATCATTACCGCTGGCTGCGGCCCACAGACTATATCAGCCAGGATCAGTCGCTGATCGACCGCAGTTCGCCAATCCGCAAGCAGTTGCTGGGCGCGCTGGCAAGCGGCGGCCACCCGTTGGGGAGCGACCCGGAGATCCATCCGTCATCCCAATACTGGCTGACGAAGGATCAGGACGATATGCCGCTGCGCGCCTGGGCCGAAGCGCAAGCCGATCAGCGCCAGGTGCAACACGCATAACCCATAGCCGCCGAAAAGGCGGGAGATTGGCAACTGCGATGGCGTTTGACGCCCACTTCCGCGCTGTGGCGGATCAGGTCTTCAACGACCTGGGCCTTTATCAGCAGGTTTCCGGCCTGTATGACGGCCAGTGGGGCGCGGGCGGTGACAGTCGCCCCCCGCGGTTCACTCTCCCATCAACGGCGCCTGGCTGGCTGATATCGCCGGCGAAGTCGATTATGACCGATTGATGGAAAGGGCTTGAAAGGCCTTTCACGAGTGGGCGCAAGTGCCGCCGCCCAAGCGCGGCGAAGTTGTGCGGCAGATCGGCGACCGCCTGCGCCAGCACGTGGATAGCCTTGGTCTGCTGGTGTCGCTCGAGGTGGGCAAGACGCCCGCCGAAGGCAGGGGCGAAGTGCAGGAAATGGTCGACATCAGCGACTTCGCCGTCGGCCTTTCCCGCCAGCTCTATAGCAAGACCATCGCCAGCGAACGGCCCTTTCACAGGCTTTGTGAACAGTGGCATCCCCACGGCGTTGTCGGCGTCATCACTGCCTTTAACTTCCCCTGCACAGTCTGATCCTGGAACGCGTTTACAGCCGCCATCATCGGCAACGTCGTCGTCTGGAAGCCATCGCCTAACGCCGCCCTGACCGCGATCGCCACGACCAATATCGTTAACGATGTTCTGGACAAGCACGGGCTGCCGCCGCTCTTCCTATTGGCAGTGGACAAAGACGGAGCGATTGGAAAACGCATGAGCGCCGACCGGCGGCTGCCGCTGTTTTCCTTCACCGGCTCGGTCCGCACAGGTCGAGAGGTTGCGGCAAGAGTCGGCGACCGTCTTGGTCGCACCATCCTGGAACTAGGCGGCAACAATGCCGCCATCGTCACGCCGGACGCCGATCCCGAAATCGCGCTGCGGGGCGTCGCTTTCGGCGCGCTGGCGACCGCTGGGCAACGCTGCACAACGACCCGGCGGCTCACCTCCACGAGAGCCTCGCTGACAGCTTTCTCCCCCGCCTCATCCACGCCTACAGGGTGGCGAGAGTGGGCAATTCGCTCGCTGAGGGCGTGCTGGTGAGACCGCTGATCAACCGGCGGGCAGTAAGCGGCTATCGCACTGCGATTGAGCGCGCGTGCGCGGCCGGGGGCCGTGTTCTGGCGGGCAACGCCGTCCTGTCGCTGCCGGGTCTGGAAGGCGGGCACTACGTGGCGCCTACCCTGGTAGAAGGTTTGTCGGCGGACGCTGAAATCGTCCGTGAAGAGACCTTTGCGCCGATTCTGTACTTTCCGTACTATTGTGAGTTGGAAGAGGCATTCACGATTCGCAACTGCGTGCCGCAAGGTCTCTCCTCTGCCATCTTCAGCAACAATCTGCGCGAGGTGGAGGCCTTCCTCGGTGTGGTCGGCAGCGATTGTGGACTTGCCAATGTCAATAAGGGCACGGCAGGCGCAGAAATTGGCGGGGCGTTAGGCGGTGAGAAGGATACCGGAGGTGGACGAGAAAGCGGCTCCGACGCCTGGAAGACGTATGCCCGCCGCCAGACGGTTACCATCAACTATGGAGCGGAACTGCCTCTGGTGAAGGGTGTTACTTTCAAAGTGAACTAGCGTCCGGAACCGCTAATTGCCCGACGGATACTTTCGGCTCTGCGCCACAACGTGGACGCGATCAACCGGCCCCCCCAAAGGAACCAGAATTGCCGTGAAAGTCGTCTCTCCGCCCACAGCGACAACATTGTGGTCCGGCACGATCTTGCGGCTGGCAATGACCCGGCCAAGCGGGTCGTATGCGGTCAGAACGACCTGCACGTTGATCGCTTCTGCGGAGCCGGTGTTGCGCACAGATCCTTTGATAGTATAGGCAGTGTATCGCTCCCCTTCCTCCGTCAAATTCTCCACCACCAGATCCTGATAGTATCCACCTTCGTAGGCGGGCAACGCGCTGAGCGGATAGATCTGGTAATTCTCAAACTGTCGCGGTGCTTCGGCGAAAAGAACTGCGAAAGGCGCCACACTCCCCGGCAGGACCAGGTTCAGCAGCGCCAGGCCGTCGCCATCAACCAGGGTTGCCCCCTGCCCGTCCAGAAGCCTCACGCCTACCCGCACCTGTTCGAGTGTCTCCGCGCTTGTGTTCAGGACTTCGCCCAGAACCCACAGGGCGCCGATGGGCGTATGGCTGAAGTGGACGTGCTGCATTTCAAATGCCAACGGCGTAGGCGTTGGCCTTCCCTCGACCAGGACTCCGCCTGACACAACGGGCCGAGGGATCACCAGCTTTTGACCCACTTGCAGCGAGCGCGGATCCAGGACGTTGTTCTGCTCTTGCAAAGAAGAGAGGGAGACACCGTACCGATTGGCGATGGCGCCCAGGTTGTCGCCAGGCCGAACTGTGTAGATGTTCGGTGTCGCCGTTGGCGTCAATGTCGGTGTCGGCGCCGGCGTATAGGGCGCCGGCGTGGCGGTTACGAGCGGGGTCGGACCGCTGAAAGGGGCGATCGTTGCTGTCGCCGGCACCTGTGGCGTGGCCGTTGGCAAGAGCGTTACGACTTGACCACAACCCGTGAGGGCGAGCGCGGTCATTGAGCAGCCTATCGCCAGACCTAACAACCGCTTTGCTCTAGTAGTCAACCACGCCATTGGATTTGATACCGGTTGGAAGATCAGCGTTAAGGTACGCTCACTGCGACGCCTGAAGGTCCTGCCCCTAGCACCGGTCGCGGCCGCTGCAGCAGGGATTATACCACATAGCCTGCGCCATTGCCGACATCAAGCAGGTCGGATATACTAAATGAACGACCGTATTTGCAGGGCGACATTCGCTCAAATGGGAGAGCACGAATGAGAATCGCCATCCTATCCGATAGCCACGACAACATCTGGAATCTTGACCGGGCACTGGCTGCTGTGAACGAAGCAGGTTGTGATGCCTTGCTGCACTGCGGGGATCTGGTGGCGCCGTTCATCGTGGCGCAGATCGCGCAGGCATTCGCTGGCCCGGTTCACATCGTGGAGGGCAACAACGACGGCGACGGGCGCCTGCAACAGCAGGTGGCCGCCGGATTCAACCAAGTTACGCTCCACGGCCCTTATATCGAACTGGATCTCGGCGGTCGGCGGATTGCCCTCATCCATTTTCCAGAACCGGCGCGGCGCATTGCACAGAGCGGCCTCTTCGACCTGGTCTGCTACGGCCATGACCATCAGCCGCATTCGGAAGGCATTGGCGACTGTCTTCTGGTCAATCCCGGCGAGGTGATGGGCCGAAATGGCGCGCCTAGTTGGGGGCTGTATGATTGCGCCGATCCCTCTTACGCGCCGCAGGCCATTGGCAAGTGAAAGGTGATTTCTCGATTTTCTCCCTCCCCTCCCATATCGATTTCCTGAACGAAAGAAATTCAACCGTGAGAGAATTCTGTGTTTGAGTTGGTTTTCCTCGGCACCTCCGCATCCGCGCCGACCGTGCATCGGGGGCTTTCGGCCGCGTTGGTTATGGTGCAAGAACACCGCTTTCTGATCGATTGCGGTGAAGGCACGCAGCGCCAGATTCTGCGTAGCGGACTAGGTTTCCGGCGACTGGACAAAATCCTCCTTACGCACGGGCACCTGGACCACATCCTGGGGCTGGGCGGGCTGGCCAGCACTTTGGGCCACTGGGAAGCCCTGGAAAAGCTGGACATCTACGGCGGCGCGCCCGCCCTGACTCGCGTCCATCGCCTGATGGAGGTCGTCTTTGGAGTTGGCAACATTCCCCAGGCCGGAATCAATCTCAATCATATCGAGCCGGGCGCGCTCTTTGAAGGCAAAGGGTTCACGCTGTCCGCATTCTCTGTGCCGCATCGGGGCGCGGGCTGTTTTGGATTCACGTTTGAGGAGAAGACCCGCGCGCCGTTCGACAACGCCAGGGCCGAAGCCTTGGGGATACCCGCCGGTCCGGAACGCCGTGAACTTGTCGCCGGGCATCCGGTAACGCTTGCGGACGGGCGCACGATTCAACCCGAAGAGGTATTGGGTGAGCCGCAAACGGGCGCCAAACTCTGCTTTGTGGGCGATGTTGGCCGCACCGGACCGCTCCACCAGCTCGTCGCCGGCGCCGATCTGCTGGTGATTGAAGCGACCTATCTTGAAAAAGAGAAGGACCTTGCCAAGAACCACGGGCACATCACCGCTCGGGCGGCGGCTAGCTTGGCGCGAAAAGCAGGCGTGAAGAATCTGGTTCTCCATCACATCAGCCGGCGTTATCACGCTCAAGCCATGTTGGAAGAGGCGCAGACCGTCTTCCCCGACACCGTCGTTGCCGGCGATCTGGACCAGTTTCAAGTGCGCCGGGGAAAGCCGGTCGAGCGGAGAGCAGGGCCAAAATCCGTCACCAGCTGAAGTTACAGGATGTCACAGATCAGGAGCGCAGTTTCCCGCCGGTTGCTCGCTCTACTGTGCGAATAATGCGTTGCCGCAGCCGGTTGACATCCTTCTCCTTCAGACTGCGGTCCTGGCTCTGGTAGGTAACGCGATAGGCCAGGGACTTGTAACCGACGGGCAAGGACTCGCCGCGATAGATATCGAACAGTTCCGCAGCCGTCAACATTGCGCCCCTGTCCTGCCCGCCGCCGTCCACAATCGCTTCATGCAGACGCCGCTGGATCACATCCTCCGTCACCACAAACGCCAGGTCTTCCACGACCGGCGGGTAGACGCTGATCGGCTCCATCTGTGAGATCCGCCAGCTCGGACGCACGAGCGGCCCAACCTCCAGTTCTGCCAGGACCACCCGTTCGTTTCCCAGGCCAAAGGCTTTGCGCACGCTTGGATGCAGTTCGCCGACAATCCCCAGATGTTCGCCTTGCAGCGAAATCAGGGCGCAGCGAGGGCCGAAACTGACTTCGCTGACCTCAGTGTCAGCGCCGCTGTCGGGATGGGCGCTGAAAAGCAAGTCGCTCTGCTGAAAACCAAGCCTTTCCAACAGCGCTTCGACAATGCCTTTGAGATCGAAGAAATCGAATTGCTCTGTGCCGTCGTCAGCCTGGACATGCGGCAGGCTTGCCTGATCCAGACTGCGGGGGCCGTGCAGCGCGATGCACAGCCGCCGTACCTCGTTGGGCAGAGGCAGTTCACTCGCCGCCGCGCCGCCGCGCCCATCGCCTGCTTCCTGAGGGCGGTATGCTCGTCCGATCTCAAAGACGGCCAGGCGTTCGGTGTAACGCTGGTTGTAGGCCAGATTTTCTAACGCGCTCACGATCAGATTCCGCCGCATCACCCGTCGCTCCGGCGAAAGCGGATTTGTCAGTTCGATGAAAGGCTTCGTCCGGCTGGCACCGTGAGCGTTTTCGAGTTCGTTACTTGCTTGTCGCTGCCCGCTCGCGGCGAAGAGCTTGGCGTGGTTTTCCGGTGTTGACAGCGTATGGTTGACGGTATCTTGCAGCCCGCAACCGATTAGAATGTCGCGGATATTTTCCTCCGTCTCCAGCAGGGCGTTTCGCCGCTGGAGTGGCAGCACCGTGTCGAGCAGCGTTTCGCCAATCCGATCGTAGCCTACGACCCGCGCCACCTCTTCGGTCAGGTCGGCGGGCAACTTTACATCCAGCCGGTGCCATGGCGCGGTTGCCGCTATCACCGGCTCATCCTGCGCCCGCGCCAAGCCGAACGCGGCCCGCTCCGACGCCTCAGCCGACACGTCCGCCTGTTCTTCCACGATGAAATCCAGCCTGCATAGGGCGTCACCGATCTCCGACAGGGACAACTCCATGCCCAACAGGCGTCTGACGTCGCTGCGCGAGGTGTAAATCGTCACTTGCGGCTGCCGGACAGGGTAGGTATCCACGATTCCGGGCACGACACGGCCGCCCCCAAATTGGCCCATCAGGTCAGCGGCGCGCCTCGCGGCGATGTCGTTCAGCGTGGCCGGTACGCCGCGGGTGAAGCGGTGGCTGGCTTCGCTGTGCAGGCGCAACGCCTGCGAAGTGCGGCGATTGTTGAAGCCATCAAATGTGGCCGCTTCGAGCAGGATGTTGCGCGTTCCATCATGCACCTCGGTTTCGCTGCCGCCCATCACGCCGGCAATGGCGATTGGGCCGGCCTTATCCGTGATGAGCAGCATCGACCTGCCGAGTTCGCGTGTCTGGCCGTCCAGGGTCTCAACCTTCTCACCCTCGTCAGCAGTGCGGACAATAATTGTCGGTGTCGATTCGTCAATGCGCGCCGCCCTAGCGACGAGCAGATCGTAGTCGAAGGCATGCAGTGGCTGGCCCAACTCCAGCATGACGTAGTTGGTGATGTCGACGATGTTGTTGATCGGGCGCATTCCGGCCTTTGTCAGCCGCTCCTGCATCCACGCCGGCGACGGGCCGACCTCGATGTCGCGGATGACGGTGCCCGTGAATCGCTGACAGTAGGCCGGGGCGCTGATCACTGCCTCCACATAATCGGAAGCATGATCTTCCCCCTGCGAACGGTCCACGTCGTCCGGCAGGTGGAGGCGGCCGCCGGTCAGCGCGTGTACCTCTCTGGCGACGCCGCTCATCGACAGACAGCGCGCCATATCGGGTGTCAGATCGATCTCCAGAATCTCATCGCCCAGGTATTGGCGCAAGGGCGTGCCCACCGGCGCGTCGTCCGGTAGGACGAGAATGCCCTCGTGCTCTTCGCTGAGCCCAAGTTCCAGTTCCGAGCAAACCATGCCCCGCGATTCGACGCCCCTGATCTTGGCCTTCTTCAGCCTCTTGTTCGGGCGCGGCTGTTTGTCGCTGTAGGCATCGATCAGGAGAGCGCCTTCGCGTGCAAAGGCAACTTTCAAGACCGGCAGATCACCCCCGGAAACCGAGCGCCCCTTGTATTGAAAGAGGTTCGGCGCACCTGTTACGACCCGCTGCGTAGCTTGGTTGGCGTCGGACGCATTCGACGTGGTACTTTGCGCCTGTTGCTCTGCGTCAGCGCGATGGGACACATCCACCAGCACCAGCCGGTCGGCATCGGGATGGGGCTTTACCCCCACGACCTGGCCGACCACGATCCTATCCTCTTCCCACCAACTGCCGGTGTGGGTGAGACTTGCCTCTTCCAGGCCGGCGAGGGTCAGCCGTACGGCCAGTTTCGCGGTGGATAGTGGGACATCCACGTATTCTTTCAGCCAGGACAAGGGGACAAGCATCATTCTCTCTCAGGGAATCTGGCGGCTTTCGACTGAAGCCCAAAGCCTGCGGCGGTTTCGACATTGCAGGCAATTCTAACAGATATGGCTGTCAAACGGCAGAATCGCTACACTTGCGCGCCGCACACGAGCGCGCTGTAGACGAGATCATGGGCGAGCGAGCGCCAGAATCCCCAGCGGCGCCGTGCCGGCTTGAGCCTACGCAGCGACTGCGCGACGGCGTCCAACTCGCTTACCGGCACGGTGCGATAGCCTGCGACCTCTTCCGTGTCGGTGGGCCGCAGCTCCATACTCAGGCTATCCAGATAGAAAATGTAGCTGACAAAAGGAATGCAGGAGCCTTCAGTGACAAAATTGCAGTCCAGGATGCCCAGAAAGGAGCGCACCTCGACCTTCTGCCCGGTCTCCTCGGCAACTTCGCGGAACAGGGCCTCTTCAACCGCTTCGTCCTGCTTGATGCCGCCGGTCGGCAATCGATAGATCGGCGTCTCATAGCGGTGTTTCGTATGCAGCAGAATCTCGCCGTTGCTTTGGCGGATGGCGAATACCACCTCCCCTCTTCGATCCTGGTCCTTCTGCCCGCGATACGCGCGCATGTACGGGTCCGTCTCAATGATGTAACGGCGGCGAAGCGGCTGCCCATACCTACTGGCAAGCGCGTCAAGTTCGGTCTGATCGATTTGGGGCACTACGCGGGTAAGTGCGGGCATCGCTGCAACGTTCTGGTCGAAGAGGGGTACTTCCCATTGGTGTCGCGTCTCTGGCAGCGTTCAGCGCCGGCAAGCTCGCCCGGCTGACCAGGTCAACGATTCTCAAGTTCGTCGGCGATGAGGGACTGGACTTCTGCCGGATCAAGGATCACGCCGCCACCTTCTGCTCCGCCAGGTTCGCCGAGGTCCTGGGCGCTCTTCTGTTTAGGGGCGATCAATCGGTCGAGGCCCTGCCTCAATTCCTGCCTGCTCTGTCTCAACCCCTCCACTTCCACCATTTGCAGGCCGTAGCGGTTTTCCGCGTGGAGAAGTGTGTCGATCAGGTCAAGCCCTATCTGTTGTCCCAGATGCCGGCTGTTGAGAAACGTCTTCCAGGGCGCGTGCGCGAAGCGTAGAAACTCGCGCCCAGCCTGAGTGCGCATTCCAAGCAACTTGAATGGAACGATTGTTCTTTCCAGGCGTAAGGCCAACTGCCATTCGGCGCCAAAAGGTGCGGTGATATCCCGACCAAGCAGGCAATAAATCCGATCCACATTGCTGATCAGTTCAAACAGCGTATCGTAGTCGATCCCTGCGGCAGGGCTGCGGCGAATTTCGGCGCCCACCTGCACAGGAAGTTCGGCCAGAATACGCCCAACAAGCGCCCGTTCCTGTTCCAAATCTTTGGTTGCGCTGACGAAGATACGAAGTTTTTCGGCCATGCTGGAATTCTGGCTCGTTGGAGGAAACCTGACTCGGCCTGCCCTTTGCTAATTGCACACAGAGCAATAGACCGGTTCGCATTTGGCGGTCAAAGTTGCCTTATTCTCACTGATCTGCCGCAAAATTGCCAAAATTGGGAGACCGCTTGCGCAACGTTCGGTGTCAAAAGGTGGAAGAAATGAATCCAACGGCCGTAATTACGCCGGATTTTTGGACTCCTGACCAGCGTGGCGTTCCCAGTATTCGAGGTCGGCATCGACCATCAGGCGCGCCAACTCAGCGAAGGTGACTGTTGGCTCCCAGCCAAGTTGGCGACCGGCCTTGGAGGCGTCACCCACCAACAGATCAACTTCAGCCGGGCGAAAGAAGCTGTCGTCCTGGACGACATACTCGCGCCAGTCGAGATCGACATACCCGAACGATTCCTCCAGGAATTCACGCACATTGTGCGTTTCGCCGGACGCGATCACGTAGTCCTCCGGCTTCTCCTGTTGGAGCATTAGCCACATGGCGCGCACGTAGTCCGGCGCGTAGCCCCAATCGCGGCGAGAATCCAGATTGCCCAGCCGCAACTCCCGGCTAAGGCCGAGCTTGATGCGGGCGACGCCGTTAGTGATCTTGTGCGTAACGAATTCCAGACCGCGACGCGGGCTTTCATGGTTGAAGAGTATGCCCGAGCAGGCGTAGATGCCGTAGCTCTCGCGATAGTTCACTGTAATCCAGTGGCCGTAGACCTTGGCCACGCCGTATGGGCTGCGGGGATGGAAGGGTGTCTCTTCGGTTTGGGGGACTTGGCGGACCTTGCCAAACATCTCGCTGCTACTGGCCTGGTAAAGGCGGACCGACGGATCGACGATGCGGATGGCGTCCAGCAGCCGCGTAACGCCCAGCGCGGTGAACTCGCCGGTCAGCACTGGTTGGGTGAAACTGGTCGGCACGAAACTTTGCGCGGCCAGATTATAAACTTCTTGCGGCCGATACTCCTGCAAGATGCTGATCAAGCTCATCTGATCCAGTAGATCGCCCTGGACAATTTCAATCTCGTCCTGGATATGTCGGATGCGATCAAAGTTTATCGTGCTGGTGCGGCGCACCATGCCGACGACGGTATAACCTTGTTCAAGCAGAAACTCGGCAAGATAGCTTCCGTCCTGGCCGGTTACGCCTGTAATCAGGGCTATTGGCATAGAGTTCACTCCTCTTACGGGCGGCGCCGCGCGGCATGTCCACTTGGCGCGGCCTCGCAGGGCGACGACGTTCAATTCGACTTTAACCGCCTGCTCAAACCTGCTTTCTAACCGTTCAAGCCTGAGGCTGCATTCGATCAGCTTTCAAGCGGTTTCGTTGCCAGCCAGGCCGCCTGCGTCTGGCCTGGTCTGGCTGCGCCAGAACTGGAGTACATCTTCAAGGCTCTGTTCGAGGCCGATGGCCGGCAGCCAGCCGGTGGCCTCGTGCAGCTTTGTGGGATCGCAGACGGAGCGGGCGACATCGCTGGGCCGCAGCCTGTCCTGGTCCTGCACGACGGCAATCTCGACCGCGCTGAGTTCCACCAGGATTTCCAGCAAACGGCGCACCGGGTAGGTAACGCCGCTGCCAACGTTGTAGACGCCGCCCGGCTCTCCGTGCTGAAGCGCCAGCCAGTAGGCCCGGACCATATCGCGCACGTCGGTATAGTCGCGCTCCGCCTCCAGATTTCCCACCTTCAGAACAGGGTCTTGCAGTCCTGCTTCGACCTCGGCAATTTGACGGGCAAACGCGCTCGCGACAAAATTGTCGGACTGGCCCGGTCCGATATGATTGAAGCTGCGAACTCGCACTGTCGGCAACTGGAAGTTGAACCAATACTGTTGGGCCATCAAGTCCTGGGCGACCTTGCTCACGCCGTAGGGAGAATTCGGGCGCAGTTGGGTTTCCTCACCGATCGGCAGGTCTTCCGCTGCGGCCGGCCCGTACACTTCCGACGAGGCGACGATCAGAGCGCGAGCGGCCGGCGCGTGGCGGCGCAGCGCCTCGAGTAGATTCAACTGACAGCCAATGTTCAACTCATAGGTTGCCCACGGCTGGTCCCAGCTTGCCCTGACATCGCTCCAGGCCGCCAGGTGAAAGACAAAGTGCGGACGTACCGACGCGACAACCTGATCTATCCAGGACAGGTTGCGCAGATCGCCGTTGTGCAGGCGCAGCCGTTCTCGCAGTGGCCGAATTCGCCTGTCCGCGCGGTGGATTGTGCCGTGAATCTCCAGCGGCTGAGGTTGGCCGTCGTTCAGGAGAAAATCGGCCAGCACTGACCCAACGAATCCGGAGATGCCGGTAATGAGTACGCGCATGAGAATCACCTTTCCCTAAAACGCAATTATAGCAGACTCAGGCGTTCCGGCGCGAACACGAAGGGTGCGCTATGCGCATTTCGTTTCGAGCGGTAAGTGGTTCGTTGCAGGTTGAAAAGACCCTCACGATCTGTCGATTGTCGGGTTGACAGATGGGAAAAGGGGCTGTTTGACCGGTTCGATATCGGCGACGCGATTCAGGCCAATCTTTATCCTTTTGCGTCCACAATGATATACTGCCCGCGCCAAGAACGCCGTATTCGAGGACGATTAGGGAGAGGAGAACCATGCGAAGTCTGTCACAATTGCTCGGAGCCCACAGATTCATAGCACACAAGCTGGGCTGGAAAGGCAGGTTGGGCCTTGGCGTTCTCCTCCTGCTTGTCGCCGGCGCGTTGGCTGCTTGCACGCGTGAACAAGAACTGTATAGATATCTCGATGCGCACCGCGCCAAGCTGGACCTCCCCGCCTCGGCCGATGATAAGACGATCGAGTTCATTGTCGAGCCGGGCACGCTGGCGCGCGCAATCGCCGAGCAACTGGCGTTCGCCGGACTGATCAGCGAAGCTGACCTGTTTGAAGCCTATGTGCGATCGATGGGCATTGACCAGGACCTGAAAGCCGGTACGTTTTACCTGCGAGCCAACATGACGCCCATTGAAATTGTTGAAATCCTGCAAAGCGATCTGGCCGCCGGCATTAGCGTGACCATTCCCGAAGGATGGCGCTTGGAGCAGGTAGCTGACTTTCTGGACGCGGAAGGACATGTCTCCGGCCATGATTACCTTCTTATTGCGCGGGGACCGGTAGGGCCGGTCTTCACCGCCCTGGAAGAAACAATTCAATCGTGGACGGATACATCACAACAGGATGGTTCGAAAGAATGTTGCCCGAAGGTATTTGAACGCTGGCCGTTTCTGGCCTTACTGCCCAGCGGCGCGTCTCTGGAAGGCTATCTCTTTCCCGCCACATACCAATTGCCGCCTGAAGGGCCGCAAGCGAGCGAATTGATTGTACGCCAGTTGGACGCATTTGCAGACCGGATGGCTCTCCTCTTCGACGAGGCTGTTGCGGCGGGCACAATTCGACTGACTCTGCATGACGCGCTCGTATTGGCAAGCATTGTCGAGCGGGAAGCCGCCGTGGCATTGGAACGACCGGCCATCGCCGGCGTCTTGCAGAATCGACTGGATGCGGGCATGTTGCTGGAGGTGGACGCGACCGTCCAGTACGCGATGGGCTACCAGGAGGAAAGTGGACAATGGTGGAAGACGCCGGTCTTCCTGGAGGAGTACCAGGGCGTGGACAGCCCGTACAATACATACAAGAATGCTGGCCTGCCGCCCGGCCCAATTGCCGGCCCCGGTGTAGATGCTTTCCGCGCAGCGCTGTACCCGGAGCGGCACGGCTTCTACTATTACGTCGCCACACCAGACGGCAGCGGCGCGCACGCCTTCGCCGAGACGTTCGCGGAACATGCCGAAAATGTGCGGCGCTACCAGGGGCAGTGAGGATCGACTTTGAAGGGATTTCGACCGTGTCTGAGTGCTCTCTTGCCAATTTGAATTGACACGAGGGGTATGTTTTCCTACAATGAACTGTCGGGTCGGTGGCGGAAGGGCAGACGCAGCGGACTTAAAATCCGCCGGGGTGATACCCGTGTGGGTTCGAATCCCACCCGACCTACTCTAGCGCGTGTCATCGTCGCCTGGTGCGCGAAGGCATGGGCAGACTGACCGAGAGACCTCTCCGCTTCGCCGCGCCCCCTTGCTGACTGGGCAGCCGTCCGGGCCCGCCTCGCCTCCACTACGCCCAGTTCGGTGATGATCGCTGTCACCAGATACCCGGGCACGCTCTCAAACGGGGAACAATTCGAGTCTAAACTGATGCACGTTGCGTAACTCGCTGGGGCCTGCTAGCGGTTCGGAAAAAGTCCGCAACGGCTGGGTGCCCTGGCTTTGCGCCGCGGCGGCCGCCTTGGTCAACTCCTTCACCGCCTAAAATGGTAGGGGAAATGGTTTGCCGCCACGGCGGTTGTCAGTGAGACGACCGTATTGGTGAACGAGCCGTCGGCGATGAATGTCTCAACTCCCACCATCACCGCATCGAATTGGGGCATGCCTGTGGGAATCATCGCCGGCCGGGGTGAAACTCGTTCAGTCGGCTCTCCTGGATCGTGCGCATGTTCATCTCATACTGGAGCGGGGAGTCGAATTCGAAGGCCAGGCGGCCGCGCGACTGCGCCAGGTAGGTGGCGAAGAGCTGGCCGGGCACGCAGTAAACCAGCGGTGACAGCGCTTCCGGCACAGTGCCGGCGACCGGCAACACCACATCTGCGGCCTCGCCCAACTCGGCGTTGCTTTCGTCGGTGACGACGACTCCTGTTCCCCCCATCGTTTGCGTCGTGTGCAGCAGTTCCCTGATGCGGGTCATGCTGCGCCCCTGCGGCGCGATGAAGAGAACCTGTGTCCCCGGCCCGGTGAGGAAGAACTGCTCGTGCGCCCACTCCTCCAACTCCTGCGAGACACCGTAAACGCGCGGCAGTTCATACGTCTTGGCGGCGTAGAACAGGCTGGTCGCCAGACTGGGACCGGAGCCGAGGATCGTGTAGCTGTCGATCTCCTTGACCTGCGCTGCGTAGGCCTGCGCCGCAGGCGTGCAGAGCGCGACCGTTTCCGCGATCAGGTCGGCTGTAGATAGCAGTTCTGCGCGTAACGCATCGGCCTCCTCCTCTGTAAGATGGCCGCGCGCGACCCCGGTCTGGAAGGCGATCAGATACAGTGTCGTCAAGCTGGCCAGGTAGTTCACCAGCCCGAATGAGCCGCGCCGCGGCTTCAGTGCCTCTTCGCCCGTGGCCAGGTTGCTCGGCATGCCGAGCAACTCACCGGCCAGCCGGACGCTCTGATCCACGATCGTGTCCGACTCCTGCGCCAACCAGCCGTCAGGATTGCCCGTGATCGCGACCGTGTGCGCACCGCCCAATCGGGCATTCACGACCGCTTCCACCGAGCGCGTCGCCTTGCCCGAGTTGGAGATGCCGAAAACGAGCGAGTCCGGCGGCAGGAATTCGGCGGCATAGCGACCGAACTCCAGCGCCTCCAGCGCCTCGGTTGGCACACCGGCATAGCGGCCGAAGGCATAGCGCGCAGCCAGCCCGGCGAAGTAGGAGTCGCCGCAACCGGTGATGTAGATGTGGGATGTCGCCGTAAAGAGAGCGGGATCCAGCGCCTCAAGCTGCGGCTGCACCGTCTCCATCACCGCGGGGATGGCAGGCCCTTGATTGCTGATTTCGTTCAGCATATCGTCAATTGTTACCGGGATCGGCTCACCAAATTCAGCCTGGCGGATCGGGCGCTCTATCATCGCAACTGTCTCCATCTCTGTCTCTCGCGAAATTGGAACCGGGCGCGCCGGCAACTTCTCAGCCGGCCCGTTATACGACCAGCTTCACCTGTCCATCCTCGACCACAACTTCATATGTGCGCAGCCTCAAGTCGTAGCCAAATGCCTTGCCGCTCTTGACGTGGTACTCCATCCCGTGGCCGGGGCAGACCAGCACCTCGCCGTCGTGGGCCCATTTAGTCTCCCACGCCGTGTCGGCGTTGCAGATCACGGTTCCCTGCAGCCGACCCCGGCTCAGCGGCGCCGACTGGTGCGGGCAGCGACCGTACAAAGCGTAATACTCGCCGCCCACGTTGAAGACCGCGATTACGACGCCGCCAACCTGTACCTCCATACGCGTGCCGGGCCTAAAATCATCCACCGCGCCAACGTTGATCTTGCGCTTGGCGCGTCTGCTGCGGTCGGGCGGCTGGGTAGGCGTCATTTTCTCGGTTTCAATCCGAAGAACCGGAGCGCGTTCTCCCCCAGGATCTTGCGGCGCAGCGTATCGTCCATCTCGTAGCGCATGAATCCCGCGATCAGATCGCGTTCCAGGTGCGGCCAGTCGGAGGCCCACATGGTCGTGTCCTGGCCCTGGTAGAGTTCGATCAGCTTGGCCAGGTCGCCGCGCCGCGGCAGCGCCTCCAGTTCGTGGGTGCCGATATACCAGTCGCGGATGTATTCGCTGGGCTTCCTTTCCAGCGCTGGCAACTCGGTTCGGTAGCGCAAATAGGCGGCATCGAGCCGGTACATGATGAAGGGCATCCAAGTCAGCCCGGCCTCGAGAATGGCGAATTTGAGGTTGGGGTAGCGAACCGGAATGCCGGCGCACACCACCGACATGATCTGCAACATCGACGTGAACGGGAAACCCATGCTGTTGACCTGCATGAGCGTATGGAAATGAGCCACCCGCAGCGGGTAGTTGTCATGGATGAGCGCCTCGATGCCGTGAAAGCAGATCGGGAGACCATTCCCGGCAGCGGCCTCGAAGATTGGCCAGTACTTCTGATCTCCAATCGGCGGATTGACGCCAACGTCGGGGATGCACACGCTCACGACATCGGGATGAGCGGCGTGGCGGTCGATCTCCTCGGCGGCATGGAGGGGGTGCTGCGGCGCCACAACGATTGCGATCTTGACGCCGTCCAGATTCTGGTAGGCGTCCACCATGTACTGGTTGTAAGCTGTGGTGAGCGCCGCCGCCCACTTCGGTTCGGGCAGATAGCCGATCGGCAGCAGTTCGCTGGGGAAGAGAATGCTGTAGTCGATGATGCCCTTCGCCATGCGGGCCAGCAGGTCTTGCTTTGTGGCCAGCTTGGCGCGCGGCGGCTTGTCATACGATGAACCGAGCCAGGCGATGTGGGCGATCATGTTGCGCAATGAGTTGCCCGGTTCGCCCTTGAAATCCGCCTGCAGCACGGTCTCCATCCGCTTGCGGAAGTGCCCCTCCATGTAGTCGAGCATGAACATGAGCGTGTCATCGACATGCACGTCAACATCGACGATTGTGCATTGCGCCAGTTCGTCGCCGTACTGGTCGAGGTCTTCATCCTGCACCGGGTTGAAGGAAGGCTCGACCCGATGCACTTTGACGTCCTGCCCATCCGTTGCCATCGAATTCACTCCAATTGTATCGACACACTGGGTGCCCGCTAAGACGAGACTGGACAATCTGGCCAGCCGCGAGTCGAGTTTAGCAGACGCAAGCGCGCCCATCCAAATCAAGCGGCCGTTTGACCGTCCCGCACTCCCCTTGCCCCACGCGGGTTCATCACGTCTATCAGTCCGTCGCCGACCAGGTTGATGCTCAACACCAGCAGCGTCAGCACAAGACCGGGGAAGCCGGGATACCACGGGGCGACAGTGATATAGCCGCGGCCGTCATTGATGATCGAGCCAAGGCTGGGCGTCGGCGGTTGAATGCCGAAGCCGAAAAAGCTCAATCCGGCTTCATACATGATCGCGCCGGGTATCCCCATTGAAAAGGCAACGATGATCGGCCCCATGCAGTTGGGCAGTACATGTCGGAGCAGGATGCGCCGGTTGCACGCGCCGATCGAGCGCGCCGCGTCCACGTATGTCTGCTCCCTGATTGCCAGGACCAGCCCCCGCACCAGGCGGGCAACATCCGGCCAGGCCACTATCGCTAAGGCCACGCACACAGTGACCAGACCGGGGCCGAGCACCGCAGTCACTGTCATCGCCAGCAATAAAACCGGAAAGGCGAGCATGATGTCCGTGATGCGCATGATCACATTGTCCACGATGCGGGGGAAGAATCCGGAGATCAGCCCCAGCAAGGTGCCAGCCACCATCGACAGCCCGCGCACCACGATGCCTACGATCAGCGAAGTGCGCAGGCCGAAGACAACGCGCGCGAAGATGTCCCGCCCCAACTGATCGGTGCCGAACAGGTTGCGCTGGCTCGGCGGGTAGGGCGGCGTGATCGTCTCTCCGTCCTGCTCGCGCCGCATTTCTATCTGAGTCGGGTCGCTGACAATGAAGGGCGCCAAAACTGCCAGCAGCACGAAAATGAGAATCACAACGACACCGACCAGCGGAAGACGATCCTGGCTGAAGCGCCGCCAGTCAAACGTAGCGAATACGCGGATTGATGAACGCATATAGAAGGTCCACTGCCAGGTTGACCAGGGATACGGAGATGGCCAGGATCATGACCGACGCCTGCAAGGCGGGCAGATCGCGAAAGACCAGCGCGTCAAAGGCGTACTTGCCGATTCCGGGCCATGCGAAGATCACCTCGATGATGGGAATGCCGCCCAGCAGATGCACAAAGTCATTGCCGATGGTCGTTACGATCGGGATGAGCGCATTGGGCAGAATGTGCCGCCGCATGACCAGCGCGCGCCTGAGGCCCTTGGCTCGCGCCGTGCGAATGTAGTCCTCACCCATGACCTCGATCAGCGCGGCGCGCGTGATGCGGGCCAGTAGACCCATTGATGGCAGCGCCAGCGTGATAGCGGGCAAGATGACAAAACGGTCGAAGCCGGCCCCATACCCCGAAGGCGGCAGCACGCGCAGGAAGACCGCAAAGACAATCTGCAACATGAGCGCCAGCCAGAAGAGCGGGAAGGAGAGATTCAGCGCCGCCACCGCCATGACCAGCCGGTCGGCCCAGCCGTTGCGCCGCGCCGCCGCGACGACGCCCAGCCAGATACCCAGCAGCGCGCTCGTCAACTCGGCGGTAACGGCCAACTGTACCGTCTTGGGGAACACGATGATCAGGTCGCCAAGGATCGGCCGTCGCGACTGATAGGAGCGCCCGAACTCGCCCCGCGCCAGCTTCCAGAGATTGTCCAGGTACTGAACCAGGAGCGGACGATCAAATCCCATCTGATGGCGAATCGTCTCCACCGTGTCGGGATCGGCGAACGGGCCGGCCATCAGGCGGGCAGGGTCGCCGGGCAGGATGTTCAACAGCGCAAACAGCACTGTGACCAGCCCGATCAGGATGGGTACGAACAGTAGGATTCGCCTGAAAACGTAGTTGAGCATCGGCCCGGTTGTTAACGGCAGGCGCTGGCCTGGGACGACTGCAAACGCAAGGGCGTTCGAGGTTTAACAACGCCGGCGCACCTGTTGGAAAATCAGCGCCATTGCTTGAATCATAGCCCAACATAGCTTGATTTGTCATACCCAAATAAAATGTAGATGGTGGGCGCCGACCTCTATTGGGTCTCTCGCAGCCACCTGTTTGGGTTGCAAGACCCGAAGGCCCGTCTTTCTCTGCTGGGGCAGGACACGGTCGGGCGGGATCTGTTTACCCGCATAATCTTTGGCGCGCGCAACTCGCTCACCATCGGTCTGGTCGGCGTTGCGATGAGTTACTTCCTCGGCATCCTCATCGGCGGGCTGTCCGGCTACCTCAGCGGAACGATGGATATGGTGATCCAACGCATCATCGAACTGCTGCGGGCGCTGCCGACGCCGCTGCTATGGATGGCGCTGAGCATCGCGCTGCCGTCGGACTGGCCTGTGGTCAGGACCGACTTCGCCATCGTCCTGATCCTGTCCATCGTTGGCTGGACAAGCATCGCGCGCGTGGTGCGCGGCCGCTTTTTCGCCCTGCGCGAGGAGGACTTTGTCGGCGCGGCGGAACTGGACGGCGCCAGCAATCTGCATATCATCTTTCGCTACCTGCTTCCCTCCTTTTTGAGCTGCATCATCGCCCGCCCTACCCTAGCGATTCCACAGATGATCCTGGGCGAGGCTGCGCTCAGTTTCATTGGCCTGGGCCTGCGGCCGCCCGCCATCAGTTGGGGTGTACTGCTCAAGGATGCGCAGGCGATTCGCGTTCTTGCGCTGTCGCCGTGGCTGCTGCTGCCGACTGTCTTTGTCGTGGTCAGCATTCTGGCCTTCAACTTTGTCGGTGACGGCCTGCGCGATGCTTCCGACCCCTCTACTCACCTGTAAGACAAAAGCGTCTGCCACCGATATGCGCAATCCAATGCCGGCTGTCCCAGCAAATAGGAGATTGAGACGATGATTCCATTTGTCGACTCCAGCGAGCTAAAAGGCGATGGAGAGGCCGTTCGCCGCCGCGCTGATAGCGAAGGCTATCTCTTTCTGCGAGACATCGTAGACAAGCAGCCCGTCCTAGAGGCTCGGCGCAACATCACCGCAGTCTTGCACGAGGTCGGTTGGATCGACGCCGGCTCCGATCCCGATCAGGCAATCACCAGCCACCCTCCCCACGTTTCGGGAGAGCCGGAATTCTCACCGGTGTATGACAAAGTTCAGATGCTGGAATCGTTCCATACGCTCGCCCACAACGAGGCAATTCTCGAAGTTATCGGCCATCTGCTGGGAGATGATGTACTCCTGCAACCCAGCAACATCGCCCGCTTCATTTTCCCCACCAACCTTGAACAGACCACCCTGGCGCACCAGGACTTTGTTCACATCCAGGGTACGCCCGATGTGTGGACGGCGTGGCTGCCGCTGGCTGAATGTCCGCACAGTTTGGGTGGGTTGAGCCTGCTGACGGGGTCGCACAAGGGAGGAATACTGCCTGTTTCCCGGTCACTCGGCGCCGGCGGTCTGCGCGCCCACTTCGAAAAAATCGGCGGCCAATGGGTATCCAGCCCCTTCGAGCTGGGTGACATGATCTTCTTTCACAGCCATACCGTTCACAAGGGGCTGCCCAATCTGTCTGGCAACCGCCTCCGCCTTTCGGTCGACTTCCGCTATCAGAGGGCATTCGACCCTGTCATGGACAAGGTGCTCACCCCCCATCAGGGCCGCCTCACCTGGGAACGGGTCTACATGGGCTGGAAGTCGGACCGCTTTCAGTATAACTGGAAGCGTTATTCGCTCACGCCCGTTCCCAAAGTCCCGGTACGGGTCGTCGAAAAAACGCCGCAAGGTGACTGAGTCCTCTTAGAGGCCCAGGTCTCGCAAATTGTAATTCTTGAGGATGCTTTCGCGCGTCGCTTCGCTCCAGCGGTTCTCGTCCTCCTGCCCTGCCAGCGGCTGGTAGACGTAGCGAGCCTCATGTGGGAAGCGCTGTTGTCGGGCGTCGATAGCCAGCGCAATCAGGCGTGAACGCTCGTGGATTCGTTCGGCGTCATAAACAACCTCTTTGCCGTTTTGCATTGTCCTGGCATTGAGCGCGGCGCGCCGCCGGTGAAAGCCGAAGTTGATCGTGATCCGTCTCTGCGGCGATGTGTTTGCAAACGAGGCGTGCAGGGCTTGGCGATTCGACATCACCACGTCACCCGGCTCGCAAACCATCGGCGCCGCGCCCGCAAGCCGGTCCGAACCGTTCTCCTCGACCATCGCCTTGATGTCCATTTTCCCCTGCTTGTGCGAACCGGGCAGCAGCCAGACCCCGTTTTCAGCAGTGCTTCCATAGAGTTGCGCCATGAAGTTGAACCCATGCGTGCCCTCGTCCCAGTCCGGGCTGTCCCAGTGGGTCGTCCCGTCATGATGCCACGCCACCGAGGGACCCAGGCCCGCCCGTTTGACAATGACCGACTCGGTGAATGGCGTAAAGTCGGCGCCGTTGATGTTCTCGGCAACTGCCAGCAGTTGCGGGTGTCCGTAGAGCCTCAGGCAAGAATCCATGACCTGGGCCGGACTGGAGATACTGGAAATAACGTAGTCGGGAGCGTCGTCAGGCGGCGGCGGTTCAGCCATCCTTGCTGGATGGCGACCACTGTTCAAGTCCGTTCCACCGTAGGGGTCGCTCAACGGCCTCGCAAAGTGAAACGTCGGCCGCGCCAGATCGACGCCGAGAGCGGGTCGCCCCTGCGCGTCAACGGTGGCGTCTTTCCTGTACGGCGCGCGTTCGAACGCGTTCTCCATGTCCGACCGCAAATCGTCGAGTTCATCCGCGGCCAATGCGCCCTCAAACACGTAAAACCCGCAGCGCCAGTAGGCATCGGTGATCTCCTCGGCCAGCCTGCCGTCATCCTTAAATCGAATCGGGCCGCGATTGCCCAGCTCGAATGCCCTTCGCTCCCCTTCACGCACGTAGGTGTCCAGTGTTCTGGCATCCTCGGTCATACCTGCCCCCCTGGCGAGCCACACCACACGCCGCCATTGACGCGACGTGTGGTGTGCCTTTAATGATGACTTGGCAAACTTTGTTACATCCCGCGCCGCCCCGGATTACTCCTCGACCCAAACGCGATGGAACATGTGCGTATCCATCGGCGAGGGGATATAGTTCTGCACGCGCGGCCGCGAAACGTCGACATAGATGTTGTGCGTCAGCGGAATATAGGGCAGATCCTGGGCGAACTGCGTATCAACGGCCTGGTACAGGCGGGTCCGCTCGGCGTCGTCGATCGTGGCGCGCGCCGTCGCAATATTGGCGTCCACGTCGCCGTTGGCGTAGCGGGCGTAGTTGCCGCCGCCGCCCAGGTTATCCGAGTGCATGAGCGGATAGTAGAATCCGTCCGGGTCGGCGTAGTCGGTTACGCGGTACATCCAGGCCAAATCGTAGTTGCCCGACTCGAGCGCCTCCATGTATGGACCGAACTCGGTCGGTCGGATCTCGATGTTGATGCCGATCTCCTTCAGGTTGGCCTGATAGATCTCCAGCATCTTGATCAGGTTGCCCCACGGCGGCAGAATCACGTCAAACGTGCCCGGCACGCCGTCGGCAAAGCCCGCCTCCGCCATCAACGCCTTTGCCGTATCAAGGTTGGTCGGATAGTTCAACACCGCGTCTTCATCGTAGCCCAGCAGCCCCGGAGGAAGCAGACCTTGGGCAACGTTTGCCCGCCCCTGCAGACTGGCGATGATGGCATCCAGATCAAGCGCGTAACGCACCGCCTGGCGCAGTTTGGGATTCGTGCCAAACGGTTCTCGTTCCAGGTTGACGGCGATGAAGTCGGTGTGGAACGTCTCCGCCCAGCCCAGCTTTTCCTTGAAGACCGGGTCGGTGCTGAATCGGTCCCAGTGCGCCGGGGGAACCCAGGCGATATCCAGCCGCCCCGAATCCAACTCAACGATGCGCGTGTTCTCGTCGCCGATAAAGCGGAACTGGACCGCATCCAGGTGGGGGCGCCCATTCCAGTAGTCCTCGAACGCGTTCAGCGTCACATCCTGGTTGAGGTTCCACTCGCCCAGCGAGAACGGCCCGGCGGCGACGACATTCTGCCCAAAGTCCTCGCCCCACTTTTCCACCTCTTCCTGCGGCACGACCGCGAGGTTGATGCTGGCAAGCATCGACTTGAACGGCGCCAGCGGCGCGGCCAGTTCAATCTCCAGCGTCTGCGCATCCACCACCCTGATCCCGCTTACTTCATCGGCTGAGCCGTCCTGGAAGGCCTGCGCGCCGACCACGATCGACAGCATCCATGCCTTGGGGCTTCTCGTCTCCGGATTCAGCACGCGCTCGAAACTGTACTTGAAGTCGTCCGCCGTGATCACGCGGCCGTTGTGGAACTTGGCCCCCGCCCGTAGGTGGAAAGTCCAGGTCGTACCGTCGTCGGTCACGTCAAAACTCTCGGCGATGGCCGGTTCGATCTCGCGGCCGTCGGGCGATAAACGGAACAGCCCCTCAAGAAGGTTGGGGGCAATGACGCCTTGGTCCCACCCGGCGATTGCCGCCGGGTCGAAGCTCTTCGGATCGGAGGAGACAAAGCCAATTACTGTGCCTCCCATCTGCGGTCCTTCGCTTGGCTCCGCCGGGGCGGAGTCGGTCGGTGATGCCGGCGCCGCCACACAGCCAACCACCAGAGACGCAAGCAGAGCCAAGCTTACCATTAACAACATCACACGCTGCATTGATTTCATCTCAATCTCCTGAAACTGTGTTGAATCAAAACCGTTTCTATTGTCAAGCAGGCAGTTGTCTTGGCGTTCAGCAGGTGTGGTGAACAACAATTGACTCCAGGACAGGATGATGGGCAAAAGGTATCAAATCGAGAAAACCTTGTCAAGCGCCCTGATTCTGGTTCCGGTAGATTTCCTGCAGCAGCAGCACCCGTGACTGCGCCGCATCCGCGCCTACATGTAAGGCATGCAAGACGCCAAACTGCTCGATGATGAAGGAGGCCGAGACCGCGCCGTAAAGACAAGCCTGTAGCGGGTCGCCCGTCCGTGCCAGGCCAACCAAAAATCCGCCGCAGAAAGCATCTCCGGCTCCGGTGGGATCGACCACCCGCGCCGGGTAGGTCGGAATCTGATGCCATCGTTCCCCGTCGCGCAGCAACATGCGCATGCCGCGCGATCCCATCTTTACGCCGATGCCGCGCGGCCCGAATGCGAGCAGCCGCCCGGCGGCGTCAAAGACATGCTCATGCCGCCTTCCGCCGGCGCTCTCCGCCCCGAAGGCGGCATCGGCATGAACTGTCAGCTCTTCAATGCTCGGCAGCAGATAGTCGATGTACCGCAGCAACTCTGCGTCGACCTGGGCTTCCTGGTCCCAGTCCCACCAGGGCCAGTCGAAACTGATCACGACCCGGTCCCCCCGCAGAAGCTTGAGGAAGGCGGCGTTGACGCGGCTGCATGGCAGCGGGCCGGGCGCAAAGTGGGCGAAAGAGGCGTATTTCGCCTTCTCCTCCCACTGCGAGAGGTCGGGGCAGAAGGTCGGCCAGATGCGGCGGTGCAGAGGGCTGCCCGTGTCCGTGTACTCGCTTTCGAGGTCGATGACCTCACCGGCGTGGGCGGGCAGGATCGAGCGCGCCTCGTCGATCCGGTCGGTGCGGCTGCCGTCGGCAAAGTAGAACGCCCGTGAACGCAGCAAGTGCGGCTCTTCAATCCGCGTCACCGCTGAAACGTCGATGCCGGCGTCGGCCAACTGCTCGAGCCATACGTTGGGATAGTCCGCGCCGACCACGCTGACGAGGCTGACGTCCACACCCCAAAGGCGCATCCCCGCCGCCGCATAAACCGCATTGCCGCCAAGCTGGCGCGGCGAGATCTGCCCGTCGGGCGTAACCACGTCGTCCAAAGTACAGTTGCCCACCGCCAGGAAAGCGTTTGCCTGCGCCTTCCCAGCGGGGCCGCATTGGACTTCCTGCATGGGAGAATTCACGGCTTCAATTGCATCAGGTCTATCCTGCAAGCCGGTCTCTCCAGCGCTCGTGGGTCTATTGGGGAACCCGTTGAATCCAAGTCGATTGCCTCAACCCTGTATTTGGGAAGGCGCGAGGCTCGCCTGCCCCTGCGCACCACGGCCTACGCAACACGCCATACGCACTTCTCCGTAGATGTGCCATCCAAGTTGACACGCTTTCCTCACACGCGCATACGCAGCATGGGGTGGCTGAACGAGACCGCGATCGTCTCGTCGGTGCGCATCGACTTCGTGCCCGGCGTCATAAAGTGGATGGCAAGCGCCCGCCGTTGACGATCGGTCGTATTTGGCGCAGTGCGGTGCAACGTCTGGCAGTGGTGCAGCGTGATTCCGCCCGCCGGCAGGTCGGCCACCACCGCCTCGCTGTCGTCGACCAGTTTGCCCATGTCCAGCAGAACGTCGCTGCCCTTGGCCTGATCGTGCAGCATTGGGCGCAAGTGCGAGCCGGGGATGAACTGCATGGCGCCGTTGTGCAGGTCCACGTCGTCCAGGGTCAGCCAGCAGCTAACCAGGTTGGCGGGCAAACATTTCCAGTAAGCATTGTCCTGGTGCCAGAAGACCGGCCCCCCATGATGCGGCGGCTTATATATCGCCTGGTTGTGAAAGAGCTGGATATTGGGGCCGATGATGTCTTCGATGATGTCGAGGATACGCTCATGGTAGGTGAGCCTGTGGAACTGAACGTTGTATTCCGAAATCTGCATGAACTGCAGCAACTCCTGCTGCGCCTCGCCGTCATGCCCATGGTCATCTTCGCCGCTGACCGCCAGATTGCGCACAGGCCGTTTGCCGCTGCGCGCCAGCGCGAATTCGGCGTCATACTCGCAGCGCATCAGCCCGAGCAACTCGTCTTCGAGTACCTTACCTACGATTAGAAAGCCGTCTTCCCAGAAGCTGGCAACCTGCTCCTGTTTAAGCGCTTTGTATCCGCTCTTCCGTTCAGCAGAATCAGTCGATGGCATCAGCCGCATCTCCTTCTTTGCCGTTGGTTGTATTCTGATGAAAAGAACCCATCAGCTTCTGCTGGACGGGGCAAGCTCAGTTGAGTTTGCGAACGCAGTCAGCACATTTTCGGTGATGCGCGAGACGTTGTTGTCATAGCCGTTGTGCGACAAGCTGCCGCACCAGATGATCGAACCGACCGAAAAGACTGCGCCGTTGTTGGGCGTCTCAAAATAGACCATGTCTGCATACACTGTCGAGAGATGATCGTGAATCAACTCGACATTGACCTGCAGATAGTCCTCGATGACCGGCATAATCGACGGCCCGTGCGGACCGGAAGTGGCTAGGAGGAGCGTATGATAGGGCGAGCCCAGGCTGTAGTCGATGCGGTCCAACTCGTCACCCGCCGAACCGCCGAAAATGAGTCCGAAATCACCGATCGTTTCGTCTGCCGCGATGCCGTCAAAGATGAAAGCCGCCCGCTTGTCGAAACTGCCCGGCTTGCGCGTATAACCGGGCGCCGGATCCCCCCAACCCTGGGCGGTGAAGCCGATACCGGTCAGCAGATTGGGCGCCTTGCCGCGATGCCGCCACAGCCCGCCCAATTCGCCGGTCGTGCTGTGATAGCATTCGCCCGGCGCAGAGTTCCACGCCCGCGAGCCGGAAATGCCGCGCCGGATTTCGGCGACGTGGGGCCGCTCCGGGTCAACACTCGTAACCCAATAGAAGCCGTTCCCGCCCAGGTACATTAGCCGGCCGCCCCCGTCCAGATAGGCTTCCAGCGCAGTCAACATCGGCGTGGTCCAATACTCCGGATGTGTGCCTGTGACCATGACCCGATAGTTGGCGAGAAGCTCCTGACCTTCATCGTGCAGGTCATGGTCGGTGGCCACGTCGTAGGCGAATCGCTTCTCGTCAAGCCAGTCGATGAGGTAAAGATCTTCACCCAAAAGGCGAGGCGAGGTCGTCAAGAGATGACGATATTGAGGGCGAAGATTGACGATCGGACGCAAATGGGACGAATAGGTGCAGCCGCTGCCGTCCGAGTGCCGGTCGTAGAAGGACATGGCGAACTCAGGGTGCTCGGCCAGATACAGATCGCGCGCATCCCAGTTGATGTTCTCCTCCGGTATGCTGCCCAGATGCTCCTGCGCGGCATCCATCCGATCGTTGGCATAGGCAACATAGGACATGGTCGGCATCAGGTAAAGGATTGGGGCGTTGGCCGTGCCCCGGGGCGGCCGCACGATAAAGGGAATGTGATCCTCCTGCCCCTCCCCTGTAAGGCGCGCCGCATAGACCCCGCTCCTCAAACTTCCCGGCACAACAAACTCAAAGTCAGGCTCCCAGCCGGCGTCTTCCAGGTCATCGTCGTGGAAATAGATGGCGCCATATTGGTTCGGCGCATGTTTGAAGTCGAACTCGCTCGAAGTCCAGTTATGACCGGTAACGGCGCGCGCCGGCATGTTGACGGCAACGCCATGCAGCGCGTGCGGACCTCTGTCGATCACTTTGGCCGTAGAGGGAGAAACGGAGAAATCCCAGGCGGCAACCAGGTCGGAGGCGGCCACTTCTTCCGCAGGGATCCCCCGTCTCAAACGCTCAATCTCATCTGCATCCAGCGCCCGCTTGAAGATGCGTGGGCCGTCGATTTTGCCATTATAATGCCCCTGCCCCGCGAACCGGCCCGAATTCTCCCCACCAACGCCTGTAGCGGCCATCACCACCGGGCAACTGTTGTTGGCTGAAAACTGTACATCGGCTCTCCTTTCGATGACGACCGCTGAACTGTCCGACGGCCAATTCAACAACGGCTGTTGATGCAATTGCAGCGTCTGCGCCTCGGCATCGAACGCGGCCGCGACGAAATACCATTCGCCTGCCCGTAGCGCCTGCCCTGTGCTGACGCGAGCGCCCGAGTCCGCGCCCGGCCCGCCAAGCCACAACTCAAGCGCCCCCTCCGTCCCGACCGCGAGGCTGAAGCCCGTCCCCTCGGTCGACCACTTGCTCAACACCCCCTGCGCCTCCCCTTTGTCGGGCGTGGTCGGATAGATCCACGCCTGCAGCGTGAAGCTGTTCAACCGGCTGAGCGACGCGTGGTCGTCAACCAGCACGTACGAGCCGCTCCGCGCATACTGTTTGCGGCCGGGGCGCCGGCCGTTGATGTGGGCGTCAACGGGCTCCTCTTTGAAGCCCGGTCCTTCCGCGTTCACATCGCCATGAATAAGCCGGACCAAAGTGGTCTCGTACCCCGGCAAGTCCGTACTGACCATAAAACGAATCGTTTCGCCCGGCGCGGCGCTGAACCTGTCAGTGTAGCCTATCAACTCGGTCGTCATGTTCTCCTCCCAGGATAGAAAACAAAGAAAAGTGGGGGAAATATCCGCTCATTCGCTCCTGCCTCAAGCTCTGGCTCCTATCCAGCTTTTTGGGTAGCCCGCCCACATCAATTTCACGCAAACGCCGCTAATATGATACTGTTATATGGATAGTGGCTGATGGAGCGGCGATAGACACAGGGCGAATGGAAGTCCGCTCATGGACACTTCGCCCGGTTCGACATTGCGCCTGAATTATACACGCTTGAGCGCGTCGGCGTCCACCTGCTTGATGGGCCAGCCAGCCGTCGCAATGCTGAATGCAGTAGCGGAGGTCAATCCGGAAAATGACCGACTCGAAACAATTTACAGTCCCCGTAATTGGAATGACATGCCTCGGCTGCGCGGCGGCGGTGGAGACAAGCAGCAAGAAGTCCCTTGCCGTAGAGGATGCGGCGGTCAACTTTGCCAGTGAGCGACTGACCGTCGCCTACGATCCTGCCCAGGCGCAGACCAACGAAGTCCTGGCGGACGTGCGCCATCAGGTCAAGCGCGCCGGTTACAAGATCCCCACCCTGACGCTGACCCTTCCGATTGCAGGCATGTCCTGCACCAACTGCGTCAACACGGTTGAGCGCGCGCTGAGAGAGGCTGAAGGGGTCGTCTACGCCAGCGTTAACTTTGCCGCTGAAAGAGCGCATGTCGAATATGTCAGCGGCCTCGGCGCGCGCGGCCCCATCGTAGCCGCCATCCGCAAGGCCGGTTACGATGTCATTGCCGATGCTTCGCCCCAGCCCAACACCTCGCAGGAGCGCGCCGCCGCCTCGCCGCAACCCACTGCGGCGGAGACCGGCGAGGATGCCGAGGCCGCAGCCCGCGCGGCAGCGATTCGCCATCAGTACAAACGCTTGATCGTGGGCGCCGTCTTCTCGCTGCCGCTGTTGGTCCTGAGCATGGGGCGCGACTTTGGTCTTCTCGGCCCATGGGCGCATGGCGGCTGGGTCAACTGGCTCCTGTTCATCCTGGCGACGCCCGTGCAGTTCTACGTGGGCTGGGACTACTACGTGGCCGCGTTCAAGAGCGTGCGTAATCGCAGCGCTAATATGGATTTGCTGGTGGCGATGGGTACGTCGGTTGCCTACCTCTATAGTGTGGCCGTCATCTTGACCCGCGCTACGGGCAGCGGCCTGCTGGGCGATCACCTCTATTTCGAGACCGCAGCGGTTATCATCACCCTGATTGTGCTGGGAAAGCTGCTTGAAGCCAGAGCAAAGGGCCAGACCAGCGCGGCGATCAAAGAGTTGATCGGTCTTCAGAGCCGAACCGCGCGCGTCGTGCGCGACGGTGAAGACTTGGACATTCCTGTCGACGAGGTCGTCGTCGGTGACCTGGTTGTCGTCCGTCCGGGAGAGAAAATTCCGGTCGATGGCACGGTTGTCTCCGGCGGGTCGACCGTGGATGAGAGTATGCTTACCGGTGAGAGCCTGCCAGTCGAAAAGGCGATTGGCCAAGAGGTCTTCGGCGCGACCATCAACAAGCAGGGGTTGCTGGGAATCGAGGCCTCTAAAGTCGGGCGCGAGACAGCCCTGGCTCAGATCATAAGGTTGGTGGAAGAGGCCCAGGGCAGCAAAGCCCCGATTCAGCGCGTTGCCGATCAGGTAGCGGCATACTTTGTCCCGGCAGTGATCGTTTTGGCGTTTCTCACATTTGCCGTGTGGTTGCTGCTCGGCGCCGGGTTTGTGCCTGCGCTCCTGCGTCTTATCGCCGTGCTGGTGATCGCCTGTCCCTGCGCGATGGGACTGGCGACGCCCACTTCCATCATGGTGGGCGTTGGCAAAGGCGCGCGGCAGGGTATTCTGTTCAGAAACAGCGTCGCGCTGGAACAAACGCACAAACTTACCGCAGTGCTGTTGGACAAGACCGGCACCATCACCAAAGGGGAACCTGCTGTCACCGATCTGATCGTCAGCCCGGCTCGGCTAAACGGCCGTACCGCCGCCGGCAGCAATGGCCGGACAGAAGTATCAGAGCAATCCGCGCTTCTGAGGTTGGCAGCATCTGCTGAGAAGGGGTCTGAGCACCCATTTGGCGAGGCGATCGTGCTCGCAGCGCAAGCGAACGGCCTCACTTTGGTCGATCCGGAAAATTTTGAAGCGATCGCCGGACATGGCATCTCGGCGCAGGTGGAGAATAACCGTATCCTGCTCGGCAACCTGCGCCTGATGGAGCGGGAAGGCGTCGACTTGGACAGCCTCGCGCCAAAGTTCGCCGAACTGCAGGCCGAAGCGAAGTCAGCCGTCTGGATGGCCGTGGATGGCGAGGCCAGCGTCTTGATCGCGGTGGCAGACACGGTCAAGGAAGGCTCGCAGGAGGCTGTGGCTGCGTTGCGCAAGATGGGCCTGACCGTGGCCATGCTGACCGGGGACAACCAGTCGACCGCCGACGCCATCGCACGCGAAGTGGGAATCAACCGCGTCTGCGCCGAACTCTTGCCCGGGGACAAGGTCAAACAGGTGACCGCCATGCAGGCGGAGGGATTCCGCGTGGCAATGCTGGGCGACGGCATCAACGACGCGCCCGCCTTGGCGCAGGCCGATGTGGGCATCGCCATCGGCGCCGGCGCCGATGTGGCGATGGAGGCAGCCGATATCACCCTCATTCGCGGCGATCTGCGCAGCGTGCCCCAGGCGATCATGCTCTCGCAAGCGACAATGCGCAACATCAAGCAGAACTTGACTTGGGCATTCGGCTACAATGTGGCGCTGATTCCGATCGCGGCCGGGATTCTGGCTCCATTCGCTTGGGCGCCGCCATTTCTGCAACAACTCCACCCGATCCTGGCCGCCGCAGCCATGGCCTTCTCCAGCATTAGCGTTGTCACCAACGCACTGCGTCTGCGCCGGCTCAAGCTGTGACGAAAGATGATATTTGATTTCGGCTACCTGGTGCTGGTTCTGGCTCTGCTTCTTTCAGTCTATGGCATGGCCGCCGGTTTCTGGGCTGGACAGCTTGGCTCGCGGCGCGATTCCCACGACCCGGACTCTCTAACCGTTCAGTTTCGAGCGCTCGCGCACAGCCAGGCCTCTTTGGGCGCGCGGCTGGCAACAAGCAGTTTCCATACCGTATACGCGGTGGCCATGCTGGTGGGCGTCGCCGCCGTAATCCTATGGTACGGCCTGCTCACCGACCAGTTCCAGCTTACCTACATCTGGAATAGCTCCGAGCGCAGTCTACCAACCTTCTACAAGTTTGCCGCAATATGGGGCGGCCAGGCAGGCAGCCTTCTCTTCTGGACGCTCCTGCTTGGGCTTTTCAGCGCCGCCGCGGCCCTGTCCTTTCGCAACGCCCAGCGCTCCCTCATGCCCTACGTCAATGCGACCCTGTTGGCGACGCTGCTTTTCTTCCTCGTGTTGCTCGTCTTCAGCGCAAACCCCTTTGAACAGATCGGCGTCGTGCCGCCCGACGGACGCGGGCTCAACCCACTGCTCCAGAACTACTGGATGGTCATTCATCCGGTCATGCTCTATTTGGGTTGGGTCGGGCTGACCGTACCCTTCGCCTTTGCCGTGGCCGCGCTGCTGAGCAAACGGCTCGACCGACGCTGGGTGCGGACCGTGCGCCGCTGGACGTTGATCCCTTGGATGTTCCTCGCGGCCGGCATTATCATGGGCAGCCAGTGGGCTTACATGGAACTGGGCTGGGGCGGCTACTGGGCGTGGGACCCCGTCGAAAACGCAAGTTTTTTGCCCTGGCTGACCGCGACCGCTTTCCTCCACAGTGTCATCATCCAGGAGCAGCGCGGCATTCTGAAGGTCTGGAATGTAACTCTGATCTGGCTCACCTTTACCCTGGTCATCCTGGGCACCTTTACGACCCGGAGCGGCATCCTCAGCAGCGTCCACAGCTTCGCCCAAAGCCCGGTCGGCCCCTATTTTCTGGTCTTCCTGACCATCACTACACTCGGATTCATGCTGCTCCTTTTCCATCGCATGCCCTTTCTGCAGGGTGAAAACGAGATCGATTCGATCTCAAGCCGCGAGGGCGCTTTTCTGGCCAACAACTGGCTGTTCGCCGGAATCACCTTTGTCGTGCTTTGGGGCACATTCTTCCCCATGTTCAGCGAGATTCTGACCGGCGACCGCATCGCGGTGGCGGCTCCCTGGTTCAATCTCGTCGCCGGGCCGCTCTTCCTGCTGCTGTTTGTGCTGATGGGAGTTGGCCCTCTGCTCGGCTGGCGGCGAACCGGCATGTCGGCGTTGCGCCGTCAGTTCACCTGGCCGGGCCTGGTCGCGCTCATCTCAGTGCCCGGCTTCCTGTTTACCAGCCGCAATCCCTTCCCGGTTGCCGGATTGAGTATCTGTGTCTTCGTGGCGGCAACGATCGTGCAGGAGTTTGTGCGCGGCATGAATGCCCGCCGCCGCACCAGGGCGGAGCCGTTTGCACTGTCGCTGTGGAACCTTTTGCGTCGCAATGGTCGTCGCTACGGCGGGTACGTCGTCCACTTTGGGATTGTGCTGATCGGCGTCGCCATCATCGGTAACGAGTTCTATCAGTCAACCACGCATGTTACCCTGTCTGCCGGTCAAGCGGTCGAGTTGTCCGGCTACACGCTGACATTTACCGATCTCGATACGCGGCGCATGAGCAACCACACGGAGGTGCGCGCCAACATTCTCATTGCCGATACCGATTCCGGCCGCCCGCTCGGCGCGATCGCTCCCCGCCGCAACATCTATGACAAAGCCCCGGACCAGCCCACGAGCGAGGTCGGTCTGCGGATGACGCCGGCCGAAGACGTGTACGTGATTCTCAACGGCTGGCAGGGCGACGGCGGCAGCGCCACCTTCACCGTCTACATTAATCCGCTGACAATGTGGATGTGGGTTGGCGGGCTTTTCATCGTCCTGGGAACGGTCGTAAGCGTGTGGCCCCATCCAAGGCCGGCGCCCACGGCCCAGCCCGCGCCGTCAACTTTCTCAGATCGGGCCACCGCCGGCCGCGTACCCGCCTGACCGCGTCGTCGACCCTCTCCAAAAGAGTCCCATGCAGAGTATTTGGGTGCTGGTTTTTCTCATCAGTCTACTGTCTCTCGCTGCCGTTGGCTTTGTCCTCTGGCCCCTTTTCCAACGCCGCTCCTTCGCGCCGCCGCCGGAAGGGGAGGAGTTGGCCGAACTGCAGACGCGCACAGAATCAACCCTGCAGGCGATCAGAGAGTTGGAGTTTGACCACAGCGTCGGCAAGATGGAAGAGGCCGATTTTGAGCGTTTCAATCTGATCTTGCGGCGCAGAGCAATGTTGCTGCTCCAGCAGCTTGATCGCTTCGCGCCGCAGACCGCCCATTTGGAGGACGCGATCGAACGCGAAATTGCCGTCCTCCGCCGCGTAGAGGAATCGCATCGCCATGAAGGCCGCGGTCGTTTACCGGAAGAATGAAATCCGCATCGCCGTGGTGCCGCGTCCGCGGGCTGGTCAGGGCGAACTGGTCATACAGGTGCGGGCGTCAGGTATCTGCGCCACCGATGTGAAGATTCTCGGCGGCATCGGCGCCCCTTCCGACCTGCCGGCGATACTGGGCCACGAGGTTGCCGGCACTATCGCCGAATTGGGGCATGGCACCGACAAGGCCGGCCTGCGTCTGGGGCAGCGCGTGGCCGTTTAACCTATCGTGGCCTGCGGTAAATGCTTCTGCTGCCGCCAGGGACGCAACAGTCTATGTCTGCAGGAGCATGGCCTGGGACATGGCGACGATGGCGGGTTTGCCGAGTACGTCTGCATTCCAGCCGAAATCGTACGCTTGGGCGGCGTGCTCGACATCGGCGATATGCCATTCGATCTGGCGGCGATGATCGAGCCGACCTCCTGCTGCATTGCCGCCGCCGATCAGTGCAAGACAAAGGGCGGCGATACGGTCGTCGTCGTCGGCGTGGGGCCTCTGGCCCTGCTGCATACAGTGGTATCGAAGGCGCTTGGCGCACGGGTCATCTGCGTGGATGTGAACGAGGCGCGGCTCGCCAAAGCCCAAAAACTGGGCGCGCAACTCGTCATAAACCCGGAGAATGAAGAACCGCTGGCCGCCGTGCGCAAACATACCAGCATCGGCGCCGACGTTGTCATTGCCGCTGTCGGCTTGCCGCAGGTCATCGAGCGCTACCTGCCCCTTGTGCGCAATGGGGGAATCTTCAACGTCTTTGGTGGCACGCCGCGCGGCGAAACCATCTCCGTTGACCCCCGCTGGATCCACTACGGCGAGATCGTTCTGACCGGTAGCTTCGCCTCGTCCGTAGAGCAGTTCCGCCGCGCCTACCGCTTTGTGCGCGAACATCCCGAAGATATCGAAGCTGTCATCTCCACCCGCTGCGGCTTGGACGACATTCTGAAGGCAGTGCGCCGCGTCCAGCAGGGGGAGGCCACAAAGTCGGTCCTCCTCTTTCCGGGCTGAATCCGCTGAACCCAAAGTCGAGCGCAACACGACAGGAAGCGCTTGAGAATCAAATGGTACGCCCACGCCTGTCTGCGCCTCGAAGGCGACGGCGTCAGCATCATCACCGACCCATATACGCCCCACAAGTCCGGATTTGCCGCGATCTCCGAAAGCGCCGATATTGTCCTCCGCAGCTCAGACGACGACTCCGCCCACGCCAACGCCGCCATGATTCCCGGCAGCCCGGAAGTCGTTACCGCCACGCACATTCTGGAGCTGGAGGCCGAAGACAGTTCCCTATCCACGAAGGGTCCGGGATGCCAGGGGAGCTCTTCTTACCGGTCGCGCGCCGGAATCCCGTTCTCCGCCATCCCCGCAATGGAGTCGCTGCGGGTCAAGCTGCAGCCGCGCGCTAACGCCATGTACCGCTTTGTCGTCGAGGGGATCCGCATCGTCCACTTTGGCGACGTTGGCAATCGTCTGCAAGAGTGGCAGCTGCAGCAGATGGGCGCTGTCGATGTTGCGATCGTGCCCACCGGCGGCCCGCCCACGATCGAGCTGGACGATCTGCACGTCGCCTTGGACGCGCTCCGACCCGCCGTAACCATCCCCATGCACCATGACTTGCCTGGATGCAAGTTCCCCAAAATGGCCGATGTGCGCGCGTTTACCCGGCGCTACCCGGCATCACGCGTTTTTTGGGCTGACACGTCCGAGGTGGAACTCCACCGCGCCACCGCTCCCTGCGCCGTCGGAAGTCTGGGTGTTGCAGGCGACTGCGGCGGGATAGCGGCCGACCGGCGAGGTCATTTTCACCGAGAAGGGGAAACGGCGCGCATCTCCCGCAATACAGGAGAATAGGCGCGCTGCTCCCGGGCAATCGTCCGGCTGCCGCACAAGAAGGGCGCACATAGCGCACCGCTAACGCTCAGCAGCGAAGCCGTGACAAATAGCCCCGTCATGCCGATGCCGTCCAGCGCCAGCCCAAACTGTCGTTGAGCGCCCCAGCAGGGGCCGCCCAACGTGCGAAGCAACACCGAACGCGCCGAGAACAAAGCCGACCTGCCAGACGGGCAGGCCGATAGTTTCCAGATAGAGGGGAATGGGCGCCGGCAGCGCCTAAAATGTGCCAGAGAACAGCAGCGACGACGACCAGGCTGTCCAATATCGGCTCACCCGCCCGGTTTCCACGCGCCGATACTGCTGCTCGCAAAACGCCCGATCAGATCATCCAGCACATCTTCCGCCAGGTTGCTGAGCGCAGGCGGCAGCTCTCCGAAAAAGTCGCTGCTATCGTAGCCTTGCTCGACGTCAATCGAGACTTTCTCGAACCCGGCGGCCTCCAGCAAGTGCGAGAGGTCGCTGACAGTCAGTGCCCCGGCGATACATCCAGCCCAGCTCAGCCCGGCGCGAATCTGCGCCTCGCTCACCGGCAGGTCGCTGAGGTCGCCGTCGATGACGATATCCGAGATGGCCAGCCGTCCGCCCGGCTTGAGCACGCGAAACGCCTCCCCCAGCGCCCGTACCTTGTCGGGCGTCAGGTTGACGACGCAGTTGGAGATGATCACGTCGACCGTGTTGGCGCCCAGTGGCAGATCTTCCAGATCGCCTTTGCGGAACTCTACGTTCTCAGTCCCCATTCTCGCCGCGTTTGTCCGGGCCAGCTCCAGCATCCTGTCAGTCATATCCACGCCGTAAACAAAACCATCCGCGCCCACCTGCTGAGCTGCCAGCAAGACGTCCAGCCCACCGCCGGATCCGAGATCGAGCACGACTTCACCGGGCTGCAGCGAAGCGATGACGTGGGGATTGCCGCACCCGCGGCTGCTGTTTACGGCTGCGCTCGGCAGCTCGCTCAGGTCTTCTCCCACGTACAATTCACTGCCGCAGCAGTCCGACTGACCGCATACGTCCAACTGTTGTTCCGCGACCCTGCCATAGTAGGTCTGGACATCGGCCCGAATGGCCTGGGGGTCGTTTCGCGCAGCCCGCACGCCGCCGCCAATGCTGTTGCAGCAGGCGTCTGTCTCCATGCTTTCTTCCGTCTGAGCTTGTGTGACTTGATCCGAGAACTGCAATCGGTCAGGCATAGTGTATTGCTCCGATGTAATCTCCACTGAAGGCAGAAGCCCGATAATCCGGCTCGGCCCGCTCGAAAAAATTGCGAAATATTCCTTAGCTTGTCACCAATGGCGAGTCCGAAGGCGTTCTCAGTCTCCTCCGCAGCAGCGTCAAGGCATGTGGAAGTCTAGCCCATTTTGCCGTCATTCGTAAACTTCGATCAGGTGCCTGGCGCCCACTTAGGCCGCAGACGGATGCAGCGCGGCGTAACTCGAACCGAGAGACCGTCTCCATCTCCTGCCTCCGCTTCAGCCCGAAATCGTCCCTCCGATCTGCGCGACTGGCAGGGTGCATCCCAATGTTTTGTGAGGATGAAAGGGGGTAGAGTAGGGGTAGGGGTTGAGAATGGCAAAGGGGGCCCGCAATGAAACGGGAAGAGCCGAAGGCAAAACATGCGCGCGCGGCCGAAGAGATGTTTGTCGAGATGTGGGCGTTGGGAGAAGGGCATCCGCAGCCGACCTTTGATGAGACAGCAGGCAAGGCTGCGCTGCTGCGGCGGGAGTTGATGGGTGTGATGCCAGGGGAGCTTTTGTTTCAGCATGGAGATTGCAGGTAGGAGGAGGCAGTCTGTCCCCACTGCGGGCAGGAGATGAAGTCGAATCGGCGGCGGACGCGCACGGCGCTCCATGCCGAAGCGGACGTGAAAGTGAAGCGAAGCCGTCGGCGGCGCCACTGTCGAATCGGCCTGCAAACAGGTCGTTCAGCAACGGGTCAAACAAACTGGCATGCGCCGCTCTCGTCAGGTCGCGCAAACGATGCTCGCACTCCGCACGAATATGCTCAATCAAACCTGGCCCCAGCTGCTTCAACCACTTGGTTTTACTTGACGCACAACAATCTGGGATACACCCAGAGACACCCAGGAACTGCAAACTCCTTAAAGCTGTAGTACAATTGTTCGCAAGATGAACCAAGGCAACGACGGCCCTGCCGCAGTTGCAAACCAATTTGAAACGAATATCATGACATGATGCACATCCTGCCCCCGGTGCGGGAACCATTCGCAGCAAACTGCTGCCCTCCCTGCCCTGCCAATGTCGCAACCGCCCGTTGCCCGCCATACCCGGGGAAAAACTATTTTGGGACGAGAAATGACGAGAAATGACGACAGAACACGCACGAACGTGCCCGAACACAAAAAAATTTAGCGCGACCAAACGCGACCAAACGCGACTTGGCGCGCTCGAACACGCTCGCAAACGCTCGAGCACGTTCGCAAACGCTCGAACACACTCGCAAATGCTCAAATCATGCTCGCAAACGCTCGAGCACGCTCGCAAACGCTCGGGCACGTTCGCAAACGCTCGGGCACGTTCGCAAACGCTGGAGCACGCTCGCAAACGCTCAAACATGCTCGCAAACGCTCGCAAACGCTCAAACACGCTCAAACGTGCCCGAACACGAAAAAAAAATTTAGCGCGACTAAACGCGACTAAACGCGACTAAACGCGACCTGGCGCGCTCGAAAACGCTCGCAAACACTCGCAAACGCTCGTAACTGCTTGTAAACGCTCGTGATCACTTACACTGTCACACCTGACCTGCGCGCCCCTCACATCGCCTGCAAGCGGTTCAGAAACCCGGACGTAGCCGCAATCTCGCCCCAATTCTGGGATGCACGAGCGCGAGGCGTGAATGCCGGTACTGCGGCGGCGTCATTCGGACCGTAAATTGTATACTTTGTGCGTAGACTGTAATTTGTATGTTTTGTAATTTGTATGTTTTGTAAATAGAGTGGACACAAAGTGATTGCGATGCTCTGAGTCGTGTTGCGCAGGCGCGAAGAGCGCAGCCCAATTGCTCAGCGCTGACGGGCGTTTCCCTTGCAAAGGTGCATCCCAAATCTTTGTGTGGATGAAAGGGGTTGGATTAGGAGAATGGGATGAGAATAGCAAAGGGGGCCCGCAATGAAAGGGGAAGAGGCGAAGGCAAAATTTGTGCGCGGGGCCGAGGAGATCTTTGACGAGATATGGGAGTGGGGGGAAGGGCACCCGCAGCCGACCTTTGCTGAGATAGCAGGCAAGGCGGCGCCGCTACGGCGTGAGTTGAAAGGCGAGCTGCCCGGTGAGCTTTAGTTGCAACATGGTGATGGGAGGGAGGCGGAGGCAATCTGTCCGCAGTGCGGGCGGGAGATGAAGTCGAATCGGCGGCGGACGCGTACGGCGCCACATGCCGAAGCGGACGTGAAAGTGAAGCGAAGCCATCGGCGCTGGCACTGTCGAATCGGCCTGAAACAGGTCGTTCAGCTACGGTTCACACAGACTGGCATGCGCCTGTCTCGTCAGGACGCGCAAGCGATGCTCGCACTCCGCACGACTTTGCGCAATCAAACTTGGCCTCACCCACTTCAACCTCTTGGCTTTACTTGACGCACAATAATCTGGCATACACCCGACTGGCAGTGCGAAACATGATAGAGCTTCTCGTGTGGTACAATTCTTGGTTATGAATCCTGTATCGATTTCGGAGTTGACGGACCACATCAGCGCCCTTTTTGAGGGCGATGAACTGCTGCGGGACATCTGGGTTCTGGCGGAGGTCAGCAGCTGGAAGAAGGCGGCCAGTGGCCACATCTATTTCAGCCTCAAGGACGGCGGCGCGGTCATCGCGGCGGTGATGTGGCGGGGCAACGCCTTCCGTCATACCTGGTTGCCGCGCGCTGGCGATCAGATCCTGGCGCATGGTTACGTAGGCGTCTACCCGGAGCGAGGCAGCTATCAATTCTACGCCGACGAACTGCGGCCGGCTGGCCGCGGGCAGTTGTACGCGCAGTTCGAGGCGCTCAAGCAGAAGCTGGCTGCCGATGGGCTGTTCGACGCGACGCGCAAACGCGCCATTCCACCCGTGCCGCGCCAAATCGGCATCGTCACCAGCCCGGCCGCAGCTGCTTTGCAGGACGTGCTGCGGACGTTGGCCCAGCGTTGGCCGCTCGCCGCAGTTATCTTGTTTCCCGCACAGGTCCAGGGAGCCGACGCGCCGGGTCAGATTGCGGCAGCCTTGGACGCCGCCAACCGCTTTCCCGCCAACGTCTCGGATTCCGGCCGCAGTCCCGTCTCCGACTTTTCCGATCTGCCGCTCCTGTCTGATAACGGAACACCCGAATCTGGCGCCGCGAGTGAACCGCAGGCCCCGCAGGATGGCGATGCGCTCGATATAATTCTGCTGGTTCGTGGCGGCGGCTCGATCGAAGACCTTTGGGCCTTCAATGAAGAAAAGGTTGCCTACGCGATTGCAGCAAGCGAAACGCCGATCATAGCCGGAATCGGGCATGAGACCGACTTTACCATTGCCGATTTCGTCGCCGACTTGCGTGCGCCCACGCCGACCGCCGCCGCAGTCGCCGCGACACCGAGCGGCTCGGAAGTTCTCGAGGGAGTCAGGCAGACCCATTCGTGGCTGCTGCGAGAAGGTGAGAATGCTGTGGCGGAGCGTCGTTTGCAGTGGGAAGAGTTGCGCCGTCGCTTGCAACGAAGCGCGCCGTCGCGCCAGATCGATCTCGCCCGCCAACGCCTGGATGATGCGGAGGAACGACTGCAGCGCGCTATGGCGCAGATGTTGCGCCAGCGTAAAGAGCGGCTGGCATTCGGCGCCACGCGCTTGCAGAGCCTGAATCCGTCCAGCGTGCTGACGCGTGGTTATAGCATCGTGCAACGGGAAGATGGCGCCGTCGTAACCACGCCTGAGCAGTCTTCCCCCGGCGAGCGCCTGCTTGTCCGCGCCGCCGGCGGAACATACCCGGTCCGCCGTGAGACGGGCTGATCGTCACTCGCTTGTCCTCAGACTCCCACGGATCTCGGCAATGGCCGGGTCGATCTCCTCAATCCTGCCAAACTCCTCATCCCAATAGACCTGGCTTGCCATCCGCTCGATCTCTTCTCCGCTGTAGCCGAAACGGGTCCACAATTCCTGTTTCATCTTTTGAAGCCGCGCGTGTTCCCCTTGCCGGTTGACGTCGATCGTTTCGCCCAGTGATGCGCCCAGAAAGACCGCTTTGGCCCACATCTCCAGTGTATCAACGTCCGGCCTGCCGCCGTGGCGCTGATAGAGTTCACTGCTCACCGACGGATAACGGTCATAGCTGTCAGTGGCAATTGTGACGACGTTGTCCTGCGGTCCCAACTCCAGGACCTTTGCCGTCTTGATCGCACCGATTATGTTGCAGATGCAACTTGGCCCGAACTTGCCGTGCAGCGCCTCCGCCTCCGCCTGACCGACGCCGAGCCGCTCCACCAGCGCGTCCGTGCCCGACTGCATGACCTCCATTCCCTGCACCGCCTCCTCGTCGTTGATCAGCATCAGTAGATCGGTGTTGTAGACGTTGTGGATCAAGGTCACCATCTTGTCGCCGATGCCCTCGATGCGGTGCTGCCCCTGGCCGCCGTTGAAGAGCGTTGCGCACTGGCGCGGTTCCAGCGCCACCGTCTTGGCGTCTGGATAGATCGACTTGAGATGATCGCCCGCGGCCAGTGTGCCGGCGCTGCCCGGCGCACTGACAAAGGCGGCGACCTGGCCGTTGCCCACGTCCGCGGCGGCCCGCTCGGCTGCGTCGCCGGTAACGTAGCGGTGGAAGCGGTAGTTGGGCATTAGCTCGAACTGGGCCAGGACGAAGTAGAGTTCAGGCTTGCTCACATACTCGTTATGCGTGCGCTCCAGCGTCAGTATGACGTCCGATTCGGTGCCGGGCGTCAGGTCCAGCGCGCCCCCGTACTTGCGGATGCGCTCGTATCGCTCCTGGCTCATCGTATCCGGCATCACCACGATGGCCTGATAGCCTTTCAGCGCGCTCACGTAGGCCGTGCCGATGCCGAAGTTGCCCGTGCTGGGGCCGATGATGCTGCGGTCGCCCGGTCGCAGACCATTCAAAGCCTCGGCCTCGGCCAGCGTCGTGTAGGCAGGCCCCACCTTCATCGAGCCGCTTGGGAAGTTGCGCCCGCTCAGGACGATGATATTCGCCTGGACGCCGGTCAGCTCTTTGGGCAGGATGATGCGCTCAACCTCGGAGCCGCCCATCTTCCAGTTGATGTTGAACAGATTGATGGGCGCCAGTTCGTTTGCCGTCAGGGCTGCTGACGCGTCCGCGCGCAGGTCTGCCGGCAGCAGCGTGGGATCGCGCATCTCCGCGTAAGTCGGGCCGGGTACGATTGATCGGTTCACAACATGTTCTCCCGCTACATGAGTTCTTAGCGCGACGCGGCGGCGCTTGGTTAGTCCGGTAATGGCCTAATCCTAACAGAATGGCTCTGGTCTGGCGAGAGACAAGCCGCGCGCACTGTGCTGCGCGAACATCGCTTCGTCCGCGGACTCGTCCGGTTCTGCCGGATCAGCGTCAAGCCCTTAGCGCTTCAGCGACTGCGTCGAGCGTCGGCGGGATCACGATTGGCTCCCCGGCTACCTTCATCGCCGCGGGAACGTCCTTCAAGCCACTGCCTGTGTTGATGACGACAACCGTCTCGTCGGCCTGTATGAGATCCTGGCGCCTGGCCTCTATCAGGCCGGCCAGGGCGGTGGCGCCGGCCGGCTCGGCGAAGACGCCTCCCAACCTCGCCAGAGGCAGAATTGCCTGCATTATCGCCTCGTCTTCGACCAGCACAAACGCGCCGCCGCTCTCCCGCACCGCCCGTAACGCCTTAACCGCGTCCCGCGGCGCGTTGACACTGATTGAATCGGCAGCCGTGGTGGCGGCCACCGGTTGGGGCACATCGAGTCCGTCGCGCCAGGCATTATGGATCGCGGCGCTGCCGGTGGACTGTACGCCGAAGATACGCGGCATGTCTTTGACCCAGCCCAGGCGGTGCAGTTCCCGGAAGCCCTTGTACACACCGCCTATGATCGAGCCGTCGCCGACCGAGACAAAGACAGAATCAGGCGACTCGAATGAAGGGAAGCTGCCGTCCCGTTCATCTGAGCCCACGCGGCTGCCGCCCTCGGCGAGTTGCGCGGCAATCTCAAAGCTGACCGTCTTCTTGCCTTCCGTCATATAGGGGTTGTAGCCGGTATTGCGGTTGTACCATTCAAATTCTTCACAGGCGCGTATGCACAGGTCGAAGGCGTCGTCATACGAACCATCCACCGCCAGGACGCGGCTCCCGTAGACCAGGAGTTGGGCGATCTTTGCCTGTGGCGCGGCGCGGGGCACGAAGATGACGGTCGGCTGCGCGGCGGCTGCGCCCAGCGCCGCCAACGCGGCGGCAGCGTTGCCCGTGCTTGCGGTGGCGACGACCTCGCGCCCTGTCTCGCGCGCCCGGGCGACGGCGATGGCCGAGGCGCGATCCTTGAAGGAGCCGGAGGGGTTGCGCCCGTCGTCCTTTAGATAGAGATGGTGAAGCCCCAACCTGGCGGCCAGTCGATCTGCGCGTAGCAAGGGCGTGTCGCCCACCGGCAGAGGCGGCAGAGAGTCCGGCCGCACCGGCAGGAGCGGCCACCATCGCTCGAGCGAGCGCGCGGCGGGCCTCCCCACGCGCCGACCAGCGGGACCGTTCGCGTTCCCATCGGCTGCGCCCCCTTCGGAGTCGGAAGCCTCGCGCTCCCAGTGTTGTATCGAAGCTATCGCGTCGTAGTCATAAATTGCGTCCAGATGGCCCAGGTCGCTGCCGCTGTTGGGACGACAGGAACAGACATAGTCGAGCGCGTCCGGCAGGTAGACCTGCTCGCAACGCAGGCAGCGCAAATTGGTCAGAAACGTTGCTGAACGCGGCAGGGCCATCTCGTCCCTATCCTTTCCAATGGAGAAAAATTTGGTGCGATATGGTATAGTAGAAGTCATGCGATTGATTTGCAAATTCCGACGTAATCATACTCTTGACATTCAATCCGCCTTCCGGCTGGAACCATGCTGAACCGGCGCGGCCCGCATCCGCTCGGCGTTGAGGACACCTTATTAGTATGTCAGCATTTCGCATAAGCAATTTTCTTGCCACGCCCGCGCCATCTCGCTTACTGATCGTCGGCGATCTGCTCGCATTTCTGACATTCGTCATTTTGGGTCGCATCGTTCACGCTGATTCAGGGCCAGCCGACTGGCTGCTGAATGCGCCGCGCATCGCCGCGCCGTTTCTGCTGGGATGGACGGTCGCGGCGACGATCCTGGGCGCTTACCCGCGCGGCGCCCAACTCTCGCCGAGTCGGTTTCTGCTCGTTTCGCTGGCAGCGCTGCTCGCCGGCGATCTGATCGCGTTTGCAGTCCGAGCGTATGTCTTCTCAGATCCTGTTACATTGCCTTTTGTGCTGACATCCCTGGCCTTCACGACGCTGCTCGTGGTTGGCTGGCGATTCCTTTACATCAGCGTGTACGCTGCCAAAGCGCAGCGAACCGTCAAGTTGCATTAGGCTTGCTTTGGCTGCGTTGGAGAACAGACGTTTCTCCGACAGGAGGAACAATTTCGACACGCTTCTCATCGAGAATCCTTGCCGCTGGATACCTCTCTGAAACATATACTTTGACCAAACGTATTCTGTCTCAGGTGCATCAACAGTTTCCGCATCGATCTGTGAGAGGTAGAGTGGCGCAAGGCATCGAATCAAACTGTGCCATGCCGTCAAGCCATCTGTCAGCCGCGCAAAGCATTTTCAGTAAGGGACGGTTACGTTTGTTATGCGAATTGCCCTGTTTAGCGACATTTACAAGCCCCACATTAACGGCGTCGTCAATCATGTAGGCTTGCTGAAGGAACACTTCGATCGCTGGGGCGAACAGGTCTATCTCTTCGTGCCCGAGCAGGACAAGGCGATGAAGGATGAGAGCAATGTCATCCGCCTTCCCAGTATTCCCATCGCCGACACCGGCTACCATCTTACGGTTCGGGTGGATTCGCGCTGCCGCGACCTTCTGAAACAGATGGACATTATCCACGTCCATCATCCTTTTGTAAGCGGCAGCTTCGGTCTCACCTTTTCCCGCCGCTACGAAATTCCACTCGTCTTTACCAGCCACACGCGCTACGACCTGTATGTGCAACAGTACCTGCCGCTCCTGCCTGAGACCTTGTCGGATACGGCCTTGCAGGCATTTTTCCAGCGTTTCAGCCAGCGTTGCAGCGCGATCATCGCGCCCAGCCAGAGCGCGGCCGGGCTGATGCAAACTTGGGGAATCCAGGGGCCGGTTGTCGTCATTCCCAACGGCATCGAACTCGGGCAGTTTCACTCTCCTGACCCAATCGTGACACGGGCTCAAATGGGAATCCCTGAGCAGGCGGTTGTGGGCGCCTATGTGGGGCGTGTGAGTCAGGAAAAGGCGGTTGACCGTATGTTGCGGATATTCGCTGTGCTGAAGGAGGAGATCCCCGACTTGCATCTCCTTCTGGTAGGCGGCGGACCGAGCCTGACTGAGTGCCGCCAACTAGCTCGTTCCCTGGACATGGATGGGCGGGTAACGTTCACGGGGCCTGTATCCTACGAGCGCATCGGCGGTGTCTTGAGCCTGGCCGACTTCTTTGTCTCGGCCAGCGTGAGCGAAGTGCATCCGCTGACCTTTATCGAAGCCGCGGCCGCCGGGCTGCCCGCCATCGGCATCGACTCGCCCGGCGTGGCCGACATGATTGTAGACGGCAAGACCGGATTCCTGACCGCCGACAACGATCTGAGCCTGGGACTTCGCATCATGCGGATGGCGCGTGACGCTGAACTGCGCTCAACGATGGGGCGGGCAGCCAGCCGCTACAGCCAGCGCTTTTCCGCCCACCACAACGCACGCGAAGTCTTGGGACTATATCACTCACTGCAGGAAAGATAGCGCGGCGCTTTCATTCCGTGTCATCCCCTTTCCTCAATCTTTCGCTGTCGCATCAGGCATTGACACTCTTGCCGATTCGGTCACTTGACAATGGACGTATAATCGGCGTTGCGCTCTTGCTTCAAATGCTGTATTATGTTTTCGTTATCTAATCTCTGCTCTTTTGTTCGGGGGGATCGCACTATGCGTTGGGGGCTGCTTCTGAGGGTATTGGTCACCCTCACATTTGCCCTGCTGGGGTGGGAGTTAGGCAGGCAGATTGCGGGTGTCGATACCCTTAAGAACCTGACGCTCTCTTCGGCGCGCATCATCGTCCCTGCAATTCTTGGCTGCGGGTTAGTGGGATTGATCAGCGCCCCTTGGCTGACCGTGCGGCCCGCCCACGCTCTTCGCTCCAGTTTGCGGCAGATTCCCACAGTTCAACTCATGGCTGCCACGGTCGGGCTGGCGGTTGGCCTGACAATCGCCGCGCTCCTTGCCTATCCACTGTCACTGCTGCCCAATCCCTTCGGAACGGTTCTGCCCTTTGTCGGCGTCATCGTGATGGGCTACCTAGGCGTCACCATGATGGTGATGCGTCATCGGGAGATTCTCTCCTTCTTTCGCTTTCAGACCGAAAATCAGGATCGGCGGGACCTGCCGAAGCTGCCCCTCCTGGACAAGGGCAACGGCGCGCCCTACACGCAAATGATGCTGCTTGACACCAGTGTCATCATCGACGGTCGGATTGCCGACGTTGCCGAAACAGGCTTTCTGTGGGCGATTCTGGGCGTTCCCCGTTTCATCCTCAATGAGCTGCAAAACATCGCGGATTCGGCTGAGGTGCTGCGGCGAAACCGGGGTCGGCGAGGGCTTGAGATTCTCGACCGCTTGCAGCAAATTAAAGATGTCGATATCGTCTTTCTCGACCAGGACCCCTCAGCCGCTCAGCAAGTGGACGAAAAACTGGTCTACCTCGGCAGGGAGATGGGCGCGGCCATAGTGACCAATGATTACAATTTGAATCGGGTTGCCAAGCTGCAGGGCGTCCGCGTCTTGAACATTAACGAACTTGCCAACGCCGTAAAGTCTGTTGTCCTCCCCGGCGAAGACATGAGTATCCATGTGATTCAGGAAGGCAAAGAGGCCAACCAGGGTGTCGGCTATCTGGACGACGGAACGATGGTCGTCGTCGAACAAGGGCGGCGGTTCCTGGGCGCGCATGTTTCCGTTAGGGTAACCAAGGTGTTGCAGACCAACGCCGGCCGCTTGATCTTTGCCATCCCTGAAGAGGCCCACCAGCAGCGACGCGCCTACGAATCGGTCCGTTGAGCCGAAATCTTGCCCGATTGACCTTGTCTTCCACTCTTCCACAACTGTCCCATGACCCTTCAAATCTACAATACCCTGACACGGCGGCGCGAGCCCTTTCAAACCGTTGAAGAGGGTCGGGCGCGCATCTATGTATGCGGTCCGACCGTTTACGCTGACGCCCACATCGGCCACGCGATGAGCGCCATCGTTTTCGATATGATGAGGCGCTATCTCGAATACATCGGCTATGACGTGACCTATGTCACGAACTTTACCGATGTGGATGACAAAATCATCGTTCGCGCCCAGGAGACCGGTCAGGACCCGTTTCAGCTGGCGCAATTCTACACCGACAAGTATTTGACGCATTTGAGCGATCTCAACATCAAGCCGGCAGATACCTATCCCCGCGTGACCAATGAGATCTCAAACATCATTCGGGCGATCGGTGAACTGGGCGAGATCGACTACGCCTATGAAATGGATGGCAGCGTCTATTTCCGCGTTGGCAACGATGATGATTACGGCAAACTCAGCCGCCGCCGTCAGGAGGACGCGGTTTCCGGCACGCGCGTCGAAACGGACGAACGCAAGGAAAATGCGGCCGATTTCGCGCTGTGGAAGGCGGCCAAGCCCGGTGAACCTTCCTGGGAAAGTCCCTGGGGGCCGGGCCGCCCCGGTTGGCACATCGAGTGTTCGGTTATGTGCCTGCACCACCTCGGCGAAACAATCGATATCCACGGCGGCGGCAACGACCTGATCTTCCCCCACCATGAGAACGAGATCGCCCAGAGCGAGAGCTTGACCGGCAAGCCCTTTGCCCGCTTTTGGGTCCATAATGGCATGTTGCAACTCTCCGGTGAGAAGATGAGCAAGTCGCTGGGGAATCTCGTCACGATCGACGGCTTTTTGCAACAACAATCAGCCGACGCACTGCGGATGCTGATTTTTACGGGGCACTATCGTAAGCCGGTGGCCTATACGGAGGAGTCTATCGCCGCCGCCGAGCGTAGCGTCTCCCGGCTGCGGCGCGGGATGCGCCAGGCAAGCGGGACTGTATCGGTTGGCGAAGAAGCCGACAGGCTGCTCGAATTCACCGAGGCAGCGCGCGCCGGATTCCGGCGTGCAATGGATGACGATCTGAATACAAGCGCAGCCTTGGCGCACCTGTTCGAACTCGTGCGGGCGATCAACACCGCCCGCACTGCCGGGGTTTCCGGCCCCTTCTTTCAGGCCGCGCAGGAAACGCTGCGAGAGTTGGCCGATGTCCTCGGTCTCTCGTTGGCGGATACGAGCGGGACGGAAAGCAGTTCGCTGGCAGCGAAAGCCTTTATCGATCTGCTCGTATCTGTTCGGACCGAACTGCGTCAGGAAAAGCAGTGGGCGTTGGCGGACAAGGTGAGGGATGGACTGGCCGCCTTGTCTGTTCATCTTGAAGATTCGCCGGATGGAACGAACTGGCGCATCGAGGACCCTTCATGAGCGAACTGCTCGTTGGCCGCCATTCCGTTTTGGAAGCTCTGCGAGCGGGCAAGCGCCATTTCTACCGGCTGTGGCTGGAGGGCGTCGCTGACCGCGAGCCCAAGGGAAATCTTGCCGAAATCGTGCAGAGTGCTGAAGGCCGCAAGGTTCCTCTGCGGTATGTCGAAGGCGGTATCTTCGACCGCTTGCGCCAGGCCCAGCTTACTCCACATGGCGTTGCGCTGGAGACCGGACCCTTTCTCTATACCGATCTGCACGACCTGCTGGCTGCTGGGAAAGCCAGGCCGGATCCCCTTTTCTTACTGTTGGACCACCTGGAGGATCCCCGAAACCTGGGCACACTCTTCCGTAGTTGCGAGGCCTTTGGCGTGGAAGGCGTCGTCCTGCCGGAACGGCGGGCTGCGGGCATTACCCCAGCCGTCAGCAACGCTTCCTCGGGCGCTGTCGAGCATCTGCCTGTCGCCCAGGTCACCAACATGAATCGGACGATTGATCACCTTAAGAAAAGCAATATCTGGACCGTTGGTTTGGACGTTGATTCTGAGGCAATTCCTCTATCCGACGCCGACTTGAGCGGCCCGATCGCCCTGGTTGTCGGCAATGAAGGCAAGGGCCTGAGTCGGCTTGCCCGCGAGAAATGCGACTTCTGCGTGACCATTCCCATGAAGGGATCTGTCGCCAGCCTCAACGCCGCCATCGCCGGCAGCATCGTCCTCTACAACGCCTTCTTGGCGCGAACGCCGCTAGAAGCAGTTTAGTCTTGCAGCCAATCTTCGGGAGGGGCGTCCAGTGCTCCTACTTCTTCAGCCGGCCAACGCACCGTCTCCTCAATCCGTTGCGCCAACCCAATGTCCCTTTCCGTCAGTCCGTCGGCATCATGTGTTGACAGATAGACCTCAACCGACCGATAGTTCAGGATCAGCCGGGGGTGGTGATAGGCTGCCTCAGCCACAAAGCCGATTGCATTCGCCGTCATCAGCGTAACGCGCCAGTTTGCCGTTCGATATTGGCGATACAACTCTCCATCTCGCACGTCCCATGCCGGCAGGTTGGCACTGAGCCTGTGTCGAACTTCCTCTTCGTTAAGTTTTCGCGCCATTTCAACCCCTTTCGTGCGATCAGCGTCCGTGCCGTCCCGTCTTTCGGCTGCTGGCTGCCCGTCCTATTCCTACTGTTCAACTGTCTTCGCCGACTGCATTGTCGAAAACGCTTTTATAGGCAATGCCTGATGCGGTAGTGACCGCGCAATTGTTGTATAATAGCGCCGGTATATCGGGACTTTCAAAGCTCTAGTTGAGAAAATAACCGACCCTTTCTTGATGGAGACCGTGAATGGTACGTCGTAAGTCTTTCCAATATACACTTGCCAGCTTCATTGTAGCCCTCATTTTGACCAGCGCCTGCGCGCCTGACCCGACCTTGCAACTGATCTCCCCGAACATGGTGATGCTTGGAGAGGGCGAAGTCTTTGTTCCGCCGACGCCCACGCCGCGACCGCGCATCGCCGTTCTCAGCCAGGAAGAGATCTACGCCGGGTTGCCCGACGCTATTGTCGACCTGATGCCGGGCGATGCTGCCAGAGGCGTAGCCTTGACCGTGCCGCACAACTGCATCGGATGTCATCAGACCGATAATAGCCTGGTGGAAGTTGCGCCTACGTGGCTTGAAGTCGCCGATACCGCCGTCGGGCGGGCCAGACAGACAGGGGCTGCCGGTCCAGCGGCATACATCTACAACAGCATCATCAATCCTGACGACTTTATCATCAGCGGTTACACTTCCGGAGAGATGCCCCAGACCTTCTCCGAAGACATGAATCAGCAGGAATTGGCCGATCTGCTGACCTACCTGTTGTCGTTGCGGGCGGAGTAGCACACCACGGTGCAGCCGAATTCACTGCCTTGCTAGACCAATCCACGAATGAAAGGGGGGTCGGTTCCTTCAATTGGACCGTCTCCTTTTGATTGGCCATTAATCTTGGGAAGCTTGGGGTTGACCGTCGAGGAGAAGCTCGCGCAGCTTGCGAATGTCCTTCGGCGACGTGCGGCAGCAACCGCCGATGAGCTGCGCGCCGGCCGCTTTCCAGGTTGCGGCATATTCTGCAAAATCCAGCGCCCAGCTTCCGGCCACCCAGCTGTGCGCGGCGCTGTCCCAGCGTTCGCCTTTGTTGGGATAACAGACGAGCGGTTTATGGGTGACCGTCCGCGCGCTGCGCATTAGCTCTCCCGCGTATGTGGGGTCGGTGCAGTTCAGCCCAACCGCAACAACGGTAGGACAGCTGTTGGCCAGTTCAACGCAAGCGGAAAACGGTTCCCCGCGACAGACGCGCATCCGGTCGCAGCAACTGAAACTCAGCCAGGCCGGCGTCTCCCGGTACTCGTCCAACAGATCGACCAGCGCCTCCCCTTCGCCCAAACAGGGAACCGTTTCGAAGGCCAGCAGATCGGGTTCGGCTGCCAGCAGCGCCTCCACGCGCGGGCGGTGCCACGCCTTCAGCGCCTCCACTGAAAGATCGTATTCGCCCCGGTACTCGGAGCCATCGGCGAGGTGTGCGCCGTAGCTGCCTACCGATGCCGCCACCAGCGGGCGCATTCGACGATTTTGACCGGCCTGGGCCCGGGCTTGTTCCCAGTATTGATCGCGCGCTTCTCTGGCCAGGCCGACGCTGCGTTGCATCAGCGCGGCGCTTTCCCCCCGGCCTAGCCCGCGACGGGCGAAGCCTTCAAAGCTGGCCTGATAGCTGGCGCTGATCGCAACATCCGCGCCGGCCGCAAAGTAGTCCAGGTGCAGTTGGCGGATTGCTGCGGCGTCTTCGATCAGCAGACGAGCCGACCAGAGTTCACCGCGCAAATCTGCGCCCCGCTCCTCCAGTTCGGTCGCCAGTGCACCGTCCAGGATCACGACACCCTGTACCGTCAAGAACGGCTGCAGCGGGTTGTCCGCGCTCATGTCAGCATGGCGGGTGTGTAGCGGCCCTGCCGCATGATGGCCAACTCTGCGCCATCGCTCAAGTGGCCGGTGACGTCCAGTGTCGCCGTGCCGATCATCACGTCCAGGTGTAGATCGGAAGCGTTCACGCCGGCATCGGCCAACTCGTCCGGCGACAGCGCCGCGCCGCCCTCCAGACCGATCGGATATGCCTGGCCGAACGCGACATGACAGGCCGCGTTTTCGTCGAAGAGCGTGCTGTAGTAAACGAGACCGCTGCCGAAGATCGGCGAAGATACATCCACGAGCGCCACTTCGCCCAGATAACGCGTGCCCTCGACCGCGAAGAGCTGTTCGTAGATCTCCTGGCCCTCGCCAGCCGAAAAGTCCACCATGCGCCCCTCTTCAAACCGAAATGTAACCTCGGCCACCTCGCGGCGGAAGGGAAAACTGGGCCGCGAGGTGCGCATCCATCCGTCAACGCGCAGGCGATGCGGTGTCGTGAACAACTCTTCAGTGGGAATGTTGGGAAGAAAGACCGGCGTCGCGCTCGCATCCGGCTGCCCGTCAGCGGTCTCTTCATCGCCCTCCGCCGTGCCCAAGCCACCCACGCCGCCGGCCCAATTGGGTCGGTCGGTCAACCCAATCGTCAGATCGGTCGACGGCTTGCCATCCGGGCCGGGCGTTGGGTCGAAGAAGTGAAGGGCGCGCACCTCTTGGCCCTGCAATTTGGATCGAGCCGCCTCCAGATTGTCCAGGTGCGCCTGCCATGCCGCAAACGGGTCGTCGGTGTCCAGCCGGATGATGCGGCGGATCTCCTGCCAGAAGCGGGGCAACGCCTCTTCAGCCGGTAGCTTTGGGAATACCTTCTGCGCCCATGCCGGCGTGGGCAGCGCGGCAACGTTCCACTGTTGTTTCATCGCCATCATCGACGAGCGCCAGGGCATTATCGCGCGGTATTCGGCGGTCTGAAGGATGCGCAGACGGTTGGGGTCAAGCTGGGCGGGCAGAGAGGGGTCCTCCTCGCCTACCAGGCTGATTGCGGCCCAGCCGTCATCCTTGCGTTCACGCGCCATCTCGCCGATGTAGTTGGGCAGATGTTCGAGCGCCTCCTCCGCGCTCTTGCGGATGCGAACGCTCTGCAACCGCATATCGCTGTACTCGATTGCGACATACTTTGCCCCGGCATCGTAGGCCGCCTCGGCTACCAGCAGCGCAAAGTCGCGGTGAATCGGCTCCGTACGAATCGCGAGAGACTGCCCCGGCTGTAGATTTACGCCAAGGCGGATAAGGAGATTGGCGTACTGTTCAAGCTCTTCGTTTCGACTGGTCATGGAGAAGTTCTTCCTGTTCGGGCTTAGTGTGCGTTCTGGTATGCTTCTACTCTTCAACGATTGAATCCAGCTTTTTAACATTGGGCAGCGTAGTCTTGTGCGGTTGCCCATCCTCCGTGATGCTCTCAAACCGCCGCGAAACTTGACAATCCCGTCTCGGATTACTACAATGCAATCTGCTAAACGGCCCACTAGCTCAACTGGCAGAGCAGCGGACTCTTAATCCGCGGGTTCGGGGTTCGAATCCCTGGTGGGTCATCTTGATGCGGGCGAACGCTTTGGCCTCGCCTGCATTTTTCTTTTGGAGGAACCCATGCCAGCCAGGGAACGTCTCCGCTGCCCTGGAGGGCGCTACGCCCTATACGGATATCAGAAACCCGCTGCGTTTGTAACCGTTGGCAGCGGGTCTCGAACAATTCTCAATTGGATAGCCGGAAAGCCCGCCTCGGCTTGTGTCATTCTCGCTCTGTCACGGCGGTTGAAACGACACTTTCCAGGCGCTGAATCCTACGCCACCTACCTTGTCTCGCGGTAGACGACATGCTTGCGCAGTACCGGATCAAACTTGCGCAACTCCAGCCGTTTGTCATCGTTGCGCCGGTTCTTGCTCGTCAAATACACGTGATGACTCTCGGTGCTGCGCATCTTTACTAGCTGACGAGGACCCTTTTTCGCCATTTCGGCCTCCCACACACTTAATTCTTTGTATAGTAACAGCAATGAATTCGCGTAGAAGTTGGCATTAGGCGAGATTCGCAGGCACCCCTTTTCGCCTCTCCAACCCCTGATGCGAGAAATTATAGCCGTTTCGGGCCGAGAACACAAATTGACAGGTTGAGGGGGGTGCATCCGAGATTTTTGGGGAACGTGCCCCTGCGATCGCGGGCCTCTCGCCCGCAGCCGGTTTCGGCTTCCGCGCCTGTTGAAGAACTGCTTCAATGGGTGACAGATGCAGGTTGCCTGTCGCCAGAATCGAACCGCAACTCGCCTGATTCTCGTCAACGAAGACGCCGCCTGCGCCGCTGCCGTCAACTGTCTCCAGCATACTGACTGCCTGAACCACAGTTCAGACAACTGCTGCGAGTCCTGCCCTTCAAAGCAAGTCAGAAACGCTCCCCCATTCCGAGATGCCCCCTGGAATTTCCAGGAACTGCAAACGCCCCGCTTTTGTAGTACACTTGTGCGCAAGACGAACGAGCGCAGCCGCGGCCCTGCCGCAACTGCATACCGATTTCAAATGAATGCCATGCCATTTTGCCCATCCTGCCCCCTGCGCGGGGGAGCCATGCGCAGCAAACTGCTGCCCTCCCTGCCCAGCCGGTGCCGCAACCGCCCGTTGCCCGCCATTCCCGAAAAAGCCATTTTGGGACGAAGAATGACGAAGAATGACGAGAAATGACGAAAAATGACGAAAGAACACGCCCAAACGTGCCCGAACGTGTCCGAACACGAAAAAAAAATTGGCGCGACTAAACGCGACCTGGCGCGCTTGAACACGCTCGTAAACACGACGCGCCCAAACGTGCCCGAACACGATAAAAGAGCATTTCGCGCGACCTGACGCGACGAAACGCGACGAAACGCGACCCGGCGCGCTCGAACACGCTCGTAAACTATCGTACTTGCTTGTAAACGCTCGTAAACGCTCGTAAATGCTCGTAAACGCTCGTAACCACTTACATGGCACACGACCTGCGCGCCCCGCACGTCGCCTGCAAGCGGCCCATAAGCCCGGACGCAGCCGAAATTTCGCCCCTATTCTTGGATTCACCCGCGCGAGGCGCGGATACCGGAACTTCAACAGTGTCTCAACGAACGCCAATCTGTGCGTTTTGTGCGTTATCAGTACACAGAGTGACTGCGATGCTGTAAATCGTGGTGCGCGGGCGAAAGGAGCACAGCCCAACTGCTCAGCGCCGACGCACGCTTCCCTTGCATGGGTGCATCCCAATTTTTCGTTAAAATGAAAGGGCGTAGACGAGGAGAAGGGAATGAGAAGACAAAAGGGGGTCCGCTGGCGATACCTGCACTCCGCACGACTCCGCTCAGTCAAACCTGGCCTCAACTGCTTCAACCGCTTGGCTTTACTCGACGCACAATAATCTGGGATGCACCCGCTGAGGGGCGCGTCATTGGTACATTCGGTCCAGCAGCAACCGCTGTGGCTTTTTTGCCTCGCCCGCAGGCCGGATTCCGCTACAATGGAACAAGTGAAAACCGTTATGCAATTGAGAAAAGAAAGGTGAAGAGCTGATGAATTTCCTAATTTACCCGCCCCTGACGCCGGAGGAACTAGCGCAGGTTCAGGCGGTCTCCGCCGAGTTGGAAATCGTCAACGCATTGACGGAAGCGGACGCCCTGGCCTCCATTCCACAGGCCGTGGGCATGTACGGCGACCTGACGCCAGCCCTGTTGGAGCGGGCCGAGGGCCTGCGTTGGTTGCAGACGCCCATCGCCGGTCTGGAGCATTACATGTTCCCCGCCCTGGCCGAAAGCGACATTGTGGTCAGCAATATGGCGAAAATCTACGGCGATATGATCGCTGATCACGCACTCTGTTTCATACTGATGTTCGCGCGCGGCATTCACCTCTACATGCGCCGCCAGATCCAAGGCGTGTGGCAGAAGGGAACGCCGGTGCATCATCTGGGCGATTGCACGCTCGGCGTCATCGGCCTGGGGGGCATCGGCGCGGAGCTGGCACGGCGAGGCAAGGCTCACGACATGCGGGTGATCGCGGTTGACGCCCGACCTGACGAGACACTAGGCAGGAGTATTGAGCTTGACGCGCTCTGGCCTCAGGAGCGTCTGCACCATCTAATGGCCGAGTCAGACTTTGCTGTCAGCTGTGTGCCGCAGACGCCGGAAACCGTCGGGCTGATCGGCGCTGCAGAATTGGCGCAGATGAAATCGACCGCTTATCTCATCAATGTCAGCCGCGGCGTCGTCGTCAAGCTGGACGCGCTGGCGGAGGCGCTGCAAGCCGGGCGCATCGCCGGCGCCGCGCTCGACGTTTACGAGACCGAGCCTCTGCCGGGGGACCATCCGCTCTGGCAGATGGAGAACGTGATCCTCACGCCCCATGTGGCCGCGGTCAATCCGCACGTGCCCCAACGCCGCATCGATACGCTGCGCGACAACCTGCGCCGCTACATGAACGGAGAGCCGCCCCGCAACATTGTGGACAAACGCAGGCTGTTCTAAGGCTGCCTGGCGTCAGATTCCCAGGTAGGCTTCCGCCACCTGCGGATTGGCCAGCAGCGATGGCGCGTTGCCGCTGAGAACGATATTGCCCGTTTCCAGTACGTAGCCGCGATCGGCAACCTGCAGCGCAGCCTGCGCGTTCTGCTCCACCAGCAGGATGGTCGTCCCCTGCGCGTTGATCTCGCGGATTATCTGAAAAATCTGCTGTACCAGCAACGGGGCCAGGCCCATTGACGGCTCGTCCAGGAGCAGGATGCTGGGACGGCTCATCAGTGAACGCCCGATGGCCAGCATCTGCTGCTCACCTCCGGACAGCGTGCCGCCCGGCTGGCTTAGCCGCTCCTCCAGGCGGGGAAACAGTTCGAGGACGCGGTCGAGATCTCGCCTGATGCCGTCGCTGTCGGTGCGGGCAAATGCGCCCATCGCCAGGTTCTCTTGCACCGAGAGGCGGGCAAAAATCTTGCGCCCCTCCGGTGATTGCGAGACGCCCAGCTTGGCGATCTCATGCGCCGCCAGCCGGTCAAGCCGAATGCCATCTCCCCCGCCGTTTCCCTGGCCGCGCAGGTATATGGCCCCGGCCCGCGCTGAGACGACGCCGCTGATCGTGTTCAGGGTCGTCGTTTTGCCCGCGCCATTGGAGCCGATCAGGGTAACGATTTCGCCCTCGTTCACAGTTAGGGAAATGCCCTTCAGCGCGTGAATATGGCCATAAAATGTGTGAACCGAGTCCAGTATCAGCATCGCTCATTGCCCCGCCGTTGCGCCCGACCCTTCCAACACAACATCCGGCCCCAGGTAGGCGGCGATGACCCTGGGATCCCTGCGTACTTCATCGGGCGCGCCGCCGGCGATCTTCCTGCCGTAGTCCAGAACTGTTATCCTCTCTGATATGCTCATCACGACTTTCATGTCGTGTTCGATCAGGAAGACGGTGACGCCCCTCTCGTCGCGCAGCCTGTGCATCAATTCCATCATGCGTTCCGTCTCCCTGGGATTCATGCCCGCGGCCGGTTCGTCGAGCAGGAGCAGGCGCGGGCGGCTGCCCAAGGCACGCGCCACCTCAAGCAGGCGCTGGTCGCCGTAAGGCAGGTTGGTAGCAACGACCTCGTCTTCACCGCCCAGGCCGACGAAATCCAGCAACTCTCGACTCGTGTCGCGGGCGGCGCGCTCTTCAGCCTGCTGACCGGCTGTACGCAGGATGGCGCTCCAGTGGGATGCGCGTAACCGCAGATGCTGGCCGACCAGTACATTTTCCAGCGCGGTCATCCTGCCGAAGAGACGAATGTTCTGATAGGTGCGGGCGATGCCGCGTGCCGTGATCTCATCCGGGCGCAAACCGACGAGCGAGCGCCCCGATAACAGGATTTCGCCCGCCTCCGGTCGGTGCAACCCGGTCAAACAGTTGAAGAGGGTCGTCTTGCCCGCCCCATTGGGGCCAATCAGGGATGCGATTGAACTCTCGGCGATCTCCAGGTCTACGCTATCGACAGCTGTGAGGCCGCCGAATACTTTGGTGACGCCCTTTACCGCCAATAGGGTTGTCATTCCGCCGCCCCTCCATGCTCGTGGCCGGGCGCGTCGGCTAGGCCGGGCTCATCAGTCACAGCGGTCTCGAACCGGCGGCGGGCAGAAGGCAAAATGCCGGCCGGGCGCACGATCATCATGATTACCAACAGCGCGGCGAAGGTGACGATCCGGTATTCGTCCACGCCCCGCAGCACCTCCGGCAGCCCCTTGAGCGCCAGCGCGCCCAACACGATGCCGGCAGGACTGCCAATGCCGCCGACGATGATCAGCGCCAGGGCGTCGATCGAGACGAATAGAGAGAAATTCTCAGGAAAGATGTTGATCTGGCGTGCGGCAAAGAGCTGCCCGGCCAGCCCGGCAAAGGTCGCGCCGATTGCGAAAGCGAGCAGCTTTGTGCGCACAAGATGAACGCCCGTTGCCTGGGCCACGTCTTCGTCCTCCTGCATGGCGATCCAGGCCCGCCCCAGCCGTGAATCGTTCAAACGAATGGCGACAAATGCGATCAGCGCCGAACTGACCAGCGCCAGCAGGAAGATCCAGCCCTGCGAGCTGAGCAGTCCGCCCGAAACTGTCTCCGCTGTAAGCCCGAACAGACGCGGCTGGGCGATCTGCAAAATGCCGCGTGGGCCATTCGTCAACTCTCCCAGATTGAGCATGAAGAGCCGAATGATCTCACCGAAGCCAAGCGTGACGATCGCCAGATAATCGCCCCGCAGACGCAGCACCGGAATGCCGAGCAGGATTCCCCCAACCGCGGCTGTGATCATCGCCAGCGGCAGCGCCATCCAGTAGCCCAGCAGGGGGCTGTCCGGCGCGATGCCCAGACTGAGAAGCAGGCCGCTGATCAATGGCGAGGAAAATGGGGCCGAAACGAAGGCGTACGTGTATGCGCCGATAGCGAAAAAAGCCACATAGCCCAGATCCAGCAACCCGGCGTAGCCGACTACGATATTCAACCCAAGCCCCATCATCACGAAGATGAATACGATGCCCATGACCGAGTTCTGAAACTGGTCGAGGACGAAGGGCATGGCCAGCACGCCGAGGCCGAGCAGCACAGTCACAGTAAGTCGTTCCCGCCCGGGCCGCGTCAAGCGCAGGGTAAAGAGTCCGCTGCCCGTCGTCACCAGTGTGAACAAAAGGCGGACCGTGCCTTGATTGTTGCCGAATAGCATGACGTTGGAAAGTCCAAGCCAAATGACGATCGCCAGCAGCACAAACGGAAGTGAAATGACCAGCCAGCGTCCAGCGGAAACGACGGAAGGCTCGCTGAGGCGTGCTCGCAATAAGTCGACGCGCAATGCCTTGACTAGATTCGCCCGGCCTGCCGCCACCGCCAATGCTCCCAAAAGACCGCCGCCCGTGAAATAGACTGCCTGCAGCAGATAGCGAAGAGGCGAAACCTGTGCTTGGGCGACGGCGCCGGGCTGAACGCCGAGTAACCCGGCGACATTCAGAGGGACGATCTTGTCAAAGACCGGCTGGATTGAAACGCCGCTGCCGATGACGGTGGCGAACACAGCGCTCACGATTGCGATGAGCAGACCCGTGGCCGCGCCGGCAAGCAGGCCCTGGCTGACAATGTGGACTATGCTTTCTCCCGGGCGCATGGATTCCGCCTGTTGGCCAGGCGAATCGCCGCGGCTGTCGATTTCCCAACCGGGTTTGTGCGGCTGGTTTGCCTCGCCCAAACCAGCGTGGCTCCCTGCCGGAATCGCGACCGCGCGGCGCAGGTTGAACCAGAAAAAGAACGCGGCGACCAGGGCCAGAACTGGCAGCGTGTTCCCGCCGATCCGCCCGGGAACGCCGATCAGGATCAGATAGCTCAGGAAAGCAAAAGTGATTAGCCCTGTTTTGATTGCTCTGGGCACGGGTTGGCTTCTTCTTACGCCTTTTTTTCGCTCAGCACTTCGCCGAACAGGCCCGATGGGCGGAAGATTAGAATCAGCACGAGGAGGGTAAAGGCGATAACGTCTTTGTATTCGGTCGGAATGCCCAGGGCGCTTGGTCCAATCGCTTCGATCAGGCCGAGGACCAGCGCGCCGAACATTGCGCCCGGTATGTTGCCGATGCCGCCCAACACCGCAGCGGTGAATGCCTTCAGACCGGGGAGAAAGCCGCTGTTGAACTTGACAACCGTGTTGTGAAATCCAAGCATCACACCGGCAGCGCCAGCCAGGGCAGACCCCAGCATGAAGGTTACGACGATTACCGCATTGACATCGACGCCCATCAGCGACGCGGTGGAGCGGTCCTCGGCTACGGCGCGCATGGCGCGGCCCAACTTTGTGCGCTGGATGATGAAGTACAACGCCAGCATCAGGAGGATCGAGGTGATGAAAATGATCGCGCCGGTGTAGGGAATGAACACGTTGCCCAGGCGCAGGCCGCCCGAGATCAACTCAGGTTTGCGATAGCTGTGCGGGCTGACGCCGAAGATCAGCAGAACCGAGTACTGCAGAAAGAGGGACGCGCCAATCGCGCTGATCAACGGCACAAGGCGGGGCGCCTGGCGCAGCGGGCGGTAGGCCAGCCGTTCCAGGGTGACGCCGATCAAAACCGAAGCGGCCATGCCGATCAGCATGATCGCGAGCAGCGCGACGACAACCACCGTCCAGGGCCCCTCCATCCAGCCGCGCGCCTGCGCGAACTGCAGCGCGAAAAAACCGGCAATGCCGCCGATCATCATCACCTCGCCGTGGGCGAAGTTGATCATGAACAGGATGCCGTAGACGAGCGTGTAGCCCAGTGCCACCAGCGCATAGACACCGCCCAGGACCAGTCCGTTGAGCGCTTGGGAAATCCAGAAGGAAGCAGGGTAGCCTTCGGCCAGCCCGACGGTCAGCACACGCCAGAACACGAGCAGGATGATTGCGATGCCAAAGGCCCGGGTTGCGTATCTCTGGACGGTGTGCCCGTCAAGCTGGAAAGACTGCGCCGCTTCCGTGCGCCTTGTCATAAGTGCTCTCGAGGAGCGTGTGAAAAGGAGCGAGGAGAGAGAAAACCGTCTCTCCCTACGCCTCGCTCCCTGCAATTTACTCTATCCCGAAGCCGGCAATCTGATTGAACGCGCCGTCCACGACCTGGAAGATTTGCACGCCGCCCGCGCCGCACTCGCCCGTCGCGTCGCACATGATTGTGCCAGTCAGGCCTTCAAGACCATCAACTGCGCGAATGGCGGAAATCAACTCTTCCCTGTCGATAACCAGGTTGCCGCTGTCGTCAACTGTTCCGACAACCATGATGGCGGTCGCGATCAGCTTCACAGAGTCATAGCTCTGGCCATGGAAAGGACCGATCTTACCCGCTTCGATACCGTACCTCTCCAGGTACTTGGCGTCAAAAACGGCGTTCATCTCCTCCGATTCAGCGCCGGCAAAGGAGGATATATACGTGCCTTCGCCGGCGGCGCCGGCCGCGTCGAGGTATTGCTGCGTGTAGGCGCCGTCAACGCTCACAAATACCGCCTCTTCAAGGCCGGGAGTCTCTCTCATCTGCTGCGCGATTAGCCCCGCTTCGGTTGAGTATCCGCCGAAGAAGATGGCCGCCGGACCTCCTGCGCCAACCTTGGCCAGCAACGCACGAAAGTCGGTATCCCCGACCTGAACCCCTTCAAAGTCGGACACTTCCCCTCCCATTGCCATGAATTGGTTCTGGAAGATTTCGGCCACCCCTTTGCCATAATCGGAGTTGTCGTGGACAACAGCGACCCGGCCGATCTGCAACTCGTTGGTGACGAAGCCGGCGTCTTTCCTGCCCTGCAAGGCGTCGCTCAGCGCAACGCGGTTGCAGACATCACAGTCTGCAGAAACAATTTCAGGATGTGTGGCGCTGGGGCTGACGAAGGGGATGCGCGCCTCCTGCAGAATCGGCTTCAAGCCGAAAGTTTCGCCCGAGCAGGTTCCGCCGGTCACGGCGACAATCGTGTCGTCGGCAGCAAATTTGTTGCCCACGTTCGTGCCTTGTGTGCCGTCGCAGGCGCCGTCTTCGGCGACCAACTCGAACAGGAAGCCCTCATAGCCTCCGGCTGCGTTGAGGTCGTCGATCGCGATCTCCGCGCCGTAGAGGACGTCCTTGCCAGCGTCGGGGATGGGGCCGGTCAGGGCGAAAGAGCCGCCGATGCGAATCGTCCCGCCCGCGGCGATGACAACCTTGCCGCTCATGTCGGCGGGCGCCTCTGCCGCCGGGGCCTCCGTTGGCATGGCCTCTCCTGCCGGGGCCGCACCAACGCAAGCCGCGAGCGTCAATGCCGCAATTAGGAGCAGACCGAGAATTGTGTGCAGTTTAGTCATGGGTGTCACCTTTCTCCCTAATCATTATCCATGCCATAGAGCGATTGGCGGAACGATACCGATTTCTTACGCACCTGTATTGAGCGGCCACACCCGGAAGACTCTGCAAGCCGTTCGTCCGCAATAGGATTATAAATTACCGTTTGGCGTATGAGCAATAGGGCAAAATCTGTTCCGCCAGGGCCTGGTATCGCCAATGGGCCGCAGCTGTGGTATAGTGCCCACAAGGAGCCAGACTGCTGCCCGCTCTTGGGAGGGGAATAGTTTGGCGTTTCTGTGTAATCTCAGACGTTCAGTGCGCCATTTCGAATGAGTCTTCTTGTAGCGAATCATATCTCCAAAAACTACGGCGATCTCGATGTGCTCGAAAACGTGAGCGTCCGCATCGAGCTGGGTGACCGCATCGGCTTGGTGGGGCCGAACGGCGCCGGCAAAACCAGCCTGCTCAAGGCGCTTGGCCGATTTGATACCGCGGTGAGCGGTGAGCTTTTCATCGCCCAGGACACAGGCATCGGCTATCTGGCCCAGGATCCGCCGCCGGCCGGTCGGCGCACGCTCTACGACGACTTAAAATCGGTATTCGCCGACCTTTTGCGGCAGGGCGAACAGTTGCGCCGGCTGGAAGCCCGCATGACCGAGGCCGGTCAGAGCAAGGAGCAGTTGGACGCGCTGCTGACGCGTTACGGGCAGCAGCAGGAGGCGTTCGAACGGGCCGGCGGCTATGCAATCGATCAGCGCATACGATTCGTTCTTACCGGTCTCGGTTTGGATGAGTCCATTTGGCGTGCCCCCCTGTCTCACCTGAGCGGCGGGCAGCGCACGCGCGCTTGTCTGGGCCATCTTCTGCTCGAAGAGCCGGACCTGCTGCTGCTGGACGAACCGACCAATCATCTCGATGTGCGCTCGATGGCATGGCTGGAAGGCGTTCTGACCGCCTGGAAAGGCGCGCTGGTCGTCGTGTCCCACGATCGCTACTTTCTTGACACGGTCGCAACCCGCATTTGGGATCTGTCGCATCGCCGCGTGGAGGGCTATCGCGGCAACTACAGCCACTACCGTCAACAACGCGAGGAACGCTATGCCCTCTGGCGCAAGGAGTTTGATCGCCAGCAGAAGTTCATCCGGGAGACGCAAGCGTTTGTCCGTCGTTACAAGGCCGGTCAGCGCACGAAGGAGGCCCAGGGCCGGGAAACGCGGCTGAAAAAGTTTATGCAGCAGGTGGCCCTGCCGCCGCCTCCGACGCAACAGTTCATCCGCCTTCCCTTGCGCCCGGACTCCCGTAGCGGCGACCTGGTGTTGCGCACCCGCAAGTTGGTCGCGGGCTACCAGAACACACATCCCACCGCCCTCGACGCTGATCGCTTAGACGCCGCCCTGCCGCCGGCAGGGGACTGCGCTCCTGCGAACCGAAGTATTTCACTTTCGGGAGCGAACGGCGCGGGGAATGGGGCAACGCCCGGTACATCCTCCCAACCACGCGCGCAAGGTCGCCTGCGGCCCATGCGCACGCTCGCGCCCTCCGATACGCCCGTTCTGGATGTGCCCGACCTTGATCTGTACCGGGGGCGGGTGGTCGCGCTCATCGGTCCAAACGGCGCGGGCAAGACGACCCTGGTGCGCACAATACTGGAGGAGCTGGAACCGCTTGCGGGCCGGGTTGAACTGGGCGCCTCGGTTGAGATTGGCTACCTGGCTCAGCGACATATAGGCAACGGTTACGGTCTGATGCAAGGCGGTCAGTCCGTCCTGGATGCCTTGTTGGAGATCAAGCGCCTTCCAACCGAGCGGGCACGCACATTCCTGGGCCAGTTTCTCTTCAAGGGCGATGATGTGTACCAGACTGTCGAAAGCCTCTCCGGCGGCCAGCGCAGCCGCATCGCGCTGGCGCGGCTGACGCTGCAAGGCGCCAATTTCCTGCTACTGGACGAACCCACAAACCATCTCGATCTGGACAGCCAGGAGATTCTTCAGGACGCCTTGCGCCAGTTCAACGGAACGATTCTGCTTGTTACCCATGATCGGGCCCTGGTCGACGCCCTCGCCACGCAAATATGGCAGGTGGAAGCGGGGCCAGAGACCGGGCCAGGCCGGTTGGTGGCGTTCAAGGGCACTTGGCGCCAGTGGCAGCTTGAAGAGTCGCAGAACGATAGGGAGGAAGAGGCCCCTTCGGTCGAAGCAAAGCCGAGCGCGGCCCACGAGGAATGGGAACGGCAAAGATCGGTTCGCCGTCAGCGCCGTCAGGTCGAGCGCCAGCAGCAGGCTGTCACCCAGGCGGAGGAACGAATCACGCGTCTGGAAAGCAAACTGGCCGAAATCGAGCAATTGATGGCCCAGGCGAGCGTGGCGCAAGAGTTGAACAGGCTGCGCGCCTTGCAGGAGCAACACCGGGCGGTCTCCCAACGGCTGGAAGCGCTGATGGAAGAGTGGGCGGCGATGGCAGCATGATGAGCTTGTCAGCAGGTCAGTTTGTCGGCTAAAATAGGGCGAGTGGGTACCACCAACACAAGAAGGGTCAACGTAAATGGCGCGCAAATCACTGGTCATCGGGTTAACTGGGAACATCGCAACCGGCAAGAGCACGATTCTCACCTATCTGATCGAGAAGTGTGCGACGATCATCGATGCCGACAAACTGGGCCATCGGGTCATTGAGCCTGGAGGGCCGGCCTATGATGCGGTCGTGCGCGCCTTCGGCAAAGAGATTCTGCGCGAAGACGGGACGATAGACCGCAAGAAACTGGGCAAGATCGTCTTCTCCAATCCATTGGATTTGGGCCGCCTGGAAAAGATCGTCCATCCCAAGATTTTCGAGTTGGGCAAGCAGGAGATCTCCAGCAACGAATCGTCCGTTATCATTCTGGAGGCGATCAAACTGCTGGAAGCCGGCCTGATGTCGACGCTATGCGATGAAATCTGGGTCGTGACCTCCAGTATTGCCACTCAACTGCGCCGCCTGCTTGAGTTGCGCAAGATGGAGGAAGGAGATGCCCGGCATATAATCAATCTGCAGCCGCCCCAGGCTGCCAAGGTGAATCAGGCAGATCGGGTAATCGACAACGATGGCACGCTGGCGGACCTGTACTCGCAGCTCGACAGCATCTGGGAAGACCTGAAGCGGCGCTACCCGCGCCGAATGACAACGCTGGTACGCTAGTGATAGAGCGCGCTCCTGCTCCTGGGAACAAAGCGTCATTGAGCAAAGATGAACTTTCTGAGACGATTCTGGGCCGAGCATACGACAATATCCAACTGGGTCGTTCTCGCCATCGGTTTTGACATGATTCTGGTCTACAGCGCCCGCGATGTCGGGTTCGACAGCGGGCAATGGGCGGCCCTCCTCGGCGCCACCGTTGCGCTGGCCGGTCTGTGCGCGTGGATCATCAGCTGGGAATAGTGTTCGATGAGCGAGAAGCGTGACTACTACGAAGTGCTCGGCGTTGGGCGCGGCGCGCAAGAAGGCGATCTCAAGCGGGCTTTCCGCAAGCTGGCCCAGCAGTACCACCCGGATGTCAACCCTGACTCCGAAGCCGAAAGCAAGTTCAAAGAAATCAACGAAGCCTATCAGGTACTGAGCGATCCCCAGAAGCGGGCGATCTACGACCGCTTCGGCCATGCCGGCCTGCGTGGGGTCGGTGGTTCCAGCAATTCCGATCAGGGTTTTGGCGATCTTGGCAGCATTTTTGAGGAATTCTTCGGCGGTTTCGGTGGCATGGGGCGGGCTAACCGGCGGTCGCCTCGACGCGGCGCCGATCTGCGCGTCGAAATCTCCTTGAGCTTTGAGGACGCCGCGTTCGGCACGGAGCGGGAGATCGAGGTGCCGCGCTTGGAGGCCTGTGATCGTTGCAATGGTAGCGGGGCGGAGCCGGGCACTACGCCGGAAAGATGCCCCACCTGCGGCGGCAGCGGTGAAGTTCAGCGCCGCCAGCAAAGCCCGCTCTTCGGTACGATTGTTACCGCCACGACCTGCCCCAACTGCAACGGCGAAGGCGAAGTCATTGCCTCCGCCTGCAGCCAATGCAGCGGCCGCAAGCGCACCCGGGTCACCCGCAAGATCAAAATCAATATTCCCGCCGGCGTTGACCATGGCACACGCATCCGTCTCGCCGGGGAAGGAGAGGCCGGTTCGCTCGGCGGGCCACGCGGCAACCTCTACGTCTCCATCGGCGTTGAAGAGCATCCGGTTTTTACGCGCGAGGAATTTGATCTCCACATGGAGATGCCGATCAGTATCGCCCAGGCCACGCTCGGCGCGTCCGTGGTCATCCCAACCCTGGAAGGGGAAACGTTTGAGTTGGACATCCCCGCCGGCACGCAAACAGGCAAGAGCTTTCGCAAAGCGGGGATGGGGATTCCCCGCCTTCAGCGCAGCGGGCGCGGGGATTTGATCGCTACCGTGCGCGTGTTGACCCCAACAATCCTTACCGAAGAGCAGGAGATGCTGTTCCGGCAATTGGCCGAAAGCCTGGGCGATGAGGTTCACGAACCGCGACGCGGCTTCTTTGACCGGATACTGCGTCCCGACTAGCGCGGCCCACGTGCAGCACTTGGCGTGTCGGAAGCAGTCGTTTCTTGCCTATGTCATTGAGCCTTTAATGCAGACAAGCGCTAGAAGATTCGGCCAGGATTGCAACAGGATTCCACCCACGATCAGCAGCAGCCCAAGCACGACTGACGCGTGAATTGGCTCGTCGAGCAGCAAACGCACGAACAGCAGCGACAGCGCCGGCGTAAGATAAAGCAAGTTGGAAACAATAAACGTGTCGCCGTGTTCCAGCGCCTTGAACCAGAACAGATAGCTGATTCCGTTCACGAGCAGGCCATTGTACAGGAGCCATCCCCAGACCGGCGCCGACGGCAGAGGCGAGACACCGACGAACCCAATTGCAGCGGCGGTACAGATTAGGGCGGTCAAGAAGTAGATGAATGCGGCGATCGTAAGATCATGAGTTACCCGCTTGCCCTGCACCGAGAAGAAGGCGAAGACAAGCGCCCCGCACAGCGCCAGCAGATTGCGCGGCAGGCTCGTAACACTCAACTCCAACAATCGCCCCCGCGTGACGATCACGACGCCGCCGCCGAAACTGGTTGCAACCGCCAGGAACCGGCCTGGCGTTAGCCGTTCGCCCAGAAACGGCACCGCCAGCAGGGAAATCAAAATGGGCCAAGTGTACGCCAGGATGAACCCTTCCGCTGCCGAAGTGCGGGCAAACGCGCCATAGAGAAGTATGTAATAGAGAAATGCGCCGAGGAAGCCCAGCCAACTGAGCCGCATGAAGTCCCGCAGAAGGTAACTGGACAGGGTGGCAACTTTCCGCTGCGAGATGACCAGCGCGCCGAGTGCAATCACAGAGAAGATTGTGCTCCATAAGAGCATCTGCAAATTGGTCAACTCTGCCAGGATCTTCTTCGAGGCGACTGGAATCGGGGCCCAAAGCAGGATGCATAGGCCGAGGTTGAGATAGGACTGCGCACGCAACGTCATGGCATATCCGTTACCGGTCGAAGTGGCAAGCAGGTGCGTAGCATGGCGACCTCGTATAGCGCAAGGGTTGGATCGTCGAAAAATGCATAGAGCCACAAGCTCCCCATGAACGCTGATGAGTTGATTGAAATCGCGGTTGAGGTCGATGGCGAGGCGGCCGAGGCGGTCGCTGAACTGTTCAACCGCTACAACGGCGGCGATTGGATCGAGGACAGCAAAGCCGGTGAAGCGTCCGGCGGCGGGGCTGTCCTGGAGTCCACCGGCTTTGACGACTTCGGCAATCCTGCGCCAGGCGAATATCGCCTTGTGGTCAAGACCTATCTCAAGCCCGGCCCGCGCGGACGTCGCACCCAACGCAAAATTGAAGAGGGGCTGTGGCATCTGCGCCTGCTCTATCCCATGCCTGAACCCGCGCTGCGCCCGGTGCGCGAGGAGGATTGGGCCAATGCCTGGAAAAAGCATTACAAGCCCTTGCGCATCGGCAAGCGCGTTTTGCTGACGCCGGCCTGGGAGGATCCGGATGCGCGACCTGACGAACTGGTCGTGCGTTTGGAGCCGGGCATGGCATTTGGCACCGGCCTCCACCCCACCACGCGCCTATGCGTGGCCGCGCTGGAAAGGTGGGTGCGCCCGGGCGAGGCGCTGCTGGATATCGGCACGGGCAGCGGCGTCCTGGCGATCGTGGCCGCCAAACTGGGCGCGCGCCCCGTCTGGGCAACGGATATCGACCCACTGGCCGTTCGCGCCGCTTGCGAGAACGCGATGCGAAATGATCTCATCCCCTCTAGCCACGCACTCTGCGTTGAACAAGGGAGCATACCTGCCGGGCAGGTCGGTCGCTTCCCCCTGATCGTCGCCAACATCCTGGCTGAAATCTTGGTGGGGCTGTTCGACGCAGCTTACCGGAATGTGCCCCTGGTGGAACCCCTGGCACGCGGCGGCCGCCTGATACTTTCAGGCATTCTAGAGGACAAAGTCGAGATGGTGCTGATGGCTGCCGCCCGCCATGGAATGCGGGAGGTCGAACGGACGCAGGAGGGGGACTGGGTGGCTCTTGTCCTGGGCAATGAAGAAGCGGAGCGATCGATTGAGCGCTGACCGATACAGCCACCGCTTCTTTCTGGCGGGGGCATCTGTCGAACCAGACCGCTCCATCGACCTCACGCCGCTGGCTCATCAACTGCGCAACGTCCTGCGATTGACGCCCGGCAGCTTGATTACGTTACTCGACGACAGCGGCTCGGCCTTTGCCGCGCGCATCGAAGTCCTGGACGCGCAGCAAGCGACAGGTCTCGTTTTGGCGCGGCAACCGGTTGACAGCGAGCCTGACATCGAGTTGACTCTCTACCAATGTATGCTTAAGAAAGAGCGTTTCGAGTGGGTGCTGCAGAAGGGAGTCGAGCTGGGCGTGAGCCGCTTCGTTCCCGTGATTAGCAGCCGCACGGTCGTGCGTCCGGCTGCGAAGCTGCTGCCCAAATACGAACGCTGGCGCGCCATCGTCCGGGAAGCGGCTGAGCAAAGCGCACGCAGCCGCCTGCCGCTCCTGGGAGAACCGCTCAGCTGGGAAGTAGCCGTCCGCTCCGGCACTGGTCTTCGGTTGATTCCCTGGGAAGAAGCGCGACAGAACACCGTCGGCCTCGGCGCTGCGCTCACCGGCGCGGCCGCGATCTCCCTGCTCATCGGCCCGGAGGGTGGCATCAGCCGCGCAGAGGCTGATGTCGCTATCGAGAACGGCTGGCATCCCGTCTCCCTTGGTCCTCGCATTCTGCGCGCCGAAACCGCGGCCATCGCTGCGGCGACGATCGTCTTGCACCGGTTAGGCGAACTGGGCTGAGTTGACCTCTTAACTTGGAAAATAACTGGGACCGTGCCGCGAACAACAAGAGTTCAATGAATCGGATTGTCATTCAAACACCGGCCCGCCTCCATTTCGGCCTCCTTGATCTGAATGGTAGCCTCGGTCGGATTGATGGCGGCATCGGTCTCGCATTAGAAGAGCTCCAGAACCGTCAACACTACCATGCGCAGTGAGGTAATCGAAGCTTCCTGTCCGATGGAACGGGACTTTCAAGGACGCTTGGGCGCGGTTGTGCGCGCGGTCTGTGCGGCCTACCGGTTGCCCGGCGCGGTTGTCGAGATTCAGGAACGGGCCAAGCCCCATTCCGGCCTGGGCAGCGCATCTCAAACGTTGGTGGGGACGGGAATGGCTGTGTGCGCCCTGTACGGGCTGAAACCAAGCGCGCCCGAGATCGCGGCGCTGGTCGGGCGCGGAGGAACGTCCGGCATCGGCATCGCCGCGATTGAACATGGCGGCTTTCTCCTCGATGGCGGCCATCGCTTCCGCCGCGGCCCAGCCAGCAAAGAGGGCTATTTGCCCTCGTCGGCGGAGGCGGGCGTACCCCCGCCTCCGCTGCTCGTGTGCTACAACTTCCCGGTCTGGGATGTGCTGGTTGTCATTCCGCAAGGAGAGGGAGCAAGCGGCGAACGGGAGCGGGATCTGTTCGAGGAGGCCTGCCCGGTCCCCGCCGAGGACGTGGCGAACATGTCGCGCATTCTGCTGATGCAGTTGCTGCCCGTGCTCGTCGAGGAGGATCTGGCGACTTACGGCGCGGCGATGGAGGCGTATCAGCGCTACGGCTTCAAACTCTTCGAGTTGAATACGCAAAGCCCGTTGATCGCGGCTTGCATTGAATCCTTGCGGGGGAACGGCGGTGTGGGTGTCGGCATGAGCAGCTGGGGTCCGGCGCTCTACGCTTTTGGCTACGATCTGTCGCATTTGCAGTCAAAGTCCGAGGCATGACTGGCCGCCAGTGGCGGCGGAGAGGCGATCCTGACCAGGGCCAACAACGTTGGCTTCAGACAAATCGTACCCGCCTTGCCTGATGGCTGAAGCCGATCTCTACCTGCCGGCTTGGCTTCCATCTGTAACCGACACCGTTCGCACGGCCTGTTTTCCGTAAACGCAGGCGTCTCGTTCGCCGATACGCAAAACGCAATACGAACTGCCGAATATGACCCTACTCAAACTCTGCGGAACGACCAGCGTTGAAGATGCCCGCCTGGCCGGGCGCGCCTGCGCCGACTTCTGCGGCATTCTGGTGGATGTGGAATGGTCAGAGCGAAGCCTGACCTTACCACAGGCGCGGGACGTGGCCGCGGCCTCCGGCCTGCGCAATGTCATTCTGTTGTGCAACCCGAGCGCGGCCTTCGCCAAAGAGGTGGCAGTGACGCTGCGCCCCTACGCGCAGCAACTGCTCTGCCAAGAGCCTCCGTCCCTTGTTGCCGAGTTGAAGAGCTCCCTGACCTGCGCAATATGGAAGACGGTCCACCTGCCGCTCGTGGAAGGGCAGGCAACGCCGCAAGCATACGAATCGTCCGGCGCGGACACGCTTCTGGTCGATTCCGTGGACGCAAGTGACGGGTTCATCCGTTTGGGAGGCACGGGCAAGATAGGAGATTGGGCTGCCGTGGCCTCATTGAGGGAAAAACTTGACATTCCGATCTTTTTGGCGGGCGGGATTGGCCCTCAAAATGTCGCTGATGCCGTGCGCGCCGTGCAGCCCGACGGAATTGACCTGTGCAGCGGCGTTGAGGTCACACGCGGGCGTCGTGATCCTGCCAAGGTCGAGCGTCTGATGCGCAAATTCCGTCAGGCAGTAGGCCGCCATGACGGAACGGGCCGCTTGGGCCGGTCAGAAGCTGGCAAAGAGGGTAGCGGAGGGAAGGAGATCCGGCGCCACAGTTAGCGGCTCATGGCCGGCCGCCTGTCCATGCTCGGCTGGGCAGGATTGGCCATCCCCCTGTCGCCTGCCGTCAACTGTTCCGCGATCGCGTCGATGCCGCGCCGACTCGTGATCAACGCCTGATGCTTTAGCGTCCACACAGCCTTGTTCTTGCCGACAGGCATGACCGAACTGAATGAAGGCACGATCATCAGATCGAGCGGCGTCCAGATAGAGCCGAATTGGATCCGCGACAGTTGTTCCGCATCAGAGTTCAGGTCGCGTAGGAAGCTGCTATCGGGGCGCAATTGAAGCGCGGCGGGAAGGCGGCTGACCAATGCAACCAACGTGCCGTGATGGGGCGTAGCCACAGACAGGAAACGACCGGTTCGCGCCAGCCCGCCCATACGCTGGATATAGTAGCGCGCAACAATCCCGCCCAGACTGAAGCCGACGATGTCCAGGCGCTGGTTCGCCGCGAAATTGCTGGCGAGATAGGCGTCAAATTGCTGGGCCAACGTCTCCACGGGTACGCTGCAATCGCTGGGGGCAAGTGTTACCGCGTGGGTCCTCACACCAATTTCGGAGAGATGCCTCGCGAGCGGACGGAAAACGGTGGCGTCATCTTTGTAGCCATGCACCAGAATGGTCGGCAAACGCGTGACCCGGCGCGCGCCCGATGGGGGAGGCAAGCTTAACAGCTCCCTTCCACTTGGAGACCCAACTGGCCGTTCCCTGACCGACTTCCTGGCCCGTTGATACTGCCACCAGAGGTGGTCACGAATCGTGGACATACTTGCAATAATCCCCAGTCTACAGGCTGCGCCGTTTCGTTAGCCTATTCTAACATGATTATAGCCATTCGTTGAACATGGCCCCAACCTGCCCCGTCCATGTCATGCCGTCCTTTAGCAATTGCGCCCAATCAGGTAGAATAACTCTGATCCGAAATGACGGGTTGGCGACATGACTGGGTCGCGCCCACAACATGGCGGCTTCGTCCTGCGAATGGAGCCGCGTGACTCAACCACCAGGAGGACAAGATGCGTAATGAACTGACAGCAGGTACACCTGCGCCAACGTTCGAGGCCACGACGGACAGCGGCGACGCTATCAATCTGGCCGATTACCGCGGGCAGAAAGTGATTCTTTACTTCTACCCAAAAGACGACACACCCGGCTGCACCACCCAATCCTGCGGCTTTCGCGACGTTCACGCCGAAATCAGCGAGAAGAACGCCGTTGTCTTCGGCATCAGCCCTGACGGCCAGGAAAGCCACCAGAGTTTTCGCGCCAAGTTCGATCTGCCTTTCACGCTGCTGGTGGACGAGGATCACTCGATTGCGGAGGCTTACGGCGTCTGGGGCGAGCGCACTATGTATGGACGCACCTTTATGGGCATCCATCGCAGCCACTTCGTCATCGACGAGAACGGCGATCTGTTGGAGGTCAGCTACAACGTGGCGCCCGCGGACAGTCCCGCCGGGGCGCTGGCTGCGGTATCGTAAAGCCTGATACCGCACGAGACGCTCTCTAGTCCAACCTGTGTTCGCTCGCTTGACCTGACGCAGTCGCTTTTTCCGGCACTTGGAGGGCAGGCATGCCGCCGCCTTCCATTTTACGCCGTGCTACCACGGAATCCCGCCGCCGCTGACATAGGCTCTCCAGAAGCCGAACATAAGATAGATTGCGACCACGATTACCAACAACGTGAGAATTGTATTCCACTGGCCGCGTATCCGCCTGAACTCCGACCAGACCGCCTTCGGCTTCAGCAGGAGAACCAGAACGAGCAAAAGGAAGACAAGCAGCAGGCGTCTGATCGTCACGGTTGAACTGTTTCGCTAGAATCCTTGTATGGATGGCTCATGGCTGTGGGAGCAACTGACGCTGTATCCGCCGTGGACAGGACTGTGGCTGGCGCTGAGTTTCCTGCTGGCCGCCCTGACCGGCGGAGCCACGCGGCTCCTCGCACCGGACTCGGCGCCTATTGTGCGCGTGATACGGTGGGTGCTCTGGCCCTATATTGGGCTGATTCTGGGCGTGCTGTCACCGCGCTTGATGGGTGTGTCCGACATCCCTTGGGATTCGGGCCTACGAGTTGGGGTCGTCCTTCTGGCTGGCATCGTGGCCCTGCTTGTAACCGTTCGCATTGGGCTGCACACAGACCGGAAGCGCCCGCCCGTTACGCCTCTGTCCGGCGGTTCGCTAGGATTCCTGCTTTCTGTGAGCGGCGCTCAAGAGTTTCACTGGTGTTTCCTGCGCGGCGCAGTGTGGGAGTTCCTGCTCTCATCGCCAACGACGAACCAAATACCCCTGTATTGGGCCGTTTGGATCAGCGCCGCGCTCTCGTTGCCGGGCATCTTTGTCCACTCCAGGCACTCCGCCGAGCGACTGATAGCTGCGGTGATCCTGCTGACGACAACCACTCTCTTTCTCTATACGCGTAACTTCTGGTTGTGTTGGCTGCTGCATCTGAGCATAAGCGTCATCCTCCAGTCGGGTCTCCCCCGCCGTCAGCCAGCTGCGTAGCTCTCCTTGCCGGGCCGGCTCCCCGCCATTACAAGAAGAAGCCGACCACTAGCATCAACGCAAACAACGCGACCGAGACGATCAACAGTTGTTTCAGGTCGGAAAAGACGCGGCTGTATTCGGTCTTCCAGTTGGCCTGACTCGGGCCTTTGGAGGCGGGTGCAGGCTGGGCTGCGTGGTCTGACACGACCGGCTCAGCGCTGGACTGAGCGGACGAGATCGACTCTTGTTCATGCTCCCCCCGCGCGCGCAGTCCGCTATAGCTGCGCGGATTGGCTTTGCTGGGGCTGGAACGGCGGCGGCGACTGCGTCGGGCCATGCTTACACGTCCTCCATCTGCTCGGGTTCGCATCTCACACTACCGGGTTATCATTATATCCTACGCTGGCAGACTTAGTCTAACTGAGAGGAGCGCAGGGCACTTTTCCGCATCTTGACGACACTGCATAAATTGTTATAATTTCGTTTAACGCTGGCTTCTTCCTGGCTGAGCGCGAAAGCGCCGAGGGGAGCAAGGCGAATGGCTTGCTTCAGCCAGACCCTGCCTGCATTGCTGGGCATCGCCATAGCCACGCTTGACTTCACTGTACCGGCTGCCAGCTATGCAGTTGCCTACCTACGCATCCCATTCTATTCGGAGGAGCGCAGACTGCGGGGCCAGCGCCCTCCTCACCGAAGCCAGCCGGAGATGTCGGGGCGTTGAAGCCTACCGAACTCCGGGTTGCACCCTGTTGAGTGATCTGGCGCGCCTGCCATCGCGATTCGCCCCGGCTGCCTTGGCTCGGCCCGGGCGTCATCCGCCCCCTGAGGGCTGTCAACTTCGAACGAAGTAAGGAGAGTATTCGCCCACAAAACAACAAAGCGCCGATTCGTCCCCAGGCCTGGCCAGCCTGCTCTGTATTCCTCTCAAGTTGGACATCACGGATTGTTGCCGATTCGCGCGTCTATACCCGATCAGGTACGACTTGAACAGCATCTTAAGGAGGAATTGCAATGAGAAGGCTCACACTGGTAGCTTCCCTGTTCATCGTAGCGGCCGTGTTGCTCGCCGCCTGCGTCGCCCCGGCGCCTGCCGAGCAGGCCACCGAGATGGAGGAGCCACAGGCGGCGCCGGAAGATCAACCCGAGACGGAAGTATTGGCCTCGACAGATTGGTATGATCCTGCTTCAGTCGGCGCGACATGGATCAACCTGTGTCCCAACGATCCGCCGCGCTATGGCGGCACGATCACCAGTTCGGCAGCGGCACGAGGTTTAGCCGGTTCCGGTTGGGTTTCGGATACCGACGATCCCTATATATTCAACCAATTGGTTGAGGCCCAGGCCGGCACCTATGCCATCGTCCCGGAGTTGGCAGAAAGCTGGGACATCTCGGATGATTACCTGGCCTATACCTTCCATCTGAGGCAAGGAGTCCAGTTCCACGACGGGAGCCCTTTTACCGCCGAAGATGTCAAGTACAGTTGGGAGGTGTACGCGCATCCTGACAGTGCCAGCGGCCACAGTGGCTCGCTAAAAAACCTTGTTGGGGCCGAGGCGTTCCAGACGGGCGAAGCAGAGGAGATCTCAGGCTTGATGGTGATCGACGATCACACGATACAATTTCAATTCCTCACGCCCGAACCGAATTTCCTGCGCAACCTTCCTCCCAATGAGAACATCTTCAGCAAGGAGTCGATCGAGGGCATTCCCTTTGCCGAGGTCGGGACGACGATGGAAACGATCGGCACGGGACCCTTCAAACTGGCCGAGTTGGTGCCCGATCAGTATTACGTCCTCGAACGCAATGAGGACTACTGGGCTGGCCGGCCCTACCTGGATCGAATCATCTTCCGCTTCGGGATTCGCGATAGTATGGCGACCTGGGTGGCCGCGCTCGAGGCCGGCGAGATTCACGTCGGTGCGCAGGCAAGTGGCACTGAGCGCCTTCGCATGGACCAAAACCCGGACATTGCGCTCGTGGGAGCGCCATTCGGAGCCATATTCATTCGGCCCAACCATAACAACCTGCCTGACAAGCGTGTCCGGCAAGCCCTTTTGTATGCACTGGACCTGAAGGCGATCGAGGAAGGCATCTGGGGGAATGAAGCGATTGTCTACGATTGGTACATGTTCGATCCGAATGGGGTATGGATGAGTCCCGACATTTCCCTTTACCCCTACGATCCACAGAAGGCCAAAGACCTGCTCGCCGAGGCAGAATGGGACGCGGAGAAGGAGCTGGACCTCCTCTTCTACTATGGGGACGATATTCACAAGCGGGTCACGGCGGCCATGCAGCAGTTCTGGGCTGACGTAGGCGTGAAGGTTAATACGCAGTATGTCGACATCCCAACTGTGATCGAAAGGGTCTCCGCGACCGACGACTTCGACATGGTGTACGGCTGTTGCGCCCCCATGGTGCCGGAAGACTACTCCGCACGATACAAATGCGACACCTATCCTCCGTCAGGCCCGAACTCTCCCCGCTACTGCAGCGAGCAGTATGATGAGCTGGCATTTGCGACGATGACGGAGTTCAATCCTGAGAAGCGAACGCAACTCTTCTACAAGATCACCGAGATGGCGACTGAAGACGTGATTGACATGCCGTTCTGGCAACAGGACCGTCGCATGGCCATTCGGTCTGATCTGTGCAACTACCGCTTCTTCCTGTCACTCTCGGCTTATGCCGACCAGCTGCCGCATACCTGGTATCTCAAGGAGTAGCGGAACTCTCTATTCTCGTGTTGCATTGACGACTGCGGCGTAGAAGGGATGGCGCTCCAGGCATTGCCCCTCCCTTTCGGTAGGCCATCTGTGTGGCGCCGGGAGGGAGGGGATGCCATGTAGAGAAGAGGACGTATGCCAAGACGACGAACGGGAAAGAACGCATGACCGTGAGTTGACGGTTTGCCTGCTGCAGTAACGGTGCGACACGACTCTCGAGGTAGACAATGCAGAGGTATCTTCTTCGGCGACTCATGCTTGCCCTGCCTGTACTGCTGGGCATCACGGTCGTTACGTTCACGTTCACCGAGTTGGCTCCCGGCGACGCTGTCTCGTCCATGGTTCTGTCACAGATAGACCAGTCCCAGGAGTTGCAGTTGGACGTGGAGGCTTTGCGGGCCAGGTATGGGCTGGACAGGCCGGCCCCAGTGCGCTACTTGAGTTGGCTGCGTTCGATTCTGACCGGCAACTTGGGTAAACGCATCATCACACGCGAGGATGTATCAAACGCCATTGGGCGGCGCTTGCCAGCAACGCTGCAACTGATGGTAACTTCGTCGGCAATTGCGCTCATCGGCGGCATATCCTTAGGCATCTTTTCTGCAGTAAGGCAGTATTCGTGGGCCGATTACTTCTTCACCGCCTTCGTATTCATAGGCATTTCGATTCCCAACTTTTTTGCCGCGATTGCGGTCCTCTACATTTTCGCCGTTCACTTGCGCTGGCTGCCGACCAGTGGCTACTCTACCGTCACCTTGACCGAGCCGGGCTTTTTCTCCTCCTTTTTCGATCGTCTCAAATACCTCATCATGCCGGCGGGCGTGTTGGCGATTGAAGGCATGGCGAGCTACATGCGCTACACGCGGGCGAGCCTGCTGGAGATTCTACGCGCCGATTATGTCACGGTAGCACGCAGCAAGGGCCTGCGCGAGCGAATGGTGATCTACAAGCACGCTTTCCGCAACGCCATACTTCCTGTGATCACCATCGCGGGTTTGCAAATCCCCGGGCTTTTTGGCGGCGCTTTGATCATTGAAACGATTTTCGATTGGCCAGGGTTGGGCAGATTGTACCTCCAAGGGGTCGCCGCACGCGACTATCCCTTGATCATGGGTCTGGTGCTGATGTCAGCCGTCCTCATTGTCCTGAGCAACCTGCTGGCTGATCTGGCGTATGCAGTGGCCGACCCGCGCATCCGGTATGAGTAGGACGATCGCAGGTTGGAATTTGACGATTGCGCTTTCACCTTAGTGACAATTCATGACTGCAGAGACCAACGACAGTTCCTCCGGCTCAAGTACAGTGCAAGTCGCCGTGGCCGCGGCGCTGCCAGAGCGGCGTTTCCAGACGCTGCGGCGTTTCGCGAGGCACAAATTAGCGGTTGTGGGGGCGGTATACATTGTGATTGTCGTGCTCATGGCCTTTCCTCTCGCGTCCGTTGTGGCTCCCTTATCTCCTATCCGCGGGGACCTCAAAGCGGTGGGCGTTCCCCCCGACCGAGACCACTTTCTGGGCACGGATCTCAACGGTCGCGATCTCTGGAGTCGGGTGGTGTACGGCGGGCGCGTATCGATGTCGGTCGGGTTGGTTGCGGTGGCGATCTACCTCAGTATCGGCACAGTGCTTGGTTGTGCGGCTGGCTACTACGGCGGCAGGGTTGATATGATCATCATGCGCATTACCGACGTCGTGATGTCATTTCCCACGCTCATCATCCTGATCAGCATCGTCGCTATCGTCGGTCCCGGTCTTGTGAATGCCATGTTGGCGATTGGGCTGATCAACTGGACCAGCATCGCGCGGCTGGTACGCGGTCAGATCCTGGCCATACGCGAGATGGACTTCATCACGGCGGCCGAATCGATAGGGCTGCGCAAAGGGCGAATCATCATCAAACACGTGCTTCCCAATGTGGTGGCTCCCCTTGTGGTCGCCGCCAGCTTCGGGGTGGCCGGCGCAATTCTCACTGAAGCGGGTCTGAGTTTCCTTGGTTTGGGCGTGCAGGCTCCGACGCCCAGTTGGGGTACCATGATCAATGAAGCCCGCTCAATCCACATCGTCGAAAACATGCTCTGGCTCTGGATTCCGCCGGGCGTGATGATCACAACCTGTGTGCTGTCCATCAATTTCGTCGGCGACGGCCTGCGCGACGCGCTCGATCCACGCATGTTGGTGCGCTGACGAGGCAATTCGGATAGATTCAACCGGCCAAAGCGCCGGAAACTGGCCGCCAAGGAGACACAAGATGATTACGCCACAGCAGAATGCGCGCTTCCAAACGTTTGGATTCATCCACCTGCCGCAGCAGTTCTCGGCTGAAGAGATGGAAGCGGTCACGCGCGAAGCAGACAGTATGTGGGAAGACCAACGAGGCGGTGGACCGCCGACCGGTCAGAATCAGGTCATCATCGACATCGTAGAAAAGGGTGAGGTGATGACAAAAATGCTCGTCGATGACCGTATATGGGGAACTGTCGAGGCTCTGTTAGGGCCGGGGTTTGTCTGGAACGGTTCCGGCGGCAGCCTCTCCTTTTCAGGCGTGACCGGCAAGGGCGTGCATCACTGGCATACGGACCGACCCAACGAGCCACACGCCAACACATACGGCTTCCACCTCTACCTGGACAAGGTCACAGCCGATACGGGGGCGCTGCGTGTCATTCCTGGCTCGCACAAGCCGTCCCTCCACGACGAGCTCCTCTATCTCAACGAGCAGGCCGACGATACTTCCATGAGACTTTTCGGGCTTGGCCCCACCGACATGCCCGGCGTCGCTATAGAGTCCGACCCAGGCGACATCGTTTTCTTCAGTCAGAAGATCTACCACGGCGTATACGGCATGCAGTCAGGCCGCCGCTTCCTGAAGTTGCGATTTGCCGGCAAGCTGGAGACGGATGAGCAGATCGTCTCCTTCATGCGCTACAATAGAAGAGGCCATATCTTCCGTCCTGACGACGCGTATGTTACAAGCGATCACCCGCGCATCAGGGCAATGGTTGACCCGCTGTTGCAGTTGGCGACCCGCACCGAGGCGGAACGTGAGCATTTCGACGCCCTGGGCGCGCAGGAAGACAAATATGATGTCTACCCGAGTCGGGAGATGCCCGCCTGACGCGCCTTCTCACCCTGCTTGAGCGATAGCACAGTCACAGGCCCGGCGTTCTCATTGAACCCCCCAGTTGTCGGCATCCTTGGACAGACAAACATGCCGCACGGCACGTTTATCGCCATGAAACGCTCAAATGATAACCGAGCAACAATTGGGAACGACGATATACGATCCGGACAACAGTTTCAATGGATACACGTGGCCCGGCTTTGGCCACAGTGATTTGAACTGATCGACGTGAACGGCAACCGTGTACATGCTTGCAACATCACTGGCAGACAATTCCATTGCTTCGATCTCTTCGAAAGTGGTAAACTTTTCCTCCAGGAAGCGGGTGCCCTATCGAAGGGCGGGCACTTCAGGACATGGGAAAACATCTGTGACGTAGAGCCGGTCTGCGACGATGCGCCATAAGACGGTTTCCGTTACCGCGGCCCCGCACCATCCCCCTGACACAAGGCAACACGATTTCATGTGGGCAAACAGTGCTTGCCGCACGGCGAGACCGTTTGGAAATACACGGACGAATATTATTAGGGCGCGACTCAAGGCCAATGCGGCGCCGCCGCTAACTTCTACCCGTAGCGCTTCGCCCGGCTGGGTGCGAACCTGGAAAACGCCCGGGACGAGGCCGATAGAGAGAAAGAAGAGGACTCCATGGCAAAGATCGCTTACATTGCAGCAGGCAGCACAACTTTCGCACCGCGCTTCGTGGCGGACATCATGACGCGCCCGGCATTGGCGGGCTGCACCTTGTCACTGATGGACATCGATCAGGACAATTTGGACGTCATCACAGCCCTGTCCAAGAGGCTCGCCAAGCAGCTTGACGTACCCATCGTGATCGAGCCTACCTTGGATAGGCGCAAAGCACTCGATGGCGCCGACTACGTCATATCGACTGCTACTGCTCTGGGAGGCCGAGAGGCGAGGGTAATCGAGCGCAAAATCATGCTCAACTATGGCCTGGATGTGTCCTCAGGTTGCACCACCGGTCTCGGCGGAGTCTTCCGCACCATGCGCTATGCACCCCTGATGTTGGGCATTTGCCGTGACATGGAGGAACTCTGCCCCGACGCCTGGCTGTTCCACTATGCCAACCCAACCACGACAGTGCCGCTGCTCATGAACGAAGCATCACCTGTCAAGAGCATGGGCCTTTGCCACAGCGTGCAGCATACGGCCGAGACCCTGGCCGGCTACATTGACGCGCCTTACGAGGAGACCGGGCACTGGGTGGCCGGCGTCAATCACCAGGCCTGGTTCCTCCGTGTCGAGTGGAAAGGCGAGGACGCCTATCCGCTGCTCATTGAAAAGATGCAGGACCCCAAGATATATGATAAGGACATCGTACGGTTCGAGATGATGAAGCACTTCGGGTACTTCCTGACTGAGTCGAGCGGGCACAACGCGGAGTATGTACCTTACTTCCGAAAAAGTCCTGAACTGATCGAGCGTTTCACACCTGGCATCCATGCTCTTACATGGCAGGAGAGGGAGATCGAGCGGGAACCCGAGCGACGAGCAGAACTACGCGAGAAAGCCTACGGCGATAAACCGCTGGATGTCTCCAGAAGCCCGGAATACTGCGTTGGTATCATCAATGCCATGGAGACCAATGAGCCTTTCCGGTTCAATGGCAATGTTTTCAACGATGGCACGATAACGAACCTGCCGTCTAATATCGTCGTGGAAGTGCCCTGCCTCGTTGACAACATGGGGATCCATCCATGCTTCGTGGGAGATCTGCCGCCCCAGTGCGCTTCGCTGAATGCTAGTCGCAGCGCCGGCGATCCGCTGGCGGTCAAGGGGACACTCGAGGCGAATCGCAAGGCGATCGAGCAGGCCGTGGCACTTGATCCGCTCACTGCCGCTCTGCTTACGCTCGATCAGATCCACGAAATGGTAGAGGAAGCCTTCGTTGCGCTGGCGGAATGGCTGCCCGTGTTAAAGTGAGAGACCGAGCCGGCATACCGGAGGCTCCGAATTAACGCATATGGCAAAAGGCCAACCCTGAAACCTTCATTGCCTGGAGGCAAATGATGACGATGACTTCGACCCTCAGCGAGCAACAGATTGCCGACTACCACGAAAACGGCTATCTGATTGTCCGAAATATCCTTTCGAGTGACGAAGCCGACGAGTGGCGTGAAGTCGTCCGCCACCATGCTCTGATCGATGCCTACCCCCCCACGCTCAAATACCCGGAGCCGGCTAAATACACGATCAGCGGTAACAAGCTGGCCGAGCCGGGACTGGCCCCGATTGCCGAACACCCGGACGTTGTCGATGCCGTTGAGGGCCTGCTCGGCCAACCGGCGCATCTGGCCGCATTCGTCACCTATGTGCGTACGCCGGGCAATCTGGGCGGCCCCGCGCACTGCGACTACAAGCGATGGCGGCCGGTCGGCTCGTCGATGAACTGGCTGTTCGCCATTATCCCGCTCACCGATTTCGACGAGGAATTCGGTCAGTTTCTGGTTTCCCCCGGCTCGCATAAACTGACCCAGGTCATCGACAAGTCCGCGCGCGTGCTCGACCTGACCCGCCCCGACCCTGAGCAACTGGCTCCCTTCATCGATCCGGAACTCAAGACCGGAGATTTGCTGCTGGTGAACCAGCATACATGGCACCTGGCCCCAACCGGTACAGCTAAGGAAGACCGATGCGGCGTTTTCCACAAGTTCTGCGCCGCCAATGCGCCGCCCGCAGCGGGCTACTATCCCTACAATACCGCCGCCCGCAACGCCTTGAGCGACGCTGGCAAACGCCTGATCCCCGTCTGTTTCGACAAACCCCTTACCACGAGCCGCCTGCTCATCGAGCGTCCCTCCCCCGCTGAGACGCAATTCCTCCTGCTGCGCGACGAGGAGAATGACCGTTGGGAGCTGCCCGGCGGCCAAGGATGGGAAGAAGAGGGCACGGGAGGCTGGGACGTGGGCGCACGCATCGCCTCTCTCCAAGCCCTCACAAAGGAGCAACTCGGCGTCGACATTCCCTGGATGACCTATATCAAAGATGTCGAAATGGAGGATGGTATCTGCCGCGTCTACGCCTATTCGGATGTGGGAATGACCTCGGCTTCATTGGCAAGTGGCAACCACGGCTGGTTTGGGCAGGACCGTTTGCAAAGTCTCCTCGGTGAGAGCCACTATATCTGTCGGGCGATACGAACTTGGCAACGGGGCGACCTTGTTCGCGGCAAAGGCAAAGCGTTCCATCAGCACAAATGCCAGTTTGACTGATTCGGCTCCCTTTTGGCGGCTGGTGGGACCGCCTGTCTCCCAAGAGAGAGTCGTAAGACGCGGCCTGTTCTCAATCCCCTCTCTATTGCATCAAGAGAGCGCGTTCTTCATCGTCACTTGGCCGCGCATCGTGGAACGCAGTTGAACAGTTCCAACCGAAAGGAGGAGGGCGGCTTGCCCATGGCGATAGCCGGGCTTTACGCCGCCGAAACTCGATGAAGCTGGCTATGTCCGCAAGGATCGACGACGAGTCTCTGACATTTGCGCGGCAGTTGGGCGCCACCCACGTTGACTGCGGAGGGCAGACACTTCTCGCCGCCGACAAGGGCTACTACGATTTCCAGACCCTCTTGCTTTTGCGGCAGCGGATCGAGGATGCCGGCCTCCATTGGGCCGTACTCGGGGGCGTCCCGCAAGACTGGTTCGACAAGATCAAGCTTGGCCTGCCCGGCAGAGACGAGCAGATAGACAACTGGTGCAAGACGCTCAGAAACATGGGGGCCGCCGGCGTGCCCGTTCTGGGCTACTTCTTCTCGCTGCGCTGCGGAGACGGCAACTATGGCTTGCGGACTTCCAAGACGACGCGCGGGCGGGGCGGCGCAATCGTGCCCAGCTTTGACTACGACCTCGTGCAAGGCGCTACCCAGGAATACTGGGACCCGCCCATCAGCGAATCTGTGCAAATGTCAGAGGAGCAGATGTGGGACAACCTCACCTATTTCCTCAAGGCCGTCATCCCGGTCGCGGAGGAGGCGGGCGTGAAAATGGCCCTCCACCCGGACGATCCGCCGATCTCGCCCATCGCCGGCGTGGCGAGGATCATGAGAAGCCATGACGCTTTGAAACGGTTTATCGAAATTGTGCCCAGCGACTGCAATGGCCTGTGGTTCTGCCAGGGCACGATCTCAGAGATGCCCGGCAATGTGCTCGACGCGATCAGATATTTCGGCAGTCGAAACAAGATCTTCTACGTGCATTTCAGAAATGTGACCGGCACCGTCCCTGCGTTCTCGGAGACTTTCATCGATGAAGGGCACGTCAACGCGCTGGAGGCCATGCTCACATACAAGGAATTAGGCTACGCGGGCGCACTGATGTACGATCATGTGCCGGGCCTGGTCGTTGACCGGGAAGGCAATCATGCCTCAATTGCCTTCGCAGTCGGGTATATGAAGGCGCTGATTGACACTGTAACCGGAGAGGCCGGCCAGTATCTCCTGGCCCAGCGCAATGCGGCATGACTGCTCAGTTTCGCTCACGTCTTGCTGCACAGGCGGATCGAAATGGCCATCGTCTCACGGGCGGCGGCAATGAAGGAGATTCTATCAGAGAACTTGCCCCTTTGCCATGAAAAAAGAGCCCCCGCGAATGCGGTCAAAAAAAGATTGCGCCGTTGAATACCATCGCGGCGAAGGAGTGGCGCCATGCTGAATGAGTTGAAAGTCGGCCAATTTCTCGGCTTCGGTTTCGTCGTCTTACGCAGTTGCCTCAGTCCACGCGAGGTCACGCGTCTGCAGGAAGCGCATCGGCGCGTGATTGACGATGCTCCGCTCAACAACTATTTCGGCGGCGGCGTCGGCACCAAAACCGTTCAACCATTTGTCGAGGCTGACGACGCCTTCGGAGAGTTGATTGAACATCCCGGCGTGATGGAAGCGATGCGCGACATCTGGGGCGCCGAGTGCCTGTACAACGCCGGCAGCGATCTGTGGTCCAACCTGAACGATACCCCCTGGCACTCCGACGGCCAGCCGGGGCGCGAGCAACTGTCGCTCAAGACCGCCATCTATCTTGATGAGCAGGACGAAGAACAGGGCGCGCTCAACTTGATCCCAGGCAGTCATCATCCCGAATACTGTGCGGCCATTTTCCGCTCGTGCGGCTACTGGGATATGGGACGCCCTCGCCTTCGGCTCGAACCGCGCAACATTCCCGGGGCGATATCGTTGCATACGAGACCGGGCGACATAGTTCTGTGGGACAACCGCCTTTGGCATTCCGCCTTCAAGCGCAAAGACGGACGGCCGCGCCGCACCATGTTCATTGGCTACACACCTGACCCGCAAGATGACCTGCTGGCGATCTCCGGCCTACGCACGACCGTCCGCGCCCACCTGAATGAGGATCATCCATACGTCTACAGCAGGGAGATGATGCGGAAAGGCGGTCCGTTGCGGGAGAAGATGGCCGCCCGGCTGGAGGAGTTGGGCGTGGAAAACGTCAGGCAGTAAGCGGCTGCGCTAAGTCTGGAAGTTTCAACAATGGAAAGATAGAAATGCGCCGCTACGAGTCCGGAGCAGGCGCAAGGTCAGGTGAACAGGCAAAGTAGACGATCTCCTCGACAACCTGCGAGGTCGCCAGCGCGCCGGTGTACCCAGCAGGCGCGGGAAGCGGGTAAATGCGCCATGAGGCCGGCTCTGCGTCGCCGGGAGAGCGCAGCCGACGGGGAACCGAGCCGGCATCAGCCTGAGCGAGTGAAGTTGAGGACATTCGCATGCCGCAGCCCATCGCTTTGGCGACAGCCTCACTGCGAGTCCACAACTGGAAGAATTCTCCGGCCCGCCGCGACGTGGCCGCCTGGTGCAGACGCTCAACCTCCCGTGCGGTGAATGCATGCGCGGCCAAATCCTCAGTCTCGGCGATGGGACGCAGCCGCTCAATGTCGATGCCCAAGGGTTGACCGGTGGCCACAGCCAGCACAGCCAGTTCGCTCGAATCGGAAAGGTTGAACTCCAGGGCGCTCGAAAGGCTCGGCGTCAAGGCAGGTTTCCCTTGCGGCCCGTATATGAACTGCAGTTTGTGCGCGTGCAAGTTCAGATACCTTCCCAGTATGAGGCGCGTCATGCCCCGGCGGGCGACGAAGCGGCGGGCATGACGGCCGGAGCGCAAGCGTCTCACGCGCTGCCATTCATCGACAGCCAGCGTCTCCTCCAATTCGGCGAGCGTTTGCTCATCTACAGTCAAATGCCACACCCAGACGTGGACTGCTCCTCTGCCCGGAGGTTCGAGTGTGTTGCTGGCCAGCTTCACGTCACTTTCTACCGAAACTCTCATGGGATCGCGACGCGTCCTTTCCACTTTGGCCCGCCATAACGCATCCGCCACCACATAGCCTGAATCGCGACTCAGGTCATCAGCAGGACTGAAACGGGAAGCAGAAGGGCATCGCCCACCCGCTGACCGCTGCGCCAGGCTGTATGTCCCCGCAGAAAGACTCCGATTGCGATCAGCGCGAGCGCCCACCAGGGATGGTCGGGAACTCCTGTGCGGGCCAATCCAAGGCCGAACAATACCCAGGGTGAGAGAAAGACCAGCCAGTGGAAGACCGTGCCGGCGATTAGCCCCGCCCCGTTTCCGAACCCGGTCAGGGTGTTTTTCGCATAGCCCTCGAGCAGCAGGGCGCCGAGAACGAACAGCGTGGGCCAGCCGCTCAAGCCGACCCAAATACCGCAGGAGACGGCGACTGCCTTGCCGCCGCGAAAGCCCTGCAAAATCGAGAAGGCGTGTCCCATTACGGCGGCGAGCGCGATGGCCGCCAGGGTCAAGCCGCTCAGCTGAGCAAGACTCTGGGCTAGGAGGAGTGGCAACAACCCCTTCAGCCCGTCAAGCAGGATCACCGTCAGGCCCAGTCCCCTTCCCCCGGCGCGGAAAACGTTTGTGCCGCCCGGGTTGCCGTCGCCGTAGTTGCGGATCTCTTTGCGCAAAACCAGCCGACCCAGCCAGACCGAAAAGGGGATGCTGCCGCAAAGATATGCGCCCAACATCCACAGTATGGCGTTCATGCCAGTTGCGCGAAAACTCTGCGCCACGCGATGACGACAAATAGCCCCATTCCCACAAGTCCGACCGCCGCCGCGCCTGGCAGCCCAAATAACAGACTCAGGCCGATCGATTCCAGCAGCCACGCCACCGTGTAGACGAGAAGTAGCGACTCTACAGGCAGCGTGGCTGCCTCGATCAAGGCGAAGACACAAAACGTGATACAGGCTGCCGTCAGCGTCCAGCCAACGAAATTCAGCGAAGGGATGCCGAAGTCGCTGCCTGGCGGCTCCCACTGCCACAGGTTTCAGGCCACCATCTGCGGGTCGAGAAAGAGGTCCCACGCGGTGATAGCTAGCCCGGATGTCAGAGAGAAGGCTGCTGCGGCGCGCCAGCGGCGCGGGCGACCGACGGTCCGCCGGCCGGCAATGACCTCCCCAACGGCCCAGGCAGCCGGAAGCATCATCAGCCAGGCGGCGGGGACTTGGACCGGAATGCGCCCGATCTGGGGTTGCAGCGTCTCGCTGTAAACATAGTTGCCAAACGGCAGGCCGGTCTGTACGCCAATGAATTCGCTCAACCATGCCAGCATGACGACAATTAGGCCAACCTTTATTGCTGTCGTCGTTGTCCAAACAGTGAGGAGAAGGCTAAACATCAGACCTGCCTGCACGACTTTCGACAGAGACAGCGTCAGGAGCAGAGCCGGCTGTCCGCCCAGGCGCAGGGCATGAGGCGTGAGTATCATCAGGAGCAGCCACAGGACAAACAGCACGCGCCTGCCTATACCCATCTGCCCGCGCAGCCGTGTGAGCAGATGGAATGCTCCGGACTGGTTTGCTGCCGCCCCGTTTACCCAGGGATCGGAGCCGCTCATTGGCAAAGTTCGCTCGCCCCTATCAGGGCGGCCAGCAATCTCATCAGCCAGGAGCAGCGGGGCCCGGATTCGTTGACTGCCTCTGTATCCGCCGTCGTTGGCGTTGCATCTGCATCAGCGCGGACCGGTGAACCGCCCTCAGAAGTTGGCCCCGGATTTACAGGCGTCTAATACTCCTTCAGCTTGCGGCCAAAGCCGGATTCGCCGCCCGGCACCTCCCGCTGTCCAACAACCAGCGTATAGCGGCCGACCGCGGACGCCGCATGCCAAACAACGACAAAGACTGTGCCCTCCACCGGAAACGTGACTGTCTGACGCTGCCGTCTCCAATAGGCCGTGCGGCTGAACGGTTCAAAGAAAAAAGAGGCCTCAACCGGGTCGAGCACAGTTGTCCCCGTTTGAGTTGAAACCAGTGTCCGCACCTCTTCAGGGAGTTCAGAAACTGCGCTGCTGTCCAAACCTGCTGCGATGACGCCTACGGATGGGGCAAACTCCTCCTGCCCGGCGATTTGCGGGATCGTCATGCCGATTTCGATCGTTCGGCCCGCGGCAACGGTGAACATGTAGAAGTCGACGTCACCGGGCCGCTCCAGCGTTGCAAATAGCGCCGTCGAAATGGCGGGATCTTTGACAGGCATCGGCGTCGAAGCAGTCGTATCCGGGTTCTCGAAGAACGGCTGATGCGCCAGCGCAGCGCCCGTCGAGGCGGTCGCGCAAACCAGCGCCAGCAGCGGCGCGCCTACCAGTCGCCACATCAGCTTCCTCTTCACAAGTGTCCCCGTCTGAACGGCGCCAATCCCGCCCTTTTTCCGAAACCTCAACCGTGTAAAAAGGAGGAAAACGGGCGAACAACCCGTTCGTGGCTGGGACGGGCCAACATGAAAGCTATGCCAGACACGACCAGGGTAGTCGTCAACAGAAAGAAGACAAACTCCTCGATGGGCAATATCCCGCCGATGGCAACGCCGAATGATTGCTCGGGGTTGATCGTCCACGTGCCGGAATGGATAGCGAAGGCGTCCGCCAGCGACAGAAAGAAAGTAGCGGGAATAAGCGTCCATGCGTTCTGCCGACAATAATGCCAGAGGATGTCAGCGCCGAAACCGAACTGAATCGCGATCGGAATCATCGCCCACACCAGCTCCAGACCAAGGTAGGCGCCCCCGCTCTGCCCCGTAACCAGGAGATAGAGGCCATACGTCCAGATCAGGACGGCCAGCGCAGTTGACCACAGACGCAACGCGCGCCGTGGGCGAAAGGGGCGGCAGTCGGTCAGCGCAAGTTGAGCCGCCAGCAGCAGCCACAGGCCAACCAGAATCGTTTGGGCGGCAAAGAACAGATACTATTCGAGCGGCACATAGCCGAGGAAGAGTCCGCTCACGAGCGCCGGGTCGTACCACCATAACTTTGCGGCGACCAGATAGTTGTGCCAGGGGGCAGTGTAGAGCATGGCCAGAACGACGTGCCCCACAACTACCGGAATTGCCGGCCAGACGCGCAACGAAGCAGGTAAGTTGCGTCCGCTCCTGTGCATCGTCCACATCAGCAACGCGGCGGTCAGGATGGGGATCAGGATGAAACGGGCGAGGAAAGCCAGATATGTCATGCAGGGCCCCCGGGAGAAGGCGCGTGTATGCGAAACCCACCGAATCCACCGGTGTCAGACCACTTCCCTCCTGCCGTCTTCGCTGACCTCGCGGCGCCGGGCCGCTGACTGGAATCGTTCCAGAAACAATTCCAACATTTCGACCACCGGTTCCCCCGAACTCCCCTGAATCGCCAGGACGGCTGACTGATAGTTCGACAAGTAGCGCTCAAACTCTTGGACAGAGAGATGGCGGCGTTGCAGCAAAATGCACAACCATTCGGCGTCAACGCCGAGCAACGAAAGGTCGCCAAAGCGCAGCGCAGAAATGATGCGCTTCGCAAGAAAGGAGTTGGCCTGCGCATAAGTATGTTGACCGGCTAACGTGTTATGCACCGCAGTCCAAACATGGGCTGAGATCTGTGGTAGGTTGGAAATGAAGTTGGACAGCGATTCCCTGCATGTTGCCGGAGGCAAGGCCGGCTGTTCCAATCGGGCGGGAGCGTCCAGCAGGCGTTCCACGCTGGCAACCGCACGCTTCAGGTCCGCCCCCAGGAAGTGGCCGGGAATGCCGCGCCGAATCGTCTCCGACAAGTTGAATATCCGCCCGCCGAACGCGACCGGCACATCCTGACCAGCGACTAGCTCGCTCATTTCCAGCAGATTGCCTGCGGAACACAGTTGCTGCGCCGACAGAATCACGAGGTCGGGTTGAATCTTTTTGAGCGTACTTTCCATCTCAATCAGAGGAACATTCGCTCCCAAGCAGACGGTGCCGAATCCTCTGCGCTTAAGCAGGAGTTGCAGCAGAGCCAGTCCAAATGCGTGGTGTTCTTCGGGTGGACCGGCCAGTAGGATCTGGCCGGGGCGGCTCTGATGAGGCGAGGCGCCAAGAAGGATCTCGATTCGTTGCATGGCCAGCGCGGTTGCAAAGTGGACCTGCTGCACGGAAACGTGGTCCGTGTGCCATGCCTCTCCCAGTTGGCGCAGTCCTTGACAAAGCAGCTCATGGCAGACGGTCTCCACGGAAAAGCGGGCGAATGCCTGTGCCAGTGCATGGACCGCCGCGCCTTCGTTGTAGGCTAGACAGGCGGCCAACCACTCTTCGCGCGCGGCGCCGATCTGGCCGTCATCCTCCTGCTCTATGCCTGCGTCCACCGGCAGCGTTGACGTCCAGCGTTCCCTGTAGAGAAAACGGCCCGACACAAGCCCTGGCTCTTGTAACGGGTCCCCTCCTGCGCGCTCAATCGCATGCCAGCGCTCGGCTGCCCTGCTGATGCTCAGCCCTTCCTTCTGCCGCCGAACCAGCCAATGCAAGGTGTCGATGTCTCGGCGAGAATAGATGCGGTGCCCGCCGCCGCTGCGCTCCGGACGCGGAATGCCGTACCGTCGTTCCCAAGCCCGCAGCGTTTCCGGCTTGACGCCCGTCGCCTGCACAACAGCTTTGAGATTGTAGGTGGGACTGTCCAAGCTCATAAAGCCTCGCCATTGCCAAACCTGGGCCAGTTCAATCAGTGTTTACGTATATTATAACGGATTTGTTAAACTCTTGTCCAAACTTTTGCTCAATAGGGGCATACTTGGGAATCTCAGGCAGCCGCAAACCTGTCTCGTTAGCCGTCGTGTCCATCTGCCGGTGAAGTAGAGTGAGCTCTTAAACGGGAGCAGGAGCGCAGGTAGGAGAGATGTACGAGAGTTCTAGGGGAGATTGGGTCAAGAGACATTTCATGCATTACGGCAGACGGGCGGCTGGGAGAAGGGCGCGGGCGTGGTCGCGGCGGGCGGGGCACAGGCGCAGAGCGGGTCAAAGCGCTGCATGAATTCATGTGATGCCTTGCTCTGTATCCTGTCGGTGCGTGCGGAGAGTATCAAAGTGGCGCGAAGTGTCGCGAATTGCCGCGTGAATTCATGTGTTTCTTTGCTCTCTCTGAAAGAAACTTTGCGGATGGGAGCAGAGCGTCGCGTCGGGTGCGGCGGCGTTGTGGTCCTGCAACTGTGGTTGTTCTGTCAGACAGTATACGTTTGTTAAGGTGCAGAGATGGTCCGCTGCCGCCTTGGTCTTGCGGCTATGGGTACAGCTTATACGGTGGTCCAGGCTCTTGCAAGGGGGAAGGAGCAGGTTGGACGCTGAATTGCGTATTGCGTTTTGGGTAAGGAAAGGCGAGACGGCCACGATTCAACTGTTTCATTCGCGCGAAGTGTCCCGGTTTCAGACGGGATTGACGTTAGAAGCATTTTAAGGGCGTTTGAAAGGGTTGATGGGCAGGCGAGATGCAGGAGCGTTACACGAGAGATTACGAGAGATTGTGTGAGATTGTGTGAGAAATTTTTGGGTCAACAGGGCAGACGGGAGGCTGGCGAAGGCCGCGCGCGTCGCGGCGCGGGCCGGGCGAGTACGGGCCGCGTTGGAGGGCCTTTGGCGGCGGATGGAGGGGTTGCACAGGCAGGAGCGCATGTACGAGGGCTCGTTGACATTTGTCTGAACTGTGATTCATGTGATTTGTGTGATGGGGGTGATTAACGGACATGGCGCAGATCGCGGTCTTCGTTCACGAGAACCGGGGGAATCGCAGTCGGATTCTGCCAGCAGGCAACCTGTAGGAGTCGCCTCTTTGTCCAATGCTTAGAAGTGTCGAGGAAACCTCGAGATGTACGAGCGTTACACGAGCGTTTACGAGAGACTGTGTGAGATTGGGCAAGAAATTTTGGGTGCATTACGGCAGACGGGCGGTTGGCGAAGGCCGCGCGCGTGGTCGCGCCGGGCGAGTACGGGCTGAGATGGAGGCCCTTTTGCGGCGGATGGAGGGGTTGACAGGTATGAACGCATGTGCGAGGGCTCGTTGACATTTGTTTGAACTGTGATTCATGTGATTTATGTGATGGGGATGATTAACGGCGGCGGCGCAGATCGCGGTCTTCATGCACGGGCACCGGGCGAAAGGGGTCTTGGCCCGGCGCATGCGCGGCGACGACGAGTTGGCCGCGCGCGAGTCGTATAAAATCATGTGTTATTCATCTGAAGACACTTGTGGCAAAAGGCTGCAGGCTAACGAGAAATCGGTGAGATGGCGGCGTATCTCCTCGAGGTTTGCCGGCTTGTTGGCCTTCTCTTCTTCCTCCATCTCTTCCTCATAGTCGTACGGACCCCCATAACGTTTCTCGTACAGGTCTTCGATTTGCCGGGTCAGCTCGTTGGCAGGCTGAAGCAGGTCCTGCAGGTTTTTTGCAGCCTGTTCGGCCTGGCCGGGGCCGACTATTGGCACGGTAGCGGGTATGACAGCGGCCGGCAGCCGGCTGAGGGGCTGGCCGGTCAGGGCGTCCACTACGGGCGGGGAAGCGGGCGCGCAGTCGGTGAGGAGCTCGTTCAGGTTCTTACGGATAAAGTACAGGTCATAGAGTGCGACGGGCAGATCATGTCCTTCAGGAGGGTTGTCTATCACCAGTTCTCTGCAGACGTCGATATCCCTCCTTGTGTACTTGGTCAGTCGCTGGTAGCCGAAGCGCTGTCTGCCGGCGGCGGTCAGGACGCGGGCCTGTGGTTGGTTCTTGCCTTTCGTTTCTACAGGTTCGGGCGCGACAAGGCCCTGGTCGATGAGGGCGTCGATCCTGTACTGGTCCTGCCAGGCGGTGATGGCGGCGGCAGCGTCGAGGAGTTGGGGGTCGCCAGCGGCACCGGCGACCTGGGCGGCGGCGGCGGCGGTCTCCTCGCTGCGAATCAGGTCCATCTCGTGGTCGGCGAGGCGGTAGAGTTCGATGAGAACTTTTGCGGCGCGGGAAATGGCGGAGAGGGCGGCGGGTGCGAGTTTGCCCTCGAGGACTTGGTCCATGCCGGTGGACACTTTATCGATGGCGTCGCGCAGGCGTTCGGGTATGCGTTTGTCGGCGCGGGCGGCGGCAGACGAGGCCTTGCCGCCGCGCGAGCGCCATTGCCATGCTTTGTCGGCGGGGGCGTGGGCGATACAGTAGCCGTCGAGTTGCTCGAGGCCGTTGCCGCGGCAGGGGGTCCCGTCTTTCTTGAGGCTTTTGCAGGGTGTTGAAGTCATTTCTATTCTCCCTTTGTGTGGTCGCCGCAGGCGTGCGGCAGGTTTTTTTGTTGCTACGAAACCAAAGTAGCACACTCTGAAATCTTTTGCTTTGGACAGGTAACGCATTGGCGGCGCAGGCGTGCGGCTGTGCCTCTCCTGGCGCTACGAAACCAAAGTAGCACATTCTGAAATCTTTTGCTTTGGACAGGTAACGCATTGGCGGCGCAGGCGTGCGGCTGTGCTTCTCCTGGCGCTACGAAACCAAAGTAGCACACTCTGAAATCTTTTGCTTTGGACAGGGAGGTATTGGCGCGGCAGGGGTGGGTGGGGAAGCGGTTCAGCTAAAAATTGGGGTGCGTTTCCGAAAGCCCATGGTCAGATGGCAGGGCTGGGAGATCCACGAAGGGCACGAAGGATAGGGACGGCGTTGCGGAGGGAACTGATGGGCGTTCACAATTGTCCGGACTGGGATTTGTACAGTTAAGTGATGGAGATGATTAAGTGATGGAGATGATTAAGTGATGGAGATGATTAAGTGATAGAGATGATTGGCGGCGCCGGCGCAGATCGCGGTCTTCGTTGACGAGAATCGGGCGAAGCACAGTCCGATTCTGCCGGCAGGCACCTTGCAGATGTCACCACTTTGAGCAGTTCTTCAAGAGTCAACCACTGCTAATGCGCGTTCACGCGGGAACCTGCTTGTTGCCGGATTGCGTGATGCGTATTGCGTAAGGGCAGGCGAGGCGGCCACGACTCAAATGCTTTGAGCGCCCGAAAAGTCCCGGTTTCAAGCGGGATTCAGATTAGATGCGATTGTCCTGTCAGACACTGACTCTCTTTTGAGGACAATTTGACCCTGATGTATAATCGGCGAAGGTGCATTGATGAAATTTTCTGTTTGCAGAAGCCCGCCACCACGGCACGTCCGCAAAATAGTTTTCTGGAAAGGGCCGAACGTCTTGCAGATACACAGCCATGGTTGAACTGAAGAAGCGATGCCATGATCAGAAAGAAGTCCCCATCCAATTCTCATTGTAATGACTCAAATATTGGTGGCATTGACGTAGGCCCCCGCCTCCCCCGCAGTCAAACGCCCACCTCTCCCTCTTATTGGACCCGCACTTCACCCCTTGCACAGCACCCTGGCATGGCGCAATGACAAGCTCTCGCAAGAATGATTCGGCCAAGATTGTTGCTGAAGCCGCAACACATCCGACAGACCTGAGTACCTGTTCGATTTCCCTGGTAAAGGCGGTTTCAAAAGGAGTGGAAGAAATCGTTGCTCCATTCGAACTCAGTACTCTTCACTTTGCGGTCCTGCGCCGCTTTCTACACAGAGAAAAGTGGACGAGTACCGAGCTGCTTCAGTTGATCCCTGTGGGCGCGCCCCGAATGAGCCGAATTGTCGCGAAGTTGGTGGAGAGACGGCTTTTGCGTCGTCGACGTCTTCGCAATGACCGACGAGTCGTTATCCTCGCGCTAACCCAAGAGGGAACGTCGTTGACAAACGACATGGACCTGCGCATGAGGGAATACGAAGCAAGTTTGACAGCGGGCGTTACTGAGGAAGAGTTGGCCGTGTTCTTCCGCGTCACCCAAAGAATCTTGCTCAATGATGCGGACCGTACGGGGACGCGGCCAACCGCGCGGCGGGCAGGCGCCAATCTCGACGTCCCTCAGCTGCTGGAATCCTAGCATATTTGAACCGAGCTGCTCCTCCAGCGACAATCTGGTTTGACACAGTGACTTCGCATTCCTGCTTTGCAGTGGTGGCGTCGTCATTGCGATGCGCCGCGCGCAGAACTCCCAACCTGAATTCACGCGCAAATTGCATCCGGGGCCGTTTTGTCGCGGCCGCTGTTGCAATGTTCACAATCTTTGGCTTTCGATCGCGTATCACGTGGACATGTCCCTTTCATAGAGTCCAACTGTACAAAATTTCACAAAAGCTGGGCACTTATTTGATTATATCTTGACAGCTTGTACGGCATGGGGTACGCTTGAATGGACTGACGTGGAGTAAATGGGTAATTCCCTGATACCCGTGAAAGGACACTAACAGCATGAGCAAAGGCGCTCAAGTGGCCACCAAGATCCGCGACTGGGAGCGGCCCCTTCTCTCGCTCGCACAACAGGCGTGGCAAGCAGACAGCGTACTGCCTGCCGTCGAGGTTGCTGACAGCGATTCATTGGCGCTCGCCTATGACTATTGTGAGGAAATTACTGCGATTCACAGCCGCTCCTTCTATTCGGCCTCGGGTTTTCTGCCAACACTGAAGCGCCGCTCCGTTCGCGCCTTGTACGCCTTCTGCCGCACTACGGATGACATTGTCGACAATGCCCCTGGCGGCCGGGGAAGCGCTGACCTGCTGCGCGCCGAACTCGATACCTGGCACGAACGCTCTCTGACGCATATTCCCCCTGCAAACGATCCCATCGTTGCGGCTTGGACAGACACCCGCTTGCGCTATCGCATTCCGCAGTGCTACGCTGAGCAGCTTTTCGAGGGCGTTGCGAGCGACATAGAGTTCAGACCTTTCCAGACCTTTGCCGATCTGACCACCTATTGCTACGGCGTCGCGGCGACAGTCGGGCTGATGTGCATCCACGTCATCGGCTTTAGCGGCGTCGAGGCGCTCCCTTACGCTTTGAAGTTGGGCGTGGCATTGCAATTGACCAATATTCTGAGAGACGTGGGCGAGGACTGGCGGGCCGGTCGTCTCTATCTGCCCCTCGAAGACCTGGGCCGATTCGGCCTGGAGGAAGGCGACATTGATGCAGGTATCGTCGATGATCGCTGGCGCGGTTTGATGCGTTTTCAGTTTGAACGCAACCGCCAGCTCTATGAGGAGGCCTGGCCGGGTATCGCGCTCTTGCACGCAGACGGCCACTTTGCCATCGCCGCCGCCGCCGATATGTATCGTGCCATTCTGAAGGACATCGAAGCGCACGACTATGACGTGTTTTCAAGACGCGCCCACCTCAACCGCTGGAACAAGCTGAGACGCCTGCCCTCGATCTGGTTACGCAGTAAGGCTTTGCGTACTCCGTCTTTAAACGGCGCATCCCTCTAGCGCAGGTTCACCTCCTGCCCTAAGTGCGATAAGTGCCGGTTTAGTGAGGCGCCCCCAAAAAATTGTCAACAAGGGCCTTGGCGGCTACAATGCCACCACTATCGGGCCGGCGCGCACCGGAACTCCCGCTCTCCACGCGCAAAGTTAGGTGTGCCGCCAGGAGTGAGCCGGCAATTTCTCCCTTTGTCACATAGGCTCCACTGAGGCTGTTTCGTCGGCAATTTCACTATCACCGCCCCCCATAGCCGTTCAAGGCGGTGGGCAAGGTAAACCTATGGCTGTAAATCGGCAGGCGCCCGCGCGCGTGGCCGCGGAAGCTAACCCTTTCGTGGATGATCCCATCCTCGAACTGCGCGACCTGAAGACTTACTTCTTCCTCGAACGCGGCGTTGTCAAGGCCGTAGACGGGGTAACCGTCTCGCTTGGGCGCAAGAAGACCCTGGGCGTCGTCGGTGAGAGCGGCTGTGGCTAGAACGTTACCTTCCTTTCAGTCATGCGGCTGGTACAGTCGCCGCCAGGCAAGATCGTCGAGGGCGAGATTCTGCTGCACCGCAAAGATGGCGAGACCGTCGATATCGTGAGGCTGGACCCGCGCGGCCGCCAGTTGCGTGACATTCGCGGCGCAGAGATCGGCATGATCTTCCAGGAGCCGATGACCTCTCTGAATCCGCTCCATCCGGTCGGATGGCAGATCTCCGAGTCGGTCCTGCTGCATCAGAACCTGTCACGCCGCGCCGGGCTGGAACGGGCTGAAGAGATGCTGAACCGGGTCCACATCGCCGCCAGCTGATCTGCGGCGTGCTGCTCGTTGCCGGCAACCTGATCGCCGACATCTCGCTGGCCATCTTGGACCCGCGCGTGCGTTTCTCATTAAGAGAAACTTAGACCCAAAAAGGTTGGCTATTGATGTTGGACAGAAGAGCTAAAGCAGCAGTATCGACAGTACTATCATCCCTGTTTGTGGTGGCCTTGATATTCAACGCGGTTGCCCGGCCCGTGCATGCATCTACTCCGAAAAGCTTGTTTTCCGATCCGTGTCCGAATTCTCTATTGGCTGTGGGCAAACAGAGTGTAAACGATGTCTTGGCCCAGTTTGAGAGTGTCTTGGAAAACGATGCCTCCTCTGCCAAATTGCGCGCCGGGACGGATGAAGAAGGTCACGTAGAGCAGGAGGCAGTGGACCAGGTCCAGACGGCCATTGTGTCACAGAGTAGCTCCGAAGACTCCCGGGATAGCCTTGGTCAGGAAGACGATGGCCTAGCTGAGAGTCAGATTTCCCGGCGCGGAGATGTCCAAGGCACAGCAGCCTCAAGTGTGGAAGAGGCTAGGGAAGACGCTCAAGTTGTGACTTCAAATGACCCTGAGGAGGGAAGCGGCACTTGGGGGAAAGTAGGAAACGCTTGGCGTCAGATCCGTCAACTGCGCTTAGAGATTCCTGGTCTCAGCCTGGGAGAAGCGCGGGAAGTCTGGGATCAAATCCTGAGTCTACGCAATAAAGTGCCTGGCGTGAGTTTCGGGGAAGCAAGGGAAATCTGGAGCCAGATCCGCGAATTGCAATTAGAGATTCCTGACCTGAGTTTTGACCAAGCCCATGAAGTTTGGGATCAGATAACTGAAGTGCGAGTCGAAATGCCTGACCTGAACTTTGCGGAGGCACGGAAGGTCTGGCAACAGATACGTGGGCTGCAAATAGCAATGCCCGATTTGAGCTTTGGTGAAGCAAAGGAAGTCTGGGATGAAATAGGTGACTTGCGCGTCGAGATGCCTGATCTGAACCTTAAGGAGGCACAGGAGGTCTGGCAACAGATACGTGGGCTGCAGGTAGGCATGCCCGATTTGCGCTTTGATGAAGCAAAGGAAGTTTGGGGTCAAATAGGTGACTTGCGCGTCAAAATGCCTGACCTGAAATTTGAGCAGGCACTGGAGGTCTGGCAACAGATACGTGAACTACAGATAGACAAGCCTGACTTGAGTTTTGGCGAGGCGCAAGAGGCTTGGGATCAGATTCACGAACTGAGAGTAGAGTTGTCTGAACTGGGCTTTGCAGAAGCAAGGGTGACGTGGGAGCGGATTCGTGAATTGCAGTTGGAGCGGCCAGACCTTCAATATGAGGAGGCAAAGGAAGTTTGGGATCAGATTCGAGGTCTGCAGGTAGAGTTGCCTGGCTATAGTTACGCGGAGGCTAACGAAGCTTGGGATCAGATTCGTGGGCTACATTTGGAGTTGCCCGACATGAGTCTCGGAGAGGCAGGGGAGATCTGGGAACAGATACGCGTTCTGCAAGTGGAGATGCCAAATCTTAGCTTCCAGGACGCACAAGAAGCGTGGCAGCAGATTCCTGTGCTGCAACTGGAGATTCCAGAACTGAGTCGTCAAGAAGCACTGGAAGTCTGGGAACAAATAAGTAGTATTCGGCTTGACGTGCCCAACCTTAGCTTCGGAGAGGCCCGGGAAGCCTGGTATCAGATTCGACACTTGCAGGTAGAGATGGACGACCTGCCCTTTGACCAGGCAAGGGAGGTCTGGGGTCAAATTCGCGCTCTACAGTTAGAGATGCCCGACCTAAGCCCTGAAGGCGCAAGAGACTTGTGGCAGCAGATTCGCGAAATGCAAGTCGAATTGCCTGAGGTAAGTTTCGAAGAAGCGCTGAACGTTTGGGTTCTGATACAAGCACAGCAGTTTGAGTCGCCTGACCTGTCAATTGCGCAGGCACAGGAGGTTCTGAAGCAGATACGAGGACTGCGGATTGAGTTACCAGCTGTTAGTCTAGGGCAAGCTAGAGATTTTTGGGTACAGATTCAGCGGCTGAGTGAAGATGCCCCGACTCAAGGACTTCAAGAATTAGAGAAAGTTTGGGAACAGATTCGGAATCTGCATATTGAATTACCCGAACTGAGTTTTGAAGAAGCCAAAGTGGTCTGGTTTGAGGTGCAGGGACTGCGGGCAGAAGTTCCTGAGCTTAGTTTTGAAGAAGCAAAGGATCTTTGGCTCCGGATGAAGGAACTGCAGGCTATAGTGCCTGATCTGAATGGAATTTCTGGTCTCATCAGACTTCGGGCGGAAGGCTTTTTGCTTGAGATTGGATTCGAAGATACAGATGGCGATGGTCTCCCCAATTGGCCGGAAGGGACTCCCTTTTCAGGCCAAAATGTAGATCTGGAAATTATCATTAGTAAGGGTGCAGGCGTCGCTATTGGATTTGTGCCAATAGCAGGCGATGTTGTTGACGGCGCCGCCCTCGTTATTGGCAAGGACCCTTTTACCGGCGAGTGTTTGACACAAACGGAGCAGATTCTGCTCGCCATAGGCATCGTTCTCCTACTTCCTATCTCTGTGAGGAGCGTGAAGTTCATTGGGAAGCACGTAGACAAAGCGTCGCCACTAGCCAAGAGAGTTCTGGCCAATACGCTGACAGAATTGCCCGTCTCGGTGCGTCGCTGGCTAGTGTCGGGCCTTGTACATCCACCCTTTAGGGGAATGCGCACTATCGTTGGGGAAGGTGCGACCTCAGCAGATGAACTGGCTTCCTCCCTAGGCTCTGCAGCATTCAAAAAAAGCAATTATCGCAACTCCTTACTCAGATTTACCGGAGTTAGCAGCAGCGCCGCCAAAGGTCTTGAAGCCCACCACATCCTACCAAAGGAATTCGAGCAGCGATTTGTCGAACACGGCATAGAAACTATCCACGACCCCAGGTTGTTGGTTTGGGTCGACGAAGTGAAGCATAGGGGTTGGAGTAAGGCTTACAACGACTCGTGGACGAGCTTCTTTCAGCAAACTCCCAACCCAACCAGACTGCAAATCCTGGAAGAGGCGCATGAACTTGCGAAAGATTTTGGCTACGAGGTGCTTTTCAAGCCTCTAAATTGAGCGCAATATACCTTTCTACAACCGCTAACAAGAGGAAACGAACTTCACAAAAGCTATGGCTTCTTTGAAACTGCTCAAAGTTGAAACACTCTTCGAACTCTCCGACCCAATGGCAGTCGAGCCATTTCGACTGAGAGGTCGCCTTCCTTCCAACACTAAGGGCGAAGGGTTCGATGTTGAGCTACTCTCTCAAGGCAAATCTCAGTACAAGAAGCCCATCCAGTTTGACGCTGCCCAAGGCAGTGATGCAACCGATTTTCTGTGGACTCAACTCGTAACACCAGTCTGCGTATCGGAGCGAGTGATACGCATTCTCAAGGAAAACGAAGTAAGCGGTTGGTCAACATACCCCGTCGAGATCTTCGACCAGGAAGGAAACCTACTTCCTGACTATCATGGTCTTGCCGTGACCGGCGCTGTCTGCGAGGCCGATTACAGCCGCAGCGCCGTCGTTACGAAACCACCGCCAGCGCCGCGCGGCAGGAGTCAAGACGTATACAGGGGACTTTACTTCGATGAAGATCAGTGGGATGGCAGCGATATGTTTTGGGTGGACGGAGTTCGCGTTGTCGTTGACAAAGTGAAAAAGATTTTCGAGCAAAACAAAGTCGCAAACTTACGCTTTACCGCCTTATCTGAACGAGAAATACGCGTCAGACTCGTGCGGCGGGACTGACTTCGCAATAAGGGACTAATGTAGATCCCAAATGAGACCAAGAAATTTATAGTAGAGGAAAAGGCAGACGAGCCGCCTGCTAGTCTAGGATGAAGGCCGTGTGAAAAGTCTTGGTTTCAATTTGAACTTACATTAGTTGGAACTGAGTTGGACACTATGGAAACACCCAGCGTCGACAACGGAGTTTAAATAGAAGGGCCGCAGACAGACACGGGCCAAGAACAGCACGAGTCCTACTTCCAACTCGTCTGGCAGCGTTTCAGGAAGAGCCGTCCCGCGATTGCCGGCGGGCTGATGGTGCTGTCGCTCATCATTCTGGCCCTGTTCGCCGAGTTCTTCGCGCCGGTCGACCCCACTGACGCCAACCTGCAGGACAGCTTCATTCCTCCCACCCGCATCCGCCTGGTCGACGCCGAGGGCAACTTCCACCTGCGTCCTTTTGTCTACAAGCTGGCCGTAACCATCAACCCCAATACATTCGAACCCCTGTGGGAGGAGGACCCGTCCCAGCGCTACCAGATCCAGTTCTTTGTCCGCAGCTGGGAATGGGAAATCCTGGGCCTGATCCCGACACGCTGGCATCTGTTCGGTGTTGGCGAGGGCGGTAAGATCCACCTGCTGGGCACCGAGAAGCAGGGCAGAGACCTGTGGGGCCGTGCCTGCACCACCGGGCGCATCTCCCTTTCCCTCAGCCTCTTCGCCACCATCGTCAGCATCGTGGTCGGCGCCGTCGTCGGCATTGTTTCCGGCTACTACGGCGGCATTACCGACGACATCATCCAGCGTTTCGTCGAATTTGTGGCCTCCTTTCCCCAGCTTCCGCTGTGGCTGGCGCTGGCCGCTATCATCCCCCGCACATGGGACTCGCTGCAAGTGTTCATCATCATAGTGATCATCTTTTCGCTGCTCTCGTGGACCCTGCTGGCGCGCGAGGTGCGGGGCAAAGTCCTGGCCTATCGCGAGACCGATTTCATTTTGGCCGCCAAGGAGATGGGTGCGTCCGACGCCCGCATCGCCGTGATGTACGTCGGCAGACTGGTGGAAATTGCCGAGTCGGCCAAACTGTTGCGCCGGCCCCTGCACCCCTACACTGAGGCTCTGGTTTCCGCGATTCCCCCCGCCGACCCCGAGATCAAGTTGAATCGCATCATCCTTGATGGTGACATCCCCAGCCCGGCCAACCCGCCCCCCGGCTGCGTCTTTCACCCCCGCTGCCTCTACGCGCAGGATTTGTGCGCCCAAGGGGAGCCGCAGCTGGAAGAGATCGAACCGGGCCATTTGGCCAGCTGCCACTTCGCCCGCGAAATCACCTTGCAAGGCATTGGAGAGGCGGAATGACAGGGAATGCTTCCGGCGGCGTTCGCATCAACATTGACGCCGCCCTGCTCGCCTATCTGATACCGGCGCTGGGGCCGGCCTACATCCTTGTGCTGCGCAAAGACGATTCCTTTTCCCGCTACCATGCGCTTCAGGGTCTGTCGATTGTGCTGGCGCTGATTTTGGCGCCGTCGGCATGGTTCCTGTTCTCGCTGTTTGTGGCTCTCTTGCCCCTCGGCGGCGTGCTCGCCGCCTATGTCTTTGCCCTGGTCGTTGCCGTCTATTTTGCCGCCGTGGTCGCCTGGGTGGCCGGCATCGTCAATGTGTTGCGAGCCAAGCAATCGCCGATGCCCTTTTTCGGGCGTCTTCTGCAGAGATAAAGCCCGCCTCCCGATTGGGGTGAGGAGCGCGGGCAGTGCTAGAATCAATCGGAAGCGGGACGTGACTTCGCAAATGCCTGCTTGTCGATCCGCCCGCATCGGCCGGCCTACCGACTTTCCCGCCCACCTGGGTTGCTCCAATTGCCCCTGCCGGCACGATCCCGCTGTCAATTCGGCGGGCGGACGAGCGTGCATTCAGTTCCAGAAACAGAGGAATTCCGATGACCAAAATCACATTTATCGGCGCTGGCAGCTTTGGTTTCACCCGCAAGCTGGTCAAAGACGTTCTCACCTTCCCCCTGCTCGCGGACGCGACGATCTGCCTGATGGACATTGACCCCGCCAAGCTCGACTATATCGAGCTGGCAGTGCAGCGCATCATTCGCGAAGGCGAATACCCCGCCAGCGTGGAGACGACGCTCAGCCGCGAGCAGGCTCTGGACGGGGCGGACTACGTCATCGTTACCATACTCGTCGGCCGTACCGACGTGTGGCGCACCGATATTGAGATTCCCAAGCGCTACGGCATCGACACCAACATCGGCGATACGCGCGGCCCTTCCGGCATCTTCCGCGCCATGCGCACCACGCCGGTGATGGTGGACATTGCCAGGGACATGGAACGGCTCTGTCCGCATGCCGTGATGCTCAACTACACCAATCCCATGGTGATTAACTGCCGCGCGATCCAGAGCGAGACCGAAATCGTCGCCACCGGTCTGTGCCACAGTGTGCAGGGTACCGCCGACATGCTGGCCCGCTGGATCGGCGCGCCCACCGACGAAATCACCTATACCTGCGCCGGCATCAACCACATGGCCTGGTATCTGAACTTCGAATGGAACGGGGAGGATGCCTACCCCCTCATCCGCGGCGCGATTACCGAGAGACCGGAGGTCTACAACGAAGAGCAGGTGCGCAACGAGATGTATCTGCACCTCGACTACTACCCGACCGAGTCCAGCGGCCACCATTCCGAGTACAACCCCTGGTTCCGCAAACGCCCGGACCTGATCGAGAAGTACTGCACGCACGGCACCGGCTGGAATCCGGGCGAGTACGCCTACGTCCTCAAGCATTATTCGGGACGCGAGCAATCATGGCTGGAGCAGATCATCGAATGGCTCGACAATCCCGCGCCCCTCGATCTGGCGCGTGGCTTCGAGTACGCCGCCTATATCATCAACGCGCTTGAGGGCGGCGAGCCGTTCCAATTCAACGGCAACATGCCGAACGGCAGCGGCGCAACGCCCCTGGTCGACAACCTGCCGGTGGGCGCCTGTGTCGAGATTCCCGTTTGGGCCAGCAGCAAGGGGCTGGAGAGCGTGCGCGTCGGCCCGCTGCCCGCGTCGGTGGCCATGCTCACCGGCCTGAGCGCGCAGATCGAAGAGATGGCGGTGGAGGGCATCCTCGAGGGTGACCCGCGCAAAATCTTCCAGGCCATCCTGCACGATCCGCTGACGACCGCGGTGCTGACGATGGCCGAGATTCGCGAGATGGTCAACGAGATGTTCGCTGCCAACATCGAGCATCTGCCAACCTTTTCCAGCTACCAGGTCGAGGGCGACCGGCCCATGCGTCTGCTGGCGCAGCCGCAACCGGAGCCGGTCCTGGCCGACTGAACCAAAGCATCCACAATAAAGACAGGAGCATTGCTAATGCTGTACGAGTACCGGATCTACGAATGTCACCCTGGCAAGCGCACCGAATGGGTGCAATACATGGAGAGCGTCATCATCCCGTTTCAGGTCTCAAAGGGGATGGTCGTGGCCGGCTCTTTCATCAACGAGGAGGACGAGCACACCTACGTGTGGATGCGCCGATTCGCCGATGAGGCCGAGCGCGAGGCACTCTACGAGGCGGTCTACCAGTCGGACGAGTGGCTGAACGAGATCTCCCCGCGCATCCCCGATCTGATCAATCGCGCCACGATCAAGGTGATGCGCCTTGTGCCGACCGCGAAATCGGTGATTGGGTAGCCAATTAGCGAAAACCGTTGAATCCGGCGGGGTGATCTGCGAGGAGCGTTCAGGCCGCCAATCAAAAGGGGGAAGGACGCGGCTGCCCGTTTTGCCGCCCTTCCCGCCTCGCTATTATTGCTGCTGTTGCTGCTGTTTTGGTTCGCGCTGCTTGATGTCGCCGCTCACTTCCTCTACATGTTCCCTGGGCGTCCAATGGCCGTTGTCCAGCAGGTCTTCCGGGATGGCTTCGTCCTCCGTCTCGGCAATGTGGACGCCGACGGTGAGTTCACTATTGGCATTCCCCTTGAAGATTCCTCTGGTTGGCGGCACGTCCGCGTAATCGCGGCCAACCGCGATGCGGATGTGCTTGTCAACGACACGCGAGTTGTTGGTCGGGTCCAGCCCGACCCACCCCGCCGTTGGCAAGAATGCCTCCACCCATGCGTGTGAGGCGCCCGACAGGTCTTCTTCCATCTTCCCCTCGGAATCCTGGAAAATGTAGCCGCTGATGTAACGGGCGGGGATTCCTCGCTGCCGCAACAGTGCGATCATCACATGCGTAAGGTCCTGGCAGACGCCGCGACGATTTTGCAGGGCGATGTCAATCGGGGAGTCGACCGCTGTGCTTTGGGGCGTATACTCAAATGCGCTGTGAATCCGCTGGTTGAGTTGCAATAGGACGCTCATTGGATCCTGAATCCGCCCAATTCCGATCTCCTCGACAAAATCTGCCAGCAGCGAAGTCGGGCGCGCGAAATGGCTGGGGGCCAACCAGTCCCAGTGCCGCCCCGACGCCGCCACCTCTTGCAACGCCTCCCATTCGGAACTTTCCAACGCGTTCGGCGCCGGCGGCGCTTCCTGGACCATGACCAGGCTATGGGCGCGCAATACCAGTTCGGAATGGCGTCTGGGAATGTCGAAATAGTGAATGACATTCTGCGAGCAGTCGCTGGCCATCAGAATCTGAGCGTGCGGACTGATCTCCAGTTGAAAATTGAGACAGCGCTGTTGGTGGTCGGTGCGCGGCTGCATACGCACCTCCATCGTGCTCTCGCTGACAGCCGATTCATAGCGATAGCGTGTGTGGTGGTGAATCGTGTAGTATTTCATCGCATTAAATGAATAATCTGAATGTTACGCGAATGCCTCTTCAGCCGGATAGTTGATGTACGTGTCATAAAAGGCGTCGTGGATCTGGTCGCAGGCCTCCATCACCTCGGCAAGAAAGGCTTGCGGGCCGACTTCAATCACGTCTTCGATCTGGCTGTATTGCAGATGGGCCTGCAACTTGCCTGCCGTCCGGATCAAGTCGCCGGCGCGGCGCGATTCAGTGGCGACCGCGACCTGTTCAAGCAGTTGCGCCATCTGGTCAACGTTGAATCGCACCGAGATCGGCAGATCGGAATTCAGCAGCAGAAACGACGTGACAAGCCTGGTTTCCGGCATGGGATCGTACAGGCGGCAATATGACTCAAAAGCGTTGCACGCGCGCAGAATGCCGATTCCATTCAGCGGGTCTACCGTCTCCAGCCTCTTCCCGCCTTCTATTCCGAAGTATTGGAAATGGGCCTGCAATAGACTGCATACCGACAGCACCCGCTCCAGATGCGCGCCGACCTGAATGAAGTGCCAGCCTTCATCGTGCAACAGCGACGAAAAAGCCAAGCCCTGAAACAACGAGACGCTGCTCTCGAGTTCGCGAAAGAAGTTGTCCCGCTCGTCGTGCCAGTTGTGGTGCCCTTGCCAGGAATGAAGACGCAAATAGAGCCGGTTCATGTGCTCCCACAGTTGGCTGCTCAACTGAGAGCGCACCGAGCGTGCGTTTTCTCTGGCCACACTGATGCAGCCCGAAATGGAATGCGGGTTGTCGCCGTTGAATGTAAGGTCGTGGGCCATCTTCAGCGCCGCCTCGCCATCCACCACACCGTTTTCCGTCAGAGGCGCAGGCTGCCGCAGGGCGGAGAAGAACTGCTGCCAGCCCTTGTCATTGCCGACCTGCCGCGGCCGTGCCTGTCCGACCATGAAGTTCAGGCGAACTCTCAGCAGGCGGACGGTGTGTTCGGACCGCTCCATATATCGTCCGAGCCAGTACAGACTTTCAGCCGATCGTGATAGCATATCTTCGCTACTCTCCTCTGACTCAATTGTGCTCCAATACCCACGTGTCTTTGCTACCGCCGCCCTGCGACGAGTTAACCACCAGCGACCCATCGCGCAGCGCCACCCGCGTCAGCCCGCCCGGCACGATTACCGTGTCATCCTGCGACCCGCCGTACAGGATGAATGGCCGCAGGTCGACGTGGCGCGAAACCACGTTGCCGTCAATATAGCAAGGCGCACGCGAGAGGCGCAGAGTTGGTTGCGCGATAAAGTTGCGCGGGTTAGCCTGAATCTGCTGTCGGAACTTCTCGCGCTCTTGCCGCGTGCTGTACGGGCCGACTAACATGCCGTATCCGCCCGACTCGCCCACCGCCTTGACCACCAGCTTGTCCAAGTTCTCGAGCACATAGCCGCATTCATCTTCGCGCATGCACAAATACGTCTCAATACTTTGCAGGATCGGTTCCTCGCCCAGGTAGTACCGGATCATTTCAGGCACGAAGGCATAAACCGCCTTGTCATCGGCGATGCCGGTGCCGATCGCATTGGCCAGCGTTACGTTGCCCGCCCGATAGGCGTTGAACAGACCGGGAATGCCAAGCACCGAGTCCGTGCGGAAGTGCATTGGATCGATAAATTCGTCGTCGATGCGGCGGTAGATGACATCAACCCGCTGCAAGCCGCCTGTTGTGCGCATGTACACAAACCCGTCACGGATCAGCAGGTCCGCGCCCTCGACCAGTTCGATGCCCATCACCCGCGCTAGAAAAGTGTGTTCAAAATAGGCGGAATTGAAGATGCCCGGCGTCAGCAGCACGACCGTCGCATCGCGCCCCTTGGGCGTCAATGATTGCAGCCGTCCCAGCAGCGCCTGTCCGTAGTGGGCAATCGACCTGATGCCATAGCCGCCGAACATACCGGGATAAACCTGCGTCATCACCTCCCGATTGGCAAGCATATAGGAGACGCCGCTGGGCACCCGCAGGTTGTCCTCCAGAACGCAGAACTCGCCGCTGGGCAGACGCACAAGGTCCGTGCCGACAATCGTTGTGTAAATGTCGTTGGCGACGTGAAGGCCCCGCATCTCCCTTTGATAGTTCTGGCAACTGTAAATCAGATCGAATGGGACGACCCCCTCCTGCAGGATTCGCCCCTCATGGTAGACATCGCGCAAGAAGAGATTGATCGCGTGGATACGTTGGCGCAGGCCGCGCTCAATCGTGTTCCATTCCTGCGCGCTGATGATTCGAGGCAGGATGTCATAGGGAAAGATGCGCTCGATCGTGGAGTCTTCGCCGTAGACAGTGAAGGTGATGCCCCGGTTCAGAAATGTCAGATCGGCAGCCTGCTGTCGCTGTGTCAGCTCGTTCGCTTGCAGTTCGAGGATGCTTTGCAGCAACTTCCGGTACGACTCACGCGGTGTGCCGTTCACCTGAAACATCTCATCGAAGAAGTCCGCGTCCAGTGCGTAGTTGCTGAACAGAGCCAAACCTGGGGGAATCTCGGATTCTTTCTGTTTCGCCACGCTGATACCCGCCATTCCCGATGGTGTCGATGCACGCCGCTGGACTGGCGCGAGTGTGACCTGCATCAAGTTCGCATCGCGCAGCCAATCCAGACTGGCCGCAAAATATTTGTAAGCGCTTCACTCCATTGTGCGACGCTCTTCCCTCACCAGGAGTGAAGCATCGTTCGCAATTTTATACCAAAATTGGTATATCGAAAAACACGAAAAATATACTACGCTTGCGGTGCTCAAACGGCTTCGAGCATGTTGAACGGGGCAAGTCTGCTGCGCACTCCGCATTCTTGTCCCGCTCTTGCTGTCCGCCCACCCACTTAGGCTTTTCATTTGACAATGCCGACCCGCTGGTCGTAACATGTAGTCGTACTCTCGCTCCAACCGGCTGTCATCGGTAGTGCAAGAAGAAAGGGATCCATCGTATGGCCGAACTTTCCCTGCGCGGCGTTTTCGCACCGACTCTGACGCCTGTCCGCGCCGACCTGTCCATTGATCTTCCCGCCTATATCGAGTTTTGCAATCGACTCTTGCAGGGAGGATGCCATGGGCTTGTACTCTTCGGCACCAACAGTGAGGCAACCTCCTTTTCCGCTGCCGAGCGGATGGCCGCGGTTGACGCTGTGCTCGTGGCCGGTATTCCGGCCGCAAGCCTTGTTGTCGGCAGCGGCGCCGCTTCGATCACCGAAGCGGTTGAACTGACCCGCCACGCGGTGCAGGCCGGTTGCCGCGGCGTCTTGACCCTGCCGCCCTTTTACTATCCGGGCGTTTCCGATGAGGGTCTCTTTCGCTCCTTCGCCGCCATTTTCGACCGCGTGGACGACGAGCGCCTACGCCTTTATTTCTATCACATCCCCCAGGTGAGCGGCGTGCCCCTCAGCCCAGCGCTCCTGCAACGGCTGGCGACTGCGTATCCTGACCAGGCCGCCGGCGTGAAGGACAGCTCCGGCGACGTCGATACGCTGGTGGGGCTGCAGGCGCTGGCCCAACAGGTTCCCGGATTCGCCGTCTTCTGCGGCACTGAAGCCCTGCTGCTGCAGAACATGCGCGGCGGCGGCGGCGGCTGCATTTCCGGCATGGCAAACGTCCTGCCCCACGTCATCCGCGATCTGTTTGACAACTGGCAAGCGTCCGATGCCGAAGAGCGCCAGAATCGCACCAACTGGGTGCGCAGCGCGATCCTCGATTCCGGTTACAATATGATCGCCTCGCTCAAAGTGATTGTCGCCGACCAGACGGGCAGACCGGGTTGGAGCCGGGTTCGCCCGCCGCTGGTAGACCTGACCGCTGCTGAACAGGCGCAGCTCCTGGCCCAGTTGTCGCCGCCGGTCGCAGTATAGCAGACGCCGCCTCGAATTCAGCGACGAAAGGAGACAATTCATGTCGCCGCAAATGCGTATCGGCCTGGGTCAGTTCAATGAACTGACCGACGAGATGCTGGCCTATATCAAGCAACTTGGCGCCTATGATTTCCTGATGAACACGCCCAAGCTGCCAGGCGAAAAACAGTGGGAGTGCGAGGACTTGAAAGCGGCGGCTGATCGGGCCAGGGCAGCCGGTTTGCGGCTTATCTGTCTGGAGAACGTCCCCATCTCCTTCTATGACAAAGTGATGCTGGGCCTGCCGGGGCGGGACGAGCAGATCGCCCACATGCAGACGACGGTTCGCAACATGGGCAGGGCCGGCATCCCGATTCTCGGCTACCACTGGATGCCCAACTCGGTCTGGCGCACACAGGAACCGGCCGTGTTGCGCGGCGGCGCGCGCGGCACCCGCTTCAACCTGGCCGAGCACGACCCCAATGAACTCAGCCATGACCGCGTCTACGAAGCCGACGAGATGTGGGCCAACTACGACTACTATCTGGAGCGGCTCTTGCCCGTGGCCGAGGAGGCCGGCGTCACCTTGGCTCTGCACCCGGACGATCCCCCGGTCGGCTCTCTCGGCGGCGTAGCCCGCATCTTCCACAGCTTCGAGGGCTTCAAACGAGCCATTGACCGCTTCGACAGCCCCAGTCACGGCCTCGATTTCTGCATGGGCTGCTGGTCCGAGATGGATGGGCACGACTACGTGCTTGAAGCCATACGCCATTTCGGCGCCCGCGATCGCATTGTCTACGTCCACTTTCGCGACGTGCAGGGAACCGTCCCCTGCTTCAACGAATGTTTCATCAACGAGGGCAATGTCGACCCGTTCGAGGTGATGAAGACGCTGAAGGAAGTAGGATTCACCGGTTTCATGATTACCGACCATGTTCCGGTCATGGTCAACGACACCGCCTGGGGCCATCGCGGCCGCGCCTATGCAATTGGCTACATGACCGCAATGCTTGAAATGGTCAACCGGCTGGCTGCCTAGCCAAATGAAGACAACATGGCCTTTTTGACGCACCATCGAATTACGGGCGTCCGCCACCAGGATCAAGCAAATGACCTTCCCGCCACTTGACCCCCAGCTTCTCCTCCGCCGCCTTGAGCCTCCCACCGCGCCGGTCCGCATGGTGCTGGATACCGACACTTACAACGAAGTCGACGATCAGTTCGCCATCGTCTACTCGCTCCTCTCACCCGAACGTCTGCTCGTCGAGGCCCTCTACGCCGCGCCTTTCCACAACAAGCGCTCGAACGGACCGGCTGACGGCATGGAGAAGAGCTTCGCCGAGATTCACCGCCTGTTGTCGCGTCTACCCGGCATCGCTCCGACCCGTCAAGACTTTGCGCTGCGGGGCGCCACGGCTTGGCTGCCCGACGAGCGCACGCCGGTGATGAGCGACAGCGCCGCTGACCTGATCGAGCGCGCGCTGGCTTCCCCGCTGGACGACCCGCTGTACGTCGTGGCCATCGGCGCGATTACAAACGTCGCATCCGCCCTGCTGCTGGAGCCGGCCATCCGCGAGCGCATTGTTGTCGCCTGGCTGGGCGGCCATGCCCGCCACTGGCCCGACACACGCGAGTTCAATCTCTACCAGGATCCGGCTGCCAGCCGCGTCCTCCTCGACTGCGGCGTCCCCTTGGTGCGCTTCCCCTGCATGGGCGTCGTCTCCCATCTGCATACGACCCTGCCGGAGATGGCCGCGCATGTGCAGGGCAAGGGGCCCATCGGCGACTATCTATTCCAAATCTACCGCGACTATCGTTCGGACCAGTTCGCCTATTCCAAACAGATCTGGGACCTGGCGCCGATAAGTTGGCTGGTCAATCCGCAGTGGACGCAAATGGAGTTGGTCAGCTCGCCGCGCCTGACCGGCAGGCTCACCTGGGCATTTGACGACAGTCGACATGCAATCGCCTCGGCCCGCTATCTTGATCGCGATAGCATCTTTCGCGACCTGTTCACAAAGCTGGAGCAGGCGGCATCAAGTGGTGCAATTCTGAGTTCGGGCCAACCTGCGACTCCGCATCTCCAATGAATTTTTCACTCATGCCCGACGAACTGCCTGACCAGTCGCTGCGCCGCATCGTGCTTGAACAGATCGACGGCGCCATCGATCAACTCCAAGGCGCCGGCAACTTGAACGATGGTATCCACGAGGCGCGCAAACATTTCAAGCGCATTCGTGCTGTGCTGCGCCTTGCCCGCGGCGCACTGCCGCCCAAAACGTACCGGCGCGAAAACCTGTTCTACCGCGATCAGGGCCGGATTTTATCGCCCGTGCGTGACAGCGCGGTCCACATTGAAACGTTCGATATGTTGACGCGGCGCTACGGCGTGCAGATGTCCGACAAGTCGTTTATCAGGCTGCGCCATGCGCTCGTGAAAGAACACAGGGCGCTGCTGGGGGGGTTCGCCGAAGACCAGGCAAAGCTCCCGCAAGTGATCGAATCGCTGAACGTTGCGCGGCTGCGCGTGCCGGACTGGAAACTCAGCGCCGAAGGGTTCGCTCCGCTCGCACGCGGGTTGCGCAATATATATCGCCGCGGGCGTGAGGAAAAGAGGGTCGCCTACGCCCAACCCACCACCGAGAATCTCCATGCCTGGCGCAAGCGGGTCAAATATCTCTGGTACCACTTTCAGATTCTGCAGCCGATCTGGCCCGCGCTGATGAAGGTCCTGGCCCGCGAGTGCGATCTAGCCGCCGACCGTTTGGGTCAGGAGCATGACCTGGCGATGCTGCAGGCATTGCCCTGCGTCCGCGCCTTACAGGGTGCAAGCGCAGGATCCGCCGATCTGCTCTCTTCGATTGTAGCCCGCGAACGGACCCGCCTGCGCCGCGCGGCCGTTCCCTCGGCAGCTCGAATCTATGCCGAAAGGCCCGGCCAATTTGCCAACCGCATCGAAAGCTACTTGCGCATCGACCGCCCCCTGAATCGTTCTACTTCTGCGCCAATGGCGTGCCGCGTATCGCCATGAACAACGACCGGCTGGCGCAGCAACTGCAATTCATCCTCGAAATCGACAGACTGAAGAGTGTCCTGCGTCGTTCTCTTCTCCTCGAAAACCACCGCCGTGAGAATTCAGCCGAACACTCCTGGCATCTGGCGATGATGGCTCTCGTCCTGGCCGAACACGCTAATGAGCCTGTCGATCTGCTGCACACGCTCAAGCTGCTGCTGGTTCACGACATCGTTGAGATCGACGCAGGGGACACCTACGCCTACGACCAGGACGGTCACAAAGACAAGAGTGAGCGCGAGCGGATGGCCGCGGCCCGCATCTTCGGTCTGCTGCCCGCCGAACAGGCGTCCGAGATGACCGCCATCTGGGAAGAGTATGAGGCGCAGCAGACGCCGGAGGCCCGCTTCGCCCTCGCGCTCGATCGCCTCATGCCCCTGCTTCACAACTACCATACCGGCGGCGTCACCTGGCGCGAAAACCGGGTCACGAGGGCACAGGTCGAGGAGCGCATGGCCCCGGTAGCCGTCGGTTCCGACGCTCTCGCCGCCGCCGTCGCCGCTGTTGTGGAACAGGCTGCCGCGCGCGGTCTGCTGCCCCGCGCCTGGCCCGACCGCTAGCTTCTGACGCGATACAAATGCACATCATCGAACGCGTCACCAACGCCCTGATTCGCGCGGACGGCCCGGGCGCGGCGCGACGTTCTCCTTTGTTCAGGGCCATCTGTCGTCCTTTCGGCGCTGTGACCGTACCTCGCCTGCGCCCCCGTCCGGATATCGCCTTCTGGGCAGCCTTCATCCTTCTTCATGGGCTGCTGTTTCTGCCGGTCGTCCTGATGAACCGCGAGAATGGGGCCGTTCTGCCAACACTCCAACTGGCTGGGCGCTCCTTTGACCAGGTCTGGCGCCATCTCCTCCTCTGGCGTAGCGCGCCTGATCTGCTGCGCTTCAACTCCGAAATCGTCCTCTTCATCGGCCTGTGGACGATGCTCCCCGCGCTGCGTAGAGCAGGCGTGCGAAGGGGCTTCGTCGCCGCCTATCTCTTCTTCTTTGCCTACTATCTCTACGAGGGCGCCTCGCTCACCTTCTTCAGCGTCGAGCCGGTGTTCTACAGCCAGTTTCGGATGGCTACCGAAGGATTCTCCTTTTTCCTGCAGAACGCTCGCGTCACCGTCGCCTTTGTGGCCGCAACCGTCCTGCTTATCGTTGCCGGCGCCGTCGTCGTCGCGTGGCTGGCTCGGTTCGCGCTGCCGCAACACGGTCCCACCCTGGCATCGCGTATCCTCATGGCACTGCTGTCCCTTCTTGTCATCGCCCAGGCCTATACCCACCGCCAACATATCGGCCGGCCCCAAATGGTGTTCAGCAGCCTGACCGTCAAGCTCGCCCATAACCTGACCGAATCTCTGCGCGTCTACGGCAATGTCAAGCGATTCGACAGTGCAAAGGTGCATCTCGCCTACGATTACAGCGGATACAGCCTGGCGCAGCGGCCGCCTGTCTACATTGTCTTCATCGAATCCTATGGGAGCGTTCTCTACAAGCGAACCGACTGGAGCACCCGTTACCGGGCGCTGACGCAGCGTCTCGAGCAGGAACTGGCAGACGCCGGTTGGCACGTCGCTTCGGCCCGCAGTCTGGCGCCCACTTGGGGAGGCGGCTCCTGGATGTCCTACACCAGCGCCCTCTTCGGCCTGCGCGTCAGCTCGGACCCACAGTACTACGCTCTGCTGGACAAGTATCAACTGGAGCAGTACCCGGATCTGGGGCGATTCCTGAAAGCGCAGGGCTATCGCTACTACCGGTTGACCGCGCTGTCGATGGGGCTGCCGCAATCCGCATGGAAGAAGTACGTCGACTTTTTTGGCGTGGACCGCTGGATCCTCTACGAAGACCTCAACTTTGGCGGCCCGGAGTACGGCTGGGGCCCGGCGCCGCCGGACCAGTTTTCTCTGCACTTCGCCCGCGAGACCATGCGCCGCGATAGTGACGCTCCCTTCCTGTTCTTCACCATCACGCAGAATTCCCACTACCCGTGGACGCCGCTGCCCGCGATGACCGACAACTGGCGCGCCCTGAACCTGTCGGGGGAAGCGCCGCAAGCCTCGTCAGAGCTGATCGAGCACAGCGAACGCCGCCAAAACTACTGGAACGCTATCGAGTATCAACTGGAGATGCTCACTGAATTCATTCTGAGTGAGCCGAACGAGCAGGCGATTTTCGTGCTGGTGGGCGATCACCAGCCCCCGCGCGTCTCGCGCGCGGAGGACGGATGGGACACGCCTTTTCACATCATTGCCAAGAACGGCAACTTTGTTGCATCATTTAGAGAGTTCGGCTTCGAGAGCGGGCTGGCAGTATGGGAATCGGACCCGACATTTCGCCATGAAGGTTTCTACTCTCTGTTCGTCCGCCAACTGCTTGACGCATTCGGAAGCGGTGGAGAGTTGCCCCCCTACTTGCCCGACGGCGTCAGTTTTGAGGAGGAGCCGCGCCCGCCCTCGCCCTGAATCGGCCATCGGCGCGAAAGCATATGCACGCTATGAGAACACGAAATCTGCTGTTCAATCTGCTCTTGGTCACGCTCTTGGCAGCCGCTTGCGCCAGGCGTGAAACCGCCTCGGCGGAAAGCGCGCCAACTGCTTCAACTCCCCCACAGCAGGGGCAAACTTCCTCTGAATTAACGCTCTCAGCGGAGGCGGCTGAAGCTTTCGCGCAACTGCCTGCCGTTAGCTTGGACGAAGGACAGGCATTGCGGACCTTTCATGTCGACCCCACCCAGTCCAAGGCGGCCTATATTGTCAATGAGGAGCTGTTCGCCGGCGCGACGAGCAAGTATGGGCTGGCAATCGGCAAGACTCAGGTGATCGGCGAGACACAGGACGTGGTCGGGCTGCTGCAGCTCGACCTGTCCGGCTCTGCAATCGGCGCCAACCGCTTCGCAGTCTATCTGCCGACGCTGCGAACAGATCAGAAGTTGCGCGATGGATGGATCCGCCAGAATGCGTTGCAGTCGGACCGGTTCCCCGTGGCGGAATTCGTCGCCACTCAGATCATTGGTGGGCCCCAAAACTACCGGGAGGGCGAAAACGCGCGCTTTCAGTTGGCGGGAGAGTTGACCCTGCGCGGCATCACCTTGCCTACCGTATGGGACCTGTCGGCCAGCCTGCGCGACGGCAAGATCAGCGGGCGCGTCGAAACCCGCTTGCGGATGACCGACCTCGGCTTCGATCCGCCCAACTTTGCCAACACACTCACCGTTGCGGATGAGTTTACCGTGCGCATCGACTTCGTTGCCAAAGAACAGTGATCGATTCCTATGACACAAGACCTTCTTGACGGCCGCCGGACCTCTGCCCAGCCACCGTTCGCAACCGCCGGTTTCGATGCGTCTCTACCGGCGTTCGCGGCCCCTATCGACGACGCCGCCATCGCCCGCGCCAGGGCATTGGCCGCAGGACTCAAGTCACTGCTGCGCTCCGCCAGCCAGCCCGCGCCGGTCGTCGAGGCTGCCTACCTGCTGGACGAAGGCCGCAACCCGGATTGCCCCCTGCTTGAACGCATTCGGATTTTGGGTCTGCTCGCCTCCGTTCTCGATCACTACTTCGCCGAGCAAGCTCCGGCTATGGCGGATTCGAAGCGGGTGGAGATCACAGAGCAGTTGGATCCGCTCTTGCAGAGGGCCTTCGACGAGTTGAATGATGCGCTTCTGCCGGCCCTGGTTCATGAATACGACATTCTGATACGCCGTCACCACGAGTTGGACGGACTTCAGCGTTCCGACCTGCGCCGCTTCTTCCGCCAGAAACTCTATCCGATGTTGACGCCGCTTGCCGTCGACCCTGGCCATCCATTTCCCTTTATCAGCTCTCACAGCATCAACCTCCTCGTCCATCTCAGCAGCCCCGATTTGAGCATTGGGCCGCTGTCATACGCCCGCATCAAGGTCCCTCGCCTCATGTCCCGCTTTGTGACTGTGCCGTCGGCAGCGGGGCAGAACCTCTTCATCTGGAGTGAAGACGTTGTGGCCGGCTTTCTCGACGAACTATTCCCCGGCATGAACATTGAGAGCGTTTTTCTGTTCCGCGTCTTGCGCGCTTCCAGCATTGAACGCAACGGAGACGAGTTGGAGGCCCAGAGCCGCGGACTGCGAAACCAGCAACTGACGTCGCCCGTCGTACGCCTGGAGTACGAGGCGGCGATGCCTGAACCTGTCGTCGAGTGGCTGGCCTCGCATCTGCCTGTGCCGCTACAATTCTGCTACCGCAGTTCAGGGCCGCTCGCGATGTTTCAGCTTGTCGATCTGGCAAATCTGGCCCATATCGCGAATTGACAGGCTGGTCGGGCTATGATACCTTGTCAACCAAACTTGATAGAGATTGCAGCGACTGGGGAAACTGACCGTCCGCCCTCCCAATCAGAGAGTTGCCGGGCGCTGCGAGGCAACAGGCGGCGAACGGTTTAGCGCCCCACGAGTATCCGGCAGGAAATGGCCGGACGGCTTGCCCCGTTAACGGCGCTTAGAGGCAGATAGCCGCCGCTATGTATTTTGAGCACGGGCTTATCTGCGAATTCAGGTGGCACCACGGGTCCTCTCGTCCTGAACAGGCGAGGGGATTTTCTTGTTTTCAGGCGCGGCGGATTCTGGCCGCGTTCACTTCACTTTGCAGGAGCGAAAGATGCTGGACATTCGTTGGATGCGCCAAAACCGGCAGGCATTGGCCGAGGCGATGGTGAAGCTGAATGATGCCGAAGCGCCCTGGGAGTTGGCCCTGGAACTGGACGAAAGACGGCGCCAACTGCTTCAACTGGGAGAAAAGCTGCGCGAAGAACGCAACACAGGCTCTAAGCAGATCGGCGCCCTCTTCCGCGACAAGAAGACCGAAGAGGCCAACGCGCTCAAACAGCGAATGAGCCTGATCGGCACTGAGATCTCTCAGATCGACGAAGAACTGCGCGGCGTGGAGGCCGGCTTCCACGACGCCATGATGCGCATTCCCAATCCGCCCGACCCGGATGTGCCGGTCGCGCCTGACGAAGAGGGCAATGTCGTCCTCTCCCAGTGGGGTGAGTTGCCCGAATTCGACTTTACACCGCTGCCCCACTGGGATTTGGGGCCGCAGCTTGACATCATCGACTTCGAGCGCGGCGTCGCCACTGCCGGAAGCCGCTTCTATTTCCTTAAGGGTGCCGGCGCCCGCCTGCAACGCGTCCTCTCGAACTGGTTCCTGGATGTGCATATCAATGAGCATGGCTGTACCGAACTCTACCCCCCTTTGATGGTGCGCGGTCACGCCATGGAGGGCACCGGCAATCTGCCCAAGTTCGGCGACAACCTCTACCGCGACGCCGAGGAGGACTACTGGTTCATCCCGACCGCCGAAGTGTCGATCACCAACCTGCACCGGGACGAAATCCTCGAGCCGGGCGCCTTGCCTCTCTATTACGTGGCATCCACCCCCTGCTTCCGACGCGAAAAGGTCTCAGCTGGCAAGGACGCGCGCGGCATCAAACGCGTGCATCAGTTCCAGAAGGTGGAGATGGTCAAGTTCGTTGAGCCGGAAACGGGCCGCGATGAATTGGAGTCGCTCACACGTGCGGCTGAGGTTCTGCTGGAGCGGCTCGAACTCCCCTATCGCCGCGTGGCCATCGCCACCGGTGATCTCTCGTTCGTGGCCGCCATAAAGTACGATCTGGAGGTGTGGGCCGCCGGTTGCCAGGAGTGGCTGGAAGTTAGCTCCTGCTCGCTGTTTCGCGACTTCCAGGCGCGCCGATCCAACATTCGCTACCGCCCGCGCGACGGCGCGCGGCCCGAGTACGTCTACACACTCAACGGCTCCGGGCTGGCCCTGCCGCGCGTCATCATCGCGCTCCTGGAAAACGGCCAGCGCGCCGACGGCAGCATCCTCCTTCCGCAGGTGTTGCACCCATATCTTGGCGGAGAACTGGAGATTCCGGCAGCTGGAAAGGCAGTAGCGTAGCTCGCCCTGTCGCCCCCACCCGCGCATGGCAGCTCAATGGTCGCGTCGCGCTGAGAGACCCGTCGTATTTGACACGCGTTCCGTATCGTGTTTATACTGTGACGGTCAATGGCTGAAAAGTCCGGGGCTGGGAGGGATGGCCGAGAGGACGAAGGCGGTTGTCTTGAAAACAACTGTGGCATTAATGTCACCGGGGGTTCGAATCCCTCTCCCTCCGCATGCTTCAGCCGACAATCGAATAAGGGGAGGTCGCATAGCCTGGTCGAGTGCGCCCGCCTGCTAAGTGGGTAGGGGCAGCAATGTCCCTCGAGGGTTCAAATCCCTCCCTCCCCGCCTTAAGCGCCAGTAGCTCAGCGGATTAGAGCGTCGCCCTGCGGAGGCGAAAGTCGCAGGTTCGAGTCCTGCCTGGCGCGCACAGATGGTCCCAGACTTAAGAACCTTCATTCGAAGGTTCTTATTTTATTCCCCGGCGTCGGAATTTCATTCCCAATCTCAATTCCCCCCACGGGGATGGCCTATTTTCTGCGGCACTTCGCGGCACTTTGCGTCACACTTCCACCGCTCACTCCTGTATCCTCCCTATACGTGACACAGTCTTTGTCGCGACGCTCCTTGACAGCAACCTCCCACCTCATCATAATGTCAGAATATGCTTCAAAAGTGTACCTGACGCGTGCGCCGCCAAGGACACTTCTTGTGCAAGGCTTCACCTGGGATGCTGACCACCTTGCACGGTTTCCAGAGTGTCAGCTTGCCCGAGAATCAGCTCCCCCGAAAGTCAACTCGCAGATTGCAGGGACTGCAGAATTTGGCATTGCGATATTTCATCGAAGGCCGGGGCCGCCAATGGTCTCCAAGCCCGGAGAAATGACCCAACGCTGGTCAACGGCAAACGAAGCTACCCCCGCACGGAGTTTCCCGCTCAATGAATCACATCGAAGAGTATACTGGCGAACGACTGAAACGTCTGGGCGCGGGCGAGTCGATCTCCGCGCTCTGCAGCGCTCGTGGCATCTCTCGCCCGGAGTTTGACAACTGGTGGCGTGAACAGACCCGGCGCAGGGTTCCCAGCCACGACGGCCAGCTGCCGGCCGGCGTCAGCGCGCAGACGCGCATCTTGCGCAACCGCTGGGGCGTCCCCCACATCCAGGCGCAGAACGACGAAGACCTGTTCTTCGCCTTCGGTTACGCCATGGCCCAGGACCGGCTCTTCCAATTGGACTACCTGCGACGCAAGGGACACGGACGGCTGGCAGAAATTCTCGGTCCGGCCGGCCTGCCTCTGGACACCATCGCCCGCACCGTCGGCCACGGCCGCATCGCCCGCGCCGAATGGGATTCGACACCCCCTGAAACGCGGACGCTTTTGCAAAGTTTTTCCGACGGCGTCAACGCGTTGCTGGACCGCTCGCGCGCCAATCTTCCCATCGAGTTCGCCCTGCTGGACTGTGAACCGGAAGCATGGTCGCCGGTAGACTGCCTGGTCATCGCGGCCGAGTTTCGCTTCTACCTGACAGTGCGCTTTCCCGTCATCGTCGGCCCGGAGCTGGCGCAGCGGGCGCTCGACGACGATTCGCTGTACCAGGCCTTTCTGACCGGCGAAGCGGATGACGAAAGCATCATTCCCGCCGGCGCTTATCCTAAGGCGGCGGGCGGCCTTTCCTCCGTCGGCTCCAGTGTGGGCGATCCGCAGGAGGGCCAAGGTAGCAATAACTGGGTTGTGAGCGGCGCCCGCACCAGTTCTGGGAAGCCGATGGTTGCCAGCGACCCGCACATCGCTTTCGCAGCCGTTTCCTGTTGGTACGAAGTCCAGCTGACCGGCGGCTCATTCGAAGTGGCTGGAATGGCCTATACCGGTATGCCCGCGGTAATGTTTGGCCGCAATCGGCGCGTCGCGTGGGGCATCACCAACAACATTTGCTCGCAGCGCGACCTCTACCAAGAGCGCACAGACCCGCGGCGCCCGGGGAGCTTCTTCTACGACGGCAAATGGGAACCGGAGCGCACACTGGTCGAAACGATTAAAGTGCGCGGCGCTGACACGATTCACAAGACCATCCGTTTCTCTCGAAACGGGCCAATCGTTGACGAAATCCTGCCCCCTGAAGCCGCCGGAACGGGCCCCGTCTCGCTGCGTTGGCTCGGCCATGCCCACTGTGGATGGCTCACCTCACTGCTTGGCATTGACCGCGCCCGTTCAGTTGCCGACTTTCGCGAAGCCACGCGCACTTGGCGCGTGCCCACCTGGAGCCTGGTAGCCGCCGACGTCGAAGGGCATATCGGCTACCAGGCTGTCGGTGGCATCCCCGTTCGCAACGCCAGTGCACGCGGCTATAGGCCAGGCTGGGACCCCGGCCACCAGTGGCAAGGGCTTATTCCATTTGAGCAGATGCCCCGTCTCGAAGACCCGCCGCGTGGTTGGATCGCCTCTGCCAACAATCGCGTCGCGCCCAACGATTTCCCCTATGCGCTGTCGGGTGCCTGGGCCACCGGTCACAGGGCCAGGCGCATCCGCCAGATGATCGAGGAGAGGGGAAGCTTCAGTAGAGAAACATACGCCGACATGCAACAGGATACCCGCACCTTGCGCGCAGACGAGGCCATGCCGGGGCTGCTGCCCGTCCTGCGTAAGAAGGGCGATGCCCGCGTCCTGGAGGCGGCTCGCTATCTCCATGACTGGGATCACAATATGGCGCCCGACTCTGTCGCGGCGACAATCTTTGAGGTCTTCTTCAATGCGTGGTGTCGGCGCGTTGCCGCTCAGAGGTTTGACGAGAGTCTGGCGCCTGCGCTTTCAGAGGCCTGTGGCGGGCTGGCCGCGGCGCTCATCCACGCCGACGCAGCAGGCTGGTTCGAAGGCTCAGATCGCGAGACGGCCATCGTTGACGCCCTGCGCGCTGCCCTGTCTGAAATTGAGAAGCGCCTGGGCCGGGATATGTCTGACTGGAGCTGGGGCGAAATTCACAGGGTTCAACTGCGCCACGTCCTTTCCGGCCGCGGTGACCTGGGCGAACTGCTCGATCGCGGCGGCTGGCCGGTGGGCGGCAACGGCGTCACTGTCTGCAATACGGGATTCGATCCCAACTGGGGGGCGCTGAGGGGCGCCAACTACCGGCTCATCAGCGACCTGGGCGAGGATGGCATCTGGGCAGTAGAATCACAGGGTCAGTCCGGGCATCCCGGTTCGGAGCACTACTGCGATCAGTTGACCGAGTGGCTTGCCGGCCGCTATCACTTCCTGGCTTTTGACACGGATGGCCCTGCCGCAGACACGGCGTCAGTCTTCACACTGGAATCGAGCGGCTAGAAATAAGGTCGACTATGCCTTGGTCGCCTGCGCGGCGCGAATGTGACCGTGAATCTGGTCGCTGAAGCGGTACTCGCTATTGTCCTCCGGCGCGTAACCGATCACTTTTCGGGCGTTTACGATGCTCCAGAATGCCTGTGAATTGCCACTGATGCCGTAGAAAACCTGGAACGGCACGCCCTCCTCGTCGGCAATGTCCTCGGTTTCGATGCTCTTTATGAACAGCTGTTGCAGGTCGCGCTGGCTGATGTAGACACCGAGTGCCCTGTACATGCGCCGCAGGTCTCCAGGCTCCATCCTCTCCAGGTCGTCCTCCCTTGGCCCGCCAATGCGCACCTGCACGTTTTCCAGTGGAGTCGGCGCCGGCTCCTCGGCGTTCAGACCGCGGTACTGCATCCTGCCGACCGCAAAGACAAAGCCGAGATGCTCGTATGCTTCCTTAGCCCAGCCGTAATAGTTGTCGGAAAAGGGCCGCATCTCCGGCGTCACCACATCCCATCGCTTGTCAAGAATCAGGCGCTCGTAGTAGTCGGCCGCGTGGTTGGAACTGGCGACGACCACCCGCCTCACTCCCTCCTCCTGCGCGGTCTGGTAGACGTGAAAGGCCATTTCCACATTGGACAGTTCGGCGTAAAAGTCCTGTATCGGATCCGATTTGTCCGCCGCCCGTGTGAAGCCCAGGTGGACCACTGCGTCCGCGCCGCGAAAGAAGTGGCGGTAGCTGTCCCCGTCGCGGTCGGTCAGGTCAGCGATCTGGACGCCTTCCACCTCGTTTCCGTCGCGGTCAACCGTGCGCACGTCCAGCAAGGTCAATTGGTAACGCTCGCGCATGACGGGCAGCAGCAGGCTGGCAATGTACCCGGATGCACCCGTGATGAGGACCCTTCTCTTTGCTTTCATTCCTGACTCCACATCTGCGTGATTGTCTCCCGATGTCCGGCGTAATGCCCGAAAGTGTTACCGGCAATCCGCCACAGGATGGGCGTGTCGCCGTCGGGTCGTCGGTCCTGGGGCTGATAATCGTCATACGGGCGCAGCAGGTCATCGTCATCAAGCTCGGAGACGGCAGCCACAACATCCTCATGCGCGACGCGCAGTTCCGCCTGAACTTCGTCCAGAGGAAGCGCGCGGTTGCGCTCGTAAATCATCTGATTCATGCGTTCGATGCCAGTGGTGTGGGGAGCGGCGTCCGCCGGCAGTCCCATTGGCGGGTAACGGGGCTGCCTTCGCACAAGCGCCGCCAGCCCCCTGGCCCATGCCGCCAGGTGCGCCAACTCATCCTTCACCGACCAGCCCGCCGCTCCGGGCGTGGTCATCTGCGTTGCGTCCAGAGCCGACAACACCTCTTGCAGCGCCTCCCACTCTCTTTCTATGCTGTCTATGACTTCCTGCACAGTTGGCTGCCGGGAAGCCGGATCTTCGCTCATTCCAGCGCCTTTCTTCTGCGTAAGATCAATAACTCGCTGCAAGCCTATTTTCTGAATCGAATCGAAGTCATTACATCTGAATCTCTGAGCCGGACTTCTATCCTGAGCTTTCGTCTGCAGCCGGCGCCGCTGTCGGAGTCGGTAGGGGTGTCGGTTGGGGCGTCGGCTCCAACGAAACGCCGCTGATCTCCATCATGCGCTCCAACACCTGTTGCAGCGCCTCCAGCTCGGCTCCATAATCGGCCCAGTTGCCGGCCAGCAGCGCGCTCTGTGCCTGGCTGTAGCGGGTGTTCGCCTCCATGATCAGTTCCTCCAGAGACGAGAGCGCCAGGTCGACCGCGCCAGCCGACGATGTCGTTGCAGGCAGTTCAGCAGGTAAGTCGCCATTCCCGGTCAACGCCAGTTCCGCCAATTTGGCGTTCGCCAGAATATCCTGGCCGAACTGTTCAGCGAGAGCCAGACCCAGGTTTTCGGCCATTGTCACACGCTCGGAGGTCGCGATGATGACCCGCTTCAGCTCAGGGATCTTGCCCGTAGCCGCCTGTATGTAGAGCGGCTCCACGTACAGCAGGCTTCCACCGATGGGGATGACCAGCAGATTGCCCCTGATCACCTGGCTGCCCTGTTGGTTCCATAGACTGAGTTGGGAACTGATGACCGGGTCCTGATCGATGCGGGCTTCAATCTGCTTGGGGCCGAAGACGAGCGAGTCCTTGCCGAAACGGTAGACCAGCATTTGGCCGTACTTGGCCGGATCGTTCTGTGCGGCCAGCCAGGCGATCATGTTCTCGCGGTTTGCCGGTGTGAACGGCAGAATCTGGATGAAGTCCAGATCCTCATGGCCCGGCAGCTGCATCAACACATAGTAGGGCTCCATCGGCCGCGACTGGTTGTCGAAGATCTCTTCGGGCCACGCCCACACGTCTTCACGATTGTAAAAGTCGGTCGGTTCCGTCATCTGGTAGGTGCGAAAAACGCTGGCCTGGATGCTGAACAGATCGTTTGGATAGCGGATGTGTGCGTTCAGATCTTCGGGCATCTCCTCGAAGGAGGTGAACAAGTCCGGAAAGATGCGGGCGTAGGCAGCCGCGATTGGCTCGTCCGGCTCCACCAGATAGAACTTCATCTCACCGGTGTAAGCGTCAACGATCACCTTGACCGGATTGCGGATATAGTTGAAACCGGGCCGCAACGTCCTCGTCCCCGTCTCGCTCGGCTCGCTGTAGGGGAAGCGCCCGCTGACCGTGTAGGCGTCCAGGAACCAGTAGAGGTTGCCGTCTGCGCCGACGACAATGTACGGGTCCGAGTCAAAGTGCAGGAAAGGAGCGACTTCGCTGGTGCGCACGAGGATATTGCGCCGCCACAGAAGCTGGCTCTCATTCGTCAGCTCCTGGCTGATGAAAAGATTGACGTCGGCGAACTGAATTGCAAACGCCAATCGCGGCAGAAATCCACCGATATTGATGCCCGTCTCCCCCTCGAACGTGGTGAAGACATTGCCACCCTCACCGCGTGGATAGTCGAACTCCTTGGTCGCCGTCTTGACAATAACATAATCGTTGGTGCGTTCGCCGAAATAGATCTGGGGCCGCTTGACCTCGAGAATGCCCTGCACCGGCAGGTCCTTCAGCACGAAGGTCGGCAGGCCGTCCGGTGTAATCTCGGCCACCGGCGACGCGGCAACACCGTACCCGTGCGTGTAGACCAGTTTGCGGTTGACCCATGTCTGGGCCGGTTGCTCCAACTGTTCCGGTATCAGCTCACGCGCCGACAGCATCAACTGGCGCCGTTCACCCCCAACGTCATAACGGTCGATATCGATGTCGGTGAACTGGTACTGCTGGCGCAAGGCCTGTACCTGGTTATACGTCTGTAGCAGAGGGCGATAGTCCCACAAACGGATGTTGCGGATTGTGTCCGGCTGGTTCAGAAGCTCCTCAGCGGTCAACTCGCTGCTGGCGTCGAAATTCTCGTTAACGATATTGCTCAAACCGAACGCGGTGCGAGTGAACTCGATATTGTGCGCAATGTACTCCCGCTCACGCGTAAACTCATTGGGATTGACCTGAAACCTCTGCACAAGATTGGGATAGATGTTGCCCGCCAAGGCCGAGATGGCGACCCAGCCCACGAGCACAACCACAATCGCCCGCCAGGCCTGCTGCAAAAAGACGTTGACCAACAGCAGCACGGCTGCGAAGATCGTGAGAACGACCAGAATGTTGAGCGCCGGCAGTTGCGCGTGAACATCCGTATATCCCGCCCCGAAGACGGCGCCGCGCGCGCTGTAGACCAACTCCAACGCGTCCAGCCGGTACTTCCAGGCGATCAGCAACAGGATCAAGGAGCCGAGAAGGCTCAGGTGCGCACGCACAGGAGCGGGAGCGCTCCAGCCCCGCCAACCTATCCCACTCGCCAGGCCTGTGGCGATCAATGTGATGACCAGTGTTGTCATCAGCCAGCCGCGCAAGAACTGCCAGATAGGCAAGGTGAAGACGTAAAAGCTGACATCGCGGCCGAAGATCGGGTCAACCAGGTCAAACGGCTGCTGATTGAAGTAGAGCAGCAACTCCTCCCAGGCAGAGGATGCGCCCGTTCCCATAAAGAAGGCGAAAAATGCGCCCGCAACCAAAATGATCGGCGTGAGCCGAACTCCGACGGCCTGCACCGCCTCCATCACCGGCGTATCAGCCAATCCCTGCGGATTCAGTCGGCGGACCACTAGCACGTTGGCCACGAAGAACAGCCAGAATGCGACCGCCCCGCCAGCGAAAAGGCCCACCGAGGCGACGACGCGGGTAATAAAGACCGAAGTCAGGGCAAGGCTGTCATACCATAGCCAGTCGGTAAAAAAGCCGAGAATCGAATTGAACAGGATCAACGCCAGAAACGGCAGCAACATCCACCACAGCAAACGACTGCCGCCGCCACCTTGTCCGCCGTTCCCGCGGCCGCTCCGCGGCGCGCCCGGTCCTGGTGGGCCGTCATCGTCCTGCTGAAGTTCCTCTTCGATTTGCTCCCAGTCGTCCTCATTCAGATTTTCCAGCAGTTCGTTAATTGGTTTGCGTTCAGCCATGCGTAGTCCTTGTCGACTAAATGGGACAGGTTTCGGGGCAATACAGTGCAAGCTTAGCGGCAGGGCCGCCCGCCATCACCAGATAAGACTCGTCGTCACAGACGCTCGTGCGTACCATTATACCAGAGCCTGACCAATTTGGCGGGGTTGCCGTCAGGGCATACGCATCTAATGTGCGTCCACATCGGGAACCGGCTTTTTTCTGAGTTGCGTATTGCGCATTCCGGATTGCGTAAGGGCAGGCGAGACGGCCCCGATTCGATTGCTATATTCGCCCGAAAAGTCTCTGTTTCAAATGGGATTCACAGCAGAAGCTTGTTTGGGCGGTTGGATGGGTTGACAGGCAGGAGCGCTGGTACGAGAGATTTGGTGAGATTGGACAAGAAAATTTTCGGTGCATCACGGGAGACGGGAGGCTGGGCGAAGGCCGCCGGCGTCGTCACGGCGGGCGGCGCACAGGCGCAGCGTGAGGCGAATCGCTGCATGAATTCCTGTGATGCCCTGCTCTGTATCCTGTCGGTGCGTGCGAAGAGTATCAAAGTGGCGCGAAGTGTCGCGAAGTGCTGCATGAATTCATGTGCTGCCTTGCTCTTTCCGCAAAAATTATTGCGGATTGGCGCAGCGTGTCGCGCCGGCTGGGGCGGCGTTATGGTTTTGCAACCATGTATGTTCTGCAAGATAGTATTCGTTTGCTAAGGTACAGAGATGGTTCGCTGTCGCCTTGGACTTTCAGCTATGGATACAGCAGTTATGGATACAGCGTACACGATTGTTCAGGCTCTTGCAAGGACACCGGGCACAGGGCATACGCATCTAAATCTGTATGCCAATTCTGTATGCCAATTCTGTATGCCAATTCTGTCGGGATTCCGAACAGAAGGACGAGATAACAGGTGGAAATCGCTGTAAGCCTGCTGATTGACGACGGAAATTCAGCGCAACAAAGGCCGTTAGTCGTCGAAACCAGTCAGATTCATAGCCTGTGCGCCATCATTCGTTCAATTTACAGTGTCTGAACCCGACCCGGAAGAGATCATGGCAGCATTTCGGTGCTTTGACCATATTTAGATGCAATTGCCCTGGGGTTGCCGTACGCAAGAATTTCCGGGAAAGTCTGAACTTGGGCCCCTGCCACGCGAGCGTCAAACAAGAAACTGCCTCGATATGATATACTTCTGGCAATTCTCATCCTTCACTTCTCGCCCATCCCATGCCTCCAGAGTTCGATCTCGCCCCAGTTAAAGACCTGCCTCGCCAACGTTCTTTCCTTCAGGCCGTTCTGCCAATTCTGGCCGCCCTGGAATCGATCGAAGCGATCTGGCTGTCCGGATCGCTGGCCCGCAGGGACGCCGACAGCTGGAGCAGCGTCGACTGTTGCCTGCTTTGGCGCGCTGCGCCACTTGACGCGTCCGACGCCGCCCGTCGGCGTGAAAGCATGCGGGACGCCCTGCGCCACGCGCTGGGAGACGGTAACTATTTGCTTGATCGATGCCCTCAGCGTCATTTTGTTGCTGGTCTGCAAGGAATCACACTTGCGCAGAATCTACCCGCCGGGACGCGCGGACAGCGTGTAGAGGCAGGCGTTCTCTTCGCCTTTCTCTGGGCTGACTCCACCACGGCAAGCGAGTTGCGCAGCCGCACTGGGCCGATCCACCCACTGTACTTTTCCACGCGGCTGTCCGGCGAACTGCGCAACTGGCTGAAGGAAGAGGTTGACCGGCTCAGTCCGCCCAATGCAGAAATCGTCAGCGCCCAGCTCGACCGATTCTGGCTTGTGTTGGCGCGACTGCCCGCGGTGCTGAGGCGCCGGGAGAATCTGGCCGCAAACGCGCTGCTGGCCGATCTGCGCTCGCTGCTGATCGACCTGGTGGTGGCCTTGAACGGCGCCAGTCGCCCGCACTCAGCCGCCCGCATCAACCAATATCTGGGTTCTGTGCAACGGGAAGCGTTCGAGAAGAGCCTGGGCTACGGTCGGTCCCCCTCCGGCAGTCGGGCGCTAAATGCCACTTGGATCGGTCAGGCCGTCGCCCTGATTGTCCTCTACCGCTGGTACGCGCCGCAACTTGTCGAGACCTACGCGACGCCCTACCCGCAACTGGCTGAAGAAACTGTTCTCGACCTTCTGCGAACGCAGATCGATGGTTGGCCTGCAGAAATTACAACCGGTTGATTGCCGGTCATGATTCATCGGTTACAACCTTTTGGGGACTTTACAAGCTGGATCGGTCCGATACGGCCTGTCAGTTCTGAGCTTGCTGGGAGCGGTCCTTGGGGCGGCGCAGGTAAATGGGATTGCTGAAGATCCAACCTCGCGGCTTGCCCCAGCGATGTTTCCAGGCCTCGACCCGATACACACCTGTGTCGCGGGCATCATAAGAGAGCGCCGCGGCGCGCCCCTGCGCCACAATCCGGCCATTGCGCAACAGGCGAAGTTCAGCCATCTCCGGCAAGCGGGCGTGTAAGCGCAGACTTCGCCCCGCCGCCAGCGTGACGGCATCTCCCATCACTGCGACTTGAGCATTTTCGGCGGTTGATGGCGCGGTTGCGTCCTGCTCCTCGCGGCGTTCGTCGTCCGGCCCTCCTTCCGCCCAGAAGCGAAAACCTGTCGTCGGGCCCGCCAGGTCATAGCCCACCCAACAGTGCCCGCGGCGCAACGCATCCAGCAAGAGCAAGCGATCATGCTGCACACTCGCGTGAGCAAAGTCGCAGTCGCCTTGCTGGGCTTTAGCTCGCATCGGCGTTTCCGTCAACACGTGCGTATTGAGGGCTTTGGCGCACTCCTCATAGTTCATGAAACGGCGGCTGATCGGGCCGCGGCGATAGGTGACCGCATGAACATCGGTCCCGCCCAGGGCGACCACCCGCCGCTCCTGTGTCAGCTCATCCCATTTCTTCAGCATTGCCGGCAACGGTCCAACTGTGAACAGGTGGGGCAGGAAGGCCACCAGCGCCGCTCTCAGATAGCTCGTAGTGAAGCCGCGAAAGCTGGACAGGAAGTTCCACAGTTCGATGCCGTGGTAGCCGGAAACCTCCCAACTGTCCCAGGAATAAAGTTTTGGAAACAGCTTTGTACCTTCTTCGATTGGATGAGCGAGTATTGCCAGCGCGTTCTGTTTGCGGACAGCATCAATTAGAACCTGCGGGTCCTGCGCCTGATCGCTGACATCGGTCTCAACGCCCAGGCACAGCAGGTGATTGCCCGAAGGCTGGCGCTGCCGGTCATGTACCTCCTGACCGACGAGAGTAAGGACACCGCGGCGATACCCCTCCTCTTCCTCGCGCACCAGCACATTGTGATCGGTGACAAAGACGAAATCCAGTCCACCTCGCACAGCGCCGGTGATGAGATCGTCAAATGACCCGCTGCCATCGCTGTGGGTCGTGTGCATATGAATGTTGCCAAAGTACTCATGTAACCGTTCGCCATGCTCTGTTTCGGTCATCTCTGCCTCTTCTTGATTTGTTAAAGGGAATCGGGCTGCGGGTTGGCATGGAGTCGTTGAACGATGCAGGCAAGAATTCGAATTGGAGTCCAACCAATCTCAGGGCAATTTAGGCTTTATGCGATCGCTCTCGCCAGACTGTGAGGACCTTTTCAGCTCTTCAGCGGCGATGCTTTCTTCCAACATCTTGCGGGCCGCGTACCGTTTACGCTCTTCGGAAAGCCAGCGTCCAGGGTCGGTCGCATCCACGATTGGGCGCGCCGAAATCAGGAATCCGGTATGGCCGACCATGGTGTCGTCGGGCCGCAACCGATCCGGCACCGGCTTGTACTTTCGCACCAGAATCTCCTCCACGTCAATGTCGGCAAACCCGGACCGCTCCAGCCCGTGCAAAAGCGCGCTTACCTGATTCGTTGTCGGAACCAGCGCGGCAAAAAACGCTCCAGGCCGCAGCGCGGCACGGACCTGCTCCAGAAAGAGCCAGGGCGTGCGCACGTCCAGCACCAGCGCATCGGCGTCGGTCTGTTGGAAACCCTCGAGAATCGACGCGTTGTGCAGCTCTACGTAAGGCAGCAGGCCCATTTTCTCCAGGTTACTGCGCGCAACACGAACGTGCTCATCGCGCACCTCATAGGAATAGACCCGTCCACTAGGGGCAACCGACCAGGCCAGGGCAATTGCCAGCCCACCGCTGCCCGTCCCCGCCTCAATCACGCGACTTCCTGCCCGCAGGTTAAGACGCTGCACGATCATGGCTGCGTCCTTCGGATAAATGATCTGCGTGTTGCGTTTGATGCGGGTGATGCGGTCGTCAAGCGACGGTTCCAAAAGCAGCAGGGCGTGCCCCAAATGGCTATAGACGGTTGTGCCATACGGGAGATTCAGCAGATCGTCATGCTTTATCTGCCCCAGATGGGAGTGAAACTGGCGTCCGGCCTTGAGTCTTAAGAGGTGGCGCTTGCCGCCGCCGGTGACGAGCAACACCAGATCGTCAACCTTGGTCAAATGAGGACCATATCCGCCATCCTGCGGGCGAACCGGCGCGCACGCAACTTGTGCACCTTCTGCGGCTGATGTGGGCATCGGCGGAGCGCTGCTTGTCACAAATTGGCCTATCGCGTAAACGATTCAGTGGTCATTGGTTGACAGCAAACGAAACAGACGACGTCGCGGCCGAAAGAGTATGGCGATCGATCCTGCAGCCAGATTATAGCCAAAATGACAGCATTTGGGCAAGGCTGAAAGGGCACAGTCACAAGGCATACGATTAATTGGGTCAAGGCCTCGTGAGGCTGCCTTAATTGAATCCAGTTCAGTGCAAAACACCGAAGTGTGTACGAATTACGGCGCGTCGCCATGGAATCCGACGGTTTCCGGCAACTGATGACCGTAATTTTGGTCGTAAGCCGCCTACAATCAGCAAGCGGACAGTGACTTCGATTTATGATTACTTTCTTTGCCGGTGAATTGCGGCTCAGATGGCGTCCTGATTGAGATGCAGTCGCCTTGATAGCAGTAGCGGCGGCGCAGCGGCAGTCACACGGCCCGGTTGCCGGCCATTTTCCGGTGTCGGTCCAGGATCGGGGCCGCCGGCGCCAGGTGTAGTGGGCGGCAGGCGAAGGCCGCCGGCGTCGCGGCGGGGGCTGGGCACAGGCCGCGCTGGAGGCCCTTTGGCGGTGGTTGAAGGCGTTGCAGACGTACGCGCGCGCGTACGAGAGATTGACCGAGCGTTTACGAGATATGGACGAGAGATCGGGCAAAAAAGTTTTGGGTGCATGACGGCAGACGGGTGGCAGGCGAAGGCCGCCGGCGTGGTCGGGCGGGGCGGGCATGGGCCGCGCTGGAAGCCTTTTGGCGGCGGTTGAAGGGGTGGCACAGGCAGGAGCGCTCGTTCGAGAGATGGACGAGCGTTGCACGAGAGTTTACGAGAGACCGGGCAAAAAGTTTTCGGCGCATGACGGCAGACGGGTGGCTGGCGAAGGCCGCCGGCGTGGTCGCGGCGGGCGAGCACGGGCCGCGCTGGAAGCCTTTCGGCGGCGGTTGAAGGGGTGGCACAGGTACGCCCGCTCGTACGAGTGATGTACGAGCGTTACACGAGCGTTTACGAGAGATCGGGCAAAAAAGTTTTGGGCGCATGATGGCAGACGGGTGGCTGGCGAGGCCTTGCCGCCGTGCGAACGCCAATGCCATGCTTTGTCGGCGGGGGCGTGGGCGATACAGTAGCCGTCGAGTTGCTCGAGGCCGTTTCCGCGGCAGGGGGGCCCGTCTTTCTTGAGGCCTTTGCAAGGTGTTGAAGCCATTTCAATCCTCATTTGTGTTGTCGCCGCAGGCGTGCGGCGAGGCAATTATTGGTCCTGCGCAAGCAATGTAGCACACTCTGAAATCTTTTGCTTTGGACAGGGAAAAGATGCCTGAATGCCCTGTTTTTCAGAGGGGATATGTGGGTGCGCTGGCGTTCTGGAGGGAACTGATGGGCGTTCACATCGAGGACCTGCTTCTTTCGGGATTGCGTATTGCGTATTTCGTAAGTATAGACGAGACGGCCACGAATCAATTGCTTTATTCGCAAAAAAAATCTCGGTTTCAAACGGGTTTCACATGAGATAGTTGACCTGAATAGGGAGTAAGTGAGCACTTCATCACGCCGGTAGATTCGAAGTTCTCCAGCCACAATTCACCAGCAGAGAAAGGCGAAGAGTGATGAGAATACAGAAATTGATGGCGGCAGACTGAAGTGGGCCCCAAAAACTGGACCACGAGCTAAGGTGTATAACAGAGCAATTCACCCAGCAGGTGGAGGGGCAGCACGATGGTCAAGAAACGGCGGCGACACACGGCAGCCTACCAGCTTCGGGTTGCACTGGAAGCGCTTTAAGACGGCAAGATGATCAGCCAGCTATCGAGTGAACACGAGATTCATGCCAACTTGATACGGGCCTGGAAACGGCAACTGCTGGAAGGCGAGCCCAGCGTCTTCGCCAGCAATGGCGCGCGCAAGCAACGGGATCAGGAGGCGCAGGAGGCAGAACTTTATGAACAGATCGGGCGGCTCAATATGGAAATTGAGTGGCTGAAAGAAAAGGGCATTATATACGACAGTACTCAACCCTCGCATAGGAAAGTCAATCGGTTATGGGTTGCGGTGGTGGCAGCGGGTCAAAGAAGCGAATGTCGCGTAGACAGTTTCCGCTTGGCTGAGGAACCGGACTCTGTCCCTCTGGCGTTGGCCATCCGTGCCACCAGATTGCGATGTCGGGGGTTGGCTCGTGTGGCCGGTAGGCGCATGTCGAATGATTCTCTGGAACGTCTGAATACGGACAGGGATAAAGCATCGGTTCTATGCCGACGAAGAGAACGTAGGGGAAGTACCTTCGTCCTACTATCCAACCGAATATGAGGCTGAGCAGTACTGTCGCCAGCAGGATGCTGAGTCTTGTCATGGCTGTTCTCCCCTGAGTGTTCCCGGGGGCAATGGGTCATGGTAGAGGAAACCAAGTATGCAGCTTCTCTGTGGCTGATTGTGAATATGGGTGGGGTCTATGTATGGCCAGTTATAGTACCAGACTGCAGGATTAGGTTCGGGTTGGTTCAAGTCCACGCCACATATGCCTGCGTCTCCTGAGTATGGGCAGGGATAGACAATCGGTTCTGCGGCAGTGAACCAGAAAGAATGGAGGTTGTAACTTGCGACGATGCCGACGCTTGTGCAGCCGATCATCAGTGTCAGCAGCAGCGCAGCGAATTTAACTCCGGAAATCATGCGGTCCTTCTCAACGTTCTGGGTCATTAGTCTAGGATCCAATCCAATTGTACAGAATGACAAGTAGGATAGACATGAGAACGGCACTGGCAATAAACCATAGGCAATAACCGGGTTTGGGCTTGACAAGAGGGCCAAGCCCCGCTATACTCAGGCGGTAAGCAGTGCTCCCTGCCGCCGCAATCCGTAAAGCGGTAGGTTCAAGGGATCGTCTGCCCGCAGATTTTCAACGCTGTAACCTTGTATCACCGGATATGTTCCCAACGCATCATGGAACATTTCATGGCTGCGCTGATTCTCAACCGTTCTCATGTACTGATCAAAGCAGACCATAACACCCGCCGTTACGTCGAAGCGGTCTACAGTCTCTCTCAACGCCCGTACAGCGTCCGGCGTAACGTTTCCGCCCTTTACCTGCACGATGGCGTATTCGGCCTTCCACTTCTTGTCTGGACGGACAGGAAAGAATTTCATCACGCCGTCTACGCCACCATCGGCCCCAGGCGTACCAGGATCATGGAACATCCCTTCCGCTCCGATATGACCGCATACCCATTTCTCAAATTCAAACTTGTTGCGCTCGGCAAGGGCGCGGGCGGTGGGTACGTCGGTCGGTATCTCGCCCCGCATCGAAATGTTGACTTTTTTCAGTTGGTCAAAGGCTCTCACGATGCGGTCGCGCACCAAGCCGGTTGCGAAACTCGATATATCTATCCCAATCCAGTTTCGACCTAGGCTTTCCGCAGCATGGAGTGTTGTTCCGCAACCGCAAAACGGGTCCAGGACAACGTCACCCTCTTTGCTGCTAGCGCCGACAATACGTTCGAGAAGAGATACAGGTTTCTGGGTTGGATAGCCGAGTCGTTCCGCGCTATGTGAACCGATTTGGTCAATATCATACCACAAATTCTGAATGGGCATTCCTTTGAGTTCATCGACAAATCGCTTCCTGCGTAGCCTCCCTGTCTTCTTTTGAGGAAAATGGATACGCCCTTCTTTGTCCCATTGCTCCATCTTCTCTTTAGTGATCGCCCATCCGTTTTTTGGAGGCGGGTATCCTTTGTATTCGTAAATCAAGTTAGGACGGTAAGCCTGATATGCAAGATTGTCCGCTTGATACCGGCGGCCATTTTCATTTATATGCTTGAAATGCTTTTCGACGTAAGCCTGATATTCAGGTGTTTCCTTGTTGTATTGCGGGCAAAAGGCTGCTTTGTCTGACTTGGCATAGAACAAGATAATGTCGGTGCAGACTCCGAATCGAACTGAATCGTGAACCGCACTAGAAAAACCATGGCGACGCTTCCAGGTAATCTCATTCCTAAAATTCCTGGGTCCAAACACGGCATCTAGGACCAACTTCAAGTAGTGGCTTGCGGTTGGATCGCAATGCAGGTAAATGCTCCCTGTCTTTCTCAAAACGCGGTGCATTGCCCGCAACCGAATTGCCATATTGAGCAGGTAGGCCGCCAGGCTTGTGCTACCTTTTTCCATTCGTTGAGCAAACTTCACTACGTCGGCAAGCGGGCGAGTACGAGGGTCGGCCTCCATTTCCTCCAATTGTTCCGTATTCTCATCAGTCCAATGCCAAGTGTCATCAAACGCCTTTGCGGGTGAGGCGTTCTTGTATTCGCCCTTGAACGGCAAGTTGTATTCACTGTTGGAATTAAAGGGGGGGTCTAAGTAAATGAGGTCTACAGATTCATCAGCCAATGCGTCCCTGTCCTGTAGGACTTTCAGACAATCGGAAGCGTACAGGATGCGGTTCATGCGGCATCTCCTCGTGTATGTTGGCGGGGATAGATCATTCTGACACACACGAGGAGACGCTGCAACCCGGCCGTTTGTTCTACACCGTGACCGCCACTATTCGGTTGTCAAACCTGAATTTCGGTGCTTAGCGTTGGCTAAGCCAGAATTCACCCTTGCCTGGCTGATCAGACGGCAACAAAGGGCGCGGATGTTCCACATGGTCCACTATCAACGGAAGTGCAGGCACATTCCTAACCTGGCGGCTGGCCTCGGCTGGCTCTATAAAGTAGCGTATTGCGCCGAACAGCACTTCAAGGACTGCCTGAACCTTTGGCGCAGCTTCTACCACTGCTGCATTCACTTTGCTAACAGCGATTTGAACGTCTTGTTGGGTTATGGTATCGTTGGAGACAGTCATGAAAGAATCCTTTCATGTAAGCCGAGATACCGATGCCGCCCCTTGACAGAGCACATCGGTATCTCGGTGTTTTTTTGTTGTTGCCCCGATCCTAATTGGGATCAAATTTCATGTCAAATTGGCCTGGTCAAACCGTGACCGCTTCTGTGAGAAACTGCCCGAACAGGTCGCCGTTATGACGGTTGTTGTACTTGTAGCAGGCTTCGACAATGTAGGTCGCCGTGTACTCTCTGCTGTAGTGGTGATGCGAACCGAAGATCGCCCGCTTGACTAGCGACCAGAACCCTTCGATAGTGTTGGTATGGATAAGGCCCTGAGCGTAGGCTACAGCGTGATTGATCGTGAAGTGCGGCACCCATTCGCTCATGCGGTTGTAGCCGTTGTATTCGTCTGTGACCAGTACGGAGTCATCAGCGTCTACGAAACGGCCCAGGAACGCCTTCAGCGTCTTGCCAGTCACTTTTTCGGACGGCTGCGCCACTACCTTGCCGCCGCGGGCGATAGCGCCGATAACAGCCGTTTTCTTCGTGCCGCGTCCGCGCTTGGGGGGATCGTCGGAGTCCTTGTCGTTCTTGCGAGGCTTCCCGCCGATGTAGGTTTCGTCCGCTTCCACAATGCCGTTCAGGAACACCTTATCGTCTACCATGCCATGCCGAATCTTCATACCGAGTTCCCAGGCCGACGATTGACTGATTTTCAGGTCGCGGGACAACTGGTAACTGGATACGCTCTTCTTGGCGTTCAGGTAGATGGCAATGCCGACAAACCACTTTTGCAGCGGGATTTTCGTCTGCTGAAAGATGGTCTTGGACAGAACGTTGAAACTGCTCTTGCAAGCGTGGCAGTTCCAGCGTCCTACACGTTCGTTCTCGTGCTTGCGCGCTACCTGGTCGGAGCCGCAATGCGGGCAAACCGGATTGTCTCCCCAGCGTGCTTTCTCCAAGTGGGCGATGCAGGCTTCCTGTGTCGGGAACTTCTCGAAAACTGTGATGAGGTCCATCGGGTTTCTCCTGTGTTTGACTGTTAGGACTTTCGCTAAGTCGGCTGGAAAGCCGGGATAGTAGGGCAGCGAAGTTGGTTTCGCAGATAGTCGCTGAACAGGTCGGTATGAACGCGATAGATGGTTTTGTTGAGCAAGGTGGCGTGAACCTTGAGTGAAAGCCAGGCATGATAACAGCAAGCGAGGTGATTGCGCTGCGAACGCGCTTTGCGGCATTGGCATTTTGCGGAGCCTGTCAGTTGCTTCAATTCGCGGTGAAATTCTTCGACCTGCCAGCGCAACACGTTCGCGTTTTGAGCGACTTGCGTGATCACAGTCTCATCCGGATCATTGGTGATGACCCAGTCAACGTCGCCGTTTATGGCAACTATCTTGAACAATTTCACTTTGAAAGGCAGTTTCTTGAGCTTGACAATGATGCCATGCTTAAGCCGTTCGTCGTTCCAATCGAGCGCATCAAGCTGAATATAGCCATCTTCTGCGCGCAGACTGACCATACGGTTGGCTTTGCGTGTGGTGTAGAAGGTCAATCCCAGACGGTGAATCAACTTCAGGTTCCGCCACGAGCCATACCAACTGTCAAATAGCACCGTCTTGGCCTGAATCTGTTTGTCGCCAACGGCTCGCAACAGCATCTCTTGAAAATGGTCGTTCTTTGTCTTCCCATCTGCTTCTTTGGCGTCGATGCGGAAATCGACCGGATAATACTCGCCATCTTCACCACTGGTGTGAATCAGGTTCACGACCGCAATGCCAGGCGCCAGACCACCGGCAGCGCCACTGTACTGCAGCTTTACCATCTCGATTGACCGTGAATAGCGTTTGTCTTGCACACTGTCGTCAATGATCAGGTACGCATCCGCACTGTCGTCGATCCGTTCTTGCACCAGTTCCCATAGATGACTGGCTGTGAGTCGCTCTCTTTTCAGGAAATCGCTGATTACATCGTGGCTCATGCCATCCAGATGTTCAGCCAAATTGGTACAGGTGTCGTTGTTCGGCGTGCTGACTAGGTATTCGAGACCAGGTATTCGACATACTTCTGTTTTGTAATCATGTCTCAAGCTTACAGGAGATTGACCTGCTAGCGAAAGTCCTACTAATGTGCGTTCACATCGAGAACCCGCTTCTTGCGTGATTGCGTATTGCGTATTGCGTAAGGACAGACGAGACGGCCACGATTCAATCGCTTTATTCGCCCAAAAAATTTCGGTTTCAAACGGGTTTCACATGAGATAGTTGACCTGAATAGGGAGTAAGTGAGCACCTTATCAGGCCGGCAGGTTCGAAGTTCTCCAGCCACAATTCACCAGCAGAGAAAGGCGAAGAGTGATGAGAATACAGAAATTGATGGCGGCAGACAGCCCGCTGCCGATCGAGCCTATTGGCAAGACCATGCAGCACCGACTCGTCGTTCTCGAAGAGAAGCTTCTCACGCGCAAGCGCTTCGTCATCGAAACCCTTGTTGACCAACTCAAGAATATCCCACAGATCGAACACAGCCGTCGCAGGAGCACGGCCAACTTTTTCCCAAATCTGATCGCCGGTCTGATTGCCTACACCTGGCAAGCCAAGAAGCCATCTCTCAATCCCACTCAAAATGAAATGGCTCTCTTGCCGGCGCTGACCTGACTCCGAACCCGGCTTACACTAGCGCAGCATCTTTCTGCGGCCGCCCCTCAACCGCCAAAACGCCCAGTAAACACAATTGACACAGTTCGTTTGCCTGTGTACAATTCGAAGCTAAAGGGGCAGGTTCATGCGAGCCTGGGCAGATGGCGGCTGGTTCAGCTTTGCCGACCAATCCTGCACTTCTGTCATGCCTGAAACAGGGTCATCCGCTAAGGAGCATTGCAATCCTTCTCGCTCCCGCGCCTGGCCGTTGTGCCGCCTCCCGAACACGCTGGTGAAAGATAGAATAGGCAAGCTTGTCGATGGAGCAGTGCGGCGCCGAGATGGCCGCAGTTCGCATCCGGATTCTCAACATTGGGAGTCCAATAACCCACCAGGAGGACTCGAATGCAGAAACGCGTCACACATTGGGCTGTGCTCTTGCTTGTCGCCGCGCTGATTGTCACAGGTTGCACTACCCGCGTCGGCGCCGGAGCTGTGGTTGAAAGAGATCCGAATCAGTTCTTTGTCGACCTGCCGGCCCTCGTGATCGACTATGCATCGGATGGCACTGCATCGGTCGGAGGCCTGTCCCACATGGACATCGGAAACACCAAGGCGCCCGGTGGGGTCGTCCTTAAGCCAGGCATCAGATTGGGCCTCGCAGCCGTCCTTTACGCGATGTCGCTCGATTCATTTTGGGTCCAATACTTCACCGCAGCCAACATCCAGCATTTGCAGGTAAACAATGGGCCTGACGGCGTCTTTCTGATGGTGAACGGACGATTGATTCCATCACTTGTCTGGGAGGAAGGCTCATTGGTTGCCACGGCTGACGCAGTTGACTCGATCGGCTGGGGTGTGCCGGCGCTAAACAAGCTGTTGCCGCTCGTGCGAAATTTCGGCGTGGGCATCGTATTGCGCTTCCCGGTGGCAGAGGAGACTGAACTGATTCCGTTGACCGGTCATCCGGAAAGCGAAGAGGCGATAAGGGCAAGAGTGGCCCAGGAACAGATGCTCGGCCTGCTCGGCGGTCTGCCGACGATTGACCTGCCCATAATCTACCATGCAGATGGTAGTTGGACGCTTGCCGAGCTGTCTGACACAGAATGGTCGGTCCTGACCCTTGTGCCCTTCTGGGCATTGCGCCTGCCGCCCTCGGTTATCTCCAGTCTGACCTCAGCCGGCATTACGACCGTCACCCTTCAGACGGACAAGGAGGGCATTCACATCGGCGTGAATGACATCAACCTACCCTATTTGTCATGGGGGAGTGGGGAAGTACAGAATGTACTTACGCTCGTAAAGGAGTCGGGCCTGCTCGAACCGGTTGAGGAAGCATTCCCAGGCAGCGATGTGTACCAGCTAATGGGCCTGGTCGAAAGTATGCTTCCCTTAGTTCAGATGACTGATGTCAACATCACCGTCTATCTGCCAGGCTCCGGCAAGGGCAACTGAGCAGGGCTTTTGTCCATCCAGAAAAATTTCAAGTTTTCGGGGATTCACCCCGTTCCTTGTAGAGCAGGTGTAGAGCGGCTACGCCTGCTCTATTCATATAGATCGCCGGCACAACAATTTTGAACCGAGGGGCAAGTGGCCGCTCGGCGCATCGCCTGCCTGCCGCCGGCGGGCGCTTCTAGCGCGTCTCGGTCACTTTGCGCAGCGTGCGCGGACGATCAGGATCGTAATCCCGAGCGGCAGCCAGGTACAGTGCGAACAACTGACCCGGCACGATCGCCAGCAAAGGCGAAAGCCATTCGGGGACTGAAGGAAAAGGAAAACGGGTTCGACCCATTGAGAGCAGCGACTCGTCATTGCTGACGCAGAGCAGTTCGGCCCCCAGGTCGCGCAACTGTTCGACAAATGCCCTCATCTCCGGGGCGAGCACACCGCTCGGCGCAACCACGATCACGGGAAATGCAGGCTCGATCAAGCTGACAGGGCCGTGCAGGAAGTCGGCGCTGCTATAGGGTTCGACCAGGGTATAAGTCAGTTCCTTTAGTTTCAGAGCGATTTCAAAAGTAGTCGAGTAGTTGAACCCCCGGCCAACGACCACACAGTTCCGCATGAACCGATACCGTTCAGCCAATCGCTCAACATCACCGTTCAGCTCCAGAGTCTGGCGAAGCAGAGCTGGCGCCTGCCGCAGCTGCGCGAAATACTCGGCATCTTCTGCAAGGTACGCCGAAAGGAAGCCGATGGCGAAGAGTTGCGCCGTGTATGTCTTGGTCGCAGCAACGGAGCGCTCTTCACCGGCGCCAAGTGCAATGATGTGATCTGCTTGCTGCGCCAAAGGAGATGCCACCGCGTTGGTGATCGCCGCAGTCATGCACCCCTGTCGCTTTCCCTCGGCCAGGACACTGACAACATCGGGGCTTTTGCCGCTCTGACTGATGCCCAGCACGAGCGTGCCAGGTGCGAAAAGCGGCGGGCGCTGGTAAAATGTGAAGAGGCTAGGCGTCGTCAACATCACCGGCAGCCGGTTGTTCGCTCCCATCAGATATTGGGCGTAGCGGGCGGCGTTGTCGCTGGTTCCTCTGGCGGCAACAACGACTTGACGAATGTCGGCGCTGCGCATCTGGTCGGCTAGTTGCTCGGCCGCACGCCCACCCTCCTGTGCAAAACGTTCGATTACTTCAGGCTGCTCGTGTATTTCCTGAAACAGCATTGAGTCCGAAGCCATCGAGCCTCCCTTCTCTTCCCCTATGTAACGGTCTTGCCAGAGTATAACACTCTGGCTTCCGTTTACCGCTTTCGATTGACTGTTTTGCATAAGGAACGTTTTCAATGTACGAACTTCCGCAAGATGTCAAGATGCTACGCGAATTGGCGATCGACTTCACCAAGCGCGAGATCATTCCCCTGGCCGAGCACTATGACCAGAGCGCAGAGTGGCCGTGGGAGATCTTCCACAAAGCCCGCCAAGTCGGGCTCGTCAATCTCAACATCCCTGAGGAGTATGGCGGCATGGGCGCGACCGCGCTCGAAGAGTGCGTGATCGCCGAGTCGATGGCCTATGGCTGCTCCGGAATCCAGACCGCGCTGATGCTGAATCAGCTTTCAACGCTGCCCCTGCTAATCGCCGGCAGCGACGAGCAGAAGAGCCGCTATCTGCCTTGGATCATTGACGAAGGCAAAATCGCCGCCTACTGCATGACCGAGCCGGATGCCGGGTCGGATGTGGCCGCTATCAAGTCGACCGCGTTGCGCCGAGGCGACATCTATCTCCTGAACGGCCTCAAAACGTGGATTACCGACGGGCCGGTTGCCAGCTTCTTCGCCGTCTTCGCCAAGACCGACCCGGCCGCAGGTCACAGTGGCATGAGCTGTTTCATCGTTGAGCGGGACTGGCCCGGTGTAAGCACGGGCAAGCCGCTGCCGAAGATGGGGCAGCACGCAGCCCAAGCCTGCCAGGTTTTCTTTGAAGATGTCGAAGTGCCGGCCGCCAACCGCTTGGGGGAAGAGGGCGACGGGTTCAAGATCGGCATGAAGGCGTTTGACAAGAGCCGACCCGGTGTGGCTACCGCAGCGGTCGGCGTTGCTCGCCGCGCGCTCGATGAAGCCGTTGCCTATGCCGGGGAGCGCACCGCCTTCGGTCAGCCGATCTCACATTTCCAGGGCGTCGGATTCATCCTCGCCGACATGGCGATTCGGGTTGAAGCCGGCCGGCACCTGGCTTATAAGGCTGCCTGGGAGTTCGACCAAGGACTGCGCAACACCATGTCGGCGGCGATGGCGAAGGCGTACTGCGCCGAAGCAGCCATGACAAACGCCACCGACGCGGTTCAGGTCTTTGGCGGTAACGGCTACAGCCGGGAGTTTCCGGTCGAGAAACTGATGCGAGACGCCAAGATTTATCAAATTTACGAAGGGACCACCCAGATCCAGCAAATGATCATCCTGCGGGAACTGTATCGAAACGGCTGAAGCAACACAGTTGCAAGCCGCCTGCTCGGCCGAACCAGAGATTGCCGGCGCTTGGCGCGCGTCGGAGAGTCTGGCTGCATCCCAAATTTTGGGGAACGTGTCCCTGGGATCGCGGCTGTCTCGCCCACAGCCGGTTTTGGTTCCCGTGCCTGTTGAAGAACTGCTCCAGGAGGTGACGGATGCAGGTCGCCTGTCGGCACAATCGCACCGCAGTTCAGCTGATTCTCGTGAATGAAGAGGCCGCCTGGGCCGCTGCCGTCAGCTGTCTCCATCATATCAACTGCATGGATCACAATACCTACAACTGCTGAGCTTCCTGCTCCTTCAGAGCATCTCAGCAACCCAGCCCCATTCTGAGATGCAGCTTGGGATTCCCAGCAACTGCAAACTCTTCAATCTTGTAGTACAATTGTGCGGATCACAAACGATCGCAGCCGCGGCCCTGCCGCAACTGTAGCCCAGCTTAGAGTGAGTGTCATGTCATTTTTCACAACCTGCCCCCGGCGCGGCAACCATGCGCAGCAAACTGCTGCCCTCCCTGCCCAACCAATGCCGCAACCACCCTTTGCCCGCCATACCCGAAAAAAAATTTCGGGACGAGAAATGACGAGAAATGACGAAAAATGACGACAAGATACGACACGATATGACAGAACACGCCCAAACGGGCCCGGACAAAAAAAAATTGGCGCGACTAAACGCGACTAAACGCGACTAAACGCGACCAAACGCGACCAAACGCGACCTGGCGCGCTCGCAAACGCTCGTAAACGCTCGCAAACGCTCGCAAATGCTCGCAAACGCTCGCAAATGCTCGTGATCACTTACACTGGCACACCTGACCTGCGCGCCCCTCACATCGCCTGCAAGCGGTCCGGAAACCCGGACGTAGCCGCAGTCTCGCCCCCATTCTGGGATGCACCCGCGCCAGGCGTGAATGCCGGCACTGCGGCGGTGTCATCTGGACCGTAATTTGGTGTCATTCGGACGGTAATTTGTATGTTTTGTGCATAAACTGTGATTTGTATGTTTTGTAAATAGAGCGGACACCAAGTGATTGCGATACTCTGAATCGTGCTGCGCCGGTGGGAAGAGCGAAGCCCAATTTTTCAGCGTTGACGGGCAATTCCTTTGCAAGGGTGCATCCCAATCTTTTGTGAGGATGAAAGGATGTGGACGAGGAGAAGGCAATGACAAGAGCAACGGGGCCGCGCAAGCGTTGCTGGCGCTCCGCATGACTCCGCTCAGTCAAAACTGTCCTCAGTTGCTTCAACGACCTGGCTTTACTGGACGCACAATAATCTGGGATGCACCCAGAATCTCTATTCGTTGACAAGTGTGAGAAAAGTAAGTAAAATGCCAAGCGGTTGCCTATCGATGTGGCGTCGGCCCTCGGCATCGGCGCGCGCCGGGCCAAGATCGGCTGCCCGAAACTGAAAACCTGAATCAATTGAAGACATGCTGACTCCCCAATTTCGGGGTGATTTCAAATGCAGTGAGGAGGATTCATGGCCGAGTTTTCGACCGACAAGATTCGCAACGTCACAATACTTGGGCACGGCAGTTCTGGCAAGACTTCCCTGGTCGAGGCGCTTCTCTTCAACGCCGGCGGCATCAGCCGCGTAGGCCGGGTAGAGGAAGGCGCGACCGTTTCGGACTGGGATGTAGAGGAACAGAGGCGCGGCATCTCGATCAATCTTTCCGTCCTCCCTGTCGAATTTGAGGGCACGAAACTGAATCTGGTTGACACGCCGGGCTATCTTGATTTCGTGGGCGAAGTAATCAGCGGCCTCGCCGTCTCCGAAGCCGGTCTCGTTCTCGTGGACTCGGTGGCCGGTGTCGAAGTCGGCACCGAGCTTGCCTGGGAGCAACTGGACGCGGTCCAAAAGCCCCGCTTGGCCTTTATCAACAAGATGGATCGCGAAAACGCCAATTTCGAGCGCGCCCTGGCCAGCGTCAACGAAGTTTTCTCCGGCACAATCCTGCCCTTCCAACTGCCGATCGGCGCCGGCGAGAGCTTCGAAGGCGTCGTCAACCTTATTGATATGAAGGCCTATCTAGGCGCCGATGCCACCGTCGCCGACATCCCCGCAGACATGGAGGACGCAGTAGAGGAAGCCAAACAGAACCTTGTCGACGCCGCCGCCGAGACCGACGACGAACTGATTATGAAGTATCTGGAAGGCGAGGAGCTGACCGAAGAAGAGGTGCGGGAGGGGTTGCGCCAGGGCGTCAAAAATGGCCAGATCATTCCCGTTTTCTGCGGCAGCGCCACCGCCAATCTCGGCCTCTACAGCCTCGTGCGCGCCTTGAGAAGCTACGTGCCATCCCCTGCGGCTGTCGCGACGCCGGCCTCCAACGGCGATGACGAAACGCTTGAACTGAACGCAGAGGCTGACGGCCCCGTCTCGGCCTATGTCTTCAAGACGATTGTCGACCGTTACGTGGGGCGCATGAACTACGTTCGAGTCTTTTCCGGCACGCTTTCCGCCGACGGTCAGGTTACGATTCAACGCACCGGCAAGAGCGAGAAGCTGCAAAACCTGTTCAATGTGTGCGGCAAAGAGCTGGATCCGGCTGCGGCGCTCGTTGCCGGCGATATCGGCGTTGTCACCAAGATGGAAGGTCTGAGAACTACCGATACTCTGGGGGAGCAAAGCCTTGTCATCGCCCCGCCCGAATATCCGAAACCGCTCTATTCCGTCTCGGTAATGCCCTCGACCAAGGCGGACAGCGCCAAAATGGGGCAGGGCTTGCAAGCTCTGGCGGAGGAGAACCCCACTCTACAGGTCGACTACATCATCGCGACCAAGCAGAGCATTTTGCAGGGCATGGGCGACACCCACATCGACGTGGCCATTCGCAGCCTGGACAACAAATTTGGCGTGAAGGTTGATACGGCCATGCCCAAGGTGCCCTACCAGGAAACCGTCACGCGCACGGCCAGCGCACGTTATCGGCACAAGAAACAGACTGGCGGCGCCGGACAGTTTGCCGATGTTGAGTTGCGAGTGGAGCCGCAGGATCGGGGAGACGGCTTCGCCTATGACAGCGAAGTCTTCGGCGGCTCCATCCCTACCGCATTCATCCCCTCCATCGAGAAGGGCATTCGCCAGATCCTCGACCAGGGCGTGATCGCCGGTTTCCCGATCGTCGATGTCAAAGCCATCGTCTTTGACGGCAAGCATCATCCGGTCGACTCCAAGGATATCGCATTCCAGATGGCTGGCCGCGAGGTCTTCAAAATCGCCATGCAGGAGGCCAACCCCGTGCTGCTCGAGCCGATTTACAGCATGAGGGTGACCGTCCCGGACGAGTTCATGGGCGACGTCATGGGCGATCTCAACAACCGCCGCGGCCGCGTGCAGGGAATGGAGAATCGCAACAATCGCGCCATCATCAACGTCGAAATCCCACTAGCGGAGATCCTGCGCTACGGCACCGATCTGCGCTCGATGTCCCAGGGCCGCGGCATCTACACCATCGAGTTCATCCGCTACGAGCCGGTGCCCAGCCATCTCGCTGACCAGGTCATCACCCAGAACAAGGAGGGGGAGGCCGTGCAGGAGTGAGGGAAAGTTCAGATCTGATTGCGTCTGAGATGAGACGAGGGCAGCACTGAATTTAACGCATCTTCGCGACTGAACTATACTTCTGTAGTCCGAAAATGCCGGCGGAGACCGTCGGCGTTTTTGTGTAACGCGCCAAACCAGATTGACCCCCAAGCGGAGCGCCAACCTTGCATCAATCACTTCTACTGATAGCACTGCAAATCCTCTACACTATCGGCGCGTTCGGACTGGCCGTCTACGGATTGCAAGCGCTCTTGCTGACCCTGCTGAGAATCCGAGCGGACAACTTGTCGCGCAAGTCAACAATTCTTTCGCCTCTCTCCAACCGAACCGATTTCTGGGATGCTGACACGGACTGGCCCTCCGTCACCGTGCAACTTCCGGTTTACAACGAACTGCACGTTGTCGACCGACTGATCGACGCCTGCGCGCGGCTCGACTATCCTCCCGACAGCTTGCAGATTCAGATCCTGGACGATTCCACCGACGGCACCACCGCCATTGCCGAGCGACGCGCAGCCTTCTGGAGCCGCAAAGGGGTCGATGTTCAGGTGCTGCACCGCGACGACCGCCGCGGCTATAAGGCTGGCGCGTTGCAGGAAGGGATCGCCGCGGCCACCGGTGATTTCATCGCCGTGTTTGACGCAGATTTTGCGCCCCGGCCCGATTTCCTGCTCCGCACTCTCCCTTCATTTCTGGCGCCAACAGGCCGAAATGTCGGATTCGTGCAAACGCGCTGGACGCATTTGAATGCCGGCTATGCCGTTCTGACAAGGGCCCAGGCGCTTGCACTGGACGGCCATTTCGTCGTCGAGCAGGCCGCCCGCCATTCCGTTGGCTTGCCGTTCGGATTCAACGGCTCTGCGGGCGTGTGGCGGCGGGCCTGCATCGAAGACCAGGTAGTCGGAGGCTGGCAGGCCGATACGCTTTGCGAAGACCTTGACCTCAGCTACCGCGCCCAGCTTGCCGGCTGGCGCGGTGTCTACCTGGACGATGTCGAAGCGCCGGCGGAACTGCCGCCCCTGCTTCTGGCCTTCAAGCGTCAGCAGTTCCGTTGGGCCAAAGGCAGCGTCGCGACCCTGCGCAAGTTGGGCGCGCGGATCTGGCACGGGCGCTGGCCTCTATTGAAGCGCATTGCCGCGCTCGTCCACCTCGGCGGCTATCTCATCCATCCACTGTTGCTCCTGCTCCTGCTCGTCACGCCGCTCCTGATGTTGTTCGGCAGCCAGCCCTATTGGCCCCTCGCATACCTGAGCCTGGTCTCGGTGGGGCCGCCCGCCTTGTACGCGTTGGCGCAGCGGCGTCTGCATCCACAGGACTGGCCGCGCCGCTGGGCCTTCTTGCCAATTCTGATGCTGCTGGGCATGGGGTTGTCGCTCAGTAATTCTGTCGCAGCCGTGCAGGCGCTCTTTGGCCGCGCCGGAACATTTCTGCGTACGCCCAAGTTCCGCGTCGAAACTGCCGAATCCTCCACCGCGCGGGACAAGCGCGGCGCGTCCATTGCCTGGCATCGCAGCAGCTACGCACTGGGCCTGGAACCGCTCGTTGCCGGCGAGCTTTTTCTTGCCCTCTACGCCGTAACAGGCTGCTTCATTTCCGCCGCCAGTGGTCATTGGTGGAACCTGCCACTCCTGGCTCTTTTTGCTGGCGGCTACACATTAGTTGCAGCGCTTGGCCTTTACGAATCCTTGATCGCAGCCCCCGGCCGCAACGTTCACCGACGTCCCACGTCGCGCCTCTTCCGCGCGAAGAACCTTGTCAGATTCTGAAAGCGCCTGTACAATTGCAATGTGTTGGACATCAAACTCCTGCCCGTCGTAGCATAAGGTTGCCCGCGCATTTAGAGGGCTTTTTCTAATTTCAATGCCTGCTCGAGTCAATGAGGGCTGTGGTGGCAAAACGAACTTACGATGACATTACCTGGCTTGCAGATCCGAAGAACGTGATCGTTCTAGCCAATCGGAGCGACAGAAACTTCATTCTGGATCTCCCAACCGGACATTATCGGCTCGATGTCGGCCGCCGCATGCGCACCATGCGTTCGATTCTTGACATCGGTCAGATTCGAGAACTTGTGTCCGACGGTCAGTTGGCGGTCGAAGAGTAGGACACAAAAGCTGAGAGGCGCGCCTGGTTCCTGCGCGTACTCTTTGAAGGTCGTCCTGCTCCCTGCCAAACCGGTGTGGGATCGCTACGCCATTCGAAAGGGTGAGCGATAGTGCCGACATTCTTGTTTATCGACGGTCATTCACAAGCGTATCGCGCCTTTTTCGGCGTCAAAATGCCGTTGGTCACCGCGCGCGGGGAGATGACGACAGCAGTGTTCGGCTTTGTTCGCAAGCTGTTCAGCGTGCTGCGCGATTACCGACCCGACGGTGTGGCCGTCGCTTTTGACAAGGGGGACACCTGGCGGCACGAAGAGTTCGCCGAGTATAAAGCGACCCGGGATGCCATGCCCGACGATATGCGCACTCAGATGGATCGCATCGAACAGATCCTGGGGGCGCTGCGAATCCCAATCGTCACCGCAGAAAACTATGAGGCGGATGACGTGCTCGGCGCACTCGCCCAACAGGCTGCCGATAAAGGACACAATGTCCTGGTCCTTACCGGAGACAGGGACCTGTTTCAATTGGTCGCGGATCGCGTGCGCATTCTCTACACGTCCGGCGGGCCCTCGCCTACCACCTCGGCATACGGTGTCGCCGAGGTTGCCGAGCGCTACGGTGGGCTGAACCCGGAGCAGTTCCTTGAAATGAAGGCGCTGGTCGGCGACAGTTCCGACAACATCCCCGGCGCACCCGGCGTGGGTGAAAAGACTGCCATCAGCTATCTGAAAAAGTACGGCACTCTTGACGGTCTGTATGCGCATATTGACGAGGTTCGGGGACCCAAGAAGCAACAAAACCTGCGCGATGCCGAGGAGGATGTGCGCCGCAACAAGAGGCTGATGACGATCGTTTGCGACCTGGATGTCAAATTTGACGCTGAACAGTTCCGCCTTGGGGAGTACGACGGCGGCGCAGTACGCAGCATTTTTGAAGAGCTCGAGTTCCGCAGTCTCCAGCGTGAATTGGAGCAACTTGGGGAAACGAGTTTTGCAGGCGGCGAAGGTGGGCGGCAGGCCGGGAATGGGGTGGCCCAGTTTCAGGCGGCCCTTTTCTCAGGGATGGAGTCAATGGCGACCGCTGCCCCTTTGCGCCCGATGGCAAGCGCGGCTGCGGAGCACGCCTACAAGTGCGTTCAGACCGAGGCAGACTTGGCAATGCTGGTGGAGGCTCTGGACAAGGCGCAGCTTCTGTCTTTCGATGTGGAAACGACCGGCGTCGACCCCATGCGCGCCGACCTGGTCGGTCTTGGGATTGCCTGGGCAAAGGGCGAGGGCTGCTACATTCCTACCGGCCACGATGAAGGGGAGCAACTTCCCTGGGAAATGGTGCGCAAGGCGGTGCAGCCTTACTTTGCTCGCGCGGACCTGCCCAAAGTGGCGCATAACGGAAAGTATGATCTGGTTGTCTGTCGGCGGCACGGGCTTGAAGTCGATGGGCCGATTCACGATACGATGACAGCCGCCTGGCTGCTGGAATCGGCCAGCCACGCCCTCGGCCTGAAGAGCCTGGCTGAAGATGAGTTGGGCTGGACCATGACCGACATCGGCGCGCTCATTGGCAAGGGCCGCAACCAGATTTCGATTGGACAGGTGGATGTCGAAGCGGTGACGGCCTACTGCGGCGCAGACGTGGATGCCACGATTCAGCTTTGGGAGGTTCTTGCACCAAGGCTGCATGAGGCCACAATGTGGGATCTCTATGAAGAGATCGAACTGCCTCTGCTGCCGGTGCTGGCGGATATGGAGATGGCAGGCATTCGCTTGAATACCGCATTTTTGGCGGATCTATCGGGCAAGCTCGCAACGCGCCTGCAGGAGATCGATCTGAGTTTGAAGCAAATCGTCGGCCACGATTTCAATTTGCGTAGCACAAAGCAGCTCAGCACTGTGATGTTCAATGAGATGGGCTTTCCGTCCAAGGGGTTGAAGAAGACCAGCACCGGTTTTGTCAGCACCGCAGTGGGCGTACTGGAGAAGCTGCGCACAGCCTCCAATGCACTTTCTTCCGAACAGAACGAGTTCCTTGATTTGCTCTTTGAACAGCGCCAACTGGAAAAGCTGCGCGGCACCTACGTCGATGCGCTTGGGGAAATGGTGAACGCTGATACAGGCCGAATCCATACCAGCTATAACCAGACAGGCTCATCCACGGGCCGGCTTAGCAGCACGAATCCGAACCTTCAGAACATTCCAATTCGCACCCAGCAAGGGCGGGAGATTCGTAAAGCATTTGAGGCCGCAGAAGGCAATCTCTTGTTGGCCGCCGACTACAGCCAGGTCGAGTTGCGCATCCTGGCGCACATCGTTCAGGAAGAGCCTCTGCTGGATGCCTTCCGCCAGGGGCAGGACATTCACGCGGTGACTGCATCCCGTCTGTTCGATGTGCCGCTGGACCAGGTCTCCTATGAACAGCGCGTTCTGGGCAAGACGATCAACTTTGCCACGATTTATGGCGTCAGCGCCTTCGGCCTCAGCAGCCGCACCGATATGGGTCCGGCTGAGGCCCAGGAGTTTCTCGACCAATACTTCACCACCTATCCCAAGGTGCGGCAGTACATCGACGACACCATCTTCCGGGCCAGCAATGATGGGTATGTAACGACGCTCCTGGGCCGCAGGCGGAATTTCAGGGAACTCCAGGAACGCCTGCCCTTCAACCAGAGGCAAGCTTTGGAACGGCAGGCGATCAACGCACCCATCCAGGGGGCGGCTGCAGACATCACCAAGATCGCAATGAGACGCCTCCACCAACGCCTGGGCAGCGAGCGGCTGCAAGCCAAGATGCTTTTGCAAGTACACGATGAGCTTGTGCTGGAAGTTCCACATGGCGAACTGGAAACCGTCGGCCTGCTGGTACGTGAAGTGATGGAATCGGCTTATCGCCTGGATGTTCCCTTGCAGGTGGACATCGAAGCGGGACCGAATTGGTACGAAATGGAGGAACTGCCGCTGCCCCAGGCTCAGGTTCATTGAGCCGCCGCCCTTGGTAGCGGGTCCAATGGAAATTCGCCGCCGTCCGTCTTGCAGTCCATGCGCCGGCGCACCGGGATATCAACAATGATTCGAGATCAGATTCGGCAGACGGTCTTTGACGCAGTTGCCGCGGCACAGGCGTCCGGCAAATTGCCCGAGATTGATGTTCCTCCGGTGGAGATTCAACGCCCCAACCAACCTGAACATGGCGACTACAGCTCCAATATCGCTTTGCTCGCCTCCTCCGCAGTCAAAAAGGCCACAGGCCAGAAGGCGAATCCCCGCCAAATCGCCCAGTCGATTGTTGAACAGATTCCTACCGCCGATCCAAGCGGCAACGGGAGTACTGCCGCGATCGGCAGTGTCGAATTGGCCGGGCCCGGGTTCATCAACATTCGCCTCAACGAGCGTTGGCTACAAAGCCAGGTAATTCCGATTATCGCGGCCGGGTCAGACTTTGGCGCCATCGACAAAGGGGCAGGGCAGCGTTGGCAGGTGGAATATGTCAGCGCCAATCCGACCGGCCCGCTCCATTACGGGGGCGGGCGCAATGCCGTGCTGGGGGATACGCTGGCCAACCTTTTGGCGGCAGCCGGTTACGAAGTGCAGCGTGAGTTCTATGTGAACGACAGCGGCACTCAGTTTCAACTCTTCATCGAGAGCCTTTACGCCCGTTATGTCCAGCTTTTCCAGTCAGAAGACGGTGCGCCGTGCCGTGCGGCAAAGATTCCCGAAGGTGGATACCAGGGCGCGTATCTGCACGACTACGCTGGACTGGTTAGAGAGCGGGAAGGCGATCGCTTTCTCCACATGGAGCAGGAGGACGCTCTCGCCGCGATGCGAGGCATCGGGCGAGAGATTGTCTTGCAGGATCTCGAAGATGAGTTGACGGGGCTGGGCGTAATCTTCGACCGCTGGTTCAGCGAGCAGAGCCTGTATGACGAAGGTCTGGTGGATACGCTGCTGAAGCGACTCGCCGATGAGGGTGAAGTCATCAAACGGGACGGCGCTCACTGGTTCCTCGCTAGCAACTATCCCGGCAACGAGAAGGACGAGGTCGTCATCCGCTCCAATGGCGCGCCCACCTACTTCGCCAGCGACATCGCCTACCATTATGACAAGTTCGCCCGGCGCAAGTTTGACAAGGTAATCAACGTCTGGGCAGTGGATCACCAGGGGCATGTCCCGCGCATGGCGGCGGTGATGCGGGCGTTGAACGTCGACCCGGACCGCCTGGTCATTCTGCTCTACAATCTGGTCAAGCTGATTCGCGACGGGCAGGAAGTGAAGATGAGCAAACGCTCTGGCGACCTGTTGACCGTGCGCGAGGTCGTTGAGGAGGTTGGGCCGGACGCGGTGCGTTTCATGCTGCTAACCACCAGCCCGGAGCGCAGCGTTGAATTCGACATGAACCTCGCTGTCCAGCTCAAGAACGAGAACCGTGTCTTTTACGTCCAGTACGGCCACGCCCGCATCTGTTCGCTTATCAAAAAGGCGGCGCAATACGGATTCGAGAATCCGGAGGTTATCCCGGAAGACGCCGCCGATTCCGTGACGCTTCTCACCCATCCCGCTGAGCTGACCCTAATCCGCAAAATGCTGGAGATGGAGGAGCAGATTGAGTTAGGGGTGGAGCGGCTCTCGCCCCACAATCTCACTTACTACGCTGAGGACCTGACCAAGGCATTCAGCGCATTCTATGAGAACTGTCAGGTCTTGCATTCAGACGTGCCGCCCCAACTGGCGCGCGCCAGGCTGCTGCTCAGCCTGGCGGCACGCACCGCCCTGTCGCGCGTCCTGCATCTGATGGGCATGACCGCACCGGAGGCGATGTGACGGCGACGCCCCAAATCGGCCATTGTTCACCGCATCGGCACGCGCGTCAGGAGCGCGGGCTGCCACACACATCCTCAGCAATTGATGGTGATGCCGGGCGCTGGGGCGGGAACTACGCAAGAGAAAGTTGAAATGTCCGATAGTTTCCAAGTATTGGTAAGTGACAAACTCTCGCAAAAGGGATTGCAACCGCTTCTGGATGCCGAACGCGTAACTGTTGACATCCGAACCGACCTCTCTCCGGCGGCGTTGGAGGACATAATCCCCAACTACGATGCCCTGCTCGTCCGCAGCAGCACGCAAGTCACAGCGGACGTGATTCATGCCGGCAAGCGACTGCAGGCGATCGGGCGGGCCGGCACGGGTGTGGACAATATCGACGTGGAGGCGGCCACCCGGGCCGGTGTAACGGTCGTCAATACACCGACCGGGAATACTGTTGCGGCGGCGGAACACACCATCGCAATGCTGATGGCCCTGGCCCGCAACATTCCCCAGGCCGACCGCGACGTGCGCGCAAACCAGTGGAACCGTAGCAGCTTCGTCGGCACTGAGGTGCGGGACAAGGCTCTCGGCATTGTCGGTTTGGGGCGCATCGCGCAAGAGGTGCTTCAGTTCGCGCAAAGTTTGGGCATGCGCGTCCTCGCGCACGATCCCTTCGTCAGTGAAGAATACGCAGCGCAACGGGGCGCAACTCTCCTCTCTCTCGATGATATGCTGCCGCAAGTGGACTTTTTGACGGTGCATGTGCCCCTCACCGACGCAACGCGCAACATGATCGACGCCCGTAGGCTTAAGCAAATGAAGCGGGGCGCGCGTGTCCTCAATGTCGCCCGAGGCGGCATCATCAACGAGAAGGCGTTGGCGGCTGCCGTCAAGGACGGTCATATTTCAGGTGCGGCGCTGGATGTGTTCGAGCGCGAACCTCTGCCAATTGAAAGCCCTTTGCGCAACAGTGAGAAGATCATTCTCACGCCCCACCTGGGCGCGAGCACGGTCGAAGCGATGGATCGGGTGGCCGAGGATGTCTCGGTGCAGGTGTTGGACATTTTGCAAGGCCGTCCTGCCCGCAATGCTGTGAACGCGCCGATTTTGCCGCCCACTGCGCTGAGAACGATCATTCCCTATATCGACTTGGCGGAACGATTGGGCCGCTTTTTACGTCAGATAGATGAGCAGGGCATCACACGGCTAGAGATCACTGGGCACGGGCCTGTGACTGCCTTCGACATGGCTTACGTCGTGGCATCGGCAATTCGCGGCGTCTTGTCCGACATCGTGGAGGAGCGGGTCAACCTGGTCAACGCCGAACTGCTGGCCAGGGGGCGGGGCATCGAGATTGTGCAGCGCAAAATGCCGGATCACGAGCGCTATAAGAGCATGATCACACTGCGCTTGACCAGCGCAGGCGGCACGAATACGGTGCTGGGCACGGTGCTGCTGGACGAGCCGACCTTTGTTGCCGTCAACGACCAGTGGGTGGAGTTTCCTGCCACGGGCAACTTGCTGTTGGCGTCGCATACCGATCGCCCGGGCATAATCGGCAAAGTCGGCACGCTTTTGGGCCGTTCAGACGTGAATATCAGTTTTATGCACGTGGGGCGCCGCGCGCCGCGCGGCGAAGCGATCATGGTTTTGGGCACAGACGAGCAGACGCCGGCGCTGGTCCTGAAGGAGTTGGCCGAGATTCAGGACATTCGCTGGCTGAAGGCTGTCGACCTGCGCGAAAAGTTATGAGCAAAGACCCATCTTTGGCGAATCGGTTCGGGGATCAAACGGGGGTCGGAAGCGAAGAGTTCGGCCATAGACCCTCCTGTCACCCCCGTCGACATACCGCTTTTGTTGACGGAGTAAGCAACAATGCGGCTCTCGCGCCGCAGTCCCGCCGCGAGAGAGAAAACACTGCGCCGGATTTCAACCCTTTACCAGGCGTCCTTCTGTTTTCCATCATCTGGATCGTCCCGATTTTGGCCTGCGGCAGCTTCCAGCCTCGGCCTACGCCGACAGCGCAACCGGTGATCGTCGCGCCTACACAGGATACACCGACCCCTGCCCAGGAGCTTCCGACAGCCGCGCCAACCCAGCCACCGCCGCCTACCGCGACGGCCATCCCGTCGCCGACAGTCACAGTTGTGATAACGAACCCGCTCAGTATTGGAGACCCGGCCCGCATCACCGCCGATACGGGCCTGAACATTCGTGAGCAGCCCAGCACGGGCGCACCGGTTGTCGTCCTTCTCGCCCGGGGGAAGCGCGTTTTGGTACTTGAAGGCCCTGCGGCTTCTGACGGCTTCATCTGGTGGAAGGTCGATGACAATCAGGGCAACATAGGCTGGTTAGCCGGCGGCGATGGCAGAGAAGAGTGGGTCTCGCCGCAGCTAGGCGACCCGCGACCTGTAAACCGCTCTCCCATCGTTGGTGACCGGGTCGTGGTCACGCTCGTCGGTGAGTTGAGCGTGCGGGCGCTACCAGGAGTCAGTTCGGTGCTCGTCGCACGCGCGCGTACAAATGAGCAGTTTTCCGTCGTGGCGGGACCCCAGGCTGCGGACAACTATTTCTGGTATCAGATCCGTTCGGACAATGGGAGCGTGGAAGGCTGGGCAGCCGATGGCCTCAACGGTGAACGCTGGCTCACCCCGCTTGAGTAGCAACGAATCACGCCAGAAATCACTGCGCCAGACGCCCCAACCGGTACAGGGCGGATTCGAGCACCAGAACCGCCTGCCAGTATTCGTCAAGCCGGATGTGTTCGTTGGGTGTGTGGTCCAGACCGCTGTCGCCTGGACCATAGGCCACTATAGGGCAGTTCCAGCGCGGCCCGACGACGTTCATGTCGCACGTGCCGCTCTTGCTGACAAATCGAGGACGCACGGATGTCTGCTCGCGAATCGCCGCGAGAAAACTGCGCACGAGCGGACTATTGCGGGCGCTGCGCCAGGCCGGTTCGTGGCCGTGAACGCAGAACTCGATCGGCATTTCACCGCCTTCGAATCTAAACCTCTGCGGTGCAGCGTCTTTGCCGTCAACATAGGGAGGGCGTGGCGGCGGAGAGCGGTCATCGGTACGATCCTTCACCCACTGCCAAATTTCCATCAAGAATTCGTCTGCGCCGAAGCCGAGCGGCGAGCGCAGGCCGATCTTTATCCACACACGATCATGCATTGCCTCGTCGGTCCAGGTGCGTATCTCTCGCAGGCTGGGCTGCACTTGGTCGAATGATTTAGGTTTGTGGCGGTTGAGGTTGTCGGCGTAGGCCCGGATCATATTCCACAGGTCAACCGCCGCCGTTGCAACGCCCGGACTGGGTCCAGCCGAGTGTGCCATGGGCTGGGACGCCTCCATCTCCAACAAGAGCCTCCCTTTGTAAAAGAGAGTGATCCGAGAGACGCCGCTCGGCTCGCCGATTATGCAGAAATCGGGCATCGGTTCTTTGTGACCGTCAAAGCGATCGCGGATGAAACGGGCGCCCTTACTCGTCGCTGCCTCCTCCTCCACCGCGCCCACCACCACAAGTCTAATATCGTTCTTGTGCGCCCAGTCCGATCCCAGACTGGCGGCGGCGGCGGTGAAAGTTGCCAGCGCACCCTTGGCATCAACGCTGCCCCGTCCGAACAACACGGGACCGTCCGCAAGCTCTTCCACGCGCACCGGGATGTCCCCGTAGACGGTGTCGATATGCCCCAGCAGGACTACTGTGCGACCGGCATCGGCCGCCCCCAACTCTCCAACCGCATTACCGACAGCGTCAACCTCCCAGCGGTCGTAGCCCAGCTTCCGCATCGCCTCGACCAGGAAACGGCTGGCCTCAAGTTCCGCTCCGCTGAAGGAAGATATCTCTACCAGCCGCGTCAGAAGCTCTTCGGCTTCGGCGCGGGACGCGGCACCCGGCGACGCGCCGGCACGGGTTAGACGTTCTGCCAAGATCACGCCTCCAGGTCGTCCAGCAGATCGCCCAGTTCCCGCTCCCACACGTCGTCCAGAGGCATGAATGTATTTTCGGTAAACTCTTCGTCGAGCTTCTGCAGATAGGCATGCACTTCAAGCTGCGGGGCCTGACGCGCCAGCTCCTCCATCTGTTCTTCCATTGACGAAATCAGTTCGTCACTTTGAATTCTCAGCTCCGAAAGGTCCATCCCCAGGTGGAACATGAAGTCCGCCCGGCGCATAATATCGTACCAGGCTTTGACGTCGTCCTCGATGCGCACACTCTGCGCCGGCAGCATCACCTGCCCAAAGTCGTAGGCCGGCACAAAACCATGATAGCAGAGATACTCGACATTTCGTTGCCCGGCGTGATAGGCAAGAAAGGAGCCGATCGTTGTACCGCCTTCATAGTTGGAGAAGCGCACCGCATACTCTTCCATCTCCTTTCGCATCCCTTCCAGGCTGAATACACAGGAGATGTCGCGGTCCTTGTTGTAGGGCATCGCACCGTATACGCCGCCGATGGCCATGATCCGCCTGATGTCCAACGCCTCGGCAATGTCAAGAAAGGCGTCGGCGTACTCCTCCTCATTGACATGGGGCTCCTCACCCAGAAAGATGACAAGCCCCTTATCGCCAAGTTCGGTGTAGTACACCTCCGTCTTGATCAGGCGCATTTCCTGGACGACGCCATCCTTCGTATGCACTTCAGGCCGAAGCAGATGATGCGCGCCGGGCATCTGGAAGAGGAAGAAGCGATCGCGGCTGATCTCGCCGATCTTGCGCGTATTCAGTTTTTCGATCAGATAGGCAGGCAGGCCAGATGAGATTGAACCAGCGTCGGCCCACTGGTGCCAACCGGCAATCATCACATTCTCCTTGGCAGTCGGCGTCTCCCATAAGAAAACTCGCTCGTCCATGTTTTGACCTCGATTTCGCCACGTGAGAAGTGTGATGTTTGTTGTTCACGGTCGCTGCATGCGGAAGACGATCACCGGTGGAATCTCACTCAGATTCGGCCCCCAACTGAGATCGTGCGAGCCTGGAGGGTGAGTGGCCAGAAAGGCTCGCTCTTCTATGCCGTTCAAGACAAAGCCGGCCTGCAGTCCGGCATTCAGCAATAGATGCAGCGGGCGGTGGAAGTATGGGTGGGGTGTGGGCTGCCCTTGAAGAGCCAGCCCCCGGCGCATCGTTGGCGTCATATAGCCGCTTACCCGCACGCCGTAAGTCGTTATCAACTCCCCATCGAGGTCTTCAATTTCACCAAAGCGCGTGGCGTGGGCTTGGTTGAAACAGGGATGCATCAACGAGAAGAGGAAGCAGCCACGCGGCATTAGCAACTCTGCTAGACTGCGGAACAACGGCTCAATCTCTGCCATGTCGAACAGCGCCATATTGCAAAGCGCACTACTGAATCGCTCACCTCCCAACGCCTGCAACCGATGACCGGCGCCAGCGTCGAGAACCAGGTATTGAATGTCGCCGTCGGCGGGCGAAGTGCGTTCTCTGGCCGCCTCGATCATCTTCTCTGCCACATCGAAGGCTACCACTTTTGCGCCGAGGCGGCCAAGCCTTCGGCTGGTGAGGCCGTTGCCGCAAGCGATGTCCAGCACCTCCTGCCCAGGCCGGACGGTCAGTAATTTCTCGATGGCGGGCCAGCACAACTCGTTGAAAAAGTCATTGCCCTCGCCCATGTATTCATCCCAATAGGCCGAGTTGTGGTTCCAGGCTCGCTCCACCTCTTGCCGGTACTTGGAAAATGAGCCTCCACTGGGCGCAAGGCTCTCTATGTTTCGCCCAACGCCGGCAGCGGTTTGAGCCGCGTTCTCGTGCCCGTCAGATTCGGACATCCGCACGCTCCTGTGGGGTCGTGAGCGGTCTCTGCTGACACATTTCAACAATCTGACCAGGAAAGTTGCGTCAGCACATTGTACCACATTCGCCATTGGGCACGACACATAGCGATTCGCGGCCAGAGAGGGAGCTGTGTTTCGCCGAATCCGGTACACTACTCAATCTCGAAATCTCTCATTCACTCACCTTCAATCTACCAGTTCCAAGAGATCAAACACAGGGCCGTTTACACAAGCGCGCGTAAAGCCTCCGCGTGCATTCGGAACCACGCAGACGAGACAGGCGCCTACGCCGCACAGCAGATCGGCGCTAAAGAGAACTTGTACGAAATCTCTGTCGACATGGATGCGGCTCTCCCTGACCACGTTGAGCAACTCGCGGTAGCGGGAAGCCGGGATGCCAGCGCAAACCTGATCGGCCCAACTCACAGTGTGGCGCAGCTGCTCCACCCAACCCGCTTCGTCCGACGCCGTGCGCACTTCCACCTGAACGGGCAACGAGGGCATCAGAGCCGCAACCTCCTCGTCGCGTTCAGCACGAATCAGAATAGTCGCCCGCCCTCCTCTGTCAAGAGTCTGTTCGCACAAGCTGTGCAGTTGCCAAAACCAGGCCGCGTCGTCGGTATCGTCGACTAGAAGTAAGAGATTGTGCGGGTTGGGCCCTATCCTAAAGCCGTTGCCGAAAGGCCCGCAGAAATTGAGCAGTTCCCCCGCGACGCGTTGCGCCAGCCAGCGAAACCCGGCATCTGAGTCAATCTGCGCCTGTGTCTCGTCCTCAACTCCCAGCCCTGGAATGGCGGGGCCGGTCGGAAGATACAGCTGCCAGCGGTCTCCCCTATCCTGGGGCTGACGGCCGCAAACGAACAATGGCCGGCGGAGAAAGATCGACCAGTCGCCTTCTCGCTCGATACCGACCACGCTGCTACAACGAACCAGGAAGTAGCGGCCAGCGAGGATCTGAGACAGGGGCAATAGATCAGGCGGCAAGCGCACAGCGATCGGCAGCCCAGGCTTCACGGCGCCTTCAATCTGTCCAACCAGTGCAGGCAAAAGCGCTTCCTCCGGCTGTGAAGGGATCATTTGTCATGCCACCTTGCCGGTGTCGCGGCTGCCATTCTGAGCACCCCTGTTTACCTTTTTACCTCGAAGGTTCATCTTCACTCGATGGACTGTCCACGCCACCCTGATTCGGTGTGGGTTCTTGCTCGGCGTTCGGTAAAGCCGACCGCCTCTTATGTGGAAATGGGCGCCTCTTGACCAACGGGCCCGGCTCGACGATCGCGAAGATCACGACCAAAACCAGTCCCCCTATGGCGATGACAGCCAACACTTGCCACAGCAATAATAGCGGATCTAAAGCAGCTGCGCTGATGGCGGGCGTTGCAAGTACATTGTAGTCAGACTCCGTAACTTCGATATCCCAGCCGACCAGCGCAAGCCACTTGTAGCGCAAAGAGCGCTGCCAACTTCCTGGAAGCGCCACGACTCTGTGGTACAATCTGTGCAGTTCCCAATGGGAAGCCAAATCGCGCGATCTATAGCTGCAGAAAACCGGAGGTATCACTTTCACCCTTCCCAAACAGTTTCGGGAACTGCTCGTGTGGGCTCTCCAACCGTCGCATACCTGGTCCATTTTGACATAGCTATCTTCTATCAGCCAACTCTATCGTGGTCATCGAAACAGCCCCTGACAATAGCCGATCTACAGGTCTGCCGTTTCGCCTTGCTTTCCGACGCGCGTTGGACCGACTCCTGAACCGCAGTCTGCCGCAGGCGAGACGCATCGAGCTTCGCAGCGGCTGGCCGCTCCTCTTTGGCCCGCTTCTGCTCTTAATGCAACTGCTCGGACCCAGCCCGATCTGGACCGCGCTTATCGTCGCCCTGGTCGTTCTGTACGGCGTCAGCTATGCCTGGTTGCGCAATCAGGTTCTCTTCATCCAATTCCAACGGCGGCGCGAGGGAGCGATGTTGGTCGTGGGTGACGCGCTCCAGGAGCGGTTCATCCTAAAGAACGACAGCCCCCTGCCGTTGCACTGGCTGGAGTTTGCCGACGGCTCGCTTCTGCCAGGATACAATCCACGCCAGGTGGTAAGTTGCGGCGCAGGCAGCAGCTATCAATGGCGGGCTGAGGCCCATTGCAGCCAGCGGGGCGTATTTCGCTTGGGGCCGCACACGCTGCGCACCGCCGACCCGTTCGGCCTGTTTAGCCTGGAGATAAGGGAGTCCCACTCTGAAACGCTCCTTGTCTATCCTCGCGTGGCGCAAATCCCCGCGCTCAAACTGCCCGTGGGCAACCTGTCCGGGCACGATCGCCGCCGCCGAGCATACAGTGGCACGGAGCGTGCGCCGGTTGTGCGGGCTTATCGTCCAGGGGACAGCCTACGCCATGTCCACTGGCCCAGCAGCGCAAAGCAGGGCGAGCTGATTGTCACCGACGTGGAGACCGAACCTAGCGGCGACTTGTGGATCGTTCTCGATGTCAACCGCCGCGTGCAAAAGGGCGAAGCGTCTGCCAGCACGCTCGAGACCTGTATTATACTGGCAGCCAGCGTGGCCGCGGAATATCTGGGCGGCGGCGAACGCCGTTCCGTCGGATTACTAACCGCTCCCGCGCAAGTTTCAAGCCCGGAATTAGATGCTGCCGGCGGCCTGGCTATTTTCCCCGGTCTGGCGGGAGACGGCTCCGACGACGGCACTGGCAATGAAGAACTGCCTCTATGGGCAGAGTCGGCAACGCATCTGGTGGATGTGCCGCCACTGCCGGGCAAAGGGCAGGTATGGCGCATACTGGCGGCGCTGGCTCCGGTTCAGGTTGGCGATCTGTCCCTGGGTCAGCTATTAAGTCGCAGTCGCGGGCTGTTCAGCGCCGGGCAGACCGTCCTGGTCATTACGCCGGACCTCAGCGACAGTGGCGATGGCTGGGCCGCCGAACTGCTCCACCTCCGTCGCGGCGGCGTTTCCTCCAGCGTGCTGGCCGTGACGCCGCCCGCCAATAGCGGCGAGTCCGACCTGATTGACGGCAGTGATGAAGGCAACGAGGCGACGTTGTCCACGTCCCTTCCACCAGCCATCCATCCAGATCGCGCCTTGGATGGCGATGCCAGCCAGGCCGGCCTGTCCGAAATCCTCACACGGTACGAGATACCGGTGCAGTTCCTGCAGGCGGGCACAAAAATGACGCCTGCGCTGACCTATCGACGCACACGCACGGTTTTGCGCACGACCCCTACCGGCGGCGTTGTCGCCTACGAAATTGAGGAAGATGTCGGGTGAGCACCGAATCTGCGACTGACGATCGTCAGGTCGTTGTCCGGCTGTTTCAATTCGCGGTGGAGCGCTATCGTCCTCCCCTGGGTTGGGCGGTCCTTGCAACTGGGCTATTGTTGGCTCTACTGCCCTCCCTGGCGATACGGGACGCAAAGTGGATCGATCTGCGCCGTGTGCAGGTCATTCTGGAGTGGGTGACCGTCATCAGCCTCTTGAGCGGCTGGTGGCTGGTCAGCCTTCTGCGCGACTGGACCGCACATGCCAGGCCGGGCACAGTGAACCGTCGCGAAAGGGCGCAAAGCGCCGCGTCATCCAACGCGCAGGAGCGACTTCTCGACCTGGGTCGTTACCTTGGTTTCCTCTTGTGTTTTCTGCTTTGGATCGGTCTCGGCCTGATAACCATCACGCAAGTTCTGGTTCACTGGATCCCCGGCCCGCTCGACCTGTGGCGGGCTGCGAAAGCCAACGATTGGCTTGCTCTGACCGCTGGTGTGGAGGCCGATGTCTCAAGCCTGATCTGGCGCTACACTGATTGGGTGCAGGGCGTGCAGGCGGGCGGGGCATACCAGGATGACTTCGTCTTTCTATCCCTTTTCGGAGCCGTTTTGTGGCTACTGGGGGGCGCTACAGCGCTGCTTGTCCTCTTTACCCGCAACGGCCTGATTGTGGGCGCTCCGACTATTTGGGTGCTGGCAACTTTTCTCTTCTATGGGCGGCAGGGACGCCTCCTCATTCTGGTTGGATTTGTCACGACTCTGTTGCTGCACGTCTTGTTGGATCAGCAGCGGCTTGAACAAAGTTGGACTAGGCAAAGGAGCGACTTCAGCCCCATGCTGCTCTTGGACCGCCTGCTCTCGGTTTTTGCGGTTGCCGCGTTGCTCGTCCTGCTGGCCGCCTTCATGCCTAACGTGGTAATCCGCCCCATCGCCTACAAGGTCTACCAGACGATGACCCCTGTCTACGATTCGGTGGACGAGGTAGCCGAGCGTATGTTCCCCGACCTCAAGGGCGGCAGACGCGGGATGGGCCGACTCGGCGGCGGGTTGCCTAACCGGTTTTTGCTCGAAGGCGGCTCTGAATTGGGGCGGTACGAGGTCATGCGCGTGTCCACGAACTATCCCTTTGGCGCGGTGACCGAGTTGGGGGAATCGCCGCCGCGTCTCTACATGCGGCGCGGCACTTTCGTCAACTATGACGGGCGCGGCTGGGGCAATAGCGGTCACGACCGGGATGCCGCCTTTGAGGCCAATCGCGCCTGGCGCAGCGAGGAGGAATGGCCCGGACGGGTTGCGCTGGTCCAGCGGGTTCGGTTGACCTCGTCGACCGCCGTGCTGCCCGCAGCAGGTGAACCCGCCGAATTCCGCATGGATTACGAGCTGGAGCGGCGTTCAGCCGACGACCTGGTCTCGATCTGGTCGGGCGTTGGACCGGTAGATCGCTACGATGTCGTTTCGTATGTGCCGGCACTGTCGACTGAGCGTCTTGAAGCCCTGCCGGCATGGGGTAAGGACGGCGCAGCGTTGCCGCCGGAAATCTCCGTGCATCTCAGCGTGCCCGACAGCGTCACCCCGCGCACGCGCAGCCTGGCGCAGCAGCTTGCTGCCGATCAGTCGGGGCCTTTCGCGGTCGCAAGGGCGATAGAGGCCCACCTGCGCGGAATTACCTATAATCTCGAAGTACCCGCACCGCCCCCCGGCGTGGACGTGGCCGACTTCTTCCTCTTCGATCTGCAACAGGGCTACTGCGACTACTACACTACCGCGTTTGCCGTCCTGGCCCGGCTGAACGGGCTGCCGACTCGCTTCGCCACGGGCTACATTGGCGGCTACTGGGACCTGGAAACGGGCGAATGGACGATTACCGAAGCTGAGGCCCACTCCTGGCCGGAGGTCTACCTGCCCGAGATCGGCTGGCTCCCCTTCGAGCCGACCGCGGGACGTCCTTCCCTCCAACGGCAGGAAGTCATGCAGCCGGCACAGGAAAGCGCCCTCAGTTCACAGCCTAACTCAGCCGCGACTGAAACGCCCGATGTCAATTTTAGCTGGAACTGGCAGATGCTCTTCTGGCTTCTGCCGTTTGCTGCCCTGCTCTACCTGGCCTGGAGCTGGCTGGAACGCAGACCACAAGACCCGTGGCTGGGCCTGCTGAGGTGGGGACGGCGCATCGGGCGGCCCTACCGTGCGATCGAGACCGAACTAGAGTACGGGCGCGGCCTGTCGGCTCATCTCTCTGAGCAGGAAAGCGAACCGGAGCGCCGTCGACGCCTGACCCGCAACGTCATCGGCCTGACCACAGCAGTCAGCCAGGAACGCTACGGCACAGAATCGGTGCGCGCAGACGCGCTGACCCGCGCCGGGCAACTCTGGCGCGCGTTGCGCAGAGACATCCGGCGCATGCCCTGGTAATGCCCGCCGCGCGCGGCACGGGCGCTAACTGTCCTCCGAAGCGGCGTCTTCTTGGGGCACGTCTGCTTCGAGTCTGGACAGATCCGCCGCCAGATCGTCAGGGTTCGGCGCGGCATATAGCTCCCACATCTCTCTCGCCAGCCTATGCGCATCGGCGCGGATTCCGTAGCGGCCGAAGTACTGGCATATACGCTCGACATCCCGGTTCAGCACCTTCTGCGCGTTGCGATTCTTCTGCGATTCGATTACTTGCGGAAAGTCGATCAGCTTGATCTCGCCCTGCCAGTACAGAATGTTGAAGGCCGACAGATCGCCGTGGACCAGGCCCTTCTGCAACATGAGGACGATACTCTCCAGGGTGCGATCGAACAACGGTCGGGCTTCGTCATCCTGCAGGCGCACCGCGTGGAGAGTTGGCGCGGCCATCCGTTCGTCGCCGATGTACTCCATCAGGATTGCATTCTCGCCCACGCCTCAAGGAGTCGGCACAGGCGCACCGGCCGCATGGAGAGTTTGCAAGGCAGAGAATTCGTACATCAGCCAGGAAGTGTGCCGCACCTGCACACCGAAGAAGCTCTTCTTGCCGACGGCCTTCGCGACGCGTTCATCGCGTGGGTTGACCACCTGGTGCCGCCCGCCTTCTGAAGTCAGGAGTTGCCGCCCCTCTCGGTAAAGCGCGTCGTTGCATAAGTTTCGGAATAGGCGGGGCCGGTAGACCTTGGCCGCGATCCACTCGACACCCATCGTCGGGAGTGCCCGGCAGCGATAGACGCTTGCCTCCTTGCCGCCCTTCACCAACGCCATCACATCAACAATCTGATCTTGCCCGTAGAACGGTTGCAGCGAGTTCTTGAGAAAACCGCCCTCAAATCGGGCCGGTGTGTAGCTGATCTGCCACAGATTCTCCAAACCGGCGACTTCCGCAACCCGCTCCACCTCGGCGCGATGTTCCTCAAAGCGCTGGCGCACGTTTTTGGGTTTGTGGGCGACACGGTACTTGCGTCCTGACGTCAGTCGGAATTTCTTATCATAGAATTTCAATTGCGCCTCCTCTTCTTCCCACTGGCTATCTACGTCCTCCTCGGGGGTCTCGTGCAGTGGTTCAAAATCGTCCCAGGTCGGCCTGCCTGATTGTTCTAAGAAGTTCAAGGTCGTTTTCGTCCTTGTGTCGGGCACGGCGAAACCTGCCGGTGCCGCGTGTTTTCCCTCTTGCACTTCGCCGCGAAACGGCGCACACATAGAGAGACATGGATGGGCCAACAATTCGATTGTGCGGCCTGGGTCTGGGCTCGGCGGAAACCGCCGCAGCGATTCGATCCGTTCAGGAGTGATCCGGGTCTGTAGAGATCTAAAAAGGCCGCGGGCGGGGTAGCGCCTGCAGCCTCGGGGTCGAGGGGGCAAACAGTTCTGGCGTCTGGCAGAAAACTTGCGTGACAGCGCCCGTCGATTTGTCATCGGACGGGACAGCCCGTTCTTCTCTGCCTAGCTGCGCTCCGTATGCAAGCAGTTACCCTTGACATTCGTCGTTGATTTCGCATTTTCCGACATACGGAGCCTCCTTTCACGATTCTGTCTGGCAGGATTTTCACTTGACGCCGACGACGCCACAGCCGGACGACAGGCCAACCCCAAAACGGATTGCGCGCAGCGCCAGACGGCCGCTACGCCTCTTGCATCTCGACGAGCCGACCATCCGGATCGCGCGTGTATGCCGAACGCCCCCAGGGGTAAGCGGCGGGACCGATTGCGCCTTCGCTATCCTCCAGTCTGCTCGCCTCCCAAACGCTATCCAACTGCTTCACACCGATGGCAAAGTGATCCTCGTTGGGCGGCCCAGTTGCATCCAATTCATACGCAGGATCGGGCGGTTCCCGGTGGTGGATCAGGATATGCAGGCCCTCCAACTGAAAGAGGGCCATCTGCTCGGATTGGAAGACCGGCTGGCCGCCGAGTAACTGTTCGTAGAAGGCGGCTAGAGCGGGCACATCATTTGTGAAGAGGGCGAGTTCGACAAGCGGGCGCATGGAAGGCAACTCCTGATATGGGCCATTTGATGTAGATTTCCGGCTCAGCGCAGGTTGTGTAGGATCTCCTGCCCGGCGGGAAAGCGGGCCAGCAGCGCCTCGAACTCAGCCGCGTCGGGCAGGGAAAAGTCCTCGCCGCTGTACGCCGGGGCGAGCGAACACGCCATCAGCGCCCACCGTCCTCCGGCTTTCAGTCGCGCGCCGAACCAGCTTTGAGCCGGGACGACCGCCTGCACAGTCTCGCCCTGCTTCAGGTCATGCCCCAATTTCCATTTCGCGTAGTCATCATCAGGCCCAAAAGCGTAAAGCTCGACCGCATCCCCCATATAAAAATGCCACATCTCATCAATGACAAGCCGATGAAGGCGCGACTTTGTATCTCCCGTCAGAAAATAGTAGATGACCGAGGATATGGGTCGCTCCGAACTAATATCCGTCGGCAATACAGTTGCGGGCAAACGCAATCCGCCAGTGTAGGTGAGTCGAAAGTAACCGCCTTCCACCGGCAGCGGCTCCAGTTCGAGGATCCGGATTACGTCGTCTGCGCTGAGATCCATCTTTCGAATAGCCATCTAAAACGCTGGCGCCGCCTGCATGCCGCCATCGACTGTGAGCGTTACACCCGTGATCCAGCGGGCCAGGGGCGATGCCAGGAAAAGACAGGCGTCGGCGATGTCCTCCGCAGTGCCTAGCCGCGCCAGCGGAACACGTTCCAACCAGCGCCGCACGCCGTCCGGCCAGTCCTGCGCCAGCCCGGGACGGTCGATCAGGCCCGGCGCAACTGCATTGACACGGATGCCGTGCGGGGCCAACTCCAGCGCTGCGCTGCGTGTGTACTGTTCCACACCTGCCTTGGCCGCGGCGTAATGGCTGTGGGCAAAGGCGGTCGAAGTGGCTTCGATGGAGGAGATGTTGATGATCGCCCCGCCGCTTTCGTTCCCTGCCCGCCGCACTGAAAGTTCGAGCATCGCCTGAGCAGCCCGTTGTGTGCAGAGATGGGCGCCGGTCAGATTGGCGGCCAGCACCAACTCCCATTCGCTGTCGGCCATGTCCAATAAAGTTGAAACCGGATAGATGCCCGCATTGTTGACCAGCACGTCCAGCCGCCCGCATTGTGCGATCGTCTGTGAGATCAGCCGCTCCACGTCAGCGGCTCGCGTCACGTCGGCTTGAACTGCCCGCGCCTGCCCGCCCTCCGCTCGCATCTGCTCGACCACGGCGTGCGCGGCCTGTTCCGACTGCGCATAGCTCACCACCACGGACGCGCCCGTTTCGCCAAAACGCCGAGCGATCCCCGCGCCGATGCCGCGGCTGCCGCCGGTGATGAGGACGACCTTGTCTGCGAAATCGAGAGCGTTCGTTATGTCAGGTGTGTGCATGGTCGGCAAGATTCTTGGCTGTCTTCACAAGGCGACGCTGATGTGAGTATTGCATATAATAGTACAGGGGGTAGTTTGACTCAAAAGTGGGAGGCAAGCGCACTTCTTAAATCCCAAGTGGCGTTGTTGAGGGCGACTCTCTTATTTTGTACGATGGTGCTACTCCCTTTTCGTTCCACAATTGTCAGGAGGCATACATGCTCTCTCTCGCTCAGAAGCGTTAGTTCTATGAACAAGGATTCCTGAAAGTCCCCGGCGCCGTGCCCAAAGTGATGATCGACGAAACCTTACGCGCAGACAACTACTCCATCGGTACGGTGGGTATGGGCGGCGAAGACATGGAAAAGAGTCGCTCAGCCTTTTTCTGCGCAGAGCTATTGGAAGCGCCCGTGATTCTGAACCTCTACAACAAGTCTCCAATCATGGTGATTGCCGAGGAGCTGATGGGCACAGGCAATGTTTTGCCCGTGGTCTCGGCGAAGCCCTATCCACGGTTCCCGCTGGCTCCGGGTGAAGACGCACCATCACCACGCGGTCACATCGACGGAATAGGCAGCGGCACCAATGGTATGGCCATAGGCGAATACAGGCGGGGATTTACCGCATTTGCCGTCGTCTATCTGGCCGACCTGCTGGAAGAAAACGCAGGCAACTTTACTGTCTGGCCGCAGTCGCACCGCACGTATGAGGCCTATTTCAAGAACGTCGGCCACGAAGTACTTGCTCAGGGGATGCCCCGTCTCGATCTGCCGGCAGACCCAGTGATGGTAACTGGTAGAGCCGGTGACCTGATTCTTGCCCACCATCTGATGTTCCACACTGGTGGGGCAAACGCGTCGCCGAACGTGCGCCAGGCAGTCATCGCGCGTTTGCGTCACAAAGATGCCGGTGACTTCAAATATGCAGCCTACACAGACATTTGGGGAGAATGGCCGGGGATGTCGGAGGTGGTGCGCGGTCAGACTGAGGCTGGGTGAGAGTCGTGAACTGAGCACAGCAGCGGCATTGCGGGTCGTGCAAAGGCAAGGGAGGCCCCGGAATTAAGGCGAGTATTCCCCATTCCTGATCGCCCGCTGCCGCGCTTACTCCAGGATCGTCTGAATTTCGGCGACCGTAATTGGCGTGCTCGACTTCAGGAAGAGCCGCCTCAACACCTGGTTGAAGCCTCTCTGCATACTGTCTGGCAACCCGAGAATCAGGGGCGGGCCTATCTCGTCGGCGCCGCGCACGATATGCTCGCCCTTCGCGGCGGCCGCCGACAGCAAATCCCGCTCAAACTCTTGATGCACGGGAACATAGCCAACGTTGCTCTCATCCTCCCCAACCTGCCTCAGCTGCAATTCCTGCGCCTCGACAGATCCCATGTAGCCGACAAATACGCCGGCCTCAAGGCGGTTGAGCGCGCCTGCAGGGATCACGTAGCCGAACACGATGGAGACTTCGCCCACCGCCAGCCCAGGGTCCATCTGCGGAAACTGGAAGAAATCCAGTTCATTTGCAAAGAGCGCGGGCAGTTCGCCGACACTGAAGTGCGGCGCCAGCGCCATGACCGCCTTCTGCAAGTTGAGCGAATTTTCCCCTTCGCCGCGAACGAGCGCGGTCATGCTGCCAAGGTCGGTGGTGCTGCTCGGCGTCTCGTTGAAGTAGCCCCGGTCCAGCAGCGAAATCCAAAGCTCCCACACGCGGGCTACGCGTTCATCGCTGTAGTTCACCGCCCGGCCACCAGGTCGCGGTGGAACTCCGGGCCGTTCATGCGCATATTCAAGTAGTCGAACCAAAGACTGCTGATGAATGGGTTTTGCCCGGACAGCGACATTGGCGTCTCACCGTTCGCCAGCAACATGTCGCAGATGCGCACAAACTCCTCCCAGGTGGCGGGGCGAGTGAGGCCGTAGCGCGCGAAGATTTCCTTGTTGTAGAAGATCACCAGACCAGTTGAAACCGGCCGGCACAAAACGCAGCGCACCGTCAAAACGACTGATATCACGGAAGCGCCTACCATAGTGTTCCGCCAGGTTATTCTCGCTCCAGATGTCGGAGAGATCGGCCAATAACCCTTGTTCGGCGGCGCTGCGCAAGAGGTAGCCGTCCCAAACCAACATCACGTCCGGCGGCGGATCGTCCAACAGATAATCGGCGCCATCCCGCCGATAAGATTGGCGGTCGATCTCGATGCTGGGCGCGCGCTGCTGAAAGCGCTCAATCGCCACCTGCTCCGGTCCCACGAGTGTCGCTGCATTCGGGGCAACGTAGGAGATGGTTACCGGAGGTTCGTCGTCCGGGATGAGCAGATCATCCTCACGCTCACGTCCGCAGCCGGCCAGCAGCGCGCAAAGTGTCAGCAAGAGGATGGCGGAGGCGCTATAGAATCGGAGTCGCAGATATTGACATGGAATCGTCACGTTTTGTTCCCTTGCAAAGGGCATACCAAACCGACTGGAAATGGTAGCGCTAATGCGCCAGCTACGGTTTCGACTGCGAGATTCCGACATCAGGAACCGCTAGTTGTCAGAACAGCGCAGCCGCTCAGCCAGAGCCTGGATATGCGTCGTACCAATGCCGCAACAGCCGCCCACCAGTTGCGCGCCCTGTCCCACCCACCCCATCGCCTCGTAGGCGAACTCGTCCGGCGGGATGATGTCGACAAACTGCCAGTTGGGCATGGTGAAATAGCCGCTCTCGGGGTAAGCGCCCGTGGGGCCGTCCCATACCGCTTGGATTGCGGCCAGCGCCGCGCCGGTGACGTCCGCCAGTTCGCCGCCTTCAGCCATTACCGCTACCACCCCCGCGTCCAGAGCGATCTCTTCTGCGATTGGTGGCGCCAGCTTCAGATTGCCTTCCTCAGTCCGTTCGCAACTGAAACCAACCCATACTGGAAGGCCCGTGGCCGCGGCCGCCTCAAGCGCGGCGCAACTATAGTCGATGTCGCGCATCATTTCCAGAATCCGAAGATCGACGCCGGCGTCCGCCATCAGTTCGGCCTGCTCGGCAAAATGGGACCGCATTTCATGCAGGGGGGGCAGGGCAGAGCCGCCCTCGCCCGCTGCCATCGCCGAGATTGAACCGGCAATCCAAACGGTCTGCGGGGCGTGAGACCAGACTTCCTCTGTTGATGAGGCCTTGGCCGCGGTGGCCTGCTCCCTTGCCTGAAGCGCCAACTGTGCCGCTTGGCGGTTGATCTCTGGCGTGCGGCTCTCGCATCCTGCGGCGCGCAGCATCTGACGACCGCTGGCAAAAGTATTGGTGATGATAATTTCGGCGCCGGCCTGGATGTAGTCGAGATGCACTTGGCGTACGACGTCGGGATGGGTTGCGACGGCCACGCCGCTCCAGGCAACACTGTTCATCGGCACGCAGCGGCGCTCCAACTCCGTGCCGGTTGCGCCATCGAGAAGGATCGGGCGACTTTGCGCGAGCCGCTGGCTGAGAGTGGCCATACGTCGGGTCCCTCCAATTGCGGGATAAAGGCGGAGGATGTCATGCTGAATCGCTGTGGCCATTGTATCAACCCTGACCAAGAACGCGAACTGATGGGAAGTACGCGCCGGGACCTTTGCAGACAAACTCACAACTCCCAGCCGACTTTGCCCTTCTGCGCCGGATAGGATAGGCTTGCTGCCAAAGCCTTGTGAAGACCGCCAGGATCCAAAGGAAAGCCAGAGCGCCATGTCCACACCAATCTACGAACGACCGATTGACCTGCTGCGCACGCTCGTTCGCTACGATACGACGAATCCCCCGGGTAACGAGGCCGACTGCATCGGCTACTTGAACGGGCTTCTGCAGGAAGGAGGACTCTCGACAACCCTCCTGGCGAAAGATCCAGGCCGGCCCAATCTGGTCGCGCGATTGCGTGGGCGCGGCGACGCGCCCGGTCTGGTGCTGCAGGGCCATGTCGATGTTGTGACCACCGCCAACCAGACCTGGCAGCGCGATCCCTTTGCAGCCGACCTGGTGGAAGGGCTTGTCTGGGGACGGGGCAGCCTGGATATGAAGAGCGGTGTGACGATGATAACATGCGCCGTCTTGCGCGCCGCCGCCGAAGGCCAACCGCCGGCCGGTGACATTGTGCTGACGATTATGAGCGACGAGGAGGCCGGCAGTGATTTTGGCGCCCGCTTCCTGACGGAAGCGCATCCCGAGCAGTTCGACGGCGCAAAGTATGCCCTTGGCGAGGGAGGCGGCAGCGCGCAGTACCTGGGAGAACAGCGTTTCTACCCCCTGATGGTGGCGGAGAAACAGGTCTGCTGGTTGCGCACGCGCCTTAGGGGGCCGGGCGGCCACGGCTCGACGCCGCTGCGGGATGGGGCGATGGCTCGCCTGGGGAAGCTGCTGACGACACTCAACGGCAACCGCCTGCCCGTGCATATCACGCCGGTAATGGAGCAGATGCTGCCCGCGCTGGCGGAACGCGCGCCGGAACACCTGGCTGCGGCGGCCATGGCGCTGTTGGACCCCGCCCGCACCGACGCCACGCTCGATCAGATGGCCGCCGACGGCCTGCCGCAGGCGCGCACGTTCGACGCCCTGCTGCACAACACGGTCAACGCGACGGTCGTGGAGGGCGGCATCAAGACGAACGTCATCCCCAGCGAAATCCTGCTGGAGCTTGACGGCCGCGTCCTGCCCGGCTTCAGCGCCGACGACATCATCGCCGAACTGCAAATGCTGCTGGGCGATGATCTCGAATACGAAATCATCCGCCACGATCCTGGGCGGCTCGAGGTCGACATGAGCCTGTTTCCCCTGCTGAAGAGCATCGTGGAGGAACTCGACCCGGACGGCGTTGTTATCCCCTCGATGGTGGGCGGCTTTACCGATGGGCGCATGTTCTCCAGGCTCGGCATCCAGAACTACGGGTTCCTGCCGCTGAAACTGCCTCCTGGCACGAACTTCGGCGCAACCGTCCACGCAGCCGATGAGCGCGTGCCGGTCGAAGCGATTGAGTTCGGCTTGCGGGCTATATCGACAATTCTGGAACGGTACGGAGATGTCGGCGCTGTCTGAAGGTCGCTCCGCCGGGCTAGAGCGGAAGGAAACACGGGGAGCAACATGGCTGGTAGCAGCGATCTGAAAACTGCCGTGCAACAGCAATTCGGGCGCGTGGCGGCCAGTTATCTTACCAGTGCCGTGCATGCGCAGGGTGAGGATCTGCCCGTGATGGTGGAGGCTGCCAACCTCCACGGCCACGAGAGCGTACTTGACGCAGGCTGCGGCGCGGGCCACACGGCCTCCAGTTTTTCGCCGCACGTGGCCGAGGTCGTGGCGCTCGACTTTACTGCGTCAATGCTGGGGCAAGTGGAGCTGCTGGCCGATCAACGCGGGCTGGCGAATATCAGCACGCGGCTGGGCGACGTGGAGTCGCTGCCCTTTGACGACGACGCATTCGATCTCGTCGTTTCTCGTTATAGCGCGCATCACTGGGCCAGGCCGGAGCGGGCGCTGCGCGAGTTCCGCCGCGTCCTGAGCCCGGGCGGGCAGTTTATCCTGAGCGACGTGATCGGATTCGACGAACCTGTCTGCGATACCTACCTGAACGCCATCGAGATTCTGCGCGATCTCTCCCACGTGCGCGATTACACCCTGTCGGAGTGGAGACGTTTCCTCGCCTCCGCCGGATACAGTGTCGAGGTGATTTTCACCTACCGAATTTACCTTGAGTTCGACGAATGGACTGATCGCATGGCGACGACGGAGGTGAACCGGGCTGCCATCCGCGCGCTCTATAACGCCGCCCCGACCGAAGTAAAGGAGGCGCTGCGCATAGACGGCAAGGGCCATTCGTTTCTTGCCGTCGTTCTGCGGGGAACAGCCGTTTAGAGCTGATCCGCGCTGCGATTTCTCTTGCTCGTCTGCGATTCAACCAAAAGACCTGCAAATGCGCGGTACACCTAGCGGGCTAACGCTTCCTTCCACACTTGCCGCGCCTGTGTTGCGAATCTACGCGCTGCTGTCAGATCACCTCAGGGCGATGCCAGAAGTAGCCGGCGACGGGTTTCCCGCTGAATGGTACCAGCGCCACTTTGCCCGGTTGACCCGGGAATACGCTGGCGTCGTTTTTGAAGACCCGGACGAAATCAAGGGTTGGCGGGCCGAAGTGCGGCTGCGGTAAAATAAGAACAGAACTGATCGATAAACACATTGCGGCAACGCACCTGACAATCACAATCAAAGACGAGTTCGAGGAGGTTTGAACGTGACATCAATTCCGACAATCTATACCGGCACTGTCGGGCAGAGCGTATGGCGCAGCCGAGACGGCGGCGAATCCTGGCAGCGGGCCACGGAGGGCATGTTCTCCGAGTGCGATATTCGTGCAATTGCCATCTGCCCTGACGACGCGGCCGTTCTTTACGCTGGCACCGAAGCCGGACTCTACTGCACGCAAGACGGGGGCGACTCCTGGGAGTTTATCATTTCGCCCATGAATGACCTGCAAATCTGGGCGCTCGCCATCGATCCCACAAGCCCGCAAACCATCTACGCCGGGACGTGTCCGTCGGCGCTCTTCCGCTCCCGCGATGGAGGCGGCAGTTGGCAGAAGCTTGACGTGGAGCTTGCGGACGAGTGCCCCGGTATACCGATCGTTCCGCGTGTGACAAGCATCGTCATCGATCCGGAGGACTCGCAGACAGTCTACGTCGGAATCGAAATCGACGGGATGCGCATCAGCCGCGACGGCGGGGACACCTGGCGCGAGGGCAGCGAGGGCCTTTCCAGCCTCGACATTCACGGGCTTGCGGTCGTCCCCGGCTCGCCCAAGACGCTGGTCGCCGCCACGAACAACGATGTTTGCGTAACCACCGACATGGTCAATTGGACGCCACTGGATGTCAGGTCGCACTATCCCTGGCCTTATTGCCGGGGAATCGTGCATCTGGCGAATGGGGAAAGCCGCATCTGGGTCGGGGCTGGCAACGGCCCGCCCGGCGATCAGGGCGGCCTGTTCCACAGCATCGACCTGGGAAGATCGTGGGAACGGGCCGATCTGGGCGGCGTTGCCAACAGCACAATCTGGGCGGTTGCCCACAACGCGGCGTTGCCGGACTGGATCGTGGCCCATAGCGTGGCCGGGCAGCTCTATCGCAGCACGGACCGCGGGCACACGTGGACGAAGCTGGAACGGGAGTTCGGCGAAGTGCGAGCGGTGGCCCTCGCGGTGTAGCAGGCCGCGGCGGTCGCGCGAAGTAGACATGTCGCGGGGCACTGCGCCGCGAAGCCATGTCCGGATAGTCTCCCCAAAAAGTAACGCCCCGACAAAGTTCGGGGCGTTTACACTTTGCGATTTTTCTTTCTAGAAATCGTTGCCCACACCTACCCCAACTGCCTGAACGCTTCCACGCCGGGACGCAGCGAGCCGAGCAACAACTGATAGTCGGGCCCGTAGCCCAGGAAGTTTATGCCCTGGGCCGCGCGCTGGCGCAGCTCATCCGGGCTGCCGGAACCGATGCCGATTGCAACGTCGCAAGAGCGGGCAACGGCCAGCGCACGCTCGATCACTGCGTCGATCTCGGGCAAGGGCATGTCGAACGGGTTCAGCCCCAATGACAGGCACAGATCGAAGGCGCCGATATACAGAACATCGATACCCGGTACATTGGCGATCTCCTCAAGGTTCTCCACCGCTTCCGCCGTCTCCAGGATCAGCAAGATCAGTATGTTTTCGTTTGCCTGCTCGAAATAGTCCTCATAGTCGATCGTGTACTGCGAGGCCCGCAGCGGCCCGAAACTGCGCGCGCCCTCGGGCGGATAGCGGGATGCACTCACGATCGCCTCGGCCTCGGCTGCCGTCTTGACCATGGGCACGGCGATCCCCAGCGCGCCCACGTCCAGCGTCCTCTGGATGAAGACCGGATCGGCAGACGGAATGCGCACCATCGGCATCGTGCCGGTGCCGTTCATCGCCATCAGGATATGCTCCACTTCGGCCATATCAAGGCCGTTATGCTCCATTTCGATCATCAGCCATTCGCAGCCTGCATGGGCCAGGAGTTCGGCAGTCGTGGTACTGCCCATGCCCATGAAACAGCCAAACGTATTCTGACCGCTGCGCACTTTCTGGCGCACTGTATTGGACCGCATTCTGGTCGCTCCTTGTATGGTTGGCGGCGCCGGAAAATCCTGCTACGCCGGCAGATCCACCGGCTTGCCGCTGCGAATCGACTCATGCACGGCGTCAATCGTCCGCATGTTGCCGAGGCTGAACTCGGGCGGGATGCGGTGCGGCTTGTCTGTCGCCAGGCAGTTGCAGAGGTGGCTGAGTTGCAGGTCAAACTGGTTCACCGATGTAAAGTGGTAGACCTCTGTGTTGAAATTATCGTAGAAGACCTGCACGGTGGCCGGCAGGTCCTCCTTCTCGACGAACTCCTGTTCGCGCACGCTGCGTTGGTCGAATGGCAGCTCCAGCCGTATCCAGCCTAGCGTGCCCAGCACCTGCGTCGCCTGGCAGTAGCCGTATTCGTAGCTCGACGTCAGTTGCGCTGTCCTGTCGCCCGGAAACTGCAACAACATGGCGGCGGACATTTCCACATCAGCCCCTTCGATCGGCGGGCTGCCCGATGCGTAGACGCGCCGGGGTTCATCGTCGAACAGATAGCGGGCAAGATGGATAAGGTAGCCGGCCGTATCAAACACGGAGCCGCCGCCGCGCGACCGGTCATAGCGCCAGTTTGTCGGCGCGGCAAAGCGTATCAGCGGCGACGAAAACGTTCCCTGGATCGACATGGGCCGCCCGATGCGTCCGGTGTCGATGATCTCTTTGACGCGCAAGTGCTGCGGGTCGTGCCGCCATTTGAACGCCTCGGCCAGAAGGACACCATTGCGGCCGGCCACGGAGATCATCTGCTCGCATTCGGCCGCGGTGATGCTGATCGGCTTCTCGACCAGAACAGCCCGTACCTTGCCGGCGCCGGCTACGGCGACGCACAGTTCAGCATGATAGACACCCCAGGTCGAGATGACAACGATGTCGAGCTCCTCCCGGTCCAGCATTTCCGCCAAATCTGTGTAGCGCCTTGACACGCAAAATTCCTGGCCAAATCGTTGCAGCGCATCGGCGGAAATATCGCAGATTGCGACCAGTTCGGCCTCGTCCACGTTACGGCAGGCGCGACCATGATCGCGTGCGTTCTCGCCCGCGCCGATAATCCCCACTCTGAATCTGGCTGACATATTCTTACTCTCTCGAAAATTTGGAAAGTCCGGTACCGGCGCAGCGCGAAAGCCGTCAGAACTGGACCATTAGCGAGTTCAGCCCGCGAAAGACGATCTCCTCGCGCCAGTCGACTTTGTCATCCTGCAGGCGCAGCGCAGGGAAGCGGCGCAGAAGTGAGTTGAAGGCGATTTCGGCCTCGATGCGGGCCAGCGGCGCGCCGATACAAAAGTGGATTCCGTAACCGAAAGCGATGTGACGCCCAGACTGACGGGTAATGTCGAGACGGTCCGGCTCGGGGAAGATGGACGGGTCCCGGTTTGCCGCGCCCAGCATCTGCGCCACAAGCTGGCCGCGCTTCACCAGCTTGCCGCCCAGTTCAACATCCTGTGCGGCCACGCGCCAGTTGCGCTGAAAGGGCGTCTCATAGCGCAGCAACTCCTCAACCGCCGACTCCATCAGCGCCGGCCGCTCCCGCAGCCGCTCAAGCTGTTCAGGATGGCGCAGCAGGGCAAGCAGGCCGGTTCCGATCAGATTCATGGTCGTCTCGAATCCGGCTGTAATCAGCGTCTGGTAGGTGGTAATCAGCTCGTCCTCGCCCAGCCGGTCACCGTCCTCCTCGACCGTGACCAGGGCGCTGAGCAGGTCATCCTGCGGGTCGCGCCGCCGCTGCTCGATCAGCCTCTTCAAGTAGGCGCGCAGGTGTAGAAAGCGAGGGAGCCCGCGCTCGATGTTCGTCTCGGTTGTGCGGCCGGTTGCGGTCAGCTCGTTTACGCCGTCATTCCAATAGCGAAAACGGTCGTGGTCTTCCGCCGGGATGCCAAGAATCTGGCTGATGATGGCGACAGGGAGCGGGTAGGCGAGGTCGCGCATCACGTCCATCTCGCCGTCACACTGTACCGCATCGAGCAGGTCATCCACTATGGCCTGAATGCGCGGGCGCATGCTTTCCATCGCGCGCACGGTGAACACTTTGCTCACCAAGGCCCGCAGCCGGGTGTGGTCAGGCGGGTCGGTGTGGATCAGCCCGACGGCGTAGTGATGGTAGATCGGTTTGGCCTTCTTGCGCACCGCCTCGGGCAGACGGTCCAGCGAGAGCCCGTGACGGCCTGCGTTGGAGAAGCGGAGAGGATCGCGCATTGTGGCGACGACATCATCGTAGCGGGTCAGCACCCAACTGCCCATGATCTCGCTCCAATGCACGGGGTCTTCAGCGCGCAGTTCATGATAGACCGGGTAGGGATTGTGGTAGAACTCCGGCTTGTCCAGATGTAAGTCGAGCGTGATGCCCGCCATCGCCCCCGCCTTCAGCTCTTGATCCCGGAATAGGCCATCGTGGCGAGAACGCGACGCTGCATGAAGATGAACAGCAGTATGGGCGGCAGCAGCACCAGGAATGCCGCCGCAAACACCGCCCCGTAACGGGCGACGGTTGTACCGCCGCTGCCGATCGTCTGCATCGCCAGCGTCAACGTCTTCATTGACTCACTGCGCGTGAATATCAGCGGCGTAAAGTAGTCGTTCCAGGTCGGGATGAAGCTGAAGATCGCCAGCGTCGCCCAGGCGGGACGGGTCAGGGGCATCATGATCTGCCCGAAGATGCGCAGTTCGCTGGCGCCGTCGATGCGTGCGGCTTCAAGCAACTCCGTAGGTACGCCCTCCATGAACTGCTTCATCAAAAACAAGCCCAGCGGCAGCGCCAGGTTGGGAATGATCAATGCGCCAAATGTGTCGATCATACCCAGCAGGTTGACAATCAGGTAACGCGGGATCTGGGTGACTTCGGGCGAGAACATCAGCGCCGAAATGACGACGGCGAAGACGAAATTCTTGCCCCAAAGCGGATATTTCGCCAGGGGATAGGCCGCCAACGAGCCTAGCAAAACCGTGCCGACCATCACCGACACGCTGGTTACGACCGTATTGAATATATTGCGTGAAAACGGGACGGTCATGCTCGATGTCGCCAGCACCAACTGTTGGAAATTGTCGGTCGTCGGGCGTTTCGGGAGAAGGGGCGGCGGAAACAGGAACAACTCCTCGAGCGGCTTGAAGGCGAAAGAGGTCGTATAGATCAGTGGAACGAACATTGCCAAGGCGAATGGAAATATCCAAACATAGGTCCAGTTCACCTGCAACCACAGCCAACGTCGGCGATATCGGGGCCTGGCGGCCTGGTTGTGTATCATGATCCGCTCCCTGATCGTTACGTGTCAATCTGCAGACGCGAAAATCCGCAAACAGACGCGTCCCAGCATGAATGTAAAGGCAAACAGCAGGACCGCAATTGCCGAGGCGTATCCCATCTCGAAGCGCACAAAGGCGTAGTCGTAGAGATGGGTAATGATGACATGGCCCGCATACAAAGGACTGGGAAAGCCGACCAAGGCCACGGCCACTTGGAAGACGGCAAACGAGTTGACGATGCTGATTACGGTGCCAAACAGTAGTTGCGGCCGCATCATCGGCAACGTTATCTTGACCAGTTCAACCCAGGCATTGGGAATGCCGTCCATCTTGCCCGCCTCGTAGAGTTCCTTGGGAACAGTTTGAAGGCCGGCCAGAAAGACCAGGAAACCGGTGCCGAGGCTCATCCACAGGGAGACGATGATGATGGCTGGCATGATGTATGACTGCTCGGCCAGAAACTGGATTGGCTCGTCGAGTATGCCCAGGCTGATCAGTGCATTGTTGAGCGTACCGTAGCGATCGCCGCTCAGGAGGATGCGCCAGACGAACGATGCCGCGATGGCGCTCACGATCGAGGGCGTATAGAAGGCCAGAACGTAGATGCTGCGATGGCGCATGCGGTTCAGCAACCAGGCGAGCAGGAACGACGCGACGAACGAGACCGGGCCGGTGATAATGGCAAAGGTAAGGGTATTGCCAATTGCCAGCAGAAAAATTTCGTCGTCCACCAGCAGCGCACGATAGTTGACCCAGCCGATCCAACGCGGCGCTTCCAGGATGTTGAAATAGGTGAAACTCAGATAGAGGGCGCTGACGACCGGCCCGACCACAAAGATCAGAAACAGAAGAAGGTATGGCGCCATAAAGGCGTAACCGATCATCTGCCAGCGCCCTTCACTGCGCCAGCGCTCCTGGAATTGGGTTCTCATGGCTCTAGTAGTCCGAACTCTTCCTGTTTCTTGCGCATCTCTTTATTGATCTCGCGCACAGCCTCCTCCAGCGCGTCACGCGGGTGCTCGCCCTGGAGGACGGTCTTGTTCCAGGCGTTGTAGATATGGCGGGGCGTAAAGTAACCGCCAAGCACCACCGGCGTCTCCTTGAACCAGTACCACTGCTCCAGAATCGCCTCAATGTCATGCGCGTCCCAGGGCAGCCGTTGCAACGCGGCGACGTTTGCCGTGTTCCAACGCGCTTCCACGCCCAGGAGAGCCTCGACCTCGGTCCCGTAGCGGATCTGAGTGTCCTCGTCGGTCCACCACTTGATAAACTCCCAGGCCGCCTCAGGATTCTCTGTATCGCGGAACATGGCAATTGCCTGGCCGCGCCCGCCGTTGGTGCGGTCGATGCGCCCGTCCGCCAGCGGCGTGCCCGGCATCGGCGCCATCGCCCACCGGCCGCGCAATTCCGGGGCAGCTGTCTTGAAACGCACATAGGTCCAGTAGTTTGAGACGCCCATCGGAATCTGCCCCATGCGGAAGCGGGTGAAGAAATCGGCCTGCAGCGGCAGCCTGTAGCTGATAAACAGATCCGTCCATGTCTTGAACGCGGCCAGCCCCTCCGGCGTGTTCAGGGCAGAGCGCGTTCCGTCGTCGGAATACCACTCGCCCCCCTCCTGGAAAAGGATTGGCATCAGGCCCGCATCGGTAAGGCCCCCAACCGCCGACGGCGCCGGCGCCTCGTAGAAAAAATTAAGGCCGTACTGCTGAAGTTCGATCACCGAGGTGTAGATTTCGTCCCATGTCTCCGGCACGGGGAGATTCAGTTCGCTCAATATGTCGGTACGGTAGAATAGCATGTTGAAGTCTTGCGTCTCCGGCAGCGCAAACGTGCCTTCCTGGTACTGGTACGGGATCAGCGCGCCGGGGCGAAAACGCTGGACGACCTCTTCAAAGTCCGGGAACTGGCTCAGGTCGATCACGCCATTGCGAATCGCGAACTCGATCGGCAGGTTGGGGTTCAACGCCATGGCCACGTCGGGCGCTTCTCCGGCCGTCATCGCCAGCAGCACCGCGTTGAGGCCGCCCACGTTCATCTGCTCGGCGGGCATCACCCGCACGTTGACCTTGATGCCGGTGCGAGGCGTAAATTCGTCATCGATCATATCACGCAGAATAAGGGCCCACTCCAGCCCCCTTCCCACCCAGACTGTCAGCAGCACTTCTTCCCCGCTCGCCGTGTAAACGCTGCCCACAGAATTGTAATCCTGACTGAAGGAAACGAGAAACTGGGAAACCGAACTGACAAATGCCGAGATGACACTGTAGGGCCGGTTGGGCGCAGTCGTATCCGGCGCGGAAACCGCCAACCAATCCAGCTCAAGCCACTGTTCCTTGAGTCGCACGACCCAGTCGCCAAGCTGTCCCTGGCTGCGGCCCAAGTCTTCCAACCGAAACGGGATCGTGTCCGGTTCACGCACAAGATCGTGTAGCTGATCCTGGACAATCTCAAGCGTCGCTACGTTGTTGGGCCGCTTTCCCGCCACTTCCGTCAAATACTGCTTCTGCGCCTCAAGACGGTCCGAGATGTCAGTCAGCCAGCCCAACAGATTCGGGATCTTCTGATCAACTTCGTAGATGACAAATGGATCGGGACGCGCCCCGGTGATCATGACGATGCGCCGCGAGATCTCGGACAGTTCCAGCAGGACCTCCTCCACCGCCCGCACAGTCGGGCCGAACGAGCCGACCGTCACTTGCAAAGTGAGAATGTGATCGCCGCGCGGTAAGTAGAAGAGATAGGGCGCCCCCACTCTGTCAGCCAGCGTAACCGTCTGCCAGTGGCGATCATAGCCAACCTGGAACTCGCGCATCTCCGCGAAGGGGACCTCCCCGTCAATGCGCAAGGAGCGCAGCGCGGGCCTGCCGTCGGCAAACGCCTGCAAGGCCCGCAGACTGATGTGATAGAGGCCGTCTTCCGGCACGCTCAGCTGCCAGGAAGCCTTCTGCCCCGCCTGACGCCAGCGGTATCCTCCGAAAGTATTCAGTTTGAAACTGGTGCCGGCGGGCGGCTGAACAGTCGTATCGTAGCTCACCTCGCGACGGATGGTCGGCTCCGATTTCGCAAAAGTATGTTCGGCCTGCACTTGCACCAGGACATCCTCGACTTCCTCATAGCCCAACGTCCTCCATTCAGCCAGGCGCTCTGCATAGGTGGGCATGGCAAGGGGCGAAAGCAGGCGCAACGAGGCGATGGCAACCGGCTCGCGATGGGCGATCAGGCGAATGCGATTTTCGCCGGCTTTGAAGTAGAAGCGAATCGGGTCGAGATACATCCCATTGGCGTCGTCGAGGCGCTTCTCCTGCCAAGCGAAAATCTCATGCTGCGGCGGTCGCACATCCCATCCCCGGTTGTCCTGCCTGGGTTCGCGCGTGTCGTTCCAGATGCGGGGAAAGAGGAACTGCTTGGTCTCGACAAATGGGCGCTCGCCGTTGATCTGCACCTCGCGCCAGACCGCCGAGCGCTTGCCCTCCAGCGCGTAGTATTCAAGGCTGATCTCATACAGGCCGCTCTCGGGCGCTTCGAACTCCCATTCGACCCATCCTTGCTCCGATTCCCACAGCAGGACCGGCCCATCCTTTCCCTCATATTCCGTCTCCACCCGCAGCCCGGGCGCCGCTGCATCCGAATACTGGCCGCCCGGGATCGTGATCTCGACATCGGCGACCGGCTGATGCCCGGCGGCTCGATAGCTCTCCAGAACTTCAGCGTAGGTCGTCTCAAGGAAGTACTGGACGCCAACGCCTTGCTGTGGAGACGGGGCGGGCCGCACTGCGCCCCCACGCGCGACTGCCCCCGCCTGTCCCGGCGGCAAGAGCAGCAACAGCCCCATCAACAGCAGTAGAGTTGCCCGCGACCTTCTGTTTGTTAGTCTCATCATTTTTACTCCACCAATCCCGTTCTGTCGATACTTTGAGTGAAGTACCTTTGGGTGAACAGATAGATCAACAACAAAGGCAGCACGGTCAGCGTAACGCCGGCCATGAAAGTGTTTTCTTCCAGGTTCGTATAGGTAGAACCGCTGAAATTGTTGAGCAGCGAGTTGAATATCTCCATTCGCTGCGTCAGCGTGTAGAGCGTGTTGTCCCGCAGCACGAGCCAGGGCGTGAAGTTGTCATTCCACGTCCACACCATCGAGAACAGCATCACCACCAGGATCGCGGGTTGAGCAAGCGGCAGCATGATCTGCCAGAAGATGCGGAACGGCCCCGCGCCGTCAACGTGGGCGGCGTCTTCCAGCTCATAGGGCAGCCCGCGGAAGAACTGACGGAAGACGATCAGCAATATTCCCCCGCGCACGCCATAACTCAGAAATGGCGGCACGATCAGCGGCAAATAAGTATTCGTCCATTTCAGGTCCGTGTACAACATGAACTGAGGCACCAACGTCGTCTGCGGCGGCACGACAATGGTGAACAACACGAGGCCAAAGAGGAAATCGCGCCCTGGAAAGCGCATGCGGGCAAAACCGTAGGCCACCATCGCCCCAATCAGCGTCTGACCAACCGCGGCCAGCAGGCTGGTCACGAGACTGACGCGCACGCCCTCGAAGTAACGCAGAACTTCGAATGCCAACAGATAACCTTCGATGGTCGGCGTGCGCGAAATCCAGTTGATCGCCGGATTGTTCAACTCATGCACCGTTTTGATCGAGGTGGTAACCATGAAGATCACCGGAAATAGAAAGACATAGACAAAGTCGATCAAAACCAGCCAGCGCAGAAGCGTGCCCAGCCGCCGCCGCCACGTCCGCCACGTATGTTCCCATCCGCCTGCCGGCCTGGCTTGCAGCAAAGTCAAGCGACTTCCAATCGCAGCAGAAAGCGCTTTGTTCATGTTCGCTCTCCTGCATAGAAGACCAGGCCCGACGACAGGCGCAACAGGAGTCCGATCAATGCAAAGACGAGCAGAAAATAGATCCAGCCGAGCGCGGCGCCATAGTCGAGCCGGAGCGACGCGCCGATGCTGACGTCCATGATATAGTCAACCACCTTATTCAGCGGATCGGTGAACGAGTCGACAAGCGTATAGATCGCTGCCACCAGAATCACCGGAGACAACATTGGCAACGAAATTTTCCAGAACGCTTCCCAGTCGGTGGAGCCGTCGACATAGGCAGCCTCGTACAGACTGGGCGGGATGCTGTTCAGGCCCGCCACGAAGAGCAAGATCTGCACGCCGGTGCGCCAGATGATCAGCGTAAGGCGATCGAGAACGGCCTGGATCGGCGTTATAATGCCGCCCTCGAGCGGCGATGATGCCGAAGAAACCAGAATCGGCTCCATCGTCGACATCATGATCTCGTCTCCTGCGCCGGCGCGCAGCAGCTCCTGGATCACGCCGGCGCTGCCGATCACGACCGGCATGAAGAAGATGGCGCGCAAGGTCGTCTGGCCGCGGCGCACGCGGGCCAGCAGCACGGCCATGATCAGCGAAAAGACCAGAATCAGCGGCAGGTCGAGCGCCAGGTCCCCAAGTGTCTCGGTCAGCGTTGGGATCAGGCGCACGTCCTCTCTGAACGCTTCGCTATAGTTGGCGAGACCGGCCCACTCGCTCTTCAATTGCACCAGCCCGGTCACCTTCTGAAAGCTCAGCAGAAATGAGCGCGCCAGAGGCCAGGCGAACAAGAGAAGCGTGCCCACAATCCAGGGACTAACAAAGATGTATCCCCACAAAATTTGTTGCCTTCTGAGGCTTATTCTCATTCAGTCGCTCTTCCTATCTACGGCTACTGGCCGCGAACCACAAGATATCCCAGCGGTTCAACCCGGATACTGCCATCTTCATAGGCGGCATCGGCGTAGTTGACAATGACGTATGTGCCGTCCTCGTAGGTCGTCTCGAAGACCTGGGGCGCAAGCTGGCGGCGGGCGATGATGAACTGATTGACCGTGTGGCCCAACTGCTCAATGCTGACCGCGTACTCGGCCGATGCCCGCTCTAACCACTCCTGATATTGCGAACTGTACAACTCATTGTATGTCGTGCGGTTGAGCACGATCGGGTGGCGGTAGGTAAGCTCATAGGTCGGCAGCATTCCATATTCCAGCCGCTTCAGAAAATCCCGCTGCGGGTCGGAATCCAGGTTTGTCGGCTCGCCGTAGAGGCGCACCAGACCATGGGTGGCAACGGGATAGAAGGGCACAGTCTCGTCGGAAAAGACATAGTCATTGCGGTAAAGCGGGAGTTGGGTGACGGTGTCGGCAACCCCCAGGACATAGCCGTTACCCCCTTGTGCAGCGGCTGATCCCATTGTGTCGGACACCAGCGTCAGCATTTGGCGCCAGGACTCTGCGAACTCCGTTCGCTCCAGAGGAAATCGCGGGTTGATGTCCTTCAGCAGCAACTCTCCCGACCAGCGCAGCTCAACGCCGTCTACGCCAAGCTCGGCCAGGCGCGGGGCTTCACGCTCCAGATAGCGAAGGCGGGCAAATGTCGGGTTGAGAAAAAAGCGATTCTTGCGAAGTTCTCTGGGCACCTCGACGTTGGCAGCCGCGGCGACAAGATCGCTCACCGGCAACAGGTTGGGCTGGATCACGCCATCGGTCAGGGGAAAGAATCCGCCGTTTTGCAGAAACGCCAACGTGTAGTCGGCCTCGACAAAGAGCCGTGCGTCCAGGGCGTGAACCTGTTCCGCCAGACGCCTCAGCCCGCGGGCGCCACCCAAATGGCGGTCAGGCGGCCAGCGCCGCGGCAGATTCCCCTCGTATCCGTCCGACTCCCAGCCCACGAGCACGACATCCAGATCGGACATGCCGGCATCGACATACGCGGCAACAATCTCAGCCGCTTGGGCGAAAGAGGTTGCCGTAACGAAGCTACGCCAGATCAGGCCGGGCTTCTGCGCGCCCATCACCAGGCGCAGCCGTAGCGCCGGGCCGGCAGCTTCTGCCTGCGATTCCGCCGGGCTCGCGAGGCGTTGCAGTCCCCGATCCTCGATAAGATGCTGCCGGAACCGTTGCGCCATGCCAACCCAGTTCGCTTCTTTGCCGGTCAGAAAGAAGAAGCGCATGCCCCGGTCACCTCCCACGCGCTCCGTCTCGAAGAAGGCTTTGAAGACACCCTTGCGCAACGGAAACTGGGTCAGCCTGCGGTAGACCAGGCGCAGACTTGCGCGGCTGAAGGTCATCGGGTCGATGCTGATGCCGGCTTCGATCGAACTTTCCCCCGCGCCGACCGTGGCCACGCCCAACACCGCGCCTTCGGGGTGGACGATCCCGTAAATTGGCAACGGATTGCGCTGCACGGATGGGCGGGCGAACGAATAGCGATCAGTGCCGTAAGACACTGCGCTGTACGGTTTTCGATACCCAACCTGCCTGCCAATGTAGGTCAGCGCGCCCGGTCCATCCGGCAAAACGTAGTAGGCAGAGGTCTCGGCGCGGTAGGGAACAGCCCCGAGATAGGGCAGAAACTCGATCCCGACGATCAGGTTCTCCTCTGACTCGACCAGATCGTCCTCGTCCAGCCTTACTTCCAGATAATCCGGCCCCAACCGATAGCGCAGAGTAAATGCAACCCCCAGCGAATCCATCTCATAGCGGACGGCGGCGCCCTCGTCGGATGGCTCGATCTGCATGGCGGTTACCTTGGAGACGCTGTCCTCGCGCCGCATCTGCGTGCTTTGCTCACGTGTAAAAAAAGCGAAGAAGACCGTGCTGAACTTCCCGTGCAAACTCTCCGGAACCTCATCCCCGGGGGGCAAGGGCGGCGAACTCAGCCAGACACGGGAGGAGCGCAGATCGAGAATCGCCACCTTAGCGCTCTGCGGGTGCATATGCAGTTGCAGATTCGCGCTGGACGCAAGCAGTTGGTAGCCTTCAGGTACCGCGTCGACGATCATGCGCGTGGCATGGAAGGGCGTTTCTTCCTGGGCGGCGACAGGAATCGCCGCCGCGCCAAGGAGACAGCAGATCAGGCCCACGCCGACGGCGAACCCTTTGATAGCGACAGAGCTAGATGACGATCCGCAGAATTTCAATGCCAACTTCCCCCAGGAAACCGATCAGTTCAACACTCAGCAGTGCAACCAGGACCAGCGCGCCAGCCAGGATCATCATACCGAACACTTTCAGTACGCCCACGCCGAAAGTTCTGCCCATAGGGTAGTTGTGTATCGTGCGAACCTGGACAACCAGCAGTATCAAGATCCAGACGTAGAGCAAACTCCACAGCGCCTCGTAGAAACCACGTTCCTGCACCGTCATCACGTGGCTCAACAGGGCGATCGGAATCGCAAAAATGATGTACGGAATCAAGCAGCAGGCGGTCGTGCGCGCCACCGCCCGGAACGTTCCTTCACCATCGAACAGTGCGGAAACGCCGTAGTTGGAGACTGTCCACAGCAGCCAGGGAACCACGATGCGGGCCGCTTCAAAGAACAGGTTGGAATCCTCCCAGCGCAACTCCGGCAGCAGATAGGCCGCCACAGGGCGATAGAGCCGCACCCAGTCCAGGATTGAGCCGACTGTAGGCGTGGCGCGCATATGAAAGGCGATCAGCCACAGGCTCACGATACGCGTGGCGGCGGCCAGAACAACGATCCCCACCGCCAGCCAAAGCGAACGGCCTAGCGCTACGCTTTCCATCGTTTCGACAGGCCGTCTCAGCATCCCCCAGGCGATCGAGAAGTACCGTGCGAGGACGGAAAAGAAGGCGCGCGTTCGCCCACCGCGCCCGCGTACGGCTGCTGCCCCTGGCGGCAGGGCTGCAAACGGCTCGCCCGTTACAAGCATTGCCTCTGCGCGTCTTCTGCCCGGAATCCTGATCTGATTCGACAAAGCAGGCGATACGACGACGCCGGCCATGAGGACAAACACTGCCGAAACGAGAAAACCCATGTTTTGGCGCAACTGATCCTGTCGATGTTCATAAAAGGCGAGCGCGTAGCCAAGCTGATCGTGCGCCAGCGCGTACTCCCGCATCGCCTCCTGCCAACGTTCCTGGTGATAGAAGGCCGCCGCCATTCCGCTATGGGCCAACTCATAGTTTGACGCCAGGTCGAGCACGCCGCGCCAGGTTGCCGCCGCCTCTTCGTAGCGGCCATCATATTGGAGCGCGCTGGCGCGTTGCACAAGCTTAGCGAACTGGGTCGGGCGCAGCACGTAGATGACCGACCGCGCTGAGTCCAGCACGTAAAGGTAGCCGTGGCGGTCCACTTCGATCTCACTCGGAAGTCCGAACTCGACGCGGCCGATGCCCATGCGCCCGAACGCCATCAGCAAGTTGCGGTCCTGGTCGTACTGATAGACGCGGCCGCTGCTCTGATCCAGCACCGTCACCGTGCCGACATCATCCACCGTGACGGCGCCAAAGCGGTGCGGCGGCTCCCACGAGCGGCGCTTTTCGCCAAAGATGCGGTTCTTGTACAGCTTGCGCTCCAAACTCTTCTCGACAAAAATGTTTACGCCGACCGGACTGAGCTTCTGCACCTGCCGCGCCGACTCGCCCCCCACCGATGTATAGACGAAACCGTCGTGCCCCAGGTACATGTCGGAGTGGGCCGTCGGCGTAGAAAGGAGGATCTTCTCCTTCTGCTCCTCAGTTGCCAGATACCTGGCCCACAACCAGCGCAGACTGAATGCCTTGCGGTTGGAACCGAAGAACCCACGGAAGCGGCTCTGCTGATCCATGACGATCATGCCGGCGCCGGTGCCTTCCAGATAGTAGATGTAGCCGCGTTTGTCGATGAGCACCTTGCTCGGCGCGGCGGCTCTGATCCCCACCAAAACATCGCTCTGCGGCGCGCCAAACTCTTGCAGTACCTCCCCTGCTTCGCTGACATTCAAGATGCGGGCGTTGCCGGTGTCCGCGATCCACAGTGTCCCGTCGCTGGGATTGCGAAAGATACCTTGAGGACGATCGAGAGCCAGAGCCTCTCCCAGGATGCGTACAATCTCGCCCTCGGCATCCAACTCGATGATACGATTGTTGCCTGTGTCGGCGATGTAAAGATGGCCGTTTTGGCGGCTCAGATAGATATCGCGCGGGGTCGAAAGTTCGTCTGGTTCAGTTGCAAGCTTGTCGATGATCCGGTCAAGAATGTATGGATCGGGGATCGGCAACTGGCGGCCTGCATGATCGACGGTATAGCTGCGGTACTGATCGATCGTTTCCTGACCGCGCGCCAATCCGGCACCGGCCAGCAGCAGCAGACAGATCAACAGGAGCAGACGATGTAATCTCTTCATGGGCCTTTGCGTAAGGGCAAACCGGCGGCGATTAAGCTGCCGCCAAGCGAACCGCTGATGTGAACTGCCAGTTTGGCCGTCCTGGCGTCGAACCATTCACCGCCTCTCGAACCATACAGTTTCCCGCGGCTGGATGATGGCACTGCCCGACAGACTGCCGGCACTCTGGCCGTAGCGTCTTCGGGCGCTTTGGGGGGCTTCCGCTGGCAACTTGAGGTCATGTATTGTTCTTCGGAGGGACTGCTCCGGCTTGGCGCACGTGTGCAGTTGGAACCCGGTATGAGAAAGTCTGGTCGGAGACAACGTGCAGAGGAGCAGAAGACGGACCTCCGCCCCTCTGCCAGATGATGCGCGCCTCGCTTCGTTCGGAACACGCTTGCCTGGCGGCTGAACTATCCTTCCATCCCCATAGTTTTCAGGAGTTCGGCGCGAATCCTCGTTGCCTCTGCTTGCCACTCTTCTGCGAGTTGCTGAGCCGTTATTCTGCCTTCAAAGATGTGGCCCGATCCACCCTCGCTGCAACGCTCTTCGCCGCCAAAGTTCGAGCCACAGCGGGCCTCTATCCAATGCATCATGTCTCCGTCAAACCACTCCCAACCGGAGAAAGTGGGCGGATGTTCGATGTCTCTTCTCAGATTGGCGACCGAGACGGCTCCTGCATTGTTACTAGCTGCCAACTCATCGATCCAGGGATCTACGCCGAAACTCTTCAATGCAGAAGGCGGCCCGGCTATGGTCATAATGGCGCGGGCGATCTCCGGCTGGAGTTGCATGCTCGCCAGCTCGAAGGCGGCTTCGTGGTTTTCGGCCGGGCTGGACGCTACAATCCCTGCGCCCCAGGTGCCCTCGTAGCCGTATTCATGCGAGCCGGGCACCATCCCCGGCATCTCCGAATAGCCGATAAGCTCGACCATATCGTGCATTTCCTTGTCGTAGGCGATCAGGATCGGCCAGGTAAACTGCTGGGCGGCCACAACACCTTCAAACAGCCGCTCGTTGCGGGCCACTTCGGGCGTGTTTGCCCGGTCGTAGCTTACGCCGTGGGTGTAAACCGGATCCATGTAGAGGCTTTGAATCGTGTTGACCATCTCCTCCGTGTTCACTGTGAACTGGCCTGAACCCTCATCCCACCAGTGGGAACCCTGATCAAGGAGGCCGCCGAGCGCGGGGAACCCCGACCAGCCTGGGCCGATGTGATCCCAGCCCCAGCGGGTAATGTTGCCGCTGGCGTCCTGCACCTGGAGCTTGCTTGCCCACTCCCACAGGTCGGCGTAGCTCTCAAACGCCCCATGCGTGGCCGGGTGGGAGATTCCGGCTTCATCGAGAATGTCCTTGCGGTAGATGAAGAACCCGTTGGGAACGCCATTGTGCCAGAAGGGAATCTTCTTGATGTCGCCGAAAAAGGTCAGCGCCTCTACGTCAGCCGATATGAAATCGTCCATACCGAACGAGGCGCCGTCTACCAGGTCGTTAAGGGTCAGGTAGGCGCCTTCAATGTAGAGCGCAGCCGACATCTTGCCCATGTCGTGCACGACATCAGGGGGCGTACCGGCTGCAATGGCGGGAATAAGCGTATCGCGGATCGGCCACTGCGCTTCCTGCAAGGTTCCGTTGTGCCCTGTCTGCTCCACAAAGGTGTCAACAATCAGATTGTTGAACTCCGGCCACCCCGTCCCCTTCAGGCTCAACAGCGTCAAATCAAGTGCCTCGGCCATGGCCATGTCATCGCTGTCTGACGACGCTGCCGGAGCTTCACTTGGCGCCGCCGCGGGCGCAGCACAGGCAGCCAGAGCCAGTGAACCGGTGGCCACAGCGCCCAATTGCAAGAACTGCCGTCTACTAACCTCTCTGCGTTTCATCGTCCCTTCTCCTTTGTCAGAACTGTGATTGATGTGATTGATGTGGTTGATGTGGCAAGCTGCCCAGCGAGGCGTGCGGCGACGGCAATCGTCTGCACACTGCTAGGACTCAAACGAGTCAGGCGAAACAACGTCCTCTTCGCGGCCAGACCCAATGCAAGCGACGGCTCCTCCCCCCCAAAGAGCGGGAGGGAGAAGCATTGAGTTGCGCTGCCAGCGGCCAGCCTAGCTATCCAGGCCGGCGGCTTTTCTCAACTCGGCGCGACGGTTGGTGGCCTCATTCTGCCACTCCTCAGCGATCTGCTGTGCGGTGACGCGGCCATCGAAGATGTGGCCCAGGCCGCTCTCGCCGCAGCGCTCTTCCCCGCCGGTTGCCGGGTTGCAGCGGTAGTGCGGCCAGGTGAAGTACTCGCCGTCCATCCACTCCCATCCGGCGAAGGTCGGCTCATACTTGACGTCGCGTTGGTAGATGAATACCGCCAGCGCGCCGGCGTTGTGCTTCGCCGCCAACTCTCCCAGGAACGGATCGTCTTTGAAGCTCTTGAGCGCCGACGCCGGCCCCGCAATCTCCATGATCACCCGCGCCACCTCCGGCTGCAGCTGCATCGTCGCCAGCTGGAAGGCCGCTTCGTGGTTCTCGGGCGGGCTGGAGGCGACGATACCGGCGCCCCAGGTGCCTTCGTAGCAGTAGTTGTGCTGACCCGGCGCCATCCCCGGAATCTCCGCGTAACCGAGAATCTCCACCATGTCCATCATGCCCTTGTCGAGCGCAATCAGGATGGGCCAGTTCATGTGCATCGCCGCGACGACGCCTTCAAAGAGTCTCTCGTTGCGGGGTACCTCCGGTTGGTTGGCGTTGTCATAGCTGACGCCGTAGGTGTACACGGGATCGTAATAGATCGTCTGCAGAGCATTGACGACCTCGTCGGTGTTGAGCGTGAACTCCTGCTTGCCTTCGTCCCACCAGTGACCGCCCTGATCGAGGACGCCGCCGAGAACTGAGAAACCGGACCAGGATAGGCCGATGTGATCCCATCCCCAGCGCGTAATGTTGCCGCTGGCGTCCTGGACCTGCAGCTTTCCTGCCCACTCCCACAGATCGCCGTAGGTTTCCCAGGCATCTTCCGTGGGCGGATGTGAGAGGCCGACCTCGTCGACGAAGTCCTTGCGATAGGCCAATGTCGCAATCGGCACCGTATTGTGCCAGAACGGGATCTTCTTGATGTCGCCGAAGAAGGTCAGCGAATCAATGTCTGCGGCAATGAAGTCGTCGGGGCTGAACGGCGCAGCATCGACCAAGTCATTCAGGGTCAGATAGGCACCTTCAATATACAGCGCGCCTGACATCTTGCCCATGTCATGCACGACGTCAGGCGGCGTCCCGGCCGCGATCGCGGGGATCACAGTGTCGCGAATTGGCCATTGCGATTCCTGAAGCGTGGCATTGTGCCCGGTCTGCTCCATAAAGGACTCAACAATGAAATTGTTGAACTTCGGCCATCCGGTCCCCTTCAGGCTCACCAGGGTCAGGTCGAGCGCCTCTTCCATCGCCATGTCATCACTGTCTGACGACGCTGCCGGAGCTTCCATTGGCGCTTCCGCGGGCGCGGCCGGGCAGGCTGCCAAAGCAAGTGAACCGGTTGCAATTGCGCTCCATTGTAGGAACTGGCGTCGACTAACTCTTCTGCGATCCATCGATCTTTCTCCTTTGCTCATTGTGGTTGCGTCGAAGATGAAGGGATAGGTCTTGGATTAAGGTCGCTCCATTCGGGATTCTGGCGGGCAAGACCAGTCAAGATGTCCAAATACGGAAAAATTGATATGGAATGCTCAGCCCTTGAACGACAGAGGCCGAAGCCCGCTGCCAGGCGTACTTCTCGCTCGCTCAAGTCTCAACCACGCCAGGCGCATCAAAGTAGCCGATCTCCCGCAGGCGGTCGATCCATTGCTGCCGATGCGGACTTCCTGAAGGGTTCGACATCCAACGTTTCGAGTAGAGAAACTGCTGCCTGGTATTGAATTTCCTAACCGAAGATTCGGGGGACCGCTTAGACTGGCGGCGAAGCGCGGCCATCTCCTCTTCATTTTTGGGATTGTTGTAGTAAACCAACGTACACATCTTGCGGTCCTCGCTGCCGCCGTAGGATGCGTGCCACAAACGCAGGTCGAACGCGACCACATCGCCAGGGTTGGAGGCAAGGATAGCGCAAGGAACGTCCGGCAACTGCTGCGCCTGTACGCCGCTGGCGAAATCCTGCGCTCCGGGCAGTCGATGCGTGCCGGGGATCACCCGCAGCGCGCCGCTCTCCCCATCCACCGGCGCCAGATAAAAGGCAAATTTGACCCCGTACTGGTGAATCGAACCGGTGTCGGGATGCCAGCGCGTATTGCCCGTATATCGATTGCCATCTGTGTTCATGCCGAGCACATCGTCGCCGAACAGTTGGCGCGCTATTCTAAGAAAACGGACATCCTCCAGCATGGCGGCAAAAAAAGGTGTGTCGTCGTCCAGCAGGGGCGCCCAGTAGCGTCGACTGCCGTCGTAGGGCTGACCTGGGTACTGCTCCGCCATCTTGTAGTCAAATTCACCATGAATCGTCTTGAGTTCCTCGGCAGAGAAGAAATCCCGGAAAACCAGATAGCCAAACGTCCTGAAAAAGAGAATCTGGTCGTCGCGAAGGGGCGCCGGCGAAGTTGCACTCATGAGCGTTTCTCCTGTCGCATGGATCGAGTTGAGGCAAGGGAATCTTATCATATTAGAATTGCGGATGCAACACGCAAAAATCTGCGGGTGCATCCCAGATTATTGTGCGTCGCGTAAAGCCAAGCGGTTGAAGCAGTTGAGGCCAGGTATGACTGAGCGGAGTCGTGCGGAGTGCAGGCATCGCCAGGGGATCCCCTTTGGTCTTCTCATTCCCTTCTCCTCGTCTACGCCCTTTCATCTTAACGAAAAACTGGGATGCACCCATGCAAAGGAAGCGCGTGTCGGCGCTGAGCAGTTGGGCTGCGCTCTTTCCGTCCGCGCACCACGATTTACAGCATTGCGGTCACTCTTAGTACTGAAAACGCACAAAACGTACAGATTGGCGTTCGTTGAGACACTGTTGAAGTTCCGGTATCGGCGCCTCGCGCGGGTGAATCCAAGAATGGGGGCGAAATTTCGGCTGCGTTCGGGCTTATGGGCCGCTTGCAGGCGACGTGCGGGGCGCGCAGGTCAGCTGTGCCATGTAAGCAGTTACGAGCGTTTACGAGCGTGTTCGAGCGCGCCAGGTCGCGTTTAGTCGCGTTTAGTCGCGTTTAGTCGCGTTTAGTCGCGCCAATTTTTGTTTCGTGTTCGGACACGTTCGGGCACGTTTGGGCGTGTTCTTTCGTCATTTTTCGTCATTTCTCGTCATTCTTCGTCATTCTTCGTCCCAAAATGGCTTTTTCGGGAATGACGGGCAACGGGTTGTTGCGGCAGCGGCTGGGCAGGGAGGGCAGCAGTTTGCTGCGCGTGGCTCCCCCGCGCAGGGGGCAGGATGGGCAAAATGGCATGGCATTCATTGGAAATCGGTATGCAGTTGCGGCAGGGCCGCGGCTGCGCTCGTTCGTCTTGCGCACAAGTGTACTACAAAAGCGGGGCGTTTGCAGTTGCTGGGAATTCCAGGGTGTATCTCAGAATGGGGGTGGGGTTCTGAGTTGCTCTGAAGGGCAGGACTCGCAGCAGTTGTCTGAACTGTGGTTCAGGCAGTCAGTATGCTGGAGACAGTTGACGGCAGCGGCTCAGGCGGCGTCTTCGTTGACGAGAATCAGGCGAGTTGCGGTTCGATTCTGGCGACCGGCAACCTGCATCTGTCACCCATTGGAGCAGTTCTTCAACAGGCGCGGAAGCCGAAACCGGCTGCGGGCGAGAGGCCCGCGATCGCAGGGGCACGTTCCCCAAAAATTTTGGATGCACCCAAATCTGCCCGGTCGCGAGCTTGGCCGAAGTCGGTTGCGGGCAGCCCCGCCAGAGGATCAGGCAGGCGGGAGGGGTCTCAACTGCGGTTAGGAAATACGCTAAACTCAATACGTAAAACGGAATCGCTGTCGTCCTAAAGGCTATTCTCAGCAGCAGGCCGGCCTCAACGCCAAAGCGCACTATTCCATGTGAACGCGCGGCGCGCGCGAAATTCCCACCAGCAGCGCGCCAAAGAGATAAACGGCGATGATGGCGAGAAACGCCGCCTGATAATTCCCCATCAGATCATAGCCCACGCCAACCAGTACCGGCCCGATCGTCGGGCCGATGATCGTCAGCGGCTGGCTGACGCCGCGGATGGCGCCTATGTGCGCGCGTCCGAAATAGCTGACCCAAAGATACTCGCTGATTGGGATGGTGCCGCCGAAGCCGAAGCCGTAGCAGAAGAATCCTGCAAACAGCAGGACGGTGGCAAGCCGTCCATCTTCGAGCGGATCGACAGCCGAGGCCGCCAGCAGCATCAACCCCACGCCGGCGCCTCCGAGCGAAAACGCGGTCACGGCCAGACGTCGCGGCGGGAACCGTTGCAGACAGTATCCCCACACAGCCTTGGAGAGCAGGTTCCCCAGACCGTTGACCGCCAGCGCCAGGGCGGCGGCAGGGCGCGAGAATGAGGCGTCGGTTGCGAAGGGGATCGCATGGGCCAGCACTGAGGAGAGCGCTGCCTGATTCATGCTGTAGCCGAACAGGAGGAACCAGAATCCAGCAGTGCGTACAGCCTGCCCGCTGGTGTAGGAAGGCGTCTCCGCCGCGTCGGACAGCCCTCCGCGCGCGCCCGCCGCGCCGGATGCCCCGTCTGGCCGCAGCCCCGCGTCCTCCGGCGCCCGCCGCATCAGAAAGGCAACCGGTACGACGAGGGCCAGCACAAAGAGCGCCTGCAGGAAGTAGCCGTTGCGCCAGCCCAGCGAATCGACAACCAACGTCATCGTCACCGGGCCGATCAGCCCGCCCAACGAGATTCCGCTCGACCCGATCGCCAGCGCCCAGCCCCGCCGGCGCACAAACCATTTGTTCACCGTGGTGTTGACGACCAGCGGTCCGAAGAGCGTCCAGCCTATCAGCCCCGCGCAAAGGTGGAGTGTCCAGAACAGCCACAAGCTGGATTGCCTTCCCAGTCCGTAGAGACAGAGGGCGGTCACCAGCGCGCCGCCAAGAATCGGCAGACGCGGGCCGCGCCGGTCAACGACGCCGCCAACCACAACGGCGGACAGGGCGCCGGCCATGACCGCGAGCGAGGATCCAAGGGTGAATTGCCAGACCTGCCAGCCCAATTCATCGACGACCGGACGCAGGAAGACGCTGACGGTCGCCTGGCTGATGGTGAGAAAGGTGAATTGCAAGAGGACCGCGGCCGCGACGATCCACCAGCCATAGAAGAGACGGTGGTTCAACTGTTCGTCCCGTTTGGGCGGATTAAAGTTTGATGTTCGCCCGATTGGTTGTCTACCGCCTTGAGGCGGTTGCTCGATCGCCTTCTGAAATCAAACTCCCTCCATTGTACCTGACATGCAAGAAGGCGCGACTCCCGATATTCGTAAGGCTCTGCTCTGAGTGCAGTCCAGAATGGGGGCGCGGACTGATAGTGGGGCGACGCGGCGGTAAGGACGGGGAAACTGAAGGGGTATTGGGAGGTCAGGGATACGAATTTATCATGCAGGCGTTCGTAGCGTTCGTAGCGTTCGTAGCGTTCGTAGCGTTCGTACGAGCGTATACGAGTGATTACGAGCGTCTACGAGTTAATACAGGGGTTGACGAGCGTTTACGAGCGACTGCGGGCGTTTACAGTGATTGCGAGCGTTTACGAGCGAATACGGGCGTTTGCCAGTGATTAAAGAAATCACGAGTGATTGCGAGCGATTACGAGTGATTACGAGAGAATCCTTTTGAAGGTGAATATCAATTGGTGAACGGTCGACACTCGGGAAGCCGAAAGCGTTAAAGGAGCAGGTCATGTATGCGTGCCGGAAGAAAAAGCAGGACGCGAAAGCCTGGCAACGGGGAGCAAGGGCCTCGAACAAGATATGTTATTTAATGGGTAAAATATACGGTTTCGAATGAATGGGGAGAACGCGACGCGATGCTCCCAGTCAGTTGCGCCCCCATCCTGGAATACACACCTCTGTTTTCGAGCCTTGACATTGGGTTAAGCACAATTTACACTTTGAATAATTCTGACGTGCTCAACGCTATCCACCTTTCCGGAGAGAAAGCCATGCTCACTGAACAGCTGGTAGACCAATTCCGAACTTTCGGCTTTGTCATCTTGCGCAACGTCTTCGGCGCGGACGAACTGGCAACGATCGAAGCCGAGTATGAAGACGGCCTCAACGCAGCCTACGCCCACCTCCCGTTCGACGGCAGCAAACGCCATTGGACCAACACGCTGGGCCCGGAGACGCCTTATATGGCAAACATGCTGGAGGATGAGCGCTTTCTTCTGACCGCCCAGCAACTCTTCGGTGAGGACGTGATGGGGATGGGGGCGGACGCCAACCGCTATGTCGGCCATACACGCTGGCATCCCGATCACTACGCCGATCCCACCAAAGACTGTTACGGCATCAAGTTCGCCTACTATCTTGACCCTGTCGGCGCGGAAAGCGGTGCGCTGCGGGTGGTCCCCGGCTCGCACAAGATGCCGTTACACCAGGAAGTGGGTGATACGATCAAGCGCGCCGGCCTCGACATCCCCGATGTTCCCGGTTTCGTCTGCAAAAGCATGCCCGGCGACGTGGTCGCTTTCGACCTGCGTCTGTGGCACGCCAGTTGGGGCGGGACAACCGGGCGCCGGATGTGTACGTTTGTCTATTACAATAACCCCAAAGGCCCGGAGGAGGAGGCCGCGACCCGCGTTCGAGCGGCCAATTCGGTCAAAGCGACCGCGCAATACGATCGCCCGAATGACCCGCTCTACCCTGCCCACTGGTTGCAAAACAAGAGCGGCAGCCCGGTGCGGCAGCGTTGGATCGGGCGGCTGGGCGAGCTGGGTTTCCTCGACCCGCCCCCTGCGGCAGCGGAAAGACATTGACGGGACGTGAATCGATAGAGAGAAAGTTCGCACCAAAGGGGCTGGAGTTGTGAAAAGTCTGGACGGCAAAATCGCCTTCGTTACCGGCGGCGGATCCGGGATTGGCCGCGCGACGGCTCTGGCCTTCGCCGAGCGCGGCGCGACAGTATTAGTGGCTGACGTGGACACTGACGGCGGCAAGGAGACGCAGCGGCAGATCGAGTTGTCCGGCGCAGAGGCGATCTTTCACGCTTGCGACGTCGGCGATGCGAACTCGGTGGCGGCGGCGGTCAACCGCTGTGTGCAGGTGTACGGTCGGCTGGATTGCGCCTTCAACAATGCCGGTGTTCTCGGCGACATGGGCAAGATTGTGGATTGTAGCGAGGAAAACTTCGACCGCATCATGCGCATCAATCTCAAAGGGGTGTGGCTGTCGATGAAATACGAGATCCCCCAGATGCTACGGCAGGGCGGGGGCGTCATCGTCAACACGGCCTCCAACGCCGGCATGACCGGCACGCCTGAACTGGCCGTTTATAGCGCCACCAAAGGCGGCGTCGTGCAGCTGACACGCTCGGCTGCGCTGGAGTACGCCCGCTCCAACATTCGCATTAACGCCGTCTGTCCCGGTCTGATCTCGACGCCGATGGTCGCGCAGCAGGCGATCGATTATCCGGATGCGGTTGCCAACTTCACCGAGTTGGAGCCGATCGGGCGCTTGGGCCGACCGGAAGAGATCGCCGAGGCCGTGGTCTGGCTCTGCTCTGACGCGGCGTCCTTTGTCACCGGGCTCCCGATGGCGGTTGACGGCGGCATCCTAGCGTAGACGCAAGCAATCGTCTCACAAGGCAGGACCCACATGGTTGAAGACGCAGCCCTGGCGGGCAAGGTCGCGCTGGTGACGGGAGCGGGTTCCGGCATTGGTCGCGCGACCGCGTTGGCCTTCGCGCAAGCGCAAGCCAAGGTTGTCGTGTCCGACCTGGACGGTGAAGGCGGGCGGGCGACGGTTCGTCTGATCCACGAACGCGGCGGCGCAGCCATCTTCGTGCAGGCTGACGTGTCCAACGCTTGCGATGTCGAAAACCTGGTTCACCAGACGGTCACCGAATATGGCCGTCTGGACGCGGCCCACAACAACGCCGGTGTCGAACCCGTCAATGCCCCAATCGTGGAGAGCTGCGAGGAGGATTGGGACCGGGTGATCGACATCAACCTCAAGGGGGTCTGGCTGTGCATGAAGCACGAGATTGGCGTCATGCTTGACCAGGGCGGCGGCTCCATCGTCAACACCTCTTCCACGGTCGGCTTGCTCGGCCAGATGAATATGGCATCTTACGTCGCCAGCAAACACGGCGTGGTCGGGTTGACCAGGGCGGCCGCGCTTGAATTGGTTGACGCCGGCATTCGCGTCAACGCCGTTTGTCCGGCCGTGGTCGCGACCTCGATGTTCGACCGCTTCACCAAGGGCGACGCCGAACTGGCCGCATCTCTGGCCGCCGCCTTGCCCATGCGGCGCTTGATCGAACCGCAAGAGGTTGCCGAAGCAGTGCTCTGGCTCAGTTCCGACAAGGCGGCTTATCTCAACGGCCATGCCCTCGTAATCGATGGCGGCCTCAGCATCCAATAGGAGGATAACGGAGATGCGGGGCGCCGCTCTTCGACCCGAGCCATGATCAATATCAAACGTATGGGCCACGCCGCCATCACCGTCCCCAATGTTGAAGAGACTGTCGCCTTCTACGAGCGGATCGTCGGCTTGGAGGTGTCAGAGCGCAGCGACGGCGCGGTTTTTATGCGCTGCAACGAAGAACATCATTGCCTGGCAATCTATCCGGGCGCGGAGAGGGCGCTGCATCACCTGGGACTCGAGGTCGTGGACGGCGAGGCGCTTGAGGCCGCCCGCCACTCGCTGGCGCAGAGCGGCATCCAACCGTTGGAGAGGGCGTACAACGAGCCAGGGCACGGCGCGGCCCTCTGTTATCTGGACGCCGACGGCAACCGGATCGAGCTGTTTGAAGGCATGACGAGCCTCGATCAACCGCTGCAGCCGTGCGAAATCCGCCCGCTCAGGTTCGGCCACATCACGCTGCAGAGCATCGATCTCAAACCCGCTGCCGCCTTCTATACCGAGCAGCTTGGCTTTCGCGTCTCGGACAGAGCCGAGGACGGCGTAATCTGGCTGCGCTGCAACCAGGAGCATCACGGCATCGCGCTGCTCAACGTGGGCCATGCCAAGGTCAACCACTATGCCTACGACCTGGCCGACTGGAACGATGTCAAGCGCATGTGCGATCACCTGTGGCGCAACGACGTGCCAATCATCTACGGGCCGAGCCGCCATGGTCCCGGCCGCAACATTTTCATCTACGTTCCCGACCCGGCAGGCAATGTCATCGAGTTGACAACCGAACTGCACCAGATCTGGGACGAGGAGCGCTACGCGCCGCTGAACTGGCCGAACGAGCCGCGCACCGTCGACGTCTGGCGCGGCCTGCCCGCGCCGCCCAATCTGCTGGCCGGGGACGGGCGCGACTTCGATGATTGGTCAGCCGGGTCGCCGGTCATCGGCGCGGGCTGGAACGTTTTGCAGGCGGGCGACTTCACGGCTCTCGACCCGGCGGCGACGATCACCGCTCCGACAAGCGAACGGCCCGAGTTCAAGATCGAGATCCCGCGCTTCACGCTCGGATTCGACAATCCACTCGATCATGTCAAGGCGATCGTGACCGCCGACCGGCGCTTTGCCAGCGGCGGCGGCCTCTCGGTGGCGGTGGAGATGGCGGTCGACGTGCATGAAACCGAGGGCAATCCATTCGGCGCCGATGCGGACGACCCGCGCCTGGCGTGCGCCGCCATCGCCCTGATCGACGACTCGACCGGCATGGTCATCAACTTTGAAGTTTCCAACCGACGCGTCATGGCGCTGCGCGAGCTGTTCGTGGTTAACGCGCCGGGCGGCGCCGGCTCGGTTCTGCCGATGGCCGATCCCGTGCTGACCGACCTGGAGATCGAGCCGGGATCATGGCATCACTACGAAATCCGCTACGATCCCGGCGATGACAGCGTGCTGACGCCCGGCCCCGACCGCGCCGAGTGGTACGTTGATGGCGAGCTTGTCCATCAGGTAAAGTGGGTGGCAACGGTCGACCCGCCGTCTGCGCCGGTGATCAAGCCGGCCCGCTTTTCGGTCAACATGGCGATCTTCACCCTGTTGGACGATCTGCCGGACGGACGCGGCGGCAATTTGCCGGGCCTCGACCCGGAGTACCGCCAGACGACCTTCGGCCAGGGCGCTACCGCCCGCTGGCGCAACCTCCAGGTCAGCCAGGCCGGCGAGCGGGAGCATGTTCAGTCCTGACGCAATTTCCAATTAACAGCTTGAACTTGCACACTCCGGCCACTACTTGTGAACTTCTGAGAGTGAGTAAAATCATCTCGGCTTCTCCTAGGCAATACACAACTAGCAAGATCGTCCTCTGACTCAAGCAGGAGGTGTTTCCGATGGCTACCAGCATCGCGTTGGGCAACGCATCGTATGGATTTCGCGAGTACGGTCTGGCGGAGGTCTTCGCAGCCTCCAGAGAAATCGGTCTGACGTCGGTCGAAATCGATTGTGGCTGGCTGGAGGAGGAATCAAGCAACAAGATCGGCGTCGATGCCAGCCCGCGGGAGTTGGACGCAGTGCTGCGGCTGGCGGCGGATGCCGGGGTCAAGGTCACCGCGCTGGGCGGCGGAGCCGTGGTCGGGCTGTACGGCGATGTGGCCGAGGACCGCTGCGACGAGCTGATGAAGGTAATCGACCACGCCGTCGCGCTCGACGCGCCCGTGATTCGCGTCTTCACCGAACATGACTTTACCCATTCCAAACACTACGTGCTGCCGGCGGAACGGGTTACCGATGCGCTGTACGAAACGCTGAGCGCGGCTTTCAACAAGCTCGGCAGCTACGCCCAGGCCAGGAATGTCTCGCTGGCGATTGAGAATCACGGCGGCACATCGGCCACCGGCGCGGGGGCCAAGCGGCTGCTGGATATGGTTCCTTACCAATCGGTGGGCGTAACCTACGATCCGGCGAATTACGCCTACAGCGGAGAAGATCCCTATCAAGCCCTGCTAGCGATCGAGGACAGGGTCGTTTACACACACTGGAAGGATGTTGCGCGTCCGGCCAGCGGCGTCGAGTATCGCGCCTTTGGCGAGGGCGAAATCGACTGGCCGCCGATCATCGGTACGCTGCTGAACTCGTTCGACGGCATCTGGGCGATTGAATACGAGCGCAAAGTGGACAGCACCTTGGAGACGCTCAAGGCCGGTTCCCGCCAAAGCCGGGACAATCTGCTGTCCGTCATCGAGCAAGTTCAGTCCGCCTGAACGCTATCGCGCCTCTTCATCACCTCTCTAGCATTCTTACGACAGCAGACGCTCCATCAGTTGAAAAAGACTGTTCTGAAACCCGCCGTCGATGACGAGCGAATGTCCTGTTATGGCGGCGGCGTCATCCGATGCCAGAAAGAGCGCCGCGGCAGCAACCTCCTCCGGCTGGACAAAGCGATTGAGCGGGATCGTCTGTTCCCGCTTGGCGCGCATCTCCACAGTCGGATAGGAGTAGGCGGTCATCTCCGTCTCGGTCGTGCCAGGATGGATCGTGTTGACCCGGATGTTTTTCGCAGCCCACTCCACCGCCATCACCTTGGACAACATGGCGACCGCGGCCTTGCTGGGGCCATACGCCCCCCGGTTGTAGTGCGGGGCGACGCCGGAAACCGAGCCGATATTGATAATGTTGCCCCCGCCCTGCTCGATCATGACCCGCGCCGCGGCCTGGCTGCACAGGAAGGTACCTTTGAGATTGATGTCGATCACGCGGTCCCAATCTTCCTCGCTCAGCTCCTCCATCGCCCCTCTCAGCGTGATGCCGGCAACGTTGGCCAGAATGTCGATCCGTCCCAGCGTACTGACGGCTGTCCCGACCATCTGCTCGACCTGCGCGCGCTGCGAGACATCAAACCGGCAGGCCAGCGCCCGCCGCCCCAACGCCCGGATCTCGTCGCGCACCTGACCCGCCCTGTCAGCGGAGGCACGGTAGCCGACCACCACGTCCGCGCCTTCACGGGCAAACGCCAGGCTGATCGCCCTGCCGATCCCACGCGCGCCGCCTGTCACCACAGCAATCCTATTTGCCAACTTCATAGTCTTCACCAAACGCAGACGTAAAGGAAAAGGTGAGGAGTAAACCCACCGCTATCTTTACTTGAATGAGCGCGCCTCATCAATGTGCCGCCGGATTGCCTCCTCCAACGGCGAAATTTGCGCGTTAAGGTCCTGCTCGATACGGGCGGTTGACCAGTTGTAGATGTTTGGCTGGTCCGGCGCCGATTCGTCGAAATCGATCTCGGCCTCGGGCAGAAACTCTTTGATAGCGTCGGCCCACTCCTGCGCAGTGATCGTGTAGGCGAGCGAATTATAGACCGCGTAGTTCAGCCTCTCCTGCAAGCAGAGTTTGGCGAAAAGCTCCGCCGTGTCATCCACATGGAGGATTAGCAGCCTCTGATCGCGGCGCGAGGGAATCGTGAACGGTCTGCCCGCGGCCAACTCGTCGATACACCCGCTCTGCCAGGCGGAGAAGCCCTTTGTCCGCCCTGGCGCGGCCACGTTGGCGATACGCAGCCCCGGAATCTCCATACCGTACCGCTCCATGTACTTCGCCGCCATGAACTCATTCCACAGCTTGTGCGCCATGTAAACTGTAACGGGATAACAGTGGTCATCCTCCGTAACCGGGCGTTCGCCAAACGAGTCCTGAAGACCGTAAACAGCGATGGTCGAGGCGTATACGACGCGCCGGATGCCCATCAACCGCGCCGCCTCAAACACGTTGTTCATGCCCATCTGGTTGACCCGCATCGCCAGTTGCAGTTTCTCCTCGGACTCCGGCGGCAGGATGTAAGCAAGATTGACGATCCTTTCAACGTCATACTTCCTGATCGCGGCGATGATGTCCTCGAAGCGGGTAACATCGGCCACCACGACCTCCACGTTTTCGAGGTCGGCAACTTTGTTGTAGTCGGGGTACAGATCGAAGCAGATGACGCTATGCCCCAGGCTGAGCAGACGCCTGGTCAGCCGTGAGCCGATAAGCCCGGTTCCGCCCAAAACCAGAATTGACACCTTAATTCCTTGTTCTAGTGTTGACAGTGTGTGGGAGCGAGCAAAGTGTTTAAGTTTGCGCCCCTCTTTGGTGGCCGCTGCCTGTCAAAGCCTTCTGATGAGCGGGTGGCGGCGTTCATTGAGCGGCAAAGTCGCCCTTGCACCGGTGAAATGGGACTCGTACACCGCCGCGACGCACTCCAGCGAAGTCAATGCGGCCGCGCCGCCCAACTGCGGCTGGCGTTTCTCACGGATCGAGTTGACCATATCGCGCACGCTCCAGATCGAATGGCGGCTCTGCCACAGCTTCTCCCCGATCCGAAAGCGCTCCGGCTCAACTGTTACCCGCACCCACTGCGGCGTATGCGCGGCAAAAGCGACATCGAAGGGGCAGTGCCACATTTCATCGACAGAAGTGTCCGGGTTCGGCTTGATCATCAGCTGCCCCTCGGAGCCGATGATATGCGGGCCCATCATCCATCCCTGCACCTGTTCGCGGGGGTAAAGTTCGATGACCCCGTAGCCGCCGTTGCGCCCCTGCACGTGGACCATCATCGTATCGCCGGCGACGATGCCGTTGTCGCGGCGGTCCGTCTTGCACAGTTCCCGGCTCGACATGATGTCCTGAACACCGACAGCATGGCCCTGGTAGCTGACCTGGGCGTGAATCCATTCGATGCCGTCCATGAAAAAGGCCATCTCGTCGAAATAATGAACGCCCATCTCCATCAACTCGAAGCCGGCGGGGCGGCCCTTCCCCACCTCGCGCACCGTGCGAAACTCGCCGATCCGCCCCGCTTCGATCCATGCCTTTGCCTCCAGAAAGAGCGGCGTGAAACGGAATTGGTGGCTGATCGCCAGCCGCACGCCCGCCTCGCTGCAGGCGGCCAGCATCTCGTCGGCGGTCTTCAGATCGACCGACAGCGGCTTTTCGCTCAGAACATTGACTCCATTGCGCGCGGCGGCGATGGCGACCGGCGCATGGAGTGGAGCGTGCGTGCAGATGCTGACCAGGTCCAGCTCTTCCCTCTCGAACATCTCCTCATAGTCAAGATAGCGCGCGCTTACACCGTGTTCGTCCGCGCGTAAATTGAGCGCCTCCGTGTTGATGTCGCAAAGGGCGCTGAGCGTGACCCCGTCAAGGTTGGCGTATGCTGTGGCGTGGGCACGACTGATGCCGCCGCATCCCACGATACACGCTCGCAAAGTCATCGGTCCTGGCTGCGCGCGTAAGGGTTGGTTGAACGGCTGACGCGATCCAATTCTCGATCAATTGGCCGCCTCCATTATAGCACGGGGCGGACTGGTTAAGTACAGAGAAAAAATTCGCTTGACAGCAAACCAAAAAAAATTTATTTAAAAACTGTAAAAGGTAATCTGATAGACCCAAACACTCTCCCACTCTAGCTCGCCCCGGAAGCCCGCTATAGACGCCCATGCAAACGGTTGACTTTGCCCGCTCCTTCCTCTACTTTCGCAACGACCACTTGAAGAAGCCGGCCCCGACCATGTCGCACAAGCAACCCTCTTCGCTCAACAACGCCCGCATCCTGCTCGACTGTGTGTGCGAAATCAGTGACAAAGAAACAGGCAAGGCGAAAACGTTCGTGGTCGGCGCAAGCTGCAAGACAGAGCGAGTCGGCGTAGAGCGCGACATCTGGATCAAGCCCAACGCCGACTTTATTCCCATCTTCTCACAGGATCAGATCCTGATCGTCAAGACCTACGACGCTGCCAACAAGGGCGTGCCCTTCTATCCGCCCTCACGCGGCATGCAGCCGGAGCGGCAATTCGGCGATGTGACCGATGCCTTCGACAGCACAAGCATATACGTCAACGGCGCCGAGGGAGAGCGATTGGATACAGCCGCCGCCATCGTCGATGCGACGCTGGACTCCGCCGGCCAGCCGCTTGTGAGGCGAACGGTCATCGACGGGAGCCGCTACCTGACTACGTTGGAATTCCCGATCAAGACGATGAACGCCAGCGAGCGCGATTTAATCTATCAGACCGACACTGGGCCGGTCATCCTGCCCGACTTCTCACGCGAGCCGGACGATCTGATCGTCGGGTTTGAGTTGGCCTTCGTCGCCTTCAATTGCCCTGACAGGGCCGAGTTCATCGTGCGTGTGCCGACAACGGTCGGCGAGGGGATTGACGTATATCACTATTCCAAAGCAGTGCGTTTTGACACACAGAATCAGGTCTTGCGTTTGGGATAGTCAAAGCCTCACCGAGTGAAAGGAGGAATTCCGGACCGCCAAGAGGCCACCTAGCTCTCACATAGGGGTTGCCGCAGTTGGTTTCTGGAAGTCGCGAGCAGACAAAAATCATGTCCCGAAACGAAGACCTGGCGAAAAGCCCGGGCCAGAATTTACAGGAGAAACCAAAATGTCCAGATTTTCAAGGCGAACTTTCCTTAGCGGCTTGGCCGCAGGCGCGGCCGGCGCAGCTGTTGCCGCTTGCGTCCCGCAGCCGGTCATGCAGGAAACCGCCGCCGAACCGGCGGAGCAGACCTGGCGGCTGGGTATGACCAGCGTCGGCGCGGCCGTTAAGTTTGGACCGATGGATACGCGATTCGGCGTCATCGTCGGAAGATTTTAATACTCGACGCCACTGACCTGTCTTTCGGACGGCACCATTGCCCCTGAAATCATCCAAAGCTACGAGTCGAACGAGGACGCCTCGGCCTATACGCTGCACCTCGACCCCCGCGCCGTCTGGTCGGACGGCAGTCCCTTGACCGCCGCCCAGATCAAGGCAGCCTGGGAGTGGATGACCGAACCGGCCAACGAGGTGACATTCCTCGCCAGTTTCTTCCTCAGCGGTGTCGTCGGCTGGCAGGAGATGGCCGACGGCGAGGCCGACGGGGTCGATGGCCTGGTCGTTGTCGATGACAAGACGTTGGATGTTCAGCTCGTGGCCTCGGATCAGCTGTTCCCGTTCAGCCTCTGCCGGCTCTTTGCCGGGGTCTTCAATGTCGAGGACGCGGCCGGCGATCCCGATTACTTCCTCAAGACGAACCAACTCGTCAGCGCCCCCTACCAGATTACCGAGGTCGAACTAGGCCGCGATCGCGGCGCTTAGCGGCTTGAACTCCAGCCGCGCTGGCGTCCGCAATCCTTTCACTGCATCTGGACTGCGGCATCCGGCTGGGGCACGGTGCAACAGAGGATTTGGGAACACGAACAGTTCGTGCGCTGGAATGTTCTGTCTGGCGAACTGGCCGTGAAGGAGATGGTCTACGCGCTGCCGGCAGATGAAGCGGTCGGGGCGGTCTCGGTTGAACTGGGGAGCGAACCTGTAGCCGCCAGCACCTTGCAGCATTCGGAGTTGGTGACGATCAACTTGGCTAGACCGGCTCTGGTCACAGCGGGGCAAGACCTGGTCGTCCGCCTGGGAAGGTGAGCTTTGGCCTTCCCCCATTGGAAACTCAGTCTTGTGATGTTTGCTTCATCCAAGGCGTGTGCTCGTGCCACGCTCGAAGCAGTGCATCAAGCTCGGCGGCGGTCTGAAGCTGCTGACCTTTTCCGGCGAGATTGTTCATCTCATACGGGTCGTCACCAAGGTCATAGAAGAGGCTTGCATTCTCCTCTGCTCTACCGTCCTGGTCCGAAACTCGCAACCCCAGGAGATGGGTCGGCGTTCTGACCCCGATCTCGCCGTCCCCGGTTTCGATGAAGCCCCAGTTTTCCTCCAACCGTGCGCGCTCTCCCGCCAGGACCGGGACCAGGCTGCGCCCCTGCACATGCTCAGGCACATCGCATCCGCAGGCCTCAAGCACAGTCGGCATCACATCAACAAGCTGCGCAACCTGTACACTGTTGACGTTCGTCTGCCAGATGCGCGGCGCATGGAAGATCATCGGAATCCGAATCGACTCCTCGATCAGCAATCCCTTGTTGAACCTGTGATGACTGCCCAGGTTATCGCCGTGATCTGAGGTGAAGACGACGATCGTGTTGTCGAGCAGGCCGTTCTGCCGCAACCCCTCCATCATCCGCCCCACCATATCATCGACCCAACTCGTGAGGCCGTAGTAGAGAGCAGTCAGCTGGCGCAGGTCGAAGCCGTCAGGTAGTTCGAGCGTATGCGGCAGCTTCCTGGCGTAGTAGAGGAAGTCCCACAGGTAGATTCTGAACCACTCCTCGTCGTGCGCCATCCTGCCGTCCACAAAGACGTTCGGCCTGAGCGGTACATCTTCCGGCGCGTACATCGACAGATATTCATCAGGCGCGTCCGCCAGCGGCATATGCGGCGGTGAGATGCTGTAATAGAGCAAGAACGGACTGTCGCGCTCGGCAGCGAGATAGTCGAGGACACGCTCGATTTCGTACTCCACGCTGAACCCGTTCACGACCTGCGGCCTGCCGCCATTCTCGACGAACTCCTGGCCCGTGTGGCGGTGATTCACCCTCGGATGCAGCGTATAGTCGAAGCCGAGAAGTTCGGGCGCGGTATGAATATGCCACTTGCCGATCAGAGCCGTGTCGTAGCCGGCGGCTTTGAACTGCTCGGCGATTGTGGCGTTCGGAATGTGGAGGCGCACTCCCAGCGGCCAAGAGGCAACGATCGGCTTGCCCTGTTCGTCGTGCTCGCTGACATTGCCGAGAGCGCCCATGCATGTGCGGGCGTACTGCCCCGAAATCAGCGAGGAGCGCGCCGGCATACAGACCGGGTCCGTGGAGACGGCATGTTCGAAGCGCACGCCGCCGGCAGCAAGACGGTCAATGTTTGGTGTGCGAACCACCTCGTTGCCGTAACAGCCGACCTCGAACGCACGCAACTGGTCGCAGACGCAGACGATCACATTGGGATGCTCGTTCATCGCTCGTTACGCCAGCGCCGCGCGCGCCAGTTCGTCGAATTCATCCAGCGTAAGCGACGGCTGCGACTGCAAGCGCTCTCTTAGCTTATCCAAAATCGATTCGACATCCTGCGTATTGTACCGAAGCCCGATAACGTCCAGTCTGGCGCGAACCGCTTCGCCGTGGAGGGTCGTGCTGCCATAAACCACAGTCCGCTCCTGCCCGATTACGTGCGGGTGGACGCCCTCCATCGCTTCCCACAGCCCTTTGACGATACAGTAGACATGCAGTTCAGCCTCGTGGATATAGGCATTCTCGCCCACCAGCGGCTTGTTGATCTGGCGCTTGAAGCCGGTGACTTCCTCAACGAACCGCGACAACTCGGTCAGCTTCTCCAGGCGGATGCCGGTGGAAAGGCCATAGTGGGTCTCCAGGGCGACAACAACCTCCTCCAACTTGGTCAGTCCGCCCTTGTCTCCCAGTCCGTTGACAACGAGGTCCGCCGCCACCGCGCCCTCTCCCACCGCAGCCAGCACATTGGCCGTGCCCAAGCCGAGATCGTCGTGGCAGTGAATCATGAGCGGCACGTCCACCAGATTCCGTATCTTTCGCACAAGATGCTGCACGCCGGGCGGGCATCCGTAACCGTCTTCGTAGAGGATCAGCAGATCGATGCCGGCCCGCGCCGTAACCGAGTAGAACTCCCGCAGGATTTCCCAGGGCGTCCGCGACACGTCCGGATGACCGTAGGCCACCCGCAGGCCGCAACGCTTGGCATACTCGATGACCTCGACCGTGCGCGGGATCAGCGCCTCCCTGGCCGGGCCCAGCTCCTTGACCTGCTCATCCGACGCCCAGATGAGGATCGGATGCTGGAGGACATCGACCTGGGCGACCTCCAACTCCTGGCAGCGATCCACGTCCCTTTGCCAGTCGGCAGACCAGACGCGGGCAAAGCCGGTGATAGCAAGCTCCGGGATCTCCCGCCTTATCATTTTGGCAGTTTCATAGTGATCCGGCTGCGCGCCGACATAGCCAATGTCCACCTGCTGCACACCGGCCTCGTAGAGCTTCTCAGCGATGCGCACCTTGTCGCGCGGCGTCATCGACAGGCCGGGGGTCTCCTCGCCCTCGCGGATCGTGGTGTCGCGCACATAGAACCTGGCGGGCAGATTGAGGCTGCCGCGCACCTCCTCGGTATACATATAGCGATCCAGACACCACTTGTCGGGCATGTAGTATGGTCCGAACTCCGGCCTCGATTTGCTGGACATTGCGCGTAGTTCTCCATCTTGAGCAGCTGTGGATAGTCAAGTTACTAGATCGTTCGAATTCCGTCGGCCCCTATCAATAAGCTCGCCCAGAAGTCGCGCAATCCCGTTGTGGACCAACTCTTCAGCCTGCGGTTGCGGCGGCAGCCAGGGCCAGTTTCCAGTCGGATGTCCCCAGGACTCATAGCCTCCGGCCGGCCCCAACTCGTAGTCCTGCTTTGTCGCCACGTAGCCGGTTATCCCATTGGTGTGACTGAATGTAAACGTACTTCTGAACGGCGACGCCTTGTCCGCGAATAACTGGTACTCGGCGAACATCTCACCCGTAAAGGTGAGCAAGCACAACTCGTCGCCGACGGCCAGCGCGCGCAGCGAGAGCGGAAGAAACTGCGGCTCGCCGCTTGCGGCAATCTCCAGCAGCCCGCGAAAACGCGTGCTGTCCGGCTCCTTGGCCAGCGCCTGGCGGCATTCGGCTGCCGTAGGCGGCGCTTGTAGAGGCAGAGGCAGGTCGAACGTGCGGGCTTTAAGCGCGCCGGGCGCAACCGGTTGCGCACCGGCGAGCGCCTGCGTGACGGCGAAGGCCAGCGAAAGTCCCGCGGCTTCACATGCGCCGAAACCGCCGCGCAGTGGATGGCCATTAATGTTACCGCAACAGCCTTGCGCGAACAGGAAGACGCCCTCCGGCTCGCCTTTTCTTGCCAGCAGGTTGCGAAGATGTCTGACCGCGTAGCCGGGAAAGTCCGGCCCGATCTCCTCGCTCAGCCAGTGGACGATCACCGGATGCGCCGCGTGCGAGAAGAGTACCGCGATGCGCCTTCCGTCCACGGCCCTCGCCTCCAAAACGTCAACCCAGGGCACGATCGCACCCTCGGGGTTCGGCGCCATCACGACCTGGCCGTCTTTCATCAGGCGCCGGTTGTAGCCGATCTGCACCGGCGCGCGGCCCACGTTCAGCACGGCCGGCTGGCGGTCGGCGTCCGCGCGCTTCACCAGACCGGCGATGCAGTCCGCCAGCCACTCGCTCGCCTCAGGCGTCAGGACACGCCCGTCAACGCCCGGCGCATTGTGGGTCTGGGTTGTGGTGATGATGACGTTGCCCGCGGGGATGCCGGCGGTCCGGTCGATGCGTTGAACTAGCTCTTCGGCATAGGCAACGCTGAACGTCCCCATGTCTGTGGCAACGATGGCAAGCCGGTTCGTGTCATCGGCAAGCACCAACGCGCGCGCGTACAGGTCGTCATAGACATCAGGCCTGTCCTTCACTGGTGTGATGACCGCCTCGGCCGCGCCGGCCTGGAGGCTAGCGGCGCTCGTCATCGCTTCACCACCGGCAACAGAATATGCGACGGATACTCGGCGTTATGATAGACGACCTGATCGGCCGGCTGGCTCGGCAGGTCCTCACCGATCGGCGCGCCGGTGTTCGGATTCAGGTCATAGGCCGGATAGAGCGATGAGGTGATCGCCACCTGCAGACGGTGTCCCGGCTGGAACGCCATCGACGTCGCCATGAACTCTATCCTGTATTCATACACCTGGCCCGGCGTGATGGGCGAGGGGGCCGGGCTATCTACCTTGTCGGCGCCGGCCCGGTAGGAGGCGCGCATCACCGCCGACGTCAGCGGAATCGACCTGCCGTCCGGCTGGAGGTCGCACAGCAATGCCACCCAGTCGGTGTCGACGCAGTCACTGGCCGCGTAGAAAGTGATGTACGCCGTTCCTGTTACTTCGAGTTCCTCGGCCAGCGGCTCGCTCGTGTAGGTCAACATATCGGCGCGGCGCAAAGCATAGCGATAGTCCATCGCCAGCACGTGTGAGTCCTTCAACGGATCGGGCGACTCCGGGTCTTCGACCGAGGGTACGGGGTCATCAGGGTCATAGGTGTAATGGTCGCTGACCTCCTCAGCCGGCGGGGTCGTATCCAACGTTCCGCGGCCGCGGCCCGTTTCAGAATGTTTCTCAACATCGGGCATGACATTGGCCGCCCCGCCGCTGTGAAGATAGTACGCGACCTGCTCCATCCCTTCCACAGGCCAGGCTCGCTCCTCGCGCCACCGGTTGCGGCCCATGGTGAATATCTTCACCTTGGCTTCGCCGCCCTGCCCGTTCTCCTCGCCCTTCAACCAGTAGTCAAACCAGCGCAAATGGATCGCCCTGATGTCCAACACGGTATCCTGCGTGAACTCCAGGTCGCCAAGGCGCGGCTGTGGATTGGCCGAACCGGCATGATCCCACGGGCCTGCCAGCAGCCACTGCTTGCCGCCCCCAGGCGAACGGGCAACCATCTGACTGTACATGTACATCTCGCCCCACTGGCAGTTGTCGAACCAGCCGGTGATGTGCAGGGCAGGCAGATCGACCAGTTCAAAGTAATCCTCGAACGACATCTGCTGCCAGTACTCATCGTAGGTGTTGCGCCCAAGCCATGTATGCCAATATGTGTTCGTGCGCCCGACCACCTTATCGACATCCTTGAGCGGTCGCGTGCGGATCAGCTTGTTGAAGTTGTAGGGCGAGGCTACGCCCGGCTGATTCGAGGTCAGCGGCTCGAACGGGTAGTGCTGCATCGTGCGCCCGCCTGTCATGTTCAGCCAGCGGAATTGGAAGACGGGGAACTTCCCGTTCATATAGTTCTCATCGTGCATCCAACGCATGCCACCGGTAACCGAACTGACGATCGTGGTCAGGTGGGGAGGACGTTCGCGGGCAGCCAACCATTGAACCGTGCCGCCATACGACCCGCCCATCATGCCAATCTTGCCAGTTGACCAGGGCTGTTGCGCGATCCACTCGATCGTGTCGTAGCCGTCCTTCCCTTCATTCACGCGCGGCTCAAAGTGTCCTTCCGAATCAAAGCGGCCGCGCGCATCCTGCAGGACCACGGCATAGCCCCGCGAGCTGAAAAACTGGGCAGCTTCCACAAGGCGGGGCGCGATGTTGTCATACGGTGTACGCGAAAGGATGACGGGATAGGCTTCCCCCGCCGCCGGCAGGTAGATGTCGGTCGACAGTTTCACCCCGTCGCGCATCGGCACCTGGGTGTCCCACATGAAGCGAACGTCGTCGCGCAAGGTTGCACCGTCCTTTTTTGTGGCCGGTCGTTCGCTGGCGGTGGTCAATTCGCTCAGTGCTTGTCCACCGGCTATTCAGAGGGTGAATCAGGCTGGCTGGAATAAACACTCCCCGAGACCAGCGCTTGCGGTTCGAAGAGCTTTGTGACGGTTACGAAGTGTATCCCTCGCTTATGCAACGCTTCGATAATCGCAGGTACCGCGGCTACGGTGGTCTTGTGGATGTCGTGGGCCAGGATGATCGCCCCGGCCGGCGACTCGATGATTCTGGCTGCAACGATCTCCGCGTCGCGATCTTTCCAGTCCAATGGATCGACGCTCCAGAAGATTATCGGCAGACCTGATACCGCCATCACACGGTCATTGTACGCGCCATAGGGGGGACGAAGATGCTGCGTCGGCTGGCCGATGACCTGGGTGACGATGTCGTCCGTCTGCTGTATCTGCTGCTGGATCAGTTCATCGGACAGTTGTGTCAGATTGGGATGATTCCAGGTATGATTTCCAATCTGATGACCTTCCGCAAATATGCGGCTGACCGTTTCAGATTGGATGCGGGCAGATTGGCCCAGGATGAAAAACGTCACCTGAACTTCGTGCTCTTGGAGGATGTCGAGCAGGCCCTCAGTATAAACCGAAGGACCGTCATCAAATGTGAGCGCCACACATGCGACTTCATAGCAGTTGATCTCATCCTCCTCCGCCGCCATTGCCTGGAATAAGCTTGCCCAATCCACCTCCATGACGCCCAAGTAAGTCACCTGCATGCCCGCCGCAGAGCCTAAGCGTGCCCTTGCCATGCCGTTTGCCTGCGAGGGGATTGCCGCCGCAAAAGTCCCATTCTCCGCGCTGGCTTGCCCAACCAGCGTGTCGAACTCCCCTGTCTGCGTTTCCTCGTCTGCTTCAACGCCTAGCAACTCTCGAAACTCCGGCGTTAGCAGGTCGGCAATCGCGTCCACCGGCAGCACGATCTCGACCACCCCTTCTACGCCGGCGGCTACCTGATACTTGTCGAACCTGACCAGTACTGTTCCATCTTCCTTAAACAAAATGTTATCGAAATTCTCGGCTGTCGGCTCGGTGCCGTCCTCGACCCAGTCCAAGTCGCTCGCTAAATCCTCTTTGCCAATCCGTTCTACCAATGCTTCCCTGGATAGATCCGAAAGGCGCTCAAGGTAGCTGGCATCCACAAAAAGATCGGCGATCGCCAGCTCTGCCCCGCTGCGGCGATCAAAGATGTAACCGATCACGTAGCTGTTTCCCGTTCCGCCAGTGTGAATCGACCGTTCCAGGTCGAAGAATATCACGTTTTCGTTCGCGATTGACACGTCAAAACTCTGACGATAATGGATGATAAAGGTGGCAGCCTCTCTGCCGGTGTCCTTCTTGTACTTCTGATAGGACTCTTCGTTCGCGGCTGCGTTGGCCCGGTATTCGTCAATGAACTGCTGCGAGACCTCTTCCATGCGCGCGTTGATCGCATCCTGTTCCGTTACCGGATACGAGATGTGGAGAAGCGAACGGCCCTCGTTCTCGATCTCCTCAATCGTATAGACATAGACTTTCGCGTATTTGGACGCGTCAAACTGGGTCGTATGGGTACGAGCCGCCGTGGCCTCCGGAGAGGCGGTGGGCGGAGCTTCGGCTGCAGCCGGTTGGACCGGTATCGGCTGGCAGGCAGACAGCCAAATCATGAGACAATTCAGAATACTCCAAGACACAATTCTCTTGCTTTTCATCTGTTCCTCATTCTCCGGTTGACGAATAGAGACGTCTGAAATAATTCAAATTCCCGTCATTGTTGAATGAAGGTCCGCAGTGTTCCGGCATTTTACCTCCCCTCAGCCTTTCAGCGAACCGGCCAACAGACCGCGCATAAACAGGCGACCGAGCAGCAGATAAACCAGGATGGTGGGTACGGACGCGATCAACGCTGCCGCCATCTGTAGATTCCACGGAATGCTGTACATACTGGCAAGATTTCTGATGGCGACGTTTACGGGAGCGTGCACCGGGTTGCTGAGAACAACAAGCCCGATCAGATAGTCGTTCCAGATCATCGTGAATTGCCAGAGCAGTACGACGGCGAAGGCCGGCATCGAAATCGGCAGAAGAATTAGGCGGTAAATGGCAAAGAAGCCGCAACCATCGATCTTTGCCGCGTCCACCAGCTCATTTGGAATGCCAACGTAGTAACTGCGGAACAGAAGCGTCGTGATCGGAATGCCGAAGATGCAATGGACGACTATCAGCCCGATGACTTTTGCGTACAACCCTACAAACAGCAGTACGCGCACGAGCGGGATTAGGATTCCCTGGAATGGCAGGAAAAGCCCGACGACAAACAGGACAAAGAGCGTATCGGAACCACGAAAACGCCATTTGGCGAAAACGTAGCCGTTTATGGAGCCGACAAACGATGAGATGATGGCGGCCGGGATCGTTACCACCGCGCTGTTTCGAATACTGGGCGCAACCGTTTGCCAGGCCTCGACGAAACTGCCCATGTAGAAGTCTTGGGGAAGCTCCCACATCCGAATTACATTCACATCTTTGTAGGGCTTGAGTCCGGTGATAAACATGATGTAGAACGGCATCAGATAGAATGCCGCAAAGGCAAGCAACGCCAAGTATATCGCCCCCCTGGTCCACAGCCGCTGCAGTATCATCGCTCCTCCTCACCTCGCACGCTAAGCAAATAAGGTATGATTAGGAACGCCGACAAGATGATCATAAAGGTGCCAACGGCCGAGCCAAGGGCCCAGCGGTTGGCCCGAAAGGTTGACTCAAACATGAAATTGGCCACCGAGTCCGTCGCAAAACCAGGGCCGACGCCTATGGTGGCGACCAGGTCGAAGAGCTTGATCGACCTCATGCCGGTCAGCAGAATGGCAGTAAAGGTTACCGGCCAAAGCAGCGGGATGATCACGTTTCGGTAAAGCGGAAGGGTACCGGCGCCGTCGATGATGGCCGCCTCACGCAGTTCATCAGGAATACTGCGCATGCCGGCCAGATAGAGGGCCATGATGTAACCAGTGAATTGCCAGGCCGCGACTATCGAGACCGCCCAAATGCCGTGCCGAGGGTGAGCGTACCACAGGGGTTGAAAGTCCTCGAATCCGGCCTTTGCCAACAGCAAATTGATGCCTGCAGCCGGCTGCATGAGCCAGCGCCAGGCTACACCGGTTACGACCTCGGAGACGGCAAAGGGAATGAAGATGACCGTGCGGAAAAACGCCTCGCTCCTAATCTTCTGGTCCAGTAGCGCCGCTAAGAAGAAACCGACAACGATACATTGAGCCATATATCCAACCGCGAAATAAAGCAGATTGCGCAGGTCGGCGAGGAAACGCTGGTCCGAAAACAGACGCCGCCAGTTCTTGAGCCCGACAAAGGTATAGTCCACCACCGGACTGTTCCAATCGACGGTCGAAGTATAGAAGGTCCAGCCTATAAAGCCATAGATAAAGACCGCGACCAGGATGATGGACGGGCTCACCACCAGGATGGCAAGCAACCTGTCGCCTCGAAACCACTGTGGGGCGTTTCGCAGTATTGAGTTGGGGGAGGCGGCCAAGCCGCGCCCCCCCCGTAAGCTGTCCGGATTATTCGCCAAATCCTGCGTCCTCGGCAGCCTGCACCAGCGCGGCCTGCGCGCGGGCAACATCTCTATGGTTCATAAAGTCCAAGCCAATGTTGCCGAAGTCGGTCACAAAGCTCAGTTTTGCCATCGCGCCGACAAATGGCAGGAGTTCGAGCGTCTGCCACTCGTCCATCGAAGATTGCAGGTACTCGTCGTAGAGGCTCACGTCGGGGTCTGAACGTACCGGTATCGAGCCTTTGTTGGGATTAAAGGCATCCTGGCCATCTCGCGAGGCAAGCACCTGAAGCCAGGCGATTGCATTCTCGCGGTTAGGCGCGTCCTTTGGCAGGCCGAATGAGTCGGCAATCCAAACATACTTTCCCTGGTGACCGGGAATTGACGCCCAACGGAATCCTTCAAATTCCCTCGCTTTCATGTCGCCATAGAACCAGTCGCCCATGAAGAACATTGCCGGAGTTTCGTCGTAGTCGCCCACAAAGCGGTCATTGAGGACGGATCTGTCGACAGCCAGGTAGTCGTCGAAGGTGTAATCCATCGTTCTGTTGAAATACTCCAGCGCTTCGGTGACGCGCGGATCATCCCAGCCCGTAGAGCCGTCAAACAGGCCAAGATAAGAATCGCCATCAAATACACTGACCAGAAAATGTCCAAGCCAGTGGTGGGCCGGTCCCGATCCCTGGTAGAATCCAATCGCCGGAATGCCCTCCGCTTTGAGCTTCTCGGCTACTTCGAAGAACTCATCCCACGTTGACGGCGGCTCCTCGACGCCTACAGCAGCCAGCCTGTCAGGCCGATACCACATGACGTTTCCGTGGTGGATGTTCACCGGCACAACGTAGGGCTTGCCGTCGTAAGAAACTCTGTCGATCACCGATTCCGGGAAGAGGTCGTAAAGTCCCATCTCTTCGAAGAGGAAGTCGATTGGCTCCATTCTGCCGGGAATCACGTGGTCTTCGATGATCCCTGCGCCCGCCCAGACCTGGAATGCGTCCGGCGGTTGGCCTCCCAACATCCGCGTCTCGAGGACAACCTTCATGTTGACACCATCGCCGCCGCCGATGGCAGCGTTGACGACCTCAACGTCCGGGTTCAACGCATTGTACACGTCGATCAACGCGTACAGGCCAGCCAACTCACCGCCGCTGCTCCACCAGGAGAAAATCTCGACCTCGCCGGTGGGCCCTTCGGCTCCCTCCGGCATCTCGGCTGCCATCTCTGTGGCCACCGGCTGACATGCGACCAGCATCAGCGCCAATATGACCAGTAGACCTAAGTGCGACAAACTCATGCGTTTCATGTTTCATTCCTCCTTGAAAGAATGACAAATTGACGAGCAAGACGCTATTTTTCCGAGCCTGACACTTCTGTGCAGGCTGTCTGGCGATGGGTTCAGCCGCACCACCCCCTTCCAAAAGGATAGCATTCAGCCGCTCAACGAACCTTCCAGCAGGCCGCGCATGAACAGCTTGCCGAGCAGCAGGTAGACCGCAATCGTGGGCACGGACGCAATCAGAGCGGCGGCCATCTGCAGGTTCCATGGGATGACCCCCATGCTGGAAAAGTTCTTGATGGCAACCGTGACCGGCGCCCGCGCCGGGTTGCCCAGTACGACCAATGCCATCAGATACTCGTTCCAGATCCTTGTGCATTGCCACAGGCCAACCACGGCAAAGGTCGGCCCCGAAAGCGGCAAGAGGATCCGGCGGTAGATGCCGAAAAAGCCGCAACCGTCGATTTTTGAGGCGTCCACCAGCTCATCGGGGACGCTGGCATAGTACCCCTAAAACAGCAGCGATGTGATCGGAATCCCAAAAAATGCAGTAGGCCATAATCAGGCCGTTAACCTTACCGTAGAGACCCAGGAACTGCAAGACCCACACGGGCGGGATGAGGATACCCTGCCCGGGCAGGAACATGCCGAATACAAACAGAAAGAGGATGATATTCGAGCCGCGAAAGCCCCACTTGGCGAAGACATAGCCGTTGATTGAGCCAAGGAAAGTTGAATCGATTGCCCCCGGAATCGTGATGCGCACACTGTTCCAGAAGTTGGAATCCATCTGCTTCCAAGCCTCGCGAAAGCTGCCCCAATCGAGGCTCTTGGGCATGTTCCAGATTTCGAACGAACTGATGTCTTCGGGCGGCTTTAACCCCGTCAGGATCATTACATAGAAAGGCACAAGGTAGAACGCGGCAAATGCGATCGGGACGGCATACCAGGTGCTGCCGGTCAAAAGGCGCTGCCAATTCATTCATTCTCCTCACGCAGGACACTTATCAGATAGGGCAGGACGATGGGATGGACAATACTAGCATGAAGGTGGCGACCGCCGCGCCAAGCCTGTAGCGGCTGGAGCGGAAGGTCTGTTCGAACATGTAGAAGCCAAGCTAATCGGTTTTAACATAGGGGTCTCTTGAAAACAAGCTTGAAAAAAGAGCCTGGGGCCAGGGGGGGAGACTTGACGCAGCGCGTGTGGAAGAGTAAGATTTCGAGGAATGAATCGTAGAAAGATGAGAAATGTGGCGTTGATACAATGCCGAGCCTGAGTCCCTGCCGAACTATTCCCCATCGAAGGATTCTTGCTTTAGGTCCATTATGTCGGTTTGGTAAAGTGTATGCCAAACGGAAATCCTCTGCCGGACGACCTTTGAGGAAGGTTTCTTCCCGACAGCGGAATGCTTGACGGCTCGTGCATCTGACCTCTCGAAATAGACGTCTGGCCGAGGAGCAGTTATGTCAAAACCTTTCTTACGCGAGCTGAAACTGAAACGATTCCGCAGTTTTCCAGCGGAAATCGTTTCAGTTGACAACCCCACGTTTCTAGTTGGACAGAACGGTTCCGGCAAGAGCAACTTCGCCGACGCCCTTGCGTTCCTGGCTGAGGCGATGGCCTCTCCATTGCAGGCGGTTGTAGCCCAACGCGGAGGATTCTCCAAAGTCGGAAACCGAAGCTCCGCCCGCGGCCGGCCGTCAAACCTGGGACTCGCTGTAGTGCTACAGAATCCGGATGACGACACAAAAGAGGCGACATACGCTTTCGAGTTGCGTCCTTTGAAAGGCTATGGCTTCAACGTCGTGCGGGAGCAATGTATCGTCGACAAAATCGACGGATCGCGCAGCTGGTTCGATCGCAGGGCTACTTCTGATGGTTGGCAGAGTAACGTGAGTTCACTGGTACTTGAAATGGAGCCGAACGCTCTGGCTCTCCCCCTTGTTGGTGGAGACTCCCGCTTTCAGTCCGTTTTGCGGTTCTTGTCGGATATGCAGATCTGTCACATCGAACCGGCAGCCTTGCGCGACCCGCAGAATCCAGACGAGGGTGTACGGTTGCGGTCCGATGGCAGTAACGCGGCAAGTGTGCTGCGCGAGATTGAACGGGAAGCCCCAGAAGACTGGAAACGTATCCTTGAGCTTCTTGAGAGTATAGTTCCTCGAACCGTTGACGTACAGCCCAAGAAGCATGGCACAAAACTGACATTGGAGTTCGCCCAAGACTGGGCCTTGAAGGAAAAGGTAAAGTTTGAAGCCTTCAATATGTCCGACGGAACGCTCAGAGTTCTGGGACTGCTGGCCGCGGTCTTTCAACGCCAACGGCCATCGCTGCTCGTTATAGAAGAACCTGAGGCAACGATCCATCCTGGCGCGCTCGGCACAGTACTAGACCTGTTACATCATGCCATGCGTTTCATGCAGGTCGTGGTGACTACACACAGTCCCGACATACTCGATGTAAAATGGATCAAAGACCGACACCTCCGCACCGTAAATTGGCATGAAGGCAAAACGCAAATTGGCGGTGTGTCGCCAGATGTACGGAGAGCATTGGACGAGCACCTGATGGGCGCGGGAGAGTTGCTGCGCGCGAACGCCTTGACCTCAGCGGATTTGTTCGTCCGCGATCCTCGCCAACTCGCACTGTTTTCAGAGGGCGAGTTGACGTGAAGATCCAGCCGATTGTCGAAGGCCACGGAGAAGTAGGAGCGTTTCCGGAGCTATTGCGCCGTCTGATTTCGGAAGCTCAAGCCTGGGAAATCCAGATAGGTCGACCGATTCGATCAACCCGCGGCCGGCTTGTTCGCGAGATCGAACTAAAGAAAGCTGTAAGGCTGGCGCTTCTGCAGCAAGATTGCCGAGCTATCCTAATCCTGTTTGACGGCGATGACGACTGCCCAGCCCTATTAGGTCCGACCGTCCAGGATTGGGCGGCGGATGCGGCCGGAAGCATGCCTTGCGAAGTCGTCATTGCGCATCGAGAATTTGAGGCTTGGTTTCTGGCCGCTATCGAGTCGCTGCGGGGGAAGCGTAACATCAGAGAAGACGCGCTATCACATCCCCACCCAGAATGGCCCCGTAGCGCTAAGTGGCATCTGTAAGACCGTATGCACGCTGTGGCAAGCTATCTCGAAACTGCGGACCAGCCAGCTCTCAGCGCTCTCTTTTCTTTAGAGGACGCTCACCGCCGTTGCAGATCCTTCCGCAAACTCGTCAGCTCGTTCGGCCTCTTGGTGCGATCCATGGGGCAGGAGATCGGCGAATGGCCTCCAGCCTCCTGGACTGATGACAGTTGACCCGATTCGTCAAGCGAAAACCTGCATGAAGGAGAAAACGATGATCCGCAAAGCATTCGTGATGTCTGTCAACCCAGACCAGCATGAGGAGTACGAGAAGCGCCACACACCGATCTGGTCCGAGCTTGAGGCCGCCATAAAGGCGCACGGCGTCAGCAACTACTCGATCTTCCTCGACACCGACACGCACCAACTCTTCGCCTACGCCGAGGTCGAAGACGAGGCGCAGTGGGCCAGCATCGCCGACGAGGAAATCTGCAAGAAGTGGTGGCGCTACATGCGCGATATCATGCCCTCCAACCCCGACAACAGCCCGGTCGCCAAAGACCTCCGTCAAGTCTTCCACATCGGCTGAACAGCCGAGCTTGCGGAAACCTCCGGTCGCGCGGCTGCTATCTGCCGCGGCCGAGGGCGCCTTGCACGGTCGTTCCGCTGGGCAGCGTAACCTGGTACGTTACTGGCGACGCGGCGGATTGCGGCGAGATGCGGACAGGCGCGGCCGTCGGACTGCCCGCCGGCGTCAGGCGGTAACGGCTGTCCGCCGCAGTATCGAAGCGAAGGATTTCACCATCCATCTCCCGTGTAGGCCCATCCACCTTTGTCAGCGTGCAATTCGTCCCCCATGGATTGCGCATTCGACACACCTCCCCGCGCCGTGAATCGATCTCCACGAACTCAACTTCGCCGTCTCGCATGGCGGAGCTGACCACAAAGCCGCCGCGCGTCAGCAGCCGGAAGGAGGCGTCCCATTCCTTGGGCCAGGCGGGAAAGAGGCTGATAATTTCGGGCTGGCCGGGCCGCGGAGAGACACTCTGTACAACACCTTCCTGCAAGATGAAACTGATGCAGCCCAGCGGTTCGATCGAGTGGGCCTGGTTCTCGGTCTTGCCTTGCCCTTCAAACAGGCTCCAACCGTTCTCCAACGCGCCGAACGCCGCATAGTAGGCGGTCAAGATGGCTGGCAACTCGTGCCCGCGCCCGGCCCGAACCGCCGCGATCGGCGTGCGGATGGCGGTGTTGCAGGCATCTCCCCGCAGAATCGAGTTCATGCGCGGAGCCAGGTCGAGCAACTTCTGCACAATGGCGTCCGTAGACGGCTGGCGAGTCTCCAGCGTCCAGTCTTCGAACGGGAAGACCGGCGCCAGCCAGACGTCCTCAGGGTTGTGCTGGCCGTCGGCCGCGCCCAGATGTCCCGCGGCCCAGACATCTTCCGCCAGGACGCCCCCCGTCAGGGCCTGGGCCTGCGGCTCGCTTCCCATCGGATAGGGAGTCAGATGATCCAGCAACTCCTGCCACACTCGGCGCAAGCCCGCGTCCACGTCAAGAATCTCAGCCGCGGCAATCGCCAGCTGCGCCGCGCTGCGTATCGCGGCAAGATCCCAGATGCCATCGTCGGCGGCCCAAAAGTCCTCGTGCTGGTTCAACCCATAGACGTGGAAGTAGCCGTCCTCGCCGCGCACGGCCAGGCCGCGGTAGAACTCCACCGTATCGCGCAGGAGCGGGTAAGCCCTCGTGCGCAGCCAATCGCCGTCGCCGCTGTAGCGATAACGCCACCACGCCAGCAAGGCCAGTTCGCAAGCGCTCGTTGCCACGTGGCTGATGTAGGTGATGTGGTTGTCGGAGCTTCCCTCGAGCGGATAGAGCTGCGTTCGCAAATGGTGCTCATAGCGGCACAGCTGGCGCAGGCGCGTGGACAGCGTCGCAGCAGGCTGATGACCCAGGAACACTGCGCGGAACTCCTCAACCAACTCTTGGGGCAGGGCCACCGGCCCGTCAAACGAGGTGGTCTCCGGGTAAAAGGCGCCCGCGACGCCCCAACGCTGCGCCGCGGCCACGCGGCAGGACTCGGCCTGGCTCGTGTACATGCGGAAGAACGGTTCGCACAGGTCGTCAGCGTCCGCCGCCATCAACGCGTAGTAGTGCATCTCCATCGTCCAGACCCAGAACTGCGCGCCCCAGTGCCGCCTGTCGCCGTCCGTGGTAAAGATCGATCCGTTCCATTTGGGCGGGAATGCGCCGCGTGAACTGCTGGCCATGTAGTAGAGATGCAAAGTGCGCACACGCTCCATGAAATCGGCCGCGCCGTCCTCGCTGTGCAGATGGAGAAATGTCCTTGCCCAGAAGCCCTCCCACCAGCGAAGATGGTTCGAGCGCAGCGCCGCCAGGCTTTCTCCCCGCGCCGCATCGACCTGTGCCAGCGCTTTCTTGCCTACGTCCTCCTCACTCGACCAGGAGACCGCGCTGGCAAAAAGCACCCTGCGCGTACCGGAAGCGGCTGGCAGGATCAGAGTGCGTCGTCCCGTGGAGGAACCGGCGGCATCCAGCCTGGCCCCATCCCCAGTCGCGCTGACCGCCGACGCGCAGTAGTGTTCTCCCTCCGTAAACCGCTGGGTCAGCGTCACCCGATCATTGCCTTCTCCTGGGGCGGGAGAGGAGTGCTGCGCGAACGCGTAGCGCGCCAGATGATCGCCGGTGCGCATCGCTGGCGGACGCCACATCGAGAGCGTAACCTGGATCGGCTGCGGATCGGCGCGGCCATCCTCAATCTCCACAACCAGCACATCGGTCGACTGCGAGAGTTCATCGCCTGCCGCCACGAAGCAGCGCGCCGTTAGATCGCCGCCGCGAATCGCGCATTCAGCCTCGTAGAGCGAGAGACGCTGGCTGAAGCCCGGCGCGTCGGCCGCAAAGGGTGTACCGCCCACCTCCACTGTTACCTGTGCGCACGCGCAGCAATGGTCGGCCGCGTCGGCATAGTCGCCGGCGTGGTGTTTGTCCACTGAGAACAGGTCGCTGCGGTTAATCTGGAAGTGGATAGCGCCTGCCGTTGTCCAGACCATCGTGCCCGTGCGTCCATTGCCGATCGGCTGACCCTGTACCGGATGCTCGACCGGCAACTCGTAAATCAGGTCTGCGCGCCCGATCAAGGCGCGGAAGTCGACATCAAACATTGTCATGGTCCTCCAGGGTTGGATAAAATGGCAGCGGCCACCTGTTTGGATAGATACCTGTGACCTCGTCACCTTGCCAGGCGAATTGATAACGATCCCCCTGCGGCATCGTCTCCTGAGTGCGGCGAACGGGCAGTTCGTAGGCCAAGACGACCTCATTCCCGGCCAGCAACATCTCTTTGGGAACGCAGGCGAATGCTCCGATCATGCGCAGCGGGACAGGGCATCCGTCCACCGTGATCCGTAACGTCTCTCGCGGGGCCCAGCCGGGCACGCGTAAGAGGAGATTGTCTACCACGCGGGGGCGGACGGTGATGGTCGCGGTCCCGTTGCGCCTGCGGGTCTTGATATCGAGATTGGCGTCGGAATAGTCAAAGTGCATGTAGACGAACAGACCCGCCTCCGTGCGCGCGCTGATATTCTGGTACACTGCGCTCAACGTATGCACGATCTCGGCTGTGCCGCTCGGATTGTAACCCTTGCCCGCATGGGGAAAACGGTTTGCGCCCCATCCGCCCAGTTGTTTGTCGACAATCTCAGCATCCGGGTTGTTCCGCAGATCAGCCTCCGTGGTCTGGCCTGGGAAAAGACGGGCCCTCACCAGCCGCTCAACGTCATCGAAGATCTCTGGATGGCCCGTGTGGAGGGCAAGCCACAATGCCAACCGCGCGGCAGCCCCTGTCGACTCAGTGTTGGCTAACGGATTGCCCGACTCGTCCGAGAACCGGTTCTGGCCCAGATCATGGGCAACCCACCCGCATTCGTTGACCAGGCCGGGTATCGCCCTCCGGAATGTGCGCAGCACGGCATCCGTATAGACGGATTGGCGCGTCAACAGGCCGAACTGAAAAAGCCCGCACAGCGTGTAGAGGAAAGATTGGCGGTCGCCCTGATTTGCCTCGACCGCCATCGCGGCGGGAATGGCGCCTTCAGGGGTCGTCGAATGCGCGAGGTGATAGCGCGCCAGTCGCTCCGCCAGGTCCAAGGCAAGCTGATCGGCTGTCGATCTGTAGTACCAAACCAACGCCTCGATTGAGCGCCCGTGGGAGACGGTCAGGTCAGGCCCATTGGCGTGGGTATATACCTCGTCGAAAGACTGACCATCCGCGACGGGGAAATGCCTGGCATAGTCGAACTTCAGCACGTCCCACCTGCCATCCGGTCCCAGACAGCGGCGCAGGGTTTCCAGATAACGGTGGCCTGCCTCGCGTGCCCAGCGATTATTCCTGTACTGAACGAGGGCGTTAAATGTCAATATGCCCTCACGTACGGTGTGCAGCTCGAACTTAGGAGCCTGCCAATCCAGGCCGGGGGGCACAAAAAGCAGCCCATCGGGGTTGTCACAGAGCCAATGCAGATTTCTCAGCATCGCCCCTTCCAGATGGGCGGGGATGACAAATCCGGTCGCATCTTCGAGGCGCAACAAGGCATCCCACAACCTGGCCAGGTCATGGGTGATGCACCAACTGCCGGTGGGTAAGTAGTCACGTTCCGGGTTGAGCCAACCCAGCAGATGCCGCCCGCCCAACGCCAAAGACCTTCTCAATTCATCAGCCATCGGGAGATCCCTTAATCCAGCTTCTATCGCCCAACTCGAGGTCGTTTTCGTGAATGGGCCTTTGCCTGTCTCAGCCGACAAGTCGACAGGTGATCGCGGTTGGCCATGCAGATCTGCCAATGCTTCGGTATGAATATGCACTGGACCTCGGTCCGCCGGTCGAGAACCCTAGGAGAGTTCATCGTCGATGACAAACTGCATGAAGGATGCGCTCCTGGCGCGGACAACGCAATGGAGAGATCTACCGCGTTTCGTCGATTTTGATCCGCTGCAACAGACGCTGCTCCCGCTCGGAAAGCGTCTCCCAAAGAGTGCGGCCGATCGGGTGCGTATCAGAACGGCGGCGGCAGAACCACGGGCGCATGAAGCTGACCACGGCGACGACGCGCGGCGTATCGGTCAGGTTGGGTGTACCGCGGTGTAGACAGCGCGGATCGCGGATCAAGACGTCGCCCACCTCCATCTGCAGCGATTTCAGCGGTACCTCTCCGGATTCGATATGGGCCAACGCCTGCGCACGAGGCATCCTATGGGAGCCAACTGCAATCTGAAACGGCCCGCGTTCGGGCGTCACATCGACAAAGGGCCAGTTCATCGCCAGAAGCTCCGGCGGCAGAACCAGGCCGGGGCATTCAGGGAAAAGCGGCTGCAGATCGGCGTGAACATCCTGATGCGCCGAACCTCTGTAGGGCGTGTCGGAGGCGTATTGATCGATAACCACCTGCTCGCCCAGGATTCCCGCAGCGATGGCGTAAACGGTGTCGTCATTGAAGAAGGCGGGATGGTAGAAGGGCGGGTGGAAGGGCAGGGGAATGTAGTGGCGTTTCGGGCCCCGGTTTGGCTTGTCGGCGAACGCCGCCAGGTAATCCTCGGCAAATGGTTCAAACGCCGCCCGGCAGGCCTCCACTGCGTCAACAGGGAAGCGCCCGCGTAGGATGCAGTAGCCGTCTTGCCCAATCTTCTGGATACATTGTTGAATGTCTACATTCGCCATCTTGGCATACTCGCCGTCCGGACTGAATTGGATGATCTGGGAAGAGTTCTAGCAATCCGTTAAGGATTGGTGGTCGGTTTCCGGGAACGAAGCAGGGTGACGAGCAGGGCCGACGAGGCGTCGCGTCCTGTTCTGAGAGTCCTACCCCTTCACCGCACCCAAAGTCAGGCCTCTGACAAAATATCGCTGCAAAAATGGGTAGACAAGCATGATCGGAATCGATCCGATCATCACCATCGCCGCGGCCAGGGCTTCCGGGGTCGCATCTTTCAGAAAAGAGGGGTCGGTCTTTCCATGGAACTGGGCGCTCATCAGGGTCCCTTCCAGCCTTCTCTGCGTCACCTGGTTGTAAAGGTAGCTCTGAAGCGGCCACTGCTCGGCAAATCGCAGAAAAATGATGCCATCGAACCAGGAGTTCCAATGCGTGACCGCCGCAAATAGCCCGACCGTTGCCAAGGAGGGCAAGGATAGGGGCAGGAAGATGTGAAAGAGGATTTCGAAGTGGTTTGCGCCATCCATCAGAGCCGACTCCGAAAGCTCTCTGGGAATCCCGCGAAAGAAGTTGATGATGAGGATGGCGAAAAAAATATTTAATGCCACCGGCAGGACGAGCACTGCAAAGTGATTGAGCAGCCCCAGGCTCTTGTAGGCCAGGTAGGTAGGAATCAAGCCCCCTTGAAACAGCATTCCAAAGACCAGAACAACCTTGAATATGGTGCGCCCCGGAATATGCAAATGATCTTGCGACAACGGATATGCGGTAAGCGCAATCACCGCCAGATTGAGCGTAACGCCGACCGTGACGCGGGCGAGTGAGACGCCGAATGCGCCAAGAAACGCCTTCTCCCTCATCAGAAAGGAGTAGTTGTCGATATTTAAACCTACCGGCCAGAGATTGACCTGGTTGGTTCTTACAGCTTCGGCGCTGCTGAGCGACTTGGCAATCACAGCCACAAAGGGGAGGATACACACACATACCAGCAAGATTGTGACAAGCCAGATGATGGAATTGGCGATGATGTCTCCGATGCGCCTTTCCTCAACCATGACATTCCCTCCAATTGAAGCCGTCCGCGGAAATCGGCAACCAACGATTCCTCATACGACTAAAACTTCCACCCTCTAGAAGATTCGATAATTGGCGTACCTGTCGGCAAGCCAATATGACAGCCATACAAGCCCAAAGCCGACCACCGACCTGAACATTCCCACCGCTGTGCCAAGGCTGAATTCTCCCGTCAGAAGGCCTACGCGGTAGACATAGGTGTCAAGAATGTCGCCGGTCGCATACACAATCGGGTTGATAAACACCAGAATCTGCTCAAATCCGGCATTGAGGATGTTGCCAAGACTGAGGCAGGCCAGTAGCGCGATAATGGGCGTGATGCCGGGAATGCTTACATGCCGCAAGCGAGCCCAGCGACCTGCGCCATCCACCGCCGCGGCTTCATACGTCTCAGGATTGATACCGGTCAACGCGGCCAGATATATCACCGCGCCCCACCCAAACTCCTTCCACGTCTCCAGAGCTATCATCGTGTAAGGAAACAGCTTGGGGTCTCCCAGAAAGCTGATCGTCTCAAAGCCCAGTGATTCGATGCCTCGGTTAACGATTCCCGATCGGTTCAGTATCTCGACCATTACTCCGCCAATCAGCACCCATGACAGAAAGTGCGGCAGGGTGGTCGTCGTCTGCGTCACGCGCTTGAAGAGGGCGTGACGCATCTCGTTTATCGTCAAGGAAAACGCCAGCGCAACGGTCTGGCCCAATAGGATTTTGCCAAATGCGATGCCGAGCGTGTTACGAATGATGTTGAAGGCGTCCGGCCCTTCGAAGAACCTGCGAAAGTTGTCGAGGCCGACAAAGGGCGAACCCATCACCCCTTTGAATGCACTGTATTTCACAAAGGCGATAGAGAGGCCCCAGAGAGGGTATAGGTGGAAAAGGATGAGCAGAACCGCCGCCGGCGCCAGCATCAGGTAGATCATCCAATGCTGTCGCCAAACGGCGCGAAAGGAAGGTTTTTGCTCCTCGTACCCCTCAGAAAGCACCGCGGCGACGCCCACAGACTCAGGGACAGTATTCCTGACAACCATCTTGTCTCACATCTCGCTGTTGTCCCTTGGCGAACCCAAGGGGCGGATTGTACCAGGGGGAGTGGATTCCAACTTGAACCCACCTCCCCCAACTCGGGCAGAGTTCTGAACCGGTCAGGCGGTAGCTTGATGGCGGCTGTTCCAGTGCCGCGCCGCCGCTCATCAACTCGAAGCTCCGCCTACCGACCAGCGCCGGCTATCACGAACTCTGACGTGACTCGTACCACGCGTTGACGTCCTCGGCAACCTCATCGCCGCCCAGTTCGCTCCACTTGCTCACGTACTCGTTGAACGCGTCAAGCGGTTTCAAGCCCAACACGATCGACAGGTAGAATTCCTCTTCCATCTTCTGTAGGTCGGGAAGCAACTCGTTCATTCGCTCGGTATTGACCCCCAGGTACTCGTTCTCGATCTCGTACTCGGCTTCTTCGAAGACTTGAGCGTAGGCCACCTCCTGGCGCGCCAGCCCTGGATCGCGGATGAAATACTGCTCTACCTTGGACAACTCCGACGGGTCCATCTTGCGCAGCCTTTGCCTGTTCATGTCAGCGTGCTGCTGGTAGCCTGGATAGGTGGCATGATGGAAACCGACATCTCTGAATGAAGTGCCGGTCTGCCACTCGAGCAGCTTGATGTCGCAGTTTTCGTCCCACTCCCAGTCGTAGCCTTCCTGGAAGAGGCCATCGTTGCCCATGTCGTCAAGCGGGCCGAAGGCATTGTGCTTTGTGGGTCCGTTGACGTGTAACTCCCGCTGGTGGTTCAACTGTTGGACCAACGCCTCGACCTTTATGTCCTCCAGATCGTGGCGGAAGACCCATGCATGGAATACTGGACTCGTCCACTTGCGGCCCCGCTCGCCAGTCGGGCCGGTAGGCAGCGGCATCGTCGTGAACTCCCCTTCCACCTTCTTTTCGATCTCGACGATGCGAGAGGTGCCCCACATGGGCATTGTCACGATTCCCGCCTTCTCGTCGGCAGCAGTGTTCAATCCGCTTGCCCAATCGAGCGTATGGAAGTCGGGGTCCATCAAGCCGTCGCTGTACCAGCCATTGAGAAGCTCCAGCACTTCCAAGTTCTTCTCCGTGAGGCTGTCATAGACCAGTTTGCCATCACCATAATCACGCCACAGGCCCGGCATGACCCGGTAGGCGCCAAATACCTTGGTAAAATCGTGCGCCCAGGAAAAGAGGCTCTTCTGCGCGGTGATGCCGTAGTCACACAGTCCACCTTCGTTGAAGGCGTGCAGCGTCCTGTCCCAATCCTCGATGCTTTCCGGCATCGGCATGCCCAACTGCTCCAGCCAGTCGTTGCGTATCCAACTGATGGTGCAGAAGACCTTGTCGGTGATGCCCAAATCAAGGCCGTATAACTCCTGCCGGTTGTTGCGGAAACAGTGGATCCAGTTCTTGCCTTCAGGATAGCGATGGACTTCCTTCGAGAGCGGTGAAGAGGCGGCCTCCCAAATATCCTTAATCTCTTTCAGGGCGCCTTCATCGATCAACTGATTGAACAGTGGGTCCTGCAGGGCGACCATGTCCGGCATTGTGCCTGCGGCGATGTCGGCCTGCAACTTCTGCGTTCGCAGCTCGCCGTCGGCCATCCAATGAATGTTGAACTTGATCCCCATCTCTTCAAGGTACCAGTTGTAGTAGGGATTGTCGGTGGGATCATGGCCGGGCTTGAACGTGGGCCAGGCGTTAAACGGGACTGAAACCTCCACGACGGGCTCGTACTTGATCGGCGCAGGCGGCCAACCTGAAGTCCAGTCCTGCACACAATCGGAAGCGCTTGCGACGGCTTCCGGCGCGGCTTCTTCGACCGGAGCGGTTGGTCCGCAAGCCGCGGCGGCTATTGCTCCGGTTGCAATTGCTGTCGCACGTAGAAAATCACGGCGACTTAATGTTCCCCTGGTCATCATATTCCTCCTGAGGACTACATTGGACAAGGATTCCCAGCCGCAACGCGTTTCTCATTGCCTTCTGGGCCGCACGGTGTTGCTCACATTGTTCCCTTGCCACCTCCTTTCAACTCGCGCCCGCTAAACTCTTCCAACTGCGCCCTGGTCGGCAGGCCATCGATCACGCCCAGGTGGGTCGTCGTGTAGGCCCCCGCATAAGTGGCTTGGCAGACGGCATCGCGCAGTGCTGCTCCCTCGCCGAGGCCGACAGCTAGCGCCGCGTTGAAGCTATCGCCAGCCCCGGTAACGTCCAATGCCTGGACCGGAACTGCCGGCGCCTCCTCCATGTAATCCGCCGTCACGATGACCGCCCCCTCTTCGCCGCGCGTAACAACGATGCCGTCCACGCCCAAGTTTAACAGCCGCCCGCCAAGCTCAAGCGTCGGCGTCGGGTCGTCCGGCGGCAGGCCGAGCAGTATACGGGCTTCACTTTCGTTGGGTGTCAGCACGTCAACGTGCGCCAGGAGTTCAGGGTCGGCGGGCTGCCCGGGGGCGGGGTTCAGAATCGTCATCGCCCCATGTTTCTTTCCAAGTTCCAGGCCGCGGGCAATCGAGTCCAGCGGCGCCTCGAGCTGGGCCATGACGATGCCGCATCGGGCGATGAGAGGCTCTGCCGCTTCCACATGATGCGGGCGCATGAGCATGTTGGCGCCCAGATGACCTACGATCCAGTTGTCGCCGGAGGGAAGGAGAGTGACCAGTCCGACGCCGGTGTTGACGTCGGGGATACTATGAATGTGCGCTGTCGAGATGCCTTCTTTTTCGAAGAGCGTGCCCGCCATCTCGGCAAACAGGTCGTCGCCTACACAGGCCACCAACTCGACCTGCGCCCCTAGCCGCGCCGCCGCGATCGCTTGATTTGCGCCCTTTCCGCCCGGCCCCATATCAAACAGGTCGCCGATCAACCCTTCGCCGACAACCGGTTTGCGAGGAACGCGCACAGTCAGGCCGACCACAAAGCTGCCGATCACCACAATGTCAGGCAAGGGCAGTCCTCCAAACGCGCGGCGTCGAACGAAGCCATGTGGAGTTGCGAGTCTGCCGTTTTCCGAACGCTGCAGCGGAATCAAGCAGTTCCCAACTTATATCATATTTCTACATCATCGTCAATACGGCCAATGGCGACGGGTGCATCCCAGATTGTTGTGCGTCAAGTAAGGCCAAGTCGTTGAAGCAGTTGAGGCCAGGTATGACTGAGCAGAGTCGTGCGGAGTGCGGGCATCGCCAGCGCGCTCCCTTTGCCCTTCTCCTCGTCCAGCCTCTTTCATCCTCACAAAAGATTGGGATGCACCCATGCAAGGGAAGCGCGCGTCGGCGCTGAGCAGTTGGGCTGCGTTCTTCCCAGCGGCGCAACACGATTCAGAGCATCGCAATCACTTTGTGTTTGCTCTATTTACAAAACATACAAATTACGGTCCGAATGACACCAAATTACGGTCCAGATGACACCGCCGCAGTGCCCGCATTCACGCCTGGCGCGGGTGCATCCCAGAATGGGGGCGAGACTGCGGCTACATCCGGGTTTGTGAACCGCTTGCAGGCGATGTGAGTGGCGCGCAGGTCAGGTGTGCCAGTGTAGTGATCACGAGCGTTTGCGAGCGTTTACGAGCGTTTACGAGCGTTTACGAGCGTTTGCGAACGCGCCAGGTCGCGTTTAGTCGCGTTTAGTCGCGCCATTTTTTTTTTTTTGTCCGGGCACGCTTGGGCGTGTTCTGTCATATCTTGTCGTCATTTTTCGTCATTTTTCGTCCCAAATTTTTTTTCGGGTATGACGGGCAACGGGCGGTTGCGGCTCCGGCTAGGCAGGGAAGGCAGCAGTTTGCTGCGCATGGTTGCCGCGCCGGGGGCAGATTGCAAAAAAAGACATGACACTCACTCTAAGCTGGGCTACAGTTGCGGCAGGGCCGCGGCTGCGATCGTTTGTGATCCGCACAATTGTACTGCAAGATTGAAAAGTTTGCAGTTGCTGGGAATCCCAAGCTGCATCTCAGAATGGGGGTGGGTTGCTGAGATGCGCTGAAGGAGCAGGATGCTCAGCAGTTGTCCGAACTGTGATCGATGCTGTTGATATGAGGGAGACAGTTGCCGGCTGCGGCTCAGGCAGCGTCTTCATTCACGAGAATCGGGTGAACTGGGGTCCGGTTCTGCCCAGATGCGACCTGCATCCGTCACCTCCTGGAGCAGTTCTTCAACAGACGCGGGAGTCGAAACCGGCTGCGGGCGAGCGGCCCGCGACCCCAGGGACACGGTCACCAAAATTTGGGATGCACCCAATAACGACTATACTTACTCTTCTTGTTGGGAAGCCGGTGATCTCGTATACTGCACTTCATCCGCGATTCTTTAGGTTCCGTTGACATTTAGTAAAGCTGGTCAATGAGGTGACACCTACAGGCTACCTGAGAACAGTTCGGACTCTGATTCGCCTGGTTCTCGTGAACGATGACCTCCTCGGGAGATGGTGCCGTTAATCATCTTAGTAACTGTCCGCAAACAACGTAGCGGTTTGGTTGAGATTCAAGATATCGATGTTGGTGCAATCATATAGTTCCAAGTTGGACAGATAGGTCGCCGTGTCAGTTGGATTGTTTGGCGTTGCTCTTTGGAGACCTTGCGGCCCTTCTGAAAAGCTCGGTCAACGAGAAAGGCATTGACGGTCAAGCCGGTCGTGGTGGTTGTGCTGCGGATGTAGTTGCGCATTGTGGCAAAAGAGCGCAAAGGTTTGCCGGCCCAGTTGCGCGTTATCTGACTGAAGAGACGATACTCGATCGGATTATACTTGGATGCGCCGGTCGGATAATGGCAGACCAGAACCGAGATGCCGAAGCGGTCCGCGCATTGGCGCTGCAATTCAGCTTTCCAGAGCCAGGAACGGCAGTTGTTGCTGCCGCCCGCATCACAGAGGATCAAGAGCTTGTCCTCGTGCGGAAAGCGGGGGCGCGCCGGGTCGGCCCACCACTGTGCGATGGCATGGGCGGCAAATTCGGGCGTATCATAGGAGTTGCCCAGATAGACATAGCCTTGGTTATGGAGGATGTCATAGATGCCATACGGCACGGCCCGACCCAGCGCATCGCCAGGGAAATCATGCAGATTGACTTGCTCCGGCGCCTGACGCCAAGTGCGACCTTGGTTGGCGAAGTTGCCGATCAGTTCCTTGTTCTTGGTATCGACACTGATGACAGGATAGCCTGCGCGCAGGAACTGTTGTCGCACACGACGAATGTAGTCAAACTGGCGGTTGCGGTCGGGATGCACTGCGCCCGTCAAGCTCTTGCGGTTGGCGACCAAGCCAAAGCCCAGCTTGCGCAGCAGCCGACCGACTGTGGTGCGACCGATCCTGTATGCCTGTGCGCGCAGCCGAGATGCAATCGTGCGCAAGCTTAGTTTCACCCATTTCTGTTCATCTGTCGCTGAACCAGCGATGTCGTCGTTGACGATTTCCTTGATTCTGTCTTCTATAGCTGGACTTTTTTTTCCAGCGCTGGCCGCCCACCGCCCGGCTTGCGCACCCGGTCGGTTGGGCGTCCGGCCAAGTCGTCGTTTAACTCGCGCCGACCTCGCCGAATCGTGTTGACGTTCATACCGGTAATCTGCGCCAGCCGTTCGCTGCCGCCATGCCCGATGCGTTCGGCTTCCAACGCTACGTACCAGCGTCGATGCTGTTCGTTGAGCCGACTCAGCAAAACATTCATGCGATGGTGGTCCTCTTTGTCTGCATGGGGCTGCGGCGACTGACATATCTCACACTGACATTGATGGATCGGTCTCTGGCTCATCTCTTTGACTCCTTGTTTGTTCCTGTTCGTGGAGCCATTTTACGCCAAACACCGCTAATTTGTTAACGGACAGTTACTAAGTCACTTAATCAAGTAGATCACAGTTCAAACAATTGTCAACGAACCCTATTTACAGGTAGAGTTGCAGAGGATCATTCATTGGCCAGCCCTCGCAAGGAGGCAAGAGGAATGAACCCAATCTATCAGTACGCCGGACTGGGGCGGGCCAAGGACCCGGGCCTCAGCGTCGAAGCGTGCGCCCAGCGCATCCACCGGCTGGCCTACGTCGAAGAGAGGCTCATGTATTTGCAGGCGGTGCATATCGTTACAACGCCGCAGAGGGACCTGAAGGCGCTGCTGTCGCGGCTGCAATACGAGGACGGCCTCCACGCCGACCGGCTCAAAACCCGCCTTACCGAACTGCGCGTCTCCAGCGGCAGGAGCCAGCGGGCGCCGGATGAACGGCTCAAGGATGTCCTGGCCGAGGCGATGTTTTCAACTGGCGGTGTCGAGCTTTTGGCGGCGCTGGTCAAGGTGTTCAAACCGGCCCTGCTGAACGTCTACCGCAACTATGTGAGGCAGACGAACGGCCTTGCCGATTACGAATCGGTGCGTTTGATGCGTCACATAATCGCTGAGGAAGAAGAGGGTCTGCGCCTGCTGGAAGCTGCCTATCAAGACATGGTGAATTCAGCCGAAAAAGAGGCGCAGGCTCAAAGATGGGCTGATACCCTTGCGCAAATGTTGCGGTCGGCCGGCGGGATCGCAGGCGATCTCGAGACAACGCAGGCGACAATTCGGCCGCAGCGCAGCGAGGGAGTTGACTTTCGGGTCGCCAGAAAACCGGAGCGCGATGACACCTTTCCCCACGTATGGGATATCATTCACGTCGACGAAGACAACATCCCAGCGCGCCTCGTCCAGATGATGGCCACTCGCCTGGGCGAGATCACCATCGCCGAGGCGTTGGCGATTGTGCTGTGGGAGGTCAAGCAACAGCCCTGGTCCTTCTACGTGGCGATTTCCCGTCATATGTGGGATGAGATGCGCCACTCCCTCTTCGGCGAGGCCGCGACCGAGCACGTCTACGGCGACCGCACCGTCATGCCCCTGCGGGACTTTGAAATCGAATACCTTTTTGAGATGACACCGCTCGAACTTTACGCCATGTTGGGGATCGGCGTTGAGGCCGCCCTCATGAAGTATCCGCCCGGCAAACGCGCCGAATACGAGTTCTGCCGCGATCTGGCGCGCCATCCGCTGATGACAACGTTACAGGACTTCGACTGGGCCGATGAAGTCGAACACGTCAACATCGCCCGCCAGCAACTTAAGGTGTGGCACGCCGGTGACAGCGAAGAACTGGCCGCGCTGGCTGAGAAGGGCATGGAGTTTCGCGCCCGCACGCGCCAACGTCATCCCCCGACGCCCATGCCTGATCTGTCCGCTGGAACGCGGCAAAGCGCCTAGTGGCTAATCCCTGTAGATTCGACAAATCATCCGCCCTCCCAATTACGTTTGTGTCCAGCCGACGTACCGGTACTTGGCCGGTTGCGTTTTCCGCGAAAATCAATACACTGTACTTTGAGCAAACACACTGGCATGACCAATTGAAATCGCAGGACGCCAACCTTCAGGGGGAACCGATACCGTGAGAACCAACTGGGTGCGTGAGAGATTGCTCGCCGGCAAACCGACTGCCGGCTGCTTCATGGGCCTGGGCAGCCCGCTCGTCGCCGAACTGCTGGCGCACGCCGGTTACGACTGGCTCTCGATAGAAATGGAGCACAACGGGCTGGACATGGCGGGCGTCCAGCAGATTCTCATGGCAATGAACGCCACCGACTGCATCCCCATCGCCCGTATCCCCTCGTCCGATCCCGTTTACATCCAGCGCGCCCTCGACATCGGCGCGATGGGCATTCTCGTTCCCATGGTGCGCAGCGCGGCAGAGGCGGAGGCAATAGTGGCCGCCACGCGCTATCCGCCAGCAGGCAAGCGCAGTTTTGGGCCGCTGCGCGCCTCAAACTACACGCTTGACTACGAAGATTATTTCGAGCGCGCCAACGACAACATGCTCGTCGTCCTCATGCTCGAAACCAAAGAAGCGTTTGACGACCTCGAAGAGATTACCGCAGTGCCCGGCGTCGACGCCATGTACGCCGGCCGTTTCGATCTCAGCCTTTCCCTGGGCCTGAATCCCATGCAGGAGGACTCTCTGCCGCCGATAGAGGCCGCGCTCGAACGGGCGCTGGCCATAGGACGTCAGAACGGCGTCGCGATGGGCTACGGCTGCGGCTCGCCGGAGGATCTGCGCATGAGGGTAGACCAGGGCTTCACCTTCCTGTGCTACGCCACCGATTACAATCTGATCGTTGACACGGCCCGCGACAAGCTGACGGCGGTCGCGGATCTGTTGCGCACCTAAGGAGACCGTGCAATGTCCAGCTTTCAGCCGTTCAGAGATTCGAGCAAACATCTCGGCGATGCCGGCCGTCTGTCCTCTATCTTGCAAGAAGACGGCTACCTCTTTCTGCGTCGTCTGGTCGACCCACACCAGATAACGACGGTCAAGCAGGACATCATGCAGATCCTGCGCGAACATCAGGTCATCGAAGATGACGGCGCGGCCGACCCGATGTGGAACGGCGGCCCCCACCCGACCGAGAGTGAATATATGGCCTTCTACGACCGCATCGCACGACTCGACTCCTTCGTGCAGTTGGCGGAGTCGCCCGCGATTGTGGCGCTGATGGAAGGGCTGTTCGGCGGGCCGGTTCAGGTGTGGATCCAGCGCCTGATTCGCGTGTTGTATCCCGACCCCGACGCGCCGGCCCCGATCGGGCTGGGCGCGCACCAGGACGGCAACTTCAGGTTCGGCTACCAGTCGCAGAGCTTCAACGCCTGCTGGCTGCCGCTGATGGAGATCGACCAGCAGATTGGCGGGCTGACCGTTGCGCCCGGGTCCCATCGTCGCGGCGAACTCGACCACGGCGGCGGCTCGGTGGCCAGTTCAGCCAAAGGTGTCAAGGAGAAGAAGGTCTTTGGCCTGGACCCCGAGAGCCTCAGCTGGGTCACGTCCGATTTTCAGCCCGGCGACGCCGTGATATTCACCAGCCTGACCGTCCATCGCGGCATTCTCAACCGCTCCGACCGCATCCGCCTCTCATGCGATTTCCGCTACCAGCGGGTTGACGACTCCGCCAGTTGGCTGGCGCACACGCTCGGCCCCGAAGTGCGGCGGGTCGCCCAGAAGATCGACGAGATCATGTCGAGCCGCGCCCTCTATATCACCACTCGCGCCTCCGCCGACACGCTGGCCGATGTACGCCTGCGGATGCTTGAAGAGAAGAGCACAAGCCTGGAGCGGGCGCAGCAACTGGCAAGGGAACTGGCGCGCTGAAGTTCCTTCATTCGCAGAAATATGGCTGGACAACGCGACGAGAGCCTTCTCAGCATCGCCGAGGAAGACAACGTATTGGTGACATTGCGTCCGCTGGCCAAAGGCGAAAGCCTGAGGCTGGGCGGACGCTATATAGTCTGCCGGACGCCGCTGGAACTGGGCCATAAGATCGCCAGCGGCGCGCATCTGACCCTCTTTTCCACCGGGTGCGGCTCGGTGGTCGGATCGGCCATCTCCCTGCTGATCAAGGTATGCGCCAACCCGGAGACCTTTCGCCGCATGGCCGCGGACATTGATGTGGACGCTGGCCGCGTTCTCGAAGGGAAGGCGGCATTGTGACGATGTGGGACAGAAAATCTTCGCCCAACTCCTGGCCGTTGCCGGCGGCGCGCCGACCAAGTCCGAAAGCCTGGGTCATCAGGAATCTGTGCTGACCTACAACTCTTTCGAACCGATCGGGCCGGCCTGTCTGCCCGTGTAAGCTGCGATCTGGCCGGCCAACCTTGCTTGTACCCACTCTTGCCCTACCCCCAGATTTCGAATCTCTCGCCAAAGGCCGTAGACTTAAGCGCTACGGATATCGGGCCGCGCTTTAACCGAGCCAGGGTGAACTGACTCTAAAATGAAGACGCATTTGCGAAAGCGAACACCCGACCAGAATGCAGATCGCCAAATAAAACGAGGCGATGACATGACCTTGGATGCACAAGTCGGGACGCAGCAAGTGGACGCAGAAGATTCGCCCGCTACACCGGCGGCGCCGCAATTTGGGCGCGATCGAACTTGGCGAGACTACATCGGTTTGGCCGCGCGAGGCTTCGTAATGGGGAGCGCCGACGTTGTGCCCGGCGTCTCCGGTGGCACGATGGCCTTCATTCTCGGCATCTATGAAGAACTGGTGATGAGCATCCGCGCCGGCGCCCGCGCGCCCTTCTGGCGCGCCCTACTGAGACTTGATATCCGCGCCGCGCTAACCGCTGTCAACGCGCCATTTCTTCTCGCAGTCCTGGCAGGCATCGCCGTTGCTATCCTGACCCTGGCATCCGGGCTGGAGTGGCTGCTGGAGAACCGACCCGTGATGATCTGGAGCTTCTTCTTCGGGCTGGTGCTGGCCTCGATCGTTACCGTCCGCAAGCGCATTCGCCGCTGGACCCCTGCGCTCTACGCGGCGCTGATCGCCGGCGCGGTCGGGGCGTATTTTCTGGTCGGCGCCGTGCCGGTACAAACGCCCGAAACGGCCTGGTTCCTCTTTCTCAGCGGAATGGTGGCCATCTGCGCCATGATCCTGCCGGGCATTTCCGGCTCCTTCATTCTGGTGCTGTTGGGCAAATACCAGTTTGTGCTGGCCGCGGTCAATCAGCGCGACATTGTCAGCCTCGGCATTCTCGGCATCGGCGCGGTCGTCGGCATCGTAACCTTCGCGCAGGGATTGGCATGGCTCTTCAAGCGCTACCATGACCTCACCGTCGCTCTCCTCATCGGCCTGATGGCCGGCAGCCTGCGCAAAATCTGGCCGTGGAAAGAGACGGTCGCCACGATCATCGACCGCCACGGCGAAATCCTGCCCACCGTGGAGCAGAACTACCTGCCGGCCGCGTGGACAGACGAGGTCTTCCTGGCGTTGGGATTGGCGCTGCTGGCAATTGCAGTTGTCATGGCGTTGGATCGTCTTAGCCAAACGGAGTGAGAAGGCCTGGCCGCATGGGCGATCGCGGCGGAACTTAACTTGCCAATTCTCACGCAGCCGCAGTGGCATTCCGCTCTTCGTTCACTCGAAGGGGATTTTCTCGACGCGGCTCCTGCACCCACAAGAGCATCAGACACAAAGCGACGACCGCAACCGCCAAGGAGACTCTGAACATGGCGGCGAAGCCCAGCGCGCCGGCCAGCCATCCGCCGAGGATCGGCGCGCCGATCAAAACCGGCGCCAGTAGCGTGTTCGTCAGACCGACGTAAGTGGGACGCTCAGCCGGCGTGCTGAATTCCAGGATGATGGTGAGCGAGGATGTGTGATCCGCTGCCAGATATGCTGCGAGGAAGACGAAGGTCAGCAACAAGCCCAACGGGACAATACGCCAAATTGGAGAGGACGGCCCAACCCCACCACGTACGGCATCCACAGGAACCAGCCCCGACGAGCCGCCCACGATCAGCGCGCTCAACGGCGCAAGCACGATGAAGAAGGCCCCAGCCGTCAGAACGGCCTTGTGGCCCACCCGGTCGGCAAGCAGCCCCCAAAGTGGATTCATCACAGCCTGCACACCGACAAGAACAGCCGTTAGTAGGCCCACTCCGCGGCCATCCAGCGCAAACAGGTCCATCCCATAGACGGCGAAAAAACCGACGCTCATCCCGCCCAGATTCACAAGTGATTTGCTGATCAGATAGCGCCGGTAATTGTGGTCCTGCTTCAGCAGGGTCGCTACGCCGCGCAGATAATGGTTCAGAGGGACGGCCGCTTTCGTCGTCTCGCTGGGCGGCTCGCGTGTGAGCGCCAGGCCCGTCCAGGAGATGATCATGACGCCGAAAGCCGCAAAGAAGAGCAGCGCATAGTTGCTTGGAAAAGCGTAGCTGACAAGGATACGCCCCACAAAGTAGGCGCCGCCGACGCCCATCAGTTGGCCCATCCCAAGACCCAGTCCGAACCAGATGCCGCGCCGCCGCACCGGTATTACATTGGCGATCATATCGAGCCATGCCGGTGTCGCCACGCCGGCGCCCGTCGATGCCAGGCCGACGCCCACCAGCACTGCAACCAGGGCCACCGTCGGCGCCGACAGGGCAAAGGCAAGAACCAACAGCCCGACCAGCAGGTAGGGTACCCGTTCGCAGAAAAGGCTGATGATTGCAACGAAAGGCTTTTTGTAAACCATCCGCTCGGTCATATTGGCCGTCAGCAACTGCGGCAGATAGATGCCTAGGCTCCACACGGCCGGCACAAGGCCAATCGCCAGTTTCGAGTCGGTCAGTTGGCTCACGAGCACGGGCAGTACAGTCTCTTTGGAGATGAGACTGAAGCCGAGCGTGATGAAGGTTACGTCCCACAGGTTGACGGAGAAGTTCCAGGCTTTTTCGTCGTCAGCGCGCGTCATCGGTTTAGGCCCCGCCTGGATCGGTGTAAGGCCGAAATCCCCGCACCATCAGCCCTTGTGGTTCATCTGCGCGCCGGGCCTGCTGCGCCCGCTTCTCGGCCTCGGCCCGGTTGGCGGTCGTGGTAGCCCTGATGATCGCGAAGTCGTCCGGCCGCCGATAACGGCTGATGAAGACCGGGCGGGGCGTGTCCGAGTGGTTCTGTTTGGACCCGTGAACTGTCCTCACGTTGAAAAAGATCGAATCGCCCGCCTGCCCGGTAATTGGCAGGGCCGCCTCCCAGGGCCATTCGTCCTCGTCCAGACCTCTAAATGTGTGAATGTGTCCACGTGGCGCAACTGCCCCCGCTTGTGTGAGCCTGGCGCCACATGCAGCGCGCCGTTGACAAGATCAGTGTCCACGACGTAGGAGAGAATCGCCACCGGCCCTTGGTAGCGATGCTCAAAGTAGGCTGAGTCCTGGTGCAGATGCTTGGGATGGCCGCCCACCGGCTCTTTAACCAGCGACTGTCCGTTGCCGAACAGTTCAATATTCGGGCCGAGCATCGCTTCCACAATATCGAGAGCGGTTGAGTCGATCGCTGCCCGCAGAAAAGCGGCGCTTGTCATGTAGTTGATGCCGACTGTCATAATCTGCTTGTCGCGCGCGTATCCCTCCGGCGCCGAGATGAACAGAGATCCATTGGGGGAGACCCAACCTTCCGGCCTGCTCTCCGCCCTGTCGAGCAGCGCGATCGACTGTTCAACCGTGGCGGCGATGTCTCGTGCCATCTCAGCGATGTACGGCCTCATCAGCCCTCGCACAACCAGGCAACCATGCTGCCGGTATATGGCCGCCGCCCGCTTGATGTCTAACTGGTCTGTCGACACCGACAACGCATCAGCTGAAATCGCAGGTTCATGTATCTGTTTCGCCACTGCGGTCATCCCCCCGTCCCCGGACCGGCTTTCGACAGCCGGCAGAATCGCAGTCAACCTGATTTCGTGTAGTCATCATCAGAATAAATTATCAGATGTCGTTATCGGACACCAGCGATGTAAGCTCAAGTAGTCGAGCGCGATGTTGAGCGCCTCAGTCGTGCCCACTCGGCGCAGGGCATCTACCGCGTTTGCTCGCACGTAGCGGTTTTCATCACGCAGAGCCATGCGAAGGGCCGGGACAGCCGCGGCAGCGTTCGCCCCAAGCCGCTGCAGAGAGAGCGCCGCCGTGAAGCGCACCTGCCCGTCGGCATCGGTCAGCCCGTCGGCAAGCGCGGCCACGATCACATCTGCCGGCTCGTCAATCAGGCCGAGCGCCTCGACCGCCGCGCGCCGCACCTGAACTGAAGGATCTGCCACCGCGCGCGCCACCTCTTCAGCGTAATCCGGATCGCCGGCGCCCAACTCACCCAGTGCAAACGCCGCGTGCATGCGTGCCGCCTCGCTCTCGTGCCGCAACCCGTCGAGCAGCGCGCCGCATGCGCCCTGTCCCACCGCGCTCAAACCGTAACCTGCGTTGCGCGCCGCGGTCGCATCCCCGCTGGTGAGCGCCGCGGCCAGCGCCGGAACCGCAGCGTCCGAATGTGTTGCCAGACGATAGGCGGCATCAACCCCGTGCGGCTCATACTTGGAAGCCAACGCCTCGGCCAGGGCGGGAATCTCCGCTTCATCTCCCAACGACCCGTTTGACGCGGTCCCCGTCTCGCCGCGATGCCAGCGCCACTGTTGCTCCCAAAGTACGTTATGATCGATCGCCGCTTCTTCGACCTTCCCCCAGTTCGCCCGCTCATTCTTCCACGCTGGGCCGGTCGGCGCATCCATGCGCACAAACTGAAACTTCATCATCGCCCGCGTCTTCTGCGAAAGATTGGCCCCGCCTCTGTGCCACAGATCGTAATGGATCAGCGCGAATGTTCCCTCCGGTCCTTCCACAGAGACCGGTCGCTCCGTGTCGTCCCCGGCTCGCTTCGTATAGTACTGCGTACCGGACAGAATCCCCGATGGCCCCATCTCATCGTCCACCGCCTGCGGATAGTACAAGATCATCGCCCACCAGTTGTGATGGTTACGCACCTTCTGATGCCCCCAATAGCTGTCCTTATGCCACGTCTGGACCTTGCGCCCCGGATGGGTGAAATGGCAGTGGCGGTGAGGGTGTATCAAATAGCTGTCTCCAACAACGCTCGTCAGCGCCCCGCGCACGACCGGATTCTCAATGATGTCGTTGATTTCACTCAGGCGCGGCAGAAGATTGTTGCCGGGATTGCCTTCCTTCTCCATCACCTCGTTGAGCTTGGCGTTCAGCGTTTCGTAGAACTCTTTCGGCAAGTCGGTCTGCAAGATCACATAGCCGCAGGCGATAAACTGACGCATCTGATCGTCGGACAGAAGATGGCTCGAAACGCTCATTTCAGTTTCCTTTCTCGTGCAATGCAGAGCGTAGGGACTAACCGTTCAACCCGGTGGCAGAGCGGCTGATTTCCCTTTCGCGCACCCGCGCCGTTCAGGTCATGCCTCCACCGGGGGGCGGCAGAGTTGACCGTCGCGCAGGATCGGGATCGCCTGGCCCCACAGGCTTGTCCCTTCCCGGTTCATAATCGGCTCTGCCGAGTACTGCGCCAGGTAGCAGCGCCGTATTCGTGAAGTTGTGTTGGGGCCGCTGCGGTGGAATGTGCGGCTGCTGAAAACGACGATGCTGCCGGCCGGCACGATCGCCGCTGTCCCCGGATGATCCCCCCGGTAGCCGATCTTGTCATTGCTGCTGTCCTCGATCGTATGATCGTATAGATCGTCCGGCGTCATGCCAATCGCCGAGTAGGGCAACACGGAGACCGTACCGTTCTCAACTGTCATATCGTCCAGCGCGCACCAGCAGGAGAGGTATGGCCGGTGGTAGTGGCCGACGTAACCTGAGTCCTGGTGCCAGCCGAACTTCGTCCCCACTTCGGCGAACTTGACCACGTACTGCTCGTGAAACAGGTATGCCGTATCTCCCAGCGTCGCCTGGCAGACCGCGGCCATGCGCTCGCCGAAAAGAAAGTCTGTTATCGTCGGGCTTTCCAGCCCGCGCCGGCTGATGAAATAGCGTTTCTTGTAATGGTTGATCCCCTGCACCGTCACCCCTTTGGCCTCCATCTCCGCGTCGTAGCGGTCGATGTAGCGTTGACATTCCTGGCGCAGGCCCTCGACCTGTTCGGCTGGAATTGCGTTTTCGAGGAATAGATAGCCTTCGTTGCGGTACTGGTCGCGTTGCTCTTCAGTGATCTGCATGTGGGCCCCTGTTGCTGAAGTTTCCGTCCCGTTCCAGCCGGTGCGCCTGCCGCCGTGACTCGTTTCAACGCACACGAACACAGAGCAGCCTGCAAAACCGGCTATCTCCTGAATGCATTCCCCCCACAAGACGCCTTTGCCCTGTCATTCGCTCTCATTGTGCTTGACCAAAACGGATTTAACGACCGTAGAGCTTGGTATGAAAATGCGCCGGTCTTCTGTTTCCAACACGATGTGCATCAGGGTGATGTCGGCAACCGTCCCGGAGTTGCTGCCGATGTTTACTCTGTCTCCATATCCTATCGGCCGCGCGAGAGTCAGGAAGATCCCGGCCACTGTGTTATCCAGGACGTTTTGCGAGGCAAAGCCGGCGACCAGACCCGCAAAGCTGCCCATTGTCAACGCTGCCGCCGGGTTGTCAGTCAAAACGGAAACCACGAAGGAGAATATCAGCCCATATCCCAACAGCCGTGTAATGATTCGCAGCGTTCCGGCAACGTCTGTCGTCGTTCGCCTCTGAGCGCTGGCGAACACAAACTTGTTTCCGGCCTGTACGGCAAGATGCCCCATTAGGACGACCAGGCCCACTGAGATGTACTGCTCATACGGCACTAAAAAGCCGAAAACTTCACTCTCCTCCATTCCCTCAACGAAGGCGAGGAGCACCATCAGGCCAACTGCATAAACGATGGTCATTACCAGTGGCCGGGTTTAAGAAGCATACGTTGTAGGTTGACTTGTACTGGTGGACATCGGGCGTTTACCTCCTGGTGGGCGCGTCCTGATCTGTCGCTGGAAACGCTGGTGTAGAGCGCCGCCGCTCACTGTACCTCACACGTGCCCGACGTTGGCTGTCGGCCGGCAAACGCCGTACCTTCTATCCGGCGAAGAGCTTTGGGGCGTCGTCACGATCTAGCCGGGTCACTGCCCGCGATACTAGCAAGTCCGGATGCGATTGTCAAGAGTACTGGCGATTGCATCAGGTCCGGACGCTCGATCAGCAGGCCGCCCCTCTCCCTGCCCCGCTGACTGACTCGCAATGCCAACCCATTTCCCGTCCATTTGCAATACACTCCCTACCTGATCTATACTCTCCAAACCGCTTTAGTACGATTCGCAAACCGAGCCCTCCTCTTCGGGTCTTGAACCCCTTTTCAGGGTGCCTTGCCGATGCGTGGATTAGCCAGAGTTGTGCGCTACATGCGCCCCTATAGTTGGATGGCCGTCCTCGGCCTTGTCACCACGATTCTTCCCGTTCTGATGGAACTGGTAACCCCGCGCATGGTCCAGTTCGTCATCGACAGCGGCATCCGCGCCGGCGATATGACCGCCGTCTGGCAGGGGAGCGCGGTGATGCTGCTGACCGCCCTGATCGGCGCTTCCACCACCATCGGACAGGGAATCGCCCGCGCGCAAATTTCGCAAGGGATCGCCTTCGACCTGCGCAACGATCTGTTCCGCCACATCCAGCGTTTCTCCTTCGCCAATCTGGACCGAATGCAGACCGGCCAGCTCATGACCCGCGTCTCGAGCGACGTGGACATGGCGCGCATGTTTCTCAGCGCCGGGCTGGCCCTGCTCCTGCGCACGCTGCTCATGGTAATCGGCAGCCTCATCATGATTTTCTTTATCGATCGGGAGCTCAGCTTCGTCATGGTGACGGTCCTGGCGCTGTCGGCGATCCTCATCTCTTGGATGTTGCGGGTCGTCGCCCCCCTCTTCTCAAAGTTGCAGGAAACGCTCGGCAAACTGAATACGCTGGTGCAGGAAAACCTGGCAGGCGTGCACGTCGTCAAAGCCTACGTGCGCGAGCGGCACGAGGTCGAACGCTTCGGCGTCCAGAATCTGGATTACATGGAGCAAAATATCAAAGTTGGCCGCTATCTTGCCCTCGTTATGCCCGTCCTCCTGCTCCTGACCAATGTCGGCGCGGTCGTTACCATCTGGTGGGGCGGGCTTGACGTCATCGGCGGACGCCTGTCCATCGGCGAGTTGGTCGCCTTCAACAACTACCTGCTGATCGGCATGTCACCCCTGCTCCTCCTCAGCAACATCCTCTCGATGGTCTCGCGCGCGGAAGCCTCGGCCAAGCGAATCGTCGAAGTGCTGGACATGGAACCGGCCATCCAGGCCCCGCCCGAACCCATCGCCGTAAGCGCGCCCGCCGGCGAGATCATCTTTGACAATGTGCGCTTCCATTATTCCGGCTCGCAACCAAACGGGCTGGACGGTTCCGCTGGCTTTGAACCGCTGCCTGAGAACGGTCAAACGAACACACCGGGCGCGCCCCAATCCGCCAACGGCAGGACTGGAGCCGTCGGCGAGGAGGTGCTGGATGGCATCCATCTGCGCGCGGCGCCGGGGCAGAAGGTCGCGCTGATGGGCGCAACCGGCTCCGGCAAGAGTACGCTCGTCAATCTTATCCCGCGTTTCTACGATGCCGTTGACGGCGCAATCAGGCTGGACGGCGTCGACGTGCGCGATTGGGAGCCGACCAACCTGCGCAAACATATCGGCGTCGTATTGCAGCAGTCGACGCTTTTCGCTGGAACCGTGAGCGAAAACATCGCCTACGGGCGACCGGACGCGCCGCTGCAGGAGGTCATCGCCGCCGCGCAAGCTGCCCAGGCCCACGATTTCATCATGCGCATGCCCGATGGCTATGACAGTATCGTCGAGGCGCGCGGGGCCAACCTTTCCGGCGGCCAGAAGCAGCGTATCGCCATCGCCCGCGCCCTCCTCACCAAACCGGCTGTGCTGATCCTCGACGACAGCACCAGTTCCGTCGACCTCGATACTGAAGTGCGCCTGCAGCTGGCCCTGAAGGAGACGATGGCGCACACGACCACCTTTGTCGTCGCCCAGCGCATCAGCAGCGTCGTCGATGCCGACCTGATCCTCGTTCTCGACAACGGCAGGATCGCCGCCCAGGGTACACACGAGGAACTCCTGGCCGGCAGCGAAATCTATCAGGAGATCTACTATTCCCAGTTCGAAGAGGCATGAACCGGGACGTCAATTTGAATAGTTTGAGAGTCCATTACTTATCCAAATGACTGCTACCCGACCACCACACCGGCAACCAATGCGCCTCGGATTCGGCGGCGGCGGCATGCTCACCGGCGAGGCCGCTGACAACACCCGCAATACCCTCATGCGCATGGCCGCCTATCTGCGCCCCTACCGCCTGCAACTGCTGGTCGTGGCCCTGTTTGTCACCGTCAGCACAGTGCTGCGCCTTTACGGGCCGATGCTGATTGGCCGCGCCATCGACCTGTTCATCGCAACCGGCGACGCCGCCGGGCTGCGAACCCTTGCCTTTGGCATCCTTGCCATCTATCTCTCCGCCGGCGTAGCCTCAACCGTGCAGGGCCTGATCATGGTGACGCTGGGCCAGCGTTTTGTCTCCGACATCCGCGCCGGCCTCTTCAGCCACATGCAGATCATGTCGATGGCATTTCACGATCGCAACCAGGTCGGCGACCTGATGAGCCGCATCACCAACGATTCGGAGGCCATCAACCGCACTTTGTCCAACGGCCTGATCGAGTTCGTTTCCAATGTCCTCCTGTTGGGCGGCACCTTTGTCGCCATGTTCATTCTCAACTGGCAGCTGGCGCTGGCGATGCTCGTGCTGATGCCGCTGATGCTCTACATCACCAGCGAGGTGACCCGCCGCAGCCGCGTAGCCTTTCGAACCGTCCAACGCAACCTCGGCGCGCTCAACGCCGTCATGGAGGAGAATATCGCCGGCGCAAGGGTTGTCCAGGCTTTCGCCCGCGAGGAGGAGGTGTTCGCCGACTTCCTTGAAGTCAATAAGACCTATCGCAAGGCCGGCATGACCGCCGACATCATCACCGCCGCGCTCGGGCCGATGTTCACCACCATGATGACGATCACGATTGCCGCGGCCGCGCTACTGGGTGGCTGGCTGGCAATCGGGGGAATCGTGGAAGTCGGCGTGCTGGCCACGTTCATCATCTACATTATGAACTTCTTCCGGCCAATGCGCGGCATCGCCATGCTCTACAACCAGCTGCAGTCGGCGCTGGCCGGGGCGGAACGCATCTTCGACGCCCTCGACATAGAACCTGACGTAACCGACCATCCGGACGCGCCGCCGCTTGAGAAGATCAACGGAGACGTGGTCTTCGAGAACGTGAGTTTCAGCTTTGGCGCCGAACCACCCAGCGCGCCCGAGCCGGGGCACAGCAGAAGAGACCGGCGGCCGCAGGCTCCCCCGCAGGCTGAAAGCAACGGCCAACCGCAGCCGGAACAGGTCTTGCAGAACATCAGCCTCCATGCCGAGCCGGGCGCGACGATTGCGCTTGTCGGTCCCACCGGCGCCGGCAAGACCACGATCATCAGCCTTCTGAGCCGCTTCTACGATGTGGACGAGGGCAGCATCCGCATCGACGGCCGCGACATTCGCGACGTTCAGCAGGCATCGCTGCGCAAACAACTGGGCATCGTCCTGCAGGACACCTTCCTCTTCTCCGGCACCGTGCGCGAAAACATCCGCTACGGTCGGTTGGATGCAACCAATCAGGAAGTCGTGGACTCGGCCAAGCTGGCCAATGCCGATGGATTCATCAGGCTGCTTCCGGGCGGATACGACTCACAAGTTTCGGAACAGGGCAATAACTTTAGCGAAGGGCAGCGCCAGTTGCTCGCCATCGCCCGCGCCGTCTTGGCCGACCCCCGTATCCTCATCCTCGACGAGGCCACCAGCAGCGTGGATACGCGCACGGAAGTGCAGTTGCAGCAGGCCCTGCTGCGCCTGCTTGAAGGGCGTACCGCATTTGTCATCGCCCACCGGCTGAGCACGATTCGCAATGCCGATGAGGTGTTGGTCGTCAACGATCACCGCATCATCGAGCGCGGCAGCCATGATGAACTACTGGCGCAGAAGGGTTTCTACCACGACCTCTACATGAGCCAATATATGCGTGTGACCAGGAAGGCCCAATCGATCGAGCGTTGAGCGCCGAGCCAGGCGCCGCTGTCCGTCGCTCTATCCTGCAAACACGGCTCAGACAATCCGCTCCCCGCTCTCACCGTCGAAAAAGTGCAACGCCGTCCCGTCAAGTTGCGCCCGGATCTGTTCCCCCTCCGCAATGCGCGCGCCCACGTCGGCCTGACCGATCAGGCGATGATCGCCGCATCGAAAGCGGATGAGTTGAATATGGCGGCCGTAATCGGCTTCCACTGATTCCACAGTGCCGGGCCAGACGCTGGCCGGCACCGCTTGTTCCCTTCCCGCAACAGCCGCAAACTCTCCCTCCGCCACCGCGACTCGCACCGATTCCGGGCGGATGCCCACAGTCAGCGCATCCCCGCTCTTGACCGCTGCCAGCTGTGAACCGGCCGCGCTGAACGCCAACCCCTCACCGGCATGAAGGCCGCCCTCCCGCACCTCAACGTTGTTAAGAAGATTCATCGGCGGGACACCCAGAAATCCGGCGACAAACGTGTTATCGGGCCGCATGCGCACCTCATTGAACGGGCCGACCTGCTCGATCCGCCCGGCTCGCATCACCGCCACCTGGTCCCCCAGCGCCATCGCTTCGGTCTGATCGTGCGTCACATACAACGCGGTGATGCTGAATCGGCGCAACAGCCGCCTGATCTCGATTCGCGTTTGCGATCGCAGCTTGGCGTCCAGGTTGGATAGCGGCTCATCAAACAGGAAGACTCGTGGACGGCGCACAATCGCCCGCGCAATCGCGACCCGCTGTTGCTGCCCGCCCGATAACGTGCCCGGCTTGCGCTGCAGCAGTGCCCGAAAGCCGATGCCCATAATCTCGGAGGTGATGCGGATGCGCTCTTCCGCCTCGGCGTCCGGCGCTTTGTGCATTTTAAAGAAGAAGGAGAGATTGCCATGCCCCTCAAAGTGAGGGTAGAGCGCGTAGTTCTGGAAGACCATCCCGATGAAGCGGTCCTTGGGCGGCACGTCCAACATTTCCTGGTCATCGTAGAAGAGTTCGCCGTGATAGTTGGCTTCCAACCCGGCGATCACACGCAGCAGCGTGCTCTTGCCGCAGCCGGACGGACCCAACACCGCCATCGTCTGCCCGTCGGCAACCGTCAGATCGACATCGTCCAACGCCTTCACTCTGCCAGGATCCTCATCCATCTGCTCACGCGCATGCGGCGTGAGGGCCCGTATCCTCGGAATACCCGCCCTCTGTCCTGGCCGGCTGTTCAACCCAAACTCTTTGCAGACTTTGCTCAATCGAATTTTCGCCAATTTCTCTCCTTCGCTCACGCCGCCGCCGCAGTCCGTTCACCGCCATTTTACAGGTAGTCGGGCGATTGAGCGAACGCTGTCCGTCCCGCCCGCTTGCCTGCAGGAATGTGCATCCCGCGATCGGGGCGAATCTGCCAGGGAGCGCAGTGCCGCCCGCGCTGGGGGGGCAGGAGGTCGTCAAACTGGAAAGGGTCGGCGACCGGCTTTCAAAGGCGTCCCTCTTATGGGCGGCGCAGGATGCCGGCGCAGCAGCCTTTGCTGGCTGACGGGGCAATCCGCGGCGACTGGGATGCCGGCGTGCGGAAAAGCTGTACGGCAGGGGCCGCGGCATTCGCCGGCTCGCGTCGATGGTTGATGGTGACCCGGGGCGATTTGGTTGGGGAAAGCGGGCGGGCGGTGGACTGAATGCGCACAAAACGCACATTGTGGCGTTCGTTGCATCCCCTCTTACGAGAAACCGTGCAGCGGCCTGATGGGAGAGGACGGTCCTTTTCCAAAACGGGGCGACACGTGCAGATTCCGGTATGGGGAGATAATAGCACAAATGGTCGTATTCTGCGAGCCGGGGCGAAGAGATAGGTGCATCGCAAGAGGGGGCCGCATCTCGCAGAAGCCGGCGCCTCAGGCGCGCTCGCCTCAACCGAAACAACCAATGTGCGTACCCATCGGTAACGCACCGATTTTGAAGTGCGCGTCTTGTACGCCCTATTGGGTAAGGGCGGGCGGGACGGCCACGACTCAGTTGCTCTATTCGCTCGAAAAGTCTCGGTATCAAGCGGGATTTAGATTAGGGTTGGTTGACATTGGTCTGAACTGTGATTTAAGAGATTCATATGATTGAGATGATCAACGGCCCGGGCGGAGTTCGCGGTCTTCGTTCACGAGAATCAGGCGAATCGCGGTCCGATTCTGCCCGTGGGCAACCTGCAGATGTCACCTCTTCGACCGGCTCTTCAAACGTCAACGACTCCTGGTTTAACGGAATGTCTTGAACAAACCTGCCAACGCTCAGATGCCAGCCAGACGAGTCCTGCTTTTTCTACCGCCGCGCATAAGTGACCTGCTCCTCTAACGCTATCAGCTGCCCTATCGTCGTCCGTCCACCGATTGAAATTCAGTTCAAGAAAACGCTTGTAAACGCTCGCAGACACACGTAACCACTCGTAGACACTCGCAGCCGCTCGCAGACACACGTAATCACTCGTTGACACTCGTAGTCGCTTGTTGGCACTCGTAGTCGCTCGCAAACACTCGTAGACACTCGTAAACAGTCGCAAGTGCTTGGGACAACGTTACAGCCGTTCGCATCGTGAATTCGTTCTGTTGATCTCCCAATGCCCCTCCTGTTTCCCGTCTTTGTCGCCAGGTTGCCCCCCCTCACACCCCGTCCCCTTACTGAGTTGCACGCCTCCTCCCCGCGCCTCCGCCACAATGGATGGACGCCTTGCCCGTTGCTGTCCCCCATACTTAGAACAAAAGGGAGAATGGGAAAAAAGAGTTCGGTCCGCGCACGACAGTCTCCACTCCGGCATGGAATCTGATGAAATGAGAGCAACGCAATCATGCTATAATGGCGTGACATAGCAAATGGAGATCTGTCATGGCCAGCATTACCTTGCGTAACCTCGAAGAAGGGCTGAAGCGTCGGCTGCGTATCCGGGCAGCTGAGAACGATCGTTCCATGGAAGAGGAAGCCCGCGCCATCCTGAGAACGGCACTTTATCACGAGCCCCCAGCCCACGAGGACCTGGCGAGTGCCATTCGTGCCAGGTTCGCACCCCTGGGCGGTGTCGAGCTGGAGATCCCTCCCCGTTCACCCATGCGCAAACCGCCTCGATTCGACTGCGGCGCCTGAGAATGATCATCCTCGACACCAACGTCGTCTCCGAGCTTATGCGCCCCAACCCCAGTTCCAAAGTTGTGGATTGGGTTGCCGGGCAGGTGGCTCCAAACCTGTACCTTTCCACTGTCAGCCAAGCCGAGTTGCTGTGTGGCGTTGAGATACTACCACCTGGCGGAAGACGAGACAGACTGCTTGAAGAGGTGGAGGGGATGCTCCGCGAGGATTTTGAACGGCGTATCCTGCCCTTTGACAGTGCCGCAGCCCAGGTCTACGCCGTGATAGCAGCCGCTCGACGCGCCGCCGGGCGTCCCATCAACCATGCCGACTGCCAGATAGCGGCTATTGCCCGTTGTCGGGGAGCGTCGGTTGCGACAAGAGATGTGGACGACTTTGAGGGGGTCGGCATTGAAGTGATCAATCCTTGGGCCAATGGACGAACGCAACGAAGCTGACATTGGCGGTTGAGGATTGTTTTGCCGACCTACGCCGGACCTGAACGTCTGGCGGCGCCACCGGCGAGCGCTCCTACTACCCTCCTCCGACCAACCTGCTGACCGCAATTGGAGGCATGCTCAAGCCGAAAGTGTCCTGCGTCGGAGGGCTTGCGAGCGGGGCGCGAGCCATCCTGACCTGGGTCTTTATGCTGCTCGCCAGTCCCGGTACGGATGGACTCGGCCGCGCCCTCGACAACGTTTTCTGCGAACACGTGTGGCGAAACCTCAGATGCGAGAACATCTATCTCAACCGGTATGACACGGTGCGCCAGTTGCAAACCGGCTCAAGCGACGATTTCGGCTCCTACAACCATGAGAGACCAAATCAGCGTCTCAACTAACTTTCACCGGCTGAAGAGCGCTTCGTGCTTTGATCGGAGCCGGCCGCATCCGTCCGGATGCACCTTATTCTTCCCAATCCGTGGTCTGGCGACTGGGGCCAACCAAAGTCCGCGACCAATGCAGCCCTTCGGCGGGAGGTAGATAGACTAAGTATGCAATTCATAAAGAACGGCCCTGATGTTCCAGAACGTCTTCTACAAGCACATGAAGACGGTAAGGTGGTTTTTTTCTGCGGGGCAGGGATTTCTTATCCAGCGGGTCTTCCAGGATTCAAGGGGTTGGTTGAAGAAATATATTGCAAGCTGGGGGAGGAATTTGTCCCTCGCGAAAAGGATGCCTTCAAGAGACAGCAGTTCGATACAGTGATAGGACTGCTTGAGCAGCGTATCACGGGACGCCGTGATACGATACGTGGGAACCTGCCTGAGATTCTATCCCCCAATCTTTCGGCTACCGGTGCTACTGCGACACATGAGGCCCTGCTTACCCTGGCTAGAAATCGCGAGGGGCCGCTTAGGCTTGTCACCACTAATTTTGATCGGATTTTCCAGACAGTAATCGAAAGAGAGAGTATTTCAGTTTCCACATTTGAGGCTCCACTGCTTCCTATTCCAAAGCGTAGATGGGATGGCATAGTTTATTTGCATGGGATCTTGCCGTGCGAAGAAAACAAGGGCAATCTGGATGATCTGGTCCTGTCCAGCGGGGACTTTGGATTGGCTTACTTAACCGAGGCCTGGGCAGCGCGTTTCGTGGCGGAGTTATTCCGCAACTTCACCATCTGCTTCATCGGGTACAGCATAAATGATCCCGTGCTGCGCTATATGACAGACGCACTCGCTGCCGATAAGGTGCTTGGAGAATCGCCGTCCGAAATGTTTGCCTTCGGCAGCTTCTCAAAGAATAAACCGCTGGAACAACAAGATGAGTGGGAGGCAAAAAACGTCACTCCGATCCTATATCGTGAACACAGGCGCCATTACTATCTGCATAAGACTCTGCGCGATTGGAGTGAGATATATCGCGATGGTGTTCAGGGAAAGGAACAGGTTGTCGTCTCTTATGCCGGATCCGACCCGCTTGTAAGCACCAAGCAAGATAACTTTGTTGGTCGGATGTTTTGGGCTCTCAGCGAACCATCTGGCAACCCGGCAAAACGATTCGCCCAAAACGATCCGGTTCCTAGCCTCAGTTGGCTTAAACCTTTGAGTGAGGAGAAGTTCCGGCCCTCTATTCTCGGCTTTTTCGGCGATCGGACCACGGACAGGGTCATGAATCACTTGATGGACTGGATCATTCGTCATCTGAATGATCCAAAGTTGGCTTTATGGATAGCAGAGAAGGGAGAGCGTTTACATAGCAGGCTTCACAGGAAAATCGAAATCAGACTCGAACACCTTGCCCAACTGAAGCACGACGGTGAATGTCAGGAACTCAATAATATTCGTGGGGCCGCCCCAAACGCGGTCCCTACACCCTTTATGCGCATCTTATGGAGGTTGATTCTAAACGGGCGATTGAAATCAGCAGGCGAAACACTCCGCCTATTTAGAGGGAGCGACAGTTTCAAGCTGGACGGGCTAACGCTGCCTTTGAAGATAGAGTTGCGCGACATCCTTGCTCCACGAATAGCGATACGCAAACGGATCCCTCCGCCAGTTGAACAAGGCGAAACAGGTGAATCTCAGAGTTTGGAGAATCTTGTCGACTGGGAAGTCGTTCTAGGTGCCGACCACTTGCTTGCAACGTTATCAAAATTGACGGACGATGAGAATTGGAAGAACGTACTCCCCGACCTTTTGCCTGATTTTAGCTTGTTGTTACAAGATGCGCTCGATTTGCAGCGTGAGCTTAGTGGCGTCGAACACAAAAGGGTAATGTCAATTGTCGAGCAACCATCCATAAGCGATCATCCGCAGAATGAGAGTTTCTTTGACTGGACCGTCTTGATTGACTTGACCCGTGACGCCTGGCTTGAGATGGCTAGGCTTGATCCCACGCGAGCGCGGTCGATTGCCGAAGGTTGGGTGAAAGCTCTTTATCCCTTGTTCAAACGGTTGGCATTTTTCGCCGCTTCAGAAGAGGAAGTGATCCCTGTCGATCAGGCACTCTGCTGGTTGCTACATGACGAGAACCGATGGCTGTGGTCGATAGAAACTAAGCGTGAGGCAATCCGATTGATAGTAAAGCTGGCTCCACGACTTCACGCAGCAGCAATGTCAAAACTAGAACGGGCTATTCTGAAGGGACCTCCTGCTGAATCGGATAGAAGCGGTGTTGGGGAGGATTTAAGGGTAAGATTATCAGATCACAATGTGTGGCTACGGCTCGCAAGAGCCGAGGAAACCGGTGCGGTGCTCGGGGAAGCGACCCAAAACAAACTAAATGAATTGTCGCAACGTTATCCCCAATGGCAACTCGCGGCTGACGAGAGAGATGAATTTGCAATCTGGACTAGTTCCAGTGACGACGCGCGTGATTTCATTGCAACACCACAAGGCCAAGCTGAATTAGTGGCGTGGCTTAGACAGCACCCGAGCTCCGACGCTTGGAATGTCGATGACTGGCAGAAACGTTGTCGGGAAGACTTCACGACGGCATCTAGCGCCCTGATTACATTGGCAGAAGACGGAGAATACTTGAAGGAACGCTGGGCGACAGCACTGCTGGCTTGGTCTGACGCAGAGAAACTCAAGCTCTCCTGGTGCCGCTTGGCAAAGTTTTTCGCGGAAGAGCCGGATGAGTTCATATTTGCCGTTTCGCACGAACTCATCCTATGGTTGATGGAACAAGCACGCCAGCTCGAAGGCCAGGAAGAACACTTCTTTGTTCTCATAGGTCGCTTCTTGGAAATGGAGCATCAAGACCCGGTCCGTAGCGACGGGGACCTGGTCTCACAAGCACTTAACCACCCAATAGGACGCGTGACCGAAGCATTGATACGTTGGTGGTATAGCCGTTCGCCACAACACGGCGAAGGCCTACCCAGCGTACTGCAGTCATTTCTTGATCTACTCTGCAATTCTGGAGTCGAGAGATATCGTAATGGCAGGGTAGTCTTGGCAATCCACCTTCATTTTCTCTACCAAGTGGATGTGGAATGGACTACCCATAACCTGCTACCGTCATTTGATTGGAGACTCTCCGAAGCCGAGGCCTTGGCAATGTGGCAAGGCTTCCTGTTGTCTCCTCGCCTCACCTGGCCACTGATGGAAGCCCTCAAACAATCGTTTCTCGATTCCGCGGGGCACTTCTCTTCACTCGGAAGATACGGGGAGAATTACGCATCCTTACTGACGTTCGTGGCGTTGGACCAAGGCGAAGTGTTCAAAAGTAGTGAACTGAAGTCCGCTACTAGAACTCTACCTTCAGATGGATTGGGTTACGTGGCGAATTCATTAGTCAGAGCACTATCCGGGGCTGGAGACCAGCGTGTCGAGTACTGGAAGAACCGCATAGTTCCATATCTGGATTCGATCTGGCCAAAATCAATTGACACTGTCTCCCCTGGGATATTAGAGAGCTTTGCCCTTCTATGCATAAATTCAGAGGATGCATTCCCCGAAGCAACAAGAAAACTGGAAACCTGGTTGCAACATCCGGTCGAAGATCCATATAGAACACATAGAGCAAATAGGATAATTCATGATCTTGCCGATGCAAATCTGAGCTCACAATTCCCGGATGAGGCCTTAATGCTCTTGGATAGTCTCAAACTCAGCAGTGATGAAGCATGGCTACCTAGCGATCGACTGTCAGAATGTTTGAGCGCTATTCAGAGTAGCAGTCCTTGTCTCGAAACTGACTCCCGCTTTCAAACGCTTCAAAGCTCATGTCAAAATTCATGACCGGCCTTGACCCGGCGGAGTGAATGAAATCTGAAGCGGGCCCTAAACAATGGACCACGAGCTAAGGTGTAAAATAGAGCAATCCACCCAGATCGTGGAGGGGCAGTACGATGGTCAAGAAAAGGAAGCGACACGCTACAGCTTTCCTTACCCATCTGGATGCCACTTATTTTCCCGTTTTGTGGTCTCGTCATAGAAGCCAACCACAAAAACAGTCTGAGTCAACCGCTCGTGTGAAAGGATCACAAATGAAACGCACTCTGATCATTATCGTAGCGCTGGCCGTACTCGTGCCCGGCGCGCTATTGGCGCAGGACGAAATCTCGCTCGAAAGTTTAGCCGAACAGCTGCCCGCACTTGTGGAACGCGTCACCGCCGTTGAGGAGCGAGTGACCGCGTTGGAAAGTGAACCGGACGCGGGCTACTGCTCGCCTAGCGTCAAGAACTTTCACCCCATGACAATTGCCGGCGTTGCCGAGGAGTACCCTGATCACGAGATTTCGTCCTACCCAGATATTTCGTTTGTGCAACTAAACACGGAAACCGGATCAATCACTGTGCAGTGGCAGTCCTGCTGCACGGAAATCGTGACCGAATACTACAACAATCGCTGTGAATGGGAAGGATTCGACGTAGAAGTCGACTAATGAGGGAATTGGGTCGACCAGGGAGCTACGGGCGGAGGGAGAATGACTGCCAATCAACATAAACGTATCTGGGCCGTCGTCGCGTTTGCCGCTCCAATGGTCATCGCTTGCAATCCCAACTGTCTGGGCGATGCTTGACGAAGGCGGACTCGAACCTGAACTCTACGCGGACGCAATCCTTAAGATCGCCGACTGCCTGGCAAGAGACTAAGATGTTTAGTCGGAGATCGGCCTGGCTACACCTGGTGGGAGAGCGGCGTTTCAGTGGACTACCATCTTAGCGTTTGCGTTTTGTTCCCCTTCGGAAATGCCGATTCAGGCGCAGACCCCAAGACCTATCTTAGCCTGAGATGGGCCCAAACCAACTGTGAGGCCGACCAGTACCGCGTCAAGACCGACAAGCGCAGCGGCATCGTCAACGACCCCAACCGCGCCGACGACCCGCAGTACATCGTGCGCCTGATCGGCAAGGTGATCAGCCTGAGCCTGGAAACCGCGCAGATCGTGGAGGCGTTGCCGGAACTGGGGGTGAGCGTTGAGGAAGACGCTGTCCTGACATGATGGGGCGCCGGGAGTCGAGGCAGCTTGAAGTGGGTGCCTGAAGCAGGATTGCGCGCTGGGCTATATGGAGTAGCAGTTCATAGAGCAAGCCACGGACTGAGAGCAAACGCCAGGAAGTAGGCATAACACATTGCAGGCTATCGCGTCTGTCTGGCCGCCCCTTTGTCTTTCCCATTTCGTGGTCTGGTGATCGGGGCCAACCATAAAGTCTTGAAACCATGAACGCTTTCATAAGGGCGAACGGACGCCGGGTTACTTTTACGCTCCTACATATCCTTATCCTTACAGCGTGCGCTCATCCACCCCCTCTACCCTTCTCGTGTGCCAACTTCACAGAAGCTTACTGGGCAGAATTCAATTTTGGCATCGACTCGCCGGAAGACGTTGTTTCCACAGTGAATCGCTTATGGGGCATTGATGAAGACAAAGTCAGAGTTGAAGAGCTGTGGGGAACGCTTTCAGGAGTGTCCTGGTTAGATAGAAAGCTGTATGGCACGTTAGGTGGATACAGTGCTTGGTTTCGAGAAGGAGTTCTCACCAAATTTGAGGTTGCTTGGGCGTACCCGACTCCGACATTATCTAAGGCAATCGACTGTCTGGGCGATCCTGAGCATTATATTGCTTTTTAATATTGGTACCCCACGACGCCATCTTAAACCTGGCTCTCCTGTATCCCGAAAAAGGAATCGTCATCCACTATTTCGATCTGTACACGACTGATCAGATTCATCCCTACCTGAGAATAAGAAACATGTCTGTCGGCGCCCCGGGAACGACAGAGGAAGTTGTGCAGTTGGCCTATTCCGACAGTCAACTCTACGGCTATTCTGCATGCTTGCGAAAACCTTGGCCCGGCTCGTTTGAGTCTATTGAGGTGGCGTCGCCTGATGAATTCTCACATTGTCTTCCTAAATCATTAACACTATCTGAGTGACTAGGCGGAACAGGGTTTCGGAATAACGAGTTGACCCTTTGAATTTCGCCCACCTGAGAGGTACATCCCTCACTACGCGCGACGCTAACTTAGAAGCTAGCCTCGCCAAAAACGCCTACCGTTCCGATCGCGCCGCCACCGGTGACTTGGTAGACAGCGTATCCCATGACGTGCCCAACTGTCTGAGCGGGCCCTGTGCGAAGACTGACCAAAAGGCAACATGACCGTGCGCAACAAGGGGCTGAGCGATCAGCAGACGCTCGACCGGGACGACGAGAACCGCCTCTCGCAGGTGCAGGACAGCAACGGCGCTAGGCTCGAGCAGGACTGGTACGGCGCGGCGGGGATGCGCGTCAAGAAGACCCACGGCAATACGACGACCTACACCTTCTTCGCCCACTACGAGGAGGCGGTCGCCAACGGTGTAACGACGGCAATCAGCCACTACACCTTCGGCAGCATCGCCTTGCGGTCAAGCGCGGCAGCACGCTCTACCATTTGCACGGCGACCACCTCGGCAGCACATCCCTGACCACGCGCGGCTCAGCCGAGACCGCCAGCCGCGCGGACTACGCCTACGGCGCCGAGCGCAGCACATCCGGCGACCTCAAGACCGACCACACCTTCACCGGCTAGAAGCCCGACGCCAGCGGCCTCCTCTACGACAACGCCTGCTACGACGACCCCGCGCTGGGCGCCTTCATCTCGCCGTCTACCATGTCGACCGGGGCTCTTGCCAACGGCTCAACAGCGCACGCTGAAAGAACGCATCCCGCAAGAACGCAATCGCTCCCAAAGCCGTTGCAAGCGCTCTTGCAGGGGTTCAGGCTCACAACACCTTGCAGCCCGTGGCGGCCCGTCTGCTGCGCTCAGCGTCGCTGGCGGACAATCCATGAACGCAGCGACGCTCCGACGCCAGCCACTTCGCGGCTCGCCCCGCCGCCTCCTCGCGCGTAAAGACCTCCACCATCCTCGCCGTTTCCCAGCGGCCCTGCGCCGCGCCATGCCCACACGTCCCGAATGGCCGGAAAAGCCCGACCCCAGCCCCGCCGCCGCGGACGCGGCCCGAATGCGGCGCGAGATCCAGGGCGCCGACAGCCCGAACAGCGCGGCTGACCCGTCCGCGCCAGCCGGGCGCATCGCCTCCAGCGCCGCCGCCGCGGCCGGCGTCAGGTAGACGGTGCGGGCCTCGGCGTCGGTCTTCGAGCGGCCCACGCACAGCCGGCCCGGTCCGTCATCCCAGCGCGCCGCGTCGTCCCAGACCAGCGCGGCCGCCTCGCCGCGGCGCAGGCCCGCGTCCGACTGCACCCGGCTCTCTTGTTTTTGCCAGTTCTACCGTTGCGGTTAGCTCTGGCGCGATCGGCACGCAGGCGGCGGTGAGAATCTTGAGTCCGACCAGCAGGGTTTCCCGAGCATGGCTTGGCTCCTTTACTACAGATTCAAAACAACGTTCTCCCCGACTGTTTCCATTCAATCAGAAAAAGGAAAGCGATAAAACTGCAAGAATATCCAAATGTGAGCCAGAATGTCGGGCTGTCAAAGAAGATGAAAAGAGCGCCATCACTGAGGTGAAGAATGACGCCGCCAATCACCAATCTTATATTGATCGGAAACGACTCCATTCTTGGCATGATGTAGAATAGGATACGTGCGACAACGAAAGCGAACGCCCCTCCGATTATGATGCCGAATATGAGATCTTCCATTTTACTCTCAGCACAACGCAAGACCACGTTAAATCAAGGGGGCTAAATCGACCTTCGAGGATGGGGATTGAGGGTCGGGCCGTCGAATTGGATCAATGTCTACTGCCCTTAGACCAGGCCTACCCACACCGTTCACAGAGTAAGTTGTCCCATCCACATGAATCGTGACGGCCGCGCTCTCGCAATGCAGGAATCCCAGATCAACACAGTCGCAACTCAGGAAACCGCGTTCAACTGTCAGCGGCCACTCCTCGCCCATTTGCCCACGATGAATCGTGATGGTTCCTCCTGATCCTGGCTCACAACCAGACATCACGACAGCCAGAAACAGTAGAAGAAGAGTGCGTTTCATCTGTTGATCCTCAGACTGATTGAAACCATTCTTGGAACCTCGTTCGGAGGCATTATACGCCCAAGCCTTCATGCTGCAAGTAAGAAAACCCAGGTCAGATTGGCCTGGGTTAAAAGGAGCATTGCGAAGTGGGCCCCAAAAACCAGACCACGAGCTGAGGTGTATAATGGAGCAATTCACCAGGCCAGTGGAGGGGCAGTACGATGGTCAAGAAACGGGATCAGGAGGCCCAGGAAGCAGAACTCTATCAACAGATCGGGCGGCTCAAGCTGGAACTTGAGTGGCTGAACGAGAAAGTTACTCGCTTCGTTCCGTGAGAGACGACGTATGGTCGATATGACAGCTCCGACTCTCAATGTACGGCGACAGGGCGATCTGCTCGGTCTCAACCGCTCCTCCTTCTACTAGCAAGCGGTACCTGAGCCAGCGCTGAATCTGCATCTGATGCGAATGTTCGCAAAGCGCTCGGTCTGCCGACATTGACGATCAGTTCTTGCGCACGCCCTACTATGGCTGGCGCAAGATGACCGCCCATCTGTCGCTATGTGCTCGCCTGGCAGCTATCCAACACCCTCGACGGTATCTTCTGTCTCGATGCCCTGCGCCAGGCACTCAGCAAGGGTCGGCCCTATATCTTCAACACCGACCAGGGCGCACAGTTCACGGCCGATGCCTTCAGCGCCTGCCCGCCCGCAGCCAACATACATGTCAACATGGACGGTCGCGCCCGCGCCCTCGACAACGTCTTCTGCGAACGGCTCTGGCGCAGCGTCAAGTATGAGAACATCTATCTCAACCAGTACGACTCGGTGCGCCAAATGCAAGCTGGCTTAAGCGACGATTTCGACCTCTACAACCAACAGAGACCACATCAAAGTCCCGCCTATCGCACGCCGGCACAAGAGCGCTCCGTGCTCTGATGGCGACAGACCGCCCGTTGCCGATCAGAGCCGGCCGCATCCGTATGGATGCACCTAATTTTTCCCATTCCGTGGTCCAAACATTGGGACCCACTTCAAAGCCCACGACACCAGCCGGCCCAGAAAACTGTGTCCTCACCTAAATCAGATAAATCAAAGTTCCGACCCCTATCCCCTATCCCCTAACCCCTATCCCCTATCCCCTAACCCCTATCCCCTACCCCCTAACCCCTATCCCCTACCCCCTGCAGTCCAACCGCCGCCCAAAGGCAAAAGACCGGAACCTGTGCTACGCTACTACCAACATGCATATCCAGCGCAGGGAACCGACCCGGCACGCGCCCAATTCCGCAAATTCTGGTCCGGACATTCCTTTCAGAAAAAAAAATTGGCGCGACTAAACGCGACTAAACGCGACCAAACGCGACTAAACTCGTCAAAACCAGGGGACTTTGACCCCAATAGCTATCAGAGCCAAACTTCCGCCATGAGAAATTCCCAGTCACCCAAAACCTGGCATCCAAGGGCAGGCGGGCTCCCCGCATGGTGCGACCACTTCCATGCCTTCATGACGCTCCTCCCGCCGCCCAACCTCACCGCCGCCTGTCGCAAATGGACTGGCAGCGACGGCATCAGGATTGCGACACCCGCTTCATCCCCGTCGCTATCGCCAGGTCGTTCCCCCTCACACCCCGCCCCCTTTCTGAGTTGCCACCGGTATGGGAATACCATTTGCGTTGATCCGGCTGATCAGTGTAATCTAAATCTAAATACGGCACAGGATTTTAAGGCGATAGTTCCGAAGGATTTACAGGTGGCGAGTAGCCCGGATCGACCCTTTCTGAATAACAAACAGGTAGCCGAACTCTTCAGGTCGATTGCCGATCTATTGCAGATCTTGGAAGAGAGCCGCTTTATCGTCATGGCCTATCAGAACGCCGCCCGCACGATAGACGGCCTCGAACAGGACATCAACGCCGTGGCCGCCGCTGGTGGCCTGGAGGACCTCCCCAAAATCGGCAAAGCAATCGCCGAAAAGACTGGGACACTCCTCGAAACCGGCTCGCTCCCCTACTATGACGAGCTGGAGGCGCAGGTGCCCGCCGGCGTTGTGGCGATGATGCAGGTGCCCGACGTCGGCCCGAAGACCGTCCGGCGGCTGTGGAAGGAGCTGGACATCACCAGCCTGGAGGCCATGCAAGCTGCTGCCCAACAGGGCAGACTGCGCGGCCTGAAGGGATTCGGAGCCAAAACTGAAGAGCGCATCCTCAAAGGCGTCAAACTGCTCGAACGCCGCTCCGATGACCGCACGCCGATCGGGAGTTCCCGCCCTTTTGCAGAGAGCCTTGTGCAAGCGCTGAGAGCTGAGACTTCGGCAGGGACGTTTGAAAGAGTCGAGATTGCCGGCAGTCTGCGCCGCTGGCGCGAGACAACCGGCGCGATCATGCTGCTGGCCGTCAGCGATGCGCCGCAACGCGCCAGAGAGTTGTTCGAGAGCCTGCCCCAGGCCGCCGCAGTGCTCGAGCGCGGCGCCGACCAGGTTAGCATTGCGCTTTCCAATGGAATGCGCGCCACCCTCCGCCTGGTAGAGGCCGACCAATGGGGCGCAGCCCTGAGCATCGCCACCGGCAGCCGCGCCCATCTGAACGCTCTCGGCGAGCAGGCGGCAACAAAAGGTTGGCGTCTCGACGAATCCGGGCTGGCCCCTCTTGACGCCCCCGTCGAGAGCAATGCCGGAGCGTCTGTCCAGGGGGGCAAGGACAACGGGCAACTGCACTTCGAAAGCGAAGAGGCGCTGTACGAGTCGATTGGGCTGCAATGGACGCCGCCGGAACTGCGCGAAGGCGGCGCGGAGGTTGCCGCCGCGCTCGAAAACGCGTTGCCCCGGTTGATCACACAAGGCGACGTGCTTGGCGAACTGCACGGCCATACCACCTGGAGCGACGGCAAAGCGTCTGTCGCCGACATGGCGGAAGCGGCCCGCAGCAGGGGCTACCGCTATTGGGCAGTCACCGACCATAGCGTCGGCCTGGGTGTAACCATGGGGGTGGACGCCGCGGCGCTCCTGGTACAACGCCGTGAGATCGACGCGGTCAATCAGCACTACGCGGCCGAGGGAATCGACTTCCGCCTGCTGCAGGGCACCGAAGTCGAACTGTTGGGCGACGGCGCGCTGGGCCTACCCGATGATGTGCTGGCGACGTTGGACATCGTGGTTGCCAGCATCCACAGCGGCCTGCGACAGGAACGCGCGCGCATCACCGAACGCTGTCTCAAGGCGGTCCACAACCCGTACGTCGATGTCCTGGGCCACCCCACCGGCCGGCTCCTGGGGCGTCGCCCGCCCTCTGAGATCGACCTGGAGCGAGTCATGCAGGCATGCGCCCACACCGGGACGGCGATTGAGCTCAATGCCAACCCTGCCCGATTGGACCTGTCGGCCGACCACGCCCGCCAGGCCGTCGAACTGGGCTGCAAAATCGTCATCAACACCGATGCCCACAGCGTCGGCCAACTCGACCTGATGCCCTACGGCATCCATACCGCCCGCCGAGGATGGCTGCGCGCCGTCGATGTTCTCAATACCAGACCCCACGATGAGTTACTTGCGCTGCTCAAGCGAAATAGATCCGGGAGGTGCGTATAGTGATCGATGACACCCAACGTCCGGACAGCGATCCGGAGTTCGATGAGCCGGTCTTCAAACCGGACGACCCGTCCCCCGTGCAGTTGGAGCCGGAAATCTCCTCCGATTCCGGGCCAAATATCGCCGTAGATAGCCAGCATTCAGGCAACGAACCGGAGTTCGGCGAGCAGGTCTTCACGCCGGGTGAACCTGCCCCCGAGCAGTTGGAGCCAGGATTTTCCTCCAGAGCTGGGCCGGACGTTTCAGTTGACACCGACCCTTCAGACAGCGAACCGGCGTTCGGCGGGGCGATCACCAGTCCAGACGAACCGGAACTTGCGCCGGCAGAGCCGGACTTCTCGCTCTCTCCCGAGCCGGGCTTTCTATCGGAGTTGGAGACCCATCCCCCCGACTTGGATGCGCCGCGACCGGGCGCAGATGAAATGGTCTTCGCCGCCGACGGCAATCCGGTCGATTCGGCTGACTCGGATCCGTACTTGGATTCGCCCGTTATTTCTGAGCAACCGGCGCCGGCGGAAATGCCCGCCTACGAAGCGGTCTCCGACGATGAACCCGCATTTGAACCGGTTGTGGAGGATTTTGAGGAGCAGGACGACGCTGGCCCGCAGGCAGGGACGGGTTGGGTGAATATCCAAACCGACTCCGAGATGACCGTCGAACCGGATCCCGAAAAAGAATACGCTCTATTCGATGAAACACCTGCAGCGGATGTCGCAACGACGACGCCGGCGGGCCGGCGGCTGGGACGCACCGGTCCCGTCTGGGTGATCGGCGGCATCGCTCTGGTGGTCATCGTCGCCCTGGGCTGGCTCGCCGTCTCCCGGCTGTCCGGACCGTCAGACGATGTCTCGCTGTCGTTGTCTGAGCCGGCCGTGCAACAGGTGGAAGCAGCGCCGCCGACAACGGCGCCGCCCACGGCCACCCCAGCGACTCCGCCCACCGCAACACCGGTGAGGCTGCCCGTTGGCGCCAACGTTACTGTCGGCGACACCGACGGCCAAGGCGTAAAACTGCGTACCGACCCGGGTCTGTATGGAAAACTTCTGGACATTGTCGAAGAAGGCATGACGCTGGTCGTCATGGAAGCGGCGCCGGAGGACACACAATATCCTGTCGAAGCAGACGGCTACCTCTGGTACCGGATGCGAGTGCCCGACAAAGTCGACGCCGTAGGAAATCCGCTTATGGGATGGAGCGCCTCCGAGTTCTTTGAAGTGGAAGGCCAATGACCGCGATTTCGCATAGAAAATCTCAGACATCTCAACAAACAATAAACCTACCCAACGAATTCAGAATGCAATCCTGTCCGCCATTGTCCAGCCGGCGCCGCCGCCGACCCATTGTGCCGAGACCCGCATAACGACCGATCCTCCGCCCATGGACCGACCAGAGAAGCGGGTCGATGACCTGCGCCAACGCATCTGCCACCATCAGCACCGCTAC